>NZ_CADIJX010000026.1 GCF_902859625.1 Achromobacter pestifer | reverse complement strand
GGCAACACGGCGATCACAACCGGTTCCGGCGTCGATCAGATCACCTTGCTGGATAGCGGCCTGACCGGGTTCGTGACGGTGGACGCCGGTAACGGCGACAACACGATCCTGCTGGATACGGTGACGGTCGGTGGCAATTCCACGATCACAACCGGTTCCGGCGTCGATCAGATCACCTTGCTGGATAGCGGCCTGACCGGCTTCCTGACCGTGGACGCCGGCAACGGCGACAACACGATCCTGCTGGATACGGTGACGGTTGGCGGCAACACCACGGTCACGACCGGTTCTGGCGTCGATGAGATCACGCTGGTGGATAGCGGCCTGACCGGGTTCCTGACGGTGGACGCTGGCGAAGGCGACAACACGATCCTGCTGGATACGGTGACGGTCGGCGGCAACACCACGGTCACGACCGGTTCTGGCGTCGATAAGATCACGCTACTGGATAGCGGCCTGACCGGATCCTTGACGGTGGACGCTGGTAACGGCGACAACACGATCCTGCTGGACACGGTGACGGTCGG
>NZ_CADIJX010000025.1 GCF_902859625.1 Achromobacter pestifer | reverse complement strand
GCCAGCTTGCGGGCGTCGGTCTTCTGCGCAAAGCGCGCCTTGTCCGGATCCATCAGGACCGTGCGGCCCTCGAAGACCACGCCTTCCAAATCCGTCACCCAGATGTTTTCCAGCGGCAGGCCCAGGTCCACCATCAGGTCCAGGCAAGCCAGCGCGGCCGCGCCGGCGCCAGATGTCACCACTTTGACCTTGTCGATGTCCTTGCCCACGACCTTCAGGCCGTTGATGAACGCGGCCGACACGCAAATCGCGGTGCCATGCTGGTCGTCGTGAAACACCGGGATCTTCATGCGTTCACGGAGCTTGCGCTCGACGGTGAAGCATTCCGGCGCCTTGATGTCTTCCAGGTTGATGCCGCCGAAGGTGGCTTCCAGGCCTGCAATGATCTCAACCAGCTTGTCCGGGTCGGTTTCGTTGATTTCGATGTCGAACACGTCCAGGCCGGCGAACTTCTTGAACAGCACCGCCTTGCCTTCCATGACCGGCTTGGAGGCCAGCGCGCCAATGTTGCCCAGGCCCAGCACGGCCGTGCCGTTGG
>NZ_CADIJX010000024.1 GCF_902859625.1 Achromobacter pestifer | reverse complement strand
TCGACACTGGTGACCCGGTTATCGACGCTGGTCACACGGTTGTCCACGGTCGAGACAGTGGTGTTGGTCTCATTCAGTTGCGACATGTTGACTACATCGCTATCGGCTTCGCCGCGAGCAACATTGGTGATCTTCGTGCCGCCCGTCTTGGTGGTGGAGTTGTACGTGTCGCCCGTCATTGTCACGGTGTTGTGCGTGCTGTTGTCGTACATGACGGCGTCAGCGGTGGCGTCGATCGCGGATTGCTTGAGTTGCGCGACGTTGACGGCGTCAGCGTCTTCCGCGCCAGCCGACAGGCCGGTGATGCGGCGTTCGCCGACGTTCACTTCACCCGTGGCTTGGCCGCCGACGAGGTAGGCTTCGTTGCCCAGCGTGGCGCCGGTGGCGATGGAACCCGCGCCCAGCGCGACGCTGCCGTCGTGGCTGGCAACGGCGCCCATGCCGATGGCGACCGAGTCCTGTCCGGTGGCCTGGGAGTCCGTGCCGGTGGAGTTGGCGTGGAAGTACTTGGTGCCGGTGTTGTAGACGTTTTCAATGCGGTCACCGAGGGTCGTCA
>NZ_CADIJX010000023.1 GCF_902859625.1 Achromobacter pestifer | reverse complement strand
GTAAGGGGGGCGATTACCACGGTAGGATTCATGACTGGGGTGAAGTCGTAACAAGGTAGCCGTATCGGAAGGTGCGGCTGGATCACCTCCTTTCAGAGCTTAAGTGCTCGTATTAAGTGTCCACTCTTATCGGTTGTTTGATATAGCTGGGATCAGTTGTAGGCTTGGGTCGAGGGGTTCTTCCCCAAGTCTTCAGCTACCTGACTACTGATCCGAGAAGGTTTTGGGTCTGTAGCTCAGTTGGTTAGAGCACCGTCTTGATAAGGCGGGGGTCGTTGGTTCGAATCCAACCAGACCCACCAAAGTATTTCGCGCAAGTGTTGATCACTGTGTGGGATATGGGGGTGTAGCTCAGCTGGGAGAGCGCCTGCTTTGCAAGCAGGATGTCATCGGTTCGATCCCGTTCACCTCCACCATTGATTCTCAAACAGTCGCCCTGGTGGTGATGTAGAGGCTAACTCATAGCGCTGTTGTCAGCGCTATGAGTTAGGTTTTACCTAACAGCTATATTCGTTCTTTAACAATCTGGAAGAAGCACAACGAAATGTACTTATTGAGTACTCGGCGCAAGCTGAAGAAAATAAGTACGGGTTGTGATTGCATTATTTTGTTCCAAGTTCTCAAGACTGGGGTGAATAACCTCAGACTGCTTTGAAACTTATGAACGGCACAAAC
>NZ_CADIJX010000022.1 GCF_902859625.1 Achromobacter pestifer | reverse complement strand
GCAAGGTGGTACCACTCCTTCCCATCCCGAACAGGACAGTGAAACGCCTTCGCGCCGATGATAGTGGACGGACGTCTGTGAAAGTAGGTCATCGTCAGGCTTTTATTCCGCGAAACCCCACAGGTAATCCTGTGGGGTTTTGTCTTTATATATAAGTGAGAACCTATACTTCTCAGTTGCTGTAAAGGTGGAGAGATCCAGCGGCTCAGCAAGTTTGCAAGATCAGATGCAAGTTAGGCAAAAGCCAGTTGCAAGATCAGCAAAAGAGATGTTATAGTTGCCGACTTGGCTGCTACCGAAAGATCAGGGTTTACCCCGACATTTCGATAGCTGCTAAGAGAAGCGAGGCAGGATGTTCACCGCGAAAGTGGTGACGCCACGAAGAAGTAGCAAGGCAAGGCAGTGGGTTTTGGTTGAAAACGAAAGTTTAAAAACAAAAGCTACACTGATTTGACAAGCGATAAAAACTCCTTCATAATCTCGTTCCTCTGCTGATGACACAGCAAACAACGCGAAAGCGAAGTTAACTGAAGTTCGCAGCAAGATGCAGTAAGAAGTTAGGCAGTAATGCTTCGTAGTACAGAATTTGCAGTACCGCTCTTTAACAATTAAACAACCGATAAGTGTGGGCGCTTGATGCGATGCACTGTGATTAAGCAAGGGGTTAAACCCGAGCTTATTCACAAG
>NZ_CADIJX010000021.1 GCF_902859625.1 Achromobacter pestifer | reverse complement strand
ATTTCCTGCGTGGGCAGCCGTGCGTTGTCCGGCCAGCTGACGCCCGACATGCTGGCCGCCCGCAACCCGGACGGCGAGACCCTTGCCCAAGGCATCGCCCGCATCGGCGGGAACCCCGACGCGCTCAACGCGCCGCTGCGCCGCGCAGGCGACACCGCGGCATTCGTCGAATTGCATATCGAACAAGGTCCCGTGCTGGAAAGCCGTGGCCTGCCGATCGGCGTGGTTACCAACATCGTGGGCATCCGCCGCGTGCAGATCGTCGTGGAAGGCCAGCCCGACCACGCCGGCACCACGCCGATGGACATCCGCCGCGATGCGCTGGTGGGCGCGGCCCGCATCATCGATGCGGCCAGCCGCCAGGCCAGCGCGGCCAGCGGCAATCCGCATTACGTGGTGGCCACCGTGGGCCGCTTGTCGATGACGCCCAACGCGGCCAATGCCGTGCCCGGCCGGGTCGAGTTGACGCTGGAAATGCGCAGCGACAGCAACGCCGTGCTGGACGCCTTCCCGGAAACCTTGATGGCGGGCGTGGCCGACGACCTGAAGGCGTTGCGCCTGACGGCAAGCTTCACGCAACTCAGCCGCGCGCAGCCCACCGACTGTTCGCCCTTGGTGATGGACGCGGTGAAGGCCGCCTCCGACCAGTTGGGCTACGCCTCGATGCGCCTGCCCAGCGGCGCGGGCCATGACGCCGTGTACATGGCGCCCACCGGCCCCATCGGCATGATCTTCATCCCCTGCCTGAATGGCCGCAGCCACTGCCCCGAGGAATGGATAGAGCCCGCGCAG
>NZ_CADIJX010000019.1 GCF_902859625.1 Achromobacter pestifer | reverse complement strand
ATAACCATCAGTGTTATAGGATCAAGCCTCACGAGCAATTAGTATCGGTTAGCTTAACGCATTACTGCGCTTCCACACCCGACCTATCAACGTCCTGGTCTCGAACGACTCTTTAGGGGGATCAAGTCCCCGGGATACCTAATCTTCAGACGAGTTTCCCGCTTAGATGCCTTCAGCGGTTATCTCTTCCGTACTTAGCTACCCGGCAATGCCATTGGCATGACAACCGGTACACCAGAGGTACGTCCACTCCGGTCCTCTCGTACTAGGAGCAGGCTCCGTCAAGTATCCAACGCCCACGGCAGATAGGGACCAAACTGTCTCACGACGTTTTAAACCCAGCTCACGTACCTCTTTAAATGGCGAACAGCCATACCCTTGGGACCGGCTACAGCCCCAGGATGAGATGAGCCGACATCGAGGTGCCAAACACCGCCGTCGATATGAACTCTTGGGCGGTATCAGCCTGTTATCCCCAGAGTACCTTTTATCCGTTGAGCGATGGCCCTTCCATTCAGAACCACCGGATCACTATGTCCTGCTTTCGCACCTGTTCGACTTGTCAGTCTCACAGTCAAGCACGCTTATGCCATTGCACTATCAGCACGATTTCCGACCGTACCTAGCGTACCTTCGAACTCCTCCGTTACACTTTGGGAGGAGACCGCCCCAGTCAAACTGCCCACCATGCACTGTCCCCGATCCGGATAACGGACCAAGGTTAGAACCGCAAACAAACCAGGGTGGTATTTCAAGGATGGCTCCACGTGATCTAGCGACCACGCTTCAAAGCCTCCCACCTATCCTACACAGGCCGGTTCACAGATCAATGCAAAGCTACAGTAAAGGTTCATGGGGTCTTTCCGTCTAGCCGCGGGTAGATTGCATCATCACAAACACTTCAACTTCGCTGAGTCTCAGGAGGAGACAGTGTGGCCATCGTTACGCCATTCGTGCAGGTCGGAACTTACCCGACAAGGAATTTCGCTACCTTAGGACCGTTATAGTTACGGCCGCCGTTTACCGGGGCTTCGATCAAGAGCTTGCACCCCATCACTTAACCTTCCGGCACCGGGCAGGCGTCACACCCTATACGTCGACTTTCGTCTTTGCAGAGTGCTGTGTTTTTAATAAACAGTCGCAGCCACCGATTCTCTGCGACCCCATCATGCTAAGCGCGCAGGCGCTTCACACTACCGGGGTATACCTTCTCCCGAAGTTACGGTATCAATTTGCCGAGTTCCTTCTCCTGAGTTCTCTCAAGCGCCTTGGAATATTCATCCCGTCCACCTGTGTCGGTTTGCGGTACGGTCTCGTACAGCTGAAGCTTAGAGGCTTTTCTTGGAACCACTTCCAATCACTTCGCAAGCAATGCTCGCTCGTGCCACACCCTTGATTTACGCGCCCGGATTTGCCTAAGCGCCATCTTCGATGCAGCAACAGGGACATCCAACACCCTGATGATCTTCCGCGATCCGTCCCCCCATCGCACTGTACGACGGTACTGGAATATTAACCAGTTTCCCATCAGCTACGCATCTCTGCCTCGCCTTAGGGGCCGACTCACCCTGCGCCGATGAACGTTGCGCAGGAAACCTTGGACTTACGGCGAGGGGGCTTTTCACCCCCTTTATCGCTACTCATGTCAGCATTCGCACTTCTGATACCTCCAGCAGCCTTTACAAGCCACCTTCGCAGGCTTACAGAACGCTCTCCTACCGCGTGCACTAAAAGTGCACACCCGCAGCTTCGGTTTATCGCTTAGCCCCGTTACATCTTCCGCGCAGGACGACTCGATCAGTGAGCTATTACGCTTTCTTTAAAGGATGGCTGCTTCTAAGCCAACCTCCTGACTGTCTATGCCTTCCCACTTCGTTTCCCACTTAGCGATAATTCGGGACCTTAGCTGGCGGTCTGGGTTGTTTCCCTCTTGAGTCCGGACGTTAGCACCCGGTGCTCTGTCTCCCAAGCTGTACTTGCGGGTATTCGGAGTTTGCCATAGTTTGGTAAGTCGCCATGACCCCCTAGCTATAACAGTGCTCTACCCCCCGCAGTAATACTTGAGGCACTACCTAAATAGTTTTCGGAGAGAACCAGCTATTTCCAGATTTGTTTAGCCTTTCACCCCTATCCACAGCTCATCCCCTAATTTTTCAACATTAGTGGGTTCGGTCCTCCAGCACGTGTTACCGTGCCTTCAACCTGGCCATGGATAGATCATCTGGTTTCGGGTCTACACCCAGCGACTGAATCGCCCTATTCGGACTCGCTTTCGCTACGGCTTCCCTATTCGGTTAACCTTGCCACTGAATGTAAGTCGCTGACCCATTATACAAAAGGTACGCAGTCACCCCACAAGGAGGCTCCTACTGTTTGTATGCATACGGTTTCAGGATCTATTTCACTCCCCTTCCGGGGTTCTTTTCGCCTTTCCCTCACGGTACTGGTTCACTATCGGTCGATCACGAGTATTTAGCCTTGGAGGATGGTCCCCCCATCTTCAAACAGGATTTCACGTGTCCCGCCCTACTTGTCTTACGCTTAGTTCCACACACAAAATTTCATCTACAGGGCTATCACCTGCTACGGCGGGGCTTTCCATCCCCTTCGATTATCTTGCATGCTAAAACGTAAAGGCTCTTCCGATTTCGCTCGCCACTACTTTCGGAATCTCGGTTGATTTCTTTTCCTCGAGCTACTGAGATGTTTCAGTTCACCCGGTTCGCTTCCATAGCCTATGTATTCAGCTATGGATACTGCATTGCTGCAGTGGGTTTCCCCATTCGGATATCTACGGATCAAAGCTTGTTTGCCAGCTCCCCGTAGCTTTTCGCAGGCTACTACGTCCTTCATCGCCTGTGATCGCCAAGGCATCCACCATATGCACTTAGTCGCTTGATCCTATAACGCTGTAGGCTATAGGACCTGAGTATTAGCGTTTGTGCCGTTCATAAGTTTCAAAGCAGTCTGAGGTTATTCACCCCAGTCTTGAGAACTTGGAACAAAATAATGCAATCACAACCCGTACTTATTTTCTTCAGCTTGCGC
>NZ_CADIJX010000018.1 GCF_902859625.1 Achromobacter pestifer | reverse complement strand
TGGCGACCGAGTCCTGTCCGGTGGCCTGGGAGTCCGTGCCGGTGGAGTTGGCGTGGAAGTACTTGGTGCCGGTGTTGTAGACGTTTTCAATGCGGTCACCGAGGGTCGTCACGTCGCCTTCGACCGTGGTGACGCGGTTGTCGATGGACGTGACCTGGTCGTTGGTGGTCTTCAGTTGGCTGCCGTTGACCGCGTCAGTGCTGGTGTCGGTCAGGTCGCCTGCGGCGACATTGGTGATTTTGTTCGGGCCGGTGCCGCCATGATTGGCGCTGTAGGCACCCGCGCCGCCATCGGCAGCCGGATCCCACAGCAGTGCATCGTTTTCCAAGCCGGTCACGCGGTTGTCGACGTTCGTGACGTTGGTGTTGGTCTCGTTAAGTTGCGACATGTTGACTGCATCGCTATCGGCTTCGCCGCGAGCGACGTTGGTGATCTTCGTGCCGCCCGTCTTGGTGGTCGAGTTGTACGTATCGCCCGTCATTGTCACGGTGTTGTGCGTGCTGTTGTCGTACATGACGGCATCCGCGGTGGATGCTCTGAGCTGTGCGACGTTGACGGCGTCGGAGTCAACGGTGCCGGCGGCCAAGCCATTGATCTGGCGGGTCTTGCCGTTGCCGGCATCGCCCAGGCTCAAGGCGCCTTGCGTGCTTCTCCATGCGGCGCTTGCGTTGGTGGAAGCCGTTTTGGTCTGTGGGTCGTAGCCGGCAACGCCAGCGGCCGTTTTTGCGGCCGAGCCCGCACCCAGAGCAATGCCGTCGCTGACGGAAGTCGTCGCGCCGTTGCCCAGCGCGATGGAGTTTGACGTTCCCGCAGCGGCGATTGCGCCAGTGCCGATGGCGATGGCGTTGAAAGCACTGGACTGAGCCTTGGCTCCGGTACCCATGGCGATCGAGCCCGTGGCGGCCGTAGCCGCCTGATAGCCGATCGCCGTCGAATTGTCGGCTGTGGAGCTGGATCCGTTGCCTAGCGCGACGGAGCTGCCTTTGGAGGCAACGGCATTCCAACCCAACGCAACGCTTCCCGATCCGCTGGCGGCGGCGCTGTGGCCGAAAGCCGACGCAGCGTCACCACTGGCTGCGGCGTTTGCGCCGACCGCCAACGAGCTGGCGTTCTTCGCAGTCGCTGAGAATCCGATTGCCATCGCATGGTCATTGGAAGCGTTGGCATTAAGGCCAATCGCGATCATGTCGGTATAGGCTGGGTTCGCGCTCACCGCAGATGCGTTGTGTCCCAGGGCGATGGCGTCGTTGTTGGAGGCCTTCGCCGCCTCGCCGATGGCCACGGCACTGCGTCCACTCGCGGCGGCGGCGACGCCTGCGGCGATGGCATTGATGCCGGTGGCAGCATCGTTGGCATAGTTGAGTCCCGGGACGCCGTTGTCATTTACGCTGTAATAGTGCGTCTGGGCAGCAGCGGCGGAGGCGAGCAGTGCGCCAATCACGCCGGCCAACGCCCGGGAAGCGCGTTTTTTCTTGCCCTTGGCAAGTTCGGACGCCACGACCCACTGGCCAGTAGCCTCGTTATATATGCACCTATAGACCTTGTTCATTTTCAACTCTCAGTACAGTGGATCAGGCAATCATTCCTGCGGGTTGCGTCTTCGGTCTGGCACCAGCCAATACGTCTCGACGCGTTAATGCAAGGATGAAACAGCTGACCTGTGCTGAGGTTAGGAATCAGATGAGTCGGAAGCCGGAAATTTCCGAATGGGCGCGGCAGCGGCGAGTGTTTGGGCCAAAAGCGCCTCTGTCGCCAAGAGCAGCGCCGCGTCCACGCGCAGGGCTTTGGCAAAGAGCTCGACGGTCCATTCGCAAAGCTCCACGTCGCCGCGGTCCAGCGCCAATAGCGTCGGGTTGAGCATGTGGGGGGTGCGCTGTTGCAGGGAAGACAGGGAAAGGCCGCGATGCGTGCGCCATGCCCGCACCGCGCTGAAGTGGCGAGCGGCCACCATTTCCAGAACGGGGGGAGGAAGCGCCGTCCCCGAGCTGCGCAAACGATGGGAGTTGGCTGAAGTCAGCACCGGGATCTGGCGCAAGGCGTGCGGCTCGCTGTGCGTGGCGAAGCTGCGCCCGCTCGCAGGGAAGAAGCTGAACATCATGATTTCAGGAGCGGCCTTGGTTGGACCTCCGCCAAGGCGGGGGTCGATCATGCAACACGTGTCCGGCCGATTATGTGCGGGGCGCGATTCCGCGCGTGTAGGAAACATCACAGTCGCTTTGAGGAAGATTCCGAATGCTCACGCACGAAAACGTGCGCCGAACATTGCGCGCGAGCTAAGAATTTTCCTCAGAACATTGGGAAATTTCGACAGACGATCTGATGCTCAACTGTTGCAGACTTGACCACCGGGATGCGGTGTTCGCCGTCCTGGTGGCGCGGTAGCAGAAAGGGGGCACAGGTATGGTGGCGCGTGCATTGATAATTTCAGATAGCTTGGCGACCTACGGCGTCTTTCATCGTCACTTGCAGCAGTACCCTGACTCGGCCCTTTGGGTGCTTGACGCAGCGGACCTTCGATTCTTCGAGCTGGACAGCTACTCGAAGCATCCGGAACTAGTGCTGCTGGACGTCACGGGGAGCAAGACAAAATGCCTGGCCGCCACGGCGCGGGTGCGGGCGTTGTTTCCGCAGGCGAAGATCGCCGTCAGGGTAATCGGGGAATGGCGGCACTTCGGCCGCCTGATCCTGGAGGCTGGCGCGCATGGCGTCATTGACGCTTCCACGTATCGCAGCAAGAACGATCTGGCCATCATGATCGATTCGATCATGGCAGGAAACATCATCTACCGGGAATCCGGGCACGATTGATCAATTGGCCCAACTCCATCGGGCGGCCCAGATGGAATCCTTGCCCGTGCCGGCATCCCAGCGCACGCATCATGTGCAGCTCCGCCGCACAGGAAATACCCTCGGCAATCACGCGCCAGCCCATTTCTCGGGCCAACGCCAAGGCGAACCGCACGGATCTCCTTGCGACCCGGCTCGTCGCCACGCTGGAGGCGAATGCCTTGTCCAATTTCAGCTCGTCGATGGTCAGGTTGATAAGCATGCCCAGATTGGCGTAACCCGCCCCGAAGTCGTCCATGGATATTTCGCACCCCCATCGCTTCAAGCAGGCCAATGAGGTTTTCAGCGCGCGTAGATCCGCGACCGGGGCGTCTTCCGTCAGTTCGATTTTCACGAGCGACAACTCGACACCTTGCCGCAGGGCTTCGTCATGCAGGAAATCGGGATTATCGGGGGTGGCCAAGGTGGTAGCGCACGCGTTGATTGCCAGGGGAAGGGGGGTTCCGGCCTTACTAAGTACTTTCGACGCTTCCAGGACCAATTCGGTCACTCTCTGGAATAAGGCGCTTTGAAGCCGCAGGTTGCTGATCACCTGGATTAACCGGCAGGTCGGAACCGGGCCCCATGCCGGGTGCTGCCAACGGGAAAGCGCTTCGGCGGATTCGATACCTCCCGTGGCCAGATTGATCTGAGGCTGGAACACCAGCTGGAATTGCGAGGGGTCCCGTAGCATGTCAATGACGCCGCGTTCGCCGATTTGCCCGATTTTCTCAATTTCCGCCTGGCCAGCCATTTCACATGTCTCCGCGTGGAAAAGGGGATGGATGCGCGGACTCTATCCATTCCGTACGGAGGCATATGTAGGAGATTTCACATTTCTGACGCCCATGTTGGGTGGGGAAATTTCTACAGGGGATTCAGAAAATTCCACAGTCTGATCCGGGCGGGAGACTCTAGATTATCTCCGTGCATATTCCCATTTAGATACTCTAATCATGGATCCCGCCCCACTTGTTCCTTCGTTCCAGCCCTCCCAGGCCAGCCCGGCCGTGCGGCTGGGTAAAGTCGCGGCCGTCTGCGCCATTCCCGCGTATATGGTGGCCGCCGATTTTCTGTCTGCACTGACCAGTGCGCTGGCGGGCATGTGGGGCGGACTGGTTTCGTGGGTCTGCCTGGCGGGGTTTGTGGCCGCTTTGGTCGCGTTGCTGCTGTTGGGTCGAAAGAACGAGCAGCACAAACGTTCGGAAGAACGCCTGAAGGACTTGGTGGCGTTTCAGACAGGCGTGCTTGACGCCATTCCCCAACCTATCGTCCTGCGTGGTGAGGACCTCAAGTTCCTGGCGTGCAACAGCGCGTTCGAACGCCTGTTGAACCGGTCCAGGAAACAGCTGCGCACCAAGTCGGTGAGCGCGGCGGCGGAACTGATGGTCAGGGAAGTGGAGTCGACCGAGATCGAAGAGGACTACCGGCAAGTGCTGGCCACGGGGACGCCGCTGAGCAAGGACCGGACTGTGCGCGTCAGCGGTCGGGAAATGGATGTGCAGCACTGGATCGAGCCGTTGCGCAATGCGGGCGGCGCCGTGGTGGGCGTGGTCGGCGGCTGGATGGATATCACGCAGCGTCAGCGCGTCATGAAGGAGCTTGCCGTTGCCCGAGACCGCGCGGAAAGCGCCAACCGGACCAAAACGACTTTCCTGGCTTCCATCAGCCATGAGATCCGGACGCCGATGAACGCGATCATGGGCATGCTGGAACTGACGTTGTCGCACGCGGAACTGCCCGAGCAGGATCGCTTGCAGCTGAGCACCGCCTATAGCGCATCCCAATCGCTGCTTGCGCTGATCGGCGACCTGTTAGATCTGTCAAAAATGGAGGCTGGCAAATTCCAATTCTTGCCGCAGCCCACCAATCTGTGCCAATTGACCGAAGACGTGGTGGATGTCTTCGAACCGATCGCTGCGGCAAAGGGGTTGGACTTGACCCTGACGATCGAGCGGCCCGAGAGCGTGGCGCGCGCGCATTCCGTAGACCCGTTGCGGTTGAAGCAGATCTTGAACAATTTCGTGTCGAACGCAATCCGGTTCACGGAACGCGGGTCGATTCGGGTCCATATGGAAGCCGAGCCGCCGGAAGGGGGCCGCCAGACGGTTCTGCTGAAAGTCGTCGATACCGGGGTCGGCATCCCGAGCCAGGCGCTGGATACGCTGCTGGAGCCGTTCGTTCAGGTCCAGGAGACGATTCGCGCCATGGACCGGGGGACGGGCTTGGGGTTGTCGATATGCGATCGCTTGGTCAAGAAGATGGGCGGCACGATACAGATCGACAGCGAGCTGGGTGTAGGCACCACCATGTCTGTGCGCTTGTCGTTGCCCGTAGCGCTTGCGCAGCAGCCCGAATCCGCGTCCGACGCCGCGCCCGTCACGCAGGTGGCGCCGGCCTGTACGGGGTTGAATGTGCTGGTCGTGGATGACCAGGCGTCCAATGTGCTGCTCTTGCAGCGCCAACTGGAGAAACTGGGCCACCGCGTGTCGTCGGCGTGCAACGGGCTGGAGGCGTTGAAGCTGATGGGGCTGAGGACGTTCGACATCGTGGTGTGCGACTGCGCCATGCCTGTGATGGACGGCCATGCGTTCGCCCGGACGTTGCGGCAACGCGGGGGAACGGCCGCGACATTGCCGATCCTGGGTTACACCGCTGGCGCGCACGATGCGGAAATCGATCGTGCGCGGGAGGCTGGCATGGACGAAATCCTGATCAAACCGGTGAACCTCGATTCGTTGAATCGGGCCATCGCCACCCTGATGCATCGCGATAGCGTCCCGTCTGCGGCCGTGGTGCCGGTCAGCCCATCTGGCGCAGGCGGCTGAGTTCCGCGCAAAGCCGCTGGAGCGCAGGTTCGAACAAGACGTTCAGGCGAATGATCGTCTCTCCGATTCCGTTGCGGGAGGCGGCCTCGATGCGTTCGGACAACCGGACCAGCGACGCGCACCCCGCCATGCGGGCCGTGCCCTTGATGCGGTGCGCCAGCGAGCCGGCGGCGATCCAGTTCGCTTCGTCGCAGCGGGCACGGTAGTCGGCCAGGTCAGCCTGCCCCGTATCGAGAAGGCTATCGATCAACTCGGCCACGATCGCCGCATCGCCGTCGACCAGGTCGTGCAGGGTCTGGCGTATGGCGGCGCATTCGGCGTCTTCCGGCAGGCCGTAGCCGGCCGCTAGCAGGGCGTGCGACAACGCCGCTTCTGTGGCCGACGGCAAGACGACCGCGTCGACGCCGGGAGAGGGTGTGCCGGAAGCCGAAATCCTTAACCGGATCGGTGCGGCCGCGACCGCCGCAGGCAACGCCGTGCCGGGTGCGTTCCAGGCATCTTCGTCCCAGAGGACGACGCGCGGCGTGGCCGGGTAGCCCGATAGCGCCGCCGCGTCCGCGCAGGTATCGACCGCGAGGCCCAGGCCTTCCAGGCGTCCGGCAAGTTCGCGCAAGCGCTCGGGACGCTGGCCGATGACGAGGGCAAGGTTCATCCTATGGTCCAAGAAGGGCTGTCGATCAGCGGGCGATCTGGCATTGGCGGGCGAAGTCGATCAGTTCCAGCAGCGTGTGCACTTCCAGCTTGCCCATGATCCGGGTCTTGTGCGTGCTGACCGTCTTGTTGCTGATAAAAAGCGCCTCTCCGATGTCCTTGTTCGACATGCCGCGCGCCAGCATCTGCATGATGACGATCTCCTTGTCGGAAAGCCGGCTCAGCCGGTCCACGCCCTGGCCGGTGGCGCCTACGCGCGCGGATTGCATGCTCTCGGTATTCGGGAATACGGTGTATCCCGCAAGGATCGCTTCAACGCACCGGATGATTTCGGAAATCTCCTGGGATTTACTGACATAGCCGTTGGCGCCGGCTATCTTGACGCGCGGCGCGAACGTGGCCTGGTCTTGGCCGGACACCACCAGGATACGGATGTCGGGCTGTATCGCCCGGATCCGTGGAATCACGTCCAGCCCATTTATCTTTGGAATATCGATGTCCAGGATGACCAGGCCGGGTTGGTGGTCCTTCACGCTCTGGATCGTGGATTGGCCGTTGTCGGCCTCCAGGATGCCGGTGATGCCGAGTACTTGCGAAAGGTGGGTTTTCAGAACCAGACGCAGGGAAGGGTGGTCGTCTACGACGAGTACAGTAGTCAAGGGCGACTCCATTTCTCTAAACATGCGCGCAAGGTGGTCAGATTCACGGGCTTTACCAGGAAGTCATTCAGGCCGACCTCGTGGAAATGCTCGATGTGGGTCGATGAAACATCGGCACTCAGAGCCACAACCGGAAGTGTGCGTATACGGGGGTCGGCGTGCGATCGCACGCGCCGGGTCAATTCGAAGCCATCCATGTCTGGCATGTGAAAGTCCGTGAACATCAACGCGTAAGGTACTTGTTCCAGTTGGCCCAGCGCTTGATGGCCGTCAGTGACGACATCCGCCTGGACGCCCAGCTTCAGCAGCATATTGCGAATCACGATCTGATAGGGCAGGTGATCCTCGACGACCAGAATGCGGCCAGTCGTAGGAAGCCGTGCATTCTCTCCCACGTCGTATAAGGGGTTGGTAACAAGATGCTCGGTCTGCAACGCGCTGAGACAGAGACGTCGAAACTCGCTCCAACGTATGGGTCCCCCGGTCAACGTTGGCACCGCCGGCTGCGTGACCGGCGTGCTTGCCGGGCTGCCGCTGAACAGGATGCGAGGGGCCGGCACAGACCCGTCTCGCGACAGCGCGCCGGACGCCTCGACGATGTGCAGATCCGCGTCGTCGCCGGGTCCCACAGGATGCATGCCGGCGGCGCGCGCGTACGCGCACAGGGCGGCATTGTCTGCTTCGCGTCGGACAGAGAGGGACAGGCGTTTGCCATTCAATGCCGTATCGGCTTGGGGCGCTTGCAGCACGCGCATGGGAAGCTGAACCTCGAAGCGGCTGCCTTGGCCGTCGACACTTTCCACCCCGATGTCGCCGCCCATCAGGCGGGCAAGGCGCTGGCAAATGGCAAGGCCCAACCCGCTGCCGCCGTACTGGCGAGCGGTGGAAATGTCGGCCTGCGAAAACGGGCGAAACAGCCGGCCTTGCGCTTCATGCGGAATGCCGATGCCGGTATCCGAAACGGATAGCAGGACGTCCTGCGTGGTGGCCCCGGCCTTGGCGGAATCGGGCCGCGTGTCGACCGCCACGGCGATGCCGCCCGCCGAGGTGAATTTGATGGCATTGCCCACCAGGTTCAACACGATCTGCTTCACGCGGACTGGATCGCCCACGTATTCGGCGGCCACTTCGGGCGCGACACGCAGGTCCAGCGTCAGCCCCTTGGCCTGCGCGCGCGAGGAGAAAATGTGCAACACCTGGTCCAGCAATTCGCGCAAGGAGTACGGGATGGTTTCCATCGAAACCTGCGCATCTTCCAGACGGGAGAAATCCAGGATATCGCCCAGGATTTCAATGAGCAGGCGCGAGGCGCTGTCGGCCAGGTCCACCTGTTGGCGCTGATAGTCGTCCAAGTGCGTGTCGCCTAGCAATTCCAGAGCGCCCAAGGCTGTTGCCAGCGGGGTGCGGATTTCATGGCTCATCGCGGCCAGGAAGCGGGATTTCGCCTGCGCATTGGCCTCCGCGGTGGCCTTGGCCTCGCTCAGCGCCAACGTATCGCGGTGTTGGCGCGTGACGTCGGCCAGGTATCCATTCCATTCCGTCGAGCCGTCCGGCAGACGGCGCGGCGCGGCAGTGCCGATGCGCACCCAACCGTCGTCCTTCGGACGGTGCGATGGCAGATCGATACGGATGGGCGCCCCCGTCGCGCTGGATTCATCGGCCGCGGCGCTGGCCGCCCGCCAATGGGATTGCAGGATGTTGGGCAGGTTATTACTACCGGCCAACTTGATGATCTCTGTCGCCGACAGCTGCAAGAAGCGTTCCGTGTGGCCCACAACATAAGGTACCCACCGGTGCCCGCCGGGTTCTTCGCGGATCCGGAACAAGGCCAGAGGCAGCGAGTCGATCAAATCATGGATGGCGGCCTGCAATTCGCGTGTTTCGCGTTCGGCGGAGATGCGGTCGGTGACGTCGGCCAGCGCGATCAACGCCCCTGCGGGTTTGCGGTCGTCATCGTAGAACGGCTCGACGGTCAGGCGCCCGTCCATCGCCGGGCCTTGGGCGGTGCTTACCTTGATCTCTGCGGATATCGGCTGGTTCGTCGCGATGCAGCGGGCAGCGAATGTTTCAAGCTGTGCGCCAAGAGAGCCTGCGGCGCCCGGCAAAGAGCCTGCCCGGGCGCCGATGAGGCGGGTACGGTCCAGCCCGACCAATTCTTCGAATGCCTGGTTGACGCGAAGGTATCGGTGCCTCCCGTCCAGCGCGGCGATCAGCGTGGGGGTCGCGTCCAAGAGCTGGAGCGGCACGGCAGTTGATGCGTCGGCTTCCGATGCCCGTGACCGCCAGCTGCGGGTTTCGGCTAGCGCCTTGCGCGCGGCCTTCGCCAGGAAGACCGACACGATGGCCAGCAGCGTCGCAACGCCAATCAGGGACGCTTCTAGGTTAGTCAGCGACATGGACTTGCGCTCCCGGTTTCAATGCAAACCCCGTATTCGCCAGCGTAGGACCACATCGCCAAGCGTACTGTTGTATCTGGCGCAAAACCCTGATGGAAGGAGTTTGTAACATATTTTAACCTGGCCGTCGGGATCAGCCTTGTTCTGGCGGCGCTTGAGGATATTTCGCATCCCCATGTCCACGCCCGCCCGCGCCTCCAGGTTCAAATGAATCGCGTGTTGGCGCCGGGCAAGCCTTCGCCTTGACTGCGCCGGGCTACCGCGTCCTTTTTGCCAGGCCCTGCCGGGCCTCACCCAGCCGGCGCAATTCGTCCAGGGTCTGGCGCACCAGCCGGGACGGCCGGTATTCCCGGCGGATGAACATGCCCACCGAACGCGACAGCGCGCCCTGCAACCGGGTTTTGGCCACGCCTCGGTGGGCGGTGTGATCGAACGAAGATTCCGGCAGCAGGGCGATTCCGCAGTCGGCCTGCACGAAGCGCGCGATGGTGTTGAGGTCGCGCAACGCATAACGAGGATGAAACGGCTGAGATTCGCGACAAAAGGCCCGCTCCGTCAATACGTGCACGCTGGTCCCCGGTGGCATGCTGATCAACGGCAGCTTGGCGAGTTCGGCAGGTATCCAGTGCCGGATGGCCGGCTTGGCCTGCCGGCTATGGAATAGCACGAAAGGCTCAGTGAAAAGCTCCTGATAGAGCAGGTCGGGCGAACCGTCCTCCCCCATGGCCGTGACGGCGATATCGACGCGACGATCTCGTAGCAATTGCAGAGCTTCGTTGGCGATGGGATCGTGCACGTCGACGCGCGCCGTCGGGTTCGCCTGTGCCAGATTCTTGAGCAACTGGGGCAGCAGGGACGCGGCAAGCGTCGGCAGGGCGGCGACCGCGACGCGGTTGTTGCGGTCGCGCAAGCGCTGGTCAAGCTCCAGCATGCCTTGATCGTAGCGGGAGGTGATGGCGCGGGCGATTTCCAGGATGTCCTGTCCCTCGCGCGAAAGGCGCACCATGCGGGTGCTGCGCTCGAAGAGTTTCGTCCCCATGCCTGCTTCGATTTCCTTGAGCAGCTTGCTCAGCGTCGGCTGGGTGACGTGCAGCATCTCGGCGGTCTTGTGAAAGCTCAGGGTCTGGGCCAGCAGCACGAAGACCTTCAGTTGTCTCGTCGTCAGATTCATTCTTTTTGTCTATCAATAAAGTCCGGATCGGAACTTAACGCGCCCGCCACGCGGCCTTAGCCTGTGCATCAGTCATGCGTCTAGGGAGTTCGAATGTTTCGCCTCGATGGAAAGGTAGCGTTGGTGACCGGGTGCGGCACGCTCGGTGACGGGTGGGGAAACGGCAAGGCCGCCGCGGCGGTCCTGGCAAGGTTGGGGGCGTCGGTATACGGTTGCGACCTGGATATCGACGCGGCCCGGCAATCCGCCGAGGCGATCGCTGCCGAGGGCGGGAACATCCAGGTGCGGCAGGCCGATGTCCGCGACGCGCGGCAGGTGGTTGAACTGGTCCAGGCCTGCCTGGCCGCCCATGGCCGCATCGACATCCTCGTGAACAACGTCGGCCGGTCGGAACCAGGCGACCCGGTCACGATGTCCGAAGAGGCCTGGAATGATCAAATCCAGGTCAACCTGACCTCGGCGTTCTTGTGCTGCAAGCACGTGATACCCCTCATGAAGGCGGCCGGAGGCGGGTCCATCATCAACATCTCATCGATTGCAGGGCTCAGGTATGCGGGCAAACCCCAGGTGGGTTATGCGGCGGCCAAGGCGGCCTTGATGCAGATGACCGCGACCACGGCGGTCATCTACGCCAAGGACGGCGTGCGCTTGAATTCCGTCGTGCCGGGACTGATGTTCACGCCGCTGGTGCAGCGCCTTGCCCAAAAGTACGCGGGTGGCGATTACGAGGGGTTCGTGGCGCATCGCCACGGGCAGGTTCCCACCGGACGCATGGGCGACAGCTGGGATGTCGCCCATGCGGTGGCGTTCCTGGCCTGCGACGAAAGCCGCTACATCACCGGGCAGCAGTTGGTGGTGGATGGCGGCATCACGCTGAGCACGCCCTAGGCAAGGACGACGGCATGCATAAAGCAAATGAAAACAAGGCAAACGAGCGCGATGAAAACGAATCGCGCGGCCGCGTGGCGGGCAAAGTCGCCCTGGTTTTCGGGGCTGGCTGCACGGGGCCCGGCTGGGGCAACGGACGCGCCATCGCGATCCGCCTGGCCCAGGAGGGAGCCTTGGTGGTGGCAGTGGACAAGCAAGCGGAATCCCTGCCCGAAACACTGGCGCTCGCAGGTGAGTTCCGCGCGAACATCGAGACCCGGCTCTGCGACGTGGGCGATTCCGCTCAGGTCGGCCGCCTGGTCGAGGCGGTGCGGCACCGGCACGGGCGCATCGACATCCTGGTCAACAACGTCGGCGGGCCCGTTCCAGGCGGCGCCACCGCGCTGTCCGAAGCGGATTGGCACGGGCAGTTGGACCTGAACCTGACCTCCGTGTTCACGACATGCCGGCACGTGCTGGCCGTCATGGCGCGGCAAGGCAGTGGCGCGGTGGTCAACATTTCTTCGACGTCGGCTATCCGATGGACCGGGGCGCCGCAGGTCGGATACGCCGCCGCGAAGGCAGGGGTGATGCAGTTCGGCAGGGTGGCCGCAGTGGAATACGCCAAGCACGGCGTGCGCATCAACACGGTATTGCCCGGGCAGTTGCACACGCCTTTGGTGGACGTGCTCCTCGCCACGCAACAGGCGGCGGGCGATGTCCAGGCGCTGCTGGAAAAGCGTCAGAAGCGCATACCCTTGCCTTTCATGGGCGATGGGCGGGACACGGCGAACGCCGTGCTTTTCCTGGTCTCGGACGAGGCCAGGTTCATTACCGGAACCGAGCTGGTCGTCGATGGCGGCATGAGCGCCCGGTGTGATTGACTACAAGGGGAAATCGATATGGCGAGAGTCGCCTACGCGGATATCAAGCAGCCGGAAATCCAGCCGCTGGTCGAGCGCATCCAGCGCGAGCGTTCCAGTTTGCCGAATCTCTACAAGATGCTGCTCAATAGTCCGCCCGTGGCCGAAGGCTGGCTGAACTACCTTACTGCCATCCGCCAGAAGGGCGGCCTGCCCCCGCGCTTGAGGGAGCTGCTTATCCTGCGCGTGGCGGTCTTGAACGAGGCGGACTACGAGTTCGAGCAGCACCTGCCCATTGCGCTGGAGGCGGGATGCGGCAAGCAAGATGTCGACGCCGTGAAGGCTGGCGACTTCAGCGCGTTGGAGGGCGGTGAGCGCGCGGCCATGGCCTATTGCGATGAAATGACGTGCAAGATCCGGGTGCAGGAGACGACGTTCTCGGCGCTTCGCCTGGCTTTCGACGACAAGGAGATCGTGGAGATCACGGCGACGATCGCCGCCTACAACATGGTGTCGCGGTTTCTGGAGGCCATTCAAGTCGATCACGAGTAAACGGCGCAAGCCGGACATAACGATAATGGGAGACAACCATGCACAACCATTTTGGCGCTGTCGTCGCATCCGTCGCGCTGGGGCTGGCGCTGAGCGCTGCGGTTCGGGCCGAGCCGGCCTATCCTGCGAAGCCGATCCAGCTGGTGATTCCTTTTGCCCCGGGAGACACCGATCAGATGTTGCGGCCGATCACGGAGAAGATGGGCCAGTACGTGGGCCAGCCGTTGATCGTGAACTACAAGCCGGGCGCGGGCGGGGGCATTGGCGCGGCCTTCACGGCTGCGGCCGCGCCAGATGGCTACACCATCGTCGGCAGTTCACCTGGATCGCTTGTCGTCGTGCCGTTGGCCAATAAGGAAATCAAGTACACCACTGATTCCTTTACGCCTGTCGCGGCCATTGCGCTGGGCGGCATGATGATCGTGGCGCAGGGCAACTCCAAGTACAAAACGCTGGCCGATGTCGTCGCTGACGCCCGGGCACGACCCGACGCCATCGCTTACGGCACCTCGGGCGCGATGGGCATCAGCCATCTGCTGGGCGAGACGTTCGCGTCGGAAGCGAAGATCAAGCTGCGTCACATTCCTTTCCAGGGGAGTACGCCGGCGGTGACGGCCCTGCTGGGCGGACATACGGATATTGCCGTGTCCGCCGTGGGGCCAGCGCAGGCGCATATCCAGGCGGGCGGCTTGCGGCCCCTCGCCGTGTTCAGCGACAAGCGCCTGCAAGCCTATCCGGACGTACCGACGCTGCGCGAGCTGGGGTACGAGGTGGGCAGTCCCACGATCTACGGCCTCATGGCGCCCAAGGGCACGCCGCCGCAGGTGGTCGATAAGCTCTATCAGGCTGCGCGCAAAGTGGTGGCCGAGCACGGGGCCGAGGTGGACAAGACGCTGGCCGGCCTTGGGGCCGAAGTCAGCGTGCTGGGGCCCAAGGAATACGGCGCCTATCTGCAACAGCAGCGCGCGCTGTTCTCGCGGGCGATCGGGCTGATCCGGGAGTAGGCGCGGCTCTGCTGCCCGGGCTATCCCGCTGCGGGCAGTAGCTGCATTCCCGTGCGGCGTACGAATTCCTCGTAACTGATCGGCGGGCCTTCTTTGGTGCTCGCGGCGTTGGCCTGCCAATGCACCCATGAACGCCCCGTCGTCGCGTCGTAGACGACTTTGTAGACGTAGCCGGGCACCGCGACGCCGGATCCGATCGTCTTGGGCTTGTCCGCATAGAACGGCCCCGTGAACACGTAGACGTCGCCCGCGGCGCGCATCACGTACTTTCGCGTGTCTTGTTCGATGCGGCTCCAAGAGCCGGCGTTTTGCGTCTGGTCCTGGGGCACCATGTTGGCCAGCGAAAAGCTCTGCGCCATGGATTCCTTCGAGGCCATGTCGCCCGCCGGCGCCATGTGCCCGCGCGAGTAGCCGGAACCCCGGTAGTCGTCCAGGTCCGATCGTTCAGCGCGGGGTAGGCGTGCCTCGGCATAGAACTTGTCCGTACGCTGCATTCCCTGAGCCTGGGATAGCGTTTTTCGGTTCAGGCGTTCGGCCACGAAAACCGGAGTCTTTGTCTGGCCACTATGCAAGACGGCGAATGCCGAGAAGCACAATTCGCGCAGATCGCCCCGGCTGGGGACGACAGGCATGTTCCCTTTCGGAAAGAACTGGGGGCAGTCGGCAAAGCGAGTCTGGGTGAGTGCCCCGGTCGGCACCACGGCGGGCGCGAATTTCTCTTGGGCGGGCCAGCCCAGCCGGGCGAGGATCGCGTCGGGCGAGAACTGCACGGGCCATTGCGGCTTCAGTACGTAGGTGGCCGCGCCGAAACTGGCCAGCGACGACACAAGGAGCGCCCGCAGGAATCGGTAAGTGCGGCCTGCCGATTTGGCTTGGCTCCGGGCTGCCGGGCGTTTTTTTCTTTGAACGGGTTTCTTCGTGCGCGTCATGCTACCTGTATGTTGCTGCCGGCCAGCGCCTTGTTGGGGCCGGCACGGCGACGATTGTAGATGACGGTTGGCGCCTGCCTTGCTTGCCTATCGGAACGGCCTTTCCTACAGCACCAGTTTCAACCCGATCGCTAGCATCGCGATGCCTACCAAAGCGTCCAGCACCCGCCAGGCCCGCGGGTTGGCGAACAGCGGCCGCAGCAAGCGCGCGCCGTAGCCCAGCGTGAAGAAGAAGACGAACGATGCCGACATGGCGCCCAGCGCGAAAGCGGTCTTGGCGCCTTCGTATTGGCTGGAGATCGAGCCCAGCAGCACCACCGTGTCCAGATAGACGTGCGGGTTCAGCCAGGTGAAGGCCAGACAGGCGGCCAGCGTGGCGGCCAGGCCCGCCGTCTGCTTGGTGGACGGCGCCAGGCTGTCGTGCTGCGCGCGCAGGGCCGAGCGCAAACTGCGCACGCCGTAGATGAGCAGGAACAGGGCGCCGCCGTAGCGCATGGCGGGTTCCAGCCAGGGCAGGGTGTTGACGGCCAGTCCGAAGCCGGCGACGCCCGCGGCGATCAGGATGGCGTCGGACACCGCGCACGTCAGGCAGATGGCGAAGACGTATTCCTGGCGTAGCCCCTGCCGCAGGACAAAAGCGTTTTGCGCGCCGATCGCGACAATCAGCCCGAAGCTGAGCAGGAAGCCAGGAATGAAGGCGGTAGTCATGAGTTGCCCTGTAAAAGGGCGACAGGCTAGCCTTTTCCGGGAAATTAGAAAAACTAAATACGCTAAATCAAGTTCAGTTCCGCTAAACACGCGCTGAGGCGTGCAGGCGGCTGGCTGCGTTCGGGGATTGCACGGCTGCGGCAATCCGTCCAGCGGACGGTGACGCACTTGGCGTTCCTGAACGCGAAGTACGCAGCCGCCGCCAACGCTGCGGCGATCAGCCGCCGTTCTGGTCCGCCGCTTTCAACAAGCCATATAGCTTGTCTTTGAGTTGCAGCTTTTCCTTTTTCAGCACCTCGATATTGGTGCCGGAACTCGGCACGATGCCGTCTTCCATGTTCTTGATTTCCTGGTCCAGATCGTTATGACGTTGAAACAGGGCCGAGAAATGCGCATTCTCGGATTTCAGCTGGGTAATGAGTTGGCGATATTCAGGGAACATTGGGGCCTCTCTTGGGTACCAGTTGACAGGACCGGTGTCGCGCCAAGCACGACGCGCATCGGCGTCAATTCCATGACACGCCAACGCCCGCGCCTTGTCAACCGAGGCGCCGGCGCGTCCTGCGCCAGGAATTGACGCCGCGCAAGCGCGGCGCGACTGTAGCGAAACTGTCTCGCATGCTCACGTTTCATTACATGGGTGTTTCCGCCCGGCGATACACTCGCTTCCCCGTGGTCAGCCATCAAAGTGACATGAAACAGCGCGTGCCCATCTATCGGCAAGTCTTTGAACTTTTCAGACAGGACGGACGTATCCACTCGGGTACGGGCATGATGAGCGGCGTGATCGCGCTGTTTCTGGCCATCCTGGCGGTGCTTGGCGTACTGGCGTTCCACTTTCCCGCTTATCTGACGACTCCGGAACTGCGCGCGTTCTACTCCGTGGATGCGATGCGTACCTTGCTGTTCGCCGCGCTGCTGGTGTCGGGTTCGATCGCGCTGGCCAACACGATCCTGGGCCGCCAGCGCTGGCTGAACATCACCGCTTTCGTGCTGGTCTGCTGCGCCGTGGCAGCGGGTGGCAGTCAGGTCGTGGTCACAACCACGAATACGGGGAACCATCCCTATCTGGGCCTGGACTGGTTCATCCTGGACTTGCTGGCGTCCAGCACCGTCTTCATCATTTTCGAGAAGCTGACGCCGCTGTATCCCGGCCAACCCGTGTTTCGCGGTGAATGGCAGGTGGACATGAAGCACTTCCTGTTCAACCACCTGTCGGTGGGCGCCGTGCTGCTGTGCATCAACTTCTTCATCCATCGCCTGTTTTCCTGGGCGGCCTATGAGCCGCTGCAAGCCGCGATCCAGTCCATGCCGTATCTGCTGGAGCTGTTCGTGGCGGTCTTGGTGGCGGACCTGGCGCAGTACGCGGCGCATCGGGTCTATCACGAGGTGCCGGTTATGTGGCGCTTTCATGCGGTGCACCACAGTACGCGCACGCTGGATTGGCTGGCAGGCTCGCGGCTGCATATTGTCGAACTGCTGATTACGCGCGTCGCGGTGCTGGGCGTGCTGTTCGTGCTGGGCTTTTCAAAGTCAGTGCTGGATGCCTACATCATCATCGTCGGTTTCCAGGCGGTGTTGATTCACTCGAACGTGAAATTGCCGTGGGGATGGCTGCGCTACATCATCGTGACGCCCGATTTCCACCATTGGCACCATTCGTCGGACACCGAGGCGATCGATAAGAACTACGCCGCGCATTTCTCGTTCATCGACTATATCTTCGGCACCGCGGTGCGTGGCGTGGGTAAGCGCCTGCCCGAGAACTACGGCATTCTGGACAACGACATGCCGACCACATTCCTGGCGCAGCAGGCGTATCCCTTCGCCCGCAAGAAGTGACTCTCGCGTCTGTGATCCGGGCCCATGCGCCCGGATCGCTCCCCTACAGCATCTTGACCGCGCGCCCGATGAACTGAATCGGGCCCGTGGGCTTGCCGATCGGTGACCCGGTCTTGGGTTCCAGCGTCAGTTCAAACAACTGGTTGGGTTCCAACGGCGGCAGTTTATCCAGCGGAATGCGCACCGGTTCGCCCGGCTTGACCAGGCCGAGAGACACGGGGCCGGCCCAACCGTCGGCCTTGGTCCAGAATTCCAGCGCGCGGTCGGGCGGGACTTCCGTGACGGCGATGGGCACCAGTTGAACGGCGCTTTGACCCGCCTGCGCCTGCACGACCCAGCCGGGTGCCTGCGATTGCGGCGCCACCAGCACCACCACATATTGGGGGGCGCCGGGGGCCGGGCGCAACGCCAATGTGCTTCCCAGTATCAGCACCGCGGCTATGCCGCCGGCCGCCAGGCTGCGCCAGAAGAACAGGCTGTCCCAGAAGCCCGGCGAGCGGCGGACGGCGGGCCGCACTGGCGCGCGGGCCGCATCCAGCGTGTTGGCGATACGCGGCCACAGGCTGGTGGACGGTTCCACGGGCTCGGACAGGTTTGTCAGCGGCAACAGCCGTTCTTCCCACTGGGCGACGGCCACGCGCAATGCGGCGTCATGGGTCAGGCGAGTCTGTACGCTGCGGCGCTGGGCCGCGGACAAGGTCCCCAGCACATACTCGCCGGCAAGTGCTTCCAGATCGTCCTGGGAATCTTGGGGGGCGGTCATGCCAGACACTCCTTGAGCGCTTGCAGACTGCGCTTGATCCAGGCCTTCACGGTGCCCAAGGGCGCTCCCAAGCGCTGGGCGATCTCGCTATGCGACAGGCCTTCCACATAGGCGTGCAGCACGCAATTGCGGCGCACGGGTTCCAGCTGTTCCAGGCAGGGGCCGATCTGGCCGGCGTTGGCCCGCCAGTCGAAGGCGTCACGGGTATCGTGCCAAGCCTCGATGGCGTCGCGCGCATCCAGGGCGGCGGCCGTGTCATCGTCGATGCCGGTTTCGCGCGACGTGTCGCGCAGCGCGTTCAGCGCCAGATTTCGCGTGATGCTGTAGACCCAACCGCGGCCGGAGCCGCGCAGGGGATCGAAGCTTGCAGCCTGATTCCAGATCTTGACGAAAGCGTCATGCACGATGTCCTCTGCCCAAGCGCGGTCGCGCAGGAGTCGCTGGGCCACGCCTAGCAGACGGGGGCCTTCTTGCCGGTAAATGGCTTCCAACGCAGGCCGGCGGCCGGCGGCGCACTCCTTCAGAGCAGCGTCGTAATCGAAATCCGGAGGACGGCGGTTCGGCATGCGAGCAAGGGTGCGGGAGGTAGGCGACCGCGCATGGCGTGCATGAGCGGTGGCGGAATGGGCCATCTTACCGGACTCCCGCAGCGGGCCGGCCGGCCGAATGGATCGACAGGCCGGCCAGGGATCAGTTTGCCTTCCAGAAAATGTAGTCGGCCTGATACGGCACTTGCGTTTTCTGACCCACGGTCGCCGGGGTGCACGGCATTTGCTGCGGTGCCACGCCCCCCTTGAGGGCAACTCGCTGGATGTAGGTCACGCCGGTCATGGCGCCAGCGCCCATGGCGGGGTTGGCCTTGACCAACTGATAGGGCAGGTTGCCGTTGCCAGCGGGCGCCACGGCCAATTGCGTGGCGGTCACCTTGGACCCGTCCAATGCTTCCCAGGTGGCGGGCGGGCCATAGTAGGTACCCACTTGCTTGCCCTGGCGGTCGTTCAACACCGCCTTGGGACCGGCGAAGACCCATTCCGTCTGGCTCTTCATGTCGGCCTTGGCGCGGCATTCGTAGGTGATCTCGCCCACGCCCACCGTTTCCCAGGCGACCTTGTTGCCGGCGGGAACCTGGATGCTGGCGGGCAAGTTGGCTTGCGAATAAGCCATTGATTTGGTGCTCATCGTGCCGCAGGCGGCAAGGAGCGACACGGCGAACAGGCCGGCAACGGTGGGAAGGCGATTCGAACGTTGGGTCTTCATGAGCGGTCTCCAGCGGCGTGTGAGCCTGTAGACGACGCGCAGAATGCGCGTCGGTACAGGTACTACACGCGGGAGGCCACGTTGGATGCAGGCCGGATGCAAATATTTTTCATCCGGCCTGCAAGAGGGGGCAGGTGTGCCTTACTTGGCAGCGCGGTTGGCGGAATACGACGCCATCAGGTTGCGGTAGTCGGGGATGTGGTTGGCGAACAGCGTGCCCAAGCCTTCCACGTCATTGCGCCAGTCGCGGTGCAGTTCGCATGCCACGCCGAACCACGACATCAGTTGCGCGCCGGCTTGCTCCATGCGGCTCCAGGCGGCGTTGCGGGTGACTTCGTTGAAGGTGCCCGAGGCATCCGTCACGACGAACACGTCGAAGCCTTCTTCCAGGGCCGACAGGGCGGGGAAGGCGACGCACACTTCGGTGACCACGCCGGCGATGATCAATTGCTTCTTGCCGGTGGCCTTGACGGCCTTGACGAAGTCTTCGTTGTCCCAGGCATTGATGTTGCCGGGGCGGGCGATGTAGGGGGCCTTGGGGAATTTGTCCTTCAGTTCCTGGACCAGCGGGCCGTTGGGGCCATCCTCGAAACTCGTCGTCAGGATCGTGGGCAGCTTGAAGTATTCGGCCAGATCGGCCAGGGCCAACACGTTGTTCTTGAATTGATCGGGTTGGAAATCGCGCACCAGGGAAAGCAGGCCGGCCTGGTGGTCAACCAGCAGGACGGCGGCTTCGTTCTTGTCCAGCTTCACATAGGGTTTGGTCATGGTTTGCTCCGTTATGTCGTCAGGTCGTGGTGCGCGGTGTTTGCGCGGGTTGAACACGTGAGTGCATGAACAGAATTCTAAATACAAGCCAATAACATCGGTAGACGGAGTTTTCGCGTCTCAGCGTTCTATAAATCGGACACTGAGGGGCCGTGCTTCGGGTTTGGAATGCCGTGGCGCAGTTGGGTGTCGTATTCGTGCCGGGCGTTTTCACGGTACTCCGTGTTCATGAAATCCAGAAGTTCGCGTACCGCTGGCAACAATCCGCGCCGAGAGGGGAAGACGGCATGGACAGCGCCCGGTTCTGGATACCAGGGGGCTCCCAGCGGCACCAACGTACCGGCGTTCAGTTCGTCGCGGATCATCATCAGGGGCAATGCGGCGACGCCCACGCCGCGCAACGTGGCTTGCTTGAGCGCCAGCATGTCGTCCGTGACCAGCCGAGGCGTGAACGGCACGTTTTGCCGGGCGCCGTCGGGGCCATCCAGGCGCCACAGGCATTCCCGCTGCTCGGTGCCCAGCGCCAGGGTGGGCAATGCGCTGATGTGATTGATGTCGGCGTTGGGGGGCAGGGTGCGCGCCAGGGCCGGGCTGGCCACCAGGCTCTGGCAGCTGATGCCCAGGTGCTTCATCACCAAATCGCTGCTTTCAATGGGGCCGAAGCGCACGCGCACCGCCAGGTCGAAGCCTTCGCGCAGCACGTCGACCGACCGGGAAAAACTCTTCAGGTAAATGTGCACCTTCGGGCACTTTTCCATGAAGCGCGCGACGACATCGCCCAGGAAGTAGTAGATCAGCGCGGGGGGCGCGCTCATGCGGATCGTGCCTTGGGGCTCGGCGTGGGTGCGGTCGATGACATCTTGCGCGGCTTCGGCCCCCGCCAGCATCGACAGGCATTGGTCGAAGTACTCCTGGCCCAGTTCGGTGACGGCGAACGTACGGGTGGAGCGCTGGATCAAGCGCACGCCCAGGCGGTCTTCCAGCAGAGCGATACGGCGGCTAAGACGGGATTTTGGAATGTCCAGCGCGCGCCCGGCCGGCGCGAAGCCGCCATTTCGGACGACCTGGACAAAGTAATAGAGATCATTCAAGTCATGCATGGACTTTCCGCTGTTCTGATAGTGGGACGTAGCGACGAGCATATAACGCCCGTCACGTCCTCAAGCGGAAAGCCTGTGGGGGTTGCCTGGGGATCAGGCCGGCGTGCCCGCCGATTCCTCTTTCCAGCGCTGCTTGTCGCGCAGCGGCGGCGTGCCGAACAGGCGGCTGTATTCCCGGCTGAATTGGGATGAACTTTCGTAGCCCACGGCGTGCGCTGCCAACGCCACGCCGGTGTCGTCGCTCAGCATCAGGCGGCGCGCTTCTTGCAGCCGAAGATGCTTCTGATACTGCAACGGGCTCATGGCGGTGGCTTGCTTGAAGTGGTGGTGCAGCGACGACACGCTCATGTGTACGTCACGGGCGATCTCTTCCACGCGCAGCGGCTGGGCATAGTTGTCGCGCAGGATGCGGATGGCCTTGGCCACGCGGTTGAGCTGGCTGTCCTGTAGCACCGTTTGGCGCAGCACTACGCCCTGGCCGTTCATCAGTAGGCGGTACAGCAGTTCGCGCTTGACCATGGGCGCCAGGATCGGGATGTCGCGTGGCGTGTCCAACAAGCGCAACAGGCGCAGGATGACATCCAGCAGGGAGCCGCCCAGCGGATTCACGCACAGCGCGCGCGATGCCTCGGCGGGCAGCAGCGGCGGCAGATTCTCGTCGCTGATCAGTTCCGCGATCTCTTCCGGATTCAAGTCCAGCCGCAGGCCAAGATAGGGCAGCGTGGAGCTGGCGATCGACACCTTGGCCACCACCGGCAGGTCCACGGACGAAATCAGGTAATGGAAGGGGTCGTACTCGTAGCTTTCGTCGCCGATCAGCACGCGCTTGGAACCTTGGGCAATGACCGCCAGCGCGGCCTTCTGCAAGGCGGGCTTGGCGCCCGTGGGTTGCGACAGGCGGTGTAGATATAAGCCTTCGATCGGTGTATCCAGCGACCCTTCCAAGTCGCCCGTCATCCGGTCCAGCGTGCAAAGTAGTTCGCGGCGGGCCGGTTCGTAGGCAATGTCCAGAGGGGCGGTGCTGACGGAGTCTCCCGGTCGTACGGTAGTAATAGGCATGGAGGCTCCAGAAGGCGTGCGGCCCGCGCGCGACAATCCGCGGCGCAGCAGAGAATTAGGCGGACTCCAGTGTATGCCTGGAAAAGGCATGCTGGACAGTCGCCATTCCGGGGTGTGGAGAAATGGGCAAAAAGTTTGTAGGATCGTGCGCATGCCTGATTCTCTGGGGCCCGTGCCAGAGAATCAGGCAAAAAAAGGGCAGGATCAAGCAGCGCGCGGACGGCTGGTCCGACGCATACTGTTCGCACCCCCGGCAAGCAAGCGTCTGGTGTCCCATCCTGGGGCGCATGGGCCGGCTGCCCCAGAAGGAGTGCAATCATGCGATACAAGAAATTTGGCAGTACCGGCCTGTTCGTCTCGGAACTCTGCCTGGGCACCATGACCTTTGGCGGCGAAGGCGAGCTGTGGAGCAAGATCGGCAGCTTGCAACAAGAGGACGCGAACCGCCTGGTGGGCCGGGCCTTGGATGCCGGCGTCAATTTCATCGACACCGCGGACGTGTACTCGGAAGGCCGGTCGGAAATCATCACCGGCCAGGCGCTGCGTGACCTGAACGTGGCGCGCGACGACGTGGTCATCGCCACCAAGGTCTTTGGCCAGACCGGGGCGGGCGTGAATGCGCGCGGCAACTCGCGCTTCCATATCCTGGACAGTGTGAAGAAGAGCCTGTCGCGCTTGCAGCTGGATCATATCGACCTCTACCAGATCCACGGTTTCGACCCGGCCACGCCCGTCGAGGAAACCGTGCGCGCGCTGGACACCCTGGTGCAGCAAGGCCATGTGCGATACGTGGGCGTTTCCAACTGGGCCGCGTGGCAAATCATGAAGGCGCTGGGCATTGCCGAACGCCTGGGCCTGGCGCGGTTTGAATCGCTGCAAGCCTATTACACGATCGCGGGCCGCGATCTGGAACGCGAACTGGTGCCCATGTTGCAAAGCGAAGGCGTGGGCTTGATGGTCTGGAGCCCGTTGGCGGGTGGCCTGCTTAGTGGCAAATATGGCCGCGACGGCTCTGCCGAAGCTGGCAGCCGCCGTGCCGCCTTCGACTTTCCGCCGGTAGACCGGGACCGCGCCTACGACAGCATCGATGCCCTGAAAACGGTCGCCGATGCGCGCGGCGTGTCCGTCGCGCAGGTGGCGTTGGCCTGGCTGCTGCATCAGCAGGTGGTGACCAGCGTCATCATCGGCGCCAAGCGCGTCGATCAGCTGGACGACAACCTGGCGGCCACCGCCATCAAGCTGACGCAAGAGGAATTGGCTGCTCTCGACAAGGTGAGTGCGCTGCCGCCCGAGTATCCGGGCTGGATGCACGTGCGCCAGGGGGAATTCCGTCGCAAGCAGCTGAGCGAGTCGGGCGCTGCGTAGTCACTGCGGCGGTCAGTGCTGGACGGGCCAGTAGAATCGCACCAGATCATACATACCGAAGGTTGACCATGAATGGTGGCTTTACTGCCAGTGAGCAGCAGGCGTTGCGAGCGCATGGCATCGTGTTGTTCGCCGATCGAGTCCTGATCGACGCCCAGCCCCCCTTGTCCGATGCACGCATCGCCCAGATCGAAGCGGCGTGCGAAGGCCCGCTGCCGCTGGCGCTGCGGGACCTGTGGCGACTGACCGCAGGGGGCGAACTGGCCTACGACCTGCGCGCCCGGATGGACGGCAACGAAGAGGCCCTGAGTTGGGCCGAATTGTTCTACGACGGCAGCGACCACTACCGCGATCTGCAAGGCTGGATCGAACACGAACAGGAATGCGCCGACGAAGCCGCCAAGGAAGACGGCCAGACCTGGAACGGCAAGTTGCGCTATCTGCCAATCGGCGGATTTGAATACTGCGACCGCATCTATCTGGCAATGGAACCCGGCCCTCGCGCGGGCAGCGTCGTGGCGTGGAAGCAGGGCTTGCCGGGTTGGACGCATGCCTTGCAGCAGGACGGCATTGCGACCATTGCTCCTGACCTGCCCAGCGCATTCGCGGCGCTTTGTCTGGAAACAGATCCGGAGACGGACGTGGATAGCCCGGGTGTGCGAGTGCTGGAATACGTGGACGAACGGGTGTCTGAGCATGGGCTGCCCCAAGCGCTGGCGGACAAGCTGATCGCGTTTTATCGGCGTGCCCTGGTCGATTGGCGTGGCCCGTTGGCGGCGGGCGATATTACGGCAACGCCGCGCTTGGCCAATCTGGCTTTGCAACACGCGGTAGCCAACGACGATGCGGCCCTGGTGCGCCAATTGGCGCACCAGGGCATGCGTTTCGATCAGCCGTTGCGCGGCAGCGCCGGGCCGGTGGACGTGGCCTTGATGCAGCATGCCTATGCCGTGGCCCAAGCGCTGTTGGAAGCGGGGTCGCCTGTCAGCGACACCGCGATCCATCGCATTGACCGCAAGCCGCCGACCGACCTGGTGGCGCTGTTGCTGGCGCACGGCGCCGTGGCCGATGGCCTGGCCATGGCCCGCTGCGTGGCGTGCGGGGCGCCCGAGGCCGCACGGCTGATCGCGCAAGCGGGCGGCGCCGGCATCGCCGCTGCGTTTGCCGAAGCCCGCGACTCCATGGCCAACTCCTATCAGGAAGACCTGCGCCGCGTGCGCGTCGGCAAGCTGGGCCACTATCTGGGCGCAGACGGCTTGGCCGAACGTGTCACCAATCTGCGGGAGTTTTCATGGTGACGCGGCATGTCTCCGTGGCGGGGCGACGGGTTGCCGCGTATTTCCCTGTCTGCTGATTCCCGACCCGCCGGCTGGCCTGGATGGCGACTAGAATGGCAGACACTTCGCAGTGCGCGCATTCTTGTCTTCAAGGGACTCGCGTGACCATTCCGTATTTGCGCCGGCTGACGGCTGTCAGCCGTAGCCCCCAGGCCAATCGGCATTTGGCCTATTTCCTGACCTTCACCGCTGGTGCCGTCAATGCCGGCGGCTTCTTGGCCGTCCAGCAATACACCTCGCACATGTCGGGCATTGTCTCGATGATGGCCGACCATATGGCGCTTGGCGGCGTGGTGGTGGTATTGCAGGGCGTGGCGGCACTGCTGTCGTTTCTGGCTGGCGCGGCCAGTTCCGCCTTCCTCATCAACTTCGGGCGCCGTTCCCACCTGAGCAGCGAATACGCCTTGCCGCTATTGCTCGAAGCGGGGCTATTGCTGGGGTTCGGCTTGCTGGGGGCCAATCTGGAGACGTTGCGCTGGTTCTACGTGCCCGGCACGGTCATGCTGCTGTGCTACATCATGGGCCTGCAAAACGCGATGATCACCAAGGTGTCCCGATCTGAAATCCGCACCACGCACGTGACGGGCATGGTGACTGATATCGGCATCGAACTGGGCAAGTTGTTCTACTGGAACGTGGCCAAGGGGGATGCCCAGACCATGCCACCCGTGCGCGCCGACCGAGGCAAGCTGATTGTGCTGAGCCTGATGGTCAGCCTGTTCTTCGTGGGCGGCGTGACGGGCGCCTATTCCTTCTTCCACTTTGGCTTTGGCTCGACCTGGCCGCTGGCGCTGCTGTTGACGTTGCTGGCGGTCGTGCCCATTGCCGATGACGTCCGCAGCTTCATCCGCCGCGCCTAGGGTGTCCTGACCGCGTGGATTTGCCGGCGGAAGCATGGGCCAGGAACACCTGCAAGGCCGCCAGCGTTTCATGATGCAGCTTCGCTAGCCGGGCATCCTTGGCGGGGGCAGTGATCGCGTAGCCCTTGGCGTCCAGGGGATAGGGCTCGCCCAGCAACGCGGCCATGTCGACCTGGATATAGCTGGCGTTGCCATAGGGGCGCTTGCCGTCGATATACGGCATGGGCCAGAAGCGTTCGCCTTCGCGCAGCACGGCTTCCAGTTCGCTCGGGCCTGCTTCATGCCAGACGGCGGCGCGCAGCAAGGTCAGATGCTGGGGGCGCAGGGTGAAGCGGCCCAGCGCATCCACGCCGCTTTCCGGAAAGCCAAAGGCCTCTTTCATCTCGGCGGGCACGGCGTATTGGCCGGGTGCAAGTGCGCCCAATGACGCCACGTAGCGCGGCACCCACCGGCAGAGTTCGGCCATGCGCCGCAGCACCAGCGCGTCGTCGGACGTCTTCAATGCATTGCGAGCGATGGCCAGCGTATCGCGGCCGCCTAGCAGCGGTTGCTCGAAATCAATGCCTGGAGCACCGGATTCGACCGGCATCCATTGCACACGCAGCAAACGCATCAGCGCGGCGTGCTGCGCGTTATATGGGATGCTCTGTGGCGGCATGGCGTACACCTGCCGGATCAGCGCGTTGCGATCAGCGCTGGCCAGTGCGCGCAGCGGTGCGGCCATCAGCAAGCCCAGGCCCAAGCTCAGCAGTAGCGGACGGCGTTTCATGGGGTGTGCCATGTGGCCTATTGCGGCATGCTGGCTAGTGCGGATTCAGCCAGGGCATAGCCCGGCTGCACGCGCAGCGCCGCTTCGTAGGACAGGCGGGCGTCGGTCAGGCGGCCTTGCCGACGCTGTAGATTGCCCAGGTTGGTCAGGACCAATGCGCTGGCAGGCTTGGCGCGCACGCCCTTCTGATAGGTCTCCAGTGCTTCGGCCTCACGGTCCATGCTGTCCAGCAAGGATGCCTGTAGGTTGTAGCCGATGCTCCAGTCGGGAAAGCGTTGCGTCAGTTCTCTTGTGGCCGCCAGCGCGCGGGGCAGATCCGAACGTTCGGCCAGTACGCCCGCCTTGTTGATGTACGCCCACTTGTTGTCGGGATTCAGTTTGATGGACTGGTCGATCAGGTCCAGCGCGGCAGCCGAATTGCCTTGTTGGCCTTGCAGCTTGCCCAGGAACAATTTGATGTCGGCGTTGCGAGGATCTTTGCCTTCCATCGCTTCGGCCAAGCGTTGTGCTTCCTGCCGGTCGCCCGCGCGCAGCGCCGCCGAGACTTGCGCATTCAACGTCTGCATGTCGGGTGGCATGTGCTGGATGCGCGCGCGCAAGGCGTCGTTTTCCGCCTTCAACTCGGATTGGTAGGCGTGGTCCAGCTGGGATGCGTCCTGCGCATGGAGTGCGGACGGTGCCAGGGCCACAAGCGGCGAGCACAGCACCAGGGAAAGCAAACGGCGGCGAAGGATCGCAAGCATGAGGGCGGCGTTTCCAGGAAGGGCGGGGGTGGGCCCTACGATACCGGAAGTGCCGTGCACGGTAAAAAGCCCGGCGCAAGCGCCAGGCTTTGGGGGCGGGCGTTGCCGCCCATCATCACTTTGGCATCAGCACCGTATCGATGACGTGAATCACGCCGTTGGATTGGTAGACGTCATACGTGCTGATGGTGGACATGCCGCCCTTTTCGTCCTTCAGGGTCAGGTTGTGCTTGCCATTCATCATCACCCACAGCTTGCCGCCGCTGGCGGTGGTCAATTCGGTGGAGCCGCCGCCCTTCTTGATCTTGGCCGCCAGCGCGTCGAAGTCCAGCTTCCCGGGCACGACGTGATAGGTCAGGATCTTGGTCAGCGTTGCTTTGTTTTCGGGTTTGACCAGGGTGTCGACCGTGCCGGCTGGCAGCTTGCCGAACGCGGCGTTGGTCGGCGCGAAGACCGTGAATGGACCCTTGCCTTGCAGCGTATCCACCAGGCCTGCGGCTTTTACCGCCGCGACCAGGGTGGTGTGGTCCGCGGAATTCACCGCGTTTGCCACGATATTTTTCGAGGGCATCATCGCTTGGCCGCCAACCATGACGTCAGCCGCGTAAGTGGGCGACAGGGTCAGGGCAGAGCAGGCAATGGCAATCGAGGCTAGCAATTTCATGACGATCTCCTTTTGTTTGGCCGTCATGAGGAGATACGAGGCTGGCCTGCGATTGGATGCGTTTATTTTCTAGGGACTAACCCTGGTCAGATGACCTTGCCACTAAGAACGATCGGGCCTGTTGGCACGCCGTTGGGCGCACCGCCGGCCGGCTCCAGCGTGACGGCGACCGTATCGCCTTGCACGGGCAACTGGCGCGGGGTCAGCACGGTGGTCTGGCCCGGCAGGACCAGGCCCAACGAACGTGGCGCCTTGCCCGGCGATATCGCCCACAACTCCAGCGCGCGGCCATCGGCCAGCGCCACCAGGTCTTGCATGGGCTGCACGGACAAGCCCTTGTCAGGCAGCGTATTCAGGACCAGCGCGCCAGGGGCCTTCTCGCCAGACAGCACGGCGACGGTACGCACCTCCTGAGGGACGATCGTGGGTTTGAGCATCAGGAAAGCCAGCACGACCACGGCGGTGGCCAGACCGGCGGAAAGCGTGCGCCACCAAGACAGGCCGCGCCCGGCGGAGGCGCGCGTCGAGGCTGCCGCGGGACCTGCGGCGGGCGCGATCTGGGCGGCAATGGCCTTCCAGACATGCGCCGGAGGTGTTTCAGGAGGCAGGGCCATGGCCAGCGGCAGCAGCCGGTCTTCCCAGTCAGTCACGGCCCGGCGCAAGCCCGCATCATCACGCATCAGTTGGACGAACCGGCGCCGGGCACCCGCGCGCAGACCACCCAGCACGTACTCGGCGGCCAGGCGATCTTGCAGTTCGGGGTGGCGGTAGTTCATTCCAAGCACCTTTTCAGCCGTTGCATGCCACGGCGTATCCAGCTCTTAATCGTTCCCAGCGGCGTATCCAGGCGCTGCGCGATATCGGGATGCGCCAGATCGTCAAAAAACGCCATGGCAATCGCAACGCGCTGCGGGCCTTCCAGCTGGCCCATGCAATCGGCCAGGCGACGGCCTTCCTGGCTGGTTTCCAGACGGGCAAGCGGGCCGGGACTGTCGTCGGCCATCGCCAGCGTCAGCGTATCGTCCGGGTCCGGCACCTCGATATCGGGGCGTCGCAGGCGGTCGATGCACCGGTTCCTGACGATGCGGGTCATCCATGTCATCGGCTGGCTTTGCCCGGCCTGATACTGCCCGGCTTGACGCCAGATCGACACGAAACACTCTTGCAGCACGTCTTCAGCGGCGGCCTGGTCTCTCAACATACGTCTGGCAAGGGCAAACAGATGCGGGGACGCAAGGCGATAGATCTCCGCCAGTGCGGATTCGCGTTTGTCCGCACACTGGAGAAGCAGGGCCTGGAGGTGCTGGGCGTCGGGCATCGGTTCCTGGGGGGAAGGGCGTGCTGCCTCAGAGCATACCGGGCGCAAGCGTCGGCGTCACCCATTTCGGGAGCACTACAATGCCCAGCACCGGATTGCGCGGAATCAAGCGCGCCGGCGGCGATACCCGCTACGCTGGGTGACGCCAAGGCGTCCGGGCCCCGGCCGGCCCGGTACAAGCGATGAGCTTGCAACCGAAATACAGGAGGAGCAGACAAAATATGGACGCAGAATTCTGGTTGGAACGCTGGCGCGAAGGGCGCACGCATTTTCATCAAACCCGAATTACGCCGCTCTTGCAGAAGTACTGGCCCACGTTGGCCATACCGAAGGGTGGACGGGTGCTGGTGCCGCTATGCGGCAAGTCGCTGGACATGGTCTGGCTGGCGGCGCAGGGCCACTCCGTGCTGGGGGTCGAACTCTCTCAGCTCGCCGTGGACCAGTTCTTTGCCGAGAACGAGCTTCGGCCCGTTACGCACGAATCCGTCTACGGCAAGCATTACGTGGCGGGCAATATCGAAATCATCTGCGGCGATATCTTCAAGCTGGACTCACAGCTGCTGTCGCACTGCGTGGGCGTCTACGACCGCGCGGCGCTGGTCGCCTTGCCCGAGCCCATGCGCGCCAGCTACGTCACCCATGTCTACGGGCAGTTGTCGCCCGCATGCCGGGGCTTGCTGATCACGCTGGACTACCCGCAGGAAGAGATGGCCGGCCCCCCGTTTTCGGTGGTGGATACCGAGGTGCAGGCAATCTTCGCGGGCGTATCGCCCGCAGTGATCATCGACCGCCGTGACATCCTGGACAAGGAACCCAAGTTCCAAGCCTCAGGCGTCAGCCGCCTGGACACCGTGGTGTACCGCCTGGGCGTGTAGGATGGGTGAAGCGCGAGACCCAGCAGCGAAAGAACACCGCTGCGTATCGCGCGCAACCCATCATCGGCACCCGCAACCCACAGCGGCGCCCGCAACCCACAGCGGCACCGGCAACCCATCATCGTTGCCCGCAACCATCACTCAGCAAGCCCTCCCGGGGCCACTCAAGTCATCAACCACCCACCGGCCACGTCCAAGACCTGGCCGGTGACAAACCTGGCCTGATCCGAAGCGAAGAACAGGCAGGCATCAGCCACTTCCTCGGGCGTACCCAGCCGGCGCAACGCCGTCACCTGGGCCACGGCATCATTGATCTCCTTGGGCACGCTCTTCAACAGCGGCGTGCTGATGCGCCCTGGCGCCAGCGCGTTCACCGTGACGTCGTATTCGCCCAGTTCGGCCGCCCAGTGCCGCGTCAGGCCGATCAGGCCGGCCTTGGTGGCGGCGTAGTGCGCTGCCACGATATCGCAGTAAGCCTTGCCGGCCACCGATGACATGTTGATCACGCGGCCCTGGCGCTGCTTCACCATGTGTGGCGTCGCCAGGTGCGTCATGTAGAACACGCTGTTCAGGTTCACCGACACCACGTTGTCCCATTCTCCTGGCGGCATTTCCCAGACCTTCAGCGCGCGCCCGTCTGTCTTGGGCGAGATGCCGACGTTGTTCACCAGAATGGTGGCCGCGCCAAGCTCAGACGTGATGCGGTCGTAAGCCGCCTGGCATTGGTCGTAATGCGCGACATCGGCATGGACGAAGGTGACGTCGTGGCCGTGCTTTCGGAGTTCCTTCTCGAACGCCTGGCCGGCTTGCGAGTTGAAATCAATCAGGCCGACCCGGCCGCCTTCGGCCAGAAAGCCCTCGACGATGGCCGAGCCAATGCCACCCACCGCGCCCGTGACGATGGCGACCTGATCCTGGAAGCGGCCGCTCATGCCTGCACCTTCAGCATGATCTTGCCAATGTGCTTGCTGCTTTCCATCAGGGCATGCGCGCGGGGCGCGTCGGCCAGCGGGAACACCTCATGGATCAGCGGCAGGCATTGCCCCTGCTCCATCAGCGGCACCACCTTCTCGGCCAGCGATCGGGCGATGGCGCCCTTGTCGTCGTCCGAACGCGGACGCAGCGTGGACCCCGTGAACTGTAGACGCTTGGTCATGATGGGCAAGGCGTCGATTTCGGCCTTGCTGCCTTGCAGGAAGGCGATCTGCACCAACCGGCCATTGACGGCCAGCAGGCGGATGTTCTTGTTGATGTAGGCGCCGCCCACCATGTCCAGGATCACGTCCACACCCGCTCCGTCGGTGGCCTGGCGCACATCGGCTTCGAAATCCGTGTCGTGGTACAGCAAGGCGTGATGCGCGCCGGCTTTCAAGCAGGCGTCTGCCTTGTCCTGATTGCCGACGGTGGTCCAGATCTCGGCGCCGAAGGCGCGCGCCAGTTGAATGGCGGTCAGCCCGATGCCGCTGGAGCCGCCATGCACCAGGAATTTTTCACCGGCCGACAGCCGGGCGCGGTCAAAGACATTGGTCCAGACCGTGAAGTAGTTCTCCGGGATGGCGGCCGCCGACAGCAGATCCATGCCGCGCGGCACGGGCAGGCAGTGGCGTTCGTCGGCCAGGCAGTATTGGGCGTAGCCGCCGCCCGGCGTCAGCGCGCAAACGGCGTCGCCCACCTTCCAGGCGGTGACGTCCGGGCCGACGGCGATGATGGCGCCGGACACTTCCAACCCCAGATGGGGCGATGCGCCCGGCGGCGGCGGATACGAGCCGGATCGTTGCAGCACGTCGGGGCGGTTGACCCCGGCGTAGGCCACCTCGATCAGCACCTGCCGGCCGGTGGGTGCGGCCATGTCGCGTTCGGCGATCCGCATGCAATCGGGCGAGCCGCCCTTGCCATGGTCGATGTATGTGCAGCGTAGGGACATAAGAGGATGATCCTGGTAATCAATGGCCCAGATAGGCCTTCTTCACATGGGGGTCGCTAAGCAGTTCGGCGCCGGTGCCCGTGCGCACGATCGTGCCGTTCTCCAGCACATAGCCGCGATCCGCCAGCCGCAGGGTGCGAAAGACGTTCTGCTCCACCAGCAGCACGGTCACGCCGTGCGAGGTGACGTCGCGGATGATGTCGAACATCTGCTGCACCAGCAGCGGCGACAAGCCCAGCGACGGTTCATCGAACACCAGCAGTTTCGGGTCGGCCATCATGCCGCGCGCGATGGCCACCATTTGTTGTTCGCCGCCGGACAGTGATCCGGCGTATTGCGTCAGCCGTTCTTTCACGCGCGGGAAAATGCGCAGCACCTCGTCCAGCTTGCGCTGCACGATGGGCCGCGCGGCGCGCTTGTAGGAGCCCATCAGCAAGTTGTCCTTCACCGTGAAGTGCGGGAACAACTGGCGGCCTTCGGGAATCATGGTGATCCCGGCGTCAACGATGTCATAGGGATTGCGGTTGGTCAGGTCGTGGCCTTCAAATTCGACGCGGCCCTGCATCGTGGGGATGACGCCGCACAGGGTCTTCAGCGTGGTCGTCTTGCCCGCGCCATTGGCGCCGATCAGGGTGACGATCTCGCCCGCGTTGACCTCGAAGTTCAGGCCATTCAACACCTGGCTCTTGCCGTAGCCCGACGATAGGTTCGACACCTTAAGCATCTTGGTACTCCTTGCCCAGATAGGCCTCGATGACGGCGGGATTCTCAACCACGTCCTTGGGAGCGCCGCTGACCAGCACCGCGCCTTCGTTCAGGACGATGATGCGGTCGGACAGCGCCATCGTGGCCTGCATCATGTGTTCGATCAGCAGCACCGATACCCCTGAGTCGCGGATGCGCCGGATCATCTGAATGGACTTCTCGATATCGGTGGGATTGAGCCCCGCCATCACTTCGTCCAGCAGCAGGATGCGTGGCTTGATGGCCAATGCGCGTGCGATCTCCAACCGCTTCATGCCACCCACCGTCAGGCTGCGGGCTTCGGTGTTCAGATACTTCACCAGGTCGGTCTGCTCGGCCACCTTCAGCGCGATCTGCTCGGCCTCGTCGCGGCTGGACGTGCGGATGAAGGCGCCCAGCATGATGTTCTCAAGCACCGTCAGCCCAGTGAACGGCTTGGCGATCTGGAACGTGCGGCCCAGCCCCCTGTGCGCGAACTCATCTGGCGTCTTGCACGTGACCCAGTTGCCGTTCGTGTCCAGCATCGAAATCCCGCCCTTGTCCGGGGAAAGAAAGCCCGACAGCAGATTGAACACGGTGGTCTTGCCCGCGCCGTTCGGCCCGATCATGCCCAGGATCTCGTTCTGGTGCAGCGTCAGCGACACGTCGTTGGTGGCACGCAGGCCGCCAAAGCTCTTGAACAGCTTGTCAGCCTTAAGCACGGGTTGTTCGGAACGGGTGGCATTGTGCAGGCGGAGCTCGTCCGCCAGTTTGAGCTTCTTGCGAGGGGTGCCCAGATAAGGCAGACGCGCGAGTCCACGCTCGATGGCGGGGCCAAATGCGCCGGCCAGGCCACGCGGGATGGTCAGCACCACGGCCACCAGGATCAAGCCATAGATCAAACCGTGCATGCCGTTGCCCACGCTGGACAACCAGCCGCGCGCCAGTTCCGCAATCGGCAACACCAGGAAGGTGCCTGCGATCGGGCCGGCCACCGTCCCCAGCCCGCCGATCAACGCGAACATGGCCACCTGGATCGACAGTTCCAGCGAAAACGCCGAGCTGGGGTCCACGAAGGTCAGGTAGGTGATGTGGAAGGTGCCGATGATGCTGGTCAGCATGGCCGAAACGACCGCCGCGATGATCTTCACGCGCACGGTCGGAATTCCCACGGCCAGCGCCGCGTCCTCGCGTTCACGGATGGCGATCAGGTAGTGGCCGATGCGCGACTTGCGGACATACCAGGACACCCACGTCACGAACAGGAACAGTCCGAACGCGATGATCACGTAGTTGAGCTTTTCGCGGAACACAATCCACGCCCAGCCGATGTTGAGCGGCAGGCTGATGCCGCTGGAGCCGCCCGTCCAGCTTTCTTCGTGGATGACCAGCAGCCGCACCACTTCCAGGATGGCGATGGTGGCCAATGCGAAGAAGGGGCCACGCAGCCGCAGCGTCGGATAGCTGATCAGAACGGCGACGGCCGCCGATATCATCGCGCCGGCCAGCATGCCGAACCACGGTGAAATGCCGAAGTTCTGGGTCAGCAGCGTGGCCGTGTAGCCGCCGATGCCATAGAAGACCGCATGGCCCAGCGATAGCTGTCCCGCGTAGCCGCCCACGATGTTCCAGGCGACGGACAGGGATGCAAAGACGAACAGCAGGACGAAAAGGTTGGTCCAGAAGGGCGTGCCCATGACGGCGGGCACGATGAACATGACGATCAGCAGAATCAGGCTGACGTAGGCTTTGGGGTGTCGAAAATCGGGAAACACGTCTCGCTCCTTGTGGCTCTGATCACTCTGTGCCGACGCCGAACAGGCCGTTCGGACGCAGGACAAGGATCAAGAGGAAGATCCCGAAATACACGACCTCTTTCAGGTCGGGGGCGATGTAATAGCCGGCCAGCGTATCCACGATGCCGATGATCATGGAGCCCGCGACGGCGCCGTACAGGCTGCCCAGGCCGCCTAGCACCACGATCACAAACGCCGTCAGCACAAAGTAGGTGCCCACGGTGGGAAACACCGGATACTGCGGCGCCAGCAAGCCCGCGGCGATGCCGACGAACGCCGTGCCCAGGCCGAAGGCGATGGCGTAGACGTTGTTGACGTTCACGCCCATCAGGGTGGCGGCATAGCGATGCTGTGCCACGGCGCGTAGTGCGCGTCCCAGATAGGTGCGATGCATGAACAGATGCAGTAATACCGCCAGGCTGATGCCGACCACAAAGGTGATCAACTGGCCCGTCACCATCGAATAGTTACCCACGTCGATCGCGTTCGTGCCCAGATCCACCGGCGCGCGATACACGTTGGCGCCGAAGATCACCAGTGCCAGGTTCAGCAAGATGGTGGACACGCCCACCGTGGCGAAAATCTGGATGTGCTGATCAGCGTTCAGCAGGGGCTGGATGATGCCTTTCTGCGTCAGCGCACCCAGCGCGAACAGAATGACGGCAACGGGAACCAGGCCCAGGTACGGATGGACGCCGAATTGCGCGGCGATCAGATAGACCAGGTACATCCCGATCATCAGGAATTCGCCATGCGCGAAGTTCACAACGCGCACCACGCCGAAGATCAAGGTCAGCCCAAGGCTGATGATGGTGTACGCGCCGCCCAGCAACAGGCCATTGATGACCAGTTGAATGAATATATCCATGGTGCAACCTCTTAGAGCGGGATGCGGCCCTGGCGCCGCCGCGTGATGTGCGGCCGCGCCAGGGCGCGCAAGACCCGGGAAACGTCAGGCGCCCCCGAGCGCCTGATCACTGGCGTCGCGCTTATTTCTTGAAGATGGGCTTGCCAAGTGCGAGGTTGCTGGGTGCGATGGTGACGAGCTTGCCGTCTTGCCACTGCATCACGTAGAACGTGGATGCATTGTTCTGGCCGTCTTCTCCAAACTCGAAGGCCCACCCGTTGGCGGTCTGGCCAGCAGGTTTCTTGTAGGCCAGCACCGCGGCGCGGATCTTGTCCTTGTCCGTGGATTTGGCGTTGCCGATGGCTTCAAAGAAGGCCTTGGCGCCGACGTAGTTGGTCAAGCTGTGGCCCGATTGCGGGTCGCTCTTGTAGGTGGCCTTGTAGGCTTCCAGGAACTTGTCCAGCCCAGGCGCTCCGGCCGGATTGATGGACGACTGGGGGAAGTCCAGGTCGAACACGCCGTTCATGTCGGCGCCCACCGCCTTGGCGGTATCGGCCAGCGAATAGCCGCCGCCCGCGCCGATCACGACCTTGGGCTTGAAGCCTGCGGCACGCGCCTGGCTGAAGTACAGGATGGCGTCGTTCTGGTAGGCCGTTTGCAGCACCACGTCGACCTTGGCCCCCTTCAGGCGCAGGATCAGGGACGACAGGTCCACCGTCTTGGCCGAATAGGGCAGCACTTCGGCCACCGTGTATCCCAGTTCCTGTGCACGCTTCTTCTCGGTGGCCGCCACGTCGGTGCCATAAGGCCCGTCTTCGTGGATGATGCCGATCTTGATGTCCTTGGGGTTCAACCCCATGCCCGGGGCAATCGTGTCGTGCAGCGCATTCACCACCGACACGCCATACAGCGCCGTGTTGGGGTTGCTGCGGAACAGGTACTTGTAGCCGCGCGTGGTGATCTTGTGGGCGGTGGCGCCCAGTTCAAAGTACGGCACGCCGGCCAGTTCCGTCACGGGCGACGCCGCATACGAAATGCCCGATGCGTAGCTGCCGAACACGCCCACCACGTTCGCCGAGATCAGGCGCTTGGTTTCCGACACGGCCTGCGTCGGATCCACGGCGTCCGCCTTGATGATTTCGATCTTCTCTCCGTTGACGCCGCCCGCGGCGTTGATTTCGTTCACGGCCAGTTCCAGGCCGCGATAGCTCTCTTGCCCCAGGAGCGCAAGCGCGCCGCTGAACGGGAAGAGGGCGCCCACTTTCATGTCGGCCGCTGCGGTGCCGCTTGCCAGTGCGCCGCACACGCCCAGCGCCAAAATAATCTTATTGAACTTGAACACTGTCTACGCTCCTTTGTCGGTATGGGATGCGGACTGTTTTTTGTGGTGTCCGTCTTTTTTAAATATATGATATATGTGCCGGGCAGGTACGAAACCCCCGCCTTGGATTCTAGTGGGGGGCGCAGCAGGCCGAATCGGGGAATTCCCTAAAGCCGCATGAATAAAGCCTTAGCGGCCGATAAAGGGCGAAACTAACCGCAATATTTCGCCAGGCGGTTGAACCATCAAGGTCGATGGCGGTGCGCTGGCGGACGCTAGAAAACACCTGCTTTAATCATATATCGTATATCATAAAACACGTGCTTTTCCATAAAATCCAGGAGACAACAGCATGTTCGAGGAAGTCGATTTCGCCGGAAAACGGGTCCTGATCACCGCCGGCGCGGATGGTCTGGGCCTGGAAATGGCCAAGGTGTTTCACCATGCCGGCGCCACGGTGTTTGTCTGCGACGTGAATGAAGCGCGCCTGGCCGCACTGCCATCGGAGCTGCCCGGCGTGCACACGGCCATGGCCGACGTGTCCGACGAGGACAGCGTGGGCGCGCTCTTCGCCGCAGTCAAGCAGAAGCTGGGCGGGCTGGACATCCTGATCAACAACGCGGGCGTGGCGGGGCCGACTGGCTACGTCGAAACGTTGTCCAAGGCGGATTGGGACCGCACCCTGGCCGTGAACATCACGGGGCAGTTCCTGTGCGCGCGTCAGGCCATTGGCATGCTGAAGGCGTCCAAGGCCGGGGTGATGATCAACCTGTCGTCCGCCGCTGGCCATCTGGGCTTTGCTGGCCGGTCGGTGTATTCCGCGTCCAAATGGGCGGTGATCGGGTTCACCAAGTCACTGGCGATCGAATTGGGGCCGCATGGTATCCGCGTCAACGCGATCCTGCCCGGCGCCGTCGAAGGCCCGCGCATCCGCGCCGTCATTGCCGCCAAGGCCGACACGCTGGGCCGTCCAGTGGATGAGATTGCCGCGCAGTATGAAAACCAGGCCGTGCTGGGCCGGATGGTCACGGCGCGCGACATCGCCAACATGGTGCTGTTCAACGCCAGCGAAGCCGCCCGCAGCGTCACCGGGCAAGCCATCGTCGTGGATGGCTTCACGCAGAAGCTCTACTGATGGACGCCGGCTCCCCGGCGCGTTGCGCCGCCATCATCGGAACGGGGCTGATCGGCCAAGGGTGGGCCATCGTGTTCGCCCGCAAAGGCTGGGACGTGCGTTTGTATGACGTCAACGCAGCCATGCTGGCCGAAGCGCGCACGCTGATCCTGCAACAACTGCGCGAACTGGAAGCACAGGGACTGTTGACGGGTGCAGACACCATCATCGAACGGGTGTGCGCGGCGGACAGCCTGGCCGATGCGGTCAAAGGCGCTTGCTACATCCAGGAAAACTCGCCGGAAAAGATAGAGATCAAGCGCGCGCTGTTCTCAGCGCTGGACGCGGTGGCCGAACCCGACGCGGTCATCGGCAGCTCTACTTCCAGCATCCCGGCCAGCCAGTTCACCGACCATCTGCCCGGGCGCCACCGTTGCCTGGTGGCGCACCCGGTCAACCCGCCGTACCTGATCCCGGTCGTCGAGCTGTGTCCCGCCGCCTGGACCAGTCCCCAGGCGCTGGAAACCGCCAATGAAGTCATGACGGCCATTGGTCAGAAGCCGGTGTTGGTACGCCGAGAAATCGAAGGCTTCATCTTGAACCGCTTGCAGGGCGCCCTGTTGCATGAAGCCTTCCGGCTGGCCAGTGAAGGTATTGCCAGCGCGGAGGACATCGACGTCACCGTGAAGGACGGCCTGGGTTTACGCTGGTCGTTCATGGGGCCGTTCGAGACCATCGACCTGAATGCGCCCGGCGGCATTGCCGACTACTGCGCCCGCTATGGCGGCCTGTACCAATCCATCGGCGCCACTCAAGGCGAATGCGTGGCCTGGGATGGCGCGCTGGTGGATGCGTTGTCGGAAGAACGCCGCAGCCTGCTGCCGCAGGAAGACCTTGCCAAGCGCCGCTTCTGGCGCGATGAAAAACTGATGCGCCTGATGCGCCACAAGCAAGACAACGGAGACAACAATGGCTAAGCCCAAACAGAAAGTCGTCATCACCTGCGCCGTGACGGGCGCCATCCACACGCCCAGCATGTCGCCGCACCTGCCGGTCACCGCCGATGAAATCGCGGAAGCCGCCATCGGCGCCGCCAAGGCGGGGGCAGCGGTGCTGCACTTGCACGCGCGCGACCCGCAGACGGGCAAGCCGTCCCAAGACCCGGCGCTGTTCAAGCCGTTCCTGGAACGGATCAAGAACGAGACCGACGCCATCATCAACATCACGACCGGCGGCAGTCCGCACATGACGGTGGAAGAGCGCATGCGCCCGGCCACGACCTTCCAGCCCGAGCTGGCGTCGCTGAACATGGGGTCGATGAACTTCGGCCTGTTCCCGATGCTGGATCGCTTCCAGGACTTCAAGCATGACTGGGAGCGGGAACACCTGGAGAACAGCCGGTCGCTGATATTCCGCAATACCTATCAGGACATCGAATCCATCCTGACGCTGGGCAACGCCAACGGCACGCGCTTCGAGTTCGAGTGCTACGACATCAGCCACCTGTACAACCTGGCGCACTTCGTGGACCGTGGGCTGGTGAAGTCGCCGCCGTTCATTCAATCGGTATTCGGCATCCTGGGCGGCATTGGTCCGCATCCGGAAGACCTGATGCACATGAAGCGCACGGCCGACCGGCTGTTTGGCAATGATTACGAATGGTCGATTCTGGGTGCGGGCCGCAATCAGATGCCGCTGGCCACCATTGGCGCGGCAATGGGTTCCAACGTGCGTGTGGGGCTGGAGGATTCATTGTGGATCGGCCCCGGCCAACTGGCGGAGTCCAACCGCGTGCAGGTCGAACGCATCCGCTCCATTCTGGAAGCGCTGAACCTGGAAGTGGCGACGCCGGACGAGGCACGCGCCAAGCTGGACCTGAAGGGCCGCTACAACGTGAAGTTCTGATCAGGGCCGGCGCGAGGGCGCCGGCCTTGTTCAAGCGTGGCGGCGCAGCGCGTCGGCAAGCTCGGTGACGGTCAGCGCGCGATCAAAATTGGCGGCATGACGGGCTTTCAAGGTCAATTCGGCCGCCAGGGTCAGGTCCGCGTCGCTGGGCGAATCGGCCGCGCCCAGTTCGTGCAGCGTGGTGGGCAGGCCGACCTGGGCGTACCACTGGGTCAGGTCCGCCAGCATGCCGTCGCTGCGCTGCTCCAGGTCCAGTTGCACCAGCAGGCCCACCGCCACTTGCAGGCCGTGCAGCGCGGTCGCCACGCCGCCGATCTTTGGCAAGCCGCGCGTCAGGGCATGGGCAATGGACAAGCCGCCGCTTTCAAAACCGAGACCGCTCATGAGGATCATCGCTTCCACCACTCGCTCAAACGCCGGCGTGGGCTGTCCGGTGCCAGCCACCGCCACGGCGTCCGCGCCGTCGGCCAGCAGGGTGCGCAGGCAGCCATCCGCGATCAGTTGCGCGGATAGCAATGGAGCGCCGTCGTACATGTTCTTGCCGCCATTGCGCTGGCATTGCTCGGCCTCGAATTTCTTCGACACGGCGTCACCCAGTCCGGCGCGGAAGAAATGCACCGGCGCGGTCGCGATGATGGCGGTGTCCACCAGCACCACCGTGGGGTTGAACAGCATGTGTTCAACCGCCAAGAGGTTGTGATGCGCGTCATACAGCACGTAGTTCTTGCTGGTGGGCGCGTCGTTGGACGCCACCGTGGGCACCGTGATCAGGTGGCAGTGGGCGGCCTTCGCCACCGCCTTGCCGGCATCCAGCGACTTGCCGCCGCCCACCGCGATCACCATGCCGATGCCGGCCTGCGTGGCCTGCGCGCGCAGTTGCGCAATCAGTTCAGGCGTCAGGTCGCCATCGACGATCAAAGGTGTCAACGCCACATCGTGTTCGGCGCACAAGGCTTCGATTCTTGGTCCCAATACGCCATGGACGTATCGGTCAATGACCAACGCGGCGCGGCGTCCAAACAAGGCGGCGTACTGGCCCAGGGTGTCCAGGGCGCCCGCCCCCTGTATGTAGCGGCAGGGGGCGCCAAAAATCTTCAGCATGAAGTGGTCCTATTTGCGTGGCACGGGAGGGCGGTAGTCGAGTTCTTTTTCGCGTTCGACCAACCAATCGATCATGATCTTGCCGCCCCAGACCAGATCAGCCTGGATGGCGCTGCGCGCGGCTTCGGAATCGCGCGCTTCCAGCGCTTCCAGCACGGCTTCGTGGCGGTGTTCGTTTTCGGAATAGTCCAGTCCGGCGGTCTTGACGTGGAAGACCTTCAGGATGGGACCGGTGATCACCCAGAACGATTCCACCGTGCTGCGCAGGATGGGCTTGTTGCTGGCTTCCAGGATGCCGAAGTGGAACTTGCGGTTCAGGTAGCTGGCGCGCTTGGGGTCTGTCGAGGTGCAGGAAATGAAGTCCCGCTGCAAGGCGATCAGGTTGTCCAGTTGCTTGCGCGTGATGTTCTGCGCGGCCTCGGCGGCGCCCATGCCTTCCAGGTGAAAACGGATCTGCTGGATTTCGCGCAGCTTTTCCGAATTCACATAGGGCACGTAGACCGCGGTGGCGGCCTGCATCTCCAGGCCTTGCTCGCTGATCAGGCGGAAGATGGCTTCGCGTACAGGCGTGATGGACACGCCCATTTCCTGGGCCAGTTCGCCAATGATCAGGCGTTCTCCGGGTTCGTACTGCCCGTTAATCAGGGCATTGCGGATTTCGTTGTAGACCCTGACGGAGAGGTTCTCTTTTTTTACCGGTTTAAGGCTGGGCATGACGTTTCGGGCTTGCTGTATTGAGGGAACGGGTGAATCCGGAATGAATTCTAGCCCGCCATAGCCAATTCAAGCTCAATGGGTATATTATATATCATATATCCTAACGAAGAAAGGACGCGCCATGCGCCACAACCAGGAGGCCCCCACCGAGGGGGAGGTCGGGATGCTGCGGGAAAAGGCCCGCTATATCCGGCTGGAGACAATCAGGCTTATCGAGATCGCCAAGGTCGGGCACTACAGCTCGGTCTTCTCGTGCGCGGAGATATTCGCGTCGCTGTACTACGACGTGATGCGGCTGCGTGCGGGCGAACCGCACTGGCCCGACCGTGACCGCTTCCTGATGGGAAAGGGGCATGCCGCCGTCGGCTTGTTCCCGGTGCTGGCGGACCACGGTTTCATCGACCGTGCGCTGCTGGATGGCTACACCCGACTGGGCAGCCCTTTGGGCGACCACCCCGACATGAGCAAGGTGCCGGGCGTGGACTTCAGCTCGGGCTCCATCGGGCACGCGCTGTCCAACGGCGTGGGCATGGCGATGGGCGGGCGCATGAGCCAACGCGACTTCAATGTCTTCGTGATGCTGGGCGACGGCGAGATGCAGGAAGGGCAGGTCTGGGAGGCCGCGCTGTTTGCCGCGCACAACCGGTTATCGCGCCTGATCGCCATCATCGACCGCAACGGCTATCAGCTGGACGGCAAGGTGGACGACGTGATGGGCGTGGAATCGCTAAAGGAAAAGTGGCAGGCATTCGGCTGGGAAGTTCACGAAGTCGACGGCCACAACCTGTTGGAACTGACGGCGTTGCTGCGGCGCTTGCGCGCGGACGATGCGCGCGCCAAGCCGGCATGCGTGATTGCGAAGACGCTCAAGGGCAAAGGCGTGTCCTACATGGAAACCGAACCGGGCTGGCATTTGGGCTACCTGGCGCTGCAGGACGCGCAAAGCGCCGTCGACGAAATCCTCTCCCGCGAGATCTGAATGGCACAGGCACAAGTCCTCTCTCCCGACTCCTGGCAGTACCGCGCCCTGAACGCGGTGAACCCCGGGCTGTCCTATCTTTCCGACGCACTGATTGAATTGGCGCAGGCCGGGCACCCCGTGGTGGCCGGGTCCGCGGATTTGCAATACTCCAACGGCCTGAATCGCTTTGCGCAGGCTTACCCCGATCGCTATGTCCAATTCGGCATTTCCGAGCAGAACATGGTGTCGGCCGCGGCGGGCCTGGCCACCACCGGCATGATGCCGTTCGTGGCCACCTTCGCGTCATTCCTGGGTCTGCTTTGCTGCGAGCAGATCCGCATGGACGTGGCCTATACCAAGCTGCCCGTCCGCCTGATTGGCCACCATACCGGCATCAGTCTGGGGTTTTACGGCACCTCGCACCATGCCACCGAAGACATCTCGACCATGCGCGCGCTGGCCGGCCTGACGGTCGTCTCGCCCGCGGATGGCCCGCAGTTGGCGTCCGCCATCAAGGCCTCGGTCAATTGGCCGGAACCGATCTACTTCCGCATCGGACGCGGCCGCGATCCGCAGGTCTATGAAGACGGCGTGCCCTTCGAATTCGGCCGCGCCATCGTGCACTCCTCGGGCGCCGACCTGAACATCATCGCCTGCGGGATCACGTTGCACGCCGCGTTGGCTGCGGCCGAGCAGTTGCGCCAGGAAGGCCTGTCGGTGGGCGTGATCGACATGCCGACCATCAAGCCGCTGGATCGTGACGCCGTGCTGGCGGCCGCAGGCCAGTCGCGCTTGATGATGACGGTGGAGGAACACAACGTGCTGGGCGGGCTGGGGTCGGCGGTTGCCGAGGTCTTGGCCGATGTTGGCACGGGCACGCGCCTGTGCCGCCACGGCATCTATGATGAATACAGCCTGATCGCGCCGCCTACCACGCTGTACGCCCACTACAAACTGGATGCCTCGGGCATCGGTGAAGTGGCTCGCGAATTGATCGCATCTTCAGGCAAAGCCTGAGCTCCCGGAGAACACAATGAAGGAAATCAGCGGAAACACGCGCCTGTTCGGCATCCTGGCCGACCCGATCCATCATGTGAAGACGCCTCAGCGCATGAACGAGCTATTCGCCAAGATTGGGTATGACGGCGTTTGCGTGCCGTTTCACGCACGCCCTGATAATTTGGCCGCCGTGGTCGAAGGCTTGCGCCGCCTGGAAAATCTGGGCGGTGTCATCGTCACGATGCCGCACAAGACCGCCATTCTGGATCTGGTGGACGAGGTGACGCCGGTGGCTCAAAAGATTGGCGCGGCCAATGTGGTTCGCCGCGATGCCGACGGCCGGCTGACGGCGCACATGCTGGATGGCGAAGGTTTCGTGCGCGGGCTGCAAACGGCCGGCGTGGCCGTGCAAGGAAAAAGCGCCTATCTGGCGGGCGCGGGTGGCGCGGCCAACGCGATCGGTTTCGCGCTGATCCAGGCTGGCGTGTCGCGGCTGACCATCGCCAATCGCACCCCCGCCAAGGCCCAGGACCTGAAGGCTCGCATCCTGTCGCTGCATCCCAACGCACAGATCGACGTAGGTACGCCGGACCCGTCGGGCCATGACCTGGTCATCAATGGCACGTCACTGGGCATGAAAGAGGGCGACGCACTGCCGCTGGATACCGGCCGCCTGACGCCGGATCAACTGGTATGCGAAGTCATCATGCAGCCCAAGGACACGGCGTTGCTGCTGGCCGCGCAGGCCAAGGGTTGCAAAGTCCATTACGGCGCCCCGATGCTGGCCTGCCAGATCGAGCTGATGGCCGAGATGCTGGGCGTCGCCCCCGTGAAGTAGCGCATGCAGCCAATCTCAGGACTCGGTGGATAAACGATGGGCGATTACGATTTCATTATTGTGGGCGGCGGAACGGCGGGCTGCATCCTGGCCAACCGGCTGACCGCCGATGGCAAGCATCGGGTATTGATGCTGGAAGCCGGGCACGAAGCGCGCAGCATGTGGATATCGATTCCGGCGGGCTTTTCCAAGCTGTTGGTGAATCCGGACTACAACTGGCGCTTTGCGACCGAGCCGGAGGACAACGTCTACGGCCGGACCATCGCGGTGCCGCGTGGCAAGGGTGTGGGCGGCTCGACGCTGATCAACGGCATGATCTACGTGCGAGGCCAGCCACAGGATTACGACGGTTGGGAAGCCGCTGGCGCGACGGGGTGGAACCACCGGCTGGCCGAGCGCATCTTCCGCAAGGTCGAACACTACGACGCGGGCGGTGAAGGCCGTGGCAAGCAGGGGCCGATGCATCTGGAGGAAGTGGCTGAACGCTTCCCGGTATCCGACGCCTTTTTGCGCGCGGCGCAGGAAGACGGCCAGCCGCTGAACCCCGACTACAACAGCGGCAACCAGGAAGGCGTGGGGTACTACCAGGTACTTCAACACCGAGGCAGGCGCTGGAGCGTGGTCGATGGCTACATGAAGCCCGCCGCCGGCCGCAAGAACCTGAGCGTGGAATGCGGCGCGCACGTGACCCGGCTGATGTTTGAAGGCAAGCGCTGCGTTGGCGTCGTGTACCGCAAGAACGGGCAAGTGCATACGGTGCGCGCGCGCCGCGAAACCGTGCTGTGCCTGGGCGCAGTGCAATCGCCGCAATTGCTGGAATTGTCCGGTGTGGGCAATCCCGCCTTGCTGCAATCGTTCAACATCCCCGTGTTGCACGCGCAGACGCAGGTCGGTGAAAACTACATTGACCACTTCGCCACGCGCATGAACTGGCGGGTGAAAGGCACGGTGACCTTGAACGAGATGTCACGGGGGTGGCGTCTGGCGCAACAAGTGGCGCGCTACTACACCCGCCACAAGGGCATCCTGACCTTGGGCACGGGCTTGGTCCATGGCTTCGTCAAGAGCGCGCCCACGTTGCCAACGCCTGACGTGCAGTTCTTCTTCGTGCACGCCAGTTACGCCAACGCTGCCGAACGCATCCTGGATCGGCATCCGGGCATGACGATCGGGGTGGCGCAACTGCGCCCCGAATCGCTGGGTTCCATTCACATCAAATCGGCGGACCCGCTGACAGGCCCGTCGATCCGTCCCAACTTCCTGGCGGCGCAGATCGACCGCGATAGTCTCGTGGGCGGCATGAAGGTGGCGCGGCGCATCGTGGAGCAACCTGCCATGCAGCCGTTCATCCAGGCCGAAGTCAACCCCGGCCCCGCAGTGGAAAGCGACGAGCAATGGCTGGACTTCGCGCGGCGCAACGGACAGACCATCTATCACCCGATCGGCACCTGCCGCATGGGATCGGACGCCGCCGCCGTGACGGACGTCAGGCTGCGCGTGAACGGCGTATCGGGCTTGCGCGTGGTGGACGCTTCAGTGATGCCGAAGATGGTGTCCGGCAACACGCAGGCCGCCGTCATGATGGTGGCCGAGCGCGGCGCGGAGATGATCCTGGAAGACGCCACCTGAATACCACCGCCGTAGGATGGGTGTAGCGCGAGAAACTCCAAACCAGAACGCAGAAGCCCAACGCGCGCAACCCATCAACCCGACCAACAGAAAGCACCCCCCCAAAAAAACCGCTACGAGCCCTCCAAGGCAGGCGCGCAAGCACACTCGCGCGCCTGTCCCACGCTTAGCGGATCAAAAACCCCGCCCCCACCGGATCGTCACGGTCGATCACCCAGCGCGCCGTGCCCAGGATGCTGGCCGTGCCTTTCACCGTCGGTCGAACCGCGCGCGTGCCGTTCAGGTCCACCTCACCGAGCAGGCAGCCTTCAAACGTGCCGCTGCCCAGCAGGCCTTCGGACTTGATCGGCTGGTTCAGCCCCATCTTCCCGCGCGCCTCGAACATGGCCATCATGGCGCTGGTGCCGGTGCCGCCGGGCGAACGGTCCAATTGCCCCGCGCTGAACACGTGGACATTCTTGTAGAACGCGCCTTCGATCGTCGGCTGATGCCAGAACGTGATGAAGTTCAGATTATTGATGTGCGCTTCGGTCGGATGCTGGATGCGGTGACGTGCGTTCAACTGATCGCGCACGATCAGACCCATGCGCGACAGTTCGGTACCGTTGTCCGGCGAGATCCGCAGGTCGCAGCCCGACAGGTCCACGATGCCGAAATAATTGCCGCCCCAGACGATGTCCGCCGACAGCTTGCCGTAGCCCGGCAGTTCCACCGGGATGTCCTGCGCGGCCACATAGGCTGGCACGTTCTCGAAGCGCGTCCACAGCACGTTGTCGCCTTCGGAGGCCACTTCCGACACGACCAGGCCTGCGGTGGTTTCAAAGCGGATCTTGGTGATGCCGTCCTTGCCGCGCGGCACCAGGCCGTTGGCAACCATCGCCATGCTGACCGCGATGGTGCCGTGGCCGCACATGTGCGAATACTCGGTGCCGTCGATGTAGATCAGGCCGGCATCGTATTCAGGGCTGGAAGGCGGCGTGAGGAAGACGCCAAACATGTCCTTGTGGCCGCGCGGCTCGCGCATCAGGGCGCGGCGCAGCCAGTCGTAGTTCTGCTCCAGGAAGGCCCGCTTTTCCAGGATGGTGGATCCGGCGGGGTAGGGGATGCCGCTATGCACGATGCACAGGGGCTCGCCTTCGGTATGGGTATAGATGACATCGAATGCGTCTTGCTTGCGCATGACTGTGGCTCCAGACAAAAGTAGGATGAGAGAAAAAACCGGGAGTCGAGAAACTATTTGCCGCGTTCGGAGAGCATGTCCAGCCCGACGGTCAAATCCAGGATGACGATGGCGATCACCGCAACCACGATCGTGGCGCCCGATACGGCTGCGATGGTCGGATCTATCGTGTACTGCACGTAGTTGAAGAGCTTGACGGGGATGGTGTTCAAGTCCGCCGTGGTGTTGAAGATGGACAGTTCCACGTTGATCCATGACGAGATGAACGCGAAGATGGAACCGGTGACGATGCCTGGCCGGATCTGCGGCAGCACCACCAGGAAGAACGTGGTCCATGGGTTGGCGCCCAGGTCAGCGGACGCTTCTTCCAGCGCGCGCTGCTCCGGCGTCAACAGCGTCAGCGTGGACCGCAGCACGAAGGGCGCGATGATGACGATGTGCCCGATCAGCAGCGACAGGAAACTGCGCGTCAGGCCGAAGTAGGCGCCGTATTGCAGCAATGCCGCGCCCAGCACGATGTGCGGCAGCACCAGGGGCGACATCAACACCGACGCCAGCGCCGCCTTGCCGGGGAATTCATAGCGGGCCAACGCCAGCGCGGCGGGCACGGTCAGCAGCACCGCGACAAGGGTCGCCGCCAGCGCCAGCACCGTGCTGGTCGTGAACGCGGCCACGTAGCCGGCTTCGACCAGCAGCGTGCGATACCACTCCAGCGTCCAGCCTTGCGGGGGAAAGGCCAGGTACGGCGTGGACGTGAACGACGCGCCCATGATCACCACCAGCGGCAGGGCCAGGTAGGCCAGCACGGCCAGCGCGATCAAGCGGATCAGGTGGCGGGCGATCATCGCGCGGCTCCGGGCAGAGTGGCGGCGCGGTTCGCCAGCGCAACCAGGATCAGGGTGAAGACCAGCAGCACCATGCTCAGCGCACCGCCGTAATGGAAGTCGAACACCGAACTGTATTGTTGGAAGATCAGCATCGACAGCACCGAAATCCGTCCACCGGACAGCAGGGCGGGCGTCACATACGCGCTGACCGCCAGGGTGAAGACGATGATGGCGCCGGACACGACGCCCGGCAGCGTCAACGGCCAGGTGATATGGAAAAACGTTGCCGCGGGCCCGGCTCCCAGATCGGCGGAAGCCTGCTCGCAGGCCGGGTCCACCCGGGCCAGCGCATTACCGACAGCCAACACCACAAAGGGCAGCAGCACATAGACCATGCCGATCAGAATGCCCAGCTCGGTACCGATGAAACGCACGGGTCGATCTGCCGCGCCAACACCCACCAGCGCCTGATTGACCAGGCCGTTGCGGCCCAGCAGCACCATCCAGCCGAACGCACGCACGATGTTGCTGGTGAACAGCGGCACCACCAGCAGAATCACGCAAAAGCGCCTCCAGGCTTGCCAGCGCACCACGCGCACCAGATACCAGGCCAGCGGGTAGCCCAGGACCACGCACACGATGGTGGTGAAAAACGCCAGGCGGAATGTCACCAGGATCACGTCCCAGTGATATTGATCGGCCAGCACGCGCAGGTATTGCTGCAACGTCAGCGTCGCGCCGTCCGGGCCCCCCGTGATGCTGGCCAACGCCACCACCGCCAGCGGCGCCAGGAAGAAGGCCGCGAAGAACAGCACGGGAGCCGCCAGCAGCAGGCCGGGTGAGAGCCAGGCGCGTCGGGTCATGGCTGATCACCGATCAAATGCAGGTGTTCAGGCGCGAACGCCAGATGCACCGTTGTTCCTGGCCGCAGGCCGTCCGGCGCGATGCCGCCATGACGCGCCACCACGGTCTGGCCGCCAATGTCCACGTGGATCATGCTGTGGCTGCCCACGTTGATGACGTCGGTGACCGCGCCGGATAGCGTGCTGGCCGACGCCTCACTGCCGAAGCGCAGGTCCTCGGGCCGCAGTACCGCTACCCCGCGCGCGGGCGCCGGCTTGCCGGCAAGCGGCACGCGCAGGCCTTGGGCGTCCAATTGCAGCGCGTCGCCCGTGGCGGTGAACGCCATGAAATTCGCGTCACCGATGAATTCCGCCACGAAGCGCGAGGCAGGTTGCCGGTAGATGTCCGTGCCCGCGCCCACCTGTTCGATGCGGCCCGCATGCATGACGACGACCCGGTCGGCCATGGTCATGGCCTCTTCCTGATCGTGCGTCACGAAGATGAAGGCGATGCCCAGCTTGGCTTGCAGGTGCTTGAGTTCGAGCTGCATGCGTTTGCGCAGCTTCATGTCCAGCGCGGACAGCGGTTCGTCCAGCAACAACAGCTTGGGCTGGTTGACGATGGCGCGCGCCAGCGCCACGCGCTGCTGTTGACCGCCGGACATTTCGCGGGGGTAGCGCGGGCCGAAGTCCGCCAGCCCCACCATGTCCAGCGCGGCGCGCGCCCGTTCGGCGGCGTCAGCGCGGGAGGCGCCCTGGCGCCGCGGGCCATACGCGACGTTTTCCAGCACGGTCATGTGCGGAAACAGCGCATAGTTCTGAAACACCGTATTCAACGGGCGATGGTGCGCGGCCAGGCGGCTGATGTCCTGGCCTTCGATCAGGATGCGGCCCGATTCCGGTTTCAGAAAGCCGGCGATCGAGCGCAGCAAGGTCGTCTTGCCGCAGCCGCTGGGGCCCAGCAGGGCCACGAATTCCCCCTGCTGGATGTCCAGGTCGATATGGTCCAGCGCCTGGTAGGCGCCAAAGCGCATCGACACGCCTTCGATGGTGAGCAAAGCGGACATGTTCGACCCCGGCCTAGCGCTTGCGGGCAACCTGGCGGTTCCACGCATCGGTGACTTCGGCGCGGCGGCTGTTGATGAGGTTCCAGTCGAACAGGCTCAGGTTTTTCACCGATCCTTCAGCGCCCCATGGCAGCTTGCGCGCCACATCCTTGGAAACCTGCACGTCTTTGACCGCCGGTCCCAGGTACAGGCGGGTGGCCAGGCAAGCGGCTGCGTCCGGCGTCAAGGCCGTGTCGATGAACTTCCGCGCAGCGGCCGCGTTGGGTGCGCCTTTGACCAGATGCAGGCGCGCGTCCGTGGCCCAGGCGCCTTCCTTGGGCACCGCGAAGCCGATGGGCAGGCCTTTGTCGATCAAGTCCCAGGCGCCCACGTTGAAGTGCGCGCCGATAATCGCCTCGCCGCTTTGGTAGGCATTGCTGGCCGCGCCTGAGCTGTCGAAGAACAGGGCGGTGTCCAGGGTGGCCAGCTTGGCGTAGAGCGGCGCCAGGTTGGACGGATCAATGGCCCACACGCGCGCCAGGAAGAAGATGAACGGGACGCCGGAGGAGTTCGCGGGCGAGGGCACGGCCACGGCGCCGGCGTACTCAGGCTTCCACAGGTCTTTCCAGCTGGTCGGCGGCTGCGGCACTTCCTTGGTGTTGTAGGTGATGCCCAGCGAGTAATAGCCGGTGCTGACGGCGTAGGCCGCATCGCCGTTGCGGTACACGCCCTGATCAATGACGTTTTTCAGGTTGGGGATGGAGGCCGCGTCCAGCGTGTCCAGCACGCCGGCCTGGGCGGCCAGTTCGCTGATGCCGCCGTCCATCCAGGCCACGTCGATCGTCGGCGCGTTCTTTTGCTGCTGTAGTTTGGCCAGCGTGGTGGTCGAGGTGCCGACTTCGGGCACGACGGTGACGCCGGTAGCCTTGGTGTAGGGATCGGCCACGCAGGCACGGAAGGCGTCGCCCCAATTGCCGCCATACCAGGCGACGGTGATCTTCTGCTGCTGAGCCATTGCCTGGGTGGCCAGCAAGAGCCCGGCTCCCAGCAAGGCGGCGCGGACTGCGCTGCGGGTGGTTGTTGCCATGTCGGATTCCCCTTGTTGATTTATCGGCCCGTCCCGGCTGGTTTGGGAACACAGCGCTCCTGGACGGAGCCGTGACGTTGCCATAACTGCATCTTGGGCGATCCCCGGGAAAACGAGCTTGAAGGCGCGGGACAAAAACTTGAATAATTGCGACATGACTACCGCTGTGACCGCCGCTTTCCCGCCTTCCTCCTATGAGGAGGGCTCGGATGGCTTACCCCCGGGGAAACCCGCGCTGACCATCGGCATCGTGCTGATGGACCAGTTCACGCTGGCCGCGTTTGCGGGTTTGGTGGATGTATTGCGCCTGGCAGGTGACCACGGTGGCCGCAGCCGGCAAATCCATACTGCGTGGCGCGTCATGAGCTGGGACGGCAAGCCGCGCTGCTCCAGCGCCGGCTTGACCATAGACGTGGCCGACAGCCTGCCCGACGACCCGGCCGAATTCGATTACGTGGCCGTGTGCGGCGGCAATGACTACATCAATGGCCGCATGCCCGAGCCGCTGCGCGATTGGTTGCGGTTGGCGGCCGCGTTGCGTGTGCGCCTGCTGGGTATCTGCACCGGCACTTTCGCGCTGGCGCAGGCCGACGTGATCGGACCACGCACGGTGTGCGTGCATTGGAATGTGCTGGACGCCTTTCGCGAGCGCTTCCCGCAAACCCGCGCGGTGGTGGATCGCCTGTTCGTGGATGAAGGGGACTTGATTTCTTGCGCGGGGTCGACGGCGGCAATCGACCTGGGCCTGTATCTGGTGGCCCGGCATTGCGGGCGCGACAAGGCCCAGCAGGCAATGCGGCACATGATGCTGCAAGGCGTGCGCCCGGGCCGGGTGCCGCAGGCGCATTTCCGCACCGACTTGTCCGGCATCCAGGATCTGCGGGTACGCCAAGCCGCGCACTTCATCGAGCAGCGCATTGATAATCCCCCACCGCTGGATGCCATCGCGCGGTATGTGGGGGTGGGACGCCGGCAACTCGAGCGCGCGTTCCGCCTAGCCACGGGCATGTCGCCCATGGCGTTTCAGCGCCAGTTGCGGCTGGAGTACGGAAGCTGGTTGTTGCTGAATAATCCTTGCAGCATCACGCAGATTGCGTTGGACTGCGGTTTCGCGGACGGCGCGCATTTTTCGCGCGACTTCCGCGCGCACTTCGGATTATCTCCCCGGCAGTATCAACAGGCCCGTGGCCAGCAGGCCATTGGGCAAGAGGGCGGTGTCAGCGTATTTCCTGCCTAGCCTTCGTTCACCGAAAGGAGAAGGCATGTCTTATGAGCTCTGGTATTGGGACGGTATCCCCGGGCGTGGCGAATTCGTGCGCCTGGCGTTGGAGGCGGGCGGCATTGCCTATCGCGAGCGCGTGCGCGAACCCGGCACGTCGGCAAATGCGCTGATCGAAGACATGCAGTCGCCACGCAAACACCCGCCTTTTGCCCCGCCTTATCTGGTGGCCGATGGCATGACCCTGGCGCAGACAGCCAATATCCTGCTGTTTCTGGGTGAGAAACACGGGCTGGCGCCGGCGTCCCTGGAAGGGCGGCTCTGGGTCAATCAATTGCAGCTGACCATCGCCGACATGGTGACCGAGGCGCACGATACGCATCACCCAATTTCCGCCAACGATTATTACGAAGACCAGAAAGACGAGGCTGCCCGCCGGGCACGGAGTTTCCGCGAAGAACGCATCCCCAAATTCCTGGCGTACTTTGAGCGTGCCCTGACCGGTCGAACGACCTGGCTGGCAGGCGGCAAGCGCTGGACCTATGTGGACCTGTCGCTGTTCCATCTGGTCGATGGCCTGCTCTATGCCTTTCCCAAGCGCATGGGCACGGTGGCCTCGCACTACCCGAATGTGATGGCTTTGCATGCTCGCGTGGCCGTACTGCCGGCGTTGCAGCCTTATTTTGACAGCGGCAGGCGCTTGCCTTTCGGGGAGTGCATTTTTCGCCAGTATCGCGAACTTGATGCAGCCTGATCCGGCTCGATTTTTTAAAAGCCGATTTAATAATGGGGGCAGCTTCGATTAATAACTCCCCCGTTGCCATCAACCGATTGTGGAATGGTTGGCGGGATTCGTATTAACCCTGATCCGCGTTATGAGTATGGGCTGATGGCGCTGTTGAATAATGGCTGAATGATTATTTTACGCAACGGTCTTTGTGTGTTTTTTTCGTAAAGCCATCGGTAATAGGTTGAGATGCGCTCATTTTTAGGATTAAATATTTTCGACTGGATACATTCTTCAGTTTTTATTTTTGATCCGGACCTGCCGTTACCTCTGTGGCGACGGACTACCTGGTAGCGAGTGCATGCGGCGCGGCATGCATGGTCTGAGTGTGGGACGCGCCAAGCAGTTCTGATTCAGAAATTTTGCTTGTCGATCATTGTCAGCAACTTCGTCCCATCCTTGGCAGGAGACGCCACCATGCAATGGATCACCCTCAATCGCCTGTTCCGCGGACAACGCGGCATGCAAAAGGCGGATCTATACGGCCAGATATCAGCTATCCATAAAGCTCAGGCCGTCATCGAGTTTGATCTGGAAGGCCACGTGCTGATGGCCAACCAGAATTTCCTGGACACCATGGGCTATTCGCTGGAAGAGATTCTGGGGCAGCACCATCGAATGTTCATCGACGAGGACGAGCGCCAGTCTGCTGAATATCTGGAGTTTTGGGAGAAGCTCGGCCAGGGCGCGTATGACGCGGGCCGCTACCGCCGTGTGCGCAAGGACGGCCGCGATGTTTGGCTGCAAGCCTCGTATAACCCCATCTTCGACAAACGCGGCCGGCCGATAAAGGTCGTCAAGTACGCCACCGATATTACCGACCAGCAGCAGCGCCAAGCGGACACGGAAGGCCAATTGGCCGCCATTTCCAAGGTGCAGGCGATTATCGAATTCGAACTCGATGGCACGATCATCCGCGCCAACGACCTATTCCTGAGTGCCGTCGGCTATCAGGCATCGGAGGTGGAAGGCCGGCATCACAGCATGTTCGTCAGACCGGAAGAAGCGCGCAGCGCGGCCTACAAGGACTTCTGGCGCAAACTGCGCAGCGGTGAATACGACACCGGCCAATATCTGCGCATCGGCAAAGGCGGGCGCCAAGTGTGGATCGAAGCCAGCTATAACCCGATCTTCGACGCTGAAGGCCGGCCCTTCAAAGTCGTCAAATATGCCACCGACATCACCAAGCGATTTACTGCCGCGCAAACCTTGCGCGTTGCGGTGCAAGGGCTGACGGAGAATGCCGAACGCGCCAGCCAGGCCAATGCACTGGCGCTGGACGCCAGCAAGGTTGCGGAGCAGGGCGGCAAGACGGTGAAAGGCGTGGTGCAGACCATGGGCGCCATCACCGAAAGCTCGCGGCGCATTTCCGAAATCATCGGCGTGATGGACGGCATCGCCTTCCAGACGAATATCCTGGCCCTGAACGCGGCCGTGGAGGCTGCGCGGGCCGGGTCGCACGGCAAGGGCTTTGCGGTGGTCGCGGCGGAAGTCCGCAGCTTGGCGCAGAACAGCGCCGCCGCCGCGAAAGAGATCAAGGGCCTGATCACGACGTCCGTCGAGCAGATCGAAAGCGGCGCGGGCCAGGTGCAATCGGCAGGCACCACGATGGAAGACATCGTGGCCTCGTCGCGCCGCGTCACTGAAATCATGGCGGAAGTGGTGAATGTATCGTTGGCGCAATCGGCCAAGCTTGGGGAAGTGACAGGGGACATCACGCAGATGACCGCCGAAGCCGCCCAAACCTTGCGGGCGACTCAAGACGCGGCCGATGCGCAAGCCGCGCGGCACGTTGGGATGGTCAAACCGGTGGCGGCTACCGTGCGGGCCAGGCCCGCGGCGAATACGCCGCTGCCTCCCAAGCCGGTGCTGGAGTACGTGCGCTACTGACGCCCGCGCGGGCAAGTGCCCGCGCGAGTGCGCTATAAAGACGGTATTGTCTGAATCCCAGGCCTGGGCCGGATCACTTCCGCCCAGGCCGCATCATTTGCGATCACCGTCCATGACCGAATCCGAAGCCCTGGCCCTTGCCTCGCACCGCCACTACAAGGGCGGCTTGTACCTGTATGTGGGCACCGCCCGTCATTCCGAGACCGAAGAGTCCATGGTGGTGTACGAACACCTTTGGCCGCACGAGCGCGGCCTGTGGGTGCGGCCGGCCACGTTGTTCTTTGGTCAGCTTGCCGATGGCTCGCCGCGTTTCGCGCCGTTGCGCCCGGCGGAGTGACGCTGTGACGTTCTACAACCGGCGTCCCCGGGCCAGCGGCTCGGTCTCGCGCACAGCGGTCAATCGGACGCAGGCCTCCGCCGCGCTGGACTCGGCGTTGTTGGCACTGCGTGGCCCGTTCATCGTGGCCGACTTGGAAACCACCGGCCTGTCCACCTCCACCTGCGAGATCCTGGAATTTGCCGCCGTCCGGGTCGAGGCTTCGGGCGCCCTGGCACGTGAATACACGCAGGTGGTGCGCACGCGCTCGCCCGTGCCGTCATTCATCACGCGGCTGACTGGCATTACGCAGGCGGAAGTTGATCGCCACGGCGTGCCGGTCATGCAGGCGTTTTCGTCCTTCCTGGAGTTCGTGGAAGACTTGCCCGTGTTCTTCCACAATGCTTCGTTCGATCGGCGTTTCCTGGGCGCGGCGGCAGACCTGACCGGCATGCCATTTGCGAATCCCACGCATTGCACCTTGGCGCTGGCACGGCGTGCCTGGCCGGAACTGCCTTCACACAAGCTGGAAATCCTGGCCCGTCACGTAGGCGCGTCCAACCCGACTCACCGGGCGTTGGCTGACGTGCGCACGACGGTGGCCGTGGCGTTGGCGGCCAGCTCGCGCCTGGCGTTGGCCTGACGCGGCATGGGATCTTTGGAAAATTCGATGTCAGACCTGGAACAGATCAAACTCGCGGTGCGGGCCTTCACGGCAGAAAGGGCGTGGCAGCCTTTTCACTCGCCCAAGAATCTGGCGATGGCCTTGTCGGGCGAAGCCGGTGAGCTCGTGTCCCTGTTCCAATGGCTGACCGAGGCCGAATCGCGGAATATGTCACCGGAACGTCTGGCCAAGGCCGCCGATGAGATCGCGGACGTGCAGATGTACCTGGTGGCGCTGGCGGATCAACTGGGTATTGGCATTGCCGATGCCGTGGCGCGCAAGATGGTGAAGAACGCAGAGAAGTATCCGGTGGACCGTTTTGCCGGCAGCGCCCGCAAGTACAACGATCCGCCGGAACAGGCCTGACGGTCAGATCACTTTCTGTTCGTGATGCACCTGGGGCGGTTCAACGAAGAATCCGGCGACCAGCTTGCGCCATTCCTGGAAATCGCTTGATTCGCGGAAATCCACCATGTGGTTTTCCACGGTTTCCCAGTCCACGACCAGGGTGTAGCGCTGCGGTTGTTCAATGCTGCGATACAGCTCCATGCCGTGGCATCCCCGTGCCCGCAAGAAAAGCGGTTTGGCTTGTGCAACGCCAGCCTCGAACAGCGCTTCCTGTCCGTCACGGACGTGAATGCTGGCAATCTCCTGGATCATGACGGTGTCTCCAAATAATTGGGGCCAGGTGAGGCCTGGCCGGCCGGAGTAGTATGGCTGAAAATTCCAATTTCAGCCTGTCCGATGAATCTTCGAGCCGTCACCTTGACTCGTCTTATTGCCGTTCGCCTGCTGTGGTACGTGGGCATCGGCGCTATCGCCATCATGGCCTTGGCGTTGCACACGCAATTCAGTGTTGTCGTGCTGTTGTCCGCCATCGCCATCTACCTTCCGCTGTCGATGCTGTTCCTGCCGCTCATGGCGTGGCTCTGTCTGAGCCGCGCTTCGCGTTCGCCGGTCAAAGGCTTGGCACCCGCCTGGCTGGCCTGGCTGGCAGGTGCGCTGGGCATTGCGCTGCTGGCCAGTTACCACGTGCTGGCCGATCTGGACCTGGCGGAATGCGGCTTTTTGCTGGTCCTGGTCGCGGGCGATCTTTGGCTGGTCCGCCGGGAAGCGGCGCTGTTCCTGAATAGGGTGCCCGCCCGGGCTGGCTGACAGTAAGCCTAAAGGCCATCAACGACTTGCCGCCCGGCGTGAGCGCTAGGCACCTTGTCCGAGCCGTGGGCGCATTCCCCCATCCTTAAAGTTGAGCCCGCGTGCGCGCGGCCGCGGTATCCCGCATTTTTCATCGTCCATTTGCATGGCGCGATGCCCCCGTGCTCGTCTGTTTCGCTCGCCGCTTGATTGGTGGGCATCGTCCACAAAGACGCGGTCGCCCGTTTAACCGATATCGACATGCTTAGGACGGAGCAATCATTCCGTACCAATACATAAGTCCCACGCCTCGCGCCGTTGTCCGGGCAAAGAGGAGGACGTATTGGTCCGCGCCGGTCGGCCACCGGCACCTGTGCATCCGCATGAAGTGGATCAGGAGGAGCTCAAATGAAAAAGCTCGCAGCAGTCGCAGCCATGACCTTGTTCGCCGCGTCGGCCTACGCCGGCGGGCCAAGCATGCCTTCCGTGTCGATCACCGGCCACGCCGGCACGATCAATGGCACGGCGTCGTCCGTCTCCACCGGCAGTTCGGTGGTGGCTACCCAGGTCAACGGCTACGGGTCTTCCAGCCAGACATCGTTTGGCGAGACGGGGGGCGTCGCGCAGGTTGGCGGCACGTTCAACCGTGACGGCACGCAAGTGGTCACCAGCACGCGCCAATATGCCACCAGCGAATCGTATGGCAACGTCACGGGCAACGCGCCCATCATGGTGGGCGACAGCATCGCCAACGGTGGCGCGTCGTTCGGCAAAACCGATACCGCCGCGTCGGCGACGGGGACCTTCGTTGCTGGCAACATCGGCGCGTTTGGGTCGATCGGCGGGGTGGGCGGGGTGGGTCACATCTCCGGCTTCAATCACTGACCCAATTATCCGGACGGCTTCGGCCGTCCGGTCGAGGGGACATCATGAAAACCATAGTGCTTGCAATTTCCCTGTCGCTGGTGGCGTGCACGGCCGCGGCGCAGACCAGCAACTCCAGTTCCACGACATCCGCTTCGTCGGGGTCCACCAATGCCGGCAACAATCAGGGCATTACGCTAAATTCCAACAACAGCGGTTCCAGCACCGTGAAGACGGTTCCACCGGTGGGGGGGCAGAGCTTCTATGGTTCGTTCTCTTCGGACAGCTGCATGGTTTCCGCAGGCGGTGGCGGCTCGGTGGTGGGCTTCGGCATGAACGTCGCCATTCCGATCGAAGACCAGAAATGCAGCTTGCGTCGTAACTTCGAGCGCACGATGCAGGCGGCCGCCTCCACCAAGGACGCGGATCGTTCGCGCCGGTTGGAGACCGCAGCCATCGACATCCTGTGCCAAACCGATGACCGCACCAAGGCCGCACTGGTGGCGCAAGGGCTGTGCACCAATCCCGCCCTGACGACGGCCGATCATCGCTTTGACACCACGGCGGTCGCGCAATCCGCACCGACCAGCACGGCAGCTGGCGTACCCGTCGCGCCGGTGCAAAGCCAGGCCCAAGCCCCCGCTCCGGCGCCCGTGCCGTTGGCGCGGGCATATCCGGTGCAGTCGGCTCAGGCGACCGCGTTGGCGTCGCCGCCTCTGCGCAACCCACGGCTTGATCGGCAACAGTTCGCCGACCTGTATTCGCCCGGCTGATGTCTTGGCGCCAAGCCGTGGGGCCGTGCGGGCGGATCCTGGATCAGGTGGAGGCGGGCGGCGCGACGGCGCCGGGCGCCACCGCCACCGGTTGCGGCGCCGACGCCAGCAGCATGGTGGGGGGTGAAGACACTTCCAGGCCCGCGTCATTCAGGCGCTTGAGCACCGTGAACAGCATGGCGCTGCGAACGCCATAGGCGGCGCGCGGCGACGATACGTAGCCCTTGGCGTTGAAGATCAGATTACCGCCTTCGATGCCATCCAGGAACACGTTGGGCGCGGGCGTGTCCAGCACGTCTTCGTGGTCGGCAAACGCCTGCAAGATCAATTCACGGACCTGTTCCGCGTCCGTCGACAACGGTAAAGGCAGTTTGATCTGCACCAGCCCCAAGGGGTTGGAGCGGGTCACGTTGCGCACCGTCTTCGTCACGAATTCCGAATTCGGCACGATCACTGTGGAACGGTCGCCCATCTGGATTTCGGTGGCGCGCACATTGATGCGCAGAATGTCGCCTTCGACGCCGCCCAGGGATACCCAGTCGCCGACTTTGACGGGGCGTTCGGCCAGCAGGATCAAGCCTGACACGAAGTTCTGCACCACCGCTTGCAGGCCGAAACCGATACCCACGGACAGCGCGCTGGCGATCCACGCCACACGCTCCAGGCCGATGCCGGCGGCAGACAGCGACAGCGCCACGGCCAAAACCACCCCGGCGTAGCCGAACAAGGTAGCCGCCGACAACTGCATGCCCGGGTCCAGCTCGGTGGTGGGCAGGTAACGGTTCGACAACCAGCGCTTGAGTATCTTCACACTCAGCAGCGACAAGCCCAGTACCAGCAGCGCTTGCAGCACCGCGCCCGGACGGATCTGCGCTTCGCCAATCGCCAAGCCCTTGCGCAATTGGTCGAAGCGCTGCAACAGGTCAGCAGGCCCTTCGCCAAAGGGCGCCAACAGCAGGATGATCGCCAGCACGCCCACGGCCACGCGACCGACGCCGGACAGCAATACCGCCGCCTGGTCGCGCAGGCTGGGGCCATCGTTCTCGCCTTCACGATGCGAGGTGCCCAGCAACGTGCTGAAGCCGTCCTCGATCAACGTGGAAACCAGGTATGCGGACGCCAGGACAATCAGCGTCCACAGCACTTGCTTGGTCAGGAATGCGCCAAACGCCACATAGCCCGCCAGCAGGCTGGCCATGCCCAGGATCAGCACCACCCACACGGTGCCCAGCAGAAGCGAAATCCAGAAGGGCGCAGGCGCGTCGTTTTCCTGGATGCTCTGGCGCCGCAGCCTGCGGCCGATGCCCAGCACGATGGCCATCGTGATCATGATGATCGTCGCGACGATGCCGGTCAGCGTGATCGTGGTTGTCAGGCTGGCGTTCAGCAAGACTGGCAAGCGTTCGGCCAGCCAGATCATCACGACCAGCGTGCCCAGCAGATTGGGCAGCCAACGCAGTCGCGTCGCCACGGCATCACCGATGGGCGGCAGGCGCCAAGACGGGCGATGCGTCGACAGCAGGGCATTGCCCAAGCCTGACACGTAGCCCCCGAAACAGACGGTGGCCACCAGGGTTGCCAGCAAGGCCCCCGTGTTGTCGGACAGCTGCGAATTCCAGTCCAGGCCCGCATGGATCAGCAGCGCGACGACGCCGGGTGTTGCGACAGACAGCGTCAGTTGCGCCACGGCCAGGAACGAGCGCCGCAAGCGGCCGGGCGGTACCCGGGTGGCCGTCAATCGCAAGAACAGCCGGCCAATCCAGACGCGCAGCGCAATCGTCAACGCGGCGGCGGCGGTCAGCAGCAACCATCCCCATTTCGGCGTCTGCCCAATGGCGGTCGACAGGTCGTCGCGCAAGCCTTCCAGACGATCCAGGTCGCGCGGGAATTCCTGCTGAAACTCTCCCCAGAACTGTTTGGACAGGAAAGAATCACGCCGCTCGCCCATGCGCGCCTGGAATTGCGTGCGGCGTTGCGCCGAGATCTGTTCTGCCGTTTGGCCCGCGTCCACGGACAGCAGCCGGGCCAGCTTGATCTGCGCATCCAGCGCGCGGCTGCTTTTTTCCAGCTGCATGCGCTGGGCCGCCACATCAGGCGCTTCCTTGGCCCCTTCTGGGGGCGTGCCCAATTCGCTCAGTCTGGCGGTCAGGCTGGTCAACTGGGGGGCCAGCGCTTCGCTGGCCGCGTCGGCCTTGGATTGAATGTCGAGCGCGTCGCCGCGTTGTTTGACGAGCGTGGCGTCATCGGTCTCGTCCGCGATGCGCTTGCGGATGTCGTCGATCTGCTTGCGGGCCGCCGCCAGCACTGTTTCTGTCTCTGACGGGGTGGGTGGGGGTGCTGCGGAGGCAGGCGTCAGGCAGAGCGCCAACAACAACGCCGCGACAAGCGCGGCGATCTGGGGCGCGTGGAAGCGGTAGGCGCGTAAGAAAAAGAGGGTGCGGATCAAGGTCATATTCTTGGGGCGAGTCACTCGCGTCGAGGCGGGAGCATAACAAGCCGCGGACCTGTCCGTTGCAACAAAAACTAGTGCTACGTCCCCGGTTTATTCGCCCGCATTTCCGGGAGGCATTCCGGGTATGCCGGGGAACGGAAACAGGGTCAGGTCGAACGTGGCCTGCGCAAGCGAGCCAGAAGGTGCCGCCGCCCGCAATCCAAGTTTACGAGGCCAACGTTTGGAATCAACTCGACCGGGGTGGGATGCGCCGGGAAGCGGGTTTTTTGGGCTTGCCCAGGACGGCATCGCACACATCCAGCCAGGCACGGGCAGCAAACGATAGGTAGCCGGATTCCAGCCAGATGTGGCCGACTTCCCATTGCATGCCCGACTTGGCCAGTTTCGCCGTGCTCAAGCCCCGTGTCTTCATGCGCTGCATCAGCGGCTCTGGCAGCAGCGCTACCCCCAGCCCGGCCGACGCCATCGCCACCAGAAAGTCCCAATGCGCGCTTTGGGCCGCGATGCTGGGCTGAATGCCGGCATCGGCAAAGGCTTGGCGCAGGCGGCGGGTGATGGCGAAATCGTCCGTGGGGATCAGCAGCCGCGCGTCGCGCAGGGCATTCAAGGGCAGCGATGTCTTGCCAGCCCAGGGCGCGTCGGGCGGGCCGATCACCCAGATCGGATAGCTGCCAAAAGGCTGGGCGGCAAGTCCTCCGTCGGGCGCGATCGGCAGAATCGTGGCGCCTATCTCCAGTTCACCACTGGCGACCAGGCCTTCGACGGCTTGGCCCGTGCCCTCGCGCAACGTCAGATGGATACCGGGATGCAGCTCGCGGAAGCGCTTCACCACCGGGGTGAACAGCAGGTTGATCATCGGGGGAATGCCAACTTCCAGCGCGCCTCGGTCCAGGTCGGCGGTCTGGCGCAGTTCTTCCGACAGTTGCCGCATCGTCTCCAGCACTTGCACGCCGCGCTGGTACATGACCCGTCCGGTATCGGTTGGCCGTGCCGTGTGGCCGTCACGGATCAAGAGCGGCGTGCCGGCTTCTTCCTCCAGTTGGCGAATCATCTTGCTGACGGTCGATTGCGTGACGAACAGCGCCTTGGCCGCCTGCGTGAAGCTGGCGTGCCTGACCGTCTCCACGAAATATCGCAACGCGCGCACGTCCATGGCTTGGGACTCCCTGTGCGCATTGCGCGCAAAAGCTTCAAATAATGAAAAAAACGACTGATTTGAATGATTTTAAGTCATTACGAGATTTCGGCGGGCGTTCCTATACTGCGGAAAATTCGTCCCGGGGCAGGGCTGTGCCAGCACCGGGCTATCGGGAAACGCCGCAACAGACGGCGCCCGGGCGAGGAACGGCGAGATCGCCGCGCCCGGCCGCGAGCCGTTGGCTTTTAAATTTGGAGACACCATGCATCTCGATCGTATTCGCCACCCTGGGTTGCGCGCCAAGATCACTTCCGCCGATCAGGCGGCGCTGCTGATTCAGGACGGCATGACCGTCGGCATGAGCGGCTTCACCCGTGCCGGGGACTGTAAATCCGTGCCCGCGGCGCTGGCCAGCCGAGCTGAACGCGAACCCCTGTCCATCACGCTGATCACCGGCGCCTCGCTGGGACATGACACCGACAAGATGCTGGCCCAGGCGAACGCGCTGGCTCGCCGCATGCCATTCCAGGTTGACACGACGTTGCGCCGAAAGATCAATCAAGGCGAAATCGCCTTCATCGATCAGCACCTGTCCGAAACCGTGGAGCAACTGCGCGCCGGTCATATCGGGCCGATCAACGTTGCCATCATCGAAGCCGCCGCCATCACGGAATCCGGCGCCATCGTGCCAACGATGTCGGTAGGAAATTCGGCATCGTTCGCGCAGCAGGCCGACAAGATCATCATTGAATTGAATATGGGCGTGCCCGCCGCCATTGAAGGCCTGCATGACATCTACGTGCCCGCCGACCGCCCCGCGCGTCAGCCGATCGGCTTGGTTTCGGTGGATCAACGCATCGGCCAACCCTTCATTGAAGTGGACCCCGACAAGATCGCCGCCATCGTCATCACGCATGAGCCCGACAGCCCGTCCAACGCCTTGCCGCCCGATGACGACACCAATGCCATCGCCCGCCATATCAATACATTCTTGCGCGGCGAAGTCGACGCCGGCCGGCTGACCAACGCTTTGCTACCGCTACAAGCCGGCATCGGCACCATCGCCAACGCGGTGCTGCATGGTTTTGAATCCTCAGACTTCGACAATCTGACGATGTACTCGGAAGTCCTGCAAGACAGCGCCATCGAACTGCTGGATCAGGGCAAACTCGCGTTTGCGTCGGCCTCGTCGATTACGGTGTCCAAGCCCGTGTACGACAAGATCCTGGCCAATATCGAGCACTACCGTGAACGCATCGTGCTGCGCCCACAGGAAATCAGCAACGCGCCCGAGATCGTCCGCCGTCTGGGCATCATCGGAATCAACACGGCGCTGGAGTTCGATATCTACGGAAACGTGAACTCCACGCATGTGGGGGGCACGCACATGATGAACGGCATTGGCGGTTCGGGCGATTTCGCGCGCAATGCACATCTGGCGATCTTCGTGTCGAAATCGATGGCCAAGAACGGCGATATCTCCAGCGTGGTCCCGATGGTGTCCCATGTGGATCACACCGAGCACGATGTCGATGTGCTGGTCACCGAGTGCGGCCTGGCGGACTTGCGCGGCCTGGCGCCGCGCGAACGCGCACGCGCCATCATCCAGCATTGCGTGCACCCGTCGTACCGCGATGCCTTGCAGGACTACTTTGATCGCGCCTGCCAGCGTGGCGGGCAAACGCCTCATCTTCTGGAGGAGGCATTTGCCTGGCATCAGCGCTTCAATGAAACGGATTCGATGCGGCCGGCTGAGCCTGTCGCGCTCAAGCGGGCCTGATCGACCGCGATATCGACTGCCGCCGTCGCGGCGTCCGCCAGTCCATTCGAGCGAAGCGAATCCTGGTTAGCGGGAACGCTCCCGCCGGACGCCGTGTTTTGGGTAGGGGTAAAGGAGCGAAAGCTGCTTTACCCTTTTTTTTCTTCGGGCCGGGGGGGCGGGTCGGACTCGGGCTGCGTGGTGACCAGGGCGCAGCGTGACCGCTCCAATTCGTCATGCAGCCATTGCTTCAGCGCCACCAGCGGCGCCCATTCCCGCAAGCTCGGCGGATAGACCAGATGGTAGGTCTGCGCCTGTTCATAATGCACGCTCATGGGCGATATCCGCACAAGCCGCCCTGCGCAGATGGCGTCCGCAGCCAACAACTCGCGGCCCAGCGTAATGCCCAACCCTTGCTCGGCGGCTTGCAACATCATGCCCGCGTCGTTGAACGTCGCCACTGGTGTGACGGGCGTGCGCAAGCCAGCAGCATTGAACCAGTGCTGCCACATTTCGCGTTCGCCCAGCAACGGCTGGCGTGCCAACGTTTCGGGGGAGTTGTCTTCCAGCTTGGCTGCCGTCTCTGGCGAGGCCAGCGCGATCAAGGGCAGCGGCATATCGAATAGCGGTTCGGATTCCACGCCGGCCCAAGGGCCGCGGCCAAATCGCAACGCCGCATGAAACCCGTCGCGTACAAGATCGACCACCTGCTGAGAGGTTTCGATCTCCAGGGACAATCCGGGATTCAACACTCGCCACCGAGCCATGCGGGGCAGCAGCCACCGTTGCGCAAAAGACGGCAGCACCGATACGCGCAGGCGCTGCTCGCTGCCGGTCGCGGTCGCCGCAGCGGCCATCACCCCTTCATCCAGCAGCGAGAGCGCGCTTTGCACACTGCATAGCAGCGCGGCGCCCGCGCTGTTCAGGACGATCCCGCGTCCACTGCGCTCAAACAATGGAAACCCCAGCTGCTCTTCCAGCCCTTTGATCTGTTGGCTGACCGCGCTGTGCGTCAGATGCAGGCGCTCGGCCGCCGCGCGCAGGTTCTGCAATTCGGCCACGGCGCGGAAGGCGGGCAGGGTGTTCAACGGTAAACGCATGGCGAAATTGGGGTAAAGACAATATTTGGTTAGGTTAACTGACCAATACAGGGAAAACAATTCGATTTTCAGGCGGAGTTTGGGCGACTACGCTTACCAAAAGGTCGAAACCCAGGAGCCCATCATGTCTGTTCACGCTTGTGCCTCGCCCTCTGCCCCGTTTGGAACTCCCAGGCAGTCCGTCCCTGCGGCGTCTCCGCAGCCCGCTTCCATGGGTGGCACGCAAATGGAAGCCACGCAAGATGAGGCGCCATCGACAGGCAATTGGTTTGCCCGGCTTTGGGCGGCCTATCGCAAGCGGCGGGCTGATTCCCGGCTGCGTAACTTGGCGGCCGATATGGACCCCCACATCCTGCAAGACGTGGGGGCGCCCAATTGGCTCGTCAATGAAACGACCCGCGAACGCGACTTGGCCCGTTTGAAGCACACGGACTACATGCGCTGGTAAGCTCGCCCAGTTGTGTGGGGATTCCTCTACGGCGCCGGCTCTTCCCGCAAGAAGGCCGGCGCCTTGCCTTTGGCGAGTCGGTAGAAGGGCGCGCTCTATAGGTAGAAGGGGCGTGCTCTCTATATATAGAGGGGGCGTGCTCTATATAGAGGGGCCACTCTATAGAGGCGGATGTCACTCTGGAGGCGGATGTCACTCTGATCCCTCTCTATATATAGAGGCAGACACCGCCTGCGATCCGTGTCCGGCGAAATAACAGATCGTTTTGCTACCTCAAGATGACAAGCCGAAAACTTGTGCTATAGTCTCGCTCCTTCGCAGTTCAAGCAGTTTTTTGAGCCGCGAAGCCAAGCAAGCACAACAGGCTAGGCAGGGGGTAACCCCGGGGCAACCCAGCCAGTCTGCCGCAAAGGGTTCAGGAATGAACGCCAAGCGGTTATTGCAAGGATTGCAGCAAATCAGGCAAAAGCCAGTTGCACAATCCGCAAAAATCGTGCTATAGTCTT
>NZ_CADIJX010000017.1 GCF_902859625.1 Achromobacter pestifer | reverse complement strand
GGAAAACATCTGGGTGACGGATTTGGAAGGCGTGGTCTTCGAGGGCCGCACGGTCCTGATGGATCCGGACAAGGCGCGCTTTGCGCAGAAGACCGACGCCCGCAAGCTGGCCGAAGTGATCCAGGACGCCGACGTGTTCCTGGGCCTGTCGGCCGGTGGCGTGCTGAAGCCTGAAATGGTCGCTGCGATGGGCCCGCGCCCGTTGATCCTGGCGCTGGCCAACCCCACGCCCGAGATCCTGCCGGAGCTTGCGCAGTCGGTGCGTGACGACGTGGTCATGGCCACGGGCCGTTCGGACTACCCGAACCAGGTCAACAACGTGCTGTGCTTCCCGTACATCTTCCGCGGCGCGCTGGACGTAGGCGCCACGACCATCACGCGGGAAATGGAGAAAGCGGCGGTCTATGCCATTGCCCAACTGGCTCAGGAAGAGCAGAACGAAGTCGTGGCCGCGGCCTACGGCACGTTTGATATCTCGTTTGGGCCTGAATACCTGATTCCGAAACCGTTCGATCCGCGCCTGATCGTGCGTATCGCGCCGGCCGTGGCCAAGGCGGCGATGGACGGTGGCGTGGCCACGCGCCCGCTGGCTGACCTGGAAGCCTACGAAGAGCAATTGCAGCAGTTCGTGTACCACTCGGGCGCGTTCATGAAGCCGCTGTTCTCGGCAGCCAAGCGCATCGTGCGCGAAGGCGGCCCGGCCCGTATCGTGTTCGCGGAAGGCGAAGACGAGCGCGTGTTGCGTGCCGTGCAGGTGGTGGTGGACGAAGGCCTGGCGCGACCCATCCTGGTGGGCCGTCCGTCGGTGCTGCTGACTCGCATCGAAAAGCTGGGTCTGCGCCTGCGTCTGGGCGAAGACGTTGAAGTGACCAACCCCGAATACGACGAACGCTTCCACCAATACTGGACGACGTACTGGGAACGCATGTGCCGCCGAGGCATCACCAAGGAAATGGCGCGCGTGGAAATGCGCCGCCGCATGACCTTGATCGGCGCCATGATGGTTCATCTGGGCGATGCCGACGGCATGGTCTGCGGATCGGTGGGCGCCTATCACGACCACCTGCGTTTCGTGGATGAAGTGATTGGCCGCCGTCCGGGGCGCAATGTGTATGCGGCCATGAACATCCTGCTGCTCAACGAGCGCACGGTGGTGCTGGTGGATACGCACGTGAACGACGAACCGACGGCGGAACAGATCGCGGAATTCACGATCGCCGCCGCCAACGAAATGCGCCGCATGTATCTGGCCCCGAAGGTGGCGCTGTTGTCGCGGTCGAACTTCGGTTCGGGCAGCTCGGCCTCGGGCGCCAAGATGCGCCGGGCGCTGGAAATCGTGCGCGAACAGGCGCCGGAACTGGAAATCGACGGCGAAATGCACGGCGACTGCGCGCTGGACGAAGCGCTGCGCATGCGCATCCTGCCGTCTTCCACGCTGAAGGGCGAAGCCAACCTGCTGGTGTGCCCGAACGTGGATTCCGGCAACATCGCCTACAACCTGCTCAAGACGGCAGCGGGCGGCAACGTGGCGGTGGGTCCGTTCCTGCTGGGCTGCAATGCGCCGGTGCACATTCTGACCTCTAGTTCCACCGTGCGCCGCATCGTCAATATGACCGCGATGACTGTGGTCGATGTCAACACGCCACGTTGAAGTCAAGCCAGCCGGCCCGGCGTGCCCACGCACGCCGACCGGCCTGGTCCTGACCGGAGGCGGCGCCCGCGCCGCCTATCAGGTCGGGGTGCTAAGCGCCATCATGGAGCTGCTGGACCCCGACTGGCATTCCCGGTTCCAGAATCCCTTCGACATCATCTGCGGCACGTCCGCGGGCGCGATCAATGCCGCTGCGCTGGCCTGCCGCGCGGATCGGCCCCATCTGGGGGTGCGGCGCATCCGGCGTCTGTGGTCGTCGCTGAATACCGATATGATTTACCGCGCCGATGCGCCCGGCCTGATCCGCACAGGGGTGCGCTGGCTGGGCCTGCTGGCCCTGGGCTGGATGTACTCGGGCTTGACGCGCAAACGGCCCCATTCCTTGCTGGACAACAGTCCGATGGAGGCGTTGCTTGGCCGGGTGCTGGACTTCGGCAACCTGCAAGCGAACCTGGAACGAGGCTCGCTGTCGGCGCTGGCGATCACGGCATCGGGTTACACCAGCGGCGAACATCTGACCTTCTACCAGGCACATACGCCGATCGAGCCCTGGCACCGCTATCTGCGCCTGGCCATCCCCACGCCCATCAGCATCGACCACCTGATGGCCTCGTCGTCCATTCCCTTTGTCTTTCCGGCCCGGCAGGTGCAGGTGCACGGCAAGGGGGAGTGGTGCGGCGACGGGTCGATGCGCCAATTGGCCCCGATCAGCCCGGCCATCCACCTGGGCGCGCATCGCGTGCTGGTGATCGGCACGGGGTTCCGCGACGACACCCACCCCGAGAACCGCGCCGATTCGCCGCCTTATCCCTCGCTGGCGCAGGTGGGCGGCCACGCGCTGTCCAGCATCTTCCTGGACGGGTTGTCGGTGGACGTCGAGCGCCTGGAGCGCATCAATTACCTGATGGACCACGCGGCGCCGGATGGCACCCAGGTGAATGTCAGGCGCATCCAGGTGCTGTCGATCACGCCCAGCCAGTCGCTGGACACCATGGCGCTGGAACACTTGCAGGACATGCCGGCACAAGCACGTGCCCTTTTCCGCGTACTCGGTGTATCGTCCGATCCACACCGTCCGGGAGGCGGGGCGCTGATGTCCTACCTTCTATTTGAATCCAGCTACACCAAGCGATTGATCGAACTGGGTTATGCCGATACGATGCAGCGTAACGACGAAGTGATCGCCTTTTTCAAGGAGGCTCAGGCATGACGCGCAATGGCCAATCTACCTTGCAGAAGCAGCTGCTGCGCGGGGGGGCGCTGCCTCATGAGGGGCTGGACAAGAAGGCCGTGGTGGAGGCTGCCCATGAGCTCGGTCTGGCGCTGTTCGTCGCCAACTGCGACCCGGCCCGTAGCCGTTCGGCGGTATTGCGCGCCATCGTCAAGGCGGTGGACTTTCCCGAATACTTCGGTGGCAACCTGGACGCCCTCTACGATTGCCTGTGCGATACGGTCTTGGATCACAAGACTGGCGTCGTGCTGTGGCTATACCGGTTGCATTCCGGCGACCCCGTGCTGGAAGAAGATGCCGCCCGCATTGAAACGGTATGTTCGGACGCGGCTGATTTTGCCCGTGAGAATGGTCGCATCTTTGCGTTTGTCATTGAACACGCGGGCAAGCACCCCGATCCCGAACCCGGGATAGCGGCAGCGCCCTACGGGGAAAACGACTGATTGGTGGTTGCCATGGGGCAGCCAGGGCTGGGCCCATGGCTGCCGCTGGCGGGCCGTCGACGGGCGAACCGTGCGGAAGAGGGGGCTTTACCAGCCCTGTAACGCGCTGACGGCCGACAACAGGGCCAATCCGGCGGTTTCTGTCCGCAGCACCCGGGGGCCGAATCGCACGGCCTGCACGCCCGCCTGGCGGGCCTGCTCCAATTCTTTATCCGACCATCCGCCTTCCGGGCCCACCAGCAGGCTCAGCGCGCGCACGTCCGGTTCCGCACGGAGCGTGTCGGCCAGATCGCCGGGGGCGTCCGGATGGCACAACAGGCGCAGGCCTTCGGCGGGCTCTGCCAGCCAATCGGCCAGCGATTGGGGGGCATCCACCGTCATCAGGCGATTGCGGCCGCATTGTTCGCCAGCGGATTGTGCAATGCGCTGCCAATGCGCCACGCGCTTGTCCAGCCGGGCGCCAGACAACTGCAACACGCTACGCTGCGCGGCGATCGGGCTGACGCGGGCCGCGCCCAGTTCCACGGCTTTTTCCACCACCCAGTCCATCTTGTCGCCAGTAGGCAGACCTTGCACGAGCGTGATCCGTCCGGCCAATTCGGCTTCGCGCGGGTTGAAATCGCCCAGTTGGGCAAAGCCGGCCTTGCCATCGACATCCAGCACGGCCGGGTATTCGCCGCCCAGTCCATTGAACAGCACGACCGACTCACCGGCCTTCAGGCGTAGTACGCGCAGGGCATGGTGCGCCAGGGCTTCGGGCAGGGCGATGCGGGTGCCGGCGGCAAGCGGGGCGTCGCAAAAGAAACGGGGGGCGGACATGGATGGCGCAAGAGGCATTATCGGAGCGCGTAGCCTACCACTTTGATCCCCCATTCAAAGAAGGTGGGGGCGCTGGAAGCCAGATTGAGCCCCAGCAGGGTCAGGAAACCCACTGTCATTTTCTTGTCCAGGCGTAGCACGTGGGCGCGCAGGTCGGACAGGTCTTCGTGGGTGGCGAAGCGCTTGAGTTCTTCGCGGTTGGGCAATTGCGCGATTTGCTTGCGGATTTCAGCCAATTCCTCGCGGCGTGCCAGCGGAGCGACCGCTGCCGCCAGATCATTGCGCCATTCCTGCCGGAGCTTCGCGGTCAGTTCGGCTTCGCCCTTGACCTGGGCGTATTCAAGCGCATGCGCCACGGCAATGGCGCGTTCTTCACCCAGGGCGGAGCGCAAGGCCATGATGCCTTCGACAGGAATGGTCAGGTTCAGCATGAGGCTCATGGTAGGGTGCTCCAGGGGCAGGGGAAAGCGCTGCATCCTGAATGTCAGACCCCTTTCCCGCAATTGTGGGAAATACGCTGACTTTGCGTCCGGGAAACGCCTGTTTACATAGGGCATCCGGGTGATGGCGTGAGGGAAATCCCCTGATGCTAAAATCGTCTGCTTCGCAACCCACTCAACTGGCCCTATATTCCATGTAGGAGCGCCAGTTTCAAAGAGCCTTCCGAATGAGCAATCCGACCGCCCCTAAACTTGCCTTGGCGGATGCCATCCGCGCCCTCGCGATGGATGCTGTGCAACAAGCGAACTCCGGGCACCCGGGTGCTCCCATGGGCATGGCGGAAATCGCCCAAGCCTTGTGGACGGGCAACCTGCGCCACAACCCGAAGGATCCCGCCTGGGCCAACCGCGACCGCTTCGTGCTGTCCAACGGCCACGGCTCGATGCTGATCTACGCGCTGTTGCACCTGACCGGCTACGACTTGCCGATCGAAGAACTGAAGAATTTCCGCCAACTGCATTCCAAGACGCCGGGTCACCCCGAAGTGGGCATCACCCCGGGCGTGGAAACGACCACCGGCCCGCTGGGTCAGGGTCTGGGCAATGCCGTGGGCATGGCGCTGGCCGAAGCATTGCTGGCCGCTGAATTCAACAAGCCCGGCCACTCGATCGTCGACCACCACACCTACGCCTTCACCGGCGACGGCTGCCTGATGGAAGGCATTTCGCACGAAGTGTGCTCGCTGGCCGGCACGCTGAAGCTCTCCAAGCTGGTCGTGCTGTATGACGACAACGGCATTTCCATCGATGGCCACGTTGAACACTGGTTCGCTGACGATACCGCCAAGCGCTTTGAAGGCTACGGCTGGAACGTGATCCGTGGCGTTGACGGCCATGACGTCGCCGCCGTGGACGCCGCCATCAAGGCCGCGCGCTCGCAATCGGAAAAGCCCACGCTGGTCATCTGCCGCACCGTGATCGGCAAGGGTTCGCCCAACATGGCCGGCACGCACAATGTGCACGGCGCCCCGCTGGGCAAGGACGAAATCGCCGCCACGCGCGCCGCGCTGGGTTGGTCGTCGGAACCGTTCCAGATTCCGCAAGCCGTCTACGACGGTTGGGATGGTCGCAAGACGGGTGCTGCTGCCCAGGCCGAATGGCAGTCCGCGTTTGACGCCTACGCTGCCGAATTCCCCGCCGAGGCCGCTGAATTCACGCGCCGCATGAAGGGCGAAATGCCCGAGGGCTACGCCGAACAGTTCACGGCGTACCTGAACGCGACGCTCGAAAAGGGCGAAACGGTCGCTACCCGCAAGGCGTCGCAATTCGCGATTACCGCCCTGGCTCCGGTGCTGCCGGAAATGCTGGGCGGCTCGGCTGACCTGACCGGCTCCAACTTCACCGACTGGAAGGGCGTTGCCGCCGTCCGCGCTGGTGAAAAGGGCATTCAGTTCGGCCGCCACATCAACTACGGCGTGCGTGAATTCGGCATGGCCGCGATCATGAACGGCGTGGCACTGCACGGCGGCTACCTGCCGTTCGGCGGCACGTTCCTGACGTTCTCGGACTACTCGCGCAACGCCATCCGCATGGCCGCGCTGATGAAGCAGCGCGTCATCCACGTGTTCACCCATGACTCGATCGGCCTGGGCGAAGACGGCCCGACGCACCAATCCATCGAACACGCGGCCAGCCTGCGCCTGATCCCGAACCTGTCGCTGTGGCGTCCTTGCGATACGGCTGAAACCGCCGTGGCCTGGAATGCGGCCGTGACGCGCCCGACCAGCATTGGCATGGACGTGCATGACGGTGGCCCGACGGCCCTGTTGCTGTCGCGTCAGAATCTGCCGTTCGTGCCGCGCGATGCCGCGACCGTGGACGCCATCGCCCGCGGCGGTTATGTGCTGCGCGATGCCGAAGGCGCCCGCGCCGTCATCATCGCCACGGGTTCTGAAGTTGCCATCGCGCTGGACGCGCAGGCGCAACTGGCCAAGGAAGGCGTCGCCGTGCGCGTCGTCTCCATGCCCAGCACCGACGTATTCGACAAGCAAGACGCCGCCTGGAAGCAATCCGTGCTGCCCAAGGGGCTGCCGCGTGTTGCCGTCGAAGCTGGCGTTACTGCTTTCTGGCACAAGTACGTGGGCCTGGAAGGCGCCGTGGTCGGTATCGACCGCTACGGCGAGTCCGCTCCGGCCGGCGCGCTGTTCAAGTTCTTCGGGCTGACCGCCGACAAGGTGGCCGAGACCGTCAAACAGGTTTTGTAAAAAAGGAGCTTAGTCATGACTATTCGCGTCGCCATCAACGGTTACGGTCGCATCGGCCGCAACATCCTGCGTGCCCACTACGAAGGTGGCAAGAAGCACGATATCGAAATCGTCGCCATCAACGACTTGGGTGATCCCAAGACGAACGCGCACCTGACGCGCTATGACACCGCCCATGGCAAGTTCCCGGGCACCGTGGAAGTCGACGGCGACTTCATGGTCGTCAACGGCGACAAGATCCGCGTGCTGGCCAACCGCAATCCGGCTGAACTGCCCTGGGGCGAACTGAAGGTTGACGTCGTGCTGGAATGCACGGGCTTCTTCACGACCAAGGAAAAGGCCGGCGCGCACATCAAGGGCGGCGCCAAGAAAGTCATCATCTCCGCCCCGGGCGGCAAGGATGTGGACGCCACCATCGTGTTCGGCGTGAACCACGGCGTGTTGAAGTCGACCGACACCGTGATCTCGAATGCATCGTGCACCACGAACTGCCTGGCCCCGCTGGTCAAGCCGCTGAACGACAAGCTGGGCCTGGAAAACGGCCTGATGACGACCGTTCACGCCTACACCAACGACCAGGTCCTGACCGACGTCTATCACGAAGACCTGCGCCGCGCGCGCTCGGCCACGATGAGCATGATCCCCACGAAGACCGGCGCTGCCGCCGCCGTGGGCCTGGTCCTGCCGGAACTCAATGGCAAGCTGGACGGCTACGCCATCCGCGTCCCGACCATCAACGTGTCGCTGGTTGACCTGTCGTTCGTGGCCAGCCGCGACACGACCGCCGAAGAAGTGAACAGCATCCTGAAGGCCGCCTCGGAAGGCGAACTGAAGGGCATCCTGGACTACAACACCGAACCGCTCGTCTCGGTGGACTACAACCACAACCCGGCCTCCAGCACCGTTGATGCGTCGCTGACCAAGGTTTCGGGCCGTCTGGTCAAGGTCTCGTCCTGGTACGACAACGAGTGGGGCTTCTCGAACCGCATGCTCGACACCACCGTCGCGCTGATGTCGGCCAAGTAAGCAACACGGTCAGTCCAGAGGGGACGGATTTGTTTTTCGCCATGGCGGAAAACGGGTTCGTCCCCTTTGTTCGCCCATCGTAGGAGTTGAATATGTCCAAAGTTAATACCCTGTCCGCGCTGGCCAAGTCCGGCGCCCTGTCCGGCAAGCGTGTGTTCATCCGCGCCGATTTGAACGTCCCGTTTGATGACGCCGGCCGCATTTCCGAAGACACGCGCATCCGCGCCTCGGTGCCCGGCATCCGCCTGGCGCTGGACGCCGGTGCTGCCGTGATGGTCACGTCTCATCTGGGCCGTCCGACGGAAGGCGTGCTGACCGAGGCGGATTCACTGGCCAAGGTCGGACAGCGCCTGTCCGAACTGTTGGGCATGCCCGTTCAACTGGTGCGCGATTGGGTCGACGGCGTGCAGGTCGATCACGGTCAGGTCGTGCTGCTGGAAAACTGCCGCGTGAACGTCGGTGAGAAGAAAGACGACGAAGCGCTGGCAAAGAAGATGGCTGCGCTGTGCGACGTCTATGTCAACGACGCATTCGGCACGGCTCACCGGGCTGAAGCCACCACCCACGGTATCGCGCGCTTCGCAACGGTAGCCTGCGCTGGCCCCTTGCTCGAAGCCGAGCTCGACGCCCTGGGCCGTGCGCTGCATGAACCCAAGCGTCCGCTGGTTGCCATCGTTGGCGGTTCCAAGGTGTCGACCAAGCTGTCCATCCTGCAATCGCTGGCCGACAAGGTTGATCAGTTGGTCGTGGGCGGCGGCATTGCCAACACCTTCATGTTGGCTGCCGGCTTGTCCATCGGCAAATCGCTGGCCGAGCCCGACCAGGTGGACCAGGCGCGCGCCGTGATCGACATCATGAAGCAGCGCGGCGCGGCCGTGCCGATTCCGGTGGACGTGGTGTGCGCGAAGTCCTTCGGCGCGGACGCGGAAGCCACCGTCAAGGCTGCCACTGACGTGGCTGACGACGACATGATCCTGGACATCGGCCCGCAGACCGCGGCGCAGTTGGCCGAGATTCTGAAAAAGGCGGGCACCATCGTCTGGAACGGCCCCGTGGGCGTGTTCGAGTTCGACCAGTTCGCCAATGGCACCGAAGTGGTGGCGCGCGCCATCGCGGCCTCGGAAGGCTTTTCGATTGCGGGGGGCGGTGACACGCTGGCCGCCATCGCCAAGTACGGCATCGGCGACCAGGTTGACTACATCTCGACGGGCGGTGGTGCGTTCCTGGAATTCCTGGAAGGCAAGACCCTGCCGGCTGTCGCTGTGTTGGAAGCACGGGCAGGGCAGTAAAAGGCCCCACGCCACGCCCGCTGTGCGGGCTTGCAGCCCCCTCGGGGGCTGCTCCGTCTTGGGGCTGCTCCGCCCTTGGGGCGGCCCGACGGCGGGGCGGCTATTCTTGCGGCGGGCGTGCGCTGCGCGCCATTCGAGGCAGGGGTGTCATTGACGCCAAGCCGACGACTCCCTCTGCCAGAACACTATTCCATCTTTGCGCCCGAGATCTTCACGATCTCTGCATAGCGTTGGATCTCCGCCTGGATGAAGGCGCCGAATTCCGCGGGGGTCTGGCCGGCCGGCACCAGCGCGCCCATCCCTTCCATCCGCTTCTTCACTTCCGGGTCGGCCACCACCGCATTGACTTCCTTGTTCAGCCGCTGCACGACGTCCGCCGGGGTGCCAGCGGGCGCGACGATGCCATACCAGGCTGACGCATACATCTTTGGCACGCCCGCTTCGTCGAACGTGGGCACGTCCGGCAGGGCCGGCAGGCGCTGGTGCGAGGCCACCGCCAACGCGCGCAGGGCGCCGGCCTGGACCTGGGCGAGCGATCCGGTGTCCAGCATCATATCGACTTGACCCGCCAACAGGTCGGACACGGCGGGGCCGCTGCCCTTGTACGGGATGTGCAACACGTCCGCCCCCGTCAGGTGCTTGAACATTGCGCCAGCCAGATGCTGCGACGAGCCCACGCCGCCCGAGCCGTAGTTCAGTTTGCCGGGTTCGGCTTTGGCCGCCGCCACCAGGTCCGCGACCGACTGGAACTTCGATTGCTTGGGCACTTCCAGGATGTTCGGGATCTCGGCGACGAAGGCGACGGGGGCAAAGTCTTTTGCGGCGTCGAAGCCCAGGCGCGAATACAGGTGCGGATTGGCGGCATTGGTGGAACTGGTGGCCATCAGCAGCGTGTAGCCGTCGGCCTTTTCACGCACGAAGGCGGCGGTGCCGATATTGCCACCCGCGCCGGCTTTGTTGTCCACGATCACCGTCTGGCCCAGGCGTTCGGTCAGGCGCTGCGCCAGCAGGCGGCCCAGCGCGTCCGTCGCGCCCCCGGGGGGCCACGGCACCACCAGTTTGATGGGGCGTTCGGGGTAGGTCTGCGCGTGAACGGCGGGGGCGATGCCAGCGGCAAGCGCGGCCAGGACGAACATGCGGCTAGCGCGCCGCAGGAAGGCGAAGGACATGGAGTCTCCAGAAGTGCCGGCCCTGGAGTCCGCGCCGGTTGGGGCGGGATGGCGGGCCGTGTCGATGTACAGGCGCGGTGTGATGCCGCTTTTCTTATGCGGGGGACTCTACGCAATCCGCATTCCATACAAAAGGGATAAATAATCACTAAACTTCATTCCGAAAAGGAATGGTGGGCCGCCAGCGTTTGATCTTGCACGGTTTCAGTTGCGCGGCCTTGGTGTAGGCTTGGCGAAGTTTCCGCGCCTTCTCGGAAACGCTTCTTTCAGGTCGTCTGGCAGCACCATGAATCTACGTTTTTTCCCTGGCCTGAATAATTTCCGTGGCATGACCCGGGACTCGGCGCGGCGCGACGTCATGGCCGGCCTGAGCGTCGCGGCGGTGGCCTTGCCGGTGGGCCTGGCCTACGCGGCGATGATGGGCGTGCCGCCCGTGGCTGGCTTGTGGGCCGCCATTGCCGGCATGCTGGGCTACGCGCTGTTCGGCTCGTCGCGCACGCTGATCGTCGGGCCGGATACGGCGACCTGCACGCTGATCGCCGCCACCCTGACGGGCATGGCGCTGACCTCGCCCGAAGACCGGCTGGTTGCCGCGACCGGCATTGCGCTGACGGTCGGGGTGGGCTGCCTGATCGCGCGCGTGCTGCGGCTGGGCGTGCTGGCCAATCTGCTGTCGCGGCCCGTGCTGATCGGCTATATGGCAGGGGTGGCGATCACGCTGGCGCTGTCACAGCTAAGCGGGCTGACGGGCGTGGGGCTGCGCAACGCCGGCCTGGTGCATCCCTTCCTGGAATTGTCGCGGCGGCTGCCGGAAGTGCAGATTCCAACCTTGCTTCTTGGCCTGGCGTCATGCCTGTTGCTGGTGGCGGTAAAACGTTGGCGGCCGACCTGGCCGGGTCCGATCTTGCTCGTCGTGGGTGGCTGCCTGCTCTCGTGGATATTTGACTTTCCGGGGCTGGGCATCGCGGTCGTGGGTGAAGTGCCCGCCGGCCTGCCCGGCTTCAGCCTGCCCGTGCGGCTGGAAGGCGTGGACAGTATTCTGCTGGGCGCGGCGGGCGTGCTGGTGGTCAGTTTTTCCAGCGGCATCGTCACCGCGCGCAGCTTTGCCGCGCGCACGGGTGAACACGTCGACCCCAACCGTGAACTGGTGGGATTCGGCGCGGCCAACGTGGCGGCGGGCCTGTTTCAGGGGTTTGTCGTCACGGGTGCCGATTCACGTACTGCGGTGGGGCTGGTCGCGGGGGGATCGTCGCCGTTGGTCAGCGTCAGCGCGGCGGTGGCGTTGGCGATCGTGGTGGGCCTGCTGAGCGCGCCGCTGTATTGGCTGCCGCAGGCGGTGCTGTCGGCCATTCTGCTGCTGGCGGCAGCCAGCCTGTTCGATGCCAAGGCGTTCATTCGCTTGGCCCGGATTTCGCGAATCGAACTGGCCTTCGGTGTTTTGGCCGCGGTGGGCGTGGTGGGCTTTGGCGTGCTGCAAGGCGTGGCCGTGTCGGTGGGCGCAACCCTGTTGTACGCCATGTACGTCTCGGGCAATCCGCGCGATGCGCTGCTGGGCCGGCTGCCCGGGGAATCGGTGCTGGGCAAGTTGCACCTGAACCCCGAAGCGCGGCCCGTGCCGGGCATTGTCGTCTGGTTGTTTGAATCATCGGTCTGGTTCTTCAATGCCGATGCCTTCCGCCGCCGCGCTCGCGAAGTCATGGAGCAGGCGGGCGATGTGCAATGGTTCGTGTTGGACGCCGAAGCGATGACCCAGGCGGATGCGGATGCGGTCGAAGCGCTGTATGAGTTAAAGCGCGAACTGGACGCTCGTGGCATCACACTGCTGGTCGCGGGGGGGCACGGCCAATTCCGCATGGCGCTGGAACGTTCGGGGCTGACCAGGAAAATTGGCCGCGACAAAATATTCGGCAGCCCCGAGCAGGCGGTGGAAGCCGTCGAGCGCTGGCGTCAGGACGCGCCTGCCACGCTGGCCTGACGCTAATCGATGATGTGGTAGCCGCCGTCGATGTACAGCGTCTGCCCGGTCATCAGGCGGGCGGCGTCGGTGGCCAGCCAGGCGGTGGCTTCGCCCACATCGTCGATCGACACCAGGCTGCGTGCCGGCGCTTTCGATTGGGCGCGGTCCAGCAGCGCATCAAATTCAGCGATGCCGGATGCGGCACGGGTTTTCAATGGCCCGGGCGATATCGCATGGACTCGAATGCCCTGCGGGCCGAGTTCGGCGGCCAGGTACCGGGTGGCGGATTCCAGTGCTGCCTTCACCGGCCCCATCATGTTGTAGTGCTCCACCACCATCTGCGACCCGTAATAGCTCATGCAGAAGAGGGCGCCGCCCTGGGTCATCAGCGGCTCGGCCAGCTTGGCCATGCGGATGAAGGACCAGCAAGATACATCCATCGCTTGCAGGAAACCGTCGCGCGAGCAGTCCGTCACGCGGCCATGCAGGTCCTCGCGGGGGGCGAAGGCAATGGAGTGCAGTACGAAGTCCAATTGGCCCCATTCAGCCGTGATGCGATCAAACACGGCCTCCAGTTCGCCCTCGTTCAGCAAGTTCAACGGCATCAGCAGCGACGCATCCACCTGTTGTGCCAGCGGCTCCACATGCGGCAGGGCCTTGTCGTTCAAGTAGGTCACGGCCAATTCGGCGCCCAGCGCCCGGAACGCCTTGGCGCATCCCCAGGCAATGGAATCGGCATTGGCGATGCCGGTGACCAGACCGCGCTTGCCGGCCAGCGGCAACCGCGCATTCGTCATCGGCTTGTCGGTCAAGGGCGCGCTCATCGTTGGCGCACCAAGGCCAGGGTATGTTGCGCGATGATCAGCTCTTCATTCGTGCGGATCACATAGACGCCGATGCGGCTGTCGTCGCTGGAAATTCGGGGGCCGTGGTGGGCGTTGCGCTCCGGGTCCAGCTTGATGCCCAGCCAACCCCAATGGTCGGCGACCGCCTGGCGGATGTCGGCCGAGTTTTCGCCGACGCCTGCGGTAAAGACGATGCCGTCAATGCCATTCATGGCGCAACCCAGGCCGATCATGCCTTCGGCCACGCGCCAGGCGAAGTACTTCAGCGCCAATTGGGCCGAAGGCGCATCGCTGGCCAGCAGTTCGCGCATGTCGTTGCTGATGCCGGACAGGCCTTTCATGCCGCAGTCGTGATAGAGCAGGTGCTCGATCTGGTCATGGTCCATGCCGCGTTCCATCATCCACAGCACCACGCCCGGATCCAGCCGGCCGGGGCGCGTGCCCATGGGCAGTCCTTCCAGCGCGGTGAAGCCCATCGTGCTGTCCACGCTCTTGCCTTCATGCATGGCGCAGGCGGACACGCCGGACCCCAGGTGCGCGGCGATGATTTTGCCCATGGCCAATTCGGGCAGGGCCTGGCGCAAGCGCTGCGCGATGTACTCGTAGGACAGACCATGGAAGCCATAGCGGCGCACGCCTTCCTGATACAAGGATTCGGGCAGTGCGTAGCGGTCGGCTACGTCGGAATGGCTGCGATGGAACGCGGTGTCAAAGCATGCGACTTGCGGAATCCAGGGCCGCCGCTCGCGGATCACGCGAATGGGCGCCAGGTTGTTGGGTTGATGCAGCGGCGCCAGCGGGGTGAATGTGTCCAGCTTGGCCAGGATGGCGTCGTCGATCAGGACGGGCTCGGACAGGTCCGGGCCGCCATGCACCACGCGATGCCCCACCGCCAGCGGAGCGCCGCCCAGATGGCCGCTTAGCCACGTGCCGACGACTTCCTGCGCGTTGGGTACGTCGGGTGCGTGGCTGGGCGCGATGTCGCGTTCCACCAGGGTCTGGCCGGCGGCGTCGCGCACCCGCAGTCTCGGATGCGAGGTGCCGATGCCTTCCAACTGGCCGCCCAGGCGCGGCGCCAGCTCTTGCTTGTCGTCGATGTCGTACAGGTAGAACTTGATGCTGGAACTGCCGGCGTTGATGACAAGGATGGTGTCGCTCATGGCTCTGGAATCCGGTAGCGTGTTTGGGGGCGTCAGGCCAGCGGGCGGGCCGCCTGCTGGCTTAGGTGGTGGGCGTAGATCGCCGCCACGGCGCAGGAAGCCAGGCGCGAGCGCGGGCTGTCGGCGCGACTGGTCAGAATGATGGGCACGCGCGCGCCCAGCACGATGCCGGCCGCTTCCGCGTTGGCCAGGAAGGTCAGGTTCTTGGCCAGCATGTTGCCGGCTTCCAGGTCGGGCACCACCAGCACCTGGGCCACGCCAGCCACGGGCGACCGGATGCCCTTGATGCGGGCGGCATCCGGGCTGATGGCGTTGTCCAGCGCCAGCGGGCCATCCAGCAAGCCGCCGGCAATTTGGCCACGGTCGGCCATCTTGCACAGCGCGGCGGCTTCGATGGTGCTGGGGATGTTGGGCGTGACCTGCTCCACGGCGGACAGGATGGCCACGCGCGGTTCGCCCAGACCCAGGCCGTGATGCAGGTCGATCACGTTGCGGATGATGTCCGCCTTGGTTTCCAGGTCAGGAAAGATGTTGATGGCGGCATCGGTGATGAACAGCGGTTCCGCGTAGGTGGGCACTTCCATGATGAACACATGGCTGATGCGCCGGCCGCTGCGCAGGCCTGTCGTGCGCGCCACCACTTCGTGCATCAGTTCGTCGGTATGCAGGCTGCCCTTCATCAGCAGGGTAGCCTCGCCGTTGCGCACCAGCGCCACGGCGGTCTCGGCCGCCGCATGGCTATGCGGCACATCCACGATGCGGGCATCGCCCAGGTTCAGCTTGAACTGAGCGGCGGTTTCCCGGATCTTCCGTTCCGGGCCCACCAGGATGGGATGCAGCAGGCCCAGGTCCCGCGCTTCCAGCGCTGCCGACAACGAAGGTTCGTCGCACGGGTGGGCGATGGCGCAAAACGCCGGCTCCAGCGTCTGCGCGCGTGCGATGAGTTTGTCGTAATGCGTCGAGGTAGGCAGGGTCATGCGGTCTTGGCCTTGGCGGGTTGACGGGCTGCGGTCTTGGCGGCGCGTTTGGCAGTGGGCTGGGTCGCGCGCTGGGGTGCAGTCTTAGCGGCAGTCTTAGTTGCCGTCTTGGTTGCAGTCTTGGTTGCCGCCTTGCCTGGCACCTTGGCCGCCTTCTTGGCCGCAACCTTCGGCGCGGCTTCAACAGCTTCTGCTGCCTGGACGGCTTCGGGATGCGGCTTGGCCTTCTTGGCCGGCACCTTGGCGGCCGCTTCGACCAGCTTCAAGGCCGGCGCGGTGGGCGCGGCGGGCGCGAGTTTGGCTGGGGCCTGCGCCTCGCCGTGCTTCTGCGCGCGGCGTTCGGCCGCGACGAAGATGCGTTCCATTTCATCCAGGCTTTCCCGGGCGGCCGGGCTGAGCGGTTCGGCGGCTTCCAGCACGCGCTTCATGGTGTCCAGCGCGTCGCGGATAGCGGGGGCCGGTGACCCTTCCAACAGGTGCGGCATGGCGCGGATGGCGGCGCTGGAATCCAGCGTCAGTATCAAGGCCTGGTCGCGCGTGATGTCCTTGAACTCCTGCAAGGTCAGCGCGTTGTCGGATTCGGCGCGCATCTTGCGGATCAGCGCAAAGCTGCGTTCGTCCAGCCCGCCTTCGGCGCCGGACACATACAGCAGCATGCGGATGGCGGCCACACGCAAACCGCCTTCCTGCACCATGGAACGCAGTTCGGTGGCGCGCTCTTCCATGAAGCGGCGGTGTTCAGGCGACACGCCCGGATGCTTGCGCGGCGGTCCCGATTTCGCGCCCAGCCCGGCCAGGTCCTGCACCAGCGGCGAACCATAGACGCCCATGAAGGTGCGTTCGTCGGCGGAATCGCGCAATTCCTGCCAGATGTTCAGGCTGGTCTCGACCAGGTTCGAGAACATTTCCTGAGCCATCAGGAAGGGATTGGCGGGCGATACCGCTTGGCGATGTTCGCGGACCTGCTCGGCGATCTTGGCGATGGGGGCGATGACCGGATTGCGATCCGAGATCAGTTCATAGGGCAGGCGCAGCGGATGCAGGCGTTGGCCCCATTCCGCGGATTGCGGCGTCACCATCGCGCGCAGCCACGGCTGCATGAAGCTGCGGTAGATGCCCAGGTTGATGTCCGAGATGCGGGCCACGGCGGCGAATCGGCGGTCATCTTCTTCCTTGCGGTCGACGATGGCGCGCACGTCATCCAGGTTGCGCTGTTCAAACGACAGCACGTAATTGCCCGAAGCCAGATCCGCGTTGAGGGTGTCGGGCGTCTTGTCGGCAATCTCGGCCTGATAGATGCCGGGGGGCAGCACGTCGATCATGTCGATATTCGACGTGAATTCCTGGTGCTCTTTGCGGGCCACGCTGCCGGACACGAAAATACCCAGGTGGCCGATGCTTTCGTGCACGGCGTAGACGATCGTCTGGCCATGCGCCAGCACTTCGGCTTCGTTCTGGTACAGGTCGGGGATCCAACCCAGCGCCTGGGGCGGCGGGGTGATGTTGTCGCCCTTGGAGCAGAACACCACGATGGGCGACTGGATGTTGCGCAAATCGATGCGGATGCCATCGGACGTCACCAGACCGGCCGTGGATAGCCGGTTGCCCACGAACAGGTTGTCGACGATGTACTGGATTTCGGGGCCGTTCAGGAAAACGTGCCCGCCCCACCATTTCTCGAAGCTCAAGTAGCGGCCGGCTTCGGTGTCCACCTTGGAGTACAGGTTGTACTGCTTGGACCACAAGGTATTGGCCGGATTCAGGTTTTCAAAGTTCTGCACCAGCCAGGCGCCGTCGAACTTGCCGTTGCCCAGGTCGCTGGTCATCGCCGTGAGCCAACTGCCGCCCAACAGGCCGCCGGCATAGCGCATCGGATTCATGCCGCGCCAGCCCGCCCAGTACGACAAGGGGGCGCCGGCCACGATGATGGGACCGAACAGTTCGGGGCGGATGGCGGCGGTCATCATGATCTGCCAGCCCGCCTGGCAGTTGGCGACCACGACGGGCTTGCCTTCCGCATCGGGGTGCAGCGAGATGATTTCTTCCAGAAAGCGCGCCTCGGCCATCATCACGTCTTCGACGGTCTGCTCGGGCATGGGTTGCGGCAGGAAGGTCGCGAAATAGCAGGGATGTCCTGCACGCACCGCCACGCCGATTTCGCTTTCCGGCTTGAAACCGCCGATGCCGGGGCCGTGGCCCGCGCGCGGATCCACCACCAGGAAGGGGCGCTTGATCGGGTCGGTTTCCACGCCCGCCGGGGGGGTGATGCGCAACAGGCCGTAATTCACCGGGCGCGGCAATTCGCGGCCGTCCAGCACCAGTTCAAATTCCATGCTGAGCACGTTGGGTGCGCGCTTGGCCATGTGCTCGTGGTATTGGTTGCCGCGCTGGCGCAGCACGTCGGCGTAGAGCACGCCTCGCTGCCAGGCATCAACGGCATATTCGTAGGCGGCCGTCCAGGGGTTGAAGGACGGGGTGGGGACGCGATCGTTGCCGGATCCGGCCATGGCGATCTCCTGTAAGTTGCTCCCGACGGCGGAAGGCCGCCGGGCCGATCCCGAGTGGAACCGGCCGAGTTGACCTCCCCATTACACCGCATAGAATGCTGCGTCGCAACATCGGGTCGGTTGATGGCAGTCAAAGATCGTGAAGTCTCTGTCCCTTTTTTGGCGCGCGGGCAGTCAAACCCGGGCGCCGGACGCGCATTGCGCCTGGGTCAGCCGTCGTGGTGGCAGACGGCTTCGATGCGGTTGCCGTCGGGGTCCAGCAGAAAGGCGGCGTAATACTGCGGATGATAGTGCTCGCGCAGCCCGGGTGCGCCCCCATCGCGGCCGCCGTGAGCCAGGCCCGCGGCGTGGAATGCGTCGACGGTAGCGCGGTTGGACGCCTTGAAGCACCAGTGGTGGCGGGCGCCAGCCGGGTCGGGCGACGCGCCGGGGGTAGTCAGGACGGACAAGTAGGTGTGCTGGCCGCTGCCCGGGCCGCAACGTTCGCCGTAGCCCAGGGCGTCGGGCCGGTCATAGACCTTGGCCGCGCCCAGTGCCTGCATCACGGCGTCATAGAACGGCCGGGCATCAGACAGCCCGGAAACCGTGATGGAGACGTGATCCAGTAATTGCATCGCGGCCCCGGGCGGCTGTCAGGCCCGCGCGTCGGCGTTGTGCTCCAGCCATTTCTGGACAGAGGGCCGTTGCCATTGGGCGTCGGCATAAGCGCGCAGGGAGTCGGGCAGGTCGTCCAGCGCCAGGCGCTTCAGCATGACCGCCAAGTCCGTGTCGGCAATACACCATTCATCGAACAGGGAGGTCTGGTCCACGCCAATAAGGTAGCTGGCCACCTGGATCAGCTTGGCCGAGGCCGCGTGCGCGGCGTCGGACAGGGGCTGGCCGGCGGCACCGTAGAACACTGTTTCCGTGGGACGTTCCTGACGCAGCGCGGCCAGGTCGCTGCGCAACCAGGCCTGCAACTGGCGGGCGCGGGCCCGTTCGCGCGTCGCTTGGGGATACAGCGCGGTATGCGCAGGCGCGGGGAATACGTCTTCCAGGTATTCCGCGATGACGCTGGATTCGGTCAGGTTGAAGCCGTCATGCGTGAGCGCGGGCACACGTGCCGTCAGCGCGCGGCATTGATACGGTTGCATCCGTTGCTCGCCCGCTTCCAGATCGATCGGGCGCAACTCGAAGGATAATTTCTTTTCAGTCAGCGCCACATAGGCCGACATGGCGTACGGGCTGAGAAACTGGGAATCAACGTATAGCGTAATCGGGGCGCCCAAATCTTGTCTCCGGTCAGGCGGGGTCGTGGATGGCGGTGCGGAACCGACGGATGGCGCGGCGCCGCGTGAATGGCAAAGCGTAACGCAATTGCAATTTCGCGTGTCGCGCCGGCGCGTCAGTCGACGATGAAGAGCTTGGCGCCCGTGGTGGTGGACGAGCGATGCGGCTCGGCCTGGTCAGCCACCTGATAGCTCATGCCCGGGGTCAGGACGAACTGCCGGCCGTCTTCCAGCTCGGTATGCAGTTCGCCTTCCAGACAGAACAGGATATGGCCCTTGCTGCACCAGTGGTCGGCCAGATAGCCCGGCGTGTATTCCACCATGCGGACCCGCAGGTCGCCGAACTGCCGGGTGCGCCAATAGGCCATGCCGGTGTCGCCAGCGTGTTCAGTGCGTTCCACCTCGGACCAGTCCGTGGTGCCGAAGGGGATGTTGCTCATCTTCATCGTGAATCCTGCGGTGTGGGCCGGCGGCGTGTTCAAAGGATGCCGCTCGGCAAAAAACAAATACTACGCCACTCATGCGACAAGTTTCTTTTGCCAGAACATCGCGCGGCCCGTGGTGTCGTCCAGCGCATAGCCTTCAAAGCCCAATTTGCGGTACAGGCCCTGGGCGACGGCATTGCCTTCCAGCACTTCCAGCGTGATCTTGCAGCAGCCCATCTGACGGGCCCGATCCTCTAGTGCGCTCAGCAGCTGTTTGCCAACGCCCTGACCCTGGAAGCGCGAGGACACGCCCAGGTCGTGCAGATTGATGAGCGGCCGGCAGGCAAAGGTGGAGAAGCCTTCCAGGTAGATCGCCACGCCAGCGGGCTGGCCATCGACCTGGGCCAGCAAGGCGTGGGCGGTCGGGCGGCGAGCCAGTTCGGCGATCAGGTTCTGCTGCGCGTATTCCGGCAGCGGTGAGTTGCCGCCCATGGGGCCGCTGGCATAGTCGTTCAGCATGGCCAGCACCTGGCGGCCGTGGTCCGGATTGGAGAAGTCAACGTCAATGATTTCCAGCACGATCGGTTCCTATGTCTGATCCTGGCCGGAGACGGCCGGCCACGCCCTGGAATCGGGGCAACCTGACATTATGCACGCACGTCGGCAGCTGATATTGCGCATTGAAAAATCGGTTCGCAACCCCTATCTTCTTGATATTCAAGGCCGGACGCGGCACCGCCCGATGCGGCCGAAACCCTTAAGGTGAGCTGGAATATGGAGTTCAAGGACTACTACAGCATTCTCGGGGTGGAGCGCAGCGCCTCCGAAGACGAAATCCGGCGTGCTTACCGCAAGCTCGCCCGCAAATATCATCCCGACGTCAGCAAGGAAAGCGACGCCGAGGTCCGCATGCGCGACGTCAACGAAGCCTATGACGTCTTGCGCGACCAGGAAAAACGGCTGGCCTACGACAATCTTGCCGCCGGCGTGTCGTCCGACGGCGGCTTCCAGCCGCCGCCTGGATGGGACGAAGGTTTTGAATTCCATCGAGGCGCGGCGCCCGGCGACGAAGCGCAGTTCAGCGAGTTCTTTTCGTCGCTGTTTGGCGGCCGTGGCCAGCGAGGCGGCCCGCGTCAGCAGGACTTCCGCGCGCGCGGCGACGACCATCATGCCGCCATCGAAGTGGACCTGGAAGACGCGCTCAAGGGCGCCACGCGCGACATCAGCCTGAGATCGATGGAGATGGACGACCAGGGCCATCCCCACATGAAGACCCGCACGCTCAGCGTGCGCATTCCCCCGGGTGTGCGTGAAGGCCAGTACATCCGGCTGGCGGGGCAGGGCATGCCCGGCTATGGCGGCGGGGAAAACGGCGACCTGTATCTGGAAGTGCGCTTCAAGCCCCACCCACGCTATCGGGCGGAAGGCCGTGACCTCTATATGACGTTGCCCGTCGCCCCCTGGGAAGCCGCGCTGGGCGCGCAGGTGGATACGCCCACGCCGGGCGGTACGGTCGAGGTGTCGATCCCGGCCGGGTCGGGCAATGGGCGCAAGCTGCGGTTGCGCGGACGCGGCATTCCGGGCGATCCGCCGGGGGATTTGTACCTGGTGCTGGACCTGGTGCTGCCGCCGGCAGATAGCGAGGCCGCCCGGGCGGCCTACCGGAAGCTACAGCAGGATGTGCCTTTCAACCCACGGCGCCACTTGGGGGTTTGACCATGAAGAAGCTTGTCATCACCAGCGCCACCGTCGTGGGCAAATCGCAGCCGCTCAGCGCGGACGACCTGGCCCGCGCCTGCGGCGCGGAAGTGGAATGGGTTGCCCAATTGGTTGAAGTCGGCATCGTCAACGCCAATAGCCCGCAGCGTGCGGAATGGTGCTTCTACAGCGTCGACCTGCAACGCGCGCTGCATGCGCGCCGCTTGGAGCACGACTTCGGCGCCAGCCTGGACGCCGTGGCGTTGATCCTGGACCTGAGCCAGGAAGTCCGGCGCCTGAAAGCGCACCTGCGGGCGCTGGGTGCGCCAGAGCAGTGAAATCGCGGCCTCGAGGCAGCGACTCGGGGTAGGTAAACTACTCGCTTGTTTCACCACAATGAACAAGCGAAAAGCATCTTGGAGACGTCTTCCCCCCGCGCGCCTGCCCTGGCAGGCAGCGCGCGCATCGATGGGCTGAAGTCCTGCCTGCCCGTCATGATTGGCTATTTCCCCGTGGCCGTGACCTTTGGCATCGCGGGTGTCGCGGCCGGCCTGACCCCACTGCAAGTCGTCCTGATTTCCGTGTTCGTCTATGCCGGCGCCAGCCAGTTCCTGTTGCTGGCATCGATCAAGGCCGGCACGCCCTGGCTCTGGGTCGTGGCGCTGTGTTCGCTGCTGAACGCCCGCCACTTGCTCTATGGGCCGCTGTTGTCGCGCTTTTTGCCCGCCGCGCTGCGCGACCGTCTGAAGGTCGCTTTTCTGCTGACCGATGAAGTCTTTGCCACGGCGTTCAACCGCCTGCAAAGCGTGCCGCCAGGCCGCCGCCAGGACTGGATGATTGCGCTGGGGCTGGGTGCCTGGCTGACCTGGATCGCCGGAACCGCCGTTGGCGTGTATGCCGGCGATGGCCTGGAGCGCCATTTCCCCATGTTGTCGCAGGTGATGCGCTTTGCCTTGCCGGCGCTGTTCATGGCGCTTGTCTGCCAGAGCGCCAAGCGGGGCATGGGCCTGCCTGTCATTGCCGCGGTGGCGGGGGCCGGCGTGGTGGCCGCGCTGGGGCATGGCAGTCTGGCCATCCTGGTGGGCGCCGTCATCGGCTGCGCCGTCTATCGTCTGAAGAGGTCCGCATGAACGTCGAAGGCTTGGGTTTCTGGGGCGCGGTGACGGCGATGGCCGTCATTACGTATCTGACGCGCGCGCTGCCATTCATGCTGTCCGAACGCAGTCGCCTGCTGCGGCATCTGTCGCGCGAAGGCTCGGCGCTGGCCGCGCTGGGCCCCAGTTTGCTGGCGGGCATCGCGGCGGCCGTCATCGTGCCGGATCTGCTGGATGCGGGCGCTGACGCGGCCCGTCTGGCGCCATACGTGGGCGGCCTGGTGGTCACGGGCGTGGCCGCGCGTCTGGTCAGCAATACCGGCGTGGCCGTGTTGCTGGGCATGGCGGGATACGGGGTGTTGCTGGCCTTGGCGGGCTAAGACCATCCAGGCAAAATGACCGGACTCTTCAAGGAGGCCGATCATGCTTACGCTCTACCATGCGCCGCGCTCGCGGTCGTTCAGGGTCCTGTGGTTGCTTGAGGAACTGGGCGTGCCCTATGACACTGAAATGGTGTCGATCCGTGGCACCGATAGTGCGGGCCACATGCCTGCGGACTACGTTGACATTCATCCGCACCGCAAAGTGCCGGCACTGGTGCATGACGGGGTGCCCATATTTGAAACTCCGGCCATTGCGCTGTATCTGACGGACATGTTCCCAGAGAAAGGGCTGGGTCCGCAGGTCGGCGACGCGAATCGCGGCCCCTATCTGACCTGGCTGTCTTATTCGACCGGCGTGTTCGAGCCCGCGATGGTTGAACGCATCGTCAAACGGCCGTACGAGCCCAGCGGCCAGGGCTGGGGATCAGCGGACGAGGTGGAACAGGTGCTGACGCGCGTCCTGCAAACGCGCCCCTATTTTCTAGGCGCCCACTTCTCGGCTGTGGATATCGTGCTGGGCGGCGCGCTGCAATACATGATGCAGATGAAGGTGATGCCCGAATCGCCGGTGTTCGGCGCCTATGTCGAGCGCTTGGGAAATCGCCCGGCGATGCACCGGGCGTTGCAGCGGGATGGCGATATCGAAGAGAACTGACGCCCGTCGCGGCGGGGCAGGCCTGGACCCTAGACCCTGGCCTGGCCCTGGATGCGTTCGCGCAGGTCCGCCTGCCATTGGGCCGGGCGGCCCAGATAGCGGCTGGGCTCCAGCAGCGTGAAGACACCATTGTGTTCCAGCGCCATCGTCGGAAAGCCCGAGCCGCCAACCTGCGCCAGCAATTTGCGGCTGGCGGCGATGTGGGCGGCCGTATCCGCCCCTTCGGCGGCGGCGTAGGCGGCGTCGAAGGCATCGCCGTCCAGGCCAATTTCCCTGGCCAGCGTCTTCAGCACATCGGCCTTGGCGATGCGCAAGCCTTGCACATAGTGCGCGCGTTGCAGGCGCTTGAGCAGGTCCAGCCCACGGCCGGCCACGGCGTCGGCGGCCAGAATGGCAGTGGTGGGCGGTTCGGAATCGAACACGGCATCCGCATCGCGCAGCAAGCCGTCGAAGTAATCCTTGCCGAACACCTGTCCGGTCATGCCGGCGATGCGTTCGTCGTGGGGCATGACGTAGCGGCGCAGTGCGTCGGTGACGGGCTGGCGGTTGCTGCCGGTCATCATGCCGCCACCATGGGCGGCGACCGTCAGGCCGGCGATGCCGCGTGCGGCGTCCACCAGCGGGGCGGCGCCATAGCACCAGCCGCAAAGCGGATCAAATAGGTAATGCAGAGTGGGGGTGTGGGTAGCCATGGCGTCATGGTAGACGCGGGCAAAGGCGGAAAACAGCCTGGCGCGGTAGCCAGAGTGTTGCATCGGCCGTGCAGATTGCCTGCACGGCCTTTGGGGGGCGCGCGATCAGCCGGTGATCTGCACGCCGATCCAGAACAGGCCCGCTGCCAGCGCCATCGACGCGGGCAGGGTCAACACCCAGGCCAGCAGAATGTTGCGCACCGTGTTGCCTTGCAATCCGGTCTTGTTGGCGATCATCGTGCCGGCCACGCCGGACGACAGCACATGGGTGGTGGACACGGGCAGGCTGAACACGTTGGCCAGGCCGATGGCGGCCACGGCCGTCACTTGCGCCGACATGCCTTGGGCGTATGTCATGCCTTGCTTGCCGATCTTCTCGCCCACGGTCAGCACCACGCGGCGCCAGCCGACCATGGTGCCCGCTCCCAGCGCCAGGGCCACGGCCACGATCACCCAGAAGGGGGCGTATTCGGTGGTCGCGGTCAGGTCGGCTCGCAGGCGTTGCAGGTCGGCGCGTTCGCGGGCGGGCAGCCCTTCGATGCGCGACACCTTCTTGGCCGTATCGTCCAGGCACAGCAGATAGCGGCGGACGTCGATGCGCTTTTCGGCGGACAGGTCGGCGTAGTTGCTGACGCCGGCCAGATCGGTTTGCAGCGCGGCGATGGTCGGCAAGGTCAATTCCGGGTCGCAGCGGAAATTGCGCGGCAGTTCGGTCGTTGCATCCGCCCGCTTGAGCGCCAGGAAATCGCCCAGCATGGCTTCGTTGCGCTGGTAGAACACGTTCAAGTGGTTCGCGGCGTCGCGGGTGCGTTCGATCTGGTACGTGGTGCTGGTCGTGTCCAGCACGAAGTTGGCCGGCACGATGCCGATCAAGACCAGCATGATCAGGCCAATGCCCTTCTGGCCGTCATTGGATCCGTGCACGAAGCTCACGCCCATGGCCGACAGCACCAGCACCAGGCGATTCCAGAACGGCGGGTGCTTTTTGTTGTCGATCGCACGGCGTTGATCCGGCGTCTTGTGCATCTTGGACAGCGGCAGCCAGCGCTTGAGCAGCAGCAGCAGACCACCCGCCACCAGGAAGCCCGCCACCGGTGACGCCACCAGCGACAGGCCGATATCGACGGCCTTGCCCCAGTTGACGCCATCGGCCAGCGGCAGATCGGTGATCAGCGCGTTGGCCAGACCCACGCCCAGGATCGAGCCGATCAGGGTGTGTGAGCTGGACGCGGGGATGCCGAAGTACCAGGTGCCCAGGTTCCACGCGATGGCGGCCGCCAGCATGGCGAACACCATGGCCAGCCCGCGGCCGGTATCCACGTTGATCAGCAATTCAACGGGCAGCAGATGGACGATCGCGTAGGCCACGCCCACGCCGCCCAGCAGCACGCCCAGGAAGTTGAAGATGCCCGACAGCACGACCGCCAGGTGCGGCGGCATGGCTTTGGTGTAAATGACCGTCGCCACGGCGTTCGCCGTGTCGTGGAAGCCATTGATGAATTCAAAGGCCAGGACGAATGTCAGGGCCAACACAAGACTGAGGCCAACCCAGAGATCTAGGCCGTGGAATAGGTCGAACATGGAGGCGGGGGGCGAGGTTCCGGCGAGAGGAGCCGATTATTGCAGATTTGTGACCTGACCCTGGTTGCGTTGAAAAACCAATTTACAGACTCGCCCCGCCGGCCCCGCTTTTAGAATTTCGAGTACTGGAATTCGATTTCCATGGGTTTGCCCAGATTGGCGGCGGTATCGGCCTGGATCAGCAGCACGGCCAGGACGCCCAGATACAGCAGGCAAAGCCAAAGGGATCTTTTCATTTGCGGGCGCCTCTCACGGTCGGAACACTTCGGCTATCTTCTGGTTGACTCGCAGCCATCCCAGTTCGCCCAGGTGTTGCACGTCGCGCAGCATGCCCACCTCGAAGGGCGCGCTGTACATGTCCATGCAGGTCATCGCGTAGCGCTGGCATAGTCCGGCGACTTCCTGCTGGATGGGCTCGAAGCGGGCCAGATCCTTGAACACCATCGGGTGCAGGGGCTGCATCACGAACAGCGCGTTTACATTGTGCTGGCGCAGCAGCGCCATCAGCGCGGTCAATTCCCGCAGCTCGTCGCGGCCGGTCAGCGGCTGGGGTTGGTAGGCGGTCTTGCCGCCCTCGGGAATCGTGCGCAGGTACTTATTGAAGAATTCGTCCCGCACGGCGTAACGGTTGCTGGTCATCAGGTCCTGCTCGGCGCTCTGCGCCTGGTTGGCCAGGGCGTCCCAGTCCACCACGCGGGCGGCGGCGGCCGGGCCCTCCTGTTCGCGTTCGGGCACGGGCGCGGCATAGGCTGGCGTCCACAGGTCGACCAGACGCTGGCGCAGAACGTAGGCCTGCTCGGTCATCATGGACCACGCGACGCTGGCGTCGCCCTTGTCGCGCAGCCAGCGCGCCAGCTCCGCCCGGCCCTGGGGCTGCTTGAGCAAACGGGGCAGCAACGGGTTGGCGTGTTCCTTGAATTCATCCGGTCCCAGGCCGCCGTCACCGTCGAACCAGCCGGGCGACAGCATGACGACTACCCGCGAGGCCGGTGACAGGTCATCGGCCAGCGCGGCCAGCACCAATTGCATGCCCAGCGACTGGAAGCCCGAATGGCCATACGCCAGCACGGGCATCTGCAACTCATCCGCCAGATAGCGGTACGGCACGAAGCGCAGGTCGTTGCTGGTCAGTTCGGACGATCCGAGGATCACCAGCCGGTCCCCCGTGCGCAGCGCCTGGCTCATCCGCGACAGGTTGCGCGTCTGTTCTTGCAGGGTATTGCCCAGGTTGGGAAGGTAGATCCCGGGAGCCGCCGTGGGTACGGGTTCCGTTTTCAGGGCCAGGAAATGCCAGGCGCCCCAGCCGCAAGCGGCGGCGACGGACAGGGCCAGCGTCGCGGCCAGCGCGTGCTGCCGAAGGGTGCGTTTGAACATGGAGGGTGCGAATGGGCGTTACGCGGCCGAATACGGAATTACATTGTTAGCGAATGTTATCCAGCACGTATGACCGAAACAAGCGCGAGAAAGCGGGGCCGGGGACGATTCGCTTTTTTGCCACAACGTTGTGGGCGTGCGGCACCGGGACCATCGCGCGTCCTCCTGGGAAAGAATGCGATAGCATCGACCTCGCGGGCTTCTTCTGGATTTCCAGGATTGACCGCGCCGCGCGCCGCAGTCCGGCGCCGATTTCCCCTTTTTCCTCTCTTCCAAGACGCTGCCGCCATGACCGCCACGCCCCGAATCGCCCGCCGCCATCCCGACGATCTGATCATCGGCTTGGTGTCCGTTTCCGATCGCGCCTCTTCCGGCACGTATCAGGACCAAGGCCTGCCCGCACTGCGGGAATGGTTGGGAAGCGCGCTGGTCACGCCCTGGCAGGCGGTGGATCGTCTGATTCCCGACGAATCCGCCCGCATTTCAGAAACGCTGATCGAACTGGTGGATATCTGCGGCTGCGATCTGGTCCTGACCACCGGTGGCACCGGCCCGGCCCGGCGTGATGTCACGCCCGAGGCCACGCTGGCGGTCGCCACCAAGGAAATGCCCGGATTCGGCGAGCAGATGCGCCAGATCAGCCTGCGCTTTGTTCCCACTGCCATTCTGTCGCGCCAGGTTGCCGTCATTCGCGAAACGCCGTCCCATGCCGCTCTGATCGTGAACCTTCCCGGCCAGCCGAAGTCCATACGCGAGACGCTGGAAGGATTGAAGGACGCAGACGGCGCCGTGCTGGTGCCGGGTATCTTCGCCGCCATCCCTTATTGCATCGACCTGATCGGTGGCCCGTACGCGGAAACGCAAGCGCAAGTCATCGACGCATTCCGCCCCAAATCGGCTCGCCGCGCGCCGCAGGCCTGACTGGCCGCTGCGTTATAGTTTTGGCCGCCCCTGTTCACCCCTCCTGCTTGAGAGTCTTATCGTCATGAAGGTTCGTCTCGTCCTGTCTCTTACCGTCCTGGCCGCATTGACGGCCTGCGCCAATGTCAAAGATGTGCGCCAGCGCGACCCGGTCTTCTACGGCGCGACCCAGCGCACGGCCGAGGACTACACCACCTGCGTGGCGGATGCCTGGAAGAACCTGGGTATCAACTTCCAGCAGAAAGCGGTGCGCAACGGCTTTGAATTGATCCAGGAAGACAGCCTGGGCGTCGAAGCCGTGCTGACGACCACAACCTGGAAGGGCAAGACCGAGGCGCGTCTGTCCACGCGCATCGCCCGTCGCGACCAAAGCATCATCGAACCGGCGAACTTGTGCCTGTAAGCGCCATGTTCAAACGCCGTGACGTATTGCGCCTGGGCGTGGCCGCTGCCGTGATGGGCCTGAGCCTGCCGGCCCGCGCCCAAGCGCAACAAGGGTTCATTTCACGCAAGCTCAATGCGCCCGTGCCTGGCGGCGTGGCCGTCCTGCCGTTGGGCGACGCCGACCGCGCGCCCGAGGTGAGCTTTCTGGACCGGCGCGTGCTGGTCGTGCGGGAAGAGGGCAAGCAATGGATCGCCGTGGTTGGCATTCCGCTCAGTGTGAAGCCTGGTGAGCAGCAGGTGGTGGTCAACGACGCCCGCGGCCAGCGCAAGCTGCCGTTCAAGGTGGGCGCCAAGGAGTATGTGGCGCAACACATCACGCTGAAGAATCCACGCCAGGTCGATCCCAATCCGGACGACATGAAGCGCATCGAACGCGAGATGGCCGAGCAGAGCGCGGCCAACCGGACGTATCGCGCCGGCATTACCCCCAGCAATCTGTTGCTGGACCGTCCAGTGAACGGCGGCCGCCTATCCAGCCCGTTCGGCTTGCGGCGCTTCTTCAACGGCCAGGAACGCAATCCGCATTCGGGCCTGGACTTCGCCGTGCCGGCGGGCACGCCGATCAAGGCGCCGGCGGCGGGTGTGGTTGTGCTGGTGGGGGATTACTTCTTCAATGGCAAGACCGTGTTCGTGGACCACGGGCAAGGCTTTGTCAGCATGTTCTGCCACATGTCGGCCATCGATGTGAAAGTGGGTGACGAGGTGCCGCGTGGCGGCGTCGTCGGCAAGGTGGGCGCCACGGGGCGGGCCACGGGTCCGCATCTGCATTGGAATGTCAGCCTGAACGATGCGCGGGTTGATCCCGCGATCTTCATCGGCGCCTTCAAGCCCTGATCCAGGGCCGGCGGCTGGCCGGGCGAAAGCCAGACGCGATACTGGCCCCGACTTAGACCGTGGCGGTCTGCTGCGCGATCTTGTTCAGTACGAACTGGTGCATGCGCTCGGCATATTCCATCTGCTGCTGCACATGGCTTTGCTGGGCTTCCTGTTCATCCAGGCAATTGTCGTACTTGATCTTGGCTTCGGCGTAGGTCAGGCCGGTATTGCGCAGGCTGTTGATGAACGCCTCGCGCGATTGGCTGAGCAGACGCAGGCCTTCCTCTCCCTTCACGAATTTTCTTCGTGCCAGGGAAAGTTGGTCGGCGGCGGCTTGCAACTCTTCTTTAAGATCCATCTTGCTTCATGCGTATCCAGCCAGACATTGCGCCTGGCAAGCGCGCCATTCTTTCACGAATGGACGTCCCACGCATTACGGCATATCGCGGCTTGGGCTTAAGGCCCGGCGCGAACAGGGGCAGGGAGCCGGCCTGGGGCCGGCCCTGGAGCCCTGGCTTAACGGCGGTATTGCTGGGGACGATGCGGAGCGGGAGCGCGCTCGTCCTTGTGACGGAAGTTGATGCGGCCCTTGGTCAGGTCGTAAGGCGACATTTCCAGGGTGACGCGATCGCCCGCCAGGATGCGGATGCGGTGCTTGCGGATACGGCCGGAGGCGTAAGCACCAACTTCGATGCCGTTGTCCAGTTTGACGCGGTAGCGGCTATCGGGCAGCACTTCGTCAACGATGCCATCCAATTCGATGAGTTCTTCTTTAGCCATTCTCTACTCCTTGATCAATACGCGCAGCCAGGCCGGCGGCATGACGCGCCGCGCGAAGCGGCATGCGCGTTGGACACAAATAACCAGGTCCAGCGGTTTGAACGTAAAACGTTCGGGCAAGCGCGGGTAAGGGCCACCGCATCCCAATTGGATGTCTGAAATGACGGATACTCGCGCAGCGTGGGCAATGTGACTGCAATGCGCGGCTTGGTCGCGGCACGGTGCAAACGCACAGCGTCGAAAGAAGCGGGTTGGAACTTTTGCTGCAATGCCAGGCGGCGCGGTGATGGTGCGGCGCCGTTGGCAGCGTTGTTGACGGCACTGTTAACAGTGCCGTTGACAGTTATCTCAACCAAACCGGGGGCAGCCTGAGTATCTTGGGGGCGACCCGAAGGGGTACAGGTTGGCACGCAGAGTGACCGAAGCCCGGTTTTTTGCGGAAAAATCACGGACTTATGTTACTGCAAAGCGCAGCGATTAGCCAGTATTTATCTGGCGCTGCGCCGTGATAGTTGCTACTGAACGACTCTACGCGGCGGGAATGCGGGCCTGATAGTCGGCCTCCCAACCGTGGTGCGTCGACCAGAACGGGCCAGGCTCGCGCCCCGCCAGTCTGGCCGAGAGTACGTCCAGATGGGTGTGCCAGCCGCCAGCCACGTCGATCATGCCCTCGCGAGAGTTCAGTTTTCGGTGCGTCAGCACCAGCAACGTGCCTTCTCCCTGGGGGGATAGCTCGAACGTCACCTCGGAGGGCTCGCCCTTGGAACCTCCCCATGTGAAGGCCAGTAGCCGCGGCGGCTCGCAGCGGGTGATCACGCCATGGGTGGTCACGCCGTTTTCGTAGGGCTTATAGGGTTCCGGTGTCGGTTCGACCACGGATGACAGGTCGGCGTGCACGAAACGCAAGGTCACGCCGCCGCCTTCGCGCAGATCCATGTCGCCGGTGGCCAGCCAGCGGCCCCGTTTTTCGGATTCGGTCAGAAACGCCCATACCGTCTCCACGCTGGCGGGAAGCTGGCGGGTAAAACGCAGGGACGTGGGATCCAGGACGACGCCGTGATCACTCATGTTGCTCTCCTAGGGACGCGGGTGGGGTGGGGGAAATCAGCGCCGACTCCAGCGCATCCAGTTTGCCCGCCCAGAATTGTTCATAGAAACGCAGCCATTCCATGACTTCCGCCATGGGCTCCGGCTTCAGGCTGCACACATGGGTGCGGCCGTGGATGGTGCGCCGGATCAGGCCGGCGCGTTCCAGGGCCTGCACATGCTTGGAGGCACCGGCAAAACTCATGCGCAGGGGCGCCGCCAGCTCTCCAATGGTTTGGTCCCCTTGTGCCAGGCTGCGCAGCATGTCGCGGCGCGTGGAATCGGCCAGCGCGCGAAAGACGGCATCCAAGTCGGAGGAGGGGATAAGTTCAACCATAAGGTTGAATATAGACGGCTTGCCTGAAACGTTCAACCATGTGGTTGAATTTTTATGTAACGGCCTGCTCGCTGGGTTCGTGCGCGCCCTGGAATTCGTCGGGGTATTGCGGCAGGGCGTCCGTGATGTCGAACCACGGCGCCTTGCTGGCCACATGGCAATGGGCGGCGGGTTTCACCCCCGGATCATCGTCCAGCGCGCCAAGCGGCAATCCATAGGTATCAGGAGTCTGATCAAAGCGGCTGAGCAGCGGCGTACCGCAGGCTTCGCAGAAACCTCGGTAGTTGCCGGGCGAAGACGCATACCAAGTGATGTGGTTTTCGCCCTTGGTCCACTTGAAGTCGGTGGCCTGGACGGTTGCGCGGCTCCGAAAGGCCGCGCCGTGCGACTTGCGGCACATGACGCAATGGCAATTCAGGGCATCGGTGAGAGGGCCGTTGATCTCGTAAGCCACGCGGCCACACAGGCAGGAACCTTTGATCATGATGAGCGCCAGGCAAGTGGGGTGAACAGTTTGAATATACCCGCGCCGCGAGGCGCCGCAACACGCGGACCCGGGCTTTTATGACGCAGGTCTTTCAGTCTGTTGCTGACCCCTTATTTTCCGGCAAATGATTCGATTCCCAGGTCATCGCGCTGTCATGCGCTGAAAACAGAATGCGGCAATGACCACACACAAGGGGATCAAACGATGACGTACGCCATCGAAGTACAAAACCTGAGCAAGACGTTCCGTGCTGGCGCCAAGGCGTTGGACGACGTCAGCCTGCAAGTGGCCGACGGCGAAATGGTGGCGTTGCTGGGTGCGTCCGGCTCTGGCAAGTCCACCTTGTTGCGCCATCTGGCGGGTTTCGTCGCTGGCGATGCGGGCCAGGGCAGCGTGACGGTCAATGGCCAGTTGATCCAGCGCAACGGCCGCCTCAGCCGCAATGTGCGTGCCGCGCGCGCCAGCATCGGCTTTGTATTCCAGCAATTCAACCTGGTGGGCCGTCTGCCGGTCATCACCAATGTCTTGACGGGCATGCTGCCGCGCGTGCCGCTGTGGCGCAGCCTGACCCGCTGGTTCCTGCGCGCCGAAGTGCGCCAAGGCCTGGAAGCGCTTGCCCAGGTAGGTATAGACGACTATGCATTTCAGCGGGCCTCCACGCTGTCGGGCGGTCAGCAGCAACGCGCCGCGATAGCCCGCACGCTGGTGCAGAACGCGCGCGTGATCCTGGCTGATGAACCCATTGCTTCGCTGGACCCCGAGTCGTCGCGCCGCGTGATGGACACGCTGGCCCAGATCAACCGCAGCCGCAAGGTGGCCGTGGTGGTGTCGTTGCATCAGGTCGACGTGGCGCTGCGCTACTGCCCTCGCGTGGTCGCGCTGCGCCACGGCAAGGTGGTCTACGACGGCCGCGCGGCGGATCTGACGCCTGAAATGCTGCGTGACCTGTATGGCTCCGAATTGAGCGAATTGCTTCCTGAATATTCGTCCCACGCGCCGGCCATGCCGAGCCTGGCGCCGTTGTCCCCCTTGGCGCAAGCGGCCTGAATCCGTCCCGCCTTTGCTGTTCCGTCCTCTCTGCCCTTACATACCCCGGAGTCTCCCATGCTACGCAGAACCTTCGTCACCCTGATCGCCGCCGCGGCGCTGTCCACGCAGGCTTACGCGCAAGACGCCAAGACGTTGAACTTCGGCATCATCTCGACCGAATCGTCGACCAATCTGAAGTCGGTGTGGCAACCCGTCATCGACGACCTGAGCCGCGCCATCGGCGTGCCGGTCAAGCCGTTCTTCGCGTCGGACTACGCCGGCATCATTGAAGGCATGCGCTTCAACAAGGTTCAACTGGGTTGGTTCGGCAACAAGTCGGCCATCGAAGCCGTGGACCGCGCCAAGGGCGAAGTGTTTGCCTCGGTGATCGACAAGGACGGCAACCCGGGCTATTGGTCGCTGCTGATCGTCAACAAGGACAGCAACCTGAAGACGCTGGACGACGTGCTGAAGAACGGCGGCAAGCTGAGCTACGGCGCGGGTGACCCCAATTCCACGTCCGGCACCGCCGTGCCCGGTTATTACCTGTGGGCCGCCAACAAGATCGAACCCAAGACGTTCTTCAAGACGGTGCGCGCCAGCAACCACGAAGCCAATCTGCTGTCGGTCATCAACAAGCAGGTGGACGTGGCCGTCAACAACACCGAAGCGCTGGAGCGCTATCGCTTGAACACGGGCAAGGACGCCAACGACAGCGTGCGCGTGCTGTGGAAGTCGCCGCTGATTCCGGCCGACCCCCTCGTCATGCGCTCCGATCTGTCGGCTGACCTGAAAGGCCGCATCCGCGACTTTTTCATCAACTACGGCAAGGGCAAGGACGCCGAGCGCGAAATGGCCAACCTGAAGGCACTGACCTATCAGGGCTTCCGCGCGTCCGACAACCAGCAACTGGTGCCGATCCGTCAGATCGAACTGGCGCGTGAAAAGGCCAAGGTCGAAGCGGACAGCACGCTGGGCCAAGCCGAAAAGCAGAAGCAGCTGGCTGACCTGGACAGCAAGCTGGCCAGCCTGGGCCAGCCCGCGGTGGCCAAGCAGTAAGCCTTGCATGAGGCCGGCGTGCAGCAATGCGCGCCGGCGCTAGTCCTTCTGAACGCTACGCGGATGCTTCCTTTCAATGACCCTAGCCACCCATTCCTCCCGCCTGCCTGCCGCGCCGCGCTCGTCGTTGCCGGTCCTGATGGTCTGGGCCGTTGTGCTCGCGCTGCTTGTCCTGTCGTGGCAAGGCGCGGACATGCGGCCGATGGACCTGCTGCGCGACTCGGGCAACATGGCGCAGTTCGCCGCCGACTTCTTTCCGCCCAATTTCCGCGATTGGCGCATGTACCTGGACGAGATGGTCGTGACGGTGCAGATCGCGGTCTGGGGCACGTTCCTGGCCATCGTGGTGGCCGTGCCGCTGGGTTTGCTGTGTTCGTCGAACATGGTGCCGGCGTGGGTCTACCAGCCCATGCGCCGCCTGATGGATGCGTGCCGCGCCATCAATGAAATGGTGTTCGCGATGCTGTTCATCGTGGCGGTCGGTCTGGGGCCATTCGCTGGCGTGCTGGCGCTGTGGGTACACACCACGGGCGTGCTGGCCAAACTGTTCTCCGAGGCGGTTGAGGCCATCGACCCCCGCCCGGTAGAAGGCGTGCGCGCCACGGGCGCGAACGCGCTGGAAGAAATCGTCTACGGCGTGATCCCGCAGGTGCTGCCCCTGTGGATTTCGTATTCGCTGTACCGTTTTGAATCGAACGTGCGTTCAGCATCCGTGGTCGGCATCGTGGGCGCCGGCGGCATCGGCACGGTGCTGTGGGAAATCATCCGCAGCTTCCGCTACGCTGAAACCTGCGCGGTGATGATCATCATCGTGGCGTTCGTGATCGTGATCGACATGCTGTCGTCGCGGATACGCCGTGCGTTGATTTAATAGGCGGACAGGAAGAAAAAAGGCTCGCCATCAGCGAGCCTTTTTCTTAGTTGCCGGCAAGCTCACTCGCGCAGCGCCAGGAACGCCGGCAATGCCAGCAACGCGGCCAGCCGGGCGCTGTCGATGTCCGCTTCCGATACCTGGGGGCGTGGCATCAGGAAGTTCACGGTTCCCAGGCACTCCCCGCCGTAAACGACGGGTATGTTGATGACCGATTGCAGTCCCAGGTCCCGGATGGCGTCGTGGTCGTTGAAGAACTCGCGGATGGCGGCTTCGCCTTCACCCACGAAGACGCGCTGTTCCAGCAGGACGTGGCGGCCCCAGGGCGTGCCGCTCTTGTCCTTGCTGCCGCCCGGCGGATAGGCCTGCGGGTTGGAGCTGTACAGGCGTACGACACGCATCGCGTCCGCGTCGTAACGGTTCACGGTGCACAAAGCATGTCCGAGTGACGTGTGGGCATGGGCGTCGATGGCTTGCAAGGCGCTCGCCGCGTCGGCGCGTGCGTAGGCCAGCGCTATGGCCTGCACGCCGACGGGCGAGGGGGACTGCGTGATGGCGTTGCCGGTCATTCCGCGGTGATCCCCAGTTCTTTGATCAGCTTGCCGTACTTGTCGGCGTCGCGCACCAGGATCTGGCCGAATTGCTCTGGCGTGGTTTCGGTCAGCAGCACGCCCATGTCGCCCATCTTCTTGATGACGTCGGGCCGCTTCAGGATCAGGTTGATTTCGCGGTTCAGGCGCGCGGTCAGTTCCGGCGGCATGCCGGCAGGACCGAAGGCGCCGTACCAGACAGACAGTTCATAGCCCGGCAGGGTTTCGGCAACCGTGGGCACCTCGGGCAGCAGCGGCGAGCGCTTGTCCTCGGTGACGGCCAGCAACTTCAGCTTGCCTGTCTGCACGTGGGGCAGCGTTTGCGTGCCGGCGCTGAACAGCACCTGCGTGCGGCCGGCCACGGTGTCCAGCACCGCGGGGGCGCCGCCGCGATAGGGGATGTGCATCATCTTCACGCCAGCGGCTTTCTCGAACAGCGCGGCGCTCAGGTGGTTGGTCGAGCCCTGGCCCGCAGAGGCGTAGGCCACCGTGTCCGGGCGCTCTTTCACGTAGGCGATGAATTCCTTCAGGTTGGCGGCGGGCACCAACGGGTGGACCACCATCGTGTTGGTCACCAGCGCCAGTTCGGCGATGGGGGTGAAGTCCTTCACGCCGTCGAACGGCATGTTGGAGTACAGCGCCTGGTTCATGGTGTGGGTGCTCATCGATCCCACCAGCAGCGTGTAGCCATCCGGTTTGGCACGGGCCACGAAGGTGGTGCCGATATTGCCGGATGCCCCCGAACGGTTTTCCACGATGACGGACTGCCCCAGTGATTGAGTCAGTCCTTCGGAGAGCACGCGCGCCAGGATGTCGGTGGAGCCGCCTGCGGCCCACGGCACGACCAGCGTGATGGGCTTTTCCGGCCAGGCGGCCTGGGACAGCGCGGGCGCGGTCAATGCCAGGCCCAGCGCGCACGCGCGCAGTACTCGTTTGAATTGCAATGTCATGGTGATTACCCCTTGTGCAAGTGCCGGTCTGGTCGCCGGCTGGAATGAAACAGGTTGATCAAGCGCTATCGGCCAACGGCATACCCTTGCATGCCTCGAGGATTGGCGCCCGCGCGCAGCAACAGCCCACCGCCTGCCGCGGGTTCGCGCGTGCAGGCGCTGATGCGGCCTTCGGACCAGGCAGGCCCGACCTTGACCTCGTGGCCGGCATCGCGCAGCGCCTCGATCGTCGCGTCGGGCAGACGGGATTCGACCGTCAATCGATTCAGTGTCTGCGTGCGCGGCCAGAACGAGCCTGGGAAATGGTCGATATGCCACGAGGGCGCGTCGATGGCCTCCTGCAAGTTCATGCCCATTGCATGGCGCAGGAAGAATGCGACCGTCCATTGATCCTGTTGATCGCCGCCCGGTGTGCCGAACGCCATGTAGGGCTGGCCATCGCGCAGCACCAGGCCGGGCGACAAGGTCGTGCATGGGCGCTTGCCCGGTTGCAGTTGGCCCGCCACGCCGTCGTCCAGCCAGGTCATTTGCAGGCGGGTCGTCAGCGGGAAACCCAATGCCGGCACGGCGGGGCTGGATGACAACCAGCCGCCCGACGGCGTGGCGGCCACCATGTTGCCGTCTCGGTCGATGACGTCGATCTGGCAGGTGTCGCCTACGAAAATCTCGCGCGCGGCCCATTCGGCCACTGGCGGCAAGGCGGCAAACGTAGGCTCGCCCACGCCGAAACGAATGTCGGAGGCGGCCAGGGTGCGTTCGGCGGCGGCCAGGTCGGGCAGGCGGGGAGCGATGCCTGCCGGGCTGCCGGGTTGCAGCGTGGTGGACGCCAGTGGCCCGATCTGGCCCGCACGCTGCCGCGCATAAGCGTCGCTGAGCAGCGCGGTAAGCGGGACTTGCACGAAATTGGGGTCGCCATACCAGGCGGCGCGATCCGCGAACGCCAATTTGGCGGCTTCGGCGATTCGGTGCACGAACTGCGGCGACGTCGGGTCCAGGCCGTCCATTCCCAAATGGCGCAGCATCGCCAGCTGTTGCAGGTGCACGGGCCCTTGCGACCAGACGCCGCATTTGGCGACGGTGTAGCGGCCATATTGCGTCGTGGCGGGTTCGTCGTAGCTGGCTTTCCAGTCGGCCATGTCCGCCTTGCGCAGCAACCCGCGATTGCGTTGCCCGGTGGTGTCGCGCACGGCTTCATGGGTGTAGTAGGCGTCGATCGCGTCGGCGACGAAGCCGCGATACCAGCAATTCAAGGCGGCATCGATGCGGCCACGGCGGTCGCTGCTGGCGGCATGCGCTTCGTCCAGAATGCGGGTATAGGTGGCCGCGATGGCGGGTGTGCGGAACAGGGCGTCCGGCGCGGGCACATGGCCGTCGGGCATCCATACGTCTCGCGAGCTGGTCCATTCGTCTCGGAATAGAGCCTGCACGGCCAGGATGGCCTGCGACACGCGGGGCACCAGCGGGAAACCATTGCGCGCATAGTCGATGGCGGGGCGCAGCACATCGGCCAGTTCCCACGTGCCGTAATCGCGCAACAGGGTCAGCCAGGCGCCGAATGCGCCTGGCACCGTCGCGGGCAGCAGTCCGATGCCGGGAACCAGTTCCACGCCCAGGTCGCGGAAGTACGCGGGCGTGGCCAACGCGGGCGCTGGCCCTTGGCCGCATAGCGCGCGCATGCGCTGTTCGCGTTCGCTCCAGAACAGGATGGGCACTTCGCCGCCCGGTCCATTCAGGTGCGGCTCGACGATCTGCAAGGTGAAGCCGCCAGCGACGGCGGCGTCATAGGCGTTGCCGCCGCGCTCCAGGACACCCATCGCAACCTGCGACGCCAGCCAGTGCGTGGACGACACGACACCGAAGGTGCCGCGTATTTCAGGACGAGTGGTGAAGGAGGCGCTCATGGTGACGGACTGGCTGCAAGGAAGGATGCCTGAAGTATAGGATCGACAAATAACTGGATTTGGCTTTGTTGGCATAATTGAATAACCATACGGTTATAGAGAAAGCCATGAGCTGGGACCCCGCCCGTCTAGCCAATCGCCTGAAGCCCCGCCATCTGGCACTGCTGACCAATATCGCCAAACATGGCTCGCTGACCCGGGTGGCTGCTGCCACCGGGATCAGCCAGCCCGCCGTCACCAAGGCCTTGGCCGAATTGGAGGACATCTTTGGCGCCCCACTATTCCTGCGCAGCGGGCGCGGCTTGCAAGCCACGCCCCTGGGCGAACTGGCTTTGCAGCGGGCACGCGACATGCAGAGTGATCTGGATTTGTGGGCGCGCGAGGTCGAGGCGCTGCATGCCGGCCATTCCGCGCACCTGAACGTGGGGGTGGTGCCCTATGTGTCCAGCGCCTTGTTGACGGCGGCCATCAGCCGCCTGCATCAGCGCCACGGCGTGACGCTGACGTTGCACCGCGCCACCACGGATCATCTGGTGCCGATGCTGCGCCGGCATGAGCTGGATTGCATCATCAGCCGAGCGACGTCGATCGTGGCGCTGGACGATCTGCTGCATCGGGTGCTGTACCGGCAACGGCCACGCCTGATCGCGCACAGCCGGCTGGCGCAACGGTTGGCTCGACGGGCTCCCGACTGGCCAGCGGTGGCGGCCATGGACTGGGTCTTGCCGGCGGCCAACACGCCCACGCGGCAACTGATCATGGAGCATTTCATTCGTGCGGGACTACGCCCGCCTTCCCCCGTGCTGGAGGCCTATTCCACCGATGTGATCGAAGGCATGCTGACGATGAACGAGACACTGATATCGGTGGTGCCCGAAGACATCGCGGGCGAGCTTTGCCAGCGGGGCAAGCTGGGCGTGCTGCCCTGGGACTTTGGCTGGGAGCTGCCGCCCATCAACCTGATCCGGCGCAAACGCGAACAGGCGCTAGCGGCGGAAGACCGCTTTTCCGAAATTCTGCTGGACTTGTGCGGCGGTCCGCTCAAGGCTTGAGTCGCCTGGGGTGCGCTTGATGGCCAGGGTGGGTTTAGTGGTCGGGGCGGGCCAGCTTCTCCCGGGCGATCCCAAGCAGGGCGGCCGCCGCGGATTCGGGCGCGTCGTTGTTGCCGACCCGCATCAGTTGGCACGCGGACGGCACCGGAAAGGCCTGCGTGGCACGCGCCAGCCGCAGCCCGATTTGCTCGGCGGTTTCGCGACCACGGCCTGCCAGGCGGCGTGCGAGCAAGGCAGGCTCGACAGTGATTTCCACCGCCGTCAACGTGGGGTAGCGGGCATGCGCCTGTTCCAGATGCGCACGCGAGCCGTTGACGATGACCGCCGCGCCGTAAGTCAGCCAAGTGTCGATTTCGACGCCGATGCCGTAGTGCAGCCCATGGCTGGCCCACTGCAAGGCGAAGCAGCCCAGCGCGGCGCGACGGGTGAATTCTTCGGGGGTCAAGCGCAGAGCGTCTTCGGTGTCGCCGCTATCTCGGGTGATGTAGCGGTGCGCCACCAGGACGGGTTCATCGTCTTGCAGATGGGTGCGCAACAATCGCAGCAAGGTGTCCTTGCCGCTGCCCGATGCGCCCATCAGGTAGATCAGCCGCGCGCCGTCGGCGGGCGGCCAGGCGGGGGCCGGCGGCGTCATGGCGCGGGTGGCCCTTGCAGATAATCCACGCCGATGGCATCGGTGTGGGTGCCGTCGAAGTGATAGTGGCGCGCGGCAACAAAATCAGCGCCGGGTTCGGGCTGCACATAGATGCTGATGCCGGGTACCGCCATGGACTGCCCGCGTAGTGGATCGGCAAAGGCGGCAATGCTGCGTTGGGCCTGTTCCAGCGCCTCGCCCATCAGCTTGCCGGTCAGCGTGATGTGAAACGTGTAGGTATCGAAGACGTAGGGGTAGCCCCAGCGCGCCAGCATGGCTTGCTGTTCAGGTGGCAGCGATTGCGGCTGGCGGCGCGCGATTTCTTCCGGGGTCGAGGGCGCGCGCAAGTCATCCAGCTGGCGCACGGCGGCGTCTGCCAGAGCCTGGATCCGGGCCTGGCCTTGCGTGTCGGATTCAGCGATGCGCCAGGCCAGGAAGCCGCGCAGCGTTTCGCATTCCAGTTCCACGTCGAACGGGAGGATGCCGCTGGCCAGTTCCCGGGCGGCGGCATCCACGGCTTCTGGCGTGGCGCCGGCGCGCAGCCGGAAGGGGGGCTTCAAGGTGGCGTGCAGGCCGTAATGGCGAGGCGCGTCGGTCCAGGCGCGGGATGGCTCGGACTGGCCGGGCAGTGGCGCCAGCTGCGTGCCGGTGTCCGCGCAGCGGCCTAGCCAGCGGCTGCCGTGCTCGCGCCACGGGCCAGTGGGCGCCAGGTACAAAGCGTAGCGATGAGCCAACGGCATGATCAGGCCGCCATGCGCTGGTTGTTGTCGTCGCCGAAGGCACGGGTGGCGTAGCGCAGTTCGCCACCCACGATGGCCGCGACCACGCGCGGCAGCCCGGCAATCTGGTCGTCCACCACGATGGCGTCAGCGATCAGTCCGGGCGCCAATGCGCCGCGGTCCTTCAGGCCCGCGGCGCGCGCGGGGTTCATCGACACCAGGTTCCAGGCCTGCGCCAGCGGCAGCACGCCGTCCTGCACCAGCCGCATGACGGCAGCCAGCGGGGCGGGGTAGTAGTAATCGGATGTCAGGATGTCGCACAGGCCGCTGCGCACCATCTCGGTGGCGCTGGGCGCACCCGTGTGGCTGCCGCCGCGCACCACGTTGGGAGCGCCGAAGACGACGGAATTGCCCAGGTCGCGAGCCACGCCGGCGGCCTCGCGGGTCAGCGGAAACTCCGCCACGCCGCAGCCCAACTGGTGATAGTAGCGGCGCGTGGCGGCGTCGGGATCATCGTGCGAGGCCACTTTCAGGCCCGCCAACTGCGCGCAGGCGGTCAGATCGCGCATGGCATCGGCCACGGCGTCGGCCGCCGACATCGCGGCGCGGATGCGCTCCTGGAACGTGTCCAGGTCGCATTCGGCGCGGTTGGCGTACTGCATCAGCTTGCGGTCGTCGCCCAGGCGGCGTGCCATGCTGGGCAAGTGATCATTCAGGGCAAGAAAGCGCACCCGGCCATCACGGATCCATTGTTGCGCCAGTTCCACCCCACCCACGTGGTGGGTCTCAAAGCGCAGGTGCACATAGTGACGCGCGCCCATCATGTGCTGCATGCGCTCCAGCGCGTCGAACATGCGTTCCGCATAGGCTTCGCCGCGCAATCCGCCTTCCCAGGACAGGGTGACGCCGTGGAATTCCGTGGTGATGCCGTTGGCCAGCAGCTGGCGGTCCACGTCGAACAGCGCGCTGTCATACGGGAAGGTGACACTGGGCCGGGGCATGATGGCGCGTTCAAAAGCGTCTCCATGCAAGTCCACGATGCCGGGCAGCACCAGCAGGTCGCCGGCATCGAACCAGGGCATGTTGCGGGCAGTGGCGGCGGCGCCGTCATCGATCAGTCCGCCGTGAAAGCGCAAGCTGGCTTGCTCGACGCCACGCGGCGTCAGGATGCGTTGGCCTGTGACACCGGCCAGGGGCGAAGGGGCGTGTGAGTTCATAGCGTGACGTTATCGGCTTTGCGTGACAACCAGATGTCTAGATGTGTGTTGTGGGTTTCGTGCTCTGTCTCATTCATCGCCGCCGGGAGGGTCCCGGCGGCGATGGCCTGGCTGCCTACCCTTCGTCCGCGACCATCAGCTGCACCAGATCACCCACGAAACGGGTGATGCTGTATTGCAGCGGGGCGCCTTTGTCGTCCACGTTCAGGGCTTCCACCTGAAGAATCGGCCGTGTCTTGGGCTGGCCCAGCAGGCGGGCGATTTCGGGCGTGGGCAAGGCGGCGGTGATGCGTGACCACTTGCGCGTGTAGTCGCCGATGCCGTAGTGCGCATAGACCTTGGATACCGAGCGCAAGGCCGTCAGCCGGTCAGCGAAATCGGGGAATCGCTTTTCGTCGAAGAAATGTTCAGAAGCGCTGATGGGGCGGTTTTCGGCTTTGCCCACCATTTGCACGCGCAACAGGGGCGCCGCGCGGGCCAGCCCCAGGTGCTTGGCGATGTCGGCCGCGCGCAAGGTCTGGCTGCCCAGGGCTTCCAGATGGCCCAGCATGCCCTGGCTGCGCAGGTTCTCGGAAAACCGCGTGCGCTTGCCGATGGCGTAATCGATGGCGTGTTCCTGCACAAACGTGCCGCGCCCCTGTTCGATCCGGACCAGGCCGCTTTGCTCCAGTTCGCCCATGGCTCGCCGGATGGTGTGCCGGTTGACCGAGAACTTGGCAGCCAGTTCCGGTTCGGACGGCAGTTGCTCGCCCGCCATATAGAGCTTGTTGCGGATGTCGTCCGCCAGGGACTCGCCGATTTGTCGCCAGACGGCGATGCCGGAACCTCGTTCAACCATAGGGTGCGCTCGTGCTGTCACATCAGCTTCATCAAGAATGGCTGTGATTGTGCACCATGCGGCGGCCGCCGGATAGGCGGTGCACAGATGCTGCGGCTGTCATCAAAAATTCACGCCAGGCTGTTGAACTCCTCATTCGGAGCGATCATACTCCATCCGGTCGTCTAGACGTTTAGAGGAAATAATGAATCACTCACAAGCAGGACAGGACGCGGCCAACGCCCAGCGTGCCGCTTGGATGCGCGTGCTTTCCCTGGCCAGTCCGGCCGCGCTCGAAGGCGCATTCAGCGCGCTGGGCAACTTGCCCACGCATCAGATGCTGCGTCCGGCCCAGACGGGCATGGCCATGGTGCGGGCGCGTAGCGGCGGCACCGGCGCGCGCTTCAACCTGGGGGAAATGACGGTGACACGTTGTGCTGTCACGCTGGGCGAAGGAGTGGTTGGCGTGGCCTATGTGCAGGGGCGGTCATTGCGGCACGCCGAACAGGCCGCAGTGGCCGACGCGCTGCTGCAATTGCCGGACTGGCACGACACCGTGCAGGCGCATCTGATCCAGCCGCTGACGCGCCTGCATGCAGAACGGGTCGAACGCCAGGCGCAGGTCGCGGCGCAGACCAAGGTGGAATTCTTCACGATGGTGCGGGGCGAGGACTGACATGCAACGACATACATTGACTGCCCCGGCTGCCAGCCGTGGCCTGCTGCCGGGGTTTACCGATCCGGTCAACGATGCGCAAACGACGTTCCGCATGGCCTTGCAGGCGATGGCGCACCCTGGACGAGTCCATCAGATCGTGGCCGCCACGGGTGTGCCGGCTGGCCTGTCGCCCGCGATGACCGCGATGCTGCTGACGCTGGTGGACGTGGACACTCCGTTGTGGCTGCCACGGGACGTGAGCGCCGACGTGTTGGCCTTTCTGCGCTTTCATTGCGCCTGCCCCATCGTGCCGTCCCCCGCGCTGGCGCGCTTTGCCGCCGTGCCGGCCGGCTTCGAGGTTCCCGCGCTGTCCGCCTGCCACCTGGGCGACCCCGCCTATCCCGACCTGTCCACCACCTTGCTGATCGACGTCGCCTCGTTGTCGGCGGGTGACACGGTCAACCTGACCGGCCCGGGCATCCAGACGCGGCAGACGCTGTCCGTCGCAGGCTTGCCGGATGGCTTCTGGCGCGAATGGCGGCTGAATCATCAACGGTTTCCGCTGGGCGTGGACGTGTTCCTGACGCAGGAACGGCGGATTTGTGGATTGCCGCGCACGACGCGCGTGGAGAACTGACATGTATGTCGCCGTGAAAGGGGGCGAACGCGCCATCCTGAATTCCTACCGCATGCTGGACGGCTACCGTCGCGGTGATCGCGAGGTTCCCGAGCTGAGCCTGGACCAGATCCGCGAACAGATGCCGCTGGCCGTGTCGCGCGTGATGTCCGAAGGGTCGCTCTACGACCCGCAGCTGGCGTCACTGGCGCTCAAGCAGGCGGCGGGTGATGTGATCGAGGCGGTGTTCCTGCTGCGCGCCTACCGCACGACGCTGTCGCGCTATGGCTACACGCAGCCGATCGACACGGGCGCGATGCGCCTGCAACGCCGGATCTCGTCCACCTTCAAGGACGTGCCCGGCGGCCAGATCCTGGGCCCGACCTATGACTACACACAGCGCTTGCTGGATTTTTCGCTGGAGGCCCAGCGTGAGGCCGATGCGCTGCCCCCGGGCGGCGAGGCGCTGGACAGCAATATGCCGCGTGTGACGGACCTGCTGGCGCATGACGATCTGATTGACCCTGAACCGGTGCCCGAGGGGGATCCGGAACCGTTCGACCTGACGCGCCAGCCCATGGATTTTCCGGCCTCGCGCGCTGCCCGCCTGCAAAACCTGGCGCGCGCGGATGAAGGCTTCCTGCTGTCCATGGGCTATTCGACGCAGCGTGGCTACGGCAATACCCATCCCTTTGCCGCCGAGATCCGCTACGGCACGCTAGAGGTCGACATGCATATCGAAGAGCTGGGTTTTGCCGTGACCATTGGCGAAATCGAGATCACCGAATGCCAGATGGTCAGCCAATTCGCGGGCAACGCGGAGGAAGGGCCGAAGTTCACCCGCGGCTACGGCCTGACGTTCGGCTACGGCGAACGCAAGGCCATGTCGATGGCGCTGGTGGATCGCGCACTGAAGGCGAAGGACTTGGGGGAACGCGCGGATTCGCCCGCCAACGACCATGAGTTCGTGCTCTATCACAGCGACAACGTCGAGGCTTCCGGCTTTGTGCAGCATTTGAAGTTGCCGCATTACGTGGACTTCCAGGCCAACCTGGAATTGCTGCGCCGCATGCGCGCTGAACGCCGCGCGCCCGAAGCGGCAACCAACGATTTGATGGACGAGGCGGTTTCCTCATGAGCGCACCACACGCAACCGTAGAACGCGACGATCACTACAACTTCGCATATCTGGACGAGTCCACCAAGCGCATGCTGCGCCGCGCGCTGCTCAAGGCCGTGGCCATCCCCGGCTACCAAGTGCCGTTCGGCAGCCGCGAGATGCCGCTGCCCTATGGCTGGGGCACGGGCGGCATCCAGGTCACCGCGTCCATCATCGGGCAGGACGATGTGCTGAAGGTCATCGATCAGGGGTCGGACGACACCACCAACGCCATCAACATCCGCCGATTCTTCGGGCGGGTCACGGGAGTGGCAACGACCGAATCCACGCCCGCCGCCACCATCGTCCAGACGCGCCACCGCATCCCTGAAACACCGCTGTCTGAAGGGCAGGTGATGGTGTTTCAGGTGCCGATCCCGGAACCGCTGCGCTGGCTCGAACCGAGCGAGACCGAGACCCGCACGATGCACGCGCTGGCCGAATACGGCGGCATGCATGTCAAGCTGTATGAAGACATCGCGCAGCATGGCCATATCGCCACCACCTACGACTATCCCGTGATCGTGAACGACCGCTACATGATGCGGCCGTCGCCGATCCCCAAGTTCGACAACCCCAAGCTGGATGGAAGCCCCGCGCTGATGCTGTTCGGCGCGGGCCGCGAAAAGCGCGTGTACGCGGTGCCGCCCTACACCCGGGTCAAGAGCCTGGATTTCGAAGACCATCCCTTCACGGTGGAGAAGTGGACCGAATGCTGCGACGTGTGCGGATCGCACGACAGCTTTCTGGACGAGATCATTCTGGACGACGCGGGCACGCGCCGTTTTGTCTGCTCGGACACCGAATACTGCCATCAACGCCAGACGCAGCAACACGACAACGAGGCCGCCGCATGAATGTCCAACCCTTGCTTTCCGTGCGCAACATGACGCGCACCTGGGACGGCGTGCATGGCTGCCGCGACGTCAGTTTCGACCTGTATCCCGGCGAGGTGCTGTGCGTGGTCGGCGAATCCGGCTCGGGCAAGAGCACGCTGCTGTCCGCCGTGTCATACCAGACCCAGCCGGATGCCGGCAGCGTCTGGTACGACACACGGGACCAGGGCTTCATCGACCTGGCCGCACTGCAAGGCGCGCGGCTGCGGCTGCTGTCGCGTACCGATTGGGGCTTCGTGCGCCAAAACGCGCGTGACGGCCTGCGCATGCAGGTCAGCGCGGGCGCCAACATCGCGGAACGGTTGATGGCCGTGGGGGACCGGCACTATGGCGATCTGCGCGAAGTGGCGGGCAACTGGCTGCAAAAAATGGAGATCGACGCGGGCCGGCTGGACGACACGCCGGTGTCGTTTTCCGGCGGCATGCAGCAGCGCTTGCAGATTGCACGCAACCTGGTGACGCATCCGCGCCTGGTGTTCATGGACGAACCCACCGCATCGTTGGACGTCTCGGTGCAGGCACGCCTGCTGGACCTGTTGCGCCAACTGGTGACGGACCTGGGCCTGGCCGCCATCGTGGTGACGCACGATCTGGCGGTTGCGCGTCTGCTGGCGCATCGCACGCTGGTGATGCGCGGCGGCGTCGTGGTGGAAAGCGGGCTGACCGACCAGATTCTTGATGATCCCCAACACCCCTACACCCAGTTGCTGGTGTCTTCCATTTTGCAGAGCTGAGCATGCGTGAAACCACTCCCATGATTGAGGTGCGGGGCCTCGGAAAGATGTTCACCCTGCACAACCAGGGCGGCATCCGGCTGCCTGTGCTGGACGCCGTGGATTTCGACGCGGCCGCCGGCGACTGCCTGGTGCTGGCGGGCCCGTCGGGCACCGGCAAGAGCACCTTGCTGCGCTGCTTGTACGGCAACTACCTGGCCACGGAGGGCAGCATCCGCGTGCGGGCCCATGGCCAGTGGGAAGAACTGGTGGGCGCCCCGGAGCAGCGCATCCTGGCGCTGCGCCGCGACGTCATCGGCTATGTCAGCCAGTTCCTGCGGGTGATCCCGCGCGTGTCGGCGCTGGATGTGGTGGCAGAGCCGCTGCGCATGGCGGGCGTGGACGTGGCAAGCGCCCGGGAGCAGGCGGGCGCGCTATTGCAGCGCCTGAACGTGCCTTCCCGCCTGTGGGGTCTGGCACCGGCCACGTTTTCGGGCGGTGAGCAGCAGCGGGTGAATATCGCGCGTGGCTTTATTGCGCGCCATCCCATTCTGTTGCTGGATGAACCCACGGCGTCGCTGGATGCCGACAATCGCCGCGTGGTGATTGAACTGATCCACGAAGCCCTGGTCGCTGGCCGGTGCCTGTTGGGCATCTTCCACGATGCAGAGGTGCGCGACGCCGTCGCCACGCAGACCCTGGCCCTGCGCCCCGCTCAGCCCGCCACGGCGGACCTGGAGTAATCATGCAAAGCACTTACCTGACCCATGCCCGTGTGGTGATGCCAGACCGCGTTCTGGAGAACAGCGCCGTGCTGATCGATGACGGCCGCATCGTCGCGATCGAGCCCAACGGCGCGCGGGCAGACCGAGAGATCGACCTGCAAGGCCAGACGCTGATGCCGGGCCTGATCGACCTGCATTGCGATGCCATTGAAAAGGAAGCCGAGCCTCGTTCGCGCGTGCTGTTCCCGCTGGACTTCGCGGTGGCGCAGGTTGACCGCCGCAACGCCGCGGCAGGCATCACCACGCCTTATCACGCGCTGTCGTTTGCCAACAATGAATGGGGCGTGCGCAACAACCAAACCGCGGCGGAAGTGGTGCGCACGGTGCGCGCTTTCCGCCAGCACAGCCTGGTGGACAACCGTGTTCATTGCCGCTACGAAGTCACCGACGAAACGTCCGTGGACGTGTTGCGCGCCTTGATGGACGAGGGCGCGGTGGACCTGCTGTCGGTTATGGATCATTCGCCCGGCCAGGGGCAGTTCAAGACGCTGGAGTCCTATCTGCAATACATGATGGGCAATCATTCGATGAGCCGCGAACAGGCGGAAGAGGCGGCCAAGGCGAAGACACGCGCCAAGGACGGCGCGGTGACGCGGGTAGAGACGCTGCTGTCGCACGCACAGTCGCTGGGGATTCCCACTGCCAGCCACGATGACGATTCCATCCAGCGCATCGCCACCATGCGCAACCTGGGCGTGGCGATGAGTGAATTCCCGATCACTCTGGACACGGCGCGCGCGGCGGTGTCTTGCGGCCTGCCGACGATCCTGGGCGCACCGAACGTGCTTCGCGGCCAGAGCCAAAGCGGTTCGATGCGGGCGATTGACGCCATCCGCGCAGGCGTGGCCAGTTGCCTGTGTTCCGACTATCAGCCGTCCACCTTGATCGCCGCCGCCTTCGCGGTGGCGGCGCAGACCGATTTGACGTGGCCGCAAGCGATCGCGTTGGTCACGGCCAACCCGGCCGACGCCTGCGGATTGGCCGACCGGGGCCGCATCGCGGTGGGACAGCGGGCGGATTTGGTGGCGGTGGCGCAGGTGGGCGGCTTGCCGCTGATCAGCCATACCTGGTCGGCGGGCAGACTGGTGTTCTCGACCCATTATTTGCCGGCGCGCACGCCGGCGGCGGCGACGCACGAAGCGCAGCGCGTGGCGGCCTGACGGTCTTTCCGGAGTTTCCCGATGAATCCGATGGTGATTGCCGTGGCGATGAGCGCCGCACACACGTTCAGCAAGCCTGTCGTGCCCACGATTGTGTTGTTGAAGGGCCTGGGCGTAGAGGGCGACGCCCATCAAGGGGTCACCGTCAAGCATCGGTCCCGGGTCAAGGCCGATCCGACGCAGCCCAATTTGCGTCAGGTCCACTTGATTCAGGGCGAACTGCACGACGAGCTTCAATTGGCCGGGTTCAACGTGGCCGAAGGCACCATGGGCGAAAACATCACCACCCGGGGCATCGATCTGCTGGCCCTGCCGCGCGGTGCGCGCCTGCGCCTGGGGGCCGATGCGGTGGTCGAGATCACCGGGCTGCGCAATCCTTGCGCCCAATTGGACAACTATCAGAAAGGGTTGACGGCCGCCGTGCTGGGCCGCCACCCCGACGGAAGCCTGTTGCGCCGCGCCGGGGTCATGGGAATCGTGGTCGAGGGTGGGCCGGTCAGCGCGGGTGACGCCATCCGGACGGAACTGCCACCCTTGCCGCATTTGTCGCTGGAACGTGTATAGGCGCAAAAACATCGCCTGGAGTCACAGACGGGGTGCCGCGCATCTGGTTAAATGGCGAAAAGGCGTAACGGCCTAAGGCGGAGCCGCGCTTTTGCGGTTTGCCAAGGCGAGGCCGTATTTTTCACGGTTCGTCATCCAATTTTCCGGAGCGCGCGATGGCACGATTCAATTTCACCCAAGACCCCGAAGAACCCGATCTGTGGGCGGCCGAAAACGTGCCTGCCGGCAATGGCCGTGCGCCCATCCACGTCATGATCCAGACGGATGGCGAAGAGCCCGACAGCGGTGCGTCCAAGGTGGTCAAGACCATCATTGACAATCTGGACGACCACATCCTGGCAGCAAGCGAGTTCCTGCTGGATAACTATTCCTACGAGCACTGCAAGAAACTGGGCATCGAAGATGACCAGTTGCTGAAGGAAGAAACGGTTGAAGCCATGGCCGAAAAGGCCGTGCTGCGCGCGCTGTGGCTGTTCGACGAAGATGGTGACGGCTATGAACTTTGGTTCACGCTGCCCTGGGATCCGGTTCACACCTACGACGTTGAATTTGAAGACGGCGCACCAGTGTCCTGCTCGGTCAACGACTAAGCCTGAACGTCATCTGATATGTGCCCCGAGCAGGTCCTAGCGGACCAGCTCGAATTTCGTTGCCAGGCTCTGGCCCAGCGATTCATCGTAGCGGTAGTGCAGTTTGATGGGCTTGCCTTTGCGAATCTGGCCGGGCGCGGTGTTATCAAGCGTGACGTCGATGTCGCGGTTCACGAATTCCGTGCAGTCGGTATCGGCGCGCGCACCTTCGGGAATGTCGGCCGATTTGACCGTCAGCCGGAACGTCGTCTGCGACAGTTCGGTGCCGTCGGTGCGGTACTGGCGCATTTGCACTGCGGGGGTAGCGGCCGTGCCGCTCAGGTCGCATGAAATGCGGGTCCAGGCATGTGCGGCAGGCGCGGCGGCCATCATGGCGGCGGCTGCCAGAATGCCGCGCAAGGAAAGGGATGTCATGGCATGCATGAAGCGCGTGGCGCCAAGGCGCCCCGCATCCGTTTGTCAGGCAAGGGAGTCCTATGTTGCTCCCGCTGGTGCCGGCAGGTCAAGCTGACAGGTGTTAAGAAAAAAACGGGCCATTGGCCCGTTTTTTTTATGCGTCCTGCCTGGCGGCGAGTGCCGGGGCGGAGCTTGCCTCGCTGGCCGGCGCGGCCTCGGGCGGGTCGCCCTCGTCGCCTTCCAGCTTGGCGATCACGGCGGTGGCCAGGCTGTTGCCCACCACATTGGTCGCCGTGCGGCCCATGTCGAAGAACTGGTCAATGCCCATGATCAGCAGCAGGCCAGCTTCGGGCAAGTGGAACATCGGCAGCGTGGCGGCCACGACGACGAGCGATGCGCGCGCCACGCCGGCCATGCCTTTACTGGTCACCATCAGCACCAGCAGCAAGGTGAGCTGTTGCGAGAAGCTCATCTGGATGTTGTAGGCCTGCGCGATGAACAGCACCGCGAAGGATTGGTACATCATCGAGCCATCCAGGTTGAACGAATAGCCCAACGGCAGCACGAAACCCGAAATGCGCTTGGATACGCCGAAACGCTCCAGCGCTTCGATGGTCTTCGGGTAGGCCGATTCACTGCTGGCGGTGGAGAAGGCCAGCAGCGTGGGTTCCTTGATCAAGCCACCCAGGCGGCGGGTGGATTTGCCCAGGAACAGGTAGCCGACGCCGAACAGAATGGCCCACAGCAGCGCCAGGCCCAGGTAGAACTCGCCAATCAGCTTGCCGTAGCTGACCAGCACGCCCAACCCCTCGGTGGTGATGGCGGCGGCCATCGCGGCGAACACGCCCAGCGGCGCAAAGCGCATCACGTAGTCGGTCACGCGGAACATGATCTTGGCCAGCTCGTCGATCATGTTGTAAATCGTGTTGTGGCCCTTGCTGCGGATAAAGGACAGCGCGGCGCCGAAGAACAGCGAAAACACCAGGATCTGAAGGATCTCGTTGTTTGCCATGGCTTCCGCGATGCTCTTGGGGAACACGTGCGCGATGAAGGCCTTGAGCGTGAAGTCACCCGTCTTCAGGCCCGACGTGATGCCGCTATCCGGTATCGCCAGGTTCATGTGCGCGCCGGGTTGGAACAAATTGACCAGCATCAGGCCCAGCAACAGGGAAATGGCGGACGCGGCGATGAACCAGATCATGGCGCGCAGGCCGATGCGGCCCACGGCGTTGGCGTCGCTCATGCTGGCCAAGCCAGACACCAGTGTTGCGAACACCAGCGGGGCGATGATCATTTTGATCATGCGCAGGAAGATGTCCGTGATCAGGCTGAAGTAGGACGCGATCTGCGCCGCCTCTTTCGCGTCTTGCGCGAATGTGTTGCAGATATAGCCCACCACGACGCCCAGCACCATGGCGATGCCGATGTAGCGCGTCAGCTTCTTTGTATTCATGATCAAAACGGAAACGAAGGACCAGCCGCTGGGCCCCGGGAGAGGCTGGCCCGCCGGCATAGGGCGGGGCAAGGCGGGTCGGATGACGGATATGCCAGAGGGTCCGAGAGGGTCGGGTTTTCCCTTGGGGCGCGATGTTAACGCCGTCAACCTGACAGTTAGTTGTCACATCGGGGACGGATCATGCATGCCAGAATGGGCCAGCGCGACCGCCTGCGGCGGCCGCGTTGGCGCATGAAAAGAACCGGCCCCGACCGGGCTGATAATCAGGAGACAAGGCAATGCCGAAACGCGAATTGTCCGTGCTGGCTTCCGGGTACACCTACCTGGAAGGGCTGCGGTGGCACGAAGACCGCTTGTGGGCGTCGGACTTCTATACGGAACAGGTGATCGCCGTGGACTTGCACGGCAAGGTGGAGCAGATCTGTCGCGTGCCGCAGCAACCCTCCGGCCTGGGCTGGCTGCCGGATGGCCGCCTGTTGATCTCGTCCATGAAAGACCGCAAGGTGCTGCGCCGCGAGCCAGACGGCACGCTGGCGGTGCACGCGGACCTGTCCGCGCTGACGGGCGGCCCCATCAACGATATGGTGGTGGATGCGAAGGGCCGCGCCTATGTGGGCAATTTTGGCTTTGACCTGATGGCTGGCGCTCCTGTCGCGACGACGACCCTGGTGCGCGTGGACACGGACGGCGTGGCGCAGGTGGTCGCTGATGGGCTGTGTTTCCCCAACGGCTCGTTCATCACGCCGGACGGCAAGATGCTGATCGTCAACGAGACCTTCGGCAACCGGATCTCGGAATTCGACATCCAGGCCAATGGCACCCTGGGCCCCCGGCGCGACTGGGCGGACTTCGGCGCGTTGCCGGACAGCGACGACCTATCGGTGCTGATCGCCGCCTCGGCCATTGGCCCGGACGGAGGCGCGCTGGACGCGGAGGGCGCGCTGTGGGTGGCGGACGCCATCGGCAAGCGGATCGTGCGGGTGGAACGGGGGGGCAAGATCCTGGAGCAGATCGATACCGGCGAACTGGGCATCTTCGCGGCGGCGCTGGGCGGGCCGGACGGTTGCACGCTGTTCATGGCCGCTGCGCCGGACTTCATTGAGGCCAACCGCCGCGCCAAGCCCGAAGGCCGGATCCTGATGACCCGGGTGGATGTGCCGCACGCGGGCAGGCCCTGATAGGGGTAAATGGGCGCCAGCCTTCCGGCCGGCGCCTACTCCTTACTTCGGCGTCAGCCAGGCGTCGGCATAGGTATCCACAGCCCCCAATCCCGTGGTGATCGCGCCGTGGACGCGCGTGTCCAGGAATGTGGAATAGTTGGTGTCGTCAATCCAGGCCAGCGGCACGTCTTCCACCAGGATCTTCTGCACTTCCGTGTAGAGCCGCTGGCGTTCTTCGTCGGTCGGAGCGGTGGCTGCCTGGTCAAAGAGTTCGTCCACCTTGGGGTTTCGGTATTGCGAGGTGTTCGTGAACGCCAGCCCCTTCTTGATGTTGCTGCTGACATAGGTGCGGGATACGCCGATGGCGGGGTCGCCGTACTGGAACACGCCGTTGTAGGCCATGTCGAAGTCCCAGTTGCCCATGCGGGTGGTCCAGCCGCCGACGTCAGTGCTTTCGATATCGATGGCAATGCCGACCTTGCCCAAGCTTTGCTTGGTGTATTCGGCGATGCGGCGCTGCATTTCGCCATAGGGATTGGGAATCAGCCCCAATTTGACGCGCACGCCCTTGGCGTCGGGTTTCAGGCCCATTTCATCGAGCAAGGCGATGGCCTTCTTCGGGTCATAGGGGTACTGCTTGACGTTGGGGTCATGGAAGCGCGTGTTGCGATGAAACGGACCCGTTGAGACCGAGCCCATGCCGAACATGATGCGCTTGGCGATGAACTCCCGGTCGATGGCGTACATCACCGCCTGCCGGAAGCGCTTGTCGTCCATGGGCTTGCGCGCTTCGTTCATTTCGATCCAGTGCAGGGTGGACCAGTATTCATAGCCTTTCTGCGTGACGTTGATATGCGCCAGCTTGGCTACCCGCGGCATGTCGAAGGGTTCGATGTCTTGCAACCAGGCTTGTTGCACCGTGCGTTGCTCTAGCGCCAACCGGCGCGAGGCCGCGTCGGGAATCACGCGGTAGGTGATGCCGTCCAGATAAGGCCGGCCTTCCTTCCAGTAGTGCTCGTTCTTGACCAGCTCGATGTACGAGCCGCGTTCCCAGCGTTTGAACTTGAACGGGCCGGTGCCGACCGGCGCATTGTTGTGCGGATTCTGCGCAAGCGGGGTGTCGACGTCATAGAGGTGCTTGGGCAGGATCACGCCGCCGCCGATATCAAACGCATACAGAAAGGCCGAATAGCGTTCTTTCAGCTTGAACACCACGGTGTGCTCGTCGGGTGCGGTGATGTCCTGGATGTAGTGCATCAGCGCGCGCGTGCGCGGCGTGTTCGCCAGGATCTGCTTGTATGAAAACAGCACGTCCGCCGAGGTGAACGGCTTGCCGTCATGCCATTGCGCGTTTGGCTGCAAATGGAAGGTGTAGGTCAGCTGGTCTTCGGACACGTTCCAGGACTTGGCCAGGCTGGGCTGCGGCTTCAGATCGAATGAATAGGTCAGCAGACTTTCAAAAATCTTGCCCGCCACCATTTGCGTGGTGCCGACTTGCTGCATCGCGACGTTCAGATTGGGAGGCTCGGGGTTCAGGATGGCGGTCAGCACGCCGCCGTATTGCGGCTGCGCCTCGGCCGTGGCCGCAGCCGCGAAAGCGGCGGGCACCGCGGATAGGGCAGCAGCGGCCAGCAGGCCTCGCGTCAGAGCGCGGCGGACGATATTGCACTTCAAGGCAAACCTCCTTGGGTTGGCGGCCGATGTGAACATGGCCACAACAACATTAAATCTTTGGTATCAAATATTGATACTAAAGAATCCAAGATGGATATGGTGCAGCAGCGCGCCCAGCCGTGCAAGGCGGCTGGCGCTAGGGATTTCCCGGGAGCAGCTTGATGCCGGCCGCGCCGTTCAGTTGCGGTTGGGGCGGCCGCTGAGCGCGCGCGCGGCGGATATGGCCAGCGAACTGAAGCGTTGGGAGAAGGATTCCAGCGTCCATTCGGCCAGTAGTCCGGAGATATGAATGGCCGCCATTGGCCGGCCGGCGTGGTCAACCACGGCGCTGGCCAGCACGATCTCGCCCACCATGCTCTCTTCCAGGCAGATGGCGTAGCCCTGCACGCGCGCCTCGCGCACGCGCTGGCGGATCAGTTCCGGGTCGGTGATCGTCTTGGGAGTCAGCGGCCGCATGTCGCTGCGCGCCAGGATGTCATCGACTTCGGCGTCGTCCATGTGCGACATGATGGCGCGGCCGCCAGAGGACGAAAACGTCGGCATGCGGCGGCCGATCAGGGTGGCGTAGAAGGTCTGCCGCTTGGTCTGGCGCCGCAGCGCGTAGACGATGGTCAGGTCATCGAACAGGCTGAGATCGACACGTTCGCCGCATTCCTGCTGTAGCTGCTCCAGGATCGGGGTGGCGCGTTCCAGCAGGGGGTGGCCGCGCAGGAAGTCGAAGGTTCGATCCAGGATCTTCTTGCCCAGCACATAGCCGCGCTGGTTGCTGCCACGCTCCAGGTAACCCAGGGCCACCAGCGTGTGGAGCATGCGCTGGGTCGAGCTGCGGTCCAGCCCCGACAGTTCCGTCAGCTCGTTCAGGCTGAGCGGGCCGGGGTGGTTGGAGAAAGCCTCCAGGATGCCGAAGCCTTTCGCCAGGGATTGGTTGAACCGGGTCTCGGTTGTCGCCATGTTGATTTACTCCAGTTCTTTTGTTCTTTGCGGCATGCCGTCGGCTTGTGGCGACAGCACGCGGGATACGCACTGTAGCGGCTAGCGATTTCTGACAGGGCTAGGGAAATCACCCATGGTTTATGTCTTGTCCGGCGCTTTCGTGAACTCTATCATGCCAAATATAGATATCTAAGTATCAAATATTGATACTTATGAAATTTGAGATTTCACAACCGACAAGGGGAATGCAATGAGTGCCGTCGCCGCAACCCGCCTGGATCAGGCCCAAATCGCCGAAGCCGTGGGCAACCTTCGCCAGTACATGACCGATACGCTGACCGGATTCGTGCAATGCCGCAGCCTGCCCGGACAGGAAATGTCCGCGGCTCAGTTCATGGAAGATGCCCTGGCGGATTTGGGCCTGGCTTCCGAGCGGATTGCGCTGCGCACGGAAGAACTCAAGAACCTGCCGCTGTATTCCCCCGCCTGCTGCCCGGACGGCGGACGCTACAACGTACTGGCCCGCCATGAGCCGCGAAGCGCGGGCGGCCGGGCCGTGCTGTTCAACGGCCACCTGGATGTGGTGCCCACCGGCCCCCACGAACTCTGGGACCCTGCGCCGTTCGACGGCGAACTGCGCGACGGCTGGTTGTACGGCCGGGGCGCGGGCGACATGAAGGCCGGCATCATATGCGCGCTGGCGGCGTTCAAGGCCCTGCGCGACCTGGGCGTGCAGCCGGCCGGCGCCGTGGGCTTTAATGGCGTGCTCGAAGAAGAGAACACCGGCAACGGCACGCTGGCTACCGTGTCCGCGTTGCAAAGCGCCATCGCGGCGGCCAAGCTCAGCGCCTTCGATGCCGTCGTCATTCCCGAACCCACGCACGAACGCATGATGAGCGCGCAATTGGGCGTGTACTGGATGTACGTGGATATCGTGGGCCGGCCTGCGCATGCCGCCTACATGACCACCGGCGTCAACCCCGTTGAAACCGGGCTGCGGATCGTCGATGCCATGAAGCAGCTTGAGCACGAATGGAATCTGCCGGAAAACCGGCATCCCGCCTATCGCGAGCATGCCCATCCGATCAATTTCAACCTGGGCCAGATTCACGCGGGCGACTGGAATTCGTCGGTGCCCAGCGTCTGCACGCTGGGCATGCGCATTGCCTGCTATCCGGACATGACCATCGATGCCGCCAAGCGGCTGGTCGAGGAGCGTATCCGCGCGGTCGAGACCACGCTGACCGATAGCGATGTTCGTATCGATATCCGCTACGAAGGCTTCCACGCGCCCGGCTGCGAATACGACCTGGACGTGCCCGCCATGCAGTTGCTGGCGGATGCGCATCGGCGCGTGGCAGGTGAACTGCCGCAACCCACTGCGTTGACCGCCACCACCGACGGCCGTCATTTCCGCTTGATGATGGATGTGCCCGTGACCTGCTACGGCCCCAAGGTGCAGAACGTGCATGGTTTCAACGAGTGCGTGTCGGTGGACAGCATGGTGCGCGTCGCGACATCGCTGGCGCTCTTCATCCACGACTGGTGCGGCATCGAACCGCTGCAAGCCTGAGTCCTCCCGCGGCATCGGCCGCGGTCTCCTTTTCCTACGGAACTCCCGCCATGAAATCCTCTAACGCCCGGCGCGTTCTGGCGCGCTGCGCGCTGGTCGCCGCCAGCCTGACGTCTGTCGCCATCCCCCTGTCGCATGCTGCGGAAACCCCGCAGTATGGCGGCGTGCTGACCGCCATCCTGAACCCTGAGCCGCCTACCTTGAACCTGGCGGTGCAGCAGGTGGCCGGCACGCAGTTGGTGGCCGGCAAGATCTTTGAAAGCCTGTTGACCTATTCCTTCGATCTGAAGCCGCAGCCCGGTCTGGCCAAGTCCTGGGACGTTTCCAGCGACCGCCTCACCTACACCTTCCATTTGCAGCCCAAGGTGCAATGGCATGACGGCAAGACGTTCTCATCGGACGACGTCGTCTTTACCTACACGAAGATCCTGGCCAACACGCCGCGCACCCGCACGTTGATGTCCAACGTGCAGGAGGTATCGGCGCCCGATGCGCAAACCGTGGTCTTCAAACTGAAGCAGCCGTACTCCGCCTTCCTGTACGCCTTTGATATCGGCGGCGGCGCCATCCTGCCCAAGCATCTGTACGACGTTGATACCCCGATCGGGCAGAACCCGAACAACAATGCGCCGATTGGCACCGGCCCGTTCAAGTTCAAGCGCTGGGAACGCGGCTCGTACATCGAGCTGGTCAAGAACGAGCACTACTGGAAGGAAGGCCGCCCCTATCTGGACGGCATCACCTACCGCGTGATTCCCGATTCCGCATCGCGTCGCGTGGCGTTGGAGCAGGGCTCGGTGATGCAGGCCTGGCTGCAGGACATCGAACCCGTCGATGTGCCGCGCGTGGCCAAGCTGCCCAGCATCACACAGACCCATAAGGGATACGAGTACTGGTCCACTATGCAGTGGATCGAGCTGAACGGCGGCCGTCAGCCCTTTTCCGACAAGCGCTTCCGTCAGGCGCTGATGTACGGCATCAACCGCGAGTTCATTGTCGACAAGATCATGTTTGGCTCGGGCACCGTCGCCACTGGCCCCATCCACCACAACACGCGCTTCTATGACGCCAACGTCAAGAAGTATCCCTACGATCCGAAGCAGGCCATTGCCTTGCTGGATGAAATGGGCCTGAAACCCGACGCCAAGGGCGTGCGCGCAACCATCGGCCTGATTCCGCTGCCTTACGGCGAAATGCCGCGCCGCACCGCCGAATACATCAAGCAGAACCTCGCCAAGATCGGCGTGGCGGTCACGATCGAAAACACGGACGTTGGCGGCTGGACGAGCCGCGTTGGCAACTGGGATTACGACATGGGCGCCAACGGCGTGTTCCAGTACGGCGATCCGGCCATCGGCGTGTCGCGCACCTATCTGGGCAGCAACATCAAGAAAGGGCTGATGTTCAGCAACACCTCGCAGTACAACAATCCGAAGGTCGATGAACTGTTCAACGCCGCAGCCACGGCCGCCACGGATGAAGAGCGCCAGAAACTGTATAGCGAAGCGCAACGCATTCTGGTCGAAGACGTGCCCGTGCTGTGGCTGGCGGACACGAACTATTCGACCTTGCTGAACAAGCGCGTGCATGATGCCGTGACGACCGCGCTGGGCGTGGTGGACACGCAAAGCGACACCTGGTTGTCCAAAGAATGAAGAAGATCGCCACCTTCCTGGCGAACCGGGTGGTCAAGAGCGTCCTGGTTCTGTTGATGATCGCGCTCTTCAACTTCTTCCTGGTCCGCGCCGCGCCGGGCGACCCGGCTGAAATCCTGGCCGGGCAGTCGGGTGCGGTGGATGCCGAATTCATCGCCAAGCTGCGGCAGGAATTTGGTCTGGACAAGCCGATTGCCGTGCAGCTGGGGCAATACCTCAAGAGCGTTGCGACGTTCGATCTGGGGTATTCCTATCGTCAGCAGGCTCCGGTTTCCAGCTTGATTCTTCAACACCTGCCGGCCACCTTGTTGTTGACGTTGTCAGCGTTTGCGTTTGCGCTGCTGGCGGGCGTCAGCCTGGGCACGCAAGCCGCGCTGCGCGTGGGGAAATGGGGCGATACCGTCATCACCACGCTATCCATGCTGGCCTATGCCACGCCGCTGTTCTGGGTGGGGCTGATGCTGGTGTTGCTGTTTTCGGTCAATCTGGAATGGCTGCCCGCCTTTGGCTACGAAAGCGTGGGGGCCAATCTGACGGGCCTGGCACGGGTGGCCGACGTGGCCAAGCACCTGCTCTTGCCTGCCCTGACGCTGGGCATGTTCTACATGGCCGTCTACGCCCGGCTGACCCGCGCGTCCATTCTGGAAATCAGCCAGCTGGATTTCGTGAAGACGGCGCGCGCCAAGGGGCTGTCCGAACGCACGGTGATCGTGCGCCATGTGCTGCGCAACGCGCTGTTGCCCGTCATCACCTATGCGGGCATCCAGGCGGGCGGTCTGATCGGCGGCTCGTTGCTGGTCGAAACCGTGTTCGCGTGGCCGGGCATCGGGCGGCTGGCGTTCGATGCGTTGATTCAACGCGACTATAGCGTGCTGCTTGGCGTGTTCTTCATGGCCTCATTGATCGTGGTCGTGGTCAACCTTGTCACCGACATTCTGTACACGGTGGCGGATCCCCGGATCGAACTCAAATGAAAGCGTTCATGCAATCGTTCTGCCGCAACAAGGGCGGCATCATGGGGCTGATCGTGCTGGCGCTGGTGACGCTGCTGGCCATCACCGCCAGCTGGATGTTCCCCGACAGCCCGTGGGACATCATCAACGGCCCTTTCATGCCACCGCTGTCCGACGGCGCCTTGCTGGGAACCGACACGTTGGGCCGCGATATCGCGACCGGCATCGCCTATGGATCGCGCGTCACGCTGGTGCTGGCGGCGGTGTCCACCGCAGTGTCCATTCTGCTGGGCATCACGGTGGGCGCGCTGGCGGGCTTCTACGGCGGGCGCGTGGATCAGGCCATAGTGGGGTTCATCGAACTGTTCCAGACCATCCCCAGCTTCTTCCTGGCCGTTGTGCTGGTGGCGATTCTGACGCCGACGATGGGCACGGTGATCTTTGCGATCGCCGTGGTGTCCTGGCCGCCATTGGCCCGTCTGGTGCGGGCGGAATTCATGAGCCTGAAAAATCGCGAGTTCGTGCAGGCAGCGATGCTGTCCGGCCAATCGAACCTGCGCATCATTTTGACGCAGATTCTGCCCAACAGCCTGTCGCCAGTCATCGTATCGGGCTCGCTGATGATCGCCAGTTCGATCCTGCTGGAATCGGCGCTGAGCTTTCTGGGCCTCGGTGATCCCAACGCCATGACGTGGGGCTACATCATCGGGGCATCGCGCAGCGTGCTGCGCGATGCCTGGTGGATGAGCGTCTTTCCGGGCGTGGCCATCCTGGTGACGGTGCTGTCGCTGAATCTGATCGGTGAAGCGCTGAACGACGCCCTTAACCCCAAACTGGCTCGCAGGAGGACGACGTAATGAGCGCGCTTTTGGAAATTCGCGATCTCAGCGTTACGGCGGCCCATGGCGGGCCGACGGTGGTGCAGGACGTGTCCTACACCGTGAACCGCAACGAGATCCTGTGCGTGGTGGGCGAATCAGGGTCGGGCAAATCCGTCACGGCGCACGCCATCATGGGATTGCTGCCGGCCGACCAACTGAGCGTGACGCAAGGCCAGATCCTGTACAACGGGCGCGATCTGGTCGGCCTGTCCACCACGGACTGGTATGCGCTGCGCGGCAGATCGTTCGGCATGGTGTTCCAGGAACCCATGACGGCGTTGAACCCCATCATGCGTGTGGGCCGGCAGGTTGACGAAGTGCTGGAACGGCACACCAACATGAACGCCGCCGCCCGCAGGCAACGGGTGCTGGAACTGTTCGGGCAAGTGCTGCTGCCCGATCCGCAAGCCATGTACGACGCCTTTCCATTCCAGTTGTCGGGCGGACAGCGGCAGCGGGTGGTGATCGCCATGGCCCTGGCGTTGGAGCCGGACGTGCTGATCGCCGACGAGCCCACGACCGCGCTTGATGTCACCACGCAGGCGCAGATCCTGAGCCTGATCAAGGATATCCAGCAGCGCATGGGCATCGGCGTCATCTTCATCACGCATGATTTCGGCGTGGTGGCCGATATCGCGGACCGCATTGTCGTGATGCGCAAGGGCGCGGTGGTCGAGGCCGGCGTGGCTGATGACATCCTCAACCGGCCGCAACATCCGTACACGCGGCAACTGATCGCGGCAGTCCCGCACAAACCGGAAGGCAAGGAAGAAACCGCAGGCGCGCCGCCGTTGATGGTGGTGCAAAAATTGTGCAAGACCTTCGCCACTGGCGGGCGCCGGGTCGACGCGCTGCAGGATATCTCGCTTGAGATCCGGCAGGGCGAGACGCTGGGGCTGGTGGGTGAGTCCGGGTCGGGCAAGTCGACGCTGGGTCGCACGCTGATTGGGTTGATTTCACCCGACAGCGGCAGCGTCCGCATGGAAGGGCAGGAATTGGTGGGGCTGAAGCCGCGCGATTTCCGTCCCTACCGCCGACAGATCCAGATGGTGTTCCAGGATCCGTATGCGTCGTTGAATCCGCGCCATCGTGTCATCGAAGCGGTTGCCCAAGGGCCGATCGCCTTTGGCGAAAACCGCAAGACAGCCCTGCGCGAAGCCCGCGAACTGCTGGAACTGGTCGGCTTGGGCGGCGACGCCGGCGATCGTTATCCGCACCAATTCTCCGGCGGGCAACGCCAGCGTGTCGGCATCGCGCGAGCGCTTGCGCTCAAACCGCGCCTGCTCGTGGCCGACGAGGCGGTTTCGGCGCTGGACGTGTCCATCCAGGCGCAGGTGCTGGACCTTCTGAAGACCGTCAGCGGCCAGTTCGACCTGTCGGTGTTGTTCATTACCCATGACTTGCGCGTCGCGGCCCAGATATGCGACCGCATTGCGGTGATGCGCCAGGGACAGATCGTCGAACTGGATCGCGCCGCCACTATTTTTTATCACCCGCAGCATGAATACACGCGCCGCTTGATCGATTCCGTGCCGGGCAGAGCCTGGAACAAGCCCGATCTGGCGGCGCTGCCGGACCCATCAACCAGGAGTGAGCAGTATGCGTGACACCGAGTATCAGTTGCAGGACGGCTTGGCGCTGGCCGACTTGTTGGCCAAGCGCGAAGTCAGCGCGGAAGACCTGATGGCCTGCGCCATCCGGCTGGCGCGGCAGCACGCGCCGGCCATGAATGCGTTGTGCTATGAACGCTTTGAAGAATCGCTGCAAGTCGCGCGGGGATGGCAGCCGCGTGGGACGTTCGGTGCCATTCCGTTCCTGTTGAAGGATTCCGGGCTGGCACACAAGCGCTTCCCGTCCAGCCTGGGCTCGCGCCTGCTGAACGACACGCCTTACACGCGCAACGCCACGCTGGCCGACCGCTTCGAGGCTGCGGGGCTGATTCCCTTTGCCCGCACGACTGTCCCCGAATTCTGCATGGCGCCCACGACCGAGGCGGCGCGCAATGGCGGACCGACTCGCAACCCCTGGGATCCGACGCGGTCGTCGGGCGGTTCCAGCGGTGGCGCGGCGGCGGCCGTGGCGGCGGGGATCGTGCCCTTGGCGCATGGCAGCGATGGTGGCGGTTCGATCCGTATTCCGGCTGCCAGCTGCGGCGTCTACGGTTTGAAGGTGTCGCGGGGCCGCGTGCCCATGGGGCCGTTCCGTGGGGAAGGTTGGGGCGGCCTGGCGACCGACGGCGTGCTATCGCGTTCCGTGCGCGACACGGCCGCGGCGCTTGACGCCATCGGCGGCTTTGAACCAGGAGCGCCCTACGCCGCGCCGCCTCCGTCGGCGTCCTACCTGGAAATGCTGTCCGTGGCGCCGCGCAAGTTGCGCATCGCGCTGTGGCGCGAGGCCTGGAATGGTGTGCCGGTGGCGCCGGAATGCGTCGCCGCGGTGGAACGGGCGGCCCAGCTATGCAGGGAATTGGGGCACGAGGTCGTCGACGGGACGCCGCCGGACATCGAATACGAGGCCTTCGTGCTGGCCCACGCCAATGTGCTGGCGGGCAACATCGTGCTGTCGGTGGACACCCGGCTGGGTCTGACGGGCCGCGCGCTTGGTGATGGCGACCTGGAACCCGTACTGCGCCAGGGCTATGAATACGGCAAGACGCTACCCGCCGCCCACTACATTGCCAGCGTCAATCGCTTCCATGCCATCGGTCGGATACTGGATGGCTATATGGATGGCTACGACGCGATTTTGTCGCCGTCGCTGACGCAATTGCCACTGAAGCTGGGTGAACTGTCCACCGCCCAAGGATCCTTCCTGGATTTCCGCCGCAAGGTTGCCACCTATGGCACGTTCTCGGCCGCGTTCAATGCCTCCGGCCAGCCGGCGGCCAGCTTGCCTCTAGTCTGGACAGGCACTGGACTGCCGGTGGGCGTCCAGGTCGTGGGCCGCTATGGGCGTGAAGACGTGGTGTTGGCCTTGTCGGCCCAGTTGGAAGTGGCTCAGCCTTGGGCAGGCCGCATCGCGGTGCCGACGGCGGTCTAAGGGAGGAAACAAGGGGCGGGGGGGCCGCCGCCCCTCCTTCCTCTGGCGGAGGACAGACGGGTTTCAGGGCGTTCGCCATCGTCTGAATGGATCGGATACGGCCGGTTGCAAGACCTTTCTCCGAATCCCCCGTAAAATCACCCTATTCAGCAGGACTTCAACCATCTTTCCATAGACAGTAATTAGGAGGACCACTCATGGCCCTAGTCTCCATGCGCCAGTTGCTCGACCATGCCGCCGAGCACGGCTACGGCATTCCGGCTTTCAACGTCAACAACCTGGAACAGGTTCAGGCCATCATGGAAGCCGCTGCGGAGACCGATAGCCCGGTGATCATGCAGGCCTCGGCCGGCGCGCGCAAGTATGCGGGCGAAGGCTTTCTGAAGCACCTGATCCAGGCCGCGGTGGAATCCTACCCGCACATCCCCGTCGTGATGCACCAGGATCACGGCCAGTCGCCCAAGGTTTGCCAAGGCGCCATGGACCTGGGTTTCTCCAGCGTGATGATGGACGGTTCGTTGAAGGAAGACGGCAAGACCATCGCCGACTACGACTACAACGTCGAAGTCACCAAGAAGGTCGTGGACATCGCCCACAAGCTGGGCGTGACCGTTGAAGGCGAACTCGGCTGCCTGGGTTCCCTGGAAACCATGGAAGGCGACAAGGAAGACGGTCACGGCGCCGACGGCAAGCTGACCATGGATCAGTTGCTGACCGACCCGGAACAAGCCGCCGACTTCGTGCGCCGCACCCAGCTGGACGCCCTGGCCATCGCCATCGGCACCAGCCACGGCGCCTACAAGTTCACGCGCAAGCCCACCGGCGACATCCTGTCGATTTCCCGCATCAAGGAAATCCACGCCCGCCTGCCGAACACCCACCTGGTGATGCATGGCAGCTCCAGCGTGCCGCAGGAACTGTTGGCCGAGATCCGTGAATTCGGCGGCAACATGAAGGAAACCTACGGCGTGCCCGTCGAGGAAATCCAGGAAGCCATCAAATACGGCGTGCGCAAGATCAATATCGACACCGATATCCGTCTGGCCATGACCGGCGCGATCCGCCGCTTCTTTGCCGAGAACCCCGAAAAGTTCGACCCGCGCGAATACCTGAAGCCCGCCCGCGCTGCCGCCAAGGCAATTTGCGTGGCCCGCTACACGGAATTCGGCACCGCCGGTAACGCCAGCAAGATCAAGGCCTTGCCGCTGATCGACATCGCCGCGCAATATGCGTCGGGCAAGCTGTCGCAAGTGGTGCAATAAGACGTGCCTGGCGCCGTCTCCGGACGGCGCCATGGCAATGAAAAGGGGCGGGTCCATTCGGATCCGCCCCTTTTTTTGCCAATTGACGATGGTTACGCAGGCGGGCTGTTCTTTGGGAAGTGCGGAACGCTGCGGTTCACGTGGTGCCAGGAGGGTGCGGAATCCGTCCACAGACTGGCCTGGGCGTGGAAGGCTTCAGGATCGTCCAGCGAGCCGGCGCGCACCACTTCGTAGCCCATGCCTTCCGATCCGCCGAACAGCGGCGTGCCACAGGCGGCACAGAAACTGCGCATGACCGTGTGGCCGGAATCGCCCTTGTAGCGGTGTTCCTTGGCCTGGCCGCGCAGCATCGTGATCGAGCCAGCCGGGAAGATCAGCGCATGAGCCGGGGCGCCGCCGCTGGAATACTGGCAGTCTCGGCAATGACAGGTGGCGGCCGTGATGGGTTCGTCAGAGATTGCGTAGCGCACGGCGCCGCATTGGCATCCGCCCGTCAAATGAACCTGCGCGCCGGCGTGGGGCGTGCGTTTATGGGAAGCATCCTGCATACGACTGTGTCTCCTCCAGGTGAAAAGGGGGCGCCGTGACGCGGATCGCGGTCAGCGCGCATGTTCGAACGCAGCCAGACTAACCCGCTGCCTGCTGCCCGGCAAGGCGGCCTTATTTGCAGTAATCTATGCGCTTTGCACGACCCGCTTTCCAGCGCCGGTCGGCTGCGCGGTTTCCGATTTCGTTCTACTTCCCGCCCTGGCGCTTGCCCGAGGCGGGAATCTTCATTTTTGCCATAGGCCATTCCCGTGACTTCTGCTTTGCATCAATCCAGCATCAAGTCCTTGCCGCTGCTGGGCCGCGGTAAGGTGCGCGATATGTACGCGGTGGGCGACGACAAGTTGCTGATCGTCGCGTCGGATCGTATCTCCGCCTTCGACGTGATTCTTGACGATCCCATTCCCGGCAAGGGACAGGTGCTGACCGAGCTGACCGAATTCTGGTTGCAGAAGCTGGCCCACATCCTGCCGAACCACTCCACGGGCGTGAAGCCCGAAGACGTGGTGGCTCCGGACGAAGTTGACCAGGTGCGCGGACGCGCCGTCGTGGTCAAGCGTCTGAAGCCGATCCTGGTGGAAGCGGTTGCCCGCGGCTACCTGATCGGTTCCGGCTGGAAGGATTACCAAGCCACCGGCGCCATCTGCGGCATCAAGCTGCCCGCCGGCCTGCAACAGGCCAGCCAATTGCCCGAGCCCATCTTCACGCCCGCCGCCAAGGCCGAATTCGGCATGCACGACGAAAACGTGGACTTCGCGCACGTGGTCAAGGAAGTCGGCCAGGAAATGGCCGAGCGCATCCGCGACGTCACGCTCAAGCTGTACGCCGAAGCTGCCAAGTTCGCCGCCACCAAGGGCATCATCATTGCCGACACCAAGTTTGAATTCGGCTTGGACGACAACGGCACGCTGCACTTGATGGACGAAGTGCTGACGCCGGACTCGTCGCGCTTCTGGCCGGCCGACGGCTACCGCGTCGGCATCAGCCCCCCGTCCTTCGACAAGCAGTTCGTGCGCGACTGGCTGGAAACCCAGACCTGGGACAAGACGCCGCCCGCCCCGCGCTTGCCGCAGGACGTGCTGGAAAAGACCGCGGCCAAGTACCGCGAGGCACTGGATCGTCTGGTCGCCTGATCTTTCCGGTGATTAAAAAAACCGCTCACTGAGCGGTTTTTTTATGCCTGGGCCTTGAATACCTCTCCCAAACCGGTTGATTGTCATCAGGGGAATCGATAACAATTATTGCGTATTGTTACGCTATACTTCCCGGCTGCCTTAGCAGGACGTCTGTCGACAGGAGCCTTCCGCATGATCATGATGTTGCCCTTTCTGACCGGAGTGGTCGCGGTGTGGTTCGGGATGCTGGGAAAGCGCCGGCCCTGCGTGACCTTCTGGCTGTTGACGCTCGGCATCTTCGCCGCATGGTGCCAGTACCACATGACCAGCCCGCTGGCGCTGTCTTGGTAAGGGCAGGGCGATGATCTTCTCCCGCAACCCCGCGCGCGGTTCGCGCGTGCTGAACGGTTTGGCGCTATTGGGCGTTACCGGCGCCCTGGGCATGGCCTTCGCCTGGCAATTCATCTATGACGAACTGCCGTGCCCCTTGTGCCTCTTGCAGCGCGTGGCGCTCATCCTGGCCGGCGTGGGATTCCTGCTGAACATGCGGGTAGGCCCGTCTCCCATGCACTATGCGATGAGTGTCGCGGCGTCCTTGGGGGGCATGCTGGCATCGGGCCGCCAGGTGCTGCTGCACATCGCCCCGGGCGATCCCGGCTATGGCACGCCATTCCTGGGACTGCATTTCTACACCTGGGCGTTCATCGCGTTTTGCGCCATCATCGTCTTCTGCGTCCTGATGCAGTCCGCCGACCGCAAATGGGGCGACAGCATGCTGAAAAAGCCGGTCTCGGCGGTCGGCATCGTGGTCATGGCCCTGTTTTTCGTCATGGCCCTGGCCAACGTCGGCAGCACCACACTGGAGTGCGGGTTCGGGCCTTGCCCGGACAATCCCGACAGCTATCTGTGGCTGCCATCTTCGGCCCCGCGATAGCCCGTCTTGCGCGCCGGGTAAAATACCGGGTTTCGCGGACCTGATCCGCGGCCCTTTGACATTCCGCGGGCGGGTTCCGCGGTCTTACCTCTTTGACACCGGTTATGACAGCGAAGACTTCCGCAGCGGCAGAGGCCACCCCCGTGGTGGGCGTGATTATGGGTTCTTCCAGCGATTGGGAGGTCATGAAGCACGCGGTCACCATGCTGGAGGACTTCGGCGTGGCCTACGAGGCGCGCGTGATTTCCGCGCACCGCATGCCGCAGGACATGGCCGAGTACGGCGCGGCGGCGCATGCCCGCGGCTTGCGCGGCATCATCGCCGGCGCGGGCGGCGCGGCGCACCTGCCAGGCATGATGGCGGCGCTGACGGAAGTGCCGGTGTTCGGCGTGCCCGTGCCCTCCAAGTACCTGCGTGGCGAAGACTCGCTGCTGTCCATCGTGCAGATGCCCAAGGGCGTGCCGGTGGCCACCTTCGCGATCGGCGAGGCCGGTGCGGCCAATGCCGCCCTGCATGTGATTGCCACGCTGGCGGGCACTGATGCCGGCCTGCATCAGAAGCTGGTGGCGTTCCGCGCGCGTCAAACGCAAGCCGCGCGCGACATGAAGGTTCCGCCCGAGGCCTGATCCGTATGACCAAATCGACTCCTTTCATGATTGCTCCCGGTGGCTGGCTGGGTTTGCTGGGTGGCGGCCAATTGGGCCGCATGTTCTGCCACGCGGCGCAAAGCCTGGGCTACAAGGTCGCCGTGCTGGATCCGGCCGACGAATGCCCCGCTGGCATGGTGGCCGACCTGCACATCCAGGCCGCCTACGATGACGAAGCCGGCCTGGCCCGCCTGGCCCAGACCTGTCAGGCCGTCACCACCGAATTTGAAAACGTGCCCGCAGACAGCCTGCGCACGCTGGCCACCCGTTGCCGCGTGAGCCCGGCGGCCGATGCCGTGGCCATCGTGCAGGACCGCATCGCCGAAAAGACCTTCATTGCCTCGCAAGGCATTCCCGTCGCGCCGCACGCCGCCATCCGTAACGATGCGGATCTGCGCGCCGCGCCCGAAGCCTTGTTCCCCGGCATCCTGAAAGTCGCCCGCCTGGGCTATGACGGCAAGGGGCAGGCTCGCATCAACACGCGCGACGAAGCGCTGGCCGCCTTTGCCGAATTCGGCGGCGTGGCCTGCGTGCTTGAAGCGCTGATGCCGCTGGACTACGAGATTTCCGTCGTGATCGCGCGCGGTTTCGATGGCGCTGCCGTGGTGTTTCCCGTGGCGCGCAATGTGCACCGCGACGGCATCCTGGCGGTGTCCACCGCGGCACCGGTGCAATTGGACGCGGCCCACGCCGAGCGGCAGGCGCGCGCAACCGAAGCCGCGCAATCCATCGCGCAGGGCCTGGGCTACCACGGTGTGCTGTGCGTGGAGTTCTTCGTGCTGAAGGACGGAAGCCTGATCGTCAACGAGATCGCGCCGCGCCCGCACAACAGCGGCCACTACACGATGAATGCTTGCATCACGAGTCAGTTCGAGCAGCAGGCGCGTGCGATGGCCGGCCTGCCGCTGGGCAGCACGGACCTGCTGGCGCCCGCCGTCATGCTGAACATCCTGGGCGACATCTGGTATGCGTCCGCCACGGCGACGACGCAACGCGAACCCGACTGGGCTGCGGCGCTGTCGGTGCCGACCGCCAAGCTGCACCTCTATGGCAAACAGGAAGCGCGCCGTGGCCGCAAGATGGGCCACATCACCATTGTGGCGCCCACCCTGGACCAGGCTCGCGCCGATGCTGCCCGCGTGGCCGCCGCGCTGGGCATGGAAGCCCCTGAGTAGCCCGCGACCATCCGATGCCTTCCTTGCCCCCGCCTGAATCCGCCAGCGCTGCTGAGATCGCCCACGCCGCCCAGCGCCTGCTGAGTGGCGAACTGGCCGCCTTTCCCACCGAGACCGTCTACGGCCTGGGTGCGGACGCCGAGAATCCGCAGGCGGTGGCAAAGATCTACGCGGCCAAGGGCCGGCCGTCGAATCATCCCGTCATCGTGCACATCGCGCCGCATGGCGACGTGTCGTACTGGGCAGCGCAGGTGCCGCCCGAGGCGCGCTTGTTGATCGACGCATTCTGGCCAGGTCCGCTGACCTTGATCCTCAAGCGCGCGCCGCACATTGTGGATACGGTAAGCGGCGGGCAGGACAGCATCGGCATCCGCTGTCCTTCGCATCCCGTGGCACAAGCGTTGCTGGCGGCCTTTGCCGCAGGCAAGCCGAACGGCCAGGGAGGCGTGGCCGCGCCGTCGGCGAACAAATTTGGTCAGGTGTCTCCGACCCGCGCGGAACATGTGCGCCATGAGTTCCCCGAAGAAGTTGCCGCCGGCATGCCCGTGCTGGAAGGCGGCGCCTCGGAGGTCGGCATCGAATCCACCATCCTGGACTTGTCGCGCCTGGACCGTGGCGCCGGCCCCGTGCTGCTGCGACCGGGCCATATCAGCGCCGCGCAGATCGAAGCCGTGCTGGGCGTGCAGGTGTTTGCACCGGACGCCGCCGCGCCGCGCGCCTCGGGCACGCTGAAAGCACACTACGCGCCACGTACGCCGTTGGAGCTGGCCTCCGATGAGCGCTTGCAAGACGTCGCCCTGGGCCGCAACCTGCCGGCAGGCAACGTGGTGGTGGTGGCGTATGGCGACGCGCCAGCGGCGCTGGACCCCCGCCTGAAGTGGCACCCCGTGCCCGCAGACCCGGCGCGCTATGCGCAGGCCTTGTACGGATTGCTACGCGATCTGGACAAGCAAGGCTATGCCCGCATCATCGTGCAAGCGCCGCCCGCGACCGACGCATGGCACGCCGTCAACGACCGCATCGGCCGCGCCGCAGCGGCATTCACGCTGGATACGACGGACCTGTAGCGGTTGGCGTTGCGGGGAAGTACGGTACGCCGATTCCATGATGGATATGTGTGGTGCGCTGATTCGTAGGATGGGTGTAGCGCGAGAGATCGCGAACAAGAACTCGAATATTCAGCGCGCGCAACCCATCAAGCAACGGTGAATATTTGGCAACGTTGGTCACAACGCGGAGGTTGTTTGATGGGTTGCGCGCGCTGAACGACAATATTCTTGCTTAAAGATTCTCGCGCTACACCCATCCTACGGTTGATCGCACATCAAACGCACGCGGTTGATCGCACATCAAATGCACGTGGTTGATCGCACATCAAATGCACGTGGTTGATCGCACATCAAATGCACGCGGTTGATCGCACATCAAACGCACGTGGTTGATCGCACATC
>NZ_CADIJX010000016.1 GCF_902859625.1 Achromobacter pestifer | reverse complement strand
AGCGGATCCGACTTATATGCGGGTGGTGCCCAGGAGAGGACTCGAACCTCCACACCTTGCGGCACACGGACCTGAACCGTGCGCGTCTACCAATTCCGCCACCTGGGCACTGAAAGATACTGTCAGAACTATGTGATACGCTGCCGCTCTAGTTGCGTTGTTTTATTAAGGGCCATACGTTGTTTCCAGCGTATTTACTTAACTAAAACATGCGTCCCGAGCGCAGTTGGTCTTACAATGTTCTGACCATTTCTGCTTCAGTGTTCAGCCTTGGGCGAACCACAGAAGCTGCGCATTATATACGGAAATTTCAGCTTTGGCAAAACGATCGAATAACGAATCGAAAAACAACAGATCAACACCCTTGCCCGAAGCGCCGCCGGACTTCGATCCTGATGTCCCGTCCCGTGAAGCCATTCTGACCGCGCTGCGTGCCGCGGGTTCGCCGTTGTCACCGGTGGAATTGGCCGAGCGCATGGGCGTCGAGCGTGCGGCGACGTTGGTCGGGTTCGAGCGCCGCCTGGGCGCCATGGAGCGCGACGGGCAATTGATGCCCAACCGCAAGGGCGTGTTGCTGCTGGCCACCAAATTGGATTTTGTTGCCGGCAAAGTGCTGGGCCACCGTGATGGCTTCGGCTTCCTGCTGCGCGATGACGGCGGGCCGGACCTGTTCCTGTCGCCGCGCGAAATGCTCAAGGTGCTGCATGGCGACCGTGTCCTGGTCAAGCCGGCTGGCGAATACCGTGGCAAGCCGGAAGGCACCATTGTCGAAGTCATCGAGCGCCGCACGAACAAGCTGGTGGGCCGCTTCCTGCACGAACATGGCCTGTCCATCGTCGTGCCTGAAGACCAACGCATCAAGCACGACATCCTGATTCCGCCCAGCGACACCAATGGCGCCCAACACGGGCAGGTGGTCGCGGTGGAAATCATGGCGCAGCCCACTCGTCATACGCAGCCCTTGGGCCGCGTGGCCGAGGTGCTGGGCGAGATCGATGACCCCGGCATGGAAATCGAGATCGCGGTGCGCAAGTTCGACGTGCCCGTCGAATTCTCGGAAGCCGCCCGCAAGCAGGCCGCGCGCCTGCCGGACGTGGTGCGCAAGAGCGATCTGAAAGACCGCGTGGACTTGCGCGACGTGCCGTTGATCACGATCGATGGCGAAGATGCGCGCGACTTCGATGACGCTGTTTATTGCGAGCCGGTCGAGCTGGGCACGGGGCAGCGCAAGCGTCCGGGCTGGCGCCTGCTGGTGGCCATTGCCGACGTCAGCTATTACGTGCGTCCGGGCGATGCGCTGGACGACGACGCGCTTGAGCGCGGCACCAGCGTGTACTTCCCGCGCCGCGTCATTCCGATGCTGCCCGAATCGCTGTCCAACGGGCTGTGCTCGCTGAATCCCGACGTCGATCGCCTGGTGCTGGTCTGCGACATGGTGATTCCCGCCACCGGCGCCAAGGCTGGCACGGTCACGGCTTATCAGTTCTATAACGCGGTGATGCACTCGCATGCCCGCACGACCTATACCAACGTGTGGGCGGCATTGCAGCAGCCCGGCGGCCCGGCCGCGCATGCGATGCGCGCCGTGTTGCCGCAGGTCCAGCATCTGTATGAGCTCTTCCAGTTGCTGTCGCAAGGCCGCAAGAAGCGCGGCGCCATCGATTTCGACACGGTCGAGACCAAGATCGTCTGCAATGAATTGGGCCGCATCGAACAGATCGTGCCGTCCGTGCGCAATGATGCCCACAAGCTGATCGAAGAATGCATGTTGGCCGCGAATACCTGCGCGGCCGATTTCATGACGCGCAGCAAGCACCCCGGTCTGTACCGCATCCACGAAGGCCCCACGCCCGAACGCCTGCAATCGCTGCGCGAATTCCTGCGCACGATGGGCCTGTCGATGGGCGGTGGTGAAACGCCTACCGCGAAGGACTACGGCGACTTCCTGGATACCGTGCGTGGACGTCCTGACTACCAGTTGCTACAGACGATGTGCCTGCGCTCGATGCAGCAAGCCGTCTACAGTCCGGACAACATGGGCCACTTTGGCCTGGCGTATCCGGGGTACAGCCACTTCACGTCGCCCATTCGCCGCTATCCCGACCTGCTGACGCACCGGGTGATCAAGGCCCTGCTGGCCGGTCAACGCTATGTGCCCAGCCTGGATGAACAGGCCGTGGTCATCGGGCGCACGCAGAAGGAACACGAGCAAGCCATCTGGGAAAAGATGGGCTTGGTGCTGTCGGCCAGCGAACGCCGCGCCGACGAAGCGTCGCGCGATGTCGAAGCCTGGCTCAAGTGCTGGTTCGTCAAAGAGCGAGTGGGCGAGGATTTCAGCGGCACCGTCACAGGCGTGGCCAGCTTCGGTATCTTCGTCACGCTGGATACGCTGCACGTTGAAGGGCTGGTGCACGTTTCCGAGCTTGGCGGCGAGTACTTCCAGTTCAACGACGGCTTGCACGAGCTGCGTGGCGAGCGCACGGGCATGCGCTATCGCCTGACCGACAAGGTGCAAGTGCAGGTGGCGCGCGTCGATCTGGAAGCGCGCCGCATCGAATTCCGCCTGGTGCAAGGCACGAGTTTCGACGCCTTGCGCAAAGCAGCGGCACGCGGCCCGGAAGAGCCTGTGCGCCGTGTGAAGAAGGCGGCGGCACCCAAGCCCGCTGCCCTGAAGGGACAGACCGCCAAAGAGCGGCGTGCTGACGCCAAGAAGGCGGGTAAGCCGCCCAGGGCTGCCAAGCGTGCCGCGCCGGCCAAGAAAGCGACGCACAAGCGGCATTGATCTGCCCTGATGGATCCCCTTTATGGCCAGCACGTCTTAGGGCGGCGCGGCCATAAGGGGTAACATTGCGCTGATGGCCGGCTTGGTCCGGTGGCCCGCCCCCTCTGGGGCGGGTATTCGTTTATCTAAAGGTATTGCATTTATGGCGTCGACCCAAGTTCTAGCCGGGTTTCACGCGGTGGTCGCGCGGCTGCGCCACGCGCCCGAGTCGATCAAGGAAATCTATGTAGAGGCGTCGCGCCGCGACAAGCGGATGCAGACGCTGATCGAACAGGCTGAGAAGGCAGGCTGCCGCCTGCATCCGGTTCCGATGGAGCGCCTGGACGGTCTGTCGCGAGGCACCCGCCACCAAGGCGTGGTGGCCCTGGCCGACGAACGCCAGTTGGCGGTGGATGTGGACGAGGTGCTCGACGTGATCGAAGGCCCGCCGCTGCTGCTGATCCTGGACGGCGTGACCGACCCCCACAACCTGGGCGCCTGCCTGCGTACCGCTGACGCCGCTGGCGTGCATGCGGTGATCGCGCCGCGCGACCGCGCCGTTGGCCTGAACGCCACGGTGCAGCGCGTGGCCTGCGGCGCAGCCGATACCGTGCCTTACGTGATGGTCACCAATCTGGCGCGCACGATGCGCAGCCTGAAGGACCGTGGCGTGTGGCTCGTTGGCACCGATGACCAGGCCACTGAAAGCATGCACCAGATTGATGCGCGCCAGCCGATGGCATGGGTGATGGGCGCCGAAGGCGAGGGCATGCGCCGCCTGACGCGCGAAACCTGCGACCAGTTGGTGAATATTCCGATGCTGGGTTCGGTGGAAAGCCTGAACGTCAGCGTGGCCAGCGCCGTCTGCCTGTACGAAACCGTGCGTCAGCGCCAATCCTGATTTGATCGTCCCGACTTATTTGTAGCTCTTGCGTAGCTCTTCCTTCAAGCGTCAGCCCATCATGCACCAGAACGGCTTTACCACCACGATCCTCCATTCCGACCGCCAACAATCCGTCGAGCACGGAGCGGTGCACAAGCCCATGCACCCGTCGTCGGAATTTGCCTATGACGATGCCCGCGAGCTCGCTGCGGTATTCCAGGGCAAGGCAGGCTTCACGTACGCACGCCAGGGCACGCCCACCACCACGGCGCTGGAAGCCAAGGTGAACCACATGGAAGGCGGCAAGGGCACGGTGAGCTTTGCCACGGGCATGGCGGCGTTGTCGGCGATCTTCACGACGCTGCTGCGCAAGGGTGATCATCTGGTGTCCAGCCAGTTCGTGTTCGGTAACACCAACAGTTTGTTTGGCACCTTGCTGGAATTGGGCGTCGAGATCACCTTCGTGGACGCGACGGACGCAGAGCAGGTGCGCGCTGCGATCCAGCCCAACACGCGCATGGTGTTTACCGAGACGATCGCCAACCCGGGCACGCAGATTGCTGACCTGGCCGTGATCGGCGAGATCTGCCGCGAGAAGGGCCTGGTTTATGTCGTGGATAACACGCTGACCTCGCCATGGATGTTCCGTCCCTCGACCGTGGGCGCGTCGCTGGTCATGAATTCGCTGTCGAAGTACATCGGCGGCCATGGCAATGCGCTGGGCGGTGCGGTGACGGATACCGGCCTGTACGACTGGTCGGGATACGCCAACATTTACGAGACGTACCGCAAGGGACCGTCAACGGGTTGGGGGCTGACACAGATCAAGAAAAAGGGCTTGCGCGACATGGGCGGCACCTTGGCTGCCGAACCCGCGCACCGCATTGCCGTGGGTGCGGAGACGTTGGCCCTGCGCATGGCCAAGCACTGCGCCAACGCGCTGGCGCTGGCGCGTTTTCTGGAAGAGCATCCTGGTGTGTCCAAGGTGCATTACCCGGGTCTGGCCGGCCATCCGCAGCATGCGCGGGCGGTGGCATTGTTTGGCGCGCGTTTTGGCGGGCTGTTGGGCGTTGAGCTGGCCGATGGCGTGGACTGCTTCGATTTCCTGAACCGCCTGCGCATTGTGCTGATGGCCACCCACCTGGGCGACACGCGCAGCCTGGCGTTGCCTGCCGCGCACACCATCTATTACGAAATGGGTGCCGAGCGCCGCAAGCAGATGGGCATCGCCGACAGCTTGATCCGCGTGTCGGTGGGCATCGAGGACGAGGCCGATCTGCTGTTTGATTTCGATCAGGCGTTGAATGGTTGCCTGAAGGGATAATGCGGCTAGCACGAGGCGGGCGCGAAGTGCCGCCCGCGTGGCAATCAGGACGGGTTTTATGCTTATACAGATCGCAGAAGTGTTCACGCCAGACGAGGCAGCTGATATCCGGCGCAGGCTGGATGCGGTTGAATGGGTGGATGGCAAGGTCACGGCGGGCTACCAGTCCGCCGAGGTCAAGCGCAACCGCCAGTTGCCTGAGCAACATCCGCTGGCGCAAGAGCTTGGCAACCTGATCCTGCAACGCCTGGCAGCGAACAACCTGTTCATGTCGGCGGCGCTGCCCCGCAAGATCTTCCCGCCGCTGTTCAATCGCTATGAGGGCGGTGAAGCCTTCGGCTATCACGTGGACAATGCGGTGCGCGGCATCGCCGGCACGTCCGAGCGCGTGCGTACGGACTTGTCCGCCACGCTGTTCTTCTCCGAGCCCGATTCCTACGACGGCGGTGAACTCGTCATCGACGATACCTATGGGCCGCGCGCGGTGAAGCTGCCTGCGGGGCATATGGTGCTGTATCCCGGCACGAGCCTGCACAAAGTGAATCCGGTCACGCGCGGGGCGCGTGTCAGTTCGTTCTTCTGGATGCAGAGTCTGGTGCGCGAAGACAGTCAGCGCGCCTTGCTATTGGACATGGATGTTGCGATACAGCGTCTGAATCAGGATACGGCGGGGCATCCCTCCATCGTGCAGCTGACCGGCATTTATCACAATTTGCTGCGCCGCTGGGTGGATGTTTGATTCAGGCTTGAAACGATGTCCGGATGGTGTCGCGCAAACCCCGAAATGCGCGTTTTTGTTTATTGCGAAAACAGCTAAAAGCTAGTATTGGCGCGGGTTGTAGTGAGGTTTTTGCTTGACAGCCGCGCCACGCCAAGGCCTAATACATGTCTGCGTCGCTGACGATTTGAAGGCATAAGAGCTATCAAATCCTAAGCGGCGCAGCAGTTTAAAAGTTGTGCTTTGCAGCGCAAGAAAAAAGTTTATCCACTGTCTGTTCGTCGTTTGTCGGGCCTTGCGTTGGTTAGTGGCGTCCCATCATGACAGCCATGAACCGCACGGCCTCGCCAGACTCAATACCTTGTGAGGGGTACACCTGAATGAACAAAACCGAACTCATCGATCACATCGCCAGCAAGGCCGATATCTCCAAGGCTGCCGCCGGTCGCTCGCTCGACGCCCTGATCGGTGCCGTCAAGACCACTCTGAAGAAGGGCGGTACGGTCACGCTGGTTGGCTTTGGCACGTTTGCCGTTTCGGCGCGCGCTGCTCGTACGGGCCGTAACCCGCGCACCGGTGAAACCATCAAGATCAAGAAGGCCAAGGTGCCGAAGTTCCGTCCGGGCAAGGCCCTGAAGGACGCCGTCAACTAAGGACGGCACGGCGATCGCCGGGCATTGCCCCGACGCGATTTGCCGACAACTACGCGGTCCGGTATACTCCGGCCCGCGTATTGCTTTTGAGTACCCCGAGATGGCAGTTGCATCACACGAAGCGTCACCTAGACCCTTGTTGTGAGGCAGCGAAAAGAAGTCAGGATCGGGTGCTTAGCTCAGTTGGTAGAGCGGCGCCCTTACAAGGCGTAGGTCACAGGTTCGACCCCTGTAGCACCCACCACTCAAAAGCGATGAATCAGGCACTTAGGCTGTTAGCCAAGTGCCTTTTTTATTGCCTTTTTTATAGCCTTTTTATGTTGACGCTTCTTCGGGCCCCCTCGGCCCTCGGGCGCCAACGTGCAACCTAGAACCGGTAGGCGACCCCTGCGCTGTACGCGCGGCCGTTGCCCGGCAGGAAGATGGGCATGGCCGGTGTAGCAGTGTTGCGGATGGCGTAGCTGCTGGCATAGATCTTGTTGGTCAGGTTGTCGGCCGTGACGTAAGCGCTCCAGTTCGCATCGTGCTCATAGGCGATCTTGAAGCCGAGCAGCGCGTAGGCCTCTTGCTGGGTGCCGGGCGCATTGGCGTGGTTGGTTTCCGTGTCGCTCATCAGCCAGCGCACGTTCGGGCCCAGGCGCCAGCCGCCGATGCGATACATCACTTCGGCGCTGAGCAGATGGCGCGGTACGCCCGCCAGCCGGTTGTCCTGATATTCGCCGCTGCGGAAGCGGAAGTCGCTTAGCGTGTAGGCCAGGCGGTAGTCGAAGCTGCCGGCGCCGGGCGCGGGCAGCGTGCCGCTCAAGCCGGCTTCGATGCCTTGGTGCCGTGTGCGGCCGCTGTAGTTGTAGGTGCCGGCGGGCGTGCCGTTCTCGGTGCTGACCGACATCAGTTCGTCGTCGACCTTGCTGCGGTACAGGGACACGCTCCAGTGCTGATCGCGGCCGGCCACGGTGAACGTGCCGTCGCCGCCCACCTCGTAGGTGAGAGCGCGCTGCAAGTCCAGCTTGCTCATGGAGGTGCTGGCGGTGGCGGGGTTCATCGGGGCGGCGACTTCCCCGTTGACGATTTCCCAGAAGGTCGGCGCTTCGTTGCTGCGGCTGACGTTGGCGTACCAGCGCTGGGACGCGGCGGGTTGCCAGATGATGCCGAGCTTCGGCGTGGCGAAGCGCCAATCCTGATTCAGCGTCTTGCCGCTATTGCGTTCGTGCGCATCGCGCACCGCCTCGCTGTACTTGAGGGCGCCGGCCACGGTGAATTGCGGGGTCAGGTGCCAGTCCAGGCCCACCATCGCGCTGCGGTTCTCGGCGCGCAAGCCGTAGACGCCAAAGCGTTGCAGGCGCTGACCATTGGCTGGACTGATCGCGACCAGGTCGCGGTCCATATCGCTGCGCTGCCAGTCCAAGGCTACCCGATAGTCCACCGCGCCAAGCTTGCCCGCCAATTGCCATAGCAGGCCGTAGGTGTCGCCGTCCGTCAGGTTGGCGACTTGCGGATTGGTGAAATCGTCTTTCGTGTGCTGCCAGTAGATCCCGGCAGTTTGGTTAAAGGCTTCGGTGCCCCAGAAGCTGCGGTTGGCCAGGCGGAATTGGGTGGTGTCGCGATGCGGATCGCGCAGGTAGACGTTGTTGACCAGGTCTTGCGGCGTATTGCCGTCTCCGAGCACGCTGCGCGGATCGTCGTACATGCGCGCTTTCGGGATGGGCTGCGGAATGTCGAATTTCAGATCGGTATAGGAAATATAGGTGCGGTTTTCAAAAGCGCCGCGGCGGAATCCCAGGTTGCCCTGGAAGCTGGTGCGCTCCGAGGCGGAGTGGTGGCGGTAGCCATCTGATTTGTCATAGCCCAAGCTGAAGCGGCCGTCGATGCGGTCATCGCCGAAGCCCTTGGCGAGCGTCAGGTTGCGGGTGCCAAAGCTGCCGCCAGCCAGTCGGATGATGTCTTCCTGGGTGCCGGTAAGCGACTGGAAGTCCACTTCGCCCCCCAAGGTGCTGGCGCCGGGCGAGAGGGCGTTCGCGCCGCGCCGCACGCTGATCAGCCCTGCATTGCGGGGTTCCAGCAGGCTGATGATGAATGAGCCGTCCGCATCGTTTAGCGGTAGAGCGTCCTGCATCAGCAACAGACCCCGGCTAAGCGGGTTGCTCTGAATGCCGGATCCCCGGATGTTCAGGCGAGGCTGATCGAGGCCGCCGAAGAATTCCTGCACGACCACGCCAGGCTGGTAGTCCAGCGCGTCGCGCAGGGTCGTCAAGCGCACTTCCTGCTGAGGTTGGATCAAATTGGTGCCGCCGGGCACGGCTCGCAATTCGGCTTGCGTCTGCCGCACGCTGGGCTCCAGGGCGCTGGGGACAGCTTGCCCCGACACCACCACGGGAGCCAGCGAAGGCGTCTCCTGAGCAAGGGCCACGGACAGCCCGAAGGCGCTGAGGGTAAGAGTGGACGCGAGTTGGCGCAGGACAAGGGTAGACATCAGGAGGATTCCACGAAGAACGGACTGGGCGTTACCAGGAGACATGAAATAGAGCCTTGGCCAGCAACACGATGCCGACCATGTGACAGAACACGCTCAGGTGCACCCGCTCGCGCAGGGCGGCATAGAGACGCTTGCGGCGTGCAAGCGTCATGGCGATGACCACGTGCAGCAGCACGCTGGCGGCCAAGGCGATCTTGATCAGCAGCAAGGTGCCGAAGGCCGAACTGCCGGGGTTGGCAAGCGCGCTCCGGTATTGCCAGGCCATGCTCAGCCCCGCGCCATAAAGGACCACCAGCACCCAGGGCATGACCGCGCGCACTCGCGGCGCGAGCTCTCGCGAAAGCGCCTTGCGAACCTCGGCAGGCAGGCGTTTTTGCACGGGTTCCAGGAACAACACCTCGAACGTGACCGTGCCGATGAAAACCAGCGCGGCAAGCAGGTGCAGGGTGAGCAGCAGGAGGTAGGTCATGGTTGTTTCCTTATGTCGAGCAGAAGGGTGCGCAGGCGCTCGGCGTCGGCTGCCCGTTGCGGGCTGCCGAGAGGGCCGCTGAGGGGTATGGGGGTAAGGCGGCCCTGGTCCACCAGGATGCAGCGGTCCACCAGGCCCAGCAGTTCATGCGGGTCGTGGCTGATGCAAAGCAGGGCGGTGCGACGCCGGGTCAGCGCTTCGTGGCAACACAGGGATAGTTGGTGGCGCAGTGCAGGGTCGAGTGCGCTGAAAGGCTCATCCAGCAGCAACAGGTCGGGTTCGAGCGCCAGCGCCCGGGCGAGTGAGACGCGCTGCGCCATGCCACCGGACAGCTCACCCGGCCAGGCCTGTCCGGCAGCATCCAGTCCCACTCGCGCCAGCCAATCCATCGCGATGGCGTGGGCGTCGGCCGGCCGATGGCCAGCGGCACGCAGGGGCAGGGCCACGTTGTCCAGCACGCGCCGCCAAGGCAGCAGCCTGGGTTCCTGAAACATCAGCACCGGGTGCCGGAACGTATTGCGCAGCAGGCCTTCACTGGGGCGCAACAGGCCGGCCGCCAGCCGCAGCAAGGAGCTCTTGCCTGCGCCGCTGGGACCCAGCAGTCCCAACCGTTCGCTCGGCGCCAGTCGCAGGTCCACGTGATTCAGCACGGGCTGGGCGCCATAGCGCAGGCACAGTGATTGCATCTCAAGCATGGCTAGGCTCCATCCAGCGGCCCAACCGGCGTTGCAGCGGCTGGAGCAGCGCGAACTCCAGCAAGGCGACGAGGCCGAGGATCAGCAGCACCCAGGCGAACAGTTCGGCGGTATCGAAGGCGCTGCGGGCGTTCGCCAAGGCATAGCCCACGCCATTCTCGGCGCCCAGGACTTCGGCCATGACGACCAGCCGCACGCCGCCGCACAGGGCGATGAGCAGCGCGGCCAGCAGCGGCGCGCTGAGCGCGGGCAGGTACAGGTGCCGCAGGCGCAGCCAGGCGCCGTAGCGGTACACGTGCGTCATCTCCACCAGTTGCCGATCCACATGCAGCATGCCCTTGACGGTATTGACGTACATGCCGGGCGCCATCATCAGCGTCGTGATGAAGATCACCATCGGCGATCCCAGGCCGAACCACAGCATTGCCAGCACCACGATCACCACGGGCGGCATGGCCATCAGCAGCCAACGCACGGGTTCAATCAAGCCGCGCAGGCGGGCGCTGTGCCCGGCGAGCATGCCCAGCGTGAAACCGAGGGTGGTGCCGGCCAGCACGCCCACGCCGATACGCATCAGGCTGATGCCGGCGTGCGCGAAAAATTGCTCGCTGCGCACGAGCGGGCCGATTGCCCGGAGTGCATCCCAGGGCGTGGCCATCAGCAGCGGGCCCAGTTGGCGGGCGGTCACATGCCAGGCAAGCAACAGCAGCAAAACGCCGGCTGCGCTCCAGGCGCGCGAGGTGCGTGCGGGGCCATGCCCCGCGGTGGGCGCGCTCATGGACCGTAGAAGCCGATGGGCGGAAGGTCGCCGCCGATGGCTTGGGGAAAGCGGCCGGCCAGCAGCCGATATAGGGCTTCCAGTTCCGACCGGGCATCGATGGCGCGGCGGCTTTCCAGCCGGGTGCCGCGGATGGCGGTCTCAATGGCGGCAGCAGGCAGGTGCGGCAGGTGTTCGCGCACCAGCTCTGCGCAGGCCCCAGGATTGGCGGCGCACCAGAGCGCCGATGCCGCGTAGGCCTGATCCACCGCCTGGCACAGGCCGATGTCGCTTGCCACGTTGGCGGCGGCCATGACGCCGGCTTGCGGCAGCGAGGGCTGATCGGGGAATTCGCCGCGCCAGGCCTGCTCCAGGCTTTGCGCGCGATACAGCGGCGTATGGCCGGCCTGTTGCGCGCGCCACAACAGCACCGAGGCCATGGGCTCCACCAGCAACACATGCTTGGCCTGGCCATTGAGCACCAGGGCAATCGCGTCCTGGCTGTCGCGGGTGCGCCGCAAGGCGATGGGCGCCAGCCCGCGGGCGGCCTGGGCATCCAGCAAGGTATCCAGCAGCACGGCGGGCAGATCGCGCTGGAACGGCACGGCAAGTTCGCGGCCCGCAAGGTCGGCGAAGGTCTTCACCGCCGGGTCGCGGCTGACCAGCCAAAGGATGCCCCATACGGATATGTTCAGCAGGCGCACCGGCATGCCGCGGTTGTGCAACAAGGCAGGCAGGGTGCTGGGCGCCGCGCTGAAGTGAATGTCATGATTGACCAGCAGCGTGCGCAATTGGTCCGGCGTTTGCCACAGGCGGAATTTCAACTGCCCGGTCTGGTCGGACAGCGCACCGGTGGCCGCCATGTGCATCAGCGGATAGCTGACCACGGCACCGGGGCCGGCCAGCGTCACGCTGGCGTGGCGGGGTGGGGAGGAAGCTCGGGCAGTTGGCAGGCGTGGCAGTAGGGCGGCGCCCAATGCTGCCGCGCAAAAGCGGCGGCGGGTGTGCGGATAGGCAGTCATTTTTCTAAATAAGAATTATTATTGTTTTATTCTCACATTCATGCCGAAAGAACCGGAATGACAAATATCAATCTGCCTGAGCCGCTGGCCGCCGCGGCGGCCTTGCTGGCCAAGCACCCGCTGCTGGGCGGGCTGCCGGCGGGCGTGGCCGCCGATCTCTTGCGCGACGCCAGCGTGTTGCGCGCGGCGGCGGGGCAGATCCTGTTCGGCGAAGGCGATGAGGCACGCCACTATCTGCTGGTTGAGCGGGGCCAGGTGGAGGTCATGCGTTACAGCTATAACGGGGACGAACGTGTTTTCCGGGTGTTCGAGCCCGGCCAGCTGATGGCCGAGGCGGCCATGTTCATGCCGCATGGCCGCTATCCCATGCAGGCGCGGGCGCGTAGCGATGTCCAGTGCTGGCGGCTGTGCCGTGACCGGTTGCATGAGGCCTGCCGGCGCTGGCCCGACCTGGCGCTCAAGTTGCTGGCCGGATTGAGCAAGGCGGTGTACGACCAGGTGAACAAAGTCGACTGGATGACCTCCAGTTCGGCGGCCGAGCGGCTGGCCAATTACCTGATGGGGCTGGTCGAACGTCAGGGCAGCGAATTGACCTTGCCGCTTAATCAGCGCCAACTTGCCGCGCATCTGGGCATCCGCGCCGAAACGCTGAGCCGGCTGCTCAATGATTGGCAGACGCAGGGCTACATCAGCGGTAAGCGTTGTCAGTGGGTCCTGCATGACCGGGCCTTTCTGGCCGATCTGTCCATGACGGCGCGGCGGCCATTCTGAGCAAGGATCACGGGGCTCCAATGACTTGCGTCATGGGGCCGGCAAGCCGAAGGCCTGAGAATGGGGCATTGATTCCGATAGAAGAGCCTTGCCATGCCCCACGCCGCGTCCACTTCAGCCACTGATTCGACGGCAGCCCCTTCCGAGGACGACATCAGACGGCTGGTCCACCGGTTCTACGCCCGGGTGCGCCAGGACGAAGTGCTGGGGCCCATCTTCAATGCCCGGGTGACGGATTGGGACCATCACTTGGAGATGTTGTGTGATTTCTGGTCCGCGCTGGTGCTGGGCACGGGCCGCTTCAAGGGGGCGCCGATTCCCGCGCACGCCCGGATTCAAGAGCTGTCCTGGCCCTTGTTCCAACGTTGGTTGGCGCTGTTCCACGGGACGTCCGCGGAATTGGGTTGTCCCGCATTGCAGGTCAAGGTCGACGCCATGGCCGAACGCATCGCCGCCAAGCTGTGGAGCGCCTGGCAGCAGCGCTCGGCCGTGTCCGGCCTGCCCGAGACGCTTCCCGAGGGCGTGCTGCCCTATAAGGACAGCCCGGTATTCACCCCTGAGAATCTGCCGGCCGCGCTGCGGGCGGCGCATGCCACGAAGGCCGGCACATGGGGGCTGCTCAAGGTGCAGGCGGGCGTGGTGCGATTCACGCTGGACGACCCGCCTTGCACTGAGGTCGTGCTGGCAGCGGGCCAGCAGGTGGTGATCGAGCCGCAGGTGCGCCACCATGTGGCGTTCGAGTTGCCGGGCAGCTTCCAGATCACGTTCTGCCGGGCCTGAGGCAGGCTGGGATGCCTGCCCAAGCCCTCGTGAATCTGGTATTTCGTAAGCGTTTTGTGCATGACGCACGAGTCCCGGCCTGGGGATGCTACGCTAGCGTAGACGAAATAGGACGTGCGAATCATTCGCATTTGAGATATTATGTTGGGCTTGTACCGGTCAGCAGGCGTCACCCATTTCGTGCGCGTCTTTTCCTGGCTGGCCGGATAAGTCAATGCACCCTGGCTGATTCATGCCTAGTTTTCAACGCGGTTGGAATTCTTCTTCGCCGTCTTCGTTTGGTATACGTGCAGGCGCTGGCCTGGCGGTAGTCGCACTTCACGCGGCTGTGATCGGAGCCATTTTCATGGCTCCCGAAAATCGTCCAGAATTGGAGGAGCCCGAGGCTGTGATGGTCAGTCTGGTGGATGCACCCATCCCGCAGATCGCCAAGGCCGAGCCCACCCCGGAAGTGCCTCAACCGGTGGTTGAGCCGCCGCCCGAGCCCCAACCCGAGATCGAGCCGGAACCCGAGCCCGAACCCGAATTGAAGCCCGAGCCCGAGCCGGAACCCGAACCCGTGGTCGAGAAGCCGCCGATGCCGGCGCCCAAGCCCAAACCGAAGCCTAAGCCCAAGCCTCAGCCCAAGCAGGAAGTCAAACCCGAACCCAAGCCGGAAACGCCGCCTCCGCAGACGCCTCCCGCCGGTGCGACAGACGGCGCCCAGGCCTCGCAGAGCCCGCAGCAAGGGCCGCCGCCGGATCAGCCGATCCTGGTGTCGAGCATTGAGTTCCAGGGGGCGCGTCCCATGCCCAGCTATCCGATGGCTTCACGCCGGATGCGGGAAGAAGGCCGGGTGCTGGTGCTGGTGGAAATCAATACGCAGGGTCTGGTGGACCGTGCGTCGATCGATACGTCGTCGGGCTTCCCGCGACTGGACGAATCGGCGCTCGCCGCCGCCCGCAAGGCCAAGTTCAAGCCCTATACCCGTAATGGCGTGGCCTATCCCGCCAAAGCCAAAATTCCGTTCGATTTCGTAATGAGGAACTGAGATGTCCAACGCACTGCATAGCGCCACCCTGGTGGCGCAGGCGACCACCAGCCCGGCAGCGCCGGCGGCTGCCGGCGCCGTTGCGCCCGCCGCCGCCGCGGCTGCGCCCGCAGCCCAACAAGCTGCCACGACTGCTGGCGGTGTCGTCCAGCAATCCGCGGACGCGCTGCACAGCGCCGCCGCCGCGTTGCCGTCGCTGCCGCCGGCTCCTGCCGCCGTGCCCGACATGGGGTTCCTGCACTTTGTCGCCCAGAGCGACTTCGTGGGCAAGAGCCTGTTCATCATCCTGATCCTGATGTCGCTGGTGACCTGGTACCTGATTCTGGTCAAGGCCGCCAGCAATGTCAGCATGCGCAAGCGCTCGGCCGACTTCCTGAACAAGTTCTGGAATGCCAGCTCGCTTGAGCAGGTTGAAAACGAAATCGTCACGCACGGCGCGCGCGATCCGTTCTCGCACCTGGCCAGCCACGCGATGCATGCCCAGGCACATCACAACAAATTCGGCGCGACCAAGCTGGAAGAGGCCGGTTCCAATACCGATTTCGTCACGCGCACCATGCGCAAGGTCATCGACGAAGAAACCGCCAAGCTGGAAAACGGCCTGACGGTGTTGGCATCGGTGGGTTCGACGGCGCCCTTCGTTGGCCTGTTTGGCACGGTCTGGGGCGTCTACCACGCTCTGGTGGGCATCGGCCTGTCTGACGGCGTGACCATCAACCGCATCGCGGGTCCGGTGGGCGAAGCCCTGATCATGACGGGCCTGGGCCTGGCGGTGGCCATTCCCGCGGTGCTGGCGTACAACACCTTCGTGCGCAACAACCGTGTGTTCCTGTCGCGCCTGGATGCGTTTGCCCATGACCTGTTCGCGTTCCTGACCACCGGCCAGCAAGTTGCGCTGTCCGACGGCAAGGTGCGCGCCCTGCGTCGCCAGAACGGTAACGGCGCCGTGGCTCAACGCGGGAGCGAATAATGGCCTTTGGCAGCTTCGAGGGTAAAGGGTCCGGGAGCCATACGGTTTCCGAGATCAACATGGTGCCCCTGATCGACGTCATGCTGGTGTTGCTGGTGATCTTCATCATCACGGCGCCGCTGCTGGCGCATTCGATCAAGATCAACATGCCCCAGGTGGCCGCCGAGCAGATCGAGGAAGAACCCAAGACCGTGGACCTGGCGATCGATGCCAGCGGCGCGCTGTTCTGGGATGAAAAGCCGGTCAATATCGATGACCTGCCGAATCGCTTCAAGTCGATCGCCGGCACCAAGCCGCAACCGGAAATCCGTATCCGCGCCGACCAGAACACCCGCTACGAAACGCTGGCCAAGGTCATGGCCTCGGCTCGCCGCTCCGGGATGTCGCGTATTGGATTCGTCACGACGCCGCCTTCCGGCGCTCCCGCTGCCGAAGCGCCGGCAACCGGTGCCGCTACCGGTGGGGCAACCCCGGCGCCTGCCGGGGCACCGTCCGGCCGGTGAACGATTCCTGGAAAGGGGGCGCATTTCGCGCCCCTTTTTTTTCGGATCGCGCTAGAATCGCGGCATGCGAGTTCTGGTAATCGAAGACGACACCACCCTGGGCCATGCGCTCCAGGAATTCCTGGCCGACCAGGGGTATGCGGTCGACTGGCTGACTGAAGGCGACCGTGTCCTGGGCGCTTTGGCTGGCCAGCCGTACGACCTGATGCTGCTCGACCTGAATCTACCCGGCATGAGCGGGCTTGATGTGCTGCGGCAACTGCGCCAGGACGGCAATCAGGTCCCCGTGCTGATCCTCACCGCGCGCGACGGCATCGAAGACCGCGTCGCGGGCCTGGATGCCGGGGCCGACGACTACGTCACCAAGCCTTTTGAACTGCCCGAGCTGGCGGCGCGCGTGCGCGCCTTTGGCCGGCGCCGTGCCGGCCAGGCGCAGCCGCTGATCGAAGTGGGCCCCCTGGTGTTCGACACGGTTGGCCGTGAAGTCCGCGCCAATGGCCAGCGGCTGTCCTTGTCCGTGCGTGAGCTCTCCGTGCTGGAGATGCTGATGGCCCGAGTGGGCCGCGTCGTGACCAAGCGCCAGATCGTCAACTCGCTGTCCGCCTGGGATGCCGACTTCAGCGAAAACGCCGTCGAAGTCTATGTGTACCGCTTGCGCAAGCGCCTGGAAGGCACGGGTGCCAGCATTCAGACGGTGCGTGGCTTCGGCTACATGCTGGATGTGGAAACGGCCTGACGGGCCGGTCGCGGCCGGCAAGCGTCGGCTGCGCACTTCCATCCGCTTAAGCGAGGGTATCGCGTCATGACGCACGAACGCACTCCTTCCGCGCCTCCGGCAACCCGCCCCTTGCTTCCCTCCCGCTCCCTGGCGCGGCATCTGGTGATCCGCCTGATGCCGCCGATCCTGCTGCTGGTCCTGCTGGACCTGGCGGCCACCTGGGTCATTACCCACAAAATCGACATGTCGCTCTGGATGCTGGAAGATTTCTTCTGGCTGATGGTGGTGGGGCAGGTGGCACTGATCGCCTTGTTCACCTGGGTGGTCGTGCAGGGCGTGCGCTCCGGGCTGCGATCCGTGAACCATCTTTCCGAAGAGATCCGGCAACGTTCCATCGACGATATGCAGCCGTTGGAAGTGGCGGGCGTGCCGGTGGAAATCGAACCCCTGGTGACCCACACCAATGATCTGCTGCTGCGGCTGGATGCCTCGTTGGCGGCACAGCGCCGCTTCATCGGGCATGCCGCGCACCAGTTGCGCACCCCCTTGTCCGGCCTGAGGCTGGAATCCGAACTGATGCTGGCCCGTCCCTTGCCGGATGATGTGCGGGCACGCGCGGAACGCATCAAGGCCGTCAGCGACCGCATGATCCGGCTGGGCCAGCAATTGCTGGTGCTGGCACGCGCCGACCCCAATGCCCGTCCGCAGGACAGCTTTGTGCGCATCGACCTGTGCGAATGGGTGCGGGCAAATGGCGCGGAGTGGTTCCCGAGGGTGCGCGAGGCGCGCTATGAACTGGACCTGGTGGCGCCGGACGCGCCCATCTGGATTGATGCCGACCCGTTGCTGTTGGCCGAATTGCTGGGCAACCTGATCGACAACGCCTTGCGTTACGGCAACGAGACCGGCCGCATCACCCTGATCGTGGGTGCGAACCCGCCGTCCCTGACGGTCGAGGATGACGGCCCGGGTATTCCGCCCGATGAGCGCGACCGCGTGTTCGAGGCCTTCTACCGGTCGCCTACCGCCACGGCGGGCGGCTCCGGCCTGGGCCTGGCGATCGTGCGCGAAATCGCGCATGCGCATGGCGCCTGGTGGAAGCTGACCAGCCGCCCCGATTTTTCCGGCACACGGCTATCCGTCGTGTTCCCCGGCCCCCGCAAAGGGGCTCAACTTACTCGTCAAGAACCTACATCATGAGCCAAGCCACGGCGGGTGTTCCTTCATCGCCTGGCGCCCACGCGGGCGGCGCGCATGCGCCTTCGTCGCGCGCGGCGCTCATCATGGGAGCGTTGGGCGTGGTGTATGGCGACATCGGCACCAGCCCGCTGTATACCTTGCGGGCCTGCCTGACGGGCCTGAGCGTGCACACCGACCTGGAGCCGGCCCATTTGCTGGGCGTGCTGTCCATCCTGTTCTGGATGTTGATGGTGGTGGTGTCGTTGAAATACGTGACCCTGGTGCTGCGTGCCGACAACCGTGGCGAAGGCGGCACGCTGGCGCTGCTGGAATTGGCCGTGCGCGCGCGCGAGGGCAAGATGCGCTGGGTGCTGATCGTGCTGGGGATTTTCGGCGCGGCGCTGTTCTATGGCGACAGCATGATCACGCCTGCCATTTCCGTGCTGTCGGCGCTGGAAGGCATCGGCATTGTGTCGCATACGCTGGATAGGTGGGTGGTGCCGATCGCGCTGGTGGTGCTGGTGGCACTGTTTGCGATCCAGTCGCACGGAACCGGCGTGATGGGCAAGCTGTTTGGCCCGGTGATGCTGGTGTGGTTCGGCACGCTGGCCGCCTTGGGCGGTTGGCAGATCTGGCAGACGCCAGAAGTCTTGTCGGCGCTGAACCCGATGTGGGGGCTGCGCTTCATTGTTGAATTCCCGTTGATCAGCTTCGTGCTGCTGGGGGCGGTGGTGCTGGCGCTGACCGGCGCCGAGGCGCTGTATGCCGACATGGGTCATTTTGGCCGCCCCGCGATCCGCAGCGCCTGGTTCAGCATGGTGCTGCCGGCGCTGACGCTGTGCTATTTCGGCCAGGGCGCGCTGTTGTTGCGCGACCCCACGGCGATCCGCAACCCGTTCTTCATGATGGCGCCCGAGTGGGGGCTGGTTCCGTTGGTGGCGCTGGCGACCATCGCGACGATCGTGGCATCCCAGGCGGTGATTTCCGGCGCCTATTCGGTGACGCGCCAGGCGGTGCAACTGGGCTTTTGGCCGCGGATGCAGATTCTGCATACGTCGGCGGTCGAGAAGGGCCAAATCTATCTGCCGCAGGTCAATGCGCTGCTGCTATGCGCCGTGCTGGTGCTGGTGCTGTTGTTCCGCAATTCGGACAACCTGGCTGCCGCCTACGGTTTCGCGGTGACGGGCACGATGCTGACGACCTCGGTATTGGCCTTTGCGGTGCTGCCGCGCGGCACCACGGGGGTAAAGCGCATGCTGTGGTTCACGGTGCTGGGCTTGTTGCTGTTGTTTGACGTGCTGCTGTTTTCGGCCAACGTGTTCAAGATTCACGAGGGTGGCTGGCTGCCGCTGCTGGTGGCGATCGTGGTGTTCACGCTGATGATGACGTGGCGTCGTGGCCGGCGCCTGCTGTCCGACATGCAACATCGTGATCGCCAGCCGCTGAAGGAATTCATGGAGCAGCTGGAGGAATATCCGCCGTCGCGCGTGCCGGGCACGGCGATTTTCATGACGATGAATTCGGGCAATGTGCCGCCGGCGTTGCTGCACAACCTGAAGCACAACAAGGTGCTGCACGACCATGTGCTGTTCCTGACGATCCTGGTGGCGGATGTGCCGTATATCTCGCCGGAAGAGCGTTTTGTGGTGAAGAAGTTGTCGGCGTCCAGCTGGACCGCGACGGTGAACTACGGGTTCAAGGAAGATCCCGATGTGCCGGAAGCGTTGCGGCTGGTGGCGGAGGCTTATCCGGAATTGGATCTGGAGCCGATGCGGACGTCGTATTTCCTGTCGCGGCAGACGGTGGTGGCGGCAAGAAAGCCGGCGCTGTGGCGCTGGCGGCGTGCCGTGTTTTCGTTCATGGCCAGGAATTCCACGCGCAGCACCAAGTTCTTCAAGATTCCCGCGAATCGGGTGGTGGAGATGGGGATGCAGGTCGAGCTGTAGGCTGGCTTCTTGTGGGGCGTTTGAGGTGCTATTGACGCCCGTCGCGCGGGCGGCCCGGGATGCTCGGGCCAACGATTGCGGTGCGGAGCCTTCGCTCCGAACTTCCCCGTCGTCATCTTCGTCTTCGCCTTCGGCGATTCCTTCAGATTCCCTCGGGCTTATTGACGCCCCTCGCATCCCGGGCCGCCCACGCGACGGGCTGCATTGGCGGAAACTGGCCGTCTGCGGGGGCGATTGGTTTGCTTAGGGCTCGCGCCCAGGGTTGAGCGGGAATGGAACGTCTTGTGGGGCCCGCTCCGCGCCGGCCGCGCGGGCGGCCTTGCGAAGCTTACGCGGCGAGGATGCGTTGGCGTGATGACGCTTCGCGTGTGGGTCGAGCCCGCGCCAATGAAGCATCGTAGGATGGGTGTAGCGCGAGAAGACGCTGATAAGCACACCGGCATCCATCGCGCGCAACCCATCAACAACCCCTCTGCATCAAGCACGACCCCACACCAAAAAAAATCCCCTCGAACCATCGAGGGGATTTTTGCCAGGCCTGGAAGAATTACTTCTTCTTGCCGTCGTCCTTCAACTGCGGCAGCGACGTGCCGCTGGAGGCCAGCAGGCCGGTCTTCACGTAGGTGAAGAGCTTTTCGCGGGTGTCGACGATGTCCAGGTTGCGCATGGTCAGTTGGCCGATGCGGTCTGCCGGGGTGAAGGGGGCGTTTTCCACCTTTTCCATGGACAGGCGCTCAGGCGCGTACGTCAGGTTGGCCGATTCGGTGTTCAGCAGCGAATAGTCATTGCCGCGGCGCAGTTCGATCGTGACTTCGCCGGTGATGGCGCGGGCAACCCAGCGCTGGGCGGTTTCGCGCAGCATGATGGCTTGCGGGTCGAACCAGCGGCCTTGGTACAGCAGGCGGCCCAGCTTGCGGCCGTTTTCGCGGTATTGCTCGATGGTGTCTTCGTTATGGATGCCGGTGACCAGGCGTTCGTAGGCGATGAACAGCAGGGCCAGGCCCGGGGCTTCGTAGATGCCGCGGCTCTTGGCTTCGATGATGCGGTTTTCGATCTGGTCGCTCATGCCCAGGCCGTGACGACCGCCGATGCGGTTGGCTTCCAGCAGCAGTTCGACCGGGTCGCTGAATTCCACGCCGTTCAGGGCGACCGGTTGGCCTTCCTCGAAGCGGACGGTGACTTCTTCGGCCTTGACGGCCACGTCATCGCGCCAGAACGCCACGCCCATGATGGGCTTGACGATGCGGATGCCGGAATTCAACTGTTCCAGATCCTTGGCTTCGTGGGTGGCGCCCAGCAGGTTGGAGTCCGTCGAATAGGCTTTTTCGGCCGACATCTTGTAGTCGAAGCCGGCTTGGCGCATGTATTCGGACATTTCCGAACGGCCGCCGAGTTCGTCAATGAAGCGCTGGTCAAGCCAGGGCTTGTAGATCTTCAGGTCCGGGTTGGTCAGCAGGCCGTAGCGGTAGAAACGCTCGATGTCGTTGCCCTTGAAGGTGCTGCCATCGCCCCAGATGTTGACGTTGTCTTCCTTCATGGCGGCCACCAGCATCGTGCCGGTGACTGCGCGGCCGATGGGGGTCGTATTGAAGTAGGTGATGCCGGCGGTCGAAATGTGGAACGCGCCCGCTTGCAGGGCGGCGATGCCTTCGGCCACCAACTGCGCGCGGCAGTCGATCAGGCGGGCATTTTCGGCGCCGTAGGCCAGCGCCTTGCGGGGGATTTCGTCGTAGTCGGACTCATCGGGCTGGCCCAGGTTCGCCGTGTAGGCGTACGGAATGGCGCCGTTGTTGCGCATCCACAGGAGCGCTGCGCTGGTGTCGAGGCCGCCGGAAAAGGCGATGCCGACCTTCTGGCCGGTGGGAAGGTTCGGGAGGATAGTGGTCATTGTTTGAGGTGAGACGCCAACAGGACTTTGACAGCAACGAGCCGCCAAACAAGAAAGGTAACCGGTATTTTAACTCTTTTGACCGGGGCGGGCGGAGTCGGGGGCGGCGCAAGGCATCCGTCCCCCGGGCAGCGCCGAACCTGTCCGTTTTGTCAGGATGCGGACAGCGTGGGGTCCCGGAGGCATTTCTACAGTGGAGCCGTATTCACTGTAGGCCGGGCATCCGGCGCCACGAATGAACCACGGAAACCGCATCGGGCCGCGTTGGGCGGTGGCAGGGCTGACCCTCGCCTTGGCGCTGGCCGGCTGCGCCGTCGGACCTGATTACTCGCGTCCGGCGATGGACTTGCCGGACGCCTACAAAGAGGCCGGCCCCTGGAAACCGGCCGAACCGGGGACGATCGATAGCAATCTGCATTGGTGGGAAGCGTATGGGGATCCCCAGCTGAACACCTTGGTCGAGGCGGCCAATGCTGCCAACCAGACGATTCAGCAGGCGCAGGCGCAATATCGTCAGGCGCGTGCCGTGGCGGATGCGGCACGGGCGGGATTCTGGCCGACCGTCGGCGTCAACGCATCGGCGGGCAAGGCGCGGGCCAAGACCAATGGCGTGACGGCGGTGTCCAACAGCTACGCCGCGGCGATCGATGTGTCCTGGGAACCCGACCTGTGGGGTGGTGTGCGGCGTCAGGTCGAAGCCAGCGATGCGTCGACGCAGGCCAGCCAGGCCAATCTGGCCGCGGCACGTCTCAGCATTCAAGCCGCCTTGGCGCAGGATTACCTGCAACTGCGCGCGGTGGACCGCGAGAAGGATCTGTATGCCCGCACGCTGGACGCCTACACGCGCACGCTCAAGCTGACGCGCAGCCAGTACGACGCGGGCGTGGCGCTGCGTTCGGACGTGGCGCAGGCCGAGGCGCAACTGAAGACCGCAGAGGCCCAATCCATCGACCTGGATGCCACCCGCAGCCAGCTGGAACACGCGATCGCCATCCTGACGGGGCGGGCGCCGGCGCAGTTCAGCCTGGCGCCACTGCCGGCCAGCCAGCCCTGGATGTTCCACGTTCCCCCGGTGCCCACCGGCCTGCCATCCGACCTGCTTGAGCGGCGACCGGACATCGCGTCGGCCGAGCGCAACGTGGCATCCGCCAACGCGGGCATCGGGGTGGCGCGTGCCGCGTATTTCCCATCATTGGTGCTGTCGGCAAGCGGAGGTTTTGGCGCCGCCAGTTTCGCGCAATGGTTCAACGCGCCTGGCCGCGTCTGGTCGCTGGGCGCGCTGCTGGCCGAGACCGTCTTTGATGGCGGCTTGAGGAAAGCGCGCGACGCGCAGGCCGTGGCGGTGTTCGACGCCAGCGCGGCCCAGTACAAGCAGACGGTGCTGGGTGCCTTCCAGGAGGTGGAGGACAACCTGTCCACGCTGCGGGTCCTGGATGGGGAGGCGCGCGCGCAAGACGAAGCGGTGGCCGCATCGCGATTGAGCGAGCAATTGGCCCTGGCGCAGTATCGCGCCGGCACCACCACATTCTTGACGGTCGCGGTCGCGCAAGCGCTGACCTTGTCCAACGAACGCACGGCGGTCCAGTTGCGAGGCCGCCAAATGGTGGCCAGCGTGGCACTGGTCAAAGCCGTGGGCGGCGGCTGGAACGCCGACGCCCTACAGACCCCGGATACGCAAGCGCTTGCGGTTGCGACCCCCTCCACCAAAAAGAACGAGTAAGTCCATGGATAAGGCGGTGACTTCCCTTGAGCGGCGTCCGGTATGGCGGATGGGCGTCGTGGTGCTGGCGGTGGTGGCATGCGCGCTGGCGGTGTGGCTGTTCCTGCGGGGCCGCACGGCTCCGCCTGCCGCGCCCGAGCCCATCGTGCCGGTGGCGACAGCGCTGGCGCAACAGCAGGACGTGGCGCGCTATCTGACTGGCGTGGGCACGGTGACGGCGGCGGCCAGCGTGACCGTCAAGGCACGAGTGGATGGGCAACTGGACAGCGTGGGCTTTGTCGAAGGCCAGGATGTCAAGGCCGGGCAGGTGTTGGCCAATATCGATCCGCGCGCCTTGCAGGCGCAGCTGGCTCAGGCTCAGGCGCAGCGCGCGAAGGATCAGGCGACGTTGTTGAACGCCCGGCTGGACCTGCAACGTTATACCCGGCTGCAACGCGAGGATGCCGCCACGCAACAGACGCTGGATGCGCAGCGTGCGCTGGTGGCGCAGCTGGAGGCGGCAACGCAAACCGACGATGCACAGATCAGCTATGCCAAGGTGCAGTTGGATTACACGCGCATCGTGGCGCCGATTGCGGGCCGGGTGGGCGCGCGGTTGGTGGACCCCGGCAATATCGTGCATGCGGCCGATGTGAATGGCCTGGTCGTGATCAACCAGATCGACCCGATCACCGTGCTGTTCTCGTTGCCTGAAGAGGCGGTACCGGCGATCAACGCCGCCATGGACCGGGGCCAGTCTTTGCCCGTCGTAGCGTATGCGCGAGACAGCAATCAGCCGCTGGAAACCGGAGCGCTGGTCCTGCTGAACAACCAGATCGACACCACGACCGGCACGGTGCAGCTCAAGGGCCGTTTCGACAATCCCCGGCATCGGCTGTGGCCTGGGCTGTACGTCAACGCGCGCCTGGTGCTGGATGCGCACGAAAGCGCGCTGACCGTGCCGGCCGCCGCCGTGCAGCGTAGCCAGACCGGCACCTATGTGTATGCCGTGGACGGCAATGGCGTGGCGCAGCCTCGGCCCGTGAAGGTCGAGCGGATGCAAGAGGGCATGGCGATCATCCAGGACGGGCTGTCCGCGGGGCAGCGCGTGGTGGTGGACGGGCAGTACAAGCTGAAGCCGGGTAGCAAGGTGCGCGAACTGGTCGCCGCTTCAGCCGCCGCCGGGAGCGCAAAATGAGTATCTCGGCCAGTTTCATCAAGCGGCCGATCGGCACGTCGCTGCTGGCGCTGGCGATCTTGCTGGTGGGGATCGCGGCGTGGCCGCTGCTGCCCGTGGCGCCGCTGCCCCAGGTGGATTTCCCGACGATCCAGGTGCAGGCGAATCTGCCGGGCGGCAGCCCCGAGACGATGGCGTCCAATGTGGCGCAGCCACTGGAACGGCAGTTTTCGCTGATCGCCGGCCTGTCGCAGATGACCTCCGTCAGTGCGATCGGCACGACGCAGATCACCTTGCAGTTTGACCTGAACCGCAGCATTGATTCAGCGGCGGTGGACGTGCAGGCGGCCATCAATGCCGCCACCGGCCAGTTGCCTGCCAACCTGCCGAATCCGCCCACGTTCCGCAAGGTCAATCCGGCGGATGCGCCGATCATGGTGATGGCGGTGCAGTCCGATACGCTGCCGCTGATCCAGGTGAACGATTTTGCCGACAACATCCTGGCGCAGCAGATTTCGCAGATTTCCGGGGTGGGGCTGGTGAACATTGGCGGTCAGCAAAAGCCTGCGGTGCGCATCCAGGTGGACCCGGGAAAGTTGTCGGCCCTGGGCCTGAGCCTGGAAGACATCCGTGGCGTGATCGCCACCACCACGGTCAATCAACCCAAGGGCACCATCGACGGCGCCCGCCAGAGTTTTACGACCTATACCAACGACCAACTGCTGTCGGCCGCGCAGTGGGGCGACATGGTGCTGGCGTATCGCAACGGCGCACCGATCCGGGTGCGCGATGTGGGCGTGGCGGTGGACGGGCCCGAGAACACCAAGCTGGCGGGCTGGGCCTATGCGGGCAAGGCTTCGCCGCCTGACAACACGATCACCAACGGCCGTTCGATCGTGCTACAGATCAGCAAGCAGCCGGGCGCCAATGTGATCGAAACGGTGGATCGCATCCGCGCGGCGCTGCCCCGGCTGGAAGCCTCAATTCCGCCGTCGGTGCATGTGAACACCATCATCGACCGCACCCAGACGATCCGCGCGTCGGTGCAGGATGTGGAATTCACGCTGACGATCACCATCCTGTTGGTGGTGCTGGTGATCTTCCTGTTCCTGCGCAATGTGGCGGCCACGCTGATTCCATGCGTGACGGTGCCGCTGGCGCTGATGGGCACCGCCGCCGTGATGTATGTGGTGGGCTTCAGCCTGGACAACTTGTCGCTGATGGCGCTGACGATTGCGGTCGGCTTCGTGGTGGACGACGCCATCGTGATGCTGGAGAACGTGTATCGGCATGTGGAAGCCGGCATGTCGCCGATGGAGGCCGCCTACAAGGGCGCTGGCGAAATCGGCTTCACCATCGTGTCGATCTCGGTGTCCCTGATCGCGGTGTTCATTCCATTGCTGCTGATGGGCGGCATCGTCGGCCGGCTGTTCCGGGAGTTTGCCGTGACGGTGACGTTGGCCATCGTGGTGTCGGTGCTGGTGTCGTTGACGTTGACGCCGATGCTGTGCTCGCGCTACTTGAAGAACCATCACGGCGAGCGCCACGGCCGGCTGTATCAGTGGTTCGAGCGCGGCTTCGACGCCATGCTGCATGGCTACGAGCGTGGACTGAAACTGGTCTTGCGGCATCAGTTCGCCACGCTGTGCGTGTTCCTGGCGACGGTCGCTTGCACGGTGGCGTTGTTCCTGGTGATCCCGAAGGGCTTCTTTCCACAGCAGGACACGGGCTTCATCTTCGGCTTCGCGGAGTCGGCGCAGGATTCTTCCTTTGCGCTGATGAACCGGCGCATGATCCAGATGGCCGAGGTGATTCGTCAAGACCCGGACATCGCCAGTTTCGGGTTCAACGGCAGTCAAAGCACCTACAACACCGGCAACTTCTACATTGGCCTGAAGCCCAAGGATGAGGGGCGCACGGCGTCGGCCGACGAGGTGATTGCCCGGCTGCGTCCGCAACTGGCCAAGCTGGAAGGCGTGACGCTATTCATGCAGGCAGGGCAGGACATCAATGTGGGCGGACGCTTGTCGCGCACCCAATACCAGTACACGCTGACGGATTCCAACCTGGACGAACTCAACGTCTGGGCGCCGAAATTGCTGACGGCGTTCCGTGGCCTGCCACAGCTGACGGATGTGGCCTCCGACCAGCAGAACGCGGCGGCCACGGCTTCCTTGACCATCGACCGGGCGCGGGCCTCGTCATTCGGCATATCGCCGGCGCTGATCGACGCCACGATCTACGACGCGATCGGCCAGCGCCAGGTGGCGCAGTATTTCACGCAGATCAACAGCTACCACGTCATCCTGGAAGTGACGCCAGCGTTGCAGCAGGATCCCAGCCTGTTCTCCAAGCTGTATCTGACGTCGCCGCTGACCGGGCAGCAAGTGCCGTTGTCCACCTTCGTGAAGCTGGACACGGATAAGACCGCCTATCTGTCCATCAGCCACCAGGGCCAGTTCCCGGCCGTGACCATTTCGTTCAACCTGGCGCCAGGGGCGTCGCTGGGCGACGCGGTGCAGGCAATCCAGCAGGCGCAAAGCCAGATGGGTGCGCCGGCCAGCTTGGCGGGCGCGTTTCAGGGCACGGCCAAGGCCTTCGGCGATTCGCTGTCGACGCAACCCTACTTGATCGCGGCGGCGCTGATCGCGGTGTATATCGTGCTGGGGCTGCTGTACGAAAGCTATATCCATCCGCTGACGATCCTGTCGACCTTGCCGTCCGCGGGGGTCGGGGCGTTGCTGATCCTGATGGCGGGCGGCTATGACTTGAGCGTGATCGCGCTGATCGGCATCATCCTGCTGATCGGCATCGTGAAGAAGAACGGCATCATGATGATCGACTTTGCGCTGACCGCGGAACGCCAGCACGGCATGGCGCCGGCCGAGGCCATCTACCAGGCTTGCGTGTTGCGCTTCCGCCCCATCATGATGACGACCATGTGCGCGCTGCTTAGCGGCTTGCCGCTGATGCTGAGCCATGGACAAGGGTCGGAGCTGCGTCGCCCGTTGGGCTATGCCATGGTGGGCGGCCTGATTGTTTCGCAGGCGTTGACCCTGTTCACGACGCCCGTGGTCTATCTGTACCTTGACCGGGCGCACTATTGGTACATGGAACGCAAGGCGGCGCGGGCGGCCCGGAAGGCGGCTCGCGCGGGCGGTGAAAATTCCGCCGTCATCGCGCCGCCGAGCGAACTTGGGTCAAAATAGGGGTCAACCGTAAGGTCTTGCGGGGCGGCACATGAAAATCCTGATAGTCGAAGATGAACTGAAGACGGCGGATTACCTGCGCAAGGGCCTGGGAGAGCAGGGCTGTGCGGTCGACGTCGCGCATAACGGCATCGACGGCCAGCATCTGGCTCTGGAGCACGACTACGACGTGATCGTGCTGGACGCCATGTTGCCGGGCATGGACGGCTTTGCGGTGCTGCGGTCCCTGCGTACCGTGCGGCAGACGCCCGTCATCATGCTGACCGCCCGGGACGGAGTGGAAGACCGCATCCGCGGCCTGCATGACGGGGCGGACGATTACCTGGTCAAGCCCTTTTCCTTTCTTGAACTGCTGGCACGCTTGCAGGCATTGACCCGCCGTGGCCGAGCGCAAGAACCCGTGCAACTGCGCATCGGGGATTTGCAGATCGACCTGATCAGCCGCAAGGCCTGGCGGGCGGGCACGCGCCTGGATCTGACCGCCAAGGAATTCGCGTTGCTGGCGGTGCTGGCCCGCCGCCAGGGCGAGATCCTGTCCAAGACGGCGATTGCCGAATTGGTCTGGGACATGAACTTCGACAGCAACGTCAACGTGGTGGAAGTGGCCATCAAGCGGTTGCGCGGCAAGGTGGACGCGCCGTTCGACCGGCGCTTGCTGCATACGATCCGTGGCATGGGCTATGTGCTGGAGCTGCGCGATGACGGCGCCGTGGAATGAGGGCGTCCCGGTGAGATCCTCGTTGAAGTTCTCGCTGAAATCCCGGTTGGTGGTCTTGTACGCGGTGGCGGCGGCCGCAACCTTTGCCCTGACGGGGGTGGCGTTGTACGGGGTGCTGGAGCGCCAGCTTGACCGCATTCAGCAAGATGCGCTGCGCACCACGGCGCAGGAAGTCAGCTATTCCCTGACCCGCAGCGTCGACGCCGAGCGCTGGGGCCGTTTCAAGACCAAGCTGGATACGTTGACGCCGGCCGATGGCAGCCTGCGTTTCTGGGTGTTGTCGGATGACCCCGCTTATGAGTACGGCAAGGGGCTGGCCGATATCAGCAGCCTGGAGCGCTCCCGCGACGGCTTCGGCAAGATCACCTTGCCGGATCGCGAGGACGTGTTGCGCACCTTGACCCTGACCGTCGATGCGAGTCAGGCCCGGCCGCAGGTGCGCCTGATCGTCGGCATGGATTCGGCGCCCTACGCACACACGTTGCGCTATCTCCTGTGGGCAATGGCGGGCTTGTCGTTGACGGCCATCCTGCTGGTGGCATTGCTGGGATTCTGGGTGACGCGGGTGGGCCTGCGGCCGTTGAACCGTCTGTCGGCCGAGGCGCGCGCCTTGCGGCCCAGCGCCTTGTCGCAGCGCTTGAGCATGGCCGAGCTGCCGGTGGAACTGGAAGACCTGGCCACGTCGTTCAACGGCGCGCTGGCCCGGTTGGAAGGGGCCTACAACCAGCTTGAAGCCTTCAATGCCGATGTGGCGCACGAGTTGCGCACGCCAGTGACCAATCTGATCGGACAGACCCAGGTGGCCTTGTCGCGTCGCCGCAGTTCGGACGACTTGCAAGAGGTGCTGCAATCCAACCTGGAAGAGCTGGACCGCTTGCGGGCCATGATCAACGACATGCTGTTCTTGGCGCGCGCCGACCAGGGCGAGGCCGCCACCGGACGGATACACGCCGTGTTGGCGGACGAAGTCGGCAAGACGGCCGAATTCTTCGAGTTCCTGCTGGACGAGGCAGGCATGCGGGTGCGCATCGATGGCGACCGCCAGGCCAGTGCGCTGATCGACACGGCCTTGTTCCGGCGTGCCGTGACCAACCTGCTACAGAATGCGATTCAGTATTCCGCGCCAGGGGCGGAGATCTCGGTCGCCATTCAGCGGCAAGGCGAGATGCTGGAGGTGGCCGTCAGCAACGCCGGGCCGCCTATCGCGCCGGAGCATCTGCCGCATCTGTTCCAGCGTTTCTATCGCGTGGACGCGGCGCGGCGCGGTGACGGGTTGGAACACAGCCACGGTTTGGGGCTGGCCATCGTGAAGGCCGTGGCCGCCATGCACGGCGGCGGGGTGTCCGCCAGCAGCGAGGGCGGGACGACGCGCATCGCCTTCAGCGTGGACGCGCGGCCTTCGCGCCGGGCAGGACAGACCTAAGCCGTCGGCGCGAACAATTCGCCCAGTTCCAGTTGGCGAATCAACTGGCCGGTGGCCGTGGCCAAGCGGGTGGCCGGGCGGTGGCGGGCGCTGGCCAGCACCAGGTTGTTGGTGATCCTGGGCGAGCCGATGTCGCAGAGCGACAGTGGGTGTTCGGCGGCGGGCCCCCGGGCGGCGGAACGCGGCAGGATGGCGTAGGCATCGCCTTGCGCGGCCAGTTCCACAATGGTCTGTACGGCATCCACCTCGGCGGCCACTTTCAGGCGCACGCCCTGTGCGCGGCAGACGCTTTCCACCAGGGTTCGGATGGCGTTGGGCAAGCTGGGCAGCACCAGGGGGTAGTCGCCCAAGCGTGCCACAGTGACGCGGGCCGGCAGGGGCGGCTGGTGGCCGGCTGCGGCGGCCAGCACCAGGTCTTCCCGGAATAGTGATTCATAGGCCAATTGCGGAGAAGGGGCAGGGTCGTAGAGCAGCGCCAGATCCACCCGGCCGGCCAGCAACCATTCGCGGACCTGGGCGCTCAGGCCTTCCGCCACGGCGATCGATGCATCGGGGAAGCTCTTGCGGAACGCTTGCACCAATGGGGGCGTCAGCACGCGGGCGATGCGCGGGGGCAGGCCCACCACGACCTTGCCGGTTGGGGTTTCACGCAAGGTCTGCAAGTCTTCCTTGGCGCGTTCGGCCAGAGTCAGCAGGGCGCGCGCGTGCTCCAGGAAGCGCAAACCGGCTTCCGTGGGCTCGGCTCCCCGGCCGTTGCGATACAGCAGATGCTGGCCCAGTTCCAGTTCCAGCAGACGCACTTGCCGGCTGAGCGTGGGCTGCGCCACGTCCAGCATCTCGGCGGCGCGTGAAAAACTGCGCCGCTCCGCGACCCTGACGAAGTACTCAATCTGCTTCAGATCCATGGGATATTTAATTTATGCATATCTGAAATCAAAGATATAGCATTGTTTGGCAGCCTGCAATCCGGGACGATGTTGCTTTCACCGCTGGAATCCGCCCGTGCCCGATTGCCGTCCCCCGCTTGCGTCTCCGTCCCGCCCTCGTCATGTGCTGCCCGCCGGCGCTTGCGATACGCATTGCCACGTCTTCGGACCCGGCGATGTGTTTGCCTACGCCGAAGGCCGCTCCTATACGCCGCCCGATGCGCCTTACGCGAAGATGGCGGCCTTGCATGCGCACCTGGGGGTGGAGCGCGCGGTGGTGGTGCAGGCCAATTGCCATGGCTCGGACCACAGCGCCTTGCTGGACGCCCTGGCCCAAAGCGGCGGCCGTTATCGAGGCGTGGCGCTGCTGGGGGCGGATGCCACGGCGGCGGGCGTCAAGCAACTGCATAACGGCGGCGTGCGCGCCGCACGGTTCAATTTCGTGCCGCACCTGGGCGGTGCGCCGGCCCCCGCCGTGTTCGACCGCGTTATCTCCCTGATCGCGCCGCTGGGCTGGCACGTGTGCCTGCATCTGGATGGCGCGATGCTGCCCCAGCTGTTGCCGCGCCTGCGTGCGCTGCCGGTGCCATTCGTCGTGGACCACATGGGCAGGCTGAAGGCCGCGGATGGGCTGGAGTCGCCCGCGATGCGCGCCTTGCTGAGCCTGGCCGATGTGCCGCAGGCGTGGGTCAAAGTGTCGGGCATCGACCGCATCGCGTCCGGCCAGCGTCCGTTTGCCGAAGGTATCCCCTTTGTCCGCGCGTTGGCCGAGGCCATGCCGGACAGGACCTTGTGGGGCACTGACTGGCCGCATCCGAATGTGGCGGGCGACATGCCCGACGATGGCGAATTGGTGGACACGTTCTTTGAAGCGTGCCCGGACGCCGGGCTGCGCCAGCGCGTGCTGGTGGACAACCCGGCACGGCTCTACGGATTCTTGTAGTCGGCTCAACCAGAAAAATATTCAATTCAACGAGGAGACACCATGTTCAAGAAATTACTCTCGGTCACGCTGCTAGGCCTGGCCGTGGCGGGCGCGGCGCACGCCGACGGCCCCGTTCGTCTGATCATCGCTTTCCCGCCCGGAGGCCCGGTGGATCTGGTCGGCCGCGTGTTGGCCGAACAACTGGGCAAAGAGCTGAAGCAGCAGGTCATCGTCGAGAACAAGGCGGGCGCCAACGGCAACATCGCCGCGGCGTATGTGGCCAAGGCACCGGGCGATGGCTCGGTGTTGTTCCTGACCAGCGTGGGAGCGGTGGCGATCAGCCCTGCGCTGTACAAGGACTTGCCGTACGATCCCGTGCGCGATTTTGCGCCGGTCTCCCGGGTCGTGAACAACGCCACGGTATTCGTGGTGAATCCGTCCAATCCGGCGACTGACGCGGCTGATTTCGTCAAGAAGTCGCAAGCGGCGTCGCAGTCGGTGGCGATCGGCTCGTCGGGGATCGGCAGCATTCCTCACCTGACGATGGAAATGTTTGCCGACGCCAGCAAGGCCAACGTGCTGCATGTGCCATACAAGGGCGCGGCGCCCGTCATCAACGACGTGATGGGCAATCAGGTGGCCGGTTTCTTCGGTGACGTGCCGGGCCTGATCGGCCATATCCAGGGCGGCAAGCTGAAGCCCTTGGGCATTGCCGCGCCCACTCGCCATCCGCTGCTGCCTGACGTGAAAACGCTGGCCGAGCAGGGCATCGCCGGCGTGGAATCGAACAATTGGTACGGCATCGTGGCGCCTTCGTCGACGCCTGCCGCCACGGTCGATAAGTTGAACCAGGCGGTGCGCGCCGCCTTGGGCAATGAAGCCGTGCGCGCCAAGCTTGAGAAGTTCGGTGCGCAAGCGGCACCCAGCTCGTCCCAGGAACTGGCTGCCTTGATCGCGTCGGATCGCGAGAAGTGGACCGCGCTGATCCAGCGCAAGAACATCCGCCCGGAGTAAACATGAGCGCAAGCCGAATCGCGCCTGTCGTACCGGGCACTCGCCAGGAATTGGCCGTATTGGAGGCCCGCATCGCCGCCGCGCGGGGGCGGATTTCTCCGCTGTACCAGGTGCTGCTGAACAGCCCTGCCGTGGTGGAAGGCTGGGAAGCCATGCTGACCGCCATCCGCCAGAAGACATCGCTTGCGCCACGCTTGCGCGAACTGATCATCCTGCGCGTGGCGACCCTGAACAATGCACCCTACGAGTTCGACGCGCATGTGCCGCATGCGCTGGCGGGCGGCATGCCGCAGGCGGTGATCGATGCCTTGCGCAGCAACCCCGCGCCGGACGCGGTGCCGGGGCTGGCGCCTGGCGAAGCCGACGTGTTGGCGTTGACCGACGCGATGACGCGCGATATTGAGGTGCCGGACGCGGTGTTTGCGCCCGTGCGCGCACGCTACGACGATACGCAACTGGTTGAACTGGCTGCGACCGTGGGGGCGTACAACATGGTGTCGCGCTTCCTGGTGGCATTGCGCGTCGGGCATTGAAAGGAGAAGGCCATGCAGGAAACCATATTGCTAGTGGCGCTGGGCGAACGTTTTGATGAGGCGCGCGCGGCGGACATGGCCCGGCGTTTGACGCAGGGGTTGAAGGGCGTGGAGGTCACCGCCTTTGCGACGGTGGAAGACGCCGTGGAAAGCGCAGACACCTACGTATATCTGCGCGGAGCCCCCGACGCGCTGCCCGAGATCCAGGCGCGTCTGGCAGAGCTGTTCCCCGGCGCGCAGGCGCGGGTGCTGCACCAGACCCTGGATTTGCCTGGCGCTTCGGCAGGGCAGAGCGCGCCGTGGCACTACATCGTTGAAACCGATGTGCTGCCCGAGGCCGAGGCGGATCTGAACGCCTGGTACGACCAGGAACATCTGCCGGGCCTGGCCTCGGTGCCGGGAACGGTGCGCGCGATGCGATACGAATGCCGCGATCAGGCGCCGCGCTATCTGGCCTGCTACGACCTGCACACCCGCGAAACCTTCGGCAGCCCGCCGTGGCTGGCGGTGCGCGCGACCGACTGGAGCAGCCGTGTGCGGCCGTCGTTCCGCAATACGCGCCGGACGATGTTCAAGAAGATCCTATAAAACCCTCGGGCGACAGACCCGAACGGAGGAGACATGATGATGAAGCAACTGCTGACCGGCCTGGTGTTCACGTGCGCCATCGCGGCGGCGTCGCCGGCACTGGCCGATGCGCCCAAACGGGTGAATGTGCTGGTGGGTAACGGCGCCAGCATTGAAGTGCTGGAACAAGGGCAGGGGCCGGTGCTGGTGCTGCTGCCTTCACGCGGGCGCGGCGCGGACGACTTTGACGACCTGGCCGAACGCTTCGCGCAGGCTGGCTATCGGGTGTTGCGGCCGCAACCCCGGGGCATCGGCGGCAGCACGGGGCCGATGTCGGGCATCACGCTGCACGATCTGGCCGAGGATCAGGCCGCCGTGATCCGCAACGTGGCACGCCAGCCCGTGGTGATGGTGGGCCATGCCTTCGGCAATTGGGTGGCACGCACGACGGGCGTGGATCATCCCGAGTTGGTGCGGGGCGTGGTGATCGTGGCGGCCGCGGCCAAGCAATACCCCAAGGGCTTGAGCGAACACGTGGACCGCAGCGCCGAATTGTCGCTGCCTGACGCCGAACGCCTGAAATCCATTCAGTATGCGTTCTTCGCGCCGGGCAATGACGCGCGTGTCTGGCTGGGGGGCTGGTATCCCGAGGTCAGTGAAAGCCAGCGGCTGGCGGGCAAGGCGACGCGCCAGTCCGATTGGTGGTCGGGCGGCGCCAAGCCATTGCTGGATTTGCAGGCGGATCTGGACTTGTTCAAGCCACCCGCCACGCGCAATGAAATCAAGGACGAGTTTGGCAGCCGCGTATCCGTCGTGGTGATCGGCGGGGCAGGGCACGCGCTGGTGCCCGAGAAGCCGCAGGCAGTGGTGGATGCCATCGCCGCCTGGGAACGCACGTTGCGCTAAGAGACGGTGCAAAGCAAAAGGGCCTGGGCATCTTGCGATACCCAGGCCCTTCTTCCTTTGCCGGACAGATTTACTTGATCTGGCCCAGCAGCAGGAATTCCATCAGCGCCTTCTGCACGTGCAGGCGGTTTTCGGCTTCGTCCCAGACCACGCTTTGCGGGCCATCGATGACTTCACCAGTGACTTCCTCGCCACGGTGGGCGGGCAGGCAGTGCATGAAGACGGCTTCGGTGTCGGCCGTGGCCATCATGTCGGCATCCACGCACCAGTCGGCGAACGCGGCGCGGCGTTCGTCGTTTTCGGCTTCGTAGCCCATGCTGGTCCAGACGTCGGTCGTGACCAGGTGCGCGCCCTTGCACGCTTCCATTGGGTCCTTGAACTGGCGCAGCACGGACGGCGACGGCGTGCCGATGCGCGAGGCTTCAAGCTCGTAACCGGCCGGCGTGGACACATGCAGCGTGAAGCCCAGCATTTCCGCGGCATGCAGCCACGTGTAGGCCATGTTGTTGGCGTCACCCACCCAGGCCACCGTCTTGCCGGCGATGGGGCCGCGGTGCTCGATGTAGGTGAAGATGTCCGCCAGGATCTGGCAGGGGTGGAATTCGTTGGTCAGGCCGTTGATGACGGGCACGCGCGAATGCGAGGCAAAGCGCTCGATGCGGGTCTGCTCGAACGTGCGGATCATGACGATGTCGACCATGCGCGAAATGACGCGCGCGGTGTCTTCGATGGGCTCGGAGCGGCCCAGCTGCGAGTCGTTGGAGGTCAGGTTGATGACCGAACCGCCCATTTGGTACATGCCGGCCTCGAAGGACACGCGGGTGCGTGTGCTGGCCTTTTCAAACACCATCGCCAGCGTGCGGTCGTGCAGCGGCATGTGGGGTTCGTAGCGCTTGAACTTTTCCTTGATGATGCGTGCGCGGTCCAGCACGTAAGCGATCTCGGCGGACGAGAAGTCCTTGAACTGAAGAAAATGCCGCAACGGGCCGTTTTGAGTCGTGGGAGGAGTCATGGTGATGTCGCAGGTCATTGGGCCCGGCCAGGCTCGTGGCCCGGGCGGGACGTTGATTATGGTTTTTCGGCCAGGAACTGTTGGATCAGCGGAACCAGGGTGGTGACGATCTGGTCCGCCTCTTGTTTGTTCAGGATCAGGGGCGGCAGCATGCGGATGACGCGGTCGCGGGTGACGTTGATGAGCAGGCCGGCCTCTAGTGCGCGCAAGGCCAGCACGCCGCAGGGGCGCGCAAGCTCAATGCCCAGCATCAGGCCGCGGCCGCGGATCTCGGTCACGCCAGCGGTGCCGGCCAAGGCGCTGGCAAACGTGTCTTTCAGGTAGGTACCCACGGTGTGGGCATTGTCCAGCAGATTCTCGGATTCCAGGGCGTCCAGCACCGCCAGTCCGGCGGCGCAGACCAGCGGGCCGCCGCCGAAGGTCGTGCCGTGGCTGCCCGGTGTCAAGACACCGGCCGCGGGGCCGGCGGCCAGCATCGCGCCGATGGGCACGCCGCCCGCCAGGCCCTTGGCCAGCGTCATGACGTCTGGTTTGATGTCCGCCCATTGGTGGGCGAACCACTTGCCGGTGCGGCCGATGCCGGACTGCACTTCGTCGATCATCAGCAGCCAGCCGCGTTCCGTGCACAGGCGGCGCACGTCTTGCAGGTAGGCGATGTCGGACGGGCGGATGCCGCCTTCGCCTTGCAACACTTCCAGCAGCACGGCGGTCGTGCGAGGTTCGGCGTCGCCCGCGGCGCGCACGGCGTCGATGTTGTTGTAAGGCACCTGGATGAAGCCCGTCGGCAGGGGCTCGAAGCCCTTGCGGGCCTTGTCGCTGCCCGTGGCCGCCAGCGTGGCCAATGTGCGGCCATGCCAGGACGAGTCCATGGTGATGATGTGAGCGTGCTTGTTGCCGCGCTGGTAGGCGTAGTAGCGCGCCAGCTTGATCGCGGCTTCGTTGGCTTCCGAGCCGCTGTTGTTGAACGCGACTTCCTGCATGCCGGACAAGGCCGTCAGGCGGGCCGCCAGCGCTGTTTGCTGCGGCACTTCATAGATATTCGAGGTATGGATGACGCGCGCGGCCTGTTCGCTGATGGCGGCGACAAGTTTCGGGTGGGCATGGCCCAGGCAGGAAACGCCAATGCCCGCCAGCGCATCCAGATACTTCCGGCCGTCGGCATCCCACAACCAGACCCCCTGGCCGTGCGTGAACGCAACCGGCAGGCGGGTATAGATATTGGCCAGAGGCGAGGTCATTGCGGATCCTCCTGGGGGATTACCAAAAAAGCCGGCTCTTTTTTTGTGACGAATTCTTGGGGAAACGTCATTTGGAAGAGGGCAAAGGATCAATCATATACAATTCGCGGCGCAGGGCGCATGTTTGATCACGCCGAAGATCCGGCTTTCGTGAAAGGCGCGCTGTAGTGAAAGAACTCATGGCAACTCGCGTCAGACAATTCGTAATTCATGGCGTTACCGAAAGCGGTAGCCGATTCCGCCCCAGCGATTGGGCGGAGCGGCTCGCTGGCGTAATGGCACAGTTCCGGCCTCCCGGCAGTGCTGGTAACCACCTCACCTATTCGCCTTATGTGCTGCCCGTCGTGATCGACGGCGTGCGCGGAATCGTGGTCGACCTGCGTTTGCGCGACCTGGAACCGCTGGCGTATAAGTTCGTGGTGGATTTCGCCCGCGACAACAACCTCAAGACGGAAGAACGCGAAATCTAGGCCCCAGAACGAAGAAGCGCCCTGACCGGGCGCTTTTCTCATTCTCAGGGGATGTGACTGGCACGCCCATCGGGCGGGTCCGCCCCTACGTGGCTCGTTCGCGCCACTGTTGGCATCCATCGCCGCGCGGCATGCGCATGCGATGCGCTCAGGTACCGTAGCGGTCCAGGATCTTGCGGATGTCACGCACGCCCGAGCCGTCGGTGCTTAGCAGGGCACGCGCGGTGACCGACTCCAGATGGTGCTCCAGCAGGTGCAGCACGTGTTTTTCATCGCGCGCACGCAAGCTATCCACAATCTCCATGTGTTCGCTGACCGCGCATTCGCTGGAATGCGGCCGGCCATAAAGCGCCAGGATCAGCGAGCAGCGCGACACGATTTCGTTCACATAGCGGGCATACACCGCATTGCCCGAGAGTTCGGCCATCAGGATGTGGAATTCGCCCGACAGCCGGATGGATTCGTTCGTGCTGTTGCGCTGGCGGGCCGCTTCTTCTTCTTTCACATGCTGCGCCAGGCGCGTCAAGCCAGCTTCGGTAATGTGCTGCACCAGCCGGCGAGCCACGTCGCGCTCCAGGCAACGGCGGGCCTCAAAGATGTCATGGGCTTCTTCCAGGCTGGGGCGGGCCACGGCGGCGCCCCGATTGGGCCGCAGATCCACCAGGCCTTCGCTGAACAAGCGCGTCAATACGCCCCGCACGATCGTCCTGCTGACGCCGAAGCGTTCGCCGATCACGTCTTCCGGCAGCTTGTCGCCGGGTAGCAGCGCTTGCTCGATGATCGCGCGGCGCAAATTCATGTATACGATTTCGCTGCGATTTGTGTCTTTCTTGGCGGGCTCGTTAGCCGGTGGCGCGAGAGGTTTCATCTTCTTCTTAGGCTCCTGTGCATGCGCGTTTTCATTGTGTTGGAAAGGGTCCGGCACCCGCTGCCGGCGCGCACGGCGGGGTGTAGGCAAGCATACTACACCGGGCGATAAGGGTTAGCGATAGCTTGAAGGCAGCATTGATGCGCGTACATTGTCGGCATAAATCGTATACAAATATTTATACAAAATTGTTGTTGTGAGTCGAAATTTTGATTCATATTTGTATACAAACCGATAGAGGTTTGTTCCATGTCCGCAATGCCCGACGCCATCGCCATCGATCGGCCCGTCTTCACGCCGTACCGCCTGCTGGTGATCAACGGCAACACCACCTCTGACCTGACCGGCAGCCTGGCTGAGCAGGCGCGGGTGTTCTTCCATGGCGCCGCGCAGGTGCATGCCGTGACCGCCGCGTTCGGGCCCGCCTACATCGCCAGCCGGGTTGAGGCGGCGGTGGCCGCTCACGCGGTGCTGGAAACCGTTGAACGCGAAGTCTCGCGGGCGGAAACCCCCTTCGATGCCTGTCTGCTTGCCTGTTTCGGCGAGCCCGGTATCGGGGCCGTGCGCGAATGCCTGTCCGTGCCCGTCGTGGGCATGGCCGAGGCCTCGATCATGGCCGCGATGCAGCGTGGCGATCGCTACGCCATCGTCACCGTGGGTCAGCGCTGGCCCGGCATGCTGCGTGAACAGATCCGCCAGTTGGGCCTGGATGCTCGCTGCGCCGGCATCATCGCCTTGCCCGGCAATGCGCTGGACTACGTGTCGCGTTCGCCAGAGTCGGCGGCCGAGGTCAGCCGCGCGCTTGACGCTGCCGTGGCGCAGGGTGCCGACGTGGTGATCGTGGCGGGCGCTGCCCTGGCCGGCTACCTGCCGGTGCTGCCGCGCCGGCCCGCCGTGCCCATCATCGATTCCTACCGCGCCGCGCTGGCCCAGGTGCTGGCGCTGGCCTCGCTGGACCGCGCCCAGCGCCTGTGCGTCCAGGCCTGAGGCGCCCGGCCCGACCCGATTGCTTCTTCACACATCACGCCGGGCCTGGTCCTGGCGCACAAACCGGTATTTCAGACCGATAGACAAGGGAGAGTTGCAGCCATGAAGACGTTGCTCAAATGGACCGCCGGGGCGGTGATCGCGCTATCCGCCATCACCGGGGCTTCCGCCGCCAATACGCTGAAGTGGGGCGCCGCGCGTGACCTGGATTCGCTGGACCCATATTCCTACGGCAGTACCTTCAACCTGGCGTTTCTGAACCACGTGTACGAAGCGCTGATCCGCTATGACGATAAGTTCAACATCACGCCCGCGTTGGCCGAATCCTGGGAAGCCACGTCGCCCACGGTGCTGCGCTTCAAGCTGCGCCAGGGCGTGAAGTTTCACAACGGCGCGTCGTTCTCGGCCGACGACGTGGTGGCATCGATGACCCGCGTGTCGGACGATGCCTCGCCGCTGAAAGGCAATTTGCCGGCGTTCAAGGCGGTGCGCAAGGTGGACGATTTCACGGTCGACATTGAAATGACGCATCCCTACCCGTTGATGCTCAACGACCTGACCAACATCTTCATCTTCAACCGCCAATGGCTGGTGGACAACAACAGTACCCGGCCAACCGACGCCGCCAAGAAGATCGAAGGCTACGCCACGCACAACGCCAACGGCACCGGCCCGTTCAAGGTGGAGTCGTACCGTCCCGATACGCGCACCGTGCTGGTGGTGAACAAGGACTGGTGGGACACGCCCCGCCACAACCTGGACCGTATCGAATTCACCCCGATCGCGTCAGCGCCAACCCGGGTGGCGGCATTGTTGTCAGGCGATATCAATTTCACCGAAAACGCGCCGTTGCAAGATCTGGACCGTTTGCGTGCCGCGCCGAATGTGAAGGTGCTGGCAGCCACCGAATTGCGCACGCTGTACTTCGGCTTCAACCTGGGCGACAAGCTGGTGGCCTCGAACATCACCGACAAGAATCCGCTGAAGGATCTGCGCGTGCGCCAGGCGTTGTACATGGCGCTGTCGCCCGACCTGTTGCAAAAGCGCGTGATGCGCGGCTTGTCGCGCACCACGGGGGCGTTGGTGGCCCCGTCGATTCCGGGCTACGAAAGCAAGCAGGAAGAGCGTCTGCCATTTGACGCCGCGCGCGCCAAGAAGCTGCTGGCCGACGCTGGGTACCCCGATGGCTTCACGCTGTCCCTGCTGTGCTCGAACGACATGTTCGTCAATGAGGAAGAACTTTGCCAGGCCGCCGCGTCGATGTGGGCGCGCATTGGCGTGAAGGCGACGCTGGCCAGCGGGCCGCGTTCGCTACAGAACCCGAAGCGCTCGCGCGGCGAGTTCGACATCACCATCCATGGCTGGGCCAACGAGCCGCAGATCGACGCGCTGTCGATCCTGCTGCAAGTGATGCATAGCCGCACGGGGCCTGCGGGCGTCTTCAATTGGGGGCAGTGGGGCGACGCCGCGCTGGACGCGAAGATCGACGCGGCCGCCGCCGAGATGAACCGCGAGAAGCGCATCCAGATGATGGCCGAGGTGTTGCAGACGCTGCATGACGACGTGCGCTTCCTGCCGTTGCATCAGCAACCCATGGCCTGGGCCGTGGGCAACAAGGTGGGTGAAGTGCTTCAGATGCCGGACAACAAGGCACGACTGTGGAACGTACGCATGCAGTAGGGCGTGCGTGGGCGGGCTGCCGTGCGCTTCGCGGCAGCCCTGAAGTCTGACATCGGGTCTGAAGGGAGCCTCACATGCTGGCATTCATTGTTAGACGGGTCTTCAACGCGGTTGGCGTGATGCTGGCGGTGGCGTTGTTGGCTTTCGTGATTTTCCGTTTCGTCGGCGACCCCGTCGACATGATGCTGAACGAGCAGGCCTCGCAGACGCAGCGCGATGAGTTGCGCGAGCGGCTGGGGCTGAACACGTCGGTGGGCATGCAGTTCGTGCATTTCGTCACCAACGCGGCGCAGGGTGAGTTCGGTATTTCGTACCGCAATCAACAGGACGTCTTCGCGCTGGTGGCCGAACGCTTTCCGGCCACCTTTGAACTGGTCATGATGGCGACGCTGCTGTCGCTGGTCATCGGCGTGCCGCTGGGCGTGTTGACGGCCATCTACCGCAAGTCGCGCGTGGCGCAGGCCTTGCAATTCGTGTCCATCCTGGGCATCTCCTTGCCCAGCTTCGTGGTGGGCATCATGCTGATCCTGATCTTCTCGGTGCAGTTGGGCTGGTTGCCTGGGTTTGGCCGAGGCGACACGGTGAAGATCGGCGGATGGTCCACCGGTCTGCTGACACCATCGGGCCGCGCCGCACTGGTGTTGCCGTCCATCACGCTGGCGTTGTTCCAGATCACGTTGATCATGCGGCTGGTGCGCGCCGAAATGCTGGAAACGCTGCGCACCGAGTTCATCAAGTTCGCCCGGGCCCGCGGGCTGCCGGATCGCGTGGTGCATTTTCGGCTGGCGCTGCGCAACTGTCTGATGCCCGTCATCACCGTGACGGGGATGCAGATCGGCAACCTGATCGCCTTCGCGCTGATCACGGAAACCGTGTTCCAGTGGCCGGGCATGGGCTTGCTGTTCATTCAATCGGTCATGTTCGTGGACATTCCCGTCATGGCCGCCTACCTGGTGATCGTGTCCTTCATCTTCGTGGCGCTGAACACGTTGGTGGACATGATGTATGGCGTGGTCGACCCGCGCCTGCGCAGCCAGCACGTCAAAGGAGGCGCCAATGCTCACTAACCCTTTTTCGGGCGGCACGCAGAGCCGGTTGTCCCGTTTTCTGCAAAGCGACCTGTGGTGGAGCCTGCGGCACGATTACGTGGCGATGGGCGCCGGCATCGTGCTGTTGGCGGTGGTGTTGCTGGCGCTGTTTGCGCCGTGGATCGCGCCGCAGAACCCTTACGACCTGGCGCAGCTGGACTTGCTGAATGCCGAGCTGCCGCCTGTCTGGATTGAAGGCGCCGATCCCCAATTCCTGCTGGGCACGGACACGCAGGGGCGCGATGTGTGGTCGGCCATTTTGTATGGTTCACGCATGTCGCTGGTGATCGGTCTGGCGACGGTGGTGCTGTCGCTGGCGATCGGGCTGCTGGTGGGGTTGGCCGCGGGCTACTTCGGCGGTTGGATCGACAACGCGCTGATGCGGCTGGGCGATACGCTGCTAAGTATCCCCACGATTCTTGTCGCCATTCTGGTGACGGCCGTGTTCCGGCAACTGCTGCCGCCTGGTCTACGCGAAACGCTGTCGTCGGTGATCCTGATCCTGGCCATCTCGATGACCAATTGGGTGCAGTACGCGCGGACGGTGAGGGCGTCCGCGCTGGTTGAGCGCGGCAAGGAATACGTGCAGGCGGCACGGCTGATCCGGGTCAGTCCCTTGCGCATCATGCTGACGCACATCCTGCCCAACACCCTGACGCCCGTGATGGTGACTGCCACGCTGAATCTGGGGCTGGCCATTCTGATCGAGGCGACGCTGAGCTTCCTGGGCGTGGGCATGCCGCCGACCGAGCCGTCGTTGGGCACCTTGATCCGCCTGGGCAACCAGTTCTTGTTTTCGGGGCAGTGGTGGGTGGTGGTCTTCCCTGCGCTGTATCTGAGCCTGATCGTGCTGGTGGTGAATCTGCTGGGCGATTGGCTGCGCGATGCCCTGAATCCCCGTTTGCGCTGAGGCGCATCCTTGAATAAGAGGTCAAGCATGGAAAACGCAACGCTGTATACCCGCGTCCGCCCGGCCGGCGGCGAGCCGACATCGGTACTGGTGCGCGACGGCCGCATCCAGGCGCTGGGTGGCGCGGCGCCCGAAGGCGTGCCCGTGGTGGACGGGGGCGGCGCGCTGCTGCTGCCGGGGCTGATCGATGCCCACGCGCACCTGGACAAGACGATGTACGGCATGCCCTGGTACCGCAACGAGGTGGGGCCGCGCCTGATCGACAAGATCGAAAACGAACGCGCCGAAAAGACGCGCCTGGGCATTGATCCGTACCGCCAGTCGGCACGCCAGTTGGTGATGTCGATTGCCGATGGCACCAGCCATGTCCGCAGCCACGTCGACGTGGACACGGACATCGGCCTGGGCGCCATCGAGGGCGTGATGCGCGCCCGCGAACAGTACCGCGACCAGATCGACGTGGAGATCGTGGCGTTCCCGCAAAGCGGGCTGCTGATCCGTCCGGGCACGCTGGAACTGATGGACGAGGCGTTGCGCATGGGCGCGGAAGTGGTGGGCGGGCTGGACCCGGCGGGCATGGACCGCGATCCCAAGGGCCATCTGGACGCCATCTTCGGCCTGGCAGACAAACACGGCAAGCCGATCGACATCCATCTGCATGAAGCCGGCGAACTGGGCGCGTTCTCGATGCAGATGACCATCGACCGCGTACTGGCGCTGGGCATGCAGGGCAAGGTCACGCTGTCGCATTCGTTCTGCCTGGGCATGCCCGACACGCAGGCCGTGCAGGCGTTGACCGAAGGGCTGCTGGAGGCCGGCGTGCACATCATGACCACCGGCTCGGCCTCGCGCCCGGTGCCCAATGTGGCGCGCTTGCGGCAGGCGGGCGTCACGGTCTGTACCGGCAATGACGGCATGCGTGATACCTGGGGGCCGTACGGCAAGCCCGACATGCTGGAACGCACGATGCTGGTGGGCTTGCGCAACAACTTCCGGCGCGACGATGAACTGGCGATGGCGCTGGATGTCGCCACCTACGGCAATGCGCGCGTCATGCAACTGGCGGACTACGGTCTTGCGCCGGGCTGCCATGCCGACTTCGTGCTGGTGGACGCCGAGACGGTGGCGGAAGCGATTGTGGCGCGTCCGGTACGCAAGCTGGTCGTCAAGCGCGGCCGCGTCGTGGCCCGCGATGGCCGGGCGCTGGCGGAGGCCCCTTGATGCGCGCCGCCGAGGGGCCGATCCTGCTGACCGCCCGGTGGGTGGTCGGCCACGAGAACGGGCGCCACTGCCTGTACGAGAACGGTGAAGTCGTCTTCGAGGGCGACCGCATCGTCTATGTCGGCCATTGCTATCCAGGGCAGGTCGCGCGCCGCCATGACTACGGCCGCGCGGTGATCGGCCCGGGTTTCATCGACCTGGACGCGCTGTCCGATCTGGATACGACCATCCTGGGCTTCGACAACTCTCCCGCCTGGCGCAAGGGCCGCATCTGGCCGGACACCTACATGAAGCAGGGGCCGTACGAGATGTACACCCCCGCCGAACTGGCTTTCCAGAAGCGTTACGCCTTCGCGCAACTGATACGCAACGGCATCACCACCGCGTTGCCGATTGCATCGTTGTTCTATCGAGTGTGGGGCGAAACGCGCGACGAATTCCTGTCGGCGGCGGATGCGGCCGGCGGATTGGGGCTGCGGGTGTACCTGGGGCCAGCGTATCGCAGCGGCCATACCTACGTGGATGCGGCAGGCAAGATCCGCTGTCACTACGACGAGGCGCGTGGCTCGGCGGGCTTGGAAGATGCCCTGATGTTCTGCGACGAGATCGACGGCCGGCACGACGGCCGCGTGCGGGCCATGCTGTCGCCCGACCGCATCGAGACCTGCACGCCCGATCTGCTGCGGGCCTCGGCCGCCGCTTCCCGGGAACGCAATCTGCCCATCCGGCTGCATTGCTGCCAGTCGCGCCTGGAATATGACCTGGTGCTGGAGCAGCACGGCATGAGTCCGCCGGAGTGGCTGCAAAGCCTGGACTTCCTGTCTGAACGCGCCTTGCTGCCGCATGGCACCTACGTGTCGGGCTCTCGCCACATCGACCGCCCGGGGCGCGACCTGGAAATCATCCGCGACGCGGGTGCCAGCATCGTCCATTGTCCGCTGGTATCGGCACGCCACGGAGCCACGCTCGCCTCATTCGCGCGCTATCGCAAGATGGGCATCAATATCGGCATGGGCACCGACACCTGGCCGCCCGACATGGTGCTGAACATGCAGGTGGGGATGATGCTGTGCCGGGTGGCGGAAGGCTCCACCGAGGCCGTGCGGTCGGAAGACTATTACGACGCCGCCACGGTGGGCGGCGCCGATGCCTTGGGCCGGCCGGACCTGGGCCGCCTGGCGGTGGGGGCCAAGGCGGACATCGTCGTGTTCGATTTTTCGCACGACCGCAACGGCCAGATGATCGATCCCATCCAGACCTTGATGATCAGCGGCAGCGGACGCGATGTGTCGCAGGTCATCATCGACGGCCGTTTTGTCATGGTGGATGGCCAGATCCCGGGCTTCGACGCGCGTCTGGCGCAAACACAAGCGCAGTCGCAGTTTGACGGCCTGGTCGCGCGCTATCCCGACCGCACCTGGGGCCATCCCCCCGTCGATCAGATTTTTTCTTCCAGCTATCCGCGTCCCGCAAGGAGTCCGTCATGATGGCAACCGCACCCCACACCGCCACGCTGGCGGCCAACGCCGCGTCGTCCGGCATTCCCACTTTGTCCGTGCGCGGCCTGTCCGTGGAATTTCCGACGCGCCATGGCGTCCTGGTGGCCACGCGCGACATCAGTTTTGATATCCAGCCCGGCGAGATCCTGGGCATGGTGGGCGAGTCAGGCGCCGGCAAGTCGTTGACCGGCATGGCGGTGATCGGCCTGCTGGAGCCACCCGGCCGCTTGGGCGGCGGCGAGATCCATCTGGCGGGCAAGCGCATTGACAATCTGCCGCCCAAGGCTCGCCAGCGTCTACGCGGCAAGGAGATCGGCGCGATCTTCCAAGATCCGCTGACCAGTCTGCATCCCTTGTTCACGGTCGGTGACCAACTGGTCGAGACCATTCGCCACCACGACAAGGTTCCGGCCGCCGCCGCCCGCGCCCGCGCGCTGGAGTTGCTGTTGGCCGTGGGCATCCCGGCGGCTGAGCGGCGCATTGACCACTACCCGCACCAGTTCTCGGGGGGCATGCGTCAGCGCGTGGTGATCGCATTGGCGCTGGCGGCCCGCCCCGGCTTGATCATCGCCGACGAACCCACGACGGCGCTGGACGTGTCCGTGCAGGCGCAGATCACCGCGCTGTTGCGCCGGCTGTGCCGGGAACAAGGGACATCGGTGCTGCTGGTCACGCACGACATGGGCGTGATCGCCGAGACCGCCGACCGCGTGGCGGTCATGTACGCGGGCCGCATCGTCGAGATCGGGCCGGTGCTGGATGTGCTGCGCCGTCCCGGCCATCCCTATACCCAGGGCCTGATGAACGCCATCCCGGGTTTGCGCCAGCGCGCGGCCCGGTTGAATCAGATCGACGGCGCCATGCCGCGCCTGCACGCGATGCCCGACGGTTGCGCGTTTCACCCGCGCTGCGCGATGGCCGGGCCGCGCTGCGCGCAGATGCGCCCGCCGCTGGCCGCCACGCCAGCAGGCGCCACCGTCAGCGCTTGCTGGCTGCATCAAGGAGGAGTCGCGCATGCCGCGTAACGATGATCTGCTATTGCGGGCCGAGGACCTGGCCTGCTGGTTTGACGTGTCGCCCCCCTGGTTGGAGCGCACGCTGTCGCGGCAACCCGAACAGACGTTGAAGGCGGTGGATGGCGTGTCCCTGGCGGTGCCTCGGGGCACCACGCTCAGCATCGTGGGCGAATCCGGTTGCGGCAAGTCCACGCTGGCCAAACTGCTGGTGGGCCTGGTGGCTCCCACGCGCGGCAAACTGGAATACGGCCGTAACCGCGCAGGCGGCCAACTGCACCCGCAGATGATTTTCCAGGATCCCTACGCCAGCCTGAACCCGCGCTGGCGCGTGGGCAATATCGTGGCGGAGCCCATCATCACCCTGGGCTTGCGCGCCACCCCGGCCGACACGCGCCGCCGGGTAGACGAACTGCTGGAGTTGGTGGGCCTGTCCGCCAGCGACGCCGGCCGCTTCCCGCACGAATTCTCGGGCGGTCAACGCCAACGCATCTCGATCGCGCGCGCCCTGGCGACGGAAGCGGAGTTCCTGGTCTGCGACGAACCCACGTCCGCGCTGGACGTATCCGTCCAGGCGCAGATCCTGAACCTGATGGGTGACCTGCAAAAGGAATTCGGCCTGACCTATGTGTTCATCAGCCACAACCTGTCGGTTGTGCGCCATGTCTCGGACAGCGTGGCGGTGATGTACCTGGGCAGAATCGTCGAACAGGCGCCCGCCGACCAGTTGTTCGATTCGCCGCAGCACCCTTATACGCGGATGCTGCTGGACACGATTCCCGATCTGGAGAATCCGCAGCGTGATCGCGCGCCGATGGGCGGAGAAGTCCCCAATCCGATCCAGCCGCCATCGGGATGTACGTTCCATCCCCGCTGCGGCCATGCCAGGCAGCAATGCCGGCAGGAGCCGCCTGCCGTGGTCAACATCGGCGGCCGCCAAGTCCGGTGTCATGCAATGGAATGGACGACGATGTCACGCGCGGCGTGAGGCCCAGCCCGCAAAGGGGGCGGCCGCCATTTCCGCGCGTGAATGGGGTGCGTTCCTGATCCGGAACGCACCATGCGGGCTTACTTGGCGTACACCAGATCCCGCAATCCCAGGGACAGGGCCGGCCAGTACGTGATTACGATCAGGCAGACGATCACGACGCCGACAAAGGGCACCAGCGGCTTGATCAGCCTTTCCAAAGGCAGCTTTGCCACGGCGCAAGCGGCGAACAGATTCACCCCGAACGGCGGCGTGATCATCCCCAGCGCCAGGTTCACCACCATGATGATCCCGAAGTGAACGGGTTCCACGCCGAACTTCAAGGCTACGGGCAGCAGCAACGGCGCGAGCACCACGATCGATGCAGACGTTTCAATGAACATGCCGATCAGGAACAGCGCGGCGTTCACGCCCATCAGGAACGTGAATTTGGTGTCGAAGATCTGAGACAGCCATACGCCCAGCGCATCCGGAATGCCGGCACGGTTCAGCAGGAAACTGAACACGCCCGCATTCGCGATCACGAACATGATCACCGCCGTGGACACGACTGACTTGTGCAGCGTCACGGACAGTTGCTTGAAGCTCAGGCGACGGTAGATGAATTTGCCCACCACCACCGCGTACATCACCGCCACCACGGACGCTTCGGTCGGCGTGAAGACCCCGCCGTAGATGCCGCCCAGGATGATGACTGGCATCATCAGCGCCAGCCAGGCGTTCTTGAACGCCGGCCACAGCGGCAGGCGGCCTTCGCCGTCGCGCTTGCCCAGGTTGTTGCGCTTGGCGTAGAACCACACGTAGAACATCAGCGCAACGCCGATCAGGATGCCAGGCATCACACCAGCGATGAAGAGTTCGCCGGTGGACGTGTCGGTGGACACGGCATACAGGATCATTGGGATCGACGGCGGAATGATCACCCCTAGCTCGGCCGCGCTGGCCTGTAGCGAGGCAGCGAATGGGGCGGGATAGCCGTGCCGGATCATTGCCGGGATCAGGATTGCGCCGACGGCGAAGGTGGTGGCCACGCTGGAGCCGGCCACGGCCGCGAAGATCATGCACGTCAGCACGCAGGTGCAGGCCAGGCCGCCCTGGATGCCGCCGACCACGCTCTTGGCGAATTCCACCATGCGTTCGGAAATGCCGCCGGCTTCCATCAGGTTGCCAGCGAGGATGAAGAAGGGGATGGCGACCAGCGGGTATTTGTCCAGCGCGGCGAACAACTGCTGGGCAACGACCACCCAGGGCAGGCCGGCGGTGCCGACGCCCGCCAGGCTGGCCAGTCCGATCGACACGGCGACCGGCACGGACAGCCCGAAGAAGATCAGCATCGAGACAATCATTATTTGGGACATGGCGATATCTGCTGCAAGAGTTCTATAGGGGCGGCTTAGCCTTGCGCGTCGTTGCGCACGGGCACGTCTTCTTCTTCACCGGCGCACCAACGGGCCAGCACGGCGATGGCGGCCAGCGTCGCGCCCACGGGGATCGCCAGGTAGATCCAGGAGATCGAAATATCCAGACTGGGCACCGTCTGGAAGCGCACCCGGTAAGTCATGTTGCCGCCGATCCAGGCCAGGAAGCCCAGGAAACTGGCGCAGATCAGGCCGATGATGCCTTCCAGCACACGGCGTTTCGTTCCGCCCAGCAGGTTGCGCAGCAGTTCGACGCTGATCATGGCGCCGTGGCGGAAGGCCAGGGCCACGCCCAGCAGCACGGTCCAGATCAGGAGGGCGCGGGTCAGCACCTCGCTCCAGTCGGCGGGCGAATGCAGCACGAAGCGGGCAATGACCTGGTAGAAGGCGGCGGCCGCGGCGGCCACCAGCAGGAGTTGGGCAAGGATCGAGACCAGTTTGAACAGGCCGCGATCGAAAGCGCAGAGCAAACGCATGATGAATCCCAGGTGCAATGGGCGTAAGGAGGGGCGTCAGGCAAGCGGCGGGAGGGCATCCCGCCGCCCAGGGAAAAGGCGCCCGTGGGGCGCCCTTTGCCTACTTCGTGTCGCGGATCGCGTCGATCAGCTTCTTGTCGAACTTCTTGTAGTACTCAGGGTAGGCCGGTTCGACGGCCGCGGCGAACGCAGCGCGATCCACCTCGGACACCTGCATGCCTTCCTTCTTCAACTGCTCGACACCCGTTTTTTCGATGTTGTCCACATAGGCGCGCATGGCCAGGGCGGAGTCCTTGCCGGCTTTGTCGAAATTGGCCTTTTCGGCGGCCGACAGGCCGTCATAGACGTTGGCCGACATCAGCACCAGGGCAGGGCCGTACACGTGGCCGGTCAGCGACAGGTACTTCTGCATTTGCGACAGCTTGGCCGACGTGATCACCGACAGCGGGTTTTCCTGGCCGTCGATGGTGCCCTGTTGCAGGGCGGTGGCCACTTCCGGCCACGCCATCGGCGTGGGCAGGATGCCGATCTGACGGAAGGCGGTGATGTGGATCGGGTTTTCCGTGGTGCGGATCTTCAGACCCTTGGCGTCGGCCGGCGTCTTGACCGGGCGCACGTTGTTGGTCAGGTGGCGGAAGCCCTGTTCACCCCAGGCCAGGGCGATGATGCCGCGGCTGGGAAACTTGGCCAGCATGTCCTGGCCGATCTTGCTGTCCAGCACGGCGCGGGCGTGTTGCAGGTCGCGCAACAGGAAAGGGATATCGAAAACCCCAGTCTCGGGAACAAAATTGAGGGTGGCACCTGTCGAAACGATGGCCAGGTCAATGGTGCCGATCTGCAAGCCTTCGATCACTTCGCGTTCGCCGCCCAAGGCGCTGTTGGCGAATTGCTGTACTTTGTACTTGCCGTTGGTCGATGCCTCAAGGGACTTGGCCATGGCTTCGGCGCCGGCACCGTAGTGCGACGAGGCCGACAGCGCGTAGGCCATCTTCAGGGTGGTCTGGGCTGCCGCTGGCAGGGAGGTGGCAGCCGCGCAGGCGGCCAGAATCGTGGCCGCAAGCCAGGATTTACGCATTGTCTTCTCCGAATTTTGGGTATCTTTATGGGCGGCTGAGCCTCCCGCCCCGGGATGATATCGGGATTCAGTACCGAATCGGAGCTTAGTTAACATAGATGAATGATGGATTTCCCTGATATGTCACAGGCCAAGCGCCCCGGTTTCTGGTCCACCTTGCGCCTGGGCGCCAGGATGATGATGCGCGACGCCCGGGCGGGCGAGCTGCGCTTGCTGGTGTTGGCGCTGGTCGTGGCGGTGGCCGCGGTCACGAGCGTCGGCTTCCTGGCCGACCGGGTCAGCCGGGCGCTGGAGCGCGATGCTGGGCAGATGCTGGGCGCCGATCTGGTGCTGGATGCCGACGAACCCGTGCCCGCCGCCTTCCTGGATCAGGCGCGGGAACGCGGCCTGACGCTGTCGAGCACCTGGCAATTTCCGTCCATGGTCGGGGCCGGCGACGGCGCCCAACTGGCGGCGCTGAAGGCCGTGGAGCCTGGCTACCCGCTGCGTGGGGCCTTGCGCGTGGCCGAAGCGCCGTTTGCGCCGGATGCGCCTACCAGCGACGTCCCGCCAGAGGGCGCCGTTTGGGTGGACGCGCAACTTTTGTCGCTGCTGAGTCTGAAAGTGGGCGACACCCTGAACGTGGGCGATGCCCACCTGCGCATCGACCGCGTGATCACCTACGAGCCCGACCGTGGCATGCAGTTCGTCAATGTGGCGCCGCGCGTGCTGCTGCGCGCCAGCGATTTGCCGGCGACCGGGCTGATCGCACCGGGCAGCCGCATCGGGTATGCCATGCTGATCGCGGGTCCAGCGGATGCCGTGGCCGGCTATTCGGCCTGGCTCAACCAGAACTTGAAACGGGGACAAAAGGTCGCCACCCTGGAGTCCGGTCGGCCCGAAGTCCGCCGCACGCTGGACCGGGCACAGCGTTTCCTGTCGCTGGTCGCGCTCTTGGCGGTGCTGATTTCTGCGGTGGCCGTGGCGCTGGCCGCCGGACGCTACATGACCCGGCACCGCGACGGCATCGCCGTCATGCGTTGCCTGGGCGCCGTGCAGTCCCAGGTGTCCAGGATGCTGACGCTGGAATTCACCCTGGTCGGCTTGTTCTCGTCCGCCGCGGGTTGCCTGTTGGGCTATGCGGTGCATCAGGTGCTGGTGATGCTGCTGGGGTCGTTGATCGACACCCAATTGCCGGCCCCGTCCGCCATCCCTGCCTTGCAGGGGGTGCTGACCGGGTTGTTGTTGCTGCTGGGGTTCGCCTTGCCCGCGCTGGCGCAGTTGCGCCACGTGCCGCCAGCCCGGGTGCTGCGGCGCGACGCCGACACGCTTAGCGCCCGCAGCGCATTCGGCTATGTGCTGGGCGCCACGGGTTTTGCCCTGCTGATCTGGTGGTTCGCGGGTGACGCCAAGCTGGGCGGTGTGGTGGCGGGGGGCTTTTTGGGCGCTTTCGCCGTGTTCGCGCTGGTGGCGTGGTTGTGCATCCTGGGCCTGGCGCGCATCCGTGGACTGGCCGCGGGGCTGCCTGCGCTGCGTTTCGCGCTGGCCGGGGTGGTGCGCAGGCGTGCCGCCACGATCACGCAGGTCTGCGCGCTGGCCGTGGGCCTGATGGCGTTGCTGTTGCTGACCATGACGCGCACCGACCTGATCCAGGGTTGGCAGCGCACCATGCCGCCGGACGCGCCCAACCGCTTTCTGATCAATGTGCAGCCGGACCAGCGTCAGGCAGTGACCGACGCGCTGACCCGCGAGGGCCTGGGCGGCATCACGTTGTCGCCGATGGCCCGTGGGCGCCTGATCGCCATCAATGGCAAGCCCGTCGGGCCGGACGATTACGAAGAGCCGCGCGCCAAGCGATTGGTGGACCGCGAATTCAATCTGTCCTATGGCGACGAATTGCCCTCGTCCAACAAGATCGAGCAGGGCCGTTGGCTGGCCCCGGGAGCGTCCGAGGTGTCGCTGGAGTCGGGCCTGGCCAAGACGCTGGGCCTGAAACTGGGCGACAAGATGACGTTCGACGTGGCCGGCCAGCAGGTCGAGGCGGCCGTCTCCAGCACCCGGCGCGTCGATTGGGATACGATGCGCGTCAATTTTTTCGCCATTCTGACCCCCGCGGCGCTAGCCGACATGCCCCAAAGCTGGATCACTTCCTTCTACCTGCCGCCTGAAAAGGCGGCGGTGCTGCCCGCGCTGGTGCGCGAATTCCCGAACCTGACCGTGTTCGACGTGGGCGCCATCCTGCAACAATTGCAGTCGGTGCTGAATGAGGTGGGCAAGGCGGTTCAGTTGCTGTTCCTGTTCACCCTGGCGGCCGGCGTGCTGGTGTTGTCCGCGGCGCTGACGGCCACTCGCGACGAACGCATGCGCGAAGCCGCCGTGTTGCGGGCGCTAGGCGCCACGCGCCGCCAGTTGGCGCGCTCGCAACGCATCGAGCTGTGGGCCGTGGGCGGCCTGGCCGGCCTGCTGGCAGCCGCTGGCGCCACCGCGATCGCTTGGGTTTTATCAACCCAGGTGTTCGACTTCACGATTACCCTCAGCCTCTGGCCGTGGCTGGCGGGCATTGGCGCCGGCGCGCTGGGCGCCTGGGCGGGCGGTGCCCTGGCCCTGCGTGGCGTGTTGCGCACGCCGCCCCTGGTCACCCTTCGAGAAACCTGATGACGACCCACGTCCAAACCATTACTGAACCCGTGGAAAATTCCCGTAGCGTGTTTGACCTTCTTGGCGGTGAGCCCGGCGTGCGTGCGCTGGTCGACCGCTTCTATGACTTGATGGACATCGAGCCTGATCTCAAGGCGCTGCGCGCGGCGCACGGGCCCAGCCTGGATGACGCGCGCAACAAGCTGTTCTGGTTCCTGTGCGGCTACTTCGGTGGTCCTGACCACTATATTGAACGCTTCGGGCATCCCCGCTTGCGGGCACGCCATCTGCCGTTCTCGATCGGCGAGATCGAGCGCGACCAATGGGTCACCTGCATCGGGCGAGCCATGGAAGACCAGGGCATCGCCCCGGCGCTGGTGGAGCGCTTGCTGGAGTCGTTCTACGGCGTGGCCGATTGGATGCGCAACCGTGAAGGCTGAACGCGCGCGGGAAGGCGCCCAGCGGCAGTCCTGGCCGGGGCCGCTTGCCGGCGCCATGCTCAGCGACGCTTCGCGCCTGGCCGATTCCGGCCCCGAGGTTTTCAATCCCGCGCATTACGGCGACCGTGCCCGCCTGGTGGACGCAGGCGGACGCCAGGCGGCCTGGTTCGTGCAGGGCCAGGGCTGGCAGGGGGTGCTGCGCCGTTACCGCCGTGGCGGCATGATCGCCCGCGTCAGCCGCGACGCCTATCTTTGGACAGGCGAAGACCGCACCCGCAGTTTCCGTGAATTCCGGCTGCTGGCCGCCATGCGCGCCCAGGGCCTGGCCGTGCCGGCGCCGCTGGCCGCCGCCTATTGGCGCCAGGGCCCCATCTATCGCGCGGCCATCGTGGTCGAACGGATTCCGGGCGTTCAGCCCCTGGCCCATGCGCTGGCTGAGCCGGTGTGGGGCGCGGTGGCAGAGGCCATCGTCCGCATGCACCGCGCCGGCGTCTGGCACGCTGACCTGAATGCCTTCAATATCCTGATCGGGGCGGATGCCAAAGTCTGGCTGATCGATTTCGATCGGGGCACCCAGGGCGTGTTGTCCGAGCGGCAGCGCCAGGGCAATCTGGACCGCTTGCGCCGGTCGCTCGTCAAGGTGGCCGGGGAAGAGGGCGACCGTTTCTGGATGAAGCTGCGCGACAGCTATTGGACCGCCTGGGGGATCGGCGTCCAGCCCTGACCCAGGGTGTGGGTTCATTTATCTCCATCAGGCCCCCATTGCCTCAACTAGCGGCCAAAGTTGGGCAGACCATCGCTAAAAAGCTTTATCATTTCGCCTTTTGGTAGTCCTGTCATACACGGCATACACAGCAAAGGGGGCTCGTAATGGAACTAAGGGCGGGAATGCGCTGGGCGCTCGGCGCGGTGTTGGTCGCGGCATCGGCATCGTCGGCGGTCGCGCAGAATAAGGTCGTCAACGTCTACAACTGGGCCGAATACACGGCCCCGGACACGATCCCCGGTTTCGAAAAGGAAACCGGCATCAAGGTCCGCTATGACGTCTACGACAGCAACGACACGCTGCAAGCCAAACTGTTGGCAGGCAAGTCGGGTTACGACGTCGTTGTCCCGTCCACCCATTACGCCTCGCGCCAGATCGAGGCCGGCCTGTTCCAGAAACTGGACAAGTCCAAGATCCCGAACTGGAAGTACCTGGACCCGGAAGTGATGGCGCTGGTGGCGACCGTCGATCCGGGCAACGAGTACGCGATCCCCTGGGGCTACGGCACCAACGGGCTGGGCTACAACGTCACCAAGGTCAAGCAGATCATGGGCGACACCGTGGACCTGGCCAACTGGGACATGATCTTCAAGCCCGAGAACGCCGCCAAGCTGAAAGAGTGCGGCATCTCGATGCTGGACGAAGCGGCGCAAGTGTTCCCGGCCGTGCTGAAGTATCTGGGCAAGGATCCCAACAGCACCAATCCGGACGACTACAAGGCCGCGCTGGATGTGCTCAAGCAGATCCGGCCGTACATCCGCCAGTTCAGCTCGTCGGGCTACATCGACGAATTGGCCGTGGGTGACTTGTGCATGGTCTACGGCTTTTCGGGTGACGTCATGATCGCCCGCAAGCGCGCGCAGGAAGCCAAGAAGTCCTATGAAGTGAACTACTTCATCCCGAAGGGCGGTGCGCCGGCGTGGTTCGACCTGATGGTCATCCCCAAGGATGCCCCGCACCCCGAAGAGGCCCTGGCGTTCATCAACTACATTGAAACGCCCAAGGTGCATGCGGCCATCACCAACACCATGTTCTACCCCAACGCCAACAAGGAAGCGCGGCAGTATGTGGTGAAGGACGTGGCCGAAAACCCCATGATCTACCCGCCGGCCGAGGTCTCCAAGACCCTGTACGTGATCAAGGCGCTGCCCTTGAACGTGCAACGCCTGCAAAATCGGATGTGGTCCGAGCTGAAGTCTGGAAGATAAGTCATCATGAGCGATAGCCGTTACTCGGCGCCGCATACGGTCGACCCGGACGAGTTCGTCCGGGTCTCCGATGTGGTCAAGATTTTTGGCGATGTGGTCGCCGTGCGTTCCGTCAACCTGTCGGTCAAGCGCAACGAGATCTTCGCGCTGCTGGGAAGCTCCGGCAGCGGCAAGTCCACCTTGTTGCGCATGCTGGCGGGTTTCGAGGAAACGACGTCCGGGCAGATTCTGCTGGACGGCGAAGACATCACCGGCGTGCCGCCGTACCGGCGTCCCGTGAACATGATGTTCCAGTCCTACGCGCTGTTCCCGCACATGACGGTCGAGGCCAACGTGGCGTTCGGCCTGAAGCAGGAAGGCGTGGACCGCGCCGAAATCCATGACCGCGTCTTCGAAGCCCTGGACCTGGTCCAGATGGCCGGTTATTCGCGTCGCAAGCCCAACCAGTTGTCGGGCGGCCAGCAGCAGCGCGTGGCCCTGGCGCGCAGTCTGGTCAAGCGGCCCAAGCTGCTGCTGCTGGACGAGCCCATGTCGGCGCTGGACAAGCAGATCCGCCAGAAAACGCAGATCGAACTCGTGAAGATCCTGGAGCAGGTCGGCGTGACCTGCATCATGGTCACCCACGATCAGGAAGAGGCCATGACCATGGCGCATCGCCTGGCCGTCATGACCGAAGGGCAGATCGTCCAGTGCGGCACGCCGCAGGACGTCTATGCGTTCCCGAATTCACGCTTTGTCGCCAGCTTCATCGGGTCGACCAATATGTTCACGGGCACCATCGTCGTCGATGAACCTGACCATGTGGCGATCGAATGCGCTGAACTGACCCGCCCGCTGTTCGTGAACCACGGCGTGAGCGAGCCGCTGGGCATGGAAGTGCACGTCTCGATCCGGCCAGAACGCCTGGTGGTGTCGCGTGAACAGCCCGAAGGCGAATACAACTGGGCCCACGGCATGGTCAGCCACATGGCCTGGATGGGCAGCTATGCCCTTTATCAGATCCGCCTGGATTCCGGCAAGACGGTCGAGGCCAGCGTGCCCAGCCTGTTGCTGGCCCAGATGGACGCCCCGGGCATCGACGAAGAGATCTTCGTCAGCTGGGGTGCCGACAGCGCGACGGTGCTGGCGTCATGATCCGGTTTTCGCCCCGCGACTGGTTGCCGTCGGGCCGGACGCTGGCGGTGCTGCCGCCGTTCGCCTGGCTGGTGCTGTTCCTGCTGCTGCCGTTCCTGTTGGTGCTGAAGATCAGCTTCGCCGAAGTGACATTCGGCATTCCACCCTACACGGCGCTGGCGGAATTCAAGGACGAGGCGGTGCAGTTCAGCCTGCACTTGCGCGGCTATATCCTGCTGTTCACCGACAGCCTGTATTTCAAGACCTACCTGAGTTCCGTGAAGATCGCGGGCATCACCACGCTGATCTGCGTGCTGATCGGGTATCCGATTGCCTACTACATCGCCCGGTCGTCGCCTCGTGTGCGTAATCTGTTGCTGTTGGGCGTGATCCTGCCGTTCTGGACGTCGTTGCTGTTGCGCGTGTACGCCTGGGTCGGCATTTTGCGCAACGACGGTCTGTTGAATAATCTGCTGCAAAGCCTGGGTTTGATTTCCAGTCCGCTGGAGATCTACCGCACTGATGTGGCGGTCTATATCGGCATGGTCTACGCCTATCTGCCGTTCTTCATCCTGCCGCTGTACGCGACGTTGGTGAAGATGGACTTGCGTCTGCTGGAAGCCGCGTATGACCTGGGCGCCAAGCCCTGGCAGGCGTTCTGGCAGATCACCGTACCGCTGTCGCGCCAGGGCGTGATCGCCGGCGCCATGCTGGTATTCATTCCGGCGGTGGGCGAATACGTGATTCCGGAAATGCTGGGTGGCGCCAATACGCTGATGATGGGCCGCGTGATGTGGAACGAATTCTTCAATAACGCCGATTGGCCGATGGCATCTGCGGTGACCTGCGTGATGGTGTTGCTGTTGCTCGTGCCGCTGGTCTACTTTCAGTACAACCAGGTCAAGCAGCAGGAACAGACGAACGGAGGCCGCGCATGAAAGGCCCCAACAAGACGTTGCGCGCCGTGGTGCTGGGGCTGGGTTATTTCTTCTTGTATGTGCCCATCGTCAGCCTGATGGTGTTTTCGTTCAACGAGTCGCCCACGGTCACGTCCTGGGCGGGTTTTTCGTTCCGCTGGTATCACGCGCTGTTCAATGACGATGCGCTGTTGCGGTCGGCCTGGTTGTCGTTCCGCATCGCGGCGATGACGGCGACGGCGGCCGTCATCATCGGTACGTGGGCGGGCTATGTGCTGGGGCGCATGGGGCGCTTCCGTGGCTTCTCGCTATACGTGGGCATGTTGAGCGCGCCGCTTGTCATTCCCGAAGTCGTGCTGGGTATTTCGCTGTTGCTGATGTTCGTGGAACTGCGCGGCAGCCTGGGCTGGCCCGCCGAAAACGGCGTCTTCACAATCTGGGTGGGGCACGTGACGCTGTGCATGGCGTTCGTGGCCGTCGTTATCCAGACCCGTATCCGCGACCTGGACCGGTCATTGGAGGAGGCGGCGCTGGACCTGGGCGCAACCCCCATCACCGTGTTCTTCAAGATCACGCTGCCGCTGATCGCGCCGGCGCTGGCATCGGCCTGGTTGCTGTCGTTCACGCTGTCGCTGGATGACGTCGTGCTGGCGTCGTTCCTGTCCGGTCCCAGTTCCAGCACGCTGCCGATGGAAGTGTTCTCGCGCGTGCGGCTGGGTCTGAAACCCGAGATCAACGCGCTTGCCACGTTGTTCATCCTGGCCGTGGGCACGTGCGTGATCCTGGCCAATCGCCTGCAATGGCGCAAGGAGTCCGAACCCAAATGAAGCAAACCACTCTGTATGGCCTGACCAAGTGCAGCACCTGCATCAAGGCGCGCGACTGGTTGTCTGACCATGGCGTCGAGCACGCATTCGTGGATTACCGCGATCATCCGGTACCGGCCAAGACGCTGAAAGCGTGGTCGGACAAAGTTGGCGGCTGGGAAAAGCTGGTCAACCGCACGTCGATGACGTGGCGCAATCTGCCCGAAGACCGCAAGACCGCACACACCGATGCCCAATGGAGCCAGTTGATCGCGGAATACCCCGCGCTGGTGCGCCGGCCCGTCACGGTGACGCCGGATGACGAGGTCACGGTTGGCTTCAGCGAAAAGCGCTACGGCGAACGCTTCGCCTGACACGGCGCCCGCTGCGATGGCGTCTTCCATCCCGGCATCGCGCAGCGTCAACAGGGCGTTGCCCGATGCCTTTTTTGACCGCGACGCTTCCGAGCTGGCGCGTGATCTGCTGGGCAAGGTCATCCGCCATCGCGTGGAGGGACTGTGGCTGTCGATGCGCATCATCGAGACCGAAGCCTACTACCTCGAAGAAAAAGGCAGCCATGCCTCGCTGGGCTACACGCACAAGCGCCGCGCCTTGTTCATGGATGGCGGCGTCATCTACATGTACTACGCGCGGGGCGGCGATTCGCTGAATTTCAGCGCGGCCGGCCCTGGCAATGCGGTGCTGATCAAATCCGGCCATCCCTGGACGGACGCGCAATCCGGCCCCGAGGCGCTGGCCCGCATGCAGCAGTTGAATCCCGACGCGCAGGGGCATCCGCGCCCGCCGTCGCGCTTGTGTGCCGGGCAAACGCTGCTGTGCCGCTCGCTGGGGTTGAAAGTGCCGGAATGGGACGCGCGCCGATTTGATCCGGATGCGCTGTACGTCGAGGACGTAGGCGATTCGCCCCAGGCCTTGATCCGCACGACACGGCTGGGCATTCCGCTGGGACGGGACGAACATTTGCATTACCGCTTTGTCGATCCCGCCTATGCCTCGGTCTGCACGCGCAATCCGCTGCGGCGCGGGCAACGCGCCGGGCATGACTACACCTGGGTTGATCGTCAGGGCATCGTGCTGCCCGAGGCTTCGCGGCCCGTCACGCCCTAGACGCCAATGGCGGCCTGGGTGCGATGATGCATCCTACAATTCCGGCTTTGGAGAGACCTCTTTTGAACGAAATCCTGCTTTGGGTCGCCGCTGGCGGCGCAGTTCTTGCCTGTCTGGTGTCCGTGCTGGCCTGGCTACGGCCTCCCGCAAGGGATTCCCGGCTGGACGCGCTGCTGGAGGGGCAAGAGCGAACCGAACGCGCCTTGCGCTCGGACATCACGGACGGCCAGCGCGGCCTGCGCAGCGAATTCGCGGAGTCCACGCGGACGTTGCGGCAGGAGCTGGCTCAGTCCCAGGGTGATCTTCGCAGCGGACTGGCGCGCGATGCCCAGGCCGCACGCACGGAATCCGCCGAATCCCTGGCCCGTTTCGCCGCCGGTTTCGGCGAGCAATTGCAGGGGCTCATCCAGATCAACGAACGCCGCCTGATGGAGGTGCGCGCCACCGTGGACCAGCGTTTGCAATCGTTGCAGACGGACAACAGCGCCAAGCTGGACGAGATGCGCCGCACCGTGGATGAAAAGCTCCACGCGACGCTGGAGCAGCGCCTGGGCGAGTCCTTCAAGCTGGTGTCTGACCGGCTTGAAGCGGTACATAAAGGCCTGGGCGAAATGCAGGCCCTGGCCGCAGGGGTGGGCGACCTGAAGCGCGTGCTGACCAACGTGAAGTCACGCGGCACCTGGGGTGAAGTGCAGCTGGCGCGGCTGATCGAAGACAACATGACGCCCGATCAGTACGCCAGCAATATCAAACCGGTGCCGGGCAGCGATGCCGTCGTGGAATTCGCCATCCGCCTGCCGGGACGCGGTGATGGCCTGGAGCCGGTCTGGCTGCCGATCGACGCGAAGTTCCCCAAGGAAGAATACGAGCGGCTGATGGATGCCCAAGAGGCCGCGGACGTGGAAGGCGTGAAGACGGCCGGCGCCGCGCTGGGCCGGGCGGTCGAGCTACAGGCCAGGCTGATTGCCAGCAAGTACGTCGCGCCGCCCCATACGACCGACTTCGCCATCATGTTCTTGCCCACCGAAAGCCTGTATGCCGAAGTGCTGCGGCGGCCCGGCCTGCTGGATAAGCTGCATGACCTGCGCATCAATGTGGCCGGGCCCAGCAATCTGGCTGCGCTGCTGAACAGCCTGCAAATGGGATTCCGCACCCTGGCGATCGAGCAGCGATCGTCTGAAGTGTGGCAGGTGCTGCGTGCGGTCAAGACGGAGTTCGGCAAATTCGGTGACGCGCTGGCCGCGGTCAAGAAGACGCTGGACACCGCCAGCAACAAGATCGGCCAGACCGAAGTGCGCACCCGCGCGATGCTGAAGAATCTGAAAAATGTGGAAGCGTTGCCAGAAGCTGAAGCCCAAAGGTTATTGGGTGCGGAGACGGACAACGAGGCGGACAGCGACGAAGACAGCGATGCGGACGTCAACGTAGACGTCAATGCCGGCCCTCGGGGGGCGTCTTCCGCCGGCGCGGTCTGATCCGTTTGGGCGGGCGGAGCACTTTCTCCAAGGTGCTTCCCTTGCCCGGCGAGCTTGTTGCCTACGCGGACTGTCGATATCCTGGCATGTGCGGCACTTTGCCGTCGAACCCTGGAGCATCGTAAGCATGAGCACCGCTGAACGCCATGATTCCTCTTCCCTCGACGCGACGGCGCTGGGCGCCGATATCGCCCAAGGGGTTACGACCGCGCTTGCTGCGATGCAGCAGGCGGTGGACCGGGTAGCGGCGCGCAATCCCTCCATCAATGCCGCTTGCGGCATGCAGCCCGAGGCCGGGCTGCGTCTGGCCCAGGCACTGGATGATGAACTGGCCGCGCTGACGCCTGAACAACGTCTGGCGCAATTGAACAGCCGGCCGTTCCTGGGTGTGCCCACCTTGCTGAAGGATCTGGGCACGGCGGCGCTGGGCCTGCCCAGCGCCATGGGGTCGGTGCTGTATGGCCACGTTGAATGGAATGTCGACGCCGAGATCGTCAAGCGCTACCGCCGCGCGGGCCTGATCCCTTTTGGCCGCACCACCAGCGCCGAGCTTGGCCTGAGCCCCACGACGGAATCCCCGGCCTACGGCCCCGCCACACAGAATCCCTGGAAATCGGGGCATAGCGCGGGCGGGTCCAGTGGCGGCGCGGGGGCCGCGCTGGCCAGCGGCATGGTGCGGATCGCGCACGGCAGCGATGGTGGCGGGTCGATCCGCATTCCGGCCTCGTGCTGCGGGGTGTTGGGCCTGAAGCCGTCACGCGGCCTGATGCCGTTGGGTCCGCTCAAGGGCGAAGGGTGGGGCGGTTTGGCCACCGAACACATGATGACCCTGTCGGTGCGGGATTGCGCCGCGTCGCTGGATATCAGCGCGGGCGCCGACGTGGGGGCGCCCTATGCCGCACCGGCGGTACCGCCCGAGTCCTATCGTGCCGTGGTGGCGCGGGTTGCCGCCGATCCGCATGCGGCCCCGCGCCGTCGCATCGCATTCATCAACACCACCTACGAGGGGGCGGCAATTCACCCGGAAGTGGCCGAAGCCGTGGACGAGGCCGCGCGTCTCTTCGCTGGCCTGGGCCATGAACTGGTGATGGCCCCGCCACCGGTGGGTTCTGAAGAAGTCCTGTCGCCGATGCTGCCGCTGATCGCCAGCGCCGCGGCTAATGCGATTGACAGCTTCGTGGCCGCGCGCGGCCGCCGGCTGGCCGCCGACGAATTGCAGCCCACCACGCTGGGGGCGCGCGAATATGCCCGAGCCATCTCCGGCGCGCAGTATGTGGCTTGCGTGGATGCCTGCCACGAGATCACCCGCCGTGTTGGCCGCTTCCTGCACCGGGATGGCGCGCAGGGCTACGACTTGTTCCTGAGCCCCGTCCTGGCGCAACTGCCGGCGCCCATCGGCCGCTACGCCATGGACAACGCGGATTACCTGGCCTACCGTCTGGGTAAGAAGGGCGTCATCGGCTATTCGCCCTTCGCACCGCTGGCCAACCTGACCGGCATGCCCGCGATCTCCATTCCCTTTGCCGTGTCGTCGGACGGACTGCCGATCGGCATCCAGATCATGGGTCCGCTGGGCAGTGAAGCCCTGCTGCTGGAACTGGCGGCGCAGGTCGAAGCGTTGCGGCCCTGGGCGCTGGTGGCGCCCATGGCCAGATAGCGGAGTTCTTCCCGGAGCAGCCATGTCATCGTTCGCGACCCACACCGTACAGAATCAGGTTCCGCCCCTGGAGGACTATTCCCTGTACGACACAGACCCCGCCTTGCGCGAGGCGGTGCGGCGCGAGGGGGCGGAAAATTGGGCAGGCGATCTGGCCGCGCATGGCGCCTGGCTGGGGCGCGCGCAAACGCTGTCCGCAGGCGCCGAAGCCAACCGGTGCCCCCCCAGGCTGATCGCCTATGACCGGGGTGGCCACCGTATCGATCATGTGGAATTTCATCCGGCCTGGAACCTGCTGATGAGCGGCATCCTGGCTCGCGGCTTGCACAGCCGCGCTTGGGCGCAACCCGTGCCGGGCGCGCAGGTGGCGCGCGCGGCGGCCTACTTGATGCAGGGGCAGGTTGAAGCGGGCACGCTGTGTCCCACCACCATGACCTTTGCCGCCGTGCCGCTGTTGCAGCGTGAGCCGGCAGGCGCCATCGACTTTGCCGGGCAATGGCTCCCCGCCCTGTATTCCCGCGAATTCGACGCAATGGATGCGCCGTTGTCCGCCAAGCGCAGTGCGTTGATCGGCATGGGGTTGACGGAAAAACAGGGGGGATCCGATCTGCGCGCCGTCAGTACCCGGGCCGTGCCATTGGGCGTGCCGGGCCGGGGCAACGCCTACGAACTGGTGGGCCACAAATGGTTTTTCTCGGTGCCGCAGGCGGACGCGCACCTGGTGCTGGCGCAAACGGACGAAGGGCTGAGTTGCTTCTTCGTGCCACGCTGGATTCCGGATGGTCCGCGCAACGCCATCCGCGTGCGCCGTCTGAAAGACAAACTGGGCAACCGCAGCAACGCCAGTGCCGAAGTTGAATTTGAAGGGGCTTGGGGTGTCATGGTCGGCGAACCCGGACGGGGCCTGGCTGTGTTGCTGGAAATGGCGGCCACGACACGGCTGGACTGCGTGCTGGGTAGCGCGGCGCTGCTCCGGCAGGCGCTGGTGCAGTCCGTGCATCACGCGCAGCATCGCCTGGCGTTCGGCAAGCCATTGATCGAGCAGGCGCTGATGCGCAATGTGTTGGCCGACCTGGCCCTGGAAAGCGAAGCGGCCATGATGCTGGCGCTGCGGCTGGCGCGGGCGGTCGATTCGCGCGCCGACAGTCAAGCCCGCGCCCTGGTGCGGGTAGGAACGCCCGCAGCGAAACTGTGGATCTGCAAGCGCGCGGTCAACGCGGTGGCCGAATGCATGGAGGTCTGGGGGGGCAATGGTTACGTGGAAGAAGGGCCGATGCCCCGGATTTACCGGGAAACCCCCGTCAATTCCATTTGGGAAGGTTCCGGCAACGTCATGGCGCTGGACGTGCTGCGCGCGTTGCAGCGTGAACCCGAGGCCTTGCCCGCACTAGAGCAGGAATTCGCGCTGGCGTCCGGCCAGCACCGCATGTTCGACGAGGCCGTGGGGCGTTGGCGGGCCCTGCTGGCCGATGGCGCGCAGGCCGAATTCCAGGCTCGCCGCATTGCCTGCGGGCTGACGCGGTTGTGGCAGGCCGCCTTGCTGATCCAGCATGCGCCCGAATCCGTTGCACGGGCTTTCGTCGGCAGCCGCTTGCAGGCCGACGGCGGCATTTTTGGTGAACTGGCCGCCGGCACCGACACCCAGGCGATCCTGTCACGGGCCTGGCCTGCCGCCGCATGCTAAATTTCCCGGCTTGACCAACCTTTCCGCATTTCTCACCGCCATGCTCTCCCAGCAAGAACTCAAGCAACAAGCCGCCGACGCCGCCCTGGAATTCGTTGAACAGGTCGCCGGCCCGGATGCCATCATCGGCGTGGGCACGGGCTCCACGGCCGATCTGTTCATCGACGGCTTGGCGCGTTTCAAGGGCCGCATCGGCGGTACGGTCGCCAGCTCGGAGCGAAGCGCGGCCCGTCTGGCTGGCCACGGCCTGAAAGTGCTGGACCTGAACGACGTGTCGACGATGCCGATCTACGTGGACGGCGCCGACGAAATCGACGCCAATCTGCACATGATCAAGGGCGGCGGCGGCGCGTTGACTCGCGAGAAGATCGTGGCCTCGGTGGCCGAGCGCTTCATCTGCATTGCTGACGAATCCAAGCTGGTCCAGACCCTGGGCAAGTTCCCGCTGCCGCTGGAAGTCATTCCGATGGCGCGCGAGTCGGTGGCGCGCGCCCTGACGGCCCTGGGCGGCCAGCCGCGCCTGCGCGAAGGTTTCGTCACGGACAATGGCAATATCATCTTGGACGTGTCGGGCCTGGTCATCGCCGACGGCAAAGCGTTTGAAGCCCTGGTGAACAATCTGCCGGGCGTCGTGACTTGCGGCCTGTTTGCATTGGCAGGCGCCGATGTGGCATTGTTGGCCACGCAGGACGGCATCCGCCGCCTGGACCGCGCGGCGTAAAGCGCGCCCCTGACCGGCGTCCGCAACGTCTGCGTATGGCCCCGTTTGCCCGCCTTGCCGGGGGACGGGGCGTCGATTCATAATCTTGTCACACTTGGGTCATAACCTTGCCGGTTGTGCAGGCCCAACTCGTAACTCTCTTATTTCGGGGCAATGCAATGAGATCAACCACGCAGGGAGCCCGGATGACGGAGCATACAAACAAGCAGTTCGACGCCGATCTGGAAAGCGTCCGTTCGCAGTTCTTGCAAATGGGCGGCTTGGTGGAAGCCATGATCCAGGAAGCGATCGACGCGCTGGCCACGGGCGACTTGACGCTGGTGGAGAAGGTCCGCGAGCGGGAAAAGGAAGTCAACCGCCACGAAGTCGAGATCGACGAGAGCATCAGCCGCATCCTGGCCCGGCATCAGCCCACCGCCATCGACCTGCGCATGCTGATGGCCGTGTCCAAGATGCTGACCGACATGGAGCGTTCCGGCGATGAGGCCGAGAAGGTCGCCACCGTCGCCCGTCGCATCCACGAAGCCGAAATGCGCCACATCCCGGTGATCGAACTGCGTCACATGGCCGCCAATGTGCGCACCATGCTGCATCAGGCGCTGGACGCTTTCGCCCGCCTTGACCCGATCCAGGCCGCCGCCGTCGTGCGCAGCGACAAGGAAGTGGACAAGGAATGGAAGGGCGCCCTGCGCCACTTGATCACCTACATGATCGAAGACCCGCGCACCATTTCGCGCGCCATCGACATGATCTTCATCGCGCGCGCGCTGGAACGCATTGGCGACCACGCCAAGAACATGTCCGAGCGCGTGATCTACATGGTCAAGGGCGCCGACGTGCGCCATACCGGCGTGAAGAACACCGAGCGCCTGGCGCGCGGTGAGGAAGACCAGGAAGACGAGCAGCAACCGGGCCAGTAATAGCCGGACCAGAAATAACCGGGCGCTTATGTCGCCGCAGCAAAAACCCCCAGCGCAGCATCTGCCCTGGGGGTTTTTCTTTGTCCGTCGCTCGTCGCTCGGCGCCTGCCGCCAGTGGCGCTTACAGCGGCAGCGTGACGCCCTGGCACAAACGCGGGTCCGGCACGCCGGGTTTGCCGGCGTCGATGCGTCCGGCCAACCGGCGTCCGAAGACGGGCAGGGCGGGGGCGCTGACTTCCAGGTCGTACCAGCCTTCGCAGCCAACGTGCTTGAGTTCCAACGCGCCGCCGGCCTGCACATGTGCCATGGCGTGCCAGCCGTCGCCCATGTGGGACTCCACCTTGATGGGCTGAGGCGTATCGCTGTGATTGATCAGCCGCAGGCGCAGGCCCGATGTCACGGGAACCAGTTGTGCCTCAAGCCTGCCAGCGTCTCGTGCGTCGCCGCGGAATTGCCGGTGAAAGCCGTCAGGGCCCAGTAGCCACAGGTCATAGGCACCGTGATCCCCCACTTGCCAGCCGTCGTCCAGGCGCGCGCCTTGGCCCACGGTGTAGCGCCGAGGCGCGTGTGCCAGATCCAGGCGGTTGTACACATGCAGCACGGCTGCCGCGCTGCCCGGGTTGCGCAAGGTCAGGCGGTAGTGTTCGCCGTCGGCCGCCATGCGGCCCACCGCTTCCAGCGCATAGGGTAGCGGGCAGGCGTGGCGGTTGCTGTCGGCGTGATGCGAAACGCGGTCGCCGGCGAAGTCGAATGCCGACGTCAGGTCTCCGGCCACGGCGCGGCGCCATGGGCTGATATTGGGTTCGGCCACGCCGAAGCGGGCCTCCAGGAAGCGGATCACCGAGGTGTGATCGAACACCTGCGAATTGACCCATCCGCCGCGGCTCCAGGGCGACACCACCAACATGGGCACGCGCGGGCCCAGGCCGAATCCACGGCCATGCAGGCTGGCGGGATCCTCGTTCGAGGCGGCGCTGGGGCCGTGCCGAGCGTCGTGGTATTCGCCGTCCAGCTCTACCGTGGACAGTCCGCCCGAGCGGCCGTCGGCATGGCGGGCCGGTGGCGCGGGTGGCGGCACGTGATCAAAGAAGCAGTCGTTTTCATCGTAGGTGACCAGGAACACGCAGCGGCTCCAGGTCTCGGGGTTGCGGGTCAGGATGTCCAGCACGCGCTCGGTGTACGCGCCACCCTGACGAGGCGACGAGACCTCGGGGTGTTCGGAGTCGGCGGTGGGCGCGATGATCCAGGACACCTGGGGCAGCCGTCCGTCGGCCACGTCGCGGGCCAAATCGTCCAGGGTGTGGGTGGACAGGCCGCGGTCACGCAAGGGGGCGGTCGCCGCGTCGCTGGCGTGCTGGCGGCGGTATTGCTGGAAGCCAGCCAGCGGATTGTCGTGGAAGTTGTCCGCCATGTCCTGATAGACGCGCCAGTCCACGCCGGCCTCTTGCAGGCGTTCGGGGTAGGTGGTCCAGGTGTAGCCTTCGCCGGACGGGCCCAGGCGGTCGTGGGTGTTGACCAGCGCGGGGCCACCCGCCTGGCCCAAGGGATCATTGGTGCCGGTCCACAGGAACAGCCGGTTGGGATTGGTGCCGGCATGCAGCGAACAGTGATAGGCGTCGCACAAGGTAAAGGCATTGGCCAGGGCCGTCTGGAAGGGCACGTCGGCACCCGAATAGGCCCCCAATCCCAGGCGGCTCTTGGCGGATAACCATTGGTCCATGCGGCCGTCGTTCCAGGCGCGTTGCGCATCATCCCAGGTGTGCGGGGTGATATAGCCCACCGGCGTGCCGCTGGCGTATTCCGCTTGCAGCGCGTAGGGCCGGCAGTGCGACTCGCCATCTGCCTGCGTCAACACGTTGCCGGCCGTCGTGGGTACGGGATGCGGGTCCGCGAAACCGCGCACGCCGGGCAGCGTGCCGAAATAGTGGTCGAAAGACCGGTTCTCCTGCATCAGGATGACCACATGGCGCACATCGGCAAGCGTCCCGCTTCTGCGGTCTGGGGCAATCGCCAGCGCGCGCGCGATGGAAGGCGGCGGGTCGGCGGGAAGAGGCAAGCGCGATTCTTGTTTCATGACAGCATTAATACGGCCAACGATGTTCGAATCTTAAGCGCAGCGCAGAGTGGCGTCTTGGCGACGTGCCGCTGGCGCTCGAAAATACAAAGCCCCTCACACGCGAGGGGCTTTGAAGCGAACCGCCGGACGCCGCATGGCGCGGGCGGCCAAGCAGGATCAGGCGGAGGGCGGAACGTAGCCGTTGGCTTCGACGGTGCCGTCTTCAAACAGGAAGCGCTCCATCTGTTCTTTCAGGTACTTGCGTGCGCGGGCGTCGGCCAGATTCAGGCGGTTCTCATTGACGAGACGGGTCTGGATGGCCTTCCATTCTTCCCAAGCTTCCTTGGAAATGCTCTGCCAGATCTTCGTGCCGAGCTCACCAGGATAGGGAGGAAACTCCAGCCCTTCGGCTTCACGCTTCAATTTCACACAGTTGACGATACGGGACATGGTTCGCTGCCGAAAAGATAGATAACGGCGTATTTTAGCGGGCTTGGCGTCCAGAGGGCGCCAAGCCCCTTCGATCCCTGCGGTCAGGGGCCGCCGCCGGTGCTCACAGCTTCTTGATGAAGACCATGCTGTTGCGTGAACGGTTGTAGTTGTGCTGCTTTTCGCGGGGCAGGTCGGCGATGCCGCCTTGCACGAAACCGCGCTTCATGAACCAGTGGGACGTCCGGGTGGTCAGCACGAACAGTCGCTTGGCCCCAGAGGCGCGGGCGCGGGATTCCATGTGGCGCAGCAGGATTTCGCCTTCGCCGGAACCCTGCCATTCGGGATGCACGATCAGGCAGGCCATTTCGGCCATCTGTTCGTCAGCGAACGTATGCAGGGCGGCGCAGCCATAGATCACCCCGTCGTGCTCCAGCACGGTGAAGTTCTCGACGTCGCGCTCGACCACGCTGCGCGGGCGCGGTACCAGCGTGCCGTCCGCCTCCAGCGGTTCGATCAGGCTCAGGATGGCGCCCACGTCGTCGATGGTGGCGGGGCGCAGGTCGTCCAGCGTGTCTTCCACCACCATGGTGCCCACGCCGTCGTGGGTGAAGATTTCCAGCAGCACGCTGCCATCCAGCGCGAAGGGCAGCAGGTGGGCGCGTGCCACCCCGCGCTTGACCGCCAGCGACGCATATTGCAGGAAGGCGTGGGTTTCCTCGTCCAGTTCACCACCGGCCAGCAAGGCGTCGGCATCCACGCGGGCCAGTTCGGTGTCCAGCGTGCCGTCATCATTCAATACGCCCTGCGAGCTGGACAGGAAGATCAGCTTTTCGGCGCGCAGCGCCACGGCGACGCTGGTGGCCAGGTCTTCCATGGCCAGGTTGAATGCGTCGCCCGTCGGGGAAAATCCCAGCGGCGACAACAGCACCACCGACGAGCCTTTCTCGATGGCGAATTTCAATGCGTCGATATCGATCTTGCGCACCTGGCCGGTGTGCTTGTAGTCCACGCCGTCCAGCACGCCGGTGGGGCGTGCCGTGACGAAATTGCCGGAAATCACGCGGATGTGCGCATGCGACATCGGCGTGTTGGGCAGCCCCTGGCTGAACGCGGCTTCGATGTCCAGGCGAATTTCGCCGGCGGCTTCCTTGGCGCATTCCAGCGCCGCGGCGTCGGTGGGAGCCAGGCCACGGTCGAACTGCTGCGTGAAACCCTTCAGGCGCAGCTGTTCATTGACCTGCGGGCGCGACCCGTGCACCAGCACCAGCCGGATGCCCAGGGATGACAGCAAGGACAGATCCTGCACCAACGTATTCAGCGCACCGGCCTGCACCAGTTCGCCGCCGAACGCCACCACGAATGTCTTGCCTCGGAATGCATGCACATAGGGCGCCACGTCTCGAAACCATCGGACGAACTGGGCGGGTGCGAATTCTGGGGCTTCGAGGGCGGAGACGGTGTCTGGTTCCAGGTCGGGCATGATGGGCGGAGGGATTCCTGAGAGTCGGTAAAAACGCGGCGCCTTGCCGCGCCATAGCGCCGTCCCATGACGGCGTGGCGAAATTATATGGCCGCTGGGGGCGGGCGCAGACGGAAAATCAGCGCTTATTTAGTGCCAGATTTCAACGGGGGCCGGCCGATCGCCAGGCAGGGAGTCCATAGAAATTTATAATGCCCGGCTAACCGGACTATCGTACATGCCTGAATCCTCCCGCCCGAGGGCGCCCAAGACGGCTTCCCCGGGGGCTCCCGCAGCCGTTCCCGGCGCGGCCGAGACCGCCCGCAGGCCGCCTCGTCCCCCGCGCGCCGAGCGCCCCGAGCGCCCCGAGCGCCCCGAGCGCCCGATCCCTGCCGTGACCTACCCTGAAGACCTGCCCGTCAGCGCGCGGCGGCAGGAGATCGCACGCGCGATCGCCGGCCACCAGGTCGTGATCGTCAGCGGGGAAACCGGTTCGGGCAAGACCACCCAGTTGCCCAAGATCTGCCTGGAACTGGGACGCGGCCGTCAGAAGATGATCGGCCATACCCAGCCGCGCCGCCTGGCCGCGACCTCGGTCGCCAAGCGCATCGCCGAAGAACTGAATACGCCGATGGGCGAAGTGGTGGGTTATCAGGTGCGGTTCAACGACCGCACCGGCCCCAATGCGTCCATCAAGCTGATGACGGACGGCATCTTGCTGGCCGAATCGCAACGCGATCCGCTGTTGCGCCGCTATGACACGATCATCATCGATGAGGCGCATGAGCGCAGCCTGAACATTGATTTCCTGCTGGGCTATCTGAAGCAGCTGCTGCCGCGCCGCCCGGACCTGAAGCTGATCATCACGTCGGCCACCATCGACGCCGAGCGCTTCGCCCGCCACTTTGCCGCGTCCGAAGACAAGCCGGCGCCCGTGATCGAAGTCTCGGGCCGCCTGTACCCGGTTGAAGTCCGCTACCGCCCGGTACGCGAGGAACTGGCCGAAGACGCCTCTGCGCCGGCCGCCAAGCCCGGCCGCGAACGCGAGCGCATGTCGGGCGACGAAGAGCGCGATCTGATCGACGCCATCGTGGACGCGGTGGACGAATGCGCCCGCCATGGCCCAGGCGACGTGCTGGTATTCCTGCCGGGCGAGCGCGAAATCCGCGAATCCGCCGAGGCCTTGCGCAAGCGCCATCCCGCAGGCACCGAGGTGCTGCCGCTGTATGCCCGTCTGTCGCAGGCCGAGCAGGAACAGATCTTCCATCCGCGCACCAACGCACGGCGCATCGTGCTGGCCACCAACGTGGCGGAAACCTCGCTGACGGTGCCGGGCATCCGCTTTGTGGTCGACAGCGGCTTGGCGCGCATCAAGCGCTATTCCTGGCGCAACAAGGTCGAACAGCTGCGGATCGAACCGATCAGCCGCGCGTCGGCCAACCAGCGCGCCGGCCGTTGCGGCCGGGTGGGGCCGGGCATCTGCATCCGTCTCTACGACGAGCTGGACTTCAATAACCGGGCCGCCTTTACCGACCCCGAAGTGCTGCGATCGTCGCTGGCCTCCGTCATCCTGCGGATGAAGTCGCTGAAGCTGGACGATATCGAGCAGTTCCCGTTCGTCGAGGCCCCGCCTGGACGCGCGGTGGCCGACGGCTACCACCTGCTGCAAGAGCTGGGTGCGATTGAACTGGCGTCCTCTTCGGATGATGAGGCCGAGGCCACGCGGACGGGTGCCTCCTTCGTGCTGACCGAGACGGGCCACGAACTGGCCAAGCTGCCCGTGGATCCGCGCATCGGCCGCATGATCCTGGCTGCCCGCGAGCACCAATGCCTGGCCGAAATGCTGATCATCGCGTCGGCCTTGTCGGTCCAGGATGCGCGCGACCGCCCCATGCAGGAACGCGAGGCCGCCGAGGCCGCGCATGCCAAGTTCGCCGATGACAAGTCGGAGTTCATTTCCTTCCTGAAACTGTGGCGCTGGTATGGCGAACAGGTGCAGCACAAGGCGTCCCAGCGCAAACTGGTGAACCTGTTGCGGCAGAACTTCCTGTCGCCGATCCGGCTTCGCGAATGGCACGATGTTCATACGCAACTGGCGGCGTTGGTGGGCGAGCAGGGCTGGCGCGTGAATCAGGCGGAAGCGACCTACGAACAGCTGCACCTGGCGCTGTTGTCGGGCCTGCTGGGCAATATCGGCTTCAAGAGCGACGAGGGCGGCCACTACCAGGGCGCCCGCGAGATCCGCTTCCACATCCATCCGGGTTCGCGGCTGGTGAAGAAGGCGGGCCGCTGGATCATGGCGGCCGAACTGGTCGAGACCACGCGCCTGTACGCGCGCTGCGTGGCGCGGATTGATCCCGTCTGGCTGGAAAAGGTGGGCGCCCATCTGATCCGCAAGAATTGGTCGGATCCGCGTTGGGAAAAGAAGGCCGGTCAGGTCGTGGCCAACGAGCGTGCCACGCTGTATGGGCTGACCATCTACACGGGTCGACGCATCCACTATGGCCGCGTCAACCCCACCCACGCGCGTGAACTGTTCATCCGGCAGGCCCTGGTGCCCGGCGAGATCGATACGCGGCTGCCCTTCGTGGCGCACAACCGCAAGCTGATCGCCGGCATCGAAAAGTTGGAGCATCAGACGCGCCGCCCGGACATCCTGGTGGACGACGAACTGATCTTCGCCTTCTACGACCGCCAGTTGCCCGCCGATATGTCGCAGACGGCGTCGCTGGAAAAGTGGGTGTCCAGCCTGGACAAAGCCGCAGCCGCCAAGCTGATGCTGACCCGCGATGAATTGATGCGGCACGAGGCCGCCGGCGTCACGACCGATGTCTTCCCCAAAAAGGTGGAATGGCAGGGCGTGTCCATGGCGCTGGACTACCATTTTGAACCCGGTTCCCCGCGCGACGGCGTGACGCTGTCGGTGCCGCTGTTCGCACTGAATCAGATCGACCCGGATCGCTGCGAATGGCTGGTGCCCGGCATGCTGAAGGAAAAGGTGCATCTGCTGCTGAAGTCGCTGCCGCAAAAGCTGCGCCGCCATTGCGTGCCGCTGCCCGACTATGCCGCGGGCTTCTATGACCGCTGGTTTGAACGGCAGGCCGATCCGCAGCAAGGGTTGGTGGACGCCATCATTGCCGACATGTGGGACCAGGTGCAGGTGCGCCCGGCCGTGGGCGATTTCAAGCTTGAGACACTGCCTGCCCACCTGTTCATGAATTTCCGCGTGGTCGACGAGCACGGCCGCATGTTGGCCGCCGGACGCAATCTGGCGCAGCTGCGGGCAGAATTCGGCAAGCAGGCCCAGGCGACGTTCCAGCAACTGGCAGCCAGCGATACGCAGGTGGCCCAGGCGTTGGCGCACGAGAACCTGACCACCTGGTCTTTCGGCCCCTTGCCGGAAATCATGGAAATCAAGCGGCGCGGCCAGTCCGTCATTGGCTATCCGGCCCTGGTGGATCGCGGCGCGCATTGCGACCTGGATGTGTTCGACGACCCGGACGAGGCGCGCAAGCACCACCGTGCGGGCCTGTTGAAACTGTTCCGGCTGGGCCTGCGCGAACAGGTCAAGTTCCTGGAAAAGAACCTGGCGGACCTGACGAAGATCAGCATGCTTTACATGACGCTGGGCACGCAGGAAGAACTGCGCGACCAGATCATCGACTGCGCGCTGGGGCAGGCTTGCCTGGCCGAGCCCTGGCCCGTGAACGAACAGCAATTCGATGCGCGCCGCACGGAAGGCAAGGGCCGCCTGGGCTTGCTGGCGCAAGAGGTGGCCAGGCTGGCCGGCGCGGTGCTGACGGAATACGCGGCGCTGCAACGCAAGCTGCCGCAAGCGAAGCCGCATGCGGCGGCGTATGCCGACCTTCAGCAGCAGATCGGCGCGCTGATGCCGAAGATGTTCATCCGCGACACGCCTTATTCGCAACTTTCGCACTATCCGCGATACCTGAAGGCGGCCGTGGCCCGCATCGACAAGTTGCGGGCGGACCCGGGGCGCGACGCGAAGCTGGTGGCGGAAATGGCGCCGCTGGTGACGCAGTATCAGCGGGCGAGGGCGGCATTGAAGGGGGCGCCGGATCCTCGGCTGGACGAGTTCCGGTGGTTGCTGGAGGAACTTCGCGTGGCGTTGTTCGCGCAGGAACTTCGGACGCCGATGCCGGTGTCGGTCAAGCGGTTGATGAAGAGTTGGGAGTCGTTGAAGCGGTGAAGCGTTGAGAGTGTCGGTTTGGCGCTTCGTGGTTCGTGTGTTGCGCTTTGCGATTCGTACTTCGTGAATCGAGACTGGTGCTTCGTGCTTCGTGCGTTTTGCTTCGTAGGTCGCCGCTCGGCGGGGCGGCCTGACTGCGCGCGCCCACGATTGCGGTCCGGAGCCTTCGCTCCGGACGTACCCGTCGTCATCTTCGTCCTCGCCTTCGGCGACTCCTTCAGATTCCCTCGGGCGCATCAAGGTTGCGCGCAGTCAGGCCGCCCCGCCGACCAGCTGCCGCCGTCTTGGCTTGGTGCGCCGTTAGATCCCGGTTCATTGACGCGTCTTGCGCTGCCCGCCGATTGCGGCCGCGCGGGCGGCCGTAATCGGCATACGTGTCTTTAGATTTCGTGGCGGTGGTCGCTGCGCGCAACCCGTCAGAAGCCCGGCAGCGCCACAACGCAAGACGCTGCGTAAGCCCCCAAAGGCCGCCCGCGCGGCCGGCCGGGGGCGGGCCCCGCAAGATATTCCTTACCTCCACCGCCCGTGGCAAGAATCCTAAGAACTCGAACCTCCCCCGCTGACGTGAGATTGCACCTGACCGAGCCTGGTGGGGCGGGGGCCTGGGGGGCGCGGGGCGTCGATAAGCCCAAGGGAATCCGAAGGCAGTTGCCGTAGGCAACAACGAGGATGACGCAGGGGCAGTCCGGAGCGAACGCTCCGGACCGCAATCGTTGCCCCGCGCGCCCCAGGCCCCCGCCACGCCGGGCGCCTCAAGAACCCTCTTCTTAAACCCATCTCAAGCGCCCACCTCCCAAAGCACCCAAAACCCGAATCCACAAAACCCGAATTCAAAAAAACCGGCAAAAACCCGCATTCAGACCGCCGTCATCTCGTTATGCTCCAATGCGCTGGCCTCTCCCTTTGCGCCCTGGAACATCTCCGCCATGTTCGAGTTATTCAGCCCCCGGACCCGTTCGAAAACGGGCTCCCGTTCCACCCCTAACCGCTGGGATTGGGCGCTATTGCCGCTGGTGCTGGGCATCCTGGCCTTGATGGCCTACGGCGCCTCGCAGATGAGCCGGCCGTTCGCGTTGGGCGAGGAACTGCCGATATCGCTGGATCCGGCCTACCTGCCGTATTACCTCCTGCGCACCATCCTCCGGATGTTCACGGCGCTGGGATTCTCCTTGTTGTTCAGCTTCGTGTTCGCCGCCATCGCCGCCAAGTACCGGACGGCCGAAAAAGCGATGATCCCGATGCTGGACATCCTTCAGTCCGTCCCGATCCTGGGCTTCCAGGCCATCGCCATCGCACCGTTCATCGCGCTGTTCCCCGGCAACCTGCTGGGCGTCGAATGCGCCGCGATCTTCGCGATCTTCACCTCGCAGGCCTGGAACATGGCGTTCAGCCTGTACCAATCCATGCGCACGGTGCCTGCCGAACTGAATGAAGCCGCGCGGATCTTCCGGCTGTCGGGCTGGCAGCGCTTCTGGCGGCTGGAATTGCCGTACGCCACGCCGGGGCTGCTCTGGAACATGATGATGTCCATGTCGGGCGGCTGGTTCTTCCTGGTGGCCGCGGAAGCCATTTCGGTGGCGGGACAGGACATCAAGCTGCCCGGGATCGGCTCCTACATCGCCGTGGCGATCCAGGCCGAGGACGGCCGCGCCATCGCCTGGGCCATTGGGGCCATGATGGCGGGCATCCTGCTGTACGACCAGCTCTTCTTCCGGCCGCTACTGGCTTGGGCGGACAAGTTCCGGTTCGAGGAATCGCAAGGCGATGCCGCCCAGCAATCCTGGCTGCTGGACTGGACCCGTCGCAGCCGCTGGATGCAGGCCGTGTCCCACGCATTCTGGGCGTGCATGCGGCGTGCGCTGGGCTGGTTCAGCGTGCCGTATGACGGCACCTCCATCCGGGCGCGCGCCAAGATGCCCGATCCGCGCTGGACCCGGGTATGGGATGCCTTGCTGGCGGCGGCGGCCTTGCTGGCGACGTACAAGCTGGTGATGTTCGTGCATCAAGATGTGGGCTGGAGCGAAGTGCTGCACGTGCTGGGCCTGGGCGGCATCACGCTGGTCCGGGTGATGTTGCTGATCGGGCTGGCGTCGGTGGTCTGGGTGCCCGTCGCAGTATGGATAGGGTTGCGTCCCCGATATTCTCAGCGAGTACAGGCAGTGGCGCAGTTCCTGGCGGCGTTCCCGGTCAACTTGCTGTTTCCCGCCGTGGTCTACGTCATGGTGGCCTGGCAACTGAACCCCAACATCTGGCTCAGCCCGCTGATCATCTTCGGCACCCAGTGGTACATCCTGTTCAACGTGGTGGCGGGCGCCTCCACCATTCCGAATGAACTGCGGCTGGCGGCCGACAACCTGGGGTTGAAGGGCTGGCTGCGTTGGCGCCGGGTGTATCTGCCCGCCGTCTTTCCCAGTTTCATTACCGGCGCTATCACCGCCAGCGGCGGTTCCTGGAACGCCAGCATCGTGGCCGAATACGTATCCTGGGGCAAAACGTCTTTGGTGGCTGACGGCCTGGGCAGCTACATCAAGCAAATGACCGAGCAGGGCGATTTCCATCGCATTGCGCTGGGCATCGGCGTGATGTGCGTATTCGTCATGCTGTTGAATCGATTTTTCTGGCGCAAGCTGTATCTGCTGGCCGAAGACCGCGGCCGCTAGGAGTTGTCATGAACCCCAACGTCTTGATCGAACTGCACGACGTCGGCAAATCGTTCCGTGCTGCCGACGGCACCGCGCGGCATGTGCTGGAACATGTGGATTTCACGCTGAAGGAAGGCGAAATCGTTGCCTTGCTGGGCAAGTCCGGCTCGGGCAAATCCACCTTGCTGCGCATCATGGCCGGCCTGGTCAATGCCGACCAGGGTTCGGTCACGTACCGGGGCCAGCCCGTGTATGGTCCGGCGGCGGGCATTGCGATGGTGTTTCAGTCGTTCGCCCTGTTTCCGTGGCTGACCGCGCAGCAGAACGTCGAGCTGGGGCTGGAAGCCCAGGGCGTGCCGGCGGCCGAGCGCGCCAAGCGGGCCGACTCCGTGCTGGACCTGATCGGCCTGGGCGGGTTTGGCGGCGCCTTGCCGCGCGAACTGTCTGGCGGGATGCGCCAGCGGGTCGGCATTGCCCGTGCGCTGGTCATGAACCCCGACGTGCTGCTGATGGACGAGGCGTTCTCGGCGCTGGACGTGCTGACTGGCGAAACCCTGCGCGACGACATGCTGGAGCTCTGGGACGAAAGCCGAATCTCCACCAAGGGCATCCTGATCGTGTCGCACAACATCGAGGAAGCGGTGATGATGGCCGACCGCATCATCGTGTTCGATAGCGACCCGGGCCGGGTTCGCAGCCAGGTGTTGATCGGGCTGCCGCGCCCGCGCGACGCCGATTCCCCTCAGGTGCGCGCGCTGATCGACGAGGTCTATGCGTTGATGACCATGCGTCCGGCCCATGGCGTGCCCACGCCGCGCCAGCAAGGGCTGGGCTACCGGTTTCCGCAGACGGAGGTCGAACGCATGGAAGGCGTGCTGGACGTGTTGGCCGAAGCGCCCTTCAATGGCCGCGCCGACCTGCCCAAGCTGGCCGAAGAAGCCGAGATCTCGGATGACGATCTGCTGCCGGCCTGCGAAGCGCTGGGCCTGTTCGGCCTGGCCCAGATTGACCGCGGCGACATCTTCCTGACGCCGCTGGGCCAGCGCTACGTGCAGGCGGAGCAAGGGCAGAAGCAGGCCATCTTCGGGCGTCAGTTGCTGGCCCACGTGCCCCTGGCCGCCCATATCCGCCATAGCCTGGAACAGGAACCCACGGGCGCCTTGCCCGAAAAGAACTTCCTGGATTCACTTGAGGAATTCCTCAAGCCCGACGAAGCGGAACGGGTGCTGAAGATTGCGGTGGAGTGGGGCCGGTACGGCGAGATCTACGGTTACGACTATCACACCGGGCTGCTGACGCTGCCGGTGCGCGAAACGGTCTGATCCAGGGGAGGGCGACGAGGCCCGGCCTGGCGAGGCCCGGGCTGGCGTGGCCCGGGCGTGCCTGGCGCGTTACAGCGCGATGAAGCCGATGATGACCAGCGCAATCAGGCCAAACTTGGTGGCCTTGTACGCGGTGCGGTTCCAGGCCTTGAAGGCCTTGCGCTTCTGGTCGATGACCCAGTGGGCGTGGGTCAGCTTGTTGATGGCGCCAGTCTGGTCGCCGCCGTCGTTGGGCGAGCTGGCGGCCGACATGACCTTGCGGCCGAACCAGCGGTTGAACGCTTCGGCCCAGCCCCATTTCAGCGGACGCTCCACGTCGCAGAACAGGATGATCCGGTTCTGGTCGGTGTGGTTGTAGGCTTCGTGCACATAGGTTTCGTCGAACACGACGCTTTCACCATCGCGCCAGCTATAGGACTCGCCGTCGACGATGATGTGGCAGCGGTTGTCGTTTGGCGTCACCAGGCCCAGGTGATAGCGCAGCGAACCCGCGAACGGATCGCGGTGCGGGTTCAACTGGCCGCCCGGAGGCAGTTCGGCGAACATCGCGGCCTTGACCTTGGGCAGGGTCTTCAGGATGGCGACGGTCTTGGGGCACAGCTCTTCGGCCGACGGGTGGCGGGCGTCATACCACTTCAGGTAGAAGCGCTTCCAGCCGTACTTGAAGAAGGAATTGAAGCCGATGTCGTTATGGCTGTCGGCCGCCTTGATGCGGCGCAGTTCGGCCATTTGCACGGCTTCTTCGCGGATGGTCTCCCAATTGTCGTCCAGCACCTTGAGTTCGGCGATTTCGCTCGTCGTCAGGTAGGGGGTGGACGGCACGCGAGACGCCAGCACCATGAAGGCATTGATGGGTGCCAGCAGCACCGAGTGGTCCAGCATTTGCCGGCCCAGCGGCAGTTTGACTCGGCCTCGGAAGTGCGCAAACAGGATGGCTGCCAGCCAGATCCCGGGTATTAGCCATTTCATACGTATTCGTTGTCCTGCGACAGGTGGATCATGTCTACCTCGTATTGTTACACAAGGTACGCAATGCGCCCTTTGCGGAATCTCAGACGCATCAGCTTGGACCGGGATCACTAGGTACAATTCCCGCTATGTCCGAAGCCGTAACAACTCCGCCCCCCTTTGTGCATCTGCGCGTCCATTCCGAGTTTTCGGTGGTGGATGGCATCGTGCGCATCTCCGACCTCATCAAGCGCGTCGCCAAGCTGGGCCAGCCAGCCGTGGCGCTGACCGATCTGTCGAACCTGTTCGGCCTGATCAAATTCTATAAGGGCGCGCGAGGCGCGGGGGTGAAACCCATCGCCGGCTGCGATGTCTGGCTGACGAACGACGATGATCCGGCCAAGCCCTTCCGGCTACTGTTGCTGGTGCGCAACCATCAGGGCTACCTGAATCTGTGCGAATTGCTGTCCAAAGCCTTCCTGACGAACCAGGGCAAGGGCCGGGCTGAAATCCGCCGTGAATGGCTGCAAGGGCAGCAGGGTCTGATCGCCCTGTCCGGGGGACGCATGGGCGACGTGGGCCAGGCGTTGGACGCTGGCAACGCGGTGTCGGCGCTGGCGCTGGCGCGTCAATGGGCGCACCTGTTTCCGGACAGCTATTTCATCGAATTGCAGCGTGCCGGCATGGACGGCGACGAAGCCTATACGCAAGCGGCCATGCGGCTGGCGGCCGAAGCGGGCCTGCCGGTGGTGGCGACGCACCCGGTGCAGTTCCTGGACGAATACGAATTCCAGGCCCACGAGGCCCGTGTCTGCATCGCCGAAGGCGAAATTCTGGCAAACCCGCGCCGTGTGCGCCGGTTTACCAAGGAACAATATCTGCTCAGCTCCGAGGAAATGGCCCGGCGCTTCGCCGATGTGCCCTCGGCGCTGGCCAACACGGTCGAAATCGCCAAGCGCTGCAACTTGAGCCTGGTGCTGGGTAAGCCGCGCCTGCCCAACTTCCCCACGCCCGAAGGCGTGACACTGGACGACTACCTGGTTCAGTTGTCGGAAGAGGGCCTGGAAAAGCGCATGGAGTTCCTGTTCCCCAACGAAGCGGAACGCGAGTCCAAGCGCGAGCAATACTACGAACGCCTGCGCTGGGAGTGCAAGACCATCATCCAGATGGGCTTTCCGGGTTACTTCCTGATCGTGCAGGACTTCATCAACTGGGGCAAGAACAACGGCGTCCCAGTGGGGCCGGGGCGCGGGTCGGGCGCGGGGTCGCTGGTGGCCTACGCGCTGGGCATCACCGACCTGGATCCCATCCGCTATGACTTGCTGTTCGAGCGCTTCCTGAATCCCGAACGGGTCTCCATGCCCGACTTCGACATCGATTTCTGCCAGGACAACCGCGAACGGGTCATCGATTACGTCAAGGAAAAATACGGCCGTGCCGCCGTCAGCCAGATCGCCACCTTCGGCACGCTGGGCGCCAAGGCCGTGGTCCGCGACGCCGGCCGCGTGCTGGACATGCCCTATATGTTCTGCGACGGCCTGTCCAAGCTGATCCCGTTCAATCCGATGGATCCCTGGACGCTGGAACGCACCCTGAAGGACGAACCCGCCTTCAAGGACCGCTACGAACAAGAAGAGGAAGTGCGCGCGCTGGTCGATTTGGCCAAGCCGCTGGAAGGCTTGACCCGCAACATCGGCATGCACGCCGGCGGCGTGCTCATCGCGCCGGGCAAGCTTACCGACTTCTGCCCGCTGTATTGCCAGCCGGGTCAGGAGAACAGCGCGGTCTCGCAGTTCGACAAGGATGACGTCGAAGCCGCCGGCCTGGTGAAGTTCGACTTTCTGGGCCTGCGCAACCTGACCATCCTGGACTGGGCGGTGCGCTACGTGCGCCAGTTCAATGAGGGCAAGCGCGACTTTGACGTCATGGCGCTGGAGCTCGACGATCCGGCCGCCTACAAGATCCTGTGCGACGCCAACACCACCGCCGTGTTCCAGCTGGAATCGCGCGGCATGAAGGAACTGCTGAAGAAACTGCGGCCCAACACCTTCGAAGACATCATCGCCATGCTGGCCCTGTATCGTCCGGGGCCGCTGGAATCGGGCATGGTGGACGACTTCGTCAACCGCAAGCACGGCCGTGCCGCGGTGGACTACTTCCACTCCGACCTGGAAAGCACCCTGAAGAGCACCTACGGGGTCATCGTCTACCAGGAACAGGTGATGCTGATCTCGCAGATCATCGGCGGCTATTCGCTGGGCGGCGCCGACTTGCTGCGTCGTGCCATGGGCAAGAAAAAGCCCGAGGAAATGGCCAAGCATCGCGAGCTCTTCGAGCAGGGCGCCAAGGAAAAGGGTCATGATCCCGACTTGGCGGTCAAGCTGTTCGACCTGATGGAGAAATTCGCGGGCTACGGCTTCAACAAGTCGCACTCGGCCGCCTACGCGCTGATCTCTTATCAGACGGCCTGGCTCAAGGCCTACCACCCGACCGAATTCCTGGCCGCCACCATGTCGTCCGACATGGATGACACGGACAAGGTCCAGATCTTTTGCCGCGACGCCCAGGACAACGGCGTCGAAGTGTTGCCGCCGGACGTCAATTTCTCGGGCTACCGCTTTGAGCCCGTGGCTGACAAGCACACCGAAAAGGGCAAGCCTCCGCGCACCATGCGTTACGGTCTGGGCGCGGTCAAGGGCACGGGGCAGGGCGCCGTCGAAGACATCCTGCGCGCGCGCAAGGAAGGCGGCCCGTTCCAGAACCTGTTCGACTTCTGTCGCCGCGTCGGCAAGCAGGCGGTGAACCGCCGCACTATCGAAGCCTTGATCAAGGCCGGCGCGTTCGACACCATCGAGCCGAACCGCGCCGCCATGCTGGCGTCCGTGCCCACGGCCATGGAAGCCGCCGAGCAAGCGGCCCGCAGCGCCAACCAGTCTTCGCTGTTCGGCGACGACAGCAGCGACGTGGTCGCAGGCGAACTGGCCAAGGTCGCGCCTTGGGATTTGCACAAGAAGCTGACGGAAGAAAAATCCGCGCTGGGCTATTACTACAGCGGTCACCTGTTCGATGCGTGGCGTGACGAAGTGCGCCGCATCGTGCCGATGCAGTTGGCGCGCGTGGAGCCGCAGCGTGACCTGCAATGGATGTGCGGCGTGCTGGCCAGCGTGCGCGTCATGATGACCCGCCGCGGCAAGATGGTGTTCGCCGTGCTGGATGACGGCACCGCGCAGGTGGAAATCTCGGTGTTCAACGAACTCTACGAGAAACATCGCAACCGTTTGCGCGAAGACCAATTGGTCATCGTCCAGGGCAAGGTCAGCAACGATGACTACTCTGGCGGCATGCGCATCGTGGCGGAACAGTTGTACGACCTGCAATTGGCGCGCGAAGCGCGCGCCAAATCCCTGCGGGTCAGGCTCAACGGATCGGCCGACGCAGCTCGCCTGCGCCAGATGCTGAACCCGTTCAGGGCCGAGCCCGAAAACGGCATCCCCGGGGTGCCGGTGGATATCGTCTACACCAAGAACAATTTCCTGTGCACGGTACGGTTGGGCGAAGAGTGGCGCGTCCGCATGGCCGATACCTTGCTCGAAAACCTTAACGCCTGGACCAAACCAGACGGAGTGGAGGTCACCTATTGATGCGAAACCTGCGTATTGTGCATTCGGAAGCGGCAACCAGCTTTGGCGGCCAGGAAGGGCGAATCTTCAAGGAAATGACGGCCATGCGTGCGCGCGGCCACCATGTTGAAGCCATTTGCCAGCCTCAGGCCTTGCTGGTGGATCGGCTTACGGATGCCGGCTTCGTCGTGCATAAACTACCGATGAACGGGCCGGTGAATTACCTGAAGGGCGTGGCCGCCGTCCGAGGCATCCTGAAAGAAGGCCGCTTCGATGTGCTCAACACGCATAGCCGCCGTGACACCGTCATTGCGGCCCTGAGCGGCAGGCTGGCTGGCACGCCCCTGATCGTGCGGACCCGGCATCTGTCCAACAAGGTGGGGTCCATGTGGTCCTACACCTACTTGCCGCACCGGGTCACGGCAGTCAGTGACCATGTTCGCCATTACCTGATCGAACGTGGCGTGCCTGCCGAAAAGGTCGCCACCGTCTATTCTCCCATCGTGCTGCCGCCGCCGATCGAACGCTCCACCTTGCGCGACGAACTCGGCCTGGATGCCGACGACATCATCGTGGGCTGTGTGGCCGTGATGCGCGCTACCAAGGGCCACAAGGACCTGATAGACGCGATGGTGCCGCTGATCGCCAGCCGGCCAAAACTGCACCTGGTGTTTGTCGGGGGCGGTTCGCCAGTCTTTGAGCAAACCCAGGCCTACGTGGCCAAGCTGGGCTTGCAAGACCGCATCCATCTGATGGGCATGCGGCGTGACGTGCCTAATCTTCTGGCGGGTTTCGACATATTCGCCTTGGCCACGCAGCAGGAAGCTTCCGGCACCGTTTACGTCGAAGCGCAGGCCAGCGGCCTGCCGGTGATTGGCACGGATGTGGGCGGCGTGTCCGAAATGTTCCGGGATGGGGAAACCGGCATCCTGGTGCCGCCCAAGGATTCCAAAGCGTTGACCGAGGCATTGCAACGCCTGATTGACGACCCGGACCTGCGTCGGACCATGGGTGACGCAGGCCGCAAGATGGTCTGGGAAGAGGCGGTGTTTTCGCCTGCCCGCCTGGCCGAAACCACCGAAGCTGTCTATTACAAGTGGCTGGCGGAGCGTGCGAGATGAACGCGCCCAACGTCCCCGTGCTGATGTACCACCATGTCACCCCCGCGGGCGGCATGATCGCGGCGACGCCTGATGTGTTCGATGCCCAGATCTCGCGCCTGGCGCGGGCGGGCTACCAATCGCTGTCGGCAGCGCAGTTCGCCGCCTACCTGGCGGGTGGCGCGGTGCCCGAGCGATCCGTGCTGATTACTTTCGACGACGGCTACCTGAACAACTGGGTGCACGCGCATCCGGTGCTGGCGCGCTACGGCATGCGCGCCGTGCTGTTCACCATCACGGGGTGGATCGGCGACGGTCCCGTGCGGCCGCACGCGGGGCAGGGCGGCCCTTTGCCTGCCACCCCGGATCACGATGCGTGCAAGCAACTGGTGGCGGCAGGCCGCGCCGACGAAGCGATGCTGCGCTGGAGCGAAATTGAAGCCATGCAGGCCGCGGGCACCTTTGAATTCCACTCGCACACGCATACGCATACGCGCTGGGACAAGGTCTGTGGCGTGGACACGGACGCCAAGCGCGCCCATATCGCGCAGGAACTGCATGACTCTCGCGACGCCTTCTTGCGTCGCCTGGGATCGGTCAGCGACCACCTCTGCTGGCCGCAAGGCTATTTCGACGACGATTACGTCGCCGCCGCACGGCAGGCGGGCTTCGCGCACTTGTACACTACCGACCCTTTCGGACAGAACACCCCCGGCGCGGACCCCGAACACATCTATCGTTTCGCGGTGCGCAATCAGGGCGGAAGCTGGCTGAACCGGCGTATCTGGCTGTCGCGCGACCCTTTCTTGGGGCCTCGCTATCACGCTTGGAAAGCCTGGAAAAAGCGTCTTAGGAATCGCGGATGAAGCTATCTGTCATCATCATCACCAAAAACGAAGCGGCGAACATCGCCGACTGCCTCAAATCGGTGGCCTTTGCCGATGAATTCATCGTGGTGGATTCAGGCAGCACCGATGGCACTGTTGAATTGGCGCAGGCGCTGGGTGCGCGCGTCGAAATCACGCCTGACTGGCCCGGCTTCGGCCCGCAGAAGAACCGCGCGCTGGATCTGGCAACCGGTGACTGGGTGCTGTCCATTGATGCCGACGAGCGCGTCACGCCCGAGTTGGCCCGGGAGATCCAGGACGTGCTGGACAATCCGCGCGCCGATGCCTACGAGATCGCCCGCCTGTCGAATTTTTGCGGCAAGGACATTCGCCATAGCGGCTGGTGGCCCGACTACGTGCTGCGCTTGTTCAAGCGCGGCACGGCACGCTTCACCGACGCCGCCGTGCATGAGCGCGTGGTGCCGGCCAACGGCCAGCCGTTGAAGTTGCAGGGCTATTTCAATCATTATCCGTACGACAATCTGGACGCGCTGATCACCAAGGTCAACCGCTACTCATCGGATGCGGCGGCGATGATGTATGCCAAGGGGCGTCGCACGTCGATCTTCGGGGCGCTGGGCCATGGCTTCTGGACCTTCGTGCGCATCTATCTGATCCGGCGCGGCTTCCTGGACGGCAAGCACGGCCTGGTGTTGGCGGTGACCGCGGCGGCAGGCAGTTTCTTCCGCTATTCCAAGCTGATGTTCCTGGCCGAGAAACAGAAGTGAAGATCCTGTACACGAACTTCCATGCCAACAACGGCGGGGGGCACGTCACCTACATCATCAACCTGGCAAAGGCCTTGGCGCGCGACCACGAGATTACCGTGGCGGCGCCGGGCACCAGCCGGCTGCATCGCTACGCCCGCGCCATTCCGGGCGTGACCGTGGTCGACATGCAATACAAGACGCGCCCGTCGTCGTGGTTCAAGGACCGCGCGCAGCTGCGCCGCCTGATCCAGACCGGGCGTTTCGACATCATCCACGTGAATGGGTCGGCCGATCACAAGCAGGTGATGCTGGCCACGCTGGGCATGTTGCGCCGTCCGCGCATCGTGTTCACCAAGCACAATGACCATCCGCTTTCAAGCTTCGGCCACAAGCTGCGGGTCGCGTTGGCGACTGACCACGGCATTGCCGTCAGCGACTACGTCCATGGCCTGATGCAGGATTCTCCGTACCGCAAGCGCCCGATCACAACCATCCGCCATGGCATCGATACGAATTTCTTTGCCCCGCCGCCGCCCGATAGCCTGGATAAGCTGCGGGCCCTGATCTTCGGCCCGGCGTGGCAGGGCAAGCTGCTGTTGGGCAGCGCGGGCGGCACTGACTACGACAAAGGCTGGTTGGACCTGGTGGCCGCGGTTGCCGCCTTGCCGCCCGACGACAAGGCGCGCGTGCTGCTGATGGTCGCGGGCGATCCGCCCACCGAAGCCAAGCTGGCGCGCGTGCGTGAACTGGGCATGATCGATCAGGTTCGGTTCCCTGGGCTGCTTGACGATGTGCGCGCCTCGTTGGCGTCGTGCCACGCCGGATTCGTGTTGTCGTACCGCGAAGCGCTTTCCTTCGCTTGCCGCGAGATCATGGGCCTGGGCTTGCCTGCGCTGGTGACCGACGCGGGCGGCCTGCCCGAGAACGTGACCGATGGCGTTGATGGGTGGATCGTGCCGGTGCGCGATGTCCCTGCCATGACGGCCAAGCTGAGGTTCATGCTGGATCATCCCGAGGTCGTAAGCGCGATGGGCGTCAAGGCCAGGGAAACCAGCTTGCGCGACTTCAACCTGGACCGTTTCGCCGCCGCCACAGTGGATGTCTACCAGCGTACGCTGGATGGACGCCGCAGCCTATAATGCGGCGCTATGTCTATCCCCATTCTCATGTACCACCAGATTGGCGAGCCCAACCCCAAGGGCACGCCGTTCCGTGGGCTGACCGTGCATCCCGACAGCTTCGCCCGCCAGATGCGCTGGATGCGCCGGCTGGGTTACTGCGGCTTGTCCATGCGCGACGTCATGCCCTATGTGCGCGGCGAACGTCAGGGCAAGGTATTCGGTCTTACGTTTGACGACGGCTACCGCAACGTGCATCACAATGCGATGCCCGTATTGAGCGAACTGGGCTTCACCGCCACGAACTACTTCGTGGCACGCCAGTTCGATGGCAGCAACGTGTGGGACCACGAAAAAGGCATTCCCTTTTCGGCACTCATGACCGTGCAGGAAATGCGCGAATGGGCGCAGGCCGGCAACGAGGTCGGCTCGCATACGCTCGACCACGTGCATCTGCCCGAGATGTCGCCCGACGAAGCACGGCGCCAGATCGTCGAATCCAAGAGCGAACTGGAGCAGGCGCTGGGCGCTCCCGTCACGGCCTTCTGCTATCCCTACGGCGACCACGGGCCGGAACACCGGCTGATGGCGCGCGAGGCCGGTTATGACAATGCCACGCTGACCCAGCGCGGCCTGGCTGCGGCGTCTGACGATCCGTTTGGACTGCCCAGGGTGACGGTGGCGCGTTCCACCAATATCATCCGCTTCCTTCAGAAGTGCCTGACTCGGTATGAAGACACCCGCCGGCGCCGCTGAGCGGCGGCTTCGCATAGCGTTGCTGGTGGACCGCTTCGGCAATCGCTTCGGAGGCGCGGAGGCTTACGGCGTCGAACTGATGCGCGTTCTGGGCCAACGCCACGACGTCTCCATCGTCGCGCGCGACTTCGACAGCGACCTGCCGTTCCATTTTCTGCCGGTGCGCTTTCCTGTCTGGCTGCCCAGCTGGATGCGTGTGCTGTACTTCGCGTGGCGGGCCGACCGCTTGACGCGCGGAAAATTCGATGTCGTGCATTCACACATGAACGGCTGGGCCGGCGACATCCAGGTCATGCACGTGACGCCGGTGCGCTACAACCGCGTCGCGCGCGCCACGCTGTTCGATCGTGTGACGGCCTGGTTGAGTCCACGCCTGGCTACCTACCTGCTGCTGGAAAAATTGCGCGTCACCGGAACGCCCGCGCGGCGCGTCGTGGCCGTGTCCGGTCTGATCATGGACCAGCTTCACCGTAGTTACGGCCAGCAGTTGCCGGTGGATATCATCGCGCCTGGCGTCAAGCTGCCGTCGCTCGAGGACACGGGCAAGCGCGATGCCACCCGCGCCTGGCTGGGCTGGGACGCGGGCACCATCGGCTGCCTGCTCGTCGCTCGGAATCCATTGCGCAAGGGGTTGCCGGCCTTGCTTGACGCCTTGGCGCAGTTGCCAGCGCATTACAAGCTGCTGGTGGTAGGAGCGGACGACGCCACCCGCGACAGGGTTCGTGCGGCCGGCGGCATTGCCCACCGTGTCACATTGCTCGATCCCACGCCTGAGGTGGCCCAGTATTTCAGTGCGGCCGACATCTATGCGCATCCCACGCTGAACGACAGCTACGGCATGGCGCCGCTGGAAGCCATGTCGCACGGGCTGCCCGTTGTGGTCAGTTCGCCTGCTTATTGCGGTTTTGCGCAATACCTGTCCGCCGGCAAGGATGCGCTTATCCTGCAAGATCCTCGCGACGGAGCCCAACTGGCGCAGGCACTGGAACGGCTGGGTTCAGAGCCTGAACTGCGGGCGGCGCTGACCGAGCGCGGCCTGGCGATCGCCCGGGATCAAAGTTGGGAAACGGTGGCCTCAAGGTTCGAGACGTTGTACGAAAAAATCCTTGAAGCGCGGAACTGAAGGGGGCGTCGTGCCCCCCGCCATCAATTAATGGCCAGGCGCCGTCGCCCGCTCCAACTCCCCCAGCCACAGGACCGCGTGCTCGCGGTCTGGGCCGCACATGTCGTGCTGGGGTTGTAGTCCGCCACAGAAATCGGGCCGCGAGGGCTGGCCGAAGATGGCGCAGCGCATATCCGGCAAAAGTTGGATACAGGGCACGCCCGCCGGCTTGCCATCCGGCATCCCCGGAATCGGCCGGGTAATCGACGGAGCGATGCAACAGGCGCCGCATCCTGCCCGGCAGTCCAGGGCAGGCGCGGCGGTCATGCTCATACCCATCCGCGCAACCAATACACGAACAGGCCGGCGTATTCCTTGATGATGGAACGGCTGGCATCGAAGGTGCGTTGGTCGGGAGTCCACAACGACAGTGAACCGTCCGTGGGCGCCACTATCTGGGGAGGCGCCGGGGCGGCGATGGCTTCCACGCCTTGTTTGGAAAACGCGGCCATGGCGCGCGGCATGTGCAGCGCGGACGTCACCAGCAGTACCTTGCCGATCCCGCGCGATTTAAGCTGGTCTTCCGTCAGCGCGGCATTTTCGTAGGTGGTGCGGCTGGCGTTTTCCAGGATCAGTGCGCTTTCGGGCACCCCTTGCTGACGGATGGCGTGCGCCATGCCACGGGCCTCGCTGACGTCGCCTTCCAGCGCGCCGCCCGACAGCACCACCTTGGGCGCGCGGCCGGCCAGATAAAGCTGGGCCGCCGTGTCCACGCGAACCACTGCCGTATCTTTGTCGTAGGGCAGAAACCAATTGACCCGGCCATTCGCGGTGTTGCCGCCCAACACGACGATGGCATCAGCCGTGGGCGAATCCGCCGGGGGCAGGTGTGGATAGCGACGCTCCAGCGAGCCGCCCAGCCACAAAGACGTCGCTGGCAGCGACCATGCCAGAGCCCAAAGCAGGCCTGCCGCGATGACGGCGCCACCGGTCTTGCGCAGCCGGAACAGGCACAACACCAGACCAATGATGACAAAGGTCACGCACAGGTTGTACGGAATGATCAGATTCGTGAGGTAGCTGGAAAAGGTCATGTCAAAACTATCCTGATTACATCGTCCCGCTCAACAACGCCGTGGCCTGCTCGTCAACGGCATCGACGGACGGCCACGCCTGCTCCGACCCGACGCATACTGCACGCGGCGACCACGGACCCGTTCGCTCCGGGCGGGTCACGCCAAACAGCGCTAGCTCTCGGGCAGAGGCCGCCGCCGCGACGTGCGAAACGCCGGAATCGTTACAAATCACCAGCGCCGCCCGGGCCGTCAGCGCGGCAAAGGCGCCCAACGGCAAGGGAGGCAGCAATTGCGCCGTCGGCGCGTTGCGGCGAGCCTCGTCGGTTTCGGCTGGAGGGGGGCACATTACCACGGTATGCCCGCGCGCCTGCAAGCTGCGCGTCAGTGTATCGAATCCTGGCCAGACCTTGATTTTGCCCTTGTGCAAGCCGGTGGCGGTGGGGGCGATCAGCACAAAGCGCTGAGCAGCCAGCCCAGCGGCTTGCAGCGCCTGGTCGGCGGCCTCTTGGTGGGCGGGCGTCAGCGGCAGGTCCAAGGTCGGACCCGGCCGGGCAGGGCCAGCGGGCAGGCCCCAGCGAGTCAGCGCCTCGCGGGTCAGATGGTGCCAGGACTGAACGGCGTGCAGCGACTCATCGGGCTTGGTGACGGGCCAGCGCAGCAGGAAGCTGCGGCCGTCGTCCCGGTAGCCTGCCGACGGCAAGCCCGCCAGCCGGAAGACCAACGCGCTGGACAGCGAGTCCGGCAGCAGCAGTCCCCGGGCGCGACGGCCCTGGGCGCCCAGGTTGCGCCGGTGGGCGCTGACGGCGGCGCGGTCTGGTCCGACCTTGCCGCGCATGGGGATGAAATCCTGCTTGACGACGCCATCAAGCAGGTCGCGGGCCCAGGGGCGGGCGCAGAGCACCAGGGGCAGGCCACTGGCTTGCAGGGTGCGCAGGCTGGGTAGGCTCATGCAGACATCACCCACCCAATTGGGTAAGCGGACGTATAAGCAGCTGATTTCGGACATGGGCGGGGCGAAGAGCAATTAGGGCTGAAATGGGGATGGACGGCACGGCGAGGCGGCGCGTAGCCGGTACAATCCTGGGCATAATTGTATAAAAGCGAGTGTTCCCTTTGAATTCTGCCGCACGCAACGCACCCGCGGATTCCAATCCCGTCAAGGCTGAACTCTGGAGCCGGATTTACAGCCGCGTGGGTTCCTACTGGAAGGGCCTGGCGCTGGCTGTCCTGCTGATGGCGGGAGCAGCGGCGACGCAACCCGTTCTGGCCGTCATTATGAAGCCCTTGCTGGATGGCGGCTTCTCAGGGGCCAAACCCTATTATGTCTGGGCGCTGCCGCTGGCGGTCGTGGGCCTGATCCTGTTGCGCGGGATCTGTAACTTCTTCAGCGATTATCTGCTGGCCTGGGTGGCCAATAATGTGCTGCTGGGCATGCGCCGCGACATGTTTGAACGTCTGCTCGGCCTGCCCGACTCCGACTTCAAACGCGGCGACACCGGCCGGTTGCTCAACCGCTTCACGATCGATGCTGGCAATGTCACGGGCTACGCCACCGAGGTCATCACGGTGCTGGTACGTGAAACCCTGGTAGTGCTGGCCCTGATCGGCGTACTGCTCTATATGTCGTGGGTGCTGACGCTGATCATCCTGATCATGCTGCCGGTATCGGTGCTGATCTCCCGCTTCTTCATCAAGCGCCTGCGCCGCATCAACCGCGACACCGTCAACATGAACGCCGAACTGACCCGCGTGGTTGGCGAAGGCATTGACGGTCAGCGCGTCATCAAGCTTTTCGATGGCTATGACGTTGAACGCGGCCGCTTTGATTTCGTCAGCCGCCGTCTGCGCCGTTTTGCCATGCGTACCGCCACGGCGGATGCCGCATTGACGCCCCTGACACAGGTCTGCATCTCGATCTCGGTGGGCGCGGTCATTGCCGTCGCGCTCAGCCAGGCCAACAGCGGCGCGCTCACCGTGGGCAGCTTCGCGTCCTTCATGGCCGCGCTGGCCCAGATTTTCGACCCGATCAAACGTCTGACCAACGTCGCTGCCCGCATGCAGAAGATGCTGGTGTCGGCCGAAAGCGTGTTCACGCTGATCGACCAGACGCCCGAAAACGATACGGGCACGAAGGAACTGGCGGAACCCGTGCGCGGCAAGGTGGAATTCCGCCACGTCAAACACCGCTTTCCCGACGCCGACCGCGACACCGTCAACGACATCTCCTTCACCGTGGAGCCCGGCCAGACCGTGGCCCTGGTGGGCCGGTCGGGTAGCGGCAAGACAACGCTTGTCAACATGTTGCCGCGCTTCGTGCTGGCCGACAGCGGGTCGATCCTGGTGGACGACATACCGATCAACGACCTGACCTTGCGCAGCCTGCGTTCGCACCTGTCGCTGGTCAGTCAAGACGTGGTGCTGTTCGACGACTCCATTGCGGCCAACGTGGGCTATGGCGCGTTGGGCAAGTCCAGCGAACAGAAGGTGCGCGACGCCCTGGCGGCCGCCAACCTGCTGGAATTCGTGGAGGGCCTGCCCCAAGGCATCAACACGCCGGTGGGCGAAAACGCCGCTCGTCTGTCGGGCGGCCAGCGTCAGCGCCTGGCGATCGCCCGCGCGCTGATCAAGAATGCGCCCATCCTGATCCTGGACGAAGCCACCTCCGCGCTGGACAACGAATCCGAACGCCAGGTCCAGGCCTCGCTGGAACGCCTGATGAAGGGCCGCACCACGCTCGTCATCGCGCATCGTTTGTCCACGGTGCAGAACGCCGATCGCATCATCGTGCTGGACGCCGGCAGGATCGTCGAGCAAGGCCCTCACGCCGAGCTGCTGGCCGCCAATGGCCTGTACGCCTCGCTGTACAAGATGCAGTTCCGCGACGACTGATCGCGAACGCCATCGCACCCCGCCGCCGCGTCATGCGGCGGTTTTTTTTAGCCCGGCCTGCCGTAGTTCCGGATTGCCAATCCCCCGGATTGCCGGAAAATGGAGCAGGCCCGCCCGCCGTGCAACCAGGAGCGCCACATGGCTCTGCCTATCGAAGGCAATCAACTCGTCAACGTCGTCGTCCTGCTGGGCGCGGCCGTCATCGCCGTTCCGCTCTTCAAACGGCTGGGGCTGGGGTCCGTGCTGGGCTATTTGGCGGCAGGGCTGGCCATCGGCCCCTTCGGCATCGGTTTCTTCTCTGACCCGAAATCCATTCTGCACGTCGCGGAGCTGGGCGTGGTGATGTTCCTGTTCATCATCGGCCTGGAAATGCAGCCGTCGCGCCTATGGAAGCTGCGCGGCGAGATCTTTGGCCTGGGGGTGGCCCAGGTCGTGGTGTGCGGCGGGCTCTTGACGGTGGTCGGCCTGCTGGCCGGCTTGTCCGGCCCCGCCGCCTTCATGGCCGCCATGGGCTTTGTGTTGTCGTCCACGGCCATCGTGATGCAGATCCTGGGCGAACGCGGTGAAAGCACCAGCGGACAAGGTCAACGCATCGTCTCCATCCTGTTGCTGGAAGACCTGGCCATCGTGCCCTTGTTGGCCCTGGTTGCCTTGCTGGCGCCAGCCGGCGCCACCGAGCACGGCGATCCCTGGATGCAGTCCGCCATCGCGGTGGGATGCATCCTGGCCTTGCTGGCAGCGGGCCGCTGGCTTCTGAATCCCCTGTTTCGCCTGCTGGCCGCAGCCCATGCGCGTGAAGTCATGACCGCCGCCGCTTTGCTGGTGGTCCTGGGGGCGGCCCTGCTGATGGAGCTGGGCGGGCTGTCGATGGCGATGGGCGCTTTCCTGGCCGGTGTGCTGCTGTCGGAATCCACGTTTCGGCACCAGTTGGAGGCCGAGGTCGAGCCGTTCCGCGGCATTTTGCTGGGCTTGTTCTTCCTGGGCGTGGGCATGTCGCTGGACTTGTCCGCCGTGGCCCGGGAATGGCCGCTGATCCTGGCCGCCGTGCTCGTGTTCATGCTGGTCAAATCCGTGGGCGTGTACCTGGTGGCGCGGCTGTTGCGTGCATCGCATGCGGAAGCCGTGACCCGCGCCGCGCTGCTGGCCCAAGGCGGCGAGTTCGCCTTCGTGCTCTATGGCGCGGCTGCCGCGGCCGGTATCTTCGACGCGCATACCGGCGCCGTCCTGACGGCGGTTGTCATTATTTCGATGGCATTGACGCCGCTATGCGTGCTGGCGCTGCGCTGGCTGTTGCCCAAGCCCGTGCCGTCCATGGACGATGTGGACGTCGCGAAGGACCTGGACGGCTGCGCCCTGATTGTTGGATTCGGCCGCTTCGGCCAGATCGTCACGCAGGCGATGCTGGCCCGGGACTTGACGGTGTCCATCCTGGATACCGACACCGACGCGATCCGGGCCGCAGCCAAGTGGGGGGTGAAGGTCTACTACGGCGACGGTACCCGTATTGACATGCTGCGTACCGCCGGCGCGGAGCATGCGTGCGCGATCCTGATCTGCATCGACAATCCCCAGTCCGTGAACCACATGGTCAAGCTGATCAAGTCCGAATTCCCGCTGGTTCGGGTCGTCGTCCGCGCCTACGACCGGATCCATTCGTTGGCGCTGGCCAAGGAAGGGGTGGATTATCAGGTGCGGGAAACCCTGGAATCCGCATTGGTGTTCGGCGAAGCCGCGCTGCGCGTCATCGGTGTCCCGGCGGACGAGGCATCCCAGGTCGTGGAAGACGTACGCAGGCGCGACACCGAGCGTTTCGACCTCGAAGTCGCCGGAGGGCTGTTTGCCGGCCGCTCGCTCTTGTACGGAAACATGACAGGCCCGGCGGATGGCAAGAACGACAAGCCCGACCGCGAAGCGGCTGAAGCCGCCGTTAACCCTTTGGCATGACAGTAGTATTTCTCTATCTATATTTCTTCATCTTTGCAATACTTTACGCTTCATTTCAAGCGCAAACACGAAAGACTGCGGTAGTCTCATCAGCACTGACTCTTCACTTATGAAGAGCATTTGCCAGGGGGCTGCCATGCTGCAATCGGATCGTAGTTTCACGACGCCGCACGCTGTGGGTGTTGAGCTTGCCCGGCGCCAGGCCTTGGCCTTGCAGTGCGGATTCTCGGCCGGCGCCATGCGCCAGCTGATGTCGTTCACCGGCGGGATTGGCCCCGCCTGGGCGATCAATGCGCAACGCGAGACGGACAAGGCACGGGGCGTCCGTGCCTTCCCCTTCCGCATTGCCGCCACGGCGATGTCGTAAGGACGGCTCCGGGCGCGTGGCGCCCGGAGGTCAGGCCTGCGCCACCATCGTTCGGCGTTTGCCGGCGGATTTCGCCAGATACAACGCCCGATCCGCGGCGTGCAGCACGGCAGCCGTGTCGGCGCCGTGGTGGGGAATCAACGCAATGCCGACGCTGCCGCCTATGGAAACCGGTGTTTCCTGTTTCAGATCATAGGGTTGCGATATCGACTGCACGATCTGGTCGCCAAACGCCTGGGCTTCGGCTTGGGCGCTTTGACACACCAGCAGCACGAATTCATCCCCGCCGATGCGCGCGGCAACGGCGCCTTGGGGCATCAGTGCCAGCAGGCGTTCAGACACTTGCTTAAGCAGCGCGTCACCCGTGGCGTGTCCATAGGTGTCATTGACCGCCTTGAATCCGTCCAGGTCCAGATACAGCACGGCAAACTCCATGCGCCCCGACTGGGCGTTGGCAACGGCTTGATCCAGCGCCTGCAATAGGCCGTGCCGGTTCAGCAGGCCGGTCAGGGAGTCCTGGCGCGCATGCCGTTCGTTCTCGCGTTCGGCCAACATGGTCGACACCAGCATGCCATTGAGCCGGTAGGACGCCATCGACATCGACGTCATATAGAGCGGTACCTGCACCAAGACCAGCCAGAAAATGGGTTCCTGGGTAAACAGGGCGGCCATCGCGCAAGGCCCGACGCTTAGCGCCACCATGACTGCCGACATTCGCGGTGCGCCAAAATTTCGCACGCAGATTCCGCCCACCATCGACGCGGCCGACAGACAGGCCACCGTGGCCGCGATCCAGTCGCCGCTGGTCAGGCTGATGAAGGTGCCATATCCCACGCTGGACGCCCACAGCAGGGCCAATACCACGTAGAGGTCCGTGGGCGTGGCTTGCCCGGCAAGCGCCGCTTGGCGAGCGGCTACCAGCACCTTGATCCGCGACAGACAGACCAGCAACTCCAGGCCCAGCCATAGCAGGAACAAAGGTTCGGGGTGGCGGAAGGTGATCAGGGCCGCCACCAGCAACGTGTTGATGATGCCGCCAAAGAAGATGGGCAGCGATCCGAACAACCCGCCAATCAGCGCCACGCGAATGTCGGCCGGCACATCCCTTCCGGGATTGACCAACCATTGCGTGACCGGCCAGCGGGGCAGGCTGTAGATGCGATCGTTGAGATTCATAGATGCAACATCGTAGCTGGGCGGCGTTGGGGATGCACGAGGTTATGCCCTGCATGGCAGGCGTGATCTTGCGCCAGGCACGAGGGAACGGCATTATCTTGTTCGAATACCGCCAAGACAGTCGCCACGACACGCCGACCGCCGTCGCGAAGGAGCGCCGTATTGTGAAGTCCCGTGGATTTTTGCATCGCGTTTTATATGCGCTGGCCGGGTTGGTAGCCATCGGCATCTGCGCCGCCGCGGTGGCGCTGCTGTGGGTGGATCGCCGCGTGACCTGGGCATCCGCATATACCGCCGCCCGGAACCTGACCGGCGTGCTGGCTGCGGATATCGGCCGCACCCTGGGGGTCTACGATCTGTCGCTGCAAGGCGTGGTCGAGCGCCTGCGTGAACCCGGCATTGATCAGGTCGACGGCGAAACGCTGCAACGCTTCCTGTTCGACAGATCCTCCTCCGCGGAATATCTTGGGGCCATCGGCGTGCTCGACAAGGATGGCAATGTGCTCTACGGCTCGGCTGCCGTTCCGCCGTCACCGATCAATTTCGCCGACCGGGATTTCTTTCAGGTCCATCGCGACGCGGACGATGTTGGCATGTACGTCAGCCGTCCGTACCACAGCCGGCTGCGCGGAGGAGATGAAAGCACTGCGATCAGCCGGCGGATTTCTCATCCGGACGGCAGTTTTGCGGGAGTCGTCGTCGGTTCCCTGCGCCTGGCGTACTTCCGGGACCGCTTCGCGGGCCTTTCCATTGGTGAGCGCGACGCCATCACGATTTTCCGCAATGACGGCGTCGTGTTGGTCCGCAACCCGTATTCGCGATCCGATTTCGATCTGGAAATCGATGTCCCGCAAGATTTCCAGCAGTTCCTGATTCGCCGCGAAAGCACGTTCGTGGGCATGCTGGCGCCGGATGGCGTCAATCGTCTCTATACGTTCCAGAGCATTAAAGGTACGCCGCTGGTGATCGGTGTGGCGCTGGCCGTGGACGAGGTGCTGGAACCCTGGGTGCGGCGCGTGGCGCTGGTCGTTCCGGTGACGCTTGCGCTGTTTCTGTCGGTGATGGCGCAGATCGTATTGTTCCGGCGCGAGATGCGCTTAAGGCAAGCCTTTGAGGCGCAGTTGCAAACCCAGGCGCAGACCGACGGTCTGACGGGCATGCCCAATCGGCGAACGTTCGATGAGGCACTGGCTCGAGAATGGCAGTCTGCCCGGCGCGATGAGCAGCCGCTTTCGTTATTGTTCTTGGACGCCGACCGGTTCAAACTCTACAACGATCGCTATGGACACCAGGAAGGCGACGAGCTCTTGAAGGCGCTGGCCCTGATCCTCAAGAAGAACGCCCGCCGTCCCCGAGACTTGGCGGCACGCTACGGCGGTGAAGAATTCGTGGTCTTGTTGCCGAACACGAGTCGCAGGCGCGCGATGGGCATTGCCGAAACCATCCGGCGTGCCGTGGTCGAGCTGCATGTTCCGCATCAGGACAACGACGGCGGCATCGTCACCATCAGCATCGGCGTCGCCACCGTGAATCCGGCGGCCGACGGCGATGCGTCAAGCCTTGTCGAAGCCGCCGACGCGGCGGTCTATCAAGCTAAGAAAGCCGGCCGCAATCGAGTGGTCGCGGCTTAACGGCCCAGCATCACGGCCTGCAAGCGAGTATGTGCTTGCTGCACATTCTTCGCCTGGGTGTTCAGGTCTTGCAGCAGCTGGTTCAGCTCGGCTTGCACGGCGGGATCTTGCACCTTGACCACTGCGCCCGATATTTCGATCTGTGCCTTGTGCGCCTCGACGTAATCGGCGATCTTCAAGCCGCTGTCGAACGTGGCATTCAATTGCGGCAGCACATCGCGGAACGTATCGGCCGGCAGGCTGACTGTTTTGTCATACGCCTTGTCGTAAACGGCCTTCAGGTCGTCGGGTTGCTTCAGTTGCGCATGTGCGGCGTCGGCCTTGGCTTGCTGTTCCTTCAATGCCACGCCCATGTCGTTCAACGACGTTTGCACGGTTTTCAGGTCATCGCGCCGCGTCACGATATCGTTCAGCGAGCGCATGGCGCCTTTCTGCATGATGGCGGACAACGGCTTGACCGATGCGTCCATGCCGGAATTGAAGTCGGTGATCACTGCATAGTGTGCCGCGTAGTCGCCGAAGGACTTCTTTTCTTCATCCGTCAGTTTGGGCACGCGCACGCCGGGCTTGTCCACGATGCGGGTTTGCAGGAACTGCGTGAAAGCGGCCCGCTGTTCGGGTTCCTTGTTGCCGCAGGCTGCCAGCACCAGCGGCAATGCCGCGACCAGCACCAGGAACGGACGGAATAGGGACTTCATTGCATTGATCTCCGAAAGCAAAAGAAAAGGGCGCTTTCGCAGGACTTGACCCTACGAAAGCGCCCGCAGCTTATCGGCTACCCCTGATGGCTGCCATCGCTTTCAAACTTCATTTCAATCGAATCTTTAAGTCACACAATCCACACAGATCGACTTGAAAAGAGTTTGTGGACCTGTTATCGCGCGACACGCGGGCAGGGATGCCCAGCGTGCTCATCCGACGAATTGGTGCGCCAAAAACCCCAAAACAAGGCCACCAAGGATGCAGCCTGCGGCGATGAGCGTAAGAAAAATTCCGGACAAGAGAACGAACGGCGAACGCGCCTTCGTGACCTGTAGGAAATAGTCTGCCGGGGCTGCCGTCTTCCCGATCGGCAAAAGCTTGGAAAGTGCGAGTTCAATTTTGGAAACGCTGGAGCCTTCTACCAGAGCGATTCTGTAGTCTCCGGCGGGGGCGAAGAACTTGAAGAGCTCCATCCTGCCGGTAAGCCCGTTATTGACGCTCTGCCGCATCAAGGAGGGGCGCAGCGTCAAGGGCTGGTCTGATTGGCTGGATCGTACTTCTGGACGAAATTCGCCGATGGGCGTCTTATTGAACAGCGGCGCTTTTTGCCAGATCGCGTAGATACCCGGCGTCACGATCGAAAATGACGCCTCTTTTTTCGTGTAGGGCACTTCGGCCAGAATCTTCTCGGCAAACGCACCAGTGATCAGGCGCACCGCGAACACCAGAAGCGGTACGCCTGCCAAGCTAAGGCCGAACAGTAAAACCCGGGTAAGCGTCAGGTCCATTTCCTAGGGAAGTACCGTGCAGGCGTCCTGGCTAGACAAGGATGATGTCGTACTTTTCCTGCGAGTAGGTGCTTTCCACTTCCAGCGACACGCGCTTGCCTACAAAGTCACCCAGCATCGCCAGGTGCTGGCTTTCTTCTTCCAGGAACAGATCAACCACGTCTTGCGAAGCAAGAATGCGGAATTCCTTGGGATTGAACTGGCGTGCCTCGCGCAGGATCTCGCGCAGGATCTCATAGCAGACCGTGCGCGGCGTGCGGACATTGCCGCGCGATTCGCACATGGGGCAGGGCTCGCATAGCTGATGCGCCAGCGAATCACGTGTACGTTTGCGCGTCATCTCCACCAGGCCCAACTGGGTAAAGCCATTGACCGTCATGCGGGTACGGTCCCGTGACAGGGCTTTCTTCAACTCGGCCAAAACGGTATCGCGATGCTCCTGGTCTTCCATGTCAATGAAGTCCAGGATGACGATCCCGCCCAGATTGCGCAGCCGAAGTTGGCGGGCGATGGCCTGCGCGGCTTCCAGATTGGTCTTGAAGATCGTGTCGTCGAAATTGCGCCCACCCACAAAGCCGCCGGTATTGACGTCCACCGTCGTCAGCGCCTCGGTTTGATCGATGATCAGATAGCCACCGGACTTCAGGTCCACGCGGCGCGATAGCGCGCGTGCAATTTCATCGTCCACGTTGGCGGTATCGAACAGCGGTCGTTCGCCGCTGTAATGCTGAATGCGGTCCACTACTGACGGTGTGTAGATGCGTGCCCACTCCAGCATGGCTGCGCTGGTGGTACGTGAATCCACCAGAATGGTGCCGGTGCCCGGTCCCACCATGTCGCGCAGCACGCGCTGAGCCAGCGTCAAGTCCTGGTGCAGCAAGGCTGGCGACGCCTGAGTACGGGCGGCCGCCTGGACGCTGGCCCAAAGCTTGCGCAGATACTCCAGGTCCGCCGTCAGTTCTTCGTCGTTGGCGCCTTCTGCCTGAGTGCGGACGATGAAGCCGCCTTTTTCGTCTGCCGGCATCAATGCTTGCAGACGCTCGCGCAGCTGGATGCGTTCGGATTCCGAGTCGATCTTCTGGGAAATGCCGATGTGCGGGTCATGAGGCAGATAGACCAGCATCCGTCCGGCCATGCTGATCTGGGTAGACAGGCGAGCGCCTTTGGTGCCCAGGGGATCCTTGACCACCTGAACCATGATGGTCTGTCCCTCGAATAGCAGTTTTTCGATGGGGGTAGGAGTCAGGCCCTGGCTGCGTTCGCCACGGTTTTCGCGCAGATCGGCGATATGGATGAACGCGGCGCGCTCCAACCCGATATCGATAAACGCGCTCTGCATGCCCGGCAGCACACGAACCACCCGTCCCAGATAGATATTGCCGACATGGCCCCGCTGGATACTGCGTTCCACATGCAGCTCCTGCACTGACCCCAATTCCACCAGCGCGACGCGGGTTTCAAATGGGGTCACATTGATCAGGATATCTTCGCTTAGGGCGATGGCTGGGGGCATAGCGTGTTCGTCTCCAATTAGGTGCGGCGCACAGGCGAATAGTAAACGTACGCCAAGGGGAGGCAAGCCGGCATGGCAACTATATATATAGAGGGTGCCGCAAATGCCTCTTCTATATATAGAGAGAACAAGGGGGGCGCACAGGAGGCGTCGGTGGCGGTGCCAGGGAAGGGAACGTGCGGCTTGCCCTGACGGACACGCTCTCTTGGCTTCACTAAGCGTTTTTCTTCCGCTCCAGCATGACAAGCCGAAAACTTGTGCTATAGTCTCGCTCCTTCGCAGTTCAAGCAGTTTTTTGAACCGCGAAGCCAAGCAAGCACAACAGGCTAGGCAGGGGGTAACCCCGGGGCAACCCCGCCAGTCTGCCGCAAAGGGTTCAGGAATGAACGCCAAGCGGTTATTGCAAGGATTGCAGCAAATCAGGCAAAAGCCAGTTGCACAATCCGCAAAAATCGTGCTATAGTCTTGGGCTTGGCTGGTGATGACGATTAAGGGTTTTCCCGGATCTAGTTGCTAGCCACCTGAGCGGTAACCAACCTCTGGATTCCAGAGCCAGCGCGAAAGCGCCGGGGTTGCAAGATAGGGTGCAAATCAGGCAGAAGCCGGTTGCATAATCTGCAAAAGTTGTGTTATAGTTTCAGGCTTGGCAGTTGCCGAA
>NZ_CADIJX010000015.1 GCF_902859625.1 Achromobacter pestifer | reverse complement strand
ACCGTAGTCGCTGGGTTCTTCGGACAGGAAGTCGATGACTTCAAACGGGTGCTCCAGTTCGATGCCGTGTTCCTGCATGGTGCGAGCGACTTCGATGCCAGCCAGCACGCCGATGATGCCGTCGAAGCGGCCGCCAGCCATGACGGTGTCGCAATGCGAGCCGGTGGCGATGGGCTTGCGGGCGGGGTTGCGCCCGGCGCGGGTACCGATCAGGTTGCCACCGGCGTCCAGCCGCGTGGCCAGGCCGGCGGCTTCAAACTCGCTGCGCAGCCAGGCGCGCGCGTCGTTGAACAGCGGCGAGAAGGCGCGGCGCGTCCAGGGCAAGTCGGGCAAGGTGAAGCGCGACAGGGTTTCGACGCGGGCCCAGAGGCGTTCGGCGTCAAGGGGAGGAAACTGCGGCGCAGCATGCACGGTAGTCATCATCGCCCTCATGCCTGGCGCGGACGCAGGAAGCGGCCGTCGCCCTTCTGGTTGACGATGCGCTGGCCGTCATAGACCTGGCGGCCACGGCACCACGTGCCGGCCACGCGCACGGTGAACTCGCGCCCTTCAAACGAACTCCAATGCACAGCCGACAGGCTGCCGGCAGGATCGAAGGCGTAACGCTCCGGCTTGAGAATCACGATATCGGCGTCCTTGCCCACATCGAGCGTGCCTTTGCGGTCGTCCAGCAGGAAGTGCTGGGCCGGGTTGCGGCTGAGTTGCCGCACCACCATCGACGGCGATATCCCGTGTTCCTCGCAACCCGTCCAGAACGCCGGCAGCAGCGTTTCCAGGCCAGGGCCGCCGGATGAATTCTTGAAGACATTGGGGTTCTGCTTGCGCTCCAGGCCCCAGCTGACGTGGTCCGACGACACGAACGTGCATTCATCATTGGCGATGTGCGTCCACAGCAGGTCCACTTCGGCCTTGGGACGGATCGGCGGATAGTGCTTGGTCTTGGCGCCGAAGCGGCGGGTGTGTTCTTCGTGGTTCAGCATCAGGTACTGCACGCAGGTCTCGATGCTGGCGCGATGCCCGTTGCGCCGGTACATATTGCAAATGTCGAAGCCGCGCGATGTGGACACATGCACGGCGTGCGCCCGTGCGCCCGTCTCCGCGCCAATCTCATAGATCAATGCGGTGGCCAGGTTTTCGATCAGCGGCGTATGGGCCCGCATGAAGGCGTCCCAGCCGGTGTCGTCGGCCTCGATCAGACGCGCGATGTTCTTGCGCGTCATCTCCTGCATCTGGTTGTGCACGCCGCAGACCAGCCCGGACGGCGCAATCAGGCGAAACGCTTCATACAGGTCGTCTTCCTCGATCCGCGGAAACCGGCCTGGCGTGGCTTCAAACGTCGAGAACTTGAAGGCGCAAACACCGCCTTCGATCAGTCCGGCCGCGGCCTCCAGCCCGTGCTGGGTGTTCAGCGTGCCAAACAGCGCCACGTCCACATGGCAGTCGCGCTCGACCTCCGCGATCTTGGCGTCCAGTTGCGGGCGCGAGGCCACGGGTTCGGGATCGTCATAAGGCATGTCGACCATCACGGTGACGCCGCCGGCCGCCGCCGCACGCGACGCCCAGCCCAGACCTTCCTGATTCAACTGACTGCCCGAATGCACCTGGCCGTCAACCACGCCCGGCACGATCCACATGCCGCGTGCATCCACGCTGTCGCGGGCGGTGGGCGCGGCGCCTGTGCCGCGTTGGGCGATGCGGCCGTCACGCACCGCCAGCCAACCGTCCATCGCCACCCCGTCCGGGTCCACGATATTGCCGCGCACCACCAAATCGAATTCGCTCATGACCGCTTCCATCCATGTTGAATGCAGGAAGTGTAGTAACGGGCAAGGCAAAACGTCTTATGCTTATATGTGCGTGAGAATTAACATCAGGTTATGCATATGAAACTCAATCTGCGGCAGATCGAGGTCTTTCGGGCCATCATGCTTAGCGGTTCCATCAGCGGTGCGTCCAAGCTGCTGTTCGTGTCCCAACCCGCCGTCAGCCGGCTGATCGCCTATACCGAACAGCGCCTGGGGCTGATGCTGTTCCAGCGCATCAAGGGCCGGCTGTACCCCACGCCCGAGGCCCGCCGGCTGTTCGTCGAGGTCACGGCGCTCTACCAGAACGTGCAGCGCGTGAATGAAGTGGCCGACAACCTGGCGGAGAACCGCGAAGGTCAGTTGCGTCTGTCCTGTAGCCCCAGCCTGGGCCAGTCCCTGCTGCCGCGCGCCATCGCGCAATTCCGGCGGCAGTTCCCCGAAGTGCGCATCGTGCTGCAAACCCTGATCCCATCGGTGATGCTGCAATCGCTGTTGACGCAGCAGGTGGAACTGGGCGTGGCCTACATGCCGGTGGACCATCCCAGCCTGGCGTGGCAACCCCTGTACGCCAACCGCATCGTGGCCGTGCTGCCCAAAGGCCACCCGCTGGCCGGCCGCAAGCAGGTGACGGTGAAAGACCTGATCGACGAACCCCTGATCGGCTATAGCGCCGACATCCCGTTTGGCATGCTGATCAACAAGCTGTTCGGCGGCGGCGACGCGCAGCCCGAACCGCGCATCGAGGTTCAGCAGGCCCACGTAGCCTGCGCCCTGGTTCAGGCCGGCGCGGGCGTGGCCCTGGTGGACGAGATCACCGTGGCCGGCCCGATCTGGTCGGATGTCGTGACCGTGCCCATCGTCGGAACGGTCAACGCGCCGGTCAATGTGTTCCACCTGCAACTTCAGCCCCTGTCGCGGCTGGCGCAGGCGTTCATCGACGTGCTCCACACTCTGGACCAGCACCCCTAACCCCCGGCCGTGATCGCAGGCATGCCCTGGGGATATCCCTTAGCCCCCCATCCCAGCGTGGATGAGCTCCACTATGAGCCGCGCCCCACCATTAACATCATGTTATGCAGCAGGCATAAAAGGTAATACGACATTATCAAAATTGGTTCCTATGATGCCCCCGTCTATCCCGCAAAAACGTGCGGGAAACCATTGAACGGCATTCGGGGAGAAGGACATCATGGGTAGAATTTTGACAATGCGCGATGTCGAAGCGGCAGTGCGCGGGGGCTCGGTATTTGCTTGCGGCGGTGGCGGCTGGGCTGAGCACGGACGCGAACTGGGCTCCCTGGCCGTCACGATCGGGCGGCCGGAATTGGTATCGATGGACGAAGTGCCCGATGACGCCTGGATTGCCACCGCAGCCGCTATTGGCGCTCCGGGCGGCCTGACCGACTGGCAAATGCTTGGCATCGACTACGTCCGTGCCGCGCAGCGTTTGCAAGAAGCCCTGGGCGAACGGGTCTACGGCCTGATCATCGGGCAAAACGGCATGTCCAGCACGCTGAACGGTTGGCTGCCTTCCGCGGTATTGGGCACCAAGGTCGTCGACGCCGTGGGCGACATCCGCGCCCATCCTACCGGCGACATGGGCTCGCTGGGCCTGGCCGGCAGCCCCGAGCCGATGATTCAGTGCGCCGTTGGCGGCAACCGCGCCAACAACGCCTATATGGAATTGACCGTTCATGGCGCGACCGGACGGGTGTCGCCCGTGCTGCGCAAGGCTGCGGACATGGCGGGCGGCTTCATCGCCAGCTGCCGCAACCCGATCCGCGCCTCGTATGTGCGCCGCCACGCGGCGCTGGGCGGCATCAGCCGCGCGTTGGCGCTGGGCGAAGCCATTCTGGCCGCGCAACCGCGTGGCGGCAGCGCGGTGATCGACGCCATCTGCAAGGCCACCCAAGGCGAGATCATTGGCGCTGGCAAGGTCGTTCGCAACACGCTCAAGTACACCGAAGAAGCCTTTGATATCGGCACCATCGAGATCGGCGAAGGCGCGGGCAAGCGCGTGATCCACGTCATGAACGAACACATGGCCGTGACCGATGGCCAAGGCGAACGCATCGCCTGCTATCCGGATGTGATCACCACCCTGGACGCCGAAGGCAACCCCGTCAGCGCCGGCCAGCTGCGCGACGGCCTGCAAGTCAGCATCCTGCACGTGCGCAAGCAGCTCATCCCCCTGTCCTCCAGCGTGACGGACCCGTCTGTCTACCCCATCGTGGAAAAGGCATTGGGCATGAACTTCACCGACTACGCATTGGCACCCTGAGGACACTGGCGTGAAACGAGAATTCAATATCCCCGGCGGCAACGTGCTGCGCTGCAAAGGCTGGCGTCAGGAAGCGCTGCTGCGCCTGTTGGAAAACGTGCTGGCGGTAGGCGAGGACCCGGCCAACCTGGTGGTCTACGCCGCCCTGGGCCGCGCCGCGCGTGATTGGCCGTCGCACGACGCGATCGTCAAGGCGCTGCTGAACCTGGAAGAAGACCAGACCTTGATCGTGCAGTCGGGCAAGCCGATCGGCGTGCTGCGCACGCATCCGATGGCGCCCATCGTCATCATGGCCAACTGCAACATGATCGGCCAATGGGCGCATGCCGAGAATTTCTACCAACTGGAACGCGACAACCTGATCTGTTGGGGCGGCCTGACGGCCGGCGACTGGCAATACATTGGTTCGCAAGGCGTGATCCAGGGCACCTACGAGATCTTCTCGCGCATTGCCGAACGCCATTTCGACAATGACCTGCGGGGCCGCTTCATCCTGACGGCGGGCATGGGCGGCATGGGCGGCGCGCAGCCCTTGGCGGGCCGCATGGCCAATGCCGCCATCCTGACCGTGGAAATCAACCCCGAGCGCATCGAAAAGCGCATCAAGGCGGGCTTCCTGGAATGCCGCGCGGAGTCGCTGGACGAGGCCCTGGCCTTGATCCGGCAAGCGCAAGCGCGCCGCGAGCCGATTTCGGTGGGGCTGCTGGGCAACGCGGCCGACATCTATCCCGAAATCCTGGCCCGCGGCATCGTGCCCGACATCGTGACCGACCAGACCTCCGCCCACGATCTGGTCTACGGCTACATCCCCGCCGGCCACACGCTTGAAGAGGTGGCGGAACTGCGCCGCACCGACATCCCCGGGTTGATGAACGCCAGCCGCGCGTCGATCGTGCGCCACGTCACCGCCATGCTGGGATTCAAGGACCAGGGCGCGGTCGTCTTCGACAATGGCAACCTGATCCGCACGCACGCCAAGCAAGGCGGCGTGGAGCGCGCGTTTGAAATCCCCGTATTCACCGAAGCCTTCCTGCGGCCGCTGTTCGCGCGCGCCATTGGCCCCTTCCGCTGGATCGCGCTGTCCAACGATCCCGACGATATCCGCAAGATCGACGACTTCCTGCTGCAACGCTTTCCCGACAACGCCATCGTCTCCAACTGGATCCGGCTGGCACGCAAGGAAGTGCCATTTGAAGGCCTGCCCGCGCGCATCGCGTGGCTGGGGCATGGCGAACGCACCGAGCTGGCGCTTGAGGTCAACCGCATGGTGGGCGCGGGCGTGCTGAGCGCGCCGGTCGCCTTCACGCGGGACCACCTGGATGCAGGCGCCATGGCCCACCCAAACATCATGACCGAGAACATGCGCGACGGCTCCGACGCCATCGCCGACTGGCCCCTGCTGAACGCGATGATCAACTGTTCGTCCAGCGCTGACCTGGTGGCCATCCATTCGGGCGGCGGCGGCTACAGCGGCTACATGACCAGCGCGGGCGTGACCGTGGTGGCGGACGGCACCGAGGCCGCCGAACAGCGCCTGCGCCTGTCCATGACCAACGACACCGCCAGCGGCGTGCTGCGCTACGCGGACGCGGGCTACGAGGACGCCTTGGACGAAGTACGGAAAAAGGGCATCGCCCGCATCGATACCGCCGCAAGCGGCCAATGACGCCACGGGCAATGCGATCGATGCCATGGAAAGTTGGACAGCAGTACTAGATAGCGCGGACCAAGCGCAAACGCTCAAATGGGGAAAACAATGAAAGACGTCACCATCAATCCAGGAATCGGGGCCTTGCCAGGCCACCCCGCTTCCCCGGCCACCGCGCAAGAGCGCACTGGCCGCAAGGCCGTCATCGCGGCATCGGCAGGCAACGCGCTGGAATGGTATGACTTCACGGTCTATGCCCTTTTTGCCGTGTACATCGGGCAGAACTTCTTTCACAACGAAGATCCGACCGTGCAGTTGATGGCCTCCTTCCTGGCCTTCGGCCTGGGATTCGTGGTGCGGCCGTTGGGCGCGCTGGTGCTGGGCTCCTATGGCGATCGCGCCGGCCGCAAGGCGGCGCTGACGCTGACCATCATGCTGATGGCCGTGGGCACGCTGCTGATCGCGGCCGCGCCGCCTTATGCCGCCATCGGCGTGGGCGCACCGCTGCTGATCGTCTGCGGCCGTGTGCTGCAAGGTTTCTCGGCCGGCGGTGAAGTCGGTGGCGCAACCGCCTTCCTGGTCGAACATGCCCCCGAAGGCAAGCGCGGCCAATACGCTTCGTGGCTTCAGGCCAGCATGGGCATCTCGAACCTGCTGGGCGCGCTGGTGGCAACCCTGGTCACCACCTTCCTGACCGAACAGCAGGTGGGCGAATGGGGCTGGCGCATTCCGTTCATCATCGGCCTGGCCATCGCCCCCGTTGGCTTGTGGATGCGCCGGGCACTGGACGAAACGCCGCACTTCCGCGAGGAACAAGCACGGCAGGCGCGACAGAACGACCACGTCAAGACGCCGCTGCTGGCCGTGGTGCGCGACTATCCGAAGGAACTGCTGACCGGTCTGTGCATGTCGGTGCTATGGGCGGTGGGGCCGTACGCGCTGATCATCTTCATGCCGATCTATGTGCAGAAGAGCCTGGGATTCAGCAGCTCGCAGGCCTTCGTGGCAGCCTTGGTGGGCAATCTGTTCCTGATCGGTGGCTGCGTCTTTTCCGGCACCCTGTCCGACCGCTATGGCCGCCGCAACGTGCTGCGCGCCGCCGCGCTGATCCTGCTGATCGCCGTGTACCCGCTGATGATGTGGCTGAAGGCCTCGCACACGCAGAGCACGCTGATCGTCGTGCAGTCGCTGTTCTGCCTGATGGTGGCCATGTATGTCGGCGTTGCCCCGGCCGCGCTGTCCGAGGTCTTTCCCACTTCCGTGCGCTCATCGGGCATGTCCCTGTCGTACAACACGGCGGTGACGGTGCTGGGCGGTTTCGCGCCGGCCATCCTGACCTGGATCACCTACAGCACGGGCGTGGCGTTTGCACCCGCGCTGTATGTCATGGGCGCCTGCGTGGTGGCGTTGGTGGCGCTGACCGTGCTGCCGCAGGGTCGTCATGGTTAAGGCGCGCAAGGCATGGGCAGGCTGCCTGCATCGGATGGCCACCGCCGCGCTGGTCGCGGCCAGTCTGGGCGGCGTGGCAGCGGCCACGGCGGCCGAGGCGCCGCCCCCTGCGGAACTCGTGCTGTTGGGCGTCGCGGGCGGCCCGACCTGGTACGGCGAGGATTCCCCCCACGGGATCTCGTCGGCGCTGGTGATCGACGGGCAGGCCTACATCGTCGACCTGGGTTCCGGCGCCTACCGGCAGCTTCGCCGCGCGGGCATCAAGCCCGGCACCGAGCAGGCGGTGTTCCTGACGCACCTGCATACCGACCACATCATCGATCTGGCCAATCTGCTGGCCTACGACCCCAGCGCCCGGCGCCGCGCGAAGGCGTCCATGCAGATATTCGGCCCCGGCCCGCGTGGCCCCCTGCCCCCGTTGGCCCCGGGCATGAAGGACGACGTGGTGATCCATGCGGAGAACCCGTCGCCGGGCACGCACGATCTGGTGGAATCGATCATCGCAGGCATGGCGGCGGACTTGAATATCCGCGTGCGCAGCGAAGGCGTGCCGGACATCCGGCAATTCTTCCAGGCGCACGATATCGCGGTGCCCGCCAGCATCGTCAAGGATCCCAACACCCAGCCCGCGCCGCCCATGGAGCCGTTCACCGTGTGGCAAGACGCCCGCGTCAAGGTCAGCGCCATCCTGGTGCCGCACGGCCTGGTGTATCCCAACTTCGCCTACCGCTTCGACACGGCGGCCGGGTCAGTCGTGTTTTCAGGCGACACGGCGGTCAGTGACAACCTGATCAAGCTGGCGCGCGGCGCGGACATCCTGGTGCACGAGGCCATCGACCCGGCCTGGGTAGACCATATCGTCGGCCCCAAGCCTTGGGATGCCCGGCAGCAGGCGCTGGCCAAACAATTGCTGGAAGCCCACACCACGCCGCATGAAGTGGGCGAAGTGGCCACCCGCGCGGGCGTCAAGACCCTGGTGCTGTCGCACCTGGTGCCGGGCGACGCCCCCGCCGAACACTGGCTACAGGCACGCCAGACCTTCCATGGCCCCGTCGTGCTGGGGCAGGACCTGATGCGCCTGCCGCTGGGAGCGCCGGCGCCACGCTAGCCCGCGCGGTGTCGTCGCAGTCGTATCTCGTTCGTTCCGCCGTCGTCCCGTCCCATCTTGTTTCGTCAGGAGCCGCAATGCCCATGCTTCATGCGCCGCGCATGCTTGCCCGTCCGCGCCCTACTCGCGTGTCCGCCTTTGCCCCGGCCTGGCGCCGGGCGGCCGTTCTGGCTCCCCTGCTGCTGGCGCTCTGGCATCCCGCCGGCGCGTCGGCGGCCTGCCAGCCAATCACGCTGGACGGCCGCTCGCTCACCCTGGAACAGGTCGGCGCGGTGGCGCGGCAAGGCTGCGGCGTGGTGCTGGCCGATGACGCCACGACACGCGCCCAGCGCGCCTACGATCTGCTGCTGGCCTACGCCAAGCTGGACCGGCCGGTGTACGGGCTGAACCGTGGCGTGGGACTGAACAAGGACCAGACCTTGTTCAAGGGCGGCGATATCTCGCCCGACGTACGCAAGGTGTCAGAACAGTTCAACCAGAACCTGCTGCGTTCGCACAGCGCCGCCTATGGCTCCGAAGCCCCCCAGGACGTGACGCGGGCCGCCATGGTGATCCGGTTGAATTCCGCGCTGTTCGGCGGATCGGGCTTGCAGGTGGCAGTGTTGCGCCAGTATGCCGAGTTCCTGAATCGCGGCATCACGCCGGTGATGTTCGGTGAAGGATCCGTGGGCCAGGCCGACATCACCGTACTGGCGCAGGTGGGACTGGCAATCATGGGCGAAGGCGAGGTCTATTACGGTGGCCGCCGCATGCCTGCCGCGGAAGCCCTTGAACAGGCGGGCCTGAAACCGGTGCGCCCATTCGGCAAGGATGCGCTGGCCATCGTCAGTTCCAACGCCTATGGCGCTGCCATCGCGTCGCTGGCGGCGCTGGACGCAGCCCGGCTGCTGGATCAGGCTGACACGGTAGCCGCCTTGTCGCTGGAAGGACTGGACGGCAATCTGGCGCCCTTGCTGGCGGCTACCCAGGCGCAGCGGCCCTTTGACGGTCAACGCCACACCGCCGAACACCTGCTGACGATGCTGCGCGGCAGTGGCTTGTGGCAATCAGATCCCAAACGCGCGCTGCAAGACCCGCTGAGTTTTCGCACCGTCAGCCAGGCGCACGGCGCGGCACGCGACATGCTGGGCCTGTTGCAACGCCAGCTACAGGTTCAGATCAACAGTTCCGACGACAACCCCACCGTCGCGCTGGATGCGCAGCCTGCGCCGGACGCCCAGCCCTACGAGGTCCAGTTCTACGTGACCGGCGGCCCGGTGCGCGGCGCGGTCCTGCCATCAGCCGGCTTCGATCCCAGCGCCTGGGTGCTGCCGCTGCAAAGCATGAGCGTCGCCTTGTCCCAGATGGCGCAATTGTCGGCCCAGCGCACGCTGCGCCTGACCGACCCGGCGTTCACCGGACTGCCGCGCTTCCTGAGTCCCGGCAACGGCGCGATCGGCTACGGCCCGATCCAGAAAACCGTGTCGTCGTTGGCGATGGATGTACGCACGTTGTCGCTGCCCGTCGTGACGGATGTGCAGCCCCAAGCCGGCAACATCGAAGACGTCGGCACCAATGCGCCGGCGACAGCCCGCCGGATGGCCGCTCAGATCGACCGTCTGACGACCCTGCTGGCGGTGGAATTGATGCACGCCGCCCAAGCCGTGGACCTGCGGCAAGCCCAACGGCCCGGTCTTGCACTGGGCGCGGGCACGGCGGCGCTGTGGCGCGACTTCCGCAAGCAGGTCCCCTTCATGGCCGAGGACCGCCGCAACGATGTGGACATTGTCCGCGCCACGGCGTTCCTGGCCCCTGCCGCCTACCCGTCCGGGGACGCCGCGATGGCTTCCTCCAGCATGTCCAGCCGGTCCTGGCCCCAGAACACTTCACCCCGGTAGACATAGGACGGCGACCCGAACACGCCGGCCTTGACCGCATCGTCCGTATTGCGGCGATACGCGGCTTCAATGTCCGGCGCGTCCGCCGCGGCCAGCAGGCCCGTGGCGTCCAGCCCCAGCTGATCCAGAATGCCGCGCAAGACGGCCGGATCGGAGACGTCCAGGTCGTCGCACCACTCCGCCTTCAGGATCGCCTTGTACAGCGCCAATACCGGCATGCCGGCGCGATCCGCCGCGATGACGATGCGCGACGCGAGTCCCGCATCCGGGCACATGAACGCGGGCCGGGGGTTCACGTGGATGCCCAGCTTGCGGCACCAGCGCGCAAGCTCCGCCACGCGGTAAGCCTGGCGTTCGGGTGAACGCTGCCCAAGCAGCACGCCGCCGGTGCGCGAGTAGACATTGGGCAGGTCCACAGGCAGGTAGCGGATCGTCGCTTGCTGCCGGGCGGCCAGTGCTTCAAGTCTATCGGCGCCCAGATAAGCCCAGTCGGAATTCAACCAGAAGTAATAGTCGATCGTCTTCATGCCGCCCTCAGGTTCTTGCCGCCGCGGGCACGCGCAGCGCGGGATGCGCGGCGGCCTCGCCCTGCATGCGCCAGGCGCTGAACAACGCCACGACGCCCAACGCGCTCAGATACCAGACCACGTACTTGGGATCACCGCCGCCCTTGGCCAGCAGCCACGTCGCCACGATGGGCGCCAGCCCGCCGCCGATGGCGCCAGACACCTGCACCGCCAGGGAAATGCCGGTGTACCGCACATGCGCCGGGAACTGGCTGGAAAACAAAGTGCCCTCGGGCCCATACAGGCAAGCGTATACGAGCCCCACCGCCAGGCAAACCGCCACGATGATCCAGGTTTTGTCGCCCGAACCCAGCAAGTTGAAAAAGATCGGCGCGCAGATCAGGATGCCCACGGTACCCGCCATGAACACCCATTTATGGCCGATCTTGTCACCCAGCACGCCGAACAGCGGCATCGTGAACAAGGCCAGCGCCGCCCCCCAGATCGTGGCGTCCAGCATGACGGATCGCGGGATGCCCAGCGTGCCCGTGGCGTAAGCCAGCGAAAACGTCACGACCGTGTAGAACCACGTCACTTCAGCCAGGCGCGCGCCCACCACCACCAGCAGCGCACGGCGATGGTGCTTCAGCACTTCGGCCACCGGCACCTCGACCTTGGCGCCCTTCTCCCGCATCTGCTCGAAATCTGGCGACTCGGCCACCTTGACCCGGATGAACCATCCCACCAGCAGCAGCACGACGCTGGCCAGGAACGGAAGACGCCAGCCCCAGGCCAGCATGTCCTGCTCGGGCATCGCGGCCACCGCGCCCATCGCCAGCGACGACAGGATCAACCCGGGCGCCACGCCGGCTTGCGGCAGGCTGCCGAAAAAGCCCTTCTTGCCTTCGGGCGCATGTTCCACCGCCATCAACACCGCGCCGCCCCATTCGCCGCCCACCGCGATGCCTTGCAGGAAACGCATCAGCACCAGCAGCACGGCGCCCCAATAGCCAATCTGCTCATACGAGGGAATCAGCCCGATCAGGATGGTGGGCACGCCCATCAGCAGCAAGGTGATCAGCAGCATGGACTTGCGGCCGATCTTGTCACCGTAGTGGCCGAAGATCACACCGCCCAGCGGCCGTGCGAAGAACCCGACCGAATACGTGGCAAAGGCCGCCAGCGTGCCGGTCAACGGGTCAAAGGCGGGAAAGAAGATCTTGTTGAAGATCAACGCAGCGGCGGTGCCGTACAGAAAGAAGTCGTACCACTCGATGGTGGTGCCCATCATGCTGGCTAGGCCAGCGGTCACATAATCGCGGCGCGAGCGCGCAGCCGCAGGCTTGGTCGTCATCATCATGACTCCCCTTATGAAAGGTCGTGATCGGATTCGGGCGGGTTCAGGCTTGGGGCCGCGGCAACGGCGCGATGCCGTGCGTCTGGCGGGCCCAGTAGTTGAACGTCGCGCCCACGATCGAAGGCTTGAGCAGGTAGTCGTGCGCCTCGCGCGCCAGCGCATCATCCACCGGCGTCAACGGCCCGAACGCCTGGGCGCGTATCTGCATGCGCGCGGCACGCTCCAGATAGACGGACAGGTACGTCGCTTCCTCGCAGGAGCCGCCCGCCGTCAGATAGCCGTGGTGCGCCAGGATGATGGCGCGCTTGCGCCCCAGCGCCTCGGAGATGATCACGCCTTCCTGATCCGCGATCGGCACGCCGGGCCATTCCCCCAGGAAAGCACAGTCGTCATGCAGCGGAGTCATGTCCATCTGCGAGATCACCAGCGGCTGACGTGCTGCGGCCAGCGCCGACGCCCACGGCGAATGCGTGTGGATGATGGATTGCACGTCCGGCCGCGCCTCATATACCCACAGGTGGAAGCGCGTGGCGGGGTTGGGCATGCCGTCGCCGGTCAGCGTGTGCAGATCGCGGTCGACTTCGATGAAGTCCGCGGGCGTCGCCTCGTCAAAGCCCAGGCCGAAGCGCAGGGTCCAGTACGCACCCGGGCGTTCCGAGCGCACGCTGATCTGCCCTGCCAAGCCGGCTTCCTGCTCCGTCATGGCCAGAATGCGGCAGGCATAGGCCATGGTTTCCTGGATGCTGCGGGGCACGGCCTGCAAATGGCGTGCCATTTCCTGCGTGGCGCGGGTGTCGAAATAGGACTTCTCTCGCAATGCGGTCTTCATGGTTTCCCCTTGATGTCCTGTGCTTGCGGCGTCAACGGACACCGCGCACGGTCTGGACAGTATGGAAACCGCCGCGCAATCTAGCCATGCAGCCAGGCTCATAGCTGCTATTCGGCGGGCTGCGGCCGCCCCTAAAACCGCCCCTAAGCCGAGGCGATGCGGTGCGCGCAGGCCAGAAGCTCGGCCACCAGCGGCAAGGGCTGGCGCTGCCCCGGCGTGATCGCCACCACCCGCCGGCGCAGCACCGGGCTGCGGATGCCGACTTTGCGCAAGCCGTAGTCGGTCAACAGCTTTTCGGGAATGCGCGACGGCAAGATACAGGCGCCCACGCCCGAGGACACCAGCTTGAGCATGGCGTCGATGGTTTCGGCCTCGGCCATGAATTCAGGTTGCAGGCCCGCGCTGTGGATCATCTTGCGCAAGGCGTAATGGGGCGGAAAGCCGACCAGCCGCAGCGGCATGCCGCCCAGATCCACCGCGTCGGCCAGCGGCACGTCGTGGCGCACGATCAGGCACATCTCGTCATCGAACAACGGGGTGGATGCCACATTGTCCGTGGCCACCGCCGCGTCATAGACGAAACCCACATCGGCCTTGCCGCTTTCCACCAGCGCCACCACATCGGGCGAACTGCGCCCCATCACGGACAAGTTCACATGTTCATGGCTGCTGACGAAACTGGCCACGACCTCGGCCATGAAGTAGTAGCTGAGCGTATGCACGGTGGCCAGGCGCACCGTGCCGTGGGTCACGCCCTCGCGCTGGCGCACGGTATCGACGACGCGGTCGATGCTCTGGTACGCGGGCTGGATGCCGTCGAGCAGGCGGCTGCCCGCCTCGGTCAATTCCACGCCCCGGCCCGTGCGGGTGAACAAGGGCTTGCCAACGTGGGCTTCCAACGCGGCCAGTTGCCGGCTCAGGCCGGATTGCGTCTGGTCCAGGTCTTCGGCAGCGCGCGACAGCGACTTCAGTTCCGCGATCCGCACGAAATAACGTAGCTGCCGGTCTGGCGTGTCCATGGTGCTGCCCCTTGATTTCTGATCTGACGCGCTCGTTTCGGCGCGGCTACAGTGTGCCCAAGGATGCCGGGCAGCACCACGGGGATTTGCGCGTAGTGCCAGGAAGCGTACCCTTGCAGGCTATCCCCACGCCGGAATTCCGCATGACCGCCCCCATCGCCCGCCCCATACCCGCCACGATCGCCGCCGTGGTCCGCGACGGCCACGTGCTGCTTGTGCGCCGCGCCAACCCGCCCGACGAGAATTGCTGGGCCTTTCCCGGCGGCAAGATCGACGCGGGCGAATCGATTGAAGCCGCCACGGTGCGTGAACTGCGGGAAGAAACCGGCGTCGTCGCCGAACCGCTGTATGTGTTCGACGCGGTTGACGTCTTCGACCGCGACGAGGCCGGCGCCTTGCGCCGGCATTTCATCCTGATCGCCGTGCTCTGCCGCTGGCAGTCCGGAGAACCGGTCGCAGGCGACGACGCGCGCGACGCCCGGTGGATACCGTTGGCGGATCTGGAAGGACATGAGCTTGCCACGAGCTTCGGTGTGGCCAGGCTGGCGCGCAAGGCGGCGGCGCTGATGGCGGCCGCCTGATGAATGGATGCGCGCCCCGTTCGCTCAAACGGCGGGTGGAATCGCCCTGGCCTTGATCCACAGGAACATCGGCATCCTCGACCATTGCCGCAGTTGCGCCGTCGATGCCGTATCCGGCTGCGGTTCGCGCAATGACACAATCGCCAGCCCCGCCGCTTCCAGCGCCGCCATATAGTCCTGCAAGGGCAGCGACCAGCCCGCGAAATGCATGCTCAGGCCATCGCGGGTTTCCTGGCCGTCGAAATGCTCGCGCCCGAAATACGTGCCGTCCACCACGAACGGCGCGTCGACCTCGGGCCCCGCGAAGCGGCCACGGTCCCGGAAGGGATGCACGATGGAGATGAACAGCGTGCCACCCGGCTTGAGCACCCGGCGCGCTTCGCGCAGCGCAGCCGGCACGTCATCCACGTCCATCAACACGTTGTAGGCAATCACCAGATCGAACTCGCCATCCGCGTAGGGCAGCGAATGCGCGGGCGCCACGTCGTACCGGTCGGCGGAATCCGCGGCGCGAGCCGCCTGCACCATGGCCGCCACGGCATCGGTGGCCGTAACGTGATAGCCCAAGGCGCGGGCTTCCCGGCTGACGCGGCCTTCTCCGCAACCGATCTCAAGCGCGCGGCCGCGCCCTGCGCCCAGATAGGCCACAAGACCCGCCCGGTATGCCCAGAAGGCGTCGTGCCCCGGCGTGCCTGCCCAGGCGATCCACTGATCGGCGACGGCGGTCCAATGCGCCTGGTCCGGTTTCTGCTCACTCATCCCTGCTCCTTCGATCCAGCCAACCCATGCAGGCCCTACTATATACAGCCCTGCCAACCCCTTGCACCCCCGCCCATGTTCGACGCCTACCTTGCCCGTTGGAACCTCGTGCCCGACGGCGCGACCATCGTGACCGCCGCCGCGCAATTGCTGCCCGTCACGCAGGACGGCGTGCCGGCCATGCTGAAGGTGTCGGTCGAAGAAGATGAACGGCAAGGCGGCGTGCTGATGACCTGGTGGGACGGCCAAGGCGCGGCCCGGGTGCTGGCCCACGACGACACCGCCATCCTGCTGGAACGCGCCACCGGCACGCGCTCGCTGGCCGCCTACGCGCGCACGGGGCGCGATGACGACGCCACCCGCATCCTTTGCGACGTGCTGAAAGCCCTGCACGCGCCGCGCGGCAAGCCGCTGCCTGCGCTACGCAGCCTGGAAGAATGGTTTGTGGAACTGTGGCCCATGGCCCGGGCGCAAGGCGGCATCCTGGCGCATAGCGCCCGCCATGCCCGCGCATTGCTGGACGATCCCCGTGACCTCGCGGTGCTGCACGGCGACGTGCACCACGACAACGTGCTGGATTTCGGCGCGCGCGGCTGGCTGGTCATCGACCCCAAGCGCCTTCATGGCGAGCGCGCCTTCGACTACGCCAACATCTTCTGCAACCCCGACCTGGCAGACCCCGTGCCGCCGGTGGCCATCGCGCCCGGCTGTTTTGAACGGCGACTGGACCTCATCGTGGCCGAGTCCGGCCTGGACCGACGCCGCCTGCTGCAATGGATCGTGGCATGGTGCGGGCTATCGGCCGCCTGGTTCATGGGCGACGGCGACGATGCCGCCATCGATCTGAACATTGCACGCCAGGCGCAAGGGCTGCTGGACGCCTAAGCCGCCCGACGTCACGAAGGCTCCGGATTGATAGGGTAAGGTGTAGCCCCTTCACCCCTTATCTCTTCATTCCAGGAGTATCGAATGACCGGATTGTTCATCGTGGTGGCGGCGCTGGCGTTCCTGATGCTGGCGGCGTATCGAGGCTATAGCGTGATCCTGTGTGCACCCATCGCCGCCATGGGCGCGGTGCTGCTGACGGATCCTTCCGCGCTGGCCCCTGTGTTTTCTGGCATCTTCATGGAGCGCATGGCCGGTTTCGCCAAGCTCTATTTCCCCGTGTTCCTGCTGGGCGCCGTGTTCGGCAAGCTGATCGAACTGTCGGGCTTTTCACGCGCGATCGTGCAAGCGGTGCTGCGCATGATCGGCGCCGAACGCGCCATCATGGCCATCGTGCTGGTGTGCGCCGTGCTGACCTACGGCGGCGTGTCGCTCTTCGTGGTGGTGTTTGCTGTGTACCCGTTTGCCGCCGAAATGTTCCGCCAGGGCGGCATTCCAAAGCGGCTGATGCCAGGCGCCATCGCGCTGGGCGCGTTCACGTTCACCATGACGGCGCTGCCCGGCACGCCGCAGATCCAGAACATCATCCCCACCACCTTCTTCGAGACCACTACGTGGGCGGCGCCCTGGCTGGGCCTGATCGGCGCGGGGTTCACGCTCACGGCAGGCATCGCTTATCTGGAATGGCGGCGCAAGCGCGCGGCCGCCGCTGGCGAGACCTATGGCACCGAACTGCGCAACGAACCCACGACGCCCCCCAGCGACCGCGAGCACCATCCGCTGATCGCGCTGCTGCCGCTGGTAGTGGTGGGCGTGGTCAACTTCCTGCTGACGCGCTGGATCCCCGGCTGGTATCCAGCTGGCGCTGAAGTGGATTTGCCCGGGCTGTCCAAACCCATGCCCGTCAATGCCGCCGATCAGGTGGCGTTGTGGGCGGTGATGGGCGCCTTGATCGCGGGCATCTTCACCATCCTGCTGTTTTCGTTCCGTGGCATCAAGGCGCATTTCGCCGAAGGCAGCAAGAGCGCCGTGTCGGGCGCGCTGCTGGCGTCGATGAATACGGCGGCGGAATACGGCTTCGGCGGCGTCATCGCCGCGTTGCCGGGCTTTCTGCTGGTGGCCGAAGCGCTCAAGGCAATTCCCGACCCGCTGGTGGGCGAAGCCATCGCCGTGACCTCGCTGGCCGGCATCACCGGATCCGCATCGGGCGGCATGAGCATCGCGCTGGCCGCGATGGCGCAGACCTTCATCGACGGCGCGCACGCGGCAGGCATCCCCATGGACGTGCTGCACCGCATCGCCGCCATGGCCAGCGGCGGCATGGACACGCTGCCGCACAACGGCGCGGTCATTACGCTATTGGCCGTCACCGGGCTGACGCACCGCCAGTCCTACGGCGACATCTTCGCCATCACGCTGATATCTACGCTGTCCGTGTTCGTCGTGATCACCGTGTACTACCTGACGGGCATCGTCTGATCGAAGGCGTTGGCGAAGACGTCGGCCAGCCATAGCGTGAACACACGTACCCGCGCCGATACCTGCCGGTTCTGCGGATACAGCACCGACACCGGCATGGGCGCGGGCGGCATCCTGGGCAACACGATCCTGAGATGGCCGGCCGCCAGTTCGCGTTCCACCCGGTAGCGCGGCACCTGCACCAGCCCCAGGCCCGCCAACGCCGCGCTGGTGTATAGCTCGGCCCCCGTGACGCTTACCGCCGCCCCCGGGCGGACCAGCACGTTGCGCCCATCCATCATGAAATCCAACGGCACGCCGCGCCCCGTGGCGCTGGAGATGTAGTCCACCGCCCGATGGCCCGCCAGATCTTCCAGGCTGGCAGGTTCGCCAAAGCGCGCCAGATAGGCGGGGCTGGCTACCGTCACCTGCGGCATCAGCGCAATCTGCCGGCCGACCAGCGATGAGTCTTGCAGCGCGCCCGCGCGCAGGACGCAGTCCACGCCTTCGCGCACCATATCCACCAGACGGTCGTCTTCGCCCAGATGCAGGTTGATGTCGGGATAGCGCTCCAGAAATCCCGGCAGGCCGGGCATCACGAAGTACTTGGCCAGCGTGCCCTGGGCGTTGACCCGCAACAGCCCTTTGGGCGCCGTGTTCAGGAAAGCGCCGTCGGCCTCTTCCAGATCCGCCAGCAAGCGCACGCAACGCTGGTAATAGGCTTCGCCATCGTGCGTCAGCCGCACCTGCCGCGTGGTGCGCTCCAGCAAGCGCGCGCCCAGCCGCTTTTCCATGCGCTTGATCAGGTTGGTGACCGTCGCGCGCGGTATCTGTAGATCTTCCGACGCCTGCGAAAAGCTGCGCCGCTCGGCGATACGCACAAACACCTGCATTTCCTGAAAGCGGTCCATGAGGATCAGCCAATTATTAATGTAAATGGAATTATGTTAGTGAATATAGGGTAATTATCTTAGGTTTGGAATAGTTCATGATTCGTTTCACCAACCCCCACCTGGAGAAACCTCATGAACACCCCATCTCAGCAACGTGTTGCCCTGGTCACCGGCGGATCGCGCGGCATCGGCGCCGCCATCGTGCGCCGCCTGGCGCGTGACGGATTCGCCGTCGGCATCAACTACGCCAGCAGCGCTGCGGAAGCCGATGCGCTGGCTGACGAAATCCGCCAGGCAGGCGGCCGCGCCACGGCCGTGCGCGCCGATGTGTCCAAGGCTGCGGACGTGCGCGCCCTGTTCGACCAAGTGGAATCCGCGCTGGGCCGCATTGACGTGCTGGTCAACAGCGCTGGCGTCCTGAAGGTGCAACCGCTGGCCGACACCAGCGACGACGTGTACGACCAGACGTTCGATATCAACACGCGGGGCACGTTCAATACGCTGCGCGAATCCGCTGCGCGATTGGCCGACGGCGGCAGCATCATCAACGTATCGAGCACCACGGTTGCGTTGAACCTGCCGGGCTATGCGGTCTACATCGCCAGCAAGGCGGCGGTGGAAAGCCTGACGCACGTGTTCTCGAAGGAACTGCGCGGCCGCCAGATCACGGTCAACGCCGTGGCTCCGGGCCCGGTCGCCACCGAACTGTTCCTGAAGGGCAAGAGCCCCGAACTGATCGAGCATTTCGCCAAGATGCCGCCGCTGGAGCGCTTGGGCCAGCCCGACGACATCGCGGGCGTGGTCTCGTTCCTGGCCGGTTCCGACAGCGGCTGGATCAACGGCCAGATCCTGCGCGCCAACGGCGGCGTCGCCTAATCCCCCTTTACCTTGATGTCCCGGAGCCTTTCATCATGTCTTCCGTCATTCTGATCACCGGCGCCGGCAGCGGCATCGGCAAACTATCCGCTGAAACCCTGGCCCTGGAGGGCCATACCGTCTACGCAACGATGCGCGACGTGAATGGCCGCAACGCCGCGCGCGCCCAGGCCATGCGCGTCTGGGCGGGCGAGCGCCGCGCAGACCTCCGGCCGCTTGAATTGGACGTGCTCTCGCAGGATTCCGCCGACGCGGCCGTGGCGTCCGTCATCCAGGAGCAAGGCCGGCTGGACGTCGTGATGCAGAACGCCGGACACCTGGTGATCGGCCCCACCGAAGCCTTTACCGCCGAAGACATGCAGAAGGCGTTCGACACCAACTTCTACGGCGCGCAGCGGGTGAATCGCGCGGCCCTGCCGCAAATGCGCCACCAGCAGTCCGGCCTGATGCTGTGGATCAGCAGCACCACCACCAAGGGCGGATTTCCGCCTTTCATGGGACCGTATGGCGCGGCCAAGGCGGCGATGGATTCGCTGGCGGTCAGTCTGTCTTATGAGCTGACGCGCTTCGGGATCGAGACGTCCATCGTGGTGCCCGGCGCATTCACGCACGGCACGGAACACTTCCCCAGCGCCGGCAGGCCCAGCGATGCGGCGCGCGTGGCCGCCTATTCGCGGTATGACGGCGTGATGGACCGCGTCGGCGAACGGCTCAGTGCGTTGACGCCGGACACGGCCACGCCCCAAGCCGTCGCCGACGAGGTCGCGCGCATTGTGGGCCTGCCCGCAGGAAGCCGGCCCGCCAGGTCGGTGATCGATTTCGTGGGAGACGGCGCCGAGCAAGTGTTGGCGCTGGCCGAGGAAGTGCGCATCGCCTTCGCCGAGCGCATCGGGATTGCAGACCTGCTGCGCCCGGCGTTCCGGTAATCATGCGGTCCCATTTATTCCAAATCCGACTTATTCCATGAAAATTTCTTGTTTGCCGTGATCAGCGGCGATCTCTAGGATGGGCGCAGACCATAACGATCTGGAGACTGCGACCCATGAACGCCCCTTTTCCTGAATTTCCGCACAGCCTGATCCAGCGCGACGATCGCGGCGTCTACACACTGACCATTCACGACGCCAAGAGCCTGAACATTCTGGCTACCCCCGTGACGCTGGGCCTGATCCGCGCCGTGCAATGGATTGCCACGCAATCCGACGCACGCGCGCTGGTCATTCGCGGCACGGGCGAGCGCGCCTTCATTGGCGGCGCCAACATCTATGAAATGGCCGAGCTCGATCCGGCCGGTGGCCGCGCATTCATCACGAACCTGCGCAATCTGTGCGAAGCCGTCCGCAATGTCCCCTTCCCCACGATTGCCCGCATTCCCGGCTTTTGCCTGGGCGCGGGCATGGAACTGGCCGCAGCCTGCGACATCCGCCTGGGTTCGCGCGATGGCGTCTTTGGCATGCCGGAAGTCCGTGTTGGCATCCCCTCGGTCATCCATGCCGTGCTGCTGCCGGCGCTGATCGGCCCGGGCGCCACCAACTGGTTGCTGCTGACTGGCGAAACCGTGGACGCCGAGCAAGCGCTGCGTTGGGGCTATCTGCAATTCATCTGCGAAACGGGTGACCTGGACGCCCTGGTCGAACGCACGGTCGGCCCCATCGCCGATAGTGGTCCGCGAGCCGTCGTATCGCAGAAGGCGCTGTTGCGCTACTGGGAAACCTCGACCGTGGAAGCAGGCCTGGATCGCAGCGTGGACGCCTTCGGCGAGGCCTTCACCACCGAAGAGCCGCGCCAATACATGGCGCCTTTCCTGAACCGCAAGCACAAGCAGGAAGGACGATGAATCCGTCGACGACAAGCGGGCCGCTCGCGGGCGTGCGTGTGGTCGACATGACGTCCGTGGGCATGGGGCCGTATGCCACACAGATCCTGGGCGACATGGGCGCCGAGATCATCAAGGTGGAAGCCCCCGAAGGCGACGTGTTCCGGGCGTCCGCGCCCGCCGCATCGCCGGGCATGGGCGCGGTGTACCTGAACCTGAACCGCAACAAGTACAGCGTCACGCTCAACGCCAAGGATCCGGACGACCACAAACGCCTGCTTGAGCTGGTGGACAGCGCCGACGTGTTCATCTCGAACGTACGCCCCCGCGCACTGACCCGGGCCGGCCTGGACGCAGCCACGCTGTGCGCGCGCAACCCGCGCCTGATCTACTGTTCCGCAGTGGGGTTCGGTCAGGATGGCCCGTATGCCGCCAAGCCCGCATTCGACGACATCATCCAGGCCATGAGCGGGCTGGCCGACCTGCAAGGCCGCAATACCGGCGCTCCGGCCTACATCAACACCATCATGGCCGACAAGGTATCGGGCCTGACGCTGGCCTATGCCATCCCCATGGCGCTGTACGAACGCGAGAAGTCCGGCCAAGGCCAGGCCATCGAAGTGCCCATGTTTGAAACGCTGGTGTCCTTCACGCTGATCGAACACCTGGGCGGCCGCAGCTTCGAGCCGCCGCGCGGCGACATGGGCTACCGGCGCGTGTTGTCGCCCGAACGCAAGCCCTACCGCACGTTGGACGGCTATATCGCGCTGCTGCCGTACACCGATTCGCAGTGGCAGCGGTTCTTCAGCCTGGCCGGGCGCGCGGATCTGGCCGCTGACCCGCGCTACCTGACGCCGCAGACGCGCGCCGGCAATTTCGACACCCTTTATCAGCACCTGGCCGACATCGTGGCGCTGCGCGGCACCGACGACTGGCTGGCGCTGCTGGCCGATGCCGACATTCCGCATTCGCGGGTGAACACGCCGGAAGCGCTGTTCGACGACCCCCATCTTCTGGCGACGGGGTTCTTCCAGCAGGTATCGCATCCGACCGAAGGCACCTTGACGGCCACCGCCATCCCCGTAAGGTTCTCGCGCACGCCTGGATCCATCCGGCGCTTGGCGCCGCGCCAGAATGCAGATCGCGATATGCTGGACCCCGGCCGCTAAGCCCATTCCGGGCGACAGCGCCCTGCCCGCCCGGATCATGAACATCACCCTCAAGCAGCTGCGCGTCTTCTGCGCGCTCTACGAACTGCGCAGCTTCACCGCGGCCGCCCGCGCCGCGTTCGTCACCCAATCGGCGGTCAGCAAGCTATGCGCCGAACTGGAAGCGGAAATCGGCCAGCCCCTATTCGAGCGCTCGACGCGCAGCGTGACGCCCTGCGAGGGCGCGGCCGATTTCTATGCCTACGCCCAGGAAATCCTGGGTACCGTGCGCGCAGCCGAACGCAGCATGTCCGGCCTGCGCACGCTGGCGCGCGGCACGGTGGGCGTGGCCAGTTCGCCAATGATGATGGTGGGCCTGCTGGGCGACGTCATCGCGCGTTATCACCGCCAGCACTCGGGCGTGAAGCTGGAACTCTATGAACTGAATACGGATGACACGGTAGAGCACGTGCGCCATGGCCGCGCCGATTTCGGCATTGTGTCCACGCAGGCGCACGGTGATGGGCTGGACGCCCGCGTCATCTACCGGGACTCGATGTACGCGGTGTGCGCGCCGTCACACCCGCTAGCCCAGTTGGAGCGTGTCCGCTGGACCGACCTGGCGGCGCACAACCATATCGCGCTGCGCAGCGTCTACAGCGTGCGCCGGGCCGTCGACCGCATCAGCCACGAACTGGATCTGGATTTTCAGTCGGGCATCGAAGCCGGCATGCTGACGTCCGTGCTGAACCTGGTGCGGGCGGGCCTGGGCATCACCATCGTGCCCGGCTACGTGTGCGCCTTCGCCCGCCTGCTGGGCCTGCACGCGGCGCCGATCCACGGCGGCCCTCAGCGCGGTCATGAACTATGGCTGATCCAGCGGCGCAGCACGCGGCTGTCATTGGCCGCCAAGACCTTTCTGGACGACCTGGAAACCTATCTGCGCGCCCGCGAGGGCTCGCCGGACCCGGCCTGCTATCCGTCGCCGGAGGTGGATTAATCCAGATCCGGAATAGGTCTATGAAAATTAGTCCCTTGTTGAGATAAGCCGGCCAGACGCATCATGCGCCATGGCCCTCCCGACGTGCGCGACTCGCCGTCGCGGCAGGGAAAAGAACAAGACAGGAGACTTGCATGACCCAACTTCCCCACCCCGCACGCCGACGCATGCTGGCGGCCTGCGCCGCCCTGGCGCTGGGCGCGGGCGCTGCGCCCGCCTTTGCCGCCGACGCCTATCCCAACAAGCCCATCACCATCGTGGTGCCGTTTTCTCCGGGCAGCGCCACCGACACCAGCGCCCGCATCCTGTCGGAAAAGCTGGGCCCCCGCCTTGGCGTACCCATCGTCATCGAGAACAAGCCTGGCGCCTCCGGCACCATCGGCTCGGTCACGGCGGCGCGCGCGCCTGCGGACGGCTACACGCTGGTGCTGACCAGCAGCTCGACGCATTCGGCCACGCCTGCCCTGTTCCGCAAGCTGCCCTACGATCCGACCGGCGACTTCATCCATGTGATCCGGATCGCGACGATCCCGATGATGCTGGTGGTGCGCGCGGATTCCCCCTACACCTCCGTCGCCAAGCTGGTGCAAGCGACCCAGGGCCGGCCGTTGAACTACGCCTATGGCTCGCCCACCAGCCAGATCGCCGGCGCCACCTTCAACACGGTGGCGGGCGCCGCGGCCAATGGGGTGCCTTACAAGAGCCAGCCGCCCGCCGTCACCGACCTGCTGGGGGGACACGTGGACTATCTGTTCGCGGACCAATCCGTGGTGACGGCCTTCATGCACAGCGGCAAGCTGACCGGCATCGCCTTCACTGGCCAGGCGCGTGCGAAGGACTTCCCCAACGTGCCGACGCTGGCCGAGGCCGGCTACAAGAATTTCGACCTGGTGGTATGGGTAGGCGTGGCGGCGCCGGCGGGCACGCCAGCGCCGGTCGTCGAACGGTTGAACACCGAAATCGCCCGCATCCTGAGCGAACCCGACACGGTGGCGAAGTTCGACGCGCTAGGGATGCAAGTCGCGCCGAATTCCGTGGCTGACCACAAGACGTTTGCCGAATCGCAACGCCAGATCTGGACCCAGCGCGCCATCGACGCCAAGATCGAACCGCAATAACCAGCACCGCCGCCAGACGGCGGAGGACGATACACGGGCGCGGGAGCTTTTAGCTCCCGCGCCCGTGTCGCATTGGAAGCGGTATGGCGCCGTGGCCGCCACCTCTTCATCCGAATGCATGAGCCCAGCTCATGTCAACGACGTCCGGCCGACCGCCCGGTTCCTCGCGAATTTGCGAGGGTCCTCATCCATCACTCCGATGCGCCCCTCGGCCGACAGGCCGATCCGTCGCCTTAATTCGCAAGACTTTTGCATTATTCACTCGGGCCTTTGACTTACTGACAAGTCTGGCCAATCGAACGAGGTTTGCATGAGACGGCATCCGGAAGCTCTGTATTAGGCTGACCCGGCAGTACTCCGACTCACCTTGATCGATTGGACGAAAGCATATGAATCAACTCATTCATCCAGACTGCCACCCCTTTACCGCAGCCGGCAACATGAAGCAGATTTCTGCGTTTTATGAGGAAGGACGTCGAGTCATGTGGATGATGCTCCGGGCGCAGCCCCGGCCCTGCTTTAACCACGAACTCATCGACGAAATCATGACCTTGGCGCGCGCCGCCAAGGACTCCGGCCTGACCATCGACTTCTGGGTCACGGGCTCGCTGGTGCCGCAGATCTACAACGTGGGCGGCGATCTCAACTTCTTTGCTGAAGCCATCCGAACCGGCAAGCGCGAGGCCTTGAGGGCTTATGCGCGGGCATGCGTGGATTGCGTGCATGCCGCATCGCGCGGGTTCGACACCGGCGCGATCTCGTTGGCCATGATCGAAGGCACGGCGCTGGGCGGCGGCTTCGAGGCCGCCCTGGCCCATCACTTCGTGCTGGCCCAGAACAATGCCCGCATGGGCTTCCCGGAAATGGCGTTCAACCTGTTCCCCGGCATGGGGGGTTATTCGCTGGTGGCACGCCGCTCAGGCATGAAGCTGGCCGAAGACCTGATCAGCAGCGGGGAATCGCACACCGCCGAATGGTTCCACGGCAAGGGGCTGGTGGACGCGCTGTTCGAGCCGGGCGATGCCTACCGCGCCACCCGCACCTTCATCGACGTGCTGCGTCCCAAGCTCAACGGCATGCGAGCCATGCTGCGGGCCCGCCAGCGCGTGCTGAACCTGTCGCGCTCCGAGCTGATGGACATCACCGAGGACTGGGTGGAGGCCGCGTTCTCGATCGATCCGAAAGACCGCGCCTATATGGAACGCCTGGTCATGGCGCAGAACCGGCGCACCCCCAGCAACCCTGACGCCGTGCAGGAAGCCACCATGCATTGACCCCCGTCGATGGACGGCGCCGGCTGTATCAGGCGATCAGATGCAGCCGGCGGCGCTGAGCCAGCCAGGTAACGAGTTCGGTGGCGGGCATGGGCTTGGCATAGAGATATCCTTGCTTGGCATCCACGCCCAGTGTGTCGAGGAACGTGGCTTCCTCCGAGGTTTCCACCCCTTCGGCAATCACCTTCAATTCCAGCGTGCGCGCCACGGCCACGATAGCCCGCGCCAACGCTTGCGACACCGGATTCTCGTTCACGCCGCGCACGAAACTGGCGTCCAGTTTGATCGCATCCAACGGAATGCGCGCCAGCTGTGACAGCGACGAATAGCCCGTCCCAAAATCGTCCAGATGGACGCGCGCGCCCAATTGGCGGAACTGCTTGATCAGGTCGATGGCTGCGACTTCGTCTTCAATCAGGCAGCTTTCCGTCAGTTCGATATCCAGCATGCAGGGATCCAGGTCGGCATCCCCGATGGCGCGCATGAAATCACTGACCACCCCCTTGTCGTCCAATTGCCGCGCCGACATATTGATGGCGATCCGGATGTTCAGCCCGTCGCGCTTCCACGCGGCCGCCTGCCGCGCGGCCTCGCGCATGACCCACACGCCCAGCGGGGAGATCAGGCCCGATTCCTCGGCATAGGGGATGAAGGCGCTGGGGCAGACCATGCCGCGTTCGGGCGACCGCCAGCGAAGCAAGGCTTCCACGCCATCGACCTCGCCGGTGCGGCCAGCCAGCTTGGGCTGGTAATACAGCATCAGGTGGTTCTCGGCCAAGGCCTTGCGCAAGTTCGTGTCCAGCCACACGTAGTCCGCGTTGCGGCGGTCCATTTCGGGCTGGAACACGCGGTAGGTGTGGCGCCCCGCTTCCTTGGCCACGTACATGGCGATGTCGGCGCTGCGCACCACGCTGTCCAGGTCGGCGCCATGGTCCGGGTACATGGCGATGCCAATCGAGCAACTGGTGTAGACCTCGATCAGCCCCTGGCGGAAGGGTTCGCGCAGGCGGTCGATGATGCGTTCGGCGGTGGCTTCCAGTTCCCAGGCTTGCGCCTGTTCCTGTAGAACGATGAATTCGTCGCCGCCCAGCCGCGCCAGCGTCTGCCCTTCGGACAGGCAGGTGGAAATCGCCACCGACACTGCCTTGAGCAGCCGGTCGCCAAAACCGTGGCCATAGTGGTCGTTGATGCGCTTGAAATTGTCCAGGTCCAGGAACAGGACGCCGCCCCGCCCTTCCTGGCCCGTTGCCAGTGCTGCCTTCAGCCGCGCCGTGATGGCATGGCGGTTGGGCAGATTGGTCAGCATGTCGGTGTTGGCCAGCACGCGCAGGCGTTCCTGCGCTTGGCGTTCTTCGGTGATGTCCGTGCCCGAGCAGATCAGGTAGACGCGCTTTTCACCGCTGCCGCTGGTGACGAACTTGTTGCGGAACAGGAACAGCCGCGGGCCTTTGACCGTGTTGATCAGCCGTTCGACTTCGTAGGATTGCCCGCGCTTGTAGAACTCGGCGATATTGCGCCGCGACGCCATGGCCTCTTCGCGCGTCATGAACATTTCAAACACACTGCGACCAACAATGTCCTGCTCACGCTTGCCCGTGTATTCCTCGCTGAGCTTGTTGAAGCGCTGCACCCGGCCATTCTGATCCACGATGACGATCACCGAGTTGGCCTCGGACACCACGGTTTCGGCGAACGACAGGCCTTCAACCAGGTCTTTGGCAACGGATTCGGTGTCGGAGTGCGCCGATGCGGTGCCGGCCCATTCGTTGGGATTGATCTTGCGGCCCACCAAGTGCAGGCGCAACAGATCCCCATACAAGGAGATGTCGATACGCACGCTGGATGTGATGCCCGTCAGGGACCGGATGGTATCTGCCTGATCCGCCCGCAGCGCCATTGCGATATTCGCCGCGCCTTTGATGGCGGCGAGTTCAAAAGCGTCGCTGTCGGCCGCCAGCCGCCAATATGGGCTGTGCGTACCGAAATGCGTGTACAGGATCGACTTTTCGTCCTGATTCTCTGTCATCGTGGTATCCCCCCACTGTCCTAGGCTGGACCGAAAAGTACATTACGGCCAAGCCAGGATGGGGTCAATACCCATATACAGTGCTTTAAACGCTGTATTGCGGATTGTTTCATCAACAATCACAGCCGTGTTGTAAACCTTTGCCCTGCCAACCGCTTTGATTCGCGGGCGCCCCCTATCGCGACTGTCTTGTTGCGTGGGGTTCCGCCATGATGTTCAAACAAAATCGCCGAAGATTTCCGTGGGGAAATCTTCGGCGTGTGGCGTAAAAGGCGCAACCCGGCGGATCAACCGCGCGGATTAGTCGCCCTTCACCCCTGCTTCATCAATGACCTTGGTCCAGCGCGCCACTTCGGCGGAAACGCGAGCGCGGGCGTCAGCCGGCGTGGTCCAGGTGGCGATGGCTCCTTGATTCAACAGCGACGCCTTCACTTCCGGTTTGGCCAGAATCTTTTTCAGTTCGCCATTCAAGCGGTCGATCACGGGCGCGGGCGTGTTGGCGGGCGCCACGATGCCGAACATCGAGCTGACTTCAAAGTCCTTCAAACCTGCTTCGGCGGCGGTCGGGACGTCGGGCAGTGCGTCCACGCGCTGCGGCGACGTCACGGCCAGCGCGCGCAATTTGCCGGCCTTGATATTGCCTTGCGCGGCCGGCACGGTTTCGATCATGCTCAGCACCTGCCCGCCCATCAGGTCGGTCATGGCCGGGCCGCTGCCCTTGTAGGGCACGTGCAGGATATCGACACCCGCCGAGCGCTTGAACATTTCGCCTGCCAGATGCTGAGGCGAGCCGTTGCCGGCCGATGCCATGGTCATGTAGCCCGGCTTCGACTTGGCCAGCGCGATGAATTCGGACAGCGTATTGGCCTGCACCGACGGATTTACCACGAACACCAGCGGCACCGTGCCCACGATGGACACCGGCGCAAAGCTCTTTTCCACGTCATAGGTCACGCGGCCGCGGTACAGGGCTGCGTTGATGGAGTGGCTGGTCAGCGCGCCCATCAACAAGGTGTAGCCGTCGGGTTGCGCCTTGGCAACCTGATCCGCGCCGATATTGCCGGCGGCGCCGGCACGGTTTTCCACGATCACCGATTGCCCCAACGCACCCGTCAGTTCCTGCGCCAGCACGCGGCCGATCACGTCGGTCGCGCCTCCGGGCGGATACGGCACGATCAGGCGGATGGGTTTGTCGGGATAGGCGTCGGCTGACAGCGCCGGGGCAGAAACGCCGGCGCACAGGGCCAGCAGGGACAACAGGACGGCACGGCGCGGCCGCAGACGCAAGTCTGACATAGGGGTCTCTCCAGCCGGGATGAGTATAGGAATGGACGGACGCCCGGCTCGTCAACGGCGCCAGTTTAGGAGGGGTAACTTGATAGAAGAATCAGAATTTTTCTATCGACTGATCTTAAAAACAGATCAATATATCTACTTGTACAAAGCGCTTGCGGTGCCGTGCAAAGGCTGGATATGATCATGCCCCTAGATTATCAATAATATTATCGGGACTGAAAATGACGGACGAGACCAAAGGCAGCACCCCCGCAGCCGGCCCTTTTGATAGCGACAGCACCACCGCGCAGGGCGTGGCCCGCGGGCTGACGAACTACGGCGACAAGGGCTTCTCGCTGTTCCTGCGCAAGGCCTTCATCAAGGGCGCGGGGCTGTCCGATGACGCGCTGGCTCGTCCGATCATCGGTATCGTCAATACAGGCAGCAGCTACAACCCGTGCCACGGCAACGCGCCCCAGCTGATCGAGGCCGTCAAGCGCGGCGTCATGCTGGCAGGCGGGCTGCCGATGGACTTCCCGACCATCTCGGTGCATGAAAGCTTCTCGCAGCCGACCAGCATGTACCTGCGCAACCTGATGTCCATGGACACCGAGGAAATGATCCGCGCGCAACCCATGGACGCGGTGGTGCTGATCGGCGGCTGCGACAAGACCGTTCCGGCCCAATTGATGGGCGCGGCCTCGGCCGGCGTGCCCGCGATCCAGCTGGTCACCGGGTCGATGCTGACCGGGTCGCACCGTGGCGAGCGCGTGGGCGCCTGCACCGACTGCCGCCGCTACTGGGGCCGCTACCGCGCCGACGAGATCGACGCGCCGGAAATCGCCGATGTGAACAACCAGCTGGTCGCCAGCGTGGGCACCTGTTCCGTGATGGGAACGGCCAGCACCATGGCCTGCATCACCGAAGCGCTGGGCATGATGGTGGCGGGTGGCGCATCCGCCCCCGCCGTCACCGCCGACCGCGTGCGCGTGGCCGAACGCACCGGCGCCACCGCCGTCGCCATGGCCGCTGCCCGCCTGACGCCCGACCAGATCCTTAACGGCAAGTCCATCGAAAACGCCTTGCGGGTGCTGCTGGCCATCGGCGGCTCCACCAACGGCATCGTCCACCTGACCGCCATCGCCGGCCGCCTGGGCATCGACATTGACCTGGCGGGCCTTGATCGCATCAGCCGCGAAACGCCCGTGCTGGTCGACCTGAAGCCGTCGGGCCAGCACTATATGGAAGACTTCCACCACGCCGGCGGCATGCCCGCGCTGCTGCGCGAGTTGCGCCCCTTCCTGCATCTGGACGTCTTGACCGTTTCCGGCCGCACGCTGGGCCAGGAACTGGACGATGCGCCCGCTCCCTTCGCGCAAGACGTGATTCGCTCCACCGCCGCCCCCATCTATCCGGTAGGCGGCCTGGCCGTGCTGCGCGGCAACCTGGCCCCGGGCGGCGCCATCATCAAGCAATCCGCCGCCAATCCCAAGCTGATGGAACACGAAGGCCGCGCGGTGGTGTTCGAGGACGCCGAGGACATGGCGCGGCGCATCGACGACGACGCGCTGGACGTGACCGCCGACGACATCCTGGTGCTCAAGCGCATCGGCCCGACCGGTGCCCCTGGCATGCCCGAGGCCGGCTACATGCCAATTCCCAAGAAGCTGGCGCGTGCGGGGGTCAAGGACATGGTCCGCATCTCGGACGGGCGCATGAGCGGCACCGCCGCCGGTACCATCGTGCTGCACGTCACGCCCGAGGCCGCGATTGGCGGCCCGCTGGCTTACGTGCAAAATGGCGACCGCATCCGCTTGTCGGTGGCGCAGCGCGAAATCGCGCTGTTGGTGGACGATGCCGAACTGGCACGCCGCACGGCGGCCCAGCCCATCACCCGGCCCACCGCCGACCGGGGCTACCGCAAGCTATTCCTGCAAACCGTGACGCAGGCCGATCAGGGCGTCGATTTCGACTTCCTGCGCGCTGGCGTCACGCACGACACCGTGCCCAAGAAGTAAACCTGCCGCCATGAACGCCATCACGCCCGACGCCCTGCAAGCAGAGGCCCCCGACGCCACGCAAACCGCGGTGGCCGCCCTGGAAGAAGACATCGTCTTCGGCCGGCTGCACCCGCGCGAACGCCTGACCGAGGACGAGCTGATGGCGCGCTTCGCCATGAAGCGCCATGCCGTGCGGCAAGTGCTGTCCGAACTGGAGCTCTTGGGCGTGGTGGAGAAAAAGCGCAACATCGGCGCCGTCGTGCGGGCGTTCTCCGCCCGCGAAGTCATGGAGCTGTATGCGCTGCGCGAAGTCCTGGAGGTACATGCCGCCAGCCAGATTCCGCTGCCCGTGCCCGAAGCCCGGCTGGCGGCGCTGATCACGGTGCAGCGCGAGCACGATGCGGCAGTCGCCGACGGCGACACGCGCCGCGTGTTCCGCAGCAACCAGCGTTTCCACCGGGAGTTCTTCGGTTTGCTGGACAACGCCGTGCTGGGCCAGGCCATCGAGGAATACGCCCGGCGCACCCACTCGATCCGCTTTGGCACCTTGGTGGCCGCCGGCTACCGCGAACGTGCCCGCCAGGAACATTGGGCCATGATCCAGGCGCTACGCGACGGTGACCGCCAGGCCTTGATGACCGTGTGCCGCGACCACCTGCTGCCGTCACGCGACGCCTATCTGGCGTCGGAACAGGCGCGGCCGGGGCGCTAGGCTCAAGCACGCCCCCGGCCCCGCCGTTACTTGAACGGATTGGAATCGGCCCCGTAGGTGCCCAGGCCCGACGCCCCTTCCACTTCCATTGACACCGAACCCGGATCGATGGTCGGCGCGTCGTCCTTGTAGTGCATCACCATGCCTGGGAACGCCATCACTGCCGCGACCATCAGCAACTGAATCACGATGAACGGCACGGATCCCCAATAGATCTGTCCCGTGGTGACGGGTTCTATCATCTTCCCCGTCACCCTGTCCTTGTAGCGGTCGCGCGGCGCCACCGAGCGCAGGTAGAACAGCGCGAATCCGAATGGCGGATGCATGAACGACGTCTGCATATTGACCGCCAGGATCACGCCGAACCAGATCAGGTCGATGCCCAGCTTGTCCGCCACCGGACCCAGCAGCGGCACGATGATGAACGCGAGTTCAAAGAAGTCCAGAAAGAAAGCCAGCACGAAGGTCAGGACGCTGACCACGATCAGAAAGCCCCACTGCCCGCCCGGCAGCCCGGTCAACAGATGTTCCACCCAGAGGTCGCCGTTGACGGCGCGGAACGTCAGGCCGAACACGGTGGATCCCACCAGGATGAACACCACGAAGCAGGACAGCTTGGTGGTCGTGTCCATCGCCTGCTTAAGCAGGTCCAACGACAGGCGGCGGCGGATCACGGCCATCAGGATGGCGCCCACCGCGCCCATGGCGCCGCCTTCGGTCGGCGTGGCCACGCCAATGAAGATCGTGCCCAGCACCAGGAAGATCAGCGCCAGCGGCGGAATCATCACGAACGTCACGCGCTCGGCCAGGGCCGACAACAGGCCCAGACCCAAGGCCTTGTTGACCAGTGCGATGACGAATGCCGTGGCGCCCCAGAACAGCAAGGCCACGACGATGCGCTCGTCCACCGGCGCAGTGTTGTTCTCGACCCAGAGGCCCAGGAAATAGGCCGATACGGCGGAAATCACCATCAGCACCAGCAACGAACGCCCGCCCCGCGTGCCGTTCGGTTCCTGGAACCGGCGTGCCTCTTCGGGCAGCGCGGGGGCCGACGCCGGCTTCAGCAGGCTCATGAGGACAACGTACACGATGTACACCCCGGCCAGGATGAAGCCCGGCACCATCGCCGCCCGGTACATGTCGCCGATGGAGCGGCCCAGCTGGTCGGCCAGGATGATCAGCACCAATGAAGGCGGGATGATCTGCGACAGCGTGCCCGACGCCGCGATCACGCCACTGGCAAGTTTCCGGTCATAGCCATTGCGCAGCATGATCGGCAACGAGATCAATCCCATCGAAATCACCGACGCAGACACCACCCCCGTGGTCGCGGCCAGCATCGCGCCCACGAACACCACCGCGATGGCCAGCCCGCCACGCACCGAACCGAACAGCTGGCCGATCGTTTCAAGCAAGTCCTCGGCCATGCCGGAACGCTCCAGCACCAGGCCCATCAGCGTGAAGAATGGCACCGCCAGCAACGTATCGTTGGAAATAATGCCGAACACCCGTTGTGGCAGCGCCTGGAACAACGAGGAATTGAGCAGGCCCAGTTCCATGCCCACCAGGCCGAAAAGAATGCCGTTGGCCGCCAGCGCAAACGCCACCGGAAAGCCCAGCAACAGGAAAATAATCAGCGTCGCGAACATGATCGGCGCCAGATTGGCAATAAAGAACTCCATGATCAGCGACCCTTGTTATCCAGTTCACCCACTGCCGCCGCTTCGCGCGCCTGCGCTTCCCGGGCAATTTCCTCGGCCAGTTCCTCTTCCGCGCTCTTGGCGCCATCGCGTTCGCGCGGATCGCGGCAGCGTCCCGCCAGAAAGCCGATGCACTTGATCAGGTGCGACAGGCCGGCCAGCACCAGCAGCGCAAAACCAACGGGAATCAACAGCTTGACCGGCCAGCGGATCAGGCCGCCAGAGTTGGACGAATGCTCGTTGCTCAGGTAGGAATCCATGAACACCGGCCAGGACAGGTACATGATCAGCAGGCAGGCCGGCAGCAGGAAGAACAGCACGCCGAAGATCTCAATGCAGACCTGGGCGCGGCGCGACAGCCGCGACGCGATGATGTCCACGCGCACATGGTCGTTCTTCAGCAGCGTGTAGCCCGCCGTCAACAGGAACATGGCGCCGAACATGTACCACTGCATTTCCAGCCAGGCGTTCGAGCTGTAGTGAAAGACCTTGCGCATGATGGCGTTGCCGGCGCTGACCAGGACGACCAGCACCGTCACCCAGGACACGATCCGTCCCATCCGCAGGTTGATCGCGTCTATGCCGCGCGACAAGGCGAGTAAAGCTTGCATCTGTTTTCCCCAGAATTATTGCTGTTCACACATTGCCCAACCCCGACGCCGGCACTTTGCGCGCCGGACGCCGGACCTGCGTCAACCGTCTTCGCGGTGATGCCGCAGCCAGGGCGTCGACCGGCGTTCCACCCACACCAACAGCGCAAACAGCAGCATGCCCATCAGCGCCAGCACGAAGATCGCGGCGAACACCCTCACGGTGTCGAACGTGCCTTGGGCGCTCATGATCACGTAACCCAGGCCGCGTTGCGACGACACGAATTCCCCGACGATGGCGCCCACCAGCGCCAGCGAAATCGACACCTTCATGCCTGCCAGCATCGAGGGTAAGGCGCTGGGCAACCGCACCTTGAAAAAGAAATCGCGGCGCGAACCTTTCAGCACCCGCCCCAGGTCCAGCACGTCCTGGGGCACCGAGCGCAGACCATGAACGGTGTCCACGATCACCGCGAAGACGGCAATCAGGAACGCGATGGCGATCTTCGGTTCCGCGCCCGTGCCCATCCAGATCACGAAGAGCGGCGCGATGGCGACCTTCGGCACGCTATTGAAGGCCACGATCAAGGGATAGATGAAGCGCTCGAACCAGCGCGATCCCACCAACATGATGGCGATCGCCACGCCGCCCACCACCGCCAGCGCAAAACCGGCCAGCGTCGTCATCAAGGTATAGAGGGCGTGGCCGGCGTACCAGCTCCATTCGGAGGCCAGTTCCAGCACCACCTGCCCCGGCAGCGGCAGCATGATGGCTCGCACGTGGAATACCCGGGCGGCGATTTCCCATAGCAGCAGGAACACCACGACCGACACCAGTCCCGCCATCCGGCGGACGGCTCCCCGCAACAGCCGGATCATCGAATGGCCTCCCTGTGAGAGACGGCGCGGACGCTCTCATCGATCAAGCCCATTTGCTGGAACAGGCCCCGGATATGCCGCACGTATTCACCGAAGGCCGGCGTTTCACGCAGCGCCAGGGGCCTGGGCCGCGGCAGGTCGATTTCTATTGTTTCCAGGATGCGGCCGGGGCGGGGCGAAAACACCATCACCACATCGCCCAGAAACACCGCCTCCGCAATGCCATGCGTCACAAACAACACCGTATTGCGCGTTTCCATCCAGATCCGCTGCAACTCCACGTTCATCTGATCGCGGGTCAACGCATCCAATGCGCCAAAAGGCTCATCCATGAGCAGCAGCTGCGGATCATCCACCAAGGCGCGGCAGATCGCCGCACGCTGGCGCATGCCACCGGACAGTTCACGCGGATAACTCTCGGCGAACGCCTCCAGGCCCGTCAGGGCGAGCAGTTCGCGCACCTTGTTCTCGTAGGCCGCAACGGGCTTGCCCGAAAATTCGATGGGCAGCAGGATGTTGCGCCAGACGTTGCGCCATTCCAGCAGCGCATCGCGCTGGAACACCATGCCCATCCCTTCCGGGGGGCCCTGCACCGGCACGCCCGCCACCTGGAGTTCTCCGCTGGACAGGGTTTCCAGGCCCGCCACGCATCGCAGGAACGTGCTCTTGCCGCAGCCGCTCGGTCCCAGGATGCTGACGAAACGGCCTTGCGGCACCTCGACCGACACCGAGGCCAGCGCCTCCACGCCCGCGGCGCCCGGATAGCGTTTGCGCACGTCGTGCGCGGCTACCGCCCACGGCGTCATGGTTGCACCAGACTGTCGTAGCGTTCCGGGTGCACCAGGTCGGGCACGTAGAACGAGGAAGCGTCGGCGCCAGCGCCGATCAACCCGACAGAGGACAGCGTCCTGACGGCCTGCGCCCAATCCTGCGGCACGATCGTGCCCAGGCGTTCGCCCGCCGCCGGCCGGCCAAAGTACGGTTGCAAGGCGTCGATCTGGCCGCGCAACACGGCCTTGTCCAAGCGGGCCTGCGGCCGTTGCTGGAGAATGGCGGCCACGGCCTCGTCCTGATGCCCGGCGTAGATGTATTCCCAGGCTCGGGCGGTGACGCTGGCAAAGCGCGCGATGGCCTCACGCCGTTGCGTCAGCTTGGTTTCGTTGGCGAACAGGCCGAAGCTGGGCATATCCAGACCAAAATCGGCGAAACGCACCGCACTGGAAGGCCGATTCTGCGACACCACCGGCAAGAAGAACGGAATCGTGGAGAACGCCGCGTCAGCCCGCCCCACGGCATAAGTCGACGCCTTGCCCGCCGCATCCACATTGATCAGTTCCAGATCGCTCTTTTTGAGCTTTCCCGTGGCCAGGAACGCATCGATGAAGGGTGCCTCCAGCGAACCGGCGGTGTAGGCCACCTTCTTGCCCTTGAGCTGGGCAGGCCCGGTGATGCCAGAATCCGCCGGAACCAGCAGGCCGATATCGCTTTGCCGCGCGAACACCGCCACGGCCTTGACGGGCATTCCCTTCTCGCGAGCGATCATGACCGAGGCCAACGCCGCGTGCCCCACGTCGAAACTGTCGCCAGCGCCGACGATCTGCACGGTTGTCACGGAGCCGTTGCCATCCTCCAGCGACACGTCCAGGCCGGCCTGCTTGTACCAGCCCTTCTGCTGCGCCAGGTGGAATGCGCCGTGCACACCCCACGGCGTCCAGTCCAGCCGCACCCGCAGCGGCTCCGGGGTCTGTGCCCAGGCAGATGCGCTGAGCGCGACCGCCGCCAGGCCCAACATCGCGTTGCGCCAACCTTTTGCGAATACCGCGTGCATGATCTTCCCCGTTTTTCGTCGACAATGTGCAGCCGCGTCTTGCCGCGGCCTGTCTTCGCCCGCGCTCAGTCGCCGCGGCCGAACCAACGCTTGATGCGCGCCCACAACACGCTGAAGAACATGGCCGTGGGATTGAAACTGGCCTGGACCAACGGCTCGCCTTGACCCGCAGGCTGGCGCAGCCGAGCCGTCACGTTGTTGCCGAAGTCCGCAATCATGCGACGCACGAAATCCTGCACCAGGCCCGAACGCGAGAACTGCGCCAACGGCCCCTGCAACGAATACAGCAGGTTCACGTTGACCCTTGTTTCGGTGGGCGACAGCGCTTCCAGGTGATAGGTGATATCGCCATTGGCGCGCGACTGGCTGAGCGAGTCTTGCCCGGCTCCCCGGAACACCGCGCGCATCGCGGCATCGTCCCGCTCCAGCCGGGCCGCGCCATTGAAGGCCGCGGCCATGGGGCCGAACTTGATGGCGACCTTGCCCTTGACGCGATCGCCCTCGTGCGATTCGATCGATGCGCCGGGCAGGCAACTGGCCAAGGCCGGCAGATCCACCATGAAGGCCCAGACTTCCGCCGCCGGGAATGGCACCTGGAAGCCGCCGTCAATCTGGCTGCCTCGCCCCTCTTTCTTGCCCGCCGGCGTCGTCGCCGTGGTGGTGGCGGCAACCGGGCTAGCCTGCTGCGCCGGACTCGCCATCGCCGGGGTGAAGCCGGCAAAGGCCACCGGCTTCTCCACCGCCGGCGCCGCGCCGCGCCCTTGCGCCTGGGCGGCGCGCAACGCCTGCACGGCGGCATCGGGCTGCGCGCGCAAGTCGGCCAGCACCGCCATCACCGCGGCGACGATGCCCATGTAGCCCGTGCAGCGGCACAGGTTGCCAGACAGTTCCACCCGGACCCGGCTTTCATCGGCATCGGGCAGCCGCAGCACAATATCGCGAGACGTGGCCAACATGCCCGGCGTGCAATAGCCGCATTGCAGCGCGTGATGCTTTGTGAAGGCGGCGCGTAGCCGCTGCATCACCGGATCGGCGTCGTAGCCCTCGATGGTCGTCACCTGCCGGCCCTCGCACGCCACCGCGAACGAAATACAGGACCGCACCGGTGCGCCGTCGACCAACACGGTGCACGCGCCACACACGCCGTGCTCGCATCCCAGATGGGTTCCCGTCAGGCGTGCCTGATCCCGCAGGAAATCTCCCAGATGCATGCGTGCGGGCGCCTCGTGCGACACGCGCTTGCCATTTACTTCCAATGTCACCTGAACCATGGTTGTTCCCGTCAACCCAACGCCTGAGCCAGGCAGCGCGTCACCGCGGTCCCATGCACCTTGCGATGGTGTTCATCCTTGTCCTGCATGACGCCGGCCAGTTCAGTGGCCAGCAGCGTCTCGTCCAGGCCCGCCAGGCCTTGCTGCGCGATACGCGCGCTCAGCTGAGGCAATAGCCTGGGCGGCCCATCCAACGCGCCAACGACAATGCGCGCCGTGCCCGCCGCCGGGTCGAACCACGCGGCGCAGCTGGCCTCGGCGAATTCGCCGGTCTTGCGGCAGAACTTGTAGTAGCCCCAGCGCGCCTGCGGGCTGGGGCTCGGCAGGTGCACGGCAGCGATCAGCTCGTCTTCGCGCAGCCCGGTGGTGTAGGCGCCTTGCATGTAGCCGTCAGCGGGCAGCATGCGTACGCCGTCCGGCCCGGCGATCTCAAGCGTCGCCCCCAGGCCCACTACGGTCAGCACCCAGTCGGCAGCCGGATCGGCGTGCGCCAGGCTGCCGCCCAGCGTGCCCCGATTGCGGATGGCGCGATACGCGATGCCCGGCGCCACCTGTTGCAGCGGCGTGCCGCGCAGCAACTCGTGCACGCCGTCCTCGATCTCGGCGTGCGTCACGGCCGCGCCCACGCGCAGCATGCCGTCCTGCCGCGTGACGGTGCGCAACTCGGACAGACCCGAAATGTCGATCACGAACGGCGGGCGTGCCAGCCGCAGGTTCAGCATCGGTCCCAGCGACTGGCCGCCTGCCATCAGCTTGGCGCGGCCTTCGTGCTGGCGCAGCGCCTGCAACGCTTCTTGCAACGTCCCCGGGCGGGTGTACTCGAATGCGGCCGCCTTCATGCCGTCACCTCTGCGACAGCCGGTTGAACCGTTTGCTTGCCCTGCGCGATGGCCGCCAGCACCCGCGTCGGTGACAAGGGCGTGCGCAACAATTCGGCCGCGCCTAGCGGTCGCAGCGCATCGTTGACTGCGTTGAACAACACGGCTGGCGGCGCGATGGCGCCGCCCTCGCCCATGCCCTTGGCGCCGAATTCGGTATGCGGGGACGGTGTCTCGAAATGATGCAGGCGCATGTTGGGGACTTCGGTGGCGCCGGGCAGCATGTAATCCGCCAGGGTCGACGCCAGCGGCTGGCCGTTCTCGTCGTAGGGAGTCTCTTCATAGAATGCGGTGCCGATGCCCTGGGCCACGCCACCGATGGTTTGCCCTTCGACCACCATGGGGTTGATCATGGTCCCGCAATCCTCGACCACGACATAATCCAGGATCTCGACGCCGCCGGTCCCCGGATCGACCGCCACCACCGCTGCATGGGTGGCGTAGGTGAAGCAGCCGGTGTCGACCTTGGGCTTGTAGCCCACGGTCACTTCCAGGCCGCTGGGGTCCACGTCAGGCGGCAACAGTTGCGGCCGCAGATACCAGGCGTCCGCCACATCCTTGACGGACACCGACTTGCCGTCAGCTTCCAGACGATCCGCATTCCACGCCACGCTGGCGGGATCAGCCTGCAACAGATGCGCGCCGATATGCGTCAGCCTGGGCAGCAAGCGCTTACAGGCCTGCGACACCGCCCCGCCCGACATCACCAGCGAACGCGAAGCGTAGGTGCCGGTGGAGAACGGGGTTTGCCCGGTATCGCCGTGCAGCAGCTTGATGCTGCCCACGTCGACGCCCAGGATCTCGTTGGCGATCTGGGCGAAGGTGGTTTCCATGCCCTGGCCGTGCGAATGCACACCCACCCGCAACTCCAGTCCGCCATCCGGCGTGACGCGCGCGGTGGCCTGGTCGAACCCGGGAATCACGGGTGTGCCCCAGGCGGCGAATACGGACGTGCCGTGCGCGGCCTGTTCGGTGTAGGTCGCAAGGCCCACGCCGATCAGGCGGCCGTCGGCCTCGCCCTGCCGCTGGCGCTCGCGCACCGCGTCCACGCCGATCATTTCCATGGCCTGTTGCAGGCTGGCCGGATAGTCGCCGCTATCCAGGTGCTTGCCGGTGACGTTGACGAACGGCATCTGCTCGCCCTGCACCAGGTTTTCCTGACGGACTTCCCAAGGCTCGCGGCCGACTTCGCGCGCGATCGCGTCCATCGTCAGTTCCATGGCGAAACACACGCCGGTGCGCGCCACGCCGCGATACGGCACAAAGCCGGGCTTGTTGGTGGCCACCGCCTTCGTGACGCAGCGGTAGCCTTTGAATGCGTAGGGTCCCGGCAGGTTGCCGATGGCCTGACCCGGTTCCAGCCCGATGGTGAACGGCCACACGGAATAGGCGCCGCCGTCGATGGTGATCTTGGCATCCAGCGCCAGCAGCTTGCCGCGACGATCCGCGTAGGCCACCATTTCGTAATGGTGTTCGCGCGAATTGGCGCCCGCGGTCAGGTGTTCGCGGCGGTCCTCGATGAAGCGGAACGGCCGCTTGAAGGTCTTGGCCAACCATGCCACGCACAACTCTTCCTGCTGTAGCACGCACTTGTAGCCAAAGGCACCGCCCACATCCGGCGACACCACCCGAACGCGCCCCTGCTCCAGGTCCAGGCACTGGGCCAGCACGCTGCGGATCATGTGCGGCACCTGCGTGGCGCTGACGACGACCAACTGATCGGCCTGGTGGTCCCAGTACGCCAGCACCGCCTTGCCTTCCATCGGCACCATGCACTGTCGCGCCAGATCAATCTTGCGCCGCACCACCACCTCGGCCTGCGCCGCGTATTCGTCGAACTGCTTGTCGGCGTTGAGCGTGACGAACACGTTGTCGCGCCATTGCTCGTGCAGCAGGTCGCCCTCGGCAGCCTGGGCACTGTCCACGTCCGCATACACCGGCAGGTCGTCGTAATCGACCTCGATCAATTCGGCATGGTCCTCGGCTTCGGCGCGCGTCGGTGCAAACACCATGGCGATGGGTTCTCCGACGAAACGGACCTTGCCCGATGCCAGCGGCGGCTGCGCGGACGCCTGATAGGTGGGCAGCGTCGAATCGGCCACGATGTCGCGCGCGTCGGCCATCGACTGACGCAGAAACACATTGCCCGCGATCTGGTCGGCCACGCGCACCGAAGCGATGCGCGCATGCGCCAGCGGACTGCGCAGGAACGCCACTTCGCTCAACCCGGGCATGGCCATATCGGCCACGAAATTGCCCTTGCCGAGCAGATGGCGCGCATCCTCCTTGCGCGGCACCCGCGCGCCCACTCCTTGCGGCTTGCCCGGCCGACCGTGCGTACTGGCGTGTTCTGTCGTCATGACTTCCCTCTGTCTCCTGAGGATTACTTGGTTTGGGACTGAGCCTTCGCCACGGCAGCGAAGGTGTAGTTATCAAGCGGGCTCTCGGCCACCCGGAACCAACTCGCCTGATCCACCTGAAACTTCTTCCAATCGGGGTAGATCGCCGCGAAGTCCGGATTCTTGGTGGACAGTTCCACCCACAGCTCTTGCGAAGCGTTGTAGGCGGCATCCATGACTTCCTTGGGGAAGAAGTTGACTTTGGCGCCGCCCGCAATCAGTTTGCGCAGCGCGAGCGGGTTGCGCGCGTCGTAGTTGGCAAGCATGCGCATGGTCTGTTCCCCTGCGGCTGCCTCGAATGCCGCCTGGTAGGCCGGGGGCAACGCCTCCCACGCCTTGTCATGCACCATGCTGGTAATGGATGCGCTGCCCTCGAACCAGCCGGGCGAATAATAGAAAGGCGCCACCTTGTTGAAACCCAGCTTCTCGTCGTCGTACGGGCCGATCCATTCCGCGGCGTCAATGGTGCCCTTCTCCAGCGCCGGATAAATATCGCCAGGCGGAATCTGCTGCGGCACGGCGCCCAGTTTGGACAGGACCATGCCGCCGATGCCGCCAATGCGCATGTTCAAGCCCTTCAAATCGGCCAGCGATTTGATCTCTTTGCGATACCAGCCGCCCATCTGCACGCCCACGTTGCCACAGACGTGGTTCACGATGTTGTATTTCTTATAAAGCGCGCGCAGCATCTTCAACCCGCCGCCGGAATGAATCCATGCATTGTGCTGACGCGCGCTCAAGCCGAACGACAGCCCGGTATCAAACGTCAGCGCCGTGTTCTTGCCGATATAGGCCGTGCTCAGCACGTGGTTGCATTCAACCGTTCCGTTGCTGACCGCATCCATGTTCTGCGCCGCCGGCACCAGTTCACCGCCCGGAAATGCGCGGATCTCGAATTTGCCGTCGGTCAATTGAGCCACGCGCTTGCACAGTTCTTCCGCCGAACCGTAGATGGTGTCCAGGCTCTTGGGCCAACTGGTCGACATGCGCCAGCGCACCGCCGGCGCGGACTGCGCGACAGCAGGCATGCCGACCGTGGCGAGGCCAGCGCCGGCAGCGCCAGCGGCTTGTGCGAGGAAACGGCGTCGTTGCATGTAGTGCTCCCGATCTGATTTGATTGAGTCCCCTTGGACCCGCCCCAACCCATGCCAACGCCGCTTTCGCACACCTGAAAAAACGTTAGCACACTGAATTGTTAGTCAGCATACTGACCGTAATTTTGAGTGTCAACAAGGTTAATCCCGACTGCCAAGCGCGCTAAAACCCTGTGTTTCCGGGCGGTTTGAAGAGCGTTGGGGCCGCACGGGCAAGACGTTTTTTTGCCACTCCTTCCATATAGAGGACGTCGATGCGCGGCCGTCGCGGCTGGCGTGCATAATAGGCACGCGCCGCATGCCGCCGACCGCCATCGCGTCGGGGAAATCCCTAGCTCCTGACTTGTTTTTTTGAGCAGTACACTGACCACATTACTCAGCATACTGATTAGAGAGACAATATGAATTGGATCCGCATTGCCTCCACCGACCAACTGACCGACGACGATGAGGTCATTCCCGTCGCTGCCGGCGACAAGCAGCTTGCGCTGTATCGCAGCGACGGCGAATTCTTCGCGTCGGACAACGTCTGTACGCACGCCTACGCGCTGCTGTCCGACGGTTTCCTGGAAGATGGCTGCATCGAATGCCCGCTGCACCAGGCCAAGTTCGATATCCGTACCGGCCAGGCCATGTGCGCGCCGGCAACCAGCGGTGTCCGCGTTTACCCGGTCAAGGTCGAAGGCCAGGACATCTACGCGAATGTGCAGGGTTGATCATGGGTGACGCCGACTCGATCCTGATCATCGGCGCCGGCCAATCCGGCGCGGTGGCCGCCGCCACCCTGCGCGACCTGGGCCATGAAGGCCCCATCACGCTGATTGGCCGCGAAGCACACGCCCCCTACGAACGCCCTCCGCTATCCAAGGCCGTGTTGCAGGCGGCCGAGGCGCATGCGCAGACGGCCGTGCATCCCACCGACTTCTATGAGCAACGGCGCATCACGCTGTTGACCGACGCCGATGTGGTCCGGCTTGATGCTGCCGCGCATCTTGTCCAACTGGCCGATGGGCGTCAACTGAGCTACCACCGCTGCCTGCTTGCCACGGGCGGGCGCGCACGCGAACTGCCCAGCCTGCCTCGCGGCACGCCGGGCGTGCACTACATCAGGACGCTTGATGACGCGGCCGCCTTGCGCGCCGGTCTCACGCCCAATGCGCGCGTTGTCATCATTGGCGGCGGCTTTCTCGGGCTGGAAGTGGCGTCCACCGCACGCGCGCTGGGCGCGGCAGTGACCGTGCTGGAAAGCGCCCGGCGCCTGCTCGAGCGCGTGCTGCCGCCCGCCTTGTCCGACTGGCTGGCCGAACGTGCCCGGCATGCCGGCGTGACGCTACGCCTGGATGCACGCATCGCGCGCAGCACCCGGCAGCCGCATCCGGACGCAAGCGTTCAGCATCAGGCGTGCTTCGCGATCGAATTGCAGGATGGCGCCGTGCTGGACGCCGATGTCGTGGTGGTGGCCATCGGATTGACGCCCGAGGTGGCCCTGGCCGAACAGGCCGGCCTGGCGCTGGACGCCGCCAACGGCGGCATCGTGGTGGATACCCACTGCCGCAGCAGCGATCCCGATCTATATGCCGCGGGCGACTGCGCCAGCCAGCACCGGCGCCACTTGAATACCGCGTTGCGGCTGGAGTCGTGGCAGAACGCCAATCAACAAGCACGCGCCGCCGCCGCCGGCATGCTTGGCCTGCCCGTACCCGGCGAAGCCTATCCCTGGTTCTGGACGGATCAATTCGGGTGCAACGTGCAAATGCTGGGCCTGCCGCAACCTGATCTTTCCTATGCCTGCCGCGGCGTGCCCCAAAGCCAGGCCGACGCGCCCAAATTCATCTGGCTGGGCCACCGTGACGGCGTGCCCGTGCACGCCATCGCCATCAATGCCGGCGGCGACCTGCGCCAATTGCGCGTGCTGTTTGAACAAGGCCTGCGCATCGATCCGCAGCGCTACGCCGACGAAACGGTGGCCCTCAAACCGCTGGTGAAGGCTTGCCAGCAGAATGCCGCCGCCACGTCCTGAATCCATTATTGCCCCGCCTCGACAGGAGCTGTACATGTATCAATCCCAAACCGTCATTGGCCGCACGGTAGCCTCTAAGGACGCTGCGCTGGCCGACTGTGTCTGGCCGGAAGATGCGCTGCACTACATACCCGACTGGGTCTATACCAGCGGCGCCGTCTACGATCAGGAAATAGAGAAAATCTTCCACGGCAAGACCTGGAACTACGTGGCGCTGGAAGCCGAGCTGCCCAATCCGGGCGACTACAAGCGGTCTTATGTGGGACCGACCCCGGTGGTGGTCTCACGCGCCGAAGACGGCTCAGTCAATGTGTTCGAGAACCGCTGCGCGCACCGCGGCGCCGAATTCTGCCGCAACAGCCAGGGCAATGCCCGCGAGTTCGTCTGCCCCTACCACCAGTGGTCATACGATCTGAAAGGCAATCTGCAAGGTATTCCCTTCAAGCGCGGGGTGAACCGCGAAGGCGGCATGCCCAAGGACTTCAAGAACGAAGACCACGGCCTGCGCAAGCTGCACGTGACCACGCGCCATGGCGTGATCTTCGCGTCCTACAGCGCCGAGGTCGAACCCATCGATGAGTACCTGACGCCGGAAATCCTGGCCGACTTCGATACGGTCTTCCCGGGCAAGAAACTCAAGATCCATGGCTACTACCGCAATGAGCTTCCATGCAACTGGAAGATGTATCACGAGAACCTGAAGGACCCCTACCACGCAACCTTGCTGCATTCGTTCCTGGTGGTGTTCGGGTTGCTGGTGGCCGGCAATAAGTCGGCGATGCTTGTTGACTCGGTGCATGGCCGCCACGGCACCATGGCCTCGGCCAAAAGCGAGGACAAGTACGCCACCGTCAGCGAAGAGAACAAAAAGGAAATGCGTTCCTTCCATGACGGTCTGCACCTGCAAGACGACCGCTTCCTGGAATTCGTCAAAGAGTTCGATTCGCCTTGGTCCGTGACGATGCAGACGGTGTGGCCCAACTTGATCGTGCAGCGCGAAATGAACACGCTGGGCGTGCGCCAGATCGTGCCCAACGGGCCCGACAGCATGATCATGCAATGGACCATGTTCGGCTACGAGGACGACACGCCCGAGATGGAACGTCACCGCCTGCGCCAGGGCAACCTGATGGGGCCGGCCGGATTTCTCGGCCTGGAAGACAACGAAGCCATGAAGTTCGTGCAGGAAGGCGTGCGACGCGCCAGCACGGATGTCAATGTGCTGAAGCTGGAATCCGGCAAGCAGGGCACCTCCAATACGCTGATCTCCGAGGCTGCGATCCGCTCGATGTACAGCTACTACCGCAGCGTGATGGGCTTCTAAGGCAGGAACCGAGACCAATGAGAACCCGATTTGAATTCTCCCCCCGCCAGATCGATCTGGCGCGCGCCATTGCGTTGCGCCAGGAGATCGAGGAATTCCACGCCGACTACTGCGCAACGCTGGACGCCGGCCAGGTCGAGGCCTGGCCCGGCTTCTTTACCGAAGACGGCCTGTACCGCGTGACGGCGCGCGAAAACGCCGAACTGGGCTTGCCGGTTGGGCTGGTCTATTCCGAAGGCCGCGCCATGATGCACGACCGCGCCGTGGCCATCTCACGCACCCAGATGTTCGCCCCGCGCTACATGCTGCATCTGGTCAGCAACACCCGCGTCATCAGTGAATCGGCCGAAGGCGAGATCCTCGCCCAGGCGGCTTTCATGCTGATGCAGACCTTGGTGGAAGGCCCCACGACCCTGCATCTGGCCGGCACCTACTACGACCGCTTCACGCGGCAGGATGGCGTGCTGAAGCTGAAGGAACGGCAGGTGGTGTATGACACCACCATCCTGGCCAACGACCTGGTGTATCCCGTGTAGGCAATCGGCGCACCAAGAACAAGGGGTTGCATCCCACGATGCAACCCCTTGTTCTTGGTAAATACCTCTTCTCAACCGTGCGTCGCGCGCACCGCTTCCTCGCGCGTCAGCACCGTTGCGTATTTCTGGCGCATGTCGAACAGGTTGGCCTCGTGCGGTCCAAGGGCGCGGTCGCCCACGCAGTCGGACACCACCAGCGGCCGAAAGCCGTACTGCATGGCGTCCACCACGCTTGCCCGCACGCAGCCGCTGGTGACCGCGCCCGCCACCAGCAGCGTCTGCACCCCGCGTTGCGACAGCCACGCCGCCAGGCTGGTGCCGAAGAAGGCCGAAGGCACGGTCTTGCGCACCACCAGCTCTCCCGCAACCGGCGTCAGTTGCGGAACGATCGCGCTGTTGTGGTCCGCCTCTTTCAACGTCAGCATGCCAGGGACTTTCAGCGTGAAGATGTTGTGGTCGGCGTCATCGTCCGCGAACACGATGCGGCTGTGCGCCACCGGCCAGCCCTGCTTGCGCGCATGCGCCAGCAAGTGCGTTGTCTGCTCGATGGCCGGTGCAATATTGCCCCCGCCAAATACCGCTGGGTCGGCAAAGCCGTTGACCAGATCCACGATCAGCAGACCGTAGGGCGGCTTGGGGGACATCGCCGCGCCAAAACCCTGGCGCTCGTAGGCGGAAATATCGTCATTCATGCGGCGGATTCCTTGTTCGGTGATTGCCGGGGTCGTTGCCGGATCATTGCTTATTCCTGCCGGGCGGTGCCGTCCAGCACCCTGCCCTGGCGCACCACGTCTTCGCCATCCAGCCGAACGGTGCACCCGCGCAACGGAATGTCGATATGGCAGGTGGTGGTGCGGCTGCCGCCCGCCTCGTTGTTCGGCCCTAGCGAAAACAGGAAGTTTCCCTCGTACGCCCGCGCATCCATGCCGATGGTGGCCTCGCGGTCGTACAACCCCAGGGTGGTCCAGTGCGCGCGCGGCTGTAGGCCCCAGCCTATGTGCGATATGGCATAGGCCTCGGGGTCCCGGAATGACGCCACGTATTCGCGCAGCAGTTCCGCGTCGACGCCGCCGTCGATCCGCGTGGCGAAGCCGTTCTCTACCGTCAGTTCGATGGCCGACCGCACGTACAGCTTCTGCGGCAGCAGGATGTCGCCCACGTCGATCACGATCTTGCCGTTGGCGCCGCGTTCGTTCGGCCACGTCAGCACGAAGCCGCTGGGCCAATGGTCCCATCGCCCCGGCTCATCCACGAACCCATATTCACTGATCGCCGGAAATTCACCCAGCGGGCAACGCAGGTCCGTGCCCGCCGCCGACACCACGCTCATCTCTCGGGCGGCGCCGATGCGCGCGGCCGCGGCCTTCACCCGGGTGCGATCCGCTTCGGTGGGCACCAGCCGCGCCAACACCTCGGGCGGCTCCACGGCCAGCAGGATCTTGGTTCCCGTGGCCAGGATTTCGTGCTGCTCAGGCGAGAACAGCAGCGTCATCAAGTCCAGCACCAAGTCGCTTTCCTTCAGCGCCGCAATCGCCGGCTTGTTGCCGGTCAATGGCGTGGTGCCCAGATAGGCCAGCGAATCGCGGCTCAGGGCCTTCTCGCCATTGACGGGCGGCAAGTCCAGGCGGTTGATCACCGCGCCCATCGATTGCGCGGCGATCAACGCCGTCGACAGCGTCTGCGGGTGGGTCGCCGCGCTGGTCAGCACCGTCACGCTCTGGCCGGCTTGCAGTTTGGACAGGGTCAGCACCTGCTGCCAGGCCTTCACCATTTCATAGTCGCTTACAGGCATGATTCTCTCCTTGCCAGAAGGTCCAGGGTCTAGGGTCCGGAAATTCAGGCTCGCACCAGCGGCGCACCCAGGAATTCGCCGAATGCCGCATAGAAGCCTTCCTCGTTGTCCCACGGGATCATGTGGCCCGCCGCGGGCACTCGATGATGTTGCGTGCCCGCCACCAAGCCCGCGATCTCGGCCACGTCCGCATCCAGCACCACATCGCCCTTTTCGGCGGTAATCAGCAGGACCGGCACCTTCAACCGAGGCAGGTCCGCATGGATATCGTCGGTCTGAAACGCCTCGAAGCTCTGGACGATGGCGCGTTCGTCGCAGGTATGCAGCCATTCGGCGCGCAACTGGCGTTGGGCTTCAGTCCAGGTGGGGCAGAAGGCGCGCATCGCGTCGGCGTCCATGCCGTGGCGGGCCTGCGCCATGGAGTCGACGTACCAGGGCAACTTGGCCGGATACGGCCGACGTCCGGGGCCGGACACCGGCGGATCCACCAGGACCAGACGACGCAAGCCGGCGGGTTGGGTTCGGCCTGCGCGCACGCCGATGCGTCCGCCCATGGAATGGCCGACCAGGCTGTAGCGCTCCAATCCCAGCGCCTGCGCAAAAGCCAGCACGTCCGCCGCTTGCGCGTCCAGGCTGTAGTCAAGCGCCGCGCCGGCTTCCGACAGGCCTCGGCCCCGCACGTCCAGAATGTACGTATCGAACGTCTTGCCGAATCGCTCGCCGACGAACCCCCACGTGATCGCCGGGCTGGTGATGCCCGGCACGATCACGACCGCATCGCGGCCTGCCGTGTGGGCGCCTCCGTAGCGCAGGTAGTGTTGGCGTATGCCGTTGGCATGGACGTTGCCGCCATACAGAAAGGTGCTTTCAGGAATCGTGCTCATGGCCGTTTTCCTCAGTAAGCGCCCGACAACAGCGCACCCGCGCCGGGAACGACCGGTTCCAGGTTCAGCGACTTCAGGATGGCGTAGGTCGTGGCCACGGCGGCGGTGATCACCGGCTTGCCCGTCTGGGCCTCGACCTTGGCGATGGCAGGCAGCGAAGGCATTTGCACGCAGGCCGACAGCACGATGGCATCGACATCGCGGGTGTCCATCTGCGCGACAATTTCCGGCAGCCGGGCCGGGTCGTGGCGGCCGACTTCCAGATTGTCCGGAATCTCCAGCGCCCGGTAGTCAACCACCTCATAGCCTTCGTTGCGGATGTAGTCCACCACCAGTTCGGTCAACGGCTTCATGTAGGGGGCCACCACCACGATGCGGCGGGCGCCGATCACCTTCAGGGCATCCACCAGCGCGCCCGCGCTGGTGATCACCGGCGCGTCCGCGCCATTGGCGGCGGTGTGGGCTTGCAGCCGCTTTTCCGACACCCGGTGATAGCCATGGCCCATCGCCATGATCGCCACCAGGCAGGCGTAGCCCAGCACGTCCACCCGCGCGTCGCTCAGCTCGACGGCACAACGGTCGGACTCGCCGTCCATCGCGGCCAGTTCCTCCTTCACCACCTTCTTCATGCGCATGCGGCTGGAATGGAACGTGAAACGTTCCGGACGGATCTGCTGGCGTGCCAGCAGCATCGCGGGTATTTCAGTTTCCATCGTCGTGTTGGAACTGGGCACGATCTGGCCGATACGGAAGGGTCTCTGCATGATTGCTCCTTTTTCCCAGGGATTCAGAGTTTGAACAGACGCTGCGCATTGCCGTGGCAGATCAGCGCGCGGGTCGCGTCGTCCATCGGTGTCTGCTCGATGAATTCGGCCGCCAGCGCGGTCGATTCGTAGGGATAGTCCACCGAGAACATCACCGCCTCGCGGCCCATTTCCGCAATGGCGGCCGTCAGCGTGGGAGGGGAACAGACCCCGGATGTGGTGATCACGATGTTGCTGCCCAGATATTCCGAAGGCGCGCGCAACAGCTTGATGCCATGCGAGTAAACCGCGAAGCGGCTGTCGAAACGCCAGCGCTGGAACGGCAGGCCCTCGCCCATGTGACCCAGAATCAGTTTGACGCCTGGATAACGGTCGAACACGCCGCCAAACAACAAACGCAGTGCATGCGTGGCGGTCTCGACGCCCCAGCCCCAGGACGCGCCCACCAGTTCGGGGTGGCCTGAATAGGCCTGCGGAATCACATAGGGATCCGAGGGGTGCAGATAGATGGGCACATCCAGTTCCTGAACCCGTTCCCAGAACGGGTCATAGGCACGGTCATCGTAGTAGACGCCGTTGGTGTGGCCATTGATCAGGGCGCCCTTGAAACCCAGCTGCTTGACGCAGCGTTCCAATTCCGCCGCGGCGACCTTCGGGTCGTGCATCGGCAACGTGGCAAACCCGCCGTATCGCGTCGGATGCCTGGCGACCTGGCTGACCAGGAAATCATTGTTCTCCTTGGCACGGCCAAGCGCCACCGCCGCATCGGTTTCCGCCTGCACGCCGGGACCGGTCTGCGACAGGATGACGTAGTCGATGCCGGCACGGTCCATTTCACCCAGCCGGACCTCATCGAAATCCACCAGGCGCGCAGCCAGGTCGGCCAGCACGACAGGATCGATATGCTGCGCGAAACTTTTTGAATAATCCTTGAATCCGACCGCGGTGTAGTGCTCCTCAAACGCGATCTTGCGCACTTTGCTCATTCCCCTACTCCCAGTTTGATGGCGCGACGCCAGCCTCGCCACGGCATGTCAGCCTCTATTATCAGTACACTGACTATTAGATCGGAACGACCGGAACTCCTGACGGCAACCTCTCCCATGGGAGGCGGGGCCGTCGCGGCTTCCAAATTTACGTCAGTATACTGACTTTATAATCAGCGTACTGACCAATTAGGGAAACCCCGGGGCTCAAGCAAAGTCCACCTGAAACTCAGGCGGCCAAGGTAGGGATAGACACTAGAGACACTCACCATAATCATCAGTACAGTGAGCATAAGTCGTGCTGACGCCCACTAGCCACCACGACCTTTCCTCTGTGAGAAGCCGATGAACCCTTTGGATCTGGACGTACTGCAACTTGCCCGCGACTGGGTTGCCGCAGGCAGCCGCGTGCACCTGGTGACCGTGGTGCAAACCTGGGGCTCGGCGCCCCGGCAAGCGGGTGCCATGCTGGCCGTGCGCGACGACGGCCGGGTGGTGGGTTCAGTGTCCGGGGGCTGCATCGAGGACGATTTGATTGCGCGCGCCCGCGCCAGCGCGCTTGAGGACTCCCCTGCCCGCCTGACCTACGGCGTCACGCGGGACGAGGCTGCGCGCTTTGGCCTGCCTTGCGGCGGCACGCTACGCCTGATCAGCGAACGGTTGCACGACACGGTGTGGCTGGACCGGGTGCTGGCGTCAATCCGCGACCATCGCCTGATCCAACGCACGGTGGACCTGCTGGATGGCCACACTTCCATTTCCGCCGCCGGTCCTGCGGACGGCCCTGATTTCGACGGCCGGATCTTCCGCAGCGTCTATGGCCCGCGCTGGCGGCTGCTGATCATTGGCGCGAACCAGACCGCGCGCGTGTTGGCGAACATTGCCGCGACCTTGGAATTCCACGTCACGGTGTGCGATCCGCGCGAAGAGTTCTTCGGCGATTGGGACGCTTCCCAAGCCACGTTGCTGACCAGCATGCCCGACGACGCCGTGCTGGAAATCGGCACCGATGAACGCACCGCCATCGTCGCCGTCACGCATGATCCCAAGCTGGACGACATGGCGCTGTTGGAAGCATTGAAGTCCCGTGCCTTCTACGTGGGCGCGCTGGGCTCGCGCGCCAACCAGGAGAAAAGGCGCGAACGGCTGCGGCTGTTTGACTTGGATGACAGCCAGATAGACAGGCTGCACGGCCCGGTGGGTTTGCGCATCGCCAGCAAGACGCCGGCCGAGATCGCCGTGGCGATTGCCGCCGAATTGATCTGGGTGCGCAATACGCTGGGAGACGGGCAAGCTTCTCGCAGCGTGCCCCAGATGAATGCACTGAAGGACTGAAAGCGAAAGGCGGCCGTTGGCGCTGCGCGCCGCCGCCTTTCCGCCTTACATCGGCTTCAGGGTCGTACGGCTGTACTGGTTATTGGCTTCCACCAACGTGGAAAGCAGCTTCATGAAGATTTCCTGGTTGCGCACGGACAAGGGTTCCAGCAAGCGCTGTTGCGCGCGGGCCATGCCTTCCTGCAACAGCCCCATGATGCGCAAGCCTTCCTGAGTGATCACCGCCTGGCGCGAACGCTTATCGGTGGGATTGACCCGGCGCTCGACCAAGCCGCGCTCTTGCAAGCGCTTGACGACGTCGGCGGTGGTGGTGCGGTCCAGCCCCAGTTCCATGCCGATGGCGGTCTGGTCCAGCCAAGGGCTGAGTGACAACGCCGTCAGGACGCCATACTGCACGGGCGTCACGTTCTGCGTCTTGCACTCTTCGTAGAACATGGCGTAGTGGATCTGGTTCAAGCGCCGCACCAGATAGCCGGGGCGCGACCACAGCACCTGCTTGGCCGGATCGAAAATGTGACTCTCTGGCTTCTGCGTTGCGACGCGCTTCTGGGACGTCGTCTTTTTCTGTACATCCGGCACGTTGAGGCAGCTCCAATTAGTTAGTGCACTGAGGATAATACCATCGGCCTCGCCGTGTCGAGCGGCTTGGCGTGGGCGCTTGAGAGAAATCAAAGCTGCAATGCAACAAGCCTCGGCGCCTTAGCGCGGATGGGCCGCCAGGGACGCTTTCAAGGTCTGCACCAACGCCGCCGCAGCCGGCGACAGGCTGCGGTTGCGCGAGGTGACCAAGCCGATTGACCGCTCGGCCACCGGCCCGATGAGCGGACGCTGGACGATGGCGGTCTGCGCGACCGCTCCCGCCGCGATTTCCGGCAAGGCGGCCACGCCGAAACCGCACTCGACCATCGCCACGATCGTCGTCAGGTGCTCGGCTTCAAACGCGGGCGCGAAACGGATGCGATTCTGCAGAAAGGCCCATTCGGTGTATTGGCGCACGCTGCTGGGTTGCACCATCGACACATGCGCCGCCGTGGCGGTGTCGGCCCAACGCAACGGGCCGCGCGTCTTGGCCAGCGGGTGCGACTCAGGGATCAGCAACAGGAAGCTGTCGGACATCAGCGGCACGTAGTGCAAGTCGGCGTGTTGAGGGTCGGCTGCGGTCAGCGCGAAATCCACCTCGCCCGCGCGCACCAGGTCGAAAGCAGGCCCCGACAAGGTGTCGCGTACCTTCAGCGCCACTTGTGGATGTGCCTGGCGGTAGGCCATCAGCACGCGCGGCAGCAAGCGAGCCGCCAATGAAGGCAGCGCGGCAACCGACACTTGGCCCTGCTCCGCGCTGGTGACGCCGCTGACCGCCGCGATCGCGTCACGAAACGCGACCTGCAAGGTGGCCGCCTGCTGCATGAAGACCTCGCCCGCAGCCGTCAGGCGCACGGTGCGCGTCGTGCGGTCGAACAGCCTGACGCCCAAAGCCTCTTCGATGCGTTGGATCTGCGTGGACAACGCCGATTGCGACAGGTGTAGCTGCGCCGCGGCCTGACGGAAGTTGAGCGTGCGGCCCAACACCAACGTGGTATCGATATCGCGCATCGAAAGATTGATCTGCATGTCATCCTGCCCGAGCTTATTGATCTGTTTTATCGATCATTCTATCCAAAAAATCTGATTCATCAATCAAAGCGGCTTCTCTACACTCGCCCCCAACGACGATGCAGAGAAAGGAGCAAACCATGCAGACAGACGCAACAGCCCTGCCCAACCCGGGCGCGGCGCATGCAGTGGTGGTGGGCGGCGGCACGATGGGCGCCGACGTGGCGGTGGTGTTGACCCGCGCGGCCTGCCGCACGACCGTGATCGAATCCAACGCGGAACGCGCGGCCGGCCTGCCCGCCCGCGTCGCAGAAAACCTGAAGACCATTGGCCGTGAAGCCCATGCCTCGCTGCTGGCCACCGCGCCCAGCCTGGACGCCGTGGACTGGTCCACCGTGGACCTGGTGATCGAGTGCATCCCCGAACGCCTGGACATCAAGCAAGCGCTGTTCGCCGACCTGGCGCGGCGTGCCCGCCCGGACGCCATCCTGGCCAGCAATAGCTCCAGCTTCCCGATCAGCGCCATCAGCCAAGGCCTGGATACACGCGGCCGCATGCTCGGCCTGCACTTCTTCATGCCCGCGCATCTGGTGCCGCTGGTGGAAGTGGTGCTGGGCGAAGCCAGCGACAACGCCTGCGCGGAATCGTTGATCGCCTTCATGCGCCGCTGCGGCAGCGTGCCAGTCAAGGTCAAGCAGGACCTGCCAGGCTTCCTGGCCAACCGCTTGCAGCACGCGCTGTCGCGCGAGGCCTTCGATCTGATCGATCGCGGCATCGCCTCGCCAGAAGACGTGGACGCGGCCGTGCGCTTCGGCTTCGGTTTCCGCTTTCTGGCAGCCGGCCCGGTCATGCAGCGCGACCATGCGGGCATCGACGTACACGCCGCCGCGGGCGCCACGATGTACCCCACGTTCTGCAACGCGGACCATCCCGCGCGCTGCCTGACCGAACGCGCCGCCGACGGCCGCCATGGCATGAAAGCGGGCGAAGGCTTCTATGCCTGGACGCCCGAGACCATCGCCGCCGAACGCGCCCGCTATGACCGCTTGCTGCGCGCCGGCCTGGACTTGATCAGCCCCGAACTGCCGGAGATTCAACCGTGAACGCTTCCGCCCTGCCGCGCGCGGCCCTGGCCGATTCCCCGGTCATCATCACCGTGGCGCCCAACGGCGCCTACAAGAAGGCCGCCGACCACCCGGCCGTGCCGCTCACCCCCGCTGACTTGGCGCGGGAAGCCCGCGCCTGCCTGGACGCGGGCGCCGGCATGATGCACATGCATGTGCGCAAGCCCGACGGCAGTCATTTGCTGGACGCGCACGCCTACCGCGAAGCGCTGGCCGCCGTGGACCGCGCCGTGGGCCGCGAACTGCTGGTGCAGGTCACCAGCGAAGCCGCTGGCGTGTACCAGGCGGCGGAACAGATCGCGCTGGTGCGCGAACTGCAACCCGAAGCCGTGTCCATCGGCCTGCGCGAGATCGCCGTGCCGGACATTCCCGAAACGGAACTGGCGGCGTTCCTGGCCTGGCTTGCCGAGCGCCGCATCATGACGCAGATCATTCTTTACGACGAAGGCGATGTCCGGCGCTGGCTGTCCTTGTGCGCGCGCGGCCTGGTGCCGCCGGGTGCGTGGTCGGTGCTGTTCGTGCTGGGCCGCTACAGCGCGGGCCAAACCTCGTCAGCCTATGACCTGCTGCCCTTTCTGTCCGCCTACGACCACTCACTGCCTTGGGCGGTGTGCGCGTTCGGCCCCGAGGAAAACGCCTGCGTCACGACGGCGGCCGCCTTTGGCGGTCACATGCGCGTGGGTTTCGAGAACAACTTGAAACTGCGCGACGGCGGCACGGCGCCGAACAACGCGGCTCTGGTTCGCCAGGCCGCCGAGGGCGCGCGGGCGCTGGGCCGGCCGCAAGCGACGGCGGCCGACGCGCGGCGCATCTACGGCGCCATCGGCTAAATCGCAACGCGACTCAACACCAGGTGCCTGACGCCTACCGGATTGCCATCCGGAAAGCGTCAGGCACCTTTGTATATAGCGCCAAGGCAGGATTGTTTCGCCGTGATGCAACATTGACGCGATGTAAAACCACTGCTAAAAAGTTCGACATCCGCACGTTAAACGCAATGCCCCAACTTTCGCAGTGAGGTGGTGTGTGCAAAACGAGTCTGATGGCTACACCAAGCCTCAGGAACTAAGAAGTTTCCTGTTTCTGACGGCTGTCATGGCCCCCGTTCTTACGGTCATCATCGTGGCGGGCTACGGCTTCATCGTTTGGTTCTATCAGTTGATCGCCGGCCCTCCGGGCAGCTGATGACACCCGACGGAGCCGCCTCCATGCCCACGCTTTCCCCCCTCGCGCCGACCGTGGCGCCTCCAGAGCTGCACATCACCAGCATGGTGGTGCATGCCCTGCCTCAACGCCTTCCCGACGTCCGCGACGCCATTCTGGCGATCGCGGGTTCGGAAATCCATGGCGCGTCCGACACCGGCAAGCTGGTGGTCACGCTGGAAGCGCCCTCCACCGACGACATGATGGCGCGGATCTCCGAGATCCAGCGCCTGGATGGCGTACTGGCTTCGGCGCTGGTGTATCAGCATGCCGATACGCTGGCCGCGATGAATGAGGAGATTGGCGATGCCCATGGCTCGTAGAGACTTCATCAAACAATCCGCGGCTGCTGCCGCCGCCACGGTGGCCGGCATTCCCATCGTCGGCTACACGCAGAACATCGTGACCGAATCCGAGGCGGCCAAGCTGAAATGGTCGAAGGCACCCTGTAGGTTCTGTGGGACCGGCTGCGGCGTGAACGTCGCGGTGAAGGACAACCAGGTCGTGGCCACGCACGGCGATTTCAACGCCGAGGTCAACAAGGGCCTGAACTGCGTGAAGGGCTATTTCCTGTCGAAAATCATGTATGGCAATGACCGGCTGACCACGCCGCTCTTGCGCATGAAAGACGGCAAGTACGCCAAGGACGGCGAATTCGCACCGGTCTCCTGGGACCAGGCCTTCGACGTGATGGCCGAACAATTCAAGCGGGTGCTGAAAGACAAGGGGCCGACGGCGGTAGGCATGTTCGGCTCGGGCCAATGGACGGTCTGGGAGGGCTACGCCGCGCTGAAACTGATGAAGGCCGGCTTCCGGTCCAACAACCTGGACCCGAACGCGCGGCACTGCATGGCCTCGGCGGCCGTGGGCTTCATGCGGACCTTCGGCGCCGACGAACCGATGGGCTGCTACGACGACATCGAGAACGCCGATGCCTTCGTGCTGTGGGGGTCGAACATGGCCGAGATGCACCCCATCCTGTGGACGCGCGTGACCGATCGGCGCTTGTCCGCGCCCAAGACCAAGGTGGCGGTGCTGTCCACGTTCGAGCATCGCTCGTATGAGCTGGCCGACCTGACGCTGACCTTCACGCCCCAGACCGATCTGGCGATCCTGAACTACATCGCCAATTACATCATCGAGACCAAGCGCGTGAACCGCGACTTCGTGGACAAGCACACCGTGTTCCACGAAGGCAACACCGATATCGGCTACGGCCTGCGGCCCGATCACCCCTTGCAAAAGGCCGCCAAGAACGCCGACAAGGCAGGCGGCTCCAAGCCCATCACCTACGACGAGTTTGCCAAGTTCGTCTCGAAGTACGACCTGGAATACACGTCCAAGCTGACCGGCGTGCCGCAGAAGCAGTTGCGGGACCTGGCGGAGCTTTACGCCGACCCGAAAGTGCGCGTGACGTCCTTCTGGACCATGGGCTTCAACCAGCATACGCGCGGCGTGTGGGCCAACAACATGGTCTACAACATCCACCTGCTGACCGGCAAGATATCCACCCCGGGCAACAGCCCGTTCTCGTTGACGGGCCAGCCTTCGGCCTGTGGCACGGCGCGCGAAGTGGGCACGTTTTCGCATCGGCTGCCGGCCGATCTGGTGGTGACCAACCCCAAGCACCGCGCACACGCGGAAGAGATCTGGCAACTGCCCGATGGCACCATTCCCGACAAAGTGGGCGCCCATGCGGTGTTGCAGAACCGCATGCTGAAGGACGGCCAGATCAACGCCTACTGGGTGATGGTCAACAACAATATGCAGGCGGCGGCCAATCTGATGAACGAAGGGCTGCCGGGGTACCGCAACCCCGACAACTTCATCGTGGTGTCGGACGCCTACCCCACCGTCACCACCATTTCCGCCGATTTGATCCTGCCCGCCGCCATGTGGGTGGAAAAGGAAGGCGCCTATGGCAACGCCGAACGGCGCACGCAGTTCTGGCACCAGTTGGTGAATGCGCCGGGCGATGCGCGGTCGGACCTGTGGCAGCTGATGGAGTTCTCCAAGCGCTTCAAGGTAGAGGAAGTCTGGCCCGCCGACTTGCTGGCCAAGAAGCCCGAGTACCGGGGCAAGACCCTGTTCGACGTGCTGTACGCCAACGGCCGCGTCAACAAATTCCCCAATAGCGAACTGAACCCGGAATACGAAAATCAGGAAGCCCGTGCCTTTGGGTTCTATGCGCAAAAGGGACTGTTCGAGGAATACGCCGAGTTCGGCCGTGGCCATGGCCACGACCTGGCGCCTTTTGACACCTACCACGAGGCACGCGGCCTGCGCTGGCCGGTCGTCAATGGCAAGGAGACGCTGTGGCGCTATCGCGAAGGCAGCGATCCCTACGTGAAGGCGGGCGCGGGCTTTGAGTTCTATGGCAATCCGGACGGCCGCGCCGTCATCTACGCCCTGCCGTACGAACCGCCACCCGAATCACCCGACAAGGAATACCCCTTCTGGCTGTCCACCGGCCGGGTGCTTGAGCATTGGCATTCCGGGTCCATGACGCGGCGGGTGCCCGAGCTATACCGGGCGTTTCCCAATGCGGTCTGTTTCATGCATCCCGATGACGCGCAGGCCATGGGCCTGCGACGCGGCGTGGAGGTGGAAATCGTGTCGCGGCGCGGCAAGATGCGCACCCGGCTGGAAACCCGGGGACGCGACAAGCCCCCGCGCGGCCTGGTCTTCGTGCCGTGGTTCGACGCCGGCCAGTTGATCAACAAGGTCACGCTGGACGCCACTGACCCGATCTCGTTCCAGACCGACTTCAAGAAGTGCGCGGTCAAGATCGTCAAGGTCTGAACGGCGCCAGGGAGACAGCCATGAACATACGCGCCGCCGCCATCGCCATCGGCCTACTGCTGAGTTCGGCCGCCTGGGCCGCCCCGCCGCTGGAGGTCGAAGACCCCATGCGCGGACCCACCCCCATCGCCGAGGAAACCGACCCGCCATTGATCAGCCCGATCGAGAACAAGGACATCAAGCGGATGCGCACGTATTCGATGCAGCCGCCCACCATCCCGCACAAGATCGACGGCTATCAGATCGACAAGAACTACAACCGCTGCCTGGCCTGTCATGCACGGGTGAATACCGAGGAAACCCAGGCGCCTCCCTTGAGCGTCACGCACTACATGGACCGCGACAGCAACGTGCTGGCCGAGGTGTCGCCGCGGCGCTATTTCTGTGTGCAATGCCATGTGCCGCAAGCCGAAGCCAAACCGCTGGTGTCCAACACCTATCAGGATATCGACGTGATTCTCAAGCGCCTGACGGCACCTGCGACCGACAAGAAGTAAGGATGGGATGCCGCCATGTTCAAGCTCCTCAAGCGCTACTGGAACATCATCCGCCGCCCCAGCGTGCATTTCAGCCTGGGCTTTCTGACGATTGGCGGCTTCATCGGCGGCATCCTGTTCTGGGGCGCCTTCAACACCGCGATGGAACTGACCAACACCGAGAAGTTCTGCACGGGCTGCCACGAAATGCGCGACAACGTGTATGCGGAACTGAAAGGCACCATTCACTTCACCAACCGTTCGGGCGTCCGCGCACTGTGTTCGGACTGCCACGTCCCGCATAACTGGACGGACAAGATCGCCCGCAAGATGCAGGCGTCCAAGGAAGTGTGGGGCAAGATCTTCGGCACCATCGACACGCGCGAAAAGTTCGTGGACAAGCGCCTGGAACTGGCCCAGCACGAATGGGCGCGCTTCAAGGCCAACGACTCGCTGGAATGCCGCAACTGCCACAACTACGAATACATGGACTTCACGCGCCAGAGCGTGCGCGCGCAGAACATGCATTCCACCTACCTGGCGGACAAGAGCAAGACCTGCATCGATTGCCACAAGGGCATCGCCCATACCTTGCCGCACATCCCGCCTGGCCAGACCTCTGATGCGACGCCGCCGGGTCGGGCGCCCAAAGAGGTCGCGAATGCGGCCCGCTGACGTTCCCCCGCCCATGCTCGCCGCCTGCGGGCTGCGCAGCCGGCGCGGCGGGCCCGACGGACTGGGCCCGGTGGATTTCGATCTGCACGCGGGCCAACTCCTGCACGTGCATGGCGCCAACGGTAGCGGCAAGACCAGCCTGCTGCGCACGCTGGCGGGGCTGTTGCGCCCCCGCGATGGCACGCTGCGGTCACGGGGTCAGGATGTCCGGCGCGACCCGGCCGGCTACTTTGCGCGCGTGGCATTCCTGGGCCACGCCAACGGCCTGTCGGCCGAGTTGACCGCCCTGGAGAATCTGCGCTGCGGTCTGTACGTGGCCGGCACGCCAAAAGATGACGACGCGATTGCGGCGGGCTTGCGGGCCTGGCGCCTGGACGGCTGCCTGCACACCCCGGCGGCACGCTTGTCCCAGGGTCAAGGCCGCCGGCTGGCCCTGACAGCCGTCGTGCTGGGCGGCAAGCCGTTGTGGCTGCTGGATGAACCCGATGCCGGGCTGGACACGGCCAGCCTGGAGCTGCTGTGGGCCACGCTGGACACACACCTGAACGCGGGCGGCGCGGTCGTGATGGCCTCGCACCGCACACCCAGCACTGCCGTCGCGCGCACGCAAACCCTGAACATGGATGACTACGCGGATGCTGGCTACGCTGTCTCAGTTGGCACTACGTGATATCCGGCTGGCCTGGAGGCGGCCGGCGGATACGCTGGGCGCCACGCTGTTCTTCATCGTCACGGGCTCGATGTTCCCGCTGGCGGTTGGCCCCGATCCCGCCTTGCTGCTGGCGATCGGGCCAGGCGTGCTGTGGGTCTGCGCATTGTTGGGCATTTTGCTAAGCCTGCACCGCCCGTTCGCATCCGACTACGACAACGGCGCGTTGGAGCAATTGCTGGTGTCGCCGCACCCGCTGCCGATGCTGGTGGGCGTCAAGCTGGCCGCCCACTGGTTCAGCGCCTGCCTGCCCTTGATTCTGGCCAGCCCTGTCCTGGCGCTGCAATTCGGTCTGTCCGCGAAAGCCATCGGCGTGCTGGTCCTGTCCCTGCTGCTGGGCACGCCCACGCTGGCGCTGGTGGGCGGACTGGGCGCCGCGCTGACGCTGGGCCTGCGTGGCGGTGCATTGCTGCCGCTGCTGGTGCTGCCGTTGTACGTGCCGGTCCTGATCTTCGGCGCAGGCGCCGTGTCCGCCACCCATGCGGGCCTGGGCGCCGCGCCGCAGTTGTCGTTGCTGGGTGCGTGCCTGTGCCTGGCGATCCTGCTATGCCCCTGGAGCGCGTCCGCCGCGCTGCGCGTGGCGCTGGACTAAGAGGCCCCATGCAAAAGCAATCTGCCTTCGATCCCCCCTACGCTGCCGCGCCCACGGCGTCCGGCACGGGTTGGATGCGCTATGCGTCGCCCGCCGTGTTCTACCCCCTGGCCGGCCGGCTGATTCCCTTCCTGGCAGTGGCGGCCGCCCTGTTCGCTTGCGCGGGCCTGTACGTGGGGCTGGTCGTGGCGCCCAGCGACAGCCAGCAAGGCGAGGTCTACCGCATTCTTTTCATCCACGTGGCGGCAGCGTGGATGTCCATGTTCCTGTATCTGGTGATGGCGCTGTATGCCGCGCTGGGCCTTGTCTTCAACACGCGGCTGTCGTTCATGATGATGCGCGCACTGGCACCGACGGGCGCGCTCTTCACCTTTCTGACCTTGTGGACCGGCGCGCTCTGGGGCAAGCCGACATGGGGCACATGGTGGGTGTGGGACGCGCGCCTCACTTCGGAACTGATCCTGCTGTTTCTGTACCTGGGCTTCATGGCGTTGCAATCCGCCACCGACGATGCCCAGCGGGCCGATCGCGGCGGCGCCATTCTGCTGCTGGCGGGCGTCGTCAACGTGCCCATCATCTATTTCTCGGTGCAATGGTGGAGCACGCTGCACCAAGGGGCGTCCATCAACTTGACCTCCGCGCCCAGCATGGCCCGCATCATGATCGCCGCCATGCTGCTGATGGTGGCCGCGTTTTGGCTGTATGGCGCGGCGACGGCGCTGGCGCGCGTGCGCGGCCTGATCGCCCAACGCGAACCCGGTGCGCTGCGCAGGCATGGCAAGGAGGCCCGATGAGCTGGGATGCGCTGTTTTCCTTGCAGGGCCACGGCCCTTACATCCTGGGCGCCTACGGCGTGACGTTCGTGCTGATGGGCCTGGAGGTCTTGGTGTTGTGGCGTCGCGCCCGCGCCCGACGCCTGGCCAGCCGTGATCAGCCCGGTAACACCAGGGAGCCCCAATGACCCCGCGCAAACGCCGCGCCTTGGCAATCGCTGGCGGATTGGGCCTGCTTGCGCTGGCAACCGCGCTGGTGCTCAATGCGCTGCAATCCAATCTGGTGTTCTTCTTCAGCCCCAGCCAGGTCGTGGCCAAGGAGGCGCCGCATAGCGGCACTTTCCGCGTGGGCGGACTGGTGGAACAAGGGTCGGTGCGCCGCGAAGCCGACGGACTGACCTTGCGCTTTATCGTGACGGATACGGCGCACACCGTGCCGGTGGCCTATCAGGGCCTGTTGCCCGATCTGTTCCGCGAGGGAAAAGGAGTGGTCGTGGCAGGAAAGCTGGATGCGAACGGCGTGTTCCGCGCCACCGAAGTGCTGGCCAAGCACGATGAAAACTATATGCCGCCCGAGGCCGCTGATGCGCTAAAGCGCGCCGGCCAGGCCACTGCCGCCAACACGATGCAGACGGAGGCCCGATGATTCCCGAGATCGGACTGTTCTGCCTGATCCTGGCCCTGCTGACGGCGCTGGCGCTGGGCACCCTGCCGCTGATCGGAGCCGCCACCGGTTGGCAGGCCGGGCTGCGGATGGCGCGGCCGGCCGCCGTGGGACAGTTCTGCCTGACCGCGCTGGCCTTCGGCTGCCTGGCATGGTCCTTTGTGCACAACGATTTCTCGGTGCTGTACGTGGCGGGCAACTCCCATGCTGACCTGCCTGCCGCCTACCGCTTCGCGGCGGTCTGGGGCGGACACGAAGGATCGCTGCTGCTGTGGCTGCTGCTGCTGACGGCCTGGACCTTGGCCGTCGCCGTGTTCAGCCGCCGCCTGCCCCTGGCTTTCGCCGGGCGCGTGCTGGCCGTGATGGGTTGGATCAGCGTGGGCTTTCTGCTGTTCCTGCTGTTTCTGTCCAATCCCTTTGAACGGCTGATGCCGCCGGCCATGGCCGGCCGCGACCTGAACCCGCTGTTGCAAGACCCCGGCATGATCGTGCATCCCCCGATGCTCTACATGGGCTACGTGGGATTCTCCGTGGCCTTCGCCTTCGCCATCGCCGCACTGCTGTCGGGCGAACTGGATGCGCTGTGGGCGCGCTGGGTCCGGCCCTGGACGCTGGCTGCCTGGACCTTCCTGACCGTCGGCATTCTGTTGGGCAGCGCCTGGGCCTACTACGTGCTGGGCTGGGGGGGATGGTGGTTCTGGGATCCGGTGGAGAACGCCTCATTCATGCCATGGCTGGCGGGCACCGCCCTGATCCACTCGCTGATCGTGACCGAGCGTCGTGGCGCGTTCCGCAGCTGGACGGTACTGCTTGCGATCTGCACGTTTTCACTCAGCATCCTGGGTACCTTCCTGGTGCGTTCGGGCGTGCTGACCTCTGTCCACGCCTTCGCGGTGGACCCGGGCCGGGGCCTTTACATCCTGGCCTTCATGACGGTGATCGTGGGCGGGTCCCTGACGCTTTACGCCTGGCGCGCGCCGACGGTTGGACTGGGCGGCGGCTTTTCGTTGCTGTCCCGGGAATCCCTGCTGCTGTCGAACAATGTCGTCCTGACCGTCGCGGCGGGCTCGGTGCTGCTGGGCACGTTGTACCCGGTGGTGCTGGACGTCTTGGATTGGGGCAAGATATCCATCGGCCCGCCCTACTTCGAGGCCGTCTTCGTGCCGTTGATGACGCCCGCCATCTTCCTGATGGGCGTGGGTCCCATGGCCCGCTGGAAACAGGCCGAAGTGCCAGAGCTGGGCCGGCGGCTGCGCGCCGCGTTCGGGGTCAGCGTGGCCACTGCGGTATTGCTGCCGCTGGCGATGCCAGGCCCGCTGCGGCTGGGCTCGCCCATGATCGTGCTGGGCCTGTGGCTGGCGGCATGGTCGGTTGCCAGCGCCGCCGCGCACGCCTGGCAGCGCCTGAACGACGGCGGCGGTCAATGGCTGCGCCGCCTGGGCCGTCAGCCGCGCGCCTGGTATGGCATGCTGCTGGCGCATGCCGGCGTGGGCATTTTCATCGCCGGCGTCACGCTGGCGAACGGCTATGAGGTCAAACACGAACTGCGCATGGAATTGGGCGCCACGCAGGAAGCGGGCGGCTATCAATTCACCTTTGCCAGCCTGGCCCCTGCCACCGGCCCCAACTACAGCGCGCAGCGCGCGGTGTTCCCCGTCGCGCGCAATGGCAAGCCTGTCGTGACGCTGTATCCCGAAAAGCGCCTGTACACCGTGCAGGACATGGCGCTAAGCCAGGCCGACATCGACAGCGGATTTACCCGCGACCTGTTCGTGGCGCTGGGTGAACCCGTGGGCGGCAACGCCTGGACCGTGCGCATCCAGGTCAAGCCCTTCATGACGTGGATCTGGTCGGGGTGTTTGTTGATGGCCCTGGGCGGCCTGCTGGCCGCCAGCGACAAGCGCTACCGTCGCATGCAAGAGGCCCTGGCACGTCAGCCCCAGACCGGCATGGCGCCGTCCGCCCATACGCCACGGGAGGGGTATTGATGCTGCGCTACCTGCTGCCGTTGGGCGTGTTCGTGGCGATGGCCGTGTTCCTGGCGATGGGCCTGTCGCGAGATCCGCGCGCGGTGCCTTCCGCCATGATCGACAAGCCTGCCCCCGCCATCGGCCTGCCGCTGCTGCAAGCCCCCGAGCAACGGCTGGACGTGCAGTCGCTGCGCGGGAAGGTCTGGCTGCTGAACGTATGGGCGTCGTGGTGCGCGCCATGCCGCGAAGAATTGCCCGTGCTCAAAGATGTCGCCCAACGGCATGGCATTCCGCTGTACGGGCTGAACTACAAGGACAAGCCTGAAGATGCGCTGGTCTGGCTGGCCCGCAACGGCAATCCGTACATCGCCTCGGCCAGCGACACGGACGGGCGCGTCGGCATCGAATATGGCGTCTATGGCGTGCCCGAGACCTTTGTGATCGACGGCGATGGCCGTATCCGCTACAAGCAGTTGGGCCTGATCACGCCCGACATCTGGCGCACCCGGATCCAGCCCTTGATCGAGGGGTTGCGATGAGCGCGCCACGCCAGCTTCTGGCCATCGTGTTGCTGGGGCTGACGCTGCTTCTGACGACGGGTCAGGCATGGGCGGCGGAACCGTCGCCCGCCCTGCCCGCGCTGTCACCCGCAGACCAACAACGCGCCGACAAACTGGCGCACGGCTTGCGCTGCCTGGTCTGCCAGAATCAGACACTGGCTGATTCCAATGCACCGCTGGCGCACGATATGCGCAACCTGATCCACGCCCAGCTGGCCGACGGCCGCAGCGACGCGCAGATCATGCGCTTCTTTGAAGACCGCTACGGCGATTTCGTGCGATATGACCCGCCCTTCAAACCCATCACCTGGCTGTTGTGGCTGGGCCCATTCGCCCTGTTGGCGCTGGGCTTCTGGGTATTGCTGCGCACCTTGAAGCGCCGATCCGGCCGCCGCGCGCCCTTGACCGCCGATGAACGCGCCCGCGCCGCCCGTTTTCTGGATACCGGATCATGACAACGCTGTGGATCGTCGTCCTGTTGCTGCTGCTGGCAACATTGCTGTGCCTGATTCCACCGCTGGTGCGGCGCGCGCCGTCCACGGACCCCGCATCCAGCGACAATGTGCGCGCGTTCTACCTGGCGCAGCGCGAACAATTGCGGCGCGACCTGCGCAATGGCAGCCTGAGCGCGGACGCGCAAGCGCGCGCGGAAGAGGAATTGCAGCGCGACCTGTTGCAAGACCTGGCCCTGCGCCAGCACCAGGCCGCGCCCCTACGGGGCCAGCGCGCGGGGGTGGCAACCGCCTGCCTGCTTAGCGTGCTGATCCCCGTGGCGGCCGTGCTGCTCTATGGCAAGCTGGGCAATCCGCGCGCGGCCGCCGATACCGTCATGGCGCGCGCCGCCGAACCCCATGCCGAGGACGCCGGCGAGGACATGGCCCTGGCCATCAATGCGTTGGCGCAGCGCCTGCGCGGCGCACCGGACGACGCCGACGGTTGGTACACGCTGGCACGGTCTTATGAGACGCTGGGCCGCTACAACGACGCGGTGGCCGCCTATCAGCAGGTGCTGCGGCTGGTGCCGGGACAACCCGCCGTGTTGGCCGACATGGCCGACGCGCTGCTATCGGCGAATCAGGGTACGCCGGACGCCAATTCGATCGCCGCGGTCGCGCAAGCACTGGCCGCCCAGCCAGACCAACCCAAGGCCTTGGCGCTGGCGGGCATGATGGCGTTGCGGCGCGGTGACGCCGCCGAGGCGCTGGCCCACTGGGAACGCTTGCAAGCCCTGCTGCCGCCTGACTCCGAAGCCGCGCAGCAGATCCAATCCAATATCGCCCAAGCCCGTGCGATGGCATCAGGCACGCCACCCGCCCCGGCATCAACGCCCGGCGCCAACACGGCCGCAGCACCGACTTCAGCGCCGAACCCGGCGTCCATGGCCAAGCCCGCCAGCGGCGCCGCCCGCATCAGCGGACAAGCCCGCATTGCCGACGCCTTGCGCAGCCAGGTGCAGCCCGGCGATACCGTCTTCATCCTGGCGCGGCCAGTCGAGGGGTCGCGCATGCCATTGGCCATCCTGCAATGGCGCGTATCGGACCTACCGCGTACCTTTGTGCTGGACGACAGCAGCGCCATGTCTCCGGACGCCACATTGTCAAAGGCCAGCAAGGTGCGGGTGGAGATCCGTATCAGCCGCTCAGGCACGGCCGCCGCCCGGCCCGGAGACCTGAGCGGCGTGCTGCCTGATGTCGGCATCCACGCGGACGGCTTGGAACTGGTGGCCGACACCGTGGTGCGCTGAAGCACCGTGGCATCGGCCCCAAACCGGGCCGGATGATCCAGGCCTAGACCCGTTCGATCCGCGCCGGCAGGCCCTGGCGCACGGCGGCGCCGGACACCCAGTCGATCCAGACGTTGGCGTGTTCGCCCCGCGTGACATCGCCAAAACCCAGATCGTTCAGGTTGACGCCCGCGGCCAGCGCAGGGTCGTGCGGCATGGGTTTGCCGTCGACCACATGGGCGCGCGCACCCAGCTCGGTATGGCCGTAGCCGTGTTCGATGCCCACCGCGCCGGGCTGGATGCCGTCGCGCAGCAAGGCCAGCCCCGTCACCGCGCCGCCTGGCGTCACGATGCGCACGGCGTCGCCGTTGCGGATGCCCAGCCGTTCGCCATCCTGCCGGTTGATCGACACGGGATTGTGCGGATGCACCTGGCGCAAGCGGTTCACGCCGATGGACAGGGAACTCATCAGATTCGACTTGAACGAGCTCAGCAGGAAGGGCCACTGTTGCGCCGGGTATTCCACCCTGATGTCGCGGCCGTCCGCCAGCCGTGCCGGATACCAGGTCGGACAACCGCTATAGCGTTCGCCCGTCATGGCGTGGCGAAAGCCCGCCAGTTCCTCGCTCCATACCTGCAAGGGCTTGGCATGGGCATGGCGTGTATGCCGGTGCTGGCCCTTGTCGACCCAGGCGTCCTCCATCTTGTCGAACCGGCCGCCCCGGCTCATCAACATGGCAACCTGGCGCCATTCACCGGGCTTGAGCTTTTGCTGCAACAGGCTGCGATAGTGATCCACGCCCGTCATCGTCATGTCGTCATCAGTGGCCTCGGGCACGGCCCGGCCGGCCGAGAACGCGATGTTGGCCATGCCGCGCAGGAAGAAGTCCTCGGGCGTGTCCAGCGCATACTTGGCGCCATCCTTGTCCGAGATCGCGTTGTCGCCAAAACCCGGCATGCCCAGGCGCTTGGCGCAGGCAATCAGGAAGGTCTCCAGGCAGACCGGTTCATTGGTGGCCGTGCGTGCCACGCGCGGCTGCACCACGGGCCAGCGCACCGTGGACGCCTTGGCAACCACATCGGCCCAGGGCGCGGATACGCCCCAGCTTTCGTAGGTGACGGTATCCGGCACGATGTAATCGGCCAGCGCATTGGTTTCATTGATGAACGGGTTGATCGACACCGACAGCGGCAGGATGCGCGGATCTTTCATCTTTTCGGTGATCACGCTCTTCAAGCCCGCAATGCCGTAGATCGGGTTGCTCATGTGGTTGAACCAGACCTTGGCGCGGTATGGATAACCCGCCAAGGCGGACGCCAGCATCTCGGAACTGAGACCGCCCGTGGCGGGATACCAGGGCGCCGACGCCGGATACGCCGGTTGCCCCGCCGCCTTCTTGCGCTTGAATTCGCTGGACTTCTCATACGGGAACCGGTTGCGCGACAAGGCGACGCCCTTGGGCGTGGCCTTGTTGGCAAAGCCGGCGATGTTGTAGCGCGGCCCGAGCCCATAGGGCGGAAACGGACCCGCGTCCAACACCAGGCCACCGTCCACGTTCAGGTTGCCCACCAACGTATTGAGCATGGCGATGGCGTAGGCCGTGTAGAAGCCCGCGCCGCTCATCGTGCCGCCGTGCGCGTCCGCCACCGCGCGCTTGCCATAGCTGGTGAAGCGTTCGGCCAGCGAGGCGATCTTGGCCGCCGGCACGCCGCTTAGCTCAGCGTATTCGTCCAGCGACTTGCGGTGCGATTCCTCGCGCAGCAGCGCCAGCGACGAACAGACGCGCACCGTCTGGGCGCCGCCCGCCATGCCGGGCACGGCGATGCGCTCGTCCACGAACACCGTCGCGGATGCCTCGGCCGTGTGCGGCGCCAGCGTGCCGTCTTCCAGGCGCACGGCGTAGACGTCTTCCCATTTTTCGTCGGCGTCGGCCGGCCGTGGCCAGCCCAGGTCCGCGCCCCGCACAAAACTGCCCAGACGCGGATGGCCGGGTTCCGCCACCACCAGATGCGTGGCGTTGGTCCAGGCGGCCTCGCCCGCCGCCTTCATGGCGTTGGGACCGGGCTGCGCCAGCATCCGTGCATCAAAACGTTCGTGGTCCAGAATCCAGCGGATCAGCCCCATCGCGAGTGCCAGGTCGCCAGCAGGATTCACCGGCAGCCACTCGTTGCCCGGCCCCGCCGACAGACTGGAGGATGCGGGCAGCATGGGGGACACGACCACGTAGGTGAAGCTCTCGGCTTCCGGCCGCACGCGCGCTTCGGCCAACTGGCGGGCCTGGCGCTGGAACGGATTGCCCGCTTGCGCCGGGGACGCGCCGATGAACAGTCCAAAGCGGGCGTTGTCCCAATCGGGCTTGCCATGCGGCATGCCCTTCAAATCCCCCAACGCGGCACCCGCGCCCACGCGGAAGCTCTGTCCGCAGTAAGAGCCGTGGTTGCTGAAGTTGACCGTGCCGAAAGATTGCGCGGCAAAGCGCTGGATCAACGGCGTGCGGCCTTCGTTGGAGGCGTCCGTGAACAGGAACTGATTGACCTTGGCGCCGTACTCGGGATTGTCGGGGTCCAGCAGCGTGTCGCGGTCGAAGACGGCGCGCAGACCTTCCACATGCCCTTCACCGAACAGGTCACCGCCTTCGCACACTTCCTGCACCAGTTGCTCGAACGTGATGCTTTCCCACTTGCCCTCGCCTCGTCCGCCCACGCGCTTCATCGGTTGCAGCACGCGGAACGGGCTGCTCATCTGCTCCAGCATGGCCGAACCGCGCGCGCACGAGGTCGCGCGGCCTTCCAGTCCGTTGTCGCCGCCTAACTGCGCATAGACCTCGCGCACCGGCGTTTCCATGGCGGCGGGGCGGGTGGTCGCCAGCGGATGGTACGGATTGCCCGCCACGCGCAGAATGCGGTTCTCTTTCGTGTCCACGCGCAGGCGCACGCCGCATTGGGTCCAGCAACCCAGGCAGCTGGATGGGCTGACCGTCTGGCCGGGCTGCGCGCTTAGCACGCCCGTCAGCGGGTCGATGCGGAATTCCGGCGTCAGCGAATTGCCACGCACGGCATGCGCCGTGGGCACGCCCGCGGTGCCCTGCGCCAGGCCCTTGACTGCTCGGGTGACGGTTTCACCGTAACCGGCCGCAAATGCCGCCATGCCGCCGGCAACCATGCCGCCACGCACCATCAGCTTGCGCCGCGCCGCATCCTGCACGTCATCTTTCGAATTCTCTGCCGGCGTGTCCGGCACGCCACTGGCGCCCGCGCCAGGCTTGTCGTCTGTGTGTTGCTTGTTCATTGCCTTGTCTTCCATGTGCTTTCGTCTTGCGGTCGGGTTCAGACCGCCCAGTTCAAGCCGCCATCCCACGCGCGCGGGCCGGGAACCATTCCAGCGCCCAGGTCACCATGGTGACCAGCGCCACGCACAGGCCCAGCACGCCGACCATGCCCAGCAATCCGTCGCTGCCCCAAGGCATGTCGTACAGATACAGGCCGGCGCCGTACTTGGGCACGCCCTGCACGCTCATGAATACGACCCAGCGGAAAATCCACGCGGCGCCCAGCAGGGTCAGCGCCAGCGTGGCCGAGGGCAGCGGCGCCGCCAGCGCCGCCGCTGGGCGCTGCAACAGCGCGATCATGCAAAAGGCCGTGATGACCGCGCCCGCCAGGCTGATGCGCCAGATCGGGAAATCCGCGAACAGGCGCAACGCCGCGTCAAACGACGGGTCCACGCCCAGCGTGCCCAGCACGGCCCAGGCGCCCGCGCCCAGTGCCATCAACACCACCGCGGCCAGGCTCAGCTGGCGCAGCAATTCCACCGGCAAGGCCTTCATGCCACCCGGCAGCCAGCGCCCCACCAGGAACATGGCGCCCAACGCGCCCATCCAGGCCGTCAGCGCAAAGTTCACAGGCAGGAACACGGTGTGCCACAAGGGCCGCGAACGCAGCACCATGACTTCGGCGCCGGTGTAGACCAGGATCGACATGGCGGACAGCGCCAGGGCCACGCCCAGCACGCGCACCCAGGCAATGCGGCCCCACCACCAGGCCGCGCAGAACAGCACGGCCAGGCCCACGAACACGGGCAGCAGCAAGGCGCCCAGCCACATCCACGACCAGGGCGTGAAATGCGCGTAGAAGTGCCAGAACCTGCCGGGCTGATGCAGGTCAGCCAGTAGCGACACCGGCGCGGCGATGGCCGTCACCAGCAGCACTGTCGCGGCGGCGGGCAACAGCCGCCGCGCGGGCGACTCCGCCGCGCCGAAGGCGGCACAGGCGGCGGTCAGCGCGGTGGTGGCACTGATGCCGATGAGAAAGAAGTACTGCACCGCCCAAGGCAACCAGGCGGCGTCGTAGACCGGCGTAAGCAATTCCGAGATCTGCATGAATATCCCCTTCGATGGCTCAATGTCCGCCAGCCAGGCGCACGCCAGCCTGGCCGTCGACCTGGTGAACGAATGCGTCGGGCAAGCCGATGTAATAGACGTGGGGATCGGTCTTCATCTCGGGCTTCAAGACCTTGATGTCGGCCTTGTGCTCGACCAGCAACTGGGAGATGGCGCTGTCGGGATCATTCATGTCGCCGATGACGCGCGCGCCGCCCACACAGCTTTCCACGCAGGCGGGCAGCAGGCCGGCTTCCAGGCGATGCTCGCAGAACGTGCATTTGTCGGCCGTCTGCGTGTCGTGATTGATGAAGCGGGCGTCGTAGGGACAGGCTTGCACGCAGTAGGCGCAGCCCACGCAGCGTTCGTTGTCGACCAGCACGATGCCGTCCTCCCGTTGGAAGGTGGCTTGCACGGGACAGACGGGCACGCAAGGCGGGTTGTCACAGTGGTTGCACAGGCGAGGCAACATCACCATGGAACAGGGACTGCCATCTTCAGGCGTCACTTCGTATTGCAGGACGGTCGTGCGGAACTGCCCGATGGGAGGCAGGTTTTCCAGCGAACAGCTGACCGTACAGGACTGGCAGCCGATGCATTTGCGCATGTCGACGACCATGCCGTAGCGCTTGCCGGGAATGCCGGGACGGCGCGGCGGCTGGCCGTTCAGGCCAGTGGCTTCAGCATGGATGGGGATGATGGTGGCGGCAGCGCCAAGGCCCAGAAGGCCTTTGAGGAAACCTCTTTTTCCGGCTAGGGGAGGCTCAGGGGGGGCAGGTGAAGGGGGCATTGCGTGGAACTCCGGACTGGTAACTTTTTGTTGTTATTAACTTATCACTCCTGGTTATATGGAAAGTTGATTTGCATCAATTAGGGGACAGAGAGCCCCCGAAATCACGACCTACGGCCGCAACGCTTGCCGCCAGGCAGCCAATTTCTGCTCGAACGACGCCGCCGCGTGAGCGGGGCTGGTGGATGGCAGATCGACGTATTCCAGCGTGGCGCTGGCCAGACCAGGCAACACGTGGCGACGGTACAGCGCCGCCGCCTTGCCGCCGTTGAAGCAGATGCGGGTGATGGCGGGATGGGCGTGCAGAAACGAGGTGAAATCGTTGGGAACAAGACTGTCGCCACGGATGTTGGCATCCAGGCTGCCAGGGCGTTCGCAGGCTTGCAGGACGTCCCACAGGGCCACGCCCGCGGCTTGCAAGGCAAGCAGGCGCCGGGGGTAGTCCAACTGGGGATCAAAGCCCAGGACCTGGGCGGCGATGGGCCAGAATGCGTTGCGCGGGTGGGCGTAATAGCGGGCCTGTTTGAGCGAGGCCACCCCGGGCATGGAGCCCAGGACCAGTACCCGGGCTGCGGGGGTTGCGACGGGGGAAAAACCCCAGACCTGATCGTTGCGCTCAAGCGGCGCGGCTTCCACGTGTTGTTCCATCGCGAAAGAATACCCTGGCGGATTGCGCCTGAAACGAACGCGGCCATCGTCCGATACATGGAACACTGCTTATCAAACCCAGGGACTACCGAAACCGCTGTTCTGCCCTTATCTTTAACCCTATGACGAACGGCCCCGCAGGGGCCGCGCAATAGGAATAGACGCCATGAAGAAGATCCTCGGCTTGCACGCTGCTCCCCGCCCCCACTGGGTCGGCGACGGCTTTCCCGTGCGCTCGATGTTCTCTTACAACGACAAAGGCAAGAACGTCAGCCCGTTCCTGCTGCTGGACTACGCCGGCCCGGCTCAATTTGAGCCAGCCGACCATCCGCGCGGCGTGGGCCAGCACCCGCATCGCGGCTTTGAAACCGTGACCATCGTCTATAGCGGCGAAGTCGAGCACCGCGATTCCACCGGCAACGGTGGCGTCATCGGTCCCGGCGACGTGCAGTGGATGACGGCGGCCTCGGGCATCCTGCATGAGGAATTCCATTCCCCCGCGTTCACCCAATCGGGTGGCGAGCTGGAGATGGTGCAGTTGTGGGTCAACCTGCCTGCCAAGGACAAGACCGCGGCACCGGGTTACCAGGGGATCCTCAATGCGGACATCCCCGTGGTGCCGCTGCCTGACGACGCGGGTTCGCTGCGGCTGATCGCAGGCCAATTCGCGGGCCAGACGGGTCCGGCGCGCACCTTCACGCCCATCGACGTGTGGGACGTGCGCCTGAACGGGGGCAAGGCGGCGACCTTCCCCATCCCCGCTGGCCGCAACAGCATGCTGGTGATGCTGCGCGGCACGGTGATGGTGAACGGTGAATCCGTTGCCCGCGACGCGCAATTGGCATTGTTCTCGCAGGACGGGGAAGACATCACGGTCGAAGCCAACAACGACGCCGTGTTCCTCATCCTTAGCGGCGAACCGATCGACGAGCCCGTGGTGGGATACGGCCCGTTCGTGATGAACTCGCAAGCGGAAATCGTTGAAGCCATCCAGGACTTCAATGCCGGCCGCTACGGGAAGATGCACTAACGTCATGGCGCGGGCGTCTTGTCGCCCGCCCCTGGCATAGCATTCGTCTTTGACGGCTGACAAAGCCATCCACGGAAAACCGCGGCCCATGCCGCGGTTTTCTGCATTCCGTGGATAGCGGGTGCAAAAAGCGGATAGCCTGCCCCGTCCCGGGACGGGTTTTCCACCAGTCCGCCGGGCCCCGCACAGCTTTACTATCAAAGCCTTCAAGGCCCCCGCGCGGGAGGCCGCCACCCCGTCGCAGACGCTGGCAAACCGGGACCATGGCGGCGCACGCCAACCGGGAATGTGAACACCCGCAAGGAAACCCCTGCCATGCTCAACCCGATGCCGTCCGCCACCAGCACGACCTGGCCGCCCGCCGGGCCGCGCATCGAGTCCGTCCTGGGGTTGCCCGCGCAGCAGCTGTTCGCCTCAGGCGATCTGGACGAAGCGCGCTCCATGGTCGGCCGGGTGATGCGGCCGCACCATCTGGGCGTGGTCGGCGCGATGCAACGGCTGGACGCCCGCATGCACCACCAGGCGCTGGGCGACGTCTCGCTGAACCGCCTGCGCTACGGTGCCCAGGTCGAGATCCGGCCCGGCCCGCTGGAAGACTTCTTTCTGGTGCAGATGCCCTTGTCCGGTTCGGCCCGCATCAGCAGCGGCCCGCAACAAGTGGACTCCACGTTCGACGTCGCCTCCGTGGTCAGCCCCGACGACGACCTGGCCATGCGCTGGAGCGACGACAGCGATCAATTCATGCTGCGGGTGGCCCGTTCACTGCTGGAGCGCACGCTGGTGGGCAGCCTGGGCTGTGCGCTGGACCGACCGCTGCGCTTTCAGCTGGGATTCCGCTGGCGCGAATGCCCGGCCTGGCGCTGCCTGATGACCTACCTGCTGGACTGTTCGTCGCAGCACGCGAACCTGTCCATGCACAAGCTCATCGTGCACCAGATGGAACAGCTGGTGGCCGCCACCCTGCTGTCGGCCCATCCGCACAACTACACCTGTGTGCCGCAAGGCCGTCGCGCGGCGGTACTGCCGCGCCACGTGCGCAGCGTGCAAGATTATCTACAGGCTCACGCGCACGAGCCCATCAGCGCCGAGCAGCTTGCCCGCATTGCGGGCGTCAGCGTGCGCAGCCTGTACGCGGGCTTCAAGGAATTCCTGGACGTCAGCCCCATGCACTACCTGCGTGACTTGCGCATGGAGCGCGCGCGCGCCGAATTGCTGGCGGGCGATAGCCACAACATCGCCAGCGTGGCGCTGCGCTGGGGCTTCGCGCACATGGGCCGCTTCAGCGCCAGCTACAAGGCAAGGTACGGCGAAAGCCCCAGCCAGAGCTTGCGCCGCTGTGGATGAAGGCTAGAAGCGGTAAGCGAACTTCGCCATGGCATTGTGCGATTTGGCCTCGCTTCCCAGCTCGGCATCGTATCGAATCTGCACATCCACCCGCTCGTTCGCAAACAGTTGGACGCCGGCGCCCAGGCGTAGCGCAACCCGGTCAAGAGGCGCCTGCATGCCGAAGCTGGGCGAACGCTCGCCTCCCACGAACGACGCGCGCCCGCGCCAGTCATCGTTGGAACGAATGCTCACCCCCGCGAGCGCAAAGCTGCGCAGGACGCCTCCGTCCTTGAGATCGGTGCGGCCACCGATCTCGATTTCAGGAGTGAGCACGGCCGTGTTGTATGTCGAGGACGCCACCTTCAGCCCCAAGTCACCCGCGCCCTTCTCGGTAAAGGCTCCGCTGCCCGTGTGGATCAAGTCAAGATTCACCGAGGGGCGCAGGTACAGCTGCGCTGTGCCTGCCGTGTAGGCCAGCCGGCCTCGGATGCCCACCGAATACATCGGCGCATCCCCCTTGGCTGTCACCGAAAAACCGGGCGCGGCAATGCGGCGCTTGATGTCGTATTCACCGTAGTTGCCGAACAACGCGCCGCTTGCCTGCCAGGCGCCCAGATTCTGTTTCAGGGTGAAGGCCCCTTGCACGCTGTTACCATCCGCGGACACGCCATCGGAATGGCCGCTGAAATCATCGGCCTGGTACGCCAGCGACCCGCCCAACAACAGGCCCGGCCGCACTTCCCGCTGGCCGCCGCCTTGCAGGGCAAACGACTTCAATCGGGACGAGCCGCGGTCGGCATCGCCGCTCAGGGACGTGATGTTGCCGCGCGTGGTCAGATACGCGCATTCGCCTTCGACCAAGATCGCGTTCTCTTGCGCCGCGCCAGAAGCGAATTGGGGGCAACTCATCGATGCATCGGCGATGCGCGAGGCATCGGCCGCCACCCGTGATAGCAGCGTCATGGTGCTGCGCGGCGACAGTTCCCCGATCGCGTCTTGATACGCGCCCACGTCCGTCCGCGCCGTGGCATCCAGGCCCGCGAAGAATCTTCCCAGGTTGGCGTTGCCCGAGGCGAACACGTTCTCAAGCGTGCGCGCCACTTCGCCTTTGTGCTTGTTCAGCCCCAGCGCGGGAGCATTGAAGTGCGTGCCGGTGATGGCCATGTCGCGTTGATTGCCGGTCTGCCGCACCGTGTATGCGAACAAGGGACTGTCTGGTGCGCGCAGGGTCCCCGTGGTCGGCCCTTCCGTCCTGAGCACAGGCAGGAACCTGTTCGGCATCGCGCTGGCCAGCGTGGGTTCGATCGTGCCATCCAGCACGGCCGACCCCGTGACGACGTACTGTCCGCTGAGGCCGTTGCTATAGTCCAGATGCGGAACGATGCGGCCCGCAGCCGTCTGAACCAGGTGCCCGTCGATATAGGACGTCTTGCCTGGCACGGCCATCAGAGAGCCAGAGTTGGTCAGTGTGCCGCTTTGCGCGCTGGGAGGAGTCCCGGTGGGGTTCTGGAAATTGCCCGATATTGAGCCCCCTTGAAGCCAGGTGTTTCCGTAGATCTGGCCCTGGTTGTCAACATCGACCTTCTGGCTGCCTTGCGTGCCGACCGCCTTGATGGCGCTGCCTGACGAGGCCCCAACCCACGAATTCTGGCCGATGGTGATCTTGTTGCTGCTGTTGCCGCCTGCGATCAGGATGCCGACGCCTTGTTCGCCAGAACCCCCCATGACCGTGCCGGGGCTGCCCGCCCCCAGATTGACCGTGACGGTTCCATCGCCCGAGGGTCCCTGGCTTTGCGCCACGATGCCAATGCCATTTTCACCGCTTGCGACAATCGAGCCCTGAACCGTGACTGCAACGGCTCCCGAGGCGCCCTCGCTCCCGACAGCCGGGGTTTGACCAAGGTAGACATTGCTGCCAACCGTGAACATGCCGCCCCCGCCCCCCAGGGATTGGGCAAGCACGCCATAGGCGCCTGCGCCTGCGACATTGATCTGGCCATTGGTGGACACGGTGACGGCAGCGGCGTTTCCCTGCGCATAGGTGGGCGCCAAGGTGTCAAAGGTGCCGATGAGCTTGGGAACCTCGCCAGATTGATACGACATGACCAGACCGCCGCCGCCGCCAATCGACTGGGCGACGATGCCGTGGCTACCTGTGCCGGTCGTGATGATCGTGGTGCCTGCGGCAAGCGCCACGGACACAGCGCCGCCGCTGCCCGTCGCCTCGCTGGCAATTCCGTCGGCCATCCCGATCCGGCCATATTCCACCTCAACGCCTTGGCTGACGCCGACCAGTCCCCCACCGCCACCAATGCTCTGCGCCAGCATGCCGAAGGCGCCGACGCCTGAGGTCGCAATATTCAGCGCCGCGCCCTGATCATAGATAACCTGAACGGTGTCGCCATTGAGTTCGGGCCCGTACGCGCCCTGCTGGGCGGAGCTCACCGCGCCCAGCTCGAGTCCGATGCGGCGTGTGGAACCCTCTGGCACGGTACTCGCGGACGAACCAAAATTGGCCACTCCGCCTCCGCCGCCAATCGACTGAAGCAATGCGCCATGGGCGCCATCCCCATGAGTCGTAATGCGGGTTTCACCCTGGCCGACCCGCAGCGTCACCTGGCCTCCGGTTCCGCCCTGGACAGCACCCAGAATGCCGCTCGCCACATCCACGGTCATCCCCAGCAATGCCGAACCATTGGGGTCCACTGAACCGTCAATCCCCAAGCCGCCACCGCCGCCAATGCTCTGGGCCAGAATGCCATAGGCATGAAGGCCGCTGTTAGGCGTTGATGCCGATGAGCCACTGGCGCCTGGTTGGCCGGTCGAGATCGACGCGCCACTCAGAACGACCTGCACATCATCGCCATGTCCGATCGACGGATTGAAATCTACTGCCTCAAATTTGCTTCCCAGTGTGATGTCGGTCTTGACCGACAGTTTGGCGGCGTTGTCGAGCGCGCCGCCCGTTTCAGCACCCACTGTCACGACGCGGCCGCGACCACCGCCACTGCCGATGCTCTGGGCGATGATGCCCGCGGAATAATCCCCCAGCGTGGTGATCGTTCCGCCGGTGCTGTTGACGTTAACCGTGCCGGCGCTGCCAGTATTGGCTCCGGCGGTGCCAAAATTTATCGTGCTGTTCAGGGTGATGGGGACCGTGACCGTCACGGCGTCAACCAGCGCGGTTTGCGTCAGGACGGACGCCCCCGACGCCCCCGGAAGCACACCCGTTGAACTGTCGGCGCCGGCAGATCCGGCAGAACCCCCACCGCCTCCGATGGATTGGGCGACGATGCCGGCCGCGTCGCCCCCATCGGTAGCAATGGTTCCGTTATGCGTCACGGTAACGGTATTGGCGTGTCCACCGCCACCATTTTGGGCGGCAACATTGATGGTCCGGTTGACATTCATGCCGACGGCGATCTTGTTGCCGTGCTCGTCAACCTCGCTACCCGTGGGAATATTGCCCACGGCGTCTGCCCAAGTGTTGAGCCCGGTGACATTGATGGCCGAGCCCGACCCCACGCCGCCGCCGCCCCCAATCGACTGGGCAAGCAGCCCTTCCGCGCCGTGGCCATGGGTCACGATGTTGCCGTTGGCGTTGATCGTGGCGGTGACCGAACCGCCATCGCCGCCGGCGCTGCCGCTGCCCCCCACGCCGATGCTGAAGTCGGCGTTCTGGCTGGTCGACCAGCTTTTGACGGCGGCATTACCGATGCCGCCATTGCCACCGCCGCCGCCAATCGACTGAACCAGCGCGCCCATGCCCCCGTCGCCGGACGTCATGATGCGCGAGGTCGTGCTACCGCTGTCGCCAAGCGTGAAGACGGTGGTTCCCCCATTGCCGCCCGAACCTCCCGAGCCCCCGACACTATGCGAGACATTGATGGCGTTGGTCGATGGCGTGATGCTGCCACTGACGAAGGGTATCGGTATGCCGTAGCCGATGGAGCTCGCCATGGCCGAGCTGTCGCCGCCATTGCCGCCGCCGCCGCCAATCGACTGGACGATGGCGCCGATGCTGCCGTCGCCTGCGGTCGTGATCGAGGAGGCGTTGCTGATGGTCCCGGTCGCCTGCCCTCCACCGCCGCCCGTGCCGCCGGAACCGCCGGTCGAGAACGCGCCGGAGAAAGTAATGTTCGCACCGGGGGTTTCCGAACCCGTGGGAATCGCGATGGCATATGACGCAGCCGAACCCGCTCCGCCATTGCCGCCGCCACCGCCTATCGCCTGGACGACGACACCGTGGGAATCCGCGGCAGGCAGGTTTACCGTCGTCACCTCGCCGTTTCTCGTGATCGTGACCTCCTGGCCATCCTGGCCCGTCGTAATACTGGAGTTCTGTACCGTGACGATCGCCGTGCCCCCATCGCCTCCGGAGCCGCCCGTGCCACCCACCGCCACGGCGATATCCAGCAGCGGCCCTGCGGACGTGGAATAGGCGCCCCCGCCCGCGCCGCCGCCGCCGCCGATCGACTGGGCGATGAGACCACTTGACGCCGTGCCCGCAGCGCTCAGTCCCAGGCCATTGGTGGTGATTTCCGCGTAGCCCCCCGCCCCGGCCACGCCGCCATTGCCGCCAATCGCGCTGGCGCCGATGGCCCCGGCAGCCGTGGCCACGCCGCCCATGCCGCCGCCCCCGCCAATCGACTGCGCCACCACGCCTTGCGAAAGCTGGTTGCTGGTGCGGATGGTGCCGCCAAGGTTGTCAATCCTGACGGTGCCGCCATTCCCACCCGTGCCCCCCGTGCCGCCATCGATGTCGATCATGCCGCCAGCGTCGCCGCCCATGCCGCCGCCGCCGCCCAGAGACTGCGCGACGATGCCCTGGGAATTCGCGCCGGTGGTGGAGATCGCACCCGATTGATTGACAGTGATCGTGCCGCCGTCCGGGGTGTTGCCGCCCTGGCCGCCCTTGGCATCAAACAGGCCTGCCGCGCTGCCTCCGATGCCGCCGGCGCCCGAGACGGATTGCGCCAGGATGCCTGGAGCATAGATGCCGGCGGTGGTAATCGTTCCTGAATTGGCAACGGTGATTTCGCCAGGCGTTCCACCGTTGCCGGCCTGGCCCGCATCACTGCCTCCGACGTCCTGGGAATCGCCGCCGGCGCCGCCGCTGCCCGCCACGGACTGGGCGAAGATGCCAATGGCGCCCGTGTTGGTCGTGCCGATCAAACCCGCATTGGTCACATAGACGTTTTGCGTGACGCCTCCGTTCCCGCCCGTCCCGCCCTTGCCGGTGCTGATCGGCCCCGCGGATGAGGTGCCATCGCCGCCATTGCCGCTGACGCTGCGGGCGACAATGCCGATGGCGTTGGTTCCCGTGGTCAGAATCGACATGGCGCTGCCCGTCGTCACAGTGACCACGCCAGAGTTGCCGCCATGGCGGCCATTTGCCTGGTCCCCAAAGTCGAGCGTGATGAAATTGGTGCCGTTGCTGCCGGTGTTACCCGCGATAGAGGCCGCCAACACGCCAAACGCGCTGGCGCCGTTCGTGGTGATCGCGCCAGAGCCTTGCGAAAAATCGACCGTCACATTCCCGGCGGACCCGCCGTAGCCCCCTTGGAAGCCGGCATTACCGCCTTCGGACCCGGCAAACCCGCCCGCCCCACCCGTGGAGCTTGCCTGAACGCCAATCGCATTGTCGCCCGATACCGCGAGCCCGACCGCGCCGGCCCCGGTAACGCTGACGTCTCCGCCCGCTCCGCCATTACCCCCGCCGGAGCCATCGTCGCCCTCTTCCGGCGCCCCATTGCTCCCTACGCCGCCCGTGCTGCTGGCCAGCACCCCCGGGGCATTGCTGGTGGTGATGATCACGCCCGTCGAACTCCCGGTAAGCCCGACCGTCACGCCGGCGGGCGATCCGCCGCTCTGCCCGATGTTCGGTGATCCATTGCTGCCCTTTTCGCTTCCACCCGCGGTCGAGGAACGGCTCCCGTCGGTGTAGTCATAGACCGTATCGCCGGCATAAACCGGGCTCATGACCGCAAGCGACAGCAATAGCGGCGACAACGTCAGCCGCGCATCCAGCGAAGACTTCGCACAAAAGCCGAGCATCGAGGCCGAGCTGCGCAGGAATCCCTTGCGCCGCCCGCTTGTCAAGCCGCTATCTGCGGTGGATAAGGCGACAGCGCGTGTAGTTCGTTTCATCTTCAGGCTTCCAGCGGGTGCGTGGCGGTGACTACAAGAGCGAGTCCCGCACACGGATTTCAGGGCGACATGCACAGCGCGCTATGGTTATGCCAGCCCTCCCGACCGTCTATCGGTTTTGCGCCATCGGCTATCGGGAAAAAGCACTTTTTTTCGCGGTGCGATATTTGTCCATTAACATGTGGACACCCTGCACATGTGAAATCAGATGATCGCTACCCTGTTTGCCCAGGTGCCTTTCGAGCAGCATCGGATCGTGCATACCGCCGATCTGGACGAGGCGCGACATCAGATTGGCCAGGTACTCAATTCCTACCGGCTGGACGTCATTCGCGGACGGTTCCTCCATGGCGGCTTGGATCTGGTCCCCTGCGGCCGCTTGTCACTGATCAGGCTCACCCATGGGCAGGGGGCCGATATCAGCATCGACCCAGATTGCCAGTGCCTGGACGGCTATTACCTGCTGGTGCTTCCCACCCAGGGCAAGGCGGTGCTGCATTTCGATGGACACCGCATAGAGGCTTCTCCGAACAAAGCCTTTCTCATCAGCCCGGACAGAAGATTTCACTTCCAGGCCAGCCACGACTACGAACAGATTCTGCTGCGCCTTGACCAATCGGCCATCGCCGACGCCTGGCAGCGCCTGACTACCGAAGAGCAGGCGCCCGACATCTGTTTCGATGCGGTCATTCCCTTGCATACGGCTGGCTGGCAAGCGCTGCTGCCCATGCTGCAATGGGTGGCGCGATGCTCAGGCCTGGGTCAGGGCGAGAACATCGCCCAAGCGGCCTTGCTGGCCCAAACCGAGATGCTGGTTGCCACCACCCTGCTGCTGCACCAACCGCACAGCATGGCAGCGCACCTGTGGCCTGCGCCGCCGCCGTCCGCGCCGCAGGCCATCCGCCGCGCGCAAACCTATATGCACGAACATCTGGGCGAACGCCTGCCGGTGGCCATGGTCGCCAGCCATTGCGGCCTGTCCGTTAGGCGCTTGCAGGCCCTGTTCCAGGACGAATGCGGGCAATCGCCGTTGCAGTGGCTGCGCATGCAGCGCCTGCAAGCCGTCCGGCAAGCCTTGTCGCAGACGGGCAATGCGGAAAAAATCAGTGAAATCGCGGCGCGTTCCGGCTTTACCCATCTGGGCGAGTTTTCACGGGCCTACCGCCAGGCGTTTGGTGAAACACCGCAACAAACGCGCAGCAAGTGACGGCAATCAACCGCTAGCCCTTGCCGGAAACACTGGCCAGATGGCGGTCCAGGGCTTGGCTTGCACGTTGGGCGAATTCGGCGTCCACCCGCTTGTCCAGCACCTGCGTCAATTGACGCAATTGCCCGGCCGAAAGGCCCACATTCATGCTGATGCGCATGTGCGCCTGCAACTGCGATTCGGCGCCCGGCAGCGCGGACAGCATGCCGACGGTCGCCAGTTCACGGCTTTGCCAGTCGAGATTGTCACGTTCAAAGATATCGCCGAACAGATGCGTCTTGAGGTATTCGCCAATGGCTGGCTCGAAGTCGAACAACGCGCCGCCGACGGGTCCGCCAGACAAGCGCGTCTGATTGGCCGTGCCAGCGGCAATCAGCGCATCCCCCTTCGGAATGGCGCGGCCAGGCAAGGCGCCAGACGCATCCGCGATGCCGCGCTGCTTGCGCGCTTCCAGCACTTGCATCAGCCCGCCCAGCGCGTTCAGGCTGCGGGGGAAACCAGCGTAGGCGTAGAGCTGCACCAGGATTTCCTTGGTGTCGCTGACTGTCAGGCCCGCGTCCAAGCCTTGGTGCAAGGCCATGTCCAGTTTTGCCATGTTGCCCGCGGCGGCAAAGGCGGCGATGGGCACGATGGCCTGCTGGCGGGCGGTGAGCGTGGCGGAAGCGACCGGTGCGGTGGACGGCACAGGATTCGTGCCGTTGTTGACTTCCTTTGGGTCCGGGGCGCCGTGGGTCAATGTGCTGGCCAAGCTCAGCGCCAAGGCCAATAGGCCCGAATAGCGCCCCGTCCCAGCAGGCTTAGCGTGCGCGGTATTGGTCATCGGTGACTTTCTCCATCCAAGCAACGTTCTTGCCATCCACCGTGCCGGTGATGGCCAAATGGGTCATCGCGGTCGTGGATGCCGCGCCATGCCAGTGTTCGACGTCGGGCGGGCACCAAATCACGTCCCCGGGACGGATCTCCTGCACGGGCTTGCCCCGTTCTTGCGTAAGGCCCACGCCCGAGACCACCACCAGGCGCTGCCCGGCGGGATGGGAATGCCAGGCCGACCGCGCACCGGGTTCAAAGGTGACCAGGCCGCCAGAAGCATTGATGCCTTCATCCGCGGGCCAGACGGGATCCACCCGCACATGTCCGGTGAAATAGTCGGCCGGCCCAACCATCGAAGGCTGCGTACCGGCGCGCGTGATCTGTTGAATGCCTGCGCCTGCCGACGGCTCGGCGGCTGCGGCCAAGGCGGTGGCGTTCAGCGCCGAGACGCACATGGCGGATTTCAGGAAAGCGTTCATGGACAAGCTCCTTTCAAGATCTCAAGGTCAGCGACGCCAAATGCCGGAGGTAATGGCAGTGCCATGAGTCATGGCTCACACTGTATGGTTCAGGCCATTAGCTGAGAAGACAGTAAAATCGGCATGCCATGGTGTGTAATATTCACCAATGTCCAAAGAGAATCTCAACGACCTCCAGGCTTTCGTGGCCGTCGCAGCAGAGCGAAGCTTCACGCGGGCCGCCGCGCGGCTAGGCCTGTCCCGGTCTGCCTTGAGCCACGCCATGCTGGGCTTGGAGGCCCGTCTTGGCGTGCGCTTGCTGACTCGCACGACGCGCAGCGTGTCGACGACCGAGGCTGGAGACCGCTTGCTGAATGTGCTGGCGCCCCGGCTCAATGAAATCGAGCAAGAACTGTCGTCGCTGACGGCGATGCGCGACAAGCCGGCAGGCACCGTGCGCATCACGGCGCACGATCACGCGATTTCAACGGTGCTCTGGCCACGGCTACTTCCGCTCTTGCAGCAATATCCCGATATCCAGGTCGAATTCAGCGTGGACTATGCCTTCACCGATATCGCCGCGCACCGCTTCGATGCCGGCGTGCGCGTGGGGAATCGCGTGGATAAAGACATGATTGCCGTGCGCATCGCCCCTGGGTTGCGCATGGCGGTAGCGGGAGCCCCCGGCTACCTGGCAGGCAAGCCCCTTCCCGTCACGCCGCACGATCTCACCGGGCACCGCTGCATCAATCTGCGCCTTCCCACCCACGGGGGCTTGTACGCCTGGGATTTTGAAAAGAACGGCCAATCGCTGAACGTGCGCGTCAGCGGGCAAACCGTCTTCAACAACACCTTTCTGATGCTTCAGGCCGCGCTGGATGGCATGGGGCTGGCCTACGTCCCGTTCGATCTGATGCAACCGCACATAGAACAGGGGCGATTGATACCCGTTCTTGAGGATTGGTGGCCGGTATTCCCTGGCTACCATCTTTATTACGCGAATCGACGCCAGATTTCCCCGGCGTTGGCCCTGGTGATCGAAGCGTTGCGCTACCGGCCGGAAACTGTCGCGCCAAAGCCGCACTCGTCGCGAAATAACAGTAATGAGAATTGATATTGTTATAGTGGCGCCTGATTCCCCGTCCCGCTGGCGCTGTCATGTCCCACCCCCAATCCGAGATCGAAGGCCTGTATCAGGCGCACCACGGCTGGCTGCGCGGCTGGCTGACGCGGCGGCTGAATAATGCCTGCGACGCCGCCGACCTGGCGCAGGACGCCTTCGTCCGGCTGCTGGCCGCGCCACGCGGGTTCGATACGCCCCAAGGCGCCCGCGCCTATCTGCGCGCCATGGGAAACGGCATGTGCATTGACCTGTGGCGGCGCCGTGAAGTCGAACGCGCCTGGCACGAAACACTGCTGCAAAGCGCGGCGGCGCCCTCGCCCGAACAGCAGGCCATCGTGGTTGAGACCCTGCTGGAAGTCGGCGCCCTGCTGCGGCGCCTGCCGCCCAACGTCGCCGAGGCATTCGTGCTTGCGCAGGTCGAAGGCCTGAAGTATCGCGAGATCGCCGAACGCCTGGCGGTGTCGGAACGGATGATCAAGAAATACCTGGCCCAGGCGCTGGTGCATTGCGCGCTGCTCGAGGCCGAATTCGATGCGGTCGTCCCCCGCTGGACGCCGATGCTGGAGAGCGAATGAACAGCGTCGCGTGGCATCAAGCCTTGCAAGAGGCGGCCGAGTGGTATGTCTGCCTGCATGACGACGAGGTGTCGCCCCAGGACCGCCAGGCCTGGGACGGCTGGTTGCGTGGCCACGCCCTGCATCGTGCGGCCTGGGATCAGGTGAACGCAACGGGGCAGCGCTTTGCCGGCTTGCGTGCACAGGAAGCGCCGCAGGCCATGGCCGCCGGGCTGCGCGCGGCAGCGGCGCCTGCCCCGGCGCGACGGCGTGCCTTGCGCACCCTGGCCTGCATGGCGGTGGCGGGCGCGTCGGGCTGGTTGGCCTGGCGCCATACCCCGCTGGGCGATCAGGTGCTGGCCTGGAACGCCGACTACCGCACAGGCGTCGGTGAAATACGCCATCTGCGGCTACCCGACGGCAGCCAGCTCTGGCTGGATACCGGCAGCGCGGCGGACTTCGCCATGGACGCGGCGCAACGCCGACTGACGTTGCGCCAAGGCACCGTCCTTATTGAAACGGCGCACGACAGTGAACGGCCCTTCGTGGTCTGTACCCCGCAGGGCTTGATGCAGGCGCTGGGCACGCGCTTTCTGGTCCGGCGCGATGCCGGCCAGCAGATCCATCTGGCCGTGTTCGACGGGGCAGTGGAAATACGCCTGGCCGCCAATGGCGAACGCCGCGTCGTGCCGCGCGGCGCGCAAGCGGATTTCCAATACGACCGCATCGGCCCGAACGCCGCCGCCGACGGCGCCCAGGCTACCTGGCAAGCGGGAATGCTGACCGTGGACAATGTCCGCCTGGCGGATTTTCTTGCCCAACTGTCGCGCTACCGTCGCGGTCATCTGGCCGCGCATCCCGACGTGGCGGACTTGCGCGTGATGGGCACCTTTCCCGTGCCCGACACCGACGCCGCCCTGGCGATGCTGGGCGAAGCGCTGCCCATCCGCGTGCAACGCACCCTGCCGTGGTGGGTCACCGTCGAGCCGCGTTGAACGCGCGGTTCCCTTTTTCCGTTTTCGTTCGATCTGTATGGGAAGGCGTCACGAAAGCGTGGCGCCAGGAACCTACGCCCTGCATATGCCGAACCCGCCTTTCCGTCCCGCCCTGCTGCTGACCGCCATGCTGGCCAGCGCCACGCTTGCCCCCTTGTCCGCGCAGGCTCAGACCGCCCCTGCCCGCCAATCCCAAACGCTGGATTTCTCCATTCCGTCCGGCCCGCTTGGCCCAGCGCTCAACCAGTTTGCCCGCCAGGCCGGCATCTACCTGGGCGGCGCGGGCGCGCTGACCGAGGGACGCCAGACCGCTGGCCTGAAAGGCCGCTACACCGTGGAACAGGCGCTTGCCCAGTTGCTGTCCGGCGCAGGGCTGGAGGCGCGCGAAAGCGCCCCGGGGCGCTATGTGCTGCGGCAGATCTCCGGCACCGCCACCCTTGAGCCCGTGACCGTCACCGGCGCCAATGACGCCACCGGCCCGTTCGTGGCCGAAGAAAGCGTCAGCGCCACCAAGACCGACATCCCGCTGATGGAAACGCCGCGTTCGGTCAGCGTGGTCACGCGCGCCCAACTGGACGCGCGTGGCGTGGTGACCATGCCGGAAGCCGTGCGCTATTCGGCCGGCGTGGGCACGGGCAGCGCGGGCTTCGATCCACGCTTTGACCAGATATCCATCCGTGGCTTTCCGGTCAACACCTCTGGCGACTACCTGAACGGCCTGCGCCAGACGCCTGGCTCGTATGCCTACTTCCGTACCGATCCCTACACGCTGGAGCGCGTCGATATCGTCAAAGGCCCGATGTCCGTGCTGTACGGCCAGGGCACGCCCGGGGGGCTGGTCAACCGCGTATCCAAGCGGCCGCTTGATGAGCCGCTGCGCGAAATCATGGTGATGGCCGGCACCAAGGACCGCAAGCAGGTCGCCTTCGACATCGCCGACCAGTTCAACGAGGAAGGCACGGCCCGCTTCCGGCTGACCGGCCTGACGCGGCGGGGCGACCATGACCGCATGATTGCCGACGACCGCGACGTGTTCGCACCCGTCTTCGATTTCAAACTGGGCGACAAGACCACGCTGACCCTGCTGGGCCAATACATCCGCGACGAGACGGATGCCAACGTCGGCATGTATACGGACGAAAACGGCAAGGTCACGGATATCCGCGTCAGCGACCCCCGGTACGATCACCAGCGCCAGACTCAATACCAGATGGGCTACGAACTGGCCTATCGGCACAACGACGCGCTGACCCTGCGCCAACAGGTGCGCTATGGACATATCGACCTGAACGCGCGCTATCTGTCGGGCGCGGGCCTGCAACCCGGCACCCGTCTGCTGAACCGCACGGCTTGGTCCGTCGAAAGCACCGTCCAGAATGTGCTGGTCGATAACAACGCTCAACTGCGCTTCAATACGGGCGACGTCGGCCATCAGGTGCTGGCGGGATTCGACTACCAGCGCTTGAATTGGGACCAGGGGGTTGGCTACCTGGCCAACGGCTACCCCGCACTGAATCTGGACAACCCGCAATACGGCTACGTGCCGGGTCCGACGCCGCCCTACAACCTGGTGTCGGTGGACCAGCGCAACACGCAATATGGCGTCTACGTGTCGGAGCAGGCCAGCGTCGGCAAATGGCGCCTCAACCTGGGCGGCCGGTTTGACGTGGCAAAGCTGCATTCGCAAGACCGGCTCAATGGCGGCGACCCCACGCGCAAGAAGGACAATGCCTTCACGTGGCAGACGGGCGCGCTCTACCTGAGCGACAGCGGTCTGGCCCCCTACGTCAGCTACGTGACTTCCTTTTCGCCCAACACCAGCCTGGATGCCTCCGGCAAACCGCTGGACCCGACGCATGGCGCTCAGATCGAGGCCGGGGTGAAGTACCAGCCGCAAGGCAGCCGCAGCTACATCACGCTGGCCGCCTATCAGATCAAGGAAAAGGACGCCGTGCGCGTCGTGCCGGCAACCCCTTATTCGGAACTGGCGGGCGGCATCCGTTCGCGCGGCGTCGAACTGGAAGCCGTGGCGGAGCTGCAAACCGGCCTGCAACTGGTGGCCAACTACAGCTACAACCGGGGCAAGGTCACCAGCAGCAATGACCCCACCGAAGTCGGCAAGACGCCCAGCTACCAACCGCGCCACAACGCCGCGATGTGGCTGGACTACCGCCTGCCGCAAGGTCTGCTGGCGGGCGTGGGGCTGGGCGCGGGCGTGCGCTATGTGGGCAGCAGCTACGGCAATGCGCAGAACACCATGCACAACGACGCCTCGACGCTGTTCGATCTGGCGTTGAGCTACGAACCCGGCGATCGGCACCCGTCCTTGAAGGGATGGATGGCGATGCTTAGTGTTCAGAACGTCGCCGACAAGGAAACCACCGTTTGCGACGGCGGCTACTGCTATCTGGGCGTTGGCCGGCAGATCATGGGCAGCCTGAGGTACCGTTGGTGAGCGGCCTGACCCGCCGCCGCTGGCTGATGGGCGCCGCTGCGCTGGCGGCGTGGCCGGCACTGGCCAAACGCGCCAGCCTGCCCGGTACCCAGCAGTTCGACCTGGATGCGCCTGGCGGCGCCTATCGCATCCAGGTGTTGGCGCCGCGCCGCGAACCCCGGCGCGCAGCGGGCCATCCCGTGCTGTATCTGCTGGACGGCAACGCCTTCTTCGGCGCCTATTACGATGCCGCACGGCTGCAAGATGAGCTGGCTGGCGATGCCATCATCGTGGCTGTCGGCTATCCCAGCGATGGCCCGTTCGACTTCTTGCGCCGGTCGTATGACTTTTCGCCGCCGCTACCGCCCGGCGCCGTCCCGCCCGCCGGCCAACCTCCGCTGGGCGGCGAACTGGCCTTGCATGCCTTCCTGGCGGACGTGCTGCTGCCCCAGATCGCAGCACGTCATCCGGTGGATGCGCGCCGGCAGATCCTGCTGGGCCATTCATTCGGCGGCATGTATGCGCTGGCGCTGCTGTATGCCCACCCTGCCCTGTTCGGGCAGATCGTGGCGATCAGTCCGTCACTCTGGTGGCAGGACCACTATCTGCTGGAACGCGAACGCGACTTCGTGGCCCGCGCCCAGGCGGCCGAATTCACGCTCAGCAACAAGCGCCTGCTGTTGATCGCCGGTGGCGCGGAAAGCCCGCAGACCATCCAGGAAACACGTTCGCTTGCGCAACGCCTGGACACCGCGCTGTCCGGGCGCGGGCTGGGCATCGACTACGCGGAATTGCCGGGGGAAACGCATATGTCGGTTCCCGTCGCCGCCGCCACGACCGTGCTCCGCCATGTGCTGACGGCACGCTGGACATAGCGCGCCCGCCGGGAAGCACGGCTCGGGGTCTAGAACGGAATCGCCAGCTTGACGTACAACTGCGAGCCTTCAGGCCGGTTCTTCACCTTGAACTCCTGCTGCCACTTCGCGGTGAACAGCCAACCCTTGTCGTTCAAATAGCGCACCGATGGGCCGACCCCGAACGCCCGGGCCCGGCCGGCGGCGCTGTTTGGGCCGTTATCATCCGTCACCTGCTGGAAGGCGTGCCCGCCCACGCCCAGCACCCAGCCCTTGCCCACGCCCCAGCCCAGCGCATAGTCGGCATGGATCGCTTGGCCGGAACGGGTGTCCGTCGCGGAGTTGCGGAAATTGAAGTCATACATCAGCTTCAGGTCGGCGTTGAAGCCGTCCGGACTGATGCGGCTGAGCGCGAACACGGGCTGCGCGGTCCAGTAGTTCTTGCCCAGGCTGGAAGGGTCTTTGCGGTCGTATTCGCCAGTGGGCGCGTACATGTCCAGCCCCACCACATAGTGCAGCGTTGGCGACACGTGATAGCCCAGCGCCACGCCCAGCGTCATGTCGCCCAGGCCGGTGCTGCGGTAGCGCTCACCTCCCGCCTTGAACGTGACGTCCAGCAACGGCGCGATCGCGTGAAAGGCCAATTGCCCGCCCATCACTTGCTGCTCGGTCACCCAGATCAGGCGCGGTGCCAGCACATTCACATCCACCTTGAAGCCCGGCACCGGCACCCGTTCGCCGTCGTTGCCGCGCAGCGTGTCGTAGCGCGCCCCGCCCCCATAGACCAGCATGTGGACGCCCGGTGGCGGCAACGCGCCCGACATGAAGTTCTCCAGGCCGTCGGGATAGATGCCCAGTCCGCCGCCCTCGGTGGCCGAGGCCGCCGTGCAGGCCAGCGCCATTGCCAAGGCACAGCCCAGTTGCCGGCGTTCAAGGTGTCTGCTCATGTTTCGCTCCTGCCCCCACGGGGCGCCAGATGTTGCGCGACGAGATAGCCGGAACCGCCGCCCAGGCCGGGGCCCGGATGAGTGGTGGCGCCGATGTGAAAAAGGTTGCGTAGCGGCGTCCGATGTCCGCGCGCGCCCTGGCTGCCGGCAAAGGGCCGCAACCAGAAAAACTGGTCGGGCGAACACACGCCCGAATAGGGATCACCGCCAACCAGATTGCAGTTCAGCCCTTCAAGGTCCGCCGGCGAATAGCTGCGGCGGCCCACGATGCGCTGCGCCAATCCCGGCATGACCTGCTCGAGCCGCGCCTGCACGCGGTCAGCGACCGCCTCGCGCACGGCTTCATTCCAGCGTCCGTCCGCAGGCGCGGCAATCTCGCCGGCGGCATCGCCTTTGATGCGCACCGGTAGCTCCTGCATCTGCACCCACAGGATCCAGCCCCTATCCGGGGCGCGGGACGGGTCCACCGCAACGGGCTGGCCGATGGCCAGCGTGGGACGCGCGGGCAGCAAGCCGTTGTTGGCTTCCGTGACCGACGCGCACACCTGTTCCATGCTCTCGGTCAGGTGCACCAGCGGCACGTGTCGCAGTTCCGGCGTCAACCAATCCGGCGGCGCGTTCAGCGCGAAGTGAATCTGCATGCCGCCACGGCCAAAGCGATAGTTGGCGGCGCGCTGGCGCACGGGTTCCGGCGCATCGGGCAGCAACTGGCCGTACAACTGGCCCGGCGTCACATTGCAGACCACCGCTTCGGCAGCCCGATATGCCTGACCGCCCGCCACTACGCCGACCGCACGGCGACGGCGTCCATCGCCTTGGGTCAGAATGCGTTCGACCGCCGCGCCCGTCAGCAAGCGGCCGCCGTGCCGCTCTATCACCTTCGCCAGCGCGTTGACCACGCCGCTGCCGCCGCCCTTCACGACCGGCATGCCGCCGGCCACGACCGCCGCGAACGTCAGCTTGCCGATCAAGGCGGAGCACGCATCATCGGGCCCCAATCCGGTGTGCAGCACCCAAGGCGCGATCAGCGCACGTGCCGCATCGGATCGCAGCTCACGTTCCGCCCAGCGGCGAAACGGCTCCATCGAATCCGCGGCAAAGGCGGCCAAGCCGTCCATGCCGCGCTTGCGCCATTCCTTGAACAGCAACTTCGCCATGCCGACGCCGTAGGGGTTCTGCCCCAGCAAGCCGAATGTCAGCGCGGCGTCTTCGCTGAACAGCCGCTGAGCCATGGTGCCAACGGCCGCGCCGTCACCCGGCGCCCAGGCGTCCAGCCGTGTTGCCGTGTCCTGCAAATCCTGCTTCAACGCCAGGCCGGAGCCATCCGGCAGGACCAGCCCGGTCGCGTATTCCCCTTGCAGGAATTCCAATCCCGCCTCGGCCAAGGCGGGCTTGAGCGCCGCATACGCAGGGCTGCCGACAAACAAGGGATACCAGCAGGACAACACATCGTGGTGGTAGCCCGGAAACAGTTCTTCGGTGCGAATGCAGCCGCCCAGCCGATCGTTGCGCTCCAGCACCAGCACCGACTTGCCGCGCTGCGCCAGCAACGCCGCACACACCAACGAGTTCATCCCGCTGCCGACGATGATGACCTGCGCATCTGACTCTTTGGCCATGAATCACTCCAACGGGAAAGGCCGCTACGCGGCGGTCAGCGCAGTGAAGCGCCCGGCATGAAAGACCAGCGGCGTGGCCGCCACGCTGGCCACGCGCAATACGCGGCCGAACAGCAGCAGATGGTCCCCGGCCACGTTCTGCTGGTCATTGGCGCAAACCAGCGTGGCAACCGCGCCGGCAATGGCGGGCACGCCTTCCGGCACCTCGTGCAGCGGCGTGCCGTCGAACTTGTCGGGAACCACCGAACTGGCAAACCGCAGCGCCAGCGCTTCCTGGCCGCAGGCCAGCACGCTGATGGTGAAATGGCGGCAATCGCGAAACGCCGCCAGATTGGGCGAATGGTTCACCAGGCTCCACAACACCAGCGGCGGATCCAGCGAGAGCGAGGCGAAGGAATTGATGGTCAGCCCGACCTTGCGGCCATCCGGACAGCGCGTGGCCACGATGGCCACGCCGGTCGGGTAGCTGCCCAGCACACCGCGCAGGACCTTGGGGTGCAGGTCGGTGCTGCCCCAGTCCAGCGGCGCCGTCATGCCGCCGCCCGCGCCGCCTTGGCGGCGATGAACGCTTCGCAAGCCACTTCGTCGCGCCACCAGGGGAAAAACGAAGGCGGATGATTAAAACCGTTGGCGATGGCGCTGGCCAGTGCCGGTGAGTCTTCAGCCGCCTTCAGCAACTTGAGCAAATGCGGTGCGGGGGGCAACAGCATCGAATTCGTCCATTCCACCACCGCGCCGGCGTACTCCCAGAAACGCTCGAAGGTGCGCTGCATCCAGGCCGCGGTGAAGTCGGCATCGCCATGTTCCAGGATCGCCTCCAGATAGACCGCGCAGGCCTTGGTCGCATTGTTCGACCCCTGCCCGGTGATCGGATCATTGGTCACCACCGCATCGCCCAGGCCGAACACCAGCCGGCCCGACGGCAAGGTCATCACCGGCTTGCGCACCGTGGGCGCAAAGCTGCCGGCCAGGATGCCATTGGCATCCGTCAGTTCCACGGCGTTGCAACGGTCTGCTTCCCAAGGCAAGTAGGTGCGCAGGATCTCCAGGCTTTGCGCCAGATGCGCCTGCGGCGTCTTGATGTCGCGCCAGCAATCCATCGGCCCGCCGGGCACGCCTTCAAACACCATGATTTCGCACGGCCCGCCTGTTGTCAGCGCCGGGAATACAAAGTATTCGCCCACGCCGGGAATCAGGTTGAAGGCCACCCGCGAATAGTCGGGCGCGGGCCGCATGCCAGCCACGTAGGTCAAGGCCAGCGTCCGCTGCGGGCGGTCGAATTGCGAGCGCTCGGCATCGCGCTCGAACAGTTTCACGACATCGCCCTTGCCGGCCGCCAACAGCACCAGATCGTGCGAGGCGGCCAGCAGTTCCAGTTCACCCACCCCGCCGTCCTGAATCAGCAGCCTGCCGCCACGGGCCTCGAACAATTCCATCCACGCCGGCATCTTGAGGCGCTGGTCCACCGCCTGCGCGGACTTGTCCAGGGGGGCCACCCAGTCGATCAGCTTGTGTCCCGGATGCTCGGGATGCGGCACCGCCAGGCCGATGCCGTCGACGGTCGGACAGTCGGCTTCCCACAGGTTCAGGCCCAGGTCACGCTCGATCTGTAGCGACGCATCGAACATGCATTGGCTGGACATCACTTTGCCAGCGCGAATGCTGTCGGGATCTCGGTTGGTGACCACCGTCACCTTGTACCCTTTGTCCAACAGCCCCAACGCCAGGGGCAGTCCGGCCTGCCCGCCGCCCACGATCGCGATTCGACGCATGATTGTTCTCCTTTCGTTTGCATTGCCCGCCGCGCGTGCCGCGAGCCGATAGATGGTGTTGAGGGCTATTCCGCCAACCGCGGAATGGCAGGCCGCGCCTGCTCCGGGCCCATGGCGGAATAGCCGCCGTCCACCGCGTAGTCGGCGCCCGTCACAAAGCTGGCATGGTCCGACAGCAGGAAGGCGACCACCTCGGCCACTTCCGCCGGATCGCCCGCGCGGCCCAACAGGTGGTAGTCACCCGCCACGCGGTCTGTCTTGGCGCGGTCGCCTTGGGTCAATTCGTCCATGACGCGCGACCACGTCCAACCCGGCGATACGGAATTGACGCGAATGCGGTCTGGCGCGTAGTCCATCGCCAGGCTGCGCGTCACCTGCAACAACGCCGCCTTGGAAACCGGATACAGCCACCGCCCCGTTTGCGCGACGCGCGACGAGATGCTGGTGAAATTGACGATGGCGCCACCGCCTGCGGTGACCAGATGAGGATGAACCGCACGGGCGGCCATCACGGCGCTGACCACGTTGACGTCCAGCGCTTGCAGCCAGTCGGCACGGCCCGAGGCGGCGCCGTCGTCCAAATAGGTGGCGGCCAGATTGACCAGGTAGTCGATACGGCCGAAGTGGGCCGCAACGTCAGCCACGCCGCGTGCCAGTTGCGCGTCGTCCGTGATGTCCACCTGCCAATAGCGCGTGGTGGCCGGATCCGCGCCCGCAACCCGTTCGCCGTTGACGGCGTCGATATCGAACAGCGCCACACGCACGCCCTTGCTGCGCAGCGCCGTGACGACGCCCGCGCCGATCAGCGTGGCGCCGCCGGTCACAATGGCAACCTTGTTTTCCAGACCCTTCATCGCATCACCTCGCATTGCTGACTGAGTGAGGCGAATACTGGCGCCGCGCGCCGGGACCACGGTAGCCGGATTCGGCAACCGCTATCCGCGGACTGCGTTTATTGGAGGGAAAATGAAGGGGGATCGTAGCGGCTGGCCGGAATGCGCGGCCGCTGTCCATTTTCTGCCAAGGCGCCGCCCTTGGCGCTGGCAGTTCAAGTGGGCGGTATCAGCCCGGCCGCCGCCAGACGCTGGCCAGCCAGGGCTGCTGATCGCGTGGCAGACCCGTCGGGCGGTAATAGTGTTCCAGTGCTTCAAAGCCTGCTGCGGTGAGCAATTCCTGCCACCCTTCCAGGTCGTGGTAGACGCCATAACGCCCGCGGTTCCATCCTTCTTGATTGGTGCCGCGCGGGTTGGAACTGAACAAGACGCCGCCGGGCTTGAGCGTGGCGCGCAAGGCGCGCAGCACCTGGGGGAGTTCCTGACCCGGCACATGGAACAGCACCGCATTGGCGAAGATGCCGTCAAAGCGCTCCGGCGGCAAGGCCAATTGCAGGAAGTCCTGATGCCAGACTTCGCAGCCGCTGGCCGCGCGCGCCATCTCCACGAAACTGGCCGTGCCGTCCAGTCCCACCGGCCGGTGGCCCAACGCGGCAAAGGTCTTGAGATCGCGGCCGGGGCCACAGCCCAAGTCCAGGATGTCATAGGGCGGTTCGCCCTGGATATGGCGAAGCAAAGCCGAGATGTTCTGGCTGACGTCATGGTCGCGCGTGCCGGCCTCGAACGATTCCGCGTTCTCTTCGTAGTGCGCGAGCGTCAGCGCGGTGATCTTTGCAAGGTCTTCCGGATCAAGTGTCATCTATCGATTGTGCCAGTCAACCGTGAAAAATAAAAAACCCGCATCCCATTGACGGCATGCGGGTTTTCAACCTGGGGCAAGGGCTATCAGGCCGCCAGGCGCCCTTCAATCTTGGCCTTGGCAGCCGGCAGGTCTTCCGGCAGGCCTTGGGCCAACTGGCCGAACAGCTCGTCGTGCAGCGCCAGTTCGTCGCGCCAGGCGTCGGCGTCCACCGACATGACCTGATCGAACTTGTCGGGGGTGAACTCCAGCCCCGTCCAGTCGATGTCCTGGTAGCTGGGCGACACGCCAAACACCTGGTCCACGCCCTTGGATTGGCCGTCGATGCGGCCCAGCATCCAGCGCAGCACGCGCATGTTTTCGCCAAAGCCAGGCCAGACGAACTTGCCGTCCGGACCCTTGCGGAACCAGTTGACGCAATAGATGCGCGGCAAGGTGGCGCCGGTGGCTTCCAGCTGCTTGCCCAGCTTCAACCAGTGGTTGAAGTAGTCGCTCATGTTGTAGCCGCAGAACGGCAGCATGGCGAACGGGTCGCGGCGCACCACGCCCTGCTGCCCGACGGCGGCGGCGGTGGTTTCCGAACCCATGGTGGCAGCCATGTACACGCCTTCGACCCAATTGCGTGCTTCGGTCACCAGCGGCACGGTCGTGGAGCGGCGGCCGCCGAAGATGAAGGCGTCGATGACCACGCCTTCCGGGTTTTCCCATTCAGGATCGATGGACGGACATTGCGCGGCCGGCGCGGTGAAGCGCGCATTCGGATGCGCGGCCTTGCGGCCGGTTTCGCGCGCAATGGCGGGCGTCCAGTCCTGGCCCTGCCAGTCGATCAGGTGCGCGGGCGGCGTGTCGGTCATGCCTTCCCACCAGACGTCGCCGTCATCGGTCAGCGCCACGTTGGTGAAGATGACATTGGCCTTCAGGGTAGCCATGGCATTGAAATTGGTTTGCTCACTGGTGCCCGGGGCCACGCCGAAATAGCCGGCTTCCGGGTTGATGGCGTGCAGGCGGCCGTCGGCGCCCGGCTTGATCCAGGCGATGTCGTCGCCAATGGTGGTGACCTTCCAGCCGTCCATGCCTTGCGGCGGGATCAGCATGGCGAAGTTGGTCTTGCCGCAGGCCGACGGGAACGCCGCGGCCACGTGATACTTGCGGCCCTTGGGCGACGTCACGCCCAGGATCAGCATGTGTTCAGCCAGCCAGCCCTGGTCACGCCCCATGGTGGAGGCGATGCGCAGCGCGAAGCACTTCTTGCCCAGCAGGGCATTGCCGCCATAGCCCGAGCCGTAGCTCCAGATCTCGCGGCTCTTGGGGAAATGCACGATGTACTTGGTGGGATTGCACGGCCAGGCCACGTCGGCTGCGCCGTCGGCCAGGGGACTGCCCACGGAATGCACGCACGGCACGAAATCGCCGTCGGTGCCCAGCACGTCGTAAACCTGCTTGCCCATGCGCGTCATGATGCGCATGTTCACGGCAACGTAGGGGCTGTCCGAGAGTTCCACGCCGATGTGGGCAATATCCGACCCCAGCGGGCCCATCGAGAACGGCACGACATACAGCGTGCGGCCACGCATGGCGCCATCGAACAGGCCGTTGAGCGTGTCGCGCATCTGGGCCGGGTCTGCCCAGTTGTTGGTGGGGCCGGCGTCTTCGGGCCGATCCGAACAGATGAACGTGCGGTCTTCCACGCGGGCGACATCGGACGGGTCCGAACACGCCAGGAAGGAATTGGGGCGCTTGGCCGGATTCAGCCTGCGCATCGTGCCAGACTGCACCATTTGTTCGCACAGGCGGTCATATTCTTCTTGCGAACCGTCGCACCAAACGACGCGATCCGGCTTGGCCAGCGCAACAAAACTGGCCACCCAGTCGATCAGGCCGCGATGCTTGACGTAGGCCGGCACGTTCAACGCCGCAAGGCCCCCATCCAATGGCTTATTCATTGGGGCTATCTCCATACTTAGACAAATGGTGATACGGCCCCAATTGCTCTGGGGCCGTATGTAATTTGCGCCATCATACTTGCAGCGCCGGGCAGCCCGTCAACCCATCCTCATGGACGAGATTGTCACGGGTTGAGACGGATCAGGAATAGCTTCCGTCGCGCAGCTCCCTGCGGATGATCTTGCCGGTGGCGGTCGTCGGCAAACTGGTTACAAACCGGATCGCGCGCGGGTACTCATGTGCCGCCAATCGGGTGCGCACATGGGCCTGCAACGCCTTGACCAGCGCATCGTCACCGTCGAATCCGTCGTTCAACACCACATACGCCATCACGATTTCGGTGCGCTGTTCGTCCGGCACGCCCACCACGGCAGCCATGCGCACGGCGGGGTGCCCGATCAGGCAGTCTTCGATGGGAGCCGGGCCGATGCGGTAGCCCGCGCTGGTGATCACGTCGTCGTTGCGGCCCACGAAGCGGATGAAGCCTTGCTCGTCGCGCACGCCCAGGTCGCCCGTCAGCAGGTAGTCGCCCACGAATTTCTCGGCGGTGGCCTGCGGGTTGTTCCAGTAGCCCAGAAACATGACGGGGTCCGGCCGCAATACGCCGATGTTGCCCTCTTGTCCATCGGCCACTTCCTCGCCCCGCTCATCCACAATCGCCACCCGGTGGCCAGGGGCCGCCCGGCCGATCGACCCGATTTTCGGGTCAAACAGCGACGAGCACGACGACACCAGCATGTTGCATTCGGTCTGCCCGTAGAACTCATTGATGGTGACGCCCAGCACGCGCCTTCCCCAGTCGATCAGTTCGGCCCCCAGCGACTCACCGCCGCTGGCCACCGAACGCAGCGCCAGCGGGCCGGCGGCATCGGGATAGGCCGCGCCGCGCATCATCTTCAGCGCGGTGGGCGGCAGGAAGGTGTGCGTCACGCCATGGCGGGCCATCAGCTCCAGCGCCGACGTGCCGTCGAATTTCTCGAAACGGCGTGCCAGCACGGGGATGCCGTGGTGCCAGGACGGCAGCAGCACGTCCAGCAGGCCGCCAATCCAGGCCCAGTCGGCCGGTGTCCACATCAGCCGGGCGTTTTCCGGGAAAAACTCGTGCGACATCTCCACCCCGGGCAGATGCCCCAGCAGGACGCGGTGCGCGTGCAGCGCGCCCTTGGGCTTGCCGGTGGTGCCCGACGTATAGATGATGACGGCGGGATCGTCTGCCGCCGTCTGGACCGGGGTGTAATCGTCGGACTCGGCGGCCAGCGCGGGGTGAAACGGCACCGCCTCGCCCTCGTCGTCGCCGTCTATGCAATAGATGACCTTCAGGTCGGGCAGGCTGGCGCGGACTTCGCGCAACTTGCGGCAGCCCTCGGCATCGGTCACCAACGCCGCCGCACCGCTGTTGGCCAGCCGGTACTGAATGGCGTCCACGCCGAACAGGGTGAACAGCGGCACCGCCACCGCACCCATCTTGTAGACGGCGATATGCGTCACCGCAGTCTCGGGCGCCTGCGGCAGATACACCGCCACGCGGTCGCCACGGCGCACACCGTGGCGCTCCAGGCTATGCGCCAGGCGGTTGGACTGCGCCTTGATGTCATCAAAGCTGTAGCGCGTCTGCGCGCCGTCGCTTTTCTCGTAGATCAGGGCCAGCCGCCCGCTACCGTCGGCCCATTTATCGCAGGCATCGACGCCAATGTTGAAATCCGCCGGCACCTGCCATTGGAACTGGGACACAAGCTGCTTATAGGATTCGGCTCGGGACAGCATGGTTTTGTCTCTGATGTTGTTATGGTTCATCCAGGGGTTGCTCAACTGGCTTGACCCTGGCTCAATAATAAGCCCCGCCTACCGACCCTTTTGCCATCCGCATGGAAAAAACCGCCGCCGTCCCGATTCGCCGCCCGCCGGCCAGCGCCAAGTCCGAACAGCGCATCCGCGACATCCTGCACATGGCCCGCCAGGTGTTCTCGGAAGCCGGCTTCCAGGCCGCCACGACCACCGAGATCGCCCAGCGGCTGGGCGTGTCCGAAGCCACGATCTTCACCTACTTCGGCGGCAAGCGTGAACTGTGCGTGCGGGTCATCAGCGATTGGTATGACGAGATCATCGCCAAGGTGGAAGACAGCCTGCCGCACGTGCAAGGGGCGCGTGCCCAGCTGCACTATCTGGTGCACACGCACCTGCGCCATCTGTTGGCCGAGGGACCGGGGCTGTGCGCCTTCATTCTGTCCGAGGGACGTGCGCGCAATGACGATTTCGGCGAAGTCTACGCCGGGCTGCAACGCCGCTACACCGCGCCGTTGATGCGTATCCTGGCGCAAGGCCAGGCCGACGGCGATATCCGCCGGGACATGCCGCTGCGGCTGCTGCGTTCGGCCGTCTATGGTCCGATGGAGCATGTGCTGTGGGACGCCATTCTTCGCGGCGCGCGGGTGGACGTGGCCGCCACGGCCGACCAACTGGTCGGCTTCCTGTGGCAAGCCTTGCAACCGCCGCGCCAGGACGCGCTGGCGCTGGCCCGATTCCGCGGTGAAGTGCGCGACGCCCTGCATCGCCTTCAGGCGTCCGAAGCGTCCGAAAACAAGGACGGCGGCACGTACTGAGGAAAGCCGTTGTACACATCGCTGCGCTGGGCGGGCTGCAAGGTCCACGAATGCCGTGCGTTGGGCACGCCGCCATCCACGCGGATGACGCTGCCATTGATGAAGGCCGCCGCCGGCGACAGCAGGAACACCACCGCCGCCGCCAATTCCGCCTCGGTGCCGAAGCGTTGCAGCGGCACCCTGGTTTTCAGTTCGCGCAACACGGCGCGGTACTGATCGTCGTAGCTGTCCATGCCGCTGGAGGCGATCCAGCCTGGCGCCACCGCATTGACCCGCACCCCTGCGTGCGCCCATTCGCAGGCTGCCGTTTCCGTCAGGTTCCAGACGCCGGCGCGCGCCGCGCCCGAATGCCCCATGCCCGGCATGCCGCCCCAGATGTCGGCCAGCATGTTGACGATGGCCCCGCCGTGCTGGCGCATGTGCTGTGTATAGACCTCGCGCGCCATCAGGAAGGTGCCATGCAGGTTGTTCTGCACGACGGCATTCCAGCCATTGAAACTGATGTTCTCCAGGGACGCCGGAAACTGCCCGCCCGCGCAATTGAACAGGCCGTCAATGGCGCCATGGCGGGCCAGCACGTCCGCCACCGCACCGCGCACACCCGCTTCGTCGCGGATATCGCAGGCATGCAGGCTGATGCGTTCGGCGGCTTCCGGATATACGCGGGCGATCTCCTCGCCTGCCGCTTCCAGTTTCTCGCGCTTGCGGCCCACCAGGGCCAGGCGGGCGCCCAGCGCCGCCAGTTCGTGCGCGGTGCACCGCCCCAGGCCGCTGCCGCCGCCCGTCACAAGAATGGTCTTGCCGTCGTAGAGCCCGGGCCGGAATACCGACGCATAGCGCTGATCGGCGGCAGGGCCGCCCGTTTGTGGATTCATGTCTCGCTCCATTTTTTTGAGGATAGCTCAATATTTGTCGGAGATAAATCTCAAAATACTAGAAATAGCCCTAGAATCGTTCCACAATCCATTCAAGTTTATTGAGCAATATTCAATACGATGGGAGATCACGGATGACTTTGCAAACGCCACTGGACGTCGCCCACGACGGCGCCATTGCCCGCCTGACCTTGAACCGCCCCGACATGCGCAACGCCTTCGACGAAGCCCTGATCGCCGCGTTGACCAGCGCCGTCAAGCAGGCCGCCCAGGATCCCCGCGTGCGCGTCCTGCTGCTGACCGGCGCTGGCAAAGCCTTTTGCGCGGGCGGCGACCTGAACTGGATGCGCAAGATGGCCACGCATACCGACGCCGACAACCGCGCGGACGCCAGCCGGCTGGCGGACATGCTGCACACAATCTGGGCCTGCCCCAAGCCCGTGGTGGCCTGCGTGAACGGAGATGCCTACGCGGGGGGCATGGGCCTGCTGTCGGCTTGCGACATCGCCATCGCCGCGGACACAGCGCACTTCTGCCTGTCCGAAACCCGGCTGGGCCTGCTGCCGGCCACCATCAGCCCCTATGTGATCCGGGCCATGGGAGAACGGGCCGCCAACCGGTATTTCCTGACGGCCGAACGCTTCGACGCCGCCACGGCGCTGCGTCTGGGGTTGTTGCATGACGTCGTGCCGGCCGAACGGCTGCATGACGAAGCCAACGCGATCTGCCGCACGCTGTGCGCAAACGGCCCCGACGCCGTTCAGGCCAGCAAGCGGCTGGTTCGGGACTTTGCAGGCCAGCCGATCAACGCCGCGTTGATCGCAGACACCGTAGAACGCATCGCGGCTTGCCGCAGCACGGATGAGGCCCGTGAAGGGGTCGCGGCTTTCCTGGAAAAGCGCGAACCGTCCTGGCGGCAGGCCTCTTGATGCGCTGAAACCCTGAAGATGCCGACTGCGCCATGCGCCGGGACGCCGATGCCCGCCATGACATAATCTCCAGCGCATCTTCAGGAATCTTCATGCCGCACGCAACACCCCCCGCCTCGCTCTCCCCTTCGCCCACCCCTTCGCAGCCCTTCCCGCCCCTTGATGCGGAACGTCTCTGGGCCCGCGTCGAAACCCTGTCGCGCTTCACCTTGCCCGACTTGCCCTGGACGCGCCGGGCCTTCTCGCCGCTGTTCAACGACGCGCGCGCCTGGCTGCGCAGCGAATTTGAAGCCGCCGGCCTGGCCACGCGGCTGGACGCCGGTGGCAACCTGATCGGCACCCGCGCCGGGCGCAACCCCGCCCGCAAGCCCATCGCCACCGGCTCGCATTGCGACACCGTCATGGCCGGCGGCCGCTTCGACGGCATCATCGGCGTGCTGGCAGGCATCGAAGTCGCGCGCACCATGCAGGAACACGGCATCGAACTGGAGCACCCGTTTGAAGTCATCGACTTCCTGTCCGAAGAACCCAGCGACTACGGC
>NZ_CADIJX010000014.1 GCF_902859625.1 Achromobacter pestifer | reverse complement strand
ACATCAAATGCACGTGGTTGATCGCACATCAAATGCACGTGGTTGATCGCACATCAAATGCACGCGGTTGATCGCACATCAAACGCACGTGGTTGATCGCACATCAAATACACGCGGTTGATCGCACATCAAATGCACGTGGTTGATCGCACATCAAACGCACGTGGTCGAGTAGCACATCAAATGCACGCGGTCGTGTCGCGCATCCTATCCAGGTAGGCGACTCACGCATCCTATCCAGGCAGCCGACTCGCCCATCACCTTCACGCGACCAGGAATTCTCCGATTCTTTCGACGGCTTGCCGCAAGGGCGGCAGGAATTCTTCCGTCAGCCGGTTCAAGGGAACTCGCGCGGCTTTCACGCTGACGTTCACGGCGCCGCAGGCCTTGCCGCTGGCCGAGCGCACGGGCACCGAGATGGCGCGTACGTTCAGTTCAAGCTCCTGATCCACCACCGCATAGTCTTGTTCACGGATGCGCACCAGTTCCGCGCGCAGTCGGGCTTCGGTGGTCAGCGTGAATTCCGTATAAGGTTGCAGGTCTACCGTGGCGAAATAGCGCGCCAAGGCGGGTTCCGGCAACTGTGCCAGCAGCACGCGCCCGATCGACGTGCAATACGCCGGCAAGCGGCTGCCCAGCCCCATCGACGTGGCCAACAGACGGTTCACTTCGGAACGCGCCAGATACAGCATCTCCTGGCCTTCCATGATGGCCAGCGCGCAGGTTTCGTTGACGGCGGCGCTAAGCTCTTCCAGCACGGGTTGGGCCAGTGACACAAACGGCGTCGACGAAAAGTAGGCGTAGCCCAGGCCCAGGATGCGTGGCGTCAGCACATAGAGCCGGCCATGCTGTTCGGCAATGCCCAACAGGATCAGGGTGTGCAGGCAACGCTGCACGACGGCGCGTGGCAGATTAGCGCGCCGGCTCAGTTCCGCGGCGGTCTGCGGATGGCGGCGCGTGCCGAACGCGCGGATCACATGCAGGCCGCGTGCCAGCGTCAGCATGTAGTCCGGATCGCCGCGCAACTGGTCGGGGTGATCTTCCGCCGCAAGCGGGGCGGCGTAGCCGGGTGGGGGAAGATTGGGCAGCATCAACCTGCGCGCAGCGGAGCGCCCGTTCGTGCCTGTAGTTCGTTCAGTGTCATGCCGTCGATCATATCCCGAACCACCAAGCCGTCCGGCGTGACATCGATGACGGCAAGATCCGTGTAAATACGGTCCACCACGCCCGCGCCCGTCAGCGGATAGGTGCAGCGTTCGACGATCTTCGGATCGCCGTTCTTGCTGTTGTGTTCCATCATGATGAACACGCTGCGCGCACCCACCGCCAGGTCCATCGCACCGCCCACGGCCGGCGCTTCGCCCGGCTTGGCCAGCGACCAGTTGGCCAGGTCGCCGTTGGCCGCGACCTGCATGCCGCCCATGACGCAGATATCCAGATGGCCGCCACGCATCATCGCGAACGAATCCGCGTGGTGGAAGTACGAGCCGCCTTGCAGCAACGTCACGGGCTGCTTGCCCGCGTTGATCAGGTCCAGATTGATGGCGTCATCCGCGGGGGGCGGGCCCATGCCCAGGATGCCGTTTTCGCTGTGCAGCACGATCTCGCGGCCAGGCGGAAGATGGGCCGCCACCAGCACCGGCATGCCGATGCCCAGATTGACATAGCTGCCGTCGGGGATGTCCAGGGCCAGGCGGCGTGCCATGGCCTCGCGGGTCAGGGGGCGATGCATGCGGGCTCCTTCAACTGGAAAAGGCGGCATTGGCCACCTGGGTGACGCGCGTGACGAAGATGCCTGGCGTCACGATGGCTTCGGGCGGCAGGTCGCCCAGTTCCGCCTTGGCGCGCACCTGCACGATGGTGGTCTTGGCCGCCATGCACATGATGGGGCCGAAGTTGCGGGCGCTCTTGTGATAGGTCAGGTTGCCCCAGCGGTCGCCCTGATCGGCCTTGACCAGCGCGAAGTCGCCATGCAGCGGCGTCTCGAAAACATGGCCGCGTCCGTCGATCATGCGGGTTTCCTTGCCTTGGGCCAGTTCTGTGCCGTAGGCGGTGGGCGTGAAGAAGCCGCCCAGACCGGCGCCGGCTGCGCGCAGCCTTTCGGCGATGGTGCCTTGGGGCACGCATTCCAGCTCGATGCCGCCTCGGCGGTACAGGTCGTCGAAGACCCAGGAGTGCGAGGCCTTGGGAAATGAGCAGATCACTTTGCGCACGCGCCCGGCCTTGATCAGCGCGGCCAGCCCGGTTTCATGGTTGCCGGCGTTGTTGCTGACCACGGTCAGTTCGCGCGCGCCTTGATCGATCAGCGCGTGGATCAGTTCGGTGGGCATGCCCGCGCCGCCGAAGCCGCTGATCAGCACGGTGGCGCCGTCGTGGATGTCCGAGACCGCGGCCTCGGGGGTGTCGATGAACTTGTTGATCATGATGGGGACTCCGATCGGGTCAGGCGTGGCGCAGTGCCACGCCCGATCCGCGTTCAATTCACGGTGATGCCGGCCTGCTTGATGATTTCGGCATAACGCGCCGAATCCTTCTTCATCAGTTCCGCGAATTGCGCCGTGGTGCCGCTGACGGGCAGAAAGCCCGCATCCACGAATTTCTGCTTCACATCGGGTTCCTTGACGATCTCGCTGATCTCGCGCGCCATGCGTTCGATGATCGGCTGGGGGGTGCCTGCGGGCGCCATCAGTCCGGCCCACGATCCCGTCACGAAACCCGGCATGCCCGCTTCTTCCATCGTGGGGATGCCGGGTTCGGTGGGCCAGCGTTCCTTGCCCGTGAACGCCAGCGCCTTCAGCCGGTTCTGCTTGACGTATTGCATCGGCACCAGAATCGGGTCGAACACCATGGACACGCGGCCGCCCAGCAGATCGGTCAGGATCGGGGCGCTGCCCTTGTAGGCGACGTGGGTCATCGTGATCTTGTTCTGCAACGCGAAGTCGGCGCCGGTCAGGTGCGCGCTGGAGCCATTGCCGCTGGAGGCGTAGGTCAGCTTGTCCGGGTTCTTGCGGGCGTAGGCGACCAGATCGGCCACGGACTTGACGGGCAGGTCTTCGGCTACGAACAGGAACAGCGGCAAGTCGGCCATCTGCACCACCGGTGTCAGGTCGGCCGGCTTGTAGGTGAGCTTGTACAGATGGAAGTTGATGATGTAGGCCGGCAGCATGGACAGGAACGTGTAGCCGTCGGGGTCCGACTTCGCCGCGATCGCCGAACCCACGCTGCTGTTGGCGCCCGGACGGTTTTCCACAATGATGGTTTGCTTCAGGCGCGGCCCCAGCTTTTCCATGACGATGCGGGTCACGATGTCGGTGGACCCGCCCGGCGTGTAGGGCACGATGATCTTGATGGGCTTGTTGGGCCAGTCATCCGCTGCCTGGACGGGGCCGGCGCTCAGGCCCGCCGCGGCAAGCGCGGACAACAACAGGGTCTTCAGGGCCATGCGGCGATGCGCTGCTGCGTGGCGAGGCTGCAATTTGCTTGCTTGTGCCATGGATTTGTCTCCTCCATGAATCGGCCGAGTATCGATGCGCGCCCGGGGTTTTTGTTGTGGCGCGATCGGCTTTTCTGTTGCGCGGCGGTGCCGCTGAGCGGACATGCCGCGAAAAAAAGTATGGCATGCAAGCGCACGCCAGGACGGGTCGGGATGGGCTGATAAAGTTCGATCACCGAACTACATGGGTCTGGCTGCCGTCCCAATTCCCTCGGGTTTCCACTAAGTCATATCGCGTTGTTCACGCTGTGGACATCGCGTAATCTGGCGGCCGGCCCACCAAAACAGGGCCCGGTTTCAGCCGGGACGGCTTACAAGCCTGCCCGGGGCATCCATCTCAGGAGAGGCAATAATGAAGCGGTCCATCTTGTTTGCAGCCGGCGCGCTCGCCCTGGCTTGCGCGTCCCAGGCGGCGGTAGCCGGCCCCACGCTGGATGCGGTGAAGAAAAAAGGGTTCGTGCAGTGCGGCCTGACCGACGGCGTATCCGGCTTTTCCGCCACCAACAGCAAGGGTGAATGGGAAGGCATGGACGTGGATATTTGCCGCGCGGTCGCCGCGGCGGTATTCGGCGATTCGAGCAAGTTCAAGGGAACGGCGCTGTCGACCCAACAACGCTTCACCGCGCTGCAATCGGGTGAAGTCGACGTGCTGCTGCGCACCGTCACGCTGACGCAGACGCGCGACACCTCGCTGGGCCTGTCTGCCGTGGCCGCCAGCTTCTATGACGGCCAGGGCATCCTGGTGAACAAGAAGCTGGGCGTCAAAAGCGCCAAGGAACTGAACGGCGCCACCGTCTGCGTGCAGCCGGGCACCACCACCGAACTGAACCTGGCCGACTGGTTCCGCGCCAACAACATCGAATTCAAACCGGTCGTGATCGACAAGGTGACTGAAGTCGTTCGCGCCTTCGAGTCCGGCCGTTGCGACGCCTTCACCGACGATGCTTCGCAATTGGCCGCCGTGCGCGCCACGCAAGTCGCCAACCCGAACGACTTCGAGATCCTGCCGGAACGCTTCTCGAAGGAACCGTTGGGCCCCATGGTGCGCCAGGGCGACGAGAACTGGCTGGGCATCGTGCGCTGGACGCTGTTCGCGCTGCTGGAAGCCGAGGAATACGGCATTACGCAAAAGAACGTGGATGAGATGCTGAAGAGCAATAATCCCAACGTGCTGCGCATCCTGGGCGTGACGCCCGGCGCTGGTAAGAACATGGGCCTGGATGAAAAGTGGGCCTATAACGCCATCAAGGCCGTGGGCAACTACAGCGAAGTGTTCGAGCGCAACGTCGGCAAGGACAGCAAGCTGGGCCTGCAACGCGGCACCAACGCGCTGTGGAACAAGGGCGGCGCCATGTATCCGTGGCCGATCCGCTGACGCGCCTGAACCAGGAACGGCCCGCGTTGCGGGCCGTCATCCGACGCTAGCCAGGCCCCTGCATCGCGGATTCCGCTTTGCAGGGGTTTTCCATTGTCGGCGATGAACATCGACGGGCCGTGATGGCCGGCGTGGTTCGGAGACCGTGGTCTAGGGAATGATCGTGAAGTAGGGCGCTGACCGCCCATCCGGCGTTTGCCGGAATACGGCGGATACCCGTTGCCCGATGCGCAATGCACGAAGATCGCAGTCAACGAGGTTGCTCAAGAGGATCGGGCCTTCGTCCAACTCGATATACGCCAGCGCATAGGGCGGATCGGCGCGTTCGATGATGCTGAAAGCGTAGAGGCTGCCTTGGCCGCTTGCGGGCTTCCAGTCCGTATCGTCGCTGGCGCACAGCGGGCAGACGATGCGTGGATACCAATGGGCGCGCTTGCATTGATTGCAGGTTTTCAGCAGCAATCGCTGTTGTTCCGCCGCGGCCCAGAACGGCGCGGTCTCGGGGTACGCCAGGGCATAAGGGTCGTCCAGATAGGTCGTCCGCTCGATGTGGCTGTTCACACGTTACTCCCGTTCAAGAATCAAGGTGGAATGCGCATGGGCCACGCCCATGACCATGCCTGGACCCGATGCCAAGGCCAGGTTGCAATCAGGCACTTGCACTGCCGGGTGCGCTTCTCCGCGCAGTTGGCGCACCGCTTCAATCACTTTCGTCATGCCGCCTCGGTTTGAGGGGTGGTTGTTGCACAGGCCGCCGCCATCGGTGTTGAACGGCAGTTTCCCCCGGCCCGAGATCAGATTGCCCTCGGCGGCAAAGGGGCCCGCCTGGCCCTTCTTGCAAAAGCCCAGGTCCTCCAGCTGCATCAACACCATGATGGTGAAGTTGTCGTACAGAGACGCATACTTCACGTCGTCGACCGAGATGCCGGCTTCGGCGAACGCCAGCTTGCCGCTGGCGACCGCGCCCGATGTTGTGGGCTCGATATAGCCGCCTTTACTGGTCTTGATGCTTTCCCCTGCGCCAATGATCTTCACGAGAGGCCGTGAAAGGCGCTTGGCGATCTCTGGGCTGGTCAGCACCAACGCGCCACCGCCATCCGTGATGACGCAGCAGTCCAGGCGATGCAAGGGGCTTGCAATCACGGGAGAGGCCAGCACGTCCTCGACCGTGACAGGTTTGCGCAGCGCCGCCAGCTCGTTGTATTGCGCGTGATGCGCGGCGGCTACCTTGACGGCTGCCAGCTGTTCGGAGGTGGTGCCGTATTCATGCATGTGGCGTTGGGCCAGCATGCCGTATATGCCGGTGATGGTGGATCGATACGGCCTGTCCCAAGGCGTTTCCGGCCGTTCAGGACCCAATTCCCGTGGCACGGTGCCGGTGGCCATGCCGCTGCTCTTGGGCTTGCCCGCCAGCGTGATCAAGGCCACCGAGCATTTGCCTTGGGCGATCGCCAGCGCGGCATGGCGGACGTGCACCATGTACGAGCAACCGCCAAGCTCGGTGCCGTCTATCCATTTCAGGTCAAGATTCAGGTATTCCGCCATGGACAGCGGGCTGCCGCCCGGTGCGTCGCCGGCGCAGAAGTACCCGTCCACGTCCTTGATGCTCAAGCCGGCATCGCGCAGGGCGCCCAAGGCACACTCTGCGTGAAGCTGGGTAACGGATTTGTCGGGCGCATACCGTGTGGGATGTTCGTATGCGCCCGCGATGTAGGCCTTGCCCTTGATGGTCATAAGCTACCTGGCGGTCAGAGTTTCGGGATATTGCCGTCGCGGATCACGCGGCCCCATTTCGCATATTCGTCTTGCACGAACTTCGCGGTTTCCTCAGGCGTCGCCACCACGGGAATCAGCGCAGCCGCGTCCAAGGTCTTGCGCAGTTCCGGATTGGCCTGCGCGTTGTTGATGACTTGGTTCAGACGCATCGTGACCTCGGGCGGAGCGCCCTTCGGCAAGAACGCAGCAATCCAGCCAACGACCTCAAACCCCGGTACGCCTGATTCAGCGATGGTGGGCACGTCCGGCAATTGCGCCTCGCGTTTGGCCGTGGTGACCGCAATGGCCTTGATCTTTCCTGATTTGATCTGGCTGATGGCGGCTCCGATGTTCGCGAACATGAAGTCCACGTGGCCGCCAATCAGGGCCGACATGGCCTCGGAGGGACCGCCATAGGGCACGTGCATGTAATTCAGGCCCTTGACCTCTTGTTTCAGCAGTTCAGCGGCCAAGTGAGCGGAACTGCCGACGCTGCCCGAGGCGTAGTTGATGTCGCCCGGCTTCGCCTTGACGTACTTGATGAACTCGTCGAAGTTGTTGGCGGGAAATGAGGCGTTGACGACCAGCACGTTCCCGTTCAGCCCAAACATCGCCACCGGTTGGAAGTCCTTGATGGGGTCGTAGGGGGTGGACGCCATCAGCTGCGGATTGATGGCGTGGGTGACGTTCGTGCCCAGCAGCAAGGTGTAGCCATCGGAGGGCGCGCGAGCCACGTAATTCGCACCGATGAGCGCCCCCGCGCCAGGCTTGTTTTCCGTGATGAGCGGTTGCTTGAGGGCATCAGACATGTATTTCGCGAAGGTTCGGCCAGTCAGGTCGGTGATGCCGCCCGGCGCGAAGGGAATGACGAATTTGATGGGTCTGGCCGGGTAAGCCTCTTGGGCATGAAGATTGACGCTAAGCATGCCGAGTGCCAAAACACATGCTTTGAAAAGGCGGTGTCTGATGCGCATTGCTGTCTCCTTGGTTGCCTGAAGGCTTGTCTGCGGACGGCTTGTCAGTCAGCTGACTTGACGGTCCTGGCCAGCCCAGTACTTTCTTCTGATGGTCTTGCGGTCAATCTTTCCTAGCGCCGTGAGAGGAAGCTGGTCTTCGAACACCACGGCTTTCGGCGCATTCACGACGCCCTTGTTGCGGGTGACGTACTGAATGATCTCGGCCTCGCTTGCGCTGGCGCCAGGCTTGAGCACCACGACGGCGGTGACGGCTTCACCCCATTTCTCGTCAGGCACGCCGATGACGGCGGATACGGCAATGTCGGGATGCAGGGCCAGACAATTCTCGACTTCGCTGGGATAGACGTTGAAGCCACCCGAAATGATCATGTCTTTCACGCGGTCAACGATGTACACATAGCCAGCGGCATCCATGCGCGCCATATCGCCGGTGTGCAGCCAATCTCCCGCGAAGGCCTTCGCGTTTTCTTCCGGCCGGTTCAGGTAGCCGTCCATGACGAGCGGGCTGCGCACGCATAGTTCGCCGATGTCTCCCAGCGGCACATCTTGCAGCTCAGGGCCAAGCAGCTTCACCTGATTGCCCGCGACGACTCTGCCGCAGGAGCCCAGCAACCCGGGGCGGGCCGGGTCGTGGTCTTGCTTGCGCAGATAGCAGATCGTCATCGGCGCTTCCGCTTGACCGTACAGTTGGCCAAACACCGGTCCAAATTTCCGCAGTGCTTCCAGCAGCCTGGACGGTGCCATGGGGGCCGCGCCATAGAGCACCAGTTCCAGGCTTGAACAATCGCTGTCGACCAGATCGGGATGGTCCAACAGGCCGTAGATCTGGGTGGGCACCAGAAAGGTGAAATTGATGCGGTGCTGCCGCACGCGCTTGAGGAAATCGGCCGGCGAGTATTTCTCGCTCAGGTACACCGTGCCGCCTCGAATGAGGGTGGGCAGGATCAAACCGCCTGCCGCGTGCGAGATCGGGGTGGTCACCAGATACCTGATGTGTTCAGGCCACTCGTAGGTTCCCAGCATTTGAAGCACCATCGTGACGGTGGTGCGGTGGGCGTGCAGGATGCCTTTGGATCGGCCGGTCGTGCCGCCGGTGTACGACAGCTTGGTGATTTCCTCTGGGTAGGCGTCAAGCTCAAGATCGCTGCCGTCCATCGCCGCCGCCTCGCTGGCAAGTCCGGCGTGGTCAACGGTGCGGTCAAGCGGGAGCACCAGTGGGATGATGCCGCGCGCTTCGATGGCTTGGGCACGCTGGGCGTACAGGCTCGCATCCACCACCAAGGCCTTCACCTGCGCGTCTTGCAGGACGAAAACGTGATCTTCCTCCGAGGCCATGGGATGCAGTGACACTGCCTTCAGGCCGATGAACTGCGCGGCGATGATGGCGGCGATGGCTTCGGCACGATTGCTGACCAGGAAGGCGATCGCATCTTGTCTTTGCAAACCCTTGGCGCGAAGCAAGCGTGCAATGCGATGGCACTGCGCTTCCAGCTGCGAATAGGAAAGAGACGCTTGGTTGGACACGATCGCCGTGGCCTCCGGAAACGCCTTGAATGCCGAACGGTACAGGGACGCGACCGTAGCGCCTTCGTACAGGGAAGTAGAGGGATACCGCATGTCTCCGTCACCTTTTTTTGGTACTGGAATTTATTGTCTGGTACCGATTTGAGATGACAAGCGGTACTGTGTCAATATTATTGGTACCGAAAAGGCGCTTTTCATGCCTAGGTGTTTTACCTAGGCGTCGTAGAATTCCCGTCTTCGATACCCCCCGGTTTTTCCATTCCAGAGGCATGCGGCGATACATGGCGAAGCGACGTACCGATGAAGTCTTCATCAAAGAATTGACCGCGTTGTTGATCGTTGAGGGCGTGTCTTCGCTGACAATCGCCGACATCGCGCAACGTCTGCAATGCTCGCGCCGGCGCATTTATGAAATCGCGGACACCAAGGAAGAACTCTTCGTCAACGTTTGCCGGCAGGTGCTGACTGCAAATTTGGAAAAGGGTTTTGTGGCAGCGCGCAGCGAATCCAACGGTGCCAAGGCGATTGCGATGTACCTGCGCGCGACGTTGAATGCATCGGGCTTGAGCAAGGCAGCGTTGACGGATCTGGACGCAACCGAAAGTGGCCGTGCGGTTTTCGACGAGTATCAACTGGCGCGTGTGCGCGGCCTGGAAGCCATGATCGACGACGGCGTGCGCCAAGGGTTGCTGGTGCCGCACAACCCGCGACTCGTCTCGGAAGCGATTCTGGGGGCCGCCCATCGCTTGAGGAACCAGCGATTTCTGGAGGAAACCGGCCTGTCGATCGGCGCCGCCTTCACCGAGTTTTATGAAATCGTGCTTAATGGCTTGCTCGTCAAGCCGCACGGGGGCGAGGCTTCCGATGGCGATGAGGCAGGGGCCGGGCAGCAGCGCTGACGTAGCGTTGGCAGAATCTTCCAGGCATCGCCCTGCGATATAAGCGAACCGATATGCGGTACGCTATGCGCTTTGCCACTGCACGCCCCGTGCCATGACCCTGACTCGAAATCCCGAAGATTCCCCGTTGTTCGTCGCGGCGTTGGCGCGCGGCGTTTCGGTATTGCGGGCGTTCAGGCAAGGGCAACCCGCCATGACGCTGCCGGAACTTGCCGAGGTCACAGGGTTGAGCAAAAGCGCCGTCCAGCGTTTCACGCATACGTTGTGGACGCTTGGCTACCTGCGCAAGGACCCGGCCAGCAAGAAGTTCTCGCTGGCGCCTTGGTCGCTGGAACTGGGCATGAACTATGTGCAGACCAGTCCGCTGGTGCTGGGCGGCAACCCCTTCCTGCACACCTTGAATCGCAACAGCCAAGAGACATGCAGCCTGGCTGAGCCGGATGGCCTGGACATGGTCTACGTGGCGCGTTTTGCCACCCACAAGGAAATGTTCGTCAACATGCCCGTGGGCATGCGCTTGCCCCTGTATTGCACGGCCGCGGGCCGCGCGGTGTTGGCCAAGTTGAATCCAGAGGTGGCGCGAAGCCTGTTGGAGCGCTGCGACCGCAAGCCGCATACGCCAAACTCGATCACGTCCCTGGATGCCTTGCTGGCCGAGCTGGATTTCGCGCGGCGCCACGGCTATGCGCGCTCGAATGGCGAGTTCTACCCTGGCGACATCACGGTCAGCGCGGCCGTGTTGGATGCGGGCGGCACCCCTTTGGGGGCCGTGAACGTGTCCGTGCCTTCCAGCCGCTGGTCATTTGAACAGGCGCAAGCCGTCTTCGGCCCGCAAGTGGTGGAAACCGCGCACGCCATCAGTGCATCACGCACGCTGGGCCGTTCCCATCCCTTCTACGAGATGGAACCGCCCGGGGGCGCGCTGCGCGGCATGATGCCGTCCTCCGACGACGACGCCTGACCCCTGCGCGATGCCGCATTCCGGTGCCAGGTTTGCACCAGTGCGGGGCGCGTGCGCGCTTATTCCAAACTAAAACACTCAACTATTTTTGTCGCCTCTAGGGGGAACTCCCTAATTGGCCGCCTGGGTTTTTGCTTGCTAATCTATTTATGACACGATCGTATCGTCTAGCGATTTGATTGAATCTAAATAGAAGTTCCGATCGCTAGGCGTGGTCGGGATTCCCAGCCCCCAGGAGCCGCGCAGTGCCGCAGACATCTGAAGTCAGTTTCAACCCCGTTGCCGGGTTCATGGGCCTGCCGTCGGCTCGCGATGCGGGGGCGGGCAAGGCGCGCGCTTGCGTGGTCGGCATCCCGTTCGATTGCGGCACGCACCCGTTCCGTGTGGGCTCGCGTCAGGGGCCGGACGCGATCCGGGAGCAATCCAGGCTGTTGCGCCCCGTGGATATCTTCCGCCGCAACGGGATCGACAATCCGCCGGAATTTCTGCGTGCCATCGATGTGGGCAATGTCGCCTGCCATCCTGGTGATCCGGATGCGTCCTATCCGCTGATCGAAGCGGGTATCGGCGCCATCCTGGACGCTGGCGCCATCCCGATTTCGATGGGAGGCGATGGTGCCGTGACCCTGCCGCAATTGCGCGCGGTGGCGCGTCGCCATCCGGATTTCGTCGTGCTGCACTTCGATTCGCATACGGATACCTATCCCATCCCCGGCTACAACACCGCCACGACCTTCACCCGCGCCGCCGAAGAAGGACTGCTGGACGTGGCTTCCAGTTTTCACGTGGGCACCCGGGGAAGCTCCTTCATGCCGGGGGTGCTGGAATTCGGGCGCGAGGTTGGCTACACGATCGTGCCCTACGACGATTTTGATCAGGACCAGAAGGCCACGCTGGCCGACATCAAGCAGCGCATTGGCCAACGTCCCGTCTATCTGTGCTTTGACATGGACATCTTTGATCCCTCTTGCGCGCCGGGCGTCTGCACGCCGGAGTGGGGGGGACTGACGGCCAAGGAGGGGCTGGCGCTGTTGCGCCAGCTTGCCGGCCTGAACTTCGTGGCGTTTGACGTCAATACCGTGTCGCCGCCGCAAGACGTCCAGGGGGCCACCGCCTTCCTGGCCGCCACCGTGATGCAGGAATTCTGCGCGTTGGCGGCGGTAGCTGTGCAGCAGTACCCGCAAGGCCGTCCGGCTTGAGCCGCAGCGCCCGGGGTATTCATTCATTCAAGGGGAAAACGATGACACTCAAATCCATCCTGCTGGGCATGGCCGCTGCCAGCCTGTTGGTCCAATCAGGTGCGCAGGCGCGCACGCTGGACGAAGTGCGTGCTGAAAAGAACCTGGCCGTGGTCACGACGGCATCCGCGCCACCGCACGGGTTCAAGAATCCAAAATCCAATCAGCTGGAAGGCATCATGGTGGACGTGGCCGCAGGCGTGGCCAAGCACCTGAAGGTTTCGGACAAGCTGTCCGACGTCCCGTTTTCGGGCCTGATTCCCACGCTGACTTCCGGGCGCGCGGATGTCATGTCCGCGCCGCTGTTCATCACCGAAGAGCGGGCAAAGGCCATCGACTTTTCGGCGCCTGTCTACGAATGGGGCGAGGGCATCGTCGTCAGCGACAAGGCCGCCAAGAAGTACACCAAGTTTGAAGACATGCAGGGGCAACGGGTGGGCGTGCTGGTGGATTCGGTCCAGTTCAACATGATCAAGGACATGCCGGGCACCAAGGTCACGACCTACCAGGACTATTCCACCTTGCTGGCGGATGTGCGTGCCGGCCGCATCGACCTGGGCATCGTGGATCCTCCCAGCATCATCTATCAGATCCAGACGAAGAACATCCCGGGCGTGAAGCTCGATACCGGCTACCAGCCGCAGCGCAAGTGGCAGGTCGGGATGGCCGTGCAGAAAGGCAACGCCGCGCTGCTGGACGCAGTCAATGGCGCCTTGGCCGAGATGAAGCAGAACGGAGAGATGGCCGCCATCGGCAAGAAATGGGGCGTGTCTGACTTGATGAGCAAGTAAGGGCCGCAACCGGCACGGATAAGGAGCACGACTTGGATCTCGCTACGCTGCGCATGTACCTGACCCCTTTGGCCGAGGGCACGGTCTGGACTCTGGCGCTGTTTTTCTGTTCGGCCTTTCTGGCGGTGGCGCTGGGCCTGGTCGTCTGCTTGTGCCGCTTGTCGCCCTCGCGGCTGTTGAGCCGTGGCGCGCGCTTCTACATCGAAGTGATACGGGGCACGCCGCTGCTGCTGCAATTGTTCTACATCTACTACGGCTTGCCCGAGATGGGCGTCGTGATCAACGGCTTTGTCGCGGGCGTGCTGGGCCTGACCCTGAACTTCGGCGCCTACCTGGCCGAATTGTTCAGAAGCGGCATCCAGTCGGTCGATAGCGGGCAGTACGAGGCCGCCCGCGCGCTGGGCCTGCGCAAGGTGCAGCGGCTACGCCGCATCGTATTGCCGCAGGCGCTGCGCACGGTATTCCCGGCGTTGGGAAACTATGCGCTGGTGCTGATCAAGGAAACGTCGCTGGTTGCCGTCATCAGCGTGTACGAACTGATGCGGGCGGGCGAGATGCTGGCAGGCGCGACATTCCAGGCGTTGACGGTCTACACGATGGTGGGCGTCATCTACTTCGCCATGTGCAGCGTGCTGTCCTACTTGTTCCGGCGTTCCGAAAAGCGCCTGACCGTGCCGGGCTACTGGAGCGGTGCGGGCGAAAACCACGATATTTCCAAGGCCTGACATCATGAATGCACAGAATGCTTCGGCCCCGATCATCACCATGGAAGGTGTCAGCAAGTGGTATGGCGAATTTCAAGTGCTGGATGACCTGGCGCTTGAGGTGTCCCCAGGAGAGAAGCTGATCCTCTGCGGTCCATCCGGCTCGGGCAAGTCCACCACGATCCGCTTGCTGAACCGGCTGGAAGAACATCAGAAAGGCCGTATCGTGGTCGACGGCATTGAACTCAACGAAGACGTGAAGAACATCGAGCGCATCCGCGCGGAAGTCGGCATGGTGTTTCAGCACTTCAACCTGTTTCCGCACCTGACCGTGCTTGAGAACTGCACGCTGGCGCCCCTGCTGGTCAAGGGCGTGCCGGCGCACGAAGCCCGGGCGTGCGCCATGAACTATCTGGAGCGGGTCAGGATTCCGCAGCACGCGGACAAGTATCCCGGCCAGCTCTCGGGTGGCCAGAAGCAGCGCGTGGCCATTGCGCGCGCCCTGTGCATGCAGCCCAAGATCATGCTGTTCGACGAACCGACCTCCGCCCTGGACCCCGAGATGGTCAAGGAAGTGCTGGACACCATGGTCGCGCTGGCCAAGGACGGCATGACCATGGTCTGCGTCACGCACGAAATGGGCTTTGCGCGAGAAGTCGGCGACCGGGTTGTTTTCATGGACCAGGGGACCATCGTGGAAGCCGACACGCCCGAGAATTTCTTTGGGGCTCCTCGCTCAGAGCGTGCGCAGGCGTTCCTGGGCCAGATATTGGGTTGATCCCCCAACGGCGGTTATGCTAATTCCGGCTGGCGGAACGTAGCGGACGGATCGGGAATGGTTCCATCTCCACAGACTGAAATGGCTCTATCGCGTTTGCGCTACCCTACCTATCATGCCAGTCACAGGGGCGCTTGCGCGCCCGCACTGCCAATGACAATGACCAGGGAAACACGATGAACGGCGCTGACAGTCTTTGCGATACCTTGCTTGCCAATGATGTGGACGTTTGCTTTGCCAACCCCGGCACATCAGAAATGCACTTTGTCGCCGCATTGGATCGCAAGCCCAAGATGCGTTGCGTCCTGGGCCTGTTTGAAGGCGTGGTGACGGGCGCGGCCGACGGTTACGCGCGCATGGCCGACAAGCCTGCCGCCACGCTGCTGCATCTGGGGCCGGGCCTGGGCAATGGCCTGGCCAACCTGCACAACGCCAAGCGCGCGCGCACGCCCATGGTCAACATCGTGGGCGACCACGCCACCTATCACGTGCAGTATGACGCGCCACTGACCAGTGACGTCGAAGGCGTGGCACGTCCGATGTCGCACTGGGTCAAGCGCACGATGACCGCTGCCGAGGTGTCCGGGGATGCCGCTGAAGCGATCGCCGTGGCACGCCGCGCGCCGGGCAATATCGCCACCTTGATCCTGCCCGCCGATACCGCGTGGACGGACTTGCCCGACAACGCGCCGGCGCCCGTGCAGGTCAAGGATGCCGCGCTGGCCAGTACCTCGGCAGACGCCGTGCGCGCTGCCGCTGCGGCGATCCGCTCTGGAGAAGTCGCAGTGCTGATGCTGGGCGGCGCGGCGCTGCGTGAGCGCGCGTTGAATGCTGCCGGACGCATTGCGCGCGCCACGGGCGTGCGCCTGATGTCCGAAACCTCCAACCGCCGCATCGAGCGTGGCGGTTCGCGCACGCCGGTCGACCGCCTGCCGTATCCGATCGATCTGGCCGTGGCCAAGCTGAAAGACGTGAAGCACCTGGTGCTGGCCGGCGCCAAGGCGCCGGTGGGCTTTTTCGCGTATCCAGGCAAACCCAGCCTGCTGGCGCCGCCGGACTGCAATCAGGTCGTGCTGGCAACTGCCGAACAGGATCTGGCGCAGGCATTGGAATGGCTGGCGGATGAACTGGGTATTGCTGCGGATGCGCCGCGCCTGGCCACGCCCGCTGCCAGCTACGAAGTGCCGAAGTCGGGCAAGCTGACCGGCGCCGCCGTGAACATCCTGATTGCCCACACCTTGCCCGAACAGGCCATCGTGTGCGACGAATCCATCACGCAAGGCCGCGAGTTCCCGATCTACAGCGCCAGCAGTGCGCCGCATGACTGGCTGATGCTGACCGGAGGGGCCATCGGCATCGGCTTGCCGCTGGCAACCGGCGCGGCAGTCGCTTGCCCGGATCGCAAGGTGATCACCTTGCAGGCGGACGGCAGCGGCATGTACACCTTGCAGGCGCTGTGGACGCAAGCACGCGAGAACCTGGATTGCCTGACGGTCATTCTGGCCAACCGTTCCTACGCCACCTTGCATGGCGAAATGAAGAACGTGGGTGTGAAGGAACCCGGCCGCAATGCGCGCCGCATGCTGGATCTGGAAGAACCCTATCTGGACTGGACGCACCTGGCCCGCGGCATGGGCGTGGAGGCGGTCAGCGTGGATACGGTCGAAGGCTTTGCCCGGGCGCTGGCCGACGGCCTGAAGCGCCGTGGCCCGTTCCTGATCGAAGCCCTCATCTAAACGCCCAGATAGCGCGTCAGCTGTTCCGGTTGCCGGGCCAGCGACGCGCTGTCGCTGTCGTGCACGATCAGGCCTTTTTCCATCACCAGGCAGCGGTCGGTGTGTTCCAGCACGGCGCGGTAATTGCGGTCCACGATCAAGGTGGACATGCCCGTGGCGCGGATCTGGCGGATGATCTTCCAGATCTCCGCCACGATCAGCGGGGCCAGCCCTTCAGTGGCTTCATCCAGGATCAGCAGGTCGGGGTTGGTCATCAGCGCGCGGCCAATGGCCAGCATCTGCTGCTCGCCTCCCGATAGTTGCTGGCCGCCATGTCCCAGCCGTTCCCGCAGCCGTGGGAACGTGTCCAGCACCCGCGCATACGTCCAGTCCTGTCCGCCGCGCACGCCAGGACGCGCCGCCACCAGCAGGTTCTCACGCACATTCAGATTGGGGAAGATGCCGCGTCCTTCTGGCACGTAGGCGAGCCCAAGCCGGGCGATGGCATGCGGTTGCGCGTGAGTACAGTCGCGGCCACTGATACGCACCTGGCCTTGCGCGCTTTTCACCTGTCCCATCAGGCTACGGATCAGCGTGGTCTTGCCCATGCCGTTGCGGCCCACCAGCCCGACGGATTCACCGGGGGCGATCCGCACATCCACGCCGCGCAGCACATGGCTGGCGCCGTAGTACACGTGCAGGCCGCCGGCCTCGATCAGCGCGTTCATGGCGTGGCTCCCTTCGGGGTGTCTTGCATGTCCTCGCCCAGATACGCCGTGCGCACTTGCGCATTGGCGCGAATCTCGGCCGGGGTGCCACTGGCGATGGCGGTTCCGTTGACCATCACGGTGATGGTCTCTGCGATGCGGAACACGGCGTCCATGTCATGCTCGACCAGCAGGATGGCGTGGCCGGCCTTCAGCGTTTGAAGCAGGTCCAGGATGCGGTCGGTTTCCTCGGGCCCCATGCCGGCCAGCGGTTCGTCCAACAGCAGCACCTGCGGGTCGCCCGCCAGGCACATGGCGATTTCAAGCTGGCGCTTGCGGCCATGCGGCAGCAGGCCGGCGGCCCGTGTGGCGTCATCCGTCAAACCGGTGCGTTCCAGCGCGTGATGCGCGCGGTCGGCGCTATGCCGGCAGTCCGAGGCCGAACGCCACCAGTGCCAGAAACGCTGGCGGCCCGCCTGCGCGGCCAGCCGGCAATTTTCAAACACGCTGAGTTCAGGAAACAGCGTTGACCGCTGATAGCTGCGTCCCAGGCCGGCGCGCGCCCGTTCCGGTTGCCGCCACGCGGTGATGTCACGTCCGCCCAGCATGACGTTGCCGCTGCTGGGCGCCAGTTCCCCCGACAGGATGTTGATCAGTGTGGATTTGCCCGCGCCGTTGGTACCGATGACGGCATGAACCTGGCCGCGTGCCAGGCCCAGGGATACGCCATTGACGGCGGTCAACCCGCCGAAGCGGCGCGTGACGGCGGTGGCGGCAAGCAAAAGGTCAGGCATGAGGTTCCCCTTGGATGGGCAGGCGGGCCGCATTGCGGGTGGGGCTGGGGGCGGGCGTAGCCGCCCGCTGGCTGGCTGCCCGCGCCTCGCGGCGCTGGCGCCATTGCGCGGGCAGTCCGGCCAGTCCGTTGGGCAGCAGCGCCACCAGCACGATGATGGCGATCCCCAGGGGCAGGTGCCAATGGCGGGCATAGTCGCCAAACAGGGCTTGCGACTGGAACAGTTCCTGCATCAGCACCAATGTCACCGTGCCCAGCACCGCGCCGCCCAGGCTGGCCATGCCGCCCAGGATCACCATCAGCAGCACCAGCCCGGATTGCTCCCAGGCCAACAATTCAGGCGTGACGAAACCGTCTTTCAGGGCGAACAAGAAGCCCGCCAGGCTGGCCAGCGTGGCCCCTACGACATAGGCCGTCAGCTTGTACGGATAGGTCGAATAGCCTGCCGCGCGCATGCGCTGTTCATTGATGCGTATGCCGGCCAACGCCGCGCCGAAGGGCGAACGACGCAGCAAGGCCAGGAAGCCCCATGCGCCCGCCAGGCAGATCAGCACGAAGTAGTAGAAGGTCGTGGCGTTGCCCAGGTCGAACGGCATCCAGCCGGCCACCGACAACTCCGGCCTGAAATACAGGTAGATGCCGTCGCTGCCACCGCCCAGCTTGGTGTCGTGGAATACGTAATAGGCCATCTGGGAAAATGCCAGCGTGACCATGATGAAGTAGACGCCGCGCGTGCGCAGCGCCAGAGCGCCGGTCACGGCGGCATAGACGGCGGCTGCCAGCAGGGCCACGGGCAGCAACCACCACAGGCTGGCGGCTCCTGATTCGGGCGACAGCAACGCCGCCGCATAGGCGCCAATGCCGAAGAACGCGGCATGCCCCAGGCTGACCAGCCCCGCGCCGCCCACCAGCAGTTGCAGGCTAAGCGCGAAGATGGCGTAGATCATGATCTTGATCGCCAGGCCGGTGTAGTAGTCGCTGCCGCTCCAGGCAAACGCGGCCAGCGCCAGCAGCGTCGCGACGGGTAGAAGTTTCGTCATGGCTAGCCCTGTTTGAACAGCCCTTCGGGCTTGCAAAGAAGAATGAAGGCCATCAGCAGGTAAACGAGCACGCCCGCCGCGGAAGGGAATAGGACTTGCCCGAAGGTCTCGACGAACCCCACCAGCATCGCGGCCAGAAAGGCGCCGCGGATCGACCCGATGCCGCCAATCACCACGACCACGAAGCAGATGATCAGCACGCCGTTGCCCATGCCGGGATACACGGACGACACCGGCGCGGCAATGGTGCCGGCCAGCGCGGCCAGCGCAACGCCCGCCGCGAATACCAGCCGGTACAGCTTGTTGACGTCGATACCCAGTGATCCCGTCATTTCGCGGTTGCTGGCGCCCGCGCGCAGCATCATGCCCAGCCGCGTGCGCGAGATGACCCAATACAACAGCAGCGCGACGGCGATGCCCACCGCCGATATGAATAGCCGGTAGACCGGATACGTCATCACCCCGCCCAACGAGATGCTGCCCTGCAACCACGCGGGCAGGGGCACGCCATGCACGTCATTGCCGACCAGGATGCTGCGCAGTTCCTCGAAGACCAGGATCAGGCCGTAGGTCATCAGCACTTGCTGCAAGTGGTTGCGGTGGTACAGGTAGCTGAAGAACGCGGCTTCCAGGAAATAGCCCAGCACCGCGGCCAGCGCCACGCAGACGATCAGGGTCGTGATGAAGCCGCCGCCAATCCAGCGGTCGACCACCGGTCCCAACGCAAACGCCATGTAGGCGCCGATCATGTAGAAACTGCCGTGGGCAAGATTGATGATGCCCATGATGCCGAAGATCAGCGTGAGTCCGCTGGCCACCAGGAACAGCAGCAAGCCGTACTGGAATGCGTTCAGGCTTTGAATGAGCAGGATGCTGATGTCCATGGGGCCTCCCGTGGCGGACGTGGCGTCAGAGCTTGCAGCCGCGGGCCGGATCGGCCAGCTTCTGCACGGCGACTTCCACGACCTTGTTCTCAAGCCCGTCCACGCGGCGCAGATAGATGTCCTGCACCGGGTTGCCCGCGGCCGACAAGGTGAAGGGGCCGCGCGGGCTGTCCACCGTGGCGCCGCGCATGGCGCGGCGGAAGTCTTCCTTCTTGGTGAAGTCGCCCTTGACGGCGGACAGGCCGGACTGCATCAGCTGCGCTGCGTCATAACCCTGCACGGCATACACATCCGGCTGCGCGTTGTAATGCTTGGCGTAGTCGGCGCGGAATGCGTTGTCGCGCGGCGTGTTCAGGCCGTCGGCGTAATGCAGCGTGGTCAACAGGCCTTGCGCCGATGCGCCTTGTGCTTGCAAGGTGCCGTCCGTGAGGAAGCCGGATCCATACAGCGGGATCGTCTTGTCCAGGCCCGCAGCGTGATAGTCCTGCACGAATTTCACCGCGCCGCCACCGGCAAAGAATGTGAACACCATGTCGGGCTTGGCTGCGGCGATCTCGGTCAGCAGCGATTGGAATTCCACATTGGGAAACGGCAGGCTCAGTTCCTTGACGACCTTGCCGCCGGCTTTCTCGAAGCCTTCCTTGAAGCCGCCAATCGCCTCATCGCCCGCGGCGTACTTCCAGGTGATGGTGACGGCCGTCTTGTGCCCCTTGGCGTAGGCGACCGGGCCCATGGCGTAGGCGGGTTGCCAGTTGGTGAAGGACGTGCGGAAGATGCCGGGCCCGCAGAGCGGGCCGGTGATGGCATTGGCGCCCGCGTTGGTCACGATCAGCGTGGTGTCGCTGTCTTTGGCGGACTTGGCCAACGCCATCGCCACGCCCGAATGCACCGTGCCGATCAGCACGTCTACCTGGTCGCGCTTGATCAGGCGGTTGGCGTTTTCGGCTGCCTTGGCGGGATTGGATTCGTCGTCCACCTTGAAATACTCGATCTCGCGCCCGCCCAGCTTGCCGCCTTGCTCCGCGACATACAGCTTGAAGCCGTTCTCGATGGCATTGCCAAGCGCGGCGAAGGTGCCGCTATAGGGCAGCATGAAGCCGACTTTGATCTTGTCGGCGGCTTGCGCGCCGCTGGCGGCGAACATCAGGGCCGCGGCGATCGCAGTCCGGGTCAGGGCGTGGTTCATGGTTTGTCTCCGTGCTTATCATGGGCTGGCGCTAGCTCAGCCGGGTTTGTCCAACGCGCCGACAAAATCGGCGACGGCCTGGATAACAATGTCGGGCTGGTCCTTGTGCGGCGAATGGCGACAGCCAGGAATTTCCAGCAATACGGTTTGCGGCGCATGGCGACGGATGCTGCGAATTTGCGCCAACGAGCCGTACTCATCGTCCACGCCCTGGATCGCCAGCACGGGGCAGGTGATGCGGGGCAGATAGTCTTCGATATTCCAATCGCGAAATTCGGGTTGGAGCCAGATGTCATTCCATCCCCAGAACGCCGAATCCACGTCTGCGTGATAGCGAGCCAGGCGGTCTCGCAAGTCCGTGTCCTGGTAGGCCTTGCGCGCCAGCGCGATATTCTTCACCGTCACGTCTTCGACGAAGGTGTGCGGCGCGGCCACTGCGATGCCGGCGACGGCATCCGGGTGCATCGCGGCATACAGCAGCGCGATCGATCCGCCGTCGCTGTGGCCGAACAGCACCGGCTTGTCCCGCTGCGTGTCCACGCCCAACGCGGTGAACAAGGCGGGCAGCACGTCGCGGGCTTCGTGGTGCATGAAGTCCACAGGCCATTTTTCCTGCGCGGGGCGGGGCGTGGATTGCCCGTAGCCATAGCGCGATACGACCAACCCGCGACAGCCGGCGGCCTGGCAGACCTGGCGCGGCCAATCCTTCCACATGGCGACCGACCCCAGGCCTTCGTGCAGGAACACCAGCAATGGCGCGGCGGCGCGCTCAGGAGCGATCCACAGGCACTCCAAGCGCAAGGCGCGGCCCGCAGCCGTGACGTCGGCGAAACCAGTGCGGGTGGTTATCGCGGCCGATGCCGCGAGCGGATTCATAGCGTCGACTCTTCCAACTGGCGCAGGCGGAAGCGCTGGATTTTTCCGGTGGCGGTCTTGGGCAATTCTTCGGTGAAATTGATCTGCCGCGGATACTTGAAGGGCGCCAGGTGCTGCTTCACGTAGTGTTGCAAGGCGGCGCCGGTAGTGGCGTCGGGCTCGAAACCGGGGCGCAGCACGACATAAGCCTTGGTCTTGACCAGCCCGTCATGGTCGGGCACGCCGATCACCGCCGCTTCCAGCACGGCCTCGTGCTGCACCAGGATGTTCTCGACCTCCACCGGCGATACATACTGGCCGCTGACCTTGATCATGTCGTCGCTGCGGCCTGCGTAGGTGTAGTACCCGTCCGGGTCGCAGGTGTACTTGTCGCCGCTTTTCAACCAGTCGCCCAGGAAGCACTGGCGCGTCTTGTCGCGGTTGTTCCAATACATCAGCGCGGCGCTGGGGCCTTTGATGTAGAGGTCGCCGATGGTGCCGGGTTCGACGGGGGCGCCGTTCTCATCGCGCAGCTGCACTTCGTAGCCGGGCACGGGCTTGCCGGTGGTGCCGTAACGCAATTGCCCGCTCTGGTTTGAAATGAAGATGTGCAGCATTTCGGTGGAACCGATGCCGTCCAGGATCTCACAGCCGAAATGCCGCGTGAAGCGTTCGCCGATGTCGCGCGGCAACGCTTCGCCGGCCGACGTGCAGACGCGCATCGCCACCTGGGCGCGCGGTGGCAGGTCGGGCGACGCCAGCATGCTGGCGTAGAGCGTGGGCACGCCGTAGAACACCGTGGGGCGATGCTGGGTCAGGCGCTGGAACACGGCTTGCGGCGTGGGGCGCTCACCCATCAGCACGACAGTCGCGCCGACCGACAGCGGGAAGGTCAGGCCGTTGCCCAAGCCGTAGGCAAAGAACAGCTTTGCCGCCGAGAACACCACATCGTCCTCACGGATGCCCAACACCGGCTTGGCATAGAGTTCGGCCGTGTGCCACAGGTTGCCGTGGGTGTGGACCACGCCCTTGGGCTTGCCGGTGGACCCGGATGAATACAGCCAGAAGGCGATCTCGTCGGACAGGGTGCGGACAGCGGGCGCGAGGGGCGCCGCAGCCAGCAGGGCTTCAAGCTCATGGCCATGGGCGGGCAAGGCAGACGTGGGCTGGGACACCACCAGGTGTTCGACATCGGTCGGCGCCTGGGCCAGCGCGGCTTGCACGACGGGCAGCAAGGCGCCAGAGGCGAACACGGCACGCACACGGCTATGCGTCAGGATGTAGGCGTAGTCATCCGCGGTCAGCAGGGTGTTCACGGCCACGGGCACCACGCCGGCATGCAGCGCACCCAGAAACACCACGGGCCAGTCGGCCGTGTCCTGCATCAGCAGCAGGATGCGTTCTTCGCGGCGCAGTCCCAATTGGCGCAAGGCGCCCGCCATGCGGGCCACCCGCTCGGCCAGTTCGCCATAGGTCAGTTGGCGCGTGTCGTCGATGTAGGCCGGTTTGGCGGCGCGGGGCGCGTTCAACGCGGCCAGGTAACTGGCGTAGTTGAGTTCGGCGGGGCAGGTGTTCACGGTTGTCTCCTGATGTCCTGATTCGGGTCGGCGAGGGCTGTTTTTTTTATTGCCCGGTTGCGAGCGCGCGACGTGAGTGCGGCGTCCGGCTAGTCAGCCGGGCCGTGTGAATTCGATGGCGCCGCCGGGCAGCAGGTACAACACCAGGGCGCGGCCTTGCGTGACGGTGGGGCAGTGCGCGCTGCCAGGACCGTAGACCAGCCATCCTGCGCCATGCCCGTCGAAGCGGGCGTCGTCGGTCAGCGGCATGATCAGGTCGATCTCGCCATTCGGATGCGCATGGTGCGGGCCGGCCAGATCGTCCATGTCGACGACATCCACGGAACAGCCGGCCAGGTCGTCCGCGGGTTTGATGACGCGGCCATAGCGGATGCCGCCGCCTTCCCGGTTGCACATCCAACCGTCGGCCACGCCCTGCTTACAGGCGGCGAAGATGTTCTGGTACAGCGCGCTTTGCGGGCCGGCCTCGCGGTTCAGCCGCGCTTGCAGCCCGTCGTCCAACTGCTGGCCGGACACCAGGCGCGTGGCCTCGCGCATCAGGGCATGGAATTGATCTGGCGTGCTCACCGGGACTCCTCCTTTACACTGTCGGCGCCTAAGATGCGGCATGAAATCAAGTGCTGCTTTTTTGCACACCCTGGCGGCTAGGAACTGCTTTGAGGAAAAATAGTGCTTCCAATGGATTGGGTCAAGCACTATAGTGCAGAAAACGAGGCTTATCAGGGTATTTGCGGAGTCAGCCAAAACATGAATCAAGCGCTAGACGCGGCGCCATCCGAACCCAGGCGGGAAGCTTTCCTGGTGGCATTGGGCGAGCGGGTGCGCCGCTTGCGGGCCATACGCGGCATGACGCGCAAGAGCCTGTCGCAAGTGACGGGTGTGTCCGAGCGGCATCTTGCCAATCTTGAGCACGGGGTGGGCAATGCCTCGATCCTGGTGCTGTTGCAGATCGCCCGCGCCTTCAATTGCGCACTGGCCGAGTTGGTCGGTGACGTCACCACCGAATCGCCTGATTGGCTGCTGATCCGCGAATTGCTCAGCGGCCGCACGGAATCCGACCTGCAACGCGCCCGCGAGGCCTTGACGCAACTGTTCGGGGTCGGTGCGGGTGCACAACGTCCCAACCGCACGCAGCGCGTGGCGCTGATCGGGCTGCGGGGCGCGGGCAAGTCCACGCTGGGCCAGATGCTGGCCGACGATCTGGGTTACCCCTTTGTCGAACTGAACCGCGAGATCGAGCGCGTCGCCGGATGCAGCATCCTGGAAATCCATAATCTGTATGGTCCCAACGCCTATCGCCGCTATGAGCGCCGCGCGCTGGAAGAGGCCGTGCAGATCTATCCGGAAATGGTGCTGGCCACGCCGGGCGGGCTGGTGTCGGAGCCCGCCACGCTGAATTTGCTGCTGGCGCATTGCTACACGGTCTGGCTGCGCGCCACCCCCGAAGAGCACATGGGCCGGGTGATGGCTCAAGGCGATTTCCGTCCCATGTCGGGCAATAACGAAGCCATGGCCGATCTGAAGCGCATCCTGGCCGGGCGCGAAGCGTTCTATGCCAAAGCCGACCTGACCTGGGTCACGAGCAACCTGGAAGTGCAAGAGAGCTTTGCCGGCTTGCGCACGCAGGTGCGCAAAGCCTGCGGCCTGCCGCTATAGGCAACTCAATGCCGCGCAGATCTTCTGCGCTTCCCCCCCGGAAAGGCCGCCTGTCTCCCCAGGCGGCCTTTTTTGCATCTGGCGGCTCACGGGGGCTGCTGAAGCACCAATCTGCACTTTTGTGCATGTCTTGCTTGACGTCTCATTTTTCCTGCACTAATCTGCACAATAATTCATGTGATGCAGTATTTTTCCTGTCCAGGGCAGGGCGTACGAGGAGACACACTATGAGCAGCACCATCAACCGGGTCGATTTTCGGACACAACCCGAGCATTACCGCCATTGGCGCCTGACGTTCGATGGCCCGGTCGCCACGCTGGCCATGGACGTCGCCGAAGACGGGGGGCTGCGTCCCGGCTACAAGCTCAAGTTGAATTCCTACGACCTGGGCGTGGACATTGAATTGCATGACGCCTTGCAGCGCATTCGCTTTGAACACCCGGAAGTGCGCAGCGTGGTCGTGACCAGCATGAAGGACCGGATCTTCTGTTCCGGCGCCAATATCTTCATGCTGGGTCTGTCGTCGCACGCCTGGAAGGTCAACTTCTGCAAGTTCACCAATGAAACCCGCAACGGCATCGAAGACTCCAGCCGCCACAGTGGCCTGAAGTTCATCGCGGCGCTGAACGGCGCATGTGCTGGCGGGGGCTACGAACTGGCCCTGGCCTGCGACCAAATCCTGCTGATCGATGACCGCTCGTCTGCCGTGGCGCTACCGGAAGTGCCGCTGCTGGGCGTGCTGCCCGGCACTGGTGGCCTGACCCGCGTGACCGACAAGCGCCGCGTGCGCCACGACCATGCCGACATCTTCTGCACGCTGGTTGAAGGCGTGCGTGGCCAGCGGGCCAAGGACTGGCGGCTGGTGGACGATGTGGTCAAGCCCGCGCGCTTCGAGGCCGCCGTGCGAGAACGCGCCCTGGAACTGGCCAAAGACAGCAATCGCCAAACGGACGGGCAGGGCGTCGCACTGACGCCGGTGCAGCGCACCGAAAGCGCGGACAGCCTGTCGTACCGGTATGTGGATATCCAGCTGGACCGCGAAAAGCGCCAGGCCACCTGGACCGTGCGCGCGCCGCAAGGCCCGGTGGAAGTGGAACTTGCAGAGATCATGGCCGCGGGGGCCGCGTGGTGGCCCTTGCAGATGGCGCGCGAACTGGATGACGCCATCCTGTCCATGCGCACCAACGAACTGGATATCGGCACCTGGATCTTGAAGACGGAAGGCGATGCCGAAGCCGTGCTGGCCGCCGACGCCGCGTTGCAGCGTCACGCCGACCACTGGTTCGTGCGTGAGACCGCCGGCATGTTGCGCCGCACCTTGGCGCGTTTCGACGTGACCTCGCGCAGCCTCTTTGCCCTGATCGAACCGGGCTCCTGCTTTGTGGGCACCTTGCTGGAACTGGCGCTGGCCGCCGACCGCACCTACATGCTGGACAACGAAGATGCATCCGCGCCAGCGCAGATCGTGGTGGGCGAACGCAACTTCGGCGCGTATCCGCTGGTGAATGGCCAAAGCCGCTTGCAGCGCCGCTTTTACGAAGAGACCGCGCCGCTGGAAGCCGTGCGCGCGCGGGCCGGGCAACCGCTGTCCGCCGCCGATGCGCTGGAACTGGGCCTGGTCACCTTCGCGCCCGACAGCATTGATTGGGATGACGAGGTGCGCATGATGCTGGAAGAACGCCGCGCGCTGTCGCCCGACGCCTTGACCGGGCTGGAGGCAAACCTGCGCTTCGGCGGCACGGAAACGATGGAGACCCGCATTTTCGGGCGCCTGACCGCCTGGCAGAACTGGATCTTCAACCGCCCCAATGCGGCCGGGGACAAGGGCGCGCTGAAGCTCTACGGCAAGGGCGAACAGGCGGCATTCGACTGGAACCGGGTCTGAAAGAGAAAAGGAGCGAGACAATGTCTGGAATCAATTACACCGATAAGATCCCCAATAACGTCAACCTGTCCGGCGACCGCACCTTGCAACGCGCGCTGGAGCACTGGCAGCCAAACTACCTGCAATGGTGGCAGGACATGGGGCCGGACGGCTCGCACGGTTTTGACGTCTACCTGCGTACCGCGGTCAGCGTGGAGCCCGACGGTTGGGCCAATTTCAGCCACGTCCGCATGCCTGACTACCGCTGGGGGATCTTCCTGGCGCCGCAGGACGGGCAGCGCAAGATCCATTTCGGCGAAAACATGGGGCGCGACGTCTGGCAGGACGTGCCGGGCGAACACCGCGCCAACCTGCGCCGCATCATCGTCACGCAGGGCGACACGGAACCGGCTTCGATCGAGCAGCAGCGCCATCTGGGCCTGACCGCACCGTCGCAGTACGACTTGCGCAACCTGTTCCAGATCAACGTGGAAGAAGGCCGCCACTTGTGGGCGATGGTCTATCTGCTGCATCGCTACTTCGGCCGCGATGGCCGCGAAGAGGCCGATGCGCTGCTCCAGCGCAGTTCAGGAGACTCCGACAATCCGCGCATCCTGGGCGCGTTCAACGAGAAGACGCCGGACTGGCTGGCCTTCTACATGTTCACGTACTTCACCGACCGCGACGGCAAATTCCAGTTGTGCGCATTGGCCGAGTCCAGCTTCGACCCGCTGGCCCGCACCACCAAGTTCATGCTGACGGAAGAGGCGCACCACATGTTCGTGGGCGAATCCGGAATTTCCCGGGTGATCCAGCGCACCTGCGAAGTGATGAACCAGCTCAAGACCGATGATCCGGAAAGCGTGCGCGCCGCCGGCGTGATCGATCTGCCGACCATCCAGCGCTACCTGAACTTCCACTACAGCGTCACCATCGACCTGTTCGGCGCGGACCAATCCTCCAACGCCGCGATCTTCTACGGTTCCGGTTTGAAGGGCCGCTATGAAGAATCCAAGCGCACCGACGACCATCAGTTGAAGAATGACACCTATCGCGTACTGACCGTGAACAACGGCAAATTGAACGAGATCGAAGTGCCCATGCTGAACGCCTTGAACGAGGTGCTGCGTGATGACTTCATTCGCGATTCGGTGGCCGGCATCGGGCGCTGGAACAAGGTCATTGAAAAAAGCGGCATTCCGTTTCGCCTGCAAGTGCCGCACAAGGCGTTCAACCGCCAGATCGGCACGCTGGCCGGTATTCGCATGTCGCCCGAAGGCGAGATCCTGTCCGAATCCCAATGGAAGGCCAACAGCCACAAGTGGCTGCCTTCCCCGGAGGACCGGGCGTTTGTCGCATCGCTGATGGGGCGCGTCACGGAACCGGGCAAGTTCGCCAACTGGATCGCGCCGCCCGTCATGGGCATCAATCGCCAGCCAGTGAATTTCGACTACGTCCGTTTCAACTAAGGCGGAAAGGGCGGCGCAACGGCGCCGTCCGCCAGCGCATTGGGAAGACCGCGATGAACGCCCCATTACCCGTACAAATGCTGAAGCAGCATCTGATCGATCCCGAGATCTGCATTCGCTGCAACACCTGCGAAGAAACCTGTCCGGTCGACGCGATCACGCACGACTCGAACAACTACGTCGTGAATCCCGACATCTGCAATGGCTGCATGGCGTGCGTGCCGCCATGCCCCACGGGGTCGATCGACAACTGGCGAATGGTGCTGCGCAGCGAGGCCTATTCGGTGCAGGACCAGCTCGGTTGGGAGGAACTGCCGCAGGAAAAATCGTTGCCGCAAGCCGCCGATGCAGGCGTCGCCCTGGACGCGCCCGACATTGCCGCGGCCGCCGTGTCCGCGTCGTTTGCCGTGCCGGGGGCGTCCATACCGCCGTGGTCGGCAGCGCACCCCTATGTCAATCTGTACACGCACAAGACGCCGATGACGGCCACGGTGGTGGGCAACTACCGCGTGACGGGTGTCGACACGGAAAGCGATATCCACCACATCGTGCTGGACTTCGGCGAACTGCCTTTTCCCGTGTTGGAAGGGCAGTCCATCGGCATCCTGCCGCCGGGCACCGACGCCCAGGGCCGGCCGCACCATGCGCGACAGTATTCGCTGGCCAGCCCGCGTGATGGCGAGCGCGCCGGCTATAACAACTTGTCGCTGACCGTGAAGCGCGTGACCGAAGACCATGGCGGCGTCGCCGCGCACGGCGTGTGCTCGAACTACCTGTGCGACCTGGCCAAGAACGACACCGTGCAAGTGATTGGCCCGTTCGGCCATACCTTCCTGATGCCGAACCATCCGCGCGCCAATCTCATCATGATCTGTACCGGCACCGGTTCCGCGCCGATGCGCGCCATGACCGAGCGCTATCGCCGCCGTATCGATACCGGTGAAAACGGCCGCCTGATGCTGTTCTTCGGCGCCCGCACCGAACGCGAACTGCCGTACTTCGGCCCGCTGATGAAGCTGCCCCGCGATTTCATCGATATCAACCTTGCGCTCTCGCGCGAGGCCGGGCAGCCCAAGCGCTACGTGCAGGATCTGATCCGGGAACGCGCGGCTCCGGTGCTGGATCTGCTGTCCGATCGCAATACCTGCATCTACGTGTGCGGACTGAAGGGCATGGAAGTCGGTGTGTTGGACGCTTTGCGCGACGTGACGATGCAATCGGGGCAGGATTGGTCTATCCTGCATGATGTGCTGCGCCGCGAAGGGCGCCTGCATTTCGAGACGTACTGAGTCCTGAGACCTTAAGCGTGACACACGTGAAAAGCGGCGCGCCATGGGTGCGCCGTTTGCGTTAGTTGGGGGGAAAACCAAAGATGAAGTTCGCCGAATTCAAAGACGGCATGATGATCAAGGCGGGTCCGGTCACCATCACCGAGGCCGAGATCCTGGAGTTTGCACGCAAGTTTGATCCGCAATGGTTCCATACCGACCCGCAACGGGCCGCGGAAGGGCGCTGGGGCGGACTGATCGCCAGTGGCTGGCACACCTGCGCGCTGGCCATGCGCATGGCCGTGGACGCCGCGCTGCATGATTCCGAATCCTTCGGTTCACCGGGGCTGGGCGAAGTGCGCTGGCGCACGCCGGTGCGCCCCGGTGACACCTTGCGCCTGGAAGCGCGGGTACAGGGCGCGCGAACTTCGTCGTCGCGCCCCGACCTGGGCATCATCACGTGGTCATGGACGGTGATCAACCAGCACGACGAAGGCGTGCTGGAACTGGATGCGACCAGCCTGTTTGATCTGTCGGGCGAAGATTAGGGCGATGCGGCCCAGCCCCTTGATGTGCGGCTAGCGTTTGGAACCCTGTTTCAGGATATTTGCCGCATCGGGGCCAACTGCTGTTTTCCAGGCCTGCACGGAATCCGCCGCCGCATCCCGCAGTGCCTTGCGCACTGCGGGTGGCACGGCGGTATTGATCGCCACGCCGTTCTTGCGCATGTTTGCGTAGTTCTGCTGCAAGCGGCCGTCAATGCGTTTCCATTGCTCGGTCTCTGTCTGCGCCGCCGCCTGGTCGATGGCTCGTCGGGTGCGGGCATCCAGTGCTTGATACGCCTGTAGGTTCATCGTCGCAATCGAAATCGGCATGGCATAGTTGATTTCGGAGAAATTCGGCAGGTGCTCCCACAGCTTTCGCCCCGCGCCGCCGTCGCCTGACGACAGCACCGCATTCACGTCGCCAGCCGCGATGCGCGGCATGGCATCGGCGAATGAAATGTTCTGCGCGCGCGCCCCGGCCTTTTGCATCACGTCCTGGGACGTAGCGTCATAGGTGCGGATGTTCAAGGCCTTTAGCGCCGCCACACTGTCGATCTTCTGCTTTGACCAGATGCCCGAGGCGGGCCATGGCGTGGTGTAGAGCAGCTTCTGTCCGTGGGCCGCCAACAACTTTTCGTACGCGGGCCGTGCGGCCTTGTTCAGGTTGCGCGCCTTGGACAGCGAGTCGGCCAGAAATGGCAGCGACGACACGCCGAACAGCGGATATTTCGTGGCCAGCGCGCCAGCGAACGCATCGCCGGCATCCACCTTCCGGGTTTCCACCGCGTCAATCATGTCGCCCGATTTGATGCCCTTGGCGGCGTCGTAGGTGGCGTCAATCACCACCGTGCCTGCCGTCTTCGCCCGCACCAGATCCGCGAAGGTGGAGACGCCTTGCCCGGGCATGGACGTCGCCGGGTACTCGGTGGTCATGGTCAGGGTGGTGACGGCGTAGGCGCCATGGCCGATGAAGGCCATGGCGATACCCGCCATCAGGCGGAGGGAAGGGCTGACGTGCATGGGCGGCTCCTGGTCGGGACAAGTGCCACAAAGCGTACGGCGTGTACAAGCTGCCGCCAATACGGGCTAACGGCAATGCGAACCAACGACAAGACGGGCCAACGACAATGCGTGCCGGGCGGGCATCGCGTATATGGCCATGGCGTCCAGAAGCGAAACGTCCAGAAGCGAAAAAACCGCCCCGAGGGGCGGTTTTCAGTGGCAGGGCCAATCAAGCGATCAATAGAAAGCCTGGATGCCCGTTTGCGCGCGACCCAGGATCAGGGCGTGCACGTCATGGGTGCCTTCGTAGGTGTTGACCACTTCCAGGTTCACCAGGTGGCGGGCCACGCCGAACTCGTCGGAGATGCCGTTGCCGCCCAGCATGTCGCGGGCCAGGCGTGCAATGTCCAGCGCCTTGCCGCACGAGTTGCGCTTCATGATCGACGTGATTTCGACGGCGGCGGTGCCTTCGTCCTTCATGCGGCCCAAGCGCAGGCAGCCTTGCAGGGCCAGCGTGATTTCGGTCTGCATGTCGGCCAGCTTCTTCTGGATCAGCTGGTTGGCGGCCAACGGGCGGCCAAACTGCTTGCGGTCCAGGGTGTACTGGCGGGCGGTGTGCCAGCACGCTTCCGCGGCGCCGATGGCGCCCCAGGCGATGCCGTAACGGGCGGAGTTCAGGCAGGTGAACGGACCCTTCAGGCCGGACACGCCAGGCATCATCTGGTCTTCGGAGATTTCCACTTCGTCCATGACGATTTCGCCGGTGATCGACGCGCGCAGGCCGACCTTGCCGTGGATGGCCGGGGCCGACAGGCCCTTCATGCCCTTGTCCAGGATGAAGCCGCGGATCTTGCCGTCGAACTCGCCGCCGACGCACTTGGCCCACACCACGAACACATCGGCGATGGGGGAGTTGGTGATCCACATCTTGTTGCCGGAAACCTTGTAGCCGTCAGACGTCTTGACGGCGCGGGTTTCCATGCCGCCGGGGTCGGAGCCGTGGTTGGGTTCGGTCAGGCCGAAGCAGCCGATCCATTCGCCGCGGGCCAGCTTGGGCAGATACTTCTGCTTTTGGGCTTCGCTGCCGAATTCGTTGATCGGCACCATGACCAGCGACGACTGCACGCTCATCATCGAGCGGTAGCCGGAGTCGATGCGTTCGACTTCGCGGGCGATCAGGCCATAGCTGACGTAGTTCATGCCAGCGCCGCCGTAGGCTTCGGGGATGGTGGCGCCCAACAGGCCGAGTTCGCCCATTTCAGAGAAGATTTCCGGATCGGTCTTCTCGTTGCGGAAGGCGTTCAACACGCGGGGGGCAAGCTTGTCCTGCGAATAGGCATAGGCGGCATCGCGCACCATGCGTTCTTCTTCGGTCAGTTGCTGGTCCAGCAACAGGGGGTCTTGCCATTGGAAAGAAGGATTCGAGGACATGCAGGGTCTCCGCTATGGATTTCCGTATTCGGAATCTAGAAAGTTTAAACCTAAAATAATTCGGGCGGCAAGTTGGGGTTTGCACGGCAGCATGCCGAGGCCTGCCGCCGGATGCGCCGCCCGGTCTGGTATCAGTGCTGCGCCTTCAGGGCCGCGTCGCGAATCTTTTCCAGGGTCGTCGACGGGGTGATGGTTTCCGGATCGATGAAGCAATGCAGGATCGCCGGTTTGCCGCTGGCCAAGGCCCGTTCAAAGGCCGGGCCGAATTGATCCGTGGTCTCGACCCGCTCGCCATGGCCGCCAAAGGCGCGCGCATAGTCGGCGAAGTCCGGGTTCTTGAGTTCGGTCGCGGAAACGCGGCCGGGGTAATGCTTTTCCTGGTGCATGCGGATCGTGCCATACATGCCGTTGTCGACCAGCACCACGATGATGGGCAAGTCGTACTGGACGGCCGTGGCGAATTCCTGGCCGTGCATCAGGAAGCAGCCGTCGCCCGCGAAGCAGACGACGGTCTTGTCCGGCCAGACGCGCTTGGCGCCGACGGCCGCCGGCAGGCCGTAGCCCATCGACCCCGAGGTGGGGGCCAGTTGCGTGCCAAAACGGGTGAAACGGTGGAAACGGTGCAGCCAGGTGGCGTAGTTGCCCGCGCCGTTGGTCATGATGGCGTCGGCGGGCAGCGTCTTTTCCAGATAAGCCATGACCTGGCCCATTTGCAGCGCGCCCGGGGTCGTGATGGCGTCCGGGTTGCTCCACTTCAGGTAGGACTCGCGCATGGCCTGGGTGCCTTCGGCCCATGCCGGCTTGGCGGGGGCCTTCAGGCCGGCAAGCGCGGCCACGAAAGCGGAGGGCGAGGTATTGATGGCCAGGTTGGCGCGGTACACGCGACCCAGTTCGGCGGTGTCGGGATGCACGTGCACCAGTTTTTGCTTGGGCACCGGAATATCCAGCAGCGTGTAGGCCTGGCTGGGGTTTTCCGACATGCGGCCGCCAATCAGCAGGATCAGGTCGGCGTCGGCCACGCGCTTGAGCAGCGCCGGGTTGATGCCCAGGCCCACGTCGCCGATGAAGCAAGGGTGATCCGCGGGGAACAGCATCTGGCGGCGGAACGAGACCGCCGTGGGCAGCGCATGGCTCTGCGCGAAGTCAGCGAATTGCTGCACGGCGCGGGCGTCCCAGCGCGTGCCGCCCAGAATGGCGACCGGATTCTTGGCATCCGCCAGCAGCTTTTCCAGATCGGCCAATTGGCCGGCGGTGGGAGCGGATTCGATCAATTCGTAGCGCGGGGCGTCGGCGACCTTGGCGGCCTCCACCAGCATGTCTTCAGGCAATGCGATCACGACGGGGCCGGGGCGGCCCGACGTGGCGATATGGAAGGCACGCGAGATCAGTTCGGGAATGCGCTCTACCTGGTCGATCTCGGTGACCCACTTGGCCTGGGTGCCGAACACGGCGCGGTAGTCCATTTCCTGGAAGGCTTCACGTTCGCGCATGCCGCGCTCGATCTGGCCCACGAACAGGATCAGGGGCGTGGAGTCCTGCTTGGCGATGTGCACGCCGGCCAGCGCGTTGGACGCACCCGGGCCGCGCGTCACCATGCAGATGCCGGGTTCGCCGGTCAGCTTGCCGTGGGCGTCGGCCATCATGGCCGCGCCGCCTTCCTGACGGCAGACCGTGACCTTGATATCGACATCGTGCAGGCCATCCAGCACCGCCAGGTAGCTCTCGCCGGGAACGCAGAAAACATGTTTGACGCCCTGGGCGACCAACTGGTCGACCAGAATGTGACCGCCAAGGCGGGAATCTTGCTGGGGCATGATGGGATGTCGTGGTGAGCCGAGGATAAGACTCCCGAGCATATGTTCCTTGATCGCACAACGCAATTGATAAAATTGCACAATCTATTGATCCTCCGGCACGTAGTGCCCTGTTGCGCCGCCGCAAGCGGCATGCGGGGTTCAGGCCGATTTCAGGTAGTTCCCGCCCCATGAGAAATGGCATACCCAATCTGAGCGCGCTGCAAGCGTTTGAAGCGTCGGCCCGTCTAGGCAGTTTTTCCCGCGCGGCCGAGGAACTGTCCCTGACGCACAGCGCGGTCTACCGGCAGGTGGCCAGCCTGGAATCGCGCCTGGGGGTGCAGTTGTTCACCCGGGTGCGGCGGCGGATCGTCCTGACCGACCACGGCGCCGAATATGCCGGCCGCATCCGTCACCATCTGGACCAGATCGAAAAGGACACTTTCGGGCTCGTCAGCCGCACGGGCATGGGGCGCAGCATTCACATCGCGGTGGTGCCCACCCTGGCCACGACCTGGCTGATTCCGCGATTGGCGGATTTCCAGCGCGAACATGCGGATATCACGGTCAGCCTGTCGGTGCGCACGCTGCCGTTCCAATTCAAGGACCAGCCTTTTGACGGGGCGCTCTACCACGGCGACGGCCTGTGGCCAGGCACCCAGGGAGGGCTGCTGTTCCCCGAGCGAGAATTGGTGCCGGTGTGTGCGCCGGACCTGGCGGCCCGGGCCGCCCGGGCGACGGACACGGGCACCAGCGTCCTGGCCGGCATGACCCACCTGCACCTGGCCTCGCGGCCGGACGCCTGGCGCCAGTGGTATGGCGCCAACAACCATCTATATGGCCCGCAGGCAGCGGGCGGCCCGCGTTATGAATTGTTCACCATGGTGATGGCGGCCGTGCAGGCCGGGTTGGGCGTGGGGCTGATGCCGCGTTTCCTGGCGCAGCCGGCGCTGGATCAGGGCACGCTGAAAATGCCGGTGCCGCAGTCCCTGATGGTCAGCCAGGGCTATTACTTCGGTTATCCGCAACGCAGCGAACGTTCCGACGCGCTCAAGCTCTTCGAGAGCTGGCTGAAGTCGGCCGCCGTGGGCGTGGGGGAACGGTGAGCTCCATGTCGGATTCCCGCGCGCCACTGGCCTCCCAGGCCGATATCGACGCCTTCATCGACGCCGTCTGGCTAGAGGACGGATTGTCGGCGAATACCCTGGCCGCCTATCGGCGCGACCTGACCGGCTTTGCCCGCTGGCTGGAGGACCCGGATGCCTATGCTCGCGAAATGGCCGACCGCTACGGCGACGCCTCCGCCACGCACGCGCTGCCCGCAGGTCCCGCCAAACCCTTGAACGAGGCGCAGAAGGCCGATATCGAGGCCTGGTTTGCGTTTCGCCATGAAGAAACCCGTGCCACCACCGCCAACCGCCGGCTGGCGGCGCTACGCCGTTTCTATGCCTGGGCATTGCGCGAACACCGGTCGGAGCGAGATCCCTGCCTGACCCTGATTGCCGCCAAGCAGCCCCCCCGCCTGCCCAAGACCTTGTCCGAACAGCAGGTGGACGCCTTGCTGCGCGCGCCGGACCTGGGGCAGCCGCGCGGCCTGCGTGATCGCGCCATGCTGGAAACGCTGTATGCCACCGGTCTGCGCGTGTCGGAGCTGGTGGGCGTGCGCGCACTGGACGTCAGCCTGAATGAAGGCGTGGTGCGCGTCGTGTTGGGAAAAGGGGGGAAGGATCGCCTGGTGCCGCTGGGCCAGGAGGCCGCGCACTGGATTGACCAGTACCTGAAGACCGCGCGCCCCGAACTGGCCGCCGGGCGTCAAAGCGATGCGTTGTTCATCACCGGACGCGCAGAAGCCATGTCGCGCCAGGCGTTCTGGCAACTGGTGAAAAAATATGCGCTCTTGGCCGACGTCCACGCGCCGTTGTCGCCGCACGTGCTGCGCCATGCATTCGCCACGCACTTGCTGAACCACGGCGCCGACCTGCGCGTGGTGCAGATGTTGCTGGGCCACGCAGACATTTCCACCACGCAGATCTACACGCATGTGGCGCGCGAACGCCTGAAGGCGCTGCACGCGGCGCATCATCCGCGCGGTTAGTTGGCCGCGACGCCCGGCCCCCGCGCTGTCTTACACTTTTCATTTTCGACCCGACCCAACCATGAGCAAAGCCCGCCACGTTTCTGAAACCCCCGCCACCCAGTTCCTGAAGCAGAACAAGGTGGCCTACACGGAACACACCTATGACTACGTGGACCACGGCGGCGCCGGCGAGGCCGCGCGTCAGTTGGGCCTGGATCCGCATGCGGTGGTGAAGACGCTGGTGATGGAAGACGAATCGGCCAAGCCGCTGATCGTGGTCATGCACGGTGACCGCGAGGTCTCCACCAAGAACCTGGCACGCCAGGCGGGCTTGAAGAAAGTGGAGCCCTGCAAGCCCGAGGTCGCGCAGCGGCACTCCGGCTATCAGGTGGGCGGCACGTCTCCGTTCGGCACGCGCAAGAAGATGCCGGTGTGGATCGAAGCCGAGATGCTGACGTATCCCGTGGTCTATATCAACGGTGGACGGCGCGGCTACCTGATTGGCATCGACCCCAACGTGCTCGTGACGTTGCTGGGGGCGAAGAGCGTGACCGTCGCGCTGGAATAGCGGCAGCCCCAGACGTGGTATTCCCATACCACCCGCCGGATTTGCGACAGGGGCACAATGGGGCAGAACATCAAGAACCGGAAGCCCGACACCGAGTCAGGCGCACAACCGGCTCCACCCCATCCCTAGGAGACAATCATGAGCAAACGACTGTTGATGCTGGTCGGCGACTACGCCGAGGACTACGAGACCATGGTGCCGTTCCAGACGCTGTTGGCCGTGGGGCACACGGTGCATGCGGTCTGCCCGGACAAGAAAGCCGGCGACACCATCGCCACCGCGATCCATGATTTTGAAGGCGCGCAGACCTACAGTGAAAAACGCGGTCACAACTTTGCGCTGAATTTCGACTTCGATCGCGTGGAACCTTCGTCCTATGACGGGTTGGTGATCCCCGGCGGGCGTGCGCCGGAATACCTGCGCCTGAATGAAAAGGTGCTGGATATCGTGCGCGGCTTCGACCAGGCCGGCAAGCCCATCGCGGCGGTGTGCCATGGCGCGCAATTGCTGGCCGCGGCCGGCATCCTGAAGGGACGCACGTGCTCGGCGTATCCCGCGTGCGCGCCGGAAGTTCGGCTGGCTGGTGGCACTTACGCCGAGATCGGCATTGATCAGGCCTACACCGACGGCAACCTGGTGACGGCGCCGGCGTGGCCCGCGCATCCGGCATGGCTGGCGCAGTTCCTGGCGGTGCTGGGCACGAAAATCACGCATTGATCCACCGCGCGCGGAAGGCTGCGAATCCGATTCCGGACTTCCGTGTGAATACGCAAGGCGCCAGGGGCTGCAACTGCCCCTGGCGCCTTGTCGTTGCGGCGGCTTTGCGTTCGCCGGTCAGGCGAAATCAAGCACGATACGGCCTTCGATTTTTCCCTGCTTCATGCGGTCGAACACGCTGTTGATGTTCTCCAGGCTTTCCGTGGCGACGGTCGCATGCACTTTGCCTTCTTCGGCGAATTGCAGGGACTCCTGCAAGTCCAGGCGCGAGCCCACGATGGAGCCGCGCACGGTGACGCCGTTGAGCACCATGTCGAAGATCGATAGCGGGAAATCGCCGGGCGGCAAGCCGTTCAGCGCCACGGTGCCGCCACGGCGCACCATGCCTAGCGCTTGCTCGAACGCCTTGGGCGACACGGCCGTGATCAACGCGCCATGCGCGCCACCAATCTCGCGCTTCAGATAGGCGGCGGGATCAGTGGTCTTGGCGTTAACGGTCACTTCCGCGCCCAGCCGGCGGGCGAAGTCCAGCTTGGCGTCGTCGATGTCCACGGCGGCAACGTTCAAGCCCATCGCCTTGGCGTATTGCACGGCCATGTGGCCCAACCCGCCAATGCCGGAAATCACCACCCAGTTGCCCGGGCGCGTGTCCGTCATCTTCAGGCCCTTGTACACGGTGACGCCCGCGCACAGGACGGGGGCGATGTCGATGAAACTGACGTTCTTGGGCAGTAGCCCAACGTAATCGGCGGCGGCAAGCGCGTATTCGGCGAAACCGCCGTTCACGGAATAGCCCGCGTTCTGTTGCTGTTCACACAGGGTTTCCCAGCCGCCCAGACAGTGTTCGCAATGGCCGCAGGCGGAATACAGCCAGGGGATGCCAACGCGGTCGCCTTCCTTCACATGGGTGACGCCCGCGCCCACCGCCACGACGTGGCCCACGCCTTCGTGGCCGGGAATGAAGGGGGGATTGGGTTTGACCGGCCAGTCGCCTTCAACGGCATGCAAGTCGGTGTGGCACACGCCGCAAGCTTCGATCTTCACCAGCAGTTCGCCCGGGCCAGGCCGGGGCACCGCGACCTCTTCAATCACAAGGGGTTTGCCAAATGCTCGTGCAACTGCGGCCTTCATGGTCTTGTCCATCACACTACCTCCGAAGTCTGATCAGTTTCACTATGCTCGGACGCTCACGCTGTCGTGACCATGATTTATATCAACTGGGGGGCATGGGCCGCTGGCGTGCAACGTGTCGTTGCAGAATAGCGGGCTCAACCGGCTGGCGTAAGCCGTGCCGGGGGCAGGGGTGTCTTGCGGGTAGCGCATCAAACGTCGTACAGTGACCCGGATGTGCCCGTTCAGCGGGCGCCTGGCCCCGGAGCTCCCATGTGTGAAATCTTCATCCGCGCGAGCGAGCAGTCCTACGCGCCCGAAACCCGTTCGTTGCGTCTGCATGGCGTGGCAACCAGCTTGCGGCTGGAGCAGTTGTTCTGGCAGGTGCTGGAAGAGATCGCCGCACGCGACGGCATGCGGGTCACGCAACTGATCGAACGCCTGTACGACGAACTGATCGAATACCGTGGCGAGGCCGCCAACTTCACATCGTTTCTGCGCGTATGTTGCCTGCGCTATCAAGTGCTACAGGCCGACGGCCGGATTCCGCTGGATGCGGCGGTGCCGCTTCGGTCCCTGAATCCGCAAGCCGTGCTGGAAGGGCTGCCGGCGTCGCTCTATGACGCGACCCCGTTGCGCAGCAAGCGGCCCGTGGCCGCATAGCCCTCAGGCACCCGTAATGAAAAAGGCCCGATCACAAGATCGGGCCTTCTTTTTGGGCAGGCAGAGCGTTCAACCGCCAGGCTGGATCGATGCCAATGCCACTTCGTTTTGCACGATGCGGCGGATCCGCACGGCATCGCCGATGCGCGACAGCTTGCCTTGGGAATCCAGCAGCACGATGGCCAGATCGCGGCCATTGATGCGGGCCAGCATGACCAGGCATTCGCCCGCTTCGTTGATGTAGCCGGTCTTGGACACCTTGATGTCCCAGTCAGGCTTGCGCACCAGCAGGTTGGTATTGCGGAAGGTCTGCGTGCGGTTGTTGATCTCGACGTCGTACTCGGTATCAGTCGAATAGCGATGGATCAGCGGGCGCTGCGACGCTGCGCGCAGCAGGCGGGCCAGGTCATGCGGGGACGAGACGTTGTTGCTGGACAGGCCCGTCGGCTCGATGAAGTGCGTGCTGCCCATGCCCAGCGATTGCGCCTTGGCGTTCATGGCGGCCACGAAAGCGGGCAGGCCGCCCGGATAGTGGCGGCCCAGCGCGTTGGCAGCGCGGTTCTCGGACGACATCAGCGCCAAGTGCAGCATGTCGCCGCGCGAGAGCTTGGTGCCGACGCGCAAGCGCGACGTGGTGTGCTTCAAGCCATCGACGTCGTCGTCGGTGATCTCAAGCATTTCATCCATCGGCAGGTTGGCGTCCACGACGACGACCGCCGTCATCAGCTTCGAGATCGAGGCGATGGGACGCACGACATTTTCGTTCTTGGCAAAGAGGACGGTCGACGTTTCCAGGTCTTGCACGTAGGCGGTGCTGGATCGCAGCGCGGCGGCTTCGGCGCGCACCGAAACTGCGGGCGGCGGCATGGCGGCCGCTGAGGCTGCGGCGGCGGCGCGTTGTCCGCGCGAGGGCTTGTTCGAGGCGCCGTTCTTGCCCGCCGCGCCCTTCTTGGGCGGCGTGCCCTTGGCGGCGACTTGCCTGCCGCCCTTGGGCGGTGCTTTCTTGGCGGTGGAGGAAGATTTAGGCGGTGCCTTCTTGGCGGCCGGGGCGGCCTTCTTGGCGGCGGGCGCGGCTTGTTTGCCTGAGGCGCTCTTGCCTGAGCCAGCTTTCGCGGCAGGGGGTTTCTTGGCTTGTTGCGCCTTGCAGGCCGCCGATTTGGCGTTCGTCTTGCAAGGGTCGGAATTCTTCGCGGCTAGCGCGGCTGGGGGCAGCAGCGCGCACATCGCCAGCGCTGCCGGCGCTATCGCGTTCGCTATTGCACGTTTCCAGGAAAATGCCATGGTTTGAGCAGGCTTGTCAGTCTGTGAAGAAGTGTTTCTTAAGCCGGCGGTTCGTCGGTTCAGAAAAAATCCAGATGAATTAGGGGCTTACGAGTCGAATTTAAACAGCACATCAAGTTGCGCGCAAGACGATTCACTATCATCGCTGAAAAAAATATTAGTGACGTATTGACGTCGCTTCAATTCGTCACAAGACGCGACACCAGAAGCTAACGGCGCAAGGCGCGTGAGCGTAGCCCGGATTAACCCTCATCTGGCTGAACGTGCGGAATTTAGGGGGGAGTGCGGCGTCGGGACCGAGGCCGGGGGGTGGCCTCGCCGGGTGGAATCGAACCACCAATTGACCCTTAGGAGGGGCCGGTTATATCCATTTAACTACGGCGAGACGGGCAAGGCTGGGCACTGCAATCACGTTGAAGCCATCGCGGTGCCGCGGCGCGCTTCAAGTTTTTATCCTAGTGCCTTGATATTGCAGGGAAACACTCGGCGGGGAGTGTATCACTAATCAATGTGGCCCCAGGGGCAGGCAGGGCGCAAGTCTAGCAGGACAGGGGCATCGGCCCAAATCGTCCGAAAGCCGGTCGATCCGCCGCAACCAGCAAGCGCCGACCTCCAGTGATCTGAAAACTAGTGGATTTAATCAACTATATGACCTATAGTCGATTTCAAGGCGGCACGCGCGCTGGCAAAGGCGCCAGTTCCAGGCCCGATAGATACCTAGAACACTCAGGAGCAGGCATGACCCCGATTTTTCACACGATCTTGTTGGATGTGCAGGACCGTGTCGCCACGGTGACGCTGAATCGTCCCGATAGCCGCAATGCGTTGAACTCGTTGATGTGCGCCGAATTGGTGCAGGCCATGACGACGCTGGCCGCTGATCCCGCCGTGCATGTGGTGCTGATCACGGGGGCGGGATCGGCCTTCTGCGCGGGCGCCGATCTGAAAGAACGCAAAACCATGTCCACGGCCGACATGACGGCGCGGCGGGTGCAGGGGTTTGCCGCCTATGGCGCGATCGAACGCATGCCGCAGCCGGTGATCGCAGTGGTGCATGGGCCGGCATTCGGCTCGGGCTGCGAGATCGCCTCGGCCTGCGACTTCGTGCTGGCCTCTTCTGAAGCGATGTTCTGTTATCCCGAAGTGGGCTGGGGAACGGTGGGCGCCACGCAGCGGCTGCCGCGCATCGCTGGCGCGCGCAAGGCCAAGGAATTGCTGTTCACCGGTCGCCGCTTCGACGCGGCGGAAGCGTGCGAGATTGGCCTGGTGAATCATGTCCACGCGCCGGATGCCTTGGGGCAAGAGGCGCTTGCCATGGCGCGGCACATTGCTGGCGCCGCGCCGCTGACCGTCAGGCTGACGAAACGCAGCATCGACCAGGGGCTGGCGACGACGCGAGAAGGGGCCATGGCGATCGAGCTGCTGGCGATCGAGGAAAATCTGCGCGGCACCAACTGGCAGCAGGCAATCGCCGGCTTTGGCGCGGCTGAATCGGGAGGCCGCGCATGATCGCCGCGCCAACCACCTTATCGAAGGCGCTGGAGCGCAGCGTCCATGCGTTCCCGCAGGCCGAAGCGTTCGTCGCGCCCGGTGAGCGCCATGACTGGCGCGAGATGCGTGATGAAGCGCGCCGTATTGCGCGCGCGCTGCACGCGGCCGGTGTGCGGCACGGCGATCATGTCGGCGTGCTGCTGGGCAATAGCGGCGTGTGGGTGCAGATTTTCTATGCCTGCGCCATGCTGGGCGCAGTCACGGTTCCGGTCAATACGCGCTTCAAGACGGAAGAGCTTGAGTTCTGCCTCAAGCAGGCCGACGTGACGCTGTTGCTGACCGCCGATACGTTTCTGGGCATCGACTTTCTGGATCTGCTTACGCAAGTAGAGCCGGCGCTGGCCATGCGGCTGCCGGGCGAACGCTTGCCTGCATTGCGCCAGGTCGTGGTGCTGGGCGAACGCTGCCCGGGTGGCGGCGAAGCGTGGCAAGCATTCCTGGACGCGGGCCGCGCCGTGGACGATGCTGCCATGCAGGCGGCTATCGACGCCGTTCATCCGGACGACGTGCTGTTGATTCAATACACGTCGGGCACGACCTCGTTTCCGAAAGGCGTGATGCTGACGCACGCCAATATGTTGACCAATGCGTGGGCCGCTGCCCAGCGCATTGGCGTGCGGGCGGACGATCGCTACTTCAGTATCCGCCCGTACTTCCACGTTGCCGGCACCACGCTATCCATCCTGGTGAGCCTGGTCACGGGATGCTGCTTGTTGACGCTGCCCAAGTTTGACGTCGCTGATGCCTTGCAGATGCTGGATGCCGAGCGCTGCACGCTGACGTCCGGCAACGATACGATCTTCCTGATGCTGATGGGCCATCCCGATTTTGACCGCGCACGTATTCATCTGCGGGGCGGTTGGGCCGCTGCGGGGCCGCAAGTCATGCAAAAAATACGCGACGTCATGGGCGTGCCGGGCATCTGCAATGCCTACGGTCAGTCCGAAGCCTCGCCCAACATCACGCTGTCGTCGTTTGATGATTCTTTTGCGCTGCGCGCCGCAGGCTGGGCGCTGCCGCATCCCGGCATGGAAATCCGCGTGGTGGATCCGGGCACGGGCCTGCCCGTCGCGGTTGGCGAGGCGGGCGAGATCCAGGCGCGCGGATGGAGCGTGATGAAGGGCTACTACAACATGCCCGAAGCGACGGCTCGCGCGTTGGGCCCAGACGGTTGGCTCAGCACGGGCGATCTGGGCGAAATGGACGCAAACGGCCGCTTGCGGATGGTCGGCCGGTTAAAGGATATGTTCCGCGTCGGCGGTGAAAACGTCGCGCCGGCCGAAGTTGAAGAAGTGCTGCACAGTCACCCCGCCGTGCGCATGGCCCAGGTCGTGGGCGTGCCGGATGCGCGCCTGGGTGAAGTGCCAGCCGCATTCGTTCTTCTCAAGGAAGGGCAGGTTTGCGCGGCAAGTGAATTGACGGCCTGGTGCAAGGCGCGGTGCGCGAACTACAAGGTGCCGCGTTACGTAGAAGTGGTCGATAGTTTTGAGCACATCGGCATGACAGGTAGTTCCAAGGTGCAGAAGAACAAGCTGCGTGCGCATGCGATTGCGCTGTTCGGACTGGAGCAGACGGCATGAGCGCGCGCGATGTGGTGTTGTGCGAGTGCTTTGCCCGCGATGGCTTGCAGCATGAACCGGAATTCATCGACACCAGGATCAAGGCGGACTTGATCGATCGCTTTGCGGCGTTGGGCTTTGAGCGCGTGGAAGCCACGTCCTATTCCAACCCCAAGGTCGTGCCGCAGTTTTCCGACGCCACTGAACTGCTGGCCATGCTGCCGCGTCGTGATGGGGTTTGGTACAAGGCGACCTGCGCCAATGCCCGTGCGGTGCAACGCGCGCTGGCCGATCAGGACGCGGGAATCGGCGCCAACGAAATCAGCCTGCTGGTGTCGGCCACCACCTCGCATTCGCTGCGCAATCTGAAACGCGAGCGGGTCGCGCAATGGGACAACATTGCCGAGATGGCGCAGTTGGCAGGCGGACGCTTGCGCATGGTTGGCACGATTTCGGTGGCGTTCGGCTGTCCGTTTGAAGGGGCGGTGGACCCCGACTCCGTGATGGACGACGTGGAACGCTTTGCGCAACTGGGCGTTGGGATCGTGACGCTGGGCGACACCACCGGGATGGCGACGCCCGCAGCGGTACGCAGCTTGTACTCGCGCATGGCGCTGGAATTTCCGCAGCTGACGCCGGTCGCGCATTTCCACGATACCCGTGGCACGGGCCTGGTGAATTACGTGGCCGCGTTGGAGGCGGGCGTGCGCCATTTCGATACGGCATTCGGTGGCGTGGGCGGGCACCCGGCCAAGGTCAAATATGGTGGCGGCCACACCGGCAACGTCGCCACTGAGGACTTGGTGAGCCTGTTCGAGTCCATGGGCGTGCGAACCGGGCTGAATCTGACGGCGTTGGACGAGGTGTCGCAATATTGCCAGCAGACGCTGGGGCGGCCGTTGCACAGCCGCGTGGCGCAAAGTGGCCTGAATCCGCTGATACCGGGTGTATCGCCGTCGCAGGCTGCGTCATGAAAGCCGCGCGCCGCATTTGTATATCATGCGGCCAAGGGCGCGTCCGCTGCGTCCGCCCGACTTCTTCTTCCTCTACGTAGAACTCAGCCATGGCATCTCCGACCGCACACAAGACCGTTACCCGCACGCGCGCCGAACCCCAGGCCCTTAAGGAACTGTTCTCGTATCGGCTGAACCGTCTGGCCTACGTGTCCAGCCGGATTGCGGCAGGACTCAACGAAAGCCGCTATGGCGTCGGCCCGCGTGAATGGCGGATCATTGCGCTGTTGGGCGCGGCACCGGACATGTCGCTCAACGCGGTGGCGCGCGAGGCCAACATCGACAAGAGCCAGGCCAGCCGAACCGTGTCCGAACTGATCGAACGCGGATTGATCTGCCGTAGCGCCGATAGCCAGGATGGCCGCGGCGTCAGCCTGGATCTGACGCGCGCAGGGCGCGATCTGTATGACGAGATGTTCCCCGCCGCCGTCCAACGCAACGACGCGATGTTGTCGGTGCTGACCGACGAAGAGCGCGACGCGATGGAACGGATGCTGGACAAGCTGACCGCGCACGCCTTGGAAATGCTGAACGAATTCAAAGCCGAGGTGCCTGCGCGCCGTGGCCGCGGGGTGCAACCACGCTAAGCGATGGGCGCCCGCGTTGCGCCTTTTTTTGCCCATATTGTTGATTAAGTCCATTAAATGCTTCACCTCTTTCTAGAAGGACATGCGTCATGTCGGAACTGATCGTCGAAAACCAGGGTGCCGTGCGCCTGCTGCGCCTGAATCGGCCGGAAAAGCACAACGCGCTGAACACGGCGCTGACCACGGCCTTGCTGCAAGCGCTGCGGCAGGCGGACCACGACACCTCCGTGCGCGCCGTGGTGCTGACCGGAAATGGAAAGTCGTTCTGCGCGGGCGCCGACACAACAGAGTTTTCAGGCCTGACGATGGAGCAGCCCGAGGCCGTGCTGAGCCGCGCGGATCTGACGACGGACCTGCATCTGGTGTTCTCGCGGATGACCAAGCCAGTCGTCGCGGCGGTGCATGGCAATGCGCTGGGCGGTGGCGCCGGTCTGGCGCTGGCGTGCGACCTGACCGTCATGGCTGACGATGTGCGTTTCGGGTATCCGGAACTGCGCCACGGCATCGTGGCTGCGGTCGTCATGGCGAATCTGGTGCGGCAAGTGGGCCGCAAGCACGCCTTTGAACTGGTGGTGATGGCCGAGCCCATCGACGGCGCGCGCGCACTGGCGCTGGGCATCGCCAACCGTTCGCTGCCTGCCGGACAGGTACTGGACGCGGCCATTGCCATGGCAACACGGCTGGCAGGCTGGGAGCCGGCCGCGATGGGGCTGACCAAGCGCGCCTTCCACCGCGCAGCCGACTTGGGGCTGGCCGAGGCGTTGGGGGTCGGGCGCGACGCCAACGTCATCATGCGGGGATTCCGCCAGGGAGCCGCGCGATGAGGCCGTTGGATGGCGTGACCATCCTGGATCTGTCGCGTGTACTGGCGTGTCCGTTCGCCTCGATGATCCTGGCCGAATTGGGGGCGACCGTGATCAAGGTCGAGCAACCCGGATCGGGCGACGAGACGCGCGGGTTTGAACCGCAAGTGCAAGGGGAGGGGGGCACCGAGTCGGCCTACTACCTGGCCTTCAATCGCAGCAAGCAATCGATCACGGTGAATTTCCGCAAGCCGGCGGGGCAGGCCTTGATCCGCCGGCTGGCCGAGACCAGCGACGTCGTGGTCGAGAACTTTCCCGTGGGCACGCTGGCGAAGTACGGGCTGGATCGGGACTCGATCGCGCCAGGCAATCCCGGGCTGATCTATTTTTCCTGCACGGGCTTTGGCATGACGGGGCCATACGCGCCGCGCAAGGGCTACGACACCGTATTCCAGGCCATGGGCGGCATCATGAGTCTGACGGGTGAACGCGGCGGCGGACCCGTCAAGCCGGGGCTGCCCGTGGGCGACCTGACGTCGGGATTGTGGGCCGCCATTGGCATCTTGTCGGCGCTGGTTGGCCGGGCGAAATCGGGGCAGGGTTGCCATATCGATTTCTCGATGCTCGATGGTCAGGTCGGCCTGCTGTCGCTGGCGGCGGCGCGCTATTTCGCGTTGGGCGAAGTGCCGCCACGGCTGGGCACCGAGCATCCGGGTCGCGTGCCGTCGGCGGCATTCGTGTGCAGTGACGGCCGATGGGTGCAGATCACGGGCAGCGATCAGCATTGGAAGCCGTTGTGCGAAGCGTTGGACTTGCCGCAATGGGCCGACGACGCGGAATTGGCGCGCAACGCCGTGCGCGTGGCACGGCGTGATGAAGTCATGGCGGGACTAGCGGCGGCGGCCGCGCGGCTGACGCGCGACGAACTATGCCGGCGTTGCGACGCGGTTGGTGTGCCGGCCGGCCCCATCCTGGATGTGGAAGAAATCCTGCACAACGAGCATGTGCTGGCGCGCGGCATGGTGTCCAGCTATGAACACCCCTCCATCGGCCGATTCGGCGCAGTGCCGGTGCCCTTCAAGTTCCAGGGATACGAAAACCCCCGCCTTGAACGGCCGCCATTGCTGGGGGAACACACCGAGCAACTGCTGACGTCACAGTTGGGGCTGACGCAGGATGAGATTCAAGCGCTGCGCGCCGAAGGCGCGATCTAGCGGCATTTCCCTTTCGTACCAAAAAAACCAATATTCCAGGAGACAACCTCATGAAGACCCTCAAGCGCCTGTGCTGCGGCCTGGCCGTCGCTGCGCTAAGCGCGACGGCCGCCGCGGCCGATTCCTATCCGTCCCAGCCGATCACGCTGGTCAACCCCTATGCGGCGGGCGGACCCGCCGATGTCTTGGGCCGGGCCTTGGCCCGCGAACTTGAGAAGCAATTGGGCAAGCCCGTGATCGTGGAAAACAAGGCGGGCGGCGGCGCGGCCATCGGCGCCAACTACGTGGCCCGAGCCAAGCCGGATGGCTACACCCTGCTGCTTGGCACCTCGGCCGCGCACGTCGTCACGCCCTTGATGCAGCGCACGCCGTATGACGGCATCAAGGATTTCGCCTTCGTGTCCATCGTGGCCAACCAGCCCAACATGTTGGTTGCGCGGCCCACCCTGAACGCGGGTAGCGTGGCCGATCTGGTGGCGCTTGCGCGCAAGGAACCGGGCAAGATCAACTATGCCTCAGCCGGGCCGGGCAGCTCGCCGCATTTGGGCGCCGAATTGTTCCGCCAGCGAGCGGGCGTGGATATCGTGCACATCCCCTACAGCGGCGCGGCACCCGCCATCAATGACCTGGTTGGCGGGCAGGTGGATATCGCCGTGCTGAACCTGGCGGCCAGCTTGCAATTCATTCGTAGCGGACGCCTGAAGGCGCTGGCCTATGCCAACGACAAGCGCTCGCCGCTGTTGCCCGATGTGCCCACCTTGGCGGAGTCGGGCGTGGTCGGGGCGGAATCCGCATCCTGGTACAGCCTGGCGGCGCCCAAGGGCACGCCGCCCGAGGTGCTGCAACGATTGAACGAGGCCGTGAGCCGGGTGAACGCCGATGTGGAATACGGCAAGCTGATGCAGGCGCAAGGCGTGGACTTGTGGAACATGTCTCCGCAACAGGCGACGGCGTTCGTGGAAAAGGATCAGGCGGCGATGCGCAAGCTGGTGGAGTCGGCGGGCCTGATGAAGAAGTAGAGGAATCGACGTGCGCTGACAAGCAACAAGCCGCCCCGTTGAGCTGACCCCCGAAAGTGGGACGTTGATCCAACCTTCGGGGGTTTTTACGTGGGCGGCTTGTTGCTTGGCGGGATGGGGAATGCGCTAGCCCGCCAGCGCGGCGGCGCGCGCCAAGGCCGCGCGGGTTTCATCCACCAGCTGTTGCATGACCACGCCGGCCGGCTGCACGCTGTCGATCAGGCCGGCGCTTTGTCCCGCTTCGACCTTGCCGCCTTCGACATCGCCCTCCAGGGCGGCTTGCTTCAGCGAACTGGCCGTGAACAGTGCATCCAGGTCGGCGTCTTCGAGCGCGCGTTCGGCGCTCAGGTATTGGCGGGCAAAGGTATTGCGCAGCATCCGTACCGGAGAGCGGCCGCGTCCGACCAGCGTGGTGTCCGAGACACCCGCAGCCAACACGGCCGCCTTGTAGTCGGCATGGACGCCGGCCTCGGGCGTCAGCAGAAAGCGGGTGCCCAGTTGCGCGCCGGCCGCGCCCAGGCACAGGGCGGCGGCAATGCCCGCGCCGTCGGCAATGCCGCCCGCCGCAACCACGGGCAACGTCACGCGGCGCACGATGGCGCGCACCAGCACGTGCAGGCCGATTTCGTCCGGGCCGGGATGGCCGCCGGCTTCCAGGCCCACGGCGATCACGGCATCCACGCCGGCCGCTTGTGCTTTTTCGGCATGCAGCGGGCTGGCGACGACCTGTAGCCATTTGATGCCGGCCTCGCGTGCGCGCCCCAGGTATTTCTGTGGACCGCCCTGAGACGCAATGATCGCTGGTACGCCTTCCCCAATGGCGATGTCCATGTGTTCCTGCGCACGCTTGTTGTAGAGCGGAATATTCACGGCGAAAGGGGCATCCGTGCCTGCGCGCACTTGGCGCACGGCGGCCAGCAGCGCTTCGGGATACATCGGGCCCGCGGCGATGACGCCCAGGCCGCCTGCCTGGGATACCGCCAACGCCAGTGCCGCGTTGGACGATGCCCAGCTCATGCCGCCCTGGATGATGGGATAGCGCGTGCCCAACAACCGGGTCAGCGGAGTTTGCAGAATCATGGCGTTGCCTGCGATATGGAAAACGCCATTTTCAATCAATTAGTTGATAATATCAACTATATTCGGCGTGCTTGTATTTACCGGGTGCCATCCGGATCGATAGCCGGTGTGGTGTCAGCGCGGGGGGGTGTAATGCCTGGCGCGCATGCGCAGCCGTTCCGTCATCAATACCGCCTGCGTGCGATTGGTGACGCTGAGTTTGCGCATGACGGCGGTCATGTGGCTCTTGACGGTGGCTTCGGACACATGGAGTTCATGGGCGATCTGCTTGTTCAAGAGACCGGCCGCCACCATTTGCAGCACACGGAACTGCTGTGGCGTCAGATCGCGCGTGCTGGCCGTCGGCGGGGCTGCGTCGCTGCCCGCCGTATCACTGCGTTCGGGCAACCAGGCGCCGCCGCCCAGCACGTGCCGCAGGGCGTCACCCAATGTGGCCGCGTCGATGGATTTCGGAATGAAGCCCTGTACGCCATGGTCCATCGACCGTCGCATCAACACGGGGTCGTCGCGTGCCGACAGGATGATGATCGGCAACTGGGGATGCCGGTCGCGCACATGCGCCAGCGGGCCGTAGCCGGCGCCGCCCGGCAGATTCAAGTTCAGCAGGAGCAGGGCAGCGTCCGGCCAGGCATCCACCAGTCCATAGAGCTTGCTCACGTGGTCGGCTTCGTGGACCACTGCGCGGGGAAACATGCGGACGATCATCGCGCACAGCGCTTCGCGAAACAGCGGATGATCGTCGGCAATCAGGAAGACGAGCATGGCGCTATCATGCCATGCGGCGTTCCCGCACCAATGCCTGCACGACCGAGGGATCTGCCAGCGTGGTGATGTCGCCCAGATCGTCGACGCTGTTCTCGGCGATCTTGCGCAGGATGCGGCGCATGATCTTGCCCGAGCGCGTCTTGGGCAGGGCGGGCGCCCATTGCAGATGGTCTGGCGTGGCGATGGGGCCGATCTCGCGCCGCACGTGGTCTACAAGTTCCTTGCGCAGGCTGTCGGATTCCATGGTGCCGGCCTTCAGCGTGACATAGACGTAGATGCCCTGACCCTTGATGTCATGGGCGAAGCCGACGGCGGCGGCTTCGGCAACCTTCGGATGCGATACCAGCGCGCTTTCCAGTTCGGCGGTGCCAATGCGGTGCCCGCTGACGTTCAGCACATCGTCCACGCGGCCGGTGATCCAGTAGTCGCCATCAGCGTCGCGACGGCAACTGTCGCCGGTGAAGTACATGCCGGGATAGTCCTTGAAGCAGCCTTCGATGTAGCGGCGGTCATCGCCGTAGACCGTGCGGGCCTGGCCGGGCCAGGAATCGCGGATGAAGAGATTGCCTTCGCCCGCGCCTTCGATCAGGGCTCCCGTCTTCACGTCGACCAGCGCGGGTTGGATGCCGAAGAACGGCATGCTGGCCGCTCCGGGTTTGCAGGCCTTGGCGCCAGGCAGGGGCGCAATCAGGATGCCGCCCGTTTCCGTCTGCCACCAGGTGTCCACGATGGGGCAACGGCCTGCGCCGACCACGCCGTGGTACCAGCGCCAGGCTTCGGGGTTGATGGGTTCACCCACCGTGCCCAACAACCGCAGCGATTTGCGCGACGTGCGCAGCACAGGTTCGGGGCCTTCACGCATCAGGGCGCGGATGGCGGTCGGGGCGGTGTAGAAGATGCTGACCTCGTGCTTGTCAATCACTTGCCAGAAGCGTGAGGCGTCCGGATAGCTGGGAACGCCTTCAAAGATGACGGAGGTGGCTCCGTTGGCCAGCGGGCCGTACACGATGTAGCTGTGGCCGGTGATCCAACCCACATCGGCCGTGCACCAGAAGACATCGCTGTCCCGGATATCGAAGATGACGGCATGGGTATACGCGGCATAGACGAGGTAGCCGCCGGTGGTGTGCAACATGCCCTTGGGCTTGCCGGTGCTGCCCGAGGTATAGAGGATGAACAGCGGATCTTCGGCGTTCATGCGTTCGGGGACACATTCGTCGGATTCCCGGTCCATCAGCTTGTCCAGCCAGTAGTCGCGCTCGGCCGTCATGCTGACGGGAGCCCCCGTGTGCCGGATTACCAGCACCGTGCGCACCCCCTCCATGCCTGGCATCTCCAGGGCGGCGTCCACGTTGGCCTTCAACGGAATCGTGCGGCCCGCGCGGCGGCCTTCGTCGGCGGTGATGATGGCCTTGGCGCCGCAGTTGCGCACACGGTCGGCGATCGAGGCCGGCGCGAATCCGCCGAACACCACGTTGTGCACGGCGCCGATGCGCGCGCAGGCCAGCAGGGCTGCCACGGTGTCCACGATCATCGGCATATAGATCGTGACGCGGTCGCCGCGTCCGATGCCCGCGCGGCGCAAGGCATTGCCCATCTTGCAGACCTTGGCGTGCAGTTCGCGGTAGCTGACGCGCTGCGAAGGCGTATCGGGGTCGTCGGGTTCCCAGATCAGCGCGGTCTTGTCGCCATGGGTCTCCAGGTGGCGATCCAGGCAGTTGACGCTGGCGTTCAGTTCCCCGTCGGCGTACCACCGGATGTGGAAGTCCTCGGTGGCGAAGCTGACGTCGCGGATTTGCGTGGGCTCGCGATACCACTGCACGCGCTGCGCAGCTTGCGCCCAGAAAGCGTCGGGATCGCTCAGCGAGGCCGCGTATTGTTCCTGGTACTGTTCCTGCGTAACCGTTTGCGGGCCGGCAAAGCCTTGTGGCACGGGATAAAGGTCGCGGATGGGGTCCATGGAAGCTCCTCTGAACGGTTAATGGGAGATGGCGGTGGCGGCGCCGATCCCGGTCTGGCTGCGGACGGTCAAGGCGTCGAACGCCGCGGCTTCCCGCTGGGCTCTGGGGCTCTTGTCCAGCTTCGAGAACAACCAGATCGAGAAGAACGCCAGGGGAATGGACAGGATGCCGGGGTTGGGGAAGGGCGTGATGGGCGCGGCAAAACCGAAGACGTCCACCCATACGGTCTTGCTCAGGATGACCCAGAGGGTGGCGCTGGCCAGGCCCAGGAATCCGCCGATGGTGACCCCGCGCGTGGTACAGCCGCGCCATGAGATCGACAACACCAGAACGGGGAAATTGGCGCTGGCGGCGATGGCGAAGGCCAAGCCCACCATGAATGCCACGTTCTGGTTCTCGAACACGATGCCCAGCAGGATGGCCATGACGCCCAGCGCTATGGTCGACAGGCGCGAGATGCGCATTTGCTGGTGCTCCGTGGCGCGGCCGCGCGCAATGACGTTGGCGTACAGGTCATGGGAGATCGCCGCAGCGCCGGCCAACGCCAGTCCCGCCACCACCGCCACGATCGTCGCGAACGTGACGGCTGCCAGGAACCCCAGCAACAGGCTGCCGCCCACGGCGTTGGCCAGGTGCACCGCCACCATGTTGGTGCCGCCGATCAGGCTTTTCAACATGTCGAAGCTGCCGTCTGCATTGGCCACGAAATATTCGGGGTGCCGAACCAGCAGGGCAACCGCGCCAAAGCCGATGATGAACGTCAGCAGATAGAAGTAGCCGATGAAGGAACTGGCGTAGATGACGGACTTGCGCGCTTCCTTGGCGTTCGATACCGTGAAGAAACGCATCAGGATGTGTGGCAGCCCGGCCGTGCCGAACGCCAGCGCGATGCCCAGCGACAAGGCGTTCAGCGGATTGCTGCTGACCTCGGCGCCCGGCGCCAGTAGTTCGCGGCCCGACGGATGAACGCGCACGGCTTCGGCCAGCAGCGCGTCCGGGCTGTAGCGGAAGGCGGCCATCACCAGCACCGTCATCAGCGTGGCGCCGAACAGCATCAGCACGGCCTTGATGATCTGCACCCAGGTGGTGGCGGTCATGCCGCCGAAAGCCACGTAGATCATCATCAGCGACCCGACGATCAGCACGGCGATGTTGTAGTCCAGCCCGAACAGCAGCACGATCAGCTTGCCCGCGCCCACCATCTGCGCGATCAGATACAGCGCGATGATCAGCAGCGATGCGCTGGCGGCAAGAATGCGCATGGGCGTTTGCGCCAGCCGGAACGACGTGACATCGGCGAAGTTGTAGCGCCCCAGGTTGCGCAGCCGCTCCGCGATCAGGAACATGACCACGGGCCAGCCGAACAGGAACCCGATGGCGTAGATCATGCCGTCAAAGCCGCTGACGTAGACCATGCCCGCGATGCCCAGGAACGAGGCGGCCGAGAGATAATCTCCGGCTATCGCCAGGCCATTCTGGAAGCCTGACAGGCCACCCCCCGCGGTGTAGAAATCGGACGTAGTCCGGGTGCGTTTGGCCGCCCAGTAAGTGATGCCCATGGTGGCAGCGATGAACGTCACGAACATGGCGATGGCGGAAGTGCTGGTCTGCCCCGTGGTGGCGGCTTGTGCCGTCGCGGTTAGCCCGGCCCACAATGCCAGCACGGCTGCGATGCTTGTCTTGTGCTTCATGAGACGTCCTTGACGATGGCGGCCAGAAGCGGATCGAACACGGTGTTGGACAGGTGGACGTAGGCGGAAACCAGCACCACGGCGCTGCATACGACGAGGGTGCCGGTCAGGACGCCGATGCTCATCGTCATGCCCGGCAGCGAACGCGCAAAGAACACCGGGTCGAAGGCCAGCGTCAGGATGAAGCCTGCGTAGATCACGGCGGTGATCGTGAAGAACAGCAAGCTGGCGCGGCTGCGCCGACGCAGCAATTCCTGATATTTGGGATGTCGCATGACGGCGGCCGTCAATGCTTCCGAAGAGGTCACTTGAGGAGTCTCCCGATGGTTATCGCCGGAGGGTTCTGGGATTCCGGTCTGGCCCGTGCGGGAATGCCGGGCGGGCTGCGGCCAATATAGAGACGCATCCGTCCGGGGGACACTCGACCTTAGTCGTAGGGGTAAGGCCCGAGGCGGAGGGACGAAAAGCGCGATGCGGCAGCATGGCTATTGCCGATTCGGACCCGGGGACTTGTATATGATGTGCGGATCCGTCCCGAGGAGGGGACGAAACCCATACAACAACCAGACTCGGGTTTCATGTCTAGTCAAACCGATACGATTTCCACGCGCACCATTGTCCTGGGCACCTTGGTGGTGTTGCTTGCCATGGGCGTTCGCGCGACTTTTGGCCTGTTCATGCAGCCGATGGGCCTGGCGCACGGCTGGGGCCGCGACGTATTTTCGATGGCCTTCGCCTTGCAGAACCTGGTGTGGGGCGTCGCGTGTATCTTCATGGGCATCCTGGCCGACCGTTACGGCTCGGGGCGCACCATCGCGCTGGGCGCGCTGCTGTACATGCTGGGCATGATCGGCACCCGTTTCGCCACTGACGAAACCACCCTGTACCTGACGGCCGGCGTGCTGGTCGGGCTGGGCCAGGCGGGCACCACCTTTCCGGTGATCCTGCCGGTGGTCGCGCGCGCGGTGCCACCCGCCTACCGCAGCACCGCGATGGGCATTGCCAGCGCCGGTGGTTCGCTGGGCCAGTTCGCCGTGGTGCCCACCGGGCAAGCGCTGATCACCGGCATGGACTGGCCGGGCGCGCTGTGGGTGCTTTCCTTGTTTGTGGCTTGCGCCGCGCCGCTGGCCTATTTTCTGCGCGGCCGTCCGCAATCGCAGTCAGGCCCCCATCAGTCACTGGCCTCGGCCGTGCGTCAGGCGGTGCGCCACCCGTCATTCCACTTTTTGTTCTGGAGCTACTTCGTCTGTGGCTTCCACACCGCCTTCATCACCTTGCACCTGCCGGCCTTCGTCACCGACGGCGGCCTGACGGCAGGGCAGGGGGCAACCGCCGTGGCGTTGATCGGCCTGTTCAACGTGCTGGGTTCGTTCTACGCGGGAAAGCTGGGCGGAAAATACAGCAAGAAGCGCTTGTTGGCCGTGGTGTATTTCATGCGGGCCTTTGGCATTTTGCTGCTGCTGGCCGTGCCATTGTCCTCTTGGGTGCTGTATGTCTTCGCGGCGTGGATGGGCCTGTTCTGGCTGGGCACGGTGCCGCTTACGCAAGGCCTGATTGGTCAGATCTACGGTTTGCGCTATGCCGCTACCCTGTCTGGCATTGTCTTCCTGGGCCATCAGTTGGGCAGCTTTATTGGTGTCTGGCTGGGGGGTTACGCTTACGCCAAGACGGGCAACTACGATATGGTCTGGTGGCTGGGCGTGGCGCTTGCCGTCATCGCGGCGCTGTTGTGCCTGCCGGTGCGTGAGCAACCGGTGACGCCAGTCGAAGCCCGTCCCGTGTCGGCCTGATGCCGATCAGCGAATCATGCCATCCAGAGAACCGCCCATGACGCCTGCCCAAGCCCCCGTCGTCCGCCGCCATCGGGGTTGGCGCGCACTGGGCATGCTGGCGTTGGCAGTCGTGCTGGGTTTGGCGTTCTGGGGCTACACCACGCCCGAAATGCAGGTCCACTGGGAAAATCTGGCTGCCCTCTGCGGGTTCTAGACGCCTTTGCCCCCTTGGCTCGCGGTATCCTACGACGGAGTTTCCTCCGTCGTTTTTTTCGTCACTCGCGCCTGTCCTTCCGACACGCGCCTTGTAGGTGCCCATGCAGGACGCATCGCTTTCCTATCCCGATCTATCGCTGCCGGACATCGGCGTCATGTCCGCTGCCGGCACGCTGGTGCTGACGGTGAACAACCGGCTGTCGCGACGGCTTACGCTGGAGCTGGCCGGCCTGCTGCGCCAGGAGCGTCAGGTCAGCGAGCTGCCTCGCATTCTGCCGCTGTCGGCCTGGCTGGCGGAATCCGCCAACGAACTGGCCTTCGAGGCGGATGGCGACATGCCCGCCTACCGGCTGGACAGTTTTGCCACGCAATTGGTGTGGACGGAAGCCATCCGCGCGGAAGAGGCCGAACGGGTGCTGCTGGATGCGAGCCAAGCGGCGCGGCTGTCCATGGATGCCGATCTGCTGATGGACGAATGGGATTTGCAGGTGCCGTCAGGCGCGGACACGGACGAATACCGCGGTTTTGCCCGATGGCGAGCGCGCTACCGCGATACGTTGACGGGCATCGATGCCGAAGACGCGAACCAGGGGTATGCGCGGGTGTTGCGCGCCCTGGAAGCGGGCCGGCTGGCCACGCCCGATCACCTGGTGCTGGCGGGGTTCACCGATGTGTCGCCGCGCTTTCGCCGTCTGCTGCATGCCTTCGAGGCGCAAGGCACCGTGGTCGCGCAGTGGCGAGATGCACAGCGGGTGGAGACCGTGGCGCGGCGATTTGAAGCACCGGATCAAGGCGGTGAATGGCGTGCCGCCGCCGCATGGGCGGCTAGCCAGCTGAAGGCGCATCCGCACGGACGCTATGCCATTGTGTCGCCCCAGCTGGAAGCCGAATCCCCCTTTGCGCGGCGTGTGCTCAGCCAGGCGCTGGCCGGCCGCGATGGTGCGCCGGCTTATGCGTTCAACGTGGCGGTGGGCCGTTCCCTGAATGAATGGCCGATGGCACGCGCGGCGCTGGCGTGGCTGCGCGCGCTGGCTGAATGCGCCGCCGGCAAGGGGTGCGGCGTGGACGTGCTGGGCGCTGCCTTGCTGGCTGGATATTGCGCCAGCGATGTGCGTGACCGCGCGCGTCTGGCGGCGATCGACGCGCGTTGGCGCCGGCAGGCCGTGCAGCGGGTCAGCCCGCAGGATTGGAAGAAGCTGTTGGCCGATACGCCCACCTTGGCGCAAGCCTGGAACCAGGCGATGGAGATCTGGACCCAGGGGGGCCGTCAAGCCACCTGCGACGTCTGGATACTGCGCATGAAGGCCGCGCTGACCGCGTTGGGTTTTCCGGGCGAAGCCGTGCTGGATAGCGTGGGCTACCAGGTCATGGGCGCGCTGGGTGACGCCTTGGGCAGTTTTTCGGCGCTGGCGCCGGCCGCAGGCCGGCTGGGCGGGGTGGCTGCGGTGAATCTGCTGCAAAGCGTGGCGCGGTCGGCTTCGTTCCAGCCGCAACGCGATCCCTTGGCTCGCCTGGACGTGCTGGGTCTGCTGGAAGCAGAGGGCGGCTACTGGGACGGCGTTTGGATACTGGGATTGACCGACGACGTGTTGCCTGCGTCGCCCAAGCCCAATCCCTTGTTGCCGCTGGCCGTGTTGCGCCAGGCCAAGGCCCCGCGCGCCACGCCCGAGCGTGAGCGCGAATGGGCTGAAGGCATGTACGCCGCGCTGTGCCGCTGCGCGCCCGACATCATCGTCAGCCATGCCCACATGGATGGTGAACGCGAATTGCGTCCTTCGCCGCTGATCGCCGCCACTGCGTTGACGGACTGGACACCGGCGGCGGCCGATCTTGTGGCGGCGTTGCCGCAAGAGTCCCTGGATGACAACCAGGGGCCGCCATTGGCTCCCGGCAATCGCGGAGGCGGGGGCCTGGATGTCCTGGACACGCAGGCGCGCAATCCGCTGTGGGCCTTTGTGCGCCATCGCTTGGGCGGACGCGAGCTTGCGCCCTATGCGGATACCGCCACCGTGAACGTGCGGGGCCAGTTCCTGCACAAGGCGCTGGAACTGGTGTGGGGCATGATGCCGGATCAGGAAACCTTGCACGACGTCATGGCCACCGGCCGACTGCCCGCCTTGCTGGAGCAGGCCGTGGCGCAGGCCGCCGAGGAAGAACTCAAGGACTACGCCCCGGCGCTGAAGGCATTGGAATGCCAACGCGCCCGAGCAGTGTTGTCATCCTGGTTGGACATGGAGGCGCAGCGTCTGCCGTTCGCCGTGGCCCAGGTTGAGAAGAACCACCAGTGGCAGCGCGGCGCGTTGACGCTGAAGCTGCGGCTGGACCGTATCGACAGCCTGGCCGATGGCCGCAACGTCATCGTCGACTACAAGACGGGCGTGGCTGCCGCCAAGCCAGAACCTGACTGGTCGCGCAGCCGTCCGGTGAACGTGCAATTGCCGTTCTATGCGTCGGTGCTGGCGGACGCCGCCGGCGGCGAGGTGGCCGGCCTGGTGTTGGCGCAGATCCACGCGCGGCAGGTGGCCGCGCAAGGCCTGGCCGACGAAGATCTGGGCGTGCCGGGCGTGACGCTGGCCAGCGACAGCAAATACTTCGACGGCCTGTCCTGGCCCGAGATCCGGCAGCGCTGGCGCGTGGCGATCGAAGCGCTGGCCGACGAATATGTCGCCGGAGTGGCGGCCAACGTGGCCTACCGCCGGGATGACCTGAAATACTGCGATGCATTGCCGTTCCTGCGTTTGCATCTGGACGACGAGGACGCATGAGCCATGACTGAACAAGAGCGCTTGCCGCAGGATCACGCCGCGCGCACCGACGCGCTGGACCCCACTCGTTCGTTTCTGGTGCAGGCTCCCGCCGGGTCGGGCAAGACCGAGCTGCTGACCGATCGCATCCTGGCGCTGCTGGCGACGGTGAACCGTCCCGAAGAAATCGTTGCCATCACCTTCACACGCAAGGCTGCCTCCGAGATGCATGCGCGCGTGCTGAGCAAACTGCGCCGTGGGCTGGATGCGCCGCCTGAGGCCATGCACGAACGTCGCAGCTGGGAGCTGGCCCGCGCCGCGCTGGCACGCAACGCCGAGCAGGGCTGGCATCTGCTGGACCATCCGGCACGCCTGGCCATCCGCACCATCGACTCGTTCTGCGCGGGCCTGGTGCGCAGCATGCCGTGGCTGTCGGAATTGGGCGGCATGCCCGAGATCACGGATAACGCCCGCGCGCATTACGAAGCCGCGGCGCGCGCCACGCTGGATCTGGCTGACGATTACGACGCCGTGCGCGTCTTGTTGCAGCATCTGGACGTGGACGTGCAGGCGGCCAAGGACGCCATCGCCGACATGCTCGGACAGCGCGACCAGTGGCTGCCGTTGCTGCGCCACGGTTCCGACCGCGCGGGCATGGAGGCCATGCTGGTCGAAGCCATCGGTGAAGACCTGGACGCGCTCAGCGAGGCCATGCCTTACGGCTGGGCTGAAGCGCTGTGCGGGCCGGCCCGGCTGGCGGCCACGCAATTGCAGGACGGCGATGAAGACAACAAGCTGCTGGCACTGCTGGACTGGACAGAGGAACTTCCACCCGATGCCGATGTGCTGGATCAATGGCGTGCCGTGGCGCATTTGCTGCTGACCGGCACGGGCAGTTTGCGCAAGACGGTCAACAAGAACCTGGGCTTTCCGGCCAAGTGCGCGCACAAGGAACCCTTTGTGGCGTGGCTGGAATCCGCTGACGGGCAAGCGGCCTGGGTGCGCCGCCTGAACGCGGTGCGGGATATTCCGGAACCACGTTTCACCGATGCGCAATGGGAAGTTCTGGGCGCGCAACTGATGACCCTGGCGCTGGCCGTGGCGCAGTTGCGCCTGCGTTTTGCTGACCAGGGCGAGGTTGATTTCATCGAGATCGCGCAACGCGCGGCCTCGGCGTTGGGCAGCGCGGACGATCCGGGCGAATTGCTGCTGAAACTGGACGCTTCGATCCGCCACTTGCTGATCGACGAATTCCAGGACACCAGCCAGACGCAGCTGGACCTGCTGCGCACGCTGACCTCGGGCTGGCAGGAAGGCGATGGCCGCAGCTTGTTCCTGGTGGGCGACCCCATGCAGTCCATTTATCGTTTTCGCAAGGCCGAAGTGGGATTGTTCCTGGAAGTGGCCGATACCGGGGTGGGCGAATTGCAGCCCGACTTCCTGAACCTGACCGACAATTTCCGTTCGCAGGCGGGCATTGTGGAATGGGTGAACCGGTCGTTCGTGGATCTATTGCCCAAGCGCAGTGACGCGGCGGCGGGCGCCATCACGTACAGTCCCTCCACCGCCTTCCACGAAGCGCTGCCCGATCCGGCGGTGCGCTTTCATCCCGCCTGGGCGCGTGCGGAGGCACCGCCAGCAGAAGAGCAGGCCGAAGAAATCGCGGTGGGGCTGGTGAAGCAGGCGCTGATCGACCATCAGGGCGCCAAGCATCCGGTCGCCGTCCTGGTGCGCGCCCGTAGCCACCTGGGCAACCTGACGCGCCGGCTGGCGCAGGAAGGCATCCGCTGTCGCGCCGTGGATCTGGTTCCATTGGCGTTGCGTCCGGTGGTGGCGGACCTGGTGCAGCTGGTTCGCGCGTTGTCGCATCCGGCGGATCGGCTTGCCTGGTTGTCGGTGCTGCGCGCGCCGTATTGCGGGCTGACGCTGACGTCCTTGCAACGCCTGTTTGGCGACGACCACATCACCCCCGTTCCCGTGCTGCTGGAGCGCGCGCTGCGCATCGTGCCGCCGACCTTGCCCGTGACAGCCAACACTGCGCCGCAAGGGTCGCTGTTTGACGCTGTGCCGGCCGTGCCCGATTCACCATCGGCGCAATCCCTGCTTGGCGCCGACGAATTCGCGCGGCTGCGCCAGGTGGCCGCCATCCTGCTGGACAAGCGCAACGATTCCGGCGCGATGCCGTTTGCGGCATGGGTCGAATCGCTGTGGCGCCGCCTGGGCGGCCCGGCGCTGTACGCCGGCCTGTCCGTGGCCAACGATGCGGAAAGCCTGTTCCAGCTGGTCGAGCGCCTTGCGCCGCATGGGGGCATTGATCCGGCCGCGCTGGACGCGGGCATTTCGCGCCTGTTCGCCGCCCCGGATGCGGCGGACGAGGACGAGGGCGCGGTCGAGATCATGACCATGCACAAGTCCAAGGGTCTTCAGTTTGAGACGGTCATCCTGTATGGCCTGCACCGTGCGCCGCGTGGCGATCAGGCGCCGCTGGTGCGTTTTGAACAAAGCGGTGGCCGCGTGTTGTTCGGCCCCGTCAAGCCACGCGCGGAAACCGAGGCCGACCCGGTGTCGCGCTACCTGGGCGCACGCGAGGCGCGTCGCGCTTCCTATGAAATCGACCGGCTGCTGTACGTGGCGGCAACCCGGGCGCGCAAGCGCCTGCATCTGGTGGGGCACGTATCGGTGGACGAGGCCACGGGCCAGGTCAAGACACCGCCCTCGGCCAGCCTGCTGGGCCGCTTGTGGCCTTGTCTGGATACTCCCACACCGCCGCCTGCCCAGGGCGACGCCGAACCCGAAACCGCCGATGGTCCGGAATGGCAGGGCGAACCTCTGCGACGGGTCGGGAATGAAGGGCTGGCGCAATTGGCGCGGCTGTCCGACATCACCGTCAGCGCCGGCTTTGGCGCCACGGCCCGAGGCGCCTGGGGCGATGGCAGCGAGCATCCCGCATGGCAATTGGAAGCCGGATACGATGCCGCCATCGGCACGCTGGCGCACGCCTGGCTGGCGCGGATCGGGCAGGACGGCGTGGATGCCTGGCCAGCCGATGCGCTGGCGGCACGGTTGGCCGCCATGCGCCGCCAACTGACCCGCGCCGGCATTCCGGCCAGCCAGGCCGATGACGCCGCCGAAGCGGTACTTGATACCTTGCAAGCCACGCTGGCCGACGAGCGGGGGCTGTGGCTGCTATCCCAATCCGGCGCCCGCCGGGAATGGCCGCTGATCGACGCCGCCGGCAAAGTCTCAGTCATCGACCTTGCTCTCAGCACGGAAGACGGCTGGCTGATCGTCGACTACAAAACCGGCCGCCCCCACCCCGGCGAACCTCCCGCCGCCTTCGCCACCCGCATGCGTCAACGCCACGGCGAACAACTCCAGCGCTACTGCGCCCAAGTCACCGCCCTGGACGGCCGCCGAGCCAGAGCGGCCCTCTACTTCCCCCGAGCCAAAGCCTGGATCGACCTAACCAGTTAAAGAAGAAAGGCCAGCAGATCAAAGCAACCCCCCCAGAACCAGCGCAGCAAATAAGGCAACGCGAAGCGAGCCAACATGGCAAGCGAAGCAAAGCCATCACCCCCTCCCCTCGGGGGGAGGACCGGGGAGGGACGCACATACTGCCCCTCGGTGCGCGCCTGCCGGAAGGCTAGCAAGCAAGGCAAAGCGAAGCGAGCCAACATGGCAAGCGAAGCAAAGCCATCACCCCCTGCCCTCGGGGGGAGGATCGGGGAGGGACGCACATACTGCCCCTCGGTGCGCGCCTGCCGGAAGGCTAGCAAGCAAGGCGAGGCGAAGCGAGCCAACATGGCAAGCGAAGCAAAGCCATCACCCCCTGCCCACGGGGGGAGGACCGGGGGGAGGGACGCACATACAGCCCCTCGGGGCCCGCCTGCCGGAAGGCTAGCAAGCAAGCAACGCGCAGCTCTGCTAGAATTCCGGCTGGCGGGCCCCTCCGCATGGTTCGACGGTGAACCTGGTCAGGTCGGGAACGAAGCAGCCATAGTCGTTTAGGGTCAGTGCCGGAGTAAGGCTCGCCAACCGGATTCTTCAAAGCAACGGGTAGTGATTCAACCCACCACGCGATTGCTTTCAAGGGGGACGGGGTTATTTTCCAGGGATTCGTTCCACGGGAATAAGCCCGTCCCCTTTGCATTTCAGCCAGCACGCGAAACAGGCTCTACAATCCAGCCATGACTTATCTGGTACTGGCCCGCAAGTGGCGGCCGCGATCGTTCGATACCCTCGTGGGACAGGATCACGTGGTGCGCGCGTTGACTCATGCGCTCGACACCCAACGCCTGCACCATGCCTGGCTGTTTACCGGCACCCGGGGCGTGGGCAAGACCACCCTGTCCCGGATCCTGGCCAAATCGCTCAACTGTGAAACCGGCATCACGTCCAAGCCGTGCGGCGTCTGCCGCGCGTGCACGGAGATCGATTCCGGACGCTTCGTCGACTACCTGGAACTGGACGCGGCCTCGAACCGCGGCGTCGAGGAAATGACGCAGCTGCTTGAGCAGGCGGTGTACGCGCCTGGCGCGGGGCGCTTCAAGGTCTACATGATCGACGAAGTGCACATGCTGACCGGGCACGCCTTCAACGCCATGTTGAAGACGCTGGAAGAGCCGCCGCCTCACGTCAAATTCATTCTGGCCACGACGGATCCCCAAAAGATCCCCGTGACGGTGCTGTCGCGCTGCCTGCAATTCAATTTGAAGCAGATGCCGGCCGACTCCATCGTCGGGCATTTGCAGGCGGTGCTGGGCCAGGAAGAAGTCGCTTTTGAAGTGCCTGCCTTGCGGCTGATCGGCCAGGCGGCCCAGGGTTCCATGCGCGACGCGCTGTCCCTGACCGACCAGGCCATCGCCTACAGCGCGGGCAACATGACCGAGGATGCCGTGCGCGGCATGCTTGGCACGATCGACCAACGCCATCTGGTGCGCTTGCTGGACGCCTTGTCCGCGGGCGACGCCAAGGGCGTGTTGGCGGTTGCCGATGAATTGGCGACCCGTGGCTTGTCATATGCCGGTGCGCTGGCTGATCTGGCCGTGCTGTTGTCGCGCGTGGCGATCGAGCAGCGGGTCACCGGCGTCACGCCTGCCGAAGACCCCTTGGCGGCCGACATCGCGCGCCTGGCGCTGGCCCTGCACCCCGATGCCGTGCAACTGTTCTATTCAGTGGCGGTGCATAGCCGCAGCGAACTGACGTTGGCTCCCGACGAGTACGCAGGCTTCATCATGGCCTGCTTGCGCATGTTGGCGCTGAACGGTGACGCAGGCCCGCAGGCCGCGTTGGAATCGCCGGCCGTGCCTGCCCGCCAGACGGCGGAACCGGCTATCGCTACTGCTGCGCCCGTCGCGGCGCCAGCGCCTGCCATGGCCGCTCCGGTCGCCGCGCCCGTCGCCGCTGTTATTCCCGCTGCGGCGGCACCCGCGCCCGCACCGGCACCGACTCCCGCAGCTGCACCTGCAACGGCACCTACAACGGCACCTGCAACGGCACCCGCAGCGGCACCCGCAGCGGCCGTGCCCGTTGCCGCCGTAGCGGCTTCGGTCGAACCCGCCGCGCAGGTTGCCACGCCGCAACCGGTGCCTGAAGTCATGCCCGCCACGGTGCAGGCAGAGGCTGAACCCGCATCGTCCCCGGAACCCGTCGCCAGTGCGCCTGAGCAGCAGGCCGCTCAGGCTGATGGCGTGCCGCCCTGGGAAGATCTGCCGGCTGACACCCCCGTCGCCCCGGAGGCCGCCGCCAAGTCCGCCGGTTCGGCCGCGCTGGCCGTCACGCCCGCCGTCGCTGCGGTGCTGGCCCCGGCGCCGGTTCCCGCGGATGGGCCGGTCGATGGCCCGCCTTCGTGGGTCGACGAAGAAATCCCGTTTGAAGCCGAAGGCGGCTTTGTTCCGGATGGCGGCTTCACGTCCGACCCGGACGACGAATTTGAAACCCTGGCCAGCAGCACGCCGTCAGCGGCTCCGGCTGCCGCCACGCCGGCCCGGCGCGAGGGCCCGGCGCCCGCACGCAAGCGCCAATCGCGCGCCCGCATGACGGACATGACCTCCGCAGGCTGGCCCGAGCTGGCCGCGCGCCTGCCGGTGACCGGCCTTGCCGCGGAACTGGCACGCCAGAGTGAATGGGCCGGCGTCCAGGGCGATGCCGTGGTCCTGCGCGTGGCGGTCAAAACGCTGGCCGAAAGCGAAAGCCGGGTTCGCCTGCAAACCGTCTTGTGCGAACATTTCGGTCAGGGCATCCGGCTGGTCGTGGAAGTCGGCGTCACCGGCGACGCCACGGCACATGCCGTGGCACAGGCCGAGCGCGCCGCGCGCCAGCAGGCCGCGGAAGACGCCGTGGCCGTCGATCCTTTTGTACAAGCGTTGTTGGCCGATTTCGGGGGCCAGATCGTATCTGGCTCCATCCGCCACGTTGATCCCCCAGCTGCTGCCTGAGGTAGCGGCAATCTCTTATTTCCCTCGTTCAAGGAACATCCATCATGATGAAAGGACAACTGGCCGGCCTGATGCGCCAGGCGCAGCAGATGCAGGAAAACATGAAGAAGGCGCAAGATGCGCTGGCCGAGATCCTGGTCGAAGGCGCCTCGGGCGGCGGCTTGGTCAAGGTCACCATGACTTGCCGTCACGACGTCAAGCGCGTGGTCATCGATCCGTCCCTGCTGGGCGACGACAAAGACATGCTGGAAGACCTGGTTGCCGCTGCGTTCAACGACGCGCTGCGCAAGGCGGAAACCACCTCCCAGGAAAAGATGGCAGGCGTCACCGCCGGCATGCCGCTGCCCCCGGGCATGAAGCTGCCTTTCTGATCAAGGCCGCAATAGGCTGCAATGGATCCCTTACTGCCTGAACCCGAACCGCTGGTGTCGCTGATCGAGGCGCTGCGGCGCCTGCCCGGCGTGGGCATCCGATCGGCCAGACGCATGGCGTATCACCTGCTTCAACATGACCCGCAAGGCGCGGACATGCTGGGGCAGGCCCTGGCCGGCGCGGTGCGGGATCTGAAGCATTGCGCGCGGTGCAACAGCTTTGCGGAAGACGAAGTCTGCGGCACCTGCGCCAACCCCAAACGCGATCCCTCGCTCTTGTGCATTGTGGAAACGCCGGCCGATCAGAACATGATCGAGTCCAGCCACGGCTATCGCGGGCTGTACTACGTGCTGATGGGCCGGGTGGCGCCGCTTGAGGGCATTGGTCCGCGCGAGCTGGACTTCGACCGCGTCATCAAGCGGGCGACCGACGGCGTGGTGCAGGAAGTCATCCTGGCCACCAACTTCACCGCCGAAGGCGAGACCACCGCCCACTTTCTGGGCGAAGCGCTGGGCGAACGCGGTTTGCGCGTGACGCGGCTGGCGCGCGGCGTGCCGGCCGGCAGTGAATTGGAATACGTTGATGCCGGCACGATCGCCTGGGCCCTGATGGAGCGAAAGACGACCTAGGGCTCGCCGCATCACAATAGCCAGCCGGCAACGTACCGGCATGGCAAGACACGTGAGGAAGACAAACCATGTCAGCGCTGACCGGACTCAAGGTCCTGGAACTCGGCACGCTCATCGCCGGCCCCTTTGCCGCGCGCATCTTCGGCGAATTCGGCGCCGATGTCATCAAGGTGGAAACGCCGCATGGCCCTGACGGCACGGGCGGCGGTGATCCCATCCGTAGCTGGCGCCACCTGCACGAGGGCAATTCGCTCTGGTGGACGGTGCAGGCTCGCAACAAACAATCCATCGCCCTGAACCTGAAAGACCCGCGCGCGCAGGAAATTGCGCGCAAGCTGGCGCTGGACGCCGACGTCGTGGTTGAAAACTACCGGCCTGGCGTGCTGGAAAAATGGGGCCTGGGCTATGAACAGCTACGCGCCATCAACCCTGCGCTGATCATGGTCCGGCTGTCCGGTTATGGCCAGACCGGCCCCATGAAGGACCAGCCGGGTTTTGGGGCCATCGGTGAATCGATGGGCGGCTTGCGCTACGTGTCGGGCCACCCCGATCGTCCGCCGTTGCGGGTTGGCATCTCCATTGGCGACTCCATCGCTGCGTTGCATGGCGTGATCGGCGCCATGATGGCGTTGCGCCACCGCGATGCCACGGGCGGGCGCTGGAATGGCAAGACGGGCGATGCCAGCCAGGCCGGGCAGGGCCAGATGGTTGACGTGGCGCTGTACGAAGCCGTTTTCAACATGATGGAAAGCCTGGTGCCCGAATACGACGTGGCCGGCGTGGTGCGCGAGCGCACCGGCGGCGCGTTGCCAGGCATCGTGCCGTCCAACACCTACACCACGCGCGACGGCCAGAACGTCGTCATCGCCGGCAACGGCGACGCTATCTTCCATCGCCTGATGCGCGCCATTGGCCGGGACGACCTGGCCGAAGATCCTGATCTGGTGCGCAACGACGGCCGCGCGCGCCGGGTCGAGGAGATCGATGGCGCCATCCAGCAATGGTGCGGCGGACGCGGCATCGAAGAGGCGCTGGGCACGCTGAAGGGCGCGGATGTGCCCGTCGGCAAGATCTACAGCGTGGCCGATATGTTCAGCGATCCGCAGTTCCTGGCACGCCGAATGATCGAACAACATCACTTCGCCGATGGCAGTCCGGTCAAGCTGCCGGCGGTGGTTCCCAAGCTGTCGGAGACCCCCGGACAGACGCGCTGGGTGGGGCCGGCATTAGGGGAACATACCGAGGAAGTCCTGAAATCGCTGGGGTATGATTCAGCGGCTATTGATGAGCTGGCGAAGACCGGCGCTATCGGTAAACCCGACAACTAGGAGACAACCACATGTCAGTTACCCGCCGTGAATTGCTCAAGATGGCTGGCGCTGCCGGCGTCATGGGCATGGCGCCCGCCATCGTGCGCGCACAGAAGCTTGAAAAGACCAAGGTCCAGATCGCCGTGGGCGGCAAGCCCCTGATCTACTACCTGCCCTTGTCCATCGCCGAAGCCCGTGGCTACTTCAAGGATGAAGGTCTGGAGGTCAGCATTGCCGACTTCGCGGGTGGCTCCAAGGCGTTGCAGGCAGTGGTGGGCGGCAGCGCCGACATCGTGTCGGGCGCATTCGAGCACACGCTTTCCATGCAGTCCAAGGGCCAGGCCTACCGCGCTTTCGTGCTGCAAGGCCGCGCGCCGATGATCGGCGTGGGCGTCTCCAAGAAGAACCTGCCCAACTACAAGGGTCCGGCCGACTTGAAGGGCAAGAAGATCGGCGTGACCGCGCCGGGCTCGTCCACGAACATGGTGGTCAGCTTCTTCCTGGCCAAGCATGGCCTGAAGGCGTCGGACGTCTCGATCATCGGGGTGGGCGCAGGTGCGGGTGCCGTGACGGCGCTGCGCAGCGGCCAGATCGACGCCATCTCCAACACCGACCCCGTGGTGTCGATGCTGGAGATGCCGGGCGACATCCAGATCATCGTCGACACGCGCACCCTCAAGGACACGCAGGACATCTTCGGCGGCAACATGCCGGCCGGCTGCCTGTACGCGCCGCAAGCGTTCATCGACGCCAATCCGAATACCACGCAGGCGCTGGCCAACGCGCTGGTCCGGGCGGACAAGTGGATCCAGAAGGCAGGCCCCGACGAGATTGCCAAGATCGTGCCGGAAACCTATCTGCTGGGCGATCCGGCCGTCTACAAGGCTGCCATCGCGAAGAGCCTGGAAGGTCTGTCGCCCAACGGCATGATCCCCGAGGACGGCGCGGCGACCGCGCTGAAGGCGCTGGCCGCTTACCAGGCGGACTTCGACGGCTCGAAGATTGATCCTTCCAAGGTCTGGACCAACGATTTTGCCCGTCGTGCCAACGAGAAGTATGCCAATGGCTGAAGCCGCACTGTCGCTGGAAAATATCAGTTGCACCTTTGTTTCGCGTGACGACCGGTCGCAGCGCTACACCGCTGTCAGCGACACGACCCTGGCCATCGCGCCAGGGGAGTTCGTGTCGGTGGTGGGCCCGACCGGTTGCGGAAAATCCACCTTGCTCAACGTCGGCGCCGGCTTGCTGTCGCCGTCGACGGGGCAGGTGAAGGTCTTCGGCGAGCCCCTGTCGGGCATCAACGCCCGCGCGGGCTATATGTTCCAGGGCGAGGCGCTCTTGCCCTGGCGCAGCGCGCTGGACAACGTGGTGGCGGGGCTGGATTTTGCGGGTGTGCCTCGCTCGGAAGCGCTTGAGCGCGGCCGGGAATGGATGCGCCGCGTGGGTCTGGGAGGCTTTGAAAGTCGCTATCCGCATCAGATGTCCGGCGGCATGCGCAAGCGCGCCATGCTGGCTCAGACGCTGATTCGTGATCCGGACATCATTCTGATGGACGAGCCGTTTTCCGCGCTGGACATCCAGACGCGCCAGCTGATGGAAAACGAAGTGCTGGAACTATGGATGGCCAAGCGCAAGGCGGTGCTGTTCATCACGCACGACCTGGACGAAGCCATCGCGATGAGCGACCGTGTGATCGTGCTGTCGGCGGGCCCCGGTACGCATCCGATCGGCGAATTCACCATCGATCTGCCACGTCCGCGCGATGTGGCCGAGGTGCGCGCCCATCCGCGCTTCGTCGAGCTGCATTCGGCCATTTGGGCTGTGTTGCGCGAAGAAGTGCTCAAGGGCTATGCCCAACAGAAGCGAGCCTGAGGTATGTCGAAGTCATTCAAATCCGGTTCCGCCAGCCTGCGCTTCTGGCAACTGCTGTTGTTGGTCGTCATCCTGGGCGTCTGGCATTTCGCGTCGCGCGATTCCAAAGTGGCCTTCTTCTTTGGCGAGCCGCTGAAAGTCTGGGGCCGCATCTGGGCCTGGTTCATCACCAATGCGGATATCTACACGCACTTGTGGGTGACGCTGACCGAGACCGTGCTGGCGTTTTTCATCGGCACCATCGCCGGCCTGGGCTTCGGCTTGTGGCTGGGCCTGTCGCCACGCGCAAGCGCCATTCTGGATCCCTATATCAAGGCCGCCAATTCGATGCCGCGCGTGATTCTGGCGCCCATCTTCGGCATGTGGTTCGGGCTGGGGATCTGGTCGAAGGTCGCGCTGGCCGTTACGCTGGTGTTCTTCATCGTGTTCTTCAACGTCTACCAGGGCGTGCGCGAAGTCAGCCCCACCTTGCTGGATAACGCCCGCATGCTGGGTGCGCGCAAGCGCCAATTGCTGCGCCACGTCTACCTGCCGTCCGCCACCAGTTGGGTGTTCTCCAGCCTGCATACGTCCGTGGGCCTGGCCTTCGTGGGCGCGGTGGTCGGGGAATATCTGGGGTCGGCCAGCGGTGTGGGCTACCTGATCCTTCAGGCGGAAGGCACGTTTGATGTGAACACGGTGTTCGCGGGCATCGTCGTGTTGACGGCATTCGCGCTGGTGCTGGACTACATCGTCGGCATCGGTGAAAAGCGCTTGATGAAGTGGCAGCCGAAATCGGGTGAAACCGAAAAGCTGTAGTCAGGCACCGCAGTCAGACCCACTCAAGTCAGACCACCCAAGCATCAAGGCGCAGGGGCTGGCAGGCGGAGCGACCAACGATGCGTATGGCGCTCCAAATGCCAGCCTGACTCGGCGGCAAGGAGTTCGACCTCCTGCGGATCGAACGCCACCTGCTGCCCCACGGCAAAGTCCGGCGGGGCGGAAAAACAGGCATGCCAGATATCGGCCTGCGAGAAATCCAGCGTCACATCGGCATCCTCGGGAAGCGCGGGCAGCAGGCACAGCAGCCACGCCAGCAGCAGATAGCGCGTGGTGAATTGCGGTAAATCGATGGCCGCGATCTCGTCGGGCCACGTCACGCTGCGCCGCGACAGCAGCAGATGCGAGAACATCAGCTTGCGGCATTCCCGCAGCAAGGCGTCGGCCGGCGCAAGCGCGCCCTTGTCCGTCAGCCATTGATCCAAGTCCCGCACCACGTTGACACTGTCTTCAAGCATGCCCGTCATGTCACCCGCCAGCCGCTGGCAGCGTTGTTGCAGGGCGCTGGCGTCGGCGCCTTCGGGTGTCTGGCGCAGCATTGCGGCAGCCAGCGTCGCGTTGGACAACGGCCCGACTACCTCGTGGCGCAGCACGGGAAAGACCTGAGCCAGCACTTTCAGCCGCACGCCATGGGCCGCCAGGACTTGCAGGGGAGTGGCGAGTGGCATCGGGGCAGCTTCTTATTGCGTCTGGCGCAGAATAGCCAGCAGCGCGTCGGGGTCGGCGGGTTTTTCAATCCAGCCATTGAACATGCCGTCCGCGTCGTCACGCCGATCTTGGCGCGCAAGCCCGCTCAAAGCATAAATGCGGGGCGAGGCGTCACGGGCGCGCAGCCGAGCCGCCAATTCGTAGCCGTCCATGTCGGGCAGCAGAATGTCCACCAGCACGGCCTCGGGGGCAAAGCTGTCGGCCAGCTCCAGGGCGGCCTGGCCGGTGGTGGCGCACCGCGTTTCCAGTCCGGAAAGCGCCAAGAACTCGGCCAGCAGCTCCGAGCCCATTTCATTGTCGTCAACCAGCAGGACGCGGATCGCACGCACGTCGTTCAAAGGGTGTCTCCAGCAATCAAGGGACAGGCGCGTCGCGCAGGTTGCGCGGCAACGTCACCGTGAAAATGACCAAGCCGTCGCGGCATTCCACCGAGATCTCGCCGTCGTGGTCGCGCACGACCTGATCGGCGATGTACAGGCCCAGCCCCAGCCCGTTGCGGTTGCGGGAATGACCCAGCGATTCAGGTTTGAAAGGCGAAAACAGATGCGCCATCACCTCTTCCGAGATCGGTGCGCCATGATTGACGACGCGCAATTCGATGTCGTCGCCGACTTGCCGCGCCAGGACACGGATCGGTTGGCGTGGGGCGCCATGCTGACGGGCATTGCTCATCAGATTGGTCACGACCTGAGCGATGCGGTCGGTGTCGGCCATCAGATCCAGACCGGGTGCAACCTCGGGTTCGATGCGCAGCCCTGGATAAGCCTGACGTTTCTCATCGATCAAGCTGTTCACCAGATCGCTCAGGTTGCACGGCCGCTTTTCAATGCCCAGCCCCATGCCGCCTTGCAGGCGGGACAGGTCCAGCACTTGGGATATCAGCCGTTGCATCCGGCCGCTGGAATAGCGGATGCGCTCACCCATGCGGGCGCCTGAATCGGTCTTGGACAGCAGGGTGGCTGCCATGGAAATCGATTGCAGCGGATCGCGCAGGTCGTGGCCAAGCATGGCCAGCAGCGCAGTGCGCGCCCGGTCCACGTCCGCCGCGCGGCTGGTCGCGATGTGGGACAGTTCGTCGCGCAGGTTGTCGGCGGCGTCCAGCTCGGCGGGCAGCCAGGTCGTGCAGGTGTTGCGCACGACTTCGCGCCATGCCTCGAACGAGCCGCGCGGCGTCAGGCGAGGCCCCAGGTTGCCGACGGTGTACTGCTTTTCGGGCTTGCCGCCCCACACGAGCGTTTCGATCTGTTCCTTACGCAGCCAGATCAGCCAACCGTTGTTGATGGGGTCGAACTTGCAGGCGAGCAGGCCCGCGTACGGGACCAGATCGGTTTGCAGGTCGGGGTAGTCGCGGGCGATGTTGTCGCTATGCACCAGGCGCTGGCCGCTTTGGTCCAGCGCACACAGGATGCCGGCCAATTCGCCGCGCGGCGCGATGCCGCCAAACACCGTGACGCTGTTGCCCCACAGGCATAGCGCAGCGTCGCTGGGTATCAGCGAGGCAGGCGTTTCCGGGCCAACGGACAAGGCCAGATGCAGGTTTTCCGACGCGGACACGCGCTCGGTCAGGTCGCTGACCAGCGCCGCATTGCGGCGCGACTCGTTGGCGCGTGCGGTGCCTTCAATGTTGGCCAGCGCGGCCGACAACACCTGGGCCAGCGCTTCACATGCCAGGCGCGCGGGGTAGGGGATGGGGCGCGGCGAATGGTGGTGGCAGGCAATCATGCCCCACAGCCGCCCGCCGATCACGATCGACAGGCTCATGGACGCCAACACGCCCATGTTCGCCATGTATTCCAGATGGATTGGCGACACACTGCGCAATGCCGAAAAGCTCATGTCCAGCGGTTGCGGGTTCGCCGATGGCGTGCCCAGCACACGGATGGGCGTGTAGCGCGCATCGGCGATCTGACGCAAGGTGTTGACGGTGTACAGACGGCGGGCCTGAGCAGGGATGTCGCCGGCGGGATAGCGGCGCCCGACCCAGTCTTCCAGTGAATCGTGGCGTTGCTCGGCCACGATCTCGCCGCTGTCGTCGGGATGGAATCGGTAGGCCATGACGCGGTCGAAACCGGTGGCGCGGCGCACTTCCCGCACGGCGCTGTCCAGCAAGCCCTGGATGTCGCGCTGGCGGCGCACGCGCTCGATGCTGCGGTAGATGCGCTCAGGCTCGGCGATACCCGCGTGGTCGCCCCGTTGTTCCAATTCGATGATGGTCAGGCCGTCAGCGTTGCGATGGCCGATCACATCAAACGTGCCGGTCTCCAGCGCGATGGTCAGTGGGTCGAACACGGGATCGGGGTTGTCCAGCCAGACGGCCAGGTAATGGGCCAGGCTTGGGGGCAGCGTGCCGGCGGCGCAAGGCTGGCCCAGCGTCAATGAGGTACTCAGCAGATCGGGGGCGTTTTCGCTGGCAAACCGCAAATGGCCGTCCGCATCGAAGGCAAGCAGGGCGCCTAGCGGCTGAATAGCGCCCGGTATGTGTATCGGTTCGCTATCGCAGTTGGCTAAGGTGACCGGCGGACGGGATTGGGTGGGCGCATTCATTCTGGGTGTATACCGGGGACGCGCAATATGCTGTCATTATGTCAAAGATATTGTACGAATGTGTGCATTTGCAGCCCTGTCACCGATATGGAGTTTTCATGGCCCGTCTTCCCTACGCCGATCTGACTCATCCCGAAGCACGACCCTTGGTTGACCGCATCGTGGCGGAACGAGGCAGCGTCCTGCATCTGTACCAAATGCTGCTGCACAGCCCGGCGGTGGCGGGTGGTTGGCTCAACTATCTGACGTCGATCCGCCAGCTAAGCACGCTGCCGGGTGATCTGCGCGAGCTGGTGATCATGCGGGTGGCGGCGATTAACGGTGCGCCTTATGAGGCCGACCAACACGCGCCGATCGCGTTGAAGGAAGGCGTATCGCAGGCGCAGCTGGATGCGCTTGCCGCCTGGGAAGACTCGGATTTGTTCGATGAGCGCGAAAAGGCGGTGCTGGCCTATACCGATGCGATGACGCGCCAGGTGCAGGTGCCGGAAGCGGTGTTCCAGGCGGCGCGGTCGGCAATGGGGTCAGAAAAACTCATTGTTGAACTGACCGCGACGGTGGCGGCATACAACATGGTGTCGCGCTTCCTGGAAGCGCTACAGGTGCATTCGCACGATCACCGCTAGGCAGAGAGGGTTGCGCGCGCCGGCAAGGCGCGCGCGTGCTTCACGTGCCTTTTTCAAGGCGTTAGCGTCAGCCGCGCTGGGCGTCTATCAAGGCGTCCAGCTTGACCGCGTCCGCGACGAACAGGCGGATGCCTTCCGACAGCTTCTCGGTGGCCATGGCGTCGTCGTTGAGCAGGGTGCGGAAGCTGATTTCGTCCGCGGCCACGCGGGCAAGGGCGGCACCGGTGTCGTCGGCGCGCAATTGCGCGGGCGCATCGCCTTCCGTGCTGGCCAAGTGGTTCAGCAGGTCTGGGCTGATGGTCAGCAGGTCGCAGCCCGACAAGGCCAGGATCTGACCGGCGTTGCGGAAGCTGGCGCCCATGATTTCCGTCGCGATGCCATGTTGCTTGTAGTAGCGGTAGATGCGGGTCACGGACAGCACGCCGGGATCTTGCGCGCCGGCATTGTCGGCTTCCACCCAGGCGGCGCCGGCGCTTTTCTTGTACCAGTCGTAGATCCGGCCGACAAAAGGCGAAATCAGCTGCACGTTCGCGTCCGCGCAGGCCACGGCCTGCGGCAGCGAAAACAGCAAGGTCAGGTTGCAGCGCACGCCTTCGGCCTGCAATGCGCGGGCGGCCTGGATGCCTTCCCAGGTGGAAGCGATCTTGATCAGCACGCGCTCGCGCGGCACGCCGGCAGCTTCGTATAGGGCGATCAGGCCGCGGGCGCGTTCGATGGTGGCGCGGGTGTCGAACGACAGGCGGGCATCCACCTCGGTCGACACGCGGCCCGGCACGATGTTCAGAATGGCGCGGCCGAAGGCCACCAGCAGGCGGTCCACCAATTCGGGTGTCGGGGCGCCGCGATGGTCGCGCGCTGTTTTTTCCAGCAAGGGGCGGTACGTATCCTGCTGGACGGCCTTAAGAATAAGGGACGGATTGGTGGTGGCGTCGGTGGGACGCAACGCCTTCATCGCTTCAAAGTCCCCGGTGTCGGCGACAACGGTGGTGTGATTGCGCAGGGCGTCAAGTTGGCTGGACATGGACAGATACGGCTCACAACGGCAAGGGTTGAAGGTGTGCCTAGCGTATCACTGCCGTCAGCCGCTTGCTGTCCGCCAAAGGCGGGGCCCTTGCTCAACCCTGAACGCGAGGGGCGCGTGGCGTGGGGCCGGAAAGGGATGAATCGCCGGTTTCGGCCTTATTTGGCGCGGTTCCCGGGGGAAATTGTCCGGTCAAGGTATAATCCGAAGGTTTGATTATCGATTCTAAAACCGGGGTTTACTGTGCTGCCGCAACTTTTTCCCGAGGGGATCAACCGCTTCCCTCCTGCAATTCTGGCTCTGGCGGACGGTACCATTTTTCGAGGCGTGTCGATCGGTGCGCCTGGGGCTACCGTTGCCGAAGTGGTGTTCAACACCGCGATGACCGGGTACCAGGAAATTCTCACCGATCCCAGCTATAGCGGCCAGATCGTCACACTGACCTATCCGCATATTGGCAACACCGGCGTCAACGCCGAAGACGTGGAAGCCAATCGCGTCTATGCCGCCGGACTGGTGGTCCGCGACTGTCCCGCCCGCGTGTCGAACTTCCGTTCCACGCAATCCCTGCCCGACTATCTGGCCGCGCAGGGCATCGTCGCCATTTCTGGCATCGACACCCGCAAGCTCACGCGCATTCTGCGTGAAAAAGGCGCTCAGGGCGCCTGCATCTTCGTCGGCACCGACGCCGAGCGTGCCGTTGAAATGGCCAAGGGTTTTGCCGGCATGGCCGGCCAGGACCTGGCCAAGGTGGTCTCGGTCAAGACCAGCAGCGAATGGACCGAAGGCACCTGGCAATTGGGTGAAGGCTTCTCCAAGCCCGACCAATCCAAGTTCCACGTCGTCGCCTATGACTTTGGCATCAAGACCAACATCCTGCGCCTCTTGGCTGACCGCGGCTGCCGCCTGACCCTGGTCCCGGCGCAAACCAGCGCCGAAGACGTGCTGAAGCTGAATCCTGACGGCGTGTTCCTGTCCAACGGCCCCGGCGATCCCGAGCCTTGCGACTACGCCATCGCTGCTACGCGCGTGTTCCTGGAAAAGAAGCTGCCGGTGTTCGGCATCTGCCTGGGCCATCAGATCATGGGCCTGGCCGTGGGCGGCAAGACGCTCAAGATGAAGACGGGCCACCACGGTGCGAACCACCCCGTGCAGGACCTCCAGTCCAAGCGCGTGTTCATCACCAGCCAGAACCACGGCTTCGCGGTCGACGCGGCCAGCCTGCCGGCCAATGCGCGCGTGACGCACGTGTCGCTGTTTGACGGCACCTTGCAGGGCTTCGAGCTCACCGACCGCCCGGCCTTCTGCTTCCAGGGTCACCCCGAAGCCAGCCCGGGTCCGCACGACATCCTTGAACTGTTCGACAAGTTCATCGCCCTGATGTCCGGCCAAAAGTAAAGATTGCATCATGCCCAAGCGTACAGACCTAAAAAGCATACTCATCATCGGCGCCGGCCCCATCATCATCGGGCAGGCCTGCGAATTCGACTATTCCGGCGCACAGGCGTGCAAGGCGCTCAAGGCCGAGGGTTACCGCACCATCCTGGTGAACAGCAACCCGGCCACGATCATGACGGACCCGGAAACGGCCGACGTCACCTACATCGAGCCCATCACCTGGCAAGCCGTCGAAAAGATCATCGAGCGTGAAAAGCCCGATGCGCTGCTGCCGACCATGGGCGGCCAGACCGCACTGAACTGCGCGCTGGACCTGGCTCACCACGGCGTGCTGAAAAAGCACAACGTCGAGCTGATCGGCGCCAACGAACACGCCATCGAAAAGGCCGAAGACCGCCAGAAGTTCAAGCAGGCGATGACCGACATTGGCCTGGAATCGGCCAAGTCGGGCGTGGCCCACAGCATGGACGAAGCCTGGGAAGTGCAGCGCCGCATCGCGGCTGAAGTCGGCACCTCGGGTTTCCCGGCCGTGATTCGCCCCAGCTTCACGATGGGTGGTTCGGGCGGCGGCATTGCCTACAACGCCGAAGAATTCGAGACCATCTGCCGTCGTGGCCTGGAAGCCTCGCCGACCAGCGAACTGCTGATCGAAGAGTCGCTGCTGGGCTGGAAGGAATTCGAGATGGAAGTGGTCCGCGACAAGGCGGACAACTGCATCATCGTCTGCTCCATCGAAAACCTGGACCCGATGGGCGTGCACACGGGTGACTCGATCACCGTGGCGCCGGCGCAAACGCTGACCGACAAGGAATACCAGATCATGCGTAACGCATCGATCGCGGTATTGCGCGAGATCGGCGTGGATACGGGCGGCTCGAACGTGCAGTTCGCCGTCAATCCTCGCGACGGCCGCATGATCGTCATCGAGATGAACCCGCGCGTGTCGCGTTCGTCGGCACTGGCCTCCAAGGCCACGGGCTTCCCCATCGCCAAGGTCGCTGCGCGCCTGGCCGTGGGTTACACGCTGGACGAGCTCAAGAACGAAATCACCGGTGGTGCCACCCCGGCTTCGTTTGAACCGTCGATCGACTACGTCGTCACCAAGGTGCCGCGTTTCGCCTTTGAAAAATTCCCCACCGCCGACGCGCGCCTGACCACCCAGATGAAGTCCGTGGGTGAAGTCATGGCCATCGGCCGCACCTTCCAGGAGTCGTTCCAGAAGGCGCTGCGTGGTCTGGAAGTGGGCGTCGATGGCCTGAACCAGAAGACGACCGACCGCGAAAAGCTGCAAGTCGAGCTGGGCGAACCGGGCCCGGAACGCATCTGGTACGTGGGCGACGCCTTTGCGCAAGGCTTCACGCTGGACGAAGTGCACAACATCACGCACATCGACCCGTGGTTCCTGTCGCAGATCAAGGAAATCGTCGACATCGAACTGGCGCTGGAACAAAAGACGCTGGCCGACCTGGACTACGCCACCCTGTGGGAATTGAAGCGCCGCGGTTTCTCCGACCGCCGCTTGGCTTTCCTGCTGGATTCCGTGGAATCCGAAGTGCGCAAGCTGCGTCACCAGTTGAACGTGCGCCCGGTCTACAAGCGGGTTGACACCTGCGCCGCTGAATTCGCCACCCGTACTGCGTACATGTATTCCACGTACGAAGAAGAGTGCGAATCCGCGCCGACCGACAAAAAGAAGATCGTGGTGCTGGGCGGCGGCCCGAACCGGATTGGCCAGGGCATCGAATTCGACTACTGCTGCGTGCATGCCGCACTGGCGCTGCGCGAAGACGGGTACGAGACCATCATGGTCAACTGCAACCCGGAAACCGTGTCCACTGACTACGACACGTCGGATCGCCTGTACTTTGAACCGCTGACCTTGGAAGACGTGCTGGAAATCGTCCACAAGGAAAACCCGGTCGGCATGATCGTCCAGTACGGCGGCCAGACCCCGTTGAAGCTGGCGCGCGCCCTGGAAGCCAACGGCGTGCCGATCATCGGCACCAGCCCGGAATCCATCGACGTCGCCGAAGACCGCGAACGCTTCCAGAAGCTCTTGAACAAGCTGGGTCTGCGTCAGCCGCCCAACCGCACCGCGCGCACCGAAGGCGAGGCCCTGGCCCACGCCACGGAAATCGGCTATCCGCTGGTCGTCCGTCCCAGCTACGTGCTGGGTGGCCGCGCCATGGAAATCGTGCACGAGCAGCAAGACCTTGAACGCTACATGCGCGAAGCCGTGAAGGTCAGCAATGACTCGCCCGTGCTGCTGGACCGCTTCCTGAACAACGCCATCGAAGTCGACGTGGACTGCCTGGCCGACGGCGAAACCGTCTTCATCGGCGGTGTCATGGAGCACATCGAACAGGCCGGCGTGCACTCGGGCGACTCGGCTTGCAGCCTGCCCCCGTACTCGCTGTCGGCGGATGTCATCGCCGAGATCAAGCGCCAGACCACGATGATGGCCAAGGCCTTGAACGTCAGCGGCCTGATGAACGTGCAGTTCGCCATCCAGGGCGGTGACGTCTACGTGCTGGAAGTGAACCCGCGCGCCTCGCGCACGGTGCCTTACGTGTCCAAGGCCACGGGTCTGCAACTGGCCAAGATCGCCGCGCGCGCCATGGCCGGCCAGACGCTGGCGGCCCAGGGCATCACCAAGGAAGTCGTGCCGCCTTACTTCTCGGTCAAGGAAGCCGTGTTCCCGTTCGTGAAGTTCCCGGGCGTGGACACCATCCTGGGTCCGGAAATGAAGTCGACCGGCGAAGTGATGGGCGTGGGCATGAGCTTCGGCGAAGCCTTCGTGAAGTCGCAGCTGGCTGCTGGCGTGCGTCTGCCGGAATCCGGCACGGTGTTCATCAGCGTGAAGAACCAGGACAAGCCCCACGCCGTCGAAGTGGCGCGCGGTTTGCACGCCCTGGGCTTCAAGCTGGTCGCCACGCGCGGCACCGCCGCCGAGATCGAAGCGGCCGGCATCCCGGTGCAAGTGGTGAACAAGGTCACCGAAGGCCGTCCGCACATCGTCGACATGGTGAAGAACGGCGAGATCGCGCTGGTCATCAACACGGTCGAAGAGCGTCGCAACGCCATCGTTGATTCGCGCACCATCCGTACGCAATCGTTGGCTGCCCGCGTCACGTTCTTCACGACGATCGCTGGCGCCCGCGCTGCGGTGGAAGGCATGCAATACCTGCGCCAAGGCCTGGGTTTGCAGGTGTACCCGTTGCAGGATCTGCACGCATCGCTGGCAAAGAGCTAAGACGAAAGCGCGCGACGCCAACGCAGTTTGTTGCGCGCTTGTTGTAGGATGCCGGGGCGGCCCTTTGGATAAGGGGCCGCCCTTTTTCCTCTACCGGCCACGACGATCCATGAACAGAGTCTTCATTACCGGCGCCAGTAGCGGCCTGGGCCGCGCGCTGGCGCAGCAATATGCCGCCAGCGGCGCCACCTTGGGTCTTCTGGGCCGGCGTGAAGACGCGCTGCGTGAATTGGCAGCCAGTTTGCCGGGCGAACATCGCTGCTATGCGGTGGACGTGCGTGACCGCGCCGCCTTGCATGCGGCCGCGGCCGACTTCATCGCGTTCTGCCAGGGCAGGGTGGATGTGGTCATCGCCAGCGCCGGCATCAGCGCGGGCACGTTGACTGAACACGGCGAGGACTACGACGTGTTCAAGGCAATCGTCGATACCAATCTGCTGGCCACGGTCGCCACGTTCGAGCCGTTCGTGGGCGCGATGCGCGCGGCGGGCGCGGGCCGCCTGGTGGGGATTGCCAGCGTGGCTGGCGTGCGCGGCCTGCCAGGGGCGGGGGCTTACAGCGCGTCAAAATCAGCGGTGGTGACCTATTGCGAAAGCCTGCGGCTGGAGCTGGCGGCCGAGGGCATACAGGTGGTGACGATCGCCCCCGGCTACATCAAGACCGCCATGACGGCGCACAATCCGTACTCAATGCCGTTCTTGATGGAGGCGGACGCCTTTGCGCGACGTGCGCAGGCGGCGATCGACCGTGGCACGTCCTATACGGTGATCCCGTGGCAGATGGGCGTGGTGGCCAAGCTGATGCGCTTGTTGCCCAATGCCGTGTATGACCGGCTGGCGCGCAACGCGCCGCGCAAGCCGCGCAAGGCGGGGTAGCCCCGCCGCGCGTTGGGGCGTTGCCGTTTACGGCACCACGTCGTCGCCGACTTCGTCGGCCACATGGCCTACGTCACCCCAGTCCAGCACTTCCCACTTGCGGCCCTGCACGCTGACGCGATTGATGCTGACGTTCAACAACGCGGCGTCGCGCGGCGCATGCAATGGCACGCCCGACGCATGGCGCCAGATGATGTCCAGCACGCCACCGTGCGTGAACAGCAGGATGCGTTCGTTGTCGTGGCGGCTGGCGATATCGTCCACGGTGGAGATCACGCGCGACTGGAACTGGCCCAGTGTTTCGCCGCCGTCCAGCGGCCGCAGCGGATCGCGGCTTTTCCAGGCGGCCGCGGCTTCCGGGGCCAGCACGTCGATTTTTTCGTGATCCAGGCCTTCCAGCACGCCGAATCCACGCTCGCGGATGCCGGGCTCCACGCGCACGCGCAAGCCCAACTGTTCGGATACCGGCACGGCGGTGGCATGGGCGCGTTGCAGGTCGCTGCTGTAGATGGCGTGGATCGGCGTATGGCGAGCTTCTTCGCGCAAGCGAGCCGCCAGCAAACTGGCTTGGTTGACGCCGAATTCGTTCAAGGGAATGTCTTTCCAGCCTTGCAGGCGGCGCTGGCGGTTCCAGTCGGTTTCGCCGTGGCGGATGAACCAGATTTCAGTCATTGGGATCGTGATGCGGGAGTAAGGCTTAAAGCTGGGCCGGCGTGATGGCCGCGCGCGGCTTCCAGATGGTTTGAATGATCGAGCTTAACGCGACCAATGCAGGCTCGCTAGCGCGCTCATAAGGCAGGATGAAGCCTAGCATGGCGTCGACGCGCGCCTGGCCCCACACGATGAAATCATTGGAAGCCGCGCCCGTCAGCGCGGTTTCCTCGCGTAGCAGCGCGCAGCCTGCCCCGGCGCGCACCAGCGCTTCCAGATTGGCTTGGTCGTCATTTTGCATGACCACGCGAGGCGACAGGCCATGGCGCTCGAACATGTCGCGCAGTAGCAGATGGGTGTGGCTGCCAGATGGGCCGTCCAGCCAGGGCAGTTGCGACACTTCCCGCCAGCCGCCGCGCTTGAGGACGGCCGCGTGCTCCTTGGGCATGGCGATGCGGTAGCGCACGCTGCGCAAGGGCAGCCACAGCACCCCGCGTGGGGGATTGGCGGCAATGGTCAGCGCGGCGGGCAGCCGGCCGGTGCTGACCTGTTCGGCCAGGGTGGCGGCAGGCAAGGTCTGGGTCTTCAACTCCACCAGCGGCAGCCGCTGGTTCACGGCGGACGCCAATTCGCCCAACCGCAGGAAATCCGGCTTTTCGCTGGGCACGCCCAATTCCACCACACCGTGCAGGCTGCCCTGCAATTGCTGCGCTTCGGACTTGAGCTGCGCGCCCAGCACCAAGAGCGATTCCGCCGTGGGCAATAGCACCTCGCCCGCTTTGGCCAACGCCAGCCGTCCGCCGCTGCGGTCAAACAGCGCCACGCCCAGGCTCTGCTCCAGCGCCTTGATCTGGGCGGTGACGGCAGGCTGGGTCAATGACAGCGCCTCGGCCGCCTTCGTCAGGTTGCCCAGCCGGGCGACCGTGACGAAGGCGCGGATCTGATAGATTTCCATGGACGCAAGTTTAGGCTGCGAGCAGCCGCACTTGGGTAGGTTCCAAACCGATCGAAACGGGCGCACCGACCGGGAAAGGCGACAATCCCGCCAGGTGCGACTGGTCTGCGGTCAGGCGCTGTTCGCCAATCAGCACCTGATAGCGCGTGAACTCGCCCAGGAATTCGCTGCTTTCGACGATGCCCGGCAGCCACACATAGCGCGCGTCACCCAGCCCGTCGGCCATTTCGATCTGCACCGTGTGGGGCCGGAAGCTGGCCGCCAGCCGGGACGCGGCCGGCGCCTCGGCCGTCAGGGGCAGGTGCAGGTCGCCCACGCCTTCCACCGTCAGCACCACGCTGCCGCTGGTGCGTTCGCGCACATTGCCTTCCAGCACATTCATCGTGCCCACGAAATTGGCCACGAAGCGGTTCACGGGGTAGTCGAACAGCGTGCTGGGTGCGCCGATTTGCTGCACCACGCCATGGTCCAGCACCGCCATCCGGTCGGCCGTGGTCATGGCCTCTTCCTGGTCGTGCGTGACGAAGATGGTGGTGATGCCCAAGCGCCGTTGCAGGCTCAGCAAGTCCTGGCGCATCTGCACGCGCAGCTTCTTGTCCAGGTTGGACAGCGGTTCGTCCAGCAGCAGCACCTGCGGTTCGATGACGATGGTGCGGGCTAGCGCCACGCGCTGCTGTTGCCCGCCGGATAACTGGTTGGGGCGGCGCTTGCCGTACTGCGACAGGCCCACCAGTTCCAGCGCCGCTTCCACCTTGGCGCGGATCTCCGCCTTCGGCAGCTTGCGCTCCACCAGACCGAAGGCCACGTTGTCCCATACGGTCATGTGCGGCCACAACGCATAGTTCTGGAACACCATGCCGATGTTGCGGTCCCAGGGCGGCGTCCCGCTGATGTCCTTGCCATCCACCAGCAGTTGCCCCGCGCTGTGCCGGTTGAAGCCGGCGATCAGCCGCAACAGGGTGGACTTGCCCGAGCCCGACGGCCCCAGCAGGGCGAAGAACTCGCCAGGCTCGATGCTGATGTTCACATCCTTCAGCACTTCCGTCTTGCCATAGGACAGGCGGATGTTGCGGCATTCGACGCTGACTTTCTTCATGCGGATTCCCCTTCATTGCGTGCCGGACGCTGGCGCGACTGCGCGCGCTCCACCAGCAAGTGCGATACATACGTGCCGATAGCCACCGCGGCCACCGCCAGCACGCCCAGCGCGGCGCCCGGCCCTCGGCCGGCCGCGCTTTGCATATACAGATAGATGCCGTAGCTCATGGGCGCCTGGCTGTCTTTCGTGACCAGCATGATGGTGGCCGACAGTTCCACCGCCGCCGTCACGAAGCTGGTCACGAATCCCGCCAGCATGCCCCCAGCCATCAGCGGCACCACGATGCGTCGGATCGTGCTCATGCGGGTGGCGCCCAGCGATTGGGCCGCCTCTTCCAGCGAGACGTTGATCTGCTGCAAGGACGCCACGCAAGACCGCAATGCGTAGGGCAGCCGCCTGACCGAGTACGCGATCATGATGATGATCCACGACGAGGTCAGCAACGTGCCGGTGCCAGGCAATTCGATGCCACGGAAGGTGCGCAGAAAGCCGATCGCCAGCACGATGCCGGGAATCGCCAGCGCCGCGGACGCCATGAAGTCCAGCCATTGGCGGGCCGGCAGGCGGGTGCGCAGCATCAGGTAGGCGATGGCGGTGCCCAGGATCACATCCACGCCCGCCGCCAGACCGCAGTAGAGCAGGGTGTTGGCGATCATGCCCTGGGACTCGGAGAACACCGCCGAGTAATGCGCCAGCGTGTACCCATCAGGCAGCGGCGCGAAGCTCCAGACGCTGGCAAGCGACAGCAGCAGCACGCCCATGTGCGGCGACAGCACGAGCAATAGCACCAGGATGATCCATCCATAGGCCAGCACGCTTTCCATCGGCCCCAGCTTGCGCTTCTGAATCGAATTCCCGCCCTTTTGCAGGGTGGAGTAGTCGCGGCCCTTGAGCACGCGCGCCGACAGCCACAGCGCCAGGATCGAGAACGCGATCATGATCACGCTGATCACATAGCCCAGCGGATCTTCCAGCCCCACTTGCGTAATGCGCAGATAGGCTTGCGGGGCCAGCATGTTGGTCGTGCCCAGCACCAGCGGCGTGCCCAAATCGTCGAACACCTTGACGAACACCAGCGACGTGCCCGCCACGTAGCCGGGCAGGGCCAGCGGGAAGATCACGCGGCGGAACAGCCGGAACCCGCGCGACCCCAGGTTGAACGCGGCTTCCTCCATGGCGCCGTCGATGTTGCGCAGTGCCACCACCAGGTTCATCAGAATGAACGGGAAGTAGTGCAGCGCTTCCACGAAGATCACGCCGTTCAACCCGTCCATGAACGGGATCGTGAAGCCGAACCAGTCGTTCAGCAGCAGATTGACGCTGCCCGAACGGCCGAAGATCAACTGCATCGCAACCGCGCCCACAAAGGGCGGCATGATCAGCGGCAGAATGCCCAGCGTCTGGATCAGCAGCGCGCCCCGGAAGTCGAAGCGCACGGTGAAGTACGCCAGCGGCACGGCGATCAGGGACGCCAGCAGCGCCGACCAGCCCGCCACGTACAGGCTGTTGAAGAAGGCTTCCTTCATCAGCGGTTGATTGAAGAACGCGCCGAAGTGGCCCATCGTGAAGCTGCCATCCGCGTTCACGAAGGCGCTATAGAACACCGTGCCCACCGGCACGGCCAGGAAAAGCAGTAGAAAGCCGAACACCAGCAGCGCCGTCAATACGGGGCCAGCGGGCAGGCGTGAGTGGCCCGAAGAATTCATCGAGATTCCCGAAATCGTTGCCAAGAAAGCGCGGCGGGACGGACGGGAATCATCCCGTCCGTTGCCGCGGGCGTCATGCGGATATCAGAGCGCGGCGGCCTGTTTGGCCAGCTTGACGGCTTCTTCGTAGTTGGCCTTGGCCTGGCCGTTCCATTCGCCTTCCAGCTGCGTGATCTGCTGGTTCACGGCGGCGTCCTTCTTGTTGCCGGCGAAGATCGCCAGGAAGGCCGGGTCGGCGGCTTTCTTGCCGTCCACCAGCGGGGCCCAGGTCAGCTTGCGCGCCTGCGCCAGCAATTCGGCGGCTTGGCCGCTCTTGGCCTTGTCGCCCAGCTTGGCTTCGGCGTCATAGATGGCCTTGGTGGCGGTTTGCAGTTCCTTCAGCCGGAACGTGACGGTCTGGTCGTACAGCGATTGCACGACGTAGTAGCGCGTCTGCGACAGGTCGGCGTTGAACTGCACCTTGCTGCGGCGGGCGATGTCAGCCGGATCGGGATAGCCCGCCGGAATCTTGCCGGCCAGCGCGGAATAGGGCAGTACCGGCAATCGCGAGATCTTCGGCTCAAGCAGCAGTTCCTGGCCGGCCTGGCTGAGCGTGAAGGCGATGAATTTCTTGCCTTCCTCGGTATTCTTCGCGCCTTCGATCAGGGCGATGTTGGCCGGCACAATTGCGGTCTCCGACGGGTAGACGAACTCCACCGGGAACTTGGAATACTTGCTGGACAGGCCGAAGAAATCAATGACCGGGCCGGCGCCGAACTGGCCGTTGTTCACGCCATCGGGCACGCCGAACGACCGCTCGGTGACCGCACTGCTGTTGCCCGACATGCGCAGCAAGGTGTTCCAGCCGTCATCCCAGCCTTCGCCTTGCAGAATGGTTTCGACGGTCAGGTGCATCGTGCCCGAGCGCGATGGCGAGGTGATGCCGACGTGGCCGAACCACTTGGGTGACAGCAGATCCTTCCATTCCACCGGGGCGGGGATCTTGTGCGCTGCGATGTAGCGCGTGTTGTAGACGATGCCGTAACCGGCCAGGGCTTGGCCCAGGTACATACCGCCGGGGTCATTGATGGGGTAGTTGCCGATCTTGTCCGGCACATCCTTGTTTGCTACGTCGGACGACTTGGCCAGCAGCTTGTCGCGGCCCAGCACCTCGAAGGCGTCGGGCGCGCTGGCCCAGAACACTTCGGCGCGCTGGCCGGCAGGCGTTTCGCGCACATAAGCGATGCCCGACACCGTGTTCTTGTTCAGAATTTCCAGCGAGATGCCGGGATTGGCCTTTTCAAACGCGGTCTTGTAAGCCTGGGTCAGGTCTTTGGGGAACGACGTGATCACCGTGACGGTGCCGGCCAAGGCGGGCGCCGTGCTGATGGCCAGCAGCGCTCCTGCAAGGGCTGTGCGCATTGCATGCATGGTTTGTCTCCGTAGTTTTTGATTTGTTCGGAGACAGTAATGTTTGCCCTGCTATGCGTCCAATCACAAATTTTGATGCGCATCATCAGTGCGGGCGCCTTGGTGCCGGCGCCCGCGGGCCATGATGCGGTTTACGCGGTGGTGGAAACGCCGCCCTGGGCTGCGCGGGCCTGCTGTTGCATCACCTGGGAAATCTGGCCTTGAATTTGCAGCGCCTGGGCATTCAACGCCAGGAGCTGCTGCGCTTTCATTTCATCCGACATTCCGCTGGCCTTGACCTTCGCGATCTGGTCCATGACTCGCTTGAGCTGCTTTTGCAGTTCCTTGATCTGGCGAGTGTATTCGTCGTCGTTGTCCGTTTCTTCGCTGGCCTGCGCGCCGCCCACCTTCGAGGCGCCGGGCGCGTTGACGCGGATCTTGCCGTCTGCGCTCACGGTCGTCGCCTCTTCGCCGTTGGCCGACTTGGCGTCCTTGTTGGCCTGGATCCGTTCAGCCCACAGATCGGCCAGGGTGCTGGTCCGGGAGATGCCGCTAAGGGGGGTAGTCGCCATGATTGCTCCTGTTGCCAAGCTGGTTTTCGGGGTTTCCACTAATACGGCATTCTGTCGGCAAACTTAAACATTGCCGCCCCTTCGCGGCCCCATTTACACTGGCGCCCGTTCATCCCCAACCCCCATTTTGGGAAACCCATGTCCAATTCCTATTTTCCGCGCTGGCGCCTGGCGGACGATGCCGAACCCGGCGTCATCATCGCGCCTGATGAGCGGCTGTCCTGGCCCAAGAACGTCGCCATGGGCGCGCAGCACGTGGTCGCGATGTTTGGGTCCACCGTGCTGGCGCCGTTGCTGATGGGTTTCGATCCTAACGTCGCGATCCTGATGTCCGGCATTGGCACGCTGATCTTCTTCCTGTTCGTCGGCGGTCGGGTGCCCAGCTACCTGGGATCCAGCTTCGCCTTCATCGGCGGCGTGATCGCGGTCACGGGTTACGCCGGGGGCGGCGCCAACGCCAATATTGGCGTGGCGCTGGGCGCCATCATCGCCTGCGGCCTGGTCTATACGCTGATCGGGGTCATCGTGTGGATCGTCAATGCGCGGGCCGGGGGCGGCGCCAATTGGATCGACACACTGATGCCGCCCGTCGTCACGGGCGCGGTCGTGGCCGTGATCGGCCTGAACCTGGCCCCGATTGCTGCCAAGGGCGCGATGGGGGCGTCGGGCTTTGATACGTTCATGGCCCTGGTCACCATCGTTTGCGTGGGCGGGATCGCCGTCTACACGAAGGGCATGGTCCAGCGCCTGCTGATCCTGGTCGGACTGATCCTGGCCTGCGTGGTGTATGCGGTGCTGGCCAATGGCATGGGCCTGGGCAAGCCCATTGATTTCTCGGGTGTGGCCGCCGCCGCCTGGATCGGCCTGCCGCATTTCGCTGCGCCGGTCTTCAAGGCCGAGGCAATGGGCCTGATCGTTCCGGTGGCCATCATCCTGGTGGCCGAAAACCTGGGTCACGTGAAGGCGGTCAGCGCCATGACCGGCCAGGACCTGGACCGCTATCTGGGCCGCGCCTTCGTGGGCGACGGCGTGGCCACCATGGTCTCGGGCTCCGTGGGCGGCACGGGCGTCACCACCTACGCCGAGAATATCGGCGTCATGGCGGTGACCCGCATCTATTCCACGCTGGTGTTCGTCGTGGCGGCTCTGATCGCGATCGTGCTGGGTTTCTCGCCCAAGTTCGGCGCGTTGATCCAGACCATCCCGGGCCCGGTGCTGGGCGGCATGTCGGTGGTGGTCTTCGGCTTGATCGCCATCGCCGGCGCCCGTATCTGGGTGGTGAACCAGGTGGACTTCAGCGACAACCGCAACCTGATCGTCGCGGCCGTCACGTTGGTGCTGGGCGCGGGCGACTTCACCATCAAGCTGGGTGACTTCATGCTGGGAGGCATCGGTACCGCCACCTTCGGCGCCATCATCCTGTACGCCTTGCTGCGCCGCAAAAAGCCGGCGGCGGCCTGATCCGCGCGCGGGGCCAGGCCCCGCCGCGCTCAGGATCTTGAGAGCCGTGCCGCCTGCTTCGAGCGGGACAATTGGCTGGGCACGGCCTCGATCACCTGACCCGACTGCGTCTTGAACACGGCGGTGGCCTCTGACAGGCGCCGCGCCTGTTCCTCCATCGCGGAAGCGGCGGCCGAGGCCTCTTCCACCAGCGCGGCGTTCTGCTGCGTCACCTCATCCATTTGCGAGACGGCCAGGCTGACCTGATCGATCCCGCTGGCCTGCTGCGTGGACGCGGCGGAGATCTCGCCCATGATGTCCGTGACACGCTGCACCGATGCCACGATCTCCTGCATGGTCTGACCGGCGGCGGACACCTGCGCTGACCCGGCTTGCACGGTATCCGCGGACGCCTCGATCAGCACCTTGATCTCTTTCGCCGCCTGCGCGGCGCGCTGAGCCAGTGTCCGCACCTCACCGGCCACCACCGCGAAACCCTTGCCTTGTTCTCCAGCGCGCGCAGCTTCCACGGCGGCGTTCAGCGCCAGGATATTCGTCTGGAAGGCGATGCCGTCGATCACCGACACGATGTCGGAGATCTTGCGCGAGCTGTCCGAAATCCCTTGCATGGTGGCGACCACCTGGCCCACGTTGTTGCCGCCGCGCTGCGCGACCTGCATGCTGACCGCGGCCAGTTGATTGGCCTGGGCGGCATTTTCGGCGTTCTGCTTGACGGTGGCGGCCAGCTCTTCCATCGTCGCGGCGGTTTCTTCCAGGGCGGCGGCCTGCTCTTCGGTACGGGTGGACAGGTTGGTGTTCCCGGCGGCGATCTCCGCTGCGCCCACGTTGATTTCCTCGACGCCTTGGCGCACCGATGTCACCGTGCGGATCAGGCCTTCCTGCATGCGCTTCAACGAGGCGAAGAGGGCGCCGATTTCATTGTTGGAACGGTTTTCGATGCGGGTGGTGAGATCGCCGCCCGCGATGCGGTCAAAGTGCCGGCCGGCGTCCTGCAAGGGCAGCAGCAAGCCGCGGCGGATGAACGTCCAGCACAGGATGGCCAGCAGCAGGGCAACCGACAGCAAGGCAATCGCCGATATCCGGGCATTGGAATAGGTGGCTTGCGAACTGGCCAGCACGCTGTCGCTGCGCTCTTGCACGCGGGCCAGGAAGGTCTTCATGTCCTTGATGAACATGGCGTCGATCTGCCGGGTACGGCCCACTTCCTGCTGGTACTTTGCCGGCGCGCGTTCCCTGATGGCGGCACTCAGGTTGTCCAGCAAGGACGCATATTCCGTGAAACGACCCTGTAGGGTCAGCGCCAGGGCCTGGCCGCGCTCGCTTTTGGGCACCTCCATGTAACGCGCGAAACGCTCGCGCGCCTGCGCCAGTTCGGTGGCGGCCTCTTGTTCGGCTTTGCTCGTCTGATCCGCGTTGCCTGCCTGGATGCCCGCCAGGGCGTCGTCCAGTGCCAGCCGCGTCCGCAGCAAGGCGCCGTTGGCTTCATACAGCGGGTCGACCTGGTGCACGGCCACGGTATTCAGATCTTCGATTTCGCGGACGCTGTTGTCCGCATTCATCCAGCTCAACCCGCAAGCCAGCGCCAAGGCGATGACAAAACACGCCAGCACCAGCAGCATGCCCGTTCGGACTTTCAATTTTTCCAGCATGAGAGCTCCTCTTTCATGAACGCGATCCTTCGCGCAGGCAGGCAGCGTCCGCCGGCTTTGCGGCAAAGGAACGGACGTCGAGCCGGATGACTGCGATGCGTCCGCCTGAAACTTGCAAACACGCACAATCAATCGATACCGCGGCATGACTTGCCGCGTTGCCCGCAACATTTGAATAAGGAGGTGCGCCGGTACTGCTTATTTGTATGTAATTGTTATTAGTGCTGCTACTTGTTAGTTATACCGTTTTTATCGTTTTTTTTTGGCGGATTTTCTTGAAAATTCGCAGCTTGTCGCCAAAAAACTATCGACAAGTATCTTTTACGCAACGTGCCGAAAAGGGTGCCAGGGGGCGGCGCCTATGGTGTCGGAGAATTTTTCAGGAAATCCCCGGTTTTAGCGGGTTACAGCGCTGAAATGCGCCGAAAAGCACGTTTTCTGCCGTGGCTTGCAATTCCGGTGGACTTTGACCACAATATGACCTTGATTGCCCCGGTTCCGACCCGAGCCGGGGTTTTGTTTTGGTCGTCCGCGCCGCACGTCCTGCCCAAAAGGCAACAGACCACATGCGCGCGCCCGGGTAACGACCTTCACCGAGAACGCTCCGTCGGGGCGTTTTTCTACTTTTTGTTTGGGAAACGACATGTCTGCCATTCCTTTGACCGTGCGCGGGGCCGAGCGCTTGCAAGAAGAGCTCCAGCGGCTGAAAACCGTGGAACGTCCTGCCGTGATTAACGCGATCGCTGAGGCGCGTGCGCAGGGTGATCTGTCGGAAAACGCCGAATACGATGCCGCTCGCGAGCGCCAAGGTTTCATCGAGGGCCGGATTGCCGAGCTTGAAGGCACGCTTTCCAACGCCCACTTGATCGACCCCTCTTCCCTGGAAGCCGAAGGCCGCGCTGTGTTTGGCGCCACCGTCGACATCGAGGATCTGGATTCGGGCGACCGCGTGACTTACCAGATCGTTGGCGACGTTGAAGCCGACATCAAGTCCAACCTGATTTCCGTGTCGAGCCCGGTGGCGCGCGCGCTGATCGGCAAGAGCGAAGGCGATGTCGTCGAGGTCAAGGCCCCGGCTGGCGTTCGCGAGTATGAAGTACTGGGTGTGCGTTACATCTAACGCGGCAACCCAAGCAGTTTGCTGTCAAAACACCATAGCTCGAACCCTGCGTTCGTCTGGATTCCGCGGTACATTCGCGGATCGCTATGGTGGACCGGGCGCGTAGAGCGCCCGTTTTTGTGCCCGCGCTTACTTTGACGTCTTGCGGCTGGTGCCGCTGCGTGCCCCGGCCCGAAGGCTGAGCGCGCTGCCGGCGCGGCGAGGAATGCCGTGGCCGCTGACGGTGGCGCGTTTGTTGCTGGGACGCATGGGCTTGCCGTTCTTATTGAGCTGGTCCTGCGGCACGAAGCGGGTTTTGGCCGGCTTGGGCTCTTCGGACTCGCTGCGGCGCGGACGCTTGCCAAGGGTCTTGCCTTCGGCGGCCAGCTTCTTGGGCGTGTAAGGCTCGGAAGCGCGACGCTTGGCAGGAGCCTCGGGCTCCATGGCGGCCAGGGCGGCGGGCTTGACGTTGCCGGCCAGCGGGCGGAAAAGAATCAGGGTCTTGCCCAGGTGATGCACCGGGGCGCAAGACAGAGTGTCGCAAATCGTCGACAACATGGTCTCGCGGGCCTCGCGGTCATCGCCGCCGGCGCGTACCTTGATAAGGCCGTGCGAAGACAGTGCCAGGTCGATTTCCTTGAGCACGGCTTCGGTCAGGCCATTGTCGCCAATCAGGACGACAGGGCGCAGAGGGTGAGCGGCGGAGCGAAGGTCGCTGCGCTCACGAGAGGTGAGTTCTAATATAGGCATGCGTGGAATTGTACGGTAATGGCCAAGAATAAATTCTCTAAAGACTGGATTCACCAGCACATCAACGATCCCTATGTGAAGCTGGCGCAACAGAAGGGCTACCGGGCCCGCGCCGCTTTCAAGCTGATCGAGATCCTGGACACCGAAAAATTGATGCGCCGGGGCGACCTGGTCATCGATCTGGGCTCGGCGCCCGGCAGTTGGTCCCAAGTGGCGCGCGAGCGCCTGGCCGGGCCAGGCGGGGTCGTGGATGGACGTATTATTGCGCTCGATTTGCTCCCGATGGAGCCGGTCGCGGGCGTGGAGTTCATCCAGGGCGACTTTCGCGACGATGACGTTCTGAAACAATTGGAAGACATGGTCGGAACGCGCGCCGTGGACCTTGTTATTTCAGACATGGCCCCCAACTTGTCAGGCGTGGGTATCGCCGACGCCGCGCGCATTCAGCATGTGTGCGAGTTGGCGATGGAGTTTTCCCGCAATCACCTCAAGCCCAACGGGGTGCTGATCGTCAAGGCCTTCCACGGCAGCGGCTTTTCGCAGATCGTGCAGACCTTCAAACAGCACTTCAAGCGGGTGGTCGAGCGCAAGCCGAAGGCGTCGCGGGATAAATCATCCGAAACCTTTCTGGTTGCACGCGATCTGAAGTAACCCCGGGCCGGGGCCTGTTGCTCCGGAACCCCAAAAAAAACGCTACCTGCTTGGCGAGACAACGACCTACCAAATCACGAATCAGACGTAACTACACGGGCCCCAGGGATCCCAGGACGCAATCGGGTCCAACAGGGTAGAATGGGCTATTGACATACTTGTGACTGTGCCATATGCGGGTGCGCGGTCGCGGGTCGGAATCGAAAGCAGGAGATCGACCTTGAATAATTCATTTTCCAAAGTCGCTGTCTGGATGGTGATAGCCCTTGTGCTGTTCACCGTCTTCAAACAGTTCGACGGACGCGCTCAGACCCAGGACGGCGTGACGTACACGCAGTTCATGGACGACGCCAAGGCGGGACGTATCCGCAAGGTCGACGTTCAGGGCGACGTGCTTTACGTCACCCCGGACGCGGGCCGCGCCTACACGCTGACTTCTCCCGGCGACCTTTGGATGGTCTCCGATCTGTTGAAGTACGGCGTGCAGGTGTCGGGCAAGCCGCGCGAAGAGCAATCGCTGCTGATGAGCATCTTTGTCTCGTGGTTCCCCATGCTGCTGCTGATTGGCGTCTGGGTATTCTTCATGCGACAGATGCAAGGCGGCGGCAGGGGCGGTGCGTTCAGCTTCGGCAAGTCGCGTGCCCGCATGCTTGACGAAAACACCAACCAGATCACGTTCGCGGATGTCGCTGGCTGCGATGAAGCCAAGGAAGACGTCCAGGAACTGGTCGACTTCCTGCGCGATCCCAGCAAGTTCCAGAAGCTGGGTGGCCGTATCCCGCGTGGCGTGCTGATGGTGGGTTCGCCCGGTACCGGCAAGACGCTGCTGGCCAAGGCCATCGCTGGCGAAGCCAAGGTTCCGTTCTTCAGCATCTCGGGTTCCGATTTCGTTGAAATGTTCGTCGGCGTGGGCGCTGCCCGTGTGCGCGACATGTTCGAAAACGCCAAGAAGCACGCGCCTTGCATCATCTTCATCGACGAAATCGATGCGGTGGGCCGTCAGCGTGGCGCCGGCCTGGGTGGCGGCAACGACGAACGCGAACAGACGCTGAACCAGATGCTGGTGGAAATGGACGGGTTTGAATCCGGCCAGGGCGTCATCGTGATCGCTGCCACCAACCGTCCTGACGTGCTGGATCCGGCGCTGCTGCGTCCGGGCCGTTTCGACCGTCAAGTCGTGGTGCCGCTGCCTGATATCCGTGGCCGCGAGCAGATACTGAAGGTCCACATGCGCAAGGTTCCGCTGTCGCCCAACGTCGACGCGACCATCCTGGCGCGCGGCTGCCCCGGTTTCTCGGGCGCCGACCTGGCCAACCTGGTCAACGAAGCTGCACTGTTCGCCGCGCGCCGCAATGGCCGCACGGTGGATATGTCCGACTTTGAAAAGGCCAAGGACAAGATCATCATGGGCGCCGAGCGCCGCTCCATCGTCATGCCTGAAGAGGAACGCAAGAACACCGCGTACCACGAATCCGGCCATGCGATCGTTGCCCGCCTGCTGCCCAAGACCGATCCGGTCCACAAAGTCACCATCATCCCGCGCGGCCGTGCGCTGGGCGTGACGATGCAGTTGCCTGAGACCGATCGCTACAGCATGGACAAGGGCCGCTTGCTGTCCACCATCGCCGTGCTGTTCGGTGGCCGCATCGCCGAAGAACTCTTCATGGACCAGATGACGACGGGCGCCTCGAACGACTTTGAACGCGCCACCGCCATCGCCCGCGACATCGTCACGCGCTACGGCATGACCGACGAACTGGGCCCCATGGTCTACGCCGAGAACGAAGGCGAAGTGTTCCTGGGCCGCAGCGTCACCAAGACGACGCACATGTCCGAAGCCACCATGCAGAAGGTGGATACCGAGATCCGCCGCATCATCGACGAGCAGTACGGTGTTGCGCGCAAGATCCTGGAAGAAAACCGCGACAAGGTCGAAGTGATGACCTCGGCGCTGCTGGAATGGGAAACCATCGACGCAGACCAGATCAACGACATCATCGAGGGCCGTCCTCCGCGTCCCCCGAAAACGCCGCAAGGCCCGTCGGATTCCGCCGACACGCCGCCGACCGGCCTGGCGGCTGGTGGTAGCACGGCTGCTGCTGTCTGAGGTTTTTTGTCCTGAGTTATGGCAAATAACTTTCTTTGCGGGCGCTTCGAGTTTGATCTCGAGCGCCCGCTTGTCATGGGTATCGTCAATGTCACGCCGGACTCTTTTTCCGACGGCGGCGAGCACGACGATACGGATTCCGCGGTGGCGCATGCGCGCCAGTTGATTGAAGAGGGCGCGCAGATCCTGGATCTGGGCGGCGAGTCCACGCGCCCGGGCGCGGCCCCTGTGTCGGTGGCAGACGAATTGGACCGCTTGTTGCCGGTGATCGAAGCGCTGCGCGATTGCGGTGTGCCGCTGTCCATCGATACCTTCAAGCCGGAAGTCATGCGGGCCACGCTGGATGCGGGTGCCGACATGATCAACGATATCTACGGATTCAGGCAGCCCGGCGCCATCGAGGCAGTGTCGCAATCGCGGTGCGGACTATGTGTGATGCACATGAAGGGCGAGCCGCGCACGATGCAGGCCAGTCCGCCCGAATACACCGATCTGATCGGTGAAATCGGGCTGTTCCTGGGCGCGCGGGCGCAAAAGCTGCGCGCGGCCTGGATTGATCCTCGCCGTATCGTGCTGGACCCGGGCTTTGGGTTCGGTAAAACGGCAGACCAGAATTTTCAGTTATTGCGCCGGCTGTCCAGCCTGCGCAGCACGGGTTATCCATTGCTGATCGGCTTGTCGCGCAAGAACATGATTGGCCAGGCCACTGGCCGGCCGGTTGGCGACAGGTTGTCCGGCAGCATTGCCGCTGCGCTTGCCTGTGTATCCCGGGGGGCCTCGATCGTGCGCGTGCACGATGTCGCCGCCACCGTGGATGCCCTCAAGGTATGGCACGCGGCCGAACAAGGAGCTATCAGTTCATGATTCGACGCAAGTATTTTGGTACGGATGGGGTGCGCGGTGAAGTGGGTGGTCCGGTGATCAACGCCGAATTCGCCCTGCGGCTGGGTTATGCGGCCGGCCGTGTGCTGGCCCGCGAACATGCCGTGCGCGGCGGCAGCCGTCCGCAAGTCGTGATCGGCAAGGACACCCGGATTTCTGGCTACATGTTGGAATCGGCCTTGGAAGCCGGCCTGTCGGCTGCGGGCATCGACGTGCTGTTGGCGGGTCCGATCCCGACGCCGGCGGTGGCCTACCTGACCCGGGCGCTGCGCCTGGTGGCGGGTATCGTCATCAGTGCTTCCCACAACCCGTACCAGGACAACGGCATCAAGTTCTTCTCGGCGCAGGGCATGAAGCTGCCGGACGAGATCGAAGCCGATATCGAAGCCGCCTTGGACGAACCGCTGGGTTGTGTCGCCTCTGAAGGCCTGGGCCGCGCGCGCCGCATGTCGGACTCGCAGGGCCGGTACATCGAATTCTGCAAGAGCACCTTCCCCAACGATCTGGACCTGAACGGCATGACGATCGTCGTCGATGCCGCTCACGGTGCTGCCTACAACATCGCTCCCCACGTGTTCCGCGAGTTGGGCGCCGAGGTGCACGCCATCGGCGTGCATCCGGACGGCTTCAATATCAACAAGGGTGTGGGAGCGTTGCATCCGGAATCGCTGGCCAAGGAAGTCAAGGCCCGCGGTGCCCAGTTGGGTGTCGCGCTGGACGGCGATGCCGACCGCTTGCAGGTGGTGGACGGCGAAGGCCGCATCTATAACGGTGACGAACTGTTGTACGCGATCGTCCGCGAACGCATGCAGCGCAGCAAGGTGGACGGCGTGGTTGGCACGCTGATGACCAACTTTGGTTTCGAGCGCGAAATGGAACGCCTGGGCGTGGGTTTCGAGCGCGCCAATGTGGGCGACCGCTACGTGCTGGAGCAGATGCAGTCGCGCGGCTGGCTGTACGGCGGCGAAAGCTCTGGCCACTTGCTGTGCCTGGACTGCCATTCGACGGGCGACGGCATCATTGCCGCCCTGCAAGTGTTGACCGCGTTGCGGCGCAACAACGTATCGATGGCGCAATGGGTGGGCGATCTGCGCATGTATCCGCAGAAGATGATCAACGTGCCGCTGGCAGCAGGCCAGGACTGGAAGACCCATCCCGGCCTGACGGCCGCGCGCAAGGCGGTCGAGGCGGAACTAGGCGACCGGGGCCGCATTTTGATTCGTGCCTCTGGCACCGAACCGAAGCTGCGGTTGATGGTCGAAGCTGAGGATGAGTCCCTTGCCGTTTCCTGCGCCGAGAAGCTTGCCGCCAGTCTGGGGTAAGCACTGCGGATTGCTGTTGATGAAAGCCACCCACCGCCCTGGCGGTGGGTGGCTTTTGTGTATTGAAGACGAGTATTGAATTGTAAAGTTTTGTCGAGATTTGCCCAAAGTTGAGCTATCTCCTCCGAACTAAACTTCATAGTCACGTAACATATTGGTCAAGTCTTTGACATACAGGGCGTCCACACTGACTGGACTCTCTAGGAGCTTCGCGCAATGCTAGAACTAGCACGCATCAACCCAAGTCGTAATCCCGCAGAACCGTGGACTGGCGCCGCCCAGAAGGTGCTGGCGGTTGGCTTGGCGCGCACGGCTGAAGAAATCGAGCAGATTCAGCGTCTGCGCTACGACGTCTTCACTGAGGATATGGGCGCGGTGTTTCCTGACGCCCAAGACGGTATCGAACATGATCGTTTCGATCCCTTCTGCGAGCATCTGATGGTCCGCGAAATGGATACAGGTCGCGTCGTCGGCACGTATCGAATCCTGACGCCTGAAAAGGCGCGGGAGGCGGGCGGTTACTACTCGCAATCCGAATTCGATCTTTCCGGCCTCGGTTCGATCCGGGACGAATTGGTCGAAGTCGGCCGCTCGTGTACACACTCGGACTACCGCAACGGCGCTGTCATCATGCTGCTGTGGTCCGGCCTGGCCGAATACCTGCGCCGGGGTGGTTACGAATATGTGCTGGGTTGTGCAAGCGTCAGCCTGCGCGACGATGGCGTCACCGCCGCGGAAGTCTGGCGCACGATCTCCAAGCATTTGCCGCAGGACAACGAGCCCCGCGTGATGCCGCTGCACCGTTATCCGGTGGAAAAGCTGAACAGCACGTTGCCGGCCCGCGTGCCGCCGCTGATCAAGGGTTACTTGAAGCTGGGTGCCAAGGTGTGTGGTGAACCCGCCTGGGATCCGGATTTCAATGCTGCGGACTTCCCGGTATTGCTGAAAATGGATCGCATGGACGAGCGCTACCGCCGTCACTTCGGTCTAGATCAACCGACGGCCATCAACGGCCAGCGCTGATCATCATGCGCCGCCTGTTCCGCCGTATGAAGATCAGATTGATACGGCGGGCCACGCGGCCCTTGCGCATGGAGCTCAAGCAGCTTCATCGCGAGACGGATCTGTCGCCGTTTTAAACAGAAGGGCGATGGCGTTGCCGCCATCGCCCTTGTTGTCGTTCAGACGCTGGTGTGCGCGTTAGAACTCAAGCAATTCAAACGAAAAACCGACCTTGTTCCATTCCGCTTCTTCCGCGCGCAGCGTGAAGTCGCTTAAGGGATGTTGGGCGAGCCATTCGCGGTTGACGCGCACCACGATGGACGTGTCACGCACCGATGCCGTCAGCGGCAGTGGTTCGATTTCGCCGCGGCGGCGGAACAGCAGGACGGCCAGGCGCAGGCTGAGAATGGCTTTCCATTGCGGGCGCGTGCGGATCAGCGGTTCCAGCTTGGTCAGCTTGCCTTGGTGGCCCAGCGCCAGCAGCGCCAGCAGTTGCTGGTCAGCGCGCGAGAAGCCCGGCATGTCGGCGTTTTCCAGCACGTAGGCGGAGTGCTTGTGATACGCATTGTGCGCGATCGACAGGCCCACTTCGTGCAGATCCGCCGCCCAGCCCAGGGCAGGGCGCAGCTCGTCGCGTTCCGGGCCTTCCGGGAACATCGCGTCGAACAGTGTCAGTGCGGCGTGGCGCACGCGGCGAGCCTGGTTCAGGTCGACGTGGTAGCGCTTCATGAACTGGCGCACCGATTCGTCGCGCTTGTCGTGCTCGTCGTCGCGGCCCAGCAGGTCATACAGCACGCCCAGGCGCAGCGCGCCGTCGCCGGTGTGCATGACTTCGATGCCCAGCTCGTCGAACAGGGCGCTCATGATGGCCAGCCCGCCGGGCAGCACGTCGGAGCGTTCGATCTTGATGCCCGGCAGCTCGGACGGGATGACCCGGCCCGAGCGCACGATGCGGTCTTTCAGCTTGGCCAGGCCCGCGCGGGTGATGCCACGGTCGGAAAAGCGGCTTTCGGTCAGGATCGCAAACAGTGCCTTGGCGGTGCCGGATGAGCCATAGGCTTCTTTCCAGCCCATCTTGCGGTACTGCTTGGCGATGACTTCGATTTCGCGCCGGGCGGCCAGTTCGGCTTGCTTCATCTGGTGCGCGTCGACCACGCCGTCCGAGAAGAACTGGCGGCTGTAGCTGACGCAGCCCATGTAAAGCGACGACATCAGCCCGGGCTCGTGGCCTTTGCCGATGATGACTTCGGTGGAACCGCCGCCGATGTCGATGACCAGCCGTTTGTTGGGCGACGGAGGCAGTGTGTGGACCACGCCCGAGAAGATCAGGCGGGCTTCTTCGCGGCCCGCGATGACTTCGATGGGAAAGCCCAGCGCGGCTTCGGCCCGAGGCAGGAAGTCCCGCGTGTTGCGGGCCACGCGGAAGGTGTTGGTGGCCACCGCGCGAACCCGATTGGGGTGGAAACTGCGCAGACGGTCGCCAAAGCGTTCCAGGACGGCGATGGCACGCTCGATGGCGTCATCGCCCAGGCGCTTTTCGGCGTCCAGGCCGGCGGCAAGCCGTACGGTTTCCTTGAGACGATCAATCTGATAGATCTGGGGCGTACCGTCCTGTTGAACGATGCGTCCGATGGAGAGGCGGAAGCTGTTGGACCCGAGGTCCACCGCGGCCAGAAGTTGATCCATGCGGCTCGTAATATTGGCTTTGAGGTGGCCTGATTATAGAGACCCCATATGACAGTGCCCTGAGCTACGGGTTTTCGCTTATGGAACAGAGGCTTGGCCGAAATCGGGCACATGCTATACGTCCCGATTTTGGCGTACGCTACGGTTTTAGTGGTGTGTCATAGAACCGTCACCTATTTGCAGTAAAACTCCACGCTCCCCCTACGTATGGAATCCGGTATGCCCACACGCCCGCCCGGCGAGCCCTTGCTCATGAATCGCGAGTTGTCGCTGCTCAAATTCAACGAACGTGTGCTGGCGATGGCAGAGAATCCGAAGACGCCCTTGCTGGAGAGGCTGAGGTACGTGTGTATCGTCAGTTCCAATCTGGACGAGTTCTTTGAAATCCGGATTTCCAGCCTGAAGGAACAACAGCGCCAGTCGCCCAATCTGGTCGGCCCCGATGGCATGACGCCGGACCAGGCGTTTGAAAACGTCCAGCAGGCTGTGCATTCCCTGGTTGCGCGGCAATACAACCTGCTGAACGACGATATTCTGCCGGCGATGCAGGCCGAGGGCATTACCCTGCATCACGCTTCCGAATGGAATGCCGAGCAGCAGGAATGGGCGCGCGATGTGTTCAACCGCGACGTGATGCCGCTGTTGACCCCGATTGGTCTGGACCCGGCGCACCCGTTTCCGCGCGTCTACAACAAAAGCCTGAATTTCATCGTCTCGCTGGCAGGGGCCGATGCCTTTGGCCGTCAGGCGTCGATTGCCGTGGTGCAGGCGCCGCGCGCCTTGCCGCGCCTGATCAAGATGCCGCCGGAACTGTCCGGCCACCCCGAAGGCTTCATCCTGTTGACGTCCCTGCTGCGCGCCTTCGTGGGCGAACTGTTCCCGGGGCTGGAGATGCTGGGTTGCTACCAGTGGCGCGTCACGCGCAACAGCGATCTGTTCGTGGACGAGGAAGAAGTCACCAACCTGCGCCATGCGCTGCAAGGCGAGTTGTCGCAGCGCAACTTCGGCGCCGCCGTGCGCTTGGAAATCGACAAGCTGACGCCCGTCGCGCTGGAAACCTTCCTGCAACGCGAGTTTTCGCTGACGGCCGAGGATACCTACCGCGTGCCCGGGCCGGTGAACCTGTCGCGCCTGATGCAGTTGTGCAATTCGGATCTGCGGCCCGATCTGCTGTTTCCGGATTACCGTGCGCCGGTGCCGGCGCCGTTCGACCGCGTGGGTGACAAGCCGTCCGAGCTGTTCGAGGCCGTGGCCCAGCAGGACCGTCTGTTGCACCATCCGTACCAGTCGTTCCAGCCCGTCATTGATTTCCTGACGGCCGCGGCGCTGGATCCGGACGTGATGGCCATCAAGCAGACCATCTACCGCACCGGCGAGGATTCCGAGCTGATGAAGATCCTGCTGGCCGCCGCGCGCGCCGGCAAGGAAGTGACGGTGGTGGTGGAGCTGATGGCGCGCTTTGACGAGCAGACCAACATCAACTGGGCGTCCAAGCTGGAAGAGGTGGGCGCGCACGTGGTGTATGGGGTGGTGGCGCACAAGACGCACGCCAAGATGGCGGTGGTGCTGCGCCGTGAGAACGGCCGGCTGCGTCGCTACGCCCACTTGGGTACCGGTAATTACCACCCGCGCACGGCCAGGCTCTATACCGATTTCGGGCTGCTGACCGCGGACCCGAAATTATGCGAGGACATGGACAAGGTGTTCGCGCAGTTGACCGGGCTGGGCGCGCGCCGTTCGCTCAAGGCGTTGATGCAGTCGCCGTTCACCATGCATGACGGGATGGTGGCGCTGATTCGCGCGGAAGCCCGGGCGGCCAAGGCGGGCAAGCGTTCGCGCATCATGGCCAAGATGAATTCGCTGCTGGAAGAACAGGTCATCGAAGAGCTTTACAAGGCGAGCCAGGCCGGCGTGAAGATCGACCTGATCGTGCGCGGTGTTTGCGCGCTGCGCGCCGGCGTGCCGGGATTGTCCGAGAACATCCGGGTGCGTTCCATCGTGGGCCGCTTCCTGGAGCATTCGCGGGTGTTCTATTTCTATGCGGACGGCGAGGAAACGGTTTATCTGTCGTCGGCCGACTGGATGGATCGCAACTTCTTCCGCCGCGTGGAAATTGCCTTCCCGATCTACGACAAGGTCTTGAAGAAGCGCGTTATCGACGAGGCGTTCACTTACGCGCTTCGCGATAACCAATTGGCATGGCAACAGCAGGCGGACGGTGATTACGCGCGGGTCAAGAGCCGCCGTGAACCTTTCAATCTGCACCTGTACCTGATGCAGAAACTGGGCGTGTAACCCGCCTGGTTGTCACATGGGGGCTCGTCCCTAAATACTGCGGCCGCCCTGATTCTCAGGGCGGCCGTGGTGTTTTGAGGGACAAATGTGGTGTCGCATGAAGCGTATGTGACTGTCACTATCTTGTCACGTTGGGCTTCTAAGATGCGAGGGTCGCTGAAAGACAGGCACCGAAAAAGCCTGTCCAGACCTCTCCAACGAGCACAGAAGGAACCCTGATGTTCAAACGTGTCTTCAAGCAAGTTTCCCTGGGCGTTGCGCTGAGCGCCGCCGTCTTTGCCGTCCAGGCAGCCGATGTCACCGGCGCCGGCGCATCGTTCCCGTACCCGGTCTACGCCAAGTGGGCGTCCGACTACAAGGCTGCCACCAACAGCGCGGTCAACTACCAGTCGATCGGGTCGGGCGGCGGCCAGCAACAGATCATCGCCAAGACCGTCGATTTCGGCGCCTCGGACGATCCCATGAAGGCTGCTGACCTGGAAAAGAATGGTCTGCTGCAATTCCCGGCCGTGATCGGTGGCACCGTGGCTGTCGTGAACGTCGACGGTATCGAACCGGGCAAGCTGAAGCTGACGGGCGCCGTGCTGGCCGACATCTACCTGGGCAAGATCAAGAAGTGGGACGACAACGCCATCAAGGCGCTGAACCCCGACCTCAAGCTGCCTTCGGCCGACATCATCGTCGTGCACCGTTCGGACGGCTCGGGCACCACCTTCGGTTGGACCAACTACCTGTCCAAGGTGTCGGCTGACTGGAAGTCGCAAGTCGGCGAAGGCAAAGCCGTCAAGTGGCCCGTGGGTCAAGGCGGCAAGGGCAACGAAGGCGTCGCCGCCTACGTCGGCCAGCTGAAGAACTCGATCGGCTACGTTGAATACGCCTACGCCAAGCAGAACAAGCTGGCCTGGACGCAGTTGAAGAACAAGGAAGGCAAGTTCGTGCAGCCGGAGCAAAAGGCCTTTGCCGCCGCTGCCGCCAACGCCGACTGGAAGAGCGCCCCGGGTATGGGCGTGGTCCTGACCGACGAGCCGGGTGCTGATTCCTGGCCCGTCACCGCCGCCACCTTCATCCTGATCCACAAGTCGCAAGACAAGCCGGCTCAAGGCAAGGCTGTGCTGGACTTCTTTGACTGGGCGTTCAAGAACGGCGCCAAGTCGGCCGAAGCCATGGACTACGTGCCGCTGCCGGAAGCCGTCACCAAGGAAATCCGTGCTGCTTGGGGCGAAGTGAAGGCTGCCGACGGCAAGGCCGTCTGGAAGTAAGGATGGGTGTAGCGCGGGAAGGGTCGGCACAAGAACGCCGGTCCCAACGCGCAACTCATCAGCAACCGCCCCAGGACTTCTGTCCGCAGAAGAACCGGGGCGGTTCGCCGCAAGTCCTCCCGTTGTTCCCCCAGGTTACCTAAGGAAAGTCCATCCATGAGCGCGGTAATGGATAATAGTGTGCCGCTTTCGCCCAATGCGGCGGACTCCGTGACTACCGGCACTCCTTCGCCTATGAAGCAAAATAAAAATGCGCTGATGGATGCGCTTTTCAAGAATCTGACCCGCCTGTTCGCCTTCCTGGTGTTCATTCTGTTGGCGGCGATTCTCGTATCCCTGATCTACGGCAGCCGCGAATCACTGGCCAAATATGGCTTGTCGTTCCTGTGGCTGAATGACTGGGATCCCGTCAATCAGAACTATGGCGCCGTGGTGCCGATCATCGGCACCTTGCTGACCTCGGCCATCGCGTTGATCATTGCGGTGCCGGTGTCGTTCGGCATCGCCATCTTCCTGACCGAGTTGTCACCCACCTGGCTGCGCCGCCCGCTGGGCACGGCAGTCGAAATGCTGGCGGCCATCCCGTCCATCATTTATGGCATGTGGGGCCTGTTCGTTTTCGTGCCCGTATTCCAGCAGTACGTGCAGCCCTTCCTGATCGCCACCTTGGGCAGCGTACCCGTCATCGGCGGCATCTTCGCGGGCCCGCCGTTTGGTATCGGCATCTTCACTGCCGGCCTGATCCTGTCCATCATGATCATTCCGTTCATCGCCGCAGTGATGCGCGATGTGTTCGAGCTGGTGCCGACGATGTTGAAGGAATCGGCATACGGCCTGGGCAGCACGACCTGGGAAGTGATGTGGCGCGTGGTGCTGCCCTTCACCAAGTCGGGCGTCATCGGCGGCATCATGCTGGGCCTTGGGCGTGCCCTGGGTGAAACGATGGCCGTGACGTTCGTGATCGGCAACGCCTTCAAGTGGTCTGGCTCGTTGTTCTCGCCGGGCAACTCGATCGCCTCTGCGCTGGCCAACGAATTCAATGAAGCGGGCGGCATTCAGAAATCGGCGTTGCTGGAACTGGGCCTGATCCTGTTCCTGATCACGACGATCGTGCTGGCCTTGGCCAAGGTATTGCTGGTTCGCCTGTCCGCAGGTGAAGGCAAGAAGACCTGACGCGGCGCGAGCACAAGGAAAAGATCATGGCTGTATCCGTACTCAATATGCAGAATGGCGTCTACCGCCGCCGCCGTATTCTCAACCGCATCATGCTGACCGTGTCTCTGGGCACGCTGGCGTTCGGGTTGTTCTGGCTGTTCTGGATCATTCTGACGCTGCTGGTCAAGGGCGCGCCCGCACTGTCGTACACGCTGTTCACCGAGATCACGCCGCCGCCGGGCCAATCCGGCGGCCTGATCAACGCGATCTTCGGCAGCGTGGTGATGGCGGGCGTGGGGACGCTGATCGGCACGCCCGTGGGCATCCTGGCCGGCACCTACCTGGCCGAGTATGGCCAGCGGGGCTGGCTGGCGCCGGCGACGCGCTTCCTGAATGACGTGCTGCTGTCGGCGCCGTCCATCATCATCGGCCTGTTCATCTATGCCGTGTACGTGGCTCAGGTGGGGCACTACTCGGGCTGGGCCGGCGCCATCGCACTGTCCATCCTGGTGGTTCCGGTGGTGGTGCGCACGACCGACAACATGTTGCTGCTGGTACCCAACAGCTTGCGCGAAGCCGCGGCGGCGCTGGGTTGCCCCAAGTGGCGCATGATCACCCTGGTGTGCTATCGCGCAGCCAAGAGCGGCATCATCACCGGCGTGCTGTTGGCGATTGCCCGGATCTCGGGCGAGACCGCGCCGCTGCTGTTCACCGCGCTGTCCAATCAGTTCATGTCGTTCAACATGAATGCGCCGATGGCCAACCTGCCTGTCGTGATTTACCAATACGCCGCCAGCCCCTTCAAGGACTGGAACGACCTGGCCTGGGCCGGGGCCACGCTGATTACGTTGCTGGTGCTGGGCATCAACATCATTGCCCGCAACATGTTCCGCAAGTAAAGATCGCTTTGCCGGCACGCATGGCGTGCCGGAGCCAAGGGAAGAGAAATGGAAAACACCGCTACCGCCGTCAAGAACAAGATCGAGGTCAAGAACCTGAACTTCTACTACGGCAAGTTCCATGCGATCCGCAATGTGAACATGTCGATCCAGGAGAAGAAGGTCACGGCCTTCATCGGCCCGTCGGGCTGCGGCAAGTCGACGCTCTTGCGCACGTTCAACCGCATGTTCGAGCTGTACCCTGGCCAGCGCGCCGAAGGCGAAATCATCCTGGACGGCGAGAATCTGCTGACGGCCAAGACTGATATTTCGCTGATCCGCGCGAAAGTCGGCATGGTGTTCCAGAAGCCCACGCCGTTCCCGATGAGCATCTACGACAACATCGCTTTCGGTGTGCGCCTGTTTGAACGCCTGTCCAAGGGCGAGATGGACGAGCGCGTGGAATGGGCGCTGAGCAAGGCCGCGCTGTGGAACGAAGTGAAAGACAAGCTGCACCAAAGCGGCAACAGCCTGTCGGGCGGCCAGCAACAGCGTCTGTGCATCGCGCGTGGCGTGGCCATCAAGCCGGAAGTGCTGCTGCTGGACGAGCCGTGTTCGGCGCTGGATCCGATTTCCACCGCCAAGATCGAAGAGCTGATCGCTGAATTGAAGAACGATTACACGGTCGTGATCGTGACGCACAACATGCAACAGGCGGCCCGTTGCTCGGACTACACCGCCTACATGTACCTGGGTGAGCTGATGGAATTCGGCCAGACCGACCAGATCTTCGTGAAGCCGTCGCGCAAGGAAACCGAAGACTACATCACGGGCCGTTTCGGCTGATTCCGTATACGGCTAAGGCCCTGATGTGAAAACGGCGTGCCTGTGTGGCACGCCGTTTTGCATTCCAGGGATCAGGAACGCTGCAAGGTCCGTGCAGGTTCTGGCATGGCTCCGGCTTGTGGGGTGTCCGGTGCGGCGTTCGCGCGGTTGCCGGCGTAGCGGGCGGGGATCAACACGACGAAGATTGCCGCCAACACCGCCGCGCAAGAGAAGGCGATGAAGTTCCAGGCCAGCGGCAGTTTCAGGCCGGCCAGGTAGCCCCCGACGATAGGGCCGCTCATCGCGCCGATGCGGGCAAACGACAGCGCCCAGCCCGTCGCCGCGCCGCGCGCGTGCGCCGGGTAGTAACCGGCCAGATAGCCCGTCAAGATCAGTGAAGAGGAAATGCTGCCTATGCCGGCCAGGGCCACCCACAGGTAGTTCACCACCAGCGGGTTGTTGTAGGTCAGGCAGTAGATGCCCACGGCGCCCACCAGGAAGAACAGGGCGACGATCTTGCGCGGTTCCGTCTTGTCGGCGAACTGCCCCAACACCAGGCCGCCAATCGCGGACGCCAGGCTGAACACCAGCAGGAAGGACAGGCTGGAGCCCAGGTCATAGCCGTTCTTGCGCATGATCTGCGGCAGCCAGGTGTTCAGGCCGTAGACCAGCATCATGCCCAGGAACAAGGCGCCCCAGAAGCACAGGGTGGCGCGCAGGTGGCGGGGGGAAAACACGGCCGCCAGCACATCGCGCCATGTGGCTTTTTCACCCGGCATTTCGCGGGGGCGGAACGGATCCAGCGACACGATGCCCAGGCGTTGCGCTTGCGCACGCGCACCGGCCTCGTCACCCTTGGCCAAGAGGTATTCCAGCGATTCGGGCAACAGCCGCGCCAGCACCGGCACCAGCAGCAAGGGCAGGGCGCCCACGGCGATCACCGAGCGCCAGCCCCAGTGGCTGAGCAAGGCCATCGCGACGGCTGCCGAACACAGGATGCCCAGCGAATAGCCCGAATACATCACCCCATAGTTGAAGCCGCGCCTGGGCGGTGGAGAGTATTCGATGGTCAGCGCAGCGGCGACGGGAATCACGCCGCCCAGCCCCAGCCCGCCGACGAAACGGAACGCCGCGAACCAAGTGGGCGTGGGCGCCCAGGACGCGCCGATCATCGTCAGCGAAAACAGGCTGACGCAGGCCAGCAGCATGCGGCGGCGTCCCAGCAAATCGCTTAGCGTGCCGACGGCGAAAGACCCAACGAACATGCCCGCCAGCGCGTAGCTGCCCAGCACGCCAAGCTCGATCGGAGACAGGTTCCAGCTCTTGTCGTCGGCCAGCGCCGGCAGCACCGCACCCATCACGCCCACGTCGTAGCCTTCAAACAGAATGGCCAGCCAGCAGACGAACAGCACAGTATAGGTAGTCCGCCGGGGCACGGCCCAGGCGGATGGAGGGGAGGCGTTTGCCATGAGTTTCCCGATGAGTGTTTTTGCGTGTTTTTGCCCGCAGGCCGCTACCGATCGTCGCGCCGGAAGTCGTAATTAATTTAGGCTTGAACTATATAGGTGTCAATTAGAGGAATGCCGGAAAGCGGTCGTTTCGGGACGAAGGGGCGAGTGCGCCCCAGGCAGGGTTGGATTCTGGTATAGTTGCCACCCTTCGGGGCGTAGCGCAGCCTGGTAGCGCATCTGCTTTGGGAGCAGAGGGTCGTGAGTTCGAATCCCACCGCCCCGACCAATAAAGAATCAAGGGCTTACGCTTTAAAAGCGTAAGCCCTTGTGCATTTCTGGGGCTATGTCTGGGGCTGTGAGGTTCCTATTTGACCAACCCTGTGGCCGATTGGAGTGGTGGACGAGCAGGCGCAATGCCTGCCGTATATGTCCCCGCCGAGCGAGACAATTGCATCCCTCTCTGCTTGAATCGTGTATCGTTACAAGATACGGTTGTGAATGGTCATCGGATTCCGCCACAAAGGTCTTGAGGCCTTCTATCGCACGGGTTCAACCCGAGGCATTCAGGCTGCACACGTCGGCAAGCTCAGACGCATTCTGTCCGTTTTGGACGTCGCGAAGGGGCCGCAGGACATGAATTGCCAGGCTATAAGCTGCATTCCCTGAAAGGGGACTTGGCGGAACATTGGTCGGTCTGGGTCAACGGCAATTGGCGCGTGACTTTTCGTTTTACAGGGGCCGGTGCCGAATTGGTCGATTACCAGGATTACCACTAGGAACCACCATCATGATGCACAACCCTCCGCATCCGGGCGAAGTTCTCCGGGAGGATGTCATTGTCCCCTTGGGGCTTTCTGTGACTGAGGCCGCCGACAGGCTGGCTATGTCGCGGGTGGCTCTGTCCAGGGTGCTCAATGGCAAGGCGGGCATCAGCCCCGACCTGGCCGTCCGGCTGGAGCATGCCGGGGCTGGTACTGCACAGGCTTGGGTTGCAATGCAGGCCAACTATGATTTGTGGCAGGCGCTACAGCACGAGCAGCCGCCCGTTAGACCGTTGGCCTCGACAGCAACTGCGCAATGACTCTGGCCGTCCCAAGCCATAAAATCAAAGGGTTAGCCCAGTCAATGAGCTAACCCTTTGTGCGTTGTGGGCCAGTAGTGGCCAGCGCTAGTCGGAATCGTCGGCGGTTTGCCGTTGTCATCCCGAGGAACGTCCGCCTGCCGTCGGTAAGCATGAAACGTGCAACCTGCGCGGGCCGATGCGGGTCTGAAGCCTGTCTGGCCGTTACGTGTGGGCTAGGTGCCTACCTGCAAATTCAACTGCATGATCAACGGCTGCTTCATGTCCCGGGGCGGGGGTTCCGACAACGGTTGAGCCATCAGCACTCCCCGCAAGTCGGTGTCGGTTTGCAGATCGCCCAGGGAATTGAACTCGGCACGTTCCACTCGCCCATCCAGCCCGATCCAGACGCGCATCACGATAGGCGCGGTCGGCTCGCCATGTTCGGCGCGTGCTTGCAACTGCGCGTGCAGCCGCTGCGCGGATTCCTGCGCGGGGTCTGCCAGCCAGGCCTGGAACTGGTTACCGACCAACTGCGCATAGTTGATCCAGTGCTGCGGCACCGCGGACTGCGACTGAGCGGGCGCGTGGGCGGTGCTCAAGCCCAATGCCATCGTCAGGACGCGCAAGGCGTTGCCTGCCTTCACGCGCAGACGGGACCGGAAAGGAAGGACGGCGGATGGGGAAATGGCCATGGCGGATTCCAGAGGGAGAGGGCTGGGTCGGATGACAGGACTCAACCGCAGATGATGCCGACGGACAGCGTGGCTGCCCTTGGGGCTTGGGCCTGCATCGGCCCCAACTGCGGGGCGTCGCTTTCGGAAAAGGCAATGTTCTGCTCGCGCAGGAAGGCTTTGATGCGCGGCGCGGAGACGGCCTTCACGCGGGTGCCGATGCCGGACGGCGCGGATTGCGCCCGGCTGAGCATGACGCGACCCGGCCCGGAACGGTCGACGGCCACGCGCTCCACGATCACGCCCAACATCAGGCCCGCTTTTCCGAGTACCGGGCTGCCGCTGGCGCCGGGCCTGACCGGAGATAGCATCGACAGGCTGTCGTCCGACGGGACCGTCATGGCGTTGAATACGGTGCTGGCGCGTTCGGGCATGTCTTGCAGGACGCCGTACGCCTCGGCGAAGACACCGATCTGGCCGGTTTCCCAGTCGTCCGAGCTAGGCAGCGTGGCGGCCAGATACGGCGTCAGGGTGGTGTCCAGCACGGCCAGATCCAGCGCCTCGCTTTGCGCCAACAGATGGGCGCGCACAACCTGGCTGCCTTTGATCGCGTAGACGACGGCGCAATCCGTCACGGCATGGCGCGCGGTCAGGACATTGCCCGACGCATTCAAGAACACGCCGGACGCCTGAGTTTGCAGTGTCGCAAGCGGTGCCGCCATGCAGGACGGCGCGGCACCGAACGCGGCGGCCGCGATCAGTGCCCATTGCCGCCAGTGCACGGGGTGGTGCCAACCCTTCATCCTGCTTATTCCGGTAGCGGGCGCCCGGAGCGCTGTCGCTGCGCAAGGCCGGGGCGGGATCAAAGGCTGCGAGGATACTGCCCAAGCATGTCCCGCCAGTGACCGTCCTGGCAGGCGGGCGGGCAGTCATGTCTTTCAGGCGTCATGAAACCCGGCGGACGGGCGCGACCGCCAACTGATCCCGCCGTACCTGCCCGTGAACGACACGTCGTTCGGGCTTACTGGGCGGACTCCAACACGTAAGTATGGCCGGAGCCCGGGCTCTGGTTGTACAGCGGGCACCATCCGTTCACCGGCGTGACCGTGCAGTACCGATGCTGGTCGTAAACCTGGGCGACTTTCCAGGCCTGCGTGTTGTCGGCGCGTTCAAGCAGGTACTGCATCCGCACGCCCCGTTCTTTCTTGTCCCGTTCATCGATGTTCATGACATAGCCCGGGGTGGGAGGCTTGGAATTCCGGATGTGGGCGACGACGAGTGCGCGGGTGTTGGATTGGACATCGACGTTCACGATTTCCCGGTCGTAGCTCTCCTGGTCGCATTTCTCATTGCCAGCCAGATTGGCCTGGAGCCCTTCCGTCGACACGCTGTCGCGGGCGGAGCGGAGAGGGCGGTACAGCTCGGCCAACTCCTTGCAGACGGCGACCGCGTACCGTTCTTCTTCGTCGCGGACATGCCACCAGGATTTCACGGCGGCGTCTGGAGTATTGGCCGTTACCTTCAATTGCGGCGTCGCTGCTTGCAGGCGGGTCCAAGGCGATTCTTCTTTGGAGCAGCCAGCCAATACAATGGCCAGCGCCAGCAGCAATGCGGGTTTTGTCACGACAACGGATCCGGTGATTTAGGGTGGCGTCATGATACCGCTTTCGACATGGCGGCCTGCTAGCGCCAGGGCGTGGATGATGGGCAAAATGTCACATTTCGCGCAGGCCGCACCGATTGCGCCGCATCTTCCGGACACTGAAAACAATGGGTTAGCACAGGAAGCACGCTAACCCTCTTTCACGCCAATGGGGATCAGTACATCCCGATGACCTGAATCTCTACCCGACGGTCAGGTGCGGTGCACCGGATGAGTTCTGCTTTCGGCAGGGAGCCGCATTGCGAAACCGGCGGAGAGGACTTGCCCAGACCGCGGGCCTGAATGATGCTTGCATCGAAGCCCGAGCGCTCCAGCAGCGCCTGGATCGACATCGCACGCTTTTGCGTCAGCGCCAGGTTGTACCCGTCGCTGCCGATCCGGTCGGCATAGGCCGAAATCTCGATCCGGGAGACATTCTTCAACCCGTCGAGTTCAGCCGCCAGTTTTTCCAGTTGCTGGCGGCCCCGGGGCGTGATGTCGTTCAGGCTCGATCCGTTGAAACTGAACAGGACGTCGCCAGACAGGACTACCCGCTTCAGGACCTCGACAGACGGGGCATGGGCACGGAGGGGCGCAGGCTGCGGTTCTGCGCAGTTTTCTGGCTTCCATTGATAAGATTCGGCCCGCATGTTGGGGTCGAACTTGACCTTGAGCTGGCACGTGACGACGTATGCCGAGGGCGCGCCGCTGGCGCTGATCTGAAACAGGTAGTTCCATTCCCGCACGTTGAAGAACCCCTCGTTGAAATGAGGTCTGCCCAACAGGCCGTACAACTGGTCTTTGGTCATTCCCGGCCTCAATAGCCGGAGGTTTTCGGGGTTGGGATAGGAGCCTTCTTTGGGCCACGCCTTTTCCGGCGCGGGAAAGGCGGATTCCGCTGCCCCGCCCATCCCGGCAGGTGCGAAGGAACATGCCTGCAAGAGCATCAGGACCGACACCGCCAGGGCGCGGGCTGTCCACATTCTGTTTGTCTTCATGATCGTTCAACCAGAGAGAAGTCGCCTGCGGCCAGACCGGCCGCAGGGAGGGTTAGTGACGGACGGATTACCAGTGGAAGCCGACACCCACGCCGGCGCCTACATTGCCTCGCGTATTGGTGGTGGCGTTTGCCTTGAACACCCACTTGCCGCTCTCGGACATGCCCGAGACACCGACCGCCATGCCGCTTTGGCCGCCGTACGTACCGCCGCCGATCGCAACCATGCCCTTGCCGGGAAGGGTCGCTTGCGGCAACGCGGCCATGGCCATCGCGGATGCCGTTCCAGCGTTGGCATCGTTGCGCAGGTTGCTCAGCTTTCCGTTCGTGTAGTTGATGACGTCGTTCTTGGCGTCATTCAACTGCGAAACGTTGACGCCATCGGTGGGGGCCGTGCCTGCCGCCACGTTCGTGATCTGACGTTCGCCGCCTGCGTAGCCCACCGACACGGAGTTGTCGCGGCTGGTCACCGAGTCCGTGCCCAACGCCACGCTGTTTGCATGCGACGCTTGGGCGCCCGCGCCAACCGCGACAGCGTTGTTGGCGCTGGCGTTGGCGTTTTGTCCCACCGCGACGCTCTTCTTGCCCGAGGCGCGCGCCCCGCTGCCTGTCGCGGTCGCTCCGGCCGAGGAGGCCTTCGCATTCGCGCCGACAGCCACGGCTTCTTCCGCCGAAGACACGGCGCTGTTGCCGATGGCGACACCGTTGTTCGCGGTGACGTTCGCATTGGCGCCGGATGCGACGCCGTTGGTGCCGGCCTGCACGGTCGCCTTGTCGGCATCCGTGTTGGTGCCGTCCGCCTTGAAGTAGCGCGAGCCGTTCTCCAGGTCGTTCATGTTCTCGATGAACTTGTTTTCGATATTGGTCACGCGGCCATCGATGTTCTCGACCTTCTGGTTGGTTTCGAAAAGCTGGCTGCCGTTGACCGCGTCGGTACTGGTCTTGGAAAGAACACCTTGGCTGACGTTGGTGATCGTCGTGCCGCCGGTCTTTCCGCCGTCCGTCGAGACGGCTCCTTCCAGGGTGATCTTGTTCTTGGGCGAGCCTGCTGCGCCGTCGTATTTCACCGCGCGGTCGTTGACCGTGGGCGTCGTCGGGATGGCGCTGACTGCTGACCGCAATTGGCTGACGTTCACCGCGTCGGTGTCGGCGGAGCCGGCGGCGACGTTGGTGATACGGCGTTCCTGGCTGACCGAGCCCACAGAGACTTCGCCGATCGGCGTCAGGCCGGCCAAGGTGAAGAGCGGATTCGGGTTGTAGGCACCGGCAACCAGGCTTGCGTTTGCAATGCTGTTGGCGCCAAGGGCCACGCTCTGCGATGAGTACGCCTTCGCGTTAAAGCCAAGCGCCACGCTTTGCGCGCCGCTTGAACCGGCGGCGACACCGGCGGCCAGCGAGTTGTTGCCGGTCGCGCCGTCGTTGGCGTAATTGGCGCCGACCACGCCGCCGTCGTTGACGCTGTAGTAGCGCGTCTTCCCCCCTTCAAGCTGGTCCAGGTTGACCGCATCGCTGCCGTCCACGGCGGCGGCGACGTTGGTGATGCGCGTGCCACCGGTCTTTGTGGTCGAGTTGTACGTATCGCCAGACAGCGTCACGGTGTTGTGGGTGCTGTTGTCGTACTTGACGGAGTCGGCGGTGGAGTCGGTGGCCACTTGCTTCAACTGCGCGACGTTCACGGCGTCGGAGTCTTCTGCGCCAGCCGACAGACCGGTGATGCGGCGATTGCCCACGTTCACTTCGCCGGTGGCTTGGCCGCCGACGAGGTAGGCTTCGTTACCCAGCGTGGCGCCGGTGGCGATGGAACCCGCGCCCAATGCGACGCTGCCGTCGTGGCTGGCAACGGCGCCCATGCCGATGGCGACCGAGTCCTGGCCGATGGCCTGGGAGTCCGTGCCGGTGGAGTTGGCGTGGAAGTACTTGGTGCCGGTGTTGTAGACGTTTTCAATGCGGTCGCCGATTGTCGTCACGTCGCCTTCCACCGTGGTGACACGGTTGTCGACGCTGGTAACGCGGTTATCGACACTGGTCACACGGTTGTCCACGGTCGAGACAGTGGTGTTGGTCTCATTCAGTTGCGACATGTTGACCGCATCGCTATCGGCTTCGCCGCGCGCGACGTTGGTGATCTTCGTGCCGCCCGTCTTGGTGGTGGAGTTGTACGTGTCGCCCGTCATCGTCACGGTGTTGTGCGTACTGTTGTCGTACTTCACGGCATCGGCGGTGGAGTCGGTCGCGACTTGCTTCAACTGTGCGACGTTGACGGCGTCGGAGTCTTCTGCGCCAGCCGACAGGCCGGTGATGCGGCGTTCGCCCACGTTCACTTCACCCGTGGCTTGGCCGCCGACGAGGTAGGCTTCGTTGCTCAGCGTGGCGCCGGTGGCGATGGAACCCGCGCCCAACGCGACGCTGCCGTCGTGGCTGGCAACGGCGCCCATGCCGATGGCGACCGAGTCCTGGCCGATGGCCTGGGAGTCCGTGCCGGTGGAGTTGGCGTGGAAGTACTTGGTGCCGGTGTTGTAGACGTTTTCAATGCGGTCGCCGATTGTCGTCACGTCGCCTTCCACCGTGGTGACACGGTTGTCGACGCTGGTAACGCGGTTATCGACACTGGTCACACGGTTGTCCACGGTCGAGACAGTGGTGTTGGTCTCATTCAGTTGCGACATGTTGACCGCATCGCTATCGGCTTCGCCGCGCGCGACGTTGGTGATCTTCGTGCCGCCCGTCTTGGTGGTGGAGTTGTACGTGTCGCCCGTCATCGTCACGGTGTTGTGCGTACTGTTGTCGTACTTCACGGCATCGGCGGTGGAGTCGGTCGCGACTTGCTTCAACTGTGCGACGTTGACGGCGTCGGAGTCTTCTGCGCCAGCCGACAGGCCGGTGATGCGGCGTTCGCCCACGTTCACTTCACCCGTGGCTTGGCCGCCGACGAGGTAGGCTTCGTTGCTCAGCGTGGCGCCGGTGGCGATGGAACCCGCGCCCAACGCGACGCTGCCGTCGTGGCTGGCAACGGCGCCCATGCCGATGGCGACCGAGTCCTGGCCGATGGCCTGGGAGTCCGTGCCGGTGGAGTTGGCATGGAAATACTTGGTGCCGGTGTTGTAGACGTTTTCAATGCGGTCGCCGATTGTCGTCACGTCGCCTTCGACCGTGGTGACACGGTTGTCGATGGACGTGACCTGATCGTTGGTGGTCTTGAGTTGGCTGCCGTTGACCGCATCGGTGCTGGTGTTGGTCAGGTCGCCTGCGGCGACATTGGTGATCTTGTTCGGGCCGGTGCCGCCATGATTGGCGCTGTAGGCGCCTGCGCCGCCATCGGCAGCCGGATCCCACAGCAGTGCATCGTTTTCCAAGCCGATCACGCGGTTGTCGACGTTCGTGACGCGGTTGTCGACACTGGTGACCCGGTTATCGACGCTGGTCACACGGTTGTCCACGGTCGAGACAGTGGTGTTGGTCTCATTCAGTTGCGACATGTTGACTACATCGCTATCGGCTTCG
>NZ_CADIJX010000013.1 GCF_902859625.1 Achromobacter pestifer | reverse complement strand
GGGCGGCGTTGCACCCGTAGGATGGGTGAAGCGCGAGATATTCAAGAACAGGGCGAAAACGCCCATCGCGCGCAACCCATCGTTAGCCACCAATCCGCTCAATCGCCTGATCCTGAATCATGGTGATCCACTCATCAATCGGCTTTCCCTGCACCCAGACATCGGGCGCCAGGTCGCGCAATGGCAACAGCACGAAAGCGCGCTGGTGCATGCGGGGATGGGGCAGGATCAGCCTGTCGTGATCCAGCCGCACATCGCCATGGATCAGCAAGTCCAGATCCAGCGTGCGCGGGGCATTCTTGTAGGGGCGCTGGCGGCCGTGGCGGTTTTCCAGCGCTTGCAGCACGTCCAGCAAGGCCAGTGGCGGCAGGCTGGTGTCCAGCGTCGCCACGGCGTTCACGAAATCGGGGCCCGTGGCATCCACGGGCGCGCTGCGATAGAACGGCGACGCCGTGACGGCGGCGATGCCATCCGTGGCCTGTAGTTCGGCCAGCACCGTGCGCAATGTGGCTGCGCTGTCGCCCAGATTGGCGCCCAGTCCGATATAAGCGCGTGCCATGACGGGCGACACGGAATTACTCGGCGCCAGTCGCCGGGCCGCGCGGCGATGAACGGCGCGGGCGACGGCGCTTGCGCGGGGACGGCGAGGCCGTCGGGCCGCTGCCGCCACCATCACCCGCTTCGCGCGGCAGGTGCGAGACTTCCTCGATCATGTCGGCGCGGGTGACGTCGTCGGCGTTGGCCAGATCCATCCACCATTGCGCCAGCACGCTGTCGAACTCGCCAGCGGCGGCACGCAGTTGCAGGAAGTCGCAGGCGGCGCGGAAGCGCGGCTGTTCAATCATGCGGAAGATGGTCTTGCCCATGCGGCGTTCAAAACGCGGCTGCATGAACCAGATCTCGCGCATGTCCGACGAGAAGCGGCGTTGGATGGCCAGCTTTTCGGTCTGTTCGTCCAGCACCGAATCGGCGGCTTGCGACAGCGCGGGGATGGTGTGCTCGCCTTGGGCGCGCAACTGCTTCCAGCGTACGTCCACCTGTTGCCACAGCAGGGCGGCAAACAGGAAGCTGGGGCTGATGGTCTTGCCGGCGCGCACGCGGGCATCCGTGCGTTCCAGCGCCAGTTCCACGAAGTGTTCGCCGCCGGGTTGCTCCAGCACCACGTCCAGCAACGGCAGCAGGCCATTGTGCAGGCCGTCGGCGCGCAGTTGGCGCAGGCAATCCATCGCGTGGCCGCAGGTCAGCAGCTTGAGCATTTCGTCGAACAGGCGGGATGCCGGCACGTTTTCGATCAGCTCGGCCATGGTGCTGATCGGCTGGCGCGTGGCCGGATCGATCGTGCCGTTGAGCTTGGCGGCGAAACGCACGGCGCGCAACATGCGAACCGGGTCTTCGCGGTAACGCTTGACCGGGTCGCCGATGATGCGGACCTGGCGCTTCTTCAGGTCGGCCACGCCATTGTGGTAGTCAATGACTTCCTCGTTGTGCGGGTCGTAGTACAGCGCGTTCATCGTGAAGTCGCGGCGCTTGGCGTCTTCTTCCTGCGAACCGAACACGTTGTCGCGCAGGATGCGGCCGTGCTCGTCGGTTTCCTGGTCTTCCGAGGCCGGAGCACGGAAGGTCGAGGTTTCGATGATCTCCTGGCCGAACACCACGTGCACCAGCTGGAAGCGGCGGCCGATGATGCGGGCGCGGCGGAACAGCGGGCGGATTTGTTCGGGCGTGGCGTTGGTGGCCACGTCGAAGTCCTTGGGCTCGAGGCCCACGATCAGGTCGCGCACGGCGCCGCCGACGATATAGGCTTCATAGCCGTGCTGGCGCAGAACTTCGCACACCTTGATGGCATGGCGCGAAACGTTACGGCGGTCAATGCCGTGCTTGTCGCGCTCGATGCGCAACGGCCCCCGGGGTGCCGGCGCGAACAAACGGCCGACGAATTTTTTTATGGTTTCAGTGATCATTTAGGACTTCGAATCTTCCATGTGGTCGAACAAGTCGATCACTTGCCAGCCGCGTTCCTGGGCGATATTGCGCAGGGTCGGGCTGGGGTTGGCGGCGATCGGACGGGTCACCTTTTCGAGCAGTGGTACATCATTGACCGAATCGCTATAGAAAAACGATTCGGGAAAATCCGCAAGCCCCAGACCCATCGCGGACAGCCATTCGTTCACGCGCACCACTTTGCCTTCCTTGAAGCTCGGCGTGCCCAGAATGCGGCCGGTGTAGCGTCCACGCAGGTATTCGGCATCGGTGGCCACCAGATGCGGCACGCCGAAGGCGCGGGCGATGGGGGCGGTGACGAAGCTGTTGGTCGCCGTGACGATGGCGCACAGGTCGCCAGCATCCAGGTGGGATTGAACCAGTTCGCGGGCGTCGGGGGTGATGGACGGGCGGATGACTTCACGCATGAATTCCTCATGCCAGTCCGCCAGATCGTAGGGCGAATGCGCCGCCAGCAAGCCAAGCATGAACTCGGCGGCTTGTTCTGCGGTGAGTTCGCCGCGATTGTAGCGGTCCATCAGGTCGTCGTTCTGGCGACGGGCGATGTCAGGATCGCCCGCTCGGCCCGTACGCGCCAGATAGTCGGCCCACTGATAATCGCTATCCAGCGGCAGCAGGGTGTGATCCAGGTCGAACAGGGCGAGACGTCGGGTGGTCATGTGCGTTGCGAATCAGGGTCTGCGAGCATGGCCCGCAGCAAGGGTAGGGTGATGGGCCGGCCGGTGGCCAGGGAATAGCGGTCCAGCGCGTCGAGCAGCGCGGCCAGCTTGCGGATGTCGCGCTCGTGGTGCGTCAGCATCCAGGTGATGATTTCAGGCGCCAGATGCATGCCGCGTTCGGCGGCCTGGGCGGATAGCGCCGCCAGTTTGTCGGCGTCTGACAGCGGGTCCAGCCGGAACACCAGGTCCCAGCCCAGGCGGGTGCGCAGATCTTCGCGCAGCGGCATCGACAGCGGGGCGCGGTCGCCGGCCAGCGCCAGCGCAAACGCGCGGCCCGTGGCGGCGGATTCACGCCAGCGGTTGTACAGCGCAAAGAGGGCGGCCTGGCGGCCGTCGTCCATGCGGTGCACATCGTCCACCGCCACGAACTTGGGCATGGGCGATTTGGAGTCGGCTTCCGCCAGGCGGCGCAGCATCGTCTCGCCCTTGGCGGGGTCGATGAACACGGCGTCGGGGCGTGCGGTCAGCGCGCGTAGCAAATGGGTGCGGCCGCAACCGGCGGCGCCCCAGATATACAGGGCGCGGCCCGGATTGAGCGCGCGCACGGCTGCCAGCGCTTCCCCGTTGGGGCCGGCGATATAGTTGTTCAGCGATGGCGCTGGCGCGGGAAGAACGTCGAGCAGCAGCTGGCGGTTCATGAGAGGTTATCGATCAGGCTTGCAGCGTCGCGAGGACATGCCGGTGTTGCCGGAAAAGCCAAAAAACGGTGATACACAAGGCCGGCGCAAGATTAACCCGCCAGAAACTGGCAAAATCCATACCGGCCAACCCAACACTTTAAACCACCTGAGTGGCTGGTGTCGCGCTCAAGCGCTTTGCCTGGCTTGGGTTTACGCCATTTTTGCCCGCCAGTCAGCCTGGTTGGCTTCCGCCGCAATCGCCGCGCCCGGCTGGCTTGAACCCTGTTCAGGCTCGCAACATCGTAAAATGCAGGGCGTTCCACCAAATTCCCAGCAATTGTTACATACCCCACGGCATTTCTCATGACGAATCAACCTAAAGCCCCCTTGACCTACCGCGATGCCGGTGTCGACATCGACGCGGGCGACGCCCTGGTCGACCGTATCAAACCCCTCGCCGCGCGCACCATGCGTCCCGGGGTGCTGGCCGGTATCGGCGGCTTTGGCGCCCTGTTTGAAGTGCCGAAGAAGTACAACGAGCCCGTGCTGGTGTCGGGCACCGACGGCGTGGGCACCAAGTTGCGCCTGGCGTTCGAGTGGAACCGCCACGACACCGTGGGTATCGATCTGGTCGCCATGAGCGTCAACGACATCCTGGTGCAAGGCGCTGAGCCCCTGTTCTTCCTGGATTACTTCGCCTGCGGCAAGCTGTCGGTGGATACGGCGGCGTCGGTGGTGGGCGGCATTGCCAAGGGCTGCGAACTGTCGGGCTGCGCACTGATCGGCGGTGAAACGGCTGAAATGCCGGGCATGTACCCCGACGGCGAATACGATTTGGCCGGTTTTGCGGTGGGCGCGGTGGAAAAGTCCGCGATCATCGACGGCAAATCCATCAAGCCGGGCGACGTGGTGTTGGGCCTGGCGTCCAGCGGCGCGCACTCCAACGGCTATTCGCTGGTTCGCAAGATCCTGGAACGCGCCAACGCCAAGCCTACCGATGACTTCCACGGCCAGCCGCTGGTCGACGTCGTGATGGCCCCGACGCGCATCTACGTCAAGCAAGTGCTGGCCGCATTGGCCACGCACGGCACCAGCATCAAGGGCCTGGCCCACATCACCGGCGGCGGCCTGCTGGACAACGTGCCGCGCATCTTGCAGCCCGGCCTGTCGGCCAAGCTGCACCGTGACGGCTGGGAAATGCCCAAGCTGTTCCAGTGGCTGCAAGAGCAGGGCGACGTGGAAGACACCGAAATGCACCGCGTCTTCAACTGCGGCATCGGCATGGTGCTGGTGGTGGATGCGGCGCAGGCCGACGCCATCGCCGCGACCCTGCGCGAACAAGGCGAGACCGTCAACAAGATCGGCGAGATCGTCGAGCAGACGGAAGGCATGGCGCAAACCTTCGTGGTGTAAACGCCAAGCGCTTGCTTGCTGCAAAGAAAAACCCGCCACCGCGGGTTTTTTTTTCGACCCTGTTCCGCGGGACGGGGCTAGCCGTCAGCCAGGGCCATTGCCACCGCGTCGATGGTCTGCGCCACGGCGTCCGCCGCCAGGCAATCCACGATGACCCGTTCGGGTTGGGCGCGCAGCCAGGTGATCTGCCGCTTGGCCAATTGGCGCGTGGCGGCGATGCCCTGTTCACGGGCGGTGTCCAGATCGATCTCGCCGTCCAGGTGCGCCCACATCTGCCGGTAGCCCACGCAGCGCACCGACGGCAGGCCAGGGTGCAGATCGGGTCGGGCGCGCAGGGTGCGGACTTCGTTCAGCAGTCCATTGGCCAGCATGGCGTCAAAGCGCTGTTCGATGCGCGCGTGCAGCGCGGCGCGGTCGGAGGGTTCCAGGCTGATGGTCAGGTACTGATTGGCGTCATCGTCCGGTTTGCGCTGGTCGCGCCGCAGCAGCGCGGACATGGGCTGGCCTGACAACTGGCAGATCTCCAACGCACGCTGGATGCGCTGGCTGTCATTGGGCGCAAGGCGGGCGGCGGTGACCGGGTCCAGCGTTGCAAGCTCCGCATGCAGCGCGGGCCAACCCTGCTGGGCGGCGCGGGCTTCCAGTTCGGCGCGCAAGGCGGGGTCGGCCTGGGGCAGGTCGTCCAATCCGTCGCGCAGGGCCTTGTAGTACATCATGGTGCCGCCCGCCAGCAGCGGGATGCGTCCGCGTGCGCGAATCTCGTCAATCAGCCTGAGCGCGTCGGCGCGGAATTCGGCGGCTGAATACGATTGCGCAGGGTCCAGGATGTCCAGCAGATGCTGCGGTACGCGGGCCTGTTCTTCCGGCGAGGGCTTGGCGGTGCCGATGTCCATGCCACGGTAGATCGTGGCCGAATCGACGTTGACGATCTCCATCGGCCAGCGTTCCGCCAGGGCCAGGGTGGATGCGCTTTTGCCGGCCGCGGTGGGGCCGGCCAGGCAGATGACCAGCGGCATATCGGGGGAAAGGGAAGACGACAAGCTTATTGCCCGCGCAGAAAGAGCTTGTCCAGGTCCGATACCGACCATTGCACCCAGGTCGGACGGCCGTGGTTGCACTGATCGGCGCGTTCGGTTGATTCCATCTGGCGCAGCAGGCCGTTCATCTCTTCGATGGTCAGCTTGCGGTTGGCGCGCACGGAACCGTGGCAGGCCATGGTGGACAGCAGTTCGTTGCGCTGTTCGGTCAGCAGGCGCGACACACCCACGGCGCCCAGGTCGCGCAAGACGGCGCGGGCCAGGGTTTCGATGTCGCCACGCGCCAGGATGGCCGGCACGGAACGCACGGCGATCGAGGTGGGGCCGGACGGGCGCATCTCGAAGCCCAGGTCGCTTAACTGCGATTCAAATTCCTCGACGATGGCCACGTCCTTTTCCTGGGCGTGGAAGACCACGGGCACCAGCAAGTCCTGACGCGGCAGACTGCGGGCGTCCAGCGCCTGCTTCAGTTGTTCGTACACGACGCGCTCATGGGCGGCGTGCATGTCCACCAGCACCATGCCACGGCGATTCTGAGCCAGGATGTAGATGCCGTGCAGTTGCGCCAGCGCCATGCCCAGCGGATGTTCTTCGTCGGCGGGCAGGCTGGGGCTGGGTTCGCGGACGGGCGTGGACTTGGCGGCCGTGTCGTCGGACAGCGGGCGGTATAGCGACTGCCAATCCGCAGCGGGAATGCCGGCGGGTTCGGCGTGCAGGCGGAACGGCACCTGCGTATGGGTGCGTTGCGGGGCGGGTGACGGGCGCAGGCCGTACGCGGCATTGCTGCCCGAATAGCCCGGCCGGGGCGTGTCCGCCACAGGAGTAGGGCTGCTGATGGGGGCGTCTTGCGGCGCGGGGGAAGCGTCAGGCGCGGCCGGCTGTGCGACCGTTTCAAAGCCACCGTCTTCGTCCGCGGTGGCGGGCGTGACGGCCGATGAACCGCCGGTCTGCGCCAGCGTCTGGCCGACCGCGTGCGACACAAAGCGGTGCACGGCGCCGCTGTCGCGGAAACGAACTTCATGCTTGGCAGGATGCACGTTCACATCCACGGCAGCGGGATCGATGTCCAGGAACAGCACGTAGGCCGGCTGGCGGTCGCCATGCAGCACGTCCGCATAGGCGGCGCGCAGCGCGTGGCTGACGGTACGGTCGCGCACATAGCGGCCATTCACGTACAGGTACTGACGGTCGGCGCGGGCGCGCGCGGCGGTCGGGCGAGTGATCATGCCGGCCAGGCTGACGGTGCCGACCGAGTGCGACAGCAGCAAGCCATGTTCGGCGAATTCAGCGCCCAGTACGTCGCGGATGCGCTGCGGCGGTTCGGCTGGCAGCCATTGGCGCTGTGCGCGGTCGTGGTGGAACAGGCGGAACGCGATCTGCGGGTGTGCCAGCGCAATGCGCTCCATCGCGTCCACGCAGTGGCCAAACTCCGTGGCTTCGGATCGCAGGAACTTGCGCCGGGCCGGGACGGCGTCGAACAGTTGCCGCACGTCCACCGTGGTGCCGGGAGGACCCGACGCGGGGCTGACCTGCATGCTTCCCGCGTCGATCTGCCAGGCGTGTTCGCCGTCTCGGGTGCGGGAAATGATGGTGACCTGCGCAACCGACGAGATCGAGGCGAGCGCTTCGCCGCGAAACCCCATCGACGCCACCGATTCCAGTTCGTTCAAGGATCGGATCTTGCTGGTGGCGTGGCGGGCCAGGGCCAGCGGCAGTTCCTCGGGCGGAATGCCGCCGCCGTCGTCGGTGACGGCGATCCGGCGGATGCCGCCGCCTTCCAGGCGCACTTCGATGGCGCGGCCGCCCGCGTCGATCGCGTTCTCAAGGATTTCCTTCAGCACGGAGGCGGGCCGCTCAATCACTTCGCCGGCGGCGATCTGGCTGATGAGCAGGTCGGGAAGCGCAAGAATGGAACGGCGTTCAGTCATTAGGCTCAAGTCTGGTGGGGCTATGTGGCTGATTTTAGCGCCATGGCCCGGTGGGCTATAGTCGCTGGGAATTAATCCTCCCATGACCTCATCCGGGCTGCTGAATGCTTGAATTCTTCAATATGGTGCTCCACATCGACAAGACGCTGGGCGTCTGGGTCGCGCAATATGGCGTGTGGGTGTATCTGGTGCTGTTCCTGATCGTCTTCGCCGAGACCGGGCTGGTCGTCCTGCCGTTCCTGCCGGGCGATTCGCTGCTGTTCATCGCGGGGGCATTCGGCGCCACGGGGCATATTGATCCGGTCATGATGGCGGTGTTGCTGATCGTCGCGGCGATTTCCGGTAACACGCTGAACTACATGATAGGCCGCTACATCGGGCCGCGCGTGTTCTCGATGAACCTGCGTTTCCTGGACCGGGGCGCGCTGATGCGTACGCATGCGTTCTATGAGAAGCATGGCGGCAAGACGATCATCATGTCGCGGTTCATCCCCATTGTGCGCACGTTCGCGCCCTTTGTGGCGGGCGTGGCGGACATGTCGATGTCGCGTTTCCAGTTGTTCAATATCCTGGGGGCGCTGCTGTGGGTCATCAGCCTGGTCGCCGCGGGTTACTTCTTCGGCAACATCCCGCTGGTCCGAGAGCACCTGAACACCATCGTGCTGCTAGGCCTGGCCGCAGCAATCGTGCCCGTCATCGCCGCCGGCGTATTCAAGCTGATCAAGGCCCGCAGGCCGTAGGATGGGTGTAGCGCGAGAGAGCGTACAGAAGAAATAAGTTCACGAACGCGCGCAACCCATCAAGCCCCCGTTGCGCTGTGGCAGCCATGGCCTATGGAGCCGGCGCGCATCGATGGGTTACGCGCGCTTCAAGCCGTCCTTCTTTCCCACGCCATCGCGCGCTACACCCATCCTACAAAGCAAGGCCCGCAGACCGTATATACCCATCCTACAGAGCAAGGCCCGCAGGCCGTATACACCCATCCTACAGATCAACGCACCTGGGCCGTAGGATGGGTGTAGCGCGAGACACCGTACAGAAGAAACAAGTTCACGAACGCGCGCAACCCATCAAGCACCCGGCCCGGTATGACAGCCCAGCCCGTGAAGCGTCGAACAGCAAAAAAAAGGCGATGCGCGGTGAAGCGCATCGCCCTTTTTCACGCCAGCGTGTCAGCTGACGTCAAGCCGCGCCAGCGGCGGATTGGCGGTGAAGTAGCGTTGGATGCCGGTCATCATGGCCTGCGCCAGTTTGTCCTGGTGTGCGTTGCTGCGCAGCAGGGCTTCTTCCTGGGGGTTGCTGATGAAGGCGGTCTCGACCAGCACGGACGGGATGTCCGGGGCCTTCAGCACGGCGAAACCGGCTTGTTCGACGCTGTTCTTATGCAAGCGGTTGATCTTTCTGATTTCGTCCAGGAAAGCGTTGCCGACCTTCAGCGAATCATTGATCTGCGCGGTGGTGGACAAGTCCAGCAGCACCTTGGCCACCTGACGGTCATGGCTACCCAGGTTGACGCCGCCGATCAGGTCGGCTGCGTTTTCCTTGTCGGCCATCCAGCGTGCCTGGGCGCTGGTGGCGCCGCGCTGTGACAGCGCGAACACCGACGAGCCGTTGGCCGATGGCTTGACCCAGGCGTCGGCGTGGATCGAGATAAACAGGTCCGCGTGGACGCGACGGGCCTTCTGCACGCGGACATGCAGCGGCACGAAGTAGTCGTCGTCGCGCGTCAGGTAGGCGCGCATGTACGGCTGGCTGTCGATCAGCGCTTTCAAGCGCCGCGCAATGCGCAGCACCACGTCTTTTTCGCGCAGGCCGCTGCTGCCGATGGCGCCCGGATCTTCGCCGCCATGGCCTGGGTCCAGCGCGATGGTCAGCATGCGCTGCTTGCCACGGCCGGCGGTGGACGAGGGGGGCTTGGGCGCGGTGGGCAGCGGCGGCGCCGGTTGCTGGCCGCGCACGCGCGGCGGTTCGGGCGGATCGGCGCGGGTTGCCGGGTTGCGCTGGATGTCTTCCAGGATGCGCGCCAGCGGATCGTCGGCGTCAGGGCCGCTTTTATTCAGGATCGCCACCAGCGGGTCCTGCGCGATCTTCGGATACAAGTCCAGCACCAGCCGGTACTGGTAATCCGCCACGGGCTTGAGGGTGAACACCTGGGGCGCCACGGGCTGCTTCAGGTCAAACACCAGGCGCACGACATTCGGGCGATTCTGCGCAACGCGCAGGCTCTGGATGTAGGGGTCGTCGGGGCGGACCTTGGAGACCAGGTCGTTCAGGGCCGCGCTGATGGTCAGCCCTTCGATGTCCACCACCAGGCGATGGGGGTTTTCAAGGGTGAATTGTTCAGCCTTGAGCTCGCTGTCGAGTTCGAGCGTGACCCGGGTGTATTCGTCGGCCGGCCAGGTACGAACGGCCAGAATCGTCGCCGCCTGCGCCAGGCGCGGCAGAACCGGCAGGACGAGCAGCGTGGCGGCGACGCTGATTAGGCGGCGCCGGGTGGCGCCTGCCGAGGGAAGGGCGCCGTCTTGGGCGGGGGGACAATCGCGTTCAACCATGTTTGTCCTCGGGCGGTGTTCGCGGTCAGGGTGGCGTCACGTCCCTCGTCGGCATAAGCCAGGGAAATCAGCAGGTCGGGAGGGGGTAAAAGACCCTCTGCCCGTTCCGGCCATTCGATCAAAACGACCGCATCGTCACGCAGTAAATCCCGGAATCCTGCGTCCAACCATTCGCGCGAATCACTAAACCTATAAAAATCAAGATGATAGAAGTATAAGTTAGAAACTTTATAGGATTCAAGCAGCGCGTAGCTGGGACTTTTGATTCGGCCGGTGATGCCGCATTCCCGCAACAATGCCCGGGTGAAGGCCGTTTTTCCTGCTCCCAGGTCCCCCTGAAGGTGGATACAAGCGCCTGCGGGGCCGGTTTCACCCCCCGAGACCAAGGGGGCAAGCTGCCGCGCCAACGACTCCGTGGCGGCTTCGTCGGGCAGGTGCAAGGTCAGGCTGCAAAGAGGGGCGGACATGGCGCGGTGCGAGTGGTAAAAAACGAGGGAGGGAATACGGATTTCCGCAATTATAGGAATGCGGGTTTCTGCTAACCTAATAAGTGATTGCTATTCTCAATATGTCGCGCCTGGCGGGTGCCGCCGGCCGCGACTGACGCCGCCACGGAGTTGTACGCGCCATGAAGACCCGCATCGAAAAAGACACGTTTGGGCCCATCGAAGTCCCCGAGGATCACCTCTGGGGCGCCCAAACGCAACGTTCGCTGCATTTTTTCGCGATTTCCACCGAGAAGATGCCTGTGCCCCTGGTCAACGCGATGGCGCGCTTGAAGCGCGCGGCCGCCAAGGTCAATGCTGAACTGGGCGAGCTGGATCCGAAGATCGCCGACGGGATCATTCGTGCTGCCGACGAAGTGATCGCCGGCAACTGGCCCAACGAGTTTCCGCTGTCCGTCTGGCAGACCGGTTCGGGCACGCAAAGCAATATGAACATGAACGAGGTGCTGGCCAACCGCGCCTCGGAACTGCTGGGCGGCGTGCGCGGCGAAGAGCGCAAGGTCCACCCGAATGACCACGTCAATCGCGGCCAATCGTCCAATGACACCTTCCCGACCGCCATGCACGTGGCCGCCGCCGTCGAGGTCGAGCACCACCTGCTGCCGGCGCTGAAGGCGCTGCGCGCGGTCTTCGCGGCCAAGAGCGCCGAGTTCTACGACATCGTGAAGATCGGCCGCACCCACTTGCAGGACGCGACGCCCTTGACGCTGGGCCAGGAGCTTTCGGGCTATGTGGCGCAGCTGGATCTGGCGGAACAGCAGATCCGCGCCACGCTTCCCGGCTTGCATCAACTGGCCATCGGGGGCACCGCGGTGGGCACCGGCCTGAACGCGCATCCGCAGTTCAGCGCCAAAGTGTCGGCGGACCTGGCCCACGCAACGGGCACGGCCTTTGTGTCGGCCCCGAACAAGTTCCAGGCACTGGCCTCCCACGAAGCGCTGCTGTTCGCGCACGGTGCGCTGAAGGCGCTGGCTGCCGGCTTGATGAAGATCGCCAACGACGTGCGCTGGCTGTCCAGCGGCCCGCGTTCGGGCCTGGGTGAAATCAGCATTCCCGAGAACGAGCCGGGCAGCTCGATCATGCCGGGCAAGGTCAACCCGACGCAGTGCGAGGCCATCACGATGCTGGCCGCGCAGGTGCTGGGCAACGACGTGGCCATCAACATTGGCGGCGCCAGCGGCAACTTTGAATTGAACGTGTTCAAGCCGCTGGTGATCCACAACTTCCTGCAATCCGTGCGCCTGCTGACGGATGGCATGGCCAGCTTCAACGAGCACTGCGCCGCGGGCATCGAGCCCAACCATGAGCGCATTGCCGAACTGGTGGACCGTTCGCTGATGTTGGTGACGGCGCTGAATCCGCATATCGGCTACGACAAGGCCGCGCAGATCGCCAAGAAAGCGCACAAGGAAGGGTTGTCGCTGAAGGAATCGGCGCTGGCGCTGGGCTATGTGACCGAGGCGCAGTTTGCCGAGTGGGTCGTGCCGGGCTCCATGACCAACGCGCATAAGTCGTCGTAACCGGCTGCGTTGCGAGAAAAAATGGCCACCCTGGGGTGGCCATTTTTTTTCCTGGAAGCTCAGGCGTGTCCCACGACCAGCAGCCACATCGGGATCGTGGCCGCCGAAAAAAGGGTGCCCAGGGAGATCAGTACCGCCACCATGCGGCCGTCGCCCCCCATGCGCATGGCCAGCACGTAGGCGGCGGAAGCGGTTGGCAGGGCGGCGAACAGCAGCAGCATCCGGGCTTCCAGTGGCGGCAGGGCCAGCAGGTGCGCCACCAACAGGGCCACTGCGGGCAACGCCAAGAGTTTGACCGACAGCATCCAGGCGATCAGCGGCCCGTAGCCCTTGCCGCCTTCCCAGGCCAGGCTGGCGCCCACGCAGAGGATGCCCAGTGCGATGGCCGCCGCGCCCAAACGCGCCAGTACCGTATCCACGGGGCCCGGCAAATGCAGGCCCGCCAGGTTGCAGGCCAGGCCCAGCAGCGTGGATACGACGAGCGGATTGCGCGCCAGCTCGCGTAGCAAATTGCCGCCGTTGTGGCGAGCCAGTCCGTAGACCGCGGCGACGTTGGCCATGGGCACGGCGAAGCCAATGATCAGCGCCATCACCGTCTGGCCCTGCGCGCCCGCCAGACTGGCCGATAGCGCCAGGCCGATGTACGTGTTGAAGCGGTAGCCGCATTGCGCGGACGAAGCCAGCGCAAGTGACGAGGGCCGCAGCAGCAGGCCCGACAGCCACGCGAGCGCCACGCCTGACACCACGACGGCCGCGGTGGCCTGTAGCAGCAGGGCCGCGTTGCCTGCCGTGATGGGCGTGCGAAGAATGGATTGGAACAGCAGGGCGGGGAACAACACGAAGTAAACGAGACGCTCGGTTCCCGCAAAGAACTCTCGCGAAAAACCCAGCTTGTGACGTAGCGCCCAACCCAGCGCAACCAGCATGAAATCAGGGAAAACCAGAAGAGCGACCGACATGGACAGGGGGCTTTTTCAGGGCATTAAAGCGGGATTGGCACGCTATGCGTGTGTAAGCATTTGCTGCTATTCTCCGTCATTCTGGCGGGTGCGTGTGCCACAAGCAATCCATAAAAGCAGCGCGAAACACGCAGCACACATGCAAAGCGCCCCCACCGTTAACTGCTGGTCCGTCTACAGACGGGCACATCACAAAACGGGCCGTTTACATACGGGCTCGCAATCTTGGAGGAAACACACCTATGAATAAAGTTCGCTCCCTGGCCGTGGCTATCGCTTTGGCTACTGGCGCCGCCGGCACGCTTGGCGCCTCCGTCGCACACGCTGCCGACAAGTACCCCAGCAAGCCGATCCGCGTGATCGTTCCGTTCGCGCCTGGCGGTTCCACCGACATCATCGCGCGTCTGGTGACGCAGCGCATGAGCCAGGAACTCGGTCAGCCGATGGTGGTTGAGAACAAGGGCGGCGCAGGCGGCGCCATTGGCGCGGCCGAAGCCGCACGCGCCGATGCCGACGGCTACACGCTGTCCATCGCCACCGTGTCGACGATGGCTGTGAATCCGGCTTGCCGTCCGAAGGACCTGCCGTACGATCCGATCAAGGATTTCCAGCCGGTCACCAACTTCGCCAACACGGCCAATGTGGTCGCGGTGAATCCGAAGTTCCCGGCCAAGGACTTCAAGGGCTTCGTTGAAGAACTGAAGAAGAACCCGGGCAAGTATTCCTACGGCAGCTCGGGCACGTGCGGGGTGCTGCACTTGATGGGTGAGTCGTTCAAGATGGCCACGGGCACCGACATCGTGCACGTGCCGTACAAGGGTTCGGGCCCGGCCGTGGCGGATGCCGTTGGCGGCCAGATCGAAATCCTGTTCGACAACCTGCCGTCGTCGATGCCGCAGATCCAGGCGGGCAAGTTGCGCGCCATGGCCATTGCGTGGCCTGAGGAAATCGCTGCCGTCAAGGGTGTGCCGACGTTCAAGGAAGCCGGTTTCCCGGTGCTGAACCAGCCGGTCTGGTACGGTCTGTTGGCGCCCAAGGGCACGCCGATGGAAGTCGTGAACAAGCTGCGTGACGCCGCCGTCGTGGCCCTGAAGGACCCCAAGGTCATCAAGGCGCTGGACGATCAGGGCTCGGCGCCGTCGGGCAACACGCCGGAAGAGTTCGCCAAGGAAATCAAAGAGCAGTTTGACTGGGCTCAAGACGTCGTGAAGAAGCAGAACATCAAGCTGGACTGATGCTGCGCGGGACAAGCCATAGGCTTGTCCTGGTCATCACGGCAAAACGGGCGCCCTTGGGCGCCCGTTTTTCTTGTCCGATGGATTGTCTGTTCAGGCGGGGGCATCCAGCGCGGCGACGCGCTCGGCGCAGGCCGTGCGCAAGCGTTCGATCAAATCGCGGTGCAGGGCCGACAAGGGGTCCTGGTTGCGCACCATGATGCTGATCGGCACGCGCAACGCGGGCTCCAGGCGGCGCAGGCTCATGCCGGGCCGCAGCATCGCTTGCGCGGTGATGGCGTCGACGATGGCGTCGCCACACCCGGCATCGACCAGCGCACAAGCCACGTAATGCGTCTGTACCTGAATGGCGACCTTCGGGTCCAGGCCCTGCGCGTCCAAAGTCATCTGAAGCAACGCGCCCGAAGCGTCGCCGGCGTCCAGCACGATCAGCGTGTCGCCCGACAGGTCCACCAGTTCGGACAGCCGCATCGGGCCAGAGGCGGGCTTGCGGCTCAAGTGCACCAGTTCGGTGTGGCCCAGCCCCATGCGCGTCAGGCCGGGATAGTCGTTGGTGTCGAAGGTGATGGCCAGGTCCAGTTCCCGCGTGAGCAGGCCCTGTACGAGTTCGGCGCTGTGATGGGTGTGGATATCGAAGGTGATGCCGGGTTGCGCGTCGCGGCTGTCGCGTACCACGCCAGGCAGCAGTCCCAGGCCCAGCGCGGGCGCGCAGCCCAGGCGCAAGTGGCCGTTGGGCCGGTCGCGCAGGCTGGTGGCCAGCCGGCGCAGGCTGTTCAAATCCTGATTCAGCCGCGCAACTTCAGGCGTCAGGATGTCGGCTTCGCGCGTGGCGACCAGCCGGCCCTTCACGCGCTCGAATAGCTTGAAGCCCAGTTGGGCTTCGGCGTGCGCCAGCAGTTTGCTGGCGGCCGGCTGCGAGATATGCAGCGCGGCCGCGGCCTCGGTAAGAGACCCGGTACGGCGGATCGCTTCGAAAATTTCGATGTGGCGCAGGCGCATGACACGGTAGGGGAAGAGGGGCCAGAACCGCGATTCTATGTCGGAAGGGGGCAGGCGGGTATCCAATGGCCGTGCCGCGACAGCGGCGGATGCCTTGACTATGATGGACGCCTGCCGGCTTGCCGGCGCTATCCCGGAGCTGATCATGCGTGCCTGCCGCTATGCCGCCGCCTTCCTGCTTGCCGCCGCAACGGCGGCCTCGTCCGCCGCCTGGGCCCGCACCCCGCAGGCTGTCGAAGACCGCAACCCGGAAGCCGCCAGCGGTGTGCAGACGCGCGAACTGGTGCGCGCGCCGCATTTCATGATGGTCTCGGCCAATCCGCTGGCAACGCAGGCGGGCGAAGAAATGCTGCGCCGAGGCGGCAGCGTGGTGGACGCGGCCATCGCCACACAGTTGGTGCTGAACCTGGCCGAGCCGCAATCCTCCGGCATTGGCGGTGGCGCGTTCCTGGTGGTGTATTCGGCCAAGACCGGGCGCATCCAGACCTATGACAGCCGCGAGACTGCACCTGCCGCCGCGCGGCCGGATCGCTTCCTGGATGCCGACGGCAAACCGTTGCCCTTCGCCCAGGCGGTGAACAACGGCATGTCGGTGGGCGTGCCGGGGCTGCTGCGCGGTCTTGAACTGGCGCACAAGGAAGCCGGCGTGCTGCCTTGGGCTGACCTGTTCCAGCCTGCGATCCGGCTGGCCGAACAGGGCTTTGCCGTGTCGCCCCGCCTGCATGCGCTGCTGGCCGGCAACAAGGCCCTGCCCCAGCAGGCGGCCGCGGCCGCGTATTTCTATGCACCGAACGGCACGCCGTGGCCAGTGGGCCACGTGTTGAAGAACCCCGAGTTTGCCCGCACGCTGCGTGCCGTGGCGGCGCAAGGCGCTGATGCGTTCTATCAGGGCGACATCGCGCGCGACATCGTGGCGGCGGTGCATGGGCACGCCAAGCCCGGTGATCTGAGCCTGGCGGATCTGGCGAACTACCGAGCCAAGACGCGCGAGCCGGTATGTGGCGTCTATCGCGGCTACCAGTTGTGCGGCATGGCCCCGCCCAGCAGCGGTCCCATCGCCGTGCTGCAAATGCTGGGCGAACTGGAACAATTTCCGATGTCCACCTTTGCTCCGGGCTCGGTAGAAGCGGTGCATTATTTTTCAGAAGCGGGCCGGCTGGCGTTCGCCGACCGGGATTTCTATGTGGCGGACCCGGATTTCGTCAACGTGCCGGTGCGTGCCTTGCTGGATCCGGCCTATCTGCGTGCACGCGGCGCGTTGATCCAGCCGGATCGCAGCATGAAGGTCGCGTTACCCGGCGATCCGGAAGGAAAACTGCTGTCCCTTGGCCGCGACAACGCGCTGGAGCTGCCTTCCACCAGCCATTTGGTGGCGGTGGACGCGCAGGGCAATGCGCTGTCCATGACGACGACGATCGAAAGTGAATTCGGCAGCAAGATCTTCGTGCGCGGCTTTCTGCTGAACAATGAAATGACGGACTTTTCATCTTCGTTCAAAGACCCGGAGGGCCGCTTGGTGGCGAACCGGGTCGAACCGGGCAAGCGTCCGCGTAGCGCGATGGCGCCGGTCATCGTGCTGCGCGACGGCAAGCCGGTCATGCTGGTGGGATCGCCTGGCGGCAGCGCCATCATCAACTATGTGGCCAAGACGATCGTGGGCGTGCTGGATTGGGGCCTGGATATCCAAGCCGCCATTTCGCTGCCAAACATGGGCAGCCGCAATAAAGAGACCGAGCTGGAAAAGGGCACGACGCTTGAAGCGCTGGCCCCCGCGCTGGAACGCATGGGCCACCCGGTGCGCATCACAGAGTTCCCCAGCGGCATCCATGGCATCGTGATCGACGGCAAGGGCTTGCAAGGCGGCGTGGACCCCAGGCGCGAAGGGCTGGCGGCTGGCGGGTAAACCGGTCGAAGGCCGCCGGGGCGTAAACCGGTGGAGGGCCGTAGGATGGGTGAAGCGCGAGAGAGCGTCTCTAAATACATTGACGCCCAACGCGCGCAACCCATCAAGCAACATCCCAAATCATGGTTGGATTGGCCATGGCACCGATGCTGCTTGATGGGTTGCGCGCGTTGGGCGTTATTGTTCTTGTCTCGATTTTCTCGCGCTACACCCATCCTACGATGTCCGCGGCATTCGCAGCATTCGCAGCATTCGCGGTGTCCGTGGCATTCGCGGCATTCGCAGCGATACGGCATTCGCCGGGATCACGGCATTCGCAGTGTTCGCGGCGATCACAGTGTTCACAGTGTTCACAGCGATCACAGCATTCGCCGCGATCACAGCGTTCGCGATGCCTTACGTCAGCGCAGGTGGCAGCTTGCGTAGCGTGGCGGGGGTGCGGGACAGTTTGATCGGCGAACCCACGCCCTTGTAGTCGCCCTGTTCCAGCACCATGCCGCGGTGTTGCGTGTGTGGGTGTGCAAGCGCCTGATCCACGGTCTGCACGGCTGCCGCGGGTACGCCGGCGCGCAGCAGGCGGTCGGCCAGCGCGGAAGCGTCTTGCGTGGCCAGCAAGGCGGACAGTTCGTCGCGCAGGGCTTGGCGGTTGTGCAGGCGGTCGGCGTTTGCGGCATAGCGCGGGTCCGTCGCCAGGCCTGGCGCCTCCAGCACTTGCGCCAGCAGCGCGAATTGCCGGTTGTTGCCCACGGCCAGAAAAATCGGGCCGCTGGCGGTCGGCAGCGTCTCGTAGGGCGCAATGTTCGGATGCGCGTTGCCACTGCGCTGGGGCACCTTGCCGCTATAAAAGTAATTGGCCGCGTGCGGATGCAGCAGCGATAGCGCGCAGTCGTACAGCGTGATGTCCAGGAATTGGCCCAGGCCGCTGCGGCCACGCTCGTTCAAGGCAAGCAGGATGGCAACCGCGGCATTCAGCCCCGTCACCATGTCCACCACCGGCAGGCCAACGCGGGTGGCGTCGCCGTCCGCGTCGCCGTTCACGCTCATCAGGCCGCACATGGCTTGCGCGCAGGCGTCGTAGCCGGGCAAGCCGCCCAGCGGGCCATCCGACCCGAATCCGCTGACGCGGCAGTGGATCAGCTTGGGAAAAGCCTGGCTTAGCGCCTCGAAGCCCAGGCCCCACTTTTCAAGCGTGCCGGGCTTGAAATTCTCGACCAGCACGTCGGCGTCGGCCAGCAGGTGGCGCAGCAGTTCCTGGCCGGCCGCTTGCGACAGGTCCAGGGTCATGCCTTCCTTGTTGCGGTTCACGCCGATGAAGTAGGACGCCGTGTCGCCCAGGAAGGGCGGGCCCCAGCCCCGGGTCTCGTCACCGCCGGGCGGTTCGATCTTCAAGACGTCGGCGCCGTGGTCGGCCAGGATCTGCGTGCAATAGGGACCGCCCAGCACGCGGGACAAGTCGATCACCTTGCAGCCGGCAAGCGCGCCGGCATTGGGTAGGGTGGGGGCCATGGAGTGTCAGCTTCAGTCGATGGAAACGTTGGCGCTGGTGATGAGTTCGCGCCACTTGGGGACTTCGGTGGTGATGAAGGTGGCCAGGCCTTGCGGCGTCTGGTCCTGCGCTTCGACGATGCCTTGCGAGTGCAGGGTCTGCTTGATGGCCGGGTCCGACAGCGCGGTCTTGAAGGCCTGATTCAGCGTATTCACCACGTCGGCGGGCGTGTCCTTGGGGGCGACGATGCCGAAGAAGACGCTGACGTCGTAGCCATTCAAGCCTTGCTCGGACAGCGTGGGCAGGTCAGGCAAGGCGTCCGAGCGCTGGGCGCTGGCCAGCCCGATGGCGCGCAGCTTGCCGGCCTTGATGTAGGGCAGCGCGGTCAGGATGTCGGTGAACGACATCGACACCTGTCCGCCCAGCAGGTCGTTCAGCGCGGGCCCCGTTCCCTTGTAGGGGATGTGCATGATCTGGGTGCCTGCCATGCGGTTGAACAGGATGCCGGCCAGGTGCGACGACGCGCCATTGCCCGACGATGCATAGCTGAGCTTGTCCGGGTTTTTCTTGGCGTAGGCGATCAGTTCCTGCGCATTGTGGACAGGCACCGTTGGGTTCACGACCAGGATGTTGGGCAGGTGGCCCAGGCGGATGATGGGCGCGAAACTGGTCTCGGGGTTGTAGCCCTGTTTCTTGTACAGGCTCACGTTGATGGCCAGCGGGCCCGACGTGCCGAACAGCAAGGTATAGCCGTCGGGTTTTGCCGACGCCACGTATTCCGATCCGATGTTGCCGCCCGCGCCGCTGCGGTTTTCAACGATGACGTTCTGCTTGAGGGGTTCGCGCAGTTTTTCTGCCAAACGGCGTGCCATGGCATCGGTCGGGCCGCCCGGGGGAAAGGGCACGATCAGCGTGATGGGGCGGGCCGTGGGGAAGGCGTCCGCGGCCAGGGCGGGGGCGGATGGGGCCAAGGCGGCCGCCGCCAGCATCAAGGGGGCAATAAGGCGTTTCATGGTGGTGTCTCCTGTGGGGACGCGCCGGCTGTGTCGCCGGCGTCGGTTTACAGCGCGTACTGCAAGATGGCCTGGCAGGCAGCGCTTTCGTTGGGGGGAATGGCGTAGGGGTCGCGGGGCGCCAGACGGTGCAGCAATACCTGGTCGGCCAATTGCGCGCGGCTTTCCAGGCCGGCGCCTGTGGCTTCCCAGCGCAGCGCAGCCATCGATACCGCGTGGTACAGCAGCGATGCTGCCTGGCGGGCGAGTTCGGCATGGTCGCCCTGGGCGGCATGTTCGGCCAGGGCAAAGGTCTGCTCAAGCGCGCGTGCCTGCGTGTCGGCCAGGGCGGGCGCGCAGGGCACGCCGTCGGCCAGCAAGCGGTCGATGTGGGCGCGCAGCGCGGGCAGCGAATTTTCTTTCTTGATGGCGCGCAGCACGTCCAGCGCGACGATGTTGCTGGTGCCTTCCCAGATGGAGCCCAGATGCGCGTCACGCACCAGGCGCGGTTCCGTCCACTCCTCGATGTAGCCGCAGCCGCCACGCACTTCCATTGCGTCACCCGTCACCTTGCGCGCGTCCCGGCAGGCGCGGAATTTGATCAGCGGGGTCAGGATGCGGGCCAACGCGGGGTCGGCCGTGCCGTGGTCCGCATCCGCCAGCGCGCGCGCCGTCTGGAACATGACGCTGCGCGCCTGCTCGGCCCATACCGTCATCTTCACGAGTTGGCGCTGCATCAGCGGCATGTCGATCAGGCGTTTGCCGAAGGCGCGGCGGTTCTGCGATACGTAGATGGCTTCGGTGACGGCGCGGCGCATCAGGCCGGCTGCGCGCATGCCGTTGGACAGGCGCGAATTGTTGATCATGTCGGCCATGTGCTTGAAGCCGCGACCGCGTTCGCCCACCAGCCAGGCCACGGCGCCTTCGAGCCGGATTTCACCGCTGGCCATGGACCGCGTGCCCAGCTTGTCCTTCAGGCGCAGGATGCGGTAGTGGTTATGGCTGCCGTCGGCCAGGTCGCGCGGCAACAGGAATAGCGATACGCCCTTCAGACCCGGCTGCGGCTCGCTGCGCGCCAACACCATGGCAAAGCCGGCGTCGGGGTTCGAGCAGAACCACTTATCGCCGTGGATGCGCCACGTGCCGTCTTCCTGGGCCTCTGCCGTGACTTCGGTGGCGCTGACGTCCGAGCCTGCGCCCTGTTCGGTCATGAACATCGCGCCCTGGCGCAGTGTGTCGAAGTCTTGGGACGTCACTTGCGGAAGCACCCGTTCGACCAATGCCGGATCGCCGAACTTGCGAAGCGTGCGCGCCAGCGAATCCGTCATGCTGACAGGGCAGCACAGGCCGAATTCCGCTTGCACGAACAGATGGCTCAGCGCGTACTTGGCGGCGGCCGGCATGGGCTCGGGCCAGCCCAGCACGCCACCACGGTGCGACAGCGCGGCCAGGCCGAATTCACTGTAAGCCAGGCGCTCAAGCTCGACATAGGCCGGATGCTTGTCGATGCGGGATTCATCCGTGCCGGCGCGGCTGCGCACAGACAGGGTGGGCGGATGCTTGTCCGCTGTTGAGGCCAGTTCGTCCATGACGCCACCGGCCAGTGCGCCCAAACGCTCAAGATGGGGTAGCAGGTGGACGTGCAGCGCGGGCGGCAGGTACCGCTGGCTGAGGGCCGCCGCGTAGGGGTCGGCGTTGAACAGGTTCAGGCCGCGGGAATCCGGAACGGGCGTGACGGCGGAGGGGACGGCGGTCGGGGCGGCGATCTTGGGGGTATCCATGGCGGCATCCTGCGGAAATCGGGGGGAAGATGGCTGATCTTGCGCGGGTCGATTAATCTATGCAAATACCGTTTTCGTGTAGAACAATCCAAAAAAAATATAGATCTGGGAGCAAAGAATGGACCTGGACCCACGTTTGCTGCGCTATTTCATCGCGGTGGCCGAAGAGCGCCATTTCAGCCGTGCCGCGACACGCCTGCATATTTCGCAGCCCCCGCTCAGCTACGCCATCCGTCAGCTTGAGGACAACGTGGGGGCCCGCCTGTTGGCGCGCACCAGCCGCCATGTGGAGCTGACCGATGCCGGCCAGGTGCTCTACCGAGAGGCGCTGACCCTGCTGCGCCAGGCCGAAGAGGTACGCACGCTGGTGCAGCGCGTGGATGCGGGCCTGCGGGGGCGGCTGCGCATTGGTTTCGTGGGGTCGATGTTGTATCGGGGCCTGCCTGCGCTACTGAACGCCATGCGGGCCGAATTGCCGGACGTAGAGCATGTGCTGACCGAACTGAACTCACACGAGCAGATCGAAGCCGTCCGGCGCGGAGAGCAAGATCTGGGTTTCATTCACGCCAACCCGGTGCCGGACGAGGTTCACGTGCGCGACCTGATGGCCGAACCCTTTGTTGTCTGTCTTCCGGACTCGCACCCGTTGGCGGATCGTGGATCGCTGCAATTGGCGGAACTGGCGGGCGACGATTTCGTGTTCTTCGCCCGCGCGGCATCTCCCAGCTATTACGAAACGGTGCTGTCGATGTGCGTGGGGTCGGGATTCATGCCGGTGATCCGGCACGAGGTACGCCACTGGCTAAGCGTGGCGTCGCTGGTGTCGCAAGGGCTGGGGGTGTCGATCGTGCCGGCCTGCCTGTCACGCAGCGGGCTGGCGGGCACGCGGTTCATCGCTTTTGAGCATGAGGCCCGATCGGTCAGCCAGGTGATCTGGCCGGCCCAGGCGCGTTCGCCCTTGCAGCAGAAGGCGATGGCATTGGTGGCGCATCAGTATCCGCCTGTCGCCACCGCCGGCTGAGGATCAGCGGAACACGACGGTCTTGTTGCGGTTCAGCAGGATGCGGTGTTCGACGTGGCTGCGCACGGCGCGTGACAGCACCAGGGATTCGATGTCGCTGCCGACCTGGGTCAGATCCTGGGCGGTCATGGTGTGGTCCACGCGCTCGATGTCCTGATCGATGATCGGGCCTTCGTCCAGGTCGGACGTGACGTAGTGGGCGGTCGCGCCGATGATCTTGACGCCGCGCGCGTGCGCCTGGTGATACGGGCGCGCGCCCTTGAAGCTGGGCAAAAAGCTGTGGTGGATGTTGATGGCGCGGCCGTTCAGCGCGCGGCACATGTCCGCCGACAGGATCTGCATGTAGCGAGCCAGCACGACCAGATCGGTGTTCGACGCCTCGACAATCTTCAACACCTGCTTTTCCTGGTCGGCCTTGGTGTCGGCGGTAACAGGCAGGTAATGGAACGGGATGCCGTAGGACGCCGCCAGGCTGGCGTAGTCGTTGTGGTTCGACACGATCGCGGCCACTTCCGCGTGCAAATGCCCGCTATGCACGCGAAACAGCAGGTCATTCAGGCAATGGCCCTGCTTGCTGACCATGATCAGCAGGCGTTCCTTGCGGCGCGCGTCATGCAGTTTCAGGTCCATGCCGTAGTCGGCCGACAGCGTGTTCAGGCGGCCGCGCAGGTCATCCGCGGCCACGGCGACGGGCAGGTCGAAGTGCACGCGCAGGAAGAATTGGCCCGTTTCCTCGTCGCCGAATTGCTGTGAATCCAGGATGTTGCAACCCAATTCGAACAACAGGCCGCTGACGCGGTAGACGATGCCGGTGCGGTCGGGGCAGGACAGGGTCAGGATGTAGTCGTTGTGCTGCATGGTGCGAGAGTGGGCCGAGGTAAGAAAGGGATAAGGGCGGAATCAGGCGGCCAGGCGCGCCAGGGTTTCTTCCGCCAGGGCCAGGCTGGAGGTCAGCCCGGGGGATTCGATGCCGAACAGGTTCACCAGGCCCGGCACGCCATGCACGGCGGGGCCGGCGATGACGAAGTCGGCGGCGGGTTCGTGCGGGCCGGAGATCTTCGGCCGGATGCCGGTATAGCCGGGCGCCAGCGCATCGTCCGGCAGGGCGGGCCAGTAGCTGCGCACCGCCGCGTAGAACACGTCGGCGCGCGAAGGGTCGATCGTGTAGTCCTCGGTGCCGACCCATTCGGTGTCGGGACCGAACTTGGCCTGGCCGCCCATGTCCAGCGTCAGGTGCACGCCCAAGCCGGCGTGTTGCGGCACGGGGTAGATCAGGCGCGAGAACGGCGCGCGGCCGGACAGCGTGAAATAGCTGCCCTTGCACAGGTAATCGGTGGGGATGCTGGCGGACGGCACGCCGTCGATGCGGCGGGCCAGCGCGGGTGCCTGCAAGCCTGCGGAATTGATCAGCACGTTACACGACAGCTTCATGGCCTCATCGCCGCCGAATTGCAGTTCAAATCCGCCTTCGGGGCGCACGCGGCCAGAGACCAGCGGCGTATGGAAGACGCATTGGGCACCGGCGTTTTCGGCATCGCCCTGAAACGACAGCATCAGCGCGTGGCTGTCCACGATGCCGGTCGACGGCGACACCAGCGCGGCCGTGCATTGCAGCGCGGGTTCCAGGCGCATGGCGTCTTCGCCGGAAATGTATTGCAGGTCGTCCACGCCGTTGGCGCGGGCGCGTTGCGCGATGCCTTCCAATTGGGCGGCCTGTTCGCGGTCTGTGGCCACGATGAGCTTGCCCAACCGCTTGTGCGGGATGGCGCGTTCGGCGCAATAGGCGTACAGCAGGTGCTTGCCGCGCACGCAAAGGCGCGCTTTCAGGCTACCCGCCGGGTAATAGATGCCTGCATGGATGACTTCGGAATTGCGCGAGCTGGTGCCGGTGCCGATGGCTTCGGAGGCTTCGGCCACCAGCACCTCGCGACCGGACTGCGCCAGGGCGCGGGCGATCGCCAAGCCCACCACGCCTGCGCCGATGACGACGCAATCGACATCCACGCTCATGGCGTTTTCCTTTCAGAGCGAGAACCGGCCGGCGTCAGGTCGAAGCCGCCCGCGTGGAAGACCAGCGGGGGTTCGCCGCTATGGCCGCAGCGCTCGACCTCGCCCACCATGATGATGTGGTCGCCTTCCTCGTAGCGGCTGCGGTTGCGGCACTCGAACCAGGCGGCGCAATGGCCGTCCAGCATGGGCGTTCCCCCCGGCGCGTGATGCACGGTCAGGCCGGCATAGCGGTCGGGCGTCTTGCCTGTGGCGAAGCGCCGCGCCAGCGCGATCTGTTCGGCGCTAAGCACGTTGACCACGTAGCGTTCGCATTGCTCGAACGCCGCCAGCGACGACGAGCTGCGAGACAGGCTCCATAGGATCAGCGGCGGATTGAGCGACACCGAGTTGAAGGAGCTGACCGTCAGCCCGATGGGAGCGCCATCAAGGCCGGCGGCGGTCACGACCGTCACGCCAGTGGCGTAGCGGCCCAGCGCGGTACGGAAAAAGGCGGCGTCAAAATCAGGGGAGGAGGCGGGCATGCAATCGTTAATTCGGGCGGGCGCGCGGGGCGCCCGGCATCAAGGCGACAGGCGTTCGATATTCCAGGCCGTGCCGTCGGCGACATAGCGCAGACGGTCGTGCAGGCGCGATGGCCTGCCTTGCCAGAATTCGAAAGTGGTGGGCTTCAGGCGATAACCGCCCCAATGCGGCGGGCGCGGCGGCTGTTCGCCGAAGCGCTCGCGGAATTCCTGCTCGCGGGCTTCCAGTTCCTCGCGGGTGATGGGCTGGCTTTGGCGCGAGGCCCAGGCACCGATGCGCGATCCGACGGGGCGGCTGAGGTAGTAAGCGTCCGACTCTTCGGGCGCGACTTTTTCCACAACGCCTTCGATCCGCACCTGGCGTTCCAGCGGCTGCCAGAAGAACAACAGGCAGGCACGGGGATCGGCTTGCAGGTCTTGCCCCTTGCGGGATTCATAGTTGGTGAAGAACGTGAACCCGTACTCGTCAAAGCCCTTGATCAGGACGATGCGGGCGGTGGGCTGGCCGCTGGCGTCGACCGTGGCCAGGGTCATGGCGTTGGGCTCCGGAACCTTGGCGGCCAGGGCTTCGTCGAACCAGCGGGAAAACTGCTGGAACGGGGACGCGGCGGCCTGGCTTTCCAGCAGGACGTTCTTTTCGTAGCTTTGACGCAGATCTGAGACGGACATGAGGCGTGGGATTCAGCGTTGATAACAGGGAGTTTATACCGCTTGGGGCATCGCTCCCTTATTGACCCCGCGCAGGTCTCAGGCATGTTTCCCGCCAGGGGGCGGGGGCTGGCGTTCAGCCGCCTTCCGGCAGCGGCCGCCCATCTAGTTCCAGACGGCGGGCGATGGCGTCCAGCCGGGCGTCATGGATGCCGGCGGCGCGCAGCGCCTGGGCGGTCTGGACCACGTAGTCGGTGCAGGGGCCGTAGCGGCCGGCAGCCCGGCGCACGATGGCCAGCAGCTCGGCCTCGGGCAGGGCGCGGATATAGGCCGGGTTGTCCCGGTTCATGATGAAAACCAGCGCGCGGACGGGGCCGGCGTCGGTCGTGCAGTTGATCCAGCGCGGCAGATAGGCGCCGGTGGACATCTCGCGTTCCCAAAGGGCTGGGAAATAGGTCGGCACCTGACCGCCAGCCAGGCGGTAGACCACGCCCCGGCAGGAACCGCCACGGTCCAGGCCAAACACCAGGCCGGGACATTCTGGCGTGCCGCGATTCACGCGGGACCACAGGCACAGCGCCCGGTGGTGTCCGCGCAAAGTCGCCAGGCGGCGTTCCATGAAGTCGAAATCAGGGCGCCAGACCAGTGATCCGTACCCATATACCCAGACGTCTTCTCCGGATTGCCAATGTTGCAAGGCTTGATCCAGCGAGGCTTTCCTTTCCTCTGGTGTCCAAAGGCGAAAGGGCAAGCTGGCGCCGGCGATGCCGGCGGCGGGGGAAGAGGACTGCGTGTTCACGACTACGGGTTCCGGTCTGATTCGAGCGGGGGGTTGCGATTGACCCAGCCGCCCGCCATCAGGGCTAGCGAATAGGCCCAGAACAAGGGGGCGACGCCAATGACCGCACCCAGCGCGCCGAAGGTCAACGGCAGGGAAACCTGGGACCCGTTGATCAGCGCCATCCGCAGGCCCACGGCCTCGGCCGCGCGCCCAGGCGGCGAATGCTGGTGCAGTAGCGACAGCATACTCGGTTGGCAGCACCCCAAGGCAAGCCCCAGGATGAAGGACAGCACGATCAGGATGCTAACGTCGGTGAACAGCGGGTAAAGCATGAAATCGATCGCCGCCGTCGCCATCGCCACGCGAACCAGGGTCCAGGAGCGGACTCGGCGCATGATCAGTGGCAATACCAGGCGGATGACGAACGTTGCCGCCGCGAAGGACGCCAGAATGACGCCGATCGTGGTGGCGGACAGGCCGATCGCGACGCCAAAGATCGGCACGACGAATAAATGGGTGTCCCAGGCGCCGGACAGGATGGTGTTGACCATCAGGATGCGGCGCAGCGCGGGCACGGCAAGCAGTTCGGTGACCCGGCGGCGCTGGGCTTCCTTGGCGCCCGACAGTTGGGAGTCCACCGCTTTCAGCTGGTGGCGCATGGCGTACAGGCCGATGCCCGACAGCAAGGGGCCGAGCGCCAGCAGGCCGAAGGCGGTGCGCGTGCCCAGGTGGTCGATCGCCAGTCCGGCGATGAGCGGCCCCGAGAAACCCGACCCTGCCAGGGCCAGCGACATGAATGAAAAATTGCGCAAGCGCTGCGCCGGTTCGGCGTGACCCAGCAAATCCTGCGTGGCCACCTGATGCAACATGAAGCCGATGCCGATGCAACAGGACGCGATCAGCAACGCGGTCTGAGTCTGCGAGATAAAGGGCAATGCGGTGCCAATCGCTACCAATGAGGTCCCGATGACGAGCGGGCGGACAATGCCAACCCGGTCGACCCAGCGTCCGGCGCGCACCGAGAACAACATCGGCAGCACCGCGAACACGGCAACCAGCGTGCCAACCTTGAACGTGGACAGGCCCATTTGCAGCGCTGTCAGCGAGACGGTGATCCGTCCCCCCGTCAGTGCCACGTGATTCATCATTGCCAGCAGGCACAGCAGTACCGCCCCGGAAAATTCTGGGGAACTGGAAGGCGAGGAGGGGGATCTGTTGGAGGTAGACACGGCGTAACTGCATTCATTCTGTGCGGATCGTCGGTCTATGTCGAGGCGCGGATTTTTTGCAGTGCCGCAAATTGTTTCAAGCCTTGGTGACAAGATAGGCGCCATCTAATGGGTAAGTCGTGTGCTTACGGCGCAAGATGGCGGCACGTTCGCGGCATGTGCGCAATACAGGGTTCCGCGCATGGCCCGCAGTCGTTGTATCGTTCTCACAACGGAACAATCCATTGCAGGCTTGACGAACCGGTGCCGCTTTACTGTTTTTCACCGTTTAGCGACAGATTGGGCATGGTTTGGCCGGGATGCCCGTTTAGGATGGGCACCTATGTTTCGCAATACCGGCGGGGGCTCGCGGCCCTGGCCTCAAAGATCAGGTTCAATGAAAAAGTCCCGCAGCAAGTTCAAGCGTTATGCGCTGATCGCCGTTGTCGTCGTGCTTGGGGCGTTCGCCTTGCGCGCCATTTTCTTCCCCGCGGCCGCGCCACCTACCTTTTCGGCGACCGAGGTCAGCCGGGCGGATCTTGAAGACAGCGTGCTGGCAAGTGGCACCCTTGACGCGATCGAGCGCGTCAGCGTGGGCGCTCAGGCGACAGGCCAGTTGAAGTCCCTGAAAGTGGCCCTGGGCGACCGCGTGAAGAAGGGCCAGTTGGTGGCCGAGATCGACGACCTGACCCAGCAGAACGAACTGCGCAACGCCGAAGCCGCCTTGCAGACGCGGCGCGCGGAACGCGCGGCCAAGGTCGCCACGCTGAAGCAGGCGGAACTGGCGTTCAAGCGCCAGCGCCAGATGCTGGCGGCCGATGCCAGTTCGCGCGAAGCCTATGAAACTGCCGAGGCCACGCTGGCCGTGACCCGCGCCGAGATCGCGTCGCTGGATGCGCAGATCGCGCAGGCCGAGATCCAGGTCGATACCGCCCGCGTCAACCTGGGCTACACGCGCATCGTTTCGCCCATTGACGGCATGGTGGTGGCGGTGGTGACCAAGGAAGGGCAGACCGTCAACTCGATCCAGAGCGCGCCCACCATCATCAAGGTGGCCCAGGTGGACACCATGACGATCAAGGCCCAGATCTCGGAGGCGGACGTGACCCGCGTGAAGGCCGGCCTGCCGGTGTACTTCACCATCCTGGGTGAGCCCGATCAGCGCTATCAGGCCACGTTGCGCGCGGTGGAACCCGCGCCGGACTCCATCCAGAAAGATGACGCCACGGCGTCGCTGACGTCTTCCAGCGGCAGCTCGACCACCGCGGCCGTTTATTACAACGGCCTGTTCGACGTGCCCAACCCCGATGAAAAGCTGCGCATCTCGATGACAGCCCAGGTCTTCATCGTGCTGGGCGAGGCCAAGGACGCGGTCGTGGTGCCGGCCTCGGCGCTGGGCAAGCGCGGCAAAGACGGCCGCTATGCCGTGCGCGTGGTGCTGGCGGACAACAAGACCGAGGAGCGTCAGGTCAAGATTGGCATGAACAACAACGTGCAGGCGCAGGTGTTGGAAGGGCTGGAGGTGGGCGAGCGGGTCGTGACGGCGGATTCCGCGCCTGCGGCCGCCGCGGCGCCTGGGGCCTGACATGAGCGGGCCGCTAATCTCGCTTTCGGGGGTGCGCCGCGAGTTTCCCGCAGGCGAACAGACCATTGCCGTCCTGAAGGACATCAATCTGACCATCGAGGCCGGCGAGATGGTCGCCATCGTGGGCGCGTCCGGCTCGGGCAAGTCCACGCTGATGAACATCCTGGGCTGCCTGGACCGCCCAACCCGGGGCGACTACCAAGTCAGTGGCCGCAGCACGGGCGAGCTGGGGCCGGACGAACTGGCCGAGCTGCGGCGCGAATACTTCGGCTTCATCTTCCAACGCTATCACCTGCTGTCCGATCTGACCGCGCAGGGCAACGTGGAAATGCCCGCTGTCTACGCCGGCAAGCGTCGCGAGGCGCGCATGGCGCGCGCCGAGGACTTGCTCAAACGGCTGGGGCTGGAAGACCGGACGGAACACCGTCCCGGCCAGTTGTCGGGCGGCCAGCAGCAGCGCGTGAGCATCGCGCGCGCGTTGATGAACGGCGGCGACATCATCCTGGCCGACGAGCCCACCGGCGCGCTGGACACGCACACCGGCCAGGAAGTGCTGCGCATTCTTGAAGAGCTGAATGCGGCGGGCCACACCATCATCATCGTCACGCACGATATGAATGTGGCGCGTCACGCGCAACGCATCATTGAAATCAGCGACGGCGAGATCGTCGCGGACAAGCGCAATCCTGACGCGCCGCGCGTGAACGCCGAGCGCGATCCGCCACCGGAACTGCCCCGGCGGCCTGCCTGGCAGTCGTACCTGGACCGCTGCGGCGAAGCGCTGCGCATGGCGCTGTTGGCGATGAACGCGCACCGGCTGCGCACGTCCTTGACCATGCTGGGCATCATCATCGGCATCGCGGCCGTGGTGTCGGTGGTGGCGCTGGGCGAAGGGTCGCGGCGCAAGATCCTGGAAGACATCAGCGCCATCGGCACCAATACCGTCGAAGTGTTTCCCGGCAAGGACTTCGGCGATGAAAAAGCCATCAGCATTCGCACGCTGGTCGCGGCGGATGCCGACGCCCTGGCGCGTGAACCCTATGTGGACAGCGTGACGCCTGAAGTCGCCACCAGCAACACGCTGCGCTATCGCAACGTGTCCGTGAACGGGTCGATCCAGGGCGTGGGCGAACAGTACTTCCGGGTGCGCGCCATCAAGCTTGCGCAGGGCAAATTCTTCGACGAGACCAGCGTGCTGCGCCGTGCGCAGGAAGTGGTGATCGACGAGGGCACGCGGCGGGCCTTGTTCGGCTCGCACACGGAACCCATCGGGCAGGTGGTGTTCCTGGGCGCGATGCCGGCCCGCGTGATTGGCGTGGCTGCGAAGAAGGACTCAGTATTCGGCAACAAGGAATCCCTGAATGTCTGGATTCCGTACACCACGGCGTTGTCGCGAGTGCTGGGCCAGCAGCATCTGAAGAGCATCACGGTGCGCGTGAACGACGCCACGCCGCCGGCTGCCGCTGAACACGCCATCGAGCGCGTGTTGATGCGCCGCCACGTGGTGAAGGATTTCTTCGTGTTCAACACGGACGCGATCCGCAAGACCATCGAGCGCACGACGGCCACCATGACGTTGCTGGTGTCCCTGATCGCGCTGATTTCGCTGATGGTGGGCGGGATTGGCGTCATGAACATCATGCTGGTGTCCGTCACCGAGCGTACCCGCGAGATCGGGGTGCGCATGGCGGTGGGCGCACGGCGCAGCGACATCATGCAGCAGTTCCTGATCGAAGCGGTGCTGGTTTGCCTGATCGGCGGGGCGCTGGGCATCATTCTGTCCCTGGTGCTGGGCGTGCTTGTATCGAAGGCCACGGGGGGCTCGTTCCAGATGATTTATTCCACGGCATCGATGGTGGCGGCATTCACGTGCTCGACGCTGATTGGTGTGCTCTTTGGCTATTTGCCGGCGCGCAATGCTGCGCGTCTGGATCCCGTCGAGGCCTTGGCCCGGGAATGAAGACGATGAAAGCGGTTCCCCTGATCTGCAAACCCGTTGCCCTGGCGCTGCTTCTGGCGCTGGGCGGTTGTGGCAGCCTGCTGCGCACCGACTACGAACCGCCGTTGACCCAGGCGCCCGCCGCCTGGACGCACGCGGCGCCGGGTAGCGCGCAAGCCCCCTTGGCCGACGGCGGCGCCTGGTGGCGCAATTTCAATGATCCAGTCTTGAATGGTCTGGTCGATGCCGTGCTGGCGCGCAACAATGATCTGGCCGCTGCGGCGATCCGGGTACGCCGTGCCCAATACCAGGCAGGGCTGACCGAGGACAAGCTGATCCCGCAGTTGGGCGGCGACGCCAATGTGACGCGCAACCGCAACCTGTATGGGGATCGCGCCATTGCCCGCACCAACGCCGCCGAACTGACCGTCAGTTACGAGGTGGACCTGTGGGGCAAGCTGTCGCGTCAGCGCGATGCGGCGCAATGGGAAGCGCTGGCCACCGAGCAGGACCGTCAGTCCGCGGCCCTGTCCCTGGTGGGTACCACCGCGACGTTGTATTGGCAGACGGCCTTCATCAACCAGCGCATCGCCAGCAGCGAAGAGAGCATCGCCTATGCCCGCCGTACGCAGGACCTGGTGCGCGCGCAGTATGCCGCGGGCGGGGTGTCCGCGTTGGAACTGGCGGAAGCCGAACAGACGGTGGCCAGTCAGCAGGCCGCGCATGCCTTGCTGGTGCAGCAGCGCGTGGAATACACGAACGCGCTGACGATTCTGTTCGACGGCCCGCCGGATCGCAGCATGGCCGACCCGGCCCGGTTGCCCCAGTATCCGTTGCCGGAGGCCCGCGCAGGGGTTCCCGCCGATTTGCTGGGTCGACGCCCCGATCTACGCGCAGCGGAATTGCGCCTGCGCGAATCGCTGGCCACCGTCGACGCCACCCGCGCCAGCTTCTATCCACCCGTGACGTTGACGGGCGCGATAGGTAGCGCGAGCCCCTCGCTGTCCAATATTTTGCAGAATCCCGTTGCCTCGCTGGGGGTGGGGCTGACGTTGCCGTTCCTGCAATGGACGCAGATGCAGCTGAACATCAAGATTTCCAAGGCGGACTACGAAGAGCGGGTCGTCAACTTCCGGCAGTCGCTGTATCAGGCGATGGCGGACGTCGAGAATGCGCTCTCGAACCGGACCCAGCTGCGGTTGCAAGCCGAGCAATTGGCGGTGTCGGTGCGAGCCGCGCGAGACGCGGAGCGCTTGTACGAGGTGCGGTACCGGGCGGGCGCCGTGTCGTTGAAGGACTGGCTGGACGCGCAGGAAAAGCGGCGGACGGCCGAAGTCGCCAGGGATGAGAACGAGTTGAACCGGCTGGTGAACCAGGTGACGGTGTATCGGGCGTTGGGGGGGGATGATGCCGCCGGTTGATCGTGATTCAGGGGCGGCGGACCCCACGCGCGCTTAGCCTTGCGCGTGGGGACGCGCCAGAAGCGTCATCACCGGCCGGAGCAGGCCACGAAGCAATTCGGCTTCGGGCCTGACCCGCGCAAGCACGCGCATGCCCATCAGGGTGGCAAGCAGCATGCGGGCCAGGTCGGCCGCAGGGACGGTGGCATTGAGGGTGCCGGCATCCTGGCCAGCTTGCACGCAGCGCAGGAAGAAGGCCTCCATGTCATGCAGCACCCCGGCCAGCACGCTTTGGAATTCCGGATCGTGCGGCGCCAGCTCCAATGCGGCGTTGACGATCAGGCATCCCTTGCGGGTGGGGTCGTCCAGCGATAACTCAATGATCTCGTCAAAGAACGCTGCAATCGCTTCGCGCGGCGGCAGTTGCGACTCGAAGCGCCGGACCCGATCCCGGAATCCTCGGTCCACGTAGTGGTCCAGCGCGCGCTGGTAGAGCGCCCGCTTGTCGCCAAACGTGTTGTACAGACTGGGGCCGGATATCCCCATTGCGTCGGCAAGGTCCCGGACGGACGTGGCTTCATATCCACGTGACCAGAAGCACAGGATGGCGGCGTCCAGCGCGGTGGACTCGTCGAACGTTCTAGGGCGTGCCATGCGGACGGGGGGCCCGGAAGGGCTTCGCGGGCCGGGCGGCCAGGAACACGCCGATGACCACCGCCCCCATGGCGGCGCATTCGGCGACAGATGGAATTTCTCCCAAGACCGGGATGCCCAGCAACAGCGCGGCCACCGGCACCAGGGCGACCAGGGAGGTCGCGGCGGAAGGGCCCAGGATGGTGACGGAACGGTTGAAGGAAAAGATGGCTACGCCGCTCATCAGGATGCCTTGGTAGAAGGCTTGCAGGGCGATTTCCTGCCACGACGCCAGGGCAAGCCGGCTAAGGCCGAACAGTACGTAGAGCGGGACGAAGATCACGGCGGACCAGAAGCAGATCAGCGCCGCCGATTGAATGGCGGTCAGGCGGCTGCGGCGGAAAAGCAAGGTGTAGCCGGACCACATGGCGGAGGCGCTCAACAGAGCGATCACGCCTTTGGCGCTGGGGGCGCTGGATGCAGTGGTGCCGAACAGCAGCATGCACGTCAGCCCGGCCACGATGGCCAGGTACCCCAGCCCTCGAATCCTGCTCGGACGTTCCTTCAGGAACAGCCACGCCATCATTCCGGCACAGACCGGCATCAAGGTTGGCACGGCAGACGCGGCCTGCGCGGCAGAGGTGAGCTTCAGGCCAAGCGCCACCAGCAGCACGAATGGCGCTCCCCAGAGCACGGCGTACAGGAATCCCTCGCGCCACTGCGCGGCTGGCAAGGGTTTGTTCGTTCGGAACAGGGCGGGCGCCAGAATGATGGCGCCGATCCCGTACCGCAGGGCCGTCACATCCCATAGGCTGAGTTCGCGCGTGACGCTGAACCGCGTCACCACGAACCAGCCTGAGAAGATCGCGATGGTCAGGCACGCCCACAGCATTCCGGCGACGACGGGGCTGCTGCGCGGGGTGTCGCCGCCCGTGGAGGTGATCGAAGAGGGCATGGATTCAGGCGAGGTGCATGCGGAACGTCACGGAAATCGGATTTTATATCGACTGTTAAAAAATAAACAGGTGGCATCGGTCTGCCCTAAAATGCGCCCATGAACCGTCCTGCCGACCCGCAAATGCCCGCCGACCTTGACCGCCGCTTTGGTGGTCTTTCCCGCCTGTACGGCCCACAGGCGCCCGCGCGTCTGCAAAACGCGCATGTGGCGGTCGCTGGCCTGGGCGGCGTGGGTTCCTGGACCGTGGAAGCCTTGGCGCGCTGCGGCGTGGGCGCATTGACCTTGATCGACCTGGACCACATCGCCGAGTCCAACGTCAACCGGCAGATTCATGCGCTGAGCTCAACGCTTGGGCAATCCAAGGTCGATGCGATGGCCGAGCGGGTGCTGGCGATCAATCCCGCCTGCCAGCTGACGCGGGTGGACGATTTCGTGTCGCCCGAGAATGTGGCGGAGGTGCTGCCCGGCCCTTACACCGTCATCATCGATTGCACCGACCAGGCGGCGGCCAAGATCGCCATGATCCTGCACGCGCGTGCGCTGGGCGTCCCGATGCTGCTGTGCGGTGGCGCGGGCGGCAAGACGGACCCGCTGGCCTTGCGGGCGGGCGATTTGTCGGCCGCCGTGAACGATGCCTTGCTGGCCAAGCTGCGCAACAAGTTGCGGAAAGAGCACGGTTTTCCACGCGGCTCCGACCAGAACGGACGCGCGCTCAAGCGGGTGCCGAAGATGGGCGTCCACGCCTTGTGGTTCGATCAGCCCGCCATCCTGCCGGATGCCTGGACGCGACCGGTTGAGGGCGAGGACGACATGGGTGCGTCGGGCCAGGCCATCGCCCCGCAGGGTTTGTCGTGCGCGGGATACGGCTCGGTGGTGACGGTGACGGCTGCCATGGGTATGGCGGCCGCCAACGAAGCGCTGCGGTTGGCGATGTAATCCACCGCCTGCCGGGCGGCTGCTACAGGGCGACGAACACCATGCCGTCTTCGATCTTGACGGGATAGGTCGCCACGTTTTCCCGTAACGGCGAACACAGCGCGCGGCCGTCGCGCACATCGAAGCGTCCCTGGTGCAGCGGGCATTCGATTTCATGGCCAGTCAAAAAGCCGTCGCAAAGCCGGGCGTTGCCGTGCGTACAGAGGTTCGCGGTGGCGTAGACCTGGCCGTCGACGCCGTACAGCGCCACTTCACGGTCGCCGGCAAGCACCGCGATCACGTCTTCTTCGGGCACGTCTTCCCGCGCAATCGCGGGGATCCATTGCAGGGTGGTCGTCATGGCGGCTGCCTCCTGTTCAGATGGGATAGATGAGCGAATTCGGGATCAGTTCGCTGTCGAAGATGCACAGCCGGGATTCAAACTTCAAGCCGTCTGGCGTTGGGCGCACCACGTCCAGATAGCGGCCCACATTGAACACGGTGGTCAGTTGGTTGGGCTTGGTGCGAAACACCGCATAGTTGGCGTCGGATGTGATGCGGTCGCCGTCGACCGACAGCACGCGCGGCGCGCTCACCACATGGCGCTGGTAGTACGGATCGTGGAAGATCGTGTCGGTGGCGCCATAAATGCGGTCCTTCAGCATGCCGCGGCTTTCAAACGCCATGGTCGCCAGCGGATAGCCGCGTTCGTGGTTTTCTCGCGGCAGCACTTTGTAGGTGCAGTCCTCAAGGAAGAAGTCCGGCCATTTTTCCCATTCCTCTGCATCCAGCGCGGCGGCGTAATCGGTATACAGGCGGGTCAGCTGGTAATAGAGCGGAAAGTCCAACATCGTCATGCCTCCATCACGCGGCGCCAATAGGCGTACATGCCGCGGATCAGCGTTTCGGTCACCATGTGGTCCGTGTTCTCGGCGGTCTTGCCGCCAAGTTCCGCCACGCTGCGATGCCATGGCTTCTGTTCAAAACCTGATTGCGAGAACTCGATGACCTCACCGTCGTCCGCCGACACGAAGCCGGCCGGGCCGAACAGATTGGCCTGGCGCAGACGCCGGCGCGTCATCTCGGGCGTGTCGTCGGCAAAGCCGAAGTGGGTCCAGACAAAATCGAAGGCGTCATGGCCCACGGGCTGGATGTGGCGGGTGGATAGCGAATTCACCTGCTGCTGGATGATGACGCTGGGGAACAGGGTCATCAGCACGGCCGTGGGGCCGTTCCACCAGGGTTCCTGAACGATGTCCAGAAAGCGGTCGTCGTTCAGCGACATCTGTTCCTTGAAGCTGGACACGCCGCTGGTGACGCTGCCCTTGCCGCCCTGGCCGCGCGTGGAGATCATCGCGGCGTGACGGAAATGCCGGTCCATCTTCAGTTCCGAGCGGTTGTCCGCGCGCCACAGGCCGAAGGTGACAAACCAGGTATGCAACAGGCCGGGGTGGTAGGGATCCTTGATGTTCTCCTGCATCAGCTTCCAGTTGCCAGGGATGCGCTGGCGGCTGTAGCCGTGGATCACCAGTTCGCGGCCGTCGAACACGCGGTCGAAGTAGTGCAGGATGTCCGGGCCCAGATAGTCTTCCAAGGGTTCCACGTCGTGGTCGAACGACGCGAACACGACCCCGTTCCTACAGGCCACCGCCAGCTTGGTCAGGCCGTGATCCTCGGGTTTGAAGTCGGGCGGCATGCCCCCGTTCACCTTGCCGTCCTGCTTGACGCCGCGCCGGAAGGGCACGCCGATCAGATTGCCTTGCAGGTCGTAGTTCCACTGGTGATAGGGGCAGACGAATTCGCTGCGGTTGCCGGCGCGTTCGCGGCAGAACTGCACGCCGCGATGGGCGCACACGTTCTCCACCACGCGCACCTGGCCATCGTTGTCGCGCAGCAAGATGACCGATCGCTCGCCCACCGCAGTGCGCTTGAAGTCGCCGGGATTCGGGATTTCCGCCTCCAGACCCACGTAGCACCAGTGGTCACGATAAAAAAAACGATCCAGTTCTCGTTGATGCAGCGCCGCATCGGTGTAGACGCCGAAGGGGATGCGATGGGATCCGTCGCCCTGCCAGGGCGCGGTGGGGGGAAGGGGCATGTCTTGTCTCCGATTCGATCTGGCCTCTTGGGGCCGGAAAGCGCCAGGCGCGGCGTGGGCGCTGGCAGTTGTAGCGCCATCATCGGGCAGGCAGTGAGATAAATAAATAGAATCTGCTTGATGAGATAAATCACCAAAATCAATATTGGTGGAGACAAGCATGAACCTGAAAGACGTGGACCTGAATCTGCTGGTCGTCTTCAACGAATTGCACAAGCATGGGCGGGTGTCCGCCGTGGCGCAAAGTTTGGGGCTATCGCAACCCGGCGTCAGCAATGCGCTCGGGCGGCTGCGCAAGTTGCTGGACGACGAACTTTTTCTGCGGACCTCGCGCGGCATGGTGCCCACGCCGTATGCCGATTCGCTGGCGCAGCCGATTGCCGATGCCCTGGGCGCGCTGCACAGCACCCTGAGCGCACGTGTCTCGTTCGACCCGGCGCGCAGCGAGCGGGCGTTCGTGATTGGTGTGAACGACGTCGGTGAAACCTACTTCCTGCCGCGTCTGATGCAGGCGTTGGAGCGCGTGGCGCCCGGCGTCACCATCCGCACGGTGCGCACGACGTCGATCGATGTCCGGGACGAGATGGAGCGCGGCCGCATGGACCTGGCGATGGGGTTCTTGCCTGCGTTGAAAAGCGGCTTCTTCCAGCGTCGCTTGTTCAGCCAACCCTATGTCTGCATCTTCCGCCGCGACCACCCGCTGGCCGCGTCCGGCGTGTCAGCCCGGCAGTTCCGCGCGGCCGAGCATGTGGCCATCGTTTCGGAGGGCACGGGCCACGGCGTGGTGGACGAGGTTATCGAACGCGCCGGCATTCGTCGCCGCCTGCGCCTGACCGTGCCGCATTTCATGGCGGTGGGGCCGGTGCTGCAAGCCACCGACATGATCGCCGTGGTGCCACGGCGGTTCGCCGATTGCGCCTGTCTGCCCTTCGGACTGGCGACCGCGCCCTGTCCGGTGAAGATTCCAGAATCCGTCATCAATGTGTTCTGGCACGCCCGCAACCACCGTGAGCCGGCCAACCAATGGCTGCGGCAAGTGGTGGTGGAGCAGTTCGCGGATTAGGCCGGCCGGGCCGCCGTCACTTGGCCCTTGCGCAAGACGTCGGCGCGGTGCTGAAAGCCGTCCTCGGCAGGGAGGTTGGCTTCAGGCGTCGCGCAGCGTCACGGTGAACCAGCCGCGCAGGGCGTTGGACAGGCGGATCTCGTCCGCCGCGTGCAGGTCGGCGAGTGTCAGCACACGTTCTTTCACATTGCCGGTGTCCAGCAGTTCGCCGCGCTGCACGCCGGGCAGGCAGCCGCTATCGACCGGCGGTGTGTACCAGTGGCCGTCCATCAGCAGGTAGACATTGCTGCGGCTGCCTTCGCAGAGTTCGCCGCGTTCATTCAGGTAGAGCAAGTCGAAGATATGCGGGTGCGCGGGCAGCCATTCGATGGTCTTGGTGTACCAGGGGCGGTGCGTGGTCTTGTAGCGCAGCAGCGGTTCCGAGGAGCGCAGCGCCTCGGGCGCCAGCATGACTTCCTGCACCGCCGGCAACGGCGGTAGCCGGGCGGTCTGGATATGGCGGCTGCCGTCGCGGGCCACCAGCAGGCGCAGGCGGTGCGGGCCGGGGGTGACCAGGCCGATGGCGGCGATCATGATGTCGCCTTCCACGGAGTGTCCGCCCCATGCATAACCCAACGCCTTGCAGGATGCCTCCAGGCGTTGCAGATGGCGAGCCAGCAGCGGCACACGTTGTTCGGCATCGACCAGGATGGTCTCGATCAATTCGGGTTGCATGGGATTCTCTTGGGAAATGGCGGGCAGGGCCGCGTTCTATGCTACTACCGGTTGTCGGCTGGGGGGTGGTTGATGGGTTGCGCGCGTTGGGAGGGCGGTGTTCTTTTCTTTTTGTCCGCGCGCTTCACCCATCCTACGGTGGCCTTGCGTCTTTCACCCAGCCTGCGGTGGACTTGCGGTGTTACGCGCGCAGGATTCGGGCTTTCCAGTGGCATTCCTGCCATTCCTCGGCGGGGTCCGAGTCGTGCACGATGCCGCCGCCGACGTTGTAGACGCCATGGCCGGCGGTGTCCAGCACCAGGGTGCGGATCGCCACATTCAATGAAAAATCGCCATTTGGCGCCAGCCAGCCCACGCTGCCGCAGTACAGCCCGCGCGGGGCGGTCTCCATCTGGCGGATGCGGCGCATGGCGGCCACTTTGGGGGCGCCGGTGATGGAGCCGCAGGGAAACAGTGCCGTCAGCACGTCTTGCAGCGTGGCCGTGGGCGCCAGCGCCGAGACGGTGGATGTCATGGTCCAGACGGTGGGGTAGCGCTCCAGCGAGAACAGCGCATCAACCTTGACGGAACCGGGCTCGGCCAGCCGGCCCAGGTCGTTGCGCAGCAAGTCCACGATCATCAGGTTTTCGGCGCGGTTCTTTTCGCTGGCCAGCAGTTCCTGGCCCAGGCGTGCATCCACGGCAGGGTCGGTGTGACGCGGCGCAGTGCCTTTCATGGGGCGAGCCGTCAGCCGCGGGCCGTCGCGCCGTACAAAGAGCTCGGGTGAAAACGACAGCACGGTGCGGTCACCGTCCTGGATGAACGCTCCGTGGGCGACCGGATTGCGGGCGGCGATGCGCCGGTAGAGCGTGGCCGGATCGCCCTGGAACTGCAAGTCCAGCGGCTGCGTGAAATTGACCTGGTAAAGCTCGCCGTCGCCAATCAGGCCACGGATGGCGCTGATCTGGCGCACATAGTCGGCTTCGGTCATGCGGGGCGCGGGCAGGCTGATGGACGCAGGCGCGCTGTTCGCGTCCGGCGTATCCCAGGGGGCTTCGTCCACGTTGCGCTCAAACACCAGCGCGGTCAGGCGGGGCTTGCCGTCGTTGCGCGGAGGCGTCCAGGGGCCTGCCGGCGCGGGCAAGGTGGCCTCGGGCAGCAGCCATTCGCCCAGTTCATAGTCCAGCAACAGGGCGACCCATCGCCCCTGTTGCCGCGCGGCTTCAATGGCCGCCAGCGCGGGGGCGACTTCGGCGGCGGCGCGCGCTTCGATGCGGGAGCAAAAGCCCTCCAGTCTCAGCGCGCGGCCAGCCAGCCGGTCTTCAAAACGACATTCCATGCGTATTACTGCGATTGATGTGCCAGGAATTCCGTCAGGACGCGACCCGTGTGGGAGTGGTCGGCCAGGGTCATCACATGTTCCGGCGATCCTTCGGCCACCAGCTTGCCGCCACCCGTGCCGCCTTCGGGGCCCAGATCCAGCAGCCAGTCGGCTTCGGCGATGACGTCCAGATTATGCTCGATCACGACGACGGTATTGCCCGCCTCCACCAGGCGGTGCAGTACGTGGATCAGCTTTTCCACGTCGGCCATGGACAAGCCCACGGTCGGCTCATCCAGCACATACAAGGTGTGGGGGATGCGCGAGGCGCGGCCGGTCTTGATCAGACCGTCGGTCAGGCGTGCCTTGGATAGCTCGGTCACCAGCTTGATACGCTGCGCCTCGCCGCCGGACAGGGTGGGCGACGGTTGGCCCAGCGTCAGGTAGCCCAGGCCCACGTCCTGCATGAGTTGCAGCGGCCGGTGAATCTTCGGGTGCGCGGCGAAGTAGCCGATGGCGTCGTCCACTTCCATGGACAGCAGTTCGCCCGCGTTCTTGCCACGCATCTGCACGCTGAGCGTATCGCTGTTGAAGCGTGCCCCATTGCAGGCGTCGCAAGGCACCTTCACGTCCGGCAGGAAGTTCATTTCAATGGTGCGCATGCCCTGGCCTTCGCAGATCGGGCAGCGGCCATCGCCGGTATTGAACGAAAAACGTGCCGCCGTCCAGCCGCGCATGCGGGCCTCGCGGGTATCGGCGAATTGCTTGCGTACGTCGTCCCAGAAACCCACATAGGTAGCCGGGCACGAGCGCGGAGTCTTGCCAATGGGGGTCTGGTCCACTTCCAGCACGCGGTCGATGGCTTCCCAACCCTTGATGCTCTCGCAGCCCGCCCAGCCCGGCGCGCGGCCTTGCGAGACGGCTTGGGTCAGGTTGTCCAGCAGCACTTCGCGGGCCAGGGTGGATTTGCCGGAACCGGATACGCCTGTCACGACGCTCAGGCGGCCCACCGGGATCTTGGCGTCCACGCTGCGCAGGTTGTGCAGGCGCGCGCCACGGATTTCAATCATGGGCGTGTCCGCTTCGACCGGGCGACGGCCTTGCAGCGGATGCGCAAGCGGTGTCTTCAAATAGCGGCCGGTGATGGACTCCGGCGCATTCATCACGTCTTCCACCGTGCCTTGCGCGACGACGCGGCCGCCGCGGATACCCGCGCCCGGCCCGATGTCGATCACATGCGAGGCGCGGCGGATCGTGTCGTCGTCGTGCTCCACCACCACCAGCGTGTTGCCGTTGCCTTCCAGGCGCGCCAGCGCGTCCAGCAAAATGCGGTTGTCGCGCGGGTGCAGGCCAATGGTGGGTTCGTCCAGCACGTAGCAGACGCCCTGCAAGTTGGAACCCAGCTGCGCGGCCAGTCGGATGCGCTGCGCCTCGCCGCCGGACAGCGTCGGGGCAGCGCGATCCAGCGCCAGGTAGTTCAGGCCCACTTCCTGCATGAAGTTCAGGCGACCGCGGATTTCGGTCAGGATGTCGCGGGCGATCTCGCCCTCGCGGCCACGCGCCACCAATCCGGTGAAGAAGGTGTGTGCGTCCGACACAGGCAGCGATGCCAGTTCGGCGATCGACTTGTCGCGCCAACGCACGGCGCGGGCGACGCGGTTCAGGCGCTGGCCGTCACATTGCGAGCAAGCCTTGGCCTCGCCTTCATACCAGGCGTTCCAGGCGGTTTCCTCGCCGGTCTGCTCTTCGTCGAAGCCCTGCAATTGCAGGCCCGTGCCGAAGCAGCCCGTGCACCAGCCGTGCTTGGAGTTGTACGAGAACAGGCGCGGATCGGGTTCGGGGAAGCTGGTGCCGCAAGATGGGCACGCGCGCTTGACCGAGAAATGCTGCTGCTGCAATTCGCTGTTCAGCGCTTCGTGCAGCTTGTTCACGGGCCAAACCATCGACATCACGCCCTGGCCGTTTTCCAGCGCGCTCTTGACGGCTGCGCGCAGGCCGGCCTCGTTGGCCGGGTCCACCACCACGTCCGCCACGGGCAGTTCGATGGTGTGTTCCTTATAGCGGTCCAGTCGCGGCCATGGGGCCACCGGGATGAACTCGCCGTCCACGCGCAGATGCGTATGGCCCTTGGAACCCGCCCACTTGGCCAGATCCGTGTAGTAACCCTTGCGGGCCGTGACCAGCGGGGCCAGCAGGCCAATGTGTTCGCCTTTGTGGTCGCGCAGCAGACGGGCCACGATCTGATCCGTGTTCTGCGGTTCGACGGCCACGTTGCAATCCGGGCAGTACTGGGTGCCCAGCTTGACGTAGAGCAGGCGCAGGAAATGGTGGATTTCCGTCATGGTGGCCACGGTGGACTTGCGGCCCCCACGGCTGGTGCGCTGTTCGATGGCGACGGTGGGCGGAATGCCGAAGATGGCATCCACGTCCGGCTTGCCAGCCGGCTGCACGATGGCGCGCGCATAGGCGTTCAGCGATTCCAGGTAGCGCCGCTGGCCTTCATTGAACAGGATGTCGAACGCCAGCGTCGACTTGCCGGAGCCGGACACGCCGGTGATCACGGTGAACTTGTCGTGCGGGATTTCGACGCTGATGTTCTTCAGGTTGTGTTCGCGCGCGTTGCGGATCTCGATCGCCATGTTGCCCTGGCGGCGCGAGCGCATCACGGATTGCAGCGGCGTGCCTTCGCCGGCGCCGTTCACATCGCCATAGGTTGTGGCGGGTTCGGCGATGCGGGCCGTCAGGCCTGCCTGCTCGACTTCCTGCGCGTCGGCGTCACTGGTCACGATCACATCGACGGGCAGGATGCTGACTTCATAGTCGCGCAGCGCGGCGCCCGTGTGGGACTTGGGGTTGTCCATCAAGTCCTGCGGCGTGCCCACGCCCAGGACCAGACCGCCGGCGTCGCCGCCTTCCGGGCCCAGATCGATCAGCCAGTCGGCCGCGCGGATCACATCCAGGTTGTGTTCGATGACCAGCAGCGTGTGGCCGGCCGCCAGCAGTTTGCGGAAGGCGCGCATCAGACGCGCGACGTCATCGAAGTGCAGGCCGGTGGTGGGTTCGTCGAATAGGAACAGACTGCCCTTCTTGGCGACCTTGGCAGTGGAGATTCCGCTGCGCGCGGCTTCGGCCAAGTGGCCGGCCAGCTTCAAACGCTGCGCTTCGCCGCCCGACAGGGTGGGAACGGGTTGGCCCAGCCGCACATACTCCAGGCCCACGTCGGCCAGCGGCGCCAGGCCCGTCTGCACATCGCGCAGACCCTTGAAGAAGTCCAGCGCTTCGCTGACCGTCATGGCCAGCACTTCGTCGATGGACGCGCTCTTGCCCAGGTGTTCGACACGCACTTCCAGCACTTCGGGGCGGAAGCGCTTGCCGTCGCAATCGGGGCAGCGCAGGTACACGTCGGACAGGAACTGCATTTCCACGTGTTCAAAACCGGTGCCGCCACAAGTGGGGCAACGGCCGTCGCCGCCGTTGAAGCTGAACGTGCCAGCCGTATAGGCGCGTTCGCGCGCCAGCGGGGCTTGAGCGAACAGCTTGCGGATGGCGTCGAAAGCGCCTACGTAGCTGGCGGGGTTGGATCGCGCCGTCTTGCCGATGGGCGTCTGGTCCACCATGACCACGTCGGCGATCTGCTCGGCGCCCAACAGACGATCGAAGGCGCCCGGCGCTTCCGACGGCTTGCCCTTTTGCTTGAGCAACGCCGGGTACAGCACGTCTTGCACCAGGGTGGACTTGCCCGAACCGGACACGCCGGTCACGCAGACCAACCGGCCCAGCGGCAGTTCCACCGAGACGTTCTTCAGATTGTGCGCCTTGACGCCTTCCAGCAGCAGCCGGGGCGTGTTCTTGGCAACCGGCATCGGACGCGGCGCTTCCACGCGCTGGCGGCCGCCCAGGTAATTGCCCGTCAGCGTGTTCGCTGCGCGCAGTTGGGCAGGCGTTCCGTCGAAGACGATGTAGCCGCCGCGTTCACCCGGGCCGGGGCCGATGTCGATGATGCGATCCGCGGCCACCATGACCTGCGGATCGTGTTCCACCACCACCAGCGTGTTGCCCGCGTTGCGCAGGCGATGCATGACTTCGACCACGCGATGCATGTCGCGCGGGTGCAGGCCGATGGACGGCTCGTCCAGCACGAACAGCGTATTCACCAGCGACGTGCCCAGCGCGGTCGTCAGGTTGATCCGCTGCACTTCGCCGCCTGACAGCGTTCGGCTCTGGCGATCCAGCGTCAGGTAGCCCAGACCCACGTCGCACAGGAATTTCAGGCGGGCGCGCACTTCCGTCATGAGCAGATCGGTGGCCGCGTCCAGCGCGCCCGAGAAAGACAGCTCGTCGAAGAAACGCCGCACCCGTTCAATGGGCAGCAGCATCACGTCGTGGATCGACAGCCCGCCCAGATGGTTCAACTGATCGCGCGTCCAATTGGCGCCGACCGGCATGAAGCGCTGGTAGCGGCCATCTTCCGGCGGCAGCACCGTGTCGGCTTCTTCCTTGGTGCCCAGGCGCCACAGCAGCGCGTCGGGCTTGAGCCGCGCGCCGTTGCAGGTGGGGCAGGGCGTGTAGCTGCGGTACTTCGACAGCAGCACGCGCACGTGCATCTTGTAGGCCTTGGTTTCCAGCCAGTCGAAAAAGCGCTGCACGCCGTACCACTGGTGTTTCCAGGCGTCGTTGCCGCCCTTCCAGTCAGGGGTGCCGTAGAGCACCCAGCGCTTGTGCTCTTCGCTCATGCTCTTCCAGGGCACGCCCAGCGGCACGCCCGCGCGCGGCGCGTACTTTTGCAGTTCGTCCTGGCATTCCTTGTAGGACGGCGTGGTCCACGGCTTGATCGCGCCTTCCAGCAGCGTTTTGCTTTCGTCCGGGATGACCAGGCCGAAATCGATGCCGATCACGCGGCCGAAGCCACGGCAGGATTCGCAGGCGCCCAGCGGCGAATTGAACGAGAAACTGCTGGGCAGCGGATCGGTGTATTCGATGTTGCAGTCGGCGCAATGCAGGCGGTCGCTGTATTTCCAGATTTCCGCGTTGCCGCCTTCGGCGTCCACAACGTAGACAGCCAGGTGGCCAGCGCCCATGCGCAGCGCGGTATCCAGCGCTTCCATCACGCGCTCGCGCTCGGTGCCGGCGAAACGGAAACGATCCTGGATGACATGCAGGATGCGGCGTTCCTCGGCGGCGTCTTTCGCGGCCTTGCCCTTTTTTGCACCCTTGGCGCCCTTGGCCACGGCGGTCGCGCGCGGCACGGCCGTTTCTTCGGCATGCACGCGGGTGTAGCCCTGTTGCTCAAGAAAACCGCGAACTTCTTCTTCGGTGAAGTTGGCCGGCACGGCAATGGGGAAGGTCACGACCAGGCGCGGATCGCCTGCCACGGCGGCGCGTTCGGCCAGCGAGTGGTAGATGGAATCTGGCGTGTCGCGCCGCACCACCTTGCCGCAGCCGCGACAGTACAGCCGCGCGCCGCGAGCAAACAGCAGCTTCAGGTGGTCGTTCAGTTCGGTCATCGTGCCGACCGTGCTGCGCGAGCTGCGCACCGGGTTGGTCTGATCGATGGCAATGGCCGGCAGGATGCCTTCAATGCGGTCCACCTGCGGCTTGTCCATGCGGTCCAGGAACTGGCGCGCATAGGGCGAGAAGGTTTCCACGTAGCGCCGCTGCCCCTCGGCGTAAAGGGTGTCGAAGGCCAGCGAACTCTTGCCGGACCCCGATACCCCCGTCACAACGACCAATTCGCCGGTGGCGATGGTCAGGTCCAGGTTTTTTAGATTGTTCTGGCGTGCGCCAACGATGCGGATTTGGGAGCTCATGGACGGTATCGTAGCCTGAGGTAGGTGCCTGTCCGAGCGATAACCCTTCGCTGGTTTCAAGCGCGGCGATATGGAATAATTGCCTATATTGTGAGTCAGCTGTCCATAATATGGACAGCAATAGGCGGAGTAGCTGTACAAATAAACAGTATCGCAGATTCGTCTGACATTCGCGCTGTTTGCCTTGCGAATTCTGCGTATTCATTGTTGATGGCTGATTGCCATCATTTGGGGACGTTCTTGTCGGAAACCAAGGTCGCGGGCGCTGCGGCGTTTGCCAAGTTCATGACGGTGTTGCAGGCGGTGGCCGACGCGCCGCACCCGCCCACGGCCGCCCAGCTTGCGCGCGGTTGCGGATACCCCCGTCCCACCGTCTATCGGATCGTGGCGGCGCTGGCCGAGCAGGGCATGGTGGCTGAAACCGGCGGCGTGTACCGCCTGGGCACGCGCCTGATGTCATTGGCTAGCCGCGCCTGGTCGCAGTTCGACCTGCGCGCCGCCTTGGCCCCCGATCTTCAGGCTTTGCGTGACGCTACCGGCGAAACCGTGCACCTGGCCGTGCCGGCTGGCCAGGAAATGATCTATATCGACAAGCTGGAAAGCCCCGGCCCGGTGCGCATGGTGTCGCGCGTGGGGGCTTCAGTGGCGCTGCATTCCAGCGCGGTCGGCAAAGCCTATCTGGCCGCGCTGGATGAGGCTGCGCGCGAACGCCTGCTGCGCGATTTGCCGCTGCCGGCGCGCATGCCCGGCACCGTGACCAGCCTGCCGGCGCTGCGCGCCGTGCTGGATGCAGACCGCGCCCGCGGCTACGCCATGGACAACGAGGAAAATGAAGCCGGCATCGTTTGCTACGGCGTGGCGCTATGCGATGCCGCCGGCCGGCCCGTGGCGGGCGTCAGCGTCAGTACCTTGCTGTTCCGGCGGCGCGACGACCCGCAAGCCGCCTATATCGATCCCTTGCTGCGGCTGCGCGATGCCGCCGCGGCCAAACTTGCCGTCCTGCCGGCATCGTCCGGCGGCGTCTGACCGTCAGCCTCAGAGGAATTCCATGACCGCATCCGCTCCCATCGCCTCCAAGCTATCCGCCCTGTTGGCCGCCCGGGTCGTGCCCGTGCTGCGCTATACGGACGCGGCCACCGCGGCCTACGCCGCCGAAGTTGCCGTGGCGGCCGGCTGCACCACGCTGGAGCTGACCTGGACGATCCCCGGTGTCACCGACCTGGTGCGCGCGTTGCGCGACAAGCACGGCCCCAGCCTGCTGCTGGGCGTGGGCACCGTGCTGGACGAGGCCCAGGCGCGTGACGCGCTGGTGGCCGGCGCCGACTTCCTGGTGTCGCCCGCATTGGCGACCGAAATCGTGGACCTGGCGCATGCGGCAGACGCCCTGTGCCTGCTGGGCGCCTTCACCCCCACCGAAGTGCTGGCCGCGCGCCGCGCCGGCGTGGACGTGGTGAAGGTGTTCCCGGCCGACACCGGCGGCCCCAAGCATCTGGCTGCGTTGAAGTCGGTCTACCCGGACACCATCTTCTGCCCCACCGGCGGCATCACTCAAGACAACATGAACGCTTATTTCGCGGCTGGCGCAGGGCTGGTGGGCATCGGCAGCAATCTGTACGACAAGGCGGCATTCGCCGCGCGCGACACGGCGGCGCTGGTCGCGCAGATCACCCGCACGCGCGAGGCCGCTCATGGCTGATTTCGATATCGTCGCGCTGGGCGAGCCACTGGTCGAACTGAACCAGACGCAGAAGGGCCAACTGCAATATCTGCAAGGTTTTGGCGGCGACACCTCCAACGCAGTCATCGCCGCAGCCCGGCAAGGCGCGCGTTGCGCCTACCTGACCCGCGTGGGCAATGACACCTTCGGCGCGCAGTTCCTGGACTTGTGGCGCTCCGAAGGCGTGGACACGGCGGGCGTGCAGACGGACAACGACGCGCATACCGGCCTGTACTTCGTGCAGCATGGCCCGGACGGCCATGCCTTCAGCTACCTGCGCCGGGGGTCCGCCGCCAGCTTGATGTCGCCGGCCCTGCTGGACAGCGGCTTGATCGAACGCGCCCGGTTCCTGCACCTGTCGGGCATCAGCATGGCGATCAGCACCAGCGCCTGCGATACGGTGTTCGCGGCCATCGCGCGGGCGCGCGCCGCCGGCACGCAGGTCAGCCTGGATTCCAACCTGCGCCTGCGGCTGTGGCCGGTGGACCGCGCCCGCGCCACTTTGCGCGAAGCCATGCGTGAAGCCGATCTGTTCCTGCCCAGCATGGACGACATGCAGCACCTGACCGGCAACGACGATCCCGAACGCACGCTGGACTGGATCCGCGACGGCGGGGCGGCTGGCGTGGTGGTGCTGAAACTGGGCAAGGACGGTTCCATCATCGACGACGGCCAGGCCCGGACGCCTGTCGCGGCCTTGCGCGTGGAGGCGGTGGACGCCACCGGTGCGGGCGATTGCTTCGCGGGCAGCCTGCTTGCCCGGCGTTGCCAGGGCGATTCCTGGGAAGACGCCGTGCGCTATGCCAACGCGGCCGCGGCGCTATCCACGTTGGGCTATGGCGCGGTTGATCCGCTGCCGCGCGCTGAACAGGTCCGGGAACGGCTGAAATCAGTGGCAGGCTAAGGGCGGAAAGGGCGGCCGGGGAATTCAGGGACGCATGGCAGTTCCCTTCCTGCGCACTGCTTTTCGCCCAATTGGCGCAGCCTTGGCATTTCAGGCTAAAATGCCAAGTTGTCCGAATTTTTTCCGCCAGCCCTGTTTCCGGTTGTGCGGGCGATTTTTTCGCAAATTCATTTCCGCGAATTCAACTGGAGAATCAACATGGCTGAACGCAAACGCGTACGTCGTAACACCCTGGAACGCCGTTGCCTGGGCAAGGCCTTCAAGCGCTTGTTCGTCAAGTCGCCCAAGGGTGTGTTCAAGATGCTGGAAAAGATCAAGCGCGTCTAATCAACGCTTCTGATCTAAAAAAATCCCCGCCGGGTGCAAGCCTGGCGGGGATTTTTTTGCATGTCCGCTCTGGCGCCGCTGATTCAACCCGGCGACGGCGCGTCCTGGGCCGGGCCCAGCTTTGGCAGGATGAAATCCATGAACGCCCGGGTCTTGGCCGGCTGGATGCTGGACGGATACACCACATAGATGGAAATCGGGTCTACCGACCAGCCCGCAAGCACCCGCCTGAGCGAGTTGCGCTTGATGATCGGGTCCAGCGCCTGACAGTGCGGCATGCGCGTGATCGCCAAATCCAGGCCGGCCAGGGTGCCTGCGATGCTCATGTTATTGGCGGCCAGGTGGCCACTGACGGGCACCCGTTCGCTGACCGTGCCGTTGTGCAGCGTCCAGTGCGAATGTGCGTCGTCGATGGTCGTGCGCAGGCATTGGTGTTGGGTCAGGTCGGCGGGCGTCTTGGGTTCGCCGTAGCGTTCCAGATAGCGGTCGGAGGCGTACAAGTAGTTGTCCAGGGACACGAGTTCCTGCACCACGGCGCCGTCGTTGCGCGCGACAGCGGCGCCGTTGCCATTGGCCGAGTCCGCCGTGGACAGCGGATAGTCGGTGTTGCGGCCAAAGCGCAGCACCACATCGAACGGCGTGCCTTGTGCATCGGACGCCGTCATCATGCTCAGGTCGAATTCGCACTCCACTTCCGGATAGCGGTCGGTGAAGTCGTTGATGGTTTCCGGCAGCAGCCAGATCGCCAGGCTATATGGCATGGATACCCGAAGGTTGCCCGACGGGCCGCCCGACAGTGACAGCAACTGCTCGTGCGCCAGACGCGCCTCGTCGATCAGGCCTTGGCAGCGGCGCATGTAGGCAGCGCCGGCTTCGGTCAGGTCCAGTCTGCGCGTATTGCGGTTGATGAGCCGCAGGCCGATCGCGCGCTCCAGTTCGTTGATGCGGCGCGACAGTGTGGACGTGGGCATGTCCAGCGCGCGTGCGGCCAGGCTGAAGCTCTTGCGCTTGGCAACCTCTACGAACAAGGCGATGTCATTGAGCTGGACGGTCGAAGCTTCCATAGGCGTTCCGGATTTGGCCGCCCGAGTTTACGCCACTCCCGCGCGCCGCCCAATGCACAAAATTCTGGGATATCCGCTGAAAAATGCATTGGTTGTCAGATTTGATTGCAAATTCGAATGCGATGGCATCGGATAGCGCAGGCATATCCCCTACACTTCAGGCGAAAACAGATAGACCAAGACCGCAGCGGTGGCACGGAGATCGCAAAGGGGCATAGCAGGCATGACCGATACACCAACATTTTTCACTGTTCTGACGCCCACCTACAACCGTGCGGGCACGTTGCACCGGGTGTACGAATCGTTGTCTCGGCAAACATTCAGGGACTTTGAATGGGTGGTGGTGGACGATGGTTCCACGGATAACACCCACGATTCCATTCTGGATTGGCAGGCGCGTGCCGATTTTCCAATCCGCTATGTCTGGCAGAACAATCAGCATAAGAAAACCGCGTTCAACCGGGGAGTGCGGGAAGCGCGCGGCCAATTGATCGTTGCCCTGGACAGCGACGATGAGATGCCGCCCGACGCGCTGGCCACATTCAAAGACGCATGGGACGCCATCCCGCCCGCGCGGCGCGACTCCTACGTGGCCGTGACCGGCTTGTGTGCCCGGCCCGACGGCAGCATCGTTGGCGACCGCTATCCGCAGGACGTATTCGACAGCACGGCGGTGGACGTGTATTTCCGCTATCGCATCAAGGGAGAGAAATTCGGCTGTATGCGCACTGACATTCTCAGGAAATATCCGTTTCCCGAAGATGTGGCCGGCTTTGTGCCGGAAAGCCTGGTGTGGTGGGCCGTGGCCCGCGCGGGTTACCTCAGCCGCTTCATCAACCGCGTGGTGCGCACCTATCACGACACCCCGGGCGGACTGAGCCAGGGCGCGGTTTCGGTGGCCAACAATGCGCAAGGCCTGTACCTGCTGGCCTGGGACATGTTGCAGCATCACCTGGAATTCTTCCGCTTCCGGCCGCGAGAATTCATCATGGCGGCAGCCCGCTACACGCGGTTCCGCCTGCATCTGAAGCATTCCGGTGTGCCGACGGCGGTTCAGGCCTATCGCCTGACGAATCCGTGGGCGACGTTCATGGTGGCGGCGATGTGGCCCGTGGGCTATGCGCTGTACCGCCGCGACCGCCGGCGCGGCGTGGCCTAGGGCCACGCACGCACGCCGGGGGATTCAGACGGGTGTTGCGGCCGGTGCGCCGTGGCCCAGCCCCAGATACACCTCGATCACGCGCGGATCCACCGCCACTTCCGCGGCCGGGCCTTCCAGCGTGACGGTGCCGGTTTCCAACACATAAGCGTAATCGGCCACTTGCAGCGCGGCGCGGGCATTTTGCTCGATCAGCAGGATGGACACCCCCATCTCGCGAAGCCGCGCGACGATGCGGAACACTTCCCGCACGATGCGTGGCGCCAGCCCCAGGCTGGGCTCGTCCAGCATCAGCAGCCGTGGCTTGGCCATCAGCGCGCGGCCCACCGCCAGCATCTGGCGTTCGCCGCCAGACAGGGTGCCGGCCAGTTGGGCATGCCGCTCCTTCAAGCGCGGGAACAGCTCATAGACTTCGGCCAGCGTCTTGTCCTGATCGCGCAGGCCACAGCGAAAGCGATGGAATGCGCCCAGCATCAGGTTGTCTTCCACCGTCATTTCGGCAAAGAGCTCGCGCTTTTCGGGCACCAGGTTCATGCCTGCCGCCACCATTTCCTCGATCTCGGCGTGCGCTTGGGCCTTGCCGCCGAAGACGATCTGGCCGGTCGACGGCAGGACCCCCATGATGGCGGACAGCAGAGTGGTCTTGCCTGCGCCGTTCGGGCCGATCACGGTCACGATCTGGCCTTCGCCGACTGTCAGGCTGATGCCCGAAACGGCTTCCACCTTGTCATAGGCGACGTGCAGGTCGCGCACTTCCAGCAAATTCGCAGTCATCATTCCACTCCGCCCAGATAAGCTTCAAGCACCGCGGGGTTGTGCTGGATTTCGGCGGGCAGTCCCTCGGCGATCTTCTCGCCGAAGTCCATGACCACCACGCGGTCCACCAGGCCCATCACGAAGTCCATGTCATGCTCGACCAGCAGGATGGCCATGCCTTCGGCGCGCAGCTTCTTCAGCAATTCACTCAGTTCGCACTTTTCTTGATAACGCAGGCCGGCGGCGGGTTCATCCAGCAGCAGAATGCAAGGGTCGGACGCCAGGGCGCGCGCGATTTCCAGGATGCGTTGCTGTCCCAGCGCGAGCGAACCGGCTTCGTCGTGCAGATGTTTGCCCAGGCCCACGCGCTCGACTTGGCGCGCGGCCTCGGCCAGCAGACGGGATTCCTCGGGACGGTCCATCCGCCAGGCGGCCGGCAGCACGCCGCGATGGCCGCGCAGATGCGCGCCGATGGCCACGTTTTCCAGCACGCTCATGCGGGAAAGCAGGCGCACATGCTGGAAGGTGCGCGACAGGCCCAGCCGCGCGATCTTGCGCGCGCCAGCGCCCGCCACGGGCTGGCCCCGCAGCGTGACCTGTCCCGACGTGGGCGTGTCCACGCCCGATATCTGATTGAACATCGTGCTTTTGCCTGCGCCGTTGGGACCGATCAGCGCCAGGATCTCGCCGGCCCGGATCTCCAGGTTCATCGCGTTGTTGGCGACCAGGCCGCCGAACTTGCGCGTGACGTCCACGGCTTGCAGTACCACCTCGCCGCGCGGCGGCATGGGTTTGCGCGGCAGCGGCTCGGCATCCATGTCCACATGGCGCACGGCCTTCTTGACGGGTATCCAGCGCGTCAGCACCGGCCACAGGCCGCTGCGTGCGCGGTGCAGCAGCAGCACCATGCCGAAGCCGAAGACAATGACCTCGAAGTTGCCGGTCTGCCCCAGCAGCTTGGGCATCCAGTCTTGCAGCCATTGCTTGAGCACCGTGAAGACGCCTGCGCCGACCAGTGCCCCCCAGACCTGGCCCGCGCCGCCGATGACGGTCATGAACAGGTATTCGATGCCCATCTGCAAGCCGAAGGGATTGGGGTTCACGAAGCGCTGCATGTGTGCATACAGCCAACCCGATGCGCAGGCCTGCAACGCGGCGATGACGAAGATCACCATGCGCGAACGCGCGGTGTCCACTCCCATCGATTCGGCCATCACGCGACCGCCCTTGAGCGCGCGGATGGCGCGGCCTTCGCGTGAATCCAACAGGTTCTGCGTGGACCAGACGGCCGCCAGCAGGAATGCCCAGATCAGGTAATAGATGCTGCCGCCCTGGTTCAGCGACCAGCCGAACAGGTTGATGGCGGGGATGTCCGGAATACCGGTGTGGCCACCCAGGCCCTCGACGGAACCGAAGGCGAAGTACAGCGACAGGCCCCAGGCGATGGTGCCCAGCGGCAGGAAGTGGCCGGAAAGCTTCAGCGTGATCGCGCCCAGCAGATAGGCGATGACCAGCGTCAAGACCAGCCCCGCCAGCAAGGTCAGCCAGGGCGACGCGCCCAGCCACGCCAGCCACGTGGGCAGGGAGTCGGCGCGGGTGGTGAGCAGCGCCGTGGTGTAGGCGCCCACGCCCACGAAGGCGGCCTGCCCGAAACTGGTCAGCCCGCCGACTCCGGTCAAGAGCACCAGTCCCAGCGCGACCAGCGCGTACAGGCCAATGTAGTTCAGCAGCGTCACATAGAACGGCGGCAAGGCCAGCGGGCCCAGCGCCAGCAGCGCCAGGAACACGAAGAGGATGATGCGGGGGTTCATTCGTCTTCTTCCTCGACGTGATGGCTTTTCAGCGAGCGCCAGAGCAGCACGGGGATGATCAGGGTGAATACGATGATTTCCTTGTAGGCGCTGGCCCAGAACGACGAAAACGCTTCGATCAGGCCCACCAGGATTGCGCCGGCCGCGGCCAGCGGATAGCTGACCAGTCCGCCGATGATGGCGCCCACGAAACCTTTCAGGCTGACCATGAAGCCGGAGTCGAAGTACATGGTGGTGATGGGGGCGATCAGAATGCCCGACACCGTGCCGATCAACGCGGCCAGGAAGAAAGTGGCTCGGCCGGCGAAGATGGGGGAAATACCCATCAGGCGCGCGCCCAGCCGATTGAAGGCGGCGGCGCGCAAGGCCTTGCCGTACATCGAGCGTTCAAAGAACTGGTACAGCACGACGATCAGCACGGCCGACACCGCCACCACCCACAGCGCCTGGCTGTTGATGTTGATGGGGCCAAGTGCCAGGCTGGCGTCGCTGAACGGGGCGGTGCGGGCGCCTTCGGCGCCGAAGGCCAGCAGCCCCAGGCCCACCAGCGCCAGATGGACCGCGATGGAAACGATCAACAGCACCAGCGTCGAGGCCGACGCGATGGGCTGGTAGAACAGGCGGTACAACTGCGGGCCCATCGGCACCACCAGCAGCAGCGTCAGCAGCGCTTGCACCGCCATGGGCAATTGCGCCAGGGGTAGCCGATACAGCAGCGCGGCCAGCACCAGCGGATAGATCACCTTGGCCGCGATGCGCCAGAGGCCACGCGCGCGACCGGGGCGCTTGGCGCGCGACATCAGGTCGGCCACGGCTTCGGCCAGCGCAAACGCCAGCAGCAGCCAGACCAGCAGCACCGGTTTGCCGCCCTGGATGGCGGCCATGGTCAGCGCGCCGAAGGCGACGAATTCGCCTTGGGGGATGAACAGCACGCGGGTAACGGTAAAGACCAGCAGGATCGACAACGCCAGCAACGCATAGATCGCGCCGTTGGTGATGCCGTCCTGCCCAAGTATCAAGGCGATCTGAGCATTCATGCGGAATTCCGACAGGGACGGGAAACGCCGGGCGGCCCGAAGACTGCCCGCGCAACGCGGGCGGCTTTCGCCGCTCGCGTCGCGGTTAAGGCCTTACTTGACGAGCGTCCAGTTGCCGTCTTTCACGGTGATGAGTTCGCGACCACGGTCGTCGAAGCCGCTGTGGTCGGCGGCGGACATGTTGTAGACGCCTTGCGTGCCCACCAGCTCCTTGGTTTGCTCCAACGCATCGCGCAAGGCGCTGCGGAATTCCTTGGTGCCCGGCTTGCCGGCCTTTTCCGCCAGCGGCACGGCCTTCTCCAGCAGCAGGCCAGCGTCGTAGACGTTGGCGCCGAAGGTGGCGGGCTTGGAGCCATTGAGCTTCTCGTAGGCCGCGATGTAGTCGCTGGCGACCTTCTTGGACGGGTTGCTGTCCGGCATTTCCGGCAGCACCAGCATCAGGCTGGCGGCCAGCACCGTGCCTTCGACCTTCTTGCCGCCCAGCTTCAGGAAGTCGGGCAGCGCGGCGCCGTGGGTCTGGTAGAACTTGCCCTTGTAGCCTTGATCGAACAGCGTGGTCTGCGGCAGCACGCTGGCTGCGCCCGGGGCGGCGATCAGCACGGCGTCCGGCTTGGCGGCCAGGATCTTCAGCGCCTGGCCCGTGACCGAGCTGTCAAAGCGCAGATAGCGTTCGTTGGCGATGATCTTGATGCCCTTTTCGGCGGCCAGGCTCGAGAACACCTTGGACCAGTTTTCGCCGTAAGGATCGTTCAGGCCGATGAAGCCGACCGTCTTCACGCCGGTCTTGACCATGTGGTCCACCAGGGCGCGGGCGATGATGTCGTCGTTCTGCGTGGTCTTGAACACCCATTTCTTCTGGTCGTTCATGGGCAGCACGACGGCCGCCGTGCCCACCGGCGCCAGCATCGGCACGCCGGCTTCCGCCGCGAACTGGATCACGCCCATGGCGTTGGGCGAACCCGAAGGGCCGATCAGCGCGTCCACGTTCTGTTCGGAAATCAGCTTCTTGAACGCGGTGACCGAGTTGGTGGAGTCACTGGCGTCGTCCAGCGAGATGTACTCGATGGTCAAGTCGCCGATCTTCTTGGGCAGCAGCGGCACGGAGTTCTTCTGCGGAATACCGACCAGCGCGGTCGGTCCCGTGGAGGACGTGACGACGCCAACCTTGACTTGAGCCAGGGCAGGCAGGGCGAACAGGGCGGCGACGGTGGCGACCGTGACCAGGGGGAGTTTCTTCGACAGCATGGCAAAACCTCCGGATAGGGAGCAATGGACGTGCGGCTGGAAAACGGAGAAAACGGGGAACAGCGGGAATTACTTGTTGCTTAAACTTTCTATGGGCAAGGCTCAGCACTGTAGACCCGGTCCCCGTGCTTACCTATCCGTCAAAACCCGAACGGGCGGTGAGAATGCGGGCTTAGATGGTGATGGAACTGACGCTGGCGCCACCGCAGACAAACAACGTCTGCCCAGTGACGAAACTGTTGGCGGGATCCGCGAAAAACATCACGGCGCGCGCCACATCGTCCGAACGGCCCAGGCGTTTGACCGGAATGCCGTTGGCCAGCTGCTTTTCACGTTCGCTGCCGGGCTCGATCACTTCGTAGAACATGTCCGTCTGAATCGGGCCGGGCGCCACCACATTGACCGTGATGCCATAGGGCGCCAGTTCCAGCGACCAGGTGCGCGCCATGCCGACCATGCCGGCCTTGGTGGCCGAATAGGCGGTGCGCGTGGGCAGCCCCAGCGCGCCGCGCGAGGACATCATCACGATGCGGCCGAATTTGCGTTCCTGCATGCCGGGCAGCGCTGCCTGAACCAGGCTGATCGCCGCGCCCAGATGGATTTGCGTCAGGCCGTGCAGTTCTTCCTGCGTGACCTGCGGCAGCAGGTTGGGCCAGATGACGCCCGCGTTGTGGATAACGTGGCTGATGGGAAATTTGGACGCGGCTTCCGCGCCCGCTTGCGCGGTGGCGTCGGCGTCCAGCAGATCCACCTGCATGTTGTGCAGGCGGGGATGGCTGAAGTCGGCCGCACGGCGTGCCATTGAAATCACTTCATAGCCGGCGTCCAGCATGCTGCGGCAGATTTCCGCCCCGATGCCGGCGCTGCCGCCGGTGACGAGGGCAACATTCGTTTGTGTCATGGAATCCCTTTGTTCGTAGAGGCCGGGGCCGGTCAGGCCTTGGGCGCCAGTGCCAGCACGCGCAAGGGGCTGCCCGAACCGCTGCGAATCTTCAGCGGCGCCGAGAAGATCACCGCGCCGGTGGGCGGCAACTGATCCAGGTTCGTCAGGCATTGCAGGCCGTAGCGGTTGTTGCCGTGCATGTAGTAATGGCAGGGGTAGGGCGGATTCAGGTGATGAGCCTGACCCGCGTCGGTGCCCACCGATTCGGTGCCAAAGCCGTGGACGTCGCGTTCCTTGATCAACCAGGGCACGACGTCCGCGTCCGGGCCGGGCGAATGGGCGCCGTCTGCCTGCATGTTCAAGTATTCGGCGGGCTTGGCGCGCTTGGACCAATCGGTGCGCATCAACACCCACGAACGCGCGGGAATGCGGCCGTGCTTTTCTTCCCAGGCCTTCACGAAATCGATGGTCAAGAGGAAGTCCGGGTTGCCGCGGGCTTCGGCCGAACAGTCGATGACGCAGGCGCTGGCGATGAAGGACTCGATCGGGATGGTGTCGACGGTGTTGTCGGGTTGGTCCTTGCCCGTGACCCAGTGGGCCGGCGCGTCAAAGTGCGTGCCGGTATGTTCCGAGCAAGAGAAGTTGTTCCAATACCAGGCTGGCCCGCGCTCGTCATAGCGCGAGATTTCCTCCATGCGGAAGGGCCAGGCCTGGCCGAATTCCGGCGGCAGCACAATGGTGGGGAATTCCGGCGTCAGGGTCTCGGTCAGGTCGACAAGGCCAATGCGGCCCGACACGAGTTCCGTCATGAATTGGGCAAGAATGTTCTGGCTCATGCTGTTGCTCCTCTTGGTTCGTGCTTGATCGGGGCGGGCGGGGCGTCAGGCGCCCAGTTCCCGTTCCAGTCCCTTGGGGTTCTCGGCCAGCCGAGCGCGGAATTCCTGCGCGACGTCGCCGACATAAACGTCTTCAACGCCGTCCTTCAATGCGCGCACGATGGCAGCGGCAATCGCTGCCGGGGCCACGCGCGGCGGGGGCGTGCGCTGTTCCCATTCGTGATCCACGGGGCCGGGAAATACGTTCACTACCCGGACGCCCGCGCCGCGCATCTCGGCGCGCAAGCATTGGGCCAGCGACAACGCGGCGGCCTTGGACGCCGACCACATGCCGCGCGACGGCAGGTTCATGTGCGCGTAGATCGACAGCACGTTGACCCAGGCCGTGGCGCTATTCACGCCATCGGCGGCGCGGCCGCACAGGGCCGGGCCGAAGCTCTGCGCCAGGCGCATCAGTCCCAGCACGTTGACATCCATGGCGTCGCGCGCGGTGTTGACGTCCTTGCGGTCAAGCAGGCCGCCTTCGCGTTCCAGGTCGGCCGTGTTCACCAGGATCTCGACCTTGCCGCCGATGGAGGCGGCCACGCGCTCAACGGAATCCGTGTCGGTGACATCCAGCGTGACGGTCTGCACGCGCGGGTCGGCGGCCAGGGCCTCGAAGGCGTCGTCGCGCTTCCAGGCTTGCGGATCGCCCAGGAATACGGTGGGGCAGCCCGCGTCCAGCAGGGCGCGCGCCACGGCCTGGCCAACCGCGGACTTGCCGTCCGTGACCAGCGCGCGGCGGAACTTCGGGTCGCACGACGTTTCGCGCAGGGTCTTGTCGTCTTCCATGTTCGGGGTATTCCTTTCAGGCAGAGCGATCATCACGGCCTGGCCGCTGCGGTCCAGCTTCAGCGTCAGCCGCACACGGGCGCCGTCGGTGCAGTCCTGGTGGACGTGGGCCACGACGGAAGGGCCGGCGTCCATGCGCACGGTGCCCACGCGCCAGGGCAGGCGTTCGCGGAAGTACAGGTCGTTGCTGTGGTGCAGGGTGGTGCTGACCAGCAGCACGCCGTTCGGATCGGCTGGGCGCCAGGGCAGGTGCTCGGACAGGCAATCGCCGCACACCTCGCGAGGCGGGTACTGCACCGCGCCGCAGTCGGCGCAGGTCTGTAGGTCAAAGCGGCCAAGGGCGGCGGCGGCGGTCAGCCCCAGCGCGCTGCGGCTGCGCCAGCCGGGTGGCAGCGTGGGCTGGCGGGTGCGCGCAACCGGGTTCTTCCGGGGCGGCCTGGATAGCGGCTCGGTCATGCGTCGCTCCTTGCCAGGATGGCCGCGGCGGTGCACAGCCCGCGGTCGTAATTGATCATGCCGAAGCCGCTGACGAGACCCAGGCGGGCGTCGGCCACCTGCGTGCCGCCTGCCGTGCCGGTCAACTGCCGCAAGGCTTCGACCATGCCCAGATAGCCGCCCGCGGCGCCGGCCTGGCCGACCGACAACTGGCCGCCGTTGGTATTGAAGGGGAAACTGCCGTCCACCGTGAACGTGTTGTCGCGGACAAACGCGGGAGCAGCGCCTTTGTCGCAGAAGCCCAGGTCTTCGATCTGCATCAGGTTGATGACGGGATAGTCGTCATAGGCTTGCAGGAAGTCCATATCGGCGGGCGCGGCGTTGGCCTGGCCGTAAAGCTCGTCCACGTCCATGGTCCAGCCGCCGCGCGTCTGGATCGGGTCGTCGATCCAGGCGTTGTGGCGTTCGATGGTGGACAGGATGCGGGCATGCGGCAGGTTCAGTGCGCGCGCCTGCTCCTCGCGCATGACCAGAAAAGCATCCGCGCCGGCGCAGGGCATCACGCAATCGAACAGATGGATCGGGTCGGTGATGACGCGGGCCTCCAGATACTGGGCGAGTGTCAGCGGCTTTTTCATGAGCGCGTGCGGATAGCGCAGCGCGTTGTCGCGTTGTGCCACGCATAGCTTGCCGAAGTCTTCGCGCGTGGCGCCGAACGTGCGCATGTAGTTCGTGGTCAGCAAGGCGAAGCTGGCGTTGGGACCGCCCGCGCCGTAGGGGTAGACGGCGTCCTGTGCAAAGCGCGAGAACTGGCTGACCGTGTTGCGGAAGGAATCCACATGGTTGGTGTCGCCCGCGATGCAGGCCACGATGTTCGCATCGCCCGCCTGCACGGCGCGGGCCGCGCGGCGCAATGCCGCGACGCCGCTGGCGCCGCCCATGGGGATATGGTCCAGCCAGCGTGGCGTCATGCCCAGATGCTGGACCAGCCCAACGGCGGTGTCGGGCGCCAGGGTGAAGCTGGACACGCACAGGCCGTCGACATCGGTCTTGGCCACGCCGGATTGCCGAATCAGCGCGCCCAGCGCGCGGCCCAGCCACCAGTGAGCGGCATGCGTGGAATAGCGTTCATAGGGGATCGTGACGGGCAAGGCCGCCACGATGCCGTCATAACCCAGGCGGCTCATCGGGGAGCCTCCTGGCGTTTCTTCAGATGGGTGGTGTCGACGCAACGCGCCGTGCCGGGCAGGGTTGGCGCCAGCGCTTTCATTTCGCCACGCTGGATCTTGTTGGTGGTGGTCAGCGGCAAGCTATCCACAAAGGCCACATACCCGGGCGCCTTGTAATAGGCCAGTTGCTCCAGGCACCATTGGACGATGCCACGTGCCGCCTGGGCCATGGCGGCGTCGCCAACGGGCAGCGTTTCCGGCACCACGCAGGCCAGGACTTCGTCGCCGCGCACCGCGTCAGGCACGGCGGCGACGGCCACGGACTTGACCAGCGGGTGCTGCATCAGCACGCTTTCCACCTCCACGGCCGAGATGTTCTCGCCGCTGCGACGGATCACGTTTTTCTTGCGGTCGACGAAGCGCAGCGCGCCGTCGGCCTCGCGGCGAACGATATCGCCGGTGTGGAACCAGCCGTCCTGCCATGCCTCGGTGGTGGCGGCCTCGTCCTTCAGGTAACCGGCGAAGAAGCCGTAGCGTGCGTCGTCGCCGGCGTGCCGCACGAGCAGCTCGCCATGTTCGCCGTCGGCGGCGGGTTGGCCGGCATCCGTCACGATGCGCACTTCCACATCGTCTTCTTCGCGGCCGAAGCTGCTGGTGCCGATGTGGCGCGGTTCCTGGTTGGCGATGATGACGGCGCCCGCGCCGGTTTCGGTCATGGCCCAGGCTTCCAGCAAGGGGAAGCCGAAACGCGCTTCAAAGGGGGCATGCAGCTTGCGGTCCACGCCTGCGCCAAAGCCAAAGCGGATGGCCGGTTGCAGGTCGTTGTCGGCAGGCGCCGCCTTCATCAGGATGGCGGGCATGACGCCCAGATAGTGCAGCACGGTGGCGCCGGATTCGCGCACGGTATGCCACCAGGTCTTGGGGTGAAAGCGGTCTAGCGGAATCAGGCAGCCGCCTGTCAGCACCATCGCCATCGCCGAATACGCCATCGCATTCATGTGGACCAGCGGCAGCGGGGTCAACATGCGCTCTTGGCCGGGGCGCAACGCAGCCAGGCCGCCGATGCGCGCATACCAGCCGCCGGCATGCAGGAAATAGCGGTTGGGCAGAATGCAACCCTTGGGGCGGCCCGTGGTGCCGGACGTATACAACAGCGCGCACTCGCTCAGTTCGTCGGGAGCGGAATCGCCCAAGGGGGCCGCGAAGGGCGCGGCGGGCGGCGTGTCATCCGGACCCATGACGCGCAAGGCGCGGCCGGCGCGTTCGGCAGCGGCCAGCAGGTCGGCGTGGCGCTCCGGCAAGGCGATCGCCAGCGCGATTTCCGAGTGGCCCGCCAGGTATTCAAGTTCCGCTGCGCGCAGGTCGGGGTTGATCGGCACGACGGACACGCCCAGCGCGTTCAGTGCAAACCAGTGCAGGAAGAACGAGGGCCGGTTCTCCAGCAGCAGGCCGGCGCGGTGGCCGTGGCCGTACCCGGCGTGCGCATAGGCCGCGCGCAGCGTTTCGATGGCGTCGGCGGCCTTGCCGTAGGTAAGCTCGCCTGCTTCTATGCCATAGACTTCGGCCGTCTCAGGCAGGATGCATAGAAAGGGCAGGGCGCCGTGGCGCGACGCCGTGTCGCGAAATGCCTGATGGACAGTGGTGCTCACAAGCCGCTCCTACATGAACAATTGGATGTTGCCGAAGGCGGCGTCGCAGTTGACGAGGTCAACGCGCTTCAGGCGGATGCGCAATCCGCCGTCCTGCTCCACCAGGTGGTGGGTGGTCCAACCGGCGTACAGCGTCTGCGCGTCCTGCCGGGTCTCGACATAGTGGAAGGCGGTGCGCACCACATGCAGACCGTCGGCGGGCGCGGCGTCCGGATGACCGTGTTCCACGGTGGGCGCTTGCAACAGATGGTGGCAGCGGCTTTTGGGCTGCTGCGAAAACGTGCGCTGGCCGGCCAGCCGTTCCACGCGCACGCGCAGCAGCAACTTGTCTTCGTACATCAGTGATGCATGCAGCTTGGCGTCCGTCTGCCCATGCGCCAACGGCATCCAGTAGTGGCCGTCTTCCGTGTACAGGTTCAGCCAGTCTTCAAAACGCAGCTCGTCCAGCAAGCGTGCTTCGGCGTAGACAAAATCGATCAACTCGCGGTCGCTTGCGCTCATACCGACTCCGATCCGGTCATGTAGCGGCCCCATGCGCGGTACTGGTTGCGCATCTGCCATTCATTGGTGCCATTGGTGGCCACGTTCTTCTGGCCGACTTCGTCCGGCGTGTACAGCCGGCCGACGTTCACCCAGTCACGCGCGCGCGAATTCAAGCCATCCTGCGCGCGTTCGTACATTTCCAGATCGTCATGGCCGACGACCGAGGTCGGTGCGTTGATCAGCCGGTTGTACATGAGCGTGCGTTCCAGCAGCAGGTCCGGCGCCCCGACCAGGCGGAACGTCCACGACTCCACCAGCGTGCGATCCGCCGCGATGGGTTTGAAGATGCGCAGCGTCTGGATGGGGCCCTTCACCATGATGTTGGGGAAGTACACGGTGTTGTGGCGGACGTCCCCCAGGATCTGCTTGGCGCGGTCTTCGCCGTAGGCTGAGACCATCGCGTCCCAATACCCCGGAACACCGGAGTAGGACGCATGGATGGAGTCCGACACGCCGGTATGCCCGTGGCCGTTCTCCCAGACGCGGATGCCCATGTTCTCGAAGAACTCGTAGGGCGAGATAAAGGGCGCGAACAGTTCAACCGCCATCGGCTTGGGCGTGCCCTCCGGCGCTTGCTCCCAGACCTTCACCGCCGTGCCCGCAGACGATTCGTGCGCCACCATGGGGTGGCAGGTGTCGGTCTGGTTGTCGACCAGCATCTTCCAGTTGCAGCGGTGCATGTAGCGCAACACGCCGCCGGCGACTTCCAGACGGCCCTCTGGCGAACGGTCGACCATGTTGTCCAGGGTGGATAGCGATTCGCCGAAGAAGTCCTCGAATGACTGGCCTTCCGGGTTCAGGCGGCAGAACACGAAGCCGCGATGGTTCTTCACATCCTTGACGGCGGCCATGCCCTGGCTGGCTTCGCAGTGCTCCAACCCGGTGTTTTCGTAGCCTTTCTTCAGCGGAATCGACAGCAGGCTGCCGTCCGTCTTGAAGGTCCAGGCGTGATAGGGGCAGCGGAAGAACTTGCCGGTGTTGCCGCAGGCGTCGCCTGCCACCATCGTGCCCTTGTGCGGGCAGCGGTTGTGCAGCACGCGCACGCTCTTGTCGCTGTGGCGGACCATCACCACTGGCTGATTGCCGACCGTGGTCGTGATGTAGTCGCCCGGGTTGGGCACCTGGCTGTCGTGGCCGACGTAGACCCACGTGTTGGCGTACAGGCGCTCCATCTCCAGGTCGAACAGTTCCTGGTCGATGAACAAGTCCTTGTGGACTTCGGTCTCGCGCAGCAGGGCGCGGATGGCGTCGGGATTGTCGCGGTATTTGGCCATGGTCGCTTCCTTGTCGTCGGGGCCCTAGAGGTCCAGCACCAGCCGCGCCGACTTCGCGCGCGAGATGCAGATCTGGATGATCTTGCCGCTGGCCTTTTCAGTGTCCGACAGGTAGTAATCGCGATGATCGGGTTCGCCTTCCAGGACGGTTGCCTGACAGACACCGCACTCGCCGCGCTTGCAGTCATACATCGGGTCGCAGCCTTCTTCCTCCATGACGTCGACAATGGTCTTGTCGGCGGGGATGGTCAGCGTGCGGCCCGATTGGCGCAGTTCGACTTCAAACGGTTGGTCGCCGGCTTGCGGGGCGGCGGTCACGAACAGTTCAAAATGGATGTGAGCATCGGGCCAGTGGCGTGCGCGGGCTTGCTGGATGACGGCGTCGATCAGGCCCTTGGGGCCGCATACATACAGGTGCTGGCGCGGCGTTGCCGCCGCCAGCAGCGCTTGCAGGTCGAAGCGGCAGGCGGGATCGTCGTCGGCGTGCAGCGTCAGGTTGGCGCCAGCCAGCGCTTCCAGTTCAGGGACGAAGGCCAACTGGTCCTTGCTGCGGCCACAGTAATGCAGATGGAAGGCGCGTCCGGCCGCCTTCAGCGCGGCGGCCATGGATGCCACCGGGGTGATGCCGATGCCGCCGGCGATCAGCACGACGGGTTCGTCCCCGGCGGGCGATTCATGCAAGGGGAAATCGTTCTTGGGGCCTTCCACGGTCAGCGTGTCGCCTTCGGCCAGCGCGTGCATGTGACGGGAGCCGCCTTGGCTGGATTCTTCCAGCCGCACGCCCAATCGGTATTCCATGGGCTGGGCAAACTGCCCGGCCTCGGGCGCCAATTGCACCAGCGAATAGCAGCGCGGGTCGCGCAGGCCCGGCACCGTCACTTTCAGGTGTGCGCCGGGTCCAAAGGCCGGCAGCGGGCCGGCGTCTTCGCGCACCAGGCGGAAGGATCGGATCAGCGGCGATTCTTGTCGGACTTCCCGGACGATCAGTTTCAATGTCTGCACGGCGTTTGTCTCTTTCGGTATTCGGATCAAGCAGCCAGCTTGTCGGCCAACTGGCGTTCCATCGGGCCGCATTGCTCGTTGGCCAGTGCGGTGTTGCGCAAGTCGCGCAGCGTGGCGGCAGCGTCGGGGCGTCCCACAAGTTGCGCGGCTGCGGCGATCAATTGGCGGTACTTGCCGCCGCCGCGTACATGCGTGTCGCTATAGCCCTTGACCAGGCGGCGGCAATTGACGGTCTCCACTGCCAGCGCGTAGTCCTTCGGCGCAAGACCGGCGATCAGGTCCAGCCACTGTTCCAGGCCTTTCATTTCGATCTGATGGCGCAGCGTGCTGCGCCGGAAGCGGCGCATGCCGGCAAGCGTGTACAGCATCAGGAAGCCACCGAGGGTGCCGCTTTTCATCAGCCTGCCCTTGCCCAGCCGGCGTTCGACAAAGCCGCCGAATGCCTTGGAGCCTTCAAGCCAACGGCCCAGCCCGGTGGGCAGCGTGCCGCAGATTTCCTCCAGCCGCGGGTGCATGTAGTCGGTTGTCATGACCAACTGTTCGGGGCGGGCGCCGACTTCCTGGCGGATGCGGTCAAAGCGGGTTCCGCGCGTTTTCAGGTCGGCGACGCGGATCACGTCGTCATAGGCCATGGCGGTGGCCACGTAGCGGGCGGCGGCACAGGTCAGCGCCCATTGCTGGGCATCGCCGCCGTGTTGGGCGTCAAGGTCGCGCAGCGCCTTCATGCGGCGCAGGTAATCCGCGGCGTAGGCAGCGTCCTGGAATTCCAGCTGGCGGCGCACGCCGGCGGCCAACATGGGCTGCGCACAGGCGGGAAAATCACGCTTGATCGTGTCCAGCAGCGCTTGCGCCTTGGGGCTCGCGGCGCGCTCAGGCAGCGCAGGAACCGGGCGCGTCAGATCGATGGCGGCAGGTTGTGCGGGCGCTTCGCGGGCAGTATCGAAGCCCAGTGCGAAGGCGCGCAGGCTGGCGTCCACGCCCAGGCCCGCGCGGCGCACGGTGGCTTCATAGTCTTCGCGGGCAAACGGCAGGGCGCCGCTGCCTGCAACGGCGCCGAACAGGCTGGCGCTGATGACGCTGCCGGCACGGTCGGCCAGGTCTTGCAGGTCGAAGCACAAGAAGCGCTTGGCCGCGGCACGGCCGGCTTCCAGCACCTTGTTGGGGTCGGCAATGCCGTTGCCAGGCGCGGATTTTTCGCTGACCGCATAGCTGCGGTGCGACGAGGACAGCAGCACCGTGCGTTCCGGCGTGACCAGGCCGCGCTGGATGGCACGGCCGCCTTCCATCAGTTCGGCCGCCACCACCAGATCCACATCGCCCGGCGTGGGCATCAGCGCTAAGGCGGGAGGACGGCCAGCGCGCGCCACGTCGGCTTCGGGCAGCAGTTCCAGGTAATAGATGGTCGCGCCGGTGCGCTGGGCCACGCCCGGCACCGAGGTCGTCTGCGCCCACCAGCCGGCGTGCTCGGCCATGTCGACGATCCAGTCGGCCAATACGCCGCCGCCCTGGCCGCCCATGGCCAGGATGGCGATCTTGATCGGGTTGCCTTGTTGCAATGCCACCGGGTTCATGAAACGGTTGTCCTTACAGGGCGTATTGAGCCAACCGCGCTGCGCGGCGGCGTTGCAGGAAGCCGATGACCGCGCCGCGCACCCGCGCCAGGAAGCGGTCGCCGCCTGTCGGGTTATGCACGATGTCGGCACGGTAGAACGACGGGCACAACACGGCGGCATGGGCAACTTCGCCGCAGTTGCCGCAGCCCACGCAACTGCTTTCCACGTGCGCCACCGGGTCTTCCTTCAAGGGGTCGCCGCTGTCCTTCACGGTCAGCGAGGGGCAACCGGACAGCCGGATACAGGCATGGTCGCCGGTGCAGACGTCGGGGTCCACGCCGAAGCGTTCCTTCACCATGCGGCGGCCTTCCTTGACGGCCTTGTTGAACAGCGGCTTGATGCGGCGCTGCTTGTTCAACATGCATTCCGACTGCGCGATGATGACTTTCGGGCCCTTGATGTCGGTGGTCAGTGCTTCTTCGATGGTTGCGCGCACCTTCGCGACGTCATACGTGCGGTCCAGCGTGCGCACCCATTTCACGCCCACGCCACGCACGGCGTGGTCGATGGGATTGTTGGTGGAACGATCGGGGTTGTCGGCGCGCGAGGACAGGATATCCTGTCCGCCGGTGGCCGAAGCGTAGAAGTTGTCGACGATGACGATGACGCCGTCGTACTTGTTGAACACCGCGTTGCCAATGCCGGAGGACAGGCCGTTATGCCAGAAGCCGCCGTCGCCCATGATGGAGATGGGCCGCTTGGCGGCGGGCACGTTGAAGGCCGCCGCGCTGGAGGCGCCCAGCCCGTAGCCCATGGTGGTGGCGCCCAGGTTGAAGGGCGGCAGGATGGAGAACAGGTGGCAACCGATGTCGCAGGAAATGTGGTGCTGCCCCAGCGATTCCTGCGCCAGTGTCAGCGCGGAAAAGATGGGGCGTTCGGGACAGCCCGTACAGAAGCCGGCGGGGCGCGGCGGCACCACCGAGGCCAGGCCGTCAACCTGCTTATGGAAGGTGATGGGTTGTTCCGCGGGGGTGGGGGGTTTAGCCGGCTTCGGACGCGAGACTTCCGTGATTTCCGGCTGATGCGCCAGGGCTTGGGCTTGTGCATCCGCGGCGACCGCCGGATGCGTTTGCAGCGATTCCGGGCGTTGGCGTTTCAGGAATTCTCGCAGGCCGTCGCGCATGACCTGCGTGGTGTACTCGCCCGCCATGGGCAGCACGTCCTTGCCGGACAGGTGGGTATTGATGCCGGCCTTGCGCAGCACCGCGTGCAGATTCTGTTCGATATAGTCGGGCTGGCCTTCTTCCAGCAGCAGCACGGCGCGCTTGTCGCGGCAGAAATCGATGACCTCGTCCTCGATGACGGGGTAGGTCACGTTCATGACGTACAGCGGGATGCGGCTGTTGCCGAAATTGTCGGCCAGACCCAGCAGTTGCAAGGAACGGATGACGCCGTTGTACAGGCCGCCTTGCAGGATCAGGCCGATGTCCTGTTGGTCGCCGTCGAAATGCTCGTTGAGCTTGTGTTCCTTGATGTAGCGGATGGCGGCGGGCCAGCGTTCCTTGATTTTTTCCTGCTCGTGCAGGAAGGAGGCGGGCGGCAGCACGATGCGGCTGGTGTCGCGCGCCGGGCTTTCCAGCGCTTCGGCCAGCGAAAAGGTCGGCCGCTTGTTTTCCTTGGCGATGAAGCGTCCATGGACATGGCAGCCACGGATGCGCAGTTGCAGCATCACGGGCGTCTTGCTGGCTTCCGACAATTCAAACCCGTCTTCCACCGCCTTGACCATGCTTTCCAGGTTGGGGCGCGGGTCCAGCAGCCAGATCTGCGATTTCATGGCGAAAGCGTGCGAACGCTCCTGCATGATGGACGAGCCTTCGCCGTAGTCTTCGCCGACGATGACCAGCGCACCGCCCGTGACGCCGCCGGAAGCCAGGTTGGCCAGCGCGTCCGAGGCGACGTTGGTGCCCACGGTGGATTTCCAGGTGACGGCGCCTCGGATCGGGTACATGACCGAGGCCGCAAGCGTGGCGGCGGCGGTGGCTTCCGAGGCGCTGGCTTCAAAGTGGACGCCCAGCTCTTGCAGGATGTCGTTGGCGTCGGCCAGCACGTCCATCAAGTGCGAAATCGGTGAACCCTGGTAGCCGGCCACATATCCCACGCCGGATTGCAGCAGCCCTTTGGTGACGGCAAGAATGCCCTCGCCGCGAAACTCTTCGCCTTCGCCGATGCGCAACTGCTGGACTTCTTTTTTGAAAGACCTTTCAGCCATCTCGAACTCCTGTGCGGGCCGGCAAACCGGTCCTCAAGCCTTGCTGCCATGCAGCATCGTCATGCCACGAAATCTTCGCCTGAAAAATACTTTAGGAGTCAACGTTTTAGCTGTCAACAAAAAAGATGAAATTTCATGGAACTCAAAAAATATCACGCTAAAACAAGGGTGTATATACTGGTTGTTCTCTAGCTCCATGACGGATATTCAGCGCCGTCATGGTGCAAAAACGGGTTGCGATTCCGGGTATACCCTGTGCTGCGCAACAGCATTGCGGCACATCATGGCGCGCGTTTGCGCCGTCGTGGTGCAATGCGCTTTTCGGCCGTCGGCCATTCATGAATTCCGGTGCGTGGGAGCAAAGCAACATGCGGTTGGACAAGCAGCGGGAAACGCTTCTGACAGGTCGAGGCACGGCGGGGCCGCGTTTCGTCGATGGCTATCTGGCCTATCTGCTGGCGCAGGCCAGCCAGCGCATTTCGGCCGAATTCCATATGCAGGTGAAGGCGGCCGGATTGTCGGTGACCGAATGGCGGGTGCTGGCCAGCCTGGAGGGCAGCCCGGGCGAAACCATCGGCACGCTGGCGGTGCTGGCCATCACCAAGCAGCCGACCTTGAGCAAGGTGGTGCAACGGATGGAGGCCGAAGGGTTGGTGGCGCGCACGGGCGTGCGGGCCGACCGGCGCCAGACGCGCGTCTGCATCACCACCAAGGGCACTCACCTGATCGCCAACCTGTGCGAACAGGCCTTGCAGCATCAGAAGGCGGTGCTGGCGCCGTTTGGCGAAGAGCGCGCCGCGCTGCTGATCGAGATGCTGGATGTGCTGATGACGGAGCACGTGCCGCTGGAGCTGCCGATCGACGCGGACGAGTAAGTCCGTTGCTGGCGCGCACTCGAACGTTGTTTGCTTCAATTATTTTGTTACAAGCATATATGTCCCCCATTGTTTCCTCTCTGTGAAAACCCCCTCCGGTACGTATAAACCCTGAATTGACGGGGGTCTGGCGCATAGGCACACTCGCGCCGGTATTCAGACTAATGTCAGGAGTTGACCCCTATGCGCCGCACTTTGATTGCTATCGCGATCGCCGCCGCCGTGGCCGTGCCCTCGATCGGGCAAGCCAAGACTTTCCGCTGGGCTGCCCAGGGCGACATCCTCACCTTTGATCCGCATTCGCAGAACGAAGGCATGACGATCGCCGCCAACAGCTACATCTATGAACCGCTGGTGGATTACGACAAGACGTTCAAGGTGGTGCCGCGCCTGGCGACGGAGTGGGAACAACTGTCGCCGACGCTGTATCGATTCAAGCTGCGCTCTGGCGTGAAGTTCCATGACGGCGCCGCTTTCACGGCGGACGACGCGGTGTTCTCGATTCACCGCGCCATGGCTCCCACGTCGAACTACAAGGCCTACACGACGGGTATCAAGGAAGCGCGCAAGATCGATGATCTGACGATCGAAATCGAAACCTCGGCGCCCAACCCCGTGCTGCTGCGCCAACTGACCAACGTGTTCATCATGAACAAGGCCTGGTCGGAAAAGAACAACATCGCCAAGCCGCAGGACTACGTCAACAAGGAAGAGACCTACGGCGCGCGCAACACCAACGGCACCGGCCCCTACAAGCTGAAGACGCGCGAAGTGGATGTGCGCACGGTCTTTGAAGAAAACAAGGACTGGTGGAACAAGGCCGGCAAGGTCGGCAACGTGACCGAAGTGGTGTTCACGCCGATCAAGCAGAACGCCACCCGCACGGCCGCGCTGCTGTCCGGTGAGATCGACTTCGTGCTGGACCCTGCCGCGCAGGATCTGGAGCGTCTGCGCCAGGCGCAAAAGGTGGTGGAAGGCAACGAATACCGCACCATCTACCTGGGCCTGGACCAGAAGCGTCCGGAGCTTCAGTACTCCAACATCAAGGGCAAGAACCCGTTCCAGGACATCCGCGTGCGTGAAGCGCTGTACCGCGCCATCGACGTGGACGCCATCAAGCGCGCCGTGATGCGCGGCCTGTCCGCACCCACTGGCACGATGATCGCGCCGCAGGTGCATGGCTGGGCGGAATCGGTGCACAAGCGCGTGCCCTACGATCCCGAAAAATCCCGCGCCCTGTTGAAGGAAGCCGGCTATGACGGCACCTTGAACTTCACGCTGGACTGCCCGAACAACCGCTACATCAATGACGAAGCCATCTGTCAGGCCGTGGTCGGCATGTGGGCCAAGGTCGGCGTGAAGGCGACGATGAACGCCATGCCGCGTTCCACCTACTTCCCGAAGGTGCAGTCGTTCGACACCAGCGCCTATCTGTCCGGCTGGGGCGTGCCTACGTTCGACGCCATGTACTCCTTGCAGAACCTGATCCGCACCAAGGGCGAAGGCGCTGACGGCATGTACAACCTGGGCGGCTACAGCAACAAGGAACTTGACGCCATCATCGATCGCATCAAGACCGAGACCGACCCCGCCAAGCGTGATGCCGACATCATTACCGTGCTGCAAGGCCATGCCAAGGACTTTGGCCACATCCCGTTGCATGACCAGGTCATCCCCTGGGCGATGCGCAAGAACGTCACGGTTATCCACCGTGCCGACAATCGCCTTGTTGCCGATTGGGTCAAGGTTGACTGATCCTGGCTAACCAAACGGCGTGGGGCCTGATCGGCCCCCGCCGTTTTGATTTTTTCCGCCGCGTCGCCCCAAGGTAAAAACACCCCCTGGGGCGGCAGCAAGCACGTTGTGCGTGCGCGGCGTGGGGGTATTTCCATCTATGTTTGCTTTCATTCTGCGTCGCCTGTTGCAGGCCGTAGCGGTGATGCTCACCGTCGCGCTACTGGCCTTTGTGCTTTTTCAATACGTCGGCGACCCTGTCACCATCATGCTGGGGCAGGACGCCACCGATGCCGAGCGAATCGAGTTGCGTGAACGCCTGGGGCTGAACGAGCCCGCCATCGTTCAATTCGGTCATTTCGTGGTCAATGCCGCGCAGGGCAATTTCGGCATTTCCCTGCGCCAGAGCGAACCCGTTTCCACGCTGCTGAAATCCCGCCTGCCGGCCACGCTGGAGCTATCCATGGTGGCGGCCTTGCTGGCGCTGGTCGTGGGTGTGCCGTTGGGCGTGTATACGGCGCTCAAGCGCAACAGCCTGGTGTCTCAGATGCTGTTGGCGGGTTCTTTGCTGGGCGTGTCGTTGCCCACCTTCCTGATCGGCATCCTGCTGATTCTGGTGTTTTCCGTGCAACTGGGCTGGCTGCCCAGCTACGGGCGCGGCGATACCGTCAGCGTGGGCTGGTGGACATCGGGGCTGTTCACGGCCACCGGCTGGAAGCACCTGATCTTGCCGTCCATCACCTTGTCGCTGTTCCAGATGACATTGGTGCTGCGTCTGGTGCGCTCCGAAATGCTGGAAGTGCTGCGTTCGGATTACATCAAGTTCGCCCGCGCCCGCGGCCTGAAGCGCCGCGCCATCCACTTTGGCCACGCGCTGAAGAACACGATGGTGCCGGTCATCACGATCACCGGGTTGCAGCTGGGCGGCATCATCGCTTTTGCGATTGTCACGGAGACCGTGTTCCAGTGGCCGGGCATGGGCCTGTTGTTCATCCAGGCGGTTCAATTCGCCGACGTGCCGGTGATGGCCGCGTACCTGTGCCTGATCGCGCTGGTGTTCGTGGTGATCAACCTGGTCGTCGATCTTCTGTATTTTGTCGTGGACCCGCGCTTGCGCTCCGGGCTGACTCGCGGCGGGGGGGCTCACTGATGCGCGCCGTACTCAAACGCTGGTGGGACAGCGATATAGCCTGGGCCTGGCGCCGGGCTCCCGTGGCCATCGTGGCGACCTTGCTGCTGGCAACCTTGCTGATTGGTTCCTTCGGGGCCGGGTGGGTCGCGCCGCACAACCCCTTCGACCTGACCACGGTGGAATTGCTGGACGCCTTGCTGCCGCCCGCCTGGGAGGCCAATGGCCAGCAGACCTATCTGTTGGGCACCGACAGTCAGGGGCGGGATCTGTATTCGGCCATTCTGTACGGCACGCGCGTGTCGCTGCTGATTGGCCTGGCGTCGGTGCTGCTGTCCATGTTGATCGGCATCGTCTTGGGGCTGATCTCGGGGTATGCGGGCGGTCGCGTTGACGCCTTCATCATGCGGGTTGCCGACGTGCAGTTGTCGTTCCCCGCCATCCTGATCGCGTTGCTGATCGATGGGGTGGCGCGTGCCGCCGTCCCGCGCGAGCTGCATGAGCTGATCGCGTTCCCGGTGTTGATCGGTGCGATCGCGCTGGCCGGCTGGCCGCAATATGCGCGCACCGTTCGCGGTTCCACCCTGGTGGAGAAAAACCGCGAATACGTGCAGGCCGCCCGCGTGATCGGCGTGTCCTCGCCCGTGATCATGTTCCGCCACGTGCTTCCCAACGTGCTGGGGCCGGTGCTGGTGCTGGCCACGGTGCATCTGGCCACCGCCATCATCACCGAGGCGACCCTGTCGTTCCTGGGGGTGGGGGTGCCGCCGACGGCGCCGTCGCTGGGCACGCTGATCCGGATCGGCAACGACTTCCTGTTTTCCGGCGAGTGGTGGATCACCATTTTCCCGGGGGCGGCGCTGGTGCTGCTGGTGCTGTCGGTCAACCTGCTGGGTGACTGGCTGCGCGATGCGCTCAACCCGCGGCTGAATTGAGGTAACCATGAGCGCACTTCTAGAAGTCCGCAATCTGCGCGTGGAGTTTCCCACGCGCCGCGGCACGCTACGCGCCCTGGACGATGTGTCCTTTTCCATCCAGGCCGGCGAAGTCCTGGGCGTCGTAGGGGAATCGGGCGCCGGCAAATCGCTGACCGGCGCGTCCATCATCGGCCTGCTGGAACCGCCCGGGCGCATCGCCGCGGGCGAGATCCTGCTGGCGGGCCGCCGCATCGACAACCTGCCCGACGAGCAGATGCGCCGTGTGCGCGGCCGCGAGATCGGGGCGGTATTCCAGGATCCGTTGACGTCCTTGAACCCGCTGTACACGGTGGGCCGGCAACTGGCGGAAACCATCGTCACGCATCTGGACATGACGTGGTCGCAGGCGCGCAACCGGGCCGTCGATCTGCTGGCGTCCACCGGCATTCCGGCGGCGCGCGAGCGCATCGACCACTATCCGCATCAGTTCTCCGGCGGCATGCGCCAACGGGTGGTGATCGCCTTGGCGCTGGCGGCGGAACCCAAGCTGGTCGTGGCCGACGAACCGACCACCGCGCTGGACGTGTCCATCCAGGCGCAGATCATCGAATTGCTCAAGCGCTTGTGCCGCGAACACGGCACGGCGGTGATGCTGATCACGCACGATATGGGCGTGATCGCGGAAACCGCTGACCGCGTGGCGGTGATGTACGCGGGCCGCGTCGCTGAAATCGGGCCGGTGGCGGATGTGATCCACAAGCCGCGTCACCCCTATACGTTGGGGCTGATGGGGTCGATCCCATCGCTGGAAGGCCATGCGGAACGGCTGGTGCAGATCGACGGCAGCATGCCGCGTCTGAACGCGATTCCGCCGGGCTGTGCGTTCAATCCGCGCTGCGGCCAGCGGCTGCCGCGTTGTGCGACGGAGCGTCCCGAATTGCTGCCGGCGGGCACGTCCCGCGCGGCCTGTTGGTTGCATGACGATGGAAAGGCCCCCACGCCGCATCCGCCTGCCCCCCAAGGCGGCTCATTTGCCTTGGGGCAGCCCGGCGACAAAAGATCACAGGAGGCCGCATGAGCACGCCCTTGGTAGAAGTAAAGGACGCGGCGCGCTGGTTCGATGTGTCGCCGCCATGGCTGGAACGCAAGCTGGCCGGCAAGCCCAAGGTGATGCTGCGAGCGGTCGACGGCATTTCGTTCGAGATCGCGCGTGGTGAAACGCTGGCGCTGGTGGGCGAATCGGGCTGTGGAAAATCCACGGTGGCGCGCATGCTGGTGGGCTTGTACGGTCTGACGCGCGGCGATATCCGTTTTGACGGGCAACCGTTGTCGCGCATGTCGGAGCCGGGCGGGCGCGTATTGCGCAAGCGCTTGCAGATGATCTTCCAGGATCCGTATGCCAGCCTGAATCCGCGCTGGCGCGTGGGCCGCATCATTGCGGAACCGATGCTGACGCACACACGGATGACACCGGCCGAGCGCGTGGCGCGGGTCAGCGATCTGCTGAAGCAGGTCGGGCTGGACCCGGCGGACCAGAGCCGTTATCCGCACCAGTTCTCTGGCGGTCAGCGTCAGCGCATTTCGATTGCGCGGGCGCTGGCGGTGAATCCTGAGTTTTTGGTGTGCGATGAGCCGACGTCCGCGCTGGACGTATCGGTGCAGGCGCAGGTGCTGAACCTGATGAAGGACCTGCAACGGGAGCTGGGGCTGACGTATCTGTTCATCTCCCACAACCTGGCGGTGGTGCACCACGTGGCCGACCGGGTAGGGGTGATGTATCTGGGGCGCATGGTGGAAGTGGCGCCACGGGACGAACTGTTCACGCGGCCTCGGCATCCGTATACGCGGATGCTGCTGGAGGCGATTCCGGATATCAACGGGGCCGGCAAGCCGCGCACCGCGGTGGCTGGCGAAGTGCCAAACCCATTGAATCCGCCGTCAGGGTGTACGTTTCATCCTCGCTGCCCGCATGTCAATGACCGATGCCGGGCAGAGGCGCCTGTTGCCATGCTGGCGGGAGTGTCCGTGGTGGCTTGCCATGCCGTGCAGGAGGGGAGGATCACGGGGTGATCGCTGGTTCGGCGTTGTCGGTGCTGGAGACGCCCGGCCAGGCGGAGGCACGCGGTGCGCGGGTCAACGATTGCGGTCCAGAGCCTCCGCTCTGGACTGCCCCTTCGTCATCTTCGTCCAGGCCGTTGACCTTTCCTTCAGATTCCCTCGGGCGCATCGACTCCCCGCGCACCGCGTGCCCCCGCCTGGCCGGGCTGCATCGCGTGAAGCATGACGGATGCCGGGGCGCGTCATGTGCTTGGCGTTCTATCCGTGATCGGGGGGAGGGGCCTGGCCTTGCAGGCCCGCCAAAGCCGGCGGCCTCTTTTGGTCCCCTAGCGATCGCAGCCCCGTAGGATGGGTGTAGCGCGCGGACGCCGTAGCCACTGAGCTGACAAACAACGCGCGCAACCCATCACTGAGCGCAAGCAACCCATCACTGAGCGCAAGCAACCCATCACTGAGCGCAAGCAACTCATCACTGAGCGCAAGCACCCCATCACTTAACGCAACCACCCCATCACTTAACGCAAGCACCCCACACGTAGAGCAAGCACCCCACCACTCAACACCCCCAACCCATCACCGTCATTCAATGACGCGGTTCATCCACCGAGTCATAAGGCGTGTCGTCGTCCTCGTCGTCTTCCTCATCGTCCTCTTCCTCTTCTTCCTCACCCGGGGCCGCCTGCGGCTCTTCCGTCAAGGCGAAGGGAAGGACATCTTCCAGATTGTCGGACCAGGCGGATTCTTCGCCGTCGTGGTCCAGCTTGATGAAGCGCTCGCCTTCGTTCAACGAGATCTGCACGGCCCACAGGTAAAGGCAGTCGTAGCTGTCGTCGTCGGAATGGGACAGGCCGCCACGGTTGCCCAGGATGCGGGAGCCAGGGCCGCCCAGCTGGACGTGGGTCTGGTCTTCTTCGGGCTGGGCGTTTTCGTCCAGCGGGACGCCGTAGGTCACCCACTCGGTGCCTTCATCGCCCAGGATCACTTCCGCCAGCACGGGCTTGCCCAGGTAGGCGCTGAGCGCGTCGGCGGTCTTGGCCAGCATGTCCAATTCGGATGCGCTGAAGTGGGTCACGGAGGCGGGGGGAGTTGCTGAGGCGGACATGAAGAGGATTCCTGGGCGCGATGAAGCCGCGACGGCACGGCAAAATACATAAAGTCAGACAGTATTGTCGCGCGATCGGCGTCGCCGTGCATCGGACGCTTGGATGACCGAACGATACAAGGGGTTCAGGACGCGGCGGGCGCCGCGCGTTTGCGGGCGCTGTCCGGGGATTCGCCCGTCAGGCGTTGGAACATGGCGATGAAGGCGGAGGGGGTGCTGTAGCCCAGTTTGCGGGCCACGTCCTGCACGGGGTGGCCGGCTTCCAGCATGCCTAGCGCCGACACCACACGCAGACGCTGGCGCCATTCATTAAATGACATGCCCAGGTGCTGCTGGCAATGGCGCAGCAGCGTGCGTTCGGTGATGCCGGCGCTGGCGGCCCAGTGCGCGGCGCCGCGTTTATCGCCGGGACTATGCTGCAAGGCCGAGAGAATGGGGGCCAGCACGGGCTCGGTGGTGGAGGGCAGATAGCTGGCGTAGGCGCGCGCCTGGCGCAGCTGATCGATGACGATCTGTGCCATGCGCCGGTCTTCCGGGGTGGCCGGATAGCGGATGCCACGCCGTTCAAAGTCGGCCAGGACTGCTCGCAGGACCGGGCTGATCTCCAGCGTGCAGGGCGTGTCGGGCAGGCCGGCACAGGCTTCGGCCGGGATATCGATGCAGGCGTAATGCACCTCGCCTTCGTTCTGGCAGCAGTGCTCCACGTGCGGCGGTATCCAGATGGCGTATTGTGGCGGCGACAGGTAGGTGACGCCATTGATGCCGATTTCCATGATGCCCGACAGCGCGAAATTCAGCTCGGCCCAAGGCGAGGTGTGACGCTGCATGCTCGAATGCGGCGTGAAGTGCAGAATGCGGCAGGCCAGCGGGTAGGGCAGATGGCCGGCCAACTGGGGGGCGGTATCGGCAAGTTCCATGTCGGAAGTTCGTGCGGTTTTGTCTGTTTTTCATTATATACAGCATGTCGGACACGACCTACACTTGCCCCCTATTCTTATCTGGCAAGACTCGTCCATGACGCGCGATACCCTCCATACCCCCGCCCGCTATCTGCTGTTTCCCTTGCTGGCGGCGCTGATCTGGTCCGTCAACATGATCGTGACCAAAATGGCCGCGGGCGTGATTTCACCCGCTGTGATCGGCTTCTACCGCTGGGCGCTGGCCGGCGCGGTGCTCACGCCGTTCGCCCTGCCGGGCCTTTGGACGCAGCGTCACCTTATCGTGCCGTACCTGCCCAAGTTCGCGGTGCTGGGCGGCTTGGGGATGGCGCTGTATCAGGGGCTGGCCTACGTGGCGGCGTCCAGCACCACAGCCACCAACATGGGCATCATCACGGCCATGATTCCGCTGCTGACCATCGCCGTGGGCGCCGTGGTGCTGCGCCAGCGCCCCACCTTGATGGCGATGGTGGGCGGTCTGGTGTCGCTGGCGGGATTGGCGTTGCTGATCGGTGAAGGCGATCCGGCGCGTCTGCTATCGGTGGGCGCGAACCCCGGTGACCTGCTCATGGGGCTGGCCGCGCTGGCCTATGCGCTGTATGGGGTGCTGCTGCGCCGCTGGGGCCTGCCGGTGGGGCCGTGGGTCTCGCTGTATGTGCAGATCGGCTTCGGCGTGCTGTTTCAGCTGCCCGCCTTCCTGATGGCGGCGCCGTCGCCGCTGAATGCCGACAATGTGCCGCTGGTGCTGTATGCCGCGATCTTCCCGTCCCTGTTTGCGCCGTTCCTGTGGATGCAGGGCGTGAAGCACCTGGGCCCCAATCGGGCCAGCATCTTCCTGAACCTGATGCCGGTGGGCACGGTGGCGATCGCCTCGGTCTTCCTGGACGAAAAGCCCCACATTTTTCACATTGTGGGCGGCGCGATGGCGCTGGCCGGGGTGATGCTGGCGCAAATGCGGACCCCGCGCTTGGGGTTGCGCGGAGGCAAAGCGGCGGGTTGAAGGCCTTCGCCCGTGGCTGACGCGCGCCTGTCAGGGTTCCGGCCTACAATCGACGGTTCATCAGCTTTCTTTCCCTATACGAGCCCATGGCCCAATACGTCTACACCATGAACCGCGTCGGCAAGATCGTGCCGCCCAAGCGGCAGATTTTGCGTGATATCTCGCTTTCGTTTTTTCCTGGCGCCAAGATCGGCGTGCTGGGCCTGAACGGCTCGGGCAAGTCGACGCTGCTGAAGATCATGGCTGGCGTCGATAAAGAGATCGAAGGCGAAGCCATTCCCATGCCGGGCCTGAACATCGGCTATCTGCCGCAGGAACCGCAACTGAATCCCGAGCACACGGTGCGCCAGTCGGTGGAAGAGGGCCTGGGCGCCGTCGTCACCGCCAAGAAGCGCCTGGACGAGGTCTACGCCGCCTACGCCGAGCCGGACGCCGACTTTGACGCGCTGGCCGCTGAGCAAGCCGACCTGGAAGCCATCATCGCCGCCGCCGCGTCCAGCGGCTCGGACGATATCGAGCACCAGATGGAAATCGCCGCTGACGCGCTGCGCCTGCCGCCTTGGGATGCCACCGTTGGCAACCTGTCCGGCGGTGAAAAGCGCCGTGTCGCGCTGTGCCGTCTGCTGCTGTCCAAGCCCGACATGCTGTTGCTGGACGAGCCCACCAACCACTTGGACGCCGAAAGCGTGGAATGGCTGGAGCAGTTCCTGCACAAGTTCCCCGGCACCGTCGTCGCCGTGACCCACGATCGCTACTTCCTGGACAACGCAGCTGAGTGGATCTTGGAACTGGACCGTGGCTACGGTATCCCCTGGAAGGGCAACTACAGCTCGTGGCTGGAGCAAAAGGAAGATCGCCTGAAGCAAGAGGAGTCCTCGGAATCCGCCCGCCAGAAGACGATCAAGAAAGAACTGGAGTGGGTGCGTCAGAACCCGAAGGGCCGTCAGGCCAAGGCCAAGGCGCGTCTGGCCCGCTTCGAGGAACTGTCGTCCTACGAATACCAGAAGCGCAACGAAACCCAGGAAATCTTCATTCCCGTGGGTGAGCGCCTGGGCAACGAAGCCATTGAATTCAACAACGTCAGCAAGGCCTACGGCGATCGTCTGCTGATCGACAACCTGAGCTTCAAGGTTCCGCCGGGCGCCATCGTCGGCATCATCGGCCCCAACGGCGCCGGTAAGTCGACGTTGTTCCGCATGATCGCGGGCCGCGAGCAGCCGGATTCGGGCGAGGTCATCATCGGCCAGACCGTGAAGCTGGCGTATGTCGATCAGTCGCGTGATGCGCTGGAAGACAAAAAGACGGTGTTCGATGCGGTGGCCGACGGCGCCGACATCCTGACCGTGGGCAAGTTTGAAATGTCGTCGCGCGCCTATCTGGGCCGCTTCAACTTCAAGGGCGGCGACCAGAACAAGGTCGTGGGCCAGTTGTCCGGCGGTGAACGCGGCCGCCTGCACATGGCCAAGACGCTGATCGCTGGCGGCAACGTGCTGCTGCTGGATGAACCGTCCAACGACCTCGACGTGGAAACGCTGCGCGCCCTGGAAGACGCGCTGCTGGAGTTCCCCGGCAGCGTCATGGTGATCAGCCACGATCGCTGGTTCCTGGACCGTATCGCCACGCACATCCTGGCTTTTGAAGGCGATTCGCAAGCGGTGTTCTTCGACGGCAACTACCAAGAGTACGAAGCCGACAAGAAGCGTCGTTTGGGCGAAGAAGGCGCCAAGCCCAAGCGCCTGCGCTACAAGGCTTTGAAGTAAGCCTGTCAGCCAAGCACAAAAAAATCCCGGCGCATTGCGCCGGGATTTTTTTTTGATCGTGGTGTTGTGGCGTGCACCGTATCGCGGTGCTGTGGCGTGCACCGTATCGCGGTGCTGTGGCCTGCACCGTATCGCGGTGCTGTGGCAACCGTAGGATGGGTGTAGCGCGAGAGAGCAACGATAAGAACGCAGCCCTTCAGCGCGCGCAACCCATCAAGCAGCAATGACGTCTTGGCCGATTCGGCCACGGTACGGCGGATGCCTGATGGGTTGCGCGCGCTGTCGAACGTATTTCTTGTCACCGCCTTCGCGCGCTACACCCATCCTACGACCGTCCATCCGATCCGATCTGACCCCAATCCCAATCCCGATTCCATTCCATTCCGATCCGATCCGATCCGATCCCGACCCCATCTCAATCCGAATCCATCCCATCCCCCTCTCGCAGATGGCGTTATCCTACGATCTGAACCTGGAGCCCGCGAACATGTTGTCTGCCCTCGATTCCACTTTCCTCATCGTCGACATGCAAGGCCGTCTGATGCCGGTCATCCATGATGGCGAGGCCGTGTTAAACGCCACGCATAAGCTGGCGCAGGCTGCGCGCTTGCTTGATGTGCCGGTGATCGCCACCGAGCATCACAGCAAGATGCTGGGCGTTACCGTGGAGCCGTTGCGCGATATCGTGCAGTCCACATTTCAGAAGATGCATTTCTCGTCCGCGCGCGAACCCGGTTTTGAGGCGTGGTTGCCGGCGGCGCGCAAGACTATTGTGGTGGCCGGTTGCGAGGCGCACATCTGCGTGCTGCAAACCGTGATCGGCCTGGCCGACATGGGCTACAAGGCCGTGCTGGTGTCCGACGCAGCTGGGTCGCGCAAGCCTTCGGATCATCACGCGGCGTTGCGCCGCGCGCGTGCTCATGGCGTGGAAATCGTCACGTCGGAAATGGCGATTTTCGAGTGGATGGAGACCTGCGAGCATCCGCGCTTCCGCGATGTGTTACGTCTGGTCAAATAGCGGGTATGGGCTGCAACATTGTCCCTGGGGCGCGCAAATGTTCACTCGCTGTTTGACACAATTCCTGGGCAAACCTCACACCGTGCATGACGTTATTTTGAGATCCTGAATGTTCTAAACCCATAAGGGGATCGCGCGCTCGCGTTAGTTCCATCGACGCGACCCTGGGTACAAGAATAGGAGTCTCACCATGAAAATCGCATCTCTTTCCAAAATCTGTGTCGCACTGGCAATGACCGCCGCAATGGCTGGCTGCTCGTCCTGGGACGGCATGAGCCATCGTCAGAAGAGCACGGTCGGGGGCGCTGCGTTGGGCGGTGTCGCAGGCGCCGTGATCACTAACGGCGGCATCTTGGGCACCGTGGGTGGGGCAGCGATTGGCGGTGTGATCGGTGACCAGGTCGGCAAGCACTAAGCGCAGCCTTCCATGCAAAACGCCCGGCATTGCCGGGCGTTTTTTTGTGGCCGCGATCAGCGCCGTGGCGCGCGCCGGCAGGCCGGCGCGCTAGCCGCATCACGTGTCGTTTTGCGGCATCTCGATCTTCACTTCCAACACTTCCAGCGTGTCCTGGCGTTCCAGGTGCACCTTGATGTCTTCAGGGTTGATCTTCACGTACTTTGAAATCACGGCGATGAGTTCCTGCTGCAACTGAGGCAGGTAGTCGGGCGAGTCGCCGCGGCCCCGCTCGTGGGCCAGGATGATCTGCAACCGTTCCTTGGCGACGGAGGCGGAAGATTTCTTTTGACCAAGCAGAAACGACAGGAAGGACATTGCTTACTTGCCTCCGAACAGGCGTTTCAGAAGACCGGGCTTTTCGTAATCCGTAAAGCGCAGTGCCTTGTCTTCGCCGAGGTAACGGGCCACGACGTCCTTGTAGGCCTCGGAAACGTCGGTCTCTTTCAGGTGGATGGCGGGCAAGCCTTGGTTCGACGCTTGCAGCACCGCTTCCGATTCAGGGATGACCCCGATCAGCTTGATGCGCAGGATGTCTTCGATGTCGCCCAGCGACAGCATTTCGCCGTCGACCACGCGCTTCGGGTTGTAGCGCGTCAGCAGCAGGAATTCCTTGACGGGTTCGCCACCGTCAACGGCCCGCTTGGACTTGGCTGCCAGGATGCCCAGGATGCGGTCGGAGTCGCGCACCGAGGAGACTTCCGGGTTGGTCACGACCAGTGCGTCGTCGGCGAAGTAGGCCGCCATCAGCGCACCCGTCTCAATGCCGGCGGGCGAGTCGCAGACGATGTACTCGAAACCCATTTCCTTCAGGTCATTGATGACCTTCTCCACGCCTTCCTGCGTCAGCGCGTCTTTGTCGCGCGTTTGCGAGGCGGGCAGGATGAACAGGTTTTCAAGCTGCTTGTCCTTGATCAGCGCCTGGTTAAGGGTTGCTTCGCCCTGGATCACATTGACGAAGTCGTACACCACGCGACGCTCGCAGCCCATGATGAGGTCGAGATTGCGCAGGCCGACATCGAAGTCGATGACAGCGGTCTTGTGGCCCCGCATCGCGAGGCCCGCGGAAAAACTGGCGCTCGTCGTGGTTTTACCCACGCCGCCTTTGCCGGAAGTCACCACAACAATGCGTGTCATGACGATCAAACCCTTATGTTCGAATAAATCGCGTTATCGTAAAGCAAAAAGCCCATGTAAGGCTTCTTACAGAATGTGTTGAGACGTGCGCGCGGCGCCGCGCCGAGTCGTGTTTCAGGCTTTCAGCGCTTCAATGCGCAAGGTGTCGCCGTCCAGGCGAACCAGGGCCGGTTGGTTTTGTAGCGTCCGGTCGAGTTTATCTTCCACCACGCGGTACACGCCCGCCACGGCAAGCAGTTCCGCGTCCAGATGCGTCGTGAAGATGCGCGCGGAGGTATCGCCGCGCGCGCCCGCCATGGCCTTGCCGCGCAAGGGGCCGTAAACATGCACGTTGCCGTCGGCAATGACTTCGGCGCCCTGGCTGACCATGCCGATCACGACAAGGTCTGTATGGCGTGCATAGACACGTTGGCCGGAACGCAGGGGTTTCGTGATGACCAGCGCGGAAGAGGAGTGCGGTGCGGCCTGCGTGGGGCTGGAGGCCGACGTGGTGTTGCTGGCTTCGCGCGCCGGCATCGGTTCGGCACCGGCGGCTGCCGGGGCAGCGGGCGCTTCCGAGGCGGCCGGTTCCGTCGCTGACGTGTCCGTCGGGGCGGGCGCGGTTTCGACGGCAGCGGCGGGCACCGACGGCACGGGCGTGGAGACGTCGTTCGGCGGCGCGGTGTCGATCACGGCGGCGGGGCGGGCGGCGGGAGTGGAAAGTTCCACCGGCGTCAGGCCGGCCGCGCGTGCCGCTTTCAGGTTGGCGCCCTCGGCCACGACGCCGATCGGAGGCAGGTTGTGGCCTTGCAGTGCGGCCACCAGCGCGTTCCAATCGATGGTCTCTTCGACGCGGCTGGCGTCGATGACGACGGGTTCGTTCTCGAAGAAGCTGCCGGCGTCGGCCATGCGCTTGGCCAGCGCGGCGTTCAGGCGTTCGGGGTCTGCGCTGTGCAGAACCACCCGGATGGCATACAGGGTGGCGCTTTTGAAGTCCAGAGCTAGGGATTCAGTGTTCATCTTGATTATGGCTGGCGATCCGGGCGCCAGGAAACGGCGCGCACGATCGGCTGCGGGATGTCGGGGATGATAACCCGCCCTGGGGCGGGGTGTGCAGGCAGCAAGACGAAAGAAAAAGGCGCCCGAAGGCGCCTTTTTTCGTGATACGCACGCGGGCGGTGCAGCGCGGGCGGCTTAGCCTTGCACCCAGGAATCGCGCAGCGTCACGATGCGGTTGAGCACCGGTGCGGCCTCCGAGGATTCCTTCAGATCAGCCGTGAAGTAGCCCAGGCGTTCAAACTGCCAGGTGGCGCCAGGGGTGGCGACGGTGCCGGGTTCCAGCCAGGCCGTGACGGTCTGCTTGGAGTTCGGGTTCAGGCAGGTCAGAAAGTCCTTGTCGCCGCCGTCGGGGCGGGCATCGGCAAACAGGCGGTCGTACAGGTGGATCTGGGCAGGCACTGCGTGGGCCGCGCTGACCCAGGTAATGTTGCCCTTGACCTTGACGCTGTCCGCGCCCGGTGTGCCGCTCCGGGTTTCCGGCAGGTATTCGGCCTGCACTTCGACGACTTCACCGGCTTCGTTCTTGGTGAACCCCGTGCAGCGCACGACATAGCCGTACTTTAGGCGCACGGTGTTGCCGGGGAACAGGCGGAAATACTTCTTCGGCGCTTCTTCACGGAAGTCGTCGCGTTCGATCCAGAGCTCGCGCGACAGCGGGAATTCACGCAGGCCGGCTTCCGGATCGTGCGGGTTGCGCGGCGCGGTGCAGATCTCGGTCTGGCCTTCCGGGTAGTTGGTGATGACCAGCTTGATCGGGTCCAGCACGGCCACCGAACGGGCGGCGATGGGGTCCAGGTCATCGCGCACGGCTTGTTCCAGCAGGCTGTAATCGATGCGGGAGTCGGACTTCGAGACGGCGGTGCGCTCGCAGAACAGGCGGATCGAGGCCGGCGTGTAGCCGCGGCGGCGCAGGCCGAAGATGGTCGGCATGCGGGGATCGTCCCAACCGTCCACGTGGCCTTCGCGCACCAGTTGCAGCAGCTTGCGCTTGCTGGTGACGACGTAGCTTACGTTCAGGCGGGCGAATTCATATTGGTGCGGCAGCGGCTGGGCCAGCTTGCCCAGTTCGGCCAGGCGCGTCAGGATCCAGTCGTAGAACGGGCGCTGGTCTTCAAATTCCAGCGTGCAGACGCTGTGCGTGATGCCTTCCAGCGCGTCTTCCACCGGGTGGGCCCAGCTGTACATCGGGTAGATGCACCATTGGTTGCCCGTGCGGTGGTGGGTGGCGTGGCGCACGCGGTACATGACCGGGTCGCGCAGATTGATGTTGGGCGACGCCATGTTGATCTTGGCGCGCAGCACCAGGCTGCCGTCCGGATGCTTGCCATCGCGCATTTCGCGCAGCAGCGTGATCGACTCCGCGGCCGGGCGGTTGCGCCAGGGCGAGTCGGTGCCGGGTTCGGTCAGGGTGCCACGGTTGGCGCGGATCTCTTCCGGGCTTTGCTCGTCGACATAGGCGTGGCCGGCTTCGACCAGGGCTTCGGCGAATTCGTACATATAGCCGAAGTAGTCGCTGGCGAAGTACAGGTTTTCCTGGCCGTTGTCGGCCTTCCAGTCAAAGCCCAGCCAATGAACGGCCTCGATGATGGCGTCGACGTATTCCTGGTCTTCCTTTTCGGGATTGGTGTCGTCGAAGCGCAGGTGGCAGACGCCACCGAAATCGCGCGCCAGGCCAAAGTTCACGCAGATGCTCTTGGCGTGGCCAATGTGCAGGTAGCCGTTGGGCTCCGGCGGGAAGCGCGTGCGGATGCGGGCCGTGTCCGGTTCCCCCTGCTGCTGCACGGCGGCCGGGCCAGGCTTGCCCGCCCAACGTTTACCCTGGAAGCGGTTGGCTTCGAGGTCGTCCTGGACGATGTTGAGCAGAAAATTGGATGCAGCGGGGGTCGGCGTCGTGGCGGAGGTCATTCTTGAAAGAATAGGAAAAAGCGGCGACAAAGCGTCAATTTTGCCACGTTCCGCCGCAGGGGCCTTTTTCGACGCCTGTGCAACCGGTTTCAAACTGCCCCCATAGTCTTGTAACTGGCTCTACACTACGGCCCATCATGGATATATCCACCCTTTCCCTGGCCCGTGCGCAGTTCGTGGCCAGCCTGAGCTTCCTGGCGCTGTTCCTGGCGATTTCCCTGGCGCTTGCTTGGGTCTTGCTGTTCTTCAAGGTGCGCGCCCGCTGGTCGGGCCATGGCGGCTGGACGGCTGCCTACCGCTTTTGGGTTCGCATTTTTGCCCTGGCTTTCGTGCTGACCCTGGCGGCCAGCGTGCCCGTGCTGATTCAGATCGGCAGCCTGTGGGCAGGCCTGATGGACAAGATCGGCAATGTGGCCGGCCCCTTGCTGGGCTACGGCATTTTGTCCGTCTTCATCTTGAAGTCGTGTTTCCTGGGCGTCATGCTGTTCGGCCAGCGCCGCGTGTCTGATGGCGCGCATACGCTGGCGGTGCTGATGGTGGCCGTGGGCCAACTGGTGGCGGTGTTCTGGGTGCTTGCCCTGCAATCGTGGATGCAGACGCCGGACGGCGCCATTTTGGTCGATGGCCGCTACCAGGTCTACGACTGGGTGGCGGTGGTGCTCAATCCCTCGGTGGGCTGGCGCATGGCCGTGGTCGGGGTGGGCGCGGCACTGGCTGCGTCGTTCCTGATGATGGGCGTGACCGCCTTGCAGGCCCTGCGTCGTCCGCTGGGCGATGGCGAACGCAATACGTTCAAGACCGGGCTGGTGATCGCCGTGGTGGCTGCCTTCATGCAGATACCGGTGGCCACGGGCGCCGGCCAGATGGTGGCCAAGCTGCAACCCGCCAAAGCCGCTGCCGCGGCAGGCTTCTGGGAAAGCGGCGCCGAACCCCAACTGGTGCTGTTCGGCTGGCCGGATGCGCGCGAGCACGTCAATGTGTTGGACGTGACCCTGCGCAATACCGGTGGCATATGGCTGCACCGCAATGCGGACGGTACCTACCAGGGACTGGATAAGTACTCCGGCATGCTGCCGCCAGTGGCGCTGACCTTCTGGTCGTTGCGGGTGGCGGCGGGGCTGGGCCTGTTGATGCTGGCAGTGGCCTGCGTGACGTTCCTGTGGACGTTCCGGCGCGGGCTGGACCCGTCGACCTTGCCTGTCTGGTGGCACCGCGTGCTGTGCGGCATGATGTTCTCGGGCGGCATCGCCGTCGTGGCGGGCTGGTGGGTGTCCATCATCGGCCTGCAACCGTTCGCCGTTAACGGCACCATCACGCAATCCGAAGTGCTGGGGCCGACCTCGGCCAGCACCATTCTGTATGGGCTGGTGGGCTACGGTCTGCTGTACGCGCTATTGCTGGCCGCATTCGCCGGCATGCTGTTCCATGCGGCGCGTTACGGCGTCGTGCCGGTGCGCAAACTGGGCGGAGGGTCGCCATGATCGCCATGCTTGCCGCTTCGCAGGGCTTGAGTCCCGAAGATCCTTCCTTCTGGATGCCTCTGGCCTTCATGGGGCTGTTGTTTGTGGTGATCGCCGCGGGCATGGTCCTGGATGGCTTTGATCTGGGCGTCGGCATCTTGCTGCAATTGGCGCCCGAGCACGAGCGCGGCCGCATGATGTCGCTCTTGAGCCCCTGGCGCGATGCCAATGAATTCTGGCTGTTGTTGGGCATGGGCCTGTTCGCGTCGGCGTTCCCGTTTGCGTGGGGCGCGGTGCTGGGCAAGCTCTACGGGCCGCTGACCTTCATGGTGCTGGGCGTGGTGCTGCGCAGTGTGTCGTTTGAGTTCCGCATCCGTGCGCGCAACGAAATGAAGCCGCGCTGGATCTTCGGCTTCTGGGCCGGTTCGATCATCACCGCGTTCGGCCAGGGGATGCTGCTGGGCCGGATCGCGACGGGGTATCAGTCCGACGCCGGCTATGGCTGGTTCGCGCTGTTCGTTGGCCTGTGCGCCGTGGCGGCTTATGTGCTGCTGGGGGCGTCATGGCTGGTCATGCGGGTGGACGGCGATCTTCAACGCCGTGCCGCCAACTGGGCACGCCACGCCATCCGCTGGACGGCGGTGGGCATGGTCTCGATCGCGGTCACGCTGGGGCTGGCCAATGCAGGCATCTTCTACAAGTGGAGCAACATTGCCCACCTGAGCCTGGCCGCCACCGTTTGGGTGATGATGCTGGCCGCATACGTCGCGGCCGAAATGCTGCTGGCGCGCTTGCCCGGCCGGGCAGACCGCTTCAGCTGGTTGCCGTTCGTGCTGTGCGTGGCGCTGTTCCTGCTGATGCTCAGCGGTCTGGCGTACAGCCTGTTCCCGTTCTTGATCCTTGACGACATGACCTTGTGGGACGGCGCGGGCGCGTTGGGTTCGATGCGCCTGGTCATGGCCGGGGCAGTCGTGGGAATTCCGGTGGTGCTGGTGTTCAACATCCTGGCGTACCGCTCGGTCTTCGGCAAGGAACGCCCGCCGGTTCCACTGCTGCCGCCCCCGTCTTACTGAAGGGGGCAGGGCCGCTGTCGGAAGCCATTGTTGCGCGGCGGCCTTGGCGGCTGGTGCGGACGTCGCTGCCGCGGCTTCGTAGGATGGGTGTAGCGCGAGACGGCGGCGGCAAGCATGCCGCACTCCATCGCGCGCAACCCATCAAGCAGCGGTGACTACACATCGGATTCGGCCACAGCTACACGGCCGACTCGGCCACAGCACGACGGATGTTTGATGGGTTGCGCGCGATGGATACTTGAATTCTTGTCTTGATCCTTGCGCGCTATACCCATCCTACAGATGGGTTGCGCGCGCTGGATACTTGAATTCTTATCCTGATCCGTGCGCGCTACACCCATCCTACAAGATGGGTTGCGCGCGCTGGATACTTGAATTCTTGTCCTGATCCTTGCGCGCTACACCCATCCTACAGAACCGGGCGGGCGACTCGTTGCAGGATCTCTTCGCCGTAGGCTTCGAGCTTGCGGGCGCCGACGCCGCTGATGTGGCTTAGCGCGTCCATGGACTCGGGCTGGGCAAGGGCGATTTCACGCAGGGTCGCATCGTGAAAGATCACATACGCTGGCACGCCATGGCTCTTGGCGACTTCGCCGCGCCAGGCGCGCAATGCCTCGAATACGGGTTGCAATTCGGTTGGCAGGTCGATGGCCGCGGCCTTGGGGCGGCCGTTGCTGGTCTTGCCTGAACGGGTCTTCTTTTCGGATTCACGGCGCAGCATCAGCTGGCGTTCGCCTTTAAGCACCGCGCGGCTGCCTTCGGTCAGCGCCAGCGTGCCAAATCCTTCGTTGTCCACCGTCAGCAGGCCTTGCGCCAGCAACTGGCGTAGCACGCCCCGCCAGGCGGTGTCGCTGAGGTCTTGGCCCACGCCGAAGACGCTTAGCGTTTCATGGCCGTGCTGCGTGGTGCGTTCGGTGACCTTGCCACGCAAGATGTCGATGATGTGGCCCGCGCCATAGCGTTGGCCGCGCTCTTTCATCAGGCGGTAGACGGCCGACAGCACTTTCTGCGCGGCGACCGTGCCATCCCAGGCCTGCGGGGGTTCCAGGCAGACGTCGCAATTGCCGCACGCCGTGATCTGCTGGCCGAAGTACGCCAGCAGGCGCACGCGGCGGCATTCCACGGTTTCGCACAGTCCCAGCATGGCGTCCAGCTGCTGGCCCAGCCGGCGGCGGTAGGACTCATCGCCGGGGGATTCGTCGATCATGCGGCGCTGTTGCACCACGTCTTGCAGGCCATAGGCCAGCCAGGCGGTGGCGGGCAGGCCGTCGCGGCCGGCACGGCCAGTTTCCTGGTAGTAGCCTTCGACGGATTTGGGTAGATCGATGTGGGCCACGAAGCGCACGTCGGGCTTGTCGATGCCCATGCCAAAAGCAATGGTGGCCACCATGACCACGCCGTCTTCACGCAGGAACCGGGACTGGTTGGCGGCGCGTACCTGCGGGCTGAGCCCGGCGTGGTAAGGCATGGCGTCGATGCCCTGATTGCACAGGAATTCGGCGGTTTCTTCCACGCGCGCCCGCGAGAGGCCATACACCACGCCGGATTCGCCATCGTGTTCGGTGCGGATCATTTCCAGCAGCTGCTTGCGCACCTCGTTCTTTTCGATGATGCGGTAGCGGATATTGGGACGGTCGAAGCTGGAGACGAAATGGCGGGCGTCGTCCAGGGACAGGCGCTGAGCGATTTCGGTGCGCGTGTCCGCCGTTGCCGTGGCCGTCAGGGCGATGCGCGGCACATCCGGCCAGCGCTCGTGCAGCATCGACAGGCCCAGGTATTCCGGGCGGAAATCGTGACCCCATTGGGACACGCAATGCGCTTCGTCGATGGCGAACAGCGCAATGCGGCCGCGTTCCAGCAATTGCAGGCAGCGGTCGGTCAGCAGGCGTTCGGGGGCGACGTACAGCAGGTCCAGTTCGCCGGCCAGGAACGCCTGTTCGACGTCGCGCGCCACGCGCCATTCCTGCGTGGAGTTCAGGAAGGCCGCACGCACGCCCAGCTCGGTCAGGGCGTCGACCTGGTCCTGCATCAGCGCGATCAGCGGCGACACGACGATGCCGGTGCCTTCGCGGACCAGCGAGGGAATCTGGTAACAGAGCGATTTCCCGCCGCCGGTGGGCATGAGGACCAGCGCGTCGCCGCCGTCGATCACCTGTTCGACAATGGCTTGCTGGTCGCCGCGGAAGGATTCGTAACCGAAAACGCGCTGCAATACGCCGAGGGCGCGCGCGTCAGACATGGGGGTAGGCCGGAAGCATCATGGCAGGGATTTTAAGCCGCAAATCCAGACCGCCCCCTTTTAGGCGGATATTTCCGTCCGTCTTGCGGTCCTGCTACCAGCTCAGCCAGGTGCCGCGCATGAAGGTGTCGACGGGCATGCTCAGGTTGGCTCGCCATTCGTAGTTGCCCGAGATGATGTCGCGGTCGGCGCCCACGGCCAGTTTCACCTTGGGGGCGACGAACATGCTGTGCGTCAGGCCCACCCGCTGCTCGGCCAGGGTGGAGCCTTCGTGCAGGCCGGAATACGTGCCGCTGAGCGTGCCCCAGCCCGTGATGGGCACGCCGGCCGACAGGGTATTGCGGATTTGTGGAGCAGAGGCGACCCCGCCGGAGTAGGTGGACAGGTCACCGAAGCCGGCACCGATCTGTTCGTTGGTGTAGCCCAGGTTCACGGCATCGGCCACGTCCACGCTGTAGCCGAACCGGTAGCGCCAGGCGTTGGACGCATCGAACGAGCTTTGGGTGGCGCCGGCCTGGAATGTGCCGTATTCCCCCGCCGCGTAAGTGGTCCCCATGCCGCGCGTGGTCAGCGACGGCGCGCTCTGCATCTGGCCTTCCAGGGTCAGGACAGGGGTCAGCCCATAACGCACGCTGCCGCTGCCGACGGATGCGCCGTAGTCCACGGCGCCCGAGCTGGCCGTGGGATCCATGCGGTTCAGCTTGCCCAGTGATGAGGAATAGCCAAAGCTGCCTGCGGGCACGGTGGAGGACGAGCCCGCCCAATTCGCGATCTGCAAGCCCCCCACGGGGGCGCTGCTGCCCCAGGCGGGCGCGTTGGCGTTGACATTGCCCACGGTGACCGACGGCCCCGCCGTGTTGCGGTAGACCCAGTTGCGGTCGCCGCCATAGCGCAGGCCGTCCTGGCCGCTCACCGAGGCGAACCAGGGACGGGACGGGCGGGACACGCCCGAAATCACGACGACCGGTACGCGGGGCAGGTCGCCTTCTTCCAGCGCGAATGTGTAGTCCGGCGTGCTTTCTTCCGCCGGGGCGGCCATTGATTCGCAGCCCAGGGGCGACGCCGCACCCGCGCCGGATAGCGAGGAGCCGGTGCCGGGGATCAGTTCCATGCCGCTGTCTTCGGCGCCTTGCACGCTGGTGTCCATGGCCGGTTCCGCGACTTGCAGATCGCAAGGCGACGGGTCCAGGGGGACGGCCCGCGCCTCAATGGAGGGGGCGGGGCGCACGGGAATGGGCTGTACTGGGGACAGAACGCCGATGCCGCGCGCCATCCGTACCGGCGCCGCCTGGGAGGGCGGCGCGGCAGAATTGGGGGACGCATTCAGGGTGTCGCCAAACGCGGCGGTCAGCGGGCAAGATAGGCCCGCCGTCAGCGCCGCGTGCAACAGCCGTCTGCGCCAGATTGCAGGGGCGACCATAGGAAACAGTGTAGAGAGAGGGGCTGGCCGGGTCTGTAAACGATTTTTAGTAAACCGCACGAGGGGCAAGGCCAACACGGGTATTTTAGGGCCAGTCCGCGTTGGGCCGGCGGTTTCCAGTAAACCACGGGAAAATAGGGCGTACATCGTGCAACAGGTGTATTTCAGTTGATTTCTTGCCTCTTGCAGCCGGACGCGCCGCGGCTCACTATGACATCCATGGACAATCCTCATACCAAGTTGCTGGTCGTCGACGACGATCCGGCATTGCGACAACTGCTTGCCGACTACCTGAACCGGCACGGCTACGACACGTTGCTGGCGCCGGACGCCACCGATTTGTCGTCGCGCATTACCCGTTACGCGCCCGATCTGCTCGTGCTGGACCGCATGTTGCCCGGTGGCGACGGCGCGGACGCCTGCCGCCGCCTGCGCGAGCAAGGAGAAGACATCCCCGTCATCCTGCTGACCGCCCGCGACGAAGCCGTGGACCGCATCATCGGCCTGGAAGCCGGTGCCGACGACTATGTGGGCAAGCCCTTCGACCCGCGCGAACTGCTGGCCCGCATCGAGGCCGTGCTGCGCCGCAAGCGTGGCCCGTCCGCGCTGACCAAGGACGCGCCCGTGACATTCGGCCCCTTCCTGTTTGACCCGTCATCGCGCCAACTGTCGCGCGAAGGCACGGTGGTCAAATTGACCGGGGGCGAAATCAATCTGCTGGAAGCCCTGGTGCGCAACGCGGGCAAGCCGCTGTCCCGCGAGCGTCTGCTGGCCTTGGCGCGCGACGATGACGCCGGTGAACGCAACGACCGCGCCATCGACATTGCGATCTTGCGCCTGCGCCGCGTCATTGAAGACGATCCCAAGCAGCCGCGCTGGATCCAGACCGTCTGGGGCATCGGCTACCGGTTTTCGCCCTGATGCGTTTGTCCCCCGGCTTTCTGGTGCCGCGTTCGCTGCGGGCACGCCTGATCCTGTTGATTCTGGGTTCGGTGCTGCTGACGCAGGCGGCCACGCTGGTCACGGTGTCGTACTTCCGGCACAAATTCATGGAAGACGTGGCCATTGGCTACATCGTCACCACGATCCGCACGCTGCGCGCCGCCGTATCCGAGGTGCCTGCCGAGGACCGCGCCGAATTCGTGCGCACCGCGTCGCAGAACCAATGGCGGCTGTGGTCGCGCGTGTTGCCGGCCGAAGCCAAGTTGCAACGCTTCAATGGCCGCCGTCCGCCGCCGCCGCCGCGCGCAGCCCCGCGGCCCCCACCGCCGCCGCCGCCAGAGTCCCGGGCGGACGACGCGCCCAGGCCGCCTCCGCCGCCTGAGGTGCGCGGCGACGACCACGACGGTGACGGTGAGCGCGGCGATGAACGCCGGGCCGACTCGCGCGATGCGGCGGACCACGCGCGTGCCCGCGAGGAACACATGCGCCGCTACAAGCCCGAGCCTGACGACATCCGCCGCGACCTGCGCGTGTTGGTGCAACAGCTGAACGAGCGCTTGAACGACGGCACCCGCGTGGCGCTGTCGCGTGGCCCGACCCCGGAAATCTTCATTTCGCTAGCTCCCAATTCCGCCAGCGAGGACGTGCCGCGCCTGCGCGAATGGCTGGTCATCCCGCTGGATCGCCTGGACCCGCCCGTGGCCACGCCCTTCATCGCGGCCTGGCTGGGCGGCCTGGGCCTGCTGCTGTTGCTGGCAGTGGGTTTCTCGTGGCACATCACACGGCCGATCACGCGGCTGGCGGATGCCGCCGACCGATTGGCCGCGGGACAACCGCAGCGTGTGGAACCCTCGGGGCCGCATGAAACCCGTGCGCTGGGTGTGCGCTTCAATGCCATGCTGGACGCGCTGGCCGAATCCGACTCGGTGCGCCGCACCTTGTTGTCCGGCCTGCCGCATGACCTGAAGGGGCCGTTGTCGCGGATGTGGCTGCGCATTGAGCTGGCTGACGATTCCAAGTTGAAGGAAGGCTTGCGTACCGATCTGCAAGACATGCAGCACATGGTCGATCAGTTCATCGGCTTTGTGCGCGGCACCGATCCGGCGGCATATCGCTACGCTCCCATCGTGCTGTCCGACTGGCTGACCGAGCGCGTTGGCGCCTGGGCGGGCGCTGGCACGGACATCCATCTGAATGCGGCCGACGACGAGACCCCAATGGTGGTGCAGGCCGATGCGGTGGCGCTGGGCCGCCTGCTGGATAACCTGATCGGCAATGCCCTGAACCATGGGGCGCCGCCGGTGGATGTCAGCCTGCGGCGGGAAGAGCGCCATGCGGTGCTGGATGTGGCCGACCATGGCACCGGCATCGTTCCTGAACGCCGCCAGGAGGCGCTGCGCCCGTTCAGCCGGCTGGACGACGCGCGCACGCGCACCGGCAGCGTGGGCCTGGGCCTGGCCTTGGCCGAGGCCATCGCCCGCGCCCATGGCGGTTCGCTGGAATTGCGCCAGGCCGAATCCGGCGGCTTGTGCGTGCGGGTGAAACTGCCGCTGTCCGAAACCGCCTAGGGGGTAGTGCCCTCGGCGGCTCCTCGGCGGCTCTGCCTAGGCGGCCCCACCTAGGCGGCCCCTCCATACGGTACGATGCATCCTGCTTCGTCCCTTGTCGTATCCGCACCATGGCCATCCAGTCCGATTCCCTTTCCTCCCGTCCCGACGCCCCTCGTATCGTGGCGCCGCAACCGGTGTCGCCCAACGAGGAATCGATCGAACGCGCCTTGCGGCCCAAGGCGCTGCAAGAATATGTTGGCCAGCAGCGTGCGCGCGAACAACTCGAAATCTTCATCGCGGCCGCCAGAAAGCGCGGCGAGGCACTGGACCACGTGCTGCTGTTTGGCCCGCCGGGCCTGGGCAAGACCACCTTGGCCCACATCATCGCGCATGAAATGGGCGTGCAATTGCGTCAGACGTCAGGCCCCGTGCTGGAGCGCCCGGGGGATCTGGCCGCGCTCTTGACCAATCTGGAAAAGAACGACGTCCTGTTCATCGATGAAATCCATCGCCTGTCGCCCGTGGTCGAGGAAATCCTCTATCCGGCCCTGGAAGATTTCCAGATCGACATCCTGATCGGCGAAGGCCCCGCCGCGCGCAGCGTGAAGCTGGACCTGCAACCGTTCACGCTGGTGGGCGCCACCACGCGAGCGGGCATGCTGACCAACCCGCTGCGCGATCGATTCGGCATCGTTTCGCGGCTGGAGTTCTACAACGCGACCGATCTGGGCCACATCGTGACGCGCAGCGCCGGCCTGCTCAACGCCGTGATCACGCCGGAAGGAGCCGCTGAGGTGGCACGCCGCGCCCGTGGCACGCCCCGGATCGCCAACCGCCTGCTGCGCCGCGTGCGTGATTACGCCGAGGTCAAGGCCAGCGGCACCATCGACGCGGACGTCGCCGGCCGCGCGCTGGCCATGCTGGAAGTGGACCCCCAGGGCCTGGACCTGATGGACCGCAAGCTGTTGGAAGCCATCATCCACAAATTCGACGGCGGGCCTGTCGGCGTGGACAGTCTGGCCGCCGCCATTGGCGAAGAGCGCGACACCATCGAAGACGTGATCGAGCCTTACCTGATCCAGCACGGCTACCTGCAACGCACCCCGCGCGGGCGCACCGCCACGCTGACGACCTGGCGCCATCTGGGCCTGACTCCGCCGTCGGGTGTCAGCACGGGCGGCGGCGATCTGTTCGGCAAGTAAGCGCGGGCGGCGCGCAAACCGCGCGACGGGTTTATGATCCGAGGGTTTCGACATTCTCGCGATCAAAGGACCGGATTTCCATGCTGCCCGAATTGCCTACCTATGATGATGTCGTGCGCGCCAGCGAGCGCTTGGCCGGCAACGCACACCGCACGCCCGTCTTGACCTCGGCCACGGCCGACGCGATCAGCGGCGCGTCGATTTTCTTCAAGTGTGAAAACTTCCAGCGCATGGGCGCTTTCAAGTTCCGCGGCGGCTACAACGCCATCGCGCGCCTGACGCCAGAGCAGCGCGCGGCCGGCGTGGTGACGTTCTCGTCGGGCAACCATGCGCAAGCCATCGCGCTGGCCTCCAAGCTGCAAGGCGTATCCGCCACGATCATCATGCCGCTGGACGCCCCGGCGGCCAAGCGCGCCGCCACGGAAGGCTATGGCGGCAAGATCGTCACATACGACCGCTACACCGAAGACCGTGAACAGATCGCGCAGCGCATCCACACGGAAACCGGCGCTACCCTGATTCCTCCCTACGATCACGAAGACGTCATCACGGGGCAGGGCACCGCGGCCAAGGAACTGTTCGAGGAAGTCGGCGAACTCGACTATTTGTTCGTTTGCCTGGGCGGCGGCGGCTTGCTGTCGGGCTCCGCCTTGTCCGCCGCCGCGCTCAGCCCGCGCTGCCTGGTCTACGGCGTCGAGCCAGAGGCCGGCAATGATGGCCAGCAGTCTTTGCGCAAGGGTGAAATCGTCCGAATTCCGGCCCCCAAGACGCTGGCCGATGGCGCCGCCACGACCCATCTGGGCAATCTGACCTTTCCGCTCATCCAGAAGTATGTGCGCGACATCGTCACGGTGACGGATGCCCAACTGGTCACGACCATGAAGTTCTTCGCCGAACGCATGAAGATGGTGGTGGAACCCACGGGCTGCCTGGGCGCGGCAGCGGTCATGCAGGAAGTGGTGCCGGTGCGTGGCGCGCGGGTCGGCGTCATCATCAGCGGCGGCAACGTCGACCTTCCGGCCTACGCTCGTTTGCTGGCCGCCTGATCCGCATCGGCAGTTCGCCTCGCGAACTGCCGATGCGTGCTTGCGGTTGCAGCCAGTGCAAGGCAGAATCGGGACTCGATCCTGACGAACAGGAGGCTGCGGCATGCGTATCCTTGTCATCGGCGGCACCGGTTTCATCGGCCGTCACCTGATTGCGCGGTTGTCCCGCGGCCTGCATCAGATCATCGTGCCCACCCGGCTTCTGGCACGCGGGTTCGACCTGCAAGTCTTTCCCACCGTCACCCTGGTGCAGACCGACATCCACGATGACGCCGCGCTGGACCAGCTTGTGCGCGGCTGCGATGCGGTCGTGAACCTGGTGGGCATCCTGCATGGCAACGCGGGCAAGCCTTACGGGTCGGACTTCGCGCGGGCGCACGTGCTATTGCCGCAGCGCATCGCGCAGGCTTGCCGACGCCAGGGCGTTCATCGTCTGCTGCACGTCAGTGCGTTGGGGGCGGATTCCCAGGGCGACAGCATGTACCAACGCTCCAAGGGCGACGGCGAGGCTGCCATCAAGCACGAATTCCAGGCGGCATCCACAGGCGGCTGGACGATTTTCCGTCCTTCGGTCTTATTCGGGCCGGACGACAAATTCACCAATATGTTCGCCACCTTGGCGCGCTGGCTGCCCGTGCTGCCGCTGGCAGGGGCGCATGTGCGGATGCAACCGGTCTACGTGGGTGACGTGGTGGTGGCGATGTCGACGGCCCTGGACGATACGCATACCTGTGGCAAGACCTACGAATTGGGTGGGCCGCAGGTCTATACGCTGGGTGAGATCGCGCGGTTGTGCGCCGCCTGGAGCGGCCATCCCCGGCCAGTGATCAGCATGCCCATGGGCGTGGGCCGCATTCAGGCCCGGCTGTTTGAATGCCTGCCGGGCAAGCCGCTGATGTCGCGCGACAACCTGGATTCCATGCGTCGCGACAATATCTGCGCGGGGCCGATGGCTCCGGAACTGCACGTGGTGCCGACGGGCCTGGAGGCCGTCGCGCCACGTTATTTGCAGGGTACGCCTTAGCGCACCAGCGCTTTCAGCGCCTGCTTGATGCCGTCGGACACGCCCACGCCTTCGGGCAGCGTCTTCAGCGCCGACAGCGATTCCTTCTCGGAGTAGCCCAGCGCCAGCAGCGCGTTCAGGATGTCGGACTGGTTGTCTGGCGTAGCGTGCGAGGCCGCGCCGATGTCAGCGCCCAGCTTGCCGCGCATTTCCAGCAGCAGGCGTTCGGCGGTTTTCTTGCCGATGCCGGGCACGCGCGTCAGGCGGCCCGATTCCTGCAAGGTGATGGCCTGGGCCAGATCCGCCACCGACAGGCCCGACAGCACCGACAACGCCGTGCGCGCGCCAATGCCGCTGACCTTGATCAGTTCGCGAAAGGCGCTGCGTTCGCCGGCCGACCCGAAGCCATACAGGATGTGCGCGTCTTCACGCACCGTCAGGTGTGTGTACAGCGTGACCCGCGCGCCGGTTTCCGGCAGGGAATACAGCGTACTCATGGGCACGTCGATGTCATAACCCAGACCGCCGACGTCCACGCAGATGGTGGGCGGCAGTTTTTCGATCAGGGTTCCGGTGATGCGTCCGATCATGGTGATGATGGCCTGGTAAGAATGGCGCGCGCGGAATGCGCGGCGGATGCGGGCATTCTATACGCGCGGGACGCGCTCAGCCGATCAGGCGGCCATTGCGGATGCGCGTCTTGCCGCTCATGCGCAGCGACGTCCCCAGGCGTTCCAGCTTGTCCTGCAAGGGGCCGACGTGGGCGTGGCAGATGGCGCAGGCCAGCGCGTCGGCCGAATCGGGGGCGGGCGTGCCGTCCAATGCCAGCAGGTGCTGCACCATCATCTGCACCTGTTCCTTGGCGGCGCGGCCGGTGCCGACCACGGCTTTCTTGATCTGCAAGGCGGTGTACTCATGCACTGCCAGCGAACTATCCGCCAGCGCGCACAACGCCGCGCCGCGGGCCTGGCCCAGCAGCAGCGTGGACGCCGGATTCGTGTTCATGAAGACGATTTCAAGCGCGGCGACGTCGGGTTGCGTGTCGCGCGCCACCTGGCGCAGATTGTCCAGGATGACTTTCAGGCGTTCGGCCAGCGTCAGCGCCGGCGGGACCACGATGGTCCCGCTGGCCACATAACGCAGCCGAGAGCCGTCGGCATCGATCACACCGAAGCCGGTGCGGCGCAGGCCGGGATCGATGCCAAGGACGCGCATCAGTGGCGGAAGTGACGGGTGCCGGTCAGCACCATGGCGATGCCATGCTCGTCGGCCGCCGCGATGACTTCATCGTCACGCATGCTGCCGCCGGGCTGGATCACGCAGGTCGCGCCTGCCGCCACCACCACGTCCAGGCCGTCGCGGAACGGGAAGAATGCGTCCGACGCCACCGCCGAGCCCTTCAGGGTCAGACCGGCGTTTTCCGCCTTGATCGACGCGATGCGAGCGGAGTCGATGCGGCTCATCTGGCCAGCGCCCACGCCCAGCGTCATGCCGCCACCCACGAACACGATGGCGTTGGACTTGACGTACTTGGCAACCTTCCAGGCGAAGGCCAGGTCGTTCATTTCCTGTTCGGTGGGCTGGCGCTTGCTGACCACTTTCAGCGCGTCACGCGGCACGTTGTAGGCGTCCGGGCTTTGCACCAGCCAGCCGCCGCCCACGCGCTTGATGTCGAAGGCGTTCTGGCCCGCGCCCATCGGCACTTCCAGTACGCGCACATTCTTCTTGGCCGCCAGGATGGCCAGCGCGGCGCCGTCATAGGCCGGGGCCAGCAGCACTTCCAGGAACTGGCCGCTGACGGCTTCGGCCGTGGCCGCGTCCACCGGACGGTTAAAGGCGATGATGCCGCCGAACGCGGACGTCGGGTCGGTCTTGAAGGCCTGCTGATAGGCGCCCAGCGTGTCCGCCGCCACGGCGACGCCGCAGGGGTTGGCATGCTTGACGATGACGCAGGCGGGCACGTCGAAGCTGCGCGCGCATTCCCACGCGGCATCCGCGTCGGCGATGTTGTTGTAGGACAGTTCCTTGCCCTGCAACTGGCGGTAGCTGCCCAGCAGGCCGGCCGGACGTTGCGTGTCCACATAGAAGGCGGCGGTCTGGTGCGGATTCTCGCCATAGCGCAGCGCTTGTTCCTGCTTGACTTGCAGGGTCAGCGTGCCGGGCCATTCGTTGCGCGCCGGGACCGCTTCCTGGGCCGGTTCGGCTTCGGTCAGGCTGGTCAGGTAGGCAGCGATGGCGCCGTCGTACGCGGCAGTGTGGGCGTAAACCTTCGACGCCAGCGCCAGGCGCAGGCCATAGGAGGTGCTGCCGTTCTTGTCCATTTCGGACAAGACGCGCGAATAGTCGACCGGGTCGATCACGACCGTCACGCCGCCGGCTTCCGTGCCGTGGTTCTTGGCGGCGGCGCGCAGCATGGCGGGGCCGCCGATGTCGATGTTCTCAACCGCGTCGGCGAACGTGCAGTCCGGCTTGGCAACGGTTTCACGGAACGGATACAGGTTGACCACCAGCATGTCGATGCGATCGATGCCCGCTGCCTTGATGGTGTCCATGTGCTCGGCGCTGTCGCGGCGGGCCAGCAGGCCGCCGTGAATCTTGGGGTGCAGCGTCTTGACGCGGCCATCCAGGATTTCCGGCGAACCCGTGTGGGCGGCCACTTCGGTGACGGACAGGCCGGCGTCGGCCAGCAGACGGGCGGTGCCGCCGGTCGACAGCAGACGCACGCCACGCGCAGCCAGGGCGCGGGCAAATTCAACGATGCCGGTCTTGTCGGACACCGAAAGCAGGGCGGTTTCGATTTTCATGGTGGGGACGGGAGTCGGGCGCGGTGCCTTTCTCGTTCAGGTCGGGATGGGAAATCGGAGGAGGGGGCGGACGGCGCCCGGCAGGGGCCGTCCGCTCGGAGAAGCTATACCTGGATATTGTGCGCCAGCAATTTCTTGCGCAGGGTGTTGCGGGTGATGCCCAGCATTTCGGATGCCCGCGACTGGTTGCCGCCTGACCGCTCCAGCGCTACTTCAAGCACCGGGCGCTCCACACAGCGCATCACCATGTCCCACATATCGTGGGGCTCGGATTCACCCAAGTCTTCGAAATAGCGCTCCAGGCTGGCGCGCACGCATTCTTCCAGGACATCTTTCTTGCTCATTTGAGTACAGATATTTTTATGTTGGTGTTGAGGCGGTTATGCCGCCAGCAGGGCTTCTGCGACCGGCGCCGGGTGGGGCTCGCCGTCGCGCGAGATGATGTCGAACCAATCAGACACCGCCCGCCACTGGTCGCGGGTGTTGTCGATCAGGTTCATGCGGGCACAGAACGAATCCGCGCCCGGCAGGCCGTCCAGATACCAGCCGATATGCTTGCGCGCCGTGCGTACGCCGGTGTGCTCGCCATAGAACCGATAGTGGTCGTCGAGATGTTCGAGCAGCAGCTCGCGCATTTCCCCATAGGAGGGAGGGGCCAGTGTTTCGCCCGTGCGCAGGTAGTGGTCGATTTCGCGGAAAATCCAGGGACGGCCCTGGGCCGCCCGGCCAATCATGACCGCGTCGGCGCCAGTGTAATCCAGGACGTGCCTGGCTTTTTCAGGCGAGTCGATATCCCCGTTTGCGATCACGGGAATCGTGAGCTCTGCCTTGACGGCGCGGATAGTGTCATATTCCGCCTCGCCCGTATAGAGGTCGGCGCGTGTGCGGCCATGCAGGGTCAGGGCGGCGATACCGGCATTTTCGGCCAGTTTCGCCACGCGCAGCGCGTTGCGGCTGTCGCGGTCCCAGCCCGTGCGGGTCTTCAGCGTGACCGGCACGCCTAGCGGCGCGCAGGCCGATACAACGGCGTCCAGGATGCGGGCGATCACGTCTTCATGGCGCAGCAGCGCCGAGCCGGACGCCACGTTGCAGACCTTTTTCACCGGGCATCCCATGTTGATGTCGATGATCCGGGCGCCCTTGCCGGCGTTGAAGACCGCCGCTTCGGCCATCATGGCGGGATCGGCGCCGGCAATCTGCACGGAAATGGGGGCAATCTCGCCATCGTGGTTCAGGCGGCGCGACGTCTTGACGCTATCCCATAGCTTGGGGTTGCTGGCGGCCATTTCCGACACGGCATAGCCCGCCCCCAACTTCTTGCAAAGTTGTCGGAACGGACGATCCGTCACGCCCGCCATGGGCGCGACAAGAACGTTGTTGGGAAGGGTCCATTGGCCTATGCGCATGGTCACATTTTAACCGGCTCGATCGAACCCCCATTTTCTACCGGCAACAGCTTGGTAACAAATGGGGGCGAAAGCAGACGATTCCGTACCCCGGCAGGGGCAGGATCGCGGCGGAATCAGGCGCGGAAACCTTGCAGCAGATGTTGAGCCAGCGGTGCGCGCAGCGGAGACGCCAGATCCATGCCCAGCAAGGCCAGGCCGCAGGCGTGTTCCACCGGCGCCAGGCCAGTGGAGAACACGCGGGGCATCAGGTCCGTCAGGCCGGCCGTGATGACGCGGTCAATCTGGCGAGCCCGGGCGAATTCGGCCAGCAAGGCCGTCGGACTGGCCTCGGGGCGGGCCAGCCAGCCGGCCAGCGTCTGGGCCAGTCTTGCCGCGTCACGCAGTCCCAGGTTCAAGCCCTGGCCCGCGACGGGGTGCAGCGTCTGGGCGGCATTGCCGATGGCGGCAACGCGCCCTTGCACCTGCGCCCGGCGGGCGGCCAGGGCCAGCGGAAAGACGTGGCGGGGGGCTTGGCTGGACAATCGGCCCAGGCGGTCGCCGAAGGCGAGGGACAGTGCGTTCGAGAAGGCGGCGTTGTCCAGCGCGGCCAGCTCGGTGGCACGATCCGGGGCGCTGCACCACACCACCGAGTAGGCGTCTGGCGTCTGGGGGTGGGGCAGCAGGGCCAGCGGCCCTTCGGCGGTAAAGCGTTCCCAGGCCCAGCCACGGCGGGGCAGGGTGGCATGCGCGGTGGTCAGCACGGCGTGCTGGCCGTAGTCGCGGCGCAGATCGGTCGCGCCCGCGCCGTCGGACTGCACGGCGACCTGGCACAGCAGCGTCTTGTCGCCCTGAATGATGCGCACGCCATCGGCGTCCTGGTGGTCCACCTGCGCGGAGGGGCCGGACAGGACGGTGACGCCACAGGCGGCCACGCACTCGTCCAGCTTGGCGTGCAACCCCGAATAGGCGACCACGCTGCCCAGCTGCGGCACACCGAAGTCGGTGTTCTGGATCACGGTGCGGCCCAGCCGTCCGCGCTGCGATACGTGGATGTTGCGGATGTCGGCCGACCGATCCGGCCAGGCATGCAGTGATTCCAGCAGCACGCGGCTGCCGTGGTTCATGGCCAGCACACGCGGGTCGGCGGCAGGCACGGCGGCAGCGGGCGTGGTTGGCGCCGGGGCGGCACCCGCCAGCAAGGCGATGCGTGCCGGATCCGGTGCCACACGCGCCAACATCAGGGCCAGCACGCGGCCCACGGGGCCGGCGCCAAGAATCGCAATGTCGAAGGCAGATGCAGTCATGTCCGGATTTTAACCGTCCACTACAATCCGGGACAGCCGGCGCGGCGGGTCGCGCGGCCCACCCTTCCGGTTGATTGATATGACGCAGGTTCAGGTTTCCCCTTCGCTGTCCGCCGTATCCGCCCGCCGCCCGCGCGGCAAAGTCGCCGTGGGGCTGTTGGCCTGCCTGTTCGGCTGGCTGGGCGCCCATTGGTGGTACCTGGGACGCCGGCACGCCTGGTTGGTGACCACGCTATCGCTGGTGTGCCTGTTTTGCGCGTTCCGCTTCTATCCCGTCTGGTACGACAACCCCGCGTTTTTCCTGGTCTTCATTCCGATGATCGACGGGTTCATTGAAAGTGCGGTGTTCTCGCTGATGTCGGACGAGAAATTCGATCGTCTGTACAACGATGGCCTGGGCCGCCCCTCGGCCACGGGCTGGGGGCCGGTGCTGGTGGCCATCCTGGCCTGTCTGGTGGGTTCCGTCGTCTCGATGTTCGCCATCGCCATGGTCGTGGTGTACGTCTGGGTGGCGATGGGCTGGCTGGACGGGCTGGTGCTCTAGCCGGACTACTCGCGCATCAGTGCTTCGATCTCACTGGCCTGCACCGGCACGCCGCGCGTGATCAGTTCACAGCCTTCGTCCGTGACCAGCGCGTCGTCCTCGATACGAATGCCGATGTTCCAGTAGCTTTCCGGCACATCGTCCGCCGGGCGTACATAGATGCCCGGTTCTATCGTCAACATCATTCCCCGTTCCAGCTTGCGCCACGCCCGGTCGGCGCCCTGGGCAGGGCCAGGCTGCCGGTAATCGCCCACGTCATGGACGTCCAGGCCCAGCCAGTGGCCGGTGCGGTGCATGTAGAAGCGGCTGTAGTCGCCAGATTCCAGCACGCCGTCCAACGTGCCCTTCAACAGTTTCAAGTCCAGCATGCCTTGCGCCAGCACGCGCAGCGCGGCTTCGTGGCCATCGTTGAAGCTGCATCCGGGGGCGGTGGCTTGGGCAGCGGCTTCCTGCGCCGCCAAGGTCAGGTCGTACAGCGCGCGTTGCGGGCCGCTGTAGCGGCCATTCACGGGAAACGTCCGGGTAATGTCGCTGGCATAGCTGTCGACCTCGCAGCCCGCGTCGATCAGCACCAGGTCGCCGTCGCGCAGCACGGCTTCGCCCGCAGGGTAGTGCAGCACGCAGGCGTTGGCCCCCGTGGCCACGATGCTGTTGTAGGCAACGCTTTGCGCGCCGTGACGGCGGAATTCATACAGCAGCTCGGCCTCCAGTTCGTATTCGTGCATGCCGGCGCGGGCGACGCGCATGGCGCGCGCATGCGCGCCGGCGGAGATTTTCGCCGCGCGCCGCATCGCGGCGATTTCGGTGGGGTCTTTGATCAGTCGCATGTCCGCCAACAGCGGACGGATGTCCTGCTGGCGCGAAGGCGGCGCATGGCCGGCGCGGCTGGCGTCGCGGGCCGTGGCCAGCCAGCGGTGCAGGCGGCCGTCGGTGCGCTTGTCGCCCGCCAACGGGGCGTAAAGGGTCGGGTGGTCCAGCATCAGCGTGGGCACCAGTTCGTCCAGCGCGTCGAGCGCGTGGGCATCATCGAAACCGAAATACTCTGCTGCCGCCTCGGGGCCAAAGCGCTTGCCTTCCCAGATTTCGTGTTCAACGTGACGGGGGCGGCAAAACAGCACGGCGCGATCGGTCGCGCCCGCGATCAGCACCAACCACGCGCCCGGCTCGGTAAAGCCGGTGAGATAAAAGAAATCACTGTCGTGGCGGTAGGGATATTCGGCGTCCCGGTTGCGGATCGCCTCGGGCGCGGTGGGCACGATGGCGATGCCGCCGCCGTCGGCGCGCATCCGTTCCATCAGGCGTTGGCGCCGGGCGGCAAAGGGGGCGATGTCGTCGGGAGGCAGGCTCATGGTGGACAGGGGCGCGAACCCCGCGAAAGGTGTGGATGCGGCCTACTTTACCCCGCTATCGCGCAGAAACAACAGCAGGCGCGATCCTGCGGCGCTCGCATGGGATTCACTGGACGGTCATGTTTGCGCTGCTACAATCGCGGCTCTGTCATTGGGGAGTAGCCATCCTTTGTCCCCAAAGGAGTTAGCGTCAACAGACTTGGTGGTTCAGGGCCGCGTAGCGGTTGCTAGAACTCCATGGCGCTAACGGTTTCCATGCAAGCGGCCTGCCCGCCGCATGGATCAGCCAGGCGAGACCTTTGGCCGCGTTGCGTTCACCCTGGCCGGGCGAGCCGCAGCGTCGCGCCAATTGGTTTCTGCTCGTCCGGCTGCGTTCATATGTTGCTCACCCTGTTTCTGTTTTTCCTGTCCGCGGCAGTGATTTATTTCGCCTGCGAATTCTTCGTCAACGGCGTTGAATGGGTCGGACACCGCTTCCATCTGGGCGCTACCGCCACCGGCACCGTACTGGCTGCATTCGGCACGGCCTTGCCGGAAAGCGCGGTCACCTTCATGGCCGTCGTGTTCGGCGAAACCCCTGAACAGAAAGATATTGGCGTCGGCGCGGCCATGGGTGGCCCCTTGGTGCTGGCGACTCTGGCGTACGCCGTGGTTGGGTTTGCGCTGTGGCGCGCGCGCCGGGGCCAGTCCACGCAAGCCAACTGTATCAACGCGGACCAGCGCCGGTTGGCCCGCGACCAGGCCTGGTTCATGGGCATCTTCATTTTCAAGGTGGGCTTGGGGTTGTTGGCCTTTGCATGGAAGCCGTGGCTGGGCATCCTGTTCCTGGCCACATACGGGCTGTACATCAAGCGCGAACTGAGCCATGACGAGGAACGCGCCGACGTCGAGGACCTGGAGCCGCTGAAGCTGCGCCCTCGGGACGAAGAGCCCTCGATGTTCTGGGCCGCCACGCAGACGATCCTGGCGCTGGTGGTCATCGCCGGCGCTTCACACGTATTCGTGAACCAGATTGAAGTGCTTGGCGTGGCCATGGGCGCGTCACCGCACGTGGCCGCGTTGCTGCTGGCTCCGGTGGCCACGGAACTGCCCGAAATCATGAACGCGCTGATCTGGGTGCGCCAGGGCAAGGAACGCCTGGCACTGGCCAACATCTCGGGCGCGATGATGATCCAGGCCACCATCCCCAGCGCGCTGGGCATCTTCATGACGCCGTGGCTGCTGGATGCGCCCTTGTTGGCCGCGGGTCTGTTCACGATGCTGTCGATCGGCCTGCTGTGGCTGCGCTTTCGCCGATCGGTCATGAGCGTGCCGGCCTTGTCGGCGGTAGGCGGCTTCTACGCGCTGTTCGCGGCATATCTGGGCTGGCACTTTTACGCCTGACCCGGGGTCTGGCAGGAGCGGCGGCGCAAGACCTGTGCGGGTTGCATGGCTCTGCGCCGCTTTTGCATTCTTTTTGTCTGTTGTTTATGCGTTTTAGGCGGCATAAACCTTGTCCATCAGTGGAAACCCGCGTAAAATCCGCCTGTTATCCATCTCAGGAGCAGTCTTCGTGAATACCGATTCCGGCGAAAGTAGTCGATCTTGCATCGACCTCGCTGTCTGACAGGAAACACGCAGAGCTCCATCTGCCGCATCCTGTCATACAGGTTGCGGCGTATCCCAAGCCCCGGGTCCACACCCAGGCAATAGTGCAGGCCTTCGGCTTGCCGGGAATCTCCCCAACATTACCGCCAGAACCGCCGCTTGCCGCAGCGCCAGCGTTCGTGCACGTCTTGTGCCCGTACGTCATGCGCGGCGCAGGTGCGCGCGCGTACTCGTGATCACGCTCCCCATTCTTGCAATGGAGGTCGTTATGCGTTTCTTCGACTTGTTCCTACGCCGCGCTGGCGTGGACCGTGCCACCGCCTTGGGCCGCCGTCGCGGCACGTCGCGTTTGACGGTTATCTGTCCGCGCGACGAACTGGGCGCCTTGCGCAAGCAGATCTGCCTGGACTTCAGCGCCGCCGGCCTGGATGTCTCGCAAGTGCAGATCGACCAGGGCCAGGACCCGAGCATGGCGTCGGCGTGCATTACCGTCAATTGCCCCCCGGAACTGCGGGCGGAACTGATGTCGCAAGCCCGCCGCCTGAGCGCCAATCCCGCCGTGCGCCACGTGCATTTCGGCGCGCAAGCCGCCGCGATGGCCTGACGCCAGCGTCATTTTCCACAGGAGAGATCATGCCTAGTGCCTTAGACCCCGAGCCTCGATCGCGCCACGTGCATGGCGCCGGCATGCCTGTCTGACCTGTCCTCTCCCTGCGAGCCGACCGGCCGGACAGTCATTCCGGTTCTGACGGACTCCGCAGCAATGAATCCCCGGCCTGGCCTTGAAATGCCGACGGCGCCGGTTTCGATTCCCTAGCTAGCTCCCTTTCCGTTTTCCGCACCCGGCGCGACTTCGACGCGATCCGGACACCGGCAACATTGCCCCGGTGCTTGCGCACGCCTGTACGCGGCGGATTGACGGCTTTCCCGCGAAAGCCGCGGCCCTCTGCTGCCCGCGCGCAGCCCAAGGGCAGGCTTGTCCGTGTCTCCGACAACAACACCAAAAACCGGAGCACTCCGATGTTTACCTTCTTGAAATCCTTTTTCTCGTCCGCTTCGGGCCGACGGCGCGCAGGCCGTCATTTCCGCCGGTCCCCCATCCTGGAGCAAGGCAGCGGCGTCGTCGCGGCCTCCGCGCCGTCCGCTACGTCGCGCCGCGTCAATCGCCGCATGCTCGATATGTCCCATATGGGACTGGATGCCTTGTTCTCGCTGCTGGGCAGCGGCCGGGGCGGCTTGTCCGACGCTCAGGCGCAGGCAGCGCGCGAACACCATGGCGCCAATGAGGTCGATCACGAAAAGCCGCTGTCCTGGCATGCCCATCTGTGGCTGTCCTACCGCAACCCCTTCAATCTGCTGCTGACGGCGCTAGCGGCGTTGTCGTGGCTGACCGACGTGTGGATGGCCGAGCCCGATGACCAGTCCTGGACGGCGGTCGTGATCATCGGATCCATGGTTGTGATTTCGACGGTGCTGCGCTTTGTGCAGGAACTCCGTTCCAACCGGGCGGCCGAGGCGCTGAAAGCCATGGTGCAGAACACGGCCACCGTACTGCGCAGCGACACGATGGCGCCTGCGGCGGGCGGCAACGGCCACCGTCTGTACGGCGCGCTTCTGCACGAGTCAGGCTCGCACCAGCTGGAAATGCCTTTGGCGGAATTGGTGCCCGGCGACGTGGTGCTGCTGTCCGCGGGCGACATGATCCCTGCCGACTGCCGCATCCTGAACGCCAAGGACCTGTTCATTGCGCAGGCCGCACTGACCGGTGAATCCCTGCCGGTTGAAAAGCATGCCATCCAGCGCGTGGAGACCGGCAATTCGCTGGAACTGGAGAACATGGCTTTCATGGGGACCAATGTCGTCAGCGGCTCGGGCAGCGCATTGGTGGTTGCGACCGGGGCCAACACGTATTTCGGCCAGTTGGCTGGCCGGGTGACCCAGGCGACTCGTGCGCCCACGCAGTTCCAGCAAGGCATCAACCGGGTCAGCTGGGTACTGATCCGCTTCATGCTGGTCATGGCGCCGATCGTCATGCTGATCAATGGCTTTACCAAGGGCGACTGGCTTGAAGCCTTGCTGTTCGCGCTGGCCATCGCGGTAGGACTGACCCCCGAGATGCTGCCGATGATCGTCACGGCCACGCTCGCCAAGGGCGCCTTGCGCATGTCGCGCCGCAAAGTCGTCGTCAAGCGGTTGGACGCCATCCAGAACCTGGGGGCGATGAACGTGTTGTGCACGGATAAAACCGGCACGCTGACGCAGGACCGTATCGCGCTCGAACGTCACACGGATGTCTACGGCACCAGCAGCGACGATGTGCTGGCCTATGCCTACCTGAACAGCTACTACCAGACCGGCCTGAAAAACCTGCTGGACGTGGCGGTGTTGCAGCATGCCGAGGTGCAGCGCAGCTTGAATCTGGCCACCCGTTACCGCAAAGTCGATGAGATCCCCTTCGATTTCTCGCGGCGCAGGATGTCGGTGGTCGTCAACGAAACCGAGAACGGCCGCGACCACCATGAACTGATCTGCAAGGGCGCACTGGAGGAAATGCTGTCTGTCTGCACCCGGCTGCGCGTGGGCAGCGAGGTGCACCTGTTGACCGATTCGCGCCGGGCGGATATCCGCCGGGTGACGGCGGAGTTGAACCGTGATGGCTTGCGAGTGATCGCGGTGGGCGTCAGGGAAATGCCGCCCACCCAGCAGACTTACGGTGTGGCGGACGAGTCCGACCTGGTGTTGGTGGGCTACATCGCCTTCCTGGATCCTCCCAAGGAATCGACAGGCCCCGCGCTGGCGGCGCTGCATGCCTCGGGCATCGAGGTGAAAGTGCTGACGGGCGATGTTGAACTGGTGACGCAGAAAGTGTGCCGGGAGGTGGGCTTCGAGGTGCGAAAAATCTATTTGGGATCCGAGATCGAGGTCATGGACGACGCGCAGCTGGCCGGCGCCGTGCGCGAGGCCAATGTATTTGCCCGCTTGACGCCCGCACACAAGGAACGCATCGTGCGCAGCCTGCGCGCGCAGGGCAATACGGTGGGCTTCATGGGAGATGGCATCAATGACGCGCCTGCTTTGCGCGCCGCTGATGTGGGTATTTCGGTGGACTCGGCGGTGGATATCTCGAAGGAGGCCGCTGACATCATCCTGCTGGAAAAGAGCTTGATGGTGCTGGAAGATGGCGTGATTGAAGGCCGCAAGACCTTCTGCAACATGCTCAAGTACCTGAAAATGACCGCCAGCTCGAATTTTGGCAATGTATTTTCGGTGTTGGTGGCCAGCGCCTTCCTGCCCTTCTTGCCGATGCTGCCCATCCACTTGCTGTTGCAGAATTTGATGTACGACATCTCCCAGACGGCGATTCCGTTCGACAATGTGGACGAAGAGCTCCTGAAGAAGCCGCAGCAATGGGACCCGGACGGATTGGGCCGTTTCATGGTGTTCTTTGGTCCGATCAGTTCTATCTTCGATATCGCTACCTACGCGCTGATGTGGTACGTGTTCCAGGCAAATGCCCCCGAGCACCAGACGCTGTTCCAATCCGGCTGGTTTGTCGAAGGCTTGTTGTCGCAGACGTTGATCGTGCACATGATTCGTACCCGGCGGATTCCCTTCCTGCAAAGCCGTGCCGCGTGGCCGTTGATGGCCATGACGGTGATGGTGGTGGTCATGGGCCTGATTTTGCCGTTCTCGCCGTTGGCTGAGTACTTCCAGTTGCAAGCGCTGCCATGGAGCTACTTCCCGTGGCTGGTGGGTATCTTGTTGAGCTACTGCGTGTTGACGCAATTGCTCAAGGGCATCTGGGTGCGCCGCTACGGCTGGCAGTGAATCCGTGCAGAGCGCGGTGGGCATGGCGCCCGCCGCCTTCGGGAGAAGAACATGAGAATTGCATTCTGCGCCGCCCTGTCGATCGCGGGCTTGGGGCTGCCGCCGGCAGCCCTGGCCGGCGACGACGGATACGGCGTGCATCTGTACGGCATCGTGGATGCCGGTGTGGCTGTCACCAGCGTGTCCGGCCAAGGCAGCCATGGTGGCGTGTTGAATGGCGGGCTGACGGATTCCCTCTGGGGCCTGCAAGGCGCCGAGGACCTGGGCGACGGGTGGCGCAGCCGCTTCCAGCTGGAAAGCGGATTCGACCCGTCCAATGGCAAATCGGAAGACGACGGCCGCTTGTTCAACTACGCCGCGTGGGTCGGGCTGGGCCACGACCGCATTGGCGAACTGCGGCTGGGGCGCCAGCACACCATCGGCCAGATCTACGGCAATGCGCTGGAAATCGCGTCCTGGAAGGACATGGGCATGGGCGCCACGTTCAAGGCGTCCGACAATTTCCAATTCAGCAATATGGTGAACTACACCTCGCCCACCTGGAACGGGTTGCAGGCGGGCGTGGGGTATTCATTCGACGCGGGCGACCAGGGCCAATTCCGCACCAACCGCAACAACCGGGCGCTCAGTCTGGGCGTGAAGTACGAGAGTGGCCCGTTGCTGGCCATCGCCACGTGGGACCAACTGCGCTTGGCCGACGCGCCTGAAGGTAGCGGCGGCCAACCGCAGGCGGTGCAGTTGGGCGCCGCTTACGATTTCCAGGTGCTCAAACTGTCGTTGGCCTGGTCGCGCCAGAAGAGTGGCTACGCCGGGCTGGACGGGGGGGACCCCGACGGCTTGGGGCAGGGCCTGGGCCCGGCGCCTTTCGTGCGTGGCGGCACGGTCAATGCCTGGCTGATCGGGGCCAACGTGCCTGTCGGGCTGGGAGCCATCCTGGTGCAATGGTCGCTGGCACGGCCGGATTGGCGTTGGGATAACGGCATGACGGCGCGCAATGCGCAACTGGTGACCTTGGGTTATACCTATGCGCTGTCCCCCAGGACGACGGTGTACGGATTCGCCGGCTACACGTCCAACTACACGCTGGACAACCAGTTCGACCCCGCCCATTCCCACACCACCCGTGTCGGAGCGGGTATTTCGCACCATTTCTGATCCCTCCGGCCCACCGGACCAGAGGCTGGCGGGGTCTACTACAATCGGCGGAGACGGCGCATGGCGCCGTCCCTGTCTTCCCCGATGTTTTCCGGATGGACCGCATGGATAGTCTTGAGTGGCTCATACCCTGGGAGTTTTCTCCCACGCTGGTCGCCTCCTTCGTGGTGGCGATCGTGCTGTTCGTGCGCGGCCAGCGGGTTCATCACGTGACGGGTGCGCGCCGCGTCCTGTTCTGGGTGGGTATGGTGCTGTTGTACCTGTCGATGCATACCCGGCTGGACTACTACGCCGAACGCATGTTCTTCATTCACCGCATCCAGCATCTGGTGCTGCACCATTTGGGGCCGCTGTTGGTGATGGCCGCTTTTCCGGGGCAGGTCATGCGGGCGGGGCTGCCGATGGCCTGGCGTATCCGCTTGCGCGACTTTCTGCGCACGGGCTCAGGCCGCGCCACGGTCGCCGTGCTGACCAACAAGATCTTCGTGCCGACCTTGTTCGTCTTCCTTGTGCTGATCTGGCTGATCCCGTCGGTGCAGTTCTATTCCATGCTGGACTGGCGGCTGTACCGCCTGATGAACTGGTCGGTCGTGATCAGCGGCTTCATGTATTGGAATCTGATCCTGGACCGCCGCCCCGCGCCGCCCGCGGCCATGACGCCGGGCGGGCGCGTCATTTCGCCCGTGTTGACGATGCTGCCGCAAATGGTGGCGGGTGCGGTCATCGCCTTCACCGAAAGCGATATCTATCCGCTGTTTGAACTGTGCGGCCGCGCCATCGCCATGTCCGCCCAGACCGACCAGACCATTGGTGGCCTGACCATGTGGATACCCGCCGCGCTGGTGGAGGTGATCGGCTTGATGGTGGCGCTGGGAACCCTGATGCGCTTGTCCGCCAAGGGACGCTTGCGCAAGGCCGACCGCGAGGCCCTCGCGCGGGCCAAGGCCCGCGCGGCGGCGTCTGCCTAGCGCGTCCGGCTTATTCCGGCAGCAGGCCGTGGTACTTCTTGCCCAGGGCCACGGTGGCCTGGAACATGCCTGCCTTGTTGCCGCAGTCGTAGCGCACGCCATCGAACCGGTGCGCATATACCGCGCGTTCGCGCATCATCGAGGCGATGCCGTCAGTCAGCTGGATTTCATTGCCCGCCCCCATCTTGGTCGAGCGCAGGTGATCGAAGATGGCGGCTTCCAGCACATAGCGGCCCACGACCGCCAGGGTGGAGGGCGCCGCGTCGGGTTCGGGCTTTTCAACAATATGCGTGACACGTTCCGTCCGGGCATCCAGGCGGGCCTCGCCTTCGCGCGTGGCGACGATGCCGTATTTGCGGGTGTCGGCGCGCGGTACGTTCTGCACGCCCAGCACGCTGGCGTTTTGGGCGATGGCGATGTCCACCAGCTGCTTCATGGCGGGCGTGTCGGCGTCGATCAGGTCGTCGGCCAGCAGCACGGCAAAAGGTTCGTCGCCCACGGCAGGGGCGGCCGACAGCACGGCATGCCCCAGGCCCAACGGCGCCGATTGGCGGATGTAGAGGCAATTCACATGCGCAGGTAGAATGCCTCGCACCATCGCCAGCAACTCGTGCTTGCCTTTGCTTTCAAGGTCGGATTCGAGTTCGGGCGCGGAGTCGAAGTGGTCTTCGATGGCGCGCTTGTTGCGGCCGGTCACAAAAATAAGGTCGGTGATGCCGGCGGCCACGGCCTCTTCAACGGCGTATTGAATCAACGGCTTGTCGACCACGGGCAGCATTTCCTTGGGCATCGCCTTGGTGGCGGGCAGGAAGCGGGTGCCCATGCCGGCGACAGGGAAAACGGCTTTACGGACGGGACGCATTGAGACCTCGTTTGGGGTATCGGTGAAACATTTTAAGCTCATCGCTATCATAGGCTTATGAACCGCAGGAAAATGCCATCCATTTGCGCTATTGCGAAACAGGGCGCCATTGCCGGACTGTGCGCCGCCTTGCTCGCCCCCACCATTCCCGTCGCCGCCTGGGCGCAGCCGGTAGGCCTGCCGTCCATGGGGGCGGCATCCGCCGCAGAACTCTCGCCCATGCTGGAACGCAGCTTGGGCGAGGCCATCATGTCGCAAGGCCGGCGCGACCCTACCTATGTCGATGACCCTGAGCTCAGCCAGTATCTGACCACCATGGGCCGCAAGCTGGCGGCCTTTGCGCCCGGCGCCGTGCCGGATGTGGAAATGTTCGGCGTGCGCGACCCCGAAATCAACGCCTTCGCCATGCCGGGCGGCTTTATTGGCGTGAACACCGGGCTGATCGTGTCCTCGGGCAGCGAGTCCGAGCTGGCTGCGGTGCTGGCGCACGAAATCGGCCACGTCGTGCAGCGCCACATCGCACGCGGCATGACCCAGCAAAGCCAGAACAGCATGGTGATGCTGGCCAGCCTGGCCGGGGCGCTACTGGCGGCCCTGGCGGGCGGTGGCGGCAACCTGGCGATGGGCGTGGCCGCCTTCGGGCAGGCCGCCGCCATCAACCGCCAACTGGGTTTCTCACGCGATGCGGAACGCGAAGCCGACCGTGCCGGCTTCCAGATGCTGACCAAGGCGGGCTACGACGCCCAAGGCATGTCGCAGATGTTCTCGCGGCTGATGAACGCATCGCGCCTGAACGAAGGGGCGGGCGGCGGCTCTTGGGCCAGTACCCACCCGTTGTCCATCGAGCGTATGTCCGATGTGCAGAATCGCGTGCGTTCGCTACCGGCCTCGCAACACGTGGACAGTGATGACTTCTGGTACGTGCGCGCCAAGATGCGCGTGGTGCAGGGGCGTGACGCCGTTAGTCTGCGTTCGGCCGGGCAGCAATTGCAGGACGAGGCAAACGCCTTGTCGGGCGTGCGCCAATCGGCCGCGTATTACGGTCTGTCCTTGCAGGCGTTTCAGCGCAACAACCTGGCCGAGGCCGATCGCTACTGGAACCTGGCCACCGCCGACGGCCGCAATTCGGCCCAGTTGGCCAAGCTGAGCGTGGACATCGCGCTGGCCCGCAAGGATTACCCGCGTGCGCTGTCACTGGCCCAGGCGGCCACCAAGCGCTGGCCCGATCAGCGGGCGCTGGGCATCGCGTATGCCCAGGCGTTGCAAAGCAATGGCCGCCATGCCGATGCGCAGGACTATCTGCGCGCCAAGATCAAGCAATGGGGCAGCGATGAGCCCAGCCTGTATCAGATGCTGGCGCAAAGCGAGGAGCGCAATGGCAAACCGGTGCAGGCGCGGCGTGACCTGGCGAGGTTCTACGTGATGACCGGCGCATTCGCCGCTGCGGAATCGCAATTGCAGCAGGCGCGCGGTCTATCCACCGATTTCTACGAACAATCGCAGATCGATGTGCAGATCAAGGAAGTGAAGGACAAGTTGGCCGAAGAGCGGCAACTGCTAGAGCGCTTCAAGTCGGGTTGAAACACCGGAAATGAATCCCGAGGGAGCCCTCGGGGATTCACTACAGGCTGGTTTCAAAGAAGCGGCCCAGGCGTTGCGGCAGCCAGTTCAAGTGGGCCGGGAAAGCGCCAGTGGGAAAGCCCGCGTGTCCGCCGTCGCTGGGCTGATGCAGCAGGATGACGGGCGAGCAGTCTTCCGGCTTGGGCAGCGACGCGGCTGGGATGAACGGATCGTTGCGGGCGTTGAGCACCAGCGTCGGCACCGTGATCTTCGGCAGCCAGGGCTTGCTGGAGGCGCGCGTCCAGTAGTCCAGTGCATTCCGGAAACCATGCATCGGCGCGGTGTAGGTGTCGTCGAATTCACGCAGGTCGTGCGCGTGCGCGATGCGCATCACGTCGATGGCGCCAGGAAAGCGATGTGCTTTTTCCAGCACCTTGTGCTTGAGCGTCTTCAGGAAATGGGCCGAATAGACGCGCCGGTTGAACACGCCGGTGGACAGCGTCTTGCCGCAGGCAACCAGATCCAGCGGTACCGAGACGCCTGCGGCGGCGGTCAGCCAGCCGGTGTCTTCCTGGTGTTCACCCAAGTATTTCAACAGCGCGTTGCCGCCCAGCGATACGCCGACGGCATGCCAGCGTGCATGCGGAATGCGGCTGCGCACCGTGTCCAGCAGGAAACCCACTTCGGCGGAATCGCCCGAGTAATAGGCGCGCGCCAAGCGGTTGGGCACGCCCGAGCAGCCCCGGAAGTGCGCGATCACGACGATCCAGCCGCGCGCGCGGAAATAGTGCGCGACGGACTGGGCGTAGCGGCTATTGCTGCCGCCTTCCAGACCGTGGAACAGGATCAGTGCAGGGGTGTCGGGGGTTTGCGGTAGCGACTTCCAGTCCGCTTCCGTCATCCACCGGGCCGCGGCGGTCTTGCCATTGGCGACGGGCCCTTGTCCGCTGACGGGCGCACCGTCGGCGGCCTTGTGCGGAAACAGGCCCGGGCCAGTCCAGTCGAAATCCACGAAATCGGTGTCCGGCGTTTCCACCCGGTCGCGCACGAACGCGATCCGGTGGTATTGCGCGAACACCGAAGCGTAGACCGTCTGGGCATCGCCTCCTGGCAACCAGGAGGGAACGGGGCAGGGGGATGTATCAAGGCGAGCAGCGGCCAACTAAAAATCCACCCGATTCAATGCAGCATGTCGGGTACGTCGTGCAAATCGAGCACCCCGGCTTCCGTGGGTGCCGGCGACGAATGATGCATGACCATGCGCCAGCCGGTCGGACCCTTGTGGTAGATGTTGGTGGCGTAGCAGTTTGCGAACTGCGTGCCTTCCCGCGTGCGCACCGCCACTTGCTCGACCAGCACATGCACCGCGCACATCATGCTCAGCATGACCAGCGGGCGCAGCGGGCGTACATGCAGCGGACCATTGGCCAGCACCTGTTGCCAGGACTCTTGCACCGCCGAGTGGCCGACGATGCGCAGCCCGCCCGGGTGAATGCAGACGACTTCTTCGTCGTCCGCCCACACCTGCATCAGGCGGACGCTGTCCCCCTGTTCCAGGGCTTCGTAGAATGCGTGTTCAGCTTCTTCGGGCGTGGCAAACATGGTTGCGTGTAAGCAGGTGGGCGTTGTGCGGCGGGAAGCTTAGTGGCCGTGGCCGTGCAGCACGGTACCGGCCTTCAGGCGGTACTCGGCACCGCAATAGGCGCAACTGGCGGAGCCGGAGCGGGCCACGTCCAGGAACACGCGGGGGTGCATGCTCCAGAGCGGCGCCTTGGGGCCGGGACAGAACACGGGCAGGTCTTCGGCGCCGACCTCAATGACTTCGTGAGCGTGGGGGACGGCGGCCGGGGCAGCAGCGGTCATGGATATTCCTGAAAAAAGAACCGATAAACGGCAGGTTGGGGCAATGATGCGGCCCTGTCTGGGACAAGGCCGCGCGAATCAGACTTTACTCAGCCAGTGATGGTACTTCGGGATGCGGCCATTCACCATGTCAAAAAATGCTTTCTGCAACTTCTCGGTAACGGGACCGCGTTGGCCGGAGCCAATCTGGCGGTTGTCCACTTCGCGGATCGGGGTGACTTCCGCGGCCGTGCCCGTGAAGAAGGCCTCGTCGGCGATGTAGACGTCGTCGCGGGTCAGGCGCTTGGTAACAACGCGCAAGCCGAAATCCGCGGCCAGTGCGTGGATGGTTGATCGGGTGATGCCGGTCAGGGCGGACGCGATCTCGGGCTCGCAGAGCACGCCGTCCTTGACGATGAACAGGTTCTCGCCGGACCCTTCGGCCACGAAGCCTTCGGTGTCCAGCAGCAAGGCTTCGTCGTAGCCGTCTTGCAAGGCTTCGGTATTGGCCAGGATGGAATTGGCGTAGGTGGTGGCCACCTTGGCTCGCGGCATCGTGACGTTCACATGCTGGCGGGCGAAAGACGACACCTTGACGCGGATACCCTGGGACAGCGCGTCTTCGCCCAGATAGGCGCCCCAGGGCCAGGCGGCGATGGCCACGTGGACGCGGGCACCCTTGGGCGACACGCCCATTTTCTCGGGGCCATAGAACACCAGGGGGCGCAGGTAGCCGGATTCCAGCTGGTTTTCGCGCACCACCATCCGCTGGGCCTCGTTGATCGTGTCACGATCGAACGGCATGGGAATCTGGTAGATGTGCGCCGAATTGAACAGGCGATTGGTGTGGTCTTCCAGCCGGAAAATGGCAGTGCCGATTTCCGACTTGTAGGCGCGCACGCCTTCAAAGACGGACAGGCCGTAGTGCAGGGAATGCGTCAGGACATGCGTCGTGGCGTCTCGCCACGGGACGAGCTTGCCGTCATACCAGATGAAACCGTCGCGGTCAGCCATCGACATGGTCTTCTCCACACAGAGCCTAGACCTGGCGCAGCGCGTCAGGCCTCAAGGGATAAAGAATCTTGAGGCGATTATTGTATCAAGCGGCGAGGTTACAATACCGAGCTGTTCGCGCACCGTCGTGGTGCCATGTGGCCCGCGCAACCCGTAGAGTCTCCATGTCGTCCTGTCTGAATCGCCAGGGGTCAGCCGTTGTCCTCTGAGTCCGCGCTTCCTCAACCCCAAGGCCCCGCTGACGGCCCTGGTGAAGGTCCCAACGAAGACCCGGGCGCCGCCCGCCAGGAGCGCATCGCCGCGTTCCGCGCCGGCGTTCACGCCATTGTGCCCGCCCTGATCGCCACCGCGACCTGGGGCCTGGTGACCGGGGTGGCCATGGTCAAGTCCGGCCTGACCGAGACCATGGCGCTGGCCATGACCTTGCTGTTGTACGCCGGGTCCGCCCAACTGACGTCGCTGCCCCTGATCGCGACCGGAGCGCCGCTCTGGCTGATTTTTGCCGCCGGCTGCGTCGTCAATCTGCGCTTCATCATCTTTGGCGCCGCGCTCCATCCCTATTTCCGCCACATGTCCTGGCCCAAGCGCTTGGGGCTGGGCTATTTCACGACCGACATGGGGTTCGTACTGTTCATGCCGCGTTTTGGCGATTCGGCCGAGCGCGGCACGCGCGAGCAGCTTTGGTTCTTCATGGGCACGATCGTGCCCGGCTGGCTGGTCTGGCAGTCGTCATCGATCGTCGGCATCTACCTGGGGGCGATGGTGCCCACGAACTGGTCGCTCGACTTCGCCGCGGTGCTGGCGCTGCTGGCGATCACGGTGCCGTTGGCAAGCTCCAAGCCGATGCTCGTGTCCATGTTGGCGGCCGGGGTGGTCGCCTGGGTCGGGCAGGTGCTGCCCTTGCGCCTGGGTCTGGCGGCGGCCGTGGTGGCCGGCGTGGTGGCAGGCATGTGGGCTGAACGTTTCTTCAAGGCGCGTCCATGACCCTCTGGCCCTCTGAGCTCTACGTTTATTCCGCTATTTTGCTGCTGGCCCTGTGCAGCGTGCTGACCCGCGCCGGCTTCATGCTGTTTGGCGACTACATCCCCTTGCCGGACGGCGTGCGCCGCGCGCTGCGCTATGCGCCCGCCGCCGCGCTCACCGCCATCGTCGTGCCGGACCTGTTGCCCTGGAAGGCGGGCTTGGGGCCGGTATTCGACTACAAACTGGTGGCCGGCCTGATCGCCATCTTGGTCTTCTTGCGTACCCGCAGTGCCGTATTGGTGATCATCGTCGGCATGGTGGTGCTGTGGGGATTGCGCTGGTTGGCGGGCTGATGTTCGGCTGATGTCCGACTTATGCACATAAATAGTCCATCTGGTGGACATGCGCGCCGTTTGAGCGTGTGGTAAGGCGCCTGCGCTAAAATTAAGTTATCCACAGCAATCCGGGCCTGGTACTGCCCTCATAAGTATCGAATCCAGAATGCGCCCGCTGGCCTGCAAGGCAGGGTGCCGATTGTCCGCGAAGCCGTATGCGCTTCGCGGCGATTTGCGTGCCGTCGCGTTGCGGCCACGTGTATTCAGATTGCCCCGATGCATATGTAGTGCAGTGCATGTAGCACTCTCGTTTTGTTCTTTTTCACTGGTCCCGGTATCTGCCAAACCCTGATGACTGAATCTACTCAAACCGTAGCACCCACCGTTGACGCGCCCGCGCCCACGTTCGCCGACTTCGGGCTGCACCCTCTGCTGTTGCAGTCCATCGCCGAAACCGGCTACACCACCCCGACACCCATTCAGGCACAAGCCATCCCCGTTGTGGTGGATGGGCGTGATGTCATGGGCGCCGCCCAGACCGGCACCGGCAAGACGGCTGCGTTCACGCTGCCAATCCTGCACCGACTGATGCCGTTGGCCAACACCAGTGCGTCGCCTGCGCGGCACCCGGTGCGTGCGCTGATCCTCACGCCCACGCGCGAACTGGCTGACCAGGTGTACGAAAGCGTCAAGCGCTACAGCAAGCAGACGCCGCTGCGTTCCGCCGTGGTGTTTGGTGGGGTGGACATCGGCCCGCAAAAGGAAGCGCTGCGCCGCGGTTGTGAAGTGCTGGTGGCGACACCCGGGCGCTTGCTGGATCACGTCGAACAAAAGAACGTGAATCTGAGCCAAGTCGGCATTCTGGTGCTGGACGAAGCAGACCGCATGCTGGACATGGGTTTCCTGCCCGACCTGGAACGCATCATCCGCCTGCTGCCCACGCAGCGCCAGGGCCTGCTGTTCTCGGCGACGTTCAGCAACGAAATCCGCAAGCTCGGCCGCTCGTATCTGAATCAACCGGTTGAAATCGAAGTCGCGGCGCGCAACGCCACCGCCACGACGATCACGCAGATCGCCTACAAGATGTCGAGCGACGCCAAGCGCGCCGCCGTTGTGCATCTGGTGAAATCGCGCGGCCTGAAGCAGGTCATCGTGTTCTCGAACACCAAGATCGGCACGGCGCGTCTGGCCCGCGAACTGGAACGCGACGGCGTCAAAGCCGAATCGATCCACGGCGACAAGACACAGGCCGACCGCATGAAGGCGCTGGAAGCCTTCAAGGCCGGCGAACTGGAAGTGCTGGTGGCCACCGATGTGGCGGCGCGTGGCCTGGACGTGGCCGGCGTGCCTTGCGTCATCAACTACGACCTGCCCTACAACGCCGAAGACTATGTGCACCGTATCGGCCGTACCGGCCGCGCGGGTGCGTCGGGTGAAGCCATCGCCCTGTTCACGGCCGACGAAGAGCGCTTCCTGCTCGACATCGAAAAACTGATCAAGCGCGAAGTGCCGCGCGGCACGCTGGACCTGCCGGCCGACGCCGTGGCGCGCAGCCATCGCCGTAGCGATGAACGCAGCGGCTCGTCCTCGCGTGAGGGCCGTGAAAGCCGTGACGGCGCCCGCGAAAGCCGTGGCGACCGCGGCAGCCGTTCCTCGGATCGCCGTTCCGGCTACACCTCGGGTGGCTCGCGCCAGCCCGTGGATGATTTCTTCCTGAAGCCCTACGAGCCGTCGTCTTCCGCCGCGCCGGTGGAAGAGCAAGCCCCCAAGAACAACGGCAATTCGTCCGCGGCGCCCAAGCGTCAGGTGGCCGTGCTGTTGGGCGGCTCGCGCAAGAACTGAACGTTCGACGCGCATGAAAAACCCGCAACACCAAACGGTCTTGCGGGTTTTTTCATGCGTCACGCCTGGGGAGTCAGGCCGCCAGCAGCTTGGGCAGGTCCGGTAGTTCCGTCGCCACGGCAGGGCTGTTCTCGTTCACGCTTTCCAGCAGCCGTTCCAGGTGCCCGATGTGCGGCAGCATGGGGCCGTAGAACACCACGCGCGCGCCAATCTGCACCAGCAGGGTAGGGAAGTTCTCGACGTCTTCGTCGCCCAGCAGTTCCGCGTGGTCTTCGATGTCGATCCAGGCGAAAACATGCTGCGGCAGGGTGGCGGCCAGCGCCTGCAACTTGGGTTTGTATTGCTCGCAGGTGTCGCACCATGCGGCGCAAAAACAGGCGACGAGCCAAGTGTCGGGGGTCGCGCCCAGCCGCGAGCGCAGGGCGGCCAGGTCAGTGCCGGGTACGAGTAGAGACATGTGAGCAGATCAAGGCGTGTTTGACTATCATACCCGGGATGTCCACCCCATTTTTCCACTGCCATGACCGCTTTGCGCACTGATTCCGCCACGCCTGAGAATGGCAAATTCTCCGCAGCCGGGGCCGGCGCTGTCAGCGTGGGCCAAGCGTTCAAGCGTGCGCTGGTATCGCAATGCCACCCCACGATGCTGTTCGCGGTGCTGTTGCCGTTCCTGATCGCGCTGGTCGGCTGCCTGCTGCTGCTGTATCTGTTCTGGACGCCGCTGAACGATTGGCTGGCGCTGGAGGCTTCGCGCTGGGATTTCGTGAACCGGGCGGAAGACTGGATGCTGGCGATGGGGTTGTTCTCGCTGAAGCTCTATCTTGTCCCCATCATCGCGGTCGCCATCCTGCTGCCGGTATCGGGCATTTTGGGGCTGGCGATCGCGGCGGTCTTTGTCATGCCCTTGGTGCTGCGCCACGTCGGGCAACGTGAATACGCCAGCGTCACGCGGCAGGGCAAGCACTCAACCGCGGTCAGCGTGTGGAACGCCATCTGGGTGTCCGCCGCTTTTGCCGCCGGCTGGATACTGACGTTGCCATTGTGGCTGGTGCCGCCCATGGCCATCGTGCTGTCCATCTTCTGGTGGGCGTTCGCGTTTTCGCGCATGATGCGTGTCGACGCCATCGTCGAACATGCCAGCCCGGCGGAACGCAAGTTGATCCTGGAACGCAACAACGGCGGCTTCTGGACCATCGGCCTGATCTGTTCGTTGTTGAACCTGTTGCCGCCCGCGTGGATTATCCTGCCGGTGTTTTCGGCGTTGGTCTATGCGCATTACGGCCTGGAAGCCTTGAAGCGCTTGCGCCAGGATGGCGTCATCGACGTCTGACCGGCGTCTTCCCCTTTTACCTTCTGGAATTGGACATGGCCGTAGAATCCGCCGCCCGTCGCATTGGCCTCATCATCGTTGGCGATGAAATCCTCTCGGGGCGCCGTCAAGACAAGCATTTTTCCAAGGTCGTCGAGCTTCTGAGCGCGCGCGGCATGCAACTGGCTTGGGCAGAAGTGCTGCCGGATGACCGTGACATGCTGATGGCCGCTTACCAGCGTAGCTTTGCCACGGGCGACGTGGTGTTCTCGTGCGGCGGCATCGGCGGCACGCCGGATGACCACACCCGCCAGGCGGCGGCTGCGGCGCTGGGCCGGCCGCTGGCCTTGCATCCTGAAGCTGAGCAGGCGATTGCGCTGCGCACCGCCGAGATGGCGGCCAAGGGCCAGGGCACCGCCGACATGAGCGCGCCCGAAAATCAACAGCGGCTGCAAATGGGCATGTTCCCGGAAGGCTGCGAGATCGTCCCCAACCCCTACAACCGCATTCCTGGCTTCTTCATTCAAGACCACACCTTCGTGCCGGGCTTCCCCGTCATGGCGTGGCCGATGTTGGAATGGACGCTGGATACCCGTTATCGTGCGCTGCAACATGTTCGGGCCCACACAGAGCATTCCTTCCTGGTGTTCAACATGCCGGAATCGCGCATCACGCCGGCCATGGTCAGCGTTGAAACGCGCTGGCCCGACGTGCGCGCCTTCAGCCTGCCCAGCGTTGGCGAAGCTGGTGGTACCCCGCATATCGAGCTGGGCGTCAAGGGTGAACCCGCTGCGGCCGCAGAGGCGCTGGAGTTTTTACGGGCCGAAGTGTTGCGTTTGGGCGGAAAGCTGACGCCGCCGGCCGCCAACTAAGCACGATCACCAATAAACGGGTTCCAACCCCCTTTATTGGTGAAAAACCGATTGCCAAATGGCGCGGTAAATTTCACAATACGGGAAAGAACTGTTTGCTGCGTTGCCGCAAGGCCGGTCTCTTTCGGCGGCGCGGCGCGAGCCCCAACCTTCCCCTATGCCCCGTCTTTCGACCCCCCGCAATCCCCTTGACGCCGAAACCGACGGCGCCGCAGGCCATCCCATCACGATCCAGGTGATCGAGCGCGCCATGCGCCTGTTGGATGCCCTGGCCGCGCAGCAGGACCCGGTCACGCTCAAGGAATTGTCCGCGACGACCGGGCTGCATGCGTCCACCGCGCACCGCATCCTGAACGACCTGGTGGTGGGCCGCTACGTCGAGCGTGTCGATAATGGGCTGTATCAGCTGGGCATGCGTCTGCTGGAACTGGGCTCCCTGGTCAAGGGGCGCCTGAACGTGCGTGAGGCGGCGATTTCCGCCATGCGTTCGCTGCACAAGCTGACGGGGCAGACCATCAACCTGTCGGTCCAGCAGGGCGACGAAATTGTCTATATCGACCGCGCCTGGAGCGAACGCTCCGGCATGCAGGTGGTGCGCGCCATTGGTGGCCGGGCGCCCCTGCACCTGACCTCCACCGGCAAACTGTTCCTGTCCACGGGCGACACGCGCCAGGTGCGGGCTTACGCGCTGCGTACCGGGTTGGCCGGCCACACGCGCAATAGCCTGACCGACCTGGACCGCCTGGAACGCGAGCTGGCGCTGGTGCGCCGCCACGGCTACGCGCGCGACAACGAAGAGCTGGAACTGGGCGTGCGCTGCATCGCCGCGGGCATTTTCGATGACACCGGCAAGCTGGTGGCTGGCCTGTCGATCTCGGCGCCGGCCGAACGCTTGCAGGACGATTGGATCAAGGCGCTGGTCGACACGGCGGCCAGCATTTCCGAAGCGTTGGGTTATGAACCGTCAGTGTCCACGGGCTTCAACGGCTTGGGGATGGCTGCCGAGGCCCTGCGGCCCTAAAAGGGCGCGGCCAGGAAAAAGCCCCCTTGAAGGGGGCTTGAGGGGCGCGCGCTCATGCGCGCCTTGGGGTGAAACCCCTTCTTACTGTTGTTCCACGCCGGCCTTCTTGAACAGCTCGGCCCACTGCGGCACTTGCTGCTTGACCTTCGCTTCCAGCGATTGCGGGTTGGCTTCCGACGTCAGCACCGTGGCGCCCAGTTGCTTCATGCGTTCCTGGAACTTGGGGTCGGCCAGGCCAGCCTGCAAGCTCTTGACCAGCTTGTCGACGACCGGCTTGGGCGTGCCCTTCGGCACCCACATCCCGTGCCAGATACCCACTTCAAAGCCCTTGTAGCCGGACTCGTCCATGGTCGGCAGCTTCGACAGCGTGGGAACGCGCTGCAAGCTGGTCACGGCATAGGCCTTGACCTTGCCGCTTTCGATCTGCTGCGTGGTGTTGGTGGTCTGGTCGCACATCAGATCCACCTGCTTGCCCAGCAGGTCGTTCATGGCCGGCGCCGTGCCCTTGTAGGGGATCGTCAGCAGTTGCACGCCCAGCGCTTCAACCAGCATGGTGCCGCACAGGTGGCTGGCGGCCCCGATGCCGGCGTTCGCCAGCGAGACCTTGTCCTTGTTCTGTTTGACGTACTCGGCCAGTTCCTTGATGTTGTTGGGCGGGAAGTCCGAGCGCGCGATGATGGTCATGGGCACATCGACGACCAGGCCGATGGGCTCGAAACTCTTGTACGGGTCGTAGCCGGGATTCTTGTACAGCGACGGGGCGGTAGAGAAGCCGGCGTGCATGAGCAGGACGGAATAGCCGTCAGGCTGGGCGCGGGCGACTTGCGTCGTACCAATGGTGCCGCCAGCGCCGCCCTTGTTTTCGACCACGACCGTCTGGCCCAACGCCGGCCGCATGGCTTCCGCGAGGGAGCGCGCGACGTTGTCCGTCGGGCCGCCTGCGGCGAACGGCACCACCATATTGATGGGGCGATCCGGATAGTCCGCTTGGGCAGCACCAGTGGCGAGCATGGCGCTGGCCGCGAGCAGGGCCGAAAGCGTGCGGGGAATAAGGGTCATGAAGTCTCCAATTGCAGGGTTTTGCTTGCTGCGATTTAGTTATTGACCGCTGACTTTTGATTTATTTTGTCTGTCATCAGCGTGAAAGCAGTTTAGAAAAGAATTGATACGCCGTCATGTCCGGTATTTCCCGAATCATGGGAAATTCTTGTGCTTGATCAAGGTCGTGCAAGGCCGTGCACCGAGAAAGTGCAAACACTTGTTGCGTTGCACAAAAACTGCTTGACAAGAAATATTGCCAGTCTAGAATGTGAATTGTGCAGTGCATCAAACGGGCCGGCGGTAGCTTGTAGTACCAGTTTCCGCGCACGTTTTATTTTCGTCGCAGACAACCATCCTGACTTGCCGGAAGCGTCCGGCTACCCATAAAGGAGCATTCTATGAGCGCAATTCCGCAACAAGTTCTGGACCGCCAGAAGGCCAGCATCAACACTTTCGTGGCCGCCCAGTCCGCCGTTTTCGCCGGCTTTGAAAAGCTGGTCGAGCTGAACCTGAAGGTCGTGAAGGCCACCCTGGACGAAGTCGCCCAGAAGTCGCAACAAGCCGCTGAAGTCAAGGACCCGCAAGAAGCTGCGGCGTTCGCCTCCGGCCTGCTGCAACCGGGCGCCGAAAAGGCCATGGCCTACACCAAGCACGTGTATGACATCGTTGCCGGCGTGCAAGGCAACCTGGTCAAGCTGACCGAAGAACAGATCGCTGAAGGCCAGCAACAGCTGAGCGAAGCCGTCGACCAGTTCTCCAAGAACGCTCCGGCTGGCTCGGAAAGCGCCGTTGCCTTGTTCAAGTCCTCGCTGGCCACCGCGACCAGCGCCTACGATTCCGTCACCAAGGCCGCCAAGCAGGCTGCTGAAGTTGCCGAATCGAACCTGAATGCCGCCGCCAACGCGACCTTCAAGGCTGCAACGGATGCCGCCGACGCTGCCACCAAGGTTGCAAACCGTAGCCGTCGCGGCGCCTAAGTTTCTGGCGCGCGATGCTGCGTAATTCGCAGTTATGTAGTACTGTTGAGTGACAGAGCAGAGCTGGAATTAGGGCCACCCACCGGGTGGCCCCTTTTTTTTGCCCCGAGGCAAAGGGGCGGTTCGGGGGAAGCGCACATGGCGTGCGCAGCGGCAGGTCCTTTAGCCCACTGCCCGCACGCATTCGCCCACCAGGGCGGGGCCGCGATAGATCAGGCCCGTGTACAACTGCACGGCATCTGCGCCGGCTGCCATTTTTTCGCGGGCCTGCTGGCCCGACAGCACGCCACCCACGCCGATGATGGCCAGGCTGCTGCCCAGTTGTTCCTTCAGGCGGCGAATCACCTTCAACGACAGTTCATGCACGGGAGCGCCGGACAGGCCGCCCGCTTCGTCAGCATGCGCCTGGCCGGCGACCGCATCGCGCGACAGCGTGGTGTTGGTGGCGATGACGCCGTCGATGCCATGGCGCGGCAGGGTGTCAGCAATGGCATCGATCTGGTCTTGCGTCAGGTCGGGGGCGATCTTCACGGCCATCGGTACGCGGCGCTGGTGCTGATCTTCCAGTGCCCGGCGCTTGTCCGCCAATTGCGCCAACAACGCCGATAGTTCGTCCCCGCTTTGCAGCGCACGCAGATTCTTGGTGTTGGGCGACGAGATATTCACCGTCACATAGTCGGCATGCGGGTACACGCCCTCCAGACCGATCAAATAGTCATCGGCTGCCCGCTCAATGGGGGTATCGGCATTTTTGCCGATATTCAGGCCCAGGATGCCGCCTTGCTTGCGCCACTGGCTGCGCTGCACATTGGCCAGGAACGCCTCCAGGCCCTGATTGTTGAAACCCAGCCGGTTGATCAGCGCGTTGGCGCGCGGCAGCCGGAACATGCGCGGTTTCGGGTTGCCGGGTTGGGCGCGGGGGGTGACCGTGCCGACTTCAATAAAGCCGAATCCCAGGTTGCCCAGCGCATCGATATAGGCGCCGTTCTTATCCAGGCCTGCCGCCAGCCCGATCGGGTTGGCCAACTGCATGCCCATCAGCGTGCAGGGCGCCTTGGGCTGCGCGTGCATCAGCTTGCGCGTGGCTCCGCACTCATAGGCGCGTTGCAGGCCCGACAGCGTGACTTCGTGGGCGGTTTCCGCGTCCATGGCGAACAGCGCCGGGCGGGCCAAGGGGTAGGCGTGGAAGAGGATAGACATGGGGCGGAATTGTAGAGCGAATTTCACCGGCCTTGCGGCGGGTTCCGGCGTGCGCAGGCCTGACGTGGAAAATCAGAGCGGGGGCGCGATCTGGTCGCGCCATTCCCCGTCGGAGAGGAATTGCGCGGGGTGGAAGCTGGACTTATAGGACATCTTGCGGCTATCCGCGATCCAATAGCCCAGATACAGCCAGGGCAGGTTCAGGTTGCGGCACTGTTCAATCTGCCAGAGGATGCTGTAGGTGCCAAGACTACCTTCGATATCGGGGTCATAGAAGGTGTAGACCGACGACAGGCCGTCGTCCAGCACATCGATGATGGATACCATCATCAGCACACCGTCGGGATCGCGGAATTCCACCAGGCGCGTGTTCACGCGGCTGGTCAGCAGGAACTGCGCATACTGGGTGCGGCTGTCTTCGTCCATGCCGCCGCCTGGGTGGCGCCCCTGCTGGTAGCGCGTGTATAGCCGGTAATGCTCGGGCGACCAGGCCAGTTCCGCCACGAAGGACTGTAGGTTTTGGTGGTCGCGCCACGCGCGGCGCTGGCTGCGGTTGGGCGCGAAGCCGGCCGCGTCCACGCGCACGGGGACACAGGCCTGGCAGCTATCGCAATGGGGGCGATAGGTGAAAAGTCCGCTGCGGCGAAACCCCTGCTCGACCAATTGCGAATACGTTCCCGCGTTGATCAGATGGCCAGGCGCGGCGACCTGCGACCGAGCCTGTCGACCCGGCAGATAGCTGCAAGGGTAGGGAGCGGTTGCATAGAATTGCAGCGTGGAGAAGGGGAGTTCTTTGAGCTGGCTCATTGGGAATTTCGTATCGCGGCGGCAGGCCCGCGACGGGGTGTCTACATATTAACGCCGAAGTTGGCGTCGAATGTGGCATCGGGCAACAGGCGTCCACCGCTGTCCAGTCGTCCGCGTATCCATGGGATGGGTGTCTGCGCAGTGGCGTGGCGCACATGTTGCAGAAACCGGGCCCGAGAGATCGGGTGGGCGCCCAGGCTGGCCAGGTGCCGCGTCTGCTGCTGGCAGTCGATGCATTCCACGCCGTGGGCGCTCAGGTAGCGCACCAGGTACGCCAATGCGATCTTCGAGGCGTTGGGCACGTGTGTGAACATGGATTCCCCGAAGAACATGCGGCCCAGGCTGATGCCATACAGGCCGCCCGCCAGTTCACCGTCAATCCAGGTTTCGATGCTGTGCACATAGCCAGCCTGATGCCAGTCGGCATAGGCTTGTTGCATGGCGCTGGTGATCCACGTGCCCGGCTGGCCGTCGCGCGGCGCGGCGCATTGCGCCATCACCCGTGGGAAGGCGGTGTCCACGCGCACCTGCACCCGTGCTGACGCCTCATGCTCGCGGCTGGCGATCTGACGGAGCAGCTTGCGTAGCGAATGCGAGGGTGAAAAGTCTTTCAAGGCGAGCACCATGCGCGGATCGGGACTCCACCACAGCACGGGTTCGCCTTCGGAATACCACGGAAAGATGCCGTTGGAGTAGGCCTGGGTCAACCGTGCGGGGGACAGGTCAGCGCCTGCCGCCAGCAGGCCGTCCGGCTCCGTCAGCGCAAATTCCGCAGGCGGAAACGGAGTGTCGACGGCTAACCAGGGCAGCTTCAACGGTGCGATTCTAGGGTGTAGTGGTGAGGGACGAAGACGCCTTGCTTGCGGTCTTCAAAGTAGTGCCGCAACGTGGTTGCTACGGTGCGGAATGCCAGGTTGTCCCAGGGAATCTCGGATTCGTCGTACCAGCGGGCTTCCAGGCTTTCTGGGCCGGGGTCCAGTTCGGGGCCTAGCGCCTCGGCCAGATAAAACACGTGTACCTGATCGATCTGGGGCAGGTCGATCAGGGTGTAGAGCTCGCCCAGTTTGATGCGCGCGCCGGATTCCTCCAGCGTTTCGCGGGCGGCGCCCTGCGCGGTGCTTTCGGCCAGTTCCATGAAACCGGCGGGTAGCGTCCAGGTGTTGTAGCGCGGTTCGATGGCACGCAGGCAAAGCAGGATGCGGTTTTCCCAGACCGGGACCGTGCCGACCACCAAACGCGGATTCTGATAGTGGATTGCGCCGCAGTGATCGCAGATGTCGCGCTCACGGTTGTCGCCTTCAGGCACCCGGCGGTTGACGGGGGTGCCGCATTGGCTGCAAAAAAGCGAACGGCGGGGGGCAGGAAAGTATTCGATGGACGGTTTGGCGGTCATGGGTACGATTCTAACGGCTGCGGCGGGGACTGGTGTGTCTCCCCGGCGCGACAAGGGCCGGGCTGCCGAAACGCGCGTCCAGATGTTCGACGAATGACCGCACTTTTGGCGACAGGAAGCGCCGGTGGGGATAAATGGCATACATGGAAATCGGGGTGTGTGCGTAGTCGGCCAGTAGCGTGATGAGCCGTCCCGCACGGATGTCGTCACCTACCAGGAACTCGGGTTGCAGGATGATGCCGTGCCCGGCGAGCGACGCGGTACGCAGCACGTCGCCGTTATTGGCGCGTAGCGCCGCGTTCACGCGCACCAGATGCGTCACGCCGTCTTTCTCGAAATGCCATTCGTTGCCGGTGCTGGCGTAGGCGTAATGCAGGCAGCGGTGCTGCTTCAAGTCTTCAGGCGTCTTGGGGGTGCCGTGCCGTTTCAGGTAGGCGGGCGCGGCGCAGACCAGCAATTGCTGTGGCGCCAGCGGACGGGCCACCAGGGACGAATCCTGTAGCGGGCCAATGCGAACCGCCACGTCAAAGCCATCCTCAACCAGATCGACCACGCGGTCATTCAGATCCAGATCGATGACGACATCGGGATAACGCTGGAGATATTCGGCGATGGCGGGGCCCAGGTGCAGGATGCCGAATGACACGGGGGCGCTGACCCGCAGCCGGCCGCTGGGGCGTTGGCCTTCGGCTTGCAGGGACAGTTCCAGGTCGGCCACTTCAGCCAGGATCGGGCGCACGCGCTCATAGAACGCACGTCCGGCGTCGGTCATGCTGAGCTTGCGCGTGGTGCGGTTCAGCAGGCGCACGCCGTATTTCTGTTCCAGGTAGGCGACCTGCCGCGTCACGACCGAACGGGCGTGCCCCATTTTGTCGGCCGCAGCCGCGAATGAGCCCAGCTCCACGACCTTGGCGAAGGTCTGCATGGCGGTATGCGTATCCAAGATTGTTTCCTAATGGGGAACAATAATTTGCAATTCTGCATGTTTATCTTTGTTTTTGGAATGGCAAGAATAGCGGCCAAGATGAATCTTCCCGTATTGGGCGATTCCCGAACCGCTCAAGGAGAGTGCAATGATTGATACCCGTACCGCGCCTTATGCCGCACTGTTGCTGCGTGTCGCCCTAGGCGTCATGTTCCTGGCCCACGGCCTGACCAAGTTGTTGGTGTTCACGCTGCCCGGCACGGCGCAGTTCTTTGCCAAGATTGGTTTTGCCGGTTGGCTGGCTTATCCGGTTACCTTTTTCGAGGTCGCCGCGGGTGCGCTGCTGATCCTGGGCATTGTGCCGCGCTGGGTCGCCGCCATCGCGGTGGTGCAGCTGTTTGTGGCGTCGACCGTTCACTTCGGCAATGGCTGGGGTTTTGGCAACGCGGGCGGCGGCTGGGAATATCCGATCTTCCTGACCGTGGCGGCTGCCGTGCTGGCCCTGTTGGGTGACGGCAAGTTTGCGTTGGTCAAAAGCGGTCGCGGCTGATCGCTGCGCGCATCAGACTGTCTACTGCGGCGGTCGTGGTTCCAGGGGCAGCCGCCTCATAGAATGATCCGGCTGCCCCTTTCCATTCCGGAGTCCAGATGATTTTTTCGATGCCCTTGATCCGACGCGCCGCCGGCGCGTTGCTGTTTGCCGCGGCCTTGTCGCCCGCCGCACACGCGACCCCCGAGCAGGAGGCGGCCAACAAGGCCGCGGTGCTGGCCTTCTACGAGCAGGGACTGAACCAAAAGGATGCGGATGCCGCGCTGAAGTACGTGGGCGACCGCTATGTGCAGCACAACCCGAACGCCGCGGACGGCCCCGAGGGCTTTCGCAAGTTCGTCGCTTTCTTGCGCGAAAAATTTCCGAAGTCGCATAGCGAGATCAAGCGCGTCTTCACGGACGGCGATTACGTGATCCTGCATGTGCACGCCGTGCGCGAGCCCGGCACGCGCGGCAACGCCATCATCGATATCTTCCGCCTGGAGCAGGGCAAGATCGTCGAGCACTGGGATGCGGTGCAACCCATTCCCGAACAATCCGCCAACACCAACGGCATGTTCTGATGCGCGCAGGCCGGGGCCGGGTCAGTCTTGCGCCGGGCCCGGGTTGGGATTGAACCCCAGGCGCTGCGCCAGGTCTTTGCCGGCAATGGCGCGCAGCGGCGCGGCGGGGTAGATGCCCGGCCAGGAAACCGATATCGCCTGGCCAGGCGCCAGGCCGGCCAGCGCATCCAGCAATGGCGCGCCATGGTCCGTGCGCAGTTTTTCCAGAAGCGCGGGCAGATCCCGGTCCAGCACGATGCCAGCGCCTGCTGGCGTCATGGCATACAACTGGCCGGCATCGTCCAGCCACCAGCCGTTGATGGATGCAATGACGGCATCCGTGTGCGAGAGCAGCCGGGTGTTGTCGTCGCTCAGCCTCAGCACGAACGGGGCGGCATCCAGGCGCAGGAAGACGCGCTGCGGCCCGTTCTGAAAGAACCAGCGGCCTTCGTCGTCATGCTCATAGTTGCGGTTGATGAAGTCCAGGATCTGGAGGTTGGTGATGGACTCGCCCGCACCGCCTTCTGCGGCCAGGCCTTGCGGATGCAGGCGCCAGCGGCCGCGGCCGTCGAGTGACAGCCAGCCGAACACCGCCGGCACGTCGGGCCAGCGGGCGATTGCGTCCTTCACCGATTGATCCATGTTCAGGGCCGGATGATGATGGGGGGCGGATTGATGATGATAGCGGGCGCCGCCATGGGCATGACGACCTGCGGGGGCGCCATGTAGCCCTGGCGGTAGTCGTCACGGCATTTGCGCTTTTCCTGGTATTCGCCGTTGCGCTTCCATTTGCGCTCGATCTTGCAGTTGCCGTCCCAGTATTTTTCTTTGTATTCGCGGCCGTGGCGATGATGGTGGCGGTCGGAATCGGCTTCGGCGCTCAGCGGCGCAAGCGACATCAGCGCGGCGGTCGACAGGACAAGCAAGGGGGAACAGGCGCGGGAATTCAGAATGCGGTGCATAGGATCGGCGTTAGATGAAAACGGCGTCACCATAGCAATCATTCGATTGACAGCGCGTAGGGATGCGTAACGAGATGCTGGGGGGGAGGGGAAAAGATGCTGGAGGCGCAAGCCGGAATCGAACCGACGTACACGGATTTGCAATCCGCTGCATAACCACTCTGCCATTGCGCCAGCACTTGCAAGAAAAAAGGAAGCGCGGTGTTGGCCGTTGCTTCCTTTTTGTATTTGGAGCGGGAGACGAGTCTCGAACTCGCGACCTCAACCTTGGCAAGGTTGCGCTCTACCAACTGAGCTACTCCCGC
>NZ_CADIJX010000012.1 GCF_902859625.1 Achromobacter pestifer | reverse complement strand
ATGCCGGTGTTCTTGTTTCCGGCTTCTCGCGCTACACCCATCCTACGATTCGTCGATCAGTCTGACGATCAGCACGTCGCTGGGCAGGGACTCCAGCAGTCGTTCAGCGACGCTGCCGATGGCGGTGCGCAAGATGCCGGTGCGGCCGTGGGTGCCCGTGACGACCAGATCAGACCGGTGGTTGAACGAATACTCTGACAGCACGGTTTCGGGTTGGCCCGGTTCCAGCACGATCTTGGGCGGCGTCAGGTCGGCCAGTTCCGGCGTTTCCGCCGTGAATTCCCGCGCGCTTTGCTCGGCGCCCTTGTAGAAGCTGCGCGTGATGGCGTCGTCGGGCACGCTCTTGCCCTGGAAGGGCACGTCGTAGGCGTGGAACAGCGTCAGGTCGGCGTTGGGAACCAGTTGCAGCGCGGCGCGCAGGGCTTGTCGCGACCCGGGGGAAAAGTCGGTGGCGATCAGCACGTCGCGATACGGCTTGCGCGGACGGGTCTTGACCACCAGTACCGGCTGGCGTGCCTGACGGGCCAGTTTTTCGACCGTGGTGCCCAGCAACAGCCGGCCCAGCGTTTCGTCGCGGGCGATCCCGGTGACGATCAGCGAGCAGCCATAGCTATCGGCGGTTTCCATGATGCGCGTGAGCGGATCGCCGGACACCACCACGACTTCCGCCGGCACGTCCGCCGTGGCCAGATCTTCGGCCAGCTCACGTTCGGCCAGCGTCTTGTGGTCGGTCGACAGGCGGCGCCAGACGGGCGTGGTCAGGCGGGCAGGCGTGGCATGGCTTTCCATGACATGCAGCACGATCAGCTTGGTATTGAGCTCTTTGGTAAGTTGCAGAGCGCGGTCCAGGGCGCGGTCGCCGCGCGCGCTCAGGTCCGTGGCCAATAGGATGGGGCCTGTTTGCTGTGTCATACGTTATCTCCCGGTTGACGCCAGAATGTCGGCTCCCGCGTCCGCGCAGTCTGGCTGTTACCACCCGCTAGGGCATGTCCCCATTGTCTCGCCGCGATGCGGACTGGGGATTGATTGATATCAACGCATGGTCCAGCGTAAGGGATGGGGCGCTTGCGGGCAATGGCGGCTTGCGCAAGGTCAGGATCAATACAATGGGGCCTGCCGCACCCTGAGTCCGGGATTCCCCTTTCCCCGGCCGATTACCGTTTTCCCCCGTCCCTCCCATGTTTTCCGATATTTCACCCGCTCTGCTGCATACCCTGTATCTCGTCGCCATCGTGGCCGAAGCCATGACCGCGGCGCTGTCGGCTGGCCGGCGCGACATGGACTGGATGGGGGTATGCATCATCGCCTGCGTGACGGCCCTGGGCGGCGGTTCGCTGCGCGACGTGCTGCTGGGGCATTACCCGCTGACGTGGGTGATTCACCCCGAATACCTGTGGATGACGGGCGGCGCCGCGATCTTGACCGCGCTGATCGCGCCGGTGATGCGGCGCTTGCGCAGCGTGTTCCTGCTGGCGGATGCGCTGGGCCTGGTGGCTTTCACCGTCATTGGCTGCCAGGTGGCGCAACTGATGCAGTTGCCGATCACGGTGGTGCTGATCAGCGGCATGATCACCGGTTGCGCCGGGGGGGTACTGCGGGACGTGCTGTGCAATGAGGTGCCACTGCTGTTCCGCAAGGAGCTGTACGCCAGCGTGTCGGTCGTGACCGGCGCGTTGTACCTGGGCGGCCAGTCGTTGGGCTTGTCGGCCAATGCCGCCGTGCCCTTGGCGCTGGCGGCCGGCCTGGCCCTGCGCCTGCTGGCGCTGCGTTTCAATTGGCAGATGCCCAAGTTTGTCTATCGCGACGATTGGGACTGATCGGAGGAGCGGGGCATAGCAGAGGCTTATTTCGTCTCTGCAACAATTTTCCTATTTGTGTTTCAATAGATTTCTAGTATCTTCTCGGTGTCTCAAACCTGCATCGCGCAGTACAAGGGGAGCCGATTGGACGTCAAAGCGCCAGCCACGATTCCATATTTCCTTCAGGAACAGATTCGTGAATTGATAGTGGATGGCACTATCCGGCCCGGGCAGCCCTTACGGGAGCAAGAACTAGAGCAGCGTTTCGGCACCAGCCGCAGCCCGATCCGGGAAGCGCTGCGTCTGCTGGAGCTAAGCGGCCTGGTTACGCATATCCAACGCAAGGGCTTCAGGGTCACTCTCTATACCGAAACGCAGATCCGCCATCTGTACATGTTGCGCGCGGAACTGGAAGCGTATTGCATCCGCCAGTTGGCGGACATGCGCGATCTGGCGCCGCTGGTGGCGGAATTGCGCAGCTATGACGACGCCATCGCGGCGGCCATGGCCAAGCGCGACGTGCGTGCCAGCATCGCGGCCTCGCGGGAGTTCTACTTGGCGGGGGCCCGCTATACGGGCAATTCGCCGCTGACCAACATGCTCAGCAAGCTTTACGAACAGGTGGAGCCGCTGCGCTACCTGTTGGCCAAGCGCTCGATCGAAACCAATACCCTTCAGACCTACACGCAAGGGATCACGCAGGCGCTGGCCATTCGTGATTTCGAACGTGCGGCGGCGCTGACCCGTGGCTACGTGGTGGAGGTGTTGCCTGGTATCTTGCAGGCCTATCACGATGCGGCCGAGCAGGCCGCCGAAGACATGGCGCCGCGCTACGGCCGGGCCTGATCGGGCTTCGTCATCGGAATGCGGTCAGCCCCGCGCGGGGGTTCGGATGTCAATGCCCGCCTGTTCCAACGCCTGGCGGATGCCATTGGCGAACAGCAGGGCGTTGGGTTGGTCGCCATGGATGCAAAGCGTGTCGGCCTGGACCGGCACGTCGTGCCCGTCGACCGAACGCACTTTACCTTCACGCACCATGCGCACCACTTGCGCCACCGCCTGGTCCAGGTCTTCGATCATGGCGCCGGCGCGTGTGCGCGGCGTCAGCGAACCGTCGTCCTGGTAGGAGCGATCAGCGAACACTTCGCTGGCGGCAGTCAGGCCGATGGCGCGAGCCGCATCGATCAGCTTGCTGCCCGCCAGTCCGTATAGGATCAGCGAGGCGTCCACATCCTTGACCGCCTGCGAGATGGCACGCGACAAGCCTTCGTCCTTGGCGGCCATGTTGTACAGCGCGCCGTGCGCTTTCACATGATGCAGCCGTGCGCCTTGCGAGGCCGCCACGCCGGCCAGCGCGCCGATCTGATAGACCACGATGTCATAGGCTTCGTCAGGCGTGATCTGGATGACACGGCGGCCAAACCCCGCCAAGTCCTGCAAGCTGGGGTGGGCGCCCAGCGCCACGCCCTGCTTGAGCGCGGCCGAGACCGTCTTGCGCATGGTGGCGGGGTCGCCGCCGTGAAAGCCACAGGCGATGTTGGCGGAGCTGACGTATTGCAGCACCGCCGCGTCGTTGCCCATGGTCCAGGCGCCATAGCTTTCGCCCATGTCGCAGTTCATATCGATGCGGGTGGTCATTGCGGTTTCCTTGTTGCCGGGGCAAGACAGGTCCGGCGGACTGAAGCATAGACCAGACCGCCGAACAAGGCGATCAGACAGCGATCATCCGGGGGCAGGATGCGTCACAGGTGGTTTCGGCCGTGGAAGGGGGGCTGAAAGCGCATTCAACGGCGCGAAACCGGTAGGGAAGGATTACTTGGCGAACAGCGAATCCATGTTCTTGAATGCCTTGAATTCCAGTGCGTTGCCCGACGGATCCAGGAAGAACATCGTGGCTTGTTCGCCCACTTCACCCTTGAAACGGATGTAGGGTTCGATGACGAATTCAGTGCCGGCGTCGATCAGGCGCTTGGACATGGCTTCCCATTGTTCCATGGACAGCACGGCGCCGAAATGGCGCACCGGCACGTTGTGGGAGTCCACGGCGCTGGTGGCATTTTGGCCGCATTCGCCGGGTGCCAGATGGGCGACGATCTGGTGGCCGTAGAAGTTGAAGTCGATCCACTCGGGCGAGCTGCGGCCCTCCGGACAGCCCAGCTTTTCGCCATAGAAGGCGCGGGCTTCGGCCAGGTCGCGAACCGGGAAGGCCAGGTGGAACGGCGGCAGGTTGGTTTGGGCGGTCATGAAAAACTCCAGGCAAAAGAAGATAAACAGGTTGCGGGCCGCCGCTGGCGCGGGCGTGCTGTAGCACCAGTACGTAGTTTAGGTATTGTTTTTTTGATTGAAAAACGATATTTTTTGTGTCTTAGCATCAAAAATATTGATCGTGATCAAAGAATTCAAAACCTTCATCGCCGTGGCGCGCGACGGTACCTTTACCGGCGCTGGCGTGCACCTGGGTCTGACGCAGTCGGCCGTGAGCGCTCAGATCAAGCGCCTGGAGGAATATCTGGGTGTGGAACTCTTTGACCGGGGGGCCAGGGCGGCGGTGTTGAACGTGCATGGCCGCGAGATGCTGACGCAGGCGGAAGAGCTGGTGGCCATGGCCGAACGCATGGTCACCACGGCGGGGGCCGGCCAGGTCAGTGGGTCGTTGCGCATCGGCGCCATCGCCTCGGTGCAGCAGGATTTGCTGGTGGACGCCTTGGGCCGGTTCCGCGCCGTCTATCCCGAGGTCCGGGTGCGCATCGTGCCCGGCGTGTCGCTGTCGTTGCTGGGGCAGGTGGACGCGGGCGAAGTGGACATGGCCGTGCTGATCCGCCCGCCCTTCACCTTGCCGCCGGAACTGGGCTGGCATCGGCTGCTGAACGAGCCGGTGGTGCTGGCCATGCCGGAAGCCATGCCGCTGGCGCCCTGGCGGGATCTACTGGCGACCCAGCCTTTCATCCGTTACGACCGGGCGTCGTTCGGTGGCCGGGTGGTGGATATCTTCCTGAAGAAGCACCGCATCAATGTGCATGAGGCGGTGGAACTGGACGAAATTGAAGCCATCGCCAACATGGTGCGCCACGGCTTGGGCGTGGCGCTGCTGCCACGGTTGCGGCGGCTGGATGTGACGGGTTTGCGGCTGGTGCCTTTGGGCGATCTGGCGTTTCACCGCGAGATCGGCATCATCGGCCGACTGCCGTTCGATGCCGGCAGCGTGCGCGAGAAAATGGCGGAATGCCTGATACTGGCGGCGGCTGAATAACTGCCTGTGAACGGTACTGCATAGCTGCCTGTGAACGGCACTGAACAACCGCCTGTGAACCGGACGGAACAACCACCAGTGAACCGTACGATTATCCGCCTGTGAACCGTAGGATGGGTGTAGCGCGAGAGTCCTTAAGCAAGAACTCAATTATTCAGCGCGCGCAACCCATCAAGCAGCGGTGGCTTCATGGCGGCGATTGCCAAGAACTCACCGCTGCTTGATGGGTTGCGCGCGCTTGGCATCCGAGTCCTAAAGTACTGACTCTCGCGCTTCACCCATCCTACAGACGGTCGCAGCGGACAGTGATCGGATGGTCGCGCAAGGTGGTCATGACGAGGTCGTCCACCTGGCCTTCCACGTCGGTGATCACGTAGCCGATCTGGCCCTTGGTTTGCAGGGTCTGGCTGACAATGTTCAGGCCATGTTGCGCCATCAGGTTGTCCAGCGTGCCCAGCGCGCCCGGGGCGTTGCGGTGCACGTGCAGGATGCGGGTGGCGCCGGCCGGCTCCAGGTAGGGCAGTTCGGGGAAGTTGACCGCGCCCTTGGTCGTGCCGGCTTGCAGGAAGCGCACCAGTTTCTCGGCCACTTCGCGGCCGATGTTCTCTTGCGATTCCTGCGTGCTGCCGCCGATGTGCGGGGTCAGGATCACGTTGGGCAGGCCGATCAGCGGGCTGGCCAGCGGTTCGTCCGCGCCCTTGGGTTCGGTCGGGAACACGTCCAGCGCGGCGCCGGCCAGATGGCCGGATTTCAGCGCGGCGTGCAGCGCGTCGATATCCACCACGGTGCCGCGTGAGGCGTTGATGAGGATGGCGCCGCGACGCATGCGCGCGATGGTCTCCGCGTTCATGATGTTCTCGGTGGACTTGCCGCCGGGGACGTGCAGCGTCACCACATCGGCCTGTTCCAGCAGGTCGTTGAGCGTCCCGGCGGGGCGGGCATTGCCCAGCGGCAGCTTGGCTTCGACGTCGTGATAGATGACGCGCATGCCCAGGCTTTCGGCCAGGGTGCTGATCTGCGACCCAATGTTGCCGTAACCCACGATGCCCAGCGTCTTGCCACGGGTTTCAAAGGCGCCAGACGCGCTCTTGTCCCAATGGCCCAGATGCACGCGGGCATTTTTTTCGGGAATCCGGCGCAGCAGCAGGATGGCTTCGCCCAGCACCAGTTCGGCCACCGAGCGGGTATTCGAGAAAGGCGCGTTGAACACCGGGATGCCGCGCTGCATGGCGGAATCCAGATCGACCTGGTTGGTGCCGATGCAGAAGCAGCCTACGACGCGCAGGTCGGGGCTGGACAGCAGGGCGGCATCCAGGTGCGTGCGAGAACGGATCCCCGCCACATGCACGCCACGCAGGGCTTCCTGCATTTTTGCCGGCGGCAGGGCCGCGGCATGCGTGACGATGTCGGTGTAGCCGGCGGCCTCGAAGACCGCGCGGGCGCTCGGATGGATGTTCTCGAACAGGACGATTTTTGCCATGACTGCCAAGGGGTGGGTGAGAAATGCGTTTTATTTATTGTGGCGCATTTTTGTTGCGGTGCAAGGAGTAGCCATTGAGACGGTGTGGATGAATTGTTTCAATGGCCTTCCCACCCCCCCGGCCTACCGGTATGCCTGGTAGACCTTGGCGCCGCCCTGCTTGTCCACCAGCAGCACGTCATGCGGCGTCTTGCGGCCGCCGTATTCCGGGCCGTCCATGCCGGGTGAGCCCAACGGCATGCCGGGCGCGGCCAGGCCAGCGGCGTCCGGCTTTTCCAGCAGCAGTCGGCGCACGTCACTGGCGGGCACATGGCCTTCGACGGCATAGCCGTCCACCACCGCCGTATGGCAAGACCCATAGTCCGCCATGCCGGCGTTGCGGCGGATGGGGCCGGTGTCCTGCACATCGTGCGTGGTGACGGTGAAGCCGTTGTCGCGCATGTGCTTGACCCAGTCCTCGCAGCAGCCGCAGGTGGGCGTCTTCCAGACGTCGACCTTCGCAGGAGTTTGCGCGGTGGCGAAGACGGGGGCGCAAAGGGCCGCGGCAAGAACCAGGCGGCGCGTAATACGGGGAACGTTCATGATGCTCCGTACGGAAAAAGTGGAAAAAGGGCGTGACCCCGCGTCAGAACCAGAACCGCACACCGGCCATGATGGCCGTTTGGGACCGGCTGGCCCCGGCATCCGACGCGAAACTGGCGGTCTGGCCGAACTTCCGTTCAAAGGATACGCCGACGTAAGGGGCGAACTCGCGCGTGACCTCATAGCGTAGCCGCAAAGAGAGCGAGCCGGAGGACAGGCCAGAACCGATGCCGCGTTCGGGGTCGCTCTTGCCGTACAGGCTGGCTTCCAGTTCGGGCGTGAAGATCAGCCGCTGCGTCAGCAGCAGGTCGTACTCGGCCTTCAGCGCCAGGGCCGTGCGGCCGGACGAGCCCACATAGGCGGTCGTCTCCAGTTCGATGTTGTAGGGCAGCACGCCTTCGATGCCGATGGCGGCCCAGTTGCGCTTGGGGCCGGTGCCGATGTCTCGGCGGGCGCCCAACTGCACGTCCCAGAAGGGTGAGACGGCGTGGCTCCAGAAGGCTTCGACCTTGCCATCCGAGCCGCCGCCGTTTTCGCGTTCCCCTTCGCTCTTGATCAGCAATCGATTGGTGGACGAACCGAGCCAGAAGCGGCCATCCCAGTCCAGCGCGTTCTCTCCGTCGCGGTTGCGGGTGATGCCGAACCTGTCGAACAGCAGTTGCCAGGTGGAGGCGTTGTCCATCATGTGAGGACGGATGCCGTAGCTGTCATAGCTGCGCTCGCCCGCGCCATCGCTGCTTGGCAAGCTGCCGACAGGCGGCGCGGCCGCTGCGGGGGCGCCGTGCCCCATCGCGCCGTGGTCCATCGTCCCATGATCCATGGCGGCGGGGGCGGGTGGCGTGCTGGGGCTCATCGACCCGTGATCCATGCCGGGCATGTTGGAATGATCCATGCCAGGCATGCTGGAATGATCCATGCTGGTGGATTGCGCCTGGGCGGTTGTCGCGCCCAGCGTCATGGCAAGGGCGCAGGCGCCCAGGAATTTGCATTGAATCGTCATCGCTTACTCCACCACGACCGCTCTGAACATGCCGGCCTCCATGTGATACAGCAGGTGGCAGTGATAGGCCCAGTGCCCGCGCGCGTCGGCGCTGACTCGGTAGGTCAGCCGTTGCGCCGGATTGAGGGTGATCGTGTGCTTGCGCACCTGAAAGGCGCCGTCGGGCGATTCCAGGTCGCTCCACAAACCGTGCAGGTGGATGGGGTGCGTCATCATCGTGTCGTTGACCAGCACGAAGCGGACGCGCTCGCCGTAGCGCAGCACAATCGGCTTGGCGTCAGAGAACTTCACGCCGTTGAACGACCACATGTAGCGTTCCATGTTGCCGGTCAGGTGCAGTTCGATCTCGCGCGAGGGCGCGCGGTTGTCTTCGGGTTCGCGGATGGAGTGCAGGTCTGCATACGTCAGCACCCGGCGGCCGTTGTCGCGCAGGCCCACGCCCGGGTCGTCCAGCCGTGTCGACACCACGTCGGGCAGCATCGAATTGCTGACGCCGCGTTCGGTGGGATACGGATGCTTTGCTTCCACCATGCCGCCTTGCCCGGCGCCCGAGCCATGCGAACTGCCATGGTCCATGCCCGGCATGCTGCCGTGATCCATCGCGCCAGCACCAGCGCCAGCGGCACCGGTGGCGGCCATGTCGTGGCCACCCGCGCCGCCGCCCATGTCGTGCGCCATGCCCATGTCCATCATGCCCAGCAGCTGCACGCGGTCCAACGGCGGCACCTCGGCCTGCATGCCGGCGCGTGGCGCCAGCGTGGCGCGCGCAAAGCCCGAACGGTCCATCGCCTGCGAGAAGATGGTGTAGGCGCGTTCTTCCTGCGGCTCGACGATCACGTCATAGGTTTCCGCCACGCCGATGCGGAATTCCTCGACGTCGACGGGGCGTACATCTTGCCCGTCGGCGGCCACGACCGTCATCTTCAAGCCGGGGATACGCACATCGAAGTACGTCATCGCCGACCCGTTGATGAAGCGCAGCCGGATGCGTTCGCCCGGCTTGAACAGCCCCGTCCAGTTGCCCGACGGCGTGGCGCCATTGGTCAGGTAGGTGTAGGTGGCGCCGGACACATCCGCCAGATCGGTCGGAGTCATGCGCATCTGTTCCCACATCAGGCGCTCGGACAACGCTGCGCGCCAACCACGGTCCTGCGCATCAGCGGCCAGGCTCTGGACGCTGGGCTGGATGCCGTTGTAGTACTCGGGCATGACCTTCAGCTTGTTGAAGAGCCGCATCGGGTCTTCGTCGGTCCAGTCGGACAGCAGCACGGTGTAGTCCCGGTCGGACGCGATGGGGTCGCGGCGGCGCGGGTCGATGACGATGGCGCCGTACAGGCCGGTCTGCTCCTGGAAGCCCGAGTGGCTGTGATACCAGTACGTGCCGCTCTGGCGCACGGCAAAGCGGTAGGTGAAGGTCTGGCCCGGATCGATGCCGGGAAAGCTCAGGCCGGGCACGCCGTCCATGTCGGTCGGCAGCAGAATGCCGTGCCAGTGGATGGAGGTCTGTTCGCGCAGCCGGTTGGTGACGTGCAGCGTCACCGTGTCCCCTTCGCGCCAGCGCAGGATGGGGGCGGGCACCTGGCCGTTGACAGTGGTGCCGATGCGGGCGGCGCCCGTGAAGTTCACGGGCGTTTCGCCGATCTCCAGATGGAATTCCGTGCCGCGCAATTCCGTGGCGGAGGCGGGTGCTGCCAGCGCAGCGCGCCAACCGCCCAGCGCGGCCAGTGCACCGCCAGCGGCCAGGCCCTGCACGAAGCGGCGGCGGGCAAGAGGGGGGAAGGTGTTCATGGCGGGAATGGGCGGGTGCTACAGCACCGTCACCGCGCCCTTCATGCCGGCGCTGTAGTGGCCGGGTTCCAGGCAGCCGAAGGACACCGTGCCTGCCTTGTCGAAGCGCCAGACGATCTGGCCCGTCTTGCCGGCGTCCAGAGACACCGCGTTCGCCTCTTCGTGGCGCATGCCGGGGTCTTTCATCATCATGTCGTAGTGCGCCTTCAGGTCTGCGTCGGTGCCCAGCACCAGCTCGTGGCGGATCCTTCCGGAATTACGCACGTTGATGCGCACGGTCTCGCCAGCCTTGACCTCGATGCGCTCGGGCGTGAAGCGCATGGCGTCGGTCATGTCGACCTCGATGGTGCGCGTGACGCGCGCGGCATCGCCGGGTTTGCCGATGGGGGTCGAGGCAGCCGGCATCGACATGGCGTGGCCGGCGTGTTCGCCTGCGGCTTGGGCCGCGCCGGCAACCAGCAGGGCCAGCGCCGCAGCTTGAGTAAAGCGGATCAGAGTGTCTTTCACGAAAATCCTCAGAAGGTGGGAGACCGTGACGACACTGTAGGAAAACCGGGGTGACTCGATTCTGTCGACTGGATTACGGTTTTGTAATGTTCTCGGAAACCGCGGGCCGCACCGATCCGCGCAGGGTGATGCCGACCACCGTGCCGTTGGCATCCGACACGGCGTCCACCTCACCGCCGTGCATGTGGGCAATGGCGCGCACGATGGCCAGGCCCAGGCCGTGACCTTCGCTGCGCGGCGCGCGCGTCTGGCCCGACCGGAAGAAGCGGTCGAAGATGCGGGGCAGGTCGGCAGCCGGAATGGGCCGGCCAGGGTTGCGCACTTCCACCCGCGCGCCCGACGGCGTCACGGAGCAGCGCAGCAGGATGCCTTGTCCGGCGGGCGTGGCTTTGATGGCGTTGGATATCAGGTTGGCCAAGGCGCGGCGCACCAGGCCGGAATTGGCAGTCACGGTGGCGTCGCCCTCGCAATGCAGACGCACGCCGTGTGCTTCCAGCATGGCTTCGTAGTAGTCCGCCACGCGCCGGGCCTCGGCCGCCAGCGACACGGGCGCCAGGTCGGCGGCAAGCTCGCCCCGGTCTGCGCGCGCCAGGAACAGCATGTCGTTGACCAGCGTTTTCAGGTCCTCGAGCTCTTCCAGGTTGGATTCCAGCGCATCGCGCAGCTCGGCGGCTTCGCGCGGCGACGACAGCATGACCTGGGTGCCGTTGATCAGCGTGGCCAGCGGTGTGCGCAGCTCATGCGCGACATCGGCGTTGAAGCCTTCCATCTGCTGGTAGGCCGTTTGCAGCCGCTCTAGCGTGCGGTTGAATGAGCGCACCAGTTCGAGCAGTTCGCGGTCGGTATCTTCCAGCGGCAGGCGGCGAGCCAGATTGTCGGGCTGGATGCGCGCGGCCTGTTCCGATAGCCGGCGCGTGGGGGCCATGCTGCGGCGCACGGCCCAAGCGGCCAGCACCACGGTCGCGCCCACCCACAAGGCGCAGATCAAGATCAAGGCGGTGCCGTAGGCATAGAGGAACTGCGAGTTGGTGCGCGTGCTGACCGCCACCGTCAGTTGTGCGCCGGGCAAGATGCGGTCGTTCATGGCAACCCGCAGGCCGCGCATGCGGCTGCCGTCGGCCGTCTGTAGCAGCACTTGTTTGCCGTCCGTGAGCTCCAGCGTTTCGGGGGCGGGGCCGCCATAGACGGCATTGCCCTGGGCGTCCACGATCCATATGCCCAACTGGCCTTGACCCGCGCGCATCTCGTCGAAGGTGGCGGCCAGGTCATGCAGGCCGCTGGCGCTGTTCTGCATGTCGATCAGGTGATCGATCAATTCCAGCTTGCCGTTGACCTCGGTGATTTCCTGGCGTGCGACTTCGCGCTTCAACGCCCAGAACAGCGTAGCCCCGGCCAGGCTGGATACCAGCAATGCGATGGCGCCCAACAGCAGGGTCAGCCGCGCCTGCATCGAACGCACGCGCGGCGGTGTCATGCGGGGGCAGGCTCGGCGCGCGACTCCAGTACATATCCCATGCCGCGCACGGTGTGCAGCAGCTTGGTGTCGAAGGGGTCGTCCAGTTTGCTGCGCAAGCGCCGCACCGCCACGTCGATGACGTTGGTGTCGCTGTCGAAGTTCATGTCCCAGACCTGTTCGGCCAGGGTGGTGCGCGACAGCACCTGGCCCTGGCGGCGCAGCAGCAGCGCCAGCAGGCTGAATTCCTTGGCGGTCAGGTCCAGGCGACGGCCGTCACGCTGGGCGCGGCGGCGAGCCAGGTCGAGCTCCAGATCGGCCAGGCGCAGCAGGGTGGGTTCTTGCGAGCGCCCGCGGCGCAGCAGCGCCTGCACGCGCGCCAGCAATTCCGAAAACGCGAAAGGTTTGACCAGATAGTCGTCGGCGCCGCCTTCCAGGCCACGCACGCGGTCTTCCACGGCGTCGCGCGCGGTCAGCATCAGGATGGGAGTGTCCTTCTGCGCGCGAACCGAGGCCAGGACGCCAAAGCCGTCCACGCCGGGCAGCATCACGTCCAGCACGATCAGGTCATAGGCGCCTTCCAGCGCCAGATGCTGGCCGTCCACGCCGTCGCGAGCCAGGTCCACGATATGGCTTTGTTCCGACAACCCTTTCTTCAGGTAGTCGGCGAGTTTGGGTTCGTCTTCGATGACCAGGATACGCATGGCCGGGAATTTACCATCCGCGCCACGCAAATGGCACGGATGGTTGAGACGCTCAGCGATTCACGCGGGTTCGTCGATGGCGATGCGTTCAGCGGGGAAGCGCAGCGCGAAGACGCTGCCTTTGCCCGGTTCGCTGGTGATGAGCAGTTCCGCGTCGTGGCGCATGGCGATGTGTTTGGTGATGGCCAGCCCCAGGCCGGTGCCGCCCACGGCGCGTGAGCGGCCGCGGTCCACGCGATAAAAGCGTTCAGTCAGGCGCGGCAGGTGACGGGCGGGGATGCCGATGCCCGTGTCCTGCACGCTGTAGCGCGCGCCGCCGTCGGCTTCGCGTTCCCAGCGCACGGTGATCGTGCCGCCGTCAGGGGTATAGCGCACCGCGTTGGTCAGCAGGTTCGACAGCGCGGAGGTCAGTTCGGTTTCCGCGCCCAGCACGTCCAGCGATTCGTCGATATGCCATTCCAGCACATGGCGTCCGCCTGACAGCGCTTCGATTTGCTGGCGTGCCTTTTGCAGCAGCGCGCCCATGTTGATGGCACGCGGATCGCTGCCCGGCGAAGATTCCAACGTGGACAAGGTCAGCAGGTCTTCCACGATGGCTTGCATGCGCTGCGCCTGCTCGTGCATCATGTCGATGTACTGCGCGCGCTGTTCCGCGGGCAGCGCATCGGCCGGCATGTCGCGCAGCGTTTCCAGGAAGCCGGCCAGCACGGTCAGCGGCGTGCGCAGTTCGTGCGAGACGTTGGCCACGAAGTCGCGGCGCGTGGTTTCCAGGCGTTCGATCTGAGTGACGTCGCGGGTGATCAGCAGGCGCTGGTTGCTGGCGTAGGACGTCAGCTGCATCATCATCAGGCGTTCCTGGCCGTTCTGGCCCAGGCGTACCAGGATGGGCTCTGGCCAGGCTGCGCGATGCGCGTATTCCACGAATTCCGGAGCGCGCAGCAGGTTCAGCAGGTTGTGGCCGCGATCGGCCGGCAGGCGCAGGCCCAGGTGCTGACGCGCCATGCGGTTGCACCAGTCGATCTGAAAGTCTTCATTCAGGGTGACGGCGCCGTCCGGCAAGGCTTGGGCGGCGGCCAGCATGCCTTGCATGGTGTCGCGGGTTTCAGTCAGTTCTCGGGCGCGGGCGCGGGTGTAGCGGTATAGCGGGGCGAGGATGTCGTCCCAGGGCCCGACGGAAGCGGGGGGAGAGGTTTCCGGGTGGTTGGCCCAATGAGAGACCAGTGTCAGTCTCCAGCTGCGCCAAAGCAGCATGGCGGTCAGCGCGGCCGAAAACACTATCCAGCCCAATGGGTCGCCTATGAGCCATTGCGCCAATAATGAAATCACCGCCCACAGGGCGACCAGGAAAAGTGTGCGCAGCCAGATCATCGTGCGGCAGTTTTACCGCGTCGGGAGCTGTGCCGTAAACCGGTAACCGCTGCCGCGCACCGTTTCCACGTGCGCGTCGTGACCGCTGGGTTCCAGCGCCTTGCGCAAGCGGCGGATGTGGACGTCCACGGTGCGTTCTTCAACGAACACGTGATCGCCCCAGACCTGATCCAGCAGCTGCGAACGCGAGAACACGCGCTCGGGGTGGGTCATGAAAAAGTGCAACAGGCGGAATTCGGTGGGGCCGATTTGCAGCGACTGGCTATTGCCCGACAGGCGATGCGTCACTGGATCCAGCTTCAGGCCGCCCACGTCGATCACGTCGTCGGTCAGCTGGGGCGCGCGGCGGCGCAGCACGGCCTTGATGCGGGCCATCAGCTCCTTCGGCGAGAAGGGCTTGGTGATGTAGTCGTCGGCGCCGGCTTCCAGGCCGTCCACCTTGTCTTGCTCGGAGCCCTTGGCGGTCAGCATGATGACCGGGACGGCGCGGGTGCGCTCGTCATTGCGCAGCTTGCGCGCCATGGCCAGGCCGGACGTGCCGGGCAGCATCCAATCCAGCAGGATCAGATCGGGAAGTTCGGCGCGGATCAGGGTCTGGGCCTGGTCGGCGTCGAAGGCGCGCAGCACTTTGTGCCCCGCGAAAGACAGGTTGACGGCGATCAGTTCCTGGATTGCGGGTTCGTCTTCGACAACGAGGATAGTGCTGGACATGGCGAATTTGGCACACTTCGGAGCGCCGGCGCGGCGCGAACATTGCGATAGTATGGCCGCAATATTTCAGGTATGTGACCGCTGGGTGCTGTCGGGGCAGGTTCGCTGCCCGTTACAGGGTGCCTGATAGGCTACCATTGAACGATATATCGGGAATTCACCATGCAAAACCCCTCCGAATCGCAACATTCCGCGGATTCCAATTCGCAATCCACGCATTTCGGCTTCCAAACGGTGCCGGAAGGCGAAAAAGCCCGCAAAGTCGCGGAAGTCTTTCACTCGGTCGCCCAGCGCTACGACGTCATGAACGATTTCATGTCTGCCGGGCTGCACCGCATCTGGAAAGCCTTCACCATTGGCCGCGCTGCCATCCGCCCCGGCATGAAGGTGCTGGACATTGCTGGCGGCACCGGCGACCTGGCCCGCGCTTTCGCCAAGCGCGCCGGCCCCACGGGCGAAGTCTGGCTGACCGACATCAATGATTCCATGCTGCGCGTGGGCCGTGACCGCCTGACCGACGCCGGCTTGCTGCTGCCCACGGCCGTCTGCGATGCCGAGCGCCTGCCGTTCCCCACGGGCTATTTCGACCGCGTCAGCGTGGCCTTTGGCCTGCGCAACATGACCCACAAGGACCGCGCCCTGGCCGAAATGGCGCGCGTGCTGAAGCCGGGCGGCAAGCTGCTGGTGCTGGAATTCTCGCGCGTGGCCAAGCCGTTGTCGCCGGCCTATGACTGGTATTCCTTCAATGTGCTGCCGTGGTTGGGCAAGAAGATCGCCAACGACGAAGCCAGCTACCGCTATCTGGCGGAATCCATCCGCATGCATCCCGATCAGGAAACCCTGGCCGACATGCTGCGCACTGCCGGCCTGGATCGGGTGCAGTACTTCAATCTGACCGCTGGCGTCGCTGCCCTGCACGAGGGCGTGCGCCTGGGTTGAACCCGGGCTGTCCATAGGATGTTTCGCCAGCCCATGGGGAACTTGTGGGGCGGCGTCTTGTCCGTTATTCTTACGTCATTCAGATTACTGTAAGAAAAGTCGCGACTATGGTCCCGCTGTCCGCGGGACTCCCCTCTGCTCGGGGCAGTGGGGGCGCGAGTACGAGGGAGCAAACTCTATGTCTAAATTCTGTTTTTCGCGGTTTGTCGCCGCGGCGCTCATCGCCATCTCCGGCGCGGCGTTGGTGACGGCGTCGTTTGACGCCGAGGCCCGTCGTGCAGGCGGCGGCGGCAGCGTCGGCCGTCAATCCTCCAATGTGACCCAGCAGCGCCAGGCCACCACGCCTCCGGCTGCCGCGAACAATACGGCGGGTGCCACCGCCGCCCCGGCAGCCGCTGGCGCGGCCACGGCGGGCGCCGCAGGTGCTGCCGCCAAGAGCGGCGCCTCGCGCTGGCTTGGCCCCATCGCCGGCATCGCCGCTGGCCTGGGTATCGCCGCCTTGCTGTCCAGCATGGGTCTGTCGGGCGCTTTCGCTGAATTCCTCGGCTCCGCGCTGCTGATCGCCGCTGTCGTGTTCGGCGTGATGTTCATCATCCGCCGCCTGCGTGGCGCAGGTCCGCGCACCGCGACGCAAGGAGCCTTCAACGGCGCCAACAACGCACCGGGCCAGCAACCGCAGCAGACGTGGCGTGAAGCGCTGAAGCCGGCCGCCGCCGCGCCGGCCGCTGCCGCCGCACCCGTGGCTGCCGCGCCCGTGGCTCCTCCGGCCGTGCTGCCGAAGGCTGGCGAGGACAACAACTGGTTCGTGCCGGGCGATTTCGACACGCCCAACTTCCTGAAGCAAGCCAAGGATCAGTTTGTTCGCATCCAGGCCGTCTGGGACAGCGGTAGCACCGATGGCCTGCGCGATTTCCTGACCGACGACCTGATCACCGAGCTGAAGCCGCAGTTGGCCGAGCGCGGTGCCGCGCCCAACAAGACCGAAGTGGTCCTGTTGAACGCCGAAATGCTGGGCATCGAGACCGTGTCCGACGGCCACCTGGCCAGCGTGCGCTTCTCCGGCATGCTGCGCGAAGCGCCGGGCACCGAGGCTTTCCGCTTTGAAGAAGTCTGGAACCTGTTCAAACCGGCCAATGGCGGCTGGTTGCTGGCCGGCATCCAGCAGATCCCGGTGGATCTCGCCAGCTAAGGCTGGCTAGCCGGGTCTGATTCCCGTCTCCGTTGCGGATGCCGCAAGGCATCTGCTTGAACCGGCCCTCCAAGGGCCGGTTTTTCCATGTGCTTGCCGTCAAACACGCTCTCATCCAACCCGTTACACTCCCGATTTACCTATTAACTTCGGCAACCCCGGCAACCGGGGCTGTCGCGGACCCTCATGCTGCCTTTTTCGTTCCTGCCGACTCCCTCGCGACTGGCTGTAAGCGCGCTCAACGCCCTGTTGCGGCGCGAGGACTGGGCGCGTCAGCGTCTGGCACGCCACGCCGGCAAGACCGTGCGTTTTGCGCTGGGCGGCTTCATGCTGGGGCTGACGATCGACAGCGAGGGCCACGCGGTGCAGGCTGACCCGGCCGTGGTGCCTGACGTGACCTTGACCGTCGCCCCGGAAAAGCTGCCGTTGCTGCGTCTGGGCGCGGATCGCGAAACGCCCGATTTCGCCGAGGCGACCCACATTTCAGGCGATGCGGCATTGGCACAAGTGGTGGCGGACCTGTCCAAGCAGTTGCGTTGGGATCCGGAAGATGCGCTGGCCCGCGTGGTGGGCGATATCCCCGCGCTGCGCCTGGTGAGCGGCGCCCGGGCGGCCGCGGACGGCGCACGCAACACCGGCAAGCGCCTGGCCGAGAATGTGTCTGAATACCTGGCGGAAGAAAGCGGCGTGCTGGTGGGCCGCCCCGCGCTGGAACAATGGCGCCTGGATCTGGCTGAACTGAATGCTCGCGCGGATGCGCTGGGGCGTTCGGCCACCGCCCTGCAAACCCGTCTGGCGTCCGCCAGCGCAAAGCGGGGCGCCTGATCCATGTTTCCCTTGCTGCGCCTTCTTCGCATCATCGTCGTTTCGCTGCGCTACGGCCTGGACGAGCTGGTGCTCTCCAGCCTGAACCATCCGTTGGCCACCTGCCTGTTGCGCGTCATCCGCCTGGGCACGCGGCCGCGTCAGCCGCGCGGGCAGCGCCTGCGCCTGGCCCTGGAATCGTTGGGCCCCATTTTTGTGAAATTCGGGCAGGTGCTGTCCACCCGCCGCGACCTGATCCCCGCCGACATCGCCAACGAGCTGGCCCTGTTGCAAGACCGGGTGCCGCCGTTCCCGTCGGCCCAGGCCGCCGCCTGCATTGAGGCGGCGCTGGGCGCCCCGCCCGAAAAGCTGTTCGCGCAGTTCGAGGTGGACCCGGTGGCGTCGGCCTCGATTGCCCAGGTGCACTTCGCGGTGCTGCACGATGGCCGCGAAGTGGCCGTGAAGGTGCTGCGCCCCGGCATGCTGGGCATCATCGAAAAAGACCTATCGCTGTTGAAGATCGTGGCGCGCATCATCGAACGCCTGGGCGCCGATGGCCGGCGCCTGAAGCCGCGCGAAGTCGTCGCTGAGTTCGACAAGTACCTGCACGACGAGCTGGATCTGGTGCGCGAAGCCTCCAATTGCAGCCAGCTGCGCCGCAATTTCGGCCCCGAGTCCGGCCGTGGCGACATGTTGATCGTGCCCGAGGTGATCTGGGAATACACGGCGTCCACCGTCTTCACCATGCAGCGCATGTACGGCATGCCGGTGGGGCAGGTGGAGCGCATGCGCGAGGCCGGCATCGACATTCCCACGCTTGCGCGCACGGGCGTCGAGATCTTCTTCACGCAGGTCTTCACCGACGGCTTCTTCCACGCCGACATGCACCCGGGCAACATCTACGTGTCCGACCGCTCCGATACCCTGGGCAGCTATATCGCGCTGGACTTCGGCATCGTGGGTTCGCTGTCCGAGTTCGACAAGAATTACCTGGCGCAGAATTTCCTGGCCTTCTTCCACCGCGATTACCGGCGTGTGGCACAACTGCACATCGAGTCGGGCTGGGTGCCCGCGGATACGCGCGAAGAAGAGCTGGAGGGCGCCGTGCGCGCCGTCTGCGAACCGTATTTTGACCGGCCGCTGTCCGAGATCTCACTGGGGCAAGTGCTGCTACGCCTGTTCCAGACGTCGCGCCGATTCAATGTGGAGATCCAGCCGCAACTGGTGTTGCTGCAAAAGACGTTGCTGAACGTTGAGGGATTGGGCCGCCAGCTCGATCCCAACCTGGATCTCTGGAAGACCGCCAAGCCCTATCTGGAACGTTGGATGCGTCAGCGTGTCGGATTCAAGGGGTTGCGTCAAAGCCTGGAAAAAGAAGCGGTGCAGTGGTCGCAAATGCTGCCCGCCCTGCCCAGGCTGGTCCATGACCATCTGAGCCGTCCGAACGTTTCGCCTGCATTGCTGGCCGAAATGATTCACCTGCGGCGTGCCCAGGAGCAGAACAACCGGCTGGTTGCAGCGCTGGTTGGGGTGCTGGCCCTTGCGATAGGCGTCGCAATATGGGCTTTGACCCGATAGGCGGCGCGATGATCTAGACGTACTCTGTCATGTTTCATTCATGAAACGGTCATCATAGCTTCGCGGGATACGGCGAAAAATAGCGCTGCGGTGGTTGAATGCAGCGCCCGCCGACATGACGCGCGCGTCATTCATTAATTTCTATAGCCCCACTAGCGGGACGAATACAAGGGCAGACCATGCTTTATCCTGAACTTTTCAAGACCATGGAAGCCGTGCGCTGGAATATGGCGCATGACATCCCCTGGGGGGATTTCGATCGCAGCAAGCTCTCGGACGAGCAAGCCCAGACGATCAAGATGAACGCCATTACCGAATGGGCGGCTTTGCCGGCCACGGAAATGTTCTTGCGCGACAACCGTGGGGATAGCGATTTCTGCGCCTTCATGTCGGTGTGGTTCTTCGAGGAACAGAAGCACTCGCTGGTGCTGATCGAATACCTGCGCCGCTTCTGCCCGGACCTGGTGCCGACCGAAGAAGAGCTGCACAACGTGCGCTTTGAATTCGACGTGGCGCCCGAGCTTGAAACGCTGATGCTGCACTTCTGCGGCGAAGTGCGCCTGAACCACTGGTACCGCCGTGCCGCGGAATGGCACACGGAACCCGTCATCAAGGCCATCTACAAGACCGTGGCCCAAGACGAAGCCCGCCACGCCGGCGCCTACCTGCAATACATGCGCCGTGCGCTGCATGACCGCGGCCAGGACACCAGCGAGCAGGCCCGCGTGGCGTTCTCGAAGATTGGTGTGCTGATGGCGTCGGCCGGCCGCACGCAGCAGGCGCTGCACCCGACCAATCTGCACGTGAACAAGGACTTGTTCCCCAACGACACGGTGCAATCGCGCTTGCCCGAGCCGGGCTGGCTGGAACACTGGCTGGACACGCAGATCCGTTTTGACGGCATCTGGGAGCAGAAGGTGGCCACCCGCATCCTGCACATCCTGTCCAAGCTGATGGATCGCAGCTTTGAAACGGTGAAGGACTTGAACCGTTACCGCAAGGAAATGACCGCGCTGGTCGTGCCCAAGGAAAAGAAGATCATCCTGGGCGGCGCCTGATTCCCCGGGGCAGCGGGGCCGGCCTGGAGCCGGCCGGCAACTGCTTCACGGGGGTGAATGGGCGGCGGGGCGGGCGGATATAATCGCCGCATGCCTGCCGCCCGTTTTGAATCCAAAGTCCTGTCCCGCGACGAATGCGTCGCCGCCGTCGCGGCTGGCCGCTTGCCGCGCCCGCTGGTGTTCACCAACGGCGTCTTCGACATCTTGCATCGGGGCCACGCGACCTACCTGGACCAGGCCGCCCAGCTGGGCGCCACGCTGGTGGTGGCGGTGAATACCGACGAATCGGTGCGCCGCCTGGGCAAAGGGGACGAACGTCCGCTGAACCGGATGGAAGACCGCGCCGCCTTGCTGGCCGCGCTGGGTTTCGTGACCGTCGTCACGTCCTTCCATGAAGACACGCCCGAAGCCCTGATCGGCCAGATCAAGCCCGACCTGATCGTCAAAGGGGGCGATTACGACATGGAAAAGCTGCCCGAGACCGCCTTGGTCAAGACCTGGGGCGGCCGCGCCGTGGCGATCCCGTTTGAATTCGAGCGCTCCACGACGGCGCTGGTGAAGAAGATCCAGGGCGCCTGATCGGGGTGCGGGAGATAAAAAGCGGCCTTTGGGGCCGTTTTTTGTTTGTTGGGGGGGCAGATGGGTTGCGCGCGATGGGCGTCGGTTCATTCATGAGCACCGTCTCGCGCTACACCCATCCTACGAATCCGTCGAATCCGTCGAGCCGGTTGAATTGGTCGAACCGGTTGAACCGGCCGAATCCGATCGAATCGGCCGAATCCGATCGAACCGGTCGAACCGGTCGAATCCGGTCGAATCCGATCGAACCGATCGAACGAATCAAACCAATCGAATCAATTGAACCAATCGAACCGATCGAATCCGGTCGAATCGGTCGAACCGGCCGAATCCGGTCGAATCCGATCGAACCGGCCGAACCCCCCGCCTGTAGGATGGGTGTAGCGCGAGACGGTGTTCGCTAAAACGCCGGCGACGAACGCGCGCAACCCATCACCGCGCATCCCGCAGCAAACGATTGATGGCTTCGAGGTCGGTCTCGGCCAGGATGCCGCTCACGGCTTTCAGGCGCAGGCCTGACAGCACCGTGCTGTAGCGCGCCAGGGCCAGGTCGCGCTGGGTGGCGTAAAGCTGTTGCTGGGCGTTCAGCACGTCTAGGTTGATGCGCACGCCCACTTCATAGCCGGTGCGGTTGGCTTCCACGGCGGCGCGGCTGGATTTCTCGCCGGCTTCCAGGGCCTGGATGCGGGCCAGACCGCTGGTGACGCCCGTGTAGTACTGGCGCGCGGCCTGGATGGCCTGGCGGCGCGTGGTTTCAAAGTCGTGCCGGGCCTTTTGTTCCAGCTGCACTTTCTCGGTGACTTGCGACGAAATGCCGCCGCCTGCGTACAGGGGGATGGACAGGACCACGCCGATCGTGTTGTCGATCGGCTTGCCGGGCGCCGCGTTGCGCATGATGGCGTCGCTGGCGCTGCCGCTGGTGGCGCGCAGGTTCAGAGTGGGGTAGTGGCCGCTCTTGGCGATCTGGATCTCGCGGCCGGCGATGCGGGTCAGGAGCTGCGCGCGCAGCACTTCCAGGCTGGACGCTTCGGCCTGGGTGCTCCAATCGTTCACGCGGGCAGGCTGCGGGGAAGGCAACTGTACGCCAGGGGGCAGCTCGGCCAAGGCGCCGGGCTGCGTGCCGATGATCTTGGCGAGTTCGTCGCGGCGCACGTCCAGGTCGTTCTGCAAGCGCAGTTCCTGGGCCACGACCAGGTCATAGCGCGCCTGTGCTTCGTAGGTGTCGGTGACGGTGGCGTTGCCCAATTCAAAGTTGCGCTTGGCGGACTCCAGTTGCCCGGCCACGGCGGCCTTTTCGGCCTCGGTGGCGGTCAGCGCGTCTTGGGCGTACAGGACATTGAAATAGGCGTCGGCCACGCGCAGCAGCAGATCTTGATAGGCCTGCTGCAACTGCACTTCGACATCGGCAACGATCAGCTTGGATTGTTCGTAGTTCTGCCAGCGGCCCCAATCGAACAGGGGCTGGGTCAGCGCCAGATCCCAGACACCGCGTCCGCCGCTATAGGAAACGCCCAGGCCACGAGTGCTGCGGGTTTCCTGGTAGGCGCCACCGGCTTCGGCGGAAATCAGCGGCAGCAACAGCGAACGGGCCTGAGGTTCTTTTTCCAGGCCGGCGCGGTAGTTGGCGCGTGCGGCGGCGTAGGCGGGATCATTGCCCAAGGCCGACTGCCAGACCTGGATCAGGTTCTGCGCAGCGGCGAGCGACGGCCCGACGCTTGCGGCGCAGGTAAAAACCAGTAAAGCCGTAAGCAATCGGACGCGCATGATTTTCAACGATACGCCGGGCCGCCCAGCGTGCGCGCGCCCCGGGTCGGGGTCAGGCGCGGGGCGGCAAGGTGGGGGTTAGAACTTGAACTGGGAGACGGTAGCGCCACGCAGCGGCTTGATGACGGTTTCAAACAGATTCACCGTCTCGAAGCTGGCCGCGGTGGTGCGGGTGATGCGACAGGCCGTCATGACGGGGGCCTGGCCCACGATCACGACCAGGCGGCCGCCCACGCGCAATTGGTACTTCAGCGCGTCCGGCACGACCGGCACGGAACCCGTCACCAGGATGGCGTCATATTCGGTGGAGCCCCAGCCATTGCGGGCATCGCCGGTTTCGACCTTGACGTTGGTGACGTTGTTCATTTGCAGGTTCTGCTGCGCGAAGGTCACCAGGCGGCTGTCGATTTCAACCGACGTGACTTGTTGGGCCAGATAGCCCAGCAGCGCGGCCTGATAGCCCGAGCCGGTGCCGATTTCCAGCACACAGTCGCCCTTGGTCAGCAGCAGTTCTTGCGCCAGACGGGCTTCGACCTTGGGGGCGAGCATGGTCTGACGGGTGTTCACCGCGTTGATTTCCAACGGCAGTTCCAGATCGGAAAACGCCAGGGCGCGCAGGGCCGGCGGAACAAATTGTTCGCGGCGCACATCGAACAGCGCTTGCAGCACGTTGGCGTTCAGGACGTCCCACGGGCGGATCTGCTGTTCCACCATATTGAAGCGGGCTTGTTCTACGTCGGGCAGGGTCGAAGCGTTCATGACGGTCAGGAAAAAACAGAGGAATCAGCCGACCATTGTACCGATTCGTAGCGTCCTGTGACGGCGTGCCCCCCGGGCAGATGTTTCAGCCGCCAAACCCGTCCCGCAAAATGCCAGCGGCGCTCCGGGGAGCGCCGCTGGGAATCACGCAAGGGCAAGCCCTATCCGACGATCACCACCAGGCGTGGAAGTGATGGACCGGGCCGTGGCCGGAGCCGACCGACAGGCGTTCGGCGTGGCGGATGGCTTCGGTCAGGTAGGCCTTGGCGCGGCGGGCCGCCTCGGGCACATCCCCGGTTTGCGGCAGCAGCGCCGCCAGCGCCGCGGACAAGGTGCAACCCGTGCCGTGGGTGTTGACGGTTTCGATGCGGTGGCCGGGCAGTTCGATCATCCGGTCGCCGTCGTGCAGCAAGTCGATGGTTTCGTTGCCGGGCAGATGGCCACCCTTGACCAGTACCCAGCGTTCGCCGGAATGCGCGAGCTTGTTGCGCAGGCGCTCGGCCACGCGGCGCATTTCCTTGACGGTCTCGACCGGCCGTTCTTCCAGCAGCACGCCGGCCTCGGGCAGATTGGGCGTCAGCAGGGTGGACTGGGGCAGCATGGCTTCGCGCATGGCGCCCACGGCATCCTTCTCAAGCAGCAGGTCGCCGCTTTTTGCCACCATGACCGGGTCCAGCACCACGTGGGCAGGCGCCCACTTGGCCAGCTTTTCGGCCACCACTTCAATCACGGGGCGCTGGCCCAGCATGCCGATCTTGACGGCGTCGATGCGCACGTCGGTGAACAGCGTGTCGATCTGCAAGCCCACGAAGGCGGGCGGCACGGGCGAAATGCCGGTGACGCCCTGGGTGTTCTGGGCGGTCAGGGCGGCGATGACGGCGCAGCCATAGGCGCCCAGCGCGCTCATGGCCTTGATGTCGGCCAGCGTGCCGGCGCCGCCTGACGGGTCGACGCCCGCGATGGTCAGCGCGTGGGGAATGGGGCGGCCGTTGTCGGCCTGCTGGCGGGAACTCATTTCGCCGAGCCCGGACCAGCGGTGATCAGCCCTTCGGTGGGGGAGCTGGGGGCGCCGCTGTACAGCTTCTTGGGCATGCGGCCGGCGAGGAAGGCCTCGCGGCCGGCTTCCACACCCTTCTTCATGGCGCTGGCCATCAGGATCGGGTCGCGCGCGGCGGCAATCGCGGTGTTCATCAGGACGGCGTCGCAGCCCAGTTCCATGGCGATGGCGGCGTCGGACGCGGTGCCCACGCCAGCGTCCACCACGACCGGCACGCGGGCCTGGTCGATGATCAAACGCAGGTTCCAGGGGTTCAGGATGCCCATGCCCGAGCCGATCAACGAGGCCAGCGGCATGACGGCGACGGCGCCCATGTCTTCCAGCATGCGGCACTGGATGGGATCGTCGGTGCAATAGACCATGACCTTGAAGCCGTCGTCGACCAGGGTCTTGGTGGCTTTCAGGGTTTCGGGCATGTTGGGGAACAGCGTGTGCGGGTCGCCCAGGACTTCCAGCTTGACCAGATCATGGCCGTCCAGCAGTTCGCGCGCCAAGCGCAAGGTGCGAACCGCGTCGTCGGCGCTGTAGCAGCCGGCGGTGTTGGGCAGCAGCGTGAACTTCGACGGCGGGACGTAGTCCAGCAGGTTCGGCTCGCCGGCGTTCTGGCCGATGTTGGTGCGGCGGATGGCAACCGTGACGATTTCGGTGCCGCTGGCGTCCAGCGCGGCGCGGGTCTCTTCAAAGTCTTTGTACTTGCCGGTGCCGACAAGCAGGCGCGACGAATAGGCGCGTCCGGCGATGGTGAGGGTGTCTTGTGTGGTCATGGCGGTGTTTCAAAGGGCGGGAGCGCGCAGCGGAGCCCGCGGAGGCTGACTGATTCTTGGTAAGCGAATGATAAAGCACCGCGCCGCGCGGCAGACCGCTTGTGTGAAATGCCGCGTTCCACTATTTGAAGAACTCGTCAGTCGCGCAGGCCAGTCAGCGCAGCCGATCCAGGTTGGCGCAGATGGCTTCTGCGGCATCGATCAGGCGTGGGCCGGGGCGGTACAGGGCGTCTGCGTCGATGCCGTAGACATGGCCGGCTTGCGCGGCGGGCAGCCCGAGTGCCTGCCAGGCAGCCAGATTCTTCTGGGTGTCCCCTGGCTGGTCGACACCCGCCAACACCGCTTCGGGTCGCGCCGCCAGCACGGTTTCAAGCGTCACCTGCGGGGCGACGACAGGCGCGTGGCCAAAGATATTGACGCCGCCACACAGGCGCAGCGCATCGCTGACGATGCTGCTGTCGTTCAGTGTGTAGATGGGGTCCAGGCCGGCCTGGACAAAGACACGCACCGGACGGCGGCCGCTGTAACGCGCCGCCAGGGCGGCCAGGCGGGCGCGCAGTTGCGCGGCGGCGGGTTGAGCCTGCGCCTGGGTGCCGAACAGCTCGCCCATGCGTTCCACGGCGTCGGGGATGGAGGCAAGCGTCAGCGGGTCGCTGTAGAAGACGGGCACGCCCAATTTGTCCATGACCCGGGTCAGCGGTTCGGCCGCGGCGGGCTGCCACGCGATCAGCAGGTCGGGACGGACGGCGGCCACGCGCTCGGCGTCGGGCTGCGTGCCGTCACCGATGACGGGCAACTGGCGGGCGGCGGGCGGATAGTCGCTGCCACGGATGGTGGCGATGAGATAGTCGCCCGCGCCAGCGGCGTAGACGAGTTCGGTGGCATGCGGCGCCAGGGTGACGGCGCGGCGCGCAGGCGCTGCCAGCACGATCGTGCGGCCTTTGTCGTCTTGAACCTGGATGGCGGTGCTGGCGGTGGCGGGTGCCACGGCCAGCACCGCGCCCAGGGCCAGAAACAGCCTTGGGGCGATGCGGGGGAGTGCGCGTGCGAAGGTCATGCAAGGGCCCGATATCGTCAGCGGGGAACGCTGACTATATCGGAATGCCGCGATCAGTAGCGCAGCGTGAGCGAAGCGTAGAAATTGCGGCCCGGCGCGGGGTACAGGTTGTAGTTCGCGACGGGGCCCAGCATTTCAAACGACGCATTGCCGCCACGGATGCCGTAGGTGGCGTACTGGCGGTCGAAGATGTTGTTCACGCCGATGGCGCCTTCGATGTTGCGCGTGAACTTGTAGGCCAGCTTCGTGTTGAACAGCACGTATGCATCCAGTTCCGTGTCGAACTGGTTGGCCTGGTCGTTGTCCATGCGGGACTTGCCCACGTACTGCGCCGACACGTTCCACAGGAAGGCGTCGGTGGGGCGCCAGGTCACGCCTGCGTTCGCCAGCCATTTCGGTGCCAGCGGCACGGTCTTGCCGGCCAGGTCCACGCCAGCGTAGGTGCCAGAGCGGAATTGCGCTTCCATCCAGGTCAGGTTCGCATCCAGCGTCACGCTGCTGGAAATGGCGGTGCGGCCTTCCAGTTCGATGCCTTGGCGGCGGGTCGGGTCCAGGTTGGTGTTGGCGCCGGTGCCCGGGCCCCACATGCCGTCGGCCAGCGGGTTGTACTGGATCTCGTTGGTCAGGTCATAGCGGAAGTACGACAGGCGGGCGCTGCTGGCGGCCGATTGCCACGTCACGCCGATTTCCTTGTCGGTGGACGTCTGCGGGGCCAGCGGATTCTGCACCGACAGCAGTTCGTCCGCGTTGGGCAGGCGGAAGCTGCGGCCGACCTTGCCGTACACGCCGAAGCCGGCCGGCAGGTCTTGACGCACGCCCAGTTGCCAGGCGGTCAGGTGGTTGCCGCGGTCGGACGCGGTGCCCGAACCCGTGATGACCTCCAGATCGTCGGAGGCATACTGGCGGCGCACGCCGGCCGTCACGTACGTGCTGTCCGTGGCGCGGATCTGGCCTTCGGCGAACAGGCCGTACTGATGCTGGCGCGACTGCCACTTGGACGGCTCGAAGTCGTAATAGGCGTTCTGGTTGGCGGTGGTCTTCGATTCCTGAGCGTCGGCGCCAAAGACGACGCTGTGGCCGCCATTGATCGGCAGGCGGTAGCGCACGCTGGCGATGTTCTCTTCCAGCTTCTGGTCGCGCAGGGTGTCGCCGAAGCCGTCGTAGGACAGGCCGTTCAGCTTCTTTTCGCGGGTCGACAGGTCGGCGTACAGCGTGCCGGTGCCGATCGCCTGTTCGACTTGCAGGCCGAAGGTCGTCGTCGTGGTCTTCACGTAGTCGACGTCATTCTTCGAGCCGCGCGGGTCGTTTTCAAACTGGTTTTCACCCGTCGTCGGGTTGATCAGGCGCGGGCCGGGCAGTTCCAGTTTCTGCGTGGTGGTGCGGCCGTACAGACGGATCGAACCATTGTCGTGGCGCAGCGTGATGCCGGCGCCGCCGCCTTCACGGCGTTCGCCGCTGTGGTCGCGGTAGCCGTCGGTGTGCAGCGACTGCATGTAGGCGTCGATGCCGACCTTCTCGTTGTTCATGGCGACTGCCGCGTCATACTGGCGCAGGCCGTAGCTGCCGAAGGTGGCGGTGGCGCGGGCGGTCACCGGTTCCTTCGAGAAATCCGATTTGGTGATGATGTTGATCACGCCGCCGGTCGTGCCGCCGCCGTATTGCACCGAGCCGCTGCCGCGCACGATTTCAACCCGTTCCACCTGATCCAGCGGCACCACGCCCAGGCCGGGGGCCGACAGGTCGTTGGTGTTCTGCTTCACGCCGTCGATCATGATCAACGTGTTGCTGGCGCCCGTGATGCCGAAACCGCGCAGGTCGACGATGGCGTTGTCGCTGGAGCTGCTGGTGTTGATCAGATGAATGCCCGCCTGGGTCGACAGCAGATCCTGCATGGTGCGGGCGCTGCTGGCGGCGATGTCTTTGGCGGTGATGACCGAAATGGACACCGGCAGCGTGCGGCCGTCTGTCGGCACGCGCTGGGCGGTGACAGTAACCGGATCGAATTCGGGAGTGGGGGAGGCGGCTTGCTGGGCGGCGGCGATGGCCGGGGCGGTGCAGAGCAGGGCGCCGGCGTAACGCCGGATGGAGCGGGTTTTCATCTACATAACCTCGATGCGACCCGCGACCCCGCAGGCCAATCACGATGGGGAGGACGCCCACGTCGCGGCGGGCCCGTTGGGGCCTGGCGGCGGAGCATGGACTTCCTGACGATCGAACTGGCCGGTATCGGGCTGGCATGCGCAGTGTGCGCATGGGGACCGTTGCGGGGGCAGCACAGGCGGGACGGCGGGGGCATTCCGGGCTGCCTTTTGGGCGGCGCGGCGGCCCTGCCGGGCGTCTTCCTGTTTCCCGTTTACCTTTCGCGCGCGGCTGGCAAGTGTTGCGTTCTTGCAAGCCTGGTGCGCCGAAAGCACCGGTTCGGGGCCGAAACTGTATCACCGGAGGGCGCAAGAGGGTCCGTTTTGTTACGATCAGGGCTTGTTTTTTCAGTGGTTTTTGCGTTTTTGCCACATCTGCGCCACTGAAGCCAACCCATTGCCGGACTTGCCCGTGTCGTATCCCCGCCTGCCTTACCCGCCCGAAGCCTATACCCAAGGTGGCGATTTCGCCCGCCTGCTGGGCAAGCGCATCCTGATCCTGGACGGCGCCATGGGCACCATGATCCAGCGCTACAAGCTGGGCGAGGCGGACTTCCGCGGCCAGCGTTTCGCCGATCACGGCAAGGACGTCAAGGGCAACAACGAGCTGCTGTCCCTGGTGCGGCCCGACGTGATCTCCGAGATCCACCGTCAGTACCTGGAAGCCGGCGCCGATGTGATCGAGACCAACACCTTCGGCGCGACGACCATCGCGCAGGGCGACTACGACCTGCCGGAATTGGCGTACGAGCTGAACCTGGTGTCGGCCCAGTTGGCGCGCGAAGCCTGTGATGCCTACAGCACGCCGGACAAGCCCCGCTTCGTGGCCGGCGCCCTGGGCCCGCAGCCCAAAACGGCGTCGATCTCGCCCGATGTGAACGACCCGGGCGCGCGCAACGTCACGTTCGATGAATTGCGCGTCGCCTATATAGAACAGCTCAATGGCCTGCTGGACGGCGGCATCGACATCGTGCTGATCGAAACCATCTTCGACACGCTGAATGCCAAGGCCGCGATCTTCGCGACCGAGGAAGTGTTCGAGGCGCGCGGCATCCGCCTGCCCGTGATGATCTCGGGCACCGTGACCGACGCTTCTGGCCGCATCCTGTCGGGCCAGACCGTGGAAGCCTTCTGGAACTCGGTGCGCCACGCGCGCCCGGTCACCATTGGCCTGAACTGCGCGCTGGGGGCGGCGTTGATGCGGCCTTATGTGGCCGAGCTGTCCAAGATCTGCGACACCTATGTCTGCGTGTACCCCAACGCCGGGCTGCCCAACCCGATGGCCGAGACGGGCTTTGACGAAACGCCGGCCGATACGTCGGCGCTGCTTGAGGAATTCGCCCGCGCCGGGCTGGTGAACATGTCGGGCGGCTGTTGCGGCACCACGCCGGACCACATCCGCGCGATCGCGGAAAAAGTCACCGCGCTGACGCCGCGCGTCGTGCCCGATATTCCCGTCAAGACCCGGTTGTCGGGCCTGGAAGCGCTGAACATCGACGAAGACACGCTGTACGTCAACGTGGGCGAACGCACCAACGTGACGGGCAGCAAGATGTTCGCCCGCCTGATCCGCGAGGAAAAATACGACGAAGCGCTGGCGGTTGCCCGCCAGCAGGTGGAGAACGGCGCGCAGATCATCGACATCAACATGGACGAGGCCATGCTGGATTCGGTGGCCTGCATGCACCGCTTCCTGAACCTGATCGCGTCTGAACCCGACATCGCCCGCGTGCCGGTGATGATCGACAGTTCAAAGTGGGAAGTCATCGAGACCGGCCTGAAGTGCGTGCAGGGCAAGCCGGTGGTGAACTCCATTTCAATGAAGGAAGGGCTGGAGCCGTTCCGCCATCACGCACGTTTGTGCCGCCGCTATGGCGCCGCCGTGGTCGTCATGGCTTTCGACGAATTGGGTCAGGCCGACACGCTGGAGCGCCGCAAGGAAATCTGCGGACGCGCCTACAAGATCCTGGTCGAGGAAGAAGGCTTCCCGCCGGAAGACATCATTTTCGATCCGAACGTCTTCGCGGTCGCCACCGGCATCGACGAGCACAATCACTACGCGGTGGACTTCATCGAAGGCACCCGCTGGATTCGCGAAAACCTGCCCCACGCCCGCATCTCGGGCGGCGTGTCCAACGTCAGCTTCTCGTTCCGCGGCAACGAGCCCATGCGTGAAGCCATCCACACCGTGTTCCTGTACTACGCGGTCAAGGAAGGCATGACGATGGGCATCGTCAACGCCGGCCAGCTGGGCGTGTACGCCGACCTGGACCCCAAGCTGCGCGATCTGGTCGAAGACGTGGTGCTGGACCGTCCGGTTCCGGTAGGCAAGACGGAAGCCGACGATGAGCGCACGCCGACCGAACGCCTGGTGCAGTTTGCCGACAGCGTGAAGGGATCGGGCGCCAAGCGCGAAGAAGACCTGACGTGGCGCAAGGCGGAAGTCGAACAGCGGCTGTCGCACGCGCTGGTTCACGGCATCACCAACTTCATCGTCGAGGACACCGAAGAGGTGCGCCAGAAGATCGAGGCGCGCGGCGGCCGGCCCATCGAAGTCATCGAAGGCCCGTTGATGGACGGCATGAACGTCGTCGGCGACCTGTTCGGCGAAGGCAAGATGTTCTTGCCGCAGGTGGTGAAGTCGGCCCGCGTCATGAAGCAGGCCGTGGCCCACTTGATTCCCTTCATCGAGGAAGAGAAGCGTCAGATCGCGGCCGCGGGCGGCGATGTGCGCGCCAAGGGCAAGATCGTCATCGCCACCGTCAAGGGCGACGTGCACGATATCGGCAAGAACATCGTGTCGGTGGTCTTGCAGTGCAATAACTTTGAAGTCGTGAACATGGGCGTGATGGTGCCCTGCGCGCAGATCCTGGAAAAGGCCAAGGAAGAGAACGCCGATATCGTCGGCCTGTCCGGCCTGATCACACCCAGCCTGGAAGAAATGGCGTATGTGGCCAGCGAAATGCAGCGCGACGACTACTTCCGCAGCCGCAAGCTGCCGTTGATGATTGGCGGCGCCACCACCAGCCGCGTCCACACGGCCGTGAAGATCGCGCCCAACTACGAAGGCCCGGTGATCTATGTGCCGGACGCCAGCCGCTCGGTGGGCGTCGCGACCCACTTGATGTCGGATCAGTCCGAAACGTATCTGGCCGAGCTGGCCCAGGAATACGAAGAAGTGCGCCGCCGTCACGCCAACCGCAAGGCCACGCCGATCCTGCCGCTGGCGGACGCGCGCGCCTCGCGCCCGGTCATCGACTGGGACAACTACACGCCGCCGCGCCCGAAGTTCATCGGCCGCCGCACGTTCAAGAGCTATGACCTGGCCGAGATCGTGAAGTATGTGGACTGGGGGCCGTTCTTCCAGACCTGGAGCCTGTTCGGCCCGTTCCCGGCCATCCTGGACGACAAGGTCGTGGGCGAGCAGGCGCGCAAGGTCTACGCCGATGGCCTGGCCATGATGAAGCGCATCGTCGAAGGCCGCTGGCTGACCGCCAACGGCGTGGTCGGCTTCTATCCGGCCAACAGCGTCAACGACGAAGACATCGAGATCTACAAGGACGAGACGCGCAGCGAAGTACTGTTCACGTATCGCAACCTGCGCCAGCAGGGCGCCAAGCGTGAAGGCGTCAGCAATAAGTGCTTGTCGGACTTCATTGCGCCCAAGTCCTCGGGCAAGCTGGACTACATCGGCATGTTCGCCGTCACGGCCGGCATTGGCATCGAGAAGAAGGAAGCCGAATTCGAGCGCGCGCTGGACGACTATTCCAGCATCATGCTCAAGTCCCTGGCCGACCGCCTGGCCGAAGGCTTCGCTGAATGCCTGCATGCGCGCGTGCGCCAGGACCTGTGGGGCTATGCCCCCAACGAGGCCCTGTCCAACGAGGACATGATCGCCGAGAAATACGTGGGCATCCGTCCCGCGCCCGGCTACCCGGCCTGCCCGGAACATGTGGTGAAGACCGACATGTTCCGCGTGCTGGATGGCAGCGATATCGGCATGCTGCTGACCGATAGCTACGCGATGTTCCCGGCCTCCAGCGTGTCGGGTTTCTACTTCAGCCACCCCGATTCGCAGTACTTCAATGTGGGCGTGATCGGCGAGGATCAAGTGGAGGACTACGCGAAGCGCAGCGGGCGGACCATCGAAGATCTGAAGCGGACGCTGGCGCCCAATCTGGGGTGAGGGGTTCCGTCTTCATGGCAGTAAAGAAAAACCGGCCGGGTGGCCGGTTTTTTCTTGCCCGCATCTGGGTAGAAGGACGGGCGCGAGGAGCGCCCTATCGCGCGGGCGCCGCGATGCGCCCCAGAATGCCTTCGATCATGACGCCGATCGCCAGTACCGTCCGGTCATCGTCCGGCAGTCCGTCGATCTCCAGCCCCACTGGCAAGCCTTCCTGCGATAGGCCCGCGGGGACGCTCAGCCCGGGCAGGCCGGCGTTGCTGCCGGGGTCGACGTTGCGGGCAAGACGGCTGAAGGCCTCGAAGCTGCTGGCCTCCGGCGTGGCGGCGGGCGCCAGGATCGGCACCGTGGGAAAGAGCAGGCCATCCAGTTCATGTTCCTGGAATGCGCGCCGGTAGACGGCGATGAGTTCGTCGCGTTGCTCGGCGATGACGCGCTCGTACAGGGGTTGCAGCGCCAGGACCTGGCCGTCGGGCGTGGGCAGGACGCCGGGCACGATCAGGCCGTCGAAGATGGCTTTGACGTCCGGACTGGAGATTTGCGCCGCCACCTCGTCGAAGCTCACGCCCGTGTCGTAGCGTTGCAGATAGTCGGTCAGATCGGGCTTTTGCTCGTACAGGCACAACGGCATGCCGACCACGGCGTTGGCGGCCGGTAGCTCGGGCATGTCGATCTCTATCAATTGCACGCCGGCCTCGCGAAGCTTGGCCAGCGCGGCGTCCATGACCTGACGCACGGATGGGTCCAGATCTGCCCAGAAGTAATGCGCCAGCCCCAGCCGCACGCGGGCAGGGGGAAGGGGCGCCAGCGGCTGCGCGTCGCCCGTCAGCACCGCGTCCAGCAACACGATGTCTTCCATGCTGTTGGCGATCGGGCCCGGCGTATCGCGGGTGTGCGAAATGGGGGTGATGCCCGCGCCGTCGTACCGGCCAACCGACGGCCGGAAGCCGGCGGCGCCGTTGAGCGAGGCGGGCAAGCGCACGGATGCGCCGGTATCGGTGCCCAAGGCGGCCGGCGTCAGGCGCGCGCCCACGGCCGCGCCGCTGCCCGAGGACGAGCCGCCCGCGATGCGGCCGGTGTCGTAGGCGTTGCGCGTGCCTTCGCCGTGCGCGCCGGGGAACGCCGTGTTGTAGCCCGATACGCCGAACGCCAGTTCGTGCATGTTGGTCTTGCCCACGATGATGGCGCCGGCTTCGCGCAGGCGCTGCACGATGGGGGCATCCTGGGCCGGGCGGAAATGCTTCAAGGCCGGCGTCCCTGCCGTGTTGGGCAGGCCCGCCACGTGGATGTTGTCCTTGATGGCGATGGGCACGCCGCCCAGCGGCGCGGGCGAGGGTCCTTGCGCGGCGTCATGGGCGCGGGCCTGCGCCAGCGCGCCCTCGCGATCGACGGTGATGAAGGCGTTGAGCACGTCATGGGCGTCGATGCGGTCCAGGCAGGCTTGGGTCAGCGCCACGCTGGTGATGGCGCCCTGACGGATCAGGGCGGCCGCCTGGGTGACGGTCAGGTCCGCCAGGGCGGCGCCGGTGGGCGTGCGCGTTGAGGGCTTGGCGGACAATGTCTGTTGGGACGTATCGGGCATGACGCTTCCTTACCTGTACGAATTTCAGTGGATCGCCATCTATACAGGGTTCCCGCAGGGGCTGTCGAGTGCAGCCGCCGCGGGCGCCCTCCCGCCCACCTTTGCCGCCCACCACCGCGCACCTATGGTTTACCACTTTGATAGTGGTAAACCATTATGGTGAAAATTGGTGAACCACTTATGATTTGGTCTAACCACTTTTACTCTCCATGACACTGCAACTGATCCCCAAACTTGATGAGCCGGCCAGCAAGCCGGTGGCCGACCGTGCCTATGTGCGGCTGGCCGCCCAGATCCAGGCCCTGGTGGCTCAAGGCGAATTCGCCGTCGGCAAGCGTTTGCCGGCCGAGCGCGCGCTGGCCGAACGCTTTGACGTCAGCCGTACGGCGCTGCGCGAAGCCATCATCGCGCTGGAGCTTCAGGGGGTGGTGGAAGTGCGAGGCGGGTCAGGCATCTACGTCTGTGAACCCAAGCCCGGCATCGCGCGCCTGCCGGCGGCTCAGGAAGCAGGGGCGGGGCCGTTCGAGCTGCTGCGGGCGCGTTGTCTGATCGAATCCGAGATCGCCGCATTGGCGGCCACGACCCGCAACGACGCAGACCTGGACCGCATCTTTGAAGCGCTGACGACGATGCGCGAACAGATGATGGACAAGGCGGCCAATGAAGAGGCCGACCGTCGCTTTCATCTGTATATCGCGCAGTCGACGGGCAATAGCGTGCTGTTGGCGACGGTGACGTCGATGTGGGATCAGGCCCAAGGGCCAATCTGGGAAAAGATCGAACAGCATTTCCATACGCAAGCGCTGCGCCAGGCATCGCAGGAAGACCATCAACGCATTTTCAGCGCGTTGGTGACGGGCGATGCGCAAGCGGCACGGCAGGCAATGCGTGCTCACCTTGAGCGCGTGATCGGCGAGTTTGCACAGGGGTGGCGTTGACCCAGCCCGTAGGACGGTAGCGCAGGCGGCCCCCGGACGAGCGTGGAAGATAACCGCGCCCCGGACCCGGGCTTTTCAAGTTCAGGAGACAAGGTATGCAGCAACAGGACAAGGGGCGCGGCGCGCTGGCCCGCTGGGCGGCGGCCGCGATGTTGGCGGTGTTGTCGATGCACGCAGCTGCGCAAAGCGGCGGCGCTGTGCCTGCTCCCGGGCAAAGCCCGCGCATCGACGCGATCCGCAAGGCTGGGGAACTGCGCGTGGGGGTATTGCAGAACGCGCCCTGGCTGATCCAGGACCTGTCTGGCAAAAGCGGCGAAGCCTGGAGCGGGCCCGCCTGGCTGCTGGCCAAGGAAACCGCGCGCCTGTTGGGGGTCAAGCTGACGGCGGTACCGGTGTCGCACGAGACCAAGGTGCCGGTGCTGGCGGCCAATCAGGTCGACATGACCATCAGCCCGCTGGCTGAGACCGCGGAACGCCTGAAAGTGGTGGACTTTGTGCTGTATTCCGCCACCAGCGTGTGCATGTTCGGCCGTGCCGGCAATGACCGCCTGGCCAAGATCGCGTCGGTCGACGATCTGAATCAGCCAGGCATCACCATTGCGTATTTCACGGGCGGGGCCGAAGAGGCCTGGGTGAAAGCGCGCTTCCCCAAGGCCCAGCTGCGTGCCGTGGCGAATTCCGGGGCCACCGCGCCCATCGAGGAAATCATGGCCAAGCGCGCCGACGCCGCACCGATCAACCGGGTGCCGTGGGTCGGACTGAACCACAAAGTACGTGGACTCGTGGTGTTTCCGGCCGAAGCCAATTGCCAGCAGAGCACCGAAAAGGCCTCGCCGGTGGGGCTGGCGATCGACAAGAACCAACCTGAATTCCTGGCCTGGCTGCGGCAGGTGGCAGTGGCGATGAAACCCACGCTGGACGCTGACGAAATGCGCATCATCGAACAGACCAAGTAGGCCGTCCGGCCGCTTTTCCAACCGATTGCTTTCAAGCACGCGCGTGGCGCGTGCGCATCTGGCGATACCGCTGGCGCTTGAACACGCCGGTACCGGGCACGCCGTCTGTGGGCGGACGACGGCCGGGATCACCTCTAGGAGACTTTGCATGCACCCCAGCTTTCCTTCGCGTCGTTACGCCGCCCGTCTCTTCCTGACCACCGCCTTGTTGGCGGTCGGGGCAGCCGCGCAGGCCCAGACGCCGCCGGCGCCGGGCGAAAGCCCCCGCATCGATGCCATCCGCAAGGCGGGCGTGCTGCGCGTGGGCGTGGTCAACAACCCCCCGTGGCTGGTGCAGAACACCAGCGGGTCTGGCGAACCGTGGATGGGGTCGTCATGGATTCTGGGCAAGGAATTCGCGAAGTTGCTGGACGTGAAGGTCGTGCCGGTGCAGGTCAGCCACGAGACCAAGGTGCCTGCGCTGATCGCCAACCAGATGGACATCATGATCGGGCCGCTGAACGAAAACGCCGAGCGCGCCAAGATCATCGACTTCGTCACGTTCTCCAGCACCAGCGTCTGCATGTTCGGGCTGGCGTCCAACCCCAAGTTCACCAACGTCACCAAGGTGGAGGACTTCAACAAGCCCGAGATCACCATGGCGTACTTCTCCGGCGCGGGCGAAGAGCCGCTGGTGCTGGAGCAGTTCTCGAAAGCCAAGCTGCGCGGCGTGACGAACTCGGGTTCGGTCGCACCCATTGAAGAAGTGCTGGCGGGCCGTTCCGACGTGGCGCCGCTGAACCGCATGCTGTGGCCCAACATCAGCAAGAAGGTGAAGGGACTGGCGGTGTTCCCGAAGGAAAACGACTGCCAGGACAGCAAGATCTTCGAGATCCAGGCGGGCATGGGAGTCGCGAAGAATCAGCAGGTGTACCTGGACTGGCTGCGCAAGGTCGAAGCGCGCCTGCACCCTGAACTGGCGGCGGAAGAGCGCCGCATGACGCAAACCTTGAAGTGAGCACGCAACCATGCTGAATTGCGCAATTCATGGCGCCCAGGACCTGCGCCTGGACGAACAGACGCCCGAGCCCTTGGGCCCAACCCAAGTGCGGGTGGGCGTCAAGGCCGTGGGCATCTGCGGGTCCGACCTGCACTACTACCGCCACGGCAAAGTGGGCGACTTCGTCATTCGTGAACCGCTGACGCCGGGCCACGAAGCCTCGGGTCAGGTGCTGGAAGTGGGGGCCGCCGTCACCGCCGTGAAGCCGGGCGACCGCGTCGCGCTGGATCCGGCACGTACCTGCGGCGTGTGCCGCTACTGCCGCCAGGGAGATTCCAACCATTGCGAGGCGGTGTTCTTCTTCGGCAGCGCCAGCCGCTATCCCCACATGCAGGGCGCGATGCGCGAGCAAGTGGTGGTGCAGGAAAAACAATGCCTGCCGGTGCCGGACAGCCTGTCGTTTGAACTGGCGGCCTTTGGCGAGCCGCTGGCGGTGGCGTTGCATGCCGTGCGCAGCACGGGGTCGTTGCTGGGCAAGAGCGTGATGGTGGTGGGCGCCGGGCCAATCGGCGCGCTGATCCTGATGGCTGCGCGGTTGGCGGGGGCCAGCCACGTGACCGTCGTGGACATTGTTGACGAAACCTTGGCCACCTGCGTCCGTGTCGGCGCCACCCGCACCATCAACGTCGCCCGGGATCCGGGTGCGATCGACGAGTTGGCGGCAGGCAAGGGCACGGTGGACGTGTGCTTCGAGGCGTCCGGCAATTACGCGGGGCTGGCCAATTGCATCCGCGTGACACGTCCGCGCGGCGTCATCGTCACGGTCGGCACCCTGAGTGGCAGCAGTGAGCAATGCCCCTTCAACCAGATCATGGTGAAGAGTCTGTCCGTCATCGGCAGCTTCCGCTTCGTCGACGAATACGCCTGGGCCGTGGACTACCTGAGCCGCGGATTGCTGGACGTGTCGCCGCTGCTGACGGCGGCGGTTCCGGTTGCCAAGGTGCACGACGCCTTCGCGCTGGCGGCGGATCGTCACCAGGCCATGAAAGTGATGGTGACGTTCTGACGCGCCCGCCGCCGTCCGCGACCTAGCTCCACGGAGACTGCATGGATTTCGATTTTTCCCCCATTGTCGAGAACTGGCGATTCTTTGCCGGCGGTCTTGGCATCACCGTGGCGCTTAGCGCCGTCACTGCGGTATCCAGCATTCTGCTGGGCCTGGTGATCGCGCTGCTGCGCTTGTATGGGCCGCGTTGGCTGCGCGCGGTGCTGGTGTTCTACATCGACAGCATGCGTGCGATTCCGGTGCTGGTGGTGCTGGTCTGGATCTACTTCGCCTTCCCGCTGCTGGCGGGCGTGACGTTCGCGCCTTTCTGGGCGGCGCTGGTGGCGCTGACCTTGCACATCGCGGCCTATTCGGCCGAGGTGATCCGCGCCGGCATCGAATCGGTGCGGCCGGGGCAGATGCGCGCGGGCCTGGCGCTGGGCATGTCGCGTGCCCAGGCGCTGCGCAAGATCGTCCTGCCGCAAGCCACCATCCGCATGTTGCCGGCCTTTGGTTCCGTGTTGACGGTGGCCATCAAGGACACCGCGATCGCCGCCGTGATCGCCGTGCCCGAATTGATGCACAAGGCCGAGACCATCGCGGGCCAGAGCTATCGGCCCATCGAGGTTTTCACCGCCGTGATCGTGGCGTACTTCGTGATTCTGTTCCCGGTCACGCGAGGCGTGGACCGGCTGTACCAACGCTACGCACATCTGGGGCGCTCATGAACTTGGACTGGGGAATCATCTGGGACTCGCGCAATGTGCTGCTTCAGGGCGCGGCAATGACCATCATGTTGACGGTGGTGACGATGGCGCTTGCCGTGCCTGGCGGCATGGTGCTGGCGCTGATGAGGCTGTCGTCGAACCGCCTGGCCAACGGCGTCGCGGTCGCCATCGTGGAGTTCTTTCGCAACCTGCCGCTGATCCTGGTGATCTATTGGGCGTTCTACGTGATGCCGATGGCGCTGGACGTGCAGTTCTCGGCGGTCACGACCGCGCTGGTGGCTTTGGTGTTGAACGTGTCGGCCTACAACTCCGAGACGTTCCGCGCCGGCATCAATTCGATCCGGAAGGGCCAGATGGAGGCCGCGCTGGCGATGGGCATGTCGCGCCGGCAGGCCATGTTCAAGGTGCTGATCCCGCAAGCCGCGCGCCGCATCCTGCCTGTGCTGGCCAGCACCTGGATCTCGCTGTTCAAGGATACGTCGCTGGTGTCGGTGATCGCGGTAAGCGAACTGGCCTACGCCTCGATGCAAGTGCGCGCGCAGACCTTCCGCGTGCTGGAAATGCTGACCGCGATGGCCGTGATCTATTGGCTGATGGGCTATCCCCAGGCCAAGCTGGTCGACTGGATCCATCGCAAATACGGAGTCAAGGAATGAACGACATGATCCTGGAGCAAGAGCCATCCACGGCGGGCTTGGCATCGGCCGCGCGCAAGGGCGCGGACCTGCCGCCCGTGCTGGTCTACGAACACGTGCGCAAGGTCTACGGTGACTTCGTGGCGCTTGCCGATGTGTCGCTGCAAGTGAACAAGGGCGAAGTGATGTGCCTGATCGGCCCGTCCGGGTCCGGCAAGTCCACGCTTTTGCGTTGCACCAACGCGCTGGAAAAGCTGGATGGCGGCCGCGTGTTGCTGGACGGCGTGGCGCTGCCAGAGGCGGAATCCGAGGTGCGCCGCGTGCGTCAGCGCATGGGCATGGTGTTTCAGAGCTTTGAACTGTTCCCGCACAAGTCCGCGTTGGACAACGTGGCGATGGGGCCGATCACGGTGCTGGGCATGGCCCCCGAGGCGGCCCGCGCCCGCGCGATGGCGTTGCTGGAAAAGGTGGGCCTGGCCGCGAAGGCAGGCAACTTCCCCGCCAACCTGTCCGGCGGCCAGCAGCAGCGCGTGGCGATTGCCCGCGCGTTGGCGATGGAGCCCGAAGTGATGCTGTTCGATGAACCCACGTCGGCGCTGGACCCGGAAACGGTGGGCGAAGTGCTGAATGTGATGAAGAAGCTGGCGCAGGAAGGCATGACGATGATCGTCGTGACCCACGAGATGAGCTTTGCGCGGCGGGTGGCCAATTGGGTGGTGGTGTTTGAGAACGGCGCCATCCTGGAGCAAGGCCCGCCCACGCAGATTTTCGACAACCCGCAAGTCGCCCGCACCCGCGACTTCCTCAGCCATCTGGGCTGGGAAGGCTAGGGGCCCTTTCCCGTCTCTACGGAAAACCATGATGAAAATTACGAACGCACGTGTGATTGTTTGTTCGCCGGGCCGCAACTTCGTGACCCTGAAAATCGAAACCGACCAGGGCCTGACCGGCATCGGCGACGCCACCCTGAACGGGCGCGAACTGGCCGTGTCGGCCTACCTGACCGAACACGTGATCCCCTGCCTGATCGGGCGCGACGCGCACCAGATCGAAGACATCTGGCAATACCTGTACAAAGGGGCGTACTGGCGCCGTGGCCCCGTCACCATGACGGCCATCGCTGCCGTCGACACCGCGCTATGGGACTTGAAGGCCAAGGCGGCCGGCTTGCCGCTGTATCAGTTGCTGGGCGGCAAGAGCCGCAGTGGCGTGATGGTCTACGGTCATGCCAATGGGTCGGACATCGAGCACACGGTGGACGAGGTGCTGCGCTACGCCGACATGGGCTACCGCGCCATCCGTGCGCAAAGCGGCGTGCCGGGCCTTGACAAGGTGTACGGCGTGGGGCGTGGCAACCTGTTCTATGAACCCGCCGACGCCGATCTGCCCAGCGAGCACGACTGGTCCACCGAGAAATACTTGCGCCACACGCCGCAGCTGTTTGAACGCATCCGCGAAAAGCTGGGCTTCGATCATCATCTGCTGCATGACGTGCACCACCGCCTGACGCCGATCGAGGCCGGCCGGCTGGGCAAGTCGCTGGAACCCTACAACCTGTTCTGGATGGAGGACGCGACGCCCGCCGAGAACCAGGATGCGTTCCGCCTGATCCGTCAGCACACGACCACGCCGCTTGCCGTGGGTGAGATCTTCAATTCCATCTGGGATTGCAAGGACCTGGTGCAGAACCAGTTGATCGACTACATCCGTACGACCGTGGTGCATGCAGGCGGCATCACGCATCTGCGCCGCATTGCGGACCTGGCCTCGCTGTATCAGGTGCGCACGGGCTGCCATGGCGCGACCGACCTGTCGCCCGTCTGCATGGGCGCCGCGTTGCACTTTGACCTGTGGGTGCCCAACTTCGGCATCCAGGAATACATGCGCCACACGGACGAGACAGACGCTGTTTTCCCGCACGCCTACACCTTTGACCAGGGCATGCTGTACCCCGGCGATGTACCCGGGCACGGCGTTGATATCGACGAGAAACTGGCCGCGAAGTATCCGTACAAGCGCGCCTATCTGCCGGTGAACCGCTTGCAGCAGGACGGGACGCTATGGAACTGGTAGCGGCAGGCCTGCCGCGCCTGGACCCGGCGCGGCTCGCATCGCTGCCGGCTGCGGTGGCACGCCCGGCCTATGACCGCGACGCGCTGCGCGCGGGCATCGTGCACCTGGGGCTGGGCGCGTTTGCGCGCGCGCACCTTGCTGCCGTCAACGAGGCCGCGCTGCATGCGGGTGCGGACCACGGATGGGGCATCTGCGGCGTGTCTCTGCGGCAAACCGACACGCGCGATGCGCTGCAACCCCAGGGCGGCCTGTATGCGCTGGCCCTGCGCAGTGCCGATGCGCAAGGTCAGCCGCGGCAGCAGACAGCGGTGATCGGCTGCCTGCTGCACACGCTGGTGGCGCCGGAAGATCCGCAGGCGGTGCTGGCCCGTATCGCGCACGCGGATACGCGCATCGTCAGCGTGACCGTGACGGAGAAGGGCTATTGCCATGATCCCGCCAGCGGCCAATTGAACCTGGATCATCCCGATATCGTGCATGACCTGGCGCAACCGCTTGCACCACGCAGCACCATCGGCTTTCTGGCCTGGGGATTGCAGCAGCGGCGGGCCGCAGGGCTGGGCCCCGTCACGCTGATGTCCTTGGACAATCTGCCCAGCAACGGTCACCTGCTGCGTGGCATGGTGCTGGCGTTCGCGGAGCAGGTCGATGCTGGGCTGGCAGCCTGGATTGCGTCGTCTTGCGCCTTTCCATGTTCGATGGTGGACCGCATCGTGCCCCGCACGACGGACGAAGACCGACACGGCGTGGCGCAGGCGCTGGGCGTGCATGATGCCTGGCCGGTGCTGGCCGAGCCCTATCTGGAATGGGTGGTGGAAGACCAGTTCGCCGCTGGCCGGCCGGACTGGACCGCCGGTGGCGCGCGGTTCGTGACGGATGCCGCGCCGTTTGAAACGCTGAAGCTGCGCACGGTCAACGGCGCCCATTCGGCGCTGGCCTATCTATCGGTGATGGCGGGCTGGACGACGGTGGATCAGGCGATGGCGCAGCCTGGGTTGCGCGCCTATCTGGCCACCTTGATGCGGGACGAGATCGTCCCGACGCTGCCGGCCTTGCCGGGGCTGGACCTGGCGCAATATCAGCAACGGCTTTTGCAGCGCTACGCCAATCCGGCGCTAAAACACCAAACGCGGCAGATCGCGATGGATGGATCGCAGAAGTTGCCGCAACGGCTGCTGGATACGGTGCGCGCGCGTTTGGCAGCGGATTTACCGATCCCTGGACTGGCATTGGCGGTGGCGGGGTGGCTGCACTTTCTGCGTGGCGCCGATCAGGCGGGGCGCCGCTACGACATTCAGGACCCGATGGCCAGCGCCCTGGCCAGCCAATACGTGTTGGCCGAGCAAGCGGCTGAGCAGGCCGGCAAGGGGCCGGCGGCCATGTTGGCCTGGACCGACACCTTGACCCGCCTGACACCGATCTTTGGTGATTTGGGGAAAGACCCGCGCTTCGTGCGCGCCGTGGCGCAGGCAGCGCAGTCATTGCGCAGCCTGGGCGTGGTGGGCGCGCTTGCGGCACGGGCCTCGCCGCAAGCGGGTTGAATCAGCCCGGCTTCTTCACCACGATCGTTGCCGTGTCGCTGGTGAAGGAGCTGTCTTCCTGCACGTCGAAGTGCGCACGCACGACGTCGGGCGCGATGCCAAACATATGGCGCAGCGCCGCCACCAGCGTGTCCGGCGTGCGCATGCGCGTGACCCAGGTCTGGAATTCCAGCGGCAGGCGGCGCGGCGACAAGCCTTGCAGCGTGAAGCCGGCTTCGGTCAGCATGCGGGTCCATTCAGCCACCGAATAGTCGCGCACGTGCGAGGTGTCGCGCAGCACTTCAATGGTTTGCAGCCAGGTGTCCAGCAGCGGTTCGCCCGGCGACACCACGTCGGCGAACACGGCGATGCCGCCGGGCTTCAGCACGCGAAAGGCTTCGCGCAGGCCGCGCCCGGCGTCTTGCCAGTGATGGGTGGAATAACGCGACATCACCAAGTCGAATTCGCCATCGCCAAAAGGCAGGTATTCGGCCTTGCCTTGACGGGTGGCCAGATTGCCCAGGCCACGCTTTTCGGCTTCGGCCGCGACCACGTCCAGCATCTGCTGCGACAGGTCATAGGCGGTGACGTGTTTGACTTCAGGGGCCACGTGAAAGCTCACGTGGCCTCCGCCACAGCCCAGGTCCAGCACGCGCGCGCCGGGATGCTGGCGCGCAATTTCGGCCATTTGCAGCAGGTCTTCGCCCTGGGCGTGGACGGCGCTGGTCAGGTAAGCCGTGGCGCGGGGGCTGAATTGGCGGTCGACGGCGGCGTCGTGGGTACTGGCGGTCATGGATATCCTTGGTGGGCTACGTGCGGAACAATGGGTGCAGGCGCTAAGATAGGCGGGCCCGTATACACGTACAAGCCCATTGCTTATCCTGGTATGACTACTTCCCCCCTTGGCGGTGCCGCCAATCAGGACGGTTCCCCCTTGCGCCGCCAGGCGCTGGGAGAATTTGTCCGCAGCGCCCGTTCCCGCATCACGCCCCAGATGGCCGGGCTGCCCGAAGGCATGCGCCGCCGCACGCCAGGATTGCGGCGCGAGGAAGTCGCCCAACTGTGCGGCATCAGCGTCACCTGGTACACCTGGATCGAACAGGGGCGGGAAGTCTCCGTATCGCCCTCGGTCTGGTCGCGCATCGCAGGGGTGTTGCAACTGGCGCGCGCCGAACGGGCCTACCTGTTTGATCTGGCCGACTGCGCCGACCCGCAGCATGCGCGCGACGATGCGGGCGCCGCGCCCGGCCCGTTGCAGGAATGCGTGAACGCGATCAATGCGCCGGCCTATGTGCTGGACCGCGCCTGGAACGTGCTGGCCTACAACGAACCGCTGCGCAACCTGTTCGACGATTGGCCCACGCGCGACCCGGAGCCCAATCTGCTGCGTTATATCTTCATGGACCCCGCCGCCCGCGAGCTGGTGGTGGATTGGGACCAGCGCGCGCGCCGCGTCGTCGCCGAATTCCGCGCGGATGCGGGGGCGCACCTGGACGAACCCGCCGTGCTGGGGTTGCTGGATACCTTAAGCCGTCAAAGCCCCGTGTTCGCCCATTGGTGGACGCGCCACGCAGTGGTGGAGCGCGAAGGCGGCTTGCGTGAATTTCAACATCCACGCGACGGCAAGCTGGCTTTTCAGCAGATCACATTCCGCCTGGCGACGCACCCGGACCTGAAGCTGGTGATGTTGTTGAGCGGGGCCGCGCAGGAAGACGCGGCCTGAGTGCCGGCTATTTCACCAGCCCGTTCTCGGTCAGGTAGCGAATCAGGAGTTCGCCGTGGCCCTCGATGTCGCGGCGGATCTCGCGCACTACCGCTTCGGTATCGCCCGCTTCAAGGCCCGCGATGATGCCTTCATGCGGATGCCCGTCAGGCAGGACGGGAAAGGGCGGGGCGTACAGGTAGGACAGGTACGAAGCCGTCTGCACCCACAGGTTTTCGATCATCGACAGCAGATGCGGCATCTGCGCGGCGGCGTACAGCGCGAAATGGAAGTCGAAGTTGCGCGCCAGCACCGGCGCCATCAGTTGCTGCTGTCGGCTTGCCATCAGGCGGGCATGGATGTCGCGCAGTTCGGCGATCAGCGCCGGCGTGGCATGGGGCACCGCGCGCCGCGCGGCAAAACACTCCAGCTCCAGGCGGATGCTGCGCAGTTCCTGCAATTGCGCGACGGTCAGCTCGGGCACCTTGACCGACTTGCCAGGGCTAAGCGCCAAAGCGCGTTCGGACACTAGCTGCAATAGCGCTTCGCGCACCGGCGTCTGGCTCACGCCCAGCGTGTCAGTGATCGAACGCAGCGTGATGGTGTCGCCCGGGCGCAGCTCGCCCATCATTATTTTCTGCTTGATTTCGCGATAGATGCGGGCGGTCATGTTTTCCCGCTGCATCGGCGCCAAATTGATGGTCATCCTGTGTTCCTGGTCAGCCGGGCCGCGTGATTCTCAGCGCGGGCGCGGCCCGCGTAGCGGGATTCTACCGGCTCCGCTTTCACGTTTTACATTTTATAAAAAATAAAATAATTGACCGGCGCTTTGGGCTCGATCTATATTTTATAAAATATAAACAGGAGACGAGATGTCCACGCTGCATCCCTTGAACGCACCCGGCCTGGCCAACCACGGCACGGTCGCCCACCTGATCGCCCGGGCCTTGATCCGTCATGGCGTGACCCATGTGTTTGGTCAAAGCTTGCCCAGCATGCTGCATCTGGCCTGCGAGGAACTGGGCTTGACCCAGGTGGCCTACCGCAGCGAGAACGCGGGCGGCTACATGGCCGACGGCTATGCCCGCATCACCGGCAGGCCCGCCATCGTGACGGCCCAGAACGGCCCGGCCGCCACGCTGCTGGTGCCGCCCCTGGCCGAAGCCTTGAAGGTCTCCATCCCTGTGATCGCGCTGGTGCAGGACGTCAACCGCGACCAGACCGACAAGAACGCCTTTCAAGAGTTCGACCATATCGGCCTGTTCTCCTCTTGCACCAAGTGGGTACGCCGGGTCACCGAAGCGTCCCGGGTGGAAGACTATGTGGATCAGGCGTTCGCCATTGCCTGCTCGGGCCGTCCCGGACCCGTCGCGCTGATGCTGCCGGCCGATCTGCTCACCGAGGCCGCCGCTGCGACCGAACGCCATGCTTGCCTGGGCCGCTTTCCGCTTGACCGCAGTGTGGCGGCCAGCGATGCGCTCAACGCCGCGGCGGACCTGCTGGCGTCGGCGCAGCGCCCGGTGGTGATCGCGGGCGGGGGCGTGCATGTCTCAGGCGCCAGCCAGGCTTTGGCCGAATTACAGGAAGCGGCCAGCCTGCCGGTGGGCACCACCGTGATGGGCAAGGGCAGCACCGACGAGCGGCATCCGTTGTCGCTGGGCGTGCTTGGATATTTCATGGGCCCCAACGGCGCCAGCCGCGATCTGCGCCCGCTGATCGCCGATGCCGACGTGGTGCTGCTGGTGGGCACCCGGACGAATCAGAACGCCACCGATTCCTGGAAGCTCTATCCCAAGAACGCCCGCTACATCCATATTGACGTTGATGGCGGCGAGATCGGCCGCAACTACGAAGCCTTGCGCCTGGCCGGCGACGCGCGCGAAACGCTGGTGGCCCTGACGCAAGCGTTGCAGAACCGCGATCTGAGCGCCGCCCGCGTGCGCCGCGCCGCGCTGGAGACCGCGATCCTGGCGGGCCGTGAATCCTCCTGGCAAGCATCGCACTCCGTGCGGACTTCCGATCAGCAGCCGATCCGTCCGGAACGCCTGCTTGAAGAAATCCGCCAGGACGTGGACGAGAACACCATCGTGGTGGCGGACGCCAGCTATTCGTCGATCTGGATCGCCAACTACCTGACGTCGCTTGCGCCGGGCATGCGATTCCTGACGCCGCGCGGCCTGGCCGGCCTGGGCTGGGGCTTTCCCATGGCCATGGGCGCCAAGGTGGCCCGCCCGGAGGCGCACGTCGTCTGCGTGGTGGGAGACGGCGGTTTCGGCCATGTGTGGTCTGAACTGGAAACCGCGCGGCGCATGGGGATCAAGGTCACGCTGGTGGTGATCAACAACGGCATCCTGGGCTTCCAGAAGCATGCGGAAAACGTGAAGTTCGGCGCGCACACGTCGGCCGTGCATTTCCATCCCGTGGATCACGCGGCGGTTGCGCGGGCGGCGGGCTGCCTGGGCGTGCGGGTCGAGGCGCCGTCCGACCTGGCGGGCGCGTTGCGGGATGCACGCGCCGCGGAATTGACCACGTTGATCGAAGTCATGTGCGACGAAAACGCATTTCCTCCCATCACCTTCTTTACGGCGAACCAGGTATGAAGAAAGATCCGAGCAAAGTGGCGCTGGTGACCGGCGCGGGACGCGGCATTGGCCTGGAGGTTGCGCGGCTGCTGCTGGCCAAGGGCTATCGCGTGTTGGCCGTCAGCCGGGAAGGCGTGGACGCGCAGCGTCTGGGCGGCCCGAATCCCGCATTGCGCACCGAACGCGCCGACGTCACCGACCATGCGGCCATGCAGTCGCTGGTGAACAGCGTGCGCGAACAGTGGGCGCCCGTGTCGGTGCTGATGAACAATGCCGGCATTTCGCCCAAGCAGGCGGACGGCAATTCCGCCGGCATCCTGGACATCACTCCGGAGGAATGGGCATCGGTTCTGGAGGTGAACCTGACGTCCATTCTGCGTTTGTGCCAAATGGTCTTGCCGGGAATGCGAGACCAAGGCTGGGGACGCATCGTCAATGTGTCATCCCTGGCGGGCCGCGCCAAATCGCTGGTCGCCGGGGGCAGCTACATGGCATCCAAGGCGGGTGTGCTGGGACTGACGCGCGCCATCGCCGCCGAAATGGGACCGCACGGCATCACGGCCAATGCCATCACCCCGGGCCGCATCTTGACCGACATGGCGCAACAGGCCGCGCCATCCGTCAACGAGAGCTACGCGGCGCAGATCCCCGCACGCCGCTTGGGCACGCCTGAAGAGGTGGCCGAGGCGATGGTGTTCCTGGCTGCGGAGGAGGCGGGCTTCATCAACGGCGCCATTCTCGATATCAACGGCGGCTTCTACATGCCCTGAACTGGCCACGCCCTATAAAAAAACACAAGGAGACAAACATGAAAGCAACATCGATCCTGGCTGCCATGACGGCCGCCGCTGCGCTGTGCGTGATGGCGGGTCCCGTCCAGGCATGGCCGGACAAGGAAGTGACACTGACGGTCAACTACGGCGCGGGCGGCAACACCGATGTCGCCAGCCGTGAACTGGCTCGCGCAATGGAGGCTGACTTGGGACGCGCCGTGGTGGTGTTCAACCGGCCAGGCGCGCTGGGGACGATCGGCCCCAGCTATGTGGTCAAGCAACCCGCCGACGGCTATAACGTGGGCGTGGTGACGCTGTCGTCCATTGCCATCATGCCGCACCTGATGACCATTCCCTATGCGGCGCGGGACTTCGATTTCGTGGCCGCCTATGGTCGCTACCGCTATGGCGTCGTCGTGCGCGCCGACTCGCCCTATCAGACCGTGGCCGATCTGGTCGCCGCCGGCAAGCAAGGGCCGGGCATTTTCTTCGGTGCGCCCTCCGCGCCCAACAATCTGGCCATGTTCGACCTGGGCAGGGTCACGGGGGCCAAGTTCGAGCAGGTCTCATACAAATCCGGCAGCGAAACCGTGTCCGCCTTGTTGAGCAAGCAGGTCGATGTCATCGTTCAGAATCCGTCCGATGTGACAAGCTACATCCAGGCGGGCCGCTTGCGCCTGCTGGCCTCCGCCAGCCCCGTCCGCTGGTCCGAGTTCCCGGACGTACCCACGCTGAAAGAGGCCGGTTACGACGTCGAGATCGACTCCTGGTTGGGCCTGGCCGTGCCCAAGGGGACGCCCGAGGCAGTGCGCGCGCGTCTGGAGCAGTCGGCCAAGACGGCCGTCGCCTCCGAGCGCTTGCAGCAGACCTACAAGCAGTTGGGAGTGGACCCGGTGTGGACGTCGGGGCAAGACTACGCCCGCATGGTTGATGCCACCTACGAACAGATGGGCCGCGCCATCAAGGCGGCCAATCTGCCACGCATGAGCAACTAAGCCGGGGTCCAGGCCCCAGCATTGGCCGCCGCGCTCACGCGCGGTGGCTAGCGCCCGCTGCCCAACGGCAGGCTGTCCTGCATTCCCGCCTCCACCAGTCCTTGCAGCAGCTTCTTGACCGGCGCGGGCAGCGCCATCGAGGCCAGTTTGTCCGCCGGCACCCAGCGTTCGGGTAGCGCGGATTCGCGCAGGCTGGCCGCGCGCACGGGCACCAGCCACGGACGGATGTGCAGGCGGTAATGGGTGAACGTGTGGGCAAACGCCGCCAGTTCATAGCGGTGCTCGGGTTCCAGGCCCAGCGCGCGCGAGGCGGCGTCGGGGTCGCCGGCCACATCGAATTCGGGCAGGCTCCACAGCCCGCCCCAGATGCCGGGCTCGGGACGCTGCTGCAACAGGAAAGCCCCTTGGTGTTGCAGCACCAACATACAGGTCTCGCGTTCCGGAATGGCCTTGCGCACCTTGGGGGTGGGCAGTTCGGCCTGACGGCCGTCGCGGCGGGCGACGCAGCTTTGCGCCACCGGACACTTGTCGCAAGCGGGCTTGCCGCGCGTGCAGAGCGTGGCCCCCAGATCCATCAAGCCTTGTGTGTAGGCGGCCATCTCCAGGTCGGGCGCGGCCTCCACCTGCGCGTCCGCCAGCGCCCATAGCCGTTGCTCCACCTCGCGCTTGGTGGGATCACCGGCAATGCCAAAGTGGCGGGTGAACACGCGCTTGACGTTGCCGTCCAGGATGGGCGAACGCTCGCCGTAGGCGAACGCCGCAATCGCCGCCGCCGTGGACCGGCCGATGCCGGGCAGCGTGGCGATGGTTTCAGCGGTGGGCGGAAAGCGGCCGTTCCAGTCGCGCACGATTTCCTGCGCGCAACGGTGCAGGTTGCGGGCACGGGCGTAATAGCCCAGCCCGGCCCAGAACGGCATCACGTCTTCCTGTGCGGCGGCGCCCAGGGCGGCCACGTCCGGGAAGCGTTGCAGGAAGCGGTCGTAATACGGGATCACGGTGGCCACTTGCGTCTGCTGCAACATGATCTCGGACAACCAGATCCGATACGGGTCACGGGTGTTTTGCCAGGGCAAATCATGGCGGCCATGCTGGCGCTGCCAGGCGACGATACGAGGGGCGAATTCCATGGACGTAATTATCGCATCGCCCTATTGCCGGGGTCGGGGCGACCGGTTACAACCGAAAGGACTAGAGCGCGCAAGCGCCATCACTTCACTTTCACGGCCCTTGTTGGCCCGCGTGCGCGCGAAGCTGGTGGGGGCATCCAGGATCTTGGAGTAGAGACATGAATGCCCCGTTGACGCCCGCCTTGCGGGCTGCGCTTGAATCCGTTCAGCTGGACGATAAATACACCCTGGAATCCGGCCGAGCCTGGATGAGCGGCATCCACGCCCTGGTTCGCCTGCCCATGATGCAGCGCGTGCGGGATGCACAAGCGGGGCTGAACACGGCGGGTTTCGTCTCCGGCTACCGCGGCTCGCCGCTGGGAGGCGTGGACCAGAACATGTGGAAGGCGGCCAAGTACCTGAAGGCGCATCACGTCGAGTTTCAACCGGGCATCAACGAAGACCTGGCCGCGACCGCCGTCTGGGGATCGCAGCAGGTCAATCTGTTTCCCGGCGCGAAGTACGACGGCGTGTTCGGCATGTGGTACGGGAAGGGGCCGGGAGTGGACCGCTGCGGCGACGTCTTCAAGCATGCCAACGCGGCGGGCACCTCGCGTCATGGCGGCGTACTGGTGGTGGCAGGCGACGACCATCCGGCCAAGTCGTCCACGCTGCCGCACCAGAGCGATCACATCCTGAAGGCCTGTATGATCCCGGCGCTGTTTCCGTCCAGCGTCCAGGAAGTGCTGGATTTCGGCCTGCACGGCTGGGCCATGAGCCGCTATGCGGGCGTCTGGGTGGGCATGAAGTGCATTACCGACATCGTGGAAGTGTCGGCATCCGTGGATGTGGACCCGCATCGGGTGCGCATCCAGCTGCCCGAAGACTTCCTGATGCCGGCTGACGGCCTGAACATCCGGGTGCCGGATTCGCCGCTACAACAAGAGGCCCGGCTGCTGGACTACAAGCTTTACGCCGCGTTGGCCTACGCCCGCGCCAACAAGCTCAACCGCGAACTCTGGCACGTGCCCGAACGCGATGCGCGCTTCGGCATCATGACCTCCGGCAAGGCGTATCTGGATACGCGCCAGGCGCTGTCCGACCTGGGCTTGTCCGAAGCCGTCTGCCAGCGCATCGGCCTGCGCTTGTTCAAGGTGGGCATGGTCTGGCCGCTGGAATCCACCGGCATGCAGCGCTTCGCCGAAGGCCTGGACGAGATCCTTGTCGTCGAGGAAAAGCGTCAGGTGCTGGAATACCAGCTAAAGGAAGAATTGTTCAGCTGGATCGGCAGCGGGAAGAAGATTCCGCGCGTGTCCGGCAAGTTCGACGACAAGGACGGTGGCGAATGGTCGGTGCCGCAAGGCAACTGGCTGCTGCCCGCGCACTACGAGTTTTCGCCAGCCATGGTCGCGAAGGCCATCGCTGCCCGCCTGCTGCGCTTTGATCTGCCGGACGACGTGCGTGCCGGCATGCTTGCCCGGCTGGAATTCATCAGCGGCCGCGAACAGATTCTGGCCCGCCCGCGTGTGGTTGAAGAGCGCAAGCCCTGGTTCTGTTCGGGCTGTCCGCACAATACCTCGACCCGTCTGCCCGAAGGCTCGCGCGGCATGGCCGGCATCGGTTGCCATTACATGGTGCGTTGGATGGACCGCAATACCGAGGTCTATACGCAAATGGGGGGCGAGGGCGTGCCTTGGGTGGGCCAGGCGCCATTCACCGAGGAAAAGCATGTCTTCGCCAACCTGGGCGATGGCACGTATTTCCATTCGGGCCTGCTGGCCATCCGCGCCGCCGTCGCGGCCAAGGTGCCGATCACCTACAAGATCCTGTTCAACGATGCCGTCGCGATGACCGGCGGCCAGCCCGTCGATGGCCCGATCAGCGTGCCGATGATCAGCCGCCAGGTGGCGGCCGAAGGTATCGAAAAGATCGTCGTCGTGACAGACGATCCGGACAAGTACAAGGCCATTTCCGATCTGGCGCCGGGTGTGCCGGTGATGCACCGCGACCAATTGGATGCGGTGATGCGTGAGCTGCGGGAACACCCCGGCGTGTCGGTGCTGATCTACGACCAGACCTGCGCCACCGAAAAGCGGCGCCGCCGCAAGCGCAACGCCTACCCGGACCCCGCCCGCCGCGTCGTCATCAACGAGCGCGTCTGCGAGGGCTGCGGCGATTGTTCGCAGAAGTCGCACTGCCTGTCGGTCGAGCCGCTGGAAACCGAATTTGGCCGCAAGCGAACCATCAACCAGTCCAGCTGCAACAAGGACTTTTCCTGTCTGAAGGGCTTCTGCCCCAGCTTCGTCACGGTGGAAGGCGGCAAGCTCAGAAAGCCCAAGGCGCTGTCGCAAGAGGGCATCATCGACGATGGCGTGCCGCCGCCGCGCTCGCCCGCGCTGGATCAGCCCTATGGCGTTTTCATTGCCGGCGTCGGCGGCACGGGCGTCGTCACGATCGGCCAGTTGCTGGGCATGGCGGCGCATCTGGAAGGCAAGGGCTGCTCGGTGCTGGACATGGCCGGCCTGGCGCAGAAGGGCGGCGCCGTCTATTCGCATGTGGTGTTGGCGCAATCCCCCGACCATCTGATGAATACGCGGGTCGCCATGGGCGAGGCGGACCTGCTGCTGGCGGGCGATCTGGTTGTCGCCACCAGCGCGGACAGCATGGCACGCCTGCGCCCCGGCCGCACCCGAGTGCTGCTGAACCGCGACAACGCGCCAACCGCTGCCTTCGTCTCCAACCCCGATTGGACATTGCCCGGCGCCAACCTGACCGCCGACCTGCAAGCCGCCTGCGGCACGGAGAATCTGCATGCCGTGGACGCGGCTGCGATGGCCGTGGTCTTGCTGGGTGATGCCATCTACGCCAATCCGTTGATGATGGGCTATGCCTACCAGAAGGGATGGATCCCGTTGTCGCAAGAGGCGTTGTTGCGCGCGATTGAACTCAACGGGCAGCAAGTCCCCGCCAATCAGGCCGCCTTCGCCTGGGGGCGCCGCGCCGCGCACGACATGGCCGATGTGATGCGGGTTCTGGCCAATGGGGGGGTGCCGATCGCACCGCCAGAGGACATCATCGAGATCAAGCGCCCACGCGCCGCGAGCCCGGTGGCCGAGCTCAAGAAGCCAGCCGGTGAGCTGGCGCAACTGGTGGCCGTGCGCAAGGCATTCTTGACGCAATATCAGAACGAGGCCTATGCCAAGCAGTACACGGACCTGGTAGACAAGGTGGCGCGCGCCGAACAAGAAGCCACGGGCTCCCACCGCATGGCGATGGCCATCGCACGCAACTACTTCAAGCTGATGGCCTACAAGGACGAATACGAAGTGGCCCGCCTGTATTCGGATGGCGCGTTCGTGAAGAAGATCGGCGAGCAGTTTGAAGGCGATTGGAAACTGCACTTCCACCTGGCGCCGCCCCTGTTCGCGCGGCGCGACCAGCAAGGCCACCTGATCAAACGCAGCTACGGCCCGGGCATGCTGAAGGCTTTCGGACTGCTGGCGAAGTTGCGCCGCCTGCGCGGAACTCGCTTGGACGTATTCGGCTACACGGCGGAAAGACGCACGGAGCGCGAACTGATCCGCGAATACCGCGAAACGATGACGGCAATTCTATCGAAGCTGAATCGTGGCAACCTTGACCGGGCAGTCGCGCTGGCCAGCCTGCCGGAAGAAATCCGAGGCTACGGACACGTGAAAGAGGCGGCGATGGAGAGGGTGGCTGTGAAGCGGGAGGAGCTGCTGAGAGAGTTCAGTGCGAGGGTGGTGGCGATTGGGGTTCGGGCGGCTTGAGGGGTGTTGTTGTTGTTGTTGTTGTTGTTGTTGTTGGCGGTGGTCGTGGTGATGGTGACGGTGGTGGTTCTTGAGACGCCCGGCGCGGTGGTGGCCGGTGGGGCGCGGGTCAACGATTGCGGTCCGGAGCGTTCGCTCCGGACTTCCCCTTCGTCATCCTCGTACGCCTGCGGCTCCCTTCGGATTCCCTCGGGCTTATCGACTCCCCGCGCCCCACCGGCCACCACCGCGCCGGGCTGCGTCGGTTGCAATCTGACGGCAGCTGGGGAGGGCGGTGTGCTTGGGGTTCCCTCCATCGGAGGAGGTGGGCGGAGGATCTTGCGGGGCCCGCCCCAGGCCGGCCGCGCGGGCGGCCTTGTGGGGCTTACAAGGTGTCTTGCGTCGTGATGATGACGCTTCGCGCATTGGATGGCGTGGGATTTTCGTAGGATGGGTGGAGTGCGTTCCGGGGGGGGCACGAGAACCAATGCCTGCCGCACGCAACCCATCAAGCAGCGCCGGTCCTAGAATAGGTTCAGCCACAACACAACGGCTGCTCGATGGGTTGCGCGCGATAAGCGCTTGTTTTCTTGCGCTCGCATCCGCGCGCTTCACCCATCCTACGGCGGACACGATCCCTTGAACTCGGGTGCTGGATGGGTGGCGTTTGCCCCACCCATCACCGCCCATCCCCGCTGCGATAGCGGGCCATTGGCAACGCAATCGTCGCCATCGCGCAGCGACCCCGCTTCGGCTTGTCACCATGGCGTATGCTCATTGTGGCCGCCCGCGCGGCCGCAATGAGCGGGCAGCACACCCTCGTCACAAGTCACAAATCCAGCAGCGCAGCCCCCAAGAAGGCGCCAGCTCATCGGCGTGATGGCGTGGCGTGTGCGCAACCTTGATGCGCCCGAGGGAATCCGAAGGGAGCCGCAGGCGGACGAGGATGACAACGGGGAAATCCGGAGCGAACGCTCCGGATCGCAATCGTGGGCGCGCACACGCCACGCCGTCACGCCGATGGGCGACCTACGAAGCGCACCCCACTGGAGCACCACCAAAGAACAGCACGACGAAGCAAACCCCTGCTACTTCGCAGCTCCCGCCGCCCACCCCTTGGATAACTCCACCGCCTGTCGCCACCGAGCCATCCGAGCCTCGCGAACCGTCTCCGGCCATGCGGGTTCAAACGTCCGTTCCGCTTGCCACTTCGAGGCAAACTCATCCGGCCCGGACCAGAAACCCACGGCCAGTCCCGCCAGTCCTGCCGCACCTAGTGCCGTTGACTCCGAGACCCTGGGGCGAACCACCGGGACGCCTAGCAGATCGGCCTGCATCTGCATCAGCAGGTCGTTGCGTGCGGCGCCGCCATCCACGCGCAGTTCGGTCAACGCGATGCCGCTGTCGCCGTTCATGCAGGTCAGTAGCTCCGCGCTTTGCAGCGCGATCGATTCCAGCGTGGCGCGGGCGATGTGGGCGCGGGTGGTGCCGCGGGTCAGGCCGACCAGCGTGCCGCGTGCGTAGGGATCCCAATGCGGGGCGCCCAGGCCGGCGAAGGCCGGCACCATGAAGACGTCGTCCGTGTCGGATACGCTGGCTGCCAGGGCTTCCACTTCTTCCGAGCGCTGAATGATGCCCAGGCCGTCGCGCAGCCATTGCACGGCGGCGCCGGCCACGAACACGCCGCCTTCCAGCATGTAGGTCGGCTTCCAGCTGTCGTCACCGGACTGGGGCAAGCCCCAGCCCACGGTCGACAGCAAATGATTCTGCGATTGCACGGGCTTGTCGCCCACGTTCATCAGCATGAAGCAACCGGTGCCGTAGGTATTCTTCGCCATGCCTGGCGTGAAGCAGGCCTGGCCGAAGGTGGCGGCCTGCTGGTCGCCGGCCACGCCCGCGATCGGGATGGATCCGCCCAGCCATTCGGGCAGCGCATTGCCCACGACCGCGCTGCTGGGCGCAATCTGCGGCAGGATGCCGCGCGGGATCTTGAGCAGCGCCAGGATCTCGTCGTTCCAGTCCTGCGTATGTAGATCGAACAGCATCGTGCGCGACGCATTGCTGGGGTCCGTGCTGTGTACCGCGCCGCCCGTCAGTTGCCAGATCAGCCAGGTGTCCACGGTGCCAAAGGCCAGCTCGCCGCGTTCGGCCATCTGGCGCGCGCCCGGCACGTGGTCCAGCAGCCATGCCAGTTTGGTGCCCGAAAAGTAGGCGTCCAGCACCAGGCCGGTTCGCGATTGCAGGAATTCGGCGTGGCCGTCGCGGCGCAACTGGTCGCACATCGGTGCGGTGCGCCGGTCCTGCCAGACGATGGCGCGGGCCAATGGCCGGCCCGTGGCGCGTTCCCAGATCACGGTGGTTTCGCGCTGGTTGGTGATGCCGATGGCGGCCACGTCGGCCGCGGTGGCGGCCGCATTGCGCAACGCTTCGCGCGCCACGTCCAGCTGGCTGTGCCAGATTTCGCTGGCGTCATGCTCGACCCAGCCCGGGCGCGGGTAGTGTTGGCGGAATTCCCGCTGGCCAACGCCGCGCACCACGCCTTCGCGGTCGAATACGATGGCCCGGGAGCTGGTCGTGCCCTGGTCCAGGGCTAGGACAAATTCATTCGTCGTCACTTTGTTTGGCGCCGTTCAGGTGTGCCCCGGCCTGCGGCTCAAGGCGTCTAAAGGAGAAGGTCGAGGCCATGCACATCAGGCCGATGACGATGAAGCCCACGATGACATCGTTGACCGCAAGCGTCTCGGCGCCGCGCACCGCCATGCTGACATTCAATGTGACCGCGGCCACCCCCACGCCCAGCGTGATGCCCAACTGCTGCGCCATGGCCGCGAAACTGCTGGCATGGCTCATCTTGGCCGGGGGAATATCGGCATAGGTTAGCGTATTTACCCCCGTGAACTGCAACGACCGGAAGAAGCCGCCGACTAGCAGGATGGCGATCATCAGCCACACCGGAGTGGTTGACGTAAAGGTGGCGCACACCATGATGAAGACGCCGGTCAGCAGCGCGTTCACGGTCAGCACGCGGCGAAAGCCGAAGTGTCGGACGATGGGCGTGGCGACGAATTTCATCAGCAGCGCGCCCGCGGCGCTGGCGAAGGTGATCAGCCCGGCCGAAAATGGCGACAGACCGAAACCCACCTGTAGCAGCATGGCCAGCAGGAACGGCGTTGCGCCCACGGCGAAGCGGCACAGGTTGCCGCCCAGGGTGGAAATCGCGAAAGTGGGGATACGCATCAACGACAGGTCGATGATGGGGTGTTCGATGCGCCGGGCGTGCCAGGCATAAAGCAAACCGCAGGCAATGCCCACCGCGATCATGCCCAGCAACATCGGCAGCGGCATGACGTCGCGGCCGATGGCCTCGAAGCCCGTGACCAGCGTGGCCAGGCAGACGGCGCTAAGCAGAAAGCCCACCCAGTCCAGGCGGGGAGCGGTCTCTTCCTTGATCTCGGCCACATAGCGCAGCACCAGCGCGATTCCCAGGATGCCGATCGGGATGTTGATCAGGAAAATCCAGTGCCACGACATATAGGTGACCATGAAGCCGCCCAAGGGGGGGCCGATCACCGGCCCCAGCAGCGCCGGGATCGACAGGAACGACATGGCTTTCAGCAAGTCCTGCTTGGGCACGGTGCGCAGCAGGATGATCCGGCCCACCGGCACCATCATCGCGCCCGCCATCCCCTGGATGACTCGGGCCATGACCAGTTGGGGCAGATCTTGCGAGATCGCGCAGGCGACGGAACTGAGCGTGAACAGGCCGATGGCGGCCACGAACACCCGGCGGGCGCCGTAACGGTCGGCAGCCCAGCCGCTGATGGGCACGAACACGGCCACGGCCAGCAGGTACGAGGTGATGGCGACATTCAGCCGGACGGGCGTCGATCCCAATGCCCGCGCCATGGCTGGCAGGGCCGTGGCGACGACGGTGGCGTCCAGCATCTGCATGAACAGCGCACAGCCCACAATGAAGGGAATCATGCGTGCCGCGCGCAGCGCGTCCGGAGTAGAGGGCGGAGCGGGATTGGCTGCGGCGGCGGATTCGGCTGACATGAGGGGAGGGGGCGTTGGGAGCCTGACGATTGTAACGCCGAGGGTTCCCCCGGCGTGAAGTAAACTCCGGGTATCCGAAACCCATTGAAATTGGTGTCATGGCGACCAACTACGAATCCGAGATCACCCTTTTCCTGAAAGACTTCAAGCAATCGCATCCTGGCACCGAAGAACGCCAGCGCGAAGGCCGTGCGCGTCTTTGGGACAAACCGCAGGACTCGGAACTGCTGGAAGGCTTCCGCGCGGCTCGCGTGCCGCAAAAACCTTACGTGTATTCGGCAGACTGATCCCATTGCGGCAGACATGTCCAACAACTCTTCAGTCGCGGGCGAGGCACTGGCCAAGCTAGTGGAACCGCCTGTGGACAGCACGCCCGATACCGTCGATAGCGTGGCGTTCGCACGCCTGTACGGCGAGCCGCTGTTCCAGATGCCGACGGATTTGTACATTCCGCCGGATGCCCTGGAAGTATTCCTGGAAGCGTTTGAAGGGCCGCTGGACCTGCTGCTGTACTTGATCCGCAAGCAGAATTTCAATGTGCTGGACATCCCGATGGCGGATGTCACGCGGCAGTACCTGTCGTATGTGGACCAGATCCGCATCACCAATCTGGAGCTGGCCGCCGAATACCTGCTGATGGCGGCCATGCTGATCGAGATCAAGTCGCGCATGCTGCTGCCGGTCAGGAAGACCGACACCGGCGAAGAACCCGAAGATCCTCGCGCTGAACTGGTCCGCCGTCTGCTCGAATACGAACAGATGAAGCTGGCCGCCCAGAAGCTGGACAAGCTGCCGCAGTTGGGCCGCGATTTCGTCAGCAGCCAGGCCGTGGCCGACCTGAGCGTCGAACGCATGATGCCTGAAGTCAGCGTGGACGACTTGCGCCAGGCCTGGGCCGACATCATGAAGCGGGCCAAGCTGAATCAGCACCACCACATCACGCGCGAACAGTTGTCCGTGCGCGATCACATGACGCATATCCTGCGGCGCCTGAACGACGTGCGCTTCATCGAATTTGGCGACCTGTTCATGGAGCGTGTCCGCGAAGGGGCACCCGCCGCGGTCGTTGTCGTGCATTTCATCGCCATGCTGGAACTGGCCCGCGAATCCCTGCTTGAGATCACGCAGGCGGAACCCTATGCGCCCATTTACGTGCGTCTGGCTTACACCAGCGTGGCGGCGGTCGCGGCCTGATCCTGACCGGGCTGCCCCCAACCCCGGAGAGTCCCCTTGAAAGTCGTACACACCATCCAGGAATTGCGCGATCACCTGCGCGGACAGAATCGCGTGTCGTTCGTGCCCACGATGGGCAACCTGCATGAAGGGCACCTGTCCCTGATGAAGCTGGCTCGCCAGCATGGCGACCCCGTGGTGGCCAGCATCTTCGTGAACCGCCTGCAATTCGGTCCCAACGAGGATTTCGACCAGTATCCGCGCACGTTGGCGGCCGACATCGAAAAGCTGGAGCAGGCGCGGGACGTCTACGTGCTGTTCGCGCCGAACGAGCGCGAGATGTATCCCGAACCGCAAAGCTATCGAGTGCAGCCGCCGGACGATCTGGGCGACATCCTGGAAGGTGAGTTCCGCCCCGGCTTCTTTGAAGGCGTCAGCACGGTGGTGCTGAAGCTGTTCTCCTGCGTGCAGCCGCGCGTGGCCGTGTTCGGCAAGAAGGACTATCAGCAGCTGATGGTGGTGCGCAACATGTGCCGCCAGTTCCAGCTGCCGGTGGAAGTGCTGGCCCACGAAACGGTACGTGCCGATGACGGCCTGGCGCTGTCGTCGCGCAACCGCTACCTGACCGAAGGCGAACGCGCCGAGGCGCCGGCGCTGTATGCCGAACTGCACAACATCGGCCAACGGCTGGCGCAGGGCGAGCGCGACGCGCTGGCGCTGGAACGCGACGCCGCCGACCGCCTCACCCAGCGCGGTTGGAAGGTCGACTACGTGGCCCTGCGCCGCCAGCGCGACCTGAAGCGCCCCGAGGCCGCCGACCTGCATGCTGGTGAACCCGTCGTGGTGCTGGCGGCCGCCAAGCTGGGCGCCACCCGCCTGATCGACAATCTGGAACTGGCCTACACGGCCTGACGTTTCAGCTCACGGTGGGGCGGCGTGATCGCCGCGCCAGCCCCTGACAGAATTGCCAGCTTTCGCCGCCTTGGGCGGCGGGGCAGACTTGATGTAATCCTACATTGCAAAAAGAGTCGCCCATGCAAGCTCCCCGCCCCGACCTTCAAGCGGTGCTTTCCGCATTGACGCCCCGTGAAAGGCAGATTGTCGGCTATGTGGCGGCCGGCCGTCCCAACAAGGTCATTGCCATCGACCTGGGCATTTCGCTACGCACCGCCGAAGCTCACCGCGCCCGCATTTTCTCCAAGCTGGATGCCCGCAACGCCATGCAATTGGCCTGCCAGCTATGCGCGCATGGGCGTGCGGGGGCATCGCCCATTCTCAACGCCCAGACGGACTACGGCGAACCGCTGGCTCGCGCCGCGCCGGCCGTCACGTCTCACCATGTGCTGCATGCACCGGCGCCGCCGGCATACGGATCAGACCTGCTGGGCGGCAACCCGCTGGACGGTAATTCCCTGAGTGGCAACCCGCTGGACGGCAATCCGCCAGACATGGATCCACTGGATGTTGGCCCATTGGGCGCTGACGCGCCCGATGTGGCTCCCTGACGTGCTCTTCCTCTTCCAGCAGTTCCGCCAGAAAGGGCCCCGGCAGAAACAAACCGGGCCTGGCGAACGCGGTGTTCGCCAGGCCCGGTGGGGCATTACATGCAGAACCTTACGGGCACTGGGGCGCTGCGGCCTTGGCCAGTTCGTCAATCGGATCCAGATCCGGCTGGCGCGTCAGGTTGTAGTTCAGGTTGGGCGTCTGGCCGGCGATGGAGCGCACACGAAGCACGTTATTGGCAGCCACCACGAATTCCACGCGGACGTTACCCTTGCCATCCATCAGGATGACGCGGGGCGGGCGCTCATCGGTGGCGTCCCAGCAGCCTTGCTCGGTCACTGCCGGGCCTTTCGCCGGGTCATTTTCCAGGTATGCCGTGCGGCCGCGCCAGCGGCCGTTGGGCGCCAGGGTCAGCGTGACCCGTTGCGCCGTGCATTGCATGGCGGGCGAGAAACACGGCAGGGTGCCCATGTACGTTTGCGGTTGCGGCACCAGGCTCTGCGCGGCGGCGTTGGGGGCGACGGGCGCGGGGGCCGGCGCAGATGCGGTGGTGTCGGCGCCTTCCGGCACGGCTTGGCCGTCCTCGGTGGTCTGGCCGGTCGGCACACCTTGGGCGGCCTGGTTTGGCTTGCGGGCGTCGGGCTTCAGTGCGATCTGCACCTGCGACGGAGCGCGGATGACGCTGCGATAGCCGGCGCCCGAACCCTGATATTGCGCGTCGGTCACGGTGCTTTCAACCGGGGGGTCGTAATACCCTTCGGTTTTCTGCTGGGCGCAGCCTGCGGCGCCCATTACGGTACCGGCTAGCAGCAGCCCCATGACGCTGAGTTTGCGGGATCGGGTAACGATATCGACGCGGGCGGTCATGGCAGCTTATCCGTGAATTGAGTCTGTCTCCGATTTTACGCACTTATGCGAAGATTCGATACGTTCCCTTAGCCACTCTTGGGCGTTGTCTGCACTTTATGCACAAATTACGACACGGCCGTTGCCAGACGGCTTGCCTTTCGGTCATTCACGCAGCCATGGATGCGGGCATTGGCGCACGTCGGGCCGGCTCATGACCAGCGTGAGGCACGTCTTCGACATACCCTTGGGCGCTTTCATTGGGCTGGCTGCGCTGGCGGGCCTGTTCATGGGCAACTGGCTGACCGTGCTGACCTATCGCTTGCCGCGCATGATGGAACGCGAATGGCAGGCGCAATGCCTGGATGCGGTGGGCAAGGCGCGGCCCGCCAGCCCCGACGGCTTGCTGCGCCCGGCGTCGCATTGCCCGGCGTGCCAAGCGCCGGTACTGGGCTGGCGTCGGCTTCCTCTGCTGGGTTGGTTGTTGCTGCGCGGGCGCTGCGCCGCATGCCATGCCCCGATCAGCTGGCGCTACCCGGCGATTGAACTCCTGACCTGTGCGCTATTCGCTGCCTGCGCCTGGCGCTTCGGCGCAACCCCTGTTGCGCTGTTCGCCATGGGGCTGTCGGCGATGCTGGTGGCGCTGGCCTGGATCGACTTTGAATCGACCTTGCTGCCCGATGCGCTGACGCAACCGCTGCTTTGGGCCGGCCTGCTGGTCAATCTGTTCGGCACGTTCACCACACTGCCGCTGGCCGTGGTGGGCGCCGTGGCCGGCTATGTTTTCCTGTGGGTTATCTTCCATGTATTCCGTCTGCTGACCGGGCGTGAAGGCATGGGCTATGGCGACTTCAAGCTATTGGCGGCATTGGGGGCGTGGTTTGGTGTTGAATCCCTGCCCATGCTGTTGCTTGCGGCGTCACTGGTGGGCGTGCTGATCGGCGGCCTGCTGACACTCGCGGGCCGCGCTGGCCGAGGGCAGCCACTGCCCTTCGGACCCTACCTGGCCCTGGCCGGCATCGTGATGCTGCTGCTGGGTGGCGAGCAGGGATTCTGGCTGTTCATGCGCTAGGCACGAAAGGATGAGCATCATGTTCAAGATTGGTCTGACAGGCGGCATTGGTTCGGGCAAGTCCCGCGTGGCGGATATGTTGGGCGATTGGGGTGCGACGCTGGTCGATACCGATGAAATCGCACGCGCCTTGACCGCGCCAAACGGTGCGGCCATGCCCGCCATCGAACGCGAATTTGGCCCGCAGGCGCTGACGCCCGATGGCGCGCTGAACCGCGAATGGATGCGTGAACGCGCGTTCTCCGATCCGCAAGCGCGGCTCCGTCTGGAAGCCGTGCTGCACCCGGCTATTACCGAAGAAACGCGCCGCCAGGCAGCGGCCGCGACCGGATCGTATCTGGTCTTCGTGGTGCCGCTGCTGGTGGAGTCCCTGGCGCGTTGGCGCACCCGTGTGGATCGCATCTGCGTGGTGGATTGCGACCCCGAAACGCAGGTGGCGCGCGTGCAGTCGCGCAGCGGGCTGACGGAGCCCGCCATCAGGCGTATTATGGCGGCACAGGCTGCGCGGGCAAGCCGGTTGGAAGTGGCGGACGACGTCATCTTGAACGACGGCACCACATCACCGGAACAATTGCGCGCGCAGGCGAAGACCCTGCATGACCGCTGGCTCACGCTGGCGACCACCACGGGCCGGTAAGCGACAAGCTTGGCCGGCACCCCTGAATCCCTCGGCCTTTGGCCGACCACTGATGGGCCTGTCAAAAAGCGTGATTGTTTACGAATACCCCTTCAATGAGCGCATCCGCGCTTACCTGCGATTGGAATACCTGTTCGACAGGTTGTTCTTCTTTGCTCGTGAGGGGGACTCACGCCAACATCAGGTTGCCGTTACTTCTCTTTTCGATCTGCTCGATGCGTGCGAACGCACCGACGTGAAAGGCGCGGTGCTGCAAGACCTGGAGCGCCAGCGTACGTCGCTGGTGGGCTTGCGCGATCACCCTGGCGTGGCGCAAGACGCGCTGGAAGCCATGCTGCGCGAACTTGAAAAGGTGGCCAGCGCGCTGGCTCCGCCGGGCAAGACCGGACAATCGCTGCGTGAAAACGAATGGCTGACCAGCCTGCGCGGCCGGCTGTCCGTGCCGGGCAGCGCCACGCAAGTGGACATGCCTTCCTACTTCGCCTGGCAGAACAAGACCGAAGCCGCCCGTTGCGCGGACTTGCAGACCTGGGTTGCTCCCTTCATTCCCTTGCACGATGGCTTGACGCTGGCCCTGCGCCTGCTGCGCGAGTCCGGTCGCAAGACGGATATCGTGGCCGAACAGGGCGCCTACCAGCAGATGCTGGGCGGCAAACAACTCCAGCTGTTGCGTGTCTGGGTGGACCCGGCCCAAGGCACATTTCCCGAGATCAGTGCCAATAAGTACATGATCTGGATACGCTTTTCCTCGCAAGACGGCGAATTCAAGCCCCAACAAGTCGCCCGCGACGTCGCCTTCCAAATGACGCTCTGTAGCTCGTAGGATGGGTGAAGCGCGCACCCCCCGCCACCAGAACCCGGCCCCCCATCGCGCGCAACCCATCAAGCAGCAAAGCCACCAAGCACCAGCGCCAACCAAGCACCAGCGCCAACCAAGCACCAACGCCCATCAAGCAGCAAAGCCACCAAGCACCAACGCCCACCAAGCGTCTCCCCCAAGAACCCCCCCTCCCATCAGCCGCCAAAAGCGCGGCCTCCCCAAGTTCTTGAGACCGATTCTTGTTGCGGCCAGTTTCAACTCCGGCCGCCAATGGTAGAAATCACGACCGACTAGTAGACAATACGGCTTTCTCCGTCAGTGCCGGAACCGTTTCCATGCCCGATAGTCGTCCTGTTTCCCCGTCTTCCCGCTGGACCCGCCGCCGAGTCATCGGGCTGCTGGTCTTGTTGCTTGTCGTGGCGGGCATCGCCTGGCTGGTGCTGCGGCCGTCGGCCAAGCAGGGCGCCGCGGGCGGCCCGGGCGGACGGGCCGGCGGTGGGCGGCCGCCGATGGCTGCGATGGCCAATCTGGCCGTGCCGGTGCGCGTCGCCACCGCCACCACGCAGGACATCGACATCTACCTGAAATCCCTGGGCACCGTCACGGCCTACAACACGGTCACCGTGCGCAGCCGCGTCAGCGGCGAACTGGTGGAGGTGGCGTTCCAGGAAGGGCAGCGCGTGAAAGCAGGCGACCTGCTGGCGCAAGTAGACCCGCGGGCCTTCCAGGTTGCCCTGGACCAGGCTCGCGGCACGCAGATGCAGAATCTGGCCCAGCTGGAGAACGCGCGGCGTGACCTGCAACGCTATCAGGCCTTGTTCAAGCAAGACTCCATTGCCAAGCAGCAGGTGGATACCCAGGCTGCGCTGGTGCGCCAGTACGAAGGCACCGTCAAAAGCGACCAGGCCAATGTGGACAACGCCAAGCTGCAACTGGACTACGCCCGGATCACCGCGCCCATCAGCGGGCGCCTGGGCCTGCGTCAGGTAGACCGCGGCAATCTGGTGTCCAGCTCGGACACCAACGGGCTCGTGGTGATTACCCAGACCCAACCGATTTCCGTCGTTTTCACCTTGCCCGAGACACAGTTGCCTGAAGTGCGTGGCGAAATCGCCGCCGGCAAGATCTTGACGGTCGACGCCTATGACCGCGCCGATACCCGCCGCATCGCCACGGGCGTGCTGGAAACCCTGGACAACCAGATCGACGTCACCACCGGTACGCTGAAGCTGAAAGCCAAGTTCGACAACGCGGACGATGCGCTCTTTCCGAACCAGTTCGTCAACGTGCGCCTGCATGTGCTGACGCGCAAGGACGTCACCGCGATTCCCACCGCCGCGATCCAGCAAGGGTCGGCCGGCGCCTTCGTGTTCCTGGTGCAGCCGGACAATACGGTCCTGGTTCGCCAGGTGAAGCTGGGCGCCATCAACAACGGCATGGTCGCCGTGAACGACGGCCTGCAACCTGGCGACCGCGTGGTCACGGAAGGCACCGACCGCCTGCGCGCTGGCGCCAAGGTGGAAGTGGTGGGCGGCGCCGAAGTGATTCCCGCCACCCGCGACAAGACGCTCGGGGCGGGCGCCCCGGCCGGCACCACGCCCGCGTCCAAATAAGCCGAGATCATCGTGAGTCCGTCGCGCCTGTTCATTCTTCGCCCCGTGGCCACCACCCTGGCGATGGTGGCGATTCTGATCGCCGGGTTCATCGCCTACCGGCTGCTGCCCGTGTCGGCGCTGCCAGAGGTGGACTACCCGACGATCCAGGTGGTGACGCTGTACCCCGGGGCCAGTCCGGACGTCATGACTTCGCTGGTCACGTCGCCGCTGGAACGGCAGTTCGGGCAGATGCCGGGCCTGAACCAGATGTCGTCCACGAGCTCGGGCGGCGCCTCGGTCATCACGATGCAGTTCAATCTGACGCTGCCGTTGGACGTGGCCGAACAACAGGTACAGGCGGCGATCAATGCCGCGTCGAACCTGTTGCCCAGCGATCTGCCGGTGCCGCCGACCTACAACAAGGTGAATCCGGCCGACGCGGCCGTGCTGACGCTTGCCATCACGTCGCCCACCATGCCCTTGCCGCAGGTCCGCGACCTGGTGGACACGCGGGTCGCGCAGAAACTGTCGCAAATACCGGGCGTGGGCCTGGTCAGCGTGGCGGGCGGCCAGCGGCCGGCGGTGCGGGTGCAGGTCAATCCCCAGGCGCTGGCGGCCAACGGGCTGGCCTTGTCGGACCTGCGGGCGGCGGTGGTCGGCGCCAACGTCAACCAGCCGAAAGGCAATCTGGACGGGCCGCTGCGCTCCACCACGATCAACGCCAATGATCAGCTGAAGACCCCGACCGACTACAACGACCTGATCATCGCCTATCGGAACAACGGGCCACTGCGCCTGTCCGACGTGGCGCGCGCGGTCGAGGGCGCCGAAGACACGCGCCAGGCTGCCTGGGCCGGCGACAAGCCCGCCATCCTGTTGAATATCCAGCGCCAGCCGGGCGCCAACGTGATCGATGTGGTCAACCGGATCCAGACACTGTTGCCGCAGTTGCGCGCGGCCTTGCCGGCCACGCTGGACGTCACCGTGGTGTCGGATCGCACGCAGACCATCCGCGATTCAGTGGAAGACGTGAAGTTTGAAATGCTGCTGGCGGTGGCGCTGGTGGTCATGGTGACCTTCGTTTTCCTGCGCAGCATGACGGCCACGCTGATCCCCAGCGTCGTGGTGCCGCTGTCCCTGGTGGGGACGTTCGGCATCATGTATTTGGCGGGCTTCTCGATCAACAACCTGACCTTGATGGCATTGACGATCGCCACCGGGTTCGTGGTGGACGATGCGATCGTCATGATCGAGAACATTGCCCGTCACATAGAAGAGGGCGAAAAACCATTGCAGGCGGCGCTGAAGGGCGCCTCGCAAATCGGCTTCACCCTTATCTCGCTGACCTTTTCGCTGATCGCCGTCTTGATTCCGCTGCTTTTCATGACGGAAGTGGTGGGGCGGCTGTTCCGGGAATTCGCGATCACGCTGGCGGTGTCCATCCTGATCTCGCTGGTGGTGTCGTTGACGCTGACGCCGATGATGTGCGCCCGTCTGTTGCGCGCCGAATCCGAACAGAAGCACGGCCGCTTCCACACGGCCACGGGCGCCTTCATCGATCGTGTCATCGCCGGCTACGACCGCATGCTGCAAGTGGTGCTGCGCCATCAGCCGCTGACCTTGCTGGTGGCGTTGGGAACGTTTGCGCTGACGGTGGTGCTGTACATGGTGGTGCCCAAAGGCTTCTTCCCGCAGCAGGACACGGGTTTGATCCAGGCCATCACCCAGGCGCCGCAATCGATCTCGTTCCCCGCCATGGCCGAACGCCAGCAAGCCGCCGCGCGGCTGGTCCTGGAGGATCCCGACGTGCAGGCCGTGTCGTCGTTCATCGGCGTGGACGGCAGCAACGCCACGCTTAGCGCCGGGCGCATGCAGATCGCGTTGAAGCCCCAGGCTGAACGCAATGGCGACTTGCGCACGGTGATGGCGCGGCTACAGGAATCCTTGGCCAAGCAGGACGGCCTGACCGTCTACATGCAACCCGTGCAGGATCTGACCATCGAAGACCGCGTCAGCCGTACCCAGTACCAGATGACGCTTTCCAACCCCGACCTGAAGGTGCTGAGCGAGTGGACGCCCAAGCTGGTGGACCGGTTGCGCAAGGTGCCGGGGCTGAAGGACGTGACGGACGATTTGCAGGACGATGGCTTGCAGACCTGGGTTGAGATCGATCGCGACGCGGCGTCGCGCTTGGGCATCACGGCCGCGGTGGTGGACGAAGCGCTGTACGACGCCTTCGGCCAGCGGCTGATCTCCACCATCTTTACCCAGTCCAACCAGTATCGCGTGGTGCTGGAAGTGCAGCCGCAGTTCCAGATGAACCCGGACGCGCTGGGTCAGATCCATGTGCCGACCTCGACCGGCGCGCAAGTGCCGTTGTCGTCGGTGGCGCATATCTCCGAGGGCCGGACGGTGTTGGCCGTGAACCGGTTGGACCAGTTCCCCATGGTCACGGTGTCGTTCAACCTGGCGCCCGGGGCGTCGCTGTCCAACGCGGTTGAAGCCATCACCGCCGCCGAGGCCGAGATCGGTTTGCCCACCGCCGTGGAGACGCGCTTCCAGGGCGCGGCCCTGGCATTCCAGAATTCGCTGACCAGCACGCTGTGGCTGATCCTGGCCGCGGTGGTCACCATGTACATCGTGCTGGGCGTCTTGTACGAAAGCTACATCCACCCCATCACGATCCTGTCCACCCTGCCGTCAGCCGGTGTGGGCGCATTGCTGGCGCTATTGATCAGCGGCACCGAGCTGGACATGATCGGCATCATCGGGATCATCCTGTTGATCGGCATCGTGAAGAAGAACGCCATCATGATGATCGACTTCGCGCTGGACGCCGAGCGCAAGCGCGGCCTGACCCCGCGCGCGGCCATCCATGAGGCGGCGCTGCTGCGGTTCCGGCCCATCCTGATGACGACGCTTGCCGCCTTGTTCGGCGCCTTGCCTCTGATGCTGTCGACCGGCACGGGCGCTGAATTGCGCCAGCCGCTGGGTCTGGTGATGGTGGGCGGCCTGCTGCTCAGCCAGGTGCTGACATTGTTCACCACGCCGGTCATCTATCTGATGTTCGACCGCATGTCGCGCCGCTGGCGTGGCGTGCGCGCGCCGGCGTCCGGGGATGCATCATGATTCTGTCGGCGCCCTTCATCGTCCGGCCGGTGGCGACCACGCTGCTGAGCCTGGCGATTGTGATGGCGGGCATGCTGTCGTTTTTCCTGTTGCCCGTGGCGCCATTGCCGCAGGTGGATATCCCGACAATCTCGGTGTCGGCCAGCCTGCCGGGCGCCAGCCCCGAGACGATGGCCTCCAGCGTGGCCACGCCGCTGGAACGTTCGTTGGGCAGCATCGCTGGCGTGACCGAGATGACGTCCAGCAGTTCGCAAGGCTCCACGCGCGTCACCTTGCAGTTCGATCTGTCGCGCGACATCAACGGCGCGGCGCGCGACGTGCAAGCCGCCATCAACGCGGCTCGTTCGCTACTGCCCACCAGCCTGCGCAGCAACCCTACTTATCACAAGTCCAATCCGTCGGACGCGCCCATCATGACGCTGGCGTTGACCTCCGACACGCTTAGCCAGGGCCAGCTGTACGACATTGCCTCGACCATCGTGGCGCAGAAGCTGGCGCAGGTGGACGGAGTGGGTGAAGTCACCGTGGGCGGCAGTTCGCTGCCTGCGGTGCGCGTCACCGTGCTGCCAGGCGCGCTGGCCAATCGGGGCGTGTCGCTGGACCAGCTGCGCGCGACGCTGGCCAATGCCAACGCCAACCGTCCCAAGGGCGTGTTGGAGAACGACCAGTACCACTGGCAGATCATGGTCAGCGACCAGCTGAGCCGCGCCGAGCAGTACCGGCCGCTGATCGTCGCGTGGAATGACGGAGCGCCGGTGCGGGTATCGGACGTGGCCAAGGTGGAGGATTCGGTCGAGGATCTTTACCAGACCGGGTTCTACAACGAACGCAAGGCCATCCTGATGATCGTGCGCCGCCAGGCTGACGCCAACATCATCGAAGCCGTGGACGCCGTGCGCGCGCAATTGCCCGTGTTGCAGGCGTTGATGCCGGCGGACGTGAACATGACGGTGGCGCAGGACCGCACGCCCAGCATCCGGGCGTCGCTGCACGAGGCCGAGCTGACGCTGATCATCGCGGTGGGCCTGGTGGTGCTGGTGGTGCTGCTGTTCCTGCGGCGCTGGCGCGCGGCCATCATTCCCAGCGTGGCGGTGCCGGTATCGCTGATCGGCACCTTCTGCATCATGTACCTGTGCGGCTTCACGCTCAACACGATCTCGCTGATGGCGCTGATCGTGGCCACCGGCTTTGTGGTGGATGACGCGATCGTGGTGCTTGAGAACATCATGCGGCACGTCGAGAACGGCATGTCGCCAATGCGCGCGGCGTTGCGCGGGTCGCGCGAAGTCGGCTTCACGGTGCTGTCGATGAGCCTGTCGCTGGTGGCGGTCTTCATCCCCATCTTGCTGATGGGCGGCGTGGTCGGACGCCTGTTCCGCGAATTTGCCGTGACCTTGTCGGCCGCCATCATGGTGTCGCTGATCGTGTCGCTGACCTTGACGCCGATGATGTGCGCGCGTCTGCTGCGCCATGAACCCAAGGAGCAGAAGCCGCCTGGACGGCTGGCGCGGTGGTCCGAACGGGGTTTCGAGTCCATGTTGGATGGCTACCGCCGCAGCCTGCGCTGGGCGCTGGCGCATGGCCGGCTGATGATGTTGATCCTGGCGGTGGCCGTCGGTTTGAACATCTATCTGTACACCGCCGTGCCCAAGGGTTTTTTCCCGCAGCAGGATACGGGCCAGTTGCTGGGCTTTTTCCGCGTGGACCAGGGCACGTCGTTCCAGGCCACCTTGCCCAAGCTGGAGGCGCTGCGCAAGGTCGTGCTGGCGGACCCGGCGGTGCAGAGCATGACAGGCTATGCGGGTGGCCGTGGCGGCAGCAATAGCAGCTTCATGCAGATCCAGCTCAAACCCCTGGCCGAACGGAACGTGTCCGCCGATGTCGTCATCAATCGGCTGCGCGGCAAGTTGCAGAACATGCCCGGCGCACGCATGTTCCTGGTGTCGCAGCAGGATATTCGGATCGGCGGGCGGCAGAGCCAAGGCTCGTATGACTACACGCTGATGTCGGGCGACCTGCAATTGCTGCGCACCTGGATGCCCAAGGTGCAGCAGGCGATGGCGAAGATCCCCGAGATCACGGATGTGGACACCGACGTGGAAGACAAGGGGCGCCAGATCAACCTGGTGATTGACCGCGACGCCGCCACGCGGTTGGGCGTCAGCATGTCCACCATTTCCACGGTGCTGAACAATTCGTTCAGCCAACGTCAGGTGTCGGTGATGTACGGCCCGCTGAATCAGTACCACGTGGTGCTGGGCCTGGAGCCCAAGTTCGCCGAAGACATCGAATCACTCAAGCAAGTCGAGGTGATCACGTCGACCGGGGCGCGCGTGCCGTTGCTGGCCTTCGCGCGGCTGGAGAACGCCAACGCGCCGCTCAGCGTGCAGCACCAAGGGCTGTTCGTGGCCGATACCGTGTCTTTCAGCCTGGCGCCCGGCGTGTCGCTGGGAGAGGCCACGACTGCCATTGACGCTGCCGTGGCCCGCATCGGCTTGCCATCCGACCAGATCCAGGCGGGCTTCCAGGGCACGGCGGCCGCCTTGCAGCAGACGCTGGCGCAGCAACCCTGGTTGATCCTGGCGGCGCTTGTCACGATGTATATCGTGCTGGGCATCCTGTATGAAAGCTTCGTGCATCCGCTGACGATCCTGTCGACCTTGCCCTCGGCCGGCTTGGGCGCGCTGCTGGCGTTGCTGTTGCTACGTTACGACTTCACCTTGATTGCATTGATCGGGGTGTTCCTGCTGATTGGCATCGTCAAGAAGAACGCCATCATGATGGTGGACTTTGCGCTGGATGCGGAACGCAACCAAGGCATGACGCCGCGCGACGCGATCTTCCAGGCTTGCCTGACGCGGTTCCGCCCGATCATGATGACGACCATGGCCGCCATCTTCGGCGCCTTGCCCTTGGTGGTGGCAACCGGCGCTGGCGTGGAAATGCGCCAGCCCCTGGGCATCACCATCGTGGGCGGGCTGGTGCTAAGCCAGATTCTTACGCTGTACACCACGCCAGTGGTCTATCTTTACCTGGACCGTTTCCGTCTGTGGGCCGCGCGCGGGCGCGGTTCGCGGAAAGACGGCCCTGCATCCATAGAACAAACATGATCCGACCCAAGCCGCTTACGAACGCCTTCCTTCCTCGCAGCGCGATCACGCTGGTGCTGTGCGCGCTATTGGGCGCGTGCGCCGTTGGCCCTGACTATCAACGCCCCGAACTGGATGTGGGCGCGTCCTACAAGGAGGGCCAGGATCAGGTCGACGGCTGGAAGCCTGCCCAGCCGCGCGACGACGTGGATCGTGGCGAATGGTGGCGGGTGTATGACGATGCCACGCTGAACGGTTTGATCGATCGCCTGAACACGTCCAACCAGACCATCGCGCAGGCCGAGGCCAACTACCGGCAGGCGCTGGGTCTGGTACGCGCCGCGCGCGCGGGCTTCTACCCCACGGTGGGAGCGGGCGCCGGCGTGACCCGTTCAGGCAGTGGCAACGGCCAAAGCGGTTCGTCTTCCTTGTCGAACGGCAGCAATGTGTCGAATCAGTATTCAGTGACGGGCAGCATCAGCTGGGAGCTGGACGTGTGGGGCCGCGTGCGCCGCAGTACCGAATCCTCTGAAGCCAGCGCGGCGGCAAGCCTGGCCGATCTGGCCGCCACGCGCTTGAGCGCGCAGGCAGCGTTGGCGCAGACCTATTTGCAGTTGCGCGTCCTGGACGAACAGAAGCGCCTGCTGGACGCCACGGTGGCCGCTTATGAGAAGTCATTGCAGCTGACGCAGAATCGCTACGAGGTCGGCGTGGCCGGGCAGGCCGACGTGGCCGTGGCGCGCACGCAGGTGGAAAGCACGCGCGCCCAATCCATCGATCTGGATTGGCAGCGCGGTCAGTACGAGCATGCCATCGCGGTGCTGATGGGGCAGGCGCCATCCGGGTTCAGTCTGCCGCCAGCGGTGTTCGCCTTGCAGTTGCCGCAGATTCCGGTGGGCCTGCCGTCTGAGTTGCTTGAACGCCGTCCCGACGTGGCGGCGGCGGAGCGCCGCGCGGCGGCCGCCAATGCGCAGATCGGCGTGGCGCAAGCCGCCTGGTTCCCGTCATTGACCTTGTCCGCCGATGGGGGCTTTCGCAATGGCCAGTTCGCAGATCTGCTGACCGCGCCGGCACGCTTCTGGTCCTTGGGCCCGGCGCTGGCGATGACGATTTTCGATGGTGGCGCGCGCGCCGCCCAGGTCGAGCAGGCCCGGGCTTCGTATGACGCGCAGGCCGCGGCATACCGTCAAGCGGCGCTGGTGGGGCTGCGCGAAGTCGAAGACTATCTGATCCAGCTGCGGGTCATGGAAAATGAACAGGTCGTGCAGCGTCGCGCGCTGGAGTCCGCCCGCGAATCGCTGCGCCTGATCCAGAACCAGTACAAAGCGGGCCTGGTCGATTATCTAAGCGTGGCGGTGGTGGACGCCACGGCGCTCAGCAGCGAACGCAATGCGCTCAGCCTGCTGGGTACGCGCTTGGTCGCCAGTGTGAACCTGATCGTGGCGCTGGGCGGCGGCTGGGAAGGCTTGCCTGCGCCACAGCAGGCCGAAGCCGCGCCTGCGACCAATACGAACTAGGCTCGCGGCGTTCAAGCGTCGGGATCGGCTGGCGTCCGGCCGCCTGGGGGTGTGTCGGCATCCTTTGCGGGCTGGTCGTTCAAGGCATCCGGAAAGCTGCGGGCGACCAGGTAGGCAAGTGCCTGGTCGATCCGCTGCCAGCCCTCGGATTCATGTAGCGGCAACCCCAGGAAATGCGATGCCGTCTTGGCGCGCAGCGTCAGGTACAGCACGCCCGCCAACATCACGCCGACGATCGCGGGTGCGTCCAGGTCCGGGGTCAACCCGTCAACATGGTCGATGAAGCTGTGCGCGGCCTTCTCACGGCGCTCGGCCAGCGACGCCGTGACGTCGTTCAGCTCAATCAATTCCCAGCGGCGGACTTCGCGCAAGGTTTCATTGCCGGCCAGCGTATCGATCTGCGCACGCAGCATCGACAGCACCAGATCGCCCGGTGTGCGCTGGCTGGTTTCGTCAGCGACCAGCAGGCCGGGATTGCGGGTCCAGAAGTCTTGTTCCTGCATCCAGGCCAGCAGCAGGCCCGGCATGCCGTCGAAGTAACGGTAGATCAGTTCCTTGCTGACTCCCGCCCGTTTGGCGATGGCGTTGATGCCAACACCGCCCATGCCGGTGTCCAGGATCTGGGCTTCAAGGGCTTGCAGGATTTGGCGCTCGGTATTCGCACGGCGGGACATGGCATGTTCCTTCATGACGAGGGAGCCGGCGGGGCCCGACACGCGGGATTCCCGGCTATCAGGACTGGGGCGCCGCGCGAAATGCTGGCGGCAAGACCGATATGTCTGTCATCTTGCCAGACTTCGCAGCACGTTTCGCATTTGAATTGGGGAGCGCGGCGTCGAGCCGCAAAGAAAAGCGCCGGGGCTGGTCTGCCCCGGCGTTCAGGTGCTACAGAATGCCGCGGATGCCGGCAATGCCGTGCGCGCCGTGGCGTAGTGCCAGCGACAGGGTAGAGGTGGACTGCCCGCCCAGCGCAAAGACCGGAATGCCGGCATCGCGGTTGCCCGCGACGAAGCCTTCCCAGCCCAGCGTGGCGGCGCCCGGGTGCGAGGCGGTGTCCAGCACCGGTCCCAGCACGGCGAAGTCGGCGCCCAGTTCGCGGGCGTGGACGACTTCGGCGTTGTTGTGCGCGGAGACGCCCAACAGCGCATCCTTTGGCAATGGCGGGCGTTCGGTCAGGCGGGCAGCGTCGGCGGCACGCAGGTGCACGCCGTCGGCTTCCTTCCACCAGGCGGTGGGATGGGCGCTGTTGACCAGCACGCGGGCGCCTGCGGCACGGCAGCGCTTGACCACCTGTTGCAGCACTTCATGCAGCGAGGCAGCGCCTGCGCCGTCCGGCCATTGGGGCTCGCGGAATTGCACCAGCTTCACGCCACGCGCCAGCGCGGCATCGAGACGGCCCAGGAACGCGGCCACGCCAGCGCGCGATCCCATCGAACTGATGCCGTAGGTGGTGGGCAACTGCAACCAGCGCAGCGGGGGCAGGGTGGCGGGCAGCAGATCGCCGACCGACGCCGCATGGGCGGGGTCGACCCATTCCAGGCGTTGGTTCTCCAATCCGCGCGGCTCGCCTTCCCAGGCAGTCACGTGGCAGAACGCCAGACGCACGGTCGTGTGCGGATAGACGTGTACATACGTCACCCAAGGACGCGACTGCGTGACGCGGATGCCCAGCTCTTCCTGCAATTCGCGGGCCAGGGCTTCCAGCACGGTCTCGCCGGGTTCCAATTTGCCGCCAGGCAGTTCCCACCAGCCCGACCACGGCTTGCCTTCGGGCCGTTGGCCCAGCAGGAGCATGCCGTCCGGACGCAGGATCAGGCCGGCGGCGACATCAACGATCTTCTCAGACATGGCGGGCCGCCCAGTCGCGTGCAAACTGGTAGGCCACCCGGCCCGAACGCGAACCGCGTTCAATCGTCCATTGCAGCGCCTCGGTGCGCGACGGCGCGATGTGCGCCTCCGGGCAACCCAGTTCGCGCAGCCAGTGGTAAACGATGTCCAGGTAGTCGTCCTGTTTGAAGGGGTAGAACGACAGCCACAGGCCAAAGCGCTCGGACAACGAGATCTTCTCTTCGACCGTTTCGCCCGGATGGATCTCGCCATCGGGTTGATGCTTGGCTTGCAGGTTTTCGCTCATGTATTCCGGCATCAGATGGCGCCGGTTGGACGTGGCGTAAATCAATACGTTGTCGCCCGAGGCGGACACGGAGCCGTCCAGCACGGACTTCAGCGCCTTGTACCCCGGTTCGCCTTCCTCGAACGACAAGTCGTCGCAGAACACGATGAAACGTTCGGGTCGCGAGGCGACCAGCTCGACGATGTCGGCCAGATCACCCAGGTCGGATTTGTCCACCTCGATCAGGCGCAGCCCGCGGTCGCCGTAGGCGGCCAGCATGGCCTTGACCAGCGAGCTCTTGCCGGTGCCTCGGGCTCCGGTCATGAGCACGTTGTTGGCCGGCTTGTTCTCCAGGAACTGGAGGGTGTTGCGGTCGATCGTGGCCTTCTGGCGCTCGATGTGCTGAAGGTCTTGCATATCGATGCTTGCCACATGCCGTACCGCGTCCAACCAACCGCGCGACCCGCGCTTGCGCCAGCGAAAGGCGTGGGCGCTCCAGTCGATCTCGGGCGTGGCCGGAGGCAAGAAGGCTTCAAGCTGAGCCAGCACGCGCTCGGCACGCTGGATAAGGGTGGAAAATTCGGTTGCGGTCACGTCTGCATCCTCGTGTGGCCAAGCGGCGTTTCCGCACGCCGCCCGGGTGTTGTTCGTTGTTGCGATGGCGCCGGATGTCGCCGTTCGGGCGATGATTGCACCGGGCGCTGCCACTCGGGTTGTGGCTGATTCCGGCTTCGCCACGCGAGTGATGATTGCCCCCCCGGCGTTGCCACTTGGGTGATGATTGCTCCCCCGGCGTTACCACGCGGGTTTGTGGTTGATTCCGTAGGATGGGTGTAGCGCGAGAAGCTTGGGGCAAGGACACAATCGCTGATCGCGCGTAACCCATCAGGCAGACGTCGCGTTGTGGCTGAACCCGGTAAGAATTCACCGCTGCTTGATGGGTTGCGCGCGATGTGCAGCGGCGTTCTTGCATAAGGATTCTCGCGCTACACCCATCCTACGAATCAACGACACCCGTGCTTACGAACGGTAGTCGGCGTTGATGGACACGTACTCGTGCGAGAAATCGCAGGTGTATACCGTGTCCGCGACCTGGCCGCGGCCCAGTGCGATGCGCACCGAGATTTCGGCCTGCTTCATCACGCGCTGGCCGTCGGCTTCCTGGTAGTCAGGGTTGCGGCCACCGTTCTTGGCCACCAGCACATCGTCCAGCCACAAGCGGATATTGGAGACGTCCAGGTCGTCGATGCCGGCGTAGCCGACGGCGGCCAGGATGCGGCCCAGGTTGGGGTCCGATGCGAAGAAGGCGGTCTTGACCAGCGGCGAATGGGCAACCGCGTAAGCGACCTTCAGCGCCTCTTCGGTGGTGCCGGCTTCTTCGACGCGGATCGTCATGAATTTGGTGGCGCCTTCGGCGTCGCGCACGATCTTCGTGGCCAGTTCCAGCGCAGCGGCGGTCAGCGCCTCGCGCACGGCGGCGTAGGCGGCGTCGGACTCGCTGTTGACGTTCACGCCGGACTTGCCGGTGGCGGCGATGATGAAGGAGTCATTGGTGGACGTATCACCGTCGACCGTGATGCGGTTGAACGAGGCGTCCGCGATTTCCACGGCCAGGCGGCGCAGCAGCGGCTGGGCGATGCCCGCGTCGGTGGCCAGGAAGCTGAGCATCGTGGCCATGTTGGGGCGGATCATGCCCGCGCCCTTGCTGATGCCCGTGAAGGTGACGGTCTTGCCGTCGATCTGCACCTTGGCCGACGAGATTTTCGGCAGCGTGTCGGTTGTCATGATGCCGTGCGCGGCGTTGGACCAATGGTCGGCCGCCAGGTTGGCGATGGCGCCCGGCAGGCCGGCGACCAGGCGGTCCAGCGGCAGCGGCTCCAGGATGACGCCGGTGGAGAACGGCAGGATCTGCGCGGCAGGCACGCCCAGCAGGCGGCCCAGCGCGTCGCAGGTGTCTTTGGCTTTCTTCAGGCCTTCTTCGCCGGTGCCGGCGTTGGCGTTGCCCGTGTTGATGACCAGTGCGCTGATCGGGCCGCCGGCGGCCAGATGCGCCTGGCAAACCTGCACGGGCGCGGCGCAGAAGCGGTTGCGCGTGAACACACCCGCCACGCTCGTGCCTTCGGCCAGGCGGAAGACGGTCAGGTCGCGCCGGTTGGCTTTGCGGATGCCGGCCTCGGTGACGCCGATTTCAACGCCGGCAACAGGAAAAATTTCGGACTCGGAGGGGATCTGCAAATTAACGGCCATGACTTCGTCTCTTGAGTAGGCAGGACGGAATCGCCGCCAGGCTAGGCGGCGCGCGGGGGAAAGTTTCGTATTATCCCACCGGTTTGCGGCAGGGGTTTGTCAGGGGGCGGTCAGGGGCCGATCCGCATGTCCGCCACATCCAGCACGCCGGCATCGCGGTTGCTGAGCACGCGGCGCACGGTGCCGTCCGGCGCCTGCAATACGGACTGGCCCGCTGCGACGTCCTCGCCGCCGTTGCGGCGAGCCGAACGGCCGCGCGAGGGCGAAAACAGCAGGTCGCCGGGCTGGGCGTTGGGCAGGCGCGGGTTGGCGGCCAGCACGCGGGTGCCGGGCGGGTAGGTCATGATGCCCAGCGAGGTCTCGCGCGCCAGCAGCCCCTCGAAATCCAGCAGATGGCGCTGGCCGTCCAGGCGCGCATCGACCTTCAATAGCGGCATCTGGCGCAGGTTCAGGGCTTCGCTGCCTTCGGAGCGCAGCAGCCAGCGGGTCGTCCCGGCCGTGTCCTGGGGCGTGCCGCGCACCGCCGGATCGACCTTCAGCCAGGTGCCCGGGGGCACGGGTTGCTGGTCCAGTGTGTTGCCGATGGCCAAGTGGCAACTGGCAAAGCGGGGCTCGCCGCCCTGCATCACGAATTCGATCCGGTGGCCGTGCGTGCACAGCCAACCTTCTTGCGCCTGGTCACGGGCGATTTCGGCCGACAAGGCTTCGGGTTGCTTGGGCGTGGCGGCGTAGCGGAACAGCTGCGTCGCGGCGACACCCTGCACGGGGGCAGGGTGCGCCTCGGGGAAGACGGCGCGGTCGAACGAGGCCAGATCGCCCGGCTGGGTCAGGCTGAGCACCGTGCCGGCGGGCATGTCCACGCCGGCAAGCCGGGTGGCCTGGGCCAGCGTCGTCTTGCGGCTGGCGTCGGCCTGGGCGTCGCGCTGGGCCGACAACCACAGGCTGAGCTGCTGATAGGGGAAGATGGCGCCGACAAGGGCCAGGAAGGTCATCACCGTGGAGCCGATGCGCCGATGCTCGCCCAGCCAGAGCCGGGCGCTGCGCGTGGTGGCCAGAACGGCCAGCCAGGTCAGCAAGGTGGCGAGGCAGGCCAGCGAGGCCGCCATCAGCACATAGAAATTACCGCCAGGAAGAGAAACCGGAATCATGGCGGCAATTATGCGCCAAACCGGGGGCGGATTTCAGTGCTTGAAGCGGAACCGGGCAGGCGCTAGCCCTTGGCGGATTCCGACCGGGTGGCCACCACTTGCAGCTTGAGTTCGCCCAGGGCCTGGAACAGCGCATTGCGGGTGGTCTCGGGCAGGTCGCCGAACATGGCCTTGACCCAGGACTCGTGCGCGCGCGCCATGCGGGCGAAGGTCTTCTTGCCCAGAGGGGTGAGTTTGATCAGCGAGCTGCGGCGGTCGGATTCCACCTTGGTGCGCACGACCAGGCCTTCCTTTTCCAACTGGTCGGTGATGCCGGTGATATTGCCGTTGGTGACCATCATGTGGCGCGACAGGTCGCCCATCTTCATGCCCTTGGGCGCACGCTGCAATTGCGCCATCAGGTCGAAGCGGGGCAGCGTCGTGTCGAACTCGTTGCGCAGGCGGCTGCGGATCTCGCCTTCGATAAGGTTGGCGCAGGTCAACATGCGCAGCCACAGACGCAGCGCGTGATGGTCGTCGGGCGCGGCGCGGGATTCCAGGTCGGGAGCGTCAGTCATGGCTAGGAAGGATACCGGGAATGCGTGAGGAAGCGGGCGCAAGACCCATTTGCTCGAATGGAGCGGGTCAGCGGGTGGGAGGAATCATCGCGCGTCAGCACGATGTCGTCATGGCGGGTGCCCGTCGTTGCCGGGCATCGGCGTATTTCTTGAGTATCGGCGGGATGTCGGGTACTGTCGCGCGAGCGTTGTACCGGGCGTCCGATGTGACGCGGTCGTAGTGGCGGCAAGCGGGTAACCATGGCGGTGGATTATTAGTAAAAACCCTTTGGTAAAAACCCTAGTCTTGTTTTGAAGAATACTTTAAACCTAAACTATGAACCACGCCAGTGTTCCCTATGCTGCACAACGGGATCGTGGCGTAGCAAGCAATATCTTTGCAAGCGCGAGTTTGACGGCGGCGCAATGGCGCCGGCAGGCCGGGCATAGAAGTCATTCGAATCGCACCCTCAAAAAGAACACCCTCTGCGCGGGCTCGCGCACGGAGCACACCACCATGCGTTTGATCACTTCCCTTATCGCCGTTGCCGCGCTGGTGCCGGCCGTGGCCATGGCCGATTCCGTCAAGATCGGCATCGCCAACGATATCTCCGGCCCGTTCGCGGCGCTGGGCGCCGAAGCCCGTGACGGCTTCAACCTGGCCATCAAGCAGTTGGGCAGCAAGCTGGGCGGGCAGCCCGCCGAATTCGTGCAGACCGACATGGGCGGCAACCCCGACCAGGCTCGCCAGTTGGTCACGCGCTACATCCAGCGCGACAAGATCGATTTCTTCACCGGCCCCATTGGTTCCAACGTGGCGCTGGCGGTAGGCCCCGCGTTGTTCGCGGCCAAGGTGCCCTATCTGTCGAACAACCCCGGCCCCAGCCAGTTCGCTGGCGCCCAATGCAATAACTACTGGTTCGGCACGTCCTACCAGAACGACGCCTTCCATGAAGCAGCCGGCAAGGTCGCGGCGGATCGCGGTTTCAAGAAGATGTTCATCATGGCGCCGGACTATCCGGCCGGCAAGGATGCGCTGACGGGATTCAAGCGTGGCTACAAGACCGCGCCGGGCGATGAGGTCTATACCAAGCTCGGTCAGATCGACTACGCCGCCGAGATCGCGCAGATCCGCGCCGCCAAGCCGGACGCCGTCTATATCTTCCTGCCGGGCGGCATGGGCATCAACTTCGTCAAGCAGTTCGTGTCGGCCGGCTTGTCGCAAAGCGTCAAGCTGATCGGCCCGGGATTCTCGGCGGATGAGGACGTGATCCAGGCCGTGGGTGAACCGATGCTGGGCATGTACAACACGGCGCAATGGGCGCATGACCTGGACGTGCCGCAGAACAAGATCTTCGTGGATGCCTTCCGCAAGGAATACAACGGCCGCTACCCGTCCGTGTATGCCGCCCAGGCCTACGACGTCATCATGGCGATGGATGCCGCCGTCAAGCAGGCCGGCGGCAAGGCCTCTGACCGTGACGCCATCATCCGCGCGCTGGAAAAGGCCGACTATCCGTCGGTGCGCGGCAGCTTCACCTATGGCAAGAATCACTACCCGATCCAGGCCTATTACCTGCGCGTCGTCGACAAGGACGGCAGCGGTCGCGTCACCAACAAGCTGGTGGGCAAGGTGTTCGACAAGTACCAGGACGTCTACGTCGGCGACTGCAAGCTATAGGTGGGGCCCACCCCCGACGCGCTGCACGCTTCCCCCTCGAGGGGGCGTCGCTGCGGACCGGCGAAGCCGGCTCCGCGCGACCCCGCTCGGGGCGGGCGGGGTCTGCGCTGGGGAGGATGAGCCTGGTGGTTTGGTGATTTAGCCGCGAGCAACGCCATCGGCGATTCGCGGAAGGGGGAAGTGTTCATGACGTTTACGCTGATCGTCGAGCAATTGCTGAACGGTCTTCAGTTTGGGTTGATGTTGTTTTTGATCGCGGCCGGGCTGACCCTGGTGTTCGGCATCATGGACATCATGAATCTGGCTCACGGCTCGCTCTACATGGCCGGGGCCTATGTCGCCGCCGAAACCATGCAACGCACGGGTTCATTCACCGCCGCCGTCCTGGTGGCGGCCGTCGCAACCGGCCTGGTCGGCGTGGTGCTGGAACTGACCTTGATCCGCCGCCTGGCGCTGCGTGACCACTTGGCCCAGGTGCTGGGCACCTACGCCGTCATCCTCATCGCCAACGACCTGGTCAAGATGATCTGGGGCCCTGCGCCGGTGATGCTCAATATGCCGGCCGTGCTGTCCGGTCCCGTGCGCCTGTTGCCTGACCTGCTGTATCCCGCTTACCGCCTGATGATCATTGTGTTCGGCGTGGCCGCCGCCGCGGGTCTGTACTGGTTCGTGACGCGCACCCGTGCGGGCGTGCTGGTGCGGGCCGGCGCGTCCAACCGCCAGATGGCCACCCTGATGGGCGTGCGCGTGCCGCTGCTGTTCCTGGGTGTCTTCGTGCTGGGCGCCATGCTGGCCGCGGTGGCCGGCGCGCTACTGGGGCCGATCACATCGGTGCAGGTGGGCATGGGCGAGGAAATCCTGATCCTGGTGCTGGTTTGCATCGTGATCGGCGGAATTGGTTCGATCCGGGGCGCCTTCGTCGGCGCCTTGTTGGTGGGCATGGTGGATACGGCGGGGCGGGCTTTTCTGCCGATGCTGCTGCGCCAGGTCTTTTCTCCGGCCGTGGCCTCCAGCGTGGGTCCGACGCTGGCCGCCATCGCCATTTATGTATTGATGGCGGCTGTGCTGGTGTTCCGGCCCTCTGGCCTGTTTCCGGCGCGGGGATGACGATGAGAACCACAATCTGGACCGTGGTCCTTCTGGCTGCGCTCGCGGCCTTCCCGCTGGTGGCCCCAGCGCTGGGCCTGGACTTCTATATTTCATTCGTGCGGCGGGTGCTGATCTACGCGCTGGCCGCGACCAGCCTGAACCTGATCCTGGGCTATGGCGGCATGGTGGCGCTTGGGCACGCCGCGTTTTTTGGCGCGGGCGCCTATGCCGTGGGCATCCTGGCGATGTCGGGCATCACGTCGGCGCTGATTGTCTGGCCGGTGGCCATGCTGTTGGCGGGCGTGCTGGCCTGCATCACGGGGGCGATCTCGCTGCGTACCCGCGGGGTCTACTTCATCATGATCACGCTGGCATTCGCGCAGATGCTGTTCTACATCTTCATTTCGTTGCGCCAGTACGGCGGGGAAGACGGGCTGAATCTGCCCGGCTATTCCACGCTGCCGGGCATCGACCTGTCCCAGGATGTCAGCTTCTATTACCTGGTGCTGGGATTGTTCGCGCTGATCATGTGGGTATTCAGCCGGATCGTGGCTTCGCGCTTTGGCACGGCGTTGCAGGGTATCCGCGAGAACGAGTCGCGCATGGAGTCCATGGGCTACCCGGTGTATCGCATCAAGCTGATGGCCTTTACATTGAGCGGCGCGGCGGCCGGCCTGGCCGGCGCGCTGCTGGCCAATCACAACCTGTTCATCTCGCCCAGCCTGATGCATTGGACGCAGTCCGCCAACCTGTTGATCATGGTGCTGGTGGGCGGCATCGGCCTGCGCTGGGGCGGCGTGGCCGGCGCGGTCGTCATGCTGACGCTGGAAGAGGTGCTGCGCCTGTGGACGGAATACTGGCACCTGCCTCTGGGCGTGTTGCTGCTGTGCGTGGTGTTTGGCGCACCGCGCGGTCTGGTCGGCCTGTTCGGCCCGTTATTCACCGGCCGCACCGCGCCGCAATCCGGCAAGGTGGGATCATGAATTCATCTATCAATGCCGCGGCTCCTGCCTTGCAGGCGTCCGGGCTGGTCCGCCGCTTCGGCGCGCTGGTCGCCACCGACAATGTGTCGTTGTCCCTGAATCCTGGCGAGATCCATGCCTTGATCGGCCCCAACGGCGCTGGCAAATCCACGCTGATCCATCTGCTTTCCGGCACCTTGTCGGCGGATTCCGGCACGCTGGTCGTGGGCGGGCGCGACGTGACGGGCATGAACGCGCACCAGCGCGTGTCGGCCGGCTTGTCGCGGTCTTACCAGATCACCAATATCTTCAAGCAGTCCAGCGTGCTGGATAACCTGGTGCTGGCAGTGCAGGCGCATGCCGGCAGCAGTTTCCGCTTCTGGAAGCCGCGCGCCGCCGAGTCCGCGCTCTATGAACAGGCGCGCGAGCTGGCCCGGGAATGCGCCATCGACGCCAGTTTGCTGGACCGGCCGGCGGGCACCTTGCCGCATGGCGAACAGCGCAAGGTGGAGTTCGCGCTGGCGCTGGCCGCCCGGCCTAGCGTGCTGCTGCTGGACGAACCCATGGCCGGCATGGGGCCGGACGAGACGGTTCGTCTGACCGAACTGATTGAAAGCCTGCGAGGGCGTGCCGCGATGCTGCTGGTCGAACACGACATGCAGGCGGTGTTCCGCCTGGCCGACCGCCTGTCGGTGCTGGTGTATGGCCGTGTCATCGCGACCGGCACCCCCGACGAGATCCGGGCCAATCCGGAAGTGCGTCAAGCCTACCTGGGCGACGAGGAGACCGCGTGATGCTGACCATTGAATCGGCCAAGAGCGGCTACGGCGCCAGCCAGGTGCTGTTCGGCGTGGACTTGCAGATTGGCGCCGGGCAGGTCGTGACGCTGCTGGGCCGCAACGGCATGGGCAAGACCACGCTGCTGCGTACCTTGTTCGGCCAACTGCCGCTGCGCGGCGGCAAGATCCATTTCGCAGGGCAGGAGATCAGCGGCTGGAGCTCGGATCGCATTGCCCGGTTGGGCGTGGCGATTGTTCCGGAAGGGCGGCAGTGCTTTCCCAACCTGACCGTGCGGGAACACCTGACGGCCTTCGTGGCCGCGCGCAATCCCGATATCGGTGAACCCTGGACGCCCGAGCGGGTGTTTGAGCTATTTCCTCGACTGGCTGAACGCGCCCGCAACATGGGCAATCAGTTATCGGGGGGCGAACAGCAAATGCTGGCCATCGGCCGGGCGCTCGTCACCAATCCCCGGCTGCTGATCCTGGACGAAGCGACCGAAGGCCTGGCGCCCAAGATCCGGGAAGAAATCTGGAATTGCCTGGCACGCTTGCGCCAGGCGGGGCAGACCATCCTTGTAATCGATAAATATGTCGAAAGGTTGCTGAGCCTGGCGGACCAGCACGTCATCCTGGAACGCGGCAAAGTCGTGTGGACGGGCGACTCCCGTGCACTGGACGCCGATCGCGGCCTATGGGAACGCTATCTGGGCGTGTAGTAATAAAGCTGCAATGACAGCGGGTCTGCGGGTAAAAAATAAGATATAAAACGCAATAAACCAGCATTTACATTGCTGCGGTGAAACTTAAGGTGTCTAGAACGCATCCAGACGTTTACACCTGTTTCAATTGACCCTGCTGTTCTCTACACTTACCGCGCCAGGCCCATCTCGTGCCTACTGGGCGGGTACGCACGTTATGTCTTATCAAGCTGTCAGGAAGACTTCGCATGGCGAAATGGGGTTTGCGCAAAAAATCGTTGATGGCGCTGTTGTTGGCGTGCGTGGTCGCTTTGGCGCCCGCTGCCGTGATCGGCTGGTTGGTGCTGGACGGGGTCAGAGACCACTTCGGGCGGGCATTTGCCGATAACTTCACGCAACTCAACCGGCAACGCATCCTGGCGCCGGTGTCGCGAGAGCTGGCGTTGTCGTTGCGGCTGGCGGACAGCGAAGTCACCAGGCGCTGGTTGCGCAACGAAAACGATCCGATCGCCCGTGAGCTCTTCTTCCGCGAAGCGGACGGCTACCGCCGCGATCTGCTGGGCCGCGCCTACTTTATCGCCAGCGCGGAAAGCGGCCATTACTACTTCAACGACGATCAGCCGCTGTCCGAAGCGCCGCGCTACACGCTGACTCCCGGCGCGGCCGATGACGGTTGGTTCTACGCCACGCTGAAGTCGCCCGCCAAGTACAACATCAACGTCAATCCCGACCTGAAGCTCAAGACCACCAAGGTCTGGATCAATGCCCAGGTGCGCGATGGTGACAAGGTGGTGGGCCTGACCGGCGCCGGCCTGGACGTGGGCGGCTTCCTGCGCGATTTCGTCAACAGCGGCCAGCCAGGCGTCACCCCCATCATCGTCGACGAAGATGGCGCCATCCAGGCGCACATGGACGCCACGCTGATCGCCTATAACTCAGGCGCGGGCGGTGCCGCAAACGACCGGGGCAGGGTGTTCAATCTGCTGGATGACGCCGCCAGCCGGGACGAGCTGCGATCGGCCCTGCACGCTGCCCAGGCCGATCCGCAGTCCGTGCAATCCGCCTGGGTGAAGGTGGACGGGACGCGCCAGCTGATGTCGGTGGCCTACATGCCCGAGCTGCATTGGCATGTGCTGACGATCGTGGACCTGGGCGCGGCCCGGGTGCTGGACACGGGCTGGCTGTGGCCGGCGGCCATCGGGCTGGTGGTGCTGTTCGCCGCCATGCTGCTGTGCTTCGGATTCGCGATTGAACGGCTCATGCTTCGTCCCTTGCGCCGCTTGCAGCAATCGGCTCGCGCCATCGCGGACGGTAGCTATGACGTGCGCCTGCCGCCCGGCGGGCAAGACGAGATCGGCGATTTGAGCCGCGCTTTTGGCGTCATGGCCGACAAGGTCCGCCAACACACGGCTGAACTGGAAACCAAGGTGCGTGAACGCACCTCAGCGCTGGAAGACGCCAACCGCGCCATGGCCGATGCGCACAAGAAGATCGGCGATTCCATTGACTACGCCAGCCTGATCCAGCGCGCCATCCTGCCGGATCGGCAACTGACGCAATCGCTGGGCGCGCACCACTTCGTGTTGTGGAAGCCGCGCGACGTGGTGGGCGGCGACTTCTATGTGTTCCGCTCCGACGGCGCCAATTGTCTGCTGGGCATCATGGACTGCGCGGGCCATGGCGTGCCTGGCGCGCTGATGACCATGCTGGCGCGCGCCGCCATCGATCTGGCCATCACCGAGGTCGGCCCCGGCGATCCCGCTGGCATCCTGACCCGCACCGATGTGGCCATCCGCGCCATGCTTGCGGATGCGCAACTTCCCCGGGCGCTGGCCACCAACACCGATGCGGGCCTGGTATATATTGACCGCCAGACCGGACGGCTGCGTTATGCGGGCGCGAAGATCAGCCTGTACGCCAGCGATGGCGAGACGTTGCGCGAGATTCCCGGCGGCAGGCGCGCACTGGGCGACAAGCGCACCGGGGTCTACGAGAATATCGATCTACAGATGGAACCGGGCTGGACCTATTACCTGGCCACGGACGGCTTCCTGGACCAGGCAGGCGGCGAGCACGGATTCGGGTTCGGCAACACGCGCTTCGCAGGAATGCTCAAGAGACACGCCCGGCAGCCGTTAACCGAACAGGCCGCCGCTTTTACGCAAGCGTTGGCCGAGTATCAGGGTGGCCGTCCCCAGCGTGACGACATCACCTTGCTGTCTTTCCGTTTCGACTAAACGTTTTCAGGGTGGTAACCCCTATGAATGCCTCCGATCTTTACGAGCTGGGCGAACGGTTCAATCAGAATCGCACCCTGCTGTGCTTCAACGGGCCGATCTCCCGCAGCCTGATCGAGGAAATTGGCAACGCGCTCAAGAATTACCTCAATGCGGAACATGCGCGGCCGGCCGAAGCCATGGACGTGTTCTCGGTGTACATCGAGATGATCCAGAATATTCGCCAATACGCCGCCGCCAATGGCGACGCCGAGGCCTCGGCCACGGTGGTGATCGGGCGCCGCGATGAAAGCCGCTACGTCGTGTCGGCGGGAAACCTGGTCAAGTCCGATGATGGCCACGCGCTGGTGGCCCGTATTGGAGAGCTGGCCGCACTGGACAAAGCGGCCTTGAAGGCCGAGTACAAGACGCAACTGCACAAGCCGCGCGCCCAAGGCGTGGCATCGGGCGCGGGCCTGGGGCTGATCGATATCGCACGACGTGCCGGTGCTCCGCTGGAAGCCAGCCTGACGCCCGCCGCGGAGCCGGGGCAGGCGTTCTTCAGCCTGAGCGTCGTGATCTGAGAGCGCCGTGCGCATTCAAGAATCATTTTCGGAGTATTTGATGAAAGATTTGAACATTCCCGGGACGCAGTCCACGCCCGCCATTACCGCCGATGCCGCCGCCGGCGTGCTGGCGATGCGCGGCGACTCCTATCCCGAGAATTCCTTTGAACTGTTCGGCCCGGTCATCGAGTGGGTTGAGGCCTACCTGCTGGGCACGACCGCTCCGCTGAGCCTGGAACTGGAATTGCTGTACCTGAACACCAGCAGCATCAAGTCCGTCATGGACATCTTTGACCTGATCGAGGCCGCCCACGGCAAGGGCCACCAGGTCAGCGTGACGTGGTTCTACGACAAGCGCAATGAGCGCGTCGGCGAGCTGGCCGAGGAGTTCAAGGAAGACTGCACGTTCCCGTTCTCGGTGGTTGGCCGCGAATGAAACCGGGCGCCGCCGAACTGGATCGACGCATTACCGAATTGCTGGCAGACCCGGCTTATAACGGTCATCCATTGCGCGAAGCGCTGGAGGCGCTTTGGCTGCATACGGCCGAGCAGATGGCCCGCATCGACCGCGTGACCCAGTTGTCGGATGCCTACCAGTCGATGGCGCATGAACGTGAACTGGGGCTGTGTGATCAATTCGACCGGCAATTGCGCCGATTGACGCGCATTGCGCGGATATCCGATCACTACCAAAGCATGATGCGCGACCTGAACTCGGCGCTGGAAGAGACGTCCAGCCGCGATCCGCTGACCGGCTTGCTGAACCGGCGGGCGCTGATGGAAATGATCAAGCAGGAAGTCGAGCGCGCCTCGCGCAGCGGCGAGAGCTTTGTCGTCGCCATGTTGGACGTGGATCACTTCAAGGCGGTCAATGACCGCTACGGGCACGAGACGGGCGACCGCGCCCTGGTCGAGCTGGCCGGCGTGCTGGGCGAAAGCTTGCGCGAATACGATTTGTGCGGCCGTTGGGGCGGCGAGGAATTCCTGGTGCTGCTGCCCAACACGCTGCCCGATGCCGCCCAGGGCGTGATGGACCGGCTGGTTGGCGCGGTGCGCGGGCTGACGATCGCCGCGGGCGAGGAAGTCTTGAGGTTGACGGTCAGTATCGGCATGGCGCATCACCAGTTGGGAGAGACCTTCTCGGAAACGCTCAGTCGTGCGGACCAGGCGCTGTACCTGGCCAAGCAGGACGGACGAGACCGCGTCGCGCTTGGTTTTCCAAAGCGCTGAATGAAGCCGGAACAGCTGTATTCCGGCATGGAGCCCCTTATGCTTGATACTCATGTAGGCGTTTCGAGCGCGGGACCCCAGGGTGCCGCGTGGCATGTGGGCAATTATCTGACGTCGATGGATCGGGCGCTGTTGCTGTTCGATTTCGATGCTAGCGGCTCGCTGTTGAACGCCAACACCAATTTCCTGGCCGCCGTGGATTACTCCCTGGAAGAGGCCCTGGCACTGCGCCACGACACGCTGTGCGACAGCATGGATGAAGGCAAGGGCATTGCCAGCGGAGAGCGGATCTGGGCCCGGCTGTGCCGTGGCGACTTCTTTTCGGGCACGTGCCGTTACCGCCGCAAGGATGGTGGTTCGTTGTGGATCGAGGCCACTTATCTGCCATTGGCGGATGAAGATGGCCAAATCACGCGCATTTCGGTCATCTCTCGTAAATGCATTGCGACCGCCGAGCGCCAGGAAGAGATCCGCCTGCTGCTGTTGGGCATCAACGAAACCGGCAACGCGGTCGCGGTGTCCGGTAGCGATGGCCGCATCGTCTACGTGAACGACGGCTTTCAGCGCATGCTGGGTTTCGGGCGGGGCGATGCCTTGCACCAGGACCTGGGCGAATTGTTGGCCGGCGGCCGCGCCGACGGTGGCACCCGCGAAGAGCTGGACCGGCGCATCGCCTGCCGCGAGGGCTATCACAAGGACGTGCTTGTCTACGACCGTGGCGGCAAGCCGCTGTGGGTGTCGGTCATGGCGAACTCGGTCTTCGATGACCGCGGGACGCTCGTCAACATCGTCGACGTGCTGACCGACATCACGCCCACCAAGGTGCACGAAGTGCTGCAACGCCGCGTGCTCCAGGCAATGGTCAACGAGGCTTCGGTGGTTGAAGTCATGAACATGGTGTGCCGTGAAGTCGAGCGCCTGGCACCCGAAGTGGCCGCTACCGTCTTGCGGGTGGACGACACCGGCCACTTGCGGCCCTTGGCGGCCCCCAGCATGCCGGTCACCTACACAGATGCGCTGGACGGCGTGCAGATCGGCCCGCAGGCTGGCGCTTGCGGAACCTCGGCGTTCCTGGGGCGGCCGGTGATCGTGCCGGACATCGCGACTGACCCGTTGTGGGACGATTACCGCCATCTGCCGTTGCCGGAAGACGTGAAGGCCTGCTGGTCGTCGCCCATCAAATCCAGCGATGGGCGGGTGATCGGTACCTTCTGCTTCTACTTCCGTGAACGCCGCCTGCCGGACGATTTTCATCACCGTCTGGTCGACGTTTGCGTCTACCTCTGCGCGTTGGCGCTTGAGCGCGAAGAAGCGCGCGCGCGGATCCGCCAATTGGCGTTCTATGACGAACTGACCGGTCTGCCGAACCGCAACCTGCTGCTGGCGCAAGCCGAGCAGGCCATCGCGCGCGCCGAGCCGGAACGCAAGCGCGTGGCCGTGCTGTTCCTGGACCTGGACCGCTTCAAGCAAGTCAATGACACCCTGGGCCACCCCATTGGCGACGCGCTGTTGCGCGACGTGGCTCAGCGGCTGCGCCGCCTGGCGCGCGCCTCGGACATCGTTGGCCGGCTGTCCGGCGACGAGTTCGTGATGTTGATGCCGGACTTCGAGCATGGCCGCCTGACTGCCGCCGCCGAACACATCCTGGTGGCCCTCGCCCAACCGTTCTCGGTGGGCGGCATCACGCTGAACCCGTCGGTCAGCATCGGCATCAGCGTGTTCCCGGAAAACGGGCGTGACATGGATACCTTGTTGCGCCACGCTGACATGGCGATGTACCAGGCCAAGACGGCCGGTCGCAATCGCATTTCATTCTTCAGCGCCGAAATGAACCGGCAGGCGCAAGAACGCCTGGCCCTGGAAGCCGCGCTGCGCGACGCGCTGGAAGCCAAGGCGCTGCGGCTGCACTACCAACCCCAGGTCGGCCTGAAGAATGGCAGCCTGTATGGGGTGGAGGCGCTGGCCCGCTGGCGTCATCCGACGCTGGGGGACATTTCGCCAGTGCGCTTCGTGCCGCTGGCCGAGGAATGTGGCCTGATCGGCGACCTGGGCGACTGGGCGCTGCGCGAGGCTTGCTCGCAATTGTCGATATGGCGCGCGAATGGCCTGCGGGTGCCGTCGGTGTCCGTGAACTTGTCGGCCACGAATTTCCACAACCTGAACCTGCCGCGGATGATCGCGGCGACGCTCGCCGAATTCGGCCTGGCTCCGGCGGACTTGATGCTGGAGATTACCGAAGGCGTGGTGCTTGACGCCACCGCTGGCACGCTGCGCACGATTGCCGAGCTGCATCGCCTGGGCGTGCGCTTGTCGATGGATGACTTCGGCACGGGGTATTCCAGCTTGGGGCATTTGCGCCGCCTGATCGTGGACGAGCTGAAGCTGGACCGCAGTTTCGTGCAGGGCCTGGAGAGCGACGATGCGGCTCGGGCATTGACGAGCGCGGTGATCCGGATCGGAGAAAGCCTGAGCCTGCCGGTGGTCGCCGAAGGGGTCGAGAATGAAGAGCAGCGGCGGTTCTTGATTGAACAGGGGTGTGCGGCGGGGCAAGGGTTCCTGTTTTCGCCTCCGTTGCCGGCCGGGGAGTTGGAGGAGTGGTTGCGGGGGCGGCCTTAGGGCGCTTTTGTGACGGGTGGTTGGGTTCTTTAGACGCCCTGCGCGCTGGCGCCGTGGGGTACGCGGGGCAACGATTGCGGCCCGGAGCCTTCGCTCCGGGCTCCCCCTTCGTCATCTTCGTTGTTGCCTACGGCAACTGCCTTCAGATTCCCTCGGGCTTATCGACGCCCCGCGTACCCCACGGCGCCAGCGCGCAGGGCTGGGTCAATTGAAACTTTGCGTCGGCGGGGACTTGAAACTTTGCGTCAGCGGGGACTTGAAACTTCGTGTCAGCGGGGACGGGTCGGGTTCTTGAGGTTCTCACCGCGGGTATGGTTTGGCGATGATCTTGCGGGGCCCGCTCCGCGCCGGCCGCGCGGGCGGCCTTGCTGAGCTTACGCGGCGTCTTGCGCCCAGGCGATGCCGCTTCGCGCATTGGATTGGTCTGGCTTCCGTAGGATGGGTGGAGTGCGTTCGGGTATGGGTGCGAAGACCCATGCCTGCCGCACGTAACCCATCATCGATGCGGGCATGATGGGTTGCGCGCGATGAACAGCCCAGCATTTATCCAGAGCTTGCCGCGCTACACCCATCCTACGGGATACCCGTCATCAATCCCCGCCCACCCATCCCCGCCCACCCCACCAAACGACCCACACCTGCGGTTTCCTCCAGAAGTAGCAATCCCTCAAAAACCGGCCACGAACCACGCCGTCCCCATTTCCTTGAGAGACTAATAGGTTTCCCCCATTTGCGATCGCTCAACTTCAGGTATATATTTCAAGCCTAAACTATCCAGACCTAAATATCTGCGGCGCCCCGCTCCCGAAACAAGAGCGACTGTCGCCTAATTCGGAGCGTATACGGCAATGAAAATAGCCTGCATCGGCGGCGGCCCCGCCGGCCTGTATTTCGGTCTGCTGATGAAATTGCAGAATCCCGCGAACGAGATCACCGTCATCGAACGCAACCGTCCCTACGACACCTTCGGCTGGGGCGTGGTGTTCTCCGACGCCACCATGCAGAACTTGCGTGAAGCCGATCCGGTTTCCGCCCAGACCATTGGCGATGCGTTCAACCACTGGGACGACATCGACATCCATTTCAAGGGCCGCAGCATGCGCAGCAGCGGCCACGGCTTCATCGGCATTGGCCGCAAGAAGCTGCTGAACATCCTGCAAGCGCGTTGCGAAGACGTTGGCGTCAAGCTGGTTTTCGAGAACTTCGTCCAGGACGATCAGGCCGTCGCGCGTGAATACGATGCTGATCTGGTCATTGCCTCCGACGGCATCAACAGCCAGGTCCGCACCCGCTACGCCGACACCTTCCACCCCGACATCGATCAGCGCCGCTGCCGTTTTGTCTGGCTGGGCACCAAGAAAGTGTTTGACGCCTTCACCTTCGCCTTCGTGCAGACCGAGCACGGCTGGTTCCAGGCCCACGCCTACCGCTACGAAGATGGCATGTCCACCTTCATCGTGGAAACGCCCGAGGAAACCTGGCAAGCCGCTGGCATCGAGCAGATGAGCCAGGAAGAAGGCATCGCCTACTGCGAAAAGCTGTTTGCGCCCTGGCTGGACGGCAATCCGCTGATCAGCAATGCCACGCACTTGCGTGGCTCGGCCATCTGGATCCGTTTCCCGCGCGTCATCTGCAATACCTGGGTGCACTGGAACACGTTGGAAACCGCTCGTGGCCAACGCCGCGTGCCCGTGGTGCTGATGGGCGACGCCGCCCACACCGCCCACTTCTCCATTGGTTCGGGCACCAAACTGGCGCTTGAGGACTCAATTGAATTGGCGCGCTGCCTGAGCGGTGCGGAAGGCAGCGTGGAAGCCGGCCTGAAGCACTACGAGGAAGTGCGCAGCGTGGAAGTGCTGAAGATCCAGAATGCCGCCCGCAACTCCACCGAGTGGTTTGAAAACGTTGAACGCTACGCTGAACTGGAACCCGAGCAGTTCGCCTATTCGCTGCTGACCCGTTCGCAACGCATCTCGCACGAGAACCTGCGCTTGCGCGATCCGGCCTGGCTGGAAGGCTTCGAGCGCTGGATCGCGGAGCACGCGGGTGCGCCCGTCGCGCCCGGCCAACGCCCCGCCATCCCGATGCTGACGCCTTATCAGGTGCGCGGCGTGCGGCTGAAGAATCGCATCCTGGTGTCGCCGATGGCCATGTACTCGTGCACGGATGGCGTGCCGGGCGACTTCCATCTGGTGCACCTGGGCGCGCGCGCCATGGGCGGCGCGGGGCTGGTCATGGTTGAAATGACCTGCGTGTCGCCTGACGGCCGCATTACGCCGGGTTGCCCGGGGCTGTGGAACGATGAGCAGCAGCAAGCCTTTGCCCGCATCGTGAATTTCGTGCACGGCAACAGCGATGCCCGCATCGGCGTGCAGTTGGGTCACGCCGGCCGCAAGGGGTCGACACAGTTGGGCTGGCAAAAGATCGATCACCCGCTGGCCGAAGGCAACTGGCCGCTGTTGTCGGCCTCTGCCTTGCCGTATATCGAAGGCGTGTCGCAAACGCCGCGCGCCATGACGCGGGCCGACATGGACCAGGTGCGCGACAACTTCGTCGCCGCCGCCCGCCGCGCAGCCGAAGCCGGTTTCGACTGGCTGGAACTGCACTGCGCCCATGGCTACTTGCTGTCCAGCTTCATCTCGCCCCTGACCAATCAGCGCGAAGACGACTATGGCGGCAGCCTGGAAAACCGCCTGCGCTTCCCGCTGGAGGTCTTCCACGCGGTGCGTGCCGTTTGGCCGGAAGACAAGCCCATGTCGGTGCGCATCTCGGCCAGCGACTGGGTCGAAGGCGGCATCACCGCCGACGACGCCGTGGCGATCGCGCGCCACTTCAAGGCTGCGGGCGCCGACATGATCGACTGCTCGTCGGGCCAGGTCAGCAAGGAAGAAAAGCCCGTCTACGGCCGTATGTTCCAGACACCGTTCGCGGATCGCGTGCGCAACGAAGCGGGCATTCCCACCATCGCCGTGGGCGCCATCTTTGAAGCCGACCATGCCAACGGCATCATCGCGTCGGGCCGTGCGGACCTGTGCGCCCTGGCGCGTCCCCATTTGGCCGACGCTTCCTGGACGCTGCGCGAAGCCGCGCGGGTGGGCTACCGTGATGTGGCGTGGCCCAACCAGTATTTCGCCGGCAAGCGCCAACTGGAAACTAACTTTGAACGCGCCGCAGCCATGGCGCAACTGGATATCAAATGACGACAACCCCGCAACCGTTGGCCGGACGCCATGCGTTGGTGACGGGCGGCGCTCGCGGTATCGGATTGGCCAGCGCGCGGTCGCTGCTGGCCCGTGGCGCGCGCGTCACGCTGCTGGGCCGCGATGGCGCGGCGCTGGAAGCCGCGGCTGACAGCTTGGCCAAGCTGGGCCAGGTGCAGGCCGTTAGCGCCGATATCGCCGACGAAGCGTCCGTGCGCGCGGCGTTCGCCCAGGCCGAAGTGGAATTCGGCCCCGTGCTGGTGCTGGTGAACAACGCCGGCCAGGCCGTGAGCCAGCGTTTTGATCGCACCGACGCGGCGCTGTGGCAGCAGATGATCGCCGTCAACCTGACCGGAACCTTCCATTGCATCCAGGCGGCGCTGCCCGGCATGTTGCAAGAGAAATGGGGCCGCGTGATCAACGTGGCCAGCACGGCGGGCCTGATCGGCTACGGCTATGTCAGCGCCTATTGCGCTGCCAAGCATGGCGTGATCGGCCTGACCCGATCGCTGGCGCTGGAGACCGCGCAGAAGGGCGTCACCGTGAACGCGGTGTGCCCCGGTTACACCGAAACCGACATCGTGCGCGGCGCGGTGACGAATATCGTGGACAAGACCGGCATGACGCCGGAAGCCGCCCGGGCCAAGTTGGCCGAGCGCAACCCGCAGGGCCGCCTGGTGCAGCCCGAGGAAGTGGCCGAGACGGTGGCCTGGCTGGCGCTGCCGGCGTCCGCCTCCATCAACGGTCAGGCCATCGCCGTGGACGGCGGTGAAGTGATGACCGGCTAAGACCGGCGTCCCATCAACCCCAGGATAACGAACGGAGACACCATGAGCACCCAGTCCGAAGAGCACACCATGAAGCACCACAAACGTCCGATGGCCGGCTATCAGGCCAAGACGTTCTTGTGGCAGGTGTCGGCCGACGGCAAGATCGGCACGGTCACGCTGAATCGTCCGGAACGCAAGAATCCGCTGACGTTCGATTCCTACGCCGAACTGCGCGACCTGTTCCGGTCGCTGGTGTATGCCACCGACATCAAGGTCGTGATCGTGACGGGCGCGGGCGGCAATTTCTGCTCGGGTGGCGATGTGCACGAAATCATTGGTCCGCTGACCAAGATGAGCATGCCCGAATTGCTGGACTTCACCCGCATGACGGGCGATCTGGTCAAGGCCATGCGCGCCTGCCCGCAACCGATCGTGGCGGCGGTGGACGGCATCTGCGCCGGCGCGGGCGCGATGGTCGCATTGGCGTCTGACATGCGGCTGGGCACGCCCGCCGCGCGCACCGCCTTCCTGTTCACGCGGGTGGGTCTGGCGGGGGCCGACATGGGCGCTTGCACCTTGCTGCCGCGCATGATCGGCCAAGGCCGTGCCTCTGAATTGCTGTACACGGGCCGCGCCATGACGGCGGAAGAGGGCGCCAACTGGGGCTTCTTCAACGGCTTGCATGAATCCGACAAGCTGGCTGACGCCGCCCAGGCGTTGGCCGCGCAACTGGCAGCCGGCCCGACCTTCGCCCATGGCGTCACCAAGAAACTGCTGCATCAGGAATGGAACATGGGCGTGGACGAGGCCATCGAGGCCGAAGCCGAGGCCCAGGCCATCTGCATGCAGACGCGCGACTTCCACCGCGCGTATCAGGCCTTTGTGGCCAAACAGAAGCCGGTTTTCGAGGGGAACTGATGATGCGCGACGCAAGCTGGCTGGATTGGCCTTTTTTCGACGATTCGCACCGCAAGCTGGCGCATGACGTCGACGCCTGGTGCGAGCAGTCGCTGGGTGACGTCGACCATCACGACGCCGATGCGGCCTGCAAGAAACTGGTGAAGGCCATGGGCCAGGCCGGCTGGCTGCGCTATGCGGTTGCAGGCGGCCCGGGCGGCGCCTGGGGCGGTGCCTTGCCGGAAGTGGATTCGCGCGCGGTCTGCATCCTGCGCGAAACCCTTGCCCGCCATGAAGGCCTGGCGGACTTTGCGTTCGCGATGCAAGGCCTGGGCAGCGGCGCCATTTCGCTGATGGGCTCGGATGAACTGCGCCAGCGCTATCTGCCGCGCGTGGCCCGCGGAGAAGCCATCGCCGCGTTCGCGTTGTCCGAACCCGATGCGGGCTCGGACGTGGCCGCGCTGGCCTGCGAGGCCACGCTGGACGGCGACCACTATGTGCTGAACGGCGCCAAGACCTGGATTTCCAACGGCGGCATCGCGGATTTCTATTGCGTGTTCGCCCGCACGGGTGAAGCCCCGGGGGCGCGCGGCATCAGCGCCTTCGTGGTGGATGCCGACACCCCGGGTTTTGAAGTGAGCGAGCGCATCGAACTGATCGCGCCGCATCCGCTGGCCACGATCACGTTCGACAACTGCCGCATTCCGGCGTCGCATCGCCTGGGCGATGCGGGCCAGGGATTCAAGCTGGCCATGATGACGCTGGACATCTTCCGCGCATCAGTGGCGGCTGCCGCGCTGGGCTTTGCCCGCCGGGCGCTGGATGAAGGATTGGCGCGCGCCAAGTCGCGCCGCATGTTCGGCCAGACCTTGGCCGACTTGCAACTGACGCAAGCCGCGCTGGGCGACATGGCAACCGCCATCGACGCCTCGGCGCTGCTGACGTACCGCGCCGCGTGGATGCGCGACGTGAAAAAGCAGCGCACCACGCGCGAAGCGGCAATGGCCAAGATGACGGCCACGGAATCGGCGCAGACCGTGATTGACCGCGCGTTGCAGATGTTCGGCGGCGCGGGTGTGGTGTCGGGGATGCCGGTGGAGAAGCTTTACAGGGAAATCAGAGCGCTGCGTATTTACGAAGGCGCCACCGAAGTGCAGAAGTTGATCATTGCCCGTGAACTGCTGAAGACCTAAAGGGCCATCGAGCTCCTGTCCGTCAGCAAAGCCAACCACACCGCACAGCTAGCAAGGGGAATTCCATGGAAGTATCCGCCCACACCGACACCTTCGCCCGGGACAATCTGCCCCCGGGCGAACAATGGCCAGAGTTCCTGCTGGACGGCCCCGACGTGGCCTATCCGAAACGCCTTAATTGCGCCGTCGAGCTGGTGGACGCCATGGTCGACCGGGGCTTCGGCGAGCGCGTCGCGCTGCGCTGGCGCCAGGACGGCAAGCCGGCCACGATGACCTATCGGGAATTGGCCGCGCTGACCAACCGCATTGCCCGCGTGCTGTCCGAAGACATGAAGCTTGTGCCCGGCAACCGCTTGCTGCTGCGTGGGCCGAACAACCCGATGATGGCCGCGTCCTGGCTGGCCGCGATCAAGGCAGGCTTGGTGACGGTGCCCACGATGCCGCTGCTGCGCGCCAAGGAACTCAAGCAGATCATCGAGAAGGCGCAGATCCAGGCGGTGCTGTGCGACGCCCGGCTGAAGGACGAGGCGCAGTTCTGCGCTCAACCGGATCACGAGCACCATTGCGAAGGTCTGTCGCAGATTGTGTATTTCAACGATACGGCGTCGGATGCGCTGGACGCGCTGGCCGCGGCCAAGCCGGATGACTATGCCGCGTGCGACACGGCCGCCGATGACGTGTGCCTGATCGCCTTCACCAGCGGCACCACGGGTTCGCCCAAGGGTTGCATGCACTTCCATCGCGATGTGCTGGCGATGTGCGACCTGTTCCCCAAGCACGTGATCAAGCCCGGCCCGGACGACATCTTCTGCGGTACGCCGCCGCTGGCCTTCACGTTCGGCCTGGGGGGGCTCCTGTGCTTCCCGTTGCGCGTGGGCGCCAGTACGGTGCTGGCTGAAAAACTGACGCCGGAAAGCCTGCTGGAACTGATCCAGGACTTCCGCGCCACCATCGTCTTCACGGCGCCCACGTTCTACCGCCAGATGGCGGCGCTGGTGGGCAAGTTCGATCTGTCTTCGCTGAAGAAGAGCGTGTCGGCCGGAGAAGCGTTGCCGGATGCCACCCGCCAGTTGTGGAAACAGGCCAGCGGCATTGAGATGATCGACGGCATTGGCGGCACGGAAATGATCCACGTTTTCGTGTCGAGTCCGCCTGAATCCGTGAAGCGCGGGGCCATCGGCCAGGTGGTGCCCGGCTACGTGGCACAGGTGGTGGACGACGATATGAACCCGGTGCCCAACGGCACCGTCGGCCGGCTGGCCGTGAAGGGTCCGACCGGTTGCCGCTATCTGGCCGACGAACGCCAGCGCCGCTTTGTGCAGAACGGCTGGAACCTGCCGGGCGATACCTTCATGCAGGACGACGAAGGGTATCTGTTCTACCAGGCGCGCAATGACGATATGATCGTGTCGGCGGGCTACAACATCGCCGGCCCGGAAGTCGAGGATGCGCTGCTGCGCCACGAGGCCGTGGCCGAGTGCGGCGTGGTGGGCGCCCCGTGCGACGAGCGCGGCCAATTGGTGAAGGCCTTCGTCGTGCTCAAGGCGGGCTATGAGCCCAGCGATGCACTCGTGGCAGCAATGCAGGCATTCGTTAAGGCCAGCATCGCACCCTATAAATATCCGCGCGCGATTGAATTCGTGGCAGCGCTGCCCCGGACTGAAACGGGCAAGCTGCAACGGTTCGCGTTGCGCAAAATGGCTTGAACAGGCAATCAGGAATCATCATGGCCGCTCCTTTCACTAGCCAGGTCGAAGTCCGCTTCCGTCATTGCGACCCGGCGGGCATTGTCTTCTACCCGCGCTATTTCGAGATGATCAATGACTTTGTCGAGGAATGGTTCGACAAGGGCATGGGGCTGCCGTTCCACGCGCTGCATGTGGATCGGCACATCGGTACGCCGATGGCATCGGTGACGTGCGATTTCAGCGCGCCCAGCCGCTGGCATGAACGCCTGCGCCAAACGCTGGAAGTCCAGCGTATCGGTGGCGCATCGTTCAAGGCGCTGGTGCGTTTTGAAGGGCCGGACGGCCAGTTGCGCTTGTCGGCGACGCTGACGATCGTGACGGTGGATTTGCGGACGATGAAGTCCATGCCGCTACCTGCGGACCTGCGGGCACGCATGCAGGCTTATCTGGCTTCCGCGGCGTAAGCGGCGGGGCCACCCTGTAGTTAGTTTTCTTAAAAATAGGATGAGACGTTATGAAGATTCTGCAACCGCCGGATTGGATGGCGCCCCGGGGCTATTCGAATGGCGTGCTGACCGAAATGACGGTCGGCAGCAAGCTCGTGTTCGTGGGCGGGCAGGTGGGGTGGAATGGCCAGCAACAGTTTGAATCGGATGATCTGGCGGACCAGGTCCGCCAGACGCTGGCGAACATTGTCGCGATCCTGGCCGAAGGTGGCGCGAAGCCCGAGCATATCGTCCGGATGACGTGGTACGTCACCGACAAGGACGAATATGTAGCGGCCTATCCCGCCATCGGCAAGCACTACCGTGAATTCATCGGACGGCATTTCCCGGCGATGACGGCGGTGGAAGTCGCGGATCTGGTCGAAGACCGGGCCAAGGTGGAAATCGAAGTCACCGCCGTGGTCCCCGCCGCCTGATCCCCGAGATCCGCATCCCGAGATCCGCGTCCCGGCCCCCCATCCCGAGATCCGGATCCCGAGAGCCGCATCCGACGATCCGCATCGCAATCCGCATCCCACGTAGGATGGGTGTAGCGCGCGCAACCCGCCACCAAGGCGCAAGCGCGCGCCGCGCAACCCATCATCCCCCCACAAGCACCCCATCCTCCGCGCACCCCCCCCCAAAAAAAAGCGCAAAGTCACCCCGCCCGCCGCGTCTCCCGCGGCAACTCCCCGAACCGTTCCCGGTAGTACTCCGAAAATCGTCCCAGATGTCCAAACCCGACGCCTAGCGCGACATCGGTGACGCTGGCGTGCGCGTCCGTTTTCAATTGGATCCGTGCCGTGTCCAAGCGCAGCGCCCGTAGCGCGTTCATGGGAGTGGTGTCGCGATGTTCCTGGAACAGGCGGGTCAGGGCGCTGGCGCTGGCGCCGGCGTGGCGGGCGATGTCGGCCAAGGTCAGCGGGGCGGACAGGTTGTCGCGCATGTAGGTCTCGGCCAGCGTCAAGCGGCGGGGGACCGATGGGGTCTGGCCGGCCTGGGCCTGCCAGGTGTTGGGCTGGTTATAGAGCAGGTGCAGGATGACGGTGTCTTCCATGTGCGCAAGCCACGCGGCAGGCGGGCGGAGCGCGCCGTCGTCCAGGGTGGGCAGCAGATGGATCAGGCCGGCCATCATGCTGCGCCACGCCGCGCCGATGGGGGTGTCCAGGCGTAGCGCGGGACTGAAGTCCAGCGGACGGGTGGCGGCGTCGCCGAAGGCGCGCTGGCCCAGCGCTTCCAGTTTGCCGCGCGGGATCTTCAGTAGCAGCTGCTCGCACCCCGCTTCCCAGTGCAGCCGTAGCGGACGATTGGGGGCGATGACGGCGGCGCAGTCAGGATGGGCGTCGACGCGCTCATTGCCGCACTCAATATAGGCCCGGCCGCGCAACGGTACCTGCACCAGCATGAAGTCCTGAAGACGGTCGGGTTCGATGTGGACTTCGGCGCCGTAGCGCAAGGTACAGACCGTCAGCGAGCCAAAGCGGCCCCGGTTCAGCTCGGCGTCCACGCGGCCGCCTTTCCAGGTCAGGCGGTGTTCCTTCAACGCTTCGGACACCCGCATGCGCGTCTCGTCCTGCTGGGTGGATCTGAACACGCGCCGTTTGAACAGCGGCGCAAGCATGAGTCGGGACCAGTCGTGCATGGATGCCTCCGGGACGGGAACGCTCCCGTATCGGGCCAGAGTAAATTAATCCTCCCCGGTTTGGAATTAAGTGAATCCCGGATAAGACTGCCCGTATTCGGATAGAGCCGGGCGGCCGGGCGGCATACGCTAGCCGCAGGGCGACAAGGATGGGCAGCATGCGAGTACCGACGGCAGACGGGTTCTGTCAGCTTTCCGCCAGCGAGGCTGGCGGCGAAAACGGGGTGGCTCATGAATCGAAATCTCTGGAGCCGGCGCGCGCTGGCGGCGCTGGTCTGCATGGCGGCCGCGGCAAGCGCGGCGGCGGCCGACAAGGTCAAGGTGGGCTTGTTGACGACGCTGTCCGGCCCGGGCTCGGCCTTGGGCAACGAGATTCGCGATGGCTTCAATCTTGCGCTGCAACACACCGGAGGCAAGTTGGGCGGCTTGCCGGCGGAAGTGGTCGTGGCTGACGACCAGCAGAAGGCGGACACGGGCCGCCAGGCGGTGGAACGGTTGCTGAAACGAGACCGCGTGGACATCATGACGGGCATCGTGTTTTCAAACGTGCTGCTGCCCGTGATGCCGGCCATCTTGCAGTCGGGAACCATCTACCTCAGCACCAATACCGGGCCGGAAAACTATGCCGGCGCGGGCTGTAATCCGAACTTCTTCGCGGTGGCATGGCAGAACGAAGACATTCCCGCAGCCATGGGCAAGTACGCAACCGACCAGGGGTTCAAGAACGTGGCGCTGATTGCGCCGGACTACCCGGGCGGACGCGAGTCGCTGAATGGCTTCAAGCGCCTGTACAAAGGCGGCTTGTCCGAAGAGATCTACACCCAGCTCGGCCAACTGGACTATGGGGTCGAGATCACGCGGTTGCGGGCCAGCAAGCCCGACGCGGTGTTCTTCTTTCTGCCTGGCGGCATGGGCGTGAATTTCATCAAGCAGTTCAACGGCGCGGGCCTGTCCAAGGACATCGCGTTGCTGGCGCCCGGCTTCTCGGGCGACGAAGACACGATCGCCGCGGTGGGAGCGCCCATCCAGGGCTTGCGCAACACCTCTCAGTGGGCGGCCGACCTGGACAACCCGGCGAATCGCCAGTTCGTGGAAGATTTCAAGAAGGCCTATAACCGCACGCCGACGCTGTATGCCTCGCAAGGCTATGACGCGGCCATGCTGCTTGACAGCGCCGTGCGCCAGACGGGCGGGAAACTGGACGCGGACGCCTTGCGTCCGGCGCTGCGGCGCGCGGACTTCAAGTCGGTGCGCGGCGATTTCAAGTTCAACCGCAACCAATATCCGATCCAGAACTACTACTTGCGCGTCGTTGAGCCGGGCGCGGGCGGCAAGCTGGTCAACAAGCTGTCGGGCACGGTGCTGTCGCAGTACCAGGATCCCTTCGCCGCTGCTTGTCAGATGAAGTAAACCGGCTTGCATCACGCATTACAGGAGAACCGCATGACCCAGAACATGACGACGCGCGAGATCACGATCCCCTCGTACGATGGCAAGTCCTTCGGCGCCTATCTTGCCGTGCCCGCGGCCGGCCACGGCCCGGGCCTGGTGCTGTGCCAGGAGATTTTTGGCGTTAACGACTTCATGCGCCGCGCGGCGCAATTGCTGGCCGAAGAAGGGTATGTGGTGTTGGTGCCCGACCTGTTCTGGCGCCAGCAGCCGGGTATCCAATTGACCGATGGCCCGGCCGACATGCCGCGCGCGTTCGAGCTCTACCAAGGCTTTGACGTGGAACGGGGGGTGAAGGACATCGCCTCCACCATCGCCGCGTTGCGTGAATTGCCTGAACAGCAAGGCGGCGTGGGCGTGCTGGGCTACTGCCTGGGTGGCAAGCTGGCCTATCTGGCCGCTTGCCGTACCGACGTCGACGTCGCGGTGGGCTATTACGGCGTGGGCATTGAAGAGCACCTGGAAGAAGCCGCCGCGTTGCGTGGCCGTCTTGTGCTGCACATCGCCGAACAGGACGGCTTCTGTCCGCCCGCGGCACGCCAGCGCATCCTGGATGCGCTGGGCGGCAAGCCGGGCGTGGAGCTTTATGTGTATTCGGGCATGGACCATGCGTTCGCGCGCACGGGGGGCGACCACTACGACAAGCCGTCCGCCCAGATGGCGCACCAGCGCAGCATGGCCGCGTTGCAGCGCGCCATCGGCCCCGAGTTCGACTATTCGGCCTTGTGGGACAAGCACTGCGAATACGAGTTTGGCACGCGCGACGTGGCCGCCACGATGGCCACGATGGTGGCCGAGCCTTACGTCAACCATATCCCGACGATGACGGGTGGCGTGGGCCACAAGGAGCTGTCGCGCTTCTACCAGCACCACTTCGTCAACAGCAATCCGCCCGATACCCGGCTGGTTCCGCTGTCGCGCACGGTGGGCGCCACGCAGATCGTGGATGAACTGCTGTTCTGCTTCACGCACACCACCGAAATCGATTGGCTGCTGCCCGGCGTGCCGCCCACGGGCCGGCCGGTGGAAATCCCGCTGATCGCCATTGTGAAATTCCGTGGCGACAAGCTCTATCACGAACACATCTACTGGGACCAGGCCAGCGTGCTGGTGCAGGTGGGTTTGCTGGACCCCAAGGGGCTGCCGGTGGCGGGCCGCGACACCGCGGCGAAGCTCTTGGACGAGACCTTGCCGTCCAACACGCTGATGGCGCGTTGGAAAGACAGCGAGAACAAGTAGGGGGACGACATGACTTACACGCAAGAACAATTGGCGGCGATGGTGCGGGGCGACAGCGTGCATCGCGGGGTATACACCGACCCGGCCATCTTTGACCTGGAGATGCAACGGATCTACGGCCGCGCCTGGATCTACGTGGGCCACGAAAGCCAGGTGCCCAAGACGGGCGACTATCACACCACCCGCGTAGGCGATCAGGACGTGCTGATGGTGCGTGCCGCCGATGGCAACGTGCATGTCTTGTACAACCGCTGCCCGCACAAGGGGGCGAAGGTGGTGGCGGATGGCGAAGGCTGCGTGGGCAAATTCTTCCGTTGTCCCTACCACGCCTGGACGTTCAAGCTGGACGGCAGCCACCTTGGGGTGCCGCTGAAGCAGGGCTTGGAAGGAACGTCCTATGACCCCACCGACCCCGCGTTCTCGATGCGCCGCCTGGCGCGCGTGGACAACTACCGCGGCTTCGTGTTCGCCAGCCAGTCCAAGGAAGGGCCGGCGCTGACCGACTTCCTGGGCGGTGTGCGTTCGTCCATCGACAACCTGTGCGACCGTTCCCCGGTCGGCGAGGTCGAAGTCGCAGGCGGTATCTTTCGCGTCATGCAACGGTCGAACTGGAAGGTGTTCTACGAGAACCTGCATGACACCATGCACGCCCGCGTGACGCATGAATCGTCGTACGCGGCTGCCCGTGACGAGGCCAAGGAGATCGGCGAAATGCCGCTTGAGCTGCACATCATGGACGGCAACGGCGAGCCCTACGAGTTCTGGGAAAAGCTGGAGCTGCGCGCCTATGACAACGGCCACGGCTACATGGAAGGCATCTTCAACCCGGGCGCGGCCGAGCGTGATCCGGTGTCGCGCGCGCACTTCGACATTCTGGCCACCGCCTATGGCGAGGAACGCGCCCGCGAGATCCTGGGCATGAACCGCCACAACACGGTCATCTACGGCAGCGGGTCGCCGCATACCGTGTTCCAGCAGTTCCGCGTGATTCGCCCGATCGCCGTCGACCGTACCTTGATTGAAATCCAGACGTTCCGCTGCAAGGGGGCGCCGGACGGCGTATTCAAACGCGCCATGCTCTATGCGAACGTCATCAATTCGCCATCGTCCAACGTCATGCCGGACGATATCGAGCTGTACAACCGGTGCCAGGAAGGCAACGCCACGCGCGGCGGAGAGTGGGTCAGCATGCACCGTTACCACGGCAACGACCGCAGCGACGCGGATGGCCTGGTGTCCGTCAACGGCACCAGCGAATTGCCCATGCGCAATCAGTTCCGCGCCTGGAAGACCTATATGGAAGCGGGCACGGCGTTGAACACGCCCGCCACGGGAGAAGGCGCATGTTGCTAGACCTGGATTTTGACGTTGGCACCACGGATCTGTCGCCGGCCGACGTGCCGGCGGACGCCTACCACCGCATCGCCCAGTTTCTTTACCGCGAAGCGCGGCTGCTGGATGAACGGCGCTATGACGACTGGCAGGCGCTGTGGACGCCGGACGGCATGTACTGGATGCCACGGGTGCCGGGTCAGCAAAGCCCCTATGACCATATCTCGTTGTTCTGGGAAGACCGGATGCTGCGCGATGTGCGCATCCGGCGTCTGGAGCATCCCCGCAACTGGTCGCAGCAGCCGCCCACGCGCAGCGTGCGGCTGGTAGGCGGCGTGCAGGTCGAAGGCGTGGACGGGGCCGGCAATCTGGTGGTGCATTCCGCGTTTCAGATGACGGAATGGCGCAAGCGTCAGCCGCGCCAATTGGCCGGACGCTATACCCACAAGCTGGCTGCCGAAGGGGACGGCTGGCGCATCCGCATGAAGCGCGTGGATCTGGTCAATTGTGACGACGCGCATGATGTGTTCGAGGTGTTCGTCTGATGATGCCGGATACCGCGGTGCTGGCGCTGCACTACCAGAACGATGTGCTGCATCCCGACGGCAAGATCCGTGTCGGGCTGGATGCCGACAGCGGGGCGCGTCAGCGCCTGCTGGACAATGCCACCGCCTTGCTGGACGGCGCGCGGGCGCGGGCGCTGCCCATCGTGCATGTGCGGATCGCTTTCCGGCCGGACTACGCCGACCTGCTGGCCAATTGCGCGATCTTCCGTAATGTGGCGACGATTGGCGCGGTGCCTGAAGGGCAGTGGGGCAGCGCCTTTTACGACGGCCTGCAACCGCTGGCCGGCAGCCCTCGCGAGTTCATCGTCAAGCACACGCGCATCAGCGCGTTCTACGGCACGCCACTGGAAGAAACGCTGCGCGTCATCGGCGCGCGCCGGCTGGTGGTGGCGGGTGTGGCGACGCATTCCGTGGTGGAGGGGACCGTACGCCACGCGGCCGATATCGGCTTTGACGTGATGGTTGCCGAAGACGCTTGCGCGTCGGCCGACGAAGCCGTGCATCAGGCGTCGCTGGCCAGCATGCGCTTGATTGCACAAACCGGTTCGGTGGCGGATGCTGTGCGCTGGGCCGCCGCGCCGCACTGAACAAGGATTTTCCATGGATTTTTCAGGCTTTCCCGGCTTGGCCGGCAAGACCGCCATCGTCACCGGCAGTACGCAGGGGCTGGGCGCCGATATCGCGCGCGGGCTGGTGGCGGCAGGCGTCAACGTGGTGCTGGTCGGGCGTAACGTCCAGGCGGGGCAGGCGTTGGCTGGGGAACTGGCTGAACGGGCGCTGTTCTGTGAGACCGACATCGGCCAGGACAGCCAGATTCAGCGCTGCATCGACGCCGCGCTGGCGCGCTTCGGCCGGTTGGACATTCTGGTGAACAACGCTTGCCAGTACACGGATCGGGGGCTGGCGTCTTCGCGCGAGGAATGGCACAGCACGCTGGATACCAATTTGGTGTCGGCCGCGATCTTCACGCAGATGGCCGCGCCGCACCTGCCGCGCGGCGGCGTGGTGGTGAACCTGGGCAGCACGGGCGGCAAGTTTGGCGCGGCCGGGCGCGCACTGTATCCGGCGTCCAAGGCCGCCTTGTTGCAGATCACCAAGAATTTCGCCGTGGAACTGGCGCCGGCCGGTGTGCGCGTGCTGGCGGTGTCGCCTGCCTGGACGTGGTCGCCGTCGGTGGAGCAGCTGTCGGGCGGCTCGCGGCAGGCAGCCGATGCGGTGGGGGCGCACTTCCATCCGCTGGGCCGGGTGGGGGCGGGCAGCGAGATCGCAGCCGCCGTTTGCTTTGCGTGTTCGGATGCCGCGTCCTGGATGACCGGTGTGGATATCCCGGTGGACGGCGGATTCTCCATCCTGGGTCCAGACCGCGGGATTTCGCCGCGCGTCTGGTTCCAGGAACTGGCGCCCTGAAAGACGCCAAAGGCGAGGTCAGCGAATGACGATCTCGCCTTCTTCCAGCCCGGCCTTGCCGCCCACCTGGTCTTCCAGGAATTCCTGCACCTTGTTGCCCAGCTGGATCCTTGCGCCGCTGCAAAAGCGCCGCGTCGCGGTGATGATGGCGGTGTGCAGGGGCTGAAGGTCGCGGACCAGCTGAGCCTCGTCTTCGTCCAGCGCCAGCAGGTCGCCGGTCAGCTTGCCGTGGGTGTTGCGGGCGCGTTCCACCACGTCGCCAGGGGCGCGTTGCGGATTGGCCTGTAGGAACATCAGCAGTTGTTCCAGCTTGGCCTTTTCTTCGTTCATCTTCAGGCGCTTGCGCGTCAGCGCCGACCGCTTGATGTCGGCATGCGGGTCCAGCCCGGCCTGCACCAGTGTTGGAATGCCTGAAGGCGAACCGATCGTGCCCGCGCGCACGGCATTCAACGCACGGGTCTGACCGCCGGTAATCGCGCTTTGCTGCGTGTTCGGGGGGCCGACCAGCACGCTGCCGCCGGCGGCGATGCTGCTCTGGCGGATTTCGCGTTCCACTTCCACGTCCCGTCCGGCGCTGATGATGGCGTTTTCGATGAACTTCGCTTTCAGCGCGCCGCCACAGACGATGTGGGCGGTGCGGGCGGTGGCCGTGGCGTCTTGCAAGGCTTCGGCCATGCCGATGATGCCGCCTTTGACCGTCACGCTGCCGCCGGCCTCCACCAGCGCGGCTTCGATGGTGCCGTTGACGACCACGTCGCCGGTCACCCGGACTTCCATGGTGGCGGCGATGTCGCCGCGCACCTGCAACGAGCCTTCAAAGGTGATGTTGCCCGTGGACAGGTTGACGGCGTCGACCTCCACCATCGGATTCACCTGCACGCCCTGGCTGATCAGCGTGGGCGTGCCGGCGATGGTGGCGCGCAGCAGCAGCGGATCTTCCGGGTCGACCTCGACCCCCGAGATGTCCTTGGAAAAGGGCGTATCGGGCATTTCATCCGGCAGGACCGGTTCGCCCAGCACATTGGTGCCGTCCACGCCGGGCAACGGGGGAACCCGGCGCATCAGCGGCGTGCCGGGCGAGACCAGCAGCAGGCTGCCCAGATCGCGGTAATCCACCTGGGCCAGTTCGTCGATTTCCTGTGCACGCGGCTTCAGCCGGTCCAGCAGGCTTTCAAAGCGGGTCGGCGTGCCGCGGGTGGGCGGCGTGCCCTGGGCGATCATCACGGTTGCGTGGCGGCCCTGTTCCACGGCCTCGGCCATGGCCTGGTTCAGCACGCCATGCACGATGCCGCGGTCGGTGACGGCGTGGCGCAACATGTCCAGCGTGACGGGCTGCCCGCCCTTGGGCGGGTGCAGGGTCAGCAGTGCGGCCATGCGGGTGGGGTCCAGTTCCAGTTCGAACGACCCGTCCACCACCTGTCCGACGGGGAAATGCACCGGCTCGGCGGCGCTGCGGCAACGGTCGATGAAGGCCAGCACGGCGTGGTTGTCCAACGCTTCGGCGGTCCAGCCCTGGGCGACGGCGGCGGCGGTCAGCATGTCCCAATTGGGCAGATCAAGGTTGACGATGGGGGCAGTGGCCACATCGACATCCGTGTCGACATCCGTATCCACGGCAACGTCAGTATCGGCGTCCGGTTCCAAGGCCGCTTCGTCGTTGGCGGTGCGGGTCGCGTCAGTCGCCGCCTCGGCGGCCAAGGCGTTGTCATCGTCCGGGGCCGGAGCATCGGGGCGCGGCGGCGGCGTGTAAATGGCCGTCAGGACGTTGGTGTTGGCGTCCAGCACTAGCTGGAGCGTGTTTTCTGCGTCCATCTCAACCTCTCCCGCCTGGCGCGGGGCGGCCAGGTTCATTCATTTGGTAAATAAACGAAATATTGCGACATATTCTATAGTAATCGTCCTGCATATGTCCTAGTTGCGCCCCTGTTTTATCGAGGAAAAGCGGGCGGCTGCGATGGACTAGGACGTAGGGCGGAGCGACAAACCGGGGGGATCGCCGCAGCATAGGGACTCGCCAACGCGCCTTCGGGCGCCGCCGGAGCCCCGACCCATGCACCCACATTCCCGATCCATTCTGCTGGCCCTGCGCACCTTGCTGGCGCGCGCCGGCGGCATGGCGGCGCTGTCGGCTGTCGTGGCGGGCGCTCTGGCGCTGGCGCCTGTCCGCCCTGTTCAGGCCAGTGAGATCTACCGGTACAAAGACCCGTATGGCGTGTGGCGGGCGATGAAGGTGCCCACCGGCTATGCCAAGTATTACAAGCGAGCGCAGGCGCGGACGGTCTGGCGGGGCAACGGGATCAAGGCTTGCCTGGACTGTCCTCCGGAAGCGGGCGACGGCGCACGGTTGGCCTCGATGGCGCCGACATCCCGTGCGCTGCGCTGGGGCGACGCCAAGCCGTCCGCCGCGCATGATGGCCTGATTGCCCAGGCCGCCGTGGATTCGGGGGTGGACCGGGCCTTGCTGACTGCCGTGATCGCGATCGAGTCAGGGTTCCGCAGCGATGCGCGTTCACCCAAGGGCGCGCTGGGCCTGATGCAGCTGATGCCGGCAACCGCGGCGTCGGTGCTGTCGGTGGATGATATCGAGCGCGCGCTGGTGGATCCGGCGACAAACGTGCGGGCCGGTTCGCGCCATTTGCGACGGCTGATTGACCAATATCCGGGTCGTCTGGACCTGGCGCTTGCCGCCTACAACGCGGGCGAAGGGGCGGTGCGCAAATACGACGCCGTGCCGCCCTATGCGGAAACCCAAGCCTATGTCAGGGACGTGACCGCCCTGTACAACCGTTATAAGGCGCCCTGACCCGAACCCTCGGCCCGGGCGCCCCAGGCGGCTTACATCGCGGCGAAGACCTGCTCGGCGATGTCCAGCGTGGACTGGATCACGGCGTCGTCATGCGTGGCCGAGACGAAGCCCGCTTCAAAAGCGGACGGCGCGAAGTGCACGCCGTGGTCCAGCATGGCATGGAAGAAGCGGTTGAACGCTGCCGTGTCGCATTGCGAGACTTCGGCGAACGAGGTCGGCACCTGATTGCTGAAGTAGATGCCGAACATGCCGCCCACCGAGTCGGCCGAGAAGGCCAGGCCGGCGGCGCGGGCGCGTTCCTGCAAGCCCTGGGCCAGCTTGGCGGTCTGGGCCGACAGCTTGTCGTAGAAGCCGGGGGCGGCGATCAGGCGCAGCGTGGCCAGGCCCGCGGCCACGGCGACCGGATTGCCCGACAAGGTGCCTGCCTGGTAGACGCCGCCCAGCGGGGCGATGTGCTTCATGATGGCAGTGCTGCCGCCAAAGGCGCCTACCGGCATGCCGCCGCCAATTACCTTGGCCAGCGTGGTGATGTCCGGCTTGACGCCAGTCAGCCCTTGCACGCCCTGCGGACCCACGCGGAAGCCGGTCATGACTTCATCGAAAATCAGCAGCGCGCCGTGCTGCGTGCAGACGTCGCGCAGGCCTTCCAGGAAGCCGGGGGCCGGCTTGATCAGGTTCATGTTGCCGGCGACGGGTTCCACGATGATGCAAGCGATGTCCGCGCCATGCTGGTCGAATGCCTGACGCACGGCGTCCAGGTTGTTGTATTCCAGGGTCAGCGTGTGCGACACGAATTCGGGCGGCACGCCCGCCGAGCTGGGGTTGCCGAACGTCAGCAGACCCGAGCCGGCCTTGACCAGCAGGCTATCCGAGTGGCCGTGGTAGCAGCCTTCAAACTTCACGATCTTGGCGCGGCCGGTGGCGCCACGCGCCAGGCGGATGGCCGTCATGGTGGCTTCGGTGCCCGAACTGACCAGACGCACTTGCTCCAGAGAGGGCAGACGTGAAATCAGCACTTCGGCCAACTCGATCTCGGCTTCGGTGGGGGCGCCGAACGACAGGCCGTTGACGGCGGCCTCTTGCACCGCGCGCACCACTTCAGGGTGCGAGTGGCCCAGGATGGCCGGGCCCCAGGAGCCCACGTAATCGATGTACTGCTTGTCTTCCGCGTCCCACACATAGGGGCCTTGCGCGCGCTTGATGAAGCGCGGCGTGCCGCCGACGGAGCGGAAGGCGCGCACGGGCGAGTTGACGCCGCCGGGGATGCTGCGGCAGGCGCGTTCAAAAAGCTGTTCGTTGCGGGACATGGCGTTCAAGGCTTGCGGTTAGGGTTGGCGGAATAGGGCGCCGAGCAGGCCGCCGCGGCGGCGCGGATGCTGGGCGCTTCGAAAAGTCCGGTGATGACGGCGATGGAATCGGCGCCAGCCTGGGCCACCAGCAGCGCGTTGTCGGGCGTGATGCCGCCGATGGCGACCACTGCGGGCCGGGGCGCGTCGCGCTCTTCGACCAGGCGGCGGGCTTCGGTCAGCACCGACAAGGGCGCGCGCACGGTGTCCGGTTTGACGGTGGACGGGAACATCGCGCCAAAGGCGATGTAGTCGGCGCCAGCGTCCAGCAGTTCACGGGCGCGGGCCAGGTCGTCGTAGCTGGAGCCGCCCAGGATCAGATCGGGGCCGACTTCGGCACGGATGCGCGCCAGGCTTTCGTCTTCGCGGCCCACGTGCGCGCCGTCAGCGCCCACGTCCAGGGCCAGACGCCAGTCATCATTGATCAGGAATACGATGCCCAGTTCGCGGCACAGCGGCGCCAAGGCGTGCGCCTGTTCGGCGCGCACCGCGTCGGGCACGTTCTTGCGGCGCAACTGCAACGAACGCATCCCGCCGTCGGCGGCTTTGCGGACGGCCTGCATCAGGCGGTCGGTGTCGTCCCATTCCGGGGTGACGCCATACAGGCCGGAGGGAAAGCGCAGCGGTTTCATTGCGGTTGGATCCGGTTGGGGATGCGCCGGCCCATGCCGGGCAGGAAGCTGGCGGCCACTGAGGCATCGGCATGCGCCAGGCCCTGGCGCACGGCCTCGGGCATTTCCAATCCGCGCGCAAGCATGACGGTGATGGCGGTTGCGGCCAGGCCGCCGGCATCGCCGTTGCGATCCGGGGGCGCCTGCCACGGCCAGGTGTGCGTCTGGCCGCTGGGGCCGAGCAGCACGTTGGCGTAATGGCCGGGCCGTTGCGGGCTGCCCAGTACCAGGACCCATTCGGCGCCGGCCGCCACCAGGGCGTGCATGGGCGTAGGTGCGTCCCCGATATCGATGTCGCCGTCGGCGTGCCACTGCGCCAGGCGCAGGTGCTCGATGACCAGCAGATCGGTTTGCGGCAGCACCAGTTCCAGCGTGGCGGCCAGCAGGTCGTCGGCGTCGTCCTCGTCAGCGGCGTCGGCGGGCAACGGCGCGCGCTGGCCCAGGTGCAGCACCAGCGGAACCTGGTTGTAGTCGGCGGCGACCTGGGCGGCCACGCTCGCCGTTTCAGCGGTGTATAGTCCGCCCACCTTGATGGCCTGCACGGACATGTCTTCCAGCAGGCAACGGGCCTGATCGTCCAGTAAGTCGGGCGAAACAGGATGGATTTCTTCGATGCCGGCAGTGTCCTGCACGGTCAGCGCGGTAACCGCCGCCAGACCATGACAGCCCAGACGGGCGCAGGTGACGGCGTCCGCGGGCAAACCGTCGGATCCGGTAGGATCGAGCGGGCCGAAGACCAAAACGAGAGGGGGAGTAACGGGGGCCACGTGGACAGCGCTTGAGTGAGGGAACCCGGACTCATTTTGAGGTGAATCAGGGGAACCCCTATTGGGTTTCGGTAAGATTGTCCCCATTCTAATGGAAGCCCCCTACCTTTGCCCCGCCACGGGGACTCGGGTGGGGAATTGATGTAAGAGAGAACTATGCGTACTTGGATGTGTCTGATTTGTGGCTGGGTCTATGACGAAGAGGCCGGCCTGCCCGACGAAGGTATTGCTCCCGGCACTCGCTGGGAAGACGTGCCGCCGAACTGGGTCTGTCCTGAATGCGGCGCCCGCAAAGAGGACTTTGAATTGATGGAAATCTGAACCCGATCCGCTGACCTATTCCGCCAGGGCTCGTAAGATGGGGCAAGCCCCCATCCCTCGTAACCGCAGGACGGTCTGCCGCAAGGCAAGAAGGGCCGCGTGCAAGCGCGCCCCGTCCACGGTTCTTTCAGACTACCCATGAAGGGGTTGCCATGACGGAAAAACACCACGAAGCCGCCGAGACACAGGCCGCCAACTTTGCCAATCAGTTCCTGATCGCCATGCCGGGCATGGTCGAGGGCAGCTTGGCCGGTTCTGTCATCTACGTTTGCGAACACACCGAGCGCGGCGCGCTGGGCCTGGTCATCAACCGGCCCACCGACCTCACGCTGGGCACTTTGTTTGAACGCATTGAACTGACGCTTGAAATCGGCCCCGTCAAAGACACGCTGGTCTTCTTTGGCGGCCCGGTACAGACCGACCGCGGCTTTGTGCTGCATGCGCCCGCGGGCGACTACAGCTCCAGCATCAAGATGGGCGCAATGGCGCTGACGACTTCGCGCGACGTGCTGCAAGCCGTGGCCGACGGCAATGGGCCTGCCCGGATGCTGGTCACGCTGGGGTATGCCGGCTGGGGCGCGGGCCAACTGGAAAGCGAAATGGGCCAGAATGCCTGGCTCAGCGTGGGCGCTGACGACCACATCATCTTCGACGTGCCCCCGGAAGACCGTTACCCCGCCGCGCTGAAGCTGCTGGGCATTGATCCGGTCATGCTGGCGGGCGACGCGGGCCATGCCTGAAGAGACCCTGCTTGGCTTTGACTTCGGCGAAAAGAAGATCGGCATTGCCATCGGCAACACGCTGACGCGCCAGGCGCGTCCGCTGGAAATCATTTTCAGCGAGATCCGTGACGCGCGCTTCGGCCGCATCGCGGCGCTGCTGCAAGAATGGCAGCCCCACCGCGTGGTCGTGGGGTTGGCGCTGGACGCAGACGGCGGCGAACAGCCCGCCACGGCGCGCTGCCGGCGCTTCGCCAATCAGCTGCACGGCCGTTTCGGCATTGCGGTTGAACTGGTGGACGAACGCGGTTCCAGCATGGAGGCCCAGCGCCTGCTGGGCACGCACGCGGCCGATGACGCGATGGCCGCGGCTGTTATCCTGCAACGATACCTCGACACCCTGCCTGCGTCCTGACGCGCACGGCCCGGCCTGCCTATGCTCAATCCGCAACTTGATCGCCGCGGCGAACTCATTCATCTGCTGACAACGGAAGGGCTGCCCCGGCGCCACGTCGAGCGCCTGCTCGATGCCGCCCGCGCGTGGGCGGCGGGGGATCTGCCGGCCGCCCAGGCGCGGCCTGTCTTCCTTTTCCTGCCTGACGATCCCGCCGGCCGCGATGCCTATGCCGACGCGGCCGCGCGCTTGTCCCTGCTGCCTGTCGTCCTGGAGGCGCAGGCCCCTGATGCGCAAGCGGGTGACGCGCTGGCGCAGACCGTGGCTGGCCTGGCGCCGGGTGTGCTGGTGCTGCGCCACGCGGCCAGCGGCGCGGCCCATTGCGCGGCCGCTCATGCGCCGCCGGGGTTGCGCGTGATGAATGCCGGCGATGGTCAGCATGCGGACCCCTTGCCGGCCTTGGCGCTGGTGCAGGCCATGCAGGACATCAAGCAGGACCTGACGAATCTGGCCGTGACGCTGGTGGGCGATATCCGCCATTCGCCGGTGGCGCGTTCGGTCATCCACGCCATGACGACCTTGGGCGTGCCCGAGGTGCGAGTCGTCGCACCCCCCACGCTCTTGCCCGAAAGCTTGCCGCAGTTGGGCGTGCGCGCCTGCGCCGGCTTGGCGGAAGGACTGCGGGATGCCGATGTGGTCGTCGTGCTGCCCTTGAACGTCGAACGGATCAGCGGCGCGCTGCTGCCGTCCGCGCGGGAATATGCGCAGGTATATGGTTTGACGCCTGCCGCGCTGGCTGCGGTGAAAGCCGACGCCTTGCTGCTGCCTGCCGGGGTGCTGACCCCCGGCGTGGAGGTGGATGGCGACGTGGCCGCCAGCCTGCCGCCCATCGAAACGCAATTGGCCGGCCTGCTGCAATATTTGCGCCTGGCGGCCTTGAGCGTGCTTGCCGGAGATGCGCCATGAGACTGCACATCGCCAACGGTCGTCTGATCGATCCCGCGAATGGGGTGGACGGCCGGCATGACGTTTATACGGCCGATGGACGAGTGGTCGCCGTGGGCGCGGCGCCAGACGGTTTTCAGGCCGACCGCATGCTGGACGCCAGCGGGCTGGCCGTGCTGCCGGGGCTGATCGATTTGTCCGCCCGCGTCGTGCAGCCCGGGAGCGCGGGCACGGCAGCGGGTACGGCATTCGTGCCCGCCGAGTTGCGGGCGGCCCTGGCGGGCGGCGTGACGCGGCTGGTGATGCCGCCAGACGTCGACACTGCGCTGGACGAGCCCGGCAAGGTCGCGGCCCTGATGGGGCAGGTTGAATCCGGCCAGGCGCGGGTCCACCCCCTGGGCGCGATGACCGTGGGGCTGGCGGGCGAAACACTCGCCGAAATGAGCCTGCTGGCCCAGGCGGGCTGCATCGCCTTTGCGCAGGGCGAACACGGCATCGCCGATACGCGGGTGCTATGGGGCGCGATGCGGTATGCCAGCGGGCTGGGCCTTACCTTGTGGCTGCGTCCGCAAGACCCATGGCTGGCGCGCGGCGCGGTTGTCGCCAGCGGCGCCTACGCCGAGCGCCTGGGGCTGGAAGGCCTGCTGCCCCAAGCGGAAACGGTGGCGCTGCAAACAATCTTTGAATTGCAGCGCGCCACCGGCGCCCGCGTGCACCTGGCTCGCCTGTCCACGGCCGCCGGGCTTGCGCTGCTGCGTGCGGCCAAGCGCGAAGGGCTGCCCGTCACGGCCGACGTGTCGGCCCACAACCTGCACCTGACCGACGTCGATATCGGCTTTTTCGATACGAATTTTCATCTGACGCCGCCGTTGCGCGGCCAGCGCGACCGCGACGCCATCCACGCGGCGCTGGCCGAGGGGGTAGTCGACGCCCTGTGTTCCGATCACACGCCGGTTGATGGCCGGGGCAAGGCGGCGCCTTTCCCGATGTCCGCGCCGGGCGCCACGGGGCTGGAATTGCTGCTGTCGCTGACGCTGAAGTGGGTGCGCGACCGGCGCCAGCCGCTGGCCGATGCCCTGGCCCGCGTGACTTCGGGCCCGGGCGCCGTGCTGAACCGCATGGCGCCGGACGCCGCGCTGGCGGGCCAACTGGGCGTGGGGGCGCCGGCGGACCTGTGCCTGGCGGATCTGGATGCCGAATGGCTGGTGACCCCGGCGGCGCTACAAAGCCGCAGCGCCCACACCCCGTTCGCGGGTATGATGCTGCCCGGTCGGGTACGCGCCACCGTGGTCGGTGGCCGGCTGGCCTGGGAGACTTCAGTTTGAAGCTGCTGCGCTTTGTCCTACGGCTGGCACTGGTGCTGCCCTTGATCGTTTTTGGCCTGATCTGCGTGGGGACGGTTTACCCGTTCATTCGGCCAAAGTCTCGTGCATGGTTGAACCGCAACTGGTCCCGCGCGCTGATGGCGTCCTGTGGATTGCGGGTCGTCTTCAAGGGCGAACCGCGATTGACGGGGCCGGTGCTGCTGGTGGCGAACCACGTCTCCTGGATCGACATCTTCGTCCTGAATTCCGCGCGCGCGACCTCGTTCGTGGCCAAAAGCGAAATTCGCAGCTGGCCGGTGATCGGCTGGCTGGTGGCAGGCGCGGGCACCTTGTTCATCGAACGCGGGCAACGCCACGCGGTGCATGCGATGGGTGAGTCAATGCAGGTCCGCTTCAAGCTGGGCGATGCGGTGGGACTCTTCCCTGAAGGCACCACCAGCGTAGGCTTTGACCTCTTGCCCTTCCATGCCAGCCTGTTCGAACCGGCGCGTTCGGCAGCGGTGGAAATCCAACCTGTCGCCCTGCGTTTTCTGCGTGACGGGAAGCGGGACGGATTTGCGGCGTTCGTCGGAGAAGAAAGCCTGGTGGCGAATCTCTGGCGGGTGATGGGAACGACGGGCCTGTCGGTCGAAGTCGTATTCCTCCCGGCGCTGTCCACGCGGCACCCCGACGGCAGCCTGCCGACCCGGCTGGAGTTGTCGCACCAGGCACGGGACGCGATTCAAGCAGCGCTGTAGGATGGGTGTAGCGCGGCAAACCCGGCACAAGCACGACGATCCCCAACGCGCGCAACCCATCATTTGGGCAAGCATCAATGAGGGGTTACGTGCGGAAAGCCTCAATGATCGCCACCTGCGACAAGCATCAATGATGGCTACGTTCGGCAAGCCTCAATGATCGCTACCTGCGATATGCATCAATGATCGCCACCTGCGATACGCATCAATGATCGCCACCGGCGGCATCCATCAATGATGGGTTACATGCCACCCAAGGCAATCATCGTCGCGCCGCATGGGGCGGGCTTCGCACGAGATAGTTCACCACCCTCCCGAAAACTCGCAGCAACTCTCCGCCAGTTCCGCCACGCTCTCGCAGAACGCGATATCGGCGTCTCTGCGGAACATCGCGCTATAGACCGATTGCGGCGGGGCGGTGCTGGTGCGGGCGATGACCAACTGCCGTTTGCTCACCATGTCCGCAAAATAATCCCGGGGCAGGCAACTCACCCCGAAGCCCGCGGCGGTCAGGCCTGCCATGGCGATCAGGCTGTTGATCGTGAAGATGTTGCTGGGCGGCGTGTGGGGGCGCAACCAGCCGTCGTAGATCATGTTCAGGCCGGATTCACGGCTTTGGCGCAGCAGGGGCAGGCGGGCGATGTCGGCGGGGGTGTAGACGCGGCTGGCGTCGATCATGTCGGGGCTGCCCATCCACGCGAATTCCAGCCGCTGCAAGGCCACCACCTGCAAATTCGGTTCGGCGAATTCGCCGTGCAGGAAAGCCATGTCCAGCTGCCCCGCTTGCAGCCGCTTGAGCAAGTCCGCGCCCAGGTCGATGTGCGGCTCCAGCGTGATGCGCGGGTAGTGCGCGCGCAGCAGGCGGATCAGGGCGGGTAGCCAGGTCATTGCCGTGATCTCGGTAATGCCGAAACGGAAGGTGCCGGTCAGCGTGTGCTGGCCTTTCAGACGGACCAGCAGGCGGTCGCGGTGGCCCAGCATTTCCTCGGCCAGGGCATAGACCTCGTGACCGCGCGCCGTCAGTTCGGCGCGATGGCCGGAACGGTCAAAAAGCGCCACGTCGAAATCCGCCTCCAGCTCCTGGATGCGCTTGGTGATGGCGGATTGCGTGGTGTGCAGCTTCTGCGCCGACGCTGAAAACGTGCCCAGCCGGACGGTCCAGTACAGGGCTTCGATTTGCTTGAAAGTCAGCATGCGGCGGGTCCGCCCAGGTTCAGGTTCATTCCGAAATTTCCGATAAGGGCTAACCCTTATATTCCAAAAAGCGATGAGGTTCGTGGAAATTTAATCCCTTTTTCGGAAACGGAAAACCTCGCAACATGCCATCTGATTCATTCCCGGCCGGCCGGGGCCGGAAAAACGTTCCGGGCTTGCGGCGGCTTCCGACTCAGGAATTTGCAGATCGTCATGGCCACTATCCTCACCGGCGCACGCCAATTGCCGGCTTCCCCCGTAGCTCCCGCCGCCGTCCTTGAAGCCCTGGCAGGCATCGTCACGCCCCACCTCAGCGACAACCTTGCGCGCCGCGAAGGTATTGCCGGCCTGCGCCGCTACAACGGCCGCGGCAAGCTGGTGGGCACCGCGCTCACGGTCAAGACCCGTCCGGGCGACAACCTGCTGATCTACAAGGCGATGATGCAGATCCAGCCCGGCCACGTGCTGGTGGTGGACGCGGGCGGGGACTTGTCCAACGCCGTATTGGGCGAAATCATGAAGCGCTATTTGCAGATTCATGGCTGCGCAGGCGTGGTGGTCGACGGTGCGATCCGCGACGTGGCCGCGTTCGAGGCCGACAGCTTTCCTTGTTATGCGCGCGGCCATATTCACCGGGGCCCGTACAAAGACGGCCCGGGCGAAGTCAACGTACCCGTGTCCATCGGAGGCCAGGTCATCAACCCCGGCGACATCCTGGTGGGCGACGAAGACGGGCTGGTCAGCTTTGCACCGTACGAGGCTGAAGCACTGATTGCCGCCGCGCACGCTCATGCGGCCAAGGAAGAGCGCATCATGGCCGAGATCGCCAACGGCGACAAAACGCAAAGCTGGATGCAGGCTGCCTTTGCCGCCAGGGGGCTGGCATGAGCCAGCTGGCCAACGAGTTCCTGGCCGAGCGCGCCCGCGCCATCAAGCCGTCGCCCAGCATGGCCGCCAAGACGCGCGTCGACCAGTTGCGCGCCCAAGGCCGCGACATCGTTGACTTCACGGTGGGCGAACCCGATCTGCCCACGCCCGCGCATATCGTGCAGGCGGGCATCGATGCGCTCAACAGCGGCGATATCCGCTACACGTCTTCCGCAGGCGCCAAGCCGCTGCTGGAAGCCGTGCGCGCCAAGTTCCTGCGCGAAAACGCCCTGGAATACGGACTGGACGAAGTCATCGTCGGGGTGGGCGCCAAACAGCTGATCTTCACCGCGCTGGCAGCCACCGTGCAAGCGGGCGATGAAGTCATCATCCCCGCGCCGTACTGGGTGTCGTACCCGGACATGGTGCTGGTCAATGATGGCACGCCCGTGGTGGTGGCCTGCCCGGAATCGGACGGCTTCAAGCTGACGCCGCAAGCGTTGGCGCAGGCCATCACGCCACGCACCAAATGGTTGCTGCTGAACACGCCCAGCAACCCCACCGGCGCGATGTACAGCGCGGACGAGTTGCGCGCGCTGGGTGAGGTGCTGTCGCGTCATCCGCAGGTCTGGCTGATGACCGACGAGATCTACGAACACCTGGCCTACGGCGAGGCACGCCATGCGTCGCCTGCCACCGTCGTGCCCGCGCTGGCGGGCCGCACGCTGACCATCAATGGCGTATCCAAGGCCTATGCGATGACGGGTTGGCGTTTGGGTTACGCGGGCGGCCCCAAGCCGCTGATCAAGGCGATGGCCACGCTGATCTCACAAAGCACCAGCTGCGTCAGCGCCATCAGTCAGGCCGCCGCGCGCGTCGCGCTGACCGCCGATCAACGCTGCGTCGGTGAGGCTGCCGCCGTGTTTCATGAACGCCGCGACCGCATCGTGGCACTGCTGAACGCGGTGCCGGGCATTCGTTGCCCGTTGCCGCAGGGCGCGTTCTACGTCTATCCGTCGGTGGACGGCTTGTTGGGCAAGCGCACGGCGGCTGGCCGAGTCCTTGAGAACGATCTGGACGTCGTGATGTTCCTGTTGGACGAGGCGGGTGTCGCAGTGCTGGACGGCGCGGCCTATGGCCTGTCGCCGTATCTGCGGTTGAGTTTCGCGACCTCCATGGAGAACATCGAAGAAGGCTGCCGCCGCATCCGTGAGGCGTGTGCGGCCTTGAGTTGAACGGTTGAACGCAGGTTTTGCCGGCAGTACCCATACCAATATTCCAAGGGGAAATACCATGAAGACATCGATCGCCACTTTCGTCGCCGCCGTCGGCCTTGCCGCCACGCTGGCGCCCGCCGCGCACGCGGACACGGTGCAGGACATCAAGGCCCGGGGCAAATTCATCTGCGGCACCATGGGTACCGCCGAGCCCTTCAGTTTCCAAGACCCGAAGACCCGCGCCATCGTGGGCTACGAAGTCGACATGTGCCAGGCGGTGGCCGACAGCCTGGGCGTGCCGCTGGAGTTGAAGCTGATCGCCGTCGAGGCCCGCATTCCCGAATTGATTGCCGGGCGCGTCGACGTCGTGGCGGCCAATCTGGGCTGGAGTCCGGAGCGCGCGCAGCAGATCGACTATTCGCACCAGCACTTTGTGAGTCTGCAAAAGATCCTGGCGCGGGATTCCGAAAAGGACTGGAAGGCGCCGGCGGATCTGGCCGGCAAGCGCATCAGCGCCGTGCGCGGCTCGTCGTCGGAGCAGGGCGCGCGCAAGAACATTCCCAACGTCGAACCTGTGACCTTCAAAGATCCCAGCGGTGCCTTCCTGGCCTTGCAGCAAGGCAAGGTCAGCGGCTTCGTGGGGTCAGAACTGATGTTGGTGAAGTTGCAGCATCAAGCGGCCACCAGCGCGGTGCCCGTCAAGATCCTGGAGCCCGCGTTGTTCGTTGAACCCTGGGGCATGGGGGTGCGCCGTGGCGACACCGCCATGCTGAATCAGGTGAACAAGGTGCTGGACGGCATGGAAGCGTCGGGCCAGGCCGCCAAGACCTTTGATAAATGGTTTGGCGCCGGCACGCAGTTCAACATGAAGCGCGACTTCCGCATCGAAGCCATCAAGGGTTGACGCGCCGCGCGCGCTGGAGCCTGCTTCGATGCATTACGTTTTCGACTTCAGCGCCATTTTCCAGGGCGAGTATCCGGCATGGCTGCTCAGGGGGTTCATCACCACCCTGGCGCTGGCCGGGCTGGCCTGGGTTCTGGCGTTCTTCGTGGGTAGCCTGCTGGCGGTGATCCGCCTGACAGGCTCGCCCGTGGCCAACGGGTTGATCGCGGTGTATGTCGCGTTCCACCGCAACGTGCCCATGCTGGTGCACATTCTGTTCTGGTATTTCGGCGTGCCGGCGCTGCTGCCGCAAGCCGCGACTGACTGGCTCAACAGCCACGGCAGTGAATTCATCCTTTCCTGCATCGCGATCGCGCTGGTGATGTCGGCCTACATCTGCGAAGACCTGCGCAGCGCGGTGCGCGGCATCCCGCCGGGGCAGGTCGAGGCGTCGCGGGCGCTGGGCCTGAGCTTCCTGAAGACCATGCGCAAGGTCATCTTGCCGCAAGCGTTTCGCATTGCGATTCCGCCGCTGCTCAACCAGACGCTGCTGCTGTTGAAGAACACCAGCCTGGCGATGGCGATCGGCGTGACCGAGTTGACCGCTGCCGGACGCGAGGTCGAGAACTACACGTTCCGCACCTTCGAGGCCTATGCCGTGGTGACGGTCATCTATCTGGTGCTGTCATTCATCATCATGGGCGGCGGCGCGCTCTTGCAACGACGTTACCGTCCGCTGGGGGTGCGCTGACATGTGGGACATACTGAAAGACAACTGGTTGTTGCTGCTGATCGGGCAGTATCCACACGGGCCGGTGGGCGGCCTGGTCGCTACCTTGGGATTGGCCGCGATCAGCCTGGCCCTGGCATTGCCTTGCGGCGTGCTATTGGCGTTGGGCCGCATCAGCCCGTACCGCATCTTCTACTGGCCGGCGTCGGCGGTGGTGTATCTGGTGCGCGGCCTGCCGCTCTTGATGTTCATTTTCTGGGCATATTTCTTCGTGCCGATCATCATCGGCCGGCCCGTGGCGGGCACCACGACGATGGTGGTGGCGCTGGTCTGCTACGAAAGCGCCTACCTGGCCGAGATCATCCGGGCCGGCATCCAGGCGCTGCCTCCCGGGCAGCAGGAGGCCAGCCGCGCGCTGGGTCTGTCGTACCTGCAAACGATGCGGCGCGTGATCCTGCCGCAGGCGCTCTACAACATGCTGCCCAGCATGCTGAGCCAGTTCGTGTCGACGGTGAAGGAAACGTCGCTGGCCTATGTGATCAGCGTGCAGGAACTGACCTACGCCGCGAACCAGATCAACAGCGTGTTGCTGACCAAGCCGTTTGAAGTGTTCGGCTTGCTGGCGATGACCTATTTCATCTTGAATTTTGGCCTGAGCTCATTGGTGCACCTGACCGAACGACGTATCGGCAGACGGCGTGCCGGGCTTGCGGCTGCCCCCAAAGTGGTGCCGACATGATCCGATTTTCCCAAGTGCAGAAGTGGTATGGCGAGTATCAGGCGCTGGCCGACGTGACCGAGCAGGTGACGCAAGGCGAGGTCGTGGTGGTATGCGGCCCGTCGGGCTCCGGCAAGTCCACCCTGATCCGTACCGTCAACCGCCTGGAACCCATCCAGAAGGGCGTCATCGAGGTCAACGGGCAGGATATCTATGGCCCCAAGGTCCACCTGGACCAATTGCGCAGCCACATCGGCTTCGTGTTCCAGCAGTTCAACCTGTTCCCGCACCTGTCGGTGCTGGAAAACCTGATGCTGGCCCCGTTGCAACTCAAACGCGCCCGCCGGGCTGAGGCCCGTGATCGCGCGATGCAATTGCTGGAGCGCGTCGGCCTGTCCCACAAGGCTGATGCCTATCCCGCCCAGCTGTCAGGCGGCCAGCAACAGCGCGTGGCCATCGCACGCGCGCTGGCGATGAACCCGCCCGTGATGTTGTTCGATGAACCGACCAGCGCGCTGGACCCCGAGATGGTGGGCGAGGTGCTTCAGGTCATGAAGGGGCTGGCGAAAGACGGTATGACCATGGTGTGTGTGACGCACGAGATGGGCTTCGCGCGGGAAGTCGCCGATCGCGTGTGGTTCATGGATGCCGGCAGGATCGTGGAAACGGGCAAGCCCGAGGACTTCTTCCAGCGGCCAGCGACCGCAAGAGCGCAGAAATTCCTGGCTGAAATCCGGCATTGAGGGGGGGGTTGGGGCGGGGAGGGGGCTGATGGGTTGCGCGCGCTGAACGCCGTCATTCTGATGACGGGTTTGCCGCGCTTCACCCATCCTACGGAACACTCGTAGGATGGGTGAAGTGCGTTCGGGTATCCCTGCGCACGCTGACGCATGCCGCACGTAACCCATCATTGATGCCTGCCACCCTGATGGGTTGCGCGCGCTGAATGTCGTCATTCTGATGACGGGGTTGCCGCGCTTCACCCATCCTACGGTTTTACTCGGATAGGGGGTTTTGGAACTGCGAGCACTTTATCTGCACGAGTTTCCGGTCTTGCAGCCGTAGCGCGGTCAAGGCGCCGCCCCATACGCAGCCGGTGTCCAGGCAGATCACGTCGGGCCGCTGCAACAGGCCCAGCGTCGACCAATGGCCAAAAACCGTCGTCACGTTGCGTGTCGCGCGGTTCGGGACGTCAAACCATGGCACCAGGCCGGGGGGCCAGGCGCCAGGCGCCACTTTGGTGGCAAATTCCATATGCCCGTTGGGCGTGCACAGGCGGATCCGCGTCAATGCGTTGATGATGACGCGCATCCGCTTGCCGCCCTTGTGGTCTTCCTTCCACGTGGCCGGCTCGTTGCCATACATCTTTTGCAGTGCTTTGTGCCAATTCGGGCCGCGCAGCGCGTCTTGCACCTCGCCAGCCAGGGACAAGGTCTTGGCGACGTCCCATTTGGCCAGCGTGCCCGCGTGCACCAGCAAATGGTTGTGCTCGAAATGGGCCAGGGGCCGGAAGCGCAGCCAATTGATCAGGTCGGCCGCGTCCGGCGCGCGAAGAATGTCGTCGAGCGTGTCCGATTTTGAGGGCTTGCGCACCCCGGCGGCGGCCGCCAGCAGATGCAGGTCATGATTGCCCAGCACCGTCGTCGCACGGTCGCCCAGGTCGATGATGCGACGCAGGGTTTCCAGCGACTGCGGGCCGCGGTTGACCAGGTCGCCAGCGAACCAGAAGCGCGACTGCGGGTCGCCGACCAGGTCGGGGTGGGCCAGCAAGCGATCCAGCGGCGAGCAGCATCCCTGCACGTCGCCGATCATCCAGATACTGCCGTTCATGCGGGACTCTTGCTCCAAGGCCAGCGTTGTTGGACGAACCGGGTAATGGTATGGCGGTATTCCATGTAGCTCATGGCGCCCAGCGCCAGGATCATGGCGCCGAGGTTCGGGCCCAGGGCGGTCAGCCAGGGCGGCCATTTGCCCAGCATGCCTACGTTCAGGGCCAACTGGTTCAGCATGAAGAAGCCGACGCCCAGCAGGATGCCGATGAAGACCTTGGCGCCTACGCCGCCGCGGCGCGTTTGCATCAGGCCGATCGGGGCGGCGATCGTGATCATCACCAGCAAGGTGAACGGATACGCCAGTTTGCGCCACAGGGCGACAACCTGTCGACCATATTGCAGCTGGTTGTCGCGCAAATACTCCACATAGTCCAGCAAGGTGACGATGGACATGCGTTCCGGGGTCAGCACGCGAGCCAGCAGGCGTTCGGCGCTGAGGGTGGTGTCCACCGTGCGCTCGGGTACTTTTTCGACGGTGGCGGGCGGGTTCTTGGGCGGGCGGGCGTCGGCCAGGGCCTCGGCGGCGTGGTCGTCCAGCTTGGTTTGCGAGACGTCCTTCAGCACCAGGTCGCCGTGGGCGAACAGGCCGGTGGGCGCCGTGGACAGGACGGACAGCGTCAGGTCCTTCTTGAATTCGTACAGGGTGATGTTGGCCACTTGGCCGTCGCCCTTCAATTCGCCGATATTGATGATGCGGGTGCCGCCGTTGGCGGTGGGTTCCTTGAACCAGTAGCCACTATTCAGGCGGTCGCCGCCGGCCCTGCCACGGAACATCAGGTTGGCCTCGCCGCTTTTGATCTCGGCCCAGGGGGTGACATATTCGGACAGCAGGGCAGCGCCGATCATCAACGGGATGGTGACGATCCACAGCATGCGCAAGAGGCGCATGCCGCTGACGCCCGAGACACGCAGGATGACGAGTTCGTTGCGTTGGGCCAGGCCAGCCAGCGCCAGGATCGCGCCGATCAGCAGCCCGATGGGCAGCAGGTCGTACAAGCGGGTGGGAATGGCCAGCGCCTGCATGTACAGCAAGGCCATCATGGAGAACTTGTCGCCCACATTGTCCAGGTCGTCCACCAGCGCGAAGAACGTGAAAAGACCCAGCAGGGCCATAAGGACCACTGCGCAAGAGCGATAGATCTCGCGGGCCAGGTAGCGACGTGCGGTACGCATGAAAAGGATAGGGAGCGCGTAAACGTGAAAGCTTAACAAATCCCGCCGCCAAGGGTGGGAAGGAGTGACGGAATTAACCGGTTTCAGGTATCAGGGGATGTCAACCATCTGCATCCGGCGGGTCAGAACGCCGACGCGGGAGTTCAGGTAGTTGGAATTGCGGCGGCTGTCATAGAAGCGCGGGTTGGGCAGCATGGCGGCAAGCCGGGCAGACTGGCTGGCGCCCAGATTGGCGGCCGTGGTGTTGAAGTAGTGCTTGGCGGCGGCCTGGGCGCCGAATACGCCCACGCCCCATTCCGCCACATTCAAATACAGCTCCAGGATCCGTTCCTTGGTCATGACGTGTTCGATCATGTAGGTCAGGACCAGTTCCTGGCCCTTGCGGATATAGCTGCGCGAGCTGGACAGGAACAGGTTCTTGGCCAGTTGCTGCGTGATGGTGGAGCCGCCCCGCATCTTGCTGCGCCCGGCCTCTTCCTGGCGTTGGTTGTATTCCCACGCCTTGCGGATGGCGTCCCATTCGATGCCGTCGTGCTCGGTGAAGTTGGAGTCTTCCGAGGCCACCACGGCGCGCTTGAGGTTGCGGTTGATCTTGTCGTAGGGCACCCATTCATATTGCAGCTTGAAGTCCGGGTTGCCCTCGCGCAGGCGTGAGAGTTCTTCGCGCATGATCGCGCTGCTGCCGGGGTCCTTGTAGTTGTACCAGACCACCTGGGCGAACAACCAGAATTGGTACAGCAGGATCAGGCACACCAGCGCCATCAGGACGCCGGTGGTGATTCGGAACCAGGACCGGCCCTTGCGCGTCGCCATGCTGCTTAGTTTCCTGTCATGAGCGCCTCGCGCAGCGCCGTCAGCACGGGAGCCGGATCGGGGCGAACGCCGTGCCAGATGAAAAAGCTCTCGGCGGCCTGGCCCACCAGCATCCCCAGGCCATCAGCCGTCAGTGCGGCACCGTCGCCCTGGGCCTGTTTCATGAAAGCGGTGGGCTGGGCGGCGTACATCATGTCGTAGCCTGCCGCGCCGTCCGCGTACAAGCCGGCGGGCAAGTCGGGGGCGGCGTCTTGCAGGCTGCTGGCCGTGGCGTTGACGACCAGGTTCCAGCCGCCGGGCAGGGCGGCGTCCGCCAGTCCGCCGGCCGTCACCCTGGTCTGGGGCGACACGCCGGTGCCGCGCCAGGCATCGGCCAGTTCCAGCGCCTTGGCCGCGGTGCGGTTGACGATATGGATGCGGGCGCAGCCGGCTTCGGCCAGGGGTTGCAGCACCCCCCGGGCCGCGCCACCGGCACCCACCAGCAGCACCGAGGCGCCAGTCAGGCGCACGCCCAGGCGCAGCAGGTCGGATACCAGGCCCACGCCATCCGTGTTGCAGCCGTGCCAGGCGCCATCGCGCCAGGACAGCGTGTTGACCGCGCCGGCCAGCCGGGCGCGGGCAGACAGGCGACCAGACGCCAGCGCGTAGGCGTCCAGCTTGAAGGGCACCGTGACGTTCAAGCCCAGCCCGCCTTCGGCCACGAACGCGGCAACCGCGTCGGCAAAGCCATCCACCGGCGCCAGCAGGCGTTCATAGCGCAGCGGCTTGCCGGTCTGCTGGGAGAACAACGCATGAATCTGGGGCGAGCGGCTGTGCGCAATGGGGTTGCCGATGACGGCGTAGCGGGCAAGAGGGGACGCCTCGGTCATGGGGCTTGGGTTTCCAGGGTGTCGTTGACGAAATGCCAGGTGCGGGTGATGACCAGCACATCCGTATCGCGGGCGATATCGGGGGGAAATGGGGGGAACGGGGCGGCCAGCTGGACGATGCGGCGGGCGGCCTGGTTCAGTACCGCGTGCGGCGAGGGCTGATCGATTTCCACGTTGGCGATGCTGCCGTCGCTACGTACCGACACCGTGATGCGCAGCGACCCGTAGATGCGTCCACGAGCCTCGTCCGGGTAGTGCTGGGTGCCGACCGTTTCGATCCGGGCACGCCAGGCGTCCAGGTAGGCCGCGTAGCGCGAGGCTTCGGCCGAGGGCGCCACGAATTGCTTGCGAGGTTCCGCGCTGTACTGCTGCACCCGCGCCGCCAGGGCGGCCACCTGCGCATTCTGGATGACGCTGGCCTGATCCTGGGCGTCCTGCCCAAGATCGGCGCCGTCCGGCCAGGGATTGACGGCCTGGCGCTCGGCGCCGGCCTTTTCTGGCGAACGCAACTGGGTCATCAAGCGGGTTTGTTCGGCCTCCAGCTGCACCTGCCGGCGGCGCATGGCTTCCAGCACGATCGTCTCGGCGGAGGCGCCGGTCTGGGGCAGCGGGGTGGTGGTCATGCCGCGTTCGGCATTGCCGCCGCCGCTCATCTGGTTCTGTGCCTGGGCCCGGGGCGTGTCCGGCGGCGTTTCGCTGCGGGCATTCAGCAGCACGACCTCCAGGCTGGTCACGGGAGGGCGGCTGTAGGCGGGCACGCCAAAACGCCACGCCAGGGCGCCGGCGTGCACCAACAGCGATATTGCAATGCCGATGCGCAGGTAGTGCTGGGCGGGAGCGCCCAGCCACCGCAGGTAACGGCTTAGCGGGGAGGAGGGATCAGGGCGTTGCACCGACGCATTGTAAGACGAGTCCACGTCGCCCGGGCACGTCGACCAACGGCTTGTAACAGCTATTGGACGACGGGCCGCAGCCCACCCTGCATCCTCTGAAGCGTGCGCGGGGGCTGGCCCCGCGCAGCGCGTGGCGGGGCGTCAGGCCGACTTGCGCGGAAAGACCCAGACCTTGCTGGCGGGCAGCGCCAGCCGGCACGGGCCAGGTTCGCGGCCTTCCGGACCATAGGCGCGCAGGGCCAGCGTGTTGGCGGGATCCGCGTCCGGGGTGCGGAACAGATATTCCCAGCGATCGCCCAGGTACATGCTGGTCAGGAGCGGCATGTCCAGGTGGTTGCCGTCGGCGTCATCCGCCAAGCGCACCTGTTCCACCCGGATCACTGCCGTGGCGTCCTGGCCTTGGGCCACGTCGGCGCCGGCCTTGCCCCACAAGGCCCAGCCCCGGCCTTCGATGCGGGCCTGGCCGTCGCGCACTTCCGTGACCTTGCCGTCCAGCCGGTTGTTGCTGCCCATGAATTCGGCAGTGAAGAGTGTCGAGGGCGACCCATACATCTCTTGCGGCGTGCCTTGCTGTTCGATCTTGCCGTTGTTCAGCAGCAGGATGCGGTCGGAGATCGCCATGGCTTCGCTCTGATCATGCGTCACCATCAGGGCCGACAGCCCCAGGCGGATGATCAGTTCACGCAGGAAGGCGCGGGCCTCTTCACGCAGCTTGGCGTCCAGATTGGACAGCGGCTCGTCCAGCAGGATGACGGGCGGGCTGTACACCAACGCCCGGCCGATGGCCACGCGCTGTTGCTGGCCGCCCGACAGCGCGTGAGGATGGCGCTGGCCCAGCTTGCCCAGGCCCAGTTGGTCCAGCACGGCCTGTACGCGGTCGCGCACTTCGGCCGACGGCACCTTGCGCAGCTTCAACGGGTAGGCCACGTTTTCAAACACGGTCTTGTGCGGCCACAGTGCGTAGGACTGGAACACCAGGCCCAGGTTGCGTTCCTCGGCGGGGATTTCCTTGCGGGCGCCGCCGTCGTAGACCACGCGGTCGCCGATGGTGATGCGGCCGCGCTTGGGGCCTTCCAGACCGGCCACGGCGCGCAGCAGGGTCGTCTTGCCGCTGCCCGATGGGCCCAGCAAGGACACCACTTCGCCTTGGCGCAGTTGCATCGACACGCCCTTGAGCACCGGGGTGTCGCCGTAGTCCAGATGCAGGTCTTCTACAGAAAGCTCAATCATGAAGTTTGACTCCGAATCGCAGAGCGATGCCCAGGCCGATCACGACCAGAACGATATTGATGAAGGAAAGCGCGGCCACGATGTCGATGGCGCCCGAGGCCCACAGCGACACCAGCATGGAACCGATGGTCTCCGTGCCGGGGGACAGCAGGTAAACGCCGGTGGAGTATTCGCGCTCGAAGATCAGGAACATCAGCAGCCACGAACCGATCAGGCCGTATTTGGCCAATGGCACGGTGACGTGGCGCGTGACCTGGCCACGGCGCGCGCCGGCGGTGCGGGCGGCCTCTTCCAGTTCCGGTCCCACTTGCAGCAGGGTCGACGAGATCAGGCGCAGGCCGTAGGCCATCCACACCACGGTGTAGGCCAGCCACACGCTGAAGATGGTGCTGCGCATGGCGCGCAGCCATTCCACGAAGTTCTCGCGCAGCCATTCGGCAAAGGGCAGGCCCGACAGCCAGCCGTTCAGGTCGGGGTCCAGCGCATTGTCCAGCCACATCGGCACAAACAGGAACACCCACAGGAACGCCAGACCGGCCAGCAGCCCCGGCACGGCGCGCGGCACCAGCACGCTGTAGTCCATGAAGCGCGTGACGTTGTCGGGCTTGCGGTGCATCGCCAGGCCCACGAACATGTAGCACATCACGGCCAGCGCGCCGCCGAACACGCCGATGGCCACCGAGTTCACGATGGCGCGGATCAGGTTGGGTTGCGCGAAGACGGTGCGGAAGGCATCCAGCGACAGCACGTCGAACAGCGACACGCCCATGCCCCAGTTGGACACGAAGGCCCGCAGCAGCACGCCCATCAGCGGCACCACGATGGTGATCAGCAGCCAGAAAGCCACGACGGCGCCAGCCGCCCAGCGCCACTTGCCCAGCGGCAACGGACGGGCCCGCGAGGCCTTGCCCTTGACCGTGACGAAGCGGTTGGCGGTGCGCATCAGGCGACGTTGCAGCATGACCAGCGGAATCGTCATGCAGATCAGGATCACGGCGACCGCCGCCATCAAGTGATAGGACGGGATGCCCAGCTTATTGGTCAGCTTGTACAGATAGGTTGCCAGCACCAGGTTGCCTTCGGGATCGCCCAGCACCAGCACCAGGCCGAACACTTCCAGGCCCAGGAAGAACAGCAGCACGGTCGCATACAGCATGGCCGGGCGCACCATCGGCAGGCTGACGGACACCATCACGCGCAGCGGCGACGCGCCGGTGACGCGGGCGGCTTCTTCCACGTCGGACCCCATGCTGCGCAGCGCCGACGAGATGTACAGGTAGGCGTGCGGCACGTGCGTCAGGCCGGCGATGATGACGATGCTGGTCAGCGAATAGACGTTCCAGGGCACGAAGCCCAGGATGTTCTGCGCCCAGATCGAAAAGAAGCCCACGGGGCCGGCGGCCACGACGTAGCCAAAGCCCAGCACCATGGGCGACACGAACACCGGCACCAGGATCAGCGGTTCGATCCAGCGGCGGCCGGGCAGGTCCGTGCGGATCATCAGGAACGCCAGCATGCCGCCCAGCGGGATGGCGATGATGGCCAGCCCGAAGGCCAGGATAAAGCCGCTTTTCAGCGCCTTGTAGAAATCGGGGTCGGCAAAGATGAAGCGGAATGCGTCCAGGCTGAAGAACTTGGACGGGGCAAAGAACGGCGCGGAGAGAAAGCTCTGGATGATGATGAACGACAGCGGCACGTAGATGGCCAGTGCCGTGATCAACACCACCACGCCGCGCGGCAGGGACTGCCATTTTCTGCGCAATGACTGCATGGGGAAATCCTGTTGTCTCGAATGACGCGACGGTCGCGCCGCCGGGTAGGGGGAAGCCCGCCCCGGGGGCGGTCAGGCGGGCGGCGCCGTGCCGCCCGCTACGCGCTGTGGCGGATTCAGGGCAGGCAGGCTGCCTTGAATCCGCGCGGCATTACTTGCCCGCCGCAGCGCGCCAGTCCTTGATGAACTGCAAACGCTTGTTCTGTTCCAGGTAGTCCAGCAGCGTTTCATTGACCGGGATCGGCTTGAGCGAAGCGCCCAGCTTCTTGGTCATGCCGTCGACATCGTTGTCGCCTTCGATGTCATCGCGCACCGAGGCCAGATCGGCCTGGTTGGCCATGATTTCCTGGCCCTTCTGCGACAGCAGGTAGTCCATCCACAGCTTGGCCGCGTTGCGGTTCTTGGCCTTCTTGCTGATGAACGCCACGCGCGACAGCACCAGCGCGTAGTCGGTCGGGTAGGCCACGCCCAGCGACGGGTCGGACTTGGCGCGCGTTTCAGCGTAAGAGCCCAGGATGTTGTAGCCGATCAGGTTTTCGCCCGACGACACACGTTCCATCATGGTGCCGGTGGACGACTGCACGATCAGCCCGCCCTTGGCAATTTCTTTGAGCGTGTCGAAGTACTTGGGGTCATTGGCCTTGTCCTGCACCGCCAGCATGAAGCCCACCGCCGACTTTTCGATGTCGTAGGTCGTGACCTTGTTCTTGAACTTGTCTGGCTGGCTGGCGATCAGCTTGCCCAGGGCGCTGTGCGTGGTCGGCACTTCGGCGGCCGGGATCAGGCGCTTGTTGTAGATGAATACGGCTGGCTCATACGTGGTGCCGTAGGCCGAATCCTTCCACACCGCCCAGGCCGGCAGCTTGCCGGATTCGGGCGACTTGTATTGCAGGGCGTAGTCGGTGGCCAGTTTCAGCGCCGAGTCCATCGACGAGCTCCAGACGATGTCGCCGCTGCTGCCGCCCGCCGCCTGTTCGCTGATGTAGCGGTTGTAGAGCTCGGTGCTGTTCATGTCGTTGTATTCGACCTTGACGCCCGGATACAGCGCTTCAAAGCCCTTGATGATGGGGCCGGCGGCTTTGGTGTCGGTGGTCGAATAGATGACGACCTTGCCTTCCTTCTTGGCGCCGTCCAGGATCTTCTGGTAGTCGGCCGGGTAACCCGCGGGCACGGCCTGGGCAAAAGCGCTACCGGTGGCGATGGCGAATGCTGCGGCGCAGGCGGCCGCCAGTTGGGACTTGGCAAGCATGTGTTTGTCTCCGATTGGAATGGGTCTACAGCGGGATCTGGGTCCAGCCTGCGGCCATCTTAGGAGGTGGCGTCTGTCGTCGTCCTGTCATGGCGACAGGTTGCGGCTAGGGGTAATCCCTGCTCTTGCTATGGACGCTTTGGCGTGTCCGTCACCAGCCGCACCCAGTTCTGCACGAAGCGCGAATGCCGCCGCTGGTCCAATCCCACCAACAGGGCGGGGCTTAGCACCACCGGCTGCACGATGCCTTGGGACCGCGCCAGCACCGCCTCGGATGTCCAGCGGCCCGGCGTGTCTTCCATGATGGAGCCCAATGCCGCGTGGCTGGAGGCCACTTGCTGGCCGGCCGGCGACAGCAGCCAGTCCACCAGCGCGCGGGCCAGGTCGGGGCTGGGCGCGCGCCGCGAGATCAGCACCGAACGCGCCAGCACCAGCACGTAGTCCTGCGGGAACACCACGCCGATCTTGCTGCCAGCTGCTTGGCGTGACAGCGCGTAAGAGCCCAGGATGTTGTAGCCCAGGTCCAGCTCGTCGTTCTCGATGGCATCCAGGATCTGTGCGCTGGTGGGCGACAGCCGCACGCCCACTTGCCCCATCGCGTTGGCCAAGCCCCAGAAGTTGGATGACACCAGTTCATCCTGTTCGGCCAACAGGTAGCCCAGGCTGCTGGCGGCGATGTCGTAGGTGCCGACGCGGCCTTGCAGGCTGGCCTGTTCGCGCTCCAGCAAGCGCAGGAAATCCTGGCGCGAGCGCGGCACGGTGGCCTCGGTGTAGCGCTTGGGGTTGTAGACGATCACCGCGGGTTCAAAGGTGAACCCGTAGACCTCATTGCGCCAGACCGCCCAGGATGGCAGCTTGGACGCATACTGCGACGTGTAGCTTTGCGCATAGCCATCGTTGGCCAACCGTATTTGCAGGTCGGACGCTGAACTCATCAGCACGTCGACATTGGTCAGGCGCCCGTCGATGGTCGCCTCGTAGAGATCCCGGCTGCTGATTTCTCGATACACGACCGTGACATCGGGCCGCAGCGACTGGAATCCCTGGATCAGCGGGGCGACAACCGGCGTGTCGGTGGGGCCGGCGATGACCAGCGTGCGCGGCGTGGGTTGCGGCGCGGGATAGCGTGTGACGATCTCCGCCAGGTCGGCCGCCTGCACGGGGCCAGGAGTAGCCATCAACAGCATGGCGGCCGTGCAGGCCGCACCCAGCCAGGCCGCCAGGTTGCGACCCGATGCCTGGGGCACCAATGGCAGGATGATCTTTGCGGACAGGCCGCCGCCCGGCCGGTCATGCAGCCACAATGAGCCGCCATGCGCCATTGCCACCGAACGCACAATCGCCAACCCCAGACCAGAGCCCGGCTGCGATTCTCCGGCCCGGCCCCGGGTGAAGCGTTGCTGCACGGCTTCCTTCTCGTCATCGGAGATGCCGGGGCCGCGGTCGGATACCGTCAATGCAACGCGGAACCCCGCCACCGGCGTTGCCTGGATGTCCACCGTGCCATCGGGCGCGTAGCGCAAGGCGTTGTCCACCAGGTTGCGCAGCATCTCGCGCAGCGCCACGCGGTCTCCGGCGATGCGGGCACGCCGCACGTCGGGCGCAATGTCGATGCGCAATCGTTCGGCTTCCAGCGGCCCGATTCTTCGGCGCGTTTCATTGATGGTTTCGGCCACGCCCACCGGCGCAAGCGGCCCTTTGCCAAGGCGATGCGTGATGGTGGCGTCCATCAGCAGCTGGTTGATCAACTGGCTGGCGTGGGTGGCGTTCAGATGGATGCGGCCGATGCGTTCACGCAGCCGCTTGGGATCGGTTTCGTCCAGCGCCACTTCGGCTTGGGCGCGCAGCGAGGCCAGGGGTGTGCGCACCTGGTGCGTGGCGTCGGCCACCAGCGTGTTCAAGGTATCCATGATGATGGAAAGGCGTTGCATGAAGGCATTCAGCGCTTCGACCAGTCGTCGCACTTCGCGCGGCACGGGCGTGGTCACCGGGGTCAGGTCTTCGGGGGCGCGGGTGCGAAGCTCCCGTTCCAGCATGGCCAGCGGTGCGAACGCCCGCTGTACGCCGAACCACAGCAATCCCAGCGCCACCAGCGACACCACCAGCAGCGGCAGTACGCCGCGCCCCAGGATCTCGTCGGCCAGTTCGTTGCGTGATCCCAAGGTTTCGGCCACGCGCACGGTCACCCAGCCGGCATGTTGGCTGGCGGAAACCAGGCGTCCCACGGTGGCGACGCGCACGGGTTCGTCGTGATAGGTCAGATAGGCGAAAACTGGGGTGGCGGCCTGCGCCAGTGGCAGGTCCGGCGCCAGATCGGCATAGCCCGTGATCAGCCGCCCATTGGAGGCGCGCGCTTCGTAGAACACACGCTCACCGCCCGACAGCATCGCCAGCGACGACACGGGCGGTTCCACGGTTACTCCACCGTCGTCGATCTGCACGGATCCGGCGATCGTCAGCGCGGACGCGGCCAGCAGGCGGTCAAACGCCTGCTCGGCGGCGCGCTGGGCATAGCCGCGCAGAAAGAACACCAGTCCGATCAAGGCGCATGCCAGCAGCGCCGCGCCCAAGGTGAAGACGCGGCGGCGGATCGAGGCGCTTTCAGGAAGGCTCATGGCTGCGTGCTTGATAGCCGACGCCGCGCACGGTGACGATATCGATGGATGCGCCGGCCAGCTTCTTGCGCAGCCGCGAGATCAGCAGTTCCAGCGCATTGAGCGAGCCGTCGTCCATGTCGAACAACTGGTTCATCAGCCGCTCTTTGGCCACGGTCTGGCCAATCCGGCCCAACAGGATTTCAAGCAGCCGGAATTCGCGCCGGCCCAGCTCCAGCGGCATGCCCGCCAGCGACACGCTGCGCCCCGCCAGGTCCATGCTGAGGTTGCCGTACGCCGTGGTGCTGCTGATCTGCCCGGCGGGCCGCCGCATCAGCGCGCGCAGCCGTGCTTCAAGTTCACGCAGGTCGAAAGGCTTGACCAGATAGTCATCGGCCCCCAAGTCCAGCATATCGATCTTGTCTTCAATTTCCGCCCGGGCGGTCATCACCAGCACCGGCGCTTCCAGGCCGGCCGAGCGCAGCTCCCGGATGACCGTGAAGCCATCCTTGCCCGGCAGATTGATATCCAGCACCAGCGCGTCCCAGGTTTCGTCCAGCCCCCAACGCAAGGCGGCCACGCCGTCGCGTACCCATTGCACGCTATGGCCAGCCGAGCGCAGCTTGCTTTCCACGGCATCGCCCAGATCAAGGTTGTCCTCGACCAGCAAAATGCGCATGTCACGCCTCCGTATTGTTATGGTTTTCGGAGGCAGTGTAAGGGGTGCGAGCGCAATTGGGGGAGTTGCGTGCTTGGGGGGGATGGGTGAGGCGGGTCCAGGTCCACCCGCGAAAGCAGGTGCCTGCTGCACGCAACCCATCGTGCTGGCCTCGATGATGGGTTTCGCGCGGCAAACGTTCTCGTTTTTCTCCGAGGTCTGCCGCGCTACACCCATCCTACGGACCCGTGCGCGCTGCGGTATCGGAACGGTAGGATGGGTGAAGTGCGCCCAGGCCTACCCGCGAAAGCAGGTGCCTGCCGCACGTAACCCATCGTGCTGGCGTCGATGATGGGTTTCGCGCGGCCAACGTTCTCGTTTTT
>NZ_CADIJX010000011.1 GCF_902859625.1 Achromobacter pestifer | reverse complement strand
TAGTTCAACGCGCGCAACCCATCAAGCAGCGGTGGAATTTCCGTTGGCCTAGAGAGAATATTGCAGCGGTTGCCGAACAAGAAAGCACATTGCAGCGCTTGCAGAGCAAGAAAGAACCTTGCAGCAGTTGCTGAACAAGAAAGAATTGCAGCGGCTGCCGAACAAGAAAGAACATTGCAGCGCTTGCCGTACAAGAAAGAATCAATTCCCGGCTTCCCGCAGGCGGCTGGGGAGGAGTTCGCCGTGGCGGGCCAGCAGCGGATAGGCTGCCGCGCCTACCAGGTGCGAGTTGATGCCCTTCATGTCTCGCAGGATGTCCAGGTAGAGCGCGCCGACTTCGGCGGCGTCGACCTCGCCTGCCTTGATCTTTTGCAGATGCGTGTCGGACGCCTGAGTCTCGATCGTGCGGAAGCGGGCCTTTTCCCCGGCCAGGGCGCGGGCTTGGCGCAGGTCGTCGTTGACGAAGAGCGCGGCGGCCTGGCGTTCGTTGGCGATCAACTGGCCCAGGGTGTCGTCCAGGCTGGCGCGCTGTTCGGGCGAGAAGGCCCAGCCCTGCTTGCGCAGCTTGGCAACATGGCTGAGCAGGCCGTGGTGGGCGATGTCGCCGGCATGGCCGATATTGCTGGTGAAGGCCAGGATGTCGTCCATGCGCTGGATATCGTCGCGCGTCATGTTTTCCTGGTCCAGCGTGGCCAGATAGGTCGTGATGGCGTTTTCCAGCTTGTCCAGCGCGATATCCAGTTGGCGCGCTTGCACCATGCGGTGGCGGTTGTCGCGCTTGAAGCCGGCGCGCGCGTACAGCAGCAGCGTCTGCACCATGTCGGCCATGCGCAAGGCTTCGCGCGCGGCATTGCCCAGCGCCACGGCCGGGACGTCATGCGCCCATTCATCCAGATATTGGGGACGGGAAGGATCGTTCGGATCGGCGCGTTTGGGCAGCCAGCGGGTGAGCAGGGCGGCGTAGGGCGTCAGCAACGGCAGGAACACAAGCGCGATCACCGCGTTGAACAGCGTGTGGAAATTGGCCACGGCACGCGCGGGATCACTGGCCAAGTCGCTCATCAGGGGTTGCAGCACCGGCAGCAGCAGCAAGCCGGCCAGCACGCCCAGCACCCGGGTCAGCAGGTTGCCCAGCGGCAGGCGGCGGGCAGCGGGATCGTCGCCGGTCACGCCTTCGATCATCGGATTGATGGCGGTGCCCAGGTTGGCGCCCAGCACCAAGGCAAAGGCCACGTGGGGCGCCACCATGTGGTGGCTGGCCAGCGACATCACCAGCACGACCACGGCCACGCTGGAGTGCGCCGCCCAGGTGAAGGCGGCCGACAGCAGCACCGCAGCCACCGGCTGGGTGGCCAGGGCGTCAAGAATCATGCCCAGCATGGGGGCGGTCTGGAACGGCTCGAACAGTTCGACCAACTGGTGCAGCGACAGCAGCAGCAGCCCCAGGCCGATGAATACCCGGCCCAAGTCGCGCGTGCGGCCTGGCGGATACCGGCGGAACATCCAGACACCGGCCAGGATGAGGATGGGGGCGAGCGAGGTCAGGTCGAAGGACAGCAACTGGACAATCAGCGTCGTGCCGACGTTGGCCCCCAGCATGGCGGCCAGGGCCGGCACCAGGCCGACGACGCCGCCCGCCGCAAAACCGGTGATCATCAGGCCGGTTGCCGTGCTGCTTTGCAGGGCGGCGGTAATGCCCAGGCCGGCGGCGAAGGCGCGCAGGCGGGTGCCCAACGCCTTGCCCAGCGCCGCGCCCAGCGCCGCGCCGAAGGCGCGTTGGACGCCGGTTTGGACCATGTGCACGCCCCAAAGGAGCAATGCAACATAGCCGGCGAAGTCAAGCAGGGTAATAAGTCCAGACATCCAGGGGTGTTCCCGTTCTTTTTATGACAAGAAATAATTCTGTAATGATCGCACGCTTGACCTGTCGGGGAAACCCGTAGCCAAGATACAGCATACGCCCGCAGGGCTTTGCTGCGCGCGGCGGTGGCTCCGCGTATCATTGCCTGACTATTCTTTGATGTACTGGAGTTTTGCGTGGCCGTTTCCGTATTCGATCTGTTCAAGATAGGCATTGGCCCGTCTAGCTCCCATACGGTGGGCCCGATGCGGGCCGCCCTGTTGTTCGCGCAAGGCCTGGAACGCGATGGGCTGATGCCCCGCGTGGCCTACGTCCGCGCCGAACTCTACGGATCGCTGGGCGCCACCGGCAAGGGCCACGGCACCGACAAGGGCGTGCTGCTGGGCCTGATGGGCGAAGCGCCTGATTCGGTTGATCCGGCAGCCATCGTGGGCATGGTCGCCTCGGTGCGCGCCAGCCGGCAATTGCCGTTGCTGGGCCGCTACCCGGTTCCCTTCGTCGAAAAAGATCACATGGTGTTCTACCGCCGCGAGGCGATGGCCGAACATCCCAATGGCATGAAGTTCCACGCCTTCGACGCCAACGGGGAGTCGTTGCGAGAGTCGCGCTACCTGTCGGTGGGTGGCGGCTTCGTGGTGACGGCGGGCGCGTCCAATAGCCAGGTCATCGCCGCGCACAATCAGTTGCCGTACCCGTTCCGCTCCGGCCGCGAATTGCTGGCGATGTGCCGCGAAAGCGGGCTGACGGTAGCCCAGCTGATGATGCAGAACGAGCTGACCTGGCGCGAAGCCTCGGAAACCCATAGCGGGCTGGACCGCATCTGGCAGGTCATGCAGGACTGTGTGTCGCGCGGTTGCGGCATCAACTACCCGGAAGCCGATGGCGAACTGCCCGGCCCGCTGCGGGTGCGCCGGCGCGCGCCCGAGCTGTACCGCAACCTGACGCAGCGCGCCGAGCGCACGCTGTCCGACCCGCTGTCCGTGATGGACTGGGTCAATCTGTACGCCATGGCGGTCAACGAAGAGAACGCCGCGGGCGGCCGCGTCGTGACGGCGCCGACCAACGGCGCGGCGGGCATCATCCCGGCCGTGCTGCACTATTACGACCGATTCGTGCCCGGTTCCAACCGTGAAGGCATTCGCGACTTTCTGATGACCGCCGCCGCGGTGGGCCTGCTGTACAAGTACAACGCCTCGTTGTCCGGCGCCGAAGTCGGCTGTCAGGGCGAAGTGGGGGTGGCGTGTTCGATGGCGGCGGGCGGCCTGGCTGCGGCCTTGGGCGGCACGGTCGAGCAGGTTGAGAACGCGGCCGAGATCGGCATGGAGCACAACCTGGGTCTGACGTGCGATCCGGTTGGCGGGCTGGTGCAGATTCCCTGTATCGAGCGCAATGCCATGGCCTCCATCAAGGCCGTGAACGCGGCCCGGATGGCGCTGCGCGGCGACGGGCAGCACTATGTGTCGCTGGATTCGGTGATCAAGACCATGCGCGAGACCGGCGCCGACATGAAGACGAAGTACAAGGAAACCGCGCGCGGTGGCCTGGCGGTGAACATCGTCGAATGCTGATGCCCGGCGGGGCTGCCCCTGGCGGGCGCCCATAAAAAAGTCCCTCCAAGGAGGGACTTTTTGTTGCCTGCGCGGGGCGCGGCCAGGGTTGTCTTAGATCACGCGCGCGTTTTGCAGCGCAGCGATGCGGGACGGGATTGGCGGGTGCGAGGCAAACATGGCTGCCAGGCCACCGCGACCGGTGATGCCCGAGGCTTCAAAGGACTTGGGCAGGTCGCCCGGTTCCAGGCCACCCAGACGGGCCAGTGCACGGATCATGGGTTCGCGAGCGCCCATCAGGTGGGCCGAACCGGCATCGGCGCGGTACTCGCGCTGACGCGAGAACCAGGCCACGATGATCGAGGCCAGCACGCCGAAAATGATCTCACAGACCAGCACGGTGATGTAGTAGCCCGGGCCGATGCCGCGTTCGTTCTTGAACACGACGCGATCGATGAAGTAGCCGACCACGCGGGCCAGGAACACGACGAACGTGTTCACCACGCCTTGGATCAGGGTCAGCGTGACCATGTCGCCGTTGGCGATGTGAGCCACTTCGTGCGCCAGCACGGCGGCAACTTCCTCTTCGCTCATGCTTTCCAGCAGGCCCGTCGACACGGCAACCAGCGAGTCGTTCTTGAACGCGCCGGTGGCGAAAGCGTTGGGAGCGCCTTCATAGATGGCGACTTCCGGACGGCCAATGCCGGCGCGGTCAGCCAGTTGGTGCACGGTGTCGAGCAGCCAGGCTTCGCGCTGACTGCGGGGGGCGTTCGGATCCAGCACCTGCGCGCCGGTGCTCCATTTGGCCATGGGCTTGCTGATCAGGAGCGAGATGATCGCGCCCGTGAAGCCGACGACGACCGAGAAGATCAGCAAGGCGTTGAGGTTCAGGCCGTTGGCGGTGATGTAGCGGTCTACACCCAGGATGCGCAGCGTGGCCGACAGCACGAGCATGACGGCCAGGTTGGTGATGACGAACAAGACAATGCGTTTCATGTTTTTTGTGTTCCTCTGCGAGCGGGAAATACCCCGGGTTCGACATGGCGGCGGCCCGCCAGTTCCCCGACTGGCCGGCACCGCTCCCGGTGACGGAGAGTATAGTATCGCTTTCCCCTATTCCTCCCCACTTTTCCCTTAGCGCAGACCCCCAATGCAGGCTCTCTGGATGTTGCTGGCGTCCGCCATGTTCGCCATCATGGGGTCGTTCGTGAAGCTCGGTACCGAGCACGGCGCCTCCCTCCCGCAGATCGTGCTGTTTCGCGGCCTGCCCTCCGTGATCTTGCTGTTGTTGTGGGCGCGTGCCGGCCGGCAATCGATCATTCCCACCAGCTGGAAGCTGCACCTGTGGCGCAATCTGTCGGGTGTCACGTCGATGTGGCTGGGCTTTTTCGCCATTTCCCATCTGCCGCTGGCGACAGCCACCAGCCTGAACTACACCGCGCCGCTTTTCATCGCCTGTTGGATGCTGGGCTGGGGGGGCGCGCAACGCGACCCAGTGCGCATCCTGGCGGTGGCGCTGGGTTTCCTGGGCGTGATCGCCGTGCTGCGGCCCAGCATCAATGACGACCAATGGCTGGCCGCCGTGATGGGGATGGGCGCCGGCGCCATGTCCGCGATTGCGATGATGCAAATTCGCCAACTGGGCCGGATCGGTGAACCCGAATGGCGCACCGTGCTGTTCTTTTCCGTCGCGGTCTGCGTGTCCAGCGTGGTTGGGCTATGGTTTGAAGGGTGGGGCCACGCCGACTGGCAAGGCTACGCCTCGTTGTTTGGCGTGGGGGTGGCCGGGATGTTCGGCCAGCTTGCCATGACCCGGGCTTTCGGCATGGGGTCGGCGTTGCTGACCGCCGCGCTGCAATACAGCACCATTATTTTCGCGGCCCTGCTCGGCATGGGTTTCTGGGGCGACCATCTGGATGGTCTGGCCTGGGCCGGCATGGGCTTGATCATTTCCGCGGGCCTGCTGTCGGTGTGGCGCACGATGCGCGATCCCAAGCCGGGCTGACCCGCCCCCCTTTTGACCAGGAGCACACCGAATGACGATGACACTGATTTCCGCAGCCGATCTGGCGACACACCTTGGTTCGCCCGACGTGCGGGTGTTCGATGTGCGCCATGACCTGACCAATCATGCGGCAGGCCGCGAGGCCTATGACGCCGGTCATATTCCCGGCGCCCGTCATCTGGACCACGAGACCGAGCTGGCCGCGCCGCGCACCGGCAAGAACGGCCGCCACCCCTTGCCGTCGCGCGCCGAGCTTGGCGCGCTGATGGCTGCGTACGGCGTGACGCCGCAGACGCTGGTTGTGGCCTATGACGCCAGCGGCGGCATGTACGGCGCGCACCTGTGGTGGATGCTGCGCTGGTTGGGCCACGATCGCGTGGCCGTGCTGGATGGCGGTTGGCAGGCCTGGGTGGCCGCCGGCTTGCCGACGACCACCGAAGCCGCGATACCCGTGCAGGTGGGCAAGCCCGTGGAGCCCGGCGCATCGCTGGCGGCATCCGTGGATGCCAAGGCGGTGCTGGACAATATCGCCCAGCCGTCCTTCACCGTGATCGATGCCCGCGCTGCCAACCGTTATCGCGGTGAGGTCGAGCCCATGGACCCCGTGGCAGGGCACATTCCGGGCGCGCTGAACCGCCCCAATGGCGAAAACCTGCAAGCCGATGGCCGCTTCAAGAGCGCCGAGCAATTGCGCGCCGAATTCTCCAGCTTGCTGGATGGCCGCGACCCCGCGTCCATCGTGCATCAATGCGGTTCCGGCATCACCGCCTGCCACAACCTGCTATCCATGGAGATTGCCGGGCTGTCGGGTTCGCGCTTGTACCCGGGCTCGTGGAGCGAGTGGTGCAGCGACCCGGCTCGTCCGGTGGCCAAGGGCGCCTGACACGGCGGATTCACGGAAGAAAGCCAGGGCGCGTGCCCTGGCTTTCTTGCTTTGGCCCGCAGTTGTCGTGCCAGGCGGCTACCAGATCGCGGCCAGTTTCACCCGTCCGGAGACGCTTTCCGCGATCTCCAGGAAATGGTCCAGGGGCGGCGTCGCCAACCCGGGCACCTTGGCCATGTCATCCCAGCGCCTCAGACGAATCGCATCCGGCGCACCCGGCATGCTGGCGAAATCCACCGCCTGGCCCGCATCGAAACTGCCCCCCTGCAATGCCAGGCTGCGCTTCGAGTCCTCCGAAAGCGACGCTTCATATTGCGGCTCCACATAGCAGAGGTAGCGCTTGGCTTCCACGTGGAGCCTGATGGGATCCAGCACGGCCGAACTGAACAGGCCGCGCAGGAAGGGCAGTACGAAGTACTGGTGCTTGTCATCCACGCCGCGCAGCGTGGGCGTGCCGGGCCGGTCGGCGATCAGGTGGCCAAGGTCATGCAGCAGGCTCGCCGTGATGAGCTGCGCGTTGGCGCCGTTTCGCTCGGCCAGCGCCGCCGTTTGCAGTGCGTGCCGCAAATGGCTGACGGATTCACCGTGATAGGAGCGGTGTCCGCGTTCCAGGAAAATCTGCTCGATATCTTGCAAGGTCAAGGCCATGGTTGTCTCCTGAGTGGCCGCAAGGGGGGAGGGCGGGCAGTGACCATTTGCGGTCAGCCGGCTGCCGGCGCCATCTCCAGAAAGCGCGCGATCAATTGCACCGGTTGGCGCTCGCGCAGGCAGTACAGGTATTCGTTCATCACGATGTCGGCGCCCTGGATGTCCAGAGCCGCCAAATCGGGATGCGACGGGATTTCACGCGACGGGATCAGGCTGATCCCCAGTTCGCACAGAATGGCTTGCCGGATCGATTCGCGGCTGCCGATCTCCAGCGTCCGGCGCACGGTGACGCCGGCCGCCTGCAAGGCGTCCTCGGTCAATTGGCGCGTCATGGAGCCGGGTTCGCGCAAGAGCACCGCGTGGTCCGCCAAGTCCGCCAGGCGGATCTGGCTGCGGCGTGCCAATGGGTGATCACGGTGCGTCACGACACGGATCGGATCAGCCGCGATCATGCGACGGTAGAGATGCTTGTCATCCATTAGAAAAGAGGACGTGGCAATCTCGATGCGGTAGTCGTGCAGGGCTTGCAGCATCGTCTGCGAATTGCCGATCGTGAGGGTCAGGTCGATGCCGGGATAGCGCTGGTTGTAACGGCGCACCGTGTCCATGATGTAGAAGGGGCCAGTGGCGCCGATGCGCAGGTTGCCTTCGCGCAGGTCACTGGCGTCGCGCAGCCGGAAATCGATCTCGGTTTCCTGCTGGACCAGTTTTTCCACCATGGGCATCAGGCTGTGTCCCGCGTCCGATAGCCGCATGCCGCGGCCCTGCCGGTGGAACAGTTCGACGCCATAACGCGACTCCAGCTGACGCAGTTGCCCCGTCACCGTGGGTTGGCTGACGCCCAGTTGGGCGGCGGCCTTGGTGACGGTGCCGCAGCGAGCCACGGCGTAGAAGGATTTGAGTTCGGCGACAAGCACGATGGTGGGGGCGGGAAAGGGACGCAATGCGCAAGACCGCCAGTACACCAAAATAATTTGATGTTTTTATTACTGCATTTGCGCGAAGTGTCATAAACGCTCAATACGCGCCTTCCATACTGCCTTCGTTCCCAACCCGGAGGCACCATGCCCCAGCCCGATAACGCCTTCCTCTCAGTCCGAAATCTGGTCAAGCGATTCGGCAGCCATACGGCGCTGGCCGACGTTTCCCTGGATATCCGTGCCGGAGAGCTGGTGTGCTTGCTGGGCCCGTCGGGTTGCGGCAAGACGACGCTTCTGCGGGCCATCGCCGGCCTGGAACGTCAGGACAGCGGCACGATCGTTCTGTCGGGTCGCGACATTACGCATGCCGAACCGCAAGAGCGCGACTACGGCATCCTGTTCCAGTCCTATGCCTTGTTTCCCAATCTGACCGTGGCTCAGAACGTGGCTTACGGTCTGAGTGGCAAGCGCGCCCACCGCAAGCACGTCGCCAGCCGGGTCGAGGAAATGCTGACGTTGGTGGGCTTGGCCGGTGCCGCCGAAAAATATCCGGGACAGATCTCCGGCGGCCAGCAGCAGCGCGTGGCCCTGGCCCGCGCGCTGGCGCCGTCCCCGTCCTTGCTACTGCTGGATGAACCCATGTCTGCCCTGGATGCCCGGGTGCGTGAGCATCTGCGCATTGAACTGCGCGCCTTGCAGAAGCGGCTGTCCATCACAACGTTGATGGTGACGCATGATCAGGAAGAGGCCATGGTGATGGCTGACCGCATCGCCGTCATGAATGGCGGTGTCATTGAACAATACGGCACGCCGCGCGAACTGTACCGCCAGCCGGGTTCGGCTTTCATTGCCGATTTCGTGGGCGAGGCGAACTGGCTGCCGTTTGAACGCATCGACGCCCATCACGCCCGTGTCGGCCGGCAGGAACTGGCCGTGGACGAGTCGTTGGATGACAAGTCGGGCAAGCTGTTCGTGCGTCCCGAAGCGGTTCGCGTCAGCATGGCGCGTCCGGAAGAACCCAATTCCATGTTGGCCGATGTGCTGGACGGCGTGTTCCTGGGCCGCGGCTACCGCCTGGCCCTGCGCCTGGAAGGCGTGCCGGGTTCCACGGTGCATTCCATCGTGTCCCCTGAAATCGGAGACGCCCTGTTGGGCCCTCACGCTGCCGGCCGTTGCTGGGTGGAGCTGCCGCGCCATGCGATTCGCGCCTACGCTTGATCCCGTCATGACCGGATCTTCCGCCGCTGAGCCGGCCGCCGCTCCCGTTGCGCCTGTCACGTCTGCCGCCGCCACTTCCGGAGCCGCTCTGGGCCGTCGCCCCTTGCCCCGCTGGATCGGTTCGCTGGGCTTGACCGTGGGGCAGGGCGCCTTGGTGCTGTTCCTGGTGTTGTTCCTGGCGATGCCCCTGGCCGCGATCCTGCTCAAGTCCGTCACCGACAGTGACGGCGCCTGGGCCGGCCTGTCGGTCGTGACCGGCATCATCGGCGCGGACGGCTTTCTGGCCATGGTCGGCCGTAGCCTGACCGTCGGCGTCGTGACGATGCTGCTGGTGGTGCCTTGCGCCTACGGATTCGCCTACGGCCTGACTCGCACTCGCCTGCCGGGCAAGGGCTTGTTGCGCACCGTCGCCTTGTTGCCGCTGCTGGCCCCGTCGCTGCTGCCCGGCATTGCGCTGGTCTACCTGCTGGGCAACCAGGGTTTGCTCAAGGGCTTGACGGGCGGCGCCACCATTTATGGTTTCTGGGGCATCGTGGTCGGCGAGGCCTTCTACACCTTTCCGCACGCCTTGATGATCCTGTTGACCGGCCTGACGCTGGCGGACGGACGCCTGTACGACGCCGCGCGGGCGATGGGCGCGGGGCCATGGCGCACGTTCCTGACTGTGACGCTGCCTGGCACGCGCTATGCCGTGTTCTCGGCGTGTTGCGTGGTGTTCACGCTGACGGTGACCGATTTTGGCGTGCCCAAGGTGGTGGGCGGCGACTACAACGTGCTGGCCATGGAGGCCTACAAGGCAGTGGTCGGTCAGCAGAATTTCCCCAAAGGCGCGGCCATCGGCATCTTGCTGCTGCTGCCCGCGTTGCTGACCTTCGTGCTGGACCGCCGGTTGCGCGCCCGCCAAGGCGCCCAGATGAGCGGCCGGGCCCAACCTTATGCCGCGGGCGAACACGTCCGCCGTGATGCCGCGTTCCTGGCGCTGGCCGGTGTGATTGCGGGCTTCCTGCTGTTGATCATCGGCGTGGCTGTGTGGGCGTCGTTTGTGAAGATGTGGCCGTACAACCTGTCCATGTCGTTGCGTTCCTATGATTTCGACAACATGGATGGCGGCGGCTGGCTGGCCTGGCGCAATAGCTTGCAGCTGGCTTTTTGCACGGCGCTGATCGGCACGGCCGTGGTCTTCGTGGGCGCCTGGATGATGGAGAAAGTGCCGGCGCGCGGCTCGGTGGCGCGTGGTTTGCGCGGCATCGTCAGCATGCTGGCGCTGATGCCGATGGCCGTTCCCGGACTGGTGCTGGGCCTGGGCTACATCTTCTTCTTCAATAGCCTGATGAACCCGCTGAACATGCTGTACGGCACGATGCCGTTGCTGATCCTGTGCACGGTTGTTCACTTCTACACCAGCGCCCACCTGACGGCGGCCACGGCGCTCAATGCGCTGGACCCGGAGTTCGAGGCCGCCTCGGCGTCGTTGAAGGTGCCGCGCATGACGACCTTCCTGCGCGTGACGTTGCCGATGTGCCTGCCCGCCGCCCTGGATGTTGCCCGCTACCTGTTTGTGTCCGCGATGACGACCGTGTCGGCCGTGGTGTTCCTGTACAGCCCGTCCACGGTGCTGGCCGCCGTCGCCGTGCTGAACATGGACGACGCCGGTTTTATCGGGCCGGCCGCTGCCATGTGCACCGTGATCATGGCCAGTTCGGCCGTTGCGGCCCTGGTCCTGCACCTGGCCAGCCGCGCGCTGGTGGCGCGCAGCCAGGCATGGCGCCGCCCCGTGGCCCCCTGAACGCTTATTTCTAGGATGACCCTCATGACTGTTTCTCCCTTGCCCGTCCAGCTGGAAGCCGTGATCTTCGATTGGGCCGGCACGCTGGTCGACTTCGGTTCCTTTGCGCCCACCAAGGTGTTCGTGGATGCGTTCTCGCAGTTCAGCATGGATGTGTCGTTGAAGGAGGCCCGCGGCCCGATGGGCGTGGGCAAGTGGGACCACATCCGCGCCCTGTGCGACCAGCCCGCCATCGCCAGTCAGTACCAGGCCCAGTTCGGCCGCCTGCCTACCGATGACGACGTGACCGCCATCTATGAACGCTTCCTGCCGATGCAGCTGGAAAAGGTCGCGCAGTATTCGGCGGCCATCCCCGGCGCGGCGGAACTGTTGCGCGCCTTGCGCCGGCACGGCTTGAAGATCGGCTCGTGCTCGGGCTATCCCGCCAGCGTCATGCGCCGCGTCGTCGAGCGCGCCGCGTCCGAAGGCCTGGAACCCGATTGCATCGTGGCCAGCGACGATGTGCCGCGCGCCCGTCCCGCGCCGGCGATGGCGTTGAAGAACGTGGTTGAGCTGGGGCTGTCGGACGTTGCCGGCTGCATCAAGGTCGATGACACCTCCCCGGGAATCGAGGAAGGCCGCCGAGCCGGCATGTGGACGGTGGGCTTGCTGCTGTCGGGCAACGCCGCTGGCCTGACGCTGGACGAATACCTGAGTCTGAACGAGGCCGGGCGCGACATGGCGCGTGCCGAGGCCACCCAGGAATTGTCTTCCGCCGCACCGCATTACCTGATCGACACGGTGGCCGACTTGCCGGCCGTCATCACCGATATCGAAGCCCGTCTGGCACGAGGCGAACGCCCCTGAGCTAGATCCATTCCCTCCGGCGCTGCCGGCTGTTTTTCCGTTTTCACGCCGATCGCCGCGGCTGGCAATGGCCAGCCGTGGGGGCGACTTTCACTCTTTTTTCCGCTCATCCACGGAGTTCCTCATGAATCGCTACAAGCTGCTTGCACTGGCCGCCGCCCTGACGGGCGTGATGGGCGCCGCCTCCGCCGAGACCACGCTGACGGTCTACACCGCGCTCGAAGCCGATCAGATCAAGGTCTACCAGGCCGCATTCGAGAAGGCCAACCCCGACATCAAGATCCAGTGGGTCCGTGACTCCACCGGCATCATCGCCGCCAAGCTGCTGGCTGAAAAGAGCAACCCCAAGGCTGACGTGATCTGGGGCCTGGCCGGTACGGCACTGGGCCTGATGGACAAGGAAGGCATGCTGCAACCTTACGCCCCCAAGGGCCTGGACCAGATCGCCGCCAACATGCGCGATGCCAAGGCCGAGCCGTCGTGGGTGGGCATGGACGGCTACGCCGCCGCCATCTGCTTCAACACCATCGAAGCCGAAAAGCAGAAGCTGCCCAAGCCCACGTCGTGGCAAGACCTGACCAAGCCGGTCTACGCTGGCAAGATCGTCATGCCGAATCCGGCCTCGTCGGGCACGGGTTTCCTGGACGTCAGCGCCTGGTTGCAGATCTTTGGCGAAGAGAAGGGCTGGGCCTACATGGACGCCCTGCACAAGAATATCGGTTCGTACACGCACTCGGGTTCCAAGCCTTGCAACATGGCCGCTGCCGGCGAGTTCCCGATTGGCGTGTCGTTCGACTACCGCGCTGCCAAGCTCAAGGCCGACGGCGCACCGGTCGAAGCCGTGTTCCCGTCGGAAGGCCTGGGCTGGGAAGTCGAAGCCACCGCCATCATGAAGGGCACGAAGAACCTGGACGCTGCCCGCAAGCTGGCCGACTTCTCGGCCAGCCGCGAAGCCAACGAGCTGTACAAGGCCAACTTCGCGGTCTTGGCGATTCCGTCCATCGCCACGGTCAACCCCAACCTGCCGGCTGATCTGACCACGCGCATGATCAAGAACGACTTCGTGTGGGCCGCCACGAACCGTGAACGCATCATCGCCGAGTGGACCCGCCGCTACGACGGCAAGTCCGAGCCGAAGAAGAAGTAAATACCCGCCAACGCGGCGGCGCGGCTTGTGCCCGTGCCGCCGCAGATCGGGAAGCGCCGCGCGGCGGCGGCTTCCCCCGCTTGTCCTCTAGCCATATTCCTGAGATGAAAACTTACGACGTAATCGTGGTGGGCGCGGGCATGCTCGGCATCGCGCATGCCTGGGCAGCCGCCAAGCGTGGCTTATCGGTCGCCGTGATCGAACGCAGCCGCCAGGCGCACGGCGCCACGATCCGCAACTTCGGCCAGGTCATCGTGACCGGCCAGGCGCCCGGCATGATGTTGTCGCACGCGCAGCAAGCCCGCGAACTATGGCTGGATCTGGCGTCCAAGGCGGAATTCCACGTACGCGCCAACGGCGCCCTGGTGTTGGCGCGCAATGCCGACGAGGCCAGCGTGTTGCAGGAATTCGCGGACACGCGCCTGAAGCAGGAGGGCTATCGCGCCGATCTCCTGTCCGCCCGCGACGTGGGCGGTTTGTACGGCGGGCAGTTGGCGCACCACTGCCTGGGGCTGCGTGGCCACGATGACTTGCAGATCTATTCCCGCGAGGCCTTGCCCGCGATCACGCGCTACCTGGCCGACTCGCTGGGCGTGACCTTCATCACCGGCACGCTGGCGCGCGCCGTGGAGAATGGCCTGGTTGGCACGACCGCTGGCGATTTCCAGGGCAAGCACGTGTTCGTATGTCCGGGCCACGACTACCTGACCCTGCTGCCTGAACGCTTTGCGCCGCTGAATCTGGAAGTCACCCGCTTGCAGATGCTGCGGGCGGCATTCGAGACGAACCCGATCGCGCTGGATCGCCCCGTGCTGACGGGCTTGTCCTGCGTGCACTACGGTGCGTTCTCGGACCTGCCGTCGGCCCAGGTCCTGCGCGAGGTGATCCAGGCGCGTACGCCGATGTTGCTGGAAAACGGCATCCACCTGCTGATCAGCCCCACGCCTCACGGCGAGCTGATCATCGGTGATTCGCACCGCTATGGGCAGGATGCGTTCCCCTTCAATGATGAAGCCGTCGACAACGCCATGCTGGATCTGGCATCGCAGGCGTTGGGGGCGCGCTTGCGCGTGGTGGAGCGCTGGCAGGGCGTGTATGGCACGCACGGCCCCGCACCGTTCTCGGTAATGCCGGTGGATGCGGCCACGACCGTGGCGGTGATGCACTCGGGCGTTGGCATGACGGTGGGGTTGGCCATCGGCGAACGCACGGTGGCGGGCGTGGTGGGCCAATGACGTCGTGAATGAAGCGGTCTATGGCGCATGCCATGCCGCGCCTGACGGGAAGGGGAAAGCAAAAGGGCTTCGCCGGTGGCGAAGCCCTTTTTTCTGGCGGCGGCAAGCCCTGCCTACAGGTCTTGCATGATGCGGCGATACCACTCGTGGAAATGCTGCATGCCGTCTTCCATCGGCGATTGGTAGGGGCCGGCTTCGTTCACGCCGCGCAGCATCAAGGCCCGACGTCCCGCATCCATGCGTTCGGCGATTTCATCGTCTTCGATGGCCGTTTCCATGTAGGCAGCACGTTGTGCTTCGACGAATTCGCGTTCAAACGCCGAGATTTCTTCGGGGTAGTAGAACTCGACGACGTTGATCGTTTCCTGCGGGCTCTTCGGGTACAGCGTGGACAGCACCAGCACGTGCGGGTAGAGCTCGATCATGTGGGTCGGGAAATACGTGACCCACACGGCGCCGAAATCGGGCGCGTCGCCGTCGCGGAACGACAGCAAGCGGTCGTGCCATTGCTTGTACACGTCCGAACCCGGTTGCGCCAACGCATTGTGCACACCGACCTTCTGCAAGCTGTACCAGTCGTTGAATTCCCAGGTCAGGTCGTCGCACGTGACGAAACGGCCCAAGCCCGGGTGGAACGGGCCGACGTGGTAGTCCTCAAGATAGACCTCGATGAAGGTCTTCCAGTTGTAGTTGCACTGATGCACTTCGACATGGTCGAGCACGTAGTCGCCGAAGTTGAATTCGGGGCGTGAGAACAGTGGGGCCATGTCGGAGGCCGGATCGCGCGGGCCTTCAAATAGCAGGCCGTGGCAATCGCGCAGGCGGAACTTTTGCAGGTTCATGCAGGGCGTGGTCTCGAACTGAGGCGCGCCCAACAACTCGCCCTGGTTGTTGTACGTCCAGCGATGCAGCGGGCAAACGATGTTGCCGCCGGTGGCTTTCAGATTGCCTTGCGAATTGCAGGTGCCGGCCACATTGCCGGCCTCGCCGCCCAACATCAACGCCTGGCGATGACGGCAGACATTTGAGATGAGTTCAACGCCTTGCTGGTTGCGAACCAGCACGCGCCCTGCGTTTTCCTGCGCCAACGTACGCCAATCCCCGATCTCGGGCACCAACTTCTGGTGGCCGACATACTGCGAGGATTGCTTGAAAATGAGTTCTTGCTCGCGGGCAAAGAGGGCTTCGTCAAAGTATGCGCTGACGGGTAGCTGGGTGCGAGCTGGCACGACATGTGCCATCCGACCGATGTCGGTCATGATTCCCTCCGCTCGGATAAAAAAGCCAGGACGTTTTGAGCTCTGCCAAGCGCTTTTGTTCAAGCCCAGCGTTTTTTCGGACTGCTTTTACAAACCGCTTGTGCAGGTTTGTGCAAGTCTGTGCAAACGCTTGAGCTCAAAAGTCGAGCTTGGCTAAATCCGTGCTGGCGCGAAGAAAAATCGGTATCTGGCCGATCAAATTAGCCGTGAATTGTACCCCAAGGGATTCCCCCACGCCCGTGAAGATCCGTGAAGCTTGGTGAAGTTGTGGAGGGGGCAGTTTGGCCGACCAGGAAACCCGATTAACCCTTTGTGCCGTAGGCTTTTCAGACGAGCCGGCGAGTGGCCGGGTGACGTCTGAGCAACCAACTGCTGGCCGCCGACAATCCAAACACGGCCAGGGTCAGCAACGGCACGGTCCAGGCATCGCGATACCCGCCCGTGAAGGCGCCGGCGCGGCGGGCCACGTCCAGGAACACGGGATGGATCAGGTAGACGCCGAAGGTCAGCGGTGCCAGCGACGCCAGCCGTGGCAAGCCCGGCGAGGACACGATCCATTGAAAAGCGGCCAAGGACATGAACGGTACCGTCAGGCTGAAATAATCGTAGAAATAAGTGTCCAGGGCGTGGCCGTTGGACATAAGGCTCACGCCCAGCGCCGTGGCCGCCACGCTGGCCGCCAGCATCAGGCCGGGCCGGGGAATGCGCATGCCGCCATCAAAAATGAGGCGGCCCGCCACGAAGTAGCCCAGGTAAGGCAGGAACCAGGTCAGGAAGAAACCGTGTGGAGCACCCAGCGCGCGGCGGTACAGCGCGTCCAGAACCGCCACCCCCAGAATGCCCACGACCCACAACGAGCGTCCGCGAGGCGTGCTCCGCGCATACAGGGTGCGGGCCAGCGGGGCGAACAGGTACAGCCCCACGATCATGTACAGATACCAGAGGTGGTAATACGGTTCGCCCTGGGCGACTTTGCGGGGCCAGAACGAAAAATCGATGCGTCCGTCGTCCCACCAGTCCAGCCCGGTGCGCCATGCCAGATAGAACAGGGTCCAGAACACCAAGGGGGCGCAGATGCGCGTCATGCGCCGGCTGTAGAACTTGCGCGCGTCCTGCGGCTTGTCCGGGTCCAGCAGCAAGGCGCCGCTGACCATCACGAAGACGGGCACGCACCAACGCGCCGCCGAGTCATACAGGTTGGCGGCCAGCCACGCTCCGCCGCCATAGGCGGCCGGGTCGCTGACGATCAACGCGGCGCTATGCAGCAAGACGACCGCCACGGCTGCCAACCAGCGGGCGGCGTCCAGGCGGGCGTATCGGTCTTCGGTATCAGGCATCCGGGCTCCCGCTGGGTGTTTGCTTATTCACCATAGCAGTGGGACGTGCCCGGTTTCTGTATCCAGCGGTTAGGCAGGGCGTAAAAAACCGACAGGACCCTGGCGGATGCTGTCGGGGGAATGAGGGGCGGGCCGAGTGGCCAGCCGCTCTTTCGCGGGTCGGCTGGAGCGCGAACGATTTGTCACGAAACCGTTGGCGCGGAACCGTGCGGGCCTATTGCAAGACGATGTTGGCCTGCTTGATCAGTTGCGCCACGATGGGCTGTTCCGTCTTCACCTGCTTGTCCAGTTCGGCCGCCGTGCCCGAACGCGGGTCGATACCCATGTCCAGCATGCGCTTCTTGACGGCTTCGTCTTGCAGCGTTTCGGACAACGCGGCTTGCAGTTTCGCCAGCACCGGGGCCGGGGTGCCCTTGGGGGCAACAAAGCTGAACCAGGCGGTCATGTCGAAGGCGGGGTAGCCCTCTTCGGCCAGCGTCTGTAGCTTGGGCAGCGTTGGCAGCCGCGACGGGCTGGTGATGGCAAAAACCTTGACCTTGCCTGCGTCCGCCTGCGGCATGCCGGTGGCGACCATGTCGAAGAACAGATCCACGTCGCCGCTGATCAGCGCGGGTAGCGCCTGGGTGGCGCCCTTGAAGGGCACGTGCAGGATATCGATGCCGGCGCGTTCTTTGAACAGTTCGCCCGCCAGGTGCGACGAGGTGCCGGGACCGAAGGTGGCGAACGTCAGCTTGCCTGGATGCTGCTTGGCGTAGGCCACCACGTCCTGAGTGCTGTTGAACGGTTGCTTGGGGCTGGACAGCAGTACCAGCGGGCCGACGCCGACCATGCCGATGGGCGAAAAGCCATCGGGGTCGTAGGGCAGTTCCTTATACAGATAGCGGTTGGTCACCAATGTGGAATTGGTGGCCATCAGGATGGTGTAGCCGTCCGGCTGTTCCCGCGACACGAAAGCCGCCCCGATGGACGTGCCCGCGCCCGCCTTGTTCTCCACGATCATGGGCTGGCCCAGCGTCTTGGCCATGCGTTCGGCCAGGATGCGGGTCAGGACGTCCGTGGCGCCGCCCGCCGGGAAGGGCGAGACGACCTTGATCGGCCGGGCCGGATACGTGTCGGCTTGCGCGCCCATGGCGGCCGCGCTGAGCAATAGGCCTGCCAGCAGTTTGATGCTCGTGCGAATCATGTTTTCCCCTTGAAATCGCGTGCATGAGTGAATCGCCGGGCCTGGCTTGGCCGGGTCGCGCCGCCGGGGCGTCGCGGAGGCTTGCCAGGTCTCCTTGGATGATTTAAATTCCGATATATGGAATTTAGTTTTGGTCTTCGGAATAAACTATAAAAACGAAGCGAATAGAAATGCAATCTTTTTCTGACAACAAGCGCGCCCGCCACGCCGCCACCAAGCCCGACGAGACGCTGGAACTCAGTCAGCCAGCGCGCCGCAAGCGTTCTGCTGGCGTGGGCGAAGGCGCCAATTCGCCGGACTTCATCACCGCACTGGCGCGGGGCCTGGACGTGCTGCGGTGCTTTCGCCACGGCGTCACCGCGCTGGGCAACCTGGACCTGGCGCGTTTGACCGGCCTGCCCAAGCCCACCATCAGCCGCATCACCTACACGCTGACCGAGCTGGGCTATCTGCGCTATCACCCCGACACGGGCAAGTATTCGCCGGGCTATGGCGTGCTGGCGCTGGGCTTTGGCCTGCTGGCCGGCCTGGAGGTGCGCGAATTGGCCAAGGCCTCGATGACTGAACTGGCGCGGGATACCGGCGGCGCGGTGGCGCTGGGCGCCTTCGATGGTGATGCCATGACCTATGTCGAAGCGATCCACGGCTCGTCCGCGTTGTACCTGCGCTTGCCGGTTGGCTACCGCGCCAGCCTGGACAGCGCGATGGGCCGGGCCTATCTGGCCAGCCTGCCACCGGGCCCGTGCGATGAGATGATGGCGCGTCTGGGGCCGGCCGCGCCGCCGCCCGACGCCATCGTCCGCGCCCGCGAGGAATTGCACGAATCGGGCTGTTGTTTCGCCATCGGCGAGTGGCAGTCCGGCATCAACGCCGTCGCCGTGCCGTTCACGTCCATCACCGGCGAAGGCGTCTTCGTGATGAGCTGCGGCGGGCCCGCCAGCCTGTTGCCAGCCCCTGACTTGCGCACCCGCGTGGGGCCCGCGCTACGGGCGGCGATCGCGGGTCTGGCGGGGGCTGCGGCCTGATCGTCCCGGCGCATCCGGGTTCGGTGTGGCTATCTCGTACAATTCACAGATTGATCCACCCCTAGCGCCCTCGGAGACCCGTTTGGCCAAACCCACACAAGCCGATCCGCAGATCGATGACCGTCCCTTGCCCCAGGATTTCGAAACGGCGTTGGCCGAGCTGGAATCGTTGGTTGCGGCCATGGAAGACGGCTCGTTGCCGCTTGAGCAGTCGCTGGCCGCCTACCGGCGCGGCGTGGCGCTCACGCGGGTCTGCCAAGATCGCTTGGCGCAGGCCGAACAGCAGGTCAAGGTCCTGGAAGGCGACTTGCTGCGCCCGCTGGATCCGGCGGCGCTGGATGACGAATAAGAACCCGATGAAGCAAACTCAACTCGCATTCCCGGAGTGGTTGCAAGGTCGCGTGCGGCATGTCGAAGACGTGCTGGACGACCTGATGCCCCCGTCGGACGTGCTGCCTGTCCGCCTGCATGAAGCCATGCGCTACGCCGTCCTGGGTGGCGGCAAGCGCGTACGCGCCGCGATGGTTTACGCCGCGGGCCAAGCCTGCCCGGTCAGCGGCAGCGTGCTGGCCATCGAAGCTTCGCTGGACCGCGCGGCGGCGGCGGTGGAACTGATCCACGCCTATTCATTGATTCATGACGACCTGCCTTGCATGGACGACGACACGCTGCGCCGTGGCCGGCCCACGACGCATGTGCAGTTCGATGAGGCCACCGCCATGCTGGCGGGCGACGCCTTGCAGCCATTGGCCTTCGACTTGCTCGCCTCGATGCCGATCGCGCCCGCGCTGATCGTTCAGGCCACGCAATCGTTGGCGCGCGCCGCAGGCAGCCAGGGCATGGCCGGCGGCCAGGCCATTGATTTGCTTAGCGTGGGCCATTCGCTGTCGCGCGATGACCTGCAAACCATGCACAGCATGAAGACGGGTGCCATGCTGGCGTGCAGCGTGGCCCTGGGCGGTATCGTCGCGGGCGCCAGTTCGGCGTCGCGTCAGGCGCTGGATGCCTACGCGCAAGCGATGGGCCTGGCGTTCCAGGTCGTGGACGATATTCTTGACGTGACCGCCGACAAGGCCAGCCTGGGCAAGACCCCGGGCAAGGATGCGGCGGAGAACAAGCCGACCTACGTGTCGCTCCTGGGACTGTCCGAGGCGCGTGCGTTTGCCGACGAATTGCGTGAAGCCGCGCTGGCGGCGCTGGAGCCGCTGGGCGACGCCGGCGCGCGCCTGGCCCAACTGGCCGATTTCATCGTCCTTCGAGACCGCTGATCCGTGACCAGCCCGGCTTGAATCCAAGTCGGGTCAACGAACCCCATACAAGCATGACGACTGATTTATTGGACCGCATTCAATCCCCGGCAGACCTCAAGTGCCTGGATCGTCGCGAGCTGAAAAAGCTTGCCGACGAACTGCGTGGCTTCGTGCTGGAATCGGTATCGAAAACGGGCGGGCACCTGTCGTCCAACCTGGGCACGGTCGAGTTGACGCTGGCGCTGCATCAGGTATTTGACACGCCACACGACCGCATCGTCTGGGACGTTGGCCACCAGTCCTATCCGCACAAAATCCTGACCGGCCGTCGCGCCGGCATGGCAAAGCTGCGCCAGCAGGACGGGATCTCGGGCTTTCCCAAGCGTAGCGAATCTGAATACGACGCCTTTGGCACCGCGCATTCGTCGACGTCCATCTCGGCCGCGCTGGGCATGGCGGTGGCCTCGCGCAACGCCGGGGTGCAGCGCCAGCACATCGCCGTCATCGGCGACGGCGCCATGTCCGCAGGCATGGCATTCGAGGCCATGAACAACGCGGGCGTCACGCCCAACATCAACCTGCTGGTGATCCTGAACGACAACGACATGTCGATCTCACCGCCGGTGGGGGCGCTGAACCGCTATTTGGCTCGCCTGATGTCAGGCCGTTTCTATGCCGCGGCCAAGAACGTGGGACGTGCCGTTTTGCAGCACGTGCCGCCGGTGCTTGAGCTGGCCCGCCGCTTTGAAGAGCATGCCAAGGGCATGGTCACGCCGGCCACGCTGTTCGAGGAATTCGGCTTCAATTACGTCGGCCCCATCGACGGCCACGATCTGGACGCCCTGGTGCCCACCTTGCAGAACCTGAAGGTGCTGCAAGGGTTGCAGTTCCTGCACGTCGTCACGAAAAAGGGTCAGGGCTACAAGCTGGCCGAGGCCGATCCGGTGCTGTACCACGGCCCGGGCAAGTTCGACCCCGCCGTGGGTATCCAGCAATCCAAGGCGCCGGGCAAGCGCACCTTCACCCAGGTATTCGGCCAGTGGCTGTGCGACATGGCCGAGCAGGACCCGCGCCTGGTCGCCGTCACCCCCGCCATGCGCGAGGGCAGTGGGCTGGTGGAGTTCGAGAAGCGCTTTCCGTTGCGTTATTTCGATGTGGGCATCGCCGAGCAGCATGCCGTGACGTTCGCGGCCGGCATCGCGTGCGAGGGGCAGAAGCCCGTCGTGGCGATCTACTCGACCTTCCTGCAACGCGGCTACGACCAGTTCATCCATGATGTGGCCCTGCAAAACCTGGACGTGACTTTCGCGCTGGACCGCGCGGGCATCGTGGGCGCCGATGGCGCCACCCATGCGGGCAACTACGACACCGCATTCTTGCGCTGCGTACCGAATATGGTGGTGGCCACGCCGTCTGACGAAAGCGAAACGCGCCTGTTGCTGTCCACCTGTTATCAATACCCGGGCCCGGCCTCCGTGCGCTATCCGCGCGGCGCGGGTTGCGGCGCGCAGGAAGGCGCCGGCTTGGAAACCGTTGAGCTGGGCCGGGGCGTCGTGCGCCGCGAAGGCAAGAAGATCGCCATCCTGGGGTTCGGCACCTTGGTGCAGGCTGCGCTGGCCGCGGCGGACAAACTGGATGCCACGGTGGCCGACATGCGCTTCGTCAAGCCGATCGACCGCGATCTGATCCTGGATCTGGCCGGCCGCCACGACGCGCTGGTGACGTTGGAAGACGCATCCATCATGGGTGGGGCGGGCAGCGCGGTGCTGGAAGTGCTGAGCGCGGCTGGGGTGCAGATTCCCGTGCTGCAACTGGGCCTGCCGGATGTCTTCATCGACCACGGCGACCAATCGGCCCTGTTGGCGGGCGTAGGCCTGGATGCCGCCGGCATCGAGCGGTCGATCCGCGCCCGTTACGCTGACTTGCTGGCCTGACCGATTGCAGGGTTCCGGGCGAAGGCGCTGCTTTAGTCCGGAATATGAAACACACCGTTCCGGCCCCGCCAACCTACGGATAGAAGGGTTTTCCCTGGCGATTGCCGGGGTTTCGGCGATAATGGCCGTCTCTCAAGTTTCTTAGGCCAGCGCGTGTTAGCGAGCGATTGCCTAGACAGGTAAGCTGAAATGAATTCTCCGATCGACCCCGCCATCGTGATGCCCGACGTCCAGAGTTCGGCGGACACCCGGCACATCCCGATTCAGCGCGTGGGTATCCGTGGCGTGCGCCATCCCATGCTGATTGAAAGCGGTGACGGCTCTGCTCAGGGCACCGTCGCCAACTGGACCTTGACCGTGGCGCTGCCGCCCGAAGAAAAGGGGACGCATATGTCCCGCTTCGTGGCGCTGCTGGAAAAGTACCGCAGCACCCCCATGACGCCGACGCTGTTCCGCGCCATGGCGGCTGACATGCTGCCGCTGCTGCATGCCGAGCGCGGTGACATCACCGCGTCGTTCCCGTACTTCATCAACAAGTCGGCCCCGATCTCTGGCGTGCAAAGCCTGCTGGACTATGAAGTTCAGTGGATCGCCCGCGCTCAGGCCGACAGCGTTGAATTTGAACTGATCGTGCAGGTGCCCGTCACCAGCCTCTGTCCGTGTTCCAAGGCCATTTCGGAATACGGCGCGCACAACCAGCGCTCGCACGTCACGGTGTCTGCGATCCTGAGCGATGACATCAGCATGGACGGCGTCATCCGGCTGATCGAAGAAGAGGGTTCGTGCGAACTCTGGGGCCTGCTCAAGCGTCCCGACGAAAAGTACGTGACCGAACGCGCCTACGACAACCCCAAGTTCGTCGAAGACCTGGTGCGTGACGTGGCGGCTCGCCTGAATGCGCACCCGGGCATTGCCCGTTATCGCGTCGAAGCCGAGAACTTTGAATCGATCCACAACCACTCGGCCTACGCCGTCGTGGAAGGTTGAGCGTTCCGTGAGCCATCCGGCGGCCAGGGACTGGCCGCTTATCGCGGGGCTGCAAGAGTGGGAATCGCGGCTGGCCAATCATTTGGCCGGCCGCGGCCGTTTTGGCGTGGCGTGCTATGAATTCTTCCGCTTTGGCGTGAAGCAAGCGTGGGCCTGCCTGTTTGGCGGGTTGATGTGCGCGTTGCTGCTGGGCACGCATTGGTGGTATCCCAAGGATGCGCTGCTTGCCCGCTACGATTTCCTGACGATTGCCGCGCTCGGCATTCAGGCCCTGCTGCTGATGCTGCGCATGGAAACCTGGAGCGAGGCCCGCGTGATTCTGATGTTTCATGTGGTGGGCACCGGCATGGAGCTCTTCAAGACAGCGGCGGGTTCGTGGATCTACCCTGAGGCCAGCGTGCTGCGCATCGGCGGCGTGCCGTTATTCACGGGTTTCATGTACGCGGCGGTGGGTAGTTACCTGGCCCGGGTGTGGCGCCTGTTCGATTTCCGGTTCCGCGCCCATCCTCCGTTGGCCGCCACCCTGGCGCTGTCGGTCCTGATCTACGTGAATTTCTTTGCCCATCACTTCATCTGGGATTTCCGCTGGGTGCTATTTGCCTTGACGGCGCTGCTGTTCGCGCGGACCTGGGTGTATTTCCGGATCTGGCAGGTGTATCGCCGGATGCCGCTGTTGCTGGGTTTCGTGCTGGTCGCGCTGTTCATCTGGCTTGCCGAGAACATCGGCACCTTTGCCAATGCGTGGCGCTATCCCAATCAGTCGCACGCCTGGGAGTGGGTGTCGATCGCCAAGCTGGGGTCGTGGTTCCTGCTGATGATCATCAGCTACGTCATGGTCAGCGTGGTCAACCGGCCGCAGGAAATCGGTGTTGCCGATCTGCCTCAGCCGGCCGGCCAGGACGCGGAAAATAGCCCGTCCCTTATTTCTTGACCCCCTCGTTGCTTGCGCCGCTGCCGTCAATCGGTGATAATCGAGGGCTTTCTTGCTCGACCGCCCATGGTTTTTGGGTAGCGGGCTGCCCCTTGCGGGCCAACGTCTTCTAAGCGTGTTGCACGACAAACCCCTCGACATCCCCGGTGAACCTGGGACGCCGTGGCGGCAAATGCGGCGCGATCATCCCTGATGGAAAGCACGGGTGCCAGACGTCGGCCAGCGAGACATCCTCAAGGAGTTTTACTCATGCGTCACTACGAAGTAGTGTTTATCGTTCACCCCGACCAAAGCGAGCAAGTGCCCGCCATGGTCGAACGTTACCAAGCGCTGGTTTCGGGCCAAGGCGGCTCGGTTCATCGCCTGGAAGACTGGGGTCGCCGTCAACTGGCCTACCCGATCCAGAAGCTCGTCAAGGCTCACTACGTTTGCCTGAACATCGAGTGCGGCCAAGCCACGCTGGATGAGCTGGAACACTCGTTCCGCTACAACGACGCCGTTCTGCGCCACCTGGTCATCAAGACCAAGAAAGCCCAGACCACGCCCTCGATCATGATGAAGTCGGTCGAGCGTGAAGAAGCCCGCAAGGCTTCGGCTGAAGCTGTCGCGGTTCCGGCCGAGTAAGCAGGGCTCACGCAGAGCTCATCCCATGAAGTCCCCTCGGTGCCTGGCAGGATGAATAAGCTGGAACTCAGCGCCCGCGTTCTTGAATGCGAGCCTTTGCGCCACACTCCCGCCGGATTGCCAGCGCTGGAAATGCTGCTGGCACACGAATCGGAAGTCATTGAAGCCGGCCATCCGCGCCGCGTTGAATTGACGATTACCGCCGTGGCATTGGGCGATCTGGCGTTGCTGTTGAAGAACACCGCGTTAGGGTCTGAATTGCTGGTGCAGGGGTTTTTGGCTCCCGCCCGCAAGGACTCGGTGAAGATCAAGCTGCATTTGCAGCAGGCACGCAAGATCAGCGGCAGCGCAGGACGCGATCCGCAGGTGGCTTGAAGGGAATGAGCAAAAGGTGCGAGAGCGCCTTCTGAATACGGATAGGTTATGGGGAGTAGGGCCCGGTTTTCTGAAAAACCCCGGGTAAAACCCACCCCCCTCAAACATAGAGGCACATATCATGGCTTTCTTCGGAAAACGCAAAGAAAAACGCAAATTCACGCAGCAGAACCCGCTTTTCAAGCGTCGTAAGTTCTGCCGCTTCACCGCAGCCGGCGTCGAAGAGATCGACTACAAGGATCTGGACACCCTGCGCGACTTCGTGCAAGAAAACGGCAAGATCATCCCGGCTCGTCTGACCGGCACCAAGGCAATCTACCAGCGTCAGCTGGACACCGCCATCAAGCGCGCGCGCTTCCTGGCTCTGTTGCCTTACACCGACAACCACAACTAATCCGGGGCACTGAAATGCAAGTTATTCTGCTCGAAAAAGTCGTCAACCTGGGCAACCTGGGTGAAGTCGTTCGCGTGCGTGATGGCTACGCCCGCAACTTCCTGATTCCCCAGCGCAAGGCCCGTCGTGCTACCGACGCCGCCCTGAAGGAATTCGAAGCTCGCCGCGCCGAGCTGGAAAAGGTCCAGGCTGAAAAGCTGGCTGCTGCCCAGGCTCTGGGCGAGCGCATCTCCGGCTTCCAGCTGAAGATCGCTCAGAAGGCTGGTGTTGACGGCCGTCTGTTCGGTTCGGTCACCAATGCCGACATCGCCGAAGCACTGAAGAAGGCTGGTTTCGAAGGCGTTGAAAAGGCGCAAGTGCGTCTGCCCAACGGCCAACTGAAGGCAGTTGGCGAGTACCCGATCCAGGTCGCCCTGCACGCCGACGTTCTCGTCGACGTCACGGTTCTGGTTGAAGGCGAACTGTCCTAAGCCGGTCCCCGCAGTAAAAAGAAGCCGGCCCGCGCGCCGGCTTTTTTTCTTTTTGCCCCGCCATCATTGCGTGTAGCCTTTCGGGCATTGCGCAAGAAGCGCGTCACTGCTTTTCACCGAGGACCCCTTGAATCAGCCGCCCGTTCATCACAACGCGCCGCCCGGCCTGCGCGCCTGGCTCGACAGCGTGGATGCCTCGCGTGAACCCTCCGTGCGGGACGTCACCATCGATGGCGTACGCTGCATCATCAAGCGTCGGCGCCCCAGTTTCGGCCGTGGCGTCGCCTATGCATTGCGCTATGCGCGGGCTTTCTTGCTGGGCGTGTGCTGCAAGCTGTTCCTGGGTGAATTCCCGCGTCCGGGCGTGCTGTTGCGCAATGGGCTGACGCACGAGGCCGAGCGCCTGGCGATGTTGCGGCAGGCCGGTTGCCGCGTGCCCGAAGTGTGGTGGCAAGAGCAAGGCCTGCTGGTGTTGGAATACGTGGGCGAGGATCTGGCCGACCTGATCCGCAACGAGGATTCCACGTCGCAGTTGTGGCTGACCCGTGCGGCAGCCACCGACATGGCGGCGTTTCACGCCCGCGGCATGTGGCACGGCGGAGCGCAGATCCGCAACATCACCTTGCGCGATGGCGAGCTGTGGCGCATTGATTTTGAAGAGAATATCGGTTCCACGCTCTCTCGGCCTTTGACCCAGGCCTACGATTTATTCCAAATGCTGGCCTCGCTGGTGTCGTTGCGCAAGTTGCCGGACGACGTGGCCCTGACACTGGGTAAACTGGCGCTGGATGTCTACCTTGAGTGCAACCCCGACCCCGAGGTCAGGGCCCGCCTGACGAGGCTGGCGCGTCTGCTTTGCGGTGTTGCGACGCCCTTGCGTCCCCTGTTGCGCCGTTTGCCTTCGCGCGACATCCAAGGCTTTTTCCGCGCTGCCGATATCTTGCAGCCGTTACTATTGAAGTTATGAACACACCTGCCGATCCCCAGCTTGAATACCTGCGCGTTCCTCCCCATTCCATTGAGGCGGAGCAATCGGTTCTGGGCGGCCTCCTGCTGGACAATACGGCGTGGGACCGTATTGCCGACGTGCTGGTCGAAGAAGACTTCTACCGTCACGATCACCGGCTGATCTGGCATCACATTGCCCGCTTGATCGGGCTGGCCCGCCCCGCAGACGTCATCACGGTCAATGAATCGCTGATCAGCGCAGGCAAGGCCGAGGATTCGGGCGGCCTGGCTTATCTGAACGCGCTGGCGCACAACACGCCTTCGGCCGCCAACATCCGCCGGTATGGCGAAATCGTGCGCGAACGCGCCATGCTGCGCAAGCTGGTGTCGATCGCCGATGAAATCTCGTCGGCGGCATTGAATCCGCAGGGCAAGGAAGCCCGCCAACTGCTGGATGAAGCCGAATCCAAGGTGTTCCAGATTGCCCAGGAAGGCTCGCGCGGCGCCGCGGGTTTCCAGGAGATTCAACCGCTGCTGACGCAGGTGGTGGAACGTATCGACGAGCTCTATCACCGGGAAGGCAGCTCCGACGTGACCGGGGTGCCCACCGGTTTCGCCGATCTGGACAAGATGACCTCCGGCATGCACGGCGGCGACCTGATCATCGTGGCGGGCCGCCCCTCCATGGGCAAGACCTCGTTCTCGATGAACATTGGCGAACACGTCGCCATTGAACAGGGCCTGCCTGTCGCCGTGTTCTCGATGGAAATGGGCGCCGTGCAACTGGCGATGCGTATGCTGGGTTCGGTGGGTCTGCTGGATCAGCATCGCATGCGTACCGGCAAACTCATCGCCGAGGACTGGCCCCGTGTGACGCACGCGGTGCAGCTCATGCAGGACGCGCAGGTCTACATCGACGAAACCCCGGCGCTCAGCCCGATGGAAGTGCGTGCGCGCACGCGCCGCCTGGCCCGCCAATGTGGCCAGTTGGGCCTGATCATCATCGACTACCTGCAACTGATGTCGGGCAATGGCTCGGGCGAAAACCGGGCAACCGAAGTGTCGGAAATCAGCCGTTCGCTGAAAGGTCTGGCCAAGGAACTGAACTGCCCGCTGATCGCGCTGTCGCAGCTGAACCGAAGCCTGGAGCAACGCCCCAACAAGCGCCCCGTGATGAGCGATCTGCGCGAATCCGGCGCCATCGAACAGGACGCCGACGTGATTCTGTTCATCTACCGCGACGAGGTCTACAACCCCGATTCGCCGGACAAGGGCACGGCCGAGATCATCATCGGTAAACAGCGTAACGGCCCCATCGGTACGGTGCGCCTGACGTTCCAGGGTTCCAGCACGCGATTCCTGAACTACTCCGGCGCGCAACGCCCGGACTTGTACTGAGTTCGTCGCAGCCAAAAAAAACCGCACCCAGATGTGCGGTTTTTTTTTGACCACGAGGCGAGGGTTTCAGTCCTCGGTTTCCGGGCGCTTGCCATAGCGGGCGGCCAGGACGCCGCACACCATCAGTTGGATCTGGTGGAACAGCATCAGGGGCAACACGATGGCGCCCACGGCGTGCCCCGCGAACAGCACCTGGGCCATCGGGATGCCGCTGGCCAAGCTCTTCTTCGAGCCGCAGAACAACAAGGTAATGCGGTCGGGCGTGTTGAAGCCCAGCAGCTTGCCGGCAAGCGCCGACAGGCCCAGCGCCAGCGCCAGGATCACGGCGCAGCACACCACCAGACCCACCAGTGCGGGGATCGGCGTGGTGCTCCACAGCCCTTCGTTGATGGCTTCAGAGAACGCGGTGTAGACGACCAGCAAGATCGAACCCTGGTCGACGAACTTCAGCATGGCCTTGTGCTTGTGCACCCAGGCGCCAATCCAGCGGCGGGCGAACTGGCCCAGCACGAAAGGCAGCAGCAGTTGCAGCATGATCTTGCCGACCGCGTCGAACGAGATCGGCGCGCTGCCCGCATTGGCCACGACCGTGCCCACCAGCAGCGGGGTCAGGAAGATGCCCAGCAGGCTGGAGGCCGAGGCGCTGCACACGGCGGCGGGAACGTTGCCGCGTGCCATGGACGTGAACGCAATGGCCGATTGCACCGTGGCGGGCAGGCAGCACAGGAACAGAATGCCGAGGTACAACTCGGGCGTCACCAGCGGTTCCAGTACCGGCTTGAGCGCCAGGCCCAGCAACGGAAACATCAGGAACGTAGCCGAGAAGATTGTCAGGTGCAGTTTCCAGTGCGTCAGGCCGGCGATGATGGCCTCGCGGGACAGGCGTGCACCGTGCAGGAAGAACAGCAGGCCGACCGCGATGTTGGTGATCCAGCCGAATACCACGACGCCTTGCCCGTGCGCGGGCACGATGCTGGCGATGATGACGGTGCAGATCAGATAGAGCGTGAAGCGGTCGGGCAGAAGGCGGACAAGGCGTGACATGGGGGATAAAAGGGGCAAGTCGGAAAGCGGCGGCGCGCGATGGGCGCCGGAAACGGGGCGTATTGTAGTCCCGTGACCGCCAAGCCCCTAGGGCGTCATGGCCAGCGCCAGGTCGAAGGCGGCGACCAAAGAGGCCTGATCGGCCACGCCGCGGCCGGCGATGTCGAACGCAGTGCCGTGGTCGACGCTGGTGCGCACGAAGGGCAGGCCCACCGTGACGTTCACGCCGTGGTCCAGGCCCAGATACTTGACGGGAATCAGGCCTTGGTCGTGATACTGGGCCACGACGATGTCGAATTCGCCTCGGCGGGCACGCATGAAGATGGTGTCGCCCGGCCAGGGGCCGCTGGCATCGATACCTTGCGCACGCGCTTGGGCGATGGCGGGTTCGATGATGTCGATGTCTTCGCGGCCGAACTTGCCGCCTTCGCCGGCATGCGGGTTCAGGCCTGCCACCGCCACCCTGGGGTGCGCGATGCCCATTTGCTTGCAGGCATGGTCGGCCAGCCGCATGGCGGTCAGTTCGGCTTCCGGGGTGATGCGGGCGATGACGTCCGCCAGCGCCACATGGATGGTGACCAGCAGAACACGCAGTTCGTCGTTGGCCAGCATCATGGCAAAGTCCTGGGTGCCCGAGCGTTCCGCCAGGATCTCTGTGTGGCCGGGGTAATCGATGCCGGCTTCATGCATGGACTTCTTGTTCAGCGGGGCGGTGACGATGGCCCGGATGTGGCCAGCTTGAGCGTCGTCGATGGCGGCGCAAACGTAATCATAGGCACCGCGTCCGGCGGCGGCGCTGATCTGTCCGGCGGGCAGGTCGGCGGGCAGGGCGGGGCTACAGGCGACGACGTTGATGCGGCCCGCGTCCAGCTGGGCCTGACTGACGGCGGTGATTTCAACAACGTCCAGGCGGGCGCCCAACTGGGCCGCGGCACGGCGCAACGCGCCGGCATCGCCGTACACCACGCAGGGCGCATTCAGGCCTTGCGCATAGGCTTTGACGACGATCTCGGGGCCGATGCCGGCGGCATCGCCCATGGTGATGCCCACGGGCAAGGAGGTATTCACGATGCTTGGTCTTTAGGGGGATCGATGGCGCCGCACTCGAACGTCACGGTGGCACGCTTGGACCCCAGGCCCGTGGCGTGGTTGGACGTGATTTTCGGCTTCTGCATCTTGCGGCCAATGGATTGGCAGTACTGGTCCGCGCGTTGCAGCGTCTGGTTCTTGATTTCAACCCAAGTCAGCAGCTGCGTGCCCGAGCTGTAGGTCACGTTGTACGTATTCTTGTCGACGGACGTGACCTCGCTCATGCTGGAACAGGCAGCTAGCAGGGTAAGCAAGGCGGCGGCGGGGGCAAGGCGTGCAAGCATGGGTCGTCCAGAAATCTCGTTATCCGCCATTACAACACCATGTCGGGCTCAGAGAAAAGGCGGCCCGGCAGGCGGCCAGGGCATCAGGGCGCGGCGACCGCGCTGCGGCGGTCCACCTTGCGGCTGAGCACGATCGACGTCTGGGTCTGCTTGACGCCATCGATCAGGCCGATGCGGTCCAGCAGCTCGTCCAATTGTTCATGGGTTTCGCAACGCAGGAAGATCAGATAGTCATACGGGCCGCTGACCGAGGACACTTCTTCCACTTCGGGCATCCGCTCCAGTTCGCGGATCACCGCTGCGGGCGTCTTGGGCAGCACGCTGATGAAGCAGTACGCGCGTACGGCGGCCTCTTCCAGCAGGCGGCCCAGGCGCACGCCATAGCCAGACACGATGTGCTCGCGTTCCAATCGAGCGATGCGCGCGACCACCGTGGTGCGCGCCAGTCCCAGCTTGCGCGCCAGGATGGCAGCGGGTTCGCGCGCATTGGCGGAAAGCAGGCTTAGCAGTTGCCGGTCGATGGCGTCGAGTCGTTCATTCATGCGGAAGGCGTGGCGCAAAGGGGGGAGTGCCGACGGTACAGGCGGGGGCCGGCTTGCGTCAATGCGAAGCGGCTGGCCTACCCGTCGGATTCCGGCGGAATGCCGCCATGATAGATGCGGCCATCGAACTCGAAGCGCGTGATGGTCTTGTGCGCGGCGTCGAAGATGCGGTCGCGGCTGGCGGCGTCCAGGCCGTCATGGTCCGCGAAGCGAAAGCGGCACAGATCGATGTCGCTGTCGTAGAACACGGTATGCACAAAGCGGCTGACGTCGGCCTCATTGGCGAAATGCGCGAACTCGCGCAGCTGTTCCATTTCATGGAAGGCGCCGTTGCGGCTGACGAGCAACATGCCGAATTTTCGTTCTTCGTCCGCCTTGGGTTCCGGCTTGGGCGGCGCGTCCATGGCCAATGGGTCTTCGTAGTCAAAACGGGCGCCGGCCTCGTGCATGGCGGCCAGCACCTTTTGCCATTCGCGCTCGTCCAGTGTCAGGCGGGCCACCATATAGAACAGGCGCTGACGGCCGAGCGAACGGGGTTCCGGGCCGCCGGCGTAGCTGGGCCAGGGGGTGGCCGCGTCCAAGCCGGCCAGCTCCGCCATGCGCGCGTCGCTGTAGCCCAGGCGGTCCTGCAAGCGTTGCAGGGACTGGGCGTCCGGGGGGGCATAGTTCTGGATCGTCTTCATGTGCGCGCTCCGGTGGCCCCGGGCGCCGTGGGAGGGGCCGGGGCATGCGCCGCGGTGCCCTTGCGGCTACGCTTGATGCTAGCGCGACGCGCCGCGCTTGCCTAGCGCCGGCCAGCCCGCTCTGGCGCCATGCTAGGATTTGCGCCGACTATCAATGCCAGGAGGCTTTACACATGGACATTCAGGAACAAATCGCCGTCATCGTGCACACGATCTCGCATCAGGGTGGCCGCATCGATGCGTTGAATTCGACCCTGCTATCGATGCTGCACCTGGTCAAGGCGTCACCGGGCCTGCGTGAAGCGATCGAAGCCCAGTTGGAGCAGAATTACTCCAGCCTGTTGGCCCGCTCCGAGAATCCGCAGTACGTCGCGGGTTTTGAAAGCGTGCGCGACATGATCCAGGCAGCGTTGAAGTAGAAAACGCCCATCCGCAGGACGGAAGTTACCCACAGCTTCTGTGGACAAGCCTTGGGATAGTCCGGGCATAGATCCGCAAATTCCTTTAATTACAAGGGCTTGGCTGGGGCGGTCAAAGGTGGCTCCTTTTGCGCTTTTCGGGCGCCGGTTTCAATGTCTGCCACGGGACCTCCAAGCCGGGTAATATGCGGCCCCATGCGGAATCAGTATCGATTGGAACGTCCGGGCGGAGCCATGTTGGCCCGCGTCTCGGAAGCAGCAAAGCTGGCGGCGTTCGACCCCGGCAAACTTACTCCCGAAGCGCGTCAAAGCTGGGAGCGCATGGGGCATGGCTTCAAGGCCTGGCACGACTTCGACCAGCGTCATCCCATTCTGCGCCGTTTGGCGTTGCTGCCGCTGATCGGCCGTTGGTATCGCAAGGCGCGGCGGCACTATGTGCTGCGCGCCAGCGGCCGCGTGGTCTGCTGAGCGCCGGTCAGCGCCGGAGTCTGGCGATCAGGTGATACGCCAGCCAGATCGCCACACCGATCGCGACGGCCACTGCCAGTTTGGTTTCCACGCCATGCAGCCGCCCCAGCAGTGATTCGATGGTCTGGCCGAAGGCATAGCCCAGCAGGCTGAAGCACACCGCCCAGATGACGGCGGCAATCGCATTGAGCACCAGAAAACGCAGCGGCGGCACGCGAGACATTCCTAGCGCCACCGGGCCCACGGTGCGCAAGCCATACAGGAACCGCAGGCTCAGGATGAAGCCGTGCGGATAGCGGTCGATCGCGGCCAGGGCGCGTTCAAAAGCGGGCTTTTCGCGGATGCGTCGCACGAAGCGGTGGTCGCGGTACCGCCGGCCAAGAAAGAACAGCAACTGGTCGGCCACGAAAGAGCCGGCGAACGCGCACAGCATCACATAGGGCAGGTGCAGCAGGTGCTGATGGGCCAGGAACCCCGCGAACACCACCACGCTTTCGCCTTCCAGAAAAGTGCCACCCAGCACGGCCCATAAGCCGTAATCAACGATGAACTGGTGGAGTGCCGGATTCATGCCGGACGCTCGTCGACGATGCGCGCCAGCGTCATCAAGGCCCGCAAGATCTCGGGCGTGGCACGCTGGCCGCAGCTGACGCGCAGGAAGTGGTTGTAGCGCGTGCCATTCGAAAACATCGCGCCTGGCGCCACCCGGATGCCTTGCCGCAATGCGGCCTCGAAGACGTCCACGCCGGAGCGGCCATCGGGCATTTCCACCCAGAGCAGCATGCCGCCTTGCGGCACGCTCAATCGAGTACCGCGGGGAAAATGCGCGGCGATGGCTTCGGCGGTTTGGTCCCGCTGGTTTTTCAACTGGCGCCGCAGACGGACCAGATGCCGATCGTAGGCCCGCGATCCCATGAATTCAGCGACGGCAATCTGCGCCAGGGGCTCGTTGGGACGGCTTTGCGCAAACTTCAACATGGCGATGCGGGCCTTCCAACGGCCGCCCAGCAGCCAGCCCAGCCGCATGCCGGGGGCCAGGGTCTTGTGCATGGACGAGCAATAGATGACGTTGCCGGTCGCGTCCCAGGACTTGGCCGCAGCCAGCGGCGTGTCGTCATCCGTCAGCGCCCCGTAGGTATCGTCTTCGATCAGCGGCACCTGCTGGCGTTCGCACAGTGCGACCAATCGGGCCTTTTCCGCCTCGGGCATCACGCAGCCCAGCGGATTCTGGAAATTCGGCACCACCACGACGGCGCGGATATTTCCGTGGGTCTGGAAAGCCAGGTCCAGCGCCTCGATGGACAGGCCGTTCTGCGGGCTGGTGGGGATCTCCAACGCCCGCATGCCCAGGCTTTCCAGTATTTGCAGCAAACCAAAGTAGGTAGGGGATTCGACGGCGATGGTGTCGCCCGGCCGGGCAACCGCGCGCAAAGCCAGGTTCAGCGCTTCAATGCAGCCGTGCGTGACGATGACGTCGTCGGGCGTGGCATTGATGCCGTTGGCCAGCGCGCGGCGGGCCAGCACCGTGCGTAGCTCTGGGTGGCCTTGCGGCGGAACGGGGCTGACCAGCACCTGCGGCGTCATGCGCAGCGCGCGCGTCATCGCCTGCTTCAGTTCTTCCATCGGGTAGGCCTCGGGCACCGCCGCTGCCAGCGCGAAATTGGCGCTGACGGGATGGGCTTCGCACTTGGCGATGAAATCCGAGACGCGATCGTGGATGCCCACGTACTGCGCGGCACCCAGAGTCTGACGGATGTCGGGCTCATTGACGGGCGGGATGCTGTTGCGGCGGGGTTGCAGCACGAAGTAGCCCGAACGGGGCCGGGCCTCGATCAGCCCGTCGTCTTCCAATTGCCGGCAGGCTTGCAGCGCGGTGGATAGGCTGACGTGGTGGGTACGCACCAACGTGCGCACGGACGGCATGCGCTGGGCGGGAGCCAGGACGCCTGTCTGGATGGCTCGCCGGTAGTGGTTCGCCAAGCGGAGGTATAGCGGTTGTGGGTCCATGCGCCGATCATGCTCCCCGAGGTTGGAATGAAGGTAGGCACAGATTGATGAAAAGTACACCATAACAGCGTCAAAATCGAGGGTCTGCATCGGTACAGAAAGGTCGAGGGTGTGGCTGTTGCGCAAAGCAGGGCGGGCGTAGCCTGTCACTGTCCGACTGGAGATCATCATGAATGCCGAACCCACCGCCCAACCCTTGGCCCGCCGCCTGGAAATCGCCTCCGGCGCCAGCCGGCAATTGATGCTGCGCACCGGTGCCACGGTCATCTGCATTGCGGGCAGTGTGCGGGTGGAAGAGCCGTCAACCGGCGCGGAAGCCGCAGGCAGCCTGTCTTTGCCGGTTTCCACCCGTGTCAATGCGGGCGAGGCGCAGCGCATCGGTTGCGGCGGCGTGGTGCGGGTGATGGCGCTAGGTCCGGCGGAGGTGATTTACCAGGATGTTCCTGGCCCTGTGAGCCGGTTTCTGGGGCTGGTGGCGAATATTTTTCGCATGAATCAGGCAGAAAACACGAATAATCGCCTGGGTGCGCTGCACAAGATTCTAAAATGAGGTATGATTCACACATCAGACGCGGGGTGGAGCAGTCTGGCAGCTCGTCGGGCTCATAACCCGAAGGTCGTAGGTTCAAATCCTGCCCCCGCAACCAGTTTCAAGAGAAAAAGCCGCGATGCCAATCGCGGCTTTTTTTCGTCCGTTTTTTGCGTGTTACTTGCCTTGGGTCAATCCTTTGTTCCAGCCCGGAGTTTCCCGGGTGTTCCCGGCCGCACAGCGCCGCGACCCTGAGCTACCATGGGTCACGCGCGCTAGTTTGCCGCACTCGAGGAGGGTCCATGGGCACCGCAAAGTACGATCATCCCGGCTACGTTGCCGACACCGGCGCTGAAGGCAAGTACCACGTGGGCATCTGGTGCCCTCACGGTTATCCCGCCCATATCCATATTGGCCGGCCGGCGGAGCGCGGCGATCCCCAGGCATTGTTGCGCTTGCGCATTCCGGCCGGCGTATTTCAGTCATTGCCGGACGATCCTGAAACCCTGTGCCGCCGTGCCCTGGGCCAGGCCATGGGGGCCGGCCTGCTGCGGTCGGTGGGGGTGGACGGCGAATATCAGGAGCTACGCTTCGAGCTGGATTCGGAACCCTGGTCGGGTCCGATGCAGGCGGCAGGTAACGCCTGACCCTGGGAGTTACCCACAGCGACTGTGGACAAGCCTTGGGATAGCCTCTGCGTAGGTCCAAATTGTCCTGTCATAACAAAGGCTTGGCGCCTGCGGTCAATAAGTGGCCGGCGCCGGGCCTTTTTTCATCCGGGCCGTCGTCCGAACATCCGGTTCCTGCATGCCACGGGGGAGGGCCTCCTGGCGCCATGCGACAATTCTTCCCCTCAGCGCCACACGTCGCGCATCGCTTGTCCGGATGAATTCGATTTGCCCTCCATGCCGTCTCCTTCGCCCTTCCACATCCCTGCCTTGACGATCCTGGCGTCATGACCATGAGCGCTTCCCAACGCATTGCGATCATTGGCGGTGGTCCGGCGGGCCTGATGGCGGCAGAGGGCCTGGCAGGCCAAGGCCTGCAAGTGGATGTGTTCGACGCCATGCCTTCGGTCGGGCGCAAGTTCCTGATGGCGGGCCGGGGCGGGCTGAACCTGACGCATAACGAGGCAGCAGCCCCTTTTCTTGCGCGCTATGGCGCGCGTGCCGCAGACGTGATGCCTTGGCTGGCCGTGTTGGACGCCGCAGGGTTGCGGGATTGGGCGCAGCAACTGGGCATCGAGACCTTTGTCGGTTCGTCAGGGCGAGTCTTTCCCCAGGAAATGAAGGCCGCGCCATTGTTGCGGGCCTGGCTGGCCAGGCTGCGCGCCAGTGGCGTGCGTTTCCATATGCGGCACCGCTGGTTGGGGTGGTCGGACCATGACGCGCCTACCGCGAATGTGCTGCGGTTCGACACCCCGGAGGGCGTGCAAACGCTGAAGGCGGATGCCGTGGTGCTGGCCTTGGGAGGTGGCAGTTGGGCCAAACTGGGCTCGGACGGCGCATGGGTCGCGGGGTTGCAGGCGCAAGGGATCGAGGTGGCGCCGCTACGCCCCGCCAATAGCGGGTTCGATGTGGCCTGGTCGGACCACTTCCGTCAACGTTTTGCCGGGCAGCCCGTCAAATCTGTCGCCATGTCGTGCGCGCTGCAAGCGGGCGGCGTGCTGGCCCGGCAAGGCGAATTCGTGGTGTCGGAAACCGGGGTTGAAGGCAGTCTGGTCTACGCCTTGTCCGCACCCTTGCGCGATGAGATCGATGCGCAAGGGCAGGCCATCGCGACGTTGGATCTGGCTCCGGACTGGACGCAGGAAAAAGTCCTGGCCGCGGTGATGCACCCTCGCGGAGCGCGCTCCATGTCCAGCCATCTGCAAAGCCGGCTGGGGTTGACCGGCGTGAAGGCGGGGCTGTTGCGCGAATGTGCATCCGCCGAAGATTTCAAGGATCCGGTAAAGCTTGGATTACGGATCAAAGCCTTGCCGTTGACGCTTGTGCGCACGCGGCCGATTGACGAAGCCATCAGCACGGCGGGCGGCGTGTCATTTGACGCCCTGAACGCCGGCCTGATGCTGCGGTCGGCGCCTGGCGTGTTCTGCGCGGGCGAGATGCTGGATTGGGAGGCGCCCACGGGCGGCTACCTGCTGACCGCCTGCATGGCCAGCGGACGGGTCGCCGCGTCGGGCGTGAAGCAATATCTGGCTGGCTGCCCCTAGGGCGCCAGCGTGGCCAATCAGGAACCCGTGGGGTAGGGCGCCATGCCTAGCGGTGCGCGCGGGGCCAGATCGCCAACAACATGGCCCACGACTGGCGGGCCGCCTTCCGGTTGAGTGATGATGCCGATGACGCGCGTAATGGCGCTGGCCGGAATGTCCGTGCCGTGGGCGGGGTCTTGCACCAATTGCCAGATGGTGGCGCCGACGGGGCCGCCCTCTGCTTCGGCTTGCGTCGAGGTGTCCAGGCAGCTGCGGGCAAAGAAAGACCAGTCCGAAGCGCTGCAAGGCAAGCCATGGGCGGTGGCCAATCGTGCCAACGCGAGCGGCGCGTCCGGCTGACTGGCGGCGTGTTGGGCGGCGGCGCCCAGCGAGACGTCCAGCGACAGCAGGCGGAGAAACTCTACGACATTGTCTGAATTCATTAGGGGGTCTCCTGTTGCTGTGGTTCGTGGCCGGCCGCCGTGCGTTGGCCTGTATGGGGGACGGTTCAGCCGGGGCCTTGGCCCAGCATCGACACCAGCGATTTTTTCAGCCGTGCCGAAAAAATCGGTACCGTATGGGAAACGCCATTGCGGTCGACGCCTTCCTTCAGTTCGACCGATTGTCCAAGGAAAATATCCGGGGCGGCGTTGATTTCGTTGTATCGGGCAAGCAATTCGTCGACGTGTGCCTGGGCGTCCGCCAAGGTGCTGCTGTCCGCCAACTTGCCGGCGGTATGGGCTTGCAGAATTCGGTGCAGATCGTCGATGAACAGCGCCAAAGCCGCTTGTCCGCGGCATTCCGGCTGTTCCCAGCCCCAGCCCTTGGGGGCTGCGCCAGCGTTCTGCGGTACAGGTTTTTTGTTCATTTGCGCATCCTAATCCATTGCCGGCAAATACGCGACAGCCGCGGCCGGGCCGCATTGTAGGTCGGTCTGGCCTACCAGCGGGCAGCAGCCGGGGGTGGCCCCTGGTGTGCGGGAAAGTACGGTAAGACCTCCTCGGCCAGTTCCTGGATAACCTCGGCCGCGGGCCGTTCCGAGAATTGGATTCCCAGCGCCGCGTGGTTCACGCCCGCCTCCTGCCATCGTGCCAGCAGGTCAAGCAGACCCCGGCGCCCGGTGCGCAGGACGTAGCCGCCTTGCATGGGCGTGCGCGGAAAATCCGGATCGGCCGCCAGGTCCAGCCATTCGTTGGTGACGTGCGGCCGGAATCCGGAATCCGGAATTCGCGCACGCCAGGATCGGATCTTTTGTGCCAGCCGTTCGGGGCCTGCGTCGTCGTGCGTGGAGTCGGGATAGGTCAACCAGCCGTCGGCGTGCTCGCTGACCCATTGCGGCGTCTGCCGGCAGGAGCCCGTGATCAGCAACGGTACGCGCCCCGCTTGCGGTTTGGGCAGAAGCTGCGGGCCTGCCAGACGGCCGAGGGGCGAGTCGATGGCGCCATGCGGGGCACCCATCAGTTGGCGGAAATAGGAAACGGCTTGCGCGAAGCGGTCGCCGCGTTGCGCGAAGTCCAGCCCGTACGCGGGAAATTCGACAGGGCGGTCGCCGGACGCGATGCCCATGACGAGCCTGCCGCCGGACAGGCGGTCCAGCGTGGCGGCGGCCTTGGCTAGATCGATGGGATGGCGCAGCGTGAAAACCGCACTGCCGGTGGCGAGCGCGAGGCGTTCGGTGCGCGCCGCCAAATAGGCCAGATACGCGAAGGGGTCGAATACCTGTCCCGCATCGCCGAAGTTCGGATCGTACAAGGGCACGTCGCGGACCCATGCGGCGGCGAATCCTCGGCGGTCGATCTCGGCCACCAGGTCGGCCTGGCCTTGCAGCACTGCCATGTCGCCCCGGTAGAACCTCAAGGGCAGAAAAATGCCCAAGGTCAGTTGGCCAGGGGCAAACATGCGGCGGTAGCCGGGGTGCATGGCGAAGGCCGGCGCGGAGGCGCCGGTGGGCGTCGGAGGGGTGTGTGTGGAATCGATCATGAAGTCATGAGTCCGGGGTTTCAAGGGCCAACGGCCGGTTGTGGCAGGGCGATGCCGCGTTGCACCGCAGGACGTTGAGTGGCCCGCTGATGCCAGGCGCTCAGGTGGAGATGCCGGCTGAAGTCGAACTCGATGATCCTGGCGATGTGCATCCAGCCGAAAGTGGCGATATCGGCGATGGAAAAGTCGTTGCCAGCCAACCAGGTGCGTTGTGCCAGGCGCGCGTCGAGTACGGCGAAGATGTCTTCGCTCAGGCGGCGATAACGCTGGATCGCGATCTCGTTGCGTTCAACCGCAAAGCACTCGGCATGCACACGCTGGCCCAGGATGGGGCCCATGCTGGCGCTATGGAACATCAGCCAAGTAATGGCTTCCCATTTTTCGGCGGGTGCAGAGGGGAGCAGGCGTCCGGTCTTGTCGGCCAGATACAGCAGAATCGCGGCCGATTCGAACAGCGTGATTCCCGTCTCGGCGTCGTGCAGCACGGGAATCCGTCCATGCGGGTTGAGTGTCAGGAAAGCGGGGTCGCGATGCTGGCCCTGGTCAATGCGGATGTGATGCAGCGTATAGGGCAGCGCCAGTTCTTCCAGCGCGATGGTGATCTTGAAACCGTTGGGTGAGCTGTCGGTGTAGAGATGCAGAGTTGGCGTGGTCATAATCGATAGAAGTTAGCTAAACTACTTCCTGATGCGTGGAGGTGATGCCATGTTGATGCTGAATCACTATCACGTAAAACGATTGTTTCTCGCTTTTGAAGATAGATTTTCTAAATTTTGGAGTGGGAATGAGTGCTGTGATGCCTTTGCTTGCCCTGCGTGCATTTGCCGAGGCAGGCCGACTGGGCAGCCTGAAGGCAGCCGCTGAGCGCATGGGGGTGACCCCGGGCGCGGTCAGCCAGCAGATTCGGCTGCTTGAAGATCGGTTGGGCATGCCTTTGTTCGTCCGAGAACGCTATGGGGTGAACCTGACCGAGGTCAGTGCGCAGGTTCATCCCGCCTTGCTTCAGGCCTTTGATCTGATCGAAAAATCACTGGCCTGGCTGGAGTCCAGCGCCGCGCGGCGCACGCTGACCATCAGCACCGTGCCTTCGTTCGCCGCCCACTGGCTGGTGCCGAGGCTGGGCGGTTATGCAGCGCTTCATCCTGATATCGAGGTTCGGGTCGAGGCCTCGTCCAAGCTGGTGGACTTTCAGCGAGACCGGATCGACATCGCGTTGCGTCACGGGTTGGGTGACTACCCTGGTCTGGCAGTCATGCCGCTGATGACGCCGGTGCTGTTGCCGGTCGCCACCCCAGCGCTGTTGCGCGACGGCCCTCCGTTGCGTGTGGCCGCGGATTGTTTGCGCTATCCCTTGTTGCAGGATGCCGACCGGGCAGACTGGAGCCTGTGGTTGCAAGCGCATGGCGTGCCCCCGGGTGACGCGGCGCGGCGCGGTTCAAGCTTCGAGGACGATCTGCTGCTGCTCAGGGCCGCCGCGGCCGGGCAGGGCATTGCATTGGTTCCGCAAGCGCATGCGCGCGAAGACCTGGATTCCGGCCGGTTGCGCGTGGCGCTGGATCTGCCTTGGCCTACCCGTTTCGCCTATTACGCGGTGAGCCTGCCCGATGCGGCCCGCCGGCCGGAGGTGCGGGGCTTTCTTGATTGGCTGGCGGATGAGATCGCCCGATCGGATGGAAACCGCTAGGTCCGCCTGTCCGGATGGTGCGCAAAGGAGGGTGTTTGGGGTATGCTGGCCTCGGTTTCTACGCCCAGACAGGAGAGGTTTATGAAGAACAAAGTCGTTCTCGTCATGCTGCTTTCGATCGCCGCCCTTTCGGCGGGCTGCAATACCGTTGCGGGCGCGGGCAAGGACATTCAGCGAGGCGGGGAAAAAATTGAAGGTGCTGCGACCAAGTAGGTCGCCCTCCCGTTGCCGCCTAGCCGGCCCAAGGCCACGCCAGAAATGTCCAGACATTTCCCGCGTGGCCTTTTTGCGGCCGCTGGCATAATCGCGGGAGTCCGAATTTCAACGCGGGAAGAATCATGCGCAAGTCAGTATGGGTAGGTGTAACGTTGGCGGCATTGTTGGCCGGTTGCGCAAGCAAGGGCGTCTACGAGTCCGATGCCGTGAAGAAAGAGACCTTCAGCGTCGACACCAACTACCAGGCCGCCTTTCGCCGTGGCGGTGAATATGTGCGGGCCTGCCATGTGAATGTGCAGCATCCCTATGGCATTGCTTATGCGTGGCGCCACAGCTTGGGCGAGAAGGGAGCCCCCGACGAGATCCAGTTGTACAAGGTGGGCGAGCCCGCCACGGTGCTTGAGCTGATTTCGGCGGAAGCCGACGGTCCCGCCAAGTCCAAGGTGACCGTGACCGTGTTGGGCGAAGGGCGTTGGGATGCGGCTGAAATCGCGGCCGTGCGGACCTCGATCCAAACGGCAACGCCGGTGTGCCGCACCGGCAACGGCGGCTGACGCATGGATCCTCGCTCCCAGCAGATCCGATCCTCGGGCATGTCGTTCTCGCTGCTGGCGGGGGCGTTTCGCTTTCTGGGATGGCTGAATGGGGGCGCGGCATTGATGCTGGCGGCCTTTTCGCTGGGAATCGTCGGCGGCGATATTGCCGCGCCTGATCTCCAGCTGCCGCTGGCTTTGTTTTTGGGCGGGCTGCTGGCTTCTTGCCTGGGGCTGCTGTTTGCCTACCTGGCCCAGGTCAGCCTGTTGCGCCAGGGCTACACAGGGCACCTGACGCGCGGCCATTGGCCGGCCCAGCTGTTGGCGATGGTCTGCTACCTGCTCAGTGCCGTGGCGTTCTGCGGGGCGTGCTGGTTCTCTCTGGGGCAGGCGGCAGCGGATGCCCAGCAGATGACGTCCTACGCTAGCCGTTAGCGCCAGATTTTCCGGGTAAACCCTTGTACGCAAAAATGTTGGACTTGCACTTGCGTTGAGAATAATATGCGCGGTGCGTATATAAATCCTCTTTCTCGGGGCCCGTCATGACCATCTCCCAGCAAGCTTTCCTGCGCGACGCCATGCGACGCCTGAACCTCACGCGCGACGTGTTCGCCACCCGGATCGGCGTCAAACGCCGGGCGTTGGACACTTGGCTGCTGCCCGAGGGATCGCAGGAATTCCGCGCAATGCCGGAAGTGGTGCAGCGTTTTGTCAGCGAAATCGTGCAAAACGGCGTATTGCTGGAAAAGTATACGCAAAGCGTACAAGACGGCCCGTTGCGCGAGCGCATTGCGGTCGAAGGCAAGCATCAACTGCTGTCGGTGGACCAATTCACGCGCGAGTCGGTTGAAGACCTGTTCCGCGTGGCCGACATGATGCAGCCCATCGCGCGCCGCCAAAAGGTGTCCCGCGTGCTGGAAGGCGCCGTCCTGGGCAACCTGTTCTTTGAAGCCAGCACGCGCACGCGCGTCAGCTTCGGTTCGGCGTTCTGCCGCCTGGGCGGTTCGGTATGCGACACGACGGGCTTTACGTTTTCGTCGATGGCCAAGGGCGAATCCATCTATGACACCAGCCGCGTCATGAGCGGCTATGTGGATGCCATGGTGATCCGCCACCCGGACCAAGGTTCGGTTGCGGAATTCGCGCGCGCCACCAACATTCCCGTCGTCAACGGCGGCGATGGTCCGGGCGAGCATCCCAGCCAGGCCTTGCTGGACCTGTACACGATCCTGACCGAGTTCTCGCGCCTGGGCAAGCTGCTGGATGGCGCGCATATCGCCATGGTGGGCGACCTGAAATACGGCCGTACCGTGCACTCGCTGATCAAGCTGATGGCGCTGTACAAGAACGTGAAGTTCTCGCTGGTGTCGCCGAAGGGGCTGGAAATGCCCAGCTACATCATCGAACAGGCAAGCCGCAACGGCAACGTGATCGAACAGAAGACGTCGTTGGCCGAAGGCCTGGCGGGCGCCGACGTGATTTACGCGACGCGCGTGCAGAAAGAGCGCTTTGCCAACGAAGAGAACGAAGGCTACACGCCCGACTTCCAGATCAGCCGCGCCATCATCGACGCCTATTGCAGCCCCGAGACCATCGTGATGCATCCGCTGCCGCGCGACAGCCGTCCGGGCGCCAATGACCTGAGCGTGGATCTGAACCATGACCCGCGCCTGGCCATCTTCCGCCAGACCGACAACGGCATCCCCATCCGCATGGCGATCTTCGCGGTGCTGCTGGGCGTGGAAGGCCTGGTCCAGCACTCGCTGCGCGATGTGACGTGGCAACACCCGTCGCACGTGGGCCCCGACGACTCCGTGTTCCACGGCCTGGAGTAAGCCAACCCGCCGCCCCGCCGCCGGCATGCACCAAGGCGGGGCGGTCCTGGCGATTTGAAGGATAATCCGCGCTGTCTTTTTCTGTCGCGTGTCGCTCCGAGACACGCGCGGAGTTTTTGGGCGGATGATCTTATGTCTTCGAGCAAGAGCGCGGTTCCGGCGTGGACGGACGGCGCGGGCCAAGCGTGCTACCTGAGCGCATCGAACGCGCAAGCCTGGGAAGCGGTCTATCAATCGGTTGACGCCTATACCCGTGGCCAGGTTGCCGCGGTGGTGGGCGACAGCGCCAAGGAACTGGTGGATGTCTTCTATTCCACCTTGCTGGCGGATGCTGAGGCGGGGCCGCGCCTGTCCCACGAGATTGTCTCGACTCGCTTGCACAGCGGCATGAAGCACTGGCTGAAGGGATTGCTCTGCGTGCGCGATCAAGGCGACATCGTTGCGTTGATGGCCACCCAGAAGAAGGTGGGCGAGGTGCATGCCCGCGTCCACATCCCGATCCATCTGGTGATGGCGGGCGCCCGTATCCTGAAGAATGAGATCGCCGAGCGATTGCGCGCCAGCGACCTGGACGGCAACGCGGCGTCCATTGCCACGCAGTACGTCTGCAATCTGTTCGACCTGGCAATCGAGCAGATGAGCCGCGCCTTCATGCGCGATATCAACCGTGGTGCGCGCAATGACGAAGCGTACCGGTTGTTCGCCCTGGGGCAGAACATCTCGACCGAACGCGAGCGCCAGCGCGCTGCGCTGTTGGAATGGAGCCAGGCCGTGCTGATCGGCCTGCACTACCGCGCGCCCGAGCAGGCCTTGCCGCGTCTGGCGGCGTCGGAGTTCGGGTTGTGGTTGCAGCACAAGGGCGGCGTGCTGTTTGAAAGCGCGCCGGCCTTGCGCCAGATCACCGAGTCGGTTTCGCGGCTGGACGACGTGGTGTTGCCGCAACTGATGATGGCTGACGAGCAGCGGCAGGTGTCGATGCCCGATCAAGTGCGCGAATTGCAAGAACTGGTGGCGCGCATCAAGCATCTGCTCAATGGCCTGTTCGACATGGTGGCCGAGATCGAGAGCGGCAGTGATCCCCTGACCAACGTGCTGAACCGCCGTTTCCTGCCGTCGGTCATCGGGCGGGAGATAGCCATTTCCACGCGGCAGGGCAGCCGTTTTTCAGTGCTGCTGCTGGACATCGATCATTTCAAGGCGGTCAATGACGCGCATGGGCATGCCGGCGGCGATCACGTGCTGCGGCAGTTCGCGGAGGTGGTGCATCAGGCGTGCCGGTCCAGCGACTTCGTGTTCCGCTACGGTGGCGAAGAGTTCCTGGTGGTGCTGGTGGACACGGCGGAAGCGGCCGCGCTGGCCGCCGCCGAGAAACTGGGCGCCGAAATCCGCCGCCACCATTTCACGATTCCCGAAGCCGGCGCCTTGCGTATCACCGCGAGCATCGGCGTGGCCACGTTCGACGGCCACCCGGACTATGCCTATTTGATCGACCGCGCCGACAAGGCGTTGTACCGGGCGAAACAGGCCGGCCGCGACCGCAGCGTGGCGGCTTGAGCCTGCATGCTGGCCGGAACGCGGAAATGAAAAGACCGCCCAGGGCAGGGCGGTCTAGGTCGTATCAAGCGTTGCGACAAGCGTGGCTTAGATCTTCTTTTCGCCGCCCAGCGCGTCGACCAGTTCAGCCATCATCTTGGACAGTTCGCCCGTCATCAGCATCATGTCGGAGTCGAACTTCTCGTCGTCGTTGGTGGCCACGCCTTCGTTGCCTTCCTTCAACACGTCCAGCGGCGATACGCGCTTGACGTCCAGGCCTTCGGTCAGGACGAACGAAATGCGGTCGGCCCACGTCATGGCCAGGCGCGTGCACTGCTTGCCCGATTGGATATGGCGGCGCACGTCGTCGGCGTCGATGGAGTGCTTCACGTAGCGGATGGCCGCGCCGCTTTCACCCGACGAACGCAATTCGGTGTCTTGGTCGATGGTGAAGTTGGAGGGGGCTTCGTCTTCAGCCAGCCAGCCGGTCATCGCGGACGCGGGCGATTGCGTCACGTACAGGTTTTCCAGCGGGAACGGATCCACGCACTTGGCCAGCAGGCCGATGACTTCGTCGGCCTTTGCCGAGGCGGCGGCGTCAATGACCAGCCAATGGTTCAGCGGGTCGATCCAGACGCGGGTGTCGCGGTAGACGCTGAAGGCGCGCGGCAAGAGTTCGTCGGTGACGCGCTCTTTGATTTCCTTCATCTGCTTGCGGCCGGGCTTGTAGCCTTGCTGCTCTTCGATTTCCTGGGCGCGCGCTTTGGCGACCTGGTTCACGACGGTGCCCGGCAAAAGCTTTTTCTCGGCGCGCAGGGACAGCAGGATCTGGCCGTTCACGACGTGCGCAAGCCCGCCGTTTTCGCGCGGCGGAACCCAGCCCAGGCTTTGCATTTCGAGGTTGTTGCCCGCTTGGTAGGCGTGCCGCGCAAGCGTTTCTTCAAGCTGCTCGCCGATGAGCGTCCACGGCGAGGAGAGGCGGTAAATCTTGAGATTCTTGAACCACATGAGCGTCGGCCAAAAGGGTAGATTCTATACGACGCGGCCCGATTGCCGAAGTGCTGCAATACGCTTGCGACAGGCGACACGTTCTGTCACTGACATCGCCTGCCCTATGCGTTAACTTCCGCGCACCGACATGGAATCGGAGAGGAACATATGAAAATCATTGGCGCCATCCTGATCGTCCTGGGCATCGCGGCCCTGGCCTACAAGGGCTTCAACTACAAGTCTGAAGAAACCGTCTTGCAGATCGGCTCGGTCAAGGCCACGGCCGAAACCGAGAAGTCGGTGCCCATCCCGACCTGGGCCGGAATCGCTGCCATCGTGGCCGGCGTACTGGCGATCGGCGTCGGCATGCGCCGCTGAAAGGGCAGCCGGCCATGCGCCGGTTCATCCCCGATCATGGCGACCGCCCCGCGGTCGCCATTTTTTATCGCGGGTGCCGCGCAAAAAAAAGCGGCCCGGCTCAATAAAGGCCGGGCCGGTACGGGAGCACACAATACCGCGTCATAAAAGGCTCGCGGGGAACGCGGTATCGGTGTCAGAACACTAGCCCTGCAATCGTCTGACAGGGGGATCAATCGTCAGCCAATCTGGCGCAAGGCCGTAATCTGAGGCGCCAGTCTAAGCCGGGGGGTCTGACATCGTCCTGAAAACGCAGAAGAGATTTTCGAGTTGGGCCCACCTCCTTCAGAAGAACGGCCAATGCTCGCAAGAATGGCCTTTCCCCCGCCGGGCCGCCCCAAGGGGGAAAGCCCCCTCGGGGGGCAGCAAGCGCGAAGCGCGCAGCGTGGGGGCCTTTCCCTCGCCGGGCCGCCCCAAGGGGGAAGGCCCCCTCGGGGGGCAGCAAGCGCGAAGCGCGCCGCGTGGGGGCCTTTCCCTCGCCGGGCCGCCCCAAGGGGAAAAAGCCCCCTCGGGGGGCAGCAAGCGCGAAGCGCGCCGCGTGGGGGCCCACAAAAAAAAAGCTCCGTAAGGAGCTTTTGAAAGGCCGGGCAGGCGCAGCAGTCCCACCCGGCGGGGGATGGTCGGTTATGCGTTGATGTCGTTGTCCTTGGATTCGCGCACGAACAGCGTGCCGATGACCAGGGTCATGACTGCGATGATGATCGGATACCACAGGCCGTCGTAGATATTGCCGGTGGCAGCCACCACCGCGAAGGCGACCGGGGGCAGGAAGCCGCCGAACCAGCCGTTGCCGATGTGATACGGCAAGCTCATCGAGGTGTAGCGGATGCGGGTCGGGAACATTTCCACCAGCATGGCGGCGATCGGGCCGTAGACCATGGTCACGTAGAGCACCAGGATCGCCAGCAGCACGACCACCATGACGTTGTTGCTTTGTGCCGGATCCGCCTTGGCGGGGTAGCCGTGGCTGCGGATCGCGGTGGTCAGCGACTTGTCCAGTTCAGCTGCCTTGGCCTTGAAGTCGGCGGGCGCCAAGGCCTTGCCGTCGAAGGAGGCGAACTCGTCGTTGCCGATCTTCACCTTGGCGACCGAACCGGCTGGCGCGGCTTCGTTCTTGTAGTTCACCGAGTTGCGGGCCATGAAGGACTTCACGACGTCGCAAGAGCTGGTGAACGAAGACGTGCCCACCGGGTTGAACTGGAACGAGCACGTGCTGGGGTCCGCGATCACCGTGACCGGTGCCGTTGCCTGGGCCTTTTCCAACGCCGGGTTGGCGAAGTGGGTGATGCCCTGGAAGATCGGGAAGTACGTCGCCGCAGCGATCAGGCAGCCCGCCATGATGATGGGCTTGCGACCGATCTTGTCCGACAACGCGCCGAAGACCACGAAGAACGGCGTGCCGATCAGCAGCGCGATCGCGATCATGATGTTGGCGGTGTTGGCGTCGACCTTCAGCGTTTGCGTCAGGAAGAACAGCGCGTAGAACTGGCCCGTGTACCACACCACGGCCTGGCCGGCGGTCAGGCCCAGCAGTGCCAGGATCACGACCTTCAGGTTCTTCCACTGGCCAAACGATTCAGCGATCGGCGCCTTGGAACCCTTGCCTTCTTCCTTCATGCGCTTGAAGGTGGGGGATTCGCTCAGTTGCAGGCGGATCCACACCGAGATGCCCAGCAGCACGACCGAGATCAGGAACGGAATGCGCCAGCCCCAGGCTTTGAAGTCATCTTCGCCCATGACGGTGCGGATGCCCAGGATGACCAGCAGCGACAGGAACAGGCCCAGCGTTGCGGTGGTCTGGATCCACGACGTGTAGAAGCCGCGGCGGCCGTGCGGGGCGTGTTCGGCAACATAGGTTGCCGCGCCGCCGTACTCGCCGCCCAGGGCCAGGCCTTGCAGCAGGCGCAGCACGATCAGGATGGCCGGAGCGGCCAAACCGATGCTGGCATAGCTAGGCAGCACGCCCACGAGGAATGTCGACAAACCCATGATCACGATGGTGACCAGGAAGGTGTATTTGCGTCCAACCAGATCGCCCAGGCGGCCGAACACCAGCGCGCCGAACGGCCGCACGGCGAAGCCCGCCGCGAACGCCAGCAGCGCGAAGATGAACCCCGCGGTGGGATTCACGCCAGAGAAAAAGTGCTGCGCGATGATGGCTGCGAGCGAGCCATATAGATAGAAGTCGTACCACTCGAAAACCGTGCCCAGGGACGACGCGAAGATGACGCGGCGTTCATCCTTGGTCATCGGGCGCGGTTCCGCGGATGGACCGCGACCTGCCATGGTTGTTGTGCTCATGATGTCTCCTCGTTTTTTGGCCGGCGGTTCTCCGCCGTGCTAGACCCTCCGCCGGCGAGCCGACATCGAGCTATACGCAACATTGAGGCGCTAGGCTGACGAGGTTCTGACGTAACCCTTACTCGAATCTTAAAATTGAAACATTATGTAAGCACTGCTGGCGGAGCTAGGGATAGTCCTTAGCCGGGCGATTGCACGCCGCGGCTCAGCTTTCAAGCAGGTCGGAATGTTCGGCGTACAGCGGGAACGCCACGCGGATACGGGTTCCGGGCAGGTCTGAATGCGCAGTGGGGTGGTCGCTGATCAGCACGCTGGCCTGATGCTTCTGTGCGATTTCGCGCACGATGGCCAGTCCCAGCCCGCTGCCATCCGACGCCGTGCCCAGCACGCGGTAGAAGCGATCGAATACCCGCTCGCGTTCTTCGGGTGGGATGCCCGGGCCGGAATCCTCGACCTCCAGCACGGCTTCGTCACCTATCCGCTGCACACGCACGGTGATATGGCCGCCGCGCGGCGTGTAGCGCAGGGCGTTGTCCACCAGATTGTTCAGCAGCTCGGCCAGCAGCAAGGGATTGCCGTTGATTTCGACTGGTTCGTCCGAACCCTCGAAACCCAGGTCGGTGCTAAGCGACAGGGCCTGTGGCACCCAGTGCATGGCCTGCTCGTAGGCAATGGCGTTGATATCGGTTCGCGTCAGGCCGATGGCGCTGGGATTTTCCGCGCGGGCCAGCAACAGCAATTGGTTGACCAGCCGGGTGGCGCGTTCGGACCCGGTCACCAGCTGGCGCAGGCTGGACTGCATTTCCTCGGGGCTGGCATCCCGCAATGCCAGTTCGGCCTGCGTGCGCAAGCCCGCCAGCGGCGTCTTCAATTGGTGGGCGGCATCCGCCACGAAGCGGCGCTGCGCCTGGACGTTGGCGGACAGCCGGTCCAGCAGGTCGTTCATGGCCGCCACCAGCGGCGCGATCTCGGACGGCGCCGCGCGTTCATCGATGGGGGAAAGATCGTCGGGGCGCCGGGCCCGCAGGCGTTGCTGCAAGGCGTTCAACGGCGCCACGCCGCGCGACAGCCCGAACCACACCAACAGCACGGCGATCGGCAACACCACGAACTGCGGAATGATCACGCCCTTGATGATGTCGTTGGCCAACTGCGTGCGCTTTTCCACCGTCTCGGCCACGATCAGCAGCGCGGGCTGGGTATTGGGCAGATTCAGGTCGACCCACGTGAAGGCCAGCCGGATCCCGAAGCCTCGCATCGTGTCGTCCTGGTACTGGACTTCGCCGGGGCGCGGTTGCCCCACGCTGGCCGGCAGTGGCAGGGCGCGGTCGCCTCCCAGGTATTCGCCGCGGCTGCCCAGCGCCAGCCAGAACACGCTGTCTGTCTCGTCAGCGCGCAGCACGTCGCGCGCGGGGTCGGTCATCTTCAGGATGGCGCGGCCATCCTGGGCGTGGACCTGGTGCGTCAGCACGTGGAGATTGTTGGCCAGCGCCCGGTCATACGGCACGTTGGCGATGTTCTGCGCGACCACATAGGTGATCGCGACGCTCATGGGCCACAGCAGGAACAGCGGGGCCAACATCCAGTCCAGGATCTCGCCCAGCAGCGAACGCTGGGGCGGCGCGAAGCTTGGGCCCTTGGACCCAGCCTGCATGATATCCAGTGCTTCCTGATTCAGCGGTTCGGGCCGCGCAGGCTCAGCTGGCGAGGTACGCGGCACCTTGGTCCCGCTCCAGACAATAGCCCAGGCCACGCACCGTCACGATCTTCACGCCGCTGGGCTCCAGCTTCTTGCGCAGGCGGTGGACATACACCTCGATGGCGTTGGTGCTGACTTCCTCGCCCCATTCGCACAGGTGATCCACCAATTGCGTCTTGCTGACCATGCGGCCGCTGCGGGTCAGCAGAATCTCCAGCAGGCTGACTTCGCGCGCGGACAGGTCCAGCGTCTGGTCATCCACGATGGCGACGCGGCCCGTCTGGTCAAACAGCAAGCGGCCGTGCTTGAGCATCGTGGCCCCGCCGCCCGCGCCGCGCCGGGTCAAGGCCCGCACGCGCGCTTCCAGTTCGGACAGCGCGAAGGGCTTGGCCATGTAGTCGTCGGCGCCCAGGTCCAGGCCCTTGACGCGCTGCTCGATGCTGTCGGCGGCGGTCAGGATCAGGACGGGCAGGGCCGAGTTGCGGGCGCGCAGGCGGCGCAGCACTTCCAGGCCGGCCAGTTGCGGCAGGCCGAGGTCCAGGATGAGCAGGTCGAATGCCTGGGCCGCCAGCGCCGAATCGGCGGCCAGTCCGTCACGGACGGCGTCCACGGCATAGCCGTTGTGCCGCAAGGACCGGGACAGGCCGTCGGCCAGAATGCTGTCGTCTTCGGCGATCAGGATACGCATGGGCTGCTAAAGAAGGGGTCCCTGTGCCGCCAGCGCCTTGCGCGCTTGCTGCCTCTCTCTGGGAGGCTACCCGCCTTGTGGGCGGCCCGGCGGCGGAAAAGGGACGAAACGCCGGGTTCGCCTGGATTCTGTCATATGGCGGGGGGCTTGCCCACTAAGGGTATACGTGCAAAACTCTGGCACACTGGTTTTTTGTACAGTACAATCCGATGCCATAATCTGCATCTGATCCAAATGCAGAAAACTCAAAGCACAGCCTGACCGGCGACTTCTCCGGCACCCTTCGACACCAGATACGTTACAGACAGGACTCTACATGGACGACAAAACCACCAAGGCCGCCGCATCGGAAAAGGCCAAGGCGCTTGCCGCCGCACTCTCGCAGATCGAAAAGCAGTTCGGCAAGGGTTCGATCATGCGTTACGGCGACAACGAGGTCTCCCACGATATCCAGGTCGTTTCCACGGGTTCGTTGGGGCTGGACATCGCGCTGGGTGTCGGCGGCCTGCCGCGCGGCCGCGTGGTCGAAATCTACGGCCCGGAATCGTCGGGCAAGACGACGCTCACGCTGCAAGTCATTGCTGAAATGCAAAAGGTCGGCGGCACCTGCGCCTTCGTCGACGCGGAACACGCGCTGGACGTGCAGTACGCCAACAAGCTGGGCGTCAACCTGACCGACCTGCTGATCTCGCAGCCGGACACCGGCGAACAGGCGTTGGAAATCACCGACGCCCTGGTGCGTTCGGGCTCGGTCGACCTGATCGTCATCGACTCGGTGGCGGCCCTGGTCCCCAAGGCTGAAATCGAAGGCGAAATGGGCGATTCCCTGCCCGGCCTGCAAGCCCGCCTGATGAGCCAGGCGTTGCGCAAGCTGACTGCCACGATCAAGCGCACCAACTGCATGGTCATCTTCATCAACCAGATCCGCATGAAGATCGGTGTGATGTTCGGTAACCCCGAAACCACCACCGGTGGCAACGCGCTGAAGTTCTACGCATCGGTGCGTCTGGACATCCGCCGCATCGGTTCCATCAAGAAGGGCGACGAAGTCGTCGGCAACGAAACGCGCGTCAAGGTCGTGAAGAACAAGGTTGCGCCGCCGTTCAAGCAAGCCGAATTCGACATCATGTACGGCGCAGGCATCTCGCGCGAAGGCGAAATCATTGATCTGGGCGTGGCCGCCAGCGTGGTGGACAAGTCCGGCGCGTGGTACAGCTACAACGGTAATCGCATCGGCCAGGGCAAGGACAATGTCCGGGAATACCTGAAAGAGCACAAGGCAATCGCCATCGAGATCGAGAACCGCGTTCGCGAAAACCAGGGCATTGTCAGCCGCGCCGCTGAATTCGTGCCCACGGCGGAAGACACCGCCGAATAAGCAGTCTTGCGGCTACCTGCGGTGCAGCCGCAGGTGGATCGCGCATGGTTTGTGCCGCGCCTCTGGCCGGTGATATGCGGCAGGCGCCATGACGGGCCTGCCGTTTTTGCATAGCAAGCAGGAAGCGCATGAGCTGGAAACCGACCCCCGCGTCAGCCGACCGTGTTCGCGCCAAGTTGGATGACGAATTTGAAACTGTCGCCAAACCCCAGGGTTTGCGGCGCAGTTCCGACGCGCGCCGCGAACAGGAAGCCGCTGCGCCCGCAACGCCAGCGGACCAATGGCAGCGCAGTTCGGAACAACGCAGTGCCACGGGGCGTGGCCGCCGAGCGGCAACGTCGCAGCGCGCGGACAAGGATGTTGAAGACGGCGTGGACGGCAGCACGCCCGCCCATGACAGCACTCAAGCGCGCAAAGGCCCTTCGCTGAAAATGCGCGCCGTGGGTTATTTGTCACGGCGCGAACACGCGCGCGAAGAACTGGCGCGCAAGCTATCCGCCTACGCCGAAGACGCGGCCGAGGTCGACGCGGTCTTGGATGTGCTGGAAAAGGAAGGCTGGCTTTCCACCGAGCGTTTTGCGCAAAGCCTGGTGCACCGCCGGGCATCCCGCCAGGGCGCGGCGCGCATCGTGCAGGAATTGCGCCAACATGGCGTGGATGACAACCAGGTGGCCGAACTGCGCGACCAGTTGCGTGCCACCGAATACGAACGCGCGCTGGAAGTCTGGAAGAAGCGCTTTGACGCAAAGCCTGAAGACCGTGCGGTCTACGCCAAGCAGGCCCGCTTCCTGGCCAGCCGCGGATTCGCGCACGACGTGATCCGCCGCATCTTGGGCGATGGCGGCGACGAAGACTGAAAAGCTGGCGTTGGCGCTGTTGGAACGAAGCCGCCTGAGAGGGCGGCTTTGTTTTTACTTTGCCGACTTGATTCCCGACAGCGTCTTGAAGCAAACGTCCCGCGTGATGTTCAGGAACTCGTCGATATACGAGGCGTCCGTGTCCTCGCTGCGCACCGTGGCATACAGGGTGCGCCACACCCCCTGCGGACCCAACCGGCATAACCGCAGCCAACCCTGGTTCATGTATTCCGTCAGCGCCCAGTTCGGCAGCGCCGCCACGCCGCGGTTGCTGGCCACCAGTTGCGCGATGATGGGAGTGAGTTCCGCCTTGCGGACGGCGGCGGGTTCCACCTCGGCGGGATCCAGGAACGCGGTGAAGATGTCCAGGCGCTGCTTGTCCACCGGATAAGTGATCAGCGTCTGGTCGGCCAACTGGTCGGGCATGATGAATTTACTGCCGGCCAGCGGATTGGATTCCGACACGGCCAGAACCAACTCGTACTTGAATAGCGGCAGGTACTCGACCGCGTCCAGCGGCTGGGGGTCCGACGTGATGACCAGATCCAGGTCGCCGCGCACCAGGGCGGGTAGGGGGGCGAAGGAAAACGCCGCCGACAGATCCAGTGCCACGTCCGGCCATTGAATCCGGAAGGCATCCAGCGCCGGCATCAGCCATTGGAAGCAAGAGTGGCAATCAATGGCCAGATGCAGGCGGCCCGTGCGGCCCGCGGCTAGCCGTTGCAGGTCACGCTCGGTCGCGCGGATGCGGGGCAGCACCTCGTCCGCCAACGCCAGCACGCGCAAGCCGGCGGTGGTCAGCCGGGCTGGCCGGGTACGGCGGTTGAGCAGCGGCGTGCCCAAGCGGGTTTCCAAGTCGCGCAATTGGTGCGACAGGGCGGATTGTGTCAGGTGCAGGCGTTCGGCGGCTTCTTGCAGGCTGCCCCCTTCGCGGATGGCGGTCAGCGTTTCAAGATGGCGGATTTCTAGCATGGCTGCTGTCGGATGGGGGGCGTGAGGAAGTGGCGCCAGGGCGGCGCCGGATGCTGGCACCGGACCCATGGGGGCGGAATGTACTTATATTGTATGAGGGTTTCTCATCTTATGGATGGTCACATTGATTTTGATTCATATAGCTTTGCCCGCACAATAACCGTCACTTGAGAAAATTTTGTCTAACGGCGGTGTTGTCATGACTATTGTTCATAATTTGGGGTTTCCCCGCATCGGCGCCCAGCGCGAACTGAAGCGCGCCGTTGAAGCCTATTGGGCCGGCAAACAAACCGCTGAAGCGCTTGAGGAAATCGGCCGCGAACTGCGTGCCAGGCATTGGAAGCTGCAAGCCTCGGCTGGCGTGAAGTTCGTGCCGGTGGGCGACTTCGCCTGGTACGACCAGATCCTGGAATGGAGCACGCTGTTGGGCGCCGTGCCGGCTCGTTTCGGCCAGCAGGACGCTGAACCGGTGTCGTTGGACACGTTGTTCCGCATGGGGCGCGGCCGCGCGCCAACGGGCAAGCCTGCCGCTGCCTGCGAAATGACCAAGTGGTTCGACACCAACTATCACTACATCGTGCCGGAACTGGCGCCTGGCCAGACGTTCCGCATCGCGCGCGAATCGCTGTTTGATCAGATTCACGAAGCGCAAGCGCTGGGCCACATCGTCAAGCCCGTGATTCCGGGCCCGCTGACCTGGCTGTACCAGGGCAAGGGCGACGCCTTTGCCGGCGGCGCCGCCGATGAAGGCAAGCTGCAATTGCTGGCCGCGTTGCTACCGGTCTACCAGGAAGTGCTGGCCCGCTTTGCCAAGCTGGGCGTGGAATGGGTGCAGATCGATGAACCCATTCTGGTGCTGGACTTGCCGAACGCCTGGCGCGATGCCTTCAGGCAGGTGTATGCCACGCTGGCCGGCAGCCCCGTCAAGCTGCTGATCGCCACGTACTTCGACGGTCTGAAAGACAATCTGGCCACTGCCCAAGCCTTGCCGGTTGCCGGCCTGCATGTGGACCTGAGCCGCGCGCCAGAGCAACTGGCGGAGGTCGTGGCTGGCCTGCGCGCCGACCAGGTGTTGTCGGCGGGGGTGATCAACGGCCGCAATATCTGGCGTACCGACCTGGACGCCGCCATCGCGACGCTGACGCCCATCAAGCAACAATTGGGCGACCGCCTGTGGTTGGCGCCGTCGTGCTCGTTGCTGCATGTGCCTGTTGATCTGGCCAACGAAGCGGAACTGGATGCCGAGCTGAAGAGCTGGTTGTCCTTCGCCGCACAGAAGCTGGACGAGCTGAACTTGCTGGGCCGCGCGTTGGATACCCCCACGGAATCCACGGTGCAGGAAGGCCTGATCAAGCAGCGTGCTGCTTTGGCCGCGCGCCGCTCGTCCGCCCGTATCCACAATCCGGTGGTGGGCCGGCGCATGTCCGGCGCGGCCAGCGTCTCGCGCGACCGTGCGCCGTTTGCCGGCCGCATTGCCCGCCAGCAAGCGCAATTGGGCCTGCCCGCCTATCCGACGACCACGATCGGCTCGTTCCCGCAGACGGCTGAAATCCGCGCGCTGCGCCGCGACTGGAAGGCGGGGGCATTGACGGACTCGGGCTACGAGACCGCCATCCGCAAGGAGATCGAAGAAGTCATCCGCTTCCAGGAAAAGGTGGGGCTGGACGTGCTGGTGCACGGCGAACCCGAGCGCAATGACATGGTGGAATATTTCGGCGAACTGCTCGCCGGCTTTGCCTTCACCAAGAACGGCTGGGTGCAAAGCTACGGTTCGCGTTGCGTCAAGCCGCCGATCATTTTCGGCGACGTGGCCCGCGCCGCGCCGATGACGGTGGGTTGGTCGTCCTATGCACAGTCGCTGACGGACAAGCCCGTCAAGGGCATGTTGACCGGCCCGGTCACCATCCTGCAATGGTCGTTCGTGCGCGATGATCAGCCGCGGGAGCAGACCTGCCGCCAACTGGCGCTGGCGTTGCGCGACGAAGTGGTTGACCTGGAAACCGCTGGCATCCGCGTCATTCAGATTGATGAGCCCGCCATCCGCGAAGGCCTGCCGCTGCGCCGCGCCGACTGGGAGGCGTACCTGGATTGGGCGGTGGACTGCTTCCGCCTGTCGACTGCCGGCGTGCGTGATGAAACGCAGATCCATACCCATATGTGCTATTCGGAATTCAACGACATCATCGAATCGATCGCCGCGATGGACGCGGACGTGATCACGATCGAAACCTCGCGCTCCAACATGGACCTGCTCAAGGCGTTCGAGGATTTCGACTACCCGAACGACATCGGCCCTGGCGTGTACGACATTCACTCGCCGAACGTGCCCGAGGTGGACTGGATGGTCGGCCTGATGGAAAAGGCGGCTGCCCGCCTGCCCAAGGAACGGCTGTGGGTGAATCCTGACTGCGGTCTGAAGACGCGCGCCTGGCCAGAAACCGAAGCTGCGCTGATCGGCATGGTGCAAGCGGCCCGCGCGTTGCGCCAATCGGCTTAAGTCCAGGTCTGTTCGCACCGGCCCTTGAGCCGGGACTGACGATGAAAACCCCTGGTTTGTGCAGGTGACGCACAAACCAGGGGTTTTTTTCAACCAGTGCTTGAACGAATTTCCGCCGCATGGGTCAATAAGCAAAAATCCTCACAGCTGGATTGTTGCCTTTCTTATGATTCTTCAAGGCCCCTATCGGCCGGATCTGCTGACCGCGGAAACGCTGCCCGATATTCTGGAAGCCACGATCCTGCGGCATCCCGCCGCCGTCGCCATTCATTGGCTGGATCAAACCCTAACCTACGACGCACTGGGCCAACGCGCCGATCTGGCCGCGCACCATCTGATCGAGGCCGGCGTGCGGCCCGGGCAGATCGTGGGCCTGTGCCTGCCGCGTGGTGCCGACCTGCTGGTGATGCAGGCGGCCATCGCCAAGGCCGGCGCGGCCTGGCTGCCGTTTGAATCCGACACGCCGCCCGACCGCATGCTGGTCTGCCTGCAAGACGCGGGCGCCAACGGATTGATCGCGGGCGCCGATGTGCGTCTTGACGGCATGTCGACATGGACGACGTGGGCGCTTTCGGTGCCGGTGGACGGCAATTTGCGCAAGCGGGAAGGGCTGCTGCCCGAGCATCCCGCCTATGTGATCTACACGTCCGGCTCGACGGGCAAGCCCAAGGGGGTGCCGATCAGCCAAGGCGGCATCTGCCACTTTCTGCGCAGTGAAAACGACGTGCTGGGCGTGCGCCACGGCGACAAGGTCTACCAGGGTTTCTCGGTGGCTTTCGACATGTCGTTCGAGGAAATCTGGATCAGTTATCTGGTCGGCGCAAGCCTGTGGGTGGCGCCCAAGATGTTGACGACCGATCCCGAAGCGCTGCCCGACGCGCTGGTGCGTGAAGGCGTCACCGTGCTGCACGCGGTGCCGACGCTGCTGGCGCTGTTCGCGCACGACGTGCCGGGGCTGCGTATCGTGAACCTGGGCGGCGAAGTGTGCCCCGACTTTCTTGTGCCGCGCTGGGCCACGCCGGGTCGGCGTCTGTTCAATACCTATGGTCCGACGGAAACGACCGTGTCGGCCAGTTTGGCTGAGTTGCTGCCCGGCCAACCGGTGACGATCGGCACGCCGTTGCCCAACTACGGCATGCTGATCCGTGGTGACGATGGCGCGGTGCTGCCGCAAGGGCAAGTGGGCGAATTGTGCATCACCGGCCCCGGTGTGGCGGACGGCTATCTTGGGCGTCCCGAGTTGACCGCCGAGAAGTTCCTTGCCAATCCCAGGCCCAGCGGCGATCACGACACGCGCATGTATCGCAGTGGCGACTTGGCGCGCATTGACGAACATGGGCAGATCCAATGCCTGGGCCGCAGCGACGATCAGGTCAAGGTGCGGGGTTTCCGGGTTGAACTGGGTGAAATCGAAGCGGCGCTTTATCGACAACCTGGCGTGGGCGCAGCGGCGGTGGTGCTGCGCGATCTGGGAGGCATCGATCAACTGGTGGCCTTCCTGAAACCCGAGGGCGCGGCGCGGCTGGACCTGCACGCCTTGCGCGCCGCCCTGGCGCAGGACCTGCCGGCCTATATGATTCCGGCCCGCTTTGAGCGCGTGGCCGAGGTGCCGCGCCTGACGTCGGGAAAAATCGACCGCAAGACGCTCAAGGCGCGCGAACTGGAAACCGTGTCCGAGCCCAGCGGCGAAGATGACGAGCCCGTCACGCCGGGTGAACTGGCGCTATTCGATGCGCTGCGCCCTTTGTTCCCCGGGCAGCCCTTGCGCCTGGCCAGCGATTTCTTCCGCGACCTTGGGGGCCATTCCCTGCTGGCCGCGCGTCTGGTCTCGTCGTTGCGCAAGCATCCTCAGTTCTCGGCATTGACCATGCACGAGCTGTATCAGCACCCCGTCCTGGGGACGCTGGCGGCGCGGCTGGATGCGCTGGCGACGGCCGGGGCGGCGTCGCCGGCAATCGATAACGCGATCGGCGGCGTTACCGGGCACGCGCCTGAATGGAAGCGCTGGACTTGCGGCCTGGCCCAGTTGGCCGCGCTGCCGCTGCTGATCGGCGTGCGCATGCTGATCTGGTTGACGCCGTTCTTCACCTATCACTATTGGACGGGCGACGAGGGCGATTCCGTTTGGCGTGCCGTGGCGCTGTCCATCGCCAGCTATCTGGCCTGCAATCTGCTGAGCTTCGGCGTGGCGGTGGCCTGTAAGTGGGGCATCCTGGGCCGGCTCAAGCCGGGGCGTTATCCGCTGTATGGCTGGCGCTTTTATCGCTGGTGGCTGGTGGACCGGGTGATGGACATTCCGCCCGCGCACTTGCTGGCGGGCTCGCCGTTGCAGGTCTGGTACTTGCGGGCGCTGGGCGCGCGTATTGGCCGCGATGCCGCAATCAGCCGCATTTCCGTGCGCGCGCCGGACCTGCTGACCGTGGGCGACGGCGTCAGCATCGGCGCTGCCGTCAACCTGGAGAACTTCGCCGTGCGGGGCGGCATCTGGGAAGTGGCGCCGATCACGCTGGCGGACAACGCCTACGTGGGGTCATACGCGGTGTTGCAGGGCGATGTCTCGATGGGCGAGGGCGCGCGGCTGGACGGTTTGTCGTCGCTGGCATCCGGCACGCGCGTGCCGGCGGGCCAGGTCTGGACGGGGGCGCCGGCGCGGCATGATCCGCTTGCGCGTGCTCCGGAATTGCCGCCGCGCCCCGAGCGCGAAGGGCGCTTGCGCCGGATGGATGTGCTGGCCTATGCCATGGGCGGCACGCTGATCGCGGCCTTGTTCTTCATGCCGGTCTTTCCCAGCTTCGTGCTGATCGACTGGATCGACGCGCGCTGGCTGGACTTGATGGGCGACCGCCTGCCCTGGCCCTACGCCTTCCTGAGCTATCTGCTGCTGGCGCTGCCTGCCAGTGCCTTGCTGCTGTTGCTGACGGTGCTGGTGTCCGCGATGCTGCGTTGGGCGCTTCTGCCCCGACTGTCTGGCGGCCGCTGGCCAGTCTATGGGCAGATTTATCTACGCCGTTGGCTGACCAACCAGATCCAGGAGTCCAGCCTGAGCGTGCTGCATGGCCTCTATGCCTCGATCTACGCCGGCACGTGGTATCGGCTGCTGGGTGCGAAGGTCGGGCGGGGCACCGAGATCTCCACCGCCATGGGCATCGTGCCCGACATGCTGACCCTGGGGCGCGACAGCTTCATCGCCGACGGCGTCATGTTGGGCGACGAGGAAATCGACCGTGGATGGATGACGATGCGTCCCACCGTCATCGGCAACCGCAGCTTCGTTGGCAATGGCGCCTATGTGCCGGATGGCTCGGTGCTGCCCGACGATGTGCTGATCGGCGTGCAGAGCCGGGCGCCGGCAAACGGCCGCATGGCCAGCGGCCAGACCTGGTTGGGCAATCCGCCGCTGGCCTTGCCCGCCCGCGAGCAGACGGCGGGTTTTCCGGCGCACCTGACCTTCCGCCCCAGCTTGGGCCGCAAGATCGCGCGCGGCGCGGTCGAAGGCATGCGCATGATCTTGCCGCTGGCGGTCGTGATCGCGGTGGGCTACCTGACGGTCATGAAGATCATTCCAATCGCGGCGGCCGACGGCTTCCTGGGCGCCTTTGACGAACTGATGCTGGCAGGCGTGCTGTACGGCATTGGCACGTTCCTGTTCCTGGTGTTGTTGAAGTGGGGGCTGGTGGGCCGCTATCGGCCGCGTGCCGAGCCGATGTGGACGCCCTTCGTCTGGAAGAGCGAAGCCGTGACCAGCTTGTACGAGTCGATTGCGGTGCCCAATTTTTTCAATTTCCTGCGAGCCACCCCCTGGCTGCCCCTGGCGCTGCGCTGCATGGGCGCCCGGATCGGCAAGCGCGTGTTCATGGATACCACCGACATGACCGAGTACGACTGCGTTTCCATCGGCGATGACGTCGTGCTTCACGCCTGGTCCGGGCCGCAGACCCATCTGTTCGAGGATCGGGTCATGAAGATCGGTCCCGTCCGCATCGGCAAGGGTGTCAATGTGGGGCCGCGCTGCACAATCCTGTACGACACCCACGTCGAGGACCACGCCCTTCTAGGGCCGCTGACCCTGGTCCTGAAGGGCGAGGCCATTCCGGCCGGACAGGCCTGGATGGGCAGCCCGGCCACGCCATGGGCGCGCTGAGGAACCTCCGCCGCGTTGCGTCCCCCAATGGGCGGACGCTGGCGGGGCGGTTGAATCCTCGCTGCCTGCGCTATACTTTGAAGGTTTTGTTGCCGCGCACCATGCGCAGGCCATCTTCGCCCCGCAGGCCCCCAGCATGCCCTTGCCACCGCCGGATTACCCTCGCCAACCGCTGCATACACGTTCCATACGTGTGCAGTCGTATGCGCGCGAGGATGGCAACTGGGATCTGGAAGCCGAGCTGATCGACGTCAAGGCGTACGATTTTCCCAAGAGCGACGGCAAGATGTTCAAGGCCGGGCAGCCCATCCACCATATGCATCTGCGCATCACCATCGACGAGAATTTCTTGATCGTGGCGGCGCAGGCTGTCTATGACGCCGCCCCGTACGGCGGTCATTGCATGGCAATCGAGCCGGCTTACACTGATCTGGTTGGCATGAATCTGCTTAAGGGATTCCGCCGCCAGGTCAAAGAGCGGTTCGGGCATGTGGAAGGCTGTACGCACATGACGGAACTGTCGCAGGTGCTTCCCACCGCGGCGGTCCAGACCATGGCTAACCGCCGGCGGCAGGAAACCAACCCGAACCGGCGTCCATTTCAATTGGATGGCTGTCATGCGCTCAGCACTGGCGGCCCGGTGGTGGCTGAGCACTATCCCAAGTGGTACACCGGGGGTAGCGCTGAGGCATCGGCCGATTCGTCCTCCGATTCACCTTCTCTTTCTCATACGTCCTGACAGGTAACACATGAAAATCCACGAGTATCAAGGCAAGGAACTGCTGAAGCAATTTGGCGTCCCCGTGCCGCGCGGGATCCCCGCCCTTTCCGTCGACGAAGCCGTGGCTGCCGCTGAAAAGCTGGGTGGACCGGTTTGGGTCGTCAAGGCACAAATCCACGCGGGTGGCCGCGGCAAGGGCGGCGGCGTCAAGCTGGCGCGCTCGCTGGACGACGTCCGCAAGCTGGCCTCGGAAATCCTGGGCATGCAGCTGATCACGCACCAGACTGGCCCGGAAGGCCAGAAGGTTCGTCGCCTGTACATCGAAGACGGCGCCGACATCCAGAAGGAATACTACGTGTCGCTGGTCACTGACCGCGCCACGCAAAAGGTTGCCTTCATCGCTTCCAGCGAAGGCGGCATGGACATCGAGGAAGTGGCTCACTCCACTCCCGAAAAGATCATCACCGAATACATCGACCCGCTGACCGGCCTGTCCGCCGAGCAAGCCACCAAGATCGCCAACGCGATCGGCCTGCCCGCCGACTCGACCGCCCAAGCCGTGGACGTGTTCCAGAAGCTCTACACGTGCTACATGGACACCGACGCTTCGCTGGTCGAAATCAACCCGCTGAACCGCGACAGCAAGGGCAACATCATCGCCCTGGACGCCAAGTTCAACTTTGACCCGAACGCGCTGTTCCGTCACCCGGAACTGGTTGCCTACCGCGATCTGGACGAAGAAGATCCCGCTGAAATCGAAGCCAGCAAGTTCGATCTGGCCTACATCCAGCTCGACGGCAACATCGGCTGCCTGGTGAACGGCGCCGGTCTGGCCATGGCCACGATGGACACCATCAAGCTGTTCGGCGGCGAGCCGGCCAACTTCCTGGACGTCGGCGGCGGTGCCACGGCCGAGAAGGTCACGGAAGCATTCAAGATCATGCTCGCCAACAAGAGCGTGAAGGCCATTCTGGTCAACATCTTTGGCGGCATCATGCGCTGCGACGTTATCGCCGAAGGCGTTATCGCTGCTTGCAAGGCCGTCAACCTGAACGTGCCGCTGGTCGTCCGCATGAAGGGCACCAACGAAGAACTCGGCAAGAAGATGCTGGCCGACTCGGGTCTGCCGATCATCAGCGCCGACACGATGGCCGAAGCGGCCACCCGCGTCGTAGCCGCCGTCAAGTAAATATGCCCCCTCGCCGCGCCCCTTAGTGGCTTGCTGCCCCCCATGGGGGCGCTTTCCACCTTGGGACGGCCCGGCGGTAAAAGAAATTGCCAAGGATTCACAAATGTCGATTCTGATCAACAAGGACACCAAAGTCATCACCCAGGGCATCACGGGCAAGACGGGCCAGTTCCACACCCGTATGTGCCGTGAGTACGCCAATGGTAAAGCCGCCTTCGTGGCTGGCGTGAACCCCAAGAAGGCGGGTGAAGACTTTGAAGGCGTGCCGATTTTCGCTTCGGTGAAAGACGCCAAGGCTGACACCGGCGCGACCGTGTCCGTCATTTACGTGCCGCCGGCTGGTGCCGCTGCTGCCATCTGGGAAGCCGTCGAGGCCGAACTGGATCTGGTGATCTGCATCACCGAAGGCATCCCCGTCCGTGACATGCTGCAACTCAAGAACCGCATGAAGGACAAGGGCAGCAAGACCCTGCTGCTGGGCCCGAACTGCCCCGGCCTGATCACGCCTGACGAAATCAAGATCGGCATCATGCCCGGTCACATCCACCGCAAGGGCCGCATCGGCATCGTCAGCCGTTCGGGCACCCTGACGTACGAAGCCGTGGCGCAAGTCACCGAGCTGGGCCTGGGTCAATCCAGCGCCGTCGGCATCGGTGGCGATCCCATCAACGGCCTGAAGCACGTTGACGTGCTCAAGCTGTTCAATGACGATCCCGACACCGACGCCGTCATCATGATCGGCGAAATCGGCGGCCCGGATGAAGTCAACGCTGCTGAGTGGGCCAAGGACAACATGAAGAAGCCGGTCGTCGGCTTCATCGCTGGTGTCACGGCTCCTGCCGGCAAGCGCATGGGCCACGCTGGCGCCCTGATCTCCGGTGGCGCCGACACGGCTGATGCCAAGCTGGAAGTCATGGAAGCTTGCGGCATCCGCACGACGCGCAACCCCTCCGAAATGGGCAAGCTGCTCAAGTCGGTGCTGTAAGTCTTCAGCATTGCGTGTAGGAAAGCCCGCTTCGGCGGGCTTTTTTTTGTCCGATCGCCGGGGTTCCAGCTGCAAATTTCAGGGTTTTCCTAGGGAAATCCCGTGTCCATATCGCGGTCGCCAAAACATACGGAAAGCTGAACGAAACTATAATGAAAGAAATTTCGCACGTACCCTGCAAGAATGCCGTCGGGCTCGCACCAAGACGGTCAGTACGGCTTTCGTTTTTTTTCATCCATTAATTTGGTTTGTCCTAGGGGGATCACACCTAGGAAAGAGAGGCATGGAACTCAGTTCAGCGGCATTCTGGATAGCGTTGCTCCAGATCATTTGGGTCAATATCCTGCTGTCAGGCGACAACGCCGTGGTGATTGCGCTGGCGGCGCGTTCGTTGCCTCCGGCGCAACAGAAGAAAGCGATCACGATCGGCTCTGCCGCCGCGATCATCATGCGTATCGTGCTGACCCTGGTGGCGGCCAAGTTGCTGTTGCTGCCGTGGCTCAAGCTGATCGGCGCGCTGCTTCTGGTCTACATTGGCGTGACGTTGCTGTTGCCGGAAGGCGATGAAGACGGCGCGGGCAAGACACAAGGCAATCTGTTGACCGCGATTCGCACTATCATGATTGCCGATTTGGTCATGAGCCTGGACAACGTGGTGGCGGTTGCCGCCGCCGCGATGGGCGACACGACATTGCTGGTATTGGGCCTGGCCATCAGCATCCCCCTGGTCATCTTCGGCAGCACGCTGCTCCTGAAGGTCATCGAGCGTTTCCCGGTCATTGTCTGGGTGGGGGCGGCGCTGTTGGGCTTCATCGCTGGCGAATTGCTGGTGGGGGATCCCGCCTTGCAGGAACCGGTGGCGCGACTTGAACCGGCGTTGGGCGTCACGCATCACAGCTTCGAACTGATGACGGGCGTGTTGGGCGCGTTGTTGGTGCTGGCGATTGGTAAAGTTTTGCTGATGCGTCAGAAAGCTGACTGAAAGCTGAATTACAATAATTAGTTGTTCTGAATGATCCTGCCGTGCGCGGCGCGGCAGGATGGCCGGCTCGGGACCGGCCTTTCTTTTCATAAATGCCTTCGGGGGTTCTATAGTGCTTGAGTTTTTCCAGACGCTGAGTTGGGCAGCGGTATTCCAGATCATCCTAATCGACATCCTGCTCGGCGGCGATAACGCCGTCGTGATCGCGCTGGCGTGTCGCAACCTGGCACCCAAGCAGCGCATGCAGGGCATCCTTTGGGGTACCGCGGGCGCCATCATTCTGCGTGTCGTGCTGATCGCTTTCGCACTGACGCTCCTGTCGATCCCATTCTTGAAGGTCGTGGGCGGTCTGTTGCTCGTCTGGATCGGCGTCAAGCTCCTGGTTCCCGAAGACGATGCCCATGGCAATGTGAAGGGGGGAACCTCTATCGCCGCCGCCATCAAGACCATCATCATTGCGGACTTCGTGATGAGCCTGGACAACGTGATCGCGATTGCCGGCGCGGCTCAAAATGCCCACGCCGACCACCAAATCGGCCTGGTTGCCTTTGGTCTGATCGTCAGTGTGCCAATCATCATCTGGGGCAGCACGCTGGTTCTCAAGCTGATCGACAAGTACCCGCTGGTGATTACGCTGGGCGCGGCGCTGTTGGGCTGGATCGCTGGTGGCATGCTGATTACGGACGTGGTTGTCGAACGTCAATTCGGTGTTCAGCCCACTACGGTTAAAATTGCCGCTGAAATTATTGGCGCCTTGCTCGTTGTTGTCCTTGGACGGTGGCTGGCAAGCCGCAAAACCGCTTCCAAGGAATCCCATGAGTCTGCGTAGATCCGTTGATCCCCAGCAATCCGAATCGGGCCTGAGCCTCCTTCAGGGCCTTTTCGTGCTGGCCATCCTCGGGGTAGTTGCGACGGTCATCGTCTCCAATTTCGTTTGATGACCTCACGTGTCTCTACCGCAACGCCTGGTCATTGCGACCCGCGCCAGCCGGCTTGCCTTGTGGCAAGCCGAGCATGTGCGCGATCGGCTGCGCACGCTGTACCCGGCGTGCGCGGTTGAACTCCTTACCCTGACGACCCGAGGCGACCAGATCCTCGACCGCACCCTGTCCAAGGTGGGCGGCAAAGGTCTGTTCGTCAAGGAACTCGAAAACGCGCTGCTCGACGGGCGTGCCGATCTTGCCGTGCACTCTTTGAAAGACGTGCCGGTGGATCTGCAAGCCCCGTTCGAGCTATGCGCCGTCCTGGATCGCGCGGATCCGCGCGATGCTTTCGTGTCCAACCGTTACACCACGCTGGCAGACCTGCCGGCGGGCGCGGTCGTGGGCACGTCCAGCCTGCGTCGCGAATCCCAGATTCGCGCACGCTATCCGGCGCTCACGGTCAAGCCGTTGCGCGGTAACCTGGATACGCGCCTGGGCAAGCTGGACAAGGGCGAATACGACGCCATCGTCCTGGCCGCCGCCGGGCTGGAGCGTCTGGGCCTGGGCGGGCGCATCAGCAGCCTGCTGGACCCCGCCGACAGCCTGCCGGCTGCGGGGCAGGGTGCGCTGGGCATCGAAATTCGCAATGACCGCGACGACATGCGCGCCTGGCTGGCACCGCTGATCAGTGCCGCCACGACGTCTTGCGTGCTGGCGGAACGGGCGGTGTCCCGCAAGCTGGGCGGTTCCTGTCAGGTGCCGCTGGCGGCATTTGCCGAGATCTCGGGCGATACCGTGTCGCTGCGCGCGCTGGTGGCGTCGACCGATGGCACGCGCATGGTCCATGCGACCCGTAGCGGCCCGGCTGCCGACGCCGAAGCGCTTGGCAACGCCATCGCGCAGGAGTTGCTGGACGCCGGCGCCGCCGCCATCCTCCAGGAACTGCTGCAAGACGACGCCAGGCCAGACTGATGTCCACGCCACCGCGAGTCGCTGTCCTGACGCGGCCCGCGGGCCGCAACGAGGCGCTGGCCGGCCGTCTGACCGACGCCGGCTGGTCGGCCTGCATGCTTCCTGCGCTTGAAATCCATCCCCTGGACGTTGCCGCCGCGGACTTGCCGCGGCCGGCGGACTTCGACATGGTCGTGTTCGTCAGTGGCAATGCGGGCAAGCAATACCTGGATCAATTGGCTCGTGTCGATGGCCAATCGGCTTGGCCGGCTGAGGTGATCGCCGCCACCGTTGGGCCGGCCAGCGCCCAGGGCCTGCGCGAATCGGCCGGCTTTGGCATGAATACAACAGTCCTGCATCCCGGCGACGATGCGCCCAGCCATGACTCCGAGGCCCTGTGGGACGTGCTTTGTGGCCTGTCCCGGCTCCCGCCTCGTGTGCTGCTGGTGCGCGGCACGCAGGGCAGGGACTGGCTGAGCGACCGGCTTGAGGCGCACGGGGTGGCCGTTACGCGCCATGCCGCCTATCAGCGCTGTCCCGCTAATTGGGACGCGGCGCAACTGGCCGTGCTGCGGCACTGGGCGGACAGCGGTGTCAGCGCCACCTGGCTCATCACCAGCGGTGAAGGCGCGGACGCCGTGCGCGCCCACCTGGACGCCGCAGGCCTGGCCTCCTGGTGGGAACGCTGCCATTTCGTGCTGACGCATCCCTCATTGGCCCGGCGCGTGCCATCGGGCTGTCATGGCGCCGCTTCCCCAGCAATGGTAAAAATCTGCTTGCCCAACGACGAGTCGATTTTCCAGGCTTTTGTTGCTGCTTGATTCGTTGCATCGGACAGACACCGAATACAATCGCGTCATGACAGACAAGACTCCCGCTACCGATCCGGTCGTTAACTCGGCCGCCCCGGGCGCAAGCGCGCCCGCATCGGCCCCGGCCGATTCCGTCAAGGCCCGTCCGGCCAAGCGCGGCAGTGGCCCGTTGGTCACCGCCCTGATAATCGTCATTCTGCTGGCCGTGGGCCTGGGTTATGCCCTGTGGAAGCAGCGCACGCAGTTCGTGTCCGCCGGACGCGAGGTGGCGTCGCGCATTGACACGCTGAGCGCCGACGTGGCGCAAGCCCGCAAGGACACGCGCGAAGCCCTGGCCCTGGCGCAAGCCCAGGCCGGCCGCGTGGGCGAGCTTGAAGACACCGTGCGCGAAACGCAAAGCCAATACAACGCGCTGCAATTGGCCTGGCAGAACTTCAACGACAGCGCCAGCGACGAACTGCTGGCCAACGACATTGAACGCCTGCTGACCATCGCCAACCAGCAATTGCGCCTGGCTGGCAATGTGTCCAATGCCATCGTGGCGCTGGAAACCGCGCAATCGCGTCTGGCACGCGCCGACCGTCCGCGCTTCTCCAGCTTGCAGCAGGCGATCAACGGCGACCTGGACCGCCTGCGCGCCGTCTCCACCGTGGACATCCCCGCCCAATCCGCCCGTATCGAGCGTCTGGTGTCGCTGGTCGGCAAGGCTCCCTTGCTGGTGCCCGATGCCGTCGCCCCGGGCGTGGCAGCGGCTGGCGAAAGCCGGCCCGCCGTGGCGCCCGCACCCGTGGTCGATCCTCAGGCGGGCTTGCCCGCCGACGCGCCGTGGTGGCAGCGCTGGCGCGCGGAAGTGGTCTCGTGGCCCGGCCGCGCCGGTTCCGCGCTGGCGCACGAACTGGGTGGCCTCATCACCATCCAGCGCGTGGATGAACCCGCCGCTTTGCTGCTGTCGCCCGAACAGGCCGACCAGGTGCGCGGTACGTTGCGTCAGCGCCTGCTGACCGTCCAGCTGGCCATGCTGATGCGTCAGCCCGCCGTCTGGAAGAGCGAGCTCGACAATGTCGGCGTCACGCTGGCCAAGTACTTCGACAACCGTTCCCCCGATACCGTCGCCGCCCAGACGCTGGCGCGCGAACTGGCGCAGACCGACATCGCCGTGCGCATGCCGGACGTGGCCGACAGCTTGAATGCGGTGGCCGCTTTGCGGGCGGCGGGTTTCAAGACTAGCGAGCAGGACTGAGCCTTATGCGTACCTGGTTCTGGACTCTGCTGCTTGCCGTTGTCGCCGTCGCCCTGGCGGTGGTGCTGCGGTCCCATTCCGGCAATGTGCTGTTGCTGGTCTGGCCATGGCGCATCGGGATGTCGCTCACGCTGGCCGTCCTGCTGATCGTCGCGGCCTTCATCGTGCTGTACGTCGGCCTGCGCCTGCTGGCGTGGCTGCTGGCCATTCCGGATCGCGTCCGGGTGTGGCGCGGCAAGCGCGCCCAGGCGCGCGACCACGAATTGCTGGAGCGTGGCTGGATCGGCCTGCTGGAAGGCCGTTTTACCCATGCCGAGAAGGATCTGACCAAGCTGCTCGAGCAGACCAAGGTCCAAAGCCGCCGTGTGCTGGCGGCGTTGTCCGCCGCACGCGCTGCACACGGCCTGGGTGAATTCGACCGCCGTGACCGTCTGCTGGCGACCGCGCAGGAACACGCTGGCACCGACCCGGGCCTGGTGGAAGCCACCGCGACGGTCTCGGCAGACATGCTGCTGGACCAAGGGCGTCCCGAGCGTGCACTGGCCGTGCTTGCGCCGTTGGCAGATGGCGGCGCCCGCCACCTGCACACCATGCGTTTGCTGTTGCGCGCGCATACGGCCCTGCATCACGACGAACAGGTCTTTACGCTGGCTCGTGGCTTGGTGCGCCGCAATGCGCTGGCTCGCAACGAAGCCGATCTGCTGATCGACGCTTCGGGCGCGGCGCGCTTGCGCGCTGGCGCTGGCAGCGATGCCTGGCGTGCCATCTGGAAAGACCTGAAGGCTGAAGAGCGCCTGTTGCCCGACATCGCCTTGGCTGGCGCGGCTGCGTTTGACGCGGCGGGCGAAGCCAACGAAGCGGCTCGCGTGCTGGAAGCCGCTGTCGCGGTGAAATTCAACCCGACCCTGGTGGCGGCATATGCCCGTTGCGAAGCCGAGCAAGTCTCGCGCCGCCTGGCTCGCGCCGAGACCTGGCTGCAACAGCGTCCCACCGACCCTGACCTGCTGACCGCGTTGGGCATGCTGTGCCTGAACGGCCAGTTGTGGGGGCAGGCCGAACGCTATCTGCTGCGCAGCCTGAGCCGCCGCAGCGATGCGCGGACGCACGCGCTGCTGGGCAGTCTTTACGATCGCCTGGAACGTCCCGCCGATGCCGTGCGCCACTGGCGCCTGGCTACGGCGGCCAGCATGGCGTTGCCGGTGCTGGCAGCCGATGCGGCGTTGCCGGCCGCGGATACGGGTTCCGATCCTTATCGCGTGGACGCTGAAGGCGGCTACGCCGTGGATCCGTCCGACGCGGATAACGACGCTGATCTTGGCGGCGATTATCCAGCGTTGCCGCCGTCGGTCGCGGCGTCTGCCGCGGACTACGTGCTGGACCCGGATGCGCGCGTCAGCAAGGACCAGCGCGACCGCGCGCTGGCGCCGGAAGATGCGCCGCTGGCCGGTGGCACGTCTGACATCGACGAGTACTTCGACAGCGCCCCGATTCCTGCGGCGGCTTTCGACGAGCCCGTGCCTACGTATTCGCCGGTACCCCCTGCCAGCCCGAAGCCCGCGCCTGCCGCGGTGCCGGTGCCGGCCACCAAGCCGCCGTTCAAGGACGACGGCTCGCTTTGAACATTTCTTCAGACAAACAACAAGGTTGAATCATGAGTCTTGATCGCGTCTCCCCTGGCAAGAAGCTGCCGGAAGACTTCAACGTCATCATCGAAATCTCCATGAACGCCGACCCGGTGAAGTACGAGGTCGACAAAGAGACGGGTGCGATTTTCGTTGATCGCTTCATGCTGACGGCCATGCACTATCCGTGCAACTACGGCTACATTCCCCAAACCCTGTCCGATGACGGCGACCCCGCCGACGTGCTGGTGCTGACCCCGTTCCCGATCCAGATCGGCGCCGTCGTGCGCTGCCGCGCCATTGGCGTGCTGGAAATGGACGATGAATCGGGTGGCGATGCCAAGCTGTTGGCCGTGCCGATTGAAAAGCTGTACCCCCCGTACCGCAACATCAAGTCCTACGAAGATCTGCCGACCGAAGACGTCGCTCGCATCCAGCACTTCTTCGAGCACTACAAGGACCTGGAAAAGGGCAAGTGGGTCAAGGTCAAGGGCTGGAAGGGCGTGGACGCCGCTCACGAAGAAATCGTGAACAGCGTCGAACGCTACAACAAGGCCTGATCAGGCTTTGGGCCGCGCCGGTGTTGCACCGGCGGGCGCCCTGATGCGGCGCGGCCGCGACGGCATGATGCCGATCGCCGCCGCGCCGTTGCTTTGTGGGGCCTGTAGATTCTGGGACACTTCGGCCGCCGCCACCTGGATGCGCGCTTGCAGGATGTCCAGGCGTTCAGGCGATGTATGCGCTTCGGCCGCGATGAACACCAGGCTGCCCACCACCTTTTGCTCGGGGCTGAAAATTGCCGCGCCGATCCCCATCAGGCCGCGGTCGACCTCGCCATGCGAGACGCACACGCCCGCTGTGCGCAGCCGTTTCAGGTTCGCCCGGAAAGCATCCCAGTCCTCGCCCAGCCCCGCTTCGCGAATCTCGGCCGCGTGCCACAGCATCAGGTTGCGCAACTGGTAGGGCGGCAGATTGGCCAGGATGGGCTTGGCGGTGGCGCCACGAAACATCGGGAAAGGGCGGCCCCGGGCGTAGCTGGATTCGATGGAGTTGTCCGTCCAGTAGCGGTCCACGCAAAGCACCTTGTCACCGTAGTAGCTGCACAGCATCAGGTTGGCGTGCAGTTCATCGCCGGTAGCGCGCATGACGTCGCGGGCCGCTCGCATCAGCGGGTCGTGCTGGCGCAGGTGCCTGTCCAGTTCGATGATGCGGGAACCCAGCACATAGGCGCCGCCGGCGGTGGGCGCCAGCAGGCCGCTTTCAGTCAGCGATTTGAGATACCGGTAGGCCGTCGCGCGCGAGCATTCCAGATGCGCCATGATGTCTTCCTGGAACGCTGCGGTGGTGCCGTCGCGAAACAGGTCGAGGATGGACAGCATGCGATCGGGAGTGCTCATTGCTTCTGGGATGCCTAGTGAATGTGGAAGCCGCCATTGACGTCGACCACGATGCCGGTTGAATAAGAGGACAGGTCCGAAGCCAGGAATAAAATGGCTTTCGCGACGTCGGCGGGCGAGCCGAAGCGTTGCAGCGGAATGCCCTGTTTGAGTTGTTGTTCCCAATTTTCGCCGAATTTGCCAAGTGTCATATCGGTTTCGATAATGCCCGGCGCCACGCAGTTGGCGCGCACGCCCTGTGGTCCCAGTTCACGCGCCAGCGCTTTGGTGAAACTGATGACCCCGCCCTTGGACGCGGCGTAGTGCGATCCGCCAAGCAGTCCGCCGCCGCGCAAGGCGGCCGTGGAACCCAGGTTCACGATGGCCGGCCCTTGCTTGCTGGCCAACAAGGCCGGCAGCGCCGCGTGCGTGACGTTGTAGGTGCCGGTCAGGTTCACCTCGATCATGCGGCGGAATTCGTCTTCGGCCAAGTCCCCGATGCGGGTGGCGGCGACGATCCCCGCGTTGTTGACCAGGATATCGATGCCGCCCATGGCCTGCGCCGCGCGCCCCAGGGCGGCCTCGCAGGATGCGGTCTGCGACACGTCGCAATGCAAGTCCAGGCGGCCCCGCGCAAGCTCGATGCCTGCGTCATCGGGGTAGGCGTGATCCAGGACCGCGACGCTGGCGCCTTGCGCCAGGAACAGGTCAACGACGGCCGCGCCGATGCCACGGGGGTTGGCGCCCCCCGTGACAACGGCACGCTTGCCGGCCAGCAGGCCAAGCGCGCCGCCCATCACGACTTCACCAGTGAGCAGCCGCCGTCCTTCAGCGGGCGGAAGGCTTGTTCGGCAGGGATCTTGCGCACCAGGTTGTAGTAGTCCCAATCGCGCTTGGACTCGGAAGGCTTCTTGACCTGGAACAGATACAGATCGCGCATGACGCGGCCATCTTCGCGGATGCGGCCGTTTTCGGTCATGAAGTCATTGATCGGGGTCTCGTGCATCTTCTTGAGCACGGCTTCGGAGCCGTCGGTGCCGGCGGCCTTGACGGCGTTCAGATAGTGCATGGCGGCACTGTAATTGCTGGCCTGCACCATCGACGGCATGCGGCCGGTGCGCTTGAAGTAGCGTTCAGACCACTGACGTGCCTTGTCGTCCTGATCCCAGTAGAAGGGCTCGACCAGGTTCAAGCCCTGCGCATATTCCAGCCCGACGCTGCGCACGTCCACGATGCTCATGAAGAGCGCGGCGACGCGCTGCTTGCTGCCCATGATGCCGAATTCAAACGCCTGCTTGATGCTGTTGATTGTGTCGCCGCTGCCGTTGGCCAGGCCGATCACCTGTGCCTTGGAGGCTTGCGCCTGCAACAGGAAAGACGAGAAGTCCGAACTGGCGATCGGATGACGCACGCTGCCGACCACCGTCCCGCCCTTGGCCTTCACCACCGCCATCGCGTCACGTTCCAGCGAATGGCCGAAGGCGTAGTCGGAGGTGATGAAGAACCAGCTTTTTCCGCCGTCCTCCATCACGCCGTTGGCCACGCCGGTGGCGTAGGCATAGGTGTCGTAGGTCCAGTGCATGCCGTTGGGCGAGCAGGCTTTGCCCGTCAGGTCCGCCGACCCTGCGCTGGTGAAGATCACGACGCGCTTCATTTGCCGGGTCAGGTCCTGCACCGCCAGCGCGATGGCCGAATTGGGCACGTCCAGGATCAGATCCACCTTGTCGTTCTCGTACCAGCGGCGGGCAATCGATACGCCGATGTCGACCTTGTTCTGGTGGTCGGCCGAGATCACTTCGATGGGCTTGCCCAGCACGGTGCCGCCGAAATCCTCGACGGCCATCTTGACCGCTTCCACGCCGAACTTGCCGGACAGGTCGGCCATCATGCCGGACTGGTCGCCCAGCACGCCGATCTTCACGACATCGTCCGACACCTGAGCCTGGGCGGACAGGGACAGGGTGCCCAGCACGCAGGCGGCAAGGCTGTTCTTGATTCGGGTCTTCATGGGGTTGTCTCCTCGGGGGCTTGGTTCTGTGCGCGCCGCCCTGTGTCGGACGGTCATGCGGGGTATTGATGGCTCGGGGTATCGCTCTGGCTATCGGCCTATTCCAGCGTCTGGCCGGCGTAGGCGTCGATAAACAGATTGGGTTTCAGGAAGAAGCTCAGCACCAGTGCGCCGTTGGGCGCGCGCGCCACATGCTGATTGCCGCGCGGACGCCAAACGTAATCACCCGCGCACACCTCGCCTTCGGCATCCACGATGGATCCCTCCAGCACAAAGGTCTGCTCGACTTCCACATGCTCATGCAGCGGCAGTTCGGTGCCGGGCTGCCAGCGGAACAGGGCGGTGAGCAAGCCCGACTCCTTGTCCTGCATCAGCACCTTCATCTCGATGCCTTCCACCTGGGTGGGTTTCCAGGGCAAATCAGCGACTTTCAAGAAGCGCGATGCCAGCGGCGGCAGCGCATTGGCCGCAGGGCAGCCGGGGGTTTCGAGGGCCATGATTGTCTCCTAGCCGTAACTCGTTATTGAAGATAAAGCAAAAATCTTGTTATTGAGTGTTTAAAAATAGTCGCGTATATTGAGACTGATGTCAACTTTGTTTTTGCATCAACAAAGCAAGGGCGACACAGGCCGGACCCAGAGATCCGGTGCATATAAGACAAGGAGACAAGCTTGAAACACGACTATCTGGACCAGACGTTCGGTCTGGCGGGGCGCGTCGCGCTCGTGACGGGGGCAGCCAGGGGGTTGGGCTTTGCCATTGCGCGGGGCCTGGGCATGGCCGGCGCGCAGGTAGTGATCAATGACCTGTCGCAGGCCGCTTGCGAAGCCGCTTGCGCGCGCTTGGGCGATGACGGCATCCAGGCGCACGCCGCGCCGTTCGACGTGGCCGACGGCGCGGCGGTGGCGGCGGCGGTTGCCCAGCTGGAGGCCGATGGCCTGGCCATCGATGTGCTGGTCAGCAATGCCGGCAACCAGAACCGCAAGGCGGTCGTCGAGATGACGCCGGCCGAGTGGCAGGCCTTGCAGAACGTCCATGTCAACGGTGCGTTCCATTGCGCTCGCGCCGTCCTGCCCGGGATGGGCAAGCGCGGTTTCGGCCGCATCGTCCTGATGTCGTCCGTGGCGGGGCAGGCCACCATGCCGAACATCGCCGCCTACGCGACCGCCAAGGGCGCCATCGCGGCGTTCACGCGGGCATTGGCCGTGGAATACGGCGCCAGTGGCATCACCTGCAACGCGCTTGCGCCGGGCTTCGTGCGCACGGACTTCACCCAAGGGTTGCAGGACAATCCGCAGTTCCAGTCATTCCTGTCCACCGCCGTGCCGACCGGGCGTTGGGCCGCGCCGGAAGACATTGCGCCCGCGGTGGTTTATCTGGCGTCGCCAGGCGCGTCGTTCGTCAACGGGCATGTCCTGGCGATCGACGGCGGCCTGTTGGCCCGCATGTAGGAGCGCCGCCATGAGCACCCAAGCGGTTCTGTCCGCGCAGGGGCTGGTCAAGCGGTTCGGTGGCTTCAATGCCGTCGACGGCGTGACCCTGGCCCTGCAAGAAGGCTCCATCCACGCACTGATCGGCCCCAACGGCGCCGGCAAGACCACCTGCTTCAATCTGCTGACCAAATTCCTGACGCCGGATGCCGGCGTCATTCACTATCGGGGACGAGACATCACGGCGCTGGCGCCGGAACAGATTGCGCGCTTGGGCATTGTCCGCTCGTTCCAGATATCCGCCGTTTTTCTTGGGCTGACCGTGTTGCAGAACATGCGCGTGGCCCTCATGCGCCAGCATGGCGATGGCCTGCGGTTCTGGCGCAGCCGGCGCAGCGTCGACCGCCTGAACGGGCGTGCGATGGAACTGCTGGACGCCGTCGGCTTGGCGGCGATGGCCGACACCACCGCTGCGCTGCTGCCGTACGGCCGCAAGCGCGCCCTGGAAATCGCCATGACCCTGGCGCTGGAGCCCGAGATCATGCTGCTGGACGAGCCCATGGCGGGCTTGGGCCAGGAAGACGTGGCCCGCATTGCCGCGCTGATCCGGCGGGTGTCGGTGAACCGAAGCATCCTGATGGTGGAGCACAACCTGTCGGTGGTGGCGGATTTGTCCGACACCATCACCGTGTTGGCGCGTGGCGCGGTGCTGGCGCAGGGCGACTATGCGGCCGTCTCGCGCGATGAACGGGTCATCACCGCCTATATGGGTTCGGACGAGGAGGCGCACTGAGATGCTGGCAATCAAAGACCTCAATGCCTGGTATGGCGAATCGCATGTGCTGCATGGCGTGGATATCGATGTGAACCGCGGCGAACTCGTCACCATTCTTGGCCGCAACGGCGCGGGCAAGACGACGACCCTGCGCGCCATCATGGGCATCCTGGACAAGCGGCGCGGTTCCATCCGCCTGAACGGCAAGGAAACCGTGGGCATGGCGCCGCACCGCATTCCACGCCTGGGCGTGGTGTATTGCCCGGAAGAGCGCGCGGTGTTCCGCAGCCTGAGCGTGACCGAGAACCTGATGCTGCCGCCGCGCCTGGCGCCAGGCGGCATGTCGTTGGACGAGATCTACACGCTGTTTCCCAACCTGCGCGAACGCAGTGCCAGCTCGGGCGGCAACCTGTCGGGCGGTGAACAGCAGATGCTGGCCATCGCGCGCATCCTGCGCACGGGCGCCCAACTGATCTTGCTGGATGAACCGACCGAAGGGCTGGCGCCTGTCATCGTGCAGCAGATCGGTCAGGCCATCCGCACCCTGAAGGAGCGTGGCTTCACCATCGTCCTGGTCGAACAGAACTTCCGCTTCGCGACCAAGGTGGCCGACCGCCATTACGTCATGGAGCATGGCTGCGTGGTTGACCAACTGTCGGCGGAGGACGCGCGCCGCGATCCCGCCCGGATCGCGCGCCGCCTGGGCGTCTGAGAGGAGAATGCCTGTGTTCGAAATTTTCGGTGTGCCGTCCTCGGCACTATTCGGCCAGCTTCTGCTTGGCTTGATCAACGGCTCTTTCTACGCCTTGCTCTCGATCGGCCTGGCGGTGATCTTCGGCTTGTTGAACATCATCAACTTCGCCCATGGCGCGCAGTACACGGCAGGGGCCTTCCTGGCCTGGATGCTGCTGAATTACCTGGGCGTGAATTACTGGGCCGCGCTGGTGCTGGTGCCGCTCATCATGGCGGTCTTCGCCATCGTGGTCGAGCGCCTGTTGATCTCTCGCACCTACCGCATGGATCACCTGTACGGTCTGTTGCTGACCTTCGGTATTGCGCTGCTGATCGAAGGCGGCTTGCGCCAAGCCTATGGCGTGTCGGGCTTGCCGTACACGATCCCGAAGGCGCTGACCGGCGGCATCAACCTGGGCTTCATGTTCCTGCCCTGGTATCGCGGCTGGGCTGTGGTGGTGTCACTGGTGCTGTGCCTGGCCGTCTGGGTGCTGATCGAGAAAACGCGGGTAGGCGCAATGTTGCGCGCGGCCACGGAAAACCCCACGATCGTGCGCTCGTTCGGGATCAACGTGCCGCTGCTGATCACCCTGACTTACGCGCTGGGCGTGGCGCTGGCCTCGGTTGCGGGCGTGATCGCGGCCCCCATCTATCAGGTCAGTCCGATGATGGGATCGAACCTGGTGGTGGTGGTGTTCGCGGTGGTGGTGATCGGTGGCATGGGCTCGATCATGGGCGCCATCCTTAGCGGCTTCGGGCTGGGCATCATCGAAGGCCTGACCAAAGTGTTCTATCCCGAGGCTGCCAACCTGGCGATCTTCATCATCATGGTGCTGGTGTTGCTGTGCAAGCCGGCAGGGCTGTTTGGCAAGCCGTTGCAGGTGCAGAACGTGCTGGCCGCGGAGGCCACGCGCCAACCCGTGCAACTGAGCCGGCGTGCGATGCGCGTGGCGATGGCGGTGCTGGCCGTGGTGGCGTTGGTCGCGCCGTGGTTCGTCTATCCGACGTTCCTGATGAAGGTGTTGTGCTTTGCCTTGTTCGCGGCGGCGTTCAATCTGCTGGTGGGGTATGTGGGGCTATTGTCGTTCGGCCATGCGGCGTTCTTCGGCGCGGCGGCCTACGCCACCGGCATCGTCATGAAACTGTTCGGCGCCACGCCGGAACTGGGTCTGTTGGCCGGCGTGCTGACGGGGGGACTGTTGGGCTTGTTGTTCGGCGCCATTGCCATCCGACGCCAAGGCATCTATTTCGCGATGATCACGCTGGCGCTATCGCAACTGGTCTACTTCATTGCGGTGCAGGTGGGTTTCACGGGGGGCGAGGACGGTCTGCAAAGCGTGCCGCGCGGCAAGCTGTTCGGCCTGTTCGACCTGGAAAACGTGATGCCGATGTACTACTTCACGCTGGCGGTATTCGCGTTGGGCTACGCCTTCGTCCTGCGGGTGCTGAACTCGCCGTTTGGCGAGGTCATCCGCTCCGTGCGCGACAACGAGCAGCGCGCCCGGTCGCTGGGCTATTCCACGTCCCGTTACAAACTGATCGCGTTCACGCTGTCGGCGTCCGTGGCCGGACTGGCGGGCGGATTGAAGGTGCTGGTCTTCGGCGTGGCTTCGTTGACGGACGTGCATTGGCACGCCAATGGCGAGGTGGTGCTGATGGCGCTGCTGGGCGGCATTGGCACGGTGTTCGGCCCGCTTGCCGGGGCCCTCACCTTCGTGTCGTTGCAGAATTATCTGGCGCCGCTGGGATCCTGGGTACTGATCGTCCAGGGCGCGATCTTCGTCTTGTGCGTGCTGCTGTTGCGTGACGGCATCATGGGGTTGGTGTCGCGCATCTGGCTTGCCGCGACCCGAGTGAAAAAGGAGTCCTGATGTTTCTGCATGTCGTGATGTTGCAACTGTCGGCCGCCGCCGATGCGCGGTTCCATGATCGGGTCCAGGGGTACTGCGACCGGATTCTGGCGGAATGCGAGGGGGTGGCGGGGTATGCGTTCCGGCCCAATCAGGCCGCCCGGTCAGACGGCCTGACCCATGCCGTGGTCGCCGCCTTCGCGGACGGCCCCGCGCATGACCGTTATCAGGTGTCCCCGGCGCACCAGGAGATGAAGGCCTACATGGCGGATTTCATTGAGCGCCTGGTGGTGTTTGATGGGGATATCCCTACGTTTTCCTGAACGTATGCAGGCCGCGCTTTGCACCCGGGAAAGGGATAAACTCGCGGATGATTTTTGATATTCGGGCCGCCCGAAGATAAACCTGCCCGCCTTACGTATTTGTCATAGGTTGATAGCTCATGGACTACGTTCTACCTCCCCAGCCGCCCGTCGCGGTTCCCGTGGCCGGCAGCGCCGCGCTGTTCCCGGTGCGCCGTGTGTACTGCGTCGGCCGCAATTACGCCGAACACGCCAAGGAAATGGGTTTCACCGGTCGTGAAGATCCGTTCTTCTTCTGCAAGCCGGCCGATGCCGTGCTCAGCGTGGCCGACGGTGAAACCGGCAAGATGGCCTATCCGCCCAAGACCTCCAACCTGCACTACGAGATGGAACTCGTGGTCGTGCTGGGCAAGGGCGGCCGCGATATTCCGGTCGAAGAGGCCAATGAATGCGTGTGGGGCTATGCGCTGGGCCTGGACATGACCCGCCGCGACCTGCAAGGCGAAATGAAGAAGCAAGGCCGTCCCTGGGAAATCGGCAAGGCGTTCGACGAGTCCGCGCCGATGGGCCCGATCCACCCGCGCAGCGTCGTGGGAACGCTGGACAAGGGCGCCATCTGGCTGGATGTGAATGGTCAGCGCAAGCAGTCCAGCGACATCTCGCAGATGCTGTGGAATATTCCGGAAAGCATCTCGTACTTGTCGGGCCTGTTTGAATTGCAGCCGGGCGACATCATCTTCACGGGCACCCCCGAAGGCGTGGGCGCCGTGGTGCAAGGTGATGTGATCACGGGCGGCGTCGAAGGCCTGGGCGAACTGCGCGTGCAGATCGCCTGAGTCCACAGCAGCCGTTTCGTTTTCATCGTTCAGGAGTCACAGCATGCGTGGCAAGATTGTGCTGACCGCCTTCGTCGTGTTCGGGTTCGTGCTCGCCGGTTGCAATACCGTCGCGGGCATGGGCAAGGATATGTCCCGGGCCGGCAATGCCATCACCAACGCCGCCGACAAATAATCGCCGGCGTTGCGTAGGATGGGTGTAGCGCGAGATTGTCTGCGGTAGATCCCGGAAATCAAGCGCGCGCAACCCATCATGTGCAGAAAGAAAAAAAGCGCCTGGCTGTCAAAGCCAGGCGCTTTTTCTTGCGCAGACGATGGGTTACGCGCGCGGCGCGGTTCCGTTGCCGGGGCGAACGTCTCGCGCTACACCCATCCTACAGCACATCTCCCGCGTAGTCGGCCAGACGGGAACGCTCGCCGCGTTGCAGCGTGACGTGGCCCGAATGCGGCCAGCCCTTGAAGCGGTCCACGACGAATGTCAGGCCCGAGCTGCCTTCGGTCAGATACGGCGTATCGATCTGGGCAACGTTGCCCAGGCAGATCACCTTGGTGCCGGGACCCGCGCGGGTCACCAGCGTCTTCATCTGCTTGGGCGTCAGGTTCTGCGCTTCGTCGATGATCAGGTACTTGTTCAGGAACGTGCGGCCGCGCATGAAGTTCAATGACTTGACCTTGATGCGCGAACGGATCAGGTCCATGGTGGCGGCACGCCCCCAGTCCCCGTTGCCTTCGCCTTCGCCCATGTTGAGCACGTCCAGGTTGTCTTCCAGCGCCCCCATCCACGGCAGCATCTTCTCTTCTTCCGTGCCGGGCAGGAAACCGATGTCTTCACCGACGGGCACCGTGACGCGGGTCATGATGATCTCGGTGTAGCGCTTGGTCTCCAGTACCTGCGTGATGCCCGCGGCCAGTGCCAGCAGCGTCTTGCCGGTGCCTGCCTGACCCAGCAACGACACGAAGTCGCATTCCGGGTTCATCAGCAGGTTCATGGCGAAGTTCTGTTCGCGGTTGCGCGCCGTGATGCCCCAGACATTGTTCTTGCCGTGGGTGTAGTCGCGCAAGGTCGCCAGCACTGCCATCTTGCCGCTGACTTCGCGCACTTGCGCGTACAGCGGCATCTGGCCTTCAAAGTAGACGAACTGGTTGACCACGAACTGCGAACACAGCGGCCCGTGGATGCGGTAGAAGGTGGTGCCGCCTTGTTGCCAGGACTCGACATCCTTGCCGTGCTTGTTCCAGAAGTCTTCGGGCAACTGCATCACGCCCGAATACATCAGGTCCGAGTCTTCCAGGACATGGTCGTTGAAGTAGTCTTCCGCGGCCATGCCGAGCGCGCGCGCCTTCAATCGCATGTTGATGTCTTTCGACACCAGCACGACTTCACGCTGTGCGTACTTTTCCTGCAAGGCCCGGACGACGCCCAGGATCTGATTGTCGGCCTTGCCCATGGGCAGGTCGGACGGCAGGGTGCTGTGGATGGCGGTCGTCTGGAACATCAGGCGCCCGGTGGCGTCCTTGTTGCCCAGCTTGGCCAGTTCCAGTCCTTCGTCCAGCTGCGTGGCGTCCTGCACCAGCGCATCCAGGGACCGGCTGACCTGGCGTGCGTTGCGCGCCACTTCCGACATGCCTTTCTTCTGGTGATCCAGTTCTTCCAGCGTCATCATCGGCAGGAAGATGTCGTGTTCCTCGAAGCGGAACAGCGAACTGGGATCGTGCAGCAGCACGTTGGTGTCCAGGACGAACAGCTTGCGCGGCGCGTTCTGGGCGCGCGGTTTGCTGCGTTTGGATGAGGTCTGGGCGGGTTTGGCCGCGCGCGCTTCCGGGCGGGCGGCCGGGACGGCGGCGGGAGGTGGCGGCGGCACCTGGCGGGCGGGCGCGGGAATCTGCGCCTTGCGTGCCGGGGACGCCATGCCGTCGAGTTCAGGCTGGACGAGCAGTTCGTCCTCGTCGTCGTCGGCCAGTACGGCTTGGGTGTTGGACCGCGCAGCGGCAGTCTTGGTGGTGCGGGCCTGCGCTCGGGCGGGTTCGCCCGAGGGGAAGGTCAGGATGGCTGCGGGGCGGGTAGGCAACTTCGGAAGCGGCATATGCGTCACTCTCCAGTGGGGGCCGGCAAATAGCGCCTGACGGGTGTTCCTGTACGGCTAACCGATACTTTTTGCGGCCTGCAGGACTTCCTTGGCGTGACCCGGGACCTTCACCCCGCGCCACTCCTGCACAAGCACCCCATAGGCATCGATCAAAAAGGTGCTGCGCTCAATGCCGCGCACCTGCTTGCCATACATATTCTTCTGCTTGATGACACCGAACAGATTGCACACGGTTTCGTCGGTGTCGGAGATGAGAGGGAAAGGAAGTTCGTACTTGGCCTTGAAGTTCTCATGCGACTTCAACGAATCGCGCGAGATCCCGATGACCACGGCACTGGCCGCCAGGAACTCGGCGTTCAGGTCGCGGAAGTCCTGGCTTTCGGTGGTGCAGCCAGGCGTGTTGTCCTTGGGATAGAAGTACAGGATCACGGCGCGGCCCTGGCATTGTTCAAGGCTGATCTGACCAATGGTGCTTTCAGCGGTGAACAGCGGGGCCGGCTTGCCGATACTGGGCGTCATTTCTTGGATTCTCCGTTGGGGGGGATGAGGGCGACGACAACGCGGCGGCCCTCCGCCATCAGGATGTTGTAAGTGCGAGAGGCGGCGTGCGTGTCCATGATCTCGACCCCGATGCCAATGGCCAACAGGGGACGTAACACTTCGGGACGCAGGAACTGTTGCCGGGCGCCCGTGCCAACCAGCAGCACTTCGGGCGCATTGGCCGGGCGGCTGGGGGCGGCTTCTGGTTCATCCAGGAATGCCATGGGGTCACGGACGGGCTCGGATAGGCCGGCCGCCTGATGCAACAGGGAAGAGGTGATGTCGGCCGGCGACTCAACGGGCCATTCGGTAACTTCGCCTTCGGGGCCAAACGCCACCGAGGAGGAAAAACGTACCTGGTTGACCTCGATATAACCCTCACCGTAAGCGGTGACAGTGTTCAGAGCGGCCGTCGCAGGATCGGTATGCAGCTTCAATAAAAACTCCGGCTTTGTGGCTTGATAATAGCGCATCAGGATGTACAGATGTTGCACTGTGTCCACTCGGCGAATGGGGGTTTTTCCGCCCCATTTGCCGCCTAGGCGTCCTTGCGCTAGATTACAGGGTTTTGCTGCGCTGCAAACGTGAGCTGGCGCGGCTTTGAGCCCCTTTTCCCCTCGCGCGCCCACGCCCTGGTTTTCGTTGCCCCTTTTTGTCCCTAAGGATTCCCACCATGAGGAAGTTCTCTCGCATTGAGCGTTTGCCTCCGTACGTTTTCAACATTACCGGCGAACTCAAGATGGCGGCCCGTCGGCGGGGCGAGGACATCATCGACATGTCGATGGGGAATCCGGACGGCGCGACGCCCAGGCACATCGTCGAGAAAATGGTGGAAGCCACTTCGCGTCCGACCACCCACGGCTACTCGGTGTCCAAGGGCATCCCGCGTCTGCGCAAGGCCATCTGTGATTGGTATCAGCGCCGCTATGCGGTCGAGTTCGACCCGGATTCCGAAGCCATCGTCACCATCGGCTCCAAAGAAGGCCTGGCCCACTTGATGCTGGCCACGCTGGACCGCGGTGACACGGTGCTGGTGCCCAACCCCAGCTACCCGATTCACATCTACGGCGCCGTCATCGCCGGCGCCAACATCCGTTCGGTGCGCATGACGCCGGGCGTGGACTTCTTCGAGGAACTGGAACGCGCCGTGCGCGAGTCCATCCCGAAGCCCAAAATGATGGTGCTGGGCTTTCCCAGCAACCCGACCGCCCAGTGCGTGGACCTGTCGTTCTTCGAGCGTGTGGTGGCGCTGGCCAAGGAACACGACATTCTGGTCGTGCATGACCTGGCCTACGCCGACATCACCTTCGACGGCTACGTGGCGCCTTCCATCATGCAGGTACCCGGCGCGCGCGATGTTGCCGTTGAGTTCTTCACGATGAGCAAGAGCTACAACATGGCGGGCTGGCGCATCGGCTACATGGTCGGCAACCGCGATCTGGTCAATGCGCTGGCGCGCATCAAGAGCTATCACGACTACGGTACGTTCACGCCCATCCAGGTGGCGGCCATTGCCGCCCTGGACGGCCCGCAGGATTGCGTGAACGAGATCGTGGCACAGTACCAAAGCCGCCGCGACGTGCTCGTGCGCGGCCTGCATGAGGCAGGTTGGAATGTGGAAATTCCCAAGGCGTCCATGTACATCTGGGCGCAGATCCCCGAACCCTACCGGGCAATGGGCTCTTTGGAATTTGCCAAGCGTGTCCTGTCGGATGCGAAAGTGGCCGTGTCCCCCGGGATCGGCTTCGGCGAGTATGGCGACGAATATGTGCGCTTCGCTCTTATCGAAAACGAGCAACGCACCCGGCAAGCGGTGCGCGGCATCAAAGATATGTTCCGCAAGGACGGATTGCTGAAATGAAGGGAACCCACCCCCGCAGCGCTGCACGCTTCCCCCTTAAGGGGGCATGCCTGCGGACCAGCGGAGCCGGATCCGCGGCATCCCGATAGGGCGGCAACCGTTTTTTGCGTCGCGAGTGCTGCACGGCACCGCACAGCAATTTGGAGAACTGAAATGAATTCCCCTCAACGCCCGCCCGCAGAAGGCGGCGCGATGAACCCCATGAAAGTGGGCCTGCTCGGCCTTGGCGTGGTTGGCGGCGGCACGTGGACCGTGCTGTCGCGCAACGCCGAGGAAATCGCGCGCCGTGCCGGCCGCCGCATCGAAGTCACCCGCGCCGCCGTGCGCGACGTGGCCAAGGCCCGCGCCCGCGTGGGCGATTCGATCCTGGTCGACACCGACGTGCACGCCCTGGTGCGCGATCCCGAAATCGATATCGTCGTTGAACTGATTGGCGGCGATACGCTGGCGCTTGAACTGGTGATGGAAGCCATCGCCAACGGCAAGCACGTCGTCACCGCGAACAAGGCGCTGCTGGCCAAGCATGGCAACGAGATCTTCGCCGCCGCCTACGCGCGTGGCGTGATGGTCACGTTCGAGGCTGCGGTGGCAGGCGGCATCCCCATCATCAAGGCGATCCGCGAAGGCCTGACCGCCAACCGCATCCAGTGGGTGGCCGGCATCATCAACGGCACCACCAATTTCATCCTTTCCGAAATGCGTTCGCGCGGCCTGCCGTTCGCCGACGTGCTGGCCGAAGCCCAGCGCCTGGGCTACGCCGAAGCCGACCCCACGTTCGACGTGGAAGGCGTGGACGCGGCGCACAAGCTGACCTTGCTGGCCTCGCTGGCTTTCGGCGTGCCGGTGCAGTTCGATCGTGCCTACATTGAAGGCATTTCGCAATTGGCCGCCGAAGACATCGAACACGCCGAGCGCCTGGGCTATCGCATCAAGCTGCTGGGCATCACCAAGCGTCGTCCCGACGGCATCGAACTGCGCGTGCATCCCGCGCTGGTGCCGTCCGAGCGCCTGCTGGCCAATGTCGAAGGCGCGATGAACGCCGTGCTGGTCAAGGGCGACGCCGTTGGCCCCACGCTGTACTACGGGCAGGGCGCGGGCGAAGAGCCCACTGCCTCGGCCGTGGTCGCCGACCTGGTCGACGTGACCCGCCTGCACACCGCCGATCCGGGTAACCGCGTCCCGCATCTGGCCTTCCAACCCGATGCCATGTCCGACACGCCGATCCTGCCGATCGAGCTGGTCAGCACCTCGTACTACCTGCGCCTGCGCGTGGACGACCAGCCTGGCGTGCTGGCGGACATCGCTCGCATCCTGGCCGACCGCTCCATCTCGATCGGGTCGATGATCCAGCAGCCCTCGCACATCGGTGGCGCCGACATCATCTTCCTGACGCATGAAGCCGTGGAAGGCAACGTCAACCAAGCCATTGAGCGCATCGAGTCCTTGCCGTTCGTGCGGTCAAAGGTAACGCGATTGCGCGTGGAAAATTTGACATGATGAGATCCCACCCCCGCAGCGCGTTTGGCGCTTCCCCCTCAAGGGGGCGCCCCCTGCGGACCGGCAAAGCCGGCTCCGCGGCCGCCCCGTTGTGGGCAGCGCGGCGCATCGTGGAGCAAACACTATGAAATACATCTCGACTCGCGGCGGCATGGCCGCCCTGGCGTTCTCCGACATCCTGCTGGAAGGCCTGGCGCCTGACGGCGGTCTGGCCATGCCGGAACAGTTGCCCCAGGTGTCTGAACAGACGCTTGAATCCTGGCGCGGCCTGTCCTACGCGGACCTGGCGTTTGAAGTGCTGTCGCTGTTTGCCACCGACATTCCCGCCGATGATCTGCGTCGCCTGACTCGCGCCGCCTACACGCAGGAAATCTTCAACAGCGAGGACATCGTCCCGCTGCGTCCGCTGGACAACGGTCTGTCGCTGCTGGGCTTGTCCGAAGGGCCGACGCTGGCCTTCAAAGACATGGCCATGCAGTTTTTGGGTCAGGTCTTCGAGTACGTGCTGGCCAAGCGTGGCACCACGCTGAACATCGTGGGCGCTACCTCTGGCGACACGGGTTCAGCCGCGGAATACGCGCTGCGCGGCAAGCAGGGCGTGGCCGTCTTCATGCTGTCGCCGCATGGCCGCATGAGCGCCTTCCAGCGCGCGCAGATGTATTCGCTGCAAGACGAGAACATCCACAACATCGCCGTGCACGGCGTGTTCGACGAAGCCCAGGACATCGTCAAGGCGCTGGCCGGCGACCTCGAATTCAAGACGAAGTACCGGCTGGGCGCCGTCAACTCCATCAACTGGGCACGCATCGCCGCCCAAGTGGTGTACTACTTCCACGGCTGGCTGCGCGCCACGGACAAGCCGGGCCAACAGGTGTCGTTCGCCGTGCCCTCCGGCAACTTCGGCAATATCCTGTCGGGCCATATCGCGCGCAGCATGGGCTTGCCTGTGCGGCGCCTGGTGTTGGCCACGAACGAGAACAACGTGCTGGAAGAGTTCTTCCGCACGGGCGTCTATCGCCCGCGTCCCGCCGAACAGACCTACGCCACGTCCAGCCCGTCGATGGACATTTCGCGTGCCTCGAACTTTGAACGTTTTGTGTTCGACCTGGTGGGTCGCGATGCCGCGCGTGTGAAGGCATTGTGGGCATCGTTGGCCAAGGACGGTTCGTTCGACCTGTCCGATCTGAAGCCCGAGTTTGAAACGCGCTACGGCTTCGTGTCGGGCGCCAGCTCGCACGAAGATCGTCTGGCAACCATCCGTTCGGTGTACGAAGAGACGGGCGTGCTGATCGATCCGCATACGGCCGACGGCGTGAAGGTCGCGCGCGAATTCGTCGAGCCGGGCGTGCCGATGCTGGTGCTGGAAACCGCCTTGCCTGCGAAATTCTCCGAAACCATCGAAGAAGCGCTGGGCCGGCCGGCCACGCCGCCGGGCAATCTGGCCAATCTGGAATCCTTGCCGCAGCGCGTGGAAATCATGGATTGCAGCGAATCCGCCGTGCGCCGCTTCATCGAGGCAAACGCCAAGGTCTAGGGGCCAGAAGGTGTAACTGCTTACGGTTTATGTAAGCGCAAGAACCCCTCCCGGGTCTGTCCCGTGAGGGGTTTTTTACCGTTATTTTTCATGATGTGGGACGCCAAGATTACGTTCTCATGCATTTTGACCACAACCCGACACGGATTCGGGGCCAGGTTCCCGATACAGTGAATTCACCTATTCACACTTGGAGAACACGCCCATGAACCTGAAGACCATGACGTTGGCCCTGGTGGTGACCGGAGTTGGGGTGCTGGCCGGATGCTCGTCGCCCTCGGTCATTCAGCAACGGGACGGGACCTCGACCGTGACGCCCGACACGCCGTCTTACGACAAGAAGTCCGGCATGTACGAATACGATAAGGACGGCAAGAAGGTCCAGATCAACAAGGACGATGTGAAGTCCATTGAAGAGGTCAAGTGACCGCGGTTCCGCCTCTTGCGGAACGAAAAAAAGCCCCGGTTCAGCGATGAACCGGGGCTTTCTCATGCACGGCGGTTTTATTTGCCGGCGTCTTCTGCGTGGTAGCGGCCCACGCGCTCAACTTCGTTCTTCGAGCCCAGGATCACGCTGACGCGCTGGTGCAGCGTGTCGGGCTGGATGTCCATGATGCGCTGGTTGCCGTTGATCGATGCGCCGCCGGCTTGCTCGATCAGGAAGCTCATGGGATTGGCTTCGTACATCAGGCGCAGCTTGCCGGCCTTGCCCGGTTCACGGGCGTCCCAGGGGTACATGAAGATGCCGCCGCGGGTCAGGATGCGATGCACGTCCGCCACCATCGAGGCGATCCAGCGCATGTTGAAGTCCTTGCCCAGGGGGCCGGTCGACCCGGCCAGGCAATCGTCGACGTAGCGCTTGACCGGGGGCGCCCAGTGACGCATGTTCGACATGTTGATCGCGAATTCCTTGGTGTCTTCCGGCACCTGGATGTTCTCGTGCGTCAGCACCCAAGAACCCATTTCGCGATCCAGCGTGAAGCCCACCACGCCATTGCCGATGGTCAGCACCAGCATGCTCTGCGGACCATAGACGGCATAACCCGCCACGACCTGCTTGTTGCCCGGTTGCAGGAAGTCCTGTTCGCAGACCGGGGCGCCCGACACGTTGTGCGGGGCCTGGAGCACCGAGAAGATGGTGCCGATCGACACGTTGACGTCGATGTTGGACGAGCCGTCCAGGGGATCGAACAGCAGCAGGTATTCGCCCTTGGGATAGCGGTTCGGGATCAGATGGATGGTTTCCATCTCTTCCGAGGCCATGGCCGCCAGGTGGCCGCCCCATTCATTGGCTTCCAGCAGGATTTCGTTGGACAGCACGTCCAACTTCTTCTGCACTTCGCCTTGGACGTTTTCGCTTTCCAGGCTGCCCAGGACGCCGCCCAAGGCCCCCTTGCTGACAGCGTGACTGATGGCCTTGCAGGCGCGCGCGACCACTTCGATGAGCAGTCGTACTTCCGGTGCAAGGGCTTGGGCGGAGCGTTGCTGCTCCACCAGGTATTGAGTCAGTGTTTTACGTTTCAAAAAAGGTCTCCCTATGCTGCGAATTCTAACGCCTTGGATACGATTTCCTGCACGTTGCGTGACAGGCCTTCATGGGCACGCACGTGTTGCAGGGCGGACTGCATGGGCGTGCGCAGGGCCGGCACGAAGCGCGACCAATTGTCCAGCGCGCGTGCCAGGCGTGCCGCGATTTCCGGGTTCAGCGCATCAAGCGCCAAGACTTGTTCGGCCCAGAAGGCATAGCCCGTGCCATCCGGATGGTGCATGCCGCGGGCGTTGTTCAGGCAGAACTGGAAAATCAGGGCGCGTGCCCGATTCGGGTTGCGCAACGTGAACGCCGGGTGAGTCATCAGCTCGCGCGCGGTCTGCACGGTGGTCGAGCGGGCGGCCGCTTGCAGGGCGAACCATTTGTCCACCACCAGCGGGTTGTCGCGCCACTTGTCGTAGAACGCGGCCAGCGCTTGCTGCGGGAAATCGCCCTGGCCGTAGTTGATCAGCGCCGATAGCGCGGCCATGCTGTCGGTCATGTTGCCGGCGCGTTCGTACTGCTGTTCGGCCAGACGCTGGGCGTCGTGTTCGCCGGCAGCCAGCAGATGGCTTAGCGCCAGGTTCTTCAGCGCGCGCATGCCGGCAGGCACTGGGGCAGGGCTGTAATCGCCCGGCGTCTGATTCTGCTCGAATGCGTGGCGGAATTCGGCGGCAAGCTGGCGGCCGAGCTCAGCGCGCAGGAAGTCGCGCGCCACGGCCAGCGCGGGCGGATCCACGGCCTGCATGCGCTCGGCCAGGGTCTTCTCGGACGGCAGCGCCAGCGCACGGGCGCGGTAGGCGGCGTCGATGGCTGGATCGGTCAGCAGGGCTCGCCACGTGTCGATGAAAGCGGCGTCCGCGTGCAGCGTGCGGCCGGCCTGACGGGCTTCGGCCAGCGCCAGGATCTGGCGTGTGGCCAATTCCTGGCCAGCTTCCCAGCGCGCGAACGGATTGCCGTCGTGCGCGGACAGCAGGGCCAGTTCCTCGTCCGTCCAGTCGTAGTCCACGATGACGGGGGCGGAGAAATCACGCAACAGCGACGGCACGGGCAGGTCGGCGATATCGTCGAATACCCATTGTTGGCTTTGCGTCGTCAGCTCCAGCAAGGCGGTGTCCTTGATGGCGCCGTCATGGCGCAAGGGCAGGGCGCGGCCGTCACGGTCCAGCAGACCAAGGGCGAATGGAATATGGTACGGCGCCTTGACGTAGTCGGCGCCAGCCTTTCTTTCAACGCCCACCGGCTGGCAATCCTGGGTCAGCGTGATCGTGCAGCGGCGCGTGGCGGCGTCGTGCTCCAGCTTGACCGCGACGCGCGGCGTGCCAGCTTGACGATACCAACGGCGGAACACCGACAGGTCGCGCCCCGGGTGCTGGCGCACGTAGACGGACTCCATGGCGGCAACGAAGTCGTCGCAGGTCACGGCCTGGCCGTCGTGGCGGCGGAAGTACTCGTCCATGCCGGCACGGAAGCCTTCCTCGCCCAGCAGCGTGTGCTGCATGCGGATGACTTCGGCGCCTTTCTCGTACACGGTGGCCGTGTAGAAGTTGCCGATCTCCTGGTAGCTTTCCGGGCGGATGGGGTGAGCCATCGGGCCGGCATCTTCGGGGAATTGAGCGGCGCGCAGCGCCACCACGTCGTCGATGCGCTTGACCGCGCGCGCGCTGGCCGCGGCGGTCGCGTCCATGCCGTGCGCCATCATGTCCGCGCTGAATTCCTGGTCACGGAAGACCGTCAGGCCCTCTTTCAGGCTCAGTTGGAACCAGTCGCGGCAGGTGACGCGGTTGCCCGTCCAGTTGTGGAAGTACTCGTGTCCGATGACGGATTCGATGCCTTCGTAGTTGGCGTCCGTGGCGGTGTCGGCGTCGGCCAGCACGTAGGCGGCGTTGAAGATGTTCAGGCCCTTGTTCTCCATCGCGCCCATGTTGAAGTCATGGACGGCGACGATCATGAAGCGGTCCAGATCCAATTCCAGGCCGAAGCGGGTTTCATCCCAGCGCAGCGCGCGCACCAGCGAATCCAGCGCCCATTCGGTCTTGGTTTCCGAACCCGGGTCACTGTAGACCTGCAACAGCACGTCGCGGCCGCTGGCGGTCTTGACGGTGGTTTCGCGGTGCGTCAGGTTGCCGGCCACCAGGGCGAACAGGTAGCAGGGCTTGGGGAAGGGATCTTCCCATTCGACCTCGTTGCGGCCGTCCGCCAACTGGCGGGAAGCCATCAGGTTGCCGTTGGACAGCAACACCGGATACTGCGAGGCCGCGCGCAGCGTCACGCGATAGCGGGACATGACGTCGGGGCGGTCGGCGAACCACGTGATGCGGCGGAAACCCTCGGCTTCGCATTGCGTGAAGAAGTTGCCGCCCGAGACGTACAGGCCCATCAGGGTCGAATTGGCGGACGGATTGCAGCGGCTGACGATCTCGACCGTGGCGTCAGCGGGCAGCCCGTAGATTGCCAGGCTGTGATCCGACAGGTGATAGCCGTCGGCGGCCAGCGCCACCCCATTGACGCCTACCGACACGAGTTCCAGTTCTTCTCCATCCAGGATCAAGGCGGCGTCGGCGCTGGCGCCGGCTTTGCGTTGCACGCGCATGGTGCAGCGCACCTCGGTGGCGTCAGGCGCCAGGTCGAAGGCCAGGGCGACTTCAGGAATGTCGTAGGGGTAGGGCTGGTAGTCCTTGCGATATACGGTAATGGGCGTGTCGGTGCGCATGGAGTTGCAGTCCTGGTTGAACGAGGGTTCTATTGTAGTGGGTGGTGTAGCGAGCTGCTGGCGCATGCGGGCTACGGCAAACTTTTTGGCGTGATGCCTGTCAAAGCTCAGTATGATTGCGCCGTCGCGCGCAAGAGGAGTCGCAAATGTCCAAGTTGTCCATGTTCAGTGTAGGCCGTTGGGCCGGGTTATTGGCCATCGCAGGAGTGCTGACATTGACGGGATGCGCAGCTCCCTCGGTGTCTGCCAGGGTGACGTCATTTCAGCAGTGGCCGACGGGAGTCGAAGGGCAAACCTATCAATTCGTCGCAGCCGATCCCAACCAGGTCAATAATCTGGAATACCAGTCTTATCAGGATATGGTGCGCGCGGGTATTGGCGCGACCGGCTTGGTCGAGGCGCAGCCGGGAAGCAAGGCCCGCTTCGATGTCTTGTTCACTTACGGGACCAGCCAGACCCAGATCATGGTGCGCCGTCCCTATGATCCGTACTTCTATGGCGGCTATGGATATGGCGGCTACTACGGCCCGCGTCCGTGGGGGCCGGGATACGGTTACTGGGGACCGGATTGGGTCGATGTGCCCATGGCAGTGCAGCGCAATACGCTCAGCTTGAAGATCCGCGATACGCAGCGGGGCGGTGCCGAGGTATATCGTTCCAGCGCCTTCATACTGAGTCAGGGCGACGATTTCATGCGGACAATGCCCTATCTGGTTCGCGCAATATTTGACAATTTCCCCGGAAATAATGGGGCCGAACGCGAGATTGAATTCCCGCTTCGCTGAGTCCGACGAACTTTCCAGCGAGTTCCGTAAATAAAATCGGCGCACCAAATTGGTGCGCCGATTTATTTCTTACTGCCGGATAGGTTTTATTCTTTAATGAGAAAACTGTCGCGTGTAGCGCCTGCGGCTTCTTCCGCGGCGAGCCATCGCGGGGCTTTGCCGCGACCGCTCCAGGTTTCACCGGTTTGGGGGTGGCGATACTTCGGAGCAACGGCTCGCTTGGCAGCCGTGGCGGGGCGCCCAGCCGCGCCAGCCTTGCGTCGCGTGCCGGTGGCAGCGCGGGCAGGCTTGCCTGCGCCGTAGGCGGCGACGATCTCTTCCGGCGTAATGTCGTATTCACGCATGGACGTGATGATGGACGAGATCACGGGCTTGCGGCGCTTCGTCTGAAGGACTTCGGCCTTCTTCTGGAGCTTGTTGATTTCTTTTTCGATCTTTGCTTGCAGTGCTGCGTATGTTTCTCGGGCCATGGTTTATTCCTGATTATGGAACTGCTTTAATCGCCGGCGAAGTTATGTTTATTTGTTGTGCTTCGCATAATACAGAAATTACGGCTTGACTTCCCTATTTTCGGACTAATTACTTTGTATCAAAAGGGTCGGAGAGCCTTTGGGCTTGCGGATGTCCGAGAGGAGCAAGTATTGGGAAGGATATTCTCAAATTTGGGACAAACTGAAACATATGCTCCGATGGGCCATGAGGTGGACGGATGGAGGGCGATAGCGCCATTTGGGAGCGGTTTTGTTTCATGTAACGGGCTGATCGGGGGGGCGGACGGGCGGGCATTCCTACGGGTTCCACGGATTGCTGCGATTTAAAACGCGACATTTACAGCTGTCTTTCAATGCCGTGATCTGATGACCAAATCATCCCTTATCAGCGTGTTTGAGCCTTTGCCATGCATTTTGGCTTTCTTGCTTTTCGAGAATGATATGGGCTGGAAACGAACCGAGCGGGCGCTCGGGTGGCATATTTTCCAGGTTGTATGACGAGTCCGTTGTGTTCGTCGATCTTGTACGCCAAGAATGCCTGGCACCTGCCGCGAAGGAAAGAACAGGAAAGAAACTGTTATGTGGCCGAACAATTTCGGGACGCAATGGCTTAACTTGATACTCACTATTGCGTCCCCCATCTAATTGATATGTGAATAATGTCCGGCCATTTTTTCCCGTCCGGAGGCCCACCCGAGCTAGCGGCAGGCCTCTTTTGGCGCCGGACGGGACGCCAGGCCCTGGTCGGCGTTACGATACGGTCTTGAGCGTCAACGCAAGCGCGCGCGTCCATGCCGCGCCGGCGCCCCCTGAATAGAGCCTATGAAAATCATTGATCCCGCTATTGCCTCCCTTGCCACCGCCAAATCGCTGCTGCTGGACCCTTGGGGCCTGACCGAAGCGGATATGGCGCGCGCGCTGGGTGAAATCTTCACCCACAAGGTCGACTACGCTGATCTGTACTTCCAGTACACGCGCAGCGAGGGGTGGAGCCTGGAAGAGGGCATCGTCAAGACCGGCAGCTTCTCGATCAGCCAGGGCGTGGGCGTGCGCGCGGTCAGCGGCGAGAAAACGGCTTTCGCGTATTCCGATTCGTTGTCCGCGGACGCCTTGCTGTCGTCCGCCCATGCGGTGCGCGGCATTGCGCGCCGCGGCGCGGGCAAGGTCAAGGTGGCGGCTCAGGTCGAGGCCGAGATGGGCCGCAGCCTGTATGCGGACATCGACCCGGTGGCGACCCTTAGCGCTCCGGAAAAGGTTGCACTGCTCGAGCGCATCGAACGCATGGCGCGTGCGCGCGACCCCCACGTCATTCAGGTGATGGCGGGGCTGGGCGCCGAATACGACGTGGTGCTGGTCGCCGGCAGCGACGGCCGCTTGGCTGCCGACGTGCGCCCTTTGGTGCGTTTGTCGCTGACCGTGATCGCAGAACGCAATGGCCGCCGCGAAATGGGTCATGCCGGAGGCGGCGGACGCCTGGGCCTGGCCTACTTCACCGACGAAATGTTGCAAGGCTACGTTGAACGCGCCGTGCATGAAGCCATGGTGAACCTGGAAGCGCGCCCTGCGCCGGCCGGGGAAATGACCGTGGTGCTGGGGTCGGGCTGGCCGGGCATTCTGCTGCACGAAGCCGTGGGCCACGGTCTGGAAGGCGATTTCAACCGCAAGGGTTCCAGCGTGTTCTCGGGCCGCATCGGCGAGCGGGTCGCGTCCAAGGGCGTGACGGTGGTGGATGACGGCACCTTGCCCGATCGCCGCGGCTCGCTCAATATCGACGACGAAGGCAATGCCACCCAGCGCAACGTGCTCATCGAAGACGGCATCCTGCGTGGCTACATGCAAGACACCTTGAATGCCCGCCTGATGAAAACGGCCGCCACCGGCAACGGACGCCGCGAATCCTTCGCGCATCTGCCCATGCCGCGCATGACCAATACCTACATGCTGGCCGGCGACAAGCCTGCCGAGGAAATCGTGTCGTCCGTCAAGCGCGGACTGTATGCGGTGAATTTCGGCGGCGGCCAGGTCGACATCACCAGCGGCAAATTCGTGTTCTCGGCCTCCGAGGCCTACATGATCGAAGACGGCAAGGTGACCTACCCGGTCAAGGGCGCCACCCTGATCGGCAATGGTCCCGATGCCATGACCCGCGTCACGATGATCGGCAACGATTTGCAGCTGGATTCGGGTGTGGGCACCTGCGGCAAGGATGGCCAGAGCGTGCCGGTGGGCGTTGGAATGCCGACGGTGCGGATGGAAGGCCTGACGGTCGGCGGTACCGCCTGAACGTGATGCCGGGCCGTTCCATCCATGAAAAAACGATGTGACGGCCCGAAAGAACTGTGCTAGAGTCAATCCCCATGAAATTCGCGTCCCCCGCCTTTTATTTTTATTTTTATGGTTTTCTGAAGCCGCTGGCGGAGGAAGGGACGCGCTCAATCTGAAGTTTGGAAAGAATCCCCCCCAAAAAAGCCGCCAGCGACCTGGCGGCTTTTTTTGCGCCGCCGGGACCGGGAAAGACCGGTTGGAATGGATCCCGTTGGCGGGCAACCCAGGAGCAGTACCGTGTCACACAATACCGACGACCTTCGCATTCGAGAAATCAAGGAACTGAATCCGCCCGCGCACGTGATGCGCGAGTTCGCGTGCACCAAGGAGGCGTCCGATACCGTGTTCGCCGCCCGTCAGGGCATGCACCGCATCCTGCATGGCATGGATGACCGCATGATCGTCGTGATCGGGCCATGTTCCATCCACGACACGCGCGCCGCCATCGAATACGCGAAGCGTCTGAAGCCGGTGCGTGACCGCCTGAGCGCCGATCTGGAAATCGTGATGCGCGTGTACTTCGAAAAGCCGCGCACCACGGTGGGCTGGAAGGGCCTGATCAACGATCCGGACCTGGACGGCAGCTTCGACATCAACAAGGGCGTGCGCGTGGCCCGCGAGCTGTTGCTGGATATCAACAGCCTGGGACTGCCGGCGGGTTGCGAGTTCCTGGACATGATTACGCCGCAGTACATCGCGGATCTGGTCTCCTGGGGGGCGATCGGGGCTCGGACGACGGAAAGCCAGGTGCATCGCGAATTGGCGTCTGGACTGTCGTGTCCGGTGGGGTTCAAGAACGGCACGGACGGCAACGTGAAGATTGCGGTTGATGCCATCAAGGCGGCATCGCAGCCGCACCATTTCCTGTCGGTGACCAAGGGCGGGCATTCGGCGATTGTGTCGACGGCCGGCAACGAAGACTGCCACGTCATCCTGCGTGGCGGCAAGACGCCGAACTACGACGCCGCCAGCGTGGACGCGGCCTGCCAGGACGTGTCCAAGGCAGGCCTGGCGCAACGCATCATGGTGGACGCCAGCCACGCCAACAGCAGCAAGGACCCCGAGAACCAGCCCCGCGTGATCGACGATGTGGCTCGCCAGATGGAAGCGGGCGACGCGCGCCTGGTGGGTGTCATGGTGGAAAGCCACTTGCTGGGCGGTCGCCAGGACATGGTGCCGGGCAAGCCGCTGGTCTACGGCCAGAGCATCACCGACGGCTGCATCGATTGGGATGCGTCGGTGGCCGTGTTGGAGCGCTTGGCGCATGCGGTGCGTGAGCGCCGGCGGGTCGCGCTGACGTCTGGCAAGTAAAGCCCGCGTGCGCGCCGTGGACCGCCTGCCTGGGGCGGTGTGCGGCGCAGCATGCGCGGCGGCGTAGAATATTTGGATTACCGAACCCCGAGAACACGCTGATCATGAACGCTCCCTTGCACGCTGAATCGTTGCGCCGCGCGGTGCCTGCCGCCTGTCTGGATGCCTTGCGCACTCGCTTTGGCGACCGCCTGTCCGAGTCTTCCGCCGTGCGCGAACATCATGGCCGCGACGAATCGCCGTATCCGGCCATGCTGCCCGATGCCGTCGTCTTTGCGCACACCACCGAAGAAGTGGCCGAGGTTGCCAAGCTGTGCAACGCGCATCGTGTTCCGCTGATTCCCTACGGCGCGGGTTCTTCGCTGGAGGGCCACATCCTGGCGATCCAGGGCGGCATCAGCCTGGACTTGTCGCAAATGAACAAGGTGCTGGCGATCAACGCCGAAGACCTGACCGCGACAGTGCAGGCAGGCGTGCTGCGCAAACAGTTGAACGAAGAGATCCGCAGCACCGGCCTGTTCTTCCCGATTGACCCGGGCGCCGACGCCAGCCTGGGCGGCATGGCCGCCACGCGCGCGTCTGGCACCAACGCCGTGCGCTACGGCACCATGCGCGAAAACGTCATGTCCTTGACGGTGGTGACGGCTGACGGCCGCATCGTCCGCACCGCGGGCCGCGCGCGCAAATCGTCGGCGGGCTATGACCTGACGCGCATGTTCATCGGCAGCGAAGGCACGCTGGGCATCATCACGGAAGTGACGGTGCGCTTGTACCCACAGCCCGAAGCCGTGTCGGCCGCGGTCTGCAATTTCCCCACCTTGGATGACGCGGTCCAGAGCGTGATCGAGATCATTCAGATGGGCGTGCCCATCGCGCGCGTCGAATTCATGGACGCCGCCAGCGTGCGTTCGGTCAACCAGTACAGCAAGCTGACCTTGCGTGAAACGCCGCTGCTGGTGTTCGAGTTTCATGGCAGCCCGGCGGGCGTGCAGGAACAAGCCGAAACGGTGCAGGCGATCACGGCGGAGCATGGCGGCATGGACTTTGAATGGGCCGAACGCCCCGAAGACCGCAGCCGTCTCTGGACCGCCCGCCACAACGCTTATTTTGCCGGCCTGCAACTGCGCCCCGGCTGCCGCGCCAGCACGACCGACGTTTGCGTGCCGATCTCGCGACTGGCTGACTGCGTGCGCGACACCGTTGAGGAATTGGACCGCGCCAGCTTCCCGTACACGATCGTCGGTCACGTCGGCGACGGCAATTTCCACGTGTTGATGCTGTTGGACGCTGACAACCCGCAGGAATGGGAAGAGTCGGAAACGATCAACCACAATTTGGTGCGCCGTGCGATTGCCGCCGATGGCACCTGCACGGGGGAGCACGGCGTGGGTCTGCACAAGATGCAGTTCATGGCCGAAGAGCACGGCGAGGACGCACTGGACCTGATGCGCAGCCTGAAGCACGCTTTTGATCCGAACAACATCCTGAACCCGGGCAAGATCGTGTCCTGGTAAACACCGTGCGGCGATCACGCCGCCCGTGCATCCAAGCCGACGGCAATCTGCCCGTCGGCTTTTTTTTCGACCCAGCATCGCAAGTGGCTTGCGTGAATTTCCAGTGACACGCATCGTCAAATCCTTTATTCTGAATTTTCGTAGACAAATGTCCACATTGTGGATATTTAAAAAAGCGCCTGCGGAAAAACAAGTTGGACCGCGTTTCGATAGAAAGCGCGTCCAGAACCAAGGAGACAAGGATGTTGATGAGACAAGGTTTGATGGCAGCCAGCCTGATCGTGGCCGGTCTGGCGGCATCGCTGCCGGCGCACGCGCAAGCGGACACCTACCCGAACCAGCCCGTGACGCTGGTGGTGCCGTTCCAGCCGGGCGGCGGCACGGATGCCGTGGCGCGCACCTTCGCCAAGGTGTCGGCGCAGTATTTCCCCAAAGGCATGGTGGTGCTGAACAAAGCTGGCGCCGGCGGCGCGGTGGGCTGGAAGTACGTGTTGAACAGCAAGAACGACGGGCACACGCTGACCGTGGTGACGGCGGAATTCGTGATTCTGCCGCTGCTGGGCCTGTTCGATCACACCTACAAGGACTACACGCCATTGGTGCAATTGAACGCGGACCCGGCGGCGATCGTGGTGCCTGTCAACTCACCCTACAAGACGCTTGAGGAATTCATGGCGGCCGCCAAGAAGACGCCGGCCGCGTTGAATGTCGGCACCTCGGGCACCGGCTCCATCTATGACGTGGCGCTGAGCGCCTTCGAGGTCAAGTCGGATACCCGATTCACGCACATTCCGTTTCCGGGGTCGGGCCCGGCCTTGCTGAACCTGCTGGGCGGCCAGCTGGATGCGGTGGCCACGAGCCCCGCCGAGGCGTCCGAATACGTGCGGGCGGGCAAGTTGCGCCTGCTGGTGTTGATGAGCGACAAGCGGGTACCTGAATTTCCTGACGTGCCAACGGCCAAGGAGAAAGGTCTGGATGTGTCTTACGGCACCTGGCGTGGCATCGCCGGGCCGAAAGGCATGCCGCCCGCCACCGTGGCCAAGCTGAAGGAAGTCTTTGAAAAAGTGGCGCAAGACCCGCAGTTGATATCGGCGATCAAGGCCCAGAACCTGGGCTACGTCTATGCCGACGGCGATGCCTTTGAAAAGAAGATGGCGGCAGAAACCGCCGACTATGCCCAGGTACTGAAGACCTTGAGCATCAAGTAAGCCGCGTCACCGCGTGACGCCACTTTCTCCTGACCGCCGGATCACCATGAGCCAAACGACTGCTGTACCTACCCCTTACCGTTACCCCAACCCCAAGGAGGCGCTGCCCGACATCGTGGTGCCGCAAGTGATTCCGGATGACGAGCGCGTCTGGGTGCCACAGGCCGAGAACGTCTGGTTCCGGCCGCTCTGTCTGAACGTGTCGCAGGGGTACTGGATGAATCTGCTGCGTGTGCGCAAGTCGGGCGTGCTGAGCTGTCACCGTCATCCGCAGGCGGTGCATGGCTACGTCATCAAAGGCTCGTGGCGATATCTGGAGCACGACTGGATCGCCCGCGAAGGCAGCTATGTGTTCGAGCCGCCGGGCGAAACACATACCTTGTATGTGCCGGAGGATGTGGAGGAAATGATCACCATGTTCCAGGTCAATGGCGTCATGTACTACTGCGACAGCGAAGGCCGCCATACCGGCTACGAAGACGTGTTCACCAAGCTGGACATGTGCCGCAAGCACTACGAAAGCGTGGGCCTGGGTTCGGACTATGTCGATCAGTTCGTCCGCTGAGGAAAGCGCCATGACCTTTCAAGCAGGGTTGTTCAACGGCAAGACCGCCGTCGTCACGGGCGGCACGCAGGGCCTGGGCCGGGGCGTGGCCGAAGCGTTGGCGCGCTTGGGGGCGCGCGTGATCGCGGTCGGCTTGCCGTCCGCGGAAGCGCCACCGGCGGGGGTGGAGGTGGCGACGCTGGACGTCACGCAAGCGGAAGACATCGCGCGTTTTTCCGCGACGCAGCCGCGTGTGGACATCCTGGTCAATTGCGCGGGCGTGATCTTCCGGCAAGAGGAGTTCAAACTGCCGGTGTTCGAGCGTGTGTTGGATATCAACCTGACCGGCACCATGCGTGTGTGCGAGGCCTTGCGCCCGCAACTGGCGCGTGCCAGTGGATGCATCGTCAACACGGCATCGATGCTGAGCTTTTTCGGGGGTGGGTTGGTGCCGGCCTACAGCGCCAGCAAAGGCGGAGTGGCGCAATTGACCAAGTCGCTTGCCATCGCCTATGCCGATGCGGGGATCCGGGTCAATGCGGTGGCGCCGGGATGGATCGCCACCCCGCTGACGGAGGCGTTGCAGAAGGACCCTGCGCGCGCGTCGCGCATTTTGGAACGTACCCCGCTTAACCGCTGGGGAACGCCGGGCGATGTGGCGCAGGCGGTCATGTTCCTGTGCTCGCCGGCGTCGGCTTTCATGACCGGCGTGGTGATGCCGGTGGATGGCGGCTACATGGTAACCTGACCCGCGCTCCGGCCCGCCGGCGCGCTTTGTCACGGAATCCGTTCATGAAAGCCCCCGGTGTGAAGACCCCCAGCGTGAAAGCCCGCAGTGTGAAAAACCCCGATGCCGCGCCTGCGGCAGCCCCGGTTGCCGGCACGGCCTCTTTCTCAAAGTTCATGCGCGTGCTTGACGCCATCGCGCTGGGCGGCGACACCGCTTGGACGGTGAATGAACTGAGCCTCAAGCTGGGATATCCACGCCCGACGATCTATCGCATCGTCGAGGCGCTGATTGCCGAGCAATTGATTGTGCCGAAACACAACGGCCAGTCATTCGGATTGGGGCCCCGGCTGGTCAGCCTGGCAAGCCGCGCACTGGAAAGCTCCGATATTCGTCAGATCTGCAAAGACCACCTGTTCGATCTGAAAGAGCTGACGCAGGAAACGGTGCATCTGGCTGTTCCAGACCAGTCTGAAATGACCTACATCGACAAACTGGAAAGCCCCAAGGCCGTGCGCATGAATTCGCGTCTGGGCAGCCGCGTCACGATGTATTCCAGTTCAGTCGGCAAAGCCTATCTTGCGCAGTTGCCGACGGACGCACGCGATGCGGTGATCCGGACGCTGGATTTCAAGGTGTTCACCGAGGCCACGTTGCGCACGCCCCAGGCGTTGCGCAAGGAACTTGAGCGGATTCGCCAGCAGGGTTATGCGGAAGACCGCGAAGAGAATGAGAAGGATATCTTCTGCTTCGGTTGCGCGATCGTCGACAAGCAGGGCAGGCCGGTGGCGTGCGTCAGTTTGAGCATTCCCGCGTTTCGCATGAGCAAAGACAGAACCGGCAGCTATATCAAACCGTTGGTCGATACCTGCGCGGCGATTTCCAGAAAATTGGCGCTGTTGGATTTCTCGGCATAGGCCGCTGCGGCTTTTCAACGACAAACGCTGTCTGGAATTACTGCTGGTTACGTGTGCGCCATGGGATAGTCCATTGGATGCGGGTAAATCCCGGCCTGTTTTAAGGGACCGGTCGCGCTATTGTTGCGCTCATGAATTCACTGGTCGAAACCGGCCTGGCACAAGTGCAGGCGCCTTATTCGTTGCAGCAGCTCATCGAGGCGTTGTCGGCCGCGTTGCCCGCGCACTGCGTATTGTTCCGCGAAGAAGACACTCGTCCGTACGAGTGCGATGGCCTGTCGCTGTATCGCGCGCTGCCTGCCGTCGTGACGTTGCCGGAAACCGAAGAGCAAGTGCAGGCCATCTTGCGCATCTGCAAGCGCTTGAACGCTCCCATCGTGGCGCGTGGCGCGGGCACCGGCCTGTCGGGCGGTGCCATGCCGCACAGCCAGGGCGTGTTGCTGGGCCTGTCGAAGTTCAATCGCATCAAGCATATTGATCTGGCCAGCGCCACGGCGATCGTGCAGCCTGGCGTGCGCAATCTGGCGATCTCCGAGGCCGCGTCCCCTTACGGGCTGTACTACGCGCCCGATCCCTCCAGTCAGATCGCTTGCACCATCGGCGGCAATGTGGCCGAGAATTCTGGCGGCGTGCATTGTCTGAAATACGGACTGACCGTCCATAACGTGCTGCGCGTGCGCGTGGTCACGATCGACGGCGATATCGTGGAATTGGGCTCTGAAGCGCCGGACGCGCCTGGCCTGGATCTGCTGTCCGTTTTCATCGGATCCGAAGGCATGCTGGGCGTGGTCACCGAAGTCACGGTCAAGCTGATTCCCAAGCCTGCCTGTGCGCAGGTCGTGATGGCCAGCTTCTCCAGCGTGGAAGCGGCTGGCAACGCGGTGACCCAGGTGATCGCGGCGGGCATGATCCCGGCAGGGCTTGAGATGATGGACCGCCGTGCCACGCACATGGTCGAGCCCTTTGTGCGTGCCGGCTACGACATGGACGCACAAGCGATTCTGTTGTGCGAGTCCGATGGCACGCCCGAAGAGGTGGCTCACGAGATCGCACGGATGGAAGCGGTGTTTCGGGATGCCGGTTCCACGCGCTGCCAGGTATCGACGTCCGAAGCCGAACGCCTGAAATTCTGGGCTGGCCGCAAGAATGCATTCCCGGCGGCCGGGCGCGTATCGCCTGATTACTACTGCATGGACGGCACGATTCCGCGCCGCCATCTGGCGCGCGTGCTGGGCGCCATCGAACAGATGGAAGATGAGTTTGGCTTGCGCTGCGCCAACGTGTTCCATGCGGGCGACGGCAATCTGCATCCGCTGATTCTGTTCGATTCAAACAAGCCGGACGATGTGGAGCGCGCCGAGAAGTTCGGCGCCGCCATTCTTGAGCTGTGCGTGCAGGTAGGAGGGACCGTGACCGGAGAGCACGGTGTGGGTATGGAGAAAATAAATCAAATGTGCGTGCAATTCTCTCGCGAAGAACTCGACGCTTTCCTGGCGGTCAAGCGGGCGTTCGACCCGCCGTGCCTGCTGAATCCTGAAAAGGTCATTCCCACGCTGGCCCGCTGCGCCGAATACGGCAAGATGCACGTCCATGCGGGCGAGCTGCGCTTCCCCGATCTCGCCCGTTTCTAGGACGCATCCCCCATGGATTTTGTCCTGTCGGAATTGTGCGACCAGGTCATGACGGCCCGTGCCGGTCATAAGCCCCTGTTCGTGATGGGCGGCGGCAGCAAGGCGTTTTACGGCAATTACCGTCCGGTAACGCCGCAGGACGGCCACTGCCTGCTGGATATGACGCCATATCGCGGCATCGTCAGCTACCACCCCTCGGAACTGGTGGTGACGGTGCGCGCGGGCACGCCATTGGCCGAACTGGAAGCGGCGCTGGCCGACAACGGCCAGATGCTGGCTTTTGAACCGCCGCATTTCGCGGCCTCCGCCACGGTGGGCGGCTGCGTCGCGGCGGGACTGTCCGGCCCGCGTCGCATGCATGCAGGCGCCTTGCGCGACTTTGTCCTGGGCACCCGCCTGCTGGATTCGGAAGGACGCATCCTGTCGTTTGGCGGAGAGGTCATGAAGAACGTGGCCGGGTACGACGTGTCGCGCCTGTTGGCCGGCTCGCATGGCATCTTTGGCGCGCTTCTGGAAGTGTCCATGAAGGTCGTGCCGCGGCCGATGGAAGAGTTGACGTTGGTTCTGCCCGCCACCCAGGCGCAGGCGCTAGCCAGCTTCGCGCTGTGGCGTGGCAAGCCTCTGCCCATCTCCGCCACCAGTTGGACCGGGGGCGAGGACCACGCCGAAGGCGCGATGCATGTGCGGCTGTCAGGTGCGCCGCCGGCCATTGCCAGCGCACGCCAGGTGATCGGCGGCGATCCCATGGATCCCGATGCGGCGCGCTCCTGGTGGCACGCGCTGCGTGAGCAGACCCATGAGTTTTTCGCGCCAGACCAGCCTTTGTGGCGTTTGGCCTTGCCACCCACGGCCGCCGTGCTTGGGTTGGGCCAAACCCTGATCGAATGGGGCGGCGGGCAGCGCTGGCTGTCCGGGCCGCGCGATGCCGCTGAGCTACGGGACACCGTTGAGCGGTTGGGCGGGCATGTCACGTTGTTCCGGGTGGGCAACAGCAAGCCGCCGGCCGACGGCGTATTCCATCCGCTGGCGCCGGGCATTGCGTCGATCACGCGCCGGCTCAAGCAGGAGCTTGATCCGGCGGGCCTGTTCAACCCTGGACGCCTGGTCCTGGAGCTATAGCGCATCATGCAAACCAACCTGGCATCCTGGGCACGCGATACCGATCTGGGTAAAGAAGCCGACGCCATTCTGCGGCGTTGCGTGCATTGCGGATTTTGCACGGCAACCTGTCCGACCTACCAGGTCTTGGGCGACGAGCTCGACAGTCCGCGTGGCCGCATCTATCTGATCAAGCAAGTACTGGAAGGCGCCGAGCCCACGCAGTCCACGCAACAGCATCTGGACCGCTGCCTGACCTGCCGCAATTGCGAAACCACGTGCCCGTCCGGCGTCGAGTACGGCCACCTGATCGACATCGGCCGCAAGATCGTGGACGAGCGCGTGCCGCGTTCCTGGGCGGAAAAGGCAAAGCGCAATTTCCTGCGGCGGGCCATGTTGTCGCCGATGTTCGGACCCGCGATGCGGGTGGGGCAGGCGGTGCGGGGCATCTTGCCAGAAGCCCTCAAACGCAAAGTGCCCGAACGCCGCGAAGTGGGCGTGTTGCCTGCGGTGACCGGGCATGCGCGGCAAGTGCTGATGCTGACGGGCTGCGTGCAACCTGCCATGATGCCCACCATCGATGCCGCGACCATTCGCGTGCTGGATGCCGTGGGTATCGGCGCGCGACTCGCGCCGGGTGCCGGTTGCTGTGGGGCGGTCAGTTTTCATCTGGATGCGCAGGATGCGGCGCTGGCGCAGATGCGCGCCAACGTGGATGCGTGGTGGCCGCTGGTCAAGGACGGGGGCGTCGAAGCCATCGTCATGAATGCCTCGGGTTGTGGCGCGATGGTCAAGGAATACGCGCATCATCTGAAGCACGATCCGGCGTATGCCCAGAAGGCCGCGGATATCGTCGCGCTGGTGAAGGATGTGGCCGAGATCGTGGCGCCACACGCCGATCAACTGCGCGCGCGCCTGCCTGCCGGCACTCGCGCCGCGTTCCATCCACCCTGCACGTTGCAGCATTGGCAGGGGCTGCGGCCGCTGTCGGAACGACTGCTGGTGGACTTGGGGTTTGAATTGCTGCCGTTTGCCGACAAGCATCTGTGCTGTGGTTCGGCGGGCGCCTATTCGGTGCTGAATCCGGAGATTGCCCTGGAATTGCGTGACCGCAAGCTGGGCGCCATCGCGACGGGCGGACCCGACGTGATCCTGTCGTCCAATATCGGCTGCATCGGCCATCTGCAAAGCGGCACCGACACGCCGGTGCGGCATTGGGTGGAAGTGGTGGACGAGCAGTTGCAGAAGGCGGCAGCAGCTTAGGGTGAGCCGCAAGGAGCGCCACCGCGCGAATACCCCAAGGGGCATTCGCGCAACGGCGTGTGCTACTCGACCGCTTTCACCATGTCTTCCAGCACTTTCTTCGCATCGCCGAACACCATCATCGTGCGATCCATGTAGAACAGTTCGTTGTCCAGGCCCGCATAGCCCGAGGCCATCGAACGCTTGTTCACGATCACGGTGCGCGCCTTGTACGCTTCCAGGATGGGCATGCCGGCAATGGGGGACTTTGGATCGTTCTTGGCGGCGGGGTTGACCACGTCGTTCGCGCCCAGCACCAGCACCACATCGGTTTGCGCGAACTCGCTGTTGATGTCTTCCATCTCGAAGACCTGGTCGTAAGGCACCTCGGCTTCAGCCAGCAGCACGTTCATGTGGCCAGGCATGCGTCCCGCGACGGGATGGATGGCGTACTTGACGGTCACGCCGCGTTCGGTGAGTTTCGTCGCCAGTTCCTTCAGCGCATGCTGCGCGCGGGCCACCGCCAAGCCGTAGCCCGGCACGATGGTGACGCTTTCGGCGTTGGTCATCAGGAAGGCGGCATCGTCCGCGCTGCCTGATTTGACGCTGCGCTGCTGCCCCGCGCCCGCATCCGTGCCACCGCCCGCCTGGCCGCCGAAGCCGCCCAGGATCACGTTGAAGAACGACCGATTCATCGCCTTGCACATGATGTAGGACAGAATGGCACCGGATGAGCCCACCAGCGAGCCGGCGATGATCAGCATCGGATTGTTCAGCGAAAAGCCGATGCCGGCTGCCGCCCAGCCCGAATAGCTGTTCAGCATGGACACCACCACCGGCATGTCGGCGCCACCGATCGGAATGATGATCAGCACGCCCAGCACAAAGGCGACCAGCGTCATGATGATGAAGGGCGTCCAGTCCTGAGTCAGCATGAACCACACGCCGCAGCCCAGCATGACCAGCGCCAGCGCCAGGTTCAGCATGTGCTGGCCCGGAAACACGACGGGTGCGCCCTGGAACAGCCGGAACTTGTACTTGCCCGACAACTTGCCGAAGGCAATGACGGAACCCGAGAACGTGATGGCGCCCACGAAGGTGCCGATGAAGAGCTCGAACCGGTTGCCCGTGGGGATCAGTGATCCGGGGGCGACGATGCCAAAGGCATGGGGTTCCGCCACGACGGCGACGGCGATGGCCACGGCTGCCAGGCCGATCATGCTGTGCATGAAGGCGACGAGCTCCGGCATCTTCGTCATTTCGACGCGGCGGGCCATCAAGGTGCCGACGGAGCCACCCACCAGCAAGCCCAGCAAGACCCAGCCCAGACCGATCGTGGCCGTGCCTTCGCGCGCCAGACCGACGATAAGCGCCGCCGTGGTCAGCACGGCGATCGCCATGCCGGCCATGCCGAAAGCATTGCCCAGCCGCGAGGTGGTGGGATGCGACAGGCCCTTGAGCGCCTGGATGAAGCACACCGAGGCGATCAGGTACAGCAGGGTGACGAGATTCAGCGAGATCATTTCGCTTCCTCCTTGCCCGGCTTGCGATCCTTTTTCTTGAACATCTCAAGCATGCGCCGCGTGACGAGAAAACCGCCGAACACGTTCACCGCGGCCAGCGCCACGGCAAACACGCCCATGCCTCGGGCCAGTCCGCCTTCGGTCAGCGCGGCCGCCAGCATGGCGCCCACGATGATGATGGCCGAAATGGCGTTGGTGACCGCCATCAGGGGCGTGTGCAGGGCAGGCGTGACGTTCCACACAACGTGATAGCCGACATAGATGGCCAGCACGAAGATGATGAGATTCATCAGGGTGGGGTTGATCGCTTCCATGTTCAGGTTCTCCGCGTCACATTGCCGCCTTCGCATACCAGGCAGGCCGCCACGATTTCATCGTCGCGCTGGATGGCCAGAGCGCCGTCTGCATTGATGATGAGCTTCAGGAAGTCCAGGACGTTGCGCGCATACAGCGCGGATGCGTCGGTGGCGACCAGGCCGGGCAGGTTGGTCAGTCCGATGATCGTCACGCCGTGTTTTTCCACGACCAGGCCTTTCTCGGACAAGGGGCAGTTGCCGCCGCGTTCAACGGCCAGGTCCACCAGCACCGAGCCAGGCTTCATGGCCGCGACCGTGTCGGCGGACACCAGCGTGGGGGCAGGGCGTCCGGGGATCAGCGCAGTGGTGATGACAATGTCCGCCTGCTTGCAGCGTTCAGATACCAGCGCCGCTTGCCGTGCCATCCAGGCGGGGGGCATGGAGCGTGCGTAGCCGCCCGTGCCTTGGGCGATCTCGCGTTCTTCGTCCGTTTCAAATGGCACGTCGATGAATTTTGCGCCCAGCGATTCCACCTGTTCGCGCGCGGCGGGGCGTACGTCGGAAGCTTCCACCACCGCGCCCAGGCGCTTGGCCGTGGCGATGGCCTGCAAGCCGGCCACACCCGTGCCCAGCACCACGGCGCGCGCGGCCTTCAAGGTGCCGGCGGCAGTCATCATCATGGGGATCAGCCGACCGTAGTGATGCGCGGCCAGCAGCACGGCTTTGTAGCCGGCCAGGTTGGCCTGGGAAGACAGCACGTCCAGGCTTTGGGCGCGCGTGATGCGCGGCGCGGCCTCAAGCGCAAATCCGACCAATCCCGCATTCGCCATCTGCGTCAGGCCTTCGGCGTCGAACGGATCGAGCATGCCGATGACGACGGTGCCAGGCTTCATCTGGGGCAATTCGGTGGGGGAGGGGGCGCGAACCTTCATGACAAGTCCCGCGCCCAGGGCATCCTGGGCGGAACCGAGCGTGGCGCCCGCGGCCTCATAGGCGTCATCAAGATAGCGGGCGGCAGTGCCGGCTCCGCGCTCCACGACAACGGTGTGCTTGCCGCCTACGTACTTCTTGACGGTCTCTGGTGTTGCTGCGACACGAGTTTCCCCGTCTCGGGTTTCTTTTGGTATCCCGATGTGCATCGACGCCTCTCCTCAGAAGGTTCGCCGTAGTTATACACGGGAAAGGCCCCCAGGGGGGGAGCCCCCACGCTGCCTCGCTTCGCTCGCTTGCTGCCCCCCGAGGGGGCTGGCCCGCTGGTGGTTGGCCCTCACGCCGCACTCGCTTTGCTCGCTTGCTGCCCCCCAAGGGGGCTGGCCCGCCTTGGGGGCGGCCCGGCGGCGGGCCGGCGCTTGAACGGCGCTTGCGGCATGCGATGGCTGCTGGCGATAACGTAGGATGGGTGTAGCGCGAGAGCGTGCCGAAAAGAACGCGGGAATCAAACGCGCGCAACCCATCAACCAAGAAACAAGCGAGCGCAACCCATCAACAAACAAATGCGCACAACCCATCAACCCGCCGTCATCGCCAAACGAAAAAAAGCCCCATGGCGAACCATGGGGCTCGGGTTCTTCACCCACTTGCGCCGGCCAGTCTTACCACGTCGCTGGCCGGTTACCTGCGTGCAAACGTCCGGCGTCAGGCCGTTTGCGCGCGAGTCCACTTGATCAGCGCGGCGGTGAGGTCGCGCAGATCGGCCTTCAATCGGCCGTAATTCTCCGTCGGACGCAGCGTGACTTCATCCATGTACAGATTGCGGTTGATTTCAATCTGCAAGCTGTGGCGGCCTTCTTCCGGGCGGCCGAAGGCGCGTACCAGTTCCACGCCCTTGTAGGGATCATTCACCGTGACGTTGTAGCCGCGTTCGCGCAACCAGGCCGCGATGAACTCGCGGAAGGCCGGGTCGCTGGTGCTGCCGTCGCGGTCGCCCAGCACGAAGTCGGGGTGGACGAGGCCAGGGCGGTCTGTCGCGAAGGCGCCAGCGACGCTGGGCATCGAGTGACAGTTGATGTGCCAGACCTTGCCGAACTTCTGGTGGGCGGTGTCCAGCACTTGGCCCAGCGCGGCGTGGTACGGCTTCCAGCAAGCTTCGATGCGGTGGCGGACTTCTTCAACCGTCAGCTTGCGGTTGTACAGCGGGGTGCCGTCGTCCAGCATGCGCCAGATCAGGCCCTTGCCCAGCTTGACCTTGGGCGAGGCGTTGATGGCGTCGGGCCAGGCTTCGTCCAGCAGCAGTTCGTCGATCTCGTCGGGCGCGCGGTTGGCGTCGATGTAGGCGCGCGGGAAACCAGCGGCGATCATCGGCACGCCCATGTCCATGGCGTCGCCCCACAGGTCGTCAACCCAAGTGTCCTCGGCAGTGCGCAATGCGCCAAAGTCCACCGCGGCCGCGAAATCGGGGGGGTAGGCGGTGCCGCTGTGCGGGGAGTCCAGCACAAGCGGGGCCGAGGATTCCGAATTCGGATATTGCTGCGGAAGGTCGAGCCGGTAAGACAGGGGTTGAGTAATTCGCATAGGGAGGTATTGCGTTCGTGAATCGGAGACCCCCGCGCGCAGCGCGCGGCGGGGGCCGAAGATCGCTTAGTCGATCTTCACGTTGGCTTCTTTGGCGATGCGCTTGTTCTTGGCGATTTCCGCCGCGATCTGCTTGCTGAAGTCAGCCGAGCTGTTGGCGGCGGGCTCGGCGCCCAGCGCTTCCAGGCGCGTCTTGACGTCAGCTTCGGCGCTGACCTTCTGCACGGCGGCGTTCAGCTTGGCCAGGATGGGTTCCGGCAGCTTGGCCGGGGCGACCAGACCGAACCAGGATGCATCGTTCACGGCCGGCAGGCCGGCTTCGGCGAACGTGGGCACGTCGGGCAGGCTTGCGACGCGCTTGGGCGAGGCAACGGCCATGGCGATCAGGCGGCCGGACTGCACGTGCGGCAGGGTGGAGGGCAGGTTGTCGTACATGACGTCGACCTGGCCGGCCAGCGCGTCGTTCAGCGCCGGGCCCACGCCACGGTAAGGCACGTGCATCAGATCGGTGCCCGATGCCATCTTGAACAGTTCGCCCATCATGTGCGAGACCGAACCGTTGCCGGCCGATGCATACGTCAGCTTGCCCGGCTGGCTCTTGGCCAGCTTGATGAAGTCGGCGATGTTCTTGGCCGGAACCTTCGGGTTGATCGTCATGATGTTCGGCACGGCCGCCAGGTTCGAGATGGGCGTGAAGTCACGCTCGCCATCGAACGGCAGGTTCGGGTAGATGGCCGGGTTGATGCCGTGCGTGCTGACGGTGGCGATGCCCAGGACATAGCCGTCCGGTGCGCTGCTGGCCACGAAGGCGCTGCCGATCGAGCCGCCGGCGCCGCCGCGGTTTTCCACCACGACGGTCTGGCCCAGTTCCTTGCCCAGCTTGTCCGCGAACAGGCGGCCGACGATGTCGGTGGTGCCGCCGGGCGGGAAGGGAACGATCAGGCGGATGGGCTTGCTCGGATAAGCGTCTTCGGCGTGCGCGATGCCCGAGATCAGCGGCGTGGCCAGGGTCGCGGCAGCGACACACAGGCCCAGTACTACGTTACGGCGTTGCATGAATTCCCCTAATAGATGGAAAGCGAATGCGCAAAGGCAGACGCAAACGCAACGATTCTTTCCTGGCAGCCCGGTTTGCGCAAACGAAAGTTTCTCCGTAAGCTATGAGTTTTTTTCATGCCTCTTTTGGCGGACATCGTTCGGACGTTACTTTTGCGTAACATTTTTGACACGATTGTTTGTCAGCCGGGCCCATGCCAATGGCTGGCCTCCAGAGACGACACCCCGATTCAAGCCCCGATGCGGGCCGGAGCCTCACCCTTGGTGAGGGCCACACATGCGACGTTTTTGTCCTTCCCTAACTGACCTCCAGGCGTTTGAAGTCGCCGCAAGGCACAGCAGCTTCACGCGCGCGGCGCAGGAACTGTGCGTGACGCAGGGCGCCGTCAGCAAACAGGTGAAACATCTGGAAGAGTTCGTCGGCGTCGAACTATTCCTGCGGATCAGGCAAGGCCTGGTTCTGACCGAAGCCGGCCGCAGCTATCTGACCAAGATCCAGGCGGGGTTGGGCCAGATTGAAGCCGCCACGGTGGAGCTGATCGCACATCAGGGGCAGGGCGGTACGCTCAACCTGACCTGTATGCCGACCTTCGGCGCGCGCTGGCTGATCCCACGGCTGACGGCCTTCATGCGCCTGCGCCCCGACATCCATGTGGAGTTCCTGCCGCACCGCCAGGGCTATGACTTTTCGACTCCGGAACTGGATGCCGCCGTGCGGTTTGGCGAAGGCCTGTGGCCTGGCAGCGGCTCGGACTACATCGTGGGCCGGGAAATCGTGCCCGTCTGTAGCCCGCGCCTGATCCCTGGCGGCTGTCCGTCGCCCGAGGCCTTGCTGGCGTATCCGCTGCTGCACCACACGTCGGCGCTGGAAGGCTGGCGCGACTGGTTCGAGCAAGCAGGCTGCGATACGCGGCGCAGCCTTGAGGGGGCGCGCTTCGACCAGTACGCGCTGCTGTCCCAGGCGGCGGCGGCCGGGTTCGGCGTGGCGTTGATTCCGCGCTGCCTGATCGAAGACGAACTGCGCGACGGCAAGCTGGCCATCGCCATCCAACTGCCCATTCGTGCGCGCATGGGCTATTACCTGTGTTACCCCGAGCAGAAGGCCAACCTGCCAACCTTGCAGGCTTTCCGGGCCTGGCTGATGGAAGTGTCGCGGGCTGCGGAGCCGCAGCTGCGGGAAGACACCTTGTCCGAACTAAAATAGTCGCATCATGAGTCAAATATCCACCAAGGAAGCCCCCCACGCTGCGCCTTCGGCTTGCTGCCCCCCCGAGGGGGAAGCTCTTGCCTTGGGGCGGCCCGGCGGCAAAAGAGGCCGCGTCGTGGTCGGCATGTCGGGCGGGGTCGATTCGTCGGTCACCGCCTGGTTGCTGAAGCAGCAAGGCTATGACGTTGTCGGCCTGTTCATGAAGAACTGGGAAGACGACGACGATTCCGAATACTGTTCGACCCGCCAGGATCTGCTGGACGCGGCCAGCGTGGCCGACCTGGTTGGCGTGGACTTCGAGTTCGTCAACTTCGCTGCCGAATACAAAGACCGCGTGTTCGCGGACTTCCTGCGCGAATATTCCGCAGGCCGCACTCCCAATCCAGACGTGCTGTGCAATGCCGAGATCAAGTTCAAGGCGTTCCTGGATCACGCCATGGCGTTGGGTGCCGAGCACATTGCCACGGGGCATTACGCGCGGGTGCGCGAGGTGCCGGCCGAAGGCGGCGGCACGCAGTTCCAGTTGCTGAAGGCGCTGGATGCGTCCAAGGACCAAAGCTATTTCCTGCACCGGCTGAACCAGGCGCAGCTGTCGCGCACGCTGTTTCCGCTGGGCGAGATCCACAAGACGGAAGTGCGCCGCATCGCTCACGAGATCGGCCTGCACAATGCCGCCAAAAAGGATTCCACGGGGATCTGCTTCATCGGTGAGCGTCCGTTCCGCGAATTCCTGAACCGCTATCTGCCGACCGAGCCGGGGTTGATCCTGACGCCGGAAGGGCAGAAGGTGGGGCGTCACGAAGGCTTGTCCTTCTATACGCTGGGCCAGCGCAAGGGCCTGGGCGTGGGCGGGGTGAAGGGGCGTCAGCGCGAAGACGGGACGGCCGAAGCCTGGTACGTGGCGCGCAAGGACCTGGAACGCAACATCCTGTATGTGGTGCAGGGGCATGACCATCCCTGGCTCTTGTCCGGCCAATTGCAGGCGCAGGACGCCAGTTGGGTGGCGGGGCATCCCCCCGCCATCGCCGGCTATGGCGCCAAGACGCGCTACCGCCAGGCCGACGCGGCTTGCCGCTTGGACCGGGCCGAAGGTGATACCTTCGCGCTGGATTTCGTCGAGCCGCAATGGGCCGTCACACCGGGGCAGTCAGCCGTGCTTTACGATGGCGAGGTTTGTCTGGGCGGTGGAATCATTATCTAGAACGCATGGGTCCGGCGCGAACGGACCCGGCAAGGCCCCGCAGGTGCAATGCTTGCGGGGCCTTGTTCATGGCAAGCAAGAATCCAAACAATAAAAGAGGAGAGGGTTGTGGATGTGACGATGGTGATTTGCCTGCTGGCGCTTGGCGCGGTGGTGGGATTTGCGGCGGGCTTGCTGGGCATCGGTGGCGGAATGCTGCTGGTCCCTTTTCTGACGATGCTGTTTGCGTGGCAGGGCATGCCGTCTGAACTGGTGGTGCATGCCGCCATCGCGACGTCGATGACGTCCATTCTGTTCACGTCGGTTTCCAGTGTCAGGGCGCACCAGCAAAAGGGCACGATCAAGTGGGGCATCGTGTGGGCAATGGCGCCAGGCATCATTGTGGGCGGACTGTTGTCGGGTGGGGCCGTGTTTGCGGCGCTCAGCACGTTGTGGCTGTCGCTGTTCTTCGCGCTGTTCGTGGGCTATTCCGGCTGGAGCATGCTGCGCAACAAGAAGCCCAAGCCGGCGCGGCAGATGCCCGGCGTGGTGGGCACCAGCGCGGCGGGGGCGGGCATCGGTTTCCTGTCAGGGTTGGTCGGCGCCGGAGGTGGATTCCTGTCCGTGCCCTTCATGGTCTGGTGCAACGTGGCCCTGCACAACGCGGTGTCGACATCGGCAGCGCTGGGCTTTCCCATCGCGTTGGCCAACAGCATCGGCTATGTGGTGTCGGGCCTGAACGAAGGGACGTCGCGCCCGGGCATGCTGGGCTACATCTATTGGCCGGCTCTGGTGGCACTGGTGTGCACCAGCGTGTTGACGGCGCCATTGGGCGCGCGCATGGCGCATCGCCTGCCGGTGCAGACCCTGAAGCGCGTGTTCGCCTGCCTGTTGTTCGCACTCGCTGCGTACATGCTGTTCAAGGCGTGGCAGACTTTCACGGCGCAATGAGGCCGGTGCGGTAAGACAGAATTTTGGAATGAGGAAATGCAAACCGGCCGCGATGCGGCCGGTTTTCGGGTGCCCGTTCAAGCCGGGCGATCCAGCACTGCCGTCAGGCAGTCTTCGGGATCGTGTCGATGAACGATTGACGTTGCGACAGCTTGTCGTACAAGCGGGCCAGGTTCAGGTGGTTGGTGCGCCAGTCCAGCGCGGCAAAGCGCAGGTCCAGGTAACCCAACGCGCAGCCGACGGCAATATCCGCCAGGCTGTAGTTGATGCCCATGCAATGGGCGTTGTCGCCCAGGCTCTTGTTCATCGCATCCAGGCTGGCGTGGATCTTGCTGTACTGACGCTCGATCCATTCAGGGCTGCGTTGCGCCTCGGGACGCTGGTTTTCCTTCACGATGGCGACACAGGCGTCCAGGAGGCCATCGGCGATGGCTTCCCAGCATTTGACGGCTGCACGATCGCGCCCCGGCTGTGCAATCAGACGGGCGACAGGAGACAAGGTGTCCAGGTATTCGACGATGACGCGCGAATCAAACAGCGCGCCGCCGTCTTCCATTACCAGGCACGGAACCTTGCCCAAGGGGTTATACGTTTGGATCTGCGTGTCGGCGGACCAGACGTTTTCGAGTTCAAGCCGGTAGTCCAGCTTTTTCTCGGCCATGACGATACGCACCTTGCGTACGTACGGACTGGTAAGCGAGCCGATCAGTTTCATGGAGTCACAAGCGGAGTCGAAAAGCGGCCGAAGTATAGCAGGCCGCATGACGGTCGAACCGTCCGCTGGCCGGAATCTTCGCCAGTTTGCCACAATGTTGCATTCTCCCGAATGTTAAACTCACCGGGTTTTCCCATCCGTAGCCATTTCTTCTTCACACCATGCAAATCGCCGATCAATTGAGCCAACTGAATGCCCTTTCGCCATTGGATGGCCGTTACGCTTCCCGGGGCGACGCGCTGCGCGGTCTGCTGTCCGAAGCCGGCTTCATGGCGCACCGTGTCGAAGTCGAGGTGGCCTGGCTGGTCGCCCTGTCCGACGCCGGCCTGCCCGAGCTGCCCACGTTCTCCGCGGCCGCCCGCCAGCGGCTGCACCAGCTGGTGCAGGATTTCTCGGAATCCGACGCTGCCCGCATCAAGGACATCGAACGGGTCACCAACCATGACGTGAAGGCCGTTGAGTACTGGTTGAAGGAAAAAGTCGCCGACGACGCCGAGTTGGCCCGTGCCGCCGAGTTCATCCACTTCGCCTGCACGTCCGAAGACATCAACAACACCTCGCATGCGCTGATGCTGTCGCGCGCGCGTGATCAGGTCGTGGTGCCGCGCCTGCGCGAACTGGCCGCCAAGTTGAACGACATGGCCCTGGTCCAGGCGGACCAGCCGATGCTGTCGCGCACGCACGGCCAACCGGCCAGCCCCACGACCCTGGGCAAGGAATTCGCCAACGTGGCCGCGCGCCTGAATCGCGCCATCGCCGCGGCTGAAGCGGTCGAGCCCCTGGCCAAGCTCAATGGCGCCACCGGCAACTACAACGCTCACCTGTCGGCCTATCCGGAAATCGACTGGCCCGCCTTCAGCCAGCGGGTGCTGGCCGGCCTGGGGTTGACCCAGAACCGCCACACCATCCAGATCGAGCCGCATGACTGGATGTCCGCCCTGTTCGACGCCATCACGCGCGCCAACATCATCGTGCTGGACCTGGATCGGGATGTCTGGGGCTACGTGGCGCTGGGCTACTTCAAGCAACGCCTGAAGGACGGCGAGGTCGGTTCGTCGACCATGCCGCACAAGGTCAACCCGATCGATTTTGAAAACTCCGAAGGCAATCTGGGTCTGGCGAACGCAGTGCTGCGCCATCTGGCCGACAAGCTGCCGATCTCCCGCTGGCAGCGCGACCTGACCGACTCCACCGTTCTGCGCAACCTGGGCGTGGGCCTGGGCTATTGCCTGGTGGCATGGGATGCGTGCATGCGCGGCCTGGGCAAGCTGGAAGTCAATACGGCCGCCATCGATGCCGATATCGATGCGTGCTGGGAAGTGCTGGCCGAGCCCGTGCAGACCGTCATGCGCCGCTATGGCCTGCCGCAACCGTACGAACAGCTCAAGGCTTTGACGCGGGGCAAGGGCATTACCGAGGAAGCTCTGCGAGAATTCATCCAGGGCCTGGCGCTGCCTGATGAGCCGAAGGCCCGCTTGTTGGCGATGACCCCGCGTTCCTACATCGGGCTGGCCGCAGAGTTGGCCCGGGCGGTATAGTCGCCATGCCGCGCGCGTCATGCGCGCGGCATTGTTGTTGTCCTTACGGGAGATTGCAATGAAGAAGTTGTCCACGCTGATCGCGTTGGCCTGTATGACGGCGGGGCCGTTGCTGGCGACCACCGCCTCGGCGCAGTTCGCCAAGCCTGAAGATGCGGTCAAGTACCGTCAGTCAGCATTGACGTTGATGGCTTCGCACTTCGGCCGCATGGCGCCGGTGGTCAAGGGCCAGGCGCCCTACGATGCCGCGCAGATCAAGGCCAACGTTGAAGTGCTGAAGACGCTTTCGGCTTTGCCGTGGACGGCGTTCGGTCCAGGTACGGAAGGTGGCGATGCCCGCCCCGAGGTCTGGAGCGATGCGGCCGGCTTCAAGCAAAAGCAGCAAGCCTTCCAGGACAATATCGTGAAGCTGTCGGCTGCGGCCGATGCTGGCGATCTGGACAAGCTGCGCGCGGCCTTTGGTGACGTGGGCGCAAGCTGCAAGGCTTGCCACGATTCCTATCGCAAGAAGAAATAAGGCCGCAGGCTGTCTTCGGGCAGCCGCGTGGACCCAAGGAAAAAGCCCCTCGAATTTTCGAGGGGCTTTTTTTGTGGCGGTTTGGGGCTGGATCAGGAGAAGGACATGTCCGACACGATTTCCAGCGACCGTATCCACAGCACCAGGCCAGTCACGCAGGCGCCCAACACCAGCGCGCGCAACCAGACCGCTACGCCGTCTTGCGTGGGGGGCGTGCCAGCGGGCACCTCGCGGGCGTCGACATTGCCCGTGATGATGGCGCGCACCAGCCGCTTGCGGCGCACCACGGCGTACCAGGCGACAGCCAGCAGATGCAACGCGATCAGCGCGATGATGACCCATTCATTGAGTTTGTGCCACGAGGTCAGGGCGCCCGAGATGGTCTCGCTGACGTGTCCGAACAGCGGCCCCTGGGTCATGATGTCGTCGGTGGTGAACAGGCCGCTTGCGGCCTGAAAGCCAATGACCAGCAGCAGGGCAAGCACGGACAGTGCGCCCAGCGGGTTATGGCCAGCGGGGGCGGCGGCACCCTTCAGGTATCGCGCCACCGCGGCGGGGCCGCGCACGAATTGGCTGAAGCGGGCATAGCGCGGGCCGATGATGCCCCATAGCAGGCGGAAGATGATCAGGCCCAGCGTCGTACAGCCGAAGCGCACGTGCCAATCCATATACAGGCCGCCCAGCTTCACGCTGACAAAGGCGCCGACGATACAGACGACAAGCGCCCAGTGAAAGATGCGGGTGGGAAGATCCCAGATGCGGATCGCTTGCCGATTGTTCTGCATGTTGAGCTTGCCTGGACAGGATTGCCTGGGACTTTATCACGCACAAAAGTACTCGCCGCGCATGAAGCGCGGCGAGTTTGACTTGGATTAATGCGTGGTGCGGCGCACGGGTTCGATGCGGTGCACGTGCTCGTGGCGGAAGCGGATGCGTTGGCCAGGCACTTTCTGCGTGGGCGAGCCGCAAGGCACGACTTCAGTGGTGTAGGTCGTCGTGCCGTCGATCGGCGCATTGAAGATGACCGTCGCACGGATGGCCGGGCCATTGGCCGGTTGCAGGTAAACGATGTCGCCGATGTGGATCGGGGTGTTGTCCAGCATCGTGTGTGCCGGGCGTCGGATCAGGTCCGAGGTAGTGAAACGAGTATTCATGGTGTTTTGTTCTCTAGGTTCTAGTTATTAGAAAGCTGCGTGGTGTTCATGCCGCGCAAGATGTGGACGTAACAAAAGCGCCTCACATCGTGGTCGTTCGCCATGTCCGGCCGGGTTGAATCGGACAGGCATGCATGACACTAACGCATAAGTGTTGCCGTCCCTTTGCGCATTCTCATATTTTTGCGTGCGCGGGTAACGGTTTGCTGCCGCTGTTTGATGCCATCCGTCAGTCCAGGACGGCATCAGTTCGGGCCAGGTGGTGCGCAGGTTCGGTGCGTGCGCCCTTTAGGCCTGAGGGGGCCGCGCAAAGTGGGTTGGCTTTGGCGGTTGCTGTGCGGCTGTTGTCGTGAGGTCGACGCAAGCCGCAGCGTATTTTGTTGCTTCTGGCCAAGCCGGACTGGCGGTTTGGCGAAGGTGCTGTGGGCGGCTTCTGGCTGCGTGCCTGCGGTCTGGCCCTTCAGGTTCGAGACCCGGGCTTTAACCGATTCAACGCAGTGGGATGCGAAGCTGCTTGGGTTGTGAAAGTTGCGCCGATAGGGCGCGGCTTCCTGAACGGAGCCGGGATTTGCGTTTTGGCATTATGGGTTTTCGCAAATCAGGCCGGAGTCCGGGGTGCTGCTCTGGGTTGCCTCTGGGGCGCTCCAGGCACTGCTGAGGTATTGCGTGCTATTTGTTGCTTGCTATTGCTGCTATTGCTAGTAGCGCTTTTCTTTCAGCCCTTGCCGTTTATTTTGAAATGCGGTGGCGAGAAGAAAGACCTCAACCAACGATATTATCGCTAATTGAGGGGGTTTGCAAGTCTTTTTTCAAGTGGGGCGCAATGGCCCCGGCCGGGTCAGTGTTCCGTGGCGCGAGCCTGGCGCTGGGCCTCGATGATCAGGCCTTCCAGGCGGGGAGACATCCGCAGCGCCACTTGCGCGCCGGTGGTGCCGTCAGGTTGGCGCTCGGTTTCCAGGGCCAATCCGATGTGCTCGTCATTGAACGCTTCAGGCGCCGCCTGGATCTCGATATAGCGTTGCAGGAGCGCGTCAACGGCTTTTTGGGCATCCGCCAAGGCTTCGTCCGACAATTGGCCCTGTCCCAAGTACTGGTTCACGACACGCGCCAGATCGTTCATGAAGAACAGCAGGGCGGCCGCGCCGCGGCAATCAGGCTGGGTAAAGCCCCAGGGGGCGGGAGTGGCGTTTTGAGTCATGGTCAGGGCGATGCCAATGTTGCGAGCGGCCGACGGCGCGGCCGAATCCTGCATTTTAAGGGATTGGGGCAGGGGCCGGCCACGGCCCCGCATGGTGCATACTTTCCATCCTGATGATCCGATCCGCCCACCCTTCCGACCTGACCGGCCTGGCCGATATCGAGCGCTCTGCGGCCGAGCGCTTCCTTGGCACGGCCATGGCCTGGGCCGCCGACGGCGCCCCCTTGCCGCACACTGAATTGGCCCAGGCGCAAACGGCCGGCCTGCTGTGGGTGGCGCAGCCCGATGATCATGTGCGCGGATTCGCGTTGGCGCGGCCGATGGGCGGTGACCTGTTTTTGGCCGAAATGTCGGTGGCGTTGCCGTGGCAGGGGCGCGGCCTGGGCCGGGCCTTGATGCAGGTAGTCCTGGCGCATGCGCGGGCTATGGACCGGTACGGGGCGGTTGTGCTGACCACTGACCGGGAACTGCCATGGAATGCGCCGTTCTACCGTCGGCTGGGCTTCGCCGAGCTGGCCGAGCCGTATTCGCCGCCCTTGCAAGCGCGCTTGCATGCCGAGGCGGCCGCGGGCTTCGACCCGGCACGGCGATGCGCGATGCGGTATCCGCTGAATGTCTGAGGCCCTGGGGCGATCCGCTCCCCCCGCGTCCTGTGTCAACTCGCTTCGATCGCAACAAAATCCGCCCATGAACGGCTGCTGGCCGATGCTTCGGGATAATCTGCCCACGGATGTCCGGCATCGCCGTGGTTCATTCCCCTTGGGGTTTCAACCCCGCCACCTCAATCCGCTGATGCAAGGAGGACACGCATGTCACCGTGGCGAGCCAGCCTGACGGGCCTGGCGATGGCGTCGATGCTATTCATGACGGCCTGCGTCAATAAAGAGCCCCAAGAGCGCGTGGCGTTCATTCAGCTGCTGCAAGCACGGGTCAGCAGCGATGCGCTGTTGCCGATTGGCGCGCTGAGCGAGTCTGAGAAGGAGGCGGTGGGTGATTACGCCGATGCCTACGAGGTCATCACCGATTTTCAGAAGGCGATGGCTGAGGCCGCCGCTCCGTTGCGCGAGGTGCTGGCGATGGAGACGATCCGCTCGGTGGGCGAGATCGTCGAACGCAAGTCCGGCTTCGAGGCGGCCCGCAAAACGCTGGCCGATAGCGCGGGCAAACTCCACGATGCACGCGCCAAGGCCGATCGCGCTCGTGTCGAGTTGGCACTGCCGCCCGATCTGGCGCCGGTCTACGACGGTGTTTATGACGAAGCCGTGACCGCACCCGCCTCAGAATTGATGCAGGCGGCGACCCGGATGGACTCCGTGGCCCGCGATGCCGTGGGCGTGGCGGATTTTGTTGCTGCTCATGCCGTGGACATCCTGCTGGTGGACGGCCAGGCGCGCGTGGCGACGCTCACGCTACAGCAGGAACTCAACTTGCGCTTGCAGGGGCTGAATGCGCAATCAGAGGGCCTGGCGCAGGCTCGGGAAACCATCCTGCGCACCCTGGGGCAGGGAGCCTGAATCCGTCCCGGGACGGACGCTTTGTACAATGCGGGTCTCGCGGCGCACGCCGTGCCTGGAATGGAACATGAGTCAATCATCCAGCTTGCACTACAGAACCTTTCTGCTCCTGCTCGTGGTGGTCACCATCGCGTTCGGCTGGCTATTGTGGCCTTTCTACGGCGCCGTTTTCTGGGGCGCCATTCTTGCCATCATCTTTGCCCCCTTGCAGCGCCGGCTGGTCAAGCGCATCGGCGGGCGGCGCAATCTTGGCGCGCTGATCACGTTGGCGCTTGTGTTGTTGCTGGTCATCCTGCCGCTTGTCGCGATCAGTGGATCCATGGTGCGCGAAGGCGCGAATCTATATCAGAGCATCAAGTCGGGCGAACTGAACTTCGGCTCGTATTTCCAGCAGGCAATGGAGGCTTTGCCACCGTCGGTGCATGACCTGTTGGCGCGTTTTGATCTTGCCGATATTCCAAGCTTGCAGGAAAAACTCACTGCGGGCGCCATGCAGGCCAGCCAGTTCCTGGCGACGCAGGCGCTGAGCATCGGGCAGGACACGTTCCAGTTCGTGATCAGTTTCGGCATCATGCTGTATCTGCTGTTCTTCCTGTTGCGCGACGGGCCGCAGTTGTCCGCGCGCTTGAAGCGCGCCATGCCGTTGAGCGACGCACACAAGCAGCATCTGTTCCGCAAGTTCACGACCGTCGTGCGCGCCACCGTCAAGGGCAACATCGCGGTGGCAGCGGCGCAGGGCGCGCTGGGCGGCATCATCTTTTCGATCCTGTCGATCCAGGGCGCATTGCTCTGGGGCGTGATCATGGGCTTCCTGTCGTTGCTGCCCGCGATCGGCGCAGGCCTGATCTGGGCGCCGGTTGCCATCTACTTCCTGTTGACGGGCGCCGTGGTGAAGGGCGCGGTGCTGATTGCGTTCGGGGTGCTGGTCATCGGCATGGTGGACAATGTGCTGCGTCCGATTCTGGTGGGCAAGGACACCAAGATGCCCGACTACGTCGTCCTGATTTCCACGTTGGGCGGCATGGGCTTGTTCGGCCTGAATGGCTTTGTGATTGGTCCGCTGATCGCCGCGTTGTTCATGGCCTGCTGGGACCTTTTTTCGCCCTCGTCCGACGAACTGCTGGGCAAGGCGGAAACGCCGCCGGCCCGGCGAGAGTAACGCCGCAGGCGCCGCGCGTGCGAATGGCGACAAGTCATCCGCATGGGCGGCGCCGGGTGTATGGTGTTAGCAGCGCTGGCTCTGTCCGGGCCGGCCTTTCGTGTCAACTTCGCCAATCAGGAGCGCGTTGCATATGGAATGGAAACTGCATCGATCAGGCTGGATCGAAGAGCGCAACTTCGATATCGAGTTCGCCGAGACCCCTGAAGGATTTCATGCCCGGGTCCGCATATTCGGATTTCCGGTACTTGAAGATACCAAGCATGTATTCCCCAACGAGGTGTTGGCGGAAAAGGGCGCGCTGACCCTGCTGAAAAGCCAGTTCTCGGGCGTGCCCGACCTGGAAGAGAAGTAGCGTGATGCAGGCGCGGAATCAGGGTTCCGCGCCTGGTGTCATCGATTCCGCTTCAATACAGCCGTAGCAGGTTATCGCCGATGATCAGGTCGAGATCCGTGCGAGGCTGAGTGCGCACCAGGCCTTGTTCCAGCGCCTGTTGGATATCCATGACGCCGGTCATGTCTTCCAGGCGTTGCGCGAAGCCCTCTTGCTGCAACCGCCCCAACATGCTCCATTCTCCCGGCGCGTTCGAGGCATAGGCAATCAATCGTTCCTGCGCGCCGGGCGCCTGGTCGTCTGGCCGCGCCATGTAAAGGATGATTTCGTCCTGGCCGTCGCTCGTCAGGTCGGCAAAGATCAGGCGGCAAGGCAAACTCGGTGCTTGGTCCGGTTTGGCGGAATTGACGGGGGTTGCGCACGTACTTGCGTGGCTGGGGGCCGTCTCGCGTAGCGCGGTCCACCACGCCTCGGGTATCGCGCGGTTGGCGGGAATCGTGGTGAAGGCGGGTACGGTTGCCGGCAGTTGGTCTACCGCCAGTTTGGCGTCATCCCAGCGAAAGTACCCGCCCCGTAGCGTCTCAGCGGCCGCAATGGCAATTTGCGGATCCTGCGCGTTGGCTGCGCCGTCGGCCAACTGCTGCAAGGCGTCGCGGCCCCAATGGCCATAGTCCTTGCCCATTGCGTAAAAGCGGAATCGCTCCGGGTTCATGCGCCCGTCGATCATGCGTTGCAACTGGCTCTCTGCGGTCAGGCGCAAGGGATTGGCAATGGGTGTGTTGACCGCCACCAGCAACCCCAGCGTGGCAAAGGCTGCGATCAGATTGGTGGCGCCCAGCGTCGCGTAGTAGCGCACTGGGCGCAGCGCCGCCCACGCATAGCCGGCGCCGTACAACACCAGCACCATGCTGCTGGCAACGCCCCAGACGCGCAGGACTGTCCATCCATATTGCTCTACCCGGACGATGGCGCCGTATAACGCAACCGCGGCCAGTGGCAGCAGGCACACCATCGCCGCACGCAGCAGCCCGCGCAGGCGCGGGCCAAAGGGGGCAGCGGCGGGGCCGTCCTGCCAGGCAGCGTTGATCAGTTTGATCCACACCAGTGAAAACGCGATCAGCGCGCCGGCAGAGAGTTGAACGGCTTGCAGACCCAACGCCAGCCGGGCGGCCAGCGCCAGCGTGAATGCCAGTCCCACCAGCGTGACCAACGGCAGCAGCCAGGCATTCAACGTCAACCAGGAGCGTTGCAGTGTGTCCGTCAATTGCGGGCGGCGTCGCACCCCCACCAGGCAGGCGGCCATGATCATCGGCCAGACGGCAAGCCGGAAATTCGTATTCTCGACGATGGTCCGGACGATCGAGATCCCGATCATGTTGAACATCGCGCCCGCTGCCGTCAGCAGCAGGCACACCGCCGTCGCCAGGCAGGCGGCCAACGTCAGATGGACCGCGTTACGCCAGGCAGCGCGGAACACGGCAGGGTAGTTCCACTGCGGCTTGCCGGGATCCAGGGCCTGGGTGACAGGCAGCAGGATGAACCCCGCCGCGCCCGTCAACAGCAGTGCCAACGCCAGTTCAGTGCTTTGTGGCCATCCGCGCAGTTCACCGGGCAATCCGTCATTCGCCGAGGTCAGGCCGTAGGCCGTCACGGCGGGCAGGATCAGTCCGTAGATGGCCAGCGCGGCCAGCCAGCGGCGGCCACTGCGCATGCCGGCCAGCAGTGCGCCAGCCAGCGGCGCCAGCGCAACCCATTGCAGCAGGAAGGCCAGGGCAAACGGGCTGCCCCATGGCCAGGCGCCGCGCGCCAGGAGCTGGAAGAGGATCAGGCCCGACAGGGCGGCGATGGCGCCGTACGTCAGCACGGTCTTGTCGGCGGGCTCCAATGTGCTGGAGGCGGCTGGTTTGGGGGACGGAGTGGTCATGGCGGCGATAGTAGCAACCTGCCATCAATACAGATTGCCAAGCGTATCGATCTGTCAGGAAATCGTCGCCGAGCCGAAATTTTGAGAGTAAATTGGGGACGCGATATGGTTTGCCAAAAAGGCGTTACAGCGTCAGAAAATGGCTTCTGTGCGCCGATTGTGCGTTTGCGGAGTTCTGCAATAATTTCTGAATTTCATTCCCGGCGTACGTCCGGGAAGGGCATATCGGGAGGCACATGGGTCCAAGGGGAATAGGCGATGGCTGATGGCGAAAGCCTGGCGGGCGTGCGGAGTCGCCCGCAGCACCGGTATTCCATGCGAACCGGCTTGCTGGCGCTCGTTTTCACCTGTATTTCGCCGGCGCTGGTCGTGGCGTCCGTGGCTGTGTACGAGAGCTATGCCATCCAGAAAGAGCGCGTCTTTCGCGACACGATATTCCTGGCCCGCAACCTGACCTCCATTCTTGACCGCGAGTTGACCGGCGTCGAGGCGGGTTTGCAGATGCTGGCGTCGTCGCCTGACCTGATCGGCGGTGACTTGGCAGGGTTCCATCAGCGCGCGCGGGATTCCGTGCGTTTCCAAATCGTGGACAGCTATGTCCTGACTGATCGAGAGGGCCACCAGGTTCTCAATACGCTGGTGCCCTTTGGCACCGCCTTGCCTACCAGCAGCGCGTCGCGGGACTTGAACCGAGTGTTCGAGACGCGCACGCCGGTGCTGACCGGGCTGTTCACCGGGGCGATCAGCCACAATCCCACGATTGCGCTGGGCGTGCCGGTGGTGCGGGGCGATGCGGTTGTCTACAGCTTGAATGTGGGCCTGTCGCCCAGCCGCATCGGCGATGCGCTGGGCCGGCGGGCGCTGCCGGACGGATGGGTGGCAGCGGTGTTGGACAATTCGGGGACCATCGTTGCGCGCACTCGCGATGCCGCGAAGTTCGTGGGGCAAAAGGCGGTTCCCACCCTGGCCCAGGCGGTGCAGCAGGAAAGCGAGGGAGCGCTGGAGTCGACCACCAAGGAAGGCACACCGGTCTATACCGCGTTCAGTCGATCGGCGCTATCAGGCTGGACGGTTGCCGCGGGTGCGCCCATGACCCTGCTGACGACAGACCTGTACCGGTCCATCGCCTGGCTGGCGTTGGGCACCGCGTTCGCGTTTGGCCTGGGGCTGTGGCTGGCCTTGCGCCTGGCCAGCCGTCTGACCTCGGCGGTGCAGGGCCTGGTCGGTCCCGCGCTGGCGCTGGGTGAAGGCCGTACCGTCGAATTGCCGGGCACCCGCGTCAAAGAGGCCGAAGAGGTCGGCACGGCGCTGTTGCAGGCTTCACGCATGCTGGCGCATGCCCAGCATCTGGCGCACTACGATCCACTGACCGGATTGTGCAACCGGGTGCTGTTTGGCGAACTGATCCTGCGTGAGCTGGCCGTGGCCCAGCGTAGCGGCGAATCGTTCGCCATTCTGGCGATCGACCTGGACGGGTTCAAGGCCGTCAATGACCTGCATGGCCACGCCGCCGGCGATACGGTCTTGAAGGAAGCCGCGGATCGCATGGCTCGTGCGATCCGGGTGTCCGACGTGGCAGCCCGCCTGGGCGGTGATGAATTCGCGGTCCTATTGATGGGAGTCGGCCGGGAAAACGCCCAAGTGGTGGCCGAAGCGCTGGTCGAGAGCCTGTCGCTGCCCTATCCGAATATCCGTGTTGCCGTATCGGCCAGCGTGGGCATCGCTGTCTATCCGGATTCCGGCATCACGATGCTGCAATTGCTGGAACGTGCCGATGTGGCGCTTTACAAGGCCAAGGGGCAGGGCAAGCGACGGGTGGCGTCGGATCTGTGATGCCGTGCGGGTGCGTCAGGCATCTGGGCGAGGGGGCTGTTGCGGGGCCAGGGCCGTCAGCACTTCGCCAGATATCAGGCGATATCGCTTTTCGCCCAAGGCAACGACGCGCTCTCCTTCCGAGGTTCTGAGGATGTAGCGCGTGGCGGGCGGCGGTGGGTCCGCGGTTCCCGGGTCGTCCGCTTGCAAGAAAACTTCTATCCGATAAAGCCTGCCCGACTCTGTGCTGGCGAGCACGTCGCTCAATCTGCGTATGGAAATGGCCATGCGGATGCTACTCCCTCTTCTTCAACGTTTCGGTGGGTATGTCGCGCTTTGGCAGGGATCTTCCCCCCATGCCGGCAGGTCACTACGTTCGCGTCCGGTATTCGCTAAACTGCCCGGCTGATCCCGCGCCCGGCCGCGATAGCCAAGGTGACGAGCAGTAACAAGCATGCGGAACGGTAATGCAAATTTCTCCTGGCCGGAATACGGCCACTATCCTGGGTTTACTGGCGATTGCGCTGTGGGGCACGGTTGTCGGCCTGATCCGCGGCGTCAGCGAGAGCTTCGGCGCCATTGGCGGCGCGGCGCTCATTTATACGGTGGGTTCAGGTTTTCTGGTTTGTTTGCTGGGCTTTCCAAAGTGGCGGACCTTCCCCCCGCGTTATCTCATCGTGGGCAGTCTGTTGTTCGTCGCCTACGAGATCTGTCTGTCGCTGTCGCTGGGCTTTGCGCTTGACCGCGGGCAGGCGATCGAGCTTGGCATCGTCAACTATCTCTGGCCATGCCTGACGGTGGTGCTGGCGATCATCATCAACGGCCAGCGGGCCAACGCCTGGGTGGTACCGGGGATCTTGCTGTCGATTTGCGGCATAGTCTGGGTCGTGGGCGGATCGGGCGGGCTGTCGTGGGAACGCACGTTGGCCAATGTGTCGAGCAACCCCTTGAGTTATGGATTGGCATTCAGTGGCGCCATTATCTGGGCCGTTTATTGCAACGTGACAAAGCGATTCGCCGACGGCAAAAATGGCGTCGCGCTGTTTTTCATGCTGACTGCGGGGGCGTTGTGGATCAAGTATTTTCTGAGCGCCGAGCCGGCGATGGTATTTACGGGACCCGCCACGCTTGAACTGTGCGTCACCGGCGGCGCGATGGCGGCCGGTTATGCACTGTGGAACGTGGGAATACTGAAAGGCAACCTGACCTTATTGGCCACGGCGTCCTACTTCACCCCTGTGCTGTCCACCTTCTTCGCAGCCGTGTGGCTGTCGACCCGCCTGACCCCATCATTCTGGCAAGGCGTGGCGATGGTCACCGCTGGTTCATTGTTGTGCTGGGCGGCGACACGCGGCAAACCCGCCCGAGGCGGGTAGCTCTGGCGAGTTGCCGGGAAAGCGGCGGCATCAGTCGATCAGCATGGTCTGAGCGACCGCGTAGCCCAGTGGAATCAATAAAAGCGAAGCAAAGGTTGAACTGACAATCGCCGCCGATATCTTCAGCCAGGGCTCGGGCCCTGCGCTTTGAATCGTTTGAATCACCAACGCGACGATACCCATAACCATCAAACAGCTGATAACCACTGCTACATAAGTCATGTTGTCTCCGTCCTCGCCTGATTAAAGGGCTGCGGCGCCGCTTGTGCGGTCTATATGTTTGTACTGATTGTGCGCCTGTATTTGCGGACTGAACCCTAGGGTTTTCCTGGCGCAAACTGGAGGGTGTGGCGTTTTTGCCGCAGGGTGTGCAGCATGGAATCATGTGCGTCCGCAGCATTCCAAACGGTGTTTGGCGTGATCAGGGCGGCGGGCCAGTTTGCGCTACGATGGCGGCATCCCATCAATCAAAAGGCTGCTAGATGCCGCATAGATTGCGCCCCGGCACACGTGCCACGCTACAGGTCAGGCAACTGATGCCAGGCGAGTTCGCGTGGATCATCACCTTGCTTGATCCCGAAACGGGTAATGTGCACAGCACCAATTATTCAGAACGGCGCTATGGGAGTCAGGACGAAGCTTCTACCGCCGGCAAGGCCGCCGTGATGGCATTTCTGGGTAGTGATGGCATAAATGGCCTTGCCATGGTCAAGGAAGACAAGACCAAGCCTTGATCCCGGCGTTGCCGGGCACGCATGAAAAGCCCTCATATGAGGGCTTTTTCGCATCTTGGCGAAGCAATGTGCTGCACCGGGAACGCCAATTGCTGTAAGGCGGGCGGCGCGCTTGGCGCCGGAGGAGCACACCATGACCCCATCCCCGCATCGAGAACCCGGCTTGCCAGACGACCTGTCGCCGGACGATCCCTCGCTACCCGGCAATCTGCCGCCGGATGATCCGTTGCCGGATCCGAATCAGCCGCCCGATGATCCGCCGGCTCACGATCCCACACCCCCCGCGCCCGACCCGCGCCTGCCTGGCGCAATCGACCTGGCCTGATTGCTTGGCGTCGACGCAATGCAATGACAACCATGAGGAGTCCGTTATGCGTTCCATCTTGCTATGGCTGCTTGGCGTGCCTATTCCCATCATCATCCTGCTGGCGCTTTTCTGGCACTGACGTGCCTGTCGTTTCCCGACTCGTTGCCGGCCTGGGAGTGGCCTGCGGCCGTCGCGACAAAACAATCAATAAGGAATCACCATGGAAAACGCATCTTCATTGAGCCAGCCGTACGGCGGCACCGTGCCGCCGCATGAATCGGCGATTTCAGCGGTGTCTTGGGCCGCGGTGTTCGCGGGGGCGGTGATTGCCGCCGCGTTGTCGCTTGCGCTGTTCGCGGGCGGAACGGGCCTGGGCTTCCTGTCGGTGTCGCCGTGGGCGGATGAGGGGATGTCGGCGCCTGCTGTTGGCATCAGCATCATCGCCTGGATGCTGTTCACGCAAATCGTGTCCTATGGCATCGGCGGCTACGTGGCCGGGCGCTTGCGCACGAAATGGGTGGACGTGCATTCGGATGAGGTCTATTTCCGCGATACGGCGCATGGCTTTCTCGTGTGGGCACTGAGCGCGGTGGTGAGCGCCGCCTTGCTGGGCTCGGCGATCGCCACGCTGGCCTCTGGCGCGGCCAAGGCCGGCGCCTCGGTCGCGGCAGGGGCGGGCGCGGCGGTGACGGCCACCGCCGCCGCGGGCGCAAGCGGCGGAGGAATGGACCGGGCGACCGACTATTTCACCGATACGCTGCTGCGTTCCGACCGCCCCGATGCGGGCGGCGACCGCAACGCGGCCAGGACGGAGGTCGGTCGCATCGTGGCCATGAGCTTGGCGCGCGGTGACATGACGCCCGAAGATCGCGACTATGTGGTGAAGGTGGTGGCCGCCCAGACGGGCACGGAGCCCGCCGTGGCGCAGCGCCGTGTCGAGCAGACGATCGCCAACGCCAAGAAGGCCGCGGAAGACGCCAAGCAGAAGGCCAAGGAAGCTGCCGACAAGGCCCGCAAGGCCGCCGCCGCATTTGCGCTGTGGGGCTTCGCCTCCATGCTGATCGGCGCGTTCGTGGCAAGCCTGGCAGCGACGTGGGGCGGCAGGCGCCGGGACACGTTGCGTAAGGTGTAGTGGATCGGCGCAGTTGGCTGATCCCCGCGCCGCGCAATGCAAAAGGCCCTCACCGTAGTGAGGGCCTTCTTTTAAATGCCTTTAAATTCTTGGTGGCGCATCCCTGATTCGAACAGGGGACCTGCGGATTATGATTCCGTCGCTCTAACCGGCTGAGCTAATGCGCCAATCCTTGTTCGCCGTTCAGTGCTTGTTTTAAGCGCTGAGCAACGAAGAACGAAATTCTAGCACGAAACTTTTTTGGCGTGCAAGCGGGGGGGATGCAAAATGTGGAAGCCGGGTTTCAGGCGTCGCGGGCCAGCCGGATGCCCGAGAACTGCCAGCGGGCTTCGGGCGGAAAAAAGTTGCGATAACTGGCGCGGACATGGTCGCGCGGGGTGGCGCAGGAGCCGCCCCGCAGGACATATTGATTGCACATGAACTTGCCGTTGTATTCGCCAACGGCGCCGGCGTCGGGCTTGAAGCCGGGGTAGGCATCGTAAGCGCTGGAAGTCCATTCCCAGGCGTCGCCGAACAGCTGCACCGGGCCGCCCGAACCGTTGCGGGCGGGGGCGGGGCGCGGGTCCAGGTGGCCGTTCTCCAGCATGTTCGCGCGGCCGGGAAATGCGGGGTCGGTCAGTTGCCGGGCGGCGTGTTCCCATTCTGCTTCGCGCGGCAGGCGCACGCGGGCCCAGCGGGCATAAGCGTCAGCCTCGTAATAGCTGACGTGCGTGACGGGGGCCTGCAATTCCAGTTCCTGCATCCCGCGCAGTGTGAATACGCGCCAGTCGTCGCGCTGGCCTTCCCAGTACAGCGGCGCGCGCCAGCCTTCCGCACAAACGCGGTCCCAGCCGGACGACAGCCAGAGTTCGGGCCGCTTGTAGCCGCCGTCGCGGATGAAGGCCAGGAATTCGTGTTGCGTGACCAGACGATCGGCCAAGTGGAAAGGGGCCAGCAGCACCTCGTGCGCGGGGCCTTCGTTGTCGAAGCCGAAGCCGCGGCCATCGTGGCCGATGCGGGTGATGCCGCCGCCGTAGCGGGTCCAGCCGGCCGGCGTCGCTGGGGGCAACGCCGGGGAGCCGGCCGCCACGTAGGCGGGTTTCAGCGGGTTGGCCGACAGCATGTGCTTGAGGTCGGTCAGGATCAATTCCTGATGCTGCTGCTCGTGGTTCAGGCCCAGTTCCAGCAGGGCGTCAAAGTCCGCATCGTTGCCGCCCAGACGAGAGATCAGGTCGTGCATGGCGGTGTCGACATGCTGGCGATAGTGTTGCACTTCAGCAAGCGTGGGGCGCGACAGCAGACCGCGTTGGGGACGCGGATGCTTGGCGCCGATGGCGTTGTAGTAAGAGTTGAAGAGCATGCGGTACTGCGGGTGGAACATCGTGTACGGCGGGTGGAAATGCGTCAGCAGAAAGGTCTCGAAGAACCAGGTGGTGTGGGCCAGGTGCCACTTGACGGGACTGCAATCGGGCATGGATTGCACCTGGCAGTCTTCGGGGCTTAGCGGTGCCGCAAGCGCCGTGCTGGTGGTGCGCACTGCGTCGTAGCGGTCGTGCTGGCCGGCCTGTCCGCTGGCATACGGTCCAGTGGCGGGGTGAGTCAGCAGGCAGGCAGGTTCCATGGCGATCCTCCAGTGGCGTTGAGGGGGACGACCGCGTCAGGCGCGGGCGCTGAAAACGGAAAACCAGCCGCGTGAGTCCGACCAGTGTGCAACGTCGCGAAACCCGGCGCTTTGCAACAGATCGGAAAATGCGTGTGGCGTGAACTTGTAGGAATTCTCGGTGTGGATGCGTTCGCCTGCGTGGAATGCGCGTCCACCGCCGGGCCAGGCCACGTGCAGGGGGCGTTGTGCTTCCAAGTGCATTTCGATGCGGGAGCGGGCGCTGTTGTACAGCGCGACATGGCGCCAGTCGTCCACATTGAAATCAGCGTCCAGCACTCGGTTGACATGGCGCAGCAGGTTCAGATTGAACGCGGCGGTCAAGTGCAGCGCATCGTCGTAGGCGGGCTCCAGGACCTGTCTGGGCTTGACCCGGTCCACGCCCACCAGCAAGCCGCCGCCGTCGCATTGCGCGCGGATGCGTTGCAGCATGGCATGCGCGTCGTCGGGGCTGAGGTTGCCGATGCTGGAGCCTGGGTAGAAAAACAGCCGCTGCTCGGTAGAAATGACGGCAGGCAAGGCAAGCGCCTGCGAGAAGTCCTGCCCGATCGCCGTGACTTGCAAGTCAGGATAAGAAAGCTTCAGGCGCCTGACGGCGGTTTGCAGATAGTCGGCAGAGATATCGATGGGGATGTAGTGGCGTGGCCGCAAGCTGGCGAACAGCCGCTCGGCCTTGACGCAGTCGCCTGCGCCCAGGTCGATCATCGACTGCACCGGCCCGATATGCCGGGCAATGTCTTGCCCGTGGCGCTGGAAGATTTCGGTTTCGCAGCGCGTGGGATAGTACTCGGGCAGCAGGGTAATGGCCGTGAACAGCGATGAACCCAGCGCGTCGTACAGGAATTTGGGGTCTATGTGGGCCGGACGGTCCAGCAGGCCATCTTGCAATTCGGCCTGTTCGGGGCTGAGGGCCAAGGGGGGGCGCGCCTGGTATTCCTGCGCGGCGTGGGCAAGTACTGCTGAAGGGGAAACCATGCGTTCACTTCCTTTTTCCAGGCGGTTGAAGCGCATTGCAAAGGGCTATTGTGGCGGCTAGGGGGGTTCCGCTGTCAAGCGCTAAGCCGCTGAATGCAATGGACTTTTACGAAATCGAATGCGTCGCGGGGCACGGACGGTGGCTGGCCCCGGTAATCACCCAGCAAGATTCGCTCCGCTGAAATATCGGTTTACGGCTGGTTGCGAAAGCTCGGGCGGCGGCGGGCAATGATCGGCACAATGGGGACATGGCTAATCGGGTGACGCCGGGATGCGCTACCGCATCCGGAAGGCGGCCTGCCGACAGGCCCAATCTTCACAAGGAGCGACTATGAATCGAAAGAACCAACGCGCTGAGATGGCTTTGCATCGCGACCGGGTCAACGACAGCTTCCATGAGCTGCTTGCCGGGACGGAAGATCTCTTGCGTTCGACGGCTTCTTATACCGGCTCCGAAATCGAATCGGCCCGTGCGCGACTGAAGCAGCAATTGGCAGACGCACGCGAGCAGGCGGGCGATTGGGAAGGCGTGGCGCGTGAGCGCGCCCGTCGTGCCACGGCCTATGCGGACGAGTACGTGCATGAGAATGCGTGGAAGTCCGTTGGCGTGGCGGCATTGGTCGGCGCCTTGTTGGGCTGCCTGGTGGCGGGCGGCAGGCGTTAAGCCGCTTTCGCCATGAGGCCGCCCCCGGCCACGGGCCGGATCGGATCGCGATCGGGCACGGCCTCATGGTTGCCCGGCGCGCGCCGTTGGGCGCAAACACTGATGCTGGCTTGCGCTGCCGCCATGTTGGCGGCGTGCGCCAGCGTGCCGGACGCGCAAGAGCGCGAGGCGCGCAAAGCTCAGGCGGGCCTGTCAGCGGATGCGGCTCGTGACAGCTATCGCCGCGGGCAAGGCATCGCGGCGGACCCCAAGACTCCCAAGGACGATTTCCTCGCGCGCCATCTGGCCGTCGAGCAAGCTGTCAGCGGTACGCCGCTGTCGGCCGGCAATCGTGTCCGGCTATTGGCGGACGGCCCGAGCACCTATCAGGCGATGTTGCAGTCCATTGGGCAGGCACGCCGATACGTGCACATGGAAACCTACATTTTCGACGATGACGCCGAGGGCGCCCGGTTTGCCGAGGCATTGATCGCGGCACGCAACCGTGGGGCCAAGGTGGCCTTGATGGTGGACGCCGTGGGCACGCTCAAGACGCCCGACGCGCTGTTTCAGCGCCTGCGCGACGCGGGCGTGCAAGTCGCGGTGTTCAACCCCGTCAATCCGGCCAGCGGACGAGCAGGCTGGTCGCCGAACCAGCGCAACCATCGCAAGGTGCTGGTCGTGGATGGCAAGGTGGGCTATCTGGGCGGCATCAATGTCAGTAGCGTGTACGAATCTTCGCCAGGGACCGGATCGGGTTCAGGATCAAGCGGGGGGCGAGGCGGCGGGCAGGCCGAAGGCGACGCGAAGGCGGCGCCGTGGCGCGATACGCATCTGCGCATCGAAGGTCCGGCGGTGGCGCAGTTGGAACAGGTCATCCAGGCGGGCTGGGCGTCGCAATCGGACGAGCCGATCGCAGGCGGCGGCGACTATGTTGCGCCGCCGGTGGGCGCTACCCGCGTACGCATCCTGGCCAACCAGCCCGACCGCAGCGACGGGTACACGGTGTATCTCACCTTGATGTCCGCCTTTGAAAGCGCGCAGAAGTCCATCCACATCACGATGGCGTACTTCGTGCCGGATCCTGCCTTCATCGATGTGTTGTCGGAAGCCGCTCGGCGCGGGGTGGACGTCGTGTTGGTGTTGCCGGGGTTCAGCGATTCGTCGCTGGTGTTCAATGCCGGGCGTTCGCACTACACCGACCTGTTGCGGGCAGGCGTGAAACTCTACGAAAGGCGAGACGCCTTGTTGCACGCCAAGACGGCGGTCGTCGACGGGGTGTGGTCCACGGTGGGGTCCAGCAACATGGATTGGCGCAGTTTTGCGCTGAACTACGAAATCAATGCCGTGGTGTTGGGGCCAGAATTCGCAGGCGAAATGGAAGCCTTGTTCCAGCGTGATGTGGCCGACTCGGTGCGGATCACGCCAGAGGACTGGCGCGATCGCGGCGCCGATGACCGTTTCATGGAGTTCTTTTCGCGGATGTTCGAGCGCTGGCTGTAGCGTCCGGACATCCGTGTCCGCTTGAGGCTCACACGTGCTGTTCGGCCAGCGCCGTCGTGATGTCGCGGGTGGGTTGGAACGACTGTGCCTGCGCCATGGCCCAGCCCACGCGGAACACCTGGTGGCGGAATTCGCCGCGCAGCAATTCGCCCGGCGCCAGTTCGGGGAACAAGGCCGACAGCAAGCGGATTTCGCTGGACGAAATGCGGCGCGCGATATGGTGCGGGCGCAATTGGTTGGGATGCGTCAAACCGGCGGCTGCCAGCAGTTCGGCCAGGGCGTGCAGCGTGTTGCCATGGAAGTTGGTGACACGTTGCGCTTTGTCTGGCACGACCAGCGCGCGTTGGCGCATGGGGTCTTGCGTGGTGACGCCGGTGGGGCATTTGCCCGTATGACAGGCCTGCGCCTGGATGCAGCCGATGGCGAACATGAAGCCACGCGCGGCATTGCACCAGTCGGCGCCCATGGCCATGACGCGCGCCATGTCGAACGCGGTGATGATCTTGCCCGAGGCGCCCAGCTTGATGCGGTCTCGCAGGTTCACGCCAATCAGCGTGTTGTGCACCAGCCTGAGCGCTTCGCGCAGCGGCGTGCCCACATGGTCGACAAACTCCACGGGCGCGGCGCCGGTGCCGCCTTCAGCGCCGTCCACCACGATGAAGTCAGGCGTGATGCCGGTCTCAAGCATGGCTTTGACGATGGCAAACCATTCCCACGGGTGGCCCACGCAGAACTTGAAGCCCACGGGCTTTCCGCCCGATAGTTCGCGCAGGCGAGCCACGAATTTCATCAGCCCGATGGGCGAGTCAAAAGCCGAGTGGCTGGCCGGTGAATTGCAGTCCTGCCAGGCGACGACGCCGCGCGCCTCCGCGATCTCGGGCGTGACTTTGCCTGCCGGAAGAATGCCGCCATGCCCGGGTTTGGCGCCCTGGGACAGCTTGATTTCGATCATCTTCACCTGCGGCGTACAGGCGTTCTTCACGAAGGCTTCTTCCGAGAACGCACCATGCTCGTCGCGGCAGCCGAAGTAGCCTGAACCGATGTTCCACACCAGGCCGCCACCGGGTTGGCGGTGGTAGCGGCTGATGCCGCCTTCGCCGGTGTCATGCGCGAAGTCGCCCTGCCGCGCACCTTCATTCAACGCCATGATGGCGTTGGCGGACAGCGCGCCGAAGCTCATGGCGGACACGTTGAATGCCGACATGGAGTAGGGCTGCTTGCAGTCGGGGCCGCCCACGGTGACGCGGAAATTCGTGTCGTTGATGTGCGAGGGCGACATGGAATGGTTGATCCATTCATAGCGGTCGCCATAGACATCTTCCTGCGTGCCGAAGGGGCGCTTGTCGATTTCGCGCTTGGCGCGCTGGTAGACGATGGAGCGTTGCGCACGGGAAAAAGGGGCGGCCTGCGTGTCGTCTTCCAGGAAGTACTGGCGGATCTCCGGGCGGATGAACTCAAACAGGAAACGCAGATTGCCCAGCACCGGATAATTGCGCCGGATGGCGTGGCGGGTCTGGATCAGGTCATAGACCCCCAGCGCGCCCAGCATCGCCAGCGGGATGGCGGCCCACAGCCACCAGAGCGAACTCGTGAATGCCAGGAAGGCGGTGACCACCGCGCCGACCAGGGTCAACAGAAAAGCCGTGTAGCGGCCAATGATCCAGCTCATAGTCCTCTCCGTATTGCGGAATGGAGCAACCATACACCAGCTGAACGGCCGAAAAAAAGAAAGCCCCCTGAAATAGGGGGCGGTTCTTGGAACACTGTTTTCCGGCAGGGGGATGTCAGCAGCTGGACGGTGGCGGAGTCTTTTCGACCGCCAGGCCGAAGGCGGGGCGCAGGCGCACGCCCAGTGCGCTGCCCGCGAAGGCAGCCGGCAGCCACAGCCAGGCGTGCAGGCTGCCCGACAAGATACCGCTGAAGTAGGCGCCGATGTTGCAGCCGAAGGCCAGGCGCGCGCCATAGCCCAGCAGCAGGCCGCCGATCACGGCGCCCGCGAGCGAACGCGCCGGCACCTTCCAGACGGGGGCGAACTTGCCGGCGGCACTGGCGGCGGCAAGCGCACCCAGCATCAGGCCGATGTCCATGACGGTGGTGACATCCTGGCGCAGCGGCGCGGCCAGCGCGGGCTGCTTGCTCCAGTAAGTCCAGGTGGCGACGTCGCCGGCGACCGCATTCCAGGCTTTGGCGCCCCACAGCGCAAAGGCCGAGGTAATGCCCCAGGGCCGACCCGCCAGCGCAAGCGTCGCGAAGTTCAGCACGACCAGCGCCACGCCACCCCAGATCAGCGGCCACGGGCCTTGCAGCAGCGAGACCGGCCGAGCCGTGCGCGACGCGAACGAAATCACGTGGCCATGGCGGCGCTTTTCAAGCGCGGTGGCGCCCCAGGCGATCAGTGCGAACACCACCAGATTGGCGATCAGCGCGGGCGCCAGGCCCCAGGTCTTGATCAGCGAGGTCGGCGCCAGCGCGGGCAATGTGGACCACCAGCCGAAATTGGCGGTGCCAATGACCGAGCCTACGATGAAGAACAGCAGCGTGACCAGCATGCGGGTGTTGCCGCCGCCCACGGCGAACAGCGTGCCCGAGGCGCAGCCGCCGCCCAATTGCATGCCTATGCCAAAGAGAAAGGCGCCCAGCACGACCGATACGCCCGGTGGCGAGACCAGCCCGGTGACGGGTTGGCCAAAGAGCGTGCCCGAGGCCAGGAAGGGAAAGAACAGCAGCACGCCGACGCCCAGCATGAACATTTGCGCGCGCAGGCCCGCGCCACGGCGGTCGGACACGAACACCCGCCAGGCTTGCGTGAAGCCGAAAGAAGCGTGATAGAGCGTGACGCCCAGCAGTGCGCCGACGATCCACAGCGCGCCTTGGCGCCAACTGACGGTCTGGTTCAAGTACAGCGCGCCCGCCAACACCAGCAACAGGGCAATCCAGAGCGGCTTGCGGTTGATCTGGATGGGCGGCATGGCCGAGGGTAGGGGCAGGGTTGCGGCGTTGGTGCTCATGGGGAGTCCCGGTGGAATCTGGATCTTCAATGCAAACGGGCGCGTGGAAGGCGCCCGTGGGAATGGGTGAAGTTTAAGGCGGAGCTTAAATCCCTCAAACCATTAAATAACGACTTGATAATAACTAAAAGTTATATGCAGCCCGTAGTCCGATGGCGGCGGTGATTACGCTTGGCTATTGCAGCCGCCAGACCAGCGCGGCCAGCGTCAGCAGCAATACCGGCAGCGTCAAGACAATACCTACTTTGAAGTAGTATCCCCAGGTGATCCGCAGCCCTTTGCGCGCCAGGACATGCAGCCATAGCAACGTGGCCAGGCTGCCGATCGGGGTGATCTTCGGCCCCAGGTCGCTGCCGATGATGTTGGCGTAGATCATGGCGTCCTTCAGTGGACCCGTGGCGCTGGTGTCGGCGATGGACAGTGCGCCGACCAGCACGGTCGGCAGGTTGTTCATGATGGAAGACAGGAAGGCCGTGATCAGGCCCGTGCCCATCGCGGCACCCCATAGGCCGTATTCGGCGCAACGGTCCAGCACTTGCGCCAAATGCGCGGTCAGGCCGGCGTTGCGCAAGCCGTACACCACCAGGTACATGCCCAGCGAGAAGATCACGATGTGCCAGGGGGCGCCGCGCATGATCTTGCGCGTACCCACGATGTGCTGCCGTCCCGCGATCAGCAGCAGGCCCAACGCGCCCGCCGCGGCAATGGCGCTGACGGGGATGCCCATGGGCTCGAGCACGAAGAAACCCAGCAGCAGCAGCGCCAGAACGATCCAGCCAGCGCGGAACGTGATCGGGTCGCGAATGGCCGAGGCGGGCGCCGGCAGTTGGCTCACGTCGTAGCGTGGCGGGATGCTCTTGCGGAAGAACAGCAACAGCACCGCCAGCGTCGACCCAACGGCCATCAGGTTGACGGGCAGCATCACAGATGCGTATTCGCCGAATCCGATCCCGAAGAAATCCGCCGACACGATGTTCACCAGGTTTGACACGATCAGCGCGATGCTGCCTGTATCGGCGATGAATCCCGCCGCCATCACGAAGGCCAGTGACGCGCCGGGTCCGAAACCCAGGGCCAGCAGCATCTCCATGACGATGGGCGTCAGGATCAGCGCGGCGCCGTCATTGGCGAACAGGGCCGATACCGCGGCGCCCAGCAGCACGATCAGCACGAACAGCAGTCGCCCGCGTCCGCCGCCCCAGCGGGCGACGTGCAGCGCTGACCATTCAAAGAAGCCCGCCTCGTCCAGGATCAGGCTGGTGATGATGATGGCGATGAACGTGGCGGTGGCGTTCCAGACGATACGCCACACGTCCGCGATGTCGGCGATATGGACAACGCCCGTTGCCAAGGCCAGGCCCGCGCCGATCACGGCGCTCCAGCCGATCGACAGGCCCTTGGGCTGCCAGATCACCAGCGTGATGGTCAGGATGAAGATGGCGGCGGCAAGCAGCATGGCGAAGGGTCAGGAAATGGGGTGGGCGTTGATCCAGGCGACCAGCAGGCTGACCGTCAGCACCGACGCCACTGTCGATACGAGAATGGCGCGTGACGTCACGCGAGCGTCGCGGCCGTACATGTTGGCCAGCATGAAGGGGCCGGTGCCGATGGGCAGCGCGCTCATCAACACGGCGGTCCAGGCCCACAGGGGCGGCATGGAAAAAACGTAGAAGGCCAACAGCGCCGTGATGATCGGTTGCAGCAGCAGCTTGCCCGTCACCAGCCGCAGCACGCCAGGGCCTGCCGTGGCGGTCTCCGTCTGCGCAAGGAATAACCCGATCGTGACCAGCGCGCACGGGCTGGCGGACGCGCCCAGCAGGGAGACATAGCGGTCCAGGCCTTCCGGCAGCGCCACGCCGGTCGAGGCCCAAGCCAGACCCAGCACGGGCGCGGCCAGCAGCGGGTTGCGCATCAGCGCCCGCCCGACCTTAAGCAAGGTCGCCGCCACGTTGGGCGTTTGTTGGCGGTCGAATTCGATGAGCGCGATGGAGAATCCGAACAGGACGCTGGCGGTAAGCAAGGTAGAGAAGGCGGCGGGCGCCAGGCTTTCGGCGCCAAACAGGGCCAGGCAGAGAGGGATGCCCATATAGCCGGCATTGGCGTAGGACGCTGCCAAGCCTTCGATGCTGCGGTCGGTCAGTGCGCGCCGCCCACCCCGGCCGGGCAGGAACGACACCAGGAAGGTGACGGCGATGCCGCCGGCGAATGCGCCGACGAAGCCCCAGTGCGCCATGTGCGCCAGGTCCACCTGCGTCATGGCGCGAAACAGCAGGGCGGGCAAGGACAGGTAGACCACGTAGCGGTTCAGCGCGTCGGTGGCGCCGGGCCCCAGTATTTTGCCCCGGGCGGCCAGCCAGCCGGTCAGGATCAGCGCAAAGACCGGCAGGGCGGCGGTAACGACGGCATTCATGGGCGGCGATGTGGGCGAGCCAGGGGCGAGAAGGCGCTTATTCTACTTGCGGCGTGCGCGCGCTGCGGGTGACCAGCAAAATACCCACGGCCGCCAGCGCCATGCCCAGCCAGGCCAGCATGGGAATCGGTTCGCCCAGCGCCAACAGGGCGAAGACCGCCGTGCAGGGTGGTACCAGGAAGAACAGCGCCGACACGCGCGACGCCTCGCCATGCCGGATCATGGTCAGCAGCAAGGTGATGGCGACCAACGAATTCCCCACGACCAGGTAAGCCAGCGAACCCAGCAACGCGCCGGTCCATTCGATGTGCATGGGCTCCAGCCAGAAGGCCAGCGGCGCGGAGACGGCCAGTCCAACCGCATACTGCACCAGGTTGGACGTGACGGGATGGGTCTGCACGCCAAAGCGCTTTTCATAAAGCGTGCCGCCGGTAATGCAAAGCAGCGCGCCCACGGCGAACACCAGCCCCAATGGCGCCAGCACTTCGATGGATGCCTTGGCGATGATGACGAGCGCAGCGCCCGACACGCCCAACCCCAGGCCGGCCCAACGCCGCGCGTCCACGCGCTCGTGCGCGATCAGCGGGGCCAGCAGGCCGATCAAGATCGGTTGCAGCGAGGCGATCAACGCCATGCCGCCGGCCGACATGCCCACTTTCAGGGAAAGATAGGTGAAGCAGAAGTAGCCCGCCTGCAATAGCAACCCGACCATCGCCAGGTGGACCCAGGCATGGATGCCGCGCGGCAGCGGCGGCCGAATGATCAGCATGAAGGGCGCCAGGATGAGCACTACGCAGGCATAGCGCACTGCCAGGAACGTCATCGGGTCGGCGTAGGCCAGGCCAATCTTGAGCACGACGAATCCGCTGGACCACAACAATAGGAAAAGTGCGGGTGCGGCTTTCAGCCAGGTGGGCGGAGTGGTGGGCGTCATGTCGTGCCTAGGCAACGTGAGCAAGCCGCGATCGTACCCCTTTTCGCCCGATTGCCATCCCTGAGAGAATGCGGCGTAGCATATTTGTTATTGACGGGCTGCACGCGAGGGAATGGAGATGTCGACCAATAAACAATCAATGAAGCAATCAACGGTGCGTATCGCTTTGGGTACGTGGGACAGGCTGCGCGAGGACGCCTACTCGGTTCGCTACGAGGTATTCGTCGTTGAGCAGCGGGTGCCGCCCGAGGTCGAGCTGGATGACGACGACGCCGTGTCGGTGCATGCCGTTGCCTATGGGCCGGACGGTACGCCGATGGGCACGGGCCGCTTGCTGCCCGATGGCCATATTGGCCGCATGGCCGTGCATAAGAAGGCGCGCGGCTTGGGGGTGGGCAGCCAGTTGCTGGATGCGCTGATCGAGCAAGGCCATGGCGACGGCCACCGCATGCTGGTGCTGCACGCGCAAACGCATGCCGCCGGATTCTATGAGGCGCACGGCTTCACGGTGGAAGGCGAGGAATTCGTCGAGGCCGGCATTCCGCACGTGGTGATGACGCGCGTGCTGAAGTAGGGCGGGGCTTAGGCGGGGCATCGGGTTTGCCGCGCCAGTCCCAGCCATCGCCGCACTTGGAAAAGAGCGCAGCGGAAAAGAAAAAACCCCGGTCGTTTTCACGAACGGGGTTCTTCTTGGCGCATCACGACAGGTACCTCGTGATGTAATAATTGGTGCCCAGGAGAGGACTCGAACCTCCACACCTTGCGGCACACGGACCTGAACCGTGCGCGTCTACCAATTCCGCCACCTGGGCGCTGGTGCTTCACTTGTTGCGTCGCTTTCGCGTCGTTTCTTGTTCAGCAGCAGAGGAGCGAGATTATGCATACTTTTTTTGTTGTGTGCAAGTGGCGACGGTTTTTTTCATCTCGTTTGAATTTCTTCGAGCGGCCCGCTTTCGATATAGTGTCGCCCCATGTCCCGTACCCTTTGCACGCGCTGCCTGCGTCCTGAATCGCACTGCCTGTGCCCGCTTATTCCGTCTTTGTCATGCCGCACTCGCGTCGTGGTCTTGCAGCACCCCAGTGAATCTCGCCATGCGCTGAATACGGCCAGACTGGCCGTATTGGGATTGGTGGGTGCAAGGCGCGTGGTGGGCGAACGTTTTTCGCCTGACGACTGGGCCGAGCCCGGCTATGCGCCACGTTTGCTGTTTCCTGGCCCTTCGGCCGAGATATTGGAGCCGGGGTATGGGCAGGATCTGGGGCAGCCGATTCAATTGATCGTGCCGGATGGGACGTGGGGGCATGCGCGCAAACTGCTGCATATCAATCCCGAGCTGGCGGCGCTGCCGCGCGTGATGCTGCCGGCGGGGTTGACGACGCGCTATCGCGTGCGTCATGCGGACATCCCGGGCGCCCTGTCCACGATTGAAGCAGTGACGCACGCCTTGAACGCGATCGAATCGCCGATGAATGTCGATGCGTTATTGCGTCCCTTTGAAGCCTTGATCGATGGGCAGATCGAAGGCATGGGCGAAGATCTTTATGCGCGCCATCATTTACAGCGCAAGGTGCCGTGGCGCTGATGCCGCCGACAAAAAGCAAAAGCCCCGAATATCTTTCGATTTTCGGGGCTTGTCGCCTTGACTATCAAACTCGCTTGAAAAGCGGATCCGACTTATATGCGGGTGGTGCCCAGGAGAGGACTCGAACCTCCACACCTTGCGGCACACGGACCTGAACCGTGCGCGTCTACCAATTCCGCCACCTGGGCACT
>NZ_CADIJX010000010.1 GCF_902859625.1 Achromobacter pestifer | reverse complement strand
TAGGATGGGTGAAGTGCGCCCAGGCCTACCCGCGAAAGCAGGTGCCTGCCGCACGTAACCCATCGTGCTGGCGTCGATGATGGGTTTCGCGCGGCCAACGTTCTCGTTTTTCTCCGAGACTTGCCGCGCTACACCCATCCTACGAAGCGTCGCCGGCTGCGGGGCTAACTTCGCCTAAATACCGGCAATCCAGTTCAAGACTCAGTTCGTCCATCCCCAGGATATCGATCTCGACGGCGGTGCCCCGTTCCAGCTCAGGCATGCCGCCCACCCGGGTCACCAACGGCGCATTGGCGAATCGGACGAGGTCATCGCGCAACACATGCGCCACCGTGCGGGTGATGCCGTGCTGCTTCAGCCAGCGCAGGCACCAATAGCGCTCCATCGCGCTTTGGAACTCCGCCCACGCCGCATACTGCGCGTCAAACGCGCCGATGATCGCGAACAGGTCCGCATCGCGCGGCTTGAACGGCGCCACCAGGCGCGCGGACACGCCGTGCTCCACTGCGGCGATCAACTGCCATTGGTTGACCAGGTCCACATAGCGGCGCAGCGGCGACGTGCTCCATGCATATTGCGGCACGCCGATCGCTTCATGCGGCAGGGCCTGCGTGCTCATGCGCACGCGGCCGGCCTGTTGCGACCGGTAGATGCCCGGCACGCCATGCTGGTGCAGCAGGCCGCCCCACTGGTTGTTGGCCAGGATCATGTATTCGGCCACCATGCGGTCCAGCGGCGCATTGCGCTGGCGCGGCACCAGGCGCACCGGCGTGTCCGGATCATCCGGATTGCCGTCCAGGTAGAAGCTGTACTCCACCCGCGAATTGTTCTCGGGCTTGCCGCGCACGTTCTCGCGTTGGGCCGACAGCGCCTGCGCCAGCTTCCAAAGCGGACGCAGCCAGTGGCCGTAGGGAATGTCCGCCGACGGATCGGCCAGGCTGGCTTCCGTGACCTGGGCATCCAGCATGTTGTGGCGCAGGTTCTCGCGCACCACCACGCGCTCCAGGCGCGTTTCGGATTCGATGACCTCGCCCGTTTCCGGGTCCGCCACGACGTACAGCGACAGCACCGGCACTTCACGGCCGGCATCCAGCGAAAACGCCTTGATGACGTTGTCCGGCTGCATCGGGATCTTGTCGCCCGGCATGTAGACCGTGGACAGGCGGGCGCGGGCCAGCTTGTCGAACTCGCTGTCGCGCGTCACGGTCAGGCCGGGGGCGGCCACGTGCACGCCCACGCGCAACCGGCCGTCGGGCAGTGTCGTGACCGACAGCGCGTCGTCGATTTCAGTGGTGGTGACATCGTCCACCGAATAGATCTCGGCGTCCGACAGCGGCAGTTCGCGGTCGATGGGCGGCAGTTCCAATTCGGGGAAAGCCAGCCCGCGCGGGAAGTTCACCGCCAGGAAACGGCGCTTGTGCAGGGCCAGCGCGTGCGGCCAGGCGCCCAGCTCAAGCAGCAGGCGATCAGGCGCCTTGCCCAGCTTGGTGCAAGCGGCGTCCAGCGCCTTCCATTGCTGCGAATTCTTGTCGGGGCGGATCAGCAGTGACTCGGCGACCTCGGCGATGGGCTCGGGCAGGCGGCCAGCGGCCATTTCGTCGACCCAAGCCTGTTGCTGCTCGGCCTGACGCTGCTTTTTGTCCAGCGCGGCCAGGGCGGCGGCCAGGATGTCGGGCGGGGCAGGGCGGTAACGACCCTTGCCGCGACGGTGGAAATAGGCCGGAGCGCCGTGCAGGCGCATCAGCAGCGCGGCCTGTTCCACCGGCGTGGGGGCGTGGCCGAAGTAGTCAGCCGCCAGGGCGGGCGTGTCGAATTCTTCCTGCGGCGCGCATTCCCACAGAAATTGCAGATCCAGCGCCTCGGCGGCCGCAGCCGCCTGACTCATCAGCGCCGCCGGCTCGGGCGACGCGAAATTGAACAGGGTGTTGGCGCGCTTGATTTTGCTGCGCTTGCCCGATTCCGACTCCACCTGCAGGCTGGCGTCGGTCTCGGACAGGATATTGCCGGCCTTGAAGCTGCCGTCGTCTTCGTAAAACACATACATGGTGGGGATCGTCCTGGGCGGCGCGCACGCGCCGCCTTGCGCAGCTATATAGAGTGTTGAGGTCTGGTACTGATTATTGGGGGCGAACCTGCCTGGCGCCAAGGGCGAATTCAAGCACTTCGGGCATCCACTCCGCGAAATCGGATAACCCGTGGTCACTACCCTGCACGATACGCTGGCGGCAGCCCGCATAGCGATCGCGCATTTCACGCCAATCCAACACCTCGTCGCCCGTGGCCGCCACCAGGAAGTACCGGTCGGGCTGCGTGATGCGCGGGGCGTGGATGGCCGCCAGTTCGTCCACATATTCGGGCAAAAAGACGAACGGCGCGTCGGAATGATACATGTGGTGTTCGCCGACCTGGGTGGCCAGGTCGCGCGCGGCCTCCACGGCGGGGTTCAGCAATACCGCCTTGCAGCCCAGTTGTTCGGCCAGCCAGGTGGCATAGAAACCGCCGAGCGACGAGCCGATCACGGTCAATGCCCGGGGGCCGTCGGCCCCTTCCAACTGGCGGCGGGCGATGCCCATGGCCAGGTCGATGGCTTCCCGCGGGCTGGCGGGTAGCTGCGGGCAGGCCCAGGCGTCGGCCAAGCCGAGCTGCGCCATGGCGTCGGCCATCATGCGGGCCTTCATCGAGGCCGGCGAGGAACGAAAGCCGTGCAGGTAAAGAATCATCTCGTGCTCGTCCGGTGACGGAAGGCCGTTCAGGCGCGCGCCTGCAAGGCTTCCAGCAGCTTGCCGTGGATACCGCCAAAGCCGCCATTGCTCATGACCAGCACCTGGTCACCGGGGCGGGCGGCGGCCGTCACGGCGGCAACCAATGCGTTGATGTCATCGTAACTGGACGCCCGATCCCCCAGGGGGGCCAGGACTTCGGCGGGATTCCAGCCTAGCGCATGTTTGCCGCTATGGGCGCCAAAGCAGAACACCAGATCGGCGTCGGCCAGGGCGTCGGGCAGGCGGGCGGCCATGGTGCCCAGCTTCATGGTGTTCGAGCGCGGTTCCAGCACCGCCAGAATGCGGGCGGGTCCGACTTGGCGGCGCAGTCCTTCCAGGGTGGTGGCGATGGCGGTGGGGTGATGGGCGAAATCGTCGTAGACCTTCACGCCATTGACCGTGCCGCGCAATTCCATGCGGCGCTTGACGCCCGCAAAGCGGGTCAGCGCGTCGATCCCCTGTTCTACCGACACTCCCACATGTTCAGCGGCCGCCAGCGCCGCCAGTGCGTTCATGCGGTTGTGCTCGCCGGTCAGGGTCCAGCGCACCGTGCCGGCCGCCACGCCGTCGCGCAGCACGCCGAACGCGCCGTCGGCCTCGGGCGGGGTGGCCTGCCAGGCGCCATCAGTGCCGAACGTGACGGTTTCAGACCAGCATCCGCGGGCAATCACGCGGTCAAGGGCGTCGGAATGGGTGGGGCGCACAATGCGGCCCGAGCCGGGGATGGTGCGTACCAGGTGGTGGAATTGGGTTTCGATCGCGGCAAGATCAGGGAAGATGTCCGCGTGGTCGTATTCCAGGTTGTTCAGAATGGCCGTGCGCGGGCGGTAATGGACAAACTTGGAGCGCTTGTCGAAGAAGGCCGTATCGTATTCATCGGCCTCGATCACGAACGGGCGCCGCGCTGGGTCGTAGCGGGCCGACACATGCAGGTCCTGGGCGACGCCGCCGATCAGGAAGTTGGGCGCCAGGCCCGCAGCCTCCAGCACCCACGCCAGCATCGAGCTGGTGGTGGTCTTGCCGTGGGTGCCCGCCACCGCCAGCACATGCGCGCCCGGCAGGATGTTGTCGCCCAGCCATTGCGGGCCAGACACATAGCGCGCGCCCGATTCCAGAATGGCTTCCATCAGCGGATTGCCGCGGCTGACCACATTGCCGATCACGTACAGGTCGGGCTTGAGCGCCATTTGCTCGACGCCGAAGCCTTCGATCAGTTCGATTCCCTGTTCGGATAACTGCGTGCTCATCGGCGGGTATACGCCCGCATCGCAACCAGTGACCTTGTGCCCGGCCGCCCGCGCGATCAGCGCCAGGCCACCCATGAACGTACCGCAGATGCCAAGAATATGCAGGTGCATTGAAAACTCTCCTGTCCTGCATTGTATATATAGCAAGCAGGCCGACCGTGCCTGGAGCGTGTGCTGATGGCGGCTTATTTGCCGCTGCCCAGGGGGCGCTTTTGCCATGGACCGGCCCAGCGACAAAAAATATCGGCAGCGGTTATGATCGCGCCATGAATCGACGCCTACTTCTTTCCGCCGGCGTGGCCATCGCCGCCACGGTTGCGGGTGGCTATACCCTGATGGGACGCAACAAGTCCCAGGCGCCCGCCGCACCGGCCGAAGGTGATCCCGTTGCCAGCCTGATGCAAATGCCGCTGCCTGACCTGAATGGCGCGACGCATACGTTGGCGGCTTGGAAAGGCCAGCCCATCGTGGTCAATTTCTGGGCAACCTGGTGCGCGCCTTGTGTCAGGGAAATGCCCGAACTCGACGCCTTGCAGAAAAAATATCCGCATGTCCGATTTGTCGGCATTGGGGTTGATTCTGCGGCGAACATGCAAAAATTTGTCGAGAAAGTGCAAGTTTCCTACCCGCTATGGGTCATCGGCGCCGGCGCAATCGATACCCTGCGCAAGCTTGGAAACCCCAGTGGCGGGCTGCCTTTTACCATCGTGTTCAACGCGGATGGCGGAATTAACCGGAAGATATTGGGTGAGATACAGCCCGATGACCTAAACCAAACCCTTTCCGGTTTAAAGGCGTAAGTCTGTTGGACAAATAGTAGGAATTGGCGTAAAAAGCTGGTTTATCGGCTGTTTTGCCAACAATTGGCAATCCACTCATTGGCAAGCGCATGGCGCAAAACATACTGGTATTGCATGGCCCGAACCTGAACCTGCTTGGCACCCGGGAACCTCATATCTACGGCAGTTTGACCCTGCCCCAGATCAATGAGCGCCTGGAATTGCTTGCAGGCGAATTGGGCGCCAAGCTGACTGCTTGGCAAGGCAATCACGAAGGCGCGCTGGTTGATCGCATTCAGGCGGCCCGGCAAGACGGCACGGACTTCATCATCATCAACGCGGCGGCATATACGCACACCAGCGTCGCGATTCGCGATGCGCTGGCTGGGGTCGCGATCCCATTTATTGAAGTACATTTGTCCAATCTGTATAAGCGAGAGCCCTTCAGGCATCACTCTTATCTGTCCGACTTGGCGATAGGCCTTATCAGTGGCCTTGGCGCGGACGGCTACGAGGCGGCTCTGCGTTACGCAGTGCGGCACTGATCTCGCACCAACTCACAGCTTTTACATCTTATACGGCGCGCGCCCGACGCTGGGACGCCGCCGACACTATCTCGGGAAGCAGCTTCTATGGACCTTCGAAAACTCAAAACCCTGATCGACCTGGTCGCTGAATCGGGTATCGCCGAGCTGGAAATCACCGAAGGCGAAGGCAAGGTACGCATCGTCAAGTTCTCGCAGACCTTGCAGCCGGTGGCTTACCACCAGCCCGAAGCCGGCGTGCCCGCCGCACCGATGGCCCAACCCGCCGCACCGGCTGCTCCGGTCGCTCCGGTCATCCAGGGTCATGTCGTGAAGGCCCCGATGGTCGGCACGTTCTACCGTTCGCCGAACCCGGGCGCCGCTCCGTTCATCGACGTGGGCGCCACCGTCAAGGAAGGCGACCCGCTGTGCATCATTGAAGCCATGAAGCTGCTCAATGAAATCGAAGCCGACAAGTCCGGCGTCATCAAAGAAATCCTGGTCGAAAACGGTGAGCCCGTCGAGTACGGTCAACCCCTGTTCGTCATTGGCTGATAGCTGAAAATGTTCGAAAAAATCCTGATCGCCAATCGGGGCGAAATCGCCCTGCGCATTCAGCGCGCTTGCCGTGAGCTGGGCATTAAAACCGTGGTCGTGCACTCTGAAGCTGACCGCGAAGCCAAGTACGTGCGCCTGGCCGATGAATCCGTGTGCATCGGGCCTGCGCCGTCGCGTGATAGCTACCTGAACATGCCGGCCATCATTTCGGCGGCCGAAGTTACGGATTCCGAGGCAATCCACCCGGGTTACGGGTTCTTGTCCGAAAATGCCGACTTCGCCGATCGCGTCGAAAAAAGTGGCTTCGTCTTCATTGGTCCGCGTCCCGACACCATTCGCCTGATGGGCGATAAGGTCAGCGCCAAGCGCGCCATGATCGAAGCGGGCGTGCCGGTGGTTCCGGGTTCCGAGGGCGCATTGCCCGAAGATCCGCAGGAATGCATCCGCATTGCGCGCGAAGTCGGTTATCCGGTCATCATCAAGGCGGCAGGCGGCGGCGGTGGCCGTGGCATGCGCGTGGTGTACACCGAGGCCGCGCTGCTGAACGCCGTCACCATGACGCGCTCGGAAGCGGGCGCCGCGTTCAACAACCCGGAAGTCTATATGGAGAAGTTCCTCGAGAACCCTCGCCATGTGGAAATCCAGGTGCTGGCCGATGGCGGCCGCAACGCCGTCTGGCTGGGCGAACGCGACTGCTCCATGCAGCGCCGCCACCAGAAAGTCATCGAGGAAGCGCCGGCTCCCGGCATCGCCCGTCGCGCCATCGAGCGCATCGGCGACCGCTGCGCCGATGCTTGCCGCAAGATGGGCTACCGTGGCGCCGGCACGTTCGAGTTCCTGTTTGAAAACGGCGAGTTCTATTTCATTGAAATGAACACCCGCATTCAGGTCGAACACCCGGTGACCGAGCTGATCACCGGCATTGACCTGGTGCAGCAGCAGATCCTGGTGGCTGCCGGCGAGAAGTTCACGCTGCGCCAGCGCGACATCCAGTTCAAGGGTCACGCGATCGAATGCCGCATCAACGCGGAAGATCCTTTCCGCTTTGTGCCCAGCCCCGGTCGCATCACCAACTGGCACACCCCGGGTGGTCCTGGCGTGCGTATTGACTCGCATGCATACAACGGCTATTTCGTGCCGCCGAACTACGATTCGATGATCGCCAAGGTCATTACGTATGGCGATACGCGCGATCAGGCGTTGGCTCGCATGCGCATCGCGCTGTCGGAAATGGTGGTGGAAGGCATTTCCACCAATATCCCGCTGCACCGCGAATTGCTGCAAGACGCCCGTTTCATCGAAGGCGGCACCAGCATCCACTATCTGGAAAACAAGTTGGCCCAGCGTCCCTGACCAACCACTGGGGCCTCACGGCCCCTTTTTGCCGTTGGGCCGTCCCAAGGCAAAACCCCTTCGGGGGCCTTTTAATTGTTTACGGTCATCGGGCCGCGGCATCAGCCGCGGCCCGATGACCAGATGGAAGAATAATCATGCGTGAACTCGTGCTCCATTGCCTAGAGGCACAGGCCGAAGCGTTGTCGGACGCGCTGCTGGAAGCGGGCGTGCTGTCCGTCTCCGTGGAAGACGCCGACTTTGGCACCGATGACGAACGTCCCCTGTTCGGCGAGCCCGGCACCGAGCCCGACGTGCAGGCGTGGGACCGCAATTGCGTCGTCGCCCTGCTGCCCGATGGAGCCGACCCCGCGCAGATCATGGAAGAGGCCGCCGCGGCGGGCGGACTGGACCCGGCGCTGTTTGCGGGCTGGAGCCTGCGCGATGTGCCCGACGCCGATTGGGTACGACTGACGCAATCGCAATTTGGCCCCATCCATATCGCCGAACGCCTGTGGATCGTGCCCAGCTGGCACCGTGACAATCCCGACGTGCCCGGGCTGAATCCGGTTGCCGCGGAAGACGGCGCGATCCATATCGAACTGGATCCCGGCCTTGCCTTTGGCACCGGCAGCCATCCCACGACCCATTTGTGCCTGGCCTGGCTGGAAGCCGAGTTGCCTGCTGGCGCCACCTTGCTGGACTACGGCTGCGGCTCGGGCATCCTGGCGATCGCTGCCCGCAAGCTGGGCGCGGGACCGACCCTGGCGGTGGACATCGACGCCCAGGCAGTGCAAAGCACCGCATACAACGCCGACGTCAACCGTGTCGACCTGCAAGCCATGTTGCCCGACGCGCTGGCGGACGGCACGTTCCAGGTCGTCGTTGCCAACATCCTGTCCAATCCGCTGAAGGTGCTGGCGCCGATGCTGGCCGGCCGCGTGGCCGCCGGTGGCCATCTGGTGCTGTCCGGCGTGCTGGAACGCCAGGCGGAAGAAGTGGCCGCCGCCTATGCGCCGTGGATTGCCATGTCGGTTTGGCGCGCACGTGACGGCTGGGTGTGCTTGCACGGCCAGAAGGCCTGAGTGACACACATCGGCAAGGTCGCATCATGGCTCTGACCACCCGCTGCCCCCAGTGCGGCACCTCGTTCAAGGTGGTGCCTGATCAGCTTCGGGTCCGCAACGGCCTGGTGCGCTGTGGCGCATGTTCGACCGTCTTTGATGGCCGGGCCTGCTTGCTGCCCGAATCCGGGGTTCCCGCAGCGATGCCCGCCGCGCCGAACGCCGCGCCGCCCGTGATGGCGCCTGCGGCCGCAGCGGCCGCGCCGGTATTGGCCACGCCAGTGCCGATTGCCCCCTTGGCGCCCGCCGCCATTCCTGAACCTCCGCGCCAGGTGGCGCCGCCGCCGGTGGAAACCCCGCCGCCGTTGTCGCGTCCGTCGGCCGAACCCCGCCAGATCGCCCCTTGGGAAGACGAGCCCATTGCGGCTCACCCCATCCCGGCCCCCGTTGCGCCTGCGGTTCCGCCCGCCGTGCTGCGTGGCCGTGACGATATCCGCCGGCGCATCGAGCCCGAAGCGGATTTGCCTGAAGATCAATTCGACGACGAAGACGACGCCGAAGACGACGACAACCGTCGCCATGGCTTTGTCCGTCAGCCGGTCGCGGAGCCCGTCCGTGTACCCGCGCCGCGCCGGGAAACCCCGGTGCCGCCTCAGCCGGTGGTGCGCAACGAGCCCATCGTGGCGTCGCGTGCCAATGAGCCGGCCATCGATTGGGATGCCCGCCGCCGCGCGGCCGGGCAGGCCGAACCCTCCTTCGCCGCTGCCGATCCCCGCGATGAGGAAGACGAACGGTACTCCGGGGACGACGACCGCGACGACCCGGATCATGACCACGATCCCCGCATCCGCGACGACGACTACGACGACGAGCCCGACCACGATGACGCGCGCGAACCCGTGCTGGGCGACACGCGGACCCGCTACTCCAGCGCCACCGACGTGGGCCGCGCTCCGCCCGAGTTCCTGGATCAGGATCGCCAGGAGCGGCGTGGTCTATTCCGGAAATTGTGGGGCTACGCCTGCCTGCTGGGTCTGATCGCGCTGGGCTTGCAACTGCTTTACGCCTACCGCACCGACATCGCCAATGCCGTGCCGGTGCTGCGGCCCGTGCTGGAAACCGCCTGCCAGCCCCTGGGCTGCACGGTCGGCTACGCGCGGCGTCTGGAGCGCATCGCGATTTCTTCTTCGTCGCTGCAACCGCCGACGGGCGCCGCCGCGATCGACGACGGCCGCAGCCGCCTGGTACTGAACCTGGTGCTGCGCAACCGCTACGACAAACCGCAGCATTGGCCGGCCCTGGTGCTGGACCTGACGGATCTTTCGGATACGGTGGTCGTGCGCAAAGTACTGATGCCCGAGAATTACCTGACGCCCGAGCAACTGAGCGGCCCGTTCGGCCCGGCGGGCGAGCTCAAGATTTCCGTGCCCATTGAAGTGACCGGTGTTCAAGTCAATGGCTACCAACTCGATAAGTTCTTTCCTTAAAGGATGACAAGCATGGCAACCCCTGTCCTGGTTTGCGGCTCGATGGCGTTTGACACGATTGCCGTGTTTGAAGGCCGGTTCAAAGAGCACATTCTTGCTGACCGCATCCAATCGCTCAGCGTGTCCTTCCTGGTGCCCAGCATGCGCAAGGAATATGGCGGCTGCTCGGGCAACATCGCCTACAACATGAACCTGCTGGGCGGCAAACCCGTGCCGGTGGCGACCGTGGGCGAGGACGCCGGTGAATACATGGAGCGCCTGTCGGGCCTGGGCATCGACACGAGCCGCGTCAAGGTCATCCCCGATACCTTCACCGCGCAGTGCTTCATCACGACCGACCTGGACGACAACCAGATCACCGCTTTTCACCCGGGGGCAATGTCGTTCGCAGCGCAAAACGACCTCAGCGACGCGGACGCAGCCTGGGCCATCGTGGCGCCGGATGCCAAGGAAGGCATGTTCGCGCACGCTGAACGCCTGCATCGCCGTGGCATTCCGTTCATTTTCGATCTGGGCCAAGCCATGCCCTTGTTCGACGGCGCCGACCTGGAGCGCATGCTCAAGCTGGCGCAGGCGTTGACCGTCAATGATTACGAAGCCGGCATCGTCGAGCAGCGCACGGGCCGCAGCGTGGCCGACATCGCCAGCACCTTGCAAGCCGTGGTGGTGACGCGCGGCGCCGAGGGCGCCACCTTGCTTACCGATGGCAAGACCATCCAGATTGCCCCGGTGCGCGCCACGCAGGTCGTTGATCCGACGGGTTGCGGCGACGCGCAGCGCGGTGGCCTGCTTTACGGCTTGACCAGCGGTTGGGGCTGGGAAGACAGCTGCCGCCTGGGCAACGTGATGGGCGCCATCAAGATCGCGTCGCGCGGCCCGCAGAACCACGCGCCGTCGCGCGCGGATATCGATGCCGTGCTGCACGCCAGCTACGGGATCCATCTGCCTGCCTGAGATCACTCCGTCCCGGGGAACCGTGCTGAGGCCAGACGGTCGAAGCAGCATCAGGTTTACAGAACGCGGTGGCCGCGTGGCCGCCGCAGTCAGATGCTGTTTTCCGCTTTTGGCGTTGCGTTTCAGTGTGTTGCAGCTGCGGGCGCCGCTTCTTCAGGGCGGGGTATGATCAACAGTCGTCGGCAGTGCCCGATCGAGGAGTCCAAATGAACCAAAGTAAATCTCTATCCCTGGTGACGCCGCGTACTGGCCGGTGGTTGGCCATCGCAGCCGTCGTGACGTCGATGGCTGTCCTGGGTGGCTGCGCCAATCCCAGCGCCTCCAGCGGCGTGTACAGCTACGACCAGGCTCAGCGTGAGCAGATCGTCCGCACGGGCACCGTCACGGGCGTGCGCCCGATCGTGATCCAGAACGACAAATCCAGCGGTGTCGGCATGTTGGCCGGCGGTGCGCTGGGCGGCGTGGCGGGTAACGCAATCGGCGGCGGCACGGGCCGCACCATTGCCACCGTCGGCGGCGCCATTCTGGGCGCGCTGGCAGGCAACGCCGTAGAGAACCGGGTTGGCAAGAATTCCGGCTACGAAATCACCGTGCGCCTGGATAACGGCGAAACCCGCGTGGTTGCGCAGGAAGCGGATGTGCCCGTCAGCGTGGGCCAGCGCGTCCAGGTGATCAGCGGTGCAGGCCCGACCCGCGTCACCCCGATGTAATTGCCCGTTCTTCAACAAAAAAGCCCGCGCAAGCGGGCTTTTTTGTTGGGCGGGAAAGGGGAAATTTGTCGCTCCGCCGCAACGCAGCACCCGGGATTTACCCGCAAGGGTTACGTTTGCCAGCCTTTTCTAGCGATTTCCCCCAAAAGTTTCATGGCGATTCGACGCGCTAAGTGCAATGATTGCGCCTGCGATCGACGTCGTGCTTTGTCTTTGATGTAACCAAGTGCGTCTTGGCGTCGTTCTAGAACGCTGAATACCGTCAGTTGGACTTCAGCTTTTTTCTGTATCGTCAACGTCCTGAATCCCAGGGGCGGGGATGTTTTGCCGACAAGGCAAGTAACGCGCTGCACTATCTATGCATACCGAGCAAGAACTCCACACCAAGATCGGCGAGATCGTCGAGTCGATCGTCATGAAGAAAGTCACCCCCGACACGCAGTTGATTGCCACTGGCCTGGTTGATTCCCTGGCCGCGGTGGACATCACGCTGGCCGTCGAATCGGAATACGGTTGCAGCATCCCGGCTCCCGAGATCGCCGAGCATCTCCAGTCGGTTCGCACGCTTGCCGGCTATGTCGCTGCCCATATTTCGTAATACGCAGTTGTGGTCCCACGTCGCGGCCGCCGCGACGGCGGTTGCACTGGCGTTCGGGACGTACTGCGGCGCGGATGATCTGCTTAGCCGCATCGTGACGCCGGTGTCGGCGCCGTCGGCGGTTGCCGCCGACAAGAGCAACTATCTGCCTAATCTGGGACCGGACTGGGGCACGCAGCACGTCAACCTGAATCGCCTGGGCAATGCCCTGAGCGACGGCACGCTGGTCGTGCTGGGTTCGTCCGAACTGTCCAGCCACGACTTGCGCTTCGTGCCGTACCGCTTCTTTCCGGAAGAGCTGAAGGTGCCGACGCTGGCATATGGCCACGCCATGTTCCAGTCCTACGGCATCGTCAGCGTGCTGGAATCCGTGGCGGATTCGCTGACGCCCAATACGCGGTTGGTGATCATGGTGTCGCCCGCCTGGTTTGCATCGGGCGGCCAGTTGCCGCGCAGCGCGTTCGCCGAACATGTGACGGGCCCCGTCTGGGACCGTCTATGGGATCAGCCCAATACGCGCGAGCAGATGCAGAACTGGATCAGCGATAACGCCAACTGGGGTTTGCTGTGGCTGATCGCCAATGGTCAGGTGGCCGAGCTCAAGGACAAACTGTCGCTGTGGTGGCACGCCCGCAAAGAGCCGGCGCTGGACCGTCCGCGCAGCAAGTTGTCCGTGCCGGCGCACCGCTTTGTCTCTTGGCCGTCGTCTGCCCGTCTGAATGAAGGGCAGTGGGGCCGGTTGACGCACCAGGCTCGCGAAGTCGAACGCGGCCTGGGCAGCAACAATCCCTATGACGTCCGCGACGACTACTACAAGCAGTACCTGGCGCCGCTGTATTCGCCGGCTCGTAACGAATTCGCCGACGTGGACCCGATCACCCGCACCGAGCTGGGCGATTTGTCGCGCGTCATGGCCTTGCTGCAACGGCGCAAGGTCAAAGCGTATTTCGTCATTCAGCCTTTCAATCCCAAGCTGATCCTGGATGTCGAACGATTCGACCCGGTGGTGGCTGCCATCACGGGCATGTGCACGAGGTATCAGATGGGTTGCCTGGATCTCTACAGCATCCCGTTTGAACCCGGCATGGTGCGTGACGACATGCATTTGGCCGAACTCGGCTGGGCGATGGCGGACCAAGGCATTGCAGAGTACTTTTCCCGATGAAATTCTTTCGTACTGCCGCCTCAAAAGAAACTGTCGTCGTTGACGGGCAGGAAACCCGAAAAGCGGGCACCCCCTGGGGACGCCGGTTTTTTTGGCACCTTTGCCTGTACATCGGGGTGATCCTGGTGTTTGTGTTGCAGGCACAGCCCACCACGGGCAGTGGCGGGCCGATCAAGGTCGAATTCCAGTATCAACAGTTCTGAGCGCGCCATGGAATTGTTCGCAAGCTTGAGTTTTTTTGGCGGCGCCCTGTTCGGCGGCTTGGGCCTGCTGGCCTATCGCTCCTTCGGCATGCCGTTGCGCATTGGCTATCGCCACATCATCGGCGTGATCTGCCTGGGCGTGTGGATGGCGGTGTTCTGGGCGCGTCCCTATCAGCCGATTGCGCTGCTGGCCATTTCGGGCGGCGCACTCTGGGCCATGCGTCGCAACTACATCCCGACCTGGCTGGCCGTGATCATCACGATGACGCCACTGCTGCTGGTGAAGACGGGCGTGTCGCATCTGGGCGCCATGCTGGGTTTGTCGTTCGCGACCTTCCGCGCGATTGATGTGCTGCTGTTCGCGCAGCGCAATGAGCGCGTGTCGCCGCTGGACTACTTCATCTACCTGTTCTTCCCGCTGACGCTGCTGGCTGGCCCGATGTACCGCTGGCGCAATTTCCAGGCGGACCTGAAGCGCGGCTACGAAGGCGTGAACCTGAGCACCTGGCTGACCGGCCTGGAATTGATCATGTTGGGCGTGATCCAGAAGTTCGGCGTGGCCGAGCTGATCTGGCGCTACGGCTTGGCCACGTTGGATGCACACGATTATTCGTTCTCGGGCGTGGCGCTGAATGCGTCGCTGTATAGCGCATACCTGTTCTTCGATTTTGCCGGCTATTCGACGATGGCAATCGGCATTGGCATGCTGTTTGGCTTTACCTTGCCGATCAACTTCCGCAATCCGCTGGCCACGCTGAATCCGCAAGACTTCTGGCGCCGCTGGCACATCAGTCTGTCGGAGTGGTTGCGTGATGTCGTGTTCATGCCAATCTACAAGGCGCTGAGCAAGACCAAGTTCTTTGGGCGTCATCGCATGGCGGCGCAGAACATCGGTATCTTCGCGACGTTGCTGGCCATGGGGGTCTGGAATGGATTGTCGCTGCACTACATCGTCAGCGGCCTGATGTTCGGCGCGTACTCCGTGGGCCACAACCTGCTGATCAATGCCTCGCGTACCCGCCCGGCCTTGCAAGCTGCCCTGGCGCAGCCTGTCATGCGCTTTCTGGGCCGCGTGCTTACCTTGATTCTGGCTGCACTGGCGCTGTATGTGTTCAGCGGCCGCAGCCCCATCTGACGCCGGGAGTTTCGGCATGCGTTTCGACCTGAAGTCCTTCGAGTTCGTTGATACCGGACTTGCACCCGATGCGCTGGCCGTTGCCGGCGCCGACCGCAGCCTGACCTGGGCGCAATTGCGCGCCGAGGCCACGGCCTGGGCCGACGAGGCCCGCAAGCATGGGGTGGCGCCGGATGTGCCAGTGACCATCTACGGGCACAAGGAAGCATCATTTTTCGTTGCGATGGTTGGCGCCTTGCTGATCGGAGCCCCGTTCGTGCCGGTGGATACCATCTACCCGGCTGAACGCCTGCGCCGCATTGTCGAGATCGTCCAGGCCGCCGCCGTCTACGACGCCGCTTCGGGCACATTCACGCCGGGCGACGGCGCGATGCTGGCCGAACGTGGCTTGGCCTATGTCATGTTCACCTCTGGCAGCACGGGCGATCCGAAGGGCGTGCAGATTGGCCGCGAAAGCGTCGGCCTGCTGGGCGACTGGATGTTGGGCAGCTTCGGATTGGGGGAGGCGCCCGTATTCATGAACCAGGCGCCATTCAGTTTCGACCTGTCCATGTACGAGGTATTCGCCACCTTGGCCTCGGGCGGCGCCTGCGTGTTGAGCGCACGCGAGCAGATCGCATCGGCAGGCAGCTGGATGCCGCGTCTGGCCGGGCATGGCGTGACGGTGTGGGTATCCACGCCGTCGTTCGCGCATCAGCAACTGGCCAACCGCGACTTCTCGCCCGCCACCTTGCCCGCGTTGCGCACCTTCCTGTTCTGCGGCGAACCACTGCCTTCCGCGCTGGCCAAGAAACTGCGCCAGCGTTTCCCGGCTGCCGTCATCCTGAATACGTACGGCCCCACTGAAGCCACCGTGGCGACCACCTGGATCGACGTCACCGATGCCGTGTTGGCCGCGCACGATCCGCTGCCGGTTGGGCACGCCAAGCCCGATAGCGTGCTGATCGTGGATGAAGGCGAGATCTGCATCGTGGGCGACCACGTGATGCGGGGCTATCTGAACCGTCCGGATCTGAACGAAGCCAAGCTCTATACGTACGCCGACGGACGCCGCGCATTCCGCACGGGCGACCTGGGCCAGATGGAAGAGGGCGGTCTGCTGTTCTGCCGTGGCCGCATGGATGACCAGATCAAGCTGAACGGCTATCGCATCGAGCTGGCCGAGATCGACGAGGCGCTGCACGGCTTGCCCGGCGTGGAGGGCGGCGCGTGCGCGGTGCTGCGCCGACCGGATGGCACGGCGGTGCGTTTGATTGGATTCGTGGCGGGGATGGCCGAAGAGGCGCAGGAAAACCCGCGCTTTCTGGCGCCGGATGCGCTGGCTGGCTGGAAAGAGCGGCTGGCCCAGCGTCTGCCGCCCTATATGGTGCCCTCGGAATTGGTGGCGTGCCCGGCGCTGCCAATGTCGAACAACCATAAGATCGACCGCAAGAAGCTGGTCGAGATCTACGCCGGCATTCCGGCGTAGCATCGCCTCAAGCTGGGGCAGCGATGCCCCGGCGCTTTACAGTCCCATCATGCGCTGGCTGAGATTGGCCAGCACCATCAGCAGCACCTGCGCCACGATCAGCAGCACCAGCGGCGAAAAGTCGATCGACGTGCGCGGCAGCAAGCGGCGGATAGGATCCAGCATGGGTGCGGTCAGTGATTGCAGCAGCGGCATCATGGGCGCGGTCGGGTTGACCCACGACAGCACCGCCTGGATCAGCGTCAGCCACACCACCAGGTTCAGCGCCCACTTCAGCGCCATCAGCAGCGCCGAGCCCATGGCGGCGGGCAGCAGGGCGGCAGGAATCAGCGCGCCAATGGACACCAGCCAGATCAGCACGATATAGGCCAACGCGGCCAGCCACGTGGCGACCAGACTCGTCCAATCGATCTTGTTGCCCGCGGGGATGATCTTGCGCAGCGGCATCACCAGCCAATTCGTGGCCTGGTAGATCGCGCGTGAGAGCGGATTGAAGGGGTGAAGACGGATCGCGTGCATCCAGGCGCGGGCAATCAATGCCGCGCCGAACAGCGTGAACACGATTTCGAGAAGAAAGCGGAAGATATCACCGAGCATGGACACGATCACCGAAAAAAGAAGGAGTTAATTGTCGCACGCTGGCGCGTGAATATTGCGACGACGATTTGCCTGCCCAAGAGATAGTCGCGAAAAAGCCGCCCGGCATGCCGGGCGGCTCTAGTGAAGCCAGGGCTTCAACCGTCCTGATTACGGACGGCCACCCGTCGGGAACGGCCACGACGCGGCGGGGTTCAGCGCGGTCTTCGCGCCCGGGGCAGCAGCCGTCGACGACGGAGGCGTAGCGGGCTTCTTCGGAGCGGCCTTCTTTGCAGCAGGCTTCTTGGCAGCGGCGGGCTTGGCAGCAGCAGCCGGCTTGGCGGCAGCAGGAGCCTTCTTCGCAGCAGGAGCCTTCTTGGCAGCGGGAGCCTTCTTGGCTACAGCCTTTTTGGCAACCGCTTTCTTGGCGGCAGGCGCTTTCTTGGCAGCGGCCTTTTTGGCGGGGGCCTTCTTGGCTACCGCTTTCTTGGCAACTGCCTTCTTGGCGACGGCCTTTTTGGCGACTGCCTTCTTGGCAACGGCCTTCTTGGCTACCGCTTTCTTGGCGACGGCCTTTTTGGCAACGGCCTTCTTGGCTACTGCTTTCTTGGCGACGACCTTTTTGGCGACTGCCTTCTTGGCCACGGCCTTCTTGGCGACAACCTTCTTGGCTACCGCTTTTTTGGCGACGGCTTTCTTGGCTACCGCTTTCTTGGCGACGACCTTCTTGGCTGCCGGCTTCTTGGCAGCAACCTTCTTCACTGCCGGCTTCTTGGCGGCGGCGACTTTCTTGACGGCTACCTTCTTGACAGCGGCTTTCTTGGCCGGTGCGGCCTTTTTAGCGACTGCCTTCTTGGCGGCGGGCTTCTTCACCGCTGCTTTCTTTACGGCTTTCTTGGCTGTTGCCATGGTCATGCTCCTTAGGTTCAGGGGTCCCAGAACTTAAACCCGTGCCCCGACTCGCCAACAAGGCGAACCGTGCCCGGGCTATTCATCGGCGCATGCCGCTGTTCTGTGCGAGCAACAGCTACTACGGTTTGCGCTAATGAATTCGGCACAGCCATTTGATATGGCCCCCGCTCCTTTGGCGCGAGCCATTTCAAATGGCGCCGGTTGGCCGCCTGATCACAGGCCGCCGACCGCTTGTTCTACGTGTTCGATATGCCGCCAAACACCCTGACCGAGGAGAGTGTCATCAAGCCTGTCGCGAACGCGACGCTCCTTGTTGCTGGAGCGTGCCCGCGCCGGGCCTGATGACGAACTGCTTTTACTCCCAGCTCAGCGTGCCACCGGTTTGGTATTCGATCACGCGAGTTTCAAAAAAGTTGCGTTCCTTTTTAAGATCGATCATTTCCGCCATCCATGGGAAGGGATTTTCTTCCTGCGGGTACAGCGGTTCGATACCGATTTGCTGGCAACGACGGTTGGCGATGAAGCGCAGATAGGATTTGAACATAGGTGCGTTCAAGCCCAACACGCCGCGCGGCATCGTGTCTTCGGCGTAAGCGTATTCGAGTTCGACCGCTTTGCGGAAGAGTTCTCGAATTTCTTCGCGGAATTCCGGCGTCCACAGATGCGGATTTTCCAGTTTGACGGTGTTGATCAGGTCGATGCCGAAGTTGCAGTGCATGGATTCATCGCGAAGGATGTACATGTACTGCTCGGCGGCGCCGGTCATCTTGTTCTGACGGCCAAGCGCCAGGATCTGCGTGAAGCCCACGTAGAAGAACAGGCCTTCCATCAGGCATGCGAAGACGATCAGGGACTTCAACAGTGTCTGGTCGGCTTCGGGCGTGCCCGTCTTGAAGTGGGGGTCCGCGATCGCGTCGATGAACGGGATCAGGAACTCGTCCTTGGCGCGGATGGACGGAACTTCGTTGTAAGCGTTGAAGATCTCCGCTTCGTCCAGGTCCAGGCTTTCGACGATGTATTGATAGGCGTGCGTATGGATTGCTTCTTCAAATGCCTGGCGCAGCAGGAACTGGCGGCACTCGGGAGCCGTGATGTGGCGGTAGGTGCCCAGCACGATGTTGTTCGCGGCCAGCGAGTCGGCCGTGACGAAGAAACCCAGGTTGCGCTTGACGATGCGGCGTTCGTCCTCGGTGAGCCCGTTGGGGTTCTTCCAGAGGGCGATGTCGCGCGACATGTTGATCTCTTGCGGCATCCAGTGGTTGGCGCAAGTGGCCAAATACTTTTCCCACGCCCACTTGTACTTGAAAGGCACAAGTTGATTGACGTCGGTTTCGCCGTTGATGATGCGCTTGTCAGCAACCTTCACACGTTGCGAGGTGGCAGCGCCGCTCGTGGCGAGGCCAGCCGCGTGTTCGGGCGCGGCGGGCGTCGGCATGGCGGTGTCGCCAAATACACCGGTCGCCGCCCGGACTTCGGGCGCAGCCTGCCCACCCGCCGCGGGTGCGGGGGTTTGTGCAGGTTGCGTGGCGAGGGTGTCGTCTTCCCAATTAATCATGATTCAATTCTCCGGAGGCGGTTATTGGCAGGCTTCGCACTCTTCGAAGCCGGCGTCGCCAGGCTTCATCGTGCAAACCGCCCCGAGAACTTCGGGTTCCGGCAAAACAGGTGCGGCGCCTACTGCCGCAGCCGTGGACAGACCACTAGCGTTGACGGCATTCAATTCGCCGCCGCGGCCCGTGGATTTCTCGGCGCTGGTGGCGCCCAGGGTACGCAGGTAGTACGTCGTCTTCAGACCACGCAGCCATGCCAGCTTGTAGGTGTCATCCAGCTTCTTGCCCGATGCGCCCGACATGTAGATGTTCAGCGACTGGGCCTGATCGATCCACTTCTGACGGCGCGACGCGCATTCCACCAGCCAGCTCGGTTCGACTTCGAACGCGGTGGCGTAGAGTTCGCGGAGTTCGGAAGGTACGCGATCGATGCGGGACAGGCTGCCGTCGAAGTACTTGAGGTCGGCGACCATGACTTCGTCCCAGAGACCGAGTTTCTTCAGGTCACGCACGAGATAATCGTTAACGACCGTGAACTCGCCGGAGAGATTCGATTTGACGTACAAGTTCTGGAAAGTAGGTTCGATGCACGCAGATACACCAATGATATTGGAAATAGTCGCGGTTGGGGCAATTGCAACGCAATTGGAGTTGCGCATGCCGTGTTGTTTGATGCGCGCGCGCAACGTATCCCAATCGAGCGAGCTCGATTCATCAACTTCAACGTGGCCACCACGCTCATCGCGCAGCATCTTCAACGTGTCTTGCGGCAAGATGCCACGCGACCACAACGAACCTTCATACGACTGATAGCGGCCGCGTTCTTCAGCAAGCAGGCTCGATGCGAAGTAGGCGTGATAGCACACCGCTTCCATCGAACGATCTGCGAATTCAACCGCAGCTTGCGATGCGTACGGCACGCGCATCATTTGCAGGCAATCCTGGAAGCCCATGATGCCCATGCCCACCGGACGATGGCGCGCGTTGGAATTGCGGGCCTTCTCGACGGCGTAGTAGTTGATGTCGATGACGTTGTCCAGCATGCGCATGGCGATGCTGACGGTGCGTTGGATCTTCTCGTGGTCCAGTTCAAAACCGCCGCCGGCAGCCGGCTTCATGTGCGCGACCAGGTTCACGGAACCCAGGTTGCACACCGCGATTTCGGATTCGTTCGTGTTCAGCGTGATCTCGGTGCACAGGTTCGAGCTGTGGACGACACCCACGTGTTGCTGCGGCGAACGGATGTTGCAAGGATCCTTGAAGGTGATCCACGGGTGGCCGGTTTCAAACAGCATCGACAGCATCTTGCGCCACAGCGTCAGCGCCGGCATCTTCTTGAAGAGCGTCAATTCGCCGCTGGCGGCGCGACGTTCGTAGCCCAGATAGGCTTCTTCAAACGCGCGGCCGACCTTGTCGTGCAGGTCAGGGCAGTCGGACGGCGAGAACAGCGTCCACTCGCCGGCTTCCATGACACGCTTCATGAACAAGTCGGGAATCCAGTTCGCCGTGTTCATGTCGTGCGTGCGGCGGCGTTCGTCACCGGTGTTCTTGCGCAGTTCCAGGAATTCTTCGATGTCCAGGTGCCACGATTCCAGGTACGTGCAAACCGCGCCCTTGCGCTTGCCGCCCTGGTTCACCGCCACGGCGGTGTCGTTGACGACCTTCAGGAACGGCACGACGCCTTGGCTTTCGCCGTTGGTGCCCTTGATGTGGCTGCGCAGTGCGCGAACCGGGGTCCAGTCGTTGCCCAGGCCGCCAGCGTACTTGGCCAGCAGCGCGTTTTCCTTGATGGCGTCGTAGATGCCTTCCAGATCGTCGGAGACGGTGGTCAGGTAGCACGACGACAGTTGCGAGTGCAGCGTGCCCGAGTTGAACAGCGTCGGCGTCGAGCTCATGAAGTCGAACGAGGACAGGATCTCGTAGAACTCGATGGCGCGCGCTTCGCGGTCGGTTTCGCGCAGCGCCAGGCCCATGGCCACGCGCATGAAGAAGACCTGCGGCAGTTCGATGCGGGTGCCGCGGATGTGCAGGAAGTAGCGGTCGTACAGGGTTTGCAGGCCCAGGTAACCGAATTGCAGATCGCGTTTGGCGTTCAGCGCCTTGCCCAGACGGGTCAGGTCATAGTTGGCCAGTTCGGGCGACAGCAGGCCGCCTTCGATGCCGCGTGCGATGAAGGTGGGGAAGTATTCGGCGTAACGCGCGATCATGCCGTCTTGCGACACTTCTTCGCCCAGCACTTCCTTGCGGATCGTGTGCAGCAGCAGGCGAGCGGTGACTTGGCTGTAGGCCGGGTCTTTTTCGACCAGCGCGCGCGCGGACAGGATGGCGGACTTGAACACTTCGTCGACGGGGATGCCGTCGTACAGGTTCTTGACCGTTTCCTTCAGGATGCTTTCGCTGTCGATGAATTCAGCCAGGCCTTCGCCAGCGGCGACGATGGTCGCACGCAGTTCAGCCAGGTCCAGCGGACGGCGCAGGCCTGCGTCGGTCACGTTCAGCACGTGTTCCGCAGGGGCGGCGGCGGCCTTGTCCTGACCTTCGGCGGCAGCGGCGGCGGCGCGTTCTTGCGTGCGCTTTTCGCGGTACAGCACGTAGGCGCGGGCAACGTCATGCTGGCCCGAGCGCATCAGGGCCAGTTCGACCTGGTCCTGGATGTCTTCAATATGGAAGGTGCCGCCGTTGGGGCGGTTACGCACCAGCGCGTTGACGGCCTGGTCGGTCAGGTTTTCAACCAGTTCACGCACCCGCGCGGACGCGGCGCCCTGGCCACCGTTCACGGCCAGGAATGCCTTGGTCATGGCGATGGCGATCTTGCTGGGTTCAAACCCAACCACCGAGCCATTGCGGCGAATGATGTTGTAGCTGGCCCATTGCCCGCCATTGGCGTCGGCAGGGGAATCGGTTTGCGAGGGCGGCACGGCCGAAGGCCGGGTCACAGAGGCGATCGTAGTCTGCATGGAAGCTCCTGTGCGAAAACGCGAAGATAGCGACATGACGACGGTCATGTCCGGTACGAATGTGGATCTTTTGAGGGGGTCGGAACGCTTGGACTGGCTTAGTCCAAAAGGCGTGGCCGACGAGAATCAGCGCTTAGGCGACCACAACATATAGTGTAGCACCCCTCGTTGGACACTAATTCTAGTGATCGAGAACTACACGGACAAGAAGAAGATATGACTGAGCTCACAAAAGTTTGTTACTAAATGCACTGAGCGCGCCCAGCAAGGCGCGCCCAGGACAGGACCGTGTAGAGCGAATGTTTATGCGGTTTTCCGCAGGGGCATGTCGCGCGGGGCCGGTGCTGTATAGCTCTGCATCAATCGACCCAATTCCGTCCGATACTTCTCGACGTTCGAAGCCTTCACGTGGCCATAGCCACGGATGGTTTCTGCAAGGCCGGCGATTGTAGCTGCTTGTGCGAGCTTGTCTCGGGTCAACCCTACAAGCAACTGGTCTATGGTCTGGCGGTACTCGCCGACAAGCGCGCGCTCCATCTTGCGTTCGGCGGTGTGGCCGAAGGGATCGAACCAGGTGCCACGCAAGCCCTTCAGGCGGGTCAGCAGTTTCAGCGCGGTCATGGTGCGCGGGCCCAGCGTCATCTTGCGGGGGACGCCGGTGCGGGGGTCCTTGCGTGCGAAGATCGGCGGCGCCATGTGGAAGCGCAGGCTGTAGTCGCCTTCAAACTGGCCCTTCAACTGCGCCTGGAACGCCTCGCCCGTATAGAGCCGCGCCACTTCGTATTCGTCCTTGTAGGCCATGAGCTTGAACAGGCCGCGCGCCACCGCCATGGCCAGGCGCGGGGTCTTGGCGTCGGGCGCCAGTTCGCGTTCGCGGGCCGCGATGGCTTCGACCACGTTCTGGTATTCACGGGCGTAGTCGGCGTTCTGATAGGCCGTCAGGTCCGCGATGCGGCGCGCGACGGCACGTTCAAAGGTCTCGGGCACATGCAGTTGCACCACCTGCGCGCGCGGCCGCAGCGCGGTGTCCAGCGCGTCGGGTTGATGCGCCGCCAGGCGGCCGCTGTCGAAGGCGGCGCGATTGGCCGCGACCGCCACGCCGTTCAATTCGATGGCGCGGTTGATGGCGGCTTGCGACAGCGGCACGCCGCCGCGCTGCCATGCATAGCCCAGCATGAACATGTTGGACAGGATGCTGTCGCCGAACAAGGCCAGCGCGGCCTCGTGCGCGTCGATGGCCGCCGTGTTGGCGTCGCCTGCCGCATGGCGGATCTTGGCCAGCAGCGCCTCGGGACGCATGGCGGCATCGGGATTGCGCGTGAAGTCCGAGACCGGCGCCACATACGTGTTGACCGTGACCTGCGTGTGCCCGCGGCGCAGCGCGCCCAGCGAGTCCGGCGCCACCGAGGCCACCGGGTCGCACAGGATGGCCGCGTCGGCCTGCTGCCAGTCCAGGCGCACGGGCCCCGCCGATGCGCCGGCCGGCGCCAGGCGGATATGGCTGACGACCGTGCCGCCCTTTTGCGCCAGGCCGGTCAGGTCCAGCACGGCGGCCGACAGGCCTTCCAGATGCGCGGCCATCGATACGATGGCGCCGATGGTGATGACGCCGGTGCCCCCCATGCCCGCCACCAGCAGGCGATAGGGACGGTCCAGCGCCGGCGTGGCCGGCAACGGCAATTGTTCGATCAGGCGTTGCAGGCGTTCCTGGTCGGTCTTGGGCGCCGCGCTCTTCCTGGGCTTGCCGCCCATGACCGAGACGAAGCTGGGGCAGAAGCCTTCCGCGCAGGAATAGTCCTTGTTGCAGCTGGATTGGTCGATGGCGCGCTTGCGGCCATACGGCGTTTCCAGTGGCACGACCGACAGGCAATTCGATTGCACGCCGCAGTCGCCGCAGCCTTCGCACACGGCGCTATTGATCAGCATGCGGCGTGCCGGGTCCGGAAACTGGTTCTTCTTGCGGCGGCGGCGCTTTTCGGCCGCGCAGGTCTGGTCGTGGATCAGCACGGTCACGCCGGCGATCTCACGCAGTTCGCGTTGCACCGCGTCCAGCTCGCGGCGGTGATGCACTTTGATATTCGGACCCAGGTCCACGCCTTGATATTTTTCGGGCTCGTCGCTGGTGACGACAATGCGCACGACGTTTTCGCCGCGCAGTTGCTGGCAGATCTGCGGGACCGAGATGGGGCCGTCCACCGGCTGCCCGCCCGTCATCGCGACCGCGTCGTTGAACAGGATCTTGTAGGTGATGTTGGCGCCGGCAGCCACGGCCTGGCGGATCGCCAGATAACCCGAGTGGTAATAAGTGCCTTCTCCCATGTTCTGGAAGATGTGCGGCATCTTGGTGTAGCGGGACAAGCCGATCCAGTCGACGCCTTCACCGCCCATCTGCGTCAGGCCGCCCGTGTCGCGGTCCATCCAGGCGGCCATGTAGTGGCAGCCCACGCCGGACAGCGCCTGGCTGCCTTCGGGCACTTTGGTCGACGTGCTGTGCGGACAGCCCGAACAGAAATAGGGGCGGCGGCGCATGCCGTCGGCGTCGTTGGATAGCGCGGTCTGGCACGCGAACGCCGTCAGGTCGACGCCCAGCGGCAGGCCGGCCGTGCGGGTCAGCCAGCCGGCCAGCGGTTGCGCCAGCAGCGATGGCCGCAATTGGCCGGCCGACGGCACCATGGTTTCGCCGTCGAAGCCTTTCTTGCCCACGACGGAGGGGCGATCCGGGCGGTTGAACAGCAAGTCCTTGATCTGGCTTTCGACAACCGCGCCTTTTTCCTCGATCACGAGGATGTGCGACAGGCCGCGTGCAAAGTCCAGCAGCCGTTCGCTGTCCAGCGGCCAAGTCAGGCCGGGCTTGTAGATGCGCACCGGCGCGTTGCCGGTCACGGTGTCCACGCCCAGACGGGCCAGCGCTTCCATCGTGTCCAGATGGGCCTTGCCAACGGTCACGATGCCCACGGTGGCTTTGGGCGCGGGACAGGTCAGGCGGTCGATGCTGTGGCGGCGCGCGAAGGCGGCCACCGCTTTCATGCGCAGGTTCATGCGCGTTTCGACGGCCAGCGACAGGAAGTCGCGCGCCGAATATTCCAGCGATTCGGGCGGCATGTCCGGATCGGCGGGCATGTCGTAGGCCTGCACGGCGGCAGGCGTGAACGAATGGCCGCTTTCAATGGTCTCGGATACCGCCTTGAACGCGACCCAGGTGCCGGCATGGCGCGACAGCGCCCAACCCCACAGCGCGAAGGTTTCATATTCGTCGATGGACGTGGGATGCACGATGGGCATCTGCCAGCCGATCAACGATGCTTCGCTGGCGTGCGGAATCGACGACGACACGGCGGTGTGGTCGTCACCCACCACCACCAGCACGCCGCCGTGGCGAGAGGCGCCTGCTGCGTTGCCGTGATGCAGCGCGTCGCCAGCGCGGTCCACGCCCGGGCCTTTGCCGTACCACATGGCAAAGACGCCATCGACGTTGCGGTCGGCGCGCACGCCAGCCTGCTGCGTCCCCATGACGGCGGTGGCGGCCATGTCTTCGTTGATGCCGGGCAGGAAGGAGATCTTGCTGGCGTCCAGCGCCTTCTTCGACTTCCACATCGCCATGTCCACGCCGCCCAGCGGCGACCCACGGTAACCCGAGACGAAACCGGCCGTGTTCAGGCCCCGTTCGCGGTCGACCCTGGCTTGCGTGAGCATGATGCGGACGAGCGCTTGCGTCCCCGTCAGGAAGATGCGGCCGGACTCCCGGGTAAGGTTGTCGGCTAGCTGATATTCAAGATCCAGCTGGGGTTCGGGGGCGGGAGTGCCGTCCATAGTGAATGCTCCTGGTATTTCGCACCATGATAGGTTCGCGAGGCATTCGATTTATTGCGTTTTTGGATCGTGCTATCCCTATAATTCGCAATGAACATTTCGTGTTCGACAAAAACCAGGAGACAACGTGATGGACAAGACCGATATCGGCATCCTCAAGGCCTTGCAAGAGGACGGCCGGGCCTCGGCGCAGCAGCTGTCCGAGAAGGTGGGGCTGTCAGCCGCGCCGGTATGGCGGCGGGTGAAGGCGATGGAGGCCAGCGGGGTGATTCAGGGCTATAGCGCGCAGGTGGACCGCAGCAAGGTGGGGTTGGGCTGCATGTTCGCGCAGATCAGCCTCGAACGGCATGCCTCCAGCACGGTCGAGAACTTCGAGCGCTCGGTGCGCGACGCGCCCGAAATCCTGGAGTGCTATGCGGTCACGGGGGATTCGGACTTCCTGTTGAAGATCCTGGTGGAAAGCCCTGAAGCCTACGACCGATTCCTGCATCGGTTCTTGTTCAATATGCCGGGCATCCGCCAGACGCGCACGATCGTGGCGCTGCGCGAGATCAAGCACGAACAGCGCCTGCCGCTATAAAGCGCATTGCGCTCTCTATATATAGAGAGCGCAATGTTCATAGCGGGAAACAGGCTGATCAGGCGCTTTATTGGGGTTGGATCCCCGAAATGCGGATCCATTCCTTCCAGCGCACCGTGTCTTCCTTCACGAAGGCATCAAAGCGCGCCACGTCCATCGATTCCGGGGTCAGACCCAGCGCGCGCAGTTTCTTCGCGGTCGCCTCGTCCTTGACCGCCGCTTGCAGGTAGGCGTTCATCTTGGCCACGATATCCGGCGGCGTGTGGGCGGGGGCCGACAAGCCCAGCCAGCCGGCGACGACGAAATCCGGATAGTAGGTCGCCATGGTCGGCACGCTGGGCCAGGAGGCGTGCGGCTGGGCGCCCGTGACGGCGATGGGGATCAGCCCCTTGCCGTCGATCTGACCCATGGCCGTCAGGTAATCCACGAATGCGAAGCTGATCTGCTTGCCGCGCAGGTCCGTGATGATCTGCGTGATGTTCTTGTAGGCGGCGCCCGTGATGTTGATGTCCGCGCGCTGCTTGAACAGTTCTGACGGAACTTGCGAGGACGAGCTGTAGTAGCCGAAGAAGACCTCACCGGGATGCTTCTTGGCGTAGTCCACCAGTTCGGGCACGGTGCGGTAAGGGCTGCCGGGGGCCACCACGCCGACGGTGCCGAAGGTGCCCAGCATGCCCACTTGCTGGAAATCCTTTTGCGCGTCGTAGGGCAGGTTCTTGTACAGGAACTGGTTGGCGGCGTGCGTGGAATTCGTGGACAGCAGGAACGTGTAGCCGTCCGCCGCCGCGTTCTTGGAGGCGTTGGTGCCAACGATGCCGCCCGCGCCGGGACGGTCTTCGACGATCACGGTCTGCCCGGTCTGTTCGCCCAGGTATTGGGCAAAGGTGCGGGCGGTCAGGTCGGCCGCGCCGCCGGGGGCAGAGGGCACGATGATCGTTACGGGTTTCTCGGGCCAGCCCGCGGCGTGCGCCGACGCGGCCAACAAGAGGCCGGCGCTGATGAACGCCGGGCGAAGAAAATGGGGAATGGACATGCTTGTCTCCTGATTGCGCCTTTTTGCGTGCGGGCGCGGTTGCTTGTCGTTGTTGTTGTGAGGGAGGCTGATCGTGATGAGGTCAGCCGAAATGAGATCGGTGCCACGCCAGGATGGCGTTGGCGCTGACTTGCCATTGGTCCGCATACATCATGCAGTGCGGTTGTTCAGCCAGCACGGCATGGGAAAAGCCGTAACGGCGCGCGATCGCCTGGTCCTGGCCGGGCGGATGGCGGTCATGGGTATCCAGTCCAGCCTCCAGGCACAGGCCGGGCGCGTTGAATGCGCCGGCGCCAATCGCCACGCGCAGCAGGTAGCGGTCGTTCAACACCTGTGGGCTTTCGGCGCACAAGCGCTGCGTGACGGCGCTGACGTCGCGATCGGGGGCGGTGGCCAGAAAGCGCGCGCGGATTTCGGGCGCGGCGGGTACGGCGCGCGGCGTGGCCGGGGGCACGGGGGGCAAGGCCAGCGCGCCCGGCAGATCGCCGGGCGGGGAGGGTGCCATCAGCACTACACCCGCCACCTGCCGCTGGCGGGCTGCCAACAAGGCGGGCAAGGCGCCCATGCTGTGGCCCACGACCACGGTGGGGGCGGCCAGCGCGTCCAGCGCATCCGCGACGTCCTGGCCCAAGTCGGCAATGGTGACGGACGGAAATGTCGGGCCCTGCGGTAGCGCACCGTGTCCGCGCACGTCCAGCGCCGCGCAGGCCAGGCCGGCGGCGGCGAAGTAGTCCAGGTAATGCGCGTAGCTCCAGGCGCCGTGATAGGCGCCCGGCACGAAAAGCAGGCCGGGCCGGCCGTCTTGCGGTGGTGCACCGATCACCAACCGGCCCTGGCCCACGGTGCGGGTGGGCAGGCGGTCGGCCAGGCTGAAGTCCAGTGGGTCCGTGGTGGCGGAGAGGGCGGGAGAGGGGGCGGCTGCTTTCATCTTGCGGCCATCTTAAGTGTGCCCCTATGATCAGAAAACTTTATTTTTCCTATGATTCGATAAGTTCTTCAAATCATCTGGCTTTATGCGATCCCTGCCCGACCTGTCCATCACGCATTACCGGCACTTCCTGTTGGTGGCGGAACTGCGCAGCTTTCGCGCGGCGGCCGCCCGCGCCTTTCGCTCGCAACCGGCGTTGTCCCTGTCCATCCGTGAAATGGAGCAACGCCTGGGACAGCCGCTGTTTGAACGCGGCAACCGCAATACGCTGACCCGCTTTGGGCAAGACTGCCTACCGCTGGCGCGCGAACTCGTCGAGCACCACGATCGCGTGGCGGGCGCGCTGTCGGGGCTGGCCAGCAACGGCGCGGGCACTTTGACGATGGCCTCCGTTGCCACGGTGGCCACACACTGGCTGCCCGAGTTGGTGGCGACCTACCGCGAGCGCTATCCAGCGGTGGCGCTACGCCTGTTCGACGACAACTCCGAAGGCGTCGAACGCATGGTGCTGGCGGGTGAAGTCGAACTGGGGGTGTGCAGCCCAGTGTTGCAGGACCGCCGCTTGTCGTTCGAGCCGCTGCTGCGTGACGCCTTCGGTCTGGTCTGCCATCGCGGCCATCCGCTGGCCGGACGCAAGTCCGTGACCTGGCGCGAGATCGCCGGTTTGCCGCTGGTGGGCACGGTGGCGCACCGGCAGCTTGCCGGTTATCCGCAAGCCGCTTTCATGCTGGACCGGCAGGTGTTCGTGTCCAACATGATGTCGCTGCTGGCGATGTTGGAGCGCGGCGTGGGCGTGACGGTGCTGGCCCGCTTGGGTGTGCCGCCAGATTCGCCCGGGCTGGCATTCGTGCCGCTGTCACGGCCGCGCATCGAGCGGGAATTGGGGATCACGCGGCTGGCGGGACGCAGCTTGTCGCCGGCTGCCGCGCGCATGGAAGAAATGCTGCGCGAGAAGGCCGTTCGAGGCGGCCGCACTGTCGCTTGAAACCAACGCATTGGTGCGGGTTTTCAGGCTAAACCGGGGGCTTTCCACGGCCGACTGTTGCGCAATTGCACACCGCGCGGATCGTCGTTGATTCTTCTCTGCCGCCTCTTTAGAGTGCGTGATGTTTGCTGAGCGAGAGACGTGCCGGAGTGATCGGCGCGGCGCGTCGACAGACGTGTTGAGGAAGACATGAGCAGTGTGTATTTGCGCTCGGCCGGCATCGCCTGCGCCGTTTTGATCCTGGCCGGTTGCGTTGCCAGAAAGCCCGCCGTCATCACCGAGGCCCAACCCGCAGAACCGCCCAAGCCGGTGGCTTGCGTACCCGCTCAAAGCGGAGATCCGATGATCGGCACCTGGTTATCGAATACGCGGCCCCGCGACGTCAGCGGCGATCTGCAATCGCTGATCGTGTTGTCCGCCGATGGCACGATGGCCTTTGAATCCCTGCTGAAGATTGGCCGCAAGGCGCGTCCCGGCCTGCGCGAGACCGGCTGCTGGACGGTGGCGGACGGCATCTACACGATGCAGACCACCAAGTCTGCCGGGGAATGGGTCGAGGCCAACGATCCGATCTACCTGAATCGCTACCGCGTTGAAAAGGTCGAGAAGGCCAAGCTGACGCTGCGCGAACTGAAGACCGGCGGCCAAGTCGTGACTGCGCGCCGTATGCCGACGGGCTACCGCCTGCCTTACTGACCGTTGCGCCGGGCGGACACTCCGTCCGGCAGTCGCGCCAAGATGGCTGGGCTGCGGTAAGGTGCGGGCTTCGACTTTCGCCTTGCTGCCGGTACCCCATGCCCGCCATGTCCTCCGAAGCACGCGCCATCGCGCTGCTTGCCCTGGCCGCTTTTGTCAGCGCCAGCGCCTTCCGCATTTGTGATCCCATGTTGCCGCAGTTGGCGGCGGAATTCGGCACGACGACCGGCCAGGCCGCGCGCGCCGTGACCGCGTTCGCGGTGGCCTATGGCGTGCTGCAAATGTTCTTTGGGCCCGTCGGCGACCGCTACGGCAAGTACCGCGTCGTTAGCGTCGCGACCGTGGCTTGCGCACTGGGCAGCGCGGGCGCCGTCATGGCCGAATCCCTGGATGTGCTGGTGTTGTGCCGCGCGCTGTCGGGGGCGGCGGGGGCGGGCATCGTTCCGCTGTCGATGGCCTGGATCGGCGACAACGTGCCGTATGAACGCCGGCAGGCGACGCTGGCGCGCTTTCTGACCGGCACCATTCTGGGCATGTCGGCCGGCCAGCTGGCCGGCGGCCTGTTCGCGGACACCATCGGCTGGCGCTGGGCCTTCGCCGCGTTGGTCGTCGGGTACCTGGCGGTGGGCGTCCTGCTGCATCTGGAAGTGCGACGCCAGCGCGTGTCGGGCTTTGGCCAGGTGGAGGCAGGCGCGGTCAAGCAGGGGTTTGTGGCGCAGGCGCGGCTGGTGCTGGGCACGCCTTGGGCCCGCATCGTGCTGGCGACGGTCTTCGCGGAAGGGTTGTTGGTGTTCGGCGCGCTGGCGTTCGCGCCATCCTATCTGCACGAGCGCTTCGATATTTCACTGACGGCCGCCGGCGCGCTGGTGGCGGTCTATGCGGTGGGCGGCCTGATCTATACGGTCGTGGCCGGCCGCATCCTCAAACGCCTGGGCGAACGGGGCCTGGCGATTGCCGGCGGGCTGGTGCTGAGCGTGGCATTCCTGTCCTACCTGTTGGGGCCGGTCTGGATGTGGAGCCTGCTTGCCAGCGTCTTGGCGGGCTTTGGCTACTACCTGCTTCATGCCACGTTGCAGACCAATGCCACGCAAATGGTGCCGTCGGCACGCGGGACGGCCGTGGCCTGGTTCGCGTCCTGCCTGTTCATGGGGCAAGCCGCTGGCGTGGCCCTGGCGGGCGCGGTGGTGGACGAAATCGGCGCGGCCGCGCTGTTTGGCGGATCGGCGGTATTGCTGCCGCTGTTGGGCGCGTTTTTTGCGCGGGCGCTGAAAGCGCGGGTGACGGCGGCGGTCTGATGGGTTGCGCGCGTTCGTCGCGGACGTTCTAGCGGCGCTCGTCTCGCGCTACACCCATCCTACGAGCTCAGCACCACATATGCGGCGAAGCATGAGTGTCAGCACCACCTGCACGAACGACGGAGGGGAAAGGGCGCCAACGCCAACAGCCGGAACGACGGCGGAGGAAGGGGCCGGTGCGAAAAGCACCCTCGGCCCCGTAGGATGGGTGTAGCGCGCGGATACACAGGCAAGAACCCGACCCTCCCGCGCGCGCAACCCATGAACCTCCCGCGCGCACACAACCCATGCGCGCACCCATGAATCGGCCTTAAATCGCCACCAACCGCTTCAGCACCGTTTCCTTGCCCAGCAATGCAGCACCGCATCCACCGCAAGCGTCTGCGCCAGGCCAGTCACGGTCACGCGCACCGGTATCGTTCGGCCCCGTAGGATGGGTGTAGCGCGCGGATGCACAGGCAAGAACCCGACCCTCCCGCGCGCGCAACCCATGCGCGCAACCCCAACCCATGCGCGCACCCAGTACTTGGCCTTAAATCGCCGCCAACCGCTTCAGCACCGTCTCCTTGCCCAGCAATGCCAGCACGGCGTCCACCGCCGGCGTCTGCGTCTGGCCGGTCACGGCCACGCGCAGCGGGATCGCCAGTTGCGGCATTTTCAGGCCGCGATCAGCCAGCACGGCCTTGATCAGGGCCGACAACGCCTCGCGGGTCCAGTCCGTGCTTTCGGCGCGTTGGGCAAAATCGGCCAGTGCTTCGCGTGCCGGTGCGGTCAGGTGCTGCTCGATGAGTTCAGCCGGGGCGGGCTTGAATTCAGCGCAGAACAGCATGGCGCCATCGGCCAGTTGTTCCAGCGTTTCAGCGCGGTCTTTCAGCAAGCCCACGACGCCCGGCAGGTCGATCTTTTCCGGATGACCGCCACGGTTCGCCACGCGCGGGGCCACGCGCTCGGCCAGTTCCGCGTTGTCCATCTGCTTGATGTAGTGGGCGTTGACCCAGTTCAGCTTCTTCGGATCCCATTGCGACGCCGACTTCGACAGGTGCTTGGTGTCGAACCAGGAAACCAGCTGTTCGCGCGAGAAAAGCTCGTCGTCGCCGTGGCTCCAGCCCAGGCGGGCCAGATAATTGATCATGGCCTCGGGCAGATAGCCGTCGTTGTCATATTCCATGACATTGACCGCGCCATGGCGCTTGGACAGCTTTTCGCCGTCCGGGCCCAGGATCATCGGCACGTGGCCGTATTCGGGCAGTGCCGCGCCCAGCGCGCGCAGGATGTTGATCTGACGCGGGGTGTTGTTGACGTGGTCATCGCCGCGCAGGACGTGGGTGATGCCCATGTCCCAATCGTCGACGACCACGCAGAAGTTGTACGTGGGCGTGCCGTCCGGGCGCGCGATGATCAGGTCGTCCAGTTCGGTGTTGTCGAAGCTGATCGTGCCCTTGACCATATCGTTCCAGGAGGTTGCGCCTTCCTGGGGATTCTTGAAGCGCACGACGGGCTTGCGGCCCTCGGGGATGGCGGGCAGCGTCTTGCCGGGTTCCGGGCGCCAGGTGCCGTCATAGCGCGGCTTGTCGCCACGGGCGCGGGCGGCCTCGCGCATGGCTTCCACTTCCTCGGGCGAGCTGTAGCAGTGATAGACGGTGCCGGCGGCCAGCATCTGCGCGACCACTTCGCGGTAACGGTCCATGCGCTGCATTTGGTAGAACGGGCCTTCATCGGGCTGCATGCCCAGCCATTCCATGCTGTCCAGAATGGCCTGCACCGCTTCCGGCGTGGAGCGTTCGACGTCCGTGTCTTCAATGCGCAACACGAAAGTGCCTTGGTGATGGCGCGCGAAGGCCCAGGAGAACAGCGCGGTGCGCGCGCCGCCCAAGTGCAGGAAGCCCGTGGGCGAAGGCGCGAAACGGGTACGGATGGGGGAGGAGGCGTTGGAAGTCATAGGTGGCAATGATAGCGGCTGCGGCGCCACAAAGCGGCGTCAGGCAGGGTCCACATCAAGCGGACGGCGAGGTTGTCTTGTTACGATGAACGGTATTTTAGATTAGGGCGACACCCCCTATGTTGCGACACGCGCTTGCCCCGATGTTTGAACCCAGTTCGCTGGTGATCGTTGCCGACCGGCCGCTGCCGGCGGCGGGCTCCCTGTCGCCCGCGCTGAAGGCGAAAACCACCGTGGTGACCAGCGAAGTCGGAGCCGCGCCCGAGTTTCCCGCCGCCCTGCAAGGGCTGGCCCCAGGTGAACGGCCGGATCTGGCCCTGGTTTGCGTGTCACCCGCCGTGCTGCCGGAAACCCTGCGCCGCCTGTCGCCCTTGGCGCCGCGCTCGGTGATTCTGCTGCCGCACGAACTGCCCGACCCGTACCCGCGCGGCACGCTGGCCCTGTGCCGGGCCTGGGCCGAAGAGAACCGTTGCGAACTGCTGGGGCCGCGGTCATTTGGCGCCCAGCGTCCCCATGCCGGCCTGAACTTCAGCCAGCATCCGGTGCTGGCTCGTGCCGGCCGGGTGGCGCTGCTGGCGCAATCGCGCTCGATCATGGCGGCCGTGATGGACTGGGCCGAAGACGTGCATATCGGATTTTCCATCGCGGTGTCGCTGGGTGACGAGGCGGTGGTGGGGCTGCCCAAGGTGCTGGACTACCTGGCCAGCGACCCGCGCACCGACAGTATCGTGCTGTATCTGGAAGACGTGGGCCCGGCCCGCGAATTCATGAGCACCTTGCGCGCCGCGGCCAGCGTCAAGCCGGTCATCGTGCTGAAGGCGGGGCGATCCGATGCCGACAGCGCGGATGCCATCTTCGATGCCGCCCTGCGCCGCGCCGGCGCAGTGCGCGTTCGCTATTTCGTGCAACTGTTCTCGGCGGTGAAGGTGCTGGGCTACACGCGGCGTCCCAAGGGCCGGCGCGTGGCGCTGATCTCCAACGGCAGCGGGCCTCCCCAACTGGCCATGGACTTGATCGGCCCCGATGCCGCGGTGCTGCGCGCCGAACTGGCGCCCGCCACGCGACGCACGCTGGAAGCCATGCTGGAGCCGGATGCGGCCAGCGCCAATCCTGTCATCACCTATACGCCGCTGACTCCAGAGCGCATCCGCGCCATCCTGGAAACCGTGCTGGACGACACCGGCGTGGACGGCGTGCTGGTGCTGCTGGCGCCCGACGCGCTGGCCGACATGCCCGCGGTTGCGCGGGAACTGGCGTTGATCGCGCCCAAGGCAAAGAAGCCGGTCGTCACCTGCTTCATGGGCGATGCTGGCATGCGTCCCTTGCGCCGCATGCTGGATGACGCGGGCACGTCCGCCTTCCGTACGCCCGAATCCGCCGCCGACGCATTCGGCGTGCTGGCGTCGCACCATTACAACCAGCAATTGCTGTTGCAGACGCAGCCGCAGGAGCCGCCCAGTCACGTGCCGGACCTGGCCGCGGCGCGCGACATCATTGCGCGCGTGCGCGCCGATTGCCGGCGTGAACTGAATACCTCTGAAATCCGGACCCTGCTGGGCCTGTTCTACGTGCCGCTGCGCGACATGCCGGTGGACGTGGCCTCGGTCGAACCCGAATCCCGTCCGATGGCGATCCGCGTGCGGCGCGATCCGCAATTCGGCCCGGTCGTGCGTTTCGGGGCCGGTGGACCGGATGCAGTATTGTCCGGGTCCGACAGGGGCATGGATCTGCCGCCGCTCAACGGCTACCTGGCCCGGCAACTGATCGAACGCAGCCGGCTCTGGCGCCGCGTGCTGGCGCCGCGCATCGGTCATATCGCCGCCGAATCGCTGCAACAGGCGGTGGTGCTCGTGTCCGAGATGGTGTCTGAATTGCCCGACATCGAAACCCTGGACATTGATCCCCTCTACGCGGGTGAAACGCACTTGCGTGCCGGGGGCATGCGCTTGATGCTGACCGAAACGCCGGGTTGCGAAACGCCGCAGACCTCGGGCTACCCGCACATGGCCATCCACCCGTATCCAGCGCGTCTGGTACAGGTGCGCCGCTTTGGCGACGGCATTCCGTGGGTGCTGCGCCCGATCCGTCCCGAAGACGGCGAGGCCTTGCAGGAGTTCATCCGCGGGCTGTCGGAACGCTCGCGCTACATGCGCTTCGTGTCCATGATGCGCGAACTGACACCGCGCATGGTGTCGCGCTACACCCAGGTGGACTACCACCGCGAGTTGGCGCTGGTGGCGGCCACGCAGGTGCCCAACCCCGCCAATCGCGGCCATCCGCGCGAGGTCATCGTGGGGTTCGCGCACTACCTGCGCAACCCCGACGGGCGTGGCGCCGAGTACGCGCTGGTGATCGGCGACGATTGGCAGCGGCGCGGGCTGGGCCGTCAGTTGATGACGGCACTGATCGACGCCGCGCGCGAGCAGGGGCTGGAATACATCGATGGCCTGGTGCTGTCGACGAACCGGCCCATGCTGGCGCTGATGACCAGCCTGGGCTTCACCAATGACGCCGATCCCGAAGACCCGACAATGCGCCGGGTCTGGCTAGATCTGAACTGACGCGGCTGCTCAGGCGGTCTTCCTGGCCGCCTGCGCGGGCGTCAGCCGCGCCGTCGCTTCGTCCACCGACAAGACGTCGCCGAAGAACAACATCCAGCCGTGCAGCGAATGCTCGTGCTCGGCGGGCGTCACCGCGGCCAGCGCATCGTCCACCATGATCGTGCGGAAGTCCCGCATCATGGCGTCGCGTGCGGTGGATTCGCAGCACACGTTGGTGACGGTGCCCGCGATCAGCAAGGTATCCACGCCCAAGCCTCGCAGCAAAGGCTCCAGCTCGGATGAGCCGGGTGCCATCGCGCTGTAGAAACGCTTGACCACGCGCAGGTCCGTGTCGTGCGCATGCAGGCCCGGGTGCAGCAGAAAGCCCGGCGAGTCACGGCGCAGGGTTTCCAGCCGGCGGGCGCTGCGTTCGGGCGTCAACATCACGCCATGATGATGCGACCAGAAGGCGTCGGCGTTGTCGGAGGCTGTTTGCACCCAGACCACGGTGCCGCCTGCCGCGCGCACGGCATCGCACAGGCGGTTCACCGGCGCGATGATCTCGCGGGCGGGGGCGCATTCGCCCTGGTAGCCGGGCAGTGTGAAGTATTGCTGCATGTCCACCACGACAACCGCCGTGCGGCTGGCCGGCAGCTCGTCATAAGGATGCAGGCAACCCTGCCGGGCCACGACGCGATCCTTCACCCATTGCGGAAATTCCATGATTCTTCCTTATCCGTAGCGCCGCGCCACGGCGGCTTCAACGCGGTAGATGATCAGGTACATCACGCTGGAGATCAGTGCCAGCATGGCGATGGCGGTCATGACGATGTTCAGCTTGAATACCTGGCTGCCGTTCATGATCAGAAAGCCAAGACCCGAATCCGCCGACTGGAACTCACCCACGATGACGCCCACCAGCGCCAGGCCGATGTTCATTTTCACGGCCGCGATCAGCGTGGGCACGCTACCGGGCAGCACGACCTTGGTCAGCACTTGCCAGCGGTTGGCGCCGAAGGTGTGGGCCAGCTTCACCTTGTTCATGTCGATGCCGCGAAAGCCCGCGTACACCACCATGATCGTGACGAACACCGCAATGGCGACGGCCATGCCGTACACGGCGTAATCCGAGCCCAGCCACAGGTAGAAGATCGGCACGAAGGCGATCTTGGGCATGGCGTTGGCCACCACCAGGAAAGGGTCCAGCACCTTGTACAGAAAGTCAGACCACCAGAGCGCGGCAGCCACCACGATGCCGATCGCCATGCTGAGCGTGAAGCCGACCAGTGTCGCCGACAGCGTGGTCATGATGTGCTTGCCCAGGTGGCCGTTGTTCCAGAGTTCGATGAACGTGGGCCACAGCGCGCTGGGGTAGCTGGTCAGCAGCGGGTTCAGGATGTGCATGCGCGGCAGGATCTCCCACGCGCACAGGAAAACCACCATCAGCAGCGCTTGCGTCAGGCGGATGTTGCGTTTGCGGGCGCGGTCGCGGCGCAGGTAGTCCAGGTATTTTTCACTGGGTGCGCGCACGGCGCGCAGGGGAATGGTGTTGGCAATGGGCGCGTTCATGGGTCAACCCTCCACGTGGACGTCCAGCTCGTCCCACAGCTGTTTGAAATAGGCGTTGAATTCCGGTCGCGAGCGCGCCTGGAAGGGCGTCGGGCGGGCGCCGTCGCCATAGTGGATGCGATATTGGCTTTTCAGCCGGCCGGGCCGGCGCGACAACACAATCACGCGATCCGTCATGGCGATGGCCTCGCCGATGTCATGCGTGACCAGCACCACGGTCTTTCCCTCGCGGCGCAGAATGTCCACCACTTCGTCCGAGATCGCCAGCCGGGTTTGGGAATCCAGCGCTGAAAAGGGCTCGTCCAGCAGGATCACGTCGGGTTCCGTCACCAGCGTGCGGGCCAGCGCGGCGCGCTGCCGCATGCCGCCCGACAACTGGCGCGGCGTGTGCGTCAGAAACGCGCCCAGCCCGCATTTTTCCAGCAGATGCACGGCGCGCGCTTCGCTGCGCGCATCGCGCCGGCCCTGGATTTCGGCGCCCAGCATCACGTTGTCCAGGATGGTGCGCCATTCAAACAGATAGTCCTGCTGCAACATGTAGCCGATGCGCGGATTGGGCTTGGTCACGCTCAGGCCGTCGATCATCACGGCGCCCGAGGTCGGCGGGATCAGGCCCGCGATCAGCGACAGCAGGGTGCTCTTGCCACAGCCGCTTTGCCCGATCAGGCTGACGAATTCGCCCGGCGCCAGCGTGAACGACACGTTCGACAGCGCTTCCGTCTCGCCTTCGGTGGTGAAGTACGACAGGCAAACATCGCGTAGTTCGATCTTCGCCGTGTCGGCGGCCGGCTTCAGGTTATGGATGGCGGCTCCCATCAGCGCACCTGCTTGGCAAAGTCGGCCACCACCACGTCCTCGTACTTCACGCGGGCGCTGTCCTTCATGACGGCGCTGGCGATCAGCATGTCTTGCAGTGTGGTCATGGCTTCGGACGTGACTAGAGGCGACGTCTTCCAGATCTGGTATTGCTTGTAGCGGTCGATCGCTTCCGTCACCGCGCCCTGATCCATGCCCGGGAAGAAGGTCATGATCTGCGGAGCCAGCGTCGTGGCGGGCGTGTCCTTCACGTACTTCTCGGCGCGCGCGACCACGTTGGTCCAGGCCTGGATGACCTTGGGGTTGTCGCGGATGTATTTGTCGGTGGCGGTGAAGACGGTGTAGTCCACCTGACCGACTTCATGGCCAACGGAGGCCACGATATAACCTTTGCCGTTGCGCACCAGTTCGCCCGCCTCGGGCTCCAGGAAGATGCCGTATTCGCCCTGGCCGGCCATCCACGCCCCGGCGCGTGCCGGGATGCCGATGTTGTTCAGCAGTTTCACGTCTTTCTGTGGGTCGACGCCGTGCTTGCGCAGCGCGGCCTCCAGGAACACGATCGGATTCGAGCCCGGCCGGAAGCCGATGACTTCCTTGCCCTTGAGCATCGACCAGTCGAATTTATCGATGGGCTTGCGGGCCAGGAGAAAAAAGCCGTCGGTCGCGGTCAGCCCGGCGAAGATTTTCGGTTTGACCGGCGATTCGCTGTTCTGCACATAGATGGACGCCTCGGGGCCGATCAGCACGATGTCGGCGCTGCCCGACAGCAGCGCGGTCATGCCTTTGTCCGTGCCCTGGGATGTCTTCATGGACACGTCCAACCCGGCGTCCTTGAAATAGCCCTGCGACAAGGCCACGTACTTGGGCACGTAGAGGATGGAGCGCACCACTTCTTCGTAGCGGACCTTCACGGGGGGATTCAGGGCTTCGGCCTGAACGGCCAACGGGGCAAGCAGCGCAAGCAGCGCCGCGCCCGCCAGGCGGGGCAGTGGCAACGATTTCACGGGACTTTCTCCTGCGTCTTGTATGACACGCCGAAACCCGGCGCGATACGGCCAATGGGATGGAATCGACAACAACAACAGGGAAGCCCGAACGCGAGTTGCCCGGGCCGGCAAGGCATGGATCGAATACTATATTCAATACAAACAGGCGACAAGCATTTTGGGATTGGCGTTTTTCTCTATGGACGAGCGCCAGCCAGCCCTGGAAAATTCAAGGCTGGAATACCACTTGGTATACAGAATGGGAGTAAAGCGTGGTGGGGCGGTTTGATCGGTTTGCGCGTTGCGGCAGTGCCGGGCGCGTGACGATCTGGACTCGCCACACCTCCCTACGGATGGCGACGAGGCTTCGCAGGATGGGTGAAGCGCACTAGATCGGGGTTTTGAACGCTGATTTCCAACGCGCGCAACCCATCATCCATTCACGCTTAGGCCAATACGTCGTTCAAGAACGCCGATATGTCGCGGACTTCTTCGGCGCAGACCGAATGCGGCATCGGGTATGTGTGCCAGCGCACGTCGTAGCCCAGCCGTTTCAGTTCAGCCAGCGATGCCTCGGCGCGCGTCAGCGACACGACCGGGTCGTACTGGCCGTGGCCCATGAAGATCGGCGTGCTGTTGTTGGCGCTGTTGCGTTCGGCTTCGGCGGTATCCACAAGCGGCAGATAACCCGACAACGCCATCATGCCCGCCAGCTTTTCCGGCAGGCGCAGACCCGTATGCAGGGTCATGGCGCTGCCTTGCGAGAACCCGGCCAGCACGATGTTCGACGTCGGGATGCCACGGGCATTTTCACGCGCGATCAGCTTGTGGATGGCGGCTTCCGACGCGCGGATGCCCTTGGCGTCTTCCACGCGCACCAGGTCCATCACCAGGATGTCGTACCAGGAACGCATCGCCATGCCGTTGTTGATCGTCACGCGCTGCACCGGCGCGTTCGGGAACACGAAACGCACGCCCAGACCCGCGGGCAAGTCCAGTTCCGGCACGATGGGGGCGAAGTCATTGCCGTCGGCACCCAAGCCGTGCAGCCAGATCACGGCGTGCGTGGGGTTGGGGGCGGTTTCGATTTCGATGCAATCGAGCAGGTCGGTCGGAGCGTTCATGGACGGCAGGCAGAGGGAATCAAGGAAAGGGGATCAGAGCGTCAGGGTCTTCAAGGCCTGGAACAGCGCACGGTAGTGCTTCTTCTGCGGTTCCTGGCCTTGCAGCAGCGCGGCGTTGCCCAGCCGTTCCTTGCGGGCGGCCCGGATCAGCGTGCGCACTTGTTGCGCATCGGCCTGCGGATTGTTCGCCAGCAGCTTGGTCAGCGCTTCGTCATCGTCCAGCAGGCGGTCGCGCAGCGTTTCCAGCCGGTGCATGGCGGCGGTTTCCTCGCGCGAGCCGTTTTCCCAGACATCAAGCTGGGCGCGGATCTCTTCGGCGGGGGCGTCGCGCATCAGCTTGCCCACGAAATGGACCTGGCGACGGCGGCCTTCGCGGCCAGTCGTGCGCTGCGCCGTGCGGATAGCCTCATAGAGGCGCTCGGCAAGCGGCAATTGCTTGAGGCGGTCGGGGGACAGTTCGATCAGCTCTTTGCCCAGGTCCAGCAAGGCGTGCATTTCACGCTTGATCTGGGACTTGCTGGGACGGTCGTAGCCGTTTTCATCGTAACCGTCGTCGACGGATTCTTCTTCAGTATGGGAATTCATGGAAAACTGCGCAATGACAGACTTGGCTATGATAACCGTCTCTGCAAATTGGACAGCAATGGTTAAATCCTCCTCATCCTTGCCGCTGGCGGCGAATCACGCGCGTTTTTCCGAACTCGTCGAACAAACCCTCGCCTATGCGCGCCAGATCGGCGCCTCGGACGCCGCGGCGGAAGTCTCGGAAAGCCTGGGCCTGTCGGTCTCAGTCCGAAAGAACGACATTGAAACCGTTGAGCAGACACGCGACCGCTCGCTGGACCTGACGGTCTACGCCGGCCAGAGCCGTGGCTCCGCCTCGACCTCCGACTTCTCGGAAGCGGCCCTGCGCCAGACGGTCGAAGCCGCCTGGCACATTGCCCGCCATACCGCCGCCGATCCGGCCGCGGGCCTGCCAGATGCCGATCAGCTGGCCACCGAATTCCCGGACCTGGACCTGCACCGCGCCTGGAGCGTGTCCACCGAGGAAGCGGCCGAACTCGCGCTGCGCGCCGAACGCGCCGCCCGCGATGTCGATCCTCGCATCACCAACACCGACGGCGCCACCGTGGGCACCTACGAAGGCCAGTTCGTGATGGGCAACACCCGGGGCTTCCTGGGCGGCTACCCGTATTCGCGTCACAGCCTGTCGGTCGCGCCCATCGCGGGCCGTGGTAACGGCATGCAGCGCGACTACTGGTACACGTCCGAGCGCGATCCGGCCAACCTGGCCTCGCCCGAAGCCATCGGCCGTTATGCCGCCGAGCGCACGCTGTCGCGCCTGTCGGCCCGCCGCATCCGCACCGGCAAGTTTCCCGTCCTGTTTGAAGCGCCGCTGGCGCTGGGGCTGGTCGGCGCACTGACCCAGGCCGTCAACGGCGGCGCGCTCTACCGCAAGGCCAGCTTCCTGGTCGATTCGCTGGGCAAGCCCATCTTCCAGAAGCACATCAACCTGACCGAAGATCCGCACATCCCCGGCGCCATGGGCAGCTCGCCTTTTGACGACGAAGGCGTGCGTACCCGCAGCCGCAACGTGGTGTCGGCCGGCGTGCTGGAAGGCTATTTCCTGTCGACCTACACGGCTCGCAAGCTGGGCATGGTCACCACCGGCAACGCCGGCGGGTCGCACAACCTGGTGTTCAGCTCCACGCTGACCAAGCGCGGCGATGACTTTGAAGCCATGCTCAAAAAGATGGGCACCGGCTTCCTGGTCACGGAATTGATCGGCCAAGGCGTCAATTACGTCACCGGCGACTATTCGCGCGGCGCATTCGGCTATTGGGTGGAAAACGGCAAGATCCAGCATGCCGTGCAAGAAATCACGATTGCCGGCAACCTGGCCGACATGTTCCAGCAGATTGTCGCCGTGGGCGCGGACACCATTTCGCGCGGCACCAAGACCACGGGTTCGATCCTGATCGAACAAATGGCCATCGCCGGGACTTGATTCCCCATCTGGCGCGGCGGCCCGGTGCGGCCGCCGCGCCGGCATGCTCCGCATCGGGCATGGCTTTCCCGCCCGCCTTCCGTCTTTGCATTCCCTTACCGGCTCGGGAATTCCTCTAGCGGTTCCGACCGCCGTCAACGTGTAATATCCGGCGGGTATTGCTCGAAGTCCCAGAGGTTGCTGTAGAGGAGCAAAGAGATGCAACGACGTTCATTCTTGAAGCACGCCGGACTCGGCGCCGTCGCAACGGGGGCCGCCGTCAGCACGCCCGCGTTCGCGCAGGACATGCCGTCACTGAGCTGGCGCCTGTCCTCCGCGTTTCCCGCCGTCCTGGATCTGCGCATTGGCGCGGGTGAGCATTTCTGCAAATTCGTCTCGGAAGCCACGGGTGGCAAGTTCAACATCCGGCATTACCCCGACGGCGAAATCGTGCCCGCATCCGACCTGCTGGAAGCCGTCTCCACCAATAAGGTGGAATGTGGCCATGCCTCGTCCCGCCTGTTGTTCGCCAAGAATCCCGCATTCTGCTTTGACGCCGCCGTGCCCTTCGGGTTGAACGCGCGCCAGATGAACGCCTGGATGAGTGAAGGCGATGGCCTGCGCCTGACCCGCGAGCTCTTCAAGCCCGAAAAGATCATCAATTTCCCGCTGGGCAATACCGGCGCCCAGATGGGCGGCTGGTACGCGAAAGAAATCAAGCGGCTGACGGATCTGAAAGACCTGAAGATGCGCGTGGACGGACTGGCCGCCGATGTCCTGACGCGCATGGCCGTCTTGCCGCAGCCGGCAGACCCCGCCAAGCCGCTGGCCGAGTCCTTCGAGAAAGACGGGCTGCAAGCGGTGGCAGGCGCAGGCGCCTATGACGACGAAAAACTGGGCCTGAATAAGGTAGCTAAGTATTACTACGCACCCGGCTGGTGGGCGGGCGGCGAACAACTGTCCCTATATATTAATGACGAGGCCTGGAACAAGCTGCCCAAGCACTATCAGGCGGTGGTTCAGGCCGCATCGCTGGCCGCGCACGTCTCGTTGACCGCCCGTTACGACGCCCGCAACCCGGCCGCGCTGGCCCAATTGACGGCAAGCGGCGCGCAAGTTCGCACATTTCCGCGCGCCATCATGGATGTGGCGTTCGAGATGACGCAACAGGTCTACAAGGACTTGGGCGCCAAAGACCCGAAGTTCAAAGCCATACACGACAGTTACATGGGCTTTCGCGACAGCGAGATGCCGTGGTTTCGTTTGACCGAAAGCGCCTACGGCCAGTACCTGGGCGTGGCGCTGTCGGGCAGGTAGAAGGGAGGTCCGCCGCAGGCCGAATGGCATTCGGTGGAGAGTAGGGTTTTTGCTAGTAATACCGCGTTTTTTACAAAAAAATGGGCGGTTTTCGGGCTTTCCTCGAACCACATTCGAGTTTCGGCCTGATACAAAGGAGTAATATCCCGGGTCTTGACGCGCAAACATGGCGCCTTTAGGCGGCATAAGACGTCAATCCGGCGGGATTACACCAGCCCGGATTACCAATATTCCGAGACAGACTTTAGGGTGGTATCAACCATGCAATCCAAGACCAAGAAGCTGCTGGCCGCGCTGATCGCCGCCGGTATCGTCCCGGCTGCGCACGCGGCTGACATCAAGCTGGGTGTGGCGGAAGCCCTGTCCGGCGGCGCCGCTCAGTACGGCGTGTCGATCCGCAATGGTTTCCAGCTTGCCGCTGATGAAATCAACGCCGCGGGCGGTATCAACGGCAACAAGCTCGTGCTGGTGGTCGAGGACGAACAAGGCAAGAAAGAAGAAGCCATCAACGTCTTCAAGAAACTGATCTTCAAGGACAACGTCCTGATGGTCTTCGGCCCGACGCTGTCGAACTCGGCCCAAGCCGCTGACCCGATCGCCCAGGCTGCCAAGACGGTTGCCTTCGGCACGTCCAACACCGCCGACGGCATCACCTCCATTGGCAACTACGTGTTCCGCAACTCGGTCACCGAAGCCGACGTGCTGCCGGCCACCATCTCCACCGTGAAGGCCAAGACCGGCCTGAAGAACGTGGCGGTGCTCTACGGCAACGACGACGTCTTCACCAAGAGCGGCTACGACAACTTCAAGAAGGCCCTGGAAGACCAGAAGATCCCGGTCACCACGACCGAAACGTTCGCCAAGGGCGACGTGGACTTCAAGGCCCAGCTGACCAAGATCAAGGGCACCAACCCCGACGCCATCGTGCTGTCCGCACTGCTGGCCGAAGGCGCTCCGATCATGGTCCAGGCTCGCCAACTGGGCCTGAACGTGCCCGTCATCGGCGGCAACGGCATGAACTCGGTCAAGATTTTCGACCTGGCCCCTGGCGGCGCATCGAACAATCTGTGGATCGGCAGCCCGTGGTCGATCGAGAACAAGGCCCCCGAGAACGTCAAGTTCATTGACGCCTACAAGGCCAAGTTCAATGGTTCGCCCGACCAGTTCGCCGCCCAGTCGTATGACGCCATGTACATCGTGGCCCAGGCGCTGAAGAACACCAAGCTGACCGGCGAACTGCCCAAGGACCGCGCTGCCCTGCGCGATGCCTTGCCCTCCGTGACCTGGAAGGGCGCCACCGGCGCGTTCAAGTTCCGTCAAGCCAACGACCGCGCCGGCAAGCCTGCCGGCTACGACGCCGACCAGGCGCCGATCGTCAGCGTGACCAAGGACGGCAAGTACGTCATCGAGAAGTAAGCAGTACGCATCCCCACGCGGGGGGATGCGCCTTGCGGACAGCGTTGCTGTCCGCAAGGCGCTTTTTATCGTAGGGCCATCCCAAGACAAAAATGGCCTCCCTCGGGAGAGCTAGACCACGCAGCGGGCGCGTGGAGGCCCTCATAGATTTGGAAAGTCCCATCATGTTCGAACAACAATTCGTCAATGCCTTGTCGCTGGGCTGTGTGTATGCACTGTTCGCGCTGGGCTTCACGCTGATCTTCGGCGTGCTCGGGGTGATCAACCTGGCGCATGGCGCTGTCTTCATGGTTGGCGCCTACGCGGCACTGTTCGTCGTCCAGCAATTCGGCCTGCCCCTTTGGGGTGCGCTGATGGTCGCGTTCTTCGTGGCCGGCTTCACCGGGGTCATCATCGACTATCTGGTGCTCAAGCCGCTGCGCAAGCGCAACGCGCCGCACTTGATCCCCATGATCGCCACGATTGGCGTGGGCATCATCCTGAATAACGGTGCCCAAAGCATTTTCGGCGCCAGCAACCTGCGCTTCCCGCACGGCACCGTGCCCGAGGAAGTGATCGAGGTCGCGGGCCTGCACCTGACCGTCATCGAGTTGGGCATCATCTTCCTGTCGTTCGCGCTGATGGCCGTGCTGATGTACGTCATGCGCCGCACGCAGTTTGGCCGCGCGCTGCGCGCCATCGCCGAATCGCCCAAGGCCGCCTGGCTGCTGGGCATCAACGTCGAGAAGCTGTTTGTCACCACCTCGTTTGCCGCTGCTGCCCTGGGTGGCGTGGCCGGCGTGTTGATCGGTCTGTATTCCAATGCGCTGTTCCCCCTGATGGGCCAACCGATGCTGCACAAGGGCATCGCGGTCATCATCCTGGGCGGCATGGGCGACATCCGCGGCGCCATGCTGGGCGGCCTGTTCCTGGGTTTCGCCGAGGTGCTGTCGGTGGCCTACATCGGCTCCACCATGCGCGATGCGGTGGCTTTCGGCCTGCTGTTCCTGATCCTGCTGGTGCGCCCGCAAGGTCTGTTCGGCAAAGTGGTTCAACGCAAGGCTTAAAGAATGAGCGGATTCGAAAATTTCTGGGCCATCTACGGCAACCTGGTGCTGACGCTGGGCACCAATGCGTTGCTGGCCCTCTCCATCTGGCTGACCCTGGCCTGCGGCATGCTGGCCATGGCCAATGCCGCCTTCATGGGCATCGGGGCGTACGCCGCCGCGCTGCTCACCATGAATTACGACGCCCCGTTCACGGTCGCCCTGGCCGGCGGCATGGCGGCGCCCGCGTTGGTGGCGGCGCTGATCGGTTTGCCAACCTTACGATTGTCAGGGGTCTATCTGGCCATGGCGACGCTGGGCTTTGGCGAAGTCGTCCGCGTGACCATCCTGAACACGGAGTCCTTGACGGGCGGCGCGCTGGGCCTGAACGGCATTCCGCAGTTGACGCAGTGGTGGCACGTGGTGTTGGCGGTCGTCATCGTCCTGTTCGTGCTGTGGCGCGTCCGTGCCTCCAAGATCGGCCGTTCGTTCGACGCCATTCGTGGCGACGAAACCGCGGCTGGCCTGATGGGCATCGACGTGCGCGCCAACAAGATGCTGGCTTTCGTGGCCGGCGCGATGATCGCGGGTCTGGCCGGCGCGCTCAACGCGCACCTGACCTTCTTCATCGGTCCCAATGAATACGGTTTCGATCGTGGCGTTGAAATTCTGACCATGGCTATCCTGGGCGGCATTGGCGGTTTGGCCGGTCCCGTGCTGGGCAGCTTCATCATTACCGTGCTGCCCGAATTGCTGCGCGGTTTTGCGGATTTGCGCCTGATCGCCAATGGAGTGATTCTGGTGGTGATTGTGTTGTTCCTGCCGCAAGGCATCTGGGATCCGGCGCGCTTCAAGCGCTGGATGCGCAAGGGCCAAGGCGGCCAGGGAGGCAAGCGCCATGCTTGAGCTTTCTTCCGTCTCCAAGAGCTTCGGCGGCCTGCATGTGCTGCATGACGTCAGCCTGTCCGTGCCCGAAGGCGCGATCTTCGGCTTGATCGGGCCCAACGGCGCCGGCAAGACGACGGTGTTCAACCTGATCACCGGCCTGTTGCCGCCCAGCGGCGGCAGCATCACGTTCAACGGCCAAAGCGTTTTGGCCAAGAAGCCGCACAGCATCACGCGCATGGGCATCGCCCGCACGTTCCAGAACATTCGTCTCTTCAAAGAGATGACGTTGCTGGAAAACGTGGTGGTGGGCGCCTATCGCCACATGAACTATGGCTTCCCCAGCCTGTTGCTGGGCCTGCCGGGTTACCGCGAGCACGAAAAGCGTGCCCGTGAGCGCGCGCACGAGCTGCTGACGTGGATGCGCCTGGACCACAAGGCCAACGACCTGGCCGACAACCTGTCCTACGGTGAGCAGCGTCGCCTGGAGCTGGCGCGCGCGCTGGCCACCGAGCCCAAGCTGCTGTTGCTGGACGAGCCCGTGGCGGGCATGAACACCGGTGAACGCGCCGAACTCATGCGCGAGATCCTGGCCATTCGCGACCGCGGCTACACCATCCTGATGATCGAACACGACATGCGTTTCGTCATGGGTTTGTGCGAACGCATCGCGGTGCTGAACTTCGGCAAGATCATCGCCTGCGGCGGCCCCGACGAGATCCGCAACAACGAGCAAGTCATCGAAGCCTATCTGGGCCGAGAGGACGACGAAGAAGACACCGAACAAGCGGAGGCCGCCAAATGAGCGCGATGCTGGAAGTCCGCGGACTCGAGGTCAATTACGGCCACATCGAAGCTGTGCGCGGCATCGATCTGGACCTGAACGCCAACGAAATCACCGCCCTGGTCGGCGCCAATGGCGCCGGCAAATCGACCACGCTGCTGGCGCTGTCGGGCCTGTTGCCCAAGGCGCGCGGCCGCATCCTGTTTGAAGGCGAGGACATCACCAACCTGGCCCCGCACCAATTGGTCGCGCGCGGCATCGTGCAGGTGCCGGAAGGCCGGGCCATTCTTACCACCATGACGGTGCTTGAGAACCTGGAGTTGGGCGCCTACCGCAGGGGCCTGAAGAATGTGGATTCCGATCTGGAATACGTGTTCAACCTGTTTCCGCGCCTGAAAGAACGGATCACGGGCATCGCGGGCAACCTGTCGGGCGGCGAACAGCAAATGTTGGCCATCGGCCGCGCCCTGATGGCCAAGCCACGCCTCTTGCTGCTGGATGAGCCGTCGATGGGCCTGGCCCCGATTGTCGTGCAGGAAATTTTCCGTTCCCTGCGCGCCATCAATGCCGACGGCCTGACCCTGTTCCTGGTCGAGCAGAACGTGCGCCAGGCGCTGAAGATTGCGCAAAGCGGTTACGTGCTGGAAAACGGCGCCATGGCGCTGACGGGTACCGGCCGCGAGCTGCTGGGCCACCCGCGGGTGCTGGAAGCCTATCTGGGCGCCTGACCCACGGGGGCGGGGGGATTTGTCCCCAAATCGCATGTGTGCCGGCTGCGCCCAAGGGCGCGGCCGGATGCCTCCTGATTTCTCTGCGCTTGCCCATTTTTTGAGCAACCGTGTTAGAATTTCAGGCTTTCCCTCATTTTGACCATTGCACGGGCGGGTAATAACGCTTAGGCGGGAATCAATAAGGGCATGAATCCAAACGAATTTCAGGCGGCCGTCGTTGACCCTCGGGTTTATGAAGCAGGGTTTTTGAAGCAGGCTTTTTGAATCGTTGGAATTTTGTCTAGTTGGGGAAAGAACACTGGTTAGATGTTCTAGCCAGAAGAAATTTTATTCTTAGGAACCATCATGAAGACCTTTGTGGCCAAGCCGCATGAAGTCCAACGTGACTGGTTTGTGATCGACGCCAAGGGCAAAGTCCTCGGTCGTGTGGCCAGCGAAGTCGCACGTCGTCTGCGTGGCAAGCACAAACCTGAATTCACGCCGCACGTTGATACTGGCGATTACATCGTCATCATCAACGCTTCCGATATCGTCGTTACCGGTACCAAGGCGAAGGACAAGAAGTACTTCCGCCACACCACGTACCCGGGCGGTATCCGCGAAACGAACTTCGAGAAAATGCAAGAGCGTTTTCCCGGTCGTGCCATTCAGAAGGCCGTCAAGGGCATGCTGCCCAAGGGTCCTCTGGGCTACGCCATGATCAAGAAGCTGAAGGTCTATGCTGGTGCCGAGCACCCGCACACCGCCCAACAGCCTAAGACGCTGGATCTCTAAGGAAACGCCATGATCGGTAACTGGAATTACGGAACCGGCCGTCGCAAAACTTCGGTGGCTCGCGTTTTCATCAAGAAGGGCACGGGTAAGATCGTTGTCAACGGCAAGCCCGTCGACGATTTCTTCGCCCGCGAAACTGGCCGCATGATTGTGCGCCAACCGCTGGAATTGACCGGCCACCTGGAATCGTTCGACATCAAAGTCAACGTCCACGGCGGCGGTGAAACCGGCCAAGCCGGCGCAATCCGTCACGGCATCACTCGTGCCCTGATCGATTACGACGCAACGCTGAAGCCGTCGCTGTCGCAAGCTGGCTTTGTGACTCGCGATGCTCGCGAAGTTGAACGTAAGAAGGTCGGCTTCCGCAAGGCACGCCGCCGGAAGCAGTTCAGCAAGCGCTAAAGTCCTGCAAAAAACCCGCTTCGGCGGGTTTTTTGTTTTTGGGCGGCAAGGCTGAGGCCTTATCCGCATCACGTGGAACTCCGCGTATTCCGTCCGGTCGGAAACTGGGTGCGTGCGCCAATTTTGGCACGCTGCCGCAAGACCCGTTTTCCGAGCGATACAATCTGTTTTCGTTCTACGAAGAGCACATCATCATGGCCCAAGCATCGAACACCCGTATCAAGGTTGGTATCGTCGGCGGCACCGGTTATACCGGCGTCGAGCTGCTGCGCTTGTTGTCGCAGCATCCCAGTGTGGAATTGACCGCCATCACGTCCCGCAAGGAAGACGGGCTGCCGGTCGCTGATATGTATCCGAACCTGCGCGGCCGCGTGGACCTGGCTTTCTCCGCGCCGGAAAAAGCCTCGCTGACGGATTGCGACGTGGTGTTCTTCGCGACGCCCCACGGCGTGGCGATGGCGCAAGCGCAGGAATTGATCGCCGCGGGCACCCGCGTCATCGACCTGGCCGCTGATTTCCGCTTGCAGGACATCCCCACCTTCGAGCGCTGGTACAAGATCCCCCACACCTGCCCGGACATCCTGGCTGAATCCCAGTATGGCCTGGTGGAGCTGAACCGCGAAGCCATCTCCAAGGCCCGCGTCATCGGCAACCCCGGCTGCTACCCCACCACCGTGCTGTTGGGCCTGGCCCCGCTGCTGGAAGGCGGTAAGGCCCTGGTCGATGCCCAAACCCTGATCGCCGACTGCAAGTCAGGGGTGTCTGGCGCTGGACGCAAGGCGGAAGTGGGTTCGCTGTTCTCGGAAGCTTCCGACAATTTCAAGGCTTACGGCGTGGCTGGCCATCGCCATCACCCGGAAATCGTTGCCCAACTGGAAAAGATCTCCGGCGGCAAGGTCGGCCTGACCTTCGTGCCGCACCTGGTGCCGATGATCCGTGGCATGTTCTCCACGATCTACGCCCGCATCCTGCCTGAGGCTCGTGACACGGACTTCCAGGCCCTGTTCGAGCAGCGCTATGCCGACGAACCCTTCGTGGACGTCATGCCGGCTGGCAGCCTGCCCGAAACTCGTTCGGTTCGCGCGTCGAATAATCTGCGCATCGCGCTGAGCCGCCCGGGCAATGGCGACCAACTGATCGTTCTGGTCGTTCAGGACAACCTGGTCAAGGGTGCGGCCGGTCAAGCCGTCCAGAACATGAACCTGATGTTTGGCGTGCCGGAATCGACGGGGCTGGATCAGGTCGCGATTCTGCCTTGATGCCTTGATGGGCTGGCGGCTATCGGCCGCCGCCTTTCTGCATTCCATGCCAGTTGATTCCTCCGCTACATCGCAGCCCCGCCCCGCAGGCGGGCTGCTGCGCCTGCTTGCCGGCCTGTTGGTCGGCGTGCTGCTGGGCGGTTCGCTGGGCTATTTTTATGCCCAGCGGCAAGCCCGCCCGCAGGACGTCGTCGTGATCAGCACGGCGCAGGCCGAGGCGCAGCAAGAAGCCGTGCGCCAGCAAGCCACGCAGCTGCGCTACACGCAAGGCCAGTTGGATACCGCTGATGGCGAGCTCGTCATCGAGCGCGCCGCCCGCGAGGAACTTGAAACCCAGCTGCGCGCCGCGCAGGCCGATGTCGGCCGGGTGCGGGACCAGTTGGCGTTCTACGAACAGTTGCTGCCGCCCGGGCCGGAAGGGTCGGTCGATATTCGTGGCGTACAGATTGACCGCGAAGGCGGCGGGTTGCGCTACAAGGTGCTGCTGATGCGCAGCGGGCGCAATGGCGGATCGCCCTTTGCGGGTGCGCTGCGGTTCCAGGCCACGGGCATCCTGAAGGGCGAGACCGTGACCGTGGACCTGGCGCCCATGCAGGTCAAGGCCGAAACGGGGCCGGTGACGGCGACGGGCGAGACCACCACGGCCGCGTCGTTGGCCCTGCAATTCGACCAATATCAGCGTAGCCAGGGCATCCTGGCCGTGCCCGAGGGATTCGTCCCCGAAAGCGTCACCGTCAGTGTATTGGAAGGGGATACCGTCCGCGCTTCCCGCAGTATCAAACTGGAACTTTGAGTCTAGTCAAGCCCTGCGCTATAGTGATGCTATGCGAGCGCCGTTGCCGCTCACCGAAATATGGCCGATCCGGCCAGGAGTGAACCATGAATGCAGTAACCGAAACCGTCGACCTTCAGGCTGCCCCGCCTGTGCCCTTGGTATTTACTGACTCGGCTGCCGCCAAAGTGAAGGACTTGTTGGCCGAAGAAGGCAACCCCGAGCTGAAGCTGCGCGTGTTCGTCCAGGGTGGCGGCTGTTCGGGCTTCCAGTACGGCTTCACGTTCGACGAAGTCGTGAACGAAGACGACACCGTGCTGGATAAGGCTGGCGTTCAACTGCTGGTTGATCCGATGAGCTTCCAATACCTGGTCGGTGCTGAAATCGACTACAAGGAAGACCTGGAAGGCGCGCAATTCGTCATCCGCAATCCCAACGCCAGCACCACCTGCGGCTGCGGTTCCTCGTTCTCGGTGTAATCGTTCAAGCACCCAGGCAGGAAACAAAAGCCCTTCGGCATGCCGAAGGGCTTTTTGCATTGGGACACGCATTGCCGCACCCGTGTCAGGCCGGATACAGCGCGCCTAGGATCCGGGCGCCGCGGGCGCCCGTGACGGCCGGCAGGCCGGCCGGCGTGCGCTCCACAAAGGCTTGCGCCAGCCAGGCAAAGGCCAACGCCTCGACTTGCTGCGCGGGTACGCCCAGCGCGTCGGTTGGTTGCACCGGGCGTTGCAGGCAATACGCCAGTTCTCGCGTCAGGCCGGCGTTGTAGGCGCCGCCACCGCATACGAAGACCTCTTGCGTGCCTGGCGCCGCCGCGTCGATGGCATTGGCGACCGTTCTGGCAGTCAGCCGTTGCAGCGTCGCCTGCACGTCTTCTGGCGCCAGCTTGGGGCCGTCAAACGAGGCTAGCCGGTCGTCTAGCCATTGCAGGTTGAACAGATCACGCCCGGTGGATTTGGGAGGCGGCAACGCAAACCAGGGTTCACTGGCGATCAGTTGCTCCAGCAGGGGCGCCACCACTTGACCCGTGGCGGCCCAGCGGCCATCGGCATCATAGGGCTGTCCCAGATGGCGTTGGCACCAGGCGTCCAGGAAGACGTTGGCCGGCCCCGTGTCGAAACCGCGCGCCGGTTGGTCGGGTGCCAGCAAGGTGATATTGGCGATGCCGCCCAGGTTGAGCACGGCGCGGCCGTGCGACGTACCGAAGATCGCGGCATGGAAAGGAGGCACCAGCGGGGCGCCTTGGCCGCCAGCGGCCACGTCACGGCTGCGGAAATCCGCCACGACATCGATGCCGCTGAGTTCCGCCAGCAGGGCCGGGGCATTGAGCTGCACGGTATAGCCGCTGTCCGGCCGATGGCGGACGGTTTGGCCATGTGCGCCAATGGCGGTCACGTCGCTGGCCGGGACGCTGGCGTCCTGGAGCAGGGCGGCCACGGCTTGGGCATACAGCCGGGCCAGCGCATTCGCGGCCAGCGCGCCGCGCGCCAGCTCATCGTCGCCAGACAGGTTCAACGCCAGCAGTTCGCGGCGCAGGTTCTCGGGCATGGGCAGGCTGGCGCTGGCAAGCACGTGCGGCGCCTGGCCAGCTTGCAAGCGGACGAGCACCCCATCAACGCCGTCGACGCTGGTGCCGGACATCAAGCCGATATACAGCGCTGGCTTGCCCTGCGGGTCGGATGTGGAGGAATTCACAGGCGCCTCTAAAAGAAGAAAGGCGGCCGGCAGAGTCTGCGCGGGCCGCCTTCTTGGGACGTTTTTTTCAAGCGGGCCGGCTAGCGGCTGGCCACGTTGGTCAGGGCGTCAGGCAGGGTCTGCTGGAACTCGGTCAGCAGTTGAATCTGCTGCTTGTACGGCGCCACGGCCTGGTTGAACGCGCGGACTTCCGCGGGTTCCAGGGCACGGGCGACCGGCAGGTCCACCGACAGCGGGTCGATCGGCTGATTATCCACGCGGAATTCGTAGTGCAGGTGCGGGCCGGTGGCCCAGCCAGTGGCGCCGACATAACCCAGCAACTGGCCTTGCGAGATCTTCGAACCCTTGGTGATGCCTTCGGCGATGCGGCTCTGATGAGCATACAGCGTCGAATACTTGCCGTGGTGCTTCACGATGACCACGTTGCCGTAGCCGTTCTGCCAGCCCGAGAACTCGACCGTGCCATCCGCGGTGGAGTGGATCGGCGTGCCCGACGGCGCGGCGTAGTCCACGCCCTTGTGGCCGGTCCAGGTCTTGTGGATGGGGTGCATCCGCATGCCGAACGTCGAGCTGATGCGGCTGAACTTCAAGGCGGTGCGCAGGAACGCGCCGCGCAGGCTGGTGCCGTCGAAGTCGTAGTACGAACCGCTCTTTTCGTCGGGGCTGAACCAGACGGCGCTATAGGTCTTGCCGCCGTTGATGAACTCCAGGGCCAGCACGCGGCCCGCGCCGGCGTAGCGGCCGTCGTGCGAACGCACTTCGTAGACCACGCGGAACTGATCGCCCTGGCGCAAATCGCGCAGGAAGTCGATCTTGGCGCTCAGGATGTCGGCCATCTGCATGGTGACCGAATCCGGAATGCCGGCGGAATCCGTGGCGCCGAACAGCGACGACTTGATCGTGCCCACGGCAACGCGGGTTTGGCGATCGGTGCTTTCGGTGACTTCCTCGGCCTTGTAGCTATCGCCGGACGGGGCAACGTGCAGCATGCGCGTCACGACCTGACCGTCGGCTTCGTTGCCGGGGGTGTGGATGTAACGCAGCCAGATCAGGTTGCCCTGGTCGTCCGTCGCGGCTTGCACGGAGCGGCCCGGATACAGCTTGTAGATGCTGCGGGCGCTGGCTTCGTGCGTCAGGAAGGTTTGCAGGTTGGGGGCGTCCAGCTCCAGGCGCTGCAATACGGCAGCCAGCGTATCCCCGGCACGGATGCGGGTTTCGCTGATGTACGGCGCGGCGCTGGGGCTGCTGACTTCGACTTGCTCGGCGGTCAGCGGCAGAACGCTCTGGATGATGCGGGACGGGGGGAGTTCGGTGCGGTCGGGTTGCTGCACCATGCCCAAGGCGGCGGCGCCGGCAAACAGACCGATAGCGGTGACGAGAAGAGTGCGACGGAAAAGACCCGAGCGATGGGGCTTGGGTTCTACAGGCGCAAACAGGGCAGCAACTTTGCGCTTGATGCTACTCGCCAGTTCGTGGAGGCCACGATTCATCGTGAAGATACCCTCTCAGGTGGCATGAGCTCGCAGGGTGCGTGACACGAACGGCCCCCGCGCGCCACGGAATCCGGGGCAGGGGCTGGCGCGGGGCGCATCTTGTGAACAACAGGTGGTAAGCCGAACCGCAACTGCGTATATGACAGTTGCGTATGATTGGGCGGTATCCTAGCTGATTCGGCTAGAATTTTCGATAGTTTTCGTCACTTTTTACACCTTTTTGTCGGCTGAAGCCGCGTTGGTCCCCCTGCCATGTCACCCTCTGAAGCCCCTATCACTCCCGAAGTTGAAGCCGATCTGCGTATAGCCAAACGCGGCTGCGATGAGCTGTTGGTCGAATCCGAGTTTGCCCGCAAGCTGGCCAAGAGCCGCGCCACTGGCGTGCCTCTGCGCATCAAGCTGGGGCTCGATCCCACCGCGCCAGACATCCACCTGGGCCACACCGTGGTCCTGAACAAGATGCGCCAGTTGCAGGATCTGGGCCATAACGTCATCTTTCTGATTGGCGATTTCACCTCGACCATCGGGGACCCCAGCGGCCGCAACAGCACCCGTCCGCCGCTGACCCGCGAGCAGATCGAGTCCAACGCCAAGACCTACTATGCGCAGGCCAGCCTGGTGCTGGATCCGGCTCGCACCGAGATCCGTTACAACTCCGAGTGGTGCGATCCGCTGGGCGCGCGCGGCATGATTCAGCTGGCGTCGCGTTACACGGTGGCCCGCATGATGGAGCGCGAGGACTTCACCAAGCGTTTCAAGGGCGGCATCCCGATTTCGGTGCACGAATTCCTGTATCCGCTGATGCAGGGCTATGACTCGGTGGCGCTGAAGTCCGATCTGGAGCTGGGGGGCACCGATCAGAAGTTCAACCTGCTGGTCGGGCGCGAGCTGCAAAAGGAATATGGCCAGGAGCCCCAGTGCATCTTGACGATGCCGCTGCTGGTGGGCACGGACGGCGTAGAGAAAATGTCCAAGTCCAAGGGCAACTACATCGGTATTTCGGAGTCGCCTGATTCGATGTTCGGCAAGCTGATGTCGATTTCCGACACGCTGATGTGGCGTTACTTTGAATTGCTGTCGTTCCGTTCGCTGGAAGACATCGCCGCCCTCAAGCAAGAGATCGATGGCGGCCGCAACCCGCGGGATGCGAAAGTCATGCTGGCTCAGGAAATCATCACGCGCTTCCACTCCGCCCGCGCGGCCGAGGACGCGCTGGCCTCCTTCGAGGCACGCTTCCGCGATGGCGCCATTCCGGAAGACATGCCCGAGGTGAACATCGGTGGTGCGCCGGTGGGCATTCTGAAGTTGCTGCGCGAAGCGGGCCTGGTCGCCTCGGGTTCGGAAGCGCAGCGCAATGTGGAGCAGGGTGGCGTGCGCGTGAACGGCGATCGGGTTGAAGATAAATCGTTGCAATTGCCCGCGGGGACTTACGTCGTTCAGGTGGGCAAGCGCAAGTTTGCGCGTGTTAACTTGAACCCATAATTGCGAAGTTTTGATACGCTGAGGGTACAGGCAGGGGCGGGATGTCTTTGCGGCACTTCAAGGAGCACGACATGAAACTTTCGAGTTTGTCTTTTTCCGATCACGAGTCGATTCCCGAACGCTACGCTTTCGGCAAGATCGATGCGCAATCGCACGTCGCGCTGGCAGACAACTACAACCCGCAGTTTTCGTGGGACGATGTGCCGCCGGGAACTCAGTCGTTTGCGTTGATCTGCCACGATCCGGACGTGCCCTCGCGGCCCGACGACGTCAACCAGGAAGGCCGCGAAGTTCCGGCCGATCTCCCCCGCGTGGATTTCTTCCATTGGGTGCTGGTGGATTTGGCGGCCGACATGCGCGACATCGATGAAGGCGCCTTTTCCAACGGCATCACGCCGCGCGGCAAAGGCGGCCCCTTGGCGCCGATGGATGCACGCCAGGGCATCAACTCGTATTCCTCGTGGTTCGCCAACGACCATGACATGAGCGGCGATTACTTCGGCTATGACGGCCCATGCCCGCCCTGGAACGATTCGATCGTGCACCGCTACGTGTTCACGCTCTACGCGCTGGATGTGCACAGCCTGAACTTGAACGGTTCCTTCACCGGCGAGGACGCGCTGCGCGCCATGCAGAAGCATGTGCTGGCCCAGGCCTCGGTAACGGGCACCTACACCCTGAATCCGAAGCTGGCACCCAAGCAGATCGGGGCCACCGAGACTTGAAGCCTCCGCCAGGATGCAAAAAGGCCGCGATTGCGGCCTTTTCTTACTTTCCCGGTTTGCCGTCCATCAGGTGGTCGAGCGTTTCAGGCGCAGTAGCGCCAATCCGAACGCGACGAAGATCGAGCCGACCAGGCGATTCAGCCAGACCACGATGCGCGGTTGGCGCAGCAGGCGGCGGGCGCGGTGGGCCAGGGTGCCGTAGGTCAGCAGAGACACCATCGACATGGCCATGAAGATGCCGGTCAGCGCGAAGAACTGCGGCAGCAGCGACTCGTGCGCGTTCAGGAATTGCGGGAACAGCGCGGTGAAGAACAGGATGGGCTTGGGGTTCATGGCGGCCACAAAGGTGGCTTCCAGGTACAACTGACCGCCTCGCCGCGTAACGCCGGTGGACGCTGTTTCGGGTGGCGCGATGTGGGCGCGTCCCAGCAGATGGCGCAAGCCCATGTAGATCAGATAGGCGGCGCCCGCCACTTTCAACACCATGAACAGCATCGCCGATGATTGCAGGACCATGCCCAGGCCCAGCATGGCGGCTGCCGAAAGCAGGAACAGGCCCGTCATGTTGCCCAGCGTGGACGGCAGTACGGCGCGGACGCCGCCGGCTGCGCCATTGCGGATGGCGAGCATGGTGGCGGGGCCGGGAATGACAACGCTGGTGGCAGCTACTAGCGAGTAGGTTATGAGAGTGGCACTTTGCATGAAAGTTTCTCAAGTCGGGTTGAGAGCGGTTTCCGTGCACGGCGCGTTAGCGTGGTTTTCGTGCCCGTCGTCGGTATTTTGCCCAGCTTCGGCGCATTTTGGCGGCAATTGAAGCCGCCCGACGGGGTAAACTATTCAGCATTCTTCGGGTTTACCCACCCGACACCGCTTTCTCTTCTCATACCGCCTCAGGAATCCCCCGTCATGTTTGACCGCAACCTCACCTTGTCCAAGGCTGACCCGGACGTTTGGGCCGCCATCCAGAAGGAAGACGTTCGCCAAGAGCAGCACATTGAGCTGATCGCTTCGGAGAACTACGCCAGCCCCGCCGTCATGGAAGCGCAGGGCACGCAGCTCACGAACAAATATGCCGAAGGCTATCCGGGCAAGCGTTACTACGGTGGTTGCGAATACGTCGACGTGGTTGAGCAACTGGCCATCGACCGCCTGAAGGAAATCTTCGGTGCTGAAGCCGCCAACGTGCAGCCCAATTCGGGTTCGCAGGCCAACCAGGGCGTGTACATGGCCGTGCTGAAGCCGGGCGACACCGTGCTGGGCATGAGCCTGGCCGAAGGCGGCCACCTGACGCACGGCGCGTCGGTCAACGCATCGGGCAAGCTGTACAACTTCATCTCGTACGGCCTGGATCAAAACGAAGTCCTGAACTACGACCAAGTTGAACAGCTGGCCCGCGAACACAAGCCCAAGCTGATCGTCGCAGGCGCTTCGGCCTACGCCCTGCACATCGACTTCGAGCGCATGGCTCGCATCGCCCGTGAAAACGGCGCGCTGTTCATGGTCGACATCGCCCACTACGCAGGCCTCGTCGCCGGCGGCGCCTACCCCAATCCGGTCCCGCACGCCGACTTCGTCACGTCGACGACGCACAAGTCGCTGCGCGGCCCGCGCGGTGGCGTGATCATGATGAAGGCCGAACATGAGAAGATCATCAACTCGGCGATCTTCCCCGGCATCCAGGGTGGTCCGCTGATGCACGTCATCGCCGGCAAGGCCGTGGCGTTCAAGGAAGCACTGGAACCGCAGTTCAAGGACTACGCGCAACAAGTGGTCAAGAACGCCAAGGTGCTGGCGGACACGCTGGTCAAGCGCGGTCTGCGCATTGTTTCCGGCCGCACTGAAAGCCACGTCATGCTGGTGGACCTGCGTTCCAAGGGCATCACGGGCAAGGAAGCGGAAGCCGTGCTGGGCCAAGCCCACATCACGGTCAACAAGAACGCCATCCCGAATGATCCGGAAAAGCCTTTCGTGACCAGCGGCATCCGCCTGGGCACGCCGGCCATGACCACGCGCGGTTTCACGGAAGCCGACGCCGAGCTGACCGCCAACCTGATCGCCGACGTGTTGGACAATCCGCGTGACGAAGCCAACATCGCCGCCGTGCGCGCTCGCGTCAACGAACTGACGTCGCGCCTGCCGGTCTACGGCAAGAAGTAAGCAGCATTCCTCAAAGGCCCTGAGGCTATCCGCCGCAGGGGCCAGACCAAAGGGACGGCCCCGCAAGGCGCCGTCCCTTTGCTTTCCAGGGCGCAGGCGCTATCCTCAACCGGGCTCGTCCAGGTTATTGGGGACGAATTAGTCATGTTGGCGCCTCCCCTGGGGCGCGTCGTTACAATATGCTCAATTATTGCTATCCGTGCCTTTAGGGAACACACATGCGGTGTCCATTTTGCGGCCATGCCGAAACACAGGTCGTCGACAGCCGGGTCTCGGAAGAGGGCGACGCGATTCGTCGCCGCCGTCGCTGCCTATCCTGTGACAAGCGCTTCACCACCTATGAGCGGGTGGAACTTGCCCTGCCTTCCGTCGTCAAGCGCAACGGCAGCCGTAGCGAGTACGATCCCGCCAAATTGCGCGCCAGCCTGAGCCTGGCGCTGCGCAAGCGTCCTGTCAGCACCGAGGATGTGGATGCGGCCGTGGCGCGCATCGAAGAGAAACTGCTGGCAAGCGGGCTGCGCGAAGTGCCCACCGAACACATCGGTGAACTGGTGATGACCGAACTGCGCAAGCTCGACAAGGTGGCCTATGTGCGCTTTGCATCGGTCTACAAGAGCTTCGAGGACATCGGCGAATTCGTCGAAGCGATCCGTGAGATGCAGGGTCCGTTGCTGCCGGGCAAGCTACGCAAGGAATGACGTCTTGCGTTTGGCAGGAAGGATGACGGCGCTTCGGCGCCGTTATTGCATGGGCGCCAAGCGCGCCACGCTTGGCGTCTGTGGTTCAAATTTGCGCCATACGCGGCGCATGTGCTGCGCTGAGCCAAACCCCGATTTTTCCGCCACGCGCTCCAGATCCAACCGGGTTTCACGCAGCAAGTCGCGCGCCAGCGCGACACGTATCTGATACAGGTAGTCCATTGGCGTGCAACCCGCATGCTCGCGGAACAGGCGCGTCAGGTGGCGGGCGCTGGTATGCGCCTGGTCCGCCAGAGACTGCGCGGACCAGGGCGCGGCAGGGTTGCGAATGACGGCATCCTGGACGCGATGCACGCCAGGATGCAAGTGGCTGCGATGCTCCAGCCACGGTGACAGCGCGGAATCCGTGCCGGCTCGACGCTGGTAGACCACCATGTCGCGCGCCACCTCGCTGGCGACGCGCGGCCCGCAGTGGCGCGACACCATGTGCAACGCCAGGTCGATGCCCGCCGTGATGCCGGCGCTGCTGACCAGGTTGCCGTCTTCGACAAAGATCCGATTGTCGTGCACGCGGGCGGTCGGATCGATGCCCGACAGTTGCGCCAGGCATGAATGATGCGTGGTGCAGTCGCGCTGCCGGGTCAGGCCCGCCGACGCGGCGAACAGCGCACCCGCGCAGACGGTCATCAGTGTGAAGCCGTCCACGGGGTGGCGTGCCGCCAGCCATTGGATGATGGCGTGGGCGTCTGGGCCTTCCAGGCGGGTGGGCTGGCCCACCACGCCGGAAATGATGACGAGCGCGTGGTCGGGCAAGCCGGTCGGCAGCGGCTGGATGTTGGCCAGGTGTAGCCCCGCCAGACCACTTTCCACGGCTTCCGACGGGCCGCAAAAATGCAGCGCGAAGGTGTCGGGGCACAGCTTGTTGGCCACGCGGAAGGCCTCTGCCGGACCCGCCAGATCCAGCAGGACGATGCCTCGCGACAAGACGAAGTACACCGGAATCATGGCGTTTTCCAGATCGGTGTCAGTCCGCCAGCGCGTCGGCGGCGCGCGAAATGCGGGCAAAACGTCCGTGCAGCACCAGCTCGGTGCGATCCCGGATCTCGGCCGGCGTGTAGTGCTTGCCCGAAGGGCTTTGCATGGCGAAGGTCAGCGTGGCGTCGGTCGGGAAGACCACCTTGAAGCCTGCGTCGCTGGCATGGCGTGACGTGGTTTCGCAGCACTGTTCGGTGCGGATGCCGCTGACGATGACGCCTTCGATGCCGTTTTCCCACAGCCAATCGTGCAGCGACAGGCCGTCCGCGTTCTCGGCATACAGCGAGGAATGGACGGTTTTGTGAAAGACGGCATGGGGGGAAACGCGCAATTCCTTTAGCGTCTTCACGTGACCGGAGGCCAGCGAGAACGGATTGGCGGGGTCGGTGGACTTGCTGGTGTGGAACACCTGAAGCACGGGGATTCCCTGGGCGGCCGCCGAATCGATCAGCCCCTGGATGTGCTCCAGAAACGCCGGATATTCAGTTTCATCCCAAAACGGACGGTGCCGGAAAGACTCTTGCACGTCGATGACGATCAGCGCTTTTTTCATGTTCCAGGCTCCAGGCCAAGGATTTAAAGGGGTACGGCGTCATTCTGGAGCGAAATCAGGCCGTGCGCGAGATCGTCAAAAGACGTCGAGCAGCCCAAAACGGACATGCTGCAAGCATACCCCTCCTGGCGCTGGCGGGTTGTGCCCAGCGGGGTGCCGTCGGACATACAATTCCTGCCATGACGACCGTAAGCCTCCCCGACGATATCTTCTGGATGCGACGCGCCCTGGCGCTGGCAGAGCGCGTGCTGTATTCCACCGCACCGAACCCTCGGGTCGGATGCGTCATCGTGCGCGATGGACAGGTGCTGGGCGAGGGTGCGACCCAGCCGCCGGGCGGCCCGCATGCTGAAATCTGCGCGTTGCGCGATGCCCAGGCTCGCCAGGCGGCGGTGGCAGGCGCCACGATGTACGTCACGCTGGAGCCATGCAGCCATTTTGGCCGTACGCCACCCTGCGTGGATGCCGTGCTGGCGGCAAGGCCCGCGCGGGTGGTTGTAGCCATTGGCGATCCGAATCCCTTGGTCAACGGGCAGGGCCTGGCGCGCTTGCGCGAGGCCGGCATCGCGGTCACGACTGGCGTGTGCGCCGAAGAAGCGCTGGCGATCAACGCGGGTTTTATTTCCCGCATGAGCCGGGGCCTGCCTTGGGTGTGGATGAAGATGGCCGCCTCGCTGGATGGCCGCAGCGCGCTGCATAACGGCATGTCGCAATGGATCACCGGCGCCGAGGCCCGCGCCGATGGGCACCACTGGCGCGCGCGCAGCTGCGTGGTGCTGACCGGCATGGGCACCGTCTTGAAAGACGATCCGCAGCTGAATGTGCGCGGTGTGGATACGCCGCGCCAACCCCGCAAGGCGGTGGTTGATGGCCGCTTGAGCATTCCCGAGGATGCCCGCCTGTTCGATGGCGGCGAAGTGATTATCTTCACCGCCCGTGACGATGCCGCGAAGGCCGCGCGTCTGGCCGACCAGAACGCGCGCGTGGTGGTCCTGCCGGGCCCTGTGCCGGATCGCGTCGATTTGCAGGCCATGATGCGCTGGTTCGCTCAGGAACAATTCAACGAAGTTCACGTGGAAGCGGGGGCCGGCCTGTCCGGCGCGTTGGTCTCCGCGGGGTGTGTGGACGAGCTGCTGCTGTATGTGGCGCCGGTACTGCTGGGCGATGCGGCGGGGATGGTGCGCCTGCCGATGCTGGAGCATCTGGATGCTGCCCAGCGGTACGAATTCATCGATACCGCGCTGCTGGGCGCGGATGTGCGCTTGCGCGCCCGGGTGGCCCAGACGTGGCGCGAACTGATGCAGCGCGTGGCCTTGAGTGCGCCGAATTGAATCTGCCTGTCTGTTGCACGGTGCGGGCTGCAAGCGACGCAACATGACGCAGCGTGGGAGCGTATGCGCGTTCGGAACATGCCGCGCGCGGTGAGATGCGAGCTTTCCTTCATTCAAGACAACGCGCGTTTTGTTCGCGACACGGGTCGTCGCAGAGAGTATCCGCGTCAAGGAAAGGGGTACTAGCACTCGGCCTGATCGGCTGCTAATTCGTGGGCTGAAACCGCGCGAAACTCCTGTTTTAAGGGGTTTTCGGCGTTGGTGGGCGTGACGATGGCAGCAAGTTTGCGAGCGATTCACGCATGTGCATTTTCATGGCGAAAACCCTCATCATTATTTTGGGCGATGCGTCAAATGAATTGCCACAAAACGGTCAATTGGCTTTAGCATAGAGCCATGACTTGGCGCTACGTGCTCACGGCCTTCACCGCACAGTGCTACGCGCCCACGTCACCACGGATTCCCGTGCTGCGATATCGGCGCTTTTTACGACCGAACCGGCACGCTGCTGAACAAGACGCCACGGCGCTGTTCAGACCGTCCGCTGCCATCGCATAGCGGGCGCATCGGGTTTACACCCGAATCATAAGAATCCACCGGGATATCTCATCCCTTCAAATCATTGCTGACCATTTCATGTGCAGCCGCATGATGCGTGCGTGCCATAGCAATATGCTGAAGGCGTGCGAGATAACTTATTCACGTAAGTTGCATTCCCTGACGGAACTTGTATCCGATGGGAGCAGCCTAAATGGAAAGGGCCCGATCGTGCTTCATGGTTGATGTGTGGCGAAAGCAACATAACACCAGGCCGACAATGCTTATCGCGAGTTTGTCTAGTAAAGCGTAGGCGCTGAGGCACAATGGGGACACGTAGGGACGTGCTGCATTTTTCGCGTGTTGTATGTAGGAGGTTTCCGTGCAAAACATCGTCGAAGGCTTCAAGTCGCAGTATGCAAGAGAGCAGGAGTCAGAGCTTTCCCTTGAGGAATATCTGAACCTCGCCAAACGTGATCCCATGGCGTACGCCAGCCCCGCTGAGCGCATGCTGGCGGCGATCGGCGAACCCGAAATCGTGGATACGCGCAACGACCCACGTCTTTCCCGTTTGTTTTCCAACCGGACCATCCGGCGCTATCCGGCGTTCCAGGAGTTCTACGGCATGGAGGACGTGATCGGTCAGATCGTCGCGTTCTTCAAGCATGCGGCTCAGGGGCTGGAAGAGCGCAAGCAAATCCTGTATCTGCTGGGACCTGTGGGCGGCGGCAAGTCGTCCATCGCGGAACGGCTCAAGGCCTTGATGGAAAGCTATCCTATCTATGCTTTGAAGGGTTCGCCCGTCAACGAAACGCCGTTGGGCCTGTTCCATCCGGAACGCTTTGGCGACACGCTTGAAAAGGAATACGGCATTCCGCGGCGCTACCTGAGCGGCATCATGTCGCCTTGGGCAGTCAAGCGCTTGAAGGAATTCGACGGCGACATCTCGCAGTTCCGTGTGGTGCGCCTGAATCCGTCGGTGCTGCGCCAGGTTGCCATCGCCAAGACCGAGCCGGGCGACGAGAACAACCAGGATATTTCGTCGCTGGTCGGCAAGGTGGACATCCGCAAGCTGGACCGCCATTCGCAGGACGACCCGGACGCCTACAGCTATTCCGGTGGACTGTGCCTGGCAAACCAGGGCCTGCTTGAGTTCGTGGAGATGTTCAAAGCCCCGATCAAGATGCTGCATCCGCTGCTGACGGCAACCCAGGAAGGCAACTTCAAGGGCACGGAGGGTTTCTCCGCGATTCCGTTCAACGGCGCGATCCTGGCTCACTCGAACGAGTCCGAATGGCAGACCTTCCGCAACAACAAGCACAACGAGGCGTTCCTTGACCGTATCTATATCGTCAAGGTGCCTTACTGCTTGCAGGTGTCCGAGGAAGTCCGCATCTACGAAAAACTGCTGCATCACAGCTCGTTGTCGGCCGCCCCGTGCGCGCCGGGAACCCTGGACATGATGGCGCAGTTCTCGGTGCTGACCCGTCTGAAGGAACCCGAAAACTCCAGCATTTATTCCAAGCTGCGCGTCTACGACGGTGAAAGCCTGAAGGACGTGGACCCGAAGGCCAAGGCCTTGCAGGAATACAAGGACTACGCCGGCACGGACGAAGGCATGAACGGGGTGTCCACGCGATTCGCGTACAAGATCCTGTCCAGCGTCTTCAACTACGACCAGACGGAAGTGGCCGCGAACCCCGTGCATCTGATGTATGTGCTGGAGCAACGGATCGGCCGCGAGGACTACCCCGAGGAAATCCGCCGGCGCTACCTGGAGTTCATCAAGGGCTTCCTGGCGCCGCGCTATGCGGAGTTCATCGGCAAGGAAATCCAGACGGCATACCTGGAGTCGTACTCGGAATATGGCCAGAACATCTTCGACCGCTACGTGACGTTTGCCGACTGCTGGATTCAGGACGAGGAATTCCGCGATCCTGAAACTGGCGAAAGCTTCGATCGCAGCGCGCTGAACGATGAACTGGAGAAGATCGAAAAGCCGGCAGGCATTGCGAACCCGAAGGACTTCCGCAACGAGATCGTGAACTTCGTGCTGCGGGCGCGCGCCAACAACAACGGCCGCAACCCGACCTGGACCAGCTATGAAAAGCTGCGCGAAGTGATCGAGAAGAAGATGTTCTCGAACACGGAAGATCTGCTGCCGGTGATTTCATTCAACGCCAAGGCCTCGGCCGAGGACAAGTCGAAACACCAGAGCTTCGTGGATCGCATGGTTGAAAAGGGCTACACGGAAAAGCAAGTCCGACTGCTGTGCGAGTGGTATCTCCGTGTGAGGAAGTCTTCCTGAGCGAGGTGAATCATGAATTCACTGATCGATCGCCGTCTTAACGGGCGCAATAAAAGCGCCGTCAACCGCGAGCGTTTCTTGCGGCGCTACAAGGACCAGATCCGCAAGGCGGTTCACGGGATGATCCGTGACCGCTCGATTCAGGATATGGATCAAGGCGGAGAGATCAACCTGCCCGCCCGGGATATTTCCGAGCCGACGTTCCGGCACGGCTCGGGCGGTGACCGCGAGATGGTGCACCCTGGCAATCGTGAATTCGCCAAGGGCGACACCATCGACCGGCCGCAGGGCGGGCAAGGCGAGGGCGGATCCGAACCCGGTGAAGGTGAGGCGGTAGACCAATTCACCTTCAGCCTGTCTCGGGCCGAATTCCTGAACCTGTTCTTCGAGGATCTGGAACTGCCGCACCTGGCACGCAACCAGCTGGGTGAAGTCAGCCAGAAGAAATGGCAGCGCGCGGGCTACACCACGACCGGGTCGCCCAGCATGTTGAGCATCAGCCGCACGCTCAAGTCGTCCTTGGCGCGGCGGGTGGCGCTGAACGTGAAGGCGCGTGCGGATCTGGAAGACGCCGAGGCCGCGCTGGCGAAAGCCGTCGCGGCAGGGGCGCCCGCCGCCGAGATCCGCACCTTGGAACAGGATGTCGAGGACTGCCGCGAGCGCCTTGCCCGGGTGCCGTTCCTGGATGACCTGGATCTGCGCTATCGCAACCGGGTATCGGTCGCCATTCCGATGGCGCGCGCGGTCATGTTCTGCCTGATGGACGTGTCGGGCTCCATGGATGAAGGCAAGAAGGATCTGGCCAAGCGCTTCTTCACCTTGCTGTATCTGTTCTTGTCGCGCAAATACGAGCACGTGGATCTGGTCTTCATCCGCCACACGGACAACGCCGAGGAAGTGGATGAGCAGACGTTCTTCTACGACCCCAAGAGCGGCGGCACCATCGTGCTGTCCGCCTTGGAGCTGATGCGCGAGATTCTTGAAAAGCGCTATCCGCCGTCGGCGTGGAACGTCTATGCGGCGCAGGCCAGCGACGGCGATTCGTTTGGCGCCGACGCAGGCAAGAGCGCACGCTTCCTGGCAGAGCATCTGCTGCCGTCGACACGCTATTTCGCCTATATCGAAATTCCCGACTCGCAAGAGGCTCGCAAGAGCAGCCTGTGGGCGGAGTATGAACAGAAGCTGGAGCCGCATTTCGTCATGCGGCGCATCTGCGATCGCGGCGAGATCTTCCCCGTGTTCCATGACCTGTTCAAGAAGGAAACCGCATGAATGCCATCGTGGGTGCTCTCGTGGAGCCGGAATTGGCCGGTGGTGGCGCCAGGCCGATTTCCCAGGGTTCCGAATGGACGTTCGAACTGATCCAGTCCTATGACGAAGCGATCTCAAAGGTCGCGGCGGAGTACGGGCTGGATACGTACCCGAACCAGATCGAGGTCATTACCTCGGAACAGATGCTGGACGCCTATGCGTCGGCGGGCCTGCCGATTGGCTATCCGCACTGGTCGTACGGCAAGGAATTCATCCGCAACGAGCAGTACTACCGTCGCGGCATGCAGGGGCTGGCGTACGAAATCGTCATCAACTCCAACCCCTGCATTGCGTATCTCATGGAAGAGAATTCCATGACGATGCAGGCGCTGGTGATTGCGCATGCATGCTATGGGCACAACTCATTCTTCAAGGGCAACTACCTGTTCCGGCAATGGACGGATGCGGACGGCGTGCTGGATTACCTGGTGTTCGCGCGCAAGTACGTGATGTCTTGCGAAGACCGCTACGGCATCGACGCGGTGGAAGCGTTGCTGGACTCCTGCCATGCGCTGTCGCATCACGGCGTGGACCGCTACAAGCGGCCGACGCCGATGTCATTCAAGGAAGAGGCCGCGCGCCAGGCCGAGCGCCAGGAACACGCCCGCCTGCAATACAACGACTTGTGGCGCACCTTGCCACGCCTGGAGGCTGATCGGGACACGCACACCGACGCCGGCGTGTTTCCGCCTGAGCCCGAGGAAAATCTGCTGTACTTCATCGAGAAGTACTCGCCCAAGCTGGCGCCGTGGCAGAAGGAGCTGGTGCGTATCGTGCGCAAGATCGCCCAGTACTTCTATCCGCAGACGCAGACCAAGGTCATGAACGAAGGCTGGGCCACGTTCTGGCACTACACCATCTTGAATCGCCTGCACGAAAAGGGCCTGGTGAACGACGGCTTCATGATGGAGTTCCTGCAAAGCCATACCAACGTCGTCAGCCAGCGCGGCTTTGACGAGCGTGGCTACGGCGGCATCAACCCCTATGCGCTGGGCTTTGCGATGATGACGGACATCCGCCGCATCTGCGAGGCGCCCACGCCGGAAGACCGCAAGTGGTTCCCGGACATCGCGGGTAGCGACTGGGGCAAGACGCTGGACTTCGCCATGCGCAACTTCAAGGACGAGTCCTTCATCTCGCAGTACCTGTCGCCGCGCCTGATCCGGGAATTCCGCTTCTTCGCGATTTCGGACCACCAGGCGAACCCGAAGCTGGAAGTGGCCGCCATCCACAATGACGAAGGCTATCGCGACATCCGCCGCCTGTTGGCCGCGCAACACAACCGCGACAATCAGGTGCCGGATATCCAGGTGGTGCGCTTCAACCGCGATTCGGATCGTTCGCTGGTGTTGCGGCACTTGAAGAGCCGAGGCCGGCCGCTGGCGGGTGACGATGCCGAACAAGTGATGAAGCATCTGGCCCGCCTGTGGGGCTTCAAGGTGCGGTTGGAAGAGACCGAGCCGGATGGCACGGTCAGTTCCTATCGCGAGCAAGAGGCCCCCGCCATGACTTCATGACGTATTGAGGTATGGCGGCGCTGCGATGCGCAGGAAGAGGGACGCCCAGTGCGTCCCTTTTTCCTTGTCGACTTGTGGTGGTCGGCCGAATTCTGCTAGAATCGCGGATTCGCAAATTTCGTAGTGGTGTTTTCCCCACGTCGACGTTAGCAATTAGGACAGGTGGCCGAGCGGTTGAAGGCGCACGCCTGGAAAGCGTGTATACGTCAAAAGCGTATCGGGGGTTCGAATCCCCCTCTGTCCGCCACGAATGCATCAAAGCCCCTGATTTCGAAAGAAATCAGGGGCTTTTTGTTTTCTGTCACGCCGGGACAAGAAGGCCGCGAGGGGCGCCAATAGCCACAGCACGAGCCACCCCCACGGCCCATTTCTATGTGCGTGAATTCATCTAAGCGTCTCTCGTCTGTCACATCGGCCTCGTAATCTCTCAGCCTTCCGTCAGCAGTCTTTCAATCAGCTGACAAATTGCTTGCTGTTTAGTCCACAAACCTAGAGATCCAGATGTCCTACCTGACAGATAAATTGCGTGCGCCCTCCCGTGAAGCTCGAGGGGAAGTGACTGTTCCCGGCCAGATGTTCGACGAGATCATTGCCGCCAATCCTGCGCGACGGACGTTGTTGAGGAACAGCTTTGGCTTGTCCGTCCTGTCGGTGTTCGGCGTGTCCGCACTGGCCGGCTGTAGCAGCGATGACGATGATGACGATACGGCAGCGCCGCCGGAGCAACCCACGCCCGAGACGCCCACGCCGACGCCCGAGCCGGGTCCGGACTATTCCGTCACGTTCAAGCCGTTGGGAGACAAGATCGTGGCCGACACGGTCACGGTGCCGGAAGGCTATGTGGCAGAGGTGCTGTATTCGGCCGGTGACAAGTGCGTGATCGGTTCGGCGGGCTATCTGGGCGTGCCGCAGTCTTATCCCGCCACCGAGACCCAGGCCGGCGGCCAGCACGACGGCATGCATTTCTATCCGCTGGAGGGCGTTGACCCGAACCAGGGCGGCCTGTTGGTGCTGAACCACGAAAACGTCGACGCCAATACGCTGGATCGTTCCGTCGAGGCCGTGAAGACCAACCTGTCCAACGTGGGCGTGTCGGTCGTCGAGATCGCGCGCGACAAGGACGGCAAGTGGGCGGTCAAGGCCGATTCCCGCTACAACAAGCGCTACACCGGCAACACGGTCTACAACGTGAGCGGCCCGGCCGCCTCGGTGGTGGGCGCCACCGTTGTGGGCACGCTGAACAATTGCGCCAGCGGCAACACGCCCTGGGGCACCTACCTGACTTGCGAAGAGACGACCGACAACTACTGGGATCCGACGCAACCTGAAAACGGCTACGGCTGGGTGGTTGAGATCGACCCGAGCACTCCGGGTTCGACGGCGGTCAAGCGCACGGCGATGGGCCGGTTCGACCACGAGAACACGGCGTTCATGGTCGGCGAGAACAACCGGGTGGCGTTCTACATGGGCGACGATGGCACGCCCGGTTGCATCTACAAGTTCGTGCCCAGCAAGCCTTACGATCCGGCCAATCGCGCCAACAACAGCACGCTGCTCGACGAGGGTACGCTGTATGCGGCGCGCTTCAATGATGACGGCAGCGGCAACTGGGTAGAGCTGGCGGTGGGCAAGAACAACCTGATCGTGGGCGCCATCGATCCGGGCAACTACACGCAAGTGCGGCCGACCGACGTGCCCACCAATACGCTGATCGACTTCAACAGCCAGGCCGACGTGTTGATCAACACCAAGGCGGCTGCCCGGGTGGCGGGCGCGACGTTGATGGACCGCCCCGAATGGATCACGGTGGGCGTGGACAAGACGGTCTATTGCACGCTGACCAACAACAGCAGCCGCCGTCGCACCAGCGCCGCCAATCCGCGCGTGACCAACCGCCACGGCCATATCGTGCGCTGGAAAGAGCGCGGCGACTCGCCGCTGGCCACCACGTTCGAATGGGAGCTGCTGCTCTTGGCCGGGCAGGATGCCGCCGACGGCGCGGCGTCGAACATCACGGGCAATATCAAGGGCGACGAGTTCTCCAGTCCCGACGGCATCCGCGTGGATCCCCAGGGGCGCTTGTGGGTGCAGACGGACTCGGGAACCGGCACGGACATCACCGATATCTTCGGCAATAACTCGATGTACTACATCGACCAGAAGACGGGCGAGTCCAAGCGCTTCCTGGTGGGGCCGCTGGGTTGCGAGATCACCGGCATCGCCTATACGCCGGATCTGACGACGTTCTTCATCAACATCCAGCACCCCAACAGGGCCTGGAATACGCTGCGGGCTGGTGGCGGCGATGCCCGTTCGGCGACCGTGGTGGTGCGCCGGCAGGATGGCAAACCGGTCGGTGCTTGACCGGAGGCGGTCTGGCCGCCAGGTTTGATTTACTCTCTGGGATATCGATCAATATTCCCCTGACCGATACGGCAGTGCATGGCGCTGCCGTATCGGTCAGACATTCCGGAGAAGGCCATGGCCAAGATCAACATCGATTTCGTGTCCGACGTCGCCTGCCCCTGGTGTGCGGTGGGCTTGGGCGGATTGCTGGAGGCGATGCGCCGGCTGGAAGGCGTGGCTGAAGTCGACCTGCACTTCAAGCCGTTTGAACTGAACCCCGACATGCCGCGTGGCGGGCAGAACACCATCGAACGTCTGATGGAGAAGTACGGGTACGACCGCGAGCGCGTACAGGCGAACCGCAAGGTCATCAGCGAACGAGCCGCCGCCGTCGACATGCCGATGCGCATGGACGACGACAACCGATCCTTCAACACCTTTGACGCGCACCGCCTGATTCATTGGGCCGGACTGCAAGGGCAGGCGCAGCAGACCGCGCTGAAGAAAAGCCTGCTGCGCACCTATCACTACCTGAACCAGGATACGAGCGACGCGGACGTGCTGGCGCAATCCGTGCGCGAGGCGGGTCTGGACGAGGCCGCCGCGCGCGAGGTGCTGGCCTCTGGCCGCTACACCGATGAGGTGCGTGCGGAAGAGGAAGAATGGCGCAAGCTGGGCATCACGTCAGTGCCGTCGGTGATCATCAATGGCCAATATCTGGTGTCGGGCGGGCAGCCGCCGGAAGCGTTTGAACAAGCCTTGCGCCAGATCGCGGAAGAAGGCTAGCCCGCACGGGCGGCCGCGTCAGGCGCGCACGATCTCGCCGACGTCCAGCACATACATCTGCCGTTCGCCTTCGTGCACGGAATCGATGCAGACCTGCATGCCGTCGCGGCTCCAGCGCGGATGCAGGTCGCAGCGGTTCTCCTTGGACAAGCCCGGGTCGGCGTAGAAGCTGCCCAACGCATGGCGCTGGCCGGTCTGCATGTCGTAGATGAACAGAATGCGTTCGTGCGTGGCGGCGTCCGGATAGGTGTCGCTGAGCAGCCAGCGCGAATCGGTGGGTGAGAAACTCATGTGCCCGTTTTCGGTCAGGACGCCATCGCCCACGACTTGCACCTTGCCGTCCGGCGCGTCTTCATACAGGTGGTAGTGGATGCTGCCGGCATGAGGCCCCCAAACAATGATGGAGCGGTCATCGCGCCAAAGCGGATGCGAAATCTGATATTCGGATTTTTCGTAATCGAACGTGCCGACGGCAGAGGGGTCGAAATTGTCCGCCAGCTGCGGCAGCGGGTGATCGGAACACTCCAGCAGGCGCATGTCGCTGCCATCTGCGTTCATTGTGATCAGGCGGTGCAAGAAGCAGGTTTCGTCTTCCACCCGTTCGGTCCAGCGGTGCAGGAACAGGATGCGGGAAGACGACGGGTTCACTTCGATGTGGCTGACCCAGTGGATTGCGCGTTCCATCGAGGCGCGCGGATGAAAGTTGCGCAAGCCGTCGTAGCTGACCAGGAGCCGATGCGCGCCGGTGGCCAGATCCAGCGTGTGGATCCCGTCATCGGCGGGCGCATTGGCGACGTTGGCTGGCGCCGCGTCGCTATAGCCAATGGTTTCGTGGGTGATGTAGAGCCTGCGGTAGTCCACGCACAGGGCGTATCGGCTGTTCGGCGCGGCGACGTAGATGGGCAGGGGCAGATAGCGCGTTTGGCCGGTGGCGATGTCGTGGATGGCTGAACGCAGGCCAGGATAGAAGCCGGTGCCTTCGGTGTCGCGGCAGTTGTAGATCATCTGCGGCGACGTCGCGCCATCCAGCCATTGCAGTTGGCAACCCATCTGCCAATTCCACGCGGTGGTCGCGCCCACTGCGTGATAGCGGTCGCTGTCCTGGCGGTCGAAATAGCCGACTTCAGCGGGTAGCTCCGGCGTCAGCACCGCATCCATGACCGGGGTGCGGTTGCCCAGCACGTAGCGGCCATTGCGATGCCAAACGGTCTTGTTGTAGTAGCCGAAAAAGTGGTGGTTGGGGCGCTCGCCCAGGCGGCGGCACGGGACTGGCGTGGCGATGATGCGGTTCATGGTTGGAATGCTTGGAAGTGGGCGGTGCCCGGGGTTGGAGCGCGCGGCGGCGGTGTGGCCGGCCGCGCGGGCCGGTGTCAGCCGGCAGTGATGTGTTCGGCTTCGATGACCTGGTTCCAGCGGGTGCGTTCGCGCTCCACGAAGTCGCGGGCTTCAGCGGGGCTATTACCCACGGGCGTCATGCCCAGCCTTTCCAGCCCGGCGCGGAATGCCGGATCGGCATAGACGCGGCGCAGGTCGGCGCTGATCTTCTCGATCAGCGCGTCGGGAACGTCCTTGCTGGCTGCCAGCGTGGTCCAGGAGGTGACCGTCAGGCCCGGCAACCCGGCTTCCGCGGCGGTGGGCACGTTGGGCAAGGCGGGTGAGCGGGTGGTGCCGGTGATCGCCAGCGCCTTGAGCTTGTTGGCCTGGATGTAGCCGATGGTGGTGGGGATGTTCTCAAACAGCAATTCGATCTGTCCACCGAGCAGATCGTTGGTCGCGGCGGAGCTTCCGCGATACGGGATATGGACGATGGGGGCTTGGGCCGCCATTTTGTAGAGCTCGCCCACCATGTGCACGGATGAACCGACACCGGCCGAGCCGAAATGCAGGGTCTCGGGCTTGGCCTTGGCCAGTGCGGTCAATTCGGCAAGCGTATTGGCTGGCAGGCTGGGAGTGGCCACCACGACGTGCGGCATCTCGGCCACGATGGTGATCACTTTCAGGTCTTGCGCCGGGCGGTAGTTCAGCGTCTTGAACACGCCATAGGTGGCGTGCAGTCCGATCGAGCCCAGCAGCAGCGTGTAGCCGTCCGGCCCGGAGTCCGCGACGAATTTGCCGCCGATATGTCCGCCGGCGCCGGGGCGGTTCTCCACCACCACGGACTGTCCATACAGTTTTCCCAGGTGTTCGGCCAACAGGCGGCCCTGGATGTCGGAGCTACCTCCGGCCGTGAAGGGCACCACGATGCGCAGCGGGCGATCGGGGTAGTTGGCTTGTGCGTGGGCGGCCAGCGGCAGTGCCGCGCCGGCCAGGGTCAGGAAGAGGCTGCGCAGCATGCGGCGCCAGGGATGGAGTGGGCTCATGGTATTTCCCCTATCGGATGAAGCTCGTGGCGGGCGCGTCTGATGGCGACCTTGGAAAACCGAGTGTAGGAGGGGCCAAGTATTTGGAAAAATTCTCTTTTAGTCATAGGCTATGCAATATTGCTATACCTAGCGCTTCATAGAATTCCCATGAGCCGGCCCCTGAACTTTCGCCAGATAGAAGCCTTTCGCGCCGTGATGCTGACAGGCACCACCACGGGCGCCGCGCACATGCTGCGCACCACGCAACCTTCCGTAAGCCGTCTGCTGGGACAGGCCCAGCAGGCCTGCGGCGTGAAGCTGTTCGATCTGGAGCGGGGGCGGCTGCGCCCCACGCGCGAAGCGAAAGACCTGTTCGACACGGTCAAGCGCCATTTCGCCGGGTTGGAGCGCATTGAAGACCGCGTGGCCGCGATGCGGCGCAGCGGCACGGGCGTGTTGCGGCTGGCTTGCACGCCGGCGCTTGGGCTGGGCGTGATGCCCGAAGCGTTGGAGTCGTTCTTGCAGCGCTATCCGGATGTGCACATCAACATGCAGACGGTTGGCAGCCAGTACCTGCGCGAAGGCCTGCTGCATGGCACCTACGACGTCGTGATCACGACGGCCGAGCTGGACGACGCGAACTTGTCGCTACGCCGGCTGCACCGAAGTTCAGCGGTGTGCGTGATGCGGCCGGATCATCCGCTGGCGCGGCAAGAGTCCGTTGATATCGGGGATTTGAACGCGCGCCGGCTGCTGGTGCTCAATGCCGACGACGATGTGCATCAGCAGTTGCGTGGCGCCATGCTGGCACGATCGGTGCAGCCTCAAGGCGAAATCGAAACCACGTATTCGTCGACGATATGCGCGCTGGCCGCGGCAGGCAGCGGGGTCGGCGTGGTTAACGCCTACATCGCGCGCGTGTTCTCCGGGCAGCTGGCGATTCGCCCGTTCACCCCCCGCTTGCCAGTACAGGTCAGCATGGCGTATCCGGCCCAGATCGCTCCGTCAGTAGTGACCGAGGCGTTCGTCGATATCCTGGAACAGCGTTTTGGCGCGTTCGATGCCTAGGGCGGCAGCACGGCAGCCCCTGCCATGGCTGGCAGCGGCTGCCGTGGACGGCTCATCCCTTGCGGTTCTCGTAAGACGTATCCAACACGTCGTCTTCGGGCGTGATGACGCCGGGGTCACCGGGTTCTTCAATGGCGCGTCCGCGCCGGGGCATACCGGCTACCATCTTGCTCTGGTCGGGCATGGGCATGATGCCGGTGCCTTTGCGGGGATCGACGGGCTGCGTTTTTTCCTCGCCGGCGGCCGGCTTTTCGGCGGGGGTTTCTGGGGCGGTTTTCAACATGTTGACGACTCCGCTAGCGGGCGTCCCAGGATGGCGACGCGCCTGGATTCAAGTTCCATCTTAGGCCGTTGAGCCGTCTCCGTGGCGGCTGGGCCTGTCACGTTTGCAAGGGGCTGTTGCAGGGACAGAACCTTATAATTCGGTTCGCCTTGCGCGCGCGGCGATCCCGCGTGCCCATCTTCTTCCATCCCTTCTTTGCAGAGCCAAGCCAAACTTGACCGAATCCGTTGAACGCTCCGTCCATGCTGAACTCGTTGCGGTGCTTGTCGCCGTGACCAACGGCGAGCCGCGCGTGCTGACGACGGATGATGCCAGGGCGTTGCCGGCGGGGCCGTTCGAGTTGTCGCACCGGTCCTTGCAAGCCGGTTTGCGCGCCTGGGTTGAAACGCAGACGCATCATCCGCTGGGTTATGTCGAACAGCTCTACACCTTCGCGGATGGTGACCGTTCCGACGAATCGGGCGCGCGCGTCATGTCGGTCAGTTATCTGGGCCTGACCCGCGAAGCCGGCGAGACCGGTGTGGCGCAGGTGGGCTGGCAGGACTGGTATCGCTATTTCCCCTGGGAAGACCGGCGTGCCGACTCATCGGCCATGGTCGAGGAACTGATCGTGCCGCGACTGGTGTCGTGGTGCGACGACAGCGCCGACCCAGCCGTGCGCGCACGCCGCCATCAGCGCGCGGCCATCACCTTCGGGCTGGAGGGATCCGCCTGGAACGAAGACATGGTGTTGCAACGCTACGAATTGCTGTTCGAGGCCGGGCTGGTACCCGAGGCCGAGCGGCGGGGCGGCACCCATCGTGCGGGGTTGCCGGGCGAGCCGATGCGTCATGACCATCGCCGCATCCTGGCCACGGGCATTGCCCGGTTGCGCGCCAAGATCAAGTATCGGCCCGTTGTCTTTGAATTGATGCCTGCGCAATTCACTTTGCTGCAATTGCAGCTGGCGGTGGAAGCGCTGGCGGGGCGAGGGCTGCACAAGCAGAATTTCCGCCGCCTGATTGAACAGCAGGCACTGGTGGAAGAAACAGGCGAGATGGCCACGGGCACTGCCGGCCGGCCGGCCAAACTGTTCCGCTTCCGCCGTGATGTGCTGCTGGAGCGCGCGATAGCGGGTAGCAAATTGCCGCTGTCGCGTGCACTTTGACGCTTGACAAGGCTTATGCTCGTCTTTAGCATAAATGGTGCGCAATCTCTGCGCGCCTTTTTTTAACTCATAAATACTCAAAATGAGCATTAAAGCCGAAGCGCCTACGACAGCCTCCCGCCTGGCCATCCCCCCCTTGCCCGACGTCATGCTGGAGCCGCTGGTGCGCGCGGCTTTGCTGGAAGACCTGGGCCGTGCGGGCGATCTCACCACCGATGCCATCGTGCCGGCGGACGCCATCGCCGAAACCCGTCTGGTCTCGCGCCAAGAAGGCGTGCTGGCCGGTTTGGATCTGGCACGCCTGGCGTTTCGTGCACTGGATCCGGCCATCGAATTCGCTGTCTCGCAGCGCGACGGTAGCGATTTGCGGCCGGGCATGGAGATCGCCCGGCTCCGCGGCAACGCCCGCGCCATGCTCACCGCCGAGCGCGTGGCGTTGAACTTCTTGTGCCACCTGAGCGGTGTGGCTAGCGCCACGGCGTCCATCGCGCGGGCCATCTCGGCCTATGGCGCCCAGGTCACCTGCACCCGCAAGACCATGCCGGGCTTGCGGGCTGTGCAGAAGTACGCCGTGCGGGTGGGGGGCGGCAGCAATCATCGCTTCGGCCTGGACGACGCGGTGCTGATCAAGGACAACCACATCGCGCTGGCGGGCGACGTGGCGACGGCGGTGCAGCGTGCGCGCGCCGGCGTCGGCCATATGGTCAAGATTGAGTTGGAAGTGGACACCCTGGCGCAACTGGATGTGGCGCTTTCGCTGGGCGTGGATGTGGTGCTGCTGGACAACATGAGCCTGGAAGATCTGCGCCGCGCCGTTGCCATGGCGCGGGGGCGTGCCATTACCGAAGCCTCGGGCCGCATCACCCCGGAGACGGCGGCCGACGTGGCGACCACGGGTGTCGATCAGATTGCCGTGGGTTGGTTGACCCACAGTGCCAAGGTGCTGGATATCGGCCTGGATGCATCATGAAATGCCTGCTTCGTGCTTGCGCTGCGCTACTGGTCCTGCCGCTGGCGGGCTGCGGCAATTCGCCTTCCGGCGAAGCCGTGGCTGACACCACGTATCCCACGCACCCGATCACCATCGTCGTGACGTTTCCGCCGGGTGGCGGCACCGACCTGCTGGCCCGCCGCATCGGCGCCAGCCTGCAAGAGCAGTTGGGGCAACCGGTGGTGGTCGAAAACCGGCCTGGCGCCAGCGGCAACATCGGCGCGCGCATCGTGGCGGAGGCACAACCCGATGGCTACACGCTGTTGATGGTGAACAGCTCGTTCGCGATCAACCCTGGGGTCTACCGGAATTTGGGCTTTGCGCCCAAGCGGGATTTTGCGGCGGTGATCAATGTGGCGTTTGTGCCATCTGTGTTCGTGGTGCCGGCCGCGTCGCCGTTGCACACGCTGGATGACGCGCTGGCCGCCGCCCAGCCGGGCAAGCCCCTGCCGTTCGCGTCTTGCGGCAACGGCACGCCACAACATTTGGCGGGCGAAATGTTGGCCCGCGCGACGGGTGCGATCTTGCAGCACGTGCCGTACAAGGGCTGCGGGCCTGCGTTGACCGATGTGACGGCGGGGCAGGTGGGCATGGGCGTGGTGACGGCTTCCAGCGCCGCGCCGTTGATCGCCGCCGGCAAGTTGCGCGCGCTGGCGGTGACGTCGCCGGCGCGTTCGCCGCTGATGCCAACCGTGCCTACGGTGGCCGAGCAGGGCATTGCCGGCTATGCCTTGGACCAGTGGCATGGTTTGCTGGTGCCAGCCGCTACGCCGCCTGCCGTGGTCGATAAGCTGAATGCCGCGGTGACGAAGATCGTGCGGCGTCCAGAGGTGCAGGCGTCGCTGCGTGAGCAGGGTTTCACGCCGGCGAGCAGCACGCCGCGCGAATTTCAGAAGATGATCAACGCCGACATCGACCGCTATACGGCGCTGACCGAATCGATCGGCCTGCGGGCGGATTGATCCCAGGGGCGGGACGCCGATTCGGCCCCGCCCGCCTCGTCGTTCAGGCGACGGCTGTCTTGGCGTGTTGCTCCAGCTGTTCCTTCAACCCCGGCTGAAGCTTGAGCTGACGCGCCAGTTCATCCAGGTAGGCGCGTTCCATATAGCTTTCCTCGTCCACGACGAGCAGGCTGGCCAGGTACATCTCAGCGGCCATTTCCGGCGTCTTGGCCGATTGCGCCACGGCGGCCGGGTCCAGCGGACGCGACAACTCGGTTTCCAGCCAACGGCGGTCCTGGGCGTCGGACGACAGCTTGGCCAATTCCGTTTCCAGCAGCGTGCGTTCTTCAGGCCCGATGTGTCCGTCGGCCTTGGCCGCGCCGATCATGGCGGTCAGCACGGCGGTGCTGTGCTGTTCGGCCTCGGGGGCGGGCAGGCGGTCGAGCGTTTGCGGCGGCGTGGCGGGTGCGCCACCTGCCTGATTGCGCTGCCAGTCGCCATAGGCGCGGAAGGCCAACGCGCCCAGCGCCGCCATGCCCCCGTACATGGCGACCTTGCCGCCAATCTTGCGAGCCTTTTTGCTGCCCATCAGCAGCCCCAGGGCGCCCGCGCCCAGCGCGCCGCCTCCCAGCCCGGTCAGGAACGAGCCCTTGCCGCCGCTGCCGGCGCCGCCCGTTGCGCTTTGCACGCGGTTGGTGGCGTCCGAAAGCAGGCCTTGGCCGGATTGCAGTAGTTGATCAAGAAGTTGTCTGGCGCTCATGCGGCCCCCTTTATCTGTGCGTGAATGGCGGATAGGGATATCCGACCGGCCGTGTCGCAATAAGTTCAGGTTTCCGTCAGTAAGCAAATGGCGCCACGAGTGCTACAACGTGGCATGGGGCGCCCGCGACGGACGCCCATGTCCAGGAGATTCGATCCATGAGCATCCGCATCCGTCAGAATGCGCCGAACACGCTGCAATTCACCGCCACGGCCGAAGGCCATGATTTGCCGTTGGCGATGCCGCAACCGCAGGGCGAGGGCCCCGATCCGCACGATTATTTTGACACCGCGCTGGGCGGCTGCAAGGCGATGACGCTGATGGTGTATGCGCAACGCAAGGAGTTGCCGCTGGAGTCGGTGGGTGTGGAAGTGGTGCGTGATGCCGGCGAGGAACGCAAAGGCATCTACCGTCTGACAGCCAAGCTGACCTTGCACGGCGCGTTGTCCGATGCCCAGATCGATGAATTGCTGGCGGTGGCCGAGAAATGCCCGATCCACAAGCTGATGACGGCGGTGGACGTGCAGGTGTCCACGCTGGTGGTGCGGCCGGCGTAAGCGGCCGGCCGGGCGGGGCGCGCGGCCCCGCCTGCGGGACTGGTCAGTCTTCCATGCCCGGAACGACGGTCGAGAAACCGGCGTCCACGTGCGTGATTTCGCCGGTGACGCCGGCAGCCAGATCGGACAGCATGAAGGCGGCAACGTTGCCCACGTCGTCGATGGTGACGTTGCGGCGCAGCGGGGCCTGGGCTTCCACGAATTTCAGGATGGCCGAAAAGTCCTTGATGCCGCTGGCAGCCAGGGTCTTGATGGGGCCGGCCGAAATGCCGTTGGCACGGATGCCGCGCGGGCCCAGCGCCGTGGCCAGGTAGCGCACGCTGGCTTCCAGCGACGCTTTGGCCAGACCCATCGTGTTGTAGTTGGGCACCACACGTTCGGCGCCCAGATAGGTCAGCGTCAGTACCGATGCGTTGCGGCCTTCCATCAGCGGCAGCGCGGCCTTGGCCATGGCGGCAAAGCTGTAGGCGGAGATGTCGTGGGCGATGCGGAAGCCTTCGCGCGACAGGCCGTCCAGGAAGTTGCCGGCGATCGCTTCGCGCGGGGCGAAGCCGATGGAGTGGACCAGGCCGTCCAGACCGTCCCAATGTTGGGCGAGCTCGGTGAAGGCGCCTTCGATCTGGCTGTCTTCGGCAACGTCGCAGGGCAGCACGATCTTGCTGCCGAATTCGGCGGCAAATTCGCTCACACGTTCTTTGAAACGGTCGCCCACATAGGTGAACGCCAGTTCGGCGCCTTGCTGGTGACAGGCGCGCGCAATGCCGTAGGCGATGGATCGGTTGGAAAGCACCCCGGTGACGAGAATGCGCTTGCCGGCGAGAAAGCCCATGTTATTTCCTTTGATTTTTTACCTGCTGAGACCGCCTATTTTAAGGATTTTGGCGGTTTCGCGTGGGGGTAAAAAAACGGCGCCCGAGTGGGGCGCCGTTCCATTGGGTCTGACGATGCAGGTCAGCCGCGGGCGTTGGTGCCCGGTACACGCAAGGGGGTACCCACCTTCAGGGCGCTGCCCTTCAGGTTGTTCAGCGCGCGCAGCGCGTCGATCGAGGTGCCGTATTGCTTGGCCAGCGAGAACAGGGTGTCGCCCTGGCGGACCTTGTGGGTGCGCACGTTGGGGCGGGCGCTGGCCACGCGGGCAGCCGGCGCGGGCGTGGCACGGCCACGCGGGGCGGCGGCCTTGTTGTCGGACGGGGCCGACTCCAGCGCGCCCACGGGGGCGGCCAGCGACGCCAGTTGCACGCCGCCAGGGCCCGGGTCTCCGGGCACCAGCAGCGCCTGGCCCGAAGCCGACTTCTGGCGCGAGCCGATGTCGTTGGTCTGGCGCAGCTTGGATTCGGTCACGCCAAACCGCTTGGCGATCGACGCATACGATTCGCCGCGGCGGGAATGGTAGACCTTCCAGGCGCTCAGGTCGCCCTTGTAGTTGGTCAGGTTGGCGTTGAAGATTTCAACGCGATCGGCCGGCAGCAGCAGGGTCGGGCCGTGGTCGCCACGGATGACGGGGCGGTTGAACGACGGGTTCAGGGCCTTGAATTCATCCAGCGGCATTTCGGCCAGCTTGGCGGCGATTTCCAGGTCGATGTCGCTATTTTTCTGGACCGTCACGAAGTAGGGCGTGTTGCCCACGGGCGGCAGCGCCACGGCATAGCGCTGCGGGTCGGCGATGATGTTCTTGATGGCCTGCAACTTGGGCACGTAGTTGCGGGTTTCGTCCGGCATGTTCAGGGACAGGTAATCGGTGTTCTGGCCGGCCGCTTCGTTCTTGGCCATGGCGCGTTGCACCGAGCCTTCGCCCCAGTTGTAGGACGCCAGCGCCAGGTACCAGTCGCCCTGCATCTCGAACAGCTTTTCCAGGTAGTCCAGCGCCGCATTGGTCGAGGCGATGGGGTCGCGGCGTTCGTCGCGCCACCAGTCCTGCTTCAGGTTGAAGTGCGTGCCGGTGGCCGGCACGAACTGCCACAGGCCAGAAGCCTGCGAGCGCGACAGGGCGGTCGGGTTGTAGGCGCTTTCCACGAACGGCAGCAACGCCAGTTCGGTGGGCAGGCCACGACGGTTGATTTCGTCAACGATGAAATACAGATACTTGCCGGCGCGTTCTGCCATGCGCTGAACGGCCTCGGGGTGGGCCGCGTAATAGTCGGTCCACTGCTGCGAGAGGTCGGTGTTCAGGTTGGGGATGGCGAAACCGCGGCGGATGCGGTCCCAGGCGTCGGACGGCGGGTTGGTCAGGTCAACCGTGCGGGACGTGTCCCGGGCGATGTAACGCCCTTGGGAATTGGTGGTGAGGTTCTTGCTATCGGGGGCTTTGGTTCCTGCGCAACCGGCGAGGACTGCCAACATGAGTGGCAGAAGGAGTCGGGATAGATTCATCAGGCGATCACTTGAAATCGTTCTTCCATTCACGCAGGGAGGCAAAGACCTCTACCGGCGTAGATTGATTGCGTCCGGCCCAGCTGGCTGCGGCGCGGATGATGTCGACTTGCTGCGTACGCAAAAACGGGTTCGTCGCGCATTCCTGACCAATCGTCGACGGAAGCGTGGGAAGACCTTCTGCTCGTAGTTGCTGGGCTCGCTGATACCACTGCTGGAGGGTGCGATTGGCGGGTTCCACAGCCAATGCCCAGCGCAAGTTCGCTAGAGTGTACTCGTGCGCGCAAAAAACCTGTGTATCCGCCGGTAAAACAGAAAATTTTCCCAAGGAATCATGCATTTGCGCGGGAGTTCCCTCGAAAAGCCGGCCACAGCCTCCCGCAAACAGGGTATCTCCACAGAACAGCACGGGTTCCATTCCGGCCGCCCGGCCCGTGTAGGCGATGTGGCCGGCGGTGTGGCCGGGCACGTCCAATACATGCAAATCCAGGTCCAATTCCGGCAAGGTGACGCGATCGCCCTGCGTCAGCGGGACGTCGCAGCGCGGCAGGGTTTCCCGCGCTGGACCGTATACGGTAATGTCCGCGATGCGTGACAATTCAAGAACGCCACCCACATGGTCGCCGTGATGGTGCGTGAGTAGAATGGCGCGCAGCCTCAAGCCTTCCTGCTCCAGCCATCGCAGCACCGGGTCGGCTTCGCCCGGGTCCACCACGGCGGCGTTTTCACCGTGGACGATGGCCCAGATGTAGTTGTCGGAAAAGGCGGGTAGAGGCAAGACCGCGGCATTGCGTTCGCGGCCGCCTGCGGGGGCGGTCAAGGCTTGCATAAGACTCGAAGGAATAGAACGTGGCAGAAGATACTCCGCCGATTGTAGAACTGGCCGAATGGTTCCAGACGCCGCCGGGGCAGTACGCCCTGGCCTGGGAGCGTGCCCAGTTCGATGCGGCTGTCGCGGACGTGTTCGGATATTACGCCTGGCAGGTGGGGCTGGCCGACATGAATCTGCTGCGCGCCAACCGCATGCCCTTCAAGGGCTATGTGGGCACTGAAACGCCGTCGGCGGAAAGCATCGCTGGCTGGCAGTCCCGCGTGGTGCTTGCCGAACCGGAAGCGCTGCCGTTTGAATCCCAGAGCGTGGACCTGCTGATCCTGCCGCACGCCTTTGAATGCACGCAGGACCCGCATAACGTCTTGCGCGAGGTAGAGCGCGTGCTGGTGCCGGAAGGACGGGTCGTGATCTCTGGATTCAACCCCTGGAGCATGTGGGGCGCACGCACCCGCATGCCCGGCATGGAGCCCTGGCTGCCGCAACCACCGTCGTCCCAGGTATCGCTGCCGCGTCTGAAAGACTGGTTCAAGTTGCTGTCCTTGGAAGTCAAAGAGAGCCAATTTGGCTGCTACGCACCCGCCTGCCGCAGCGAGAAGTGGCTCCAGCGCTGGGGGTTCATGGAATCTGCCGGCGCCCGGTGGTGGAGCCTGGGCGGGGCGATCTATATGGTGTCGGCCGTCAAGCGCGTGGCCAGCATGCGTATCATCGGGCCGGCCTGGAAAAGCAAACCCAAGCGGGCGCGCGCTGCGTCGGTGGTGGTGAACCGCCAGGCCGACGACGGTTTCGACCGGTCTTGAACGGGTCCGCGCCCGGATTCACTTTGCACGAACAAGGATTACCAAGCAGCACCATGCAGGACAACAAACCGAACGATCAGAAAGTGGAAATGTGGACCGACGGCGCCTGCAAGGGCAATCCGGGTCCTGGCGGCTGGGGCGTGCTGATGCGCGCGGGCGGCCACGAGAAAACCATGCATGGCGGAGAGCTCCAGACCACCAACAATCGCATGGAGCTGCTGGCGGTCATCGAGGGCCTGCGGGCGCTCAAGCGCGCCTGCGTCGTCACCATCCACACCGATTCGCAGTACGTGATGAAGGGCATGACCGAGTGGCTGGCGAACTGGAAGCGCCGCGGCTGGATGACGGCGGACAAGAAGCCCGTCAAAAACGTCGAGCTGTGGCAGGCCCTGGACGAACAGGTCCAGCGCCACCAGGTGTCCTGGCGCTGGGTCCGCGGGCATGCCGGCGACCCCGGCAACGAACGCGCCGACCAGTTGGCCAATATGGGCGTGGAATCGGCTCGAAGGGGCTGAAGACATCGGGATATACCCTGAAATCCGCCTTTTGGGGCGGATTTAGTTCTTTCATCCGGCTTCTGGATTGTTCCAGTATGTAAATTCGGGTGCTACAGTGCCATCCCCCATTCCAGTTCCTGCGGCGCTGTCCTAGTGGGGAATACGGTCCGCGCCGCATCACCGCCACATTCGCGCATGAAAAAAGCTGTACTGCTGACCGCTGTCGCGGCCGGGTTGGTCGCGGGGGCCGCGCTTGGCGTTTTTGTGCCGCGCTGGCTCGCACCCGGGGCGACACTCACCCAGACCGTCGCCAAGTCGCCGGTGGCGCCTGCCAGTCCGGTTCGCGTCGAAGTGGCCGCCGTCCAGGAAATTCCGTTCGCGCGCGGCCTGTCGGCCGTGGGCAGCCTGCGTTCGGACGAATCCGTCGTGCTGCGGCCGGAAGTGGCCGGGCGCATCCAGACCATCGAATTCAAGGAAGGCCAGCCCGTTGCGCGCGGCCAGACGCTGATCCGGCTGGACGATTCCGTGCCGCGTGCCGAACTGGCGCAGGCGCGCGCCAACCTGACTCTGGCCCAGAGCCACTATCGGCGTGCCGTGGAATTGCAGGGCAAGGGATTCGTCAGCCAGCAGGCGCGGGACGAGTCCGCCAGCACGCTGAAGGTACAGGAAGCCGCCGTGGCGCTGGCGCAGGCGCGGCTGGACAAAATGACGATTACCGCGCCGTTCGGCGGGATCGTGGGGCTGCGCAGCGTGTCAGTGGGCGACTACGTCAACCAGGGGCAGGACCTGGCGCCGCTAGAGGCGATCGACCCCCTGAAAGTGGATTTCCGCGTGCCGGAAATGTATCTGAGCAAGGTCGGCGTGGGCCAGCAACTGACGCTGCGCCTGGACGCGCTGCCGGGCCAGGAACGCCAGGGGCTGGTGTATGCCGTCAGTCCGCTGGTGGATGCGGGCGGCCGGTCCATTCTGTTGCGCGCTACCGTCGCCAACAAGGACGCGGTGTTGCGGCCGGGCATGTTCGCCCGCGTGCAGTTGCTGTTCAACCAGGACAAGGCGCTGGTCGCGCCGGAGGCGGTGCTGTCGCCCTCGGGTGAAACGCAGTACGTTTACCGGATCAAGAATGGCACGGCGGAACGGCGCGAGGTCACCATCGGCGAACGCCGCGAAGGCCGCGTCGAAATCCTGACGGGCGTGGCGGCCGGCGACCATCTGGTGGTGGCGGGCATGCAGCGCGTGACGGACGGTGCGGTTGTGAATGTCGTCGGCGGCGGCTCGTGACGCCGGCTCTTCTTCTTTCTTGGCGATAGCGCAATGCGTATCTCGGAAACCTGCATCAAGCGGCCAGTGTTTGCGTCGGTCCTGTCGCTGATCATTGTGCTGATCGGCCTGATTTCCTATTCGCGGCTGACCGTGCGCGAATATCCCAAGATCGACGAACCCATCGTATCGGTGGACACCACCTACAAGGGCGCCTCGCCCGAGGTGATCGAATCGCAGGTGACCAAGCCGCTGGAAGACCAGTTGGCGGGTATCGAAGGCGTGGACGTGATGACGTCGCGCAGCCGATCAGAACGCAGCCTGATCAACATCAAATTCAACCTGTCCCGCAACCCGGATGCCGCGGCGGCCGAAGTGCGTGACAAGGTATCGCGCGCCCGGCGCTTCCTGCCGGACGAGATCGACGAGCCCATCATCGGCAAGGTCGAAGCCGATTCCCAGCCCATCATCTACATCGCCGTCGAATCCGGAACCTACTCCGCGATCCAGACCTCCGACTACATCAACCGCTACATCAAGACCCGCCTGTCCGTGCTGCCGGGGGCGGCCGAAGTCCGCGTCTTCGGCGAGCGCCTGCCGTCCATGCGCATCTACGTGGACCGCGACAAGCTGGCTGCCTACGGCCTGACCGTGCAGGACGTCGAAGCCGCGCTGCGCAGCCAGAACGTCGAGATCCCGGCGGGACGCATCGAATCGCGCGCCCGCGAGTTTTCCGTGGTGTCGTCCACCGACCTGCAAACGCCCGCGCAGTTCGAAGACGTGATCGTGGCCAACGTGAAGGGCTATCCCGTCCGCCTGCGTGATGTGTCCAAGGTAGAGATCGCGGCCGCCAGCGACCGCGTGCTGTCGCGGTTCAATGGCAAGCCCGCGATCAATATCGGCGTGACGCGGCAATCGACCGCCAACCCGTTGGAATTGTCCAAGGCGGCGCGCGTGGAAGTGGAGCGCTTGAACGAGACCCTGCCCGCGGGCATGAAGCTGAACATCGCCTACGACTCGTCGGTGTTCATTGAACGCTCCATCGATTCCGTCTTCCACACCATCGGCGAAGCCATCATCCTGGTGGTGCTGGTGATCTTTTTCTTCCTGCGCAACCTGCGCGCCAGCATCATCCCCATCGTCACCATCCCCGTGTCGCTGGTGGGCGCCTGCGCGCTGATGTATTTCTTCGGCTTCTCGATCAATACGCTGACCTTGCTGGCGATGGTGCTGGCCATCGGCCTGGTGGTGGACGACGCTATCGTGGTGCTGGAGAACATCTACCGCCACATCGAAGAGGGCATGCCACGCAAGGAAGCCGCGCTGCGCGGCTCGAAGGAAATCGGCTTCGCGGTGGTCGCCATGACCATGACGCTGGTCACGGTGTACGCGCCGCTGGCGTTTGCCACGGGCCGCACGGGGCGCCTGTTCATCGAGTTTGCGCTGGCGCTGGCCGGCGCGGTGCTGGTGTCGGGCTTTGTGGCGCTGACGTTGACGCCCATGATGTGCTCGGTGTTGCTGCGCCATCAGAGCAGCCACAGCCGCTGGTACAACCTGATCGAAGGCTGGCTGAACGCCATGAGCAATGGCTACCGCCGCTTGCTGGGCGCGTCCTTGCGCCACCGCTGGCTGGTGGTGGTGATCGGCGTGGCCGTGGCGGCCGGCAGCGGCGTGCTGTTCAAGGTGGTCAAGAGCGAACTGGCGCCGATTGAAGACCGGGGCGTGGTGTTCGGCATCGTGAGTTCGCCGGAAGGCGCCACGCTGAACTACACGCTGGACAGCATGCTGGGTATCGAAAAATTCTATTCCGAGATCCCCGAGGCCAGCGGCAGCCAGGTCACGGTGGGCTTTCCGACCGTGACCGATGGCACCGCCATCCTGCGGCTGAAGCCGTGGGAAGAGCGCTCCCGCAAGCAGCAGGCCATCACCCAGCAGTTGCAGCCGCTGTTTTCATCGCTGCCGGGCGTGCGGGCGTTCCCGACCAACCCGCCATCGCTGGGCCAGTCCGCGCGTTCCAAGCCGGTGGAATTCATCATCATGAGCCAGGCCTCCTACGCGGAGCTGGCGCGGCTGACGGAAGTCTTCCTGACCGAGCTGCGCAAATATCCTGGCCTGCTCAACCTGGACACCGACCTGCGCTTGAATACCCCTGAACTGCGGGTGCGGGTGGATCGCGACAAGATGGCCGACGTGGGCGCCAACGTCGATACCGTGGGCCGCACGCTGGAATCGATGCTGGGCGGACGCCAGGTCACCCGCTACAAGGACGAAGGCGAGCAGTACGACGTGATCGTGCAGGTGACACCGCGCGACCGTGCCAATCCTACCGACATTTCGGGCATCTACGTGCGGGCGCGCGATGGCAGCATGGTGCAACTGGATAACCTGCTGGGGGTGCACGAGGGCGTGTCGCCGCAGTCGTTGAATCACTTCAACCGCCTGCGCGCGGTGAAGATCGACGCCGCGGTCGCGCCCGGCTATGCGCTGGGCGAAGTGCTGACGCACATGCACCAGGTGGCGCGCGACGTATTGCCCAACACCATCGTGACCGATCTGGACGGGCAGTCGCGCGAGTTCCGGGATTCGTCGGGCAGCATCTATCTGGTCTTCGGCATGGCGCTGGCCTTCATCTACCTGGTGCTGGCCGCGCAGTTCGAGAGCTGGCGCAATCCCTTCATCATCATGTTGTCCGTGCCGCTGTCCATGACGGGCGCGTTGCTGGCCCTGTGGCTGACGGGCGGCACCTTGTCCATCTATAGCCAGATCGGCCTGATTACGCTGGTGGGCCTGATCACCAAGCACGGCATTCTGATCGTGGAGTTCACCAACCAGCTGCGCGACGAAGGCCGAGAATTGTTCGCCGCCGTGACCGAGGCCAGCGTGCTGCGGCTGCGCCCGATTCTGATGACGACGGGGGCGATGGTGCTGGGTACCGTGCCGCTGGCGCTATCCACGGGCGCCGGGGCCGAATCACGCCAGCAGATCGGCTGGGTTCTGGTCGGCGGGCTGATGCTGGGTACACTACTGACCTTGTTCGTCGTGCCGGTGGCCTATACGCTGATTGCCACCGCGCGCCAGAAACCCGGCCATGCCGGTAGCGCAGAGCATCCTCCGGCCCACCCGCCGGACGCCCATGCGCCGCCAGCTTCGGCCAATGCAGCGTCGGAATAAGTTATGCGCCAGATCATCTTTGACACGGAAACCACCGGACTGGACCCTGGCCAGGGTCACCGCATCGTTGAGATCGGCTGTGTGGAAATGGTCAATCGGATGTCCACGGGCAATAACCTGCACATCTACCTGAACCCGGATCGCGACAGCGACCCCGAGGCCTTGGCGGTGCACGGGCTGACGACGGAGTTCCTGTCCGACAAGCCCCGCTTTGCCGACGTCGCGGACGAATTCATCAAGTTCATCCAAGGCGCGGAACTGATCGCGCACAACGCCGCGTTCGACGTGAAGTTCTTCAACGCCGAATTGGCGAAGACGGGCCGTGGCCCGATCACCGAATACTGCGAGACGGTCACCGATTCGCTACTGCACGCGCGGTCGCTGTTCCCTGGCAAGCGCAATTCGCTGGACGCCCTGTGCGACCGCTTCGGCATTTCCAATGCGCACCGGACGTTGCACGGCGCATTGCTTGACTCGCAGTTGCTGGCGGAAGTCTGGCTGGCCATGACCCGCGGGCAGGATGCGCTGCTGATCGACGTGGACGACAACGACGGCGCCGGCAGCGATGGCATCGTGTTGGCCAAGTTCGACGCATCGGGCCTGCCCGTGCTGAAGGCCAGCGACGATGAACTCGCCGAGCACGAAACCTACCTCGCCGCGCTGGATAAATCCGTGGGGGGCGAGTGCGTATGGCGCAAGATGGATGCGCCGGTGGCGGCGGCTTGAATGATTTTCCCAGGCGACTTGCACACGTTTTAAAAAACATGCTATTATTTCGCCTCTTTCGGGGTGGTTAGCTCAGTGGTAGAGCACTGCCTTCACACGGCAGGGGTCACAAGTTCGAAACTTGTACCACCCACCAAAGACCCTTGAAAGACAACGCAGGCTGATGCTTTCAAAGTATTGATCGACCGTTGTCCACAAGATGCACTGCGCTAGACGCACCGTGATTCACATTGCGGGTGCAACGCAAACAAGCCAACCTTCATCGGTTGGCTTTTTTGTTTTCTGCGGCAGCAGTATCTCTGCTATCCCCGCTTTCGTACCCCCGCTAGCGTCCCCCTGCCTTGCATTTCGTCTTGCGGCATGGCGTTCAGCCGCAGCATTCACTATTCTATTGATCAGACGCAACCGCGCGGTTGGCCGTTGCGTCCTGTCGGGTTCTTGCGTGTCTATCATTGTTGTGCGGCCTGTCCCAGAGGAAACCTCGAGGGCGTGCGCTGAAGCGAACAGGAGATATGTCCATGCATGCCAACACCAATACCATGTTGATCATCATCGTCACGGGCGTGGCGATGATGCTGATCGGTTTCGGGCTGCGTGACCGCAATATCGGGATGGGGTTGATGGGCCTGGGCCTGATCACGGCCATCTGCTCCATCTTGTACAAGGCCTACATCACGTTCTATTGATGCGGGCCGGGCGGCGGCAAGCGGCCCTTAACCTTTCGGTGCTGCCTGGCGCGCGATGCGCGCCAGCAAGGTGTCCAGCTGGTTCGCGAAGGCCTTGCGGTCGGCTTGGCTGAAAGAGGGTGGGCCACCCGTGTCCACGCCGCTTGCGCGCAGTTCTTCCATCATGTCCCGCACCGCCAGCCGTTCCCGGATGGTCTCCGGCGAATAGCGTTCGCCGCGCGGGTTGAGCGCCATCGCGCCTTTTTCCAGCACTTCCGCAGCCAGTGGGATATCCGCCGTGATGACCAGGTCACCCGGTTCTGCGCGTTCGACGATGTGCGCATCGGCCACATCGAAGCCGCGCGGCACCTGCACCGCGCGGATCAGCGGCGAAGGGGGCGTGGACAGGGGCTGGTTGGCCACCAGGGTCACCGGCACCTGCCAGCGCTGCGCGGCGCGAAACAGGATGTCTTTGATGACCACGGGACACGCATCCGCATCGACCCAGATGTGCATAAGCGCTTATTCGCTCAGCGCTTTCTGCAACACGTCGGCCACGATGTCGTTGGTGGACACGCCGCGTTCGGCCGCCAGGGCGCGCAGCTTGTCGGCGTGCGCCTGCGACAGCTTCAGCGGAAACGGCACCAGGCCGGCGGCCTGATCCATCTTGCGCTGTTCGCGGCGATCGGGCGCCTGCGAGGCCACGCCAAAGCGGTCGGGCGTGGCGGACTGCTTGAGCTGGCCAGCCAACTTCAGGGCCTGGGTCTTTTGGAGATCGAATTTATTCATGGGAATTCCTGATTAGGAGCGCAATCATAAGCGCAACCGGGATCAACGCGGTTTGGCGTGTTCAAGCGCCGCCAGTCCTTCCTCGGCGCCGTCGTGCAGCGGCACGGTCAGGCCGCGCCGGGCGTTGGCCACCGATACCTGGGCGCCTTGGGGCGAACCGGCAGCCAGCAGGTCCTGGCCGGTCTGGTAGACAGCGCGCACGACCAGCGCCGCTTCGTCTCGGGTCAGGTCGGCCGTGGTGAGCAGCAACGCCGCCGTGCCAACGGTGGGAATCCGATCCGCTTGGTTGGGATAGGTGCCCGCCGCGATTTCCAACGGCATCAGATCCGGTGAGCCGGCCGTCAGCTTCTCGATGGCGGCAGGATCCAGCGGCAGCAGTTTCAGCTGGGCCTGGGTCAGCGCGTCGCGCAGCGGGGTGGCGGGCACGCCGATCACCTGGGCGGCGGCATCCACCGTCCCGGCGTTCAGGGCGGGCAGCGACGCTGCCAGAGGCGTGTCGGCCACCTTGTAGTCGCGGCCCGCCTGCAAGCCGTGCGCGGCCAGCACGGCTTCCAATGTGGCCCGCACTGCGGAGCCCTCGGGGCCCAGCGCGATCGTCTTGCCCTTCAGGTCACGCACGCCGCGTAGTTTCGGATCGTCACGCACCACGATGTGAACCAGTTCGGGGTACAGGCTGCCCAGTGCGCGCAGCCCGGTGAAGGGGCCTTGCGAGGCGAACGGGCCGCGGCCTTCATAGGCCAGACGGGCAGTGTCGGCCTGAGCCAGACCCACCACGGCGTCACCGCTGCGCAGCAAGGCGATGTTCTCGGCGCCGCCGCCGGTGATCAGCGGCGTCACACGGATTTGGTGGGAACGTGCCACGGCGCTCAGGGCACGGGCAAAGGCCACGTACTCTCCACGATCGGGACCGCCTGCCAGCGGATAGCCCTGTTGCAACCGCGCCAGCCGGCCATTGATGCGCGACACCGAGCGCTCCAGCTCTTGCTGCACGACATGCTGCGCCGTGCTGGATGCGCTATAGGCGACGGAATGGGTGATCTGGTCCAGCGCGTCCAGCAGCTGCCGCGTGACCGGGGGCGGTGCGCCGGTATCCAGCGACGGCGCTTCGGCCGCTTTGAAGCCCGCCGGGGTGATCAGCTTCCAGGCGTCGCCTTCCTGGCGGTAGATGGCACTGGCATGCGCCACGATGCGATCGCCCGCCTGGTTGCCGCTGGACTTCACGCCGCTGATGCTGCGCGGACCCGCGCCCAGCAAGGTCACCAGCGAGGCCGCGCCCGGCTGGTCCCAGGCGCCCAGCGCGATATCGCGGCTCAAGTCCAGTTCGACGTCGTAATAGACCACGCGGCGGGTTTCGCCGGCGGGCGCGCTGCTGTCCGCGGCGGAGCCCATGCGCTTGAGTTCAGCGATGCGGAACAGGCCTTCGCCATAGGTGGCGGTCAGGCCGCGCTCGACGTCGGCGCGCAGGGTGTCAGTGTCGGGCGCGCGGCCGCAGGCGGCCAGGACCAGGCACAGCGCAATCAGGATAAGGCGTTTGAACATGCTCACATCCCTCCCACGAATGGCAAGGAGATCAAGGACGTCAGCACGATCACGTTCAGGATGTCGACCAGGAACGCGCCCGTGACCGGCACCACGATGAACGCTTCGGGCGCGGGGCCATGACGGCGCGTCAACGCCTGCATGTTGGCGATGGCGGTGGCGGTGGCGCCCAGGGCGAAGCCGCAAAAGGCCGCCGACATGATGGCGGCCTCGTAATCGCGCTTGAGCATCCGGAACACCACGTAGGCCGCGAACAGCGCGCAGAACAGCGTCTGCACCGCCAGCATCAGGGCCAGCGGACCCGCCAGGCGTGCCACGCTGGACAGGTCCAGCGTCATCATCGTCATGCCGAGGAAGAGCGATAGCGAGATCGTGCCGATGATTTCCGTGGCGCGGTCATCCAACTTCAACCCCAGGTGCACGCCCACATTGCGGATCAGCACGCCCGTTGCCAGACACCACAGGAAGTTGGGCAGGCTGACCGGGGCGCCTTCAACCAGCATCGCCAGATAGCCGCCGACGACCAGGCAGACGAAAGCCGCCGTCATCGACACGATGAACGAGCCTGCCGTGGAAGGTTCCGATTTTTCGGTCAGATCCGGCGCGTCCTGGCTTGCCGGGGCGGGATGATCCAGGCTGCCGGCCAGCTTGTGCCGGCGCATCAGCCATTCCGCCACCGGCCCCCCCACCACGCCGCCCAGCACCAGGCCCAGTGTGGCGGATGTCATCGCCAGGGCCATGACATCCTGAATATTGTTGAAGTCGGCAAAGCGCGTGGCGTAGGCCGCGCCGGTGCCGTGCCCGCCCACCAGCGTGATCGTGCCGCCCAGGAGGCCCATCAGCGGGTGCATGTCCAGCAACCATGCCATGCCCAGGCCCACGGCGTTTTGCAGGACCAGGAAGGGGATGAGCGCCAGCAGGAAGGCAATCAGCCGCGGGCCACCCTTGGCAAGCAGCTTCAGGTTCGCGGTCAGCCCGATGCAGCCGAAGAACAGCAACAGCAAGGTGGGCTTGATGCTGGTCTCCATGGAGATCGACACGCCACCCCAGGTCGACAACAGGTAGGCCAGCACGGCAAACAGCAGGCCGCCCACGATCGGGTCGGGAATGCTGTAGCGGGACAGGATGCCTATCCGGGTGGTCAGTACCCGGCCGATGACAAGGACCAGGCAGCAGGCCAGCAGGGATTGAACGGGCGAAAGCGAAATCATAAGAGCCTTCGCGCCCCGGCGGGGCGCAGCAATTCAGACTATCGGAACCGTTGCCGCCACAGCCCTTCAGACTGTGGCCCTATATTACGGCCGCGTATGCGGTGGTGTATAGGGATGCGGCAACGTGTGCGGTCTCATCAGACGGGACCGGGATAAGCGTCGGCTAGACCGGAAGCGCACGTGACATGTAACTGGCCTGGGGGCCGTAGCCTGCCAGTTTCTCGGCCAGGCGGGCGGCCTCGCCTTGCCCGGAGACGGGCTGGTAGCCGTGGCGCAGCCAATAGCCCACCGCAGACTCCAACGACACCAGGCTGGCGCGGCGCATCCCGCTGTTCACGGCCTGTGTGGCGGCGGTCTGCAACATGGCCTGGCCCACGCCCAGCCCTTGCGCTGCCGGCACCACGGCGCAGTCATGCAGGAACCAGTGGTCGGCCTGCGGCGGTAATTCGGTCAGCGCCACATCCAGGGCGGGGGGAAGTCCGGCGTCCCAGGGATACGAAATCAGATAACCCAGCAGGGAGTCGGAGCCGGACGCGCGCGCCACCCAGCAATAGGCGGGTGCAAGCATCAGGCGATTCAGGAAGAACCCGGCGCTTTCCAGCAGAAAGTCGGGGTAGGCCAGGGTCTGGGCATCCAAAATGCCGTCCACGTCGCTGGCCAGCATAGGGCGGACTCGGTATTGCATGACAACCTGTGAAAACAAAAACGCTGGCGCATTTTAGCGGCGTCCGGCGTGACCCCACTTTACGAGGGTTCACAAATTGGGGACACAGGTTAACGAGATCTGCCAGCGTCTTCATAGTTTTCGCGGCCCCGCTACCTAGAATTCGCTCGAATCGCCGCATGCGCAGGGACTTGCCGTATTTCATGAAAATTCGACGAGCCCCTGCGCATACTGCGTGCCATAGCGTCCTGTATTTCGAGCCAAGCGTCTTATGCACATCCAATTCCGGTCTGATCCGATCCCGCAACGAGTGTTGACCAAAGCGTATCCGCTGGAATCGCTCTGGTCTTCCAGAGCGGCGGCCGTGCCCTATGACACTTGCGTGACGTGTGTGATTCCCTGCTTGAACGAAGCCGAGAACCTGCGCATCTTGCTGCCGTTGCTGCGCAGCCGCTTGTCTGCGCTGTGCACCAGCTGGGAAATCATCGTTGCCGACGACGGCAGCACCGATGGCACGGAAGCATTGATGGCCGAATGGACGGAGCATGATGGTTTTCGCTACGTGCAGCTATCGCGCAACTTCGGCAAGGAAGCTGCCCTGAGCGCGGGGCTGGAAGCTGCGACAGGCAATGCCGTGATCTGCCTGGATGCCGATTTGCAGCATCCGCCCGCGTTGATCGAGCAGATGCTGGCGCGCTGGGCCGCAGGTGCGGAAATGGTCTATGCGGTGCGCGAAACCCGTGCCGATGAATCCTGGTTGAAGCGCTCTGGCGCTCGCTGGTTCTACAAGCTGCTCAGCAGCGCGCGTGGTGTGAATGTGCCAGCGCATGCGGGCGATTTTCGCTTGATGGACCGTGGCGTGGTGGATGCGCTGAATGCCTTGCCCGAACGTACCCGCTTCATGAAGGGGTTGTACGCCTGGGTGGGTTTCAAGGGAGAAGCACTGCCCTATACGCCTGACGAACGCATGCATGGCGATAGCCGCTTCAGCGGCTTGCGCCTGTTCCGCCTGGCGCTGGATGGCCTGACGGCGTTCACGACCTGGCCGTTGCGCCTGGTCAGCTTGGTCGGCGTGGCCTTCGCCATGCTGGCGATGTCCTATGCCGCCTATCTGGTCGGCGAATACCTGATGTCGGGCAATGCCGTTTCGGGCTGGACGACGATCGTCACCGCCGTGCTGTTTTTCGCCGGGGTCAATCTGATTTCCCTGGGCGTGGTGGGCGAGTATGTCGCCCGCATCTTCGACGAGGTGAAGGGCCGTCCGCTGTATGTCGTGCGGCGGCGTCAAGGCAAGGCCTCGCGCGTAGACAAGGCGACGGGCTGACGATGGCCGGTGGCTCCCCGCCCCGGGCGCGTTCCGAATGGATCCCGCCGGCGGGGAGATTCTTGCTTGCCGTCGGCCTGTGGCTGGCGATTCTGGCGGGAATCCGGCCGTTGATGCTGCCTGACGAGGGCCGCTACGCGGGCGTTGCCTGGGACATGTTGCGCAGCGGATCGTATGCGGTGCCGTTGCTGGACGGCATGCCGTACTTTCACAAGCCGCCGCTGTACTACTGGCTGGCGAAACTTTCCTTCTCGGTATTCGGCCCCTATCCCTGGGCTGCGCGCGTGCCGTCGTGGCTGGCCGCCTGGGGATCATCGGTGGCCCTGTACTACTTCGTGCGCCGCTATCGTGATGGCGCGGCCGCCACGCTCACCGTGCTGGTCCTGTCGACCATCCCGTTCTTCTATGGCGGCGCGCAGTTCGCGAACCTGGACATGCTGGTTGCCGGCATGATCACGCTGTGCGTGCTGGCCGCGGTGGATACGGTCTTGCGCGCGGAGCACGGCCGGCCTTATCGGGGCATGTCCCTGGCTGCGGCGGTGCTGGCTGCGCTGGCGGTGCTGGCCAAGGGGCTGATCGGCTTGGCGCTGCCTGGCGCCGTCTTGCTGATCTGGCTGGTCTGGAGACGAAGCTGGCGCGGCTTGGCCGTCCTGCTGTGGCCGCCTGCGCTGCTGGTGTTCGCCGCCGTGGCCGTGCCCTGGTTCGTCTTGATGCAACTGCGCTTTCCTGGCTTCTACGATTACTTCTTCGTCTATCAGCACTTCCATCGCTTCGCGGCCAGCGGCTTCAACAATGCGCAGCCGTTCTGGTTCTACCTGCCCGTCGTGGCGGGCCTGAGCCTGCCTTGGTCGCTATGGGGCGGCGGCATCATGCGCAAGGCGTTCTGGCAGGATGGCCCGGCGCGTGATCTGCGTCGTCTGGCGTTGGTCTGGTTTGCGGTGGTGCTGGTGTTCTTTTCCTTGCCGCAATCCAAGCTGGTCGGCTATGTGCTGCCCGCGCTGGCGCCGCTGGCCTTCTTGCTGGCCGAGGTCATACTGGGCGCATGGCGCGAGGACGGCGACGTGGTGGCGCCACGGCTGGTGCGGCTTTGCGCCGCCATTGCCGCCGGCATCTGCGTCGTGGCGGTGGGGGTCGCGGCCATCAATACGCGCGGTAGCGCCGCGCCGTTGGCAGAGGTGGTTCGGGCGCAGGCACGGCCGACGGATACCTTTGTCGCCTTGCATACCTATCCCTTTGATCTGGCGTTGTATGCCCGCGCGCCTCGCCCCACGTGGGTGGTCGATGACTGGCTGGATCAGGAGGTGCCGGTTCGCGATAACTGGCGCAAGGAACTCTATGACGCCGCCCTGTTTGATCCGGTCACGGGCAAGGACGTGCTGGTCAGTTCAGCGGAATTCAGGGCCCGCCTGTGCGCTGCGCCCGACGGTGCGCGTTACTGGGTCTGGGGCACTCATTCGGACGGGGCTGTCTATGCGCCACTGCGCGGCCTGGACCCGGTGGTAAGCAGCGTGAAGTACGTGATGTGGCGGGTGGACGTGGACGACGCCTTCAGGCTGCGGGCTTGTGGCGGAATGCCCAAAGCCGGCTAGCGATGAAGGTGAGGAACGCCAGCCCGATCAGAATCAGCGCCAGCAGCAGGTCGTAAGGAATGGTGGTGATGTGCAGCAGCAAGGCGTAGGAGGATTCATTGATCCCGAAACCAGCGGCTGAAATCAGGAAGAAACGACGGGCTGCCACGGCCCAGGGGGTGCGGGTATGTCGGAAGGTAAGCCGGTAGTGGCCGGAGAACGAAACCACGAAGGCGACAAGCCAGCCAACCAGGTTGGCGGCCAGCGGCGGCAGGTGCAGCACTTCGACGCAGCCCACGGCAACGACCCAGTGCGTGGCAGCGGCGGCGCATCCCACGGCAACGAAAAGGCTGATCTGTTGAAGCAAGGCGCGCATGGAAATCGTGGTGAAATGGAAAGCAGAGGTGGCGCAATGAGCAAACGAATCGTCGTCTGCGGGGACGATTTTGGCATGAATGCCGATATCGATGAAGGCATGATCGCGCTGGCGGGCATGGGCCGCTTGAGCGCCGTCAGTGGCTTGTCGCTAGGCCCCACGTTTGCCCGGAATGCCGGCCGCCTGGCCGCGCACGATATCGACATCGGCCTGCACGTGAACTTCTCGGAATCACTGGGCGGGGATGCTGCGCCGATGCCGTCGCTGAGGGCGCTGATTCTTCGCGCCTATGCCGGCCAGCTGGATCCAGCTTGGATCGACGCGCAATTGAATCGTCAGTTCGATGCCTTTGAATCCACGTTTGGCCGTGCGCCCGATTATGTGGATGGCCATCAACACGTGCACCAATTGCCCGGCATCCGCGAACAAGTGCTGTCGCAACTGAAGCGCCGCTACGGCGATCAGCGGCCCTGGCTGCGTCAGACCGCACCCGGCGCGCTGCAAGGCATTCCGTTGAAGGAATCGATCAAGGCTCGCATCATCGGTGCGTTGGGCTCCGGGGCGTTGGCCCGTCAGGCCCGCCAGGACGGTGTTCGCACCAATCGCCGGTTGTTGGGCGTTTACGGATTCGAGGGCGGCAAGCGCCACTACGAGAGCCTGTTGCAGCATTGGCTGTGCAATGCGCGCGATGGGGATCTGCTGATGTGCCATCCCGCCATGGATAGTTCGGACGACAGCGCCATGTCACACCAGCGCCAAGCCGAATTCGATGTGTTGGCCAGCCCCCTGCTGGGTGATTGGATCAGCGCCAACGGCTTACGCATCGCTCGCCTGCCGGCGGCCGCGGGTTGAATCACGCCGGGTGCGCGTCATCCGCGCGTCAGGCTTTCCAGCAACCATGCACCTGCGGGCCCCAACGCACGCCGCGTGGACCACACGGCATCCACCCGGATATGGCGCGGCCAGCCGGGCACCGTCAGTTCCACCAGTTGATCACGCCCGAAGCGCTGAATCATCCAGCGTGGCAATTCGGCCCAGCCAAACCCCAAGCTGGCCATTTCAAGCAGCATCAGATAGCCCGGCGCCGACCAGGTAGCGTGTGGCGGCGCGGTGTCCTTGTCGTCCAGTTCGTAGGTGCTCAGACGCAGTTCGCGCTCAGTCCTTAGCTCATCGTTCGTGACCCGGGGGCGGCCCGCCAGCGGATGGCCGCGCCCCACGCACAACACGATTTCGGACATATCGGACAGTGTGGCGTGCGCCACGTCGGGCGGGTAGCTGTCCTGCGCCGCCATCAGACCCACATGCGCGCGCCCCTGCTGCACCAGCGCCACCACATCTTCGTATTCCGCGATCAGGCATTCAAAGCGCAGCGCCGGGTAGCGCCGGTCGATCTGGCTGAGCATGGTTTCAAAGGTCTCGGACTGGAATGTGTCCGATAGCACCACGGTCAGCCGGGGTTCCAGCCCCTCGGCCAATTGGCTGGCGCTGCGGTTCAGGCGGTCATTCGCGGCCAGCACCTGCAAGGCTTGGCCCAGCAATACCTGGCCGGCCCCGGTCAGCGCGGGTTGGCGTTGGCTGCGATCGAACAGCGTGACATTCAGGTCCACCTCCAGGTTGGCGATGGTTTCACTGATCGTGGACTGGCTTTTTCCCAGTTTCCGGGCGGCTGCGGAAAACGAGCCTTCAGAGGCGACTTGGGCGAACGCCGCCAGGGATTCAAGTGAATGGCGCATTGGTATATCGGTTTTTCCGATGGATATGATCTTTATCGTACCGGAAATTTCGTCGAAAATGCCTTCCATTCTGTAGCAACCGACCTCAGGTGGGTCATGACGCAAACCACGAAAACCCTGAAAGAACGCTTTTTCCACGCCTTTCTGTTTGAAATCCTGGCCATCGGCCTGTGCGCGCCCGCGGCCGCCTGGGCCATGGGCAAATCCCTGTTTGAAATGGGCGTGCTGACCGCGGTCATCGCCTGGATCGCACTGGTCTGGAACATGATCTACAACGCAGGCTTCGATCGTGTCGAAAACCGCTTTGGCTGGACGCGCAACCTGCGGGTGCGCATCGTGCATGCCTTTGGATTCGAGCTGGGCCTGATTCTGATCGTGATCCCGCTGGCGGCCTGGTGGCTCAACATCAGCTTGTGGGAAGCCTTTGTGCTGGATATCGCCCTGGTGCTGTTCTACCTGCCCTACGCATTCCTGTACAACCTGGCCTATGACCGGTCACGCCCGCGCGTCATGCAATGGCTGAACCGGAGCCGTGCGGACGCCGCCGTGGCCCCGGTTGCCGTGCCCGCGGCTACGCGCCAATGACCTTGCGCGTGAACATCTCCAGGTAGTCCATCAATGAATCCGCGCCTTTGATGGCCGCGGCTTCATTGCCGGTGGCAATGCCCTGGGCCATCAGCATGTGGCGGCGGGCGCCTTCGGCGATATCGCCTTCATGCTGATAGGCGTACCAGAAGCGCCGGCACTGAATGATCAACGGCTCGACGGCGTTCACGGCGGACACATTGCGACAGGCGTCGTGACAGACGTAATCCAGCAACTGGTCGGCGTGCATGTAGTCGTCCAGGTTGCCGCCTTCCGATGCGCGGATCATTTGCGCCGCGCAGTCCACGATCTGGGTGCGCTGCGTGGGCGTGGCACGTCGTGCCGCGCTGGCGGCGATCAATTGTTCCAGTGCGCGGCGGGTCTGGATCAGATCCATGTGGTCCGCCAGCTGGATCATCGACACGCGCAAGCCGCGCCGCGGTTCCTGGCGGATCAGCCCGGCCGCCACCATGCGCAGCAGCGCTTCACGCAGGGGCGTGCGCCCCAGGCCGGTCTTTTCCACCAGATCTGCTTCCACGACCGCGCTGCCGGGCTGCAATTGCAGCGTGGCGATCATGCTTTCGATCTGGTCGTAGGCCACATCCGCGGCACGCCGTTTGGGTTCTGCTCCTGCCATCAATTATTGTTTTCCTTCGTTTTGCGCCACTGCGTGTAGGCCAGCCATTCGCCAACGAACCCGCGTCGGAAGAACGACACGCACAACACGAAAATCAGCCCAATGACGATGGTGACGACATCGCCCAGGGTGGCAAGATAATTCTGCAAGCTGACAACCAGCGTCGCCCCGACCACAGGGCCCCACACCGTGCCGATGCCGCCCAGGAGCGTCATCAACAGCACCTCGGTGGAGGTAGCCAGCGACACGTCGTTCAAGGCCACCAGCTGAAGCACCAGCGCCTTGAGCGAACCGGCCAGCCCGGCGACCGAGGCGGACAGCACGAAGGCCAACAGCTTGCACCGATCCGTATCGTAACCTAGCGAAATGGCGCGTGGCGCGTTGTCTCGGATGGTCTTGAGCACCTGGCCGAAGGGGGAATGGATCACCCGATAGACGAACAGGAAGCCCAGCACGAACACCCCCAGCGCGAAGTAATACATGTTCGTGTCCACGCTCAGATCCACCAGGCCCAGGAACTTGCCGCGAGGGATGCCCTGCATGCCGTCCTCGCCGCGCGTCCAGCCCACCTGCACCGCCATGAAGTACGCCACCTGGGACAGGGCCAGCGTGATCATCGCGAAATAGATGCCGGTGCGCCGGATGGCCAGCCAGCCGATCGCATAACCGATGGCAGCCGCCATGGCCACGCCGCAGAGCAGGGCGATTTCGGGAGGCAGGCCGCGCGCGCCGAACAGGATCATCATCTGGCCAGCGGCGTAGCCGGCCCAGCCGAAGAACGCCGCATGGCCGAAGGACACCAGGCCGGTAAAGCCGGTCAGCAGGTTGAAGGCCAGCGCAAACAGCGCAAAGCACAGCACCTTCATCATGAACACGGGGTAGATGATCTGGGGGAAGAAGGGCACCAGCAGCGCGGGCAGCAGCAGCAATGCCAGGATGCGGATCGAAAGAGGAATGCGCGACACCTTATTTCTCCTTGCCGAACAGGCCTGCGGGGCGCATCAGCAACACGACGGCCATCACGATGAACACGACCACGGTGGACGCTTCGGGATAGAACACTTTGGTCAGCCCCTCCAGCAGCCCCAGCGCCAGGCCGGTGACGATGGCGCCCATGATGGAACCCAGCCCGCCAATCACCACCACGGCGAACACGATGTTCAACAGGTTGGACCCCATCAGCGGATTGATCTGCATGACGGGTGCGGCCAGCACGCCGGCCACCCCGGCCAGCGCCACGCCGAAGCCGTAGGTCAGCGTGATCATCACCGGCACGTTCACGCCAAAGGCTTGCAGCAACTTGGGGTTTTCGGTGCCGGCGCGCAGCATGGCGCCCAGCCGGGTGCGTTCAAACAAGTACCAGGTGGCGATGCACAGCGTCAGCGAGGCCACCACCACGAAGCCCCGGTACGCCGGCAGGAACATGAACCCCAGGTCAAAGCCGCCTTGCAGGATCTCGGGCGGCTCGTAGCCCACGCCCGAGATACCGTAGAAATAGCGGAAACCGCCTTCCATCATCAGGGCGATGCCGAAGGTCAGCAGCAGGCCGTACAGGTGGTCCAGGTGATACAGCCGTTTCAGCAGCGTCTTTTCGATCACGACGCCCACCGCGCCCACCAGCAGCGGCGCCAGGATCAGCGCCGCCCAGAAGTTGATCTGCACGCCGGGCCCCAGCAGTTGCGGCAGCTGCGTGAAACCGATCCACGCCAGGAACGCCGCCATCATGAACTGGGCGCCATGCGTGAAATTGACGATATTGAGCAGGCCGAAAATGATGGCCAGCCCCATGCTCAGGATGGCGTAGAAGCAGCCGTTGATCAGCCCTACCAGCAGTTGGGCGAGCAGGGCGGGAAGTGAGATGTCGAACATAGTGGGCGGCAGGCGGCTGAGCGCGTCGGATTCCAGGAAGCGCGTGACGCAGGCAAGCGCCGCGCGCAGGGCAGCCGGCGCCGGACGCGAAGCCCGGCGCGCGTCTTCGGGTTACGACTTGTTCAACGGGCAAGAGGCCTGGGGCTTGGGAAACACGTCCTCGCCCTTCAGCACCGACTTCACGTTGTAGTAGTCCCACGGGGCCTTGGACTCCGCGGGCGCCTTCACTTGCAACAGCAGCATGTCATGCACCAGGGCGCCATCCGCGCGCAGCTTGCCATTGCGGATCACGGCATCGTTGATGGTCATTTCGCGCAGCTTGGCCATCACGGCGGGGGCGTCGTCCGTGCCAGCGGCTTCGATCGCCTTCAGGTAGGACAAGGTGGCGGAGTACACGCCCGCTTGCGAGGCCGTCGGCATCTTCTTGGCTTTTTCAAAGAACTTCTTGGCCCAGGCGCGGGATGCGTCGTCGTAGTCCCAATAGAACGCTTCGGTCAGGTACATGCCCTGCGCCTTGGGCAAGCCCATGCTGTGCACGTCCGAGATATAGGTCAGCAGCGGCGCGACGATCTGCTTCTTGTTGATGCCGAATTCGTTGGCTTGCTTGACGGCGTTGACGGTGTCGTTGCCGGCGTTGGCCAGCGCGATCACGTCCGCCTTCGACGCCTGCGCCTTCAGCAGGAACGATGAGAAATCATTGCCAGGGAAGGGGTGGCGCGACACGCCCACGACGGTACCGCCGTTCTCTTTGATGACCTCGGTTGCATCCTTTTCCAGCGAGTGGCCGAAGGTGTAATCGGCAGTGATGAAGTACCAGGTCTTCTTGCCTTCCTTCACCAATGCCCGGGCCGTGCCGGCCGCCAGTGCGTAGGTGTTGGTGGTCCATTGCGCATTCAACGGCGAGCACTTCTCGCCCAGGATCGCCGTGGACAGGCCGGCCGAAGGCATCGTCACGCGGTTCTTCTGCTTCGCGATTTCCATCACCGCCAGCGCGGTGGACGCCGTGGGGAAATCGGTGATCATGTCGACCTTGCCCTGGTCGAACCATTCGCGGGCCAGGTTGGCGGCCACGTCGGGCTTGTTCTGGTGATCGGCGGCCACCACTTCCACGGGCTTGCCCAGCACCTTGTTGCCCATTTCTTCCGCGGCCAGGCGCGCGGCGATCACGGAGCCGTTGCCGGCCAGGTCGGAATACACGCCGGACAAGTCGGTCAGCACGCCGACCTTGACGACATCGTCGCTGATCTTGGCTTGTGCATGGACCCCGCCGGCGGCGCTCAGGGTAAGCAGTGCTGCTGCGATTCGATTCAATTTCATCTGACTACGCTCCGTGTAGGAATGGGGGACTGCGGTCGGAAGGAATACCGTGGGACATCAAATGCCGAGCAAGGCGTTCAGCTTGTCCTGCGAGTGCTGGACCTCGGCGCGGTCGATCACGGCAACCACCTGGCCGTGCTCGATGACGTAATGGCGGTCAGCCAGATGCTGGGCGAAGCGGAAGTTCTGTTCGACCAGCACGGTGGTGTAGCCGCGCTCTTTCAACTGCCGGATCACACGGCCCAGCGATTGCACGATGACCGGCGCCAGACCTTCGGTGATTTCATCCAGCAACAGCAATCGGGCGCCGGTGCGCAGGATGCGTGCCATCGCCAGCATCTGTTGCTCGCCACCCGACAGCCGCGTGCCCGGACTGTGCGCACGCTCTTTCAGGTTGGGGAACATCGTGTAGATCTCTTCCACCGACATGCCGCCCGTGCCCACCGAGGGCAGCAGCATGAGGTTTTCCTCGGCGCTCAATGAGGCGTAGATGCCGCGCTCTTCAGGGCAATAGCCAATGCCCCGGCGCGCGATCTTGTGGGTGGGCATGCCCACCGTTTCCTGCCCCTGAACCTTGATCGAGCCACTGCGGCGGCCCACCAGTCCCAGGATGGATTTCAACGTCGAACTGCGCCCTGCGCCATTGCGGCCCAGCAGCGTCACGCACTCGCCAGGCTTCACGTCCAGGTTGATGCCATGCAGGATGTGCGATTCGCCGTACCAGGCATGCAGATTGCGGATCTCCAGCATGTTTCCGGACGCGCCGGCCACGGCTTCATTCATCTTCGGCTCCCATGTAGGCCTCGCGCACGGCCGGGTCTTCCGACACGATCGCGTAGGGGCCTTCGGCCAGGATCTCGCCCCGTTGCAAAACGGTGATGGTGTCGGAGATGTCCGCCACCACTTTCATGTTATGTTCGACCATCAGGATGGTGCGGCCCGCGGACACCTGCTTGATCAGGTGCTTGACCCGGTCCACGTCCTCGTGGCCCATGCCCTGCGTGGGCTCGTCCAGCAGCAGCAGTTCCGGCTCCAGCGCCAGCGTGGTGGCGATTTCCAGCGTGCGCTTGCGGCCGTAGGGCAGGTCGCCCGCCGCAACGTCCAGGTGCGTGCGCAGGCCCACTTGGTCCAGCAGTTCCTCGACGCGGTGGTGCAGGCTTTCCAGCGTGCGCTCAGAACGCCAGAAGCAATAATCCACGCCCAGCTTGCGCTGCAAGGCCACGCGCACGTTCTCGCGCACCGACAGCTGCGGGAACACGGCCGATATCTGGAACGAACGCACGATGCCGCGGCGCGCGGTCTGCGCGGGACGTTCCTGCGTGATGTCCACGCCGTCGTACAGGATCTCGCCGCGCGTCGGCACGTGGAACTTGGTCAGCAGATTGAAGAACGTGGTCTTGCCCGCGCCGTTGGGACCGATCAGCGCATGGATGGCGCCGCGCCGCACGCTCAGGTCGACGTTGTTGACCGCCACGAAACCGCGGAATTCCTTGGTCAGGCCCCGGGTCTGAAGGATGATGTCGCTTTGCATGATGTCCGATAGGCGTGCAGGAGGACAGGCCCTCCGCGCGCGGCCAGGCCACGCGGCGGAGAGTTCGTGCTGCGGGGGAATGCGTCCGTGAACGGACGCTTACGTCGACTGGTATTGCTTGGGGCGCTTGGCCATCGCGGCCTGGATGATGGCCGTGCAACGCTCGCGTTCCGCGCCAATCAGCGGCAGACGCGGACGACGCACGTGTTCATTGCCGACACCGGCCAGGGTTTCGGCCAGCTTGATGTTCTGCACCAGCTTGGTGGACACATCCAGGTGCAAGAGCGGCGTGAACCATTGGTAGAGCGCCAGCGCGTCTTGCCACTTGCCGGCTTTCATCAGGTCGTAAAGCGCCACGGTTTCGCGCGGGAAGGCGGTGACCAGTCCGGCCAGCAGTCCGTCGGCGCCCAGCGCCAATGCTTCATAGGACAGGTCGTCCACGCCGATGAACAGCTGGTAGCGCGTGCCCAAGGCATTGCGCAGATCGGTCAGGCGGCGAATGTCGTCGCTGCTTTCCTTGATGGCGACCAGCCACGGGCAGTCGGCCAGTTCGACCATGTGCTCGGTCTTCAGGTCCACGCGGTAGGCGACGGGGTTGTTGTAGATCATGCAGGGCTTTTGCGCGGCTTCCGCCATGGTGCGGATGCTCTGCATTGCTTCACGCGCGTCCGCCACGTAGATCAGCGATGGCATCAACATGAAGCCGTCCACGCCCATTTCGACGGCGGCCTTGATGAAACGCAGCGCTTCGCGAGTGCTGGTTTCCGACACGTTGGCCAGAACCGGAATGCGGCCGGCGCTGACTTCCACCGCGCACCGCGTGACCGCAAGCTTTTCTTCCAGCGTCAGGGTGCTGGCTTCGCCCAGCGAGCCGCAGGTGACCAGACCGTGAACCCCGTTGTCGATCAAGAAGCCGAAGTGCTTGCGCATCGCTTCAAAGTCGAGGGATTCGTCGGCGTGGAACTTACTGGTTACGGCAGGAAATACGCCCTGCCAACGCACGTTACTCAACTGGATTCTCCTCAAGATGGCGTCGCTTCATTGGCGGAGCGGCGAACAGGACTGAAGTTTAATATCCAGTAAATATATTTAGTAGAAGTTTTATATGGGAGTTTCCCGAGATCGGGTTTTCCCGGCGGGTTTGTGTGGGGGGACGGGCAAGACTACGCCCCGCGCGCAGGCAGGGCGGCGGGCATCAGCCCGCTTTGCGTTTGTATGCCCGGGTGGCGTCTTGCATGAATGCCTTCACGGCAGCGTCATACTGCGGGCCGCTGCGAAAGGCGCCCGAGTGCGACGCGCCTTCGATCTTCACCAGCCGTTTCAGGTCTGGCGCCACGCTGCGCGCCGCGGCGAAGAGTTCGTCGCTCATCGTATGGGGCACCACGCGGTCAGCCGTGCCGTGCATGAACAGCATGGGCGTGTGCATCTGCGCCAGCTTGTCCACGGAATCGAACGGCTGCGTGACCAACAGGCCGGCGCCTGGCACCTTGCCCCAACGCAGGGTGCCCAGCATGGCGCCGATGCTGGTGAAGCTGGACTCCACGATCAAGCCCGCGAAGTCCGGTTGTTCGGGGCGTGCCGCCAGGTCAATGGCGATGGCGCCGCCCAGGCTGTGGCCGTAGACAAAGCGGCGCGCGGGATCGGGTTGCAGCCGGGCCAGTTCCTTCAGCCCCGCCATCGCGTCTTCCAGCGCGCTGTCCTCGGACGGCAGGCGCGGCGTGGATGCGCCAAAGCCGCGGTAGTCGATGGCCAGCACGGAATAGCCCATGCGTGTCCAGCCGTCGATGCGAAAGGCGCTGCCGTTCAGGTTCCAGCGCGCGCCGTGCAGATACAGCACCGTGGGGGCGCCCGCCTTGGGGCTTTGCCAGTACCAGGCGCGCACCTTGTCGCCGTTGGCCAGCGCCAGGTCATAGACCTCGGTGCCGGCGGCGGGTTCACGCCACCAGGTCTGCGGTTCGGATTGGGGGGAAAAGATTGTCTGGCGCTGCCAGGAATCCAGTTGCGAGCAGCCCACCACACTGGCGGTGGCAAGCAGGGCGGCGACGAAAAGCCGGCGGGCGGAGAGGCGGGGCAGGGCGGGCATGAAAGATATGACCCTGTCGGGTCAGCGGGGTTCCGGTATCAGGATACCCCGGGATCCGGCTTGCGCGTCAGCGCAATAGTTCCAACGCCACCGGATACAGCGACGCCACCAGCAGCAGCGCCATGCCAATGTTGAAGGCGCGGATCGCCCAGGGCTTATGCAGTACCCGGCGTAGCGCAGTGCCGAACGTGACCCAGACGCCGATGCTGGGCAGGTTGACGATGCCGCAGACCAGCGTGGCAATCACCAGATTGGCGAAGAAGCCGTTCTGCGGCGTGTAGGTGGCCACCACGCCCACCGCCATCACCCATGCCTTGGGATTGACCCATTGAAATGCCGCCGCTTGCAGGAAGGTGAACGGCTTGCCCCGGGCCTCACCGTCGTCCATGCCGCCCGAGTTGGCGATTTTCCAGGCCAGGTAAAGCAGGTACGCGGCGCCGCCGTACTTCAGCACCGTATACAGCTCGGGCACTTGCTGGAAGACCGAACCCAGGCCAATGCCCACCAGGAAGATCATCAACGTGAACCCCAGATTCACGCCCAGCAGGTGCGGCATGCTGCGGCGGAAGCCGAAATTCAGGCCGGACGATGCCAGCATGACGTTGTTGGGCCCCGGCGTAATCGAGCTGACCAGCGCGAACAGGGCCAGCGGGCCTAGCAGCGATGCGGAAGCCAGGGGCACGTCGGCCCAGTTGGTCGGGAGCAGATTCATTTTGCGGTCCTCACAATGGCGCGGCGTCCGCCGGCGATAACGGCGATCACGGCAACCGCGAAGACGAATGTCGACGGTTCCACGGATTCACCAAATAGCAATGCAGCCGCCACGACAGTGAGGAAGGGTTGCAACAACTGCACTTGTCCCACCCGGGCGATCCCGCCCACGGCCAAGCCGCGGTACCAAGCGAAGAATCCCAGGAACATTGAACCGAATGCCAAGTAGGCGCAAGCGGTAACCACCGTGGCACTGGGCCAGTGGGCCTGCGTGGCCAACCAGCCGACAGGCGCCAGCACCACGGGCGCGCTGATCGCCAGCGCCCAGCAAATGGTGCGCCAGCCGCCCAGCGTGCGCGCCGCACGGGCGCCTTCCGCATAACCCATGCCACCCAGCACCACGGCCACCAGCAGCCAAAGGTAGCCGGTGGCCAGCGTGCCGTCGCCTTGGCGCAAGGCAAAGGTGGTGACCAGCGCAGCGCCCACCACCGCCCAGGCCCAGAAGGCGGCTGACGGGCGCTCTCCGCTACGCAGCGCCGCGAAAGCGGCCGTCGATAGCGGCAGCAGCCCGTTGAACACCGCACCGTGCGAAGACGATACGGTTTGCATGGCCACGGTGGAAGCCAGCGGCCAGCCTACGACGATGCCCAGCGCCGCCAGGATCACCCCGGGCCATTCCTGGCGGTTTGGCCGCCGGCTGCGCGTGAACCACAACAGGGCAATGGCCGGCACGGCGGCCACCAGGGCACGCCCCAGACCCACCAGCAGGGGCGCCAGTTCGGCGACCGCCACGCGCGTCATCGGCAGCGTCAGGGAAAAGACCAGCACACCCAGGAAGCCATAGCCATAGCCCTCCCAGACGGATGGCGGCGCGGAGGGCGCCGTCCGGGGCAACGGATAAAGCGAGGATCGGGTCATGACAGCGGCCAGGAAAAGGGCGGGGTGACAGGCGGAATTTGGGGGCGGGGACACCCGTGGTTGCGGGCTTTTCGTATAACTGTCACTCTACGCATAGTTATCGGTACAGTACCGGTACACTTAGGCATATCACTTTAATCACTGGCCTGGTCAAATCCCCATGACAGTTGCTTCCTCTCCCGCCTCTTCCATGCCCTGGCAACCCGTGCGCCAGGCCGATGCCTCCCTGGTGACGCAGTTGGCCGATGGCCTGGCTCGCCGCATCGACGAACAGGGCCTGCGGCCCGGTACCCGCCTGCCATCCATCCGAAAAATGGCCGAACAGTCAGGCGTCAGCCGCTTCACGGTGGTGGAAGCCTATGACCGCCTGGTGGCCCGTGGCCTGGTCCAGTCGCGCCGGGGAGCAGGCTTTTTCGTCCGGGCGCGCAGCGGCCCTCTGGCCGCGGTCGCGACGGCGCCAGCCGTCACCCTGGCGCCGCCTGCCCGGGTGGACATCGCCTGGCTGCTGCGCAGCATGTTCCGCGAAACCACGGCCCCGGGCATGCCAGGCGGAGCGGGCCTGCTGCCGGCCGAATGGCTGGACCCGGACATGGTGGCCAGCGCCGTGCGCGCGGTGGGGCGTTCCGTACGCGCCAACTTGGTCAGCTACGGCCATCCGCAAGGCTTCGCGCCGTTGCGTCAGCAGATCGCGGCATCGTTGCAGAACGATGGCGTGCCGGCGCATCCGGAACTCAATCTGCTGACCACCAATGGGGTAACGCACGGGCTGGACCTGATCGCGCGGCACCTGGTCAAGCCAGGCGACACCGTGCTGGTGGAAGACCCCGCGTGGTTCGTCATCTTTGGCCGTCTGGCAGCCTTCGGCGCGCGCTTGATCGGGGTGCCGCGCGGGCCTGACGGCCCGGACATCGCCATGCTGGAACAGATGGCCGCCGAGCACAAACCCAAGCTTTTCATCATCAACAGCGCGGTGCATAACCCCACTGGGCACACCTTGTCGGCAGGGGTGGCCTACGACATCCTGCGGATCGCCGAGCGCCACGATTTCATGGTGGTCGAAGATGACACCTATGGCGAACTGCATCCGGGCGGCGCCATGAAGCTGGCCGTGCTGGACCGGCTGAATCGCGTCATCCTGGTCAGCGGCTATTCCAAGATGCTGGCCGCGAGCCTGCGTGTGGGCTATGTGGCCGCCAACCCCGACATCCTGCAAAAGTTGGCCGACCTGAAAATGCTGGCCGGCCTGACCTCGCCCGAGCTAGGCGAGCGCGTGGTCCACCGCGTGCTGATGGAAGGCCAATACCGGCGCCACATCGAGCGTGTCCGGGCGCGGGTGGACGACGCCCGCCAGCGGTGCCTGAAAGGGCTGCTGAAACTGGGGCTGACGGTGCCTCATGAGCCCAACGCCGGGATGTTCGTGTGGACGGATTGCGGCCGAGATACCGAAGTGCTGGCGCGCGAGGCCGCCGACCGTGGCATGCTGCTGGCGCCGGGCACGCTGTTTTCCCCGTCACAGGCGCCGTCGACCATGTTGCGCTTTTCGGTCTCGATCGCGGACGATCGGGGCATCTGGACCGAATTGGAAAAACTCTTCGCGCAAAACGGCTCCTACAATCAATAATACGCAGCTATCTATCTGAAGGAACCGCCATGTCCGCACCCATCAAACCCCTGACCGAAAACTTTGCCGTCGCGCCTCAATTGGGTCCCGACGACATGGCCGATGTGGCCGCCGCCGGCTACAAGAGCGTCATCATCAATCGCCCCGACTTTGAAGGCGGCCCGGACCAGCCCACCGCTGCCGACGTGTCCAAGGCGGCAGTCGCTGCCGGCCTGCAAGTCGAATACCAGCCCGTGGTGGGCAGCGCCATGACCGTGTCCGACGTCGTGCGCTTCGCCGAACTGCTCAATACCCTGCCGGGCCCCGTGTTGGCGTACTGCCGCACCGGCACCCGCTGCACCAATTTGTACGCAGCTGCCCAACAATTGGGCTGAAGCGATACTTGACGCGCGTCAAGCTTGCCGGGTTCCCTTGATGTGAACCTGGCGGCTTTCCGGTAGCATAAAGATTCCTCTCAAACAGGAGCAGGCAAGATGTTCAAGAAGATCCTGATTCCCACCGACGGTTCGCCGCTGTCGGCCCAAGCCGCCAACGCGGGTATTACCTTCGCACGTTCGGTCGGTGCCGAAGTCGTCGCCCTTTACGTGACGCAGCCCTTTGCGGCCACGATCGGTTTTGACGGCATGGCCGCAGCCTACGCCATCACCGACGAAGATTACGAAAAGGCTTCGGCCGAGCAAGCCGACAAGTACCTGAAATTGATCACCGACCGCGCGGATACCGCCGGGGTCAAGTCTGAAGCGCGCGCCGTGTCCAACTTCAACGTGGCCGACGGTATCGTCCAAGCCGCCACCGACGCTGGATGCGACCTGATCTTCATCGGCAGCCACGGCCGCAGCGGCCTGTCGCGCCTGCTGTTGGGCAGCGTCACCGCCAAGGTCCTGTCGCTGGCCACCACTGCCGTGCTGGTGTATCGCGTCAAGGAAGAAAAGAAGTAAGCGCTGCCTGCGCTGGCGCCACGCCGGTGCACGTGCGACAAAACCCCTCGATGCCGAGGGGTTTTTTTTGGCTATCGCGCCCATAAAGATCTTTTTCTTTGGGGGGGACGATTGGTTCTTGTATCTTGCCGCGCGGCGCGTAATATTTACGCATCAGCGCGGGCGCGGTTACGCATCTCCCCAGCACCACACGCGGCATGGCGCCCGCCGCGGCAGCGTCCGGTCGGACGCGCGCCGTACGTGCACAGTGGTTCACTGCAAGGAAGAGGCCATGACTCGCAAGACGCGCATCGAGCTTTACCGCAATATCGGCATCAGCGCCCATATCGACGCGGGCAAAACGACGACCACCGAGCGCATCCTCTTCTATACCGGCATCACCCACAAGATTGGCGAAGTGCATGATGGCGCCGCCGTGATGGACTGGATGGAGCAAGAGCAGGAACGCGGCATCACCATCACGTCGGCCGCCACTACCGCCTTCTGGAAGGGCATGGCGGGCAATTACCCGGAACATCGCATCAATATCATCGATACGCCGGGGCACGTGGACTTCACCATTGAAGTCGAACGGTCGATGCGGGTGTTGGACGGCGCCGTCATGGTCTATGACGCCGTGGGCGGCGTGCAGCCGCAGTCCGAAACCGTCTGGCGTCAGGCCAACAAGTACAAGGTGCCGCGCCTGGCCTTCGTCAACAAGATGGATCGCGTGGGCGCGGACTTTCTGCGCGTGCAACGCCAGATCGCCGAACGCCTGAAGGGCGATGCCGTGCCGATTCAACTGCCCGTGGGCGCCGAAGACCATTTTGAAGGCGTGATCGACCTGGTCAAGATGAAGGCCATCATCTGGGATGACGCCAGCCAGGGCGTGAAATTCCAGTACGTGGACATCCCCGCCGCCCAACAAGCGCAGGCGCAGGAATGGCACGACAAAATGGTTGAAAAGGCCGCTGAGGCCAACGAGACCCTGCTTGAAAAATACCTGTCGGGCGAAACCCTGACAGAAGACGAGATCAAGCAGGGGCTGCGGGCGCGCACCATTGCCAACGAAATCGTGCCCATGCTGTGCGGCAGCGCCTTCAAGAACAAGGGGGTGCAGGCCATGCTGGACGCCGTCATCGACTACATGCCGTCGCCCGTCGACGTGCCTGCCATCAACGGCCACGACGAGCGCGACCGCGAAATCGAACGCCATCCGACCGACCAGGAACCGTTCTCGGCGCTGGCGTTCAAGATCATGACGGACCCGTTTGTCGGGCAGCTGGTGTTCTTCCGCGTTTACTCCGGCGTGGTGAAGTCCGGCGATTCCGTCTACAACCCGATCAAGGGCAAGAAGGAACGGCTGGGCCGCATCTTGCAGATGCACGCCAACGAGCGACGTGAAATCACCGAGGTGTACGCGGGGGATATCGCGGCCGCGGTCGGCATCAAGGACGTCACCACGGGCGATACCTTGTCTGACCCGGCGCACGTGATCATTCTTGAACGCATGGTCTTCCCCGAACCCGTGATCTCACAGGCCGTGGAACCGAAGACCAAGGCCGACCAGGAAAAGATGGGCATTGCGCTGAACCGCCTGGCGCAAGAGGACCCGTCGTTCCGCGTGCGCACGGACGAAGAATCAGGCCAGACCATCATCTCGGGCATGGGTGAGTTGCACCTGGAGATCCTGGTCGACCGCATGAAGCGTGAATTCAACGTCGAGGCCACGGTGGGCAAACCGCAAGTGGCCTACCGCGAAACCATCCGCAAGGCCTGCAACGAAGTCGAAGGCAAATTCGTCAAGCAGTCGGGTGGCCGTGGCCAGTACGGCCACGTGGTACTGAAGCTGGAACCGCAAGAACCGGGCAAGGGCTATGAGTTCGTTGACGCCATCAAGGGCGGCGTGGTGCCGCGCGAATTCATCCCGGCCGTCGACAAGGGCATCCGCGAATCGCTGAATGCCGGCGTGCTGGCGGGCTACCCCGTCGTCGACGTGAAGGCGACCTTGTTCTTCGGGTCGTACCACGACGTGGACTCGAACGAAAACGCCTTCAAGATGGCGGGTTCGATGGCGTTCAAGGAAGGCATGCGCCGGGCAGATCCGGTCTTGCTTGAACCCATGATGCAAGTCGAAGTCGAAACCCCCGAGGACTTCACCGGCAACGTCATGGGCGACTTGTCGTCGCGTCGCGGCATGGTGCAAGGCATGGAAGACATCGCGGGCGGCGGCGGCAAGGTAGTGCGCGCCGAAGTGCCATTGGCCGAGATGTTTGGCTATTCGACGTCGCTGCGTTCACTGACCCAAGGACGCGCGACCTACACGATGGAGTTCAAGCACTACGCTGAAGCGCCGCGCCAGGTGGCGCAGGAAGTCATCGCGGCCCAGGGCGCGGGCCGCTGATCGACCTCGTGCGGGTTCAGGCCGGGGCGGCCGCAGTGGTCGCCCTGGTTTGCATCCGCGAAGACGCCAGTTTCACGCCCATCAGAATCATCACAAATCCATAGGCGTGGAACAGTTGCGGCGCTTCGCCCAGCAGCGGCCACGCCAGCAGCGCCGCGTAGACCGGCACCAGAAACATCGACAACCCTGCCGTGGCGGGGCCGGCCTGACTGATCAGCCGGCCATAGACGTAGTACGCGCCCAGGCTGGGCACGACCGCCAGGAACAGCAGCACGGCCGCCAGGCGCGGATCGGTCCAGGGCGGCGTGGCGCCCGCTGCCGCTTCGATGCCGGCAAAGGGCGCCAGCGCCAGCACGCCACCCAGCATCATCGTCGCCAAGCGCGCGCTGTCGGGCACGGCGGGCAGCGTCAGGCGCTTTTGCAGCACGGTATAGAACGCCCAGCCGGTTGCCGCCAGCAGCACCCACAGGTCGCCCTGGCCGAACGCTAGCCGGGCCAAAGCCTGAACGTCGCCTCGCGACAACACGATCAATACACCACCCAGGGCCAGCACCAGGCCAGACGCGCGCAAGGCCGATAGCGGCTTGCGCCATACCAAGGCTTCCAGCAGCGCGACCAGGATGGGGCTGCACGAAAAAATCAGGGCGATATTGGTGGCGCTGGTGGTTTGCGCGCCGATGTATTGCGGCGCCACTGCCACGCCCATGCCCAGTACCGCCAGTGGCAGCAAGGTGGGCAGTCCGCGCCACAAGGCACGGCGGTGCGCACGCAAGGCCGGGGCGGCCAAGGGCAACAGGATCAGCAAGGCCAGCAGCCAGCGGCCGAAGGCAAGGAATACGGGGGGTAGATTGGCGTCATGGGCCCAGCGGGCCGCGACCATGTTTGACGCAAATAACGCGGGGGCGGTCAGAAGCATGACGGTGCCGGACAGGCCCAGACCGGTTCTTGCGGGTACAGCTGCTGCGTGGGACATGGTTTCCAGCCGCGCGGATCGTCGCGCGGGTTGCTGCGTTGGAACTGTCGGCGCACGCGCCGGGTTGTGCCACGGAGCAAGCGTCGAAATCCGACGGGTGGGGTAGTGCCCGTCTTGCTGGAAAGTCTACGGCCGAGAAGACAAAATAGGTTTCTTGATTCACGCCTATTTCGGCGATACCGAGGAATATCTATCTTGTAAAATTAATCTTTACAGGGATATTCTCTTTTCAGGCCCATTTTCCATGTCCACCACCCCGAAAATCGACGAAACCGACCGCAAGATCCTGCGTGCCTTGCGCGCCGATGGTCGGCTGACCAACCTGAAGCTGGCCGAGCAGGTGGGCCTGTCCCCCACGCCCTGCTGGAACCGGGTCAAGGCACTGGAAGAGGCCGGCGTCATCGAAGGCTATGCCGCGTTGTTGAATCAGAAGGCGCTGGGGCTGCCCGACACCGTCATGATCGAAGTGACGTTGGAGCACCACGACGACGAGGCTCTGGCGCGGTTTGGCGAAGAGATCACCCGGCTGCCAGAAGTGGTCGAAGCCTTTCTGGTCACGGGCGAATATGACTATCTGATCAAGGTGGCCGTGGCGGGCACGGAAGGCTATGAGGAATTCCTGCGCAAGCGGCTGTACAAGCTGCGCGGCGTGCGTCATAGCCGTTCGACGTTTGTGTTGCGACGCCTGAAGCACACGCCGTCAGTGGAACCGTGATTGCGGGCTTGCGCCAGCGGGGCGCGGCGAATCAGCCCCCGATGAACTCTTCGATGGCGCCGTTGAAGGCGCGGGGATTACCCAGGTTCATGCCGTGCGAAGAACCGATGACCGTCACCCGGTGCGCATGCGGCAGCCATGCCGACAGGGCGTCCAGCACGGCGGGATAGGGGGCGGGGCTGAGCGCGCCGCCGATCAGCAGGGTCGGCAGCTTCAGGGTGGCGATCTGCTGCGGCGTCAGGGCTTCCGGATGTTCATCTGCCTGGCCGAAGAGCGTGCCGACGTTGTCGCGCACCATCTCCTTGAACCACGGCACCATGCGTTGCCAGGTATCGGGTCCGGTCACGGTATCCACGAACAGGGCCAGGCCTTCCTCGATGTCTCCTTGGCGGATCAGCGTCAAGGCGCGCTGGCGAAAGCCTCCACGGGAATCATCGCCGCCGGGCAGCGGCAGCCCAGGGTCGGCTAGCGTCAGGCTGCGCACCGCGCCGGGTTGGCGCAGCGCGGCTTCCAGCGCGACGCGGCCGCCACGGGAATGGCCCACCAGATGAGCAGGGCCGCCGGCAACGCTATCGATGAATTCCAGCACATCGCTGGCGTGCTGCTCGATCGAAAAGCCATCGCCCGCGCCATCCCAGACCTCTGGCCAGTAACGGCGCAGGCAAACCGCCAGCACGCGAAACGACTTGCCCAACGGCGCCATCTGCGACTTCCAGTAGCGGCAGTCCGACAGCGAGCCATGCACCAGGACCAGCGGCGTGCCGCTGCCGTACTCGGTATAGGACATGGCGTAGCCGCCGATCAAGGCAGTTTGCAGGGGCAGGACAGGTTCGGAACGCATGGAAGGCAGGAAGGGGAAACCAGGTCCGCATTCTAGCCCGCCGGGGCGGGCAGGCGGCCATCGCGGGCGCTGATAAACTCGTCTCTCGACTTTCCCGGCCGCCGCCCATTCGCGCGGCGACGCTTAGCAACGGAGTGCGTCACGATGTCCCCAGAATCCCTCGCCGCCTTGCCCGAATCCGCTCAACGGGTCGCCCGCTTGCTGCTGGATATCGGACATGACAAACCTGTCGTCGTGTTGCCGCAGACGGGTAAGACGTCGGCGGAAGCCGCGGCAGGTCTCGGTTGCGAAGTGGCGCAGATCGCCAAGTCGATCATCTTCCGGCGGGCTTCCGACAACGCGCCGGTGCTGGTCATCGCCAGCGGCGCCAATCGCGTGGATGAGTCCAAGGTGGCTGAGCAGGTCGGCGCATTGGCCAAGGCCGACGCGAAGTTCGTGCGCGACATGACGGGCTACGCCATCGGTGGCGTGTGCCCCATCGGCCATGCCGTCAAGCCGGTCATGCTGCTGGATGCCGACTTGTTCAACTACGACAGCCTGTGGGCCGCTGCTGGCCATCCGCACGCGGTGTTCAATCTGACACCCCGCCAATTGGCGGACATGACCGGTGCGCCGGTCGTGGATGTTGCCCAGCGTGCCTGAAACGGCCGCCGCTGTGGCGTGTCAGCGCGGGTGTTCGTCCAGTCCGTCGATCAGGACTTGCCGCAAGCCCCGCGAGCACGTTTCCACTCGCCCCTGCACGCCATAAACCTCTGCCAGTGACGCGGACGTGATGACGTCGGCGGGAGCGCCTTCGGCATGCAGCCGTCCCGCCTGGATCATCACGGCGCGATCCGCATGCTGCAACGCCACGTTCAAGTCATGCAGCACGACGATGCTGATCAGGCCGTGCTCTTGCGTTTCCTGCTTCAGCAGCCGCATCACGTGGAACTGGTAATTCAGATCCAGCGCCGACAAGGGTTCATCCAGCAGCAGCACACGGGGATGGCGGATCAACGCTTGCGCCAGGCCCACCAGTTGCTTTTGCCCGCCAGACAGCGCATCCAGATAATGCAGGGCCAGGTGCGCGATGCCCAGCCGCGCCAGCAGGCGTTCGATATCTGCCATGAGCACGGGGCGGGCGGTCGCATCCTGGCTGGCCCTGGCCGCGACCAGCACGGATTCAAACACCCGTAGATGCACGGCGGCAGGCAGGCTCTGGGGCAGGTAGACCATGTGCCGGGCGCGTTCGCCCACGCCCAGCCGGGTCAGGTCTTGCCCGTCCAGCAAGACGCTGCCTGCACGTGCCCGGACCAGTCCGGCCAGCGCCTTCAACAAGGTGGATTTGCCACTGCCGTTTGGGCCCAGCAGGGCGGTGACTTCGCCAGCGGCGAGCGCCGGGATCGACATCGCGTGCAGCACGTCATCCCGGCCGTAGCCGGCCGTGAGCCCGTGAATGTCCAGGGGGGTAGGGCGCATCATGGCAGTTGCCGGCGCAATACGACCGACACGAAGAAGGGAATGCCGACCAGCGCCGTCACGATGCCCACGGGCACCACGACGCCGGGCAACAGATTCTTGGACACGACGGAGGCCAGTGACAAGATCAGCGCGCCGACCAGTGCACTGCCAGGCAGATAAAAACGGTGATCCTCGCCGAACAGCCGGCGCGCGATATGTGGCGCCACCAAGCCGATGAAGCCGATGGTGCCGACAAATGCCACGGCCAGCGCCGACAACAGGCTGACGCGCGCCAGCGCCGCGACGCGCACCCGGCGGACGTCCACGCCGAAACTGGCCGCGCGTTCTTCGCCCAGGCGCAGCGCCGTCAGCTTCCAGGATTGACGCATCGCCAGCGGCAAGGCCAATGCCACGGCCAGCGCCAGCACGCCCACGGTCGTCCAGCTGGATCGCGACAGGCTGCCCATCGTCCAGAACACCAGGTTCTGTAGCGCTTCGGCGCTGGCCAGGAATTGCACCAGTGACACCAGCGCATTGAGCGTGAACACCATGGCGATGCCGAACAGCACCACGCCCGACGTGTTCATGCCGCTCCAGCGGGCCACGCCATCCAGCAGCAAGGCCGCAAGCACGGCAAACAGGAACGCATTGCCGGCGATCAGCCAGGCGCTGGGAATGCCGGGCAGCCCCCATTGCAGGACGATCGCCAGCGACGCGCCAAACGCGGCGGCGGACGACACGCCCAGCGTGAAGGGGCTGGCCAGCGGATTGTTCAGGATGGTCTGCATTTCGGCGCCAGCCAGGCCCAGCGCCATGCCCACCAGGGCGGCCATCAGGGCGGAAGGCAGCCGGATGTCCCACACGATCACGCGATGGGTCGGGTCAGCGGACGCAGGCGCGCTCAGCGTGTGCCACAAGTCGCGCCAAGGCATGCCCGACGGGCCCACGGTGAAGTCGATCAGCAGCGCAATGAAAATCGCCGCCAGCAGCAGGGCGATAAGCCCTGCGCGGCGGCGCAGGATGTGCCGGTAGGCGCTGACCGCGTTTGCGGCAGGCAGCATTACTGCAACAGTTGCAGACGGCTCTTGGCCGTAGCGGCGGCCGGGGCGTTCGGGTAGTCGCGAACGATGCGTTGCAGCGACGCTTTGGCGCCGGCGCGGTTGTTCAGTTCGATCTGGCCACCGGCGATGATCAGCAGGGCGTCCGGCGCGCGGGCGTTGTCGGGCGACTTCTGGACCATGTTGGTCAGTTGCTCGATGGCGCCCTTGAAGTCCTTCATGCCATAGCGGCTGCTACCCAGGTAGAACTGCGCGCTGGGCGTCAGCTGGCTATTGGGATAGAGCGCGGTGAAGGCGGCCAGCGATTCGGCTGCATCCTTGTACTGGCCCTTGCGGAACAGGTCCATGGCGCCGTCGTAGGCGGCCTGCTCTTGCGGGTCGCCAGCGGTCGTGCCCGGCGGATTCGAGCCGCTGGGGGCGCCAGGCTTGGCGCTGGGCTGCTGGCGGGACACCAGTTCCAGCTGGTCGCGCAGCTGGGCCACTTCTTGTTGCAAGGATTGAATCTGGTCGGCCAATTGCAGCTTGGCGCGTTGGCTTTGCTCGTTCTGTTGCTGAACCTGCTGGCGCAAATCCAGGATGGCCTTACGGGCTTCATCGTCGGAAAAAGCGTGAGCGGGCGCCGTCAGGGCCGCAAGCACCAGGCCAGTGGCCACAATCAGAGGACGCAGGGACAGAACGTTATCGCGCATGAATATTCCCGAGTATAAAAACAAACGTCGGGACGGCCGGCTGACCGTCCCGACGCGTGGTAGGGCTCTTGGACTATGCGAAAAGCTTAACGCAGATAGTTGATATCGGCGCGGCGGTTTTCAGCAAAGTCGGCTTCCGACGTACCCGTCGACTTCGGCTTTTCTTTGCCGAAGCTGATGGCTTCGATCTGGTTGTCGCTGACGCCCAGCAGGGTCATCATGCGACGCACGGCGTCTGCACGACGCTGGCCGAGGGCCAGGTTGTACTCAGCACCGCCGCGTTCGTCGGTGTTGCCTTCGATTTTGATCTTCTGCTGCTGGTGCGAAGCCAGGTAGCGGGCATGGGTTTCGACCAAGCCACGGTACTGGTCCGACACGGTGTAGCTGTCGAAATCAAAGTACACCGAGCGCTGTTGCGCCAGGATGCTTTGGGGGTTAAAGGGATCAAGGATCTGGCCGGAGGCCGAGGATCCTTGGCCAGCGCCTCCGCCCTGACCCGCTTTATCGTCGAGAGGGACGGAGCTGCAAGCTGCCAGGGTGGCGGCCAGAGCGGCGATGGTTAGGCTTTTGGCAATGCGCGACTTCATGATAGTTCCTTTGCAAAGAGAGTCACACGTGTTATCGGGTAAATGGGCCCCAAGTCGGTTCACGTATTTCCCCGTTCAGTACCGAAAGCGTCTGCCGTACGCGGCCATCGCTCGAAACACCCGCAAGTACGCTACGTCCATTTTGGATGGCGGCGTAAAGGACTTGCATGCCATTCGGCGCGAAACTTGGCGACTGATCGTCACGACCATCAGTGATCAAAGATTCGGAGCCTGAGGACAGGTTCAACGACGCGATTCGAAACGCGCCGTCGCGTCTTGCAACGTACAGCAGCGTCGATCCATCGGGGGAAATTCGGGGTGATATGTTGTAACCACCATTAAACGTGAGGCGGCGTGCTTCGCCACCTGTCGAGCCGGTCTGATAGATTTGCGGCCCGCCGCTGCGGTCACTCGTAAAGATAATTGAAGCACCGTCTGGCGTAAAGGTCGGTTCGGTGTCAATCCCGGGAGAACGTGTAATGCGGTTGGGATTTGAGCCGTCGGACGCGCCAACGATGTAAATTTGCGACAAACCATCACGGGTCAACGCCACGGCCAGCTTGGAGCCATCGGGCGACCAGGCGGGGGCGCTGTTGTTGCCCTTGAAGTTTGCAACGGGAACGCGGGCGCTGGTGGCCAGGGTGTGCACGTACACAACCGGCTTGCCGGACTCGAAGCTCACATAGGCCAGCTTGGCGCCATCGGGCGACCAGGACGGCGAAATGATGGGCTCGCGCGAACGCAGGGCCACTTGCGGGTTCTGCCCGTCGGCATCAGCCACTTGCAATTCGTAGGTGGCGCCCTTCTTCAGCACATAGGCGATGCGGGTCGAGAACACGCCGCGAACGCCGGTGATCTTCTCGTAGATGCGGTCGGCGATCTGGTGGGCCACGCGGCGCAGTTCCTGCTCCGTGCCCGAGAACGCCACGCCATCCAATTGCCCCTTCTTGACCGTATCGGCCAAGCGGTAGCGCACGTCGTAGCGGCCATCGGCGCCACGGGTGATGCTGCCATAGGCCAGGAAGTCGGCGCCTTTGCCGCGCCAGTCATCATGGGCGACGGGGGAATCAACGTTCAAGCCGGATCCGGCGGCATTGATCAGGCGGAACTGGCCCGTGCGGGTCAGGTCGGCGCGGATCACGTCAGCCAGGGCGCGGCCATGGGTGTCGTCCACCGCGAAATCGGCAATGGCGACCGGATACTGGGTTGCGCCAGTGCCGGAAATATCAACACGCAATTGGGCGTGGACCGGTTTCATCGCCATCAGGCAGGCCAGCGTCAGCATCAGCAAGCCGAGCCCATACGATCGCCAGAGAGCGAGGACGGAACCTCGTCGGCTATAAGCGGGAGTCATATTCATCAATCTCCTGTCAATCATACATTTTGTGCACTACGTCAATGAACTTTTCGTAGCCGCCCGTGGAGGGCTTCGGGAAGGGGTTGCAACGGCGGATACCGGTTTCGACCGCGCGGTCGAATGCCGGGTTGCCCGAGGATTCGGTCAAGGACACGCCGTTAACCTTCCCGTCAGTACCTAACTGTACCCGGTATTGTGCCGTCGGATTCCCGGAGCCACTGCGTGGCGGGGGCTGATAGGCCACGCCCGGAAGGATGCAAGCGCGCACCTTGGCGGCATAGCCGTTATCGCGTCCGCCGCCCGCCTGGTTGCGATCCGCCGTGCCGCCGGGGATGCCTGCGGCACCCAGCGCGTCGTTGCGGAATGCATCCTTCAGGGCCTTGTCCGCAGCCGCCTTCTTGGCTGCCGCGGCTTTCTCGGCAGCAGCCTTGTCAGCGGCGGCTTTTTCAGCGGCTGCCTTCTTGGCGGCGTCGTCCTTGGCCTTCTTCTCTGCGGCGGTCTTCTCGGCAGCGGCTTTCTCGGCGGCCGCCTTATCCGCAGCAGCCTTGTCCGCAGCCGCCTTTTCGGCAGCCGCTTTCTCGGCGGCCTGGCGTTCTTGCTCCAGGCGCTTCTTTTCCTTCAATTCAGCCTGCTTGCGCTCGTCTTCCAGGCGTGCTTTTTCCTTCGCGGCCTCGGCAGCCTGGCGAGCCTTTTCTTCCTGCTCGCGCTTCTTCTTGGCTTCCTGGATCGCGATCTCCGGATCCACTTCCTCGGTCTTGGGCTGAACCTCGGGGGCGGGTTCGGGCTTGGGCGCAGGCGCGGGCGGCGGCTGAGGGGCCTTTTCAGGCTCGGGCTCCGGCTCGGGCTTTGGGGGCGGCTTGGGTTGTTCGGGCTGCGGCGTGGGCGGCGGCGCGACGGGCGAATTGCCGTCGGCCCAAAGCTGGACTTCGACGGGGCCAGGAGCCTCCGTGCGCCAGTTCACGCCAAAGATCAGGGCGACCAGCAGCAGCAGGTGCACCGCCACAGCCAGAATGAGCGCATTCCGGTTGTCGTTGTTGGGCGGGGTGGCCGGGGGGCCGCTGCGGTGTCGAATAATGGGTGGCGTCATGTGCGGTGCATGCCGGCCAAGCCGGCGGAAGGCGGCGCGTTAGCGTTTTTTCGCGGATGCGGGCTGGGAGGCGCCGGCGGCGGACTGATCCACCAGCAGGCCCAGGCGGGTGATGCCGTTGGTGCGCAGTTCGTCCATCACCTTCACGACCGTCTCGTAGGGCACCTTGCCGTCAGCGGCAATGACCACCGGTGTTTCCGCGGTAATACGCGAACGCACTTGCGCCACCAGCTCAGGGCGCGCGATGTCTTGCATCGTCGCGCCGGGTTCGCGCAGGCGCAGCGCGATCTTGCCGTCTTCCGAAATCTGGACTTCCAGCGGCTTCACTGGTACGTCGGACGCTGCGCCGACCGAAGGCAACTGGATCAGCCCGGGCGTGATCAGGGGCGCCGTCACCATGAAGATGACCAGCAGCACCAGCATCACGTCGATGTACGGCACCACGTTGATGTCGGCCTTCATGCGGCGGCCGGACCTGCCGCGTGAGCTTACCGAGGGCATTAGCGCACCTGCCGTTGCAGAATGTTCAGGAATTCATCGACGAAGCTGTCAAAACGGATCGAGATACGATCGATGTCATTCGTGAAGCGGTTGTAGGCGACCACGGCCGGGATGGCGGCGAACAGGCCGATCGCGGTGGCGATCAGTGCTTCCGCGATACCGGGAGCCACCGAGGCCAGCGTGGCCTGCTGCATGTTCGACAAGCCGATGAAGGCGTGCATGATCCCCCAGACCGTGCCCAGCAGGCCGATGTAGGGCGATACCGAACCGGCGGACGCCAGGAAGTTCAGGTGCGATTCCAGCGAATCCATTTCGCGCTGGTAGGCGGCGCGCATGGCGCGGCGCGGGCCGTCCAGCAATGCCGTGGCATCGCCAGAGGCATTGCCCCGGCGGGCCTTCAGGAATTCGGTCATGCCGGCATCGAAGATGCGGGCCAGCGCGCCTTGTTCGTCGCGGCGCGAGGCCACGGCCTGTTGCAGCATGGACAGGTCGCCACCCGACCAGAAGTCGTCTTCAAAGCGGCGGGTCTGGGTATGGGCGCGCTTGATGGCCAGACGCTTGGCGAAAATATAGGTCCAGGACATGATCGAAATGCCCAACAGCAACAGCATGATCAACTGGACGGGCACGCTGGCGTGCGAAATCAGCGAAAGCAACGACATGTCGTTGGTGACTTGCATGGTTATTCCTGAATGAATTCCAGTTTTGCGCGAACGTCAGCCGGCAACTCCGCCGGCCGCATGTGAATAGCATCGACACAGCAGACTTGGATGTTGCCTTCGGCAAGCAGTTCCCCGTTGCGTTCCGCGCGCTGCGCGAAGTGTATCGAAGCGCGGCCCAGTTTGGTGACTCGGCTGCGTATGGTAAGCAAATCGTCCAGTCTGGCTGGTTTCCGGTAGGACATGTCCAAGGAGCGGACAACGAATAAACGTTGCTCGGTGGCGGCCAGCCCGGACTGGTTGACTCCCAGGTCGCGCAGCCACTCGGTGCGTGCGCGTTCCAGGAATTTCAAGTAGTTAGCGTAGAAAACCACCCCGCCCGCATCCGTGTCTTCGTAGTAGACACGGACTTGCAGGAGGGATTCGGAGGACTTCGGGTCGGTCACGGTACGGATAGGAATTGATGCGAATCGGGACGCGGGAAGTCCGTAGTGGCTATAGGGTTTAAAGGGTGTCGAGTTTCGTCAGCACCGTTTCAAGCGCGGACTCTACCGGAATCTTGGCGGCTTCGGTTTCCCGACGGGCCTGCAATTCCACCACACCATCGTTCAAGCCGCGTTCTCCAACTGTTACACGCAGGGGGGCACCGATCAATTCCCACTCGGCGAACATCACTCCCGGGCGGGCATCGCGGTCATCCAGGATGACGTCCACGCCGCGCGCCAGCAGGGATTCATAGAGCTTTTGGGCCGTGTCACGCACGGTTTCACTTTTGCCCCAGCCCACCGGGCAGATCACCACTTCAAACGGGGCGATCGCGCGGGGCCAGATGATGCCGCGGGCGTCGTGGTTCTGCTCGATGGCTGCGCCCACGATGCGGGTCACGCCAATGCCGTAGCAGCCCATTTCCAGGACGGCCGGCTTGCCGGTTTCGTCCAGGAAGGTGGCTTTCAGGGCTTCGGAGTACTTCTTGCCCAGGTAGAAAACGTGCCCCACTTCGATGCCGCGTTGGATAGAGAGCGTGCCCTTGCCATCCGGCGACGGGTCACCCGCGACCACGTTGCGCAGATCGGCCACGAGCTCGGGCTCGGGCAGGTCGCGGCCCCAGTTTACTCCCTGGGTGTGGAAGTCTTCCTTGTTGGCGCCGCAGACGAAATCGGCCATGTTGGCGACCGTGCGGTCGGCAATCACATGCACCGGCTTGGCGGTCTTGACCGGGCCCAGATAGCCGGGCTTGCAGCCGAAATGCTCGACGATCTCGCTTTCGGTGGCAAAGCGGAAGCCCGCCAGGCCCGGCAGCTTGCCAGCCTTGATTTCATTCAGCTCGTGGTCGCCGCGCAAGAGCAGCAGCCAGACATCCACCTGGCCCTTGTCGCCGTCGGTGGCCAGAACGATCGACTTGATCGTCTTTTCCAGCGGCAGGCCAAGCAGCTTGGCCACGTCCTCGCACTTGGCCGCGCCCGGCGTGGGTACGTCCGCCATGGCCTGGGTGGCTGCGCCACGGGTCGGGTACAGCGCCACGGCTTCGGCCAGCTCGATGTTGGCGGCGTAGTCGCTGTCGGCGTTGTAGACCAGCAGGTCTTCGCCGGTGTCGGCAATCACCTGGAACTCATGGCTGCGCGTGCCGCCGATGGAGCCCGTATCGGCCGCCACGGCGCGGAATTGCAGACCCAGGCGGTTGAAAATCCGCATGTACGCGGCGTACATGTTGTCATAGCTCTTTCCGGCGCCAGCTTCGTCGCGGTCGAAGGAATAGGCATCCTTCATGGTGAATTCACGGCCGCGCATCAGGCCGAAGCGGGGGCGGCGTTCGTCCCGGAACTTGGTCTGAATGTGATAGAAATTCAGCGGCAGCTGGCGATAGCTGTGGATTTCATTGCGCGCGATGTCGGTGATGACTTCCTCTGACGTCGGTTGCAGCACGAAATCGCGCTGGTGGCGGTCCTTGATGCGCAGGAGTTCGGCGCCGTATTGCTCCCAGCGGCCCGATTCCTGCCAGAGCTCGGCGGGTTGCACCACCGGCATCAGCAGCTCGATGGCGCCCGAGGCATTCATTTCCTCCCGGACGATAGCCTCGACCTTGCGGATGATCTTCAGGCCCAGGGGCATGTAGGTGTAGATGCCGCCCGCGAGTTTGCGGATCATCCCGGCCCGGGTCATCAGCTGATGGCTGGCGACTTCGGCTTCGGAAGGGGCTTCTTTGAGGGTGTTGATGTGGTAGTTGGATGCGCGCATGTTTAAAGGTGGCAGCAGATACGTATAATCGACTGTAATTGTATTGAATTCGGTGGGGGTGGCCCATGCTTGATCGCGAAGGCTACCGCCCCAATGTCGGCATCATTCTCGTCAACAGTCGAAACGAGGTCTTTTGGGGCAAGCGTATCAGGGAACATGCATGGCAGTTCCCCCAGGGCGGCATCAAATATGGCGAAAGCCCGGTGCAGGCCATGTATCGCGAACTCCATGAAGAGGTGGGCTTGAAGCCCGAGCATGTCCGTATTTTGGGGCGTACACGCGATTGGTTACGTTATAACGTGCCCGATCACTTCGTCCGGCGTGAGTGGCGTGGCCACTATAAAGGACAAAAACAGATTTGGTTCTTGTTGCGCCTGGTGGGACGTGACAGTGATGTGTGCTTGCGAGCGACGCAGCATCCGGAATTCGATGCCTGGCGCTGGAGCCAGTATTGGGTACCCCTGGACGCCGTGATCGAATTCAAGCGCGACGTCTATACCCAAGCGTTGAACGAGTTGTCGGCGATCCTTTTTCGGCGTCATCACGAAACCCGCTACCTGCGTCAGCGCGTGCATGGACAGCGGGCGGCAGATAATTTGCCCGAAGGAACGGACGGTCATGCGCATATTGTTGGTTGAAGACGAACGGGACATGGCGTCCTGGTTGATGCGCGCACTCGCCCAAAGCGGGTTCGTGCCGGATCACGCGGCAGATGCTCGCACGGCCGAGGCTTTCATGGCGGGCACCGAATACGACGCCATCGTCATGGACTTGCGTCTGCCCGACAAGCACGGGTTGGTCGTCCTGCGCGAAATGCGCAACCGGGACGACCGCACGCCCGTCCTGCTGCTGACCGCCCAAGGCGCGTTGCAGGACAGGGTGCGTGGCCTGAACCTGGGCGCGGACGATTTCCTGACCAAGCCTTTTGCGCTGGAAGAACTGGAAGCGCGGCTGACCGCGCTGGTGCGCCGCAGCCGCGGCCGCCAACATCCTCGCCTGCAATGCGGTTCCCTGTCCTACGACAGTGAAAGCCGCGCCTTCACGCTGGATGGCTCCTTATTGTTCCTGACGCCGCGCGAGCACGCCGCGCTGGCGGCGCTGCTGACCCGCAGCGGCTATCCGGTGGACAAGTCGCAGCTGTTCGGCAAGGTCTTCACGCACGACAGCGAAGCCAATCCCGATGCCATCGAAGTTGTGCTGCACCGCCTTCGCAAGAAGCTGGCCGGCAGCGACGTGCGGATCGTGACGGTGCGCGGGCTGGGTTACATGCTGGAAAGCGTTGCCAGCGAGTCCGCGGAAACCTAAGTGAGCCTGCGGATTCCCGGGTTGCCCCGCGTTGGCATCCGCGCGCTGCTGATCATCTTGCTGCTGCCCGGCGTGGTGGCGCTGCTGGTCATCGACAGCCTGAATGACTACCGCACGCTGTCAGAAATCACCAACGAGGCCTATGACAGCGCGCTGGTGGAGCCCGCTCGCGTGCTGGAAAGCAGCCTGGAGTTCACCCCGGACGGCAATCTCCAGGTGGCCACACCGCTCTACGCGCAGGTGATGCTTGAATCCCGCGCGGGCTTGCGCAAGTATTTCCGCATTGAACAGATCGACCCGCCGCTGCCGGACGGGGCCGCCGTGCCCGTCAACCAGGGCAAGACGCTGCTGGGCATGCCTGAGATGCCGCGTCCCCCCACGTGGCCGCGCTCCAACGCTCAGCCCATTTTCTATGACGGCGTTTACCGTAACGACCCCGTGCGGGTGGTGGCGGTCGTGCGCGATCTCTATTACCAGGGGCTGCACCGTCAGGTGCTGGTCGTGGTGGCGGAAAGCACGGGCAAGCGGATCGAAGCCGAAAACAACGCGCGGCGCCAGGAAATCCTGCGTGATGCGCGGATGCTGGCGCTGGTTGTCGTGCTGGTCTGGTGGGGCGTGTCGTGGGCGCTGAAGCCGTTGCGCCGCCTGCGTGCCGATATCCGCAACCGCCGTCCCGATGACCTGACCCCGCTGGATGCCTCGCGCGTGCCCAGCGAAGTGGCGCCGCTGGTCGACGCCGTCAATCACCATATCGCCCGCTATCGCCGCGTCCTGGACGAACAGTCGCACTTCCTGGCCGACGCTTCGCATCAACTGCGCACGCCGCTGGCCATCATGCTGACGCAGGCGCAATACGCGCTGCGCGAACGTGATCCCGCCCGTACACGCGAAGGCCTGCGCGCCATCGTGGATCAACTGGGGCGCACGCGCCGCCTGACCGAGCAGTTGCTGTCCCTGGCGCACGCCAATCAGGCAGACCAGTTGCCGCGGCAGGTGTTGGATATGAACGCCGTCTCGCGCGAAGTCGTGTTGCAGTATTTGCCGCTGGCTCATGAAAAGCAGCAGGACCTGGGGTGGGTGCCGGCGGGGTCGGAAGAGGGGCCCGAGATTCCGGTGCCCGTGTCCGGCAGTGAAGCTGAACTGCACGAAGCCTTATCCAACCTGGTGCACAACGCCATTCATTACGCACCCGTCGGCGCGCGCATCACGGTGTCGGTCTGCCGCCTGGAAAACCGGGCCGAGGTAGCGGTGTCTGACAATGGCCCCGGCCTGGATCCCGTCCTGCGCAGCCGTGCTTTCGCCCGCTTTGAACGGGTAGGCACGGACAAGCCGGTCACCTCGTCGGGTTCGGGCCTGGGCCTGGCGATCGCCCGCGCCTATGCGCGCCGCAACGATGGTGACATCGAACTGCGCGATGGCGAGTCCAACGAGCAAGGCGGCGTGGGTCTGGCCTCGGTGCTTTGGCTGCCGCTTGCCCCGACCGTATCCCAGTACCCGCGGCCGCTCGATGTCGAGCTCAAGGGCGACCAGTAAAGCCGCTTGGCTTTCAAATTTTTTTCCATCTCCCTCCTTTCTTGTGCCGCTTCTGCTCAGGGATAACCCCCGAATTCAGGAACGCGACAGCGCATAGAAAGCGGATTAGCAGCTTCCCTCCGTAATCTGCGCGCAGGCTCGCTGTTAAGGGCCGGGCGACGCTCGTTTCGAGCATCGCATCCAGGGCCGGCACGGCCCTGCACCAGGACGGAGGATGGAGTGCAAAAAAATATCAACAGAAAGGACTACTACGGCGGCGCGCTGATGGTCCTGATCGGGTTGGGGGCGATATACGGGGGCACCGATTACCACATCGGCACGTTGAGCCACATGGGGCCGGGGTTCTTCCCCGCCGCGCTGGGCGGCTTGCTGGCGTTGACGGGCGTGCTGATCGCCTTGTCGGCGCGTTCAGGCGATTCCACGCCGCCCGCGCCGGGTGATGGCCATGCGCATGGCTTGCCCGATTTCCGAGGCGGCGCCTGCATCTTGTTGGGCACGCTGGCATTCCTGCTGCTGGGCCACTACGGCGGCCTGCTGCCGGCGACCTTCGCCATCGTATTCATCTCGGCGCTGGGTGATCGCAAGAACACCATCAAGCAAGCCATCCTGCTGTCGCTCGCGATGTCCGCGATCGCGGTCGTCGTGTTCTGGTGGGCGCTGCAATTGCAGTTGCCGCTGTTTCGTTGGGGTTGAAGCGCCATGATCTCTCAATCTTTGATGGACCTTTGGTACGGCTTCGGCGTCGCGTTTCAGCTGCACAACCTGATGTGGTCGTTCTTCGGCGTGCTGGTGGGCAACCTCATCGGCGTGCTGCCCGGCATGGGCGCCTTGTCGGCGATTTCGATCCTGCTGCCGTTGACCTATGTGATGCAGCCCGTGCCCGCCATCTTGATGCTGGCCGGCATCTTCTATGGTTCGCAGTACGGCGGCGCCATCGGCGCGATCTTGCTCAACCTGCCTTCGCATCCGCCGCACGCGGTGACGTGTCTTGACGGTTATCCCTTGACCAAACAGGGCAAGGGGGGAACCGCGCTGGGCATCACGATGATCTGCTCGTTCTTCGCGGCATCGGTCGGCATCATCGTCATGATCTTCGCTTCGCCGCTGCTGGTCGAAGTGGCGTTCAAGTTCGGCCCGACCGAGATCTTCTCGATCATGCTGTTGGGCCTGCTGGCCGGTGCGACGATGTCTCGCGGGTCGCCGCTGAAAGGCGTTGCCATGACGCTGTTCGGTCTGATGTGCGGCGTGGTCGGCACGGACGTGAATACGGGCACGATCCGCTTCTCGTTCGGCCTGTTGGACCTGTCCGACGGCCTGGAACTGGTGGCGATCTCGATGGGCCTGTTCGGCGTGGCCGATTTCCTGATGAGCGTCAATCGCATGACCATCATCGGCAGCGGCGCCAAGTTGCGTATCCGCGATATGCGGCCCACCAAGCAGGAATTGAAGACGGCCTTCTGGCCGATGGTGCGCGGCACGGCGGTGGGTACGTTATTCGGCGCCATGCCCGGCACGGGTCCGACGATCACGACGTTCGTGGCGTATGCGCTGGAACGCAAGATATCCCGGACGCCCGAGAAGTTCGGCACCGGCATGATCGCTGGCGTGGCCTCGCCGGAAGCCTCGTCGCACTCGAAGACGCAGGTCGACTTCATCCCGACGATGAGCTTGGGCATCCCCGGTGACGCCGTGATGGCACTGATCCTGGGCGCGCTGCTGATCCAGGGCATTCAGCCCGGCCCGCAGTTGATCACCGAGCACCCGGACATCTTCTGGGGCTTGATCGCCAGCTTCTGGGTGGGCAACGTGCTGCTGATGGTGCTGAACGTGCCGCTGATCGGCGTATGGGTCAAGCTGTTGCAGGTGCCGTACCGCTATCTGTTCCCGTCCGCGCTGTTCTTCATCGCGGTGGGCGTGTACAGCACGCAGAACAGCCTTTTCCAGATTTGGGAAGTGCTGGCCTTCGGTGTGATCGGCGCCATCCTGATGACACTGGAATTCTCCGTGGCCCCCATCCTGCTCGGCTTCGTGCTGGGGCCGATGGTGGAAGAGAACTTCCGTCGCGCGTTGCTGTTGTCGCGGGGGGATCTGGCGGTGTTCGTGCAGCGTCCGATCAGCGCCTGGTTCATCGGCGCCAGTGCCTTGTTGATCCTGCTGCAAGTCTGGTCCTACCTGCGCCGAGGCAAGGGTAAGGGCAAGGGCAAGCCGGAAGTCCCGCAAACGGTCTAGGCAGTTACTCCGTTGATGGACAAACGGCCCGGCGTTCTGCCGGGCCGTTTGATTTGTGAGGCGGCATCCTGCATGCTTGAGGCTTCCGAAAAGCCCAGCAGAATCGCCATCATGCATATCCTTTTTGCTTGTCCTCTCCACGATCCCGATGTTTGGGTGCCGCGCCTGAAAGCCGCCATGCCTGGTTGCCAGATTTCGGTATGGAATCCTGATGGTCCGCCGTCGGGTGCGGAAGTGGCGCTGGTTTGGCGTCCGCCGGTGGAGTTGTTCAAGCACGAAACGGGCATTACGACGCTGTTCAATCTGGGCGCGGGCGTGGATGCGCTATTGAAGATGCCCGAGATTCCCGCGCATGTGCGCATCGTGCGTCTGGAAGATGCAGGCATGTCGGTGCAGATGGCCGAATACGCGCTGTACGCATTGCTGCGCGTGTCGCGCGATTTCGAGGCCTTTGATCAATCACAGGCCCGTCAACATTGGGACACACGTGAAGGCACGCGACAGGCGGATTGGCCCGTTGGCGTGCTGGGGTTGGGGCAGGTGGGGGCGCGCGTGGCACAGACCCTGGCTGGCTTTGGTTACCCCGTGGCAGGTTGGTCGCGGTCGCCGCGCGACATTCCGGGTGTCGAATCCTTTGCCGGAGAATCCGCATTGCCGGCCTTCCTGGCTCGCACGCGCTTTTTGGTTAATGTGTTGCCACTGACGCCGGATACGCAGGGCATCCTCAACCGCGAAACGCTATCGCAGCTGTTGCCGGATGCGCACCTGGTCAATGTCGGCCGTGGCGAACATCTGGTCGAAGAGGATCTGGTGCAGATGCTCGAAGAAGGCGAGATCGCCGGCGCCACGCTGGATGTCTTCCACACCGAGCCCTTGCCAAAGGATCATCCGTTCTGGCGCGACTCGCGCGTTCACGTCACGCCGCATATCGCGGCGCGCACGTTGCGCGACGAAAGCATCGACCAGATCGCGGGCAAGGTCGCTCAACTGATGCGCGGTGAACCCATCACCGGCGTGGTCGAGCGCACGCGAGGCTACTGAGTCACGGGCGTGACGGGTTTTTCCAGCCGTTGGTACATCGACGGCAGCCGTTGCGACAGGAAGTCCAGCAGCGTCCGAACGGCGGGCATCATGCCCCGCCGTGACGGATAGATGCAGTGCACGATGCCTTCGGGCGATTGCCATTGCGGCAGTACCGTCACCAACTGGCCGCGGCGCAACTCTTCCTGAGTGGCGATCGACGGCAGCAGCGCAATGCCCCGTCCCCGCACCGCCGCTTCGGTCAGCACGATGAAGTCGTTGCAGGATAGCTGCGGTTTTAGCTCGACCTGCACCTCTTCGCCCTTGTCGTTGCGCAGGGGCCAGCGCACGTCATGCTGGGGGTCGGAAAAGCTCAGGGTCGTGTGGGATGCCAAATCCTGCGGCGTGTCGGGCGTACCGTGGCGTTGCAGATAACCGGGGCTGGCCACCAGCGTTCCCCGCGCGGACCCCAGGTGGCGAACCACCAGTTCGGCGTCGGTGTCCAGCTTGGTGCGCACGCGCAGCGCCAGGTCCACGCCTTCGCGGATCAGGTCCACGCGCCGGTTGGTCACCAGCAACTGCACGGAAATCGCCGGCCAGGCATCCAGGAATTCGGGCAGGATCGGCGCCAGCACATCCTGGGCGATGGAAACCGGGCAACTGACGATGACCGGTCCCGTCGGCTCCGACTGCAATTGCCGCATGGCGTCGTCGGCGGCACGGGCGGAGGCGGCCATTTCGCGGCAGTAATGCAGATAGCGTTCGCCCGCGGAGGTCAGGCGCAGCCGGCGCGTCGTGCGTTGCAGCAACCTGACGCCCAGGCTTTCCTCCAGATGCGATATCCGCCGAGACAATCTCGATTTTGGAATATCCAGTGCTCTTGCCGCCGCGCTGAAGCCGCCTTGCTCGACGACTTGGGAGAAATAGTAGAGGTCGTTAAGATCTTGCATGATTGTTCTATCTCTGGAACGAACAGTTCATCATACCCCGGTTTATGCGAACAATGAACCGGTCTACAGTGAGGCCATGCATTCGGGATCTGCCAACGCCACCCGGCGGCAAGCCCAGTCCGAACTCCCTGATGAGTCGGGCGTGGCGCTGGCAGATCCTGGCCGCTCGCCCATGGCGGGCCCCCACTGGAGATATTTGCAATGAAGACCCTGGTTATCCTTTCCTCGATTCTCGGCGACCGTTCCAACAGCAAGCAATTGGCCGATCACCTGATTGCGCGCGTCAAAGAATCCAATCCCGCGGCCATCATCAAGGTCCGCGACATCGGCGCACAGCCCATTCCTTACTTTGACGGCAACACTGCCGGCGCGCTGTTCACTCCGGCGGACGCTCGCAGCGTGGAGCAGCAGCGCATCGTCGAACTCAGCGATTCGCTGGTCGCTGAGTTGATGGAAGCGGATCGCATCGTTTTCGCCGTGCCCGTGTACAACTTCAACATGCCCGCGCAGTTCAAGAGCTATCTGGATTACCTGGCTCGTGCCGGCGTCACGTTCCGTTATACGCCGGAAGGCGTGCCGGAGGGCCTCGTCAAGGGTAAGCAGGTGTTCGTGTTGACGGCGCGGGGCGGCAAGGCTGAAGGCACTCCGTCCGACACGATGACGCCGTACTTGCGCCAGATGCTGAGCTTCATGGGCATGAATGACGTCACATTCATTGCCGCTGAAGGCATGGCGATGGGTGAAGTGGCCGCCCTGGAAGGCGTGACGCTGGCCAAGCAACGCATTGATGCGCTGGTCTTGAATACGGCGCAAGCCGGCCTGGCTGCGTAAGCAGAGAAGCGCTGGCGCGCAGCGCCGCTGTCGTGCCGAAAAAAAGGCGAACCATCAGGTTCGCCTTTTTCCTGCCTGCCCGCATGGCGCGGGCAGGAGATCAGTCGCGCAGGCGTTTCACCAGGCTGGACGTGTCCCAGCGGCTGCCGCCCATTTTCTGGACGTCGCCGTAGAACTGGTCCACCAGCGCCGTCACCGGTACGCGCGCGCCGTTGTTGCGCGCCTCGGCCAAGACCAGGCCCAGGTCCTTGCGCATCCAGTCCACCGCAAAGCCAAACTCGAACTTGTCATCGACCATGGTGCCGCCGCGGTTCTCCATCTGCCAGCTTTGCGCGGCCCCCTTGCTGATCACGTCCAACACCAGCTTCATGTCCAGGTCGGCCGCCTGACCGAAGGCCACGGCTTCCGACAGGCCCTGCACAATGCCGGCGATGCAGATCTGGTTGACCATCTTGGCCAATTGGCCAGCACCCGGAGCGCCCACCAGCGTGACCGCGCGGCCGAAGCTCTGCGCCACGGGCTTGACCGCATTGAATACGGCTTCTTCACCACCGCACATGATGGTCAGCACGCCATTGACGGCGCCGGCCTGGCCGCCAGAGACGGGTGCGTCCACGAAATTCAGGCCCAGGTCCTTGGCTTGCGCGTAGAGCTCGCGTGCCACATTGGCCGAGGCGGTCGTGTGATCCACGAACACCGCGCCCGGCGCCATGCCCGAGAACGCTCCATCCGGCCCCAGCACGATGCTGCGCAGATCGTCGTCATTGCCCACGCAGGCGAACACAATTTGCGCGCCCGCCACGGCTTCGCGTGGCGTGGAGGCATGGCGGCCGCCGAATTCGGCAGCCCAGGCCTGCGCCTTGGCGGAAGTGCGGTTATAGACGGTCACGTCGTGCCCGGCGCGGGCCAGGTGGCCCGCCATGGGCAGGCCCATGACGCCCAATCCGAGGAAAGCGACTTTCTGGGCTACTACCGCCTCGTAGCTCTTGGTACCGATCGTTGCCATGCAGGGGACTCCGCTCTATGTAGGTAAGGTCAGTCTCAGGACACTAACCTTAACGCAATCAAAAGCCGGCGGCGAGTCCATCTCGCCGGCTGTCGCTCGCGCAGACATAGCCGTCCACGGCCGGATCGCCCAGCCGCCAGATGAACTGGCCCGAACCGAAGTCCATGTAGGGGTCGTCGATGCCTTCCAGTACGTGGCCGCGCGCACGCAGGCCTTGCGTCACGGTTGAAGCCAATCCCGTTTCCACGTCCACGGCCAATCCGTGGTTCCACTTCCAACGGGGCGCGTCACAGGCGGCCTGCGGCTGCTGACCGTAGTCCAGCAGCCGCACCAGCGTTTGTACTTGCCCCTGGGGCTGCATATTGCCGCCCATGACGCCAAAACTCATGACCGGGGCGCCGTCGCGCATCAGGAAAGCCGGGATGATCGTATGGAAGGGCCGCTTGCCCCCAGCCACCACATTGGGATGCTCGGGCTGCGTGCTGAAGCCATGTCCGCGGTTTTGCAGGCTGACTCCGGTGCCTGGTACCACCACGCCGGACCCGAAACCCATGTAATTTGACTGGATGAAGCTGACCATCATGCCGTTCTTGTCAGCAGCGGTCAGGTAGACCGTGCCGCCTTGCGGCGCATGGCCAGAGGCAAAGGCCTGGGCCACCTTGGGGTCGATCATCCGGGCGCGTTGTGCCAGGTAATCAGGCCGCAGCATCTGTTCGGGCGTCATCCGCATATGGCGTGCATCAGCCACCTGGGCATAAACATCCGCAAATGCCAGCTTCATGGCCTCGATCAGCAGGTGTTGCGTGTCGGCATGGTCAACCGGGCGAGCCGCCAGATCAAAATTCTGCAAGATGCCCAGCGCGATCAGGGCCGCAATGCCCTGGCCGTTGGGTGGGATCTGATGCACGGTGTGGCCGCGGTAGGTCTGGCTGATGGGGGTTACCCATTCCGGCGTGTAGTCGCGTAGATCCGCCAGCGTCAGGGCGGCATCGTGCGCTTGCGCATGCGCCACCAATTTATGGGCGCTTTCGCCCTCATAGAAGTCTCGTCCGCCCGTCGCCGCGATGCGCTTGAGCGTTGCCGCCGCGCCCCGCAACACGAAGTGCTCGCCGATGTGAGGGGCACGGCCGCGCGGCAGGAAATGTTCGGCAAACCCAGGCTGGGGTTGCAGGATGTCGGCCTGCGCTACCCACTTCTCCTGCACGGTGGGCGACACGGCATAGCCGCGCTCCGCATATTCGATGGCAGGTGCCAGCACGTCGGCAAACGGCAAGCTGCCCAGCTTTTCATGCAGGGCGGCCCAGCCAGCCACGCAACCGGGAATCGTCACGCTGTCCCAGCCGCGCATCGGGATCACGCCTTGATGCTTGCGCCGGAAGTAATCCACATTCCACGCGGCGGGTGCCGGCCCCGAGGCATTCAATCCATGCAGTTTCGAGCCATCCCAGACGATGGCGAAGCAGTCGGAACCGAGTCCATTGCTGACCGGTTCGGTCAGGGCAAGCGTGGCGGCCGCGGCAATGGCCGCATCCACGGCGTTGCCGCCAAGGGCCAGAATCCGCAAACCGGCCTGGGCGGCCAAGGGTTGCGAGGTGGCGACCACATTGCGGGCGAACACCGGAATGCGGGTGGTGGGGTAAGGATTCTTCCAGTTGAAATTCATGCCGAATAATCGCGTGGGGTAAACCCGTAGCTTAACGTAGATACCAGGCAGCGCTCTACGCTTGGTAGCCTGTTGTAGTAGTTAGTAGCGTTTGGCGCGCGTGAGTTCGGCCGCGCAAAGAAAAACCCCCGGAGCAAGCCCCGGGGGTTTTTGAAAGGCGAGACCGCCGCCAATAGGCGGCGAGCCGCGTTTTACTCTTCTTCGACGAAGGTCTCTTCGCGCTTCTTGCGAATGGCGGGCAGGGCCACCAGGATCACCAGGAATACAGCGACAGCCAGCAGCGATGCCGACAACGGGCGCGTCACGAAGGTGGTGAAGTCGCCACGCGAGAGCAGCAGGGCACGACGGAAGTTCTCTTCCATCATGGGGCCCAGAACCAAGCCCAGCAGCAGCGGAGCGCCTTCGCACTTCAGCTTCGACCACACGTAGCCGACGATGCCGAACATGGCGGTGGTGAAGATGTCGAAAGCGTTGTAGTTCAGCGAATACACACCGATCGTGCAGAACACCAGGATCGCCGGGAACAAGATGCGGTAGGGCACCTTCAGCAGCTTGACCCACAGGCCAATCAGCGGCAGGTTCAGCACCACCAGCATCAGGTTGCCGATCCACATCGAGGCGATCAGGCCCCAGAACAGCTCCGGGTGGCTCGTCATGACTTGCGGGCCGGGCTGAATGTTGTGGATCGTCATCGCGCCGACCATCAGCGCCATCACGGCATTACCCGGGATGCCGAGCGTCAGCAGCGGGATGAACGACGTCTGGGCCGCGGCGTTGTTCGCCGATTCCGGACCAGCCAGGCCGGCCGGGTGGCCCTTGCCGAAGCGCTCCGGATTCTTCGAGATCTTCTTTTCCAGCGTGTACGACGCGAAGGACGACAGCACGGCGCCACCGCCCGGCAAGATACCCAGGGCCGAACCCAGGGCCGTACCGCGCAGCACTGCCGGGTACGATTCCTTGAATTCCTGCTTGTTCGGGTACAGCGAGCCGATCTTGTCGGTGATGTCGACGCGGTTTTCCTTCTGCTCCAGGTTGGTCATGATTTCGGCAAAGCCGAACACGCCCATGGCCACGATAGCGAAGTCGATGCCGTCTTGCAGTTCCGGCACGCCGAAGTCGAAGCGGGCAACGCCCGAGTTGACGTCGGTACCGACCATGCCCAGCAACAGACCCAGGATGATCATCGAGATCGCCTTGGGCAGCGAGCCCGAGGCCAACACCACGGCGCCGACCAAGCCCAAGCACATCAGCGAGAAGTACTCGGCGGGGCCGAACTTGAAGGCGACTTCAGCCAGCGGGGGTGCGAACGCGGCCAGCAGCAGCGTGGCAACGCAACCGGCGAAGAACGAACCCAGCGCGGCGATGGCCAGCGCGGCGCCAGCACGGCCGTTACGGGCCATCTGGTGGCCGTCCAGCACGGTCACCACCGCGGACGTTTCTCCTGGCAGGGCCACAAGAATCGCCGTGGTGGAGCCACCGTATTGGGCGCCGTAATAGATACCCGCCAACATGATCAGGCCGGCCACCGGGGGCAGCACGTACGTGATCGGGAGCAGCATCGCGATGGTCGGGACGGGGCCAATGCCCGGCAGCACGCCAATCAGCGTACCCAGGATGCAGCCCAGCAGTGCGTAAGCCAGGTTCTCGGGCGTGAACGCCACCGAGAAGCCCAACATCAGATTGTCAAACAATTCCATGACCGGTTGCTCCTTAGTTCATGCCCAGAAAGGACGGCCACAGCGGGAAGATCAGCCCCAGCCCCTTGACGAATGCCAGATACGAGAAGATCACCAGGAAGATCGCGTTGGCAACGGCGACTTTCAGGCTGAACTCATGGCTGGCCAGGCTGCTCACGACAACCAGGATGAATACCGAGATATAGATACCCAGCAGCTTCAGGACCAAGCCGTACAAGACGACGGATCCGACCACCAGGAAGACGATGCGCCAGTCGAACTTTTCGACGTGCGTTTCATGGGCTTTCTTTGACATCGAGCCAAGCAGCACGATGGCGCCCAGCAAAGCCAGAACAATGCCTAGCCAGAAAGGAAAGTACCCTGGGCCCATCCTGGCCGCAGTACCCATAGAGTAGCTGCTGGCTTGCCAGGCGAATCCCAGTCCAAGGGCGATGAACATCACCCCTGACCAGAAGTCCTGTCGATTGCGTAGCTGCATGATTGGTTGGCTCCTGTTTACAGCATGTAGATAAAAAAGTTTGTAGCCGGATGGGACTCACCGAAAGGCGAGTGACAGGCACAAAAAAGGCACTTCGGGGTGCCATTAGTTCTTCTGAAAGCGACGACGTGGTTTCTTGAAAGGGCGAATGGTAATGGACGCCCGCCACGCTGCAAACCCTGTAAGCTCGGTGAAAGCCTGGGGTTTTCCCTAGAATTCGGGTACTCCCGATCCCCAGATGTAACGACACGGGGGGATTGAGGGCTTTTTGAAAGCTAAGTGAAAGTTTATAGAAAGAAATGCGAAAGCCAGATCGGCCGGATGCGGGGAATTTGGAGGAGGCGGGACTTTTTTTCGGAGCGAGAATTGCCCAGCCCGGCTCGGCTGGCATCGTCAGCGTATTTCCTACCGAATATTGCCGGGTTTCTCACCTTGCGTGAAGAGGCCCGATTGAACTCAGGATGGTTTACGATAGCGCCCATGCTGCAAGATCTAGACCAACTCGCCGCCCGAATCGGGCAACTGGTGCAACGCACCCGCCAACTCCACGCAGAGCGTGATGCGTTGCGCCTCCGCCTGAATGACTTTGAAGCTGAGCAGCGTGTGCTGAAGCAGCGCGCCGCCGAGCGCGAGGCTGACATCGTCACGCTGCAAAGCAAGCTTCAAGATCATGACGGCGCGGTCACCGCCATGCTTGAACAGGCTCAGCAGGCTGAAGTCGCCTTGCGCGAACAACTCGCTCGCGAAGCCACCGAACGCCAGTCGCTCGAATCGCGTTTCTCCGCCCGGGAAACCGAATTGCAGGGCAACCTGCAAACGCGCGACACGGAACTACAGCGCTTGCGCGTGGCCGCTGCCGCAGCCCGCGAGCGCATCGACGCCGTGCTGGCCCGCTTGCCGGGTGCACCGTCTGGAGAGCAACACTGATGGAACGCGTAGATGTAACCATATTGGGACGCGACTACTCCCTGGCATGCTCCGCTGAAGAGAAGCCCACGCTGATGGCCGCTGTGCGCCATGTGGACCAACTGATGCTGCGCATTCAGGGAACGGGCAAGATTTCCAGCAACGAACGCATCGCCGTGATGGCGGCTTTGCAAGTCGCGGGCGAACTCCTCGCCATGAAAGCGCCAGATGGTCCGCTGGGCGGTTTGGCAGTCGGCGACTTCAAGCGTAGAATTGAGGACATGAACGCAGTACTCGATGACGCCTTGTCGGGTCAGGAAAAACTGCTCTAACCGTTCATAAGCAGTATTCAAGAATTTTCAGTTTGTCCCTGCCGTGTCCGTGACTAGGCCATACATTCTCTGAACCTATGCTTTCGGCATATGGTTGCGGGAGTGTAGAGCTGGAGTGATCGTCTCTCGTAGACGAACCCGACGCTCTGCGGAACGCGACCACCTCTTACCTTAGGGTTCGAGATGCCGGCCTTGACGGCACAGGCGGGGCATCTATCCCAGCGGGCCTGCCCTAAGTGCAGGTCCGCGTCGGGTGCCTCACCATCCCCCCTTGCTCTTCCCTTTGTCCTCCCTCCTAGGACCAGTCCATGTTCAAACACCCTGTTTTTTCGCTGACGAAACTCGGCGCAGCGTGCGCAGCCGTGGCCGCCATCGCCGCTGTTCAACCGGTTTATGCGCAAGCGCAGGCGCCTGTCGCCACGGAATCGTCCACGAACCGTTCGCCGGAAATGACGCTGCAAGCCGCGGCGTCCTCCGAAGTCAAACAGGACACCGTCCGCATTTCGTTGTCTGCTGAAGTCGAAGCGCCGGATCAGCCCGCCGCCGGCAAGAAGTTGACCGCCGCGCTGGACGATGTCGTCAAGCGTGCGCGCGACACCAAGGGCGTCGAAGTCCGTACGGGGGGCTACAACGTCTGGCCCAATACCAACAGCAAGGGCAAGATCGGCACGTGGCGTGGTCAGGGTGAGGTCGTGCTGGAATCGAAAGACTTCGAAGCCGCCGCCGCGTTGGCGTCCAAGCTTTCCGACAAGACCGCCATTTCCAACATCAGCTTCTCGTTGTCGCGCGAAGCCCGCGAGGCCGAAGAGCGCAAGCTGCTGAAAGAAGCCGCCCAAGCCTTCAAGGACCGCGCGCTGGCCGCAGCCAATGCATTCGGTTTCTCGGGCTACCGCCTGTCCAAGCTGGAATTGGGCGGCTCGGGGGGCGCGGTGCCGATGCCGCGCATGCTGGGCGCTGCCGCCATGGCCAAGGACGCCTCGGGTGGCTACAGCCCGGACGTCCCGCTGGAAGCGGGAGACGTCACGGTCAGCATCGCCGTTAACGGGACGATCGTTTTGCAGTAAGACTGAACATGATGGCGCCCAAGGCGACCATCGGCAGGGACAGCCACTGTCCCATGCTCAACCCACCCGCGAGCAGACCCAGGAAGTTGTCCGGCTCGCGGGTGAATTCCACCAGGAAGCGGAACGTTCCGTAACCCATCAGGAAAAGCCCGCTCACCTGTCCGAGTGGGCGCGGCTTGCTCGAAAACCACCACAGCAGCGCAAACAGCACGATGCCTTCCAGGCCCAATTCATAAAGTTGGGAGGGATGGCGTGCCAGCCCGTCGCCACTGTCGGGGAACACCATGGCCCACGGCACGTCGGTCGGCCGGCCCCATAGCTCGCCATTGATGAAGTTGCCCAGCCGGCCAAAACCCAGGCCCAGCGGAATCAGGGGCGCGATGAAGTCACTGACCGCGAAAAAGGGCAGTTTCTTCTTGCGGGCAAACAGCAGCATGACCAGGATCACGCCGATCAGGCCGCCGTGGAACGACATGCCGCCTTGCCACAAGTACGCCACTTCCAGCGGGTGTGCCAGGTAGTACGCAGGCTTGTAGAACAGCACGTACCCCAGCCGGCCGCCCAGCACCACGCCCAGCACGCTATAAAAGATCAGGTCTTCCAGGTCGCGCACGTTCAACGACGTCGTGTGGCCGCTGGTGATGCGGCGGCGCCCAAGCAGATACACCAGGGCGAAACCCGCCAGGTACATCAGGCCGTACCAGTGGATGGCAAGCGGCCCGATCTGCAAGGCAATGGGATCGAATTTTGGATATTGCAGCATGTTCTGCCCGACACAATAAAGTTGAATGATAATAACCGGCGAGCACTGAAGATTCGCATGCATGCAAGCGAGCCAGCTTCCCAGGGTGCGTTCGCCATGTCCGCGCCCCGACGGCCCAGGAGAGACAGACCATGCCGAACAACGAACGTTCCCGCCATATCACCCACGGCGTCGCGCGCGCGCCCAACCGCGCCATGTACTACGCGCTGGGTTATCAAGAAGCAGATTTCGACAACCCCATGGTCGGCGTAGCCAACGGCCACTCGACCATCACACCGTGCAACAGCGGGTTGCAGCGCCTGGCGGATGCCGCCATCGACGCCATCCGCGCCTCGCGCGCCAACCCTCAAGTGTTTGGCACCCCCACCATTTCCGACGGCATGTCCATGGGTACCGAGGGCATGAAATATTCCTTGGTCTCGCGTGAAGTCATCGCGGACTGTATCGAGACCGCCGCGCAGGGCCAGTGGATGGATGGCGTGGTGGTGATCGGGGGCTGCGACAAGAACATGCCGGGCGGCATGATCGCGCTGGCACGCACCAATGTGCCAGGTATCTACGTCTACGGCGGCACCATCAAGCCGGGCCATTACAAGGGCCGCGACCTCACCATCGTGTCGGTGTTCGAGGCCGTGGGCGAATACACGATGGGCCGCATGCCCGAGGCCGATTTCAAGCAGATCGAAAAATGCGCCATTCCTGGCTCTGGCTCCTGTGGTGGCATGTACACCGCCAATACCATGAGCTCCGCGTTCGAGGCGATGGGCATGAGCCTGCCGTACTCCAGCACGATGGCCAACGAAGACGAGGAAAAAGTCGTGTCGGCCGCGGAATCGGCGCGGGTGCTGGTGGACGCGGTCAGACGCAATCTTCGGCCGCGCGACATCATCACGCGGGAGTCCATCGAAAACGCCGTCTCCGTCATCATGGCCACGGGGGGATCGACCAATGCGGTGCTGCATTTCCTGGCCATCGCGCACGCGGCCGAAGTGCCGTGGTCCATTGATGACTTTGAACGCATCCGCAAGCGCGTCCCCGTGTTGTGCGACCTGAAGCCGTCAGGCAAGTATGTCGCGACTGATCTGCATCGCGCGGGCGGCATCCCACAGGTCATGAAATTGCTGCTCAACGCCGGATTGCTGCACGGCGACTGCATCACGATCAGCGGCAAGACCATTGCTGAAACGCTGGCCGCCATTCCAGACGCGCCCCGCGCGGATCAGGATGTCATCATGCCGTTGGATCGCGCCCTGTATCCGCAAGGGCATCTGGCCATCTTGAAGGGCAACCTGTCGCCTGAAGGCTGCGTGGCCAAGATCACCGGCCTGAAGAATCCCGTGATGACGGGTCCTGCGCGCGTCTTCGATTCCGAGGACGATGCCATGACAGCCATCATGGCGCGTCAGATCAAGGATGGCGACGTAGTGGTCATCCGATATGAAGGCCCCAAGGGCGGCCCCGGCATGCGGGAAATGCTGGCGCCCACCTCGGCGCTGGTCGGCCAGGGTCTGGGTGAAACCGTGGGGCTGATCACCGATGGCCGTTTCTCCGGAGGCACCTGGGGCATGGTCGTCGGCCACGTGGCGCCAGAAGCCTTCGTTGGCGGCCCGATTGCGCTGATTCAAGAAGGCGATTCGGTTACCATCGATGCCCACAAGCTGCTCTTGCAGCTCAATATCAGCGACGAAGACCTGGCGGCTCGTCGACAGGCCTGGGTTCAACCCAAGCCGCGTTATACACGCGGTGTGCTCGCCAAATTCGGCAAGCTCGCCAGCACCGCGAGCCGTGGGGCAGTAACCGATGCATTTGAAGATTAGTCTGTGGGTGGCCGTGGCCGGCGTCTTGAGCGCCGGCGCGGTTCAGGCGCAAACCACTGGCCTGGATCTGGCCAAGAGCAAGGCCTGTATGGCCTGCCATCAGGTGGAAGCCAAGCGTGTCGGGCCGCCGTTGAAAAGCGTGGCCGAGCGCTATGCGGGGCAGGGCGACGCCATGGTGGATTATCTGGCAGGCAAGATTCGCGGCGGCGGCCGCGGTGCCTGGGGCGCCGTGCCCATGCCCGCGCAAACCCATGTCAGCCAGGAAGACGCCCGTCTGCTGGCCGAATGGATCTTGTCGCTGGCGCCGCCCAAGCAGTAGTCTTATTCTCTATGCCCCGCGCACGAAGCCCGGGGGCGCCGGCCGCAGGTTGCGGCCGTCTACAAGAAAGGAATCGTCATGGCAGAACAAGCATCCCCAGGCAATGAAGTCGCCATTCTCGGCGGCGGCTGCTTTTGGTGCGTCGAAGCGGTCTTCACGGAACTGAAGGGCGTCAAAAGCGTGTTGCCTGGCTACAGCGGCGGGCATGTGGACAACCCCAGCTACGAGCAGGTCTGCGGCAAGGACACCGGCCACATCGAGGTCGCCCGGGTCGAATTCGATCCCGCCGAGCTGTCATTCAGCGATCTGCTGCGGGTCTTCTTCGCCACGCACGACCCCACCACCCCGGGACGCCAGGGCAATGACATCGGCCCGCAGTATGAATCCGCGATCTTCTGGCAGAACGAATCCCAGCGCGAACAGGCCGAGGCCGTAATCGCCGAAGTCGAAGCCCAGCGGGTCTACGATGCGCCCATCATCACCAAGTTGTTGCCGCCCACCAAGTTCTGGCAAGCCGAGGACTATCACAGCAACTATTTCGCGTTGCACCCCGAGCAAGGCTACTGCCAGTTCGTGATCGCGCCCAAGGTTGCCAAGTTCCGCAAGCAGTTCCAGGACCGCTTGCAGCGCTAAGCGTTAAGCGCTGTACGGCTGAGGGCAAAAAAAAACCTCACCACCAGGTGAGGCTTCAAAGCCGGCGCCGATGCCAGGCATCGAACGCCGGCGGGGGAAGCGGTTAGTCGACGCTCTTCACCACGCCGCGTCGCATCTGGTCCAGTTCGATCGATTCAAACAGGGCTTTGAAGTTGCCTTCGCCGAAGCCATCATTGCCTTTGCGTTGGATGATCTCGAAGAAGATCGGTCCAATCTGGTTTTCGGTGAAGATCTGCAAGAGCAGGCCGCCACCCGGAGCGCCATCCAGCAGGATGCGGTTCTTTTGCAGGCGGGCCACGTCTTCGCCGTGGTTGGGCAGGCGGCGATCCAGCAATTCGTAATACGTTTCCGGGGTGTCCAGAAACACCACGCCTGTCTTGCGCAGCGCTTCGATGGTGCCGTAGATGTCCTCCGTGGCCATGGCGATGTGTTGGATGCCTTCACCGCGGTACAAGTCCAGGTATTCCTGGATCTGGCCTTTTTCTTCCGTGCCTTCTTCGTTGATCGGAATGCGGATGTTGCCGCAAGGCGAGGTCATCGCCTTGGATTTCACACCCGTGACCTTGCCCTCGATATCGAAGTAGCGCACTTCGCGGAAGTTGAACAGGCGCTCGTAGAATTCGGACCACTCCGCCATGCGGCCCTTATGCACGTTGTGCGTAAGGTGGTCCACCAGCGTCAAGCCAGCGCCGCGGTGGTTCAGGTCGGCTTGCGCGTTGTCCGGATCCACAGGCACAAAGTCCACGTCATAGATGCTGATGTCGCCAATCCCGCCGTGGCCTTCTTTGCCCGTCCAGCGATCAACCAGGTAGATCAGCGAGTCGCCGATCCCCTTGATCGCCGGGATATTCAGCTCCATCGGGCCGCTGTGCGAATCAAAACCCCAGGCCCCCAGCTCCAGCGCACGCTTGTAGGCGGCATTGGCGTCCTGCACGCGAAAACCAATCGCACAGATCGACGGGCCATGCAGGCGCGCAAAGCGCTGGGCGAAAGAATCGGGTTCTGCGTTGATCAGGAAGTTGACGCCGCCTTGGCGATACAGGGTCACGTCTTTGTGGCGATGCTTGGCGATGGCCTTGAAACCCAGCAGCTCGAACACCTTGCGCAGCGCGGCGGGGTCCGGCGCGGCGTATTCAATGAACTCGAACCCGGCGGTGCCCATCGGGTTGTCCCAGGGTTGGAAAGCGCTGCTCATAAATCTGCTCCCTTGCATCGTTTTGTCAGGACGACTTGTTCTTCAAGTCTAGACCCAGATTGTAGGAAGGAACCCCGGGCAGACAATTGCAAAGATGGCGCGAAAGTCGGTAGTCTGAGCAATAATATTGCCGTATATAAAATTTTCAGGGCAAAAAATGTCTGACATCGAGCTTGATAGGACAGATCTAAGGATTTTGGCTGAGTTGCAGCGCGACGGGCGCCTCAGCAATCAGGAACTTGCCGACCGGGTTTCCCTATCGCCTAGTCCGTGCCTGCGCCGGGTTCGTCGGCTGGAGGAAAAGGGATTCATCAAGAAGTATGTGGCCTTGATAGATGCCGAAAAGGTCGGTTTGGGGCTGCTCGCCTACGTGAACATCCGGTTGAACAAGCACAGTGGCTCCAGCCACGCACCGATGAGCGACTTCGCCCGCGATGTGCAACTCTGGCCGGAAGTGGTCGAGTGCTACGCCATGTCCGGTGACATGGACTATCTGCTGCGCATCCAGGTCGCAGACCTGGCCCATTTCTCTCGTTTTGCCATGGACACGCTGATGCGCCATCCGGCGGTCATCGACATGCGCTCCTTCTTCGCACTTCAGCAGATCAAGGAGACGACGGAGCTAAGGCTGTAGTTGATGCCTCTCTTGATGTTTCGCCATATCTAGCTGATGCCTCTATATATAGAGGATGTAGATCCGCACCCGGGGGCTCCTGCTTTCAGGGGACACCATAGGTACTATCTGAGTACCTTAGCCCTTTATATATAGAGAGAGGAGGCTCAGCGCGGAGCCCCCATCCGCAGGAGGATCCAACCCTCTATATATAGGCAGATCGGGTCTAACTAGCTTGGCAGGCAGGGTGCGTCCCCTAAAAAGTTCATCTTTCTGCAAAATGGGTGTCATCCTGGCTTGAACCGGAAAAATTCCGTGCTATAGTCTCGCTCCTTCGCAGTTCAAGCAGTTTTTTGAGCCGCGAAGCCAAGCAAGCACAACAGGCCAGGCAGGGGGTAACCCCGGGGCAACCCAGCCAGTCTGCCGCAAAGGGTTCAGGAATGAACGCCAAGCGGTTATTGCAAGGATTGCAGCAAATCAGGCAAAAGCCAGTTGCGTAATCTGCAAAAATCGTGCTATAGTCTGGGGCTTGGCTGGTGATGACGATTAAGGGTTTTCCCGGATCTAATTGCTAGCCACCTGAGCAGTAACCAACCTCTGGATTTCAGAGCCAGCGCGAAAGCGCCGGGGTTGCAAGATAGGGTGCAAATCAGGCAGAAGCCGGTTGCATAATCTGCAAAAGTTGTGTTATAGTTTCAGGCTTGGCAGTTGCCGAAAACTTAGGGTTAACCCTGGTGTTTCGATAGCTGCTAAAGAGAAGTGGGCCTGAAGGGGTCGCCGGCAAGAAAGCGAAACGATGTGGCGCTGACTTGACAAGCGAAAAAAACTCCTTCATAATCTCGCTTCTCTGCTGCTGAAAACAGCGCGCAACGCGAAAGCGAAGCGAGCCGGATTCGGAAGTGCAGTACAGAATTTGCAGTACCGCTCTTTAACAATTAAACAACCGATAAGTGTGGGCGCTTGATGCGATGCACTGTGATTAAGCAAGGGGTTAAACCCGAGCTTATTCACAAG
>NZ_CADIJX010000009.1 GCF_902859625.1 Achromobacter pestifer | reverse complement strand
CTCCTTCCCATCCCGAACAGGACAGTGAAACGCCTTCGCGCCGATGATAGTGGACGGACGTCTGTGAAAGTAGGTCATCGTCAGGCTTTTATTCCGCAAAACCCCACAGGTAATCCTGTGGGGTTTTGTCTTTGTATAGTGTGAGGACCCATACATACGTGATGCTGGCAATTACTTGCCATCACATGTGTAGAGCGGAATCCATTGCAGTGACGCAGGCAGTAGTCCAAGCAATACCAGCAATACCCCAAGCAGTACCCAAGCAGTATCCCAAGATTCGAGTGGTTGATGTTTTAGGCAGCCACTCAAGCAGTTACGCTTGACGACCATAGCAAGGTGGTACCACTCCTTCCCATCCCGAACAGGACAGTGAAACGCCTTCGCGCCGATGATAGTGGACGGACGTCTGTGAAAGTAGGTCATCGTCAAGCTCTTATCCCACAAAGCCCCGCCGGTATCCGGCGGGGCTTTGTCTTTGGGCAATGCGAGGCGCTGAGTGCGGGCGAATCCTTGCCTTGCGTGGGGCGTCAATCAGGCTGCAAGCCGCGCCAATGCTGAATGTGCACAAATAACAACGCCCGTGGGCAGGGGGGCTTTGTGCGGTAAGATTGACTGAGTCAATTCGTTGGAGCGTTATCGTGAGTGATACCCAGACCCCCGTGCCCGGCACCAAGTTAGACCTGCGCACGATGACCCACGTGGCCTATGGCTTGTTTGCCCTGGGCTTCTTGACAAGTGGAATTCTGGGCATTGCGACATTGGCCGCAGTCGTGCTGATGTATCTGAAACGCTCGGACGCTGCCGGCACGGTTTATGCCGCCCACTTCGACTGGATGTTGCGTACGTTCTGGTGGGCGATGCTCTGGCTAGCCATCAGCGGTATTGCCCTGTACATCTTTATTGGATGGATTGGTCTGATCGCGACCGTCGTATGGGTGCTCTACCGCCTGATCAAGGGTTGGCTGGCTTTGCTTGAAGGCGCCGCACCTACGACCTATGCTTGATCGGACAGTGTGTCAGTAAGATAGAAAGGCCGGCGGAATCGCCGGCCTTTTTCATGCGGAACCCCACACGTCCAGGATGTGGACCGGGCTACGACAAGACCACATAGGCGGCGACCGCAAGCATCGATGTGCCGAAGACGGCAGCTTGGATGCGCACTGCACGCGGCGTGTTGAACCGGCCAAGGATGACCTGGCCGCCATAGATCCATGGAAAGTGGCAGAACAGCCCCAGGATCACAAACGCAGCGCTCAATTGGGCGACCTGAGCAGACAGGCTGGCACCCGGCATCAGGAATTGCGCAAACATGACGATGATCATCGAATGGATCTTAGGGTTCAGCACGACGCAGATGAAGCCATCGCGAACGCGCATTGGCTGCTGATTTTGTGCCTGACCGTCGTGCGTCATGGAGGCGCGGAAGAATCCCCATGCCAGGTACAGCAGGTAGGCAGCGCCCGCCCATTTCAGGAATGTGTGGAGTTGCGGATACTCGTGCAATGTGCCGCCCAGGCCCAAGCCGTAGAGGACACAGAGCGCGAGGTTGCCTGCCTCGAAGCCGATCCAGAATGGCACCGAACCCTTGATTCCGTATCGGCCACCCGCGGTGGCCAGTAATGTGTTGCCAGGCCCCGGGCTGATGATCATGGGGATCGCGTACCCCAGGAAAATTACCCAACTCTCCAACCCTATCATTGCCGTTCCCTTGATTGAGGACCCCGCGCTTATCGTGGTGTTTCCGCGCGCGGGCGAGGCCTAGTAGATATCGCTTTCAGCCCTTGGCAAAACGATCTATTCTCATGGCTTCGATAAATACAGCTAATCGAGAACATGCGACGCCTGCCTCCACTGAGCGCACTGCGGGCCTATGAGGCTGCTGCAAGGCATATGAGCTTTACCCAGGCCGCGGCCGAGCTTTGCGTCACGCAGGCGGCGATCAGCCATCAGGTAAGGCAGCTGGAGCGCTGGCTGGGGCACCCCATGTTCACGCGGCGAGGGCATGCGCTTAGCCTCACGCAGAAGGGCGCCGCCTATCTGGCGGAACTGTCGCAAGTTTTTGATCAAATGGCGGCGGCGACCGAGCGCGTCCGCGACAAGCGCGACGGGCCGTTGCGGATCACCGTCTTGCCTTCATTTGCGTCGCGGTGGTTGTTGCCGCGTCTGCCGGCATTCCGTGCCAAGCATCCCGACGTGGATCTGCGCGTCGCGAGTTCCGTGCAGCTTTGGAACGGCGACGATGCGTTTGATATTGGCATCCGGTCTGGATTGGGGCGCTGGCCTGGCGTGAAGGCAGACTTGATCGCGCGTGAGTTTTTGAGTCCGGTATGCAGTCCTGCGCTGGCGGAGGGCCCCCCTGCGTTGAGGCGGCCAGAGGATCTGAAGCAGGCGGCTTTGCTACACGATCAACCGCGGACGGCATGGCAGCATTGGTGCCAACATGCGGATGTGGCATTGGACTTGTCGCAGGGGTTCGTCTTCAACGATGCGGCGCTTGTACTGCAAGCGGCAATTGACGGACAAGGCGTCGCGTTGGGGCGTTTGATGTTGGCGGCGGATGACTTGCGAACAGGGCGTCTGGTGCGACTTTTTGATCACGCAATACCGAACGATTACAGCTATTGGATCGTGTATGCGCGGTCGTCTGCCCAGCGTCCGGAGGTGGCGGCATTTCGAGGCTGGTTGCTCGAAGAGGCGCGTCAAACCTAGCGATCAGCGAAGTGGGATCGAACGAAACAGGTGTGGGAAATTGGCCGTGTCCACGGAGAGTGGAGGAGGCGGTCGCGCGGAGAATACAGCTTGCGCAAGGAAGAGAAGCTAGCCCGGCCGTAAGCCAGGGCGTCGCGACAATCCAAGAGGCAGGGACGTACCGGGTACGCCCTTTGCCTGCTTACTTCAGATGTGCGTTGACCAGTTTGGTCAGTTCGAACATCGTGACCTGATCTTTGCCAAAGATCGGACGCAGCTTGGCATCGGCGTTGATGTTGCGCTTGTTGCTGGCATCTTGCAGGTTGTGCTTCTTGATGTATTCCCAGATCTTCTTGGTGACCTCGGTACGCGGCACGGCTTCCGAGCCGATGACAGCGGCCAACTCGGCGCTGGGGGTCAGGGGCTTCATGAATGCAGCGTTCGGCTTGCGCGCGGTCGCGGGTTTGGAGGTTGTGGCCATAATGCGGCGCTCCTTCTCTGGCTGTTGGAAAAATTGTCCTGCGGCCGGAGCATAACGTGTCTCTCTCGTAAAGACAAAGGCATTTATCCTCTGTAGCAACTAAAATGCACAGACTGTCCCCCCTACCACGTCATTCTGTAACCTCCTATGTACGCACGTTCTCCTTTGGAATCAATTCGCCTATTTCATGACGAATTGACGGCGCTGCGGCGCGATTTGCATGCACATCCCGAACTGGGCTTCGAGGAAGTCCGCACGTCTGGAATCGTGGCCGGTGCGCTTGAGGCGCTGGGCGTCGAAGTACACCGTGGCATCGGCAAGACCGGCGTGGTGGGCGTCATCCGGGGCAAGCGTTGTGACAGCGGGCGCATGATCGGGCTGCGTGCCGACATGGATGCCCTGCCCATGACGGAAGATAACGATTTCGGGCACAAGTCCACCAAGCCTGGCCTGATGCATGGTTGCGGCCACGACGGCCATACCGCAGTGTTGATCGGTGCCGCCAAGTATCTGGCGCAGACGCGCAACTTTGACGGCACGGCCGTGCTGATTTTCCAGCCGGCCGAAGAAGGCCGTGGCGGCGCGCGCGCCATGCTCGAAGATGGCTTGTTCGATACGTTTCCATGCGACGCGATCTACGCGCTGCATAACTGGCCTGGCCTGCGACCTGGCACGATCGGCATCAACCCGGGGCCGATGATGGCCGCGGCGGATCGCTTCGAGATCCAGATCACGGGCCGTGGCGGGCACGGCGCGCACCCGTATCAAACGATTGATCCCGTGACCATCGCAGGGCAGATCATCACCGCATTGCAGACCATCGTGTCGCGCAACGTGAATCCCCTGGATTCGGCCGTGGTGTCGATCGGATCCATGCAGGCGGGGCATCCGGGCGCCATGAGCGTGATTCCGCGCGAAGCCAAGCTGGTCGGCACGGTGCGCACGTTCCGCAAATCCGTCCAGGAAATGGTCGAGACGCGCATGCGTGAACTGGTCACGGCGATTGCCTCCGCGTTCGGCGGCACGGCTGAACTTATTTACGAACGCATCTATCCTGCTACCCTGAATACGCCGCAGCACGCGAACCTGGTGGCCGACATCGCGACGGAGATGATTGGCAAGGAGAACGTGGTGCGCGACCTGGTGCCGTCGATGGGCTCCGAGGATTTCTCTTTTATGTTGCAGAGCAAGCCCGGCGCGTATTTTCGCTTGGGCCAAGGTGGCGCCGAGTCGGGCTGCGTGCTGCATAACTCGCATTTTGATTTCAACGATGCCGTCATTCCCCTGGGTAGCGCGATGTTCTGCGCGCTGGCCGAACGGGGCATGCCGCTGGCAGATTAAGAAGCCCTTCCATGTCTACTCAAAACCCGAATCAGCTCACTATCACCCGCCCGGACGACTGGCATCTTCACTTGCGTGATGGCGCGGCGCTGGAAGCCGTGGTGGCGGATACCGCACGCCAGTTCGCGCGCGCCATCATCATGCCGAACCTGAAGCCGCCGGTGACGACTACCGAGCAGGCGCTGGCCTATCGCGGCCGCATCCTGGAGGCGTTGCGCAAGGCCGGTGGGAATCCCGATGCCTTCACGCCCCTGATGACGCTTTATCTGACCGACAACACCTCGTCGGAAGAGATTTTCCGTGCGCACGAATCCGGCCAAGTCTATGCGGTGAAACTGTATCCCGCTGGCGCGACGACCAACTCGGATGCGGGCGTGACCGATCTGTTGGGCAAGTGCACGAAGGCGCTGGAAGCCTTGGAGAAGTGCGGCATGCCGCTGCTGGTGCACGGCGAAGTGACCGACCCGGCGATCGACGTGTTTGACCGGGAAGCGATTTTCGTGGAGCGCGTCATGAAGCCGCTGCGCCGCGCGTTTCCTGCCTTGAAAGTGGTGTTCGAGCACATCACGACGAAGGAAGGCGCTGAATATGTGCGGGATGCCGAAGGGCCGACCGCCGCGACCATCACGCCGCAGCACATGCTGTACAACCGCAATGCGATCTTCCAGGGTGGCGTGCGCCCGCATTGGTACTGCCTGCCGATCTTGAAGCGGGAGACGCATCGTCTGGCCTTGGTCGAGGCCGCCACCAGTGGCAGCCCGCGTTTCTTCCTGGGCACCGACAGCGCGCCGCATGCGCGTGGCTTGAAGGAGCATGCGTGCGGCTGTGCGGGTTGCTACACGGCGCTGCACGCGATGGAGCTGTACGCGACGGCATTTGAAGCGGCGGGCAAGCTGGACAAGCTGGAAGGCTTTGCCAGTTTCCACGGCCCGGATTTCTACGGCTTGCCGCGCAACACGGGCACGTTGACGCTACTGCGCGAAACCTACCAGGTGCCGGATGAACTGGAGTTTGGCAACACGACGCTCGTGCCGCTGGCGGCCGGCGAAGCCTTGGCCTGGCGCGCAAAAGTCTGAGGGCCCGGCGCGGGTCGTGATCCCGCGTCTGCCAAGAGATAAAAAACGGGGGAACGGCTGCTTGCCGTTCCCCCGTTTTGTCTACCGCGTGAAGATCGCTCTATATATATAGTGAGTGTGACGTCAGAGCGTGCCTTCGCGGCGAGCTTCCAACAATTCCCAGCGTGCGAACCGCTCCTCAAGTTCGCTTTCCAGTTTGGCGAGCTCGGCGTTGATGCGATCGACTTCGGCTGGTGCATCGCGGTACAGGCTGCCATCGGCCAATTGCCCTGCCAGTTCTGCCTGCTGTGCTTCAAGGGCGGCGATGGCGTCGGGCAGGCCTTCGAGTTCGCGCAAGTCCCAGGCGTTCATCCTGGTGGCCTTGGCGGGCTTGGGCCGGGCGACTTTGGCGCGAGCGGCGCTTTCGTCGACGGGCTTGGCCGCGATATCCGCTTCCTCGGCTACCGGGGCCGCTACGGCAGGGCGCTGGGCGACCCATTCGTCGTAGCCGCCGACGTAGTCGCGCCAGCGGCCGTCGCCTTCGTACGCGATGGTCTGCGTGACGACGTTGTTCAGGAAGGCGCGGTCGTGGCTGACAAGCAGCACGGTGCCGGCGTATTCCTGGAGCAGTTCTTCCAGCAGTTCCAGCGTTTCGATGTCCAGGTCGTTGGTGGGTTCGTCCAGCACCAGCACGTTGGCGGGGCGGGCGAACAAACGGGCCAGCAACAGGCGGGCACGTTCACCGCCGGACAGGCTGCGCACGGGGGAACCTGCGCGGGCGGGCGAGAACAGGAAGTCGCCCAGGTAGGTCATGACGTGCTTGCGGGTGCCGCCGATTTCGACCCATTCGCTGCCCGGGCTGATGATGTCCACGAGCGTGGCATTTTCGTCCAGTTGCGCGCGCATCTGGTCGAAGTAGGCAACCGCGACGTTGGTGCCCAGGCGCGTTGTGCCGGTGTCGGGCTGCATTTCGCCCAGGATCAGCTTGAGCAGGGTGGTCTTGCCGGCGCCGTTGGGGCCGATGATGCCGATGCGATCGCCACGCAGGATGGTGGTGGAGTAGTCGTCCACCACGATCTTGTCGCCGAAGGTCTTGCCGACGTGTTCGAGTTCGGCCACGAGCTTGCCCGAGCGTTGGCCTTCGGCCAGCGCGAGCGACACGTCGCCGATGCGTTCACGGCGATCGGCGCGTTGGACGCGCAGGCTTTCCAGGCGCCGGACCCGGCCTTCATTGCGGGTGCGGCGAGCTTCGACGCCCTTGCGGATCCAGACTTCCTCTTGTGCCAGCAGCTTGTCGAAACGGGCTTGTTCCAGGCGTTCGGATTCCAGCCACTGGGCCTTGCGCTCTTGCCATTGGGAGAAATTGCCCGGGAAACTCAACAGGCGTCCGCGGTCGAGTTCGACGATGCGAGTGGTGACCGCGTCGAGGAAGCGGCGGTCGTGGGTGATGATGACTGCGGCGCCGCGCCAATTGCGCAGCATGTCCTCCAGCCAGGCGATGCCTTCAAAGTCCAGATGGTTGGTGGGTTCGTCCAGCAGCAGCAGATCGGGCTCGTCGACCAGGGCGCGCGCCAGCGCGACGCGCTTGCGGGTACCGCCGGACAGGCCAGCGATCTGCACATCGGCAGGGAGGCCCAACTTTTCCAGCACGGATCGCACCCGCGACGGGCGTTGCCAGTCTTCGTGATCGCCCTCGACATTGCAGACGACATCGAACACGGTGGCGTTTTCGTCCAGCTCGGGTTCCTGTTCGACCGTGGCGACGCGCAGCCCTGACGTGCGGGCGATGTCACCGTCGTCGGGGAGCGTTCTGCCGTCGAGCAACCTCAGCAGCGACGACTTGCCGGCGCCGTTGCGGCCAATCAGGCCAATGCGCTCGCCAGCCTGGATGGCGAAGTCGGCGTGGTCCAGCAGCGGATGGTGACCATAGGCCAGCTGGATGTCGGTAAGAGTGATGAGAGTAGCGATGGCCATGTAGTGGGTAGTTTCTGCGGCGTCTAAAGCGAATCAGGGCGTATTGTCGCAGGAACCCCGGATGCCCGTTTAGCCTTTGCCCGAAGACCTTTCGGACCAGGCTTCGGGGACGGAGCCGTGACCTGTAATAGAATACGAACCGCAGGGCGGGTCGGGCGATCGCGGTGGATGCAAATTCATCGAGGAAGGTCCGGACTCCATAGGGCAGGGTAACGGCTAACGGCCGTCCGGTTGCGTCTTCGGGCGCGGCTGAGGAATAGGGCCACAGAGACGAGACTGCGAAGTGGGCGTGCTTGCACGCACAGATACGGCTATCTCCGTATCGCGCCATTCGGCAACGAAGGGCGGCATCGCAGGGTGAAACGCGGCAACCTCTACCCGGAGCAACATCAAATAGGCATGCGTGCGGCCCTCGGGTCGCGAAGGGCGGCTCCGTCCAAGCATGCGGGTAGATGGCTAGAGCGGCTCAGCAATGATCCGCGCAGAGGAATGATCGTCCGCCAGGGAAACCTGGTGTACAGAATCCGGCCTATAGACCCGTCTTGCATTGAATTCCCCACACGCGAGTTGGCCAGGCCGGGAGCCTGGCCGCGCTTGGCTGCGACGTCGCCGCCCACTGCGCCATTTTTTTGAGCGGTAGTGGGGCGTACATCCGGCGGGAAGCCTCGCCAGCCGGAGCGCAATGGGCCTTCGTAAAACAATGCAAAGTCCCCGTTAGCCGCTACTTCTGACGAAGGACTTGTAGAGTGTGCCGCAACCTCCTGATTTATTAGGAGGTTTTTCTTTTTGCGGATTTACATATTGATCTAAGTCCTTGTTGTGATTGAAAAAATTGCAACCACGCGCTTGACCGCCCCATTGCCATACCGTAGAGTGGGAAATAGTAGGAAATTGTGCAATTAAGTGGGGTAAAAGTGGTGTTTCAGGGAAGCAGCGCGCTCACGCTGGATGCCAAGGGACGGATCTCGATTCCGACCCGGCATCGTGACGCGCTCGTGTCGCAGGCCGATGGCCGCTTGACCCTGACTCGCCACCCCGACGGCTGCTTGCTGGTGTACCCGCGGCCTGAGTGGGAAAAGAAGCGCGAACAAATCGCGGCCTTTCCCATGACGGCTCGGGCATTGCAGCGGCTGTTGCTGGGCAACGCTCAGGACGTGGAACTGGATGGCTCCGGCCGGGTCCTGATCGCTCCTGAACTGCGCAACGCTTCCGGTATGACGCGCGATGTGATGCTGCTCGGTCTGGGCGCGCACTTCGAGCTGTGGGACGCCGCTACTCTGGCCAGCCGCGAGGCTGAGGACTTGGCCAAGGGTATGCCGGATGTGTTGAATCAGTTTTCGTTCTGAAAAATCTATGGACTTCGAACATCGGCCCGTTCTGCTGGAGCCGACGGTGGACGCACTATTGCTGGCCGACTTTGGCGGCAAGGGCGCGGCACGGTCGCACATGCAGTCCGAGCCGGCTGCGGCTACGCGGGCAGAAAGCGGCATCTTTGTCGACGGCACCTTTGGGCGTGGCGGGCACAGTCGCGAATTGCTCGGGCGTTTGGGGCCTGCGGCGCGGCTGGTGGTGTTCGACAAGGATCCCGAGGCGATCGCGGTAGCCAATGCGTTGGCGGCGGCGGATTCCCGGGTGACGGTTGTCCATGGCGGCTTTGCCACCATGGCTGAAGAATTGCAGCAGATCGGCATCGAGAAAGTCGATGGCGTGATGTTGGATCTGGGGGTGTCGTCGCCTCAGATCGATGACGCCGAGCGAGGTTTCTCGTTCATGCGAGACGGCCCGCTTGATATGCGGATGGACACCACTCGTGGTCCCACGGTGGCGGATTGGCTGGCGCAAGCCAGTGTGGATGAGATGCGGGAGGTCATAGCGGATTATGGCGAAGAACGGTTTGCTTTTCAGGTTGCAAAGGCGATTGCTGCTCGCCGCGCAACAAGGCCGCTGCGCACCACGCTCGAACTTGCCGAGTGCGTCGCCAGCGCCGTCCGCACGCGCGAAAAGGGGCAGCATCCGGCCACACGCACCTTTCAAGCTTTACGGATTTACATCAATCGGGAACTCGAAGAGCTCGCGCGCACCCTCGCGTCAGCTTTAGACCTGCTTGCCCCGGGGGGGAGGTTGGCGGTGATCAGCTTTCATTCGCTTGAAGACCGCATGGTCAAGCAGTGCATCGTGGCGGCGGCCAGGCCGGCCGCCGCGCATGCACGCCTGCCGCTGCGCGAAAGCGAAATGCCCCAACCCATCCTGCGTTCCCTGGGCCGTGTCCAGGCTGAAGACGATGAAGTCTCGGCCAATGCCCGCGCCCGTTCCGCTGTCCTGCGCGTTGCCGAACGCACCGAAACGCCGCTGCCCGCCGAGGGCGGTTTCGCGTTTGTGAAGATCGGCTCGTTGCCCGGCAGTGACCTGGCCCCGCCGCCTCGCCGCGGCGGTAAAGGGGGGCGGCGCTAATGGGGCGTGTCAACCTGATCATTGCGGCGTTACTGATGCTGTCGGCCATTTCCCTGGTCACCAGCCGGTATCAGTCGCGCCAGCTTTTTGTTGAGCTGGGACGCGATCAGGCCCAGGCACGTGACCTGGAAACCAACTGGCGCCGCTTGCAGCTTGACCGCGCCGAACTTGCCCGCAATGCCCGGGTGGACGTGATTGCGCGTGACGGCCTGAAGATGATCTCCATCGTTCCGGATCGCACGCTGTATCTGAATCAAGCGCCGGTCTCTTCGGCCGGAGGTGCGCAATGAAGCGCGTGCCCTTCTTCGACAACCCGGTGCTGCGTGGGCAATTGCCCACCTGGCGCGCGCGCCTGGTACTGATCCTGCTGTTTGGCGGGTTCACGGTGCTGGCCGGCCGCGCGTTGTTCCTGCAAGGGTTGTCGACGGAGTTCCTGCAACAGCAGGGCGAACGCCGCTATGAACGCACGCTGACCCTGGCCGCCACGCGCGGCAAGATCATGGATCGCAATGGCGCCGTGTTGGCGTCCAGCGTGCCGGCGCGCGCCATCTGGGCCATCCCGGAAGATGCCAAGCAGGGGACGCCTGCGCAGATGGATGCCCTGGCCAAGCTGCTGGAAACGCCGGTCGCGGACTTGCGCCATCGCCTGGTCGACGAAGACAAGAACTTTGTTTACCTGAAGCGCCAGGTCTCGATGGACGTGGCCGACAAGATCAAGCAACTGGGCATGCCGGGCGTGCACCAGCAGCCGGAGACCCGCCGCTACTATCCGGACGGCGATGTGATGGCCCACGTAGTGGGTTTCAACAGCGTCGAAGACCAGGGTCAGGAAGGCGTCGAGCTGACATTCAACCAGCAGTTGTCGGGCCGACCCGGCAGTCGCCGCGTCATCAAGGATCGGCTGGGCCGCGTCATTGAGGACGTGCAAGCCGTTACCCTGCCGGTTGACGGCCGCGATCTGCGCCTGTCGATCGATACGCGCTTGCAATACCTGGTGTTCAAGGAATTGAAGGACGCCATGGACAAGCACCAGGCCAAGGGCGCTACCGCCGTGGTCGTGGACGTGCATACGGGCGAAATCCTGGCGCTGGCGAACGTGCCGACCTTCGACCCGAACAAGCGCGAGAGCTTCCATGGCTCCAAGCTGCGCAATCAGGCCATTACCGATACCTTCGAGCCGGGCTCGATCATGAAGCCGTTCACCGCCGCGCTGGCGTTGGACCTGGGCCGCATCACGACGTCGACGCTGTTTGAAACCGGAAACGGCCGCTTTACGTATCAAGGCAGCACGATCAGCGATGTGAGCCGCAACGGCACGCTGGATGTGGCTGGCGTGCTGCGCAGATCCAGCAATATCGGCATGACGATGATCTCCGAGAAGCTGGAGTCTCGCGAGATGTGGGACCGTTTCACCGAATTGGGCCTGGGCCAGGCGCCGCAAGTGGGATTCCCCGGCGCGGCGCCCGGCCGTCTGCGTCCGTGGGACCGTTGGCGCCTGATTGAAAAGGCGACGATGGCCTACGGTTACGGCCTGTCCGTGTCGCTGCTGCAAGTGGCGCGTGCGTACACCGTCTTCGCCCGCAATGGCGACATGGTGTCGCTGACGTTGGTCAAGCGCGACAGCGACCCCACCAGCGTCAAGATCTATACGCCGAAGACCACCGCCTTGGTGCGCGCAATGCTGGAGGCCGCCGCCGGCCCCGAGGGCACGAAGGCGGCTCAGGTGCAGGGTTACCGCGTCGCCGGCAAGAGCGGCACCGCGCGCAAGATCGTTGACGGCAAGTACAGCATGCAGCGTTACCGGAGCTCGTACGTGGGCTTCGCTCCGGTGTCCGATCCGAAGATCGTGGTGGCTGTGTCCATCGACGAGCCGACGGTCGGCGGTTACTACGGCGGTGCGATCGCCGCGCCCGTGTTCTCCCATATTGTGGGGGGGAGCCTGAGGCTGATGGGGGTGCGACCGGACGCACCTTTTGAATCCACGATTGTTGCTGGTCTCAAGGAGCCAGGCAGATGAGCGCCAAAGGCTTCCTCTCTTCCCCTGTCGCCACGGTTGCTGAAACCGTGGCGTGGTTGCATGCGCGCGTCTCGTTGACGGCGCATCTTAAGCTGGACTCGCGCGATATCGAGCCGGGCGATGTGTTCGTTGCCTGCCCGGGTCTGTCCAGCGATGGACGTCTCTATATAGACAAGGCGTTGGCGCTGGGCGCCAGCGCGGTGTTGTTTGAAGCGCCCGCCGACGACGCCATTCAGCGCGCCGCGGGCGACACGCCGATACTGCCGGTGACAGGCTTGCGCACGTTGTTGGGCGAGTTGGCCGACACCTGGTACGGCCGTCCTTCCGCCGCATTGGCGGTGGTGGCGGTGACGGGCACCAACGGCAAGACCTCGTCGGTGCAATGGATCGCGCATGCGCTGAGCCGCAATGACAAGCCTTGCGGCACCATCGGCACCTTGGGCGCCGTGTTGCCCGACGGCCGCACGCTGGGCGGCGACCTGACGACGCCCGACGTTCTGACCGTGCATCGCACGCTGGCCGCCATGCGCGACGCTGGCGCGAAGGCCGTGGCCATGGAAGCGTCGTCGATCGGCATCGAGCAAGGCCGTCTGGACGGCGTGCGCATTGCGCTGGCCGCCTTTACGAACCTGACGCGCGACCATCTTGATTATCACGGCACGATGGAACACTACGAGGCCGCCAAGGCACGTCTGTTCCGTTGGCCGGGCCTGACCGCCGCCATCGTGAATGCCGATGACGCAGCCGGACGCCGCCTGATCGCGAGCCTGCCTGCGGGCACGGGCGCGATGGGCTACAGCCTGAGCGATGCGCCCGAGATCCCCGCTGCGATGCGCGCGCGGGATCTTCAGGCCACATCTCAAGGCCAGATCTTCACGCTGGTGTCGCCGCATGGCGAAGCCCAGATCGTGACGCGCCTGCTGGGGGCGCACAACGTGTCGAACCTGCTGCTGGTGGCAGGCGTGCTGTACAAGCTGGGCCTGCCGTTTGCGCAGATCGCGCGTGAGTTGGCCGCGACGGACCCTGTGGATGGCCGGTTGCAAACCGTGGAAACGGTGCCGGTGACAACGCAGGCCCATGCGGGTCGCGGCCCACTGGTCGTGGTGGATTACGCGCATACGCCGGATGCCCTGTCGCGCGCCTTGACGGCATTGCGTGCCGTGGCGGTTGCCCGTTCTGGCCGCCTGATCTGCCTGTTTGGCTGCGGTGGCGAGCGCGATCCGGGCAAGCGCCCGGAAATGGGCCGCATTGCAGCGGAACTGGCTGACCATGTGGTGGTGTCCAGCGACAATCCACGCACGGAATCGCCCGAAGCCATCGTTCAACAGATTCTGGTTGGCATCCCTGAATCGGCGCATGCCGATGTCCAGGTCGACCGCGCGCGCGCCATCATGCAGACCATTTGGGCCGCATTGCCCGAAGACGTGGTGCTGTTGGCGGGCAAGGGGCATGAAACCTATCAGGACATCGGGGGCGAAAAGTTGCCGTTCGATGACCGCGAATGGGCGCGCTTGGCGCTGCTGCTGCCGCAGGTCAAAGGGGTGTCATCGGATACCCGCCGCATTGGCGCGGGCGAATTGTTCGTGGCGCTGGTGGGCGAGAACTTCGACGCGCATAACTATCTGGATCAGGCTGAAGGCCGGGGCGCTTGCGCCGCAATCGTGGCGCATGCCGTCAGTGACGCCAAGCTGGCGCAACTGGTGCTGGGCGATACCCGCATTGCGCTGATGCGCATCGGTGCGGCGTGGCGTTCGCAGTTTTCGCTGCCGGTCGTGGCAGTGACGGGTAGCAACGGCAAGACGACCACCAAGGAAATGATCTCGGCCATGCTGGCCGAGTGGCGGGGCGAGGCACGCCGGTTGGCGACTGCCGGCAACCTGAACAACGATATCGGCGTGCCGTTGACGCTGCTGCGCTTGCGCACCGAGCATCGCGCCGCGGTGTTTGAACTGGGCATGAATCATCCTGGCGAAATCGCGCAGCTGGCCGCCATGGCAGCGCCCACGGTCACGCTGGTGACCAACGCGCAGCGCGAGCATCAAGAATTCATGCACACCGTGGAAGCGGTGGCGCACGAGAACGGCGCGGCGATCGCTGCGCTGCCGGACGACGGCATCGCCGTCTACCCCGGAGACGAACCGTATTCCGCGATCTGGGACGCCTTGGCCGAGCCGCGCCGGGTGTTGCGCTTCGGTCTGCAACCGGGTCTGGACGTATACGCGGAACATATTCTTGCCGACGTGAGCGCCACGCGCTGCCGTGTCGTGACGCCGGTCGGCTCTGCGGATCTGGCGTTGCCGGTGCCCGGCTTGCACAACCTGCGCAATGCACTGGCCGCGATTGCCAGCGCCATCGCGGCAGGCGTGCCGCTGGATAGCGCGGTGCGCGCCCTGGCGGGCTTTGTCCCCGTTGCAGGCCGCATGCAGCACAAGCAAATGAGTGACGGAACGTTGCTCATTGATGACACCTACAATGCCAACCCCGATTCGGTTCGCGTGGCGATTGACGTGCTGGCCCGCATGGCCGGCAAGCGCGTCCTGGTGTTGGGCGACATGGGTGAAATCGGGGACAACGGCCCCGCCTTGCATGCAGAGGCGGGCATTTACGCGCGCGAGCAAGGGCTTGACGCGCTTATCACGCTAGGCGAAGCCAGCCGGGCGGCCGCGGCCGCGTTCGGAGCTGGCGCGCACGCCTGCGCATCGGTAGACGAAGTGGTTGCCGCCTTGCGCGGTTTGCGCGCGTCCTGCGTATTGGTAAAAGGATCGCGCTTTATGCGCATGGAGCGGGTAGTGACGGCTTTTTCTTCAAATGACGGACAGGCGGCCAAGGGGCAGGGAGAACACCATGCTGCTTGAGATCGCCCGTCTGCTTTCCGATGATGTTCGCGCGCTGGGCGTGTTTGAATACATCACCTTGCGCGCCGTGCTGGCGTGCGCGACGGCGTTGCTGATCGGCCTGGTCGCTGGTCCGCGTGTGATCCGTAAGTTGACCGAGATGAAGATCGGCCAGGCCGTGCGTTCGTATGGCCCGGAAACGCATCTGGTCAAGACCGGCACCCCCACCATGGGCGGCGTGTTGATCCTGATTTCCATCGCCATCAGCACCTTGCTGTGGGCAGACTGGACCAACCGTTTCGTATGGGTGGTGTTGCTGGTGACGTTCGGCTTTGGCTGGATCGGCTGGCGGGACGATTACCGCAAGGTGGTCTATCGCGATCCGGAAGGCATGCCCGCGCGTCAGAAATTCTTCTGGCAAGCCACCATCGGCATCATCGCCGCGGTGTATCTGGCTTTCGCCGTGTCGGCGCCGGCCAATACCGAACTGTGGCCCCTGTTCAAGGCGTGGGTCGGCAGTGGTTTCACGATGCCGCTGCCCACGCGCGCCGACTTGATCGTTCCCTTCTTCAAATCGGTGAGCTATCCGTTGGGCGTGCTGGGTTTCGTGGCGCTGACGTGGGCCGTGATCGTCGGCACCAGCAACGCCGTGAACCTGACCGACGGCCTGGATGGCTTGGCCATCATGCCGACCGTGATGGTCGGCAGCGCCCTGGGCATCTTTGCCTACGTGGTCGGCCGTGTGGACTATTCCAAGTACCTGCTGTTCCCGTATATCCCCGGCGCATCGGAATTGATGGTGCTATGCGCGGCGATCGGGGGCGCGGGATTGGCATTTTTATGGTTCAACGCGTATCCGGCCCAGGTGTTCATGGGTGACGTCGGCGCGCTGGCGCTGGGTGGCGCGCTAGGCACCATCGCGGTGATTGTGCGCCAGGAGATCGTGCTGTTCATCATGGGCGGTGTGTTCGTGGTGGAAACGCTGTCGGTGATGATCCAGGTGACCTGGTTCAAGTACACGAAGCGACGTTATGGAACAGGTAGACGCATATTCCGCATGGCGCCGTTGCATCATCACTTTGAAGTGGGTGGCTGGAAAGAAACCCAAGTGGTCGTGCGTTTCTGGATCATCAGCATGATGCTGGTGCTGATTGGCCTCTCTACGCTGAAGTTGCGATGAATACGATGGAAACCTCCCGCGCTGACGCGCCGCTCGTCCTGATCCTCGGATTGGGCGAGACGGGTGTCGCCGCCGCTCGCTGGTGCGCCCGTTTGGGCGCCCGCTTGCGCGTGGCCGACACACGCGCCGAACCGGGTGGCTTGGTTGCGCTGCGCGATGCGCTGGCGCAAAGCGACGTGGAATACCGTCTGGGTTGTGATGCGACTTTTGATCTGGCGCTGCTGGATGGCGTGGATCAGGTCGTGCTGAGTCCCGGCCTGGCACCGGCCCAGGCGCCCGCCGTCGATCTGCTGCGTGAGGCCGAGGCCCGTGGCATCGAAGTGGTTGGCGAAATTGAATTGTTTGCCCGCGCCCTGGCCGATCTGGCCGAGACGCGCGAGTACCGTCCCCGCCTGCTGGCCGTGACGGGCACCAACGGCAAGACCACCGTAACGGCGCTGACCCGCGATTTGATCGACGCCAGCGGCCTGTCGGTCGTGGCGGCTGGCAACATCAGCCCCGCAGCGTTGACGGCGTTGATCGACGCACTGGACAACGACGCGCTGCCTCAAGTGTGGGTGCTGGAACTGTCCAGCTTCCAACTGGAAACGACCCGTACGCTGATGGCGGACGCGGCCGTCGTGCTGAATGTCACGCAAGACCATCTGGACTGGCATGGTGGCATGGACGCCTATGCTCAGGCCAAGGCGCGCTTGTTGAAGATGGCGCGTATTGCCATCGTCAACCGCGACGATCCGCTGACCGTGCGCATGGTGCCAACCGTGAACGCGCTGAATGTGCGTAGTTTCGGCCGCGACATGCCGGAACTGGTGGGCGATATGGGCCTGGAATTGGGGCAAGGCGTGGCTTGGTTGGTCGCGTCCGAACCCAGCGATTTCGACGAACCTGCGCCCCCCACGCGCCGCAAGAAGGACGCGCCGGAACCGGTGCGCGCCAATGGCCGCATGAGCCGCCTGATGCCCGTGGACGCTTTGCGCATTCGCGGCATCCACAATGCCCTGAATGCGCTGGCCGCGTTGCAGCTGGCGCGCTGCCTGGATCTGGGTTGGGGCGCCATGCTGCGCACGCTGCGTGAATACGCTGGCGAGCCGCACCGTGCGGCGTTCGTGCGCCAGATTGGCGGTGTCGACTACATCAATGACAGCAAGGGCACCAATGTGGGCGCCACCGTGGCGGCATTGGAAGGCCTGGGCCAACCCGTGGTGCTGATTGCCGGCGGACAGGGCAAGGGGCAGGACTTTTCCCCGCTGATTCCGGTGGTGTCGCGCCATGCGCGCGCCGTGATGCTGATTGGCGTGGACGGCCCCGAGATTGGCCGCGTGCTGGCCTCGACCGGCGTCAACTGCGTGACCGTAGATTCGCTGCGCGACGCCGTGCGCGCGGCGGCCGAATTGGCGCAGCCTGGCGATGCCGTGTTGTTGTCGCCGGCTTGCGCCAGCCTGGACATGTTCCGCAACTACCCGCATCGCGGGCAGGTGTTCGTGGAAGAGGTCGAAGAGCTGGCCCGCGACCGGGGAGAGGTGGCATGAGCCTGATCGCCGATCTCACCGCCAGCGTCAATGCCGTACGGCCGGGCCGTACCAAGATGCGCAACTTCGATCTGCCGCTGGTCATCGCGGCATCGACGCTGTTGCTGCTGGGCTTGCTGATGGTGTATTCGGCGTCGATCGCGCTGGCTGACGGCCCGCGTTACGCATCCTACGGGCGTTACTACTTCGTGATTCGCCACGGCCTGTTCGTCAGCGCCGGCTTGCTTGCTGGTGCCGTGGTGCTGGCCATCCCGATCCGCGTCTGGCAGCGCATGGCGGTGCCGCTGTTCGTGGTGGCGATGATCTTGCTGGTCGCGGTGTTGATTCCCGGTATCGGCCGCGAGGTCAACGGCGCCCATCGCTGGATTCCGCTGGGTCCGTTGAATTTCCAGCCCTCCGAACTGATGAAGCTGGCCGCGTTGCTCTACGCCGCCGACTACACCGTGCGCAAGCAGGAACACATGCAGGCGTTTGCCCGCGGCTTCCTGCCGATGGCTTTCGCGCTGGCCGGCGTGGGCATGTTGTTGCTGCTTGAACCCGATCTGGGCGCTTTCATGGTGATCGTGGCGATCGCCATCGGCATCCTGTTCCTGGGCGGCATCAACGGCAAGTACTTCAGCAGCCTGCTGGCGGTGCTGGTCAGCACGTTCCTGATGCTGATCTGGCTGTCGCCGTGGCGCCGTGCGCGCCTCTTCGCCTATCTGGATCCGTGGAACGAAGACAACGCCTATGGCAGCGCGTACCAGCTGTCGCACTCGCTGATCGCGCTGGGCCGTGGAGAATGGCTGGGCGTGGGGCTGGGTGCCAGCGTGGAAAAGTTGCACTACTTGCCCGAAGCGCATACCGACTTCCTGATGGCGGTGGTGGGCGAGGAACTGGGCTTTGCCGGCGTCATGCTGGTGATCACCCTGTTCGCCATCATCGTTTATCGCGGCTTTGACATCGGCCGCCAAGCCATCGCCATGGAACGCACCTTTGCGGGTCTGGTGGCCCATGGCGTGGCCATGTGGTTCGGCGTCCAATCCTTCATCAACATGGGCGTGTGCCTGGGCTTGTTGCCGACCAAGGGTCTGACCCTGCCGCTGATGAGCTATGGCGGATCGGGCGTGGTGATGAACCTGTGCGCGCTTGCCATGTTGATTCGGGTTGACGTGGAAAACCGCGTCATGATGCGTGGGGGGCGAGTATGACGACGGCTCGCACCATCCTGATCATGGCTGGCGGCACCGGCGGGCACATCATGCCCGGCCTGGCCGTGGCTGACGTGCTGCGTGAACGCGGCTGGCGCGTGCTGTGGCTGGGCAATCCCGACAAGATGGAAGGCAAGCTCGTGCCGCCGCGCGGTATCGAACTGGTGCCGTTGCGTTTCCAGGGCGTGCGGGGCAAGGGGGCATCGGCCCTGCTGAAATTGCCGTTCCTGCTGTTGCGCGCGTTTGCACAAGCGTGGTCGCGCTTGTCTGAAGTGCGTCCGGATGTGGTGTTGGGCATGGGCGGCTATGTGGCCTTCCCGGGTGGCGTGATTGCCGCGCTGCGCGGCACGCCATTGATTGTCCATGAACAGAATGCCGTGGCCGGCACCGCGAATAAATGCCTGGCCAAGATGTCGCGCCGCGTGTTGAGCGGATTCCCCGGCGTGTTGCCCAAGGGCGAAGCCATGGGTAACCCGGTGCGCGCGGACTTGTGCGCCTTGCCTGACCCCGCCGTGCGCTATGCCGGCCGTACCGGCCCGCTGCGCGTGCTGGTCGTGGGCGGCAGCCTGGGCGCGCAAGCCTTGAACACCACTGTGCCGCAGGCGCTGGCGCGTCTACCGCAAGACAACCGCCCGGTGATCATCCATCAGGCCGGTGAACAACATTTGCCCGCGTTGCAGCAGGCCTACGCCCAAGCGGGCGTGCAGGCCGACTGCCGCGCGTTCATCGATGACATGGCGGGTGCCATGGGCGATGCGGATCTGCTGATCTGCCGCGCGGGCGCCATGACGGTGTCTGAAGTGGCCGCAGCAGGCGTCGCGGCGCTGTTCGTGCCGTTCCCGCATGCCATCGATGACCATCAAACCGCCAACGCACGCTTTTTGAGCGATGCGCAGGCCGCTTGGTTGCAGCCGCAGACCGCTTTGACGCCCGAGTGGCTGGCGGACTGGCTGGCCCAGCGTTCCCGACAAGAACTGGAAGCCGTTGCTGTCCGGGCTCGCGCGCATGCGCACCCGGAGGCCGCGGCTCATATCGCCGACGTCTGTGAACAAGCAGCGGGGCGTTCATCATGAAACACAGAATTCAACATATCCATTTCGTAGGCATTGGCGGCTCGGGCATGAGCGGCATTGCCGAAGTCCTGCTCAACCTGGGCTACACGATCAGCGGTTCCGACCTGAACGAGTCGGCCGTGACGCGCCGCCTGGCGGGCCTGGGCGTGAAGATCGCGATCGGCCACGTGGCCAGCAATGTCACGGGCGCGGGCGCCATCGTGACGTCCACTGCCGTGGCGGGCGACAACCCCGAAGTGATCGCGGCGCGTGCGTCGCGCATCCCGGTGGTGCCGCGCGCCATCATGCTGGCCGAGCTCATGCGCTTGAAGCGCGGTATCGCCGTGGCCGGCACGCATGGCAAGACGACGACGACCAGCCTGGTGGCCAGCGTGCTTGCCGCCGGCGACCTGGATCCGACGTTCGTGATCGGTGGCCGCTTGAATTCCGCCGGCGCGAACGCGCGCCTGGGGCAGGGCGACTACATCGTGGTCGAGGCCGACGAATCCGATGCTTCGTTCCTGAACCTGCTGCCGGTGATGGCCATCGTGACCAACATCGATGCCGACCACATGGACACCTACGGGCACGATGTGGCGCGTCTGAAGAGCGCGTTCATTGAATTCACGCAGCGTCTGCCGTTCTACGGCAGCGCCGTGCTGTGCTCGGACGATGCCAATGTGCGCGAGATCATGCCGTTCGTGTCGCGTCCGATCACCACTTATGGCTTGAATGAAGACGCACAGGTGCGCGCTTATGAAGTGCAGCCGGAAGGCACGCGCATGCGCTTCAATGTGCAGCGCACGCACCGCGACACGCTGTTGCCGCCGTTGCATGTGGAACTGAATCTTCCTGGCCTGCACAACGTGCGCAACGCGCTGGCCGCGATTGCCGTCGCGACCGAGCTGGGCGTGTCTGACGCCGCCATTTGCGATGCGCTGGCCGCCTTCAAGGGCGTGGGCCGCCGCTTCACGCAGACGGGCGACTTCCCCGTGCCTGCCAGCCATGGCGGCGGCACCTTCACGGTGATCGACGACTACGGCCATCACCCGGTTGAAATGGCGGCCACGCTTGCCGCCGCGCGCGGCGCATGGCCCGACCGCCGCATCGTGCTGGCCTTCCAGCCGCACCGCTACACGCGGACACGGGATTGTTTCGAGGATTTCGTGCGGGTGCTGGGCACGGCCGACGCCGTGCTGCTGACCGAGGTTTACGCTGCGGGCGAGCCGCCCCTGGTGGCCGCCGATGGCCGTGCGCTGTCGCGTGCCTTGCGCGTGGCCGGCAAGGTTGAACCGGTATTTGTCGAAGACGTGGCCGAACTGCCGCAGACCGTGGTGGACTTCGTGCGTGATGGCGACGTCGTGATCGTGATGGGAGCGGGTTCGATCAGCAAGGTCCCCGCCCAAGTAGGAGAACTGGCATGAGCACGCAATTCGGCAAAGTAGGTGTGTTGTACGGTGGCCTCTCCGCTGAACGCGAAGTGTCGCTGATGTCCGGCAAGGGCGTGCAGCAGGCGCTGGCAAGCGCCGGTGTTGACGCGCACTTGTTCGATACGGGCGAACGCAGCCTGGCCGAGTTGGCCGCCGAGGGGTTCGACCGCGTGTTCATCGCGCTGCATGGCCGCTACGGTGAAGACGGCACGATCCAGGGCGCTCTGGAATTGCTGGGCATTCCCTATACCGGTAGCGGCCCGATGGCATCGGCGGTGGCCATGGACAAGACCATGACCAAGCGTATTTGGTTGCAGCATGGCCTGCCCACGCCTGAATTTGAAGTGCTGGATGCAGACACGGAATTGCGCCTGGTGCCCGATCGCCTGAGCCTGCCGCTGATCATCAAGCCGCCGCACGAAGGCTCGACCGTCGGCATCACCAAGGTCGTGGGCTATTCCGACATGAAGGAAGCCTATGCCGCGGCCGCGCGTTTTGACAGCGTCGTGCTGGCCGAGCAGTTCATCGCCGGCCGCGAGCTGACCGTGGCGGTGTTGGGTTCCGGCAAGGCGGCGCGTGCGCTGCCGGTGATCGAGATCGCCGCGCCGGGTGGCAACTACGACTACGAACACAAGTACTTCTCGGACGACACGCAGTATTTCTGCCCGGCGACGCTGCCCGCAGGCGTGGCGGATACGGTTGCCGACATCGCGGTCAAGGCCTATCAGGTACTGGGCTGCGAAGGCTGGGGCCGCGCCGACTTCATCCTGGACGGCGACAACCGTCCGTGGCTGCTTGAACTCAATACCTCGCCTGGTATGACCAGCCATTCCCTGGTGCCCATGGCCGCGAAGGCCGTGGGGATTAGCTACGCCGATTTGTGCGTGGCGATTCTGTCCGAGGCCACGTGCAAAGTGCACCGCGCCTCCCGTAACGCTTGACCTGGATATTCCGTGTGGAACGACGCTCGTACTACCAACCTGATCGCCAACACGCTCGCCGTGCTGGCGGTTTGCGCCATGCTCCTTGCGGGTGTGGTGTGGGTAGCGCAACGCCCGTTCTTCACGCTGACGGCCATCGAACTGGAATCCATGCCGGACACCGAGCTGCACTATGTGTCGCCGGGGGCGGTGCGATCAGCGATTGCCGGCCGCTTCAAGGGCAACTTCTTCACGGTGGACCTGGACGACGCGCGCGAGATCTTCGAGTCGGTGCCGTGGGTGCGCCATGCCACCGTGCGTCGGATCTGGCCCAACGTGCTGCGCGTGCGGATCGAAGAGCAGCAGCCGCTGGCGCTGTGGAACGAAAACCAGATGATCAACACCTGGGGCGAAGCGTTCACGGCGAACACGGGCGAGGTGGACGACGAAACCGTATTGCCGCAGTTCTCCGGACCCGAGGGCACGGAGCCGCTGGTCGTGCAGCGCTACGCCGAGCTGGCGCGCTGGTTCGCCCCGCTGGACATGCATGTCAAGCAGTTGGAACTGAGCCCGCGCTACGCATGGCGTGTGGTGCTGTCCAACGGCATGTTGCTGGACCTGGGCCGCGATCCGGGCGCCGATGCGCCGGACCCGCATGGCTTGCCCGGCGCGTTGCCGTTCGCGGCTCGTATTCAACGCTTTGTGCAGGCGTGGCCCGCCGTGGCGGGGCGCCTGACAGGGCGCACCATCACGCAGGCCGACTTGCGCTATCCCAATGGTTTCGCCCTGGCGCTGGCCCCGTTGCCCGCGTCGGAAACCAAATCCAAATCCACACCGAAACCTCCCAAGAAACGCTAACGCCATGACCCGTGACATCAAGGACCTTATCGTCGCCCTCGATATCGGCACCAGCAAGGTGGTGGCTGTGGTGGCTGAAATCTTGCCCGAAGGGCGATTTGAAGTGCTTGGCCTCGGCCAGCACGAATCGCGCGGCATGCGCAAAGGCGTGGTCGTCAATATCGAGACCACTGTGAATTCCATTCAGCGAGCGCTTGAAGAAGCCGAGCTGATGGCAGATTGCAAGATTCGCGACGTCTACACCGGCATTGCCGGCAGCCATATCCGCAGCTTCAACTCCAGCGGCATGGTCGCTGTGAAAGACAAGGAAGTCACCGCCACCGACGTTGCCCGCGTCATCGAGACCGCCAAGGCGGTGAACATCCCGACGGATCAGCAAGTGCTGCATGTGCTGACCCAGGAGTTCATCGTTGATGGCCAGGAAGACATCCGCGAGCCCATCGGCATGAGCGGCCTGCGCCTGGAAGTGCGCGTGCACATCGTGACGGGCGCGGTCAGCGCCGCGCAGAACATCGTCAAGTGCGTGCGCCGCTGCGGCCTGGAAGTGCAGGACCTGATCCTGCAACCGCTGGCCTCCAGCCTTGCCGTGCTGACCGCCGATGAAAAAGAGCTGGGCGTCGTGCTGGTCGATATCGGCGGCGGCACCACCGACGTCGCGATCTTCACGGGCGGCGCGATCCGCCACACCGCGGTATTGCCGATCGCGGGCGATCAGATCACCAACGACATCGCGGCCATGCTGCGCACGCCGACGCCGGATGCCGAGGAAATCAAGCTGCGCTATGGCGTGGCCAAGCAGGTGCTGGCCAGCCCGGACGAGTCCGTGGAAGTGCCGGGCCTGGGCGACCGTGGTCCGCGCCAGGTCAAGCGCCAGGCGCTGGGCGCCGTGATTGAACCGCGCGTGGAAGAACTGTTCACGCTGGTGCAGCAGGTCGTGCGCGACTCCGGCTACGAGGATCTGCTGGCGTCGGGCGTGGTCCTGACCGGCGGGTCGGCGCAACTGCCCGGCATGATCGAACTGGCCGAGGACGTGTTCCTGAAGCCGGTGCGCGTGGCGGTGCCTGAATACGAAGGCAGCCTGGCCGACGTGATGCGCAATCCGCGCTTCTCGACGGTGATGGGCTTGTTGCAGGAAGCACGGATGCAACGTGTGCGCGGCCGCAAGGTCGCCGCCCAGACAGGCAACTTCAAGAGCCTGCTGGCACGCATGAAGGAATGGTTTATGAATTGAAGAGGGGGGCAGGTTGGGGCCTGCTCCTTGGCACGATCCGCGGCGGTATGGCGGGTCGGGCCAGAAAGGGGAGGCGTCTCAAACCCGCGGCGGACCTACGTAGTCGGCATCGGCTTTGAGGCGATTCACAAAATATAGGTTGTTGGGGAATTTTTGTGATTTGCAAAATCGGACTTGTGAGGGAGTCATCATGATGAACTTTGAGATGCTTGAGAACAACACCAAAGGGACCGTTATCAAGGTCGTTGGTGTGGGTGGTGCGGGCGGCAATGCCGTGGCGCACATGATTCGCAGCGGCGTGCACGGCGTGGATTTCATTTGCGCCAACACCGATGCGCAAGCGCTGGCGGCAACCAATGCCCCGGTGCAAATTCGTCTGGGCCGTACCGGCCTGGGTGCGGGCGCCAAGCCCGAGCAGGGACGCGCGTCGGCTGAAACCGCGCGCGAGGAGATCCGTGCTGCGCTGAACGGCGCACACATGGTCTTCATCACCGCCGGCATGGGCGGTGGCACGGGCACCGGCGCAGGTCCGGTCGTGGCCGAAGTGGCGAAGGAACTGGGCATTCTGACCGTGGGTGTGGTCACCAAGCCCTTCACCTTTGAAGGCAACAAGCGCCTGAAGATGGCCGAGGACGGTATCTCGGAATTGGCCAAGCACGTGCATTCGCTCATCGTGGTTCTCAACGAGAACCTGTATGAACTGATGGACGAGGACGCGACGCAGGAAGACTGCTTCCGTTCTGCCGACGATATCCTGCACAACGCCTGCGCGGGCATCGCCGAAATCATTAACGTCGAAGGTAACGTCAACGTCGACTTTGAAGACGTCAAGACGATCATGGGCGAGCAGGGCCAAGCCATGATGGGCACGGCGTCGGCATCGGGCGCGGATCGCGCACGTGTGGCCGCCGAACACGCCATCGCTTGCCCGCTGCTGGAAGGCGTGGACCTGAACGGCGCTCGCGGCGTTCTGGTCAACATCACCGCCAGCCGCACGCTGAAGATGCGCGAAACGCGCGAAATCATGGAAACGATCCGCAGCTATGCTTCGGACGACGCGACCGTGATCTTCGGTACGGCCTACGACGAGTCCATGGGTGAAAACCTGCGTGTGACCGTGGTTGCAACCGGCCTGGGCCGTGCGCAAGCGCGTCCGCAACTGGTTCAGAACACCGCTGAAGTGCTCCGCACCGGTACCGACAACATGCCGATGGGCACGATGCCGGCCGGCCAAGGTGGCGATTACCGCAATCTGGATATGCCGTCGGTCATGCGCAATCCGCGCAGCCAGGCGTCTGCCCAGGTGCGTGCACTGGAAAGCTCGGGCATGGATCATTTCGACATCCCGGCGTTCCTGCGCAAGCAGGCGGATTGAACCAAAGAGCCGACTACAGGCTCTAAACGCACTCCCTCATCTCCGGCTTGCCTGTCCCCGCGGGCAAGCCGGAGGCGGAGCGGCCCGTGTTTCCCTTGCACGGCTCCAATAAGGGACGGAGGTATCGGTCGATCCCGCGCGTCAGATGGCGCCAAGGGTCGGACAGCGTTACAATACGTCAGTTACGCCGGCAATCTGTTCTCTTCGTGCCGGCTTCCTGGCTCTAATATCCAAGTCTCATGTTCCGACAACGCAGCATTCAGAATCTAGTCCGCACGACAGGCGTCGGCGTCCACTCCGGACGGCGGGTAGAACTCACCCTGCGTCCGGCGCAACCCAATACAGGCATTGTTTTCCATCGCGTGGATTTGCCGCAGGTCGTTGACCTGCCCGCACAAGCCACCGGCGTGGGCGATACGCGCATGGCGTCCGTCCTGCAACAGGGCAACGTCCGCGTTTCCACGGTGGAACACCTGATGTCGGCATTGGCCGGCCTGGGTATCGACAACCTGCATATCGACCTCACTGCCGAAGAAGTCCCCATCATGGACGGCAGTGCGGCAACGTTTGTTTATCTGTTGCGCTCGGCGGGCATCGTCGAGCAGAACGCGCCCAAGCAGTTCATCCGCGTCAAAAAGACGGTGGAAGTACGCGAGGGCGAAGGCCGCAACGAGAAATGGGCCCGCCTGGAACCCCACGAGGGCTACGCGCTGGCGTTCTCGATCGACTTCCGTCACCCCGCCATCGACTCCACGGCCAATTTCGCCGAGATCGATTTCGCGACGCACTCGTATGTGCGCGAGATCGCGCGTGCGCGCACCTTCGGTTTCGTGAATGAAGTCGAAGCCTTGCGCTCGATGGGTCTGGCCCGCGGCGGCAGCCTGGACAACGCCATCGTCATGGACGAGTACCGCGTGCTGAACAGCGACGGCCTGCGCTATGACGATGAATTCGTGAAGCACAAGATCCTGGACGCCATTGGCGACTTGTATCTGTTGGGCAAGCCTCTGGTGGCGCGCTACGTGGCGTGCAAGTCGGGTCACGGCTTGAACAACCAGTTGGCCCGCGCGCTGCTGGCGCAGCAAGACGCTTGGGAATTGATTACCTATGAATCGCAGGCAGAGGCGCCGCAGGCGTTTCGCCACGAGTGGCAGTTGGCCTGAGGCCATGCTGCCGGAATCTGAATATCGGGGTTCGTCCCCGAATCCACATCAGATTCCTGCTTAAGGTTGGCGCTGGCCGCCAACCCCTAGCGAAAAAGTCGCAATCCGGTTGCAAACCATCGGGCCATCCGTCCGAAAACTTGGTTTCGCTTCGTTTCCGGGCGCCTCTGGCGCCGGACAAGGCCGGATGGCTTCAGCTACTCTTGTGATGCCTCAAGAGTTTGGCAATGGCGTCGGCCAGCGGGCCAGGGCGCAGATTGTCATGCAGCGTCTCGAATGCTCCCAGGGCCTTTTCTCCCAAGGGTTGCGCCTCTTTGGGAGGGAGCGGCTGACGGGCTCCGGGCTTCGGTAAGCCCGCTTGTACCTTGACGGCAATTTCGTTAAGGTTCCAGCCTTGGTCTGCCAGAGAACGCGCGATGCGCGGCGCCAATTGACGCATCTTGGCCGCATGCGCGGCGCTGGGCACCACCAGATGCAGGCACTGGTTTTCCAGCTTGCCGACCTGGCAGACAGCACCAAGCGGGGCGGGCAGAACCGCCGCCACCGCATACTGAATTTGCAAGTGCTTGCGGGCAGTCGCCAGTACCCCGGCGCCCCGCATGTCATGACCCAGCCATCCCAGGGCGGTATTTTCCTTCCGCCGGCTGGCACTGGAACGTTGACGGTATGAAGTGGGTCTATTCATCCCGGCTCTAAAGAATTAGGAAGCAACCTTGAAAATCGTGATTATGCACGCCCGCGACGGGCGGGACGGGCATTTCACCCTGGGAGGCGCGCGACTCGCGTTGTTTCTTGGGGGCGCGCTCGTGACGGCAGCCATCTTTGGCGCCGCACTACAACGATACCTCACTCCCATACTGCCCACCGTGCAAACCGTGGGCTGGCCGCTGGCGGGACAACCGGGTCGCGATACCGACTTCCTGCGCGGGAACATGAATTTGCTGGCCGCCAAGGTGGGCGCCCTGCAAGCCAAGCTGGTCAGTATCGACGGTTTGGGGCAGCGCGTGGCCAAAGTGGCCGGCGTGGCTTACACCGACCCCGAGCTGGCCAAGCAGTTGGCGGTGGCGCAGCCTGAGGCATTGATCCAGCCCGAAGCCACCCAGGTCATGGATGACTTGTTCACCGACCATCCGCCGCCCAGCGCGGCTTCGGCCGAGGCGTTGGGCCGTCAACTGGATGAAATCCAGGCGCGCTTGGCGCAGCAATCGGACAATCTGAAATTGCTGGATGCCGCGCTGACCAAGCGTTCGGCAGACCAGGCGCGCATGCCGACCGCCATGCCGATCACTGATTATCCCTATCTGAGTTCGTCCTACGGCTGGCGCCGCAACCCCGTGACGGGGCGCACGGCGATGCACGAAGGGCTGGACTTTGCCGCGCCGCCGGGCACGCCGATTCTGGCGGCCTCGGGCGGAGTGGTGCTGGAAGCCAAGTTCCAACCGGGCTACGGCAACATGGTCGAAATCGATCATGGCGATGGCCTCATCACCCGTTACGCCCACGCTTCGTCCTTGATGGTCAAGCAGGGGCAACTGGTTGACCGCGGCCAGCAAGTGGCCCGCGTGGGCAGTTCGGGCCGCTCCACCGGCCCGCATCTGCACTTTGAAGTCCGCCTTGCCGGACAGCCGCTGGACCCCAGATTGTTCCTGGGTTCGCAGCAACATGCGCCGCCTGCCGTGGCTCAGGCCGCGGCCACTGAACCTGCGGCGCGCTGACCGGTCCAACAGGACAACATCAGCACCCTGGCCATAGATCCAGGCTATTACGCTCCAGGTGCGTTAAACTGGTTCGTTTCCCAGCGGACCCCCGCTCAACCAATAACATCAAAGTCACGGGTGACGCTGCCCTGGCCCTTTGCAGGCGCGGCGTGGCACGTGCGGCCGACATACGCATGGTTTCTCTGCTCAAAAAACTCATAGGTAGCCGCAATGACCGGCTGCTTAAGCAGTATCGCAAGCTGGTAACCCAGATCAATGGGCAGGAGCCCAAGATTTCCGCGCTTTCCGATGCGGAGCTGGCGGCCAAGACCGACGAATTCCGATCCCGATACGCCCAGGGCACGACGCTGGACGATCTGCTGCCCGAGGCCTTTGCCGTGGTGCGCGAAGCGGGCAAGCGGGTGTTCGGCATGCGCCACTTCGACTCTCAGTTGCTGGGCGGCATTGCGCTGCATAGCGGCAAGATCGCCGAAATGCGCACGGGGGAAGGCAAGACGCTGATGGCCACCTTGCCCGTCTACCTGAACGCGGTCGCCGGCAAGGGCGTGCACGTCGTGACGGTGAACGACTATTTGGCCCGCCGCGACGCGGAATGGATGGGGCGCCTGTACCACTTCCTGGGCATGACCACGGGCGTGGTGGTGCCGCAGCAGCCCAACGACGAGAAGAAGGCCGCTTACGCCGCCGACATCACGTACGGCACCAACAACGAATTCGGCTTCGACTATCTGCGCGACAACATGGAATTCCGTGTTGAGGACCGCCGCCAGCGCGTGCTGTTCTACGCGATCGTCGACGAAGTGGACTCGATCCTGATCGACGAGGCCCGCACGCCGCTGATCATCTCCGGCCAGGCCGAAGACCACACCGAGCTCTACATCCGCATGAACGCGGTGCCGCCGCTGCTCAAGCGCATGGCCAGCGAGCCGAAGCCGCAGGAACCGGAACCCGAAGGCGACTACTGGGTCGACGAAAAGAGCCAGCAGGTCTACCTGTCGGAAGCCGGGCATGAAAATGCCGAGGCGATCCTGGCCCGCCTGGGCATCCTGCCGGAAGGCGAATCGCTGTATGACCCCCGCCATATCGCGCTGATGCATCACCTGATGGTGGCTCTGCGCGCCAACAACCTGTTCTTCCGCGACCAGCAATACGTCGTGCAAGACGGCGAGGTGGTGATCGTTGATGAATTCACGGGTCGCCTGATGGTCGGCCGTCGTTGGTCCGATGGCCTGCACCAGGCCGTCGAAGCCAAGGAAGGCGTGAAGATTCAGCACGAAAACCAGACGCTGGCTTCCATCACGTTCCAGAATTACTTCCGCATGTACGAAAAGCTGTCCGGCATGACCGGCACGGCCGATACGGAAGCCTACGAATTCCAGGAAATCTACGGGCTTGAAACGGTCATCATCCCGACCAACAAGCCCATGATCCGCAAGGACCAGAACGATCAGGTCTTCAAGACCGATCCGGAAAAGTACAACGCGATCCTGGAAGACATCCGTGATTGCCACGAACGTGGCCAGCCTGTGCTGGTGGGCACCACCAGCATCGAGAATTCCGAGCTGCTGTCGGGTCTTTTGAAGAAGGCCAAGCTGCCGCACGAAGTGCTGAACGCCAAGCAGCATGCTCGCGAAGCCGAGATCGTTGCCGAAGCCGGCAAGCCGGGCCACATCACCATTGCCACCAACATGGCGGGCCGCGGTACCGACATCGTGCTGGGCGGTAGCGTCGACAAGCAGGTGGATCTGATCCGTGCCGACGAGTCGCTGTCGGAAGCCGAAAAGACGGCGCGCATCGACAAAGTGCGCGCTGATTGGAAGCCGCTGAACGAGCAGGTCAAGGCCGCTGGCGGCCTGCGCATCATCGGCACCGAGCGCCACGAATCCCGCCGTATCGATAACCAGCTGCGTGGCCGCGCCGGCCGCCAGGGTGACCCGGGTTCCTCCCGTTTCTACCTGTCGCTGGAAGACTCGCTGATGCGCATCTTCGCGGGCGACCGCGTGCGCGCCATCATGGAACGCCTGAAGCTGCCCGAGGGCGAGCCCATCGAGGCGGGCATGGTGACCCGTTCGATCGAAACCGCGCAGCGCAAGGTGGAAGGACGCAACTTCGATATTCGCAAGCAATTGCTGGAATACGATGACGTGGCCAACGACCAGCGCAAGGTGCTGTATTCGCAGCGCAATGACGTGCTGGAAGCTGCCAGCGTGGGCGCTACGGTGCATAACCTGCGTGACGCTGCCGTGGTCGAGCTGTTCAATACCTACATCCCGCCCGAGTCGGTGGAAGAGCAATGGGACGTGCCGGCGTTGCAGAAGGCGCTGGAAGCCGACTGGCACCTGCATCTTCCGTTGACCGAGATGCTGGAAAAAGAACCCAACCTGACCGACGAAGACCTGCGCGAACGTGTGGTGACTGCCGCCCGTGATGCCTACCAGGCCAAGGTCGACCAAGTGGGTACGGAATCGTGGGCGCAGTTCGAGCGTTCGATCATGTTGCAGGCGATCGATACGCACTGGCGTGAGCACTTGTCGTCGCTGGATTACCTGCGTCAGGGCATTCATTTGCGCGGCTATGCGCAGAAGAACCCGAAGCAGGAATACAAGCGCGAAGCCTTTGAGCTGTTCTCGGGCATGTTGGACCGCATTCGCGACGACGTTGTTCGCGTGTTGATGACGGTGCGCGTGCAGTCGTCCGAGCAGGTCGAACAGGCCGAAGCCGAAGCCGCCCAGCCGCATGTGCAGAACGTGCAGTATCACCACTCCGACTACGACGAAGCGCTTGCCCAGTCGGAATCGGAAGAGGGCGCGCAGCCGGTGCGTAATGCGTTGCCGAAGGTTGGCCGCAACGACCCGTGCCCGTGCGGCAGTGGCAAGAAGTACAAGCAGTGCCACGGCAAGCTCGTCTGACCAGGGACTAACGCCATGCTGCATTCCGTCGGCCGCACCGAATTCGACCATGCCGTCGTCATGGTGCGCGACCGGCTGGATGCGCTGGCGCCGCATTTTGAACGCCAGGGTTTTCACCTGAGCGACAAAGCGGTGCATAACTTGGGGTCGTGCAATCGGCTGATCGTGCTGGAAGGCACCTATGTCGAATTGCTGGGCTGGCCGCCGGGTGCGCCGCCCGCCCGTAAGGAAATTGCCGATTCCCCGTTCGGGCTGGAAGCGCTGGTGTTTCGCACCTATGACGCCGACGCGACCTATGAACGGTTGAAGGCAGCGGGGTTCGCCGTGAATCCCGTGCAAGAGCTGACCCGTCCCGCCATGCTGGACGGCCAGGAAGTCCAGGCCCGTTTCCACACCGTGCGTTTTGCCGAGCAGCCCTTGCCCGGCATCCGCATGTATTTCTGCCGCCATCTGACGCCCGAGTGTGTCTGGTCGCCCGACTTGATGGCGCACCCCAACGGCGCCCGCAGCTTGTTGCGCATCGACGCTCGCGCAGCCGATGCCCGCGCGGTGGCCGAGCGTCTGGCGCAGGTGGCAGACGTTGGCGTTGAAGCCGCAAGCGGCGGCTTTGATGTGCCGCTGGCCAATTTGCGCATCCACGTGCAGCAAGATCCTGCCGCCACGACGCCCGTGCTGACCACGCTGACGCTGGAAAACCGCGACGGCGCACATTACACGCTGGATACCGGCCTGTAATTCCAGGCCATGGGCCTGACCCGGCATCAACGCCGGCTCGCTTGAGTCTTCTGGCCCCCCTTTTTCCGAGTTTGCGCGCGCCGCTGCGTGCGCATTCGCCTTCGTGCGTCCGGGCAAACCCGAGTTGCCGATCAAAGTGTATGCACTTTAGTATGCACTTCATCCCGTAGGAAAACTCCTCCGTTTCAGACCCGGCATGACGCAAACTTCTTCAGCCATCCGACCTGCCTCCCGTACGTCCGCCGGGCAGGCCGAGCTGTATGGGGCAGTCAAGGCGATGGCGGTGCGCTTTGATTTCAAACCGGGCGAACGCATCAACGAAGTCGAACTGGCGCGGCGCCTGAATGTCAGCCGCACCCCGTTGCGCGAAGTGCTCAACCAACTGATGGTGGAAGGCTTTCTGACTCGCTCGGTCAACCGGGGCTTCATAGCCCGATTACTGGACGCCAAGCAAATCCACAGCTTGTATGAGTATCGCGCGGTGTTGGAGGCCGGGATCGTGCGCGCCGCCTGCGAGCGTGCAAGCGACGAAGAGCTGGCCGGGTTGCGCCAATTCGTCGAGCATTCCCGCGACGTGCCCGAAGACGCCGATGCGACGCGCCTGCTGGATCTGGATGAAGCGTTCCATGTGCGCCTGGCCCGCTTGTCGCGCAATGAGGAGTTCGTGCGCGCACTTGAGAGCGTCAATGCACGTATCCATTTCGTCCGCTGGATCGACATGCAGCAGGGCCGACGCAGCCATACCCAGGGCGAGCATTTGCGCATTGTGCAGGCGCTGGAACAGCGCGATGTCGACGCCTTGCCCGGATTGATGACCGCGCACATCGGTCGCCGACTGGATCAGATCACCGACGTGATACGGACAGGCTTTTCAACGATTTACATGCGGGACCAGGCCGAACCCGTCTTGGCAGCGCCGGCCAACACTACGACAGCAGGGGAAAAACAATGACTCACACGATGAAGCGGGTATTCGCGGCGCTATGCGCGACGGCCGCGGCGGGGGGCGCCATGATCGCCGCGCCCGCCGTTGCCGAGGAACGGCCACTGATCCTGGTGGTGCCCTATCCGCCGGGTGGCAGCACCGACATCCTGGCTCGCATCCTGCAACCACGCCTGTCGCAGCAATTGGGCGGCCGGGCCGTTGTGGTGGAAAACCGTCCGGGAGCGGCCAGCCAGATTGCGACGGCCTTTGTGGCTCGTGCCGAGCCTGATGGCAACACGTTGTTGGTCAGCTTTGACAACCATGGCATCAATCCCGCCGTGAAGCCCAAGCTGCCTTATGACACCTTCAAGGACTTCGTGGCGATTTCCCAGACCGTGCGGTTTCCGCTGGTGATCGGCGCAAATCCCAACGTGCCTGGGGATAACTTGAAGGCGTTTTTGGCGGCCGCCGCCAAGGAAGCGCCGAACAAATTCAACTATGCGTCCACGGGCGTTGGGTCGCTGAATCATCTGGCGCCCGAAGAGCTCAAGCGCCTGTCGAAGGTGGACTTGCTGCATGTGCCGTATGGCGGCGGCGGGCCTGCCATTCAGGCGGTGGTGGGCGGGCAGGCCAACATGACGTGGCTGAGTTTTGCGGCGCTGCGCGGACAGATCCAGGCCGGCAAGATCAAGCCCTTGGCCGTGGCCGGCGAAAAGCGCCTGCCGGAATTGCCGAATGTGCCAACGGTGGCCGAGTCGGGCTTTCCGGGCTTCGTTGCCTATTCGTGGAGCGGCATGTTCGCGCCGAAGGGGACGCCCGAAGCGACGGTGAAGAAGCTGACCGCGGACTTCAAGGCCGTACTGGCCGATCCTGAAATCAAGAAGAAAGTCACCGAGGCGGGCTTCGAGATCGTGGCGTCCGACGGCCCTGCGCTGGATGCATACGTGAAGTCGGAATACGACCGCTGGAGCGCTTTCATCAAGAGCAGCAACATCAATCTGGACAACTAAGTGTGGCGGACGGCCGGGTGGCGTGCCGCCCGGTCCCGTCCACGATATACGTGGAGATGATATGGAAAACCTGACCGGCGCCGAAGCCATGGTGCGGATGCTGCAACACAACGGCGTCAAACATATTTTTGGCCTGTGCGGCGACACCAGCTTGCCGTTCTACGATGCGCTGTATCGCCTGGATCACGGCATGCAACACATCCTGACGCGCGACGAACGCAGCGCGGGCTACATGGCGGATGCCTATGCCCGCGTGACCGGCAAGGTGGGCGTGTGCGAGGGCCCCAGCGGTGGCGGCGCGACGTATCTGCTGCCCGGTCTGGTCGAGGCCAATGAGTCGTCCATTCCCGTGTTGGGCATCACCTCCGATGTGGCGGTGGGTTCGCGCGGCAAGTACCCGTTGACCGAACTGGATCAGGAAGCGCTGTACCGCCCGCTGACCAAGTGGAATCGCACGATCGACCGCGCGGACCAGATCCCCGGCATGGTGCGCGCGGCGTTCCGCGCCATGACCACGGGCAAGCCCGGCTCGGCGCACCTGTGCTTTCCCTATGACGTGATGAAGCAGCAAGTGGACGCGACCGATATCTGGGCGCAACCCGAGCACGGTCAATTCCCGTCCATGCGTTTTGCGCCGGATCCGGCCGATGTGGCGCGTGCCGCGCAGCGCTTGATCGGCGCTCGCGCCCCGGTCATCATCTGCGGCGGCGGCGTGGTCATCGCAGGGGCTAGCGGCGCCTTGCAAGCACTGGCGGAAACGCTGAAGTCGGCGGTATGCGTGACGGTCAGCGGGCAGGGCAGCTTGGCGGACACGCATCCGCTGAATGCCGGCGTGGTCGGGTCCAATGGCGGCGTGATGGCGACGCGAGATGTGGTGGCCGCGGCCGACGTGGTGCTGTTCGTGGGCTGCCGCGCCGGGTCGACGTCGACCGAGCACTGGCGCTTCCCGAACCGTGATGTGCCCATTCTGCACATTGATATCGATCCGATGGTGATCGGCGCCAACTATCTGACCGAAGTCGGCATGGTGGGCGACGCCAAGCTGGCGCTGGAGGCCTTGGGTGCCGAGGTGCAGGCTCGCCTGGCGCATCGGAATTCGGAGGCGGTCGATGGCGCGGTGCTGGCTGGCCGCGCCAAGGCCGCGCGTCTGGCGCAACTGGAACCCCTGGCCAACAGCCTGGACGCACCGATTCGCCCCGAGCGCGTGGTGCAGTCGTTGAACCGCTTGCTGCCCGATGACGCGATCGTGTGCGCCGATCCCGGCACGCCTTGCCCGTACTTTTCGGCCTATTACGATGTGTCGCGCCCTGGCCGGCATTTCATCACCAACCGCGCACACGGCGCACTGGGCTTTTCGATGTCGGCCGCGCTGGGTGCGTGGGTCGGTCGGCCGCAATCCAAGTGCGTGTCGGTGATGGGCGACGGCAGCTTTGGCTTCACGGTGGGTGAACTGGAAACCATCGTGCGCCACAAGGCGCCGCTGTTGATGATCGTGTTTTCCAATTCGGTCTATGGTTGGATCAAGGCCAGCCAGAAGGCGGGCTACGACGAGCGCTATTACAGCGTGGACTTCAACCGCACCGACCATGCCCGCATCGCGGAAGCCTATGGCGTGAAGGCCTGGCGCGTGGAAGATCCGTCCAAGCTGGATGCGGCCATCAAGGCCGCCATGGAGCATGACGGCCCGGCGCTGATCGACGTGGTGGCGCAGCCCTTGCAGGATGCGGCGGCGCCGGTCAGCCAGTGGATGGGTTAAGCCCGGCTTGCTGGTTCAGGAAAGAAAATGGGGCCCGGCGGGCCCCATTTTTCATTTGCTCCGTTGATGTCTAGTGAGACACCACGTTGGCGATCAAGTGATTGACGCCCGTGCACAAGTCCGCCTGGTCCACGCCGTAGATGTGCAGCGACACGGCGACTTCCGTCCCTGCGTTGCCCAGCCGGTGAATTTGGCGCAGGCCCTGCGTCGCGGTGACGATTTCACCGGGGCGGCGAATCACCTCGCCGGACGCGATGGCAGCCGAGGATTCCGGGGCCCAGCGATAGTGCGTTTCGGTCAGTTCGCCCTGCAACACTTGATAGGTGCACCAGGTCTTGTGGCCGTGGACAGGGCTGAATTGGCCGGGACGCCAGATCAGGTAGGCCACCGTGAAGGCGCCATGTGGATCGGCGTAGGCGATGTGGCGGGTATAGGTGTCGGCGCGGCCGGCGCGCAATTCATCGGGCAGGCCCTGGAGCATGTCGCCGGCGTTGGCGACGCTGGATGCCAGATCGCGCAGGAGGCCGCGCGCCGCATTCATCTGGGCGACCTGCACCGATTCGCACAATGCGCGCATGTCGGCAAAAGCAAGTTGGACGGAAGACATGGGTGAGGCCTCAAGGGTAAGACATGCATCCATGTTAGGGATTTGCACTGGAATGCCTTTGCCAAATTCGCGGGCTTGGGGCGGTAGATTAGAAAAAAATTCCATTCCCGGGCTGACGGGCGCTCCTATACTGACCTGCTTTGGCGTATCGGGCCTGTCGGGGCCCGTAGTGGGCGGTGCAACATGCAACGGGAGAATCAGGCATGGATCTGGGGATCAGCGGCAAAACGGCATTGGTCTTTGGCGGCAGCCGCGGCATGGGTCGGGCGTGTGCACTGCAATTGGCGCGCGAAGGGGTGGCCGTGACGATCGCGGCCCGGAATCCGCAAACGCTGGAGCAGGCCGCGGCCGAGATCTCCCACGAAACCGGCATCGGCGTGGGCTGGGTGTCGGCCGATCTGACCCAGGTGCAAGGCCGGGACGCGGCGATCGCGGCTTGCCCGCATCCCGACATCCTCATCAACAACGCCGACGGCCCCTTGCCCGGCGACTTCCGGGACTGGACGCGCGAGGACTGGATCGCGTCGCTGGACGCGATGATGCTGGGGCCGATCGACATGATCCGGCGCGTGGTTGACGGCATGATCGAGCGCCGCTTCGGCCGCATCGTGAATATCGTCTCGCGCAGCGTGAAGGCGCCGCATGCCGAACTGGGCTTGTCCAATGGCGCGCGGTCGGGGTTGATCGGTTTTGTGGGCGGTTTGGCGCGTCAGACGGTGCGGCACAACGTCACCATCAACAACCTGCTGCCGGGCGCTTTCGCCACGGATGCGCAGGTCAGACATATCCAGGGCATGCTGGAGCAGTCGGGCGGAAAGACGTTCGATCAACTCTGGGACGAGCGCGGCCGGGCGAATCCGGCGGGGCGCTACGGGCAACCCGAAGAATTGGGTGCGTTGTGTGCCTATCTCTGTTCCGCGCATGCCGGCTACATGACCGCGCAGAGCATCCTGATCGATGGCGGCGGCTACCCGGGCACGTATTAGGCGGGGACTCGGTGCGGGCAGCCCCTGGCTGGACGCCGGTTGGAGTAACAGGCAAGATTGGCACCCATCGCGTCGAGGAAACCCATGGACCAGACAGACATCAAGATATTGGGGCTGCTGCAAAAAGACGCCACCTGTTCGGTCGCTGAAATTGCTGAACAGGTAAACCTGTCCGTGACGCCATGTTGGCGCCGCATCCAGAAACTGAAGGATGACGGCGTCATCGCGCGCAATGCCATCCTGCTGGACCCCCGCGCATTGGGGTTGAACCTGACCGTCTTCGTGTCGATCAAGACCAGCCAGCACAACGAGAAATGGACGCAGAGCTTGATCAACGCCGTCATGGCGTTGCCCAACGTGGTGGAGTTCCACCGCATGGCGGGTGACATCGACTACCTGTTGAAAGTGGTGGTCGAGGACATGGCGGCCTATGACCGCTTTTACCGCCGGCTGATTGCCGCGGTTGACCTGCTGGACGTCAGCGCAAGCTTCTCGATGGAAGTCATCAAAAGCACCACGGAATTGCCGCTGGACGCGGTATAGCGGCCGGCGCGCAAATTTTTTCCGCATGCATGGCTTGCGGCGGATGCAAATTTCTTTCGGCGTGTTGCAAGGGCCTTATCTCGCAATTCTTTTGCGCGATGGTCGGCGTAGGATATCCCTCATTCCTTGCATGGAATGAATTGGGATATCAGAGGACGCTATGTCGTTGGCAGTACCCGCCGGCTGTGCCGGTTTGGCAAAAATGCGGCAAATGCTGTCGGTGGACGACCTACTGGCCGGATGGAACGGCGTCGACGATTTATGGGTGTTCGCCTACGGCTCCCTGATCTGGCATCCCGGCTTCGCCTGGCGCGAGCGCCGTCTGGCGACCGTGCGCGGCTATCACCGGTCTTTGTGCCTGTGGTCACATGACCATCGCGGGTCGCCCGACAATCCCGGTCTGGTGTTCGGGTTGAATCGGGGTGGATGTTGCCGCGGCGTCGCGTTTCAGATCGCAGCCTGCGACGTGCCGACGGTGTTCCAGGCGCTGTGGCGCCGCGAAATGGTCACCGGCGCCTATACCCCCCGTTGGCTCACCTGCCATACCGAGGCCTCGCCGGTGCAGGGGCTGGTGTTCCTCTTGAACCGCGCATGCCAGGAATATGCGGCCGACATCAGTGACGACCGCCTGTTGGCATCCGTGCGCAATGCCGTGGGGCACTCCGGGCCGTGCCTGGACTATGTGGTGGAAACCGAGCGCGCGTTGCGTGCGCACGGAATAGACGACTGGCGTCTGGGCGATCTGGTTCGCAAGTTGGGCCAGGCCTTTTAGGGCCCGGCGCTTGCGCCTAGAAGTGCCAGCGGCCGAAAACGAACAGCACGTTGCCCGTACCTGATTTTCCGGGGATATAGGTCGCGTACAGCATGGCGTCCTTGTAGCCCGCGCCCACCAGCGGCAGGATGCCGGGGAACGGCACGTAGCTCATGATGTCGTGACGTGCCGTGAGGAAGACGGTGTAACCCGCGCCCAACCGGAAGTTCTCGCTGACCTGCCCGATTTTCAGAAAGCCATAACCCGCGATGGGTTGGACCTTGCTGTGCGAGTCCAGGAAGGCCATGCCATACAGGCCCTGCCAGTCGCCGTCTTCGTCGTAGATGCTGCGGCCATAGCCGCCACCCCAGGCGAGTTCGTTGAAGCTGTTGATTTTCTCGCTGCTGTACGCGGCACGGTTGTGCCAGGCGTAGCCGGAAACGTAGAGGTCATTGCCGCCTTCGGTCCAGATCTGGTCCAGGCGGTTGCAGGCCGATTGTGCCCAGGAGGGCAAATCTTCACAGGCTTGGGCGGTGGCGGCGAAAGTCGAGAGCAGCAGGAATAAGAGCGCTGCCCGAAGTCTGGCGATCATTGCAGGAACTAAGGGGGAAAGATGACAATTCCATGACTTTACATGGAGTCATGGGTATTTTCCCTGTCACTTCGCTGTCATGAAACGCCGTTTTCCCTTGTCTGCCCCGTGAGACAGGCGGGTGGGAAAATAAGAAAAAAAGTGTCTGTTGCAGGCAGGCTACAGCAGGAAGAACGTTGCCAGGCCCAGGAAGATGAAGAATCCCAGCGAGTCGGTGGCGAATGTCAGCAGCACGGAAGAACCCATCGCGGGGTCCTTGCCGAAGCGGGCACGCACCATCGGCACCAGCACGCCGACCGACGCGCCAACCAGCATATTGCAGATCATCGCCGCCATCATGACCAGCGCGATCGAGAGCGAATGCGAGATCACCCAGGCGAACAGAGCGGCGACCAGACTGCCGCACAAACCCACCAGCAAGGTCACGAACAGCTCACGCTTGACCAGTTGCCACAGGTTGCGCCCGGTGATCCGGCCCATGGCCAGCGCCCGGATGATCAGCGTCATGGTCTGATTGCCGGAGTTGCCGCCAATGCCGGCGACGATCGACATCAGGAAAGCCAGAATCACGATCTGGCTGACCGTGCCTTCAAACTGGGATGCCACGAAAGAAGCGGTGGCGGCGGTACAGAGGTTGAGCAGCAGCCAGGGGGCACGGTTGCGCAGGGCGGTGCTGACCGGCGCGAAGATGTCTTCTTCTTGCAGACCGGCGCGCGACAGCGCTTGTTCCTGGGAGTCTTCGCGCATCACGTCAACCACGTCGGCGATCGTGACGCGACCGATCAGGCGGCCCTGGTCGTCCATGACGGGGGCGGACACCAGATCGTAGCGTTCAAATGCGCCGGCGGCGTCGGCATCGGAGTCCAGCGGGTTCAGCGCCAGAAAGTCCGAATTCATGACGGCGCGCACTTCGGTCTCGGGTTCGCTGACCAACAGGCGCGACAGCGGCAGGATGCCTTGCAGCTTGTCCTGGCGGTCCACCACGAAGATCTGGTCAGTGTGGTCAGGCAGTTCGTGCAGGCGGCGCAGATAGCGCAGCACCACTTCCAGCGTGACGTCTTCGCGCACGCGGACCATCTCGAAGTCCATGATGGCGCCCACGCTGTCTTCCGGATAGCCCATGGCCTCCAGCAGTTGCGCGCGTTCTTCTTCGGTCAGGCCCTTTTGCACTTCGGCCACCACGTCGGGTGGCAGGTCGGGCGCCAGGTCGGCCAGCTCGTCGGCGTCCATGTTGCCGGTGGCGGCGACCAGGTCCTGGCGGTCCATCGCTTCGATCAGCGATTCCCGCACCCAGTCTTCCACTTCCAGCAGCACGTCCGCGTCGTGCTCGGGGCTGACCAGTTTCCAGATGGCCTGGCGTTCGTCCTTGGGCAGCGACTCCAGGATGAAGGCGATGTCGGCCGGATGCAGGCCGTCCAGCAAGGTCTTGAGTTCAGCTTCGTGCTGGCGGTGCACCAGGTCTTCGACCAGCGTGGCCTTGGCGTCGCCTTCTTCCTGGCGATGCACCAGGTCGGCAACCAATTGCTGGCGGCGCAGGCGTTCCTGGACTTCGGCCAAGGCGGTCTGGGCGTCTTCCGGGTCGAGGCGGCGGGGCGTCGCGGGCGGTTTCTGCGCGGCGGCGGACTGCGTCATGCGTTACGGCTCAAAGAGTGGGGAGGGGGCGGCTGCGCCGCGCTTCATCGGTGGCGACGTAGGTCAGCGTGGCCTCGGTGACCTTGACGACTTCGGCGTCCAGGCGCTGGCGCTCGGCATAGACCTCGACCGACACCGTGATTGACGTGGTGCCGGTCTTGGAGATGGATGCGTAGAAGCTGAGCAGGTCGCCCACGAACACGGGCTCTTTGAACTGGAAGGCGTTGACCGCGACGGTGGCGACCCGGCCGGCGGCGCGTCGCGCAGCGGGAATCGATCCGGCGATATCCACCTGGGCCATGATCCAGCCGCCAAAAACATCCCCGTGGATATTCGCATCCGCCGGCATCGGCATGACGCGCAATACCGCGTCGCGATGGGCGGGCAAAGTCGTAAACGGGGTTTTGGTGCTGGAGGTCATGCGGCCGACTCCAATGCAAGGGAACCAGCCGATTATGCAGGAAAAACGTGACCTCGGCGTGCGTGGAAGAGGCCGCCGCGGTGCTTTGGCGCGGCGGCCGGAAGATCAGGTCGCCAACTTCACGATACCGTAGCCGCCAACCAACAGCCAGGCGTACAGGATCAGGCCCAGGGCCATCACGCGGGGGCCGGCTTTCTTGATCTGGGCGAAGCGGGTTTCGATGCCCAGCGCCGTCATGGCCATGGTCAAGGCGAAGACGTCCAGGCGGCGGATGGCCGCAATGGCATCGGCGGGGATGATATTCAAAGAATTGATGATGGCCAGCACCAGGAAGCCGACCGCGAACCAGGGGATCGGAAGCTTGGCGCCCTTGGCCTGGCCGCCGGCCTGGCTGGCGGCGCTGCGCAGGTACATGCCCAGGACCAGCAGGACAGGCACCAGCAGGGCGACGCGGGTCATCTTGACGATGGTGGCGACTTCGGTGGTGGCGGGGTCGATATTGCTGGCGGCGCCGACGACCTGTGCCACTTCATGGATGGTGCCGCCAATATAGATGCCAAGCGCCTGGGTATCGAAATTGAGCCAGCCCGCGTGGTAGAGGATGGGGTACAGGAACATGGACAGGGTGCCGAACAGCACCACGGTGGCGACGGCGACGGCGCTCTTGTGCGGAGCGGCGCGCAAGGTGGGCTCGAACGCCAGCACGGCGGCCGCGCCGCAGATCGCGCTGCCCGCGGCGGTCAGCATGGCCGTGTCGCGGTCCAGGCCCAGCATGCGTTGCCCGACCACGGTGCCGATCACCAAGGTGCCGAGCACCACTGCGACCGACACGGCCAGCCCGGGCAGGCCCACTGCCGCGATTTGCTGGATGCTGATGTTCAGGCCGTAGAAGGCGACGGCGATGCGAAGCAGCCGACGCGCGGTGAAATTCACGCCCACCCCCCAATCGGCCGGCATCGTGCCGCGCAGGAAGTTGCCGTAAAGCATCCCACAGACAATACCCACCACCAGCGGCGAAAAGCCCAGTTGGCGAATGTAGGGCAGGTCGGCCAGCTGCATCACGGCGGCCGCCATCAGGCCGACGAACAGCACCCCGTTGAGCTTGTCACGCCAGGGCGTGGCGGTGGCTGATGGCGCGGCGGCTGACGGGGCCGATGCCTGCACGGCAGAGGCGGGGAGGGGGGCGGTGGTGCTGGAAGAAGTGCTCATGACTGGCCCTTTGGGCATATCTAAATAACTTCACGAAATATTAGGCGTCGGCATACTATTTGAAAAATCTTTATTTTCGATATGTAATATCAGAAATTCTGATAATTAGGCTGCCATGACCCCGGACCAGTTGCTGACCTTTGCCTGCGTTGCCGATACCGGCAACATCAGCCGCGCCGCGCAACTGCTGCATCTGTCCCAGCCTGCCGTCTCCGGCCAGCTGCGCATGTTGCAGGAATGGTTCGGCGAACCGCTGTACCGCCGCAGCGGCCATGGCATCGCATTGACCGACGCCGGCGATCGCTTGGCCGAACAAGCGCGGCAGTTGCGCCAGGTCTACCGCCAGGCGCAGGCCGTGCGCGAATCCTGGCGAGGGCTGGAGACCGGCGCGTTGCGCCTGGGGGCCAGCACCACGCCCGCCAGCTATCTATTGCCGCGTCTGGTGGCGGATTTTCGCCATGCCTTTCCGGCGGTCAGCCTGCACCTGTCGGACGGCAATACGCGGGAAATCGTTGAACGGTTGCCTGCGCTGGACCTGGCTTTCATCGAAGGCGACGTGCCCGCCGGGTTGCCGGCCGACACCGCAGTGCATGCCTGGCGGCAGGACGAAGTGGTGGCGATCGTGCGCGCGGATCATGCGCTGGCGGGCAAAGGGGCGGTGACCTTGCGTGATCTGGCCGCGTCCGCGCTGGTCATGCGTGAACCCGGATCGGGCGTGCGCCGGCTGGTGGAGCGCGCGTTCGCGGATGCAGGGCTGGCGCCGTCGGTGGGGCTGGAGCTGGCGGGCGTCGAAGGCGTGAAGCAGGCCGTGCGCGCCGGCTTGGGGGTGGGGTTTGTGTCCGTCATGTCGATGCGGCATGAGGACGGGGCGTTGGCGGCCTTGCGCTTGTTGCCCAAACCGCTGACGCGCACCCTGAGCATCCTGGTGCCGCATGCGGATGCCGCTGCCCGCGCCACCGGCCGCTTCCTGGCTATGTGCCTGGCGGTCGGGGCGGCGGACGGCGGTTAAGCGTCAGGCTTTGGCCAGACGCTTCAGTGCCAGTTGGACCCAGTACGTGCCGCCCAGCGGCAGCAGTTCGTCATTGAAGTCATAGCTGCCGTTGTGCAGCATGCACGGGCCCAGGCCATGGCCGCTGTCGCGGTGGTCGCCCGTGCCATTGCCGATCCAGACGTAGCAGCCGGGCAGTTCTTGCAGCATGAACGCGAAGTCTTCCGCGCCCATGGTGGGTTGCACGTGATCGTTGACGTTGGCGTCGCCCACGATGTCGCGCAGCACGTCGGCACAGAACGCGGCTTCTTCGGCGTGGTTGATGGTGGGCGGATAGTTGCGCTGGAAGGTGAAGTCCACTTCGCAATCCATGGCTGCGCAGGTGTGGCGCGTGATCTCTTCCATACGGCGTTCGATCAGGTCCAGCACGTCCAGCGTGAAGGTGCGCACCGTGCCGCGCAGTTCGGCGTGGTTGGGCACCACGTTGTCGGCGCTGCCAGCGTGGATCTGCGTGATGCTGAGCACCGCGGCATCCAGCGGATTGCGGTTGCGCGTGATGATGGTCTGCAATGATTGCGCCAACTGCACCGCGGCCATGACCGGATCGATGCCCAGATTAGGCATGCCGGCATGCGTGCCCTTGCCTTTGACGACGATCGAGAATTCGTTGCTGGACGCCATGATGGGGCCGGGCGTCAGGCCGAATTGACCGGGCTTCATGCCGGGCCAGTTGTGCATGCCGAATACGGCTTCCATCGGGAAGCGCTTGAACAGGCCGTCGTCGATCATGCGCTTGGCGCCACCGCCGCCTTCTTCAGCGGGCTGGAAAATCACATAAACGGTGCCGGCGTAATCGCGGTGCTGCGACAGGTATTGCGCGGCGGCCAGCAGCATGGCGGTGTGGCCGTCATGGCCGCAGGCGTGCATCTTGCCTTCGTTCTGGCTGGCGTGCGCGAACGTGTTGACCTCTTGCATGGGCAGCGCATCCATGTCGGCGCGCAGGCCCACGGCGCGATCGCCGGGCTGGTTGCCGCGGATGATGCCGACCACGCCGGTGCCGCCCAGGCCGCGGTCGATTTCAATGCCCCACTCTTCGAGCTTGGACGCCACGACGTCGGCGGTGCGGAATTCCTCGAAGGCCAATTCGGGATGCGCGTGAATGTCACGGCGGATCTTGGAGATATCGTGATGCCAGGCGACGATGGGTTCGAGCAGTTTCATGGGGGAAGTCAGGCGGAATAAGGGAACGCAACAAGGTTATCATCAATCAAAAATCTATTTAATGGAGACAACTACCATGAAGCGTCCGTGGCTTGCCCATTACCCGCAGGGGGTTCCGGCGGAGATCTCCACTGAGGGTTATTCCTCACTGGCCGACTTGCTGGACCGGGCCTGCAAACAATACGCCTCGCGCATCGCCTGCACGGCCATGGGCAGTGACATTACCTATGCGCAGCTGGACCAGCATGCGCGCGCGTTCGCGGGATGGTTGCAAAGCCTGGGCTTGCCCAAAGGCGCCCGGGTGGCGCTGATGATGCCCAACGTGCCGGCGTATCTGGTGGGCATGCTGGGTACGCTGCGCGCCGGCTTTGTCGTGGTGAATGTGAATCCACTGTATATGGCCGACGAGCTTGAACGCCAATTGCAGGACAGCGGCGCGTCGGTCATTCTGATCCTTGAAAACTTCGCGCACACCTTGCAGGCCGTGAAGAATCGCGGGCAACTCAAGCATATCGTCGTGACCGGCCCGGGAGATCTGCTCGGCGGCCTGAAAGCGCCGATCATCAATTTCGCCGCCCGCCATATCAAGAAGATCGTGCCGGCGTGGCGGATTGATGACGCGCATCCGCTGTCGAAGGTGTTGGAGGCTGGCGCGCGCGCGCCGTTCACGCCGCCCGTGCTGAGCATGGACGACGTGGCGGTGCTGCAATACACCGGCGGCACGACCGGCGTGCCCAAGGGCGCCATGCTGTCGCACGGCAACTTGACGGCCAACGTGTTGCAGACGGAAGCCGTGGCGCAGCCCGCGCTGCATGACCTGTCGGGCTCCCAGATCACCATCATCAGCGCGCTGCCGCTGTATCACGTGTTCGCCATGATGCTGTGCGGCTTGTATGGCATGTACGCGGGCATGCGCAATGTGCTCATCATCAACCCGCGCGATCAGCCTTCGTTGATCAATGCGTGGCGCAAGGTGCCGATCAATGTGTTTCCGGGCGTCAATACGCTGTTTAACGCGCTGGCGCACAATCCGGATTTCGCGAAGCTGGATTTCTCTGCCTTGCGGTTGACGCTGGGCGGCGGCATGGCCGTGCAACAGCCCGTGGCCGAACGTTGGCTGAAGATCACCGGCAGGCCGTTGATCGAAGGCTATGGCTTGTCGGAGACGTCGCCCGTCGCCACGGCGAACCCCACCAATGCCACGGCCTATTCAGGTTCCATCGGCCTGCCGCTGCCGTCCACCGACGTCGCGATTCTTGATGACGCCGGTCACGAAGTGCCGTTGGGGGAGCGCGGGGAAGTGGGCATCCGCGGGCCGCAGGTCATGCTGGGGTATTGGCAGAAGCCAGAGGAAACGCGGCAGTCCATGACGGCCGACGGATTCTTCCGCACGGGCGACATTGGCATCATGGATGAACAGGGCTATACGCGCATCGTGGACCGCAAGAAGGACATGATCGCGGTGTCGGGATTCAAGGTCTATCCGAACGAGGTCGAGGCGGTGGTGGCGGAACTGCCGGGCGTGCTGGAGTGCGCGGCCATCGGGGTGCCGGACGAACACTCGGGCGAAGCCGTCAAGGTATTCGTGGTGAAGAGCGATCCATCATTGACCGAGGCGCAAGTGCAGGATTGGTGCCGCGAAAAACTGACGGGCTACAAACGTCCGCGCTTCGTGGAGTTCCGCGATGAATTGCCCAAGAGCAACGTGGGCAAGATCTTGCGCCGCGAGCTGCGGCCTGATGCGCCGGCCGCCGTGCCGACAGGCACGACGACAGCCTAGGCTCGATTCAACCGGGCGCGTCCAGATGGGGCGCGATCATCTCGTGCAGGGCGCGTTCGATGGCGGGGTTGCCCGCTACGACGCGCCCGCCAATTGGCCACGGATCCAGCTTGTGCATGTCTGAACAAGCGCCACCCGCTTCGCGCAGGATCAACGTGCCGGCGGCTACGTCCCACGGCGCCAGGCCCATTTCCCAATAACCGTCGTAGCGGCCGCAAGCCGTCCACGCCAAGTCCAGCGCAGCCGCGCCCATGCGGCGCACGCCGCGCGCGCGCTTGATGGCGTCGTTCAGCATGGGCATGTATTGACTGGCGAAAGAAAAGTCTCGAAACGGGAACCCCGTTGCCAGCACGGAGTCTTCAATCGTCTGCGTGCGCGAACACTTGATGCGGCGGCCGTTCAACCACGCGCCGATGCCGTAGACCGCGGTGAACAGTTCTTCACGGCAGGGGTCGTACACCACGCCGATGACCGGCGTGTCTTCCGTCATGGTCTCGCTGGCCGAAATGGCGGTGCCCGCATGAGCGATCAGCGCGATCGACACGGCGTAGTGCGGGATGTCGTGCAGGAAATTGGTGGTGCCGTCCAGCGGGTCGATGTACCAGGTGGCCTTGCCCTGGGGCTTGCCGCCGGTCTCTTCGGCCACGATGCCGAACGCGGGCGTGCGGGCCTGTAGTTCCTGGATAATGACGGCTTCGGCCTCGCGGTCAGCCTGCGACACGAGATCGTTGCGCGCCTTGCGGTCGATCACGAGATCCGCTCGGTGGTGCGCGTAGGATTGCAGGATGGCTGCGCCGCCATGAGCCGCAGTGACGGCCGCGTCGATTGCGGCGCACAGGTCTATGGGCGAGGCCTGCGAACGGGGCTGATCATAGGTATCCATGTAATCCAGTGTAAGCCCATGTATGCGTCAAATTTGAGGCAGCGGCCTGAAACACGGCCTTCGCGTGGTGTCCATCCAACGCCTGCACGGCAGACGCTCGATAATTCGTCTTTGTCTCAACCCTGATTGTTTTCCCGGGATTCCATGTCCGCGCCCTATGTTCCCTTGACGCCCGCAGTGGTCGACTTCGACGCTGACGGCAAGCTGTACAACTCCCTGAGCAGCGATGTCCATCGCTCGCCGTCAGGCGCGCTGGGGCAGGCGGAACATGTATTCCTGCGCGGCAACGGATTGCCCGAACGTTGGCGCGGCCGGCGCGAATTCACGGTGTGCGAAACGGGGTTTGGCCTGGGTTGGAACTTCTTGACGCTATGGAAGGCCTGGCGCGATGACCCGCAGCGATCCGCCACGCTGCATGTAGTGTCGCTGGAAGCCCATCCGTTCACGGACCCGGATCTGTCGGCATTGTTGGCGCGTTTCGCGCCTGCGCCCTTGGCGGATCTGGCGCAACGCCTTGCCGCGCAGTGGCCGGCGCTGTTGCCGGGGCTGCATCGTTTGGAATTCGAGAACGGCGCGGTCACGCTGACGCTGGGTTTCGGGGATGCGCAGGTGCTGGCGCCACGCCTGAACGCGCGGGTCGACGCATTCTTTCTGGATGGGTTCGCGCCCGAGCGCAATCCGCGGATGTGGGCCGAACCGCTGTTGCGCGATCTGGCCGCTCTGGCGGCGCCGGGGGCGACGGTGGCGACTTGGGCTTGCACGGGCGCGTTGCGGGATGGCTTGCAGACGGTGGGTTTCGATATCGAACGGGCATCGGAGCAGGGTGGCGAATGGCCAATGACGGTGGGTGTGATTCGGGCGGAAGGCCGCGCGGCGGCGGCTCCAGGCATGGAAGCCGGCCATGCCGTGGTGGTGGGCGCGGGGTTGGCTGGCGCGGGGATTGCGCAAGCGCTGGCGGGGCGCGGTTGGCGCGTGACGGTGCTGGACGCCGGGCGCGCGCTGGGTGCGCCCGCGCACGCTGGCCATCTGGCCGCGGCGCTGACGCCGGTGGTGGCGCGAGATGACAACGCGCGGGCGCGGCTGTCACGTGCGGGCAGTCAGCGCGCGCTGGCCCGTTGGCAAGGTTTGGCCGGCGATGCCGCGCCACGGGTATGCGGCACGGTGCAGGTGGAACGTGATGCGGGCAAGTCGGCCGCGCTGGCCGGCACCCTGGAAACCCTGGCGTTTCCGCGCGATTGGGTACGTCAGGTGGATCGTGACGAGGCCAGCGCCCTGGCCGGTTTGCCGCTGGCGCGTGGCGGTGTGTTCTTTGCCCAGGGCATGCTGGTGCAGCCCAATCGCCTGATCGATGCCTTGTTGGCAACGGCCGGCGTGACGTTGTTGCCGGGCAAGGCGGCGCGCGTGGAGCCTGCCGCACAGGGCTGGCGTGTGCTGGACGAACAGGGGGCCGAGCTGGCGCAAGCCCAGACGGTCATCCTGGCCAATGCGGCGGGCGCGCGCGGCGTGCTGGCTGACAGCGGCCTGCTGGAACCGTTGCCGCGGGTGGCGCAAATGCACGCGCTGGCAGGCGAGGTGACGCTGGTGCCGCCTGCGGCGTTGTCGGGCGGCCCGCGCTGCATCGTGGGCGGGGAAGGGTATCTGCTGCCGGATGTGGGCGCCGGCTGCGTGGTCGGCAGCACGTATGTGCATGACGCGACCGACGCGCGCATCAGCGCCGATGGGCAGCGCGTCACGCTGGGCAAGGCGGCGGGGCTACTAAGCGGTCACTTCCCGGACTTTGACGCGCTGGTTCCAGGCAGTCTGCCGGGCTGGGCGGGCTGGCGTGCCGTCTTGCCGGGACGCTTGCCGGCGGTGGGCGAATTGCCGCATGCTCGGGGCGTGTGGCTGGCCATCGGCTATGCCTCGCGAGGGCTGTCCTGGTCGGCGCTGATGGGCGACCTGATCGCCGCACGCCTGGCCGGCGAGCCGTCACCATTGGAAACCGATCTGGCCCAACTTATTTCTCCTAGGTGAAAAAAAGTCAGGCCGGTGACGGGCCCCGAGGCCAGGTGGCGTAGAATTGCAGTAATTGCCAGGATTTGGCGCCAAATAGGCCGCATTGGCCTCAAAGTTGGCGTTTCGGCGGCTCGCGGGCATCAAGGCCGATGGACGCTCGCCGAGGGCTTTATGACCCCTTTTATGGATGGGATTTCCGTCCAAAAGAGGGACCGAGTTTATTTCAAAGCTCAAATCCGTCAAAATAGCGTCCTTTGATGGTTTTTGGCTTAAGCCGGGGGATGCTCTGTGCCGCCCAAGTTCGACTTTGCCCATACTACCCAGCTCGACAACATCGAGCTGCTGACGTCCCGCCCCAGTCGCTTCGATTTCGATGCGGGCGATGGGTTGCACCTGGTAGTCGAGGCGCATGCGCCTGGTGTTTTTCGCTTGCGCTTCGGCGAGGCAAATCACCTGAATGAAGATAAGCCCAGCGCGCGCGCGCGCGCCGTGGCGGAAATGCTGCTCGCGCGCCAAGAGGCCGTGGGCGAAGCCGCCATTGCCCCTCGCGAAGGCGGGGATGGCTGGCGCATTACCCAGGGTGATGTCGCCCTGGAGATTCAATCCAACCCCGTGCGCGTTGCGATCTATCGCAACGAAGAACGGGTGTTCGAGTCCGAGGTTTCCGTGCATACGCCCGCATTCGGGCATAACGCGCTGGACCAGGACGATGACGCGGTCTGGTCGGCGGGGTTCACCTTGCAGGGCGACGATCGCGTCTTCGGCCTGGGCGAAACGCCGGGCGACTTGAACCGCCGCGAGGAATCGGTTGTTTCCGATGACCCCGAGCATCGCGCCTTGCCGTTGGCATGGAGCCCGCGCGGCTGGGGTGTCTACGTGAACACGATGCGCCGCGTCGAGCACGCAGTGGGTGTTGCGCCCGCGGATTCCGCCTATGTGCTGACCGTGGACGACGCCGTGCTGGACCTGTTCCTGTTCGCTGGCGAACCCGCGGAAATCCTGAATCAATACACTGCGCTGACTGGCCGCGCCGGCCAGCCCGTGCTGTGGGCGATGGGCGCGTGGCTGCAACAGGCCACGGGCGAAATGCCGACGCAAACGGTGGCCCTGGTGGCCCGCATGCGCGAAAACCAGATTCCGGTGGATGCCGTGACCCTGGCGCAGCCTGCGGCCTGGGGCTTTCAGGCGGACAAAGCGGTTTTTGAATGGGACGCCCAGCGTTTCCCGGACGCCAAGCAGATGCTGGCGCTCTTCCATAAGCACAACGTGCATGTTTCGGCCTCCGGTTTCCCCGGCGTGCTGAAAACCAGCCCGTTGTTTGAAGAACTGGAAGACCGCGGCTGGTTGCTGACCAAGGAAGATGGTTCGGCCCAGGTGTTCGACGGCATCCCCGCCACATCGGGGCAGCCGTACGGCTTGCTGGACCTGACCTATCGCGACATCTACAACCAGTGGGTCGAGCGCCATCGCCAATTGGTCGAAGACGGCCTGGACGCGCCCGCGTGCGACGCCCAGATCGCCATTCCCGACGGCGTGATCGCCCGTAACGGCGAAACTGGCCCGGCCCTGCGCACCATGTATCCGCTGCTGGTGCGCCGCGCGCTGTTCGACGCCGTTGCCGGCCTGAAGGTGCCGCCGGAAGGCGTGGTGCCCAGTTCCGACCTGTTCCCCGCCGCGCAGCGCCTGCCGTGGCAGGTGGGGCCGCAGGTGGACAACACCTGGAATGGCTTGCGCCATACCTTGCGTACCGCCTTGTCGATTGGGGCCAGTGGTGTGCCGGTGCAGGTACACGGCATCGGCTCCGCCGCGCGTGACCGCTCGGGCATGACATCCGAGCTGTATCTGCGTTGGCTGACCATTGGCGTCTTCTCGGCGAACTTCTCCTTCCAGGGCGTTGAAGGCCTGATGCCTTGGGACTTCGACGAAGAAACGCTGGCCCAGGCCAAGACCTGGATGCAGTGGCGCTATCGCCTGGTGCCTTATGTGTTGGGCGCCATCGAGGACTCCGCGCGCACCGGTTTGCCGGTGCAGCGTTCCATGGCCCTGTCGTTCCCGAACGATCCGCATGCCCACGAATGGGACCTGCAATACCTGCTGGGCCCGGCCCTGCTGGTGGCGCCGGTGACCGAGCCTGGCAATCAGGTGCGGGTGTACCTGCCCAAGGGCGAGGCGTGGTGGGATCTGAACACGGGGCATCGCTACGAAGGCGGCACCACCTGGACGATCGACTGCGAATTGGGCCAGTTCCCGGTTTTCGGCCGGGAAGGGCACATGCTCTGTCTGGGGCCTGCCGCGCAGCATACGGGCGAGTTCAACTCGGCCCGCATTCTGGACGAAGTCTGGATGTTCGGCATGCCGGTGCATAACCCGGTCGTCATGCGCAACAAGATCCGCGTGATGCAGATGCAAGGCTCCAGCTACATCAAGGGGCTGGAAGGACTGCGGATCTCGCCGTCCGAAGGCCTTGAGGTCAAGCGCCGGGGTGCGGAAGTGCGCATTTCCCGAGCACGTTGACGTTAGCGTGGCCGCTTGATCGGCCACGGTAGCAAAAGGGCAGTCAGGAAGGCTTTCCTTCCAGGCTGCCCTTTACGCCTTCTGCCCGGCACCCGATTGCAGGATTCGCGATAGGCCTCGTCGGCTTGCCCCTGGGCGGCCACGGCGTTCTATATTACTTCTAGTTATAGAAAATGGAAAAAACGGTCGTTCTCTTTAGAAGAGAAAAGATACAAAATCGCTTGCCATGATTCACATCGAGAACCTATCCAAGACCTATGCCACGCCGCATGGAGAATTCCAGGCGCTGCGAGGCATCAACCTGCACATCGAGCAGGGCGAGGTCTTCGGCATCATCGGCCCCAGCGGGGCCGGTAAAAGCACGCTGGTCCAGTGCATCAATTTGCTGGAACGCCCCAACGAAGGCACGATCGCCATCGGCGGGCAGCAGCTCACGGGCTTGAACGAAGCGCAGTTGCGCGGGCAGCGCCGCCGCATTGGCATGGTGTTCCAGGGCTTTAACTTGCTGTCGCGCCGCACGGTGTACGGCAATGTCGCCCTGCCGCTGGAAATCGCCGGCGTGGCAAAAGCCGAGATCCCGGCACGTGTCGAGCGCCTGCTGGCGCTGGTGGGGCTTGAGCATCTGCGTGACCGCTACCCCAGCCAGATCAGTGGCGGCCAGAAGCAGCGCGTGGGCATTGCACGCGCGCTGGCCAACAACCCGGACGTGCTGCTCAGCGATGAAGCCACGTCCGCGCTAGACCCGGAAACCACGCACAACATCCTGGCGTTGCTGCGCGACATCAACCGCAAGACCGGCGTGACCGTCGTCATGATTACCCACCAGATGGAAGTCGTGCGCGAAGTCTGCGACCGCGTCGCCGTGCTGTCGCAAGGCGAAGTGGTGGAAGTGGGCAGCACGCGCGAAGTGTTCGCGCAGCCGCGCCACGACGTGACGCGCGGCATGGTGTCGGCCGCTACGGCGTCCGACCTGACCGACGCCACGCTGGCTGCCGTGAAAGAACGCATCGCCACGCTGGCCGCCGCCAAGCCGGGCCAGGCCGTGCGTCTGCTGCGCCTGTCGTTGACGGGAACGGATGCGTCGGGATCGTTCCTGTCGGATCTGTCCAAGCAGTATTCGCTGGACGTCGGCCTGGTGCAGGCCCGCGTTGAAGATATCCAGGGCGTGGCCGTGGGCACGATGTTCGTGCTGGCGCAAGGCACGCCCGCCGCGGTCAACGATGCGATCACCGCATTGACCGCCCGTGACATTACCGTTGAAGAAATAGCTCATGAGTCCGCAACTGATCGATCTGCTTATTACGTCGCTGCTTGACACCCTGCTGATGGTGGGCGTGGCCAGCGCCATCGCGGTGGTGATCGGCATTCCGCTGGGCGTGACGCTGACCGTGACCGCGCGCGGCAACATGCTGGAGAACCAGCCGGTCAACCACGTGTTGGGCGCCATCATCAACGCCACCCGTTCGGTGCCGTTCGTGATCTTGATGGTTGCGATCATTCCATTCACGCGCCTGATCGCGCAGACCTCCATCGGCACCACCGCCGCGATCGTGCCGCTGTCGGTGGCCGCCATTCCGTTCATGGCCCGCATCGCCGAAAACGCCATGCGCGAAGTGGATCCTGGGCTGATCACCGCGGCGCGCGCGATGGGCGCATCGCCCATGCAGATCATCATGAAGGTGCTGCTGCCTGAAGCGTTGCCCGGCCTGATCGCCGCCACCATCGTCACCGTCGTCAGTCTGATCGGCTATTCGGCAATGGCCGGCGCCATTGGCGGTGGCGGTTTGGGCGACCTGGCCATCCGCTACGGATATCAGCGTTTCCAATCAGACGTCATGGCTGCCGTCGTGATTGTGCTGATCGTCCTGGTTCAAGCGATCCAAAGCTTTGGCGATCGCTTCGTGCGCCGCCTGTCGCATCGCTGATCGCAACGGCGTCCATTCATTCTTCTCTTCACATCCGTTATTCGGGATATCGCAACATGAGCATCAAGGTTTTGAAGTCGCTGGCCGCGTTCGCCCTCGGCGCCGCCGTTTTCGCCCAGCCCGCGCTGGCTCAGGACAAGCCGCTGAAGGTGGGTGTGACCGCCGGCCCGCACGCCCAGATCTTTGAAGTGGTCAAGGCCGAAGCCGCCAAGCAGGGCCTGAATGTTCAGATCATCGAATTCACCGACTACGTGCAGCCCAATGTGGCGTTGGCGGCAGGCGATCTGGACGTCAACAGCTATCAGCACCAGCCCTATCTGGACAATGCCAACGCTGACCGTGGCTACAAGCTGGTCAGCATCGCCAAGACCGTGATTTTCCCGATCGGCATCTACAGCAAGAAGATCAAGTCGCTGGCCGAATTGAAGGACGGCGCCCGCATCGCGTTGCCGAACGATCCGACCAACGGCGGCCGTGCCCTGCTGCTGCTGCAAGCCAACGGCCTGATCAAGCTGCGTCCCGAAGCCGGCCTGAAGGCAACGCCGATCGACGTGGTTGAGAACAAGAAGAAGCTGCGCTTCATTGAACTGGACGCTGCCCAACTGCCGCGTTCGCTGGATGATACCGACGCCTCCGCCATCAACACCAACTTCGCGCTGGAAGCCGGCCTGAACCCGACCAAGGACGCCATTGCCCAGGAATCGCCGGATTCGCCGTACGCCAACGTGCTGGTCGTGCGTGAAAAGGACAAGGACCGTCCGGAGTACGCCAAGCTGGTCAGCATCTATCACAGCCCGGCCGTGAAGCAGTTCATCGAGACCAAGTACAAGGGCGCCGTGGTGGCTGCCTGGTAATTCCAGGTTCTCCTCTGCCCGCCCAAATGGAAAGCGGCTGCCTTGTGCAGCCGTTTTCCATTTGGGCGGATAGGGGGTTGTGGGCCATCGCATCAAATTTTTTGACAAGAACAAAGAAAACGGTCATAATTTCTGGCTTCGGTCGGGTTGATAGCTCAGTCGGTAGAGCAGCGGACTTTTAATCCGTTGGTCGCGAGTTCGAGTCTCGCTCAGCCCACCACCCCTGCCTTTTTGCGAAGGTAGAAAGAGAATCAAGCACCTGCGAGTGATCGCGGTGCTTTTTTTTCGTCCGTTTTTCGTCCGATCAATCCTCGCTTGCGACTTCCCTCAATGCGGATGTCAGCAATTCGGCCGGCCGGGACAGCGACCGGCCCGCGCGTCGCAGGATGCCGATGTATCGGTATAGCGGCGGATCATCGATCGCGATGCGCCGCAAGCGGCTGGTGTCGGCTCCGCGCCCGACCAACTCGGAGAGGACGGCTACGCCGATTCCTTGTGCCGCCATCGCCATGATGGTTGAGTTGTAGACCGCCTCATACGCCGCGGGCAGCGAGATCTTGTTTTTGTCGGCTGCCGCTTCAATGTGCATGCGGATGCTGCTCTCTCTGACCGGAAGGATGAGAGGCGGACCCACCAGGTCCTTGAGAGTCACCGTGTCCTGCATCGGCCACGGGTAATCCGGCGCGACAAAAGCGCAAAACCGGTCAGTCATCAACTTTTCCCAGACCAGCTCCTGATCGCGCTTGATCGGGCTTCCAATCCCGAAGTCGACCTCTCCATTGCGGATCATGTAGGTAAGACGAGAGGCGACCGTGTCTCGTATGCGGACGGTGATGCGAGGGTAGTTGCGATTCAGCCGATGTATGGCGTGCGGTAGCAGGCCTGCCGCCAGTGAGGGCAAGGCTGCGACGGTCACCGTGCCGCGTTCGGGGTCGCTGGCATCTCGGGCGTGGGTGACAAGGTCTTCAATCTCGGCAACCACGCGCTCGATTCTTGGAAGCAGCTCCAAGCCTTGCGGTGTCAGGTTTACGGATCGGCGATTGCGGTCGAACAGATGCGTGCGCAGATGCGTTTCGAGTTGCTGGATCTGTATGGTCAGAGCCGATTGCGAGATATTCAGTTCGTACGCGGCCCGGGTGAAATTGCCCAGGCGGGCGATCGCAAGAAAGGCGCGCAGTTGCTTTAGATCCCCCAGCATTGCCGAAACTCCATTCGATGCTGCGATGGCCGAACTATTGATATTTCAGAAAACTCTATTCAGTTATTTGAATTTTACCAATCACAGCCGCCTCTGTACATTGATCGCAGCACTTAACCAAGCCTGTGAACGGGACAAAAAATGAGCAGCGTCAATAAGGTGGTTGTGGTGGGCGGCGGAACCATGGGATGCGCGGTTGCTGCCATGTTTCAAGTGGCGGACTGGAGCGTCTTGGTGGTTGAAACGGACGCGAAGGCGCGTCTTGCGATTCCCGGAAAGGTGGATGCCGCGGCTCAGGCATTGGGCGCCGATGGTGGCGAAGCCCCACCCGCCATTTACGACGCGCTGGCGGATGTCGATTGGACGGGTGTCGATCTCGTCATCGAATGCGTATTTGAAAATCTTGAACTCAAGCAGGCGGTTTTTGCCGAGCTGGAAGCGCTGTGCCCAGCTCCAACGCCGTTGACCAGCAATTCGTCCAGCTTTCCGATAAGCCAGATTGCAAAGGACCTGGCGACACAACACCGCATGCTTGGCCTGCACTTCTTTATGCCGGCCCATCTGGTGCCTGCCGTCGAGGTGGTTTGCAGCGCCGTATCGGAAGCCTCCACCGCCGATCGGGTCAGCCAGATCATGCGGTCAGTCGGGAAAAAGCCGATCCGAGTCAAACGCGATATCCCGGGGTTCTTGGCCAACCGGATTCAGCATGCCTTGATGCGCGAGGCCATCGCCCTGGTCGAGGAGGACTTCGCGTCTGCGGAGGATGTGGATGCGGCTGTCCGGTATGGCTTCGGGTTCCGGTACATCGCGGCCGGCCCGCTGCTGCAAAAGGATCTGGCCGGAATCGATATTCACTGCGCCGCAGCCGCGACGATGTATCCCTATCTGCGTACTGACCAAGAGCCCAGCGCTTATATGCGCGATCTGGTGGCAAACGGGAATATCGGCGTGAAATCCCCATCGTTGCGCGGGTTTTACCAATGGACCCCCGAGCAAGTCGCGGTCGAACAGAAACGGTACGAGACGGCGCTGCTCAAGGCCGCACGCATTCTCTCGGATGAAGAGGCCAATCACTGAACTCAGCCATCGCAAGGCAGGCGCGGCAAACATAAAAAAACAATAAAGCATCTCTGCAACGCAGATTCCTATCAGACAAAAAAGGGGTGGGTTGATGAAGCGAGACAACGAGGGGGGGCTATGAACGAGCGTTCTGCCTCTCACAAGAAATTCATGGCCTTGCAGCGAACCATGAACGCCGTGAACAACGCTGCGGAAAAATGCGCCGGGCTGTTGCTGCTCGGCATGATCATTGCCATTTCGGTTTCTGTTTTTGCCCGGCTGATCTACACCTACGCCGGTATTTCCTTGTCCGCGCCATGGGCTGAGGAAATTGCGCGCTTCATGATGGTCGGGAGCGTCTTCATCGGCGGCGCGGTCGCTGCCTATCATCTGCGCCTGATCGGCGTGGATGTATTCGTCAGCCTTGTTCCCGAGCGTCTTGCCCGCTGGTTGCGACTGGTGTCCCATGTCCTGACCTTGGTGCTTGCGCTGCTGCTGGTCTGGAAATCCATCCGCTTGATCGAGCTTGGACTCAGGCAATGGTCTCCCGCGCTGGAAATGCCGATGGCCTACGTCTATTCAATGATGGCTATCGGCTGCCTGCTCATGTGCGCGAACACGCTCACGAATGCCGTGAAGGAACTGCTGAACGTAGAGTCTCCGCAGCAGGAATCGGCAGAGATGGAAGAAGCGATGGAGATAAAAAACAGCATCGAGGGGGCAATATGATCCTGGTCCTTGGCTTGTCGTTTTTCCTGATCATGCTGATAGGAGCGCCGATCATGACGGCGCTGGGCCTGTCTGCGGCGATGGCGTTGCAATCGGGCGACCGGTCGCTGCTGATCGTGGTGCAGATGGCTTTCCAGTCACTGGACTCGTTCAGCCTGATGGCCGTGCCCTTCTTCATCCTTGCGGGCCATCTCATGCAGTCGGGAGGCGTTGCGCGCCGGTTGGTCCAGTTGGCCAACGCCGTTGTCGGCTGGATTCGGGGAGGTCTGGGCGCCGTCGCGGTATTGACGTCCCTGCTGTTCGCCACGGTGTCGGGGTCGTCCTCGGCAACCACTGCCGCCATCGGCTCCGTGCTGATCCCCGAAATGGAGAAGAAGGGCTATCCAAGATCGTTCGCGGCATCGATCGCGGCGTCGTCCGGAGAGCTTGGAGCCATTATTCCGCCGTCGATTCCGATGATCGTTTATGCGTTGACGGCCAATGTATCGGTTGGGGCGCTGTTCATCGCAGGGATCCTGCCTGGGCTTCTGATCGCTGTGTCATTGATCCTGACGGTGTGCGTGATTGCCAGCATCAAGGGCTTTGACGAGGTTCGCGTAATGAGCCTGAAGGACTGGTCCAAAGGCGTGCTGGTGGCGTTGCGGGACGCGACGCTGGCCTTGATGATGCCCGTCATCATTCTTGGCGGCATCTATGGCGGCCTGTTCACGCCCACCGAGGCGTCTTGTATCGCGGTGCTCTACGGCCTGGTGCTGGGGATGTTCGTATACAAGGAAATCACGCCCAAGAATCTGCTGGGCATCTTCGGCCGTGCCGCGGTGATGTCCGCGATCATCTTGCTGATCGTTGCCTTTGCCGCTGTGTTTGCGTATCTGTTGACGATCAACCAGGTGCCGCAACGGGTGGCCGCTGCGCTCGGATCGGTGACCACCAGCCCCTTGGTATTCCTGCTGCTGGTCAACGGCATGTTGTTCGTCGTCGGCATGTTCATTGAAGCGCTGGCGGCGATCCTGATCATTGTGCCGATTCTGGCGCCCATCAGTGTGAGCTTCGGCATCGATCCCATCCACTTCGGCATGGTCGTCATTACCAATCTGGCCGTTGGCATGGTGACGCCGCCGGTAGGGGTCAATCTGTTCGTGGTGTGTGAGGTTGCCCAGCTGAAGATGCACCAGTTGGCCCGATATCTGGTGATCTTTCTGGCGGTACTGATCCTGGACATCCTGATCATCTCGTACGTGCCTGCCCTGAGTACTGCCTTTCTGTAGAGACGGACGCCGGGCGGCGGCTCGGCGTGCCCCGAAGCAAGCATGAAGTCAAAAAAATAATCCAGGAGACAAAAATGAAGGTTTTCAAGAAGATGCTTGGCATCGGCGCCTTGAGCGCGTTGATGTTTGCCGCGCCATCCCATGCGTTGAACATGGACGTGGGGCATACGCTCACCACGGACAGTCCGTTCCATGTCGGCACGCAGAAATTTGCCGATATCCTGAAAGAGAAATCGAATGGGAAGATAAAGGTCACGGTGTTCCCGCACTCGCAACTGGGCGGAGAACTCACCATGATCCAGGGCGCCGTTGCCGGCGCCACCGACCTGTTCGTCACCGGGCAGCCGGCGTTGAACAATGTGGTGAAGGAATTCCTGGTTTTCGATACCCCCTTCCTGTTTGATAGCGTCCAGCAAGCCAATGACATTCTCGCCGGGCCTGTTGGCGACAAGTTCATGGACATTCTTCCCAAGTATGGCCTGGTGGGTTTGGGTTGGTTTTCAGCCATCGAGCGGAATGTGTTTGGCAACAGGGCCATCAATTCCGCGGGTGACTTGAAGGGGATGAAAATCCGCGTCATCCAGTCGCCGGGATATGTTGAAAGCTACAAGACGCTGGGTGCGCAAGCTACCCCCATGGCGTACTCCGAGCTGTACCTGGCGTTGCAGCAGAAGGTGATCGACGGCGGCGAAACCACTCCCGATCAGTTCGTGTCCGACAAGTTCATCGAAGTGTCCAAGTACTTCAACATGACGCACGTGAATATCCATCCCGCACTGTTGGTCATGTCCAAGAGCCGGTGGGACTCCCTCTCCGAAGACGAGCGGAAGATCGTCAAGGAATCGGCCGACGAAGCCATGGCCTACGCTCGCGACTATTACAAGAAGGTCTATGACGAAGGGATGGAGACCATGAAGCAGAAAGGCGTCGCGGTTGTCTATCCGAGCGACCTTGATTCCCTGGTGCTGGCGACACGGCCCGTCGTGAAAAAGCTGATCGAACAAGCGCCCAATGGGCAGGCACTTTATGACGCCGTGATCGCCGCCAAGGCCAACGCCAAGAAATAAGAACACAGGAATATCGATGACTTGCTTCTCAAAACCTGAAGGCCTGCGGGTGCTGATCACGGGCGCGGCCGGAAACATAGGCAAATGTCTGCGCACGCAATTGCGCGGTCGCTATGCCTTGCTGCGCCTGGCCGACATCGCCGAACAGGAGCCCGCGCAAGAGGGCGAGGAAATCTGCACGATCGATGTGCGGGACATGAGTTCCGTGGCGCGTTGCATGGAAGGTATCGATTGCGTGGTCCACCTTGCCGGTATTCCTGGCGTGGACACGTGGGAGAAGATTCTTCCAATGAACATCGACGGTTGCTACAACGTGTTCGAGGCTGCGCGCAGCCAACATGTGCCCCGCGTCATCTTCGCAAGCTCGAACCATGCCGTGGGCTACCACCGAAGAGAGACATTCCTGGACAACACCGTGGAGCCCAGGCCCGACTCGCTTTATGGCGTTTCCAAAGTATTTGGCGAGGCCTTGGGCCGGATGTACGCGGACAAGTACGGCATGTCGGTCGCGTGCTTGCGGATAGGTACATTCCGCACCCCTGACCATCCAAGCGAAGCCCGGCAGCTGCTGACCTGGATCAGCCACCGGGACATGGCGGAGCTGGCGCGTTGCTGCATCGAGCACGAGTCGTATCATTTTGCCGTGGTCTATGGCGTGTCGAACAACCTTCGCAATCGCTGGGACAACTCCAATGTGAAGTTCCTGGGTTATCAACCGCAAGATGACTCCGAGGTTTTCGCGGCGGAAATATTGGCCCAGGACATACCCGAAGATCCGATCGCCGCTCAATTCCATGGTGGCTTCTATTGCCCCTTGGACTTTGTCGGCACCACCGACAGGATCTCCTGACGCTTTCGTGTTGAGATCGTTGCCATCCAGGACCAACCAGTTGCCACGGGGAAACCATGTACGCCGTTCCGCCAGCCATTCAAGCCGAAGTCTTTGCTCGTCTGCCCGACGCATTCAGGAAGCCGGAAGGCACGTCCGAGTGGCACCGCTATCAACCAGGAAATCAACCGCCCCATTCCCTGTTGGAGGGGCCGTCCTTTGATGCCCAGGGCCGTTTGTATTGCGTGGATGTGCCCTGGGGGCGTGTGTTCCGGGTCGACCAACAGGGCCGGTTTGAACTGATTGCTGACTACGATGGCGAGCCCAACGGCCTGAAAATCCATCGAGACGGTCGCATCTTCATCGCCGACTATGCCCGGGGCATCGTCCAGCTTGATCCCGAGACGGGTGAGGTCACGCCTGTCCTGGAACGGGTCCATCTTGAGCGGCTCAAGGCGGTGAACGACCTGATCTTCGCGTCCAACGGCGACATGTACTTCACCGATCAGGGTTTGACGGGCTGGCATGACCAGACGGGCCGCGTCTTCAGGCGACGGGCGGATGGTCGTGTCGACTGCCTGTTGGACAACATACCCAGCCCCAATGGCTTGGTATTGGATCTGAGCGAGTCCGTGCTCTACGTGGCGGTAACGCGGGCAAACGCCATCTGGCGCATACCGCTGACGCGCGATGGCCATGTGACCAAGGTTGGCACCTTCATTCAGATGTCCGGCGGCGGCGGGCCGGACGGTCTGGCCCTGGACGAGGAAGGCAATCTGGCGGTGGCGCACGTGGGCCTGGGAGCGGTCTGGCTATTCAGCAACCGCGGAGAACCCATGTTGCGCATTAATTCCCCGCTTGGGGCATTGACGACCAATATTGCCTTTGGGGGACCCGACCGCAAGACGCTTTACATCACCGAGTCCGAGTCGGGTTCGATCCTGACGGCGCCGATGCCCGTGGCCGGCCGCATCATGTATTCGGGCGTCTGATCCGACTTAGAATTTTTGCGGAACCGCCCGGAGCGCATGCTCCGGTTCGCGGTAGCCCTGCGCCTTTTGACGCTTTGGCAGCTTGATGTCTTTTCTGGGCAAGGCCTTGTAGGGAATGCTCTCCAGAATGTGGCTGATGATGTTCAGGCGCACGCGCTTCTTGTTGTTGGAGTCGGCGACGTACCAGGGCGATAGGTCTGTATCCGTCGCTGCGAACATGTCGTCACGCGCACGCGAATAGTCAAACCAGCGGCTGTACGAATCAAGGTCCAGTTGCGACAATTTCCACAGCTTTCGCTCGTCGTGGATACGTGCTTGGAGCCTGCGGGTTTGCTCCGCCTCGCTGACTTCCAGCCAGTACTTGAGCAGAATGACGCCAGATCCGATGATCGCCCGCTCGACCAGCGGAACCGCCGTCAAGAAGGATTTGACCTGCTCCTTCGTGCAAAAGCCCATCACCCGTTCCACGCCGGCGCGGTTGTACCAGCTTCGGTCGAAGATCACGATTTCACCGGCTGCGGGCAAGTGCGGAAGATAGCGTTGCACATACATCTGCGTCTTTTCGCGATCGGTGGGAGACGGCAGCGCGACGACCCGGAAGACGCGCGGGCTGACCCGTTCGGTAAGCGCCTTGATGGTGCCGCCCTTGCCCGCGCCATCGCGTCCTTCAAACAGGATGCAGATCTTGGCGCCGGTATGAACGGCCCATTGTTGAAGCTTGACCAGTTCGACATGCAGGCGGGCCAATTCCTTTTCATATTCCTTCGCAGACAGTTTTTTCTGTACGTTCGCGGTGTCTGCCGTTTCGTCTTTCCTGGCCATCAGTGACTCCTTGATTCGCCGCTGTGTGCGTGAGGCGCCCATCACGCATTTTGATTGGCGAAACGACCCCGCGTCCATGATGATTCCGGCGAAAAATCGTCAGATTGGGCACGATTGCGGACGAAGCCGCCGGCGTGTCTCGGAAGGGGTTTCAAGGAATAGCGCGTGATAACGTGCCGCCGCATACGTGGAATACGGGTAGCCATGCCGAAGGAAGCAATCGGCTACCGTGATGGGCTGGCCGGTGCTTTTCGCCAGGTCGAGATAGACGTCGTGCAGTTTGCGCAGGCATAGATAGTGGCCTGGACTCATGCCGAAACAGGCTTGGAATACATCTCTCAAGCTGCGTTCGCTGATCTTCAAACGCCTGCGCAGTTCATCGACCTGCGCGGTCTGATGGGGGTCGCGGAAGATGGCCAGGGCCAATTCGCATAGCAGTGGCAATGACAAGCTGGGGCGTCCCTTGCTCTTGTCATGAGGAATTCGGGACGCGATCAGGTCGCACAATCGCTGCTCGATCAAACGACGGCCCAGCGCGGGTGGACAGGTCGGCATCATCGACATCAGCGCCGCTTCGCGCAGGGCCGCCAACGGGTGGCAGTCTGTCTTTACCGTGTCAGCCACACTAGCCCATTTCCGCAGCGTGAGTGCCACGATGCTGTCGCCGGTAAACAACGCGGAACAAAGCGGCAGCGCGATGGAGATCCATTCACTGGGGCCGGCGGCACGAAAGACGAATCCTTTGCCCGGCGCCAGGATCCCCAAGGACTCCTGATTGAAAGGGCTGCCGTTCAACCACGTTCTGCTTGGCGAGGGCGGGGGCAATAGCAACGTCAGGTGAGTGGGCCGGGCAACGGCTTCGCACAGGTTTGGGACCTCTGTAATACCCCGTTGAACGTGGATGCCATCCACATCCAGATGACCGACCCTCCAGCCGCCGTCTCTTGATCCCAGCAGGAAAACCCGGGCGTCGACGTCGAAGAGGGCGGCCGCGTACGAATCAAACGACTCGAAATGGTGCAGGTGCATTCAACCCTCCGCTGGTGGGAGCTGACGACATATTGCCGAAATTAGCATGGACTTTCGCCTCCGTCACTGGCGAAAATGCACTGCATGTTCTCTTGCTTGGGAGTCCCCATGCAAGGACCCCTCCGACGGCGTATTGAGCGATCTGCATCCCACTGCGAAAGGAGCTTGATATGTTCCTTGCCAATCCGCGGCGTCGATTCGCGGCAGTCCTGACCCTGGCGGCTATGTTCTTGCCGGCCACGGGGCGTGCCGCGGCGGGACACCTGGAGGACGCCATCGCCGATGTGCTCGTCTGGGTCGTACTCGTTTTTGTCCCGCTCCTGGCAATCTGGGCCTTCTGGAAGCTACACGTCCTGCCCGAAGTCATTGCCGAGAAAAGACATCATCCTCAAACCGACGCGATTAAGTCGCTGTGCCTGCTGTCGCTGCTTTTTGGCGGGATGCTATGGCCCTTCGCATGGCTGTGGGCACACACGAAGCCGATCGGATATCGGCTCGCTTATGGCCGGGACAAGCACGATGACTACTACGAAGAGATGAACCTCTCGGAAGCCGAAGCCGCCAGGAAGAACGATCCGGGCAGCGGCGCGCATTCCAGCCAGGAGGCGCGACCCAACCCAGAAACCTTGGGTTAGGGACAGGGGGGCGTTTCCGCCCTGAGAAGGCGGCGCCTGCCGTGGCATACGGTGGCTGGCGGTCTCGGTCTGGAGGTTGGAATGCTTGAACTCATTTGCGTGGTGTATGGGCTGTTGGTCTGGCTTATCTTCATCAAGCTCAAGCTGCTGCCTTGGAACATCCAGTCCCAGGTGGGAGTGGTCGCGGTGGGCGCGGCGGGGTTGGCGGCGCTTGTCCTGACGATCAATGTCGTCACGCCGTCGTCAAGTGAGTTGCGGGTCATCAACTATGTGGTCGAGATCATTCCCCGCGTGACCGGGCGCGTCGTGGACATCGCGGTGGAAGGAAATCGGCCGATAAAAAAGGGCGACGTGCTGCTGAGGCTGGACGCCGAACCTTACCAATTGAAGGTCAGGCAGCTTCAAGCCAAGCTCATCGACGCGCAAGCAACCCAGCAATCCCTGGACCGCGATCTTGCCGCGGCGCAAGCGGTGACGGCCGCCGCCCTGGCGCAAGTCGAGCTGGCGCGGATGCGGTTGCGTCAAAGCACGGCCTTGGCCGCCCGAGGGGCGGGCAGCCAATACGATGTGCAGGGTTTCCAGAGCGAACTGAAAGTCCGCCAGGCAAATTGGGAGGCCGCGCGGGAAGCCGAACGCAAGATCCAATTGAATCAGGGCGCCATGTTCCAGGGCGACCAAGTTGCGGTGGCGCAGGTCAAGGCAGAGCTGGATACCGCCAGATGGGAACTTGAGCAGACCACCCTTTACGCACCCGCCGATGGCTACGTCATCAATCTACAGGCTCGTGTGGGGTCCTATGCCGCCGCGATTCCGCTGCGTCCCATCATGTCGTTTGTCGAGACCACGCAGCAGGTGATTGCATTCTTCGACCAGAATCAACTTACGAAGGTGAAGCCGGGCAACGAAGTGGAAGTGTCCCTGCGGACAGTGCCGGGCCATGTGTTCAAAGGTGAAGTGGATTCGATCGTCTGGGCAACCTCGCAAGGGCAATACCAGGCAGCCGGCGTGCTGCCCGGGACGACCAGCGAAGGCGATAGCGCTGCGGCGCCGATGCAATACGCGGTGCGTATCAACCTTGAGACGCCGCAAGACATGACGCTGGCGATGGGCGCGCGAGGAAAGGCGGCAATTTACACGGACAGTCTGGGGGCGCTGCATATGGTGCGCAAGGTCATATTCCGTGTTTCGGCAAAACTTGATTATCTGGTTCTCAAGCTTCACTGACGGGGCCGACATGCATCCGCGACGTCCGATCGTCCCCGGTATGTTTGCAATGATCTGTGCCTTTCCTGTCTGGTTGGCAGGATGCGCAAATCTGGATCAACCGGCTAGCGACGCCTTATACCAACAGGCCATGTCCGGCACGCAGGTGCCCGAGCATTGGGTGGCCAGCGCAAGGGACGCGGCATTCTCGCCGGAATGGGCAGGCTTTCCCGAACACGGCACCTTGCAATCGTTGATCGACGAAGCGCAGGCCAACAACCTGGACTTGCGCGTCGCCGCAAGCCGGATGCAACAGGCGGCGCACCAAGCCAGACTGGCGGGCGCGGACCTGCTGCCCACTGTCGGCGTCGGCGCCCGCGCCGCCACGGACCCCACGCCAGGCAGCGCTTTCTCGGCCAACGGTTACGCCATCGTGATGAATTGGGAAATCGACTTATGGGGAAGGGCGCGGGCGGAGAAACTGTCTGGCGAGGCGGGCTACCGGTCGGCGGAAGCCGACTACGCCTACGCGCGCCAGTCCATCGGCGCATTGACGGCCAAAAGCTGGCTGGCGGCCTTGGAGGCCAGTGGCCAACTGACCATCGCGCAAGAACTTGAAAGCGCCACGGGCGAACAGCTTGAACTGGTGCAGTACCGCCGCCGCATTGGCCGAGTCAGCGACATGGAGGTTGCGTACTGGTCAGAGCAGCGCGCGGCGGCGTCCGATGTGGTCGCCCAGCGGGAACAAGCGCGGATGCAGGCATTGCGGGCGTTGGAGTTGTTGCTGGGGCGCTATCCGGCGGGCGCGGCGCAGGCGGATGAGGCCATTCCGGATGCGCCGCCACCGCTTGCGCCGGGCTTGCCGCTGGACTTGCTGGACCGCAGGCCCGATCTGGTCGCGGCGCGTGAACGGCTGGTGTCTGCGTACTTCGGCGCCGAGGAGGCAAAAGCCGCCCGATTACCCACTATCGCGATATTTGCCGGGGCGGGGCGCTTCACCAAGGACTATTCCGGTCTGGCCACCAGCATGCAGAGTTGGGTTTTTCCGGTTGGCGCATCGCTGGCCTGGCCCTTGTTCGACGCGGGACGCCGCCAGATTACGCTGGAATTGCGCACCGAGCAGCAGCGGGAGGCGCTGGCGCTGTATGCGCGTTCCATCCTGACTGCGATGGCGGAGGTGGAGAATGGGCTGTCCGGTGAGCAGCAGCTGACGCTGCGCGAACGCGCCATGCAACGCCAGTATGCCGAGAGCGCCCGGGCGTTGGAATTGGCAGAGATTCAACGGCAGATCGGCCAGTTCGATACGCTGGATGTCTTGCAGCGCAAGCGTGATGTGTTGCGGGCAAAGAGCGACCTGATGCATGTGCGCGCGGAAAGGCTTGTTCAGCGCGTGAATCTGCATCTTGCTCTGGGCGGACGCTTCCGGTCGGAAGCACTGCCACCGCCCTGACGGCGCCGGCAAGAACGCCCCACGCCGCTACGACAGCGTGCGTGTCACCGCGCCCGACAGATCCTGCATGCTGAGTCCGCAACTGCGGGCGCGTTCCGACAAGGATTCGCTCTGCGCCAGCGCACGCCGGCTTTCTTCCAGCAGCACGTCCAGCTGTTCTTGCAAGGTTGCGGCCATCACCCAGGCGCGTTCGGCGAACAGTTCGGAGAATTGATCCACGCAGGGCTTGCAGATGGCAGTGCCGCTTTTTTCAAGCAAGGGCGCACCTTGCGCCAGCGTCGATTGGCAAAAAATACAGGCGAGTGCGCGGTTCATGCTCGGGTCGGCTCATCGTCGGGTTGGCGGAAGGCGCCGTGGGGATCACGGCGCCTGCCCATAGACAACGGCTTGGCGGCCCAAGTCTTAAGGCGCTGGAAAGCCCTAGGACAACGGGTGTCGTCCAAATGGACGAGTCCTGGCTACCCCGCGTAGGCCGGACGCAGGGCTACGGGGGCCGGCTGCGCGGTCATGTCGATGATGGTTTCGGCCGGCACCTTGAAGAAGGCCGCCGTGGCGGCCAGGCGCTTGGCCTGGTCTTCCAGTGAGGACGCGGCGGCGGCCGCTTGCTCGACCAGCGCGGCGTTCTGCTGCGTGACGTCGTCCATCTGCGTGACGGCGCGGTTGATCTGGTCGATGCCGATGGACTGCTCGGTGGAGGCCTCGGTGATTTCGGCCATGATCTGCGTGACGCGCTGTACCGATGTGACGATTTCCTGCATGGTTTCGCCAGCCTGGCGTACCTGGGCGGCGCCGCTGTCCACATTGTTGGTGGATTGTTCGATCAGGTCCTTGACCTCGCGGGCGGCCTGCGCGCTGCGCTGCGCCAGCGAGCGGACTTCCCCCGCCACGACGGCGAAGCCCTTGCCCTGTTCGCCCGCGCGGGCGGCTTCCACCGCGGCGTTGAGCGCCAGGATATTGGTCTGGAACGCGATGCCGTCGATCACCGAGACGATCTCGGCAATGCGGCGCGAGCTGTCCGAGATGCGCGCCATGGTTTCCACCACCTGGTCCACGGCCTGGCCACCGCGTAGCGCCACACCGCGGCTTTCGGCCGCCAGCGCGTTGGCTTGATGCGCGTGCTCGGTGTTCTGCTTCACCGCCGTGGCCAGCTCTTCCATGCTGGCGGCGGTTTCTTCCAGGGAGGCGGCCTGTTCCTCGGTGCGCGAGGACAAGTTGGTGTTGCCCGAGGAGATCTCGGCGGCGCCGGTGTTGATCTCGTTCACGCTGCGACGCACCTCGGCCACCGTGCGGGTCAGGCTGTCTTGCATGCGCTTGAGCGCGGTGAAGAGCACGCCGATTTCGTTGTCGGCGCTGACGGCCACCCGCTGGGTCAGATCGCCCGAGGCAATGCGGTCGAAATGCTGGGCGGCGTCCTTCAGGGGCGACAGCACCTGGCGGCTGATGAAACGCCAGCAGCCGGCGGCCAGGACAACCGCCAGGGCCAGCATGATGACCGTGGCCAGCTCGGCCAGGTTGTAGCGCTGGTCCGAGGCGTCGTTGATTTGAGCGGCCCGCCGTTCGGTATGGGCCAGAAAGGCGATGACCCGTTCCTCGAAGCGAGCGTCGGCGGCACGGGCGTCGGTGACGGCGATGACGTAGTTCTCCGCGGATTGTTTTTGCAGGGCCTCGCCCAGCGCGTCGATGCTGCGCACGTAGGCGTTGAAGATGCCGTCCAGGTCGGCCGTCAGTTTGCGGGCGGCGTCCGTGACCTTGGGCACGCGCTGGAAGGTGGCATAGCGTTGGCGGGCGTCGCTCAGGGACTTGGCGGCCAGCTCCACGCTGGCTTGCGCCTGGGCGCCTCGGCCGGCCTGCACATCCAGGTAGGCCGCGACCAGCGTGATGCGGGTGCGCAGCAGCAGCACCTGGGCTTCATAGAGCGGGCGGGTCTGTTCGGTGGCCACGCGGTTCAGGTCGTCGACGGCCTCGTCCGCAGCCTTGGCGAAGAGCCAGCCCATGCTGGTGGCGCCCGCCAGGGCCAGTACGAAAAGGGTCAGGACCACGAGCAGTCCGGTTCGGATTTTCAGGTTCTTAAACACGCGCAAGGCTCCTGCATAAGGCGGCCGGACGGTGCCGGCCGCCATGATCTAGTGGTAAACCCTGGGCAAATGTAAGTTTGATTTACATTTTTAACAATTGATCATTTTTCACTGGGCTGTTCTGGTTTTGGCAACGCAGGGGCGCCAACCGCCGGGGCGAGGGTCATTCGCGTCAGCGACGTACCGGGCGGTCAGAACAGGGGAGGCGTGTCGCTTCGGATGAAACGCAGGAAGCGGTGCGCGGCGTCGGGCAGCGGGCGGGACACATGGGTCTGGACCTGGATTTGCCCGCCATTGAGCAAGGCGTCGCCCACGGGCCGGCAGATCAGCCGGCCGGAGTCCAGGTGTTCGGCCGCCGACAGGCGTGCGCACAAGGTCACGGCGTTGCCCGTCAGCAAATAGTTGTAGACCGCTTCTGGGTGATTGGAGGTGAATGCGGGCGACAGCGTGGTGTTGTAGAGGCTGGAGGCCATGTCCAGCACCCGGCGCAAGGCACTGCCGCCTTCCGGCAAGGCCAGCGGGTAGGCAGACAATTGCGTCAGGTGCAGCGGCATCTGCGGGGACGTGCCATTGAGCGACAGGGGATGGCCAGGCCGCATTACCGCCACGATCTCGGCTGGGCGCGCGAAGATGACGGCGATGTCTTTTTCGGCCGCGTGGCTGTAGGTGACGCCGATGTCCGCTTGCGCCGAGCGCACGCGCTCGGTGACCAGCCCGGCGTCCAGGACCGTCAAGTTGAAGCGCACGGAGGGATGCTCGGCCTGAAAGGCGGCAAACTTTCGCGGCAGCGCCAGGGCTGCGAAGCCGTGCGCCCCGGCAATCTTCACGGTTTGGGTAAAGCGGCCGTTCTGGCCGTCGATCTCGGCATAGGTGCGCGCCGCGTCGGCTTCGACCCGGCGCGCGTGGTCCGCCAGGATGCGGCCGACTTCCGTAACGCGCATGCCCTTGGGGTGCCGTTCAAACAGTTGGTTTTGCAGCCGCTGCTCCAGTCCTGCGATCTGGCGGCTGACGGCGGAACTGACGACGTTCAGGCGTGCGGCCGCGCCATTGACGGACCCGGTGTCGACGACGGTCAGGAAATAACGAAGCGCGGTGCTATCGAATTGGAATCGCTTCATTGATGTGGATGCCGTAAATCTCAATGTCGAGTCCAGGCGGTTGGCAGCCGCAAAAATAGCGCGCAGGGGGCGGGAGGCATGTGGAATAGCCGCTCGCCTCGGCGTCTTGTGAACGCGCAGGCCAACAGGTACGGACCAGGGAAGCGATGGCGGGTTGCGCCATGGATAGGCCGACAAGCGTCATCCGGGAAGCCCGGCGAGCCAGAACGCCAGCCTCGACGTTGCGGGACGGGCGGATGTGCCAGGGGTGGAATTTATGCCAGCTCCACCTTTTGCCACAATCGCAAATTTATCAATATCGCATTCTAATTTCGGCAATCACGGTGAGGTCTGTCCTGAAGGCCATGCGGATAGGGGCTGAAAATGCAAAACGCGCCCGAAGGCGCGTCAGCAAGCTTGCGGGGCGGCGGACTCAATCCACGACGAATCCGCCAGGTCCGCTATGACCCAGCAACTCGCGTGCGCATTGGATCGCTTCGCTTGGCGTGGCCACCGCCAGGAACGGCATGCCGAACGCATGGGCCATTTTTTCGCCCCGCTTGCGGATCTTGTCCAGCGCCGCCGGTTCACGTTCCACCGCGATGAATGCGCGGCAACGTGCTTTCAAGCGTGGCATGTTGGTGGTCTGCCATTCGATCATGGCCTTGCGGTCTTCATGGCCGGCTTCCTGCCGCATGTCGGGTACGACCATGACGAAGGACTGGGGGTTGTCCACCAGCATCTCCATTTCGCGGATCCAACTGGCCGAATAGCCCTTGGGGGCGCCGCCGTGCTTGGCGGTCACGATGGGAAACTGGGATAGGTCGTGGAAGAAAAAGTGATCGCGGTTCATTCGAATTCTCCGTGGGGGTGGGGAGTCGCGTCTGCCTTGCAGCCGCAACCGCCATAGAGCACCAGGCTGTAGGAACCCAGCGCAAAGCCGCTGCGCTTGGCGATCTTTCTGACCAATTGGGCCATGGCGGGATCGCTGGATTCCAGGATCTGCCCGCAATGCGTGCAGACCAGGTGGTCGTGGTGCCCCTTGTCGTTGAGCTCGAACACGGTGTTGTGCGCGTCGAGCTGAGTACGTTTGAGTAGTCCGGCGTCCTCAAGTTGCGTGATGACGCGATAAACCGTCGCCAGACCGATATTGCTGCGATCCGAAATGAGATTGCGGTAGATATCCGCTGCGCTCATGTGCTGATTGGCGCGTTGGTAAAAGATGTCCAGGATCTTCAGACGGGGGAAGGTGGCTTTGATGCCGGCGTCGCGCAGCCGCGTATCGTCCATGTGGTTTCTCCATTCGGGGGGCTGATGCCCGACTTATGAGAATGATGTACATTTTCAATTGAGCCCGCTAACGGGAACCCGTCAATCTGTAGCTCAAACCTGCCAACCATGCTTCATGTGGCCGTCGCGCCCGCCCTGCCCAATGTGTTGCTGACCCCGTTCAGCGTGCAAGGGCGCCGGGAATCCAAAGGTATTGCCGTGCCCTCGCATGTCCATGACGAGGGCATGTTGGTGCTGGTGCACGAGGGGTTGGTGATGGTGCAGGCGGGAACCGAGGTCTGGACGGTCATGCCGGGCAGCCTGGGTTGGATTCCGCCGGGCATGCCGCACGGCGCACGATGGTTCGGCGATGCGCGCGGGTCGTTTCTGTATGTGCGGCGCGATGCCTGCGACCGGTTGCCGGCGCACTGCCGGTCCTGGCCGTCGTCCAAGCTGATCGAGGCCCTGGTTGACCGTTTCACGAGCCATCAGGACGGCAGGCTGTCGGACGCCTATCTTGAGCAGTTGTTCGATGTGTTGCTGCAAGAGCTCAAGCATCGCGAACACACGCCTCAGTTGCTGCCCATGCCTGTCGATCCGCGTTTGCAGGATCTGGCCAACACCTTGCTGGACACACCGGACGATACCGCTGGCATCGACGAATGGGCGCAGAGGCTGAACATGTCGTCGCGGACGCTGATGCGCCGGTTCCGGCAGGAAACCGGCGTGACGCTGGGGCAGTGGCGGCAGCAGGCCCGCTTGCTGCGCGCGCTGGAAATGCTGTGCCGCGGCCGTTCGGTGACCGAAGCTGCGCTATCGGTGGGTTACGAAAGCACCAGCGCCTTCATTGGCAGCTTCCGCAGCGCTTTCGGCGTGACGCCGACGCGCTACCTGGCCGGCCGCGAGTAACGCCGGGGAAAGGGCCAGCGGCCGTTTCTTCGACCCCGCCGTTTCCCCCTTTACGCATCTTCACGTTTCTCCGACATTTTTGCGGATCTTCATTTGCGCCCTGTCCCTAGTATGGCGTCAGGGGTGGATAGTCATGTCGTCCACCCGTGATGTTCTTGGGGTGAGAAATGAATGACCTTTTGAGGCCGCAACGCACTGGCGCGTTGCTCATCCATGGGTTGGGTGGTACGGAATTCGATATGGGCACGCTGCATAAAGTGTTGGCGCGTGCGGGTGTGGAGACGCACGGCGTGACCTTGCCCGGCCATGCCGGGCAGCCGGAAGACTTGTTGGACGTGCGGGTCGAAGACTGGATGCAGGAGGTGACGCAGCGCTATCGCGAGCTACGCACCCAGTACGAGGTGCTGCACGTGATCGGCATGTGCCTGGGGGCGCTGCTGGCCGTGGAGCTGTGCAAGCGCGAATCGCATACCTGCGGCGCGCTGGTGGTGTTGTCGGCCCCCGTGTTCCTGGATGGCTGGAGCACGCCCTGGTATCGCGGCTTGCGATATCTGCTGTATCACGTGCCGGGCGTGCCGCGCCGCATTCGGGTGCAGGAAGAAGACCCTTATGGTGTGAAGAGCGAGCTCGTGCGCGCCTTCATCAAAGCGGGCTTTGCGCGCGGCGACGGTTTTCACTATCAGTGGGTGCCGCTCGCCTGCGTGCGACAGGTGGACCGCTTGCGCGGCATGGTCCAGCAGGGACTGGAACATCTGGATTGCCCGACGCTGATCATGCACGCTGAAGAAGACGAACTGACCAGCCCGAGGTCCGCCCGGTTCCTGGGCTCACGCATTCCGGGGGCGACGGTGGTCATGCTGCAAGATAGCTATCACATGATTTGCGTCGACCATGAGCGCGACCGCGTCATGCGGGGAGTGCTGACTTTCCTGGGCAAGGATCCCGAGCTGGTCCGGGTGCGCAAGCGGCCGGTGCCAAAAGGGGAGCCCGTCCCGCTGCTTGCGCCGTCGCCGCGTGCGCCGCAGCCCGCGCAATCGCTGCTGTCGGAGATGCGGCAGTCCTGCCCGGGTTGATCGTTGTGCTTGGGGCGCGCGCGGGACCGCGCGCTGGCTCAGGCGGCGGCGGGCTGATCGGGATGGAGGGGGCCTTGCGGATCGTTTTCCGCATCGGGCCGGGCCGGCACCGCCGGCAGGCCAAGCCCCGCGCGCAGACGCTGGCAATCGGGATTGGGCGAGCCGTCCGGCATCCAGATATCGAACTCGCGGCACGGGGTGGGGCGGTTTTCGTAGATGGCGCAATGGATGCCCGGCTGGCCCAGTTCACCGCGCAGCGAGACGCAGCGGCCGCCGCCCATTTCGGTGCCTTTCATGCAGGCGCGCAGCGGGCTCATCTGGGTGACCAGTTCCACGGGGACATGGCCGCCGTTTTCGCCTGCCAGTTCGCCGCAATAGAACGAGACCCTGAAATGGGCGCAACAGGCGCCACAGTCCAGGCAGGGATTGGCGTTCGGATTGTCACCGGCCAGCACGGCGGGTGAAATGAACGTAAGGACAGCAGTCTCTAGCAGGGACATGTGGGGAGGCGGTCGAAAGCCGGTCCAAGGTGCGCGCGGACACGACAGGCGCGGAATCTGGGCCGCAGAGGGCCGCAAATAGTAGCGGGATTCAGACTGCGGCCGCTACGACTTTTTTCGGGGACGTTGCTGGGGTAGCATCGGTAGCCTGATCGCCGCCTGGAGCGCTGCCTTGAACGCCAAAACCGATTTTCCCGACGGACTGTCCCGTTGCAGCTGGGTGGATACGTCCGCCGAATACATGGCCTATCACGATAAGGAATGGGGCCGCCCGCAAGGCGACGATCACGCCCTGTTTGAACAGCTTTGCCTGGAAGGTTTCCAGTCGGGGCTCAGCTGGCGCACCATCCTGAACAAGCGGCAGGCCTTCAGGCGCGGCTTCGCCAATTTCGATCCTGCCAAGATGGCGAAGTTTGGAGAAAAGCAGGTCTTGGCGTTGCTGGATGACGCCGGCATTGTGCGGCATCGCGGCAAGATCGAAGCGGTGATCAACAATGCGGCCCGCGCATTGGAAATGATCGAAAAAGAGGGCTCGCTTGGGGCGTTCTTCTGGCGCTTTGAAGCGCCGGCGGGCTCGCCGTCCACCTTGGGCGCGTCAACCTCCGAACAATCCGTCGCCTTGTCCAAGGCACTGAAGAAGCTGGGCTGGAAGTTCGTGGGGCCCACCACCGTCTATGCATTCATGCAGTCGGTGGGCATGGTGAACGATCACAACCCGGCATGCCATTGCCATGCGCTTAGCGAGAAAGCGCGCAAGGGCTTCAAGCGGCCGGTGGACCGGCGGCCGGGTTAGTCGCCGGCGCCGTGGGTGCCGCTTCGGGCGTGAGCCCCGGCAGGCTGTAGCGGCCTTCGCGGTAGGCCCAGCTTGGCCATAGCGCGTGCGCCAGCGCTTCCGTCGCCAGTTCGGGGTTCAACGCGGCGGGCGCGTAGTCTTCCGGCGCGGTGTAGCGGTACTGAACCGGCGCCTTGTTCGGCGCCAGCACCAGCAGGTCGTTTTCCTTCAGATACCCGTAGGTGTTGTCGTATTGCATGATCGCGCGGCCCGGTGTGCTGCGCGTCAGGTCGTGGCCGATCATCGGGTGTTCGGTGTCTACGCCAATCAACGACAACAGGGTCGGCGGCAGGTCGATCTGGCTGATCAGGCGGTCGTCGCGGCGCGCTTCGATGCCCGCGCCCAGGATCACGGCGGGGATATGGAAGTGGCGCACGGGCACCTGGCTGGCGCCGAATACGCGGGAGTCGTGGTCGGCCGCCACCAGGAACACGGTGTTTTCCCAATAGGGCGACGCTTTGGCGCGCTCGAAGAAGCGGCCCAAGGCCCAGTCCGCGTAACGCACGGTGTTTTCCACGGTGGCCGGGTTGCCTTCCGTCTGGATGCGGCCGGCGGGGTATTCCCAAGGCGTATGGTTCGACACACTGAAGGCCAGCGTGAAGGTGGGCTGGTCGGCGTCTTCCTGCAGCAATCGGTCCAACTGGTTGAACATGTCTTCGTCCGACGCGCCCCAGGTGCCCACGAAGGCTGGGTTCACGAAGTCGGCGCGGTCAACGATCTGTTTGAAGCCGTTGCCCAGGAAAAAGCCCTTCATGTTGTCGAAGTGCGATTCGCCGCCATAGATGAAGCGCGAATGGTAGCCGTGGCGGCCCAGCAGATCGGCCAATGAGAAAAACCCGCGTTGCGAACGGGGCAGCTTCAGCACGGCTTGCGCGGGCGTGGGCAGGAAACCGGTGACCACGGCTTCCAGGCCGCGCACCGAGCGGGTGCCTGTAGCGTAGGCGCGCGTGAACGTCCAGGCCTCGCGTGCCAGCGCGTCCAGTTCAGGCGTCAGGTCGGCGCCGCCCAGGCCGGCGCTGTACTGCGCGCCCAGGCTTTCTTCCAGGATGATCACCAGATTGAGCGGACGCGGCGTCTTGCGCGTGGCGGGCTGGCGGTGCAGGCTGGGATAGTCGGGGTTGGACGGCGGGTTGGGCAGGCCGGCTTGCGCCAGCACCAAATCATGCATCTTGGCATCGTCCATGCCACCGTACACCGCCGAGGCGGACTTCTCGTTCTTCATGCTGTAGACCGCGTAGAACACGTTGTAGAGCGAGTTCAGGGCCAGGGTGTTGAGCATGCCGTCGGAACAATAGGCGACCGAGGACGGATTGATGGGGCGATGCCCCAGGGTGCCGCGTATGGCCAGAATGGTGATGGCCACGATGACCAAGAAGGCAATCGGCATCTGCCACCAGGTCAGCTGCGCATCGGGCGTGGCGTGGCCGAACAGGCCGAACGCGCCCCAGCCGATCAACGCCAAAGCGCCCAGGCCGCCCAACAGTGCAAGCTTGTACCCGCGCCAGAGCATGCCGGAGACTTCGCGCGGGTGCTTCAGGTATTCCACGAATAGCCGATTCGGCCGGGAGTCGTATTCCAGGATGAAGGGCGGCGAGGCCACCTCCAGGAACGCCAGCAGAATGAAGGCGATCAGATACCAGTAGCCCGTGATCGTGGCGGCGATGGGAAAGTGCCCCAGCAGGGGCGACAGCGCGGCGGGCAACGCAGCCAGCACGGCGATCTGGTGCGCGTCGATGCGCAGGCCACCCAGCAGCAGCGGAAACAGGCCGCCTGCATTGCGCACGCGCCGCCATTGCCAGGCGGCCAGCGCCAGGCGGCTCAGCGTCAGCAGCGCAAATGCCGCCATCACGAAAATCAAGGTTGAATGCCGCATCGGGCCTCCAGGTTGTTCTGCTATCCGATCCGCTGGGGCGGAATCAATCGTCCGCGCATTGGAGCAGGGGCGGCGTCGAAAATTCAGTGAGTTCTTGCATCCCGGTCCCTTTTCCGGCGTTCACAGCCATTTCGCTTTGTAACTTCCCGGTACCGGGCCGGGATCGCGGCATGCTGCGCAAACCCGCAGGCGACGATGTGTCGCCGCGCGGCCCAGGCCGCCCAGGTGGTTTGCGGGCTGAAAGATCCGCACACATTATGGGGCCGGTTGGCTCAACCCTTGTACTGGGCCGCGATACCCTTGCAGGTAACGAGGGCCGGCGGTTGTAGGCTGGCCACAACGCCAAGGATAATAACCATGACGCGCACAAGAAAAATAGCGATCGGGATTGTAGGGGGTGTGGCCCTCCTCGTGCTGGTGCTGGGAGTGGTGATTGCCACTTTCGACTGGAACCGGGCCAAGCCCATGATCAACGAGCGCGCCAGCGCGGCCATCGGGCGTGACGTCGCCATCAATGGCGATCTGAGCGTCGAATGGGAACGCGATCCCGATGAAGGGGGATGGCGGGCCTGGCTGCCTTGGCCTCATATCATCGCAAATGATATCTCGGTGGGCAACGCGCCCTGGGCCAAGGCCCCGTATTTCGCCACGCTCAAGCGCGGCGAGTTCAGCCTGGCGCTGCTGCCGCTGTTGAACCAGCGCTTGGTCATCCGCCGCGTCCAGTTGACCGAGCCCGCCGCCGACCTGGAACGCTTGGCCGATGGCCGTGCCAACTGGGTCTTTACCTTGCCCGAGACCGGTGAACCTTCGCCTTGGGTGCTGGATATCAATGAAATCGGGTTCGACAAGGGCCGGGCCGGGCTGGTTGACGACATTCTCAAGGCCGACCTGACGGTGTTGGTGGACCCGCTGGGCAAACCGGTGCCCTTCGCGGACGTGGCGGGCGCGGCGTTTGTGCCGGACGACGCCGCGGCTGCCGCACCCCGCGACTACGTGTTTGGCTGGAAGTTGGACGGGAAATACAAGGGACTGGCCACCAAGGGCGAAGGCAAGGTGGGCGGGATGCTTGCCTTGCAAGATGCCAAGCAGCCGTTTCCCGTGCAGGCCGACGTGGCGATTGGCGGCACCAAGGCCTCGGTGACGGGAACCTTGACGGACCCGGTCAATCTGGGCGCGCTGGATTTGCGGCTGAAACTGTCGGGCGCATCGATGGCGCAGTTGTATCCCCTGACGGGCGTGACGCTGCCGGACACCCCCCCTTATTCGACCGATGGGCATCTTGTCGCCAAGCTGAAGAACCCGGGTGGCGCGGTATTCGACTACAAGAATTTCAATGGCAAGGTGGGCAACAGCGACCTGCATGGCGACATCACGTTTGCGTTGGGGGCTCCGCGGCCGAAGCTCACCGGCAAGTTGTCGTCCAAGTTGTTGCGCATGGCAGACTTGGGACCGCTGGTTGGGGTTCCCGCAGGCGGCACACCCGCCGCGCCGGCGGACAAGACCAAGGACGCGCCCGCCAAACCCAAGGGGGGCAAGGTGCTGCCGACCCAGGCCTTCCGTACCGACCGTTGGCGCGATATGGATGCTGACGTCGCCTTGGATGCCGGGCGCATCGTGCATGACAGCAAGTTGCCGTTGTCGGATCTGTCGGTGCATGTCGTGCTGCAAGACGGCAAGCTGACGCTGGATCCCTTCCGTTTCGGCATGGCGGGCGGCAACATCAACGGCACGATCAAGCTGGACGGCGCCAGTGAGGCGTTGACGGGGCGGGTCGATCTGCATGCGCGTCGCCTGAGGCTCAAGCAGCTCTTCCCGGCGACTGCGGCCATGCAGAAAACATTGGGCGAACTGAACGGCGATCTGGCCATCAGCGGCACCGGCAATTCGGTGGCCGCGTTGCTGGGTTCGGCGACGGGCGACGTGAAGATGCTGGTGAACGACGGCGTCATCAGCCGCAGTCTGATGGAGATCGCAGGGCTGAATGTCGGCAACTACGTGGTCTCCAAGCTGTTCGGCGACGACGAGGTGAAGATCAATTGCGGCGCGGCCGATCTGGGCATGAAGAGTGGGGTGATGACGCCGCGGATATTCGTCTTCGATACCGAGAACGCGGTAATCAACATCACCGGTACAGCTGACTTCAAGAACGAAACGATGGATATGGAAGTCACGCCGAGCAGCAAGGGTTTTCGCATCTTCTCGTTGCGTTCGCCGTTGTATGTGCGCGGCACCTTTGGTTCGCCGGATGTGGGTGTGCATGTGTTGCCGCTGGCCGCGCGCGGAGCGGGGATGGTGGCGTTGGGGGTGATCCTGACGCCTGCGGCCGGCCTGCTGGCTCTGATCGCACCCAGCACCACTGAGGAAAATGCGTGCGGCCCCTTGCTGGAGCAGATGCGCAAGCCTCCGAAGGCGCCCGCGCCCGCCACGCCGAAAGGCAAGTAGCGGGGCCGCCCGGTCATCAGCCCGGCGACACCCGTCGGGCGCCATCGCGCACATCGTCATCGGCGACGCACACGGCATTGCGGCCATGGTTCTTGGCGTAGTAGAGCGCCTGGTCGGCGCGCTGGAAGACGGCATCCAGCGTGGCGCCGTGATCGGGGTAGCGCGCCACGCCCACCGACACCGTGATGGGGGAGCCGATGGCGCCGGGCGCGGGCTGCGTGGCCAATCGTTGCCGCAGGCGTTCCGCCGCGGACACCGCCGAGGCCAGCGACACGCCGGGCATCAGAATGACGAATTCCTCGCCGCCTGCCCGCGCCACCGTGTCGCCGCCGCGTGAGCTTTCGCTCATCAGCGTAGCCAGTGCTCTCAGCGCGTGGTCGCCAGCCGTGTGGCCATAGCGGTCGTTGATGCTCTTGAAATGGTCGATATCGATGACCATGAACGCCACCGGTACCTCGTCGGCCTGCAATATCGCCAACGCCTCGTCCAGGCCCCGCCGGTTCAGCAGGCCCGTCAAGGTATCGGTCGTGGTTTCGCGGCGCAGGTCACGGATCTTGTGATGGATCGATGCCAACCCCATGATCAGCGCGCGCTTGAGTTGCGCTGCCTCGAAATACCAGGAGCGCACCCGGTGGATGCGGGAAGGCGAATCCGGATCCTGCATGTGCCGGGCAATGTCGGCCAGCTCACCCAGCGGCCGGGCGATCCAGCGCGACAGCAGCCAGATCGACACCACCGACAACAACAACAGCGGCAAGGCATTGCGGGCCGTGGCCATGAGCAGGTCGTTAAGCGGTTGCAGCGTGCTGTCCACCGGGCGTTGCGCGATGATGCTCCAGCCGGTGCTGGGCACGGGCGCATAACCCGCCAGCATGTCGCGGCCTTGGCGATCAGTGAAGCGCCTCTCGCCCGTTTCCCCGCGCCGAGCGGCCGCGAAAATCTCGTTGTCGGGAGCGATGCGACCCAACTGGCTGCGGTCGGGGTGATAGATCAGCGTGCCGTTGCGGTCCATCACGTACAGGAAGGAGTCGTCGCGGTAGAAGTGCTGGCCCAGCAGGCGATCCAGCGCATTGTCTTCGTGCAGATACAGCGTGCCCGCGATATAGCCCAGATAGCGATGGTCATGGGAGAAGATCGGGTACGAATACAGGATCAGCCAGCGGCCATTGCTGGCCCGGTAGGGCTCACTGATGATCGGTTGTTTGGTGCGGATCGCGGTCTTGGATGCCTCGCTGGTCAGTTGCTGGCCCAGCAGCTGCGGGTACGCGGAAGACACCGCGATCACCTTGTTCTGCGGCGACACGACCATGCTGGAATTGAAATGGCCCAACTGTTCCTGCTGGCGCCGCGCTTCTTCGGCCATCAGTGCCGGATGGGTTTCCATGTCGGCCAGCACGTCGGCGCTGTAGGACAGATAGCGGCGCACGTCGCCAAGAAACGTATCGGTGGTGGCAGCCAGTTTTGAGGCGTAGACGCGGTTGACCTCCAGCGCGTTGTGCAGCAGCAGGTCGCGTTGCACCAGATAGCTGGCATGCAGGCCGCCAGCGACGACCAAAAGGACCGACAGCAGGCTGATCCACAGGATGAGGCGCCGAAGGTCGAAGCGGAACATGGCTGTATCCGTCAGGAACGGGAACTGCCCGGCGGGAGGCCGGAAGGCGGCCGTCCCCCCGTCAGTGCGTCCCATGCGCACATGGCTTGCCGAGCCACCGCTTGCAGTGTTTTTCGGCTGGCGCCGTCGCGCGCCTGGATGGACATGCCGTGCAGCACGGTCGTGTAGAAAGCCGCCAGGCTTTTCATGTCGGCGCCGGCAGGCAGCTCGCCCTGTGTGACGCCCGCGTTCAGGCGGGCCAGGATGCGTCCTTGCATATCGCGACGGTTGTCGCACAGGAAGCCGCCAACGCTGGCGTGGTTGACACTGCCCGACGGTGCGCCCAACACGATCATGCAGCCGGGAGGCTGACCGGGAGCCGTGAAGCGTTCGGCTGCGGCCATCAGCATGGACTCGATGCCGCCACGCGCGGTGGGAGCGTCTTGCAACGCGCGGCGGGACGAGCCGCCTTCGGTGTTGCGGTAGAGCTCAACGGCTTCGCGAAATAGTCCTTCTTTTGAGCCGAATGCCCCATAAAGGCTGGGCGAGTTGATGCCCATCGCTTCCGTCAGATCGGTTAGCGATGCGCCTTCATATCCCTTCGACCAGAAAACTTCCATGGCCTTTTGCAAGGCCTGGGCCCGATCGAAGCTCCGGGGGCGCCCACGTTCTGCCATGCCGCGATTTTACTCGCGACAGATATTTTGTGTTGATCGATAAAAAAATGATTGACGAGCAAGTCGCAGCCCGGCGATTATATTTGTACCGATCACTACAAATTAAGGATGAATGATGGGTAATCTGACTGGAAAAGTGGCATTCGTGACGGGTGGCAGCCGGGGTATCGGCGCGGCCATCGTGCGGCGCCTGGCCGCCGACGGCGCCGACGTGGCCTTCACCTATGTCAGCGCCTCGTCCGCGAGCGCGGCGCAGGCGCTGGCGCAAGAACTGACCGTGGACGGACGCCGGGCGCGCGCGATCCAGGCTGATTCCGAAGACGCGCTGGCGGTCAGGCAAGCCGTGGAGGAGGCCATCAGTGCGTTGGGTCCGGTGGATGTGCTGGTCAACAATGCCGGCATCTTTGTGGCGGGCCTGATCGGCGATACCAGCGTGGAGGAATACGAGCGGACGATGGACATCAACGTGCGCGCGCCTTTCGTCGCGATCCGCACGGCGCAGGCGTCGATGCCGGACGGCGGCCGCATCATCAACATCGGCAGTTGCCTGGCCGCCCGCGCGGGACGCGCCGGCGTGGCGCTGTATGCCGCCAGCAAGTCCGCGCTGGTCGGGCTGACCCAAGGCTTGGCGCGTGATCTGGGCCCGCGCGGCATCACCGTCAATGTCGTGCACCCAGGGCCGATCAACACGGACATGAATCCGGCAGATGGCGAACGCGCCGGCGAACTGGTGGCCGTGCTGTCCTTGCCGCACTACGGTGAAACCGGCGACATCGCGGGAATGGTGGCGTTCCTGGCAGGCCCCGAAGGGCGCTACATCACCGGCGCAAGCCTGGCGGTGGACGGCGGCTACGCGGCATGAGTTCTTGGTCTTGAAAGTTTTTTGCCACACGACTTGCACAAACCTAAAAACCTACATATAATCTTGCTTCTTCGCACTACACACATAACGAAACGCAGACAACACACCGGCAACGGATGTGATGAAAACGAATCGAAAATGCGTGGATTGCAGGGCTGTTAGCTCAGTTGGTAGAGCAGCGGACTCTTAATCCGTAGGTCGAGTGTTCGAGCCACTCACAGCCCACCAGAATTCTCTAGTAGTATCAAGCGCTTAGCCCACCGGAAACGGTGGGCTTTTTGCTTTCTGGAATTTTGACCGCACTTTGGCCGCACTACGTCTTCGAAGGCCAGGGTCGGTGCTGTTACGGTATTCCCCCCGGAAACTAAGCGTCGTGGAAGGTAGAATTTTCTAACAGCAGGGTCTTGGAAAATTCTGCATAAAGACCCCACGATTCACAGACAGCCAGATCATCGCCATCCTGAAGCAGGTCGAGGCGCGCACACCTATTCCCGAGCTGTGCCGTGAGCACGGCATGAGCAGCGCCAGTTTCTATAAATGGCGTGCCAAGTGCGGTGGCATGGATGCACGACTGATGACGCGCATGAAAGAGTTGGATGCCGAGAACGCACGGCTCAAAAAGATGTATGCCGAGGAACGGCTGAAGGCCGAGATTTTGAAAGAGGCCATCGAAAAAGTGGTGAGGCCATCTCATCGACGTGAGATGGCCATGCGAGCGGTTCGAGAGCGAGCAGTGACGGTGCGCTTGGCCTCTGCTTCCTGTATCTGCGCAACGTCAAAGGCCTGAAATACAACCATAAGCGGGTGTATCGGATTTGGAGTTGAACCTCAGAATCAAACCCGCAAACGTCTGATTCGCGAGCAGCCAGAGCCGTTGACGGTGCCCGCAGCACTGAACGAAAGTTGGTCGATGGACTTCATGCATGATCAGCTTGCCGATGGACCCAGCATCCGATTGTTCAACGGGATCGACGACTACAACCGTGAAGGGCTCTGCATCGATGTGGACTTCTCGTTGCCCGCATTGCGGGTCATCAGGGCGTTAAACCAAGTCATCGAGTGGTGCGGCAAACCGTTGACGATTCGCTGTGACAACGGCTCTGAGTACGTCAGAGAAGCGCTGCGAGACCTGGCTGCACAACAAGAGGGATTACGCTGCAATTTATCCAGCCAGGAAAGCAGCAACAGAACGCCTATATCGAGCGGTATAACCGAACTGCTCGATATGACAGGCTGGTTCACTACATATTCGACAGTGTTTCTGATGTTCAGGATTACGCCACGAAGTGGCGGTGGTCATACAATCACGAACGCTCGAACATGGCGCTTGGCGGGATCACCCCAAAGCAAAAACTCGCCATCGCCGCATAGCTTCTACCGCCATGACGGTTAAAAGTGGGGGGAATGCCGTTGGACTTGGGGCGCCACCAACTTGCCGACAGGTGCGGCATTCGAGTACTCAAGATGATCGATGACTTCAACCGCGAGGCGTTGGACATCGAGGGCGAATTTTCGCTGCCCTCCGGGCGCCTGACTTGCACGCTCAAGCAGATCATCGACAGGCGAGGCAAGCCCTCAGCCATCCGGTGTGATAAAGGCTCCGAGTATCTAAGTGCGACAATCGTGCAGTGGGTTGCTGCTTGTGGGGCATCAAGCTCGAACACATCCAGCTTGGCAAGCCGCAGCAGAACGCCTATGTCGAGCGATTCAACAGGACCGCTCGCTACGAATGGCAGTTCCAACACCACTGGGAGGGGGGGTAGAGCGACTTACGAGGAACCGATTCAAGATATGGGCGCTGTGACTGCTGACGATCCGAAGCGGAAGCAGACGACCGTGAACGAAGCTCAGCTTAATCATCATTCAACGCGACCTTTTGCTGAGCTCGGTGTCCCGGATTAGTCGGCGTTTCCGAGCTCCATAGAAAGAGATGTTTCTCCTGACAGTTGGCGTTCCCCCGATTCCTTACGCCAGTCGCTTGCGAGTGCCCAGCCGCGTCCCTGCTCTTGGATGTACCAGTCGTTCCAGCCATTCCGGCTTGTCCCTGAAACCGCTTTCGATGCCGCAGAGAACGAGCCGTACCTTCCCTCAATATTGGGAATGACAATGGCCCCGTCGACGACGGTCGCCGTGTACTCGTTGCCTGCGTAAGTGAAACGACAGTGCGATCCGTTCGGCGGAAGGGCGTTTCTCCCAGAAATTAGCAATGAATCCTCATCCCCGCCGCGGATAAAAGCCTGAGTGCGTTTGGGCGCCGACCAGATATTGCGCGCTAATTCGAACAACGCTGCGCTTCGCCGGCGGATAGTGGGCTCATCCCACAATTCGAACTCCTGGAGTTCCCGGTTCAGTGCGAGTGCGGTAAACGCCCGGAGCGCAGGCATCTTCACCGAGAAATCCCCGTTGGACACCGCCGAGTTGAGCGCGCTGGTGATTAGGGTGAGGTTCCCGACCGTGTTCACTATGCTGTTTCGAGCTCGAACCCTCTCCGACAACTCGGGCCCGTAATCCGCCTCGGGGACACCTTCCATACCGGGCAGAGCCCAGTTTGTTTGCCACTTCTGCGGCATGATGTGCTCGATGGTAAGTGCGGAACGGATCTGGATATCCTCCGTCTTTGCCGTGTGTTTTGCAAGTTCGATATTTTCGAGGATATAACGCAGTCGCGGCTGGCGGGCGGGTCGATACTGCTCGCGCATGACCCAGCTGCGCTCCCAGTCAGCATCGTCAGGCCACCTGTCGATGTCTGACAGGCGGCTAGATAGATAGGCGATCAATTCGTCGACCTTGTCGCCGTCACTCGTTCTGAGTCTCGAGATCAGCGAAACAAAGAACCGGTTGTAGTTCTTGGTTGTCAGGCCACAGATGTCGCGGCGGACAATATAGCTCTCCAATGCGTCGAAAGCTTCGGTGAGGCGCGAAGCGACAGAGGGCTCCGTTGCCAAATAGATCGCCAATGGCATCGCGGTTGATACGTCGAACGCATTCGCCATTCGTCCGAAACGTCCGACTGGATCTCCTACGTTAGGGCTAGAAGAGAACAAACGCTGCTCGACTGCCGCAGTGGTCGAGATTGCCTCGAGCTCTTCCGCCACCGACGCGAAGGGTGCCTTGTCCAGCGTCCACTTCCGATAGCCAGTGAACAGATTTTCGATTGAAACAATGTCACCAATATTCATCGCGAGGTGATCGGTCAGCATCCAGTCAAGGCGCGAGCGTGTCTGACGACCACGAGACTCCTGAGATTTCCAGAAGTTCCGGTCGAGGGGTAGCCAATGCTTTTCATAGAGTTTGTCAACGTTGAGGCTACCATCGCTCTGGCCCAGATGCCCAGCACGCTGGAAGACGAAATTTCTCAACAGATCTGAAGGGGATAGAGGCATACCGCGGCTGTTCAACGTCTCGAAGATGGTCTGGGGATCGTCGCCACCCTCCAGTTCGATCGACACGATGGCCAGTCCAGACTTCATCGCCTCAAAGAGGGTTTCCAGACGGTTTTCCTGGTAGGCACCTCCGGCATTCACATGAACATCAATGCGTCTGCGAAATGCATCATATGCAGCGGTAGACGCTTTACCAATTAGCTCGTCATCTTCAGCAAGCCCTGCGATGCTTGAAAGATCTGCCTTGGAATCGACAAGCTCGACGAAGGCGCGTCGGTCAGTGATTGACGGCCACAGTTTGTATCGCTCCTCCTCTTCGTTCTCCATGACACCGTCATTTAGAAGGTATTTGCCAATTTCCCTGGCATAGCTGGATCCGTGCTCCTCTGCCACATCGCGTAGAGCAGCGAGTAAAAGCTGGAAGGTTGTCAATCGCTGCTGGCCGTCTATGACTTCAAATGCCTGAACTTGCTTGCCAAAGGTCTTGACCTGGCTGATGACAATTGCACCCATGAAATGGGGGATCAGACTTGATCTGTCCACCTCGATTCGCTTGACGGCACGCTCTATGTCTTCCCAAAGAAGCGCGATCTGCGGCGTCTCACGCCATGAATACTGGCGCTGATAGAGCGGAATCAAATAGCGGCGCTTACCGTCGAACAGATCGATGATCGACCGGGTAAATGGTTTCATTGTTCAATGAGGTCCAAGAATTTGAGGAGTATGCGATCGAGTTGGTCATCAGCACGACTAAAATCTACCAGTCCAAAGACTAGGGACCGTTCCGATGCGATCTTTTTTTATCGCAAATGGGTCGGATGACTTCTTAGGCGGACCGGCCTCGCTGTCCAGGAGCAGTCGTTGGCGATCGTCTGCTCCTGGACGGGAACAGTTCTCTCAAGTACGACAGCTATCGCCCCCTTACGGTCTCCCTGTAGCCCCTTCGCAGCACGAAACGGCTCGGTCCTGTGCGAATGGCGCTGCAACCTCAAGCAACCCATTCCTCTCCCAACCTTTCAGCCTGCATCAGAATCAGTTCAACGGCAGTATCCGCCATGTCAGGCGGATATTTGTACTTGCGCAATATGCGCTTGACCATAAGTCGAAGACTTGCCCGCACGCTTTCGCGTTTGGACCAGTCAACCGTGATGTTCTTGCGCAGGTTCTCCGTCAGTTCGTGCGCGATTTTCTTTAACGTCTCGTCGGTCAACTCGCGCACAGCAGACTCGTTGTTGGCCAGAGCATCATAGAAGCGGATCTCGTCGTCAGTTAGCCCCAGCTCTTCCCCGCGCTTTGTCGCTTCACGGAACTTCTTGGCCATGTCGACCAGTTCCTCCATGACCTGAGCCGTTTCGATGCTGCGGTTCTGGTAGCGCTTGATGACATTGCCGAGCATGTCGGAGAACTTGCTTTGCTGCACCAGGTTGCTGGCAAACTTGCTTTGGATTTCACCTTCCAGCAGGCGCTCCAGCAGCTCGACAGCCAGGTTGCGCTCGGGCAGGTTGCGAACCTGGGCAAGAAATTCGTCATCCAAGAGGCCGATGTTGGGCTTCTCCAGACCCACGGCGTCGAAGATGTCGACCACGCTTTCACTGACCACGGCCTGATTGATGATCTGGCGGATGGCCGCTTCGCGCTGCTCGTCGGTTTTCTTTTGCGTGCTGATGTCACGCTTGGTCAGTATGACCTTGACCGCCTGCATGAACGCCACTTCGTCGCGTAGCGCCTTGGCTTCATCCAACGTGCAGCAGAGGGAGAAAGCTTTGCTCAGGGCCAGCGTGTTGTCGGCGAATCGCTTCTTTCCGTCCAGCTTGGCGTCCTTGTCGCCCGCGGGCGGGCGTAGCGACAGGATGTGGTTTGCGGCGCCCGCCAGAATCTTGTGGCCGCCAGTCTTGAAGCCCGAGTAGTCGAAGCCGTGCATCATGCCGCGCAAGACGTCGAGCTTCTCCAGCAACACGGCAAAGGCTTCGTGCGCATCGACCGTGGGTTTGCCCCGGCCCTTGCTGGCGGTGTACTCCTTCATCGCGGCCTTGAGCTCATTGCCAATGCCGATGTAGTCGACCACCAGGCCGCCCTGCTTGTCCCGGAAGACACGGTTCACGCGGGCAATGGCCTGCATGAGGTTGTGGCCCTTCATGGGCTTGTCGATGTACATGGTGTGCACGCACGGCGCGTCAAAGCCTGTCAGCCACATGTCGCGCACGATGACCAGCCGCAATGGGTCTTTGGGGTCTTTAAAGCGCTTCTCTAGCCGTTTCTTGACCTGACCGCTGTAGATGTGCGGGCGCAGCAAGGCTTTGTCGCTCGCGCTGCCCGTCATGATGACTTTGATAGCGCCTTTTTCGAGGTCTTCGTCATGCCAGTCGGGACGCAGCTTGATGATCTCGTTATAGAGGTGCACGCAGATGTCGCGGCTCATCGCGACCACCATGGCTTTGCCATCTTGCGCTTTGTTGCGCTCTTCGAAGTGCTCGACGAGGTCGGCTGCCACGCTGGCAATGCGCGGTTCGGCACCCACGACTTTTTCCAGGGCAGCCCATCTCGATTTCAGGCGAGCCTGAGTCTGCTCTTCTTCGTCTTCGGCGAGTTCGTCGACCTCTTCATCCAGAGACGCCAGATCAGCCTCTTTTAATTTGAGCTTGGCCAGGCGCGACTCGTAGTAGATGGCCACAGTGGCGCCATCTTCCTTGGCCTGCTGCATGTCGTAGACATGGATGTAATCGCCGAACACAGCGCGCGTATCGCGATCGGTGCTGCTGACGGGTGTGCCCGTGAAGGCCACAAAGGTGGCGTTGGGCAGGGCATCCCGCAGGTGTTGGGCGTAACCCACCTGATAGGTGACTGTGGGTTCTGCGACCGCCAGCGCGGTGGTTACATCAATACCCAGATCATCGTTGGCAGCCAACTGACCGTATTCGCTGGTACTGAAGGATTTGCTTTTGCGAGTCTTGAACTTGGCTTCGAAACCGTACTGCGTGCGGTGGGCTTCGTCCGCAATCACAACAATATTGCCGCGGTCCGACAAGACCGGGAAGGTGTCCTCATCTTCTCCAGGCATGAACTTCTGGATGGTAGCGAAGACGATGCCGCCTGAAGGACGATTGGTCAGCAACCTGCGTAGGTCCTGACGGGTATCGGCCTTTACAGGCTGTTCCCGCAGCAGATCCTGCGACAGACTGAATACCCCAAACAACTGGCCGTCCAAGTCATTGCGATCGGTGATGACCACAATCGTGGGGTTTTGCATGGCCGGCTCTTGCATCACGCGAGCGGCAAAGCAGGTCATGGTGATGCTCTTGCCGCTTCCCTGCGTGTGCCAAACTACGCCGCCTTTGCCGCGTTGACTTGCGCCGGCCTGTAGCTGTGATGCCTCGACCACGTGCTGGATGGCCAACCGCACAGCGTGATACTGGTGGTAGCCGGCAATCTTCTTGATAAGGGCGCCGTCGTCCTCAAACAGGACGAAGTAGCGCAGATAGTCCAGCAAGTAAGCAGGTGCGAGCAGACCGCGCACGAGCGTCTCGAGTTCGTTGAACTGCCCTAATGGGTCAAGCTCTACGCCATCAATCGTGCGCCATTGCATAAAGCGCTCGGCGTTGGCGGACAGCGACCCATAGCGGGCTTCGCTACCGTCGGAGACGACCAGAATCTCGTTGTACTCGAAGACGTCTGGAATCTGTGCTTTGTATGTCTGAATCTGGTCGTAGGCCTTCCAGATGTCGGCATTCTCATTGACGGTGTTCTTCAGCTCAATCAGTACTAGCGGAAAGCCGTTGATGAACAGAATGATGTCCGGGCGTCGCGTATGGTGCGGGCCTTGGATGGTGAATTGGCTGACCGCCCAGAATTCGTTGTTTTGCGGGTTTGCCCAATCCACCAGGCGCACGAAGTCGCCACGAGTTTCGCCATCCTTTTGATACTCGACGTTCACGCCGTTGGTTAGCAGCTTGTGGAATAGGCGGTTGGCGGCCAACTGAACAGGGGTGTCTAGGTTCTCGACTTGCTTGAACGCATCATCACGCGCGGACGCGGGGATGTGGGGGTTCAGGCGGTCGATAGCGTCCCGCAGGCGCTGGGGCAGGATGACTTGTGCGTAGCCAGTGCGCTGCGGGTCCGGTCCATCGTGGGCGATATCTGGACCGCTGCGAACCGTGTAGCTTACCTCAGCAAGCCAGCCCAAGGTTTCCTGTTCGAGTTGGTCTTCGGTCATGACAACGCGCTCTCTACTTGTTCTTGGGCTTCGGGGAGGCGGATCTGGCCGGAGATAAGGCGGGGAAGCAGGGTGTCTCTAAGCTGCGCTAACGATGTCAGGGTCTGAAGGTTCACGAGCACCCGTTCCATAAGAACCTCCACGTTCGTTTCAAACCTGGCGATTATGCTCGGCGGTGGACTGGCCACTCTCACGCCTTTGAATGTTGCTGTGGTAATAGTGTCAAAGACTGAACCATGGGCTTGTTGCTTAAGATGCTCGACCAAGCGTTGTGTAGAGAAATAGGTAAAGAAAATATCGTTGTTTTGTCCTCTCAGTCCGTAGCAAGACTGATTCATTGCCATCTCACATCCCGTAAGAGCTAATTTACCAACCGTTCCCCGTGCGGAAATGATCGTTGTGCCAAATGGAAGCAGTTTTGTTGAAGATCCCTCCAAGCCTGCTTGAGTAATCTTCTTCTCCGTATTCACCACAAAGGTATCAGCACCGTTTGGCACGTCAACGACGGAGTACCAGGGTATGTGGCCTCCCCAGTAACCAGGATTGGAAGTCTTCGGCGTTCCCCCACCGATGATGCGGATCATTTCGTGGAAAGAGCGTGCACTCCATTGAGTCGGAATTAATCCAAGTCCTGACTCTTCAAACGAATCAGGGAACAGCGCTGCCGTTTCTTCATCCATCCCTTCGGGCTGACGGCCTTCCATTTTGGCGTGCACCGGGTCGAAGTCCACGAACCAGGACTTGAAGATGGCTTGGGCGATGAGTTCGAGGGTTTTGTTGGTTTCGCGCAGGAGCATGATGCGGTCGTCTAGCGCACCAAGACAACTAGCGATTGCTTGCTGAATATGTCTTGCTGGCGCAGGAATACTCAAATTGCTGAGTGCCGATACATAGAGATTTTTTTGAACGCTACCTTCAGCCAGAGTTTCAATAACAGGACGGAGGTGGCGTAGCACAAAGAATATATATCTTGGAATAGCATGGCTCTTTGGCTTGATGTTTATTACCGCCCGATTTCCGCACATGCGGTCACCCAGGAGTCCAACCCGCCCAATAGTTCCTGACTTGCTAATTGCCAAGGTTCCTGGCTCAAAAAGAGAAGCGCTCTTGCCCGCACTTCTAAACCCCTTTTCTGTGAGCGTCCTGGAAGTGTTGGTAACTAAGCCATCGTTTAAGTCAGTCGCGCGTAACCATTTAATATCACCATCAAAATAGTCGGGTTCGCGTTGTGAGGGGTTGACGTAACCTTCCTGGAAATCTGCTAGCTCACCCAGCTTAACCATCGACCATTCAGAACTCATACCCCAGCCCTCCCAGCTTTTGCCGGACTAGCGCATCCAGCTCCGCGCCTTTGGCCATCTGTTCGCCCAGCTTCTCGGTCAGCTTCCGCATCTTCTCGGCAAAGGCTTCATCGTCGTCCTCGACCTCTGCTGCGCCCACATAGCGCCCGGGCGTCAGCACATGCCCATGCTGGGCAATCTCGACCAACGACACGCTGCGGCAGAACCCCGCTACGTCCTCATACTCCGTGATGCTGGCGCCATCCTCGACTTCCCCACGCCACGCGGCCACGGTTTCTGCGATCCGCGCAATGGCTGTGTCATCCAGTTCAGCCTGCACGCGGGAAATCATTCTCCCCAGCTTGCGCGCGTCAATGAACAGCACTTCACCCTTGCGTTTTTTCTGCTTGGCCAAGAACCACAGGCAGGCCGGAATCTGGGTGTTGAAGAATAGTTGTCCGGGCAGCGCCACCATTACCTCCACCATGTCAGCATCAACCATGGCAGCGCGAATGACGCCCTCGTTGTTCTGGCTGGAGCTCATCGACCCGTTGGCCAGCACAATGCCTGCGCGACCCGTGGGCTTCAGGTGATACAGCATGTGCTGTAGCCAGGCATAGTTGGCGTTACCGTGGGGCGGGTCGCCGTATTCCCAACGCGCGTCGCCCTCAAGACTGCCGTGCCACCAGTCGCTGATGTTGAACGGTGGGTTGGCCAAGACGAAATCGGCGCGCAGGTCCGGATGCTGATTGCGGGTGAAGGTATCAGCCGGCTCCTTGCCAAGATTGAAGTCGATGCCTCGAATCGCGAGGTTCATAGCCGCCAAGCGCCAAGTAGTGGGATTGGACTCTTGCCCGTAAACGGACACGTCGCCAATCTTGCCGCCATGCGCCTCGATAAATTTCTCGGACTGCACGAACATGCCGCCTGAGCCGCAGCAGGGGTCATACACTTGACCCTTGTGGGGGGCTAGAACCTCTACCAAGGTCTTGACGATGCTGGCAGGCGTGTAGAACTGACCGCCTTTTTTGCCTTCGGCGCTGGCGAACTGGCCCAGGAAGTATTCGTACACCTGACCCAAGATGTCTCGGGCTGCGTTGGCGTCGCTGCCGAAACCGATGGTCGAAACCAGGTCTACGAGTTCGCCCAGCTTGCCGTCGGGAAGCTGGGCACGGCCATAGCGTTTATCCAAAATGCCCTTAAGCTTGGGGTTCTCCGCCTCGATGGCAGTCAGGGCATCATCAATGCGCTTGCCGATGTCGGGCTGCTTGGCGGCGGCACGGAGGCTGTCCCAGCGAGCCGCTTCGGGCACCCAGAAAGTATTGGCCGCAGTGTAGTAGTCGCGGTCTTCCAGCTCGGCGGTCAGATCTTCTTCGCTAGCACCGGGAAAGTGGAACTCATCGTTCTCGTCGGCGAAGCGTGCACGCAGTTCGGCTTGACGTGCCGCGAAGGCATCCGAGATGTACTTCAGAAAGATCAGCCCAAGCACCAAGTGCTTGTACTCGGCCGCATCCATGTTGGCGCGCAGCTTGTCTGCCGCGGACCATAACGTCCGCTTGATGTCGTCGATCATTGGTATGTAACTAATTTTGTAGTACTGGCAACGAGGGAAAGTAGCACACTGTGGCATTACCTACGCTTCGACATTCGGTAAGGTAGAGCCGAGCTCTCTCGAGGCTTGTTGTGCCATGATCGACTGACCATGCAGCCCGCCCTTGAGGTGTTTTTCCGAAATCAGGTGCAGAGCGGCGTATGTGGTGGGCTCCCTGAAAGAGAACACCACAAATGGCGGGCTGTTTGGCCGATATACGCCTTGGCCTAATCTGGCTTTGCCAGCAGCCGTCGTTGAAGCTGTTCAGCCTTGGTTGGCCTCCCACGTCGGCGTGAATCCTGTGGCGCAGCTGTTTGCTCAGGTGTGGGGGGGGCCACATCTTGGACATGATGCGCTTCGCGCAGTGATGCCACCCAAGCAAGAACCTCTGTCTGTTCATAGCGCAGCAGTCTGCCCACTTTCACACAGGGCGGTAGCGGTTCTCCGCGAGTGCGCCGGTTGTACAAGGTCTGTACAGACACGCCCAGGACGGCGGCTAGTTGATCGGAGGTAAGCAGTTTGTCCATCTTTACTTTCGCGAGGGCACTGGCACATGCCAGCAAAAAGTATAGACAGGCAAGGGTAGCCATGGCCGGCTATCAGTACCCTCCGGTAGGTCGTACAATCCGCGTCGGCGCCATCGAAATTGACCGCACTTTTAACGCACTGACCGCAGTAAAGTGCGTTATGTCGCGGTAAGTTCCGGTAAGCTAAGCTCGTGATTTTTCTAGATATTCATGTTGGCCTGCCCCTGGCAAAACACCCTTAAAACGGACTCTTAATCCGTAGGTCGAGTGTTCGAGCCACTCACAGCCCACCAGAATTTTTTGGCAGTACCTCTGAAGTCGTAGTGCCAAGCTAGTAAGATTCAAAAAGCCCACCGGTCACGGTGGGCTTTTTGCATTGTCTGGGGTAAAAATGCGTCTTCCGCGGCAATGTGCCCTGGAGTATCCAGGCCGCCAGCAAGGGAGCCCAGGCATGAACAACAACGACGGCATCCAGGCTGCGGTCTACACCCGTTGGCATCAGCTTGCGGTGCCCTTGGCCTTCGTACTGTCCGCAGGATGCTTCATGCTGGTGGTGTTCAACCGCGGCCCGTTCGGGTGGGCTATCGCGCTTGCCCTGCTGGGGCTGTTGACGCCGCCGATCGTGGCCTTCAGGGGCTTTCCAACCCGCAATCAAATCCGGGTGACCGCGGATGGACTGACCTTCTCGCGCCGTCCTCCGGTGGCCTTTGGGGATTTGACCTCCTGGGGCACCGACGATTATCTCAAGCTGGTTCGCCGTGGGTATCCCACGCTGCTGGTGAGCCCGCTTGACCTGCCTAACCGCCAGCGCTTGCTGCGGGAATTCCAGAGCGCTCTGGAGGCTTGGCAGAAACGGCAGCCGGCTGCGACGGAACCAGCGCGCCGCACTTTTTTCTATGGCTCCACCGGTGGGCGTCTGGTGGGCGCGTTGATCACCGTCCTGGCCGTCGGGTCGGCCGTCATGGCGTTGAACCTGCGCGAACCGTCGTTCTCGCTGGCGGTTGTCGGCGGCTTGTGCGCGTTGTTCGGGCTGGCGCTGTTGATGGGCAAACGGCCCTGACGTTCAGATGCACCCTGCGATGCGCCTCCACGGAGGCAATACATTGACGCCAGTCAGGTCCACACGTTGTGTCTTGCGGAACGAATCGCGAATAAATTAATATTAAGAATAATTCGCATTTATTTCGGGCGCTGCCTCGGCCCTGTTGCCTCGACGTCAATTGCCAAGCCTGCCCATCATGTCTGTGCCCGGGGCTCCTGCCCAAGTTATCGAAAATCTTTATGGCGACCATCATGGCTGGCTGCGCGGCTGGTTGCGCAAGAAGCTGGGTAATTCATTTGACGCCGCCGATCTGGCGCATGACACCTATGTGCGCATCATCGCATCAGGCACGACGCCGCAACCCGAACAGTCGCGCCGCTACCTGACCCAGGTGGCCAATGGCCTGCTTATCGACCTGTACCGCCGCCGCAAGATCGAAGCCGCCTACCTGGAGGCCGTCGCCTTGCTGCCGGAGGCGCAATCGCCATCAGAAGAGGCTCGTGCGCTCGTGCTGGAGGCGTTGGTGGAAATCGACACCATTCTGCATAAGCTGCCTGCCAAGGTGCGCATGGCGCTACTGCTTTGCAAGTTGGACGGGTTGGGCTATCAAGAGATTGCCAAACGGCTGAATGTGTCGGTGTCGTCGGTGGAAAAGTATGTGGCGGCCGCGCTGCTGGCTTGCTATCAGGCGCTTTACGATGACGCGGGCTGAGGCGGCGCGGACCAGCGGGCCGATCGATCCCGCGACTGTCCGGCAGGCATCGGAATGGATGGCGCGGCTGTGGTCCGGCACCGCGTCGGAAGCGGATTTGCAGGCCTGTGCCCGGTGGCGTGCCGAGCACCCCGACCACGATCGCGCCTGGTCTCGCTTGCAGATCATGGAGGCCAAGCTTGGCCTTGCCGCCAGTCCGGGGGCCGGCCGAGTCTTGCTCGAGACGCCATCCAAGGGCCGGCGTCGGGCACTACAGGCCCTGGGCTTGGCCGTGGCGGCAGGGGGCACGGCGCTGGTGCTGCGCGAGGCCGATAGTTGGCAGGCGGCGCTGGCGGATTATCACACCGGCACAGGAGAAATTCGCGAGGTGTTCCTGCCTGACGGCACGAGCGTTATGTTGAATACTCGAACGGCGATCGACTTGCGCTTCGATGCCACCGAGCGCCGCGTGATCGTCAAGAGCGGCGAGATCCTGGTGACGACCTCGCCTGACACGGCGTCGGTGCATCGTCCCTTTCGGGCGCAAAGCCGTCACGGCATGGTGCAGGCGCTGGGTACGAGTTTCTTATTGCGCCAGAATGCTCATCTGTCCCGCGTGGCAGTTTTTGAAGGTGCGGTTGACGTCTATCCCGCGCAGGCGGCCGGAGCGCCGGGAGGCGTCGTCCGTGTCAACAGCGGCGAACGCACGACATTTTCGGCGGAACGGGCGGAGCTGCCCGTGGCCGCGCGTGAAACCGAGACGGCGTGGTCGCGCGGCACGTTGGTGGCGGAAAGTATGCGGGTATCAGATTTCCTGGAGGAGTTGGGACGTTACCGGACTGGTTTCCTGCGTTGCGATCCTGCCGTCTCGGATTGGAGGGTAACGGGCGTGTTTTCGTTGCTGGATACCGACCGGGCCTTGCGGAACCTGACGCTGGGTCTTCCGCTAGCAGTGACCTATCGCACGCCATATTGGGTCACGGTGCATGCCAAGCGGCCCGCATAGCGGGCTGCTCCTGTGTTGCTGCAATTTTTTTTCGCCAGGCATTGAGGAATTCGCCGGTTCGTTCGGAAGACGTCATAGGCCCCTTTCTTCCGTACTTTCTGGAACCGACCGATGGCACGCCGCCGTACCCTTGACCTGATTCCCCTTCGTTCCCCGCCGGCCCATGCCTCTGCGGGCGCTGTCTTTGCGTTACGCGCGTGCCTCCTGGGAGCAATGCTGGGATCACCGCTGCTTGCCATGCCGGCCGCGCAAGCTCAATCCGTCCGTCCTGCCCCGAGCAACTCCCTGCGGAGCTACAACATTCCCGCTGGCCCGCTGGATCGTACGCTCAACCAGTACGCCAGCGAGGCGGGTGTGGAGTTGTCGGTGGATGCTGCGCTGATCCAGGGCAAGACGTCGGCGGGTCTACATGGCCGCTATGGTGTGCAGGACGGCTTTGCCGAGCTGCTGCGCGGGCAGGGAATGCGCATAGTGCAAGGCGGGGGAGGCGCCTATTCCCTGCGTCTGGCGCCGGCTTCCGATGCCGTCGATTCGCGTGGCGCCACCACGCTGCCTGCCGTGACAGTGACGGGAAGCGCGGAATCGGCCACCGGGCCGGTGGATGGTTATCTTGCCAAGCGCAGCGCCACCGGTACCAAGACCGACAGTTCCATCCTGGAAACTCCGCAATCGATCTCGGTGGTGTCCGCGGACTTCATTAAGGAAATCGGCGCTTCACGCTTGAAGGAAAGCCTGTCGTACACGCCGGGGATCAATACGGCGCCTTGGGGAGCGGATTCGCGGTTTGACTGGACGATCATTCGGGGCTTCGACGCGCAGACGCCGGGCTACTACCTGGACGGTTTACAGCTACGCAACAACAACAGTTGGGCGGTTTGGCAGACCGAGGTCTACGGGGCGGAGCGAATCGAAGTGCTGCGCGGGCCGACCTCGGTACTGTACGGGCAGAACGGCGCGGGAGGCATGATCAATGTCGTCAGCAAACGTCCCACTGACGAACCGCTACACGAAATGGAAATTCAGCTCGGCAGCAACGCCCGACGTGTGGTTGCTGCGGATTTTTCCGGCCCCGTCGATGAGGATGGCAAGGTGCTTTACCGTGTGACGGGATTGGCGCGCGATGCGGAATTGCCCGCCAGTGGCCTGCCGAATGACCGCTTTTTCATTGCGCCGGCGCTGACGATCAAGCCGTCGAGTGACACCACGTTGACCCTGTTGTCTCACTACCTGAGAGTACGCGACGGTAGTTCGTACGGCAGCTTCCCCGAAGCGGGCACCCTGCGGTCCAACCCCAATGGCAAGTTCTCGCCCAAGACCTATGTGGGCGAACCCGATTTCGATCGCTTCCACCAGGAGCAATGGATGGTCGGCTACCTGTTGGAGCATCGCTTCAATGACACCTGGACAGTCCGCCAGAACGCTCGTTACGGCTATACCAGCGTGGATTATCGGCAAGTCTATGTGCGCGGGTTCGAGACCGTGCACGCCGATACGCCCGACGACCCCGCCAATTTTCGCCTGTTGAGCCGTTATCCCTTCGGCAGCAACGAGAACGCACGGCTCTTCACCCTCGATAACCAGGCCCAGGCCAAGGTACGGCTGGGCGACTGGCAGCACACCTTGCTTGTGGGGCTGGATTACCAGCATTCACGCAATTACCAAGCCACCTATAACGATGGCGCGGTCGATCCGATCGATGGCTATTCGCCTGTGCACGGCAGTTCCGTGGTGACCGCCGAACCGTGGTTCGACGGCACCACCAAGCTGGCGCAGACCGGCCTGTATCTGCAAGACCAGATTAAGTGGGGTAATTGGGTAGCGACCCTGGGCGGTCGGTATGACCGTGCGTCGGCCGACGTCAACAGCAATATCGACGGTTCCCGGACTAAAGTCTCCGAGCACAACTTCAGCGGCCGGGGCGGTTTGGTTTACCTGCATCCGAGCGGTATCGCGCCTTATTTTAGTTACGCGGAATCGTTCTCGCCCACCGCAACGATCGACCCAGTCACCAACAACCCTATGAGGCCCGAGACGGGTCGGCAGTACGAAGTGGGTATCCGTTATGAGCCGCCCGGCGGAACCAGCCGCTACAGCGTTGCGGCTTTTGATCTGCGGCGCCGCAACTACATCACTTATACGCAGGATTTTCTGCCCAAACAGACGGGCGAAGTACAGGTACGCGGACTGGAGTTCGAGGCGTCGTTCCGCCCCGTGCCGCAAATGAATGTCGTGGCTGCGTACACGTACACGCCGAAAGCCGACGTCACGGCCAGCAGTACGCCCAGCGAGGTCGGCAAGCAGATGCAGGCGGTGTCGCGCAACCAATTCGCATTGTGGACCGACTACCGCTTTCAGTCAGGCATCAAGGTGGGCGCGGGCGCGCGTTACACCGGGCCAAATCAGGGCTATGCGGAATCGGCGTCCGCCAAATTGCCGTCCTACACCTTGTTCGACGCCATGATCGGCTACCAGATCCAACGCTGGAATCTGGCGCTGAACGTGCGCAATGTGACCAACAAGGCCTATCTGAGCAATTGCAGCCAAGGCGATTGCCGCTATGGCGAGCTGCGCACGGTACTGGCTACGGCGACCTATAGATGGTAGCTGAGTATTAAGCCTGGGCTTAACGGTGAGTGAACCCTGACTAAATCACAGCGCACGCGGGGCTCTTTATAGTGGCTGTCATGCCATCCAAGGAGCACCCGCATGCCCGATTTCCCTGCTACCCCCGTTCCTTCCGGCTACCCGCGCGCGGTGCTGTTTGATCTGCTGACCGCCTTGCTGGATTCGTGGACGGTCTGGAACCGCGCTGCGGGCACCGAGGCCAAGGGCCGCGCCTGGCGTGCGGAGTACCTGCGCCGCACTTATGGCTGCGGCGCGTATCAGCCCTACGAGCAATTGGTGGAAGAGGCCGCGGCGGCCGTGGGGCTCCCTGCCAGCGCGCCGGCGGCGCTGGAAGCGCACTGGGACGAATTGCCCGCGTGGGACGGAGCGCGCGAATTGTTGCAGGCCTTGCGCCCGCATTGCCTGCTGGGCGTGGTTACCAACTGTTCGGCCCGTTTGGGGCACCGTGCCGCCGGCCTGTTGGGCGTGGACTGGGATGTGGTGGTGACGTCCGAGGAAGCCGGCTTCTACAAGCCTGATCCGCGCCCCTATGCGTTGGCGCTGGCGCGTTTGCAGGTGGCGCCGGCAGATGCCGCGTTTGTCGCCGGTTCTGGCTATGACCTGTTTGGCACCAGCAAGGTCGGAATGCGCACGTATTGGCACAACCGGGTGGGGCTGTCATTGCCGGAAGGCGCACCGCAGCCGGAGCGGGTATCGCCCCGCTTGGAGGAGGCGCAGCCCTGGCTGGCCCGGTTCCATGCCGGTTGATCGGTGTTTCAAGCGGGGTTGAGGCTCCGTTTCGCGGTTTGGGCAACACAAAATGTTGCTGGTCGCCCGTCATCCACTTGCTAGCATGGTTTACGCCGGAATGATCCGGCGTACCGACGGGATAGTGGAGGTTGCCATGAACTCAAGAACAATGTTCAACCGGATCGCGGTGGTCGCGGCGGCGGGCGCGTTGTTGGCGGGATGCGCCACGCAGCAGCAGACGAACACGGCGGTGGGCACGGGGGCGGGCGCGGCGGTTGGCGCCGGCATCGGCGCCTTGATCGGGCACGGCACGGGAGCCGCGATCGGCGCGGGTATCGGCGCGGTGGCGGGTGGTCTGGTGGGCTACAACTGGAAGGTCGTGAAAGAGGATGTGCAGCAGTCGGGCGCATCCTCCTTGGGGATCGACGTCGTGGAAATGCCGGATGGCAGCCTGAAGGTGAATATTCCCAGCGGCGTCTCCTTCGACACGGACAAGACGCAGCTGAAGCCGGCGTTGTTGCCGGTGTTGGACAGCGTGGCGCGTTCGCTCAATCAACACCCGGAACTACGCACCAAGGTGGTTGGCCATACGGACAGCACGGGTGCGCTTGCGCATAACCAGACCTTGTCGGTCAACCGCGCCAAGAGCGTGACGGACTATCTGGGCAAGCAGGGCGTGGCGGCCGGACGCATGGCGGTGGAGGGGCGTGGCCCCAATGATCCCATCGGCGATAATGCGACCGCCGAAGGGCGCGCGCTGAACCGGCGCGTGGAAATCTATCTATACGCGGTCAAGCAATAAGGTCTGTCATGAGCATGTTCCCACCCGCCCGTATTGGCACTGATATCGCCGTGGCCGCGTTGTCCGGCTGGCAGGCCGTGGCGTCGCGCGACGCCATCGAGAAGCGCTTTCGCTTTCCGAACTTCAACGCCGCGTTTGGCTTCATGGCGCGGGTGGCCATGTTCGCGGAAAAGCTGAACCACCACCCGGAGTGGACCAACGTCTACAACCGGGTGGACGTGACGCTGACCACCCATGATGCGGGCGGCGTGACCGAACTGGATGTGCGCATGGCGCAGTTCATGGACGAGGCCGCCGCGCAGATGGGCGCAACCGCGCCGAAATCGGACGCCTAGTCGTCTTCGGCGTGGTCTTCGCGGCTTTGCAGATGCTCGATCAAGCGATCGAGCATGTCGCCCAGGATGCGCTGTTCGCCGGCATCCAGGCAGCCGAAGATCTCGTCATTGCGTTGCGCGATCAAGGCAATGATGCGTTCGTATTGGGCGATGCCCGCCTCGGTTGGCGTCAGTACCACGCCACGTCCGTCAGAAGCGGATAGTGTCTTTTCGACCAGACCGCGTTCAACCAGCGCTTGCGCGGAGCGGCTGGCCTGGCCCTTGTTCAGGTTGGCGGATCGGGCCAGGTCGTTGACGGATAGTGGCGCGTAGCGGCCGATTGCTGCCAGGCAGCGCGCTTCGCCCAAAGGGATGCCGCAGTCGGCCAGATAGGCGCGATTCGTGTCGCGATCCGTGATCTTGTTGAGCACGTGCAGGCGATACGTCAGGAATCGTTCCAGGGCGGGCGGTTTCACGTCGGACGGGCAGGAGTGGCGGCGGGATAGTTTGCCACAGGCTCTTCACCGAGGCAGGCGCTTTCGGCCTGCGCCAGCAGCGCCAGCGCGGTCGTGGCATCCGGCTGCCGGCTTAGCAGCGACAACCCCAGAATCGACAGGAAGAGCGTCGCTTGAGATTCGCCCACGCGCGTCAGCGCCTGCGCCATGCCGGTATAGACCTGGTCCAATTCGTCGGGGTTCATGCTTGGCCTTCCTGTTGAGCGGGTAGGGCAATCGAGGGGTAATAGGGGGCGAGGGCGGCGCGCAGACGGGCGGCGTCGGGCGCCGTCCAGCGGCCCAGCACATAGCCGTCGGGCCGCAGCAGATAAACGGTGCCGGCTGCTGAACCATAGCGTTGTTGCAGTTGGCCGTGGGCGTCGTTCCAGTCACGGGGGCCCGCGCCTGTTCGCACGACGCGCAAGGGATGCGGCAAGCCTTGCGTAGCCGCTGCCAGCGTGTCCAGATCCGCCGCCTGGGCGTCGGTGGGCGATACGGCCAGCGCCACGAAACCGCCACCGAAGCACTCGCTCAGATAGCGTGGCGTTTCTCCGTCTTGCAGCAGCGCGTCGGGGGCCGGTTGGCCGGGTGCGGCGGCGGGGCCGGCCAGGGGCGCGCCGTCATGCAGATTCAGCGGCGAGGTGTCGTATGAGATCGGCGCGGATTGGCGCGGGTTGATCAAGGACCGCACGGAGTCGTCCGCCAGCGCCAGGCGTAGCGCGGCTTCTCGCATCAACCGGAAGCCGAAGTCCGGCGGAGCCATGAATTCGGTGCTCTTGGCGCCGTAGGCCAGGTTCTGGCGGGTGGCGTGGACACGTTCAACACTGTAGCTGTCCAGCAGCGTGTCGGGCGCCTGGCCTTTCAGCACCCAAGCCAGTTTCCAGGCCAGGTTGCCGGCGTCGTCCAGGCCGGAGTTCAGGCCGCGCACGCCGAAGATCGGCACCAGGTGGCCGGCGTCGCCCGCGAACAGCACGCGGCCGTGGCGGTACTGGTCCAGCGTCAGGCATTTGGCGTTGTAGATGGAAATCCACAACGGCTTCCAGGGCGCGGTCTCGCCGATCATGTCCAGATGGCTTTGCACGCGAGGCAGCACGTTTTCAGGCTTGACGGCTTCGTCGGGATCTTCGTCGTCGCGGATCTGATAGTCCACCCGCCATACGTTGCCCGGTTGCCGGTGCATCAACAGCGTCGAGCCGGGATTGGATGGCGGGTCAAACCAGGCCAGCCGTTCGACGGGGCGGTCAGAGGCTTGTTCGATGTCAACGATGACGTAGCGGCCGTCGTATTGCATGCCTTCCAGCTTCAGGCCCATGGACTCGCGCACCGTGCTGCGACCGCCGTCGCACGCGATCAGCCAGTCGGCGCGCACGGTCTGGCGCTGGCCGTCGGCATCGACGTCAACGGTGACGCCGTTGGCGTCCGCGCGCAGTCCGGCCAGGCGGGCCGACCATTGCAGCGTGGCCAGCCCAGGATGGCGCTGCATGGCCTGATGCGCGTATTCCTCAACCGAGTATTGCTGGATGTTGACCATCGGCGCATAGCGTTGCAGCGGATCATGCGGCATTTCGAAGTGCAGGACTTCGCGGTCGCGGTAATAGCTGCGTCCGCCGGTCCAGGCCAATCCGGTGGCCAGCAGCGGCTGGTCCGCGCCGGCCCACCCCAGGATTTCCTGTGATCGACGCGAAATGCAAATGGCGCGGCTACCGGTGCAGTAGCCCTCATCGGCCTCCACGGTCAGCGAGGCGATGCCGTATTCGGCCAATAAAGCGGCAAGCGTCAGGCCGACCGGGCCTCCGCCGGCAATCAGAACGGGAACGTGCGAGGGGAGCGGCATCTTGTCTCTGAGATATGGTTGTTTGCGCAACTATATTCTTGAAAAGTTGCGCGCGCAACTATTTTGCGTAGACAAAAAAAATCCGCCAGATCTGGCGGATTTTCCATGTACTACCTGTGGATATCAGTTGCGCACGTAATAGATGCGCATCGCCTGCTGCTTCTGGCCGCCATCCATCACGCGCAGCACCACCACCTTGGGGGTGAAGCCGTCGGGCAGCTTCATCTGGCCCAGCGCGTAGTCGTAGCGGTCCACATTCAGCGTCGGGCCTTCAGGCGTGACGGTGGCGGCGCGACCGTTCGGGTAGGTGCCATCAACGGAGAACGTGAGCGTGCCCTTGAAGGGGGCGCCGGTGCGCTCTTCGCGCATGACCAGTACCTGGTAGTCCAATTGGCCGGGGGCCCGCTTGAAGGTGGCCGAGCGGATGCCCAGGTTGCCGCCGCGCGGATCGGCAGGCATGGCGTCCTGGAACAGGACCAGTTCCTTGTTCAGCGTCTCGATCTTGGCACGCGCCTCCGTCAGGTCGGTCGTCAGCTTTTCATGGCCGGACTTGTTGGCGTCGCGCTGCTGAGTGGCTTCGTCTAGCTGGGTCTGGAGGCGTTGGCGCTCCAGGTTGGAAGCGCTAAGTTCGCTGTGCAGCGACTCGGACTGCTCTACGGTCAGGCGTTGCGGGCCGTAGTTGGTTTGCAGGAAGAGCACGCCGCCCGCACCCAGGGCAATCCCCACCAGAAGCAGGACGAGCCAGCGCGGCAGGCGCCGAGTGCGTTGACCGGGTTGGTATACAGACGGCTTGAATACAGCCCGTTGCGATCTTCCAAACATCCCCATTCCTAGAAAACTTCCTGTGTGTTGCTCGTCCGTACGGTGTCCGCACGTGCCAAAGCGTCAGAGAATACCCCGTTACCCGGGGGCGTTGGGTGCGCGGAAAATCCTGGTTGCGCACCTTGATATTGTGAAATATGTGAGCATCAGCGCGCCGCGGCGTGAAGCTCGGCGTCCAGGTCGGCAAGCCGTTGCGGGGTGCCGACATCGGTCCAGCGACCGGTATGGTGCGTGCCGCGCGCCAGGTGCTTGGCCATCGCTTGCCGGAAAAGGGGCAGCATGGGCATTGCCTCGCCGCGCGGGACGTCCGCAAACAACGAGGGATGGTAGACGGCGATCCCTGCGTAGGTCAAACGAGGTTCCCCCAGGGGGTGCAGATGGCCGTCGGGCGCCAGCCGGAAATCGCCGTTGGGATGCTGGACGGGGTTGTCCACCATCAGCAACCAGGCGCCGCCGTCAGGCAGGCTGGCGGCAAGATCGGGGGCGGCCGAGGGGTTCCAGTCACACCAGACGTCACCGTTCATCACGAGAAAGGGCGCGTCCCCCAGTAGCGGCAGCGCTTGGGCGATGCCGCCGGCGGTTTCCAGCGCGGTGCCTTCCGCTGAATAGCGGATACGCACGTCGAACGCGCTGCCGTCGCCCAGCGCGCGTTCGATCTCGTGCCCCAGCCAGGCGTGGTTGATGACGACATCGCGGATGCCGGCTGCGGCCAGGCGCTCCAGGTGCCAGACGATCAACGGCTTGCCGCCGACCACCAGCAGGGGTTTGGGCAGGCTGTCGGTCAGCGGGCGCATGCGTTCGCCGCGGCCTGCGGCAAGAATCATGGCCTGCATCAGAAGGTGTATCCGACGCTGACCTGACGGTCGTCCAGCTTGTCCAGCAGCCGCAGCAGCGGCGTGAAGACGCCGTAGCGCTGGGCAACCTGGCGCACATAGGCGTTCACCCGGGGCATGTGGGCCAGGTAATGCGTCTTGCCGTCGCGGTGGTTCAGTCGCGCGAATACGCCCAGGATGCGCAGGTTGCGCTGTAGTCCCATCCATTCGTAGGCGCGGTGGAAATCGGCGAAGTCGGCATCTACCGGCAGGCCGGCGGCACGTGCCATTTCCCAGTAGCGAATTGCCCAATCCAATTGTTGCGGCTCTTCCCAGGTGGTGCGGGCATCGGTGACCAAAGACGCCAGGTCATAGGTGATCGGGCCGGCCAGCGCATCCTGGAAATCAATGATGCCGGGATTGGGGCCATATTGCGGCTGATCGCAGACCATCAGGTTGGGCGAGTGGAAGTCGCGGTGCACCAGCACCTGCGCCTGCCCGCCATTGCTGGCCGACAGCAGCGCGAAGATCTTCTCAAGCGCATTTGAGGTCTTGTCGTCCAGCGCCATGCCGTGATGCTTTTGCACGTACCACTCGGGGAACAACTTGAGCTCATCGGCCAGGCGGGCGGTGTCGTACGTCGCCAACCCGGTGGTGGACGCCTGTTGCAACTGGACCAGGGCGGCCAGCGCTTCGCGATACATCGTCTGAAGCTGGCTGTCGGGCAGCCCGGCCTGGATGCGCTGGTAATAGGTCTGCTCGCCCAGGTCGGACAGCAGCAGCAGGCCTTGGTCCAGGTCCTGGGCCAGCACCTTGGGCACATTCAGGCCGGCGTCCGCCAGCAACTGTCCGACATGCAGGAAGGGGCGGCAGTCTTCATGGGCGGGGGGCGCGTCCATGACAATCAAGGTGCGCTCGCCGGCGTCCAACCTGAAATACCGGCGGAAACTGGCGTCCGCGGAGGCCGGGCGCAGCGTGTCCACGGCCAGATTCAGGTCGGCGGGCAGGCCTTCCAGCCAATTGCGGATCAGCGTCAGGCGGGAGTCGTGATCGTTTTTCAAGGAAAATCCGTGTCAGAAAGGCAATATTGCTGAAAATTACGTTCGGCGCACATAAGGCTGGGCGTATGGCGCGGCTTCTCTATAATACCGGCTCGTTTCCGTTCGCATTGGCCCTCCGCAGGCGCCGGTGCCTGGTTCTCCCATCGTCAAAAAGGGCTGTTTTCACTCGTGCGCAAGGTTCGGTGGTTGATCCTCTCTGCTGTCAGCGTCGCCGCCGGGGCCGTTCAGGCTCAAGGCAGCCAGGATCCGGCTCCCGCCGCATCGTCCGCTACCGCGTCGCCCGCAGCGCCCACGCTGCGCACGTCTCCCGGTTTGCGGGTGCATCGGCTGCCAGATGGCAGCATCCCCGCCTATATGGAAGCGGACAGCATCGAGGGCGATCCTGAGTCCGACCTGACCCTGACCGGCAGCGCGCAAGTGCGCCGCATCGACGGTGTGATCAAGGGCGACCGCATCAATTACCGCAAGGATACCGGCGAAGTCGACGTGCAGGGCAGTGCACGCATGATGCGCGACGGCACGCTGGTGACTGGTCCGAGCGCCAAGTTCAACGTGGACAAGTACTCCGGCGAAATCGAAAAACCCAACTTCTGGATGGGCGCCACCGGAGGTTTCGCCGTTGCCGAGCACGCCGATCTCTTCAGCAAGTCGCAGATGCGGCTGCACACCGTGACATACAGTGGCTGCTCCTGCGAGACGCCATCCTGGTATATCAAGGCCAACACCGTCGATATCGATTTCGACGAGAACGAAGGCGTGGCGCGCAATGGCGTGCTGTATTTCAAGGACGTGCCGATTCTGGCGTCGCCCTACATGACCTTCCCGGTCAAGAAAGAACGCAAGTCGGGCTTCCTGATGCCGACCTACGGCACGACCAGCCAAGGCGGCTTCGATTTCTCGCTGCCGTACTACATGAATCTGGCGCCCAACTATGACGCGACGATTCAGCCCCGTTATTTCTCCAAGCGCGGCTTGCAGTTGGGTGCGGAATTTCGCTATCTGGGCGCGGGTTACACGGGCACCGTGGACGGCACCTATCTGCCCAACGACAACGTCACCAGCGAAGATCGCTGGATGTACTGGTGGCGTCATCAGCAGACGTTCTCGCATGGGTTCTACGCCGACTGGGACGTCGCCAAGGTATCGGACGACAACTATTTCCGGGACATTTCCCAACTGGGGTTGAACCAGGCATCGACGACCTACCTGCCGCAGCGCGCTCGCGTGGGCTGGGCCTCGACGTACTGGAGCACGTACGCGCAGGTTTATAAGTACCAGACCCTGCAAGATCCGGATGCGCCGCTGATTCCCCCCTACGACAAGTTGCCCGAGCTTTACTTGCGCGGTGCGCGGTATGACTGGGGCGGTTTCGATGTGGACTGGACGTCGACCGCCGTGCGCTTCCAGATTCCCATGGTGGCCGGCAAACGCAGCGGCCCCGAAGGCGACCGCTTGCAGTCCTACCCGACGGTGTCCTATCCGATCGTGCGGCCGGGCTGGTTCATCATCCCGAAGGCGGGCGTGAACTACACGCAGTACCAGACCAATTGGTATGGCAGCGATTGGCTGGGCCTTAATTCGGGGACCGCCAACGCAGGCACGTCTTTCGGCTATCCGGCGACGCAATCGCGCACGGTGCCGATCATGTCCCTGGATGCCGGCTTGATCTTTGAACGCGATACCTCGCTGTTCGGCAAGGCCTCCACGCAGACCCTGGAGCCGCGCCTGTACTACCTGCGCGTGCCGTACCGGGATCAATCCAAACTGCCGGTCTTTGACACGTCGCTGGCGGATTTCAGCTTCTCGCAGGCCTTTGAAGAGAATATCTACACCGGGGGCTGGGACCGCATCTCCAATGCGAACCAGTTGACGGCGGCGTTGACGACGCGCTGGCTGGATGCCAACACCGGTTTCGAGCGCTTGTCGCTGGCCGTGGCGCAGCGCCTGTATTTCGCGGACCAGCAAGTGACCTTGCCCGGCGAAACCCCGCGTGAAAACGTGCGCTCCGACTTCCTGGTGGGCGCCAGCGCCGCGCTGACCGACACGCTCAGCACCGAGGTGGCGGCGCAATACAATCCGTACGACAACCAGTGGTCGCGTGGATTGATCAGCGCGCGCTGGTCGCCGCAACGTCTGACGACGGTGGCGGTGTCCTACCGTTATCAACGCGACCCCCAAACCGGGGTTCAGTATCAGCCGCAAGGCCAGAACCAGGTCAGCCTGGCGCTACAGTGGCCATTCTCCAAGCGTTGGTACGGCGTTGGCCGGGTGGATTATTCCTTGCGTTCGGGGCCGTCCAGCACGGTGGCCAACACGACGGAATCCCCCCGCGTCACGCAGGCCATTGCCGGCCTGGAGTACAAAGGCGATTGCTGCTGGGTGGGCCGTGTGGTCTATCAGCGCTATGCCGTATCGGCTACGGACGCCAACTCCGCAGTGTTCTTCCAGCTTGAGCTGACCGGTCTGGGTTCCCTGGGAACCGATCCGATGAACCTGCTGAACAGAAGTATCCCCGGCTACACCAGCATTACACCGCCCGTGCCGGCTGGGACCACATTTGAAAGGTATGAATGATGCGTAGGTTGCACTCTTTGCGCCGCCTGTCCGGCAGCGCGCTGTTGTTGGCCCTTTGCGCCAGCCTGCCCGCCGTGCACGCGGCCGAGCAGACAGGCCGGGCCGCGAATAATGGCGCCAAGGCCGCACCCGCTGCTGCGGCGCCCGCCGCCAAGGGCGAGCAGTTTGTTGACGGTATCGCGGCCGTGGTCGACAAAGATGTGATCACGCTGCGCGAATTGCGTGATGCGTCGCTTCGCATTTCCGCCGAACTGAAGTCGCGCGGCATCCAGGTGCCCGACGACCAGACCTTGCAACACCAGGTCTTGCAGCGCCTGATCATGGAGCGCGTGCAGCGCCATGAGGCCGACCGCCTTGGTATCCGTGTGGATGACGCCCAGGTCGATCAGGCCATCCAGACCATTTCGGGGCGCAACAAGATCAGCGTGGCGCAACTGCGCAGTGAAATTGAAAAGTCGGGCACGACGTGGGATGCCTATCGCAAATCGCTGCGCGATGAGATCCGCACGGATCGCCTGCGCCAGCGCGCCGTGGATTCCACCATTGTCATTTCCGACACCGAAGTGGATGCTTTCCTGAAGGACCAGCGCCGCAATCCGGCGTTTGGCGCGTCGCCCCAAGCGGCGCCCCAGCCGCAGGCCCAACCGGAACCCGCGCCCGAACAGGCGGCGGCGCCGTCGGGCCCCATGCTCTACGCATTGGCACAGATTCTGGTGCGCGTGCCGGAAGGTTCTTCACCCGAACAACTGTCCGCCTTGCGCAAGAAAGCGGAAGGCATCCTGGCGCGCGCCAAGCGCGGCGATGATTTCGCCAGCTTGGCGGCCGCAGCCTCGGATGGCCCAGAAGCCTTGCAAGGCGGTGTCATGGGCGTGCGTCCGCTGGACGGCTGGCCCGATTTGTTCGTCAAGGCCATCGGCAATCTGCAGAAGGGCGAAGTGACGAACCTGATTCAGAGCGGCAACGGTTTCCACATCATCAAGGTGATGGACCGCGGCATGGCGCAACCGGCTCCGGGGCGTACCGCCCGCGCGCCCGCGCCCGCGCAGGCTCCGCAACCTGCTGCGCGTCCGCAACCCGCGCCCGCCCAGCAAGGCCCCACGGAAGTCATGCAGACCCGTGCGCGCCATATCCTGATCAAGACGTCCACCGTCATGAGCGACGAAACCGCGCGTCAGCGCCTGGAACAGGTGCGCCAGCGTCTGGTGGCCGGCGACGCGAAGTTTGAAGACATGGCGCGTCAGTATTCGCAGGATTCGAACGCCCCGCAAGGCGGCGAACTGGGGTGGTTGAACCCGGGCGAAACCGTGCCGCCGTTCGAGGCCGCCATGAACGCCTTGAAGCCGGGCGAAATCAGCCCCCCGATCCAGTCGCCTTTCGGTTGGCACTTGATCCAGGTTGAAGAGCGCCGCCAGCATGACGTTACCGACGAACTGGCCCGCATGAAGGCGCGTCAGATCCTGTTTGAACGCCGTGCTCAACCTGCCTTTGAAGATTGGCTCGACCAACTGCGCGCTCAAGCGTACGTCGACAACCGTCTTGAAAAGCAGCAGAAGATCCAGCAGAACAACCGCTAAACGCATTACGGGCTTTTCATGTCTCAACACCAGGCGCGCAAGCGCTTTGGCCAGAACTTCCTGACCGACGAAAGCGTCGTCGAGTCCATCGTCCGGGCGGTTGCACCCGCCCGTGACGATGCCGTGGTCGAGATCGGCCCGGGTTTGTCTGCGCTTACCCGGCCGCTGCTAGAGCGTCTGGACCACCTGACCGCCGTCGAAATTGACCGCGATCTGGCCGCCCGTCTGCGCAAGCAGTTCGAGGCAAGCCGCCTGACCGTGGTCGAAGCTGACGCGCTGACGGTGGATTTCTCGCAGTTCGGTAGCGCGCTGCGTGTCGTGGGCAACCTGCCCTACAACATTTCCAGCCCGTTGCTGTTCCATCTGATGACGTGGGCCGACCACATCCGCGACCAGCACTTCATGTTGCAGCGCGAAGTGATCGACCGCATGGTGGCGCAACCGGGTTCGGGCGATTTCAGCCGCCTGTCCGTGATGCTGCAATCGCGCTACCGCATGCACAAATTGTTCGACGTGCCGCCGGAAGCCTTCGATCCGCCGCCCAAGGTGGTGTCCGCCATCGTGCGCATGGTGCCGCTGCCTGCGGATCGCCTGCGTCCGGTCAGCGTGCGCGCCTTTGAAACGGTGGTGGCGCGCGCCTTCTCGCAGCGTCGCAAGATGTTGCGCCGGGTATTGGCTGACTGGGCGCCGCAAGTGCCCTGGGAAGCCCTGGACATTGCCCCCACCGCACGTGCCGAAGACATCTCGGTGGACCGGTATATCCGCTTGTCGGATGCCTTGGTCGAAGCGGGCTTGCTGCAATCCAGCTGACCCCTTCCGCTGAGGCATGGCCGCTTGAGACAAAGCCCGCTGACGCGGGCTTTGTCATTGGCAGACAGGCAGTATTCACAGCATGCGCTTTTGCGCCGCCATCCATAGCTGCATCACATCGCGCGCGCGATCGGCCAGCAATTTTTCCGCATCCGCCAGCGCCTGTTGCAGCGTGATCGGTCCTGGGGCAAGGCTGAACGCCGCACTGATGCCGCAGGCATGCAGCGCTTCGTAGCCGTCACCCAGCGATCCCGCCAGCGCGACGACCGGCACGCCGGCCTGCTGCGCGATCCGGGCCACGCCTGCGGGCGTCTTGCCGCGCAGTGTCTGCGCATCCATGCGGCCTTCGCCGGTGAACACCAAGGTGGCCCCCTCGATGGCTTGCGCCAGGCCGCCCAGTTCCGCAACGATCTCCACGCCGGGACGGAAATGCGCTTGCAGGAACGCCTTGGCGGCGAACCCCAGGCCGCCGGCGGCGCCGGCGCCGGGCTCGTCGCGGTAATCCGTTTTCAAGTGGCGCGCGCAGACGTCGGCGAAATTCGTCAGCATCTGATCCAGTGCCAGAACCTGTTCAGGCGTGGCGCCCTTTTGTGGCCCGAATATGTGCGAGGCGCCTTGCGGGCCGCACAGGGGATTGTCCACGTCGGATGCGATGTCGATCCGAATGCTGGCCAGACGCGGGTCGAGCCCATGGGTGTCGATGCTGGCCAGCTTGCCCAGCGCGCCGCCACCAGGCGGCAGGCTATGGCCATCCGCGTCCAGCAGGCGCACGCCCAATGCCGTCAACATGCCGGCGCCGGCGTCGTTGGTGGCCGAGCCGCCCAGCCCCAGGATGATGCGCGTGGCGCCCGCGTTGACGGCGGCAAGCATCAGTTCGCCGACGCCGTGGCTGCTGGCGCGCATCGGGTCTCGCTTGGACGGGGCGATCAATTCCAGGCCCGCCGCTGCGGCCATTTCGATGACGGCGGTGCCGTCTTCAAGCAAGCCCCAGACGGCATCGACCTTATAGCCCAATGCGTCGTTGACGGTCAGTTGCTGTTCCTTGCCGCCGGTGGCAGCCAGCACGGCTTCGACGGTGCCTTCACCGCCGTCGGCCATCGGCACGCATATCGTGTGAGCACCGGGGCAGGCGGCTTTGACGCCTCGTGCAATGGCCGCCGCCGCATCGGGCGCGGAAACGCTTTCTTTGAAAGAGTCAGGAGCGATGACGATTTTCACGGATTCGGATGCATGAGTAGTGGGTCGGATTGAAGCCCATGATACCCGTGCGAACGCAGCCGGCGTACCATAACGCTTTTGTTGCTTTTGCGAGAGTGGACCGTCATGCCTGTATTGCGCCGCACCAAAATCGTCGCCACCCTTGGGCCTTCGACTTCGTCGCCCGAACGTATTGATGCGTTGATCCGCGCGGGCCTGGATGTGGCCCGTCTGAACTTCTCGCACGGCAGCGCGGACGATCACCGCGAGCGTGCTCGCCTGGTGCGCGAAACGGCCGCGCGGCAAGGGCGCTTCGTCGCCGTCATGGGTGACTTGCAAGGCCCCAAGATCCGTATCGCGCGTTTCACCGACAAGCTGGTGCAATTGCAGGTTGGCCAGCCGTTCACGCTGTCGCGCGTGCACCCCAAGGATGCGGGTACCGCCAGCATCGTGGGCATCGACTACCCCGAACTGGTGACGGACTGCCGCGTGGGCGATGAGCTGCTGTTGGATGACGGCCGCGTCGTGCTGGTGGTGGACCGTGTCGAAGGCGATGAGGTCCACACCACGGTGACCGTGGGCGGGCCGTTGTCGAACAACAAGGGCATCAACCGCCGAGGCGGTGGCTTGTCCGCGCCCAGCCTGACCGATAAGGATCGCGTCGACATCAAGCTGGCCGCCGAAATGGAACTGGATTATGTGGCCGTGTCGTTCCCGCGCTACGGCAGCGATATCGACGAGGCCCGCACCTTGCTGGCCGAGGCCGGCAGCCAGGCCTGGATCATCGCGAAGATCGAACGCGCCGAAGCCGTGGCGGACGACGAAGCGCTGGATGCGCTGATCCGCGCCAGCGACGGCGTGATGGTGGCGCGCGGCGACCTGGGTGTGGAAGTGGGTGATGCAGAACTCGTGGGCATCCAGAAGCGCATCATTCAGCATGCACGCACCTTGAACAAGGTCGTGATTACCGCGACGCAGATGATGGAGTCGATGATCTCCAGCCCCATGCCCACGCGCGCCGAGGTGTCGGACGTGGCCAATGCGGTGCTGGACTACACCGATGCCGTGATGTTGTCGGCCGAAAGCGCATCCGGGCAATACCCGGTGGAAGCCGTGCAAGCCATGGCACGGGTGTGCCTGGGCGCCGAGAAGCACCCCACCACCACGAAGTCGCATCATCGGGTGGGCGAGACCTTCACGCGCTGTGACGAAACCATCGCCTTGGCGGCGATGTATGCGGCTAACCACTTCCCGGGCGTGAAGGCCGTCATCGCGTTGACGGAAAGCGGGCACACGCCGCTGATCATGTCGCGCATTCGTTCCGGCGTGCCGATCTATTGCTACAGCCCGCATAGCCTCACGCAGAATCGCGTGGCCATGTTCCGCGGCGTCTACACCGTGCCGTTCGCGCCTTCCGACTACGAGCCGGCGGACTTGAGCAACGCCGCCATCGACGAATTGCGCAAGCGCAACCTGGTGAAGACCGGTGACTGGGTGGTCCTGACGAAGGGTGATTTCTACCGCGACAGCGGTGGCACCAACGGCATGAAGATCCTGTTGGTGGATTGACGCGCCGGCCTGTGCGGGGCGCTTGCCGCGCACAGGCCAGACACCGCCCTGGCGTTCAGCCGAAGAACCAGTAGCACACGCCGATAGCGGCCAGCACACCGGCCAGATCGGCGATCAGCGCGCAACCGACGGCATGGCGCGCTCGCAAGATTCCCACGGATCCGAAGTACACCGCCAGCACGTAGAAGGTGGTTTCCGTGCTGCCTTGCATCACGGCAGCCAGCAGCGCAGGGAAGCTGTCCACGCCGTAGTGCGTCATGGTTTCCAGCATCATGGCGCGCGCCGCGCTGCCCGAAAACGGTTTGACCAACGCCGTGGGCAGGGCATCGACGAATCGCGTGTCCCAACCCGCGTAATGCGCCAGCCAGCGTATGCCATCCAGCAGGAAGTCCAACGCGCCAGAGGCCCGCAGCACCCCTACGGCGCACAGCATCGCCACCAGATAGGGCAGCAGGCTCTTGGCGATGTCGAAACCCTCCTTGGCGCCTTCGATGAAGGTCTCGTAGACCGGCACCTTCTTCCAGGCGCCTGCGATCAAGAACGCCAGCAGGATGCCGAACAGCGTCAGGTTGCCCAGCAGGGACGACAGTGTGGCGATGGCGGCGACGGACATGCTGGCCAACAGCGCCATGAAGCCGCCCAGAAGCAGCGCGGCGGTGCCTAGCCACAACATCACGATCGGGTCTATCAGGCGGAGCCGCTGGCACGCGGCGACCGCCAACAGGCCCGCCAGGGTGGATGCGCTGGTGGCCAACAGAATGGGCAGGAACACCAGCGTGGGGTCGGCCGCGCCCTGTTGCGCGCGGAACATGAACAGCGTGACGGGCAGCAGGGTCAGCGACGACGCATTGAGCACCAGGAACAATATTTGCGCGTTGCTGGCGGTCTCGGGCGTGGGATTCAGCGATTGCAGCTCGCGCATGGCGCGCAGGCCGATGGGCGTGGCGGCATTGTCCAGGCCCAGCCCGTTGGCGGCGAAGTTCAGGGTGATCAGGCCGATCGCGGGGTGGTTGCGTGGCACCTCCGGCATCAGGCGCGCGAACAGTGGCCCCAGCAGGCGTGCCAGCTTTTCAACCAGGCCGGCGCTTTCGGCGATGCGCAGAAAGCCCAGCCATAGCGTCAGCGTGCCGAACAGCAGCACCATGACTTCCACGGACACGCGGGCCATGTCGAACAGGCTGGCCACCATCTGCCGGAAGACGTCGGCGTCTCCGATGGCCAGCCAGCGGTACAGGGCGGCGGCTGTGGCGGTCAGGAAAAAGCCCAGCCAGAGTTTGTTCAGCATGCGAAATGTGCCCGGTTAGCGGTTGGTTGCGCACCAGCGCGGCGACGCCCATTGTCGCAGAGTCAGACCACGGCGGCTTGGCCGCTGGCCGCCAATTCTGGTACTTTGGGCTGATACGCCCTAGGGCCATAACAGTGAGGGACACTCATGGATTTCAATGCCTGGCGCCGGCGCCGTATCTCGGAACCCGCATACCGCTGGGCGCGCAAAGCGTTGCCGCCCATGTCGGCCACCGAGCGCGAGGCCATTGAGGCCGGAGATACCTGGTGGGATGCGGACCTGTTCACGGGCAACCCCGACTGGCGCAAGCTGCTGGACGTGCCTGCCGCCACGTTGACCCGCGAAGAGCAAGCCTTCATTGACGGCCCGGTGGCCCAACTGTGCGCCATGCTGGACGAATGGGACATCACCTGGAACCGGCGCGATCTGCCGCCGGAAGTCTGGGCATTCCTGAAAGCGCAGCGTTTTTTCGGCATGATCATTCCGCGCCGCTACGGCGGGCTGGGCTTTTCGCCCTACGCACATTCCGAAGTCGTGCGACGTATTTCAGCCTATTCCATCACGGCGGGCGTGACGGTGATGGTGCCGAATTCATTGGGGCCGGGCGAATTGCTGATGCAGTTCGGCACGCCGGCGCAGCGCGATTACTGGCTGCCACGCCTGGCTGATGGCCGTGAAGTGCCGTGCTTTGGCCTGACCAGCCCGGAAGCAGGTTCGGACGCGGCGTCCATGGTGGATACCGGCATTGTGTGCCGCCAAGTGGTGGACGGCCGTGAACTGATTGGCATCCGGCTGAACTGGCACAAGCGCTACATCACGTTGGGGCCCGTGGCCACCGTGCTGGGACTGGCGTTCAAGATGTCGGACCCCGATGGCATCCTGGGCGGCCCCGTGGACATCGGCATTTCGGTGGCGCTGGTGCCCACCGAGGCGCCGGGGGTCGAGATCGGGCGGCGTCACCTGCCCGCCATGCAGGTGTTCCAGAATGGGCCGAACTTCGGGCGCGACGTGTTCGTGCCGCTGGACGCATTGATTGGCGGTGAGGAACGCGCGGGGCAGGGCTGGAAGATGCTGATGAGCGCGTTGGCCGCCGGGCGCGGCATTTCGCTGCCCTCGTTGTCGGCCGCCGCTGCGGTCATGTGCGCGCATACCACGGGCATGTATTCCCGGGTGCGCGAGCAGTTCGGCATTCCGATCGGCAAATTTGAAGGGGTGCAGGAACAACTGGCCAATCTGGCGGGCAATGCCTATATGGTGGAAGCCGCCCGGCGCCTGACCTGCGCTGCGCTGAACCAGGACGTGAAGCCGGCTGTCGTGTCGGGCATCATGAAATACCATGCCACTGAACGCATGCGCGGCTCGGTCAATGCCGCGATGGACGTGCATGCCGGGCGTGCCGTCATCGATGGGCCCAGCAATTATCTGGGGGCCTTGTACCGTGCGGTGCCTATCGCCATCACGGTTGAAGGCGCCAATATCCTGACGCGCAACCTGATCATCTTCGGGCAGGGCGCCATTCGCGCCCATCCCTATCTGATGCCGGAAATGCTGGCCCTGGCCAATCCGGACGAAGAACGCGGCATCGAGGTCTTCCACGATGTGTTCTGGCGCCATCTGCGCCATGCGGGCAAGAACACGTTGCGCGCGATCGGCCGTGCCTGGACGGGGGGCGTGCTGGCGCCTGCGCCCGCATCAGGTCCCACTGCCGGGCACTACCGGCGGCTGGGCCGCTACTCCTCTGGCTTTGCGCTGTTGGCGGATGCCACGCTGGCGCAGTTGGGCGGCGGCCTGAAGCGGCGTGAAATGATCTCGGCAAGGCTGGGCGACATCCTGTCCGAGCTTTATTTGCTGTCCGCGGTGCTCAAGCGCTGGGAAGACGAAGGCCACAAGCACGATGACCTGCCGCTGGTGCACTGGTGCATGGCGCAAGGCTACGCCAGCATCGAAAAAAGCATGGATCAGGTGTTGCGCAATTTGCCGGGCCGCGTGCTGGCCTGGGGACTGCGCGCGGCCATCTTGCCGCTGCGTCTGGCCAAGGGGCCGAACGATGCCCTGACGCGCGAGTGTGCGGACCTGCTGTTGAAACCATCGCCCACGCACGTGCGGCTGGCGGCCGATCTGCACCGCGAGCCCAGCAATGCGTCGTCGGGTGGCGTACTGCTTGGCGGCGGCCGGCAGGGCGGTGACCCGCTGGGCGACCTGACCCGCGCCTTTGCGCTGGTTGATGCCGTGCAGCCCATTCGTGACCGCTTGCGGCAATCCGGCGTGCGGGACTGGCGCGACGCACACAAGCGTGGCGCGATCACCGACACACAGGCCGCGCAACTGGAAGCGGCGGAGGCCATCGTGTCCAAGGTCTTGCAGGTGGATGATTTCGCGCCCGAGGAGCTCTCGCCGCAAGCGGCGCATGCCGCTGCGGCGAACCCGGACGCTTGATCAGTCGTCCGCGTTCGGGTCCATGCCCGGGAACAGGATTTCAGTGAAGCCGAACTTCGAGAAATCCTGGATGCGCGACGGGTAGAGCCGGCCGATCAGGTGGTCGCATTCATGCTGCACCACGCGGGCGTGAAAGCCATCGGCTTCGCGCTCGATCAACTGGCCGTAGGGGTCGCGACCGCTGTAGCGGATGTGGCGGTAACGCGGCACCAGGCCGCGCAGGCCCGGCACCGACAGGCAGCCTTCCCAGCCATCTTCCATGTCGTCTGACAGCGGCGTGATGACGGGATTGCACAGGATGGTCTGCGGCACGGCGGGCGCATCGGGATAGCGCTCGTTGCGATCGAAGCCGAAGATCACCAATTGCAGGTCCACGCCGATCTGCGGCGCGGCTAGGCCCACCCCTTGCGCGGCGGCCATGGTTTCAAACATGTCGTCGATCAGGGCGTGCAGCTCGGGCGTGTCAAAACGCTCCACCGGGGGCGCCACGCGCAGCAAGCGCGGGTCGCCCATCTTGAGAATGGTGTGGATCATGGTCGTCACGTTGTCAAAAGCGCGCGCAGGGTCTGCGGCGCGGGGGGCGGGTCAGTCCTGACGGCCTTTCTTCTGGATGAATTCGATCTTGTAGCCATCGGGATCTTCGACGAACGCAATCACCGTCTTGCCATGCTTCATCGGGCCGGCTTCGCGGGTGACCTTGCCGCCGCGTTCCTTGACCTTGTCACAGGCTTCGTAGGCATTGTCGACTTCCAGGGCGATGTGGCCATAGCCATTGCCCAGGTCGTACTTCTCGGTGTCCCAGTTGTGGGTCAGTTCGATGACGGCGCCTTCGGTTTCGTCCTGGTAGCCCACGAAGGCCAGCGTGAACTTGCCTTCCGGGTAGTCGTTGCGGCGCAGAACGCGCATGCCGAGCACGTTGGTGTAGAAATCGATGGACTTGTCGAGGTTGCCGACTCGCAGCATGGTGTGGAGCATACGCATGGATATCTTCCTTAAGCGATGAGGGGTTGGGGCAGGCGCTGCGGAATTCCGGCGCTTGCCTGAGTGATGCCGATGTCGCGCAGTGCGCCGCCCATGGCGTCGACCGCCAGCCGCATCTGGTCGGGGCCAAAGGCGCCGATGCAGCCGACCCGGAACGTGGGTTGTTCGGTATTGCTGAAATTGCTGAGTACGTAGCCGCGCGTCTTGAGGGCGTCGACGAACAGTTGCAGGTTCCAGGTCGGGGCGTCTGGTGCGCAGACGTTGACGACGATGGGACCTTGCAGATCGCGCGGCAGGTAGGGCGTCAGGCCTAGCTCGCTGACGCCATCATATAGCGTGCGCATGTTCGCTGTGTAGCGCGCCAGGCGGCCTTCCCGGCCTTCCTGCCAGTACAGATCCAGGGCCACGGTCAGCGCCGCCAGCGTGGGCGCGGGCGGAGTGAAGCGGGGACCCGCATTGGGGGCCAGGGTGTGCTGATAAATGTCAGCCAGGTCCAGCGACCAACTGCCTGCGTTACCGCGTGCCGCTTCCAGGCGGTCGCGGCGTGCCACCACGAAGGCGGCGCCGGGCAGGCCTTCCAGGCATTTGTTGGCGGTCAGCACGACGGCATCCACCGCGGGCAGGGCGGCCAGGTCCAACGGCAGCGCGCCAAAGGCGGACACTGCGTCGATGATGACGCGGCGGCCCATCGCCTGGGCGATGCGCGCCAGTTCGGGCACGTCATGGCAGATGCCGCTGCCGGTTTCGCTGTAGACCAGCGCCAGGTGCGTCAGGGTGGGATCGCGCTCCAAAGCGGCGGCCACGGCCACCGGGTCCACGCGCTCGGTCGCGCCCACGTGCAGGGGCACGGCAACCCGGCCCGCGTCGCCCGCCAGCTTCTGCAAGCGGCCGGCATAGGCGCCGGTGGAGGGCGCCAGCAGGCGGCCGCCCGGCGGCACGAAGGTGCGTACGGCGGCTTCCACCGCGAAGTGGCCGCAGCCGGGCAGCGCCAGCGCGGCGTGCTCGTCGGGAGATGCCTGCGCTGCGCGCAGCACGCCTGCGCAGACCTGCCGATAGGTCTCGCGGAAATCGTTGTCCCACGGCGCGTAATCCTGCGCCATGGCGGCCTTCACCCGCGCGTCGGTCGTAACCGGGCCCGGAATCAGCAGCAACATTTTTGTCTCCAAGGAACCTCAGAATTGAGGCAAAGAAGCAGGGTCGTGACGCCGCAGGATGTTCTTGGCGTCCTCAAAGTCCGGCAGGATCTGGCCGACTTCGTGCCAGAAGTCTTGACTGTGATTCATCTCGCGCAGATGAGCAAGCTCATGCGCGATCACGTAATCGATGATGGCGGGCGCGAAGTGGATCAGGCGCCAGTTCAGCATGATGTTGCCGTCGCTGGTGCAGGAGCCCCAGCGCGTGGCGGCGGACGACAGCCGCCAGCGGCTGATCTTCAGGCCGCTGATTTGCAGGAAGTGCGCCAGCCGCGCGCCGAACCAGGCGCCAGCCCGCTGTTGCAGCCAGGCTTGCGCCGAATCGCGGATGCGGCCCTGGTCGGCGTTGGACGGTAGCGCCAGCCAAAGGGTGTCGCGGTCTTGCGGGGCTTCCGCGTCGCCGGACAGGCGTGCCTGGCGGCTGTCGCCGCCCACGCCGATCAAGATGCGCTTGCCCAGATAGGGCAATTCTCCGCCCGGCTGCCAGCGCGTATGCGCCATGGCCAACTGCTGCTTGCGGGCGTGCCATTCGCGCAGCTTGGCAAGGATCCAGCGCGCTTTTTCACGCACGGCGTCGTCAACCTGTCCCAGCGTGACCCAGCTGGGCGCGGTGACGCGCAGGCCGTCATCGGTGATGACGAAGCCGATGCTGCGGCGGCGCGAGCGCAGCAGCACGAAGCCGATGGGCTGGTGTTCCGTCGGCACCTCGCGCCAGCGCGCGCCGGGCGGCAGCGGGTCGGGGCAGGGCGTGGGAACGCGGGACGAAGCGTTGGGAGACAGCGTCAGCAGCGGATCGCCCGTGGGGGCGGCGTCTGTTTGCGCGTCGGGAAAGAGTGTCTTGGGCGTGACAGGTTGCGGGGGCGCGACCTTGGGCGCCGTGGGCCGAGGCGCGGGCGGCGCCTTCGGCGTGGCGATCAGTGGCGACGCGCTCCGGGGCGCGTCGTTTTCTTGCGCGTCGAACAGGAGTTCGAGCTGATCAGTGCTGGGCATACCTTTCAGGATTGAGACGCCGCATTTCCCCTTCGATCCACGCCTGAACCTTCTGGTTCAGTTCGTCGGGGGAGAGTCCCTTGGATTCTATCGCGGGACCGATCGATAGGGTGACCATGCCGGGATATTTGACGAAAGCGTTGCGCCGCCAGCACTCGCCTGCGTTATGCGCCACGGGAATGACGACCGCGCCGGTACGCGAGGCAAGCAGCGCGCCGCCCATCTTGAAGCGCGCGGTCTTGCCCGGCGGCACGCGGGTGCCTTCCGGAAACAGCAGCGGCCAACGGCCTTCGTCCATCCGGGTCTGGCCCTGTTTAACCACCTGATCAAAGGCGTCGCGGCCTTTCGAGCGATCAATGGCGATCATGCGCAGCAGCGCCAGGCCCCAGCCGAAGAACGGCACCATGTGCAGTTCTTTCTTGTAGACGAAGCAGACCTCGCGCGGCATATGGGCCGGGAAGAACAGGGTTTCCCAGGCCGACTGGTGCTTGGACAGGATCACGGCAGGGCCGTCGGGCAGGTTCTCCCAGCCCTTGACCTGCCAGCGGATGCCACAGAACACCTTGGCCCCCCAGATGGCCAGGCGCGGCCAACCCACGGTCAGCTTGTAGCGCCAGCGCAGCGGCAGCGGCGCCCACAGGATGCAGGCGAAGGCATAGGGGATGACCGTGACGGCCAGGAACAGGAAGTACAGCAGCGAGCGTAGCCGGGCCATCGAATCAATTGTCCTGAAGCAAGGCATCGGCCAGGGCCGACAGGTCTTCGCATACGCGCGTGTTGTCGGGCAGGCCGCCCTTGGCCAGCGTCTTCTTGCCGTTACCCGTCTGCACCAGCCAGGGCGAGCAACCCACGGCCGAGGAGGCTTGCAGGTCGCGCAGCGAATCGCCCACGGCCGGCACGCCGGTCAGGTCGATGTCGTAGCGGTGGCCGATCTGCTCGAACATGCCCGGACGCGGCTTGCGGCAGGTGCAGTTGTCGTCCGGGCCGTGCGGACACAGGAACACGGCATCGATGCTGCCGCCCACGGCGGCCAGTTCGCGCCGCATCTTCGTGTGGATGGCCGTCAGCGTGTCCATGTCGAACAGGCCGCGCGCCAGCCCGGATTGGTTGGTGGCAACCACCACCTTCCAATCCGCCTGGGTCAGCCGGGCGATGGCTTGCAGGCTGCCCGGCAGGGCAATCCATTCGTCGGGATTCTTGACGAACGCATCGCTGTCCTGATTGATGACGCCGTCGCGGTCAAGGATGATCAGTTTCACTGTGCCAGCCTGGAAATGTCCGCCACTTGGTTCATCAGGCCATGCAGCTGGCTCAGCAGAGCCAACCGGTTGGCGCGCACGGCCGGGTCTTCGGCCATGACCATGACGTCGGCAAAGAAGGCATCCACGGGTTCGCGGGCCTGGGCCAGCGTGGAGAGGCTGCCTGCGAAGTCACCAGCGGCAAGCTGGGCTTCGGCCTGCGGGCGCAGGGTAGCGACCGCAGCGGCCAAGGCTTTCTCGGCGGGTTCCACCAACGCGGCATCGTTGACCGCGCCGATCTCGCCTTCGGCCTTCTTCAGCAGATTGCCGATGCGCTTGTTGGCGGCGGCCAGGCTGGCGGCGGCGGGCAACTGCGCGAAGGCGGCGGCGGCGCGCACGCGCTCGGCCACCTGGTGCAGCGGCGGCGTCAGCGCGATCACGGCTTCCACCGCGTTGCGGTCGAAGTCGTTGATCAGCTGGTTGCGATAGCGCTCGTAGATGAAGGTGCGGACTTCAGCCAGCGTGTCGGCCGGGATCTTGCCGGCCGGGAACGTGCCTGCGGCCAAGGACAGCAGACCGTCCAGGGACAACGGGCCGTCTTCGCTGATCTTCAGCCAGCCGCCAGCGGCCAGTTGTTCAAACGCGCTGATCAGGCCCAGCGCCGCGCGGCGCAGGCCGAAGGGGTCGCGTTCGCCGGTGGGGGCCAGGCCGATGGCCCAGATGCCGGTCAGCGTTTCCACGCGCTCGGCGATGAACAGGGTGGCGGCGGTCAGCGTGTCTTGGGTGACCGGCGAGTCGTAGCGGTTGCGGTACTGGGTGCGCAGCGCTTGCACGACGCTGTCGGGCTCGCCGTCGCCGGCGGCGTAGTACGCGCCCATGATGCCTTGCAGCTCGGGGAATTCGCCCACCATGTTGGAACCCAGGTCGGCCTTGGCCAGCATGGCGGCGCGGTCGGCGGCGGAGACGTCGCCGCCCAGTTGCTCGGCCACGCCACGGGCGATGGCGCGCACGCGCTCCACGCGCTCAAGCTGGGTGCCCAGCTTGTTGTGATAGACGATGGACCCCAATTGTTCGACGCGCGCGGCCAGCGGCGTCTTGCGGTCGGTTTCAAAGAAGAACTGGGCGTCGGCCAGGCGCGGGCGAACCACGCGCTGGTTGCCTTCGACGATGTTCGCCGGCTTGTCCGTGTGCATGTTGCTCACGATCAGGAAGCGGTGCGTCAGGCGGCCGGTGGCCGGGTCGAACAGCGGAAAGTACTTCTGGTTCAGCCGCATGGTCAGGATCAGGCATTCCTGCGGCACTTGCAGGAACTGCTCTTCAAACTGGCCCACGTATACGGTGGGGTGTTCAACCAGCGCCGTCACTTCGTCCAGCAGCGCGGCCACTTCCGGGTCGTCGCCCAGCGTGGCCGACAGGCGGCCCGCGTGGTCCAGCAACTGGCGCTGGATCTCGTCGCGGCGGCCCTCAAAGGAAGCCACGACGCGGCCCTTGTCAGCCAGGGTGGCGGCGTAGGAATCGGCATCGGTGAACGAGACCGGGCCGGTGCTCATGAAGCGGTGGCCCAGGGTGTCGCGGCCAGCCTGCAAGCCCAGCGCGGACACCGGCACCACGTCGGCCCCGAACAGGGCGACCAGACCATGCGCCGGGCGCACGAACTTGACGGTGGTGACGCCGTCGGCCAATTGGTAACGCATGACCTTGGGGATCGGCAGATTGTTCAGCGCCGTGTCGATGCCTTCCTGCAAACCGGCCGCCAACTGGGCGCCGGCGGCGGTGCCGCGTGCGACCAGATAGTCCTGCTTGCCATCGGACTCGCGGTCCAGCGTGGCCAGGTCGATGTTCTCCAGGCCCTTGGCGGCCAGCTTCTTTTGCAGCGCGGGGCTGGCCTTGCCGTCTTCGGTCAGGCCGATTTTCACCGGCATCAGCTTTTCGGCATAGGGCTGGTCCGGCGCCTGCGCCAGCACGGCGGACAGGTGCACGGCCAGGCGGCGCGGGGTGGAATACGCCGTGACGGCGCAGCCGTCAGCCAGGAGGCCGTGGCGTTCCAGCGTGGCGCGCACGCCTTCGGCGTAGGCCTGGCCCAGCTTTTGCAGGGCCTTGGGCGGAAGTTCTTCGGTCAGCAGTTCGACCAGCAGCGGGCGGATGTTCGTCGTCATTTATGCAGTCTCCCCGGCGGACTGGTTGCGGCCCAGCATGGGAAAGCCCAGTCGTTCGCGGGATTCGTAATAGGCCTGGGCGACGGCGCGCGACAGGTTGCGGATGCGGCCGATGTAGGCGGCGCGCTCGGTGACGCTGATCGCGCCCCGTGCGTCCAGCATGTTGAACGTGTGCGCGGCCTTCAGCGCGGCCTCGTAGGCGGGCAGCGCCAGCGGCACGTCCATCAGCCGCTTGGCTTCGGTTTCGTAATCGTTGAAGTGCGCGAACAGCATGTCGGCCGACGAGTGCTCGAAGTTGTACGTGGATTGCTCGACTTCGTTCTGGTGGAACACGTCGCGGTACAGCACGCGGTTGCCGTTGGCGCCCTCGGTCCAGACCAGGTCGTACACGCTTTCCACGTCTTGCAGGTACATGGCCAGGCGCTCCAGACCGTAGGTGATTTCACCCGTGGTCGGCGTGCAGTCCAGGCCGCCCACTTGCTGGAAGTAGGTGAACTGCGTGACTTCCATGCCGTTCAGCCAGACTTCCCAGCCCAGGCCCCAGGCGCCCAGCGTCGGGTTTTCCCAATCGTCCTCGACGAAACGGATGTCGTGCTGCGTCGGGTCGATGCCCAGCGCCTTCAGTGAACCGATATACAGGTCCAGGATTTCCGGGGGCGCCGGCTTCAGCACGACCTGGTATTGGTAATAGTGCTGAAGGCGATTGGGGTTTTCGCCGTAGCGGCCATCCTTGGGCCGGCGGGACGGTTGCACATAGGCGGCACGCCAGGGCTCCGGGCCGATCGCGCGCAGGAATGTGGCCGTGTGCGAGGTGCCGGCGCCGACTTCCATGTCGTAGGGTTGCAGCAGGGCGCAACCCTGCTTGTCCCAGTATTCCTGGAGCGTAAGGATGATTTGCTGAAAGGTGAGCATAGGATTCTTGGAATTCGGTCGCCGGGCAAGGCTTGCCTTGGGCGTGGGAAACCCGGCATTTTAACTGGCCTGGGCCGGTCCTGTTCTCGAAGGCCCGGTGGGCGGTTACATCTATGCCTTTCCCGCGTCCCGAGGGCAATCTCGTGCGCCCGGGTGGACACTGGGCGGGGCGTGGGCTGCGCCTGCAAACCAATGGTCGTATGATTGAAGGTTGAGTCTCGAGTCTTATATAAAACCGGAACCTGATTCCGGGAATTCCCGAAAAAGGAGCAGCCCCATGTCAGACCTGATCTCGGTGGAAGTCACCGATGGCATCCAGATCATCACGATCAACCGCCCTGAAGCCAAGAACGCCATCAATCTGGAAACCGCCCAGGCCATGGCCGCGGCGCTGGACCAGTTGGACAGCCGCGATGACATCCGCATCGGCATTCTGACGGGCGGCGGCGGCACGTTCTCGTCGGGCATGGATCTGAAGGCCTTTGCCAAATCGGGGCAACGTCCTTACGTCGAAGGCCGTGGTTTTGCCGGCCTGAACGAAAAGCCGCCCAAGAAGCCGTTGATCGCCGCGGTTGAAGGCTACGCCCTGGCCGGTGGTTGCGAAATGGCCCTGGCCTCTGACCTGATCGTGGCTGCCAGCAACGCCAAGTTCGGTCTGCCGGAAGTCAAGCGCGGCTTGGTGGCCGGCGCCGGCGGCATGCTGCGCCTGCCGCGCCGCCTGCCGTACCACATCGCCATGGAAGTGATCCTGACGGGTGAAATGCTAAGCGCCGAACGCGCCTATTCGTTCGGCCTGGTCAACCGCCTGACCGAGCCGGGCGGCGCGCTGGCTGGCGCGTTGGAATTGGCTCGCGCCATCGTCGAGAACGGCCCGCTGGCCGTGCAGACCGCCAAGAGCATCGTGGCGCAGTCCGGCGACTGGGAACAGGAAGGCATGTTCGACCGCCAGCGCCCGCTGATCGCGCACATTTTCTCGTCGGCCGACGCGAAGGAAGGCGCCACCGCATTCGCCGAGAAGCGCAAACCCGTGTGGCAAGGCAAGTAAATAAAATAGGCTGTACTCAATCGCGCGCGGCCGGCTCCGTCGGCCGCGTTCTCACATTTTTTCTCCAAGCTCGTATATCGCCATGTCCGTCATCATTAAAGAAGAAGACTTCATCCAGTCGATAGCCGATGGCATTCAGTTCATCAGCTATTACCACCCCGTTGACTACATCCGCCATCTGGCGCGCGCTTACGAGCGCGAGGAAAGCCCCGCCGCGCGTGACGCGATGGCGCAGATCCTGACGAATTCGCGCATGTGCGCCGAAGGCAAGCGTCCGCTGTGCCAAGACACCGGCATCGTCAACGTCTTCCTGAAGATCGGCATGAGCGTGCGCTTCGATACCAAGCGCACCCTGCAAGAACTCTGTGACGAAGGCGTGCGCCGTGGCTACCTGAATCCGGACAATCCTTTGCGCGCCTCGGTGCTGGACGATCCGCTGTTTGCCCGCAAGAACACGCGCGACAACACCCCCTGTATCCTGCACGTCGAACTTGTCCAGGGCGACAAGGTTGACGTGCAACTCGCTTCCAAGGGCGGTGGTTCGGAAAACAAGTCCAAGTTTGCCATGCTGAATCCCAGCGATTCGCTGGTGGATTGGGTGTTGAAGACCGTCCCGACGATGGGCGCTGGCTGGTGCCCGCCGGGCATGTTGGGCATTGGCGTTGGCGGCACGGCTGAAAAAGCCATGTTGATGGCCAAGCAGTCGTTGATGGAAGACATCGATATGTACGAACTGCTGGCCCGCGGCCCGCAGAACAAGCTGGAAGAACTGCGCATCGAACTGTACGAAAAGGTCAATGCGCTGGGCATTGGCGCGCAGGGCCTGGGCGGCCTGACGACCGTGCTGGACGTCAAGATCAGCACCTTCCCGACGCACGCGGCTTCCAAGCCCGTGGCGATGATTCCGAACTGCGCGGCCACCCGCCATGCTCACTTCGAGCTGGACGGTTCGGGCCCCGCGCGCCTGGATCCGCCGTCGCTGTCGGAATGGCCGGAAGTGCATTGGGCCCCGGACTACAACAAGTCCAAGCAGGTGGACCTGAACACGCTGACGAAGGAAGAAGTCGCCAGCTGGAAGCCGGGCCAGACCCTGCTGCTGTCGGGCAAGATGCTGACCGGCCGCGATGCCGCGCACAAGCGTATTCAGGACATGCTGGCAAAGGGCGAGCCGCTGCCGGTGGACTTCACCAACCGCGTGATCTATTACGTGGGCCCGGTGGACCCGGTGGGCGACGAAGTGGTCGGCCCCGCCGGCCCCACGACCGCCACGCGCATGGACAAGTTCACCGACATGATGCTGGAGCAGACCGGCCTGATCTCCATGATCGGCAAGTCGGAGCGCGGCCCGGTCGCCATTGAAGCCATCAAGAAGCACGGTTCGGCCTACCTGATGGCCGTGGGCGGCGCGGCCTACCTGGTATCCAAGGCCATCCGTGGCGCCAAGGTGCTGGGCTTTGCCGACCTGGGCATGGAAGCCATCTACGAGTTCGACGTGAAGGACATGCCGGTGACCGTGGCGGTGGACGCTCAGGGCACCTCGGTCCATACGACTGGCCCGAAGGAATGGCAGGCCAAGATCGGCAAGATCCCCGTCGCCGTGGCATAAGCTGACCTGACGTGAAAATGGCCGCTGATATTTCAGCGGCCATTTTTTTCGGGACAAGCGCTTGTTCGCGGGCTTAACCCGCTTGCAGGATCTGCAAGACGTTGCGCGCCGCGCCCACGCCCATCTTCACATAGGCGTCGTGCGTGACGCCGCCCACGTGGGGGCTCAGGATCAGCCGCTGCTGACCCTGGAAGCAATGTGCGGCGGGCGGAGGCTCCTGCTGAAAGCTGTCCAGGCCGGCGCAGGCCACCTTGCCGCTGTGCACGGCGGCAAGCAGGTCGGCCTCGTTGATCAGCCCGCCGCGCGCGGTGTTGACCAGCAAGATGCCATCGCGGCATTGCGCCAGCGTGGCGGCGTTGATCAATTCGCGGTTGGCCCCGGTCAAGGGGCAATGCAGCGAGATTGCGTCGGACTCGGCCCATAGCTGGGGCAGATCAACCACTTCGACCCAGGGCGGAATGTCCCTGGCATAGGGATCGTGGCCGATCACCCGCATGTCGAGCGCGCGCGCCACGGTCGCCACCCGCAGACCGATGGCGCCCAGCCCCACCAACCCGAGGCAGCGGCCCGCCAGTTCAATGCTCTTGTGTGTGGCCTTGTCCCAATGGCCTGCATGCATGCGCGCATCCAGCGGCACCACGGATTTGGCGCAAGCCAGCAGCAGCGCGATGGCGTGCTCGGCAACGGCTGCGGCGTTGGCTCCCGAGGCGGCCTTGACCGCGATGCCGCGCGCGCTTGCCGCCGCGCTGTCAATGGTGTCGATGCCGCTGCCGTGCTTGGAGATCACCCGCAGGGACCGGGCGGCGTCGATCAGCGATGCGCTGATCTTGCCGTAGCGCACGATCATGGCGATGGGGTCGTGCTGACGCACGAGCGACAGCAGATCGTCCTCGGTCGGGCGCGCGCCCGCATAGACCAGGTGATAGTCCTGAAGCACATGCACGGCCTCGTCCGCCAGGTCGGCCCCGGTGACCAGCACGACGGGTTTGGCGCCGGGTGTCATAGCGATTCCCCAGCTTGCAGGACTCCCGCCGCGCGCAGCGCGTCCGCAAGCCAGGGCGCCCCGAGCTTGCCTGCCTTGATCTCCGCGATGCGGCGCGCTTCGGCATCCACTTTCTGTTGTGCCAGCACCAGGACGTCGGCAACGTTCTCGCGCGGAACCACCACCACGCCATCGGCGTCGCCGACGATCAGGTCGCCGGGATTCACCGTGACACCGGCCAACGATACCGGCCAGTTGACGCGGCCGGGCAGGCCCTTGGTCGGCCCATTGGGATTGGTGCCGACGGAGAACACGGGGAAGCCGCTTTCGATGATTTCATCGGAGTCGCGCACGGCCGCGTCGACCACGAAGCCGGCCAGTCCACTGGCCTGCGCCTGGGTCGTCATGATGGTGCCGCATAGCGCGGCGCTGCGGTCGCCTTTGCCTTCGACGACGATGACGTCGCCGGGCTGCGCCAGGGCCAGCGCGGCGTGGAACATCAGGTTGTCGCCGGGACGCAGTTCAACCGTGAAGGCCGGGCCGGCGACTTTCATTCGGGGCGACAGCGGGGCGATGCGGCCGCCCAGCGCGCCGCGGCGGCCGCCCACGTCTGCCAGGATCGCGGCCTGGAATTGGCTGGCGGCACGGACCAGATCGGGGCTGACGCGCTGGATGTCGCGGCGGATGGCGGGCAAGGATTTTTCGCTCATGATGGCAGTCTTGTCTTCAGAATGGGAAAGAGGGGGATGGGTCAGTCGATACGGGCGCCGGACTGCTTCACGATGCCCGCCCACAGCGCGTGGTCGCGGCGCAGGCGTTCGCTGAATGCCTCGGGCGTGCCACCCAGGACTTCTCCGCCTTCTGCGCGGATCTTCTGCTGATACTCGGCGCTGGCCATCGCTTTGTTGGCGGCCGCGTTCAGGGTCTGAATCACGTCTGGCGGCGTGCCTGCGGGCACCATCAGGCCGAACCAGGTGTTGGCGTCAAAGCCCGAGTAGCCGGCTTCGCTGACCGTCGGCACGTTGGGCAATTCCGCGACGCGCTTGGCCGACGTGACGGCCAAGGCCCGCAGCTTGCCCGTGCGGATCTGACCCAGCGCCGTGGGAATGGACGACATGAACAATTGCACCTGGCCCCCGAACAAGTCGTTCAGCGCCTGGTTGGCGCCCTTGTAGGGAATGTGTTGCAGCTTGATGCCGGCCGACTGCTGGAGCAGCTCTGCGGTCAGGTGCGCGACGGTGCCGTTGCCGGGTGATGCGAAGTTCAGTTCGCCGGGGTGGGCCTTGGCCTGCGTGATGACGTCGGCCAGCGTCTGGTAGCGGGAATTGGCTGCCACCACCAGCACCAGCGGCGCCGTGGCCACCAAGGCGACGGGGGCCAGATCGCGGGCCGGGTCGTAGGACAGCTTGGCGTACAGCGACGGATTGATGGCCAGGTTGCTGGTCTGGCCCAGCACCAGTGTGTAGCCGTCCGGCGCGGATTTCACGGCGGTTTCCACACCCAGGTTGCCGCCCGCGCCAGGGCGGTTCTCGGCAACCAGATTCCAGCCCGAGGTCTTGTTCAAGGCCACGCCCAGTTCGCGGGCAATGATGTCGGTGCCGCCACCGGGCGGGAACGGAACGATCAGGCGAATGGGGCGGTCAGGAAAGGACTGCGCCAACGCGCCAGCACCGATCACAAGGCCGCCAATCAGCGCGGCCGCTTGGGAAAGCAGTTTCATTCTTGTCTCCAGTCTTATGGGGGGACTTCATGGCACCGATCCGTCGAATGCGGGTCTGGTGGCGGGGTCCACTATAGAAATGCGTTCCGCTCTATACAATGGTGTTTCATCTAGCAAAACGCGGTGCGTACCGCGAAACGGAAGCAGCATGAAAAAGAAGCCTGCCGTGTCGGCGGAATTCGCTCAGGCCACCGAACCCGCAGAGCCGGGAGAGGCCGAGCAGGGCGATGGCGTGCGCGAGTCGGGAGGCGTCATTGCCGTGGCACGAGCGATGCGTCTGCTGGAAGCGTTCCAGGTGGACGACGCCTTCTTGTCGCTGGCTGAATTGAGCCGCCGGGCCGGCATGCACAAGACGACCACGCTGCGCATTGCTCGCACGCTGGCCGGGGCGCGTTACCTGGTGCAGCGTGAAGAAGACGGCGCGTGGCGCCTGGGGCCGGCCTCGGGATGGCTGGGGGCGCGCTATCAGGCGTCGTTCGACTTGAACAACGAGATCGAACCGACCTTGCGCGAGCTCACGCGCGAGACCGGCGAAAGCGCGTCGTTCTTCGTGCGCGAAGGCGATATCCGCACCTGCCTCGTCCGGGTCGAAGGCCCCAAGGCGATCCGCCATCACATCCGGATGGGAGAAGTGCTGCCGCTTGAAAAAGGATCGCCAGGGCGCGTGCTGATGGCGTTCTCGGGCGAACCCGGCGAGCCCTACGAGAGCATCCGCCGTGACGGCTTCTATATTTCGGTCGGCGAACGCGAGCCCGAAATCGCCAGTGTGTCGGCGCCCGTGTTCGGCGCCAACTGGCGCTTGCTGGGTGCGCTGAGCGTGTCCGGGCCCGCAGGCCGTCTGCCGCGCGAAAAACTACAGAAGTTCGCCACGCTGATCAACCAGAAGGCCAATCGGCTTTCCTATGTGCTCAGTGGAGGCGCGCAACGCCACGCGCCGGTGCGCACGCAATGGCATCCGTAGCGCGCCCGCCGTGCTATGCCGTCTTCGCGGTTGCAGTCTTGAACGCCGCAATCGCCTCGGCCGATTTCCCCAGCACATCGCGCAATACTTCTTCGGTGTGTTCGCCCAGTAGCGGCGGCGCACGGCGGTAAACGACGGGCGACGCAGAAAACCGCAACGGGCTGGCGGTGACGGGGGCCACGCCACCCGCCGGATGTGGCAGGTCACGGCGCAACTGCCGGGCCTGCGCCTGCGGATGCGCGAACGCCTGCGCGATGTTGTTGATGGGGCCACACGGCACGCCCACGGCTTCCAGCTTGGCAATCCAATCGTCGCGGCGGCCTTCCTGCATGATCGCCGTCAGCATGCCGATCAGCAATTCGCGGTTCGTGACGCGCAGCCGATTGGTGGCAAAGCGCGGGTCGTCGCCCAGTTCCGGCACGCCGATGGCGCGGCAATAGGCGCGGTACTGCGATTCGTTGCCCGTGGCGACGATCAGATGGCCGTCGCTGGCGGCGAACACTTGATACGGCACGACGTTCTGATGCGCGTTGCCGGCGCGGGTCGGCGCAACGCCGGAATTGAAGTAGTTGGAGTTCTGGTTCGCCAGCAGCGCCACGTGGCTGTCCAGCAAGGCGATGTCCAGATGCTGTCCCAGGCCACTGCGGTGCCGCTCTTGCAAGGCCGCCAGAATCGCGACGGTGGCGTACATGCCGGTGACGATGTCCGTCACCGCCACGCCGGCCTTCTGCGGGCCGCCGCCCGGAAGGTCGTCGCGTTCGCCGGTGATGCTCATCAAGCCGCCCATGCCCTGGATCATGAAGTCATAACCGGGGCGCTGCGCGAAGGGACCGTCCTGTCCGAAGCCCGTGACCGAGCAATAGATCAGGCGCGGATTGATGGCCTTGAGGCTGTCGTAGTCCAGGCCGTACTTGGCCAGGCCGCCCACCTTGAAGTTCTCGACCAGGATGTCGCTGGCGGCCGCCAGTTCGCGGATCAACGCCGCGCCTTCGGGCGCGGCCATGTCCGCTTCGACCGAGCGCTTGTTGCGGTTGGCGCTAAGGTAATACGCGGATTCGTTGGTGTCCTGGCCGTCGCCGTCCTTCAGGTACGGCGGCCCCCAGGCGCGTGTGTCGTCGCCCACGTGCGGGCGTTCGATCTTGATGACGTCCGCGCCCAGGTCGGCCAGGTTCTGCGTGCACCAGGGGCCGGCCAGGATGCGCGACAGGTCCAGCACGCGGATGCCGTCAAGCGCCGGCGGCCGCGTCATGATTGCACCGTCGCGGTGCCGTGGCTCATGACGACGACATCACGTTCGCTTGCCCGCACCTGGAAGCGGATCTGCCCGTCCGGCATGCGCCACATGTCGCATTGCAGCGCCTCGCCCGGATACACCGGCGCTGAAAAGCGCGCGTTCAAGCTGGTCAGCCGCGATGCGTCGTAGCCGCAGCAGCTTTTCACGATGGCGTGCGCGGCGACGCCATACGAGCACAGGCCATGCAGGATGGGCCGGGGATAACCCGCTTGACGCGCAACGTCGGGGTCGGCGTGCAGGGGATTGCGGTCGGCGCTCAGGCGATACAACAAGGCGGCGCTGGGCGGCACGCGCAGTTCACAACGCACGTCCGGTTCGCCGCCGGGCACGGCGGGCAAGGCCTCGGGGCTGGCGTCGCCCTGGCCGAATCCGCCGTCTCCCCGGCAGAAGGTGCTTTGCCGCAACGTGGCCAGGCAGGCGCCCGCTTCGTCATGCAGCGTGCGCTCGGTGATGATGATGGCGCCCTTGTCCGCGCCCTTGTCGATCACATGCGTGTTGCGGCTCTTGCCGATGACCACGCCCGACACCGGCAACGGCGCATGCACCGTCAAGCGCTGTTCGCCATGCACGACTTTCACCCAGTCGATGCCGGCACGCGGGTCCTGCACCCAGAACCCGGGGTAGCCCAACACCACGCTCATCGTGGGAAACGCCTGCAAGTTTTTTTCGTACACATAGCGCAACTGGCCGGCGTCCTCGGGGTCTTGGCCCAGGCCGATGCCCAGCGCATAAAGCATGGTGTCTTTCTGTTCGTAGCGTTGACGTACGTCGTCAAAACGCCAGTCCTTCACGGTTGCGTAATCCAGGGGCATGGCGGTCTCAGATGGGGTCCCAGTCGATCACGTCGGGCGAACGCTCCAGCGCATAGAAGTGCTTGCGCATGGCGGGCACGGCAATCTCGGCGATGCGCTCGGGCGTCCAGCCTTCGCTGTTGTGCACCGTGCGCAAGGGGCGCGGCTGGCTCATCAGCATGATTTCATTGGCGCGCACCGCGAAGATCTGCGCGGTGATTTCGCGCGCGGCGTCGCTGGCCAGATAGACGGCCATCGGCGCGACCTTGCCCGCTTCCATCTTCTTGAGCTTTTCGACGCGCGCTTTCTCTTCGTCCGTCTCCGCCGGGATGGAACTGGTCATGCGGCTCCACGCGAAGGGCGCGATGCAGTTGGAGCGCACGTTGTAGCGCGCCATGTCCAGCGCGATGGACTTGGACAGCGCCACGATGCCCAGTTTCGCGGCCGCGTAGTTCGCCTGGCCGAAGTTGCCAATCAGGCCAGAGGTGGACGTCATGTGCACGAACGCGCCCGATTCCTGTTCGCGGAAATAGGGGGCCGCGGCGCGGCTCATGAAGAACGAGCCGTTCAGATGCACGTCGATCACCTGACGCCATTCCTCTTCGCTCATCTTGTGGAAAACACGGTCGCGCAAATTGCCCGCGTTGTTGATCACCGCGTCAATGCGCCCGAATGCGTCGATCGCGGTCTGCACCACGCGGCTGGCGCTGTCGTACGCAGCCACGCTGTCCGTGTTGGCCACGGCCTGGCCGCCCGCCGAGATGATTTCTTTCACGACCGCTTGCGCCGGACCTTCCGCGCCGCCTTCGCCCGTCAGCGATACGCCAATGTCGTTCACGACCACCTTGGCGCCCGCTTGCGCCATCGCCAGCGCAATGCTGCGCCCGATGCCGCCGCCTGCGCCCGTGACGATCACTACCTTTCCGGAAACCATGCCGCTCATTGAATCTGACTCCTGTGCTGCGGCGCGCACGCCGTCGTTGGAAAACAGTTCCGCATCAACCCGTCTGGTTAGCGCGTTTACTGCATGGTAGATTCGACCCGGCATTCCAAGAATTCAAAATTAGAAATGCCCCCCTTCTGCGTGGTGGAACATGAGACATGATTTGACGGACCTGCGTTTGTTTCTGAACGTAGGCGAAACACTCAATCTGACCCGGGCTGCGGAACGCACCTTCCTGTCCTTGCCGGCGGCAAGCGCGCGGGTCAAGCACATGGAAGAGGCCTTCAAGGCGCGGTTGCTGGTGCGCCTGGCCACTGGCGTGGCGCTGACGCCGGCTGGCGAGGTGCTGCTGAAGCACGCCAATGCCGTCTTCCGGCAGCTGGAATGCCTGAACGCCGACCTTCAGCCCTATGCCAGCGGATTAAAGGGACGCTTGAGACTGCTGGCCAACACCACGGCGACCAACTCCTTCCTGGCCGATGCCTTGTCCACGTTCCTTGCGGAAAACCCTGACGTGGACGTGGAGCTTGAAGAGAAGATATCCGGGGACATCGTGATTGCGATTCGCGCAGGCGCCGGCGACCTGGGGCTGGTGGCGGGCAATATCGACGTGGAAGGATTGGACGTCACGCCGCTGTTCCGCGACGAACTCACCGTGGTGACCGCGTTGGATCACCCGTTGGCGGCCTCGAAGTCCGCGCATTTCTCGGACCTGGTTGATGCCTACCAGTTCGTCGGCATTCACCCCGACAGCGCCATTCAGACCTTCCTGGAAGACATTGCCAGCGGCCTGGGCAAGCGCATTTGCCAGCGTGTGCACGTGGGCAGCTTTGAGGCGGTGTGCCGCATGGTCGAGGCGGGGGCGGGCATTGCCGTCGTGCCGCGTGCCTGCGCGGCACGCTATAGCCGCCCCGATGCGTTGCACGTGCTGAAGCTGGAAGACCCCTGGGCGTTGCGCGACCGCCTGTTGTGCCGTCAACGCGGCCGTGACCTGCCCAGCTTTGCCGAGTGCTTCATTGAACACGTGCAGCGTGCCGCGCGCGGGCAATAGTTGGCTCGTGGCGGCCGTCCGCTACGTTTGTCCTAGGCCTTCTGTGGCATTCACGCATCGCTCAGGTGCAATTCGTGTCCGCTGATCGAACTTTCCACCCCGCGCGAAAGAGGGGCTTTTGAAAATGTGTAGCGGCGATTCCGGGCGCACGGAAAATAATAAATAAGAGCGGCGGGCAGCAGTTCTTGAAGCTTGACCGTGAATAACACCAAGACTCAGGAGACTGCCTTGATTGATCTTCAACGCCGCCGCGTCGCTGCGGGGCTGGGCGCCGCATGCGCCGCCGCCGTACTGCCTTCGCTATACCCCTTGGCCGCGCGTGCCGCCACGTGGCCGGGCCATGCCGTGACCTTCATCGTGCCCTTTCCCGCAGGCGGCCCGGTGGACACCACCGCGCGCTTCACCACGCAGCCGCTCGGGCAGCTGTGGTCGGTGCCTACCGTGGTGGACAACAAATCAGGGGCGGGCGGCATCGTCGGCGCGCAGTTCGCGGCCAAGGCCGAACCCGATGGCTACAACTTCTTCTTTGCCTCCATCCACCACGCGGTGCTGCCCAGCCTGCGCGACAACCTCAGCTACGACATCAGCCGCGACTTCGTGCCAGTGGGCATGGCGGCGGTCTTTCCCATCGTGCTGGTGGTGAATGCGTCCTTGCCCGTGAACACGGTCAGTGAACTGATCGCCTATGCCAAGGACAATCCGGGCAAGCTGTCGTTCAGCTCGTCCGGCACCGGCGGCGGCACGCATCTGGCGGGTGAACTCTTCAACGCGATGGCGGGCGTGCGGATCCAGCACATCCCGTATCGCGGCAGCGCGCCCGCCATGCAGGATCTGCTGGGTGGACAGGTGCAGGTGATGTTCGCGGATGGCCCTTCCGCCGTGCCGCATCTGAAAGGCGGCAAGGTGCGCGCGTTGGGCGTGGGCAACCCCACGCGGTCCAGCATGTTGCCTGACGTGCCCACCATTGCGGAATCCGGCCTGCCCGGGTACGAGGCCTATTCCTGGAGCGGTGTGATGGCGCCCAAGGGCACGCCGCCGGACATCGTGAAGCGCATGAACGCGGATATGGTGAAGGTGCTGTCGGACCCCGCCACGGCCAAGGGCATGATCGCGGCAGGAGCCGAGCCCAAGCCCGGCACGCCGGAGCAATTCGGTGATTTCCTGCGCGACGAGATCGTGAAATGGCGGGATTTGATCAAGACGGCGAACATCAAGCTGGAGTAGCCGGGCCGGGCCGGGCCAGCACGTCGCGGGCCTGATGTCTGGCATCAGGCCCGTTCGTGTTGACTATCCGTTGGGTATCACGCCGCCATCAAGGCGTTCCTGGCGTTGCGGTACTCCGCCTCCAGTTGGTCCACCAGCGTCGCGATTGGCAGGATCTCTTGCGCGGCGCCCACGCCCTGGCCTGCGCTCCAGACATCCTTCCATGCCTTGGGCCGGGAATTCTTGTCCATGTTGGCGGGCGGCGCTTCGCCGTGTTTCGCCAGGATCGCCGGATCCAGCCCGGCAGCTTGAATACTGGCGGACAGGTAGTTCGCGGGCACACCGGAAAAATACGGGGTGTAGGTCACGTCGGCCGCCTGCGCCTGCAACACCATTTCTCGATAGGCTTCCCCCGCCAGCGATTCCTGCGTGGCAATGAAGCGGGTGCCCATGTAGGCGAAGTCGCAGCCCAGGATCTGGGCGGCCAGGATGTCCTTGCCGTGGCTGATACAGCCCGACAGCGCCAGAGGGCCGTCGTAGAACGCGCGGATTTCGTTGACCAGCGCGATGGGGTTGATCTGGCCCGCGTGGCCGCCGGCGCCTGCGGCCACCAGGATCAGGCCATCGACCCCGGCGTCCAGCGCACGCTTGGCGTGACGCACGTTCGTGACATCGTGATAGACCAGCCCGCCGTAGGGGTGCACCGCCTTCACCACGGCTTCCGGCGCGTGCAGCGACGTGATGATGAGCGGCACGCGCCGTTCAGCGCAGATGGCCAGATCGCCCTGCCAGCGCGGGTTGCTGGGATGGACGATCAGGTTCACGCCATACGGTGCGACACGGGCGCTCGGGTTGGCCTGGCGCCTGGCGGCCAGGCCTTCCTCGATGCGGGTGATCCACTCATGCAGCTGTTCCTGCGGGCGGGCGTTCAACGACGGGAACGTGCCAATGATCCCCGCCGCGCATTGCGCCACCACCAGTTCAGGCCCGGAGACCAGGAACATGGGGGCGCCGATGATCGGCAAGCGAGTCTGGGCGTGTAGCGCAAGCGGAGGGTGCATCTGGGGCTCCGGAGAGAGTCAATTCGCCTGGATGTTGGCGCTTTGGATAACGTCCGACCACAAGGCGTACTCGCGGTCGATACGGGATTGCAACGCCTTGGAATCGCCGGCGTTGATGGTGTAGCCGCCTTCGGTCATGGACTGGCGGAAGGCGGGGTCTTTGGAAACCTCGTTCAGCGCGCGGGTCAGGCGGGCCGACACGGCGTCGGGCAGCTTCTTCGGGCCGACCAGCGCATACCAGCCAACGACTTCGTAGTCCTTCATGCCGGCTTCGATCATTGTGGGCACGTCAGGCAGTTCCGGATTGCGCGTCTTGGACGTGACCGCCAGCGCGCGGGCCTTGCCGCTCTTGATGAACGGGATGGCAGTGCTGGTGATGTCGAACATGAACGTCACTTTGCCGCTGATCACGTCCATCATGGCCGGCGAGTTGCCGCGATAGGGGACATGCAGCATCGGGGCGTCGGCCTGCTTCTTCAGCAGTTCGGCCGACAGGTGGTTGGAGGCGCCGATGCCGGCGGATCCGAACGACACGGCATCAGGATGCGCGCGAGCGTAGTTGACCAGTTCGCCGACGTTCTTGGCGGGAATCTGCGGGCCGATCAGCAGCACGTTGGCGTAGTCGACCACCAGCCCGATCAACGAGAAGTCCTTGCGCGGATCGAACAGCGTGCTGCGCTGGACCAGGGGCGACATGGTCAGCGTGGGGCTGGCGGCAAAACCCAGCATGTAGCCGTCGGGCGCGGCCTTGGCGGTGGCATCCGAGGCAATCATGCCACTGGCGCCCGCGCGGTTTTCCACCACGACGGTCTGGCCCAGCTTGTCGCCCAGGTATTTGGCGAAGACGCGGGCCGTGGTGTCCACGGGGCCGCCAGGGGCATAGCCCACCAGCAGGCGGATGGGGCGTTCGGGGTAGCCGTCCGCATGGGCGGATGTTGCCGTGGCTAGCGCCGCCACGGCGGTGGCCGCGGCGAACAGGGTTTTGATGTTCACGCTGTTGTCTCCTTGTGTATAAGTGGCCGGTCGTGGAGCGGAACAGCGAGTCCGCGCCTACGCCAGCCTTTCTTTCAGCGGTTGCTTCAGGATTTTTCCGCTGACGGTCGTGGGAATGGCTTCGATGGGAATGATCTGCGCCGGCCGCTTGTAGGGCGCCAGCTGGGCGCGCAAATGCAGCATCAGCAGGTTGGTGTCGATCGTGGCGCCGGGCAGGGGCTCGACAAAGGCGATGACTTCTTCGTTCTGGTCGGCGGTACTGCGGCCCACCACTGCCGATAGCCGCACGCCCGGGAAGGCGTTGATGACCGATTCGACTTCGATGGGATAGACGTTGAAGCCGGATCGGATAATCAGGTCCTTGGAGCGGCCGGCGATGAACAGCGCGCCGCTGTGGTCCACGAAACCGATGTCGCCCGTGTTGAGCCAGCCGCCGGGCAAAAGCGCCTGCGCGGTTTGTTCAGGGCTGCGGTAGTAGCCCAGCATGACGCCGGGGCCACGGATCAGGATGTCGCCGCGCTCGCCGGGCACCGGTGTGCCGCCATCGGGGTTGCCGATGCGCAGGTCGACACCGTCCACCGCGTAGCCCGCCGAGCAGTCTTCGCGTGGCGCGTCGATCCGGGTGATGAACATCGACCCTGCGTATTCCGTGATGCCGTAGCCATGATGCATCGGCACGCCGAAGTAACGTTCGGCGTCGCGCTTGAGCGTCGGATCCAGCGCTGCGCCGCCGGTGTACAGATAGCGCAGGGCAGGGGCCCGCAGATCCGCGCGCGGTGGCGCCGCGGCCATCATGCGGCTGAACATGGTGGGCACGCCCTGCAAGATGCTGACGCCCGGGTGGGCCAGCGCCTTGAAGGCGTCGTCAGCGTCGAAGCGGCTGCGCAGCACCAGGCTTGCGCCCGCGTGCACGGAGGCCATCAGCACGGTGGCGATGCCGAAGATATGCGACATGGGCAAGGCCGCATAGCCGATGTCGTGCGGCGTCAGGCGGCGCGATGCCGCGGACACCCGGGCAAAATGCAGTAGCCCGCGATGCGGCACCATCACGCCCTTGGGCGCTCCGGTGGTGCCCGATGTATAGATCACGGTGGCGACTTCCGCAGCCTGTTCGCCGGTTTCGGCTTGCGTGGGGCTGGCCGCGCGCGCCACCTGCACTCCCGACCCCCAGACGGCCGGGTCCGCGTCCACCGCGTCGGCGGCACCCGCATGGGACGCGGCGGCGGACGAGATGCCCGTGGTGTAGAGCAGCAACTCAGGTTGCGCATGCTGACGGATGTTGTCGATTTCGCGGGCGGACAGCCGGGCGTTCACGCCGACCGGCCAGGCCCCCGCCACGCCGCAGCCGAACAACGCCGCGATCATCGCCGCGCAGTTCTCTCCCACCATCAACACCCGGTGGCCCGGGCGCACGCCCTGGTCGTGCAGCCAGCCGGCCACCGCCTGCACGCGCTGCCACAGCTGCGCATAGGTCAGCGTGCCGCCGCCTTCTTCGTACAGACAGATGGCGTCGGGCTGCTGGCGCGCTTGCTGCGCCAGGACGTGGTGGATGCGGGTGACGGGTTCTGCGTGGGACATCGATGTTGCCGTGCGGATCAAAGGGTGGCCTGGGTGCCCAGGATGGCGGTGGATTGGCTGGACAGCGTGCCGCCGTTGCCGTGCACCAACGCCAGTTGCGCGTCGGCGATCTGGCGTGCGCCGCATTCACCGCGCAGTTGCCGGACGGCTTCGATCATGATGAAGACGCCGTACATGCCGGGATGCACGCAGCAGAGTCCGCCGCCGTTGGTGTTGACGGGCAGGGTGCCGCCCGGCGCGATGGCGCCGTTTGCGATGAAGTCCTTGCTTTCGCCCTTGCCGCAGAAGCCCAGGTCTTCCAGGAAGAGCAGGGTGTTGATGGTGAAGGCGTCGTAGAGCTCGACCACATCGATGTCTTTCTGCGTCACGCCCGCCATGTCGAAGGCGCGCTTGCCGGATTCGGCGGCGGCCGTCACGGTCAGGTCTTCCATGGACGAGATCTGCCGGTTCCAGACCGCGGTGGCGTTGCCCAGCACGTAGACGGGCGGACGTGGCAGGTCGCGTGCGCGGTCGGCACGCACCAGGACATAGGCGCCTGCCCCGTCCGTCACCAGGCAGCAGTCGCGCACGCTCAACGGATCGGACACCATGCGGGCTGACAGGATCTGGTCCAGCGTGGTGGGGTCGCGCAGTTGCGCTTCGGGGTTCAACTGCGCCCACTGATTGGCTGCCAACGCCACTTGCGCCAGGTGTTCGCGGCGCGTGCCGTACTGATGCATGTGGCGCGCGGCCGCCAGCGCATAGGACGACAGCGGGCTTAGCGGATCGTAGGGGGTTTCATAGGGCTGGGGGTCGAATTGCTTGCGGACCCGGCCGACTTCCGCCCGGTTCAGGGTGGACGTGCGCTGCGTGCTGCCGTAGCAGACCAGCACCGCGTTGCACTGGCCCGAGGCCAACGCATGCAAGGCGGGCATCAAGTGCGCCACGAAGCTGGAGCCGCCCAGCATCGTGCTGTCGATGAACGTCGGGCGGATGCCCAGGTGTTCGATCACCGGCATGGCCCACATGGGCGCTGCGACGCTGGCGGTGCAGATGCCGTCGATGTCGCGCATCGTCAGGCCGGCGTCCGCCACGGCGCGTTGCGCCGCCTGCACCAGAATCTCCATTTCGGTAAAGCCCGTGGCCTGCCCCAGGCCCGCGTGGCCCACGCCCGCCACGGCGACGGCGCCGCGCAAATCGTTCAGCGTCATGGCGCCTCCTTGTTGGGTACGAAGACCACGAGCCCGTGGCCGTCCTGCTGCGCCACCTGGGCGCGCACCGGCATGCCGATCTGCACATCGGCCGGCGCGACGCCTTCCACGCGGCTCATCAAACGGACGCCTTCATGCAGGTCGATCAGCGCCACGTTGTAGTCGCCGCCCGCCTCGGGCTTGCGCCGCACCACGGTGGTGGAATAGACGGTGCCGCGCCCGTCGGGCGTGGCCCAGGCCAGCTTGTCCGCGCCGCAATGCGGACAGATCATTCGGGGATAGAACACCGCGCGGTCGCAGCCGGCGCAATGCTGGATAAGAAAACGGCCCTGGTCGAGCGCCTGGCGGTATTGCGCCTCGACGCCCTGCGACACGCTTTCCTTGTGATCGGGAACAGTCATGGTGCGATGGGATTCCAGTGGATGACGGCTGCTAGTTTCGGTACTGGCGCCGGCTTCGACCATTCTTCATTGCTGAAGCAGGCCTTTTGCGGACCTGTAGTGGGATGGCGCCCTACACCCTGCGCGAAGCCGGTCTTCGGAAGAGGCAGATTGCCGGTCGGCCCGGGTCATGGCTAGATACCGGGCAAAGGAGGTAGACCATGAACCTGACCTGGACGCCGCAAGAGCGCCAATTTCGCGAAGAGGTGCGCACGTTCGCCGTCGCCAACCTGCCGGCCGATATCCGCGACAAGGTGGTGCGGCATCAACGGCTGGAACGCGAGGACTACGTGCGCTGGCACAACATCCTGGCCGATCACGGCTGGGGCGCTCCCAATTGGCCCGTGGAACACGGCGGCACGGGTTGGAATGCGTTGCAACGCCTGATCTTTGAAGTCGAATGCTTCAAGGCCGGTGCGCCGCGTCTGCTGCCTTTTGGCCTGTCGATGATCGGCCCCGTGTTGATGAAGTACGGCAGCGCCGAACAGCAAGCGCGCCTGTTGCCGCGCATGTTGCGCGTGGAGGATTGGTGGTGCCAGGGCTATTCCGAGCCGGGTTCCGGTTCCGATCTGGCCTCGCTCAAGACCCGGGCGGTGCGGGACGGCGACGACTACGTCGTCAATGGTCAGAAGACCTGGACGACGCTGGCCCAGTACGCCGACTGGATGTTCTGCCTGGTGCGCACCGACCCCGACGCGCGCGCGCAGCGCGGCATCTCGATGTTGCTGCTGGACATGCGAAGCCCGGGCGTGACGGTGCGCCCCATCCGCACGCTGGACGGCGGCCACGACGTGAACGAGGTCTGGCTGGAGAACGTGCGGGTGCCGGTCGGCAATCTGGTGGGCGAAGAGAATCAGGGCTGGACTTACGCCAAATATCTGCTGGGCCACGAACGCACCGGCATTGCCGGGCTGGGCCATTGCCACCGTGAACTGGGCATCTTGAAGCAGATGGCCGCTCAGGCGCAGTCGCACGGCAAGCCGCTGCTTGCCGACAGCCGCATCCGCGACCGCATTTCGCGGATCGAGGTGGACATCATGGCGCTGGAAATGCTGCTGTTGCGCGTGGCCTCCAGCAACGACGGCACGCCAGGCCCCGAGGCCTCGGTGCTGAAGATCCGCGGGTCCGAGATCCAGCAGGATCTGGCCATGCTTCAGATGGAAGTCGCCGGGCCGGATGCGTGGCCTTACGACCCCGATTGGTTGCAGGCGGGCGGCGATTTCCATGGCCCCGGCCCCGAGATGGCAGCCGCCTCGGGCGCGGGCTATGCCGATATGCGCAAGACCTCGATCTATGGCGGCACGACCGAAGTGCAGAAGGGCATCATCGCCCGCCTGGTGCTGGGCCTGTAGGCCCGGTCACGCGCAATCCGACAGGAAGACTCGCATGGATTTCATCTATACCGAAGAACAGCGCATGCTGGCCGACAGCCTGCGCCGCCTGGTTGACCAGGCATGGACGTATCCCCAGCGCCGCGCCCGGCAGGCGGCTGGCAAGCTGGACCCCAAGGCATGGGGCGCGCTGGCCGAACTTGGCGTGCTGGGCTTGACCATTTCGCAGGACTTTGGCGGTTTCGGCGAAGTCCCCGCCAGCCTGCTGCCGGTGCATGTGGAACTGGGACGCGGCCTGGTGTCTGAACCGGTCATCCCCAGCGCGGTGATGGGCGCCGCGCTGCTGGACGCTTGTGGCGATGCCGTGCGCGGCCGCTGGCTGCCCGCCATTGCGTCGGGCGAGGCCATCGTCAGCGTGGCCTACCAGGAACCGGGCCATCGCTACGACACGAACCCGCAGGACTGCCGCGCCGCGAAGACGGCCGAAGGCTGGCGGCTGGATGGCGCCAAGCATCTGGTGTGGCACGGCGCCGCTGCCTCGGCGTGGCTGGTCAGCGCACAGGGCGCTGATGGCCAGACCTTGCTGCTGGCCGTGCCGGCAGACGTGGCCGGGGTGCGGGTCACCGATACACCCACGCTGGACGGGGCACGCTGCGCGCGGCTGGACCTGGACGCCGTGGGCTTGCCGGCTGACGCTTTGCTGGCTGAAGGAGCCGCGGCCGACGAGGCGCTGGCGCAGGCCTTGCAATGGGGCACGGCAGCGCTGTGCGCGCATGCGGCGGGCGCGATGGAACGTCTGCTGGAAATCACGGTTGATTACCTGAAGACCCGCAAGCAGTTTGGCCAGCCGCTGGCCTCGTTCCAAGCCTTGCAGCATCGGCTGGCCGAGATGCTGGTCGCCAAGGAATTGGCCTTGTCGATGGCCTATGTGGCGGTGGCCGCGCTGACCGAGCCGGATGCCGCGCAGCGTCGCCGCATGATCGCGTCGGCCAAGCTGGAAGCCGCGCGGGCGGGACGCCAGGTGGCGCAAATGGCGGTGCAACTGCACGGCGGCATGGGCATGACGGACGAGCTGGACGTGGGCGACTACTTCAAGCGTTTGACCGTCGTGGACCAATTGCTGGGCGATACGGCCGAACAATTGGCCGTGCTGGAGGAGCTGGCATGAGCGCGGCATCGCTTCATCCGTCTGACGGCGGCGGCTATACCCAGATCCAATTCACCCTGGAGCAGGGCGTGGGCGTCATCACGCTCAACCGCCCCGACCGCCTGAACAGCTTCACCGAAGTCATGCATGCCGAGTTGGCGCGCGCGCTGGACACCATGGAGTCCGACGCGGGCCTGCGCGGCCTGGTCATCACCGGCGCCGGCCGAGGTTTTTGTGCCGGCCAGGACCTGGGCGAACGCAAGCCCGCCGAAGATGGCTCGCGTCGCGACCTGAGCCAGATCCTTGAGAAATGCTATCGACCCTTGATCAACCGCTTGCGCGCCTTGCCGGTGCCGGTGGTGTGCGTGATGAACGGCGTCGCGGCGGGCGCGGGCGCCAGTCTGGTGTTGGCGTGTGACGTGGTGTTTGCCGTGGAGTCGGCGCGCTTCATTCAGGCCTTCAGCAAGATCGGCCTGTTGCCCGATGCGGGCGGCACGTGGTTTCTGCCGCGCCTGGTGGGCTCGGCCCGCGCGATGGGGGCCACGCTGTTTGGTGAATCGGTCAGCGCCCGGCAGGCGGAAGCCTGGGGCTTGATCTGGCGCGCGGTACCGGATGCGGCGCTGGCGGATACCTTGTCCGAGGTCACGGCCACGCTGGCAGCCGGCCCCACCCGGGCCTACGCGGCCACCAAGGCGGCGCTGCATGCATCCAGCGGCAACACGCTGGCGCAACAGTTCGACCTGGAATGCCAACTCCAGCGTGAACTCGGCTACACCGACGATTACCTGGAAGGCATGCGCGCGTTCGCTGAAAAGCGGCCGCCTGCGTTCACGGGCACGTGACGGTGCCGGTTGGCCTTCGCGGCCCGTGCATCAAGGCGCCCGGGGCACCTGGATCTGTTCGATGAGTTCACGCGCGCAGCCGGGCAAGGCATCAACGTCGCGTACCAGCAGCTTGCGTTCTCGCACAACCCACGGCTCATCCAGTTCCACCACGCGCAGCTTGGTGTCGGCGCCGTATCGGCGGGCGGCGGAATCGGGGATGACCGCGATGCCGACGCCGGCCTGCACCATGCGGCAGATCGAATCGAAGCTGTAGAGCTGGATGCGCTGCGGCAAGCGTTGGCTGACCCGTTCCAGTTGGTCGCGCAGGAAGGCGACCAGCGTGGAGCCTTCGTGCATGGTGATGAACGGATAGCGCACGGCGTCCACCAGCTTGACCTTTTCCTGGTCTTGCAGGGGATGGCCGTTGGGCACCACCAACACCAGCCGGTCGGTGCTGAAGTGGATGGTCTGCAATTCGGGGGCGTCCACGGGACCGGCCACGATGCCCAGGTCGGTGGTTCCATCCAGCACGCCGCGCACGATGTCGCGCGTCAGCCGCTCTTGCAGGTCCACCGTGACGCCCGGGTGGACCGACAGGAACTGCGCCAGGATGTCCGGCATGAATTCGGTGACGGCCGTGGTGTTGGCGAAGATCCGGATATGGCCGGCGTCGCCATCCGATTGCTCCTGGAAGTCATGCTTCAGGTGGTCCACCTGCCGCATGATGACGCGGGCGTGCTGTAGCAGCTTCTGGCCTGCGGGGGTGATTTCCACGCCACGGCTATCGCGGTACAGCAAGCGGGTATTCAGCTGGTTCTCCAGCGCTTTGATCCGCACGCTGACCGCAGCCAGGGACAGATGCGCCCGTTTGGCCGCCTGGGTCAGGCTGGGGGATTCCGCGATGTGGATGAACAGGCGTAGGTCGGCAAGGTCGAAGTGCATGGGGCATATATTACGGCGCGCGGCGCCGGGGCTGGGCATGGGCCGTCGATTCAGGCGCCACAAACCCCGCCTTGAGGAAAAACGAATTCACAACGGGGACGGCTTGCGGGCATGCTGGAGGCTGAGAACCCCCCACCAAAGGATATCGGCATGACTTCTACAGATCCTGCAGCCTGGATCGGCAGCGGTGAACGCAAGGCAGACGCGATGGACCCCGGCCATGCCGCGCGCATCGCGGCAACCCTGGGCAGTCCCGCGCCGGGGCAGGGCGAGGCCTTGCCGCCCCTGTGGCAATGGGCGTTTTTCATCAGCACGGTGGGCATGGACGGATTGGGGACAGATGGCCATCCCTCGCGTGGCGGTTTCCTGCCGCCCGCCCAGGACCGCAACCGCATGTGGGCGGGCGGCCGGGTGGAATTCCGTCAGCCGTTGAAGGTGGGTGTGCCGGCCGAGCGCGTGTCCACGGTCGCCGAGGTCAAGGAAAAGACCGGCCGCACCGGCGCGCTGCTGTTCGTGACCGTGCGTCACGAATACCATCAGGCGGGCGAGATCGTCATCCAGGAAGAGCAGGACATCGTCTATCGCCAGCCGTCGCCGCCCAAGCTCGTGGGCAGCGAACCCGCGCCCGAGGCGCAATGGCGCGACACGGTTGATCCGTCTTCCGTGCTGTTGTTCCGTTATTCGGCGGTGACCTTCAACGGCCACCGCATTCACTACGACCATCCCTACGTGACGGGCACCGAGGGCTATCCCGGCCTGGTGGTCCATGGCCCGTTGATCGCCACCGAAATGGTGGCCGCCTTTACCCGCGCCCATCCCAAGGCGCGCTTGACGCATTTGTCGTATCGCGGCTTGCGTCCGCTGATTTCGCCTACGCCCTTCCAGGTGGCCGGCCGCTTGACCGAGCCGGGCATGGCCCAGCTATGGGCCGAGCAGGACGGCACGCTGGCCCACCAAGCTGAACTGAGGTTTACCGAATGAGCACGCAGGCAACCCGCCCCTTGGACGGCATTACCGTCGTCAGTCTTGAGCACGCGATCGCCGCGCCTTTTTGCACGCGCCAACTGGCGGACATGGGCGCGCGCGTCATCAAGATCGAACGGCCGGGCAGTGGCGACTTCGCCCGGGGCTACGACGAGCGCGTGCGCGGCCTGTCCTCGCATTTCGTCTGGACCAACCGGTCCAAGGAAAGCCTGACCCTGGACCTGAAACGGGACGAAGCCAGCGACGTCATGGAGCGTCTGCTGGCGTCGGCCGACGTGCTGGTGCAGAACCTGGCGCCTGGTGCCGCAGCGCGGCTGGGGCTGTCGTTTGACGCCCTGCATGAGAAATTTCCGCGCCTGATCGTGTGCGACATCTCGGGTTATGGCGAAGGCGGCCCTTATCAGGACAAGAAGGCCTATGACCTGTTGATCCAAAGCGAAAGCGGCTTTCTGTCGGTCACCGGCACCAAGGACGATCCGGTCAAGGCCGGGTGCTCGATCGCCGATATCTCGGCGGGCATGTACGCCTATTCCGCCATCTTGAATGCCTTGCTGCTGCGCCAGAAGACCGGACTGGGCAGTCGCCTGGACGTGTCCATGCTGGAAAGCATGGTCGAGTGGATGGGCTTTCCCATGTATTACGCATTCGAGGGCGCGGCGCCGCCCGTGCGTGCCGGGGCTGCCCATGCCTCGATCTATCCCTACGGGCCGTTCCCGGTGGGTGACGGTTCCACCATCATGCTGGGCCTGCAAAACGAGCGCGAATGGCGCGTGTTCTGCGCCCAGGTGCTGCGCCAGGCCGATTTGGCCGAAGATCCGCGTTTCCTGTCGAATTCGCAGCGCACCGCCAATCGCGACGCCTTGCGCGACTTGATAGTTGCCGCCTTTGCCGATCTGTCCGTGGCGCAGGTCACGCAGCGGCTGGAAGACGCGCAGATCGCGAACGCGCGCGTCAATGACATGGCCGGCGTCTGGGCGCACCCCCAGTTGCAGGCACGGGCTCGCTGGAGCCAGGTGGACAGCCCGGCCGGCGTGCTGCCGGCGCTGCTGCCGCCGGCCAGCAGCAATGCCTTCGCGCCGCGCATGGCCGCGGTGCCCTCGGTGGGCCAAAACACGGATGCGGTGCTAGCATCATTGGGATACGCGCCGGATCAGGTGGCGCAATTCCATGCCTCGGAGGTCGTGTGACGCATCCCGTCGTTCGTAGCGCCCTGTTTGTGCCGGCCTCGCGCGCCGAGCGCATTCCCAAAGCGCTGGTTGCCGGCGCGGACGCGGTCATCGTTGACCTGGAAGACGCGGTCGAGCATCTGGCCAAGGCGAGCGCCCGCGAGGCCTTGTGCGACTTCCTGGGGACGCATCGTCAGGCACGCCTGTGGGTGCGCATCAACGATGCGTCCACGTCCTGGCATGACGACGATTTGAAAGCCTGCCGGGGCCAGCCCGGCGTTGCCGGCATCCTGCTGCCCAAGGCAGAGAGCCTGGCGCAGGTGCGGCATGTGGCGCAGACCGGCCTGCCCGTCATCCCCATCATTGAAACCGCCCGAGGCCTGTTGAACGCGGCAGAGGTCGCGGCCACCCCTGGGGTGGCGCGTCTGGCCTTCGGCAGCCTGGACTACGGCCTGGACATGGGGCTGACCCCGGATACCCCGGGGGCGGAGACGGTGCTGGATCACGCGCGGGTGCAGGTGTTGCTGCATACCCGTTCGGCGGGGCTGGCCCCCGCGTTGGACGGCGTGTTTCCGGGGGTGAGCGACCAGGCGGGGCTATCGCATGCGGCGGGCCGCGCCCAGCAGATGGGGTTTGGCGGCATGTTGTGCATCCACCCCACGCAGGTGGCGGTGATCCACGCGGCCTTCGTGCCGGCGCGGGAAGAACTCGAATGGGCGCGTCGCGTCGTCGCCGCGCATCGCGAGACCGCGGCGGGCACGTTCATGCTGGAAGGCAAGATGGTCGATGCGCCCGTCATCGCGCGTGCGCGGCTGGTACTGGCGCAAGCCGGGGAACCCGCGGCCGCGTAGCCCGGGCAGATCGCCTATCCTCGCGGTTCCCTTCTTTTCTTCACAGGCTTCACCATGAGCGATGCGCTCTTCATCGGACACACCTATATCGACGTCACCGTGCTGGCCGACGAATGGCCCACCGGCGACGAGAAGAGCGTGGCACGGGACTACGCGGTGTCCTTCGGCGGCAATGCCGTCACGGCGGCGTTCGCGTGCGGACGTCTGGGCACGCCGCCCGACCTGATCTGCTCCTTGGCGCCCGACTGGCTGGGGCACATGTACACGGACATGGCGGCTGCGCATGGCGTGACGCTGCATGCGCGTCATGTGCGCCGGTCGTCGCTGTCCTTCATCATGCCCAACCACGGCAAGCGCGCCATCGTGCGGGCGCGCGACGTGGACTACCTGAACGATTTTCCCCGCCTGGACATCAGCGGCTATCGTGCCCTGCACCTGGACGGCCACCAGCCCGACGCCGCGCTGCACTATGCGCGAGCCTGCCGCCAGGCGGGCGTGCTGACGTCGCTGGACGGAGGCGGCGTGCGCGAGAACACCGATGAGTTGCTGCGGTACATCGACGTGGCGGTGTGCGCCGAGCGCATGTGCGAACAGCTCGGCCTGACGCCGGAAGGCTTGTTGGACTTGCTTCGCGCGCGCGGCTGCCGCATCGGCGCCGTCACGATGGGCGAACGCGGCATGCTCTGGTATGACGAGACGGGGCGGGTCGACACCTTGCCCTCGCTTGACGTGCCGGGCGATCGCATCGTGGATACGTCAGGGGCGGGCGACGTGTTCCACGGCGCCTACGTGTGGTCCTATCTGAACCGGCCAGAGCTGCCGTGGGTGGAGCATTTCACGTTCGCGCGGGCAGCGTCTGCCCACAAGATTCAGCATTTGGGCAATGAGGCCGGGTTGCCAAACGTGGAAGATGTGGAGCGGGCGATGATGGCGTTCGTGGCGAAGGCTGAGTGATGGGTTGCGCGCGGCCGGCGCTTGTTCATTCGCAAGCACATTCTCGCGCTTCACCCATCCTACGAAATCGTGGATCTGATCGCGTGGCGTTTCACCCATCCCACGACTGCGCGGATCTGATCGGGCGGCGTTGCACCTATCCTACGAAATCGCGGGTCTGCTAGGGCGGCGTTGCACCCGTAGGATGGGTGAAGCGCGAGATATTCAAGAACAGGGCGAAAACGCCCATCGCGCGCAACCCATCGTTAGCCACCAATCCGCTCAATCGCCTGAT
>NZ_CADIJX010000008.1 GCF_902859625.1 Achromobacter pestifer | reverse complement strand
CGAACACGTCCAGGCCGGCGAACTTCTTGAACAGCACCGCCTTGCCTTCCATGACCGGCTTGGAGGCCAGCGCGCCAATGTTGCCCAGGCCCAGCACGGCCGTGCCGTTGGTGATCACCCCCACGAGGTTGCCCCGGGCGGTGTATCGGAACACGTTGGCCGGGTCGGCCACGATCTCCTCACAGGCCGCCGCCACGCCGGGCGAGTACGCCAGCGCCAGATCGCGCTGGTTGGTCAGCTGCTTGGTCGGCGTGACCGAGATTTTGCCGGGGCGCCCATGCTCGTGATATTCAAGGGCGGCTTTGCGAAGGTTGGCATCCATATGGCGGCTACTGGCTAATGAGGTGAGACACGGAGAGGGAGGAATTCTATTCCCATGACGGGCTACGCGATACGTCTACGATGCCTCTACTCCGACGAGACGAGCGGCGAAATCTTACAACAAGCTTAAAGACTGTCAGGTGTCTTGGGGCATGAATAGGGGAAAACGACCATCGGGGTCGAACAGCGTCTTGACCCGTCCGTCCAGCCGGAACGTGGCCAATCCAGGGGTTTCGGGCGCGGCGCCCATCTCGGTCCATGCCGGCGCGTCGGTCAGCATCACGCTTTGCACCCAGGCCAGCGTGCCGCCGTGGCCCAGGAGCAGATGCGCCAGGTTCACGGTGTCCGGGGCGTCGGGCTTCAGGGCGTCCAGCCGATAGCGGCCCAGCCATTGAGGGCCGGCGCGAGTGGCAAAGGCGTCGCCCCCCGAGGCCAACTGGAACAGCGCGGGCACCAGGCTTTGCACCGTGGCCGATCGCAGCGGCTGCACGTCGGCCTCGCCGAACGGCCCGAAGGTTTCCTCGATGCCATCGGCCAGCATCACGTCCACCGACAGGACCCCCGATGCCGCGCAGCGGCCGGCGGGCCAGGGCGCCGGGGCCGCCAACCATTCCGCCAGTGTCATCGAACCAGGGAAACCATCGAACTGCCGTAATCCGGCTTGAGTCAGCGCCGCCAGCGGCACGCCCGCCTGCGCTCGCCAGCGAGGCGCATCACCGGCCAGACGGGCCAGGCCCGCCATCCGTGACGGGTCAATGCGCAGGCGCGGGGCCACGGCCGGCGCGTAAGGCCCCGTCGCGCCTTCAAGAGCCATGACGATGCGGTATTCCGCACACAGCGTGCGCGCATGCGCGATATCGGCATCGCGCAAAGGGGTCAGGATGGCCTGCGCCCCACCGGGACCGTCTTCGCCCAAATCATCGACCTGCCCCTGGCACAGCAGCTTCAAGCGCTGCATGAAGGCCGCCCAAGGGGTCTGGGCTGGCCTGCGGCCCAGCAGGAAAGCGCGCCGAGATGGCTGCATGACTACAATTCCTTTTTCGCTACAAGACGCTGTCGAGAATCCAATGCCCCGCCTAGCCACACGCACCCATGATTTTCTGCCTTTCCGGGTAGTCGAACTCTTCAAGCAGGCGCAAGCGCTGCAAGCGGCGGGCAAGGACATTATCAGCCTGGGCATCGGCGAACCGGACTTTACCGCGCCGCCCCAGGTCGTGGAAGCGCTGGAACGCGCGGCGCGCGCCGGCCTCAGCGGCTACAGCCCGCCAGCCGGCCTGATGCCGCTGCGCGAAGCCATCGCGCAGTTCTACCATGACAAATTCGGCGCCAAGATCAACCCGGCGCGTGTCATCGTGACAGCCGGTGCCTCTGGCGCGTTGACGCTGGCCTGCGCGGCGCTGGTCAACAGCGGCGGCGAAGTCCTGATGCCGGATCCGTCCTACCCCGCCAACAGCAATTTCGTGCTGGCCGCGGGCGGCGTGCCGCGCCTGATTCCCAGTTCGGCGGAAAAGCGCTTTCAGTTGTCGGCGCAGGATGTCGCCCAGCACTGGACCCCCGCCACCCAGGGCGTGTTGGTGGCGTCTCCCAGCAACCCCACCGGCACCTCGATCGCCCCCGGCGAAATGGCCGACCTGCTGGCGCAGGTGCGCGCCCGCGACGGTTTCGCCATCGTCGATGAAATCTACCTGGGTCTGTCCTACGAGGGTGAACGCCGCTCGGCCTTGACGCTGGACGACGACATCATCGTCATCAACAGTTTCTCGAAGTACTTCCACATGACGGGTTGGCGCCTGGGCTGGATGATCGTGCCCGAAGACATGGTCGCCCCGGTGGAGAAAATTGCGTCCAGCCTGGCGATCTGCGCGCCCACCCTGGCCCAACACGCCGCCCTGGCCTGCTTCACGGACCAGGCAATGAAGACCTTTGAGCATCGCCGCGAAGCCTTCAAGCAGCGCCGCGACTATCTTCTGCCCGAATTCGAGCGCCTGGGAATCCAGGTGCCGGTCAAGCCAGACGGCGCGTTCTATATCTATGCGGATATCAGCAGCCTGGGCATGGATAGCGCCACGTTCTCGCAGCGCCTGCTGCTGGAGGCCGGCGTGGCCGCCGTGCCGGGGCTGGACTTTGGACCGGCCCATGGCCACCACACCATGCGCTTTTCCTATGCCACGGGCTTGGACCGCCTGGAAGTCGCGGTGGACCGCATCGGCCGGCTGCTGCAACGCTAAGCCCTCGGCGCCAGTCGCCCACGACAAAACGCGCCCCGTTGGGGCGCGTTTTGTCGTCCAGCCATGCCGTTCCGCCTTGCCTCGAGGTCAGTCCCGAGCCAAAGCGATGCCTGAGGCCAACGCCAGGCGGCGGCGTTCAGCCTGTACCTTGGCGCCATAGCCGTTGTCGTCCGGCCCCGTGGAGCCGACGTAGCAGGCCAGGCCGCCATCGACGGAACCTCGACGGTTGATACAGTCGCGCAAGATCGTGGCCCCGACGCCGATATTGGCGATCGGGTCCAACGCGGTCTTGCCGATAGCGTCGAACTTCTCTTGGTGCACACTGGTCATGACCTGCATCAGACCCTGCGCGCCCACATGACTTTCGGCCAACGGGTTGTAGCGGGATTCAATAGCGATCACGGCCAAGACCAGCAAGGGGTCAAGCTGCTTGTCGCGGCTGACCTTGTACACGGTATTCAACAGCGGGCCGGTGGCGTCATACGCCACCTTGTATTTGCGCGAGATATAGTTGCGCAGAGCTTCCGCCTGCGGCCCGGTCGCCACGGTGGCGGGTTTTTTCGGTACCGGAGGCGCAATACGGGCTGGCCCCAGCATGCCGGTGGCATTGCTGGCGGGAGCGGTTGGAACGGCCATGGCAATTGCCGACGCAGTGTCGGAACCCAATTCGGAACCGGTATCGGATTCGGTGCCGGATTGCATGGATGAAGGCGCTAGAGCGGTCAACAAGGCTTTGTGCACTTGCAACGCCTGGTCGCGCAAACCAGGCAAGGCAAATCCCATGCTTACCGTCACAATCACTGCGATGCCCAGATAGACTGAGCAAATACGCAAGGACTCGGCAAGATATTCGTGCACTCCTTGGGCCATATTCCTGAACAGGCTGGCCACTGACGCATCGGGCATAAAAACCTCCTGCGTGAAAAAGAGGGAGTCAATGTTAACCTCTCTTTCTCCCCAAAATGTAACTAAATTGCTGGGATCTGTAGTGAAATACCGCGACCTTAGAGACTTCCTCGCCCAACTTGAACGGATGGGCGACCTCAAACGCATCACCGCGCCGGTGTCGACACGGCTGGAAATGACTGAAATTTCCGACCGTGTTCTGCGCGCCGAAGGCCCGGCCTTGCTGTTTGAAAAAGCACAGCATGACGGCAATCCGGCACAGATGCCGGTGCTGACCAATCTGTTCGGCACCCCGTCGCGCGTGGCTCGCGGCATGGGCGCCGACAACGTCAGCGCGCTGCGCGACATCGGCGAATTGCTGGCGTCCCTGCGCGAACCCGAGGCGCCCAAGGGCCTGCGTGACGCGCTGGCCAAGGTATCCATGCTGAAGGCCGCGTTGTGGGACATGAGCCCCAAGAACGTCAAAAGCCCGGCCTGCCAGGAAGTGGTCTGGGAAGGCAAGGACGTGGACCTGACCCGTCTGCCGATCCAGACCTGCTGGCCTGGCGATGTGGCGCCGCTGCTGACCTGGGGCCTGGTGATCACGCGCGGCCCCAACGCCAAGCGGCAAAACCTGGGCATCTACCGCCAGCAATTGCTGGGGCCGAACAAACTGATCATGCGCTGGCTGTCGCACCGCGGCGGCGCGCTGGATTTCCGCGACCACGCGCTGGCCAATCCCGGCACGCCCTTCCCCATCGCCGTCGCGCTGGGCGCCGACCCGGCCACCACGCTGGGCGCCGTCACCCCGGTGCCGGACAGCCTGTCCGAATACCAGTTCGCCGGGCTGCTGCGCGGTTCGCGCACCGAAGTCGCACAGGCGCTGGGCAGCAATCTATCGGTGCCCGCCTGGGCCGAGATCGTGCTGGAAGGCCATCTGCTGCCGTCGTCCGACCCGCGTGCCGTGAAACCCGTCGTGCCCGAAGGCGTCAACCCGCCGCCCAACAGCGACTATGAAATGGCGCTGGAAGGCCCCTACGGCGACCATACCGGCTACTACAACGAGCAGGACTGGTTCCCCGTGTTCACGGTCGAGCGCATCACCATGCGCCGCAACCCTATCTATCACTCGACCTACACCGGCAAACCGCCCGACGAACCCGCCGTGCTGGGCGTCGCGCTCAACGAAGTGTTCGTGCCACTGCTGCGGCGCCAACTGCCGGAAATCGTGGACTTCTACCTGCCGCCCGAAGGGTGCAGCTACCGGCTGGCCGTGGTGTCGATCCGCAAGCAGTACGCCGGCCACGCCAAGCGGGTCATGTTCGGCCTGTGGAGCATCCTGCGCCAGTTCATGTATACCAAGTTCATCGTGGTGGTCGACGAAGACATCGACCCGCGCGACTGGAAGGAAGTGGTGTGGGCAATGACCACCCGCATGGACCCCGTGCGCGACACGCTGCTGGTCGAGAACACGCCGATCGACTACCTGGACTTCGCGTCCCCCGTGTCCGGACTGGGCGGCAAGATGGGCCTGGACGCCACCAACAAGTGGCCCGGCGAAACCCATCGTGAATGGGGCACTCCCATCACGATGGATGCCGACGTCAAGAAGCGCGTGAACGATCTATGGGGCCAATTGGGCCTGTAGACCGTCTGCCGCCGTCATGAAAAAACCCGCCAGTGTCATTGGCGGGTTTTTTGTTGGGCGGGACAAGATGCGCATCTGCTACGCGCGTCTGCTACGCGCGTCTGCTAACGCGCGTCTGCTAACGCGCGTCTGCTAACGCGCGTCTGCTAACGCCCATCCGGCTCGCTGTCTTCCCTTGAGCTTTGCCAAAGCTTGTACAACTGCCAGCCCACCAAGGCGCCGCCGGCGACCTTGAGCAGTTTGAAGCGCTTGCCGCCCCGCATGAGCAAGGTGGACAAGGACGAACTGACCAGTGGATAGCGGCGGGCCAGCGTGATGGCCTGCAATGCCCAACGCGACGCGCCGCCCGATGCCAACCTGGGCAGCAGACCCCGGATGATCGAGGCCGGCTCCAGCTTGCGGCCGGTGGTCACGATGTTCTGCGCCAGCGATTCGCGTTCGATCGCCGCACGGGCGCGCAACAGTTCAATGCGCACGGCACGATCAACGGTAGGAGACCTTTTCGACATGGTTCAGTCCTCCTCGCGCCGACGCGCCGACGGTGCATCGTCGTCGCTTTGCGCATCGCGCACCCGTTCCAGCAGTTCCGCATCACGGCCCAGCTCTTCCAGGGTGGCCGCGAACGGCGGAGCGCCATACACCAGGGCGTGGCGCACAGCCAGCAGCAGCCCCACCCCGAGCAGACCGTAGAAAGCCGCCAACAGGCCCAGGGCCAGATAGCGGTCTTCGGTCGGCCAGAACAGCACCGCGACCGTCACCGTGAACACCAGCACCGCCAGCGTCAGGAATAGCAACGCGGCAAAGGCCATGCCCAGCAGTTTGAGCAAGCGCGCCTTTTCGTCGGCGGCTTCAAGAGCCAGCAGCTCCAGGCGCGTGCGCGTCAGCCCGACCAGGCTGGACGCAACTCCGAAAACAGATTTTCGTAGACCCATGGCGTCAAGAACGCCGGGCGGGCAACGCGGCGCAATGCCGGCGCCGCCCGCCCGGACGCTCAAGCCTTATCAGCGGCGGCTGATCAGCAAGCCGAGCAGCAGGCCGGTCACGCCTGCGATGCCGATGGCTTGCCAGGGATTGTCGTGCACGTAGTCGTCCGTGGCACGGGCGGCTTTGCGGCCGCGTTCCAGCACGGCGTCTTGAGCCTCATAGAGCGCTTCACGTGTGCGCTTGAGCGACGTCATGGCGCGGTCGCGCAATTCGTTTGCCTTTTCGCCGGTGGTGCCCGCCGCTTCACGCAGCAGGTTTTCCGCGTCATTCAAACTGGTCTTGACACTGTCGATGAGTTTTTCTTTTGCGACTTCTTCGGATTTTCTCGTGGCCATTTTTTGAGCTCCTGTTGTGTGTCTATGACAAAACCATCATACCAGCCGCCATGCCCGCAGCATGGCGTGCTTGCTACCGTGTGCTACTTGATCTGCGTAATCTCAACGGCAGACTTCACGCCGCCTTGATCAATGTCCTGCTTCATCACCAGGTTCACGGCGGGACAATACCAGTCGGTGACCGTGGTGTTCATGCCGGGGATCGGAATGGTCAGGCCCTGAAACGTGGCCATCGTGGGATCCGAATTACGGGTGTAGGTAATCGGGTGGCAGGACTGCTGGCCCAGCGCCGTGCTCACCGGCTTTTTCTGGCCCACGGTCTTTTCGCCGATGCGCACCGTGGTGCTGGGTTGTCCACCCACAGGCGCTTCCTTGCCGATCTTCAAGCGGAAGGACGAGCCAGGCAGCTTCTGCCCGGCGTTCAAGTTGCCGTCGTAGGCGAACAGGCCCAGCATGCGCAGGTCGAACTGGCCTTCGGAAGGCTTGGGCGCTTCACCGGCGCTGGCGTACCGCAGGAAAGTGGCTTGGCCGCCCTTCACCGTCATCAGGTAGTCCAGCTTGGACTTGCCCGGCGGCAAACCCGCGTAGCTGAACGTGGCAACGCCTTGCACGCGCGCACGGCAATTGTCGCCATTGCTTTTTGTAACCTCTGCGAAGCTCAGGTCCGCGCCCAGCGATAGATTGCCGGAGCCGGTCAGTTGCACCGCGCCGCCATCATGCATGAACTGCGCATCGCAAACACCGGCCTGCGCCGAAGCGGCGGCGCCCAGCGCGCCAGCCGCCAAAATCAGGGATGCCATTTTTCGCATCGTCACAAGCCACTCCAGAATTCAGAAAACGCCGTCCGCTACCCGCGACGGCTGGCTTGATACTACACCGGTTGCCGTGCCCGGCGTATGTCCACTCGTGACCGCCACGGCCGGTATCCGGGCGATCAGGGATTGGATCTCGGGCACGCAGGAGCCGCAACCCGTGCCGCAACCCAAGGTGGATTTCAGGGCGGCCAAGTCGCACCCGCTGGCGATGCCGGCCAGGATCGCCGCCTCGTTGACGCCATTGCAGACGCAGACCGTGCGCGAGCGCGCCGGCCCTGATATCCGGCCCAACAACAATGCGGAAATGCTGGCGGGCGCGTCGGCACCCGCCGCCCAGGACAGCAGCGCGTCCTGCGCCCGCCAATCGCCGGCCAGCAGAAACGCACGCAAGACCCCCTGAGCCACCGCCACCCGCCGCAGCTTGCCCCGCGCCAGATCATCGAACACCACATCGGCCCGCGCCAGGCCGAACGCATCGGCCAGCTCCGCCAGCACCGCCGGACTGGGCGTGTCGGCGGCCGCCAGCCGAAGCCGCACGCCGCCCGCGCCAACCGGCAGCAGCACCGCGTAATCAAAGCGGCGCAGCCAGGGGGCCAGGCGCGCGCGCAAGGTCGCGCCATCACCTTGCAGCCACCCCGCCGCCTGCCAGGCCAGACCGGCGGGCTCGGCAGCGATGGCACTGAACTTCAGTTCAGGCTGCCTCGAAATCGGGTCCGTGGCCGGACTGGTCAACGCATTGACGCCCAGGCCCGCCATGAAGGCACTGCCCCAATGCATCGGCAGGAAAGCGTGCCCGGCCTGCACGCCATCATCGGCGCGCACCGGCAGCACCACGCTGCCGCGCCGGGAACGCAACCGCGCAAGCGCACCCGCTTCCAGTTTCAGGCGGCGCATGTCTTCCGGATGCAACGACACCCAGGGTTCTTCGACATGCTGTGTCAGCACGCGAGATAGCGAGGTGCGCGCCATGGTGTGCCAATGGTCACGCAGGCGGCCCGTCGTAAGCTGCAACGGGAAGTCGGGCGTCAGCAGGTCTGCGGGCGGCCGATAGTCCACGTCGATAAAGCGGGCGCGGCCACTGGGCGTGGGAAACACGCCGTCGGCGTACAAACGCGCCGTGCCCTGTCCTGCGCGATACGGCCATTGCTGTGGCCCGTCGCGGCGCAGCGCGTCGTAATCCAGTGCGCTGTAGTCCAGATCGCGCCCGGCCGTCATGCGCGCGTGCTCGGCGAACACCTCGCTTTCATCGCGATAGGCAAAACGCGCCTCCTTGTCCGGCGCGATGCGGCCAGCCAGCCGCTGCGCCACCGCCTGCGCCAGCCGCCAGTCCGGCTGCGCGTCGCCAGGCGGCGCAATCGCAGCCTGCACGCGGCTGATGCGACGCTCGGAATTCGTCACCGTGCCAGACTTCTCTGGCCACGTTGCGGCGGGCAGCACCAGATCAGCGTAGGCCAGCGTCTCGGTGTTGGCGAATGCCTCCTGCACGATGACGCATTCGGCACGTTCCAGCGCAGCGCGCACCCTGGCCTGGTCCGGTAGCGACTGGGCGGGATTGGTCGCCGCGATCCACAGCACCTTGATGCGTCCTTCCAGCACCGCATCGAACATATCCAAAGCGGTGGTTCCAGGCGCGTCGGGCAGGCGCTCCACGCCCCACAACGCCGCCACGTCGGCGCGATCGGCAGCGTAGGCCGGATCCCGATGGCCCGGCAGCAAGGTCGCCATGCCACCGGCCTCGCGGCCGCCCATCGCGTTGGGTTGGCCCGTCAGTGAAAATGGCCCCGCCCCTGGCCGGCCGATCTGGCCGGTCGCCAGATGCAGATGAATCAGCGCCGCGTTCTTGTCAGTGCCGCTGGTCGACTGGTTCAGTCCCATCGTGTAGAGCGACAACGCCGCGTTCGCACCGCCGAACCAACGGGCTGCCTGAATGATGTCCCGCGCGGGCACGCCGCAGAGGCGTTGCGCCGCCTCGGGCGGGAATGCATCCAGGCGTGCCTGCAAGGCGTCGAAGCCTTCCGTGTGGCGCTGGATATAGCCATGGTCGACCAGGCCTTCACGCACCATGACATGCAGCATCGCGTGGAACAGGGCCACGTCGGTGCCCGGCGCGATTGGCAGGTGCAGGTCGGCGAACGCGGTCGTGTCCGTGCGCCGCGGGTCCACGGCGATCACCTTCATGTCCGGACGCCGCGCGCGCGCCGCCTCCAGGCGGCGAAACAGCACCGGATGCGCATACGCCATGTTGGACCCGGCGATCAGCACGGTGTCCGCCAGATCCAGGTCTTCATAGCAGGCGGGTGGCGCATCCGCACCCAGCGTGCGCTTGTAGCCCGACACGGCGCTGGACATGCATAGCCTGGAATTGGTGTCGATATTATTGGTGCCCGCCAGGGCGCGCGCCAGCTTGTTGAAGACGGCATAGTCTTCGGTCAGCAACTGGCCCGACAGATAGAACCCCACGGCATCCGGGCCATGCGACAGGATCGTGCGAGCCAGCGTGTCCGCCGCGATATCCAGCGCCCGATCAAGCGCGATGTCTCGCATCGGCTGATCACGGGCCTCGCGCCATTGGGCCGACAGCACGCGCGCGCCATCACGCCGCACCGTGTCGCCCAGCGCCAGCCCCTTGCTGCACAGCTTGCCGTGATTGGCGGGGTGGCGTTCGTCGCCGCGTACCGCCAACACCGCGCCGTCCCGCACCTGCACGCGCACGCCACACCCCGTGCCGCAATAGCAGCACACCGAGGGCACGTCGCGGCCTGCGCTGACGTCGACGATCGGAATCGGGTTTCCCGACGGCTTATGCATGCTTCACCCGCCCGCCGCGCTTTCGCCGGCCATTAATTCGTCGCGCAGGGCGCCGATGTCCTGCCCGTCACGGATCAGCCGGACATACCACGCGCCGTCCGCCGTGTCGCCATATAGACAGGCCCCCACCAGCTTGTCGCCGCGAATCACCAGCTTCTTGTAGACGCCGCCCTGCGTATCGGCCAACGTGATGGATTCGGTCTGCTCGCCGCCCGCGAAATCTCCGGCTGAAAAAAGATCGATGCCGGTGACCTTCAACTTGGCGGATGTCACGCTGCCTTCGTAGCGGCCGATGCCGTGCAGGGCCAGATGGTTCGCCGCCACCCTGGCTTGCTCAAACAACGGCGCGACCAGGCCGTAAGCCGTGCCACGATGGCTGACGCATTCGCCCACCGCATAAATGCGCGGGTCGTAAGTCTGCAAGGTGTCACTGACCACCACGCCACGGTCCACATGCAACCCGCAACGTTCGGCCAGAGCCGTGTTGGGGCGCACCCCCACGGCCATCACCACCAGGTCCGCCGGAATCTCCTGGCCGTCAGCAAAGCGCAGCGCGCGAACGCGCCCGTCATCACCGGCGATGATCGCCTGGGTCTGATGCCGCAACAGGAATTTCAGGCCGCGTGCCTCCAGGCATTGCCGCAGCAATGCCGACGCTTCGCCGTCCAGCTGGCGGTCCAGCAATGCGTGGCCCAGATGCACCACCGACACGTCCATGCCACGCACCGCCAAACCTGTGGCGGCCTCCAGGCCCAGCAAGCCGCCGCCAATCACGACGGCGTGCCGGTAGCGCGACGACGCTTCGATCATCTGGTGCACATCGCCGATATCGCGAAAAGCGACCACGCCATCCAGATCGCTCCCCGGCACGGGCAGCATGAACGGGTTCGACCCGGTGGCCAGCAGCAGCCGGTCATACGGCGCTTCGGTGCCGTCGTCCGCGTGCACGACGCGGCGCACACGGTCCACGCGCGTCACCTTGCGGTTGCGCAACAGCCGGATGCCGTGACGGGCGTACCAGTCTTCATCGTTCAACACGATGTCTTGCAAGGTCCGTTCGCCCGCCAGCACGGGCGACAGCAGAATTCGGTTGTAGTTGGTGTGAGGCTCGGCGCCAAACACCGTGATGTCGTACAGGTCGGGCGCCAGCGACAGCAATTCCTCCACCGTGCGGATGCCCGCCATGCCGTTGCCCACCACCACCAGTTTCTGCTTCGCACTCATGGCGATCCTGATGCTGTCCGTCAGGCCGCAGCGCGTGTGGCAGCCTCGGCGCGGCTGCCGTCCATAGCCTCCGGCTCTGCGCTCAAGACCGCGTTGGCCTGCGCCGCCGCCTGCGAACGTTCGGGATTGCCGTGACGGCGATGCAGGAAATCCACCACCGACGCGCGGCATGCCAGATAGGTCGCGTCGTTGGTCAGCCGGACGCGGTCGCGCGGACGCGGCAGCGGCACGGGCAGGATCTCGCCGATGGTCGCCGCCGGGCCGTTCGTCAGCATGACTATGCGGTCGGACAGCAGCACCGCTTCGTCGACATCGTGCGTGACCATGATGGTGGTCGTGCGCGTCTTGGCCACGATCTTCAGCAGTTCATCCTGAAGGTGCGCGCGCGTCAGCGCATCCAGCGCGCCAAACGGTTCGTCCATCAGCAGCACACCGGGTTCGATCGCCAACGCCCGGGCAATGCCCACGCGCTGCTTCATGCCACCGGAGATTTCCCGAGGCAGCTTGTTCTGCGCCGACAACAATCCCACCAACTCCAGAGCGGCGCGCGTGCGTTCGGCCAACTGTGGACGCTTTTCCTTGCCGCCGAAGACCCGCTCGACCGCCAGATACACGTTCTGAAAGCAAGTCAGCCACGGCAGCAGCGAGTGGTTCTGAAACACGACGGCGCGATCCGGACCCGGGCCGGAGATCTCGCGTTCGGCGCACAACAGCACGCCGCTGGTCGGGCGCGTCAGCCCGGCGATCAGATTCAACAAGGTGGACTTGCCGCAACCCGAATGGCCGATCAGCGTGATGAACTCGCCCTGCTCCACCGTCAAATCTATATCTCGCAACGCCACGAAGGCGCCCTTGCGGGTGCTGAACGTCTGACCCACGCTTTCAATGCGTACGAATTTCTTCATGGCGCTATTCCTCGGTGTAGGTGAATCGGCGGGCCAGCGCGACCAGCAGGGTTTCCAACAACAAGCCCACGATGCCGATCACAAAGATGGCGATGACGATGTGCTCCACCTTCAGGTTGTTCCACTCGTCCCACAGCCAGAAGCCGATACCCGTGCCGCCCGTCAGCATCTCGGCCGCCACGATCACCAGCCACGCCGTGCCGATCGACAAGCGAACGCCCGTCAACATGTAGGGCAGCACCGCAGGCAACAGCACCTTGGTCGTGACTTTCCATTCCGACAGGTTCAACACCCGCGCCACGTTCAGATAGTCTTGCGGGACGCGCGACACGCCCACCGCGGTGTTAATGATCATCGGCCAGATCGAACAGATGAAAATGGCCCAGATGGCTGCCGGGTTGGCTGCCTTGAACAGCAGCAGCCCCAGCGGCAGCCAGGCCAACGGCGACACCGGACGCAGCAGGCTGACGATCGGCGAAAACATGGCGTTGATCGCGGCGTAGCGGCCGATGGCAAAGCCCGCCGGGATGCCGATCACGGCCGCCAGCCCGAAGCCCACCGCCACCCGTTCCAACGAGGCCAGCAGGTTCCAGCCGATGCCCTTGTCATTGGGCCCGTTGTCATAGAACGGATCCGAGAACAATTCCACGGCCGCATGCCAGGTGACGCCTGGCGTCGGGATCTCCGGAATCCGCATGGCCACCACCTGCCACACCAGGACGAACAAGGCGAAACCCGCCACCGGGCCGGCCACGGCCTTCAGTGCGGCTTCCAGCCGTTCGCGCCCGGCCGCAAGGATTGCATCGACACGGCTCATATTCGTTACGGTAGACATTGCATCCCCCTATGGATTGCAGCCGATCAGGCCTTGACCTTGAATCCGTCGGCGTAGGCGGCCGGGTTGCTGCCGTCCCACACCACGCCGTCGATGAGTTTGGAGCTGCGCGTCTCGCTCGCGGGCAGCGCCACGCCGGCGGCCTGCGCGGCCTGCTTGTAGAGCTCGATCCGGTTGATGCTCTTGGCCACCGCCAGATAGTCGGGGTGCTCTTTCAACAGGCCCCAGCGCTTGTGCTGTGTCAGGAACCACATGCCGTCGCTCAGGTACGGAAAACTGGCCGCGCCATCGGCATAGAAACGCATGGCATGCTCATCCGTCCACGTCTTGCCCAGGCCGTCTTCGTACCGGCCCTGCATGCGGTCCACGATGCCGCTGGCATCAGTGTTCACATAGGATTTGGCGGCGATGGTCTCGGCCGTCTTCTGACGGTTGGCGGGCGACGCATCGATCCATTTGCCAGCTTCAAGAATCGCGGCGGTGACGGCGCGCGCCGTGTTTGGATTGCGCGATACGAAAGCCGCGCTGGTGCCCAGCACCTTTTCGGGATGGTCCTGCCAAATGCCCTGCGTGGTCACGGCGGTGAAGCCGATCTTGTCCATGATGGCGCGCGCCCCCCAGGGCTCGCCCACGCAGAAGCCATCCATATTGCCCACGCGCATGTTCGCCACCATTTGCGGCGGCGGCACCGTGATGACCTTCGCGTCCTGCATCGGATTGATGCCGTAGGACGCCAGCCAGTAATACAGCCACATGGCGTGCGTGCCGGTCGGGAAGGTCTGGGCAAAGGTGTATTCGCGTTTGTCGGATGCCATCAACTTGGCCAGCGATTCGCCATCGCGGGCGCCGGCTTGCAGCAGCTTGCTCGACAGCGTGATCGCCTGGCCGTTCTGGTTCAGGTTCATCAGCACGGCCATGTCCTTCTTCGGGCCGCCGATGCCCAGATGCACGCCATAGAGCAGCCCATACAGCACATGCGCCATGTCCAGTTCGCCGTTCATGAGTTTGTCGCGCACCGCGGCCCACGACGCTTCTTTGGAGACGGTGATCTTCACGCCGTACTTCTTGTCGATGCCCAGTACCGACGCCATCACGACCGAGGCGCAATCGGTCAGCGGAATGAAGCCGATCTTGACCTCGGTCTTCTCGGGCGCATCGGTGCCGGCGGCCCATGCCCCCGCGCGCACCAGCGGGTCGACCAAGGACAACAGGCTGGCGCCCGCCACCGCGCGCGCCGTTCCGCTCAACCACTTGCGGCGGCCCGCATCGGCGGCCTGGTTGGTGCTGACCGCACTGTCAAAGGAGGGGCTACGTGTCACTGGCGTCATGCATGGCTCCTGGCAAAAAAAAACGTTCCGCACGCCATGGACCCCTGCCCATTGGCGCTGCGGAACGTCGTTGTTCCTTGCCGCGTATCGCGGCGCGTTGCATCGGGCGACCATCGTTGGCCTCCCGTTTCCACTTAAGCAATCGCCGTGCCAGGCAGGCGGATTTTCACTGCTTTGCGTCCGAACCCCGCGCCAGCATTGGCTGTTGGCCAGCTGCGCGCGTCACGAACGCACGACGCGAAATCGAGGCATGAACCAAGTTGGTGCGCCGCCCGATGCGGCAGCGCACCATCCCTGTGCGACTTGCGCCCTGCCGCCGTGCCCCCAAGCCGCATTCGGCGTGCCAAGAAGATGGCACGGAACTTGCATGGATGGAATCATCAAGGGGATCTCATGCTGAAAGTCATGCTGTTGAACGATGGCGAAGGACGCGCGGCGTCGCTGCGGCAGACGTTGGCTGCGGCGGGCGTGCGCATCGTCTCGGAAGTCGCGCCCGGCGTGGACCTGGCTGCCGCCATCGCCCAAGCCGCACCCGACGTCGTGTTGATCGACAGCGACGCCCCCGGGCGCGACACGCTGGAGAACGTCTGTGTGGCCAGCGAACACAGCGACCGGCCCGTCGTGATGTTCACTGACAACGGCAACCGGGACACCATCCGCACCGCCTTGCGGGCGGGCGTGGCGGCCTACGTGGTGGGTGACGTGCCGGCGGCCCGAATCGAACCACTGCTGACGGTGGCGATCGAACGCTTCGCCATGGAAAAGTCGCGTCGCGAGGAACTGCGCGATGCGCAGCAGCGCCTGGCTGACCGGCAATGGGTGGAAAAAGCCAAAGGGATATTGATGAAGGCGCGCGCCATCCCGGAAGACGAAGCGCACCGTCTGTTGCGCGAACGCGCCATGCAAAGTCAGAAGCGGCTGGGCGAAGTCGCCCGCGAAGTCGTCGAAATGAGCCAATGGCTGGGCCGTGGCTAGCTAAATAAGTTTTAGGTATATGGATTCAAGAAATCAAAAGTTGTGGGGATGTAACCCGCTCCCTATGATCGTTTGATATTTAGCCGGGTACGCCCGAGGCGGGCATGTGATGAAGCTTTTCCCGATTTTTGCTGACCTGAAAGACCGGCGAGTGCTGGTGGTGGGCGGTGGCGCGGTCGCTGAGCGCAAGGCGCTTGCGTTGCTGGAAGCCGCCGCCGATGTTGTCGTGGGCGCCCCCGAGCTGACGCCCGCACTGAGCACCCTGGCCGCCGAAGGCCGCATCCGTCATCTGGCTGGCCGCTTCGACCCGGCCTGGCTGGACGAGGTCTGGCTGGTGGTTGCCGCCACCGACGACCGCAGCGCCAACGCCGCCGTCTCCGAGGCGGCCGGCGCGCGCCGCATCTTCAGCAACGTGGTGGACGACCCGGAACTGTCGTCCTTCCAGGTGCCGTCCATCGTGGATCGTTCGCCCGTCATTGTGGCCATTTCGTCTTCGGGCGTCGCGCCCGTGCTGGCACGCCGCATCCGTGAGCGCATCGAATCCCTGTTCGACCATACGCTGGGCCAACTGGCCGGGCTGGCCGCCACCTACCGCAAACGCATCCGGGCCAGCCACCCGGACCTGGGTGCGCGCCGCCGCTTCTATGACTGGCTGCTGGATGGCCCCGTGGCGGGCTTCCTGCGTCAACAACAGCCTACGCGAGCCGAAGCCGCGCTGGCCGATGCCCTGGCCGCGCCGCTGACGCCCGCCGACGGCAGCGTGGTGCTGGTGGGCGCTGGGCCGGGCGACCCTGGCCTGTTGACGCTGAAGGCGCTTCGCGCACTGAATGAAGCCGACGTCATCCTGTACGACCGCCTGGTCAGCGACGAGGTCATGTCATTGGCACGCCGTGACGCCGACCGCGTGCCGGTGGGCAAGTTACCCGGTGAGAATCACCATGCCACCCAGGCGCGCATCCATGCCCTGCTGGTGGAGCACGCGCGTGCGGGGCGCCGCGTGGTGCGCTTGAAGGGAGGCGACGCCTTCATCTTTGGGCGGGGCGGGGAAGAACTGGAATATCTGCGTGCGCATGGCGTGCGCTATGAAGTGGTGCCCGGCATCACCGCCGCGCTGGCCTGTGCGGCCTATGCCGGCATTCCGCTGACGCATCGCGAACATGCGCAGTCGGTGCGGTTGATCACCGCGCATTGCCGTGAAGACGAAGACAACCTGGACTGGCCGGCGCTGGCGCGCGAGCGGCAGACACTGGCGTTCTACATGGGAGTGGGTCAGTTGGACCTGCTGACCCAGCGCCTGCTGCGGCATGGCCGGTCGGCGCAAACGCCGTTCGCGCTGATCGAAAACGGCAGCCGGCCTGAACAGCGCGTGCTGTCGGGCACGTTGGAGGAATTACCACGCCTGGCTGCCGAACATGGCATCCAGTCCCCCGCCCTGCTGATCGTGGGCGAAGTCGCCGGACTGGCGCCGCAGTTGCAGTGGTTCGGCCAGCATATTGATGGCCGGAGGCAGCGGCTGGCGGCGTGATGGGTTGCGCGCGTTGGGCGTCGTTGCCATTGCGCTGGGTGGTGGCGCGCTACACCCATCCTACGGGTGACGGCTGTGGCCGGCGGTGTGATGGGTTGCGCGCGTTGGGCGGCATCGCCATTGCGACGGGCGGCCGCGCGCTACACCCATCCTACGGGGGACGGCCGTGGCTGGCGGTGTGATGGGTTGCGGATGTGGCTCGTAGGATGGGTGTAGCGCGCGGATGAAGCCGTCAAGAACCCCAACGGTAAACGCGCGCAACCCATCACCAGAACCGCCTTACTCCGCCTTTTGCGTCGTACCAAAAATCCGGTCGCCCGCGTCACCCAAGCCAGGCATGATGTACCCGTGCTCGTTCAGGCCATCATCGATGGAGGCCGTGTAGATATGCACATCCGGGTGCTTGGCCAGCACCGCGTCGATGCCGACAGGCGCGGCAACCAGCACCAACGCGCGGATTTCCTTGCAACCGGCGCGCTTGAGCAGGTCAATGGCGGCAACCATCGAGCCGCCCGTTGCCAGCATCGGATCAACGATCAGCGCCAAGCGCTGATCCAATTCCCCAACCAGGCGTTCCAGGTAGGTGTGCGCTTCCAGGGTTTCTTCGTTGCGGGCCACGCCCACCACGCTGACCTTGGCGCCCGGAATCAGGCTGAGCACGCCGTCCAGCATGCCGATGCCGGCGCGCAGAATCGGGACCACGGTGACTTTTTTGCCAGCGATCTTCTCGACCTTGACCTCGCCACACCAGCCTTCCACGGTGGCCGGCGCCAGCGGCAAATCCTTGGACGCTTCGTAAGTCAGCAGCGCGCCCACTTCCTGCGACAGTTCTCGGAAGCTCTTGGTGCTGAGGTCGGCGCGACGCATGATCCCGAGCTTATGGCGGATCAGCGGATGGCGGATTTCGTGCACAGGCATGTGCGTAACACTCCAGAATATTGATAGAACAGGGTTTTTCGCCTCAGGCGCAACCCAAACGGCACGATGCCCTTGCGTTGACCGCATTTGCATCGCCTGTTTGCGAGTCACATCTGAGGATCGTAATCGGTTTGGGGGCTATTGGGCGCAGCAAGCGCACGCAGTGCGCGCCGCGAGGGAGCGACATCCTCCTCGCCGGGCCGCTCCAAGGGGAGGAAGCCCCCTCCGGGGGCAGCAAGCGCGCGTAGTGCGCGCCGCGTGGGGGCAACATCCTCCCCGCCGGGCCGCCCCAAGGGGAGGAAGCCCCCTCGGGGGGCAGCAAGCGCACGTCGTGCGCGCCGCGTGGGGGCAACATTCATTGGTCGGCCAGCCAGGCGATCAAGGCGTCATCGAAGGCGCGGACAGCGCCGGCCTGCTCGTGGTTGACGATGCTGACCACCACATAACGCTTGCCGCTGGCGCCCAGCACGTAACCCGCGATCGAGCGCACATCGCGCAGCGAGCCGGTCTTCAAGTGGGCCATGCCGGCGGTACCGTCGCCCTTCAGGCGGCGCCGCACCGTGCCGTCCACCCCGGCGATCGCAAAGGAAGAAATGTATTCCGGCATCACCGGCGAATTCCAGGCTACCGTCAGCATCGATGCCAGGCTGTCGGCCGATACCCGGGCCTCGCGCGACAGGCCGGCGCCGTTATCGATGACCAGCTCGGGCATGTCCAGCCCTTGCTTGGCCAATAGCCCCTTGGCCACGGTTTCGCTGCTGGTCACGGTGGCCGGCCGACGGCCGCGTTCGGCGCCCAGCGTCAGCAACAGCGTGCGCGCCATGACATTGTTGCTGCGTTTGTTGATCTGGCGAATGATCTCGGCCAGAGTGGGCGAATCGTGCGAGGCCAGCACCACGGCGTCCGCGGGCACCATGCCGGATCGGACCTGCCCCTTGAATGTGCCGCCCAGCTCTTTCCAGAGCATGCGGAAGATCTCGGTGGCGTAGTCGGGTTGCGACAGCGCCAGACGGTACAGGCTGAATTCGCCACAAGAACCGGCCACTTTGCCGCCAACGCGGATCGTCACGCCCTGCTGGGTGATCAATGGCTCGGTCGTCACCACCGGCGGGCCTGGGCAGCGTACGTCGCTCCATTCCACATTGCCCTCGATTTTCAGGCCGGGCAGCGGCGGATCGATCAGCGGCACCCATTTATGGGCAGCGGCGTCTGGGGTGAACAGCAGGCGCAGCGCGCCGAAACCCACCATCAAGGCGTCGGGGCTGGCGTTATAGGCACGATCCGGAGCCCCATCGAAGGCGCCGGGGTCAGTAGAGACCTGGCCGAAAATGCTGCGGTCGATCACCAGGTCATTGATCTGCTTGACCCCGCGCAAGCGCAATTCGCGCAGCAAGGCCCACAGATCCTGCATCAAGAATTGGGGATCGCCCCCGGCGCGCAGATAGAGCGGGCCGGCCAGCACGCCCTTGGCGTCGGGCCGGGCGCCCGGTGCCGTCATGAATTCGGTGCGCCAGACATAGTTGGGCCCCAATTCAGACAGCGCGGCCCACGTCGTGACCAGTTTCATCACCGACGCCGGGTTGCGGGACTCCTTGGCGTTCAGGGCCACCATGCGCGGCCCGCCCAATTCCTGCACCACCAGCGACAAGGAGCTATCGGGCAGCTTGGTGGCCTTCCACGCATTCACCACATTGGGCGGCAAGCCCTGGACCTGCCCGCATGCCGCGCCGGCCGACAGGGCCAGCAGTCCGCCGGCCAGCCATTGCTTGAGCCCGCCCACCCGCTTTTTCGCTTGTCCCGTCATGCCGCGTCCACCCAGTTGCTAGTCCTGCAAAACCGAGAGCATACAAAACCTGGGAGGGTTGCGGGCGGCGATGGCCGCCCGCCCCGCGGATTACTGCAACCGCCACTTGCCGGACGCGACCGTCGCCATGACCAGCGCGCGTTCGTCCAGACCGTTGTGGTCGGTGGGGCTCATGTTGACCACGCCGGTCGCCGTGGGCAGGTTTTTGACGTTTTCCAGCGCGTCGCGCAGCGCGGCCCGGAACTCGGGCGTGCCGGGCTTGGCGGTTTTCAGCGCCACGGGAATCGCCTGTTGCAACAACAGGCCCACGTCCCAGGTGTAGGCGGCGAACAACGACACGCTGCCCGCGCCGTTGGCGGCCTCGTACTTCTTGGCAAAGGCCTGCGCCGTCGCTTTGACGGGGTTGTTGTCGGGCAGCAGGTCGGCCACCATCACCGGCCCCACCGGCACCCAGACGCCCTCGCATGCCGCGCCGCATACCCGCAGGAAGTCGTTGTTGGCCACCCCGTGGTTGAAATAGATCTTGCCCTTGAAGCCCCGCTCGCGCAGGGCGCGGGCCGGCATGGCGGCTGGCGTGCCGGACGCGCCAACCACCACGGCGTCGGGCGCCGAGCCGACCAGTTTCAGGGTCTGGGCGACGGCGGACGTATCCGTCGGCGCAAAGCTCTCTTTCCCGACCACCTCGATGCCATGCTTTTTGGCGGCTTTCTCGATTTCCACCCAGAAGGTCTCGCCCAGGGCGTTGTTGAAACCGATGAAAGCCAGCTTCTTCACGCCATTGGCGGCGGCATGGCGCGCAATGCCCTCGGCCATCAACGAATCGGAGTGCGGGGTCTTGAACACCCAGCGCCGCTTGTCGTCCACCGGCTCGATCAACCTGGCCGACGACGCCAGCGTGATCACCGGCGTTGTGCCCGTTGCCACCGTGTCCAGCATGGCCATCGTGTTGGGCGTGGTGGTGGACCCGACGATCAGGTCCACCTTGTTCTCGGAAATCAACTTGTGCGAGTTGCTGACCGCCCGGGTGGTGTCCGACGCATCATCCAGCACCACGTACTCGACCTTCACCCCCCCGATCTCGGTGGGCAGCAGGCTGATGGTGTTGCGCTCGGGAATGCCCAGCGACGCTTGCGGGCCGGTGGTGGACAGGGTGGCGCCGATCTTCACTTGTGCCAGCGCGGGCGCGGCGCCCGTTGCCAACAGAGCCGTCACAGCGGCGGCCATCAGGGTGCGACTAAGGGTCATGCGGTGTCTCCTTGGGTACGCGGATATCGTTTTTGGGTTGCGCCGATCCGCTACGGCGTAGAACGCAGTTATACGGCGGGACGCGGCGTTTCGCCATGGTTCCGCCCCTATTAACTGTCCCCTTTACAATATCGGGTTGCCCTGAGCCCTCCCGGCCGGCGCGGCCCGTGGTTTTTCCCGGATCGCCCCCCTGACAGACAGATACCCGCGTGCCCCAGTCCCTGACCGTTTCCGATTTCAATTACGAGCTGCCGCCCGAACTCATCGCGCAGACGCCTGCCGCCGAACGCACGGGCAGCCGCCTGCTGCATCTGGACGGCGCCAGCCAGTTGCATGACCGCCAGTTCGCGGACCTGACCGGCCTGCTGCGCCCCGACGACCTGCTGATCTTCAACGACACGCGCGTCATCAAGGCCCGCCTGCCCGGCTACAAGATCACCGGCGGCAAGATCGAAGTCCTGGTCGAACGCATCACCGACACCGACCGCGTCCTGGCCCATGTGCGCGCCAGCAAGTCGCCCGGCGCCGGCATGGTGCTGCGTCTGGCCGACGCTTTCGACGCCACGGTCCTGGGGCGCGAGGGCGAGCTTTTCGACATCCGTTTCCCCGGCCCCGTGCTGGACTTGCTGGATGCCCACGGCGCCACGCCCCTGCCCCCCTACATCACGCACGCGGCCGACGCTGGCGACGATGACCGCTATCAGACGGTCTACGCCCGCGAACCCGGCGCGGTGGCGGCTCCTACCGCCGGCCTGCACTTCGACCAACCCACGCTGGACCGCCTGGCCAGCCTGGGCGTGGCGCGCGCCTTCGTCACCCTGCACGTGGGCGCCGGCACGTTCCAGCCGGTGCGCGTGGACAACCTGGCCGACCACATCATGCACGCCGAGTGGTTCACGGTGCCCCAGGCCACGGTGGACGCCATCGCGGCCGCCCGCGCCAAGGGGGGCCGCGTGATTGCCGTTGGCACGACCAGCGTGCGCGCCCTGGAATCCGCCGCCGCCCAGACCGAGGGCCGCACGGCTCCCGGCCTGCCGCTGGCCGCCGCCCAGGGCGACACCCGCCTGTTCATCACCCCTGGCTACCAGTACCGCGTCGTGGACGCGCTGGTCACCAACTTCCACCTTCCCCAGTCGACCCTGCTGATGCTGGTGTCGGCGCTGGCCGGCGTTGAGCCGATCCGCCGCGCCTACGCCCACGCGGTGGCCCAGCGCTACCGTTTCTTCAGCTATGGCGACGCCATGTTCATCGAATCCCCTGCCCCATGACCGGACTGAACTTCGAACTGCTCGCCACTGACGGCGGCGCGCGCCGCGGCCGCATCACGCTGAACCACGGCGTGGTCGAAACCCCCATCTTCATGCCTGTCGGCACCTATGGCAGCGTCAAGGCCATGATGCCGCACGAGCTGAAAGAAATCGGCTCGCAGATCGTGCTGGGCAACACCTTCCACCTGTGGCTGCGCCCGGGCACGGAAATCATGGAAAAGCACGGCGGCCTGCACGGCTTCATGCAATGGGACAAGCCGATCCTGACCGATTCCGGCGGTTTCCAGGTGTTCAGCCTGCAAGGCATGCGCAAGATCACCGAGGAAGGCGTGAAATTCGCCTCCCCCATCGACGGTGCGCGCCTGTTCCTGACGCCCGAAGAATCCATGCGCATCCAACGGTCGCTGAATTCCGACATCGTGATGGTGTTCGACGAATGCACGCCCTATGAAATCGATGGCCGCCCTGCCACGACGGAAGAAGCCGCCCGGTCAATGCGCATGTCCCTGCGCTGGGCCCGCCGCTCGCGCGAGGAATTCGACCGGCTGGGCAATCCCAACGCGCTCTTCGGCATTGTTCAGGGCGGCATGTACGAATCGCTGCGCGACGAGTCCCTTGCAGGCCTGCAAGACATCGGTTTCCACGGCTATGCCATCGGCGGCCTGTCGGTGGGCGAGCCCAAGGAAGACATGATGCGCATCCTGGCGCACGTGACGCCCAAGCTTCCCGCCCAGGCCCCCCGCTATCTGATGGGCGTGGGCACGCCGGAAGACCTGGTCGAAGGCGTCTCACGCGGGGTCGACATGTTCGACTGCGTGATGCCCACCCGCAACGCCCGCAACGGCTGGCTGTTCACCCGTTTCGGCGACGTCAAGATCCGCAACGCCAAGTACCGGGACGACACCCGGCCGCTGGACCCCAGCTGCGCCTGCCATACCTGCGGCCATTTCTCGCGCGCCTATCTGCACCATCTGCAACGCGCGAACGAAATCACCGGCGCGCGGCTCAATACGCTGCACAACCTGCATTTCTACCTGACTATCATGAAGGAAATGCGCGAAGCGATCGCCGAAGGGCGCTTCAATGCCTGGCGCGCGCAATTCGCGGCGGATCGGGCCCGCGGCATCGAGTAATTTGGCCTTTTTCGGGGTAGGGGCTTTTCTAATGGAAAATCGCCCCCATTGATTGGGATCCCCCCCTAGTGAAAGGCCGGCAATAACCTATATACAATAGTCGGCTTGCCCTATCCATGGCTCGCGCGGGGATGGGCGCATAAAAAGACAGCTATAACAATATAGCCATAGCAACAAACAACCCAAACAGACTCAAACGCAGGAGAATTCAATGTCCGTTATCGATACCGCCAGCCTCGTCGTGGCCCAGGCCGCCCCTGAAGGCAATGCGCTGATGGGCATGCTGCCCATCGTCCTGATGTTCGTGATCCTCTACTTCCTGATGATCCGTCCCCAGATGAAGCGCCAGAAAGAGCACCGTAACCTGATCGCCGCCTTGGCCAAGGGCGACGAAGTGGTCACCGCCGGCGGCATGCTTGGCAAGGTCACCAAGGTCAACGACAGCTACGTGACCGTTGAAGTCTCCGAACTGGCCGACAAGCCGGTCGAAGTGATCATGCAGAAGTCGTCGGTCTCGACCGTGCTGCCCAAGGGAACCATCAAGGCCCTGTAAGCGTCCCACAGGAGCCCTGTCGGGCTCTTTTGTACGATGGCGCCTGCCGCCGCCCGTTGCGCTTGCCGCTCGGGCGGCCCCTTATCTCTTTGACATGAAGTAGCCGGCAATGAACCGCTATCCCCTCTGGAAGTACATTACGGTCCTGATCGCGGTCATCATTGGCCTGCTGTACACGCTTCCCAATTTCTACGGCGAATCTCCTGCCGTCCAGGTTTCCAGCGCCAAGGCCACCATCAAGGTGGACACGGCCATGCTGAGCCGGGTTGAACAGATCCTGACGGACGCCAAGATCCCCAACGAAGGCGTCTACTACGAACAAAATGGCACGCTCGGCACCGTGCGTGCGCGCTTCACGTCGACCGACCTGCAATTGCAGGCCCGCGACCTGATCGACAAATCCCTCAATACCGTCGCCGACGACCCCCACTACACCGTGGCGCTGAACCTGCTGCCCGCCTCGCCTCCGTGGATGCGCGCGATGGGCTGGTTCGCCCCCAAGCCCATGTACCTGGGCCTGGACTTGCGCGGTGGCGTGCACTTCCTGCTGCAAGTCGACATGCAAGGCGCGCTGACCGCCCGCTACGACTCGCTGGCCGCCGATGTGCGCTCGGTGCTGCGCGACCAGAAGGTCAACGTAGCCGGCGTTGAACGCTCCGGCATGGGCATTGCCGCCACGTTCGCCAACACGGACGACCGCGACCGCGCCATCTCGACCCTGCGCACCCGCCTGCCCGACCTCGAATTCACCGAACGCGAAGAAAACGGCAAGCAGTTGCTGCTTGGCGCGCTGAACCCCGCCGCCGTCCAGCGCGTGCAGGATTCCGCACTGAAGCAGAACATCAACACCCTGCATAACCGGATCAACGAACTGGGCGTGGCCGAGCCGGTCATCCAGCAGCAGGGCGCGGATCGCATCGTGGTGCAACTGCCCGGCGTGCAAGACGTGGCCAAGGCCAAGGAACTGCTGGGCCGCACCGCCACGCTCGAAATCCGCATGGTCGACGACACCCCCACCGCGCAAGCCGCGCTGCTGGGCGGCACCGTGCCCTTCGGCCTGGAACGCTATAACGACCGCGACGGCCGTCCGATCCTGGTGCGCCGCCAGGTCGTCCTGACGGGTGAAAACCTGCAAGACGCCCAGCCCGGCCGCGACTCGCAAACCCAGCAGGCCGCCGTCCACCTGACGCTGGACTCCAAGGGCGCCCGCATCTTCCGCGACGTCACCCGCGACAACGTCGGCAAGCGCATGGCCATCCTGCTGTTTGAAAACGGCAAGGGCGAAGTGGTCACGGCGCCGGTCATCCGCAGCGAAATCGCGGGCGGCCAAGTGCAGATCTCGGGCAGCATGAGCTCGGAAGAAGCCGCCGACACCGCGCTGCTGTTGCGCGCTGGCGCGCTGGCTGCGCCGATGTCCATCATTGAAGAACGCACCATTGGCCCGAGCCTGGGCGCCGACAACATCTCGAAGGGCTTCCATTCGACGCTGTACGGTTTCCTGGCCATCGCGGTCTTCATCATCCTGTACTACCACCTGTTCGGCGTGTTCTCCACGGTCGGCCTGACCCTGAACGTGCTGCTGCTGCTGGCGCTGTTGTCCATGCTGCAAGCCACGCTCACCCTGCCAGGCATCGCCGCTATCGCGCTGACGCTGGGCATGGCCATTGACTCGAACGTGCTGATCAACGAGCGGATACGGGAAGAACTGCGCGCGGGGGCCTCTCCGCAGCAAGCGATCCATCAGGGGTTTGAACGCGCCTGGGGCACGATTCTTGACTCGAACCTCACGACGCTCATCGTCGGCCTGGCGCTGCTGGCCTTCGGCTCGGGTCCGATCCGGGGCTTCGCGGTGGTGCACTGCCTGGGCATTCTGACGTCGATGTTCTCGTCGGTGGTCGGTGTGCGCGCCTTGGCTAATCTGTACTACGGCCGCAAGAAGAAGCTCTCCACGATCTCCATCGGCGAAGTCTGGAAGCCGAAGACCAACTGAACATCCGCGCGGGCGGCCTAGCCGCCCGGCACAGATAAAGCCGAAGGCGAAAAATGGAATTTTTCCGTATTCACCGCACTATCCCGTTCATGCGCCATGCATTGGTGCTGAACATCATCAGTCTCGTCACGTTCATCCTGGCGATCTTCTTCATCCTGACCCGCGGCTTCCACCTGTCGATCGAATTCACCGGCGGCACGGTCATGGAAGTCAACTACGCCCAGACGGCGCAGCTTGAAAACGTGCGCGGCGTGGTGTCCAAGCTGGGCTACACCGACTTCCAGGTGCAGAACTTCGGCACCTCGCACGACGTGATGATCCGCTTGCCGCTGCAAGAGGGCCAGACGTCGGCCACCCAAAGCGAAACCGTCATGGCCGCGCTGAAGACCGCCGATTCCGGCGTCGAACTGCGCCGCGTGGAATTCGTGGGTCCGCAGGTGGGCCAGGAGCTGCTGCACAACGGCCTGATGGCCCTGCTGGTGGTGGTCATCGGCATCATGGTCTACCTGGGCTTCCGCTTTGAATGGAAGTTCGCCGTGGCCGGCGTGATCGCCAACTTGCACGACGTGGTCATCATTCTTGGCTTCTTCGCCTTCTTCCAGTGGGAATTCTCGCTGTCGGTGTTGGCGGGCGTGCTGGCGGTGCTGGGCTACTCCGTGAACGAATCCGTGGTCATCATGGACCGGATCCGCGAGAACTTCCGCAAGTACCGCAAGGCGGACGTGCACGAAGTCATCAACAGCGCCATCACGCAGACCATTTCCCGGACCATCATCACCCACGGTTCGACGCAGATGATGGTGCTGGCCATGTTGTTCTTCGGCGGCCCCACCCTGCACTACTTCGCCATGGCCCTGACCATCGGCATCTGGTTCGGCATCTATTCGTCGGTGTTCGTCGCCGCCGCGCTGGCCATGTGGATGGGCGTCAAGCGCGAAGACCTGATCAAGCCGGTCAAGAAGGACGGCGAAGAAGGCGAAGCCGCCTGACCCGCCTGACGCTTCAAACCAAAACCCGTCGCTTGCGACGGGTTTTTGCTTTTTGAAGCCCTGTCCGCTTCGCATGGCCCAACCCAAGGCGTCACCGCTTGACGGCGACTGTACCGCTCGTCCAGTTACCGGTGTACGGGTACGAACGCGCCCGCTTTCGCTACCATAGGCACACCATGAAACTATCCATCGATCATCTCGTCATCGCTGCGGCCGATCTGGCCAGCGGCACGGAATACGTAGCCAGCATCCTGGGCATCGCGCCCCAGGGCGGCGGCGCTCACCCGCGCATGGGCACTCACAACCGCGTGCTGGGCATGGCGGACGGCATTTATCTGGAAGTGATCGCCATCGATCCGGATGCGCCGCAGCCGGACCAGCCGCGCTGGTTCGGATTGGACCAGGGTGATGTGCGGGCCCGCCTGGAGCAAGGCCCCTTTCTGGCACATTGGGCGGCGCGGGTCGATGCGCCGATGGACCTCACCCGCATGCAGGCCGACCATCCCGACCGCATTGCCCCGGTCATCCCCATGACGCGCGGCGACTTGCGCTGGCGGCTGACCGTGCCTGCTGACGGCAGCCTGCCCGCCTGGCGCGAAGCCGGCCATGCCGCGGGTGATGGCCTCCTGCCCACGCTGATCCAATGGGACGTCGATGCCTACCCCGGCGTCAGCCTGCCACGCCAACCCCTGAAGCTCGTGCGCCTTTCGGGCAGCCACCCTCAGGCCGGATTACTGCGCCAGGGGCTGACCTGGATGGGTGCAGACACCCTGATCGACCTTGAACAGACCAACGGGCCACCGCGCCTGCGCGCGCAGATCGAGACCCCGCAGGGCCTGAAGACCCTGGCGTGAACATCCATAACAACAACTCAGCAACCCAGACCGGAGACCTCCCCATGCCCGCCACGTACAAGCGATTCGATGACGAACCCTATCTGGGCCAGTGCGACGCCACCGTCATCGCCGTCAGCCCCGACGGCATCGAACTGGACGAAACCGTCTGTTATGCGCGCAGCGGCGGGCAAGCAGGCGACACCGGCACGCTTACGCTAGCGGACGGCCGTGTCCTGACCTTGAGCGACACCGTCTACGCCGACGACCGCCAACGCATCCTGCATGTGCTGGATGGCGACACGGCCCCGCAAGTGGGCGACCGAGTTGTCGTCGCCATCGACTGGCCCCGCCGCCATCGGCTGATGCGCCTGCACACCTGTTTGCACTTGCTGGGTTCCTTGGTGCCGGCGCCCGTGACGGGATGCAGTATCTCGCCCGATTCCGCCCGCATCGATTTCGACCTGCCCGAATCCACGCTGGAAAAGACCGACCTGACCGACCGCCTGAACGCGCTGATCAACGCCCGCACCGACGTCGCCGTGAATTGCATCACGCCCGAGGAATTGGCCGCGCAACCCGATCTGGTCCGCACCGTGGGCGCCGCGCCGCCCGCCGGCACCGCCAGCATCCGCATCATCGAGATCCCGGGCGTCGACCGCCAGCCCTGCGGCGGCACGCATGTGCGCAACACGGCCGAGATCGGCCCCATCGCCGTCACCAAGATCGAAAAGAAAAGCCGCACCAACCGGCGCGTGGTGATCAACTTCGCCTAAGCCGTCTGCGAAGCGTCGAAGCGCGGCCTGCGGCCTCGGCCAAGGGCGGTATTCGCCCCTACGCCTTCTTCCACCAGCGCCACGGCGCGCGCAGCGGCCATTGGTATTTGCTGCACAAGACGCGGGGGGCCAGCACGTGGCCGACCAGCACGGCGATGCCGGCCGCGGTCATCACGTCGGACAGGTAGTGGTCCAGATTGACCAGCCGGCTCATTGCGACCAACGCCGCCAACAGCAGGAAGGCCACGCGCCAGCGCGGGGCCAGGATGCCCAGCACCACGGCCACCGCGAACGCCGCGTAGGTGTGGCTGGACGGAAAGGAATTGAACTGCTGCACGCGCGAAAAGGATTCGCCCAGGCCGTAGATGCCTTTCTCGAAGAACAACTCGGGACGCGCCCGCGCCACCGATCGCTTCAGCACCAACACCACCAGCCCACCCACCGCCATGGTGGACAGCATCAGCAGGCTGCCGCGTGCCATGCTGGCGTAGCTCATGCGCAAGGGGTTGCGCCAGCCGCGCGCCAGGCCAATCAGGCCCACGACGTAAAAGGCCAGCGCGACCCCGATGTACGGGCCGCTTTCACCCAACTGCCCGACCCATTCAAAGGACTCGTTCACGCCATCGGATACCGACTGCTTGATCCAGATGGCCAGCGGCAGATCCACCCAACGCGCGCAGGCGCCGGCCACCAAGGCCAGGGCAACGCCCAGCGACAGCCAGGTAGCTAGCGAAAACGGGTTACGGACTTCGTCTGGCGCGGGCAGGCCTGGCGCGGCGGGGGTCACGGGAGCGGCCACCGGAGGCGTCATGGGATTGGGAGTCATCGGTACCGCTCAAGGAAAATGAGAAATATTTACCAGCCGCTGAAAGCTGGCCGGATCGCTATCGTAACGGCGACCGCCTGCCAGACCAAGAAACAATTTTCACGCAAGGGTTAAAATTCCGCCTTTCCAGCTCTTTAGCCCCCGGGATCTACACCCGTCACGGCGACCATCATGCAAGAAACCTCCCTGAAACGCGACAATGCGCGCGTGAACGCTCCGCACGACGGCGGCACCGCTGCTACCCCCCTCGCGGACGCCCCCGCAGACGCCGGCGCCAGCTCTCCCCGCAAACTGTACATCCGCACCTTCGGCTGCCAGATGAACGAGTACGACTCGGACAAGATGGCCGACGTGCTGCGCGGTGACCAGGGGCTGGAACTGACCGACAACCCGGAAGACGCCGACGTCATCCTGTTCAATACCTGTTCGGTGCGCGAGAAGGCGCAGGAAAAAGTCTTCTCGGACCTGGGCCGGGTGCAGCACCTGAAAAAAACGAACCCGAATCTGGTGATCGGGGTCGGCGGCTGCGTGGCCAGCCAGGAAGGCGCAGCCATCGTCAAGCGCGCGCCTTACGTGGACGTGGTGTTCGGCCCACAAACGCTGCACCGCTTGCCCGACCTGATCGCGCGTCGCCGCTCGGAAGGCCGCTCGCAAGTGGACATCAGCTTTCCCGAGATCGAAAAGTTCGACAACATGCCGCCCCCGCGCGTGGACGGCGCGACGGCGTTCGTCTCGATCATGGAAGGCTGTAGCAAGTATTGCAGCTTCTGTGTCGTGCCTTACACGCGCGGCGAAGAAGTCTCGCGCCCGTTCGAGGACGTGCTGATCGAAGTCGCCGACCTGGCCGACCAAGGCGTGAAGGAAGTGACGCTGCTGGGCCAGAACGTGAACGCCTACCGCGGCAAGATGGAAGGCACGGACGACATCGCCGACTTCGCCATGCTGCTGGAATACGTGCACGAAATCCCCGGCATCGAACGCATCCGCTACACCACCTCGCACCCCAAGGAAATGACGCAGCGCATGGTGGACGCCTACGCCCGCCTGCCCAAGCTCGTGTCGTTCCTGCACCTGCCCGTGCAAGCGGGCAGCGACCGGGTGCTGGCCGGCATGAAACGCGGCTACACCACGCTGGAATTCAAGTCGGTGGTCCGTCGCCTGCGCGCGGCCCGCCCCGACCTGACCTTGTCGTCCGATTTCATCGTGGGCTTCCCCGGCGAAACCGAAGAAGACTTTGAAAAGACGATGAAGCTGATCCAGGACGTGGGCTTCGACACCTCGTTCTCGTTCGTCTATTCACGCCGTCCCGGCACGCCCGCGGCCGACCTGACGGACGACACGCCGCAGGACGTGAAGCTGCGCCGCCTACAGCGCCTGCAAGCGCTGATCAATGAACAGGCGGCCACCATCGCCCGCAACATGGTCGGCACGCGCCAACGCCTGCTGGTGGAAGGTCCCTCGCGCCGCGACCCCAACGAACTGATGGGCCGCACCGAGAACAACCGCATCGTGAACTTCGCCGCACCCGCGCGGCTTATCGGACAAATGGTTGACGTCGTCATCACCGAAGCGCACACCAATTCGTTGCGCGCCCGGGTGGCTGACGTGGACCGCGATCTCCAAGAGACTGAATGACCACTCCCCGTTCCCGCGCCCGCCGCAGCATGCCCGCCGTCGTCAATCTGGACGGCGACAACACCCACCTGGCCAATCTGTGCGGCCCGCTGGACGAAAATCTGCGGCAGCTTGCCGACGGCATGGGCGTCAAGCTCTCTCGCCGTGGCAGCCGCGTCACCATTGAAGGCGAACAGGCCGAACTGGCCGGCCGGGTACTGCGACGCTTCCACGAACAGGCCGTGCACCGCGCCCTGTCGGTCGACGACATCCAACTGGGTCTGGTCGAGATCGGCGTGGGACGTCAGGAAGAAAAGCCCCAGGAAGAACAGGTGCGGGAAGCCGATCCGCTGCCCGCCTTGGACGACGAAAGCGACAGCATCGCGCTGCGGACCAAGCGCAGCGACCTGCGTCCACGCACGCCGCGTCAGCGCGACTACCTGAACAACATCCTGAAGCACGACATCACCTTCGGTGTCGGCCCCGCCGGCACTGGCAAGACGTGGCTGGCCGTGGCCTGCGCCATCGACGCGATGGAACGCGACACCGTGCAGCGCCTGGTGCTGACCCGCCCGGCCGTCGAAGCCGGCGAGCGCCTGGGCTTCCTGCCCGGCGACCTGGCCCAGAAAGTAGACCCTTACCTGCGCCCGCTGTATGACGCGCTCTACGATCTGATGGGCTTCGAGAAGGTGCAACGCCTGTTCGAGAAACAGACGATTGAAATCGCCCCGCTGGCCTATATGCGCGGACGCACGCTGAACCATGCCTTCATCATCCTGGACGAAGCGCAGAACACCACGCCGGAACAGATGAAGATGTTCCTGACGCGGATTGGCTTCGGCAGCAAGGCCGTCATCACCGGCGACCCCTCCCAGGTCGACCTGCCCCGCGGGCAGGACAGCGGCCTGGCTCACGCGGTCAAGGTATTGCACGACGTGCAGGGCATCGCCACCACTCGTTTCACCAGCCGCGATGTCGTGCGCCACCCGCTGGTCGCCCGCATCGTCGACGCCTATGACCGTGCCTCCGAAAATGAAGCCTGATCTGTCCCTGTCCGTCCAGTACGGGATCGAAGAAGCCCGTCTGCCCCGCTGGCGTCTGCGCCGGTGGGCGGAACGCGCCCTGGCAGCAGCCGCGGAAGACGGTCTGGTCGATTTTTCGGCCGCCGAACTCAGTCTGCGGCTGGTCGGCACGGCAGAAGGCCGCCGCCTGAACCGGGATTTCCGCGAACGCGACTACGCCACCAATGTGCTGACGTTCGAGTACGGCGTGGACCCGGTGGGGGTCGCGCGCGGCGACATCGTCATGTGCGTGCCCGTGCTGGTGCGCGAGGCCCGCGAACAGCGCAAGGCGCTGTTGGACCATGCCGCCCATCTGACCGTCCACGGCGTGCTGCACTCGCTAGGCTACGACCACATCAAGGCACGTGACGCCAAGCGCATGGAGGCGCTGGAAACCGCCACGCTGGCGAAGATGGGCATCGCCGATCCTTACGTCACTGCGCAATAGCCGGGGCACCGGAGGCCCGCAGTGCGGGTCTACCCCTAGAAATTGCCGGAAAATGGCGCCACGCAAGGCGTAGATGACGTCGTTTGGCCCCTTTTTCACGGTCGCGGTTACAAACGGGAAGCCAGTTTCGGTTATGCTGGCCCCTCCATAACTTGTCCTCCCGGACGATGTCTGACCCTTACCCTGCCCCCGAAGCGACCTCTGCTCGCTCAGCCAAACCCGCCACTAAATCCCTTCTAGACCGCCTGCTTTCCCTTGTGCGCCGAGAGCCCGAGGACCGCGAAGGCATCAAGGCCATTCTGGAAGCCGCCCACGACCGCAACCTGCTGGACGCCGAGTCCTACAAGATGATCAAGGGCGCGCTGGCCGTGTCCGAGGGCACCGTCGGCGACATCATGGTTCCACGCTCGCGCATGGACCTGCTGGACGTCACCCAGCCCATCCCCTATCTCGTCGCCACGGTCATCGAAACCGCGCATTCGCGTTTCCCGGTTTACGAAGGCGACCGTGACAACATCATCGGCATCCTGCTGGCCAAGGATCTGCTGCGCTGCATGTTGGAACCCAACATCGAAATGCGCACGCTGGTCCGTCCCGCCGTGTTCATCCCGGAATCCAAGCGCCTGAATGTGCTGCTGCACGAGTTCCGCGCCAGCCGTAACCACCAGGCCATCGTCATCGATGAGCATGGCGGCATTTCGGGCCTGGTCACGATGGAAGACGTGCTGGAGCAGATCGTCGGCGACATCGAAGACGAATTCGACGAAACCGAAGAAGACTCGATCTTCCCCGAAGGCGAAAACCAATGGCGCGTCCTGGCCGCCACGGATATCTCGCACTTCAACGAGGTGTTCGGCTGCCGCTTGCCCGATGACGAATACGACAGCGTCGGCGGATGGATGGGAGGCCAGTTGGGCCGCATCCCGCGCCGCGGCGATATCGCCGAATTCGACGGACTGCGCATGGAAGTGGCGCGCGGTGATGCCCGCCGCGCCATCTGGCTGCGCGTCAAGCGCAACACGCCCACCCAAACTTCTCGCCCCCACGACGACGCATGAGCCGTACCCCGCGCAGCCGACTCCTGCGCGGCGCCGCCGGCTTGACGCTGGCAGGTGCCGTGCACGCCCTGACCTTCGCGCCCGGCCCTTTGCCGGACTGGGCGCTGGCCATCACGCAGATCCTGGCGCTTGCCATCGCCGCGCGCGTCACGCTTACCGCCCCGTCGGCCAAGCAGGCCTGGGCGCGCGGCTGGCTGTTCGCCTTCGTCACCTATGCCGTGGGCCTGTACTGGCTCTACATCAGCATGCATCGCTATGGCGATCTAGCCGCGCCGCTGGCGGTGGCCGGCGTGCTGGCCCTGTCCTCGTTCCTGGCGCTGTTTCCTGCCACGGCCAGTGCGCTGGCGCGTCGATTCACCCCATTGACGAACGACACGACGCCATCCGGCATCTTGTCTGCCACCTTGGCCTGGGCCGCGCTATGGGCCGGCTTTGAATGGCTGCGCGCCGTGCTGTTCACCGGCTTCCCGTGGCTGAACATCGGGTATGCGCAGGTCGACAGCCCGATTGCCGGCTGGGCGCCGATACTGGGCGTTCATGGCATGGCATTCGTGGCCGCGTTCGCCGCTGCCGCCATCGCCAGCCTTTGGCAGCCGTCCCGCAAAAAGGCCAGAGACTCGCGCCAAGCGCTGGCGGCCGGCATTGCGTTGGCGCTGGCCGTCGCCGGTTGGCCGCTATCGCGCGTGGACTGGTCTTCCCCCACCGGTGATCCGCTGAATGTGCGCCTGATCCAGGGCAACATTGAACAATCACAGAAATTCGACCCGGCGCTGCTGGAACAAAGCCTGGTGCGCCACCTGGAAATGACGGCCATGGCGCCGCCCGCCGGCGTCCCCGCGCCGGAATTGGTGATCCTGCCCGAAACGGTATTGCCCGTGTTTCAGGATCAGCTTGATCCGCGCATCTGGGATGCCTGGCGCGGCGTGGCCGCCCGAGGCAACTTCACCATTGCCATGGGCGTACCCCTGCACGACCGCGTCAATGGCCGCGAACGCTATACCAACAGCGTGATGGGGTTTGACGGCAATACGCCGGTCGAACAGTTGGTCGCCGGCAGCACCACCATGCGCTACGACAAACGCCATCTGGTGCCTTGGGGCGAATACGTGCCGCCAGGATTCCACTGGTTCGTGGACATGCTGAACATCCCGCTGGGCGATTTCGATCGCGGCGCGGAACGCCAGACCCCCTTCGCCGTGGGCGGCCAGCATATTGCCTTCAACATCTGCTACGAAGACCTGTTCGGCCCCGACTTGCTGCCGGCGCTGCTGCCCAGCCCCGATGGTGAGCCGGGTGCGACCATCCTGGTCAACGTCAGCAATCTGGGCTGGTTCGGCGATTCCTGGGCCTTGCGCCAGCATCTGCAAATCGGTCGGCTACGCACCATGGAGACCGCGCGTCCCATGCTGACGGCGACCAATACCGGCATCACCGCCGCCATCGACGCCAAGGGTCATGTCGCCGCGCAACTTGCCCCGCTGCAAGCCGGCATGCTGCCCGTGTCCGTGCAAGGCATGACGGGCCTGACGCCATATGCACGCTTCGGCGACAAGATCGCGCTGGCGCTCGTGGGCCTGGTGCTGATCGCCGCCATTGGCAGCGGTCGCAAAACACGCCGCGCCTGATCCGGTTTCAGGCGAACAGGTTGGCGGGCAGCTTGGCGCTGTCTTCCGGCGGGCGCACCGGCCCGGTGCCAGCGCCCGTCAGTTCGATCGCCTCGGCGATGGCGTCCAGATCGTCGCCATCCAACTCCAATTCCGCGGCGCCCAACAGCCCATCGACTTGCGCGGCGCTGCGCGCGCCGACAATGGCGCCGGTCACCCCGGGCCATGCCAACGTCCACGCGGCAGCCACCGCCGCCACGGTCGTGCCATGCCGTTCGGCAATGGGCTTGAACGCATCGGCCAACGCCAGATTCCGCGCCAGATTGGGCGGCATGAACTCCGCATGCCGCGAGCGCCAATCGTCCGCCGGAAGCGCACGTGCCCGCTCGGCGGAAAAGCGGCCGGTCAGCAGGCCGGATTGCATCGGGCTGTAGACGATGACGCCGATGTCATGCTCAGCGCACCACGGAATCAGGTCCGCGCCCGCCGTGCGCTGAATCGCCGAGAACGGGGGTTGCAGGGAATCCACATGTCCCACCGTTTCGGCGTCCTGCAATTGCGCCAGGTTGTGGTTCGACAAGCCAATGGCGCCCACCTTGCCCGCCTGCTTCAGGTCCAGCAATTCCTGCCAATAGGTTTCGATCGGCGTGCCGTCGCCTGCCGGCCAATGCATCTGATAAAGGTCGATGCGTTCTATCCCCAACCGTCGCAGTGAATCCTCGATTTCGCGCCGGATACTGGCGGGCGCACCCGTGCGCCGCGGTGGCGCCAGCGGATTGTCGGCCGACCAGGTAAGTCCGCATTTCGTGAAGACATAGGGCCTGTCGGCGGGAGCCATCTGTGCCAGTGCGCGGCGCACGATCTCTTCGGAGTGACCCAGGCCGTATACCGCCGCGGTATCAATCCAGTTGATGCCGCGATCCACCGCAAGGCGAATGGCGGCGATGGAATCCGCGTCATCCTGCGGCCCCCAGCCCACGGCCCAGCCGTTGCCGCCCATTGCCCACGCACCCAGGCCAATGCGCGTGATGTCCATGCCGCTGCGCCCCAACGGCCGAGTGGGAAACGAAGTCTTGTTGCTCATGCCGGAATGCCCATGTGAATGCGACCACACTTTTTTCACGCGAAAGCCGCATGATGAATAAAAAATTTCATCCTCACCATAGCATTCGCACAAGTCGTTGATTTTCCTGAAATCTGCACCAATCGCCTGGCATGTCTCTGTGGTGAAAATGCGCACGAAATGCGCAAAAAAACCGTTCCGGACCCCTTTTTTTGACCGGTTTTACGCTTTTTGCCCCCAAGCGACTTGCACACCCCATTTTGTTCGTGCATAATCTCGTTTCTTCGCCAACGGCACTAAACAAAACCGGCAACGAACTACGAAAAAGCGCACCATAAAACGTGTGTTTCAGTCGTAAAACGTAGCAGGAATTGATTAGAGAAACGGGGGTATAGCTCAGCTGGGAGAGCGCTTGCATGGCATGCAAGAGGTCAGCGGTTCGATCCCGCTTACCTCCACCAGTCAACAGCGAAGAACGTAGTACCAGTATTTGCAAGTCCAAGTCCCCTTCGTCTAGAGGCCTAGGACATCACCCTTTCACGGTGAGTACAGGGGTTCGAATCCCCTAGGGGACGCCAGTTTACTGGCAGCAAGTTGCAGTACCAATGCAGTAAAGCAGTACATAAATACGCAGTAGATAAATGCAGTTGAAGTGACAAAGTAGTTGAGTAAGCCGCTGCGGAGCGGTAGTTCAGTTGGTTAGAATACCGGCCTGTCACGCCGGGGGTCGCGGGTTCGAGCCCCGTCCGCTCCGCCAAAAGCTCTCTCGCTCTGAGTCTTTCAAGAGCTCCGTCTTCGGGGCTTTTTGCTTTTATAGAGTGTGAGACCTTGTTGTTTGAAGTCCGGAACAACATAGGACCCCTGGGGGGTATAGCTCAGCTGGGAGAGCGCTTGCATGGCATGCAAGAGGTCAGCGGTTCGATCCCGCTTACCTCCACCAGTACGCAGTACCGTAGTAAAGTTTTTAGCAGTTCTGTTCAAGTTCAGGTCCCCTTCGTCTAGAGGCCTAGGACATCACCCTTTCACGGTGAGTACAGGGGTTCGAATCCCCTAGGGGACGCCAGCTTTTTTGGCATGTAGTACCAAGCTGCCTTGACACCGCAGTGTAGTGATGAAGTTGAGTACACCGCTGCGGAGCGGTAGTTCAGTTGGTTAGAATACCGGCCTGTCACGCCGGGGGTCGCGGGTTCGAGCCCCGTCCGCTCCGCCAAGCACCTTGTGCTTGATCACATGGCAGTGCATCGCAGAAGCTCCGGATTCCGGAGCTTTTTGCTTTTCTGCGCCCGCCACGCTCTCTACCCTCCTCCCCCACCGCGAAGACTCGTCCGTTTTGCTCTCTGGACAGCATCGTCATGCGCCTTCATCCTGTGTGCTCATGCATGCGAACCGAAGAGGCCTACGTGACCGAAGACGCCGCCGCACCCCAAGCACATCGCCAACACCTCCAAAGCATCATCGCGGGGTTAAATGAAGGCATCATCGTGCTCGAACCTGACGGCGCCATCACCTGGGCCAACGACAGCGCACTAGAACTGCATGGCGTGGAAACGCTGCAAGAGCTGGGCGGCACCCCCGCCGGCTATCGCAAGCGCTATACGCTGACCTATCGCAACCATCACCGCGTATCCGCCCGCCAGTACCCGCTGGACCGACTGGCCGCCGGCGAGCCATTTGATGACCTGCTGCTGGATCTGAGCCGCAAGGACGATGATGAATTTCTGCGGAATCTGCGTGCTCGCGGCCTGAACCTGGACGGCGGCAATGGCGTCGACTACCGCGTCCTGATCCTGCACGACCAGACCGCGCACCTGAACGCCGAACAACGCTTTGAGCGCACCTTCGCCGCCAATCCCGCCCCCGCGCTGATTTGCCGGCTGTCCGATCTGCGCTACGTAAAGGTGAACCAGGGCTTTCTGGAAATGACGGGCTACACGCGCGACACCGTGCTGGGCAAGTCAGCTTATGAACTGGACGTGCTGGACGGCGGCGAAGACAAGGAATCCGCGGTGGCCAAATTGAATGAAGGCCAAACCATCACACAGCGCGAAGGCGTGGTGAAACTGGCGGACGGCGGCGCGAAATTCGTGATGGTCGCAGGCCAGCCCATCGACATGCAGGACGAGCCCTGCATGCTGTTCACCTTCATCGATCTGGAAGCGCGCAAGCGCACTGAACTGGCGCTGCGTGAAAGCGAAGAACGATTCTCCAAAGCCTTTCGCCTGGCTCCGGTGCCAATGGCGGTATGCGAAGGCGACACCCTGCTGGTGCTGGACATCAACGAGGCATTCGCGGCGGCAACCGGCGCATCGCCGACAGACAGCGCGGGCAAGGCGCTGACGGACTTGGGCTTGCAGCCCTACGAGGGCATGAACGCCAGCCTGAAGCGCGGCGAAAGCGCACGCAACCGCGAGGCCACGCTAAGCACGCAGGACGGCGACAAACTGGACTGCCTGGTGTCGGCCGAACCAGTGATGATCGGCGGCCAGCCGCGTCTGCTGATCGTGATGCAGGACATCACGGAGCGCAAACGCTCCGAAACGGAACTATTGGCGGCGATCGAGGCCGTCATGCAGGACACGTCCTGGTTCAGCCGGGGCATCATCGAAAAACTGGCGCAACTGCGCGAGCCCGCCCCCGCCACCCGCGACGTGGCCGAACTGGCGCAACTGACAACGCGCGAACGCGAAGTGCTGGGCTTGCTGTGCCAGGGCCATGATGACGATGGCATCGCCAAGAGCCTGAAACTGTCGCGCAATACCGTGCGCAACCACGTGGCCACGATCTACAGCAAGATTGGCGTGCACCGGCGCAGCGCGGCGATCGTATGGGCACGCGACCGCGGCATCACTGGCCATGAATCGACCCGTATTCGGGACAAACCAGCCTCGAAATAAGCCTGACAGATCCAATTTTACAATTGGAAGCAAAATATCCGAGGTCGCGGCGTCAACGAAGATGACGCCGCGTTAGTCATTGGCGGCGCCCAATATCCTTCATATTCGCTTATTGGCGCGTTAAACCCCTCCATTTCCAGCCCATTGGCCCGCATTGCGCAAACCCGGCGCAGCTTCTTACGATCCGCCGATCCCGTCCTTGCTTTCCGGCAAGCGGCGTGATTCCCGCAAGACCGACAGGAGCCCGTTCATGCAGACCGCCTACATCCCCGTTCCGACGACGACCAAGCACATGCCCGCCCCCGCCTGGAGCGCCGCTGACGTCATCGCGCTTTACGAGCTGCCGTTCATGGATCTGGTGCACCGTGCCCAGCAAACCCACCGCGCCCATTTCGATCCGAACGCCATCCAGTTGTCCAGCCTGCTGTCGATCAAGACCGGTGGCTGCCCCGAGGACTGTGCGTACTGCCCTCAGTCCTCGCACTACGACACCGGACTGGACGCCGACAAGCTGATGCCGCTGGAAGACGTCGTCACTGCCGCCCGCGCCGCCCAGGCAGGCGGTGCGCAACGCTTCTGCATGGGCGCTGCCTGGCGCAGCCCCAAGCCGCACCACCTGGAGGCCGTGGCCGAAATGGTCACGGCGGTGAAGGCGCTGGGCCTGGAAACCTGCGTCACCTTGGGCATGCTGCGCGATGGCCAGGCCGAACAACTGAAAGAAGCCGGGCTGGACTACTACAACCACAATCTGGACACCTCGCCCGAGTTCTACGGCAAGATCATTTCCACCCGGACCTACCAGGACCGCCTGGACACGCTGGACCGCGTGCGCGATGCAGGCATCAACGTCTGTTGCGGCGGCATCGTGGGCATGGGCGAATCCCGGCGCGAGCGCGCCGGCCTGATCGCCCAACTGGCCAGCATGGAGCCTTATCCCGAATCGGTGCCGATCAACAATCTGGTGCAGGTCGAAGGCACGCCGCTGGCCAACGTCGAAGCCCTGGACCCGTTCGAGTTCGTGCGCACCATCGCCGTTGCGCGCATCACCATGCCGCGCGCCGCGGTGCGTCTGTCGGCCGGTCGCGAAACCATGGATGACGCGCTGCAAGCGTTGTGTTTCATGGCGGGCGCCAACTCCATGTTCTACGGCGACGCGCTGCTGACCACCGCCAATCCCCAAATGGAAGCCGACCAGCGCCTGCTGCAACGCTTGGGGATGCATGTCGATGCGTCCCAGCATCAACATCAGCACGCCGACGGCGCCACGTGCCGCTGACACCTGGCGTCCTGTATCTGCTGGCAAGCGTCGCGTGCAGCGTCACCGTCGCGGTACTGCTGAAGCTGGCTCGCCGGTACGACGTGGACGTGCGCCAGGCCATCACCGTGAATTACGCGATGGCCGCCCTGCTCTGCTGGGGCGTGCTGCGCCCGGACCCCGCAACGCTGGTGACGCCGCAGACGCCCTGGCTCGTGCTTGCGGCGCTGGGCGTGTTGCTGCCCAGCGTCTTCCTGGCGATGGCCGTGGCGGTGCGCCATGCCGGCATCGTGCGCAGCGACGCCGCGCAACGCCTGTCGCTCTTCATTCCCCTGCTGGCGGCCTTCCTGCTCTTCGGTGAATCCATCAGCGGCCGCAAGCTGGCGGCGATCCTGATGGCGTTCAGCGCGCTGGCCTGCCTGCTGCGGCGCCCCGCCGCCTCGCAGGGCATCGCGGATAGCCGGGCAGCCTGGCTGTGGCCCCTGGTGGTCTGGGCGGGCTATGGCGTCATCGACATTCTGTTCAAGCAGGTGGCGCGCGCCGGCACCGCCTTCGCTGGAGGCTTGTTGCTGGCCTTTGTCCTGTCAGGTGTGCTGATGCTGGCCTATCTGCTGTACCGCCGGGTGCGTTGGCAATGCCGGCATGTGCTGGCGGGCGTGGCGCTGGGTCTGGCCAACTTCGGCAATATCCTGACCTACATCCGCGCCCATCAGTCGCTGCCCGAGCATCCCGCGCTGGTGTTTGCGTCGATGAACATGGGGGTGATCACGCTGGGCACCCTGGTTGGCGCACTGGCCTTCCGCGAACCGCTGACACGCATCAACGCGCTGGGCATTGCGCTGGCACTGGCCGCCATCGTGCTGATGGCGCCCTGGTAGACGACAGATCAGGTGCCGGTGCGGCGCTCTTGCTCGGCGCTGTCGTCGGCCTGGGGCTCGGCAGCGCCGGCTGCGGGCACATCGGCAGTCGTGGGTTCTGAGGGCGCAGGCGTCGGCGCCGCCGACGGGTCGGGGTGCACCATTTCCATCGCGATATCGTTTTCGGGGTCCACGCGCGGGTCCAGCACGGCCGAGGCCGGCGAGCTTTGCAGCGTATCGGGCATGGCGACAAAGTGCGTGGGAGCTTCATCCACCTGATGCGCACCGGTGACGCGCGTCGGACGCACCTGCCACACCAGAATCAAGGCGCAAGCCGAAATGAAGACGTAATACATGCTGGGACCAGCCAGCGACATCAACAAGCCCGCGACCATGGGGCCGATACAAGCGCCCACGCCATAGGTCATGAGCAACACGGCAGACAGGCTGACGCGGCGTTCGGACTCGACGTGGTCATTCGCGAATGCCGCGCCCAGCGGATACAGCGTGAACTGCAACACGCCAAAGACGCAGGACATGGCCACCAGCGCCCAGTACGGCAGGGTCAGCCAGCCCCACATCACGGTAGGCAGCAGCACCAGCAGCATCGCGTTGAAGCGGATCAGCCCGGCACGGTTGATGCGGTCGGACAGCCAGCCCATCGGCCATTGGGACAACAGGCCGGCAGTGACGGCCGCAGCCACGAAGATCGCCGCCTGCGACGTGGACAAGCCATGCTTGGCGCCGTAGACCGCCGCCAGCCCATAAAAGGCCCCGGACAGATTGCCCGCCACGAACAGCACCGTCATGGATAGCGGTACCCGGCGCATGAAGAAGCGGATATCCAGTGGCGCGGGCAGCGGCGTGGGCGGGTGGGAACGCGCCGTGACGGCGATCGGCACCAGGCACAGCACCAGGCACATGGCCACCAGCGTCAGCGGGCGCAGGTCCAGGGTGGCATAGGCCGTCAGCGCCAATTGCCCCAGCACCGTGCCCAGGCCCGACACCACCATGTAGACCGAAAATACCCGGCCCCGCTGATGGTTTTCAGTCTGCTCGTTGAGCCAGCTTTCGATGACCATGAATTCGGTCACCATCACCACGCCTGAAATCAGACGGAACACCAGCCACAGCGGCATGGAATCAACCAGCGTCTGCGCCAGGATCATGCTCGTGGCGATGGCCGCACAGGCGACGAACGCACGGATGTGACCCACGCGGATGATCAACCGGTGACCGAGCCGCGCGCCACACACCAGACCCAGGTAATAGCCGGCGATCAGAACGCCGATCCACACTTCGCTGACGGACTGCGCCGTCAGGCGCAAGCCCATGTAGGTGTTGAACAGACCCGTGCCGATAAGCATCAGCAAGGTCGCGAAATAGAGCGACGAGAAAGAGGAGATGGTGGCGAGCATGGCGTTGGCAACCGCTGCTGGCATTCACGCGGCGGGCGGCAAAAGGCTGCCCGCCGCGTTGAGCGGTAAAACAGGAACTACGTTGGATCAGGCTTGCGACAACATCGTGGCGGCGTCGCTGACTTCAAACTTGCCAGCCGCTTCCACGTTCAGGTGCTTGACCACACCGTCGACGATCAGCGCCGAGTAGCGCTGCGAACGCACGCCCATGCCGCGCGCGATCAGGTCCAGTTCCAGACCCAGTTCCTTGGTCCACAGCGCCGAGCCGTCGGCCAACATGCGAACCTTGCCTTCCGTCTTTTGCTCGCGGCCCCAGGCGCCCATGACGAAAGCGTCGTTGACCGACACGCACCAGATCTCGTCCACGCCCTTGGCCTTCAGCGCGGCAGCTTGCTCCACGTAGCCCGGCAGATGCTTGGCCGAGCAGGTCGGGGTGAAGGCGCCCGGCAGGGCGAACAGGGCAATGGTCTTGCCGCGGGTCAGGTCTGCAACCTGGAACGCATTGGGACCCAGCGAGCAGCCGGCGGATTCGGTTTCGATGAATTCGGTCAGGGTGCCATCCGGCACGCGGTCGCCGACTTTGATCGTCATGGTGATCTCCAGAATAATTGGGGGGTGATGCATTGAGGCAGGAGCGCCTCACATCCTCCATCATAGTTCCTGCGCGGCCGGCCTGCTGCCGGCAAGACGCCGGGAAAAGAAGATGCACAGTCTGAAACGACTCAACACTCCAGTCTCACGGCCTGGAAACGGCTGATTGCCATAATGTTGCAGTAACCCTCGCCCGTCCGAACCGCTGGCTGGCTCGCGGGCATCACGCGGAGATTCACCAATGCGCACGATCTTGACAGGCCTGGCCTGGGTTCTGGCCACCGCCGCCGCTCCGACCTGGGCCGCACCCGACGCCGCCGAACAAGCCCAATATGATTCCTTCGTGACCGCCGCTGGCGCCTCCAATGGCGCAGCCCGCGCCTGCGGCGCCTCGGAACCCGATCTGGCCCAGCACCAGGCCACGTCGAAGACGAACCTGACGCAGTACGCGAAGGAATACGGTTTTTCGTCGAACCGCTACGACACCCTTTATCAACAGGGCCTGGCCGAAGGCAAAACCATGATGGACGAGATGAAGCGCTCGAACGTGGATGGATGCCGGGGCGTACTGGGCAGCTTCCAGAACGAGCGCGTCATGAGCTACGAGGACATGAAGAATGCCCTGGCGGAAGTCAGCGATGGCCTGCCAGGGGAGAGCGCGCAGTGAATCTGGCGAGGAGATAGGGAAAAGGGATAGGGGTAAAGGGATAGGGGCGGCGTACACCGCCCCGCCCGATCAGAGCCCGTTCTGCTTGAACCAATCCAACATGCGGGTCCACGCCTGCTCGGCCTCGGCCTTGCGATAAGACGGCCGGTAGTCCGCATGAAACGCATGCGGGGCGTCTGGGTACACATCGATCCTGGACGCCTTCGCCGCCGCCGGCCCCTTGGCCAGTTCGATCCGCATGCGGTCCACGTCCGTCTGCGGAATGCCGGCGTCCTTGCCACCGTAAGCCCCCAGCACGGGCGCCTTCAGATCATTCACCAGGCTTAGCACCGACTTGGGCTTCAGTTCGCTGGGTTCGCCCGCCAATTGGCCGTAGAACGCCGCGCCCGCCTTGAGCTTCGGGTTATGCGCCGCATACAACCACACCTGGCGGCCGCCCCAGCAGAACCCCACGATGCCGAGCTTGTCCGCGTCGCCGCCATTGGCCGCCGCCCACTTGGCGGTCGCGTCCAGGTCGCCCTGGACCTGCGAATCCGGCACCTTGCCGATGATCTCGGCCTGCAACTTCGGAATCTCGGTGTACTTCGACGGATCGCCTTGGCGCGCGAAAAGCTCGGGCGCAATGGCCAGATAGCCCAGGTGGGCCAAGCGGCGGCACACGTCCTGAATGTACTCGTGCACGCCGAAAATCTCCGACACCACAATCACCGTGGCCAGGCCCTTCTTGCCTTGTGGCGCCGCGCGATACGCGGGCATCTTGCCATCCGCCGTCGGGATATCAATCTTGCCCGCCAACAACCCCTTGGCGTCCGTGGCTATCGCCGTCTGGGCGACGGCCGTGCCGGCCGCCAGCGAAAAGCCCGCGGCCACCGTCGTGGCAATGAAGCCTCGCCGGTCCAGCCGCAGAGGCGGCAGCAGGCTGTCGAAGTGCGCGTCCTGATCTTTCATTGAAAATCTCCTGGCAAAAGCGTGGCCGGGGGACGCGGCGCGTACCCCCGATGACCTGCTGGTTTCACTTCAGGGAGAAGTCCACGCGCGAGGGTTGCCCCTCGTCCTTGATGCCGTCCGCGTCCAGCTGCGGCGCAACGATGAACACTCGATCCGCGAGTCCTTCCTGGGCTTGCAACTTCTCATACACCGCCTGCGCGCGCGCATCCGCCAGTTGGCGCAACTGCTCGTCACCCACCGGCGCCACGCTGCGCAGCATTGCTTCCATCTGGTCCGCAGGAACAGACTTGGACATGCCGATGAAATTGCGCGGCTTGTCCTTGATGTCCGTATCGTCGTAGACCTCTTCCAGATACTTGGTCCGTTCGGCGGCAGACACCTGCACGCCTGCCGCACTGGGCTTCTTGCCGCGCGGCGTGGTGGCGGCGGCCTTGGCGGCGCGGATCTGGCCGTCGACCCAGGCTTGACGCAGGCCTTCCATGTCGGTCTTGGGATCGGCGCGGCCGCTGATGTCCATCTTCAGCGCCGGACGATCCGTCAACGCCTTGATCAGCGTGTCGATGCGCTGAACGGAATCGTCGGTCAACACCGCGCTGCCCGGCGCGAATTCCACATAGGACAATTCTTCGCCGCCGCCGAAGGCCGAGGCCAACAGGCTGAACGGCGACGTCACGGCCTTGACCACCAGATTCAACAGCACGCGCACCACAATGCCGCCCACCGAGAATTCAGGGTCGTCCAGGGAACCGGAGATCGGCAGATTGATGTCAATATTGCCGCGCGAGTCCTTCAAGAGCGCCACGGCCAGCAACACCGGCAACTTGGTGGCATCCGGACTGTTGGTCTTGTCGCCGAAGGTCAGCTGGTTCAACACCACGTGGTTGGAGGCCTGCAACGCCCGGTCCTTGATCTTGTATTCCAGGTCCACCGAGAGCTTGCCGCGCTTGATCGGATAGCCCACGTACTTGGCCGAATAGGTATTGAAGCGAGGCAGGTCCACGCCCTTGGCCGACGCCTTCAGGTCCAGCGTCAGGAACTTGGCGAAGGGCTGCACGATGCCGCTGATCGACAGGGGCGCCGTGGTGTACACGCGGCCCGTGACCTTGACTTTGGCGGGCTGCGGATTGGTGGACGACACCGCCGTGATCGCGCCCTCGATGGCCGAGAGCTCGGCCACGTAATTGGGTTTGACGAAGCGATCGGTGAACGTCATGCGGCCGCGCGACAGCGTGACACTGTTGACCGAGATATCCGGCATGCCGGCGCTGGCGCTGCTCTTGGCGGCGGGCGTCGGCGCGGGGGGAGCGGCCTGTCTGCCCGGCGTCTGCGTATCTTGCGTGATGGAGCCGCCCGCCTGCCCAGGCGCTGCCACCAGGTCCATGACATTCAGGCGGCCCTGCGCATTCAGCAGGATCCGGCCGTAAAAGTCTTCCAGCGCGATGTCGCCCAGCTTGGCACCGATCTTGTCGCCCGCCACCGAGATGTCCATGCCGGAAAAGCCCAGCCGCTTCCAGTTCAGGAAGTCGTCGTTGTTGACCCGATCTTGCAGGTCGACGCCCGTGACCTCGACACCGCCCTTCCAATTGACCTTCATCGGCGCATTGCCCGCGGCAGCGGCAAAGTCCACATCGCCCTTCGCCCCCAGCGTGATGGCACGCACCGTGGCGTTCAGGCTGGAAGCCGCATATGGCGCAAAGGATGCGACGTTCAGTTCGGACAGGTCCACGGACGATTTCAGCGTCAGCGGTTGCGGCGTGAACATGCCTTTCAGATCCAGCTTGCCGTTGCCTTGAATGCCCGCGGCGGCCAGCGTGAAATTGGTTTGTCCAGGCCCCATCGCCAGCCGGTCAGCGGTGACGTGCAGCGTTTGCAAGGCAATGTCCAGCGCGGGCTTGAGCGATTCGTCGCGCGCCTTGAATTGAGCCAAGTCAGCCTGCACGGCCGTTGCGGAAGCATCCACGACGCCGTTCTTCTCCAGCACGTGCACCTGCGCCGTCGCGCCCAGACGGCCATCCAGCAGCACGATCGGAGCCACGCTGCGCACCGCGGGCGCCAAGGGAGCCAAGGCCACATTTCCCAATTTCACGCCCAATTCCAGCGACAGCGGCTTCAAGACCAACGGCCCCTTGGCGCGGATCCAGCCCCCATCGGTGCTGTTGTCCACGGTCAACCACAGGTTGACGGGCTGGTCCTTGACCTCTGGAATCGTCACGCCTTCCACCGTCACGGCCATGCCGGTCATCACGTAGTCCAGCTTGCTGATCGCATCGGTGATGTAGAGCTCGCCCTCATGCAGGTTGAAGGCATCCAGCGTGACCTTCCATTCCGCCGGGGCGGCAGGCGGTGCCGGCGGAACGGTGGCGTCCGGGCTGGCCGGCGCGGAGGCAGCCGCTGTGGCAGGCGTGGCGGGCGTGGCTGGGGTGGCTGGGGTGGCTGGGGTGGCTGGGGTGGCTGGGGTGGTGGCGGCGGGAGCAGCCGGCGGCGTTTCAGCGGGTGCCGTGGCCTGGGCGGGCGTCTTTGACGCATCGGCCTTCGGCGCCACCTTCAATCCGACATCCCGCCTCAGCTTATCGGCCACCGGCGTTTCTTCCGGCGCCACGCCGCCCAGTTCCTTCAGTTTGGCAACCACGTCCTGCCAGTTCAGGTGCTCATTGGCGTAGCGGCGCACGTTGATCTGCGGCGCCCACAGCCCCACTTCGCCCACGTACACCTGGCGCGCGATTGGCTCCAGTTCCAGTCGGGAGACGGTCAGGGCGCTCCAGGCGATCAGGCCTTCGCCAGCGGTGTCGCGCAGATCGAAGCGCCGCAGGCCCAGGTCGCCCACCACGCGGATCTTGGGCGGCGCATCCTTGGGTTGCTCGAACACGACTTGCAGATTGGAGTCCAACAGCGCGCTGTCCAGCTTGAACGGCAGCGGCATCGGCCAGACGTCCGCCCACTTCTCCAGTTGCAGGCCATTGAACGCGACACGCAGCGTCGAAGACGGCACCTTGTCGAACGGGCGGGCCACGCCGGTCAGGTCGAACGGACTGCCGTTGATGCGCAGGTGCAGCCGCGGCTGCACGTCGATATCGGTGGCGTAACCGAAGGTGGAGATGAACGGCACGCCCACGCCCAATTCATCGATGACCTGCTTGCGGCCCGTGACCTTGTCGTCCAGCGTGATGGTGCCGCCTTCGATCACCATGTTGTTCAGCGAAAACCGGGGTGGGCCGGCATCCGGCTTGGGCGGTTCGGCGGGCTGAGCGGCCGTCATTTCGGCCACTCGTTGCTGTATGTCAGAGAAATTGAAGCGCGTGACGTCTTCGCGAACGATAGCGATGTTAGGCTGACGCAGCGTCAAACGATCGACAACCGGCGCGAACCAGAACAGGGAGCTCCACGCCGCACTGGCATCCAGTTCGGACAACGACAGCAACGGCGTCTGCGACCCGGGCTGGGCCACCGCCAGGTCGCGGGCACGGACAGTCAGGGTGAACGGGTTGAAGCTGATCTTGCCGACGGAAATCTCACGGCCGATCATCTTTGAGACGTCCCCGGTCAGGACGTTATGCAGGACTTTGGGAACTTGCCAGGCAGCAATGCCGCACAGGATCAGTGCGAACGCCACGATGCCCAGAAGGATCTTGCCGGCGCGGCGGGTGAACCGAAGCTTGGGCATCCGCAAGGGCATCGCGAGTCTCCTGATACGAGTTGAAGGCGATTATCGCGCCCCGGTTAGCGCTCGTCTATCATAGGCGTAACAGCGGCCCCTCCCGGCCAGCCGGGACCGCTCTTTTCAAACATTAACAATTCTCGATCCCGATTCCCATGCCACCCTCCACCCCCACCTTGAGTCACCTGGATGAATCCGGCCAGGTCCGCATGGTCGACGTCATCGCCAAGACGGATTCCGAGCGCGTCGCGATCGCCACCGCCAGCGTGCGCATGAACGCGGTGGCCTACGGTCTGCTGACTCAGCCGGGCCGAGGCAAGGGCGAAGTGCTCAACACCGCGCGCGTGGCCGCCGTTCTGGCCGCCAAGCGCTGCGCCGAGCTGATTCCGCTGTGCCATAGCCTGCCCCTGGCGTTTGTCGGCATCGACTTCTCGTTGGACGATGCCGCGCACCGCATCGACATCCTGGCCACCTGCCGCACCAGCTACAAAACGGGTGTGGAAATGGAAGCCATGATGGCATGCAGCGTGGCCGCGCTGACCATCTACGACATGTGCAAGGCCGCGGACAAAGGCATCGTGGTCGAACAAGTACGCCTTAAGTACAAGGCGGGAGGAAAAAGCGGTGAATGGCGCAACGATTAATCTTCTGTACTTCGCCCGCGTGGCCGAGCTTGTCGGCAAGCGCACGGAAAACTGGCCCCTGAATGGCGAATCCACGGGCGCGCAACTGCTGGCCGCGCTGGGCGAACGTTATCCCCAGCTGGCACCCGCCTCGCGCCTGAAATTGGCCATCAACCAAACTCACTCCAAGCCCACTGCCCCGATCCGCCCCGGCGACGAGGTTGCGGTGTTTGAACCCGTGACCGGAGGTTGAGCGCCATGATCTGCGTCCAGGAAGCCGATTTCGACGGCGCCGCGCTGACGGCTGCGCTCCGCGCGAGCGCAGGCCCCGGCGTGGGCGGCATCGTCACCTTCGTGGGCTATGTACGCGACTACGCGCCCGATTCGCCCACCGACACGCTCTTTCTTGAGCACTATCCCGGCATGTGCGAACGCGAGCTTGAAGCCATCGCCGCGACCGCCCGCGACCGCTGGAACCTGGACGGCACGGTGATCGTGCACCGGGTGGGCGCCTTGTCCCGCAATGCCCAGATCGTGTTCGTCGCGGCGGCCAGCGCGCACCGTGGCGACGCCTTCCGCGGCTGCGAATTCATCATTGACGCGCTCAAGACCCGCGCGCCCTTCTGGAAGCGCGAGACGCTTTCGGGCGGCGACAGCTTCTGGGTCGAACAGCGCCAATCCGACCAGGACCGTACGGATGCCTGGGATGCAGACACTGCTTCGAAGAAGGAACACCCATGAGCGAAGAAAGCCCCATCCCCCTGTCGCTGGCTTGCGCCGTGCTGACCGTCAGCGACACCCGCAGCGCGGGGGACGACACGTCTGGCAACCTGCTTGCCCACAGCCTGGCGCATGCTGGCCACCAATGCGTGCGCCGCGATATCGTCCGCGACGACATCTATCAGATCCGCCGCGTCATCAGCGACTGGATCGCCGACCCCGAAGTGCAGATCATCCTGACGACGGGCGGCACGGGCTTCTCGCATCGCGACCACACGCCGGAAGCCATCCTGCCGCTGCTGGACCGCGAAATCCCCGGCTTCGGTGAACTGTTCCGCCAGATTTCCTACACCGAGATCGGCAGCTCCACCCTCCAGTCGCGTGCGTTCGCGGGTTCAGCCAATCAGACGCTGATCTTCTGCCTGCCCGGTTCCAACAATGCGTGCGAAACCGCTTGGGCGCAGATCCTGCGCGAACAGCTCGACAGCAGCCATCGGCCCTGCAATTTCGCCACGCATTTCAAGCCTCAACCAGAAGACAACTGACCCATGCTGGATTTTGATCAAGCGCAGACCCTGCTGGCCAATGCCGCGGGGCCGCTGCAACGCTGCGAAGACATTGGCCTGAATGACGCTGCCGGCCGCGTGCTGGCGACCGATCTGACGGCCACCGTGGACATCCCTCCGGCAGACAACAGCGCCATGGACGGCTACGCCTTGCGTGTGGCCGACTGGCGTGCCGGCGGCCGCCTGCCCATCCAGCAGCGCTGCTATGCGGGCGACGTCCCAGAACCCCTTAAACCCGGCCACGCGATACGCCTGTTCACCGGCAGCCTGGTTCCCGATGGCGCCGATACCGTCGTCATGCAGGAAGACACCGTCGAAGCCGACAACCAGGTGGAGATCACGCGCCAGCCCGCCCCAAACCAGCACATCCGCCGCCGTGGTGAAGACACGATGGCCGGCGCCCCGCTGCTGGCGGCCGGCACGATGCTCCAGGCCGCGCATGTGGCGCTGCTGGCCTCGCAAGGACTGGCCAGCGTGCCGGTGGTGAGCCAATTGCGCGTCGGCATCCTGACCACCGGCGACGAACTCGTGCCGCCCGGAACGCCGCGCGCGCCAGAACAGATCTACAACTCGAACGGCCCCATGCTGGCTGCGCTGGTGCGCGGCCTGGGCGCCCTGCCCGTGCACGTGCTGCATGCACGCGATACCGAAGCCGACCTGGTGGCCGCCTTCACGACATTGCTGGCCGACTGCGATCTGGTCCTGAGCGTGGGCGGCGTGTCGGTCGGTGAACGTGATCTGGTCAAGCCCGCGCTGGCGGCGCTGGGCGGCGAGCTGTCGCTATGGAAAGTGCGCATGAAGCCGGGCAAGCCGGTGGCACTGGCGCAAATCGGCGGCAAGCCCATCGTCAGCCTGCCGGGCAATCCGGTGTCGGCCTATGCCGTGTTCGCCATGCTGGTGTCGCCACTTGCGCGGCGCATGCAAGGGCGCGAAGAGATCTTTCCGCCGATCAGCCTGCTGCCGCTGCGCACCGAGCATCCGCGCCAAGACGGCCGTGAGGAATTCCTGCGCGTTCAACGGCGCACAGCCGACGACGGCAGTGGTGAATTGGTGCCCTACGGCCATCAGGGGTCGGGCGTGATCAGTTCAATGCCCTGGGCAACGGGTCTGGCGCGCTTGCCGGCCGATGTGCAGGTCAACGACATGGACCGCGTGCCGTACTACGACCTGCGTCACTGGCTGGCGTAGCGTTCGGCCGCGGCCAGCTCCTCGGGGGTATTGACGTTCATGAAAGCGTCGGGCGCGTCATCAAAACGCGCTTCGACGCCGCCCGCTCGGGCTTGCCATAGGCCGACCTTGCGGTCGCCCCCCAGCAGATAGGCTCGAAGATGCGGCAGCAGCGACGTGCGCACCGCCATGCAAGCGGAATGGCGTTGGCCATTGGCCACCGCATAGGCCAGCGGCACCTCGGCCGATGCGGCCGCGCCGATCAGCCGAGCGGCCAGATCCCGGGGCAGGAACGGCGTGTCGCATGGCGCCACCACCAGCCAATCGTCTGAAGCGGCGGCGGCAAGCCCCGCCGCGATGCCCAACAACGGGCCCTGAAAGGTCCCCAGATCGGCTTCGCCGTCTTCCACCACCTGCCCGTATGGTGCGTAACGATCCTGGTGGCGGTTGGCGCTGATGATCAGCCGGCCCACTTGCGGCGCCAGCCGGAGCGCCACGTGCGCCACCAGCGGCTGGCCGCACAGGGCGACAAGCCCCTTGTCCTGCTGGTTCATGCGGGAGCCTTGCCCGCCGGCCAGGATCAGGCCGGCGACGCCCGCGTGCGGCAACGAGGCCTCAGCCACCGATATAGCTCATTTCGACTTTGCGCCCTGGGTCCGGCGTGGGGGTCGCGAGGTTGCGGCCGCGCAGTTCCGAGTAGTGGTCATCGCGCGTGCCCCAAATGCCCGACAGGATGCCGGCCAATTCGGCGTCGCTTGCGCCATCGCGCAGCGGCGCGCGCAAGTCGTGCCCTTCGTGTGCGAACAGGCACAGGAACAGCTTGCCTTCCGGCGACAGGCGCGCGCGCGTACAGCCACCACAGAAGGCATGGGTGACGCTGGAAATGACGCCGATTTCGCCGCCGCCATCCTGATAGCGCCAGCGCTCGGCCACTCGACCCATTTCACTCGTCTGCACAGGTTCCAGCGGATAGGCCGCGCCGATCCGATCCAACACTTCCTGGCTGGGAATCACTTCGGCAAGGTTCCAGCCGTTGCTGTTGCCGACGTCCATGTACTCGATGAAACGCAAGATATGCCCGCTATGGCGGAAGCGTTCGGCCATCGGCAGGATCTGCGTGTCGTTCAGGCCGCGCCGCACCACCATGTTGACCTTGACGGGGGCCAAGCCCGCGTCGGCCGCCGCATCGATGCCACGCAGCACGTCGTCAGGCGTGAAGCCGCTGTCGCTCATGCCTTGGAACATGGCGGCGTCCAGGGCATCCAGGCTGACGGTGACGCGCGTCAATCCTGCTGCCTTCAGCGCGGCGGCCTTGCGTGCCAGCATGCTGCCGTTGGTCGTCAAGGTCAGGTCCAGCGGCTGGCCGGCGGGCGTGCGCAAGCCGGCCAACATGCCCACCAGGTTTTCGATGTGCTTGCGCAGCAGCGGCTCGCCGCCGGTCAGGCGGATCTTTTCCACGCCCAGTTGCGTGAAAATGCCTGCAAGCCGGCTGATCTCTTCAAAAGACAGCAGGTCTGAATGCGGCATGAATGTGTAGCTGCTGTCGAAGACTTCGCGCGGCATGCAATACGTGCAGCGGAAGTTGCAGCGATCCGTCACCGAGATCCGCAAATCGCGCAAGGGGCGCGCGCGCTGATCCAGCGCCGGCTGCCCGTGCGGCGGCAATTCGCCGGGCGCGGGCCAGGCCGGACGGTCGTTCCGGCGGTCGGCAAGGAAAATCACTTTACTCATGGGGTCATCATATCCCGGCGCGGGTATCCCGGCGTGGCTCGCCGCGCGTTCACGCGAACGCCTCTTCCAAGGTTTGTAACCGCCCGGTGTCCTGGGCGTCGTAGCCGATCAGTTGCCCAACGTAGCCCACGTAATCGGGGCCACGCATGATGGACAGCAAGTCTTGCATGGCGGGAGTCTCCAGCGACGATTTGCGAATGGCAAAGAAATAGCGTTCCCGCACCAGAGGAATGAAGTCCAGCCCAAAGCGGCAGGCGGCCGTCTCGACGCCAACGCCGGTGTCCGCCATGCCGCTGGCGATGTGCGCGGCGATGGCCATATGCGTGAATTCGTTGGTTTCGTACCCCTGCACTTCGCCGATGGACACGCCGGCTCTCTGCAACATCAGGCCCACCAGATAGCGGGTGCTGGACCCAATCTGGCGATTCACGAAGCGCACGTCGGCGCGCGCCAGATCCGCCATGCCGTGGATTTGCTTGGGATTGCCCGGGGTGACGAATAGTCCCGTATTGCGCACGGCCAGATGGATCAGCACGTATTCATCGGCATGCAGCCATTGCGCATAGCGTTCCATGATGGGCGATTCAAAATCGCCCAGGGGCACCTGGAACCCGGCCAGATCGCACTCATGCCGTTCCAGCGAGGCCAGTGCCTCGATCGCCGTGCGGTAGCGTAGCTCCAGCCCGGGCTTGCGGCCGCTCATGTGCTGCATCAGCGACTCCACCGCGAAGCCGTGACTGGCGTGCAGGCGCAGGTGCGGCCCGCTTTCCGGTAGCAGGCGCTCAAGCTCTTCTTGCAGTTCGGACGCCATGCTGTCCAGCGTGGGCATCAGCCGCGCCTCGATGCGTCGATTGGCCCATAGCAAGCGCTGCGCAAACGGCGCCAATTGCGTGCCCTGGCGCCGGTTGGTGATCAGCAGCTGCGTGCCGAAGATGCCTTCAAAACGGCGCAGCACGCCCCAGGCATGCCGGTACGACAGACCACAGGCGCGACAGGCGCCCGCGATGTTGCCCGTGGCATCGATGGCGGCCAGCAAGGCCAGCATGTCTTGCAACGACACGGGCGCTGAATCGTCGTCACCGCCCAATGTCCATTGCGCGCGCAGCCCGATACGGAACTTATATGTCATTTATTTCTTATTGAAGGCGATGAATTACGTGGTTAGAGTACACAAATAACGGGCAGGACGGGATTTTTTTATGTTCAAAAAAACATATTAAATATCCCGCATCCCACCCAACACAACAGACCCCAGGACGGGGCCCAGCAATACTGGAGGAGACCACCGTGCATCAGCGCGAGGCAAAATCCGACTTGGCGTCCAGCGGCGGAGCCCGGGGCGGCAAACTGGCTCTGGACGCAGCCCAGGCGTCCCCCACTCCCGCCATCGCGGCCACCGCGCGCGTGCTTGCGCAGCTGCAACACCTGCCCGGCCCGTTGCTGCCGGTGCTGCACGGGGTGCAGCACGAACTAGGCTGTATTCCGGCCGAGGCGGTGCAAACCATCGCCGAGGCCCTGAACCTGTCCCGCGCCGAAGTCCACGGCGTCATCACTTTCTACCCCCACTTCCGCAGCGAACCGGCCGCGCGCCATACGCTGGAGGTCTGTCGCGCCGAATCCTGTCAGGCGATGGGTGGCGAACACCTGGCCGCCCATGCGCGCGCCAAGCTGGGCTGCGATTTCCATGCCAGCACCGCGGACGGCAATTTCACGCTGGAACCTGTGTATTGCCTGGGCCTGTGCGCCCAATCACCCGCAGTCATGATTGACGGCCAGCCGCATGCCCGAGTGACCCCCGACAAGCTCGACCGCCTGCTGACCCGCACGCTGGAGGCCACGTCATGAGCGCCCCCATCGTCATCTACGTACCGCGCGACGCCGCGGCCCTGGCCATGGACGCCGACGCGGTGGCCCGTGACATTGAACGCATCGCAGACGAGCGCGGCCTATCCGTGCAGGTGGTGCGCAATGGCTCGCGCGGGCTGCTGTGGCTGGAACCCCTGGTCGAGATTGCGACCCCCGACGGCCGCGTGGCCTACGGGCCGGTTGCGCCGGAAGACGTCACCGCGCTGTTCGACGCCGGTTGGCTGACGGGCGGCGCGCATCCCTTGTGCCTGGGCCTGACCGAAGCCATCCCGTACCTGAAGCACCAGGAACGCCTGACCTTCGCCCGCGTGGGCGTGATCGACCCCTTGTCCTTGCAGGACTATGCGGCGCACGGCGGCCTGGCCGGCCTGAAGCGGGCGCTGTCCATGGCACCCGCGCAGATCGTCGACGAAATGGTCACGTCGGGTTTGCGCGGCCGTGGCGGCGCGGCCTTCCCGACCGGCATCAAATGGAAGACGGTTGCGGGGTCGCCCAGCGACCAGAAGTACATCGTCTGCAACGCCGACGAGGGCGATTCGGGCACGTTTGCCGACCGCCTGTTGATGGAAGGCGACCCCTACGTGCTGATCGAAGGCATGACCATCGCCGGCCTGGCGGTCGGCGCGACCTACGGCTACGTCTACGTGCGCTCGGAATACCCCCACGCCATCGCCACGCTTGAAGCCGCCATCGCGCGGGCACGCACGGTGGGTTGGCTGGGCCGCGACGTGCACGGCAGCGGCCGCCAGTTCGACATGGAAGTCCGCACCGGCGCGGGCGCCTACATCTGCGGCGAAGAAACATCCTTGCTGGAAAGCCTGGAGGGCAAGCGCGGCGTGGTGCGCGCCAAGCCGCCGCTGCCGGCGATATCCGGCTTGTTCGGCAAGCCCACTGTCATCAATAACGTGATCTCGCTGGCCACGGTGCCGATCATCCTGGCCAAGGGCGCGGCGTACTACCGCGACTACGGCGTGGGCCGCTCGCACGGCACGCTGCCCTTTCAACTGGCCGGCAACCTCAAGCAAGGCGGCCTGGTGGAAAAGGCCTTCGGCCTGAGCCTGCGCGACCTGCTGTATGAATTCGGCGGCGGCAGCGCCTCGGGGCGCCCGTTGCGCGCGGTTCAGGTGGGCGGCCCCCTGGGTGCGTATCTACCGGAATCGCAATGGGATGTGCCGCTGGACTACGAAGCCTATATCCAGATTTCCGCGATGATCGGCCACGGTGGACTGGTGGCGTTTGACGACACCGTGGACATGGCTCGCATGGCCCGCTACGCGATGGAGTTCTGTGCCATCGAGTCCTGTGGCAAATGCACGCCTTGCCGCATTGGCTCGACCCGTGGCGTCGAAACCCTGGACAAGATCGCGGCGGGCGGATCCGACGCGAAACAGCGCGAACAGCAGGTCCATCTGCTGCGCGACCTGTGCGACACGATGATGGGCGGTTCGCTCTGCGCATTGGGGGGCATGGCGCCCTACCCGGTGCTGTCGGCGCTGAACCACTTTCCGCAGGACTTCGGCATCGAGTCCTCCCAGTCTGCCGCGCACGCGGCCTGAACCCGAGAGACCGACATGCTAGAGACCGTCATCAAGCGCGACCGCGACCTGGGCACACCGGAACGGATTTCGGAAAACACCGTCACCCTGACCATCGATGGACAGGAAATCAGCGTCGCCGAAGGCACCTCCCTGATGCGCGCGGCCGCCGAGGCCGGCATCAACATCCCCAAGCTGTGCGCGACTGACAGCCTGGAGCCCTTTGGCTCTTGCCGGCTCTGCCTGGTGCAGATCGAAGGCCGCCGCGGCTATCCGGCATCCTGCACCACGCCGGCCGAGAACGGCATGGTGGTGTACACCGAAACGCCCAAGCTGCACGATCTGCGCCGTGGCGTCATGGAGCTGTACATCTCGGATCACCCGCTGGACTGCCTGACCTGCCCCGCCAATGGCGACTGCGAATTGCAGGACATGGCAGGCGTGGTGGGCCTGCGCAATGTGCGTTACGGCTACGACGGCGCCAACCACCTGAAGGCCGCGACGGACGACTCCAACCCGTACTTCAGCTACGACGCTTCCAAGTGCATTGTCTGCAACCGCTGCGTGCGCGCCTGCGAGGAAACCCAGGGCACCTTTGCCCTGACGATCTCGGGCAAGGGTTTCGAGTCGCGGGTGTCGCCGGGACAAGACCAGCCGTTCCTGGACAGCGAATGCGTGTCCTGCGGCGCCTGCGTGCAAGCCTGTCCGACGTCCACCTTGCAAGAGAAAACCGTCATCATGATGGGTCAGGCCGAGCACTCGGTCGTGACCACCTGCGCCTATTGCGGCGTGGGCTGCGGCTTCAAGGCCGAGATGAAGGGCCAGGAAGTCGTGCGCATGGTGCCGTGGAAAGATGGCCAGGCCAACCGTGGGCACTCCTGCGTGAAGGGCCGCTTCGCCTGGGGCTATGCGACGCACAAGGAACGTGTGCTCAAGCCCATGATCCGCAAGCACATCACGGATTCCTGGAAGGAAGTGTCCTGGGACGAAGCGATCAACTACGCCGCTTCCGAATTCCGCCGCATTCAAAGCCAGTATGGGCGCGACGCAGTGGGCGGCATCACCTCATCACGCTGCACCAACGAAGAAACCTGGCTGGTGCAGAAGCTGGTGCGCGCGGCGTTCGGCACCAATAACGTCGATACCTGCGCGCGCGTGTGCCATTCGCCGACCGGCTACGGCCTGAAGCAGACATTGGGTGAATCCGCCGGCACGCAGACCTTCGATTCGGTGATGCATACCGATGTCGTCATCGTGATGGGTGCCAACCCCAGCAGCGGCCACCCGGTATTCGCCTCGCGCCTGAAGCGCCGGCTGCGCCAGGGCGCGCGCCTGATCGTGATTGATCCGCGCCGCATCGAACTGGTCAGTTCCCCGCACATCAAGGCGGACTTCCACCTGCAAGTGCGGCCCGGCACCAATACCGCGTTGCTGTCGTCGCTGGCCCACGTGATCGCCACCGACGGCCTGATCGATGAGGCTTTCGTGGCTGAACGTTGCGAAGCCAAGGCCTTCAACGAGTGGCGCGATTTCGTGTCACTGCCTGAGAATTCGCCGGAAGCCATGGAGGAAATCACGGGCGTGCCGGCGCAGGCCGTGCGCGGCGCCGCACGCTTGTTCGCCACCGGCGGCAACGGATCCATCTACTACGGCCTGGGCGTGACCGAGCACAGCCAGGGGTCCACCACCGTCATGGCCATCGCCAACCTGGCAATGGCCACCGGCAACATCGGCCGCGAGGGCGTGGGCGTGAATCCGCTGCGCGGGCAGAACAACGTGCAGGGCTCGTGCGACATGGGATCGTTCCCGCACGAACTGCCGGGCTACCGCCATATCTCCGACAATACGGTGCGCGCACAGTTTGAAAAAGACTGGGGCGTGACCTTGCAGCCAGAACCCGGCTTGCGCATTCCGAACATGTTTGAAGCCGCCCTGGGCGGCTCGTTCAAGGGCCTGTACTGCCAGGGCGAAGACATCGTGCAGTCCGACCCCAATACCCAACACGTGGCGGCGTCGCTGGCCGCGATGGAGTGCATCGTGGTGCAGGACTTGTTCCTGAACGAAACCGCCAAGTATGCGCACGTGTTCCTGCCGGGCTCGTCGTTCCTGGAAAAGGACGGCACCTTCACCAATGCAGAACGCCGTATTTCCCGCGTGCGCAAAGTCATGGAACCCAAGAACGGCAAGTCGGACTGGGAAGTGACGGTTGCGCTGTCGAATGCGCTGGGCTACCCCATGAACTACAAGCACCCGCGCGAGATCATGGAAGAGATCGCCCGGCTGACCCCGACGTTCTCGGGCGTCAGCTACGACAAGCTGGACAAGCTGGGCAGCTTGCAATGGCCGTGCAACGACGACGCGCCGGAAGGCACGCCCATCATGCACATCGACACCTTCGTGCGCGGCAAGGGCAAGTTCATGATCACCAAGTACGTGCCGACCGACGAACGCAGCACGCGCCGCTTCCCCCTGCTGCTGACGACGGGCCGCATCCTGTCCCAATACAACGTGGGCGCCCAGACGCGGCGCACGCCCAATGTGATGTGGCATGGCGAAGACGTGCTGGAACTGCATCCGCAGGATGCCGAGGACCGGGGCGTGGCCGAGGGCGATTGGGTCGGCGTTCAGAGCCGCGCGGGCGAGACGGTTCTGCGCGCCACCCTGACCGATCGGGTCCAACCGGGCGTGGTATACACCACGTTCCACTTCCCCGAGTCCGGCGCCAACGTCGTCACCACGGACAACTCCGACTGGGCGACCAACTGTCCCGAATACAAGGTCACGGCCGTGCAGATCACACGGGTGTCCCAGCCTTCGGAATGGCAACGCCAATGGTCCCGCTTTGCGGACATTCAGCAAAAGCTGCTGCGCGAGCGATCGCGCGAAAGCGAAGCGGCGCTGACCGGGAAGTAACCTCCTGCCCGCCACGACCGCCCTGGATGCCATGACCACGCCCCCGACCTCCCGTCCCGACTGCACGCAGATCCAGGTCACGCGCGTGCGGGACGGGGCCATCGCCCCGACCGTCGAGACCGACTTCGTCGCCCTCGAAACCCCGGTGGCGCTGGAATTCAATGGCATCAGCCACGCCACCATGTTGGCCACGCCTGCGGACCTGGAAGACTTTGCCGTGGGCTTCGCCTTGTCGGAAGGCATCATCGAATCCGTCAGCGACGTGCGCGGCATCGATCTGCTGCCGCAATGCGACGGCATCGTCGTGCAATTGGAAATCTCCAGCGCCTGCGAGGTGCGGCTGAAGACGCGCCGCCGCGCCATGGCCGGCCGCACCGGCTGCGGGTTGTGCGGCGTGGAAACCTTGCCGGAAGTCTTGCGCCCGGTGGCGCCCGTCACCAACGGGGCGTCCGTGCGCATTCCCTCCGTGCTGGCGGCCATGCGCGACATGCGCGCCCGCCAGGCGTTGCACGACATCACGGGCGCCACCCATGCGGCAGGCTGGGCCGGCGCGGATGGCGTGGTGGCGCTGGTGCGCGAGGACGTGGGCCGGCACAACGCACTGGACAAGCTGGTCGGCGCGCTGGCACGCCAGGCGATGCATGCCGGCGACGGCATCGTGCTGGTGTCCAGCCGCGCCAGCTTTGAAATGGTGCAGAAGACGGCGGCGGCCGGCGTGGCCGTGCTGGCCGCGGTGTCCGCCCCCACCGACCTGGCCATCCGCCTGGCGCGAGACGCCAATGTCAGCCTGGTCGGATTCCTGCGCAATGACAACGCGACCCTGTATTCCCACCCCGACCGCCTTATCCCCTGAACCGGACCCTTACGCGCAATGGAAATCGGCAATCTGATCCGCATGGCCAATCGCATCGGCCAATTCTTCGACGCCATGCCAGACCGCCCCGAAGCGATGGAAGGCGTGGCCAACCATATCCATAAGTTCTGGGAACCCCGCATGCGCAACGAACTATTGGACTTTCTTGCGCAAAGCCCCGACGGCGATGCCGGCGTGGAACAGTTGCACCCTCTGGTACTGGACGCCGTGACGCAAAACCGCCAGCGCCTGACGCCCGCCCCCCGCGTGGGGTAGCCGGACGCCCGCTTTACCGCAGTCAGTAGGCAGCACGCAGTGACGGATTCAAAAAGAGGCCGCGCAACCGTTCTATTTCCGGTCGGCGCGCGCTATAAAGCCGCACCCCTGAGGAGACTACATGGAAAGCACCGCCACCCTGGACCTGCCCGGCTCAAAGCCGGGCTTCTTTGACAAAGAACGCACCATCGCCGGGCCGGGGTTCTCGCGCTGGCTCGTGCCGCCGGCCGCCCTGGCCATCCATCTATGCATTGGCATGGCCTACGGCTTCTCGGTCTTCTGGCTGCCGTTGTCCAAGATGGTGGGCGGCGCCAAGCCGCTGGCCTGCCCGGCGGATATGAGCCTGGTCGCCGAACTCTTCACGACCAGTTGCGACTGGAAGATTTCGACGATGGGGTGGATGTACACCTTGTTCTTCGTGCTGCTGGGCTGCTCGGCCGCGCTGTGGGGCGGCTGGCTGGAGCGCGCCGGTCCCCGCAAGGCGGGCGTGGTGTCGGCCCTGTGCTGGTGCGGCGGCCTGGTCATCTCGTCCATCGGCGTGTATCTGCACCAGATGTGGATGCTGTGGCTGGGGTCCGGCGTCATTGGCGGCATCGGGCTGGGCCTGGGCTATATCTCGCCCGTCAGCACATTGATCAAGTGGTTTCCCGACCGCCGGGGCATGGCAACCGGCATGGCCATCATGGGCTTCGGCGGCGGCGCGATGATCGGCGCCCCGCTGGCGGACCTGTTGATGCGCCACTTTGCCACCCCGACCTCGCCCGGCGTCTGGCAGACATTCCTGACCATGGCGGTGGTGTATTTCATCTTCATGATGTCTGGCGCCCTGGGCTACCGCGTGCCGCCCACGGGCTGGAAGCCTGAAGGCTGGACGGCCCCGGCCAAGCAAGCCAACAACGCGATGATCACCAAGGGCCACGTCCATGTGAAGCGTGTCTGGGGCGTGCCGCAGTTCTGGCTGGTGTGGCTGGTGCTGTGCCTGAACGTGACGGCGGGCATCGGCATCCTGGGCATGGCGTCCCCCTTGCTGCAAGAGGTGTTCGGCGGAGGCCTGATCAATAAGCCGGAACTGGGCTTTGGCCAGTTGGACAAGGATCAGTTGGCGGCCATCGCCGCCATTGCCGCGGGCTTCACCGGCCTGCTCAGCCTGTTCAACATCGGCGGCCGGTTCTTCTGGGCCAGCCTGTCGGACAAGCTGGGCCGCAAGATGACTTACCTGGTCTTCTTCGTGCTGGGCTTCGTGCTGTATGCCGCCATTCCGTGGACCGCGCATATGGGCGCCCTGGCCTTGTTCGTGGCCGCCTTCTGCGTGATCCTGTCCATGTATGGCGGCGGCTTCGCCACGGTGCCGGCCTATCTGGCCGACCTGTTCGGCACGCAGATGGTGGGCGCCATCCACGGCCGCCTGCTGACGGCGTGGTCGGCAGCGGGCATCTTCGGCCCGGTGCTGGTGAACTACATCCGGGAATACCAGTTGTCGATCGGCGTGCCGCGCGCGCAGGTCTACGACATCACCATGTACATCCTGGCGGGCATGCTGGTGCTGGGCTTCCTGTGCAATCTGGCGATCCGCCCCGTGAACCCCAAGTACTTCATGACGGAAGCAGAACTGGCGCAGGAAAAGGCGCTGGCGCACGAGCGCGCCGCCGCCTCCGAAACCCATGGCGTGAGCACCTCGACGTTCCGCACCCCTGCCGCCCTGGTGATGTTCGCCTGGGCCTGCGTGGGCATCCCGCTGGCCTGGGGCATCTGGATCACGCTGCAAAAGGCGGTCGTCCTGTTCCACTGAGGCCTGTCCGGCCGAGCGGCGCCTCACGGCGCCGCACCGCCCCGGGGCGCGAAGCTGCTACATTGGCAGCCCGCGCCTTTTCTTTTTATATTCCCTCATGATCCTGCCCCGTCCCCCCGTCCTTGCTGGAGCGTCACGTTGAGCGCCCCCGAATTGCACTGGGAAGAACAAGATGTCCCCCATTCCGCCCGCTGGCGCTCTGAAACCGGCGCGACGCCGCCCAAGCGCGTGGTGGTGGTGGACGACACCCTGACCGCGGACATGGCCTACCGCCAGGCCTGCGAAGGCGTGGGCCTGCTGTGGCGCGGCGACTTCCAGAATGCGCGCCTGCTGCTGCAAGCGATGACCCGGCGCGTGGACAAGCGGCCCCGCAAACCCGTGGACACCTTGCTGGAAGCCTTCAACCAGCATCGCCAGATCCAATCGCAACGCGCCCGCATCCTGGGCATGCTGCTGATTCCGTTTGACGCCGGCCACGGCATTTCGCTGCGCCGCGCGCCCGACGCGCGACAAGCCTGCGAAGAAGCCCACGGCCCCGCCGATGAGCCCTATGTGGCGTCGTTGCGTGAATTGCTGGGCCTGATCGGCGCCTTTGAATGGCGCAAGAAGGGCGTGGAGATTCCCGTCCTGAACAACCGCATCCACCCGCACTACGGCGTGTTTTCCCCGCTGCGCGGCGAGTATGTGGAATTGGTGGCGAACACCCCGATGCCGCGAGGCAGCGTGGCCTTCGATATCGGCACCGGCACCGGCGTCCTGGCCGCCGTGATCGCACGCCGTGGCGGCAAGCGCGTCATCGGCACCGACCAGGATCCGCGCGCGCTGGCTTGCGCCCGCGAGAACATTGAGCGGCTGGGCCTGGATAAGCAGGTCGACATCGTTGAGGCCGACCTGTTCCCGGAAGGCCGGGTCTCGCTGATCGTCTGCAATCCGCCGTGGCTGCCCGCACGCCCCAGCTCGCCTGTCGAGCATGCCGTCTATGACCCCGACAGTCGCATGCTGCGCGGTTTCCTCAACGGGCTGACCGCGCATCTGACGCCCAATGGTGAAGGCTGGCTGATCCTGTCGGACCTGGCCGAACACCTGGGCCTGCGCACGCACGAAGCGTTGCTTGAGATGATCCAGCAAGCCGGCTTGCGCGTCGTCGAACGCATCGACACGCGCCCCACGCATAGCCGCGCGAAAGACCCGAGCGACCCGCTGTACGCGGCCCGCTCGAAAGAAGTCACGTCATTGTGGAGATTGGCCGCAGCGGCCTGATCGCTGCGCAAGGCGTGCGCGGCGTGGGGGTCCCTTTCCCCCGCCGCAGCGTGGGGGTCATCCTTTTTTTCAGGCTTTTCCCGCCGCCACGTTGACGCTGATCGCGATGATGAAGACATTGAAGAAGAAGGCGATGACGCTGTGCATCAGCGCCATCCGCCGCACGCGCCGGTTGATGATTTGCACATCAGACACCTGGAACGTCATGCCCAGCACCAGCGCGAAATACGCGAAATCCCAGTAGTCGGGTTCGTCCGTTCCGGGAAAGTCCAACCCCTTGTGCGTGTCGGTTCGATGGCCGTAATAGCTGTGCGCATAGTGCAGCGCGAAGATCATGTTCATGTAAAGCCAGGACATCACGATGGTGGTGGCGGCGGCCAGCATGTCCACCACGCCACCCGTGTTGCTTTCGCCGCGCAGTTCCACCCATAGCGACACCATCACCATGCAGGACAGTGCCACGCTGCTCCACAGCACGCCGAAACGTCCCACGTCCTGCTGCTTGGCATGCACGCGCATGGACGCCGGGGTGGTCTGGCCAAACACCCTGGCCGTCAGCAGCAGGAACACCAGCGCGGCGGCGTCAAAGCCTAGCAGCAGCGCCAGGCTGGGCGAACGGCCCAGGGCATAAGCCGTGCCGCCCGCCACCACGAACAGCAGACCGCACAACACCAACCGCCGATGAGCATGAAAGAACGGCAGGCTGTCCACGGATGCGACGCGATCTTCGGCTTGCGGATCTTCGGGAATCGGCTTGGTCATGGGGGCTCCTACGCGCGGCAAGAGCTCTAACGCTAACCGATCGCCACCAAACCCACCAGCGCGCCGCCGAACAGCAGCCACAGCGGATGGATACGGGTGACGCTGCCCAGCAATGCCACCACGGCGGTGATCGCCCCCAGCAGCCATGTATGCGCCGAAGCCTCGGTGATCAGCGACGCGCTGGCGGCGACGAGCCCGACGGTCATGGGGAAGATGCCGGCCTGGATGACGCCGCGCCACGGACGGTCCTTGAAGCGTTCCCACAAGCCCAGCGCCAGGATGGTGATCAGTGAAGAGGGGCCGAACTTGGCAATGGTCGTCACCAGCATGCCCCACCATCCGGCCACATGCCAACCCACCAGCGTGACCACCATCAGGTTGGGTCCGGGCGCCGCCTGCCCCAAGGCGAACAGCGCCGAAAAATCAGCTGCCGTCATCCAGCCGTGCACCTCCACGACCTGACGCTGCATTTCAGGCAGGATGGTATTGCCGCCGCCAAACGCCAGTACCGACAATTGGGAAAAAATCAGGGCTAACGCGATCAGGGTATGAATCATCGACGTTGCCTCCAGACCAGCAGGATGCTCAACGGCGTCAGCACCGCCATCGTCGGCAGCAGCGGAATGCGCAGCACGGCGATGGCCACGAAACAGACCGTCGCCACGACGCCGGCCAGCCAGTCGCGGCGCTTGATGACGGGCACGCCCACCTTCACTGCCATTGAAATCAGCAAGCCCGCTGCCGCAGCCGCCAAACCCGCGAACAAATGCTGAATGTGGGGGTCGCTCTGGAACCGGTCATACACCATGCCCAGCATGATCACGATGGCGGACGGCGCCAGGATCAGGCCCATCAGCGCCGCGAACGCACCGCGCGGGCCGCGGAATTTCATCCCCAGCGCGACCGACAAGTTGATGATGTTGCCGCCCGGCAGGAACTGGCACAGGCCCAGCAGATCGGTGAACTCCGGCCCGCTGAGCCAGCGGTGCTTTTCGACCACCATGCGGCGAGCCAGCGGCAGCGCACCGCCAAAAGCCGTCAGGCCGAGCATGAGGAATCCGTAGAACAACTGCCCGCAAGTGGGCGGAGGCCGAAGTCCGGCCTCGGTGGTGGGGGGTGCTGCATTCATATTGTGATGCCCGGTCGGGAACCGGTGGACGAAAGGACTGGGACGGGCGCGTCGCCGCGCCAGAATAAGGAAATAACGACATCGCAGCCTACTCTTCGCCTTAGATAATGTCTAATATATGACTAACCATAAAATCATATTCATTGCATATGGCATCAGTCGATCTGCGTCTTCTCCGCTACTTCCTGGCGGTTGCCGAGGAATCCCACCTGACCAAGGCCGCGGCCCGGCTGGGCATCCGCCAGCCGCCGCTTAGCCAACAGATCCGCGTGCTGGAACAGGAGCTGGGCGTCACCTTGTTCCACCGGCTGCCGCGCGGCATGGAGCTGACGGAAAGCGGCCGGGCCCTGGTTGACGACGCACGCAACATCATCGCGCTGGTGGATCAGGCGGTGGATGGGGTGCGCCGCGTCTCCCAAGGCGAAGCCGGACGGCTGACGGTCGGGTTCACCGGGTCAGCCGCCTTTCACCCATTTGTGCCATCGGTCATTCGACGGTTCCGCGAAAGCGCGCCGAACGTGCGGTTGGTGCTTGAGGAAAGCAGCACGGGCGAACTGCGTGAAGCCGTCAGCGAAGGCCGCGTGGACGTGGCCTTCATCCGGGGCTCGTATGGAACCGGCCCCGGCGTGGTTGAGGAAACCGTGCTGGAAGAAACGATGCTGGCGGCGTTTCCCGCAGATCATCCCGCCGTCAAGGGCCGCGCACGGCAGCACATCGCGTTATCCGAACTGGCCGAGGAATCCCTGATCCTGTACCGCCGCCACAGCGGCCCCGGGCTGTATGACGCCATCATCACGGCGTGCAGCGCATCGGGCTTCAGCCCCCGCATCGCGCAGGAAGCGCCGCGCATGTTGTCCACACTGAGCCTGGTGGCAGCCGGCCTGGGCGTGTCGCTGGTGCCTGCGTCCCTGCGCCGCGTCAACATCGAAGGCGTCGTGTACGTCAGCGTGACCGATCCGGTGGAACTGCGCGCCCCCTTGAACCTGATCTGGCGCGACGCGCCACAGTCCGGCGCCACCCGCAAACTGATCGAGGAAGTCCGCCGCCACCGCGCGCAAGAGGCGAACTAACCCCGTATGCCGCGCCGATCCGCACAGGCCGGCGCTACACTGCCGAACACCCGCATCCCGCCCTTCCCACCATGCTTTCCGAATCTCCCATCGGCGTATATGACTCTGGCGTCGGCGGCCTGAGCGTATTGCGCGCGATCCGCGATGCCCTGCCCCACGAATCGCTGCTGTACGTGGCCGATTCCGCCCATGTCCCTTATGGCGAAAAAACGCAGTCCTTTGTCGAACAGCGCGCCCAGGCGCTGACCGATTACTTCGTGTCGCGGCAGGCGAAAGCCGTGGTGGTGGCCTGCAATACCGCCACCGCGGCGGCCATCGCGCAATTGCGGCGGCGCCATCCGGACCTGATCATCATCGGCGTGGAACCCGCCATCAAACCCGCGGCGCACCTGACGCATAGCGGCGTGGTGGGCGTATTCGCCACCACGGGCACCCTGGCCAGCCCCAAGTTCGCCGCGCTGGTTCAGCGTGAGGCGCCCGAGGTCCGCATTCTGTTGCGCCCCTGCCCGGAATGGGTCAGGCTGGTCGAACAAGGCGAACTGACCGGCCCTCGGATCGAAGCCGCCGTGCGCACGCCCGTGGCGGAGTTGCGCGATGCCGGCGCCGACGTGCTGGTGCTGGGCTGCACGCACTTCCCCTTCCTGCGGGACGCGATTCAGGCGGCGGCTGGCCCCGGCGTGCCCCTGCTGGACACCGGCGCCCCCGTGGCGCGCTGGTTGCGGCACCAATTGCAGGAACGCGGCCTGCTGCGCTCGACGGGCGTGGGCGCCATGCAGTTGGAAACCACCGGAAGCGCGCTCGCGCTGGCGCCGCTGGCCAGCCGTCTGCTGGGCACACAGGTGGACGCGGCGGTCACGCCCGAACGCTGGCGCTGACAGGGGCCAACGCAAACGGCGAGCACCCGGATTGATCCTGCGCATTCCGTGAACGGTGAAACTGGCGAATAATTCAAATAAAGTAGAACGCTCCGCCTCCCGCGGCTCGCACCTAACAAGGAGACGACGATGAAACGCATCCTGATCCCGGTGGATGGCTCGCAACCCGCCATTCATGCCGTCCAAGCCCTGCTGGCGGCACGTGCCTACGATCCCGTCGAACGGGTGGACCTGCTCAGCGTCCAGATTCCCTTGAAATCCGGCAAGATCGGCCGCGGCCTGTCACAAGCCGAGATCGACGCCTATTACCAGGACGAAGGCCGCACCGCGCTGCAAGAAGCCAGCAGCCTGTTGTCGCAAGCCGGCGTGCCCTTTGAGGCCCGCGTCGAGATCGGCGCCGCTGCCGACACCATCGTCCGCATCGCCGACGAAACAGGGGCCGACGAAATCTACATGGGCTCGCGTGGCCTGGGTTCCGTCTCGTCACTGTTCATGGGGTCGGTCGCCACTCGCGTCCTGCACCTGACGGAATTGCCCGTCACGCTCGTCAAGTAACGCATCAAGGAGCATCCATGCTGAACATCCTGGTCCCCGTCGACGGCTCCGACAATGCCAACCGCGCGGTGCTGTACGCCCGGCAACTGGCGCAAGGCGCGACGTCGGCACGCATCCACCTGATCAACGTGCAAACGCCCACGCAGGGGCGCGCGGGCATTTCTCGGTTGATCACGCAAGACATGATCGACGAGTTCTACGCCCGTGAAGGCCAAGAGGCCACCAACGAGGCGCGACAGTTGCTGGACGTGGCCGGCGTCGACTACACCAGCCACGTCGAATTTGGTCACGCCGCCACCGAAATCACCGGCTACGCGCGCGATCACGGCTGCACGCGAATCGTGATGGGCTCGCGCGGCAACGGCACGCTGGCGAACATCCTGATCGGCTCGGTGGCCAATCAGGTGCTGCAACTGGCCGACGTGCCCGTCACGCTGGTGAAGTAGCGCGCTCGGGCGGTACTCAGGCGGCGGGCAGCCACAAGGACACGCGCAGCCCGCCCAACGGCGAACGTCCGGCGCGAACCTCGCCCCCATACGTGCTGGCCAGATCGCGCACGATGTCCAGCCCCAGGCCCGATCCGGGCAACTGTTCATCCATGCGCACGCCCCGCAGGAAAATGCGTTCGCGTTCGTGATCCTCGATGCCCGGGCCGTCATCATCTATGTGCAGCACCAAGCGTCCTGCGTCCACGGGCTCGGCCGTGATCTTGACCAGGCTGGCCGCCCATTTGCAGGCATTGTCCAGCAGATTGCCCAGCATCTCTTGCAAGTCCTGCTGTTCGCCGCGGAACACCATCCCGGCGGAAATACCCGCCATCCCGATACGCAGATCGCGCTGCGCGTACAAGCGTTGCATGACACGCACCAGCCCCTGCACCGCGTCCAGCAAGGGCGCGCGGCCATCGGCGGCGCCCGACGACGCGGCGGCCCGGGCACGCGCCAGGTGGTAGTCGATCTGGCGGTTGGCCATCGCCACCTGCTCGTCCACCAGCGAGGCCGGCACGCTGCCATCGCGTGACGCCGCATTGGCCAGGATCGTCAGCGGCGTCTTGACCGCATGCGCCAGATTGCCGGCCTGGGTCCGCGCACGCTGCACGATCTCGGCGTTCATCGCCAACACCTTGTTGAAGTCATCCACCAACGGTTGGATTTCGCTGGGGAAGCGGCCTTCAATGCGGCTGCTGTCGCCGGCATTCTGTTTGGCCAATTGACGCCGCAACCGCGCCAGCGGCCGCAGGCCCACCACCACTTGAACCACCGCCGCCGCCGTCAGCCCGACGGCAAGCGCACCCAGCGCGATCGCCAGCATGTGGTTGAAGCGGCCAATGGGCTCCGCCAGCACGCGGCGGTCAGCCGCCACCACCAGGCGCAAGGGTGCCGCGTCTTCCTCGGCAGGTTTCAGTATGCGCGCCACTGCCGACAGGCCACGCCCGGCGGGCCCGGCAATGTCATAGGTCTGGTCGCCGGCCTGGGGATCCCGTTGCGGCGCCAGCGCCTGGGTTTCCAGCGTTTGATCCCACAACGAACGCGAACGCGCCGCGCCGATGATCGCGGGCTGGCCAGCGTCGGCCAACCGATCCACCTGCCAATACAGGCCGGACAGCGGCTGCTCCAATCGTGGATCGTTTGGCGGCGGGTCCACCACCGGACGCCCATCCGCGCCGACATTGACCGCGGCCGTCAGCTGATTCAGGTGCAAGGTAAGTTCGGCCTGCAATTGCTGGGTGATGTGCTGGCGGAACAAACTGGCCAGCCCCCAGCCGGCCAAGGCCACGGACACCAGGATCCAGGCCAGCGTGCCGGCCAGCAGCCGCAGCCGCAGTGACCCCAGCCCCCCTGCGCGAACCGGTTTCATCCCTGGGCCGCCAAGCGGTAGCCCAGCCCGCGAACGGTCTCGATGGTGTCGGGTGGCAGCTTCTTGCGCAGCCGGGCGATGAACACGTCGATGGTGTTGGAGTCGCGGTCGAAATCCTGCGCGTAGATGTGTTCGACCAGCTCCGTGCGTGACACGACCTCGCCCGCGCGCTGCATCAGCACCGACAACACCTTGAATTCATGGCTGGTCAGGGTCAGCGCCTGGCCGTCTATCGTGACCTTGGCCTGGCGAGTGTCCAGCATGAGGGGGCCGCAGCGCCATTGCGCACTGGCATGCGCCGTACTGCGCCGCAACAGCGCGCGCACTCGGGCCAGCAGCTCTTCCATGTGGAAGGGTTTGGTCAGATAGTCGTCCGCGCCGGCGTCGATGCCGGCCACCTTTTCGTGCCAGTTGTCGCGCGCGGTCAGGATCAGCACGGGCATGTTGCGCTGGGCGGCACGCCACTGCTTCAACACCGTCAATCCGTCCATGACGGGCAGGCCCAGATCCAGCACCACCGCGTCGAACGCTTCGACGTCGCCCAGGTAGCGGGCCGATTCACCGTCGCCCGACACGTCCACCGCATAGCCCGCGCCGCGCAGCGCTTCGGCCAATTGGCCGGCCAACGTGGGTTCGTCTTCCACCACCAGTATGCGCATCAGTCCTTGCCCTTGAATTTGATGTCGCGGCCCTTGACGGCCAATAGCGTCCCGTCGCGTGCGTCGATCTTCAGCTTGAGGATGCCGCCGCCGCTTTGCAGCACTCGGATCTCATAGATGAATTCGTCATCGTCCTCTTCAAATTCGACCTTGACCACCTGCCCGGGAAAATCGCGTTCAACGATGTCCAGCACCGCGCCCAATGGCAATACCTTGCCGGCTTCCAGGGCCTGACGGGCCCGCTCGTGGTCGCTATCGCCGGCCAGCCCGCTGACCGGCCCGGTGATGAGCGCGAACGCCAACGCGCAGCCGGACAACACGATGCCGCTGCGTTTGCGTCGGGTCAGGGGGGGCTGCCGCAATGCCGGGCCTCTTTGAAGAATTAGGGGATGGATCGTCTTTTATACCGCGCCGAGGATGAACCGGACATGAACAGCGGCTTCAGAAAAGGTTCATGCGCCAACCCGAATAATGGACGCAGGGTCGAAACAGCGGCCTGCATTTCCCTTACTTCATCCTAGGAGCTACCCATCATGACGCGCATTCAAAAAACCCTGGCTGCAATGGCTATCGGCGCTTCCGCCCTGGTCGCTGGCACCGCCGCCCACGCGCAGGCCGCCGCACCAGCCGCGACCGCGCCCGCCGCCACCAGCCCCGCCGCACCGATGCTGACGATCCGCCAGGTCTACGACAAGATGGAAGCCGCCGGCTACCGCAATATCTCCGAGATCGAACGCTCAAGCAAGCACGGATACGAGGTCAAGGCCTACGACCCGCAAGGCCAGCGTGTGAAGCTGCATGTCGACCCGCAATCGGGTGCGGTCACGCGCAGCCGCTTCGACGATTGAATACGGCGCGCGGCGCACCTGCGGTATCGGTATGATGGGACGCACAGATAGCCCTGGAGTCGCATCATGCTTACTCTACGTGTCCTGGCAGCGGCCAGCCTGACGCTGGCCGCGCTAAGCGCCTGCGGCGAAGTTGCCACCCTGCCCGTCGAAGCGGGCATGGGCCCGACCCCGCAACTGCCCGTCCCCAATACCACGCTGATTCCCACCGTCAATACGGCGAAGGCAGTCGGCTGGGCCGCGGATGCCCGGCCCACGGCGGCCAGCGGCCTGACGGTCAACGCCTTCGCCATCGGACTGGATCATCCGCGCTGGCTGTATGTGCTGCCCAATGGCGACGTGTTGGTCGCCGAGACCAATGCGCCGCCAAAGCCCGAAGAAGCCTCCGGCGGACTGAAGGACTGGGCTGCGGGCATCGTGATGAAACGCGCGGGTGCCCGTACCGCCAGCGCCAACCGCATCACCTTGTTGCGGGACGCCGACCACGATGGCATCGCGGAGGTGCGCAGCGTGTTGCTGCAAGGCTTGAATTCGCCTTTCGGCATGGCACTGATCGGCAATCAGCTGTACGTGGCCAACGCCGACGCCGTGCTGCGTTTTCCGTATGAGCCCGGCCAGACGCAGATTTCGGCTGCCGGGGTGAAAGTCACCGACCTGCCCGCCGGCATCAACCACCACTGGACCAAGAACCTGATCGCCAGCCCCGATGGCCGCAAGCTGTACGTCTCGGTGGGGTCCAACAGCAATGTCGCGGAAAATGGCATGGACATCGAAGAAGGCCGTGCCGCCATCTGGGAAATCGACGTAGCCAGCGGCGCCAAGCGGCTGTATGCCACCGGTTTACGCAACCCGGTCGGCATGGCCTGGGCGCCCGACGGCAAGACCTTGTGGACCGCGGTGAACGAACGCGACGAACTGGGCAGCGACCTGGTGCCCGACTACATGACGTCGGTGCGCGATGGCGGCTTCTATGGCTGGCCGTACAGCTATTTCGGGCAGCACGTGGACACCCGCGTCACACCGGCGCGGCCAGACCTGGTGGCGCGCGCCATCGTGCCCGATTACGCGCTGGGTCCACACACGGCGTCATTGGGCCTGGCCTGGTCGGCCAACAGCCGGCTGCCTGCCCCCTTCGCGGGCGGCATGTTCGTGGGTCAGCATGGCTCGTGGAACCGTGATCCTCGCAGCGGCTACAAGGTCATCTTCGTGCCGTTCGCCAATGGCACGCCCGACGGCGCGGCCCGTGATGTGCTGACGGGCTTTCTGAACACCAGTGGTCAGGCGCAAGGCCGCCCGGTGGGCGTGGCTGTCGATGGCCAGGGCGATCTGCTGGTGGCGGACGACGTGGGCAATGTGATCTGGCGCGTCAGCCCCAAACTGTAATGCTTGGCGGGACGACGCAGCGTAACTCAATGGCGGCCGCTTGCGTTCGGTCAAACCCCTGGCGGGCAGCCTTGCGCATTGCAGCGTACAGTAGGGCGAGAATGTCGTATCGCCCGTCCCCAGCGCACTGCGCGGGCCGGAAATTCCGTTCCCCTCGAAACATTGGAGGCATGAATATGGTGTTCAAGAAACTTTGCGTCGCGGCAGTCCTCGCCGTCGCGTCGGCCCCGGTCCTGGCCGCCGAGTGCTCGGTCGATATCGCTGGCAATGACCAGATGCAGTTCGACAAAAAGGAAATCACGGTCAGCAAAAGCTGCAAGCAGTTCACCGTGAACCTCAAGCACCCTGGCACCCTGGCCAAGAACGTCATGGGCCACAACTGGGTCCTGACCACCACCGCTGACATGCAGGGCGCGGTGAACGACGGCATGGCGGCTGGCCTGGACAACGACTACGTCAAGAAAGACGACGCCCGCGTCATCGCGCACACCAAGGTCATCGGTGGCGGCCAGACGGATTCCGTCACGTTCGACGTCAGCAAGCTTGCCGCCGGCACCGACTACACCTTCTTCTGCTCCTTCCCCGGCCACTTCGCGCTGATGAAGGGCACGCTGAAGCTGGTCGACTGATCTTCCGGGGCGGCACGCCGCCCCGCCGCTTGCCCGCACGGGCCCCGCGCCCCTGGTTCGCCAGGAGCGCGGGGCCCGTTTCCATTGATCGCGGCGCGCGCCTGCGCGCCTCCCAAAAGCGCCCCTGCCCGCGGCTCGGGAACCCCTGTCCATCGGCGAGCCTCCCCCTACAATGGCCGATTCCAAGAACATAGACAGGAGCAGGCATGAGCACGGAAAAAGTAGCGATCGTGACCGCGGGCGGCAGCGGCATGGGTGCGGCGGCGGCGCGCAAGCTGGCGGCCGACGGATACCGCGTGGCCATCTTGTCTTCGTCCGGCAAGGGCGAGACCCTGGCGCAGGAACTGGGTGGAATGGGCGTGACCGGCTCGAACCGTTCGCCTGAAGACCTGGCCCGGCTGGTGGAAGCCACCTTGCAAAAATGGGGCCGCGTGGATGCCGTGGTCAACAGCGCCGGCCATGGCCCCAAGGGCCCCTTGCTGGAAATCAGCGATGACGACTGGCATCTGGGCATGGAGTTCTATCTGCTCAACGTGGTGCGCATCACGCGCCTGGTCGCCCCGGTGATGAAGCAGCAGAAATCCGGCGCCATCGTCAATATCTCCACCTACGCCACCTTTGAACCCGAAGCGCTGTTCCCGACGTCTGGCGTGTTCCGCGCCGGGCTGGCCGCGTTCACCAAGGTGTTCTCGGACGAGTATGCCGAACACAATGTGCGGATGAACAATGTGTTGCCGGGTTTCATCGACAGCCTGCCCGAAAAAGATGACCGCCGCGTCCGCATCCCGATGGGCCGCTACGGCACCGCCGAGGAAGTGGCCGACCTGATCGCATTCCTGGCTTCCGATGCGTCGTCCTACATCACCGGCCAGAACATCCGCATCGACGGCGGCATCACTCGTTCGGTCTGAATCTCATACTTTTGAATTAATCCTCTCGTCCAAATGACGGTATTGAAGCCCGACAGGCGCTTTTAGTACCGTAGGTTTTCGCATTCGACGAGAGGATTGCGATGACTGTCACCCCGGGCCAGGCTTCGCGCTTTCTGGCGCAAGCCACCTTCGGGCCCACGCCGTCCCAGATTGACGCCGTGGTACGCGACGGCTATGCGGTCTGGCTGGACGCGCAGTTGGCCATGGCGCCTTCGCAGACTCATTTCGACTGGCTGCTGCAACAGAAGAAAAACACCGAAGCCTTCAAGGGCAACGGCATCAACGCGCCCCTGGAATCGACGTTGTGGCGCAAATTCATCAGCGCGGAAGACCAGGTGCGCACGCGGGTGGCGTTCGCGCTGTCCGAGATCTTCGTCGTGGGCGTGCAGTCGATCACGGCGTCATGGCCGCTGTTCGGCGCCGCAGGCTTCATGGACCTGCTGGCCGAACACGCACTGGGCAATTATCAGAACCTGCTGACGGCCGTCACCAAGAACCTGTCGATGGGTTGCATGCTGACCTATCGCGGCAACCGCAAGGAAGATCCGAAAACCGGGCGCCATCCTGACGAGAACTATGCCCGCGAGGTGATGCAGCTATTCAGCATTGGCCTGCTGCAACTTGAACCGGATGGCACGGTCAGGAAAACCGACGGGGTGCCGGCCGAGACCTACACCAATGCCGACGTGCAGGGGCTGGCCAAGGTCTTCACGGGTTGGGACATCAACGGGCCGGAAACCAATGTGGAATTCCACCGGCGTCCGATGGCGCTGAATAACGCGCTCCATTCGATGGCCGAAAAGCGCTTCCTGGGCGCCGTGATTCCGCCGGGCACGGACGGACATCTATCGCTGAAACGCGCCATGGATGTCATCTGCGCGCATCCGAACGTGGGGCCCTTCATCGGCACGCAACTGATCCAGCGGCTGGTGACCAGCAACCCCTCAGCCGCCTACATCGGCCGCGTGTCTGCGGTGTTCGATGACGACGGCGGCGGCACACGCGGCAATTTGAAGGCCGTCGTGCGCGCCATCCTGCTGGACCCCGAAGCCCGCAACCCCGATCTGAGCAACCCTGCCTGGGGCAAGGTGCGCGAACCCATTCTGCGCTTTTCCGGATGGGCACGGGCGTTCGGCGCCACGTCGACCAACGGCGAGTGGGCCATGCCCGACACGACGGACAACACCATCCGTTTGGCGCAGAGCCCCATGCGGTCGGCCACGGTGTTCAATTTCTTCCGTCCGCGTTACGCACCACCTGTCACGGAACTGGCCCGGCGGCATCTGGTGGCGCCTGAGTTGCAAATCACCGATGAAACCAGCATTGCCGGGTATCTGAACTTTCTGGCCATCTACGCAGACCGGGGCTGGGAAGACCTGCAAACCCGCTACGCGCCAGAAGTCGCCCTGGCCCATGACCCACAAGCACTGGTTGCGCGCGTCGTGCTGCTGTTGGCGGGTGATGCATTCAGCAAGCAGACCGCCGACGCCATCGCACAAGCCGTCGGCACCCTGCCAGCAGACCGGCCGCGCGACCGTGTGCGCGCCGCCATCCTGCTGGTCGCCGCCGCCCCCGAATATCTGGTGCAGAAATGACGCAATCCCACGAAGCCGGCCGCCGTGCCTTTCTGTTGCGTGCCTGCGCCTTGGGCGCCACTGGCGCCGCCACGCCGCTGGCGCTAAGCCTGGCGGCACTGGGCGCGGCCGCCGCGCAATCCGCGCCACCGTCGTACAAGGCGTTGGTCTGTGTGTTTCTGTACGGCGGCAACGATCCCTACAACACGCTGGTTCCCTTCGATGATGCGGCCTACCGCGCTTATGCCGCCGCGCGTGGCGATATTGCGCTGGCGCGCGATGCCCTGCATGCCACGGCGTTGCGCGGCAAGGAGTCCGCCGCTGGTGGTGCGCGGTTCGCGCTGGCGCCGGCGCTGGCGCCGCTGGCCCCCTTGTACGAGAGCGGCCAGATGGCGGCACTGCTGAATGTGGGGCCGCTGGTGGTGCCAACCACGAAGGCGGAATACATCAGCGCCCGTGTGCCCCTGCCACCCAAGCTGTTCTCCCATAACGACCAGCAATCGTATTGGCAGGCGCTGGCGCCGGAAGGCGCATCGTCGGGCTGGGCCGGACGGCTGACCGACCTGTTCACCAACGCCAATGCGCAACCCACGTTCACCGGCATCACTGCTGGCGGCAGCACAGTGCTGCTGGCGGGACGCAAGGTGGCGGGTTATCGGGTAGGCATCAACGGATCCACCCGGATCGATCTGCTGACCCGCGATATGTATGGCTCCAGCGCCTGCACCGCCTTGCTGCGGCAGTTGATCACGCAGCCGCGCGAGCATCTGATGGAACGTGAGTTGTCGCGCATGGCCGCGCAATCCATCACCGCCGATACCCAGCTGCGGGCGGCGTTGGCCAACGTGGCGGTGCCGGGCGATTTCAGTTCGCCATTGGCCCAGCAGCTGAAGATCGTGGCGCGCATCATTGGCGCCCGCCAGGCCCTGGGCGCGCGACGTCAGGTGTTCTTCGTGTCCCAGAACGGCTACGACAATCACACGGGCCTGAACGACACCCATCCCGCGCTGCTGCGGGAACTGGGGCAGTCGCTGGCGGCATTTCAGCAGGCGCTTTCGGCGATGGGCGTGGCGGAACAGGTCACGACGTTCACGGCGTCAGAGTTCGGCCGCACGCTGGGTTCCAACGGCAATGGTTCGGATCATGGTTGGGGCTCGCATCATCTGGTGCTGGGCGGTGCGGTCAACGGCGGCCGCTATTACGGGGTGCACCCGGAGATCGCCCTGGACGGCCCAGGATTCGTCGATAACGGGCGACTGCTGCCTACCTTGGCGGTGGATCAATTGGGTGCAGCGTTGGGGGGGTGGTTCGGGGCGGGAAGGGAGGAACTGGGGCTGGTGTTTCCGAATTTGAAGAATTTCGATGCGGAGGCGTTGAGGGGGGTGGTGGGGTGATGGGGCTTTTTGGGGGGGGATGATGGGTTGCGCGCGTTTTGGGGTGGGGTTCTTGTTGCGGTCGGCCGCGCGCTACACCCATCCTACGGGGCCTGGCTGGTGGGATGGCGTTGGGGGGTGATGGGTTGCGCGCGTTGTTGCGGTGGGGTTCTTGTTGTGGTTGGCCGCGCGCTACACCCATCCTACGGGGTCTGGCCGGTGGCGTGGGTGGGGTGATGGGTTGCGCGCTACACCCATCCTACGGGGCCTGGCTGGTGGGGTTGGGTGGGGTGATGGGTTGCGCGCGTTTTGGGGTGGGGTTCTTGTTGTGGTCGGCCGCGCGCTACACCCATCCTACGGGGTCTGGCTGGTGGGGTGGCATTTGGGTGGGGTGATGGGTTGCGCGCGTTGTGCGGTGGGGTTCTTGTTGCGGTGGACCGCGCGCTACACCCATCCTACGGGGCCTGGCTGGTGGCGTTGGGTGGGGTGATGGGTTGCGCGCGTTGCGCGGTGGGGTTCTTGTTGTGGTTGGCCGCGCGCTACACCCATCCTACGAACTGTAGGATGGGTGTAGCGCGCGGGGGGATAGGGCAAGAATTCCGCTGTGGCAGCGCGCGAAACCCATCAGGCCGCCGGCAAAAAAACCGTGCCCAATCCATCCCTCCCCCACCCCAGGACGCGTCCCTTTCTCCTAAGCTCAAATTTCACTTGGGAGAAAAGCATGACTTCTTACCGGCGTTTGTACATCCCGGGCGCCACCTATTTCTTTACCGTCGTGGCCCACTCACGTACCGGGCAGGACCTGACCGCTCATGCCGACCTGCTCAAGCGTTGCATACGGGCCGAGCAGCACATGGCGCCTTTCGCCATTCTGGCCGCCGTGCTGCTGCCGGACCACTTACATATGATCTGGCGGTTGCCTGCGGACGACGCCGACTATTCCACCCGTTGGCGCAGGATAAAGACGCGGTTTTCTCGCGCGCTTCCACGTGAAAGTCGCAACCTCGGTTCCAGTACCCGACGAAAAGGCGAACGGGGCATCTGGCAGCGGCGTTTCTGGGAGCACGCCATCCGTGATGAAGACGAACTCTCGTCCTGCATCCAATACGTCCACATGAACCCGATCAAGCACGGCTACGTCACGCAACCGGAAGCGTGGCCGCACACGACGTTTCACGCATGGACCAGACGCCAACCGATCCGAAACGCCGCGCACTGATCACCGTGCCGCCAATTGCCGCGACGCTGCCAACTGCTTCCATCGCGCTGCCTCGCTTTCCACGAACGAGCCCAATTCCGCGGGCGTGCTGCTACGCACTTCCGCGCCCTGCTCGCCTATTTTCTTCGCCACGGCCGGGTCCGCCAGCGCCTGGTTCAATGCCTTGTTCAAGGTCGCCACGATGGCCGGATCCGCCTTGGCCGGCGCGAAGATGGCGTACCACTGCGGCACGTCGACACCCGGTACGCCGGCTTCGGCCAAGGTGGGCAGATCTGGCAAGGCGGACGATCGGGTGGCGCCCGCCACCGCCAGCGCCTGGATCATGCCGGACTTCAGGTGCGGGTACACGCTGAACAGGCTGGGAAACATCACCTGCGTCGTGCCGGACAAGGTGTCCGTCAACGCAGGCGCCGATCCCCTGTACGGCACGTCCAGCATCTGCGCGCCGGTTGCCTGATTGAAGAGTTCACCCGCGATTGCAGGCGCCGTGCCCGCGCCTGCGGACGCGAAGCTTAAGGAATCAGGATGTTCGCGGCTGTATTTCACCAGGCCCGCGACGTCATGCACGGGGATGCGCGTAGACACGATCATGATCGTGGGGGAGTCGGCCACCATGCCAATGGGCGTGAAGTCCTTGACCGGGTCGTAGTTCAGTTTTTGCAAGGCGGGGTTGATGCCATGCGTGCCGATATAACCCAGCATCAATGTGTAGCCGTCGGCCGGTTGGCGCGCAACGTAGTCCGATGCGATGGCGCCCTGCGCGCCCGGCTTGTTCACGACGATGACGGTCTGGCCCAGCAATTCACCAACTTTCTGGCCAACCACGCGCGCCAGCACATCGTTGCCGCCGCCCGCGGCAGTGGGCACGATCAACGTGATCGCTCGTTCGGGATAGGCGGCCTGCGCAGTGCCAGCGGCCAGCGCCAGCAACAGGGCAGCGGCGCAGGCTGACTTTATGGAATGGTGTTTCATGGTTTGTCTCCGGGTGATGGATCGTCGTGGGTTGCGGGCCTCTTGGCGGGCCGCTTCGACGGTAGGGAAATAGCGGGATGATTGGGCGCTTCGGGCTGAACAATCAGACGGATTCAATGCCTCTTGGTGGTTCGTCCCCTAGGCGACCGCGCGCGCGGCCGTCGCGCCAGCCAGGACATAGTGGCCAGGCACGTAAAGCAGTCCTTTCATGATCTTGCGCGCGGTACGCATCAAACCGGCGGCACGCACGACACCGCTGGCAGGGTCAAGTTCAACGTCGATGCTCATGGCCCCCGAGGGATGTTCAATGCGCACGGTGCGGTAGCCGGCTTGCACGGCCGGGCCGCCACAGGCATGTGCCACCGTGCCGGGCATGAGGAAGGCGCTGGCGACGCCCACCGCGCCCGTCGCAGCATGCGCCCGATGGCAGGCGCGCGGCGTGAAATAGCGCGAACGCAGCGCCAACGGCCCAGCGCCAACGGCATCAACCGGAGCCAGCAGAACGGGCTTGGGAATGACACTGTTCGACACATCGCCCAGCCCCATGCGGGCGCCTGCCTGGATTCGGATGCGCTCCATGCGGGCCAGCAGGCCTGCGTTACCGTCCAGTTGGGCGGGGGTTTCATCACCACGCAGACCGAAATCGCTGGCGCACATCAGCACCATCGGCATGGCGGCGTCGATCAAGGTGACGGCGACTCCGTCCACCTGCTCCTGCCGGCATCCCGTGGGGAACAGCTTGCCCGTGACCGCGCCCCAGGCATCCAGGAAATTCAGCCGGACAGGCGCCGCCGCGCCCTCCACGCCGTCGATGCGGGCATCGCCTTCATAGGTCAGCCGGCCGCCGGGCGTCTGCACCACGGCCTCGATCACTGCGCCGGTGTTGACGTTGTGCACCCGTACCGGGGTCACGCCGTGGCGGGCGGGGACCAGGCCTTCGTCAATGGCGAACGGCGCTGCGCCCGACAACATGTTGCCGCAATTGGGCCGGGTATCGACCGTGGCGCGGTCCACCGAGACCTGCGCGAACAGGTAGTCGATGTCGCAATCGGGACGGGTCGATCGCGACACGATGGCCACTTTGCTGGTCAGCGTGTTGCCGCCGCCCAGGCCGTCAACCTGCAAGGCGTGGGGCGAGCCCATGGCGATCAGCAGCAGCCGATCGCGTTCGGCGGGGTCGGCCGGCAGCCAGTCGCCCAGGAAGAAGGGGCCGCGCGACGTGCCGCCGCGCATCAGTACGCAAGGGATTACGGTTTCCATGGAAGCCATTCTGCGTCGACCCGGCTATTATTTGAATTGCAACTTACGGATGGATTAATGCATGGCACGCATCAATTTCGATTTGCAGGAATTGCAGGCCTTCGTGGCCGTGGCCGAGCGCGCCAGCTTCCGCGCCGCCGCGGAAGACCTGCACCTGTCGCAGCCTGCGCTCAGCCGCCGCATCGATAAGCTGGAGAGTCTGCTGGGCGCGCGCCTGCTGGAGCGCACCACGCGGCGCGTGGCCTTGACCCAGGTCGGGCGGGTGTTTCTAGAGCGGGCGCGCACCGCCATCGATGAACTGGAAAGCGCCGTGCTCAGCATCGGGGACCTGGCGGTGCAGCGCGGCGGCCTGGTGACCGTGGCCTGCGTCCCCTCGGTGGCGTATTACTTCCTGCCTTCCGTGATCCGGGACTACGCCGAACGCTTTCCGCGCATCCGCGTGCGCATCATCGACGAGACCGCCAATACCGTGCTGAACAGCGTCGTGACCGGGCGGGCCGACTTCGGCATCAGTTTCTTTGGCACCCAGGAACCCGACGTGGATTTCAAGGCGGTGCTGCGCGAGGATTTCGTGCTGGCGGTGCGCCGCGACCATCCGCTGGCCAGCCGCCGCAGCGTGTCCTGGGAAGCCCTGTCCCAGGAACGTTTCATGACGGTGGCCAAGGAAAGCGGCAACCGCCTGCTGATCGACGATGCGCTGGCCAAGAGCGGTAAGCGCACCGTCAGCGCCTTTGAAGTCAGCCACGTCATGACGCTGCTTGGCCTGGTGGAAGCCGGCCTGGGCGTGGCGGCCGTGCCGCAACTGGCCATGCCGCTGGGCGGCCACGCCACCTTGACCAGCGTCAAGCTGGAGCATCCCCGCGTGACCCGCACCCTGGGCCTGATCGCGCGTCGCGGCCGGCCACTGGCGCCGGCGGCGCAACAGCTTTATAACTTGATCCATCAGGCCGGCAAGACCGCCAGACGCAAACCCGCTTCCTCCATCGCCCCTACCCCATGTCCCTGACTCACACCCTGGCGTTGCAACCCGCCACCGACGACGACCTGCCCTTCCTGCTGTCACTGCGCAAGTCCACCATGCAGGAGCATCTGCAACGGGCCGGCGCACCGCTGGACGACGAGCACCATCTGGCCCGCATTCATTACCACTTCGACGATGCCCAGATCGTCTGGCTGGACGGCCGCCCCGCCGGTTTGTTCAAGCATTACCGCGACCCGGCCGGCTGGCGCATCGTGCAGATTCAGATTGATCCCGCTTTCCAGGGCCAGGGGCTGGGTCGCCGCCTGCTGGAAGGCGTACTGGACCAGGCGGATGCGGAGGGCGCTCCCGTCACCCTGAGCGTGCTGAAAGGCAACCCCGCCCAACGGCTCTATGAATCGTTGGGCTTCACCCCCGTCGAGGAGACCCCGCTGGAATATGAAATGCGTTACGAGCCCGGCGCTGTCCGGCCGGTCGGCTGACCTTTTGCAAATTCTCTTGGCCGGGCGGGAATAAACCCGCAACGGCCGGCGTCTGTAGAGGGCAGTCCCCCACTTTCCTATCTACGAGGCACAACATGCGCAATCACATCGCCGCCGCTCTGGTTCTCGGTTCCGCCGCCCTGTTCTCGGCCGGCGCCCACGCCCAGGCCGTCAAAACCCAGGATGGCATCCTGGTCAACAGCGCGGGCATGACGCTCTACACCTTCGACAAGGACACCGCAGGCAAAAGCGCCTGCAACGACCAGTGCGCCAAGGCCTGGCCCCCGGTCACCGCCGCCGCCGATGCCAAACCCATGGGCGACCTGACCATCATTACCCGTGACGACGGCTCCAAGCAATGGGCCCACAAGGGCAAGCCTGTCTACCTGTTCGCCAAGGACACGAAGCCGGGCGACAAGACGGGCGACAACTTCAAGGATGTCTGGCACGTCATCAAGCCCTGAAGCGGCCTGACCCGAGCATCCGTTTCAAACCATGCGCGCCGAAGACGAAGCCCTGATCCTGGCCTGCATCCCCAGCCTGCGGCGTTACGCCCGGGGGCTGACGGGTGACCTTCACCGGGCCGACGACCTGGTTCAGGACACGCTGGAGCGCGCATGGAGCCGCTATTCGCGATGGCAACGGCGCGGCGAACTCCGCGCCTGGATGTTCGGCATCATGCATAACCATTTCATCGACGGCGTGCGCGCCAACAATCGGCGGGCGGATCAAACCGCCACGGGCGACATGCCCGACGTGCCGGTGCGCGCCACGCAGACCGACCACCTGGAGGTGCGCGACCTGGACCGCTGCCTGCAAGCCCTGCCGGCCGAGCAGCGGGAAGTGCTGTTGCTGATTTGCGTGGAAGACCTGTCCTACCAGGAAACCGCCCAGGTGCTGGGCGTGCCCGCCGGCACGGTCATGTCCCGGCTGTCGCGTGCCCGTGAAAAACTGGGTGCGCTGATGCAGGGGCGCGACACGGTCAGCCGGCTGCATCGCGTGAAATGATATGAACGACAAACACCTCCATCCAGTTCCCAACACGGGCACCCCCATCACCGAAGCCGATCTGCATGCTTATGCGGACGGCCAGCTTTCCCCTGCCCGCCACGCCGAAGTCGATGCCTTCCTGACGACGCATCCGCAGGATCAGGCCCGCGTCCACGATTGGCAGGCGCAACGCCGCGCGCTGCACGCTCTGTTGGACCCGGTGCTGGACGAACCGCTGCCGCTGCGCCTACCGCTGACGGCTCCTGCCCGTCATTTTCCGTGGCGTGGCGTGGCCGCCAGCGTGGTGATCGCCGCGATCAGCGCCAGCGCCGCCTGGATGACCCGCGGCGCGATGGATGCCCGCCATTTGCAGACCGTGTTGGCCACCGCCAGCCCGGATCGCGCGGCCGGCGGCTACGCCCAGCGCGCCGCCATCGCCCATGCCGTCTATGCGCCCGACATGGGGCGCCCCGTTGAGGTCAGCGCCGACAATGAAAAAGGCCTGGTCACCTGGCTGACCAAACGCATGGGCGCACCGGTACGTGCGCCGTCGTTGTCGCAGGTAGGCTATGAATTGGTGGGCGGCCGCCTGTTGCCAGGCGGCGCGGGACCGGTGGCGCTTTTCATGTACGGCGCGGCGGACGGACAACGGCTGACGCTTTATGTCACCCGCGAGGCCACAGGCGAACAAAACGCCTTTCAATTCACACAGGAAGGCCCCGTCCGCGTTTTTTATTGGGTCGAAGGGCAGTTCGGTTATGCCTTGTCAGGCGCGGTCAGCCGGGACGAACTACAGAGAGTGTCGCAAGAGGTTTATAAGCAGTTGCAGGGGTGAGGGTGAGGGTGAGGGTGAGGGTGAGGGTGAGGGTGAGGGTGATGGGGTGATGGGGTGACTGGGTGATGGGGTGACTGGGTGACGGGGTGACGGGGTGGCGGGCTGATGGGCTGATGGGCTGGCGGGCTCTGGCGGGCTGATCGGGTGACGGGCTGGCGGGCTGATCGGGTGATGGGTTGACGGACTGATGGGCTGACGGGCTGGCGGGTTAATGGGGTGATGGGCTGATGGGTTGCGCGCGTTGACCAGGGATTTTTTTCTTCAGAGTTTCTCGCGCTTCACCCATCCTACGAGGGACAGTCGTGCCTTGTAGGATGGGTGAAGCGCGGGATGCCATGAACATGAACGCGATTCTTCAGCGCGCGCAACCCATCATGCCCCTCCCCTCTCACGCGCCTCATGCAGCATATGCAGCGTGATCTTGCGCACCTCGGCCTTGCTCATGTCGATGTGCGAGCGCAGCATGCGCGCCGCCTCGTCGCTGCGCCGGGCCAACACGGCGCGCAGGATCGCGGCGTGTTCGTCGTAAGTCGCGTCCACGCGGAAATCCTTGGTGAAATCCAGCCGCCGCACAATGCGGATCTTCTCGGTGACGTCCCGGTGGATTTGCGCCATCTCCGGATTGCCGGCGGCCGCCACCAGCGAGCAATGGAACGCCTCGTCCAGCTGAGCCACCAGCCGGCCGTCCAGGATGCGCTGGGGCGGCGGCACTAGCCACACGTCCGTCAACGCGCCCAGCATGCCGGTTTCATCCATGTTTTCACGCACACACAGCTTATCCACAGCCGCCTGCTCCAGCACCACGCGCACGTCGTACAGTGCCTCGAAACGTTCAAAGTCAAACGGCCTTACCTGCCAGCCGCTGCGTGGCCGAGCCAGCACGAATCCTTCGCGCTCCAATCGGACCAGGCCCAGCCGCACCGGCGTGCGGCTGACTCCCAGCCGCGCCACCAGGTCGGCTTCGGTGAAGCGTTCACCCGGCAGCATGCGAAAGTCGAACAGGTCGTCCTTGATGCGCTGGTAGACCTGATCGGCCAGCGATCCCGCCAGCGCCGGCGCCTGCCGCATGGCCGGGCTGACTTGAACGGATTCCAGACGCATCATCCGGCCACGGGGCAGGTGGCGTCTTCAGCCAGCACAATCAGCGGATCGCCCGCGTTGACGGGCTTGCCCGGCACGCAGCGAATCGCAGTGACGATGCCGGAGGCAGGCGCGATGACGGACAGTTCCATCTTCATGGCCTCGACAACGACCAGCGTGTCGCCAGCGGATACGCTCTGCCCCACCTGGACCGGAATCTTCCAGACGTTGCCGCACATATCCGCGCTGACCAGCCGTTCGCCTTCGCGCAGCGCAACGTCGGCTTCGGATTCCAATTCGGCGGCCGCGGACTCCACCACCACATCCTCGGTTTTCCACAGGGCCACCTCGGCGTCGAACGCACTTTTCTGACGAGTCTGGAAGACCGCGATGCTGTCTGCCTGTTCCGCCAGAAAGCGTTGATGCGCGGCGAAGTCGAACACTTCTTCCTCGATGCGAACCGTGGCCCGGCCTTCGCGGAAGTCTTCGCGCAGCACGTCCAGTTCGGCTTCCGTCACCGGGTAGAAACGCACTTGATCGAAGAAGCGCAGCAGCCAGGGCTTGCCTTCCTGAAACACGGGGTTCTTCAGGAATTTGTTCCAGATCGGCAAGGTGCGGCCGACCAACTGATAGCCGCCAGGCGAATCCATGCCATAGATGCACATGTAGACGCCGCCGATCCCCACCGTGCCTTCGGCCGTGAACGTGCGCGCGGGGTTGTACTTGGAGGTCAGCAGGCGATGGCGCGGATCGATCGGCACCGCGCAAGGCGCCCCCAGATAAACGTCGCCCAGGCCCATGATCAGGTAGCTGGCGTCGAACACAATATTCCGGACGTCGTTGCGACTGCCCAGGCCATTGATGCGCTGGATGAAGTCCACATTGTTCGGCAGCCACGGCGCGTTGGCGCGCACGGTTTCCTGATAGCGCTGCACGGCGCCCAGCGTGGCCGAGTCCTCGAAGGCCATCGGCAGATAGACAACGCGCGTGGGAACTTTCAGCGTGGCGACATCGGCCAGGCTTTCCTCGATTTTCAGCAAGCGGGCAATCAGCGCGCCTTGCAGGATCAACCGGCTGTCGTAACGGATCTGCAACGACCGCACGCCCGGCGACAACTCCTGCACGCCAGCAATGGGCGCGGCGTTCAGGGCTTCCATCAGCAGATGGATACGCATGCGCAACGCCAAGTCCAGCACGTTGTCGCCATACTCCAGCAACAGGTAGCCGTCACCGGCTTGGCGGTACGACACGGAGGGACGCGCCCCTGCGGCGGGCAAGGCTGCGATGATGGTTTCGGACACCGTGGCCGGCACCGCTGATGGTTCGGTGGCGGCGGGCGCCACCGTCGACAAGGCCGCAACGCTTTGATCCTGAGCGGCCTCCAGTGCAACGGCCTGCGGATAATCGATACGCACAAAGCGGATGCGGTCACCCGGCTTGACCTGCCCCACCTTCCATAGCTCGGCGCGTGCGATGGTAACCGGGCAGACGAAGCCGCCCAGGCTGGGGCCGTCCCGCGTCAAGATGACGGGGCTGTCGCCCGTGAAATTGATGCTGCCGATGGCGTATTCGCAGTCATGAATGTTTGAGGGATGCAGTCCCGCTTCGCCACCATTCTCACGCGCCCACGTCGGCTTGGGGCCGATCAGGCGCACGCCCAGCCGGTTGGAGTTGTAGTGCACCTCCCAGTCGGCCGAGAAAAAGGTGTCCATGGATTCAGGCTGGAAAAAGTCCGGTGCGCCATGGGGGCCGTACAGCACCCCGATTTCCCAGGTGTTGCCATACACGGGAATCAAGTCCGCCGCGGCTGCCTGCGGTTCCGCCACGGGCGGGGTTGCCGCACTGCCGGCAAGTTCGGGGCGCACGACCGGCAGCATGTCACCGACGCGCAGCGTGCGACCGGCATGTCCGCCGAACTGCCCCAACGCGAAGGTCGACCGGCTGCCCAGATAGACCGGGACGTCCAGGCCGTTGCGCACGGCCAGGTAGCTGCGGCAGCCCGACAGCGCGCGGCCGGTGGCCAGCACCTGCCCCGAACGCACGGCAATGGGCTGCCACATCGGCACCGGCTCGCCGTCCAGCGTGGCAGCGCACTCGGCGCCCGTCAACGCCACGATGGCGTCGCCATGAAAACGCAGCGTGGGACCGATCAGCGTGGCTTCGATGCCTGCGGCATCCGGCGCGTTGCCGACAATGCGGTTGGCCACGCGAAAAGCGTAGTCGTCCATCGGGCCAGACGGCGGCACGCCGATGTCCCAATAGCCCGCGCGCCCGGGATAGTCCTGCACGCTGGTATAGGTTCCGGCTTGCACCACTTCAATCGCGGCAGGCCGGTAAGCGAAGCTTTCCAGGAAGCGCGTGGACAACTTGCCGGCGCGAAAGCGTTCATCGGCGACGATCTGGCGCAGGTAGTCCAGATTGGTGGCGATGCCGTGCAGCCGCGTGCGCGCCAACGCATCCGCCAGCTTGTCCAACGCGGCCTCCCGCGTTTCGGCATGCACGATCAGCTTGGCCAGCATGGGGTCATAGAACGCCGGCACCTCGGTGCCGGTGGCCACCCAGCCGTCCACCCGCACGCCTTCCGGGAACGACACCTCGGTCAGCACGCCAGGAGACGGCTGAAACTGGCGCAGCGGATCTTCAGCGTACAGCCGCACTTCGATCGATGCGCCCTGCGGCGCGCGCGACATGGCGGCGTAGTCCAGCGGTTCGCCCGCCGCCACGCGCAGCATGCATTCCACCAGGTCCAGGCCGGTGACGGCTTCGGTGACCGGGTGTTCGACTTGCAAGCGCGTGTTGACCTCCAGGAAATAGAAGCTGTCGCGAGCCGGGTCGTAGATGAATTCCACCGTCCCTGCCGAACGATAGTTCACGGATTCACCCAGTTGCACGGCAGCCGCCAGCAAGGCGGCGCGCGTGGCGGCAGGCAGCAGCGGCGCCGGCGTTTCCTCGATGACTTTCTGGTTGCGCCGCTGCACCGAGCAATCGCGTTCGCCCAGCGCCAGCACACGTCCCGCGCCGTCGCCAAAGATCTGCACCTCCACATGCCGTGCGTTGTCCACATAGCGTTCGATGAACGCGCCACCATCGCGGAAGAAGTGTTCACCCATGCGCTGCACGCTGTCGAACGCGACGGTCAGTTCGGCTTCGTTCTCGCAACGCGACAAGCCAATGCCTCCGCCTCCCGCCGTGCTCTTGAGCATGACCGGATAGCCGATGCGCTCGGCCTGGGACAGCGCTTCGCCCAGGCTGGCCAGCAGGCCCGTTCCGGGCGTCATGGGCACGCCGGCTTCGGCGGCCAGTTCGCGCGACCGGTGCTTCAGGCCGAACTCGCGGATCTGCAAAGGCGTCGGGCCGACGAAAGCGATGCCCGCCGCTTCGCAGGCATCGGCGAACTCCGCGCTTTCAGACAAAAACCCATAGCCCGGATAGATGGCCTGCGCGCCGTGTTCGCGCGCAGCCGCCAGCAACAGGTCCATGCGCAGATAGCTGTCGGCGGCTTTCTCGCCGCCCAGCGCGACGGCCACATCGGCTTCGCGCACATGCGCGGCGTTGCGGTCAGGGTCGGAATACACCGCCACGCTGCGAATACCCAACCGCTTGAGGGTGCGGATGGCGCGAACGGCGATTTCGCCACGATTGGCAATCAGAACGGTATCGAACACGATGCGGCTCCCAGGGGTCTGGCGGTTATCGGGGGGTGGCGTTCAGGCTGGCGATATATGCGCGCCAGCCGCCGAAGGCGGTGATGTCCCGCGCGCCGTTCAGGCCGCGCGGCTCGCAAATGAATCCCTTGACCTGGCGGCCGTCCTCAAGCTCCAAGGTGCCTATGCCCAGCGGCGCGGGAATCTCGGCGACGAAGGCGCCAAACGCCGTCACCGGCACGTCCCACAACTCGACATCGATGGGTGCGCCGGATTCGGACTTCACAAGCCCTGGCTTGGGTGGTGTGGTGTTGGCCAGGGCGTACAGCCGGTAGTCGGCGGCCGTGCGCGTTTTCTCGGCCAACACCGCGTGGCGCGACGTCAGTTGATGATTCAGCGGCATGCCCGTCAGATGCGCGCCCACCACCGCCACGCGCACGGTATCGGCAGGCATGCGGCCAACAGCGATACCCGCGGGCAAGGGTGCCCCGGTGGCGCCCAGGGGCAAGCCTCGCTGCGCCTGCCAAAGCTTGCCGAACTGCGCCAGCGCGCGGTCCTGCCACGCCAAGCCGATCAGCGTGATGCCTGAAGGCAGGCCATCCGCACGCATGCCCGCGGGAAGCGCCAGCGCCGACAGGTCGGCCAGGTTGGCAAAGTTGGTGTACTGCCCCAAACGCGAATTCAACGTGACCGGATCGGCTTCCAGCTGGGCGATGGTGTAGATGGACGGCGAGGTCGGCACGACCAGCGCGTCGAATCCCGCCAACGCCTGATGGATCTGGCGCGTCAGTTCGGCACGGCGGTATTCGGCCTTGAAAGCGTCCAGCGCGCTGTAGCCGGCGGCCTGCTCCACGATGCCGCGCACCACAGGATGAATGACCTGCGGCGCGGTTTTCCACAACGATTCCACAGCGGCAAAGCGCTCGGCCACCCACGGGCCTTGATACAGCAGCGCAGCCAGTTCATTGAACGGCGTGAAGTCAATGGTTTCGACTTCAGCGCCGGTGGCCTGCAACGCGCGCACGGCGTCATCGAACACGGCGGCCGCTTGCGCGTCGCCAAAGAACTCCAGCGTGGCGGGCACCGCCAGCTTGGGCGCCTGGGGCCACGGCAGCGACGCGCCGGCCGGCATGGCGCGCGAATAGGGATCGCGCTCGTCAAAGCCGCTCGCTACGTCTGCGACGAGTTCCGCATCATTCACCGTCAAGGCAAAGATGGACACGCAATCCAGCGTGCGGCAAGCAGGCACCACGCCTACGGTGCTAAGCCAGCCCTTGGTCGGCTTCAGGCCGACGATGTTGTTGAAGCCTGCTGGCACGCGGCCGGACCCCGCCGTATCGGTACCCAACGAGAACGCCGCCAAGCCGCGCGCCACCACCGACGCCGACCCGGAACTGGACCCCCCGCTCACGTAGTCGGGGTTGAAGGTGTTGGCCACGGCGCCATGCGGTGACCGTGTGCCCACCAGCCCGGTGGCGAACTGGTCCAGATTGGTCTTGCCAACCAGAATGGCGCCGGCCGCGCGCAGGCGCTGCACGACGGTCGCATCCTCGCCCGGGGTATAGGCGAACTCCGGGCATGCCGCGGTGGTGGGCCAGCCAGCGGCGTCGATGTTGTCCTTGATGGCGAATGGCACGCCGTACAACGGCAGGCGAGCCATGTCGCCGCCCGCCGCCGCCAGCATCAGCCTCAGCCCATCCAATTGCTCATCAAGCGTGGCGCGATCCACTCGTCGTATCCAGGCGTTGTCGCCGGAATCATCAGGCGCGGCGGCGTAATCCGCCAACAGCGTTTCGGGCTGAGCCCCGCCTTCGCGGTAGGCGTCCTGCCATTGCGCAATCGTCCAACCGGCAAGGGGCTTCTGCGTTGCTGCGGCATTCATGCTGGAATCCTTTCTTGTATACAAGTACGGATTCCCAAGCAATCGCCGTGCCATGTTGGCCGGCTTTTTCATTTCCCCTCTGACAGTCCAGACAGGACCGGGCCGAACCGGCTTCCCGGATGGCATCGGTCCTGCTCAGCCCGCACCGCAAACGGGCAAGCCACGCACCTGTTTTGTGCACGCGGCACTGTTTTGATTCCGGCCCGCGTGCCGCGCGCCGGCCTCACGCATTCGCGTAAACACCCCCTCTCCATACGGTGGCATGCGGCCCCGAAGACACTTGGCACGCCTTTTGCTTTGAAGTCCAGGTTGTCGGGTGTTGTTCAGATCGTTCCTGTCGGCCAAGCCGGCACATTCCATCCAGGAGTCACCATGAAACGCAGACTAGCCCTTAAGCAACTGACCGCCGTGAGCCTGTTGGCCATGTCGGGTTGGATGCCGCAGGTATTCGCCGCCGAAGACACCATCAAAGTCGGCATCCTGCATTCCCTGTCGGGCACGATGGCCATCTCGGAAACGTCGCTGAAGGACGTTGCGCTGATGACCATCGACGAGATCAACGCCAACGGCGGCGTGATGGGCAAGAAGCTGGAAGCCGTGATCGTGGACCCCGCATCGAACTGGCCGCTGTTTGCCGAGAAGTCACGCCAGCTGTTGTCGCAAGACAAGGTCGCCGTGGTCTTCGGCTGCTGGACCTCGGTGTCGCGCAAGTCGGTGCTGCCGGTGTTCAAGGAATTGAACGGCCTGCTCTTCTACCCCGTGCAATATGAAGGCGAAGAGCTGGAGAAGAACGTGTTCTACACGGGCGCCGCGCCCAACCAGCAGGCCATCCCCGCCGTGGAATACCTGATGAGCGAAGACGGCGGTGGCGCCAAGCGTTTCGTGCTGCTGGGAACCGACTACGTATACCCGCGCACCACCAACAAGATCCTGCGCGCGTTCCTGCATTCCAAGGGCGTCAAGGACAGCGACATCGACGAGGTCTACACGCCCTTCGGCCATTCCGATTATCAGACCATCGTGGCCAACATCAAGAAGTTCGCCACGGGCGGCAAGACGGCCGTCATTTCCACCATCAACGGCGACTCGAACGTGCCGTTCTACAAGGAACTGGGCAACGCCGGCCTGAAGGCCACCGACGTTCCCGTCGTGGCGTTCTCGGTGGGTGAAGAGGAACTGCGCGGCGTGGACGCCAAGCCGCTGGTGGGCCACCTGGCGGCCTGGAACTACTTCGAATCGATCAAGAATCCGGTCAATGAGGAATTCATCAAGAAGTGGAAGGCCTACGCAAAGGCCAAGAACCTGCCCAACTCCAGCACGGTCGTGACGAACGATCCGATGGAGGCCACCTACATCGGCATCCACATGTGGAAGCAGGCCGTCGAACAAGCCAAGACCACCGACGTGGACAAGGTGATCGCGGCCATGGGCGGCCAGAAGTTCAATGCGCCTGATGGCTACACCATCGAAATGGACAAGACCAACCACCACCTGCACAAGCCGGTCTATATCGGCGAAATCAAGGCGGACGGCCAGTTCAACGTGGTGTGGAAGAGCAAGGGCCCGATCCGCGCCCAGCCCTGGAGCCCGTACATCCCGGGCAACGAAAGCAAGCAAGGCCTTTAAGCGGAACAGCAGCCATGCACATCGCGGCAATCGCACACTTCCTGCGTCGTTCACTGCTTGCATGGCTGCTTGCCATGCCGCTGCTGGCCGCCCCCGCGGCGGCAACCGGCGTGGATCCGGCGTTGCTGGCGCCGCTGACCGGCGACGACACCGACGCCAAGCTGCAAGCGATTGCCGCGCTGGGCCAATTGCCTGAACCCAACGCGGCCGCCGTCTTGCAGGCGCTGGGCAATGACCAGCTCTATGCAACGGCCGACGGCCGCGTGCTGATCGGCACCGGTGGCTCACGCGCCACCGATCCCGTGACGGGCGCCGCCGTCGAGCTGCCTTCTGGCAGCGGCACCGTCACCATCAACAACCGCCTGCGCCGCGCCATCGAAGCCGCGCTGGCAGGATCCCGCCTGTTTTCCGACAAGCCCGGCGAACGCCTGGACGCCGCGCGCCGGTTGCAGCAGACGGGCGACCCCGCCCGCCTGCCCATGCTTGAGAAAGCGTTGGCGTCCGAAAAGAACGAAGCCGTGCGCGATGCGTTGCTGATCGCACAGGCCAATCTGGAATTGAAAAGCACCGACCCCGCCAAGCGGCGTCACGCCGTGGATCTGCTGGGCAGTACCCGCAACGCCGCCTTCCGCCCCACCCTGGCCGCGTTGACGCAAGCGCGCGAGGACGTCTACGCCGAACCCGATGCCGGCGTGCGCGAGGCCGCCGCCAATGCACTCAAGCAGATCGACCGCCATCTGGCCACGATCGAGTGGGCGGGCAACCTGTTCTACGGGATCAGCCTGGGCAGCGTGCTGTTGCTGGCGGCGCTGGGCCTGGCCATCACCTTCGGACTGATGGGCGTCATCAACATGGCGCATGGTGAACTGCTGATGATCGGCGCCTATGTCACCTACGTGGTGCAGACGCTGTTCCGCGCCTGGCTGCCAGGTTGGCTGGACTGGTATGTGGTGGCCGCGTTGCCCCTGGCCTTCGTCGTCACCGCATTGGTGGGCATGGCGCTGGAACGCACGGTCATCCGATGGCTTTACGGCCGCCCGCTGGAAACGCTGCTGGCCACCTGGGGCATCAGCCTGATGCTGATGCAGGGCGTGCGCACCCTGTTTGGCGCGCAGAACGTGGAAGTGGGCAACCCTAGCTGGATGTCAGGCGGCATCACCGTGCTGGGCGGTCTGGTCCTGACCTACAACCGGCTGGTCATCATCGCCTTCGCCTTCTTCGTCGTGTTCCTGGTGTGGGTGCTGCTGAACCATACGCGGCTTGGCCTGTTCGTGCGGGCCATCACGCAGAACCGCCGCATGGCCGATTGCGTGGGCGTGCCGACCGGGCGCGTGGACATGCTGGCCTTCGGCCTGGGCTCGGGCATCGCGGGGCTGGCCGGCGTGGCGTTGTCCCAGCTGGGCAACGTGGGCCCAGACCTGGGCCGTGGCTACATCGTTGATTCCTTCATGGTGGTGGTGCTGGGTGGCGTGGGCCAGCTTGCCGGCACCGTCATCGCCGCGTTGGGCCTGGGCGGCGTCAACAAATTCCTGGAACCCTATGCGGGCGCCGTCATGGCCAAGATCACCATCCTGGTGCTCATCGTGCTGATTGTCCAAAAACGGCCGCAAGGCCTGTTCGCCCCTCGCGGCCGGAGCGTTGAATGAAACAGACCGCGCTGACCGATCTGAACCTGCTGGCCCGCCGCCCCCTGTTCTCGGGCCGGATATGGACGGCGCTGGCCGTGGGCGTCGCACTGCTGGCGCTGCTGCCCCTGTTGAATCTGGTATTTCCTCCAGGCCATGCGCTGCACGTGTCGGCCTATGCCGTGGCGCTGCTGGGCAAGTTCATGTGCTATGCGCTGGCCGCGCTGGCCTTGGACCTGGTGTGGGGCTACGCCGGCATCCTGTCTCTGGGCCATGGCCTGTTCTTCGCGCTGGGAGGCTATGCGCACGGCATGTACCTGATGCGCGCCATCGGCCGTGATGGCGTCTACCAAAGCAACCTGCCCGACTTCATGGTGTTCCTGGATTGGAAGCAGTACCCCTGGTATTGGTCCTTCACCGAACACTTCTGGTACGCCATGTTGCTGGTGGTGCTGGTGCCGGGCGTATTGGCCTTCGTGTTCGGCTACTTCGCCTTCCGCTCGCGTATCAAGGGCGTGTACTTTTCGATCATCACGCAGGCGCTGACCTTCGCGGCGATGCTGCTGTTCTTTCGCAACGACACGGGCTTCGGCGGCAATAACGGCTTCACGGACTTCAAGCGGATTCTTGGCTTTGACATCACGGCGCCGGGCACCCGCGCCGCGCTGTACTGGACGACGCTGGCGGCGCTTGCCGGGGCCTTGATCCTGGCGCGCGCGGTCACGCAATCCAAGCTGGGCCACGTGCTGACGGCGGTGCGCGATGCCGAAAGCCGGCTGCGCTTCATTGGCTACGATCCGCTGGGATTCAAATTGTTCGTATGGACCTTGTCGGCCGTTCTGTGCGGTATCGCGGGTGCGCTGTACGTGCCGCAGGTGGGCATCATCAATCCCAGCGAGATGTCCACCGAGACCTCCATCGAAATGGTGATCTGGGTGGCCACTGGCGGACGCGGCACCTTGATCGGCCCCATCATCGGCGCCGGCGCGGTCAACGGCCTGAAGACCTGGTTCACCAGCGTGCTGCCCGAGTTCTGGCTGTATGCGCTGGGCCTGATCTTCGTATTGGTGACGCTGTTCCTGCCGACCGGCATCGTTGGCCTGGCCCGTCGTATCGCAGCCCGCTTCCAGGAGAACAAGGCATGACCAGCACGCACTCCGAATCCGCCATGCTGGATGGCGGCCCCAGCGGCGATGCGGGCTATGGCCGCGTCAGCCCCAAGGGCCTGGACACCAGCCACGGCGCCATCCTGTACCTGGAAGGCATCACCGTCAGCTTCGACGGTTTCAAGGCGTTGAACGACCTGACGCTGGACATCGGCGTGGGCGAACTGCGCTGCATCATCGGGCCCAATGGCGCGGGCAAGACCACGATGATGGACGTCATCACCGGCAAGACCCGGCCCACCACGGGCACCGCCTTTTTCGGGCAGAGCATTGATCTGACGACGTTGAGCGAAGCGCAGATCGCGCACGCCGGCATCGGCCGCAAGTTCCAGCGCCCCACGGTGTTCGAGCAGCACACCGTTTTCGAGAATCTGGAACTGGCGATGAAGACGGACAAGCGCGTGCGTCCCACCTTGTTCTCGCGTCTGACGGGCGAACAGGCCGACAAGATCGGCGAAACGCTGGATCTGATCCGCCTGCGGCCAGAGGCGTGGCGCCCGGCCGGTCTGCTGTCGCATGGACAGAAGCAGTGGCTGGAGATAGGCATGCTGCTGATGCAGGAGCCGCAATTGCTGCTGCTGGACGAGCCGGTGGCGGGCATGACCGACGCCGAGACCGAACGCACGGGGGAACTGCTGAACGAACTACGCGGGCGGCATTCGCTGATGGTGGTGGAACACGATATGGACTTCGTCAACCAGATCGCGGGTGACGGCAAGGTGACGGTGTTGCATGAAGGTTCCGTACTGGCCGAAGGGCCAATGAGCAAGGTACAGGCCGACCCGCGCGTGATCGAAGTCTATCTGGGGCGCTGAGATGCTGGACGTAAGCACGATCAACCAATACTACGGTGGCAGCCATACGCTGCGCGGCGTATCGCTGTCGGTGCGCCAAGGGGAATGCCTGGCGCTGCTGGGCCGTAACGGCGTGGGCAAGACGACGCTGCTGAAATGCGTGATGGGCGTATTACCCGTCGCCAGCGGCAATATCGCCTTTGACGGGGCCGACATCACCCGGCTCGCGCCGCACCAACGCGCCGCGCGCGGGATGGCCTATGTGCCCCAAGGCCGCGACATCTTCGCCCGGCTGACGGTGGAAGAGAACATCCTGATGGGCATGGCGACCAAGCCCGCCGCGCGCGCGCGCCGCATCAAGGAAGAAGTGTTCGAGCTGTTCCCCGTGCTTAAAAGCATGTTGTCGCGGCGCGGCGGCGACTTGTCCGGCGGGCAGCAGCAACAACTGGCCATCGCGCGGGCACTGGTGGCCGAACCCAAGCTGATCATTCTGGACGAGCCCACCGAAGGCATCCAGCCGTCGATCATCAAGGACATCGCCCGGGTGATCCACATGCTGCGGCAACGCGGTGACATTGCCATCCTGCTGTGCGAGCAATACTTCGATTTCGCCCGTGAGCTGGCGGACCAATTCGTGGTGCTGTCGCGCGGCGAAGTCGTGGCCAGCGGCGACCGTGGCGCCATCGACGGAGAAGACGTGCGCCGTCATCTGTCCGTCTGACGCGCCCATCCTCATGCGCGGGCATGTAGGCATGCCGGAATATTGCGTGCGGATCCTCGATCTGCTCCGATATAATCCGGCTCCATGTGCTTCGCTTCTTTCCTGACCCGCCCCGCATTGTGGATCGCGCTTGCCGCGATCCTGTGGGCGTCGTTGGCGCCGTCGCTTGCACATGCCCTGAGCCTGTCCCCGGAAGGCCATCACAGCCACCGCATCACCGTCGACTACTGCGTCAGCGAAGGCGGCAGTCAAGGCACGCTGACGCTGGATGTGCCTCACGACGGCAGCGACGACAGCACGCAGGCCGACGCCCATGGCGACGGCCATCATTGCCCGCTTTGCCGTAACCCCCACGCCGACGTGGGCATCTTGCCCGCGCCCGAGCCCGTGCTGCCCGCCCCCGCTGGCCGCGCCATCACGTATCCGCCGCTGTTCTTCCTGGCGGCCAATCCCCTTCATGCCTGGAGCGCGGCCCAGCCGCGCGCACCGCCCGCGAACTAAGCTGGCGCCGTCCCGCCGCCTGCCGGCGGATCGCTTGCGCCTGCCCGCCACGTTGCCGTCGTCGTGTCCCGGCCGCGCGCCTTGCGCGTCCGGACGCGCCGTCATCCAAATCTTCTGCGATCCGCAATGCCCCGCCCCTTTTTCCAGGCGAGGTGCGGGACGCGATGGCCGGTACGCCGGCTCCAGACATGAAAAAAACCACCACGTTCACCTTGCTGCTGGGCGCGCTTGCCAGCGGCTCCGCCCAAGCCCTGACCACGGAACCGGCCGTGGAAACCCTGACGCCGACCACGGTCTACGGCGGCGCGCAGTCAGAACCGGCACCCAACGGCCCCATCAACCTGGACGCTCGCGACAGCACGGGCAGCCGCCTGGGGCTGACTCTGCGTGAAACGCCCGCCAGCGTCACCGTCATTTCTCGCGAACAGATCGACGCGCGCGGTTCGCTGAACACACAAGAGATCGCGCGCGGCATTCCCGGCGTGGACAATGCCGCGCCCCCCGGCAACGCCGGCGCGGTCAGCTATCGCGGCTTCTCCGGCGGCCAGGTGACGCAATTGTTCAACGGCATTTCGGTGCAGTACGACGCCATCGCCGGACGCCCGGTGGACAGTTGGATCTACGACCGCGTTGAGGCCATCGGCGGCCCGTCGACCTTCCTGTTCGGCGCGGGCGCGGTGGGCGGCGCCATCAACTATGTCACCAAGCTGCCCCAGCGCGACACCTTCTACGACGGCCAGTTCCGGCTGGGCTCCTACGACAGCCGCCAGATCTCGGTCGGCCTGAATCAGCAACTGGCCGGCGACCCGGGCGGCCGCGGCCATTATCTGCGCATCGACGCCAACACCGGCTCCAGCCATGGTTGGGTCGACGGCAACCATTCCCGCTCCAGCCAGATCGCGGCCTCGCTGCTGTCCGACCTGGGCGCCGACGTGACCCAGACCTTCGCCTTTGAATATCAGCGCGAACAGGTGGACCGCCCGTACTGGGGCACGCCACTGAAAACGAACGCCAACGGCGTGGTGCAAGGCGCCGGCCGCATCCTGGACGGCACGCGGTTCAAGAACTACAACGTCAACGACGGCCTGTACGAGCAATCCGTGCTGTGGGCGCGATCCATGACGGAATGGCGAGCCAGTTCGGCGCTGACGTTGAAGAACACGCTGTACTACTACCGCGCCGAACGCGATTTCCGCAACCTGGAGAATTACCGCCTCAATGCCGGAAACAGCCTGGTGCTGCGCTCTGGCGCGCTGCTGCAACGGCACGAGCAAAGCCTGCTGGGCAACCGCGTGGAGGGCGTGCTGCGGTCCACCTTGGCCGGCCTGCCCAGCGACTGGTCGTTTGGCGTCGACGTCAGCCAGAACAAAATAACCCGCTATCCCACCAGCCTGCCCGGCCAGGTCGACGCGGTGGATCCCTATGATTTCTCGCCAGGGGATTTCTACGACATTCCCGGCATGAAGCGCGGCCATGTCGCTGACCGCGACAACCGCATCCGCACCCTGGCGCTGACGCTGGAAAACCGCACCGAAGTGCTGCCCGGCGTGGCGATCGTGTCGGCCCTGCGCAAAGACTTCATCGACCTGGATCTGACCAACCGCCGCGCTGTCACCGCCGCGTCGCCCGCGAGTGCGCAGCGCAGCTATTCGCCGTTGACCGGGCGCCTGGGCGTCAACTGGGAGATCAGTCCGGAGGCCTCGCTGTATGCGCAATACGCAACGGCGGCGGATCCCCCGTCAGGCCTGCTGGCCACCGCATCGTTTGCCGACGTGCTGAATAACGACAAGCTCACCACCGGCAGGCAAGCCGAAGTGGGCGGCAAGTTCAACTTCTGGGACGGCCGGGGGGCAGCCACCGTGGCAGTCTATGAGATCAAGCGCAAGAACATGGCCACCTCCGACCCGGACAACCCCGGCGTCAGCGTGCCCGTGGGCGCGCAATCGGCGCGCGGCATCGAGCTGGCTGGCGGCCTGCAATTGACGCCCAAGCTGTCCTTGCAAGGCAACGTGGCCTTCGTGGACCCGACATACGACGATTTCTCGCAATCGGTTGGCGGCGTGGCGGTTTCGCGCAACGGCAATGTGCCCACCAACACGCCTCGACGCATCGCCAACGTCTGGGTGGACTACGCCTTCGTGCCTGACTGGAACGCCAGCCTGGCGGCGCGTTACGTCGGCCGCGTCTACGCGGACGCCGCCAACACGGTCTGGGCGCCGTCCCATACCGTGTTCGATGCCGCGCTGTCGCACCGGATCAACCGCAACCTGAATGTCACGGCCCGCGTGCGCAACCTGACCGACAAGGTCTATGCCGCGAACGCGACGCCGACCATGTACTACCTGGGTGCGCCTCGCTCACTGGAACTGACACTGCAAGCGCGCTTCTGAATGGCGCCCTCAGACCCAAGCAAGGATCCGTCATGACTGCTTCCTCCGCCCATGCTTCCCGGCGGCCTGCCGGGCCGCCGCTGTCCACTCGCGCCAAGCGCTGGCTCTATCTGATCCACCGTTGGTCGGGCATCGTTCTGTGCCTGTTCTTCGCCATGTGGTTTATCAGTGGCGTGGTGATGATGTATGTGGGTTATCCCAAGCTGACGCCGCAGGAACGCCTGACGCATCTGGCGCCGCTGGACGCCGCCGCCATCACCATCACGCCCGCCCAGGCGTTGGCGGCAGCCGGCGCCAGTGCCAACGGCACGCCCGGCCTGAGCCTGGCCGCCACGCGCGGCGGCGCTCCGGTCTATGCGGTTCCCGGCGGCATGCGCGAGGCGCCCAAGGTGGTGGATGCCGCGACGGGCGCCTTGCTGCCGCCCGCCGACGCCGCCATCGCGCAAGCCACTGCTGTTGCCTGGTTTGGCGGCCAGTACGCCGCGCATTATCAAGGCACCGTGGTGGAAGACGTCTACACGCATTCCGGCGCGCTCAAGCCGCACCGCCCGCTGCACCGCGTGGACATGGATGACCCGGACCACACGCGGCTGTATATCTCGTCGGCAACGGGTGCGGTCGTCTTGGACGCCACCCGCAACGAACGCGCCTGGAACTACGTGGGCGCGTGGATCCATTGGCTGTATCCGTTCCGTGGCAATGCGCTGGACCCGTGGTGGCATGACATCGTGGTCTGGCTGTCCGTGGCTGGCGTGCTGGTGGCATTGACGGGCACGGTCGTGGGGATATTGCGCTGGCGCTTTTCCCGCCCCTACGCCAGCGGCAGCCGTTCGCCTTACCGCGAAAACATGATGCGCTGGCATCACCTTAGCGGCCTGCTCTTTGCCGTCATCACCATCACCTGGATATTCAGCGGGCTGATGTCGATGAACCCGTGGAAGGTCTTCACCAGCACCGCCGCGCCGCTGGACCGGGGCACATATTCGGGCGCGGCCGCCGACGTGCCCCTGGCCACCCCGCAAGCCTTGATCGCGGCCCTGGCCACCGCCCCGCGCGAACTGATCTGGACGCGCGCCGCCGGCCAGGACGCCGTGCTGGCGCGCGGCCCGACGGGAGCGCCCCAGGTGCTGTCCGCCACGCAGGCCACGCCCCATGCCTTCGCCGAAGCCAGTCTGCGCGAGGCAGCCGCCCAATTGCTGCCCGGCGCCACGCTGCGGGAAGTGCAGGTGCTGCGCGGCTATGACTTTTATTACTATGGCCGCGACGAACACGCCATGCTGGGCCACATCGAGAAGCCCCTGCCCGTCTGGCGTCTGATCTACGACAACCCGCAGGCCACCTGGGTCTACCTGGACCCGCACACCGGCCAGATCCTGAGCCGCCAGGACCGCGGTGGACGGGTCAGCCGCTGGCTGTTCGCCTTTCTGCATAGTTGGGACTGGACCGGCCTGCTGTCGCGGCGTCCGCTGTGGGACGCCCTGCTGATCATCCTGAGCCTGGGAGGCGTGGCCCTGAGTCTGACCGGCGTGGTCATCGGCTGGCGGCGGCTGGGCAAGAAGCTGCGCGCCTGAGGGCGCATGCCGGATGCACTATGCTCACCCTCTTGCAGACGATTCACCGCATCAAGGAGCCCCCATGTCCGACGTAACCATCTATCACAACCCCAAGTGCGGCACGTCCCGCAATACGCTGGCCATGATCCGCAACGCCGGCATTGAACCGCAGGTAGTGCTGTACCTGGAAACGCCGCCGTCCCGCGCCACCCTGAAGGCGCTGTTCAAGCAAGCCGGCATCAGCGTGCGCGACGCGCTGCGTGAAAAAGGCACGCCTTACCTGGAACTGGGCCTGGACAACGTGTCCCTCCCGGAAGACGCGCTGCTGGACGCCATTGAGCAGCACCCCATCCTGCTCAACCGCCCCTTCGTGTCCACCCCGCTGGGCGCCCGCTTGTGCCGCCCCAGCGAGCTGGTACTGGACATTCTGCCGGCCCCGCAGCAAGGCGCGTTCACGAAGGAAGACGGCGAACTCGTCATCAACGCCGACGGCAAACGCATCCAGAAGTAAAAGCGCGCACTCCGCCGCATTTTGTAAGCGGACTGACGGGAAACCTTTCTATCATCGCGGGTATTGATTATTACGCTGCGATGACGTGTCATGGATTTCCTGGAAAGCATCAACCAGTCCCTTTTTCTTCTGATCAACGCCGACCCGGCCACCCCGGCCTGGCAGATCCACGCCGCCATGCTGGTGGCCAACCAGTTGATCCTGCTGGTGCCGGGCGGGCTGGCCGCCCTGTGGCTTTGGGGCGGCGAAGCCCAGCGCAGCCTGGCGTTGAAGGCGCTGGCGAGCATCGCCGTGGCGCTATTCGTCAGCTATCTGTGCGGCGCGCTCTGGCCGCATCCACGCCCCTTCATGATCGGCCTGGGGCATGCCTTCTTCCCCCATAAGGCGACGTCGTCTTTCCCCAGCAACCACACCATCATCATCGCCACCCTTGCTTGCGCATTGATCTTTGACCGGCGCTGGGCGGGATGGGGCTGGGCGGCGCTGGCGATAGCCGCCGTGGTCGGCACATCGCGCGTCTATCTGGGCGTGCATTTCCCGCTGGATATCGCGGGAGGCCTGATTCTGGCGCCGCTGGCGGCGGGCTTCGCGGTTCCGGTCTGGAACCGCATCGGCACGCCGCTGACACGCGCCATGCAAGGCCTGTATCGCAAGCTGCTGGCGCTACCCATCGCGCGGGGCTGGATCCGCGCCTGACGTTCAATTGATCGCGACCTTCGCGTCCTTCACCAGCTTGGCGTAGTTCTCGGTGTCCGTCCCGATCCGGGCCCGCATCTGGTCCGGCGTGTCACCGATGGGCACCGCGCCAATCTCCGCCATGCGGCGCGAGAAGTCCGGTGACTTGATGATCTTCACCATCTCGGCATTCAGCCGCGCCACCACGTCCTTGGGAACCGCGGCCGGCGCCAGCACGCCGAACCACGTTCCCATGTTGAAGGGCTTGAGCCCCGCTTCCTCCATGGTCGGCACATCAGGCAACGCCGCCGAGCGTTGATCGGTGGTCACGGCCAGCGCGCGCAGCTTGCCGCTTTGGATATGCGCCAGCACCGGCGTGATGGTGTCGAAAGACATGTCGATCTGGCCGCCCAGCAGGTCCGTCGTCAACGGGCCGCTGCCCTTGTAGGGCACATGCAGCAGTTGCACCTTGCCTGCCTGTTCAAACTGCGCGCCGATCAGGTGCTGGCCCGTGCCCATCCCGTTCGAGCCGAAGGTCAGCTTGCCCGGCGCGGCTCGTGCCAACGTCAGCAGTGCCTGCACATTCTTGGCATCCAGCTTCGGGTTGACCACCAGCACATTGGGCACGAGCGCCACGGTGGTCACTGGCGCGAAATCCTTCTGGAAGTCGTAGTGCAGGCTCTTGTACACGCTGGTGGCGATGGTGTGATGCACCGCGCCCATCAGCAGCGTATAGCCATCTGGCGCGGCCTTGGCCACATAATCCGCGCCCAGGGTCGAACCCGCGCCCGGCTTGTTTTCCACCACCACTGGCTGGCCCAGGCTCTTGGCCAGTTCCTGCCCCAGCGCACGCGCCAGCACATCAGTCGTGCCACCGGCCGGAAACGGCACGATCAAGCTGATCGGCCGCGCGGGATAAGACTGCGCCAACACACTGCCGCCAGCCAGCGGCAGGCTCAACAGGCACGCGAACGCCAGGACGCGCGCGCGTAAGGCTTGCTTGGACATGCTTGTCTCCTTGGGATACGAATGGACTTCGCTTCTTCTTGTCTTGCCGCAAGCAGCCTGGGGATCTGCGCCCAAGGTCATGCTTGCGGATACTGCGTCCAGCGTCTGCGATCTCGCTCTTCTACGCCGCCCTGGCCTGCTGGCCCGCCGCCAGTTGGGCGCAGACGGCTGCCGTGACCTGTTCCGTCGTCGCCTGGCCACCCAGGTCGCGAGTGTGCAGCGCCGGGTTTGCGGTCACGCTTTCGATGGCTTGCATCAAGCGCGCGGCAGCCTTGTTTTCGCCCAGATGTTCCAACAGCATGACGACCGACCAGAACGTGCCCACCGGATTCGCCAGGCCCTTGCCCATGATGTCAAAGGCCGATCCGTGGATGGGTTCAAACATCGATGGGTACCGACGCTCGGGATCGATATTGCCCGTGGGCGCGATGCCCAGGCTGCCAGCCAGCGCGGCGGCCAGATCGCTGAGGATATCGGCATGCAGGTTGGTCGCCACAATGGTGTCCAACGATGCCGGACGATTGACCATGCGCGCGGTCGCCGCGTCCACCAGCTCCTTGTCCCAGGACACGTCCGGGAATTCACGGCTGACCTGCACGGCGATCTCGTCCCACATCACCATCGCATGACGTTGCGCGTTCGATTTCGTGACGACGGTCAGCAGTTTGCGCGGGCGCGACTGCGCCAGCTTGAACGCAAAGCGCAGGATGCGTTCCACCCCCGCGCGCGTCATGATCGACACGTCGGTGGCGGCTTCAATGGGATGCCCCTGATGCACGCGGCCGCCCACGCCCGAATACTCGCCTTCCGAGTTCTCGCGCACAATCACCCAGTTCAGTTGTTCAGGCGTGCAGCGCTTGAGCGGCGCATCGATGCCGGGCAGGATGCGCGTGGGACGCACGTTGGCGTACTGGTCGAAGCCCTGGCAGATCTTCAGACGCAGCCCCCACAAGGTGATGTGGTCGGCAATATCGGGGTCCCCCGCCGAACCGAACAGGATCGCGTCCTTGTCGCGCAAGGCGTCCAGGCCATCCGCCGGCATCATCACGCCATGCTTGCGGTAGTAGTCGCCGCCCCAGTCGAAATCCTGAAACTCGAAATGCAAGCCATCCTGCTCGGCCAGCGCTTGCATGATGCGCTGGCCGGCCGGAATCACTTCCTTGCCGATGCCGTCGCCGGGAATGGTTGCGATGCGATAGGTTTTCATGGGCCGACAGGGCTCCTTGCTGATAAGGGTCTGTCGGCACTTTACCCACCGTGGGCGCCCTGGACGGGGCGGAAATTCACAACATCTTTAACCTGGAGTTGAAAGTGGCGGTCAGTGCGCGGAGTGCCTGGCCTCGTGTTCCAGCAGCCAGCGCTTGCGATGCAGCCCGCCGCCATAGCCGGTCAGCGATGCGTTGGCGCCGATCACGCGGTGGCAAGGAATCACGATGCCCACCGGATTGGCCCCATTGGCCAGACCCACGGCACGCACGGCCGTCGGCCGATCGATGCGGCCAGCCAGGCCGCCGTAGCTGACGGTGTGGCCACCCGCGATGCCGCGCAACGCCTGCCAGACCTGTCGCTGGAAGTCCGTGCCGCCCAGCGCCACGGGCAGATCGTTGATGGCCGACACCTCGCCGCCAAAGTAAGCCTCCAGGGCGCGGCGTGCCACCGAGGCCCGGGCGGCGTCCTGCACTTGCACCGCGTCTTTGCCATACTGGCGGCGCAGCAAGGTATGCATGCGCGTTTCATAGTCTTCCCAATCCACCGCGCGCAGTCGTTGCTGTGCATCCGTCAGCACCAGCATCTGGCCAAGCGGCGTGGCAACGCGCTCCAAAGAGAAAATGTGGATCGGCATGGCCGGCTCCCAGTAAGGTCAGTGGGGCCAATATAAATCGCCAGTCAGTGCCGGGCTGGCGGTTTTCGGACACCAGTGTGATCGTCACAACCGTGTCCGAAAACCGCTAGATCCCGTCGCCGGCGCGGCAGTAGTATCGGTTCATGGACCTGAACCACGACGCCTGCTATAGCGCCATCCAAGTGCGCGACACCCGTTACGACGGCCGCTTCTTCACGGCCGTCAAAACGACCGGCATCTATTGCCGCCCGGTCTGCCCGGCCCGCACGCCGCTGTCGAAGAACGTCACGTTCTTTTCCACCGCCGCTGCCGCGCAAGAGGCCGGCTTTCACCCCTGCCTGCGCTGCCGCCCCGAAACCGCGCCCGAACTGGGCCCCGGGCACGAATTGCCCGACAGCGTGGCGCGCGCCCTGCAACTGATCGAACTGGGCGCGCTGGATGACGACGGCGTGGACGCCCTGGCCCAGCGCCTGGGCGTGGGCGAACGCCAGCTGCGCCGCCAGTTCCGGCAGCATCTGGGCGCCTCTCCCGTGGCGGTCGCGCAGACGCGGCGCGTCTTGCTGGCCAAGCAACTTATCCATGAAACCCATTTGCCGATGGCGGAAATCGCCTTCGCCTCGGGCTTTGGCAGCATCCGACGCTTCAATGAGATTTTCCTGGATCTGTTCGGCCGCGCGCCCGGCGAGCTGCGCCGTTCGGAAAAGCCCGAGATCTCCGCCGGCCAGCACGGCGAAATCAAGCTGCTGCTGCGCTATCGCCCGCCCTATGACTGGACCGCCATGCTGGACTTCCTGCGGCTGCGCGCCATTCCGGGCATCGAACAAGTCACTGACGATACCTATGCGCGCACCGTCAGCCTGGACGGACACCAGGGCACCGTGAGCGTGCGCCCCGCCACCGGCAATGCGCTGCAAGTCACCGTGCGCTTTCCCCGGCTGCAAGCACTACCGGCGATCATCGCGCGGGTACGCCGTGTCTTCGACCTGGCCAGCGACCCGATCGCCATCGCGGCTCAATTCGCGGGCGACCCCGTAATGACGGCGCTGATTCAAGCCCGGCCAGGCCTGCGCGTGCCCGGCGCCTGGGACGGCTTCGAGCTGGCGATGCGCGCCGTGCTGGGCCAGCAGATCACGGTGGTCGCGGCCATCCGGCTGGCCGGCAAGCTGGTGGCGGCGCACGGCGCTCCCATGGCGACCCCGGAAGGCGCACTGACGCACGTCTTTCCCGAACCCGGCGTCGTCGCCGTCGCTGAGCTGGCCTCATTGGGCATGCCTCGCAGCCGCGCGGCAACGCTATCCGCCGTTGCCGCGGCAGCGGTCGCCGACAAGCACTTGTTCGACGCAGGCAGCAGCCTGGAAGACGCCATCACCCGGCTACGCCAGATCCGGGGCGTGGGGGAATGGACAGCGCAGTACATCGCCCTGCGCCAGCTGCGCGAACCGGATGCGTTCCCGTCGGCCGATATCGGATTGATCCGCGCGCTGGAGAAACTGGAATCCCGGGAAGTGACGCCCGCGCAATTGTTGGCGCGATCCGAACAATGGCGTCCGTGGCGTGCTTATGCCGCGCAACATTTGTGGACGGCCTAGGGGCCTTGACGGTTATCCAAGCCCAGCCTTGCCCGGGTAGTTCTACTGTCCCGTTTTGGCGTAACTACCCGGGTTCCGCCAATTCCACATTCCATTCAGAGCACATCCAACGATTAACAAAAAGTTTCTATTTTTTTAATATTTGGAAAATTATTTATGGAAAGCGCTACTGAACATCAGTAGTCTTGGCTCAGGCATTTTGCCGAAATTCGGCGCTTTCATGGCGCCGGAATTTCTATTTTTCAACTGCAATACCGCAAATTCCCTTAACTCCCCGAACACTCACGACATCCGACATATATCCCGCTTCAATCTTACCCATGCGTAATTATTGAGAGGTCAGTTATGTTTCAGTCATTCGGCACCAGGTTTGCATTCGCGGTACTTTCGGCAACGCTGATAACGGGAGCCGCGTCAGCGGCGCCCAATGACGCGACAGAGGCCACTCGGCAGGCCAACGACGTATTGGCCAAATATCTTCCTTTCTCCAACAAGCAAGACTTCGAGAATGCAAGACGCGGTTTCATCGCGGACTTGCCCACTCCGACCATTAAAGGCCAGGACGGCAACACGGTCATTGACCTGGCCCAGTACGACTTCCTGAAGCAGGACGGGCCTACGCCCGCCACCGTCAACCCCAGTCTTTGGCGCCAGTCCCAACTGTTGGCGATTCGCGGCCTATTCAAGGTGGTCGACGGCATCTATCAGGTCCGCAACATTGATCTGGCCAATATGACCTTTGTGCGAGGGAAAACAGGGTGGATCGTCATCGATCCCCTGACCTCGACCGAAACCGCCAAGGCCGCCCTGGACCTGATCAACGAAAAGGTCGAAAAGCTCCCGATTTCGGCGGTGATCTTCACGCACTCACACGTGGACCACTTCGCGGGGATACGGGCCATCGTCGATGAAAAGGATGTGCGCGCCGGGAAAATACCGGTGGTTGCGCCCGAAGGCTTCATGGAGGAAGCCGTCAGCGAGAACGTCTTTGCCGGTAACGTCATGAGCCGCCGGGCGTCCTACATGTACGGAAACCTGCTGCCAAAGAATGCGCAGGGCACCGTGGGCGGCGGCCTGGGGCTGACGACGGCCGCGGGAACGATCACGCTGTTTGAACCCAGCAAGATCATCAACAAGACCGGCGAGACGATCACGCTCGATGGCGTCGACATCGTGTTCCAGATGGCGCCCGGTACCGAAGCCCCGGCAGAGATGCTCTTCTATTTCCCGCAGTTCAAGGCCATCGACCTGGCCGAGGACGCGAACCACACGCTGCATAACATCCTGACGCTGCGCGGCGCCAAGGTGCGCAGCGCGCAAAAATGGACGAAAACGCTGGACGAAACCATCGACCTCTGGGGCAAGGATGCGGTTGTCTCTTTTGGTAGCCACCACTGGCCGCAGTGGGGCAATGAGAACGTCGTCGCGCATCTGGAAAAACAGCGCGACCTCTACAAGTACATCAACGACCAGACTTTGCGCATGGCCAATCAAGGCATGACGATGCATGAAATCGCCGACGCTTTCGTGCTGCCCGACAGTTTGGCCAAGGAGTTCTTCAACCGGGGCTATTACGGCGATCTGAAGCACAACGTGCGCGCCACGTATCAGTTGTACTTGGGATTCTGGGACGGCAACCCTGCCAACTTCGACCCGCTTCCTCCCAAGGAAGAGGCCATCAAGTATGTGGAAATGGTAGGCGCCGACAAGATGATCGCGACAGCCAAGGCGGCCTACGACAAGGGCGAATACCGTTGGGCGGCCACCGTCGCGAACAAGGTGGTGTTTGCAGACCCCAAGAATCAGGCGGCGCGCGAGGTCGAGGCAGACGCGCTGGAACAGATGGGCTATCAAGCGGAATCCGGCCCGGCCCGCAACTTCTACTTGTCTGGCGCGCAGGAACTGCGCGGTGGCGTGAAGAAGATGGCCACACCCAACACCAGTTCGCCCGACATCATCCGCGGCATGACCACCGAGATGTTCCTGGACTTCCTGGCGATTCACCTGAACGGCCCCGAGGCGGGTGGCAAGACCTATGCCTACAACCTGAACTTTCCCGACATCAAGCAAAAGTACATCTTGACGGTCAAGAACGGCGTGATGAACTACAGCAAGGACAAGCAGCTGGATAAGGCCGATGGCACGGTCACGCTGAACCGCAGCACGCTGGACGACATCGCGTTGGGCAAGCTGAAACTGGGCAATCTGGCCGATAGTGGTGAAGTGAAGATCGACGGAGACAAAGCCAAATTCAAGGATATGCTGACCAACTTCGATAAGTTCGACTTCTGGTTCACCATTGCCGAACCGTGATCCGTACGTAACCTGAGCGTTAAGCGCGAGCAATGCCCCCGGAGTTCGCTACGGGGGCATTTTTTTAAGCCGCGCCGAATTACAGCAAGGTGAACAGCAGCTTGGACAATGTGCTTTTCAACGGCCACTGGGTGGCAACGACCACCAGCAGCGGTACTGCGGCGGGAATGGCCACCTTGAACAGCACGCCCTTGTTGATCAGTACGGAACGCATCGCCTCCACGGCCTGGTAAAGCGTCTGTATGTCGGCCACCGGCCCAAGTTCCGGCGCGTCCAGCATGGGATAGTCCGGTATTTCCTGCTTCTGGATCCAGCGGGCATCCACCGCACGGCCATGTTGTGCAAGCAGCACGCCGTACTCCAACATGGCCAGCTTCTTATGACGCGCCAGTATCGGCGTGAAGACCATCAGCGGCGCCAGACCGACGATCACCAGCACAACGACGAGTGTCGCCATCTGCACATACAGCGAAGGCACCGGCACCTCGTGATAGAAAACGCCATGCGCCCAGGAGGCGGCGACCACGGCCGACACTGAAAAAATGAAAGGGCTGAAGACGATGGGAAAGCGGCTAAGAAACCCCAGGCCGCCCACCCTGTCGGGATGGGATGGCACCAGCCTGAGCGGCAAGCGCGCAATACGCAGCAGCACCACGCTGGCCAGCACCAGCCGCCACACCCAGGCCAGCAACAAGACCGAAAACAGCGGCCGCGTCACCAAAAGGAACCACCAAGCGGCGAACGACCTTGCCTCTCCCGCCGCTCCCGTCCATATCAATTCGTCGGGATTCGGGGAAATCCATACTGCCGCGGTCCACGCCAGCACCAGCCCCGCGATGATGATCCAGGGCAGCGAGGTGTTGCGCAGCTTGACGCTATCGGCGATGACTTGGCGAAAGCGTGGCGCCAGCGCTTCATCCACCAGACCCGTGCGCCAAAATTGATCCAGACACATCGGCACAATCCTGTGCGCGATGCCCTCCGCCAGCACCAGAACGGGAATCGCCACAAGACAGCGCACCTGTATGCCGAAGTGCCCCAGCAGCGGCTCCTGCACGCCATCCAGCAGCAAGGTGCCGTCAAACCAGGATGCCACCAGCAAAGGCAACCAGCTGATCAGGGCATACAGCACCGCACGCCGAACTACCCCGCTGCCGTTCGGCGGAATCAGACCAATTCGTTTCTGGATTCGGAAGAACCAATCATTGCGGACAAGGGAAAACAGCTCGATGTCCAACCTGGACGAACGATCTTCATTCATGTCTGTTCCGCCTATGAGGGACGGCCGCAGACGGCGCCGCCCACAAGTATGTGCCTAGAAACTGACCGCCAGCCCGACTGAGAAACCGGAAACGTTGTTGCCGAATACGTATCGTCCCACCAGGCGCGTGCGGGTGATGAAAACGTTATAGGCGCTGGAGTCCAGCTCAAGGCCCGCGCCCACCGTGGTCAAGCGATCAAAACCCAGGATGCCTTTCTGGTCTCCCAGAAACTCGGAGTGAGTCAGTTCCAGGACATACCGCAGCGGACGTTGCAGGGCGATCAACCCTGTTGGCGCACGATAACGGGTCCACAGATTCAGGGATTGCGCGGTAGCGTGACCGGTGACGGCATTTGAACTGGAAAAGCTCTGAAGCCGCATGTCTGAATACCGAAGCTCCACGTCGACTTCGTATTTTTCCCGATAGTGTTCGTAGTCGAGCATGATGGATCCGCCAAGCCCATAGGCGTTAAGCGACCCACGATCGAGAAAATCAATATCGGTGTCCGTCTTGCGGCCCACATACCAACTGGCTGCCCGCAAATCGCTGGTGACATTGCCAAGCGCGAAATTGAAGATGGGCCGCAGTTTCAATTCATCGGTCAATGCAAAGTCCCATCCAATGCCGCCCGTGGCCGATACGCTGGTCCACTTGGCGGGGATCCTTCTGGACTCCGCTCCATCCGAAGCGATAAATGCCGGGTCATAACGACTTGCCGCCAAGACGCCTTCCAGATAGATCGGGACCGATTTGCTGATGGTGTCTCCACCGCCCAGTTGGGTCATGCCGAACTCGGTGGAGCCGCTGGTGCCCGCTCCGGCACTGCCGATCGACAACGAACTGGTGGTGATGTCGGGAACAATCGAAAAAGACATGAGGGCCAGCACGCCATTGGCGCGCTTTTGCAGGTCTGGCTTTACCAATCGCAGACCATTTTGCGCCGCGACCGGCGCTACCAGGAAAACCAGCAGGACGCTCAGCATGCAAGCGGCGCCCTGTCGCCTTGACGGCAGACGAATGAACGTCGGGAAAACAATCCAGTCGATGATGCTCATGGATGACGCCCGTCAGAGGGAAGCCAATGCGGCGGCCGATTCGGCAAATCTGGATCTTTCTGCAATTCCTTGCGATGTCACGGTAGCAACCATACTGGGCTGCCTTCCGTTCAACACGCTTTTTTTGACTCAATGCATTATCTAGAGCGTATTCCGGCTTCGCTACTTGGTGTTAACCCGCATTCAATCCTATCTGCCGAACACTGCAAATTGATGTATTCGGCCCCCCTCACCACGTGCTCTCGGCCGCCTTCTGGAAATACCCCACCAGAAAATCCACGAATACGCGGACCTTGGCCGACAGGTGGTGCCTTTCTGGAAACACGGCGTAGATATCTGCTTGCGGCAGCGCGTAGTCTTCCAGCACGCGCACCAGCCGGCCGCTGCGCAGGTAGCGCGCCAAATCCCATTCCGCGCGTTGCAGGATGCCCAGGCCGGCCAGGCCCCAGGTCAGCGTCACTTCGCCGTCGTTACTGCTGAGATTGCCGCGCACTTTCACGGTTTCGCTGCGGCGACCCTTGGTGAAGCGCCAGAGCCCGTAGGCGGCTTCATTTTGCCGCAGCACGATGCATTGGTGGCGCGTCAGGTCATGTGGCGTGGCCGGTACGCCGTGCGCTTTCAGATAGGCGGGAGACGCGCAGACCAAGCGTCGGTTGGGTGCGATCTTGCGGGCGATCAGGCGGGTGTCGGGCAGGTCGCCAAAACGCACGGCAACGTCGAAGGCATCCTGCACGAAGTCGGCTGGGCTGTCGGTCAGCTGCAATTGCAGCGATACCTCGGGGTATTTCGCGGCGAATTCCGCGATGGCGGGCGCAATATAGCTGCGGCCAAAGCCCAATGGCGCGTTGACCTTCAACAGGCCGCGGGGGCTGGCCTGGCGGCTGGCGATCAACTGGTCCAGGTCTTCGATCTCGCCCAGGATGCGCCGGGCGCTTTCCAGGTAGACCTCGCCTTCGGCCGTCAGGCTCAGGCGCCGCGTGCTGCGGTTGAACAAGCGCACGCCCAGGCGCGCTTCAATCTGCGCCAGCCGCTTGCTGATGGCGGCCGGCGTGACATCCAGTTCCCGCGCCGCCGCCGACATGCCGCCGGCGCGCGCGAGTTCAACGACCAGTTGCAGTTCCGTTGAATGCCCCATGGGCTGGGAACATCAATCGCGGAAGTTCTCGAACTGCAAAGGCAGGTCGACGTCGGTCTTCTTCAGCAACGCAATGGCGGTTTGCAGATCATCGCGCTTCTTGCCGGTGATGCGCAGCTTGTCGCCGTTGATCTGGGATTCCACCTTGAGCTTGGCGTTCTTGATGGCGGCGATCAGCTTCTTGGCCACCGGCTGTTCGATGCCCTGCTTGATCGTGACCTTCTGGCGCGCGCCGCCCAGGTTTTCCAAGGGGTCGGCCACGTCCAGGCAGCGCACGTCGATGCCGCGAGCCGACAGACGGCCGCGCAAGATGTCCAGCATCTGCTTCAACTGGAACGCGCTGGAGGCGATCTGGGTCACGACGAAGCCGTCCAGTTCAAACTTGGCATCGGTACCCTTGAAGTCGAAACGGGTAACGAGTTCGCGGTTTGCCTGGTCGATGGCGTTGCTGAGTTCGTGTTTGTCGACTTCGGAGACGACGTCAAAAGTAGGCATGACACGGGTCCTATTGGATGAGAAGTGAAATTAAGCGAATACATGCGTATCGCCTATTTTACCGGCCCCACGGCCCGTGTCCCCATCACGTCGTCAGCACCAGCAACCGACCCGATTGCAGGGGATGCGGAATCACCTGTGCATCGATCCCGTAGGCCAGATACAGGTTGGCGGGTGTCAGCACCTGGGCGGGCGTGCCCCGCGCGATGCCGCACCCACCACTTAGCAGCAGCAGGCGATCGCACCAGCGCGCGGCCAGGTTCATGTCATGCAAGATCACCAGTACGCCAGTATCGCCCGTGTGCGCCAGTTCCCAGGCGCGGCGCAGCAGGTCACCCTGGTGTTTGGGGTCAAGGCTGGCGGTGGGTTCGTCCAGCAGCAGATAGCGGGCTTCGTCTGGCGCCCGCGCCGCGTGACACTGCACCAGCACCCGCGCGAACTGCACGCGCTGCTGTTCGCCGCCGGACAATTCAGGATAGCGGCGCCCGCCCAGATACGCCACGTCGGCCAGCTCCAGCGCCTGCGTGACCAGGGTGTCCACTTGGCTGGGCGGTAGTTCGGGAAACGGGTAGGCGCCCATGGCGACGACCTCGCGTACGTCCAGGTCGAAGGTCAGCCCCGGCTTTTGCGGCAGCACGGCGCGGCGGCGCGCTTGCTGCCGGTGTGGCATGGCGGCCAACGGGGTGTCGTCCAGGCGGACCTGGCCCGAGTCGGGCGCGAGTTCGGCGGCCAGCGCCCCCAGCAGGGTCGATTTGCCGGCGCCGTTGGCGCCCAGCAAGCCCACGACTTCGCCCGGGCGGACCTCAAGCGACACATCGGTCAGGATACGGGCGCCGCCACGGGAAAGCGTCAGGTTCTGTGCGGCAAGCATCATCCAATTCTCCTTCCGCGTGCCAGCAGCCACAGGAAGAACGGGCCACCCACCAGACCTGTCACCAGGCCGATCGGCAATTCCGCGGGGACGACCACGGTGCGGGCCGCCCAATCCGCCAGCACCAGCGCCAAGGCGCCCGCGAGGACGGTGGCAGGCAGCAGCCAGCGATGGTTGGCGCCCAAGGTCATGCGCACCAAGTGCGGCACGACTAGCCCGACAAAGACGATGGTGCCCGTGGCAGCGACCAGCGGGCCGACAATCAGCGCACTGGCCAGCACCAGCTTGGCCCGCACGCGCTTAAGGGCATAGCCCAGGTGCTGGGCCTCACGTTCGCCCAGCAACAAGGCGTTCATGACGCGCCATTGGGTAATCATCCACGCGCTGACCAGCAGGACCCAGGGGCCCAGGAACGCCAGCAGCTTCCAGCTGGCTCCGCCCAGGCTGCCCATGTTCCAGAAAGTCAGGTCGCGCAGTTGCGCGTCGGTGGCGATGAAGGTCAACATGCCGATCAGGCTGAATGCCATGGCGGTGATGGCCACCCCGGCCAAGAGCAGGCCGGCCACGCCCGGCACCCGCCGGCCCACCGCGTAGGCGCACAGCGTGGCCAGCAGGCTGCCGACGAACGCGGAGGGCGCCGTGACCCAGAACCCGCCCGACAGCAGCACAATGGCCGCCACCGCCCCCAGCGCGCCGCCCGCGGAGATGCCGATCAGGCCGGGTTCCGCCAACGGATTGCGGAACAAGGCCTGCATCGCCGCCCCCGATATCGCCAGCCCCGCCCCCGTCACCATCGCAAAAAGCACGCGCGGCAACCGGATGTCGATCAGCACGTTGCGCCACAAGGCGTTGTCGGGCGTGGAAGGCCCCCACAACAGGGACGGCAGTTCGCGCATGGGGATCGCCACCGCGCCATGGGCAATGGCGGCCAGCGCCGCCAACACCAACGCCGCGGTCAGCAAGCCCAATGCCCATGGCGCGCTAACGCGCCATGACATCGGCGACTTCCTTTTTCAGCTGGGTCAGTGCCAACGGCAGGCGCGGCCCCATGCCGAGGATCAGCAGGTCGTCCATCACGACCACCCGCCGCTTGGCTGCCGCTTGGGTGGACGCGATGCCCGGCAGGCGCAGGAAGGCATCCATGCCGCCGCCCGCGTCCAGCGAGGCCTGCGTCACCACGATCAGGTCGGGCGCCAGCGCACCGACCGCCTCGGCCGACAAAGGCTTGTAGCCCTGCTGGTCGTGCAGCACGTTGACCAGGCCGGCCAGATGCATGACTTCGTTGGCGGCCGTGTCCCGGCCCGCGCCTTGCGGCGATCCGGTTCGGTTGATCAGCAACAGTGCCCGCGCTTGCGTGGCGGGCAGGGCCTCGGCCCGGGCGAGTTCGCGCGTGACCTCGTCCACCATGCGTTCGCCGGCCGGCGCCACCCCAAGCGCGTCGGCCACGCTGCGGATGCGCGACTTCAGCGAATCCACCGACGGCGCGTCCGACACCGTGACCACCCGCACGCCGACGCTTGCCAGACGCTTGAGCGCATCCGGCGGCCCGGCCTGCTCTGACGCCAGCACCAGGTCCGGCTTCAAGGACAACACCCCTTCCACCGGCACGGCGCGGTAGTAGCCGACGCGGGGCAGCTTGGTGGCAGCCTCCGGATACAGGCTGGAAAGGTCATCCCCCACCAGCCTGTCACCCTGCCCCAGGCCGTAGACGATCTCCGTCACACTGCCCCCCAGGGTCACCACCCGGCTGGGTTCCGCGGCATGAACCCCTGCCGCCACGACCCAGCCCAACGCAATTGCCAACCACTTTTTCATCAAAGAGTCCTTAGACAGCCAAGGGCGCACCGCACAAGCCAACCATCAGTTCGCGCCAGCCAGTCAGTTCCGGCTTGCCCGGCTTGCGTTCGCCAAAGAATTGCACGATCAGATCGCCGGTGGCCGAATACACCTCCAGCGACGTCACCCAGCCGTCGGACGTGGGCTTGTTCACCACCCAGGCCGACGCGATGGCGGTGGTATCCAGGTGCAGGTTGAACTTGGGGTCCAACACGTTGTACCAGGGGCCGGTGCGGCGCAACTGCTGCACGGGGCCGGAGTGGATCTGGATCATGCCGCGGTTGCCCACAAAGCACATGATCGACAGGCCCGATTCCGCGGCGGATTGCAGCATGCGTTCAACGGATTCCGCCGGCACGGGCTGCGCCAGGTCTTCACCGGCGGCAGCCAGCGCGGCCAGTCGCGACACCTTGAACTTGCGCAGCAGCGGGAAGAATTCGTGCGTGTCCTTCATGCCCAGCCAGGCCTCGCGCCAGGCGGCCGCGTCTTCAACTTGTTCGGCATCGGTGGCGGGGGCATAGGCCTGGGTTTCCGGCCATTGCGATTCGCCCGCGAACTTGGCGATCAGGGCGTCGTAGGCAGCCGCGTCGGTGGCGTCGGTGCGGTAGACCTTGTGCACGGCCACGCCTGCGCCGTCGAAGAACTGAAGGCTGTGACGGCCATCCTGCTCAACGGCCCAGGCGGACTTCCAGGCGGTGAAGAACACGCGCAAATCGATGTCCGGCCCCAAGACCAGGCCCACCGGGCCGTCGGCCTGGATGTCCAGGTATGCGCCATGACGCTCGTGCACACACCAGTCGTTGCGGGTCAGCGCCATCACTTCGCCCAGCGTGCCCAGTTCGCGAAAGATGGCTTGCGGCGAGCCATGCAGCGCCGTTGCCTTCACGCCGCCACAGCCGGCGGCAACCCATTCCGCTTCAGACACGCCCAGTGTCTGGGCCAGGTTGCGAGCCCGCAAGCCGGGCTGCGATGCAGCCAGCGTTTCGTTGCGGGCGCGCAGCGCTTCCGCGCGGGTGGTGAAATCGGTATTCGTCATCGTAGGCCCTCCGGCCAGTGCCAAGCATTACGAAAAACCGCCGCCGGGCCCGCGGCAAGCGGGCGGCGGCGGGTCGAGATCAATACTGGTAGGTCAGCGACACGCGCACGCTGCGACCCGGTTCGGTGTACCAATCCACCGCGCGCGGCAGCACTTGAGAACCTGCGGTCGGCACGTTGATGGCCTCCCAGTACTTCTTGTCGAACAGGTTGAACACGCCAGCCTGCACTTGCAGCCCCTTCACCGCTGCGGGGCGCCAATAACCCATCAAGTCCACCACCCCGTAGCCCGGCGCCTGGAAGTCAGCATTGGGTGCTCCCGGCGCACCTTCGGGGTATTCAACCTTGTCGCGCTTCAGGGCGGTCGTCAGCATGGCGTCCACGCCCCATGCGTCGCGGCCATAGCCCACGCCGAGGATGCCCTTCAGCGGCGCAACCGAATTCAGGTACTGCCCCGTGCCTTCGTCCTTGCCTACGGCCCACGCCAGCGAGCCCCAGGTACGCCAGCCCGGCGCGAACTTCCAATGCGCGCTGGCCTCGGCACCGTAGATGCGGACCTTGGCGCGGTTCACGTTACCCGTGACGCCCAACGGGTACTGCCCCGTCCATCCGGGCTGCCACTGCGGCGAACTGGCGTTCAACGGCACATCGCCATCAATAAAGTTCTGATAACGATTATCAAACAACGATACCGCACCGCCCAGATCATCGGAACCCATCTTCGCGCCCAATTCCCAGCCCTTGCTGGTTTCGGGCTTCAAATAGGGATTGCCCACGCGCAGATAGGTTCCCGGGCCGCCGTAGTTGGTGTAGAGCTGCGTGGCGCTGGGGGCCTTGAAGCCGTAGGCGTACTGGGCGTAGACGCTCAGTTCGTCCATCGCTTTCCACGTGGTCAGCAACTTGGGCGAAAAACGGCTGCCGCTGTTGGACGACGGCAGGACGCCCGCGTTGGGATTGCTTTCGTAGCTGGCGGTGGCTTGCGGCTTTTGCTCGTAGTGGTCATAGCGCACGGCCGGCATGACCGTGTAGCGGCCGTCGGCGAAGCTGAATTCATCCTGCACCCACAAGGCCCATTGGTTGCCCTTGGATTGCGGTACATCGGCTTGGTTGGTGTGCAGCATGTCGCACGCACGCGGGCCGAATAGCGCGGGCGTGCCCGGACGCACCGTGGGGCAATTGTCGTAACCGGTGGAGTTCTGCTCGGTCTTGTTGCCATACCACTCGCCGCCCACCGTCCACAGCTGCGACACCGAGGCGCCGGCCAACCGCTTGGTCAGTTCGCCGTTCACGCCGAACAGCGTCTGCTGGATGGAATTGCTGCGGCCGTAGGGGCCACTGGGGAAGCCATAGCGGAAGGGATCGCCGGGGATGATGCCAGCGCGGCTATCCACGCTGCGCACGCCGTCCAGCGAGTTATCCAGACGCAGCCGCTGCCAATAGACCACGGCGGTGGCGGTGTCGATCAGGCTGCCCTCGCTGGGTGCCTTGTACGAATAATCGAAGGACACACGTTGGCGTTCGGTTTCTTTCTTGGTGCTGTTTTCGCCGTACAGATAGGACGTGCCGGCGCCCTGCTCGTACATGTTGTCGATATCGGCGCGGCGCTTGAAGTATTCGCCTGTCAGGCCGAAACGATGGCCGCCATCGACACGCTGCTGGAGCTTCATCAGGAAGCTCTGCTGGTCGTAGTCTTCGGGGCTGGGTTCGCTGCGCTTGGCGCCATAGCCACCCACGTCGCCGCGGTTGTCCAGGTCATGCCCATTGCGCACGCCCGCTTGCACCAGCCAGAACGTATTGCTGTGGATTTGCCCCGCCAATGCCGCATTGGCGCCCCAGCTGGTATCGGCGGAATCGTAATCGGTCTTGGCCAGCGCGCCGAAGGTCTTGCCGTCGGTCAGCAGGTCCGAAGGGTCCAGTGTGTACAGGTCGGCTATGCCGGAGATGGCGCCGGAACCGCCGCCGCTGGCGTCCGCGCCCCGCACGATATCCAGCCGCGACAGGCTGTTGAAGTCCACGGCTTCCAGGCCGCCCTTCACGCCGCGCGCGCCGTCATCCAGCCACGGCAGGCGAATGCCGTCCACGCGCGTCAGCACACGGTCTTGATCCAGGCCACGGATGTTGATGCTGTTGTTCGACCGGTTGAAGCCCACGCCCGCTTCGGCGCGCTTGCCCAGATCGGTCCAGTTCTTGATTTGAAGATCGTCCATGCGCTTGCGGTCGGTGCTGGTTTCCCACGCGGGCACCACGACGGCCCCCTCGCCTTCCACCTTGACCGGCGTCAGCTGCGTCACGCCGGGTTGTGGCGTGGCCAGCAGAACGAATACCCCTGCGCTGCGTTCCTGCACGGCAAGACCGCTGCCGGCCAGCAGCCGCGCGAAGCCGTCATTCACCGAGTACGTGCCGTCCAGCCCGCCCGTGCGGCGCTGCCCCACCAGCTTGGCATCGAACAGCACGGTCACGCCAGCGCTGTCGGCAAAGCGCGGCAGCACGTCGGCCAAGGCGCCTGCCGGAATGCGATAACTGCGCGCGGCCGGCTGGCCAGACGCTTGTGCGACGGCCTGCGCTTGCGCGGCGGCCATCGGCAGCATGGCGCCGGACACGGCGGCAAACGCCAGCGCGGCATGCACCGCGCAAGTCAGGCGGGTCAGCCGGACCTGCGCGTCCGGAGCGGTTCGAGAGCCGCTTGCGCGGCCGGCAGGGAAATAAACCATGGTCGTCCTTTCGATCCAACGGGTATCGGCATTTGTTTGCCTATACAGACCATGACCCTCGTGAATCGCGAATCGGACAGCTGGGGCGCCGGTATTTTGTAACAACGAAAAAAATCACGCCGCGGCTTGACGCGGCCCGATCGTCACCCAGTAGGGGCTGCGATAGCGCACCTCCACCGGCAAGGTCGCGGGCAACGCGGCCAGCACCGCGTCCGTGTCGTTCAACTGGAACGCGCCGGACAGGCGCAGGTGCGCGATGTCGGGATCGCAGCGCAGAATGCCCCGGCGATACCGCCCCAGCTCGGAAGCAAAAGCGTCCAGACGCAATTGATTGGCGTACAGCACGCCGCGCGTCCAATCACTGGCATGCGGATCGGCCGGCGATGGTTCGGACACGCCGTCATCGGTCAGCCGGCCTTGTTCGCCTGCCACCAGGCTTAGCATGCGTCCGGGATGCGCACCGCTGCTGACGCGCACCTGGCCTTCCTGCACGCTGATCTGGCATTGCGTGCCATCCTGGCGCACGCAAAAGCGCGATGGCATCGCCTCGATATCACCCAGCCTCGTGCGGATCACGAAAGGCCGGGAGTGCGGCAAGGCATCCGCCACGGCATGCACGGCGATCTCACCCGAACGCAGTCGCACCAGGCGCGTCGTGGCATCGAACGCGATGTCCACCGCGCTGGCGGTATTCAGATGCAGGGAGGACCCGTCGGCAAGCGTCACATCGCGCCGCTCGCCGGCGCCGCTGCGATAGTCGGCCGTCCAGTCCAGGGGATCGGCACGCCAGGCGGCCCATCCCAGGGGGCCCGCCACCATCAGCGCCACCAGCGCTTTCAAGGCCGCACGGCGCTGTTGCAGCTGGGGCCGGTTCAAGGTCGCCATGCCGAGTGCCGACGGGATCAGGCCGAAGCGTTCATTGACGCGCTGCGCGCGCTGCCAGGCGTATTCATGTTCCGCCTTGCTGGCGCGCCATTGGTCACAAGCGTGCACATCCGCGTCGGTCGCGCGGCCAGAACTCAGCCGCAGCAGCCAACGCGCGGCCTCACGCGCCACATTGCGGGCGACGGGGGGCAGCTCACCCGCCGGCTCGCTCACGTCACCGCCATGATGCATTGCTCGAAACCGCGAGCGATATAGCGATGCACCGTCCGCAGCGACACGTTCAGTCGCTCGGCGATTTCGCCGTGGCTCAACCCTTCCAACTGCGCCAACAGGAATGCCTGACGCGCAGCCAGAGGCAAGCCCGACAACATCTCGTCGATCTCTTGCAGCGTCTCCAGGATGATCAAGCGGTGTTCGGCCGATGGCGCCACGGCGTCCGGCATCAGGGCCAGCGCTTCCAGGTAGGCGTCCTCGACCGAGCGGCGGCGATGATGGTTCAGCAGCAGGCGCTTGGCGATCGTCGTCAGATACGCGCGCGGTTCGCGCAAGGCTTCCAATTCATGGCGATGGCGGAGCACCCGGACGAACGTATCTTGGGCCAAGTCGGCCGCATCGAAGGTATTGCCCAGTTTCGCGCGCAACCAGTTGTGCAGCCATCCATGATGAGTGCGATACAAAAGTTGGACGGCGTCGCCTGAAGCGAGCACAGGATTCGGCACGACGGCTCCCATAACGCTATGTACAAATAGAAATCAATCTCATTCTAAATGCAAAACCATGATCCGGGTCAAGTCCAAGCGAGATTCTGTTGCGGCGATATGATGGGGACAGACCGGGCCGCATCCTGCGGCCCTTCTCTTACAGGCTGCCCCCCATGTTCTATAGCGTCTTGAAGTTCATCCACGTGATCGCCGTGATCCTGTGGGTCGGCGGCATGCTGTTTGCGCACTGTTTCCTGCGGCCGGCGGCCGCGCAGTTGGAACCGCCGGTGCGCCTGAAGCTGATGGCGTCGGTGCTGGGCCCCTTCCTGAATGCCGTGCTGGTGGCCATCGTGGTGATCCTGCTGACCGGCATGTCGCTGATCGGGCAGGAAGCCAGCCGGGCCGTGCAAACGGGCGGCGCCTTCTTCATGCCGCTGGGCTGGACGCTGATGGCGGCGGGCGGCGTGGTGATGATGGCCATCTTCGGCCATATCCGGTTCGCGCTTTACAAGCGCCTGTCCGCCGCAGTGGCCGCGTCCGATTGGCCGAAGGGCGGCCAGGCCATGGCGGGCATCCGCCGCTGGGTCGGCGTGAATCTGGTGCTGGGCATTGCCATCGTGGCTGTCGTCTTTCTGGTCTAGCCGGATACCGGCCGCGCCCGCCACCTATCGGCCAGATGACGGCTGGTATCGGAATTCTTTTGACTGGTGCAATACCCCGTACATCCGCTGTGGCCACACTGCGGATGACTCTCGCGGGTCACGTCAACAACGATAAGGGATTCCCCATGATCAAACGTGCATTCCACCTGGCCGCTGTCGGCCTGTTCGCCACCTCGTTCGCCGCCCACGCTGCGGCCCCCATCGACAACAGCGCCCTGGACAAGCCGGAGTTCCGCGCCCACAAGGCCACCTACGGCGTGGTCTACCGCCTGCCGCAAGACGTCAATGCCGTACTGGACGCCAAGATCAACGGCACGCTCAAGCAAGACCTGCTGGCGCTGGGCCTGAAGACCGAGGCCGAAACACCCAACATGCCGCACGTCACCGTGGTCCACATCCACAGCGCCGACGCGGAAACACCTGCCCGCATGCTCAAGGCGCTGCCCAAGCCCCCCGCCCCGTTGCAGGTCACGCTGAAGACCTTCTACCCGACGGAAGCCGCCAAGGGCGCGGGCCACCCGTGGTGGTTGGACCTGGGCGTGGTCAAAAGCGGCCAGGGCTTTGAAGACATGATGCGCTACAACACCGTCGCCACCGCCGCGATGGCTCCCTTGCGCGACGGCCCGCTGCCGCGCGTGACGGGCCCGGTCTACGCCAAGATGAGCGACGCTGGCCGCGATCTGGTGAAGACGCTGGGCGTCAGCGGCGTCAACATCATGCAGGACGGCAAGGAAGTGCGCGCCCACAACCCGCACACCACGCTGGTCTACAGCATGGCCCTTTACGACACCCGCTTGCAGGACGCCATGAAGCAGGAGTCCGACAAGTTCAACGCCGTGCTGCCTGACGGCATCAACACCACGTTCAAGGACGTGTCCATCGTCGAGATCGGCTTTGCCGGCAACGTCGTCCGCGAGATCTATCGCGTCAGCCTGGAAGACGGCTCGGTCATCGACGTGGCCACGGGCAAGAAGATCGGCTCTTAAGCCGCCTCGGCTGCAAGAGCGCCCACGCGCTCTTGCAGCACCTGCCGGATCTGGTCGCGCAGCCACGCCTGTTGCGGCGACGTGTGCTGGCGCCGCGCCCACACCATCACGAACTCGATCTTGCGCAAGCGCGCGGGCAGTTCCAGCACCGCCAGCGGAAAATGCCGGCCATGCGCCTGCGCCACGCAGGCTGGCATGGTGGTGGCGTAGTCCGTATCAAGCAGCACATAGGGCGTGATGCCGAAGCCCGATAAGTACGCCGAGAACTCCAGGCGCGCGGCGTCCGGCTTCAAGGCCCGGTCAAAGTTGGTTTCCCGGCCATACATCTGCGCAAACGCGAACCACTTGATGGCGGACAGATCGGCCAGGGTCAAGGCTTTGCGGCCGGCCCAGGGATGCCGTGACGATACGACGCACACCCGCCGGTCGTGCAATAGCGTGTCGCGGTGAAATCGCGCGGGCACCTTGCCGAACAAGCCGATGGCGATGTCCAGCCGTTCGGCGTCCAGATCGTCTGGCACGAAATCCCCATGCACCGACTGGAAACGCAGCGTCAGGCCCGGCGCCAGACGATGCAAGCGCTCCAGCAAGGGCGCGGCCAGCAGAATCTCGCTATGCGCGCCGGTTCCGATGTTGACCACGCCGCTGGCCCGCGCGGGATCGAAGGCCTCGGGCGGACGCAGCACGGATTCAATCTGCGCCAGCGCGTCGTGTACCGTCGCATGCAGTTCCAGCGCCCGCTCAGTCGGGATGAAGCGCCCTTTCACCACCACCAGCAGCGGGTCTTCCAGCCGGTGGCGCAAGCGTGCCAGATCGCGGCTGATGGCGGGCTGGGTCTTGTGCAGCAAGGCCGAACTGGCCGTGGCGCTGCGCGTGCGCATCAGGACATCGAACGTCAATAGCAGGTTCATGTCCAGCCGGCGCAGATGGGGCAGGGGTTGGGTGTCGCTCATTCCCGCATGCTATGCGTGAAACGCATGTATTTAAAGTGCTATATCGATATTGATATAGCCTGCTTGCATTTCCGGCATTGGGCAGCGCGGCCGGGCTTGGCTACAGTCGCCGCCAGATCGGGCATTTTGCACCCGACACGCAGGAGACTTTCCCAATGGGCCCTCTACGCCTGATCGCCGCGCGTTGGCGCGCGGCCTCCCCCCGCCATTGGGTGCTTGCCGCCCGCTTCGCGCTGACCGGCGCGGCCTTGGTGCTGGGCGCCGCCCCGCCAGCCGCCGCCGCTGACTTTCCGGCCCGGCCGATCACGCTGGTGGTGCCGTTCCCCGCCGGTGGCACGCCGGACATCCTGGCGCGCATCCTGAGCGAAAACCTGGCCAAGCGCCTGGGGCAGCCCCTGATCGTGGAGAACCGCGCGGGCGCCGGTGGCAACATCGGCGCGCAGGCCGTGGCGCGCGCCGCGCCAGACGGCTATACGCTGCTGATGTGCGCGTTCGGCTGCACCGTGGCGCCTTCGCTCTATCAACCTGCGCCGTACGACATCGTCAAGGATTTCGAGCCCGTCGCCATGATTGGCACCGTGCCCAGCGTGCTGGTCGTGAACCCCAACGTGCCCGCCAAAACGCTGCCTGAATTACTGGCCTATGCCCGTGCCAACCCCGGCAAGCTGAATTCGGCCTCGTCCGGCGTGGGCGGCTCAGCCCATCTGGCCACTGAACTGCTCAAGCAGCGTGCCGGCATCGACCTGGCGCATATTCCCTACAAGGGCGCGGGACAAGTTGCCGCCGACCTGCTGGGCGGGCAGGTGGACATGTATTTCGACAACCTGCCGGCGTCGCTGGCGAACATCCGCGCGGGCAAGCTGCGTGCGTTGGCCGTGGCCAGCAGCAAGCGCGCACCCGCGATTCCGGACGTGCCGACCTTCGCGGAAAGCGGTGTTCCTGATTTCCTGATCACCCCTTGGTTCGGCGTCATGGCCCCGGCCCGCACGCCCGACGCCACGCTGGCCACCCTGCACGATGCATTCACCAGTGCGCTGACCGCGCCCGAAGTCGCCGCCAAGATGCGCGAACTGGGCGTGGAAACCGCCGCCGGGTCGCGCCAGGCGCTGGGCGATTTCGTCCTTGCCGAAACCGCCCGCTGGAAGGACGTCATCCAGGCCAACCACATCAAGGCAGAGTGATGGCGGCGGACGCCACGCAAGGCACGCGCCAAGCAGACGGGCTGGCGCCCATCCGTCTGCGCGACATGGGCTCGTTCCACGTCGGCGGTCACGACGTGCGGCTGTCGGGCCTGCCGTCGCGCCAGGTCGTCATGGCGGAAGGCGGCCAGCCGGTCGCGCTCGACCCGAACGGCACCTATCGCGTTGAACAGATGTATGCGCAGTACTTCCTGTCAGAACCCGCCAGCGGCCGGCCGCCCTTGGCCTTCTGGCATGGCGGCGGCATGACGGGCGCCGCCTGGGAAACCACGCCGGATGGGCGTGAGGGATGGCTGAACGCCTTTTTGCGACGCGGTTGGGACGCCTATTTGTGCGACGCAGTAGAACGCGGCCGCTCGGGTTATGCCCTGGTGCCCGAAATCTGGCCCGCCGCCCCAATCGTGCAAACGCGCGAAGACTGCTACACCCGCTTCCGCATCGGCCAGCCCGGCACGCGCCCGGGGCCGGACAGCGCCTATCCGAACACGCAGTTCCCGGTGGACGCTTTCGACCGGCTGGCCGCCCAGATGGTGCCGCGCTGGGTTCACACCGACGCAGCCATCCTGCGGGGCTATCTGGCCTTGCTGGAACACGTCGGGCGCATGATCGTTGTCTGCCACTCGCAAGCGGGCGTCTTCGGCATCCGTGCGGCGCTGGCCCAGCCCGACCGCGTGTGCGCCGTCGTGGCCTTGGAGCCCGCCAGCATCCCCCTGCTTGCGCCCGACGCCGATTACCGCACGCCCACGCTGATCGTGATGGGCGACAACATGGATACCGACCCGCGCTGGCCGCACATGCGCGAGCGGATACGGCAATTCGCGCAGCGCTACCCCTGCGTCACCGTGCTGTCGCTGCCGGACGTGGGCATCGCCGGCAATTCCCACATGCTGATGATGGACCGCAACAGCCTGGACCTGGCGGCGCGCGTGCACGACTGGCTGATCGGCCTGCCGTTCGAGTGAACGCTTGCTGCCATTTCATGGCAGCATTACGCCATTCAACGCCTCCACCCCGCCATGTCCCGCACTGAACGACTGCTGGAATTGCTCCAGACCCTGCGCCGCCACCGCCTGCCCGTCAGCGGGCATCGGTTGGCCGATGAAATGGGCATCAGCCTGCGCACGCTCTACCGGGACATTGCAACGCTGCAATGCCAGGGCGCCGAGATCGAGGGCGAGCCCGGGGTGGGCTATGTGCTGCGCCCCGGCTTCATGCTGCCGCCCCTGATGTTCAGCACCGAGGAAATCGAAGCCCTGGTGCTGGGCACCCGCTGGGTGGCCGGCCGCTCGGACGAACGGCTGGGCCTGGCCGCAAGCAACGCGCTGGCCAAGATTGGCGCCGTGCTGCCGCAGGAACTGCGCGACGAGCTGGACGCCATCCCGCTTCTGGTCGGCCCCACTACGTTCCCAGTCATCGACCGGGTCGACGTGGCCTTGATCCGCCAGGCAATCCGCACCGAGCACAAGCTGGAAATCCACTACCGCGACGACAAGGGATCGGATTCCGCCCGCGTGGTCTGGCCCTTTGCGCTAGGGTTTTTCGACAGCGTGCGCCTGGTCATGGCGTGGTGCGAACTACGCCAGGATTTCCGGCATTTCCGCACCGATCGCATCGCCACCCTGACCCTGGGTGACCGCTACCCGAGACGGCGGCACGCCTTGCTGAAGGATTGGCGCGCGATCAACCACGAACCGAAGAAATGCTGATTCAGACTACTGCCAAAAACTGACAGTACCCCTGCCTACCATGAGCGCATCAACCACCAGGAGCGCATCATGTCCGACACCAACTTTGTCATCTTCTACGTCGAAAAGCCCCAGGCCAGCGCGACGTTCTACAGCGCGCTGCTGCAACGGTCTCCCATCGACAGCTCGCCCACGTTTGCCTTGTTCAAACTGGATTCCGGGCTGATGCTGGGCCTGTGGTCGCGCCACGCCGTGGAGCCGGCTGCCGCCGGACGCGGCGGCGCCTCTGAACTGGCCTTTACCGTGGCCGACGCCGACACCCTGAACCAGCGCCATGTGGACTGGAGCCTGCGCGGCCTGCCCATCCTGCAAGCCCCCACCAACATGGATTTCGGGCGCACCTTTGTCGCGCTGGACCCCGACGGCCATCGGCTGCGCGTCTTCGCGCCAACGCCGGAACCCGCCGTCGCAGCGGAACCCGTCGCGGCTGCCGCAGCCCTGGTCAGCTGACCAACGGCACGGGCACCGCCCGCGTCGTGCTCAAGGCATGGGCGAATATAGATCCGTCATGAATTGCGTGGACTTGATACCCGTTCCGGTCAGCAAGACGACGGTGCGTTCGCCCGCTTGAATCGCCCCCCGCGCCTCCAGCATCTCCAGCGCCGCGGCCGCCGTGGCGCTGGTCGGTTCCGCGTACAGGCCTGACAGCGCCAGGCGCTTCACGGCGGCCACGATATCGGCCTCGGGCACCGCGACCGTCTGGCCGCCGCTGACTCGCACCGCTTGCAGCACCTCGCGCAGGCGCACCGGGTGTTTGATGGCGGTGCCTTCCGCCACCGTCGGCAGCACGTCGCGCGGGACTGCCTCGTCCACGCCAGCTTGAAAGCTGGCATCCACCGGCGAACAGTTCAATGGCTGCGCCACGAATAGCCTCGGCAGTCGGCGGATCTGGCCAGCGGCCAGCAGTTCGGCAAACCCGATCGCGCAACCCAGGACATTGCTGCCCGCACCGGCCGGAATCACGATGTTGTCAGGGGCCTGGAAACCGAAGTCCTCCCACATCTCGTAGGCGATGGATTTGGTGCCCTGCAAGAAGAACGGCTGCCAGTTGTGGCTGGCGTAGAAAATATCTTGGGAAGCGCGGATGGCTTCAGTCTGCGAATTCTCGCGCGGGCCTTCCACCAGACGCACATCGGCGCCAAACGCGCGAATCTGCGCCACCTTGGCCGTGGACGTGTAGGCCGGCGCAAAGATGGTGACACCCATGCCCGCCGCCGCGCCAAACGCCGCGATGGCCGCACCGCCGTTGCCCGAGCTGTCCTCGGCCACGGCGGAAATGCCGATCTGGCGCAACCACGACAGCATGACCGCCGCGCCCCGATCCTTGAAGCTGCAAGTCGGGTTGAACCACTCCAATTTGAAATGCGGCCGCAAGCCGCCCCAGGCGCGTTCGACCATCGGCGTGCCCCCCTCGCCCATCGACACCGGCATTGCAATATCCTGCGGCAACGCGGCGCGATACCGCCAAATGGAACGCTCGCGGGTATCAATGTCATCGCGCGAGATGCCCGGCAAGGGCGAGACCATCAGCGGCGTCCCGGCGTCGGAACACCAGCGGGCGTCGGTGATCGGATAGTGGCCGCCGGTCAGCGGGTCAAGATAGTGAGGGGTGGGCATGACGGGTCGTGAAATACCGGGGAAACCGCCAGTCTAGGCCGGACGCGCGGCCATGCGTTGCAATATCATGTTGCGATAAACGCAATGGAGAATTCGCATGGAACGAGGCGCGCTGTGGGAATACCAAGTGTTCTGCGCCGTGGCCGAACGCCAGAGCTTCGTGCTGGCCGCGCGCGCCCTGGGCGCCTCGCCCAGCGCCGTCACGCGCGCGGTGCAGTCACTGGAACGCCAAGTCGGCGCGCAACTGCTGTTACGCAGCAAGAGCAGCGTGGTGCTGACCCCGCAGGGCGAAAGCTATTTTCAATCGGCGCGCGAACTGCTGCGCCTGGAGGCGCAAGCGCGCGACGACTTGCAGGATGCGCAGGGTGGCGTGCAAGGACGGCTGCGTTTTTCGGCGCCGGACCTGCTGGGCGTCGCCCTGCTGCCCGCCGTGCTGCGCCGCTATGCCGACGCGCACCCCGGCGTCAGCCTGGACATTCTGTACACCGATAAATGGGTGGACCCCGTTGCCGAGGGCCTGGACTTCGCGATCCGGGGTGGTTTTCCGGCGTCCAGCGACTTGCTGGGCATGCGTCTCTGGCCCTATGACCGGCTGTTGTGCGCCAGCCCCGACTATGTGCGCCGGATGGGCCTGCCGCGTGAGCCCGAAGACTTGTCCGTGCATCGCTTGGTCATGCATACCGGGCCGCGCGTGCTGAAGGACTGGCACTTGCGGCAAGACAAGCGCATTGTGCGGCTGCATGCCGAACCCGCCGTGCGCGTCAGCAGCGGCAGCGGCTTGATGGCAATGGTGCTGCAAGGGATGGGAATCGCGCGGCTGGCGGACTGGGCCGCACAGCCCGAAATCGACCGTGGCGCCCTGGTGCGGGTATGCCCGGGCTATACGGTGACTTCGGCCCAGGGCATTGCGCCGCAAATGCACGCGGTGTATGCGTCGCGGTCCCTGCCCGCCCGTGCCCGCGCGATGCTGGCGGCGATCCGGCAATGCGCGGGCGGCCCGGGGCGCTAGCGCCCCGGACGGGTCAACTGCGCTGGCCGCGGGCCTGAAGCACCACGGTCTCGCCGCGCTTCTTGAACAACAGGAAATACAGCGCGGCCAGGATCAGCAGGAACGGCACGCCGAATACCAGCGTCATCTTGAACACATTGGTGAAGTACGTCGTGCACAAGATAGCCAGCATCGCCAATGCGCCCAGCAAGGTCAGCACCGGGAAACCCGGCATCCGGAACGACAACGCGGCCCCACCCTCTCGCGCCCAGCGGCGGCGGAAGAAGTAGTGCGTCACGAAAATCATCATCCAGGTGAACAGCGCGCCGAACATCGAGATCGCCATCATCAATGTGAATGCCGTATCGGGATACAGCACCTTCAGCACCACCGCGATGGCGATGCCGCTGGTGGACAGCAGCAGCGCATTCAGCGGCGTGCCGCTCTTGGTCAGCCGGCCGAACAAGGACGGCGCATGGCCTGCGCGCGACAGGCTGAACATCATGCGCGTCGTGATGTAGAGCTGGCTGTTCATGGCTGACAGCGCGGCGACCAGCACGATGAAGTTGATGACGCCCGCCGCGCCCGGAATCTCCAGCGCCAGCATCACTTTCACGAACGGGCTGCCTTCCTTGCCGGCTTCGTTCCAGGGAACGATCGCCAGGATCAACGCCAAGGTCAGCAAGTAGAAAACGACCAGGCGGACGATCGTGGCGCGGAACGCCTTCTTGACGGCCCGCTCGGGGTCTTCGGCCTCGCCCGCGGCCACGGCGATCATTTCCACACTGAGGTAGCTGAAGATCGAAATCACCACGGCAATCCACATGCCCCACATGCCGTTCGGGAAGAATCCGCCGTGCGAGGTGTACTGCGCCACGCCGTATTGCGGATTGCCCCAGACCACATACGCGCCCAGGATGATGAAGGCCACGATGGCGGTGATCTTGATCGTCGAGAACCAGTACTCGATGGTGCCAAAGGCCTTGACGCTCATCGCGTTGATCACGATCAGCGCCGCTGAAAACACGCACACCCATAGCCAGCCCGGCACCCCCGGGAACCAGAAGTGCATGTACTCGGCCACCGCCGTGACTTCGGTTCCCACCGCCAGCACCACGCAGGACCAGTACGCATACCGCACCAGAAAGCCCGCCAGCGGGCCGATGTAGTGTTCGGCATAGGCGCCGAAAGAACCTGACGTGGAATGCGCCACCGTCATTTCGGCCAGGCAGCCCATCAGCAGCAGCGTGATCAGCCCGCCGATGGCGTAGCTGATGATCACGCTGGGCCCGGCAAAGCCGATGGCGAACTTGCTGCCCAGGAACAAGCCCGTGCCAATGGCACCGCCGATGGCGATCATGCTCATCTGGCTGGAGGTCAGGCGCCGCTTGAGCCCCTTTTCGCGTTCGGCGATGTCGCCGAATCCCGGTTGTTGTTGCATTGTCTCCTCCTTGTACTGCGCTCTCTTTATGGATGTAAGGCCGATATGACCTGCGCGATAAGGCAACGCATCAGCGCACTCAAGTCACGGCAGACCGTTGCTTGAATTCGGGCTTGTCCCAGGCGCGGCTATCCAACACGTCCTTCAGGATATCCACAGCATCCCACACGTCGGCGTAACCGAAATACAGCGGCGTCAGGCCGAAACGCAACACCTCGGGTTCGCGGTAATCACCGATCAGGCCACGTGCGATCAGGGCCTGCATCACCTCGTAGCCATTCGGGTGGCAAAAGCTGACGTGGCTGCCACGGTCGGCGTGCTTGCGCGGGGTGACCAGCGTCAGCGGATGGCCTTCGCAGCGTTCTTCCACCAGTGCGATGAACAGATCGCCCAAGGCCAGCGACTTGTTGCGCACTTCCTCCATGTCGGCGGCGTGGGCCACGTCCAGGCCGCATTCCACCAGCGACAAGGACACGATGGGCTGGGTGCCGCACAAGTAGCGGCGGATGCCGCCGGCCGGCTCGTAGGCCACGGCCATGTCGAACGGGCGCGTATGGCCCCACCAGCCGGTCAGCGGCTGCCAGAAGTCCTTGGTGTGGCGCGGCGCCACCCAGATGAAGGCCGGCGAACCCGGGCCGCCGTTCAGATACTTATAGGTGCAGCCGACAGCGAAGTCAGCGTTGGAGCCGGTCAGGTCCACCGGCACCGCGCCTGCGGCGTGCGCCAGATCCCAGATGGTCAGCGCGCCGCGCTCGTGCGCCAGCGCGGTCACGGCGGCCATGTCGTGCATCTGGCCGCTGCGGTAGTTCACGTGCGACAACAACATCACCGCGACGGACTCGTCCAGCGCCTTGTCCAGCGGCAGCTCGTCATCGATCAGGCGCATCTCGTAGCCCTGCTGTAGCAGGTCGATCATGCCTTGGATCATGTAGAGATCGGTCGGGAAGTTGTCACGCTCGGAAAGAATGACGCGGCGTGCCGGCTGCTTCTGCTGCTGGATGCGCAGTCCGGCCGCCAGCGCCTTGAAAATATTCAGCGACGTGGTGTCGGTCACGACCAGTTCGCCTTCGCGGGCGCCCAGCAGGCTACCCAGCTTGTCGCCCAGGCGGATGGGCAGTTCAAACCAGCCCGCCGTGTTCCAGCTGCGGATCAGGCCCGTGCCCCACTCCTGCGTGATGACGCTGGCAGCGCACGCGGCTGCGGCCTTCGGCATCACGCCCAGCGAGTTGCCATCCATGTAGAGCACGCCAGGCGGCAGCTCGAACCGCTCTTTCAGCGGGGCCAGGGGGTCTTTCCGGTCTGCGGCAACGCAGTCTTCGCGCGTAGTCATGCAATGCTCCTTCGGGCAATATCCTGCAAACAGGATAGCAGCGCCGTTCAGCCGAAATATTGCAAAATCAGGCGTGGCTTACCCTAGGATTCCGCAGTAAATTGCACCAAACCAGATTTTTCAGCATTGGATTGCATCATGCACATAGACGCGATTGACCAGCGCATTCTGTACCGCCTGCAAGAGAACGGCCAGATCAGTAACCAGGACTTGGCCGAACAGGTGGCGCTGTCGCCGTCGGCCTGCCTGCGCCGCGTGCGAGCCCTGGAGGAAGGCGGGATGATCCGGCAATACCGGGCCGTGCTGGACGCCGAAAAACTGGGGTTCGAGCTGGAAGCCATTGTCCATGTGTCGCTGGACCAATCGCGCCCGGGCTGGCACGAAGCGTTCCTGGCCGGCATTGCCGCACATGACGAAATCACCGAAGCCAGCATCGTCACGGGCGCCTCCAACTACATCCTGACGGTGCGCACGCGCAATTTATCGGCGTTTTCGCAGTTCGTGGAGGACAAGCTCAGCAAGATCGCCGGGGTGCGCGACCTGTGTTCGCATATCGTCATGCGGAAAGTGAAAGACCGGGGCGGCATGCTGCCATTGGCCAGTTGGCGGTAAAGCCGCCCCGCCGGCCAGGCGCCGGGCTCAGGCAGGCGTGCCGTAGCGCAGAAAGCCAAAGACCGTGACGAAGTGGCAGGCCGACCCGCCCATCACGAACAAATGCCAGATGCCGTGGGCGTGGCGCCAGCGTTTGTCGTTCACATAGAACAGCGTGCCCACGGTGTAGGCCGCCGCGCCGGCCAGCAACCAGGCCAGGCCCGCCGTGGACAAGGCGCCCGCAATCGGGGCGGCGAACATCACCCCCAGCCACCCCATCGCCAGATACAACGGCAAGGCCGGCGCGGCGCCGCGCGCCCACCAGAGTTCGCGGCTGATGCCAATGGCGGCCAGCAGCCAGATCGCCACGCCCATCGCCGCGCCCCAGCCATGTTCCACCGGCCCGAACGCCAACGGGGTGTACGTGCCCGCGATCAGCAGGTAGATCGCGCAATGGTCAGCCTTGGCCCAGCGGGCCTTGTAGCGGCCCCGGGTGCAGTGATACAGCACCGATGACGCATACACCGCGATCATCGACGCCGCGAAGACCGCGCAACTGATGATCTGCCTGGTGTCCACGTTCAGTTCGGCAGCGCGAGAGATCAGCATGCCGGACGCGCCGACGGCCAGCGCCAGCCCGGCCAGATGCGTGGCGCCGTTGAATCGTTCGCCTTCGTACATACGTTCTCCCAGGACCGGTGACCCGGTGCCTGTGATGATGCCCCCGCCCTGTGACAAAGTGAGGTCAGGGCGGGGCAAGGGCTTGCGCCCGGCAGTCAGCCGATGCGCGTCAGGCGATGAAATCCACCGCGGCGGGAAAGCCTTCCACCGCGCGCGCCGCCAGGATGGCGCGCTGCACCGCGATCGCCATGACTTCGGCCGCCATGACGCCCAGCAACATCACGTTGCCCGGCCTGCCGGACGTGCCGGTGCCCAGCGCGAAAATCGTGTCGCCGTCCATCATCGTGTGGATGGGATTGATGGTGCGGGCCAGGCCGTCATGGGCCATGCCCGCGATCTTCTGCGCCTGCGCCTTCGTCAGCTTGGCGTCGGTGGCCACCACCCCGATGGTGGTGGCGGTGCCCTCGCGCATCGACGTGGGCAGATCGCCCGCCAGGATGGCGGCGCGGGTATCCAGCAGATGCTTGCCGTCCGGCGTGCGCGCCCCCGCCAGGATGCGGCCCGTGGCGGGGTCCAGCACGTCACCCACCGCATTGACGGCAACGATCGCCCCCACCGTCACACCCGCCACTGTCAACGATGCGCTGCCGATGCCGCCCTTCATGGCGCGCTTGGGACCGTACAGCTTGCCCACCGTGGCGCCGGCGCCAGCGCCCACGTTGCCTTCTTGCGGGGCGGCGGTGGTGGCTGACTTGCAGGCCTGATAACCCGCCGCCGCATCCGGCCGGATGGATGCGTCACCCACACCCAGGTCGAACAAAATAGCGGCCGGCACGATGGGCACATGCGCCACGCCCACATCGAAGCCGATCTTCTTCTCTTCCAGGTAGCGCATGACGCCCGAGGCGGCGTCCAGGCCGAAAGCGCTGCCGCCGGACAACACGATGGCATGCACCTTTTCCACCATGTTCACGGGGTTCAGCAGATCGGTTTCACGGGTGCCCGGCGCCGCGCCGCGCACGTCAACGCCACCCGTGGCGCCCGCCTCGGTGATGATGACGGTGCAACCGGTCGGGCGCCGCGTGTCGGTGAAGTGGCCCACCCGCAGGCCCGACACCTGGGTGATGCTGCCTCCACCCGGCGTCAGCCGCAAGCCGTTGGCGCCCTGTGCAGGCATCACCCCGGCAAACGCCGCAGCACCCGCGGCCGCCATCATGAAAGCCCGCCTGTTCCATTGCTGTTCCACACCGATCTCCCTCACCTTGCTGATTGATTGCGCCCGGTGCGGATTGCCCCGGGCGGGGGGGTAGCCATATGACTTGCAGCTATATTTTTACTATTCCTTATGCTTTGTGGAAAAATAGGCGCGTTGTTAGAGTGCGGCTACGCCGGAGGGCATTGCACACCCGCAAGCTCTCCAGAATGACACCGATCATCCGTGGAGCATTGCCATGAAACTCTTCCGCTCGCTGTTCATCGCCGGCCTTATCCAGGCCGCCGCCCTGACCGCTGCCCACGCCCAGTCTGGCCTGGATCAAATCAAATCCGCCGGCACGTTCAAGATCGGCACCGAAGGCACCTACGCGCCCTTCACCTTCCACGATGCATCGGGCCAGCTTACCGGTTTTGACGTGGACATTGGGCGTGCCATCGCCGAACGCCTGGGCGTGAAGGCCCAATTCGTCGAAGGCAAATGGGACGGCCTGATCGCCGGGCTGGACGCCAAGCGTTATGACGCGGTGATCAACCAGGTTGGCATCACCGACGCGCGCAAAGCCAAATACGATTTTTCCGATCCCTATATCTCGTCCGCCGCCGTGCTGATCGTGCGCGAGGACAACACCACCATCAAGTCCTTCGACGACCTGAAGGGCAAGAAGTCCGCCAATACGCTGACCAGCAACTTCGGCAAACTGGCGCAAAGCCATGGCGCGGAAGTGATCGCCGTGCAGGGCTTCAACGAAGCCATCGACCTGCTGACGTCAGGCCGCGTGGAAGCCACGGTCAACGACAACCTGTCGTACCTGGACTTCAAGAAGCAAAAGCCCAATGCGAAGGTGAAGATCGCCGCCACCGACAAGACCGCTGAATTCAGCAATTCCGGCGTGCTGTTGCGCAAGGGCAACCCCGAGTTGCAGGCCGCCATCAACAAGGCCCTGGCCGACATCAAGGCCGACGGCACCTACAAGACCATTTCGGTCAAATACTTCGGCACGGACCTGTCGGCGCAGTAAGCGGCAGGCACGCACATGACGCTACCCACCTGGCTGCAAGCCGTCATGCCCGACTGGCTGTTGGCGCAAATCGCGTCGTGGGCCGTGCCGGCCTGGGTGCAGTTGATGGCAGACTCGTTCTGGCCGCTGCTGCACGCCGGGCTGGTGTTCACGGTGCCGCTGACGCTGATGTCTTTCGCGCTGGGCCTGGCGCTTGCATTCGTCGTGGCGCTCATCCGGTTGTTTGGGCCGGCGCCGCTGGTGGCGGTGGTGCGCTTCTATGTCTGGCTGATCCGCGGCACACCGCTGCTGGTGCAGTTGTTCGTGATCTTCTACGGCCTGCCCAGCGTGGGCATCGTGCTGGATCCGCTGCCCGCCGCGCTGATCGGCTTCACGCTGAACGTGGGCGCCTACAACTCGGAAGTCATCCGCGGCGCCATCGAGTCCATTACCAAGGGCCAGTGGGAAGCGGCCTATTCGCTCAGCATGACGCGCGGCCAGGCGTTGCGCCGAACCGTTCTGCCGCAAGCGGCTCGCGTGGCGGTGCCGCCCCTGTCGAACTCCTTCATCGCGTTGGTCAAGGACACCTCGCTGGCGGCGGTGCTGACAGTGCCCGAAATCTTCCAGGCCGCGCAACGCATCGCCGCGGTCACCTATGAACCGCTGATCCTCTATACCGAGGCCGCGCTGATCTACCTGGTATTCAGTTCCGTCTTGTCCGCAGCCCAGGTCCGTCTGGAAAAGCGCTTTGGCCAGCACGCCGTTTTTTCCGAGAAGAGCCGATGATCCGCTTGCAGAAAATCGAAAAGTCCTTTGGCGGCAATCCGGTGCTGAAGCAAGTGGACGTGAGCATCGCCGAAGGCAGCGTCACGGCCCTGATCGGCCCGTCTGGCAGCGGCAAGAGCACCTTGCTGCGCTGCGTGAACCTGTTGGAAGTGCCTGATCGCGGCACGCTTGTCATCGGGCCGGAAACGGTTGAATTCGCGCCCGACCGCAAGCTCGCGCGCGATCAGGTGCAGCGTGTGCGCAAGCAGACCGGCATGGTGTTCCAGAACTTTCAGCTGTTCCCGCACCAGACGGTGATCGGCAACGTGATGGAAGGCCTGCTGACGGTGCAGAAGTGGCCGCTGGACCGCGCCCGTGCGCGTGCCGAAGAACTGTTGAAAAAAGTCGGCATGGCCGACAAGGCCGAGGCCTGGCCCGCCAACTTGTCGGGCGGTCAGCAACAGCGCGTGGCGATTGCCCGTGCGCTGGCGCCCGCGCCGCGCGTGCTGCTGTGCGACGAGCCGACCTCCGCGCTGGATCCCGGCTTGGCGGCCGAAGTGGTGGACGTGTTGCGCCAACTGGCAACCGAGGGCATGACCATGCTGATGGCCACGCACGACCTGCGCCTGGCCGCCAGCGTATCGCGCGAAGTGGTGTTCCTGCTGGATGGCGTGGTGGTGGAAGCCGGAGAGTCGCGCACGATTTTCTCGCGGCCCGACGACCCGCGCACCGCCACCTTCATTTCAACGTTGACGCAGGACATGGCGCTGTAGGCCCCGCCGCCGGATTACTTCGGCGGTAGCGTCCCGGCGGGGTCGACGGCCTGGCCGTCATAGCGCAATTCAAAGTACAGCCCGACCTGCTTGCTGTCGCTATTGCCCATTTCGGCGATCTTCTGCCCCTGCTTCACGCTCTGGCCTTCCTTGACCAGCAGCTTGCTGTTGTGGGCGTAGATGCTCAGGAAGCTGGCGTTGTGCTTGACGATGACCAAGTGGCCATAGCCACGCAGGCCACTGCCTGAATAGGCCACCGTGCCGCCCGCCGCAGCCACCACCGGCGTCCCCGAGGAATTGGAAATAACGATGCCGTTGGAGCCCGATCCGTCATAGCCGCGCGTGACCTTGCCTTGGGCCGGCCACACCAGTGAAATCGCGCCCGGCGGCGCCGTGCGCCGCTTGGCCGTCGACGTGGAGGCCCGCGGCGGCGAGGCAGCGGGCTTGGCCCGGGACTTGCCCGACGACGACGACGCGCTGGCCTGGCCCCCCGGCGCTTGCACGCGCAGCATCTGCCCAACCTCGATGGCATTTGAATTCGACAAACTATTCCATCGCACCAGGTTGCTGACGCTTGTGCCCTGCTTGCGGGCGATCTGGGTCAGCGTGTCGCCCGATTGGACGCGGTAGTAGCCCGGCTGGACCTTGGTGGTGCCGCACGCCGACAGCAACGCCAGCAGCAGCACGATGCACAGGCACATCCCTAGCCGGCCAAGCAGGCGCGGCCCATGCCCGGGCGGGCGGGCCGACGCCACGGAAGGAATCTGGGAGGCAGGCGCGGACAAGGTCGGGGCGGACAAGGAAAGCACTGAAACCTGGGGCACTGAAATGGTGTTGGAAGCGAAAGTGCATTCAAGGGTACCAAGATTTTCGGATGCCAGTGTGGCGCGGGTGCTTCGCAGCGGCGTCCGGGCCGTGTATAACCCGCTGATCACGGTGAACCCGCTTCGCCACGAATCAATGCAATGCAAGGACCGCCATGGGTATGACCGACACGGTTAGAAAGAATCCGCTTTGCCTGCTCTGGACTATTCCCTATCTGCTGTGCGGCGTGTTCTCGCACCTGCTCAACGATCCCGTCAGCCACGCCCTGTTCGTCTGGCTGCCGCCCGGGGTGGCTGTTGGCGCCTACCTGCTGTCGCCGCGCCGCGACTGGCTGCTGCTGATGGCGGGGTTCTTCTGCGCCCAGTTGCTCCTGACGCTCGTCTCACGCGGGCAACCCGCCACCGCCATTGTCTTCGCGGTGACGGGCGCCCTGTCCTCGATGCTGGCGGCCTGGACGGTGCAGCGTTTGTCGCCACGCGCCGAAGGGCCGGGGTTCGTGGCCGCGCTGTTGGCCGGCGCGGTCGCCGGGGCGGCCAGCAGCGCCTTGCTGGGCGGCGGCTGGCTCTGGCTGACGCAGGACGCACACGCGGTGGTCCGGCTGCGCACCTGGGTCACGGCGTATCTGGCTGGCGTGCTGATCCTGGCGCCCGCGCTGACCGGTTGGGCGCAGTTCCGGCCCCGCCGCTCGGGCGGCCCCCGGATGCGGGACTTGCTGATCGGCGCGGTGGCCTACGCCCTGATGATCGTGTCGACCTTCATGACGTTCGACGGCGACATGATCCAGAACCTGCCCTACGTCGTCACCTTTGAATTGACCTATCTGCCGCTGGTGTTCGCGGTGCTGATCGCTCTGGTGTGGGGCACGCCGGGCGGCACGCTGGCCATGGTCACCCTGATGCTGATGGCGCTTTACCAGAGCGCCCAGGGCGAAGGCCCGTTTGTTGAAGCCAACGATCCCTGGCACGTGCTGCTGGCCACTCAGGTTTACCTGGTGGTCACGGCGCTGCTGCTGCTGCTCGTCAACACGCTGCGCGGCGCACGCGCGCAAGCGCTTGAAAACGCGGAACAATGGCGCGGCCGTTTCGACCTGGCGCTGGCGGGCAGCCGCCAGCTGATGTATCGCTTCAACCCCCATGACGGCAAGCTGGAACTGGCGGGCGACCTGCAAGACGCATTCGGCCTGCCCGCCAACGCCATCACCAGCCTGGAATCCCTGGCTGCGCATACGCATCCGGAAGACCGGTCGCGCCTGACGATGCACTGGGCGGCGCGACGCGCCGGCGCCCAGGACCGCTCGCCGTTGCTCTTCCGCGTGGCGCATGCGGCGGGCGGCTGGCGCCTGGTCAGCGACCGGGGCTCGCCCCTGTCCGACTTCGATGGCAGCGTCGCCGTCGTGGCCGGCATGTGGCGGCTGGGTGAAATCGAGCACGAGCCCACCGATGGCGGCCAGTAGTCCCGACGCGCCGTCCGGCACGGGCGCCCTCCTGATCCACGGATTGGGCGGGACCGAGTACGACCTGGGGTCGATGCACAAAGTCCTGAAGCGGGCCGGCATCGAAACACACAGCCTGACCCTGCCCGGCCACGGCGCCCAGCCCGAAGATCTGCTGTCGGTGCGCATGGAAGACTGGCTGGAGGCGGTCACGCGGAAGTACCACGAAGTCGCCGCGCGCCACGAAACCCTGCACGTCATGGGCATGTGTCTGGGCGCGCTGCTGGCGGTCGAGCTATGCAAACGGGTCGGGCACAAGCAGGGCAAGCTGGTGACACTGGCGGCCCCCGTCTTCATCGATGGCTGGAGCACGCCCTGGTACCGCGGCCTGCGCCAGCTGGTCTACCGCATCCCGGGCCTGGCCGCGCGCATGCGCGTCGAAGAGGAAGAGCCCTACGGCATCAAGAACGAGCTGGTGCGGTCCATCGTCAAAGCCAAGTTTGAACGGGGCGAGAACTTTCACTACCGCTGGGTGCCGCTGGCCTGCGTGCGCGAAGTCGACCGGCTGCGTGCCGCCGTCAAGCAAGGGCTGGACGCCATCGCCTGCCCCACGCTGATCATGCATGCGCATGAGGACGAGCTTACGTCGGTGCGGTCGGCGCACTTGCTGCATAACGCCATCCCGGACAGCCGAATGGTGCTGCTGGACAACAGCTATCACATGATCTGCGTGGACAACGACCGCGACCTGGTGGCGGCCACCGTGCTGCAATTCATGGACCGCGATCCCGCCGCCGCGCAATCGCCTCGCGCGGCCGGACGCGGGGCGCCGATGGGCGCCGCCGATGTCGAACGCATCCTGGGCGCGTACCGCGATTCCTTGTTGGCCGGGGAATTTGAAACGCTGTTTCCGCTGTTCGCCGAAGATGTGGTCTGGACCGAGGAAGGCGACAACCCCATCAGCGGTGTCTACGAAGGCCGCGGCGCGCTGATCAACCTGTTCTCGCGGCTGATGGACTATTCGCGCAACACCTTCGCGGTCAACGACGTGGGGCAGCCGGCGTTGGCCGGCCGTTCCATCGCCTTGCCATTGCGTTTCCAGGTGCAGGACGGCGCCACCCTGTACCAGGGCGCGGCCACTCACACGCTGCGCCTGCGCAACAACGCCATCAGCAAGGTCACGGCCCGGGCGGACGAACCGCAGCGCGAGGACGCTTTGTGGCGCCGGCTGGCCGCCGCCAACGGCCACGACCCCGAGGGCGATGCCATGGACGACGCCACGCTGACCCTGGCCGCGGACGCCTTGTCCGACGCCTTTGAAGCCGCCGCCATCGAATTGCGATCGCTGTCGCCGCCCCCCTCGACTGCCGTGGCGATCCGGCTGGCGGCCTACGAGCAACAGGCCCGTCAGGGCGACGCCCCGCCTGCGCCGCCCGACGGCGCCAGCGCCCGCGCACTGGTCAGCCATGCTGCCTGGCGATTGTTGGCGGGACTGCCCGTCGACCAGGCGCAACGCCGCTATATTGCCCTGGTGCGTCGTCTGGACGCAGGTGACTGACCCGCCGGCATGACTAAAATGGCACCATGCCTGACCTGACCCGCCTCCATCGCCTGGGGTGCGCCGCGCGCGCCCGTGGCGTGCTGTGGCTGGCGCTTCTGGCCCTGACCTTGCGCGCGCTGGTGCCAACGGGCTACATGCCGGACGTCCGCGCACTGCATGACGGCCGCTTGCAAGTCACGTTCTGCTCCGCTGCGGGCGACCTGTCCACGCTGAGCTTGGCGCTTGCCAACACGGGCGGCGGCGAAAAGCCCGAACATGACGGCGCCAAGACGGGTGCGCAATGCCCCTTCGGGCTGCTTGCGCATATCGCGCCCGCGCCCACTCCCGCGCTGACACCCATGGTTCTGCCTGCGGGGCAGTATGTTCCGCCCCCGCCGGCTTACCGCGCTCTGCCCGCGCTGGCCGCTCAAGGCCCGCCCCTCGGTTCCCGCGCCCCGCCCTTCTTGGCCTGACTTCGCCTGACCGCGCGGCCCCGCCGCGCGCCTTGCCGACCCGTCGACCCAAGAGGTTTTCATGCTCTCTCCCTTTCTGCGCGCGCCCGCTGGCGCGGCGCATGCCCATGCGCCCGATCCCCGGCGGCGCCTGTTGCTGTCCTCCCTGGCCCTGCTGGCCCTGACGGGCTGCGGGCCCGATGCCCCCAAGCTGCACGGCATGGACCTGTCCGGCATGCCAACCGGCGACTTCCAATTACAAGACACCGGAGGCCAGACGCGCCGCCTGGCCGACTACCGCGGCCATCCCATCATGTTGTTCTTCGGTTTCACGCAATGCCCGGACATCTGCCCGACAGCGCTGACACGCGCCATCGAGATCAAGGGCTTGCTGGGCGCCGATGCCGACAAGCTGCGCGTCCTGTTCATCACCGTCGACCCCGAGCGCGACACGCCCGAGATCCTTCAGGCCTACACCCAGGCCTTCGACCCGGCGTTCGTGGGCTTGCGCGGTGATGCGGAGCAAACCCGCGCCGCTGCCCAATCCTTCAAGGTGTTCTATCAAAAGGTCGCCACCGGCTCGTCCTACACCATGGACCACACCGCGCTGACCTACATCATCGACGCCCAAGGCAAGCTGCGGCTTGCCCTGCGCCACCAGCAGACCGCGGAACAATGCGTGGAAGACCTGCGCACGGTGCTGTAACCCCCAAACGCCACTCATCAGATAGAGAAAAACCATGACCAAGAATATGTCGCTCAAGTCGCTGGCCGCTGCCCTGTCCCTGTGCGCATTGGCCGGGCTGGCGCCCGCCGCCCTGGCGCAGGACGCTACGCTGAAGGTGGAAGATGCCTGGGTGCGCGCCACCGTGCCCAGCCAGCATGCCACCGGCGCCTTCATGCGCCTGACCTCGGCCGTCCCCGGCCGCCTGGTTGCCGTGGAATCCGATGCCGCCAAGCACGTGGAAGTCCACGAAATGGCCATGCAGGACAACGTGATGAAAATGCGCCAGGTGCCCGGCATCGATCTGCCCGCCGGCCAGCCGGTGGAACTGAAGCCCGGTGGCTACCACGTCATGCTCATCGACCTGGCCCGGCAGATCCAACCGGGCGACCGCATCGCGCTGACGCTGGTGGTGGAAGACGCCAAGCAGCAACAGCGCCGCGTGCCGGTCCAGGCCGACGCTCGCGCGCTGAACGCGAAGGCCGGCGCGGCCCCGGCGGCGCAGCACGGCCACTAAGCCGCTATCTCTCTATATATAGGCATGGGAAAACCTGGACCGCCGCCTCGCTGAGAAGACGGGGGTCCCGCTGCTGCTGCCGAACAGGCCATGCCCCCTGAAAGCGGAATGACACCTGTACTTCAGGCGTGAAATACCTTTCTTGGCCCGCCTCCGATTTCCCTGCAACGCCCCGGCGCTCGCCCTGTCGAATTGAAAAGACCGGACGAGCGCCGTTTTCATGCGCCCGCCCAGGCATTCCCGCATCCAGGAAATCATCCGTTGGCAGCATCGCGGATGACGGCGCGGCCAGACCGGCCGCAGGCTTTGTTTGCCAGGAGCGTTTCATGAAGACCCTCACCACCACGTTGTTGCTTTGCGCCGGCTTGGCCGTCACCGGGGCTGCTCAGGCCCAGACCACGCAATACAAGCGCGATCTTTACGGCGACTGGCGCGTCACCTACCCCGCCCCCACCGCCAAGACCTCGGATCAGGTAGCCGCTGAACTGGCGCAGTCCAAGGCGAACGGCCAATACACCTTCGGCCAGGAGGACTACCCGCCCCCCGTCGCGTCCACGCAGTCGGAATCCCGCGCCCAGGTCGAGCAGGAATTGCAGCAGGCCGAAGTCCAAGGCCAGATGGCGTCCGACCAGGAAGACTACCCGCCCCCGGCCATGGCCCACAGCGGCATGTCCGATATCCACTAGTGCAAGGGGCCATCAGCCGGCGAATATTGGGGACAAACTTAGCGATCCCCTGCCCGCGTTCATCGCTGAATCGCCTATACAATGCCAGCACATCCGCCGTCGACGCCCTAGTCCGGCTCGACGGTAGCCGGCCTTTCGCGCCGCGCGCCGGATGCCTGCGTTCCGCGCCGCCGGGCGCTTGACCCGCCGGCGGGCTCGCCGGCACCTCTGTGTCTGGATATGCCCGGTAGTTCCGCCTTTTCATTCCTGCGTACCTTATGCAGCCTGCGCTGGCTCGCCATCGCCGGCCAAGCCGCCACCATCCTGCTGGCCAGCAGCGTGCTGGGCATTGCCCTGCCGCTTGAGCCGCTCTGGATAGGCGTCGGCGTGCTGATCGGGTTCAACGCTTACGCCAGCCTGCGCCTGCGCCATCCGCGCGACCTCTCCCACGCCACGGCCTTCGGCCATCTGTTCGTGGACATGGCCGTCTTGTCATGGATGGTGGGCTGGAGCGGCGGCATCAGCAACCCGTTCGGCATGATGTTCCTGATCCTGACGGCCCTGGCGGCGCTGGCGTTGCCGCGCAACTGGGCGCTGGCGGCGGCGGTGGCGGGCATTTCCGGCTATGCGGCGGCAGGCATCTTCGGCCAGCCCCTGCGCGGCGACGTGGACACCCATTCCTTGCTGCTCTGGGGCCTGGGCGCCAACTTCCTGATTTCCGTGGTGGTCGTGCTGGTGTTCTCCACCCGCCTCGCATCCGACCTGCGCGCCCGCGAGCGCGAATTGGCCCGCCTGCGCGAACGCTTCACCCGCAACGAGGGCATCGTCGCGCTGGCCACCCACGCCGCCGCCATGGCGCACGAACTGAATACCCCGCTGGCCACCATGACCCTGCTGGCCGACGAAATCGCGGCCGAGGTCAAAGACGAAGACTTGCGTGCCGACGTAGCCACCTTGAGCCAATTACTGGCCCTATGCCGGGAACGCATCCGCAATCTGGCGGTCCCAACCGCGGTGGATCTGGTCCGCGTGGTGGGGCAATGGCGTCTGATCCGGCCAACGATCGACCTGCAACGCTCGGGCGCCCTTCCGACCAGCCTGCGAGTGGATCCGGCAATCGCGCACCTGCTGCAAGCGCTCTTGAACAATGCGGCGGATGCCGGCGAAGCCGCCGAGGCGCCCCGCGTGGACCTGCATCTGGAATATGGCTATGGCGCTTTGCGCGGCGAAGTCCGGGACTATGGGCGGGGCTTTGACCCTGACCAGACCCTGCTGCCCGCGACCAGCCTGTTCAACAGCGGCAAGCCGGGAGGGCTGGGCGTGGGCCTGGCGCTGTCGCACGCCACCGTGGAACAACTGGGCGGCGAAATGACCATGACCGCCGCCGTGGGGGGAGGCACCCGCATCCGCTTTTACCTGCCCCTGGGCAACCCCGGAACTTGAGAGTGATGAATCCTACCGACCTTGGCCTGCTGATCGACGACGACGAGCTCTATGTGCGCACCTTGCAGCGCAGCCTGTCGCGTCGCGGCCTGGAAACCCGAACCGCCACGGGCATCGCCGAGGCGCTGCGCGTGGCCGAGGAAATCCGCCCCGCCTTCGCCCTGGTGGACCTGCGCCTGGGCGAAGATTCCGGCCTGACCCTGATCCGCCCCCTGCGCGCGTTGCGCGCGGACATGCGCATCCTGCTGGTCACGGGCTACGCCAGCGTGGCTACCGCCGTGGAAGCCATCAAGCGCGGCGCCGACGACTATCTGCCCAAACCGGCCACCGCGCCGATGATCCTGCGCACGCTGGGTCTGGTGAAGCCAGAATCCGTTACGATCGAAACGACCATGACGCCGTTGCACCGCCTAGAATGGGAACACATTCATCAGGCCCTGCACGAAACCGGCGGCAACGTGTCCGCCGCGGCCCGCCTGCTGGGCATGCACCGGCGCTCGTTGCAGCGCAAGCTGGCCAAGAAACCGGGGCCGGAACGCGAAGTCCTCGTTGATTGATTGTGCGGGTGCGACACATCTTTACAACACCCCATGTGCAGGTGCGACATATCGTCGCACCCCACCCCCTGGCCCCGGGGCATCTGCTCCCCTAGGAAAACCCTGAATCTGCTCCATTGGGGGCAGATTCCTCCCAGGCAATGCGACCATTCGTCGCATGCTTGACCGATATCAAGCCGATAGGATGGACGTTGCTGCTTGGCAGCATTCCAGTCTGCTGCCTCGCAGCATTTCCAACCTTCCATCCAAGGCTGTACGTGAAACACCCCCTCCTTGCGACCCTTACGCGCATTTTCGGCGTTGGCGCGGTCATGCTGCTTGGCGGCTGCAACATGGAAATCCTCTCCCCCAAGGGAGATATTGGCGCCCAGGAAAAGACCTTACTGTTCACGGCAACGGGGCTCATGCTCATCGTCGTGATTCCAGTGCTGATCATGATTGTGGCGTTTGCGTGGAAATACCGCGCATCCAATACCAAAGCCGACTACCAGCCCAAGTGGGCCCACTCCACGTCGATCGAAGTCGTGGTCTGGACCGTTCCTTGTATCATCGTGGCGATTCTTGCCGTGATCACCTGGCGCTCCACGCACGCGCTGGATCCCTACAAGCCGCTCGTATCCGAACACAAGCCGATCACCATCGAGGTGGTTTCGCTGGATTGGAAGTGGCTGTTCATCTACCCCGAATACGACATCGCCACGGTCAACGAGATCGCGTTCCCCGTGGACGTCCCGGTCAACTTCCGTATCACGTCGGCATCGGTGATGAACTCGTTCTTCATCCCCCAGCTGGGTAGCCAGATCTACTCGATGGCCGGCATGGAAACGAAGCTGCACCTGAATGCGACCGAAGCCGGCACCTACGCGGGCATCTCGGCCAACTACAGCGGCGCCGGTTTCTCCGGCATGCGCTTCAAGGCCATCGCCACGACGCAAGAAGGGTTCGACAACTGGGTCAAGGAAGCCAAGGCTTCGCCCACGGCGCTGACCCCCGAGGTTTATGCAGAGCTGACCAAGCGCAGCGAGCGCAATCCGGTCGTCAAGTACTCCTCGGCCCCTCCCGCCATGTTTGATTTCGTCCTGGGCAGCACCATGTCCAAGATGGCCGGCGTGGACGACGCCACGTGCACCACCACGTCGAACAATCTGATCGCAGGAATTAACTAACAATGCTCGGGAAACTTACCCTCGAGGCCATTCCGTATCATGAACCTATCGTCATGATTACGTTGGCCGCCGTGTGCCTGGGAGGCCTAGCGGTCTTCGGCGCCGTGACGTACTTCGGCAAGTGGAAGTACCTTTGGACGGAATGGCTGACCTCGGTCGACCACAAGCGCATCGGCGTGATGTACATCATCGTCGCGCTGATCATGCTGCTGCGCGGCTTTGCCGACGCCATCATGATGCGCACCCAGTTGGCGGTCGCGTCCGCCGACTCCGCCGGCTTCCTGCCCCCCCATCACTACGACCAGATCTTCACCGCCCACGGCGTCATCATGATTTTCTTCATGGCGATGCCCTTCATTACCGGGCTGATGAACATCGTGGTGCCGCTGCAAATCGGCGCCCGCGACGTGGCCTACCCGTTCCTGAACTCGCTGAGCTTCTGGCTGTTCGGTGCTGGCGTCGCGCTGATGATGATCTCGCTGTTCGTGGGCGAATTCGCCGCGACCGGCTGGTTGGCCTATCCGCCGCTGTCTGGACTGGACTACAGCCCAAGCGTCGGGGTGGACTATTACATCTGGGCATTGCAGATATCCGGGCTGGGCACAACGCTTAGCGGCATCAACTTCATCGTGACCATCCTGCGCATGCGCGCACCGGGCATGAGCCTGATGAAGATGCCGATTTTCACGTGGACCTCGCTGGTCACCAACGTGCTGATCGTCGCCGCCTTCCCCGTCCTGGCCGCCACGCTCGCGCTGCTGACCATGGACCGCTATCTGGGCACGCACTTCTTCACGAACGACATGGGCGGCAACGTCATGATGTACGTGAACCTGATCTGGATCTGGGGCCACCCCGAGGTCTACATTCTGGTGCTGCCGGCGTTTGGCGTGTATTCGGAAATTGTTGCCACCTTTGCCCGCAAGACGCTGTTCGGCTACAAGTCCATGGTTTACGCCACGGCCGCCATCGGCGTGCTGTCGTTCCTGGTCTGGCTGCACCACTTCTTCACCATGGGAGCGGGGGCCAACGTCAATGCCTTCTTCGGCATTGCGACAATGATTATCTCGATCCCGACCGGGGCCAAGATTTTCAACTGGCTGTTCACCATCTACCGCGGCCGCCTGCGCATCACGACGCCGGTGCTGTGGACGCTGGGTTTCATGATCGTCTTCGTCATCGGCGGCATGACCGGCGTGATGCTGGCCATCCCCGGCGTGTCCTTCGTGCTGCACAACAGCTTGTTCCTGATCGCCCACTTCCACAACACCATCATCGGTGGCGTGGTGTTCGGTTGTATCGCGGGCATGACGTACTGGTTCCCGAAGGCGTTCGGCTTCACGCTGAATGAACGTCTGGGCCGCTACTCGTTCTACTGCTGGTTCGTCGGTTTCTTCATGGCCTTCATGCCCCTGTACATCCTGGGCTTCAAGGGCATGACGCGCCGCCTGAATCACTACGACAACCCCGAATGGCAGCCGTACCTGCTGGTCGCGCTGGCTGGCGCCGCGCTGATCATGCTGGGCATCTGGTTCCTGCTGCAACAAGTGTTCGTGTCGGTTCGCCAGCGCAAGCAAAACCAGGACGTCACCGGCGATCCCTGGGATGGCCGTACCCTGGAATGGGCGATTTCGTCGCCGGCTCCTTTCTACAACTTCGCCCACGTTCCTCACGTTGATGAACTGGACCAGTTCTGGGAAGACAAGCAAAGCGGCAAGGCCTACAAGCGCCCCGCCAAGTACGAAGACATCCATATGCCGCGCAACACCGCCGTTGGCGTGTTCATCGGCGCCTTTGGCCTGGTCATGTGCTTTGCGCTGATCTGGCACATCTGGTGGCTGTCGATCGTCGGTTTCGTCGGCATGATCGGTTCGTTCATTGTTCGCGCCTATGACCGCGACATCGACTACTGGGTCCCGGCCGCGGAAGTCGAACGTATCGAAAACGCTCACTTTGACAAAATGCAAAAGGCCGCCTGAGCCATGATTCAAGCCGTAGCCACTCACCCCCACGCGGGTCACGACGATCACGCGCATCATGACGATGGATCCAAGACCGTTTTCGGTTTCTGGGTCTATCTGATGAGCGACTTGCTGATCTTCTCGGTCCTGTTCGCCACGTTCGCGGTGCTGTCCAACGCCACCGCGGGCGGCCCCACGGGCAAAGAACTGTTTGACCTGAAGTTCGTGCTGGTCGAAACGCTGTTGCTGCTGTTCTCCAGCTTCACCTTCGGCATGGCCAACCTGAACGTCCACGCCAACAACAAGTCCCGCGCCATGGGCTGGTTGATGGTGACGTTCCTGTTCGGTGCAGGCTTCATCGCGATGGAAGTCTGGGAATTCCATCACCTGATCACTGAAGGCGCCGGCCCGGGCCGCAGTGCTTACCTGTCGGCGTTCTTCACGCTGATCGGCACGCACGGCCTGCACGTCACCTTCGGCCTGATCTGGATCATCGTCCTGCTGGACATGATTCGCCGCCATGGCCTGGACTCGATCAACAAGCGTCGTCTGGCGTGCCTGAGCCTGTTCTGGCACTTCCTGGACATCGTCTGGATCTGCGTCTTCACCTTCGTCTATCTTTTGGGAGCCATCTGATGTCGCACTCCGCTGCGGCCGCACACGGCCACGACGATCACGCCGCCGATCACGGCAGCCTGAAGTCCTACATCATCGGTTTCGTGCTTTCGCTGTTGCTCACCTTCGGCTCGTTCGGCCTGGTGATGCACGGTGCACTGTCCCACACCGTCACCATCATCGGCGTGGTGGCACTGTGCGTGCTCCAGTTGCTGGTGCAACTGGTGTACTTCCTGCACATGGGCGCCTCGAAGTCGGCTCGCGACAACCTGGCCGCCTTCGTCTTCACCGTGATAATCATCTCCATCATTGTCGGCGGTTCGGCATGGGTGCTGTACAACATGAACGTGAACATGGGTCACGCCATGTAAAGACGGCTTGCCGTTGATGCAAAAAAACAGGCACCTTCGGGTGCCTGTTTTGTTTTATGCGCTGGGGCGGCGCGACGTTGGCGGCCTGGCTTTGGCAACGTTATTTCGGCGGCGTCACTTCGGCGGCGTCACTTCGGCGCCGTCACGGTCAGCGTGACACCCGCCTGCCTGGCCAGGTCAATCGCGGAACGGCCCACGAAGGGCTGCACGCGCGCAGTCTGGCGCAGGTCGCAACTGGCCGCGGCTTCGGCCCCTTCCAGCACTTGCCTCACCGCGCGCGCGCCCGTCGGGCTGATCGGCCCGGTATTGCTCAGTTGCCAGGCCAGCACATCGGCCACCGCCATGCCACAACGCCAAGGCGTGCGATACAACCCGGCGTCGTGCGCCATCAACGCTTGCGCCTTGGCTTCATTGCCCCGTTGCAGCATCGTCACCAGCGGCAAGGCATCGGCGTCCGCCACGTCCTGGATGCGGATGTTGGGATCCGTCCGGTCGGAAGCGTCCGCCCCCTGCGTGAGCCAGGCCAGATACAGATCATCGGGCAACCACGGCAGGCTCAGCGGCGCGATGCCGTTGTTGGCAAGGCCGGTGGCATCATTCGCCCGAACAAGCGGCACGCCCGCCGCCAGCAGGCGTTCGGCCGTCGCGCGCAGCCTGGCGCGTTGGCCGTCCCATTCCGGACTGTTCTGCTTGATGGCCGCGCGGATCTCGACCTGATTCCACACGCTGAGCAAGCTGGATAGCGATTCCGGCGTCAGCGGCATCTGCGGCTGGCCAGCGGCTTTGGCCAACTGGTCCACCAGCGCGGGCTGCATCGTGCGCACCGCCAGGCTCAACGCCTCGTTCAAACCGTTGCGCTCAGGAGTCTTGTTGGCGCTGTAGCCGCCCACTGCCGGGTCCGCGCCGTGGGCCAGCGCGAAGCTCACGCGCTCGGGGATCGGATAGGTCACCGTCGGCGTCAATTCGCCGCTGATCGATTCGCGCAGGGCTTCCAGCAATGGGGTTTCCCACATGCCGCGGTTGCCGTAGTACATGCGGACATAGGCGGCATTGATGTCCGCGCCCTTGGCCAGCAGTTGCTCGGCAAACCAGAACCGCTTCGGCGACCCCATCGCGGCATGCAGCGCCGACCGGCCATTCTTTTCGCGCACATTCGGATTGGCGCCTTTGGCCAGCAGATAGGTCAGATTGTCCTTGTCTTCGCTGTAGTACGAAATGCGCCGCACCAGCAGTGGCGTGCCGTTGGAGTCGCCGGCGTCCAACGGCGCACCTGCGGCGATCAAGACATCCGCCAGGGCATAGCGCTCGGCCGCCGGTCGTGTGTCGCTACCCTCCGGCAACGCGCTGGCCAACAGCAGGAATCCATTGTTGGGCCCGTCCGCCTTCGCCCCCGCCGCCAACAAGACCCGCACGGTGTCCAGCTGCTTGAGCGACACCGCCACGGCCAGCGCCGACGTGCCGTTCTCGTTCACGCCATTCGGATCTTGTCCGGCCGCCAATTGGGCGCGCACCGCGTCCAGGTCGTCTGCCTGGATCGCCTTGAAGATCGCCAACCGGGGCCGGCAGGCATCGGCATTCAGTACCTTCTCGTTCAAGGCTGCGCCGATGCGGCTGGCGATATTGCTTGGGATCGGCGCTTTCTCCACCAGGCGGTTGGTGCAATACAGACGGTAGTCCTCGCGTGCCAGCACCTCGAAGTAAGCGCGCCTGTCGCCCCCCTTCACGCTCTGCGCCCAGCGGGCGTCGCCGCGGTTCAGATACGCCGCCGTGCGCGAGGGATCACGCCGCAGCACGTCGCTGAGAATGCGGTCGGCCTGCACGGCATCACCCGACTCGGCCAGCCAGAAGCCGTAGTCATTCAACGCCGCCAGCATGTCAGGATCTTTGCCACCGGGATCAATCTCGCGATAGTCCTGTTCCATCACGAAGCGGCGCAAGTCTGCCAGCGCGCGGCCGAACTGGGCCGTCTTGGCGCGCGGGATGGCAAACGCCACCTGGTGCAAGGTACGGAACGTGGCCGTCACGTCCACCGGCGCCTGATGCTCAAAGCGCACCTCGGCGGGAAACGACTTCAGGCGGCTGGGGTAGCTCTTCAGCGCCTCTTGCAAGGTGGTCAGGGCCTGCGCCTTGCGCGCCTCGTCCCAGGGCTGGTTGGCAGTGACGACGGCAAGGCCGGCCTCGGCATGAACGGTAGCGACATTTCCCGTGGCGTCCACCAGAAAGCCGTCGGCGCGCGGGGCGTCCGTGTCGTTGTAGGCATAGCCCACCCAATAGAGCGGCACGTCATTGCGCGGCACCCTGACCGCCACGCGCTCTTCGCGCGACGCTTGCCAGGCAGCCGGATCGATCACCAGCGGCTGCGAGCGGAAGTCCAGGCGGAATTCCTTGCCGGTTCCGCGCACGTACCGGTACAGGTACAGGCGGTTCTCCATCTGGCCGACCAGCACCACGTCGCGGACATTTTCGGTGCCCCAGACACGGCGCTCCGGCTCGCGCAAGGGGTAGCGCGACAAACGAACGGATTCGATGACGGCGCCGATGTCAGAGGCCACGGCCGGCGGCGGCGCTGCCGCCAGGCCAGCCAACGCCACCAGGATCGCGGCGGACATGCGGGAGACTACGGGAAGGAAGCGGCGCGGCATGCGGGAACGGAAACCAGGAAATCAGGGACACCGATCATACCCCTGGGGAAAGCCCCATCCCGGGTAAGTCCCGACACACCTTTGTCCACAATATCGCGAGCATTCGTGACTTTCGTTATATATTCCGCAATATAACGCTTTCATTAACATTTGAACGACTTCTGCGCCTGCTGCTGCCCCCATGGATGCCGTACTCACCCCCCCGCCCGCTGCGGCAGACTCTCGCACGCCAGCCCAGCGATTTGCTCGCGCCCTGCTGCATCATTCGCCGCCCGGCCATCCCGACGCGGGTTTCTTCGCGACGGTGATCGGCACCAGCCTGGCGCATCAGGACCTGGCGCGCAGCGGCCTTTGCCCCGACGAACTCCTGCACTTGCTGAACCACCTGTTTCCGGGAGCCCTGGCATCGGACGATGCCCGGCTGTCTGCGCTGCGGGAACAGTACGCGGGGTACGCCCTGAGCGGGCGGGGCGACCCGCAGCTGGGTTTCACCTTGCTGCTGCGCGTGCTGCTGGACGCCTATCGCGCTCCCGGCCCCGAAACCACGCCCTGGGTCACGGGCGTGCTGGTACACGCCTGCCTGCGACCCGACCACCTCTGGCGCGACCTGGGCCTGTCTGGCCGCGAAGACGTGACTTTCCTGCTGGCACGCCACTATCCCAGCCTGGTGATACGCAACGTGAACAATTTGCGCTGGAAGAAATTCCTGGCCTATTCGGCCTGTGAACACGCCGGGCTGCCCCCGTCGGCCGCCCCCGGCTGCCCCGCTTGCGAAGACTACGGCGTCTGCTACCCGGATACGCCTGACTGACGGCTGCGCGCGCTAGAACCGGTACGCCACTCCCACCCCCAATCCGGCGCTACGTCCTGCCGCGGGCTCGTAGTAACGGCCGTTGCTCTCATTGACGATCACGGACCCCGCATAGCGTTTGTCGAACAGGTTGTCCACCCGCGCATACGCATTCAATTCCCATGCGCCCAAGCGCTTCACATAGCCGGCGCTCAGCGCCGCCACGAAGTAGGCGGGCGCCTCCTGGTCGTTCGCGTCGTTCACGTAGATCTTGCTCAGGTAGCGTCCTTCCACGGAAGCCTGCCAGCCCTCGGGCGGCGCCCAGGCCAGGGACGCGAATACCGCCTGCCGCGCAATACCGGGAATCTTGTTGCCGGCGCGTATGGCGCCCGCGCCGTCGTCCGCATAGCGCGCGTTCAACCAGGTATAGGCGACCTGCGTACGCCAGTGCGCAGCGATGTCTCCCGACCAGCTCAACTCCACGCCATCGCGCCGCGTACGGCCCGCATTCTGATAGGTGGTGCGCCCGCCAGAACTGCCGGCCGACACGATCTCGTTGTCGGTGCCCGTGTGGAAAACGGCCGCCGTCGCCAGACCCTCCGCTACGCGCGCCTTCACGCCGGCTTCAAGATTGGTGCTTAGCGAAGGCGCCAGCCCAAAATTCAACCCCGGCTGACCGCCCGGCCGATACGAGATCTCGTTCAGCGTGGGAGTCTCGAAGCCGCGCCCATACGAGGCATACACACTGACGTCCGGATTGACCGCGTAGCGCAGCGCGGCCACCGGCAGCGCCTTGCGATAGCGTGCATCGCCGCTATCGTCGCCATTGCCAGGCACGATGTAGTGGTCACTGGAATCAAAACTGACCGTGCTGTAGCGCAAGCCCGCATCCAGCGTCCAACGCGCCGATACCTTCCACGACAACTGCACATAGGGATCGGCGTTATAGACGGTGTTGGTTTCGTCGCGCCGCAACGCGCCTTGCACGCCCAGCCGCTGATCGGCGCCCGTGCCGGTGAAGTTCTGATAACCCTTGCGGTCTTCACGCATCGAATCGTAGGAAAACCCGCCAATCAGCGTCAGCGGCCGGCCGGCCAGATCCTGCTCGGAGGTCCAGCGCACATCCGCGCCGCCGTACTGGCGCGCAAGGTCAATGACGCCGCCTGCCTGCGTCGGCGCCAATTGCGCGGCTGGCGGAATCGCCTGGTATTGCGTCGTGTCGCGCTGGCCGACATACGCCATCACGCGCAAGGTATTGCGGCTGTCCACCTGCCGCTCGTAGACCACGCCGCCCTGCGTCTGCCGCACCGTCTTGCGCGTGTTGTATTGCTCGGCCAAGGGCGCCGCGCGCGGGTCGTCCTGAAACTGCTGATACGTCAGGCCCAGCGGGTCTTGCGCCTTCAAGTCCACGCTGTTGACCACGATGGTCAAGCGGCTGGCGTCATCCCATTGCAGGCCCAGCTTGGCATTGGCCAGGTTCTTGCGCGCCGCGCTGTGGTCGCGGTAGCCATCGGTTGTGAAGCGGGTGGCGTCCAGCACATAGTCGAATCCGTCCGTACGGCCGCCGCTGGCTTTCACGCCGTAGCGCCAGGTGCCATCGCTGCCGCCCCACCCGCTTGCCGAAAGCGTGGGCGGCGGTGCGCCGTCTTCCGTGTAGACCTGAATCACCCCGCCCGACGAATTCCCGTACAGCGCGGAGAATGGCCCCCGCAGCACCTCGACACGATCGATCGAACCGATATCGATATTGGAAGTCTGCCCTTGTCCGTCCGGCATGGTGGCCGGAATGCCATCCACGTACAGCCGCACGCCACGCACGCCAAAGGTGGACCGCGCGCCGAAGCCCCGGCTGGAAATCTGCAAGTCCTGCGCGTAATTCTGCCGGTTCTGAATCTGTAGACCCGGCACGCCAGCCAACCCCTCGGACAGATTGATGCCAGGCTGTCTCCGGCGCATGATGGCGCCCTCGACCACGTCCACCGAAGCGGGCGTCTCCAGCACGGACGTGCCCAGGCGCGTCCCCGTCACGACAACGGGGGACAAAGTGGCTTCCGTCTGCTGCGCCCAGGCGCCCCCCGCCAAGCCGTTCGCCAACCCTGCCGCCAATGAACCCCGCGCGGCCCAGCGCAGGCTCCAATGCCCCGCTGGTTTCCGCGTCATGCCACGCCGTCCGACCTGCATCGTCAAATTCATCTCCCGTGGAAACCATCGACCCGCAATCGCCATTGGAAACGCAAAGCGGGAATAGGTTCTAATAGCCGCCATGGAACCCATGCAAGACATCGAACGCCGCCTGCTCGAACTAGAGGTCAAGTCCAGCTTCGCGGACGACCTGCTGGAGCAACTGAACCAGATCATCGTCCGCCAGCAACAGCAGATAGACCGGCTGCTGCGCGAAGTGGCCGACCTGCGCCAGCAGGCGCCCGAAGGGGCCGCGCCTTTTCGCAGCCTGCGCGACGAACTGCCGCCCCACTACTGACGCGGCGCGGCTAATACCGGTAGCGCAACAGCCTGCCCAGACGCCGCAACGGCGCGATTCGCCGCATCAGCCAGACCACCGCCCGCGCGGGCCAGGAATATCTGGCCCACTGCCTGCCATCGTCTTCCTCATAGAGCCATTGTTCATCACGCAGCCGCAATCCGGGCACCTGAGCTTCCAGATCCTGCGGATTGTCCAGGCTCCAGCGCATCACGGCACCCGTTGCCTTGAACATGCGATTACGCGACGCCAGGGCAAGCCCCATCCGGCTATAGGCGTCAAACGCGATCTCACCACTGGGAAACTGCGTGGCAATCGTGCGCAGCAACGACAGCACCTCGTCTTCGCGCAAATACAGAAACAGCCCTTCGGCCACGACCAAGGCCGGTCTATCGGTGGGCACCTGCGATAGCCAGCCCAGGCTGGACATCGCGGAACCCAGCAACTGAACCCCCGGCCGCGCGGGATACAACGCGCGCCGCAGCTCGATGACATCGGGATAATCCACCTCGAACCAACTGACCTCAGGCGGCGGATCCACCCTGAACACCCGGGTATCCAGACCGCAGCCCAGATGCAGCACAGTGGCGCCACGGTGCGCGGCAATGAACTCCCGCACCCATGCATCCAGCGTGTACGCCCGCATCGCCAGGCCAATCATTTCGTCCTGGCGCATGCCCAGCGAGGAAAAGTCATAGTCAATGCGAGTCACCGCCTCGGCGGCATGGCGGTCCTGCAATAGAGAGCCGGGCAAGCGGCTTTCCTCCGCCTTGGCGTACAGCGTGATCAGCAGCGTGGCCTTTTCATGCGTCAGATGGACCTGTTCCATGCCGCCTCCCCCAAGGCATTGACTGCGCTATCCGTTCCATTGATAGGGACTATTGACTATTTTCAATATCAATATCCCATTTATGGAAATATCTTTTACCGATATACGGGTTTATCCCTATCTTCATTTAGCGCAGAATTCAGTCATCGGGAAACAGCAACGAACCACGACGGATAGGCCGCCGGATTCGCCCCCCAGGCCCTTGAAATCGGAGATTTACCATGAAGAAGACCCTTGCTACCGCTTTGATGTTGTCCTTGGCCGCCCTGAGCGCAGGCGCCTACGCATCGCAAAACATCGAACCCAACAACGTACCGTTCCAAGGCGTGTACGGCACCCCGTACGAAGGCCCGACCCGCGCCCAAGTGCAAGCCGAACTGGCTACGGCCAAGGCTGCCGGCCTGGTGACCAACGTCGAACCGAACAACGTGCCGTTCCAAGGCGTCTACGGCGCTCCTCAGTCGGGCAAGACCCGCGCTGAAGTGCAAGCCGAACTAGCCGCCGCCAAGGCCGCAGGCCAGGTGTCCAACGTTGAACCCAACGACATGCCCTTCGCTGGCGTCTACCACGGCAACTGATCTGCCCTGTAACGATTTAACCCTCCCCTTGTTGTACCTTGGCCGCCCGCAATATGGCGGCCTTTTTTTTGCATGGATGAAGGGCGTTGGCTATCCCCCTGCATCCATTCGGCCTCGCGGCCCGTATGTCCAGATAAGGCCCAACGCCCCGTTCCTCCTTCAACAGAGGACTTTTCAGCAGGTCGCTTCACCTTGTCAGCCTGCGGGAAACCGCAACGAAAATCGACGGATAGGCCGCCGGATTCGCTCCCGCGCTTTTGAAATCGGAGATACGCCATGAAGACCTTTGCCACCACCGTGATCCTGTCCTTGGCCGCCCTGGGCGCCGGCAGCGCTTATGCATCGACCAATACGGAACCCAACAACGTTCCCTTCCAGGGCGTCTACGGCACCAAGTCCGACGGCCCGACCCGCGCCCAGGTTCAGGCCGAACTGGCCGCCGCCAAGGCCGCCGGCAAGGTATCGAACGTGGAACCGAACGCCACGCCGTACATGGGTAAATCCCGCCCCATGTAAGCCGGGCGCATTGCAAAAGGGATGGGTTCGCGTACTATCGGCTCAGGTATAAGCATGACAATCTGATCCAACAGTCTGGGAGCCCATCTTGAAAACCACCCGCGTTCTCGCCGCGTTGCTCATCGCGGCCGGCATGTCGGCGACGGCGGCCGCCGCGCCTGCGGTGATGCTGAACAATTCGCTCATCACGCAAATCCCCAAAGGCGACAGGACCTCGTTCCATGAAGCCATCGCGCAGACGCTGAACAGCTCGGCCGACGGCCAGCCCACGGATTGGGCCAGCAAGACACAACCCAAGAAGGCCGCGCCGATCACCGTGCGGCTTACGCCCACTCAAACGACGAAGGTCAAGGACGATCGCGTCTGTCGCTTCCTGGTGGCCGACTTTGCGCGCACCAGCACCACCGAAAAGTGGCAGTTCTGGTTCTGCAAGCAGCCCGACGGCACGTGGAAGGCCAGCAGCAATTGATGCAGTGTTGACGCGAAGCGTTCACCAGGAAAATGGCCCCAGCGGGGCCATTTTCATTACGGCAACGCGAAGGGCCACACGAAGCGTCCCGCCTGACTCAATCCTGCACGCCGCACCATTGCGCGATGAACAGCGCGATGGTCTTGGTGATGAGGCGCACCGATTCAAGATGCACCCGCTCGTCAAAGCCGTGGATGTCCAGTGACTTGGGGCCGTAGACCAAGGTGGGCATATCGCCATAGATGACGAAGACGCGGGCGTCCAGATAGCCTGGCGTGGTGAAGCTTTGCAGTTCGCTTTGGAACGCCTGGCGGTGGCACTCGCGTAGCGTGTTTTCTGCGTCGGAGCCTTCTTCCAGCACGTAGCCTTCGGCGTAGAAGCCGGTGTACGTGACGGCGGGTGGCGTTCCGCCCAGGCGGGGGTCGGATACGGCGTCTTGCAGGCAGGCGTCGATCTCGGCGCGCGCTTCGTCCGCTGTCGTGCCGGGGTAGATGGCGGCGCGCACATCGAATTCGCACCACGGCGGCACGGTGGAAGGCCAGTCGCCGCCTTCGATCTTGCCGATGTTGAAGTTGATGGGGTGGTCCAGGTGTTCGAAATGGCGGTGGCAGTGATGCTGCCCGTTCCACTTGGTTTCCAGCTTGCGCAGCGCTTCGATGGTGGCGTAGGCGGCGTCGATGGCGTTGAAACCGTTGGCCATTTCGCGTGTATGCGTGGGGTGGCCTTGCACGCGGACCTTGAACCACAAAACGCCCACGTTGGCGCGCACCAGCATGTTCTCTTCGGGTTCGGGAATGATGACCGCATCGGCCTTGTAACCGCGCAGCAGCGCGGCCAGCGCGCCGTTACCCGTGCATTCCTCTTCGACCACCGATTGGAAATAGATGGGTGCCGCCGGTGCATAGCCCGCCGCGCGCAGGGCGTCGTAGGCGAACAGGTTGGCGGCTAGGCCCGCTTTCATGTCGGCGGCGCCACGGCCATACATCCAGCCGTCGATGATGGCCGGATCCCACGGTGAACGGCTCCACATATCCTGCGGCCCCGTGGGCACCACGTCCACGTGCCCGTTCAAGATCAGCGACCGCCCGGTCTGCACGTCGGGCCGGTACGTGCCGACCACATTGAAAGCGTTCTCGTACGAGACCGTGACGGGACCAAAGCCCGGATGGGACTCGATGTCCTTGACGTCGATCTTCCAGCGGTCCATCGCAAAGCCGCGCTGGCGCATCGCTTCGTACAAGAAGTCCTGCGCGGTGTGCTCCTGTTCGCGCAGCGAGGGAAAGCGCACCAGATCCTGCGTGAAAGCCAACTGCGCATCGAAGCGGTCATCCACCGCCTGCAAGATGCGGCGAGTCTGTTCGGCCGTCAATGCGGCGGGGAGTTGAGTGGTATCCATGATGTCTCCTTGAAGTGAACGTCGCGCGCGGCCTCAGGCGGCGGGCGTCACGGCGCGAGGGGAAGTGGCTTGGCGCGGCTTGTGGTTGGCCAGGCCCCATATCGAAACGAGCGTGATGGCCGACAGCGCGGAATAGAACAGCGCCAGCGGCAGCCATTGGCCGGGATACTGATGCGACAGCCAGGTGCCGATCAACGGCGTGAAGCCGCCCGCGACAGCGCCGCACAGCTGATACGACAGCGAAATTCCCGAGTAGCGCACGTGGGTCTCGAAGGCCGCGCTGATGAAGCCAGCCATGGCCGAATAGATCGTCGCCATGAACACCAGCACGATCGCGATGCCGGCAACGATGCTGAGCGGCGTGGCATGGCTGACCAACACGAACATCGGATACGGCGCCAATACCGAGCACGCCGCCGCGATCATCAACACGCGCGACGTGCCCAGCGATTCAGCGAACCAGGCGGCCAGCGGCTGCACGATCAGCTGGATGATGGCCACGGCGAACAGGCAGTCCAGGATCATCGCGCGGTCCAGGCCCAGCGTCTGCGTGGTGTAGGCCAGCATGAACGTGTTGGTGAAGTAGATGCCGCCGATCGCCACGGTGCACACGCCCATGCACAGCAACACCGTGCGCCAGGCGGTGCGCAGGACTTCACGCGCCGGCACTTCGGACGTTTCCTGTTGCGCCAGCACCTTGGCGAAATCAGGCGATTCGCTGACCCCGATGCGGATGAAGTAGCCCACCCCCAGCAGCACAGCGCTGACCAGGAACGGGATGCGCCAGCCCCAGGCCAGAAAGTCGGCTTCGTCCAGGGTCGTGATCAGGCGGAATGCCACCAGCGACAGAATCAAGCCCGCCGGGCTGCCCAGCTGCGCGAAGGACGCCGCGAAGGTGCGCCGGCGCTGCGAGGCGTGTTCGCCCGCCATCAGCACTGCGCCGCCCCATTCGCCGCCCACGGCCAGGCCTTGCGCCAGGCGCAGCAGCAACAACAGCGCGGGCGCGAGCATGCCGGCCTGCGCATAGCTGGGCAACAGGCCGATACCTACGGTGGCCACGCCCATGATGATCAACGTGGCCATCAGCGCATTCTTGCGCCCGACGCGGTCGCCCAGATGGCCGAACACCAGGCCTCCCAGCGGCCGCGCAAGAAAGCCCGCCGCGAACGTGCCAAAGGACGCCATCGTGCTGACAAACGGATCGGCGGTGGGAAAGAACACCTTGCCGAACACCAGCGCGGCGGCCGTGGCGTAAATGTAGAAGTCGTACCACTCGATGGTGGTTCCGATGAATGCCGCGGCAGCGGCGCGAACGGGCTGCCTGGCGGTGGATGAGGGGGCGGGGGCCGACATGTTTTCTCCTTGGATTTTTTGGATTTGATGGCGGCTTTATCGCCCGCGCCCATGGGCATGGTCAATTTCTGATTTCTTATCATCGACTTAAATTAAATTAATGTTGCGCTATGATGGCCGGAACTGCCCTTGCCGGCCGCCCGCCGTCCCATCAATTCTTTATCGATCAAGGTGTTATGAAGGAACCATCGATTGCTCCGGCGACGATTGCGCGCGTGGGCGACCGCCTGGACTGGAATCTTCTACGGACTTTTCTGGTGATCGCCCAAGAGCGCAGCATTAGCGGTGCTGCTATCAAACTGCACCTGACGCAGTCGGCGGTCAGCCAGGCGTTGCGCCGGCTTGAACAGCAGCTGGACCGCAGGCTGATCGAGCGGCATCACTCCAAATTCGCCATCACCCCGGCCGGGGAAGAGGTGCGCCGGGCCGCCTTGGCCATCCATGGAAACGTGTCGCAACTGGTCAGTGACGTGGCGCAGGCGGAAGAAGAAACGGTGGGCAGAATCCACCTGCTGGTGGCCAGCCGCATCCATTCGGCGGTGTATGACGAGTTCTGGGTGCGCTTTCATCGCGCACACCCACGCATTGAAGTCCAGATGGACGTGCTGCCCAGCAGCGAGATCGCAAACGTGCTGCAACAGCGTGGCGCGACGGCCGGCATCGCGCTATGCCGGCAGATTCCAAAGCGGTTGGAACACAAGCTGTTCCTGCAACAGCGCTACGCCATGTTCTGCGGCAAGCACCATCCGCTGTTCGGGCGCACGGACATCCGCATGGAAGACCTGCTGAACGAGAATTTTGTCTCGTTCGCCAGCGACGCCTTGGGCGACAGCCTGTCGCCCTTGACCATCTTTCGCGATCAGCGCGGCTTCTCGGGCAGCATCATCGCCACGTCCTCGCAGCATGACGAGGTCAAGCGCCTGCTGGTGGCGGGCTTCGGCATCGGCTGCCTGCCCGAACACAGCGTGCAGGCCGATCTTGCGGAAGGCCGCTTGTGGCGTTTGCCGCCGGGCGAAGGCGTGTGCGCCGCCGACCTGCATCTGCTTTGGCACGGGGACGCGCACCGCAGCGCGGCCGAGGAGCTGTTCATTACGGCGTTCCGGGACCATATCGACAACTATTCGCTGCCCCAGCGGCTGTTGCCCCACCTGCCCTGAATGCTTGCGCCCGCCGCATCCGCGCGCGCATGAAAAAACGCCCCGGCAAGCGGCACGCGGGTGCGGCTTGTCGGGGCGTTGATGCCTGCCGGGCGCGTTGCGCGCCGCTTGCCGGGGTCTTAGACGGCTGCGTCCACCCGGTTGGCGTCCAGCACGGTCATGGCCGCCATGTTGATGATGCGGCGCACCGTCGAGCTTGAGGTCAGGATGTGCACCGGCGCGTTCGCGCCCAGCAGGAACGGGCCCACCGCCACGTTGCCGCCCGCTGCCGTCTTGAGCAGGTTGTAGGCGATGTTGCCGGCATCCACGTTCGGGCACACCAGCAGGTTGGCTTCGCCCCTGAGCGTGGAGGACGGCAGGATGCGCATGCGCAGCGCCTCGTCCAGCGCGCAGTCGCCGTGCATTTCGCCGTCGATCTCGATTTCCGGCGCGGCTTCGCGCACCAGTTCCAGCGCGCGGCGCATCTTGGCGCCCGAAGCCGAGCTGCCCGACCCGAAGTTCGACCGCGACAGCAACGCCACCTTCGGCGCCAGGTTCATGCGGGCCATTTCCTGCGCCGCCATCACCGTGAATTCCGCGATCTGTTCCGCCGTGGGTTCGTCGTTCACATGCGTATCCACCAGCACCACCGTGCGCTCATTGAGCAGCAGGATGTTCATGGCCGCATACACGTTGTGACCCGGACGGCGGCCAATGACTTCATCCACGAAACGCAGATGGTCGTGATAGGCGCCCACGGTGCCGCAAACCATCCCGTCGGCGTCGCCCAGGTGCACCATCATCGCGCCGATCAAGGTCAGGCGGCGGCGCATTTCCACGCGCGCCATTTCCTTGGTGATGCCGCGACGGCACATCAGTTCCCAGTACGTCGTCCAGTATTGGTGGAAGCGTTCGTCGTATTCGGGATTGGTCACTTCGACGTCTTCGCCCAGGCGCAGGCGCAGGCCGAATTTCTCGATGCGCGACAACAGCACCGCCGGACGGCCCACCAGGATGGGGCGCGCCAGGCCTTCGTCCACCACCACTTGCACGGCACGCAACACGCGCTCGTCTTCGCCTTCGGTGAAGACAATGCGCGACTTGCCGCCGTTGCGCACGATGCGCTTGGCTGCCGAGAACAGCGGCTTCATGAACGCGCCCGAGTGGTACACGAACTGCTGCAATTGCTCTTCGTAGGCTTCCAGGTCAGCCAGCGGGCGCGTGGCCACGCCACCGTCCATCGCCGCCTTGGCCACGGCCGGCGCGATGCGCACGATCAGGCGCGGATCGAACGGCTTCGGAATCAGGTATTCCGGCCCGAACGAAATGTCATAGGTGCCATACGCGGCAGCCACGACCTCGTTCTGCTCTTCTTCCGCCAGCTGGGCGATGGCGTGCACCGCCGCCATTTCCATTTCCCGCGTGATGGTCGTGGCGCCCACGTCCAGCGCGCCACGGAAGATGTACGGGAAGCACAGCACGTTGTTGACCTGGTTCGGGTAGTCCGAACGGCCCGTGGCCATGACCACGTCGTCGCGCACGCCGTGCGCCACTTCCGGCAGGATTTCCGGCGTGGGGTTGGCCAGCGCCAGGATCAGCGGGCGCGGGCCCATCGCAGCGACCATTTCAGGCTTCAGCACGCCACCGGCCGACAGGCCCAGGAACACGTCGGCGCCCTGGATCACTTCAGCCAGCTTGCGGGCGTCGGTCTTCTGCGCAAAGCGCGCCTTGTCCGGATCCATCAGGACCGTGCGGCCCTCGAAGACCACGCCTTCCAAATCCGTCACCCAGATGTTTTCC
>NZ_CADIJX010000007.1 GCF_902859625.1 Achromobacter pestifer | reverse complement strand
GTTGGCCTGGTAGCTCAGTCGGTAGAGCAGAGGATTGAAAATCCTTGTGTCGGTGGTTCGATTCCGCCCCAGGCCACCAAAAATGCAATGGGACCCGTTCCCCAAGAAAAGCCCAGCCTTCATCGGCTGGGCTTTTTTGCTTTGCGCCAGAGGGGAAGAACGCGACGGAAGAACGCAACGGAAGAACACGACAACAGAACGCGACAACAGAAGGGGGACACCTCATTGCGGGTTAACATTAGCCCTGCTCCGGGGTGCACGCCAGTGCTGAGATTCAGACCCGCGAACTTGACCCGGCTCATCCCGGCGTAAGAAGAGCAACGCCTCGGCAACGCGCACGCATGCGCCGCCCCCGCAGGCGGGCTTCGGAGCTTCCCTGCACAGGAATCAACGAACGCCCATGAACAACGTCGCCCCGCCGGTCGCGCAACTACTCGAATTCATCGCCCAAGACGGCTGCACCGACGCGCAGTTCGACGAGCTTGCGCTGCGGCTATTCGCCTATCAGTACGCCACCAGCGCGCCCTATCGCGGTTTCTGCCAGCGTCGCGGCGCCACGGTGCGCAATGTGAAGACGTGGAGCGACATTCCCGCCGTGCCCATCGACGCCTTCAAGGCAATGGAGCTGCGTTGCGAGCCGCCCCGCCCGGACGAGCGCGTCTTCATGACCAGCGGCACCACGCGCGCCGACATGCGCGGCCGCCATTTCCACCCCCGGCTGGACGTCTATGACCTGTCCATGACCCGCAACTTCGCGCAGCGCGTCATGCGGGACACCGAGCGCCTGCCGATGGGCATTCTGTTCCCGGACGAAATCGCGATGCCCAATTCGTCGCTGGCGCATTATCTGGCGTTGGCGAAATCCGCGTTCGGCACCGAGGACAGCCGCTACTTCATGTCGCCGCAAGGGATCGACCTGGACGGGCTGTGGCGCGCGCTTGAAGATGCCGAGCGTCTGGGGCAGCCGTATGCGCTGCTGGGCGCCAGCTTCAGCTTCGTGCATGTCATTGACGCGCTGCGCAAGGAAGGCCGTGCGTTCCGCCTGCCGCCGGGCAGTCGCATCCTGGATACGGGCGGCTACAAGGGTCAGTCGCGCGAATTGCCGCTGGACACCTTCTACGCCGAACTATCCGAGCTGCTGGGCGTGCCGCGCGCGCTATGCATCAACATGTACGGCATGACGGAACTCAGCACGCAGTTCTATGACGACGGCAACGCCACAGTGCCCTCGATCAAGTCGGGGCCGCACTGGATCCGGTCGCGCCTGGTGGACCCAGCCACCGGCCGCACGATGCCGGCAGGCGAACGCGGCATCCTGGCGCATTGCGATTTGGGCAACTTCAATTCGGTGAACACGATCCTGACCGAAGACGTCGGGCTGCCCGCCGAGGGCGGCTTCCTGCTGCTGGGCCGGGCCGAAGGCGCGCAAGCCAAGGGCTGCTCGCTGGCGGTCGAAGAATTCATCCAGTCGGCCGCGTCATGATCGTGCATCGGGTCGAAGCGGGATACTTGCCGGGCTTGGCCGCGGCCGATGTCCAGTGGCAGACTCTGCCGTTTCAGCACGACGGGCAGCGCGTTGACGTGGCGGTGCCGGTACTGACCGCGCCGCAGATGCAGGCCCTTGCCCAGCGCATCAGGCACGCCAGCGCGCAGCACCTGAAGACGATGACGGTGTCGGAGATCATCGCCGTCATTGATCGCGCCATCGCGCGGCTGCTGGACCGCAATGATCCGTACCGTCAGCAGGCCGACCTGCTGCTGCCCATCGTCAGCGGCTATGACGCCGAGATGGTCCGCTTGGGACTGACCGGCTTCTTCAAGACGTTCCGCGCCGCGCAACTGCACCGTTTCGTGGCCGAGGACTTCGCCAATCCAAAAGTGCTGGACGATTTCCAGCCTGCGGCCAAGGGCGGCGCCGTGCGCGCCTATGGCCCGCAGTTGCTGGTGCACAGTTGGGCCGGCAATGTGCCCGCGCTGGCGCTGTGGAGCCTGGTCTGCGGGCTGCTGGTCAAGGCCGGCAATATCGGCAAGCTGCCCAGCGCCGAACCCTTGTTTGCCGGGTGGTTTGCGCGCCTGTTGGCCGAGGTGCATCCGCCTTTGGCCGATTGCCTGGCTGTCGTGTGGTGGAAAGGCGCAGGCGATGAGGACGCATCGGCCCTGTATGCCCAGGCCGACACGGTGGTGGCCTGTGGCGGCAACGCATCGCTGCAAGCCATCCAGCGTCGTCTGCCCGTCACGACGCGCTTTCTGGCACATGGCCACAAGCTGGGCTTCGGCGTTGTCGGCGCGACGGCGCTGGATGCGCTGAAAGCGCCCGCCCTGGCACGCCGCGCCGCGTGGGATGTCGTGCGTTATGACCAGCAGGGCTGCTATTCGCCGCACGTGTTCTATGTGCAGCGCGGCGGCGTGGTGTCGCCGCGCGACTTCGCGGGCTATCTGGCCGGTGAACTCTCCAACCTGCAACAACGCTATCCGCGCCGCGCGCTGGACCTGGAAGAGTCTGCCGCCGTTGCGAAGTGGCGGCAATCGATCGAGTGGAAACAACCGGCGGACGACGCCGACGCCCTGATCGGCGACCCGGCGGCGGCATGGAGCGTGGCCTACATCGATAAGCCGCAGTCCCTTGCACCCACGGCCCTGCAACGCAGCATCGTGGTGGCCGGCATCGATGCGCTGGACGACGTGGCGCCCCTGGTGGCCGCCCATGACGCCTTTCTGCAAACCGCAGGCGTCGCCGCCAGCCCGGAAGAACTGTACCGGCTGGCCGGGCAACTGGGCTCGGCGGGCGTTACCCGCATCAGCGCCATCGGCTCGATGAGCCTGCCCGAAGCGGGGTGGCATCACGATGGGCGGTTCAATCTGCTGGATCTGGTCCGCATGACCGAAATCGAACAGTCGGCCGAATGGGCTGCTGAACCGTTCGCGCCCTACGAACCCTGAGCGCGGACCTGCCATGCCCTTTCTCGACATCGAACAGGTGGTCTACACCTACCCCGGCCGGCCGCCCATCGTCGATGGCATCGACTGGCGGCTGGAAGCTGGCGGGTTTCATTGCCTGGTGGGCCGCAGCGGCTGCGGCAAGACAACGCTGCTGAAGCTGGCCGCAGGCTTGCTGACGCCGCAGTCGGGCCGTGTCCAGCTATGGGACGGCACACGGGCCGCGCCCGGCCCGCAGCTGGGCTACGTGTTCCAGGCGCCCACGCTGCTGGAATGGCGCCGCGTCATCGACAACGTACTGCTACCGGTATCGCTGCAACGCCGCCCGCTTGCCGCGGATATCGAACGGGCCCAAAGCCTGCTGGCCATGCTGGGGCTGTCCGACCACGCGCAACACTATCCCCGGCAATTGTCCGGCGGGCAGCAAAGCCGCGTGGCGCTGGCGCGCGCGCTGATTCTTGAACCCGCGCTGCTATTGCTGGACGAGCCTTTTGCCGCGCTGGATGCCATTACGCGCGGTGAACTGCAAGATGATCTGACACGCCTGTGCCGCGTGCGCAATACAACGGTGCTGTTCGTCACGCACGACATCGGCGAAGCGGTGTACCTGGGTGATCGCGTCGCGGTCATGCACCAGGGCCGCATGGTGGCCGACCTGCACGTGGACCTGCCCGGGCCTCGCACGCAGTCCATGCGCCACGGCGCCGCCTTCAATCAGTACTGCGCCCAGGTATTCGATGCCATGAACCAGGCGCGCACATGAAATCGGCACTGCATTTCCGCTTGCTGGCCGTCGTGCTGCTGCTGGCGCTGATCGGCGCATGGGAAGTGACCGTGCGGCAGGCGGGCATCTCTGCGCTGGTGCTGCCCGCCCCCTCCGCCGTCGCCAAGACGCTGTGGACGAGTCTTGCCACCGGCTATCTCTGGCCGCACATCGGCGCGACGCTTGCCGAGATGCTGCTGGGGCTGGCGCTGGGTGGCGCCGCCGGCCTGGCGATGGGCGTGGCGCTGGCGGAGTCGGCCTTGTTGGATCGCGTGCTCAAGCCCTACGTCATCGTCAGCCAGGTGGTGCCCAAGCTGGCGCTGGCGCCGTTGTTCGTGCTGTGGTTCGGCTTCGGCATGGCGCCTACCGTCGTGATGACCGCGCTGATCTGCTTTTTCCCCTTGATGGAAAACACACTGACCAGCCTGCGCCAAGTGGATCCGAACCGGCTGCAATTGTTTCGCATGCTGGGCGCCTCGCGCGCGCAGACCTTGCTGCGCCTGAAACTGCCTGCGGGCCTGCCCGGCATTCTGGCCGGCCTGCGCGTGGCGCTGGTGCTGGCCCTGGTGGGCGCCGTCGTGGGCGAATTCATCGGCGCCAGCCGTGGGCTGGGCGCCGTCATCATTGCCGCGCAGGGCATGATGGACACCCCCCTCATGTTCGCGGCGCTGACCGCCATCGCCGTCATCGGGCTGCTGGGCTATCAAGCCACGCTTGCGCTGGAACGCCGTCTGCTGCGTCCCTACGCCGATCATTCATGACATTCATCAGGACTCACGCCATGTTCCCGTCCCCTATCCGCCGCCAGCTGTTGGCCGCAGCCGCCAGCCTTGCGGCGGCGTCGCTCGCGCCCTTTGCCGCACGCGCGCAGGCCGCCGTCACCGGCAAGGTCACGCTGGCCGGCTGGAGCAAGCCCATCTCCGAGATCACCAACCTGCTGGTCGAACCCGACAAGGGCTTCTTCAAGGCGCAGGGCGTGGAACTGGTCTACCTGCCCGGCGCGGGAGGCGGCGACGCCATCCGCAACATCCTCAGCGGCCAGGCCGACGTGGCCTTTACCGACCCGGGCTCTTTCTTCATGGCTCTGGACAAGGGCGAGAAGCTGCGCGCCATCTACGATATCTATCCGCAGAACGTCTTCAACGTCGTGTCGCTGAAGTCCGCCAACATCACACGGCCAGCAGACCTGAAGGGCAAGCGCATCGGCGTCTACAGCCTGGCCAGCGGCACGCGCCAGAATCTGCTGGTGATGCTGCACCAGGCGGGCCTGACCGAGGCCGATGTGGAAATCGTCGTGACCGGCGTGCTGAACTTCGCCCCGTTGCTGCAAGGCCAGGTCGATGCCACGGCGGCCACGGACACGGGCCTGCTGGTCGGCCAGCGCCGTGGCCTGGGCGAGGTCAACGTGATGCAGGTGCGCGACCACATCAATGTGTCCAGCGACCTGTTCGTGGTGCGCGAAGCCGTCCATCAGCAAAAGCAGCCGCTGCTGCGTGCATTTCTGAAGGCGTACCGCGACAGCGCCGCATGGATGATCGCCGAGCCGGAAGAAGCCGCGACGCTGGCAGGCAAACGCGCGATTGATGGCACCGACCGCGCCATCAATCTGGAAGTGATCCGGCTGCGCAACGCGGCATCGATCGCGCCCGCCGCCCCAGGCGCCGCCACGCGCCCCCTGGGCACATTCGATCTGGATCTGTTGCAGAAGGCGGCCGACGCCTACCGCGAACTCGGCCTCATCCAGAACCCTATTGATGTCGCTGCTGCCGTTGACGCCAGCCTGCTTCCCGGATCCTGATATGAACGCCCCCAAGACATTCGCAGGCAAGGTGGTGCTGGTGACCGGCGCCAGCCGTGGCATCGGCGCCGAGATCGCGCGCAGCTTTGCCCGGGAAGGCGCGACGGTCGTCGTCAATTACCTGAGCAATGCCACGGCGGCCGACGCCGTGGTGGCGCAATGCCAGGCGGCGGGCGGTGATGCCTGGGCGGTGCAGGCAGACGTCGGTTCGCCAGAGGCGGTGCGAACCATGGTCGACCACATCGTGCAGGACGCGGGCCGTCTCGACGTCGTGGTCAACAACGCCTTGCGGCACTATGCCTTTGACCCCAGGCAACGCACCGCCTTTGGCGACCTGGGCTGGCAGGACTACCAGGCGCAGTTCGACGGCTCGGTGGGTGCGGCCTTCAACGTCTGCCATGCCGCGCTGCCGCATTTCAAGCGGCGTGCCCACGGCTGCATCGTCAATATCACCAGCAACCTGGTCGAACACCCGGTCGTGCCCTACCACGACTACAGCACCGCCAAGGCTGCCCTGGTGGGGTTCAGCCGCAACCTGGCGACCGAGCTCGGACCCTACGGCATCCGGGTGAACTGTGTCGCCCCGGGTCTCGTGTATCCGACCCAAGCCAGCGGCGGCACCCAGGAGTCGTTCCGTGAGTCGCTGATCGCCGCCACGCCGCTGCGGCGCATCGCCCGGCCCGAGGACGTCGCCGGTCCCGTGCTGTTCCTGGCTTCCGACGCAAGCGGCTTCATGACCGGGCAGGTCCTGTTCGTGGATGGCGGATTGGTGATGCGCTAAACCCGCATCCGACCCTATCCCGGCTGTTTTGCCCTTTCATTCCACGCGCATTTCGCGATATTGTGGAATACCGCCTTCTGGCGCGTTGACCATCCATCGTTCGTAGCCCCCCGGTTCGCTGGCATCCCAATGGAGTCTCGACATGCGCGCCCGAGCACGAGTCCTTTGCTGTCTGTTCGGACTGATTCTGGGCTCGCCGGGCCTGGCAAGCACCTTGGCTGCGACCACGCCAGCGACCGCCACTCCCGCCCCTGCCCCTGCGCCGCCTGCCGCCATCCAGATGGCGGACATTCCCCTGCGGGCGGATACCGACCTCCGCTATGCCGAAGGGGTGCTGCAACGCGCGGCCGGCGCCGACCCGGCCAGCATGCTCGTCCCGGCACTGGAATCGATCGCCAAGTCCGCCGATGAAAAGCTCTATGAATTCCAACCGGCTCAGCTTCGGACCCTGCCCATCATGCGGGTGGAAAGCCTGGAGCGGCATTGGATATTCGACGCCCGCCGGCTGGCGCGCTGGCATGCCGACTTGCGCCAGGCCACCTCCTGGTACGCCAGCGACGCGGCGGAACTCTTCAACCGCCGCGCCGCCTGGCAGGCAATCAAGAACTCCCCCGGCGCCGCCGACCTTCCGCCTGCGCTGGCCGAGCGCGTGGACGCGGTGCTGGCGCAACTGGCCGCGGCTGGACAAGCGTTGTCCGGCCCGCTGTCCCGCCAGGTTGAACTGGAGCAACGCGCCAACGCCATCGAAGAACGGATCAAGACCGGTCAGCGCTCGGTGGCCGACGCCATCGACAATATCGATGCCCGTCTGATGCGGGTGGATTCGCCGCCACTCTGGGCCTTGGACCAGACGAAGCAATCCGGCGAGGACACGATGGCCTTGCTGCGAACCGGACTGGACATCGAAGTGCGCTTCGCACGCGATTACGGCGCCGCCGACAGCGGCAATCAGCGCGCCCTGCGCGTGCTGCAACTGGCGTTGCTGCCGCTGCTGCTGTGGCTGGCCAGGAAAAGCCGCGACGCAATCCGTGCGGGCGTGATGAGCGAGACCGCAGCGGGCGTGCTGGGCCGGCCCTTGTCGACCTGGCTGCTGCTGTCCATGCTGGGCGTGCTTGCCCTGGAGCCGGACGCGCCATTGATGGTGCAGCAGGTGGCGCTGGTGCTGGCAGCCATACCCGTGCTGCGCCTGCTGCCGCCCCCTGCCCGCCGGCGCATGGGTCAATGGCCGCATGTGATTACCGCCCTGTTCCTGGCCGAACGGCTGGGGTTCCTGTTCCTGGCCAATACGCTGTTCTACCGGCTATCCACCGTGGCGCTGACCGCCGTGGCGCTGGTGGTGATCCTGTGGCTGCTGCATCGCGGACGTGACCAGGCGCTTGCTCCCGCCCGGCAGGAGCGCGCCTTGCGGGCCATCGCCTGGGGTGCCGCGGCGCTGCTGTGCGTGTCGCTGGTCTCGAACCTGTTCGGCAATGTCTCGCTGGCGGAAATGCTGACCAGCGCCGTCATCGGCAGCGGCTACTTCGGGCTGGTGCTCTATGCGGGCGTTACCGTCATCACCACGCTGCTGCAACTGCTGCTGACGCGCCATGGAATCTCGCGCTTCAGGCTGGCGCGCGAGCATGCGCCGCCGCTGGTGCAGCTGCTGATCCGCCTGCTGACGGCCGCCGCCGCCGTGGGCTGGGCCCTCTACGCCATGGACCGCTTCCGGGTGCTACGGCCGACCTATGCCGTCACGGCTGATCTGCTGTCCTACACCCTGGCCGTCGGCACGCTATCGATCAGCCTGGGCAATATTCTGGTGTTCCTCGTGTCGGTGGTGATTGCATTCTGGGCCGCGCGCACCATCCGCTTGATCTTGCATGACGAGGTGCTGACCCGCATGGCGCTGCCTCGCGGCGTGGGCAACAGCATCGCGTCGCTGACGTACTACCTGGTGCTGTTGCTGGGCTTGGGCATCGCGCTGTCGGCGGCGGGTTTTCAGACCAGCCAACTGACCATCGTGTTCGGCGCCCTGGGCGTGGGCATCGGCTTTGGTCTACAGAACGTGGTGAACAATTTCGTGTCGGGCCTGATCCTGATGTTCGAGCGCCCGATTCAACCGGGCGACGTGGTGGATATTGGCGGCACGTCGGGGCAAGTCCGCGACATCGGCATGCGGGCCACGCGCATCAAGACGTTTGAAGGCGCCGACGTCATCGTGCCCAACGGCACGCTGCTGTCCGAGAAACTGACCAACTGGACCATGCTGGATCGCAGCCGCCGCATCGAAATCAGCATCGGATTGGCTTACGGCACGGAGCCCACGCAGGTGATCGCGCTGCTGGATGACGTCGCGCGGCAGACGCCCGGCGTCGTGGCGGACCCCGCGCCCACGGTGTTGTTCATGGGGTTCGGCGCCAGCACGCTGGACTTCAGCGTGCGCGCCTGGACACTGGACTTCGACCGCTGGATCGACATCCGCAGCGATCTGCTGACACGCATGTACGACACGTTGCGTCAGGCCGGCATCAATATCCCGTTTCCGCAGCAGGACCTGCATCTGCGTAGTGTTTCCGAGGCGGCGGGCGCCGCCCTGGCGTCCGTCCGGCCACGGTCCCCGCCCGAACCAGGCTGAGCCCGATCAGTTCGCCGGCATGGCCTCTTTCACCAGTTCCACCCAGTAATGTGCGCCCAGCGGCAGGATGTCGTCATTGAAATCGTAGTACGGGTTATGCACGGGCGGGTTGTCGCGCCCGGGGTGCGCCGCGCCCAAGAAAACGTAGGCGCCGGGCCGCTGTTCCAGCATGTAGGCAAAGTCCTCCGACCCCATGCGCGGCGTGCAGGCCATGTCCACCTGATCAACCCCCACGACCCGCGCCGCAGCCCGCGCGGCCAGTTGCACTTCGGCTTGCGTATTGACGCAAGCCGGATATCCGCGAAATACCTGCACGTCGATCGCGGCGCCTGACGTCGTCGCCACGCCCGCGCAGACTTCGCGCAGCCGGCGTTCGGCCAGATCGCGAGTGGCGGCGGTCAGCGTGCGGCAGCTGCCGCGCAGCAGCACGCTGTTGGGCACGACGTTCCAGGTGTCTCCCGCGTGAATCTGCGTGATGCTCAACACCAGCGAATCGGTTGCCTTCACATTGCGGCTGGCGATGGTCTGCATGGCGCTGACCACCTGCGCGGCAGCCACGATGGGGTCAATGCCGTGCTCGGGCTGCGCCGCGTGGCAGCCCTTGCCTGTCACCGTGATCTCATAGGTGTCGCAATTGGCCATCACCGTGCCCACGCGCGTCGACACTGTGCCAAACGGCAGGTTGGGCGAGTTATGCAGTGCGAACACCGCGTCGCACGGAAATTTGTCGAACAGGCCGTCCCGCACCATGGCCAGACCGCCGCCCGCATGCTCTTCGGCCGGCTGGAAAATGAAGTGCAAGGTCCCGCGCCAGCCGGGATCGCCCGCCAGATGATGCGCCGCGCCCAGCAAGATGGCGGTATGGCCGTCATGCCCGCAACCGTGCATCTTGCCGGCGATGGTTGAACGGTGCGTGGCGTCGCCCAGTTCCTGCATGTCCAGCGCGTCCATGTCGGCGCGCAGGCCGATCACCGGCCCGTCGCCGCGCGTGATCGTGCCCACCACCCCGGTTTGGCCCAATCCGCGATGCACCACGGCGCCGGCCCGTTCCAGTTCCCGAGCCACCACATCGGCCGTGCGGAACTCACAGAAAGCGGTTTCAGGATGCGCGTGCAGGTCGCGGCGCCATTCACGCATTTGACGTAGCAGGTCAGGGCTGACGGGCGATTCGACGATGGCCATGGGGCGGGGTCTCCGTTGTGCGGGCTTGGGGGAAATACGGCTATCGACTATAGACAGGCGCGAGTACAAAGCCGATAGCAACGATCACGTCTTATCAATGCGGTTTTTGCAACGATCCAAAAAATGCCAATGCCGCCGCAAGGAAGCCCCAATGGATGACGTACTGGAATTCAAACGCACGCTCTGTCTGCTGCAAGTCATTGAGACTGGCACGTTGCGCGCAGCAGCCGACCAGTTGAATACCGACCCATCGGCCGTCAGCCGCGCCATTTCCCGGCTGGAAGCGGACACGGGGCTGACACTGCTGGAACGCCGGGGCCGCGGCGTCGTGCCCACGGATGCCGGACGCTTGGTGGCGCTGTTCGCGCGCCGCCAACAAGACCTGAACGAGTCCTTCCAGGCCGAGGTCAACAACCTGAAAAGTGCCACGCGCGGTCACGTCGAACTGGCGCTGGGCGAAGGCTTCCTCGACCTGCTGCTGGAGCCCGTGCTGCTGACCTTCGTGCGCAATCACCCCGACATCACCTACAGCATCCATGTGGCCGGCACCAATGAAACGGTGCGTGGCATCGTCGAGGAGCGTGTGCAGATCGCGCTGGCGTTTCAGCCGCCAAACGACGTGCGGCTGCGTTCGCATTATTCGCGCCCCGCGCCGATGCGGGTGCACGTCCACAAGGATCACCCGCTGGCACGCATGCGTCGTGCGCTGCGTCTGTCGGACCTGGCCCCTTATGGCTGGGCCGCGATGGATGAGTCGTTTGGCGTGCGCCAGCACATCCAGGCGGCGGAACTGGACGAGAACGTCAAGCTCAAGCCTGCGCTGCTCACCAATTCCTTCAAAATTCTGTGGGAGTTCGCCAGCCAGGGGCTGGGCTATGTCGTGAACCCATTGTCGACGCCGCTGAAAGGCGCGCAATTCCGCCAGATGGTGTCGCTGCCGCTGGCCAATCCCATTCTGAACAACAGCCGCACCCACGTCATCAGCCTGGCGGGCCGCCACCTGCCGCCCGCCACCGCCAGCATGTTGCGCCACATCCTGAAGACCTACCCGGCCCTGGAGCCCCGGCGCACCTGAGCCGGTCACGCCCAAGCCGGCCGCGCCTCAGTCGGCCGCACCTCAGTCGGCCACGCCTCAGCCGGCCACGCCTCAGCCGGCCGCGCCCATCGATGCGGATTTCACAATGATCCGACCCATCCCTCGTCATTGATGCCAACAAACGCCGCTGCCTAGACTGCATGGCACAGTCCGGCGTGGCGGCCGGCTGCATGCAAATCGACAAAACAAGGGAGAAGCAGCATGCGTTGGAATTTACCGGCCCGAATGGCCGCCGTTTGTCTGGCGGCGTGCGCCGCCATGCCGCTGGCGCACGCCGCGGATTACCCGGCCAAGAAGCCGTTGAGCCTGATCGTGCCCTACCCGGCCGGCGGCGCCAGCGACGCCTCGGCGCGGCAGTTCGGCGTGCATATCGCCCATGCGTTGAATCAACAGGTGGTGGTGGAGAACGTGGGCGGCGGCGCCGGCATGCTGGGCGCGCGCCGCGTGCTGACCAGCGCGCCCGACGGCTATACCTTCCTGCATGGTTCGGCCAACGAAGTCATTCTTAGCCCGTTCCTGAACGCCGCGGCCCACTACAAGCCCGAGGACTTCCGCCTGACCCAGCCCATCAGCGAAGCCACCATCGTGCTGCTGGTGCGCGCCGACCTGCCGGTGTCGAACGTTGATGACTTCATCGCCTACGCCAAGCGGCCCGGCACCAAGCCACTGACCTTCGGCAGCGTCGGCGTGGGCTCGCTGTACCACATCATGACCGAGTATCTGGGACGGCGCGTGGGCGTGGAGTTCCTGCACGTGCCCTATCGCGGCGCAGCCCCAGCGTTGCAGGACCTGATCGGGCGGCAGGTGGACTTCGCGGTGCTGCCGTATCAACAGGCAATGGAAGGCATAGCGGCGCAGCAGCAGTTGAAGATCCTGACCAGCTTTTCCGACAAGCTGCCCGCGCCCCTGTCCAAGCTGCCGCTGATTTCACAAAGCAAGACCATTCCCGACTTTGTTTATACGATCGCAGGCGGTTACTACGTGCGTCAGGACACCCCGGCGCCGGAAGTCGCCACCTTGCGCCGCGCGGTGGGCTATGCGCTTGAACAACCCGATCTGCGCCAACGGATGGAAGCCGAAGGACGCTTGCTGCTGGCCCCCATGAGCCAGCAGGATGCCGACGCCTACGCGGTGGCCCAGGTTGCCAAGTACCGCGAGATGATCCAGGCGCTGGGGCTCAAGCCGATGTAGGCACTGGCACCGTCAGCCCCTGCTTGACCCGGCTCATGACCACCAGCGTGGAGAAGCGCTTGACGTTGGGGTTGCCCCAGAAATGGCGCTGGGCGAAGACCTCGTATTCGGCCATGTCGCTCATCGTCAGGGTCAGCACGAAATCGACCTCGCCCGTGACCGACAGGCACTGCATGATCTCGGGCGCTCCCAGCATGGCGCGCTTGAATTGGTCCAGCTTGTCGACCCGTTCGCTTTCCAGCGATACCAACACCACCATCATGATCCCCCGCCCCACGGCGGCGGGGTCCACCACCGACACGTCGGCCGTCACCACGTTGGACTCGCGCAGCCGCTTCATGCGGCGCAGGCACGACACGGGCGACAGGTTCACGCGCTGTGCGACGTCCTGGCTGGTGCGTTGATTGTCTTCCTGCAAGCTTTGCAGGATTTGTAGGTCGAAATCGTCTAGTTCCATGGGGTCTCGGAACGCCTGGGAATCAGGCCGGATACGGCTATCGGAAGATTCTAATCCTGGCGATGACGGAATCCGGCCCCATTTCGACGGGAAACTTCATTTCGCCCCCTCCGGACGCAGGAATTAATCAGGCAGCTTGCTTACACTGGGAGCCGTCCACCCGCCACGCGGGATTTCCAGCCGTATCCCGCAATGCCCTCACTCCAGCTGTTCCTGCTTTTTCTCGCTGCCGACGCGGCGCTTAAACTCACGCCTGGCCCCGACATGGCGCTGACCCTATCGCGTGGCATGACGCAGGGCTTTCGCCCCGCGTTCCATAGCGTGCTGGGCAATGTCGCCGCCGGCTTCATCCAGGTGCCGGCCGTGGTGCTGGGCCTGGCGTCGGTGCTGCGTACCTTTCCGACGCTGTTCGTGGGCATCAAGGCGGCGGGCGGGCTGTACCTGGGCTACCTGGGCATCAAGGCGATCATCCGCTGCGCGCAGTCGGCCGACGTGTCCTTGTCCGCCAGGCCGGGCGACGCCCGTGACGCCTTCTGGCAGGGCTTCATGACGAATCTGCTGAATCCGAAGGTGCTGCTGTTCATGATCGCCTTCCTGCCGCAGTTCACCACCCCGGACAATGGACCCATCTGGGTCCAGATGCTGGTGTTGGGCATCACGATGAAGGTGCTGAGCCTGCCCTACGGCAGTTGCTTCGCGTACGGCGCGTCGCGGATTCGCGGCTGGGTTGGCCGCAATCCGTGGTTCCTGCGAACGCAGCAAGGTCTGCTGGGGGCCATCATGGTCGGCCTGGCCCTGTTTGTGCTTTACTCCACCGCCGTGAATCCGGCGCCCTGACTGTCCCGCGCCACCCTACTGTATTGAGCTTGACCCCGTCCCATGACCGCCGCCACCTTGAACTCCGGGCAAAACGCCTCGGCCTCCACCCTGCTTCCCACCTTGTCGCTGATTGGCGCAATGGCGTCGCTGTGCATCGGCACGTCCTTTGCCAAGTCGCTGTTCCCCGAAGTGGGCGCGCAGGGTACGACCGCCTACCGCATCGTCATCGGCGCCATCATCCTGCTGGCGTTCTGGCGCCCATGGCGCTTTCCGCTGACCCGGCGCAACGCGGCCAAGATCGCGCTGTACGGCGTCACCCTGGCCTGCATGAATCTGCTGTTCTACATGGCGCTGCGCACCCTGCCGCTAGGCGTGGCCATCGCCATCGAATTCACCGGGCCGCTGACCCTCGCCGTGGTGCTATCGCGGCGCGCGATCGACTTTGTCTGGATCGCCTGTGCCTTGGCCGGCCTATTGCTGTTGATTCCCACGGGCCAATCCATCCACGATCTGGACCCCACTGGCATCGCCTACGCGCTGGGCGCCGCGGTCTGCTGGGCGCTGTACATCATCTTCGGCAAGATGGCCGGCAATGTGCACGGCGGCCAGGCAACGTCGCTGGGCCTGCTGGCCGCCACGATGGTCGCGCTACCCGTGGGCGCGGCCCATGCGGGCATGGCATTGCTTGACCCCAAGCTGATCCTGGCCGGCATCGGCGTGGGCATCCTGTCCAGCGCACTGCCCTATTCGCTGGAAATGGTGGCGTTGCGGCGCTTGCCGCAAAAGACCTTCGGCGTGCTGCTCAGCATGGAACCCGCGATGGGCGCGCTGGCGGGTGTGATCGTGTTGAACGAGCATCTGACCCAGACGCAGTGGCTGGCCATCTGCGGCATCATCCTGGCGTCGGCCGGTTGCGCGGCCACCGCGCAACGCAGCCGCAAGCTGACCGCGCCGCCGGCGCCGGACTAAGCCGGGCTCGGCAACCCCAACATGGGCTGCCCCAGCACGGGCTGCCCCAGCATCTTCACTCCACCGTGATGCCTTTGTGACGGATCACGGCGCCCCAGCGTTGATACTCGTCGCGCGCATAAGCGGCGAATGCCTGCGGCGTGCTGCCCGTGGGCTCCATGCCTTGCAAGGTCAACTGCTTGACCACATCGGGCGATTGCAGCGCCGCAACGATGGCGCGGCTGAGCTTATCGATGATGGGCGCGGGCGTGCCCGCAGGCGCCACCACGCCTTGCCAGGCTGCCGCTTCAAACACATGCCCACCCACTTCGGCGAAGGTCGGCACGTCCGGCAGTTGCGCCGACCGCTGCGCCGCCGGCACGGCGATGGCGCGCAACTTGCCCGCCTGGATCAAGGGGCGCGCGGCGGCCAGATCGGCCATCATCATCGGCACCACGCCTGAGGCGACGTCCTGCAAGGCCGGTGGCGTTCCCTTGTAGGGAATGGCGGTGGCGTGGCCGCCGAAAGACTCCAGGAACAACTCCATGGCCAGGTGATGCGGGCTGCCCACGCCCAGCGAGGCGTAGCTCCCCGGCTTGGGGCTGCGCAGGTAACTCATCACGGCGGGCATGTCGGTCAGACCCGATTCTGGCGACACCACCAGCACGATGGGCAGGGACACCAGGGTCGACACCGGGGCCAGGTTCTTGCCAGGATCGTAGGGCAGCTTCTTGTACAGCCAGGGATTCAGGGCCAGCGTGCTCATGCCGGCCGTCATCAGCGTGTAGCCGTCCGGCGCGGCACGGGCGGTTTCCTGTGCCGCGACGATGGTGGCGGCGCCAGGACGGTTTTCGACGACCACGGTCTGGCCCAATGATTCGCCCACATGCTTGGCGACGATGCGGGTCGCGATGTCGCTGCCCCCGCCCGCGCTGAACGGCACCAGCCAGCGTATCGGATGATCGGGAAATTCCCCGGCGGTTGCCGTCGCGGAAAAGACGGTCCCTGCCAGCGCAGCCATCAATAGCGCGCGGCGCACGACGTTCTTGCTCATGTCCTGGTCTCCTGGATTGTCGTTCGACTGTTTTTATTAGTTAACATATTAACTATATTTGCGTCAGACCGCGAGGCGGGATCGCTCCAATGACGGTCATCGAAATTTTGGGGATCGGGCATCCGCGGCGTTCAGCCCCGGGCCGCGGCCAGCCATCGCAAGCCGGCGGAAGTCGTGCCCGCGGGCCGATACTCGCAGCCGATCCACCCGGCGTACTTCAGTTCGCGCAGCACGCCGAACACCCAGCCATAATCCAGTTCGCCATGATCCGGTTCCTGGCGCAGCGGCACGCCAGCAATCTGCAAGTGCCCCACCCGCCCGGTCGGCAGGTATTCGCGCAGCTTGGCGGTGACGTCGCCCTCGACGATCTGGCAGTGATACAGGTCCATCTGTACCTTCAGATTGGACACGTTGACGGCTTGCACGATGGCATGCGCCTCGTCTTGCCGGTTCAGGAAATAGCCGGGAATGTCACGGGTATTGATGGGTTCGATCAGCACGGTGACACCCACCGAACGCGCCTGGCGCGCGGCCCAGTCCAGGTTGTCGCGATAGCAATCCAGCAAGGCCTCGCGCGGCACGCCGGCCGGCGCCAGGCCCGCCATCACGTGGACGTTCGGGCAGGACAAGGCGGTTGCGTAGGACAGCGCCTGTTCAATGCTTGCCTGAAACTCGGCCTGCCGGCCGGGCAAGGCCGCCAGCCCGCGCTCGCCGCGGCTGACCACGCCGGGCGGCGCGTTGAACAGCACCTGTGACACGCCCGCCGCATCCATGCGTTCGCGCACGAAGGCCGCGGGCTCCCCATACGGGAACATGCATTCCACGCCCAGGTAGCCATCCGCCGCAGCCGCGGCGTAGCGGTCCAGGAAAGCGTGTTCCTGGTACATCATCGACAGATTGGCGGCGAATTTCAGCATGGCGGGCTCCGAACCGGGCGGGATTCCCGGCAACTTAGCACACCCTTCACCACCCAAACGCTACCCGCCGAAGTCCGGTGCGGGGTGCAAGGTCAGGCGCGGCCCTGCCTTCAGGATCTGGCTGGGAATGTCATGCCCCACCAACGCTGGCAAGGTTGCCGCGATGCCCAGAATGCGCTCCAGGTCCACGCCCGTGTCATAGCCCATCAACTGAAGCATGTGCACTAGTTCTTCCGTGCAGACATTGCCGCTGGCGCCCGGCGCGTAGGGGCAACCGCCCAGCCCGCCCAGCGACGCATCGAAACGGTCGATGCCCGCTTCCAGCGCGGCCAATGTGTTGGCCAATGCCATGCCGCGCGTATTGTGGAAATGCAGCGTCGTGGTCAGATCGGGGAACAGCCTGCGGACTTCGCGGCTGATCTTCCCGACCTGCGTGGGATACGCCATGCCGGTCGTATCGCACAAGGTCACGCCGTCCACCCCCAGCGCGGCGAAACGCCCCACCAGTTCCAGCACGTCGAAGGCGTTGATGTCACCCTCCATCGGGCAGCCGAACACCGTGGAAAGCGACACGTTGATCGCGACCCGGCTGCCGCGCACGACGTTGACCACATCGCTCAACTGCTCGAACGACTGCTCGCGCGTCATGCGCAGATTGGCGCGGTTGTGGGTCTCGCTGACCGACATCACGAGATTGACCTCGTCAACGTTGCACTCCAGCGCCCGCTGCGCGCCGCGCACGTTGGGCACCAGCACCGTGTAGACCACGTCCGGATTGCGCTCGATCTGGTGCATCACCGCTTCGGCGTCGCGCAGCGCGGGAATCGCCTTCGGCGACGTGAAGGACGTGGCCTCGATCTTGGCGAAGCCGCTACGCGACAACGCATTGATGAAGGCGATCTTGTCCTCGGTCTCGATGAACTGCTTTTCGTTCTGGAAGCCGTCCCGGGGCGCAACGTCCTGGATGTACAGCTTCTTGCGGCTTGCGCCTGCTTCGTTCATGGCGATTTTCCTCAAATGATGCCGCGCGCGCGCCACTCGGCGCGCTTGGCATCGTCAACGCCCAGGCCGGCCAGCACGTCGTCCGTATCCTGGCCCAGGGCTGGCGCGGCGCTACGCACCTCGCCTGGCGTTTCAGACAACTTGGGCACGATGCCCGGCAGCTTGATCGGCGTGCCGTCGGGCAGTGCGCCATCCAGGATCATGCCGCGCGCCTGATAGTGCGGATCAGCGGCGATATCGGCCACGTCATAGATCTTTCCGGCGGGAATCTGCCCTTCGTTCAATCGCGCCAAGACCTCGTCCAGCGGATGCTGCCCCGTCCACTGAGAAATGGCGTCGTCCAGCATCACCACATGCTTCACGCGGCCGGCGTTGTTGGCCAAGTCCGGCGAATCGGCCAGGTCCGGCCGACCAATCACGCCCATCAAACGCTTGAAGATGCTGTCGCCGTTGCCCGCGACCAGCACGTACTTGTTGTCCTGGCAGCGATAGGCGTTGCTGGGCGCGATGCCCGGCAGGCTGCTGCCCGCCGGCTGGCGCACTTCGCCGAACACCGCGTATTCCGGCAGCAGGCTTTCCATCATGTTGAAGACGGATTCATACAGCGCCACATCGATCATCTGGCCCTGGCCGTTCTGGTCGCGCGCGCGCAGCGCCAGCAAGATGCCGATGACCCCATGCAGGGCCGACAGGGAATCACCAATCGAAATGCCCACGCGAACCGGCGTACGATCCGGCTCGCCGCTCAGGTGGCGCAAGCCCCCCATGGCCTCTCCGATCGCGCCAAAACCCGGCAGGTCGCGGTACGGGCCCGTCTGTCCATAGCCCGACACGCGCAGCATCACCAGCCGCGGATTGATCGCGCGCAAGTCTTCCCAGCCCAGCCCCCAGCTTTCCATCGTGCCGGGCTTGAAGTTCTCGACCACGACATCGATGTCCTTGACCAGCGCGCGGATCAGCTCTTGCGCTTCAGGCTGGCGCAAGTCCAGGCTGACCGATTTCTTGTTGCGCGATTGCACCTGCCACCAGACGGACGTGCCGTCGTGGATCAGGCGCCAGTTGCGCAGAGGGTCGCCCTTGCCGGGCGGCTCGATCTTGATCACCTCGGCGCCGAATTCGCCCAGCATCTTGGCGGCGAACGGCCCGGCGATCAGCTGGCCCAACTCCAGCACACGGATCCCGCTCAAAGGTTTGGATGACATGATTGCCTCGTCAGCTCTTGTGTTTTCCCAGATAGGCCTCGCGCACGCGCTCGCTGGCCAACAATTCCTGCCCGGTTCCCTCCATCACGATGGAACCCACCTCCAGCACATACGCCCGATCCGAGATGGCCAACGCCTGGTTGGCCATCTGTTCAACCAGCAGGATCGTCATGCCGCGCTCTTTCAGCGACTTGATGATCTTGAAGATCTCGGCCACGATCAGCGGCGCCAACCCCAGGGACGGTTCGTCCAGCATCAGGATGCGCGGCTTGCTCATCAGCGCGCGGCAAATGGCCAGCATCTGCTGTTCGCCGCCCGACAGGGTGCCGGCGTACTGGTCGCGGCGCTCTTTCAGGCGTGGGAACATCGCAAAGCAGCGCTCGATCTCGACGGCCAGCTCCGCCGGCGATTCCCGGCGCAAGAAGGCCCCCAGCATCAGGTTGTCGTATACGGTCTGGTCCGGGAATACCTGGCGCCCTTCCGGCACGTGGGCAATGCCCAGCCCCACGCGCTTGTGCGCGCTGACGCCGCCCAGGTCCTGCCCGGCGAACGTGATGGTCCCCGTGGACTTCTCGATGCCCGACAGCGCGCGCATCATCGTACTCTTGCCTGCGCCGTTGCCGCCGATGATCGTCACGATCTCGTTCGCGTCCACATGCAGCGACACCTGCTTCAACGCATTCACGGCGCCGTAGCTGACCGCCAGGTTCTTGATATCCAGCAATTGGCTCATGGTGGTCTCCTATGCGGGCGCGCCCAGGTAGGCTTCGATCACTTTCGGATTCTCCTGAATGTGGTTCGGCAGGCCGGAGGCGATCTTCACGCCATAGTCCAGCACGACGATATGGTCCGAAATCGCCATCACCAGATCCATGTGATGCTCGATCAGCAGAATGGTCAGGCCCATGTTCTTGAGTTTCACGATCAGGTCGGTCAGCTGGTCGGTCTCGGCTGGGTTCAGGCCAGCCGCCGGCTCGTCCAGCAGCAACAGGTCAGGCATGGCGGCCACCGCCCGCGCGATCTCAAGCCGCCGTTGCAAGCCATACGGCAAGCTGTTGGCGGCGTCGTCCGCGTAACGATCCAGATCGAAGAACTTCAGGATGGCAAAGGCCTCCTGCCGCATGCGGCGCTCTTCCCGCAGGCTGGCCGGCAGGCCCAGCAGGTTCGAGAAAAAGCCGGACTTCTGCACGCGATAGAAACCCACCATCACGTTTTCCAGCGCCGTCAGTCCGTCGAACAGTTTCAGGTTCTGGAACGTGCGGCCTATGCCGGAGGCCGCGATTTCGTTGGCCGACAGGCCCACCATCTGGCGGTTCTTGAAGCGAATGCTGCCCGCATCCGGCGCAACCAGGCCGGACAACAGGTTCAGCGTCGTGGTCTTGCCGGCGCCGTTGGGACCGATCAGCGACACGATCGAACCCTGCTCCAACGAGAACGACACCTTGTTCGTCGGAATCACGCCGCCAAAGGCCTTGTACAGATCCTTCACTTCCAGGAAGGAGCCCGCAGCGCCCTTGGTTTTCGTCACAGCGCGCTCGGGCGTCCATTCTGCCGCCGACGCGCCCTGCGCCAGCGCGTCACGCTGGCCACGTTGGGGCAGCACTCGGCGCAGCAGGCCTGCCAGGCCTTCCGGCATGGCATACAGCGCAAACAGCAGGATCAGGCCATAGGCGAAATGCTGCACTTCCGGCCAGCGCGCCAGCATGGCGTCCAGCACCGTCAGCACCACCGCGCCCAGGAACGAGCCCACCGGCGTGCGGCCGCCGAACAGCACCACCACCAGGAAGAACACCGACAGGTTGAAATTGACGAAATCCGAGTTGATGTACTGGTTCTGCTGCGCCACCAGGCCGCCTGCGATGCCGCAGGTGATCGCGCTGATCGCGAACGCCAGGATCTTGAAGCGATACACGCTGATGCCCACGCTTTCCGCCGCGATCTCGGAGGTGCGCACGGCGGCAAAGCCACGGCCGAAGCGGCCGTTCAGCAGCAAGGACGTCATCGCATGCAACGCCAGGCCAATCAACACCACCACGACCACCCACTGGCGGCTGTCCAGCGTGGCCCCGTTGAAGGTCAGCCCGGTGATGCCGTAGAAGCCTTCCTGGCCCTTGAACACATCCGTCCATTCGGACACGATTTTTTCAATCAACAGGCCAAAGGCGATGGTGACCATGGCCAGGCTGGGGCCCTTGACCTTCAGCGCCGGAATGGCGATGGCCACGCCGAAGACGGCAGACACGCCTGCCGCGCACAGCAGCGCCAGCCACGGATTGACTTGATAGTTCACCGTCAGCAGCGCCACGGTGTAGGCGCCCACGCCGAACAGGCCGGCGTGGCCCAGCGACTTCTGGCCGGTCTGGCCAACCAGAATATTGAAGCCCGTGGCCGCGATGTAATAGACCCCGATGTTGAACAGGATCAGCAAATAGAAGTCATTCAGCCCCGAATAGGCGAAGCCCACGGCCAGGACCGCGATGACGATCGGAATGAGGAGTTTGGACAGGTTCATACTTTCTCCGCATGCACACGGCCGAGGATGCCCGCCGGGCGGAAATACAGCACGACGATGATCAACGCGAACACGGCTATCTCACGCAGGTTCGAATACCAAAGGCCGATCAGCGACTCCAGCAGCCCGATCAGGAAGCCTCCGAAGATGCAGCCACGCGGGTTTTCCAAGCCCCCCAGGATGGCGGCGGAAAACGCCTTGAGCGACAGCAGCGTGCCCACGAACACCGACGCCGTTGCGATCGGCGCGATCATCACGCCGGCAATCGCGGCCAGCGCCGAACTGATGACGAACACCGCCACCGCCACCGCATTCGCGTTGATGCCCATCAGGCTGGCGGTGGACTTGCTGAACGCCACGGCGCGCACCGCCTTGCCCATCTTGGTCTTGTGCAGCGCCCAGTCGAACACGATCATCAGGACCAGCGTGGTGCCAAACACCAGGATCTCTTGCGGCCGCACGCCGGTGCCGAAAATGGTGATGATGCCTTCGCCCAGCGGCGATGCCACGGCGATGGGCGCCGGGCCCCAGATCAGCAACGCCAGGTTCTGGATGATGATGCCAAAGCCGATCGTGCTCATCACCCATGACAGGCCCGCTTCGCCCACGAAATGCTTGATGGCGGTGATGTACAGCACGAACCCCAGCAACCCCAGCACCAGCATGGCCGCCAGCAGCGCGAACAGGAACGATCCCCAGGTCACGTCCTCCGGGTTGGGAAAGCCGATCAACTTGCCCTGCGTGACCAGCAGGATCGCGCTGATGCCGATCAGGCTGGCCAGGGCCAGGAACGCGCCCTGGCCGAAGTTGAACGTCTTGGTCGTGGTGTACGTGATGCTGAACCCGAACGCGACCAGGGCATAGACGCTGCCCATGGCCAATCCACTCAATATGGCTTGTAGTATTTGCATGCTGGAGGCCCCCTTTTGACGACTCCCCCGAAGCGCTGCGCGCCACGGAGGAGAGATCCTTGATTTACCGCTACCCGACGCGCTTACAGCTTCAGGTCTTCCGGCTTGATGGCGCGAGTGACCTCGTCGTCCACCGTCACCACCTTGCCGTCGATCCAGCGCACCAGGCGGAAGTCCTTGACCGACAGCGCTTCGTGGTTGTCGGCCGAGAACGGCTGCTGATACTGCTTGATCACGCCCTGCGCTTGCGACAGCTGCTGCAAGGCCGCCTGCACCGCCGGGCCCTCGGTCGACTTGGCCTGTTCCATGGCCGCGGCGATCAGCTTGACCGAGTCATAGGCTTGCGCAGCCATCACATAGGTCGGCACCCGGCCATCACGCTTCATCAGCGTGTCGTACAGCGCCTTGGACTCCTTCGAGGAATCTTCGGTGATCGATGCCGTGAAGATCATCTTGCCAGCCAGTTCCGGGCCTGCAATGCGCAGGAACGGCGAGCTCAGGTTGGCCCAGGACGCCAGCGTCGTCGGGAAATAATTGATCTTCTCCAGGCTGCGCATGACGTGCGCGTTGGAATCGGCCAGCGCGTAGACGATCAACGTGTCCGCGCCCGACGCCTTGATCTTGTTCAGCTGCGAGCTCATGTCCGTGTCCTTGGGACCGAACTTCTCGTTGGCGACCGGCGTGATCTTGTGCAGCGCCAGGATTTCCAGCGCATCCTTTGCGCCCTGCTGGCCGTAGCCGGTGGTGTCGGCGATGATCGCGATCTTGCCCGACTTGCTGGCGCGCGACGCATAGGCCGCCAAGAGCGCGATCTGGTCGCGGTCGCGCATGGACACGCGGAACACGTAGTTCGGCGGCGTCTTGGCATAGCGGCCGGTGATGTCAGTAGCCGTGGCCACCGGCGAGATCGTCGGGATCTTCTTCTGCTGCACGATGTGCAGCCACGCCAGCATGTTGCCGGAATTCACGCCGCCCAGCATGGCGTTGACCTTGACGTTGTCGACCAGCTCGTTGGTGTTCTGAATGGCCTTGGGTGGCGCACCGACGTCATCGCGTTCGACGATGACGACCTTCTTGCCCAGCACGCCGCCCGCGGCGTTCAGGTCATCCGCGGCCTGGCGTGCACCGGCCAGGGCCGATATGCCAAAGTCCGCCGAACCGGTGGCCGACATATCGCTGTTGAAACCAATCTTGATGTCGTCAGCGAGCGCGGCGCCACTGGCGCCCGTCAGCGCCGCCGACAGCAGCAGAGCCTGCATGGCCTTGGGAAAATGCTTGATATACACGTTGTCTCCTAACGGATCACTCAAGTGACCACATCTTGGGTTTTCAGGAATTCCTGATCAGGTCTGCCGCCTTGTTGCCGATCATCATCGTGGCGGCGCAAATGTTTGCCGACGGCATGGAAGGCATGACCGACGAATCGATCACGCGCAGGTTCTGCACGCCATGCACGCGCAGCTGCGCATCCACCACGGCATACTTGTCGTCCGACGGGCCCATGCGGGCCGTGCCGTTGACGTGATAGGACGACACGCCGAAGCGGCGCGCGAAATCCAGCAGTTCGGAATCGGATTCGCACAGCGGGCCGGGCAGCGCCTCGCTCTCGAAGTACGGCGCCAGCGCCTGCGACTGCAACAACCGGCGAGCCAGCCGGATGCCGCGAACCAGGGTCGCCTGGTCGCGTTCATCCGTCAGATAGTTGGCCAGGATGAGCGGGTCTTGCAGCGGGTCCGAAGACTGGATGCGAACCTGCCCACGGCTGTCCGGGCGGTGTTGCCAGACGCCTGCGGTCATGCCCGGGAAATCGTCCAGCAGGCCGACATAGCCTTCCTTGTAGCTGGCGGGCGTGAACACGCCTTGCAAGTCGGGCGCGGTGAGCTCCGGCGACGACTTCCAGAAGTAATGCAACAGCGACGGGCTCAGCGCCATGATGCTGGGCCGCTTCAACAGCCAGCGGCTGATCTGGCCGGCCAGGTTCAGGCCCTTGACCAGTTCGTTCATGGTCTGGCTGTTCTTCACGCGCGCCACGATGCGCACGGAATAGTGGTCGCTGAGGTTTTCACCCACGCCCGGCAGATCGCACACGACCGGAATGCCGTGCTGGCGCAGCAACTCAGCCGGCCCCAGGCCAGACAGTTGCAAGAGCTTGGGCGTGTTGATCGCGCCGCAGGCCACGATGACTTCACGCTTGGCGCGCACGCTGCGCACCCGGGCAGGATGCGCGGGATGGCAATAGGCCACGCCCACGGCGCGCGCGCCGTCGAACAATATGCGGGTGGCGTGCGCATAGGTGCGCACATCCAGGTTCTTGCGCGCCATCGCGGGCTTCAGGAAGCACTTCGCCGTACTCATGCGCCAACCGTTGCTGATGGTGCGCTGAAAATAGCCCACGCCTGCCTGCTCGGCGCCGTTGTAATCGGGATTACGCGGAATGCCCTGCTCCACCGCGCCGGCGATGAAGGCCTCGCACAACGGATGGATCCAGTCGATGTCCGTGACGGGCAGTTCGCCCTGGCGGCCGCGGTAGCGGTCGTCGCCGCCCACCCGGCGCTCCATGGACTTGAAGTATGGCAACACGTCGGCGTACGACCAGCCCGGGTTGCCTAGGCTGGCCCAGTGATCGAAGTCGGCCGCCTGGCCCCGGTTATAGACCAGGCCATTGATCGAGGTTGAGCCACCCAGCGTGCGGCCCTGCGGAATCGGCACGCGCCGGCCGTTGGTCTGCTCGGTTCCTTCGCTTGAAAACTGCCAGGCGTACTTCTTGTTGAACACGGCCTTGATGAAACCGGCCGGGATGTGCAGGAACGGGCTGTTATCCGGCGGCCCTGCCTCCAGCACGCAAACCGTCGCGCCGCCGGCAGACAGGCGGTTGGCCAGGATGGCCCCGGCCGCGCCGGAACCGACGATCACATAATCGAACGTGTCGGCATCCCGCAGGGACGCTTGCTGTGCTTGGCTCATGTCAGTATCCCGAGGGGTTAGCGCGGCGCGTTGAACGACTTGCCCGCCAGGCACACATACTTGATTTCAAGGAATTCCTCGATGCCGTACTTCGAGCCTTCGCGGCCCACGCCCGATTCCTTGATGCCGCCAAACGGCCCAACCTCGTTGGAGACCGCTCCGGTGTTGACGCCCACGATGCCGTATTCCAAGCCTTCCATCATGCGCCACACACGTTCCAGATTGGCCGTATAGAAATACGCCGCCAATCCCGAGGCGCTGTCGTTGGCGCGTGCCAGCACGGCGGCCTCGGAGTCGAAGGTACTGATGCCCACCACCGGCCCGAAGATCTCTTCGTGCGCCAGTTCCATGGCATCGGTGATGCCCGTCAGCAGCGTCGGTTCGTACAGCAGCGTGTCCGGCTGGCTCAACTTGCCGCCTGCCCGCAACGTGGCGCCGTGCGCGGTGGCGTCGGCCACCAGGCGCGTCACCTTGTCGACCGCGCGCTGGTCGATCAGCGGGCCTTGCGTCACGCCCGCTTCCAGTCCCCCGCCCACTTTCATGCGGCCCATCTCGGCCAGCAGCTTGTCGTTGAAGGCATCCGCCACGCTGGTGTGCAAATACACCCGATTCGCGCAGACACACGTCTGGCCGGCATTGCGGAACTTGGACAGCACCAGCCCCTGCACGGCCTCGTCCAGATCGGCGTCCTCGAACACGATGAAAGGCGCGTTGCCTCCCAGTTCCAGCGACAGCTTCTTGATGTTGGAGGCGCTTTGCTGCATCAACAGGCGTCCGGTCTGCGTGGATCCGGTGAAGGTCAGCTTGCGCACCGTGGCGTTCTGCGTCAGCTCCGTGCCGATGGGCACGGGGTCGCCGATCACCACGTTCAGCACGCCCGGTGGAATGCCAGCCTGTTCGCCCAGCCACGCCAGCGCCAGCGCGGTGAACGGCGTCAGTTCGGACGGCTTGAGCACCACGGTGCAGCCGGCGGCAAGCGCTGGGCTGACCTTGCGCGTCACCAGCGCCGACGGGAAATTCCACGCGATGATGGCCGCGCACACGCCCACGGGCTGGCGGATGGCCAGCATGCGCTGGTCGCTGCGCGTCTGCGGCAATACGTCGCCATAGACCCGCTTGGCTTCCTCGGCGAACCAGTCCACGAATGACAACGCATAGTTCAGTTCGCCCCGGGCCTCGGCCAGCGGCTTGCCTTGTTCCAGCGTCAGCAGCAGCGCCAGATCGTCGCTGTTGGCCTCGATCAGCTGGTGCCAGCGGCGCAAGATGGCGCCACGTTCCTTGCCCGTCTTGGCCCGCCACGCCGGCAGCGCGGCATCGGCGGCCGCGATGGCACGGGCCGTCTCGGCCTGGCCCAGGTTGGGCACCGTGCCGAGCACGCTGGCGTCAAAGGGGTTGCGCACCGTGATGGTGGCCTGATTGTCGGCGTCGCACCAGGCGCCGCCAATGTACGCCTGCTGCCGCAGCAGCTGGCTATTCTGCAAATTCATTGTCTTCTTGCTCCATCCATCATTCTTGCGACGTCCGATCAAACCAGCGGGCCGGTCGCTATTTTTGGGGAGAATAGCAATGGGCTTGCCGACCCCAATAGCAGTCATTAACGATGCCGCCATCGCCAAACGCGATGGCCAGGTGCCAGGTGGCTACAATGAACCACCCCTTCCGCCTTTGCCTGCCGCCATGCGTTTAGACCCCACTTCCCTCAAGCTTTTCATCAGCGTGGTCGAACAAGGCACCATCGCGGCGGCAGCTGAACACGAACACATCGCCGCGGCGGCCATCAGCAAACGCATCAGCGAGCTGGAAGACAATCTGAAGATCCGGCTGCTGATCCGCACCAACAAGGGCATCCGCCCGACGCCCGCCGGCATCGCACTGTCCACCATGGCACGCCGCGCGCTGCATGAGCTGGACGAGATCGCCGTGCAGATGCGCGATTACTCGCGCGGCCTGCGCGGCTTCATCCGCGTCTACGCCAATATCTCCGCCATCACGCAATTCCTGCCCCAAGACATCAAGCTGTTCCTGAACGACTACCCGAACGTGCAGGTGGACCTGGAAGAAAAGATCACGTCCACCATCATCAAGTCAGTGGCCGAGAACGCCGCGGACGTGGGCATTTTTTCTGGCTCCGCGCCCGACCATGACGTCGAGATCTACCCCTACCGCGAAGACACGCTGGCGCTGGTCGTTCCCGCCGACCACCCGTTGCGGGACAAACCCGGCTTCCGCTTCGCCGACGCCCTGGAACACGACTTTGTCGGGCTGCACCGGGGCAGCGCCATCAATCGCATCCTGTCCAACGCCGCCACCGACGAAAAGCGCAACATCCGGCTCAAGGTGCAGGTCACGGGTTTCGACGCGCTGTGCTTCATGGTGAATTCGGGACTGGGCATTGGCGTGCTGCCGCTGGACATCGCGCGCCGCTATTCGGTCATGTTCGACCTGCGCATCATCCCGCTGTCCGAACCCTGGGCACGCCGCAAGATCCAGATCTGCGTGCGCTCGTTCGATTCGCTACCCACCGCTGCCAAGCTCTTCGTCAACCACCTTGGCCGTGGCCAGGCTTAGAAGGGCCTGGCCACGGGTTCGGTCTTGTTGCCCTGGCTATTGCTTCAGATCCTCAGGCTTGATCGCCTTCGTCACGGCGTCGTCCACCGACACCACCTTGCCGTCGATCCAGCGCACCAGGCGGAAGTCCTTGTACGACAGCGCCTCATGGTTGGCCTTGGTGAACGCCGGTGCATAGCTCTTGATCACGCCATCCACCTTGCCCAGGTTCTCAAGCGCCTGCTGAACCTTTTCGCCATCGGTGGACTTGGCCTGCGTCATGGCCGCCGCCAGGATCTTCACCGAGTCATAGGCATGCGCCGCGAACACGTAGGTGGGCAGCTTGCCCTCCTTCTTCATGATGGTGTCGTAGAGCGCCTTGGACTGCGGCGTGGAGTCTTCGGTGATGGACGCGGAGAAGATCATCTTCTTCGCCAGTTCCGGGCCGGCGATACGCAAGAACGGAGGGCTGAGATTCGACCATGAACCCAACGTGACGGGGTAATAGGCGATCTTCTCCTGACTGCGCATCAGGTGGCCATTGGAATCCGCCAGCGCGTAGACGATCAGCGTATCGGCGCCAGCGGCCTTGATCTTGTTCAGCTGCGAGCTCATGTCCGTGTCCTTCGGACCAAATTTCTCGTTGGCCACCGGCGTGATGCCGTGCAATTGCAGCACGGCGGCCGCGTCCTTGGCGCCTTGCTGCCCATAGCCCGTCGTGTCGGCGATGATGGCGATCTTCTTGTTCTGCGTGGCGCGCGCCGCGTAAGCGGCCAACAGCGTGATCTGGTCCAGGTCCCGCATGGACACGCGGAAGATGTAGTTGGCCGGTTCCTTGCTGTAGCGATTGGTGATCTCGGTGGCCGTGGCCGACGGCGAGATGGTCGGGATCTTCTTCTGCTGCACGATGTGCAGCCAGGCCAGCATGTTGCCGGAGTTCACGCCCCCCAGCATGGCAACGACCTTCTCGTTGTCGACGAGTTCATTGGCGTTCTGGATGGACTTGGGCGGCGAACCCACGTCATCGCGCGGGACGATGACGATCTTCCTGCCCAGCACCCCGCCGGCGGCGTTGATTTCCTCGGCGGCCTGCCGTGCGCCTGACAACGCCGACACGCCAAAGTCGGCCGAACCGCTGGCGGACATGTCGCTGTTGTATCCGATCTTGATATCGCTCTGCGCCCAGGCGCCTTGCGCGGCCACGGCCAAGGCGGCAGCCAACGCGAGTCGCGTCAGCGGATTCTGCTTGTTCATTGCTTTGTCTCCAGACTTTATGAAATGGTGCTTCGACTTACCGCCGCCATCGGTCTGTGCGCCGTTCGCGGTCCACCCTGCGCGCTGCTGATGTGGACACTGCCAAGAACAACCTACCCACTCAACACGCTAGAGAATCAATTCGATGGGATGCTCCAGAAAATGCCGGACTTCCTTCAGGAACCGCGCGCCCAACGCGCCATCCACCACGCGGTGGTCGGCGGACAGCGTCAGGCTCATGACATGGCCGATGGCAAGCGCGTCGCCTTCCACCACCGGCTGGCGCGTCACCGCGCCGGCGGCCAGGATCGCGGACTGCGGCGGATTGATGATCGCCGCGAACGACCGCACGCCATGCATGCCCAGATTCGACACCGTCAGGCTGCCGCCTTCATATTGTTCAGGCCGCAACCGGCCGCTGCGCGCCTGCTCGGCCAATAGCCGCACCTGGGCGGACAGCTCGCGCAGCCCCATGCGGCCGGCATCGCGCACAATTGGCGTGATCAGGCCCGACGCCAGCGCCACCGCCACGCTCAGGTCAACCTGCTGGTGATGCAGGATGCCCTCGTCCGTCCATTGGGCGTTGATCTCCGGCACCCGTTCCACGGCGCGCGCCACCGCCAGCAGCAGCAGATCGTTCACGGAATAGCGAACCGGATCAGGGCCCGCCTGGGCGCGCTGGTTCAGCGATTCGCGCGCCGCCATCACCGCGTCCATGCGGCAATCAACCGACAGATAGAAATGCGGGACTTGCTGCTTGGACTGCACAAGACGCCGCGCGATCGTCGCACGCATCGGCGTGTGCGGTGTCAGATCGCCACGGCCTCCTGGCAAGTCCGAGGCCGCTGGCGCAGGCTTGGCATCAGGCGCGGGCCGCGTTTGCGCAGCGGCATGCTCGATGTCCACGCGCACGATCCGGCCACCCGGGCCGCTACCGGCCAACGCATGCAGATCCACCCCCATGAGACGCGCCAGGCGGCGTGCCGACGGACTGGCGAAGAGACGGTGCGAAGACGGTTCGGCGCTTCCCTGCGCCGGGGCGGCCACGGGCGCAGCCGCCGCCGGCTTGATGGGCGCGGCCACGTCCTGCCGGACTTGCGGCGCGGCGGCCTTGCCCGACAGCAGCGTGGCGATGACGTCACCCACGGGCACCGCAGTGTCTCCCGCTTCGACATGGATACGGTCCAGCACGCCGCTGTCCACGGCCTCCAGTTCAATGACCGCCTTGTCCGTTTCGATTTCGGCAAGGATATCGCCCACCTTGACGGTGTCGCCGGACTGCTTCAACCACTGGAGAATCCTGCCCTGCGTCGTGCCCGCGCCAATCGCGGGCATCACGACTTCGATATCCATGTCTCACTCGCTTCAGGTGTTGGCCAAATTGCCCGTCTTCTCGATGTAAGCCGCCGCATCCGAAATATCCGCCACCACCGCGTCACGCGCGCCCTCCGCGTCGCGGCGCCGCAGCGCCTGCAATAGCGCGTCGTGGTGGCTGAACGATTCCCAGCTTTCCGACTTACGGTCCTTGCTGCTCATGCTGAGCGAAAACAGCGGCGCGATCTGAAGCCAGATGTTCTCGATCATCGTGACCAGCAGCGGCATGGCCGCGGCTTCATACAGCGTGAAATGCAGGTTGCGATTCGCTTCGATCGTCTTCAAGGGGTCGATCTTGCGCTGATGCCCCAGCTTGTTGAACTCGTGCGCGTGCCGTTCGATGCGCGCCACGGTATCGTCATTGATCACCTTCACCGCTTCCGCCGCGGCAAACCCCTCCAGACAGCAGCGAATGCGCACGATCTCCCGAAACTTCGGCAGGCTGGGCTTGGGCACGCGCAGGCCCCGGCTGGGCAGCATTTCCAGCGCGCCCTCGGCCACCAGCTTGTTCACCGCTTCACGCACCGGCATCGGGCTGGTGTTCAAGGCTGCGGCCAAGCCCCGCAAGGTGATTTTCTCGCCCGGCGGCACCGCGCCGCTCATCAGAAGCTGCCGCGTCTGTAGATAGATCTGGTCCGCGACGGTCACGCGCTCCTGCTTGTCCAGCAGGCCTTCCAGGATGCTGTTGTCCATATCTCGCGCCTAGTTCATGTAGACGCCACCGTTCACATCCAGCGTGGCGCCGCAAATGTAGCTTGCGCCATCCGAACACAAAAAGGCGATGGGCAAGGCGATCTCGCGGGGCTGGGCCATGCGTCGCAGGGGAATTCTATTCGCATCCAGGGGTGCGCCCTGCGTCATCGCCGTGGCGGTCGCGCCTGGCGCCACGCTATTGACGGTCACGCCCGAATCGGCCGCCTTGCGCGCCAGCCATTTCGCGAAGGCGTGCGTGCCGCCCTTGGCCGCCACATAGTGCGGGCTGGCCGCCAAGCCACCCATGCGCGCCGCCACCGACGACACCAGCACCATGCGGCCGCCGCCTTGCGTGGCCATCTTCGCCAGCGCCGCGCGCGTCAGGTGCATGACGCCCAGCAGATTGATGTCGATGACCTGCTGGAACACCTGGTCCCAACCGTCCGAATTCCAGTCGTCCCAAGGGCAGTAACCCGCGTTGGCCACCAACGCATCCAATCGGTCGATGCCGTGGATAGCCGCCTCTGCGGCGTTTCGGTCGGTGACGTCGAACGCGATGGCCCGTGCGCGGGATCCCCGTTCGCACAATTCGGCAGCCAAGGCGTCGGGCGCATCGCGGTCGGCCAGCACCAGCGCGGCGCCCTGTTCGGCGCAGACGCGCGCGGTCTCGCTGCCGATGCCGCCGGCCGCGCCGGTGATCAGGATGGTCTTTCCTTCAAGCGCGTAAGGCATGGACATTTCCTTGCGAGTGATCCAGAGCGCTGTCGCGCAGCATGCCGGCAATCAGCGTGCGCAGATCGTCTTCGTCAGCCAACGCCGCGCGCTCCAGTGCCTGCGACACCGTGGGCGGCGCCCAGCGGCCCGTGACGCGCTGCACCGGCTGGTCCAGATAGTCGAAATAACGGCGTTGGATCTCGTCCGCGATCAACGCGCCCAGACTGGCGCCGCGCGTGGTCTGTTCAACGATGGCGACGCGGCCGGTCTTCATGACCGAGCGCCCGATGGTGTCGTAATCGATATCGCGCTGCGACAGCGTGCGCAGGTCGATGATGTCGGCGCGCACCCCGGTTTCCAACGCGATCTGCCGGCATCGGTCGACCATGCTGAGCGTGGCCAGCAGCGTGATCTGGTCGCCTTCGCTCACGCGCTTGGCGCGGCCGATGGGAATGCAATAGTCCAGGTCCTTCGGCACCAGCGTCTTGTGCTTATGCAGTTCTTGCGGCTCGATCACCAGCACTGGATCCTGGCAGCGTAGCGCCGAATTCATCAGGCCCACATAATCAAAGGCGTTCGACGGCGCCACGATGCGCCACCCGGGAAACAGCGCGAACACGCCCGCCGGATCCATCGAATGCTGCGACCCATAGCCTTCCGCCCCCGGGATGCGCGTGCGCAACACCAGCGGCACGCTGGCCGTGCCATTGAACAAATGGCGGATCTTTCCCGCCTGATTCAGCAACTGGTCGCCCGCGACCAGGAAGAAATCGCTGTACATCAATTCGACCACGGGCCGCAGCCCCGACAACGCAGCGCCGGTGGCCAGCCCGCAGAAGCCATTCTCGGTGATCGGGGTGTTGACCAGCCGATCCGCATACGTCTGCGTCAGCCCGCGCGTGGCGCCGACCGTGCCGCCGCCCATATTGGCCACGTCTTCGCCGAACACGTAGATGCGTTCGTCCTCGGCCATGCGCGCGCCCATCGTGCGCGCCATGGCTTCGATGTAGGACAGGCTTTCCATGTCGTCCGGATGGAAGTCCTCGGCCTCGGCAAAGCGCGCGCCGTCGAACTCGCGCATATCGCTGGTCAGATGATCGTCCACGCTGGAGGCCGCCGGCCAGAGCTCGGCGCGGATGCGGGTGGCGGAGCCCGTCCCCTCCACGCAGGATGCCGCCGCAGCCTCCACGGCATCCGTCACGGTGGCGTCGATCGCCGCCAGCGCGTCGGCATCCAGAATGCCGCGCGCCGTCAATTCGCGCTGCAAGAACAACCAGGGATCGCGCGCTTTCCAGGCATTCTCTTCTTCGCGCGTGCGGTAACCGAATGCGCTGCCGGGTATCGACGAACTCTGATGGTAGTAGCGGTAGACCTCGGCCAGGATGAAGGCCGGCCGGCCCTCGCGTTCAATGTGCGCCTGGGCCCAGCGCGTGGCCAGCCAGACAGCGAAGGGATTCATGCCGTCCACCTTGACCGCCTCGATCCCGTGCGCTTGCGGACGGGTCAACAGTTCGGTCTGGAACGTGGATTGCTCCACACTCATCGACACGGCGTACTTGTTGTTCTCCAGGAAGAAGATCATCGGCAAGCCGTACAGCGCGGCCAGGTTCATCGCTTCGTGGGTAGCGCCTTGATGCACCGCGCCGTCCCCAAAGAACGTCACCATCAGCTTGCCCGAGGCGCGCTGTTTTTCCGCGAAGGCATGGCCGCAGGCAATGGGAATCCCCCCGGCCACGATGGCGTTGGTTCCCATGATGCCCAGCTCGGCGCGGCGCAGGTGCATGGAGCCGCCGCGCCCGCCCGTCCAGCCGTCCTTCAGACCCAGGATCTCGTGCATCAGGCCTTGCATCTCTTGGCGCATGCGCAAGCTCAGTCCGCTGGCAGCCGGGTCCATGCCTTCGTCATACAGCGCGTTGATCGCCTTCGCAACGCATTGATGATGAGCGCGATGGGTGCCGTTCATCAGCGTGCCGATGGGCAGGGCGGCGATGCAACCCGCCGCGCCGCCTTCCTGGCCAATGCTGGAATGAGCGGGTCCATGCACCAGGTTCAGCTTATCCAGTTGCAGGATCTTTTCCTCGAAGCGGCGTGCCGCCAGGAACAAGGTCGTCAGCCGCATGGCGTCGGCGCGCGTCAGTTGCGCCCAGTCGCTGTCTTCCACGACCAGCGTGCGCGCCTGCGCCCCCTGCCCGATATCCTCGAAAAGCATGTCTCCTCCTTGTGCCGGGCGACCGCTTGCGGGTAGCCCTGCGATCGGCCGGCTTGGCGCCGTTCAGATGTGCGCGGTCACGCCGCCGTCCACCACCAGGCTGGCGCCCGTCACAAAATCGGAAGCGGCGCTGGCCAGGAATAGCGTCGAACCGATCAAGTCTTCAGGTTCGCCCCAGCGGCCCAGCGGCGTGGTGGCGACCACCCGCTCGGCGTGGCCGGGAATGTCCACCCGCGCCTGGCGCGACAGCGCGGTATCGATCCAGCCCGGCTGGATCACGTTGACGGTGATGCCGTCCGCCGCCCAGGCGCATGCCAGCGAACGGGTCAACTGAAGCACCCCGCCCTTGCTGGCCGAATAGGCCGCCGTCACCGCATTGGAGGCCAGCGCCAGGATCGACCCGATATTGATGATCTTGCCCTTGCCGCGCAGGCTCATCGGCGCGTGCACGGCCTGGCACATGTTGAACGTGCCTTTCAGATTGATGTCCACGATGCGGTCCCATACGTCTTCCGCGTACAGCTCGGGCCGCATGCGCGTATTGACGCCGGCGCAGTTGATCAGCACGTCCACGCCGCCATGACGCGCCACGACCTCGGCCACGGCGTCGGCGCAGGCCTCGCGGTTTTCCACGCTGAGCGCGATGGCTCCGATCTTCGCGCCGGATTCGCGCAGCTGGGACGCCAGCGCGTCCAGCTTTTCCCCCGCCAGGTCGGCCAGCACCAGCGTCGCGCCGCCTTGGGCGAATGCCCGGCTAAGCGCTGCGCCGATGCCGCCTGCGGCGCCGGTAATCAATACGATCTTGTCTCGGACACTGAATAGTTGTTGGGTCATGCCTGGCTTCGCTGCTGACCGCGTTCTGGCGGATGCCAGACGCTATTTCTGATATGTGATCACAAATTGGATTCTAGGAATCACATTGGCGAGCGTCAACAGGATTGGGATCGGGGTCTACCCGTAGACCGGGCGCCCACTGCGGTGCAGCAAAAATAAAACGCCGAGGCGCAGGCCCCGGCGTTCATCGTCCGGCAGGCGTCCACCCGGACGCCTGGCAAGATCAGTACGTCATCCGCACGCCCAGCAGCACGCTGCGGCCGGGCAACGGCGCCACCGACGAGATGAACGAGGCGTGGTTGTATGCCAGCTTGTTCAGCAGATTGGTGCCGCGCAGATACACCTCATAGCCCGTCTCGCCGTAGCGGCCGCGATACGCCACCACGGCGTTGACCTGGTTGTAGCCGGGCGTGCTGCTTTCGTAGGACGCGATGTCCTTTTGCGAGAACACGCGCGCATATTCCACGCCGCCCGACCACTGCTGCCACGTCACGTTGCCGCGCACGCCGGCACGCGCCGCCGGGATGCGCGGCAGGTTGCCGTCGCCGCCCGTCAGCTTGCCACGCACGTAGTCGCCGAACACCGCCGCCGAGAACACCGGCGTGAATTGATGGCGCAGTTCGCCTTCGACGCCCGTGAACTCCGCGTCGCGCTGGGTGTATTCAATCAGGCGGAAGTCTTCATAGCGGTCCAACGTATTCGCGTAGATGTAGTTCTTCACGCGGTTGTGGAACACGCTGGCCGAGAACGTCGTGTCGCCCGAGTGCTTGCGCAGGGTCAGGTCGATGTTGTGCGAGGTCTCACGGCCCAAGTCCGCATTGCCCAGTTCATAGGTATTGGTGGCCAGGTGCACGCCGTCCGCATACAGCTCTTGCGCGCTGGGCAGGCGTTGCGACCGCGACAGCGACAGCGCGACCGAATACTGCGGCGCGAAGTCCCAGATGGCGGCGGCCGACAGCGAGGTGCCCGACATGCTATTGCGCGACGCCCCGCCCGACGGCGAGATGCGCTGCCAGTCCTGGCGCGCGCCCACTTCAAAGCGCCAATCGTTCAGCTGGTATTCCTCCAGCACGAACAGGCCGTTCGTGCGCGTCTTGCTGCGGGGCAGGAACGCCTCTTCGCCCTCGGCGCGGAAGTCGCTGTAGGCGTTCTGCACGCCCACCACGCCGCGCCATCCGGCGATGGGCTTGTGTTGCAGTTCCACGCGCAGGTCGTAGCCCTTGTTCTTGAAGCGCGTGCCGACTTGGCCGCCTTCGATTTCATCGTGTTGGTAGTCGGTCAGGCCGCCACGCACGCGGATCTTCTCAAAGCCCGCGAAGGGATCCTGATATTCCGCACGCAGATCCAGACGATTGCTGCGCAGCTTCACGTAGGGCGTGTCACCGCCCTCGTGCTCGTGATCATGATCGTGCCCTGCTTCTTCTTCTCCATGGCCATGGTCGTGACCACCGCAATGCAGATGCGAGCCGTGCGGATGGCAGCCTTCGTATTCGTGGTTGTGCCCAGGCAAGCCATACTTGCTTTCCAGGTGCGTGAAGGCCAGGCCGACATAGCCGCGCGGGGTGATCCACGACATGCCGACCGAGCCTTGCGTGGATTCGCTATACGAGCCCGCGAGCTTGCCGCCCGGCCAGTCGGGCACGTCGTAGTCACTGGTGCGGCGCTTCATGCCTTCGACACGCACGGCGAATTGGCCTTCGCCCGCCGTGATGCCCACGGCCCCGGCACGTTCCTTGGTGCCGGTTGCCCCGCGCAGTTCCGCTTCGGCCTCGATGCCCTTCTCCGGCACCGCGGTCGGGATCTTCTTGTCCACCACGTTGACGACGCCGCCAATCGCGCCGCCGCCATACAGCAACGTCGCCGGGCCGCGCAGTACTTCAATGCGCTCTGCCAGCAGCGGCTCGACGGTCACGGCGTGGTCGGGCGAAATGCTGGAGGCGTCCATCACGTCCGAACCATCGGACAGGACTTTGACGCGCGGCGCGGTCTGGCCACGGATCACCGGCCGGCTGGCGCCGCCGCCGAAGGTATCGCTATTCACGCCGGGCAGGTTCTTCAGCGTCTCGCCCAAGGTGCCGGTGCGCTGTTCGATCAGCGTGGCGCCCTCCAGCACGGAGGCAGGCAGCGTGGTGCTGTTCAGATCCAGGCCCAGCGGGTTGGCCGACACGGTGATGGGAGCCAGTGTCTTGGCGCGGTCAGGGTCCGTTTCGCTCTCTGCCTGCGCCACAGGCGCGATCAGCATCAATGAGCAGACCAGCGGTTTCAATGCGCCCCGGCGGCGTGCCCGCCCGTTGCCCGCCCCGCCGCCTGCCCCGCTACCCCCAAGCTTCTTGCCTTTCATTTTCGCTCTCTCGGATGTTATATCATTACAAATAGCTGACGAATGATATAACATTTCAAGATATGCACAAGAGCATGGCGACAAAGTGGGCAGGCGCCTGCGTCATGCCGCATCACGCCCGGATGTTGCCGTTACTGCGGAACCGGCTGGCTGCGTTCGGCGATTCCGCCCGCAGCCAGCCCTGGCTTTCCGATCAACCCGCCTTGAATTCCTTGTTCCAGAATTCCAGCATGTCCGCCTTGCCTTCCGTCAGGCTCTTCAGATCGTAGGCGTGCAACAGCTTCACTTCCGCGTCGGAGAAACCCACGCGCTTCAGGTTTTCCGGCAACGAGGCATTGGTCACCGTCGGCGCATAGCCCATTTTTTCGGCGAAGCCGATCTGGCCTTGCGGGTCCAGCATGGCGTTCAGATATTCCCATGCGGCGTCCTTGTTGCGGCTGTTCTTGGCCACCCCGGCCTCGAACGACACGGGCACGGAGCCTTCCTTGGGAATCACGAAACCCAGCGGCAAACCGCTGTCCTTCCATTGCAGCGCGCGCGCCTTCCACATGCATGCGATGGAGATTTCGCCCGACTTGAAGGCGGCGGCCACGGCCTCGTTGGACGGGTAGATGCGCGGCGCGTTGGCCTTGAGCTTGGTCAGGAAGCGTTTGCCGCCGTCAAAACTCTTGGTGTCGCCGCCCGCGCCCAGGCCCACGAAGACCGCGTTGTACAGATACAGGATGTCCGAGAAGCCGACCTGTCCCTTCAGCTTGGGATCCAGCAAGACCTCCAGTGAATCCGGCGGGGTCGGGAACTTCTCGGTGTTGTAGACGAGCGTCATCGCGCTGAAGATGTGCGGGATCGAATACGCCGTCTTCAGCGCACCAATGGCGTGTGCCAGATTGGGCAACTTCTTCGCGTCGATGGGTTCCAGCGTGCCCGAGCGCTCGGCGTCGTACATATCGACTTCGCCCAGCAACGCCACGTCCATGCTGCCGCGCCGCGAGTTTTTCTCGGCGCGCAGCTTGGTCACGCGACCCACGGCGTTACCGGTGTCATAGACGACCTTCACGCTCTGCTTGGCGACGATGGGGTTGATGATCTGTTGCAGCAGGTTCTGGTAATCGCCGCCCCAGGTCCCCACTACGATTTCTTTTTCGGCGGCGTGCGCCATGCCTGGCACCCAGCCCAGCGCTGGTGCCAGCGCCAGACCGGAGGCGGTCTTGATGAAGCCACGGCGAGTCAGGTTTTTGTCTTGCATAACAACCTCGTATCGAAGGGGAACTGACGACTTGCTACGGTGCGGATGCGCGGTCGGCTGTGCCCGGCCGCGCATCCCGGGTTCTGAAAACGTTCAGGCCAGCATTTCCACGGGCGCGTGGGGTGCGGACGCCCGGATCTCGCTGGCCTCGATGTCGCGTGCGATCACGATGATGGCGTCCGGCGCATCTGGTTGCCGGACCAGCCGTTGCGGCACGCTGAAGGTGGTGCCGACCGACTGGATCAGGATGGGCTCCACGCATTCCTTGACGCGCACCACGGCCTTGACGCGCAGCAGGCGTTCGCCGCACAAGCCCGCCAGGTTATCCAGCCATTCCGAGAATTCCGTCCAACTGATACCGGCTTGCGCGCGGGCCGCCATCACGCGAATGCGCGGATGCGCGGCGCGCGGCTCGCCCGCCCTCAACATCCGGGCGGCCAGCCCCGCCAGGTCGGCCACGCCTTGCGATGGCGCGAACGCGGTCTGCACGGCGCGCGCACGATCCGGGTCGGCAATGACGACGGCCAGCGGGTTCAAGGTCGCGGCGCGCGCCGCGCGCGGTGCCAGTCCTTGCGGCGCCAGCAGGTCCGTCTTCGTCAGCACGATGCGATGCGCTGCGCCGAACTGCGCCATCGCTTCGTCCATCTCGGCCAACGCATCGGGATCACGCCCGCAGTCGTCGGTGCAGACCACCGTCAGGCGCAAGCCGCGGCTGGCCAGTTCGGGGTCCGCCAGCGATGCGATGATGGGTCCGGGGCGGGACAAACCGCTGCATTCCAGGATCACGCGCTGAAGCGGGCCGGCCCCCTCCGGGCGGGGCGCGTCCAGCAATGCACTCAGCGTGTAGACCAGATCGCTGCGCAGCGAGCAGCACACGCAGCCATTGGCCATCAAGGTCATCGGCACGTTGTCGCTGTCGTTGGCGACGATGGCGCCGTCCACGCCGATCTGGCCCGCTTCGTTGACGATCACGCCCGTGTCCTTTGAGGCGGGATCACGCAGGTAATCGACCAGCAGCGTGGTCTTGCCGCTGCCCAGGAAACCGCACAACAGAAACAGGTCGATGGCCATGTCAGGGAGCCTCTTGCGGATCGTCGCAGGGCGAACCGGCGGGAGATCCACCGAAGGGCGGGCGTTCGCCGTCGGGGTCTTCCGCCCAACTGTCCCGCACCATCGCCCGCACATCCGCCAGCAGCTCAGCCGTGTCATACACCACGCCGGACTTGATGGTGGTACGCAGGCACCGCTGCCATTCCACCTTGGCCGTGTCGTCGTTCAAGCGCATGGCGCCCGTGCCGAACAGCAGTTTGAAGTCCGTCAATGGGTTCTGGTCATGGATCAGCAGGTCGGCGCGCTTTTGCACATCGATGGAACCCGTGTCGTCGTCAATGCCCAAGAGCGCCGCGCTTTGGGACGTGGCCGCGCGCAAGACTTCGACAGGGTGAAAGCCCGCTTCCTGCAAGAGTTCAAGCTCGCGCACGAAGCCGAAGCCGTAGATCTGGAAGATGAAGCCCGAATCGCTGCCCGCGCAGACGCGGCCGCCCAGGTTCTTGTATTCGTTGATGAACTGCATCCACAGCCGGTAGTTCTGCTTCCATTCGATTTCGTTGGTGGTGCTCCAGCGATACCAGTACGCCCCGTGCCCGCCGCGTTGCGGCTGGAAGTACTTCCAGACGGCCTTCCACGTGTATTCGTCGTGCCAGTCCGCGCGGCGCGCACGCATCAGATCCCGGTTGGCGTCATAGATGTTGAAGGTGGGCACGAAGGTGTGGCCAAGTTCCAGGAACTGATCCATCACCTGACGCCACTTGGCCGACCCAGGTTGAGCGGCCTGCATGAAGGTCTGGCCAGCCACGGCGAAGCGGTAGTACTCATCGCTGTAGTTGTAGTCCGTCGGGAAGGACTGCACCACGCGGTCCTCGAACAGCGCTTCCGGCAAGCCGTAATAGTGTTCGGAACTGGTCAAGCCCCAACGGGCGGACTTCAGCGCGTTCACGCGCGTGACCGCCATCTGCGCATGGTGGCAACCGGATCTCAAGCCCCATTGCGCCGCTTCATCCAGCGCCGCTTCCATGATGGCGGGCGGGGCGCCGAAGAACTTGATCCCGTCTGCGCCACGCGCCGCCAGCTTGCGCACCCATTCGCGACCCTGCTCGGGCGTATGGATGGTCTTGACGCGATCATTCACGGCCGGGAAAACGGAGTGCACGATCATGCGCGGCGCGGCGATCTTGTTGGCGGCGGACAGCTCCCGCTGTTCCAGCGTCCAGCCCAGCCCGCCCATGGCCCCCATCTCGCGCACGGTCGTCACGCCATGCGCCAGCCACAACTTATAGATGTAGTCGGCGGGCGGAACAATGCCGCTCATCGCGTGATACGGGGTGCCGATGTGCGCATGCGCGTCCACGAAACCCGGCGTCACGAATTTTCCGTGGCAATCGATCTCGTGGTCGCCCGGCCCGGGGCGGCGCTTGGGGTCGATGGCCTTGTGCGGCGTGCCCACATTGACCAGCGCCGTGATCCGGTCGTTTTCGATCACGATGTCCACGGGCCCCCAGGGTGGAGCGCCGGTGCCGTCGATGATCGTCGCGCCGCGCAGGATCAGCCGCGGGAATGGCCCCAGGCCGCGATCACGCGATGCCGGGGCCGACGGCGGATGCCAGCCCTTGGCGGCATTGACGTCACGGGATTCCTCACCAACCTCGGACTGCGAAAACGTGGGATCGCTCATGGCGCTTACACCCCCAGTGTGTTGTGTTCGATGACGCCGCCCTTCATGATCAGGGCCAGATGCTCGCCCTGCCCCAACAGGCAGGACAGATCACGATACGGATTGCCGTCCACCAACAGCACGTCCGCCAGGGCACCCGCCTGGATGCGGCCCAGCTGGCCGACCTGGTTCAATACCTCGGCCGCGGTGGTGGTGGCGCACTGGATGACTTCCTGCGCGGACAGGACTTCATTGCGGATGCGGAATTCTTCGCTCTGCAAGCGCTGCGACGGCCCCAGCAGATCCGACCCATAACCGATCTTCACGCCCGCCTTCTTGTAGATTTCCAGCGAATGCAGCCCTGCCGTGCGCACGGTGGCGATCTTCGCCACCGAATCCGGCGGCAAGCCGTAGTCCGCGCCTTCGTTGGCCAGTGCCTCGTAGGTGACCAGCGTGGGCACCACGAACGCGCCTTTCTCCGCCATGAAGCGCGCCACGCGCTCATCCACCAGATTGCCGTGTTCAATCGTGCGCACGCCGTTGCGGATGGCGCGTTCGATGGCGTCTGCCGTGTACGAGTGCGCCATCACATAGGTCTGCCGGCTGGCGGCCTCGTCGACGATGACGCGGATTTCCTCTTCCGAATAGCCGAATGAGGCAATGGGATCCGTGGGCGATGCAACGCCGCCCGAGGCCATCATCTTGATCTGGTCCGCGCCCATCTGTAGTTCCTGGCGCACCGCCTTGCGCACATCATCGATGCCGTCGGCCACGCGGCCGATATCCCCTGCCCGGAAGCAGCAGCCGCAAAAGCTCATCGGGCGCAGGTGGTCGGAACGCGGACGCGGATCGCCATGGCCGCCCGTCTGGCTGATGGCGCGGCCCGAGATGAACAGGCGCGGTCCCTTGACCGTGCCTTCGTTCACCGCGCATTTCAATCCCCAGCCCGCGCCGCCCGCGTCGCGCACGGTGGTGAAGCCACGGCGCAGCATGGCCGCCATGATGGGCACGGCGCGCATCATCACCAAAGCGTCCGGCAACACGCCTTGCGTGCTGAGGTTCAGTTGCGTCGCCAGCACATGCACGTGCAGATCGATCAGGCCCGGCATCAAGGTGCGGCCCGCCGCGTCGATCACCTGCGCGGACGCGCTGCTCAGAGGCTTGTCCGACACTTCCTTGATGACGCCGTCCTCGACCAGCACATGGTGGCCTTCCAGCAGATCGGCCTGCAAGGGATCAAGCAGGTTCGCGTTCTTGAACAATACGGATGCCATGAGAGTTCCTTGTTGTGAATTCGGAATCAAGACGCCATGGTCTTGATGTAGCGTCGATGGATCAGCCAGTTTGAGAGCAGCGCGATGACCAGCGTGCCGCACACCAGGATGACGGCCAGCGCGGCGCCGAACGGCCAGTTCGATGCCCGCGTGATCTGGTCGTACAGCGCGGGCGCCATCATCGTCAGGCCGGAACCGCCCAGCAGCACCGGCGTGGCGTAGGCATTCATGCAGAGAATGAACACCAGCATCGTGCCCGCCGCCACGCCCGGCGCGGCGATCGGCAGCACAATGCGGCGGAACGTCGTGAAGAAGCCGGCCCCCACGTTGCGGGCGGCCTCCTCCACCGACAGATCCATGCCTTCCAGCACGCTTTGCAACGTCAATATCAAGTAGGGCATGACGACGGCCGTGGTGCCAATGACGACGGCGGTGGGCGTGTACATCATGCTCAGCGGCTTATCGATCAGCCCCAGCCCCTGCAACACCGCGTTCACCACGCCCGCGTTGCCCAGCGCCACCATCCAGCCCGCCGCGCGCACCACGTTGCCCACCATCAGCGGGAACACCAGCAGAATCACGAACAGGCTCTTGTATCTGCTTTGCGTGCGGGCCAGGAAGTAGGCCACGGGAAAGCCCAGCACCAGTGCCAGCACGGTGCACAGCCCCGCTACCCACAAGGTGGTCAGGAAAATGTCGCGGTAGTAGGGATCGCCGAAGAACTTGGCGTAGTTCTCGAAGGTGAAGGCGGTCTGCATCAGATCCGCCGGGTCAAACTGGTTGAAGCTGTAGCGCGCCAATTGCAGGATGGGGACCATGATGATCACCAGCACCACCAACGACGCCGGAAACGCCAGCCCCGGCCCCAACCAGCGGCTGGGCCGCCCGTCTTGTATCGCGGTTGTCATGGCGGCTCCTATTGCGTGAAGGCCACGCAGTCTTCCGGCTCGAAGCACGCATAGACGCGCGTGCCCGTTGCCGGCTGCGCGCGTCCCGCGCCGCCGTTGACGATCTGGCTGATCATGCGGTTGCCGCCTTCCAACTGCACGCGCACCTCCAGCACCGAGCCCAGGTACAGCGACGATTCGACCACTCCCACCAGCGCGTTGCCCCCGGCGGGCTGCGCAGCCAGACGCACCCGTTCGGGCCGCACGCCCACGTGCGTGGCCCCCGCCCCACCCGGCGTGGCGATGCGTTGGCCCGCGTCAGTATGGAATTGGTTGTCGGCCTGGCCCCGGCCCGTGAATACGTTCATCTTGCCCAGGAAGTCGGCCACGAACAGATTGGCCGGACGCTCGTACAAGGTATCGGGCGCCCCCACCTGCTGCACGATGCCGTCGTGCATGATGGCCATGCGGTCTGCGATCGCCAGCGCTTCTTCCTGATCATGCGTGACGAACACCGTCGTCAGACCCAGGCGTTGCTGCAAGGAGCGGATCTCTTCGCGCACTTCCAGACGCAGCTTGGCGTCCAGGTTGGACAGCGGCTCGTCCAGCAGGAACACCTTGGGTTCGATGGCCAGCGCGCGCGCGATTGCCACGCGCTGCTGCTGGCCGCCTGACAACTGGCGAGGAAAGCGTTCGCGCAGTTCGGTCATGCGAACCATGTCCAGCACGCGCCGTATCTTGGCGTCGCGGTCGGCCTTGGGCACCTTGTGCATTTCCAGGCCGAACGCCACGTTCTCGGCCACCGTCATGTGCGGGAACAGCGCATAACGCTGGAACACCATGCCGGTATCGCGCTTGTGCACGGGCAGCCGGGTCACATCGGTGTCGCCGATGCGGATACGCCCGGCGGTAGGGGTGATGAAGCCGGCGATCATGCGCAGCGTGGTGGTTTTTCCGCAGCCGCTGGGGCCCAGGAATGTCACCAGCTCGCCTTCGGCGATCTCCAGTGAAAAGTCCGATACCGCGACCGCAGCGCCGAATTGCTTGCGGATATTCTCGATTGAGACCTTCGCCATTTCTTACACCACCTGACTGAGTTTCACGTAGCGGTCGGTCACAAGCATGATGATCCCCAACAGCAAGATTTGCACCGAAGCCACCGAAGCGATGGTCGGATCCAGATTGAATTCCAGGTACTGCATGATGGCGATCGGCAGCGTCGTCTTGCCCGGCCCCACCAGCGACAGCGATAGCTCCAGGTTTTCAAACGACACCACGAAGCTGAACAGTGCAGCCGCCACGATGGACGGCCGCAACATCGGCAGGGTCACGCGCAGGAACGCCACGGGCGCGCTGGCCCCCAGATTGCGGGCGGCTTCCTCGATGGACCCGTCCAGCCCCGCCATGCCGGCCGTGACCAGGCGCACCGTCCACGGAATCGTCAGGCAGACGTGCGCGATGACCAGACCGCCGAAGGTGCCGACGATGTCCTGGTCCAGCACCTCTTCGGCGCGCAGGTAGAACAGATAGATGCCCACGCCCGCGACGATCCCGGGGATCAGCAGCGGCGACAGCAGCAGAGTATTGACGCCCTTGCTGCCCTGGAAGCGGTAGCGCGCGATGCCGACCGCAGCCAGCACGCCCGTCACCACGCCAATCGCGGCCGCGACCAGCGACACTTGCAGGCTGAACAGGAAGCCGTTGGCGAACGCAGGGTTCTGCCACGCCTTCACGTACCAGGACAGCGTGTAGCCAGACGGGGGGAAATAGAGGATGGCGTCTTTGAAGAAGCTCAGCCAGACCACCAGCACGATGGGGCAGAGCATGAACGCATACATCAAGACGACAAAAACACGGTGCAACCACGTTGCCCACGGGATCACGCGAATAGGCTTGACCCGGGCGGCCGTGACGGCCGAGTTCAAAGGAGGCGTGCTATGCAAATCCTGTTTCCTTGTCAGCGAGGTGCCGGCTCGGTTTGAAACTCCTCCGGTTGGAACTCTTCGGTTCGCTCGGTTAACCCAAGCATATCGACGGGTTGCTGCTCAGCTCAACTAGGGATAACCCAACACTACCCGCCACTCACGGGTAATCCCTGCCGCATGCGGAAAACAGGTGCAACCCGCCGCAGCGCAACAGCGCTGGCGGGTGCAACCCGGGAATACAGGATCGTGCTTGATGAAGGCCGAAGGCCGCCCTTACCGGGCCGCCTCCAGCCCGCATAGCGCTTGCAGAACGGCCACTCGGCTTTGCCCCAGCACCATGCCGTGCCAGTCGTAGGCGTGGCAATAGAAGGCGTCCTGCGTCGCTTGCAGGATGTCGCGGCGCAATGCCGGCTGCGCGTCTGGGTGGGCGCGCAGCCAGTTGCGGCCCCGCAGCGCCAACACCACATCGTCGAAGGGCACGGTGCCATATTCCAGCGCCATCAGCGTCGGCGACGCCTCGGGACACACCTGATAGATCAGGCCCGCCAGATGACCCGTGATATCCACCGAGGCCGAACTGCCTTGATACGGCACGGCGATATCCGCGCCCCACCATTGCCGCGCGCGCGCCACTTCCGCATCGTCGCGCCGGCCGGCGTAGATTTTTTCGCCGTGGCCGCGCGGCCCCAGTCCGGTATGCACATCAATCCAGCCGATGTGCGCATAGCCATTCGCCTGGGTTTCCAGGATGCGCCGCAAATTCACGAGCGATGCCGCAGGCGCCGCGCCACCGTAGAACAGGCCATCGGCATGCGTGTACTGCCCACGTGATACGGCCTGCGCAAAAGCCGCCTGCCCGTGCTCGGCCACATAGCGCGCGATGTCCCGCTGGTTTGCGTCCGAGGGTGGCCACTCCGCTGGCAGCAGCAGCGGATGCAGGTCGCCGTAGCCCGGATTGGCGGGCAGCGGCTTGCCGTCGAACGGCTGGGCGTTGCGGTTCAGATCGACGTTGCCTTCATCCGTGCGGGCGATCCATGAAAAGCCGTAGGGATTCACGGCATGCACCAGCAGCACGGCAACGCCCGCCTGACGAGCGCGCTTGAGCAACGCGGCATCGTCCATCAAGGAAAACTGGCAACCCGCGCCGCAAAAGCCTTCCACGCCGTGCGTGGCGGAGGTCATGATCAGCAGACGCTGCGCATCCGGCCCGCCGATCAACGCCACATCCGTGGCCAATGCCTCGCCTTCGCTGCCCATGGCTTCGATCGGGTAGGACTGCACCGCCGCGCCCAGGCGTTCGGCGTCGGACAGAAAGCGCTGACGCGATTCGGCGTAGCTTCGGGGAAAGTAGCTGGTACTGCTGGGCATCATGCCTCCTGCTCGTCGATTGCATGGCCGGTGCGATCCTGTATCCAGAACAGCACCACGGTGGAAAGCGTCACGGTCACCATCAAATACCAGGCGGGCGCCATGGGGTTGCCGGTCACATGCAGCAGCCACGTCACGAAGAACTGCGCAAAGCCGCCGAAAACAGAGATACCCAGACCATACACGACGGACATCCCCGTCGTTCGCACCGCTTTGGGGAAGAGTTCAGGCAGCATCGTGATGACGGGCGCCGTCTGCAATGCCAGCAAGACGGCCAGCAGCGCGATCACGGTCATCAGCCGAGCCGTGCTGGGCGCGGACACCAGCCACTGAAAGCACGGCAGCAAGGCGCACACCGTCGCCGCACGCGACCAGAAGATCACCTTCTTGCGCCCCACGCGGTCGGCCAACATGCCCACGAACGGCGCAATCAGGAAGCCGATGGCGCCCAGCACCACGCTGGCGAACAACGCCGACGTGGCGGGCAGGCCCAGTTCCTTGTTGGCGTAGGCGGGCATGTAGAAGCCAATGATCTGGGCGCACACCATGCCGCCGATCACCAGCAGAATGCCCTTGACCACCTGCGCCTTGTGCGCCGAGAACACCAGGCGCAGGGGTTGGTGGCCGGATACGGCGCGCGCGCCTTGGGGAACGTTCGCGGGTTCCAGCGTTTCTTCCAGGTTGCGGCGGATATAGGCGCCGACCGGTACCGTCAGAATGCCGATCACGAACGGCACGCGCCAACCCCAGGCCTGCATCTGTTCCTTGCTGAGCGCGGCGGTCAACAGGGCCACCGTCAGCGCGCCCAGCATCACACCCAGCGACTGGCTGCCGAACTGCCAGCTGGAATAGAAGCCACGCTTGTCCACGGGCGCGTGTTCCACCAGCAAGGTGGTCGACGCGCCGACCTCACCGCCTGCGGCAAAGCCCTGGATCAGCCGCGCCAGCACCATCAGCACCGGGCCCGCCACGCCCATCTGGGCGTAGGTGGGAGCCACCGCGATCAGCGCGCAGCCCAGCCCCATCAGCCACAAGGTCAGCGTCATGGCGGCACGCCGGCCGTGCCGGTCGGCGTACGAGCCGATCAGCATCCCGCCCACCGGCCGCATCAGGAAACCCACCCCGAACGTCGCCGTCGTCAGCAACAACTGGCCGTAGCCGGACGCCGCCGGGAAGAACAGCGGCCCGATGACCAGCATCAGGAACGTGAAGACCGTGAAGTCGAAGAACTCCAGCGCGTTGCCGATGGTGGTGCCGGCGATCACGCGCCGACGCATCGTGGACGAACGCGGATCCAACCGGCCAGGCGCGGCGGCGATAGCGATAGACATGGTTTCCCCTTGATGTCTGTTGCCGGGGCGGTGGTCGGTGAACCCGGACGCTGTGCCTGCCCCATCGTCGTGAATATACGGATGGCGGACGATAAGGAAAAGATAGTATTTTTGTTCCAGTGAAAGCTTTTCCTTATATGCTGGCCAACCAGCAAGACCGTCCGAATCGGGTAGCCCCATGAACTTGCGCCAATTGCGCGCCTTCGTCCTGATCGCCGACCACCGCAGCATCCGGGCGGCGGCCCGCGCCCTGTTCGTCACCCAGCCCGCCGCCACGCGCAGCCTGCGCGAGCTGGAGCTGAGCGTGGGGGCCGAATTGGTGCGTCGCAGCGCTCGCGGCGTGGAACTGACGACCTATGGCGAAGCCCTCTACAAACGCGCGGTGCTGATCCTGCAAGAGGCCCGCAAGGCGCAGGAAGAGATCGGCCAGATGCGGGACGGCCAGGGCGGCACGCTGAATCTGGCCATCAGCTCTTCAGCGTTGAGGGCCCTGCCCGCCGCGCTGATGGCGTTTCGCGCCCGCATGCCGCGCGTGGCGGTGTCGTTCAACGAGGTCGCGCCGCCCTACAGCCACGAGCAATTGGAATCCGGCCGCTACGACCTGCTGGTACAAACGGAATACGACGGCAACATCGACGACGGCTTTGCGCGCCAGACTCTCTTCACCCTGCCCATGGCGGTGGGCGCGCGCGTGGGACACCCGCTACGCCATGCGCGCAGCCTGGCGGACATGCACGATGCGCTGTGGCTGCTGCCGGGAAACATCCAGGCGCCGTCGAACCTGTTGCGGCTGGCGTTTGACGCGCACGGGCTACCGCCGCCACGCGACATCATCCCCTGCCAATCCATCGCGATCGCGCTGGCCATCATGGCCGAAAGCGATGCGCTGGGCATCTTCGTGCGCGACTTGTTCGACCACCAACTGATGCCACGCCCCTTGCGCATGGTGCCGTTGACGCATGAGCTGCCTGCCGCGCGGGTGTCGATCCTGACGCGGGCCGACTCGCCGCCCACGCCCGCTGCCCAGTGCTTCATCGACTGCCTGCTGGCGGCGCGCGCCGGCCGGGCTGCCGGTTCCTAGATGCCGGCGGGCGGACTTCGCCGGGCAACCGGTTATCATGGGCGCCGTGCCTCGCCGGAGCCGTCCAGACCGGCCTGTCGCCTCTACTCTGCGGTCACCATCCATGGCGTTTCCACGACTTCCGTCTCCTCCCACCCTGACCGACACGGTCGCCAAGCGCTTGCTCGCCGAAATTGACGAGGGCCGCGTGCTGCCCGGTGAAAAACTACCCACCGAGGCCACGCTGGCGGAACAGTTCGGTGTCAGCCGCACCGTCATCCGCGAAGCCGTGTCGCGTCTGCGGCAAGACGGCATCGTCGAAGCGCGGCAAGGCAGTGGCGTCTATGTGACGGGCCTGACGGGCAACCGGGCGCTGCGTATTGATGCCGCCGAACTGACGTCGCTGGATGCCGTGCTGCACATCGTGGACTTGCGCCGTGCGCTGGAAACCGAGATCGCGGCCCAGGCGGCAGCGGTGCGCAAGAAGCGCGACATGACGGAAATCGACGACGCCCTGGCCGCGATTTCGCAAGCGGTCACCGATGGCGGCGATGGCGTGAAGGAAGACGTGGCGTTTCACCGCAGCATCGCGCGCGCCACCGGCAACCCGTACTTCCTGACGACCCTTGCCTTCGTCAGTCAGTTCCAGGAAGCGGCCACGCGCGTGACGCGCGGCAACGAAGCCCGCCACGCCGACCTGATGCGTGATGTGCTGCAAGAGCACATCGCCATCGTCGAAGCCATTCGCAACCAGGATGTGGAAGGCGCCCGCGAGGCGGCCCGCATCCACATGGTGAATGCGGCCAAGCGGCTGCGCCAGGCACACCGCTAGGCAATGCCGCGCGGGCTACCCGAATGCCTTGATGAAGAAATCCCGCGTGCCGAAGTTGCCTGATTTCAGGGCGATGCTGATATCGCCTTGCGCCGCTGGCGCATGGCCGGCGCACCAGGGCACGCCCGGGTCGATCTGTTCGCCGATGGCGATTTGCTCAAGGCCCAGCGCCTGCACCACCGCGCCCGACGTCTCGCCGCCCGCCACGATCAATTGCCGCACGCCGCGTTCAACCAGACCCACCGCGATCTTCGCAATGGCCGCTTCGATCATGGCGCCGGCGCGCGCGGCGCCCAACGCGCCCTGCGCCTGCTTCACCTGATCTGGCTCTGCGGTGGAATAGACCAGCACCGGCCCGTCCTGCATGCGGGGCTCGGCCCAATCCAGTGCTTGCGCAACCACGTCCTCGCCCGCCGCCAACCTGATGGGGTCCAGCGCAAAGGCCGGACGGCCGCTTTTGATGAACGCGGCGACCTGCCCGTTGGTGGCGCTGGAGCAACTGCCCGCCACCACGGCTTGCAACCCTTGCGCCCGGGCCTGGCTGGCGGCGCTGCCCGGGGCCAGCCCCCAGTTGCCCGGCAGGCCAATGGCCACGCCCGACCCGGCCGTCACCAAGGGCATGCCGCGCAGCGCCGGCCCCAGGGCCAGCAAGTCATCGTTGGAGATGGCATCCACGATGGCGATCTCGATGCCCTCCGCCGTCAACTGCGCGATACGTTCGCGGATCGCATCGCTGCCAGCAGCCACCACACGATGGTCGATCAGACCGACCTTGCGCGACGTCTGCGCCGACAGCACGCGCACCAGGTTCGGGTCCGTCATGGGCGTCAGCGGATGATGCTGCATGCCGGATTCGTTCAGCAGCACGTCGCCCGCGAACAGATAGCCCTTGAAGACCGTGCGCTTGTTGTCGGGAAACGCGGGCGTGGCAATGGTGAAAGCCGTGCCCAACCGCGTCATCAGTGCGTCGGTCACGGGGCCGATGTTCCCCTGCGGCGTGCTGTCGAACGTGGAGCAATACTTGAAATAGATCTGCTCGGCGCCTTGCGCACGCAACCATTCCAGCGCCGCCAATGACTGCGCCACGGCCTCGTCCGCAGGCAGCGTGCGGGTCTTCAGTGCCACGACCACCGCGTCGGCGTCATCACGCAACGGCGCACCGGGGATACCGATCGTCTGCACCGTGCGCATGCCGGCGCGCACCAGATTGTTGGCCAGGTCAGTGGCGCCCGTGAAATCGTCTGCGATGCAACCCAGTTTCAAGCTCATGTCGACTCCGGCAACGTGATGCCCGGGAAAATCTTGATCACCGCGCTGTCGTCCTCGCGGCCATGCCCCGCCGAGGACGCCTGCATGAACATCTGATGCGCGGTGGACGCCAGCGGCAACGGAAATTTGGTTTGCCGTGCCGTGTCCAGCACCAGCCCCAGGTCCTTCACGAAGATGTCCACCGCAGACAACGGCGTGTAGTCGCCTGCCAAGACGTGCGCCATGCGGTTCTCGAACATCCAGCTGTTGCCCGCGCTGTGCGTGATGACCTCGTACAAGGCATCGGCATCCACGCCTTCGCGCAGGCCCAGCGCCATCGCCTCGGCCGCCGCCGCGATATGCACGCCGGCCAGCAATTGGTTGATGATCTTGACCTTGCTGCCCGCGCCCGCGCTGTCGCCCAGGCGATAGACCTTGCCCGCCATGGACTCCAGCACCCCGCCGCACGCCTCGTAGGCCGCCGCGCGGCCGGCGGTCATCATGGTCATCTGGCCAGCGGCCGCCTTGGCCGCGCCGCCCGAGATGGGAGCGTCCAGATACAGGACTCCCTGGGCCGCCAACCGCGCTTCCAGCGCGATGGACCAGCTGGGATCAACGGTGGAACACATCACGAACACGGCGCCTGGGCGCAGGGCGGCGGCGATGCCGCCTTCGCCATACAGCACGGCGTCGGTCTGCTGGGCGTTGACGACAACGCTGACCACGATGTCGCAAGCAGCGGCCATGTCGGCCAGCGTGGCGCAGGCCACACCGCCCTCCGCAGCGAAAGCCGTGGCGGCGTCGGCACGGATGTCATAGACGTGCACGTCGTGCCCCGCGCGGCGCAGGCTTTGCGCGATGCCCGCGCCCATGGCGCCCAGGCCGATGACGCCGACCCGGCGCGGAGACGTAGGCGTAGAGGATTGCGCAGGGGTTTGCGCGGGATTGTTGTTTTGCGTCATCGCGGAGAATTCCAAGAAAAATCAGGGCGTACGCGGCTTAGCGCGGCAGGTCGTCGGCCATGTAGGCACGGATGATTTCGGCAAAGTCGCTGTCGCCCTTCAACCCCAGGCGTGCAGCACGGGTGGTGTCCCAACGACCGGGCCAGCTGCCAACGATGCGTTCAACGCGCTCGTCCGCCTGCCAGGTAATACGATCAGCAACCGAGTCGCCCGCCACCTCGCGCAGCGCCTGCGCCATCTCGGCCACCGTGACCGACACGCCGGGCAGATTGATCGGCGCACGGTCGGCCACGGACTCGGCGGACAGTTCGCAACCCGCGATCAGCGCTTGAATCGCGCCGCGCGGCGACAGCAGCCACAAGCGCGTATCGGCACCCACCGGGCAGACCGCGGCCTCACCATTCAAGGGTTCGCGGATGATGCCGCTGGCAAACGAGGATGCGGCGGCATTGGGACGGCCCGGGCGCACGCTGATGGTGGGCAGGCGCAGCACACGGCCGTCGACGAAGCCACGGCGCGTGTAGTCCGCCAACAGCAATTCGGCAATGGCCTTCTGCGTGCCGTAGGACGACTGCGGATTCAATGCCGTGTCGTCTCGCACGGTGTCGGGCAACGCACCGCCATACACCGCCACCGAGCTTGTGAAGATCACCCGCGGCTTGTGACCCAGCGCGCGGCAAGCGTCCAACAAGGCGCGCGAGGCATCCAGGTTGATGCGCATGCCCAGATCGAAATCCGCTTCTGCCTGGCCGCTGACGATGGCCGCCAGATGAAAGATGACTTGGGTGTTCTTGCTGATGGCCTGGCGCAACACCGCTGGGTCGGCGATGTCGCCCACCAGCGATTGCACGCGAGGATCCGTCAGTCCGTCTGCCTTGACGACATCCAGCAGGTCGATCTGCGTGATGGGTTGTGGCCCGATGGCGTCCAGCGTCAGCGTGCCTTGCTCAAGCAGTTTGCGGGCCAGCCGCTGGCCCAGGAATCCGGCGCCGCCGGTGATCAGAATCTTCATGTTGGAGTGCTCAGTGTTTGGCAAGATAAGAGGAGGCCCAGCCCAGACCCGCGGACGTGCCTGCCTTGGGGCGGTATTCGCAGCCGATCCAGCCCGTGTAGCCCAGCGCATCGATGCGATCGAACAGATAGGGATAATTCAATTCGCCCAGATCGGGCTCGTGGCGGTCGGGCACGCCGGCAATCTGGATGTGGCCGATGCCCGCCATGTCGCGTTGAAGCTTCACCGCGATATCGCCTTCGACGATCTGGCAGTGATAGCAGTCGAACTGCACTTTCAGGTTGCTGGCGCCGACCTCGGCGCAAACCGCCTGCGCATCATCCTGGCGGTTCAGGAAGAAGCCGGGGATATCGCGGGTATTGATGGGCTCGATCACCACCGTGATGCCAGCCGACGCCGCCGCCCGCGCCGCGAATGCCAGGTTCTTCAAGTACACATCGCGGTGGACCGCGCGGTCGTCGCCCGCGCGGATCAGCCCGGCCATCACGTGCACGCTGCGGTTGCCCAGTTGAGCGGCATACTCCAGCGCCTGGTCCATGCCGCGCTGGAACTCGCTTTCGCGGCCCGGCAGGGATGCGATGCCGCGTTCGCCCGCCGCCCAATCACCAGGCGGCGCATTGAACAAGGCTTGTGTCAGGCCGTTGTCTTGCAACCGCGCTTTCAGGTCGACGGCGGTGAAATCGTAGGGAAACAGAAATTCGACGCCGGTGAATCCGTCGCTGGCGGCCGCCCTGAAGCGATCCAGGAAGGGATATTCGGCATACATCATGGTCAGGTTGGCGGCCAGGCGCGGCATGGCAATTCCTTAAGGGTCAGAGGGCGCAGTGGCGCATGGGCATCAACGGTTCACCAGCTTGGCCGGCGTGAACCAGACCGCGATGGCGCCGACGACCAACACCGCCGCCAGCACATACATGCCGGAGGCTGTGGATTGCGTCACGTCTTTCAGATAACCGATCATGTAGGGGCTGGCAAAGCCCGCCAGGTTGCCGACCGAGTTGACGATGGCGATGCCCGCCGCGGCCGCAGTGCCTGACAGGAAAGCCGTCGGCAACGACCAGAACAGCGGCGCGCAGGTGAGCACGCCTGCGGCGGCCATCGACAGGCAAATCAGCGACACCACCGTGTTGTCGGCGAACGACGCAGCTGCGGCAAAGCCCACCGCGCCCGCCAGCGCCGGCACGATCAGGTGCCAGCGGCGTTCACGCCGGCGGTCGGCGGAATGGCCCAGCAGGTTCATCACGATGATGGCGCACAGGAACGGGATGGCGCTTAGCAGGCCGATATTGAAGGCGCCCGTGACACCGGTCGACTTGATCAGCGTCGGCATCCAGAACGTCAGGCCGTACTGGCCGGCGACGAACGCGAAGTAGATCAGGCACATCCACCACACGCGCTTGTCGGCGAACACGGCGCGCAGCGAGTGCTTCTGCGTGCCCGTCTGCTTCTGGTCCTGTTCGATCTCGCGGGTCAGCAGCTTCTTTTCGTCGTCGGTCAGCCACTTGGCGCTGGAAATGCCATTGTCCAGGTACATGACGGTGACCACGCCGATGAGCAACGCGGGGATGGCCTCGATCAGGAACATCCACTGCCAGCCCTGCAAGCCGTGCGTGCCGTGAAACGCCTCCATGATCCAGCCGGACAGCGGATTGCCGAAGATGCCCGCCACCGGGATGGCGGACATGAACAACGCGATGATCTTGGCGCGGCGGTGGGCCGGATACCAATAGGTCAGGTACAGGATCACGCCCGGATAGAAACCGGCTTCGGCCAGCCCCAGCAAGAAGCGCAGAATGTAGAAGCCGGTGGGCGTCTCGACGAACATGAACATGCCGGACAGGATGCCCCACGTGATCATGATGCGCGCGATCCAGATGCGCGCGCCCAGGCGGTGCATGAGCAGATTGCTGGGCACTTCAAACAGGAAGTAGCCGATGAAGAACACACCGGCCCCCAGGCCGAACACGGTTTCACTGAAGCCCAGGTCTTGCGACATCTGCAACTTGGCAAAGCCGACGTTGACGCGGTCCAGATACGCGATCACATAGCAGAGCATCAGGAACGGGACCAGCCGCCAGAACACCTTGGCGTAGGCTCGGGCGGTCTCGCGGGATTCTGGCTGTGTCGCCGCAGCGGGCGCGGCGTTGGACGCCAATTCCATCGGGGGCATGACAAGTCTCCAAAAGGGTGCGCCGCCGCGTTACGCGCAGCGCGCGTCCGGACGGCTTTATAGGAATAAAGGGGTCAGTAACGCGCGCCGAAGGTTGCGCGTAGTGCTTCGATGGCCTGGTCGGTCAACGGCGCGGGCCGGGGATCACTCATCAGCCACAGGCGGGCGGTTTCCTCCAGTTCTTCCAGCGCATAGGAGGCATGCGCCACCGAACGCTCCCACACCACCGGGCCCAGCCGTTCAAACAGCGCGCCGCGCACCTGTCCCGCCACGGCGGCAACGTCTGCGGCAGCCTGCGGGTCGCCCGGCCGGCGGTAGCTGATCAGCGGAATGCGGCCCACCTTCATGACCTGATATGGCGTGATCGGCGGCAGCACTTCGTCGGGCCGCCAGACGCCGGCAAGCGTCAGCGCAACCAGATGCGTCGAATGCGTGTGGATGATGCCGCGCGACTCGGGGCTGGCACGGTAAATGCCCTGATGCAGCACCAACGTCTTGGAAGGCTTGGCGCCAGACACCCATTGGCCGTCCTGATCGACCTTGGCCAGTTCCGCCGGGTCCAGCCGGCCCAGGCAGGCGTCGGTGGGCGTGATCAGCCAGCCGTCATCCAGCCGCGCGCTGATGTTGCCCGCCGCGCCCACGGTGTAGCCCCGGTTGTAGAGGCTGGCGCCGACCGTGCAGATCTCTTCGCGAATGCGGGATTCATCCGTCATGGCGCACCCGGGAAAGGCTGGGGCGGATCAGCGGAGAAACCCGCGAAAAAGTCGGCGGCGCAACCAGCATGATGACGTGTCTCTTGAGTTGAAGTTATCGGGTCATCATACAAATTATGGCTTTCGGACCGATACCGGGTAAACCCGTATTCGCCCAAAAAAGCCTGCCGGCTACCGAACGCCTGACACGAAACCACGGCGGCGCGCGGCCGCGTCCGCCATGTGTTCCGGCATGCTGGCATCCGTCAGCACGCGGGCCTGAGCCAAGGTGGCGCTGTCCGCCAATTCCGGGCGGCCGCAGCCGTTCGGAGGCTCGGGCGCGTACTCCATCACCAGCTCGATCGTCCGCGCGGCGTCGATCCCGGCCCACTTCTCCACCATCACCAGGCCGAAGTCGATACCCGCCGTGATGCCGCCGCCGCTGGCGCGGTTGCGGTCGATCACCACCCGCCCCTCATCGGCAATGGCGCCGAACTTGTGCAGGAATGGACGCGCGCTCCAATGCGACGCGGAACGGTAGCCTTGCAGCAGGCCGGCCGCGCCCAGCAGCATCGATCCGGAGCAGACGCTGGTCACCCATTTGGCGCCCGCGCCCACGCTGGCCATCGCATCCAGCAGGGCATCGTCCTGCATGGCCTCGAAGACCGGCAAGCCGCCGCCCGGCACCAGCAGCACGTCCGGCGTCTTCGACACATCGCTGAAGTCATGCGTGGCACGAACGCCTAAGCATGCGTCCGTCATCACCTCGCCTTTGGAGGCCGCCACGAATTCAAATTCCACATCTGGCATCATCGACCACACCGTCATCGGGCCCACCATGTCTTGCAAGGTGAATCCGGGGAACATAAAGCAAACTACCTTCATCGCTGCACCTATTGATTGTCCATGCGTTATCGCCCCTTGTTTATAGTGTTGCCCGCCTCCGCGGGCCATGTGTTCCTGCCGCTGGATTCCGCCAATCGCCCCGCAATTTCCGCCACCTTGCCATGACGCCTTCCCGCCCCTTCCGACGCACTGTCGTCATCGCCATCCATGAAGGCGCGGCGGCCCTGGACCTGGCCGGGCCCATGGATGTCTTTTCGGCGGCCAACACCGTGCTGGGCGAAGGCCATGGCTACCAGACCCTGCTGATCAGCCATGCCGGCGCCCCGACGCGCTTGTCCAACGGCACGCGCGTGCTGCCTGACCTGTCCTATGACGACGCGCCGGGCCCGTATGACATCGTGCTGGCCGCAGGCGGGCCTTCGCCGTCGGAGGACCCCGTGCAAGCGGAGTGGCTGCGCACCGCCGCGCCTCTGGCCGGCGTGCATGGATCGATCTGCACCGGCGCGTTCGCGCTGGGCCGCGCGGGCTTGCTGGATGGACACACCGTCACGACGCATTGGGAATATGCGGCCGAACTGGCGGCGCGGTATCCCGCCGCCCGGGTCGAACCCGACCGCATCTATGTGCGCAGCGGCGCGCTCATCACCTCTGCCGGCGTGACCTCGGGCATTGATCTGGCGCTGGCCTTGGTGGCGGGCGACCACGGCGCCGAACTGGCTTTGCAGATCGCCCGGCGCCTTGTCGTGCTGGCGCAGCGGCAAGGTGGGCAATCGCAATTCAGTCCGTATCTGACGGCGCCGCTGACGGACGGGTCGCCCATTGCGCGTGCGCAGGCCTTCGTGATGGATAACGTCGGTCATGCCTTCACCGTGCAGGCACTGGCCGACGCCGCCGGCATCAGCGCCCGCAGTTTTGCGCGGCACTTCCGGCAGCACACAGGCATGACGCCGCATGACTTCATCGAGCAGGCCCGCATCGACGCTGCGCGCCGGGTGCTGGAAAGCACCCGGCTGCCGCTGAAGTCAGTCGCCTACGATTGCGGCTTCGGCAACGCGGACAACATGCGCCGCGTCTTCATGAAACGTCTGCAAGTATCGCCAGCGGACTACCGCCAGCGTTTCCTGCGAGACGAGTAGCGCGCGTCACTCCAGCACGCGCCCCTTCGTCTCCGGCAACAGCAATGCCATCACGATCACCACGGCGTAAGCGCCCGTGGCGAAGGCTCCGATGGCCCAGGCCAACCCGTGCGTCTGGCTCAGAAAGCCGACCAGGCTGGGGAACAACGCACCGATGCCGCGCCCGAAGTTGTAGGCAAATCCCTGGCCCGAGGCGCGTACGCCTGACGGGAACAGCTCGGTCAGGTAGGCGCCGATACCGCTGAAGATGCCTGACGCGGCAAACCCAAGGGGAAAGCCCAGGAACAGCATCTGGCCATCGGTCAGCGGCAGCTGGGTATAGGCGTAGACGCTGATCGTGGACAGCACCGAGAAGATCAGGAGATTGGCACGACGGCCCAGCCGGTCAGCCAGATAAGCGCCGGCAATGTACCCGCAGAACGATCCAAAGATGATGACCATCAGGTAGCCGCCGGTGTTCAGCACGGACAACTGCCGTTCGACCTTCAGATAAGTCGGCAGCCAGGTGGTGATGGCGTAGTAGCCGCCCTGCACGCCGGTGCACAGCACCGCGGTGATGAGGGTGGTCTTCAGCAGCCCGGGCGAGAAGATCGTCCAGAACGACGCCCGAGCCTCGCCTGCCTGCACCTTGGCCTGCGCGCGCTGGAACACCTCGGGTTCGGGCACATTCCGGCGGATGTACAACACCAGGAATGCGGGCAGCACACCGATCCAGAACAAGCTGCGCCATGCCCATTCGGCCGGCAGGACAGAAAAGGCGACCGTATACAGAATGGCCGCCACGCCCCACCCCACGGCCCAGCCGCTTTGCACGGTGCCCACGGCCTTGCCCCGGTGTTCGGCCCGCACGATCTCGCCCATCAGCACCGAGCCCACGGCCCATTCGCCGCCAAAGCCCAGGCCTTGCAAGGCACGCAGTACGAACAATTGCTCGAAGTTCTGCGCGAAGCCGATGGCCACGGTGCAGGCCGAGAACCACAGAATCGTGTATTGCAGGACACGCACGCGGCCGTACCGGTCGGCCAGGATGCCCGCCAGCCATCCGCCGATGGCGGAGAACAGCAGCGTGACGGTGCCCAGCATGCCCGCGTGCCCCTTGTCGATGCCCCATAAGGTCATCAACGTGGCGATCACGAAGGTGAACACCATGAAGTCCAGGGCGTCGATGGCCCAGCCCCCGAACGCGGCAATGAAGGTCCGCCGTTCCGTCTTGTTCAGCTCTCTATACCATTGCATGGCTTGCCTCTTGGAAGGTTCTGGCCTGAGGAATTACTGCGCGGGAGAAAAACCGTACAAGCGTTCGGGGTTGCTGACCAGGATGCGGCGGCGCAGGTCGGCATCCGGCGCCCACAGCGCCAATTGGTTGCGCAAGCGGCCCGTGTTGACCATGCGGGTCTGATGCACGTGTGGCCAGTCGCTGCCCCAGAGCATGCGATCCGGCGCGGTGTCGATCAGCGCTTGGGCCCATGGCACCACGTCGCTGAAATCGTCAAAGCGTTCACTGATGCGGTACGCGCCCGACAGCTTGACCCACCAGCCATGGTCCCGCACCAGATGCTGCAACGCTTGAAAGCCCGCGCTGTCCACGCCGTCGGCGACCGGCATGTGGCCCATGTGATCCACCACGCCGGGCACCGGCAGCTTGCGCATGCGCGGCAGCAGCTCGGGCAGTTGGCGCGCATCCATCAGGAACTGCATGTGCCAACCCAGGCCGGCGATGCGATGCGCCAGTGTTTCCATCGCGTCAAAACCGATGCCGCCCCCAAACAGGACATTGATGCGCAAGCCCCGCACGCCAGCGGCATGCATGTCCTCAAGCTCGCGATCCGTCACCGAGGGCGCCACCACGCCTACGCCGCGCAGGGTGTCGGGCGAACGCCGCAACACTTCCAGCATGTAGCGGTTATCGGTGCCGTAGACGCTGATCTGCACGAGCACGCCGCGCGTCATGCCGGTTTGGCTCAGCATGTCCAGATAGGCAGACTCGGGCGCGGGTGGCGGCGTGTAGGTGCGCTCCGGCACCAAGGGATAGGCCGTGGCATCAGCCGCCACCACGTGCGCGTGGGTATCGCAGGCGCCGGGCGGCACGTCGAAGACCGCCGCATCCATCTGGGGCAGCGGCCCCAGGCACAAAGGCGGTTCTTGGGGAGGCAAGCCAGAAGGGGTCGGGCACATGCGCGGGTCTCCTTTAATTGACCGTGATGTTGGCGTCCTGGATCAGCGTGGCAAAGTGTGGCACGTCACGAGCAATCAGTGCCTGAAACGCGGCCGCACCCTGTTCTTTCCCAGTGGGCGCCTGCGCCGCCAATTTGTCCAGCGATTCACGCACGTCCGGACGCTTCAAGGCTGCCGCCAGCGCCTGCTCAAGCCGCGCGACCACGGCGGGTGGCGTCCCGGCGGGCGCCGCGATGCCGTTCCATACGCTCATGTTGAAGTCGGGCACGCCGGCCTCAGAAAACGTCGGCACATCCGGGATCTGCGGCAACCGGCTTGCACTGGCCACGGCCAACGCCGTGACGCGCTTGCCTTCATGGATGGGGATCATCGTGACCGTCTGGTCGATGACCGCGTCCACCGTGCCCGCCATCAAGTCCGCAATGGCCGGGCCCGCGCCGCGATACGGAATCTGCATGCCTTGCGTATGCGTGACGTGCATGAAGTACGCGGCCGCGATGTGGCTGGTGGAGCCCGAACCGGCATTGCCGAAATTCACATCGGCGCCGTTCTTCTTCATGCGCGCGACAAAGTCGGACAACGTCGTGATGCCGCTTTTCTTGCTGACCGACAGCACCATTGGCACCGTGGCCACCAAGCCCACGGCCACCAGATCGTGGCGGGGATCGAACTTGCTCTTGGGATACAGCGACGGCGCAATCGCCAGCGACCCCATGTTGCCGAAGGTGATGGTGTAGCCATCGGGCGCGGCGCGCGTGACGCGCTGATTGCCGATCATGGTGCCGCCGCCTCCCAGGTTTTCCACCACGATGGTCTGGCCCAGGTTTTCACCCATGGCCTGCGCCACGATGCGGGCCAATCCGTCGGTGGACCCGCCCGCTGCATAGGGCACCACCATCGAGATGGCGCGCGTGGGGTAGTCCTGCGCGCTAGCGTTTGCGCCAAGCGCGTTCAGGCCGGCGGCCATGGCCGCCAGGAATGTCTTGTTCATGTCTTGCTCCTCGCTATTTCTGCCGGCCGCAGCCGGTCCTCCGCCTTGTCCTGGCGGTTGGGGTGATGCAGGTTGAAAGAGGCGGCGCGGGTCTGCCGCGCCGCTTGGATGAAGCGGTCTAGTCTTTCTTGGCGGCCAACTCCACGCCGGCCAGTTGTTCGGACAGGCGCGCAACGGCGGTGTGGTCCTGCCCCTTGCCCAAGGTCTTGCCCGCCGACGCCCACAGCTCGCGGCACAGGGACGAGAACGGCGTGGGCGTGCCGGTATCCGTGGCAATGCCCAGCGCAATGCCCAGGTCCTTGACCATCAGATCCAGGCCGAAGCCCGAATTGAATTCGCGCGACAGCACGAACTGCTTGAACTTCTTCTGCGTGGAATTGTTCATGCCCGTGGACGCATTCAGCACATCCACGATCACGTTCGGATCCAGGCCGAATTGCTGACCGATCAGCATGGCTTCAACCCCGATCAGGAAGCCGCCCGCCGACACCAGGTTGTTCAGCGCCTTCATGGCATGGGCGCTGCCCACATCGCCCACGGCAGTGATCGACGTACCCATCGCCGACAACGCCGGACGCACGCGCTCCAGCGTGGCGGCGGGGCCGCCGAACATGATCGCAAGTTCACCCGTGCGCGCACGCGGCACCCCGCCCGACACGGGCGCGTCCACCATCTGGCCACCGGCGGCGGCCACGGCCTGGGCCAGCCGCTGGGTGTGCGCCGGCACGCCAGAGCTCATCTCCACCACGACGCTGCCCGGGCGCAGGCCGGCCAATACGCCATCGGCGCCGGTCAGTACCTGTTCCACGATGGCGCTGGTCGGCAGCATCGTAAAGAGGATGTCGGACTGCGCCGCCAGCGCGGCGCACGTGGCAGCGGCCTGGCCGCCCACTTCCCGCGCGAATTTTTCCGCCTGACCGGGCACGGCATCGAAGACCGTCACGGCGTAGCCCGCCTGCACCAAGCGCGCCGCCATGGGCCAGCCCATGCTGCCGATGCCGATCAGGCCCACGGCTTCTTGCGGTGCGCTCATGCTTGCTGCTCCTTGAAGGCGCCCTCTTCTTCCAGCACCTGGTTGGCCACCTTGAAGGCGTCCAGGCCTGCGGGAATACCGCAATACACCGTGGCTTGCAGCAGGATTTCCTTGATCTCTTCCACCGTGACGCCGTTGTTCAGCGCGCCTTTGACGTGCAGTTTGATCTCGGCCGGCCGATTCAGTGCCGTCAGCATCGCCAGGTTCAGCATGCTGCGCGTCTTCTTCTCCAGGCCCGGACGGCCCCAGGTGTAGCCCCAGCACCATTCGGTCGTGATGTGCTGGAACGCCATCATGAAATCGTTGGCGCGGGCCAGCGAACCGTCCACGTATTCGGTGCCCAGCACCTCGCGACGCAGATTCAGGCCTTGATCGAACAGGGCTTGGGTTTCGGATTTGATGTCTGCCATAGGTTCCTCGTTGGTGATGATGACGAGCGTCGATTCGCGCTTTCGCCGGATTTGGTTTGTCTGATTGTCAGTCCATTTTCGTCAGATCGTCAATAGTCAGATTGTCGGACAATATGCTTGACTGCTTAAAAAATGAACACAATAATGCGGCAAAGCGCCGGGCTGGCTGCCGTGCGCCCACACCCACAAAAGCCAGGAGACAAGCATGAAACGCAATCCCCAACAGGCCGTGCGCCATGGGCGCCGGGAATTTGTCGCCGGACTGGGCGCAGCCGCGCTGACCGCCGCCTTGCCCAGCCGCGCGCTGGCCGCCCCCGCCGACATCAATGTCGGCGTGATCCTGCCGCTGTCCGGCGCCAACGCGCAGTTCGGCATCAATTCCCGCCAGGGGCTGGAATTGGCGGCGGACGAAATCAACGCGGCGGGCGGCATCAAGTCGCTGGGCGGCGCCAAGCTCAAGCTGGTCATCGCGGACGCCACCTCGCAACCCACCACCGCCGCCACCGTCGCGCAGCGGCTGATCACGCAGAATCGTTGCGTGGCGCTCATCGGCGCCTATGCCTCGTCGTTGACGCTGGCCGTGTCGGAAGTGACCGAGCGCCGTGGCATCCCGCTGCTGACCATGTCGTTTTCGGACGTGCTGACCGAACGCGGCTTCAAGCACATCTTCCAGGTGGTCTCCAAGGGTTCGGTGCTGGGCCGCGCGCAATACGACTACGCCGCATCCGTCGTGGCGGGCGCCTCCGACATCAAGAAGATCGCGCTGCTGTACGAGGACACGGCCTACGGCACGTCGCAAGCCGTGGGGGTGCGCAACGCGGCCAAAGCGGCCGGCGCCCAGATCGTGCTGGATGAGGCCTACCCGCTGGGCATCACCGACGTGACGCCACTGATCAGCAAGCTGCGCGGCTCGGACGCCCAGATCGTGTTCCCGATTTCGTATCTGAACGACAGCCTGCTGATCATCCGCGTGATGCGTCAGCAGCGCCTGACGGTACCCATCGTGGGCGGCGCGGCGGGCTATGTGATCCCCGACTTCGCGAAGGCACTGGGCCGGTATTCCCAGGCCGTGCTGTCGATCGCGCCGGCCAACTATGACCAGGCGCCGGAATACACCGAACGCTACCGCAAGCGCTTTGGCACCTTCATGCCGCACGAAGCCCTGGAGCACGCCGTGTGCGCTGGCGTGCTGGCGCTGGCGCTGGAAGTGGCGGCATCCGACAAGCCCGAAGCCGTGTCCAAGGCCCTGCGCGCGCAGAAGTACGACCAAGGCTGGGCCGGCGTGATGTCTGGCGGCGGCGTGCACTTCGACGCCAATGGCCTGAACACGCTGGCGCAACCCATCATGGTCCAGTGGCAGAACAACGAACTGGTCTCGGTGTGGCCGCAGGCGTTGGCCAAGGGCCGCGTCATCACCGCCAGCTGAGCGCCGCGCGCGGCACGGAGAAACGGTCATGCAATTCTTGCAGGCACTGGTGGACGGCATTCTGCTGGGCGGCGTCTACGCGGTCATCTCGATCGGGTTGACGCTTGTTTTCGGGGTGGTCTCCATCGTCAACTTCGCCCAGGCCGAGTTCCTGATGGTGGGCATGTTCGTGGCGTATTTCGCCTGGAAGCTGTGGGGGCTGGATCCGCTGATCGGGTCTTTGCTGTCGTTCGCCGTGGCCTTCGTGCTGGGCGTGCTGACGCAGAAATTCCTGATCAACCGGGTGCTGAAGGCGCCAGCGGTGGCGCAGATCTTCCTGACGGTGGGCCTGCTCATCGTCATGGAAAACCTGGCGCTGATCCTGTTCGGATCGGAGTTCCGCTCGGTGCAGACGCCCTATCAGATGACCGCGCTGGCGGTCGGGCCGATTCTCTTGAGCGCGCCCTATCTGCTGGCCTTCGTGGTGGCGGCGGTGGCCGGCTTGACGCTGTGGTGGGTCCTGAAGAAAACCTGGTGGGGCATGGCAGTGCGGGCCACCGCCCAGGACCCCATGGCCGCCCGTCTGTCCGGCATCTCCACCCACCGTGTCCACCAACTGGCGTTCGGGCTGGGCGTGGGCCTGACGGCCTTGGGCGGCGGCATCATCCTGCCCTACCTGACGGCCTCCACCACCGTCGGCGCGCAGTTCAGCGTGCTGATGTTCACGGCGGTGGTGCTGGGCGGCCTGGGCAGCGTGATGGGGGCAGTGGTGGGCGGCGTGGCGGTGGGCGTGATCCAGTCGCTGTCGTCGCTGGTGCTGCCCATGCAACTCCAGAACCTGGTGCTGTTCGCCATCTTCATCCTGGTCCTGGCCGTGCGCCCGGAAGGTCTTTTGAAAAGAGCAGCCTGATGACCATGACTCGACAATCCCTGCCTTGGGCGGCATTTCTGGCCGTGGCCCTGGCCGCCCCCTGGATGATGGAAGACCAGGGCTACGGCATCCGCGTCCTGACGCTGGTGCTGCTGTTTGCCGCGATGGGCCAATCCTGGAACATCGTGGGCGGCCTGGCCAACCAGATTTCGCTGGGCCATGCGGCCTTCTTCGGGCTGGGCGCCTACACCTCGACGTTGCTGCTGCTGCGCTATGGCATTTCGCCGTGGCTGGGCATCGTGGCCGCGATGGCCGTCGCGGGCGTGGCGGGCGCCTTGCTCAGCCTGCCCACGATGCGGCTGCGCGGGCACTACTTCGCGCTGGCCACGCTGGCGTTTGGCGAAGTGCTGCGCGCCATCGCCAACACCTGGGCCTCGGTGACGGGCGGGCCAGTCGGCCTGTCCATCCCGTTCTCGGAAGGCCTGGCGCAGATGCAGTTCAAGTCCAGCATCCCGTACTACTACCTGATGTTGGGCGCCGCGCTGATCACGTCCATCGTCTTCGCGCTGATCAGCCATTCGCGCCTGGGCTATCGCCTGCGCGCCGTGAAGGCCAATCCGCAGGCGGCCGAAGTCATCGGCGTGAACACCGCGCAAACGCGCATCCTGGCCGCCGTGATCTCAGCCGCGCTGATGGGCGCCTGCGGCACGCTCTACGCGCAATTCATCTACTTCTTCGATCCGGACACCGTGTTTTCACTGGTGGGCATTTCAGTGCGCGTGGCGTTGATCTGCATCATCGGCGGCGTGGGCACCGTGGCGGGCCCGCTGATCGGCGCGCTGGTCATCATCCCGCTTGAGGAAGTGTTCAACGACTGGCTGTCGGGTCACACGGCGGGCGTGTCCCAGCTGGCGTTCGGCCTGATCCTGATCGCCATCATCCTGATCGAGCCGCGCGGCCTGTCGGCGCTGTGGTCACGGTTGCGCAACCTGACGCGGAGCCAGCATGCCTGACATCCTGAAGGTATCGAACGTGCAGCGCCGCTTTGGCGGCCTGAAAGCCGTGGACGACGTGTCGTTCAGCGTGGCCCGGGGCGACATCCTGGGCCTGATCGGCCCCAACGGGGCCGGCAAGACCACCCTGTTCAATCTGCTGGTGGGCCTGTACGCCAGCCAGGGCGGACGCATTGAACTGGAAGGCGAGGACATCAGCGGCCTGCGCCCCCACCAGATCGCCGCGCGCGGCATGACCAAGACGTTCCAGAACGTGGCGCTGTTCCCGGAAATGACCGTGCTGGACAACGTGCTGGTCGGCGGCCTGCTGCGCCATGACGTGGCGCGCGCCCGACAGGTCGCCCGCGACAACCTGGACCGCGTGGGCCTGTCCGCCATCGCGGCCAAACCGGCGGGCGAACTGTCGTTTCCGGAACAGGCCCGGGTGGAACTGGCCCGCGCGCTGTGCACAGACCCCAAGGTCTTCCTGTTGGACGAGGTCATGGCCGCGCTGAACGAATCCGAAATGGACGCGCTGCTGGACCTGATCCGCACGCTGCGCGACGAAGCCGGCATCACCTTCATCGTGGTCGAACACCACATGCGCGCCATCATGCGGCTGTGCAACCGCATCCTGGTGCTGTCGTTCGGCCAGAAGATCGCGGAAGGCAGCCCCGCCGATATCGCGGCCAACCCCACGGTGATCGAGGTCTACCTGGGCAAATCGATGGAACAGGCGGAGGTGGCGGCATGACCCTGCTTCAGATCCAGGGGCTGACCGCCTCCTACGACCGCAGCCCGGTGCTGCACGAGGTCTCGCTGGACGTGCCCGAAGGCGGCTTCATCGCGGTCGTCGGCGCCAACACGGCGGGCAAGAGCACGCTGCTGCGCTGCATCTCGGGGTTGCTGGACAGGGTCAGTGGCCGCATCGCCTTCGACGGCCAGGACATCCTGCGCCTGCCGCCGCACCGCATCCCTGAACTGGGCATCGCCCACGTTCCCGAAGGCCGCCACGTGTTCCCCGAGATGACGGTGGAAGAGAACCTGTACCTGGGCGGCTACACCCGCCGCCGTGATGCCGCCGCGCTCAAACGCAGCTGCGACCGCGTCTATGCCTTGTTTCCCCGGTTGCTTGAACGGCGCAGGCAGCAGGCCGGCACGCTCTCGGGCGGGGAACAGCAGATGGTGGCATTCGGCCGCGCCCTGATGCTGGAACCCCGGCTACTGCTGCTGGACGAACCCAGCCACGGCCTGGCGCCCAAGGTCGTCGAGGAAATGCACCAGGCCATGATCGACATCCACCGCAGCGGGCTGACCATCCTGCTGGTGGAGCAGAACACCCGGCTGGCCCTGTCGGTGGCCGAACATGCCTACGTGCTGCAATCGGGAACGATGGTGCTGTCCGGCCCCAGCCACACGCTGCTGGAAGACAGTCGCGTGCGTGCCGCCTACCTTGGGTTGTAGCCATGGGCCGTCGGCGGGATATATTGCGTCTTTACGTTGAATCGGCGGTTCGCCGTGGCCGGGCCAAAAGCCCGCGCTGCCGCCTGCGCCCGCCGCTACGCTAAGCGAGAGACAGCCATGCCCAGCCCCACCAGCGCGATATTCGAAAAACCGACGACCTTGCGCACCCGCGTCGAGGAATTCCTGCGCACGTCCATCATGGACGGACGCCTAAAGGGCGGAGAACGCCTGCGCGAAGCGGAACTGTGCGAACAGCTGAACATCAGCCGCAGCACCCTGCGCGAAGCGTTGCGCACGCTGGAAGCCGAACGCCTGATCTCGATCGAACCGCACCGGGGCCCGACGGTCGTGCGCATCACCGAAAAGGCCGCGCGCGACCTGTATTCCTTGCGCGCGCTGCTGGAAGGCTTCGCCGCCCACGAATTCGCCCGGCTAGCCAGCGACACGGACGTCGAACGCCTGCGCAAGGCGGTGGACGCGCTGCACCGCCAGGCCAAGGGCAGCAACAAGTCGGCCTTGCTGGCGGCCAAGCACGATTTCTACGACGTGTTGCTGTCGGGCTGTGACAACGATTTGATCAAAGACATGCTGCCCGGGCTGCTGTCGCGCATCAACCTGCTGCGCGCCACGTCGTTCGCGCGCGCGGATCGGCTGCCGGAAAGCATGGCCGAAATCGACACCATCTTCGAGCGCATCCAGGCTCGGGATCCACAAGGCGCCCAAGCGGCCGCACAGAGCCACATCGTGAATGCGGAACGCACCGCGCTCGAAGTGCTAAGGCGCCAACAAGAGGAGGCATCCACACGTGAAGGCGATCGTTCAGGAACTGAGGGCCGCGGCGGCCCTGGCGCAGCAGGATAGCGAGTTCAATGCCGCAGCCCGGGGCCTGCCGTGCGCCCTCTGGCTGCAAGCCGGCGAAGATCCGCAAGACCGGATTTCCGCCTGGGCTGGTCAACCCGCCGCCCCCTCGCAGTGCATCGTCATCAGCGCCCCGCCAGACACCTGGCGCAAACTGCTGAGCCCCACCCCGCCTCCGGGCTATCACTCGTTCACCGCCGCGCATCGCCAGGCCCAAGGCCTGCGCGTCAAGGGCGACGCCCTGGCCATCGCCCAGGCCTTGCATCCCCTGGAACGACTGTTCGAGATTCTGCGCGGGCAACTCACCGCCACGCCTGCCCTGCTGGATCGCAGCCCCATCACCGGCCACTACGCCACGCTGGATCTGGGCGCGGCAGGCACTTCGCTCTACTACGAAACCAGCGGCCTGACCGACGGCCCGCCGCTGCTGATGCTGCATACCGCCGGCGCCGATTCCCGCCAGTACCACGCGCTGATGGCGGACCCGGACCTGCGCCGCCAATGGCGCATGCTCGCCTTCGATATGCCGGGCCATGGCCGCAGCATGCCTTTGCCGGGACACGCCTGGACGGAAGACGGGCTGACCCGCGACACCTACCTGCGCACCTGTCTGGCGGTCATCCGGCAACTGGCCGGGGCCCCGTGCGTGTTGCTGGGCTGCTCGATGGGCGCGGCGATGGCGCTGGTGATCGCCGCCACCCACCCGGCCGACGTCGCTGGCGTGGCAGCGCTGGAAGCGCCTTGGAAGGCAACCGGCCGGCGCACGCCGATGCTGTGCCATCCGCAGGTCAACCAGGCGGCGCACAACCCGGCCTATGTGCGCGGCTTGATGGGCCCCGCGTCCACGCTGGAAGCGCGCCGCGACGCCGCCTGGATCTATGCGCAAGGCGGCTTCAATGTCTACGCCAACGACCTCTGGTTCTATAGCGAGGACTTCGACGCTGCCCAGCACTTGACCGGCCTGGACACCCGCGCCTTCGGCGTCTCGCTGTTGACCGGCGCCTATGACTATTCCGCCAGTCCTGAAGACTCGCGCCGCGTCGCTGCGCTGATTCCAGGCGCGCGTTTCACCACCATGCCCGAACTGGGCCACTTTCCCATGGTGGAAAGTCCCCAGCGCCTGCTGGACTATCTGCGACCTGAACTCGACCACATCCGAACCGTCCGGGGAATCGCATGACGCTGCCGAACCACGAAGTCTATGCCTTGCGCTACGCCACCGTCGGGCGCCGCCGCAGCCAGAATTTCATCACGCCGCCCGACCCGCACGACGGCCCCATGCCGATGGATTACTTCGTGTGGGTCATCCGCCATGGCGCGCGCGTCTGGCTGGTCGACACCGGCTTCAACCAGGCCGCCGCCGAGGCGCGCGGCCGCGAATTCCTGCGCTGCCCCATCGACGCCCTGAAGACGCTGGGCATCGCCGCCGCCGACATCCAGGACGTGATCGTCACCCACCTGCACTACGACCACGCCGGCAACATCCGCAAACTTCCCCACGCTCGCTTGCACATGCAGGAAAGCGAACTGCACTACGCCTGCGGCTGCAACATGCGCTTTGACATGCTGCGCCACGCCTACGCAGTGGAAGACGTGGTCGATGTCGTACGGGGGGTCTATGACAAGCGGGTGGCCTTCTACCACGGCCATGACGACCTCGCGCCAGGCCTGCAATTGCTGCACATCGGCGGCCATACGCAAGGCTTGCAGGCGGTGCGCGTGCACACGGCGCGCGGCTGGATCGTGCTGGCGTCAGACGCCAGCCACTACTACGACAACATGGGGCTGGACGCGCCGTTTCCCATCGTGCTGAACGTGGCCGACATGCTGGCCGGGTATGAAACCCTGGCAAAGCATGCGGAATCCCCCGCGCACATCGTGCCGGGGCATGACCCGTTGGTCAGAAGCCGCTATCCGGCCGTCCTGCACGGCAATACCGAGGTGGTGGCGCTGCACCTGGCGCCCATGGCACCGTCTGAACCGCAAGCGGCTTACAACGAGTAGCGGTAGTCGCAGTTCAACGTGGCTTTCAGCGGCGTGTTCGTTTGCGCACCCGCCGCTGAACGCGGACGGGGCGCCGTCAATTTGGCCTGGAACGTCCCGGCCAGATCATGGTCGGAGGTCTTTTCCACGGCCACGCTGGATGGCAAGGCGTAGAGCGTCAACGCGATGCCCTGGGTCGGCACCAGCAGCGTGAACACCGATTGCGGGAAGTCCGACACCACATAGCTGCTGGCAGTGGTGTCGGAACTGAAGGTCAGGTCCGCGTCGAAGTAGCTCAGCTTCACGTTCAGGTCTTCCGAGGACGGCGACGGAATGACGCCCTTCAACGCGACCTTGCCGCTTTCCGAGATGCACGATATTTCGGCCGGCGCAGAGCCGGCATGGGCCACGCCCGCCAGCAGCAGGCAGGACAGAAACCAGGATGCGCGTAGGATCATGAGCGTAGCCTTGCAGGATGTTGGCGGCGGGGGTTGAGACGGGTGAAGCGGCAAGTGTAGGCGGAAATCCGGGCCTCAATGCCACGGACCCGCGCCATACCCTTACCCCCCGACCGCCCGGCAGAACGCCTGAGCATCGCCATCGATGATCACGCCCGACGGCAGATAGCCTTCGCGCTGTTTCGCGGCACGCAATTGCTGCGCCAACGCGGCATCACCGTCCACCGCGTAAACAAAGACCCGCACCGATTGCCTCGCAGCGTCGCTCAACAGTTGCGGATTGGCGGCCAGCGTGGTCGCGTCCACATGCACGCCGACAGGCGCCCCCACCTTGGCCGTCAGATTGGCCAGCCATTGCCGGTTGAGCACGGGCGCCGAGGCGCGCTGCGACACATAGCGGCTCAGCGGATTCGCGCCAGCGGCTTGGGCATTGCGCGGATCAAACACGATCAGCCCCAGATAGCCTTGCGGATCGGACTGGCGCACGCAGCGCAACGCTTCCGGAAAGGCCGAGGTCATCATCCAATTGCCGTGCGGCAGCGCCCGCTTCATGTCCAGGACCAGCTTTCTGACCGGTTCACAATCGCGATAAACCACCTTCAGTTCCGCGTTGAAGGTCTTGGCGGGCTGCGCGGCCGCGACCCGCAGCGCGTCGTCCAGGAATGGCGGCGGTGACCCGCCGCCCTGCCCCAGCAGCTTTGCGCCGCGCCAATCGGCGCTGCTCAGTTGCAGCACCGCCTTGCGCCCGGCCCCACCCACCGTCCTGCCCGTCAGCAGGTCGTGATGCAGCACCCAGCGCCCGTCCTGCAAACGCTGCATGTCGATCTCAACCCCGTCCCAACCGCCCGCGTACGCAGCGCTGATCGACGCCAGCGAATTCTCCGGCAACTGGGGCGCTCCGCGATGCGCGTGTATCTGCATGCCCAGGCAGGCGGCGCCCGCGTTGGACCAGGACAGCGCGGCGATGAGGGCCACCGCGACCCTGCGATCAATCCGCATCGCCGTGGTATCCATACTTGATGCCGCCCAGCACGCCCGTGCGCACCGCTTCGTTGAACGGGTAGGTGTACGCTTGCCCCACCACGACCACGTGCGCCACATTGCTCAATACGCGGCGGCGCAAGGCCTGCCCGATCGATTCATCGTCGCGGCTCGCGTCCGCGCGCGCCATCTGCTGGAACAACTCGCTGCGCGTAATGCCGTTCTGCATGAAGGAAAATGCCGTCCATACGCACACCAGCGTCAGTACCAGCGCCAGCCCGGCGGCGCGCGTCGCGGTGCGGCCAGGCTCTTGGCCCGCGGGCGTGCGCAGCCACACGATCAGCTTGGCGATCAGGTACAGCAGCTTGGCAAAGTGGCCGACCGCGCCCAGCAGCGAAAACAGCAACGCCACCGGCGGAACGATCGCCGCCCGCGCGGCGTCCTGGCCCAGCTTGTAGTGCTGGCCTCCGCGCCCGAAGTCCGTACTGGTGGCGGAAAAGCGCGGCATGGCCTCGTCCACGGCGCGATCCAGCATGCCGTCGTAGAGCCGCTTGAAGCTGGCCGGGTCGGTGTAATTGGACGCCACGCTCATGCTGGCCGGCACCATCAAGGTCTGCCGCAATAGCCTCTGCACGCCCGGACGCGCCACGAAGTCCTCATACGACAGCCCCGGCGGAATCGCATCGCCTTCCACATGCACGGTGCGGCTGCGCATGGTCTTCCAATATTGCTGCGCAACCGCCTCATTGAAGGTGGCCCGATCATGCGGCTGCCAATCCCCGGGCACGGGAATGCGTTTGCGCACGTCACGCACCACGCGGTCCTGGTAGCGGGCGGGCACGTTCTCGGGCGTCCAGCCACGCTTGGACAGGTTCCTGCGGTAGTCGCTCCAGGCGCGATCCTGCTCACGCCCCAGGCCGATGTCGGACGCCACCGGCACGCCCGCGTATTGCTTCCAACGGCTGGCGACGGACTGCATCACGCTGGTGTAGACCTGGTGATAGCCGCGGATGCCGGGCGCCGTCATCCGGACGTCGTGCCCATCAACGGTGAAGGTCTTCATCTGCCGTTGCAGGTCCGTGCGGATCACTTGGCGTTTCTTGGGTTCGACCTTTTCGTCCAGGTTTTCGATGTTGGACAGCAGCACCTGGAACACGGCCAGGAATGCCTTGCCCTCGGGGCGGGCATAGACCTCGTCGTCGACCAAGCCGTCCAGATGCAGATCGCCCTGCACCAAAGACCGCTGCAACAGGCCGGCGTTGGCGGCGATGCGGCGGAAATCACCGTCGCGCGTGTCCACCAATACATTCACGATCAGCTTGATCGCGCCGAACACCAGCAGCGCGGTCAGGCCGCAGGCTAGCGCGATCTTCAGGACCGACGGCTGGCCGCCCGTGCGCAGGCGCCGCGTCAGCAGCAATTGCAGGACCACCAGCGCGGCGGCAATGCCGGACAGCGTGCGGCCGAAGAACTCCAGTTCTTCAATGTCGTGCGGCGTGGCGCGGCTGCCCACGACATCGAGCAGGCGCGCGTTGAATCCCAGCTCGAAGCTGAGATAGATGACCGTCAGGACGATCAGGAAAAGAATCTGGCGAATCTGGGCTTGCCGCACGTCAATCTCTCAGGTCAAGGCGGGTCGAGGTGATTTCCTCGTCAGGCAGGTCCAGCTTGGCCGGCACCCGTGATGCGCCTCCCGTGCGAGGGGTGGCGCTGGCGGTGGAGGCAGGCGCGTCGCTGCCAGGCACCCGCTGCGGTGGCGGGGGCACCACGCGGCCCGCCGTCTGGGTGTCCGCAGGCGTTTGCCGCGCGGGCGCATCTGGCGTGCCGGGACTTGCGGGTTTGGCTGGCTTGGCGGGTCGGGCGGGTTTACCGGACTTGCCGCCCTTGCCCGCTGGCGCCGCCGAAGCGGCCGGCGGCGGAAAGACGCCATGCTGGCGCAGCGCGTCCAGATATCCGGGCGGATACAGGGATTCGTCGGCAAAGGGCTTGGCGCGCGGATTCAAGCCCGCCACTGTCTTCACATCGCCACGACGCATGCGGCCGTCCTGCGTGTAGACAAAGCGTTCGATGTTCGAGCCCTTCGGAAAATCGAAGGTCATGGCGCTACGGTCGTCCTGCACCAGCACGGCCGGCCGATCGCGGCAATTGCCCAAGTCCCAGGACAGCACGTCGGACCCCTCGATCGCCAGCACGGTATAGCGATAGTCGCAATTGCGCCGCTGCGTCTCGATGACCACCACGGTTCGTGCCCCCACGTATTCGCTACGCGCGATGCGGGCGGCATCCACGTTGTTCAACGGAATCACACGTTGGTTGCCCGACAGCTTGACCGAGAATTTCGTGCCTTCGCGGCGCAACGTGCCTTCGCCGCCGCTTTGCAGCGCGAACTGGCCAATCTCGGTGCCAAACAAGGCCGCGGTGTCCACGCCGTAGGTGTAGCCGCCCCGAGAATTGGTCTTAACGGCGCACGCGCTCAACCCTCCCAGCAGAAACAACACGGTCAGCAAACGTAGGGTCAGGGGACAAAGGTGGCGCAGGCGCATCGAAATCATCGTAGTCACGGGAAACCCGGCCGCCACCAAGCGCGATCACGGGTGGGATGTCATGGGGCGGCAAGGCGGAGGTTCCGGCAAAGCCCTGCAATGTATCTCAAAGTTACAGCACAGGGACAGGCCTGTTTCAATTCCGCCGCGCGGGAAGCCCTCTTAGTTCGTCGCTTCGGCGTTGCCTTGCTTGAGCTCGATCGCGATCGCCACGACCTGGCTTGCACCATGGCGGATCGCCGACACGCAACGTGCCACGATGGCACGCAGCAGCGCCTCATCGGGCAGCGTGTCGGGTGCCGCGACAAAGCTTTCGACCGCCGCCGATACGCGGCCGGCCGCGGCGCCGTTGCCCTGTTGCAAGCTCAGTTTCACGGCCTTGCAGCGATGATTGACGACGTTGATCACTTCCAGCAGTTGCTGGCGGGTCAGGCCCAGTTCATCCGCGTCGACGAAGCTCGGGTAGACCAGGCGCAGGAATTCCGGGTCCGTGTCGACCAGGCTGAAGAACATGGTGCCCAGGTCGGGATGGCGGAACAGCACGTCGCCATCTTCGTCCACGCGGGCGACCAGGCCCGTTTCTTCCTGGACGACACGTTGGTAAAGGCTGGCAAGCGCGGTGGGGTTGGACATGATTCGACTCTCCGTTGGAATGGATGGCGGCGGGAAAATCCGCGCCCTTGCTCATCGCTACGCCGTTGGCCCGGAAAAGTTTGAAAAATTTTCCGCAAAAAAAAACCGAACCTTTTCCTCGCCCATGCATAGCGATCCATGCAGGCATCCGCTTGCGCCCACTGAAAAGGAAGACCCATGCAAGGAAATGCGCTGCGCGAAGTGTTGACGCTGGCCAAGACTCACGGTGGCCGCTGGGCCGCCACCGCCGCCACCCGCGTCAATCGAGGCGATGCCGTGGGTGCGCTGCTGTTCCTGCTGGCCACCACCGTGTTCTCGGTGATCACCGTGCGCCTGATGGGCTCGCACGCCAGCCTCACCTTCTACGATCTGCTTCGCATGCAGAACGGCGGCGACCTTCAGGGCGCGCAGAACCAGGGCGCCGGCATCTATGCGCTGCTGTGGCTGCTGGCCGTCGTCGGCCCGTTGCTGCCGTCCCTGTTCCCCGCCGTGCTCCCCCGCCGCCTGATGACGTTCGCCTACTTCCTGCCGCTGGCGCTGTGGGGCGTGACGCTGGCCGGCGTTGCCTCCGAAGTGCGCGAGCTGATGAACGCCAGCCGTCAATTGGCCGGCTTCCTGGGCAATTCGCGCGCCAGCCGCAACATGGCGCAGGACATGGCACAGACGATCTGGAACAACCTGAGCTTCGGCTTCGGCTTCTATCTGTCATTGGCCATCGTGGCGGGTTTCACCATTCGCGGCATTGCCGTGCTGCGGCGCCGCGCTTGATTTTCCCCTCGTGCGCGGCTAAGGTGCCGCTGCCCTCGCCCCGGAGGGCGCCGGCACCGATCCGCCGATGGGCTGACGTTCTGCGTTCAGTTCGACAACAAGAATCTGAACCATGAACACGCTCGACCCCAAGCGCTACGTCATCAACAACGTCGACGCGCTGCTGCGCATCATGCATGCCGACCCCCGCTACGCACTGGACTTCCGCAACAAGGCCGAGCAGCACATCACGCTGAAGCTGCGCAAGAAGTTCTTCAACACCTCGCCCGAAGGCGTGGTGGATGCTTTCAACAATGCCCTGATGAAGTTCCTGCAAACACGCTCGTTCCGTGACGAAGGCTTCCAGCACGGCCAGCCTGCGGGCGGCTGGGCCGCGCATGAACTGGCGCTGAGCAAGCTGGGGGGCTATCTCTACCGGGGTTCGCTGCACGAGCTGATTCAGGCGCATCGCCGCACCCGGCATGAAGTGCAATGGACCGAGCCCGACGACGACGGCCAGCCGCCCGACAGCGTGTTCGATGAATCCGCGGACCTGGGCGACCCTTCACCGTTCGCCGACCCCGCACAAGCCTACGAGCACCTGTCGCTCGTCAAGCGCATGCGCGACTGCCTGAACAAACTTAGCGACACCCTGCGCACCACGATGTTCCTGTACCTGGACGAAATGCCGATGGAACAGATCGCGAAACAGCAGGACCTGCACGTGCCCACCGTCAAAAGCCGCCTGCACGCCGCACGCAAGCTGGTGACCGAATGCACGCGCAAAGGAATGGACTGACCATGTCTGAAGACCGAGTGCTGTCCTACTTGTCGGGCGAGCTCGACCCCGATGCCCGCCGCGCCTTCGAGGCCGATCTGGCACGCGATCCCGCGCTGCGGGCCGAGGTCGACGAATGGCGCGCGCTGGCACAAGCGCGCCAGCTGGCCCACAACGATATCGGCCAGGCCGACCGCGACACTGCCTTTCTGCGGGCGCTGGCAGAACGCCCCGCGGCCGCCGCCGCGCCCCAATCAGCCGGCCGCCGGCTCTGGCAAAAGCTGTGGCCCACGCCCGTCAGCCCCTTGATGCCGTTGGGTTGGGCGTTGGCCATCATGTTGTCCGTCGTCGTCGTGATGCAGGCGCCGCGCGACGTTCTGGTGTCGGACGGCGTGCTGACTCGGGGTGGCGGTGCGTGCCCGCGCCTGATGGTGGACCTGCCCGATACCGTCACCGCCAAGCAATTGCGCAATACCTTGTCGCAATACGCGGTGTCCATCGTGGCGGGCCCGACTGAGGATGGGCGCTTCCTGCTCGCCGCGCCGCGCGAGTCTTCGTTGCGCGATGCCGCCACCGCGCTGGGCGCGCTGTCCGCCGTGCCCGCCACGCCTGGCGCTTGCCTCCGGCCATGAAGAACGCCGCAACCATGCTGAACGCTGCCGAACCCTCCGGGAACCGCCGGCGCCTGTTGACCGCGTTGCTTGGCGCCAGCCTGCTGGGCGGACACGCCGCCGGCATTGCCAACCCGGCAGTGCACGCACCGGCTCCGGCGCCGGTTCCCGCGAAGCGCCGCCATGCACTGGTCATCGGCAACGCCCGCTACGCCGTCGCCGCCAACGTATTGATCAATCCCGTCAACGACGCTCGCCTGATCGCAGGGTCGCTGCGCAAGCGCGATTTCGACGTCACCTTGCTGACGGACCTGACCACCGCGCAGATGGAAAGCGCCGTCGACGAGTTTGCCGCGCGCGCCGCCAGTTCAGATCTGGCGCTGGTGTATTTCGCGGGCCACGCGGTGGCGGTGGATGACGTGAACTATCTGTTTGGCGTCGAGCTTGCCGTGCCGCTTGCCGATGTCGGCATCCGCATCGCGCAGCAAAGCTCGCTAAGCCTCGCGCGGGTGTCGCAGGCGCTGCGCCGTGCCCAGGTTCGCGCCCGCCTGCTGGTGCTTGACGCCTGCCGCACCAACCTGACCCGGGGCGCGGCCTCGGCCGGCCTGGTCCATACGGTGCCTGCGGGCGGCGAACTCATTGCATTTTCCACGCAGCCAGGCGCCACCGCCGAAGATGGATTCGGCAACGAAGGCCCACGCCACAGCCCTTACGCCTTCTACTTCGCGCAAGCGCTGGACGCTTTGCAGGGCGCCGTGCCGGTCGAGAATTTCTTCAAGCAATTGACGGGCGACGTGCAGATCGCCACCGCTTACCGGCAGATTCCGCATTACGCCAGCAGTCTCGTCGGCACCGTCACCTTCAACAGCTTGGCCGACGGCCAGACCGCAGCCAAACCCGGTGGCGGCGCAAGCGCCAGCGCCAACCGCGGACCATCGCCGACCTTGGGCCGTGATCTGATCAAGGCCCGCATCAGCGCATGGGAATACGAGATCGAGCGCGGCGCCCAGTATCTGGACGAGCCCCGCCTGGCTTCATTGCAAGCACGCGCCAAGGCAGGCGATGTCGTGGCCATGACCACGCTGGGCCTGATCGCAGAAAACGGCGAACACGTCCAACAGGACTACAACATCGCGGCCCGCTGGTATCAACGCGCTGCCGACCAGGACTTCGCCCCCGCACAAACCTATCTGGGCGAACTGACCGGCCTGGGACGTGGCGTGCCCAAGAACTACACCGTGGCCGAACGCTTGTTCCGGCAGGCCGCGGATGCCGGTCATCGCCGCGCCGCGCTGGATCTGCTGGACCTGCGCGTGCGCATGGGTGAACCGCTGGACCCGCGCGAATGGGCCACCGTGCTGCAAGACGCCGCCCGCAACCCGCCAGGCATGCCGCTGCCGGGCATGCCGCCGGTGCAGGGCCTGCCGGATATGTTGCGCGCGCTGGGCGTGCGCCCGCCCGGGCAGCCCTGAGTTCGTCGCCAGACGTCACTTCGGCTAGGATGGAAGCATCGCCCCAGCCGAAGGAAACAGCCATGCCCTCTCTCAAGCATCTGGCCTGCGCGGCCGTCATCGCCCTATCGCTACCCTGGGCCGCGCACGCCGAGACCGTCACCTTGCAGGCGGCAAGCGCCACACCAGGCGCTGATCCTCAAACCGGCGCGCGCGTCGTGGACGTGGCATTGAAGCCCGACAGCCAGAAAGCCTTGGCCGACTTCACGCGCGACCGCGTCGGCAAGCGCATACAGCTGCGATCCAACGGCGTGCTGCTGACCTCGGCCACGCTGCAAAGCCCGCTGGAAGGCGACAGCTTCCGCATCACGGCGGGCGAACACGGCTTTGCAGGCAAGTCCGCCGAGGAAATCGCCCAAGGCATCATGAAAAGCGGCGGGCTGACGGTGGACGACGAGAACACCGCGAAATAGCGCGGCACGGTCCTCCCCCCACCGACTCCCCAGGCTGGCGCCGTGACCACGGCGCCAGCCTTTTTCTTGCATGTTCGCGCGGTTTTGGCCACGGTATTCAGCCAACTGTCATGAACCTTTCATTTGTGACTTCTAGCATTGCTCGTCCCATCTAGGCACAGCCCCCCCCGCCAGGAATCCAAATGAGCAAATCCATTTCCGACAAGACCGTCCGCAATCCCAGCCAGAACAGCCCATTCAGCGAGATCCTGGAAAAGAACCTGTCGCGCCGCACGATGATGCGCGGCGGCCTGGCCGCGGCATTCGCCACGATGACCAGCCTGGGCCTGGCCGGCTGTAACAGCAGCGATGACGATGACGACATCGTGGACGGCGGCAGCCCGGAGCCCACCCCGCCCGTCACCCCCGTCGAGCCGCCCGCCGCGCTGAAGCTGGGCTTTGAGTCCCTGCCCACGTCGATGACCGACGGCTGCGTGGTCCCCAACGGCTACGTCGCCCATGTGTTCGCGCCCTGGGGCACCCCGCTGAACGACAACGCGATGGCGTGGGACCAGAACGGCAACAACTCGTCGAACGATCTGCTCAACGCCATGGGCATGCACCACGACGGCATGCACTTCTTCCCCATCGAGGGCAGCTCCACGGAAGGCCTGCTGGCGATCAACCACGAATACATCGACGAAAACGCCCTGCATCCGAATGGCCCGACCCGCGTGGCCGGCAAGCGCCCCGCTGAAGAAGTCCGCAAGGAAATCAACGCCCACGGCGTGGCCATCGTGCACGTGCGCCGTGAAAACGGCAGCTGGACCATCGTCAACAACTCGCGCTACAACCGCCGCTTCACGTCGGCCACCGCCATGAAACTGGCCGGGCCCGTCGGCGGCACGGACTGGGTCAAGACCCCGTTCTCGCCCAATGGCGCCCAAGTGCGCGGCACCAACAACAACTGCGGCAATGGCTACACGCCGTGGGGCACCTACATCACCGCCGAAGAAAACTGGGCGGCCTGCTTCGTGAACACCGGCACGCGCCCGGCGCACCAGCGCCGCGTCGGCGTGTCCGCCGGCCCCGCCGGACGCTACCAATGGGAAACCGCCGCACTCGACCCCTCGGAAGTGCTGGGTGAATTCGCGCGCTTCAATGTCACCGAAACCGGCGTCGACGCCACGCAAGACTGGCGCAACGAGGTCAACGGTTTCGGCTACCTGGTCGAGATCGATCCCTACGACCCCACCAGCATCGCCACCAAGCGCACGGCCATGGGCCGCTTCGCCCACGAAGGCTGCGCCTACAGCAAGCCCGAAGCCGGCAAGCCGCTGGCGTTCTACAGTGGCGACGATTCGCGCTTTGAATACATCTACCGCTTCGTGTCCGAAGCCGTGTGGGATCCGAAGGACGCGGAACGCACCGACCGCCTGGCGGTGGGCGCCAAGTACCTGGACCGTGGCACGCTGTACGTCGCCCGCTTCAACGCGGACGGCACGGGTGAATGGCTGGCGCTGACGGGCACGACCACCGGCACCGGCGGCCGCACGCTGGCCGATGAATTCGGCAGCCTGGACGCCATCCTGATCAACACGCGCGGCGCGGCCGACTTCGTGGGCGCCACCCCGATGGACCGCCCCGAGTGGACGGCCACGCACCCCACCAACGGCGACATCTACCTGACGCTGACGAACAACAGCAGCCGCAACGCCACCACCGGCACCAACGCGCCGAACCCGCGCCTGAACAACGTCAACGGCCACATCGTCCGCTGGCACGACGAAGCTGGCTCGACGAAATTCGAGTGGGACATCTTTGTCTTCGGTTCGGATGCCGGCGCCGATGCCGACACCAACCGCTCGGGCCTGACCACGCTGAACCAACTGGCCAGCCCCGACGGCCTGGGCTTCGACACCCGTGGCATCCTGTGGATCCAGACCGACAACGGCATCGACGGCGGCCGCAACAACAACGTGGCCCGCGCCACCAACGACCAGATGCTGGCCGTGATCCCCGGATCGCTTGCCGACAGCACCGGCACCGGCCCGGCCATCAATGCGTCCAACCAGGCCGACTTGCGCCGCTTCTTCGTCGGCCCCAACGAGGCCGAAGTCACGGGCTTCGCATTCACGCCGGACTACACCAGCATCTTCCTGAACATCCAGCACCCGGTGAACTGGCCGGCATACGGCACGGATGACGCAACGACCTCGGCCACGGGCACCGTGCGCCCGCGCTCGTCAACGGTGGTAATCCAACGTGCGGACGGCGGGCCGATCGGCGTTTGATCGGATTTGATTGAGCTGGCAGTCGGTATTGAATCGCTGCGGCTCGTGCAAAACAGGGAAAAGCCACCGCAATGAACTCACCCCAAGAAGTTGGACAACGTTCCAACCTTGGGGTCAGTTCACAAGGTGGCTTTTTTCGTCACGGGTCACATCCGCTCACCCGGCAATTTACTGGCCTGCCTGACCCAATCGCTGAATTGCGCCTCGTCCAGCACATCGTCTTCGCGAATATCCAGATAGCGTGTGTCCTGGCTCTTGGACGCTCCGGGCGGCACGGGCTGCAACGACAAGCCACGGAAGAACGCGACTTTGACGTACTTGGTGAAGCAATGCAGGCTAAGAAACCAGCCCTCGCCTTCCAGCCCGTACAGCGGCGAATTCCATTTGACGGCCTTGTGCACATTGGGAACCGCCTGCACGACAAGCGCATCCAGGCGCTGGCCTAAATCCCGTTTCCAGCCTGGCATCGCCGCGATATAGGCCTGCACAGGACCATCGCCTTCCCCTTTCGGAATTTGCGGATTGCCGCCAGACAGCAGCGCTGGTTTGGCATCGGTCTTCTTTTCAGCCATGGCATGGCTCCGGTAAGGAAGAGGGTACGAAAATAAACCAAGTCTTCCTGACCGCCAAGCGCCGCAAACTTCGCACGCTCATACAAGAAAAGCCGCGGACGCTTCGTGCTGCCTGAACGAGTGACTGCATGCCTGGCGACAGCTCATGGATGCCGTGCATTCCACGAGCCCAAACGCAAAAAAGCCGGCCCGCTTGCGCGATACCGGCTTCTAGCTAAAAGTGTCGGGAAACACTTTCAAAAATTCGACCACATCAAGTGGTCGGGGCGAGAGGATTCGAACCTCCGACTCCTGCGTCCCGAACGCAGTACTCTACCAGGCTGAGCTACGCCCCGAGTCTTATTGAGCCTTCTTTCCTAGCAAGGCCCTCACTATCTGGAACATTGCTGCTCCACTTACTTGCTCGGCTACGCTCAGTGCAACCAAACATCTTCGCTGATCAACAGCGACCGCTATTAGAACCTAAATTCAGTTTTTTTGAAAATCGGGCTTTTAGTCCCGGGGTTGGTTTTTAATCCCAGGGTTTTAACCCCCGGATTTTTCAACCCATCTTCTCAAAACCAACTTGAGGTTTTCCGCTCAGCGATCTCTATTCACCGCGAAAGCGCAGAATTCTAGCAGAGAATTCAGGAAAGGCGAAACGGGGTAACCGGACAGGGCTTCGCGGGCACGATCGGCTTCAGCCACAGCGGCTTGGCGGGCGTGTTCCAGCGCGTCCGTCGCCTGGATGGCGGCGGCCACGGCGGCGAAGTCGGCGTCGCCGGTCTTGATGGCGTCGCGGATCAGTTGCTGCTGTTCCGGGGTGCCCACTTCCATCACGCGGATCAATGGCAAGGTCGGCTTGCCTTCGCGCAGGTCATCGCCCACGTTCTTGCCCAACGCGGTGGCGTCGCCGCTGTAGTCCAGCACGTCGTCCACCAATTGGAAGGCGGTGCCAACGTGGCGGCCATAGGCCGCGGCGGCGGCTTCCTGCTCGGGCGTGGCGCCTGCCAGCACGGCGCCCACCTGGGCGGCCGCTTCAAACAGTTTGGCGGTCTTGTAGCGCACCACTTGCAGGTAACGCTCTTGCGACACGTCCGGGTCGTGCACGTTCAAGAGTTGCAGCACCTCGCCTTCGGCGATCACCGTGGTGGCTTCGGACAGGATGCTCATGATGCGCATCGAGTCAGCCTCGACCATCATCTCGAACGAACGGGAATACAGGTAATCGCCCACCAGCACGCTGGCGGCGTTGCCGAAGACGGCATTGGCGGTCTCGCGGCCACGGCGCAGGTCGGACTCGTCCACCACGTCATCGTGCAGCAAGGTGGCCGTGTGGATGAATTCCACCACGGCAGCCAGCAGTTGATGATGCGTCCCTTCATAGCCCAGGGCGCGCGCCACCATCAGCACCATGGCCGGGCGCATGCGCTTGCCGCCCGCGCCAATGATGTAGTCGCCAATGGTGCGGATCAGAACCACATCAGAATTCAGCCGCTCGCGGATAACCGCGTCGACAGCCTTCATATCGTCAGCAATGGGGGCAATAAGCGCGGGGAGATTCAAGACGTATCCGACAAGTGAAACGAGCCGCATGGGGGCTCTTACCGCTGGGCCCACCGGCAACGGCGGGGGATTCGACCAGCGATTATACGGGGTGTTACGGGGGGCCGACAGCGCGCCCGCCCCCCCTCACGCCACCGATCTGCCCGTTTCTACAGACCGCGCTTGGCCAGGTTGGCGTACAGCGCCCGCACGCCAAAGGTCCAGGGCGCGATTTCGGTGGACAAGCGCACTTCATTGACCAGCGCACCGATGCGTTCGGATGCAATCACGACGCGATCGCCCAGTTTGTGCGTGAAGCCGGTGCCAGGGCCCATGCGGTCCTGGCTGGGCGAGAACATCGTGCCCAGGAACAGCATGAAGCCGTCGGGATACTGGTGGTGCGCGCCGCACGCCTGACGCACCAGATCCAGGGGATCACGGCTGATTTCGCGCATGTGGCTCACGCCATCCAGCTGAAAACCGTCCGCGCCTTCGATCCGCAACGACACATCGGCCTGGCGCACGCTGTCCATGTTGAAGCTGTCGTCGAACAGGCGGATGAAGGGGCCGATGGCACAAGACCCGTTGTTGTCCTTAGCCTTGGTCAGCAGCAAGGCGCTACGGCCTTCGATGTCGCGCAGGTTGACGTCGTTGCCCAGGGTGGCACCCACGACGTCGCCCCGGCTGTCCACCGCCAGCACGATTTCCGGTTCGGGGTTGTTCCACTGGGATTCGGGCAGTACGCCGATCTGAGCGCCAAAACCCACTGACGCCATGGCGGGCGTCTTGGAGAAGATCTCGGCGTCGGGGCCGATGCCCACTTCCAGGTACTGTGACCACTGGCCCCGCTCAACCATCCCGGCCTTCAACTTTGCGGCCTCTGGCGAGCCGGGACGCAAGCGCGACAGGTCCGAACCGATCAGCGCCTGCATCCGCACCCGGATGTCATCCGCGCGGCTGGCGTCGCCACCCGCCTCTTCTTCGATCATGCGTTCCAGCAGGCTGATGGCGAAGGTCACGCCGGCCGCCTTGACGGGTTGCAGGTCGCAAGGGGCCAAGAGGCGCGGCCCGTCATCGCCTTGCAGCGTGGCGGCCATCAGGGCGCGCACGTCACCCAACGATTCCCCGGCAGCGCTTTGCGCCAGCGCCACGCGATCAGGACGGTCCAGCAAGTCCGACACGGTGGGCGTCACGGCGGTGATGTCGAAGACCTCGCCATGGCGCACCACCACCACGCTGGGACCGTCGACCGGCGCAGGCCGCCATACCCGGCCCACCAGCAGCGCCCGCGCCAAGTCGCTGGGCAGTATGTTCTTGTCGTTCATTGTTGTCTCCACGTTCTATGCCCGGCATTCCATCAGGAGCAACGAGTCTAGGAGACTTCATTTATCATGTCCAACATTATGAATTCGATTCCAACATGTTGGAAAATAGACGGCAATGGCCACCGAATACGACGTCCCCGCCATCCGGCGCACGCATGAAATCCTGCGGGTGCTCGCCAGCCGACGCACCCCCGTGAAGGCGGCAGAACTGGCGCAGGCCTGCAAGCTCGCCAAGAGCACGCTTTACCTGCTGCTGGACTGCCTGGAGCAACGCCGCTGGATCGAACGCAAGGATGGCGGCTACATCGTCGGCATCGAATTGATGGCATTGGGTTTCACCTACCTGCGCCACGATGGCCTACAGGCCGCCTTCCACGATGCCGCCAGCGACTTCGTCGCCCGCTGCAATGAAGTGGTGCAACTGGCGGTGCTGGACGGGTTCGACGTGGTCTATCTGGCCCGAGAAGACGCCCGCCGCCCGGTGCGGCTGGTATCGGACCTGGGCATGCGACTGCCCGCGCACGCCTGCGCCTTGGGCAAAGTGCTCCTGGCCAGCCTGGAACCCGACGCCCTGGCCGCCTGCATTCCCCCGGCGCTGCCGCGCGTCACCGACCGCACGCTGGCTACCCCCGAGGCACTTTTCCACGAACTGGCGCAAGTGCGCCAGACAGGGCTGGGCCAGGATCTGGAAGAAATGGCGACCGGTCTGGTCTGTTATGCGGCTTACGTTGGCGTGACGCCCTTGGGCAAGCGGGTGGCGGTCAGCACGTCGATCCCTACGGATCGGCTGGACGACGCGCATCGGCGCGACATCATGGCAAGCATCCGCCTGGTGGCCCAGACCATTGCCCGGCGCGTGGTGGCGCCGCCGGGCTGAAAGCGGGGGGCTGACTCCCCCATGACGCCCGGTTGAAGCCTGCGCGCCACACCTAAGCCCTTACTTTGCAAGCCCTTTTTGACTTTCCAAAAGTCCCGCGCTAATATCCCAGATTCGGTCAGCAATGCCCGAATTACGTCGGTTGTGTTTGCGTCAACCCTCTGAAGCCATCTGGGCAGCCCTTAGGGGTCGTTCATAGGGCAACAGGAAACCTTCCCTTCAGCCGGAAGCCTTTCCCAGAGCGGCAATCTCGCCCAGCAGGGCGGGCAGCGCAGACAAGCCCATTTACCTATTTAAGGAACACCCCATGTACGCGGTCGTAAAAACCGGTGGCAAGCAGTATCGCGTTGCCGCTGGCGAAAAACTCAAGATAGAACAGATACCGGCAGACATTGGGCAAGAAATCACCCTGGACCAAGTGCTGTCCGTGGGCGAAGGCGACCAACTGAAAGTTGGCACGCCCCTCGTCTCCGGCGCTGTGGTCAAGGCAACGGTTCTTGCGCAAGGCCGCCACGACAAGGTCAAGATCTTCAAGATGCGCCGTCGCAAGCACTATCAGAAGCGTCAGGGCCACCGTCAGAACTACACCGAAATCCGCATCGAAGCCATCACGGCTTAAGAAGCGACTCGGTACCACTTAGCAGGAGCTAAACATGGCACAGAAAAAGGGCGGCGGCTCTACGCGAAACGGACGCGACTCAGAATCAAAGCGTCTGGGCGTCAAGACTTTCGGCGGTGAATTGATTCCCGCTGGTTCGATCATCGTGCGTCAGCGCGGTACTCGCTTCCACGCTGGCGTGAACGTCGGCATGGGCAAGGACCACACCCTGTTCGCTCTGATCGACGGCAAGGTTCAATTCGGCTTCAAGGGCGCATTGAACAAGCAGACCGTTTCGATCATCGCTGCCGAGTAATCGGTTAGCGAGTCAACGGACTCGCTCGGTCAGTAACGCGGTTCGCCGCGTTCTCGAACGGCAAAAGCCCTGTCGCATGCGGCAGGGCTTTTTTGTTTTAAGGCAACAGGACGAGTAAGCTCGTCCTTGCCTCCTGGCGGCACCCGCCTGACGGGCTGCCGCCCTATTACCCACTACACGCGCAGACACCATGAAATTCGTAGACGAAGCCACCATTGAAGTAGTCGCCGGCAAAGGCGGCAATGGCGTGGCGAGCTTTCGCCGCGAAAAGTTCATCCCCAAAGGCGGCCCGGACGGCGGCGACGGCGGACGCGGCGGCACCATCTACGCGGTGGCCGATCGCAACATCAACACGCTGATCGACTTCCGCTACGCGCGCCTGCATCGCGCCAAGGGCGGCGAAAACGGCCGTGGCTCGGACCAGTACGGCGCTGCCGCACCGGACATCACCCTGCGCGTGCCCGTGGGCACGATCATCCATGACGCCGAAACCGGCGAAGTCCTGTTCGACCTGGACACGCACGAGCAGAAAGTCGTGCTGGCTGCGGGCGGCCAGGGCGGCATGGGCAACATCCACTTCAAATCCAGCCTGAACCGCGCGCCCCGCCAATGGACGCCCGGCAAGGAAGGCGAACATCGCTACCTGCGCATGGAATTGAAGGTGCTGGCGGACGTCGGCCTGCTGGGCCTGCCGAACGCCGGCAAGTCCACGCTGATCACCCGCATCTCGAATGCGAAGCCGAAGATCGCGGACTACCCGTTCACCACGCTGCACCCCAATCTGGGGGTCGTACGCACGTCACCGTCGCGCAGCTTTGTCGTGGCCGACATTCCCGGCCTGATCGAAGGCGCCTCCGAAGGCGCCGGCCTGGGTCACTTGTTCCTGCGCCATCTGGCACGCACCCGCGTGCTGCTGCACCTGGTCGATGTGTCCACGCCCGACCCCGAGGCCGATCCGGTTGAGCAAGCCGTCGTCAACGCACGCGCCATCGTCGAAGAACTGCGCCGCTACGACCCGGAACTGGCTGCCAAGCCGCGCTGGCTGATCCTGAACAAGCTGGACATGGTGCCCGACCCCGAGGACACCCAGCGCCGCTTCCTGGAACTCTACGACTGGAAGGGCCCCGTGTTCGCCATTTCCGGCCTGACGGGCGAAGGCACGCAAGACCTGCTCTACGCGCTGCAAGACTACCTGGACGCCGAGCGCGAAAAGGAATATCTGTCGCAAGACCAGGCCGACGGCACCTATGTGGCGCCGGACCCCCGCTTTGACGATACCCGTTCAGACGCCGACAAGCCGGCCGCGCCGCGCGGCGGTGATGAATAAGCCATAATCGCAGTCCTTACGATTACGCCTTTTTTCGCGCCGCAGCCGGCCTCCATCATGTCTGCTGAATCACCCGCCGTATCCGTCGTCACCCACGCCCAGCGTCTTGTCGCCAAAGTCGGCTCGTCGCTGGTCACCAACGAAGGCCGAGGCCTGGACCGCGCCGCGGTCGCGCACTGGGCCGCGCAGATCGCCGCCCTGCACAAGCAGGGCAAGCAGATCGTGCTGGTCTCCAGCGGCGCCATCGCTGAAGGCATGGCGCGGCTGGGCTGGCGCAAGCGCCCGTCCGTCATGCACGAATTGCAAGCCGCGGCGGCCGTGGGCCAGATGGGCCTGTGCCAGGCCTACGAAGCGGCGTTTGCCGAATACGGCTTGCGCACCGCGCAGATTCTGCTGACGCACGAAGACCTGGCCGACCGCCACCGCTACCTGAACGCGCGCAGCACGCTGTTCGCGCTGCTGCGCCTGGGCGTGGTGCCGATCGTGAACGAAAACGACACGGTCGTCACCGACGAAATCCGCCTGGGCGACAACGACACCCTGGGCGCGCTTGTCACCAATCTGATCGAAGCCGACACGCTGATCATCCTGACCGACCAGCGTGGCCTGTACGACTCCGATCCTCGCAAGAACCCCGAAGCCAAGTTCATGTCGCACGCACAAGCGGGCGACCCGGCACTGGAAGCCATGGCCGGCGGCGCGGGCAGCGGCATCGGCACGGGCGGCATGCTGACCAAGGTGTTGGCGGCCAAGCGCGCGGCGCACAGCGGCGCGCACACCGTCATTGCCTCGGGCCACGAACGCAATGTACTGACACGCCTGGCCCAGGGCGAGTGCATTGGCAGCGAATTGCGCGCCGTGCTGCCCGTATGGTCCGCCCGCAAGCAATGGCTGGCCGACCACCTGCGCCTGCGCGGGCGCGTCGTGCTGGATGACGGCGCCGTGCAGGCACTGCTGCGCGAAGGCAAAAGCTTGTTGCCCATTGGCGTGACGGAAGTGGAAGGTGAATTCGGCCGCGGCGACGTCGTGGCCTGCGTGGACAGCCAGGGACGCGAATGCGCCCGCGGCCTGATCAACTATTCGTCGGTGGACACGCGGCGCATCCTGCGCCAGCCGTCGTCCCAGATAGCCCGTATCCTGGGCAGCATGACCGAGCCCGAGCTGATGCATCGGGACAACCTGGTCGTGCTCTAGCTCTGCTCTGCCATGGCCGGGTGATGCTGCAAAAGTATGTAGCCCCACCCGCGCACGGCCAATATCGGCAGTTCAATATCAAAGCGGCGAGCCTTGCTGCGCAGCCGCGACACCAACACATCCACGCTACGCGCCCCCTCCTGCGGATTGCTCGGGAAGAAGCGTTCGCGCCGCAAGCATTGGCCGGGCGCATTGAGCAAGCGGATAAAAAAAGCACACTCGGTCACCGTCAGCGGTAGGTATTCCCCCGCGGGCCCCGACAGTACCCGCTGCTGCGCGAGCACCCGCCATGCTGGCCCGTCCGTTGCCGGGGGCAGCATCCGCCGGCGCACATTCCGCAGCAACGCATCCCATTCCAACGCCCCCATGCGCACGGCGCTATAGGCATCCACCCCGGCATCGAAGGCATCTGCCCGTTCGCGCGCCGTCGCCGCAGGCGCCTGCCATACCACCGCCGCATCCGGCGCGGCGCGACGCAGTGCCGCGATCAATTGCGGCACCTGGCGCCCCTTGCCCCGCAGCACCATTGCGTCGACATCCTGCGTCCGCAGGCGACCCAGGAGTTCGCCCGGCGACTCGCATTCGCTGACTTGCCATTGGAGTTCACGCAAGGCAGCGACAAAATTACTGTTCGTCATTTCATCAAGTTGCACGACGAACACAGTGCCCCGTTCCTGCATGCGATCGCACCTCCCGGACTATCACTCAAGTAATGCTTATAACCACCAAAGTAAATCATGAGCAAGCTTCAATCGACTCGTGAAGACATTTTCAGACCGATTGAAGCAAGCCCGTCTTCTGCGTGGCCACACGCAGAAGACGCTCGCGCGTCTGGCGCGAATATCGCAAAGTGCAATCGCCAGTTACGAAAGCGGGCTTCGCCACTCCAGCCGATCCGTACGCAAGTTGGCGCAGATTCTGAAAATCGAGCCCGAATGGCTCGAAACCGGCAAAGGCCCCATGGAATTGCCCATGGAAGGCTACGACTTGTCTGACACGATTCCGTCTTTGGGCGTTGCCGAAACGATGCCCCGCCTGGCCAAGCGCGCCCGTCCGCAAGCGCCTTGGCCCTACCCCAATATCGCGCCTTCGCAGTTCGACGGACTATCGGCCGAAGACCGCGCGATGCTTGAAGCCCTGACAAAGACCTTCATTGAAATGGCGCAAGCTCGCCGCACCGTGAAGCCGCGCGGCCGCAAGATCGGCTGATTCCAGCCGGGCCGTCCTGCCCTTTTCCTGATTCCTGATTCCTGATTCTTGATTCCCCGCGACAGGCGGGCAAAAAAATATCCGCATCGTTCGATGCGGATATTTGCGTACAGCTAGCGGCGGGCGATCTGCCCGCGCGTAAATCAGGGCTTGGGCGCGGGTGCGGCGCCGCCAGCAGCCGGGGCGGGTGCTGCATCGCCACGGATCTTGGCGGCGATTTCGGATGCGGCTTGAGCCGATGCCACACCAAAGGCCAGCACGCCACGATTCAGCGGTTCAGCGATGCTGGGGGCTGCGACCAGTTCATGGTCGATCACCAACGCCAGACGGCTGCCGATATTCTTGGTGCTCACTTCGGTCAACTTGCGCGCACCGGATTCCGAGAAGCGCAAACCCACGAAGTTCTGACCTTGACGATCCACCAACGCGGCGGCGTCGGTCAGGTCCGCGCGCGTCAGCACCGGCACTTCCTGCATGTAGAGCTTGCCGTCAGGCAAGGAGATTTCGCGCAGGCCCGGCGCCGCTTGCTGCTGCGCCAAGTAGAAGTCCACCGACGCGCCTGCGGTCGGCTGGGTTGTCTGTTGACCGGCGTCGGGCGTGGCCGCGGCACCAGACGGCTTCGTCGGGGCGGTCTTGCAACCTGCCAGCGCCAACGTCACAACAATCAAAGCGGGCGCCAATTTGCGTAGGGTCAGTTGCATGCTCGATTCCTTCTTAAGTGGACTGAGCCCGGCGACGCGATTGCCCGCCGGGCGTTTCATTGAAAAAGTGTACCGAACCTGAATGACACTGTCGCCGCAGACTGAATCCAAATGTAAAGCAGTAATACCAGCCCTTGTCAGATGTCACCTCTCAGGCCTTCCTGCCCGCCCGCCTATCAACAGGACGCGGTGCGGCACACATGGTGCACCTGGAACGCGCCGACTGGCTCTATACTTCGCTTTCGCGCAGGGGTACTCGTCCCGCCATTTCGGCCGGACGTGTTGAGAGAGTCCCTTCGTACCAGTACGGATAATGCCGATGCTGGGAGCCGTATTTCCGCCACGCGACTCTGCACGCCTGGCGGAAGTCCATTCCCGATCGGCTCCAACAACTCGCTTGGAGCTTTCAATGAACGCCAATCCCAAATTCCTGGCCGCTACCGCCGAAGTCGACGCGGCGGCCGTCGCACCGCTGCCCAAATCTCGCCGCGTGTATGAAACAGGGTCACGCCCTGACATCCGCGTCCCTTTCCGCGAGATCGAGCAAGACGACACGCCGACCATGTTCGGCGGGGAAAAGAACCCGCCACTGACCGTCTACGACTGTAGCGGCCCCTACACCGACCCTGACGCCAAGATCGACATCCGCCGCGGCCTGCCCGCGCTGCGCCGTGCCTGGATCGAAGAACGCGGCGACACGGAAGTGCTGTCGGGCCCAACCAGCGACTACGGTCGTGAACGCCTGACCGATCCCAAACTGACGGCCATGCGCTTCGACCTGCAACGCCCGCCGCGCCGCGCCAAGTCCGGTGCCAATGTGTCGCAGATGCACTATGCGCGCCGCGGCGTCATCACGCCCGAGATGGAATATGTGGCCATCCGCGAAAGCCTGCGCCGCGAACACTATCTGCAAACGCTGCGTGACAGCGGTCCCGACGGTGAAAAAATGGTCAAGCGCCTGCTTCGCCAGCATCCGGGCCAATCGTTCGGCGCATCCATCCCTGCCGCCATCACGCCGGAATTCGTGCGCGACGAAATCGCACGCGGCCGCGCCATCATCCCGGCCAACATCAACCACCCCGAAGTCGAGCCGATGGCCATCGGCCGCAACTTCCTGGTGAAGATCAACGCCAACATCGGCAACTCCGCGGTCAGCTCCGGCATCGGCGAGGAAGTTGAAAAGATGACCTGGGCGATCCGTTGGGGCGGCGATACCGTCATGGACTTGTCCACCGGCCGCCACATCCATGAAACGCGCGAGTGGATCATCCGCAATTCGCCCGTCCCGATCGGCACCGTGCCGATCTACCAGGCACTGGAAAAGGTCGACGGCAAAGCCGAGGACCTGACTTGGGAGATCTTCCGCGACACGCTGATCGAACAAGCCGAACAGGGCGTGGACTACTTCACGATCCACGCGGGCGTGCGCCTGCCCTTCATCCCGATGACGGCCGACCGCATGACCGGCATCGTCTCGCGCGGCGGCTCGATCATGGCCAAGTGGTGCCTGGCACACCACAAGGAGAGCTTCCTGTACGAGCGCTTTGAAGATATCTGCGACATCATGAAGGCCTATGACGTCAGCTTCTCGCTGGGCGACGGCCTGCGCCCGGGCTCGGGCTACGACGCCAACGATGAAGCGCAATTCGCCGAATTGAAGACCTTGGGCGAACTGACTCAGGTGGCCTGGAAGCACGACGTGCAAGTCATGATCGAAGGCCCCGGCCACGTGCCGATGCAGATGATCAAGGAAAACATGGAGCTACAGCTGGAACACTGCCACGAGGCGCCGTTCTACACGCTGGGCCCCCTGACCACCGACATCGCCCCCGGCTACGACCACATCACCTCCGGCATCGGCGCCGCGCTGATCGGCTGGTACGGCACCGCGATGCTCTGCTACGTGACCCCGAAAGAGCACTTGGGCCTGCCGAACAAGAAGGACGTGAAGGACGGCATCATCACGTACAAGATCGCCGCCCACGCCGCCGATTTGGCCAAGGGCCACCCGGGCGCGGCCATCCGTGACAACGCCTTGTCAAAAGCGCGCTTCGAGTTCCGCTGGGATGATCAGTTCAATCTGGGCCTGGACCCGGACACCGCGAAGGAATTCCACGACGAGACCTTGCCAAAGGACTCCATGAAAGTGGCACATTTCTGCTCGATGTGCGGCCCGCACTTTTGCAGCATGAAGATCACGCAAGACGTCCGCGATTACGCAGCCGCCCAAGGCGTGAGCGAGAAGGATGCGTTGCAGAAGGGGATGCAGGAAAAGTCGGTGGAGTTTGTCAAGAAGGGGGCTGAGGTTTATCACCGGCAGTAGATTGGGAGAGCAGGAGTGCTGCGGCGGGCAGGGTTCTTTAGACGCCCGTCGTACCCCAGACCCCCAACACACCGGACTCCGCTAGCCGCAATCTCACGGCGGCTGGGTCGGTCGGTGTGCTTAGGGTTCTTCTCCACAGCGGGGAATGGTGGAAGATCTTGCGGGGCCCGCTCCCGGCCGGCCGCGCGGGCGGCGTTCGGGAGCTTACGCATCGACTTGCGTTGTCTTGGACGTGGTTTGCACTGGCCCCGCAAGGATGCCGTTCGTCTTCCGTAGGATGGGTGGAGTGCGTTCCGCCAGCCCCAAGCACACGGACCTGTGCCGCACGCAACCCATCATCGTCGCAAGCCCCCACCGACACACAATGCGTATGCCGATTGCCGGCGCCCCGGCGCCGGCAATCAGCCGGCCCCGCAGCACCCCTCAGCAAACACAAGCCTAGCAGCACCCCGACCCAAGACTTCCGTAGCCCGTCGTCGCTGTCGGCGTGACGGCTCGCAACCTTGATGCGCCCGAGGGAATCCGAAGGGAGCCGAAGGCGGACGAGGATGACGACGGGGACGTCCGGAGCGAAGGCTCCGGACCGCAATCGTGGGCGCGCGCCGTCACGCCGACAGCGACGATGGGCGACCTACGAAGCCTCAACCGCCACGGCCCGCCCTGCATCCCCCAACATCCCTCTTACAGCAGCTTCCCCGGATTCATGATCCCCGCCGGATCCATCACCTTCTTGATCTCGCGCATCAACCTCAACTCCACGGCATCCTTGCTATGCAAGAAATGCTCCCGCTTCAACTGCCCAATCCCATGTTCCGCGGAAATACTTCCGCCGTAGCGATTCACTTCGTTCAGCACCGCATCCGTGATCGCCGCGCCATGCACTGACACCCAGTCGCGCGCCGCGCCTGCCGGGCGCGACAGGTTGTAGTGCAGGTTGCCGTCGCCAAAATGGCCGAAGATGAACGGGCGGATATCCGGGTAAAGCGCACGCACGCGCGCTTCCGCCGACACCATGAAATCCGGAATGCGCTCAATCGGCAGCGACACATCGTGCTTCAAGTGCGGGCCGTCCGCGCGTTGCGCCTCCGAGATTTCCTCGCGCAGCTTCCACAGCGTCTGCAACTGCGACAGCGACGCCGATACCGCCGCATCCAGGCACAGGCCGCGTTCCAACGCCGTCCCAATCACGTTCTCAAGCAACGTCGTCAGGCCCGCCTCGTCAGCGGTGTCCGCCAATTCCACCAGCACATACGCCGGATAGCGTTGATCGAACGGTTCCTGCACGCCTTCGGCATGCGTCAGCACCAAGTCCAGGCAGTCACCCGAAAAGTATTCAAACGCCTGCAAGCGCGCACCGCATTGCTCGAACAGGATCTCGAACAATTGCAACGCCTGCGCGGGCGATTCGACTGCGGTCAGCACCACCGAACGTACATCGGTACGCGGAAACAAACGCAGCGCCACCGCCGTGATCACGCCAAGCGTGCCTTCGGAACCGATCAACAACTGCTTCAGGTCGTAGCCCGTATTGTCCTTGCGCAGCGTGCGCAGGCCGTTGAAGATTTCGCCCGTGGGCAGCACCGCTTCCAGGCCCAACACGAGCTCGCGCGCCATGCCGTAGCGCACCACGTTCACGCCACCGGCGTTGGTGGCGACGTTGCCGCCGATCTGGCTGGAATCCTCCGCGGCCAGACTCAACGGCAGCAGTCGCCCGGCGTCCTGCGCGGCGCGGCGCAGGTTGCCCAGGATGGCGCCGGCTTCGGCCACCATCGTATTGGCCACGGTGTCGATGGCGCGCACGGCGTTCATGCGATCCAGGCTCAACACCACATTCTTCGCGCTGCCGTCCGGCGTGGCGCCACCGCACAGACCGGTATTACCGCCGCGCGGCACCACCGGCACGCCTTCTTTCTGGCACAGCGCCAGGCAGGCTGCCACATCGGCGGTCGTGCGCGGGCGCACCACCGCCTGGGCATGGCCGTTGTACAGGCCGCGCCAATCGGACAGCCAGGGCGCGATATCCGCGTCGGCGGTGTAGACGGTGTCGGGGCCCAGGGCCTGGGCCAGGCGTTGCGTGAAGTCGGATGCGCTCATGATGTCTGCGTTGCCGTGGGAAAGAAGGGATCGAGTTGCAGGCGGCGAGCCGCCTGCTGCAAATGGAAGACCGCCGCCTGGCGGGCTTGTTCGGGATTGCCGGCGCGGATGGCCTCAAACACGGCGACGTGTTCCTGGTGCACCGCCGCGGTCAGGCCATCTTGCAGGCGGCTATTGGTGCGCGCGGTGCTGACAGCCAGCCGCAGTTGCAGGTTCAGATACTGCAACAGGTCTTGATAGGTGCTGTTGTGGGTTGCCGCGGCAATGGCAACGTGGAAGGCAACGTCGTGATCCACCCCTTGTTCGGGATGCTCAAGATGGGCTTCCAGATCGGCCAGCGCGCGCGCCATGGCGGTCAGGTCGGAAGCATTGCGGCGCAACGCCGCCAGCGCGGCGGCCCCTCCCTCCAGTTCCATCCGCAATTCATAGACGTTGGCCAATTGCTGACGGTCCACGGCGATGCCGGTGGACACCTGGAAACCCTGCGTGCCGGTGCGCGACACCACGGTGCTGCCCGAACCCTGACGGCTTTGGATCAGACCCTGTGCGCGCAAGCGTTCGGTCGCTTCACGGATGACGGCTGCGCTGACGCCATATTGCTCGGCCAGGACACGGCCCGGCGGCAATTTGGCACCGATGGCATGCACACCATCGGCAATGTCCGTCGCGATCTGGCGGGCGACCTGTTCGGTCAGGGTAAGGGTCTTGGTCAGCATGACCCGATTATAGGCATAGTTCTCAGGTTATCTGATAACTATTGGCGAATGAGGGCAAAATCTGCCCACGAACTCACCACAACGTCGCCAGGATCCGTCCTCAGGCGGCGGCGGGTTCGCCGCTACCAGTGCCGTTGCTGTCCGACAGCGTGACGTCCTCGACCTCGCTGTTCCCCACGATCTCGCAGCAACGGCCGCCTCGCGCCTTGGCTCGATACAACGCCGCATCCGCCGAATCCAGCGCGGTTTGCGGGTTTCGGTTGGCGCCCGAAATAATCGAAATGCCGATCGACAGACCCACGCTCACGCGGGTGCCGTCCGCCAGCGAGATAGGCTGGGATGCGTCGCGCAACAAGTGTTCGCCCAACCGCAATGCGGCCACGGCGTCGATGCCCGTCACCAACACGATGAATTCATCGCCGCCAATCCGGGCGGCCACATCGTCCACCCGCAGCATGCCGCGCATGCGCTGAGCGACGGTGGTCAATACCTGGTCGCCGGCAGCATGGCCGTAGGTATCGTTGATCCGCTTGAAATCATCCATGTCCATGTACAGCAGCGCCGCCTGGCTATCGTGCCCGCGCGCGCTGGCGCAGACCCGCTCCAGCGCCACTTGCAGCCCCGTCCGATTGGCCAGTCCCGTCAGCGCGTCTTCACTGGCGCGGCGTTCGCTGTCGCGTTCGGCCAGCATGGTGGACACCAAAATGCGGTTCAACCGGTGCGAGGCGATGGTCATGCTGACCAGATAGAAGGGAATCTGGATGAAAACGATGGCCGTGACGTATTCGCCGGTGAACAAGGCACCCAGGCACATCGGCCCCAAGCTCAGGAAAATCATCGCGCCGACCAGCCTGGGTGCGCCGTAGTTGCGAAAGCAAATGCCCCCGGCCATCGCGCCGCAGGACACGCCCGCCAAGGTCGCGGCCAGCCAGTCTCCGTTGAGGAAGGTGACGAACACGCCGTAGCCCACACTGAATGCCCACATCAGGGCCAGCAGAATATAGATGTCGGTATGGGTGTTGCCGCCCTTGGACGCGGCGCGCAAGGCCGAGCGCAGGATCGTGACGCGGACGATGGCGAGCACCACCTCCAGCAGCAGCCACGAGATATACAGGGGCTCGGGGCGCCGCCAGGTGACCACGCCTGAAATCATCAACGTATTGATGACTCCTCCGGCAAAAATGGGGAGCGTGCCAAACAAGCTGGCGATCAGGCCCGCGCGGATATCCGCAGGCGTGTCTTGCCCCGAATGCGTCAACCATCGGGTCAGACGCCACTTGGGCAAACTGAACTTCAGTCCTGTATCCACACCGTCGCGTCCATCGCCATTACCTGAATTCTGTAGGCTGGCAGGCGTTATAGCAGGTATTTCAAGCCTTTAACATTGTCCCGATGGGCAATAAGGCCACCGCGTGAGACGTGTTTTCGGCTTGGACGCCCAGCGGGCCTCAGTGCCCGCGATGGCCGCAGACCGCACATTCGGGGTCGCGCTGGACGTTGACACTGCGCCATTGCATGGTGCGGACATCCAGCCACAGCAAGCGGCCGGACAGGCTTTCCCCCACGCCGGACAGCAGCTTCAGCGCTTCGGCCGCTTGCATGCTGCCGATGATGCCGACCACCGGGGCGAACACGCCCATGGTGGCGCAATTGGCTTCCTCAACGTCGTCCGCTTCCGGGAACAGGCAGTGGTAACAGGGCGCGTTGTCGTCGCGCAGGTCGTAGACGCTGACCTGGCCGTCGAAACGGATCGCGGCGCCGGATACCAGCGGCTTGCGATGCTGCACGCAAGCGCGGTTGATGGCGTGGCGCGTGGTGAAGTTGTCGGTACAGTCCAGCACCAGATCCGCGTTTGCCACCGCGTCGGACAATGCCTGATCCTTCAGGCGTTCGACGCGGGCATGGACCTGCGCTTGCGGATTGAACGCCGCCAGCATGTCGCGCCCGGATTCGGCCTTGGGGCGGCCGACGCTGGCGGTGGTGTGGAGGATCTGGCGTTGCAGATTGCTGAGTTCGACGATGTCGTCGTCAGCCAGGGTGATGTCGCCCACGCCGGCGGTGGCCAGGTAGAGCGCTGCGGGTGAACCCAGTCCACCCGCTCCCACGATGAGCACACGCGCCGCCAGCAGTTTTTCCTGCCCTTCTATTCCCAGCTCGTCGAGCAGGATGTGGCGGGCGTAGCGCAGCAGTTGCTCGTCGTTCATTTGTCCTTGCTGGGCTCGACTCCGGTCGGCGTGATCTTCATGCGCGTGGGCGTACCCCCGCCGGCCTTGGCGTCAGCCTTGGCCTGTGCACGAGCCGAACCCTTTTGCACCGGCTTGCCGGCCAGCACGTTCAGCGCCTGTTGCAGCTGGAAGTCGTCCTTGCCGCCGAACTCGAACACCTTGGTCGGAACGTCAACGTTGTCTTGGTCCGAATTGGACTTCACTTCGTTGGACGTGCCCGGGTTGGACAAGTGGCGTTGCAGGTCGGCTTCACGCGGCAGGCGGAACAAGTCGCCGTCAGCCGTATCGGCAACGACGTAGTCCGGTTCGATGCCGGTGGCCTGGATGGAACGGCCGCTGGGCGTGAAGTAGCGCGACGTGGTCAGCTTGACCGCGGTGCTTTCGGACAACGGCAGGATGACCTGCACCGAGCCCTTGCCGAAGGTGCGATTACCCAGGACTTTGGCACGCTTGTGATCCTGGAGCGCGCCGGCCACGATCTCGGAAGCCGAGGCCGAACCCACGTTCACCAGCACCACCATCGGCACCGTCTTGGTCCAGGCAGGCAAGCCTGCCAGGTAGTTGCTTTCACCGCGGGCGTATTCCGACGGCGTGGCCAGGTACTTGTGGCGGGCGTCGGGCGTGCGGCCGTCGGTGGACACCACCAGGGCGTCAGCCGGCAGGAACGCGCCAGACACGCCGATGGCGCTGGTCAGCAGGCCACCCGGGTCATTGCGCAAATCCAGCACCAGGCCCTTGAGCGGTTCTTTGGCGCCCAGGTCTTTCAGTTCCTTGGCGAGATCCGAGCCGGTCTTTTCCTGGAATTGAGCAACACGGATGTAGCCGACGCCGTTATCCAGCATCTTGCTGCGCACGCTGCGCACCTTGATGACGTCGCGGATGATCTTCAGCACGATGGGCTGGGGACGATCGGCGCGCATGATGGTCAGCGTGATCGGCGACTTGGGTGCGCCGCGCATGAGCTTGACGGCGTCGTTCAGGGTCATGCCCTTGGTGGGCGTGTCGTCGATCTTGATGATCAGATCGCCGGCCATGACGCCAGCGCGCGCGGCGGGCGTGCCTTCGATCGGCGAGATCACCTTCACGAAACCGTCTTCCGCGCCAACCTCGATGCCCAGGCCGCCGAACTCGCCTTGCGTCGCCGTCTGCATTTCACGGAATGCGTCGGCATCCAGGTAAGCGGAGTGCGGGTCCAGGTTGGAGACCATGCCTGAGATGGCATTGTCGATCAGTGTCTTGTCATCGACCGCTTCGACGTAGTTGCGCTTGATGGCGTCGAAGACGCTGCTCAGTTGCCTGAGCTCGTCCAGAGGCAGGGGACTGCCACGCTGGGCGACAGCTGTCACTCCAACGCTAAGCAATACGCCAGCCACCGCACCGATGGCAATCAGACCGAAACCGCGAAACTTACGAGTGCCCATGCACACTTCCCGAATATTGTTTTCGCCGATGGGTTTGGTAATTCACCAACGGTTATTTACCAACGACATGTGTTGACCAACGACATGAACCTACTGGGCCAGCCACTGGGCTGGATCCACAGGAGCGCCACGATGGCGAATTTCAAAGTATAGGCCGGATTCTACTTGGCCGCCGGTTGCCCCTACCGTAGCAATAGTATCGCCACCTGTCACCGAATCCCCCACTCGTTTGAGCAGACTTTGGTTGTAAGCATAGACCGTCAGGTACTGCTGGCCATGATCCACAATGATGAGGTTGCCAAAACCACGCAACCATTCCGCGTAAACCACGGTGCCGGGGGCCACGACTTTAACGGGGGTGCCTTCTGGCGCGCGCAACACCACGCCCCGCCAAACGCCGCCATCCGGGCGATCCACGCCGAAACGGCCCTGCACCTGCCCGCGCACCGGCATGGCCAGGCCATGCTTCAAACCGTTGCCGCCGCCCAACGGCACGGCACGGGAGGGTTGCTGGGCCGATGCACTGCGGGTTGGAGTGGTTTCGGTCTCGACTGGTTCCGCCTTTTTGGGGGGATCCGCGGGTTTTGCCGAAGCCGGCGGCTGCGTGCCGACAGGATCCGTCAACCGGGTGTGCCGCTGTTCAGCTGGACGTAATCCGGCGGCGTCCGGATCGGCCACGGCAACGGGGCCGCGATTCTGGCGCGACGCCGCCTCGACCTGTTCGCGGGCCTGCGCCGCCTCTTGGGCATCCCGGCTGTCCCGATCGCGCCGAGTGGCGGCATCCGCCGCCAACTTGCGCTGCTCTGCCTCGGCCTTCTTGCGGGCCTCGTCCGCGCGACGTTGCGCCTCGGCGCGCTTCTTGGCGTCCTCGGCGGCGCGGCGGGCTTCTTCCACGCGGCGAGCTTCCTCGGCTTTCTTGCGCGCCTCTTCGGCTTTGCGGGCCTCTTCGATCTGCTTGGCGATCGCGGAGTCCAGATCGGTGATCAAGCGGGACAGGCGCTGGTCATCGCGGCCCAGCTTATTGGCCTCGGCGCGCTGCGCGGCGATCTGTCCTTCCAACTGCGCCAACAACGTGGCGCGTTCTTTCTGCTGGCCGACCAGAGCGGTCTTCTGCTCGGACGTTTCGGCCACGACTTTTTCAATTTCGACGCGGCGCGCATCGGCCCGCGTCTGTAGGGCGGCCAGGCGTTCGATGTCGGCCCGCAATGCCTGCACGGCGTTGGCGCGGGCCTGCGACACGTAGTCCAGGTAGCCCAGGTTGCGGCCCAGCACTTGGGGATCGTCACCGGACAGCAGCGCCGTCCAGGGCGACAGGCCGCTGGTGTATTGGGTGCGCAACTGATCGGCCAATTCCACGCGGCGCTTGGCCATCACGGTCTCTTGCGCGCCGATCTGCTTTTCCAGGCCGGCCAGGTCAGTCTGCGCCTGCCGGTTGGCGTCGGCCAGTTCCCGCAGGCGCAGGTTGATCTTGGAAATGGACGACTCTGACTGCTTGAGCGCGTCGGCCGCTTCCTTGCGGGCGGCCTCGCGGCCGTCGATATCCTTTTGCAGGTTCTCGATGCGGTCCCGCAAGGCGGCCTGCTGGCGTTCGGCGTCGGACTGGCGTCCGGCAAGGTCGTCAGGTGCGGCACGCGCGGACAGCACCCCACCGGTCAACATGACCGCCAACAACACCCCTGCCGTGCGACGCATAGAAATATCAGTCCTTCTTAGCCTTGCCCTGGGCTGCGACGGCAGCCATGGCCGCCTCGATCTCGGCGGCATCGCCCAGATAATAGTGGCGGATGGGGCGCAGGTCATCATCCAATTCGTAGACCAGCGGCTGGCCGGTCGGAATATTCACATTGACGATGTCATCATCCGACACATTGTCCAGATGCTTGATCAGCGCACGCAGGCTGTTGCCGTGGGCGGCGACCAGCACCTTGCGGCCAGCGCGGATGGCCGGGGCAATGGATTCGTTCCAGAAAGGCAGCACGCGGGCCACGGTGTCCTTCAGGCACTCGGTGGCGGGCAGCTGGTCGGCCGGGATCTTGGCGTAGCGGCTGTCGAAACGCGGATGGCGTTCGTCGTCCAGCGCCAGCGGTTCCGGGGCGATGGCATACGCACGGCGCCAGATCAGGACCTGTTCGTCGCCGTACTTGGCGGCGGTTTCGGCCTTGTTCAAGCCTTGCAGCGCGCCGTAGTGGCGTTCGTTCAGGCGCCAGTTCACGCCCACCGGGGTGTACATGGCGTCCATGGCGTCCAGCGCGATCCACAGGGTGCGGATGGCGCGCTTGAGCAGCGACGAATAGGCCAGGTCGAAGGTGTAACCCTCTTTCTTCAGCAATTCTCCGGCCTTGCGGGCCTGTTCGCGGCCGGTTTCAGTCAGGTCGACGTCAGTCCAGCCAGTGAAGCGGTTTTCCAGATTCCACTGACTTTCGCCGTGGCGCATCAGAACAAGTTTATGCATGGTTTGGCACGCTTTCCGCGCGGGTTAAAGTTAAGGGATGGTTAAAGAATGCGCTCATTTTATAATTGAGTGATTTTGCCCTTGATTTTGCCCCGGCGCACCCGCCCATTTCCATGGCGCGGCACCGATGGGGACGCCAAGGGTTCGCCCCTACCTGGCTTGTCGCCGTACTTCAGGATGCCCCGTGGATCTTCTGCAATTCTTGCTCGATAAAAACAACGTCTTCATCGTCGCCGTCGCCGTCATCGCCGGCGTGATGCTGGCCATCCCCGCGATCCGCAAGGGTCGCAGCGGCTCGGCCGTCAGCACCGGCGAAGCCATCCAGATGGTCAACCAGCGCAATGCCGTCTGGATTGACGTGCGTCCCGCCGAACAGTTCCAGGCCGGCCACATCGCCCAAGCCCGCAACGTGCCGGCCGCCGACATCGAACAAAAGGCCGCGTCGCTGCCCAAGAACAAGCCGCTGATCGTGGTTTGCGACAATGGCCGTGATTCCGCCCGCGCCGCCGCCAAGCTGCGCGCGCAAGGCTTCGCCGACGTGGTGCCGCTGGACGGTGGCATGCGCGCCTGGTCGGCCGCCAGCCTGCCGGTCACCCAAAAGGGTTGAACCGGGGCTCGCGTCCCCTTTCCCCACCCCGAATTCGCAGGAGCGCCTATGAATAAAGTTGTCATGTACAGCAAGGATTATTGTCCTTATTGCGCCCGCGCCAAGGCTCTGCTTGAGCAACGTGGCGTGGCCGACCTGGAAATCATCCAGATCGACCGGGATCCGTCCCAGCGTGATGTCATGATCGAACGTACCGGTCGGCGCACCGTGCCGCAGATCTTTATCGGCGATACCCATGTCGGCGGTTGCGACGACTTGATGGCCCTGGACCGCTCGGGTGGCCTTGCCCCCTTGCTCAACGGCTAATCGCCCTCTTTTTGCCCCTCCCACCAACGGAAACACTCATGGCTGATCAAGACCAAAACACCCAGCAAGAAGGCGGCAACGACGCGCCCTCGTTCAATCTGCAGCGCGTCTACCTGAAAGACCTTTCGCTGGAAATGCCGAACGCGCCTCACGTCTTCCTGGAGCAAGAAGCGCCCCAGGTTGAAGTGAGCATCACCGTGGGCGGTCAACGCCTGGCGGAAACCGTGTTTGAAACCACGGTCACCGTCACGGTCACCACCCGCATCGGCGAAAAGGTCGTGTACCTGGTCGAAGGCACGCAAGCCGGCATCTTCGAAGCTGCCAACATTCCGGAAGAGCAGCTGGATCCGCTGCTGGGCATTGTTTGCCCGACGATGCTGTACCCGTACCTGCGCGCCAACATCGCCGATGCGATCACCCGCACCTCGATGCCGCCGTTGCACCTGACGGAAGTCAACTTCCAGGCCCTGTACGAACAGCGCCTGGCCGAACTGCAACAGCAGCAAGGCGCCACCAACGGCAACGGCGCTGGCAGCGACTCGGGCATCATCCTGCCCCCCAGCGCCACCCGCCAATAAGCAAGCCACGCCCCGATGAACCATCCCACTGAGCCGCGCTTGCGCGTTGCCGTCCTGGGTGCGGGAAGTTGGGGCACCGCGCTGGCGGCGGCCTCCAGCCGCCGCCACGCCACTCTACTTTGGGCGCGCGACGCCGCGCAGGCCGCCAGCATGGCCGCCACGCATGAGAACGCGCGCTACCTGCCGGGCATTTCCCTGCCCCAGGCCCTGAATTTCTCCTCCGATCTCGACGCCACGCTGCGCAGCCTGCAAGACGAGGGCGCCCGCCGCCTGATCGTGCTGGGCGTGCCCGTGGCCGGCCTGTCCGCCCTGTGCGGTGAACTGTCGCGCCGGCTACCCGCCTTGGGATTGCAGGACACCCCCATCGTCTGGACGTGCAAGGGCTTTGAAACCGACACGGCCAGGCTGCCTCACGAAATCGTGCGCCAAGCGATGCCTGGCGCGATCGGCGGCGCCTTGTCCGGCCCTTCTTTCGCGCGCGAGGTCGCGCAAGGATTGCCGGTGGCGTTGACCGTCGCCAGCACCAGCGCCACGTTGCGCGAGGCCACCACCATCGCCTTCCACGGCGCAGCGCTGCGCGTCTACGCCAGTGCAGACCTGGTGGGCGTTGAAGTGGGCGGCGCCTTGAAGAACGTCATCGCGGTCGCGTGCGGCATCGGCGACGGCCTGGCGCTGGGCACCAACGCCCGCGCCGCGTTGATCACGCGCGGCCTGGCCGAAATGACCCGCTTTGGCGTCGCGCTGGGCGCGCGTCCCGAAACCTTCGCCGGCTTGACCGGCCTGGGTGACCTGGTGCTGACCGCCACGGGCGATCTGTCGCGGAACCGCCGCGTAGGCATGGAGATCGGTGCCGGCCGCAAGCTGGCAGACATCCTGGCCAGCGGCATCACGGCTGAAGGCGTGCGCTGCGCGCGCGCAGCGCTGAACCGCGCCCGCGCCATCAACGTCGAATTGCCGATCACCGAAGCCGTCTGCGCCGTGTTGTTCGACGGCGTGGCGCCCATGACCGCGGTTTCCGCCTTGTTGGCGCGCGACGCACGCGATGAAAGCGCAGACACGGACAGCCCGCTGGACCCGTCGCTGGGCGGCCACCTTTGACCTCACCCTAGACAACAAAACACTCGCCCCATCCCGAGGAGACACCTTTCATGACGCAAACCCGCACGTTTCGGGTCGGCACGCTGCTGCGCGGCCTGTGCCTCAGCCTGGCGGCCGCGCTGCCCGCCGCCGCCCACGCCGATTGGCCGGATCACCCCATCCACATGGTCGTGCCCTTCCCGCCCGGATCGTCGCCCGACATCCTGGCGCGCACGATCTCGGAACCGTTGTCCCAGGCGCTGGGCCAGCCCATCGTCATCGACAACAAGCCGGGCGCGGGCGGCAACATCGGCACGCGCATCGTGTCGCAGGCCAAGCCCGACGGCTACACGCTGCTCTATACGATCAACGGGCCGCTGGTCACCGCGCCCACGCTGTACAAGAAGACCCTGGGCTACGACCCGCTCAACGATCTTGCCCCGGTCTCGTTGGTGGGCACCAGCCCGAACGTGCTGGTCGTGCCGGGTAGCCTGAACGTCGATAACGTCCAGGACTTCGTCAAACTGGTCAAAGGCCGGGGTAATTCGCTGAACTACGGTTCCGTGGGCCCGGGCAGCTCGGCCCACCTGGCGATGGAGATGTTCAAGGAAAGCGCGGGCGTGGACCTGGCGCACATCCCCTACTCCGGATTCCCGCAGGTAATCACCGCCATCATCGGCGGCGACGTGCAGGCAGGCTTCATGGTGCCGGCCATCGCCGTACCGCAGGCCCGCGACGGCAAGGTCAAGCTGCTGGCGGTGACCAGCCTGCAACCCAGCGAGGCCCTGCCGGGCATTCCGACGATGGCCTCACAGGGCTATCCCGACTTTGAAGCCATCTCGTGGAACGCCGTGCTGGCCCCGGCCGGCACGCCGACCCCCATCATTGAACGGCTGAACAGCGAACTGGCCCGCATCATCGACAGCGAGGCCGTGCGCAAACAATTGGCCTTGCAATACTTCACCCCCGCGGCGTCCACGCCCGAAGCCCTGACCGCCCGCATCAAAAGCGATAAGGCGCGTTGGGACCAGGTGATTGAAAAACTGAAGCTGTCGCTGGACTGATACGGCGGCGGTGAGGGAGTGGTTGTCGGGCTGGGCTGGGCTGGGCTGGGTCTTGCTGGGTCTTGCTAGGCCGTGCTGGACCGTGCTGAGCCTTGCTGGACCTTGCTGGACCTTGCTGGACCGTGCTGGGCCGTGCTGGGTCTTGCTGGGTCTTGCTGGGTCTTGCTGGGCCGCGCTGGGCTGGGATGCCGTAGGATGGGTGTAGCGCGCGAAACAGGGCACAAGAAAACGGCCAGGCAGCGCGCGCAACCCATCATGCCACCCATTCGTGCCATGGCCTGAACTGCCTGGAAATCACCGCTGCTTGATGGGTTGCGCGCGCTGTGAAGGCTCGTTTTTATGGGCAGCCTCTCGCGCTACACCCATCCTACGAGCCGCCCTCGAATCCTTGCTGGCGCCAGGCCTCGAACACGGTCACGGCGACCGCGTTGGACAGGTTCAGGCTGCGCTGGCCTGCGCGCATGGGCAGCCGCAAGCGCTGCTGCGGCGCGAACATGGCCTGATGCTCGGCCGATAGGCCGGCGGTTTCGCGGCCGAACACAAACACGTCGCCCGGCTTGAAGCCGATATCCGCCACGCTGCGCTGCGCCTGCGTGGTCAGCGCGTAGATGCTCGAAGCGTCGGCGCCGGTGTCGTCCAGGGCTTCTTGCAGCGTGTCGTGCACGCGCACGGGCTGCCACTCGTGATAGTCCAGGCCGGCGCGGCGCATGCGCGCGTCATCCAATTCAAAACCCAATGGGCGCACCAGATGCAATTGGGCGCCGGTATTGGCGCAAAGCCGGATGGCGTTGCCCGTATTGGGAGGAATCTCGGGGCAGACGAGGATGACGTGGAACATGACGGATAAGGAACCAAAACGGCTTGCGGCGCCAGATTGGCCGCACAAAGGGAATTGTCGCCGATTTGTCGCGGCGGTGCGCTGGCCCGCGCGTCGCGTGCCCTGCTGACCTGCACGTCGCGTGCCCTGCTGGCCTGCACGTCGCGTGCCCTGCTGGCCTGCGCGTCGTGTGCCCTGCTGGCCCGCGCGTCGTGTGCCCTGCTGGCCTGCACGTCGCGTGCCCTGCTGGCCTGCACGTCGTGTGCCCTGCTGGCGTCCGCGTCGTGTGCCCTGCTGGCGTGCCGGCAAGGACCTTGCCCCTCACGGCGTGCGCGCCACGACCAGCACGGTCACGCTGGACGCGCCTGCCGCCAGCAAGGCTTCGGCGGCCGCCTGGACGGTGCTGCCCGTGGTCATGACGTCGTCCACCACCGCCACATGGCGTCCGCGCACGGCGGACAAACCTTCAAACAGGCCGGCCGCGCCTTGTTGGCGGGCGCGACGGCTCAGCGACGTCTGCCGGGGCGTTTCGCGGCGTCGCCGCAATGCGTTGCGGACCAGCGGCAACGCCAGCTCGGCCGCCAGGCTGCGGGCGATTTCACCCGCCGGATTCATGCCGCGCTGACGCAGCGACGCGCGGCTGGCGGGTACCGGCACCAGCATGACCCCATCGGTTAACCCACCATCCCTCCGGATCGCGGCGGCCAGCAGGCGGGCCAGCACCGGCGCCATGCTCAGGCGCAGCCGGGTCTTGAGCAGCTGGATCAGGGCATCGGCGGGAGGCGCATAGTCAAAGGCGGCGATGGTGCGTATGTAAGCCCTGGGCCCGCGCAGGCAGGCGACGCAATGCGAGGCCGTGGCGGGCAGCCGCAGCGCGCAACGGGGGCAACGGGGCCGTCCACCCGATGGCGGGGCCACAATGTCGGCTGTACAGCCGTCACATAGCCGCGCGCCCGCCACCCGGGCGCCGCACAAAGGACAATCGCCGCCAATCCGGGACCACAGCCGCCGCCCCATGCCCCGTAGGGACAATCGGGCCCGATGGCCGGGATGCGCAATAATGGATGCCATCCCTAATGAAATCATGTTCCGCCCCGCTGCGAAGACGCGGGCGTGACCGAAATGTCCCTGCCAGAATCCGCACCGCTCCCCTCCCTTCCCCTCGTCAGCGCCGACGTGCCCCGGCAGTTCGCCCGCCGTGGCGACTTGTCCGACGCGCAGTTCCTCTATGGCGAAGTGGCCCGCCGCATGCTTGGCCGCTTGCAGTACATCCGCGTGCAGCCGCAGGCGATGCTGGACGCGGGCTGCGGCGCGGGCGACAACCTGCCGCTGCTGCGCGAGCGCTATCCGGACGCCGGCTATACGGGCCTGGACAACTGCGAGCCGCTGTTGGAACGGGCCAGGAAGCGTCATGCCCCGGCCGGCCTGGGCGCCTGGATTGGCAAGCTGGCCCGCCGTGGTCCGGCCGCGCCAGCCTTCGTCAACGCCGACCTGGCGGATACCGGCCTGCCCCCTGAATCACTGGAACTGGTGTGGTCCAACCTGGCCATGCACTGGCACCGCGCCCCGCATGCCGTGCTGGCCGAATGGCGGCGCATCCTGAAGGTGGGCGGACTGGCGATGTTCTCCTGTCTGGGGCCGGCCACCTTGCGCGAGTTGCGCCAGGCCCTGACCGACGCTGGCCTGCGCACCGCCACGCCATCCTTCGTGGACATGCATGACTTTGGCGATCTGCTGGTGGAAAACGGCTTTGCCGACCCCGTCATGGATCAGGAACTCCTGACCTTGACCTACCGCAGCCCCGAAAAACTGCTGGAAGACGTGCGTGCCCTGGGCGGCAACCCCGCTGAGGGCCGCCGGGGCGGCTTGGTCGGCCGCGACTGGCGCGACCGCCTGTGCGCCGCGCTGGAAGCGCAGCGCCGGCCCGATGGCCTGATCGCTCTGAGTATCGAAGTGGCTTACGGTCACGCCTGGCGCTCCGCCGCGCACCGCACGGTGGCCGGCGAGACCCGGTTGTCCGTTAGCGCGATCGGTGGCCGGCACCGCGGGAACCCCTGAACCAGGGGCTCGCCGCCGGGCCGGTCAGTGCAGGCGCTCCGGCAGGGGCACGCTGACCCCTGGCTCCGATGCCGACAAGGGCTGCATGGGCTCTGAATTGGCGCGAATGCGCCGTCGCAGCACCGCCGTGGGCTCAGCCGGGGCAGCCTCAGCCGCCTCGCCGCGCCAGGCGTGCGTCATGGCGTCCACCACCAGCGGCAGATCGCGCAGGCGATGGAACTGGCTGCGCAGCCAGCGTGCATCGTTGCCGCTGCGCATGGCCTCGTCGCGCAAGGCAGCGATCATGTCGCCCGTGCCCAGCTCTTCCGCCACCGGCATCAACCGCTGGAACAACGCCCGCAGATGATCCATCAGGCGCACGCGCTGGCCGTCCGGCGTCACGTAACTGCCTTGCAGCCCAAAGCGGCAAGCCTGGAAGTGATTGCTGCGATAGGACAGCCAAGCACTGTCGCTGGGTTCGTCCTCGCGCATCAGCAAGACGGCCAGCGCCTGCGCGAAGGCCGCAATCTGGCAAGCGCGCTCGACCGTCAACGGCGTATCGCAGACACGGATTTCCACCGTGCCGAACTCCGGCTTCGGGCGGATATCCCAGTACAGATCCTTGATGCTCTCGGCCAGGCCGAATGCGCGCAGTTGGGACAGATGGGCCTCGAACTGATACCAGTCCTTGACGTCGGGCGGCATGTGACCCGCCAGCGGGAAGCTATTCACCGCGTTCAAGCGCGAGCACGAGAACAGGGTATCCACGCCCTCGCAATATGGAGACGAGGCTGACAGCGCGATGAAGTGCGGGACGTACGGCGACAGGCGACGCAACAGTTTGATAGAGTCGTCACCACTTTTCACGCCCAAATGGATGTGCTGGCCGAACACCGTGAATTGACGCGCCAGGTAACCGTACATTTCGGCCAGATATTGGAAGCGCGGGGTATCCGAGATGGAGCGCTCCTGCCAGCGCATGAAGGGATGGGCGCCGCCGCCCGCGACCGACACGCCGACCGCATCGGCCGCTTCGACCAAGGCATCGCGCATCTCGCGCATTTCGGCCAGCAGGCCCATGGGGTGCTCGTGCACCGAGGAATTCAGTTCGATCATTGACCGCGTGATTTCCGGTTTAACGCGGTCGGCAATGGGATGGTTGGCCATTTGGGCCAGCAGCTCGTCAGAGGCTGCGGTCAGATCAAAACTACGGGGGTCGATCAGTTGCAGCTCGAGTTCGATGCCCAGGGTGTTGGGGGCCGACGAAATGAACGGGATCTGTTCCATCTCGGACTCCTTTGAATGTTTGATGAGGGGACGCGCCGTTCGACCTTGAAGCCCGGCAACTTCCCGGGGGGCACTAGACGGCGGCTTGTGAACGCATGATAGCCGCAGGTTTGTGGCAAAACGATTGAAAATCGTGACATTTATGTGCAACATCGCGAAGCATTCGGTTTTGCCCTCTGAAGAAAAGTGAGCAAGCGCTTACAACGTAGAAATGGCGCGGCCTAGCGGCCCATGGCGGCCGGAATGGCAGTCGGAATGCGGCTTTCGAGATGAGGCGGGATAACCCTTTATAGGGTTATCCCTTATGAATATAAGGGCCCGGTGGCCCTTATTTGCGCCAGAAAATGGGCGTGAACAGCACCAGGACGGTCAACAGCTCCAGTCGGCCGATCAGCATCGCGAAGGTGCACACCCAGATCTGGAAATCGGACAGCACCGCGAAATTGCCCATGGGGCCGACCGGGCCCAGACCCGGCCCGGTGTTGTTGATGCTGGCGAAAATGGCCGAGAAGGCCGTGATCGGGTCCAGCCCGGACAGCAGCAACAAGCTGGTGAACACCGCGATGGAAAGCCCGTAGAACAGCATGAACGCCAGCACCGACGACATGGTCCGGCCTTCCACCGCCCGGCCGTTGATCCGCACGGGGCTGACCGCGTGGGGGTGCAGCATCGTCACCAGTTCATTGCGGGCCTGCTTGACCAGCAGGATCGCCCGGATCATCTTGATCCCGCCCCCGGTTGATCCCGCCGACGTGGCAAAGCCCGACAGCAGCAGCATGGTCAGCGGCGCAAACAGGGGCCATTGCGCGAAGTCGGTATTGGCGTACCCCGTGGTGGTGGCCATGGAAATGGTGTTGAACATGCCATAGCGCAGCGCGTCCAGCGGAGAACCATAGACGCCCTTCACGTACAGGAAGACGGAAATGACCAGTCCCACCCCCAGCACGATGACCAGGTAGGGCACGGCTTCCGGGCAACGCCAGTAGGCGCGCGCGCTGCGCTGGCGGAAAGCGTTGAAATGGGTGGCGAAGTTGATGCCGGCGATCAGCATGAACACCATCGCCACCATTTCCACGGCCACCGAGTCGAAGTGGGCGAAACCGTCGTCCCAGGTCGAAAATCCGCCCAGCCCCATGGTGGTGGCCATGTGGCACCAGGCCTCAAACCAGGACAGCCCAACCGCGCGGTAGGCCAGGAAGCACAGGATCGAAAACACGAAATACACCGCGTACAGGGCCTTGGCCGTACTGGCGATGCGCGGCGTCAGGCGTTCGTCCTTCATGGGGCCCGGCGTTTCGGCCCGCACCACCTGATGGCCGCCGACCCCCAGCAGGGGCAAGATCGCCACGGCCAGCACCAGGATGCCCATGCCGCCAATCCAGACCAGCGTCGCGCGCCACAGGTTGATCGACGCGGGCAGCGCGTCCAGGTTGGTCAGCACCGTGGCGCCGGTGGTCGTCAGGCCGGACATGGCTTCAAAGTAGGCGCTGGTGAATGACAGCGGCAGCCCCGCCCGATGGAAATAGATCAGCAGCGGAATGGATGCCAGCAGCGGCAGGCCCGCCCACACCGCCGACACCAGTACGAAGCCGTCCCGCGCACGCAATTCGCAACGGCTGCGCCGGGTCAGGGCCGCCAACCCGCCCCCGATCCCCACGGAAATCAGGAATCCGTGCAGGAAGGCGCCACGCGCCGCATCGCCGCCCACATAAGCGACGATCAATGGGATCAGCATGGTGAGGGCGAACATCACCATGGTCAGACCCAGGATATAGAGAGTGCCCAGAACGCGCTTCATGGGAGCCTATCCGGCGGCGCGAGGCCCGCGGCGGGACATGGGGAAGGTGCGCATCAGAAGAATGACGCCGAGACTTGGAACAGCTTTTCCACGCGCGGCATTTGCCGGCGCGAGGGCACGAAGACAATGACGTGGTCGTCCGTTTCAATCACGGTATCGGCGTCCGGCAGGATGATTTCGTCGCCCCGGACCAGCGCGCCGATGCTGGCTCCCTTGGGCAAGCTGATCTGCCCCACCGGCCGGCCCACCACCTTGGAGGTTGAGCGGTCACCGTGGGCGATGGCTTCCAGCGCCTCGGCCACGCCCTGGCGCAGGCGGTGCACGGCGGCCACATCGCCACGACGCACGTGGCGCAGCAGCTCGCTCATCGTCGCCTGTGACGGCGACACGGCGATATCGATATGGCTGCCTTGCATCAATTCGCCATAAGCCTGGCGATTGATCAGCGCGATCACCTTGCGGGCGCCCAGGCGCTTGGCCAGCAGTGAGGACATGATGTTGTCTTCGTCGTCGCTGGTCAGCGCCAGCCACGTATCCATGTCTTCAATGTTCTCGCGTTCCAGCAAGGCTTCGTCCGTGCCGCTGCCGTGCAGGACCAGCACGCTGTCGGGCAATTGCGTCGCCAGGTATTCGCAGCGCTTGAGGTCACGTTCGATGATGCGAACGCTGTATTTTTCTTCGGCCAGCTGGCGTGCCAGGCGCAGGCCGATGTTGCCGCCGCCCGCGATCATCACGCGGCGCACGGTGCGTTCGGCATCGCGCAACTGGCGCACGGCACGGCGCGCGTCACGCGAATCCACCACCAGCACGACCTCATCGCCCGGGGCGATGACGGTGCCACTGCCGGCTCGCAACGGGCGGCCGCCACGCAGCACGTCGATCACCCGCGCCTTCACGTCCGGCCAGACATCGCGCAGCTTGTCGACGGACGAATGCGCCATCGGGCTGCCATGCCCAACCCGCACGGTCACGACACAGACACGTCCTTCGGCGAATTCCACGACCTGCAAGGCCTCTGGAAACTCGATCAGGCTGTGCAAATAGGTGGTGACGCTACGTTCCGGGCTGATCAGCGCATCAATGCAGAAGCCTTCCTCGCTCATCAGTTCCGGATGTTCCGGAAACTCGGCAGAGCGGATGCGGGCGATGCGCCGGGGGATGTTGAACAGTTGGCGGGCGATCTTGCACGCGACCATATTGGCGGTGTCGGACGCCGCACAGGCGATGAACAGGTCGGTGTCGGCGGCGCCGGCGGCTTCCAGCACCGATACCTGCGAGCCGTCTCCATGGACGACGCGCAGGTCAAAGTGTTCTTGCAAGTACCGCAGCTGCGTGGGATCGGAGTCCACCACGGTGATGTCGTTTTCTTCGGACACCAGGTTTTCGGCCACGCTGGTGCCTACGCGACCAGCGCCCATGATCAGGATCTTCATGTGCTGCGCTTGCGCGCCGATTCGATGCCCAATTGCTTGAGCTTGCGGTAAAGGTGGGTGCGTTCCAACCCGGTGCGTTCGGACACGCGCGTCATGCTGTGGCTCTCGCGGACCAGGTGGTATTCAAAATAGATGCGCTCGAATTCGTCGCGGGCCTCGCGCAGCGGCTGGTCGAGCGAAATGCTGCCCAGCTGGCCGTTGGACGTGACCGGCACTTCGTTGGCTGGCGTCACCGTCAGGACCGGAGGATCCAGCTCGTCTTCCAGCGCCACGGCGGCGCTGGAGGCCGCCGGATGCGCGGCGGTCGGCGCCGGATGCGGGGCACGCCCGCGCGCCAATCCCGCTGCCACCGTCTTCAGCAGACGTTGCAACGTGATGGGTTTTTCCAGGAAATCCATGGCGCCTATGCGCGTGGCCTCGACCGCCGTATCGATGGTGGCGTGGCCGCTCATCATGATCACAGGCATGTCGAGCAGGCCTTGCGAGCCCCACTCCTTCAGCAAACTCACGCCATCGGTGTCGGGCATCCAAATGTCCAGCAACACCAGATCAGGACGCATGCGAAGGCGTGCGGCGCGCGCTTGCGCCGCGTTTTCGGCCAATTCGACCGTGTGTCCTTCGTCGTAAAGGATCTCCGACAAAAGCTCGCGTATACCGACTTCGTCGTCAACCACCAGAATTCTGGCCATAAAGCATCCACCTATTGCGTAGCCGCATTATCCTTTTCTTGCGCGGTCGCGTCCATAGTATCTGCCCCGGGAGCCAACCGGGTCAACAAGATGGAAATCCGCGCGCCTCCTTCCTTGCGGTTGGCAAGGTCGATCCGTCCGCCGTGCTCTTCCACAATCTTGCGTACGATTGCCAATCCTAACCCAGTCCCGTGGGACTTGGTGGTTACGTAGGGCTCGAACGCGCGCTGCATCACCTGCGGCGGGAAACCCGGCCCGGTGTCGGCAACGGTAAATCTCAATGCTTGCTGGTCCGCCCTGTCGGGCTGTTCGCTACGCATCAGCTGGGTCGTCACACTGACCCGACCCTCGCCGCCCAGCTCGGCGATCGCGTCGCGGGCGTTGGACATCAGGTTGTGGATCACTTGGCGCAATTGGGTCGGGTCGCCCTCGATCGCCGGCAAATCCGCCCCCAGGCTCACGTCCAGATTCAGAGCCTTGCCGGCCAGACGGGACGAGCCACCCTCGGGCTCCCAGCCGTACAAGGACAGCACATCGGCCACCAGCGCATTGAAGTCGATGCGCTGCATGACGGCCGGCGGCGTGCGGGCGTATTCGCGGAAGTCGTCCACCATCTGCTTGAGCGACGCCACCTGATTGACGATGGTGTTGGTGGAACGCTCGACGATCTGCGCCTCGGCGGGCTGCAACTTGCCTTCCAGCTTCATGGCCAGGCGCTCGGCCGACAACTGGATCGGGGTCAGCGGGTTCTTGATCTCGTGCGCCAGCCGGCGGGCCACTTCGCCCCAGGCCACGGTTCGGTTGGCCGAAATCACTTCGGTGATGTCATCAAACACCACCAGGTAGCCGTTGCCCCGCCCGTCCACGCGCAGATGGGTGCCGCGGGCCAACAGGGTCAGCGGCTGCGGCGGGGCGGGCGCGTCGCCCTGCGCCGGGCTGATCTCGAACTGCTGCTGCCAGTGCTGGCGTTCCGACCCGACGGCGGCGTGGGTGGAAAAGGCCTGGCGGACGATGTTGGCGAATTCCAGCATGCCGTCCACGGTTTCCAGCGGCCGGCCGATCACCGAGCGCAGATCCGCGCCCAGAATGGTCTGCGCGCCCTGGTTGACCGTCGTGACACGGAACGACTCGTCAAACACCAGCACCCCGGAGGACAGGTTGGAGAGCACGCTTTCCAGATAGACGTTGGACCGTTCCAACTGCTGGCGATTGCTTTCGACCATGCGCCGGGCTTCGTCCAGCTGTCGCGTCATGGCGTTGAACGAGCGCGTCAATTGACCGACTTCGTCGCGCTCAGGGGGCTCGGGCAAGGGCCGGTAGTCGCCCACGCCCACGGCCTGCGTGCCGCCGGCCAGACTCAGGAGCGGACGCACCAGCCGCTTGGACAAGGACAGCGCCACCGCGATCGCGCCGAACGCGGCCAGCAGCAGCGCCAGCGTCAATGTGATGCCGTACAGCTTGCGCAGCCCCAGCCGGGACAGCGCCAATTCTTGATAGTCGCGGAACCCCTGCTGCACCAGATTGGCGTTATGCGCGATCTGTTCGGGCACCGGTTGCAGCAATTGCAGCCAGCGGGGTTCGGACGCCGCGCCCAGCAGGTTGTCGTAGCGATCCGGGCCGGTCAGCGGGATCACCACCCGCAGATGCAGCCCGCCTTCGGCGCCCGCCGTGACGGGGTCATCCGCTTCGGCCGCCGAATAGCCGCGCGCCAGGCGCAGCTGGTTCATGACGGTTGACGGCGGCATCGCCGGCAGCAATTGCCCGTACTGGCTGGTGGAAAACGCCACCATGCGCCCGCTGCCCGTGAACACCATGGCCTCTTGCACGCCGTTGGTCTCGCGCAGGCGGGTCAGGGCAAGCATCACGCCGCTGTCGGTGCTGCGGTTCAGTTCCATCGCCATGGAGCGCGCGCGCGCGTCCAGGTCGGCCAGCAGGGAATCCAGCGCGGCGCGGCCCAGGTTCAGCCCCGCCTCCAGCGCCGTGTCCACCCGCACGTTGAACCAGGATTCGATGGAACGCGACATGAACTGCACCGACACGGTGTAGATCAGGGCCCCGGGCACCACACCGATCAAGGCGAAAGCCAATGAAAAACGGGCGGTCAGGCGCGCACCGAACTGCCGGCGCCGGATCTGGCGGGCCAGGCGCACCGTCAGCGCCACCACCCAGATGAACAGCGCCAGGGCGAAAATGCCGTTCAGCACCAGCAGGGTGTCGTAGTAGCGTGCAAAACGCGAGGCATTGCCCGTGGACCATGCCAGCAAACCCAGCAAAGCCAGGCCGCTTACGGCACCCACCATCAGGGCCAGCCGGAGCAACAGCCTCATGAGGGATCTTTCTCCTTGCTGCTCAGCGTGAAGGAGAAGTCCGTCCAGGGAGTCCCCTGCGCCCACGAGCTGCTATTCAAGGCGTTCACCTGGAACGGCCGGGGCAAGAGCGAGGTGTCCAGGCGCAGCCGGAGCTGGCCGCCGTACAGCACGCCTTCATCGAAATCCCCGGCGTCGGCCACCGGCCAATTGCGGACATGACGGATGACGCTCATGGCGTCGTCCAACGACGCCACCGGGAAGGAGAGTTCGCCTACCCCCGCGCGCCATTGGCGGGTCAAAGCGTTATAGACGACCCGCCAGGTGCGCGACGTGTCCACCAGGGACTTGTCGAACCACCACCAGCGTTCGCGTGTCATGGTGAGATCGGCGGTGAAATAGAGCGGGACACCACGCTGGGCGGCGTCCCTCAACTGCTGGTTCAGCTCGAATTCGATGTCCGCGTCGATCTCCAGACGGCCGTCTCGCACCACGGGTTCAACCCGCACGACCTTCGGCTCGGCGCCATATACGTCGCCGCCCGGCACCAATGAAAGCAAGGCAGATACCAGCAACAACCCAAGAAATAAACGCGAAATAATGGACATACGACACCGAAACACCGTCATGCCCCTATTCTTGGTGATTCAGGACTGCTTGGCAAACAAGGCGTAGAAAAATCCGTCATGTTGTGCCGCGGGTGTTGCATCGACCGCAACTGGCAACAACTGGCCCGGGGCGTCCAGGCGCTGGGCCTCGGGGTGACGTTGCAAGAACTCCAGGGCCTGGCGCGCGCCTTCGATCGGGAACACCGAGCAGGTCACATAGAGCAGGCGGCCGCCCGGCGCCACGGTCTGCCACAGAGAATCCAGGATCTTGGCCTGCAACGTAGCGGTGCGGCGCACATCGTTTTCACGGCGCAACCAGCGGATGTCAGGGTGGCGGCGCACGATGCCCGAGGCCGTGCAGGGCACGTCCGCCAGCACCGCGTCAAAAGGCTTGCCGTCCCACCAGGCGTCCAGATCGGAGGCGTCGGCCGCTTGCAGCTGAACACGGCTGCTTGCCAGCCCCAGGCGGTCCAGGTTCTGCTCCACCCGTTCCAGGCGCTCGCCATCGGCGTCCAATGCCACCAGATCGATATCGGCCAGTTCCAGCAGGTGGGCCGTCTTGCCGCCGGGCGCCGAGCAGGCATCCAGCACGCGCATGCCGTCGGCGGGTGCCAGCAGTTCAGCCGCCAGTTGCGCGCCGGCATCCTGCACCGACCACCAGCCTTCGGCGAAACCGGGCAATTGGGTCACGGGCTTGGGGCTGCCCAGCACCAGACCGGCCTGCCCCACGGGTTCCGCCGACAGGCCCGCATCCTGGAAAGCCGCCAGCACCTGCTCGCGGCTGGCGCGACGGCGGTTGACGCGCAGGGTCAGCGGCGCCGGCACGTTGGCCGAGGCCAGGATCTCGCGCCATTGCTTCGGGTAGGCCAGGCCCAGTTGCTTGACCCACCAGCCAGGATGGTTCCATTGCGCCTCGGGGCTGTCGGCCACCGCGGCTTCCAGCGTCGCGCGTTCGCGCAGGAAACGGCGCAGGCAGGCGTTGAGCATGCCCTTGAAAGACGCCAGGCTGCGAGTATTGGAGGCCGCCGTCACCGCCTGATCCACCACCGTATGCGGCGCGTAGACCGGCATGCCCGGCAAGGCCGAGGCGGCCTCGCCTTCTTCTTTCAGCAACGTCAGCGACACCAGCAGCAGCGATTCAAACAACACGCTGGGATAGCGTTGAACCAGCTCGCGGCCCACGGCATCGGCCCAGCCCAGGTAGCGCATCGCGTGAAACGACACGGCCTGGGTGGCCGGACGCAAGGCGGCGCTGACGTCGGTCAGCGCGTCCGTCAGGGAACGGCCGTCCAGCACGCCCTCGACCACCCCCGCGCTGGAAAGAAGAACGGAGGAAAGCGGGGGGGCTAGATTGGGGGAGTCAGAGCGCGTGGACATGGCGGGAATTCTAGGGATAAGACCGATATGGTAGCCGGACCTGGACGAATGGCCCTGGCCGCGTCAAACTTGTCCCTCCCCGGGAGCGCTTTCTTCATGACCACCGCCACGCTGCTGCTGTTCATCCTGGCTTCGGCCGTCGCCATCGTGACGCCGGGCCCCACCACCCTGCTGGCCATGAGCAACGGCTCGCGCCACGGCGTGCGCGCCGCCGGCTGGGGGATGGCCGGCGCGGTCTTGGCGGACATGATTCTCGTCGGCTCGGTCGCCTCGGGCCTGGGCGTTGTGCTGGCGGCGTCCGAAATCGCCTTCCAGCTCATCAAATGGGTGGGCGCGGCCTATCTGGCCTATCTGGGCTGGAAGATGCTGCGCTCGGACGCAGCGCTGATCCTGCCTTCAGGCACGACCGCCGCGGATCGGCCCGCCGGCTTGGCGCTGGGAATGCGCAGCTTCATGGTGGCGCTGACCAACCCCAAGGCGCTGTTGTTCATGTCGGCCTTCCTGCCCCAATTCATTGATCCACAAGCGCCCCTGCTGACGCAATACGCCATCGTGGCCTGTGTGCTGGCCACGATCAATACCCTGACCATGCTGGTCTATGCCACGCTGGGCGCGCAGTTGGTGCGTGCCTTCCAGGGTTCCGGCCTGCGCTGGCTGAACCGCGTCTGCGGCAGTCTGATGATCGGCTTGGCGGGCACGTTGGCGCTGTACCGGCGCGGGGCGCCATAAATCGCCTGCCCGATTCGGAAATTATTCAGGGACGCATCCAAGGAAGAGCGTTTCCCTTCCTTACCGGTAAAATAACGGCCCCCCGCTCTGCCGCGCTAAAATTGCGCAGATTTTGATCACTGGCGCCGGCTCGCGCCCACCGAGGTATTCCATGTCTTCCCCCAAAGTCGGCTTCGTCAGCCTGGGCTGTCCTAAAGCCCTGGTCGACTCCGAACGCATCTTGACCCAACTGCGCACCGAAGGGTACGAAGTCACGCCTGAATACAACGATGCGGACGTCGTCGTCGTCAACACCTGTGGATTCATCGATAGCGCCAAGGCGGAATCGCTGGAAGCCATCGGCGAAGCGCTGGCCGAAAACGGCAAAGTGATCGTCACGGGCTGTATGGGCGTCGAGGAATCGGTCATTCGCAAAGTGCACCCCAGCGTGCTGGCAGTGACAGGCCCCCAGCAATATGAAGAGGTGGTGCGCGCCGTGCATGACGCCGCGCCGCCCAAGAAGGACCACAATCCCTATCTGGATCTGGTGCCGCCGCAAGGCATCAAGCTGACGCCGCGCCACTACGCCTACCTGAAGATCTCGGAAGGCTGTAATCATCGGTGCAGCTTCTGCATCATCCCCTCGATGCGCGGCGACCTGGTCAGCCGCCCGGTGGGCGATGTGCTGAGCGAAGCCGAACGCCTGGTCAAAGCCGGCGTGAAGGAAATGCTGGTGATCTCGCAAGACACCAGCGCCTACGGCGTGGACGTGAAGTACCGCAGCGGCTTCTGGAATGGCCGCCCGGTCAAGACCCGCATGACCGAGCTCTGTCTGGCCTTGTCCGAAATGGGCATCTGGACGCGCCTGCACTATGTGTACCCGTACCCGCACGTGGACGAAGTGATTCCGCTGATGGCGGAAGGCAAGATCCTGCCGTACCTGGACATCCCGTTCCAGCATGCCAGCCCGCGCATCCTGAAGGCCATGAAGCGCCCGGCCTTCGAGGACAAAACGCTGGCCCGCATCAAGCGCTGGCGCGAGATCTGTCCCGACCTGACCATCCGCTCGACCTTCATCGTGGGCTTCCCCGGCGAAACGGAGGAAGACTTCCAGTACCTGCTGGACTGGATGCAGGAAGCGCAGCTGGACCGCGTGGGCTGTTTCCAGTATTCGCCGGTGGAAGGCGCACCCGCGAACCTGCTGGACAATCCCGTGCCTGACGACGTCAAGCAAGAGCGCTGGGAACGCTTCATGGAATTGCAGCAAGGGATCTCGACCGCGCGTCTGGCCCGCAAGGTCGGCCGCGAGATCGACGTGCTGATCGACGAAGTGGACGAAGACGGCGCCGTGGGCCGCAGCAGCGCCGATGCGCCCGAGATCGACGGCTGTGTCTACGTCAGTTCGGACAAGCCCCTGAAGGCGGGCGACCTGGTGCGCGTGCGCGTCACCGAGTCGGACGAATACGACCTTTGGGGCGAAGCGATCTGATCGCTGCAAACGGGGTGCGCGCGGTTGCGCGCCCCGCGATGCCGACGGCAGGCCCTGCCGCTCAGGACTTCGCCAGGAAGTCCGACATGTCGTCGGCGTGTTCCTCTTCCACCGCCAGGATCTCCTCCAGCATGCGGCGCGTGGTGGAATCCTGTTCACCGATGTAGTCGATCATCTGCCGGTAGCTGTCGATGGCGATGCGCTCGGCGATCAGGTTTTCCTTGATCATTTCTTCCAGCGTGCTGCCTTCGACGTATTCCGAATGGCTGCGATCCAGCAGCCCCTTGGGCGACAGGTTCGGCTCACCGCCCAATTGGACGATGCGTTCGGCCAGGCGGTCAGCGTGGTCCTGTTCCTGCGTGGCGTGTTCGGCGAATTCCGCCGCCACCGGTTCGGCGTTCAGACCGCGGGCCATGAAGTAGTGGCGCTTGTAGCGCAGCACACAGACGATTTCGGTGGCCAGCGCTTCATTCAACAACTTCAGCACCGTCTGCCGGTCGGCGCGGTAGGTGTCCGTGACGGCGCCCGATTCAATGTCCTGGCGAGCCTTGGCGCGGATGGCCTTCACGTCCATGTTGAAAGGGCGGTCTGCCTTTTGGGGGGATCGGGTTGCGTGTTCCATATCGTTGCTCCTCGGGTTAGTGAAAGCACTACGACGCTGGATTTCCAGTCGTACCGAACAACCCAGTCTACCGGGCGTGGCGGATCATGCTGTGTCCAAACATTGCTCCTGCCCCCAAATTGGCCCCGCCATGGGTGACGGAAACGCCTGCGCAAACCTTGCGTAAACTATCGGCTTCCTGAAATACCCGTGACGCAATCAGTAACGGGACAAGCAATCTCCAGCCTTTTATGACTCTGAAGAACATTTGCGTGTATTGCGGCTCGAATCCGGGCACCCGTCCGGAGTACATCGAGCAGGCCCGCGTGCTGGCCCGCGAACTGGTCAAGCGTGACCTTGGGTTGGTCTACGGCGGGTCTGTCGTCGGCATCATGGGCGTCGTGGCCAACGAAGTGCTGGCCGGCGGCGGCCGCGTGATCGGCGTGATCCCCGAGTTGCTGCTGAAAAAAGAACAGGCCCACCGCGGACTGACCGAACTGCACCTGGTGCAGAACATGCACGAACGCAAGGCCATGATGATCGAAAAGGCCGACGGCTTCATCGCGCTGCCAGGCGGCGCGGGCACGCTGGAGGAGTTCTTTGAAGTCTGGACCTGGGCGCAATTGAACATGCACCAGAAGCCGTGCGGCCTGTTGAACGTCGCGGGGTATTACGATGCGCTGGTGCAGTTCGTGGACCATGCCGTCGACGAAGCGTTCATCCGGCCCCAGCACCGCGACATGCTGGTGGTGGAAGAAGATCCCGCCGTGATGTTGGACCGCTACGCCATCTACGAGGCACCCAACGTCTCGAAGTGGTTCGATCCCATCAAAGCCTGAAGCCGCCCCGTCACCCCCCAACCGGAAACCTTCGCAATGAACTCCGATTCAGCGTCCCTTTCCAGCACCGAGTCCGTACTGCGCGACTATTTTCACGCCAAGGACGAGAATCGCCCGCATTACATGGCGCGCGCCTTCGCTGACAACGCCGTGCTGAAAATGGCCCTGCGCACGCAGGCCATCGCTTTTCCTCCCGAATCGCACGGCTTGGCGGCCATCGCCGACACGCTGGTGCGCAAGTTCGGCCAGACCTACGACAACGTCTACACGTTCTACCTGTCGCGGCCCGAATCTGGCGCCTGTCTGCCGGATTACCAGTGCGACTGGATCGTGGCCATGACCGAAAAGGCCAGCGGCAACGTGCGCGTGGGCTGCGGCCGGTACGATTGGACATTCCAGGCCGAGCCTTACCGCGCGACGGACCTGACCATCACCATCGAAACCATGGTGACGCTCCCGCCGGGCGACATGGCCGCCGTGTTCGGCTGGCTGCTGGCGCTTGATTACCCGTGGACCAACGCCGCGCGCGTCGTGGCCAGCGCACCGCCGCTGGAGGCCCTGGCCCCGGTTGTCCACTATCTGCTTCACCCCAACGGCTAGTTGCCACGCCACAGCCGGCTAACGGATCGCATACTTGAAATACGACATCGCAGCTTTTGACTTTGACGGAACCCTGGCGGACACCATGCCTTGGTTCAATTCCATCCTGAACACGGTGGCCGATAAATACGGCTTCCGAAAAATCGACCTGTCGGAACGCGAACAACTGCGCCACCGCGAAGCTTCCGAGATCCTGAAGTACCTGGGTATCCCGCTGTGGAAGCTGCCGGCGATCATGACTCACGTGCGCACGTTGATGCAGGACATTGATCCCAGCGTGCATCTGTTCGACGGCATCCCAGACGTGCTTGCGCGGCTGAAAGCTGGCGGATTGCGGATGGCGGTGATCAGTTCCAACTCCATCGAAAACGTGCAGCGCGTGCTGGGCCCGGATGTCGCCGCGCTGTTCGACGACTACGAATGCGGCACCGACCTGTTCGGCAAGTCCGCCAAGATCGACCGCCTGATGCGCCGGCACGAGATCAACCCCGAACGCTTCCTGCTGGTGGGGGACGAAATGCGCGATGTCGACGCCGCCCGCAAAGCAGGCGTGCAAGTGGGTTCCGTCGCCTGGGGTTATAACCATGTGGACGCCCTGCGCGAACGCGGCCCCGACGAAGTGTTCCTGGCCGTCTCTGATCTGCCCGCCATCCTGGCCTAACCCCGGACTCCGGACCCCGCCATGCACACCGATCCCGCCCATCTGGTCACCGACGCCGCCGCCTTGCAGGCGCTGTATGGATCGCCCGGCGAAGCGTCGCTGAAGAAGGAGGTCGATCACGTGCATCCGCACTATCGCGCCTTCATTGAAGCTGCGCCGTTCGCGATGCTGGGCACCTCGGGCCCGGATGGGCTGGACGCATCACCGCGTGGAGATCCCGCGGGCTTCGTCGTGGTCGAAGACGAGAAGACGCTGCTGATGCCCGATCGCCGTGGCAACAACCGCATCGACAGTCTGCTGAACATCCTGGCCGATCCCCGCGTAGCGCTGCTGTTCCTGGTGCCGGGCGTGGGCGAGACCCTGCGTGTGAACGGCACGGCTCGCATCAGCGTGGAACCCGCCTTGTTGGCGCGCTTCGAGATGGACGGCAAGCTGCCGCGCTCCGTGCTGATCATCGACGTGCAGACCGTGTATTTCCAGTGTTCGCGCGCCCTGCTGCGCTCACGCCTGTGGGACCCCGCGACGCAAGTGCCGCGCAGCGCCTTGCCCAGTACCGGCCGCATCCTGTCCGACCTGACCGCCGGCACCTTTGACGGCGCAACCTACGACCGCGACCTGCCCGCCCGCGTGGCCAGCACGTTGTACTGAACACCGCACAAGGACGCGCCCCCATGGCTCGCAACGTCGAAATCAAGGCGCAAGTCGACAGCCTGGACGCCCTGGAACCGCTGGCCGCCGCGCTGTCCGGGCAGGAACCCATCCTCATCGCCCAGGACGACACCTTCTTCACCTGCGTCAACGGCCGCCTGAAACTGCGCGCGTTCGCCGATGGCACGGGTGAATTGATCTTTTATCGCCGCGCCGACGACACGGGACCGAAAGAGAGCTTCTACGTGATCTCGCCGACGGATTCGCCCGACACCTTGCGTGACGCGCTTGCGTTGGCTTATGGCGTGATCGGCCGCGTGAAAAAGCAACGCCGGGTGTACCTGGCCGGACGCACTCGCATCCACCTGGACCGGGTGGAGGGCCTAGGGGAATTCATGGAGTTGGAAGTGGTGCTGCGCGACGGCGAAAGCGCTGAAGCCGGCATGGAAGAAGCCCGGACCTTGATGGCCGGGCTGGGCGTGGCGCCCGCGCAACTGCTGTCGGGCGCCTACCTGGATTTGCTGGCCGCCCGCCCGCGCTGACGGATCAGGCCGGCTGCCAGCCTCGTACAAAGACATCCACCGGCTGGCGCTTGCCGCCCGCCTTCTGCAACTCAAGCAAACGCAGCACGCCGCTACCGGTCGCGATATCGATGCCGGACGCATCGGCGCGCACCACGCTGCCGGGCTCGGCGGTCGTGGGCGACGCCAACGCCTGCGCGCGCCAGACCTTCACCGGGTCGGGCAAGCCCGGCAGGCGGATACTGGCGCCAGGCACCGGGTTGAATGCGCGCACGCGGCGCTCCAGCAGATCGGCCGGCTGCGTGCAATCCAGCGCGGCTTCCGCCTTGTCCAGTTTGGCCGCGTAGGTCACGCCCGCTTCCGGCTGCTTGGCCGGGGTCAGGCCACCTTGGGCCAGGCCGTTCAAGGCTTCGACAATGGCTTCGCCCCCGGCCAGTGCCAGGGCGTCGTGCAATTGCGCCGCGTTCGTGTCGCCCGTGATCGGCACCACGCGCTCCAGCAGCATGTCGCCCGTGTCCAACCCCGCGTCCATCTGCATGATCGTCACGCCCGTCTGGGCATCGCCGGCCTCGATCGCGCGTTGGATGGGTGCCGCGCCACGCCAGCGTGGCAACAGGCTGGCGTGAATATTCAGGCAACCCAGGCGTGGCAAGTCCAGCACCCATTGCGGCAAGATCAGCCCGTAGGCCGCCACCACCATGACGTCGGGCGCAATCTGTTCCAACAGCGCGCGGGCTTCGGCGGCTTCGTCCGGGTAGCGGCCATCCAGGCGCAGGCTGCGCGGCTGGGCGACGGGAATGCCGGCGTCCAGTGCGGCCTGCTTGACCGGGCTGGGCGTCAGCTTGAGTCCGCGGCCCGCGGGGCGGTCGGGCTGCGTCATGACCAAGGCGATGTCATGCCCTGCGGCCCGCAAGGCGTCAAAAGCGATACGGGCGAATTCCGGCGTGCCGGCAAAAACGAGGCGCATGGGGAAAGACCAGAAAGTGGAAAACGGGAATCAGTCGCGCAGCGCTTCGCGCTCGGCCTTCTTCAGCCTGGTCTTGATACGGTTCTGCTTCAGGTTGGACAAGTATTCAACAAAGACCTTGCCTTCCAGGTGATCCAGTTCGTGTTGCACGCAGACGGCCAGCAGACCGTCGGCTTCAAACTCGAACGGCTTGCCGTCGATGTCCAGCGCCTTGCAGCGGATACGTGAGGCGCGTTCCACCTCGTCGTAGACGCCGGGCACGGACAGACAGCCTTCTTCGTAGATCTTGTAGTCGTCGCTGTGCCAGGTGATCACGGGATTGATCAAGGTCAGCAGTTGATTGCCTTCCTCGGACACGTCGATCACGACCACGCGCTCGTGCACGTCGACCTGGGTCGCGGCCAAGCCGACACCCGGCGCGTCATACATGGTCTCGGCCATGTCGCGCACCAGTTGACGGATGCGGTCGTCGACCTCGGCTACCGGCTTGGCCTTTTTGTGCAAGCGCGGGTCCGGGTAGCGAAGGATAGGAAGTAAAGCCATTGAAGGGGTATCGCCAGTGATTGATGCTTACCTAAGAGTTTAATTCATTAGAGTCTTGATTTCTAATAGTTTTCAGCTAAGTCAAGGATTGCAGGCATTGCAGCGTCCCCGGTTTATCCGCGAAGGGCATGACGGCCTTGCGTGACCATTCCGTCCCGCCGCGGCAGGTGCGTCCGCCCCGCATGCGACACTCACGCACTACTCGACGCCCGACGCGCCCTCCCCCATGCCGCTTACGCATTCTTCCTCTGAACTGTCCGCCTGGCTGCGGCTGTCTCTGGAACCCGACATCGGTTCCGCCACCGCCTGCCTATTGCTGGGCGCCCTGGGCATGCCCGAGCAAATCTACGCCCAGCGCGCCACGGCGCTGGTCCGCCATGTTCCCGAGGCGTTGGCCCGCCAATTGGCCGCGCCCATGCCGGACGACATGGCGGCGCAGGTGGACAGCGCCTTGGAATGGGTCAGCGCCCCCGGCCGCCACATCCTGACGCTGGCCGACCCCACCTATCCGCAAAGTCTGCTGACCATCGCTGACCCGCCCATCCTGCTGTATGTCGCAGGCGATCCGGCATATCTGCAAGGTCCCTCGCTTGCCGTCGTGGGTGCACGCAATGCCACACCGGGCGGCCAGGAAAACGCCCGCGCATTCGCCCGCCATCTGGCCGCGCACGGCTGGCGTGTTGTCAGCGGATTGGCGCTGGGCATCGACGCGGCTGCGCACGAAGGCGCGCTGGACGCCGGCCCCGACGGCGCGGGCACGGTCGCCGTCATGGGCACCGGCATTGACCGCATCTACCCCGCCCGCCACCGCGACCTGGCGCACCGCATCGCGGCGCACGGCGCGCTGGTCTCTGAATTTCCCCTGGGCACGGGTGCCCTGCCCGCGCACTTTCCCAAACGCAACCGCATCGTGGCTGGCCTGTCGCGTGGCGTGTTGGTGGTGGAAGCCGCCAAGCAAAGCGGATCGCTCATCACGGCCCGGCTCGCAGGCGAAAGCGGGCGCGAGGTTTTCGCCATCCCCGGTTCCATCCATTCGCCGTTGTCGCGTGGCTGTCATGCCCTGATCCGTCAAGGCGCCAAACTGGTGGAAACGGCGGCGGATATCACCGACGAACTCGGCGGAGGTCCGACGCCAACGCCCCGCAACGCGCCCCGGCCGACGGCGCCGCTGCCCGACCACCCCGTGCTGGACGCGCTGGGCTTCGACCCGCTACACCTGGACGCCATCCAGGCGCGCTTGGCGCTGGGCATCGGCGACTTGCAGGCGCAACTGGTCGAACTGGAGTTGCAAGGCCGCATCGCCCGCTTGGACGACGGCCGCTACCAACGCCTGAAGTAGGTCCGTCCCCCAAACCGCCTCGCGCAAGGTGGACGCCACGCGATGGCGCTAATATTGGCGCTAGCGCCGCAGACTTGCGCGCCGCGTCATCCAATACCGAACCAGGAAGAGACATGGCTTTGCCCTCCCGCGTGAAGATCGTCGAGGTGTCGCCTCGCGACGGCCTGCAAAATGAAAAGGAATTCGTGCCCACCGACGTCAAGGTGGAACTGGTCAACCGCCTGGCCGCAGCTGGCTTCCCGAATGTGGAAGCCGCCTCGTTCGTGTCGCCCAAATGGGTGCCGCAGATGGCCGATGGCGCCGACGTGATGGCGCGCATCGAACGCCGTCCGGGCACGATCTATTCGGTGCTGACGCCGAACATGAAGGGCTTTGAAGGCGCGCTGGCCGCCGGCGCGGACGAGATCGTGATCTTCGGCGCCGCCAGCGAAGCGTTCTCGCAAAAGAACATCAACTGCTCCATCGCCGAATCCATCGCTCGCTTCGAGCCCGTGGTGCAAGCCGCGCGCGAAGCCGGCATCCGCGTGCGCGGCAGCATCAGCTGCGCGCTGGGCTGTCCTTATCAGGGCGACGTTCCCGTGGAATCGGTGGTGGACGTGGCGCAGCGCTACCTGGCGATGCAAGTCGACGAAATCGACGTGGCTGACACCATCGGCGTCGGCACGCCTCAGCGCGTGCGCGACGTGATGTCGGCAGTTACGCGGGTGGTCAATCCGGCCCATGTGTCCGGCCATTTCCACGACACCTACGGCCAGGCGCTGGCCAACATCCTGGCCGCGCTGGAAACCGGCATCTCCATTTTCCATACTTCCGTCGCCGGCCTGGGTGGCTGCCCGTACGCCAAGGGCGCCACCGGCAACGTCGCGACCGAAGACGTGCTGTACATGCTGCGCGGCCTGGACATCGATACCGGCGTGGACTTTGACGCCGTGGTCGATATTGGCCAATGGATGTCGGCGCACCTGAACCGCAAGGGTTCCAGCCGGGCCGGCAACGCCATCGCCGCCAAACGGGCCGCATGACCACGCCTGACACCGCTCCCACCGCGGAAGACCGCGCAGCGCTGCTGCGCGAGATCGGCCCACTGCCTCTGTCGGGCCAAGCCTGGCCCGACTGGGTGCGTATCCTGGCCTGGGTGATCCTGGCCGTGCTGGGCGTTCAGGTGGTGACGACCGCCATCCGGGCCCCGGCCCAACCCTTCGACACCGTGCTGGCGATCGTGGTGGTGCTGTGCTTCGTGGGGCTGCTGTTCGTGTCCTGGCACATGCAGACGTCGATCACCACCATCGATGAACGCGGCTTGCGCCAGACCTGGTTCACGCGCCGCGAAGTCGCCTGGGAAGACGTGCGCCACGCCCGCTTCGTGCCCATGTTGTTCTCAAAGCGGCTGGTGGTGTTCACCCACCGGGGACGGCCGGTGATCCTGCAAGGAGGCACGCGAGAATTGCGCGGCGCCTTCGTGAAGATTGCGCAGGTGTATCGGCGGGGGTGATGGGTTGCGCGCGATCCGCGCCAACCCGTTCATGGCAGGGTGATGGGTTGCGCGCGATCCGCACCAACCCATTCATGGCAGGCAGTGCCGCGCTACACCCATCCTACGAAATCCGCTTGTCGCCGTAGGATGGGTGTAGCGCGGCAAGCTAAAGGCAAGAACATTGCCATGCAGCGCGCGCAACCCATCGCATCGGTGTCAGCGCATCGGTGTCATCGAATCGGCGTCAGCGCATCGATGTCAGCGGGTCGGTGTCAGCGGATCGGCAATGCGTACATCAGGCCGCCCTGCGTCCATTGCGCATTCAGGCCGCGCTTGATCTTCAGCGGGCTGCCTTCGCCCACGTTGCGCTCGAAGCTCTCGCCGTAATTGCCCACCTGCTTGACGATGTTGTAGGCCCACTTTTCGTCCAGCCCCAGGTTGGCGCCGCCGCCGGGCGTGACGCCCAGAATGCGCTTGATGTTGGGGTTGGCGCTCTTTGCTTGCTCATCCACGTTCTTGGACGTGACGCCGTACTCTTCCGCCTCGATCATCGCCGACAGCGACCAGCGCACGATGTTCAGCCACGCATCGTCGCCTTGGCGCACAAAGGGGCCCAACGGCTCTTTGGAGATGATTTCCGGCAGCACGACATAATCGTCGGGATTCTGCATTTTGGAGATGCGGATCGAGGCCAGGCCAGATGCGTCCGTGGAAAAGACGTCGCAACGGCCAGCGGCGAAGGCGTTGACCACTTCGTTGAAGGTCTCGATCACCACCGGCTTGTACGTCACGTTATTGGCGCGCGCCCAGTCGGCCAGCGTGTTCTCGTTGGACGTGCCGGTTTGCAGGCAGATGGTGGCGCCGTTGATCTCTTTGGCGCTCTTCACGCCCAGCGACTTCGGCACCAGGAAACCCTGGCCGTCGTAGAAATTGATGCCCGCGTGGATGATGCCCAGCGCGGTGTCGCGCTGCTGCGTCACGGTAGTGTTGCGCGTCAGCACGTCCACTTCGCCCGATTGCAGCGCGGTAAAGCGCTGCTGCGAATTCAGCGGCACCACCTTGATCTTGTTGGCGTCCCCGAAGACCGCCGCGGCGATCGCACGGCATAGATCCACGTCCAGCCCCTGCCATTTGCCTTGCGCATCGGGCGCCGAAAAGCCCGCGAAGCCCGTGGTCGTGCCGCACGCCACGGCGCCGCGCTGACGCACGACATCCAGCGTTGCCGCCTGTGCGCCTTGCGCTGCCGCCATCAAGAGCGCCGCGCCCACCAACCCTTTTGCAATGTTCATGACCTGGATTCCTGTTATGCCGTGCGCGAGGACGCGCCGAGGCAAGAAGCTTATAGACATGAAGCGCCCGCGCCAAATAACAAGCGCTTATTTAGGTATGTCCGCCCAGGCTCGGGCGGACAGGGCCCAAGCATAACCAAGGCCGGCACAGCCGGCCTTGGCCGCGATCAAGCCGCCAGCGAGATCGACACGGGTTCGTTGGCTTCGCAGGCTTCCAGCGCGCGGCCCAGCCGGACCATGCCCTGGGCGATCTGGCTTTCGTTCATCGTGGCGAACGACATGCGCATGGCAAACAGGTCTGCCTGTTCGGCCTGGGCGTAAAAGGCCTTGCCCGGCACATAGACCACTTCGTGCTCGATGGCATAGGGCAACAAGCGCGTGGCGTCCACCTCGCCCGTCAGGCGGGCCCAGAAGAACATGCCGCCTTCGGGTTTGCTGAAGCTGATGCGGCCGTTCAGTTCACGGGCCAACGCCTCGGCCATCGCGTCGCAGCGCAAACCGTAGGCGGCGCGGATGCGCGGCACGTGCTCTTCGTAGCGGCCGTTGGCCAGGTACTGCGCCACCGTTTCCTGGATCCAGGCGGACGAGGCCATGTCGTCGGCCGCCTTGGCGCCCACGCAACGGCGGCGGATCTCGGCCGGCGCGACCAACCAGCCAATACGCAACGCGGGCGCCATGGTCTTGGACATGCTGGCCAGATACACGGCCCAATGACGGGCTTCGCCTTCGGCCAGGGCCGCGATCGGCGGCACCGCTTCGCCGGCGAAGCGCAGTTCGCTGTAGGGATCGTCTTCGACAATCAAGAAGCGGTGCTTCACCGCCAGCTCCAGCAGCCGCAAGCGGCGTTGGCGCGTGAGGGTGGCGCCGCAGGGGTTCGAGAACGACGCGACCACGCAGACCATCTTGGGCTTGATGCGGGCGGCCAGTTCGTCCAGCGCATCCACGTCGATGCCGTCCGGGCCCGACGGCACGGTGTGGACCGTGGCGCCGGTGTAGCGCAGCGCCTGCACGGAGTTCGGGAAGGCGGGCGATTCAATGATGGCGTGATCGCCCGGTTGCAGCATCACGCGGGTCAGCAGCGCCAGCGCTTGCTGGGACCCGCCCGTGACCATCAATTCCGTGTCGGCGTTGCAGTTCAGGCCACGCGCGGCGGACAAGCGCGCCAATTCGTGGCGCAGGCTGGCCTGGCCGTCGATGTTGGAATATTGCAGGCAAGCGCCCAAACGGGCCAGGACCTGCGTCGATGCGATCGACAGGCCATCCACGTCGAAGAGTTCTTGCGCGGGATAGCCGCCCGCTAGCGAAATCGTGCCCGGCCGCAGAGCGTAGGGCATCAGCGATCGGATGGGAGAAGCGGGGGGATTCAGGAAAGGCGTGGCAAAAGCGTATTCTGGCGCAGCGCTGGACATGGCGGGGGGACTGGAGAAGTGGGAAACCGTATCGCCCAAGAGGCGGCACAGGCGGGCATAGAACATTGAAATATAAACAAATCTCTACAAATTCTAAGCCTGGCGATTACACAGGGTCAACGGCGAAAACGGCCAGTGTGGCGAAACCATCCTGCACAGTCCTACACTATGGGACATCCTGTTCCTGCAAGAGAGCTGCATGACCGTCGTAGACACCATGGCCGGGCGCCTTGCCCAGATTCAGCAACGCATTGCGGCGGCCTGCGTGCGCGCCGGCCGGGCCCCCGACAGCGTGGTCCTGCTGCCCGTCAGCAAAACCTTCGACGTGGACGCGATCCGCGAAGCCATGGCGCTGGGCCTGACCCGGTTTGGCGAAAACAAGACGCAGGAAATCCGCCAGAAGGCCGCCGCGCTGGCGGGCCAGGGCCTGCAATGGGTGCTGATCGGGCACCTACAGACCAACAAGTCGAAAGACGCCGCCCGCGACGCCACGGAAGTCCAGTCGCTGGACCGCGCCGATCTGGCCGAAGCCCTGCACCGCCGCCTGCAAAACGAGGGCCGGACGCTGGACGTGCTGGTGCAAGTCAAAACCTCTACCGAACCCAGCAAGTTCGGCATGGCCCCCGAAGACGTGTCCGCCTTCCTGCGCCGCATCGCCGCGGAATTCCCCACGCTGCGGGTGAAAGGCTTGATGACCCTGGCCGTCAATTCGCCCGACCCCGACGCCGTGCGCGCCTGCTTTCGCGCGCTGCGCGAACTCCGCGACCGCTTGCGGGCCGAAGACATTGCCGGGATCTCGCTGGACCGGCTGTCGATGGGCATGAGCGGCGACTTTGAACTGGCGATCGAGGAAGGATCGACGGAAGTGCGCATCGGCACGGCCATCTTTGGCGCGCGCACCTACCCCGATCCGCAGTAGCCCCCGGCGTGGTGCAGTGCGGGAAAACAGGGGGGCACAAGCCCCCCTTTCCAATGGGAACGCGAGGCATAATAGCGTCGCAAAAATAGCGACGCAGACTGACGGCGCAACACTAGACGCAGCCGACGTCGCGCTCAATACAGACCCCGCACGAGGAGACACCCCATGCAGAACCCCGCACGGCGCCTATTGGCGCTTGCCGCCCTGTCGCTTGCCGCCGCCACGGCGTCCGCCCAAACCTGGCCCACGCAGCCGATCCGCTGGATCGTGCCCTACCCGGCCGGCGGCGGCACCGACGTCGTCGCCCGCACGGTCGCCAGCGGCCTGGAAAAACCCCTGGGCCAGACCATCGTGGTGGAAAACCGCCCCGGCGCCGCCACCATCATCGGCGCCACCGCCATCGCGCAATCCGACCCCACCGGCTACATGATCGGCACGGCCGACTCCGGCACGCTGGCGTTCAATTCTTCGTTGTACGCCAAGCTGTCCTACGACCCGGCCAAGTTCACCTATATCGGCGGCATCGCCAAGTTCCCGCTGCTGCTGGCCGTGAACGTCAACTCGCCCTACAAGACGGTGGACGACGTGCTGGCCGCCGCCAAGAAGGAACCCGGCAAGCTGACGGCGGCCTCCGCCGGCGCGGGCTCGCCCCATCACCTGGCGTTGGAGCTCTTCAAGCAGCGCACGGGCGCCAACTTGCTGCACGTGCCCTACAAGGGCGCCGCCCCGGCGATCCAGGATCTGCTGGGCGGACAGGTGGATGTGATGTTCATCGATCTGGCCTCGGGCCTGCCTAACGTCAAGGCTGGCAAGCTGCGCGTCCTGGCCGCCGCCACGCCTGAGCGCGTGTCGGTGCTGCCCGACACGCCCACGATGGCTGAACAGGGCGTGGCCAACTTCACGGCCTACGCCTGGCAAGGCCTGGTGGGCCCGGCCGGCGTGCCGGAAGCGGTGGTCAAGAAGCTGTCGGCCGATCTGGACGCCACGCTCAAGACGCCTGCCGTCTCGCAGAAGATGCTGGATATGGGCGTGATCCCGATGCCGATGTCGGCACAGGACTTCAAGGCCTACGCCGAGCAAGAGCGCAGTGCGTGGGCGGACGTGATCAAGAAGGCGAACATCAAGCTGGAATAGCCGTAGCGGCGCTTCCCGGCACGTAAGGAAAAGCCGCGGCCATCACTGGCCGCGGCTTTTTTACTGCGCTTTGGCGTGCCTGCCGCGCGGCAGGCGGAGGTCAACCCGCCAAGACCGGAATGCGCCGCGGCTGGGCTTCCCGCATACGCGGGATATGCAACGTCAGCACGCCTTGCTTCAGGCTGGCGCTGATCTGCGCCCGATCGAATTCCTGTCCCAGCCGGAACGAGCGCCGGAACAGCGGTGCGCGCAGTTCACCCAGCACCAGTTGCAGATCGCCGGGCGTGGCGACGGACGCCTCGCCCTCGATCACCAGCACGTCCGACTCCACATTGATGTGCAGCCGCTCTTTCGAGACGCCGGGCAGGTCGGCGGCCAGGGTGATGCCTTCCGGGCCTTCAAAGATATCCACGGCGGGCACGGTAACGGCACGGGCCTCGGGCTTGCGCGAAGCGGACTCGTCCGGGGTCACGGCCAGGTCTTTGCGTTCATTCATGATCGATGCTCCTTGTAGCGGTTGGCGGCGGGACTCACTGCACGGTCACGACGCGGGGCTTGGACGATTCCTTGCGTTTGATCGAAATGGCCAGGCAGCCGTCGACATAGCGCGCCTGGACTTGCTCTGGGTCCACGTCGGCAGGCAGTTCAATGACCCGCACATAGCGGCCATGGGCACGTTCGCGGGCGTAATAGCGCGCGTTTTCCGGAAGTTCCGGCGCGCTGCGTTCGCCGCTGATGGTCAGTACGCGCTTTTCGAGGGTGACGTTCAAGCCATCGGGCTCCATGCCCGGCACGAACGCGACCACTTCAATCGAATCGCCGGACACACCGACGTTGACGGGCGGAAACAACGCCTGCGGCGTGGCGCGCAAGGCGGCCGGCAGGCCGGCGCCACGCAGAACGCGGCCCATATGCTCCTGGATGGTGTCGAAGGCGGATGCAAAGCCGCTATCGCTGAATGGAAAGTTGCTCATGTTGGTCTCCCGAGTGAAAAGGGACCGATCAAGACACAACGCAATCGCCACAACCGCGACCGCAGGCCTGATCGCTTCATGACCAATGATGGGAGCAATTTCGCCGACTTCAAGAGTCGGCGAAATGGAGAAAAAATGGGGAAAGAAGGCGCCCCCGCGCCCGGACAGGGCGCGGGAAGCCCTATGCCGATTACACCAGCACGCGCTCGATGCCGCCGGCGTTGGCGCGCTTCACGTAGTCTTCCATCCAGCCTTCGCCCAGGATGTGGCGAGCCATTTCGACCACGATGTAATCCGCGTCCATGCCCGTGTCGCCTTCATAGCGCGACAGCCCTTGCAGGCACGACGGGCAGGAAGTCAGCACCTTCACGTCGCCCGTGAAGCCATCACTGCGCAGCGCGGCGTCGCCCTTCTGCAACTCTTCCTGCTTGCGGAAGCGCACCTGCGTGGAGATGTCCGGCCGGCTGACCGCCAAGGTGCCGGATTCGCCGCAGCAACGATCGCTCTTGATGGCGTCATCGCCCACCAGGGCGCGTACCGTCTTCATCGGTTCTTGCAGCTTCATCGGCGTGTGGCAGGGGTCGTGGTACATGTAGCGCACGCCCTTGGCGCCTTCCAGTTTGATGCCCTTTTCGAGCAGGTATTCGTGGATGTCGATCAGGCGGCAGCCGGGGAAGATCTTGTCGAACTCATAGCCCGACAGCTGGTCGTAGCAGGTACCGCAGCTGACCACCACCGTCTTGATGTCCAGGTAGTTCAGCGTGTTGGCGACCCGATGGAACAACACCCGGTTGTCGGTGATGATCTGTTCGGCCTTGTCCGTCATGCCGTTGCCGCGCTGGGGGTAGCCACAGCACAGGTAGCCCGGCGGCAGCACGGTCTGCACGCCCGCATGCCACAGCATGGCTTGCGTGGCCAGGCCCACTTGCGAGAACAGCCGCTCGGACCCGCAGCCCGGGAAGTAGAACACCGCTTCCGTGTCGGCCGTGGTGGCCTTGGGATCGCGGATGATCGGCACATAGTTCGCGTCTTCGATGTCCAGCAGCTTGCGCGCCGCCTGCTTGGGCAGCCCGCCCGGCATCTTCTTGTTCACGAAGTGCACGATCTGCTCGCGCAGCGGCGGCTTGCCGACGGTGGCCGGCGGCTTGGCCGTCTGCTTTTTCACCAGGCCCGAAAACAGATCGTGCGCGGCGCGCTGCACCTTGTAGCCCACCCCCACCATCGCTTTGCGCGTGGCGTTGATGGTGGCCGGGTCCTTGGCGTTCAGGAAGAACATGGCGCTGGCCGTGCCCGGGTTGAACGACTTGCGGCCCATGCGGCGCAACACGGCGCGCATGTTCATCGACACGTCGCCGAAATCGATGTCCACCGGACAGGGGTTGTAGCACTTGTGGCAAACGGTGCAGTGGTCTGCCACGTCTTCAAATTCTTCCCAGTGCTTCAGGCTGACGCCACGACGGGTTTGCTCTTCGTACAGAAAGGCTTCGACCAGCAGCGAGGTCGCCAGGATTTTGTTGCGCGGCGAATACAGCAGGTTCGCGCGCGGCACGTGGGTGGCGCACACGGGCTTGCACTTGCCGCAACGCAGACAGTCCTTGATGGATTCCGAGATGGCGCCGATGTCGCTTTGCTGCATGATCAGCGACTCGTGGCCCATCAGGTTGAAGCTGGGCGTCCAGGCGTGGCGCAGGTCGGCGCCCGGCATCAGCTTGCCGGCGTTGAAGTGGCCGTTGGGATCCACGCGGCGCTTGTAGTCCTGGAACGGCGCCAATTCGGCTTCCGTCAGGAATTCATACTTGGTCAGGCCGATGCCGTGTTCGCCGGAAATCACGCCGTCCAGGTCGCGGGCGATCTGCATGATGCGCTCGACGGCCTGGTGGGCCTCGCGCAGCATTTCGTAATCGTCGGAGTTGACCGGCAAGTTGGTGTGCACGTTGCCGTCGCCTGCGTGCATGTGCAGTGCCACGAACACACGGCTCTTGAGCACGCGGCCATGAATGGCGATCAGTTCGTCGACGATCTTCTTGTAGGCTGCGCCCGAGAACGTGCGTTGCAGGCCGACCAACACTTCGGTCTTCCAGGACACGCGGATCGTGCGGTCTTGCACCACGTCGAACACCAGGGCTTGCGGTTGCGCGGCCAGGCGCTCGGTCAGCGCCGCCTGCACGTCGCCCAGGCCCAGCCCCTGCAATTGCGGCAGGGCCTGCCCCAACGGCAGATCCAGGTTGTCCAGCAGCCATTGCCAGCGCTGGCGCGTGGCGCCCAGCAGCTCCAGGGCCTGGCGCGTGCGGTCGGCCAAGACTTCGGCGCGGGTGCTTTCGATGTCCGCATCATCCGCCTTGCCCACCGGCAGCGGCGTACAGAGATAAGCATCCAGCGCGCCCAATAGCTTGAGCTTGTTGCGGGTGGACAGTTCGATGTTGATGCGTTCGATGTGATCCGTGTATTCACCCATGCGGGGCAGCGGAATCACCACGTCTTCATTGATCTTGAAGGCGTTGGTATGACGCGCGATGGCGGCGGTGCGCGAGCGGTCCAGCCAGAATTTCTTGCGCGCCTCAGGGCTGACGGCGACAAATCCTTCGCCATGGCGCGTATTGGCCAGGCGCACGACCTCGCTGGCGGCGGCGGCCACGGCGTCATCGTCATCGCCGACGATATCGCCGATCAGGACCATCTTGGGCAGCACGCCGCGCTTGCTCTTGGTGGCGTAACCCACCGCGCGCAGATAGCGTTCATCCAGGTGTTCCAGGCCCGCCAGGATCGCGCCGCGGGCACGGCCCTCGCCATCCAGGTAGCCCTTGACCTCGACGATCGACGGAATGGCGTCGCGCGCCTGCCCGAAGAATTCCATGCAGACAGTGCGCGTGTGGCGCGGCATGCGGTGCAGCACCCAGCGCGCGGACGTGATCAGGCCGTCGCAACCTTCCTTCTGGATGCCGGGCAGACCGGCCAGGAACTTGTCGGTAACGTCCTTGCCCAGCCCTTCCTTGCGGAACACGCGGCCCTTGATTTCCAGGGTCTCGGTCTTGAGCAGGCGTTCGCCCGGCTTGCCTCGGCCATCAAACCACTTGAGCTCGAAGCGCGCCATCTCCACGTCATGGATCTTGCCCATGTTGTGTTCCAGGCGCGTCACTTCCAGCCAGTTGCCGTCCGGGTCAACCATGCGCCACCAGGCCAGGTTGTCCAGTGCGGTGCCCCACAGCACGGCCTTCTTGCCGCCCGCGTTCATGGCGATGTTGCCACCCACGCACGAGGCTTCGGCGGACGTCGGATCCACGGCGAACACGAAGCCGGCGGCCTCGGCCGCTTCCGACACCCGCTTGGTCACCACGCCGGCGCCGGCATGGATGACGGCCACGGGCTCGGTCAGCCCGGGCAAGATACAGGACTCGACCTTGCCCAGCTTGTCGAATTTTTCGGTATTGATGACGGCCGACTTCCACGTCAGCGGAATGGCGCCGCCGGTATAGCCGGTGCCGCCCCCGCGCGGGACGATGGTCAGGCCCAGTTCAATACAGGCGGTGACCAGCGCGGCGATCTCGTCTTCGGTATCCGGCGTCAGCACCACGAAGGGGTACTCCACGCGCCAGTCGGTCGCGTCGGTCACGTGGGACACGCGCGACAGGCCGTCGAACTTGATGTTGTCGCGCGCCGTGATGCGGCCCAGCACCTTTTGCGCCTGCTTGCGCATCATGGTGGTCTGGTCGAATTCGCCCTCAAACGCGGCAATGGCGGAACGGGCCCGCGCCAGCAGGCCGACGACCTTCTCATCGCGGTGCGGGTCATGGCCTTCGCCTGCGGCAACGCCAGGTTCACGGCGGCGGTCGATCTCGCCCAGGCGATGGTGCAGGGCATCAATCAGCTGCTTGCGGCGCTTGGGGTTGTCCAGCAGGTCGTCTTGCAGGTACGGGTTGCGGCGCACCACCCAGATGTCGCCCAACACTTCGTACAGCATCCGTGCGGAGCGGCCGGTACGGCGTTCGCCGCGCAGATCGCTCAACAGGCTCCAGGCGTCATCGCCCAGCAACCGGCCAACAATCTCGCGGTCGGAAAAAGACGTGTAGTTGTAGGGAATTTCGCGCAAGCGCGCGGGTGCTGCGGGCGGCATCGCCCCGTTCAAGATGTGGCTAGCGAGTGGGGCGTTCATGGCGGCAAGAGGGGCCCATAAAAAATTATTTTATGCCATTGGCGAGACTTGACCCCTAATACCCCTAGGAAGCCGGCCAAAAGTGGTCGTGGACGGCAACGACCCGTCCCCTTTTAAGCTTGATGTCAGCGCTAGATCTGCCCGGGGAAGAACCACAGCAAGCTGGCGGTCATCACCAGATAGCGCAGGAATTTGCCAATGGCCATATAGAGCATGCAGGGCCAGAAAGACAGCCGCAGCCATCCCGCCACCGCGCACAGCGGGTCACCCACCGCGGGCAGCCACGACAGCAGCAGGGCCGGCGGCCCCATCCGATGCAGCCAGTCGTGGGCGCGCTCGTTCCAACGCCCGCGCATGCGCCCGCCCTCCGTCGCGTCGGGATGCGGGTGGGGATGCTTTTCCTTCCACCGTTGCACGGCGCGTTCGGCGCCCAGTCCCATCGCGTAGCTGATCGCCCCGCCAATGGTGTTGCCCACCGTGGCCACCAGGATGGCCGGCCAGAACATATCGGGCGACAGTTTGATGTAGCCGAACACCGCCGGCTCGGAGCCCAGCGGCAGCAAGGTTGCCGAAACGAGCGACACCGTGAAAATAGCCGACAAGCCCACCGAGGGCAGCGCCAGCACTCCCAGGAGCCAATGAACAGCGGATAAGAGGCTTTCTTCCATGATGAGCGAGTGTAGCCGCGCGCCAGGCAATACCTGCCAAGATTCATCGTGGCGATGCCCGTCCACGCTACATCCTTGCCATCAGAAACCTTGCGGGCCACGCGGGTTTCCCTGCAATAATCTGCCCCATCTTCCCACTCTTGCCCCTACGCGCGGTCCATGTCCACTGACTATCTGAAACGCATCCTGACTTCCAAGGTTTATGACGTCGCGGTCGAATCGCCGCTGGAAATAGCGCCCCAGCTGTCCCAGCGGATATCGAACACGGTCCTGCTCAAACGCGAAGACACCCAGGCCGTTTTCAGTTTCAAGCTGCGCGGGGCCTACAACAAGATGGCCAATCTGACGCCTGCCGTGCGCAACCGTGGCGTTCTGGCGGCGTCGGCCGGCAATCATGCCCAGGGCGTGGCATTGGCCGCCAGCCGGCTGGGTTGCCGCGCCGTCATCGTCATGCCCACGACCAGCCCGCAAGTCAAGGTCGATGCGGTACGCCGGCTGGGCGGTGAAGTCGTGCTGGCAGGCGAAAGCTTCTCCGACGCCTACGCCCACGCGCAGATCCTGGAAAAGAAAGAGAAGCTGACGTTCGTGCATCCCTTCGACGATCCCGACGTCATCGCTGGCCAAGGCACGGTGGGCATGGAGATCCTGCGCCAGCATCCGGGTCCGATCGACGCCATCTTCGTCGCCATCGGCGGCGGCGGCCTGATTTCCGGCGTGGCCACCTATATCAAGCAGCTGCGGCCCGAGATCAAGATCATCGGCGTGCAGACCGAGGATTCCGACGCCATGCTGCGCAGCGTGCGCGCGGGCCGGCGCGTGCAGTTGAATGACGTGGGCCTGTTTTCCGACGGCACCGCGGTCAAGATGGTGGGCGCCGAAACCTTCAAGCTCACCCGCAAGTACGTCGACGACTTCGTGGTGGTCGACACCGATTCGATCTGCGCCGCCATCAAGGACGTCTTCCAGGACACCCGCAGCGTCTTGGAACCGGCGGGAGCAATGGCGGTTGCCGGCGCCAAGCAGTACGCAGCCGAACACCATCTGAAGGGCAAGACGCTGGTGGCCATCGCTTGCGGCGCGAACATGAACTTCGACCGTCTGCGCTTCGTGGCCGAACGCGCCGAAGTGGGCGAGATGCGCGAGGCCGTCTTTGCCGTGACCATGCCCGAGCAGCGCGGCAGCTTCCGCCGCTTCTGCCAATTGGTGGGCGAACGCAGCGTCACGGAGTTCAACTATCGCATCTCGGATTCGGATCGCGCCCACGTGTTTGTCGGCATCCAGGTGTCGTCGGCGGCAGAGCCAGACAAGATCGCCGCGAATTTCCGCCGCCACGGCTTCGACACGCTGGACCTGACCCACGACGAAATGGCCAAGACGCACTTGCGTCACATGGTGGGCGGGCGTTCGGCGCTGGCGCGCGATGAACTGCTGTACCGCTTTGAATTTCCGGAACGTCCGGGCGCACTGATGCGCTTCCTGAACGCCATGAATCCGGACTGGAACATCAGCCTCTTCCACTACCGCAACCAGGGCGCCGACTACGGCCGCATCCTGATCGGCATCCAGGTGCCGGCCGCGGACAAGAAGCAATTCCGCACGTTCGTCGCCGAACTTGGCTACCCGCACTGGAACGAAACCGACAACCCTGCCTACAAGCTGTTCCTGTAGACACGCACCCGGGCACGAAACCGTCGCCCCAATGCGAGAGGGCCTCCTTCGCGGAGGCCCTTCCCTTCTGTACGTCAAACACGCCCGGCAGGACCTAAAAGCAGGGGGGGTTCGCTGTCACTCGGCGGCCTACGGAGATAAGCCGCGCATTCAGCAAGGTCCAGTCAGGCGCTTTTGCCGCTTAGAAACGGTGGCGGATACCCATGGCAACCGCGGTATCGCGCGCATCGTGCTGGAACGCATAGTTGTCGCCATAGGAGGCGTATGCGTACAGGTTGGTGCGCTTGGTGAAGTCGTAGGTGTAGCCCAGGCTGTAGACATTGAACGTGGCGTCGTCGCCCGTCAGCTTGTCGTTGCCCGGGGTGGCGCGCTGCCAGGAACCGAAGATGGCGTGGCGGCCCAACGGCACGGTGGCGCCGATCATGTAGGAGTTGGCGCGAAAGCCATCAGCCAGCTTGAACGAACCCAGGTTGTTCATGCCATCGGGCGTGGTGCCCATGTTCTGACCAACGAACCAGCCGTCGCGGGTCTGGCCAAAAGCAGCGGCCAGCTTCACCACTTCAAAGTCGTACGAACCACCGACGATGTATTCCTGAATGCGTGCCGAGTCCTTGCCGCCAACGCGATTGTTGGTCGGATCGAAGCGGTCGTAAGCAGCAGCCAGGTTCAGCGGGCCGTTGACGTATTGCACGCCAGCGGTCAACACACGGTTGTTGTTGCCCGTGGCGAAGCCGGTCTGGGTCGTGTCGCTAACCGAATCATCGGCGCTGAACGAGTAGCCCAAGCCCGCCTTGAAGCCACCCAGGCTGGGGGTTTGATACAGCACCATGTTGTCCAGGCGCATCGTGTTGGCGCTACCGAACGTCGTACCCATGTTGGCGGTGTTGTAGCTGATCGAGAACGGGTCGATCGAACCGAAGTACTTGGACGCCAGGTTCGTCTGACGGCCGAATTCCAGACGGCCCCAGGAATCGCTATCCAGACCCACGGTGGCTTGACGGCCAAACAGGCGGCCGTTTTGCAGCGACTTGCCATTCATCGGGCCAAAGCCGCCTTCCAACGTGAAGACGGCGCGCAAGCCGTCACCCAGGTCTTCCGTGCCACGCAGGCCAAAGCGCGAGCCACTGCTCACGCCCTGCACGCCGCCAACACGGCTTTGCGACACACCATTGAACTTCACTTGCTCGTAACCGATACCGGCGTCGATCAAGCCGTACAGCGTCACGGAGTCGGCGGCTTGCGCGGCGCCGGCAGAACCTGCCAGCAACGCGACGGCCAATAGCGTCTTCTTCATAAAAGTCCCCAAAATGGCAAGATGAAAGGCAAACCGCAGGCCTCCCATGCCAGGCAAGGGGATCTGCGTGCCGCTGCAAACAAGCAAGCGGCGCATGCACTGAATCTAGTGTCCGGCTTGGCGTCACACGAAGTAACCCGGATTTCGACGAACTACTTTCCATGGTTGGGATAATGACGGCCAGCTGAAGCGCGCCAGGCGTGGAAACTTGCGTTAACGCCTTGAAAATAAATATGAATTATTGCTCGCAAATCGAAAGCGGCCCGATTCCGACGCCCTTCATGCCCCACATGCACCGACAACAGTTGTTGATGCGGCCGCACAGTTTTGCGGCAAAAACGCCACACTACGCGGCAATGCGCAGGCAATAAAAAACCCCTCGGCGTCTCAAGGGGTTTTTCGTGACCACTCCGGGGGGCTTGGCATGCAGGTATCCGGCATCCCGCCCAGCCTCAGGACTTACTTGCCCTTGGGCGGATAGTCCAGTTCACCAAAGGTGTATTCACCGCGAGCCTTGGCTTCAGCCAGTTCCTGGCGGACTTGCTCACGGGTCTTGCCACCCGATTGCGACATGGCGGCGCGAGGCGGGTAGTCCAGTTCGGCGGTGGTCACTTGACCCGCGACCTTGGCGCTTTGCAGTTCTTGCTGGACTTGATCGCGCGTCAGGCCGGTTTGCTGCACGGTGGCGGGCGGGTAATCCAGTTCACCAAACGTGACTTGGCCTGCGGCCTTGGCGGCTTGCAGTTCTTGTTGAACCTGTTCCCGCGTCTTGCCATCGGCGTGAGCGGCGGACATGCCTACCAGGGTTGCGGTGACCATAAGTGCGGTTGCTAGCGCTTTCATTGTGATGACTCCATCCTAAACCTTGCACGACGTCTTCTGCCAGGCTGGCAGGTGCGACGTGACTGTTTGATTGCTGGGACGAAGTATCTGGTGATTGGCGCCTAGTAAAAACCCTTATTTTGGTGAACATCTTTTCACGGATGGGACAATTGCACGATGTATCCGGGACAATCTGCGCGATTCTTGCGCACTGACTCCCAAGATCCAGGCGTGGCGGGCGTTGCCAGCGTTCAGCCTTCCGCAAGCTAGACACCTCGCCCAGGATTCCCCATCCGCGCAACGGGATGTTCCGTGTGGATAAATAGACATTTCTGCTGGTGGGACAATATTTCCATTTATCATACAAACCTGCCAGAAATGGAATTTTGAGTCTCGAGGGCACCATGGATATCCAGCTTAACGACATCGCGCTTTTTGTCGAGGTCGCCAAGCGCAAGAACTTCAGCCACGCCGCGGAAGCCTTGAATATTCCAACGTCCACGCTCTCGCGCCGCGTCAGCGAACTGGAACGCAGCGTCGGCATGCGGCTGCTGAACCGCAGCACGCGCAAGATCGATCTGACGGAAGCCGGCGCCATTTACTTTGAACGCTGCCGGCACATCGTGGAAGAAGCGCGCATCGCGCACGACCAATTGCTGGACATGGCGGTGCAGCCCAAAGGGCGGCTGCGCATCTCGCTGCCCACCAGCCTGGCCCAATTGTTCCTGCCCGCCGTCATCAGCGAATTCCGCGAGCAGCATCCCGACATCGAATGCGATTTCGATCTGAGCATGCGCCCGATCGATCCCATCAGTAATCCGTTCGACCTGATCCTGCGTTTCGGGCAACAACCCGATTCCAGCCTGATCTCACGCAAGATCGTGCTGATGGCGCATCAACTGTATGCCTCGCCCGACTATCTGGCCCGCCATGGCGAACCGCGCGTGCCCGGCGACTTGACCCACCACGAGTGCCTGCGGCCGACCATGCGCGAGGAATCATCCTTTTGGATGCTCCATTCGGGCGATAAGGTGGAGCGTGTGCAGGTATCGGGCCGCCTGTCGGCGAACAATGTCGGCATGCTGGGCCGCCTGGCGGGTCAGGGCCTGGGCATCACGCCACTGCTGGTATTCGATGCGATGGAACGCGCCATCAAGCAGGCTGGGCTGGTGCGGGTGCTGCCCGACTGGAGCCTGACGCCGCTACCGCTGTTCGCGCTGCTGCCTTCGCGCATGCTGCCCGCCAAGACGAAAGCTTTCCTGGACTTCATTCAGCCCCGCTTGTCGGACTCGTAGGATGGGTGAAGCGCGAGAAGCCGGCCCCTGAAACACGGCTGGCGAACGCGCGCAACCCATCAAGCAGCGATTGCGCTGTGGCTGTGGCTGCCAGGTCATCGCTGCTGCTTGATGTGGCTACCGGTGCCGAGTCATCGCCGCTGCTCGCTATGGCTGAAGCTGCCAAGTCATCGCCGCTGCTTGTTGTGGCTACCGGTGCCGAGTCATGACCGTTGCTTGATGGGGCTACCGGTGCCAAGCCATCGCCGCTGCTCGTTGTGGCTGAAGCTGCCAAGCCATCGCCGCTGCTTGATGTGGCTACCGGTGCCGAGTCATGACCGTTGCTTGATGGGTTGCGCGCGTTGGACGCCTGATTTCTTGTGAGCAGGCGTGCGCGCTACACCCATCCTACGGCGTTTCAAGGGTTGCGTTAGGGCGTGGTGCCGTCGTACTGACAGACCGTGTAGAGCGGCGTGCCGGTGGCGGCCACCTTGGCCGAGCCGCCCAGATCGGGCAGATCGATGATGGCGGCGGCTTCAACCACGTTCGCGCCCAGGCGCTGAAGCAGCTTGATCGCGGCCAGCATGGTGCCACCCGTGGCGATCAGGTCGTCGACCAGCAATACCCGTTGACCCGTGCGCACGGAGTCCGTGTGCATCTCGACGGCGGCATTGCCGTATTCAAGCGAGTATTCCTCGGCCACGGTGCGAAAAGGCAATTTGCCCTTCTTGCGCACCGGCACGAAACCCAGGTTCAGTTCATAGGCCAGCACGCTGCCCACGATGAAGCCGCGCGCATCCACGCCCGCCACCAGGTCAAGGCGCTGGCGCATGTAACGGTAGACGAACAGATCGATCAACACCCGGAACGCACGCGGGTCTTGCAGAACCGGCGTGATGTCGCGGAACACGACACCCGGTTGGGGCCAGTCCGGAACACTGCGGATGGTGCGCCGGATGTACTCGGCGTTGTCGGTCTGCATGAAAGGCGGCCCTGAAGAATTGAAGCAAGGCGAACTATAACCTTGCCACCGCGCTTAAGCCAGGATTGCCGCTGGTGACAAGTCATGTAAGCGCGCATTGCGCAATTCATAGCAGCGATCCACCGCGCCGGGGGGCAATGCCGCGTGCGTGGCCAGCACGACCGTGCGTCCCCGTACGGCACGTTCCAGGTCGTTGAAGAAGTCGGCTTGCGCCGCCGCGTCCAGGCCGGCGGTGGGCTCGTCCAGCACAATGACGGCCGCTGGCGACAGCAACGCCCGCGCCAGGCACAAGCGACGCGCCTGCCCCGCCGACAACTGCGAGCCGGTTTCTCCCGCCCAGGTATCCAGCCCGTCAGGCAAGCCCCGCACGAAATCACCCAGTCTTGCAGCGTCCAGCGCGCGCCATAGGGCCGCGTCATCCGCTTGCGGGTCGCCAATCAGCAGATTGGTGCGCAACGTGCCCAGGAAGACAGGCGCGTCCTGCGACAACAGGGCGATGCGCCGATGCCAATCGGCTTGCGCGCAATCGCGCGCGTCGCAGCCGGCAAAGCGCACATGCCCGGCTTGCGGGTCTTCCAGGCGCAGGATCAGATGCAGCAGGGTGGACTTGCCCACGCCGCTGGCGCCCAGGATGGCGATGCGCTCGCCGGGTTCCACCCGCAGATCGATGCCTTCCAGCACCGCCGGGGCGGCGCCCTCCCCGCGTGCCGGATAGCGGAACTGCACGCCGGCAAGCACCAGCGCACCGCTGGCCGGCAATACGCACGGCCGGGCGGGATCCTGCATATCGGGCTGGCTTTGCGTCACTTCACCGATCCGCGCGGCGGCCGACAGGGCTGACCCCATGCGGGACGCGCCGCGCATGATCGGGCCTGCGACTTCAAAAATGCCGATGACGGCCAGCAACAGGCCCACCAAGACCGGGCCTGCTATCTGCCCCGCCTCATGCGTCCCCAGACCAAACCACAGCAATGCCAACACCGACACACCCGCCGCAACTTGCAGGAACCATTGCCCCCGCGCGGCCACTCGGGCCTGGCTGCGACGCGCCAGCGCACTGGCCTCGCACAGTTGTTCAAAATGCGCGGCGGTTGGCGCCTGCGCATGCAACGCCACCATATCCGCATGGCCATCCACCGCGTCCAGCGTCGCCGCGCGCAGCCCGGCCGCGCTTTCCTGGGCAGCGGCGCCGGGTTTGCGCGCCGCACGCAGCAGCCACCAGGGCACCAGGACACAAGCGGTCAACAAGGCCAGCGCAAACGCCAACGCGGCGGCCGGCACCCACATGCCCAGCACCGCCGTCAGTACCGCCCCACCCAGGATGGCGGTGGCCAAAGGCGCCAGAACGAACAGGAAGACGGTATCCAGCGCATCCACGTCGCCCGTCATGCGCGCCACCAGATCACCGCTGCGATACTTCGCCAACTGGCGAGGGGTCAAACGGATCAACGCCCCGAACACCGTGGCGCGCAGATCCGCCAGCAGGCGCAACGTGGCCGAATGGCCCACAACGCGGTCGGCATAACGCGACACGATACGCAGGAAGGACAAGCCGCGCACCAAGGCGGATGGTGCGAACAGGTTGAACATACCGCCCGCCCCCGCCAGGGCCGCCCCCGTCAAGAACCAACCGGACACGCCCAGCAGCCCGACGCCTGCCGCAACCGTCGCCAGCGCACAAAACAATGCGAGTAAAAGCCCGCCTTTACGACGCGCATACAAAGGCGCGAGCAGCAACAGGTTCTTCATGCGTCTTCCACTTTTCCGTGCGCCACCCGCAGGATGCGGTCGAACCGGGCCGCGACACCCGGAGAATGCGTCGCAAGCAGCAAGGTACGGCCCGCGGAAAATGCCAGGATCTCGTCCAGCACGCGGGCTTGCGTCGCCTCGTCCAAATGCGCCGTGGGCTCATCCAGCAGGATCAGCCCGGGATCGCGCAGGAATAGCCGCGCCAGCGCCACGCGCTGCGCCTGCCCGCCCGACAAGCCATGGCCCCGACTGCCCAGCAGGGTGTCCAGGCCTTGCGGCAAGGCCGCCGCGAATTCCAGCACGCAGGCGCGACGGGCAGCTTCCCGCACGTCGGCATCCGAGGCGCCGGGACGGCCCAGCCGGATGTTGTCGGCGATCGATCCCGCCAGCAATTGTGGCTTTTGCCCGATCAGCGCCACCCGCCCGCGCAACGCGGCTTCATCCCAATCGGCCAACGGCACGCCGTCGATACGCACGTCGCCATCAAACGGCCGCAGTCGGGCAATGGCTTCGATCAGCGTGGACTTTCCGATGCCGCTGGGGCCCATCAGCGCCACGTGTTCGCCCGCCGCCAGCGTCAGCGCGGCGTCGGCCAAAATGACCAGGCCGCGCCCCGGCGCGGTCACGCCCAACGCCTTGACATCGACCCGCGCGCCCGCCCCGGATGCCGGCACGACAGAAGCCTGCTGCGTGGTCACATGCTGCGCCACGGCGGCGTCCTGCGGCAGGCCATCGAACAACACGGCGATCTGCGTCACCGCCGCCAGCGCCGTGGCGCGGTCGTGATAATGCGCGGCAAACTGGCGTAGTGGCGCATAGACTTCCGGCGCCATCAGCAAACAGAACAGACCCGCTTGCAAGGTCAGGGGAGACCACCGCACGTCGAGAAACCCCAGATAGGTCAGGCCGATGTACACGGCCACGCCAGCCACGCCCAGCGCGGCGAAAAACTCCAGCACCGCGGACGACAGAAACGCGATGCGCAGCACCGACATCGTGCGCTGGCGCAGTGCATCGCTGGCGGCCACCACGGACTCCGCCTCGGCTTCTGCGCGGCCATACAGCTTCAGCGTGGACAATCCGCGCAGCCGGTCGGCAAAGAAGCCGGACAATCGGGCAAACGCACGCAGATGGCGGCGGCTGGCGCCTTGCGCGCCCCACCCCACCAGCGCCATGAACAGCGGAATCAGCGGCGCGGTGATCAGCAGCACCAGACCGGCGATCACGTCCACCGGCAATAGCAAGACCGAGAACGCTACCGGCAACATCGCGGCGGCCGCCATTGCCGGCAGGTATTTGGCGAAGAAGCCATCCAAGGCCTCGACTTGATCCACGACCGCGCTGGCCAGTTCACCAGACGCCTTGCCCCGGCTCCAGTAAGGGCCTTTGGCAACCAGCCGGGCAAACAACGACTGGCGTACGTGGCGCTTGATGCGTTCAGCCGCATCGGCGCCCGCTCGCTCGCCCGCCCAGGTGATACAGGCGCGCAACAGCATCAGCGCCGCGATGCCCAGGATGCCGGCCAGCAGTTCCTGGCGCGGCACCTGACGCACGATGGCGGCATCCAGCACGCTGGCCAGCAGCCACGCCTGCACGACCAGCAAGGCGCCGCTTACCAGCGGGGCGGCGCCCGCCAGCATCAAGGGAAGCCTGGCCGCCTTGGCAAGCGCCATCAACCACCGCGACTGCTCGCGCGGCGGTTTCTGCAAACTGGCCGAAGGATCGTGCTCTAGGCTGCTAGCGCCGCCGCTCACTCGTCGTCACGGTTGGCGCGCGGGTCATGCGAATGACCTTCACGCAGCTCAAACCACATTGCATTGAGGATGGCGAAGGCGCATGCCAGACCCAAACCGAGTATCCACGAGAAATACCACATGGTGGAGGCTCCTATTAGTATGAGTTGGGCGTGTCGCCCACGGATTCATGGGTGACCTTGCCACGCATCACCCGGTACACCCAGGCGGTGTAGAGCGTCACGAGCGGCAGGAAGATGGCCACGGCAATCACCATGATCCACAGCGTCAGATGGCTGGACGAACCGTCCCAGATGGTCAGGCCGGCCTGCGGCTTGGTCGAAGACGGCATGATGAACGGGAACAGTGAAAAGCCCACCGTCAGGATCACGCCGGCAATCGATGCCGCGGACGCCAGGAACGCCAACACGTTGGCGCGCACGGTCAGCAGCAACACCACCAGCAGCGCGCCTGCCACGCCCAGCGCGGGCGCGATCCACATCAACGGCCAGGTGGCATAGTTGGCCATCCACGCGCCCGTTTGCACGGTAACGGTCTTGAGCATCGGGTCGGACGGACCCGCCATGTTCACGGCGCTGGTGATGGTGTGACCGCCAATCCCGCCCGCCACCCAGAAACCGCCCGCCGCGAACAGCGCGGCGGTCAGCAGCGCGGCAAGCCGCCCCCAGTTGCGGGCGCGCGACGAGATCGGATCTTCCGTGCGCCAAGCCAGCAGGACGGCGCCATGCATGGCCAGCATCACCACGCTGAGCACGCCGGCCAGCAAGGCGAACGGCGCGAACAGCTGATAGAAGTGTCCTTCGTAGATCGGCCGCAACGTCACGGCGTCAAAGGTGAAGGGCACGCCCAGGATGATGTTGCCCATCGCCACGCCAAACACCAGCGAGGCCACCACGCCCGAGAAACACAGCACGCCATCCCAACTGTTGCGCCAGCGTGTGCCTTCCATCTTGCTGCGGTACTTGAAGCCCACGGGACGCAGGATCAGCGCGATCAGCACCAGCATCATGGCCAGGTAGAACCCGGAGAACGACGCGGCATACAGCAGGGGCCAGGCGGCAAAAATCGCGCCACCTGCCGTGATCAGCCAGACCTGGTTGCCTTCCCAAACCGGGCCAACCACGTTGATCACCACGCGACGCTCGGCGTCCGTCTTGGCCACCACGGGCAGCAAGGCAGCGACGCCCAGGTCAAAGCCATCCATGACGGCAAAGCCGATGAGCAAGGCGCCCAGCAGCACCCACCAGATCACCCGCAAGGTGCCATAGTCAAAAGGAATAAGGGTATCCATCTGCTTCTCCCCCTCAGGCGCGCACGGCGGCGCGCACAGGATCGGCGGCGGCGTTGCCCGCCACCGGCCCATCGGATTTCGGACCCGCCTTGATGGCGTGCAGCATGACCTTCACGCCAATGATCAGCAGGACCGTGTACAGCACCAGGAAGATAGCCAGGCTGATGGCCAGATCCGCGATCGTCAGGCCAGAGGCGGCGTAGTACGTCGGCAGCACGCCTTCGATCACCCAGGGCTGGCGGCCGTACTCAGCCACGAACCAACCGCTTTCAATGGCAACCCACGGCAATGGCAAGCTCCAGAGCGCCACCTTCAACAAGCCTCGGCGACTATCCAGACGGCCGCGCGAGGCCAGCCAGAACGCCACGCCGAAGAACAGGATCAGGTACATGCCCACCGCCACCATGATGCGGAACGCCCAGAACAACGGCGCCACATTGGGAACGGTATCGACCGCGGCCTTCTTGATGTCGGCTTCAGTGACTTTGCTCATGTCTTCCTGGTAGCGCTTGACCAGCAAGGCGTATCCCAGGTCGGGCCAGGTCTTGTCGAAGACCATGCGCGCGTCCGTGTCCTTCGGATTGGCGCGGATCTTCTGCAATGCCTCGTAGGCGACCATGCCGTCGCGGATGCGATTCTCGGCGCGCAGGATCAGGTCGTCGATGCCCAGCAGCGGGGTTGTCAACGAGCGCGTGCCGATGATGCCCATCACGTAGGGAATCTCGATCGCGAAGTCGTTCTTGCGCTCGGCCTGATTGGGGATCGCGATCAGATTGAAGGATGCGGGCGCCGGCTCGGTATGCCACATGGACTCCATCGCCGCGATCTTCATCTTCTGGTGTTCCGTCGTCAGGTAACCGCTTTCGTCACCCAGCACCACCACGGACAGCGCGCCCGCCAGGCCGAAGCTGGCCGCCACGGCCATCGAACGCTTTGCCAGATCGGTATGGCGGCCTTTCAGCAAGTACCAGGCGCTGATCGACATCACGAACATGGCGCCCGCGACGTAGCCTGCGCTGACCGTATGCACGAACTTGGCTTGCGCCACCGGGTTGAAGATCACCTCGGCGAAGTCGGTCATCTCCATGCGCATGGTGTCGGGATTGAAGATCGCGCCCACCGGATTCTGCATCCAGCCGTTGGCGATCAGGATCCACAACGCAGAGAAGTTCGTGCCGAACGCCACCAGCCAGGTCACGGCCAGGTGGCCTACCTTGGACATGCGGTTCCAGCCGAAGAAGAACAGGCCGACGAAGGTGGCTTCCAGGAAGAAGGCCATCAGCCCTTCCAGCGCCAGCGGCGCACCGAAGATGTCACCCACATAATGACTGTAGTAGGACCAGTTCATCCCGAACTGGAACTCCATCACCACGCCGGTGGCCACGCCGAGTGCAAAATTGATGCCGAAAAGCGTGCCCCAGAACATCGTCATCCGCTTCCAGATGGGGCGGCCGGTCATGACGTAGACGCTTTCCATGATCGCCAGAATGAACGACAGGCCTAGCGTGAGAGGGACGAACAGGAAGTGGTAAAGCGCGGTCGCGGCAAACTGGAATCGCGACAGATTTACGACGTCGAGATCAATCATTGGGGCGCTCCCAAGCAGTTGAGGTGCCGCGGCAACCGGCATGGTTCCCAGGCCGTCTCTCGCGCCATGTTAAGGGCGTTGGATACAACTTCATAGAGGTTTCCTGAAAAATCGGGGCGCATGGGCACTAGCCCTTGCCCCGCAATTTGCCGGCGAAGCCCAGCACTTTCTGCACTTGCGAACCCAATCGCATGAGCTTCTGCACGGTTTCCGGGGGCAGGCGTTGAACCTCATCGAACCATCCGGAAGACAGTTCGATGAGCTCCAGCATTTCGGTCATGCGTTGCTGCGCGTAGGCGTCATTGGGGCCGGAGGGGGTCTCCAGCAGGGTGTCGCGCAGCAAGGTAAGCGTGGGATTGATTTCGCGTTTGCGCTTTTCTTCCATCAGGATGCGGAAGATCTCCCAGACGTCTTTGGGCGTCTCGAAGTAGTCGCGGCGGTCGCCCACTTGATGGATCAGCTTGACCAGACGCCAAGACTGCAACTCCTTCAGGCCCAGGCTGACGTTTGAACGCGAAAACCCCAGGGTTTCAGCGATGTCGTCGGCATGCATCGGTTCAGGGGCCAGGAACAACAAGGCGTAGATCTGGCCGACGGTGCGGTTCACGCCCCAACGGCTGCCCATTTCGCCAAAGTGCAGCACGAAACGTTCGTTTTGAGGAGTGAGGACCATGGGTTATCGGTGCCAGCAAGTCAGGACGGCGGCCCGACTGATACATACAGTCACACCGCTTTCAGTAATTCCTGGAATTATCGAACAAACTGTGAGAAAGCGCAAACCACACAGCTGGAAGGGGTAATGGAGCAAGTGGCGCCCAGTAAGGCGCCAGCGACCAACTTACCGCGTGGATGTGACAGAGGACGGCAGATGGGGACACAACAGCGGCACCCAATGCAAACAGCCACCGGCCGTGGGGCGGGTGGCTGCGAACGGCCCCGAAGCGCCGTTGAGAATTAAATAGGGCCGGGCTATTCCCGGCTGGGGTCAGCCCGCTTTGACGGTGACGGCGGCGGACACCCGCTTCGCTTTGGCCCGGGCGGCCGCCACGTCATCGGCGACGGCCAGAGCCACACCCATGCGGCGCTTGACGAAGGATTCGGGCTTGCCGAACAGGCGGATGTCCGTGCCGGACTCGGTCAGCGCTTCCGCCACGTTGTGGAACGACACGGCGGCGGCATCCACCCCGCCATAGATAACGCTGCTGGCGCCCGGCTGGCGCAGGCTGGTGTCCACCGGCAGCCCCAACAGCGCCCGGGCATGCAGTTCAAATTCGTTCTGAGCCTGGGTGATCATGGTGACCATGCCGGTGTCATGCGGGCGCGGGCTGACTTCCGAGAACCAGACCTGATCGCCGGCCACGAAGAGCTCGACGCCGAAGATGCCCAGCCCGCCCAGGTCGGACGTCACCGCCAGGGCGATTTCCCGTGCGCGGGTAAGCGCGGCGGGCGACATGGGGTGCGGCTGCCAGCTTTCCACGTAGTCACCGTCCACCTGCTTATGGCCGATGGGCTCGCAATAGCGGGTGTCCACCTTGCCGTCGGCGCCCCGGGCGCGAACGGTCAACAGGGTGATTTCGTAATCAAAGCGGATGAAGCCTTCAACAATGGCCCGGCCGCCGCCAACCCGGCCGCCTTCCTGGGCATAGCGCCAGGAAGCCGCCACGTCGTCCGCGCTTTTGATCACCGACTGGCCCTTGCCCGACGAGGACATGACCGGCTTGATGACGCAGGGGTAGCCAATGCCGCCATCGATGGCGGCGCGCAGCTCTTCTTCGGTGTCGACAAACTGGTAGGGGGACGTCGGCAGGCCCAGGGTCTCGGCTGCCAGGCGGCGGATGCCTTCGCGGTTCATGGTCAGTTGGGCCGCACGGGCGGTCGGGGTCACCCGCGCCACGCCGGCCGCTTCCAGCTCCACCAGCAAACTGGTGGCAATGGCCTCGATTTCGGGGACAATAACGTGCGGCCGTTCCTGTTCGATGATCTTTTTCAGGGCATCCGCGTCGGTCATGGAGACCACATGCGCCCGATGCGCCACTTGATGGCCGGGCGCGTCGGCATACCGATCCACCGCAATGACTTCCACGCCCAGCCTTTGCAGGGCAATGATGACCTCTTTGCCCAATTCGCCAGACCCGAGCAGCATGACTCGGGTGGCCAGGGGGGACAGGGGCGTGCCAAGGACGGGACTGGAAATGCTGGACATGGAGCGGGCCTGGATAGAAGGATTGAAAGCCATTGAAATGAGCCGCCAGGATGCCATACCCCCCTGCTCGGGGCAAACCCGCACACTGATATTAAAATCCCCGCATGACTGATCATCCCATCACATCGTCCGATACCGCGCTGGCATCTGCGCGCAGAACGTTGCAAATCGAAAGTCAGGGTCTGCTGGACCTGTCCGCCCGGCTGGACGACACCTTCACTCAGGTCGTCGCGCTGCTGCTGGCGTGCCGCGGCCGCGTGGTCGTCACCGGCATCGGCAAGACAGGCCACATCGCCCGCAAGATCGCGGCAACGTTCGCCTCGACCGGCACGCCCGCATTCTTTGTGCATGCCGCGGAAGCCGTGCATGGCGACCTGGGCATGATCACGCAGGACGACGTGGTCATCGCCATCTCGTATTCGGGCGCCGGCCAAGAACTGCTGACCATCTTGCCCGTCGCGCGCCGCATGGGCGCCAAGCTGGTGGCGATCACCGGCAACCCCCAATCGGAACTGGCCTTGCTCGCCGACGTGCACCTGGACGGCAGCGTGGCCAAAGAGGCCTGCCCGCTGAACCTGGCGCCCACCGCCAGCACCACGGCCGCGCTGGCCCTGGGCGACGCCCTGGCGGTCGCCTGCCTGGAAGCACGCGGCTTCGGCCCGCAGGACTTTGCCCGGTCGCATCCCGGTGGCGCCCTTGGCCGCCGCCTGTTGACCCATGTGCGCGACGTGATGCGCCAGGGCAATGCCCTGCCGATCGTGCTGGCGGGCACTCCCGTGTCGCAGGCGCTGGAAGTCATGTCCGCCAAAGGCATGGGCATGACGGTCGTGACCGACGCCCAGCACCGGCCGCTAGGCATCTTCACTGACGGCGACTTGCGCCGTCTGATCGCCCGACACGGCGATATCCGCAGTCTGACCGTGGAGGCCGGCATGACCCGGTCGCCACGCAGCATCAACCCCGATGCGCTTGCCGTCGAGGCCGCCCAGCAGATGGACGAGCAACGGCTCAACCAGATGCTGGTGCTGGACGATGACGGCGCGCTGCTCGGCGCCTTGCACATGCATGATTTGATGGCCGCTAAAGTGGTATGACTATGAATCTTCCTGCTTCCGTGACTCACCCGGCCGAAGCGCTGGTCCTTGCCCGCATTCCCGCCACCGTGCGCGACCGCGCCGCAGCGGTACGCCTGATGGTGTTCGACGTCGACGGCGTACTGACCGACGGCAGCCTTTACTATGGCGAAAGCGGCGAACTGCAAAAGCGCTTCAACGCGCTGGACGGTCATGGCTTGCGCCTGCTGATGGAAGGCGGGCTGACGGTTGCGCTGATGACGGGCCGTTCGGGCCCCATCGTGGCGCGTCGCGCCGCCGAACTGGGTATCGCGGAAGTCATGCAAGGGGTTCGTGACAAGGGGTCGGCCCTGGCAGAACTTGCGCAGCGCACGGGTGTCCAACTTAACCAGACCGGCTATATGGGCGATGACATCATCGACCTGCCGGCCATGCAGCGCGCGGGCTTCGCGGCCAGCGTGCCGAATGCGCCCGGCTATGTCAGCCAGGCGGCCCACTGGGTCTCGACGCAAGCTGGCGGCAGCGGCGCGGTACGCGAATGCTGCGATCTGCTGCTAGCGTCACAGGGGCGCCTGGGCGCGTTCCTGGCGGCGCCGGGCCTGCTCGGCCCGGGCGCCATTCAATGAACTTTTCGACCCCCATTACGCCCCTGCGGCGAACCTGATGAAAGAACGTTTCCCTTCACTGATCGCGTTGTTCCTGCTGCTGGTGCTGGTCACCAGCTCGTGGTGGGCGGCCGATTACGCGCAACGCGCCATCCAGGTGGACCCGCCGCGCCGCATCACGCACGAAATGGACGCCTGGTCGCGCAATTTCGTGATGTTGCGCACGGATCCGTCGGGGCGCCCCATCAACCGGCTGGAAGGCGAATACGCGGAACACTTTCCGGACGATGATTCTTATCACATCGTCGCGCCCCGTGCGGTGGGCCAGCGCGAAACCAACCCGATCACGGTGGGCGTCTCGAAGACCGCGGTGATGGAGCAAGGCGGCAAGCGCATCGTCATGAACGGCGATGCCTACGTGCATCGTCAACCCGACGCCAACAACGACATGCTGGACGTGCGCAGCCAGCAACTGATCATCCTGCCGGACGAAGACGTGGTCTTCACCGATTTGCCCGCCGAAGTGATCAAGGGCCGTTCGCGCATGAACGGCAAGGGCATGCACTACAACAACAAAACACGCCAATTGCAGGTATCAGCGTCGACGGACGTTGAGATCTCCGGTGCCGAAGGCAAACAGCAACGCCGCACCGAGATACCCGCTAACAACACTGACCAAAAGAAACCATGACCGACATCCGGACTCTCCTTGCCCCGACGACCCGCCTGCTTGGCGCCGTCCTGCTGACGGCCTCGGCGCTGATGCCCGCCCACGCGCAGGACGCCGCCGCCAAGCCGGCAGCCGGTGCCAGCAAGGCCGCCACGCCTGCTGAAGAGCCCAGCACGCTGATCCTGTCGGACACGCTGCACTACGACGACGTCAAGAAACAAAGCGTCTTCACCGGCAACGTCAACATGACGCGCGGCCTGATGACCTTGACGTCCGACACGCTGGAAATGCATGAAGACGCCCAGGGCGGCCAGTACGGCACGGCCACCGCCAACAAGGGCAAAGTCGTGACCATCCGCCAGGAACGGCCGGACACCTTCGAGCTGATCGAAGGCAAGGGCCTGCGCGCCGAATACGACGGCACCAAAAGCACCTTTGACCTGATCGGCCAAGCCGTCGTGATCCGTTACGTCTGTGGAAAACCGTTCGACACGATTCGCGGCGACCGGGTACGCTACAACGAGAAAACCGGCACCTACGAAGCCCAGGGCGGCCCCAATTCCGCAGCGGCGGGTGGCCGGGTGCGCTCGGTTGCCGAACCGCGCGCCAAGTCGGACGCCGCCGTCGCCGAATGCCGCAAGCAGCAAGCCGCCAAGAAAGGGCGCTAAGCCGCCCCTCCCATGCAACACCACACGCAGCCACGATGAACCAACCCTCTGTGCCGACACCCGTGACCTCCACCCCCTCGGGGGTCAAGCAGGGCAGCCTGCGCGCAACCGGTTTGCGCAAGACCTATAACGGCCGAACCGTGGTGCAGGATGTGTCCCTGTCCGTGGTCAGCGGTGAAGTGGTTGGCCTGCTCGGCCCCAACGGCGCCGGCAAGACCACCAGCTTCTACATGATCGTGGGCCTGGTGCCCGCCGACGCCGGCCGCATTGAGATCGACGGTTCCGTCATCACGTCGATGCCGATCCACAAGCGGGCTCGCATGGGCCTGTCGTATCTGCCGCAGGACGCTTCCGTGTTCCGCCGGCTGACGGTGGAACAGAACATCCGCGCCGTGCTGGAACTACAGGTCGGCCCCGACGGACGCCCGCTTTCCACCCCCAAGATCAACGAGCAGATGGAGGCCTTGCTGGAAGAACTCCAGATTGGCCACATCCGCAGCAACGCCGCGATTTCGTTGTCGGGCGGCGAACGCCGCCGCGTGGAAATCGCGCGCGCGCTGGCCACCAGCCCCCGCTTCATCCTGCTGGACGAACCGTTCGCCGGCGTGGACCCCATTGCCGTCATCGAAATCCAGCGCATCGTCCGTTTCCTCAAGGGCCGCGGCATCGGCGTGCTGATCACTGACCACAACGTGCGCGAGACGCTGGGCATCTGCGACCGCGCCTACATCATCAGCGAGGGCAAGGTGTTGACCGACGGCCATCCCGACGAAATCGTGGGTGATCCGGCCGTGCGCCGCGTCTATCTGGGCGAGCACTTCCGCATGTAACAGCCCCCCCCTGGGGAAGACCCCTAGCCCCCCTGCGGGCAAGGGCGGATACACCCCAGGGACTCCGCCATAAAAATGCCATGTTCTTGCGCTAGGTCAGCTTGTTTTATCGGCCCGAGTCTATACACTAGTACTTAACGAACCCACCCAATCAAGGAGAACGCCTAACGACCTCACCGCGCATTTTGCGCACCCATTTTTCTCTTTTAGAAGGAGAGCACACTATGAACCTGAGCATCTGCGGTCGTCACCTCGACGTCACCCCGGCAATCCGGGAATATGTCATGAACAAATTGGCGCGAGTGCTGCGGCATTTCGATCACGTCATCGATACCCAGGTCATGCTCTCGGTAGAGCCCCTGCGGCATAGAGCCGAAATCACCATGCGTCTAAGCGGTAAGGACATTCATTGTGAAGCAACCGATGAAAATCTCTATGCAGCCATAGACCTTCTTGCTGACAAAGTCGACCGTCAGGTCATCAAGCACAAGGACAAGGTACGAAGTCACACAGCGGAGTCCGTGAAGCGGCAAGCGGCGAGCCTTTCGCCACCCCAGCAGTAATGCGCTTCATGATCACTCGCCCTGCGTGATCAAGCTAAACAGCGATTGTAAAAATCCTGCCTAAGTCCCGGTGTCCCGCTAGACGTCAGTCCAGCCGGGGCATCGGCAAACTCCCCGCACTGCCCCTCCTGCATCACTCCCCCACAAGCTTTGTCCCCGAATATCCGGCCCCGTCGGCCAGTTGTCGTTGCGTCCTGCTTTTTTGGGCCTTTTCGCACCGAATCCGGCGTTTAAGGACGGCTTGCCGACGCGGAATGCCCACAATCTGGTGCGATCAGTCTATGCTGTCGCTCTTGTCGTGCCGTCGGCCGCCCACGCAATGGGCGCGTCGCGAGGCCAATTTATTGCACTGCGTCATATAACCATATAATGATCCGATGAATCATTTGTCGCGCATCCTGCCCGCCGGCAACGTCGTGCTCGATATGCTCGCCACGAGCAAGAAACGAGCATTCGAACAAGCTGGCCTTCTTTTCGAAAACAACCATGGCTTGGCACGCGCGCTCGTGTTCGACAGCCTGTTTGCCCGGGAACGTCTAGGCTCCACTGCCCTTGGGCAGGGCGTCGCCGTTCCTCACGGCCGCGTGAAGGGGTTGGAGCAAGCGCTGGCGGCATTCATCCGCCTGGCTCAGCCGATCACCTTTGACGCGCCCGATGGGCAACCGGTATCGATGCTGCTCTGTCTGCTTGTGCCGGAAACGGCCACTCAGCAGCACCTGGACATCCTGGCCGAACTCGCTCAACTCATGTCGAACAAGGCATTGCGCGAAGCCCTGGCCACGGAGGCCGACCCGGCCATCGTCCACAAGATGCTCACGACCGGCCAACTCTGACTTCCACCCGCGGAAACGCTGCCATGCTCACGGTGCAGGAACTCGTCGACGACAACGCCGACAAAATCCCTTTCAACTGGATATCGGGCCAAGGGGCCGCGGATCGCGCGATTCCCGATGACGGCATGGCGGCGGCTGACCTGGTCGGCCACCTGAACCTGATCCACCCGTCGCGCATCCAGGTGTTCGGGCAGGAAGAACTGGCGTACTACACGCGCTTCGACCTGCGCCGCCGCATGCACCACATGGACGAGCTGCTGATCGGCGGCGTGCCCGCGATTCTGCTGGCGGACGGCCTGACGCCGCCGCAAGATCTGGTCGACCAGTGCGATCAGCATCAAGTGCCGCTGCTGTCCACGCCGGTCGCCGCCGCGCAGTTGATTGACTTGCTGCGCATCTACCTGGGCAAGAAGCTTGCGCCCACTACGACGGTGCACGGCGTATTCCTGGACGTGCTGGGCCTGGGCGTGCTGATCACCGGCGAATCGGGCCTGGGCAAAAGCGAACTGGCACTGGAACTGATCTCGCGCGGGCACGGCCTGGTGGCCGATGATGCCGTGGAATTCTCACGCACCGCCCCCAACATGATCGAAGGCCATTGCCCGCAGTTGCTGCAGAACCTGCTGGAAGTGCGCGGGCTGGGCTTGCTCGACATCCGCACCATCTTCGGCGAAACCTCGGTGCGCCGGAAAATGCGCCTGAAGCTGATCGTGCACCTGGTGCGCGCCACGGCGCAGGACAAGTTTGAACGCCTGCCGCTGCAAGACATCACGCAAGACATGCTGGGCCTGCCCGTGCGCAAGGTGATGCTGCAAGTGGCCGCCGGCCGCAATCTGGCGGTGCTGGTCGAAGCCGCCGTGCGCAATACGATACTCAAACTGCGCGGTATCGATACGCTGGGCGAGTTCATGGAACGCCAGGCCATGGCGATCCTGCAAAGCAGCAAATGAACGCGCGTCGCCACGCGGCACCGTGAGCCTGTACGAAACCCTGGCCGCCGAGATCGCCAAGTCGATCCGCGACGGCGTATTGCGCGTGGGCGACAAGCTGCCATCGGTGCGCGACGCCTGCGCCGCTCGGGGCGTCAGCCCCTCCACGGTGTTCCAGGCGTATTACCTGCTTGAGGCGCGCGGCCTGATCCGCGCCCAGCCACGCTCGGGCTACTACGTCCATGCTCCCGCGGAATCCCTGCCGCCAGAACCGGGCGCCTCTTGCCCCGGCGGCGAATCCACCGAACTCGCGATCAGCGAACGCATCTTCGACATCCTGGGGTCCGTGCGCAACCGCGACGTCACGCCGCTGGGGTCCGCCTTCCCCTCGCCTCTGCTGTTTCCGCTGCCGCGTCTGGCGCAAGCGATGGCCGCGCACCTGAAGCGTCAGAACCCGCTGGATACCGTCGAGGACCTGAGCCCCGGCAATCCTGGCCTGCGCCGGCAGATCGCGCTGCGCTACCTGATTGGCGGCATCAACGTGCCCGCCAGCGATATCGTGGTCACCAATGGCGCGCTGGAAGCGCTGAACCTGTGCCTGCAAGCGGTCACGCAACCGGGCGACACCGTGATCGTCGAAGCCCCCACGTTCTATGGCGCCTTGCAGGCGCTTGAACGACAAGGTTTGAAGGCGCTGGAAGTGCCGACCCATCCACGCACCGGCATCGACCTGAACGCAATGGAAGCCGCCATCTTGCGGCACGCGCCCAAGGCCTGCTGGTTGATGACGCAATTCCAGAACCCGCTGGGCAGCCTGATGCCCGACGACAGCAAGCGGCAACTGGTCGAATTGCTGGCACGTCACGAAATCCCGTTGATCGAAGACGACGTCTACGGCGAACTCTATTTCGGCGCCGCGCGGCCAGTGCCCGCCAAGGCGTTCGACAAGCACGGGCTGGTGCTGCATTGCTCGTCGTTCTCGAAATGCCTGGCCCCGGGCTACCGCATCGGCTGGGCATCCGCCGGCCGCTACGCGCAGCGCGTCCAGCGCCTGAAACTATCGTCCACCTTGTCGGCGTCCGGCCCTGCACAGGGCGCAATCGCCGAATACCTGGAGCAAGGCGGCTACGACCGCCATCTGCGCCGCTTGCGCGAAACACTGCAAGCGCAGCAGGAACGCATGGCCGATGCGATTGCGCATGCGTTTCCCGCTGGCACGCGGGTGACCCGCCCTCAAGGCGGCTTCTTCCTGTGGTTGGAGTTACCTGCGGCGGTGGATGCGCTGACGCTGCACCGTGATGCGCTGGCGCGCGGAATCAGCGTGGCGCCTGGCCCGATATTTTCGGCCAGCGGCCAGTTTGCCAGCGCCTTGCGCCTGAACTACGGCCACCCCTGGGATGCCGCCCAAGACGCCGCCATTCGCGTGCTGGGTGAATTGGCGCGGCAGGCCTGTGCGCAAGCCACCCGCCCACACCAAGCCAGCGTCAGTTCAACGTCGACGCCGCGCGCGCCCGCTTGACCTCAAGCGCGGTGACACTGCCGGCCTCGTTGCCCCAGCTGTTGCGCAAGTAGGACACCAGCATGGCGATATCGTTGTCGTTCAGGATCTGTCCGAACGGCGGCATCCCATGTGGGCGGGGATTCGCCGCCGTCGCCGGCGCATAGCCGCCGTCCAGCACCATGCGTATCACGTTGACCGGAGACGGCGCCGTCACGGTAGGATTGCCCGCCAGCGCGGGCCAGGCCGTGCCACTGCCCTCGCCCTTCGACTGATGGCATTGCGCGCATTGCTGACTGTAGATCTTGCCGCCCAGTTCCATCGCGGCCGGTGCGGCCGCTGTCTTCTGCCGGGGCGTGGACGCCGGCGTGGCGGGCAACGACTTGATGTAGACGCCAATCGCCAGCGCATCATCATCGGTCAGGTGCTGCGTGCTGCCCAGCACCACTTCGGCCATCGGACCACTGGCGCTGGAATGCGCGGAAATGCCCGTCTTGAGCAAGGCAGCAATATCCGCCGCCGTCCAGCGACCCATGCCGGTTTGCATGTCATTGGTGAGCGGCGGCGCGTACCAGTCCAGCACCGGGATGACGCCGCCGGTCAGTGAGTCCGATGCGCGCGTCGCGCCCAGGCTGTTGCGTGGCGTATGGCAGGCGGCGCAATGCCCCAAGCCATCGACCAGGTAGCGCCCGCGGTTCCATTGCACCGACTGGCTCGGGTCCGCTTCCTGCACACCCGGTTTGAAATACAGCGCGCGCCACGCGGCCAGCAAGGCGCGCTGGTCATACGGAAAGTCCAGTTCAGGCGGGCGGTTGGGTTGGCTGACGGGCGCCACGCTGCGCAGGTAGGCATACAGGGCGTCGGCGTCGGCGCGTGTGACGCGGGTGTATTCCGTGTACGGAAAAGCCGGATACAGCAGCGTACCGTCCTTGGACTTGCCATTGTGCAGCGCCTGCCAGAAATCATCGGCAGTCCAGGTGCCTATGCCGGTCTTGTCATCAGGGGTGAGGTTGGGGCCGAAGACGGTGCCAAACGGCGTTGGAATCGGCGTGCCACCTGCCAGCGCCTTGCCGCCCCGGCTGGTATGGCAGGCCATGCAATTGCCCGCCAGCGCCAGGTAGCGCCCGCGTTCAATCAAGGTGGAGGCGTCGGCCGGCGCCGCGACGGGCCCGGTACTGGTGTCATCGCGCGTGCCCAGCCAATACAGGCCACCCACGGCGGCGACCCCTGCCAACAGCAGGACGCACAAGAGTTTTTTCAGCAGTTTCATGGGGGCCCCTGTCAGCGTTGCGCCTGGCTGCCGCATTCGGCGGGCAGGCGCAGCGATCCGGCGGGCTCGGCCACATAGGGCTCGACGACGGGTTGCGACGACAACCAGGCCGCCAGGGCGCCGATGTCGGTAGGGGTGAGCGTGTCGGCGATGTCCGCCATGCAGTCTGGCGCGGCAGCGCGCCGCAAGCCGTTCTTCCAACTGCCGATCTGCGAACCGATGTAGTCACGGGGCAAGCCCAGCAGCCCTGGGATAGCCGGCATCACGCCACTGAGCGCAGCGCCGTGACAGGCGGCACAGGCGGGCAGACCTCGTGCGGCGTCGCCGTGCAGCGCCAGCGTCCGTCCTGCTTCCATCGTGGCGCTGGACACCTCCGCACGCACGGGCGGCGGATACGGCACATGCTGTTCGGAAAAATACGCGGCCATCTCGCGCAGATAGTCGTCTGGCAAGCCGGCCAGCAGATGCGCCATGGGGCGGTACTGACGCCGGTCGTCGCGGAAATTCAGCAGTTGGTGGTACAGGTAGTCCTGCGGTTTGCCGGCCAGGCGCGGGTAGTAGCCGTCGGTGCCGGCCCTGCCCTGCGCGCCATGACAGGCCGTACAGGCGGCAACCCGGGCGGCTATGGTGTCGGGCCGCAAGGTGCCGGGGGGAGCAGGTTGCGCCACTGCCGACGTTGCCATAAAGGCAACAACGGCCGTCATCATCACGCGGAAAATCGCCCCAAACCGCGGCAGTGAAACACTACAAAACGAAATGAGGGCTAACATCTAGGTCGAATTCCAATCCCCCAAACGCATAACGGCGGGGCGCGTAAGTGAATCGATCAAGTATCCGGCCCCAAGCTTACGCCAGGGCAGACGAAACGGTACAGGCGCAGATTCCCAGTTTACGGCCATATCAGATGCCAACCCGCCGGCATCGTCCTGGAAAAGCGTGCCACAATCATGTCCATGTTGAAAGTTGTCCTTGTCACCGGCATCTCTGGTTCAGGCAAATCCGTTGCCCTACGCATGCTTGAGGACGCCAGCTACACCTGCGTCGACAACCTGCCTGTCCGGTTCCTGACCGAGTTCATCGCCAACGCGCGCGACGAAGGCCTGGAGCGCGTCGCCGTCGCCATTGACGTCCGGTCACCGGGTGAACTGGCGGAGCTGCCCGATGTGGTCACGGCCCTGCGCGCCATGGGCACCAGCCTGCGCGTGGTCTTCCTGGACGCCAACACTTCCACGCTGGTGCAGCGCTATTCCGAATCCCGCCGCCGCCATCCGCTGACCGACCGCCTGCAACGCGGCGGCACACCGCCATCGCTGACTGACTGCATTGCGCTGGAACGCGAGCTGCTGGCGCCGCTGCGCGAACAAGAACATGTGATCGACACGTCGGACCTGACGCCCGGCCAGTTGCGCGCGTGGGTCCGAGACCTGATCAAAGCCGACCGCGCGCCCCTGGTGCTGACGTTCGAGTCCTTCGCCTACAAGCGCGGCGTGCCTGGCGACGCCGATCTGGTCTTTGACGTGCGTTGCCTGCCCAACCCGCATTACGACCGCAACCTGCGTCCGCTGACTGGCCGTGACGAGCCCGTGGCCGCCTGGCTGGCCGGATACGAACAGGTCGGCTTGATGATCGACGACATCGCCGGCTTCCTGAACCGCTGGCTGCCGATGTACACGCAAGACACCCGCAACTATCTGACCGTGGCGATCGGCTGCACCGGCGGCCAACACCGTTCTGTCTATGTGGTCGAACAGTTGGCGCTGCGCTTTGCCGACCACGACCCCTTGCTGGTCCGCCATCGCAACCAACTACCCGCCGAATCCGCATGACCCTGTCCCGCCCGCTACACCTGATCCTGATGCTGTTGCTGGCCATTGCCGTGGCCGGCTGCTCCTCCACCGGTGGACGCAAGAAGGGCGGCGGTTATTACAAGGACGACGGCCCGGACGCCAATCCGCCGTCCAACCTGGACCAGGTGCCCGACGCGGTGCCTCGCATCGAACCCTACGCCAGCGGCGCCAACCGGCCCTATGTGGTGTTCGGTCAGCGCTATGTGCCCGACACCAGCGGCCAGCCGTACAAGCAGCGCGGCACTGCGTCCTGGTACGGCAAGAAATTCCATGGCAATTCCACGTCGATCGGCGAGTCCTACGACATGTATGCCATGACGGCCGCCCACACGACGCTGCCGATTCCCAGCTACGCGCGTGTCACCAGCCTGGTCAACGGCAAAACCATCATCGTGCGGGTGAACGACCGCGGGCCATTCCATAGCGACCGGATCATGGACCTGTCCTACGTCGCGGCGTACAAGCTGGGCATCATCGGGCCGGGAAGCGGTCAGGTGGTCGTGGAAAGCATCCAGCAAGACGAGATCCGGCGCCTGGCCTCGCAAGGCACCCCGGCCGGAGCGGCGCCCGAACCGGTATCCGCCACGGGATCGCTGCCAGTGGTGGCGCCAGTGGCCGCCTTGCCCATCGCATTGACCGCCGAGCCGCTGCCGGGCCCCGCGCCCGGTTCCGCGCCCGTGCGTCAGGCGCCCTCTGGCGGCGTTGGCAATGTCTATCTCCAAGTGGGCGCGTTCAGCCAGCCGGCCAACGCCCAATCCCTGGTCGCCCGCATCAATTCGCAGTTGGGCGCGGCGGGGGCTCCCCCCGCCCAGGTGGAACAATCCAACAACCTGTACCGGGTCAGGATTGGTCCCTACCCTGATCGGCAAAGCGCCTTGAACGCCGTGCAACTGGTGTCGGATCGCATCGGCATCCTGCCGAGTCTTGCCACGCAATAAGCGCGGCCGACCGGGACGCCTACCAGGGCAGCTCGGCCTGGCCGTCGCACACACGGCGCGCGCGCGGGTTGCGGCTGACGTAGCGGTTGCCCTCATGCGCCAGCAGGGCCTGCTTGCGCGGCAATCCGCCGCCGAATCCGGTCAGTGCGGTATCGGCACCGATCACGCGGTGGCAGGGAATGATGATGATGATGGGATTGCGACCCACCGCGCCGCCCACCGCCTGGGCCCCCTTGGGACGCCCCACCGTGCGCGCCAGATCGCCATAACTGGTCAGCTTGCCGAAATCCAGCGCGCACAGCGCGTGCCAGACCTGATGCTGAAACGTCGTGCCGACAGGGTCCAGCGCCACGTCGAACCCCTGGCGCTTGCCCGCGAACCATTCCTCCAGTTCGCGACGGGCCTGCTCCAGGATGGGATCGCTTTCCGTATGCGTCCAACCGTCGGCCGCCGGCAGTAATTCCTGATCCGTGAACCACGCGCCGCGCAAGCCCTTGGGGCTGGCGACCAGACGCAAGTCACCCAGTGGCGTGGCCATATCGCGATAGCTGAGGGGTTCGAGAGGGTCGGCGGGCTTGTTCGACACCACCGTTGAATACACCATGCCTTACTCCGACGACTTCTTGCGGGCCAGCGCCCGGTTGTACAACACGTCGCGCGCCACGCCCGTGACCTTGGCGGCCACGCGGGTAGCGTCGCGGACGGACATCGATTCGAGCAGCGCGTCCAGCAGCACATCGGTGCGCGGATCGGCTTCCTCGTCGGTTTCCTGCGCGGCTTGCGCGTGCACGATCAGCACGAATTCGCCTTGCTCACGATGCGAGTCGGCCGCCAGCCAGGCTGCGGCTTCGCCCAGCGTGAGCGTCGCGATCTCTTCAAACCGCTTGGTCAGTTCGCGCGCCACGGTCAGTTGCCGGCCAGGACCGCAGACTTCCAGCAGATCCGCCAAGGTGGCGGCCAGCCGGTGCGGCGATTCAAACATCACGATGGGCGCGGGCAAGGCGCACCACGAGCGCAACCAGCGCTGGCGGGCCACGGCCTTGGGCGGCGCAAAACCGGCGAAGGCATAGGCCGGATTCTCGTCGGTGGTGACGCCGCTGCCCATCAACGCGGTGATCACGGCGCTGGGCCCCGGCACCGGCACGACCGCAAAGCCAGCCTCGCGCACGGCGCGCACCACGCGGGCACCCGGATCACTGACCGCGGGCGCCCCCGCATCCGACACCAACGCCACGCGCTGACCTTCGGCCAAGCGCGCGCAGATGGCTTGGGCGGCGGCGGCCTCGTTGTGGCGGTGGGCCGCCATGAGCGGCGTGCTGACGCCCCAGGCGTCCAACAAGGTCCGGCTGGCGCGCGTGTCTTCGGCCGCGATCACATCGGCGCGTTGCAGGGCATGCCAGGCTCGCAGCCCCAAGTCGCCCAGATTGCCGATCGGCGTGGCCACGACGTACAAGGTCGACGCGGGCCAATGCTGCCCGGCCACGCGCTCGGCAACGCGGCTCCAGGCATCGCCGGCAGGCGAGGGTGAGACATTTTGATTCATTGCAGCCCACTGACACGGAAAACCATGTCAGTGTAGCCGCCAATGCCCGCCCCTTCGGAGCCCGTCATGACGGACGACACCTTGCGCCTGGCCTGCGAACTGGCGCTGGCGGCCCGGCGCCGCGCGGACAAACGCCGCCGACGCGCCCGTCAACGCGCCGCGCCGGACGACGCGCCCGTGCGCCGTTCGCCCATGCAACGCCGTGGCGACCTCCACGAAGACGCCGCGTTGCGCCTGCTGCTGGCCCGGGGCCTGGTGCTGCTGGCGCGCAATCTCTGGACACGCGCAGGAGAGATCGACCTGGCCATGCGCGACGGCGATACGCTGGTCTTCGTTGAAGTCCGTGCCCGCGGCCGGTCCCGCTACGGCGGCGCCGCGGCCAGCATCGACCACGACAAGCAGGCACGGCTGGCCCGTGCCGCTGCGTACTGGCTGCCGGAACTTGCCCGGCGGCATTGGTACGGGAAGTGGCCCCCTGCCCGCTTCGATGCCGTCGTCTTCGAGGCCGGCCAGCCGCAGTGGCTGCGCGGCGCGTTCTCACTGCCATGAGGCTGCCCGCATGAAACCGCGTGCGGGCAAGCTCCTGCCCGGCACGGATCAGCCTCCCCGGTTACCGCCTGCCGAAGTGTCGTTACGCCTGGACAGAACAGGGCCTCTGCACCGTGAGATAATCGCGCCCATGGATATGACCTCTCGTATGACGTCGCACTTTCGCGACGCCATGGCTGCCTGCGAACAAAGTATGAACGTCCTGGCCGAACCGCTGGCAGTGGCGGTGGACGTACTATTCGGCGCCCTGGCGAACAACGGCAAGATTTTGGCTTGCGGCAACGGCGGTTCCGCCGCTGACGCGCAGCATTTCATCGCCGAACTGGTGGGCCGCTTTGAACGCGAGCGCCTGCCGCTGGCGGGCATCGCGCTCAATACCGACACCGCGATCCTCACCGCTGTCGGCAACGACTACGGTTTCGACGAGATCTACGAGCGCCAGGTCAACGCCTTTGGCCAAGCCGGCGACGTCCTGGTGGCGATTTCCACCAGCGGCAATTCCCCTAACGTGGTCCGCGCCATGGAAGCCGCCAGTGCGCGCGAAATGCATGTTCTTGCCGTGACGGGCAAGGGCGGTGGCGTCATGGGGGAACTCATTACGCCCATGGACGTCCATCTATGTGTTCCCAGCGATCGCACGATGCGGATCCAGGAAGTCCATATTCTGCTGCTGCACGCACTGTGCGACGGCATTGACGCTCTTCTGCTTGGAGACACCGAATGATTTCTGACGTCAGAACCGCAACCCGCCCCCTGATGCTTGCGGCCGCCTTGTCCACCGTCGCGCTGTCGCTGACGGCCTGCGCGCCCCTGATCGTGGGCGGTGCCGCCGCCACCACGGCGGTCGTCGTCACAGACCGCCGCACGTCCGGTATCCAGCTTGAAGACCAGAACATGGCGTTCAAGGCACAAAGCCAGATCTCGCAGAAACTGGGAGACACCGCCCGGGTCAACGCCATGGCCTACGGCGGCCACCTGCTGCTGACGGGCGACGTCCCCACCGAGGAAGCCAAGAGCCAGGCCACCGCCATCGCGCAAAGCGTTGAAAGCGTCAAACAGGTCATCAATCAGTTGAACGTGGGCCCGATTGCCTCGTTCGGCACGCGGTCCAACGACACCTGGCTGACCTCCAAGGTCAAGACCGCGCTGATCAACACCAAATACGTGCCGTCCGGCACCATCGCGCTGACGACCGACCACAGCGTCGTCTACCTGATGGGCAAGCTCACCCAGGCCGAGGGCGAGTACGCCGCCAACGCCACTGCGGATGTCGGCGGCGTGGCCAAGGTAGTTAAACTGTTTGAAACGATCAGCCGCGAAGAAGCGATCCGGCTGTCCAACAGCAGCACCAAGAACAATTCCACGGAATCCAAAGCGCCCATTGAAAGCGGCGCCGGCGCGGCACCCAGCGACAACGCGGCCGGCACGAGCAACGGCGTAGAAGCCATGCCCATCAAATGAAAAAAGCCATCGTAGCCTTGGCCGTCCTGGTGGCGGTCGGCATCGGCGCCTGGTTCGTCTGGCGCCCTGCCCAAACCGCACCCGACGTGACCTTCACCACGCTGGAAGGCAAGACCTTCTCAATGCAGGACCTGCGCGGCAAGGTCGTGCTGGTCAAGTTCTGGGCAACCAGCTGCGTGACGTGCGTGAAGCAGATGCCGGAAACCATCGCCGCTTATAAGCAGTACGCCAGCAAGGGGTACGAAGCCGTGGCAGTCGCCATGGATTACGACCCGCCCAACTTCGTGCTGAACTTCGCCGAACAGCGCAAGCTGCCCTTCCCCGTGGCGCTGGACACCAAAGGCGACATCGCACGCGCCTTTGGCGACATCCGCCTGACGCCGACGGCATTCCTGATCGATAAAAAGGGCCACATCATCAAGCGCTATCTGGGCGAATACGATGTGGCTGAATTCCACGCCACCGTGGAAAAGGCCCTGGCTGCGGGCTGATCGCCAAGCCCCGCGCCGCGCGCCAAAGAAAAACCGCCCGTCGACCGGGCGGTTTACTTTTGGGGGTTCAAACCGGATTGTCAGAACGCCGGGATCACGGCGCCCTTGTACTTTTCCTGGATGAAAGTCTTCACGGCAGGCGAGTGCAGCGCCTCGACCAGCTTCTTGATGCCCGGCGCGTCCTTGTTGTCGCTGCGGGTCACCAGGATATTGGCGTAAGGCGAATCGGCGCCTTCGATGAACAGCGCGTCTTTCGTCGGCACGAGACCCGCTTCCAGCGCGTAATTGGTGTTGATCAGCGCCAAGTCCACGTCATCCAGCGAACGCGGCAGCATCGCGGCTTCCAGTTCGCGGAACTTCAGCTTCTTGGGGTTCTCGACCACATCAGCGGCGGTAGCCAGGATGTTGGACGGGTCCTTCAGCTTGATCACGCCCTGCTTTTGCAGCAACACCAGTGCACGGCCGCCATTGGACGGGTCGTTCGGAATGGCAACCGTGGCGCCGTCCTTGAGCTCGGACAGGCTCTTGATCTTCTTGGAGTAGCCGCCGAAGGGTTCGACGTGAACCAGGGCCACCGGCACCAGCGTCGCCTTGCGATCCCGGTTGAAGGAATCCAGGTAGGGCTTGTGTTGGAAGAAGTTGGCGTCCAGCTGCTTGTCGACCAGTTGCAGGTTGGGCTGCACATAATCGCTGAACACCTTGATGTCGAGCTCCACGCCTTGCTTGGCCAGCTGCGGTTTCACCACTTCCAGGATCTCGGCGTGCGGCACCTGGGTCGCGCCCACCACCACTTTTTCAGCGTGGGCGGCATTGGCCGCCACCAGGAAGGCCGATGCCACGAGGGCAGAGCGGACAAAGTTCAAACGCATGTGTTGCCTCTTATAGGGATAAAAAAGGGGGCCGATGTCCACCCGGATGCGGATTCACCCCCTTTTGCGGGGCGCCGCGCTCTCGAAAACGCCCCCAATTTACCTGAATGCCGGTTATTTGTCGGGCATATGGACATAGGTTTTAGGCATATGAAACGTGTGGGTACTACAATCCGTCGTATGCTTGCGCTACCGCGTCCCGAACGCGATTTTGTGCAGGCATTTTTTCTAACCACTCATACTTAGTTGCCGACTTAGCTGCCATGACCGACACCCCCGACCCTGCTGCCGTTTCGTCCCCCGCTGTCAAAGCCGCTGTGCTGTCTGAAGCACTGCCGTATATCCGACGATTCCACGGCAAGACCATCGTGGTCAAGTACGGCGGCAACGCCATGACGGAAGAGCGCTTGCAGCGCAGCTTCGCGCACGACGTCGTGCTGCTCAAGCTGGTGGGACTGAACCCGGTGGTCGTCCACGGTGGCGGTCCTCAGATTGACGACGCACTGCGCCGCATCGGCAAGCAAGGCACCTTCATCCAGGGCATGCGCGTGACCGATGCCGAGACCATGGAAGTGGTCGAATGGGTGCTGGGCGGCCAAGTCCAGCAAGACATCGTCATGATGATCAACGAGGTCGGCGGCAAGGCCGTGGGCCTGACCGGCAAGGACGGCGGCCTGATCCAGGCGCAGAAGAAGCTGATGGCCAACAAGGACAACCCCAACGAACCGATCGACATCGGTTTCGTGGGCGACATCACCGTGGTCGAACCGGCCGTGGTGAAGGCCTTGCAGGACGACCAGTTCATCCCCGTGATCTCGCCCATTGGCTATGGCGAAGACGGCACGGCCTACAACATCAACGCCGACGTTGTCGCCGGCAAGATGGCCGAAGTGCTGGGTGCTGAAAAGCTGCTGATGCTGACCAACACCCCGGGCGTGCTGGACAAGGCCGGCAAGCTGCTGCGCAGCCTGTCCGCCCAGACCATCGACGAACTGTTCGCCGACGGCACGATCTCGGGCGGCATGCTGCCCAAGATCTCCTCGGCGCTGGACGCCGCCAAGAACGGCGTGAACTCCGTGCACATCGTCGACGGCCGCGTGCCGCACTGCCTGCTGCTGGAAATCCTGACCGATCAGGGCGTTGGCACGATGATCAGCTCGCACTAAATGCCGGTTCAGCGTCAATTGCTGCGGCCGGCGGTGCGCTTGCGCCGGTCGCGACGCACGGCCACGGGCGTTTCCGAACGCCTGTGGCTGTTTGATCTGGACAATACGCTCCACGACACCTCGCACGCCATCTTTCCCAAGATCGACCATGGCATGACCATGGCCGTGGCCGAAGCCCTGAACGTGGACATCGACACGGCCAATGCCGTGCGCCGACAGTATTGGAAGCGCTACGGGGCCACGATGATCGGCATGGTGCGGCACCATGGCGTGGACCCTCACGCCTTCCTGCACCGCAGCCACGACTTCGACGTCAACCCACTGGTGCGTGCCGAAAAGGCGTTGGCCTACAAGCTGCGCCAATTGCCGGGGCGCAAGGTGCTGCTGACCAATGCGCCGCTGCACTACGCCCGCGCGGTGTTGTCCCGGCTGGGCATCCTGCGCCAGTTCGATAGCCTGTGGGCCATCGAGCACATGCGCCTGCATGGTGAATTCCGGCCCAAGCCGTCGCCCGCCCTGTTGCGCTATGTACTGGCCCGGGAAGGTGTGCCGGCGCATCGTGCCGTCCTGGTGGAAGATACGCTGGCCAACCTGCGCGGTGCGCGCCAGGCCGGTGTCCGCACCGTGCATGTCTACCACCCTGGCACCCCCTTTTCCCGAGGCCGCGCGCATCGTCCGGCCTACGTCGACTTGCGGGTAAACTCCGTCAGTGATTTGTTGTTACGCCGGCGTCCCCTACGGGGATAGCGGCGCGCTCCTCCCCCCCCATTCACCGTCAAGCCTGCGCGAGAGCAGTCCCTTCCATGGCGAGCAAACCCGGCGAGCGCAAGACCCAGATTCTGCAAACACTGGCCGAGATGCTGGAGCAGCCGCACGCGGCCCGCATCACCACGGCCGCACTGGCCGCTCGCCTTGAGGTGTCGGAAGCGGCGCTATACCGGCACTTTGCCAGCAAGGCGCAGATGTTTGAAGGGCTGATCGAATTCATCGAGACCAGCATCTTCACGCTGGTGAACCAGATCGCCGCCGCCGAACCCTACGGCGTGCCGCAAGCGCACCAGACCGTCTCCATGCTGCTGACCTTTTCGGAACGCAACAAGGGCATGACGCGGGTGCTGACCGGCGATGCGCTGGTCACGGAAGACAACCGGCTGCAAGAGCGCATCAACCACATCAATGACCGGATTGAAACGTCGCTACGGCAATCGCTGCGCATCGCCATCACCGACGGTGGCCTGCCGCCCGATGCCAATGTGGCCGCGCACGCCAGCCTGCTGACGCATCTGGTGCTGGGCCGCTGGCTGCGCTATGCCCAAAGCGGCTGGCGCGTCACGCCGACGCTGCATCTGGACGAACAACTGCGCCTGGCCTTGGGCTGAGCCGCGCATTTGCGGCATAACACGAACGAATTAACGGCGAAATGTCGTGCCAACCGGCGTGGCCGCTGGCAGAATTGGTGTGCATTCATGCAACATTCCAAGCCTTGCGACCATCGGAGGCCGACGAGCATAATGCTCCAAGTGGGTTCTCCACAAGCGCAAATCCCTACCGGTTTGACCCACATCAATACGGGTTTTCCTTAATGCCGTCACGATCATCCTGTAGCGTCGACACATCGAATTGATTAACCCGTGCTCGCGGGGAGTGTGTCGTCAGTTTGACCTTAACCGGAGATGGATATGACCGCGCCAGCCGCTGTCCCTGCCTCGCAAGCCCCAAAGAAAGCAAAAATTCCCATCGGACTCATTGCCGGCATCGTGGTGATGATCGGGGTGTTGATGATGCCCCTGCCCGCCGACCTGCCGGTCGCTGGGCACCGCATGCTGGCGATCCTGGCGTTTGCCGTGGTGGTCTGGATTACCGAAGCCGTGTCTTACGAAGCCAGCGCGATCATGATCACGACGCTGATGGCCTTCCTGTTGGGCACGGCTCCGACAATCAAAGACCCGCAAGTGCTCTACGGCACCTCGGCCGCCATCAGCATGGCGCTTACCGGCTTCGCCAACTCGGCGCTGGCACTCGTGACCGGCGCCTTGTTCATTGCCGCCGCCATGACCTTCACGGGACTGGACCGGCGCATCGCGTTGGTCACCTTGTCCAAGGTCGGCACCAGCACGCGCCGCATCCTGATCGGATGTATTGCCGTGACGATCGTACTTAGCCTGGTCGTTCCCAGCGCCACCGCGCGCAGCGCGGCCGTGGTGCCGATCATGATGGGTGTGATCGCGGCCTTCGGCGTGGACAAGCGTTCAAACATCGCCGCCGGCATCATGATCATCGTGGCGCAAGCCACCAGCATCTGGAACGTCGGCATCCAGACCGCCGCCGCACAGAACCTGCTGACGGTCGGCTTCATGGAAAAGATGCTGGGCGAACGGGTGGCATGGTCGGACTGGCTGATCGCAGGCGCCCCGTGGTCGCTGATCATGTCGGCCGTGTTGATCATCGTGGTGTTGAAACTGCTGCCGCCGGAAAGCGACAGCATCGCCGGAGGCAAGGAAGCCGTCGAAAAGTCGCTGATTGAACTGGGCCCCATGACGAGCGCGCAAAAGCGCCTGATGGCCGTCTCGGTCATGCTGCTGCTGTTCTGGTCGACGGAAGGCAAGCTGCACAAGTTCGACACCACCTCGACCACCTACTTCGGCCTGGTGCTGTTGATGCTGCCGCGCTTTGGCGTGATGACGTGGAAAGACGTGCAGTCACGCATCCCATGGGGCACGGTGATCGTGTTCGGCGTGGGCATCAGCTTGGGCACCGCCCTGTTGACGACGCAAGCAGGCCAATGGCTGGGCAACCAGGTCGTGGCGCACACCGGGCTTGACCACCTGGGTCCGCTGGCCATCTTCGCCATCCTGGCCGCGTTCCTGATCATCATCCACCTGGGTTTCGCCAGCGCCACCGCGCTGACCTCGGCCATGCTGCCCATCCTGATCTCGGTGCTGGCCACGCTGCCGGGCGAATTCAACCGCCTGGGCATGACCATGTTGCTGGGCTTTGTGGTCAGCTATGGCTTCATCCTGCCGATCAACGCGCCGCAGAACATGGTGTGCCTGGGCACGGAAACCTTCAACGCCAAGCAGTTCGCCAAAGTCGGCATCATCGTCACCATCGTCGGCTACCTGCTGATGCTGCTGATGGGCATGACCTACTGGCGCTGGCTCGGCTGGCTCTAAGGAGAACGCATCATGAAACTCTCCATTGCCCAAGCCAATGAATACGGCCGCCGCGTGCTGATGGCACAAGGCGTGCCCGAAGACATCGCCCGCGATGTGGCCGAACACCTGGTCGAGTCCGACCGGGTGGGCTACACCAGCCACGGCCTGTCGATCCTGACGAACTACCGGCGCGTACTGTCCGAAGGCCTGGCCAAGCCCGACGGCCGGCCCGAATTGGTCAATGACCGCGGCGCCATGCTGGCCTATGACGGCCATCACGGCCTGGGCCAGTACGTTGGCAAGGCCGTCATCGAAAAGGCCATCGAGCGCACCCAGGAACACGGGCAGTGCATCGTGACCCTGCGCCACAGCCATCACCTGGGCCGCATGGGCCACTTTGGGGAAATGGTCGCGGCCAAGGGCCTGATCCTGCTGGCCTTCACCAACGTGATCAACCGTTCCCCCACCGTGGCGCCGTTTGGCGGCGCCCAGGCGTGCCTGACCACCAACCCGCTGTGCTTCGCCGGCCCGTTGCCGGGCGGCCGTCCGCCGTTCATCGTGGACATGGCCACGAGCTCGATCGCCGTGAACAAGGCACGGGTGCTGGCCGCCAAGGGCGAACAAGCTCCCCCCGGATCACTGATCGACGCCGACGGCAACCCGACGACCGACCCCAACGCCCTCTTCTCGGACCCGCCAGGCGCCCTGCTGCCCTTCGGCGGCCACAAGGGTTATGCGCTGGGCCTGGTGGCTGAACTGCTGGCGGGCGTCTTGTCCGGCGGCGGCACGATCCAGCCCGAACACCCGCGCATCGGCGTGGCCACGAACAACATGTTCGCGCTGCTGCTGGACCCGCAGGTGGACTTCAATACGGATTGGCGCTCAATGGAAGTTGGCGCCTTCATCGACTACCTGCACGCCTGCAAGCCGCAACCCGGGGTGGAAGCCGTGCAGTACCCGGGTGAATACGAAGCCCGGAACCGTGCAGTGAACGCCGATTCGATTGAATTCGACAGCCGGATCTGGGATGGCTTGAAAAAGCTGGCGTCCGACTTGGGTGTGCCGGACGCATTGCCGGTTTGATGCGGTTGGTTTTGCTTGTGACGGGTGTTGGTTCTTAAGACGCCCGTCACGGCGGAGGCCTGCGGTGCGCGGGTCAACGATTGCGGCCCGGAGCCTTCGCTCCGGGCTTCCCCTTCGTCATCTTCGTTGCGGCCTGCGGCCGCTGCCTTCAGATTCCCTCGGGCTTATCGACTCCCCGCGCACCGCAGGCCTCCACCGCGCCGGGCTCGGGCAATTGAACGCGAAGGTCGCCAGGGCGAGCCGTGTGCTTAGGCTTCTTGCACACAATATCGAGATGAGAAAAACCTTGCAGGGCCCGCCCCCGGCCGGCCGCGCGGGCGGCCTTTGGGGGCTTACGCGACATCTTGCATCAGCGTGCCGCCGCTACGCGCACAGGCAAGAAAATCGACCGCTGCCAATCGTCACTTGAACACCAATGCCCGATGGGCGGCGCGCGCGAGAGGGTCCACATGCGTAAGAGGCTGCCCGTCGCGCGCCGCCCATCACCACCCACCCCACCTGATTGCGCCCCATCAGCAAACCACCCGACACAAGCGCGCAAGCGCCCACCGCAACAACGACGAAAAATGCGTATGCCGATTGTGGCCGCCCGCGCGGCCGCAATCGGCGGCCCCCGCAAACTCGATGCAAATCACCAATCCAGCAACGCACCAAGCCAAGACGGCGACAGCCCGTCGGCGTGGGTGACATGGGCGCGAGCAACCTCGATGCGCCCGAGGGAATCTGAAGGGAAGGCCGAAGGCCTGGACGAAGATGACGAAGGGGAAGTCCAGCGCCTGCGCGCTGGACCGCAATCGTGGGCGCGAGTGCCCATGTCGCCCACGCCGACGGGCGCCCTACGAAGTGCCATCGGTTCCGCCACCACAACAAAGCACCCGCAGCATCAAGCCTTCACAGACCGATGCCTGCTAATACTCATCATGATCCCGAACGCAATTCCCATCGTGAACAACGCCGTCCCCCCGTAACTCATGAACGGCAACGGCACCCCAACGACAGGCAAGATCCCCGTCACCATCCCCACGTTCACGAATACGTATATGAACAGCATCATCGTCAATGCTCCGGCCAGCAAACGGCCGAACTGCGATGACGCCCGCGACGCGATCGTCAAGCCGCGCGCCATCATCAGGCCGTAGAGCACCAGGATCGCGATACCGCCGTACAAACCGAATTCCTCGGCGTACACCGCGAAAATAAAGTCCGTCGTGCGCTCGGGAATGAAGTCCAGGTGCGTCTGCGTACCCTTCATGTAGCCCTTGCCGTAGACCCCGCCCGAGCCCACCGCGATCATCGACTGGATCGTGTGGAAGCCCTTGCCCAATGGGTCGGAGCTAGGATTCAGCAACGTGCAGACCCGGTGCTTCTGGTAGTCGTGCAGCACCACCCAGTCCACATCGGGTTCGCATAACTGGTCTTCGTAGTACACCAACGTGCCGATCGCGATGATGCCGGCCAGCATCACCGGCACCAGCAGCTTGAACGACAAACCCGCGAAATAGATGACGAAGAAACCGGCGCCAAAGACCAGCAGCGCCGTGCCCAGATCAGGTTGCAGCACGATCAGGCCGAACGGCGCGGCCAGCATCGTGGCGGCCGCCAGGAAGTCGCGGATACGCACCGCGCCTTCGTGACGCTGGAAGTACCAGGCCAACATCATCGGCACGGCGATCTTCATCATTTCGGATGGCTGGATGCGCGTCACGCCCAGATTCAACCAGCGGGTCGCGCCCTTGCTGGTTTCGCCAAAGAACTCCACGCCCAAGAGCAGCACCACCCCCACCACGTAGAAGGGCAAGGCCAGCTTCATCAGCCACTTGGGGGGAATCAGCGCCATCGTCCACATCGCGAAAAACGCGATGATGAAATTACGCGACTGTTCCGCGAACCGCCAATCCGTGCCGCCCACCGCCGAATGCATGACGGTCAGACCCAGCGCGGCGAACATCATCAGGATCGCCAGCAGCGGCCAGTCGAACGCGGTGAACACGCGCAGCAGGATAAGGCCCAGGCGCTTCATTATTGGCGCACCACGTCGGAGGTAATGGTTTCAACGGAGGCCAGCGGGTCCGCCCGGTCTGGCCGCACGATCTTGTCCTGCCGGTCTTTGGCCAGCCAGTAGTCGAACACCTTGCGCGCGACAGGCGCGGCCACGCTGGCGCCCCAGCCGGCATTCTCGACGATCAGCGCCACGGCGATGCGCGGATGTTCAAGCGGCGCAAACCCCATGAACAGCGCGTGATCGCGCAGGCGTTCGTCGATGGCGCTTGCCCGGTAGTGTCCCCCGCGCAGGCTGAAGACCTGAGCCGTACCGGTCTTGCCGGCCGCCTGGTACGGGGCATTGGCGAACGCGCGGCGTGCCGTGCCGGCTCGCACCACGTCCGCCATCGCATTCTTGATCACATCCACGTTGGCTTGCTTGAGCGGGATGCGGTAGTCGGGCACGGATTCGGTGGGCTTGGCCACGCCGCTGCGGGGGTCGCGCACCGCATGCACCAAGTGCGGGCGGCGGTACAGGCCGTTGTTGGCCAGCGTGGACGTGCCCTGCGCCAGCTGCAACAGGGTGAAGGCGTTGTAGCCCTGCCCCACCGCGACGGAAATGGTTTCGCCGGCATACCAACGCTGGCGGTCCTTGTCCTTGTAGGCCGCCCGTTTCCAGTCGGTGGACGGCAACACGCCCCGTTTTTCGCCTTCCAGGTCGATGCCGGTGATTTGGCCAAAACCGAACTGCTTGGTGAAATCATGCAGCGCGTTCACGCCGATCTCGGGGCCGAGCGAATAGAAATACGTGTCGGACGACACCACGATGGCCTTGTGCATGTCGGTCATGCCGTAGGCCGCGCCGCCCGCATTGCGAAATTTCTGGCCCCCGAATTCGTAATAGCCAGGATCCGAGATGCGGTCGGTGGCCCGGCGCTTGCCGAGTTCCAAGGCGGCCAGGCCCACGAAGGGCTTGTAGGTCGAACCGATCGGATACGTGCCGTAGAGCGGACGATTGATCAGCGGATGGTCTGGCGACTCATTCAACATGCGCCAGTTGTCCACGTCGATGCCGTCCACGAACAGATTCGGGTCGAAGGAAGGTTGCGAGACAAAGGCCAGGACCTCGCCCGTATCCGGATCGATCGCGACGAGCGCGCCGCGCTGACCTTCAAAGGCTTCTTCGGCCACCTTCTGCAAGCCCAGGTCGATGGACAGCATGATGTCCGACCCGGGCACCGGATCGATCCGCCGCAGTGTGCGCATGGGGCGCCCGCTGGCGGTGACTTCCACTTCTTCCAGACCGGTACGGCCGTGCAGCTGCTCTTCCCAGGTTTTCTCGATGCCCTTCTTGCCGATGACGTCGGTGCCACGGTAGTTGCCCAGCAGGCCCGCGCGTTCCAGTTCTTCGTTGTCACCCTCGGCGATGCGGCCGATATAGCCCACCACGTGCCCGGCCGACGCGCCCTGCGGGTACTCGCGCACCCAGCGGGCGCGCAGCTCGACGCCCGGAAACTGGAAGGCGTGCGCGGCGAACCAGGCGGCCTCGGTCTCGTTCAGGTTGTTGCGCAATTGCAGGCTGGCGTAGCGGCTGGACTCCGCCGCGCGGCGCTTGAAGCGTCGCTGGTCGGTGGGGCTGATGTAAACAACTTCGGTCAGGCGCTCGAACAGATCGTTCATGTTGCCTGCGTGCGCGGGCACCACTTCCAGCGTGTAGGTACGGTAGTTGCGTGCCAGGACTTCGCCGTTGCGGTCCAGGATCTCGCCACGGCGCGGCGGGATCGGCACGACCGCGATGCGGTTGCGGTCGGCGCGTTCGGACAAGCCTTCGTAACGGTCGACCTGCAAGTACCAGAACCGGCCCACCAGCACGCCGAAGCATGCCAGGGCGAACGCGCCGCCCACCCATGCGCGCAGGCGGAAGCGCTGCTTTTGATGCTGGCCGGTTTTCTTGAATTCAAACATGACGCGACGCCGTCCTCAGGCGGAGGAGGATTCGGCGTCGTCGGCACCGCGCTGCGGCAAGTGCAGGACCCAGCCCGCCAACGGCCACAGGGCGGCGGTGATGGCCACGCTGATGCACCAGTCCCAGCCCGGCCATTTGCCGGCCAGCCAGGCGTGGATGATCTGAGTCACGAAACGGGCGATGAAGAACACAGGCAGCATGTGCATCGCCTGGCTCCAGAGGTCGAATCGTTGCAGCCGGCGGTGCAGCACCACGGCGCCATAGGCGACCAGCGTATACGACAAGGCGTGTTCGCCGAGCGGACCCGCGTCATGCACGTCCATCAGCAGGCCGAAGAAGAAGGCGGTGAACAGGCCCACGCGGCGCGGCTCGTGCACGCACCAAAACGCGATGATCAGCAGCAGCACGTCGGGTGCGCCTTGCCACAAACGCCACGGCAGCAAGGACACCAGCCACACCAGTATCAGGGTGCCCCAAACAAATACCCCGTGCGCCGGACCCGACAGGCGGTCAGGATGCACGTTGCTGGGAGTGCCCAGGCGGCGCCTGGGTTGCGAGTGATTAGTCCGATCCACCGGAATCGACCTCCTGACGGTTGGACTCGGCGCGCGCCACATCCACCTGCAATACCAGGAAGTGGCGATAGCGTTCGGGGTGGGCCAACGGTTCACACACGGCGCGCGCGAAACCGGAGGCGGTGTCGCGTTCGACCGAGGTCACTTTGGCCACGGGCAGGCCGGCGGGGAACAAACCGCCGACGCCGCTGGTAACGATAGTATCGCCTTCCTTGATGTCGGCATTCGCGGCAAGGTAACGGACTTCCATCTTGCCCGGCGAATTGCCGCCAAACGCAATCAGGCGCAGCCCGTTGCGCAGCAGCTGGACAGGAATGGACACCTGCTCATCCGTCACCAAGGCGGCTTCGGCGGTCATCGGCGTCACGCGGACGATCTGGCCGACCACGCCGCCTTCGTCGATCACGGGCATGCCGGGCGCCAAGCCCGCCTTGCTGCCCTTGTTGAACACCAGCCGCTGCGTGAAGGCGTTGGTGGGTTCATACATGACTTCGACCACCACGGCCGACTGCGCCACGGTGTCGGTCACCCCCAGCAAACGGCGCAACTGTGCGTTTTCAGCGGCCAGTTGAGCCGCATGGCTGGCCACCTGGGCCAGTTCGATGCGCTGACGCTGCAACGCTTCGTTTTCGCTGCGGATGAGATTGGCCGCGTTGACCCATTCGTTGACTTGCTGAACCAGGTCACGCGGCGCCATGACGGCGCGCTGGAAGGGGTAAATCGCCACGGACATCGCTCGGCGCGCAGGTTCGAGCATGCGCCATTGCGAATCCATGATGATCAAGGCCAAAGCAAGGACGACCAGAATGACCAGCCGCACCTCAGCAGGTGGGCCGCGCCTGAATAGGGGAGGAGTCCCTTGTCGTTGCATGAATTTCAGCCCGGGCGCCCGTGTCCGTAGCCCCCGCCGCGGCCGGAGCCGGAAGAAAGCGGGGCTCCGGGCTCACGGGCGGGATTAATCGTTGATGAAGATGGCGCCCAGTTTCTCAAGGTGTTCCAACGCCTCGCCGCAACCACGCACGACGCAGGTCAGAGGATCATCGGCCACCACGACGGGCAGGCCGGTCTCTTCCTGAAGCAGGCGATCCAGATCGCGCAGCAACGCGCCGCCGCCGGTCAGGGCGATGCCCTTGTCGGTGATGTCGGCGCCCAGTTCGGGCGGGGTTTGCTCAAGCGCGATCTTCACCGCGGAAACAATCTGGTTCAGCGGGTCAGTCAGCGATTCCAGGATCTCGTTGGACGAGACCGTGAAGCTGCGCGGCACGCCTTCGGCCAGATTGCGGCCCTTGACCTCGATTTCACGGACTTCGGAACCCGGGAACGCCGAGCCGATTTCCTTCTTGATCAGTTCGGCGGTGGGTTCGCCGATCAGCATGCCGTAGTTGCGACGGATATAGTTGACGATTGCCTCGTCGAACTTGTCGCCGCCGACGCGCACGGAGCCCTTGTAGACCATGCCGCCCAACGAGATGACCGCCACCTCGGTGGTGCCGCCGCCGATGTCGACGACCATGGAGCCGCTGGCGTCGGACACGGCCAGGCCGGCGCCGATGGCTGCGGCCATGGGTTCTTCGATCAGGAAGACGTGGGACGCGCCCGCGCCCAAGGCCGATTCACGGATGGCGCGGCGTTCAACCTGGGTGGAACCGCAGGGCACGCAGACGATAATGCGCGGACTGGGCGCCAGCATGTTGCGGGGATGCACCATGCGGATGAATTGTTTGAGCATCTGTTCGGTGACCGTGAAGTCGGCGATAACGCCGTCCTTCATGGGCCGGATGGCCTCGATATTGCCGGGCACTCGGCCAAGCATCTGCTTGGCCTCCTGACCGACGGCCTGGATGATCTTTTTGCCGTGAGGCCCGCCTTCATGACGGATTGCGACCACGGAGGGCTCATCGAGGACGATGCCCTTGCCGCGGACGTAAATCAGCGTATTGGCGGTACCGAGATCGATCGCCATATCGCTGGAAAAATAACTGCGCAGGAATCCGAACATGGGAGCTCAGCTAAATTCTGGGGGGAATTGGGTTCATGCCGTGGGGCGTTTGGCCCGAAAAACGTCGGGTCCGCCTGTCATCACGGCGATTAAACCGTGAATCATAACTTATAATTTCACCGGAAATAGCGCATAAATGCAGGCTATTCAAGCTTTGTAACGGGTTTGGCGCGTGCATATCGCCCAGTCCCGCCCTTCGGCCTTCGCTTATCGATTTTGCAATTCCTATGGCGCTCAATGACAAAGATGTGGCCCGCATTGCCCGGCTGGCCAGAATCGAACTGACCCCCGACCAGCGCACGCTTGCGCAGGCCGAGCTTAACGGCATTCTCCACCTGATTGAACGGCTCCAGTCCGTCGACACCCAAGGCGTCGAACCCCTGGCCCACCCCCTGTCCGCCCATGAGGACATTGTGCTGCGCCTGCGTGAAGACGCCGTCACCGAGACCAGCTCGGAAGCCCGCCGCCAAGCGCTGCTGGCCAACGCCCCCGACGCCCAGGAAGGCTTGTTCCTGGTCCCTAAAGTCCTAGACTGAGCCATGACGAAACCCGCCTTGCATACCCAATTCGAGGGGATCGCCGCCTTGCGCGCGGCCCTCGCCCAACGCCAGGTCAGCGCAGTCGAGCTGGCTCAAAGCGCCTTGGCGGCTGCCGATGCGGCCAGCGGCCTGAATTGCTTTTTACATATTGACGCTGAATTGACGCTGGCCCAGGCCCGCGCCGCCGACGCTGCCCTGGCCGATGGTTCGGCCGGCCCGCTGGCCGGTGTCCCCATCGCCCACAAAGACGCTTTCGTGACCCGCGGCTGGCGCACCACCGCCGGCAGCAAGATGCTGGAAGGCTACGTCAGCCCGTTCGACGCCACCGTCGTCGAACGCCTGGGCGCGGCGGGTGCCGTGTCCATCGGCAAGCTGAACTGCGACGAATTCGCCATGGGCTCCGGCAACGAGAATTCCGCCTATGGCGCCGTGAAGAATCCTTGGGACCACGCGGCGGTGCCGGGTGGATCGTCGGGCGGCTCGGCCGCCGCCGTGGCTGCGCGCCTCGTGGCCGCCGCCACCGGCACTGATACCGGCGGCTCGGTGCGCCAGCCCGCCGCCTTGTGCGGTGTCAGCGGCATCAAACCGACCTATGGCACGGTGTCGCGCTACGGCATGGTGGCCTTCGGCTCCAGCCTGGACCAGGCCGGCCCGCTGGCCGCCAGCAGCCGCGACCTGCTTGAACTGCTGGATGTCGTCAGCGGCTTTGATCCGCGCGACGCCACCAGCCTGGAAAAGTGCGACGCCGCCGTCAACGAACCCGGCCGCGTCCGCCGCGACTTCGACTCGGCCCAGGCGGCCTTCGATGCCGCCGGCAGCCAGCCCCTGAAGGGCCTGCGCATCGGCGTGCCGGAAGAATATTTCGGCGCCGGCCTGGCGCCTGACGTGGCTGCCGCGGTCGAAGCCGCGTTGGCCCAGTTCGAGGCGCTGGGCGCCGTGCGCGTACCGGTCTCGCTGCCGCGCACCGAACTGGCCATCCCCGCCTACTACGTCATCGCCCCCGCGGAAGCGTCCAGCAACCTGGCGCGCTATGACGGCGTGCGCTACGGCCATCGCACCGCGCAGTACGGCGACCTGAACGAGATGATCAGCCGCTCGCGCGCCGAAGGCTTCGGCGACGAGGTCAAGCGCCGCATCCTGATCGGCACCTACGTGCTGTCGCACGGCTACTACGACGCCTATTACCTGCAAGCGCAACGCCTGCGCCGGCTGATCGCGCAGGATTTCCAGCGCGCCTACGCCGGGCAGTGCGACGTGATCATGGGGCCGGTGACGCCCACCGTCGCCAAGAACATCGGCGACAACCGCGACGACCCGACCGCCGACTGGCTGGCCGACGTTTACACGCTGGGCGTCAGCCTTGCCGGCTTGCCCGCCATGTCGATCCCGTGCGGCTTCGGCAACGGCACTGGCTCCCCGCGCCCGGTCGGCCTGCAAATCATCGGCAACTACTTCGACGAAGGCCGCCTGCTGGCCATCGCCGACCGCTACCAACAAGTGACGGACTGGCATACGCGTGCCCCTGTCCAGCAAGGCTGAGAACATGAACTGGGAAATCGTCATCGGCCTGGAAACGCATACCCAGCTTTCCACCGACTCCAAGATATTTTCGGGTAGCAGCACCGAATTCGGCGCGGCGCCCAATACCCATGCCAACGAGGTGGACCTGGCCTTGCCGGGTAGCCTGCCGGTCATGAACCACGGCGCTGCCGAACGCGCCATCCGCTTCGGCCTGGCTGTCGGCGCGACCATCGCGCCGCGCTCGGTCTTCGCGCGAAAGAACTACTTCTATCCCGACTTGCCCAAGGGCTATCAGATCAGCCAGTACGAGCTGCCTGTGGTCGTGGGCGGTACGCTGTCGTTCTTCGTGGGCGAAGAAGAAAAGACCATCAACCTGACACGCGCCCACCTGGAAGAAGACGCCGGCAAATCCTTGCACGACGACTTCACCCTGGCCAACGGCTCGCCCGCCAGTGGCATCGACCTGAACCGCGCCGGCACCCCGTTGCTGGAAATCGTGACCGAGCCCGAAATGCGCTCGGCCGCCGAGGCCGTGTCGTACGCCCGCGCCCTGCACAGCCTGGTGGTCTGGCTTGGCATCTGCGATGGCAACATGCAGGAAGGCTCGTTCCGCTGCGACGCCAACGTGTCGGTGCGACCGGTGGGCCAGAAGGAATTCGGCACCCGCACCGAGATCAAGAACGTCAACTCGTTCCGCTTCCTGGAACGCGCCATCGTCTATGAAGCGCGTCGCCAGATCGAGCTGATCGAAGACGGCGGCACGGTCGTCCAGGAAACGCGCCTGTACGACGCCGACCGCGACGAAACCCGCAGCATGCGCAGCAAGGAAGACGCGCATGACTACCGCTACTTCCCCGACCCCGACCTGCCCACGCTGGTGATCTCAAGCGCCTGGGTGGACAAGGTCCGCGCCGCCATGCCTGAACTGCCGGCCGCGCAGCGCGCGCGCTTTGAATCGGCATACGGCCTGCCGGCCTATGACGCCGCCCAGCTGACCGTCAGCCGCGACCTGGCCGCCTACTTTGAAGCGGTGGCCCACGCCCTGCCAGCGGGCCAGGCCAAGCTGGCCGCCAACTGGGTCATGGGCGAGGTCGCTGCCGCCTTGAACAAGGACGAAAAGAGCATCGCCGATTCGCCCGTTCAGGCGCCGGCGCTGGCCGCCCTGATCTCCCGCATCATCGATGGCACGGTGTCCAACAAGATCGCCCGCGAAGTCTTCGGCGCCATGTGGGCTGGCGAAAACGGCGGCGATGCCGATGCCATCATCGACGCACGCGGCCTGAAGCAGATCAGCGACACGGGCGCCATCGGCGCCATGATCGACGAGGTGCTGGCCGCCAACCCGGCCATCGTGGAAGAGTACCGGGCTGGCAAGCAGAAGGCGTTCAACTCGCTGGTGGGCCAGATCATGAAGGCCGCCCGCGGCAAGGCCAACCCGCAGCAAGTCAACGATCTGTTGAAGCAAAAGCTCGACAACTGATAGTCCCCACGGGGATCAGACTGATAAAAAGCCGCGGCACATTGCCGCGGCTTTTTCTTTTGCGAAGAATGGGGAGGTCTATTTTTTGATCGGGAGATTGGCCATGAAGTACATCGAAATCAGCGATGAGCTGTTGCGAGAGCAATTCATGGAGCACTTGCTGGCCGTCAGCAAAGGGCAACATTTCATCATCACCATCGATGGCGTGCGTTGCGCCAGACTGACTCCCACGCTTCCCGACACCACGCTGGATGCTCACGACGCCATCGAGGAATTGAAGTTATTCCCGCGTGGGCAAGCCGTGTCGCACGATGTCATCCGATCATGGATTGAAGAAGGTCGGGAATGACGGCAATCAACCTGGTCTTGGACGCCTCTGTCACGCTAGCCTGGATGCTTGGCCGCACCGATACCCAGGAAAGCCTGCTAGCCAACCATTTGCTTGAAGTCGCCCATGACTCGAAAAATACGGTGCCGCCTATCTGGCACCTGGAGATCGCGAACGGCATGCTACGTGCCGCGCGAAGCCAACTGGCCACGCAGGAGCAACTGGCCTCGTTCGATCTGCTTCTGGGCCGGCTGCCGATATTTCCTGACCTGAGCGCTGCGGCCTTCCGGCTCCCTCGCATCTACCAGTTGGCGCGCAGGCACGCTTTGACTGCCTATGACGCCAGCTATCTGGAGCTGGCATTGAGAAGCGGTGGATTTCTGGCGACGTTTGATCGAAAGCTGGCCGACGCCGCAGGGGCATCCGGCGTCACCGTACTAGGGCGGCCGCACGGCTTGGCCGAGCCAATGGCCCACTACCGTTGAGGCAAGGCGGCGGACGAACCGTCCGCACGCCCAATAGTCTTACTTCACCCCGTACTTCGTCCGATACGCTTGCACCGCATCGCGGTTTTCAGCGAAGGACGCATCATCTTGCAGCAACGCCATGATGTCCGACAGCGAGGCAATGGCCACCACTGGAATGCCGTAGGTCTTGGCCACGTCCTGCACCGCCGAATGCGCCGACAGCGCGTCGTCCGGGCCCGCGCGTTCCATGCGGTCCATGGCGATCAGCACGGCGGCGGGCTCAGCGCCCGCGTTGCGAATGATCTCCACGGATTCGCGTACCGACGTGCCTGCCGTGATCACGTCGTCGATGATGACGACCTTGCCCGTCAAGGGTGCGCCGACGAGGGTGCCGCCTTCGCCGTGGTCCTTGGCTTCCTTGCGGTTGTAGGCAAACGGCACATCGCTGCGGCCTTGCATGGCCGGATGGCTGGCCAACGCCACGGCCGTCGCGGTCGCCAGCGGAATGCCCTTGTACGCCGGGCCGAACAGCATGTCGAATTCCACTCCGGAATCCAGCAGCGCCTGGGCGTAGAACTGCGCCAGTTTGCCCACCGTGCCGCCGCTGTTGAACAAGCCGGCGTTGAAGAAATAGGGGCTGATCCGACCCGATTTGACCTTGAAACTGCCAAAGCGCAGCACGCCTTCGTTCAGGGCAAAGCGGACGAAATCAAGGGAAGTGGCGGAAGAGGTGGCGGCGGGCATGCGAGAGGATCCGGTAGATGGCAAACCCCCGCATTTTATCCGGTGTCGGGGCTTTTCCGGAGTCGCGGCGCCGAGTCGGTTAAATTCCTGACATTGTTCCGGCCCCGCGGCCGCTCTACAGGAGTCTCGCTTTGCTGCGCATCACGTCCATCAATCTCAACGGCATCCGTTCCGCCTTCCGCAAAGGCCTGCAACCCTGGATGGAAAAACATGCCGCAGACGTTCTTTGCCTTCAGGAAATCAAGATCGCCGACGCGGACCTGACCGATGACCTGCGCCATCCGCCCGGCTACACCGGCCACTTCCATCATGCGGTCAAGAAAGGCTACAGCGGTGTGGGCATCTACCTGCGCGACGCCGCCGAGCGCGTGAACATCGGCCTGGACTGCGAGGAATTCGATCCCGAAGGCCGCATCATCCGCGCCGACTGGAAAAACCTGTCGGTGATCAGCGCCTACCTGCCCTCAGGGTCCAGTGGCGACGAACGGCAGCAGGCCAAGTACCGCTTCCTGGACCGCTTCGGCCCCTGGATCGACGCCCTGATGCATGAGCACAAGACCACCGGCCGTGAATTCATCATTTGCGGTGACTGGAACATTGCCCACAAGGAAATCGACCTGAAGAACTGGAAGGGCAATCTGAAGAACTCGGGATTCCTGCCTGAAGAACGCGCCTGGCTGACCGACGTCTTCGACAAGCGCGGCTTTGTGGATGTGTTCCGCACCATCGACGAACGGCCTGACCAGTACACGTGGTGGAGCAACCGCGGCCAGGCTTGGGCCAAGAACGTCGGGTGGCGCATCGACTACCAGATCGCCACGCCCGGCATCGCCGCCCGCGCCCGTAACGTTGCCATCTACAAAGATGAACGCTTCTCGGACCACGCGCCATTGACGATCGATTACGACGCCACGCTCTGATCGGGGCCTGGCCCGGCGGCGTCGGCTCAGCCCTCCGCCGGGTCTGGCAGCGATGCCGCCGCCGCTTGCCGCAACCATGCCAGGAATGCCGCCGCCCGGGGATCTTCCCCGCACGGGCGGGGCGACAACAGAAAGTAAGCCGAACCATCGCGGCTGAATCCGCAAGGCGCCTCCAGCCGGCGGTCGCTCAGCGCGTCCCGCACCATCAGCGCCGAACCGATGGCGACACCCAGACCGGCCGCGGCGGCCTGCAAACTTAGATAAAAATGCTCGTAGACGGCGCCAGCCCGTCCCGGCGCCGGCTGTCCAGACGCCAGGGACCATTGCCGCCACGCGCCCGGACGGGTCGCACTGCCCAGGGCCGCCACGCCATTCCACGCATCACCGCTTGCCCCCGCCACGACGCCCGGCCGACAGACCGGACCCGTCCACTCGTCACACACCCGTTCGGCATGCAGCGCCGCGTTCCACTCGAAATCATTGCGTCGCAGCGCGATGTCCGCGCCCTGTGCCGCAAAATCCACCGGCCCGCCCGCTGCATATAGATGCACCTGAATCCCGGGATGCGCCCGCTGGAAATCCGGCAACCGCGGGATCAGCCACATCATGGCGATCGTGGGTTCGCACGACAACACCAGCGGCGCATCGACGGCAGGTTGCCGCAGCTGCGCCAGACCCGCCGCCAACTGGTCGAACAAGGTGCGGGTCATGGTAAGCAGCTGCCGCCCCGAATCGGTCAGAAAAACAGCTCGATTCCGGCGTTCAAACAATGTCAGGCCTAGCGACTGCTCAAGTTGCTTGATCTGGCGACTGACCGCCCCGTGGGTCACGTGCAATTCTTCCGCGGCTCGGCCGAATGCCTCGTGACGGGCAGCGGCGTCGAACACGCGCAATGAACCAAGTGGTGGCAGTTTCATGGAAATAGGTGATTTTTTCTAACGGATATCCGGCATTAAAAATCGTTTTTCGTGGTTGCGCCAGCGCCTCACAATGGGCGCCCTTTCCCAAGCCAGCCCCTCGCCATGACCGAACTGATCGCCGTTGCCCTCATTACCGTACTTGCCGTCATCAGCCCCGGGCCGGACTTTGCCATGGTGACGCGCTACAGCTATCTATTCGGCCGGCGCACCGGGCTCGTCTGCGCCTTGGGCATTGCGCTGGGCGTGCAGGTGCACGTGTTCTATACGATGTTCGGCGTGAGCTTGCTGGCGCAATACGCACAATCGGTGCTGCAAGGCATCAAACTGGCTGGCGCCTGCTATCTGGTCTACATGGGCTGGAAAACCTTCTTCAACCGCACACCAGTCAGCCGGGACCTGTCAGCGCGCCCGCCGATCTCGGCCTGGCAGGCGTTGTATGGCGGTTTTCTGACCAATGCGCTCAACCCCAAGACCACCCTGTTCGTCGTCAGCACCTATACGCAGGTGGTGTCGCCGGAGACCCTGCTGCCCCAGCAGTTCGGTTATGGCTTGTTCATGTCGTTCGCCCATTGGGCCTGGTTCAGCGTCGTCGCGTGGTCGGTGTCGTCGGAGCTCCTGCGGCGCCTGCTACTGGATCACCAGCAGACGGCTGACCGGGTCGTGGGTGCCATATTGATGGCCCTTGGTGCGGCATTGGCGGCGGTGCAGGTCTGATCAGGCTCGGATTCAGGTGATAATTCTCAAATAATTATTGGGGACATATTAAAAGGGAACAACCGCCGCCGCGGGGCGCTGACCCTCTCGACAAGCCCGTGTTTCCTGGGCAATGCCTCGTTTCCCTCCTTGGAAAAACCCCATCGTAAAATGGGGACATATAAATTTCCCCAGGGAATTCAAGCATCAGCCCAAAAATTTGCATGTTTCTCCTTGGAAATACGCATTCCCAACAACAATGCGTCCCTAATAAACAATAAGAAAAAGTACTTTGATATCAATGCAATGGCGCGGTTTCCGGCTTTGCGCAGAGCAACAATTTACCCCTACAATTCCGCACCAAGCTGGTGCGCATGACGCACCAGAATAAATAATTCGCGCCCCAAAACAGCGCATTCCGCACCTATTTGAAGCACCCCCGAGGAGATCATGTTGAACGTGCAGAGTCTGGACGACTTCCTGCGTGGCGTTGCCGCGCGCGACCCGCAGCAGCCCGAATTCATGCAAGCCGTCCAGGAGGTGATGCTGAGCCTGTGGCCTTTCATCGAAAAGCATCCGCACTACGCAGAGCACGCCCTGCTTGAGCGGCTGGTGGAGCCGGAACGTGTGATCCAGTTCCGCGTGTGCTGGACCGATGATCGGGGCCGCGCCCAGGTCAACCGCGCTTTCCGCATCCAGCACAGTTCGGCGATCGGCCCGTTCAAGGGCGGCATGCGCTTTCACCCCTCGGTGAACCTGTCCATCCTGAAGTTTCTGGCATTTGAACAAACGCTGAAGAATTCGCTGACCACCTTGCCGATGGGTGGCGGCAAGGGCGGTTCGGATTTCGACCCCAAGGGCAAATCCGACGCCGAAGTCATGCGCTTCTGCCAAGCGTTGATGATCGAGCTGTACCGCCACCTGGGCCCGGACACTGACGTGCCGGCCGGCGATATCGGCGTGGGCGCGCGCGAAGTCGGCTTCATGGCCGGCATGATGAAAAAGCTGTCGAATTCAACCGCCAGCGTCTTCACGGGCAAGGGCCTGACTTTCGGCGGCAGCCTGATCCGCCCCGAAGCCACCGGCTACGGCACCGTGTACTTCGCGGAAGAAATGCTCAAGCGCGTCGGCAAGTCCTTCGACGGCCTGCGCGTGTCGGTCTCGGGGTCGGGCAACGTGGCGCAATATGCCATCGAGAAGGCCATGTCGCTGGGCGCCAAGGTCGTCACCATCTCGGATTCCAACGGCACCGTGGTGGACGAAGCCGGCTTCACGCACGAAAAGCTGGTTGCCCTGATGCACCTCAAGAATGACCTGCGCGGCCGCCTGGACACGTATGCCCAGCAATTCGGCCTGAAGTACGAAGCCGGCAAGCGTCCGTGGCACGTGCCGGTGGATGTGGCGCTGCCGTGCGCCACCCAGAACGAACTGGAACTGGCCGACGCGCAAACGCTGATCAAGAATGGCGTGCTGTGCGTGGCGGAAGGCGCCAACATGCCAGCCACGCTGGAAGCCGCCAAGGCGTTCATCGCAGCCCGTGTGCTGTATGCCCCGGGCAAGGCCAGCAACGCCGGCGGCGTGGCCGTCTCGGGCCTGGAAATGGCGCAGAACTCCGCACGCCTGGCCTGGACGCGCGAAGAAGTCGATGCGCGCCTGCACGCCATCATGCGCGACATCCACGAAAACTGCGTGCGCCACGGCCATAGCGAGCGTGAATACGTCAACTACCTGGACGGCGCCAACATCGCCGGCTTCGTGAAGGTGGCGGACGCGATGCGCCAACAAGGCCTGTACTGATCCTCTTGCGCGCGAGCCTGAAAAGCAGGCGCGCAACGCAAAAAGGGCGGCCCGTACACAACGGGCCGCCCTTTTTCATTTTCCGCCGAAGCGGGAAAACCGTGGTCAGTGCTTCATCGCGCCATGATCGTGGCTCATGCCGGGATTGTGCGAGGCGGGCTTCACCTTGAATTGCACCGCGACTTCCCCGGCCTTTTCAAACTTCAGCGTGGCAGGCACCGTCGCGCCGTCGGCGAACGGCGCCTTCAGCTTGATGAACATGACGTGATAGCCGCCCGGGCTGAGCTTGACCTCGGTATCGGCAGGCAGCGCGATGCCGCCTTCGACCTGGCGCATCTTCGATACGCCGTTCTCGGTCAGCACGGTATGCAGCTCGACTCGTTCGGCTGCATCCGACGACACCGACAGCAGGCGGTCTGCGGTCTTGGCATCGTTGTCGATATCCATATACCCCGCGCCATTGGCCTGTCCCGGCGCCGACGCGCGGACCCAGAGATCGTCGATTTCGATCTGGCCAACCTTATAGTCCTTCGCCCAAGCCGAACCGGCCGTACACAGGCCCAGGGCGGCAATGACTGCGAACTTGCGGATGTTCATGGGGTGTCCTCCTAGTGGGTTAACGCCGCCGGACCAAGCTGCGGGCGGCTGACAGAACCGAATCGGTCAAGGCTTCCATCGCCTCGGAGTTTACTCGCCAATGCTGCCAGTACAGCGGCACATCCTCCCAGGCACGACCTCGAAGCAGCATCAACTGACCTGCATCAAGGTGTTCCTGAACCAGTGGTAGCGGATTCATGGTCCAGCCCAATCCGCCCAGCGTGGCCTGCACGAAGGCGCGCGTGGACGGCACCCACCAGACGGGAGGCTGCCAAGGTGCTGGATCCGAGATCTTGTGCGCGAAGCGCGCCTGCAAGGCATCCTTGCGGTTGAACACCAGCACCGGCGCCTGCGCCAGCGTCTGCGCGTTCACGCCGTGCGCGAAGTAGCGCTTATGGAAGTCCGGTGTGCAGGTGGCCACGTAGCGCATGCTGCCCAGCGCATGGATGCGGCACCCCTGCACAGGGTCCGCCAGCGTGGTCACGGCGCCCAGCACCGATCCATTGCGCAACAAGGCCGCGGTGTGATCCTGGTCTTCGGACAGCATGTCCAGCGTGGCCCGCGTGCGGGCCGAGAACTGCAAGGCCGCCTCGACGAACCAGGTTTCCAGGCTGTCGTGGTTGACGGCGATGGGGATGCTGGCGTGGGGAACCTCATCGTCGGACACGCCCAACCGGTTCAGCGCGTCGTGCTCCAGCAGCGCCGTCTGTTCGGCCAATTGCACCAGCACCTGGCCGTCCGCCGTGGCGGCCGCCGGCACGGTGCGCTGGACCAGCAAGCGGCCCATCCGGTCTTCAAGCGCCTTGATCCGCTGCGACACGGCAGACGGCGTCACGCTAAGGGATAGCGCGGCGCGCTCAAAACTGCCTTCGCGCACAACGGCGGCCAACGCTCGCAGGTTGCCGTGATCGAGTTTCATGGATTAGTTTTACTTAATATAGTGAAGGAAAATTAGCTGTATTTCATTGCATATGCAAGCGAAAATACACTATTACCGGACTGCGCAATGCATCCGGCACCACCATCAAAACGCCGCCACAGGCGTTGCAGTTACAGGTATTCGCATCATGTTCTCCACCTTGTCATCCCCCCTCTTCCTGACCGCCTGGGCCAGCGGGACCGCCACCGGGCTGGGTTTGTTCGCCGTCGTGGGCGCCCAGAGCGCCTTCATCCTGCGCCAGGGCCTGATGCGCGCGCATCTGCTCAGCGTGGTCGCCATCTGCGCCTTGATCGACGCCGTGTTCATCTTCGCCAGCGTGTCCGGATTGCAGGCGCTGACGGCGTGGTTCCCCTGGCTGACGACCGCCGTGCTGTGGTTCGGCGTGGTCTTCCTGTCGTGGTACGCGCTGCAATCGGCCCGTCGCGCCTGGACCGCCACGGGTGGCCTGGCTGCCGCCCGCGACGTCGTGCCGTCGCGTCGCGCCGCCATGCTGGGCGCGCTGGGCTTCTCACTGCTGAACCCCCATTTCTGGCTGGACATGGTGGTGGTGGGCTCGCTGGCGCACGGTTTCGACGATGCCCGCATGGCATTTGCCGCCGGTGCATTCACCGCCAGCCTGTTGTGGCTGGCCGTGCTGGGCATCGGTTCGCGCCTGTTCGCCCGCTTCTTCGCCAGTGCGTCGGCCTGGCGTATTCTGGATGGCGTCATTGCCGTGGTCATGGCTGGCCTGGCGATCAGCCTGGCGATCAAGGGCGTGTAAGCCTCGCATCGCCCACTTTCCTCGGGAGCCCCGCCATCTATACGTCCACCTTCATCTTCGCCAAGAAGCAGTTCGATGATGAATTCCATCGGTTGGACCAGATCATCGCCGAGGCCGCCCGCGCGCTGCCCGGCTATCGGGGCGAAGAAGCCTGGGAGGACACCGCGCGGGGATTGTTCGCCAATGTCTACTACTGGGACACGCTCGAGGCGCTGGAGATGCTGATCCAGCATCCCGCGCATAGACAAGCCAAGGCGGCCCAGGCCCAATGGCTGGACGGCTATCGGGTGGTCATCGCGCAAGTACTCAGGGAATACGGGGACGGTCTTCCCGGCCCATCACTTTTATAATCCCCCCGTTGCCACTCTTTCGTCGGGCGCACGGCCGGCCCGCCAGACGATCATGCGCGGACCTTCCCCCTCCAAAGACGTGCGGCTGCCCCCGCTGGCCGCCATCCAGGCTTTTGAAGCGGCAGCCCGGTTGGGCTCATTTGAGCGCGCCAGCGAAGAGCTCTTCGTTACCGCCAGTGCCATCGGCAAGCGCATCGCCGCGCTGGAAGCCCTGCTGGACGTTTCCCTTTTCATCCGCAGCAGCCGCGGCGCGACCTTGAGCGCCGCCGGCAGGGACTACCTGAATCAGGTCCGCACCGCGCTGGATCTGCTGTCGGACGCTTCGCTGCATAAACGCGGCGAACCCAAGCCCGAACCGCTGCGCGTGGTCTCCACTCCCACATTCGCCCGCCAGGTGCTGATCCCCTACCTGCCCGGTTTCACCGCCGCGCATCCCGATGTCGAACTGGAAATCATGCTGTCCATTCCGTATCTGGACATCATGCCGCCCAACGCCGATGTGTGGGTACGCTTCGGCAGTGGCAAGTATCCCGGCCTGCACGCGCGGCAACTGACGCACGATCCCGCGTTTGCCGTGTGCTCGCCCGAATATCTGGCCGAACATGGCCCCTTTCTCCGCCCCGAAGACCTGGCTCGCGCCGACCTGCTGCGCTGCCCGATGGAGCCATGGCGCCCCTGGCTGGCCGCAGCCGGCCTGGACTGGCCCGAACCCTCGCGCGGGGTGTGGCTGGTGGACCTGGGCATGATGCTGGCGGCGGCGCGCGCCGGCCAGGGCCTCGCCCTGACGCGCCGGACTCTCGCCGCCGAATGGCTGGACGAGGGCAAATTGGTGCGCGTGCTGGGCATCGACACGCCCGGCGAATCCCAGTACTACCTATGCACCGAAACCTCGCGCCCGCCTGGCGCTACAGTCCAAGCGTTTTCCCTATGGCTTGAAGACGTGTGCAAACAGGCATCCCAATGGCCACGGGGCCTGCGGGGCCGTCAGGAATAAATTTCCAGTCCAGGGCGGAATGAATTTCCGCGCAGCGCCGCCCGGCGCTGGCTAGGATGCGCCCAACGTGGCATCCACCCGCCGCGCGCATCCGCACTTCGCCTGCGCGCCCGCAACGCGCCACCCATTGCTGCATCGCAACGCCAGGCCAACACCCCTTGCGGGCGTACTAGGTATTTACGCGGAAAAACCCTGCCGGGTCAGATTCGCGTAAGCGATTAAGCAGACAGTCACAACACGCAATACAGGAGAGCGCCGCAATACGTTCCACCCGCCGATCAGCGCCGGCACACGGTTTTCCACGCAGTTCACTAATTATTACAACGGAGACATCCATGGATTTTCGTTTGAAGCTGCTAGCAGGAACCCTTGCATTTGCCGCATCGGCTGCGTCTTACGCCGCCGACCCCATCAAGATCGGTGTGGCCGGCCCCTACACGGGCGGGTCCTCATCCATGGGCGTCAGCATGCGCGACGGTGTACGGCTGGCGATTGAGGAAATCAACAAGAGCGGCGGTGTATTGGGCCGCCAACTGGTGGCCGTCGAACGCGACGACGAAGCCAAGAACGAACGCGGCGTGCAAATCGCCCAGGAACTGATCAACAAGGAACAGGTGACGGCCACGGTCGGCTACATCAATACGGGCGTGGCGCTCGCCTCGCAGCGCTTCTATCAAGACGCCAAGATCCCCGTCTTCAACAACGTCGCCACGGGCAGCGTGATCACGCACCAGTTCCAAGCGCCTGAATTCCCCGACAACTACGTGTTCCGCAATGCGGCGCACGACAGCATCCAGGCCCCGATGATCGTGGAGGAAGCGATCACCCGCCGCGGCTTCAAGAAAGTGGCGATCCTGGCCGACTCCACCAACTACGGCCAGCTTGGCCGCGAGGATCTGGAGAAAGCCCTGGCCACCAAGGGCATCAAGGCCGTGGCCGTCGAAAAATTCAACATCAAGGACGTCGACATGACGGCCCAGCTGTTGAAGGCCAAATCCGCTGGCGCCGAGGCCGTGCTGACCTACGGCATCGGCCCTGAGCTGGCGCAGATTGCCAACGGCATGACCAAGTTGGGCTGGAAGGTGCCGATCATCGGCAGCTGGACCCTGTCCATGGCCAACTACATCGACAACTCGGGCGCCAATGGCGAAGGCGCGCGCATGCCGCAGACCTTCATCCAGGACCCGGACACGCCCAAGCGCAAGGCATTCATCGACGCCTACCTGGCCAAGTTCAAGCCCAAGAACAACCGCATCGATTCGCCGGTGTCGGCAGCCCAGGGCTACGACTCGATCTTCTTGCTGGCCGCCGCCATCAAGCAAGCCAACTCGACGGATGGCCCGAAGGTGCGCGAGGCGCTGGAAAGCCTGCAAACGCCCGTCGAAGGCGTGGTCATGACCTACAACAAGCCGTTCTCCCACGACAACCACGACGCGATCACCGCCAAGGAAGTGGTCATCGGCGAGGTCAAGGGCGGCCGCGTCGTCAAGGCCAACTAAATCTGGACAAGCAGGAAGGCGGCGGCTTCCCGGCCGCCGCCGCCCGCGCCCGGCCCTGGGCGCGGGGCATGCAGCCGCCTGAAAACAGCGTTCTGCCCAAGGGGGTTGGGACGGAACACAGCGCCTCAAGACACACACCATGATTCTTCTACAGCTTATCTATAGCGGTATCGCGCTAGGCATGATCTATGCCGTCATCGCGTTCGGATACCAGCTCACATTCGCCACATCCGGCACGCTGAATTTCGGTCAGGGTGAAGCCCTGATGCTGGGCGCGCTGGTCGGATTGACGTTGGTCGGCCTGGGCGTGAACTACTGGGTCATGATCCCCATCGTCTGCATTTTTGGCTTTGCGCAGGGTGCGCTGGTTGAGCGCGTCGGCGTGCGGCCGGCCATCAAGACACGGTCGGAATTCGGCTGGATCATGGCCACCATCGCATTGGGCATCATCTTCAAGAACGTAGCCGAGAACATCTGGGGCCGTGACGACCTGCGCTTTCCCTCGCCGCTGCCCGAAGCGCCGATCCAGGTGCTGGGCGCCAACGTGCTGCCGATGGAGCTGCTGGTGGTGTTCGGCGCACTGGGCATGATGATCCTGGTGGAAATCTTCAATCGCAAGTCCATCCATGGCAAGGCCTTCGTTGCCACGTCCGACGATCGCGACGCCGCCGGCCTGATGGGCATCAATACCGGCATGGTGATCACCTTCTCGTATGCGCTGTCGTCGTTGACCGCCGCCTTCGCCGGCGTGCTGGTGGCGCCGCTGACATTGACCGGCGCCACCATGGGCGCGGTCCTGGGCCTGAAGGCATTTGCCGTGGCGATCATTGGCGGCCTATCAAGCGGGATGGGCGTCGTGGTGGGCGGGTTGATCCTGGGGATCGCCGAAACGACCACCGGTTTCTATCTTTCAACGGGGTACAAAGACGTGCCGGGACTGGTGTTGCTGCTGCTCGTTCTGACCTTCAAGCCCGCCGGCCTGTTCGGCAAGACCGCGATCAAGAAGGTGTAAGCGATGAAACCCTTGCACCTGCTGTTATCCGTCGTGGCCGTGGCCTGCCTGGCTGCCGTGCCGCTGGGCGTGACCAACACGTATTACCTGCACCTGATCGAAACGATCATGATCTATTCGATCCTGCTGTTCGGGCTCGATATCGTGGTGGGCTACACCGGCCAGGTATCGCTGGGCCATGCCGGACTGTTCGGCATCGGCTCATACGTCGCCGGCGTGCTGTTCTTCCATCTGCAAATGCCCATCTGGGTGATCCTGCCCGCCGCCATCCTGATCGCGGCGGTCTTCGGCGCGGTGCTGGCGCTGCCGGCGCTGCGGGTCACCGGGCCGTACCTGGCCATGGTGACCTTGGCGTTCGGCACCATTATCCAGATCCTGATCAACGAGATGACCTTCATGACCGAAGGCCCGTTGGGCATCAAGATCCCGAAGCCCTCCATCGGCGGCCACATCCTGACCAAAAGCGAGTACTTCTGGCTGGTGGGCGCGTTGCTGGTGCTGTCGCTGATCGTCGTGCATCGCATCCTGAAGTCGCACCTGGGCCGTTCGTTCGAAGCCTTGCGCGACAGCCCCATTGCTTCCGACTGCATGGGCGTATCCGTCTATCGGCACAAGGTATTCGCGTTTGTGATCAGCGCCGGCTTCGCCGGCCTGGCGGGTGCGCTGTATTCCTATTCGGAACAATACATCTCGCCCAACACGTACAACTTTGAACTGACCATCCTGTTCCTGCTGGCCATCATCATGGGCGGCCGCAAGAGCCGCACGGGCGCACTGCTGGGCGCGTCCATCATCGTGCTGCTGCCCAAGATGCTGGACGACATCAGCACCTTCCGCCTGATCGCGCTGGGCGTGGCGATCGTCGTGACGGTGGGCAGCATCATCGCCGTGTCCAAGGGACGGGCAGAACCGCGGCGCGTGGTCGTGCCGGTCGTCGGCACCATCCTGCTGGCGGTCTTCTCGTACTGGCTGGAGGCCGTGACCGATTGGCGCCTGACCATCTTCGGCGCGATGATCCTGTTCGTCGTGTACTACCTGCCCGACGGCATCGTGGGCTTCGTGCGCAACCTGTTCTTCTCGACCCGCCGCGCGGCGCTGACGGTGAAGACTGATTTGGTGAAGGAACAGGAAGCCGTGCCGGACGCAGTGGCCGGCAAGGGCGAAACCCTGTTGACGGCCAAGAACGTGCTGATGCAGTTTGGCGGCCTGAAGGCGTTGAACGAAGTCGATCTGACCGTCAAGCGCGGCACCATTCACGGCCTGATCGGACCCAACGGGTCCGGCAAGAGCACGATGATGAACGTGCTGACGGGCATTTATGTTCCCACGGCCGGCGCGGTGGAGTTCTCGGGCAAGTCGCTGGTCGGCCTGGCGCCCGCGGACATCGCCGCCGCCGGCATCGCCCGCACCTTCCAGAACGTGCAGCTGTTCGGCGAGATGACGGCGTTGGAGAACGTGCTGGTGGGCCTGCACCACACCTTCACCACGGGGCTGGCGGGCATCGCGCTGCGCACGTCGAAGTGGAAGGGTGAAGAGCAAGGCGCCCGTGCCCGTGCGATGGCACTGCTGGAATTCGTGGGCCTGGATTCACTGGCCAACGAAGAGGCTCGCAACCTGCCTTACGGCAAGCAACGCCTGCTGGAAATCGCTCGCGCGCTGGCGCTGGACCCGCAGTTGCTGTTGCTGGACGAACCCGCGGCTGGCCTGACGGCACCCGACATCGTTGAACTGCTGGCCATTATCCGCAAGGTGCGCGACCACGGCATCACGCTGATTCTCATCGAACACCACATGGATGTCGTGATGGGGGTGTGCGACACCGTGTCGGTGCTGGACTTTGGTCAGAAAATCGCCGAAGGCCTGCCGAACGAAGTGCAAAGCAACGCCAAGGTTATCGAGGCGTATCTGGGCGGTGCGCCCGCCTGACGCCAAGAGGACAACACAATGCTATCGATCAAGAATCTGGAAGCGGGTTACGGCAAGGTCAAGGTGTTGCACGGCATCAGCATGGAGGTGCCGAAGGCGAAGGTCGTGACGCTGATCGGCTCCAACGGCGCCGGCAAGACCACCACGATGCGCGCGCTGTCCGGCATGATCCGTCCGACCGCGGGCGAGGTCACGCTAAGCGGCAAGCGCATCGACGGCCTGGAATCCCACCGCATCGCGCGGCTGGGACTGGCGCACTCGCCGGAAGGCCGCCGCGTGTTCCCCACGCTGTCGGTCACCGACAACCTGCTGTTGGGCGCGTTTCCGCGCCTGACGGGCAGCCGTCCCAAGGGCGACGTGCAAGCCGACCTGGGCCGCGCCATGGATCTGTTTCCGCGCTTGAAGGAACGCCGCACACAATTGGCGGGCACGCTGTCGGGCGGCGAACAGCAGATGCTGGCCATGGCCCGCGCCGTAATGCTGAGCCCCGAGCTGGTGCTGCTGGACGAACCGTCGATGGGCCTTGCGCCGATCCTGGTGGAGGAAGTGTTCCGGATCATTGCGCGGTTGAAGGACGAAGGCGTGACGATGTTGCTGGTGGAGCAGTTCGCGGCCGCGGCGCTGAATGTGGCGGATTACGGATACGTGCTGGAGAACGGGCGCATTTCCGTGCATGGCAGCGCGGAGAAGTTGCGGGATGACCCGGCGGTGGTTGCGGCTTATCTCGGAGGCGGGCACTAGAGGGGGGTTGTGCGCGGGCGTTGGGATTCTTGGGCCGCCCGGCACGTTGGCGGCCTGTGGGGCGCGGGTCAACGATTGCGGTCCGGAGCCTTCGCTCCGGACTTCCCCGTCGTCATCTTCGTTGCCGCCTGCGGCGGCTGCCTTCAGATTCCCTCGGGCTTGTCGACTCCCCGCGCCCCACAGGCCACCAACGCGCCGGGCTCCATCAGCTGCAATCTCACCGCGGCCGGGGCGAGTGGTTTTCTTTGGCTTCGCATCGACTGCGGGGAGGTGATGGAAGATCTTGCGGAGCCCGCCCCATGCCGGCCGCGCGGGCGGCCTCGTGGGGCTTACACGGCGTCTTGCGTCGTGATAATGCCGCTTCGCGTGTGGCGTGCGTCTATCGTCATTTTTTGTAGGATAGGTGGACTGCATTCGGGTCTACCCGCGAACGCGGACGCATGCCGCGCGCCATCCGTTGCTCCACCTCCCCCTTGTGCCGGGGAAGCCACCAAAGACCCAATCTCCACCAGCGCGCAAGCGACCACCGCCACGACGAATCAACAGCGCGTATGCCGATTGCGCGCCGCCCGGGCGGCCGCAGTCGGCGGGCAGCGCAAGTCTCGTCATTGAACCGCGGTCTAGCGGCGCAACGGACCAAGACACCGGCAGCCCGACGGCGGGGTCGGCCTGATGGCGCGCAACCTCGATGCGCCCGAGGGAATCCGGAGGGAGCCGAAGGCGGACGAGGATGACAACGGGGAAGTCCGGAGCGAAGGCTCCGGACCGCAATCGTGGGCGCGCGCCATCAGGCCGACCCCGCCGTCGGGCGACCTACGAAGCCCGCCCGCCCAAAAAAACCCAACGATCAAACAATCGTCAACGTCACATCAATATTGCCGCGCGTCGCGTTCGAGTACGGGCAGACGATATGCGCCGCGGCCACCAGCTTCTCGGCTAACTCGCGATCCATGCCCGGCAACGAGATCTTCAGTTCGGCTTCGATGCCGAACCCCGTCGGGATCGGGCCGATGCCGACGATGCCGTTCACCGACACGTCCGCCGGAATCGCGATCTTGTCGCGGCCGCCCACGAACTTCATCGCGCCCAGGAAGCAGGCCGAATAGCCCACGGCGAACAGCTGTTCCGGGTTGGTGCCGGCTGCGCCCGCGCCACCCAGTTCGCGCGGCGTGGTCAGTGTGACGTCCAGGTTGCCATCGTCGCTGACGCCACGGCCTTCACGGCCGCCGGTGGCGGTGGCATTGGCGCGGTAGAGGACTTTTTCGATAGACATGATGCGTTTCCTTGTAGGGATGAAAAGTTGAACTGCCTCGCCTGGCGGGCCCTCCCGCTGCGGCGCTTACCGATGCATTGCAGACCTGCTTTACCCAATAAATAGCGTACTACTACATAGCGCACTATTTATAAGACCGGATGATGACAACCATCATCCCGTCCTTCAAATACTGTCGACCAGCTTTTCCCGCAGCGCATGCAGCGTCTTCATCATGCCCTGCGCTTCCTCCAGCGTGCACTGCGCGGCGCCGGCAATCGCATGCGGCACCGATTCGGCCCGCTCGCGCAAGTCCAGCCCCTGCTTGGTCAATGACACAATCACCTGACGCTCGTCATCCACGGCCCGCTTCCGGGTCACCAGGCCCGCCGCTTCCAGGCGCTTGAGCAGCGGCGTCAACGTCGCGGAATCCAGGAACAGGCGGTCTCCGATATCCGTCACCGTGATTCCGTCGCCCTCCCACAGCACCAACATCACCAGGTACTGCGGATAAGTCAGGTCCAGCTCGCGCAGCAACTTGCGGTACACCTTGTTCATCGCCAGTGAGGTCGAGTACAGGGCAAAGCACAACTGGCTGTCTAGCAGCAGCGGGTTGAATGCGCTTTTGGGCTTGGATCTGGATTTCATTGTGCAATATTAAATAGTGCACTATTCATCGTCAATGTTTTTTTTCGGCTGATTTGTAAGCAAGGGCCAGACCGAAGCCTGCCCGCTCAGGCCGCTTGCTCGCCTTCGACCGTGCTGCGATCGGAACCGTATTGTTTCAGGCCGTCCAGATCCAGCACCCGCACCGCGCCGTATTCCACATTCAAGAGGCCCGCCTCTTCCAGCTTGCGCAGCGCCTGGTTCGCGCGCTGGCGCGACACGCGCGCCAGATAGCCGACTTCTTCCTGCGTAATCGTCAGGCGCATCCCCATGCCGGGATACAGCAAAGGGTTGAAGAGCTCGGCCAAGCAGCGCGCCACGCGCGCATCCGGATCCAGCAAACGGTCGTACTCCGCCTTGCCGATGAACTGCGCCACGCGCTCGTTCAGTTGATGGAGCAGATAGCGGTTGAACGGGATGCTGGTGTCCAGCAACCAATCGAACGTGGCGGCCGACAAGCGTGCCACCACTGAATCGCGTAGCGCGACGATGTCATATTTGCGGACTTCGCGCTTCAAGAGGGAACCTTCGCCGATCCAGCCGCCGGCAGGCACGCCCGTCAACGACGCGACCTTGCCCTCGGCGTTGCCGACCGACACCTTGACCAGTCCGGCCAATACGCCGATCCAAGCCTGGGCGAGTTCCCCTTTGCGCTCTATGATCGATCCGGCAACGACTTGCTGCACGGTCAGGTCCCGCTCAACGCGCAATTGCTGTTCGGCGTTGAGCACGCGAAACCAGGCCGCGGCAAGTTGCAGGGAGTCGGATAGCTGCATCGGGAATACCCTAAAAGTTCCTTGAATGTCGCGATGGTGACAGTTGGTAGCAACCCAACCTTATACCTTAACTCCTGCCGTAAATCTAAAACCAACTGGTCAAGCCCTTCATCGCCACAGCCGCTCCCGCGGACTCCTGGCGCGATGCGCCCAAACCGGAGGAGACAACGTGGCACATTCATCGCCTGCATCCGCACAGGTGCCGGCGGCGCTGGACACCTTTCCAGCGCTGCTGTTCGCGCATGCCAACGTTCGTGGGTCGCGGCCCGCGATACGAGAAAAAGATCTGGGGATCTGGCAAACCCTTACGTGGTCCGACGTGGCGGAGCATGTCCGTCACGTGGCGAATGGTCTTGCGTCCCTGGGCATCCGGCCCGGCATGCACGTGGCTGTCATCGGCGAAAACCGTCCCCGCCTGTACATGGCGATGATGGCCGCGCAGTCGCTCGGCGCGATTCCCGTTCCGCTCTATCAAGACGCCGTCGCGCAGGAAATGGTCTACGTGCTGCAAGACGCCGAGATCAGTGTCGCCGTCGTGGAAGACCAGGAACAGGTCGACAAGATGCTGGAAGTGCGCGAGCAATGCCCCGCGCTGAAGCACGTGGTGTTCGACGACCCGCGAGGCCTGCGCCACTATTCGGATGCCATGCTGCTGTCTTATGAGCAGCTGGAAACGCGGGGCCAGGAATACGCCGCGCAGCACCCCGACTTTCTTGACCACGCCATCGCCGCCGTGCAGCCGCACGACCCGGCCGCCATGTTCTATACGTCGGGCACCACGGGAAAACCCAAGGGCGTGGTGCTGACGCACCATGCGTTGATCGACCGCGCGCGCGCCGTCTCCGACATGGAAAAGCTGACCGACCAGGAAGACGTGCTGGCCTACCTGCCGCCCGCGTGGATTGGCCAGAACATGTTCTCGTACACGCAGCTGCTGGTGACGGGATTTACCGTGAACCATCCCGAATCGCCCGACACCGTGTCGATCGACATGCGCGACATCGGCCCCACCTACTACTTCGCACCGCCGCGCGTGCTGGAAGGCTTGCTGACGCACGTGATGATCCGCATGGAAGACGCGGGTTACATCAAGCGCAAGCTGTTCGGCGCCTGCATGAACCTGGCTCGCCGCGTGGGCACCCGCATCCTGGACGGCGAATCCGTCAATGCCTGGGACCGCCTGCGCTACGCGCTGGGCAATGTGCTGATCTACGGCCCCTTGCGCAACGCGCTGGGCATGAGCCGCGTGCGCGTGGCGTACACCGCAGGCGAAGCCATCGGCCCCGACCTGTTCGTGTTCTACCGTTCCATCGGCATCAACCTGAAGCAGCTGTACGGCTCCACCGAGACCTCCGTGTTCGTCTGCGTGCAGCCCGACGGCCACGTGCGCGACGACACCGTCGGCCCGCCGGTGGCGGGTGTCGAGATCCGCGTGGCGGACAACGGCGAGATCCTGGTCAAAAGCCCGGGGCTCTTCAAGGAGTACTACCGCAACCCGGACGCCACGGCCGAGGCACGCAGCGCCGACGGCTGGTTCCACACGGGCGACGCAGGCTATCTGGATACCGACGGCCAGTTGAAGATCATCGATCGCGCGAAAGACGTGGGCAAACTGGCCGACGGCAGCCTGTTCGCACCCAAGTACATCGAGAACAAACTCAAGTTCTTCCAGCACATCAAGGAAGCCGTGGCCTTCGGCGCCGATCGCGAAGATGTTTGCGCCTTCATCAATATCGATCTGGAAGCCGTGGGCAACTGGGCCGAGCGCCGCGGCCTGCCCTACGCGGGCTATACCGACCTGGCCGCCAAGGACGAGGTCTATCAGTTGATCGCGGAATGCGTGGAACAGGTCAACGCCGACCTGGCCACCGACCCGAAACTGTCGGCCTCGCAAATCAGCCGCTTCCTGATCCTGCACAAGGAACTGGACCCCGACGACGACGAGCTGACCCGCACGCGCAAGGTGCGCCGCGCCTTCATCGCGCAAAAGTACGGCGTGTTGATCGAGGCGCTCTTCGGCGGCAAGCAGTCGCAGTTCATCGAGACCGAAGTGAAGTTTGAAGACGGACGCACCGGCAGGATCTCGGCTGACCTGAAGATCCGCCCTGTCAAGACGTTCCCCGCCATCACCGCCAAGGCCGCGTAGAGATCATGAGCAACAACGACCGCGACCAGCGCATTGGCGACGTCATGCTGGACATGCAGAACATCTCCTTGTCCTTTGGCGGCGTGAAAGCGCTGACGGACATTTCCTTCAATGTGCGCGAGCACGAGATCCGCGCCATCATCGGCCCCAACGGCGCTGGCAAGAGTTCGATGCTGAACGTCATCAACGGCGTCTACATGCCGCAGCAAGGCGGCATCGAATTCCAGGGCCAACGCTTCTCGAAGATGAATCCGCGCCGCGCCGCCGAAATGGGCATCGCGCGCACGTTCCAGAACCTGGCCCTGTTCAAGGGCATGAGCGTGCTGGACAACATCATGACCGGCCGCAATCTGCGCATGAAATGCGGGCTGCTGGCGCAGGCGTTTCACCTGGGCCCCGCCCAACGCGAAGAAATCCAGCACCGCGAATTCGTCGAGAACATCGTCGACTTCCTGGAAATCCAGGCCTATCGCAAGACCCCCGTGGGCCGCCTTCCCTATGGCCTGCAAAAGCGGGTTGACCTGGGCCGGGCACTGGCGATGGAGCCGCGCCTGCTGCTGCTGGACGAGCCGATGGCTGGCATGAACATCGAGGAAAAGCAGGACATGAGCCGCTTCATCCTGGATGTGAATGATGAATTCGGCACGACCATCGTGCTGATCGAGCACGACATGGGCGTGGTCATGGATATCTCTGACCGCGTGGTGGTGCTGGACTACGGCAAGAAGATCGGCGACGGCCGCCCGGACGAAGTCCGCGCAAACGAAGACGTCATCAAAGCCTACCTCGGCGTGTCGCACTAAGGCGGACAGACATGGGATTTTTTCTAGAGACCTTATTTGGCGGCTTGATGAGCGGCATGATGTATGCGCTGATCGGCCTGGGCTTTGTGCTGATCTTCAAGGCATCCGGCGTGTTCAACTTCGCGCAGGGCGCGATGGTGCTGGTGGCCGCGTTGTCCATGGCGCGTTTCTCGGAATGGATACCGCGCTGGCTGGGCTTTGACAACATGATCCTGGCCAACGTGCTGGCCTTCATCGTCAGCGCCATGGTGATGTTCCTGCTGGCGGTGGCCATCGAACGCTTTGTATTGCGCCACCTGGTCAACCAGGAAGCCACGACGCTGTTGATGGCCACGCTGGGCATCAGCTACTTCCTGGATGGGTTGGGCCAGATCACCTTCGGCAGCTCGGTGTATTCCATCAACGTGGGCATGCCCAAGGATCCGATGATGATCCTGGATTCCGTCTTTGAAGGCGGGTTGCTCATCAACCTTGAAGACCTGACCGCAGCCGTCATCGCGGCCTTGCTGGTGGCGGCGCTGGCGCTTTTCTTCCAATACACCTCGACCGGCCGCGCCCTGCGCGCGGTGGCCGACGACCACCAGGCCGCGCAATCCATCGGCATTCCGCTGAACCGCATCTGGGTGATCGTGTGGTGCGTGGCGGGCCTGGTCGCACTGGTGGCCGGGATTATCTGGGGATCGAAGTTCGGCGTGCAGTTCACGCTGTCCACGGCCGCGCTGCGCGCGCTGCCGGTGGTGATCCTGGGCGGCCTGACATCGGTGCCGGGCGCCATTCTGGGCGGCTTGATCATCGGTGTGGGGGAAAAGCTGTCCGAGGTTTATCTGGGGTCGCTCGTGGGCGGCGGTATCGAAATCTGGTTTGCCTATGTGCTGGCGCTGGTGTTCCTCCTGTTCCGTCCGCAAGGGCTGTTCGGCGAGAAGATCATCGACCGCGTGTAACCCACCAGGCCCTCTAGGATAAAAACATGTTCTATCGCGAAAACGGCCAATTCAAGACCAGCTACCGGGCCGACCAGCAGATCTTCCCGATCCGCCAGGACCGCATCTTCATCTGGCTGCTGCTGGCGGTGGCGTTCATCGCCGTGCCGGCGCTGTCATCCGACTACCTGTTGCGCGCGATCCTGATCCCGTTCCTGATCCTGGCGCTGGCGGCGGTGGGCCTGAACATCCTGGTCGGCTACTGCGGCCAGATATCACTGGGCACCGGCGCCTTCATGGCGGTGGGCGCCTACGCGGCCTGGAACTTCGGCGTGCGCTTTCCGGGCATGCCGCTAGTGGTGCAGATCCTGCTGGGCGGGTGTTTCGCCACCATCGTGGGCGTGATCTTCGGCATTCCCAGCTTGCGCATCCGTGGCCTGTATCTGGCGGTGGCCACGCTGGCGGCGCAGTTCTTCGTGGACTGGGCATTCCTGCGCATCCCGTTCTTCACCAACTACTCGTCGTCGGGCAACGTGTCCGTGCCGCCGCTGACGGCCTTCGGACTGCCGGTGCAGACCGCGTTGGAAAAGTATCTGTTCGTGCTGATCCTGGTCGTGATCTTCAGCCTGCTGGCCAAGAACCTGGTACGCGGCGCCATCGGCCGCCAATGGATGGCGATCCGTGACATGGACGTGGCGGCATCCGTGATCGGCATCCGTCCCATGTACGCCAAGCTCACCGCATTTGCGGTCAGTTCGTTCATCGTCGGTGTCGCCGGCGCCTTGTGGGGCTACATCCACCTGGGTTCGTGGGAACCGCTGGCGTTCGACCTGACGCGCTCCTTCCAGCTGCTGTTCATGGTGATCATCGGCGGCCTGGGCTCGATCGTCGGCAGCTTCTTCGGCGCGGCCTTCATCGTGTTGGTGCCGGTGGCGCTGTCAAACGTGCCGCACGCCCTGGGCATCCCGCTGTCGGTGGATACCGCGGCGCACATCGAACACATGGTGTTCGGCGCGCTGATCGTGTTCTTCCTGATCGCCGAACCGCACGGGCTGGCCCGGTTGTGGAGCATCGGAAAAGAGAAGCTGCGCATCTGGCCTTTCCCGCACTGAAGGTAGCCCCCCCCCGAGGCGCCTTTGGCGCTTCCCCCTCAAGGGGGCGCCGCAGGGGACCGGCGAAGCCGGATCCGCCGCGGCCCCGCTCAGGGAAACCGGAGTTTCATGCAGCAAGCCGTGCAAGCAGAAAGATTTTTGGTATCGCATCACGACCGTATTGATCATTACCGGCCACGGCGGCACAAGCGCCGCGACCGGAATCCTGAATACCCGGCTCAAGACCGGGCCAATCCCGGTGTCCCAGGGTTTACTGCCCCAAACACCACGCAGGAGGTAAATGGAGATGAAGCGTCTTAACCTGAAGTTGGCGGCAGCCCTGGTGGCCGCAGCCGGTGCCATCGGCGCCGTGGCCACGCCGGCAATGGCGGCCGAAGAGCAGTTCGTTCCGTTGCTGGTGTATCGCACCGGGTCGTTCGCTCCCCTGGGGATTCCCTGGGCTGATGGCAAGCTGGACTATCTGAAGCTGGTCAACGAACGCGATGGCGGCGTCAACGGCGTCAAGATCACGTATGAAGAATGCGAAACCGCCTACGCCACCGACCGCGGCGTGGAGTGCTATGAACGCCTGAAGGGCAAGGGCACCGGCGCCTCGGGATTCGACACCCAGTCCACCGGCATCACGTTTGCCGTCAGTGACAAGGCCATGGTCGACAAGGTGCCCGTCGAAACGATGGGCTACGGCCTGTCGCAGTCGGTGGACGGCAGCGTGTTTGAATGGAACTTCCCGCTGCTGGGCACGTACTGGACCGCGGCCGACGTGATGATCCAGGACATCGCCAAGAAAGAAGGCGGCATGGACAAGCTCAAGGGCAAGAAGATCGCCCTGGTCTATCACGACTCGCCCTACGGCAAGGAACCGATCCCGCTGCTGCAAAAGCGCGCAGCCAAGGAAGGCTTCGAGCTGGTGTTGTATCCGGTGACGGCGCCGGGCGTTGAGCAAAAGTCCACCTGGCTGCAAATCCGCCAGGCGCGTCCGGCCTACGTGCTGCTGTGGAGCGCGGGCATCATGACGCCCACGGCCATCCGCGAAGCGCAGGCCAGCGGCTACCCGCGCGACAAGATGTACGCCATCTGGTGGGCCGGCTCGGAAGGCGACGTGAAAGACCTGGGCGATGTCGCCAAGGGCTACAACGCCATCACCGTGCACAACAGCGGCGCCGAGCACGACAAGGTCTATGACGACTTGAAGAAGTTCGTCTACGACAAGGGTCAAGGATCGGACAAGACGGCCAAGAACACGCTGGGCACCATCGCCCACACACGCGGCATGATGATTTCGATGCTGCAAGTGGAAGCGATCCGCACGGCGCAGGAGAAGTTCGGCAAGGGCAAGGCGTTGACGCCTGAACAAGTGCGTTGGGGCTTCGAGAACCTGAATATCACTCAGGCTCGCCTGGACGAACTGGGCTTTGGCCAGATCATGCGTCCGGTGAAGACCTCGTGCAGCAACCACAAGGGTGATGACTGGGCTCGCATCGTGCAGTGGGATGGCGCCAAGTTCAAGGTCGCCTCCGACTGGTATCAGGCCGACAAGACCATTCTGGACCCGATGGTCAAGGAAGCCGCGGCCAAGTACGCCAAGGAAAAGAACATCACGCCCCGCACTTGCGAGAACTGATGTGAACCGGCGGCCGGCGCCTTTGCGGGCGCCGGCCGCCACCACGCCGCAGGAATCGTCATGACCGCTGCAACAACCACCGCATCTACCGCGTCCCCGCCCGTCGCCGCCCCCAAGGTGCTGCTCGACGTGAACGGCATCGAGGTGATCTACAACCACGTGATCCTGGTGCTCAAGGGCGTGTCCCTGCAAGTGCCCGAAGGCAAGATCGTGGCCTTGCTGGGCGCCAACGGCGCAGGCAAGACCACGACCTTGCGCGCCATCTCGAACCTGCTCAAGGGCGAGCGCGGCGACGTCACCAAGGGCCATATCCAATACCGCGACCAGCGCATCGAAAGACTGTCGCCCGCGGAACTGGTCAAGCGCGGCGTCGTGCAGGTGATGGAGGGCCGGCATTGCTTCGCCCACCTGACCATCGAGGAAAACCTGCTGACCGGCGCCTATACCCGCAGCATGAGCCGCGGCGACACCGCAGCCGCGCTGGAACGGGTCTATCAGTATTTCCCGCGCCTCAAGCAACGCCGCGCCAGCCAGTCCGGCTATACGTCTGGCGGCGAACAGCAAATGACCGCCATCGGCCGCGCGTTGATGGCCAACCCCAACATGATTCTGCTGGACGAACCGTCCATGGGCCTGGCGCCGCAGATCGTGGAAGAGATTTTCGAGATCGTGCGCGACCTGAATGAACGCGAGCGCGTGAGCTTCCTGCTGGCCGAACAGAACACCAACATCGCGCTGCGCTATGCCGACTACGGCTACATCCTGGAGAACGGGCGCGTGATGATGGACGGCGCGGCGCAGGACCTGGCGCAGAACGAAGACGTGAAGGAGTTCTACCTGGGCATTTCCAGCGGCGAGCGCAAGAGCTTCCGCGACAACAAGTTCTACCGCCGCCGCAAACGCTGGCTGGCCTGACCCTGGAGCGGCAGCGCTGGTGTGGACCGGCGCCCCGCCGGCAACGACACCGCAGTACGGCACACGAGAGGGTGCGATCCCATGTCCGAGTTTTTCGATGTCCTGGAAACCCGAGCGCCCGAGCAACGCGAGCGCGAGCTGATGGCCGCCTTGCCTGGCGCGATCACGCGGGCAATTGCCCGCGCGCCGGCGATCGCCGAGCAGCTACGCGGCATTGATCCCGCCACCATCACGTCGCGCGCGGCGCTGGCCCGCCTGCCCGTGTTGCGCAAGCACGAACTGCTGGAACGCCAGCAACATAGCCGCGACGACGCGGCCATGCCGGCCGGCCCAGCCAAGGCGTTCGGTGGTTTCTCCGCCATCGGCTGGGGCGAAGCCATGCGCGTCTTCGCCTCGCCGGGCCCCATCTATGAACCCGAAAGCGCGCGCGCCGACTATTGGCGTTTTGCGCGTGCCCTGTACGCGGCGGGTTTCCGTGCGGGTGAACTGGCGTACAACTGCTTTTCCTATCACTTCACGCCCGCCGGCTCCATGATGGAAACGGCGGCGCATGCCGTGGGCTGCACGGTCTTTCCGGGCGGCACGGGCCAGACTGAACAACAGGTGCGCGCCATTCAAGATCTGGCGCCCAGCGGCTACACAGGCACGCCCAGCTTCCTGAAGATCATCCTGGAGAAATCCGACGAGCTTGGCGTGAAGCTGGATTCGTTGCGGCGCGCACTGGTGTCGGGCGAAGCCTTTCCGCCGTCGCTGCGCGACTGGCTGGCGGCGCGCGGCATCGAGGGCTACCAGGCCTATGGCAGCGCCGACCTGGGCATGATCGCCTTCGAGACGCCTGCGCGTCAGGGGCTGGTGCTGGGCGAAGACATCATCGTCGAAATCGTGCGTCCGGGCACCGGTGAACCCGTGCCTGACGGCGAAGTCGGTGAAGTGGTCGTCACCACGTTGAATCCGGATTACCCGCTGGTGCGCTTTGGCACCGGCGACCTGTCCGCGGTCATGTCCGGCATCTCGCCTTGCGGGCGCACCAACACCCGCATCAAGGGCTGGATGGGCCGCGCGGATCAGACCACCAAGGTGCGCGGCATGTTCGTCCATCCATCGCAGGTTGCCGACGTGGTGCGGCGTCATCCCGAAATCCTGCGCGCCCGACTGGTCATCAGCGGCAGCACCGGATCGGATCGCATGGTGCTGAAGGTGGAGTCGCGCGTGCGCGGCGAAGATCTGTCGAACCGCATCGCCGAATCCGTGCGCGACGTGACCAAGCTGCGCGCCGACGTGGAATGGGTGGACGCCGACGGCCTGCCGAATGACGGCAAGGTCATCGACGACGTGCGCACCTACGAGTAACGCACGCTCAGTTGCTCAGCGGCCGCGCCAACCATTCGCGGCCGCGCAGCATCCCGTTCCAGTAAATCCACGGCAGCAGCGTGGCTTTCAGGAACCAGGCGCTCTTGCGGGGCACGGTCGGATCCAGCGGAAACGTGGGCAGCAACTTGCCGCCATACCCGAACTCGGCCAGCACGATGCGACCACGCTCCACGGTCAGCGGACACGAGCCGTAACCATCGTAGGTGACCGGCATGGCGTGGCCTTCACGGATCGCGATCAGATTCTCGGCCACGGTCACGATCTGCTTGCGCGCGGCGGCAGCCGTTTTGGCGTTGCTGGTGCTGATGCCGTCACCCAGGCCGAAGACATTGTCGAAGCGCACATGACGCAGGCTGCCAGGGTCCACCTCGCACCAGCCGGCCGCATCCGCCAGCGCGCTGTCGCGCACGACGTCCTGCGGTACCTGCGGGGGCACGGCGTGCAACATGTCGAAGGATTTCTCCACGCGCGACACAGCGCCATCGGCGCCTTTCACGTCGAACCAGGCTTTGCGTGCCGGGCCGTCCACCGCGACCAGCGCGGAGTTGAAGGCGAGATCGATGCCGTAGCTTTCGACGTAACGCATCAACGGCGGCACAAAGGCCGGCACGCCGAACAGGGCTGCGCCCGCCAGATCGAATTCAACGTGAATGCGGCCCAACGCGCCGGTCCTGCGCCAATGGTCGCAGGCCAGATACATCGCCTTTTGCGGGGCGCCGGCGCACTTGATCGGCATGGCAGGCTGCGTGAACAGCGCCTGCCCTTCCTTGATTGCCTGCACCCGTTCCCAGGTATACGGCGCCAGGTCATAGCGGTAGTTGGACGTCACCCCGTTCTTGCCCAACGCATCGGACAGGCCTTCGATCTTGTCCCAAGCCAACCGCAATCCCGGACACACGATCAGTTGCTGGTAGGTCACGCTGCCGCCATCCGCCAGCCGCACCCGGTTTGCCTCGGGCTCAAAACCTGCCGCCGAGGTGTGCAACCACGTGGCCCGCGACGGCATCACCGACCGCGTCGGGCGCATGGTTTTCTTCACATCGAAGGCGCCGCCGCCCACCAGCGTCCAAGCGGGCTGGTAGTAGTGCTTGTCGCTGGGTTCGATCACGGCAATGCGCAGGTCAGGCCGGCGCCGCAGCAGGCTGGCGGTCACGCCGATGCCCGCCGCGCCGCCTCCCACCACCACCACATCGAAATCGGCGGACGCCTGTGTTGCCAACGGTGCCTGGGGCATGTTTGTCTCCGCGCCGGTCTACCGGCTTATGAAATGTTCAACTGCCGAGAATACCCCCATGCCGGCGATCATCGCAGCCACGAAGATCAGCGCTTCGGGCACCCCCGCCGACGCGGCGACCAATGCGGGGCCGGGGCAGAAGCCCGCCAGCCCCCAGCCCGCACCGAACGCCAGGCTGCCCGCCACCAAGCGCAGGTCGATGCCGGTGGCCGTGGGCCAGCCCACCGGTCGGCCGGACAGGCGGGCGCGACGCCGCAATACGGCAAACCCGGCGGCGGTGACCAGTACCGCGCCCCCCATCACGAAGGCAAGCGACGGATCCCAACGACCGGCGATATCCAGGAACCCCAGCACCTTGGCAGGGTTGGCCATGCCGGACACGATCAGGCCCAGGCCGAAGATCAGACCCGAGGCGAAGGCAATCAGCACTACCATGTCAGCCGCCCGCCAGATGGCGCACAGCGTATACCGTGACAAAGCCCGCGGCCATGAACAATGCGGTCGCCACGAACGACCGGCGCGATCCGCGCGACAGGCCGCAGACGCCATGCCCGCTGGTGCAGCCCGATGCATAGCGCGTGCCGATGCCCACCAAGAGGCCCGCCACGATCAGGCGCGAGGTACCGGCGTCGACCGTGATGGCTGGCAGCGCCGCCCCCAATGAATACAGCCACGGAGCCGCACACAAGCCCAGCACGAATGCCAGGCGCCACAAGCTGTTGGGTTGCGGGGGCAGCAAGCCGCCCAGGATGCCGCTGATGCCAGCGATGCGTCCAGCCCCCGCCATCAGCAGCACGGCGGCAGCGCCGATCATCAGCCCTCCCACAGTGGCCGATGCCGGCGTCAAGGCAGACCAGTCCAGACTCACGAAAATGATTCCATCGCGCGGCCGCAGTACAAACTGGACAGCGTTTTCATGACCTGGCTGACTTCAAAGCTGGCCATTTGGTAGTAGACATATTTGCCGTCACGCCGCGTCGTGACCAAGCCTTCGTCTCGCAGCACGCCCAGTTGCTGGGACAAGGTGGGTTGACGAATGCCGGTCAGCGATTCCAGTTCCCCCACGTTGCGCTCGTTCTGCACCAGTTGGCACAACAACAGCAGGCGGTCTTCGTTGGCCAGCGCTTTGAGCAGCACGCAGGCCTGGGCGGCGGATTCCCGCAGGACGGCAAGTTCGCAATCGGTCAGGGCGGCATTCATAAGGCGGATCGACAAGTCAGGCGGCAACGGATCATTATATTGACGGATAATTTATCAAACAATATTATTTAAATGTATATATTGTTATCTGCTGGCGGCCATGAACCCTCACATCCAAGCCTTTTTCGATCCCGTCACTGCCACCGTCACCTATGTCGTGCATGACGGCAGCGCCTGCGCGATCATCGATTCGGTGCTGGACTACGACCCCAAATCCGGACGCACCAGCACGGCCAGCGCGGATCGGGTCGTGGCCTACGTGCGCGAACAGGGGCTGGCCACGCAGTGGTTGCTGGAAACCCACGCCCATGCCGACCACCTGTCCGCCGCGCCCTACCTGCAACAACAGCTGGGCGGCGTCATCGCCATCGGGCAAAGCATCTGCACCGTGCAGGGCGTCTTCAAGCAGGTCTTCAACCTGGAGCCGGCATTCCAACTGGACGGCTCCCAGTTTGGCCACTTGTTCGCCGACGGCGAAGCCTTCCAGATCGGATCCCTGGAGGCCACCGCGATCCACGTGCCGGGTCACACGCCGGCCGACATGGCCTACCTGATCGGCGACGCCGCGTTCGTGGGCGACACGATGTTCATGCCCGACGTGGGCACCGCCCGCTGCGATTTCCCCGGCGGCGACGCGCACCAGCTGTATCGCTCGATCCAGCGGCTGCTGCGGCTGCCCGGCGGCATGCGGCTGTTCATGTGCCACGACTACCCGCCAGCGGGACGCGAGGCCCACTGGCAGACCTCGGTGGCCGAACAGCGCGCCGCCAACATCCATGTTCGCGATGGGATCAGCGAAGACGACTTCGTCGCGATGCGCACCCGGCGCGACGCCACCCTGTCCATGCCCACCTTGATCCTGCCCGCGATCCAGGTAAACATCCGCGCCGGTCATTTTCCACCGCCCGAGGACAACGGGGTGCGCTATCTGAAGATCCCGGTCGACGCGCTCTGACCGCACCCGCCGGCCCGCACTTGCGCGCCGGGCGCTTATCCCGCAAGATCGGCCGATCTACCGATTGCCGATCAGACGGATCTTTCCATGTTCGCAGAAGCCGAAGCCGACCCCAGCCTGTCCAAGGACGAATTCAAACCGCTGGAGATGCGACTGCGCGTCGCCCTGCTCAACGCGCAATACCAGCGCCTGGAGAAAGCGGACAAGGCCCTGCTGGTGGTCGTGGCGGGGATCGACGGCGCCGGCAAGGGCGCCACCGTCAATCTGTTGAACGAATGGATGGACCCGCGCCACATCCGCACGCTGGCCTATGGTCCGGCGGAAGGCGAGGAGCTTGAGCGCCCGCCGTTCTGGCGCTACTGGAAAGACCTGCCGCCCAAAGGCAGCACGGGCATCGTGTTTGGCTCCTGGTACGCACCGCTGCTCATCGAGTCCGCCCGCAAGAAGCCCAATCAGGACGCCCTTGAAGCGCAATGCGCCGCGATCCGGCGCTTCGAGGCCATGCTGGCCGCCGAGGGCGTGCAGATCATCAAGCTCTGGTTTCACCTGTCGGCCAAAGCCCAGAAAGACCGCGCGCAACGCTTGTTGGCCAGCCCCGAGACATCATGGCAAGTCAGCCCGGTGGACTTGAAGGTCTACAAGAAATACGACCGCATCCGCGCGGGCGGGCAGATCGTCATGAACCACACCGACAGCGGCCACGCCCCTTGGGTGGTGATTCCCAGCGCCGACGAGAACATGCGTTCGGCCCGAACCGCCGAAGCCGTGCTGGCCGCCATGCGCCAACGCGGCGTGCCCCGCATCCCCCAATCGTTCCTGGCGCATTCCGGTCCTGTCCGCATCGTCAACCGCCTGGGCGAACTGGATTACGACGCCAAGATCGACAAGGGCGACTACGAGTCCGAACTTGGCCTGCTGCAAGGCCGCCTGGCGCGCGCCGCGCGCTCCAAGAAGTTCCAGGAACGGTCGCTGGTGCTGGTGTTTGAAGGCCAGGACGCCGCCGGCAAAGGCGGCGCCATCCGGCGTGTGACCCATGCCTTGGATGCCCGGCAGTTCGACATCACTCCCGTCGCCGCGCCCAACAGCTACGAGCTATCGCGCCCCTATTTGTGGCGCTTCTGGCGCCAGTTGCCACGCCATGGCCGCATCGCCATCTTCGATCGTTCCTGGTATGGCCGTGTACTGGTCGAGCGGGTCGAAAAGCTGACGGCGCCTGCCCACTGGCGCCGCGCCTACGCCGAGATCAACGACTTCGAGGCACAACTGGCGGCAAGCGGCGCGATCGTGCTGAAGTTTTGGCTGGCGGTGACGGCGGACGTTCAGTTGGAACGCTTCAAAGAGCGCGAGAAATCGCCCTTCAAGAATTTCAAGATCACGCCTGACGATTGGCGCAACCGCGACAAATGGAAGGAATACGCGGCGGCGGCCAATGAAATGCTGACCCGCACCGATGTCGCGCACGCGCCTTGGCACCTGGTGTCCGCCAACGACAAGCGCTACGCTCGTCTGCAAGTGCTGCGGCACGTCGTCGAAGCGATGGAAAATTCACTCTGAATTCCAACAGGAGGCCTTGCGCCATGAGCACCGCCAGTACCGCCCACATCCGCCCCATCGTCGCCGCCGACTTTGAAGTCTGGCTGCCACTCTGGAAGGGTTACCAGGAGTTCTACCGCGTCAGCATCGACGACGCCGTGACGCGCAACACCTGGGCACGCTTCCTGGATCCGGCCGAACCCATGCACGCGGCGCTGGCCTACGAAAACGGCCGCGCGATCGGCATGGTGCACTGGATTTTCCACCGATCCACCTGGACGGCGGGCGACTACTGCTACCTGCAAGACCTGTACGTGGACCCGGACTTGCGCGGCACGGGCGCCGGCCGCAAGCTGATTGAACATGTCTATGCCGAAGCCGCGGCCAATAACTGTGCGCGCGTGTATTGGCTGACCCACGAAACCAACGCCCCGGCCATGCAGCTGTATGACCGCATTGCCGACCGTTCCGGTTTCATCCAGTACCGCAAGGTGATGACTTGAGCACGCGCGACCCGAACTGCCCCCTGTGCCTGGAAGATGGCGGCACGCTGCTGTGGCGCGGCCCGCATCTGCGCGTGATTGAAGCGGGCGACGCCGACTACCCCGGCTTCACCCGAGTGATCTGGAACGCCCATCTGGCCGAAATGACCAGCCTGTCCACGCATGGGCGTGATCTGCTGATGCGCGCCGTGTACGCGGTGGAAGAAGCGCAGCAGTCCATCCTTGCGCCTGACAAGATCAATCTGGCTTCATTGGGCAACATGGTGCCGCACCTGCACTGGCATGTGATTCCGCGCTGGCGCGGCGACCGCCATTTCCCTGACCCGATCTGGGCGACGCCCCGCATCGCGCCCGGCACGGAATCGGCGGAATGGGCGCAACGGCAGGCACGCACGCAGGCATTGCTGCCACGCTACCGCAATCGTGTCGTCGAAGCCATGAACGCGCTACTGATGCATTGAACGCCCGGGCCGCCACCGGCCCGGCCACGCCCCACGGCAGTCTCAGGCGGCGCGCAACCGGCGGCCCAGCTCGTTCAGCCAATGGGCGTAGACATGTTCCACCTGGCCTGCCGTGCGTTCCGCCGAAAACAGGCCACGGCCGCGGATCAATTCGCGGCCCGCATCGCCCATCCGGCGCCGCATGGCCGGGTCCAGCAGCAGGGTTTCCAACGCCTGCGCCAGCGCCGCGGGATCACGCGCCGGCACCAGCAGCCCGGTCACGCCTTCCTGCATGGTTTCCGGAACGCCGCCCACGTTCGTGCCGATCACCGGCAAGCCCATCGCCGCGGCCTCGATGAACACGGTGCCCAGCGCCTCGCGGTGCGTGGGCAGCGCAAAAACGTCCATGGCCATCAACACGTTGCCGATATCCTGCCTGCGGCCCATGAAATGCACGCGAGGAGCCAGCCCCAATGCTGACACCTTGGCCTGCATTTGGTCGAACACGGGCATGCCATCGCCCACCAGAACCAGATGCGCTGACGGCACGCGCGCCGCGACTCGATGAAATGCGTCGATGAGGTCGCAATGCCCTTTCTCGGCACGCATCACCGCCACGCAGCCCACCACCAGGGCGTCCTCGGGCAAGTTCAATTCGCGGCGGACGCAAGCGCCTTCACGCACCTGCGGCAGCACGACCGGAGAGTGGATCGTGGCGACAGATTCTGGCCGCGCGCCGCCTTCCAGCAACTGGTTGCGCACGTAGCCGCTGACGGCAATGACCCGGTGCGCCAGCCAGGTGTAGGCATAGAGGGAATTGATGGGCTTGGCCAGATGCCGCGTTCGCACGATCAGCGGCGTGGCGGCCAGGCGCGCGGCAATGGCCGCCAGGACAGTATCGCGCCGGCTGTGGGTGTTCACGACATCGAAGCGTTCGCGTCGCAGCAAGCGCCGCACGAATGCCACGCCCCGCAAGAAGTTGCCCGGGCCGTCCATGACGATGCGGTGTACCGTGAACCCGGCCTGGTCCAGGCGGTCTCCCAGTTCGGCCCCCGGCTGGCACACCAGCTCAAGGTGATGGCCACGATCGCGCATGGCGATCATCTCTTTGTAGATGCAGAATTCCTGGCCACCAAACGATGTGGCGGCCTCCGTATGCAGAATGCGCAGACGGACACCCGCAACGGCAGTTTGCGGTTCAGCGGGAGAGAACGTCATGACGGCAGGGCCTCGGCGGCGTGGGGCTCGTTCCAACTGCGGTTCTGCGATAGCAGATAGGCTTCCAAATAGGCGACGTCATCCCGCTCCAGCGGTAGCGCGCCCTGGGTTCGGCACTCGTGCGCGCAATCAGACGCCGCCAGCTGACGGCCTTGCCATACGCGGACGGCACCGGTGCGTGAAAAGTCGAAACACGCCCCCTCGCGTTGCCACGTCAAAAGGCGCATGCTGGGCGTCAGGCGCGCGACGTGATAGCTGCCGTGCGAGCTTGGGCCGGCGGGCGCGTCCAAAGACTCTCCCACATCGACCAGACGGCTCGTGGCGCCGGGCTTGCCAGGCGTGTAGATCAACACGGATAGGGGAAGTAGAGGCATGTGCTAGCAAGATTCGCCAGGCGGCGTTGCTAGCCACAAACTGGTCATGATGTTCAAGAAATAAATGACTTTTGAAGTCAGCTGAAATATTTATTACATTCCAAAACACCAACGACCGAAATTTAATCGAAATCCTCTGGGAAGTCATCCGGGTCGCCCGCAAATTCGCAAAACCAGATTTATCTGAGGATCGCCGCGACTTTTCAATAATTGACCGCAAATGGGCCAACGTTAGGCGGCGAATGCCAGAAATTGAAAAATCATTCAGTTAAAATTCAGTTTAGCGTTGCCATCTTAACAAAACTGTCCCCAAGGAGACCCAGTGAACCCGCAGGTTCCGCGCCCTTCCCGCTCCCCCTCATTCCTCCAGGCATTCCTGAAATCCGAAGCACTAGGCGGCTATGTGCTCATGGTCGCCGCGCTGGTTGCCCTGATCATCGCCAATAGTCCGGTCGCACCGATCTACTTTGATGTGCTGGGAACCAAACTGGGCTTCCAGGCAGGGCCCGTCCTGCTCAAGGAAACCGTGTTGCACTGGATCAACGATGGCCTGATGGCCGTGTTCTTCCTGCTGGTGGGGCTGGAGATCAAGCGTGAGGTGCTGGACGGCCAGCTACGCGGCGCGGGAAGAATCGTCCTGCCGGGCATCGCCGCCCTGGGCGGCATGGTGGTGCCCGCGCTGATCTACCTGCTGATCAATCAGGGCAGTCCCGAAACCTTGCGCGGCTGGGCGATCCCTGCCGCAACCGACATTGCCTTTGCGCTGGGCATCCTGGCGCTGCTGGGCAGCCGCGTGCCGACGTCCCTGAAGATTTTCCTGACCGCGCTGGCGATCCTGGACGATCTGGGCGCCATCGTCATCATTGCGCTGTTCTACACCTCTCAGCTGAAAGTCTTCGCGCTGATCATGGCCGGCGCCTTGCTCGCTTGCCTGTTCTGCCTGAACCGCGCGGGCGTGCTGCGGCTGACCCCGTACCTGCTGATCGGCGCCCTGCTGTGGTATTTCGTGCTGAAGTCCGGCGTGCATGCCACCCTGGCTGGCGTGGCGCTGGCGCTGACGATCCCGCTGCGGCCGCGCAACGCGGGCAAGCCCGAGGCGCATTCCCCGCTGCATGACCTGGAACATGCATTGCACAAACCCGTTGCCCTGTTGATCGTGCCGCTATTCGGCTTCGCCAACGCGGGCGTTTCCTTTGCCGGCATGGGCTTGGCCAGCCTGGCGCAGCCGGTGCCGCTAGGCGTGGCGCTGGGCTTGTTCCTGGGCAAGCAACTGGGCGTATTCGGTTTTGCCTGGCTGGCCATCAAGACTGGCGTCGCCAGCCTGCCGCGCCATGCCTCGTTCACGCAGTTATACGGCGTGGCGCTGCTGTGCGGCATTGGCTTCACAATGAGCCTCTTCATCGGCGCGCTGGCCTTCACCGACGCGGCCACCGTGGACGCCACCAAGATCGGCGTGCTGACGGGATCGCTCGTGTCGGCCGTGGGGGGATTCCTGCTGCTGCGCCTGTGCCGCCCCCCCGCCGAACCCGCCCCGCCGCGTTGACGCCCGCCCTGCGAACGTTGCGGTAGACTGGCCGCAACGTTTTCGCAGGAGGCGTGATGAAGCAACTCCCCATCCTCGTACAGCGCGTCTATGAAGGCACCGGCCCCCAAGGCAATTACCGGGCGTTGGTGGACCGCATGTGGCCGCGCGGCCTGCGCCGGGCCGACTTGGGCCTGGACGAATGGGCGCGCGACATCGCGCCCACCGCCGACCTGTGCAAATGGTTCAGCCACGTCGATGAACGCTGGGAGGCGTTCCGCACCCAATACCTGGCCCAATTGGCCACGCCCGAGCAGCAGGCCCGCATGGCCGCGCTGCTGGCAGCGGCCGGCGCACGCCCCCTGACGCTGCTATACGGCGCACGCAATACCGAACACAACCAAGCCATCGTCCTGTGCGATGCGTTGCAGGATTACGCGCGGCGGCATCGCACCCGCGCGGCCTGACGCCGCCGGCCGGCTATGGCTGCTGGCACGCATGCGCGCCGCCTGCAATCGCTTGCGCCACCCGCTTGATCACCTCGGGCCGGGCCAGGCGCCGCTCTTCATCCGGGTTCACGATCACGCCCACTTCCACCAGCACGGCGGGCATGGGCGCGGTCTTCAACACGGCCAATCCGTCAAAGCGGTGCACGCCCAGGCGTGGGTCGATCAGCGGCCGGTTCTCGCCGGCGATCGGTTCCGCGTGATACAGCGAAGGCTTTTCCCCCGCCGCCAGCAATTGTTCCCCGATGGCCCGGGCGCATCGCAGGCTTTGCTCGTACTTGGTGTTGCGTTCCGAGACAAAAATGGAAAAGCCCGCGAACTCGCGCTGGCGGCCCGCGTCGATGTACTTCTGCTGCATCGAGTCATGATGGATCGACACGAAGAAATCCGCCGTCGGCGCGACCCGGGCACGTTTTCCCAATTCCACTTCGGCGCCATTCGCCGCCACTTGGGTCACGCGGTCGCCAGCGGCACGCAGATCAGCCGCCACCAGATTGCTGACATCCAGGTTGTACAGGTATTCCACGCGCCCGCTGGCGCCCGTGGCGCCCGGCCGGTTGGGGGTATGCCCGGTATCCACCACGATGTGCGCGGCCTGGGCCAGCGGCGCCAGCAACAGGATGCCCGCGCACAGCGGCACGCGGGCCGCAGGCCCCAGAAGACGACGGAAGAAGGTAGATGCCACGTCGATGATCGCCTGAATAAGTGAAGGCGCCTGGATTCCGCCCAGCCGCCGGGATGGCCCGGATTCTCTCGCAGCACCGCGGGTCCGGCAACGGATTAAAACGATTGTTCCAGCCACTCGTAACAATGCCCGCCGGCGATGCTTCCGAGTTCGCGCCGCCCGCCGGACGCAAATGACATAACCCGTTACCCCCATTGGGCACCCGACAATCCACTGGCGTTCAGGCAGCGCTCAAGCTGAGGCGCTACCATCCAGAGATGCTCCTTGCATCAGTCGGCGCCCGCGCCGTTCCGTGCAAGGCCTGTCGCCGGCTACGCCCCGCGCCAACAAGCGCCATGCGTAGGTGCGAATTCGCCGGCATCCCCTACCCGGAGGTTGCAGCATGAACCCGTTGAATGGAAAAGTCGCCGTCGTGACCGGCGCCGCCAGCGGCATTGGCAAAGAGATCGCCCTGACCCTCGCACGCGCAGGCGCAACCATCGCGATCGCCGACCTGAATCAGGCCGGCGCAGACGCGGTTGCCAGCGAAATCGAGCAGGCTGGCGGCAAGGCGATGGGCGTGGAAATGGACGTGACCAGCGAAGACGCGGTGAACCAGGGCATCGACAAGGTTGCCGCCGCCTATGGCAGCATCGACATCCTGATTTCCAATGCCGGCATCCAGATCGTCAACCCCATCGAGAACTATGCCTTCTCGGATTGGAAGAAGATGCAGGCCATCCATGTGGACGGCGCGTTCCTGACGACCAAGGCGGCGCTCAAGCACATGTACAAGGACAAGCGCGGCGGCGTGGTCATCTACATGGGCTCGGTGCATTCCCATGAAGCCTCTCCGCTGAAGTCGGCCTACGTGGCCGCCAAGCATGCGCTACTGGGCCTGGCCCGCGTGCTGGCCAAGGAAGGCGCCGCGCACAACGTGCGTTCGCACGTCATCTGCCCGGGCTTCGTGCGCACGCCGCTGGTGGAAAAGCAGATTCCTGAGCAAGCCAAGGAATTGGGCATCAGCGAAGAGGACGTGGTCAAGAAGGTGATGTTGGGCGATACGGTGGACGGCGTGTTCACCACCGTCGAAGACGTGGCGCAGACGGCCCTGTTCCTGTGCACCTTCCCCAGCGCGGCCCTCACGGGTCAGTCGTTCGTGGTCAGCCACGGCTGGTACATGCAATAAGCGAACTTGCTACCCTTATGCCGTGAACCGGCGCGCGCACGATGCGCGCCGGCCGTCATTGGCCTTCACTGGCCGCCATTGGCATAAGGAATTCCATGTCTTTCAGCTCTGACGCCTGGGCGCGCAATGCCGCGCTCTACGAGAAAACGCGCGACATGCCGTTCAACCAGGAACTGGCCAGCGGCCAGCTTGATGAGAACGCTTTCAAGCACTACATGATCCAGGACGCGCACTACCTGGTCGCGTTTGGGCGCGCACTGGCCATCGCAGCCGGCAAGGCTGACGACGCCGATGGGGTGGTGCAGTTCGCAGATGCGGCCAAGGGCGCCGTGGTGGCCGAACGCACGCTGCACGCAGGCTTCATGAAGCAATTCGGCATTGATGCCGCCACCTTCGAGGCCACGCCGCTCTCGCCCGCCAGCCATCACTACACCAGCTTCCTGATCGCCACCGCCTGGAGCGCGCCGTATCCCGTGGCGCTGGCGGCCTTGCTGCCATGCTTCTGGATCTACGCCGAGATCGGGCGCGAGATCCATGCGCATGCAACGCGCCCGAACCCCTACGCCGCCTGGATCGACACCTATGCGGGCGACGAATTCCACGCGCTGGTGCAAGCGGTGATCGCGTCGGTGGATCGCGCAGCTGACAAGGCGTCGGCGCAAACACGTGAAGCGATGCATGAGGCCTATACGCACGCCGCCCAGCTGGAATGGATGTTCTGGGATTCGGCCCACCGCCAGGCGGGCTGGCCGGTCTGAATCCGGCGCGGGATGGAAGCGCGCCGGTTCCTGCGCGCGCCCCATCGCGGTATCTAGAACTGGTAGCGCGTGCTCAGCAGGACGCTACGCGGCGTGCCGAAATAGTTGCCGCCGTTATTGCCTTGCAGCGATTCAAAGTAGCGCTTGTCGAACAGGTTGTTCACGTTCAGCTGGATATCCAGCTGACGGTTGACCTGGTATCCCGCCACCAGATCAACCACCGCGTAGGGAGATTGTTTCACCACATACCCCGCGCTGCTGGTGAGCGACTGCGTCGTGATCTTGCTTTGCGCGCGCAACGCGCCGCCGACGCGCCATCTTTCGTACGCATCCGGCAGGTGGTACATCGCCGCCAGCTTGAACTGATGCTGCGGGATGTAGCTGGCGTAGGGCTGGCCCGCCGCGCCGTCCACGCCGCCTGAGGAAACCTTGGCCCGGGTGTACGAATAGCCGATGCCCACGTTCAAGCGCGGCAGCAATTCGCCATTGATATCGATCTCCACCCCTTCGCTCTTCACCTCGCCCACTGCGCGATAGCAGTTGGTGGCCACAAAGCACGAGGCAATGTCCGTCACGGCTTGCGGCAAGTTGGTCTGAGTGGTGGAGAACAGCGCGATGGCGGCGTTGACCCGTTCGTCCAGGTAGCTGCCCTTCAGGCCGATTTCGTAATTGGTGCCTTCGACCGGCTTGAGCACGGTGCCGGACGTGTCCAGGTAGTACTGCGGCTTGAAGATGCTGGAGTAACTGGCGTAGACCGAGTGGTTGTCGTTCAGGTCGTAGATCAACGCGGCGTAGGGCGTGAAGTGGGCGTCTTCGCCGAACTTGCGGTCACTGCTCCAGCTGCCCTGCGTCTGCTTGTTGTCGAAGTCGAACCAATCCATCCGCGCGCCCAGGATCATGCTCAACGGATCGGCCAGGCGGAAGCGGCCCGTGGCATAAGCCGAGGTCAGTTCCGAACGCTGATCGCGGCGCCACATCGTGTCCTTGACGAAATCCTGGCGATGCAACGAATCGGGATTCCACGTGTACGGATTGACGCCCGAGACCATCAGGTAGCCGCCCGGTTCGTCCAGATAGCTATAACCGTTGTCCAGCCACCGGTCGTTGCGATAGCTCGCGCCCACCGCGATGTCATGTTCGCGGCCGAACAGCATGATGGGGCCTTGCGCGGACAAGTCGAAGCTGCGCTGCTTCTTGTCGTAGTCGTAGCGGCCACCCATCACGTCATACACGATGCCGCCCTGCGCGTCATAGTCGCCGGAGACGAAGTACGCCCCATCCAGCGACGATTTTCCATTCACCCCGCGAGCTGCGGCGCGCGCGACCCAGCCGTTGTCGAAAGAGTGCTTCAGTTCGGCAAAGAGGCTGTATTCACTTTTGTCCCAGTAGCTCCATGATGGCGAGAACCGGCGTGACCGCCGGATGTCCAGCGGCGACCCATCGGGCGCGGTCGGCACCCCCATCCATTCAGAGCCCGGATTGTCTTCGCGGTTGGAGTGGCCGCCCAGGGTCAGCGTCGTGTTGGCGGTCAGATCAATGTCCACCACGCCGTAATACAGCTGCTTGCGGCTGCTGTAGCCGTCGGTGAAGTAATCGCGGGATTGCTGCGACGTGACGAAGCGTCCACGCACGGAACCACTGTCGTTCAACGGGCCGCTGGCATCGAATTCGCCCGAGAAATTGTTCCAGGAGCCTGCACGCGCGGTCGCGATGAATTGCGCGGCATCGGTCGGCTGCTTGCGCACGAAGTTGATGGTGCCGGACGGATCGCCCATGCCGGTCATCAGGCCGGTCGGCCCGCGCACGACTTCCACGTGGTCATACATCGCCGTGGTGCTGTAAGTCGACGTGTCCGTCTCGTAGGACACGGGCAGGCCATCCATCAGGAACGTGTTGATCGTGAAGCCGCGCGAGAAATATCGCGATCGGTCATTGCTCCAATGGTTGACCGTGACGCCGGTCGTGCTGTTGGCCACGTCATCGATCGTCTGCATGGCGAAGTCGTCCAGCTTCTGCCGGGTGATCACGCTGACGGACTGCGGCGTTTCCTGGATGGTCAGCGGCAGCTTGGTGGCGGTGCTCATCGCGCCGGTCGTATAGGATCCCGTGTCTTCGGTGATGGAGTTGCCTTTGCCCACGACCGTGATGGTGTTCATCGTGACGCTTGTCGCATCCGCTTCGCGCGACACGGACACATTGCTGCCAGATCGTTCAAACACCAGCCCGGAGCCCGCCAACAAGGCTCGCAACGCCTGATCCGGCGTCAGGTTTCCTGACACGGCCGGCGCGCGCATGCCGCGCACCGTATCGGGCGCATAGGCCAATTCCAAGGCGGCCTGCGTGGCCAGCTGCGTCAACGCGCCTTCCAGCGACTGCGCGGGAATGTTCAAGGACAGCGGCGCTTCCTGCGCCTGGGCCTCGTGCTGCGGCAGCGCTAGCGCCAGCATCAGGGACAGGGCCAGCACGGTCAGCCCGCGCGTCGGCGCAGCGGGCAGCGACGCCCAGCGCGGAAGGGATCCAGAGGGTTTACGGTTCACGGGAAAAGCGTTCCTGGAAGGGTCTTGAGAAGCGCCAGTCAGCCGATTGCGGAAGACTCGGGCGGCGCAGCGGCATCGGATCGATGCCCTTGGAGGACAAGACGCCTGTCGCGAACAAATCCCTGATGAAAATAAGCGACCCAATAGAAACCAGATGTAACTATGGCGATATCATTGATGCGCGGCAGCGCCCGCCGTTCATGCGCCTTAGCGACGCACGATCACAGGCGAGCCGTCGGCGCCGTTTTGCACGCGCACTGGCGCGATCGCGGGCAATAAGTCCAGGAACGCGCGGGGATTGTCGACGCTGAACACGCCGGAAATCCGCATCGATTCCACGCCCGGGCCGGATATGCGGATCGGCGTGTGTCCGTAGCGATTCATTTCGGACACCGCTTCAGACAACGAGACGTCGCGGAACACCGTTCTGCCGCGATGCCAGGCCAGCAGGTTCGCCACGTCCACCGTTTCGACAGGCGACAGACCTCCCTCCGCCAGCGTGTGCGTGCCTTGCCCTGCACTCAGCAATACCTGGCTACGGTTCCACCAGCGGCCTGACTCGACCGCCACCGTGCCGGAGTCGACCGCCACGCGCACCGCGTCGCCCTCACGCCGTACGTTGAACCGCGTTCCCGTGACCCGCACGGTGGTGCCGCCCGCCTCGACATAGAACGGCCGGCTTTGATCCGGCGTGACCGAGAACGTGGCTTCTCCTGCGTCAAGCGTCACCACGCGGCGGTCGGCGTAGAGCTTGGCCGACAGTTGCGTCGCCGTGTTCAAGTCAACCACCGAAGCATCGGGCAATGACACATGCTGGCGCTGCCCGGGCGGCGTGCCGTACTGCGCCGCGTAGTCAGCGTCGCCCGCGTTCCATCGTGGCAGCAGCACCCCCGCGACCACGGCGGCAGTACAGGCGACAGCGAGCCCCGCCATCAGGCGTCGGCGCGCGGGCCTTGGCTGGCGGGATGCGGCAGGCAATTCTTGCACCAGGGCACGCAGCCTGTCGGCGCCCAACTGGCCGCTGGCGTTCCAGATGCCGCGCGCGCGCCGGTACTCCAGATCGTGGGCAGGGTCCGCCCGCAGCCATGCGTCGAACGCCTGCCGTTCAGACTGGCTCATCTGCTCGGAATGCACACGGGCAAACCAATAGGCGGCCGCGTCGCGGGGATCGGTCAGGGTGTCTGGGTTGATGGGGTCTGTCATTGCGCGGCGGATCAATCCGGGCAGAAGTGTTGCAGCTGGTCGCGGACTTCTCGCGTGGCGTCCATGATATAGCGCTCGACCGTATTCAGCGCCAGACCCATCCGCGCGGCGACTTCAGGCTGCGAATAGCCTTCAAGCCGACACCAGACGTAGGCTTGCCGCTTCTTGAGGGGCAAGCTGGCCAAGGCCCGTTCCAGCGCGTCGGCCAACTGGCGGGCGCGCACGCTGGATTCGGGGTCGTGCCACTGCGCGGGGTCATCCACCGCCCAGGCCTCCAGGGCGACCTCATCCTGCCGGGTCTGCCGCCGGATCTCACTGATCAGCCGGTTTTGCGCTGCCCGGTATAGATACGACTTGCCATTCAGCACACCGCTGTTGCCGCCGGTCAGCAGACCGGCCATCACATCCTGCGCGGCGTCCTCGGCATCGCAGGGCCTTGAATTGCGCTTGGCCCACGCGCCCACCAACTCGCCGTAATGGGCAAGCCAACCCTTCAGGTTGCTGGGAGGACGGGACATGGCGGCAAACGCGGCTAAGGCATGAAGCCGGCAATATTAACAATGATTCTCAATTCGTAAATAGTATCCGTCCTCGGACAGGGCCACGCGCGCCACGACACTCGGGCACGCAGCACGCGCGCTATGCCAAAATCGCGCCCATGCCGATCGATAACCGCCTTATCCCCAACGCGCTGGCCACCCAGACGGCGCAACTTCCCGACGCCTGGGCCGCCGCGTTTGCGCCGCAAGCCGTCGCCGACGCGCTGGCCGCCGTCACCGCGCACGTGGAAAAACGCCTCGCCGAAGGTGCGGTGGTCTATCCGGCCACCCCATTCCGGGCCCTGCATGGCTTGGCCCCATCGGACGTGCGCGTGGTGATCCTGGGCCAAGATCCGTATCACGGCCCCGGCCAGGCCCAGGGCCTGGCGTTTTCCGTGCCCGACGACTGCAAGCGTCCGCCCAGCCTGCGCAACATCTTCAATGAGATCGCGCAGGAATTTCCGGGAACGCCCGTGCCGACAGGCAACGACCTGAGCCCCTGGGCCGATCAGGGCGTGCTGTTGCTGAATACCGCGCTGACGGTGGAGGACGGCCAACCCGCGTCCCACGCCAAGCGTGGATGGGAAACCGTGACCGATGCACTGATTTCACGAGTGGCGCTGGACCCGTCGCCCAAGGTCTTCATGCTTTGGGGCGCCCATGCGCAGGCCAAGCGAATGTTGCTTCCCAGCAACAGTGACCATCTCATCCTGATGTCCAATCATCCCTCCCCGCTTTCCGCGAGGAGGCCGCCCGTGCCATTTCTGGGCTGCGGCCATTTCCGCACGACCAATGACTGGCTGGCGAACCAAGGGAAAAACCCTATTGATTGGGCACTGGACAAAAAAATAATTCCCCTGCAAGGCGAATTCGGGTTATGATCGCCGCACTGCACAAAAAGAGTTCGGCATTTACCGCCTTGATTTAGCGGAATTTTTTGCAGTCTGCCGGGCAGCCTACGCCCCGGCCCCATGCCGAACTATCATCGATTCCTGACCTCCTTTCCTTTCGCCCTGCGTTCCAGTCTGTATACGAGAACGCGCCATGCGCACGGTTGATTCGGTCGGCACGATGCTCCATCAACCGTCGCCTGGATCCGGCCGCCTAATCCCCTGGCCCGACCAAGCACTGCGTCGCATTGATTGCGGCAAGGGAAAGTAATGTCTTTCGAAAACCTGGGTCTCGCACCCGCTCTGTTGTCGGCCGTTCAAGAAGCTGGCTTCAGCACCCCCACCCCCGTCCAAGCTGCTGCCATTCCGCAAGCGCTGGCTGGTCACGACCTGATGGTGTCCTCGCAGACGGGCAGCGGCAAGACCGCCGCCTTCATGCTGCCGGCCCTGCACCGCATTGCCCAGATGCCCGCCAACAAGGGCGTCGGCGTGCAAGTGCTGGTCTTGACCCCGACCCGCGAACTGGCTCTGCAAGTCACCGAAGCAACCGAAACGTATGGCCGCAAGCTGGCTGACCTGCGTACGGCCACCGTCGTCGGCGGCATGCCCTACGGCGCCCAACTGAAGGCGCTGTCGCGCCGCGTGGACGTCCTGGTCGCCACCCCCGGCCGCCTGATCGATCACCTGCAATCGGGCCGCGTCAAGCTGAACACCGTGCACACGCTGGTGCTGGACGAAGCCGACCGCATGCTGGACATGGGCTTCATCGAAGATATCGAGACCATCGTCGGCCGCCTGCCGGAAGATCGCCAAACGCTGCTGTTCTCGGCCACGCTGGACGGCACGATCGCCAGGCTGGCTGCGAAAATGATGCGCGACCCGCAGCGTATCGAATTGGCCGGCGCCAAGGAAAAGCACACCAACATCACGCAAAGCCTGCTGTACGCGGACGATGCCAGCCACAAGATGCAATTGCTGGATCACGTGCTGCGTGACGCCAAGCTGGACCAAGCCATTGTCTTCACGTCGACCAAGCGCGGCGCCGATGATCTGGCCGACCGCCTGGCCGACCAGGGTTTTGCCGCCGCTGCCCTGCACGGCGACATGAACCAGCGCCAACGCACCCGCACGCTGTCGCAACTGCAACGCGGCCAGCTGCGTATCCTGGTTGCCACCGACGTGGCTGCCCGTGGCATCGACGTGCAAGGCATCAGCCACGCCGTCAACTTCGACCTGCCGATGCAAGCCGAAGACTACGTGCACCGTATCGGCCGTACCGGCCGCGCCGGCCGCAGCGGCCTGGCGTTCACGCTGGCTACGCACTCCGAGCGCCACAAGGTTCGCCGTATCGAGCACTACATCGGCCAATCGATTACGCCTGAAGTGATCGCCGGTCTGGAACCCAAGCGCACCCCGCGTCCGTCGGCTGGTGGCAGCGGCGCCCCGCGTGGCGGCAAGCCTTTCGGCAAGCGCCCCGGTGGTTTCGGTGGTTCGCGCCATGAAGGCGGCGGCTACCAAGGCAACCGCGAAAACCGTTCGTTCGGCGGCCCCCGTGAAGGCGGCGCTCCCCGTGGCGAATTCAAGCCGCGTGAAGGTGGCTACCAGGGCAACCGCGACGGCGCTCCGCGCGAAGGCGGTTACCAAGGCAATCGCCCGTTCGGTGATCGTCCCCAGCGTTCGTTCGGCGACCGTCCCAGCTTTGGCGATCGTCCCCAGCGCGAAGGCGGCTACCAGGGCAATCGTCCCTTCGGCGACCGCCCCCCGCGTGAAGGCGGCTTCCGTGGCGGCGACCGTGATTCGCGTCCCAGCTTCAACGCTGACCGCCCCCAACGTGATGCCCGTCCGTTCAGCGAGCGCGCTCCCCGTGAAGGCGGTTTCCGCGGCGGCGACCGTGATGCCCGCCCGAGCTTCGGCGATCGCCCCAGCTTCGGCGACCGTCCGCAGCGCGAAGGTGGCTTCCGCGGCGGCGATCGTCCCGAAGGCGGCTTCCGTGCCAAGCCCTCGTTCGACAAGCGCCCCGGCGGCCCCGCCAAGCGCTTTGCCAAGCCGGCTGATCGCCGCGGCTAATCCGCCAGCTTGACCCCCATGCAAACCCCGCGCCTGTCGCGGGGTTTGTTTTTTGGGAAAATGACGGATTGATCCTATGCCTTCCTCGACCATGCAACGCCCTGCTCCCGCCAATCTTCCCCCGCTTTCCCCCACCGCCCAGGAACACAGCGATGCCGCCGCCGCGCATCTGCGCGCTGCGATCCTGGCCAATGGCGGCTGGTTGCCGTTTGATCATTGGATGGCGGAAGCGCTGTATGCGCCGGGACTGGGCTATTACGCGGCGGGCAACATCAAATTGGCTGATGCGGATGACGGCGCCAAGACGCCCGCCGGCGACTTTGTCACCGCACCACAACTGACGCCGCTATTTGCGCGCACCCTGGCCCGCCAGGTGGCGCAAGTGCTGCGCCAGACGCAGACGCAGGCCGTGCTGGAATTCGGCGCAGGCACCGGCGCCCTGGCCGAAGGCGTGCTGCGCGAACTGGATGCGCTGGGCCTGGACCAGACGCAATACCTGATCCTGGAAGTCTCCGCGGACCTGCGCGCACGCCAGGCTGAGCGACTGGCGCCGTTCGGCAGCCGCGTGCAATGGCTGGACGCGCTGCCCCATTCATTTGCCGGCTGCGTGCTGGCCAACGAAGTGCTGGACGCGATGCCCGTTTCCCTGTTTTCCTGGGACGCCGCTGGCGCCGTGCAAGAACGCGGCGTGGCACTGGACGCGGACCAGGGCTTCGTCTGGGAAGACCGTCCCGCCCCGCCCGCGCTGGCATCGGCCGTCGCGGCGCGCATGCCGGCGCTGCCCGGCTACGTGTCCGAGATCAATCTACAGGGCGAAGCCTGGATTGCGGCGATGGGCGCCTGGCTGGAACGCGGCGCGGCGCTGCTGGTGGACTATGGCTTTCCGCGCAGCGAGTACTACCATCCGCAGCGCGCGGGCGGCACGCTCATGTGTCATTTGCGGCACCACGCGCATGGTGATCCCTTCACCGCGCCGGGCTTGCAGGACATTACCGCGCACGTGGACTTCACCGCCATGGCCGACGCGGCCTTGGAAGCCGGACTGCAAGTGCTGGGCTATACATCGCAGGCTCGCTTCCTGATGAACGCCGGCCTGATGGACTTGCTGGCACAACTGGATCCGTCGGACGCGCAACAGTATGCGCAAGCCGTGGCGCCGGTTCAGAAGCTGCTGTCTGAAGCCGAAATGGGCGAACTGTTCAAGGTACTGGCCGTGGGCCGGGGCATGACGGAACCGCTGGCCGGGTTCTCACGCGGGGATCGGCTGGGCAAGCTGTAGCGCGCTTGCGTGGCGGGGCGGCAAGCCGATTGGATCGACCGCCTTTTTCAGCTCGCCCGCAAGCGATCCAGGCGCGCTTGGCGCACGCTGTCCTTGATGCGGGCCGGATCGCCCGCGCAGGCCTTGGCGATCGCCCCTGCATCCACGCCGCGCACGGCATCTACCTGCGATTGCCAGGCGGCCATGTCGACCGCTTGCAAGACTGCCGCCGTTTTCAGTAGATCGAAAAACCGCTCTGGCTTGCGCAACGCATCGGCACGTTCCATCAGCGCCAATTGCGCCTGGGCTGGATCGCTGCTGGCTGCCGTGGCGTTCAGCCCCGCCAGCACCTCGGGCAACAGGCGCGCGTAGTCATTGCATTCTGTTGGCACCCGCATGCGCCGGCCCAATGCGTCACGTTCGGGCGTCAGCCGGCACAACAAGGCATAGCGTCCTGGCAGCGACAGCGGCTGCGGCAATGCCGCCGCCCGGTCCACGTCGGCACCCGTTTCTTCGACGCCTTGCAACTCGGGCATCACCCGGGCCAACGCCCCGGACTCGCGCAGCACGTCCAGCATGCGCGACGGCTTCTTTGCCATCAGGCCGCGCGACAATTCCTTCCAGACCCGCTCGGCCACCAAGGCATCGGCCTCGCCGGCGTCCACCATGCGCCGGCACAACGCCAGCGTTTCGGGCGCCACGGTGAAATCGTCAAAACGCGCCGCGAAACGGCCCAGCCGCAAGATGCGCACCGGGTCTTCCTCGAAGGCGTCGCCCACATGACGAAAGACGCGCGCACGCACGTCAGCCTCGCCCCCCAGGGGGTCGATCCGCCGGCCGTCCAGCGTCTGCGCAATGGCGTTGACGGTCAGGTCGCGGCGGCGCAGGTCTTCTTCCAGCGTCACGTCGGCGCCGGTATAGAACGTGAACCCCTTGTAGCCGCGGCCGGACTTGCGTTCGGTGCGCGCCAGCGCGTATTCCTCTTTGGTGCGCGGGTGCAGGAACACCGGGAAATCGCCGCCAACCGGAATGAATCCGCGGCGGACCATGTCTTCCGGCGTGGCGCCAACCACGACCCAGTCGTGGTCACCTGGCGGCAGACCGAGCAGCGCGTCGCGCACTGCCCCGCCCACGATATAGACCTGCAATCCGTCGATGGCCGGATCCCGGGTCATGGAATCGCTGTGCTTTCCGCGCCCAACGGCACGATGTTGCCCAGGCGTTCCTTCAGGGACTGGGACTGGCCGCTGAACATTGCCGCGTAGTAGACCGCATTGGACATCACGTTCTTCACGTAGGTGCGCGTTTCGTTGAACGGAATGGTTTCGGCGAAGATGGCGCCTTCGACAGGGTGCGTGAACGTCGAGCGCCAATTGTGCGGCCGCCGCGGGCCCGCGTTGTAACCGGCGCTGGCCAGCATTTGCGACCCGTCCAGATCACGCAGCACCATGTTCAGATAGTTGGTGCCAAGCACGGTGTTGGTGTCGAAGTCATTGACGCTGGCCGGGGTGAAATCGGTCATGCCGATCTTGCCCGCCACCCATTTCGCGGTGGCCGGCATCAGCTGCATCAGGCCGGAGGCTCCCACGTGCGAACGTGCATCCATGATGAAGCGCGATTCCTGGCGGATCAGGCCGTAGACCCAGGCCGGATCCAGCGCGATGGCGTTGGCCTTTGCCGTGACGCGGCCTTCAAACGGCGCAATGAAGCGCTGGCTGAAATCGAATTCCTTTTCCGTGCGGTCGGATGTGTTGACGACCCGGTCGTAGATGTTCTCGGCGCGAGCCAGTTCAGCGGCGGCGATCAGTTGACGATCGCTCATGCCGCGTAAGGTGTAGTTCCATTCAGGCACGGCTTCGGCACGCCAGCCCAGGCGGAACAGCTGCACGGCGCGCTGCAAGCCGGGATTGGCGCGCGCCTCGGCGATCTCGCGGTCACTGATGGGCGTGGGACGCGGCGGTACGTTGATGCGGCGGCCCAGCTCTTCAGCGGACAGCTGACCATAGAAATCGAAGCGGTCGGCGATGCTGGCGTACATGGCGTTGGCCTGGTCCTTGCGGCCAGTCGCGGCCAGGCCGCGCGCTTTCCAGTACACCCACGACGGGTCCGAACGCTGGGCAGGCGGCATCTCATCGATGGATTCGATGACCCACTTCCAATCGATCTTCGACTGCCGCAACGCGGCCCGCACCTTCCAGCCAGCGTTGTAGTCCGTCATGCGGATGTGGCCGGCTTCGTGATACCAGTCGTCGGCGCGGCTATCCAGGTTCAGCGCGGCCACCAATGCATACTGGCCTCGTACCCAGGCCAAGTTGGCCTTCGACATGGACTTGGCCCATTCGCGGCGTAGATAGGAATCGGCGACGCCGATGTCCGAACGCGCCAGGCGGGCCAGCGCGATGGTCACCAGTTCTTTTTCATTGCGCCCCACCGGCATGCGGTCTTGGCGCGTCAGCCACTTCATCGGGTCTTTCATGAGGGCGTCGTACGTTTTCAGGTCACGCGCCTCGAACATGTACTGCACGAACTTGCGCGCATCCGTGGTCTTGTTGGCCTCGATGGCGTCGCGCAATTGCGGCTCCAGCTGCTCCCACCCCAGGATGCTGTCCGCCACCAGTTGGTCGTACAGCGCCCAGCAGGCGCCGCCCGGCGCGAACGCGGCCTTGGCCTGTTCCGCGGTGGCACGCTGGCCCGTCATGTGCCTGGCATCCAGGACTGCGCAGTCGATCTGGGCGTTGCTGTTCTTCACGGGCGCCAGTTTGCGCACGGTTTCAAAGTCGCCGCTGCGGGCGGCGGCCAACAGCCAGTCGCCGCGCAGGCGGTCGGCCAGGTAGGCGTCGCCGTTGCTGCTGATGAACCGTTGCAGATCGGCGGTGGGCCGGCCGGTGGCGGGCGGCGTCCAGAGTTGATAGCGCAGCAGCCAATATTCGGGATACATGCCGAGCGTATCGGCCTTGGCCTGCGGCACCAGCGCACCCAGGATCGACCACTGCTTGCGGTTCATGGCTTCGCGCGCCGCCACGACGGCAGCCAACGCGGGGGTATCGGCGGTAGGCGGCAGGCCAGCCAGCACGGCAGGCGGCACCGAAATGACGGGTTGCGCCGCCTGGACGGCAGGCTGCGGCTGCGTATTGACGGCGGCGCTACGCTGTTGCGCGTCCACCGGAGCACAGGCGGCGGTAAACAGCGCCAGCAGCGGCATCCAGCGGCGCAGACCGGAACGGGGGTCCGGCGAAGTGGCGCCGCGCAGGGATTTCAAGCCGGTTTTCTGATACCGTGGGGATTGCAGAGTCTGTGTCATGCCGCGTCCCTCGTTCCCATCATGCGTGCCGTGATGCTTGTCGCGTAGCTTGCCGTAACGCTTGCCGTGAGGTTTTTCGTCATACGTGCCGTCATACACCGGCCTTGCCGCACGTCAGCATGCTGATTACCCGCATGCCTGATTCCAGCCTGTTCGCCTTCATTGTCCACCCCCATCACAGCCACTGCATGACTACGCAAAATACTCCAGAGGATACCGCAGTCCAGCACCGCGCGCGATTGCGGAAACTGCGTGCCGAATTGCCCGAAGACCAGCGCAGCCGTGGCGGTTTGCTGATGCGCGCCCGGCTGTTTACCTGGTTGAATGTGGCGCGTGACGACGCGGCCCGCGCTGGCCGTCCTGCGCCCGCCACCGTGGCGGCGTTTTGGCCCATGGCGGACGAACCCGACTTGCGCCCGCTGCTGTCCCAATGGGTGGAAAACGGTGTCGCCGTGGCGCTGCCTGTCGTGCGGGAGCGAAACGCCCCGCTGGCCTTCCTGCCCTGGACGCCCGACGCCGAGCTGCGCGCCGGCCCCTATGGCATCCAGGAACCCGTGGCCGGCGCCGAAGTGCTGCCCGACGTGATCCTGGTGCCCACCCTGGGCTTCACGGAACAAGGCGACCGCCTGGGCTACGGCGGCGGCTATTACGACCGCACCTTGGCGGCGCTGCGCGAGCAGGGCCACCCGTTCATTGCGATCGGCATCGCCTGGAGCTGCGGCGAACTGGATGCCGACTATGAACCGGCCACGCACGACTTTCCGCTGGACGCCGTGCTGACCCAGGACGGCTGGGTGCCCCATGCGCCGCTGGACCAAGGCACGACGGGCGGCACCACGCTCCACACGTACCGAATGAACTGACGCACCAGATAGGCCCGGCAGATTGCACCAAAACGGTGCAGTCCTTCCCATCCGCGTGGGTAGCGCATGGTGGGGATGGCGTTTCTTCATCCTTGGGAGGATATTGTGCCCAGGGTCTCCCGCTTGCCCGAAAAGCTGGCACGCGGGTTGCTTGTTGTAGGGGACCGGCCACGTATCGGCCGGGTAATGACCGTGTGCAAAAAGGCCGTCCACAGGCCGGCCGTAAGCACCCAGCAACGGAGGAGCCATGAAGGACAGATCATCCCGTCCAACCGCTTTTGACGAAATGCGCGAAGGCGCAAGCGGCATACGCTCCCAATACCAGACTTTCGAGCGCTGGCACCAAGAGCAATCGGCCGAAGCCATGGCCGCGCGACGGCTCGAGGCCGACCTGAGTTTCCGCCGTGTCGGCATCACTTTTTCGGTTGCCGGCGACGCCGCAGGCACCGAACGCCTGATTCCCTTCGACCTGATCCCCCGGATCATCCCCGCCGACGAATGGCGCCACCTGGAAGCCGGCCTGAAGCAGCGCGTGCGTGCGCTGAACATGTTCATCCATGACATCTATCACGGTCACGACATCGTGCGCGCCGGCATCGTGCCGGCCGAGCAAGTCTTCCTGAACGCCCAGTACCGCCCCGAAATGCAGGATGTGGACGTGGCGGAAGACATCTACTGCCATATCGCCGGGGTGGACATCGTGCGCGCGGGCGCGGGCGAGTTCTACGTGCTGGAAGACAATCTGCGCGTCCCGTCAGGCGTGTCCTACATGCTTGAGAACCGCAAGATGTCGATGCGGCTGATTCCAGATGCGTTCAGCCGCATCAAGGTCGAACCGGTGGCGCACTATCCCGACCTGCTGCTGGACAACCTGCGCGAAGTCGCGCCGCACGGCGGCGACGACCCCACCGTGGTGGTGCTGACGCCCGGCATGTATAACTCGGCCTACTTTGAACATGCCTTCCTGGCCCAGCAAATGGGCGTGGAGCTGGTCGAGGGACAGGATCTGTTCGTGGAACAGAACACCGTCTACATGCGCACCACGCAAGGCCCGCGCAAGGTCGACGTGATCTACCGCCGGCTGGACGACGACTTCCTGGACCCCTTGTCGTTTCGCGCCGATTCGGCCCTGGGCGTACCCGGCCTGCTGTCGGTGTACCGCGCTGGCCGCGTCACGCTCGCCAACGCGATTGGCACCGGCATCGCCGACGACAAGTCCACCTACCTATACGTGCCGGACATGATCCGGTTCTATCTCAGCGAAGAACCCATCCTGTCCAACGTGCCGACCTGGCGTTGCGGCAGGCCGGACGAGCTGTCCCACGTGCTGGCCAACATGCAGGACCTGGTGGTCAAGGAGGTACACGGCGCGGGCGGCTACGGCATGCTCGTGGGGCCTTCTTCCACCCGCGCCGAAGTCGACGCCTTCAAGGAGCGCGTGCGCGCCAACCCCGCCAACTACATCGCGCAGCCCACGCTGGCGCTGTCCACCATTCCCACCTATGTGGAATCGGGCGTCGCGCCACGGCACGTGGACTTGCGCCCCTATGTGTTGTGCGGCAAGGATATCCGTACCGTGCCCGGCGGCCTGTGCCGCGTGGCGCTGACCGAAGGCTCGCTGGTGGTCAACAGCAGCCAGGGCGGCGGCACCAAAGACACCTGGGTTCTGGAGGACTGAACATGCTGAGCCGAACCGCCGACAACCTGTTCTGGATGTGTCGCTATATCGAACGCGCGGAAAACACCGCGCGCATGCTGGACGTGAACCTGCAAATGTCGTTGCTGCCGCAGGATGCGCAGACGCGCGAAGGCTCGTGGCTGGGCGTGTTGCGCATTTCCGAACTGCAAGGCCTGTACCAAAGCAAGTACGCCTCCATCTCGCCCAACGACGTTCTGCAATACATGGTGCGCGATCCCGAAAACCCGTCGTCCATCTATTCGTGCATGCGCGCCGCCCGCGAAAACGCGCGCGCCGTGCGGGGCAGCCTGACGACCGAAGTCTGGGAAACCTACAACACCACCTGGCTTGAGCTGCTCAAGCACCTGCACACCGGCCTGCTGGAGCGCAACCCGGGCGAATTCTTCGAATGGGTCAAGTTCCGCTCGCATCTGGCCCGCGGGGTCACCATCGGCACCATGCTGGAGGACGAGGCGCTGTACTTCCTGCGCATCGGCATGCATCTGGAACGGGCCGACAACACCGCGCGCATGCTGGACGTGAAGTTCCACGAACGCGGCAGCAACGGCGTGCAGGAAATGCGCGCCGAACCATCGGGCGCCGCCGCGCTGCAAAGCGAGTTCTATCGTTGGTCCGCGCTGCTGAGTTCGGTGTCGGGGCTTGAGATCTATCGCAAGGTGTACCGCGACGTCATCACGCCCGACCGCGTCGTCGAACTGCTGATCCTGCACGGCGACATGCCGCGGTCGCTGCTGGCATCGATGCGGGCGGTGGCCGACGACCTGGCGCGCGTCTCCAACCAGCGCTCCACCGAAACCGAAAGGCGCGTCGGCATGCTGTGCGCCGAACTGCAATACGGCCGCGTCGAAGACATCCTGGATAGTGGCCTGCATCAATACCTGGACCATTTCCTGGACCGCATCAATGACCTGGGCAACCGGATCAGCCAGGACTTCCTGGTCCCGCTGTCGGCATAACACGGAGACAGCAATGAGACAGATCATCACGCACGTCACGCATTACCGCTATACCGCGCCGGTCACCTACAGCATCCAGACCCTGCGCCTGACGCCACGCGACGACGAACACCAGCGCGTGCTGCGCTGGCACATCGAAGCGCCGGGCGCGCTGGAAAAGCAGGTGGACGCCTACGGCAACATCACGCACACCTTGACCTTGAATCATCCGCATACCGACATCGAATTGCGCGTGGTGGGGCAAGTGCAGGTCGCGCCGCTCGCGCGCGGCGTGCTGGGCGGGGAAGACAGCCGCCTGCCCGTGCACGCCTATTGCGTGCAGACCCCGTTGACGCAAGCCGACGATACGATCATGGCCTTCGTGCGCGAAGTTTTGCCCAACGGCCTGACCACGCCGGACGACATCCTGGCCTTGGCCAACGCCATCAGCGACCGGGTTGCCTACGAGCCGGGCACCACCGACGTCACCACGGCGGCGAACCAGGTGCTGGCCATGGGCCACGGCGTCTGCCAGGACCACGCCCATCTGTTCCTGGCCTGCGTGCGCGGCTTGGGCGTACCCGCCCGCTACGTCAGCGGTTACGTCTATACCACCACCGAACACTCGGCCAGCCACGCCTGGGCCGACGTCTGGCTGGCCGCCACCGGCTGGACCAGCGTCGACATCACCAACCGCCAGTTCGCCTCAGACAGCCATTGCCGGCTGGCCGTGGCGCGCGACTATGACTCGGCGTCCCCGGTACGCGGCGTGCGTAGCGGCGGCGGCGAGGAATCCATGGAAATCAGCGTACAGGTCCAGACAGCCGGGCAGCAGTAACCACCGCAACCGCGCCGCAATACAATGCGGCGTGGTTTTTCCCATTTTTCGATCATGACCTACTGCGTAGCAGCCCGCCTCGACGCCGGCCTCGTCTTCTTATCCGACTCCCGCACCAACGCGGGCGTCGACCAGATCAGCATCTTCCGAAAGATGACCGTCTTCGAGCGCCCGGGCGAGCGCATCATGGTCCTGATGACATCTGGCAACCTGGCCGTCAGCCAGGCCGTGCTGCATGCGCTGACCCGCCAGCACGACGAAGGCGGCGCCACCATCTGGAACGCGCCCGACCTGTTCGAGGCCACCCGCTGCGTTGGCGCGGCGGTACGCGAGGTCTATCAGCGCGAAGCCCCTGCCCTGCACGAACAGGGCGTCGACTTCAACGTCAGCATGATTTTCGGGGGACAGATCGGCGGGGAACACTGCCGCTTGTTCCAGGTGTATTCGGCGGGCAATTTCATCGAGGCCAGCCAGGAATGCCCCTATTTCCAGATCGGCGAAGCCAAATACGGCAAGCCCATCCTGGACCGCGTGCTGCGCCCCGACACTTCGCTGGACGAGGCGGCCAAGTGCGCGCTGATCTCGATGGATTCCACGCTGCGCTCGAACATCTCAGTGGGCTTGCCGCTGGACCTGCTGGTCTACGACACGAATGCGCTGCGCGTCACGCACTTCGCCAGCATCGATGAGAACAACGAGTACTTCCGCATGATCCGTGGCACCTGGGGCGAACGCCTGCGCCAGGTCTTCGCCGAAATCCCGGACCCGCTGTGGACCAACCCCGACGACCCCGGCTCGCTGGTGCCGCCCAGCCGCGTCCATCAACCGCTGCGCATCGAGCCCGTGAACGCACCACAGCCCAGCTATCCAACGCCCCAAGTGCTGGCCGAAGACCCGGGCAAGGATCAGGCGAGTTAGGCCCGATCCACCTGGGTTTCCGCCCGCACATCGAACGAACTCAGTCTGATAAACGGGATTTGCCGCCCATATCTTTGCGTTTCATGGATCTTGCCACTTGCCACGCAGTCCACGAATAGCCTAAGGTTGCACCAACGCATATGCCAGTCATGTGCCCACCTTCCGAGGCCCGCGCAAGCAATTGCAGCGGGCTTTCGTGTCTTTGCGCAAAGACTGTTCATCCGCGCATTATTCAATGCGGGACATTTCTGTTCACTGAAAGAAGGTCGGCCTTTCACGGCGCCTACACTGCCTTGAATCACGTACACGATGCGTGTTCGGCAGAGGGTTCCGCTATGCATTACGTCGTCTATCTGGACGAGTTCGGCCACATCGGCCCCTTCATCTCCCGTCACCATCAACAACACAAGACGAGCCCGGTATTTGGTTTCGGCGGGCTTGTCTTGCCGGTATATGCCGTACGCGAATTTGCGATCTACTTCTACAAGCTGAAGTGCCATCTATTGAGATTCGAGCTTGAACAACAATCCAAGCCTGCCTACCAATGGGAAAAAAAGGGAGCGCAGCTCTACACCGTACATAACGTGGCGAAGTATCGGACTTTGCGTACAGCAACAGGCCGGCTGCTCAACCAGATAAAGCGGGTCGGGGGCTACGTAATCTATGGCGGCGAGCAAAAGACATCTGACGCGGACGCTCATCAGCCGGCAGAGGTCTTCAAACAGCAACTACTGCAAATTCTCCGGCGCGTGGATCAATTCTGCGTAGCGCGACGGGCCACTTTCATGTTGCTGCTCGACGAACAGCAGGCCGGCAATGTCTGGCGCGAAGCAAACGTAGAAGCCTGCACATTGGCAATGTTTGAGGTTGCGGCCGACCGTTGCAGAATGCTGATCGAGCCTCCAATCCAAGGCGAAAGCCATCTGTTTCAAACGTTGCAGTGCGCTGACTGGATCTGTGGATTGGTTGGAAGGCTATGTACTTACCAAGTGGCCTCATGCCAATATGAAGATTGGAAGATATTCCATCAGTACTTCCATGACCGCATACGAGAAGTCGCCCTCCCGTGCAGTGGACTAGACCTGCCAGAGATTCCCGCAATCCCGCTTAGTCAAGCGTTTACCGCGTAAACCCTCCTTTCCGCCTGCCGAAGCCCGGCTTGTAAAACCGCAAATTCTCATCCTGAGGCGTACGCGCCACACTGGTGTCTGCCTGCCCTCCAAACAGGGCAGCGAGAAAACCATAAGGAGCGAGACATGCCCCCCTTTTTCGCGCGCGCGGCAACGCGGGCTGCCTGGCCCATGCTGGCCCTGTCCTGCCTTGCCTGGGGTTCCGCCAGCGCACAAGGTGCGTATCCGAACCACCCCATTTCACTGGTCGTGCCCTTTGCGGCAGGCGGCCCGACGGACGTGGTGGCGCGCAGCCTGGGCGCCTCCATGGCCAAGACGCTGGGCCAGAGCATCATCATCGAGAACCGCACGGGCGCGGGCGGCACGTTGGCATCCCAGCATGTGGCGCGCGCCGCGCCCGACGGCTATACCTTCCTGATCCACCACAACGGCATGGCCACTGCGCCCGCGCTGTATCGCAAGTTGTCGTTCAACCCGCTGACGGACTTCGCCTATGTCGGCCAGGTGGCGGACGTGCCCATGACGTTGCTGGGCCGCAAGGATCTGCCGGCCGACGGCATGGCGGGCTTCATCAAGTACGCCAAGGAGAACGGCAACAAGGTCAACCTGGCCAACGCCGGGTTGGGCGCGGTGTCGCAGCTGTGCGGGATGCTGCTGCAAGAGTCGCTGGGTGTGCAGTTCACAACCGTGCCTTACGCTGGCACGGCCCCGGCGATGACGGCGCTGTTGGGTGGCCAGGTTGACGTGTTGTGCGACCAGACCACGCAGACCATCCCCCAGATCAAGGGCGAGCGCGTGAAGCTATACGGCGTCACGACACTGGATCGCATCAAGGCCCTGCCGGATGCGCCGACCTTGCAGGAAGGCGGCTTGAAGGGATTTGAAGTCAAGGTGTGGCACGGCGTCTATGCGCCCAAGGGCACGCCGCCCGAAGCGATTGCGAAGTTCAACGCGGCGTTGCGCGCGGCCTTGAAGGACCCGGCCTTCTCGCAGAAGATGGCAGAGCTGGGCGCCGAGATCGTGCCCGAATCCAAGCAGACGCCTGAAGGACTGCAAACCTGGCTGCAATCCGAGGTCGACAAATGGGGCGGCGTCATCCGGAACGTGGGCGTGTACGCGGACTAATGGGCGGGCGGCGGTTGCCGCTGCCCATTCATGAATATATATTGCCGTGCATGAGTACGAACGACGTAAAAAGCGCCAGACGTGTGCTGGACATCCTGCAATTCTTCGCGAATACGCGAGCTCCGGCCACTCTGTCGCAGATCTCGGCCGGGCTCGGCATTCCCAAATCGAGCTGTCTGGCCCTGCTGGACACGCTTGAAAGCGACGGCTACGCGCATCAGGCAGCCGGGCGCTATTACCTCACGCGGCGCTGGCTGAACGAGGCCCGCACCGTCGCCGAACATGACCAACTGACCACCCGCATCCGGCCCACGCTGGAAGCGCTGCGCGACGAACTGGGCGAAACGCTAATCCTGGCGCAGCGGTCAGGCGACCATGCCGTGTACCTGGACGTTGCCGAACCCGATCGTATCGTGCGGTTCACCGCCAGGGTCGGCCAGCTCAAACCGCTACATGCCTCCGCCTCGGGCCGCGCGCTGCTGGGCGCCATGGCGCCCGCCGAACGCGAATTGCTGGTATCGCGCCTGGCACTGGACCGTTACACCGACCGGACCATCAAAACCCGCGATCAACTGCTCAAGCTGGTGGAAACCGAAGCCACCCGTGGCTGGCACGTGAACCTGGCAGAGCATCAGGCCGACACCCTGTCGGTCGCCGCGCCGCTGGTGCTGCATGGCGCCGCGCTGGCGCTGGTCGTCGGTGCCCCGCTGGACCGGTCGGCGGCGCTGGCCGACACCATTGGCCGGACACTGCTTACCGCCAGCCGTGAACTAGCGCAACGCATCGACGCCCCGGCGGCGGCCAGATAGTCCCACCCGGCGCGCCGGCTGTCGGCGCCGCCCTTCCCTGGCCTCCACGGCCTTTTCCCTTTCCCAAACTCATTCCTGCCCGCCGTCCGCGCGGGCGGGCGGCGTGCTGCTGCGTCCTCCCCCGGTGGCAAGCGGCTGCGGGTTTACGCCAAGCAAAACTTCATTGCTCGTTTTGGTTCATGTATATAAACTTTTGTTCACGAGTAAGAACGCAATAGAAATCCAGCCGACTGCGGATGCTCGGAACCCGGGCTCCCCGCGCGGCGTTGTCCCTCTTTAAGGAAGGAAGATGGCAGGCCTTTACTACGAACAGTTTTCGCCCGGACAGGCGTTTGATCACGCCTGGACCCGCACCCTGACCGAGATGGACAACGTGCTGTTCAGTTCACTCACCATGAACGTGCAGCCGCTGCATCTGGACGCGCATTTCGCCGCCCAGACGGAGTTCGGCAAGCCTCTGGTCAACAGCTTGTTCACGCTGGGTCTGATGATCGGCATGACCGTGAACGACACCACGTTGGGCACGACAGTGGCAAACCTGGGCATGAGCGACGTGGTGTTCCCCAAGCCGGTCTTCGCGGGAGACACCTTGCACGTGCGTACCCGCGTGCTGACGATGCGCGAAAGCAAATCACGCCCCGACGCGGGCATCGTCGAATTCGAACACACCGCGCTGAATCATCGCGACGATGTGGTCGCCATCTGCAAGCGGTCGGCCCTGATGCGTAAACGCCCCGTCTAGGATCGCCGCCATGATTCGTTCCCTATTGTTCGTGCCCGGCGACGCCGCACGAAAATTCGATCACGCGACAAGCAGCGCCGCCGACGCCTTGATCCTGGATCTGGAAGACTCCGTCTCCCCCGATCAAAAAGCCGCGGCACGGACGCAGGTCCGTACGATGCTTGAACGCGGAGCCGCGGACAAGCCGCTCTGGGTCCGGATCAATGCGCTGGACAGCGGTAATGCCTTGGCCGACCTGGCGGCCGTCATGCCAGCCGCCCCGCACGGCATCGTTCTGCCCAAGTGCGCGGGCCGTGCAGATCTGCTGCAACTCTCTCACTACCTCGATGCGTTCGAGACGGCAGCCGGCGCCGCGCCAGGCTCCACCCGTATTCTGGCCATCGTCACCGAAACTGCGCAGTCCCTCTTCGGCTTGCATGACTATCGCGACGCCACTCCCCGGTTGTGGGGACTTTCCTGGGGCGCGGAAGACCTGGCCGCCGACGTCGGCGCGCTGCAAAACCGCAGCGCAGGCCGCTACACCGAACCTTTCCGCCTGGCGCGCTCGCTATGTCTGATGGCCGCCGCCGCCGCCGGCGTTCGCGCCGTCGATACGGTCTGCATCAACCTGGATGCGCCCGACGTGCTTGCCAGCGAGGCCGGCGAAGCGTTCCGTGACGGGTTCGTCAGCAAAATGGCGATCCACCCGCGCCATGTGGAATCCGTCAACGCGCAACTGACCCCCGACGACAGCAAGCGGCAGTGGGCCCAGGCCGTCATCGCCGCGTTCGATGCCCATCCGGGTGCGGGCGCCTTGCGATTGGACGGCAAGATGATCGACTGGCCGCACCTGCGTTTGGCACGCCGGCTGCTAAGGGAGGCCTGAATATGTCTGGACCGCTGCACGGCATACGCATCATCGACATGACCAGCGTAGGAATGGGGCCGATGGCCACACAAATGCTGGGAGACATGGGCGCCGACGTCATCAAGGTGGAGTCCGCGGAGGGCGACGTGTTCCGGCACGTGACGCCACAGCGCCACGCCGCCATGAGTCACACTCACCTGAACCTGAACCGCAACAAGCGCAGTGCGGTGATCGACGCGAAGACCACCGAAGGCCGCGCTCAACTGGACTCGTTGATCAGCGGCGCAGACGTGTTCATCTCGAACATGCGCGCCCCCGCGATGCGTCGCCTGGGTCTCGATTACGCAACGCTTGAAGCAAAATTTCCCAACCTGGTCTATTGCGCCTGCTACGGCTATTCGGAACTTGGGCCTTATGCGGGACGCCCGGCCATCGACGACACCATCCAGGCCGCCTCCGGCATGGCCTGGCTCCAGGGCGGCGCGGGCGCCAGCGCTCCTCGCTATGTCAACTCCGTGGTCGCCGATAAAGTCGTGGCCCTGTATGTAGCCAACGCAGTGACCAGCGCCTTGCTCGCGCGCGAACGCGGCGCAGGCGGCCAGGCCGTCGAAGTACCCATGTTTGAATGCATGGTGGCCTTCCTGGCGCCGGAGCACCTGGCCGGGTTGACCTTCGTGCCGCCGCAAGGGCCAGCAGGCTACGCGCGCCTGCTGAACGAATACCGCCGCCCATTTCGCACACGCGATGGCTACATGAGCGTGGTGCCCTACACCACGCCGCAGTGGCAGCGCTTCTTCGCGCTGGCTGGGCATCCGGACATGGCGCAAGACCCGCGCTACCTCACGCTCAACAGCCGCAGCCAGCATTTTCCCGAGCTGTATCGCTACGTCGAGACCGTATTGGCCGAACGCACTACGACGCAATGGATGGAATTGCTGGCAACGGCCGACATTCCCTTCGCGCCAGTCAACGGCTTCGACGAGCTGCTGACCGATCCGCACCTGCGGGCGACCGGCTTCTGGCATGAGTCGGAACATCCCACTGAAGGCCCCTTGATCCAGGCGGGGCTGCCCGTCCGGTTCAGCCGCACGCCGGGGGAAATCCGGCGGCATCCGCCGGGGCTGGGCGAGCACACCGCCGAGATCCTGGCCGAGGCCCGGGCCAGCGGGATGCCCTGACGCCACGTCCCACGCACGAGGAGACAACCATGAAAAAAACAATTCAATCAGCCCTCATCGCCATCGCGGCGTGCCTGCCATCGCTGGCGGCAGCTGCTGGCGATCACGCCAGCTACCCGCACGCCGACAAGCCAATCCGCTTTGTGGTGGGCTTTCCTGCCGGCAGCACCATCGACAATGTCTCGCGCGTCGTGGTGGACGATATACGCGCCCGCAGCGGCGCCCAAATCATCGTCGAGAACAAACCGGGCGCACTCGGCGTGCTTGGCGTCGATGCCGTGGCGCGATCCGCACCCGACGGCTACACCATGATGCCGAGTTCCAGCGCCACCAGTTCATCCGGGCCATACCTGTCCAAGGCATTCCAGCGCTACGACGCCATCAAGGATTTCACCCAGGTGGGACGTGTGGTCCGCTTCGACGTGGTGATCGTCACGCGCGCGGCGGGCCAGCATGGTGACGCCGAGCAGTTGATAGCGGCAGCAAAGGTAAAACCGAATGCCGTCACGAGCGGCTATGGTTCGGGCACGGGCCAGGTGGTCGCGGCCGCGTTCAGCCGCGCCGCGGGCGTCGAAGTGTTGGGCGTGCCCTACAAGGGCCAGCCGGCAGCCGTGACGGACCTGCTGGGTGGACGCATCGATTTCGTGGCGGCAGATTTGGGAGCCGTCCTGCCGCAGATCCACGCGAGGAATCTGAATGCTGTCGCTCTCGTTTCCAGCAAACGCTCGACCATCCTGCCATCAGTGCCCACGGCCCGGGAACTGGGCATGGGCAGCCTGGATCTGACCGGCTGGATCGGCGTCGCAGGTCCTGCGGGCCTTTCGCCCGAGGCCGCGCGCTGGTGGACCGAACAATTGACGGCGACGATGCGCGATTCCGCAGTCCAGGAGCGGCTACGCGCCATGGGCATGGAGCCGGACCTGGCGGTCGGCGCACCCTTGCAGGAGTTCGTGCAGTCCCAGTACGACGCCTGGGGCTTGCAGATTCGACAGGCGGGCATTCAACCGGAGTAGATGGACCAGACCGCGCGCAAAAAAAAGCCCACCTGCAAAGGTGGGCTCGGCTAGACGCTGGCGCGTGGACGCCTACAGCGCCAGTTCCTTCCACACCGCCAGCGGGGCTTCCGCATGGTTCAAGGTGTAGAAATGCAGGCCCGGTGCGCCGTTGTCCAACAGGGTCTGGCACAGCTCGGTCACCACATCCACGCCAAAGGCGCGGATGGATGCCTTGTCGTCACCGAACTCCGCCAGGCGCAGGCGAATCCAGCGCGGCACTTCGGCCCCGCACATTTCCGAGAAGCGCAGCAGCTGCGTGTGGTTCGTGATGGGCATGATGCCCGGCACGATCGGCACGCGAACGCCCTTGGCCTGAGCCCGGTCGACGAAGTCGAAATAGGCGTCGGCGTTGAAGAAGTACTGCGTGATGGCCGCGTCGGCGCCCGCGTTCACCTTGGTGACGAAATGGTCCAGGTCGGCCGACGGGTTGGTCGCCTGCGGATGCATTTCGGGATAAGCCGCCACTTCGATGTGGAACCAGTCGCCGGTTTCCTCGCGGATGAACGAGACCAGTTCGTTGGCGTAGCGCAGTTCGCCCGCATCGCCGCCCATGCCCGAAGGCAGGTCGCCGCGCAGGGCGACCACGCGCCGCACGCCATCGTTCTTGTAGGTCTGAAGAATGTCCCGCAGTTCCTGGCGCGTGGCGCCCACGCACGACAAGTGAGGCGCCGCGTCGCAACCCAGGTTGCTCAGCGTGCGCACGGCGTCCGCCGTGCCGGCGCGCGTGGAACCACCCGCGCCGAATGTCACGCTGACGTACTTGGGCTGGATGGCCAGCATCTGCTTGGCCGCGCGGACCAGCCGTTCCTGGCCGGCCAGGTCGCGCGGAGGAAAGAACTCCAGACTGAAAGCGGGAGAGGTCGAGTCAGACATTAGGGGATCAGTTTGGTAAGCAGACCAGAGATGATGCTGTACAGAATCGCACCGCCCACGGCCCACCAGAACCCGTTGACCTGGAAGCCCTTCAGCACGGAGCCGACGAACCAGAACAACAAGGCGTTGATGACGATAAGAAAGAGCCCGAGGGTGACGATCGTGATGGGCAAGGTCAGCAGCACCAGCACCGGCTTGACCAGCATGTTCACCAGACCCAGCACCAGCGCGGCAATCAGTGCCGACCCGAAACTGGCCACGGTGATGCCGGGCAGCAGGTAGGCAACAGCCAGCAGGGCCACTGCATTCAGAATCCAGACGAGTATCAGTGCCATGTTCGAACTCCTGTATTGATGCTCCGCGGTTCCGTCGCCACCAGGCGGAAACGATTGAACCCCGCGGTTCGGAAAGCCCGCGCCAACATGGCGCGGCACCTTCCTATTGTGCTTTCAACGTATCAATAGCGGTAGTGGTTCGGCTTGAAGGGGCCTTCCACCGGCACATTGATGTAGTCGGCTTGATCCTTGCGCAACGTCGTCAGCTTCACGCCCAGCTTCTTCAGGTGCAGGCGCGCGACCTTTTCGTCCAGGTGCTTGGGCAGCACATAGACTTCGCCCGACTTGTAGGCGTCGTTGCGCGTGAACAGCTCGATCTGAGCGATGGTCTGGTTGGCGAACGACGACGACATCACGAACGACGGGTGGCCAGTGGCGCAACCCAGGTTCACCAGGCGGCCTTGGGCCAGCAGGATGATGCGCTTGCCGTCCGGGAAGATCACGTGGTCGACTTGCGGCTTGATCTCTTCCCACTCGCAATCGGCCAGGCCGGCGACGTCGATTTCGTTGTCGAAGTGGCCGATGTTGCAGACGATCGCCTGGTCCTTCATGGCGTTCATGTGTTCGCGCGTGATGACGTGATAGTTGCCGGTGGCGGTGACGAAGATGTCGCCATGCGCGGCGGCTTCTTCCATCGTCACGACCTTGAAGCCTTCCATCGCGGCTTGCAGGGCGCAGATCGGGTCGATTTCCGTGACCCAGACTTGCGCGCGCAAGGCGACCAGGGCTTGGGCGCAACCCTTGCCCACGTCGCCATAGCCGGCCACGACGGCGATCTTGCCCGCCACCATGACGTCGGTGGCGCGCTTGATGCCGTCCACCAGCGATTCGCGGCAGCCGTACAGGTTGTCGAACTTGGACTTGGTGACCGAGTCGTTGACGTTGATGGCGGCAAAGGCCAACTCGCCCTTTTGCGACATCTGGTACAGGCGATGCACGCCGGTCGTGGTTTCTTCCGTCACGCCTTTGATCAGCGCCAGGCGGGTGGAATACCACTTCGGGTCACGCTTGAGCGTTTCCTTGATGGCGGCAAACAGGATGCGCTCTTCGTCGCTGCCCGGGTTGGCCAGCACCGAGATGTCTTTTTCGGCCTTGGTGCCCAGGTGCAGCATCAACGTGGCGTCGCCGCCATCGTCGAGGATCATGTTGGCGTTCTGGCCATTGGGCCATTCAAAGATCTTGTGGGTGTACTGCCAGTACTCTTCCAGCGTTTCGCCCTTGACGGCGAAGACCGGCGTGCCCGAGGCGGCGATCGCGGCGGCGGCGTGGTCTTGCGTGGAGAAGATGTTGCACGAGGCCCAGCGCACTTCGGCGCCAAGCGCCACCAGCGTTTCGATCAGCACGCCCGTCTGGATGGTCATGTGCAGGCTGCCGGCGATGCGCGCGCCCTTGAGCGGCTGGGCAGCGGCGAATTCCTCGCGGATGGCCATCAGGCCGGGCATTTCGGTTTCGGCAATCGCCAGTTCGCGACGGCCCCAGCCCGCCAGGGACAGGTCGGCAACCAGGTAGTCGGAGAAGGATTTATCAGTCACAGCGTTCATGGTGTGTGTAGGCTCCACGTGAATATCGAACGGCGCACGATATGGCCGGACAACGCGAATACACCACGACAGTCGAGTGCTCGCCTTTCCCGCCATATGCGACAAAGGTGAGCGCCGTTGCTGTAGCGACGCGCAAGGCGCGGCGCTTGAACAAGGATTCCTGAGCCTGGCGAACCGGGTTCCGCTTGTCGTCAGTGCGTGTGATCACGACATGACGGGAACCGCAGGGTCGTCGCAACGCTCCTCAGGATTGCGAAAGATTGTACCGGTTTGGGATGCGCTGAGGAAACCCGTCCCCGAAAAATCCCCTCAATGCTCACCCGGCCCGGGCCAGCGACGGGCGCTGCGACGCATCCGCCACCAGCGGAACCAACGAATCCAGCAGATCGGACGCGACCGAATCCCAGCTGCGGGTCAACGCATGCGCCCGCACCGCATGGCGGTCCAACGGCAGCGCGGCGCGGCAGGCATGAGCCAGATCGTCGTCCAGGCAACCGGTGACGCCCGGGGTCACCACCGCCAGCGGCGCTTCGCTGCGAAAGGCCGCCACCGGCGTGCCGCAGGCCATCGCCTCAAGCATCACCAGGCCGAACGTGTCGGTCAGGCTGGGGAACACGAAGACATCGGCCGCGGCGTAGAACCCCGGCAAGGCGTCATCCTTCTGCATGCCTAGGAAAACGGCGTCAGGAAACTTCTTCTTCAGCCGCGCCTCGTCCGGGCCTGCGCCCACGACCACCTTGCTACCCGCCAGGTCCAGCGACAGGAACGCATCCAGATTCTTTTCACGCGCGACGCGGCCCACGCTCAGGTGGACGGGGCGCGGCAGGTGCTCAAATGCCGTGCTGGCCGCCGGCTGGAATTTGCGCGGATCGACGCCGCGCGACCAGACCCGCAGATTTGCCAACCCGCGCTGCACCAGAATGTCCCGCACGGTGGGGGTCGGCACCAGCACGCATTGCGACGGCCGGTGAAACCAGCGCAGATAGCGCCACGGCAACGCTGCGGGAATGCCCATGCGCGCTTGCAGGTAGTCGGGGAACATGGTGTGAAACGAGGTCGTGAACTGCCAGCCCCTCGACAGCGCCATCCGGCGTGCCGCCAGGCCCAGCGGACCTTCGGTGGCGATGTGTAGCGCGTCGGGCACCGTGTCGCCCAGGATGCGCCGCAGCTGCCGCCCCGGTTGCAGGCATAGCCGCAGGTCGGGCTCGGACGGCGCCGGCACTGTCCGGCTGCCTTGCGGGTTCACCACGATCAGTTCGTGGCCCCATTCATTCAAGATCTGCTGCATGGTCGTCCAGGTGCGAACGACGCCGTTGACTTGCGGATGCCAGGCATCCGTAACCAGAACGATGCGCATGATAGGGCCGGAAGTGGGCAATAACGCGATTTAGCCCGCGCGATATGACATGCCCAAGACGGCCAGACGATTCCAATCAGGGACGGCGTTCAGTTGTTGCGCCGCGGATACCCTTGTGCCTTGATACGCACCCAGACTTCGCGCTTTTCTTCATCCGTCATGAAAACCCAATTGGCGACTTCCATGGCCGTGCGGCCGCAACCGCGGCAGATATCGTCGAACAGGGTCGAGCAAACGGCCACGCAGGGGGAGTCGGTCGCCTTGAAGGCGCGTTGCGCGTCTTCAGGGTCGGGCAATTCGGAAAGATCGGTGAAGTAACGATTCATGGGGCGAAGGTTAACACCAGGAGTGCGTCCCTTTTTAGATAGCCCTATCGCCCGCCCAGGCTTGATTGACAGCCTGCGGCTACCGCCAACCGAAGAAGGCGCCGGCCTCTTCCAGCAGCGCATCCGGGGTCTCTTCCGCCAGGTAATGCGCCCCCGGCAACGCCCTGCCAGAGACCTCGTCGGCCACCGCGCGCCACAGCGCCAGCACGTCGAAATTCTTGCCCACCGCGCCGCGCTCGCCCCACAACGCCCGCACCGGCATGCGCAGGCGTTCGCCGGCGGCGCGGCCTGCGCGATCGTGGTCCAGGTCCAGCGTGGCGGAGGCGCGATAGTCCTCGCAGATGCCGGTCGCCCAGCCCGGCTGCCGCGCCGCGCGCTCGTATTCCGCCATGGCCTCGTCCGAAAAATGTGCCAGCCCGCCCGGCCTGCCCCCCATCACCGAACGCAGATAGAACACCGGATCGTGCTCGATCATGGTTTCGGGCCCGGGCGCGGGCTGGATCAGCCAGAACCAATGGAAGTACGCCTGGGCAAACGCCCGCGTCGTGCCTTCATACATGTCCAGCGTCGGCGCGATGTCCAGCAACATCATGCGAGACACGGCGTCGGCGTGGTCCAGCGCCAGCCGATGGGCCACGCGGGCACCGCGATCATGCGCCAGCACCTCGAAGCGCGCATGGCCCAACGCACGCATCACCTCAACCATATCGGCCGCCATGCGGCGCTTGGAATGGGCCGAATGGTCCGCCGTGGCCGCAGGCTTGCTGCTGTCCCCGTAGCCGCGCAGGTCCGCCGCCACGCAGGTGCGGTGCCGCGTCAGTTCAGGCCATACGCGATGCCAGATGGCATGTGTTTGCGGATGGCCATGCAGCAACAGCAACGGCGGCCCCGACCCGTCGATGCGCGCGGCGATCTGGATGCCGCCCGCGTCGATATGGCGCACGGGCAAGTCGAAGAATGCGGTCATGGGTACTGCCTCCTGTTGCGTTATTCGCGCCCGGCGTCCAGGCGGTCGCGCACCGTGCGCGCCACGTCCTTCATCCACGGATGACGCGCCCAGTGAGCGGCTTCAAACCGTTCCACCTCGGGCAGTTGCGCAAGCGACGCGCCCACCATGTCCTGCCCTTGCGCGAACATGCGGCGATGCCGCTCCGGCAAGGTGAAGTCCGCCGTCCAGCCATCGGCGGCACGGATCTGACCCGCCATCACATCCACGACAAGGCGCTTGGCGTCCGCCGTGTCCGTATTGGACACCCGTGCGAGCAAGGCGTCGACCTCGCCAGGTGGCAGGCTGACCAGCAGCAGGCCGTTGTTCAACGCATTGAAGTAGAAGATCTCGCCGAAGCTTGGCGCGATCACCGCGCGGATGCCGAACTGCTGCAAACCCCACACGGCATGCTCGCGGCTGGAGCCGCAGCCGAAGTTCGGGCCCGCCACCAACAGGGATGCGCCCGCGTAGGCGTCCTGGTTCAGCACGAAGCCGGGCCGGGCCACGCCATGTTCGTCAAAGCGCAGGTCATACAGCAAGCCCTTGTCCAAGCCCGCCTTGTCGATGATGCGCAGGAACTGCTTGGGCATGATCTGGTCGGTGTCCAGATTGGAGAACGGCAGCGGCGCGGCGATGCCTTCGATCAGCGGATTCATTTGGCTTGCTCCCATTCGCGGGCGTCGACGATGCGGCCGGCCAGTGCGGCGGCGGCGGCCATCGCGGGGCTCATCAAGTGCGTGCGCCCCGCCCGCCCCTGGCGTCCTTCAAAATTCCGGTTGGTGGTGGACGCGCAGCGTTCACCGGGCCGCAGCATGTCGTCGTTCATGGCCAGGCACATGGAACAGCCCGGCTGGCGCCATTCAAAGCCGGCGTCGATCAACTGCGCCGCCAGCCCTTCGGCTTCGGCCTGCGCGCGCACCGCGCCGGAACCCGGCACGACCATGGCACGCACGCCCTCGGCGACCTTGCGGCCACGCACCATCGCCGCGACCACGCGCAAGTCTTCGATGCGGCCGTTGGTGCAGGAACCGATGAACACGCGGTCGATCGGTACCCCGGCGATCGGCGTGCCCGGCGTCAGGCCGATGTAGTCCATGGCCTTTTCCAGCGCCAATCTGGCCAAGGTGTCGGTTTCCGCCTGCGGATCGGGCACCCGTCCAGTGACCGGCATGGCCTGATCGGGGCTGGTGCCCCACGTAACGAAGGGCGCGATGTCCGCGGCATCGAACACGTGTTCCCGATCGAACCACGCATCAGCGTCAGTGCGCAGCGTGGCCCAGTAGGCGCGTGCCCCCGCCAGCGCCTCGCCATGCAGCTGTGGGGCGTGCGCACAGACGTAGGCGTCCGTGGTTGCGTCTGGCGCAATCAACGCGGCGCGCGCACCGGCCTCGACCGTCATGTTGCACAGGGTCATGCGAGCCTCGGCCGACAGGGCATCGACTGCCGTGCCACAGAATTCCACCGCATGCCCGCGCGCGCCTTGCGCGCCGATGCGGTGCACCAGGTAGATGACCAGATCCTTGGCCGACACCCCGGCGCCCAGCGTGCCGTCAACGCGAATGCGCAGGTTGCGCGCCACCCGGTAGACCAGCGTCTGCGTGGCCAGGATGTGTTCGACTTCGGACGTGCCAATGCCGAAGCCCAGCGCGCCCAGCGCACCGTAAGTCGTGGTGTGGCTGTCGCCGCACAACACCACCATGCCGGGCAGGATCATGCCGTGTTCGGGCGCGATCACGTGCTCGATGCCTTGCAACGGGTCGGTCGTGTCGAACAGCGCGATGTGTTGTTCGTCGCAATTGCGCTTCAGGTTCAGCGCCTGGCGCGACGAAGCGTCGTCAGGAATCACACGCAACGCCGCCGGCACCGGATGCGTGGGAATGATGTGGTCCACCACCGCCATCTGTTGCCCCGGGCGCAGCACGTCGCGGCCGCGCGCGGCCAGGCCGCTGAAGGCCTGCGGGCTGGTGTATTCGTTCATGATGTGCAGATCGACGTACAGCAGAATGTGCTCGTCGTCGATGCGGGCCACCTCATGGCTGGCCACCAGCTTGTCGTACAGCGTCATGCCAGGCATGTCTTCTCGTCCTTGGATGCGGCGCCCGCGGCTAGCCACGGGCGCGTCTTGCGGTCTAGTTGGCCTGAATGCCGGCGTCTTGCACGATGCCCGCCCAGCGCGCCATTTCAGCGGCCACCATGGCATCGGTCTTGGCCGGCGCGGAAATCAGGGGGTCGAACCCTTCCTGCTGCATGCGTTGCTTGAGCGCCGGTGACTGCAAGGCCTCGGCCAGCTTGGCGTTCAAGGTGTCGATTACCGGCTGCGGCGTGCCGGCCGGCGCGCTGATCACGAACCAGGTGTTGAATTCGTACCCGGGCAAACCGGATTCCGCGATCGTCGGCACGTCGGGCAACAGCGGCGAACGCGCGGTACCGGTCACGCCCAGTGCGCGCAACTTCTTGCCATCGACTTGGGGCTTGGCGGCGGACAGCACCGGAAAGCTCATCTGCACCTGCCCGCTGATGGTATCGACCATGGCCGGACCACCGCCCTTGTAGGGCACATGCAGGATCTGCGTCTTCGACACGGACTTGAACAGTTCCGCGGCCATGTGGAAGGTGCTGCCCGTGCCTGCGGAACCGAAGCTCAGATCATTGGCGGGCCGGGCGCGCACGTAAGCCAGCAGTTCGCTGACGCTGGTGACCGGCAAGGCGTTGGTCACGGTCAGGACGTGCTGGGACGTGCCCACCGTGCCGACAGACCGCAAGTCCTTCGTCGTGTCGAACGGCATGTCTTTGAAGAGCGCCGGGTTGATGGCCAGCGACATGGTGTTGATCGCCAGCGTGTAGCCGTTGGGCTGGGCGCGCGCCACGGCGGCCATGCCGATGTTGCCGGACGCGCCGGCCCGGTTCTCCACGATCACGCTTTGGCCTAGCGCACGGCCCCAGGCGTCCGAGATCAGCCGTGCGGCAATGTCCACGCTGCCGCCAGGCGCGAACGGCACGACAAGCGTCACCGCGCGTTCGGGGAAGGCGTTGGCGGCGGCGGCCGGAACGGTCCAACAGGATGCGGCGGCAAGGGCCGCGCAGCAGGCGCGGGCCACGGGTTTCATCTTCATTCCTGGTCTCCTCGATTGGCCGCGTCAGGCGGCTCTGTATGGGTGAGTCCAGTGTATAGGCCGGTTTAATTCTTATAATTGCTGATGAAACTAAATCTTTATTAGATTTAATTTATAAATAACCTCAGCAGGCCGAACCATGGACGCGCTTTCCGATCTCGCCTTCTTCTCGCTGGTGGTCAAGCACGGCAACCTGTCCGCCACCGCCCGCGAACTGGGCCTGACGCCACCCGCCATCAGCGCGCGGCTGGCCCGGCTGGAGCAACGGCTGGGCGTGCGCTTGCTGAACCGCACTACACGCCGGGTCAGCGTCACGCAGGAAGGTGAACTGTATCTGGCGGAAGGCGGCCGCATCCTGGCTGACCTTGAAGCGCTGGAACGTTCGGTCTCTAGTGCCCGCGCTCAACCCCAGGGCCTGCTGCGGCTGAATGCCACGTTCGGTTTCGGCCGCGCCCACATCGTCCCCGCCGTGTCGGACTTCGCGCGCCAGTACCCGGAAGTGGAAGTGCAGATGCGGCTGACGGATCGGCCGCTGAACCTGATCGAGGAAGGCTTCGATGTGGCCGTTCGTTTCGGCGATCTGCCCGACGCCCGGCTGACCGCTCGCAAGATCGCGTCCAACCGGCGGCTGCTTTGCGCGTCGCCCCGCTATCTGGACACCTATGGCGAACCGCGCACCCCAGGGGATTTGCAGCGCCATCGGTGCATTGTGGTCCGCGAAAATGACGTCGCCTACGGCACCTGGCGCTTGGAATCCGGCCAACGCGCCGAGACCGTGAAAGTGCGCGGCCCGGTCAGCTCAAACGACGGGCAGAGCGCACTGGAATGGGCGCTGGACGGCCACGGCATCGTCATGCGCTCTGAATGGGAGACCGCCGCCTACCTGCGCGCCGGCCGCCTGCGCGAAGTGCTGGCGGACTGGCGCACCCCCGCCGCCGACATCCACGCGCTGTACCCGGAACGCCTGAACCTGCCCGCCAAGACCGTGGCCTTCGTGGAGTTTCTGTCGCAGCGCTTTGCCCGTCATGTCCGCGCGCCAGGCGGGCAGGACGCGGTGTGGTGATGCGCTGCGTCCCGCCTCAGATCTCGTCGATCGCCGTGCTGGCCGCCGTGCCTGACGGCGCGTCGCTCGCGCCAATCGCGTAGCGGTCGCGCGTGGTGACGTAGAAGCTTGCGCCGAAGCGGCCCACGGGAAAGTAGTCCTGCAAGCGCACGCGCCAGGTTTCCGTGTCGATCAGTCCGTCACGGGCATGCAGCCACCGTACTTGGCCGATGAAGATCTGCCGGCTGGCGGTTTCCATGGTCTCGTACAGCGTGCACTCAAACGCGACCGGCGCCTGCACGATGCGCGGCGGCTTGACGTGGTGGCTGGGCGCGGCGTCCAGGCCCGCGTGCGCCAGCTCGCTGACGTCGGCCGCCAAGCGGTCGCCGCAGCGGTGCATCTTTTCAGCCATGGCTTCGTCGGTCAGATGCACCACGAATTCCTTGTCTCGGGCAATGTTGCGCGCCGTGTCCTTCAAGCCGCCGTCCTCCAGGCGGTTGATGCTGACCATGACGATGGGCGGGTCTTCGCCCAGCATGTTGAACATGCTGAACGGCGCCGCGTTGACCACGCCGGTTTCGGACAAGGTGGTGATCAGCGCGATCGGCCGGGGCACGATCAGGCTGGCCATCAGTTTGTAGCGTTGGTATTCGGTAATTGCGTCGAAATCGATTTCCATGTCAGGCCAATCCCAGCATCTGGGCAAGGGTTTGCGCCGGCTGCGGACGCTCAAGACTGATGCGCCGCTCCAGGTCCGCAAGGTGGTTGTCATTGATCTTCACGGCCTCGGCCACGTCGCCGCGTTCCATCAGGTCCACGATCAGCACGTGCTCGCCGTGCTCGCAGGCAGCGTTGCCCGGCGGTTCATACAGCGCCACGATGAGCGAACACCGCGACACCAGCTCCGTCAGGTAACCATGCAGGATGGCGTTGCCGGACAGCTCGCCCAGCCGCACATGAAAGGCGCTGGCCTGGCGTGCCCACGCGGGCTGGCCGGCCCGGTGCAGCAAGGCGTGTTCGTCGCGCAACTGCTTGCGCAGAGACGCATAGTCTGCCTTGCTGGCGCGCGCCACGGCCAATGGCAGCAGCGCAGCTTCCAGAGCGCGACGTGCCTGGAAAATCTGGCGCGTGTCTTCGGGCGTGGGTTCTGCCACCACCGCTCCACGGTTGTGGTGCAGGTCCACCACGTGTTCGTGCGCCAGCCGCTGCAAAGCCTTGCGCGCCACCGAACGCGACACGCCGAAGAGTTCGCAGATCGCGGCTTCGGGCAGCTTGGTGCCGGGCGTCAGCCGTTGGCTCATCACGCTTTCATACACCGCGTCGCAGATGCGGCGTTCCATGTCGCTGTCAGGGGTTGCATCGGCATGGCCAACGGCGTCCGCGGCGGCGGACTCAATGGCAATGTTCCGAGAGGCGGACTTGGCGCGGGGTTTGGCGGGGCTACGGGTCGGCATGCAAGGCTCGGTTCAGCGGGCGGGTGGATCGGAAAAGCGTTGAAAACTCAGAGGGAGGCAATCACGCCGGGCGGCAGGCCGTCCACATGGCGGCAGATCTCGCCCGGCGTGGTGAACCAGATCTCGCCCCGGTCACGCGCGGCGGCCAACGGCGCCAGCGCCCGGCGCAGGTGCCGCAACCGATAAGGCTGCCCGACGATATAGGGATGCAGCGCAATGCCCATGACTAGCGGCTGGCGACAGGCCTGCATGCGCATTTCCTCAAACTGATCAAGGATCATATCGGCAAAATCGCGTGCATCCATCTTGCGTCCCATGATCATCGGAATGTCGTTGAGCTCCTGCGGGTATGGGATGGCCCAGAGATCACCCGCACGAGTTCGCATCCGCATGGGCTGATCGTCATGGCACCAGTTCAGCGTGTAGCGGTAGCCCGCTTCGGCCAACAGGTCAGGGGTGGCGCGACTTTCGGATATCCATGGCGACAGCCACCCTGCGGGCGCGTGACCGGCATGCTGCTGAATACGGTCGCGGCAATGCGCCAGCAGCGCACTTTCCTCGGCTTCGGGCAGCCCTCCCTGGCGGTGCGCGTTGCTGTAGCCGTGGCCGATCAGCTCGTCGCCGCGCGCCAGGAAAGCGTCCAGCAATTCGGGGCAATGCGCATACAGCGCGGTATTGATCAGCACACCAGCGGGCAGGCGCAGTTCATCGAACAATTCCAAGCAGCGCCATGCGCCCACGCGGTTGCCGTACTCACGCCAGGCGTAGTTCAGCACATCGGGATGGGGCGACGCCGGGCCCAGTTCGGCACCCAGCCCCTCGCCAAACGCAAAGTGCTCGATATTGAAGCCCAGGTACACGGCCAGGCGCGCGCCATTCGGCCACACGTAATCGCCCCGCCCGGCGATCGGCTGATAGCCGAAGCGGCCATGGCAGGCAAGCGACGCGGGCGTCCATGCGGACGCATCGTCGCGCCCCGGATTAGTGCTTGCAAGCAAGGATGGGTTCATTTTGGTGCAAATCCTGATGCATGATTGTTAACAAAATTTCTGGTTCTTTGGAAACAAAACTGGAATTTGACGCTGACAAACCACGCCAAAAGCCGCCACATCCCCCTGCGTCGCCCTCGTAGCGGGGCCATCGCCGCCTGCTGCGGCCGCATCCGATCAGGTGGCATGGATCTTGCATGGGGAAGCAAAGCAGCCCTTAACCCCATGCAAGATCCGTTCCACTTTTCCAGGAGTGCCCGATGGTCCCGACCCGCCGTTCCTTTCTGCTTCGCGCCACCGCCGCCGCCCTCTTCACGGCCGGCCTTGCCTTGCAACCCGCGCTTGCCGCCGACCCCATCAAGATCGGCCTGATCACCGCACTGTCCGGTGAGTCCGCGCGCGCAGGGGAAGCCCTGACGCGCGGCATGACGGTTGCCATCGATGAGATCAACGCCCGCGGCGGCCTGTTGGGCGGCCGCCAGATCGTGCTGGTGCGGCGCGATGACGAAGGCAACCCCGCCAAAGGCATGGCCGCGGCGCGCGAACTGATCTTCAAGGAAAAAGTGGCCGTGCTGTTCGGCGGCCTGGACACGCCGGTCTCGATGGCCATCGTCCCCATCGTGAACCAGGAAAAAGTGCCGTTCATGGGCCCGTGGGCCGCCGGCACGGCCATCACCCAGAACAAGGGAAATCCGAACTTCGTGTTCCGCGTGTCGGCCATGGACGAGATCGTGGACAGCGCGATGGTCCAGTACGCGCAAAAGACGTTCCAGAGCGCCAAGCCGGGCATGATCCTGGTGAACAATCCCTGGGGCGAATCCAACGAGAAAGGGCTGAACGCCGCCTTGGTCGCGGCCAAGGTCACGCCTGCCGGCATCGAGAAATTCCAGCCCAACGATCTGGACGTGGTGCCGCAGCTCAGCCGCTTGAAGGCCGCAGGCGCGGACACCCTGTTCCTGGTCGGCAACGTCGGCCCGTCAGCGCAGGTCGTCAAATCGCTGGACCGCATGGGCTGGAAAGTGCCAATCGTGTCGCACTGGGGTCCGGCGGGCGGCCGCTTCACCGAGTTGGCCGGTCCCAATGCCAAGAACGTGCACTTCGTGCAGACGTACAGCTTCTTCGGCAAGCAGGGGCCGGTAGGCGACAAGGTGATGCAGGCGTTGAAGACCAAGTATTCCGACATCAAGGGCCCGCAGGACATCACGCCTGCCGTGGGCGTGGCCAACGCCTACGACGGCATGCAACTGGCCGCGCTGGCCATCGCGGCGGCCGGCTCGACCGATGGCGACGCGGTGCGCCAGGGCTTCTACAAGATCGGCAAATACGACGGCCTGATCAAGACTTACGAGCAGCCCTTCACGCCGGCCTCGCACGATGCGCTGCGCGAGGACGACTACGTGTGGACGCAGTTCATCGACAACCGCATCCTGCCCGTCAAGAGCGCGCAGTAAACCGATGGCCTCACGCGGGAGACGCGCATGTTGTTGATGTCCGCGATTGTCAGCGGCCTGGGTCTGGGAAGCATGTACGGACTGATGGCCCTGGGCTTTTATCTGACCTACGCCGTGTCCGGCACGGTGAACTTCGCCCAGGGCAGTTCCATGATGCTGGGCGCCGTGCTGACCTTCACGTTCGCACAGACGCTGGGCTGGCCGCTGGCGCCCGCCTTGCTCGCGGCCTTGGCCTTGTGCGCGCTGTATGGCCTGGTGGTTGAGCGGCTGGCCGTGCGGCCGTTCGCCAGCCGCGGCTCTAACGCCTGGCTGATGTCCACGGTGGCGCTGGGCATCGTGCTGGACAACATCGTGATGTTCACCTTCGGCAAAGAGCCACGCAGCCTGCCCTCCCCCCTGGCGCAGACGCCGCTTGAGATCGGCGGCCTGGGCCTGGGCATCTATCCGCTGCAACTGCTGATCCCGCTGGTCGGGCTGGTGCTGGCGGCGGCGCTGCACACCTTGTCGCGCCGCACGCGCTGGGGCGTGGCGTTGCTGGCGGTGGTGCAGAACCCCAGCGCGGCGCGGCTGATGGGCATCCCCGTGCGCCGCGCCATCATGGCCGCGTTTGCCGTATCCACGCTGTTTGCCGGCGTGGCGGGCGCACTGGTCGCCCCGCTGTTCAACGTGCAGGCCGACATGGGCACGCTCTTTGGCCTGAAAGCCTTCGTGGTCGCGATCCTGGGCGGCATCACCAGCGCCTGGGGCGTGATGATCGCGGGCCTGCTGTTCGGCGTGGTCGAAGCGCTGATCACCGTGGCCCTGGGCTCGGGATACACCCAGATCATCAGCTTCACGCTGGTGATCGTCATGTTGGCCGTGCGTCCCAACGGACTGTTCGGACGCGCCGATGTCAGGAAGGTCTGATGAATAAACACCTTGCATCGCGCTGGCTTCCGCTGGCGCTCTACGTCCTGTTGGCCATCGCCGGCCTGGCCTTGGCCGCCACCGTCAATGGCTACTACGTGTTCGTGCTGGGCAATGTGGCGCTGCTGGCGCTGGCCGGCATCGGCCTGAACGTGCTGCTGGGGCTGACCGGGCAGATGTCGTTCGGCCACGCGGGCTTCTATGCCATCGGCGCCTACACCGTCGCCGTCCTGACCGGTCAGGCTGGATGGAGTTTCTGGCTCGCGTGGCCAGCGGCAGCACTCGTGGCCGCCGCATTCGGCCTGTTGCTGGCGCTGCCCGCGCTGCGCGTGAAAGGCCCTTATCTGGCGATGATCACCATCGCCTTCGGCTTCATCGTGGAACATGCGCTGATCGAAGGCGGCGACATCACGGGTGGGCAGAACGGACTGATGGGCATCGCTCAGCCCGCGCTGGGCAGCGTGGGCGGAGACCGTGGCGTCGCCATGCTGGCCATCGTCGCGGTGTTCGTGGCGCTGGCCGCCTACGCATTGCTGTCACGCGGCACCTGGGGCGCGGCGATGCGCGCGGTGAAAGACAGCGAAACCGCCAGCGAATCCATCGGCATCAACCCACTGGCGGTCAAAGCCATGGCGTTCATGGTGTCAGCGGCGGTGGTGGGCCTGGCGGGCGGACTCTATGCGCCGCAGACCGGCATGATCACGCCGCACAACTTCAACTTCATGCAGTCCATTCTGTTCGTGCTGGCCGTGACGCTGGGCGGTGCGGGGTCGTTGGCCGGCCCCTTGCTGGGCGCCGTCGTGGTCGGGCTGCTGCCGGAAATGCTGTCCAGCCTGGAGGAATATCGCCTGCTGTTCTTTGGCGCTTTCCTGCTGGTCGTGTTGTGGGCAGCGCCGGATGGCGTGGCTGGACTGCTGTCGCGTTGGCGACGCAACGCGGCGAGCCACGCCCTGACGCCGCGCCAGGGCGGCGCGATGCCTGCCAGCGGACGCCCCCGGCGCATTCTGCACGCCAACGCGCTGACCATGACATTCGGCGGCGTGCGCGCCGTGCGATCCGTGTCCTTCACCGTGCCGCCTGCTGCGGTCACGGCACTGATCGGGCCCAACGGCGCGGGCAAGTCCACCGTCATCAACATGCTCAGTGGCTACTACCAGCCGACCAGCGGCGCCGTGGCGCTGGGTGACGCACCGCTGGCGGCGTTACCCGCCTACCGCGTGGCACGCAGTGGCATCGCCCGCACCTACCAGACCTCGCAACTGTTCGACACCCTGAGCGTTGAAGACAATGTGGCGCTAGGCATGGTGCGCGGCCGGCTGGGCGGACTGCTGGCGTCGCGCCGCTACCTGGCGCCCGACGTGCGTGAACGGGCGCGCGCGCTGTTGGCATTCTGCGGTTACGAGGGCGCCTTGGACGTGCCCGCCGCCGACCTGCCGCACGTGGATCGGCGGCTGGTCGAAATCGCGCGAGCGCTGGCCACCGATGCCGACATCCTGCTGATGGACGAACCCGCCGCCGGGCTCTCGCGCGAAGACAAGACGCGCCTGGCCCAACTGTTGCGGCGCATTGCCGAAGCCGGCGCGGGCGTGCTGTTGGTGGAGCACGACATGACGCTGGTGATGGGCGTGTCCGATCACATCGTCGCGATCGACGCGGGACGGGAACTGGCGCAGGGCAACGCCGCGCAGATCCAGCAATCGCCTGCCGTGCGACAAGCCTATCTGGGCGACGACAGCGCCCGCCGCGCCCCAGCGGCCCGGCAACGGCCCGCTGGCGCCGCCATCCCGCCGGAAGTGCTAGGCGTGGGCAATCTGGTCACCGGCTACGGGGCCAACCCGGTCCTGCACGGCATCGATCTGCAAGTGCGGCAGGGGGAAATGGTGGCGCTGCTGGGCGCCAACGGCGCAGGCAAGTCGACGTTGATGCGCACGCTGGCAGGACTGCACCGCCCCGCGCAAGGCGGCATGCATCTGCAAGGGATGGAATTGAATGGCCTGGCCGCCGACCGCATCGTGGCACGCGGCCTGGTGCTGGTGCCCGAGGGCCGCCAGGTCTTCCCAGGCCTGAGCGTGCTGGACAACATCCGGCTGGGAGCTTTCCTGCATCCGCAGGACCGCGAGGCGCGCGTCGAAGAGATGCTGACCCGGTTTCCGCGTCTGCGCGAACGCCTGCATCAGCGCGCCGGCCTCTTGTCCGGCGGTGAACAGCAGATGCTGGCGATTGCGCGCGGTCTGATGTCCAAGCCGGTGATCCTGCTGTTGGACGAACCGTCGCTGGGCCTGGCGCCCAAGATCATCGACGAATTGTTCGACGCGCTGGATCGGCTGCGCGCCGAGTCCATGACGATCTTGCTGGTGGACCAGATGGCGGCGCTGGCGCTATCGCTGGCCGACCGCGCGTATGTATTGGAATCGGGGCGCGTGGCGGCGCAAGGCAGTGCGCAAGAGATTGCGTGCGACGGAGCATTGGCTCGCGCCTACCTGGGCGCCTAAGCCCCTGGCGCAGGAACGCCCGGCGTGCGGCAACGCACGCCGGGGAACGCGCGACGGCTAATCGGCGTCCGCCCCCAGGCGCGTGCCGGCACGCACGATGCCGCAACGCTTGTGCGCGCGCATCACCACGCCCACCTCACTATTGAGCACGCCGTCCAGCTCACCCAGCCGGCGGGTCACCACATCCCATAAGTGCAGGCTGTCACGGCACAACACGTGCCAAAACAGCTGCGACGCCCCGCTGGTGCCGAACAGGCATCGCGTGTTGGGATCCAGCGCCAGATGCGCGGCCAGCGCGTCCACCGCCTGCGGCCGCACCTGCACCGAAATCACGGCCTCCACCGGAAAACCGACCAGTGCCGGTTCCACTTCCACACGGAAGCTCAGCGCGCGCCGCTCGACCAGATGTTGCAGCAAACGCTGCGCGGTGGGTTCGCTGATGCTGGCCTGCTCGGCCAGTTCGGCAAGGCTCGCCCGCCCATCGCGCATCAAATGGGCCACCATGCGCTGTTCCGGTTCCGTCAGCGCAAGCGGCGGCTGCCCGTGCGTTGGCTGCGATGCCGCTGGCGCTTCGGCCACGGCGTCCGGCTGCGCCTGAATGCGCCACTGCCCGGCGCGGCGGAATGGCCGCAGCACCAGCCGCGCCTCCACATGCTCCACCCCGTCGATCGATGGCAGCACCCGTGTCACCACGTCCGGCATGTCGGCCGCATCCGCCAGCGTCAGTTCAGCCATCAGGTCCGCCGTGCCGGCCAAGGTGACCACCAACTGGCTGATGTCCAAGCGCGCCAACTGTTCGGCCACGTCCGGCACCCGGCCCGACCGGCAACGCACCCAGGCGTGCAACACCACGCCCTGGCCCATGGCCAGCGGGTCCGCTTCGGCAATGACGCGCAGCGCATCGGCATCCATCAGGCGCCGAATACGGCGCGCGACGGTGCGTTCGGCAATTCCCGTTGCCGTGCCCAGCTCGCGCCAGGACGCCCGGGGGTCTGCCTGCAACGCGATCAGGCAGGCAAGATCGGTGTCATCCAGTGCTGGCATTAGGGGCTTACCCTTACTTGACGTGACCATATCCATTAACTTAACGTTCGCGCATTGATAAAAACACAAATTTAACCGGTCTATTTGACCAAAAATAAATTCTTATGTTGAGGACGTCATGAGCAGCCCATCCGCGACCGTGCGCAGCAAGCAAGGCGCAAGCGCCGCGCCAGCCAGCGCTGCGCCCGTATCCCGCGCCCGCACCATCCTGGCCGGTAGTGTAGGCAATGCGGTCGAATGGTTCGATTGGACCATCTATGCCTCGTTCGCCATCTTCTTTTCCAGCCAGTTCTTCCCCGAAGGCAACGAAACCACCGCCCTGCTGGCCACCTTTGGCATTTTTGCCGTGGGCTTCTTCATGCGTCCGGTGGGCGGCTGGGTGCTGGGTATTTTCTCTGACCGGTACGGCCGCAAGGCGGCGCTGGGCTTGACGATCCTGATGATGGCGGGCGGTTCCCTCATCATCGCCATCACGCCCACCTACGCCACCATCGGCCTGGCCGCCCCGCTGCTCTTGACCGCCGCACGCCTCTTGCAAGGTCTGTCGCTGGGCGGAGAGTATGCCTCGGCCACGACCTTCCTGGCCGAAATGGCACCGCCCAACAAGCGCGGCTTCTACTCCAGCTTCGTGTTCTTCAGCGCCGCCGTCGGCATCCTGGCCGCCTCCGCAGTGGGCTGGATCCTGACCTCGACGCTGACCAAAGCCGACATGGCTTCCTGGGGCTGGCGCATCCCCTTCCTGCTGGGCGCCCTGGGCGGCCTGGCCGGCATGTGGATCCGTCGTTCCATCCCGGAAACCGAGGCGTTCTCGGAAGCCAAGAAAGCCGGCGTTGAAAAGCAGCCGCTGCGGACCCTGCTGCGCGATCACCCGCGTGAAGTGCTGCGCATCGTGGGCTTCTCGATCCTGACCACGTTCGCGTTCTACATTTTTGTCGCCTACGTACCCACCTACGCCATCCGCCAGGTCAAGGCCGATCCGCAGGTCGCATTCGCCGCCAACACCATCGCACTGATCGTGTTCATGCTGGTGCAGCCGCTGTTCGGCATGTTGTCGGATCGCATCGGCCGCAAGCCGCAGCTGATCTTCTTCGCCGCCGGCTACCTGGTGTTCTTCTACCCGCTGATGAGCACGCTGGGCCCGTCCTTCGGGTCGATCCTGGCGGTGGAACTGTTCGGCCTGGTGCTCTACGCCATGTACACGTCGATTGCTCCGGCCATCATGTCCGAACAGTTCCCCACCAGCGTGCGCGCCGTCGGCATCGGCGCCCCCTACAACCTGGTCGTCGCGCTGCTGGGCGGCACCACGCCCTACCTGCTGACCTGGCTGCAAAGCAAGGGCATGGAGCGCTGGTTCTTCTACTACGTGCTGGCGGGCGCCGTGATCACGCTGATCACCTTCATCCGCATGCCCGAAACGAAGGGCCAGACGCTGAAGTAACCCCTACGCACCACGTGTGAACGCTTTCCGGCTCTGCCAGAGTCGGAAAGCTTTTTCTTTTTCCATGAGCCCCATGCCTGAACAAGACAACACCGCCCTGCATTTCCGAGACGCCCGCGAACTTGCCCGCGCCATCCGCCAACGCGAAATCAGCTCGCGCCAGGTCACCACGCACTTCCTGGACCGCATCGAACGCGCGCCGTCGCTTGCGGCCTACAGCGAAGTCACGGCCGAACGCGCCTTGGCGCAAGCCGACGCCGCGGATCGCCTGCAAGACGCCGGTATCCTGATGGGCCCGCTGCATGGCGTGCCAGTAGCCGTCAAGGACAGCGTGCACTGGAGCGGTGTCACGACCAGCGGTGGCTCGCAAACGCGCCAAGGCGTCGTCAGCACCGACACAGCCTCGGCGCTGCATGGCTTGGCCGCGCAGGGCATGGTCATCCTGGGCAAGACCCGCATGACCGAATTCGCCTTTGGCCTATCAGGCCAGAATCCCACTCAAGGCACCGCCCGCAACCCCTGGGACGCGCGCGTCGCGCGTGCGCCAGGCGGCTCGTCCAGTGGCGCGGGCGTGGCCGTGGCGGCTGGCCTGGCGCCGATCGCGCTGGGTGGCGACACCGGCGGCTCGGTGCGTGCGCCCGCTGCGCTGAATGGCGTGGTTGGCTACAAGCCGTCGACAGGCATGATCAGCCGGGCCGGCTGTCTGCCCTTGTCCGACACGCTGGACGTCCTGGGCCCCATCGCCCGCAGCGTGGCCGACGCCCGTCTGCTGACGCAAGTGCTGGCCGGCCCCGACGTCGATGACGCGGCCACCCTGGACTTGCCCGCCGCGTGCGTCACCGCGCTGCGCCAACCCGTACCGCGCGCGGCTGGCGCGATCGCGGTCTTGGCCCCGCAAGCCTGGCCCGCGCCGCTGACCGATGCCGGCCTGCGCGTCTGGCATCAGGCACAGGACCGCCTGGAACGCGCGGGCTTCACGCCCCTGGCCTGGCACCCGCCCGCGTCGCTGTCGTTTGCCCGCATGGCGGACGACAATTCGCTGGTGCTGGCTTACGAGGCCTACCGCTATTACGGCGCCCTGGCCGAAGACCCCGCCCAACCGCTTTGGGAAGTCGTGCGCACACGCATCGCCGCCGGTGGCCGGATCGCGCAAGCCGACTATGAAGCCGCCCTGCTCCGCCGCCGCGCCGACATGGCGGCGTTCGCCAGCGCCATGCGCGGCCTGGATGCCCTGCTGATGCCCGCCTGCGACCAGGCCGCGCAGGCACTGGACGCCGAAGACGTGCGCCATGTCGGCTTGGGCAAACTGCTGCGCCCGGCCAACTTCCTGGGCGCGGCCGCCATCGCGCTGCCCGCCGGTTTCGACGACGACGGCATGCCGCTCGGCGTCCAATTGCTGGCCCCCGCCGGCCATGACGCCGCCATGCTGGACTGCGCGGCCGCGCTGGAATCCGTGCTGGCGCCGGTTGCGCGCCTGCCCGACCTGTCGTTCTGGGGGCTGTGAACGCGGCGGCCTTGATCCCCGCCGCCCAATGAAAAACGCCCCTGCTTTCACAGGGGCGTTTTACCAAGAAGCACCGCTTTACCGGGCCTTCTTCAGGTCCTGGACCTTGTCCGTGGCTTCCCACGAGAATTCCGGTTCCGAACGGCCGAAGTGGCCATAGGCGGCCGTCTTCGCGTAGATCGGGCGCAGCAGGTCCAGCATGTTCACGATGCCCTTCGGACGCAGGTCGAAGTGCTCGCGCACCAGCTTGGCGATCTCGTGGTCGGGAATGACGCCGGTGCCTTCCGTGTAAACGGTGATGTTGATCGGCTCGGCCACGCCAATGGCATAGCTGACCTGCACCTGGCACTGACGCGCCAGGCCGGCGGCCACGATGTTCTTGGCCACGTAGCGCGCGGCATAAGCAGCCGAACGGTCGACCTTGGACGGATCCTTGCCCGAAAACGCGCCACCGCCGTGCGGGCATGCGCCGCCATAGGTATCGACGATGATCTTGCGGCCGGTCAGGCCGCAATCGCCTTGCGGGCCGCCGATGACGAAGCGACCGGTCGGGTTGACCAGGAACTTCGTGTTCGGCGTGATCAGGCCTTCAGGGAAGCTCGGCTTGATGATGTCTTCGATCACGGCTTCGCGGATGGTCTCTTGCGTGACTTCCGGCGCATGCTGGGTCGACAGCACCACGGTATCAACTTCGGCCGGGCGGCCGTCAATGTAGCGGAACGTCACTTGCGACTTGGCGTCCGGACGCAGCCACGGCAGGCGGCCATCCTTGCGCAGTTCGCTCTGGCGCTGCACCAGGCGGTGCGCGTACCAGATCGGGGCGGGCATCAGGTCGGGCGTTTCATCGCACGCATAGCCGAACATCAGGCCTTGGTCGCCCGCGCCCTGGTTCAGATAGTCTTCCGAGCTGCGGTCCACGCCTTGGGCGATGTCGGGCGATTGCTTGTCGTAAGCAACCAGCACGGCGCAGCCCTTGTAGTCGATACCGTATTCGGTGTTGTCATAGCCGATGCGACGAATGGTGTCGCGGGCGACCTGGATGTAGTCGACATTGGCTGTCGTGGTGATTTCACCGGCCAGCACAACCAAGCCCGTGTTGCACAGCGTTTCGGCTGCGACACGCGCGTTGGGATCTTGCGCGAAGATGGCGTCCAGGATCGAATCGGAAATCTGGTCGGCAACCTTGTCGGGATGCCCTTCAGAGACGGATTCGGAAGTAAAGAGGAAATCGTTATTGGCCACAGATGCGTCCTTAGTATCCGGCAATGCCGGCGCATAGGTTCACGAGGCGCGTTGCACCCCGGACTGCATGGCATACGCTAATCTGGGCGCGACGCTTTAGCGGATTCAGCAAAGGCCGCGCATAGCGCTGCACCCTTGCCGTCGCCCCGCAAGTTGTCGGTTAACTCGGCGACTGAACGTATTTTAAGCGAAAATGCGGTTCTTAGGCTCACGCCCCGGGGGTTCAACCTATTCCCGGAATGCCGGCATGGCCATGCCCGCCCTTACCCATCTGCCGAATGCTGCTTGCTCTGTTCAGACTCTTCGCCGCCTTGCCGCTACCCGTTGCGCACGCCTTAGGGCGCATGGCGGGGCTTGCCGTGTACGCCTGGCCCGGCAAATACCGCCGCCGGCTCCAGGCCAATGCGGCCCAGGCGGGCTACCCCGGGGCGGCATTCGCCCGCAAGGCCGCCGCCGAGACCGGCGCCATGATCCTGGAGAATCCCCGGGTCTGGTTCCGTAACGAGCAGAGCTTGGCCCAGGTGGTGTCGGACGACAACGACATCGTCACCTCCGCCCGCGCCGAGAAGCGCGGCATCCTGTTCCTGACGCCCCATCTGGGCTGCTTCGAGATCACCGCCCGCTATCTGTCGCGTCAGATGCCCATGACGGTCATGTTCCGCCCGCCGCGCAAAGACATCCTGGCCCCGTTGCTGGAGACGGCCCGTAACAGCTCCGCCGTCAATGCCGTCCCGGCTACCCTGCAAGGCGTGCGCGAGTTCGTGCGTGCCCTGCGGCGTGGCGAATCCGTGGGCATGCTGCCCGACCAGGCGCCCGGCATGGGCGAAGGCGTGTGGGCTCCGTTCTTCGGACGCATGGCCTACACCATGACCCTGCCCGGCAAGCTGGCCTCGCAGACCGGCGTGCCCATCATCCTGACCGCCGGCGAACGTCTGCCCAATGGCCGCGGCTGGCGCATCCACTACGTGCGGGTGCCCGAGCCCCTGCCCGCCGACGCCGAATCGCAGGCCGCCCTGCTCAATGCCGCGATGGAAACGTTGATCCGCCGCTGCCCCCAGCAATATCTCTGGAGCTACAACCGCTACAAGACCCCGCGCGGCGCCCCTGCGGCACCCGACACCGGTACGGCGCCTCCGGCCACGCCCTGAAGCCCCGCCCATTCCAAGCCGCCTGGTCTTATCCCCATCGCCATGAACAATGTACAAGTACGCGCACTGGTTGCCCTGTTGAAATGGTTCGCCCGCGTCAGTCCATCCACCCGCCAGCGCATTGGCGCCGTGTTGGGCTGGCTGGCTCCGCGCCTGGCCAAATCACGCGCCCGCATCGTGCGCCGCAATCTGGAATTGTGCTTTCCCGACCAACCCGAGTCCGTGCGGGAACAATGGGTTGCCGACCACTTCCGCGCCTTGGCGCAATCCATCGTCGACCGAGGCGTGCTCTGGTATGGCACCCCTGAATCCATCAACGACATGGTCACCGTGACCGGCGCCGACCGCGCCAATGAATTGATCGCGCAAGGCCGCCCCGTCATCCTGCTGGCTCCCCACTTCATTGCGATGGACGTTGGCGGCAGCGCCTTGACCATGGTCGTGCCCAGCGCCGCCACGATGTATACCCCGCAGAACGACCCACAATTCGACGCGGTCGTGGCGGCCGGGCGGTCGCGCTTCAACGATGTCCACCTGGTCAGCCGCAGGGACGGCGTGCGCGACCTGATCCGCCACCTGCGCGCCCCCCGTCCCGTCTATTACTTGCCCGACATGGACTTCGGCAGCCAGGGTTCGGTCTTCGTACCCTTCTTTGGCGTCCCGGCCGCCACCTTGGTGGCCACCGCCCAACTGGCCCAAAAATGGAATGCCGCCGTGCTGCCCGTCGTGAGCTTCTGGGATCCGGATACCGGCCATTACACGGTGGATGTCTTGCCGCCGCTTGAGGACTTCCCGGGCGAAGACTCGCTGGAAGCCGCCACCGCGCGCCTGAACCGAGAGCTGGAATCCTGGGTGCTCCGCTGCCCCAGCCAGTACTACTGGGTTCACCGCCGGTTCAAGACGCGCCCTCCTGGCGAGCCCAAACTCTATTGAGCCAGGCCAGGCCGCCCACACCCCAATAATGGGCGATAATCCAGGGATGAACTGGAACTTCACCAAAATGCATGGCGCGGGCAACGATTTCGTCGTGCTAGACGGGGTCCGCCAGACCATCGAAATGACGCCCGAACGAGCGCGCGCGCTGGGCGACCGGCACTTCGGCGTTGGCGCCGACCAGATCCTGTTGGTCGAACCCGCCACGCGGCCGGACGCCGATTTCCGCTATCGCATTTTCAATTCGGATGGCAGCGAGGTCGAACACTGTGGCAACGGCGCGCGCTGCTTCGTGCGCTTCGTGCACGAACAAGGGCTGTCCGACCGCAATCCGCTGCGTGCCGAAATCGCCACCGGCATCCTCGTCCTGGACGAAGGGGACGACGAACAGGTCACCGTTGAAATGGGTAGTACCCGCTTCGACCCCCCGGCCCTGCCTTTCGACACCGCCGGCCTGGCCTCGCAACGCCAAGGCGAAGACACCCTCTGGGAACTGGAACTGGACGCGCCTGCCGGCGTGCCGGCCAAGGTACTGCTGTCGGCCGTGGCTATCTCCAACCCGCATGTGGTGCAGGTGGTCGATAACGTCGACACCGCCCCCGTCGCCGTGCAGGGCCCGCTGATCGAAACCCATCCGCGCTTTGCGCGCCGGGTCAACGCGGGTTTCATGCAAGTGCTGGACCGCCACAACATCCGCCTGCGCGTATTTGAACGTGGCGCGGGCGAAACCCTGGCCTGCGGCACCGGCGCCTGCGCCGCCGTCGCGGCCGGCATCCGCCGCGACCTGCTGCAATCGCCCGTGCGCGTGCAAACGCGCGGCGGCGTGCTCACCGTCGCCTGGAACGGCGAACAGCTGCGCATGACCGGCCCGGCCGAATCCGTATTCACGGGGCAGGTCGACATCGACAAGCTCGTCTTCTCCATGGCGCTGAACCGCTGACCTTATGACTGATACCGCATTCACTGCCCAGGACATCGCCGCTTTCCTGCAAGAGCACCCCGGCTTCTTTGACGAACACGCTGACGTCTTCGCTACCTTGCAGGTACCCCACCCGCACGGTTCGCGTGCCATTTCACTGGGCGAACGCCAGATCCTGACGCTGCGCGAGCGCAACCGCGAACTGGAATGGCGCCTGAACGAATTGGTGCGCAATGCCACCGCCAACGAGAGCATCGGCACGCACGTAGCCAAGTGGTGCAGCCGCCTGCTGTCCGAAAACGACGCCCAGCGCGTGCCGGGCGAAATCGCCCTGGGGCTGGCCGAGCAATTCGAACTGAACCATGTGGCGCTGCGCCTGTGGGATTTGTCCGAACTGCCGCCCACTGGCTACGGCGAGCCGGTATCGCAAGACATCCGCACGTTCACCGATAGCCTGAAGACGCCGTACTGCGGCACCGACACCGCGTTTGAAGCCGCCGGCTGGCTGGACAGCAAGCCCAAGTCGCTGGCGCTGGTGCCCTTGCGCCTGGAAGCCGATGGCGCCGCCGTCGGCCTGCTGGTGCTGGGCTCCGACGACCCCGAACGCTTCACGCCCGAAATGGGCACGGCATTCCTGGAATCCGTCGGCCAACTGGCTTCGGCAGCGCTGCACCGCCTGAATCCGGCTTCTCCGAAGGCCTAGGGCCACACCAGGGCGGGCGGACATGAACCACACCACGCGCAACGTTCCTCCGCCCGACTCCCCGCTGCCCAAACCCGGCACCGAGACCGCGGCAAACGCCCCTCCCGCCGCCGGCCCCCTGCCCGATCCCATGGCCGCGTGGCTGCGCCATCTGGAAACCAACCGCCGCTATTCGCCGCACACCCTGGACGGCTACCGGCGCGAACTCCACTTCCTGCTGGAACTTGCCGGCCGGGCTCGCCTGCCGCTGGACAAGATCGCCAACGGCCACATTCGCCAATTTGTTGCGCGCCTGCATGCCCAGGGCCGAGGCCCGCGCAGTCTGGCCCGCACGCTGGCCGCCTGGCGCGGCTTCTATCAATGGTGGGCGCCATCCATCGACCTGGCCGGCAATCCCGTGGCGGGCGTGCGCGCCCCCAAGGCGCCGCGCGCCCTGCCCAAAGCCCTATCGGTGGAACAGACCCAGGCGCTGTTGGACCGCGCGCCCGCCAAGGTGGCAACCGAGCCCGCTGCGCTACGCGACCAAGCCATGCTGGAACTGTTGTATTCCAGCGGCTTGCGGCTGTCTGAACTGGTGGGGTTGGATCTGCGCTACACCCGGTCGGCCGACTACGAATCCCGCGGCTGGCTGAAGCTGGAAGAAGCCGAAGTCGAAGTGTTGGGCAAGGGCGGCAAACGCCGCTCGGTGCCTGTCGGACAGGCCGCCGTGGCAGCGCTGCAAAAATGGATCGCCGTCCGTCCGCAACTGGCCCCCGCCGCCTCGCAGCCGGAAGACGCCTTTGCCTTGTTCCTGGGCGCGCGCGGCAAACGCATCTCGCCACGTGTCGTGCAATTGCAATTGGCGCGCATCGCGCAAGAATCCGGCCTGCCCACCCATGTGCATCCGCACGTGCTGCGCCATAGCTTCGCCAGCCACGTGCTGCAATCCGCCCAGGACTTGCGGGCCGTTCAAGAGATGCTGGGCCACGCCAATATCTCGACCACCCAGGTCTACACGCGATTGGATTTCCAGCATTTGGCCAAGGCCTATGACCAGGCCCACCCGCGCGCCGGCCGAAAATCCTGACGCACTAACCGCCTCCGGCCACCATGCCGCCCAGCAGCAGGATGCCCAGCAACAGCACCGCCAACGCCGCCAGCGCTTCCACACCGTAGCGCAAGCGCGCCGCCCCTGCACTGGACAGGCGATGGCCGATGCGCGTGGCGGCACCTCCAGCCGCCACGGCCAGGCAAGCCAACACCGCCACCGTCAAACCAGTGCCCAACCCCATCGCCAGCGCGGACGCCACACCCGCCAGGAAGAAGCCCTGCGACAACGCGAATACCAATACGATCAACGCGCCACTGCATGGCCGCAGGCCCACGGCCAGAACGGCCGATAGGGCGCGACGCCAATTCAAAGGCCCCGCCACCTGATCGGGCGCGGGAACGTGCGCATGGCCACAGCCGCAATCGTCATCGTGGGAATGGGAGTGATGATGATGGGCGTGCGCTTGCGGTGCGGGCGCATGCACGGCAATCGCCCGCAATGCCACCGCGCCCTTCAGTGTTGCCGTGGAAGATGGCGCAGCCGCTTGCACCGGCACGCGCTGCCGCCGCCGCAACAATGGGCGGATCGCCTTGATCCACACGAGCCACGCCCCCAGCAGCGTCACCAGCGCGTAAGACACCAGCTCCAGCCAGCGCGTCGCCTCATTCATTGTTCTCGCGGTCGCGTTGAAAACGATGGCCAGCACCGCCACCATCGCAATCGCCACCAGTGCTTGAATCAACGCCGAGGCCAGCGCCAGCAGCGCGCCATTGCGAGCGGTTTGCCGATTGGCCAGCACATACGACGAAATCACCGCCTTGCCGTGCCCAGGCCCCAGCGCATGAAACACGCCATAGGCGAACGACAGCCCGATCAAGGTCCAGGCCGCACCGCCTTCGGCCTGCCAAGCGCGCACGGCGCCGGTCAATTGCCGATAAAAGTGGCTTTGCCATACCGAAACCTGTCCGAAAAAACTAGCCAGCCAGCCCGGCCCGCCCATGCTCGAGCCGCTTTCCGGCACGCCAAACGGATGCGCTCCCTGCGCCATGGCCGCGCCCATGCCGAGGCTCAGCAGCAGGCCGGCCATCAGCGCGGCGGCACGCGAGGAACCCGTTACGGACATCGCACCTCGATGCGGTGCGTCAGCCCCTTGGTGATGGCGAACAGTTCGTCCGGCAATGCGTCCGGATCGGCCGGGATCGCGGCCAGTTGCTGCATGGTCTTCCAATCCAGTTCCTTGGGCTTGCGGTAGTGAGACGCGCACGCCGTAGCCTGCGGGCCACCCAGCGAAACCGCGCCCTTTTCATCAAAGGCATACGCGACGAAATACGTGGGATCGTAGATATCCACCTGCGCGCCATCCGCACCTGGCAGAACCGGTTCGGACAGCGGCAACGTGAAGGACAGCGTCAACCGCTTGCTCTTCGCATTCCAGTCGACGCGCGCATCACGCGGGGCCGCGAACACCGCCATCTTGCCGTCCACGGTGACGCGCGTGAAATAGTGCGAGATCGGTTCGCCCAGCGCCTTCATCCAATCCGCCGCCATGCCTTGCAGGGTCGCGGGGGGCAAGGAACCGTCCTTGCCTTGCTTCAAGCCCTGCGTGGCATAGGCGCCAAACATCTCGTCAAACAGCCAAACCTGGCGGACGGCCGTGATGCGATGCTGCGCATCGATATCGATCACCGCGCGGGCGTCGATCCACATATGCGGATGCGCGCTGGCGGCGCCCGCCGCCAGCAAGGCCGTCACGGCGCTCAGGGTTGCAAGGCCGCGGCAAGCTGACGTACGTTCCATTCAAACATTTCCAGATAGGTGGCGCCGGGCTGCCCAGGCTTGGACAGCGCATCGGAATAAAGCGTACCACCCACCTTGGCCCCGGTCTCGCGCGCGATTTGCTGCACCAGCTTGGGGCTGGTGATGTTCTCGACGAAGACCGCCGGCACCCGTTCACGCTTGACCTGTTCGATGATCCCGGCGACTTCGCCCGCCGACGGCTCGGCGTCCGTCGACACGCCCATCGCCGAAATGAACGTCACGCCGTAGGCATCGCCGAAATAGCCAAAGGCGTCATGCGAGGTCACGACCTTGCGGCGTTCGGCGGGAATGGCGGCGAACGTCTTCTTCGCATTGGCATCCAGCGCTTGCAGCCGCGCGACGTAGGCGGTGGCACGCTGCCGGTAATTGTCGGCATGCGCCGGGTCGGCCGCAGCCAGGCCCTCGGCCACGTTGCGCGCGTAGATCACGCCATTGGCCAGATTCTGCCAGGCATGCGGATCGGCGTCGCCGTGATGATGATGGCCGTCGTCCTTGTGGTAATGTCCGTGATCGTGGTCGTCGTGCTTATCCCCGCCGCCATGCCCCGCGAACTTTCGCGGCGTCACGCCTTGCGAAGCCACCACGGTCTGCCCGGCAAAACCCGAGGCCTTCGTCAGCTTGGGCAGCCAGGTCTCGAAATCCAGGCCGTTCACGAACAGCACCCGTGCGGCGGACAGTTTCTTTGCATCCCCGGGCGTGGGTTCGTACTCATGGGCATCGCCGTCGGGGCCCACCAGCGTCGTCAGGCTGACGTCATTGCCACCCACTTCGCGCACGATGTCGCCCAGGATGGAAAAACTGGCCACAGCCTTCAGGGGCTCGGCGGCATGCGCCGTGCCCAATGCCGCCGACAGGCACAGTCCGGCCACGACCAACAACGCGCGGCGCCGCGCCGGCAGAATGGAACGCATAGCGAATCTCCTAGTGAAGTCTCAGGCCCGACGCACGCGGCGCGACGCCCGCAGCAGCCCGCCTTGCGGGCCGCCAACGATGGAAAACAGATAACAGGCACCCGCCGCCAGGATGATCGAGGGCGAGGCAGGCACGTTGTAGTGGTAGGACACCAGCAGGCCGCTGACGGATGCCAGCACGCCAAAGGCCGCAGCCAGCGGAATCTGCCGGGCTGCCGAACGCGCCCAGAAGCGGGCAGCGGCGGCGGGCAGCATCATGATCCCGACCACCATCAACGTGCCCAGCACCTGAAAGCCCGCCACCAGATTGACCACCACCAGCACCAGAAAGCCCATGTGGACCCAACCGCCCCCGCCGCCGCTGGCGCGCAAGAAACCCGGGTCCAGACATTCGGCCACCAGCAGGCGGTAGATCGCCGCCAGCACCAGCAAGGTCACGCTGGCCGTGATGGTGACCAGCAGCAACGCCGCGTCGTCCAGGCCCAGCACCGTGCCGAACAGCACGTGCAACAGATCCATGTTGGAGCCGCGCAACGACACCAGCAGCACGCCCAGCCCCAGCGATATCAGATAGAAGGCCGCGAAACTGGCGTCTTCGCGCAGCGGCGTCAGCCGCGCCACCAGACCCGCCAGCAACGCCACGGCCAGACCGGTGGCGATGCCGCCCAGCATCATCGCGCCCAAGGACAGGCCCGACAGCAGAAAGCCGGCCGCCACCCCCGGCAGGATGGCGTGCGACATGGCGTCGCCCATCAGGCTCATGCGCCGCAGCACCAGGAACACGCCCAGTGGCGCCGCGCCCAGCGACAAGGCGCTGGCGCCCGCCAGCGCGCGCCGCATGAATCCGTAATCCAGAAAGGGCGATACCACCCATTGCGCCAGGCTCATGCGTCAGCCCTCGTGTGCCATTGCCGCGCCCGCTTCAGATGCGCGTCGTTCAAGGTGTCCTCCGTTGCGCCCCACGCCACCACCGACCCGGACAACAGCAGGCATTCGGGGAAGTGGCTGCGCACCAGGTCCAGATCGTGCAGGACCGCGATCACCGTGCGGCCCTGCCCATGCAGGCCGCAAAGCAAGGCCATCAGATCATCGGCGGTGTGACTGTCCACGGCGGCGAACGGTTCGTCCAGCAGCAGGACGGGCGCGTCTTGCATCAGCATCCGCGCAAACAATGTGCGCTGCATCTGCCCGCCCGAAAGCGTGTCCACGCCGCGCCCAGCGGCCTCGGCCAGACCCACTGTCTCCAGCGCGTCCATGCATCGCTCAAGCTCATCGGCACGATACCGGCGCCATCCGCCGACACGGCGCCACGCACCCATGGCCACCAGGTCCAGCACCGTGACGGGAAAGGACCGGTCCAATTCGGACGCCTGCGGCAGCCAAGCCAGTTCAGACCGGCCTGCGCCGCTGATGCGCACACTGCCCGTCATGGGTCGCAGCACGCCCATGATCCCCTTGATCAGCGTCGATTTGCCCGCGCCATTGGGCCCCACCACGGCCGTCATGCCTCCCGCAGCAAAGCGGCCCGACACCGATTTCAGTGCGGGATGGCCATGCCAGCCGAAAGAGGCGTCGGCCAGTTCGATGGTCACGGGAGCCGCGCTCATCGTGGCCACCAGTCCAGCGCCCAACCGGTCAACGCCCACAGCGCGGCAGCGGCGATCAACGCGACCGCCATGCGGCGCCAGGCGGACGCCAGGAATGCAGATCGGGGAATGGCGCCTTGCCGAGGCGCGGCGCCGAGCCGCGCAGGCAGAAGCGAGAAGTGAGACATGGGGAAGCGAAAAGTCGAAAGGCCGCGTGGCGGCGCCGTTGAGACGGCGTAGTTGAGTTTTATTATGTTATATCATAACCATAAAGGCTTGAATCCGCCCAGGCCGCCCGCATATCGATGTTTTCTGCTACCTTCCAGGCATCTCGCGCGCGTCGTGCGCGTCTCCTATTCAGATGAAGCCCGCCATGCCCGCACCGCCCCGTTCTCCCCGCAGCGACACCGTAGGCGCCCAACTCAGCGTCGCCGAGACGCTGTGCGAGCAGCGCGGACGCCGCCTCACGCCCATCCGCCGCAAGGTGCTGGAACTGCTGCTGCGTCATGGCCGCAGCCTGAAAGCCTACGAATTGCTGGACGCCATGCGTGAAGTGCATCCTGGCGCGGCGCCCCCTACCGTGTACCGCGCGCTGGACTTCCTGATGGACGAAGGCCTGATCCACCGGTTGGATGCCGTCAACGCCTGGAGCGCCTGCCACGACGCCGGTGGCGCGCCCCACGACCTGCTGGTGGTCTGTACGGGTTGTGGCGCGGTCGCAGAAGTGTCTGACCCCGCCATGAGTCGCCAGTTGGCCGAGCGCGTTGCCCAAACGGGTTACGCCCTGGCCACGCACGAAACCGAAATCCGGGCGTTGTGTCCCCAATGCCAGCAAAAGCAACCTGCTGACGCCGGCCATCACCACCATCACCACTAAGCATCAGCACCGCCGGCGGCCGCCGTCCGCCGGGCGATTCCTTTGGGGTGAACCGCAGCTGTCCGGCCCCTCGTGAGATCGGGCACATCCGGCCCTTGAAATCCGGTAAACCGCCCCAAAATAGTGATATCGCCTGATACTTGATGGCGTACAGCCGCGATCCGGACGGCTTTGCCCCCTGGGTTGACCCGGGGTTTGCCCCCTGCCTCCGACTGTGCTGTAATCCTGCGTCCGGCCGCTATTGGCGGCCTTCGCAGCCTGTGGCAAACATCGTCCTGCACGGGAAAATCCCTGGCAGGTCCCATGTGTCTAATGCCTGGACTAAGCTCTAAACCCAGCCTTAGGCCCGGCCCTAGACTCAGCCTTGACTTCACGCTAGCAGCTTCGCCATGAACACCCCGCGCAGTTTGGACAAAATGGTTCCCGTCACCATCCTCACCGGCTTTCTCGGTGCGGGCAAGACCACCCTGCTCAAACGCATCCTGACCGAATTCCATGGCCGCCGCGTTGCCGTCATCGAAAATGAATTCGGGCCGGAAAGCATCGACAACGACCTGCTCGTTCAAGACAGCGATGAAGAAATCATCGAACTGTCCAACGGCTGCGTCTGCTGCACGGTCCGTGGCGACCTGATGCGCACCCTGTCCGAGCTGCGCGTCAAGCGCGAAGCCGGCGAACTGAAATTTGAGCGCGTCATCCTGGAAACGACCGGCATGGCCAACCCCGGCCCGGTTTGCCAGACGTTCTTCATGGATGACGACATCGCCGAGTACTACCGCCTGGATGCGGTGGTGACGGTGGTCGATGCCAAGCACGGCATGGCCACGCTCGATGCACAACCCGAAGCCCAGAAGCAGGTCGGTTTCGCCGACCGCATCCTGATCTCGAAGCGCGACCTGGTCAACGAAGCCGACTACGAAGCGCTGCGCCATCGCCTGGTTCACATGAACCCGCGCGCGCCGATCACGCCGGTCAACTTCGGTGAAGTCGACCTTGCGTCCATCATCGACATCAGCGGCTTCAACCTGAATTCCATTCTGGACATCGACCCGGAATTCCTGGCCGATGAACACCCCGACGCCGCCCACAGCCATGCCCATGACCATGGACATGACCACGGGCACGATCACGGCCATGACGACCATGACCACGAAGGCGACTGCGGGGCGCATTGCAATCATGCCCACCATCATCACCATCACCAGCACGACGACGAAATCGGTGCGTTCGTGTTCCGTTCCAACAAGCCGTTCGATCCCGCACGCCTTGAGGAATTCCTGGGTGGCGTGGTGCAGGTCTATGGTCCCGACCTGATGCGCTACAAGGGCATCCTGTACATGAAGGGCATCAACCGCCGCATGTTGTTTCAGGGTGTACACATGATGATGGGCGCCGAACCCGGCAAGCCGTGGACCGCGGCCGAAAAACCGTCCACCAAGATGGTATTCATCGGTCGTAAGCTGCCCCAGGAGATTTTCACCCGGGGCTTGGAGCAGTGCCTGGCGGGGTAATCCCCCTTCCTGACGTGACGCGATGCGACGAAGGCAGTACTGTGAGGTACGAATAGCGTAGGCAGCAAGCGACACGAACCGGGAAAGGACGCCCGCGCCAGGATCGATTCATAGTGGAGTGTTTTCATGGCTACCAAGGCAGCAACCAAAAAATCAAGCAAGTCGACGAGCGATACGGCGATTGATCTGCCCAGCGAGAAGGAATTGCTGGCCATGCCCGAGTCCGACTATATGAACGAACGCCAGTTGGCTTTCTTCAAGGAACGGCTCAAACAACTCGAACAGGACATCCTGGCCAACGCCGGCGAGACCACTGAGCACCTGCGCGAAACGCAGTTCGTGCCCGATCCCGCCGACCGCGCCACCATCGAGGAAGAACACGCCCTTGAGCTGCGCACCCGTGACCGCGAGCGCAAGCTGCTGAAAAAGGTGCAGCAGTCCATCGCCCGCATCGACAGCGGCGAATACGGCTGGTGTGAAGAAACCGGCGAACCCATCGGCGTACCCCGCCTGTTGGCCCGCCCCACGGCCACCTTGTCGCTCGAAGCGCAGGAACGCCGTGAAATGCGCCAAAAGCTGTACGGCGACTGATCCGTCCCGTAATTCACGCCATGCCCTGAAAGGCTATGCTGGTTTCCAGCATGGCCTTTTTTATTGCCCGCGAGGAATCCTCCGGCAGCCTTGATTTCCGTTCAACCGCCCCCAGCTAATCCCTTCAAAGGAAGGAACGCATGGAACAATTTCACGCCACCACCATCGTGTGCGCGCGCCGCGGCAACCGCGTCGCGCTCGGCGGCGATGGCCAGGTCACCCTGGGCAACATCGTCGTCAAGGGCACCGCCCGCAAGATCCGCCGCCTGTACCACGACAAGATCCTGGCCGGTTTCGCCGGTGCCACCGCCGACGCATTCACGTTGCAGGAACGTTTTGAAGCCAAGCTGGAAAAGCACCAGGGCAACCTGATGCGCGCGGCGGTCGAGTTGACCCGCGACTGGCGGACGGATCGCGTCCTGCGCCGCCTGGAAGCCATGCTGATCGTGGCTGACACCGAACACACCCTGGTGCTGACCGGCAACGGCGACGTCCTGGAACCCGAACACGGCCTGGCCGCCATCGGCTCAGGTGGCGCCTACGCGCAATCGGCCGCGCTGGCCCTGCTGCGCAACACCGAGCTGCCGCCCGAGGTCGTCGTCAAGCAATCGCTGGAAATCGCCGGCGACCTCTGCATCTACACCAATCAGAACCACATCATCGAAACGCTGGGCGACTGACGCCCGCCACGCGGCGCACGGAGGTTTCCTCCCGCGCCGCGGCCGCCCCCCAGCCCGCCCTAGCTTCAAGGATTCGCCCTCATGTCCGCATCCAACATGACGCCCGGAGAGATCGTCTCCGAACTCGACAAGTACATCGTCGGCCAGAACCGTGCCAAGCGTGCCGTGGCTGTCGCCCTGCGCAACCGCTGGCGCCGCCAGCAGGTCGCCGAGCCCCTGCGCCACGAAATACACCCGAAGAACATTCTGATGATCGGCCCCACCGGCGTGGGCAAGACCGAAATCGCGCGCCGCCTGGCCAAGTTGGCCAATGCGCCTTTCATCAAGATCGAAGCCACCAAGTTCACGGAAGTGGGCTATGTGGGCCGCGACGTCGACACCATCATTCGCGACCTGACCGAATATTCGATCAAGCAGACACGTGAACTGGAAATGCGCCGCGTGCGCACCCAAGCCGAAGACGCCGCCGAAGACCGCATCCTGGACGCTCTGGTCCCGCCCGCCCGGGGCGCTTCCGGCGAACCGGAACGCGGCGAAGACAACAGCGCGCGCCAGACCTTCAGGAAACGCCTGCGCGAAGGCAAGATCGACGATCTGGAGATCGAGATCGAAGTGGCCCAGGCCGCGCCGCAAATGGACGTGATGACGCCCCCGGGCATGGAAGAAATGGCCGAGCAATTGCGCGGCATGTTCGCCGGCATGGCCCGCGACAAGAAAAAACCCAAGAAGATGAAGGTGCGTGAAGCCTTCAAACTGATCGTCGACGAAGAAGCCGCCAAGCGCGTCAACGAAGAAGACCTGCGCACCGTGGCCATCAACAACGTTGAACAGAACGGCATTGTCTTCCTGGACGAAATCGACAAGATCGCCGCCCGCCAGGAATCCGGCGGCGCCGACGTGTCGCGCCAGGGCGTGCAGCGCGACCTGCTGCCGCTGGTGGAAGGCACCACCGTCAACACGCGCTACGGCATGGTCCGCACCGACCACATCCTGTTCATCGCATCAGGCGCATTCCACCTGGCTCGTCCGTCGGACCTGATCCCCGAGCTGCAAGGCCGCTTCCCGATCCGGGTCGAGCTGGAATCGCTGACCGCCGAAGATTTCGTGCGCATCCTGTCCGACACCGACGCCTCGCTGACCAAGCAGTACACCGCGCTGATGGCCACCGAAGACGTACAGCTGGAATTCACCGATGAAGGCGTGCGCCGCCTGGCGGAACTCGCCTACAACGTGAACGAAACCACCGAGAACATCGGCGCCCGCCGCCTGTACACGGTGATGGAAAAGCTGTTGGACGAACTGTCATTCGACGCCACATCCAGCCAGGACAAACACGTGACGATCGACGCCGCCTACGTGAACTCGCAGTTGGCGGAAGTCGCCAGCAGCCAGGATCTGGCGCGCTACGTGCTGTAAAACGCGCGGCGCGCTTCGCGCCCGCCCGCTGGCAAGACAACGCCGTTTACCGCAATGCTGCGGTAAACGGCGTTTTTCATGGCAGCGCGTCAGTTCGTGATCGCCGTCACAACGTACTTGCCATCCTTGCGAGTGGCGGTAAAGCGGACTTTGTCGCCTGCCTTGATCTTGGACAGCAGGGACGGCGGGTCCGCTTCATAGACCAGCGTCATCGCCGGCAGGTCCAGCGCCTTGATCTCGTCGTGCTTGATTGTGACCTTACCCGCGGCCGGGTCCACGCGGCGCACTTCACCGCTGGCATCGGCCGTTTGCGCGAAGGCCAGCGGTGTGGCCAGGGTAACGACGGCCATCGCGGTGGCGACAGCCATGGGCATTGCATATTTGCGGTCAAAAGCCATACAGGCATCCTCCATTGACAGCGAAAGCCTGGGCCAAGCCCTTATGCTTTCCACAGTGCTAGGATACCGCCGTTATGAAACAGTTCCTGCGGCATAACGCAACAATCCTGACGGTTGATTGCGAACCCACGCCGGCGCCCCCGCCCGCTTACCGCAGGATGCAAACCACACTCTCATTTACCCCGATCCAGGACGCTCTATGGCCAACCGCTTATCTGTCATTGCCACCCGCACGGGGGATGACGGCACCACCGGCTTGGGGGACGGATCACGCATCCCCAAGGATGCACCTCGCATCGCTGCCCTGGGAGATGTGGATGAATTGAACAGCGTCATTGGCGTGTTGCTGGCAGAATCGCTGCCACCGGAGGTCTCGGTTGACCTGATGGCGATCCAGCACGACCTCTTCGATATGGGCGCTGAGCTATGTATTCCGGGCCATACCGCCGTTACCGAAATCCAGGTCGCCCGCCTGGACGCGCGCCTGGCGCACTACAACGCGACACTGACACCGTTGCGTGAATTCATCCTGCCCGGCGGCACGCGGGCCGCCGCGCAGGCGCACGTAGCGCGCACCGTCTGCCGACGCGCGGAACGGGCGGTGGTGGCGCTGGCGGGGGTCGAATCCGTAAATCCGCCGGTGCGCCAGTATCTGAACCGGCTGTCGGATTTGATGTTTGTGCTGGCGCGCCATATCAATAACGCCGTGGGCACGCCCGATGTGTTCTGGATGAGCCCCAACGCGCGTAAGGCCACGTAACTCATGAGATGAATTGCAAGGCAGCTGCAACCGCCTGCATTGCAGCATGTCTTGTAACGTGCTTATTTCACACCACAGTTTGTTTCATTTATTAGGTAGCCCTAAGGCAGTTGCGGCATAATTGCGGGTTAATCGGCGGCCTTGCGCGCACGCTGAACGCTCAAGGACTATATAAGAATGAGTATTATTGTTACCGGCGGAGCAGGGTTTATTGGCTCCAACTTCGTTCTCGACTGGTTCCAGGAAAGCAGCGAACCCGTCGTGACCTTGGATAAGCTCACGTACGCGGGCAATCCCGACAATCTCGCTTCGCTCAAGAGCAATCAAGCACACAAGCTCGTGCAAGGCGACATCGGCGATGCCGAACTCGTTAGCCGCCTGCTGGCCGAACACAAGCCACGCGCCGTTCTCAACTTCGCCGCTGAGTCGCACGTGGACCGTTCCATCCACGGCCCGGGCGAATTCATCCAGACCAATATCGTGGGTACCTTTCACCTGCTGGAAGCCGTACGCGCGTATTGGAACACCTTGCCCGATGCCGAACGCGCGGCATTCCGTTTCCTTCACGTGTCTACCGATGAGGTCTACGGTTCGCTGAAAAAGGACGACCCGGCTTTCAGCGAAACGAATCGCTACGAACCGAACAGCCCCTATTCCGCCAGCAAGGCCGCCAGCGACCATCTGGTGCGGGCATACCACCATACCTACGGGCTGCCGGTACTGACCACCAATTGCTCCAACAATTATGGCCCCTATCATTTCCCCGAAAAACTGATTCCTCTGGTTATCCACAACGCGTTGGCAGGCAAGCCGTTGCCGATCTACGGCGACGGACAACAGATCCGCGACTGGCTGTACGTGAAAGACCACTGCTCGGCTATCCGTCGCGTGCTGGCTGACGGCCAGCTGGGGGAAACCTACAACGTGGGCGGCTGGAACGAGAAAGCCAACCTGGAAGTCGTCCACACGCTTTGCGCGCTGCTGGATGAACTCAGCCCCCGGGCTGATGGTCAGCCCTACAAGAATCAAATAACGTTCGTCAAAGACCGGCCCGGTCACGATCAACGGTACGCTATTGACGCTTCCCGCCTCGAGCGCGAGCTGGGTTGGAAGCCCGCCGAAACATTCGATACCGGCATCCGCAAGACGGTGCAGTGGTACCTGCAAAACCAGGAATGGGTGACCAACATCACCAGTGGCGCGTATCGCGATTGGGTTACCACTCAATACAGCGCCTGAGCCATCCACGACGAGGTCCCTGCCGCGATCTCGTATTGTCGGCTACTGCCCTGGATCATCCTGGGCGCCGGGTTCCGCCTGCCACCGACCGCGACCACGCCGAGTTTTTTATTTTGCCAAATAGCCGAGTATCCATGCAGGTAGTCCAGTGAGCCAGCACGTTGCCATTCTCCTTTGCACATATCAGGGCGAAAAGTACCTGACTGCGCAACTGGACTCGTTTGCGGCGCAGACTTACCCCTGTTGGAAACTCTGGGTATCGGATGACGGCTCGACTGATGCGACCCTGGACCTGTTGAGGGCTTTTGCCGAGCGCCACAAGCCCGGGCAAGTCACGCTGCAAGCCGGCCCGCGCAAGGGATTCGTAAAGAATTTCATGTCGTTGATCTGCGAGCCCACATTGCACGCGGACTATTACGCCTTGTCTGATCAGGACGACATTTGGCACCCTGACAAGCTGGAACGTGCCGTAAAGTGGCTACGCGAAGTGCCAGAAGGGCAGCCCGCGCTGTACTGTACCCGAACCGAACTGATCGACGGGGCGGGCCAACCCATCGGCTTCTCGCCATTGTTTACTCGCCCACCGGCATTTGCCAATGCCCTCATGCAAAACGTTGCTGGCGGAAATACCATGGTGATGAATAACGCCGCACGCGACCTGCTGTTGGAGGCGGGCGCAGACATAGATGTCGTCGCCCACGATTGGTGGATTTACATCGTGGTCAGCGCCTGTGGCGGCCGTGTCCATTACGACAGTGAGCCCTCGCTGCGCTATCGCCAGCATGGAGAGAACCTGATTGGTGCCAACGCCGGCTTAAGTGCGCGTCTGTTACGGATCAAAATGCTATTCGAAGGACACTTGAAAATCTGGACCAACCAGCATATTCAAGCGCTGTCGCCCTTGCTACCCAAACTGACTCCCGCCAATCACAGCATTTACGACCGCTTTATCTCGGCACGCCAGCGGAGTCTGCTTCCAAGGGTAGTGGGCATTAAACGTTCCGGGGTTTATCGTCAGACCTTGCTGGGCAATCTCGGATTATTGGCCGCCGCGCTGACTAATCGAATTTGAAGACTATTATGAAAATCCTGCTACTCGGCAAAGATGGGCAAGTCGGACACGAATTAAAGCGCACCCTGCTGCCGCTGGGTGACGTGCATGCCTTCGGCCGCCAAGGCGCCGATCTGGAAAACGTGGAAGCGTTACGCCAATTGCTTGCTCACCAAGCGCCGGACATCATCGTGAATGCCGCCGCCTATACGGCAGTGGACAAGGCCGAAACCAATCAAGACGTTGCCCGGACAGTGAATGCCGATGCCGTCGCGGAAATCGCACGGTACGCAAAGGAAAATGACGCCCTGTTCGTGCACTACTCCACGGACTACGTGTTCGATGGCCGCAAGGATGCTCCTTATGACATCGATGATCAGACAAATCCCCAAAGCGTGTACGGTTCGACCAAATTGGCGGGCGAAACTGCCATTACCGCAAGCGGCTGCAAGGCACTGATCCTGCGTACGAGCTGGGTGTTCTCCGCCCATGGTGGAAATTTCATCAAAACGATCCTGCGCCTCGCCAAAGAGCGTGATGCCTTGAATATCGTGGCTGACCAGCATGGTGCGCCGACATCGGCCGAATTGATTGCGGACGTCACCGCCCTGGCTATTGCCGGCTACCAACAAGGCAAACTCGCCGCTGGCATCTACCACCTGACTGCCGCTGGCCACACCACGTGGCACGGGTTGGCGACACATGTCGTCGCACGCGCCCGCCACAATGGCTTGGCTCTCAAAGTCCAGACCGACAATATCGCTGCCATTACGACCGAGCAGTATCCGGTGCCCGCAGCCCGGCCAAAAAACTCTCGTTTGAATACGATCGCCCTGACCGCGCCGCTGAAGCTGCAACTGCCGGACTGGACAGTGCATGTTGACCGCACGGTCGATCAACTTACATCATTGGAACTTTCCGCATGAAACGCAAAGGCATTATCCTGGCCGGCGGCTCCGGCACTCGACTGCACCCCGCCACGCTCGCGATCAGCAAGCTGCTGCTGCCGGTCTTTGACAAGCCGATGATCTACTACCCGTTAAGCACGCTGATGCTCTCGGACATTCAAGACATCCTGATCATCTCGACCCCGCAAGATACGCCGCGATTCCAGCAACTGCTGGGTGACGGTTCGCAATGGGGTTTGAACCTCCAATACGCAGTGCAGCCCTCGCCAGATGGCTTGGCGCAGGCGTTCCTCATCGGCGAATCGTTCCTCGGCAATGATCTGTCTGCGCTCGTGTTGGGCGACAACATTTTCTACGGCCATGACTTCCACCAGCTTCTAGCCAACGCCAATGCGCGCGTCGAGGGCGCCAGCGTGTTTGCTTATCACGTCCATGACCCCGAACGTTATGGCGTGGCGGAATTCGACGAAACGGGCAAGGTCCTTTCGTTGGAAGAAAAGCCAAGCAAGCCGAAGTCCAACTACGCGGTAACCGGGCTGTACTTTTACGACAAAAACGTCGTCGAGATCGCCAAGCAGATCAAGCCTTCGCCGCGCGGCGAACTGGAGATTACCGATCTGAACCGCGTCTATCTGGAGCAGGGCAAGTTGGGAGTTGAAATCATGGGCCGGGGTTATGCCTGGCTGGACACCGGCACCCACGAGTCGCTGCTCGAGGCCAGCCAGTTCATTTCCACTCTGGAGAACCGACAGGGATTGAAGGTGTCGTGTCCCGAGGAAATTGCCTTCCGCAATCGGTGGATCACGCCTGAACAGCTGGAAGCGCTGGCCGCTCCGCTGTCCAAGAACGGCTACGGCAAGTATCTGCAACGTCTACTCGTTGAGAAGGTGTATTGATGAACGCCACGCCGCTCGCAATTCCAGAAGTCATCCTGTTTGAGCCGAAGGTATTCGGTGACGACCGTGGGTTTTTCTTCGAGAGTTTCAATCATCGCGTATTCGAAGAAGCCATTGGCCGAAAAGCGCAATTCGTGCAGGACAACCATTCTCGCTCGGTGAAGGGCGTACTGCGGGGCCTGCACTATCAGACCCAGCAGACGCAAGGCAAGCTTGTGCGCGTCGCCCAGGGCGAAGTCTTCGATGTCGCCGTCGACCTACGCAAATCCTCCCCGACTTTCGGGCAGTGGGTCGGTGCGTTGTTGAGCGCCGAGAACAAGCATCAACTGTGGGTACCTGAAGGTTTCGGCCACGGATTCGTGGTGTTGTCCGACACCGCGGAGTTCCTGTACAAGACAACCGACTACTACGCCCCGGCGCACGAGCGCTGCATCGCCTGGAACGATCCGACGCTTGCCATTGATTGGCGTATGAGCGGCGAGCCGGTCGTCTCGGCCAAGGATGCACAGGGCCTACCGTTCCTGCAAGCCGAGTACTTCGCCTAAGACGGTCTGATTCGCTCCGGCACGCTGCGGCTGCCACTGTCGTGGGCACACCCACGCCCTGCGGCTATCTAATGTTCGACATGAAAAACACTACTGATTTGACCGATTCTCCCTCGTTTAAAGCCCTTTCCGGCTATGGCGGGGAAGGGGCGGCCGATGACGCCGGCTATACGCGGGACACCTCGAAACTGATCGCGTTTTACCTGCCTCAATACCATCGCGTGGCGGAAAACTCGGAATGGTGGGGGCCAGGGTTCACCGAGTGGACCAATGTGGCTCGCGGAAGGCCTAATTTCGACGGACATTATCAGCCTCATATCCCGCGGGAGCTGGGCTTCTACGACTTGGACCGCGTGGAAACCATGCGCGAGCAGGCCGCCTTGGCGCGCGAATACGGCGTACACGGATTCTGCTTCTACTATTACTGGTTCAGCGGCCGCCGCATCCTGGAGCGGCCTCTGGACAATTTTCTGGCGTCCGACATCGACATGTCGTTCTGCTTGTGCTGGGCCAATGAAAACTGGACCCGAACTTGGGATGGCGATACCAAGAGCGTACTGCTCGAACAGAAGTATGCCGAAGGCGACGAAGAACGCTTTATCCAGGACATCTACCCCTTCCTGGCGGATCCTCGCTACATCCGCGTGGACGACAAGCCGCTGCTCGTCGTCTACCGCATAAAGGAATTGCCGGATCCGGCTGGTTCGATAAAGAAATGGCGTGCGGAAGCGGAACGCCTCGGCCTGCCTGGCCTTCATGTATCCGTCGTCGACTTCTACGACATCAGCGATCCACGCGAAGTCGGTGCCGATGCCATGGTCGAGTTTCCGCCGCACAAGTTCAACGGCCCGCAAAACTGCCCAGACCCATCGCCCCCTCTGACCAACCCGAATTTCCATGGTGGCCTGATCGACTACACGCGGGTCATTGCGCAAAGCATGCTACGTCCTACGCCACCGTTCACGCTCTACCGAGGCATCATTCCCAGCTGGGACAACACCGCCCGACGCCAAGACACGGGTACGATCATCGTGAATGCCACACCGGCATTCTTCGGTTCGTGGCTGAAATTCCTGCGCGCCTACACCCGTGAAACTCGTCTCGGGGCATCCGATCCCTTCATTTTCGTCAATGCCTGGAACGAATGGGGTGAAGGCTGCCATCTTGAGCCCGACGTGCAATGGGGGCTGAACTATCTTGATGAAGTCGCGCGCACTTCATACGTGTCTCCTGAAGATATGGTGCCGGTGGAACAGGCCCGTGAAGCAGCATTCCACCGCGTCCAGCAGATTGCCTCTCACGAAGGCATTGGGATCAAGACGGATCTCAGCAAACATGTGCCGATGAAACCTCGTGTGCAGCGTCTGGCCCATACGCTGCAAAAGTATCCGCTGTTGCACAAGATTGCACGCAAGCTGTATCGCGCGACCCACGCACTTTTGCATTGATATGCTGAAGACCGTCGCCGTTGTCGCCCATTTTGATCCAGATGACGTATTGGATCCCACATTGCACGGCATCCTGGAGGACTTGGAAGCGCTGTGCGATAGCATTGTTCTGGTCACGACAAGTCGACTGACATCGAACGAATTTCCCACAAGCAAGAAGATTCAGACAATTTGCCGGCCCAACGTCGGCTACGACTTCTACAGCTACCGGGTAGGCATAAGCGCGGTGCTACAGCAAGGCGGCTGCGACCGCATGTTGCTGCTCAATTCGAGTTATCTGGTGACCGACAACCGCCAATACCGGAACACGATGGCGACGATGCTGCAACGACTCGACGATGTCGACATCGTTGGAGTGACGCAGTCGCGCCAATGGCAGTGGCACCTGCAATCCTATCTGATCGCATTGCGGGGCGACGCTGTGTCGAGCCGTTGGTTCCTATCATGGCTCTCGACCATCTCTCCGCGCAATACCAAGATAGAAACCATTCTTTCCGGTGAACTCGGGCTGTCCGCGGCCATCAGGGCCGGCGGTGCGTCCGTGGACGTCCTTTTCCAGCCGACCCGCTGGGATAACTGGCGCGCCATGGCACTCTGGGGATGCAAGAGCCTCACCATCAAAAGCCTGGCAAAACTGCTCCATCCCCTGTTCTGGCGCTCGCTAACCCAATTCAATCCCACGCACTTTCAGGCGCAGGCGCTTGCGCGGGAAACGGGACTGGTCAAGACCGAGCTCGTTCGGAATAATCCCCACAAGCTCAGCTTGGCCTGGCTGCAAAGGCTATGCCCGCCAACCGAATACGAGGCGATCAACCGCTTCGTCACGCGCTCGCAGGCCCACTACCAATCTAAATCAGGCCCGCTGACCGCCTTGACGACGAAGACCAGCCCGTTGCCATGGCAACGCGTCATCCACACCGCCCCGCTGGGCAGACCCGGGGTCCGAGTGGCGGTGATCGTTCATATCTTCTATCCAGAACTGGCCGGCGAGATTTACGATTACATCAAGAACATCGTCGAACCTTTCGATCTCATCATCACTACGCCCCACGAAGGGGCCGTGTCACAGCTGATCGATCTCTTTGCGCCCTTGGCAAGCAGCGTGGCGGTCGCCCTGTCGGAGAACCGTGGCCGGGATGTCGGGCCGTTTCTTGCTGTTCATCGTAGCGGAATGCTGGAGCGCTATGACGCGGTGCTCAAACTACATTCCAAGAAAAGCACATATAGCGACAGCGGGCAGCAATGGCAGCAGAGCCTGTTCCGCCAGCTTTGCGGCAGCTCTCAGACAGTACGCCGTAGCGTCGAGCTGCTGCGCAACGGCAAGGCCGGCATGGTGGGACCACACGATTACTTTCTGACGCACCCGCACTATTGGGGCGCCAACCGGGCCACTGTATGCGCGCTGATGCAAAGCCTTACGCCCATTACCTTGAAAGAAGAGGACGTGCCGCTCGGCTTTTTTGCCGGCACCATGTTCTGGTTCGCACCGAAGGCTATCGCGGCGCTACATGACATTCCGGATTCCCTGCTGACCTTCGCGCCCGAGAACGGCAAGCAGGACGGTACGCTGGCACATGCGCTCGAACGGCTATTTGGCATATTGCCGCAACTTGGCGGATATACCATCACCAGCCTAACGCTAGCAGGGCAGAGCTTGAACGAAATCGCGACCCTTGACCATACCGTTCCCGTGCTGAAAAAGCCCTCAGAGCTGGTTCAATAGGCACGTGAGACCTCTTTGATGCTGGCGTACCCGCACCGACGTACTGCGGTGCTAGCATGCCACCAATTGACCATTTATTGATAGACCCATTCGTTTATGTCCAACCAAACTGCTGCTGGCGCCGTGCAAGACATCCTGTCAGCGCTAAAACGTTTTTCCCTGATCGGCACACTGGGCTGGCAGGATGTACGACAGCGCTACCGCCGTTCCTCCATAGGAGCCTTCTGGCTCACCATAAGCATGGGTGTGATGATCGGCACCATCGGCATCGTATTCGGCCAAATCTTCAAATCGCCGATGGACGAGTTCTTGCCGTTCCTGTCAGTCGGGTTGATCCTCTGGGGGTTCATCTCGACAGTCATCACCGAAGGGTGCAGCGGCTTCATCGCGGGCGAAGCCGTGATCAAGCAGCTGCCCATCCCCCTGAGCGTGCATATTTTCCGCGTCCTGTGGCGCAACCTGATCATCTTGGCGCATAACGTGGTGATCTTCCCGCTGGTCCTCATCGCGGTTCAGAGGGCGCCCACGTGGGATGTTCTCGTCGCTATCCCCGGCTTGTTGCTATTGATGCTGAATCTGACCTGGATCGCCATTTTTCTGGGTGTCATCTGTACGCGCTATCGTGACATTCCCCAAATCATCTCCAGCTTTCTGCAAGTCGTCTTCTACGTCACGCCGATCATGTGGCTGCCGAGCCTCCTGCCGTCCCGCGCCGGCACGTATATGCTGGATCTGAATCCCTTTTATCACTTCCTTCAGATCGTTCGTGCTCCCCTACTCGGCCAGGAGCCTTCGCTAGAGAACTGGCTAGTGTCGATAGGCATCGCCATCGTAGGCTGGACTTTGACCTTGGTGCTCTTCGGCCGCTATCGCCGCCGTATCGCCTACTGGCTGTAAGACACAACGACTCTTCAATAAAGACAGATTATGGCCTCCATCGTTTTCGACAACGTCTGTGTCGATTTTCCCATCTACAACGCTAGTGCTCGTTCGCTAAAAAAGCGACTATTCCAGGTTGCGACTGGTGGTCAGATCAGCGCCAACGCCAGTGGCCGAGTGATCATCCGCGCATTGGAAGACTTGACCTTGACAATCAAGGACGGCGATCGCGTCGGCTTGCTTGGCCACAATGGCGCAGGCAAGAGTACGCTGTTGCGCTTGTTGAGCGGGGTGTACGAACCCTCTAGCGGCCGAGCCGAAATCAAGGGCGAGATTGGCTCTCTGATCGATGTGAGTTTCGGCATTGATCCCGAGGCCAGCGGCCGCGAGAACATATACCTGCGCGGCGCCCTCCTGGGCCTGACTCGCGCAGAGATAAAAGCCAAGCTCGATGAAATCATCGATTTCTCGGAGCTGGGCGATTTCATTGACATGCCTGTCCGGACCTATTCGTCAGGGATGCACTTGCGTCTGGCATTCTCGGTTTCTACCATCATCCGGCCCGAGATCCTGTTGATGGATGAATGGCTTTCGGTTGGCGACGAAGGATTCCGGGTAAGGGCGGAAGCACGAATGAATGAGCTGGTCGAGTCGACCCATATTCTGGTCATCGCTAGCCATTCGCGAGAATTGGTGAAAGATACCTGCAATCGCGCGATTTGGCTTGAGCACGGAAAGATCAAAATGGACGGTACGCCAGACGACGTCACGCATGCGTATTTCGGGCACTGAACCTCCAGCCTACAAACAAGCGCCCTTGTCACCGAGATAACAGGTTTTCCGTATTGTAAATAGCCGGCGGTTTATCGCGCCGAAGCTTTCACCAAGGCATCATCACCTACGCAAGGCTATCGAGACCATGGTTCAGGATTCGTTGCGGGAACTGTACGGCCATCATGCCGGAAAGGTATCTGACAAATGGGAAATTTATCTCGATGAGTATGAGCGAACGCTGGAGCCACATCGCGACCAGCCCGTTCACCTTCTTGAAATCGGCATCCAGAATGGTGGATCGCTGGAGATATGGCTCAGCTATTTTTCCAATGTGGTCAGGCTCATTGGCTGTGATATCAACCCAGACTGTGCCAAGCTGACCTACGCCGATCCCCGCATACGCGTCATTGTAGGAGATGCGAACACGCCTGATACCTACAACGCTATCACTGGGGAATGCGAGCAGTTCGATATTATTATCGACGACGGGTCGCACCGGTCGGGGGACATAGTAAAGTCCTTCTGTCTCTATTTCCCCACACTAGCCGAAAGTGGCACATTCATTGTTGAAGATCTGCATTGTAGTTATTGGTCGGAATTCGATGGCGGACTGTTCCACCCATACTCCTCCCTGTCATTTTTCAAGCTTCTGGCCGACGTCGTCAATTTCGAGCACTGGGGCATAGACACTCTAGATCGTCTTGGCCCGCTGAACGGCATCCTGTCCCACTATGGCTGCACGCTATCGGCAGAGAGTCTTGCGCAAGTTAGGTCCGTCGAATTCGTTAACTCGATTTGCGTCATCCGCAAGCGCCCAGCCTCCAGCAATGCCCTTGGCCGCCGTATCGTAGCGGGTCGTGAAGAAGCGGTCATTCCCGGGCATATCCCGTTGCATGGCACGCGGTTCAGCCTACAGGATGTACCTTCCCAAACAGGCAATCCCTGGTCCACGCGCACGGTACCGCCCGCCGAGTCCATAATCCAAACAGAACAATTGCTTCAGGCCGCCAGGGATGAAATCATCGAGCGGGACGCAGAGATTCATCGAAACAATCAGACGATCCGGAACCTTGAACGCAAGCTCCACTCCGAAGAGGATAAGGCAGCAGGGGCAGCACTCATCAATGCAGCATTGTTACGGTCGAAAAGCTGGCGATTGACCGCTCCGCTACGTTGGGTCGCCGGGATGGCCCGCCACCTGTTCAAGTAGATTATTCTCTAGGCGTTCACCCGCTGCGCTGCCCCTAACGAGCTCGTTTCAGTCCACCTTAGATCCCGGTTTTCAGTCTAGAGATAATGCCCACGAATTCTTCTCCCGCGAAGTCACCCGCCTCGCTTTCCCATGACGATACCGCGGCTACAGGCACAGGAATAGCATCTACCTTCGACCAGGGCGCACCACCCACCCCTGGTAAACAGGCATGGTACCAACGCGAACTTGAGGCAGCGCACGAACGTTGCTCCGATCTCCAGAAGCAGTTGGAATCTTCAAGAAAGGCGGTGGCGATCGCCACCGCCGCGCAGCCGGCGCCGGGGATGTCGGCTGTCATGCTGAAATTAGCCCGACGCGCGGTCAATCACCTTCGCGCTGGACGGCTGTTGAAACGCGACATCAAGGTCCTCATCGCCTCCCCGCTGTTTGATCACCAAGCCTATGCGAAAAAGTATCTCTCGGGCGCGAGCGCGCACAAGGCAGCCGCGCATTACGCCCAACATTGGCGAGAGGGACTGGAGCCGGGCCCCGATTTCGACCCCATGCAGTATCTGCTGGATCATCCTGACGTCGCGGCAGCCAATCTGAATCCTCTTGTCCATTTCGAGGTTGCCGGACGCCGGGAAGCACGGAAGATCAGGAAACCAGGCGAAGCTCCACGAACGACCACCGTCCCATTCGAACAGGTGCTGCAGGCCAGGCTCGCCCACCTGGGTCCTATGCGCATCATGGATGACGCGTCACGTGGCCTGCGCATCAATGTCGTCACCGACAGCATCGGACCTGCCTCACTTTTTGGCGGGGTTGCGACAGCATTGATTCTTGCCGCATGCTTGGCCCAAAAGAAGAACGCCCAGCTCCGGCTCATTACACGGAATGGCGAGGGCAGTCCGGATGTGGTTGCCCGGCTCCTGGAACTGAACCAAGTGCAATTCACAGGCACATTGACGATGCTCGAATCTGCACCCACTACAGGCTACTACGTACCAACACGGAAAGACGAGGACGTCTTCATCACGACATCGTGGTGGACCACATCCGGTGTGCGGAAAGCGATCCCAGCCGCCCAGATCATTTACCTGCTGCAGGAAGACGAGCGGATGTTCTATGGCTACGGCGACGAACGCATGCGGTGCGAAGAGGTTCTGAGCGATACAAACATCGTCTTCGCATTGAACACGCAATTGCTCCAGCGCCACCTTACGCAAGGGCCAAATCCCATTCAAGGCTTGGCGGATAGGTCGACGTACTTCGAACCGGCCTTCCCCAGCATGCGGCCCGCGATCAAACCGCTTTCGAAGACAAAACGCCGCTTCTTCTTTTACGGCCGTCCCAACAATCTGCGGAATCTCTACCTCCGCGGGCTCGAGGTCATTACACAGGCCATATTACGTGGGATATTGGACCCAAAAGAGTGGGAATTTCATTTTGCTGGGAAGGATCTGCCCAACGGTACCCTTCCCGGTGAACCCGACATATATTTCCATCAGCAATTGGGATGGGCCGAATATGCAGCGCTGTTGCAGACCATCGACATCGGCCTGACGCTGATGGACACGCCGCATCCAAGTTATCCCCCTCTAGATCTCGCTTGTTCGGGTGCAGTCGCCGTTACCAATTCGTCTGGTATCAAAACTGATCTTTCGCAGTATTCAAAGAATATTATCTGCGCTGCCCCTACCGTGGATGCGTTGCTAGACGGCCTTCGGGAAGCATTAGCAATCAGTGAATCACAAAAACTCGAAAACCTGAAAACAGCGGGCATTCAGAAGGACTGGAATATCTCGCTGGCTGATTCCATCACATTCCTTTCCGACCGCATCCCCGCTCTCCATGTTTAGCCTGCTCCAGATCAAGCCGTATGAATACCGTGATCCCTGGGACCTCCCATGCGCAGAGCGGGTACGCATGCTATATCAGAGGAATATCCGGATTCTCTACCTCTATGAAGGCCGCGATAACAGTACGTTTCGCTACCGCGTCTTCAACATGGTGGATAGTCTCAACAGTTCGGAAGAATCCAATGTATCGGCCGCCTGGTTCTATAAGGATGAGCTCGATCAGGTCATGTGCTTAATTCCGGACTGCACAGCACTGGTAATCTGCCGGACTCGCTATTCGCCAAAACTCGTGCAACTGGTCAGGTTGGCCAATCTGCACCAGGTGCGAGTGCTTTTCGATGTGGATGACTTGGTTTTCAACACACAGAAATTGCCTATTCTGGTGGACACCATTGGCGGCTACGGCGAAAACGAGCAGTTGGACTATTGGTACGCTTACATATCACGCCAAGCGGAGATGCTGCGGCTCTGCGACGGCGCTATCCTGACAAACGAATATCTAGCGGGACAACTAAGGGAAAAATTCCCTGGCAAGCCTACCGCGATCATTCCGAACTTTCTCAACAGGATTCAACAGGACTATTCGGAAGATATATATCGTATAAAGCAGGAATCCCAATTTGCGTCGCTACGACCTACATCTATCGGCTATTTCAGCGGTTCGCCCAGTCATCGGCGGGATTTCAATCTTGCGGCGCCCGCAATTGCAGAGGTATTGAAACATCATGAGGATGTTCGTTTGGTACTCGTGGGCTATATTGAGCCGGGTGCGTACCTTGAGCCTTTCCGCGATCGGATCGACTATTATCCGATGCAAGACTACGTCAATCTTCAGCGTCTGATCGGAAGCGTTGATGTCAATATCGTTCCTTTGCTGGACAACGAATTCACCCATTGCAAGTCGGAACTCAAATACTTCGAAGCGGCCATTGTCGGCACCATCACTGTCGCCACACCTACCTATACATATTCGCGTGCCATCAAGGATGGAGTGACAGGCTACCTGTCAACACCCGAGCAGTGGACCAAAAAGATCGAGAAGGTCATCGAATTATCGAGGTCCGGCCGCTATGCCGACATAGCTGAAATAGCTTACGGTGAAGTTCGCCAAGCGTACGGCTGGGATAAGTTTTCCAAAGTGATAGCCAATGTGGTGAATCAGCCATGAACCCCACCCTGCGTTTCAAATTCGTTTTCTTGCAACTATAAAAAACTGTTTGCCAAGCACTTTCCAAGCGAACGGCAACTTTAGATATAGCCAAACCAAGAATGGATGAGTAGGCAAGGCGCTCTGGATTGTGTACGGCAGGAATTTTCCCACACATATTTCGACCTCAAGGCCCTTCAGTTGCAAGGCTTCCATCAGCGACAAGTGGGTAAGACCGAGGTGATGGTCATAGTAATCCCAGTATGCACCGGGCAAATACCGTAGGTTGGGCCCGATAATTATGTATATGCCGCCTGGCCTCAATGAGGCGTGCACTTGCTCGATAAACTGATCTAGCACCTGCTTGTTTGGCAAGTGCTCGAGGAAGTTCGAAGTGAATATGACATCCGCATCGGCCTGAATAACATCACTCAATGCGGTGGCCGGGCATTGGTAGAAAATAATATCGTTGCCCAGAAAATCCTGTGTGTCCGGATTCAGGTCGATGGCAACTTTCTTGCGAGCGTCAATATTATTGATGAACTCTCCGTACCCACAAGCCACATCCACAACGCAGTCGGTCTTTTTTACATACTTCTGAAGGAAGGATCTACAAATAACCCTCCAGATCGCATTCTTCCTCGGCAATATTTCTTTCGCAAATCTATTCCGGTATAGCTCGGCCAAATTAACATCGTCCATCCTTGTCTCCGAAGTGGAATATGCACTCCATATGCTCCAGATGCCAATAGACGATTCGCCTCGCATTTATGGGGAGTCTTTTGCCATCACGTGTAATTGTATCGAACGTATCACTCTGCCGGCTACAAGGGTTAACTCGCGGGCAGACAAATTAGGGTCATGCTCTCGATGACGGCAGTCCCCTCGACTTCCATTGGATCTAACCTCAATACCAAGCCTTCCTTCATGTAGGGAAATGCAAATTGAGCCTTGACCAAACCCTCTGGGTACCAACGTTTCAAAGAATCCACCTCCGAGAAGTAATTCCTGCCGGCCCAGAATAACTGCATTGCCCCTGCCACGGAACGCCTAATTTCGGTCTCAACAGCTACATTTTTTGTGTTTTCAGGGCATTCAAATTTATTCTCGAAGATTAGAATCGGATCATTGCCCGTGGATCGCAAGGCAATCAATTTTCCGTTTCTCTCGACATCCCCTCCCGAAGAAGTTTCTCGGGAAATCAATATATCCTGTTCCAAGTTTTCCGCCAAAGGCAGATGAGTTCTTTGCACCCCCTCGATATACCATCCCGGAAACTCCGGAACGAGAGGATGCAGAGGAATAACAACATTCTGATATTTCGAGAAATCAGCAAACGGACCGAATTGCAGACTGGACTGGGTGTCCCTATGCGCGACTGGAAGGGCTATAGCCAACCATATAGCCCCTATGAGCAGCTGGCACACCAAGGAACGCTTGGTAAAAATCCAAAGCGCGAACAGAATTAAGGTATAGGGCACCCATGTATATCGACTGCCTGACCCAAGCACTATCACTGCCGCCACATTGGATTTGGCCGAGTACATGCTGGCCAACAGCAAGAGCAATGCCATGACGGTCAGCATCACGCCTTGAACCGCAGTAGTCCGCGCCGTCCCACCCGCAGCCCAGTGACTCGCGATACCGACAATCATGGCGATCCACAGCGTAATCGCCCCGGCCCAGCCCAATGGCGCATCCACGCTGAAAAATGCCAACCGACCGAAGCCTACGGCCCAGCTCAGTAGATCGATCGAGCCTCCGTTAACGGCAAGGCGAGGCGAATTGAGCAAGACAGCAGCCTGAATGCACGCGCAGAATAGCGTGGTGACATATATCCAGGCATTGGCGCTGAGATCTTTGAAATACAAGGCCCGTAGCGTCAAAACCGGGAGGATCACAACCGAGAACGGGCCTGTCAGCCCCAAAATCGATAGCCCGAGCAATCGATAGGGCTTGAACCCTAATGAATTGGCGTCGCCAGTCAGGAGGATGATAGCGAACCCGGCGGCAAGCAGCCATTGGGTATTCGTCAACGTAAAAAATACCTCGCCCACGTTCGGCTGGATAGCGACAGCCATCAACAGTATCGCGGTGCCGATGGCACTGACGCCAAGAGTCCAGGAACGTTGAATCAACGTATAGGCCATGAACACGTAGGCAATACACCAGCCCGCCAGTAATACTAGCGGCCTGAAGCTCAGGTCGACGAAACCGGCCAGATAAGCGACTATTCTAGGATAGGCATGCAGATAACCCTGATAGGCCTGCCAGATAGAAGCCACTCCTAGTCGTTGCGCGTCATTGATGAAAACGGAACCGTCTTCAGCCCACAGATACTTTCCTGGTGAGTAGTCCCAACCATCCAGCCTGGGAATTAGTAAAAGTACGGCAAGCAACAACAGGAAAGAAAAAGAAGACCGATTGATCGCCGGCCGGGCATGGACTTCTCTACCATTCATCGGATCTCGCCCCGATTAGATTTATCTTCTTCACGCCACAGGCGGAATACCGTACTTTCTAGCCACACTGGTGAAATGAGGGTTAAAACCGTCATTATTTCCGGAAAGACCAGCGTCGGTGACCGACATAACTCGTGAACACCGGAAATACAACGCCAATCATGTGCGACACGTCTTCAATATATATATCATTGACCCCGGCCCGGGGCAGAACATAGTACGCAAGAGCCATGCTTACAAGCCAGGTTTGCACGGCCGCCACGATATTAACAAGAATAAAGAAAAATACAGACCTATGGAGCGCCTGCGTACTGCCCTTAAAAACAAACAATTTCGTCAATACAAAAGCGGTAATAATCCCAGTTATATAGGCCAATATAATTGCGTTAGAAAAACTCACCCATTGGCTGTATAAAATCCTTGACCCGATATTGACCATCGCAGCAATTCCGCCGGCCAAGAGAAATGACATGAATTGCCGAGAATAGAACTGATTTATCACTTCACAGCATCCCGGGCCATTTTTCTTCCAAAACCAATGCTCTCGGAAATTCCACGGTCTTCTGGATAATAGTATGAGGTATCAGCCACCCACAGGCCCTCGACAGGCAAGGAGACCGGTGGCAATCCACTCAAGTAACCAGGCTCACAAATTGGCTGCGCATATCGGTACCGGCTTGCTCGAATATCGATAAAATCTCCGTCGGACAAAGTGGGATTTATTTTCTTCAGGTAATTCCTGACCTTGCCGATAAAGACGCTGTCCGGATCGGCATAAGTCGGATGCTCGCCGGGGATGTAGAACGGCACATACACCACGCTACTTTTCAGCGGCCTAAGATTCGAATATTCGACCAGTCCTGGAATATCCATATCCACATCATTTATATTCAGCCAAAAATTCTCAGTCACTCGCCTGCGCAATTTTGCAATTACGCAGACAACTGCGACGTTCTTCAAGGCAGAAAACTTCCGCAATATGTCCTCCGGTAGATCCGGCATCAATCTGGGAACAAAAGGCAGCGGTACGGTACTTATTACTTTGTCGAATTTCTCCACCGCCCCATTCACTTCCAAGCCGACGACTTTACCCGCCTCGATGAGAACCTTGCTAACGGGTTGTTTGAGTCGGATATCTCCACCAGACGATTGGATAGCTGCAGCCATTGCATTCAGAAACGTACTGGAGCCGCCTTCCAGATAACCCAGTTTTTCCCGAAATAGACTATACCGGGAACGGCCAATTCTACGGATCCGGCTCCAAATCCATGCGGCCGACAAATTGCTGGTGTATTCGTAAAATTTATACTCGAACAAGCGGCGCCACAGCACCTCATAAGCCTCAGCACCGACCCAGCGTTTGATCCAGCTGGTAGCTTCTACATTATCCAGCGGCTTCCAGTCATTGCGCTTGACTGACAGAAAGGCATGCAGGCCATAACGGACTTTAGCCACCAGGCTCAGCCCCTTGAACTTCAACAACGCGACGGGGTTTCCCCAAGGCTGCAAGCGGTCCTGATACCAATAGCCCATCTTGGTTTCGACCCAGCGCATCTTGTCGCCCAGCCCCAACTCTTCCAGCACATTCAAAAACGCCGTGTCCGAAGTGCAGTGAAAATGGTAATAGCGTTCGATATCCAGTCCGTTGAAGTCAAACGTGGCGGTCATGCCTCCGACGCGATCATCCGCTTCAAACACCACTGGTTGATGCCCGTCCAGAGCAAGCTGATACGCAACGGCAAGCCCCATCGGCCCCGCGCCCAAGACTGCAATTCGTTGGCCCATGATATTCAAAACTCCAGAACTACTTTGCTGTAAACCGGATGATGGAACGTCTCGTCGATTGCCTTAGAAAACGGCGTCGGCGTCACATTGAAAATTGCCGGCCAGTCTATGACTTCGAACTCATCATGCGCTACCAATGCCTTGAGTTGTGCGGCAGTAAACGGCGGATCACGGTCAAACAAGGCGTATATTTTCAGAAGCAAGTAGAACAAGCCATATGGAATCTTGAGCAATGTTGCCTTTGCACCCGTAGAAGACTTGATCGCCCGAATGATATCGATATAGTCTATCTTTTCACGGCCAGTTATATTGAAAATCTCGGGAGAAATACGCGACTCAATGCAACTTATTATAATATCGGCGAAATCTCCGGCATAAAGCGGTTGCCGCATGAACTTTCCATTTCCTGGTATCGGAAATACCGGAACGCGCTGCATGAAGCGCGAGAGCCACCCCAAATGTTTACGGTCGAACCAGCCGAACATGAGCGTCGGGCGGAGAATAGGGCATGGAATTCCACTATCCAGAACCAGCTGTTCCTGCTCTTTCTTCGATCGCGTGTAGAAGTCGTCCGCAACGGATTCCACGACAGAAGAACTGATGTGCACAAGATAAGGCACATCATACTTTTTCACCAGGTCAAGAATATTTTTCGTCGATACGACGTTATTATTCTCAAACTCGGAATAGTTAATTCCACCGATTTGCGCCTGCAGCATCACTACGGAATCCGCATCTTTGAAATGCCGCTCCCATACGCCTGCTTTGGCCAAGTCAGCATACTCGGCGATGATCGACGGCTGGGTCTTGCGAAGAATAGCCAGATTCGCCTCATGCTTATCCAGAACCACAATATTCGTATAACCTCGTTGCTGCAGGCGTGCTACCAGATTCTGCCCCACCAGACCGGCCCCACCTGGTAGTACAATTTTCGCTTCTTTCTTCATGAGTTTAATTACCGAATAAGAGGGTTGGCACGATTGAAAGGGCTATCCGCCACCAGATGCCAAACACCATGCCCTTCTTTTGGGATTAATGATTACTTGACACCAATTTGGGCAGGCGAAATTTTCCCCAGATCCAGCTGGCATGGAACATCTACACCTACTGCCCTAATGGAAATACTCTTGTCACTGCGTTTCAGATAACCGACAAAGCCAGCCTTGACCGCCGATTTCGATACAGAGGAAGCCAAATCTCGGCGGGGTTTCCCCGTCAACGCAAAGCCAATAACAGAGTTGTTTTCCAGAATCTTCACCAACTTCGGCGAATCATCAGCTCGATCGTTGAATATCCATCCAGAAACTCTCCAATAGCCCGCGTCCTCGGGCAGAGCAGTAACCGTTTCCAGACGGCCGGAGCACGCAGCCAGGGCCTCCGACGCGACGTCGGCTCCCAACTCGGCCTTAAGTCCTCGATAGGGGAATCTTCCGAACACGGTCAATCCCCTAGCCTGCGCTGCGCTCGCCATTGCGAGTGGCTCTTCCATCTTGGGATATACCTGGCTAATGAATTCCTGGTCTTTGATTCCTAACTCCAAGGCCAAGGCCGCGATCTCTCTGTTCTGCAGCATATCGACATCGCCCCTTGCTGCACGCACTTGATAGCTCAACATCAAAATAGCGGCCACGACGAAAACAAAGCCTGCTGATTTCGCGCCTCGTGCGCTTCGCGACAATCGGCTATTCAAGTAGAGAACGATCGTAAACGCCAACCATGCCATCAGCGCCGGCGTCGTATAGCGGGAGGAGGTCGCTGATTCCATTCCGAAGATAAGGCGTCCGCCCGCAGTGCCGAAGGCTGAACCACCGATATAGAGGATGAAGAGCAGCAGTGCGATGGATATGGGAGCCTGTCTGGCATTGCGCACGAGACGTAGCGAAAGCCATACAGAGCCCAGAGCAAGTACAGACCCGGCGGCCGCGGCCGCGCCCATTCCAAACACCCCTTTGCCGGTCATGAAGTAAAACGGGCTGCCCAGGTACATCATCGTGTAGACGATAAGTCTGATCGGCTGATCACGCAGGGCATCCGAAAGGTGACCATGGAAAGGCGGCGGCAGATAGGTGGCGAAATAGGCCGTCAGGCATAGCGCAGCAAGCACCACCAATATCACGATGCGCAGCGGGCTCAAGCGAAGGACCAGCGCGCACACCACCATGAGAGGCAGGGCTAATACCCCATTGGCCATCGTTCCTGTCGCCAATACGCCAAAGGCACAAGCCAATGCAAAGTTGGCTGTGCTGTTCTCGCGCTGAATCGAACGGCCGAGCCATACCAACCCGCACATCGGCAGCAGTTGGGCGAGAAAAAACTGGCTCTGGAATCCCCAAGTCAGATTATTATCTTGGGACCAAAAGAACAGTGCGCCGGCGATGAACAACGCCAGCGCATTCCTGGAGCTCACGCTGCGACCGCCATTTTCCGTATCGCGCAACACGATCCAGAACACCCAGATCGCCGCCGCGACGATCACGTAGTTCATGGCGATCAGGAAAATACTGATTCCGCCAAAGTACCTATAATCGAGCCAGAAAAGCACCCTGGATAACAATACGCGGTGTTCGTTGTGCTGACGCCACCAAGCGGACGCAACACCATCCTGGACATCCAGATAAAATTGAAGCGTGCCATCCCACATATCCCAATGAGGAATGGGCGAATACATGCGGATTGCCCCAATCACGGCCAATACCGTCATGGCGGCCGCGAACAGGCCGGCCAAAATATTAAGACGCTGGTTCTTCCACATGGCAGTCGACAATCAGATGTCCATCTTGTTGAAGATGAAGCGGGGCAGGTTGCGGATAACCAGCATGATGACAGCCCACTTTCCTGGTGCGTAGACAACAGGTTTGCCTGCGGCGATTCCCGCGACGATAATGCCGGCCACGTCCTCGACCCGAGCCATGCGCGCATAGGCACCGCCCATCGAAACGGTCATCGGCGTTTGCGTTGGACCCGGTTTGATCAAAACTACCTTGACTCGCGTCTTCGCTAGTCGGTGCTGCAATCCTTGCGCATAACGTTCGACAAGGCCTTTCGCTGCTCCATAGACATAATTCGACTTGCGTCCCCGATCACCCGCTACCGAGCCAATCACGGCCAACGTACCGTGATCTGCCTGCTCCATGCCACATACGAAGGCTTCGGCATACATCACCGGGGAAACCGCATTTACATGAAGGGCCTGCTCGCAGGCGCTGAGATCCGTCTGGCATCTCGCTTGATCCGGCAAATTGCCGTGCGCGATCAATACAAGATCGACGGTCCCTTCTGCCGTAATGGCGTCGACTTGCGCCTCTATCCTCGTGGGATTGGCGAAATCGCCAATTACTGTACGCACTTCCGATCGGGGGCTTCGGATCCGCAGATCAGCAGCGACCCCATCCAGTTTCTCTTGATCACGGCCTATCAGCGTCAAGTCTACGTCCGCGGCGGTAACCCATGCCCGCGCACAATGCTCGGCAATTGACGAGGTAGCGCCCACAATGACAATACGTTTTTTTTTGATCGACACTTTTAATTCCCCATCAGCCGTCGCGAGAGCGCAGAACTAATCCCCGGATCGCGGTAGGACAGAAATTCGGTTAATGCGGGATACCCCGCTTCAAACAGCGCCCTGGGCATGCGTGCGTCCTTCGCCGGATAAATTCGCCCACCCGCCTCTGCCACAATCGAATCCAGGCGTGAAAAAAGACGATGCGTTGTCGGGCCTTTATTCTGAAAATCCAAAGCCAAGGTAACCCCAGGCTGCGGAAAACCCAGCATGCCTACAGATGACTGACTACCGAACGTCTTCAACACAGCCAGGAAGGAGCCCTCGCCAGAGCGGGAGATCTCACGCAGCATCGCACCGATCGCATCACGCCCCACCGATCGCGGCACGACACTCTGATACTGATAAAACCCGGCGGGGCCATACATGCGATTCCATTCCAGCAAATTATCCAAGGGATAAAAGAACGGCGCGTAATGCACGACCTCTCTACCGGCATTCTTCTTCAAATTGAAGTACGCCCAATTGAAAGGTCGTAGCGATAATCGATTGACGAGCGAAATCGGTGGCGTGAACGGCATTTTCCTTGATCGAACCGCAGGGTCGGAGCGCACACCGCCATCGATATGATTGCCGCGCATGAACAGCCCCTTGCCCTCCTTGGAAAGGCAGTCGATCCACGCGACGGTGTACTCCCACGCATGCTCGGCGCCATCCGCCAAGACAAAGAACTCGTCAAGCGTGCGATAAGCCTGCGTCTCCGTGACGAGCCAGGGGCCGGCTACGCGCCGCAACTGTAGCTCTGCAGCCAGAATCACCCCCGTCAGGCCCAATCCGCCTATGGTCGCGGCGAACCAATCCGCATTGGCCTGAGGCGAACATTCGATGCGCTCGCCGTCTGTACGCTGGAGAACAAAGCGAACAACGTGATGGCCAAACGTTCCCAAAATGTGATGGTTCTTGCCATGGACTTCATTGGCGATCGCGCCACCTACGGTAACGATCTGCGTACCAGGAGTGACAGGCAACATCCAACCGCGCGGCACCGCCAATTGCTGAATATCTCGCAGCAGTACCCCCGCCTCACAATAGACACGACCAGTGGATTCATCAAATGACAGGAACCGATCCAGGCCCGACATTTTCCACAGGGAACCTTCGGGATTAAGGCAGGCGTCGCCATAGCTACGTCCCATGCCGAATGCGATACCCGGCGCAGTTTGTCTCAATTGCTGCGCGATATGCGAGCGGTCGGACAAGTCGTGGACGACATGGGGCCGCCTATCCAGACGCCCCCAGGACGAAACCGTCACCATGGCTGCATCACCGTGCCCAGCGTCAGCACCGCGACGAAAACCACGCCTGCGCACAAGCTTGCTTTATCCTTCACCGCGAAAACCAGCGGATCGTCGTGCATATTTCCTCGGTGCGCCTGCATCCACATCCAGCTTACCCAAAAGAGCATGACAGGGACGGCACCCCATACTATTTCGGGCATCTGATAGAGCGTCAGCACTTGGGCACTATTCAAATACAACGCCAACACCAGTACCGACGCATACCCTGCGGTAATACCCAATGTCTGTATCAATGGAGCATCAGACGTGTAATAACCTCGCCCATGCACCTTTTTCTTCCCGCTCAGAATCTGGACCTCCAGCTCGGCATATCGCTTCACAAAGGCGAGCGACAAGAAGAGAAAGACGGAAAAAGCGAGCAACCAGAAGGAGAGGATCAATTCCGCTGCGGCAGCCCCCGCGATAATCCGCAGGGTGTACAAGATCGCCAACACAAGGCAATCCACCAACATAAGGCGCTTCAGGCCCCATGAATATGCGCAGGTCAACAGGAAATACGCTGTCAACCAAGGAATGAATGCCCCGCCCACAAAGAAGGCAAGCAGGTAGCTCGACAGCAGCAGCAATGGCGCGAGCAGCACCCCGTTCCAGATCGGGACGACGCCACTCGCGAAGGGGCGGGTCCGCTTGCGCGCATGCTGCCGATCACTCTCCAAGTCGAACAGATCGTTGGCGATGTAGACCGCCGACGCGCACAGGCTGAAGGAAATAAAAGCAACGATCAAGGACAACCAAGTGTCCATATCGTTCAGTTGATGCCCGGCGATGAAGGGAACGAACAACAGCACATTCTTCATCCATTGATGCATGCGCAGGACTCGGCGCCATACCCTCACGCCGTTCTTTACGGGAGGGAACACCGTTTCGACTTCGCAGCATTCCGCGGCCTTGGAAGGCAGGTCGGCCTTTGCATTGACCACAATGGCCCGGCGAGCCTTGCGCCAAACCGCCAGATCAACCGATGAATTTCCCGCATAATCAAACCCGCCACGGCCAAACCGCGCCTCAAGCGAATCTGCTTTATGGGAACCCGAAAGATTTATGTTCCCGTCGCTTGCCATCACCTCGTCGAAAATACCTAGGTGTGCGCCAATGGCATCAGCAATCGAACGATCCGATGCAGTACACAGGATGAGAGTCCGCCCTTCTTTTTTCTGCTGTTTCAACCAGCACAACAGTTCTTCGTTATAAGGAAGAGACTCCGGATCAAATACCAACGAGCTTGCCAAATGCTGCTTGAGCACGGCTTTGCCCTGCGCCAGCCACTTAGGTATCCGCAACAAGCTTACGGGCCTATCGCGCAAAGCACGCAATGCCGACTCATGCAGCATATCGGTCTTGATCAGGGTGCCATCCAGATCGATTATCAGCGGCGGGGGGAAACTCAACAATAACTCCTACACACAGTCCATTAAAAATCATATGGATGGGCAAAAAGCCGCGCCACATTATCGATACTTTGAAAAAATTTCAATTCTTAATATAAAGCAGAGTGCTTTCTTCGCAGGCCTGCAAAGCATCAATAACAAAGCGGCTGACTGGCTTGGCAGCATGCCTTAGAGGAGTGGTTTCGTCTGCCCCCGCGAAAGGCCCTGCATATTAGCGCCAAAGCCTGCATTCAGGCTGAAATGCTCCTAAAACGCAACTGGGAAAACCCTATTCAGCTGGATGTAGGCAAGTATCCGGGCGGCACTTCCAAGCAATCCGACACGACATCAACTCACAAAAAAAGGGGCTGCCAATGCAGCCCCTTTTTTGTGAGTCAGATCCCTGTCGTCTTAATTCACCCCAGCCGCGTGCGCCTGTTCGTCCGCGTGATAGGACGAGCGGACCATCGCGCCCACCGCCGCATGCGAAAAGCCCATCGCATACGCTTCACGCTCGAACATCGCAAACGTGTCCGGATGCACATAGCGCAGCACGGGCAGGTGGTGCTCCGACGGCTGCAAGTACTGGCCGATCGTCAGCATGTCCACGTTGTGCGCGCGCATGTCGCGCATCACTTGCAGGATTTCCTCGTCCGTCTCGCCCAGGCCCAGCATCAGGCCGGACTTGGTGGGCACTTCCGGATGCAGTTGCTTGAACTCGGCCAGCAGCTTCAGCGAATGCATGTAGTCCGAACCCGGACGCGCCTGCTTGTACAGGCGCGGCACGGTTTCCAGATTGTGATTCATGACGTCCGGAGGACCGGCGTTCAGAATGGTCAACGCACGGTCCAGGCGGCCGCGGAAGTCGGGCACCAGCACTTCGATGCGGGTCGAGGGCGACAGTTCGCGGATGTGCGTGATGCAGTCCACGAAGTGGCCGGCGCCACCGTCGCGCAGATCGTCGCGGTCGACCGACGTGATCACGACATACGACAGCTTCAGCGCGGCGATGGTGCGCGCGAGGTTCTCGGGCTCTTTGGTGTCCAGCGGATCAGGGCGGCCGTGGCCCACATCACAGAACGGGCAGCGGCGCGTGCACTTGTCGCCCATGATCATGAACGTGGCCGTGCCCTTGCCGAAGCATTCACCGATGTTCGGGCAGGAGGCTTCCTCGCACACGGTGTGCAGATTGTGTTCCCGCAGGATGCGCTTGATGTCATAGAAGCGCGAACCGGGCGCGGCGGCCTTCACGCGGATCCACTCGGGCTTCTTCAGGCGTTCAGCCGGAATGATCTTGATGGGGATGCGTGCAGTCTTGGCCTGCGATTTCTGCTTTTGCGTCGGATCGTAGGCGGAGTCCGCAGGCGCGGCGGCGGATTCGTTCGAGGGAACAGGAGACTCGGCGAGCGTGGACATTGGACACCTTCGAAACCGGCGCGCAAAACGGCCCGGTCTGAGACAAAAGAGGCATTTTACCTCCCCGCGCCAGGATTCGCCCCGGAAGGCCGTCTCCCCGGGGCGCCGCCCGTCCGGCTGGGTTATCGTCACGCCTGACGAATCCCCTGAAATTTCCATGTCCGCCCTTCCCCCGCTGCGCCCTATTGCGCTCATCGTCCCCCGCCTGGATGCCGGGCCCGCCAGCCGCGCCATCCAGGCGTCTGCGGAGCGCCTGGCGCCCGCTGGCTACTACCTGGCCGCCGGCCCTTGGCACGAGGCCGCCATGCAGCCCCAACTGGCCGCCTTGCGCCCGGCGGCGGCGCTGGTCATGGGCCCGCTGGATGATCCCGGCCTGCGGGCTGCCCTGGCGGCCTTGGAAATCCCGGTGGTGGAAACCTGGAGCGCAGCGGCGCAGCCGCTGGACAGCGCTGTCGTGATCGACAACGAGGAGGCCGGACGCGCAGCGGCCCGCCACCTGGCTGAGAAACGCCACGCGCTGGTGGCCTGCATCAGCACCGACAATCCGTGGGAACGCGCACGGCGCGAAGGCTTCATCAGTTCGGCCGCAGGGCTGGGCCTGGAGCTGGTTGCCGATATCGTGCAACCCGAGGTGCAACAAATGAACGATGGCCGCATGGCGTTTCTGCGGCTGCTGGCCACCAACACGATCTTCGACGCGGTGTTCTGCACGTCCGACCTGCTGGCCGCAGCGACGGTATCTGAGGCGCACAACCGCGATCTGCACGTGCCGCAAGACCTGGCAGTGCTGGGTTTCACGGAAGATGGCAGCGCGGCACAATGGGCGCAAGGGCTGACGACGTTGGGCATGGACGCCGCCGACCTGGGCCGTCGCGCGGCCCAGCTGCTGCTGGACCGCCTGCAAGGCGAACGAGGCGCCGGCCACCACGAAACGCTGGAAACGGCCTTCACCGCCCGCCTGAGCACGTAGGATGGGTGTAGCGCGAGAAACCGGAGCAAAGAACCCAGGCATCCACCGCGCGCAACCCATCAATCGCCGATTTTGCCGTGGCAGGAATTGAGAAGAACCCAGCGCCGTCTGATGGGTTGCGCGCGCTGAAAGTCTCGTTCTTGGCAATGCATCCGCGCGCTACACCCATCCTACAGTTCTCACCCTGCACGTAGGATGGGTGTAGCGCGAAAGACCGGAG
>NZ_CADIJX010000006.1 GCF_902859625.1 Achromobacter pestifer | reverse complement strand
GCGGGCCATGACGCCGTGTACATGGCGCCCACCGGCCCCATCGGCATGATCTTCATCCCCTGCCTGAATGGCCGCAGCCACTGCCCCGAGGAATGGATAGAGCCCGCGCAGCTGCTGGACGGCACCCGGGTCCTGTACCAATCGGTGCTGGAACTGGACCGGGTGCTGCGCGGCGCCTGAACGCCGCACACCCATTCCGCGCCCGGGGGTATCGGCAACCCTTGGGCGTCGCGCTGCCATAATGAACGCCTTGCGCCCGCTTCGCCTGGCGCCCACGACACGCCCTTGCCGCCCATGGAACAGATAGAACTCAATGACAGCACCGCCGACCGCTTCCTGCTGGACGCGCCGGGCCTGACGCTGCTGGTCTTTCACAGCCGCACCTGCGGCACCTGCCGCATTGCGCGCGAACAGCTGCCAGGGCTGGAATTGCCCGTGGAACGGGTGTGCTGGGTGGACGCGGGCGACAACCGTGGCCTGGTGGAACGCTACGAGGTCTTTCACCTGCCTGCCATGTTCGTCACGCGCGACGGCGCCTTCTTCGGCCCCGTGCAATCCACCCTGGCCGAATGGGACCTGCGCCAACAGATCGGGCTGGCGCTGGACAGCTACCCCGCCGAACTGCCGTGAGCGCCCCCGCCGCCAAGCCCGCGCGCTTGCCGCTGGACGCGCTGGCCACCAGCGCCATGCTGGCCTTGTGCGTGTGCTGGGGGTTTCAGCAGATCGCCATCAAGCTGGTGGCGGACGACATCTCGCCCATCATGCAGATTGGCCTGCGCTCGACGTTCGCGGCGCTGGTGTTGGCGGTGGTGGTGTGGCGAACCGAAGGGGCGCGCGCGTTCCGCGACGGTACCGCCCTGCCGGGTGCGATCGTCGGCCTGCTGTTCGCCGTGGAATTCCTGTTCGTGGCGCAAGGCCTGCGCTACACCACGGCCTCGCACATGTCGGTGTTTCTGTATACCGCCCCCATCTTCGCCGCGTTGGGCCTGCACTGGCTGCTGCCCGAAGAGCGCATGCAGCCGCTGCAATGGGTGGGCGTGGCGGTGGCGTTCGGTGGCATCGCCGTCGCCTTTCTGGGAAAAGGCGGCCAAGCGGACTCTGCGGCAAACGCCGCCAACATGCTGCTGGGCGACGCCATGGGCTTGATGGCCGGCCTGCTGTGGGGCGCCACCACCGTTGCCATCCGCAAGACCTCGCTGTCCGAGGCTGCTCCGTCCAAGACACTGTTCTATCAGATGGCCGCCGCCTCGATCGTGCTGGTGGCCTACGCCGTGATGACAGGCCAGGACGGCATTCGCTACACGCAGGCCGCCGTGCTCAGCGTGGCGTTCCAGTCGGTGGTGGTGGCTCTGTCCAGCTACCTGGCATGGTTCTGGCTGCTGCGCCGCTACCTGGCGTCGCGCCTGTCGATCCTGTCGTTCATGACGCCGCTGTTCGGCGTGACCTTCGGCGTGTTGATCCTGGACGAACCGCTGGACCGCCATTTCGTGCTGGGCGCGGTCATGGTGCTGGCCGGCATCACGCTGGTCAGCGGTGCCGGGTTGCTGCGGGAAAAACTGCGCCGGCGCTGAACCGGCGCCAGACCCGCGCAACTTCAAGCCTGTTCAATCCGCCGTGGCGCCGCGCCCAGATTCAGCACGATCAGCGCCGCGCCCGCCAACACCAGGCCAAAGCCCCACCAGTCCAGCGCGCCCGGCCGGTCGCCCACCAGGGCCATCGCGCCCAGCACGCCCACAACGGGCACCATCAGCGTCGTCAGCGCGGCCACGGTGGCGCTGACCTTTTCGCTCAGCACGAACCACAACCAGTACGCCACCGCCGTGCCCAGAATGATGTGGAACGACAACGCTGTCACCACACGGCCGTTCCAGCCCTGCGTGGGAAACGATTCACCCGCGATCAGCATGCCCGCCATCGCACAACCCGCGCCCACGACCAGTTGCCAAGCCGTGACGACGATGCGGTGACCCGCCACCGGCCAACGCTTCAGGTAGACGGTGCCAGCGGCCCAGCCCAACGCGGCGATCAGCGGAAAGGCCAGGCCTTTCGTCGCCGCGATGTCATGATCGACGAAGACGGCGCGCAACACCGGCCACGCCAGGATCGCCACGCCCGTCGCGCCCAGCAGCAGCGCCACGGAACGGCGCCGGTCCAGGCGTTCGCCCAATACGGCCCAGGCCAGCACCGCCGACATCATCGGCATGGTGAAGGTCAGCACCGCCGCGCGTGAGGTACTGGTGCTTAATTGCGCCCACGCCACCGCCAGGTTGAACACCGCCACGGCCAATATTCCGCCCACGACGATGCCCGGCCACGAGGCGCGTGGCGGCAATAAATCCACCCGCTTGGCGCGTGCCAGCAGCAACAACAACACCGCGCCGCTACCCAGGCCCAATACGCGCAGCGTGAACGGCGGGAAGATCGACAAGATGATCTTCACCGCCGGCCAGTTCAGCCCCCAGAACAGGGCAAGCGCCACCGGGATCAGGCGCACGCGGCCTTTTCCTGGGCAGCCAGTTCCGCCAGGCCCTTGCGCTGATTGCCTTCGGCATCAAAATTCTCGGGATTCAACCAGCGCTCGTAAGCCGTGCGCAGCGCCGGCCATTCGCCATCGACGATTGAAAACCACGCCGTGTCGCGGCTGCGGCCCTTGTAGATCGTGGCCTGGCGGAAAACACCTTCAAACTGGAATCCCAGCCGCGCGGCGGCCTTGCGCGATGGCGCATTCAGGCTGTCGCACTTCCATTCGTAGCGGCGATAGCCCAGTTCATCGAAGGCGCGGCGCATCAGCAGGAACTGCGCTTCGGTCGCGATGCGGGTGCGCTTGAGCTGGCGTGAGAACGACACGAAACCGACTTCGATCACGCCGTTGGAGGGGTCGATGCGCATCAGCGCCAGCGTACCGATGGCGCGGCCCGTTTCCAGATCAATGATCGCGTGATGCAGCGGGTCATTGCCCGCCTGCGCGGACTCGGCGAACGCCCGATAGGCCGCTTCGTCGGCAAAGGGACCAATGCCCATGTAGGTCCAGTCACTGTCGTCCGGCGCCTGGCTGAACGCCTGATACAAGTCTGCGGCATGGCGTTCGGCGGACAGCGGTTCCAGACGGCAGTAACGGCCGATGGCGGGCGCAAGCGGCGGACGCGCGCGCGCGGTCCAGCCGGGAACGTCGGGGCCAATGGGTTGTTCAAAAGCGTTGACGCGGGATTGCATGCTACGAGGCCTCATCCAGGTTAGCGCGCGTCGCCGGCGGTGGCGGACGCAACACGCATGAACTCACGATATCGGATTCGTGGCATGATAAAAAGCACCACGTTCATTGAATTTAATAGGGCCATGACCACCCCTAGCCTGGGCCATCCCGCAGACGCCGCCTTGCTGTCCAGCCCGCTTGCGCGCGGCCCCGGGGCGTTGCCCCGTCAGCGCCAGCTGATCCAGCGGCTCAAGCAAGCCATCCTGGCCGGCCAATTGCCGGCCGGCGGCAAGCTTCCGTCATCCCGCGCGCTGTCCGAAGACCTGGATATTTCGCGCAACACGGTACTGATCGCCTACGAACAACTGACGGCCGAAGGCTATGTCATCGCCGACCGCCAAGGCACCCGCGTCGCCCCGTTGTCCGCGGCGGCCAGCAATGCCGCCAGACAGGCAGCGCCCCAGCCCGCCGCATCGACGTTCACCGCCAAGCGGTTGTCGCGCATTGTCTCCACGCGCTACCTGCACGACGGCTCATTGCCAATGACGCCTGGCACCCCGGCGCTGACGCAGTTCCCGATCAGCGCCTGGCGCCGCGCGCAGGACCGCGCCTTGCAAGCCGCCCCCGCCACCACGCTGGGCTACGGCCATCCCGTGGGCGAGCCCGCGCTGCGCGAAGCCATTGCCCAGTACCTGCGCGTATCGCGCGGCGTGCGCTGCGATGCCTCGCGCATCGTCATCACCGAAGGCGCCCAGGGCGCGCTAGCGTTGTGCGTGCAATTGCTGACCAACCCCGGCGACACCGCCTGGCTGGAAGACCCCGGCTACCGCGGCGCCAAGTCCGCATTCCACTCGGGCGACCTGGACGTCGTGGCGATGCGCGTGGACGCCGATGGCATGGTCATCCCCGATGACGCCTGGCACACCCGTCCACCGCGGCTGATCCAAACCACGCCCTCGCATCAGTACCCCACTGGCGCCGTCCTGTCGGTGACCCGCCGGCTGGACCTGCTGGAGCGCGCCCGGCGCGCAGGCGCGTGGATCATCGAAGACGATTACGACAGCGAATTCCGTCATCAAGGCGAGCCCATCGCCGCCATGCAGGGCCTGCTACCGGACGCTCCCGTGTTGTACGTGGGCACGTTCAGCAAGACGATGTTTCCCGCGCTGCGCCTGGGCTTCCTGGTGCTGCCCGAAACCATCGCGGCGCAAGCGATGCCTTCCGTCATTGAAATGCTGCGAGGCGGCCACCGCCTGGAACAACTGACGATGGCGGCCTTCATCGACAATGGCCAGTTCTCGCGCCATCTGGGCCGGATGCGGCGGCTGTACCGCGAACGCCAGGCCGCGCTGCGCGACGCGCTGGCCACGCATCTGAAGATCGACCACCAGGTGTTGGGCGGCCATAGCGGGCTGCATTTGACCGTGCGGCTGCCAACGGCGTTTTCCGATGTGGCGATCGTGGAACAGGCGCGCAAGCTGGGGATGAATCCGGGCGCGCTGTCATCATTCGCCATCACGCCCTTGCCGGAAGACAACGGGCTGGTGATCGGCTATGGCAACACGGCGGCCGAGCGCTTCCCGGCCCTGGTCGGCCGGATACGGGATATCGCGTTGGCGATCAAGCACTGACGCCGGCGTCGCCGGATTCCGGCGGCAGCACCTGGAACGCATCGGCCCCCGCACGGTGCGACATCGCTTCCAGGATGCGCCGCGTCAGCTCGGGCACCAGCGCGTGCGGCGGCTGTCCAGCCAGCGTCGCCATGCCCAGGTAATAGTCGATCTTCGGCCGGAACGGGCGGCACTCGATGCCCATGTCGCGGCACAAATGCGCAAACAGACCGTTCACGATCGACACGCCCAGCCCTTGCGCCACCAATCTGCACGCCATTTCGACGGAATGCACTTCAGCGCGTATCTGCGGCATCATCCGCGCCTGGCGGAACACCAGATCGATCTGATGGCGCAATGAGCGTTGGCGGCCCAGCAACACCAGGTCTTCCCCGATCAGATCGGCCGCCGAGATCGTCTCCTGCTTCAACAGGGCATGGCCCGGCGGCAAGATGCACACCGCCTCGGTCGCCAGCTGCAACACCATGTTCAAGCCCGAATTCATCGGCGGCGACCTGACCAGCGCCAGATCCGCCTCGCGGCCCAGCACGGCCACTTCACTGGTTTCATATGTCCCCACCAGTATCTCCAGCGCCACGTCAGGAAAATCAGACAGAAACACCTCCGTCACGTCGGGCATGACGCTTTGCGCCACCGTGCTGGGCAGTTGCACACGGATCAGGGTGCGGCGCAGGCCGCCCAGCCGCAACTGGTTCACGTGGCGGTGCAGCGATTCGGCGTCCGCGATCATGTTCTGCACGTCCGGCAGCAAGGCCTCGGCCTCGTTGGTGGGATGCAGCCGCCCTTTGCGGCGCACGAAGAGCGCCACGCCCAGGTCTTGTTCAAACTGGCTGAGCAGGCGGCTGACGGCCGGTTGAGAGGCGCCCAGCCGTTGCGCTGCCTCAATGGTGGAGCCGGTGGTCATGAAGGCGTGAAACGCCTCGAGCTGTTTGAAATTCATCGGGTCTCTTGGGGACGGCGCCGCCGAAGGAAGCGAACGGGAATAAGCCCCCGCAACTAGGGTTAACACCAAATTTCTCGCAAATCACATAGCCGCATGCGCGCTTCACATACGGTTGCCAGCGTTGCGGGATGGCCCGAACATTCGGCCACTACGGATTCTCCCCATTCATGAAGCCGTAATCAATACGCGATACCGCCGACCCGCCTCGGCCAAGGAGCCCCTGATGCGCATTCCCCTCTTCCGCGATCCCTGTCGCCGCGCCGCGCCATGACCGCCTTCATCATCCGCCGGCTCTGCCAAAGCGTCGTGATCCTGGCGCTGACTTCCTTGATCGTGTTCGCGGGCGTCTACGCCATCGGCGACCCCATCGAGATCCTGGTGCCGGCCGACGCATCGCAGGCCGAGATCGCGCAGGCCGTGAGCTCGCTTGGCCTGGACCTGCCGCTGTACCAGCAGTACCTCAAATTCGTCGGCAACGCGCTGCATGGCGACCTGGGCAATTCCTTCGTCTTCAACCAACCCGCCATCCAGCTCATCCTGCAACGCCTGCCCGCCACGCTTGAACTGGCGTTCGTGGCGTTGCTGCTGGCGCTGGCGATCGGGCTGCCGCTGGGGCTGGTGGCGGGCCTGAAGCCGGATTCGGCCCTGGACCGCGGCATCATGACGGGTTCCATCCTGGGATTCAGCCTGCCGAATTTCTGGCAAGGCATCATGCTGGTCCTGATTTTCTCGGTGACGCTGGGCTGGCTGCCATCGACCGGGCGCGGGCCCACTGGCGAGCTGCTGGGCATGCGCACCAGCCTGGCCTCGTGGGACGGTATTCGCCACCTGATCCTGCCCGCGCTGAATCTGGCGCTATTCAAGATCGCGCTGATCGTGCGCCTGACCCGCAGCGGCGTGCGCGAAACCATGCCGCTGGACTACGTGAAGTTCGCGCGCGCCAAGGGCTTGCGCGAATCACGGGTGATCTTCATGCACGTGCTCAAGAACATCATGATCCCGATCGTGACGGTCGTGGGCATGGAGTTCGGATCGCTGATCGCGTTTGCCACCGTCACCGAAACCATTTTCGCGTGGCCCGGCGTTGGCAAGCTGATCATCGACAGCATCATGAAACTGGACCGTCCCGTCGTCGTCGCCTACCTGCTGATCGTGGTGACCATGTTCATCGTGCTGAACCTGCTGGTGGACATCATCTATTCCGTCCTGGATCCCCGTGTCCGCGTGGGAGCTTCCGAATGAAAACCGCTTTCTCCAAAATCGGCTTGCCCAGCCGCGACACCACCTTCGGCCAGGCGCTGCACGGGGTGCTGGACAGCCGTCCGGCGACGGTAGCCGCCGTTGTCTTCCTGCTGCTGGTGCTGGCCGCCGTGCTGGCGCCTTGGATCGCACCGCAGAATCCGTATGACCTGGCCGCCATCACCATCCTGGATGGCCGCATGCCGCCCGGCAGCCATGGCGTCTATGGCGACACCTATTGGGTTGGCACCGATGCCCAAGGGCGCGACATGCTGTCGGCCATGATGTATGGCTTGCGCACCAGCCTTAGCGTCGGCGTGCTGAGCGGACTGTTCGCCATGGCCGTCGGTACCGTGCTGGGCCTGACCGCCGCTTACTTCGGCGGCCGCATCGATGCGCTGATCATGCGCCTGGTCGACCTGATGCTGGGCTTTCCCACCATCCTTGTCGCCCTGATGATGCTGGCCATCCTGGGCCAGGGCGTGGACAAGGTGATCCTGGCGCTGGTGGTCGTGCAGTGGGCCTACTTCGCCCGCGCCGTGCGTGCCACCGCCGTCGTCGAACGCCGCAAGGAATACATGGAAGCGGCGCTATGCCTGGGGCTGAGCCACCGGCGCGCGCTGTTCTCGCAATTGCTGCCCAATTGCATTCCGCCCGTCATCGTCATCGCGATGATCCAGACCGCCAACGCCATCGCGGCCGAAGCCACGCTCAGCTTCCTGGGCATCGGCCTGCCCGTCACCGAGCCGTCGCTGGGCCTGCTGATCGCCAATGGCTACCAACAGATGCTGGCGGGCCTGTATTGGATCAGCGTGTTCCCCGGCGTGCTGCTGCTGACCGTGGTCTTCACGATGAACATCGTAGGCGACCGCGTCCGCGAAGCGCTGAACCCGCGCTTGCAGAAATAGGACAACCCATGACTTCATCTTCCACACCCACCTTGTCCGTCCGCAATCTGCGCACCTGGTTCCACACCCGCGCCGGCGTCGTGCGCGCGGTCGACGATGTGAGCTTCGACGTCCACCCCGGCGAAATCCTGGGGCTGGTGGGCGAATCAGGCTCGGGAAAATCCATCACGGGCTTCTCGATACTGGGCCTGATCGACCCACCAGGCCGCATCGACGGCGGGCAGATCCTGTTCAAGGGCACCGACCTGGCGACCTTGTCCAAGGAAGAGTTGCGCCAGTTGCGCGGCAACCGCATCGCGATGGTGTTCCAGGATCCGATGATGACCTTGAATCCGGTGTTCCGCATCGAAACCCAGATGGTCGAAACCGTGCGCACGCATGAGCGCTGTAGTCACAAGGCGGCCTGGGCACGGGCGCGCGACACCTTGGCCGCAGTGGGCATTCCGTCACCCGCCGAACGCATGAAGGCCTATCCGCACCAGTTGTCCGGCGGCATGCGGCAGCGCGTGGCCATCGCGATCGCCATGCTGCACAAGCCGGACCTGATCATCGCCGACGAACCGACGACCGCGCTGGACGTCACCATCCAGGCGCAGATCCTGGCGGAAATGCAGAAACTCTGTGCAGAGACCGGCACGTCAATGGTTTGGGTCAGCCATGACCTGGCCGTCGTGGCCGGCCTGGCCGACCGCGTGTGCGTCATGTATGCCGGGCGCGTCGTGGAATCCGGCGACACGGACAACATCCTGGACCATCCACGGCATCCCTACACCATCGGCCTGATTGGCTCGGTGCCCAGCAACGAACACATGGGCGACCGGCTCTACCAGATCCCGGGCATGGCTCCGTCGCCGTTGGCGCTGCCCGCCGGCTGTGCCTTCAACCCGCGCTGCGCGCACGCCACCGACCGCTGCCGCACGGAACAACCGCCCATCAGCGTGGCCGGCATCCGCACGCACCGCTGCTTCCACCCCCAGACAGGAGCCCTCTCGTGAACGCGCCGATCCTGATGCAAGCCCGCGAGGTATCGCGCCTGTTCGTGAAGCGGCCCGATTACGCCGAACGGCTGGCCGGTTGGCTGGGTGCCAAGGTGGCCTCGCATACCGTGCACGCGGTGGACCGGGTGGACCTCACCATCCACCAAGGCGAAGTGGTGGGATTGGTGGGCGAATCCGGCTGTGGGAAGTCCACGCTGGGCCGCGTGCTGGCCGGCATCCTGCCTGCCACGTCGGGAACCATCCAGACGCCCGCCGGGGAATTGCGCAGCCTGACGGGCCAGGCGGCACATGCCCAACGCATGGCCACGCAGATGATTTTCCAAGACCCGATGTCATCGCTGAATCCGCGCAAGCGGGTGCGCGACATCATTGGCGAGGCGCCACTTGCCAACGGCATCATCGCGCGGCGCGACTACGACGATTATGTGGTCGATGTGATGCAGCGCGTGGGCCTGGACCCCGACTACCGCAATCGGTTCCCGCATCAGTTTTCGGGCGGCCAGCGCCAGCGCGTGGGCATCGGCCGGGCCTTGGCGGTGAAACCAGAATTCCTGATCTGCGATGAATCGATCGCTGCGCTCGACGTGTCGATCCAGGCGCAGATCCTCAACCTGTTCATGGACCTGCGCCAGGACTTGGGGCTGACATATCTGTTCATCAGCCACGACCTGGGCGTGGTCCAGCGCATCAGCGACCGCACCGTCATCATGTACCTGGGCCGCATTGTCGAAACCGGCCCCACGGCTGAAGTCTTCAAGGCGCCCCGCCATCCGTACACCCAGGCGCTGCTGGACGAAGTGCCGCGCCTGTCGAACCGCAAGCGCCGCTTCCACGCCATCAAGGGCGAGATCCCATCGCCCTTGAATCCGCCCGCCGGCTGCCATTTCCACCCTCGCTGCCCGCGCGCCATCGCGCGCTGCAAGACGCAAGCCCCAGCGCTGCAAACCGTGGGGGCCGTTCACCAAGCCGCCTGCCACCTGCTGGATGACGCGGCATGACGCACGCCGCGACCATAAGGAGCCTCTTCCCCATGAAAGCCATCCCCCTGCTGTTGCGCGGCGTGCTGGCGCTGGCGCTGGCCGCCGCAGCCACCGGCGCCCTGGCCCGTCCGCTGCTCACCATTGGCCATTCCAGCGAACCCTCATCCATCGATCCGCTGTTCTCCCGCACCGGCAACAACCAGGCCGCCGCCGAGAACATCTTTGAACGGCTGGTGTCCGTTGACGAGAACATGCAGATGCAGCCAGGCTTGGCCGTGTCATGGAAGACGCTGGACCCGACCACCTGGGAGATCCGGCTACGCGCCGGCGTCACGTTCCACGACGGCACGCCCTTCTCCGCCGACGACGTGGTGTTTTCGCTGGAGCGCGCGCCCACCGTGCCCAACAGCCCAGCCCCATTCACGGGTGCCGTGCGCGCCATCGCCCACATCGACGTGGTCGATCCGTTGACGCTGCGCATCCGCACCAAGGCGCCCACCCCCGACCTCATGGAACAGATCGGACTGGTCTACATCCTGTCGCGCCACGCGGCCGAAGGAAAGCGATCCGAAGACTTCAATTCGGGCGTGGCCGCTGTCGGGACCGGCCCCTATGTATTCAAGCGCTGGCAGCCCGGCGATAGCCTGGAGTTGGCGCGCAACGAACATTACTGGGGCCGCCGCCCGGATTTTGATCGCGTGGTGATCCGGTACATCGCCAACGACGCCGCCCGGATCTCTGCCCTGCTGTCCGGTTCGGTCGACCTGATCGACAGCGTGCCCCCCACCGACGCCAAGAACCTGAAGAACAAACCGGGCTACACGCTCTATCAATCGCCCTCGGCCCGCCTGATCTACCTGGCGCTGGACTCGGCGCGCGACACCAGCCCCTTCGTGACGGACGCGAACGGCAAGCCCATGCACGTGAACCCGTTGAAGGACGTGCGGGTGCGCCAGGCCATTTCAAAGATGTTCATGCGCGAGCCCATCACCACCCGCCTGCTTAGCGGGGCCGGCGTACCCGCCGGGCAGATGGTGCCGGAAGGGCTGGGCGGCTATTCCCCCGCGCTGCCCGCCCCCGCCTACGACCCGGACGGCGCACGCGCGCTGCTGGCCCAGGCCGGCTACCCGAATGGCTTTGGCCTGACGCTGCATTCCTCCAACGATCGCTTCGCTGGCGACAGCGATCTGGCGCAAGCCCTGGCGCAGATGATGGCGCGCGCCGGCCTGCGCATCAACGGCGTGGTCACGCAGCCCTATAACGTCTACGCGGGCGCCAGCGGCAAGCAGCAGTACAGCGCGTTCATCTTCTCTTACGGCAACAACACGGCGGATTCGTCCAACGGACTGACCAATGTGTTGGCGACCCATGACAAGGCGGCCGGCACGGGCGCCTTCAACCGTTCACGCTATTCCAACCCCGAACTGGACCGCCTGCTGGGCCAGGCCGCCCAGGAATTCGACGCCACCAAGCGCGATGCGCTGCTGCGCCGTGCCGCCGAGGCTGGCTTCAACGATGTCGGCATCGTGCCGCTGTATTTCCCGGTGGCCTTCTGGGCCGCCCGCAACGGCACGGTCATGCGCGCCAACAAGCTGGAACGGACTTCACTACTGTACATACAGGAAGCAAAATGACGCCCCCCGTCGACACTCTTACCGCACCGCTCGCCGTGCACGTGCTGACCGACCAGATGGTCCGCATGCGTGATGGCGTGCGGCTCGCCACCGACGTGCATCTGCCCGCGGGTTATCGCCCTGGCGTGGATGCGCCGCTACCCGTCATTCTTGAGCGCACGCCTTACGGCAAGGCCGATATTTCACGTTCCGAACAGATCGACGGCCAACTGGGCGTGCCGCGCCCCGACGTGGCGCGCTACTTCGTCAACCACGGCTTTGCCGTTGTGTTCCAGGACTGCCGCGGCCGCTATGGGTCCGAAGGCCAGTTCACCAAGTACCTGTCGGAAGGCCCCGACGGCTTCGATACGCTGGCCTGGATCGCGGACCAACCCTGGAGCAACGGCAAGGTCGGCACCATGGGGCTGTCCTATGCGGCCCACACGCAACTGGCGCTGGCCTGCTTGAATCCGCCGGGGCTGGCTTGCATGGTGCTGGATTCCGGCGGCTTCTCCAACGGGTATCAATGCGGCATCAGGCAGTCTGGCGCGTTTGAGCTCAAGCAAGCCACCTGGGCCTTCAAGCAGGCCAAGCTCAGCCCGGCCGCGCAGCAGGATCCCCTGGTGCTGGCGGGGCTGGAGGCACAGGACATCCGCCAGTGGTTCACGCGCATGCCTTGGCGGCCAGGACATTCGCCGCTGGCGCTGGTGCCCGAATACGAGGACTACCTGTTCGAACAATGGCGAGCCGATGCCTTCGACGATTCCTGGCGCCAGCTGGGCATCTACGCGCAAGGTTATTGCGACGCCATCCCCGACGTGCCCGTGGTACTGATGTCCAGCTGGTACGACGCCTATGTCCGCAGCACGCTGGAAAACTACGCGGCCCTGACCGCTCGCGGCCGCAACGCCTCGGTCCAGCTCGTCATGGGACCATGGCTGCATGGCGACCGCAACACCACCCACAGCGGCGATGCCGAATTTGGTCCGGCCGCCGCCTTTGACGGCCACGTCGCGACCGATTGGCTGGCGTTCCGCCTGTCGTGGTTCCGGCGCTGGCTGCAAGGCGAATCGCCCGCATCGACCGACTCCCCCGAGGCACGCCTGTTCCTGATGGGCGGCGGCAGCGGCCGGCGCTTGGGTGATGGCCGCTTCGACCACGGCGGCCAGTGGGTGCGCGCAAACGCCTGGCCCGTGCCTCAAGCGGCCGCCACGCCCCTGTACCTGCACGCGGACGGCCGCTTGGACGGCACGGCGCCCGAGTCGCCGGATGCGCGCGTGCGCTATCAGTCCGACCCGCGCCTGCCCGTGCCCACCATCGGCGGGTCATTGACATCGGGCCAGCCCGTGTTCGTGGGCGGCGGCTTTGACCAACGTGAAGACGAACGCTTTTTCGGCGTGCAACAACCCGGCCTGCCGCTGGCGTCGCGCGACGACGTCGTGGTGTTTCAAAGCGAGCCGCTGGAACGCGACGTGGCGGTCGTCGGCCCCGTCACCGTCAAGCTGTTCATCTCGTCCGACTGCCCGGATACCGACTTCACGGCCAAGCTGATCGACGTCTACCCGCCCAGCGAAGACTATCCACAAGGCTATGCCTTGAATCTGACCGACGGCATCTTCCGCTGCCGTTTCCACGCGAGCTGGGAACAGGCCTCCCCGCTGGAACCCGGCCGGGTCTACGAGATCACGATCGAACCCTTCGCCACCTGCAACCTGTTCAAGCGCGGCCACCGTATCCGGCTGGATATCGCCAGCAGCAATTTCCCCAAGTACGACGTCAATCCCAACAGCGGGGAAACGGCGGCCGACGCGCGGGAGAAACGCATCGCACTGAACACGTTGCACCTGTCGTCCCGGCACGCTTCCCACGTCACCTTATGCCTGGCTGACCCGCAGTCGCTGACTCCGTTGGTCCCCGACGCCATGCCGGGCTAAGCCGCCACCGCCTTGCCTTACCCTCGGCCGCCCGCGCCTTGCGCCGGTGGCAGGGGCCTCTTTTGTCCTTTTTTCCATCATCAATAGGGGGATCCTCCATGAAAAGAATGATCAGACACCGACGCACCTTGGGCGCCGCCTTGGCGCTGTCCTGCCTGAGCCCGGTGCAGGCCGCGGAGACAAGCGCCGTCACGCTGTATGGCCTGGTCGACCTGGGCATGACCTATGAACGCAAGAATGGGGAATCCAGCCTGCGCCAAAAAAGCGGCAACCAGTCGGGATCGCGTTGGGGCTTGCGCGGCGCGGAAGACCTGGGCAATGGCTACAAGGCGGTGTTCCGCCTGGAAAGCGGCTTCAACGCCAACAACGGCACCGAAGCCCAAGGCCGGATGTTCGGCCGCTGGGCCTACGTGGGGCTGGCCGGGGATTTCGGCGAAGTGCGGTTGGGCCGGCAATGGGTCTACGGATTTGAATGGGCGGCGGTGGGTTCGCCATTTGGCAGCGGCTGGGGACAAAGCTCCAACAACGCCAGCCTGGGTTACAACGACGGCGATTTCGGCGCGGGAGGCCGGGTCAACAATGCCGTGTTCTACACCACGCCCAACATGGGCGGGCTACAGGCCGGCCTGGGCTACAGCTTTGAAGCCCACGACGGCAGCGCCTTCGCCACCGACGCGCACGACCGCGTGCTGACGGCGGGACTGCGCTACACCAAGGGCCCCATCGCCACGGCACTGACCTACGAACGCCTGAATCCGAACGCGGCCCAGCCCGGCAAGAAGATCGCGACCAACCTGCAAGCGGCGGGCTCCTATGACTTTGAATGGGTAAAGGTCCACGCGACCTACGGCAACCTGCGCAATGCCAATACCGGCCCATCGGCCGGCTACGATCGCGTCAATTCCTTCATAGGCGGCGTCAGCGTGCCGGTCGGAAAGTCGGGCACGGTACTGGCTTCGTATCAGCGCGCCACAAGTTCGGACATCACGGGCTGGGCGCTGGGTTATCAGTACGACCTGTCCAAGCGCACCAATCTGTACGCCTACGCCAACCGCCTGGACATCCGTGAATCGCACACGCTCCAGACCTCGATCGGGATCCGGCACCTGTTCTAACGGTGCCGCGCGGACTAGGGCCTGGCCCTAGTCCACCAGCCCGCCCAGCACCAGCACGGCCAGGAACAACCAGAAGATGAAGCCCACGATGGCGCGGCGCAGCAGCGCCTTGATCGCGGCCCAGAGGAACATCAGGCCCAGCACCAGCAAGACGAAGTTGAAGATCGACGGGCTCATGCCCATCGCGCCCGCCAATCCGGAATAGAAGTCGCCCAAAGCGCCGCCCAGGCCGCCCAACAGCCACTTGATCCCCCCGACGATGCCGCGCAGCGCCTCGCCGAGCATGCCGCCCAGCGATGCGAAAAAACCGCCTTCCGGCGCCATCAGCGGCGCGTGTCCATGATCATGCGCACGGCCAGACCGGCCAGCACGGTCCCCATCAGCCAGCGCTGTATCACCATCCACAACGGACGGCCCGCCAGGAAACCGGCGATCGATCCCGCCGTGATGGCGATGACGGCGTTGACCGACAGGCTGACCGCCACCTGCGTCATGCCCAGCACCAGCGATTGCGTGAATACGCTGCCGTGGTCGGGCTGGATGAATTGCGGCAGCAGCGACACATACATGACCGCGATCTTGGGATTCAACAAATTGGTCACAAGGCCCATCGTGAACAGCGTGCGCGGGCTGCTTTTGGGCAGTTCCCGCACTTGGAACGGCGAACGGCCTCCCGGACGGATCGCCTGCCATGCCATGTACAGCAGATACAAGGCGCCGCCGATGCGCAATGCGTCATAAGCCACGGGCACCGTCAGCAGCAATGCCGTGATGCCAAACGCCGCGCAGCAAACATAGAAAATGAATCCGACCGCCACGCCGCCCAAGGAAATCAACCCCGCCTGGGGCCCCTGCGAAATGGAGCGCGACACCAGGTAGATCATGTTGGGCCCGGGGGTAAGCACCATGCCCAGGGCAACCAGGGCGAAAGTCAGCAGATGAGTCAGGTCGGGCATGATGAGCCGGCGGGCGCCGGACGAAATTCAATGGGATGCGTGTACGTTATCCCAAAACTGTATCGGAACAGGGATTATTTGTCGCCGGGCCGCCTCAAGACAAGAACCGCCCTCCTGGGCGCGGCAAGCTCACCAAGCAGACGCGGTGTTGAAGGCACTTTTCCGATGATCTCAAATCGTCGGATTGGCGTATCGCGGATACGACAATCCCGCCGGCGCAACGCCCCGATTCGGGCCTTCATGCTTTACGGCAACGGGTTGCCGGCGATACAGTGGATTGGTTCGTTCGATTGCATGGAGCACCTGGACATGCCGCATCGTCACCCGTCCGTGGTGGATAGGCCCCCCATCATCCGCGTCGGCATTGGAGGCTGGACTTACGCTCCCTGGCGTGGCCCTTTCTACCCGGAAGGCCTGCCGCATGCGCGAGAACTGGAATATGCCAGCCGCCAGCTCACCGCCATCGAAATCAACGGCACCTATTACAGCACCCAGAAACCGGCCACGTTCGCCAAATGGCGCGACGAAACGCCAGACGAATTCGTCTTTTCCTTGAAGGCATCGCGCTACGCGACCAACCGCCGAGAACTGGCGGGGGCCAAGGATTCCATTCAGCGCTTTGTCAACAGCGGCATCGCTGAACTGGGGCCGAAACTGGGCCCGGTGATCTGGCAGTTTGCCCCCACCAAGACCTTCAACGCCGTCGATTTCGGCGCCTTCCTGGCGTTGTTGCCGGACAAGGTTGACGGCCTGCCGCTACGGCATGTGCTGGATGTTCGCCACCCCAGTTTTGCCTGCGACGAATACCTGGAGCTCGCCCGTCGCCACCATGCGGCCACCGTCTACACCGACAGCGAGGACTACCCGGCCATCGCCGACCGGACGGCCGATTTCGTCTACGCCCGGCTGATGCGCGCCAGCGCCACCTTCAAGGCGGGCTACGCGCCGAAAGTGCTGGATGCCTGGGCAGAGCGGCTGCACACCTGGGCGCGCGGCGCCGACCCGGCGGACCTGCATCGCATTGGTCCCGACCCGTCCTCGGCCGCACGACCGCAGGATGTCTATGCGTTTTTCATCAATGGCGCGAAAGAACGCGCGCCGGCTGCGGCGCGCGCCATGATCGAACGCCTGTAGGGCGGCCTCTCATTACAACGGCATTGATTACAACGCCATTGATTACTGCGTCATTGATTACTGCGCCACTGGCGTGCGCAGGGTAACGAACTCCTCGGCAGCCGTGGGATGGATGCCGATGGTGTCGTCGAAGACCTGCTTGGTCGCGCCGGCCTTCAACGCCACCGCAATGCCCTGCACGATTTCGCCTGCGTCGGGGCCCACCATGTGCACGCCCAGCACGCGATCCGTCTTGGCGTCCACGACCAGCTTCATCAGCGTCTTTTCCTGCGACTCGGTCAAGGTCAGCTTCATGGGGCGGAAACGGCTTTCAAAAAGCTTGACCTCGTGGCCGGCCCCACGTGCTTCTTCCGTCGTCATGCCCACCGTGCCGATGTTCGGCAGGCTGAACACGGCGGTCGGGATCAGCTTGTAGTCCACCTTGCGGTATTCCTCGGAGCGGAACAGGCGACGGGCCACCGCCATGCCTTCGGCCAGCGCCACCGGCGTCAGCGGCACGCGGCCGATCACGTCGCCAATCGCCAGGATGGACGGCTCGGCGGTACGGTATTCGTCGTCCACCTCGATGAAGCCATCTTTCTTCAATTTGACGCCTGTGTTCTCCAGGCCCAGGTTGTCCAGCATCGGCCGGCGGCCGGTGGCGTAGAACACGCAATCCGTCTGGATGACCGAACCGTCTTTCAGCGTGGCGGCCAGCGTGCCGTCGGCCTGTTTGTCGATGCGCGTGACTTCGGTGTTGAAGCGCAAATCAATGCCTTTCTTGACGAGCTCGTCGCGCAGGTGTTCGCGCACGCCCTGGTCAAAGCCACGCAGGAACAGCGGGCCGCGGTAGGCCTGGATGGTCTGCGCACCCATGCCGTTGAAGATCGACGCGAATTCCACCGCGATGTAACCGCCGCCCACGACCAGCACGCGGCGCGGCAGCGCCTTCAGGAAGAACGCCTCGTTCGAGGTGATGGCGTGTTCCTTGCCCGGAATATCGGGCACCTGCGGCCAGCCGCCGGTGGCCACCAGAATATTGGCGGTGGTGTGGCGCTGGCCATTGATCTCGACCGTATGCGGGTCGACGATGCGGGCGTGGCCTTCCAGCAGCGTGACGCCGCTATTGACCAGCAAGTTGCGATAAATGCCGTTAAGACGCTCGATTTCGCGATTCTTGTTGGCGATCAGGGTGGGCCAGTCGAACGAGGGTTTGCCGGCCGTCCAACCAAAGCCGTGCGCCTGTTCAAAATCCTCGCTGTAGTGAGCGCCGTAGACCAGCAGCTTCTTGGGCACGCAACCCACGTTGACGCAGGTGCCGCCCAGGTAGCGGCTCTCCGCCACCGCCACGCGCGCGCCAAAGCCCGCCGCGAACCGGGCCGCGCGCACGCCGCCTGAGCCTGCGCCAATCACAAACAGATCAAAATCGAATGCCATGGTGTTTCCTTCGCGAGAAGCCCTGCGGCCTCGCGTTCACTGTCCGGGAAAACCATATTTAACACCACCCGGCCACCGGGCCTGCGCGCAGGGCATTCCCAACGCAGGGTGATTGGCATACAGTCAGTGGCCAGGCTGCCCCGCAGCCGCCCTCACCCTTACTGGAGCGCGTGTCTCATGTCATTTGAAACCTGGCTGGCCTTTCTGGGCGCCTCGGCTCTGCTGGTGATGCTGCCCGGCCCCACCATCCTGACCGTCATCAGCTATTCCATCACGCATGGCAAGCGCGCGCGCCTGCCTCTGGTGGCCGCCGTGACGCTGGGCGACTCCACCGCCCTGGTGCTGTCCCTGGTGGGCCTGGGCACGCTACTGGCGGCGTCGGCGTTCTGGTTCACGGTAGTGAAGACCGTCGGCGGGCTGTATCTGCTGTATCTGGGTTTCAAGCTGCTGCGCGCGGGCGTGGCGCCAGCCACCCTGCCCGAGGCCACGGCTGCCGGATCGCGCTGGAAGCTGTTCACCAACACCTATCTGGTGACGGCGTTGAATCCCAAGGGCATGATTTTCTTTGTCGCCTTCCTGCCCCAATTCATTGACCCGACCGGCGACGTGACGCGCCAACTGTGGATGTTGTCGGCCACGTTCGTCGCCTGCGCCGGCATCAACGCCACCGCTTACGCCATCTTCGCAGGGGCCGCGCGCCGGCTGCTGACGTCGCCCCGGGCGCAGCGCGGCTTCAACCTGGGTGGCGGCGCCATGCTGTCCGCCGCAGGCATCTGGGCCCTGCTGGCACGCCGGGTCTAGGCCAGCCGCTCCCGTTAAGGCAAGGCGGCGGACACGGCGTCGGGGGGGATCCCGTAACGCGCGATGGCATCAGCCGCCTTGGCCGGTTCAAGCAAGCCCTCGTCCGCCAGCGCCTTCAAGGCCGCCAGCGCGATGTGATGGCGGTCCACTCCGAAAAACGCACGCAACGCCTGCCGCGTGTCTGACCGGCCAAACCCGTCCGTGCCCAGCGTCACGTAACGGCGGCCCGCCATGAACGGGCGGATCTGCTCGGGCACCGTCTTCATATAGTCGGTAGCCGCCACGACCGGGCCGATGCTGCCAGCCAACGCCGTTTCCGCATGGCCACGGCGTGCGTCCTCCAGCGGATGCAGGCGGTTCCAGCGTTCGGCTTCCTGCCCATCCCGGCCCAGTTCCGAATAACTCGTCACGCTCCAGACATCGGCCGCCACGCCAAAATCCTGTTGCAGCAGATCGGCCGCGGCCAAGGTCTCGCGCAGGATCGCGCCGCTACCCAGCAATTGCACGCGCAAGGCGCCAGGCTCTCCTTCACGCAAGCGGTACATGCCTTGCAGGATGCCGGCCTCGGCGCCTTCAGGCATGGCCGGATGCGCGGTCTTTTCGTTGATCAGCGTCAGGTAGTAGAAGACGTCCTCTTGCTCCTGGTACATGCGGCGCATGCCGTCCTGCACGATCACCGCAATCTCATAGGCGTAGGCGGGATCGTAGGCGCGGCACGACGGGATGACCGAGGCCAACACATGGCTATGGCCGTCGTCGTGCTGCAAGCCTTCGCCTTCCAGCGTGGTCCGGCCCGACGTCGCTCCCAGCAGGAACCCCCGCGCGCGGATGTCACCGGCCGCCCAGGCCAGGTCGCCCACCCGTTGGAAACCGAACATCGAATAGAAAATGTAGAACGGAATGGTGGCCACGCCATGGGTGCTATGGGCGGTGGCCGCGGCAATCCACGACGACATGGCGCCGGACTCATTGATCCCTTCCTGCAATATCTGGCCTTTGCGGTCCTCGCGATAGACGCTTAGCTGGTCGGCGTCCTGCGGCGTGTACAACTGCCCCACATGCGAATAGATGCCCACTTGCCGGAACATGCCGTCCATGCCGAACGTGCGGGATTCGTCCGGCACGATCGGCACCACCCGCTGGCCGATCTCGGGGTCTTTCAACAATTGCGCCAGCACGCGCACAAAAGCCATCGTGGTGGAGAACTCGCGCCCGTCGCTGCCTTTCAGGTGCGACGCGAATGCGTCCAGCGACGGCGTGGCCAGCGGGCCAGGGCCTGCGGGACGACGCGGCAAATGGCCGCCTGCCCGCGCGATGGCAGCCTCAAAGTAGGCCTGCTCGGCGCTGCCCGGTGCGGGCTTGATGTAGGGAATCTGCTCCAGCTGATCGTCGGGAACGGGGATGGCGAAGCGGTCGCGGAATGCGCGCACGGCGGGGTCAGCCATTTTCTTTTGCTGGTGATTGGTGTTGGCGGCTTCGCCTGCCGCGCCCATGCCGTAGCCCTTGACCGTCTTGGCCAGGATGACGGTGGGTTGGCCGCGATGCGCCGTGGCCGTGGCGTAGGCGGCATACACCTTGGCCGGATCGTGCCCGCCGCGGTTCAACGCGCCGATCTCATCATCGGACAAATGCGCCACCCGCTCCAGCAGCACCGGGTCCGCGCCAAAGAAATGTTCACGCACATAAGCGCCGCCGCGAGCCTTGAACACCTGGTATTCGCCGTCCACGCATTGCATCATGCGCTGGCGCAACCGGCCGTCATGGTCCTGCGCCAGCAGCGCGTCCCAACCAGCGCCCCAGATCACTTTGATGACATTCCAGCCTGCGCCGCGATAGACGCTTTCCAGTTCCTGGATGATCTTGGCATTGCCGCGCACCGGACCATCCAGGCGTTGCAGATTGCAATTGACCACGAAGATCAGATTGTCCAGTTTTTCACGGCCCGCCATGGCCACGGCGGCCAGGGTCTCGGGTTGATCCTGTTCACCGTCACCCAGGAACCCCCAGACCTTGCGGCCCTGTGCCGGGATCAGTTCGCGGTCTTCCAGATAGCGCATGTAGCGCGCCTGATAGGCGGCCATCAACGGCCCCAGACCCATCGACACGGTAGGGAACTGCCAGAACGACGGCATGGTGCGCGGGTGCGGATACGACGGCAATCCACCCCCGCCGATCTCGCGGCGGAAGCGGTCAAGCTCGGCTTCCGAAATCCGGCCTTCCAGATAGGCACGCGCATAGATGCCCGGGGCCGAATGTCCCTGGATGTAGAGCATGTCCCCCAGGAAATTCGGCGTGGCCGCGCGGAAGAAATGGCGATAGCCGGTTTCATACAACGTGGTGGCCGACGCATAGGTCGCGATGTGGCCGCCCACGCCGGAGGTCTTGCCGGCGCGCAACACCATGGCCATGGCGTTCCAGCGCAGGTAGGCGTCCAGGCGCAGCTCGATGCCCACGTCGCCCGGGAACAGCCCTTGGGCCGCGGGCGCGATGGAGTTCACGTAAGGCGTCACGCCCGGCGCCGCATAGCGCCCATTGGCCGCGCGGTCCTGATTGATCAGTTGGTCCAGCAGATAGTGCGTGCGCGGCAGACCTTCGTGAGCCAGCACGGCCTGCATGGCCTCCAGCCATTCCTGGGTTTCCTGCGGGTCAGCGTCGATCGGGTCGATCGGGGTGTCCATGGGCGTCCTCCTTTGGGTGCGTGGGCGGCGCCTGGGTCGGGATAGCCGGCGCCGTCATTTCACATCGTGAATTGCAATTGCATCATGTGCAATTGCAATCGTATGGAGGATCCTGAACAATTGCAAGTGCAACTATTCAGGAGCGGCTAGCGCGCCGAACCCAACATGTACTCCACGGCCGCTCGCAAAGTGGCCTCGTCGGCAGACGAGCCGCCGCGCGGCGGCATGGCGCCCTTGCCCTTCAGCACGGTGACCATCACCACGTCCACGCCCTGCGCGACAAAAGGCGACCACGCCTGTTTGTCGCCCAGCTTGGGCGCGTTGGCCACGCCGCTGGCATGGCAGACGACGCAGGCGGATTTGTAGAGCTTTTCGCCCGCGGGATTGACAGCGGCCAAGGTGTCCGCCCCCGCATGCGGGACGGGCAGCATGGCCAGGAACAGCAGCAACGCGATTTGGACAAGGGAAGGCATGGCACGGGATTCCTGCGCAAGGGGTGGATGAACCCGCCGGCCAGACACGGATGCCGCGTCCAGCCGCGCGATCAATGCAAGGTCAACGCGGGATGGGGCCCGGCGCCTTGATCTGCTTCATCAGATCGTCGTTCCACTTGCCCTCGACCTTGATATGCCCGGCCGCGCCCAGCTCGAAGGCTTCGATCAGGTTGTGGTTCAGGTAGGCGTACACGCCTGGCTGCTTGAAGGTGTAGAGCGCCGCGCCCGCCGAACCGCCACGAATGAACCAGGTTTCCAGGTTCTTTTCGGGCGGATTGCCAAACTTGCCGGTCTCCCAGACCCAATCGCCATGGCCGCCGATCAGGTGCGGCCGCGTGTCGCGGTTGGCCTGCGAATGAATCAGCAGCACGGTCTCGCCGACCTTCGCGGTCAGGGCGTTATCGCCCGTCAGCGCCCCGACCTTGCCGTTGAACACGATGTGCGACGGTACAAGCTTGCGCATGACTTCCACCGTGTCGCCATAGCTCTCCGCCAACGTCGCGTATTCCTTGTACTTGCCGTTCTCGTCCTTGGGGATGTAGAGGTCGAATTCGCCAATGGTGTAGGCGCGGTCATAGTGCAGCGGCTTGCCCTGCGGATCCTTCAAACCGTCACGCGGCAGCACCATCAGCGTGCCGCTCATGCCCGATACCACGTGCCACGGCACCATCCCTTCCGGAGCACAGTGATAGACAAAGGTGCCGCTGCGATCCGCCTTGAAGCGCAGCGTGGCCTGTTCGCCCGGGTTCACGTTGGTCAGCTTGGCACCGCCCAGCGCCCCCGTGGCCGCGTGGAAGTCCACGTTGTGCGGCATCGCGTTGCTGGCGGGATTGACGAGCGTGATCTCCACGTAGTCGCCCTCGTGCACGACCAGCGTCGGGCCGGGCATGGAACCGTTGAACGTCATCGCCTGCAAGGTGGTCCCCTTGCTGTCGATGACCATCTTCTTTTCCTCGATGGACATCACGAATTCGATCACTTTCGGGCCCGAGGTCGCCACCTGCTCATGCGGGTGGACCATGGGCGGGGCGACCAGCGTGACCTTGGCGCGCGGCAGTTGGTCGGCATTCTGGGCAGAAGCCAGGCCGCCCGTCAGGGTCAAGGCCAGGGCCACGGCAAGCAGGGTGGGACGCAACGCTTTCATGTGCTACTCCTCTTTCCGATTCTTCAAAGCCGAGTCTGTCGGCAGTTCCATTGAAGGACCGGCGGTCTTTCCCTTCTTTGCTGTAGCGCAAACTCCGGACCAACCTGGCGCCCGGCACGCATTGCCAGGTGGGGGATGCGATGCCACCATCAAGGCGTGGAAATCTGATCCACGCCTTCAAGCGGATCACTATGCCGTCGCCCCTATGCCATGCCCTGTTGCGCAACCTGGATCTGTTCAGGCCGTTGTCCGACGTGCAACTGGACGCCGCGTTGCGCGGCGCCTCGCCATGCCGTCTTGAGGCGGGCGCCGTGGTCTACGGGCAAGGCGCCCCGGGCACGCACTTCTTCGTACTGCTGCATGGCTGCCTGAAGGTGACTCAGGTCACGCCGGAAGGCGAACAGATCATCGTGCGCTACGTCAACCCGGGCGACATGTTCGGGCTGGCCTGCGCCATGGGGCGGTCCTGTTATCCCGCAACCGTGCTGACCGTGCAGGAAAGTATCTGCCTGGCCTGGCCGGCCGCCGCCTGGCATTCCTTCACCGCCAGCCATCCGCAACTGGCCGCTCTTGCGTTGCAAACCATGGGCCAGCGCTTGCAGGATGCCCACGTGCGCATCCAGGAGCTGTCCAACGATGACGTCGAACAGCGCGTGGCCCGCACGATCCTGCGGCTGATCAAGCAATCGGGACAGCCCACGCGCGAAGGCATCGACGTCGGATTTCCCATCACACGCCAGGACATCGCCGAGATGACCGGCACCACCTTGCACACCGTCAGCCGGCTGCTTAGCGACTGGAAGCAGCGCGGCATCGTCAGCAGCGGCCGCAAGCGCATCGTGCTGCGCTCGCCCGCCGCCCTGGTTCGCTTGACCGAACCCGCCCCGCCGCCGATGGATTGCGCGGCCTGCCTGTCCTGCCGGGACGGGCCGCCGGCCGCCCCAAGCGTCAACGTCACGATCACGCATTGACCCGCTATCCCGCGTCCATGACAAGCCGCAGGCCCAGGTTGCTGGGCGGCACGCCTACGGAGCGGGCCCCGCTCTTTGGGTCACGGATGAAATCCGGCAGATAGGCGATATGACGGCCCGCGGCCACGCGAATGCCGCAATTGGCGCCCGCATCCTTCTGCACCGCGTCGGCCAGGGCCCCCGTCAATTCGCGGCGCACGTAGCAGTCCGACGTCCAGTCCCACACGCTTCCGGCCATGTCCTTCAGCCCCGCCCGATTGATGCCAAAAGCGCCGAACGGACGCACCTCGACATCCACGCCGGCGCCACGGCGGCTCTCCAATTCGTACTCCGCCAGCCAGCGCTGAGCCGGGTCCACGCGGTCGGGAAAATCGGTCAGGGCTTCCTCGCGGTAGGCATCCCCCGCCGCGTAGACCCATTCCGCATAGGTCGGCAACCGGAACCGTTGCCCAGTGCGCGCCGACAGCCACGCGGCATAGGCCACGGCATCGGTCCAGCTGATGCCGACGGCGGGCCGATCGGACGCGGACGCCTTGCGCTGCGCCGCATCCAGCGGCTTGCAGCCGCCGGCGGCGACGCAGCCCGCATACTCGGCCTGGCTGACCTGGCGCGTCATGATGGCAAAGCCGTGGGCATGGCGGGCAAGCACCGGCGCGGGCGTCTCAGGATAGCCATTGCGCAGCGTCTGGCCGGGCGGCAGATAGCGCAGTTCGCCTGGCGCCACCCGCGTGAGTTCCGGCAATGCAAGACGGGCCCGATCCCCGGGCCCGCAAGCGGTCAACAACACGGATAGAACAGTGATCGGCAGCAAGCGCAGGAAACGCATGGGACGGTGCTCCAGAATGCCCGCATCCAACCGGTGCGAGCGAGTCTCCATTGAACCGGCCGAGGCGTCCGCCCTCTTTGCGTTGGCGCAAAGAGCCGGACGCTTGCGCCTTTTTCCTACCCGCGCGCCGTCTTGGTCTGCAAGCGCGGTTCGACCAGCGCGGGCCGGGCGCTCAACAGCCCCAGAATGACCTGCATCACCATCGCCAGCGCGCCCAGCAGGAACACCACGTCGCCAAAGGTCCGGCCCCAGCGCAACGTCTTCAGCACATCCTGCTGCATGAACGCTTCGCTGCGGGCATACCAGAGCCCTTCGCTGACGCTGGCATGGAACTGGATCAGCCCCACCGGCAGCAAACTGGTGAAGATCATCAACGCCAGGCCCAGGTTCATGCCCCAGAACGCCAGCTTCATCAGGCCGGGGCTAAGCGCGTATTGCGGACGGATGTAGCGCAGCACCAGCAAGGTAAAGCCCAACGCCAGGAAACCGTAGACCCCGAACAGCGCCGCATGCGCATGCACCGGCGTGGTATTCAAGCCCTGGATGTAATAGAGCGAGATCGGCGGGTTGATCATGAACCCGAAGACGCCCGCGCCCAGCATGTTCCAGAACGCCACCGCCACGAAACACATCAACGGCCATTTCAGATCAGCCATCCATGGCGCGCGCGACTTCAGGCGCCAGTTTTCCCATGCTTCGTAGCCCAGCACGATCAACGGCACCACTTCCAGCGCCGAGAAGCTGGCGCCGACCGCCATCACGGGCGTGGTCGTCCCCGCAAAGTACAAATGATGGAAGGTGCCCGGAATGCCGCCCAGCATGAACAGCGATGCCGAGGCCAGGCTGGCCGTGGTGGCCATGCGGCGCGACACCAACCCCAGGGTTGAAAAGATGAAGGCCAGCGCCGTGGTGGCAAACACTTCAAAGAAGCCTTCCACCCACAGATGCACGATCCACCAGCGCCAATACTCCATCACGGTCAGATGCGTGCGTTCGCCGTAGAAAAAGCCCGCGCCATAGAACAAGCCGATTGCGCCGACGGATGCGGTCAGCAACGCCAACAGGTTCTTGTCGCCGCCCGGTGTGCGCAACGCGGGCACGATGCCACGCAGCATCAGCACCAGCCAGAAGCAGATGCCGGCGAACTTGCCGATCTGCCACAGCCGGCCCAAATCCACGTATTCATAGCCTTGATGCCCCAGCCAGAAATTCAGGTTGGGCGGCATGATCTGCGCGATGGCCAGGTAGTTGCCGGTGAACGACCCCACCACCACCAGCACCAGCGCCCAGAACAGGATATCCACCCCCACCTTCTGAAACTTCGGATCGCGTCCGCCATTGATCAGCGAGGCCAGGAACAAACCGGCCGCGAGAAAGCCGGTGGCGATCCAGAACAGCGCGCTCTGGATATGCCACGTGCGTACCAGCGAATACGGAAACCACTGCGACACGTCCAGGCCATAGAACTTCTGCCCTTCAACCGAGTAGTGCGCGGTAAACCCGCCCAGCAGCACCTGAAAGCCAAACAGCGCCACGACCAGGAACAGGTACTTTCCCAGCGCCCGCTGCGACGGCGTCAACGCAAACGTGGTCAGCGGATCACGCTCGGGCGCCGGCGGCGCCTCTTCTTCCTGGCCGCGCAAGAAGGCCCAGGCCCAAACCAGGAAGCCGATGCCCGCCAGCAGCACCACGACGCTGATGATGGACCACATCACGTTTTCGGCGCTGGGCTGGTTGCCGATCAGCGGTTCGTGCGGCCAGTTGTTGGTGTAGGTGACCGACTTGCCCTCGCGTTCGGTCGCCGCCGCCCAGGCCGTCCAGAAAAAGAACTGCGTGAGCCGGGTGCGCCGTGACGCATCAGGCAAGGTGTTTTCCTTCATCGCGAAGTGCTCACGGCTGGCATGCAGCGCGGGCGCATCGGAAAACAACTGGTCGTAGTACGCGGCCGTCTGCTCAATGGCGCGTGCGCGGCGCGGGCTGACCGTCAGCGTGTCGGTCGCGGCATCACTGCGGTTGGCGCGGTATTCGGCCTTGAGCGCTTCACGCAGGGCGGCTTGGGCAGGGGCCGCCAACTGCGCATAGGCCTGGCCATGCTCGTCTTGCGCGGCCAGGTCCAGCCACGCCATCAGTTCACGATGCAGCCAATCGGCCGTCCAGTCCGGCGCCTGATAGGCGCCATGTCCCCAGACAGAGCCCAATTGCATGCCGCCGACGGATTGCCAGGCCGTCTGGCCATCCAGGATGTCGTCGCGGCCGAACAGGCGCGTCCCCTCTGTTGTGACGACCTGCCCGGGAATCGGCGGCGCCTGCCGGTAGACCTCGCCGCCGTAGAAACCCAGCAGTGCGAAAGTGATCGCCACCACGGCGATCAAGGTGAACCATAATTTCCGATACGGACCCATGATGGGAACGCCCTCCAGTGTTGCGGTTAGTGGGTGCGTCTCCTAATGCAAAGGCCGTGCCAGAAAAAAAAGGCGTTAAATCAGCAGCTTGTTTTACCCAGGGTGGTTTTCACCCCGCATCGAAAGGGTATAAATCACCCCCATCAGGTTATTTCTACCCTGACATATGGGCACCGGAAGCGGCTTCGGCCTCTTACAATTCCCGCTGCACCCCTCTTTATCAAAGGAACCAACCGCATGGCCACGGGCAAGCCTGATGCGTGGAGCCTCTTCCTGACCGCGCATGCGCTGGTAGTCGAGGAAATAGAAAAGCGGCTGTCCGCGGCGGACCTGCCGCCGCTGGCCTGGTATGACGCTTTGTGGGCATTGGAGCGCGCCCCTGACGGCACGGCGCGCATGTTCGAGATGGCCGAACGCATGGTGATCGCGCGCTACAACCTGACGCGCCTGATGGACCGCATCGAGGCCGCCGGGCTGGTCCAGCGCTTCCGTTCCGACGAGGACCGCCGCGCCACCTATGCACGGCTGACGCCCAAGGGCCGGGCGCTACGGCTTCAGATGTGGAAGGTCTACGGGCCTGCCATCGACGAATTGTTCCTGTCGCAACTGCCCGCGTCGCAGCAGGCGGCCATGGCAGAGAGCTTCCGCCACATCGCCCGCCATGTCCGCGCCTTGAACAAGGAACCTTCAGCATGACGGCCACGCCCCTGCACATCGGTATCGTCGCGTGCTCGGCCGAGGGCGCGGCGCTGTGCTATCGCACGCTGTGCGCGGAAGGCGCGCAACGCATGGGGCCGCACGCCCACCCCGAGATCTCGCTGCACACGCATTCGCTGGCGGACTATGTGGCCTGTCTGGACCAGGGCGACCTGGCCGGCGTGGGCGCGCTGATGCTCTCGTCCGCGACGAAGCTGGCGCGCACGGGCGCCGACTTCCTGATCTGCCCGGACAACACCATCCACCAGGCGCTGGCCCACGTGCTTCCGCGGTCTCCGCTACCGTGGCTGCACATCGCCGAAGCCGTCGCCCAGGAAGCCGTGGCTCGTGGCTACCAGCGCATCGGCATCCTGGGCACGCACTGGCTGATCGACAGCAGCGTCTACCCGGACAAGCTGGGCGCGCAAGGCCTGGACGCCGTGCGCCCCAGCCAGGACGACCGCAACGACTTGGGCCGCATCATCATGGACGAACTGGTCTACGGCGTCTTCAAGCCGGCCTCCGTCGCGCGGCTTCAAGCCATCATCGAACGCATGCGGGACGCCGGCTGCGACGCCGTGGTGTTGGGCTGCACCGAGCTTCCGCTGGTGCTCAATGATGGCAATTCCGCGTTGCCGACCCTGGACTCCACCCGCATCCTGGCACGCGCCGCCCTGACGCGCGCCCTGCTGCCCCGCCAAGTGGCTTAGATCTGGTCCAGCCCGTACTGCCGCAGGCGGTCCAGGCTAAGCACCTTGATCTGGTTGTACGCCAGCGCCAGGATGCCCAGGTCGGTCAACGCCTGCAAGGCCTGGTTGACCCGCTGGCGCGACAGGCCCGTCAGATAGCCAAGCTCTTCCTGCGAGATCGCCAGAGTCAGGTCGGTGGACGGATACAGTTGCGGATTGAACAACTGCGCCAGCGACTGCGCCACCCGCGCATCCGCGTCCAGCAAACGGTGGTTCTGGATTGACGCGATGAATTCGCCCATCCGGTCATTCAACTGGCCGATGACAAAGTGCGAAAACGGCAGACTGGCCGATAGCAGCGCGTGAAACGTCACGGCCGGCACCGACATGACCAGCGACGGCTGGATCGCCACCACATCGTATTTGCGCAGTTCGCGCTTGATCACGCTGCCCTCGCCGAACCAACCTCCCCGCGGCACCCCCGAAAACGTGCAACTGCGCCCCGATTCGTTGTAGATCGCCAGCTTCAGCAGACCGGTATGCACGCCCAGCCAATGGTCCGACGGTGCATTGCGCCGCGCGATCCACGCGCCATTGCCGACGTGTTCCGCACGCGACGTCGCCAGCACCAGATCCTGATGGCTGGCGTCCAGCGCGCCGAACCAGGCGCACTCCCGAAACAGGCGGGACAGTTCCGTGGCGGAAACAATGTTTGAAACATCGGACATGGGCAGAACCGTGTAAAACTGGAGTTTGCAGGGTCGGCCGGCGGTCTGTCATGCAGGCGACAGACAGTATTTTCCAGCCAGCACTAAGCTCACGCAAGCGACGGGAATCAAGCTTCCCGAAAATAGATAAGGAGCGCCTGCGCGCGCCACTTGGAGACAACGCATGAGCAGCATGTTCGACCACGGCCTGGCACGCCGCGACGCCAACTATCAGGCTTTGACCCCGGTTGATTTCATCGCCCGGGCGGCGGAGGTCTATGGACACCGGCTGGCCGTGGTGCACGGCAAGGTGCGGCGCACCTGGGCCCAGACCTATGAACGCGCCCAGCGCCTGGCCAACGCGCTGGCGCAGGCCGGCATCAAGCGCGGCGACACCGTTGCCGTCATGCTGCCCAACATCCCTGCCATGGTCGAAGCCCATTTCGGCATTCCGATGCTGGGCGCCGTGCTCAACACATTGAACACCCGGCTGGACACGGCCAGCGTGCTGTTCATGCTGGGCCATGGCGAAGCCCGCGCGCTGATCGTCGACACCGAGTATGGCGACGCCGCGCGGCGCGCGCGCGCCGAATTCCCGCACCTGAAGATCATCTCGGTGCATGACCTGGACGGTGCGCCCGCCACGCTGCCCGGCGCCACCGACTACGAAGCCTTCCTGGCCGCTGCGCCCGCCCGCTACGATTGGACGCCGCCCGCCGACGAATGGGACGCCATCGCGCTGAACTACACGTCCGGCACCACCGGCGACCCCAAGGGCGTGGTCTATCACTATCGCGGCGCCTACCTGAACGCGCTCAGCAACATCCTTGAATGGGACATGCCCAAGCATGCGGTCTACCTGTGGACCCTGCCGATGTTCCACTGCAACGGCTGGTGCTTCCCGTGGACGGTCGCCGCGCGCGCCGGCGTGAACGTCTGCCTGCGCAAGTTCGATCCCAAGACCGTGTTCGACCTGATCCGCGATGAAGGCGTCACCCATTACTGTGGTGCGCCCATCGTGCAAAGCGCACTGGCCAATGCGCCCGCCGACATGCGCGCCGGCATCCAGCACACCGTGCGCACCATGGTGGCGGGCGCCGCGCCCGCGCCGGCCATCATTGCCAAGATGCGCGACATCGGCTTCGAGCTGACGCACGTGTACGGGCTGACGGAGGTCTACGGGCCCGCCGCCGTCTGCGCCCGCCAGGAATCCTGGGACGCGCTGGACGATGAACGCCGCGCGCTGCTGACCGCGCGCCAGGGCGTGCGCTACCACTTGCAGGCCGGCGTGTCGGTGCGCCACCCCGACACGATGCAAGAGGTACCCGCCGATGAAGCAACCGTGGGCGAAATCATGTTCCGCGGCAACATCTGCATGAAGGGCTACCTGAAGAACGAGCGCGCCACCGAAGAGGCCTTCGCCGGCGGGTGGTTCCACACCGGCGACCTGGGCGTGATGACGGCCGATGGGTACGTCCGCATCAAGGACCGCAGCAAGGACATCATTATCTCGGGCGGCGAGAACATCTCCAGCATCGAGGTCGAGGACGCGCTCTATCGCCACCCCGCCGTCGCAGCCGTGGCGGTGGTCGCCATGCCCGATCCCAAGTGGGGCGAAACGCCTTGCGCCTTCGTCGAATTGAAGCCCGGCTGCACCGCTACCGCCGACGAGATCATCGCGCACTGCAAACTGCTGCTGCCGGGTTTCAAGGTGCCCCGCGCGGTGCGCTTTGGTGAATTGCCCAAGACCTCCACCGGCAAGATCCAGAAGTTTGAACTGCGCGCGGCGGTCGGCGCGACCCAAGCCATCGATGTGGCCGATCCGAATTCCACCACCCACACCAAACCCAAACCCGATCCGGCCGGCTGAACGCCGCCGCCACCCAGGAGCTCCGACGCCATGACGTACCAAGCCCCCGTGAAAGACATGCTGTTTGTGTTGAACCATCTGGCCGGACTGCGCCAAGTCGCCGCCCTGCCCGGGTTCGAGGAGGCCACCCCCGACACCGCCCAGGCGGTGCTGGAAGAATCCGCCCACTTCGCCGCCGAGGTGCTGGCGCCGCTGAACCATCCCGCCGACCGCGAGCCCAGCGCATGGCGCGATGGCGCCGTCACGACAGCGCCCGGCTTCAAGCAGGCCTTCCGCCAATACACCGAGGCCGGCTGGCAGGGCATGTCGCATCCCGTCGAATATGGCGGCCAGGGCCTGCCCGGCCTGATCGGATCGCCCTGCTCTGAAATGCTGAACGCCGCCAATCTGTCGTTCGCGCTGTGTCCGCTGCTGACCAATGGCGCCATCGAAGCGTTGCTGACGGCCGGTTCACCCGAACTGAAAAAGCGTTTCATCGGCCCCATGATCTCCGGCCAATGGACCGGCACGATGAACCTGACCGAACCGCAGGCAGGTTCCGACCTGGCCATGATCCGCACGCGCGCGCAGCCCGTGGGCGACGGCACCTACCGCCTGTCAGGCACCAAGATCTTCATCACCTACGGCGACCACGATCTCACCGAGAACATCCTGCACCTGGTGCTGGCCCGCCTGCCCGACGCTCCCGAAGGCGTCAAGGGCATCTCGTTGTTCCTGGTGCCCAAGTTCCTGGTGAACGAAGACGGAACGCTGGGCGTGCGCAACGACGTCACCTGCGTCTCCATCGAGCACAAGCTGGGCATCAAGGCCAGCCCCACCGCCACGCTGCAATTCGGCGACGCGGGCGGCGCGCTGGGTTATCTCGTCGGCCAGGAAAACCGCGGGTTGGACGCCATGTTCATCATGATGAACGCGGCGCGCTATGCCGTGGGCGTGCAAGGCATTGCCATTGCTGACCGCGCCTACCAGCATGCGTTGGCCTATGCCGCCGAGCGCGTGCAGAGCCGCCCGGTGGACGGTTCCTCGCGCGAGGCCGTGCCCATCATCCAGCACCCCGACGTGCGCCGCATGCTGGGTACCATGCGCGCCCTGACCGAAGCCGGCCGTGCGCTGGCCTACGTCACGGCCGGCCATGCCGACCTGGCGCACGCCAGCCCGGACGCCGACGCCCGCAAGCGCCATCTGGCTATCCAGGAATTCCTGGTGCCCATCGTCAAGGGCTGGTGCACCGAGATGTCCATCGACGTGGCCAGCCTGGGCGTGCAGGTCCATGGCGGCATGGGCTTCATCGAGGAAACCGGCGCCGCGCAGTACTACCGCGACGCCCGCATCCTGACCATCTACGAAGGCACGACCGCCATCCAGGCCAATGACCTGATCGGCCGCAAGACCCTGCGTGACGGCGGCGCCGTGGCCCAGGCCTTGCTGGAAGCCATCCGCCAAACGGAAACGGAACTGGAATCGCGCAGCGAACCCGCCGCCAATCTGGTGCTGAAGCCGCTGCGCCAAGCGCGGCTGGCGCTGGCAAACGTGGTGGACTTCGTGCTGGCCAACGCCGCTGGCGCCCCCAATGCCGTGTTTGGCTCGGCGGTGCCCTACCTGTTGCTGGCGGGCACCACGCTGGCCGGCTGGCAGATGGCGCGCGCATTGCTGGCCAGCCTGGAGCATCAGCAGGAAGATCCCGAATTCCACCAAGCCAAGATCGCCACGGTGCAGTGCTATGCGCTGCACAAACTGACGCAAGCGCCGGGCCTGGCGGCCGTGGTGCTGGGTTCCAAGGAATACGAAGTCCAGCCCTGACCCGACTGACCGCTGCTTGGCATGAAGACCGCGATTTCGCGGTCTTTTTTCATGGGAGGGCGGCGCTTATCCCAGGGATTCCGCATCGTTAAGCATATAACCACAATGAATATAGAAACGAAATAAACATATTTAAAATCATTAAACGGACACCGGAAACTCCATTGCCCGTAGGCAAGGCGCCAGCCACATCAAGGCGCGATTCACAGGATTCCCCATGCTCCGTAAGCTTTTGGCTGTCACGTTGTTCTCCGCCGCCGCCTCCGCCCCCGCCCTGTCCGCGCCGCCCGCGCTGGAAATCGGCTACCTGCCCATCCTGCCCGATGCCCAACTCTTCATCGGGCTGGAAGAAGGCACGTTGCAGGCCAAGGGCGCACCTGCGCCGAAGCTGGTGCAGTTCCAAAGCGGCCCGGCGTTGACCCAGGCACTGATCGCCGGCCAGCTGGACGCTGCCTATGTCGGCATCGGGCCGGCGCTGGTCGCGCGCGCCAAGGGCGCGGACATCAAAGTCATCGCCTCGAACATCGTCGAACAGGTCAATGTGGTGGCGCTCGGTCCCCTGGCTCCCTACTTCGCCTCTGGTGACCCTGCCACTGCGTTCGCCCGTTTCGCCAAGGACCACGGCCGCAAGCCCGTGATCGCCAGTTACCCGAAGGGCGCCGTGCCCGAAGCCGCGCTTCAGTACTGGCTGCGCAACCAGATCAAGGCCGACCCGGCCAGCGTGGAACTGATCTATCAGGGCGAAGCCCAGATCCAGCAATCGCTGCTGACGGGCGCCATCGACGGCGCCGCCATCCTGGAGCCCACGGTCACCACCGTGCTGACCCGCGTGCCGGAATCCCGCGTGGTTGCGCGCGGATCGCAGTTGTTCCCGAAACAGCCCGGCGCCGTGCTGCTGGTGCGCGAGAAGCTGATCGCCGAACACCCCGACACCGTGCAACAGCTGGTGGACGCGCATCTGTCGGCCACCGCGCTCTTGAAGAACGATCCCGCCAAGGCTGCGGGCTATGTGCAGAAATACGTGGGTGGCGGCCGGCTGGACCGCGCCCTGGTTGAAAAGGCCATCCGCAGCTCGCACGACCAATTCGTGGCGGACCCGCACGCCATCATCGGCGCCACCGCCGAACTGCAAACGTTCCAGGCCACGCTCGGTACCGTCGAAGCGCCGTCAGTTGACGTGAAGCAGTTGTTCGACACCCGCTACTACGACAAGGCCGCCAAGTAATGAATTCGGCAAGCAGCCAGGCCGCCCAAGCGATCGCCGCGCCAGCCGCCCCCGCACGCAGCGGCCCGCCGCCCTGGCTGGCCGCTGCACGCCGCGCGGCCTACGGCATCGCCGGGCTGATCCTGTTCATTGGTATCTGGAAAGCCGCGCTGGTCTGGGAATGGGCGCCGCGAGGCACCCTGCCTGATCCTTTCGCCTTGCCCGGCACGCTGGCGCAGGAATGGCAATCGGGCCGCTTGTGGCCCGCCATCGGCTCCAGCCTGGTGCATTATTTCTGGGGCCTGGCGTTGGGCACCGCGCTGGGCTTTGGCGTGGGACTCGCGGCGGCCACCTTGCCACGCTTTGATCTGATGCAGGCGTATCTGGTGCGCATCCTGCGCCCGATTCCGCCGCTGGCGTGGGTGGTGTTTGCCATTGCCTGGTTCAAGGTCAGCCACGCGGGCGCGGCCTTCGTCATCGCCATCGGCGTGTTCTGGGTGAACTACTTCGCCACCTACAGCGCCGTGCGCAACGTGGATCCGCGTTACTACGAACTGGCCCGCGCCTTCGGTCACGGCGGTTATCTGGCGCGCGCGTTCTCGGTCACGCTGCCGGCCATCGCTCCGGGTGCCCTGTCGGGCGTGCGCACCGGCATCGGCCAAGCGTGGATGACCTTGATCGCCGCCGAACTGCTAGGCGTGCCCGGCATGGGCCAAGAGATGAACGCCGCCGCCGGCGTGGGCGCCTATGACGCCGTGGTCGTCTACATGCTGATCATCTCCCTGGTCTACACAATCTGCGACCTGGCGTTCTCCGCCGTCGAAAGCAAGGTGCTGCAATGGCGTCCGTAATCGAATTTTCCAAGCTGTCCTATCAGCACCCCGGGGCCGCCGCACCCGTCATCCAGGGCTTGTCTCTGGCCATCGAGGCAGGCAGCTTCGTCGCGGTGGTCGGTGGGTCGGGCGTGGGCAAGTCGACCTTGTTGCGCGCCGCCGCTGGCCTGACGGACCCCACGGCGGGCGAAGTGCGTTTCCAGGCGCAGCCGCGTCCCGGGCGACGCCCTCGCGCCGTCGTCTTCCAGGACAGCCGCCTGATGCCCTGGCGCACGGTGGGCGGCAACGTCGGCTATGGCCTGGAAGGCTTGGGGCTGGGCCGCGAAGAGCGCACGCAACGCATTGATTCCGCGCTGCAATTGACGGGCCTGCGCGACTACGGCCGGCGTTGGCCGCATCAGTTGTCGGGCGGCCAGGCACAGCGCGTGGGCATCGCCCGCGCCTTGGCGGTCAAGCCGGACTTATTGCTGATGGACGAGCCCTTCAGCGCGGTGGATGCCATCACCCGCCGCAATCTGCAACAGGAACTGATTCGCGTCTGGCAGGCCTCGGGCGCCGCCGTGCTGTTCGTCACGCACGATATCGAGGAAGCGGTGTTCCTGGCCGACAAGGTCGTGGTGCTGGGCGGGCATCCCGCCAACGTCGTGGGCAATTTCGACATTGCCCTGCCACGCCCGCGCGACCGTGGCGCGGCGGCGTTCGCCGCGCAAGTCACGGCCGTCGCCCATGCGCTGGAACATCACTGACATGATCCGGCTGCTGATACACGCGCCAACGCCCGCTGCGCTGGAACGCGCCCGCCGCAACGCCGCCAATCTGGTCAAGGCGGAACCGCTTGCCACCGTGGAAATCGTCGCCAATGCGGGCGCCGTCGCTGCGGCGTTGGCCGACCCGCACCCGACGGATGAACACCTGCGGCTTTGCCAGAACACGTTGACAGCCACCGGCGGCAAAGCCCCTGCGCACATTCAAACGGTGGCTGCCGCGGTGCTGCATATCGCGCAGCGGCAGGCGGATGGCTGGGCGTATATGCGGGCATGAAGTCGGGCACGACTACGGGCATGACGTCGGGCATGAATGCAGGCACGCAGTCGGGCATGGATTCGGGTTTGATTCAGCACCGCACCGCGCTCGCCGCTGCCTTTCGCGGTAGCGTCGCCACCCAGAAAAACAACGCCGCCATGCTGATGCCCGCGCCCAGCGCGCAGACGCCCAACCACCCCGCCCGCGCATAGACAGCCGTTGACGCAATGGCCCCCAGTCCACTGCCCACGGCGTAGAACATCATGTAAGCCCCCACCAGCCGGCTGTGCGCCTGCGCGCTGATGCTGAAGATCATCGTCTGATTGGTCACGTGCAGCGCCTGCAACGCCACATCCAGGATCAACACGCCCAGCGCCAGCGCCCACAGGCTTTGCTCCAACAAGGCAATCGGCACCCAGGCCAGGCACAACAGCAACAAGCCCACGGCCGAGGTCCGTTGTCCCAATCCGCTGTCCGCCCATCGGCCGGCGCGGGCCGCCATCAATACCCCCAGCACGCCCACCAGTCCGAACGCACCAATCGCCGTGTGCGACAGCGAATAAGGCGGCGCGCTCAGCGGCAGCACCAGCGCCGTCCAGAACGCGCTGATGGCCGCGAACATCAGCAAGGCAATCATGCCGCGCACGCGCAGCACGGATTCCGTTGCCATCAACGTGTACAGGGATCGCAGCAGCGCCCAGTACGACAGATTCGCCCGGGCCAAACGCCGTTGCGGCAATTTGCTGACCAGTACCCACGCCAACAAGGCGGCCAGCGCCGCCGACACCACATACACCGCCCGCCAACCCCAGGCATCGGCCACCAGCCCCGCCACCGTGCGCGCCAACAGCAGGCCAATGACCACGCCCCCCTGCGCCGCGCCCACGACGCGGCCCCGCTCGGCGGGCGCGGCCAAGGCAGCGGACAGGGCCAGCAAGCCCTGCGTCATCGCCGTGCCCAGCAGCCCCAGCGCCACCATGCCCGCCAGCAACCACGGCGCGTTGTCTGACAGCGCCACGGCGCCCAGCGCCAACACCAGCAAGCCCAGTTGCCCGATCATCAGCCGGCGCCGGTCCAGCAGATCTCCCATAGGGACGACAAACAGCAACGCCAGCGCGCATCCCAACTGCGTGGCGCTGATGACGATGCCCACCGCGCTTTCATCCATGGCGAATTCGCGCCCGATGGCATCCAGCAAGGGCTGCGCGTAATACACATTGGCCACGCTCAGCGCACAGGCCACGGCCAACAGCATGACCAGCCAGGCCGGCATGGGGCCGCCGGCATCGTGTGGGGGAGGATCGGATCGGGTTGGCATCGTATTTTCAATATGGTTTTATTAAGCAACCAGAATGCTAGTTCTTAAGGTTTTATAATGCAACCATAAAGTTCGATCCGCTGTCCCCGTCATCCTCTAGCTAAAGGGCCCGACATGGTCAAACGCACCAGCCTTGAAGGCGCCGCCTGTCCGGTGGCGCGCTCGTTAGACGCGATCGGCGATTGGTGGTCGCTGCTGATCGTGCGCGATGCGTTCGATGGCTTGCGGCGCTTTGGCGAATTCCAGAAAAGCCTGGGCGTCGCCAAGAACATCCTTAGCGACCGGCTGCGCACGCTGGTGGCCCATGGCATCCTCACGGCGGTCCCGGCATCCGACGGCAGCGCTTATCAGGAATACGTGCTGACGGACAAGGGCCGCGCCCTGTTCCCCGTCATCGTCGGTTTGCGCCAATGGGGCGAAGACCATTACTACGCACCCAACGAAGCCCATTCCACCCTGATCGACCGCAAGCGCGGCCAGACGGTGCGCCGGTTGGAGATACGCGCACAAGATGGCCGGCTGCTGGATCCGGACGACACCGTGGTGCAAAAGACCACGCCTGCCACGTAGGGTGAACCAGCCCTAGGCGGCCGCGGGCCACTGCCCCGTCGCCAGCGACGTGGGCGAGTACGCCTCAAACTGCCAACGCAGCGCCAACGCGCCCGGCCGCCAGACGACGCGCTGCACCTCGACGCGCCACAGGCGTTCCGCCCCCGCGAACGTGTCGATCTCCGGGCTATCCAGAAGCACTTGTGCCCGTCCCGACAGTTGCAAGACATCGCCCCGGGCAAAATCGATGAAGACCAAGCCGGCACGCGGATTGGCCACGAGATTGCCCAGGGTATTGAAGAAGCGATTGCCCGAGAAATCGGGGATGGTCAGCACATTGTCGTCCACGCGCACGAACCCCGGCCTGCCCCCGCGATGGGACACGTCCACCGCACGGCCGCCGCGCTCGTCGCCGTCCACGTAACTCGCAACGAAAAAGGTGTCGGACGCCGCGATCAAGGCGCGCGCGGCGTCGTCCAACCCGTCGCGTTCACGCGGCGCAGCGGCAAAACGCAAAGAAGGCGAGCGTGAAAAATGGAAATCGCGCGTCTGGATGTACTGCGGGCAATTGCCAAAGGATTGCGCCACGGCGACGTCAAAGCGCTTGCCATCCCACGCCGCGATCCGGCCGTTCATGCGGTTGCGGCGCCGCGTGTGCAGTTCGATTCCCAGCAGTCCCACGGCCTGGTCCGGGCCCAGCCCGGCGCGCAGCGGATCATCGGCGTCCGGCATGGCCGCCACGCGCAAGGTATGCGGGTCTGGCGACATGGCGAACCCCGGCAGCCCTTCCAGCACGCCCGCCCACGGATCGCCTTGGCCGTCCACCGTCCCCATCACCAGGAAAGGCAGCTGGGCGAAGAACTCGCGGTGCTGGTCCGGCATGTAATCCCGCATGACCTTGGGGCCAATCTGCGCCATGCGCTCCGCCATGCCAACGTGCGTCTGCAACAGCCGTTCGCCGGCATGCCAGGGCGGTTTGCTGGTGACGGGATCGAATGGATTCATGATGCACTCCTTGCCGGCACGGCATCGGCGTTCAAGCGGCCAGCAACCCCGCGGGGGTGCTGGCCATGGGCACAAAGCGCGGCAGGCTTTCAATGCGCGCCAGCCAGGCGCGGACATGCGGGTAATCCGCCAAGGACACATTGCCTTCGGGCGCATGGGCCACGTAGGCGTAGCAGGCAATGTCGGCGATCGTCGGCGCGCTATCCGCCAGGAAATCCCGCTGACCCAATTCACTGTCCATCACACCCAGCAAACCATGGGCGCGCGCCAACGTGGCGTTCACGTCATAGGAGGCTCCGAACACCGTCACCAGCCTGGCCGCCGCCGGGCCATTTGCCAACGGGCCCGCCGCCACCGACAACCAGCGTTGCACGCGCGCTGCGCCCACCGGATCCTCGGGCAACCAGGCCCCGCCCCCATAGCGTTTGGCCAGATAGACGAGGATGGCATTGGAATCCGCCACCACCACGCCGTCGTCATCGATGACGGGCACCTGGCCGAACACGTTCATTGCCAGAAATTCGGGACGCTTCTGCTCCGCCTGGCGCAGATCCACGTCAACGCGGCGGTGCGCCACATCCAGAAGGGACAGCATCAGCGCGACGCGATGCGCGTGGCCGGACAGGGGGAAGCTGTAGAAGGTCAAAGCGGCGGTGGTCATGCGAGTTCCCAAGGGGATGAACAGGCCTCCATCTTGGTCCGATCCGCGCCGAACGAGAACCGCCACCGCCGGCAAGACACTCTTGCGCGCCGTGAAAGAAACCCCGGCAAAACGCCGGATCAGCCCGGCAGCGTAGCCAGGTCGCGGCGCAGCGCTTCAACGCAGAATTCGACGAAGCTGCGTACCTTGGCCGAACTGCGGCGGCCCTCGGGATACACCACGTGCACCGGCAACGGAGGCAGTTCAAAGTCACGCAGCACAACCTGCAAGGCGCCGCTGGCCAGATGCCGGGCCACCTGATAGGACACGACCTGCGTCAGCCCCCAGCCCTCGCAAGCCGCCAGCACCGCGGCCTGGAATGACGTCACGGTCAGCTGCGATTGCACGTTCAGCCGCCTGGGCTGGCCGTCTTGCTGAAAACGCCATTGCGCGCCGCGCCCCTCCATGGCTGCGGTGATCGTGCAAAAGCCCGGCAGCGCGTCCAGATCCTTGGGTTCCCCATGCTGGCGCAGAAAGCCGGGCGTGGCGCAGACCACGCGGCGCACCTGCCCCACGGGAACCGCCGTCAGCGTCGAATCCGGCAAGGCGCCAATGCGCACGGCCACGTCCACGCCTTCGTCCAGCAGGTTCACGACGCGATCCACCAGCAAGGTGCGCACCGACACGTCGCGATGCGCGCGCAGGTAGCCCAGTACGACCGGCATCACGTGCAATTCACCAAAAAACGCAGGTGCCGTGATGCTGAGCGCGCCGCGCGGCGCGGCCATCACGCCGGCGGCGGCATCGTCGGCCTGTTCCACGTCTTCCAGAATGCGGCGGCAATCGGCGGCGTAGCGCTCGCCGGCTTCGGTCAACCTCAAGCTACGGGTCGTGCGAACCAGCAGCAAGGCGCCCAAGCGGCGCTCCAGCGCCGCGACGCTGCGCGTCACCGTGGGCGCGGACATCTCCAGCCGCCGGGCAGCGGCGGCAAAGCCCTGGGTTTCGGCCACGGCCAGGAACACGGCCATTTCATGGAATCGATTCACGGCGCGGATCTCCAACCCAAGCGTCCGGCGGCACTGTCGTGAATGCACTGCCGCACGATATCGGCCAAGGCGGCGACAGCGGCATCCGGCTGGGCCTGGGCGCGGTACAAGGAAAGCGAAATCGATGGCAGGTCGGGCAAGCCCTGCTCTCCCGGCGCCAACGCACGCACGGCGGCGGGCAGCGCCAACGACGTGCGCACCGTCAGTCCCAAGCCAGCGGATACCGCGGCCCACAACCCTGCCAGGCTGGGGCTGGTGAAGGCAATCCGCCAAGGCAAATTCGCACGGTCCAGCGCTTCCGTCGCACACCCCCGGAACAGGCAAGGCGCCTCGAATCCCACCAGCGGCACCTCGCCGTCGTCATTGAACACGGACGGCGGGGGCTGCGCCGGGCCGATCCAGCACATCGGCAGTTCCAGCAGGCGCTGGCCAAGCGGCAAGCGCACATCGTGGTCCCAGGCCAGCGCCAGATCCAACTGCCCCACCGCAATGCGCTCCAGCAGATCCGCGTTGCGTGCGACGCGCGCCTCGATTCTGACCTTGGGATGCGCCCGCGAAAACTGCCCCAACACCTGCGGCAGCAGCATTTCGCCAAAGTCTTCCTGCAATCCCAGGCGCACCTGCCCCTGAAGTTCAACGCCACGCACCGCACGCGAGGCCTGATCGTTCAACTCCAGCAGCCGGCGCGCGTAAGCCAGCATGGTCTCGCCAGCATCGGTCAGCGCCAGGCCGCGTCCTTCCTTGCGTAGCAGCGGCACACCGGCCTGCTCCTCCAGCTTTTTCAGCTGAGCGCTGACGGCGGAGGTGGACCGGCCAAGACGATCCGCGGCACGCCCGAAGCTGCCCAGGTCGACCCCGGCAACGAAGCTGCGCAGCACATCAAGGTCAAAGGTGACCGGTCGCATGAACAGTCCTGATATTCAAAACAGTTAAACCAAAATTTCCTGATTTTCAGAACGATAGCAGAAGCGCAGACTGGCTTGGACTTTTCTTGATGACCTCCGGAGCCCAGCATGTCCCTATCTCCCACCCTGGCGACGCCTGCGTTTGCCGAACGCCCGACCCATCGTTGGAAAGTGCTGACGGTGGGTGTGGCCGCCAATGCCGCGTTCTCTGCCGCGGCGGCAGGCCTGCCCACCACCGCCGTGTTCATGCGTTCAGGCTATCAGTTGAACAATGACCAATTGGGCCTGGCGCTGGGGCTGATGGGGTTGGGCGTGGCGCTGTTTGAATTGCCCTGGGGCATGTTGACGGATCGCTGGGGCGACCGCCCGGTGCTCCTGACCGGCCTGGGCACCACGGCGGCGGCGCTGGCCTGGATGAGCGCTTTCGCGGTGCCCACGTCCGGCGCCACACCCAGCCTGGGACTGCTGGCGCTGGGCCTGATCCTGGTCGGCATCCTGGGCGGAAGCGTCAACGGCGCCAGCGGCCGGGCGGTCATGGCCTGGTTCGACGAAGGCGAGCGCGGCCTGGCGATGAGCATCCGGCAAACCGCCGTGCCGCTGGGCGGTGGCGCGGGCGCCCTGCTGCTGCCATGGCTGGCGGCGCACGCGGGGTTCGGAGCGGTCTTTGGCGTGCTGAGCCTGCTATGCGGGATGGCCGTCGCCCTTGCCGCATGCTGGTTGCGGGAACCCCCGCATGTCCGCTGCGCGCCGTCGAACCCTGGCCACGCGGGGGCCTCGCCGTTACGGGATGCCCGTGCCTGGCGGGCTGCGCTGGCCATCGGCATCATGTGCTGCCCGCAATTCGCGGTGCTGACGTTCGCCACCGTCTTCCTGCACGACTTCAGCCAGGCCGGCATCGGCACCCTGACCGGCGTGATGGTCGCAGTGCAACTGGGCGCCATGGTGGCACGGATCGCAAGTGGCCGATGGACGGATCGTCACGGCAACCGGCGCTCTTTTCTACGCCGCTGCGCGTGGCTGAGTTTTCTATTGTTCGCAACACTGGGCACGGTGGGCTGGGTGGTCAGTGACGCACCGGCTACCCCAGGCGCGGTGCTGGCCACGGGCGGTCTGCTGGCGGCGGCGGGCATCTGCGCGTCCGCATGGCATGGCGTGGCCTACACCGAACTGGCGACCTTGGCCGGGGCGTCGCGCGCGGGCACGGCGCTGGGCATGGCCAACAGCTGCGTCTACCTGGGCTTGTTCCTGACCCCGCTGGCCATCCCGCATGTGGTCGCGGCAGGCTCTTGGCCATTGACCTGGGTGCTCGCCGGCCTGTGCATGCTGGTGGCGCTGCCTCTGCTGCCTGGACCCTTGGCCCTTCGGACGGACTGGCATGGCATCAGCACTACGCCTGGAACTCCCGGCCGAGCCAGTCCAGAAATGCCCTGACCGGCGGATGGCGTTCGCGGCCCGGCGCACACAACGCGGCATAGGCCGACCCAGCCACCCGCACGTTGGGCCGATAGGCCGCCAGCGTGCCCGCGGCCACGCTGTCCGACACCATGACGGAACTGGCCAGCACCAGGCCCTGGCCGGCAATGGCGGCCTGTAGCGCGTAGTGCTCTTCCGTGTAGGCATGCACGGCGGCGGGCTTGCGCCACGCTGGCAACCGCGCCGCTACGCACCACGCCTGCCAGCCCTGCTCATACAGCTGGGAATCGCGCCAACGCACCGTCACCAGCGCCGGCGCATGTTTTCCCGCCCGCGCAATCATCGAGGGCGCACCGTACACGCCAAACCATTCGGGCAGCTTGCAGGCGGTGTGCAAAGCGGGATAGGCATGCAGGCTGTACCGAATCGCCACATCCACGCTGGCATCCTGCAACAGATCAATGGCATCGGCACTGGCGTTCAGGCGCAGCTGATATTGCGGGTAGGCCTCGTAAAAACGGCCCAGCCTGGGCACCAGCCAGAGCGCCGCGAAGGAATGCGTGGTGGATACCGTCAGCGCCCCCGATGCCGGCGCTGGCCGCAAGGCGTCCAAGGTCTGGGCAACGTCCAGCAACGCGCCATGCACGCTGACAAACAGGCGCGCGCCTTTGTCGGTCAACCGCACGCCGCGCGGCACACGATCAAACAGCGCGAACCCCGCCTGACGTTCCAACGTCTTGATCTGATGCGATACCGCAGTGGGTGTCACGGCGAGCTCGGCGGCGGCCAGTTTGAAACTGCGCAACCGGGCTGCGGCTTCAAACGCGCGCAACGCCGTGACGGGAAGCGAGGCAAACATGAGGCTTCACCATTCACATGAAATGAATTCATCTTAAACAAGGAATCTTCATTTGTCGCCTGGTCCCCATCTCCCTACATTGGATACCAAGCATGGCGGAACCCGTGTCATGCGTAGCGATCAAGAACCATGGAACAAAACATGAATTCAACTCATCACCAAAAAAACTTGCTGATTCTGGTGGGCAGCCCCCGGCGCGACGGCAACAGCGCCGCGCTGGCGGCGGCCGCGCAACGCGGCGCCCACGACGCAGGCGCCTCCACCGCCCTGCTGTTCCTGGACGATTACATCCAGGGCTTCCTGCCCGATCTGCGGCATGGGTCCGCGCCCACCGACCGCTACGGTGAATTGTTCCTGGAGCATTTCCTGCCCGCCGATGGCGTCCTGATCTGCACGCCGATCTATTGGTATGGGATGTCGGCGCAGACCAAGGCATTCTTCGACCGTTCTTTCAGCCACTACGCCGGATCGGGCCCTGAACCGGAACGGGTCAAGGCTGCGATGACCGGCAAACGGCTGGGCCTGACGGTCGCGTCCGAGGAAACCTATCCTGGCGCGGCGCTGGGCATCGTGCATCAGGTGCAGGAATACGCGCGCTACACACATTCCGACTTTGTCGGCTATGTGCATGGGGCGGGCAATAAGCGCGGGGAAGTCGCGGCGGATCCCAGCCAGCCCCTGCTGGCGGCGGAACGGTTGGGCGGCGCCTTCTTCACGCGGAAATACTCGGACTACCGAGTGGAAACGCCCCGCGCTCACAACGTGTGGGATGCGCCTGCCCGTTGAAGCACGCCCGGCGTGCTGCCGTAAACCTGCTTGAAGACGCGGGTCAGATGAGCCTGATCCGCAAATCCCACCGCGTGGGCAGCCTGCGCCAGTGGCAACCCGCCACGCAGCAGCGTCCGGGCGCGCGCCACCCGCCAATTGCGCAGCCAGGCTTGGGGCGGCAAGCCATAGCGGCGGGCAAACTGCTTGACCAGCGTCGTGCGATGGCGGCCCTGCGATTGCGCCAGCGCCTCCAAATCCAGCGCGCATGACGGGTCTGCCGCCATGCGCTCGCGCAGCAAGGCGCAGACGTCGGACGCATCCGCCAACGCCGGTTCCGGCGCGTCGGCATGCGCGGCCAGCAGGCCGAACAAGGCGGCGGAAAGGCGTTCGCGGCGCACAGGGTCAGGCATCGGATCCGGGGTCAGCGCGGCCAACCATTGCGCGCAAAGGCTGGGCGCCGTGATGACCGCCCCAGGCAATCGCGCTCCACCGGCAAACAAGGCGTGCGCGTGGTCGTCGAACCACTGGGCGTCGATGTACGCCATGCGATAGGCCAGCGGCGCGGCGGACGTGCCGCCGGTGTGCACTTGTCCAGGCGCGATCACAACCAGATCGCCCGCGCTGGCCGCGTGGGCCTCACCATGGACGGTGAACGTGCAGCAGCCATGTTCGATCGCACCGATGGACCAGGCGTCGTGGAAATGCGGCGCGTAGCGATACGCGCGCAACTCCGCGATCAGCACGTCGCCGGGCAGGCCGGCGCCGCAATGCCAGATGTGTTGAGAACCCGCCATGAAGCCTTCAAGCGCGTGCGCTTAGCTGAAATAACGCCCGTCCGAGGTCAGGGAACGGGCCAGCAGCCACGCATTACGAGGATTTTCCCCCACCCGGCGGATGGCGTAAGGCCACCAGTCGCCCCCGAAGGGAAGATAAACCCTGACGTTATAGCCCAAGCCGCGCAGGGCCAACTGCCAATCCGGGCGCACGCCGTAGAGCATCTCGAATTCAAAGGCGTCCGGCGACCAGCCGCGCGCGCGCGCCAGTGCCATGATCGCGCCGGCCAGACGGTCATCGTGCGTGCCAAAGACCGGGTAGAAACCGGACTCTTGCGCCTCGCGCGACAGCATGATGGACGCCGCATCCAGATAGGCCTGATCAATGCGTTCGCGGCCCGCGTGGTCAAGCGCCCGTTCCGGGAACGCCCCTTTCACCAGCCGCAACGAGGTTCGCTGCTGAATCGCCCAGACCAGATCTTCCGGTGTGCGCCGCCGCCGCGCCTGCAAGGTCAGGCCTGCGGGCAGACCCGCCTCCAGCAAGTCCCGATGCAGCGCGCAGGTGCGGTCGCGAATGCCTGAGTCTTCCATGTCCAGGACCATCCAGTCGCGCCCGCCACCCGCGGCTTGCCGCAAGGCGTTGCCAATGCGCCGGGCATTTTCCGCGCCCCGCGCGTCGCTCTCCATGTACCCGATGGCGGTGGGGTCGACGGACACATGTGCGTCCAGCCCCGCCTTGCCAAGCGCGTTGCAGGCATCGATGGCCTGGGCCACGTTGTGTTCGATGGCAACGGGGTCCGCCACATACTCGCCCAGATAGAAGAGCGACGCCCGGATGCCATGCACGTCGCGCAGCCTTAAGGCGGTCTGCACCGCCGCATCGACGTCCGCGCCGCCGACAAAACGACGTGCCAGCGATGACCGGGCGGCCAGCGCCCGCATCGCGCGGCCCATCGTGGGGCTGCGCGCCAGCGCGATGGTGGTTCTTTGGAATAGGCTCATGAGCGCTCCCGCTAAAGCGCTGCACTATCGCGTGGCGGCGCTTGCGTGTCTTGAACGCCCGTGAACCCGCCAGCCGTGCCTATCGGGCGCCCAGCGCCTGGGCTGGCGCGCGGCGGAACAGGGGACGCTGCACGGTCTGCGCCAACAGCACACCCGCCAAGGTCACGGCACCGCCCAGCAGGTGATAACCATGCAACTGCTCGCGCAGCATGACAAATGCCGCCAACGCCGTGAACAAGGGCAGCAGGTTGATGAAAATACTGCACTGGTTGGGGCCGAGCCGATGCACGCCTTCAATCCACAAGTACGACAGCAGCACCGACGAAAAGATGCCCGCGTAGAGAATCAGCGGGATGGTGTTCACATCCAGCGAGGCCTGCGCCGCCGGCACGCGCAGGTACAAGGGCAACATGTACAACAACGCAAAAATCGACTGCACGAACGTGGACTGCCAGGCCGGAACCGGCACCTTCCAGTGGCGCAGCAACACGCCGTACAGCGCATAGGACAAGGCCGCCAGCAGCATCAACCCGTCACCCGTGTGCATGCCGTGCTGGAACACGCTGAGCATGTCGCCCTGCCCCACCAGGTACAGCAGCCCCAGGAACGACATCACCCCGCCCGCGGCCATGCCAAGGGTCAGCGGGTCGCGCAGAATGACAACACTGAGCAGCATGCTCAGCAAGGGGATCAGCGCCGTCAGGATGGCCATGTTGGTGGCGGTCGTGGTTTCGGCCGCGCGGTAGGACAGCGCCTGGAACACCGCCGACGACAAGGCGCCATACAACGCCAGCTTGGGCCAGTGCCGCAAGATCGTCTTGCGGTTGCGCCAAACCGGACGCGCCGTGAACAGGCCCATCAGGAACAGCGCCAGGATCAGCCGGTAGAACGTGATCGCCGTGGGCGAGATGGCGCTGGCGGCCATCTTTGACACGATGACATTGCCCGCCCAGAACAGAATGGCGAACAGGGGGAACAGATAGGACATGATGAATGCGCTCGCAGGAGAGGGAATCGGATCCCGCCGTGAACCGCGCCGTCAAAACGGCGGGCACGGGGGGACGATCGCTATCCTATTGAGCGCGGATTCGCCCGTCTCCCGATGAAAAGACAGTGACTATCGCAAAATGGACATTTGGCCATTCCTGCCACGGCAGCACTGCCAGAACGCTCAGGGGCGGAACGGCGCCGGGTCCAGCGGCAGTTCCAAACCCGCCATCTGTGCCGTCAACAAGGCGGCACTGCCGCAGGCCAAGGTGAAGCCCAGCGCGCCCTGGCCAATGTTCAACCACAGGTTGTCCGCCGCCTGGCTGCGCCCGATCAGCGGCTTGCCCGTCGGCGTGGCGGGCCGCAAGCCGGCCCAGGGGATGGCCTGGCGCAAGTCCAGCGATGGAAAGGCCTCATGCACCTGCCGCTTCAACAGGGCTACACGAGCCGTATCGATATCAGCGTTGGCGCTGCCGATGTCGACCATGGCCGCAATCCGCAGTACGGCGCCCACGCGGGCATAGACGATGCGCCGTTCGTAGTCCGTCACGCTGATGCGCGGCGCGACGGCATCGTCGCCAGACAGCGGCACGCTCAGGCTGTAGCCTTTCAACGGATACAGGGGCACATCCTGCCCCAGGGGCTTGAGCAAGGCGCGTGTGCCGATGCCGGTGGCCAGCACGATGGCATCGGCGCCAATATCGCCGTCGCGCGTATTCACGGCGACAACCCGGCGGCCTTCACGCTGCAAGCCGGATACCGGGTTCGACATGGCGCACTCCACGTTGCCCATCGCCTGCAAGCGGTCAAACAAGGCTTCGGTGAACTGGCGGCAATCTCCCGCCTCTTCGCTGGGGGTGTAGATGGCGCCGGCCAGCTTGCCGCCCATGGCGGCCAGCGCCGGCTCCATCGCCAATGTCTGCGCGGCGTCCAGCACCTGCTGCTGCGCGCCATGCCCCGCCTGGTACGCCACCTGCGCGCGCGCCTTGTCCAGCATCGCCGCGCTGCGGTAGGCGATCAGCTTGCCGTTCTTCAAATGGCCAAAATCCAGATCCTCCTGCGCCAGCAAGGTATGCATGACATCGCGGCTGAGATAGGACAGGCCCAGCAATTGGGCGGTCGACGCCTTGGCCACCGACGCCCGGCACGCCAACGCGAATTGCAGGCACCAGCGCCACTGATGCGGATCCAGCCGGGGCCGGAAACGTAGCGGAGAATCCTGGCGCAGCAGCCAGCCGGGCACGCTGGACAGCACGCCCGGGCCGGCCAGCGGCGCCACGTAGCTATAGCTGAGTTGGCCGCCATTGGCGTAGCTGGATACCTCGGCCGGACGCGCCTGGCTGTCCACCAGCACGACATCGTGACCCTGCCGCGCCAGGAAATAGGCGGACGTCACGCCGACAACGCCCGCACCGATTACGCACACGCGCATACCTGCAACTCAAAAAAAGGAACATGCCCCCATTCTGGTACGCGCGGCGCCAGCGCGGCAAATGCCAAATGCCGCAGCATCCATAACAAAACGTCATGCCCCGGCTCAGGCGGCGCGATGCAGTTTGATAATGGCCGCGGCCGTCGGGTCCCGCACCAGGTCGGCCAGCGTGTAGCCGTTAAGCGCGTCGTAGAAGGCGTTCAGGGTTTGCGCCAGCACGCCCGACAGGCGGCAGGAGCCGTCCAGCGCACAGGGCGGTTCGCGGCAATCGATGAGCGGCCCCTGCTGTTCCAATTCGCGTATCAGATCCCCCACCCGGTAATCCGACGCCGCCCGAGCCAGGCTCAGGCCGCCGCCCTTGCCGCGCGTCGTGACCACCCATTCCCGCTGCGCCATGAAGTGCACCACCTTCACCAGGTGATTGCGGGACACGTCGAACCGCCCCGCGATCTCAGGGATGGTGACGGCGGCGGGCCGGTCGCGGCATTGCGTCAAATACATCAGCACGCGCAAGCCGAAGTCGGTGAATCGGGTCAGTTGCATAGGATGGAAGGCAGGGTGCCGGGCGGCCCAGGCAGGTCAGGCCGCCAGGATACACCGCTCAGGCCGGCGCACCGCCGCTGCCAAAGGCTTCAGCGTAAATGCGGTCGGATCCAACTCCCAGCGCCAACAGGGCTTCGCGCTGCGCCAGCATGAAGGGGGCCGGGCCGCACAGGTAGTAATCCGCGCCGGGCACGATAACTTCGTCGCGGATGGCACGCAGATCCAGGCGGCCGGCATGGTCATAGTCGCGACCCGGTTCGTCGCCATGGCTGATTTCTTCGTAGAACACGGACTTGCGCACATTGTCCCGTTCGGCGGCAATGCGGTTGACGTGCTCTTTCATGGCATGCACCGACCGGTTGCGACAGCCATGGACAAAGCGGATCTGGCGCGTGTCATTGTTGCTGACCAAATGATTCAGGATCGACACCATCGGCGTCAGCCCCACGCCGCCGCTCAACAACACCACGGGCGCGTCGCTGCCTTCCTTCAGGTGGAAATCCCCCTGCGGCGGCGCCACGTCCAGCACCCCGCCCTCTTCCAGACGATCATGCAGGGCATTGGACACGCGGCCCGCCGGCGTCTCTACGCCTGCCGGCTCCCGCTTGACCGAAATACGCAGGCGGTCATGTCCCGGCGCGTCCGACAAGCTGTATTGGCGGGGCTGCATCAGCCCCAATTCGGGCACATAGACCCGCACGGACACGTATTGGCCCGGCTGATAGCCGGGCACCGTGCCGCCATCGGACGGCGCCAGGTAGAAGGACGTGATCTCAGCGCTTTCGGCCTGTTTTCCCACCACCCGGAACGCTCGCCAGCCCGTCCAGCCCCCCGGCTTTCCGGCGGACTCCGCATACAAGCGCGATTCTTCAGCGATCAGCAGATCCGCCAGTTGACCGTAGGCCGCGCCCCAGGCGTCGATCAGCTCATCCGTCGCGGCCTCGCCCAGCACCTCGCGGATGGAAGCCAGCAGATGCTTGCCCACGATGGCGTAGTGTTCCGGCCGGATGCCCAGGCTGACGTGCTTGTGCACGATGCGCGTCACTACCGGCATCAGCACCGACGGATCATCGATGTGTTCCGCATAGGCCGTCACCGCGCCCGCCAGCGCATGCTGCTGCTGGCCGCCAGCCTGATGCGCCTGATTGAAGATGTGCTTGAGTTCGGGATTGTGGTCGAACATGCGCGCATAGAAATGCCGCGTCAGCGCCACGCCGTGCGTCTTGAGAACGGGGGCCGTGGCTTTGACCAGCGCGCGGGTTTGAGGGGTCAACATCAAGTGCTCCTGGGGTTGCGAGCAGGCTCGCTTTTAAAGATGCATTTATAATACATCTTTAAAAGCAGCAGGAAAATACCTGGCGCATTCAAGACGCGGAATGCGGCCAATCGCCGGCAACGGCCAATCGCGGCAATGCGCAATCCGCCGCGGCCCGCCACTGCGGCTCCCCCACTGGCGGCCCCTCCACTTCAGCATCGGGCGCGGACCAGACCACCGACGCCATCCATTCCTTCCCCAGGCGCCAGCTCCGCGCGTGCCACTTGCCTGGCGGCGCCCTCAGACGCCATCCGCCGCATGCGTCCGGCATCAAGCCAACGGAGGCCATGTCCGCTGGGAACGCCAATCCAGCCGCCTTGATAAAGGCTTCTTTCAATGTCCAAAGCAGATAAAAGTGCTGCCGCCGTGCCGTGTCTTCCAAGGCCAACAGCGCCTCTTGCTCTGCCTGGGAACAGATCCATTCCGCCAGCCGCGCCTCATCCCGTGCACGCATGCGTTCAAGATCAGCGCCCACTGCCCAGCCAGCCGGCGCTCGGGCGCAGATTGCGTGGCCGCCGCTATGGCTGAGCGAGGTGACGCCTTCCGCTCCGGGGGATTGCCTGACGTGGTGGAGCAAGGCACGGCTGACCTGCCAGTCGTCCTTTCTTGCCTGACGGCTACCCGGCCCGGGCACCCGGCGAGCGTCCTCGGCGGACAAATCCTTCTCTTGATAATGATCGGCGGCGCTTTTGTCCGCCCAATACATGATTAGTTCCTGAATTTCCACAGCAAAAAGTATCAATTTGTTTTAATTAAGCCGGCGTTCAGAGTGTCGATTTGGCTACAAAGTAACTATCAAAAACAAAATCAACCTATACCGGCGTAGTAGAATCGCGCGCTATGTTGACGTTTTCAATCGCGCAATGGCAAGGGTGGGCGCAAGGAATCGATACGCCCGCGGACTGGTTACGGTGGGCCGAACAACCTTACTGTCCCCTTGGCGACCAACGCGCACCTTGCCTCGACTTTCTGCCGCCCATGCAGCGCCGCCGGCTCAGCCCGCTGGCGCGCGCGGTGTTCGAGTGCGCCTGGCCGCTGGCTGCGGAATGCCCCGGCATGCCGTTGGTTTTTGCATCACGTCACGGGGAAACCACCCGTAACTTCGGCCTGCTGCAAGCCCTGGCGGCCAATGAACCGCTGTCGCCCACTGCATTCGGCTTGTCGGTACACAACGCGATCGCCGCGCAGTGGTCGATCATACGCCGCGAAACCGCTGAATCGATCGCCCTCTCCGTCGAAGACGACGGCCTGGAACATGCCTTCATCGAAGGCGCAATGCTGTTCGACCAAGGGCACGACGACGTCCTGGTGGTGTTGGCGGAAGAGCGCCCGCCTGCCCCCTACGCCCCCTGGATCGACGACGTGCCGTACACCTATGCCACGGCGTTCCACCTGCGTCCGGGAACGGACTGGACGTTGGCAATGACGGCCAGTCCCGCCGACGCATTCCCCCAGGCTGCGCAGGCCTGGCCCAATCCCTTGAGCCTGCTGCGCCACCTGACATTGCAAACCCCCGCCTGGGCGCACCAGAATCACGCCCGGCGCTGGACCTGGACACGCGCCGCATGACAAGCACCACGCAACCCCGCCAGGACTTCTGGCTTTGGCGCCTGGTCGCCACGGGCATGGCATTCACGATGTTCGGCCTGGGCGGCCTGCTGCTGCGAGTTCTGGTGTTTCCGCCGCAGCGCCTATTGCCCGGTGGCAAACAAGAGCGCCAGCGCCGCGCGCGCTCGGCGCTGAACCGCACCTTCCAGCTGTTTATCCGGTTCATGGTCCGCGTCGGCATCCTGACCGTGGAATTCAAAGGGGCGGATCGCCTGGGCAAGCCTGGCCAGATGATTTTGGCGAACCACCCGTCGCTGCTCGACGTCGTGTTTCTGGTGGGCCACGTCAAGAACGCCAATTGCATCGTCAAGCATGGGCTGGCCACCAATCCTTTCACGCGCGGCCCCATCGCGAACGCCGGCTACATCACCAATGATGAGAGCTTCGACATGTTCGACCGCGCCGCCGATGTCCTGCGCAACGGCGAAACGCTGATCGTCTTTCCCGAAGGCACGCGCACGCCGCCCGACGCGCCCCCGCAGTTTCATCGCGGCGCCTGCGCAATCGCGCTGCGCGGCGCGCGCGTCGTGACACCCGTGGTCATCAAGATGACCCCGCGCAGCCTGACCAAGGGCGAACCCTGGTACCGGATTCCCCCCCGCCGCATGCGCTACGTGATCCAGGTCGGCGAGGACATCGACCCGGCCCGCTGGAGCGGCGCGCACCCCCTGCCCATCGCCGGACGCAAAATGAACGCCTGGCTGCATGCCTATTTCGAAGCCGAGCTGGCGCGCATCGCGCCAGCCGGCGCTCACCTGAACGAACAAGCCACCCAGGATGGTGGTAGCGGAGTCTAAGCGAGATGAATCAATTGGAACTTGAGCTCAAAACGCTCGTCATCGAATCGCTGGGGCTGGAAGACATCACACCCGACGATATCGCGTCCGACGCGCAACTCTTTGGCGACGGCCTGGGGCTGGACTCGGTAGATGCGCTGGAACTGGGCCTTGCCCTGCAAAAGCGCTACGGCATCACCATTGATCCCGAAACGCGCAACATGCGCGAGCACTTCACCAGCATCACCAGCCTTGCGGCTTTCGTCACCGCGCAACGGCGCACTTAACGCACACGGAGTCCTAGATGCAAACCCGCGAGGACATCTTCAATACGTTGCGCGATGCGCTGGTCGAACTCTTCGAGATCGAACCGGAGCGCGTCACGCCTCAAGCCAATCTTTACACGGATCTTGAGATCGACAGCATTGATGCCATCGACCTCATCGACCACGTCCGCCGCCAGACCGGCCGCAAGCTGGATGCCAACGATTTCCGCACGGTGCGCACCGTCGAGGACGTCGTCCAGGCCATGTGGCAAAAGCAGGCTCCCGACGCATGAGGCGCGGCGTCGCGGCAGGCTTGGCTGCCGCCGGTGTGGCGTATCCCTTTGTCGTTCATGCGACGCTGGGACGTGTCAATCCGGCTTGGCTGGCTTTGCCGCTGGCCATGCTGTGGCTGGCGCGCGGCCTGACCGCGCGCGCAGGACAGCCTGGTGGCCGCTTGCTGCCCGCCGTGGCAGTCGCCTTCTGTCTGGTGCTGGCGGTCTCGAACTCAACCGCGTGGCTGCGTTGGTATCCGGTCCTGATCAACGCCATGATGCTTGCCGTTTTCGGCATCAGCCTGCGGGTGGGCCGACCGGTGGTCGAACAACTGGCGCGTTTGCGCCATCCCGACCTGCCGGCGGAAGGCGTGCGATATACCCGCAACGTCACGCGCGCGTGGTGCGTTTTTTTTGCCTTCAACGGCGCCATTGCCGCAGGCTTGGCCGCGTGGGCGCCATGGAGCTGGTGGGTTGCCTATAACGGCGCCGCCAGCTACGGGCTGATGGGCCTGCTGATCGCGGGCGAATGGCTGCTGCGTCCGGCAGCGGCAAAGGCGGCCTGAGCATGCGCTGGACACCGCTTGAACATCTGTTGCTGCCGTCGGCCGAGGCCGGCGATGCCCCCGTTGCCGACACCCCGCTATTGACGCACGCCGCGTTCCAGCACGCCTGCCTGCTCACCGCAGGCGCATTGCTGGCGCGTTCGACGCGCCGCGCCGCGCTCTGGTTCGACGACGCCGCATCGCTGGCCACCGCCCTCATCGCCTGCTGGCGCGCTGGCGTGGAGGCGGTCCTGCCGGGGGATGCTCAGGCGCAGACTTGCGCCATGCTGGATGCGGACGTCGATGCCTGGCTGACCGACACCGACCTTCCCCTGCCCGCCGCCAGGCAATGGCACCTGCCCGATCTCCAGGACCAGGAACCGCTGCCCCCCGCCGAGCTGGATCCGGCCCTGACCCTGGTGCTGTGCACATCGGGTTCAAGCGGTAGCCCCAAGCACTTGATCAAGCAATGGCGGCAACTGGCGGCGGAAGTCCAGGCCTTGCAACAGCAATGGCCCGACTCGGATGCGCCGGTGCTGGGCAGCGTGTCCGCGCAACACATGTACGGCCTGCCCTTCCGCGTACTGTGGCCTTTGTGCGCAGGCAGGCTGATCGACCGTCGTCAGCGCCTCTACCCCGAAGAGCTTCAGCAGGCCAGCCTGCGCTATCCGTCCTTCACCTGGATCGCCAGCCCCGCATTGCTGCGGCGCCTTGGACAAAGGCTCGACTGGGCGCAACTACGTGGCCGGCTGACCCGCATCCATTCGTCGGGCGGCGCATTGCCGCCAGAGATATCCGACGACATCGAACATGACTTGGGCCTGCGTCCCACCGAAATCTATGGCAGTTCCGAAACGGGCGCGGTCGCGTGGCGCACGGGCTCGGCGGATTGGCAGCCCTTGCCCGGCGCGGCCATCAGCCTGAACGCCGACGGCGCCTTGCGCGTGCGATCACCATGGGTAGACGCGGCCGACGAGCAGACCTCCGACGGCGCGCAGCTGACCTCCGGCGGATTCCAGCTGTTGGGCCGCCTGGACCGGATCGTCAAGATCGAAGAAAAGCGGGTTTCGCTGCCCATGCTGGAACAGTCGCTGATGCACCACGCCTATGTGGACGACGCCCGCCTGGGCAGTTCTGCCGGGGCCGCGCGCCTGACCGGACTGATCGCGCTGTCAGCCGCGGGCCTGCACGCCTTGCGCAACCATGGCCGCAAGGCGGTGGTGGATGCGTTGCGCGCGCATCTGGGCGCAGGCTTCGAGTCCCTGGCCATTCCGCGCACCTGGCGCTTCTACCGGCATCTGCCCAGCAATGCGCAAGGCAAGCTGCCGCAGTCCGTCTTTGAAGCGGCGGCCGGACCACGCCCCGTGGATCCCGTCGCGGTGGAACTGCCCGGTCAGCCCGCCCACGAGCGCCGCTACACCCTGGACATTCCCTACGACCTGGCCCACTTCAGCGGGCACTTTCCGTCGGTGCCCGTCGTGCCGGGCGTCGCCCAGATCAGTTGGGCCTTATCGCTGGCGCAGCGCGACTTGTGCCCCGAATTTCGCTTCGGCGGGATGGAAGCGTTGAAATTCCAAAAACTGCTGCGCCCCGGCGACCTGGCCGTGCTTGCGTTGCGGTGGGACGAGGCCAGGCAGAAGCTGTATTTCACCTGCACGCTGGATGACGCGCCCTGCTCGTCGGGCCGGTTTCTTCAGGCGAATGGCGATGTCGGCACATAGGCTCTGCGCGGTCATTCCGGTCTACAACCATGGCGCCACGGTCGCAGCCGTGCATGCGCAATTGGCTGCGCAGGACTTGCCCTGCGTCCTGGTGGACGACGGCTCCGAGCTCGCCTGCGCCGCCACGCTGGACGCCCTGGCCACCTTGCCCCACACCCATCTCGTCCGCCGCGGCGTGAACGGCGGCAAGGGCGCGGCGGTGCAAGACGGCCTGCGCGCCGCCGCCGCGCTGGGATACACGCATGCCTTGCAGGTGGATGCCGACGGCCAACACGCGCTGCCCGATGCCGCCGCCTTCGCCAGCGCGTCGCGGACCCGGCCCCAAGCCGTGATCTGCGGAGCGCCCGTCTACGGCGACGACGTGCCACGCAGCCGCCTGTATGGACGTTGGCTGACGCGGATCTGGGTCTGGATCAACACGCTGTCCTTCGACATCCCCGATGCCATGTGCGGCTTTCGGGTCTACCCCTTGGCAGAAGTGCTGCCGGTGATCAACGGCGCCCACGTGGGCCGCCGCATGGATTTCGACATTGCCATCCTGGTGCGCCTGCATTGGCGCGGCGTCGCGATGGCATGGCTGCCGACGCGCGTCGTGTACCCCGAAGGCGGGGTCTCGCACTTCAAGGGCTTGCGCGACAACCTGCTGATCAGCCGCATGCACGCGCGGCTGTTCTTCGGCATGCTTGGCCGCGCGCCGGCCCTGCTATGGCGCCGGCTGGCGCGGGAACCCCGGCCATGAACGCCGCCGATCCGCACTGGGCCGACCAGCCCGAACGGGGCAGTCCGGTGCTGATGCGCCTGACGGCATGGGGTGCCCGTACGTTGGGCCGCCGTATCGTCGCACCGGTGGTCTGGCTGGTGGTCCTGTACTTCTATCTCGTCGGCGGCCGCGCCAGGCGTGCGATTGCCCAGTACCAGCGGCGGCTGGTTCAATCGGGCGGACTGTCCGCCCCGCTGCCGCGCACGCTGCCCGTGTACCGGCAATATCTGGCGTTCGCCGAGGCCATGCTGGACAAGCTGGATGTCTGGCAAGGCAGGATCACCCTGGCGCATCTGGATATCGACGATCCGGACGGCTTGCATGCGCAGATGGGCACGGGCCGCGGCCAGATCCTGGTGGGCTCGCACCTGGGCAACATTGAAGTGTGCCGCGCGCTGGCGGAACAGTCTGGCGTCCTGCGGCTGAATGTGCTCGTCCACAGCAAGCACGCCGTTCATTTCAACCGCCTCCTGAACGAAGCCGGCGGCGGACTGCGCATGATCCAGGTCAGCGAATTGGATACGTCCGTCATGCTGGACCTGGCGCAACGGCTGGACCGGGGCGAATGGCTTGCCATCGCTGGCGACCGGGTGCCGCTACAGGGCGATCGCACCACGCCGGTCCAGTTCCTGGGCGCCACCGCCCCGCTGCCGCAAGGCCCCTGGTTGCTGGCCGGCCTGTTGCGCTGCCCCATCAATGTGCTTTTCTGCACCCGGCACGGCGCTCGCTACCGCGTGGCGATGGAACGCCTGTCGGACGGCATCGAATGGACACGTGCCACCCGGCAGGAGCGCATCGGCCATTGGGCGCAGCGCTACGCCGACCGCCTTGGCGCGCATTGCCGCCAGGCGCCGCTGCAATGGTTCAACTTCTACCCTTTCTGGAAAGACGATGCGTAAACGCGGCCTTATCGGCGCTGAAGTCGAAATCCGGGTCCCCTTCTTCGACGTCGACTCGATCCACGTCGTTTGGCATGGCCACTATGTGAAGTACCTGGAGCAGGCGCGCTGCGAACTGCTGGACCAACTGGGCCACAACTACGACGCCATGCGCGCCAGCGGCTACGCCTGGCCGGTGATCGATCTGCATTTGCGCTACGCGCAACCCGCGCAGTTTGGTCAGCGGCTGACCGTGCGCGCCGAATTGGTGGAATGGGAAAACCGCTTGAAGATCAACTATTTGATCCTGGATACCGCAAGCGGCACACGGCTGACGCGCGCCACCTCCGAGCAGGTCGCGGTCTGCATTGAAACCCGCGAAATGCAGTTGGCATCGCCTGCCGTGTTCGTGGACGCGGTGCGACGCAAGCTTCAATCCCTGGAGATCCCCGCATGAACGCCATGAATCCCCTGAAGGGCGCGACGCGCCCGGGCATCCTCAGCGCATTCCTCCAGCGTCTGTTTGTGCTGGTGGCACTGGCCGTTCTGCCCTGGACCGCCCGCGCCTTCGACCTGAACGACTTGCAGGCTCAACTGCGCGCCACGCCGGTTGTCCGCGGCCACTTCGTGCAGCAGAAATTCCTGCGCTCGTTGCCGCAACCCCTGACCAGCCGAGGCGACTTCACGCTGGCGACCGGCCAAGGGCTGCTGTGGCTGCTGCGCACGCCCATCGCACAGGATCTGCGCATCAACGCGAACGGCATTTCGCGACGCGACGAGTCCGGCGCCTGGCAGGCCCTGCCGCAGCAAACGGGCTCGGGCCGCGAGAACCGGCTGTTTCTGTCGGTGCTGGCGGGCGACACCCGGGCGCTGCAAGAAAACTTCGACCTGGCGCTGACTGGCGAGGCAAACGCCTGGCAATTGCTGCTGACACCGCGCTCAGCCCTGCTGCGCCAAATTTTCGACAACATCCAGATCAACGGCGGCCAACTCGTCGACCGCATCGAACTGCGCGAAACCCAAGGAGACCGCAGTGTCCTCCAAATGACGGAGGCCACCCCGTCCAAGACCTTGACCCCCGAGGAGCAACGTGCGTTTGCCGATTGAACGCTGGCTGCCGCGGCTGTTCAAGCTGGGCCTTCTGCTGGTGCTATGCACCGGCGCCTGGCAGTGCCGCAATGGCTGGCCCGTGTCGGCCAACCTGATGGAGCTGGTGCCCCACGCAGCCGCCGACGCCACACGCCAGTTGGCCGAAGCCCGTATCCAGGAACCGCTGTCCCGGCAATTGATCGCGCTGGTTGCGGCGCGACCCGGCTCGGACCCCGTCGCGCCCGCCCGCTTGCTGGCTGACCGCTGGACGCGAAGCGGCCTGTTCGCGACCGTGCAAATCGAACTGAACGTAGACGTTCCCGCGCTGCGTGCGCAATTGCTTGCCGGACGCCTTGCCATGCTGCCTGCGGCCGACCGCGAGCAACTGGCGACTGACCCTGCCGCCTACGCCCAGCGGCGCGCACGCGAGCTTGCCGACCCGTTTTCGTCCTCCGGCCTGGTGCCTGCCGACCAGGACTGGCTGGGTCTGACGCGCCGTGCCGAGCAGGCGCTCCGCCCTGGCGGCGCGGTGCAATACGACATGGGCACCGGCACGCTACAAGCCGACCATGGCGGCACGCGCTGGGTACTGGTGCGAGCCGAGACCCGGGCAGACGCCTTCGACACTGACGCGCCACAGGACATTTCCGCGCAGATCGATCACGACCGCCAGGCGCTCGACGCCAGCGGCGCGGAATTGCTGGTCGCCGGGGGGCCACTGTACGCCGCGGCCGGTCGCGCGCAGGCCGTGGCGGAAAGCACCTGGATCGGTTCCAGCGCCATGGCCGGCATCGTCCTTGTCCTGCTGCTGGCCCTGCGCCGCGTGCGCGCTCTGCTGGCATTTGTGCCGGTGGCGGTGGGTCTGCTGACCGGCGCCGTGGCCTGCATCGCGGTATTCGGCTCGATCCATGTGCTGACACTGGTGATCGGCGCCAGCCTGATCGGCGTCGCCGTCGACTTTCCCATGCACTGGCTCGGCAAAAGCTACGGCATGCCCGACTGGCGGGCGTGGCCGGCGCTGCGCCGTGTCTTGCCGGGTCTGACGATCAGCCTGGCCGCCAGCCTGGTCGGATACATCGCACTGGCCTTCACGCCGTTTCCCGCGCTGACGCAGACCGCCGTGTTCTCGGCCGCGGGGCTGTTGGGCGCCTATGCCTGCACCGTCTGCCAGCTACCCGCCTGGATGGACGGCTGGCGTCCGCGCCCCTGGCCGCCGCTGTTGCGCGCCGCAGAGGCAGCGTTGCGCGCACGCGAGCGGCTGGCCGGCCGGCGTGCAGTGCTCGCGGCCGGCGCGCTGGTCCTGGTCGCGGCAACCGTCGGTGGCCTCAGCCGGCTGGTCATCCAGGACGACTTGCGTCAATGGTTGAGCCTGCCCGCACCGCTGCTGCAACAGGCACGCCAGATCGGCGAGATCACCGGTTTCACGCCCACCAGCCAGTTCTTTCTGGTCCGCGCCGCCAACGCCGACGAACTGCTGCGCCGCCAGGCGCAAGTGGCCCAGCAGCTGGACGTCCTGGTCAAGCGCGGCGACCTGGCCGCCTACAGCGCATTGAGCCAACTGGTGTCGCCCGCGGCGGACCAACTCGCGCTAGGCCGGCAACTCGCCGACTTGGCCGCGCAGCCGCAGGTCTGGAAGCCCATGACGGACCTTGGCATTCCCTTCGACGCATTGCGGCAAGAGCTACAGGCGATGGCCACGCTGCCCGCGTTGACCATCGACGACGCGCTGCAAGGTCCACTGGCTGAACGTTGGCGTACCCAATGGCTGGGTGTGCGCGACGGCGAAGCGGCGGGCATGGTCACACTGCTGGGCCTGCGCAATGCCGCCGCGCTTGAGGGCATCGCGCACGGCCTGCCCGGCGTCGTGCTGGTGGACCGCAGCGGCGACCTGAACCAGATGTTCGCGTCAACCCGCATCGAAGCCGCCGAGCTCAAGCTGCTGTCCTACGCTGTCGCCGCCGTACTGCTATTGCTGACCCTGGGCCGCGCCGCCACGTGGCGCATCCTGGCCGTGCCGCTGGCCGCAACCGCCTGCGCGCTGGCCACCCTGGGGTATCTCGGACAGCCCTTGACCTTGTTCAGCCTGTTTGGCCTGTTGCTGGTTTCCGCCATCGGAGTGGACTACGCCATCTTCATGTATGAGCGCGTCGCGGGTGGCGCGGCCAGTCTGGTTGGCATCTTGCTGGGCGCCGTCACAACGCTGCTGTCGTTCGGCCTGCTGGCCATCAGCCACACGCCGGCCATCGCCAACTTCGGGCTGGCGGTCGCGCTGGGCGTCACGTTCTCGTTATTGTGGGCGCCCTGGACCCGCCAGCCCCAGCCGGCCTGACCCTTATCTTCCTTCAAATCGACATGGAATCATCCCGCATGGAACATCGTGAAGTCGTCGTCATCGGAGCAGGCCCCGCCGGCGCAGTCGCCGCTGCCCTCCTCAAGCGGCAAGGGCACGATGTGCTGATGCTGGAACGTCAACAGTTCCCGCGATTCTCCATTGGCGAAAGCCTGCTGGCGCACTGCCTGGAATTCGTCGAAGAAGCCGGCATGATGCCCGCCGTGCAAGCCGCGGGCTTCCAGGTGAAGAATGGCGCCGCCTTCGCGCGCGGAGATGAATACACCTACTTCGACTTCCGCGACAAGTTCACCCCCGGCCCCGGCACCACCTTCCAGGTCCAGCGTGCCCACTTCGACAAGGTGCTTGCCGACGATGCTGCCCGCCAAGGGGTGGATGTGCGCTATCTGCAAGAAGTCACCGCCGTCGATTTCAGCGGCGACGGCCCCCGCCTGGACGTGCGTGGCCCCGACGGCGAAACCCGCCAGATCAAGAGCCGCTTCGTGCTGGACGCCAGCGGCTACGGCCGCGTCCTGGCACGCCTGCTGGACCTTGAACGCCCTTCGTCGATGCCGCCGCGCAAGGCCATCTTCACGCATATCGAAGACCGCATCGACGACCCCGGTTTCGATCGCGACAAGATTCTGATCAGCGTGCATCCCGAGCAAGCCGGCATCTGGTATTGGTTGATCCCGTTCTCGAATGGACGTTGCTCGTTCGGCGTCGTTGGTGGACAAGACTTGTTCGGCGGCCCGGACCAGGACTTGATGACGACCTTGCGCGCCATGGCCGAGGCCGCTCCCAACCTCAAGCGCGTCCTGGCGAATGCGGTGTGGGATACGCCGGCCAATACCATCGGCGGCTATTCCGCCAGCGTCACGCGCTTGCATGGCCCGGGCTACGCATTGCTGGGTAATGCCGCTGAATTCCTGGACCCGGTGTTTTCATCCGGCGTCACCATTGCCCTGCGCTCGTCCAAGCTGGCGGCCGACGCCCTGCACCGCGAACTGGGCGGCGAACTCGTCGACTGGCAACGCGATTTTGCCGATCCGCTGATGGTCGGGGTAGAAACGTTCCGTGCCTATGTGCAAGGTTGGTACAGCGGCGAATTCCAGGATGTCGTGTTCTACAAGAACGCCCAACCGGACATTCGGCGCATGATCAGCTCCATCCTGGCGGGGTACGCCTGGGATGCCAACAATCCGTTTGTCGCCAATCCGCAGCGCCGTCTGCGCATGTTGAGCGAGCTTTGCCGCGGCGTGGACGCGCAAGCGGAACCCGCCTGAGCCCCATGATGCGTGCTTCCCTGCCCCTCCTGTCCCGTGGCCGCGCCATCGCCGCGGCGATGGCCATCGCCTTGCTTGCCGGCTGCGCAAGCGCCCCGCCCGTGCCCAAGCACGACACCGACTTCGCCTTGCCGCGCCAGTTGCATGTGGTGCAGGTGGCCGCCGGCCAGCCGCCGCTGGACACGATGCTGGTGGTGCAGCGCGAAGGCGACGCGCTGCGTTGGTCGTTGTTCGACCCCATGGGCGTGCCCCAGGCGCGGCAGATGCTCGAACACGGACAGTGGCGCAATGATGGCTTCCTGCGGCCAAACGCCCAGGCCCGCGACCTCTTCGCCGCGCTGATGTTCGCCTGGACGCCGCAAGCGGATCTGGATGCCGCTTATGGCCCGGGCGCCTGGCGTGTGCGCCAGACCGGCGATGGCGCGGCTGAACGTAGCCTGCAAGACCGGGGGGCCTCGCGCTGGACCGTCCGCTGGGGGCAAGCTTCCGACCCGAACGTCTTTTCCATCACCAGTGCCAACGGCATCACCTGGCGGATTGCGCCGCTCAAGGAGCAGCCATGAACAGCTGGTTGGGTACGCCGGGCATCGTGTGCGCACTGGGCGCCGGCGTGGAAGCGGCGGCAAAAGCCGCTTTCAGTGGAGACACCCGCGGCATGGTGGCACGCACGGGCTGGGTCGACGGCCGCAGCTTGACGCTGGGCGGCTACACCGGCGCATTGCCGTCGATTTCCGACGCCATGCCCGCGCACCTGCATAGCCGCAACAATCAATTGCTGTTGGCCTGCGCGGCGCAGATCGCCCCGCAACTGCAACGCGCCGTTGCCCAGCATGGCCCAGCCCGCGTCGCCGTGGTGCTGGGCACCAGCACATCCGGCGTCAACGACAACGCGCCCGCCTTCCGCCACCTGGCCATCGAAGGCGCCTGGCCCGCGAACTACGACTATCGCCGCCAAGCCCTGTCGTCGCCCGCCTCGTTCCTGGCGGACCATCTGGGCGTGACTGGCCCGGCCTACACGCTATCGACCGCCTGCACGTCAAGCGCCCGCGCATTGTTGTCGGCGCACCGGCTGCTGGCTGCCGGCCTCTGCGACGCGGTGGTCTGTGGTGGCGCGGACACCCTCTGCCGCCTGACGATCAATGGCTTCGCCACGCTGGAAGCCGTGGACGATGCGCTGTGCCTGCCGTTCTCGGCCAACCGCCGCGGCATCAATATCGGCGAGGCCGGTGTCCTGTTCCTGATGGAACGCCAAGCCGCCGACGCGGATGCCGTCGCGCTGCTGGGCGGCGGCGCCAGCTCCGATGCCTGGCACATGTCCGCACCCGAACCCACCGGCGCAGGCGCACGCCAGGCGATGCTGGCGGCCCTGCGATCCGCCGACGTCACACCCGCCGATATCGGCTGGGTCAACCTGCACGGCACGGGCACGACGCACAACGACGCCATGGAAAGCCACGCCATGCACGCCGTGTTTCCCGAAGGCGTGCCCTGCGCATCCACCAAGGCGCTGACCGGACACACGCTGGGCGCGGCCGGCGCCATGGAAGCCGCGCTGGCATGGATCACGCTATCGGCGCGCAATGGCGACGGCCGCCTGGCGCCGCACGTGTGGGACGGCCAGCCGGATCCCGCACTGCCCACGCTGGACTTCAGCACCGGTCAACACCGGTATGCCCAGGGCCGGCCGCGCATCGCCATGAGCAACTCTTTCGCCTTCGGCGGCAACAACGCCAGCCTGATCCTGGGAGTCCGCCCATGACCGCATGCCCCTGGCCCGTTGCCACCCTGTTGCCGCACGCCGGCAATATGATCCTGATCGATGAAGTCCAGGCTTACGACGCCACCACCCTGAGCGCGCGGGCCGTCGTCAGGCCCGGCCCCTATTCATTGCCCGACGGCTCGTTGCCGCCCTGGCTGGGCATGGAACTCATGGCGCAAGCCGTGGGCGCCTGGGCGGGCTGCCAAGCACGCCAGGCCGGTGAAGCCGTCAAACTGGGTTTTCTGCTTGGCACACGACGCTACGAGTGCCACTGCGGCAACCTGCCCGCCGGCGCCACCCTGACCATTCATGTCGAACGCGGCCTGATGGATGCCAGCGGCATGAGCGTCTTCGAGTGCGAATTGCGCGACGACACCCGCCTGCTGGCCCACGCCCGGCTGAATGTCTATCAGCCCAAAGACCCTACCGCATTTATCCAGGAAGCCCCCCTTAAATGAGCGCTGCCCCCATCCTCGTAACCGGCTCCAGCCGCGGCATCGGCCGCGCCATTGCGCTGGCCCTGGCCGACGCGGGCCATGATCTGGTGCTGCATTGCCGCCAGCAACGCGAACAGGCCGAGGCCGTGCAGGCCGACATTCAAGCCCGTGGCCGCCAAGCCCGCGTCCTACAGTTCGACGTCGCGGATCGCGCCCAATGTGCAGCGGTGCTGCAAGCGGATGTCGATGCCCACGGCGCCTATTACGGTGTCGTCTTGAACGCCGGCCTAACCCGTGACGGCGCTTTCCCCGCCCTCACCGGCGACGACTGGGATCAGGTGCTGCGCACCAACCTGGACGGCTTCTACAACGTGCTCAGCCCGCTCGCCATGCCTATGATCCGGCGCCGCGCGGCGGGGCGCGTGGTCTGCATGGCCTCGGTTTCAGGCCTGGTGGGCAACCGCGGGCAGGTCAACTACAGCGCCTCCAAGGCGGGATTGATCGGCGCCGCCAAGGCCTTGGCCGTTGAACTGGCCAAGCGCCAGATCACCGTGAACTGCGTCGCGCCCGGGCTGATCGACACCGACATGATCGACGAACACGTCCCGGTGGAAGACATCTTGAAAGCCGTGCCGGCCCAACGCATGGGCCGCCCCGAGGAAGTCGCCGCCACCGTGGTCTTCCTGATGTCGCCGGGCGCCGCCTACATCACGCGCCAGGTGATCGCCGTCAACGGAGGGCTATGCTGATGAAGCGCGTCGTCGTCACCGGCATGGCCGGCATCAGCGCGCTGGGGTCCGATTGGACCAGCATCCAGCACGCTTTCCAATCGGGCCGAAGCGCCATCCGCCATATGCCTGATTGGTCTCGGTTCCCCGAACTGAACACGCGGCTGGCTGGCCCCGTCGAAGATTTCCGGGTGCCCTCGCACTGGACCCGCAAGCAATTGCGCAGCATGGGCCGCGTCTCGCAATTGGCGGTTCGCGCCGCCGAACTGGCGCTGGCCGACGCCGCACTGCTTGGCGACCCCACCATCACGGATGGCCGCATGGGCGTCGCCTGCGGGTCTTCCGTGGGTAGCACCGCCGAAATCCGCGCGTTCGGCAACATGCTGCTCAACGGCGTGACCGAAGACCTCAATGCCAATTCCTATGTGCGCATGATGCCGCACACCACCGCGGCCAACGTCGGCATCTTCTTTGAATTGAAGGGCCGCATCATCCCGACCTCCAGCGCCTGCACCTCAGGCAGCCAAGGCATCGGCTATGCCTACGAAGCCATCCGCTATGGCCGCCAGGACATGATGCTGGCCGGCGGCGCGGAAGAACTCTGCGCCAGCGAGGCCCTGGTCTTCGACGCGCTCTACGCCACCAGCCAGCAAAACGATACGCCTGAACTCACTCCGCGCCCTTACGACCGCGACCGCGACGGACTGGTGATCGGCGAAGGCGGCGGCATGCTGGTGCTGGAATCACTGGACCACGCCTTGGCGCGTGGCGCCCGCATCCATGCCGAGATCGTCGGGTTCGGCAGCAATTCCGACGGTACCCACATCACCCGTCCCGAGGCCAGCACCATGCGCATCGCCATGGAAATGGCGCTGGCGGATGCGGCGCTGCCGCCGCAAGCGATCGGTTACGTGAACGGCCACGGCACCGCCACCGAACAAGGCGACATTGCGGAAACACAAGCCACGCACAACCTGTTCGGCAGCCACATGCCCATCAGCTCGCAGAAGAGCTATCTGGGGCACACGCTGGGCGCCTGCGGCGTGCTGGAATCCTGGTTCAGCATTGAAATGATGAATCGCGACTGGTATGCCCCCACGCTGAACCTGCATAACGTCGATCCCCGCTGCGGCGAGCTGGACTACTTGCAAGGCGCGGGCCGCCACCTGAGCAACGAATACGTCATGAACAACAATTTCGCGTTCGGCGGCATCAATACCTCCCTTATTTTCCGGCGGTGGCCCTGAACATCGGGTAGAGCCGTCCGCACCTTTCAACTGCTATTCACGGAACGCATTTGATGACCATCACCCATAAGCTGCTCGGGGCTCTGTCCCTTTCACTGGTTTGCTCGGCCCAGGCGCTGGGCGCAGACCGCACGGTGTTTCTGCCCCTGCAACCCGCCATTGCCGCGGCGCAGGCTGCGGGCAAGATCGACGGCAGCGTCAAGTTCTACCTGGCGGGCACCGGCCCCAAAGGCAAAGTCTTGCAAGCCGATGTCGTGACCAACCGCAAGACCAATGCCTTCGCGAAGAAGGACGAAGAAGCTTGCGAATGGGTGGCCCAGTCCGCCGTCATCGCGTTGCACGAAGCGGCCAAGAAGGCCAACGCCAACGCCGTCACCAACATCGTCAGCTACTATCGCAAGAACGAATACACCAGCAAGACCGACTACGAATGCCATGCGGGCGCCATGGTGGCCGGCGTGGCCCTGCGGGGCGATCTGACCCAGCTGAAGTAAGCCCGGTTTACACTTGGCAGTTGCCGCAACACCACACAAAAGGTTCACCCATGAGCACTGCTACGCTCAAGACCCGCCTCTCTGATTCCGTCAAGGACGCGATGCGCGCCAAGGCCTCCGAGCGCCTGACCACGCTGCGTTTCCTGCTGGCAGCCGTCAAGCAAAAGGAAGTGGACGAACGCCGCGACCTGAGCGACGCCGAAATCACCGCCATCATCGAAAAGCAGGTCAAGCAACGCCGCGAGTCCATCGCCGCGTTTGAACAGGCTGGCCGCACGGAAACGGCAGAACAGGAAAAGGCCGAAATGGCCGTCTTGCAGGAATTCCTGCCGCAAGCCGCAACGCCCGAGGAAGTGGCTGCCGCCATTGACGCCGCCCTGGCCGAAGTGGCCGCGCAAGGCGTGACCGGTGCGCCCGCAATGGGCAAGGTCATGGCTCTCTTGAAGCAAGCGCTGGCCGGCCGTGCCGACATGACCGCGCTGTCCCAGCAAGTGAAGGCCCGCCTGGCCTGACCCGCCTGGTCTCACCGAACCCCGGGCAGTTAAAACGCGCCGCCGAACAAATCAGGCTGGCGCGACTGCTCGGCGGGATCGGAAAAATTGCTCATGCCCACGCCCGCCAGCCGGTACAGGGTTTCCGGCGGCAACTCCACGCGCGCGCACAACAGCCTGGCCACGGCGGCCAGCTCGGTCGCCGATCCGGGCGGATTCGGGCTGGTCTGGCTGCGCGTCAGGATGCGGAAGCGGTCGGTCTTCAACTTGAGCACCACCGTCCTCCCCAACGCGCCCTTCTTCAACGCCTGATCCCACACGCGGTCGGCCATGCGGTCGATGGCGTCGCCCAACGCCTCCAACCGAATATCCTCCGAAAACGTCGTCTCGGCGGACACCTGTTGCAAGGGCTGGTCAGTCTGTACCTCGCGCTCATCGATGCCGCGCGCCAGTTCGTACAAACGCCTGCCGTAGCGGCCAAAATAGTGTTCAAGCTCTTCAGCGCTGTGCGTCGCCAGGTCACCCACGGTCTGGATGCCCAGTTGCTCCAGCCGCGCCTGCGTCACTTTGCCAACGCCAGGCACCTTGCGCACCGGCAGCGGCTGCAAGAACTCCAGCACCTTGCCCGGCCGGATCACGAACTGGCCATCCGGCTTGTTCCAGTCGGAGGCGATCTTGGCCAGGAACTTGTTGGGCGCGATGCCCGCCGATGCGGTCAGCTGGGTTTCTTCCCGGATCTGGTGACGGATTACCTGCGCCACGTCCGTGGCTGACGGCAGCCCGCACTTGTTGACCGTGACGTCCAGGTAGGCCTCGTCCAGCGACAGCGGCTCGATCAGGTCGGTGTGGCGAGCGAATATCTGGCGGATCTGTCGCGACACATCGCGGTAGCGATTGAAGTCAGGGGGCACATAGATGGCCTGCGGACAGAGCCGTTCCGCCCGGACGGCGGACATGGCCGAGTGAATGCCGAAGCGCCGGGCCTCGTAAGAGGCGGCGCACACAACCGAACGCGGGCCGGTCCACGCCACGACGACCGGCTTGCCACGCAGTTCAGGGTTGTCGCGCTGCTCCACGGAAGCGTAGAACGCATCCATGTCCACATGCACGATCTTGCGCATAAGTTGAGACATTCCGCTAGGGACAGCATGGCCGCCCGCCGCGATGTGCTGGCGGCCACTGCAAAAAAATATATTATGACCGGCTAATCCCGCTTTCCCATTCCGCCCACCAACGATCCATGACCGCACCTGCTCAAACCGACTACTTTGGCCTGACGATACCCTTCATGACCTTCATCGGCCTGGTGCCCGAGAGCATCGCGCCGGCCTACGCCCGCACGACGCTGCCCTGGCGCCAGGACCTGACCAACAGCCGTGGCGACGTGCACGGCGGCACGCTGATGAGCGTGCTGGACTTCACGCTCAGCGCCGCCGCGCGCGGTTCGGCGGACGCCACCGAAGGCATGGCCACCATCGACATGAACACCACGTTCCTGTCGCCTGGCACGGGCGATCTGGTCATTGAAGCGCGCTGCCTGCGCCGTGGCGCCTCCATCGCGTTCTGTGAAGGCGACATCCGCCGCGCCGATGGCGAACTGGTCGCGCGCGCCACCGCCACCTTCAAGATCATCCGCCGCCGTCCTGGCGGCGATTGACCCCGCCATGCGGCAACGGCCTGCTTACTTCGGCAGGTCGCGCGAGGGCTTGACCACGGGCCGCGGATCCAGCGGCATGTAGGTGCTGCACGACGTGATGCTGTAGTAGATCGCGTCTTGCATCGCACGCATCGCAGCGGCGTCCCAGGTGCCCTTGCCCCACATCACGATGCGCACGTCGGTGCTTTTCTCGCCGGCGGCCTTCAGGTCGACGCGCGACATTTCGTTGTCGGAGTACGGTGCCAGCACGCGCACCACGCCGGACTGCGCGCTTTCATTCAGGTCCGCAATCACGCGGTAGGCGTTATCCGTGCTGCGCAGGCAGTTGTTGGACTGCCGGATCACCGTGGCGTAGGCATCCTTGAAGGCGACCGGCGCCTTGAACTCGCTGTGCGGTGACGAACTGTCCTGCGAGATGCCCAGCGAGCAGCCCGCCAGGCCGAGCGCCAGCGCCGATGCCGCGACCAGATTCCTGTACATGTAATTCTCCAGATGAATTGCCGCGATTATCCCGCAAACCGCTCAGCGGCATAAGTGGGGTCGGTTCGACACCGCCCGCGCGACTATGGCATTATCGACGAGCCGCCGGCGCCAGGCGCCGGCAAGCGCCGCAGTCCGCCAATGCCCACGACATAAGGCATTGAAATCACGGAGGTCTTCCCTTGTTCTCATTCATGACGCGCACCGTTCTCGCCGCCAGCATCGTCGGCACCACTCTGGGCGGCTGCGCCACTCCCCCGCCGCCCCGCGCCTACCCCCTGAAGGATTTCTTCCGCAATCCGGAACGCGGCTTCTTCCGCATGGCCGAAGACGGCCAGACGCTGGCCTTCATGCAGCCCACCAGCGTGGACGGCAAGCCCGCCCGCATGAACATCTATGTGCAACCGCTGGAAGGCAGCAAGCTGGTGGGCGAACCCCGCCAACTGACCAGCGAAACCGCCCGCGACATCAGCAACTACTTCTGGAAGGGCGGCGACGTCCTGCTCTATCAGAAGGACTTCGGCGGCGACGAGAACTATCACGTGTTGGCCGTCAACGCCAAGACCGGCAAGATCACCGATCTGACGCCGTATGAAGGCGCCCGCGCCAGCATCGAAGACGATCTGGAAGACGATCCCGACCACGTCCTGATCAGCCACAACCAGCGCAACCCGGAAGTCTTCGACGTCTACCGCGTCAACGTCCATACCGGCGCCGCCGTGCTGGTGGCGCAGAACCCGGGCAACATCGTCGGCTGGCAGACAGACCACGCGGGCAAGGTCCGCGCCGCCGTCACCAGCGACGGCCTGAACACCACCCTGCTCTACCGCGACGACGAAGCCTCTGAATTCCGTCCGCTGATCACGACCGATTACCGCACCAGCGTCAGCCCATCGTTCTTCACTTTCGACGACAAGAAGATCTACGCGCTCAGCAACCGCGGCCGCGACAAGCTGTCGTTGGTGGTCATCGACCCGGCCAAGCCCGACGCCGAGGAAGAAGTCTTCACGCCGGACACGGTCGACCTGGACGGCGCCGGTTACTCGCGCAAGCGCCGCGTGCTGACGCTGGCCGCCTACCAGACCGACAAGCCGCAATACAAGTTCTTCGATGCTCAGTCCGAAACGCTGTACAAGACGCTGTCGGAAAAGCTGAAGGGCTATGACATCGCATTGCAAGGCACCAACCGCGACGAAAACAAGTTCATCGTCGCCGCCTACAACGACCGCACACCTGGCTCGCGCTACATCTACGACGCCACCACCGACACGCTGACCAAGCTGGCCGACATCAATCCGGCCATTCCCGAAGCCGACATGTCACAGGTGCGCCCGATCAGCTACCAAAGCCGCGACGGCCTGACCATTCACGGCTACCTGACATTGCCCGCCGGCCGCTCGCCCAAGAACCTGCCTTGCATCGTGAATCCGCACGGCGGCCCGTGGGCGCGCGACGGCTGGGGCTACAACCCCGAAACCCAATTCCTGGCCAACCGCGGATTCTGCGTGCTACAGATGAATTTCCGCGGCTCGACCGGCTACGGCCGCGCCTTCTGGGAAGCCAGCTTCGGGCAATGGGGCCTGAAAATGCAGGACGACATCACTGACGGCGTCCAGTGGCTGATTCAACAAGGCATCGCCGATCCGAAGCGCATCGGCATCTACGGCGCCAGCTACGGCGGTTATGCCACCCTGGCGGGCGTGACGTTCACGCCCGATCTCTACGCCGCCGCCGTGGACTACGTGGGCGTGTCGAACCTGTTCACGTTCATGAAGTCGATTCCACCGTACTGGAAGCCCATGCTGGACAAGATGCAGGACATGGTGGGCCACCCCGAACGCGACAAGGACAGGCTGGCGGCCACCTCACCCGCGTTGCATGCGGACAAGATCAAGACGCCGCTGTTCATCGCGCAAGGCGCCAAGGATCCGCGCGTCAACAAGGACGAAAGCGATCAGATGGTCAAGGCGCTGAAGGCGCGCGGCGTCGAAGTGGAATACATGGTCAAGGACAACGAAGGCCACGGCTTCCACAACGACGAGAACAAGTTCGAGTTCTATGAAGCGATGGAGAAGTTCCTGACGGAACACCTCAAACCCTAGTCTCCCGACGCATCCTGGGCGGCCAACCGCACGTTGGCCGCCACTGTCGCGCCGCTGGCCAGACGGCCCGCGCCAAGACCCACAAAAGCCATCTCCACACGGTCGCGCCCCTGCTCCTTCGCGCGGTACAGCGCCACGTCCGCACGCGCCAGGATCACATCGGCGCTGTCGCCCTGTTGGTAGGACGTCAGGCCGCCGCTGGTCGTCATCCGCACTTCGACCCCCTGCAAATAAAGCGGCGAATCCCGCAGCGCATCGCATACCCGCTGCGCCTGGATCAACGCTCGCGCGGGATCACAGTCGTACATCAACAGCACGAACTCCTCCCCGCCCAACCTGCCGAAACGGTCGGAACTGCGCACCGCGTTCTGCACCACTTGCGCGTAGTGGCGCAACGCCGTGTCGCCGCCCGCATGGCCGTAGCGGTCATTGACCGACTTGAAATGGTCGATGTCCAGCACCAGTACCGCCAATTGGCCGGCCATTCGGCTGCAACGCTGCAACTCATGGTCCAGTTCATCCAGGATGCTGCGGCGTGAATACGCACGGGTCAGGCTGTCGAACGTCAGCGCCGCCTGCATTTGCTCCGACAGGGAGGTCTGGATCAGCAGCAGCAGGGCCAGAAACAACGCCGGCACCGTAGCCGATCCGCACACAATGAAGAACAGCCCCCAGGTCGACGGCTGTAGCAGGGAAATCGGCGGCTCCAGGCCTGTGCCGTATACCACCACCCGCAATGCGTGCAGGGCAGCCAAGCCAAGGATCGCCAACATCAGATAGAGCGTCACGCCGCGAGTCTGGATTTGCTTGCGCTGCTGGTGGATCACTCGGCCAGTCATCACCATGAGCACGCACGTATAGGCGGAAAACAGCACCATCCGCATGCCCTGGTTGTCGTGACCGTACAACAGCAAGGCAAATGCCAGCAGGCACAACGCAGAGAGGCCCACGGTGCGGACAACGTGCGGGCGCAGGCCGAAGAACTGCCTCACACCCACATAGACCAAGCCCATGGCGCAGACCCATGCGGTGTTGGACACCATCACATACACGGCGGGCGGCATGATCTGGGCGGACGCATAAGACAGCATCGACAGCACAGCCAACGCATTGGCCACGATGAACGCCTGGACGCCGCCCACGCCGCGCGCCTGGAATGGCAACAGCAAAGGTAGCGCCAGCGCCGTGGCCAGCCCCCACATCAAGAAGAACAAGGAAGTCGTCATGGTATTTGCCGGGTCGCGCCTTCAGGCGTTTGCCGTCGCTTGGAACTGCCGTTGCACTGGGTTCGTAAGGGGAGCTGCGTTACACGTCAGCATTTTTGATGCTTTTTGTTACCACCAGGACGAATGGACGCCAACCCTCAAGACGGCCGAAGGCCGCCGTGAGGCGATTGCGACTTGTCCAGAACCTTTAACTCTCGCGCCAGGACGATAGCGCGACATGCGTCGAAGAATACGCCAAGGGCAACGCGGCGGGATCCCTCTTTGCAGTAATTGACAGTTAAAACTTCAAAAAACCCCTACAGTCCAACCTGTCGCAAGAGCCGCAAGAAGCTCCTCGAACACGCCCTACGGGCGTGGCGCGTACTAGCCATGCACCGCCTCAGCGCGCGTGCGAAGGTCCCCACAGCGGGCGCCGCGCAGTCCAAACCACATGTTCATCTCCCCATCCGAAGGTGCCTTTGCGCGCCTCTCGTATCGCTGCCGGTTATTCCGCCAGCGCGCCCGCAGGGCGGCGGAGCCATGAACATCCCGAGTCGCAACTGCGGAAGTACAACGGATGCAAATCAACGGACCCAAGCAACCCCGGGTTGCCCGATCGACACTGCGCATGCTGGCGGCCTGTGCGGCCCTGGCCCCCGCCCTGGCGCTTAGCGGGCCGGCGGATGACTACGACACCTTGATCATTCGCGCCCGCGCCGGCGATTACGAGCCCGCGCTGGCCATGCTGCGCCAACAGGGAACTGCCGGCGGCGCGCGCGCCGTCCGCGACCACATCGTCATCGCCGGCTGGGCCGGCAAGCCTGCCGAGGCCATCGCCGCCTATGAATCACTGCCGGCCGGCGCAGTCCTACCCGCCGACGTGCAGTTGGCGGTGGCCCGCGCCTATCGCGATGAACAGCGCTGGCCGCAAGCCCTGAGCGTCTTTCGCGACGGGCTGCGCCGCCACCCCGGGCAGGCGGCCTTCGCCGCTGGCGAAATCATGACCCTCGCGGATGCGGGCCAGTTCGACGCCGCTGAAACCGCCGGCCAGAAATGGGTGGCACGCCAGCCCCGCAACGCCGACGCGCGCCTGGCGTTGGGCTATGTCCACGCCCGGCAGGGCCAGCCTTTCGAAGCCTTGCACCAGATGGATCTGGCCCAGGGCATCGCGCCCGACTCCCCGGCCGTCCAGCGCGAGTACATCCATGCGCTGCAACGGGCTCGCATGGCCGACACGGCGCTGGAGCACGCACAACGGCATCCCGATCTGTTCAATGCCGCGCAGATGCGGGGCTTCGAGGCCGATGCGCTGGCCCAGCAGGTGCGGTTGGCGGCCATGCCCACCCGTAGCGAAGCCGAACGGTTCGCCATCGCCGACCGGGCGCTGGCGCGCTACGACGAACTGATTCCGGCCTGGCGGCAACTGGGCGACGCGGCACGCGATGCAGTGGTGCGCGCCCGGATCGACCGCCTGCATGCGCTGCACGCCCGCGTGCGCATGGCGGAATTGACCCAGGAATACGAAGCCCTGACTGCCGAAGGCGTCAATGTGCCGCGTTATGCCCTGAACGATGTGGCAGCGGCCTATCTATACCAGCGCCAGCCCGAGCGCGCCCGCGACCTCTATGAACAAGTGGCCGTCGACGAGGCCTTCGACAAGGACGACCCTGAACAGCGTCTAGCCAACCAGACCGGCCGCTACTACGCACTGGCGGAAGGCGAGCAATTCGACAAGACGGGCGCCGTGACCGAAGCCGTGCAATCCGGCTACGCCCCCTGGCTGTACTACAAGGGCCAGGCGACACGCATGCCCAACGACCTGAACCTGGAAAGCAGCCAGACACTTGCCGCCGCCCGCCTGCAAGCCGACGACACCGTCGCCGCGCAGCAACGCCTGGAGGAGATGGTTGCCAATGCCCCCAACAATTCCGGCCTGCGCACCGACCTGGCCACCGTTCGCCGCGCGCGTTCCCTGCCACGCGCCTCGGAAGCCGAATTGAAGATGGCCGAAACCCAGGCGCCCCGCAGTCTGGCGGTGGAAAACGGCCAAGGCTTCACCGCGTTGGATCTACAGGAATGGAGGCAGGTGGAAGCCCTGTCGCAGGACACACTGGCCCGTGCGCCTGAAAACCTGACCAGCCGCCGCCTGGCTCGCGAATGGGAAGTGCACAACAAGGCCGAACTGCGCATCAGCGGTTATCGCGGACTGGCCTCGGACAGCCCCGTCAACGGCAACGGCGATTTCGGCATCGACGCCGTGCTCTATTCGGCGCCCATCGATTACAACTGGCGCGTGTTCGGCGGCGGCGGCTATGCCACTGGCGACTTCGAGGGAGGCCGCGGCAATTACCGCTGGCTGCGCACGGGCGTGGAATGGCGCGGACGCGACCTGACCGTCGAAGGCGAAGTCTCCACCCATGATTACGGCCACGGCGTCAAACCCGGCGTGCGCCTATCGGCCGCCTACGACCTGGACGACCACTGGCAAATCGGCGGGTCGGGCGAAATCATGTCGCGCGACACCCCGCTGCGCGCCTTGACCAACGACATCTCGTCCAATCGTCTGACGGGGTTTGTCCGCTGGCGTGCCAACGAACGGCGCGAATGGACGCTATCGCTGGCCCCCTCGCATTTCAGCGACGGCAACAGCCGCTGGGAACTGGGCCTGAACGGCCGCGAACGCATCTACACCGCCCCGCACCTGAAGGCCGACCTGGAACTGGACCTGTCGTCGCAGCGCAATACGCGCGACGACGCGCCCTACTTCAACCCCAGCGCCGACTTCATGGCGGTGCCCGGCGTGCGCGTGACGCACACGCTTTATCGCCGCTACGAAACCGCTTGGGAACAGATCGGCACCCTGGGCGCCGGCACATACAGCCAGCAAGGCTATGGCACCGGCGGTGTCATGGCACTGGGCTACGGCCAACGCTACCGCGCCAACGATGTGCTGGACATGGGCGCGATGGTCACCGGCATCAGCCGCCCTTACGACGGCGTACGCGAACGCGAACTGCGCATCGTGTTCGACCTTGCCTACCGCTTCTGAACCTCCATCCGAACCTGGACCCAGAACCCGTCATGCCGCTTAACACCTCTACCCGCTTGATCCTGGCAAGCTTGCTGCTGCTGATCATCCTGGCCCTGACCGCCTGCGCCAAGGACATCCCCGTCTACACGCCACCGGCCGAGCGCCCCGTCGCCGCCGCGGAACAGCCCTGGAAACCCGACCAGTTCCTGGTGCTGGCCTATCACGACGTCGAAGACGATGACCCGGACCAGAGCTTCCTCAGCGTACGCACCGACCGGCTGGTGGATCAGCTGGCCTGGCTGCGCGCCAACGGCTACCAGGCCGTGTCCGTCGACCAGATCCTGGCGGCTCGCCAGGGCGGCCAGCCCCTGCCCGAACGCGCCGTGCTGCTGTCGTTCGACGACGGCTACCGCAGCTTCTACACACGGGTGCTGCCGATTCTGAAAGCCTACCGATGGCCGGCGCTGCTGGCCCCCGTCGGCATCTGGATGGATACGCCTGCCAACCAACCGGTGGACTTCGGCGGCAGCCCCGAGGCACGCCAGCGATTCCTGAATTGGGATGAGATCCGCGAGATCTCCCAGTCCGGACTGGTGGAGATCGCCGCGCACACCAATGCGTCCCACTACGGCGCACTGGCCAATCCTCAGGGCAATACCGAACCCGCCGCGGCCATCCGCGCCTACAACGCGCAAACCCGCCAATATGAAACCGAGGCCGAATTCAACGCCCGCATGAGCCGCGACGTGGCCGCCATCACCGACAAGATCCGCCGCGTCACCGGCAAGGCCCCGCGTGTCTGGGTCTGGCCCTATGGCGCCGAAGGCGGCTCCACGCTGCGCATCGCGGACGAACACGGCTATCAACTGGCCTTGACGCTGGAAGACGGCGCGGGCCGCCTGGGCCGCCTGATGTCCACGCCGCGGCTGCTGCTGTCCAGCGACCCCGCGCTCAGGCCCTTTGCCAACAGCGTGGTCGGCATGGAAGCCAGCCCCTTCATGCGCGTGGCGCACATCGATCTGGACTACGTCTACGACCCCGATCCCGCACAGACGGATCGCAATCTGGGCGAGCTGGTGCAGCGCATCCTGGACATGCAGATCAACACCGTGTTCCTGCAAGCCTATGCGGACCCCGAGGGCGATGGCCTGGTGAAGTCGGTGTACTTCCCCAACCGCTGGCTGCCCATGCGCGCCGACCTGTTCAACCGCGCGGCCTGGCAATTGAAGAACCGCGCCAACGTCATGGTCTACGCCTGGATGCCGGTGCTGGCGTTCGACCTGGACCCATCCCTGCCGCGCGTCACCCGCTGGAACCCGGAAGGCCAACCCGCCCAACCCGATCCCGACCAGTACCGCCGCCTGTCGCCCTTCGACGCCACCGCCCGCGCCCGCATCGGCGACCTGTACGAGGACCTGGCGCGCTATGCGATGTTCGACGGCCTGCTGTTCCATGATGACGCCTTGCTGTCCGACTTTGAAGATGCCAGCCCCGCCGCGCTGACCGCCTATCGCGCGGCTGGCCTGCCCGGCAGCATCGCCGAACTGCGCGCGGACCCTGACACCCTGCAACGCTGGACCCGGTTCAAGAGCCGCGCCCTGGTGGATTTCACCGCCACGCTGACGCAGCGCGTGCGGGCGGTGCGCGGGCCGCAAATCAAGACGGCGCGCAACATCTACGCGCAACCCATCTTGAACCCCGAATCCGAGACCTGGTTCGCGCAGAACCTGGACGACTTCCTGGGCGCCTACGACTGGACCGCCCCGATGGCGATGCCTTTGATGGAAGACGTGCCCAAGGGCCAGGAAAACACGTGGCTGGATTCGATGGTTGACGCCGTTGCAAGCCGCCCGGGTGCGCTGAACAAGACCGTGTTTGAACTGCAAAGCCGCGACTGGCGCACGGGCCCCGGCCTGCCCGAAACCACCCCGGTGGACACGGCCGTGCTGGCCGGCTGGATGCAACGCCTGCAACGGCGCGGCGCCGCCAGCTTTGGCTACTACCCCGATGACTTCTCGCAAGACCAGCCCCGGTTGCAAGGCATCCGGCCCGCCATCTCCGAAGCGTGGTATCCCATCCGATGATCGACCGTCTGATCGCCCTGATAATCCTTTGCGCAGTACTTGGCGCTCCCTTCGGTTTCACGCTGATGCTGACCGGAGAAGCGCTGCTGGGCTTCGTCTTCTTCTATCCCCTGTTCATGTCCGGCATGTGGATGGCCGGCGGCATCTACTTCTGGTGGCATTGGGAACGGCACTGGCAGTGGGGCAAGGACCATCCGCCGCCCGCGCTGGTCGGCAACCCATTGGTCTCCATCCTGGTGCCCTGCTTCAATGAAGCCGGCAACGGAGAAGAAACGCTGCTGGCCGCGCTGGGCCAGAACTACCCGCACATTGAAGTCATCGCCATCAATGACGGTTCCACCGACGGCACCGCCGCCATGCTGGACCGGCTGGCCGCATCGCAACCGAAGTTGCGCGTCGTGCATCTGGCCCATAACCAGGGCAAGGCGATGGCGCTGCGCATGGGCGCGCTGGCCGCCCGCAGCGAATACCTGGTCTGCATCGACGGCGACGCCGTGCTGGACCCGGACGCGGCGGCCTACCTGGTGGCGCCGCTGATCGACAACCCGCGCGTGGGCGCGGTTACCGGCAATCCCCGCATCCGCACGCGCTCCACCTTGATCGGCCGCATTCAAGTCGGCGAGTTCTCGTCGATCATCGGCCTGATCAAGCGCACCCAGCGGGTATACGGGCAGGTGTTCACCGTTTCCGGCGTCGTGGCCGCGTTCCGCCGCGCCGCATTGGACCGCGTGGGCTACTGGAGCCTGGACATGATCACCGAAGACATCGACATCAGCTGGAAGCTGCAACGCGACCACTGGTCGATCTTCTACGAACCGCGCGGACTGTGCTGGATCCTGATGCCCGAGACCTTGCGCGGACTGTGGAAACAACGCTTGCGCTGGGCCCAGGGCGGCGCCGAAGTCTTCTTGAAGAACCTGCGCTCCATCTGGAGTTGGCGGCATCGCCGGCTGTGGCCGCTGGTGGTGGAATTCTGCCTGTCCACGGCCTGGTCCTTCGCCTTCGCGATTTCGGTGCTGCTCTGGGTGCTCAGCCAATTCGTCACGCTGCCCAACCACATGCAGATCGCCAGCCTGATGCCCCCTGCCTTCACCGGCATGATGCTGGCGATGGTGTGCCTGCTGCAATTCGTCGTCAGCATCCTGATCGACCGCCGGTATGAACCCGGCCTGACCCGCGCGCTGTACTGGGTCATCTGGTATCCGCTGGCCTACTGGATGGTCAGCCTTTTCACCACGCTGGTCAGTTTTCCCAAAGTCATGCTCCGCAAGCAGGCCCGGCGCGCGCGCTGGACCAGCCCAGACCGGGGCATCAAGTCACCGGACGCATCATGATCATCACCACGCAACGCTCGCGCGCGGGCTATCTGTTCGACCTTGTCCTGACCGCCGTCGGCTGGTTCGCCTTCGTCTATCTTTTTGGTTCGGGCATTGTGGCCATCCTGCGCGGTGTCGCAGGCGGCCCCGAAGCATCGCTGTGGCCCGTATTCCTGCCCACCGTGCGCACCCTGTGGGCCTATGCGCTGCTGGCGCTGATCAATGCCGCGATACTGGTGGGCTGGGCCGTGTACAACCACCGCCGCTTTGGCGGCAAGGACCGCCGCAAGCCCATCAAACCGTTGTCCGACCGCCGCTTGGCCATGAGCTTTGGCGTTACAGCCGCCCAACTTGAGCAACTGCGCGGGGCCCGCATCTCGATCATCCACCATGGCGAGGACGGCGGAATCGTGGGCATCGAAAAGAGCCAATCCCGCCTGCGCGCGGTGCAGGCGAGCTGACACCGGTGCGGACCCGTCACGCCCGGGGCAAGTCCGCCTTGGGCTTGCCCGTCTTCGGCAGCAGAATCGCCACCACCCCTAGCAACGGCAGATACGCGCACACCTGGTACACGTAGCCGATGCTGGTCGCGTCCGCCAACTTGCCCAGCGCCGCGGCGCCCACGCCGCCCATGCCAAAGGCAAAGCCGAAGAACAGGCCGGCGATCATGCCGACCTTGCCCGGCACCAGTTCCTGCGCATAGACCACAATGGCCGAAAACGCGGACGCCAGCACCATGCCGATGATCACGACCAGCGCGCCGGTCCAGAACAGATTCGCGTAGGGCAGCATCAACGTAAACGGCGCCACGCCCAGGATCGACACCCAGATCACGATCTTGCGACCCACGCGGTCGCCGACGGGTCCGCCCACCACCGTGCCCACCGCGACGGCGGCCAGGAACAGGAACAGATATAGCTGCGCCTCGCGCACGGACAAGCCGAACTTGTCGATCAGGTAGAAGGTGAAATAGCTGTTCAGGCTGGCCAGATAGAAGTATTTGGAAAACACCAGCACACCCAGCACCGCCAGCGCGCCCAGCACCTGGTTGCGCGACAAGCCATTGCCCGCGCCGTCGCGGCGCGCACGCGGCTTGAGCCGGACCCGGTTGGCGCTGTACCAGCGCCCGATCCCCGTCAGCACCACGATGCCAAACAATGCCGCCAACGAGAACCACGCCACGCTGCGCTGCCCGTGCGGAATGATGAAGAGAGCCGCCAGCAATGGCCCCAACGCCGACCCCACGTTGCCCCCCACCTGGAATAGCGATTGCGCCAGGCCGTGCCGTCCGCCCGAGGCCATGCGCGCCACCCGCGACGATTCCGGATGGAACACGGACGAACCCGTTCCCACCAGCACGGCCGCCACCAGCAGCCAGCCAAATGACGGCGCCACCGACAGCAGCAGCAAGCCCACCAGCGTGAAGCCCATGCCCACCGGCAAGGAATACGGTTTGGGATAGCGATCGGTGTAGAAGCCGATGAACGGTTGCAGCAGCGAGGCCGCCAGTTGATAGACCAGCGTGATCATCCCGATCTGCGCGAACGACAGGCTGAATGAATCCTTCAGCATCGGATAAATGGCCAACAGGATCGACTGGATCATGTCGTTCATCAGATGCGCCACGCTGATGGCGCCCAGCACCTTGAACGCCGTGGACGGATCCGAGGCGGCAGGGGTGGCGGCCTGCACGGAGGCGGGAGCGGGGATGGCGGCGTCCGAGACACCGGCAACGGAGTTCTGGGGAGGATTCATGGGGCGCACACAAGAGGGAAAAGCCCGCCCGGCGGCATGCCAGGACCTGATCACAGTGTAGAAATCCGGCCCGACACAGATCTGCCAATTTTCGTCGCGAAAGTGACAAAATATGGTTACGGCGCTTATGGCGACCGTCTCATCCTATTGATGGAAGTGACACTCATGCCTACCCGTCCGCTGCTGCCCGACCCCGCCCGCAGTATCAACGCCCAGGACTATCAGGATCTTCCCCGCGCGGTCACCGCCATGGCCAAGGAATTCCCGGCGGGTGCCCAGACCGGTGCGCATTCGCACCCCCGCGCCCAACTGATCTACGCGGTCGACGGCGTCATGCGCGTCACCACGCCCAGCGGTTTCTGGGCACTGCCGCCCTTGCGCGCGCTGTGGGTGCCAGCGGGCGTGCCGCATGGGGTGGACATGGTGGGCGCGGTGTCCATGCGTTCGCTCTACATCCAAGCCGAGGCGGCGGCGGACTATTGGCCGCAATGCCAGGTGGTCGAAGTCAGCGGCCTGCTGCGCGAACTGATCCTGGCGCTGACGGCGGCGCCTGTCGATTACCCGCTTGGCGGCCGCGAAGAACAAGTCGCTGCGCTGATCCTGTCGGAACTGGCCGCCGCGCGCGTCGTGCCCTTCCAGATCCCCTGGCCCCGCGACCGCCGCCTGCAAACCATCTGCATGGCCATCCTGGACCAGCCGGGGCTGCAACGCGGCATTGAAGACTGGGGCAGCGAGGTCGGCGCCAGCGCCCGCACCTTGATCCGGCTGTTTCAGGCCGAATTGGGGTTGAACTACCGCCAATGGGTACAGCAGGTGCGGTTGGCGGACGCGGTTTGCCGTCTGTCCCTGGGCGTGCCGGTGGCGCGGATCGCGGCCGACCTGGGCTATCGCAGCCCCAGCGCGTTCAGCGCCATGTTCCATCGTGCCCTGGGTGCGCCGCCGCAGCGGTATCTGCAAGGCGCCGATACGCTGAATGGCAGCTGAAATTCGATAAAAGCGTGCAACCGGCCTTGCTGTTTGTCACGGCGCGCAATACATTTCACTGCGCATTTCATCGCGTGCGCGCGCGAAAGCCGCGCCCCGCGTATGCTAGACCCCGTCCCTATATTTACTTGGCAATTCGCCTCGACCGCGCCCCGGCAAGTTTGGTTACTGAAACCTTATTGCGTCCTGGCCGGTCTATAGCGTTCTGTCCTAGAATCGCCTGCAATGAGCACCCCCCAGCAATCCTCCGCCACCCCGGGCGGCAAATCGGGCCTTCCCTGGAAACGAATCCTGGTCAAAGCGGGCATCGCCGTGGCCGGCGCCGGCGTATGCGGAGCCGTCCTGCTGGGACTCGCCCTGGCGCTGGCCTGGCCCAGCCTGCCCGACCTGCATGCCATGACGGATTACCGCCCCCGGGTGCCGCTGCGCATCTACACGGCGGACAAGGTGCTGATCGGCGAATACGGCGAAGAGCACCGCAACGTGCTGCGCTTTGACGAGATCCCGCCCGTGATGCGCCAGGCGGTGCTGGCGGCCGAGGACGACCGCTTCTACAGCCACGGCGGCGTCGACTGGATGGGCGTCGCGCGCGCCGTGCTGACCAACCTCGTCAAGGGATCGAAGTCGCAAGGCGGCAGCACGATCACCATGCAGGTGGCGCGCAACTTCTACCTGTCGTCGGAAAAGACCTATTCACGCAAGTTCTACGAACTGCTGTTGACGTTCAAGATCGAATCCGAGCTCACCAAGGATCAGATCCTTGAGCTCTACATGAACCAGATCTACCTGGGCCACCGCGCCTATGGCTTTGCCGCGGCCTCGCGCACCTACTTCGGCAAGCCCCTGTCCGAAGTCACCCCGGCCGAAGCCGCCATGCTGGCCGGCGTTCCCAAGGCCCCGTCACGCTTCAACCCCATCACCAACTTCCCGCGCGCAGAAATCCGCCAGCACTATGTGCTGGGACGCATGAAGACGCTGGGCTACCTGACGCCCGAGCAGGCCGACGAAGCCCTGAAGCAGCATCTGACGATCCGCGGCGCGGACGGCACCAGCGCGCGCGGCTTCGCCGTGCATGGCGACTACCCCGCTGAACTGGCACGCCAGCTGATGTATGGCGTGTTCCAGGAAGACACCTATTCCAAGGGCATCGACGTCTACACCACGATCGATTCCAAGGCTCAGGACGCCGCCTACCGCGCCGTGCGCGATGGCGTGCTGGACTACACGCGCCGCGCCGTCTATCCCGGCCCGGAAGACCAGATTGACCTGCCCGACAACGTGGAAAGCGATGCGCAGGCCCTGGACGAAATCCTCGACGGCGTGCAAGACAAGACGCCCGACAGCGAAGATCTGCTGGCCGCCGTCGTGCTGTCGGCCAGCCCCATTGAAGTGAAGCTGGCCCGCAGCGCTCGCGAGATCATCACCATCACGGACAAGAAGGCGCTGGCCGTGGTGGCCCGCGCCCTGAACCCGAAAGCCAGCGACAGCCAGCGCATCAGCCGCGGCTCGGTCGTCTACATCCACAAGACCGGCGACAAGGACAGCGACAGCTGGGAGATCATCAACATGCCGGCGCTGCAAGCAGCGCTGGTGTCCGTGGCGCCGCAGGACGGCGCCATCCGCGCCATGATCGGCGGCTTCGACTACAACCGCGGCACCTTCAACCGGGTGACGCAGGCCTGGCGCCAACCGGGCTCCAATATCAAGCCCTTCGTCTACGCGGCAGCGCTTGAGCGCGGCTTCACGCCCGCCACCCAGATCTCGGACCAGCCCTTCATGCTGACCGCCGCCCAAACGGGCTCGAAGGACTGGCAGCCCAAGAATGACGGCAACAAGTACGAGCCCATGCTGACCTTGCGCCAGGGCCTGTACCGTTCCAAGAACATGGTGTCGATCCGCATCCTGCAAGCCATCTCGCCGCAATACGCGCAGGACTACCTGACCCGTTTTGGCTTCGACAAGTCCCGCTGGCCGGCCGTGCTGCCGCTGGCGCTGGGCGCGGGCGGCGCCACGCCCTTGCAGGTGGTCAACGGCTATAGCGTCTTCGCCAACGGCGGCTACCGCGTCACGCCCTACCTGGTTGACCACGTCACGGATCGGTCTGGCAAGGTGCTGATGCAGGCGCAACCCGTCAAGGCCGGCGACGAAGCCGCGCGCGCCATCGATCCGCGCACCGCCTGGGTCATGGACGACATCCTGCGCGGCGTCGCCACCAGCGGTACTGCGGCGCGCGCGCACCAGGTGCTCAAGCGCAATGACGTCGGCGGCAAGACCGGCACCACCAATGAGGCGGTGGACGTCTGGTTCTCGGGCTTCACGCCCGCGCTGGCAACGACCGTCTGGATGGGCTTTGACCAGCCCAAATCGCTGGGCACGAACGAATTCGGCAGCGGTCTGGCCTTGTCGACCTGGCTGGACTACATGCAGCCGGTGCTCAAGGGCGTGCCGGATGCCAAGCAGGCGCCCCGTCCGGATGGGCTGCTGGTCGAAAACGGCGAATACTACTTCTCGGAATTCCCGCCGGGCCAGGCCGTGGCCTCACTGGACCTGTCCTCAGGCGACGCGCTGACCGACTTCCTGAACAACAACCGCTCCACCGACGGGGTCGATACCTCCGTCAAGCCGCTGCCCGCCCCCGGCGCCACCCGGCAAACGGACCCGAACAGCCCGATCCAGGCGCCGCTGGTCCCGATCCCGGCACCGCGCGCCGACAGCACGCCCACGGCAGGCTCGTCCACCCCAGGCTTGCCCACGCCGGGCTTGCCCGCGCCGGGGCTGCCTGCCGTCAATTCCGAAGGTGGCGCCAGCGCCAGTGCCGTCACCACGTCAGCTCCCGTGACGGCCCGGCCTCTCTGACGCGGTTCCGCACAAGACACAACGGGCGCCCCTTGGGGCGCCCGTTGCCTTTGCCCGCCGGCCATTGCGGCCACGCGGCCGACCTATTCTTCCGCTATCAGCTCCGTCACCACCTCGTGCGGCCACGCCGACAGGGATTCAAGATCCAGGAAGGTGAAATAACCCGATCTCCAGCCTTCGGTATCGATGTGATAAACGTTGCCCAGCAACAGCGGCGCCGCCACCGGCGTATGCCCCGCCACCACGGCCCGCACGCCCATGATGGCCGTCCGGTCCATTTGCCGCAGGCGTTCGCGTGACCACTGGCAGGTCGCGCTGGTGCGTTTGTAGCGGTCTTGCAGCGCGGACTCCAGCCGTGGCCAGAACAGCACCGGGCAATCCGCATGCAACAGGCCGACGCCGCCCGCCGAGGTCTCAACCTCGATGGCGATGGGCAACCGCGCAAACGCCTCGGCATAGACTTTTTGCCGGTCGGACGGCAGGTCCAGGAACCAGCCGCCGCCGTACCCACGCCAATTCATGACATCCACCTCTCCTGTCCGGACGTGGCGGATTGCATAGTCTTCGTGGTTGCCCTGCACCGCGTGGAACCAGGGCTGCGCCAGCCATTCCAGCGCGGCCTCACTTTCCGGCCCCCGGTCCACCAGGTCGCCCACGGAAAACAGCCTGTCCCGCGACGGGTCGAAACCCAGCCGGTCCAGGCTTTCCTGTAAACGGGAAAAATGCCCATGCACGTCGCCCACCGCAAAATCGCGGCCGCGTTCATTGCGCGGGACTTTCAGAAATCGCTGCTCCATGATGATCCAAAGCCACCGGTTACCCGCGGAACAATCCGTCCCCATAACCTTGCCGTGGCTGCTCTTGCCTGTTGATGCCTGACCCTTGGTTTTAACCCGCTTTCACTCAGGACGCCTTTGCGCCCCGCTTGCCATCGGGGTCAAAATATTGCGTTACGAGAATCGCTATTGTTCGTGATAATGTTCCGACTTTCCCAACCAATACCTTAAAGGGGGCCGCGCAAGTCGCCCCCTGCCGTCGCCATGACTGCCGCCTCCACCATCAAGACGTGGTACTGGATCCATAAATGGACCAGCCTCGTCTGCACCATCTTCCTGCTCATCATCTGTCTGACCGGTTTGCCGTTGGTGTTCCACCACGAAATCGAACACTGGCTGGATGATGCAAAGCCCTTGTCTGACGTGCCGGCCAACACGCCGCCCGCTCATCTGGACAAGCTGGTCGAAAGCGCCAAATCCATGTATCCGGGCGAAGTGATCGACTATCTGTTCTTCGATCCGGACGAACCCCAAGTCTGGGTGGGCATGGCCAAGAAGCCGGGCGACGGCCAGGCCTCCGGGCACGCGGTGCGCATGGACGGCCGCACGGGCGACGTGCTGCTGGATGGCCCGCCCTATACCCAGGACAAGTTCTCTTTCATGGGCATCATGCTGGCCCTGCACGTGGACCTGTTCGCGGGGTTGCCCGGCGAACTGTTCCTGGGCTTCATGGGCTTGCTGTTCTGCGTGGCCATCGTGTCCGGCGTGGTGCTCTACGGCCCCTTCATGAAGAAGCTGGAATTCGGCACGGTGCGAGCGGCACGCTCCACGCGCCTGAAATGGCTGGACCTGCACAACCTGCTGGGCATCGTGACGCTGGTCTGGGCTTTCGTGGTGGGCGTCACCGGCGTCATCAATGAACTGTCCACGCCGCTGTTCCGCCTGTGGCAATCGACCGAACTGGTGCGCATCCTGGAACCCTACAAGGGCCAGACCGTACCGACCGAACTGGCCTCTGCGCAGTTGGCCGCCGACACCGCGAAAAAAGCCCTGCCGGGCAACGAAGTGTCGTTCATCGCGTTCCCTGGCAACGCCTTCGGCAGCCCGCACCACTACATCGCCTGGATGCGCGGCGACACCCCGCTGACCTCGAAATTGAACACGCCTGTGCTGGTGGACGGCAAGACCGGCGCGCTGACGACCGTGGCCAAGATGCCCTGGTACCTGACCGCGCTGGAAGTCTCCCGCCCGCTGCACTTCGGCGATTACGCCGGACTGCCCCTGAAAATCATCTGGGCGCTACTGGACCTGATCACCATCGTGGTCCTCGTCAGCGGCCTTTACCTGTGGCTGGCACGCCGCCGCGCCACGGAAGCACGCATCAACGAACTCGTGAAAAAGCACCAAGCCGCCGCCGCCCCGCAAAGGACTCCCGCATGAGCGCCCACAAAAGCAAAGGCAGTCGAGGCTTCATGTTTGTCTGGGGTGTGCCGACCCTGCTGGGCGCACTAAGCGTGTTCGGCCTGCTGGCTGCCCTGTTGGGTACCGGCGCGTGGCACTGGGCCTCCTGGATCACGCTGACCATCCTGCTGGTCGTCATCGTGCGCTACTGGTGCTTCCCACTGAAGCACTAGGCAGCAAGCAAGACGGCCGCCAGACACAGGGAGCGTCGCGCCCCCTGCCTCGCGGCCGTCCTCGGCCCTATTTGCCGAATTGCGCGGGGTCCGGCCCCAAACGCGGGCTTTCCTTGATGCCGTCGATCGCCGCCATGTCGTCCACCGACAATTCAAAGTCGAACACATCGATGTTCTCGCGGATGCGGGCGGGCGTGACCGATTTCGGAATCACGATCAGGTCACTCTGCAAGTGCCAGCGCAGCGTCACCTGTGCGGGCGACTTTCCATACTTCTTCGCCAGATCCAGGATGACCTTTTCCTTGGTGATGTTGCCTTGGGCCAACGGGCTCCAGGATTCGGTCGCGATCCCATGCTTGGCATGGAATGCCCGCAACTCACGTTGCGCGAATCCCGGGTGCAGCTCGATCTGATTCACCGCCGGCACCACTTTCGACGCTTCCATCAGCCGCTCCAGATTGGCCTGCGTGAAATTGGATACGCCGATCGAACGGGCGCGGCCATCTTCCTTCATCTCGACCATCGCGCGCCAGGCGTCCAGGAACTTGGCGCTGCCCGCCACCGGCCAATGGATCAGATACAGATCCACATAGGCCAATCCCAGCTTTTCCAGGCTTTCGTCCATCGCCTTGTGGGCGTCGTCATAGCCGTGCCGGTCATTCCAGAGCTTGGTGGTGACGAATAGGTCCTTGCGCGCCACACCCGCCGCGCGCAGCCCGGTGCCCACGCCTGCCTCATTGCCGTAAATGGCCGCGGTGTCCACCGAGCGGTAGCCGGCCGCCAGCGCCTCTTTCACGCTGGACGAGGCCTGCTCGTCAGGCACCTGCCAGACGCCCAGCCCCAGTTGCGGGATCTTGTTGCCGTCGTTCAACTTCACTGCGGGTACTTTCGCCATAAGACCCTCCGAAACTTGTACCGCAACGCTCGCGCGGCGAATACGCGCCAGGTCGCGCAATCCTGGGCACAGCCCGGCCTACCCCAGGATTGAAGTGACAAAAAGCAGGCTTGCCGAGCTGCGCCCGCATCACTTTACCGGATCAACGTCCCCCAGCAATGGTCCGTGTGCACCAGGGGTTATCAGCCAAATAATAGCGCCGGTGCCCGATAATGGCCCTCAACCGCCCTCCCGCCCTCCGGCTCGCCCCCCGCATCAGCCCCCTGCCCAGCCATGAAATCCACTGACGCGCCGCCCGAAAATCGCGGCGGCTTTTCCACTCTGCGCACCCTTTTCCCCTATCTTTGGCCCCCAGGGATGACGGGGCTGAAGGTGCGCGTGGTCGCGGCCCTGCTCTGTCTGTTCGCCGCCAAGGCGGCCACGGTCTATGTGCCGCTGATCTACAAGCACGCCATCGACGAACTCGGCAAGGGCGCCCCCGGCGCCGTGACGGTGCCGTTGGGGCTGATCCTGGCCTACGGCACGGCCCGGGTGCTGTCGCTGCTGTTCTCGGAACTGCGCGACGCCATCTTTGCCCGCGTCGGCCAGCACGCCATCCGTGCCGTCGGCCTGCAAATCTTCCGGCACCTGCACGCCCTGGCACTGCGCTTTCACCTGCAACGCCAGACCGGCGGGCTGACCCGCGCCATCGAACGCGGCACCAAGGGCATCCAGACGCTGCTGTCGTTCCTGCTGTTCAACATCCTGCCGACATTTTTTGAAATCGGCCTGGTCTGTATCGTGCTGTGGAAGATGTTCGACATCTGGCTGGCAGCAGCCACGGGCGCCACCGTCATCCTTTACATGGCCTACACGCTTGCCGTGACCGAGTGGCGCGCAAAGTTCCGGCGCCAGATGAACGAGACCGACTCCGAGGCCAACACCAAGGCCATCGAAAGCCTGCTGAACTACGAAACCGTCAAGTACTTCGGCAACGAAGAGCACGAAGCACGCCGCTACGACGCCTCGCTGACCCGCTACGAACGCGCTGCCGTGCGCAGCCAGGTCAGCCTGTCGATCCTGAACGTGGGCCAGGCCGCCATCATCTCGGTCGGGCTGACACTCGTCATGTGGATGGCCGCCACCGGTATTGCCGAAGGCCGCTACACCCTGGGCGACTTCGTGCTGGTCAACACCTACCTGCTCCAGCTTTACCAGCCGCTTAGCTTCTTCGGCTTCATCTACCGCGAGATCAAGCAGGCGATCATCGACATGGAACGCATGTTTGAACTGCTGGGCCAGGATCGCGAAGTGGCCGACCGCCCCGACGCCCTGCCGCTCCGGATCGCAGGCGGCCAGGTCGAATTCCGCGACGTGCATTTCGGCTATGACGAACGCCGCCCCATCCTGAAAGGGGTCAGCTTCACCATTCCCGCAGGCAAGACCGTGGCGGTGGTGGGTACGTCCGGCGCCGGCAAATCCACGATCGCCCGCCTGCTGTTCCGTTTCTACGACACCGACAGCGGCGCCATCCTGGTGGACGGCCAGGACGTGCGCGACGTCACGCAAGGCAGCCTGCGGGCAGCGATTGGCGTGGTGCCGCAAGACACGGTGCTGTTCAACGACACCATTCACTACAACATCGGCTATGGCCGGCCCGGCGCGACCGACGCCGAGATCCAGGCCGCCGCGCGGCTGGCGCACATCCACGACCTGATCCTGACCATGCCCGATGGCTACCAGACCATGGTGGGCGAGCGCGGCCTGAAGTTGTCGGGTGGCGAAAAGCAGCGCGTCGCGATTGCACGCACCATCCTGAAGAACCCCGCCATCTTCCTGTTCGACGAGGCCACCAGCGCGCTGGACACCCATACCGAACGCGAAATCCAGGCGAACCTGCGAGAGGTCAGCCAGGGTCGCAGCACGCTGATCATCGCCCACCGCCTGTCCACGGTGGCGGACGCGGACGAGATCATCGTGCTGTCCGACGGCCGCATCATCGAGCGAGGCCGTCATCCTCAGTTGCTGGCCCAAAACGGTGTCTACGCCAGCATGTGGGCCCGCCAGCAGGACAGCGCTGCAACGGCCCCCACCGATTGACAAGCCCGGCCCCCTGCCCGAAGATCGCCCCCTTTCATTGAAGGTCCGCCATGCAAGATTCCCCCGCCGCCCCTGAAGTCCGAGTCTGTGCCGCCTCCGAACTCGTCAACGGCGGCCTAGGCGTGAAGATACCTGTCACCGACAACTCGGGCCAGACCACCGCCTTCTTCGTCCGTTTCCAGGACCGCGTGCATGGCTACCTGAACCGCTGCGCCCACGTCGGCGTCGAACTCGATTGGGAAGGCAGCTTTTTCACGCGCGCCGGCGACCTGATCATGTGCGCGCGCCATGGCGCCACCTATCAGCCGGATACGGGTGTGTGCGTGGGCGGCCCCTGCAAGAACGGCCGCCTGACCGTGCTGGCCGTCCATGAACGCGACGGCGACGTCTTCTGGCAACCCAGCGGAAAAATCCGCCCCCGCGACGAGGCGGCCTGACCGGGCCGCGATGAACCCCGGCCCCGCCTGCTAGGCGCCTGCCACCGCCACTTCCACCGGCTGCTGGCGTTCCGCATAGCGGCGAGCCAGCACCGCGCATACCATCAGCTGCATCTGGTGGAAGATCATCAACGGCAGCACCACCACGCCCATCTGCGACGTGCCAAACAGCACGGTGGCCAATGGAATGCCTGACGCCAGCGATTTCTTCGATCCGCAAAAGACCAGCGTGATCTCGTTTTCCTTGGACAAGCCCAACTTGCGGCTGCCCCAGGTCGTGATCAGCAACACCGACCCGAGCAACAAGGCGTTCACCAGTAACATCGTGGCCAGGTCAATCGCCGGGAAGGCATGCCAGATCCCCTGCGCCACGGCCTCGCTGAACGCCGTGTAGACGGCCAGCAGGATCGAACTGCGATCCACCTTGGACAATGTCCGGCTATTGCGCTGCGCCCAAGCGCCGATCCACGGCCGCAACAAGCTGCCCACCGCGAACGGCAACAGCAACTGCAACAGGATGCGGCCCGCGTCCGCCAGCCCGTGCCCGCCACCTTGGCGGTGCAGCAACACAGCCACCAGCAGCGGCGTCAGCACCGTACCCAGCAGATTTGACGCCGTTGCCGCGCAAATCGCGCCGGGCACGTTGCCGCGCGCCATGGAGGTGAACGCAATGGACGATTGCACGGTGGAAGACAAGGTGCAGACAAACAGCACGCCCAGCCACAACGACGGCGTCAGCAGCCCGGGAAACAGCGCCCGCAGGCCCAGGCCCAGCGCCGGGAACAGAATGAAGGTGCACGCCAGGATCAGCGCGTGCAGGCGCACATCCTTCACGCCCGCCACGATGGCGTCCGTGGACAGGCGCGCGCCATGCAGGAAGAACAGCAGCGAAATGGCCACATTGCTGGCCACCATCATGAAGGACGCGCCCTTGCCCACGGCGGGGAAAAAGCTGGCAAAGACCACCGTGGCGATCAGGATGAGCGTGAATTGGTCGGGCAGGAAGCGGCGCATGGCAACAAGGTTTCCGGAAAGTTACGGAAAACTATAGGCTCGCCCCTTGCCATCGTGAAGACCACTGATTACTTTAACTGTCATCGGGAAATCCTATGACCAGCGCCCACCCCCATGCTTAACCCCCTATGGCTCAAGACGTTTGCGGCGGCCGCTGCCGCCCCCAGCTTCACCGAAGCCGCCCGCCGGCTGGGCCTGACCCAACCCACGGTCAGTGAGCACATCCGGCAGCTGGAAGCCGCCGTCAACCGCCGCCTGTTCCTGCGCGATACGCATTCGCTCACCTTGACCAGCGACGGCCGCAGCCTGCTGGTGCATGCCGAAATCATCCTGGACGCCCACGAACGCGCCGAACGGCTGTTCGATGCGCCCCGGCTGCGCGGCCGCGTCCGCCTGGGTACCTCGGATGATCTGGCGATGGGGCCGCTACCCGACGTGCTGGCCGCCTTCCGCCTGGCCCACCCGGAAGTCGAGCTGGACCTGACCATCGGCGTCACCAGCGAGCTCTATAAGCTGCTGGACGACAACGGGCTGGATGTGATGATCGGCAAGCGGCGCCGCGGCGACCGCCGGGGGCAGACCCTGCACAAGGAAGCCTTGTTGTGGCGGGCCAAGGAAGGCTTGCGCATCGCCGCGGACGAACCGCTGCCGCTGATCCTGCTGCGTGAACCCAGCGTCACGCGCACGCTGACGCTGGATGCGCTGGCACGCGCCGGCCGCAGTTGGCAAATCGTCTGCACCAGCACCAGCTACGCCGGCTGCCAGGCCGCAGCGCGTGCCGGCCTGGGCATCACGGTGCAACCCTCGCACCTGTCCACGATGGGCCTGGCCGCGCCCGCCGGCGCGGGCCACCTGCCCGCGCTACCCCAAGTGGAGTTCATCGTGATCTCGGCCCCGGCGCCCAACAAACCTACCCGCGCACTGACCGAAATCCTGATGCGCAGCACGCTGACCTGAACCGCGCGCCTCATCGACGCCGAACGTCTGGAACAGCGATGGGGGCACGATCCATCGCCAGCAACAAATCACCCAACCCACCAGCGCTCGTGTTTTCCATGCGCCCGCCCGGCCCGCACACGTTGTCGGCGCTGGTCCAGGCCGGCGCCGCGCCGGGCAAGCGGCGTGCGCGCAGCCAGCCACGGCGGTCCACCATGAATTGCGCGCCCGCCAGTCCGGCGGATGGCACGCCGGCCGCCAGCGCGTAGGCATCCCAGGCCTCGCCGCTGGCCGCCACACAATCGGCATTCACCTCGCCCGTCGCGCCGCGCGTCAGCGCGACCGTCAACAAGCGCGGGTCCTGCGGCTCGTCCGGCGCACCTGGCGCATGCGCCATCACACGCAAGGGCAACCCTCGCAATCCGCTCAAGCGTGCTGCGCGCCCGTCGCGGCAGGCAAGCTCCACGACCGGCGCCGGGATCGCCGGCATGCCCGTCCCCCCGCTTGTGCCATAGGCCTGCAAGCGCAGGTAATCCAGCACCTGCCAAATCTCGTCAGGCCCCAGCACCGCCAGAAATGCATGCGAGCCAGACGCGGACAAGGCTGGGCCACCGCCTTGCGCCACGCGCCAATGCAGCTCGCCCTCCGGCCGGTTGTCGAACAGCGCCGCACCCAACACACTGGGCCACGTGGGCAGGCTCGCGGCAAGCGCCCCCCGGCCATCGGCCTTCGCGCCGTGACAACCCGCGCAGTGCGCCTGGTACAGCCGTCCGCCCTGCAACACGTTGGTATCCGAGAACGCCAAGGGCGACCGTTGGAACGACGTGCTTCTTGCTTCCGTCAGCAGCATTTGCGGACGCGGCCAACTGGCGCTGAAGGCCAGCACGGCGGCCAGCGCCAACAGGCCGATCCGCCATCGCCTGGCAAACAGCGCGCCTACCAGCAACGCCGCCGCCACGCCGGTCTGCGCCAACGCCAGCCACAGGCGCTTCCAAGTATGCGGGCTGACCGGCAGGTCCGGGTCGTAGCGCCACGCGAACGGCCAATGCGTCATCGCGGCGGCATCCTGCGGCAGCCGCCATATCGCCGCCGCCAGGATCAACGCCAGCAATGCCAACGCTGCCATGGCCACCGCCGCGCCGCGCCGCCATGCTGCCGTGGCACCCGCTTCAACCTGACTCGCCCGACTATGCAGCCAGGCGGCAGCCAGTGCCGACAATAGCAAGACCGCCGTCACCGTCAGCGCCAGGTGTCCCATCCTGGAACCCAGCAGGCCAGGCACGCCTTGCACGGCATGCCACGACAATCCCAGCAAGATCGCGGATGCTGCCAGCGCCCCGCCCGCCAGCCAGTGCAACCGCAGCGCGCCAACCTCGCCCACTCGCAGCCGGCTGGCGGACCATGCCAGCATGGCAGCGCCCGCCGCTGCCGCGGCAAACGCCAGCCCTCCGTTGCTCACCACGTCGCATCCAAGCCCAGCAAGGACAACGCGCGGTGACGCAGTTCGGCCAACCGAGGGTCGCCCCGATGCCGGGGATACGGCAGGTCATTGACGATCTCATCCTTGATCCGCGCGGGCCGTTCGCTCAGCACCACGATGCGCGACGCCATGAACAAGGCCTCCTCCACGTCGTGCGTCACCAACAGGGCCGTGAACCCCGTGCGTTGCCATAGCTCGACCAGTTCGGATTGCATGGCGATGCGCGTCAGCGAATCCAGCTTTCCCAACGGCTCATCCAGAATCAAAATGCGCGGGTCATTGACCAGAGCGCGGGCCAGCGCGGCACGTTGCGCCATGCCTCCCGACAACTGATGCGGATACGCCTGGCTGAAGGCCGCCAAGCCCACGCGCTGCAACGCATCATCCACGCGATGGCGTTCGGTCTTCAGCAAACCCCGCGCCTGTAGACCCAGGGCCACGTTGTTCCACACCGTGCGCCATGGATACAGCGTGGGGTCCTGGAACACCACGATGCGCGACGGCGATGGTCCTTCGATCGGCGCTCCGTCAGCCAGCAATCCGCCTTGCGCCGGCGGCTCCAGCCCTGCCACCAACCGCAACAGCGTCGATTTTCCGCATCCGCTGGGCCCTAGCAGCGCCACGAATTCGCCCGGCTTCACCTCCAGGTCGATGTTGTCCAACACCGGCAACGCCGCGCCGTCCAGATCAAAATGATGATTCACGCCCTGCACGGCCAGCGCCGCGCCGCGCGCGGCGGAAGCGTCCGCCACCGCTGCCACTACCATTTCACGACTCCCTTCTGCCAGGCCAGGAGGCGGTCACGCCCCAGGAACAACAAGGTGATCAACCCCGAGAACACCAGCGCCATGACGATCAGCGCACCGTACATGTTGGCGTAGGACGCCCAGCCCTGCGCCCAGGACAAGTACCAGCCCAACCCGGATTTCACGCCCATCATTTCGGCCGCCACCAACACCGAGAACGATGCCCCCAGCCCCATGAACAGGCCCACGAAAACCTGCGGCAAGGCGGCGGGTATGGCCACGCGCAGCACCAGGAACCATTCGTTCGCGCCCATCGTGCGCGCCACGTCGTAATAGGCGCGATTCACGCCCGCCACGCCCGACCACGTCAGCACCGTGACGGGGAACCAGGTCGCCAGCGCGATCAGGAACACCGCCGCCGACCAACTGGAGGGAAAGAAGAAGAACGCCATCGGCAGCAGCGCGGTGGACGGTACCGGTCCCAGAAAGCGCAGCACCGGATGCACCCAATAGCCCAATCCGCGCGACCAACCGATCGCCACGCCCGTCAGAAAGCCTGCCGCCGCCCCCAACAAGAAGCCATTGGCCAGCAGCCACAGCGAATTCGCCAAGCTGTCCGCCAAGCGCTTGTAGTCCGTGACGTAGACCTCGATCAACGATTGCGGCGGGGCGAAGAATGGGCTGGGTAGCAGCGCCAGTTTCGCCGTGGCAATTTCCCACGCGCCCACCGCCACGGCCAGCACCACCAGCCAGGGCCCGGCGCGGCGCAACGCGCGCACCGGACGCGCCTGCTCGACGCCGGACACCGCTGCCAGCAAAAGCAGCACGGCCAACGTCAGCGCCGCCACGCCGAACTCCCGCGTATAGCCCCATGACGAGAAGCCCACTTCAACGTTCGGCCATCCCAGCGTCACCCCGCCCACGCCGGCCCAGGCGACGGCCGCCGCCACGCCTGTCTTCCACAAGCGCCAGCCGGCCCCTGGCACTCGCGCCGCGCCTGCGGCGCGGGCCGGCAGCAATGCGTCAGCCGAGGACATTGGGCACCACCACTTGCGCGTACTTGTTGATGTCCAGATTCGCGCTCAGCACCTTGATCGTCTTCAGGTCCTTGGCGTAACCCACGATCTCCTCGCGCAGCGCGGCTCCCGTCGACGCATGCCCATGGCTGTGGCTGCGCAAGATCGCGGCCACTCGCTCGGCGGGCACCTTGCCTGGCACATACGGCGCGAAGATGCGGGCCGTCTCATCGGGATTGGATGCGGTCCAGCGCTGCGCATCGATCACCGCGCGGGTGATGGCCGCAGCCGCCTCGGGATCCTTGCGCACCAAGTCGCCGCGCAAGCCCAGCACGCAGCACGTCCGGTTCTCGTAATCGCCTTCGATGTTGGTGGCTATCTCGCGCAGCTTGTTGTCTTCGCGCAGCGTGTAGATCAGCGGATCGTCGCCGGCAATCGCATCCACCTCGCCCTTTCTCAGCACTTCGCCGAACAGGTCTTGCGGATACTGGCGCCAGTCCACGGACTCAGGGTCGATGCCCAATTGCGCCACACGGATCGCAAAGAAGTTCTTCACCGGGCTGGCCTGGTCGGACACGGCCACGCGGCGGCCCTTCAGGTCATTCACGCTCTTGACGGGCGAATCTTCCGCGGTCAGCAAGCGCATGCAGCCGCCGTGCGTGCCCACCGCCAGTTTCACGTCAAAGCCTTGCTCCAGCGGCTTGAGCCATCGCAACGCCATGCCGATGCCGCCATCGGCGTGCCCGGTGGCAATCGCTTCCAGCAACTGATCGGTCGACCCGCTGAAATTGATGCGCTCAACCTTCAAGCCGTACTTTTCGAAGAAGCCGCGCTCAAGCGCCACCGACACGGGCGACTGGCAGACGGCGGTCTGACTCCAAGCGATCTTGAACGTGCGTGGTGCAGCGTCGGCCGCCAGCACGCGGGAACCCAGCATGCCCAGCGGCGCGGCCAATCCCGCGACACTTGCCGCGCGCAACAACGCGCGGCGTGAGACTCCGCGCGCGGTTAGCGCGCTGGAATGGACGTTCGTATTCATCAACCTTCCTTTTGAGCAGACTGTGAATGGCGATGATTGCCATGCGGCATCATCAGCCTGCGCTCAGGTGTTCGACAAATACAAAGTGGGGATAACAATATGGGACCGGCGGCTCGCCAGTCTCGGCCAGCGCGTCCGAAACCCCGGCGTGCGCTACTCCGGCAGGTGATCCGGCACGCCGTCCTCATCCACGCTTTTCACGCGGTCCAGCGCGTTGCGCGCTGCCGACATCGCTTCGATCGCGCTGCGAAACCGCCGGCTGACGAAGATCTCGAAAGGCTGGCCTTCCGGTTTGGCGTCTTCCGATTCTCCCGGCTCCTCCGCTTCCTGCGCGGGAGCGTCTGCCGCCTTCACTTTGGGCTTAAGACGCCTTGTCTCCAAAAACGCCCGCGCAGGCGTGCGCCCCTCTGGTTGCGTCGCATACGCCACCACTGAAAACCCGTTGATAGTCTTCTCTAGCATTACGGTTCCCTATCGCCACGGCCAAAGACGGCGCAGCTCGTTGTTAGCGACAACGGCCCGGCACAAGAAAACTTAAGCACCCTGTAAAAAACCGGGATTGATCTGCATCAATCCCGGCTTCCAGGCATTCCAAAACACAAACTCGTTTATTTTGTCGATGTAACGGCGCTCATGCGGACCCGCACGTAATCCGCCACCTGCTCCAGCACTTGCGAGAGATGCCCGCGGAGCAATTCAAAACCCGCGTTGCGCTCGCGCGTGGCCTCGTCCATGTACAACGGGCGCCGGATCTCCACTTGCAGACTGTGCCGGTTCAGCGCCGGCTGGCCGATCTGCGCGATCAATTGCACGCCCTTGTAGGGATCATTGCGCGCAACCGTGTAGCCCAGATCGCGCAGGGCCTTCTCGATCAGTGCAATGAATTCCGGCTCGCACGTGGTGCCGTCCCGGTCGCCCAGTACAAAGTCAGCCAGGGGATGCTCGCTTTGCCGGCCCAGGCGCTCGTAGGCGTCGTTGGGCATGGAATGCAGGTTCAAGTGCCAGACCGCGCCAAAGCGTTGCTCAACCCCCTTGATCGCTTGCGACAGCGCCGCGTGATAGGGCTGGTAGTACGCCTGAATGCGATGCCGCACCTCATCCAGCGTCAGCTTTCGGTCATAGATCGGCGTGGCCTTGTCCATGCGGCGCCAGATCAATCCCTTGCCCAAGCGGGTCTTCTCGCCCGGTTCCAGAGGATCGGGCCAGGGTTCGGCCAGCAATTCCGGATCCAGATCCTGCAAGGTGCGGTTCGGGTCGATATACACACGCGGGAAATTCGCCGCGATCAACGTGGCTCCCAAGGCGGGGGCCGCCGACCACAACACGTCCACGTGCGTGTCTTCGCCCTGGCGCAGCTGCGAATGCGTTGCGACCGCCCCGAAATCATCGGGATAGCGTTCGCCGCTGTGAGGCGAATCACAGACCAGCGGCAACGCCGGTCCTTGAGGTTCATGCACGGAAACCGCGTTGAAATCGGCGTGAGTCATCGTCAGTCAGCCTGAATGTTGGCGGCCTTGGCCACCTTGGCGTAGCGGGCCAGGGCCTGTTCGATCTGGACCTGGAACTCTTGCGGGGTCGTCGGCATCAGCGTACCACCCACGTCCTCGGCCTTCTTGCGGAACTCGGGGTCCTGCATCGCGGCGCGCACCGCCTGGTTCAAGCGGTCGATCACGGCGGTCGGCGTGCCGGCCGGCGCCACCAGGCCAAACCAGCCGCCGGTGCCCATGTCGGGATAGCCCAACTCGATGTAGGTGGGCACGTCCGGCAGCAGCGGCGAACGCTGCGCGCCCAGCACGGCCAACGGGCGCAATTTGCCGCCCAGCACCTGCGGCAAGGTCGACGACAGATTGTCGGTGATCGCATCCACCTGCCCGCCCATCACATCGTTCAAGGCAGGGCCCGCGCCGCGATACGGCACGTGCAGCAGCTTGATACCCGACAGCATCATGAAGTTCTCAATGTTCACGTGGCCCAGCGATCCCACGCCCGGCGACGCAAAGCTGTAGCGGTCGGCCGGCGCGCTCTTGGACAGCGCCACGAATTCAGCCATGTTCTTGGCCGGCAAGTTCGGATTGATCGCAAAGATGCTGGGCACGGCCAACACATTGGCCACGGGCGCGAAATCCTTGATGGGGTCGTAGTTCATCTTGCGGTACACGGCGGGGTTCGAGCCATGCGTGCTCATCGTGGCCATGCCGATGGTGTAGCCGTCCGGCGTGGACCGGGCTACCTGCTCCATGCCCATCGAGCCGCCCGCGCCCGCCTTGTTCTCAACCACGATGGTCTGCTTCAGATCACGCCCCGCGTACTCCGCCACCAGGCGGGCAACGATGTCGGTCGACCCACCCGCGGCAAACGGCACGACAAGCTTGATCGGACGGGACGGATAGTCGGCGGCTTGGGCAATGCCGGCAAAGGACAACGTGGCGAACATGCCGGCAAGCGCGAAACGCGCAGACCGGTTCAACAGATGGCGGGACATGAGGCGACTCCGAAAATGGATAAGGTCGGTGATGGGTCTACGAACACGGCCGCCAGTGTCCAAACTTTACGATCTCCTTTCAAACGACTATATTGCACTCCTTCATTACCAAAGATCATGCTCAATGCGTTTGCACTCGCCCTCCATGTCCGAGCTGCATGCCTTCATCACGGCGGCGCGCTTGGGCAGCTTCACCCAAGCCGCGCAGACCCTGTGCGTGACCCAGGGCGCCATCAGCCGCGCCATCTCGCGCCTGGAGGCGCATTTCGGCCAGCCCTTGATGCACAGGAACGCGCACGGGCTGACCCTGACCGACATGGGGCGGCGGCTCTACGAAGGTGCACAGGCACCGTTGCAGGCCATTGAAGCGCTCAGCACCGAACTTCGGGCGGACGACCGCCGCTTCCACCTGACGCTTTCCACGGTTCCCACGTTGGCCAGCGCCTGGCTGGTGCCGCACCTGCCCGACTTCCACCGCCGTCATCCCGAGATCCACCTGAGTTTTGTGGCCTATCGGCGCAATGAGGACTTTTCAGGCGCGACACCCGACGCCAGCATCCTGTCCGGCACGCCCGAACAGTGGCCCGGATGGCAAGCCGACTACGTCATCGGTCGGGAAATGGTGGTGATCTGCCATCCCGGACGACTGGCCACCAGGCAGGCTCAGGGGTTGTGGAACACACCCAACGGCCTGCTGGGCGAACCGCTGCTGTATCACTCGAACGGCAAGGACAACTGGGCCCAATGGTTCACGGCGGCTGGCGTGCCGCGCGATGCCGTCGCGCTGTCCAACGGATTCGACCAGGTATCCATCCTGGTCCGCGCCGTCATGGCCGACATGGGGATCGCCGTGTTGCAGCGCTGCCTGGTGCGTGACGAACTCCAGGCCGGCCGAGTGGCCGCCCCCTTTCCCGACCTGCCCATCCGATTAAGCCGCGGCTATCACTTGTGCGCGCCGGCTCAGCGCCGCGATCACTACGCGCTGGCCTGTTTCCGGCAATGGCTGCTGCAAACCGCCAACGCGGACCCCGACGTGCTCGCCGCCAGGCCAACGCCCTGACTCCAAGGCGGGTTGGGCTGATACATAAAGTTTCGGGGAACGGCGCAAAGCAATTCAAAATGAAACGGGCCTCTTCACAGAGGCCCGCTTTCAACACGGCAGCGCAACGAATCAAGGCGCAAGCTTGAAGCCCAGGTCCACGCCCCACTTATCGGTTTCACGCAACCATTTTGCGCCGCAACTCAGGCAGCGGAAATGGTCTTCGCGGCTTTCCTCACGCCCTTTCTGCGTCGGATTGGTGAAACCTTGATGTCCCAGGTGCGAATGCGGTGCTACGCCCGAAAGCCCCGGATTGATGCGTTGGCAAGCCAAGCACATAACGCTCATTGATGCTTCCCCACAAACAGTGTTAGCAAATTGTAAGGGATTTCACCAATATTTTTCTATCAATTCATGACAACAGAACGACAAAAATTGTTAACGCGATCATTAAACAACAATTGTTAACGTGATCATTAAACAACAATCGGCAGGGCTGCCAGGCAGGTTGCCAGGTGGTAAGGCGACGTGGACGGCATATCGGCCCGCACGACATTACCCGCTCCATCCAGGCACTCGAACCAGCCCCCTTCGTGCAGGAAACGCGCGCGGAAATTGGCAAGTCCCTCCACCAGCGCCGGCCAATCGCCCTGCACCGCCAAGGCACGCAGATATTCCGTCTGCGCCCAGATACGGCGCGTATCGTCGATGACGGCCCCCGACTCATTCAATGACGCCAGCACCCCCGTCCCATCGGCAGCCACGCCATGCGCCCGGGACCAATGCACTGCACGCGGCAGCGATTCCACCAGGTCCAGGCTTTCAAAGACTTCGGTGGCCCCATGCACCAGCGATAGCCATTCGAATTGGTGCCCGGGTTCCAGTCGGTTGCCTGCCGTGCCTTGCAACGCCTCGGAAATACATTGCGTGGGCACGTGCACGAAAAACTGGCTGATGCCCTGCGCCAAGCCGCGCAAGTGCTGCGCGAACAATGCGGGCTCGGCCACCTGGGCCGCAGCCAGATACGCCTCGGTCAGATGCATCATGGGATTCTGCGCGGGCGGGCGCAGCGCCTGAACAAAGTCAGGGCTCAGCGCCGCGTGGTATAGCCCGTCGCGCGTCTTGAAGCGCGCCTCAATCGTCGACGCGGTCGTCAACATGAGCTTGCGCGCATCCGCATGGCGGCTGCGCTGAAAATACGCCGCGCAGGCCAGAACGATGAATGCGTGCGTATACAGATCCTGGGTTTCGTCCAGCGGACGCGCATCGGCGTCCACGCTATATCGCCATCCGCCGTGCGCCTCGTCGCGAAACACACGGCGCAATGATTCAAACAGGCGGTCGGCATGCTGGCCGGCGGCAACACCGGGCGCCTGCGCAAACACGTACAGTTGCCGGGCGCACGCCATGGCCCGATAACGCACCGGCGCAAGCGGCTCGCCCGTTGCGGCATCCAGCGATTCAAAGGGTAGACCCGTGGCGTCATTGAAGCCCCGCCCCATCCACATGGGCAGGATCACGCCATCGAAATGCTCGCGCAGCGCGCGGACATGCTCTGCAAGAGAGAGGTTGGTCTGTGCGGCAATCATCTTGGAACGACGCATACCCAAAAAGGGCCCCAGGTTTTGGAGCAGCAACGATAACCGAAATTTTCGTCGCAAACTTTCGAGTATTCTCCGCAGCGTCATGCCCGCACAGACCGGTTCAACCTCTTGGCTTCGCCCAGGGCCGTGCCCTATCGGAAGATATTTTCCTCGACCCAGTTCTGCGCGAAAATTTCCGCGCGACCACGTGCTTCGTCCAACGAAGCGCAGTTGCCCAAGTGGGAAAATGCGGCATCCACTTCGGTGCCGCCCTCGGCCGTTACCGTCAGCAAAACGCCATATCCGCCGGTATCCATGGCCGCTGTGGAAACGTCGATCAGTACTTCCTGGTCACGATGCTGCATGTGCTACCTCCCAGTCGGTTACCTAAACGCGTGAACCACGCGTGACGTGGCGGGAGCAGAATTCCCGCATCAATAAATAGACCTGAAAGCGTCACGCAAGTTCATCTTACTGGCGACACAGCAGGCGCGATACATCCAGAAGATGCCAAATCGCACATTCCGTCTCAGGAGATTCCCGTACTGTCCCGCCAATACCCTCGAACTCACGACATACAGCGAAATCATTCGCAAACTATGCCGTTCTTCAGGCGTCTTGGCTCAAGCCACTGCAATGTGACGCGCAATATTTGGGGCAGATCAGGAATGCGGCCAGCGGCGCCCAGCGCCTGCGTAGCGGTTGCTCAGCGCACGTGTATGGCGCCTGGCTCTTCCATGCGAAGGGCAAGCTTGCCCTTTTCAGTGACAAGCCAGCGGCCATCGGCGCCAGCCTGAATGCAACGCAAGGTCACCAGCGCCTTCGCGACTTCCTCGGGCACATCCGCTTGAGCGGCGCCCGGCTCGGAATTATCGGCAACGAGCCGCAGCCAATGGCCCAGTTCGCCTTTCTGGAAACGATGCAATGCCATGCGTGATTCTCTCTTGAAGGCTTAACGATAGCATGCCGGCCGCGCCGCCTCGGGCTAGCCCAGCAGCTTGGGCACCGATGACGCCAGCAGCGCAATGCCGGAAAGCGTCAGCAAGCCCAGCACGATCCGGCGAAACGCAATGTCGCTAATGCCCACATACAAGCGCGCGCCCAGCAGCGTGGGCACAAGCATGGCAGGCACGATCATGGCAAACAACGGCAGCATGTCACGTGTGACCACGCCCGTGAACACGTAGGTGGCCATCGTCACCGCCAGCATGGACAAATTGAAATTCTGAATCACCGAGCGTTGCACATCGCGATCGAACCCCCGCAGGGTGCACCACAACGTCGGGATGACGCCCGTGAATCCGCCGATGCCGCCCATGATGCCGCCCACGGCGCCCGCCACGCCGTCCGCGACTTTGCCGCCTGCGGTGATACGCGGCAGACGAGTCGCGAACAACATGATCGGACACCAGATCCCCAGCAAGGCGCCGATGAACGTTTTGAACAGCAAGGGATCCAGATGCGGCAACAACATCACGCCCAGCGGAATACCGGCCAAGCCGCCGACGATGAAGGGCAACAGATGCGTCAGTGCAAAGCCGCGCCGTACCGTGAATGCGGCCAACAGTTGGCCCGTCAAGGAACCGAACACGGCCATCGCCGCAGCCAGCCTGGGGTCGATCGTCCAGGCCCAGAAGGACATGGCCACCATCCCGAATCCGAACCCCGACAGGCCCTGCACAAATCCCGCGGCCATGGCGCCCACCACGACCAGCACATATAGGGAGTCCATTTACGACGTGCACCCAGAGAAATGCCAGGCCTTCCCTGGCGCACGCCATTCTAGAGCGTTCTAGGAAGGACGCAGCACCATTGGGCGCTTGAAGCGCGACGCCAGCGCGGAAGCAACAACGCTTGCGCCGATCAGCGACAAGCCCAGCGCCAGGTCGGCAGAGATCCTTTCATGGAACACCACCGACGACACGATCAAACCGATCACCGGCACGCACAGCATCGCGATGGACGTCGCCACCGGCGGCATTTTCTGCGTCATGCCCAGCACCACGATAAAGGTCAGCGCGGTGGCCAGTGGCCCGGTGTACAAGATGATGGGCCATGCATCCGGCACGGCCAGGAAGCTGGGCGCACCGTCACGCATCCAGGCCAGCGCGGCCAGCGGCACGGTGGCGATGGCGGTCTGCCAGGGGATCATGTCCGCGCCCAATCGCACGTGACGGTTGCCGCGCAGCTGAATGATGTTGCAGGCCCACGCGAACGAGGCGCCCAGCAGCATGACCAGACCGATGACCGTGTGTGCCTGCCATGGGCTGAACGCCGGCGCGACGATCACACCAATGCCTGCATAGCTCAACGCGGTCGCCAACCACTGCCCCATCGACAAACGCTCTTTCAGGGTCAAGGCGGACAGAGGAATGACCCAGATCGAGGTCGCGTATGCAATCACGGAGGCACGCCCGGGCGCCACGTACTGCAAGGCCCACAACGCCAACGCAGTGAAGGCGCCCATTTGCAGCAGCGCCACGCCCGCCACCAACGGCCATTCCTGGCGCGTCGGCAGCCGCAGGCGCCCCACCAGGCCCAGCACCAGCACACTGATCAGCGCGGCTGATCCAAAACGGCTGGCGGCCAGCCACAGCGGACTCATGTGCGCCAATCCCAGCTTCATGACGGGCCAATTTCCGCCCCAGATCATGACCGCGCCCACCAACGGCAAGAACTTACGCAACGTGCTTTGCTGACTCATTACTGCCCAATCTACCGCTTGATTATTCTGCGCTTTGGCCGATTGACCAAAGGAAGAAATAGTCTATAGGGTAAACCCCAGAACATTTCACCTCAATTCACTTCGATACACTACATCCTCAGCACAAATGCACTGCCAATCGATAACACTTAGGTGACTTATGCCGGAAATCAACCTGGATGCCACTGACATCCGGATTCTGAACGAACTTCAGCGCGACGCGCGCCTGACCAACGTGGAACTTGCCGCCCGCGTGAACCTGTCCGCCTCGCCCTGCCTGGCCAGAGTGCGCCGGCTTGAAACCGAAGGCCTGATCGACCGCCGGGTCACGCTGCTGAACGCGCGCAAGCTTGGGCTGAAGGTCAATGTGTTCATCCAGATCTCGCTGGATAAGCAACGCAAGGCAGCCCTCGACGTCTTTGAACGTGAAATCGCCGTCCTGCCAGAGATCATGGAGTGCTATCTGATGTCGGGTGACGCCGACTACCTGATCCGCGCGCTGGTGCCGGACGTGGACGCGCTGGAACGCCTGATCGTCGAACACATCACACGCATCCCCGGTGTTGCAAGCATCCGCTCCAGTTTCGCGCTAAAGCAGGTGCTCTACACCACGGCGGTCCCGCTCGCCTGAAGATACCGCGCGACGCTTTCGGAAACTTGCGGGATACCGCCCGCGCCCGCACAATGAGCACGTCGGCCGCGCATGCGCGCCGGCATCCCTCCCATCGCTTAGCAAGGAGCAAACCATGCCCGAAACAGAATGGTTCCCCGGCGGCACGCTACCCGATCGTCAGGGCTACTTTGAAGTGGAATTCGACACAGGCGAAACTGAAATCACGCGCTACGGCATGCTGGGTTGGGAACCCGAGCAAGACCGTGGCCACATCGTGCGCTGGCGCGGCCTGGATCCGAAAATCGAAGAAGCCGAAATGCAACGCGAAAGCGCCGTACGCAACAACGGCGACACCCTGCTCGGCTGAACCGCCGCACAAAACAAAACGCCGCGAAGGAAACTTCGCGGCGTTTTGTTTTCAGCTCAATGAATTACCAATCGAGCTTGGAGATCTTGGTGCCAGCCAGCGACACGCCAGCCATCAGACCGCCATTGTTCATCACGAAGCCAACGATGGGTTGTTGTGCCGTGTTGGTGTCGATGCGGCCATTCGCGCCAACATTCACAACCGCCACCGTCGCGTCCGCACCCACGGTCCAACCGCTGCTATTGCGGAACTTGTTCAACGCATCATCCGTCATGAACAACAGCACCATGGCCTTGGATTGCGCGCCGGCCTGGAAGCCGATCGAACCCGCCGTCGTGCTGTAGTAGCCCGCATTGGAGCCACCCACACGCAGCACACCGTTGCCATGCTCCGCGCCCACGATGAAGCTGCCGCTCAGCACATCAGGAAACACCAGCACACCCCTGGCGCGTGCCACCAATTCCTTGGATTGCGGTGAGGCCTCGTACAGCTTGGTCAACGTCGCATTGGCCGCGCTATTCATCGACTCGCGCTTGTCCGACGTAGTTGCGGAAGTTTTAGGACTGGTGGTGGTGCAGCCTGCGAACAGCAGACCCGCTACACCGATTGTCGCGGCCGCCAGGCCAACACGACGCAGGACAGGAAAAGTATCAAACATGGAACTCTCCTTTTTGTTGTCATCCGCTACCACTGTACCGGCCAAACCCATAGGTACAAGGCACGCGATTGTGATAAACGAAACAAAACCTACCTATTGCGACATCCTTCAACGCGGACTTCTCTCCAAGCATCATGCACCTGCTGGGCCTCGCATGGCTACTGTAATCCAGCAACATTTAGTAGGGCAATTGCCCCAACCAGCCGGCATGACCCCGCGGCGACCCTTGCCACGCCCCTACAGAATGCCATATCGGGGCTCGCCCGTCGCCTCGTCGACCGAAACGATTCCTGACAGTACCAGTTCGGCGTGGCGTCTGGCCACGGCCGCATCAGCGAACGTCACGAACCTGGGCAACGACCAGCGCTGTTGAAAATCGCCATCACTCGCACGGCAGACCGTCACCTCGATGGCCAGCACGCCGGCGTCCAGGCTCACGATCTCGCATCCCACTTGAAATCCGTCGATATGGCGCTGCGGCCACGCGCTCATGCTTCTTGCTCCTGAAATGGGTCTATTCGGGCGCAATATGCCAAAAAAAAAAGCGCTTGAAAAGCAGTCCTTTCAACGGGTTATGGCGCACTAGGACGGATAGTGCAGACGCATCTTGCAGACACTGAAAAACGGGCGAAATCGGGGTTTTCAACGCCATTGCGCGATTTCTTTGGATGACCGCAAATCGCCGGGCAACCTGACAGGATCAGAGGCCTTGCTTGCCGGCCGGCCCTTCGCCGGGCGGCCTGATCCATTTCGACTCCCACAGATCCTCACCCCGTTCCAGCGCGCCGCTCAGTGCTTTCCTGCAACGTTGCGCCACCGCCGCCAGCAACGCATTGCACACCGAGAAGGCTGCCGTATAGGAGTCGAACGGCGATGCGCTGGAGCTGCGCGCGACCAGCACATGGTCCGCGGAAGCCGCGGCTGGCGCCGATGCCGCGTCCGTGATCAGCACCACTTTGCCGCCGCGCTGCCGAAAGACCTTCACCGCATTGGCCGTGGCAACTGAATAACGCCTGAAGGTGAATGCCAGCAGCACGTCATTGGCATCGATCCAAAGCAGCTGGTCTTCCAGGAACATCGGCCCCGCCCCGCCCATCGGCTTGACCGACGGCAGGCACAGATTCAGATAGAGCGCCACGTGACTGGCCAGCGGCGCGGCTTGCCGCAGGCCCAGCACATGCACCCGGCCCTTGCGCTGGGTCAGCAAGCGTACGGCCGACTCAAACGCCCCGACGTCGATTGCCGCAAAGGTCTCTTGCAAATTGTGCTGATCATGCAGCAGAGCGTTATGCAGGCAGGCCCGCGCTGACGGGTTATCTCCGCTGACCGCATCCGCGCGTTCACCGGGCGAAGCCAGGCGTGCCGTCACCTCCGAACGCGCCTCCATCTGCGCCTGCGGGTAGCTGTCATAGCCCAGCTTGGCCAACAGGCGAACCACCGTAGAGGCGCTTGTGCCAACCCGTTTGGCCAACGCCGTGGCAGATTCCAGCAGACTTTGGGGGTAGCGCGCCTGCATTTCCTCAACCAGCAGGCTTTCCGTCTTGCTGAGCTTCTTGGCGTAGGTGGCGATGCGTTGGTTCAGATTCATGATGGCAGCAATTCCGTAAGCGGCGGCTCTAGGTGATAACCCCAAATTCCACAATTTTCATTGCATCTTATATTTCTATCTGCAATGAATATTGCAACATAGACCATCCTGACTGTCATCACAAGAGAGCTTCATGAAGCACCACTCCGCTGCGCCGTCCTTGATGCGCCGCAGCCTCGTCCTTGCCGGCCTGGGCGCCACCCTGCTGCCCCTGGCCGCGCGGGCCAGTACCTACCCTTCCCGCCCCATCACCCTGGTCGTGCCGTTTCCCGCAGGCGGCTCCGTCGACCTGATCGGCCGCATCTACGCCGAGGCGCTGGGCAAGGCATTGGGCACCACGATCATCATCGAAAACCGTGACGGCGCAGGCGGCGCCATCGGCAGCCAGCGCGTGGCACGCGCCAAGCCGGACGGCTATACGCTGGTCGCTTCGTCGCAAAGCTCGCATTTGGCCAATCCGCTGATGCGCAGCGACCTGGGCTACGACCCGATCAAGGATTTCGCGTCCATCACGCAGTTGTCTCGCACCCCCAATGTGCTGGTGACGAACATCGACGTGCCCGCCAAGACCCTCGCGGAATTCGTTGCGCTGCTGAAGTCCCGCCCGGACGAACTGCACTACGCCACGGCCGGCATCGGCAGCATGGGCCAACTTAACGCGGAGCTATTCAAGAACACACTGCAAGTGCAGGCCATGCACGTGCCGTATCGCGGCGGTGCACCGCTGATCAATGCCCTGCTGTCCAACCAGGCGCAGTTCGCGCTGGACAACCTGGCGCCCTTCCTGCCCCACATCCAGGTCGGCAAAATGCGGGCCCTGGCAGTCGCCGCGCCCAAGCGCCTGGATGCGCTGCCCGACGTGCCCACGTTTGCTGAACTCGGCTACCCCGTGCTGAACGCCATGTCGTGGATCGGCCTGGCCGCGCCCGCCGGCACGCCCGAGGACATCATCCAGGCCCTGCTGACCGCGGTGCGCACCGTGGCCGGCCAGGACGGCCTGCCACAAGCACTGGAGAAAGCCGGCGCGCTGCCGCCAGATAACCAAACTCCGCAACAGTTCACCACCATGATGACTGAACGCCTGGCGCTGTATAAAGACCTGATTGACCGCGCCGGCATCCGTCCAGAATAGGCCCCACCCCATGCAAAATCCCGCGTTTGAACCCGACACCGCCCCGTTGGAAGTCCTGCCTCGTGACCTCTCGGCCTACCGTGAGGGCAACACCGGCATTCCCTATGTCCATCGCTTCGAGTCGGGCGTGCCCGGCCCGCATGTGCTGATCAACGCAATCACCCACGGCAACGAAATCTGTGGAATGGTCGCCGCGACCCACCTGCTGGACACCGGCGTGCGCCCCAAGATCGGCACCTTGACGGTCAGCTTCGCGCACGTCGAGGCCTACGAGGCCTTCGACATCAACCAGCCCTACGAAAACCGCCAGCTGGTCCACAACCTGAACCGCATCTGGTCGGCCGCCATGCTGGACGGCACGGAAGACAGCCCCGAACTGCGCCGCGCCCGTGAACTGCGCCCCGTGCTGGACGCCGCTGATTTCGTGCTGGACATCCATTCAACGCGCGCCCCGGTGCAACCGTTCTGGGTCTACAACGAGATGGACCGCAACACCGCGCTGGCCGCGGCCGTCGGTGCGCCGCTGGTCCACCTGGTCATGCCACAGCACAAATTCCCGGGCACGGGCGTCATGGGCTATGGCCACCACGGCGACCCGTTGTCCGACAGCGGTGGTGCATTGGTGGTGGAATGCGGCCAGCACTTCGCCCAGTCCGCCGCCGCGTTGGCAACCGACGTCACCCTGCGGTTCCTGGCGCACACCGGCTTGATCGATGCGCCGGCCGATGCCGCGCCGCCGCCCGCGCCGCAGCGCTACCGCCTGCTGGAAGTGCATATGGTGAAGTCCGAGGAGTTCCGCTTTACGCGCCCGGTCCTCGGCTTCGAGATCTTCCAAAAAGACGAGTTGATCGCCATGAACGGCACCGAGGAAATCCGTTCACCGTGCGACAACTGCATGATCTTCATGCCGACCCGCATGCCGATCGTCGGCCGCGAAGCGGTCTATCTGACCGTCGCGATCTAAGCTCCACCGCCCATCGCGCCTGATGGCGCGCATCACCGATCCGGCACGCGCGCGTGCCGGATCTGTCGCAATCAAAGATCAGGGATCAGGCGCTTGCCCAGACTGATCACCTCGTCGCACTGAAAGCCCAACGATTCGTAAAAGCCGCGCACCGCGACATTGCCCGAACGGATCAGCAGATTGATCTTGGGGCATCCCCTCTCCAGCAGCTTACGCTCCACTGCCCGCATCAGCACGGTGGCATGGCCGCGCCGTTGATGCGCGGGCGACACAGCCAGATAATTGATCCAGCCGCGATGGCCGTCATAGCCGCCCATCAATGTGCCGACCACCACGCCATCGGCCTCTCCCACCAGGAACAAATCGGACTGCACGGTCAGCTTGCGCGCGATGTCCTTCACCGGGTCGTTCCACGGCCGCGTCAAGCCGCAATCGCGCCACAGTTGAATGATGGCGGACTCGTCGGAGGGATGGTAAGGCCGGATGGCCAGTAAATGCTGGGACATGCTTCGTTCCTTTGACAAAGGGAAACGAAGGCCTGGCGGTACGCCTCGCGGAGGGAAGCAGATGAAGCACAAACAAAAAGGCCACGAGGGGTATCGTGGCCTTCAGGATGTAGCGCTGAAGACTCAGCGCCTGAACGTGACTTGCCACTCAACGTAGACGTCGAGTGATTCGTCGGTTATCTGCCCGGCATGCGGGCGCAAAGGGCATTGCGTTCATGCGAAAGAGCATACACGAGCCCCCGCGCACCAGACAAGACAGAATCAGGATGCCGCTGGCGCAGGCAGCGTCCCTTCCATGACGATGACCGCCTGGCCCGCCACGCCCGCCCAGACACCATCCGCACGAGGCTCGGCATGCGCCAGCAACAGGCTGGCCCGCCCCATGTCCACGCCCTGTCCCACGCGCAACCGCAAGGTTCCCGCATCGCGCAGTGCCGCACGCAATGCCGTCATCGCCGCCGTCGCGCTGCCCGTGGCCGGATCTTCCGTCATGCGTCCCGTGAACATCCGGGCTTGGATATCGGTTGGCGCATCCACCACATCCCCATTCGTCTCCGTGGTGTAGACGTAGATGGACTTCGCGCCATCCAACGGCAGCAGCGCGGCATAGCCATCAGCGTCTGGCGCCGCACGGCGCAAGGCATCGCGGCTGCTCAACTTCGCAACCAGGAATATCAGCCCGACCGACACCACTTGCGGCGCATGCTCGGACGTATCGATATCGGACGGCTCCAGCTTCAACGCCCGAGCCACTGCGGCCACGGACGCCTCGCTGGCGCGCGACAAGGGTTGGGGCGCCAGAAGCTCGACACTCTCCACCCCCTTGTCGCCCGTCTTCAACGAGATCCGCACCAGGCCCGCTGCCTCTTCAAAAACAAATGCCTCGGGTGCCGGCCGCCCCGCCGTGGTCATCTCGCGCGCCAGCACCACAGCGGTACCCACGTTCGGGTGCCCGGCGAAAGGCACTTCACGGTCGGGCGTGAAGATCCGTACCCAAGCGGTATGCGCGGCGTCCTTCGGCGGCAGCACGAAGCTGGTCTCCGAATAATTGAATTCGCGCGCGATGCGCTGCATCTGCGCGGTATCCAGACCCTGGGCGTCCAGCACAACCGCCAACGGGTTGCCGCTATAGGGCTGGCTGGTGAAGACATCGGCGGTGACGTATCGGTAGCGCATGCAAGCTTCTCTTGTCCGGGTGAAAGGACGCAGTATGCAAGCATGCCGCCCACGCGCGACAGGCACAGAACCGAACAACTTGCGCCATAACAGCGCCGGGGGGGCAGCGTTTGCGGCCACCGCCCCCGCGCCATCCCCCCGGTCGATCAGGCTGTCAGGTGTTCGTACAGGATCGTTGCGCCGATGCCGATCAGCGCGATGCCGCCCAGTATTTCGGCGCGCTTGCCCGCGACGCTGCCCACCAGGCGTCCGACCATGACGCCAATCGTGACCATCAGCATGGTGGCCAAGCCAATGGCCGCTGCCGTCACAAAGATGTTGTTGTCGATGAAGGCCAGGCTGACGCCCACGGCCATTGCGTCGATGCTGGTGGCAAAGCCCGTGGCGGCAAGCAGCCAGAATGAATGACGCACGACCGGAGCGGCCTCTTCGACGTCTTCCTTGTAGCCGTTGCGGATCATCATGCCGCCCAGCACGCAGAGCATACAGAACGCGATCCAATGGTCCCAGTCCGCAACGAACTTTGCCGCGACGGAGCCCAGCGCCCAACCAATCACGGGAGTAATGGCTTCGATGACCCCAAAAATCAGGCCCGTGCGCAGCGCCTCGGACAAGCGGGGTTTATGCAGGGACGCGCCCTTGCCCACCGCGGCGGCGAACGCATCGGTCGACATGGCAAAGGCCAGGATAAGGGTAGAGAGGGGATTCACTGTTGGATGGCTCCGTCCGGGCGACACGCACAGACTCTTCCATATCGCCCGGACAAGGCTACGGAAAAGTCCGTGGTCTCGCCATGCCGAACCGGCCGCTGCGCCATGACCGAAAGGTCAAGAATGTTGACGCAAACTCTTTCCGCAGGGCGGAAAGCAGGCTACTCCCCAAAGATGGCTGAAGTGTACCAAATGCCCCGGCCCAGCGCCCCTGTCGAGTACCCTATCTTCCAAGGCCGCATTTGCGCCCCAACGCACGTTTATCCGAAAGGAATGCACCATGGAAAACCCTTTTGGCGACTCCGACGAGCCTTCAAGCGACCACCGGCAATATCTGGTCCTGATTTCGGCATCGAAAGACAACGCCTCGCTCGCCCAGAAGCTGCTTGAAAACCTGAAGAAACACGTCGATGAACGTGCCGCGCCGTTATGGATCGATGCCAAGGGCATCGGCGTCCTGCTGACGACAGATCTGGTCGCCTCGGACATCTGGCGCGAAATGTTCCAGAAGGAACCAGGACAGGACTACGGCGATACCCGCAACATGCTGGTCCTGGAGCTCGGCCGCGACTGGGCCGCCCGCCGCGATGACAAGATCGAACACTGGCTGGCCAGCCACGTCGGCAATCCGCTGCCCTCCGCGCCGCGCCGCAACGACAAGCGGCGCTAGATGACGTCTCGCAGCAGGCGCGACACCGCGTCCGGCTGATCCAGGCTGGGTAGGTGGGCGCCGCCGGCCACTGCCCGGCCCTCCCCCTGCCGGATCAGCGTCGACACCCGCAGGGACCTTTCCTGGATATGGGGAAAGTCAAAATCGCCCCATATCACCCGCGTCGGAACCGCGATCTCGCCCAATCGAGCATACGTATGAATGGCATCCACGCTCGTTCCCGCGGGCGCCGAACGCAGTGCGGTGTCATGCATCTGTAGGAACAACTGCCTGGCCTCGCCCGCGACCCGCCCTTCGGGTTGCAACGGGCCATCCAGGAAAAGCCGGGCCTTCATCGCATTGACGCGATCCAAGTCCCCACTGGCCTCCGCCTGCGTCAACTCGGCCATCTGATCCTGCACGGCAGGCGGATAAACCGCCGCTGGCGCACCGGGCACGGTCGGGGCTATCAGCACCAGGCCACGAATCCGGGCAGCATGCGTTAACGCCGCATCCAGCGCGATACGCCCGCCCTGCGAGCACGCAACCAGCGTCGCAGGCCTGCCGTCCGTCAAGCCATCCATCACCGACAGCAAGTCGGCCACCGCAGAGTGGTCTTCCGCTTCCGCGCGGCTATCGCCAAATCCTCGCCGATCGTAGGCGATGGCCTGATGCGTCGCGCCAACCGCGTTCATTTGCGCCCGCCACATTCGGCGATCGCAAATGCTCGCATGCAGGAAGATGACCGGGTCGCCGGCACCGATGACCTCTGCGGCCAACACGGCCCGGCCAGACTGGATCTGATGTAAGGAACCCATGACGGTCAGCAGTTGGCCATGAAAATATCGATGCGAACAATATACCCTTGCCGCCCACAACACGACACGCGCATGGGAAACTGATATCCAGCACAACCCCCACCACAGACGCCCATGATCCGCACGCTAACCGCCCTTTCCTTGATGCTGATGGCCGCCACGGCCACGGCCGCCAACGCAAAAGACTACAGCGCCCAATACGATCAATGCCTGTCGGACGCCGGCGCCACCAACAACACCTCGGTGCTTGATTGCTCCAGTTCGGTGTCGGCATCCGTGAAGTCGGAAATCAACGCGCTGTATGGCAAATTGCACGCGCGCTTGGCGCAGCAATCGCAGGAAGACGCCGACAAGCTGGAACAAACCCAGAAGGCCTGGCTGGTCTACCGCAATGGTCAGTGTGATCTGGCCACGTCGTATGTGGGCTCACCGATGTTCGGGTATTGCCCCATGCTGCTCAATATTCAAAGAGCCGACGAATTGCGTGAGCTGCTGGGAGACTAGCTTCCGGCGCTGGCGACGTTTACGGTCGATTCGCGATAGGCAACAGCGCACATCGCCGTTGTCATCATCACCTGCGCGGTGCAAACCAAGATGCCCAATATGCCCAGCGCAATCGCAGTCGCCGACATCTTGGATACGCCCACGGACAAGTAGCCGCCCGTGAACGCCAGAAATACCGCCAGCAGGAACAGCATGCTCATCAGCGGCCACGCGCTGACGCGACTGGCTCGGCGCACCCGCAAGAATTCATACGTGCCCGATACGGCAACCCTGGGCAGGCTTTGCGCAAAGGTCGCGGCCAGATACAGCACGGGCCCCCAAATCGCTGCGAGCGCCAGGAACAGGCTGATAAAGAACACCGTATCGCCACCGCGGTTCAATGAAAAGTAAATGAGGATTGGCACTCGGCTGGTGGCATACACCACGGCCAACACCACCGCGATAAACAGCGCCAGCAACGCGAAATACTTCCACTCGGCCCGGTCCAATCGCCACCCCGCCCTGCCGCTCCGGCCGTCCGAGAGGATATCCCGATGCCACGCAACCGATATGCGCGCCAAGGCCAGCACGTTGATGACGCCTACCAGCAAAAACCCCGTGGCGACCAAGCTCAGATGCGGCAATAGCAGCGTCAGCGGCAACGTCAGCACAAACACGCCAAACGCCCACGGGGCGGCCCTGAACAGGTCGCCCGCCCGTTGCTTGAGCGTGGCTGCCGATAAGGCGAGATAACGGCTTGCTTTAAGTTTGGTCGACACAAGATTCCTTTACGCAAGAGATGCGGACTCATCCGCCGTGGTCATACCGATTCCAGCGCCGCCACGCGCCTGGATTCGCGATAAGCGACCGCACTCATCACGGTCACCACGCCTGCCAGGATGATGCAAAGCAGCATGCCCAACACCCCATAGCCAAGATTATCGGTGGACCAGATCTTCCCGTAATCGGTCAGCATTGAGCGCGTCACGCCAGCGCAAGCCATCAGCAGGCATAACGCCGCCATCAACGGCCAACGCTTGAATCGCATCGACGGGCGCATGCTCGCGTATTCAAGCTTGCCCGTTACCGCCATGTGCGCCAAGCTCAGCAAACCTACCGAGCCCAAGTACATGAAAGGCGTCCACACAAGCACGAGCACGACGAACAGCACGCAGTAAAACAGGACTTCGCTGTTCTCGCTCAGCACGACATAAACCATATATGGGATGTCGCCTGTCGTTTGCAGCAAGGCGGCCGCCACGGCGATAAGCAGTACCAGCACGATCAGATATCTGGCCCGAGCACGGCCTCCCCATGGTGTCCAGGCATAGACCGCCCCTTCCAGGATCGTCATTCGATACCAAGCCAATGTCACGCGCGCCAGGGCCACCATATTGAGCACGGCCAGCAACAGAAACAGGGGCAAGTACGACCCGGCATACCGGGTAAGAATCAAGGCGACCGGCAACGTCACGACAAACACGGCCAGGGAGCACGGCGCGGCCGTCAACATCTGGCCGCCCTGCCGCCTGATAGCCTGTACCGTCAACGCAATAAGACGACTTGCAGTGAGTGTGCGGGACACAGCGTACCTTTGCTCGAAAATGTGGGCGGTCTGTTATACCAGCATCTGGCTTTGCCGCATTCAAGGCAAGAAAGTACACGGCAACAAAATGCACGACAAGCCAGGGCTCGCTGAACTACGACGACGCGGCATCTCAAGGACGCTCCTATGACGCTTTCGCGGACCTACTTTCTGAATCGGATGAATGAAGGGGATCTGGCCGCCCTGCTCAGCGCGCGCAAGGACTTTTTCCTTGAGAACGTGAGCGACATGAATGGCACCTTGCAAATGGCCTATGCCTGGCTTGCGCACGCAGGATTGACGCATCGGTACTTGAATGCGCCTTCCAATCCGTTTGCTAGTGTGCCAAGCCAGATGATTGCCGCAATCCCGCTGCTTGGCAGCTTGTGGGTACTGTGCCTGGCGGCGGCCTCGCTGGGCCGTGCGAACGCCGATGTGACGTTCAAGCAAACCGCGGATCAATCGCTAAGCGTGGTGTTCGCGCGCAAGGTCCGGAACGCGGCGCCGTAGAAAACCTTCGGCGTAACGCTAGACCTCGACCGACCACAACACAGACAACCACCACACGACCCACAGCAACGTGCAAAAACCAAAAAACCAATGAGAAAGGCCGTTAGTGATTTCTCACTAACGGCCTTGGAACTTCTGGTCGGGACGGTGGGATTCGAACTCACGACCCCTTGCACCCCATGCAAGTGCGCTACCAGGCTGCGCTACGCCCCGAAAGAAAAAGAGTATAGCAGAACAAATTTTAGTTTGCACGCATTGGTGCAAAAAAAGTGCTGAATACTCAAAATAATTTGCGCCCCATGTTCGTCGCTTGCACCAACCTCATGCAAACCGGCGCACCCGGCACAACGTACTGCTTGCCCGCAACGCCTATCGCTTCAAGAGCAACGTGCGTCGCGGGTACTACATTCGATCAAATGATCTTGGACAACAATGAATTCAGCGCTTAGACCGTAGAGCCGACGCTGGCGCCGCTTGCATTGGTACCTGCGTTTGCCGGTAGGCCCAAGGCGTCGGCCAGCATCGTCGACACGTTGCCAAGCTCATTGCGCAAGGCTTGCATCTCGGCGCCCGACAAGCGCACGGCGGCGTCTTGATCATGCGGCATATCGCGTGCATCGCCAAGGCGATTGCGCGCGCCGCTGATCGTGAAGCCTTGCTCGTACAGCAAGGAACGGATGCGGCGAATCAGCAGCACTTCGTGATGCTGATAGTAGCGGCGGTTGCCGCGCCGCTTCACCGGCTTGAGCTGCGTGAATTCCTGTTCCCAGTACCGCAAGACGTGGGGCTTGACGCCACACAACTCGCTGACTTCACCAATGGTGAAGTAACGCTTGGCGGGAATGGGCGGTAAGGTAACGGTGGGTTCAGTACGTGTCATAAGCGAATTTTATGCCGCGAGGGTGCCGGATGCCGATAACAATTACCGACAAAGCGTATCACTCCTCGGCGTCGGGTGCAGTGGGCGTCGCCTGCTCCACCACACTCTTGAGTTTTTGACTCGCATGGAACGTAACCACGCGGCGTGCGGCGATGGGAATGGTCTCGCCAGTCTTGGGATTGCGTCCCGGACGGGGTGGCTTGTCGCGCACCTGGAAATTGCCAAAGCCCGAAAGCTTGACCGAGTCTCCGCGAGCCAGGGCATCGCGGATTTCCTCGAAGAACGTGTCGACGATGTCCTTGGCTTCGCGCTTGTTCAGGCCGACCCGCTCGAAGAGCAGCTCGGCCAGCTCAGCCTTGGTCAACGTGCGCGGCTCGGCAGCAAGCATACTGTTCCCCATGGTTCAAGCACGCTGGCGCGCGCCGTGAGCACTGACCAATGCATCCTTGATGCGGGACAGGCAATCCGCCACACGGGCTTCGTCCAGAGTGACCTCAGTGTCCTGTAGCCAGAAACGGAAAGCAAGGCTTTTCTCGGAGACGGGCTCGCTACCGTGGGCCTTCTCGCGCCACACGTCGAACACGCGCACGTCCTGCACCACGGCCAGTTGCGCATCCGCCTTGACGGCAGCGGCCACGGTGTCCAGCATCGCTTGCGTGGACACGGGAGCATCCACCCACAAGGCCAGATCGCGCACCACCACCGGCTGGCGCGAGAGTTCTCGCACCTGCGGCAATTCGCCTTCGGACAAAGCGTCCACGTCCAATTCAAACACGACAGGCGCATGCGCCAGATCCGCTTGCTGCGCCCAACGCGGGTGCAGTTCGCCGATCCAACCGACTTGCTTGCCGTCCAGTTCGATACGGGCGCTGCGGCCCGGATGCAGCGCGGGATGGGCCGCGGCATCAAAACGCAGACGGCGGCCGCGTGCGCCGAACAGCGCCTCGACATCCATCTTCACGTCGTAGAAATCCACTTGGCGCGTTGCGGCGCCCCACTGCTCTTCCACTGCCGGCCCCCAGGCCGCGCCCGACAAGCGCATCGGCTGACGAACGCCAGCGACTTCCAGCGGGCCGTCCTGAGCGGAGGCATCGCGCAAGAACACGCGGCCCAACTCAAACAGGCGCACCCGCGATTGCTTGCGGTTGGCGTTGTGGCGGATGTTGGCCACCAAGCTGCCAATCAAGCTGGAACGCATGACCGACAGATGGCTTGCAATCGGGTTCACCAGGCGCACCGGCGTATCGTTGCCAGCGTAGTCGCGCTCCCAATCCGCTTCAACGAAGCTGTAATTCACCACTTCCTGATAGTCCTGCGCAGCGATCAGGCGACGCAGCGCATGTGCGCCGCGATGCACTTCGGGCTGCGAGAACATCTTGGCGCGCGCCATCGGCGGCACGTCGGGAATGCTCTCGAAACCGTAGATGCGGGCCACTTCCTCGATCAGGTCTTCTTCAATCTCAAGATCGAAGCGATACGAAGGCGGGCTGACGATGAAGTCATCGCCTTCAACCGTGAATTCCAGACCCAGGCTGCCGAAGATCTTGGCAACCTGTTCCTGCGTGACGGGCACGCCCAGCACGCGATGGCAACGAGCCAGGCGCATGCGCACGGGCGGACGAGCCGGCAGGTTGACGATCTGGTCGTCGATCGGACCCGCCTGGCCACCGCAGATGTCGATGATCAGGCGCGTGATGAATTCAAGATGCTCAGGGATGCTGGCGTAGTCAACGCCGCGTTCAAAGCGGTGGCTGGCTTCCGAACTGAACTTGTACCGGCGCGCGCGGCCAGCGATGGCTTGCGGCCACCAGAACGCGGCTTCCAGGTAGATGTTCTGCGTATCCAGCGTGACCGAGGTGGCTTCGCCACCCATGATGCCGGCCAGGCTTTCCACCTGATCGCCTGCCACCACCACGCCGACCTTCGGGTCCAGCGTGATGGTCTGGCCGTTCAACAGTTCAAGCGTTTCGCCTTCATGCGCCCAACGCACGCTGACATCGCCGCCAATCTTGTCCAGGTCGAACACGTGCGACGGACGGCCCAGCTCCAGCATGACGTAGTTGGAGATGTCCACCAGCGCCGACAGCGAACGCTGCCCGGCGCGCTCAAGACGGCTCTTCATCCAGTCCGGCGTTGCCGCACGGGCGTTCACGCCACGAATCACACGGCCGCCGAAACGGCCGCAAAGATCGGGGGCTTCAATCTTGACGGGCAGGCGCTCGTCCAGCGTCACGGGCACGGCAACGGCCGTGGGCACGGACAGCGGCGCACCCGTCAGAGCAGCCACTTCGCGCGCCACGCCCAGGATCGACAGGCAGTCGGCGCGGTTCGGCGTGAGCTTGAGCGTGAAGAGCGTGTCGTCCAGATCCAGCGCTTCGCGGATGGACTGACCGGGAACCATGTCGGCGGGCAGTTCCAGCAAGCCGGCGTGATCTTGCGACAGGCCGAGTTCGCGTGCCGAGCACAACATGCCCGACGATTGCACGCCGCGCATCTTGGCCACGCCAATCTTCATGCCGCCGGGCAGTTCCGCACCCACGCGGGCCAGCGGCACTTTCAGGCCAGCGGCCGCATTGGGCGCACCGCACACGATTTGCAGGCGCTCGCCGGAACCGTCGTCCACTTGGCAGACACGCAGTTTGTCCGCGTCAGGGTGCGGCGCGATATCGACGATATGGCCCACGACCACGCCGGTGAAGGCGGGTGCGGCGGGCGCGGTGTCTTCGACTTCCAGGCCGGCCATCGTGAGCCGGTGCGCGAGTTCATCGGTTGCGATCGGAGGGTTGACCAGCGTACGCAGCCAGGATTCGGGAAATTGCATGATCAGCCGTCTGTTATTCGTTGAACTGGCGCAAGAAGCGCAAATCGCCTTCGTAGAACTGGCGCAGATCGTTGACGCCATAGCGCAACATCGTCAGGCGCTCCAGTCCGGAACCAAAGGCAAAGCCGATGTAGCGTTCGGGATCAAGACCAAAATTCCGCACCACTTCAGGGTGCACCTGGCCCGAGCCGGAAATTTCCAGCCAGCGGCCACGGTTGGGACCCGAGGTGAACATCATGTCGATTTCGGCGGACGGCTCCGTGAACGGGAAGAACGACGGACGGAAGCGCACGACGAGATCGTCGCTTTCAAAGAAGCAACGCAGGAAATCGGTGTACACGCCCTTCAGATCGGCAAACGAGATGTCCTCGGCGATCCACAGCCCTTCCACCTGGTGGAACATGGGCGAGTGCGTGGCGTCGCTGTCGACGCGATAGGTGCGCCCCGGCGCGATGACCTTGATGGGCGGCTTGTGCATGCGGGCGTAACGCACCTGCATGGGGCTGGTGTGCGTGCGCAGCAGCAGCGGCAGGCCGTCAGCGTCGTTCATATCGACGTAGAACGTGTCCTGCATGGAACGCGCCGGATGATCCAGCGGGTTGTTCAGTGCGGTGAAATTGGTCCAGTCATTTTCCACTTCGGGGCCGTCGGCCACATCGAAGCCAATGGAACGGAAGATGGCTTCCACACGTTCCCAGGTCCGGATCACCGGATGGATGCCGCCCGGCACGCGGCCGCGGCCCGGCAAGGTGACGTCAATGGTTTCAGAAGCCAGTCGGGCATCCAGTTCCGCCTGCACCAATGCGGCGCGGCGCGAATTCAGGAGCTCTTCGACTTTTTGCTTGGCCTGATTGATCCGGGCGCCCATCTCGCGCTTCTGCTCGGGATCGAGTTTGCCCAGGCCTTTCAGCAGCACGGTCAGTGCGCCTTCCTTCCCCAGGAATCGAGCCTTTGCGTTCTCTAGCGCGGCGGCATCCGTAGCCGCGGCGAACCGTTCTTGCGCCTGGGAGACCAGGTCGTCAACCAATAGAGTCATGAAATCCAGCCTTCAAAACGCAAACGGGGCCATTACAGCCCCGTTTGCAGCGATGCGCGTGAGTTAAAGCGCGCGATCAGGCAGCCAAGGCAGCCTTGGCTTGCTGCACGATGGCGGCAAAGCCGGCCTTGTCGCGCACGGCCAGATCGGCCAGGACCTTACGGTCGAGTTCGATCGAAGCCTTCTTCAGACCAGCGATGAACACGCTGTAGCTAACGCCATGTTCGCGGACAGCTGCGTTGATACGCGTGATCCACAGAGCACGGAACGTGCGCTTCTTGTTACGACGGTCGCGGTAGGCGTATTGGCCAGCGCGCATGACTGCTTGCTTGGCAATACGGAACACATTACCGCGGCGGCCACGGTAACCCTTGGCGGCGGCAATGACTTTCTTGTGACGTGCGCGGGCAGTTACGCCGCGTTTGACGCGAGGCATATTAGATCTCCCTTATCAAGCGAAAGGCATCATGGCCTTGACGGAGGCCACGTTGGATTCATGAACCGCCGTCGAGCCGCGCAATTGACGCTTGGCCTTGGTGGTCTTCTTGGTCAGAATGTGGCGCTTGAACGCCTGACCACGCTTGATGGAGCCGCTGCCGCGAACCTTAAAGCGCTTGGAGGCGCTTTTCTTGGTTTTCATCTTGGGCATGATGATTCCCTAAACTAAAAACTCGTAGTTGATTTGACATGACGCGAGGTGCTTGGGCGTTGCTGGCAAAAAGCCCGAGGGCTAGCACCGAACAACGGCAAAACTTGTAAACCTGTTGCCACTTCTTGGGGTATTGCTGGGGTATTGCTGAGGCATCGCTGGCGGTACTACTGGGACACTACTTTCCAGCACCTCTCCCGACGAAAGACATTGCTGCCAGACACGGGCCTCTCCTGGTTCTTGGCAAAAAAGTGGCCGAGATCCGGGAAAGCCTTTGATTATATGGTGATTTCCTGGTCTTTGTCGAGTCGGCCAGCGCAAAAAGCGAAGCAGATCGAACCAGGCCCCAAGCCAGGGGATTCAGGCGCTCATGATACGCCCGGACGCCGGTACTGTACCGCCTGCGCAACATGCCTTGCGCCCAGCACGTCCTCACCGTCCAGGTCGGCGATGGTGCGCGCCACCCGCAACGCCCGGTGCAGCGCCCGCCCCGACCCCGCCAAACGGCGCATAGCCTGTAACAGCAAGGCCTGCGCTTCGCTGTCCATCACGCAAAACCGCTCCAGTTCCGCCCCTGCCAAATCGGCGTTGGGCTTGCCCTGCCTGTCTTGCTGGCGGCTGCGGCAACGCATCACGCGGTCCTGAACGGGGCCAGATGCCTCGCCGGGCGGTCCTCTCATGGATTCGGGGTCGGATGGCGGCAGCGCAACATGCAGATCAATGCGATCCAGCAAGGGGCCAGACACCTTGCCCACATAGCGCGCAACCTGATCCGACGTGCATGCACAAGCACGCGCCGGATGGCCGCGCCAGCCGCAAGGGCAAGGATTCATGGCGGCAATCAGCTGAAAGCGGGCAGGAAATTGCGCCGCGTGCAGCGCCCGGGCAATCACCACCCTGCCCGACTCAAGCGGTTCGCGCAGCGCTTCCAAGGTGCGCCGGCTGAATTCCGGGAGCTCATCCAGAAAAAGGACCCCGTGGTGGGCCAGACTGATCTCGCCCGGACGCGGACGGCTGCCGCCGCCGACCAACGCCGCGACCGTCGCCGAATGGTGCGGCGACCGGAACGGGGGATGGCCCATCAGCGCCTCGGGCAACCCCGCCAGCGCGGCCACGGCGGCGACCTCCAGCGCCTGGCTACGTTCCAAGGGCGGCAACAGCCCCGGCAGGCGGGACGCCAGCATGCTCTTGCCCGCCCCGGGCGGCCCGATCATCAGCAGGCTATGGCCGCCGGCCGCCGCCACCTCCAGCGCTCGCCGCGCGCCGGGCTGACCCCGAACGTCCGACAGGCATGGTGCTGGCGGTGGCACCGGCCACGCCTTGGGCACCGCATCCGGCAACCGGCTGGCACCCGTGACGTGTGCCGCCACGTCCGCCAGGCTTCGAGCCGACAGCACGCTAAGCCCCGGCACCCAAGCGGCCTGCTCCGCGCTGCCCGCCGGCAGGATCAGGGTGGCGTCCGGCGCCTCGCGCGCCACACTCAGCGCAATCACCAAGGGGGCCGCCACGGGCACCAGCGCGCCGGTCAAGGACAACTCACCCGCCAGCACCAGGCCAGCCAAGGAAGGGTCAGGTGCAGGCAGATCCGGATCGCCGCCGTCGGTGGGCGCGGCCAACTGGCCCGAGGCCAGCAGCAACCCCAGCGCGATGGGCAGATCGAACCTGCCCGATTCCTTGGGAATGTCAGCGGGCGACAGATTCACCGTGATGCGGCCCGGCGGAAACTCGAAGCCGCTATTGAGAATGGCGGCGCGCACGCGCTCACGACTTTCGCGCACCTCGGTGTCGACCAATCCGACGACATTGAAGCTGGGCAACCCCGGCCCCAGATGCGTTTCAACCCGGACGGCGTGCGCATGCAACCCACTGAGTGCCCGGCTGGCTAGAACGGCAAGCGTCACGACGCTCTCCCGAAGGGAACAAGGCCGTCAGTATCGGCAATTGCAGCCTGCCCCAAACACGCAGCCGTGACAAAAACAGCTCGCGCTCAAGGTGTGCTGACGATCATTGCCTCGATGATGCGCATCACCTTTTCATCCATCGCAGCGAAATCGTCTCCCAGCGCCTTGGGATAACCCACCTTCACGATGAATCGGCCTGGCACGTCGTGATAGATGCTGTAGGCGTAACTGATGTTGCCCCAATTCTCGACCAAGACCGGATTGCCGCCCCGATCTGCAAACACGTACAACAAGAATGTCTCCCCCATTCCCGCCACGTTGCGCTCAAAAAACCGAACCCCGTTCACCTGACCGACCTCGGTGGTGTTGCTCAATTTTCCCGCAAGAAGCTGGGCTGCATAGGAATGCCCGTTTACGGGTAGTGATCGGACAACCGCATAAGCGCTGTGCCGCGCCGATGCTCGGGTACCCGGCCCATCAAGCGGTATATCCAACACGAACGCCTGTGTGCCCGACCACTTGCGCATCTCCGGTGGCACGGCAAACGTTGTGCTGCCACCGCCCGGATGATCAATCGTGACCCGGACGGTCTCATCGCCATCCGCGTAATGGCCGATACGGCTGCCAGCCACGATCGCAAACCACGCCAGAAATCCGGCCAGCAAGCACGCCCCCGTCCACAACACCCGCTGCATGCGATACCCCCAGAAGGCAGCACCCAATGGAAAACGACCGCTCCAGGCGGTCGTTGTGATGTCAGCGCCGTGCTGCGCGCTCCTACTTGTCCAGGGCAGACAACCGCTCTTCCAGCTGCTGCACCTGGGCCGCCAATTGATCCACGCGGGCGCGGGTACGCGCCAGCAAGTCCGTCTGCACGTCGAATTCTTCGCGGGTGACCAGATCCATCTTGGTGAAGGCCTGAGCCATCATCGCGCGCACGTTCTTTTCAACGTCCGCGGCCGGGCTGCGGGCGATCAGGTCGGAAATATTCTTCTGGATGTCTTCCATCCACTGGGTGCGATTGTTCATAGCGGCCTCTCGGTGTTCTTGATGCCTCAAGTGTAGTGCTTCGGCCCCTGCGATGCAGGACGAACAGGCAAAAAAAGGGCGGGCCGCATGCGGTGACCGCCCATCAAAGCACAGGAGAAAACCGGGCTGCCATGGCGGCAGCCCCCTACCAACATCGTTACGGGCAGCCCATTTGGGTTGCGGATTGCGCGAACAGGTCCGACGACTGCTTGCACTGCGCAGCCAATTGCGTCTTATCCGGAATGGCCGCCCACTGCGACTTGGCCGAATCAAGCTGTTGCTTGATGCTGGCCGCCGCCGGATTGCTGCTGCCCAATTTATCCATGCAAGCGCTGACCTTGGCCAGATACGCCTCGCATTCCGCCGGAACGGATGCGGTCGAACCCGTGGCCGGCGGCGTGGTCGCCGAGGGTGCGGGCGTCGTGGGAGCGGGTGTCGTGGCGGGCGGTGTCGCAGGCGCCGTGGAAGCGGCCGGCGGCACCGGCTTTTCATCGCTCTTGTTGCAGCCAGCCAGCACACCCACCGACGCAGCCAGCGCCAGGATGCCGATTATCTTGTGTTGAATCTTCATGTCTTCCTCTTTCCGTTCTTGCTTATTATTTGGATGGACCGCTACACCGGAACCCCTCCAGCAGCCCGATTTGCCCTGGCATTTGAATAAGCCATGAGCTGATGCTGATTCTTCTTCAGTGCACCGCTGGCAACAAGCTTATGCGTGTAAACCCCCGTATCAATCACTCGCCCATTTTCAGAGGCCTGCCAGGCAACTTGCGGGCGGCTGAACTGCCCCTCGATTCGGCTTACAACCACGGCCTGTAACGCTGTGCGGGCCGACACGGTGCGAACGTCCATGCCGTGGCCGGCTCCAAATCTGAATACAAACCGCAACAGCGACAGCATCAACTCGCTACAAATGGCGGCGCTGAAACATATTTCGTTTCAAGCGGCACATTCCCCACATTACGCACCAAGTTGAGGCCGGCATGCAGTGCATATCGCACTACATTGGTGCAAACAGGCACAACTCGTGCGCCTGCACTCCCGCACCCCCGGGTTCAACCGACATGGCATGGAACTTGCTTGATAGACGAGGCCAACGTGCAACCATGAGAGGAAATGCCATGAAACTCATCATCGCCATCATCAAGCCCTTCAAGCTCGACGAAGTGCGGGTGGCTCTATCCGGGATCGGCGTCCAAGGTCTGACTGTTACCGAAGTCAAGGGATTTGGACGCCAGAAGGGTCACACCGAGCTGTATCGCGGTGCCGAATACGCCGTCGACTTTTTGCCCAAGCTGCGGGTTGAAGCCGCGGTGCCTGACCACCTTGTCGATCAGGTCATTGAAGCGATCGAACAAGCCGCCCGCACCGGAAAGATCGGCGACGGCAAGATCTTCGCCGCCCCCCTGGAACAGGTGATCCGTATCCGCACGGGTGAAGCTGGCGAAGCTGCGCTGTAAATAAATAAAGAAAGACTCATTGGAGCCTAAAAATGGATAAAGCAGATATCTCCTGGTTGCTCGTCTCTACCCTGCTTGTATTGATGATGGCCGTACCCGGTCTGGCGATGTTCTATGGCGGCCTGGTACGCAGCAAGAACGTGCTCTCTGTGTTGCTGCAAGTACTGTGCACGTTCGTGCTGGGCCTGGTTCTCTGGTTCATCTACGGCTACTCCCTTGCCTTCACTGAGGGCAATGCCTTCTTCGGCGGCCTGTCGCGCGCCTTCTTCTCCGGCATGTTCACACCGGCTGACGGCAAGTTCGCCATGTCGAACACGCTGACCGAGCTGCTGTTCGCGTCGTTCCAAGCCACGTTTGCCGGCATCACCTGCGCGCTGATCGTTGGCAGCTTCGCCGAACGCGCCCGCTTCTCGGCAGTGCTGGTGTTCACGGTGATCTGGTTCACGTTCGCCTATGTGCCGATTGCCCACATGGTGTGGTTCGCGTCCGAAACGGCGCCGGGCCTGCTGAACGCCAAGGGCGCGCTGGACTTTGCTGGCGGCACCGTCGTGCACATCAACGCCGGCGTGGCCGGCCTGGTGGGCGCCTATGTGGTCGGCAAGCGCGTGGGCTACGGCCGCGAAGCGATGCAACCGCATAACCTGCCGATGACCTTCGTGGGCGCCGCCCTGCTGTGGGTGGGCTGGTTCGGTTTCAACGCCGGTTCGGCTCTGGCCGCCAACGAGAACGCCACCCTGGCCTTCTTCAACACGATGATCGCCACCGCGGGCGCCGTTCTGGCCTGGTTGTTCACGGAATGGGCCGTCAAGGGCAAGCCCTCGATGTTGGGCGCTGCGTCGGGTGCGATCGCCGGCCTGGTGGGCATCACCCCCGCCGCCGGACTGGTTGGCCCGGTGGGCGCATTGGTCATCGGCGTGATCGCCGGTATCGTCTGCGTCTGGGGTGTGAATGGCCTGAAGCGCCTGCTGCGTGCCGATGATGCGTTGGATGTATTCGGCGTGCACGGCGTGGGCGGCATCGTCGGCGCCCTGCTGACCGGTGTCTTCAACGCACAAATCCTGGGTGGTCCCGGCTTGGCTGAACCTGGCATGATCGCCCACCAATTGTGGGTCCAGCTGGAAGGCGTGCTGCTGACCATCGTCTGGTCCGGCGTGGTGGCGTGGATTGCCTACAAGATCGCCAATGCCCTGTGCGGCATGCGTGTGCCGGAAGACCAGGAGCGCGAAGGCCTGGACGTCACGAGCCACGGCGAATCGGCTTATCACAGCTAAAAGCGGGTTCCCTGCCCAATGCATCAACGCAACGGGCAGGAACGAAAACGGCGCCAGGAGTCTCATCCTGGCGCCGTTTTCCATTGTGCCGCGGGCTATTTGCGTCTTTAAAAAAAACGCCCCGACAGGGGCGTTTTTCATGCGGCCTGGCCGGATCTCGATGCCAGAAAAGGCCGGATCAAGCCGGGTCCAGTGCGTCCAGGTCGACGGGCAATGCGCGGTTCAGCGCGGTGGCCACCTTGATTCGCAACGCATTGGAATGCGCCCGGCGTACTTCCCGCTTCACATCCAGCAACTGCTGAGGGTGCATGGAAAATTCGGTCAGGCCCAGGCCCAGCAGCAGCCGGGTCATGCGTGAATCGCCCGCCATTTCACCGCAGACGGCAACCGGCTTGCCTGCCCGTTCGCCGGCGTTGATGGTGTTGGCCACCAGGCGCAGCACGGCGGGATGCAAGGGGTCGTAGAGCGTCGCCACATCGTGGTCGCCGCGATCGATCGCCAGGGTGTATTGGATCAGGTCGTTGGTACCGATGGACAGGAAATCCAGTGCCTGGACGAAGGGCTCGATCGCGATCGCGATGGCGGGCACTTCCACCATGGCGCCCACTTCCATTTGCGGTGCATACGCCTGCCCGCGCGCATCCAGCTCGCGACGAGCCGACTCGATGGCCGCCTTGGTCGCCACCACTTCATGCATGTGGGCGATCATGGGAATCAGCAGGCGCACCGGCCCGTGGGCCGAGGCCCGCAGAATGGCCCGCAACTGCGTCGCGAACATTTCGGGACGCGCCAGGCAGTAGCGGATCGCACGTTGCCCCAACGCGGGGTTGGTGGCCACGGTAGCCTCGCCGTCCAGTGTCTTGTCCGAACCGATATCCAGCGTGCGGATGGTGACAGGCCGGCCAGCCATGACTTTCACGACCGAGGAATAGGCTTCGTATTGCTCTTCTTCGCCGGGCAGGTCGGGACGGCCCATGAACAGGAATTCGCTGCGGAACAGGCCAATGCCGTCCGCGCCGGAGGCCAGCGCCAGGGCGGCCTCTTCGGGTAATTCGATGTTCGCGTGCAGGACGATATCGATGCCGTCCAGCGTCACCGAGGGCTCGTCGCGCAACAGCCCCAGTTCGGCGCGTTCGTCCGCATAGGCGGCCTGGCGTCGACGATATTCCTGAAGGATGCGGTCGGACGGGTTGACCACCACGGCGCCGGCCGCGCCATCGATGATCAGCATGTCGCCGTCACGGACCAGCTCGCGCACGTTGCCCATGGCAACCACGGCAGGCACGCCCATGCTGCGAGCCACGATGGCCGTGTGAGAGGTCGGGCCGCCCAGATCGGTCACGAAGGCGGCAAAGCGCCCACCGCGCAAGCGCAGCATGTCCGCTGGCGAGATGTCATGCGCCACCACCACCAGCGCATCATCCCCGCCCATGTGAGACATATCCGGCAGGATGGCTGATGTGCCTGCCAGCACATGCAGCACGCGCTCGATGACCTGACGGACGTCCGCACCGCGTTCGCGCAGGTATTCGTCCTCCATGGCGTCGAACTGCTGACCCAGGATCTGGCCTTGCGTCGTCAACGCCCATTCGGCGTTGTAGTGGCGTTCAGCGATCAACGCGAGCGTCTGCTCCGCCAGCAACGGGTCGCCCAACAGCAGGCTGTGCACATTGAGCATGGCGCCAAGCTCGCGCGGCGCATCGGCTGGCAAGGTGTCCGCCAGTTGCCGAAGCTCGTACTGCGCCGACGCCAGGGCGTCGGTCAGACGGGTGCTTTCCGCGGGGATGTCTTCCGGCGATATCCGGTAATGCGCGACTTCCAGCGCGGCGGCGCCCATGACGACCGCTCGGCCAATGGCATATCCCTTGGCAACGCCCTTGCCGTAAAGGCAAACGACGGGGCTGGCAGCGCCAGCTCCGTCGTGAGCGTGATTCAGGGTCGTGGACGAGCCGGCCCGGGCAGCGCTCAGGCCGGCTGATTCTGAGGTGGTTCTATTCCTGCTCACCGAATTTGCTGTCGAACAGAGTTTCGATTTCGGAAAGGGCTTGCTCGGCGTCGCCGCCAGAAGCCTCCAGCTTGACCGTCACGCCCAGCCCCGCCGCCAGCATCATGACACCCATGATGCTCTTGGCATTCACGCGCTGCGCGCCACGCGAGATGAAGATCTCGCTTGAGAACTTGCTGGCAAGTTGTGTCAGCTTGGCGGCTGCCCGCGCATGCAAACCCAGTTTATTGCTGATGACGATGTCTGTAGTAGGCATAGGAAATATTATGACCGCGGATTAACGCCGCAGTGTTGATCACAGCAAAACGCCAAACCGCCAACTGCTCTTCGGCTTGAATTATCAGCCGACATAATAGGACAAATTCCTGCCCGTCAGTCTACACGCAACACGCCCTGCACCCCGCCGGCCAAGGCCTTCTCGCGGGTTTCGGCCAAGGGCAAGTTGCGATAAGTCAGTGCCCGCAGCAGCATCGGGGTGTTCAAGCCCGCCAGCACGCAGCACTGAATGCCCTGCGCCTGGGCATCGGCCACGGCCCGCTTGGAGATATTGGCGGGCGTGGCGCCGATCAGGTCCGTCAGCACCAACACCCCCGCGCCGTGATCCTGCTCAAGGATGTCCTTCAAGACATCCGGCGCCAGATCATCCGGCAGGTCTTCGGGCTGGATATCGTGAATGGTCAGCATGCCGTCAAGGTTGCCCATGACGTGGCTGGCGCACTCCCGCATCGCCGCGCCCAAAGGCGCGTGCACGACGATGACAATACCCGTGGTCATGACAGGAATCCTGGTGGGTCAGGCCGCGGCGGCAGTGGTCGCCACGGCGCTTTCAAGCGCCTGGACGAACATGCCCGCGACATCAAAACCGGTCTGCTCGGCGATCTCTACGAAACAGGTGGGGCTGGTGACATTCACTTCAGTGACGAAATCGCCAATAACGTCCAGGCCGACCAGCAGCAGGCCGCGCGCGGCCAGCTTGGGCGCCACGGCTTCGGCGATTTCACGGTCGCGCGCGGATAGCTCCTGCGCAACGCCACGACCGCCAGCGGCCAGATTGCCGCGCGTTTCGCCGGCCAGCGGGATGCGCGCCAGCGAGTACGGCACCGGCACGCCGCCAATCAGCAGGATGCGTTTGTCGCCCTTCACGATATCGGGGATATAACGCTGAGCCATGATGGTGCGCGCGCCGTTGTCGGTCAGCGTTTCCAGGATGGCGTTCAGGTTGGGATCCTTGGGCTGCAAGCGGAACACACCCGTGCCGCCCATGCCGTCCAGCGGCTTCACGATCACATCGTGATGGGTGTCGTGAAACGCTTTCAGACGAGCCATGTTGCGGGTCACCAGCGTGGGCGCGGTGAACTCGCTGATCTCGGTGATGGCCAGCTTTTCGGGATGGTTGCGAATGGCCGCGCCGCTGTTGAACACCCGGGCGCCTTGCGCTTCGGCGTATTCGAGCAGATGCGTGGAATACACGTATTCCATGTCGAAAGGCGGGTCTTTACGCATGATCACCGCACCGAAATCCGCCAAAGGCAGATCCTGGGCGGGAGATTCCGTCCACCAGTCATGGCCGTGCAGGTCGGCATCGGCCACCAGCGCGATCGGCGTGGTGACGGCTTTGACGACGCCCGCTTCGATGTAAAGGTCACCCTGCATGGCCACGCTAAGCGTGTGACCGCGCGCCACCAAGGCACGCATCATGGCGACAGAACTGTCCTTGTACGCTTTTAGCAGCGGCAAGGGATCCAAAACGAACAAAACATGCATCGCGACACCCCGAACGTACGCCGCCTTCCCTGGCGGGAAGGCGGCTTTATGACATCGTAGCGCAGAGCCGCCCAATAAGCGAACCCGCCGAACACAGAATGGACGGCGGGTGGGAAGCGGAGCGGCCCAGCCTTGCAGGGAAGGCTAAGGCTGGAACTCAGGCCGCGGATTCAGGCTTGCCAACAGGCACGACCTTCTTCTTGGGCGCCAGCACCATGACCATCTGACGGCCTTCGAGCTTCGGCATGGCTTCGACCTGGGCAAGTTCCAGCAGATCGTCGCGCACACGTTCAAGCACCCGCATACCGAGTTCCTGGTGAGCCATTTCACGGCCACGGAAACGCAGCGTCACCTTGGCCTTGTCGCCCTCTTCGAGGAAGCGGCGCAGGTTGCGCAGCTTGACTTGGTAGTCGCCCTCGTCGGTGGCCGGACGGAATTTGACTTCCTTGACCTGGATGACCTTCTGCTTGGAACGAGCTTCGGCTTGGCGCTTCTGCTCTTGGTACTTGAACTTACCGTAGTCCATCAAACGGCAGACCGGCGGCTCGGCGTTCGGCGCGATTTCCACCAGATCCACGTCGCTTTGCTCGGAAAGACGGAACGCATCGGCGATCTTGACGATGCCCAGTTGTTCCCCTTCCAGACCTATCAGGCGCACCTCGGGGACGCGGATTTCACCGTTGATGCGATTGGCTTTTTCAGTGGCGATGTTGAAAGCTCCTAGAAATGTTAAGCAGCACTGCTATCAGGTTGATTGACGTCGCGACGGGTGGACACATCCTCGGACAATCGCGCGACGAACTCGTCGTATGCGATGGCGCCAAGGTCCAATCCGCCCAGACCGCGTACGGCTACGGTGCCGTTTTGCTTCTCCTTGTCGCCGACGACAAGAATGTACGGCACCTTTTGCAGGCTGTGCTCCCGAATTTTACGAGTGATTTTTTCACCACGCAAATCGGACTCTACTCTAAAGCCTTGTTTTTTCAGGCTTTGTGTGATTTCAGCCGCATAATCGGCCGAAGGTTCAGAAATGCAGCATACGACAGCTTGCACCGGGGACAGCCAAGGAGGCATGGCGCCGGCATGGTTTTCGATCAACATGCCGATAAAACGCTCAAGCGAACCGAGGATTGCACGGTGCAGCATGACCGGCGGGCGGCGCTGGTCGTTCTGGTCCACGTACTCGGCGCCCAGGCGCACGGGCATGGAGAAGTCGACCTGGATCGTACCGCATTGCCAGTGACGGCCGATGGCGTCCTTCAGCGTGTATTCCACCTTCGGGCCGTAAAACGCGCCCTCTCCCGGCGAAATCTCGAATTCGCATCCCGTGCGGCGCAAGCTTTCCATCAGCGCCTGCTCGGCCGTATCCCAAACTTCGTCCGAGCCGATACGCTTTTCAGGACGGGTAGCCACCTTGTACAGCACTTCGGTGAAGCCGAAGTCGCGGTAGACCTTCTGCAACAAGGCCGTGAAGTCGGCGCATTCGTCTTGAAGCTGTTCTTCGGTACAGAAAATGTGGCCGTCGTCCTGCGTGAAACCGCGCACGCGCATCATGCCGTGCAAGGAACCCGAGGGTTCATTGCGGTGGCACTGGCCGAATTCACCGTAGCGCAACGGCAGCTCGCGATAGGAATGCAGGCCAGAATTGAAGATCTGCACGTGACCCGGGCAGTTCATCGGCTTCAGGCCGTAAACGCGGTTCTCGGACTCCGTCGTGAACATGTTTTCACGATAGTTGTCCCAGTGGCCCGTCTTCTTCCACAACGACAGATCAAGAATCTGCGGCGCTTTGACTTCCTGGTAGCCGTTGTTGTTGTAGACGGCGCGCATGTATTGCTCGACCTGCTGCCACAAGGCCCAACCCTTGGGGTGCCAGAAAATCAGGCCCGGGGCTTCGTCCTGGAAGTGGAACAGGTCAAGTTCGCGGCCAATCTTGCGGTGGTCGCGGCGCTCGGCCTCTTCCAGCATGTGCAGGTAGGCTTCCTGTTCTTCCTTGGTCGCCCAGGCGGTGCCGTAGATGCGCTGGAGCATCTCGTTCTTGCTGTCGCCGCGCCAATAGGCGCCGGCCACCTTCATCAGCTTGAAGACCTTCAGCTTGCCCGTGGACGGCACGTGAGGGCCGCGGCAAAGGTCGACGAAGTCGCCTTCGCGGTACAGGCTGAGCGGCTCGTTCGAGGGAATCGAAGCGATGATCTCGGCCTTGTACTTTTCGCCAATGCCCTTGAAAAATTCAACGGCGTCGTCGCGCGACCATTCTTCGCGCGTGACGACTTCGTCCTTCTTGGCCAGTTCCGCCATCTTCTTTTCGATGGCGACCAGGTCTTCAGGGGTGAACGGGCGCTTGTACGAGAAGTCGTAGTAGAAGCCGTTGTCGATCACGGGGCCGATGGTGACCTGGGCGTCCGGGAACAGCTCCTTGACGGCATAGGCCAACAAGTGAGCCGTGGAGTGGCGGATCAGATCCAGGCCGTCAGCGTCCTTGGCGGTCACGATTGCCAGGCGCGCATCGCCTTCGATGCGGAAGCTGGTGTCGACCAGCTTGGATTCCGAACCTTCAACCGTCACGCGGCCGCCCAAGGCGGCCTTGGCCAGGCCCGTACCGATCGATTGAGCCACTTCGGCAACCGTTACCGGTCCCGGATATTGGCGCTGCGAACCATCGGGCAATGTGATCTGTACCATCGGGAGTGCTTCCTGGGGTTCTTGGAACTAAAAAACGAAAAACAGAAACGACAAACGCGGCCTGAGAGCCGCGTTCTATTGGTTGTCTTGCTGAGTCCTACCGCTGACCTGACACGGTGAAACCCGACGCACGAAAAACTAACGCGACATAGGGCGAAAGTTCCGGGTCGTAGTTCGTGCCAGCGGGAAAAACATGATTCTAAGCCTGTTGGTACGCGCCCGAGGCGGCGCGGAGCAATGTTGCGCAATCAAGGCCTACGGACTAATTGCGTTTATCGTTGCTGATTGTAGCACCATTTGTGTCCTTTTCGTGGCTTAAGCGAGACAAGCCGCGCGTTTCACGCAAGGTTACGGCTCCCCGCGATGGCAGCCAGCACATGCCGAACGCCGTCCTGCCATGGCGGGGAGCGAATTCCAAAATGCTGCGTGAGCAGACCGGTATCCAGGCAGGAGTTCAAGGGCCTGCGCGCCGTGCCCGGATACTGGTTGGAAAGAACCGGCTGGATGTCAGCCGGCGTCAGCGTGATGGGCAGGCCCGCTGTCCGCGCCTGTTGCGCCACATAACAAGCGTATTCGTGCCAGGTCGTCCGGCCCGCAGCCGCCAAGTGGTACAGCCCGAACGGGAAACTGGCCTCTTCGTATAAATAGCGCGCCACGGCCAACGCCGTCACGTCGGCAATGAATGCCGCCCCGGTCGGGGCGCCATATTGGTCGCTGACGACGCGCAAGGGCTCCGGCTGACGCAAGGCCATCAACATGGATTTCAGGAAGCTGTTGCCGAACACGCCGTATATCCACGACGTGCGGAACACCAGATGGGCCGGGTTCATGGCCTGAACGGCCCGCTCACCTGCCAGCTTGCTACGGCCATAGGCATTCAAGGGCGCGGGCACGTCCGTCTCCACATAGGGTTCCGGCTTGGTGCCATCAAACACGTAGTCGGACGAGTAATGAACAATCAGCGCACCCCGGCTTGCCGCCAGGGCCGCAAGCTCACCCGCGGCCTCACCGTTGATCCGCATGGCTCGCACCACATCTTCCTCAGCGCGCTCCACCGCCGTCAGCGCGGCGGCATTGACGATGACGTTGGGTTTTTCCCGACGGACCAGCCGCGCCAGTTGCAACGGATAGATCAGGTCGCATTCGCTCCGGCCCACCGCCACGACATCGCCCAGGGGCGCAAGGCTGCGCCTTAGCTCAAAGCCCAGTTGGCCATCGCGGCCTAACACCAGAATCTTCTTGGGCATGCGTGTGCTCATTATCAGGCCAAGGGTGCAACGGTCTGATTTTGGCGCGTTTCCGCACCCTACAGCCATACGAAAACGTAATCTGCCCTCGCAAATTTCAGACTAACGGCGACGCTTGCGCCCGATTTCGCCTTCAACCGGCCGAAATCGTCGCCTACGTTCCTTTTACCGGCTGGTGGGGCATCGATGAAACCTGTTTCAACGCCTGTGACCAAGGCGTCATTCTTTTCAGCTCCCCCACGGGGCGCCGACAGCGGTGATCGCCCTGGCGCCCGTCGGCACCTGCTGCTGTCGCGCCCGCCTCCGGTCATCCGGGTGGCCGTTCTGGACGACCATCCGGTCGTGGCGCTGGGCGTCGCCGCGTTCCTGGAAAGTCGGCCGGATTTCCGCGTGATCCATCGGGAAACATCGGCCCGCTCCCTGCTGGAAAAGCTAAGCCATTCACCCTGTGACGTGGCCCTGATTGATTTCTACCTGCCGCAGGAACCCTGGGATGGCGTCAATCTTCTGCGCCGTCTGCGCCGTTACCACCCTACGCTGGCGATCATCACGTTTTCAGCCGGCAACCGCCACGAAACACAATATGCCGCCTTTCGCGCGGGCGCTAACGGCTATCTGGCAAAACAGTGGGGCATGTATCTGCTGCCGGACATGATCCGCGGCGTGCTGAGCGGCAAGGATGCCTTCCTGTCGGTGGTTGAGGGCAAGATAACCCCCCTTCAGCCCACACACCCGCACGCGCTGTTGACCACATCGGAAGTCGAAATCCTGCGCCATATCAGCCAGGGATTGTCCGTGACGCAAATCGCGGAACGGCTGATGCGCAGCAAAAAGACCATCAGCACGCACAAGCGCCGCGCCATGCGCAAGCTGCAACTGGTGGACGACCTGTCGCTGGCGTTGTACTTGCGTGAAAAATTCGCCGAATGACCGGACGCCCACGCGGTGGCGAAGGCGCAGAGCCCAGAGCCCAGAGCTCTGAGCTCAAGGCTCAGGGCTCAGGGCTCAAGGTTCAGAATCAGATAATGCGGGAATAGCTGGCGCCACTGCTGACACTGCCCAGGTACCCGTCAAAGGCCATGGCAACGGCCCGCACGAAGTACCAACCCAGCCCGGTCACCTGGACTTCGCTCGTGCGCAGGTTCACCAGGCCCAATTCGGCCAGGTTGGCCATTTGCAGCAATTCGCGGCTGAAATAGTCGCCGAAGCGCAGGCCATGGCGTTCTTCGATCCTGGCAAAATCCACGCGGCCCTGGCACATGATGTCCATGATGACCTCGCGCCGCACCAAGTCATCGGCGTTGAGTGCCAGCCCGCGCTCCACCGCGAAGCGCCCTGCTTCCATGGCGGCGTAATACTCGTCCAGCACCTTGGCATTCTGGCTGTAGGTATTGCCTATACGGCCAATCGCCGACACACCCAGCGCAACCAGATCGCGATCGGGCTGCGTGCTGTAGCCCTGGAAGTTGCGGTGCAGTTCGCCCCGCTGCCTGGCAACGGCCAGCGCATCCGTGTTCAGCGCGAAATGGTCCATCCCGATATAGGTGTAACCCTGCTGCAAAAAGCCGTCGATGGCCGAGCTCAGCAAGCCGACACGAGTCGCGCGATCGGGCAAGTCCGCTTCATTGATGCGACGCTGCGGCTTGAAGCGCTCCGGCAGATGCGCGTAGGCATACAACGCGATGCGGTCAGGCCGCAGCGTCACCACCTGCGCAATCGTGCGCGCAAACGATTCGGTTGTCTGCAAAGGCAGGCCGTAGATCAAGTCCACATTGATCGAGTCATAGCCCAGCGCTCTGGCACTTTGCATCAACGTCCGAACGTCGTCGAAGGACTGCACGCGATGCACCGCCACTTGCACCTTTTCGTCGAAGTCCTGCACCCCGAAACTCAGCCGGTTGAAGCCCAATTGGCGCAAATGGGCCAAGCGCGCGGGGGTGGCGGTGCGTGGATCGACTTCAATCGAGATTTCCGCGTCCGGCTCAAAGCGGAAGCCTTCCCGCAAGTCTTGCATCAGCCGGCTCAATTCCTCGTCGGACAGGAAGGTGGGCGTACCGCCGCCGAAGTGCAGTTGCGACACGGGCACACCCGAGCCTAGTTCCTGCACATGCAACGCGATTTCTCGCGCCAGCGCATCGAGGTAGCGGGCCGCCCGTTCATGATGGCGCGTCACCACCTTGTTACAGGCGCAGTAGTAGCAGACTGATTCACAAAACGGAATATGCACGTACAGGGACAAGGGTTCCTGTGGGCTTGTCGCGCGCCGCTGCTGCAAGGCCCGACGGTAGTCCGCTTCTCCGAAGCCGCCGTGATAGCGATCAGCCGTGGGATAAGAGGTGTAACGCGGCCCGTTCTTATCCAGCCTGGCCAGCAATTGGGGCGGAAAAAAGGGCTCGGCGGCGGCAGGAGCCGGCGAATCTGAAACGAGAGGGCGTAGGGCGGCTTGCATACCCTGAATTATTCGCCTGTGCCGCCCCGGCCACCTTGATCTTGCGCAAACCTTGCCCCCAGCGCATGCGCACGGCGGTACGACCCTTAAAATGCATTCATTCACGATGCGAAACAAGGACACACCTCATGGACACTGAACTGGACGGCCGCTTGCTGGCCATGCGCCAGGCGTTGGCGATTGCCATCGCTCTTTCCACCCGCAGCAGCCCCCAGGCGACCGACATGGCGCTGGAACTGCTGAACGACCTGAAGGCCGGCATGGATCAGGCGCCATCCGACAGCCCGTTTGAAACGCCGGAATGGGTCGTGGGCGCACGCGACGAATTGGACGGCATTGCCCGCCTGGTGCGCGCCTTCACGCAAACACCCGAACCCGGCAGCGACGCGCAGTAAGCCACGCTTACCCACCCGTCTGGCACGCCCCGCCGGGCGCCAGCACCCGCCAGTACAGCGCGGGAAATGCCGCGCCAACCGGCGCAAAACCTTCAAGACGGTTGTTCAGGCTCAGTTCCAGCACCCCACACGCCCTCGCCAGCCCGGCGGGCACCCAGGGACTGGTCCAGGGCTGCCCGTCAATCAGCACAAAAGGTTGTTCGGGCAGCCGCAAAGCCAGCGCCCCCGCTTCGGCCCAAGGCCCCGATATCACCCTGATCGGCCCACCGAGCTCGCGCATTGCGGGGTCATGCAGGATCTGCGCCAATGCCTGGGAATCGAAGTACCGCCAATCCGCCGCTCGCCGCGCCAGGCCCGCCCCCGTAGGCGAGGTCAATTCCACGCGCGCCATCAGCAGCATTTGAATCAGCATGAAAACCACCACGGCTTCGCGCGGCCTGATCTGTCTCCACCCTGCGCAACCCCGCCAAAGCTCCATCACCGCGGGCACCACGAACAACAGATAAGGCGTGCCCCAATGCAGTTGAATGTGCGACCCGGTGGCCAGCGTCATGACGCTGACGAAGACCAATGGCGTAAAGCCAAAGATCAACAGAAACGCGCGGCTTGGGTCGGCGGGTGCGCCCGCCGGTACACCGGGGTGGACTGGTGCGGACTGCCTGCACCGTGCCAGCAGCCACAACACCGCCAGCAGTACCCATGCAGGCATGGCGCGATTCAGCATCTGGTCGCCCCACCACCGTGCCACCTCGTGCACGCGGGCGGGCCAGGTCAAACTGGCCGCCAATGACGACGACATGGCATAGCCCAAGGATTCAAAGTCGTGGGCAACCAGCCAGACCAGATGCGGCGAGAACACCGCCAGCGCCGTCAATCCCGCCACTTGCAGACCGAACACCTGCATGGGATCGCGCCAGCCCCGCTGACTAAGCCAGAAGACCAGCACCGCCACGCCCGCCACCACGATCTGGTATTTGGCCAATGCCCCCAGCCCCAGGCAGATGCCCAGCACAATCCACCAGCCGATGCGCCGCGTGGTGTAGGCCTTCCAGCACCCCACCGCGCAGCCGACCACCAACGGAATCAGCACGATCTCATGGTTGTAGAAGTACAGCCGGCCGTTATAGAAGGTGACGCACAACCCCGCCAACAAGGCGGTCACGGCGTAGGTGCGGCCGCGCAGTTCGCGCAGGAAACGCCATAACAGTGCAAAGGCCCCTAGCGTGCACAACGCGCCGGCGACATAGGTCGCCCAGGGCGACCACCCCATAACGCGCACCACCGGCCACAGCAGCCACGTTGGCAAGGGTGGGTGCTTGTAGTAGCCCCATTCCAGGCTGCGCACCCAGGTCAGTTGCTCGATATTGTCGGTGGGTGGAGCCAGCGTTCCACGATCCAGCAACAGCAGCCACAACAGCGCGAACACCAGCAATCCCACGCTGATCCGCCACCCATCCCGCCGGATCGCTCTTGTCGCACGCATCCCCACCCGCATCTCCCCGCGCCCGCACCATCATCTCTGGCGGGGCCGCCTTGCCTGCCCGACATTGGGCCGGGGAATTATCGATTTGGGCAGGAAGGCAGGGCCGAGGGTTTTGTTCGGCAATTGTTCAAAAACTGTAAAGCGCGGGCGACACGCCACACGTTCCTAACTGGCCTGACCACTTGATAGGAAGACGTGGAATCCCTGAGATCGTTTTCCCTGAATTCCCGATATTTCCCTTCTATTTCAATGACAGCATGCCTATATTGGTGGCCTGACCACCAGGCCATGATCCCGCCCATCACACCATGAGCACCTTCCAGGCTGTCGCTGCTACCCGTCTATATCGGATGATTGCCGACCAGATCGCCGGCCGCATCCGGGCGGGCGATTTTGCCCGCGGCGCCAGGCTGCCTTCGGAACGGGAATTGGCGGAACAATTGCAGGTGAGCCGGGCGTCGATCCGCGAAGCCTTGATCGCGTTGGAGATCGAGGGATATGTGGAGGTGCGCGTCGGCTCGGGGGTGTTTGTCACCATTTCCCCCGACGGCGCGGGCTTTCCGCCGCTTGCTGGCCCAGCCGGCCTGGGTGCCGCGGAACGGGACGATATCGGCCCCTTCGACCTGCTTGAAGCCCGAATGCTGATCGAACCCGAATGCGCAGCGCTTGCCGCGCACCAGGCCACGCCAGCGCAGATCGCCGCCATCCGCGACGCGCATGCGGACATGTCCTTGACCGATTCCCCTGGCCGGCACGACCGCGAGTTCCACAGCGCCATCGCCACCGCCTGCGGCAATGCCGCGCTGGCCTCGGCCGTGGCCCATTTGTGGAACCTGAGCCAAGCCAGCCCGGTGTACAGCCGCATGCAGGATTACTTCGTCACCACGCAGGCGTGGGCCGCGGCCCACGCCGAACATCAGCGCATCCTGACCGCCATCGCGGCGCGCGACCCGATCCGTGCGCGCCATGCCATGCACACGCACTTGCTGGGCATCCTGGCGCGCTTGCGCGAAGACTTCGATTCCTTCACCGACCTTCGAGGCTACCCATGACATCGTCTTCCCTGTCCATCAACGGCAAGCGGCTGTGGCAATCACTGATGGATCTGGCGCGGATCGGCGCCACGCCCAAGGGCGGCAACTGTCGTCTGGCGCTGACTGCGCTGGACGGCCAGGGCCGCGATCTGGTCACCGGCTGGATGCGCGAGGCCGGCATGACGGTACGTGTGGATCAGGTGGGCAATATCTTCGCGCGGCGCAACGGCCGCAACAACGAGCTGCCTCCCGTCATGACGGGCAGCCACATTGACACCCAGCCCACCGGCGGCAAGTTCGATGGCTGTTACGGCGTGCTGGCTGGACTTGAAGTCATGCGCACGCTGAACGATGCCGGCATCGAGACCGAGGCGCCGCTGGAAGTGGCCATCTGGACCAACGAGGAAGGATCGCGCTTCGTGCCCGTCATGATGGGGTCCGGCGTATTCGCGGGGAAGTTTCCGCTGGACACCGCCCTGTCCGCCCGCGACGCGCAGGGCATCACGGTACGCGACGAACTACAGGCCATCGGCTACGCGGGCGCGGACCCCGTTGGCGGGCGGCCCGTCGACGCCTACTTTGAAGCGCATATCGAACAAGGGCCGATCCTGGAACATGAAGAAAAAGTCATCGGGGTCGTGACGGGATCGCTGGGCCTGCGCTGGTACGACATCACCGTGACAGGCATGGAAATGCACGCGGGCCCCACACCGATGGCAATCCGCCGCGACGCCCTGTTCGCCGCCAGTTTCCTGTTGCAGGCGGTGATCAACATCGCGAATTCACACCAGCCGCACGGGCGCGGCACCGTGGGTGAAATCCACGCCCATCCGGGTTCGCGCAACGTCATTCCTGGCCAGGTCCGGTTCACGGCCGATCTGCGCCACGAAGACGAAGTCACGCTCACGCGCATGGATCAGGCGTGGCGCCGCGCCTGCGACGACATCGCCGTTGCGCACGGCGTGCAGGTGGATCTGAAGGACGTGCAGTACTTCCGCCCCACGCCCTTTGATGCCGACCTGGTGGACAAGGTTCGCCAGGGCGCCGCCAGCCGCCAGTTGCCAGCCATGAACATCGTGACCGGCGCGGGGCATGACGCGGTCTACATGGCCGCAGTCGCTCCCACGGCGATGATCTTCGTCCCCTGCAAGGACGGCATCAGCCACAACGAGATTGAAGACGCGCAGCCCGAGCATCTGGAAGCCGGCTGCAATGTCCTGCTGGACGCCATGGTGGCGCGGGCCAACAGCACGCGCTAGCACCACCGATTTCGCCGCAATGGTGCGCGGCCGCCTTACCCAGCACCTGTATGAAGCATGGTTGTAGCGGCTTCACCCGTAGTACCCCTGAGAAATGCAGGTGGCACGAGGTTTGCTTGTTATTGCCCGGCATCCGCCGCGCAACGGCGGTCACCTGTCAGTCCCTTTCCAGCCCGGAGGCTCGCAGTGAAATCGAATAAATGGTTCTCCTTGAAGCTCAGCGCATTGGTCCTGGCGGCCGCGCTGCCCGCCACAGAAGCCCTGGCTCAGACCAAGGGCGGCACATTGAACATGATCGTTCAGCCTGAGCCGCCCGTCATCGTCACGGCCATCAACCAACAGGGCCCCACGCAATTCGTCGCCGGCAAGATTTACGAAAGCCTGTTGACCTACTCCACCGACCTGAAGCCGCAACCGGGCCTGGCCAAATCCTGGGAAGCCGCCGCCGATGGCCTGACCTACACCTTCCATCTTCAAGACAACGTCAAGTGGCACGACGGCAAACCGTTCACCTCGGAAGACGTGGTGTTCTCGCTGGCGGACATGCTGCCCAAGACGCATGCTCGCGCCCGCGTCATCCTGAATAAATTCGTCGACTCGGTGCAGGCGCCCGACGCCAAGACTGTCGTCATCAAACTGAAGACGCCCTTCCCGGCATTCATGCTGATGTTTGAACCCGGCTTTGCGCCGATGATGCCCAAGCACCTCTACGCCGGCACCGACTACATGACCAATCCGGCCAACCAGAAGCCGGTGGGCACGGGGCCGTTCATGTTCAAGGAATGGAAGCGCGGCGAATACATCAAGCTGACGCGCAACCCCGACTACTGGAAGCCGGGCATGCCGTACCTGGACGAACTGGTGTTCAACGTGATCCCCGATGCGGCCTCGCGCGCGGTGGCGTTTGAACGTGGCAGCGTGGATGTGTTGCGCGGTGGCGACGTGGACAACGTTGACATCAAGCGCCTGCGCGCCTTGCCGAAGGTGGAATACACCACTGCGGGCTGGGAAATGTTCTCGCCGCAGGCCTATCTGATCTTCAATATGCGCAAGCCGCCCTTCGACAACCTGAAGGTGCGCCAGGCGGTCATGGCGGCGATGAACCGCAACATGGTCGTCAACAATATTTTCTTCGGCCTGGGCAAGGTGTCGACCAGCCCCTTCGTGACGACCGAGATGTTCTATGACAAGAACATGCCGGCCATGCCGTTCGACATGAAGAAGGCCCGCGCGCTGATCAAGGAGTCGGGGATCAAACCCGAGGACTATACGATCCGCCAGTTGAGCTTCCCCTACGGTTCGACCTGGGATCGCCTGGGCGAATACACCAAGCAGGCCTTGGAGCAACTGGGATTCAAGGTCAATCTGGAGTCGACCGACGCGGGCGGCTGGGCCAGCCGCACGGGCAATTGGGATTTCGACATGACGACGACCTTCACCTACCAGTACGGCGACCCCGCTCTGGGCGTGCAGCGCCTGTACATCACGTCGAACATCGTCAAGGGTTCGCCCTTCGCCAACGTGCAGGGCTATAGCAACCCAGAGACCGACAAGCAGTGGGAGACCGCCGCTTCCGAAGTCGATCCCGCCAAGCGCCAGGAGCTCTACACCAAGCTTCAGACGACGTTGGTCAATGAGGTCGCCAACGGTTTCCTGGTGGACATGGAATTCCCCACGCTGTATCGCACGAACGTGAAGAACCTGGTCAAGACCGCCATTGGCTTGAACGAATCGTTCGACGACGTCTACATCGAAAAGTAAATGCAACAAAACGCCGCCGCGGAGCCCCCCGCGGCGGCGGATCCCGGCCGTGCGAACGGACCTTGCTCACGCAGTCCACGCCCGTCCTGAGAGGACCCACAGCATGAAATTCCTGTCTTTCCTTGTTTCCCGCATTGGCAAGGCCCTGGTGGTCGTGCTGGGTGTGGTGATCATCAATTTCTTCCTGATCCGCCTGGCGCCCGGCGACCCGGCCGCCGTGCTCGCGGGTCAGGCCGGCGCGGGCGATGCCGCCTATGTTGACCAATTGCGCGTGGCCTTCGGCCTGGACAAGCCGATCCTGACACAGCTGATGCTGTACCTGAAGGGCGTCGTCCAGCTGGACCTGGGCTTTTCCTACCGCAACCATGTGCCAGTGCTGGACCTGATCGTGGAACGCCTGCCGGCGACCTTCCTGCTGATGTCCTGCGCCTTCGTTTTTTCCATCGTGCTGGGCGTGTTCCTGGGCGTCGTCGCGGCCAAGGCTCGTTACCGCAACAAGCGCCGCTGGATCGATAGCTCGGTCATGACGGGCGCCCTGCTGCTGTATGCCACGCCGCTGTTCTGGCTGTCGTTGATGGGCATATTGCTGTTTTCGGTCGTGCTGGGGTGGTTGCCCGCCTTCGGCATGGAAACCGTGGGCTCCGGACTGACCGGCCTGGCCCGCGCGGCGGACATCGCGCAACACCTGGTGCTACCCACCGTCACTCTGGGCTGCTTCTTCATGGCGGTGTATGTGCGGCTGACGCGCGCGTCCATGCTGGAAGTGATCGGCATGGACTTCGTGAAGACCGCGCGCGCCAAGGGCGTCAGCCCCAGCCGCGTGATCCGCGCCCACGTACTGCGCAACGCGCTATTGCCCGTCATCACCTTCGCTGGCATCCAGCTGGGCCAGATGGCGGGCGGCGCCGTGCTGACCGAAACCGTCTTCGCATGGCCCGGCATCGGCCGCCTGATGTTCGACGCCCTGCTGCAACGCGATTACCAACTGCTGCTGGGCATATTCCTGGTCACGTCCATCATGGTGGTGGTGTTCAACCTGCTGACCGATGTGCTGTACCGCCTGATAGATCCCCGCATCGGCGCCGGTGCGCAGCAAGGAGCCGCCGCATGAAGTCATTTGCCCAACGGTACATGCGCAATTACGGCGCGGTGGCTGGCCTGATCATCATGCTGATCGTGGTCGTCGTGGCGCTGGCCGCGCCCCTGCTGTATCAGGATTCCCCCTGGATGATGGTGGCTGACCCGCTGATTCCGCCCTTTACCAACGCCGACTACCCCTTTGGCACCGACATGCTGGGCCGAGACATCACGGCGGGCCTGGTCTGGGGCGCCCGGGTGTCCTTGATGGTGGGTCTACTGTCAACCGCCGTGGCGTTGCTGTTCGGGATCCTGATCGGGTCGGTGGCCGGTTACTGCGGCGGCCGTGTGGACGACGCACTGATGCGCTTCACCGAGTTCTTCCAGACCATCCCGCAATTGGCGATGGCGGTCGTGCTGGTGGCCATCCTGAGCCCGTCGGTCTATTCCATCATGACGGCCATCGCCGTGGTGTCCTGGCCACCGGCCGCCCGCCTGGTGCGATCGGAATTCATGACGCTCAAGCAACGCGAATTCGTGCAGGCTGCCATCGTCATCGGCCAGACGCCTGCCCGCATCGTCAGCACCCAGATCCTGCCCAACGCCATGTCGCCCATCATCGTGTCGGCCTCGTTCATGGTGGCGACGGCCATCCTGACGGAATCGTCCCTGTCCTTCCTGGGGCTGGGCGACCGCAACCTGATGAGCTGGGGATTCATGATCGGCGCCGCGCGCACGATGATCCGCGAAGCCTGGTGGATGAGCGTCTGGCCAGGCGTGGCGATCCTGCTGACCGTGCTGGCCATCAACCTGATCGGCGAAGGGTTGAACGACGCCCTGAACCCGCAACTGCGCAAGCGCGGCGAATAGGAGGCCGACATGACCGAAGCCACGCCTCTGCTTTCCATCCAGAACCTGAGCATCGCCCTGCCCCGCGGCGGCGACCGCCCCTTTGCCGTGCAGGACGTGTCCTACACCATCAACGCGGGAGAAATCCTGTGCATCGTCGGCGAGTCCGGTTCGGGCAAGTCCATGAGCGCCAATGCCATCATGGGGTTGCTGCCCGACTACCTGACGCCGCAGCAAGGCCGCATTCTGTTCCGCGGCAAGGACCTTCTGCAACAAGACGAAGCCACCTTGCAAGCCATGCGCGGCAAGGACATGGCGATGATCTTCCAAGAGCCCTTGTCGGCGCTCAACCCGCTGATGACGGTGGGCGAACAAATCAGCGAAGTGATGCGCGTGCATAACGCCTACCCGGGCGCCGAACGCCTGAAGCGCACACTGGAACTGCTGGCCTTCGTGGGCCTGCCGGACCCCGCCACCCTGTACCACGTCTACCCGTTCCGGCTGTCCGGCGGGCAGCGCCAGCGCGTGATGATCGCGATGGCGCTGGCGCTTGAGCCAGCGTTGCTGATCGCCGACGAGCCGACCACCGCGCTGGACGTCACCACCCAGGCACAGATCCTGGCGCTGATCGCCCGCATCCAGAAGGAAAAAGGCATGGGCGTGATGTTCGTCACGCACGACTTCGGCGTGGTGGCCGAAATTGCCCACCGCGTCGCCGTCATGGAAAAGGGAGTGCTGGTGGAACAGGGCCCCGCCGATGAGGTGCTGAACCGCCCACGCCACCCGTATACCCAACGCCTGATCGCCGCCGTGCCGCACCGACGTGGCGAAGAACGCATCGCCTCCGAAAGCGACACGCCCGTGCTTGAAGTCAAAGACCTGAAGAAGACGTACGTGATCGGCCACGGCTGGCTGGGCGGCAAGCGCGAAGTGCATGCGGTGGACGGCGTCAGCTTCACCGTGCGGCGCGGCGAAACGCTGGGCATCGTGGGCGAATCCGGATCGGGCAAGTCCACCATCGGCAAATGCCTGCTGAAACTGGTGGGCATCAATGGCGGCCAGTTGATCTTCAACGGGCAGGATATCGCCGCCATGTCGGAGTCGCGTTTCCGGCCGATGCGCCACGACATCCAGATGATCTTCCAAGATCCGTTCGCCTCGCTCAACCCGCGCCACACCGTCGGACGCATCGTCAGCGACGGCCCTGTCGCCAACGGCATGCCGCGTGCCCAGGCTGAGGCCCGGGTGCGCGAATTGCTGGCCCTGGTGGGGCTGGACCCGTCCGCCTTCGACCGCTATCCCAACCAGTTCTCGGGCGGCCAGCGACAACGCATCGGCATTGCACGGGCGCTGGCGCTTGAACCCAAGGTATTGGTCGCGGACGAATCGGTGTCGGCGCTGGACGTGTCCGTGCAAGCCCAGGTACTGCAATTGCTGCATGATTTGCAGCAGCGCCTGAAGATCGCGCTGGTGTTCATCACCCATGATCTGCGCGTGGCCGCGCAGATCTGCAATTCCGTGCTGGTCATGCATCGTGGCAAAGTCGTCGAGTACGGCTCCCCCACGCAGATCTTCGACAACCCGCAACACGCCTACACGCGGCAACTCATCGCCGCCGTGCCCGGCCAGCACTGGGATCCAACCCAGGCCACAATGGCCTGACCCCAACAGAACGTCATGACAACATCAGGAGAGACCACCGTGCAACGCCCCGCAGCCGTCCCCACCGTGCAGATCGACAATGAACTCGTCACCGTCACTGAATGGCGCTTTCCGCCGGGAGGGGAAACGGGTTGGCACCGCCACGGCATGAACTACGTGGTGGTGCCGCAAACCACCGGCCCGTTGCTGCTGGACACGCCCAACGGCCAGATCGAAAGCCAGCTGACCACGGGTATCGCCTACTATCGTCCCGTTGGCGTCGAGCACAACGTCATCAACCCCAGCGACACCGAATTCGTTTTTGTCGAGATCGAACTCAAGCAGGCTTGAAGCGTCAGCGAGGATCATCATGAAGGCGTTTTTCTCGGAAGAACAATTGCTGCACACCCCGCAGCAGTTCATGCGGTTGGGCCGCCTAAGCGCGCCCACCGATCTGCCATCACGGGCAGAGAGCCTGCAAGGCGCGCTGGCGGCCAGGGGCATCAAAGTCGAAGCGCCGGCCGACTACGGCCGCAAGCCGCTGGAAAACATACACAGCGCCGACTACCTGAACTATCTGGAAACCGCCTACAGCCGCTGGCAATCGCTCAAGGCGCCCGGCGTGGACCCGGGCCCAGAAGTGCTGCCCAACCTGTCTCCCTACTACAACGGCCGCATCGAACAGGCGGGCCGCGGGCCATGCCCGTCGCCGTCCATCGTGGCGCAGACGGGCTATTACCTGAGCGACTTGTCCTGCCCCATTGGCCCCCAGACCTGGCGGTCGGCGCTACGCTCCACCCATAGCGCGGTGGCGGCTGCCGATCACGTGGCCAACACCGGCGGCATGGCTTATGCCCTGTGTCGGCCGTCGGGCCATCATGCACACCGCGACCGAGCCGGCGGCTTCTGCTATCTGAACAGCAGCGCCGCCGCAGCCAGCCGGCTCTTGCAGACCTGGTCCAAAGTCGCGGTACTGGATGTGGACGCGCACCACGGCGACGGCACCCAGAACATTTTCTACCAGCGCGCCGACGTCATGACGGTATCGCTGCATGCCGACCCCAGCGCCTATTACCCCTTCTACACGGGCTATGCGGATGAGCGAGGACAAGGCCCGGGTGAAGGCTACAACCTGAACCTGCCATTGCCGCACGGCTCCGGCAACGATCCTTTCCTGGCCGCGCTGGACACGGCGCTAACCGCCCTGTCCGGCTACAGGCCCGAAGCGCTGGTGCTGGCCTTGGGCTTCGACACATACAAAGACGACCCCATCAGCGTGCTGAAGCTGGACATCGACGCCTACCGCGACATCGGCGCGCGCGTCGCCAGTCTGGGCGTGCCCACCGTCGTGGTGCAGGAAGGCGGCTACATGGTGCAGGCGATCGGCCCCGCGCTGGACGCATTTCTGCAAGGCATGGGACAGGCCGGCGCCTGAGGCACGGCTTCCACCATGTCCTCCGTTCCCTCAGCCGTCCTGCCCTCGTCCACCGCCACCCGCAACGCCGGCATCCTGCTGTTCTTCGCGGCGCTGGTGGCGTTCGCCACCTTTGACGCCGGATCCAAGCACATGCTGGAGCGCTACCCCGCGCCCTTCCTGAATGTGATGCGGTACCTGGCCGTGATCATCCTGGCGATCGCAATGCTCTTTCGGCACGGCCGGGGCATGCGATTACGCGACGCGCCCGAAAAGCCCTTGCTGGTGCTGCGCGGCATCATGTTGGCCACGGTGGCCTCGTGCTTCATGACCGCGTTGATCTGGATGCCCCTGTCCGAAGCCACGGCCATCTATTTCACGTCGCCGCTGATCATGGTGGCCTTGTCTCCCTGGCTGTTGGGTGAAAGCGTGCGGCCAGTACAGTGGGCGGCGGTTGCGACCGGATTTGCAGGCATGCTGCTGATCGTGCGCCCGGGTTCGGACCTGCCGTTGCTGGGCACCGTGCTGATGGCGGTATCCGCCGTCAGCTACGCCATCTTCCAGGTGCTGACACGCAAGCTGTCCGGCAAAGTGCCAGGGCCGGTGCAATATGCCTACACCGCGATCATTTGCCTGATCGTCACCGCGCTGCCCGCCCCGTTTTTCTTGCCCGATCCGTGGCCCAACCTGACCGACACCGCCTTGATCATTGCCCTGGGCGCGTGCAGCGGCCTGGCACAGATTCTGTTGATTGCCGCGTTCCAACGGGTATCGGCCGCCACGCTGGCTCCGCTGAACTACTTTCAGCTGCTGCTGGCGGTGCTATTCAGCACCTTTTGGTTTCAGCGCCCGCCTGATGGCCTGGCGCTGGCGGGCATGGTCCTCATCATGGCTGCGGGTGTATTCCTGGCCATGCGCCGCGCCGCGTGACGTGACGTGACCGCGCGGGTCAGCTGGTTTCGCGCCGAACCAGAGTGAAACCCAGGTCCACGTGCCGCTCGGCGACCATGTCGCCCGCCAGATGCCGCATCAGCAACGTGGCCGCTGTCGCGCCAATCTCGTAGCGCGGCGTGGCAATCGTCGACAGGGGCGGCGTCGTCCAGGCGGTACCGGCCAGATCGTGGAAACCGATGATGGCCATCTGCTCTGGCACGCGCACGCCCAGGCGCCCGCACTGAAACACCGCGCCTTGGGCCAAATCGTCGTTGCAGAAGAAGACCGCGTCGCAATCGGGATGACGGGTGCGCAGGTCTTCCAGCAAAGACGCCCCAAGACTGATCGACGACTTTTCAGGCGTCATGATTTCAAGCGCGGGGTCATAGCAACCCGCATCCCGCAGCGCCTGCCGGGCGCCTTCGCAGCGCCGCAGGGAACGCGGATCCAACTGCGCGCCAACGATGCCGATGCGGCGACGGCCTTGTTCCACCAGATGATTGCCCGCCGCATAGCCGGAATCGAACTGCGAAAATCCGACGCTCATATCGTCGCCGCCGGGCAGGGTTTCTATCGTGTGAACCGTCGGGATCTGCTGCGCACGCAGCAAATCCCACACGCCTGGATGGTGGTCGATGCCGGTCAAGATCAATCCGTCGGGCGAATGTTGCAGGTACTTGCGCAGCAGCGCCTCTTCTTCATCCGGCGAATACCCCGTGACGCCAATCAGCATGTGATAGCCCTGGCGGTCCAGCACGTCCTTGATCCCGGTGATGATGTCTACGAACACCACGTTGCTTAACGACGGGATCAACGCCACGATGGTTTGCGATCGGGCCGACGCCAGCGCGCTGGCCGCGTGATTGGGGACGTATCCCAGTTCCTGGCACACCCGGGCAATGCGCAGGCGCAAGGCTTCGGCCACCTTGTCCGGCGTGCGCAACGCGCGCGACACCGTAATGGCACTGACGCCCACGCGGCGTGCGACATCCTGCATGGTGACGCGGCCGGCACGGGTGCTTCGGGGTTTACGGACGGACATTGGCCCTCGCGATGGAGTCGGAAGCGCGTAGTCTGACGCAAAAAACGGGGGGTTGCCAAACCCAAAATGTTAGCGCTAACATTCGCCAAAGCATAATCCAGAAAATTCCGGGAAACGGATAGGAGACAACGATGCAAGCTCGCCCCTCGGGCCGGCCAGGCGGCACGCCTTTGGCCCGCGCCGCCGACTGGTGTTTCGCATTGCAGACCTGGCTGATGGTGGCCTGTCTGATCGTGATGGTCGTGCTGCTGTTCGGCAACGTGACGCTGCGCTATCTGTTCAATTCCGGCATCAACGTGTCTGACGAAGTGTCCCGCCTGGCATTCGTCTGGATGATCTTCCTGGGTGCCGTCATTGCGTTGCGCGAGCACCAGCACATCGGCGTCACCATGCTGGTGGAGCGCTTTGGGCCGGCGGCTCGCCGCGTGTCCCATGTGTTCTGCCAGCTACTGGTGCTGTGGGTGTTGTGGCTGATGGCAGAAGGCAGTTGGGTGCAAACCGTCATCGGCATGGACACCGTGCTGCCCGTGACGGGCATGCGTCTGGCGGTGTTCAACACGGCGGCGCTGTACGCGGCGGTGGCCATGGGCATCCTGACGGTGGTCGATCTGGTCCGTGTGCTGGCGGGAGGCCCCCTGCCGATGGAGTCCAGCCCTGAAGACCCGCTGGTCTGAACCCCAAGACTTCCTGGCCTGACCCCACCCCCTCCCCCGGATGCCCTGAATGATCCTGACCATTTTCCTGCTCGTGCTGCTGGGGCTGATCGCCCTGGGCATGCCCATCGCATTCGCGCTGCTGCTCAGCGCGCTGGCGATGATGTTCCAGTTGGACTTCTTCGATACCCAGATCCTGGCGCAAAACATGCTGTCAGGCGCCAACAGCTTCACGCTGATGGCCGTGCCGCTGTTCATGCTGGCGGGCGAACTGATGAACGCTGGCGGCATATCGCGCCGCATCGTCAATCTGGCCAACTCCTTCGTCGGCCATATCCAGGGCGGCCTGGGCTATGTGGCCATCTTCGCCAGCGTGCTGCTCGCCTCACTGTCGGGTTCCGCCGTGGCTGATGCCGCCGCCCTGGGATCGTTGCTGATCCCGATGCTGCGCGAAAAGGGATATGAAGCGGGCCAGGCTTCCGGGCTGATCGCCGCCGGCGGCATCATCGCCCCCATCATTCCCCCTTCGATCTCTTTCATCATTTTCGGCGTGGCGACCAACGTGTCGATCACCAAGCTGTTCTTCGCAGGCATCGCCCCCGGGCTGATGATGGGCCTGACGCTGATTGCCGTCTGGGCATGGGTGGCGCGCAAGCACGGCAGCATCAAACCGTCGCCGCGCGTGCCGTGGCGCGACCGCCTGAAGGCGCTTCGTGAATCGCTCTGGGCCCTGATGCTGCCCGTCATCATCATCGGGGGCCTGCGCGGCGGCATCTTCACGCCCACCGAGGCCGCGGTGGTGGCCGCCGTCTACGCGCTGCTGGTCAGCCTGTTCGTCTATCGCGAGATCGGCCTGCGCGACCTGGCGCAGTTGTTCGCCAACGCCGCGCGCACGACGGCCGTCGTCATGTTCCTGGTGGCGGCTGCGATGGTCTCGTCCTACATGATCACGCTGGCGGACATGCCGCAGGACCTGATCGCCCTGCTGGAACCCGTGATGGACCAGCCCAAGCTGTTGATGTTCGCGCTGCTGATCCTGCTGACGCTCGTGGGCACGGTCATGGACTTGACGCCCACCATCCTGATCCTGGGCCCGGTGCTAATGCCCGTCGTCATCAAAGCCGGCATCGATCCCGTCTACTTCGGCGTCATGTTCGTCATGGTGGGCAGCGTGGGGCTGTTGACCCCGCCCGTCGGCACGGTGCTGAACGTGGTCTGCGGCGTGGCCCGCATCAATATGGAAACCATCTGCAAGGGCGTGTGGCGCTACGTGGTGGCCTACACGGTCTTGCTGGTCCTGCTGGTGATCTTCCCTGAACTGATCACCGTACCCGCACGCTGGATGCACTAGCGGCATAGAGAAACCCCAAGGAGGAACACCATGATCACCCGACTCAAAACTCGTTTGCTGGTGCTGGCGACCGTACTGTCTTGCACCGTTGCCGGCGTCGCCGCGGCCGCAGATGTCAAACCCCGCCTGATCCGCTTCGGCTATGGCCTGAACGACGAAAGCGTCCAGGGCCGCGCCGCGCGCTTCCTGGCACAAGAGCTCGAAAAAATCAGCGGCGGCAAACTCAAGATGAAGACGTTCGGCTCGGCCAATCTGGGGTCGGACGAACAGATGCAAGGCGCGCTGGCTGGCGGTGCGCAGGAAATGATGGTGGGTTCCACCGCGCCGCTGGCCGGCATGGTCAAGGAATTCGGTGTGTTCGACCTGCCCTTCCTGTTCAACAGCGAAAAGGAAGCCGATGCGGTGTTGGACGGACAACTAGGCCAAGACCTGCTGAAAAAACTGGAAGCCCGTGGCCTGATCGGCCTGGTCTATTGGGAAAACGGTTTCCGCAACATGACGAATTCCAAGCGTCCCATCAACCGCGCCGAGGACCTGCAAGGCATCAAGCTGCGCGTCATGCAGAACCAGATCGCGCTGGGCGTCTTCAACACGCTGGGCGCAAACGCCGTTCCCATGCCGTTCTCGGAACTCTTCACGGCGCTGGAAACCCGCACGGTGGATGGCCAGGAAAACCCCATCACCACCATCCAGAGCAGCAAGTTCTACGAAGTGCAGCCTTTCCTGACGATCACCCGCCACGTCTACACCCCGTGGGTAGTGCTGGCCTCGAAGAAATGGTGGGACACCCTGTCTCCCGACGAGCAAAAGCTGATCCGTCAGGCCGCCGCGGCATCGCGCGATTTTGAACGCAAGGACAGCCGCGCCGATTCCGCCAAGGCCATGACCACGCTTGAACAGGCCGGCATGAAGATCAATACCGTCAGCCCCGAGGAAGTGGCGCGCATGCGGGAAAAGGTGCAGCCCGTCGTGGACAAGTACACGCAGGAACTCGGACCCGAGCTCATCAAGCAGTTGAACGACGAGATCCAGAAAGCGCGCAACTAGCGCGGTCCCATCGAAGCAAGCGAGCCCCCATGTCTCAGACACCCCGCAAGTTGCGCAGCCAGAAATGGTTCGACGATCCGTCGCACGCCGATATGACGGCCATCTACGTCGAGCGCTATCTTAATTACGGCCTGACGCGCCAAGAACTGCAATCCGGACGGCCGATCATCGGCATCGCCCAGACAGGCAGCGATCTTGCGCCCTGCAACCGCCACCACCTGGCGCTGGCGGAACGCATCAAAGCGGGCATCCGCGACGCGGGCGGCATCCCGATGGAGTTTCCGGTGCACCCGCTGGCTGAACAAGGCCGGCGGCCCACCGCCGCCCTGGATCGCAACCTGGCCTATCTGGGCCTGGTTGAGATCCTGCACGGCTATCCCTTGGACGGCGTGGTGCTGACCACCGGCTGCGACAAGACCACGCCCGCTTGTCTGATGGCCGCCGCCACGGTCGACCTGCCCGCCATCGTGCTGTCGGGCGGCCCGATGCTGGACGGCTGGCACGACGGCCAGCGCGTCGGATCCGGCACCGTCATCTGGCATGCACGCAATCTGATGGCGGCTGGCAAGCTGGACTACGAGGGTTTCATGACGCTGGCCACCGCGTCCTCGCCCTCTGTTGGCCACTGCAACACGATGGGCACCGCCTTGTCGATGAATTCGCTGGCTGAGGCGCTGGGCATGTCGCTGCCCACCTGCGCCAGCATTCCTGCCCCGTACCGCGAACGCGCTCAAATGGCCTACGCCACCGGCATGCGCATCTGCGACATGGTCCGTGAAGACCTGCGCCCTTCCCACATCCTGACACGGGAGGCATTTGAAAATGCCATCGTCGTGGCGTCCGCGCTGGGCGCCTCCACCAACTGCCCGCCCCATTTGATCGCGATGGCGCGCCATGCCGGCATCGACCTGAGCCTGGATGACTGGCAACGGCTCGGCGAAGACGTGCCGTTGCTGGTCAACTGCGTGCCGGCCGGAGAACATCTGGGCGAAGGCTTTCACCGCGCGGGTGGCGTGCCGGCGGTCATGCATGAACTATTGGCGGCCGGACGCCTGCACGCCAATTGTCCCACCGTGTCGGGCAAGACCATTGGCGACATCGCCTCAAGCGCCAAGACCCACGATGCCGACGTCATCCGCAGTTGCGCCGCTCCGCTGAAACACCGCGCGGGCTTCATCGTGCTATCGGGGAATTTCTTCGACAGCGCCATCATCAAGATGTCGGTGGTGGGCGAATCGTTCCGCCGCGCCTACTTGTCGGAACCCGGTTCGGAGAACGCCTTCGAAGCCCGTGCCATCGTGTTTGATGGCCCCGAGGACTACCACGCGCGCATTGAAGACCCCACGTTGAACATCGATGAGCATTGCATCCTGGTCATCCGTGGCGCCGGCACGCTGGGCTACCCGGGCAGCGCCGAAGTCGTCAACATGGCCCCGCCATCACACCTGATCAAACGCGGCGTGGACTCCCTGCCCTGCCTGGGTGATGGACGCCAAAGCGGCACCTCGGCCAGTCCCTCCATCCTGAACATGTCACCGGAAGCTGCCGCTGGCGGCGGCCTGGCACTGCTGCGCACCGGCGACAAGATCCGCGTCGACTTGAATCAACGCAGCGTGATTGCGTTGGTGGATGATGCAGAAATGGAAAGGCGCAAACAGGAACCCGCCTACCAGCCACCCGCCTCGCAAACCCCCTGGCAGGAGCTATACCGGCAATTGGTCGGTCAGCTATCCACGGGCGGCTGCCTGGAACCCGCAACGCTGTATTTGAAGGTCATCGAAACTCGGGGTGATCCCCGGCATTCGCATTAGCCGGCGCATGAACCGGCCTGGTCGGTATACGGCTGCGCCCGGCCGTATACCGCGTTCAGTTGGCCGCAGCGAAGAATCCGTTGAATGCGGCCCACTGGGTAAACAACCCCGGCCAGGCATGCACCAACGTGTCGGGCTTGCCCAAACCCCAGCCATGCTTGCCTTGGGGAAAGATATGCATCTCGGTCGGCACGCCCACCGCACGCAGCGCGTTGAACATCAGCAGGCTGTTGTCCACGGGCGAAATCGGATCGTCCTGCGCCTGCGCCAGAAATACGGGTGGCATCTGTGCCGTCACCAGATGGTCCACTGAGAACGCGGCGCTCTGCGCCGCTGTCGGATGTTCGCCCACGATTTCCCGCCGCGCGTGCGTGTGGTCAAACGGCGGCATGAACGTCAGCACCGGATAAATCAGCCCGGCAAAATCAGGACGCGACGATAGGCTGTCCGCGGCATCCACCGGCGCATAGCGCGGCACGGTAGCCGTCGCTGCCGTGAAGCCCGCCAGATGCCCGCCCGCCGAAAACCCGATGACGCCGACATGCCCGGTATCCAGCCCGAACCGCCCCGCCACCGAACGGATCACCCGCATGGCGCGCTGCCCATCCTGCAACGGAGCTTCTGCCGGCCAATGTTCGCCCGGCAGCCGGTAGATCAATTCAAACGCCGTCACCCCTTGCGCCTGAAGCCACAGGCAGGCGGGCGTGCTTTCCGTCCCCCGCTCGATATGCGCATAACCGCCTCCGGCAATCACCATCACCGCCGTGCCATTGGGTTGTGCTGGCCGATAGACGACCAAGCGGGGCCGAGATACCTGCGTCACCGATCCCTTGGCACTGACCTTCTCGGGGCCATCGGGCCCGCGCCCTTGGGGCGGCCGATTGCCGGGCCAAAGATCCAGGGTTTCCTGGACGGGCGACGAGGCGCTGGCCGCCGCGGCCGATGGGCTGGTCCACCCAAACGCCGCACCGGACATGGCGGCAAATAGAAGTTCTCGACGCTTGTTCGCCATGAATGATCCTTGCTGGCTGATGGCGCGACGGCAACGACGCGCGGCGGCTTGAATAGCCCTGCTGCGGCCCATTACATCAGAGAAGGCGTCCATTCCGACCGTGGATTTCCGACGCAACCGTTTCTGCGCGTTACGCCCGGCCCGAGTCTTTCAGGGGCGTATCAACCGCCTGAATGTTGGCTAAACAATGGCTAAACCCGGGCTGAATAAACGTTCGATCTCGTCCTGCCGACTGCCGGCCGACCCGTGGCGTCATTCGTGGGGATGCGCGTCACCAGCGCCTTCGGCATCAACCGCTTTCGGTGCGGGCCGGCTGAGTACGTACGCCGCGCTGGCCAGGAAAAACAGGCCTACGCCCGTGGCCAGCGGCCACGACGGATGCGCGCTCCACCAAAACAGGCCATAACCCACCGCCATGCCCAGGCAGGCATAGGTTTTGCCTTTGCGCGACACGGCGCCCTGTTCCCGCCAGGTGCGCAGCGCAGGTCCATAGGTGGGACTATTCAATAGCCATTTTTCCAGCCGTGGAGAAGACCGCGAGAAGCAGCCCACGGCAAGAATCAAGAAAATCGTCGTCGGCATGACCGGCAGAAATGCGCCGATGACGCCCAATGCCAGCATCACGCAGCCCAACGCCAACCATAGCGCTTTGATCATGATGGTCAGCAGAATATCGCAAATGCCGGGCTTGAGCCGGATCGGCTGATGCAGCGCAAGGCTTAAGTCCGAGGCTCGGGCATCTTGGCGCGCAGCATGTTCAGGAATCTTGGCCCCGGCGTACCGCCCGCCGCGTGCGCCTTGACGACCATCGCCCACGCTTCGTCGTACTGGCCGCGCCAGTAGTAGGCCGTTGCCCAGGACGAATACAGATAGCCCTTGTCCGGCTCCACGGCCTCCCCTTTCCGGTACCACTCGTCCGACCGCGCTGTGGCCGCAACCCTGGCTTCGGGAGGCAAGGTCTTGTCTTCGGCCGCGCAACGAGCAGCAATGCGCCCGGCATCCGCATAAATTCCCTGAGTCGTGGGAGGGTCATGGCTGACAGCCTGATCCATCATGCTCATGGCTTCGCAGAATTTTCCCTGGTCATGCAATACCGCAGCAAAGCCTGTATATACCTCGGGATTATCGGGATTCAGCAGCCACGCCTGATTAAATCGCCGCATCGCCATGCCAAGCTGGTCGGCTTGATAGAAGCGGTAGCCCTGACCAACCCAGGCCTTCGAGGCTTTTTCGGCGGAGCCGAATGCTTGCGTCGCATCCGCAATCAGCTTCTTGTCGCTGGCTTGGAGTTCAGCGGCGGATGACCGGTCCATCCCGCCGTACATGGGCAATTCATCCACGCGCGCCTGCGTTTGGACGGCGGGCGGCGGCTTGGCCACGCAACCCGCCAGCGCCAGGAAGCAAAGCGGCAGGATAGCTATTGAGAGTTTTTGCATGCTTCTGGACGTGTTGGAGACAGCCCAAAGATAGCAGATGCCCCCTCAACCACGCGCAGGAATCATAGTGGCCGCAATGTAGGCCGTTCATCATGCGAACGTGCGCGCTCATGACACCCGGCACTCCCTATTCGTCTGCCTAGTCCAGGTCCAAGACCAAAACAGCGCTGCCCTTGAATGGGCCAAGCTTCGTGGTCCCATTGAACTCAAGCGAATCCGTCAGTTCCAGACTATTCAGACCTCGCGCTAATCGCAGCGTCGAACCCAACCGCATGCCGGAAAGATACAAACGGCTTTTACCGCCATTGTTCAGTGCCACCCGCTGCGAGTCGGCGCCAGATCGAAGCGTCATTTTTCCTTGGACGACGAAATCGCAGGTGATATTCAGCTTCGTGCTTGCACTATGGCCATTTGCCTGCCTCTCCGAGAAATTCCCGTGCGCCAGCGTCACCTGTGTATGTTCAAACTGGCATGCCGCTTTGGTAAGGACACATGCGTGTTCTGCTGGTGGCGGCTGAAAAAACATAGTAGAGACCAGCCCCTCTGCCCACTCACCGCGAATGATGACCCCAGAGCAAATCTTGTCACCAGGAACATAGGGTACGACGACTTGCGAGACCCACATCATGGTGGTCCACCGGCGAGCCAAATCCCCTATCAGTTCGCCGTTAGATACCACGCAAAACTGGGCTCCGCTGCCGCACTCCGGCAGCGCAGCCCAGACTTCGCTTGGCCGGTCGGCGTGCCATTGTCCTGGCTGCATGATGAAGCCCATCGGCACCTTGGTGTTGTCTGGCTTGGTCGTCAATTCCCCCCGCTGGGTGTAGACGGTTATCTGCCTGCCCATTTTGTCGCTTGTGACTCTCGATGTGATGGGATAGACGAATGCGTATGCGGATTGCGTGGTAAAGCAAAGGAGCCAGGCCGCCAGAATTCTAGCTGGTACAGGAAAGCGTATGGACATAGGGATGCGCAACCAGCCAGGCACGAACCTGCAATCGCAGAAGCGAATGCATTGATGCAATGGCCACGTTTGTAGGAGTTGGACGACTACCGCATGCTACACATCTGGCCGGGCATGCCTATCAGGCACGCCGGAGAACCCTGTGCGAAATTTCCCAAGCATGGGAAGGGATGCAGTGGCGGCTTGAGCGTTTCGGACGATCACACTTGCGCAACTTACTGGCAATGGGCTGGTGAATATAAAGAACCGACAATTGGCCGCCCCACTACCCTTTATTTCTCCAGATTTTTTTGGATCCGGTAAGTTCGTCTGAGAAGTTTCCCAAGTCCATTGCGGACTGCCAAACCGCGGGATAGATTCATGCCATGGACACTAGGCGCCACCGCGACACCCCGCCCGAGACCGTTGATGCACTATCGACGTACCACAAGCATTTTCTCGAAGGGATAACCCCGCTGATTCTGGCCGAAACTGAAATTCTCTCTGGAGGGCTCTCTGTATAGCCACTATCAGGCCTTGAAAGACGCCGAGCTACAGCTGAAGAGTTCAGTGTGCCCGGCAAGGACAATCGCAGGGACGTCATCCTGTCGATTTTTTTTGGGGAACGGTGTGGTGCTAGTACATATCAAGGACCAAGACGGCACTGCCCCGAAACGGACCAAGCTTCGTACCGTTGTCAATTTCAAGTTTGTCCGTCAGTTCAATCGTATTCAAACCCTGCTGTAGTGGCAGCTTCGAACCCATTGCTTGATTGGCGACATATAGGCGGCTCTTACCACCATTATCTAATGCGATTCGCTCACTGTCGGCGCCAGACCGTAGTGTCACCTTTCCTGATATGTAAGTTGAGCAGGTGATTTTCAGGATCGCACTTGCACTATGACCCTGCGCTTGGCTGTCTGAAATTCTCCCATGAGCGAGCGTCAGCATCCCATGATCAAGTGTGCACCTTGCCGTGGACATTGTGCATGAGGTACTAGTCTGCGGAGGCACGAAAAACAGTTGGCTGACTAACCCGGTTCCCTCGTCGCCTCGAATGATGATGCCGGAACAGACCATGTCGCCGGGAAAATGCGGCGCCACTTCGCTAGACACCCAACTCATGCTGCGCCACCTTCTAGCGAATGCGCTTATTGCTTCCCCGTTGGATCGAATGCAATACCAACTGCAATCGTTGACCGGCGTGACAGCCCATACATGGCTCGGACTATTAGCTACCCAAGAGGCCGGCTGCATGATGTATCCCTTGGGTACAAAAGTCAGGTCCGGAACGGTATGTACTTCCTGGAACGAGGTCGTCACTTCAACGCTAAAGCTACTCCCGTCGCCAGCGACTGCCAAATGCGTTGTGACGGGATAGGAGAATGCGTCGACTGATTTCCACGTGATGCAAAGAAGCGCAAAAGCCAGAATTCTGGCTAGATTGGACAAGCAGATGGACATAGGGAAGATGTACGCGGCTAAGCTTGTGCAAGGCTGCATTCACGAATGCGAGCGCAATGATGCAATGGCTTGGTCTGTCAGTTGAGTGGGAATGGCCACATCCTACGCATCTAGCCGCAGTCCGCTATCGGCCACCCCCGAGAGCAATGTCGGAAATTTCCCAAACATGTAGTACCGATGAAAAAATGTCACAAGATTGGGATCACTCGGGGACCGCCCGCAAAATAAGCTACTCCAAGTAGTGCCGCAACACTATTGCAAACACCCACAAAGTTGCGGAATACTGATTCCCCCATCATCTACTTTTGGAGGGTACTGCAATGCACCGCGATGACATCCAAAGGCTGGGCGCCCATGCCGCGCGCGAAGGTTTGACGTTGTGGGATTGCCCCTACTATCGGGCAGACGTGATGCCGGGACACACCGGGGAGTCGATCGTTGAATGGCGCGAAAAGGTAGAGGCTTGGGAGGCCGGATGGATGGCAGAGAAAAAGTCCTGGAAGCCACCGGGCGGCACGGTCAGATATGTGCCGCGCGTAGCCCAACGCTTGCGCAACTGATTTGCATCAAGACGCCCCGTATAGGGGCGTTTGTTTATGACCGGGATGAGCTGCGCAAGAGGATGCCGCCGCAGTCAAGCCTCCGGGAAAACAATAGCCGACCGCATCACCACCAGCTAGGCGTCCATAATGCAACACGCCATGGCCACAAAAAAGGCCCCAGAGTGGGGCCGATCCGCAAGAAGCGGAGAACCAGCTGTCTTAAAGCATCTTGTCCCGGGCCTGTTCGGCGCGGGCCGCACCGATAGCCGTCTCGACTTTCTTGACTTCTTCGGGCGGTGGAAGGACTGCTGGGAAGCCTAGAGCCTCAATCCAAAGCTCTCTTGTCCAGCCCATTGTGTGATAGAGGTGGTGGTCCTCATCCTGTTCCACCGCTTCATGGGCTTTTTTGAGAATTTTGGCTTCTTTGCCCTTGATCTTGTCAGCGACAAGACCAATCAGCTCCCAATTCTGGTGGTCTTTCGTTTCGGCCAAGACGACACATTCTGCGGCCACGACCTGAGCTGCTGCCGGGTCACCGTGCGATTTCGCCAAAGAAATGGCCGCCACAAGAGCGTCACCATGATGCTTCACCACTTCCCGACTGGGCACCCGCTTATTCGGATCAAGGCCGAGTTCTTCAAACACGGTAAGTAATACCTGCCGATGAGTCTTGGTTTCGCCGAGATAGCTTTCCCACTCTTTCGCCAGATCTTCATTTGTCGCACAGGACAGAGCCGCCGTGTAGACGTTAATTCCTCCCAGTTCGGTTTCCAGTGCCTGGTAGAGCAAATCATGGATACGCTCAATGTCACCAGTCTTGTTGCTAGCCATATGATCCTCCTGCGATCGACGCGGTAAGGCGACGGCCCCAGTACGAGCCGACAATTGGACAACTAATTACGGCACCGGCTGGTTGGATGCAGGGGTACCAACTGGCTCCTCCGGATCCAGCTCGTCTGACTCTCCGGGCTCCTCGTCCTCATCAACGGGTGGCGATTCATCAATGGTTTGCCCGGCGTGATCCGTCGTTTTTGGAGAATCCATGCTCCGAGGATCGTCGGGTGGGTTGGGAAGGGGTGTCGTCATGTTCTTCATCTAACTCGGCCACATAGCCGCAAGTGTCCATAGCAAGAAATGGTCCCAAATGCGCGCTGAATTTTTCCGTGGCGAAGCCCGATGGCGGATACCGGTGGCCCGGATGAAAGGCGCCCTGATATCAAAAGAAATTGGGGCTGACCACTTTGTCCCGTTGTTGCGGCAAGTGCAGGCACTGCTGGACGAGTTGGACAAATACACAGGCCGGTATCGGCTGCTGTTCCCAGGTCTACGAGATCCGGCGAATACGCCCGTGAGCGCCGAGAACATCAACAAGGCACTCAAGATTTTGGGGTTCGAGGGTGAGCAAACTGGCCACGGCTTCCACGGCCTGGCTTCGACCATCATGAATGAACGTAGCGGCGCATGGCCGGAAGTTATAGAGCGCCAACTTGCGCACAAGGAGCGCAACTTGATCCGCCGTGCTTATAACCACGCCGAGTATTTGGACAAGCGTCGGCAGTTAATGCCGTGGTGGTCGGATTATCTCGATGATTGCGCAGCCAAGGCGGTGAAATGAGGGCTTTGAGGGTCTACCTTTGGGGCCTACCTTCGGGGACGTACCTTTGGGGGCGTACCTTTGGGGGCGTACTCTTATTCCGTTCGGCCCTACCCTCATTCCTGCTCTTGGATCCCTGGCCCCCCCCTAGGCAGCTGCTGGCGGCGCAGAATGCAAAAAAGCCGCAAAGTCATGGACTTATGCGGCTTTCGGAGCAGTGCCTGGCACTGCTTTGCAGGAATCTGGTAGGCGGTATTGGGTTCGAACCAACGACCTCCACGATGTCAACGTGGCGCTCTAACCAACTGAGCTAACCGCCTGCAAAGAAGAAGAATTATATAGTGCTTTTTTGAACTGTGCAAATCGTCTTAAAGGACTTTTCGCTGTTTTTATTGCGTTGGGCTTCAATGCAGTTCTAATGCACTTTCGCGCCGGCTGCCGCAATAAATTCACTTCAGTTCATTCACTTCCGCACTACTTTCTTGCCTTCAATTTCGTATCGGCTTCTTGCGTCGCTTCAACGAAGAACGAGATTCTAGCAGAACTTTTTATTCCTTGCTCGACCTCGACGCCACTGCTGACATCGACCCCCCAAGGCCTGATCAACTGGACGGCCTGACCCACGCTTTCGGCGGTCAATCCGCCTGAGAGGATCAGCGGGCGTGACACGGGGTCCGCGCGCACGTCGTCCAGCAAAGCGTAGTCGAAGCCGTGGCCGCTGCCACCGTATCCGGCGCTGTAGCTGTCGAACAACCAGCCCGCCGCTTCACCGTAGGCGCGGCAACTGGTGGCGAGATCTTCCGCAGTGGCCAACCCCGGCGCACCGGCACGGAACGCGCGCAGGAAACGATGACCGTAGCGGGCGCAATCCTGCGGGGTTTCATCGCCATGGAACTGTAGAAGCTCAGGACCGACCTGATCCAGCACCGCCTGCACGTCAGCGGGGTCCGGGTTCACGAACAGCGCCACCACGTCGACAAACGCCGGCACCGTGCGGCGCAGTTGCGCGGCGCGCGTCGGCGTCAGGCAGCGCTTGCTCTTGGCGTAAAAAACGAAGCCGATCGCATCGACGCCGGCCGAGACGGCGGCTTCGATGTCTTGTTCGCGGGTCAATCCGCAGATCTTGATGCGTGTGCGCATGAAACTCGTCACTTGTGTCGCCCAACGCGACGTCTCAAATCAGTATATCCGCCGTGCCGGTGGCGTTCAGGCGCCCGGCTGGCCCAGCGTTGCGATCAGGTTGTCAAAACTGCCTTCGGCAACACGGAACCACGGCACCTCTTTATCCCGGAAGGCGACCATGCTTTCGTAGAGCTTCTTGAACATGGGGTCTTTGAGGCTCAACTCTTTATAGGCGGCCAACGAGGCGTCATAGCAGGCTTGCAGCACCGGCTTCGGAAACGCCTTCAGTTGCGCGCCACGCGACACCAGGCGGCGTAGCGCATCCGGGTTGCCGGCATCGTATTTGGCGATCATATTGCCCGTCGCCATCCGGCACGCCAGCGCCAACGCCGATTGATACGGCTTGGGCAATTCATCATAGGCGTCCTGGTTCACATACAAGGACAACTGCAAGGTGCCTGCCCACCACCCCGGAAAATAGTAGTTCCGCGCAACCTTATAAAGCGCCAGGCTTTCGTCGTCATGGGGGCCGATCCAGGCAACGGCATCGACCGTGCCTTGCTCAAGCGCGACATACGTTTCCGCGACCGGGACATCAACCGGCGTCGCACCCAGGCGAGACAGCACATGGCGGGCAAAGCCGCCGGCCTTGACCTTCAAGCCGCGCAGATCATCCACGGTCTTGACCTCGCCACGGAACCAACCGCCCATCTGCGCTCCGGTGTAGCCACAGGGGAAATTCAGGATGTTGTATTTGTCGAACAGTACGCGCGTCAGCGCCAGACCTTCGCCCTGATTCATCCAGGCGTTCATCTGCCGGGTGTTCAATCCGAACGGCACACCGGCGTCAAAGCTCAGCGCCGGGTCGATATCGAAATAGCGCGTCGACGCGGTGTGCCCGCATTCCACCACGCGATGCTGAACCGCTTCCAGAACCTGGCCGGACTGCACCAGATCGCCCGCGGGAAAGATCTCGATCGTGAAGCGGCCATCAGTGACTTCCGCCACATATCGCGCCACATCCTCGGCGCCCGCGAACAGCGTAGGCGATTCATTCGGAAAGCTTGATGCCAGCCGCCATGCGATGGTGGGCGCGTCCTGCGCAAAAGCCGGCGCAGCCAGCGCGGCGCCACCGGCTGCGGCGCCCAAGGCAGTTTGCTTCAAAAACGCGCGGCGTTGCATGGCAAAGACCTCCAGTGGGGCGCCGGGAAAAGCGCCATCGGTTGCAGCAGTTCCCTAATAGGTTTGCGTAAACGGCGACAGCAGCAGTGACCCGCCATCCAACTCTTCCAGGCCGAACTCAGCAGGATAGTCAATCGCAGACAGATACAGGCCATCTGGCGCGAACGTGGGCGCACCGCGCTTGCGGTCGCGCCAAGACAGTAATTGCGCCATCCAATCAACCGATTCCCTGCCCTGCCCAACCTGCAACAACGCGCCCATGATGTTGCGCACCATGTGATGCAAGAATGCATTCGCTTTCAACGTGAACACCAGGAACGGGCCACGCTCCTCGATGTCCAGCCGGTGCATGTGGCGTACCGGATGCTTGGCCTGGCATTGCGAAGACCGGAAGCTGGAAAAATCGTGTTCACCCAACAGCGCATTTGCCGCGGCCCGCATGGCCTCCACGTCCAGCGGTTGGAAGCACCAGCCGGCCCGCCCCGCCCACAGCGCCGGCCGAACGCGGCCGCGCCACAGCAGATAGACATACGTGCGGGCGCGGGCTGAAAAACGCGCGTGGAACTCGTCCGACACCGGCTCTGCCCACTGCACGGATACGCTGGAGGGGAGAAACGCATTCACGCCCCGCACCCAGGATTCCATGCGCCGATCCAGCGTGGTGTCCAGATGCACCACCTGCATTGCGCCATGCACGCCCGTATCGGTGCGCCCGGCGCAAATAGTGGGGACAACACCTTGCACACCACAAAAACTGGCCAGGGCGGACTCCAACGTGTCTTGCACCGTCTGCCGATGCGGCTGCGTCTGCCAACCCTGCCAAGCGGAGCCGTCATACGCCAGCCCCAATGCAACTCTAGACATTATTCAAACCCGAGGACCGCTGACTCGGCGCGGTTCGTCCGTGGGCGGTTCGTCCAGGTCGAGATTAATCGTATCGAGCTTGCGGTTCAGCGCTGCCGTGTCCAGCGCAGGCTCGTTATAGGCGTAAGTGTCTTCATCATCGTCGTCGCGCCGAGCGCCGGCACGGCGCAGCAACCAAGCGATGGCGAATGCGATCAGCGCCAGTACGGCAGTGACGATGACGAGCAAATTGTCGGCAAGCCAACTGGGCATGCCGGACGTGATGTCCTTGGATGTGTCCGCGGCGGAAGCTCCGGCGGCCTTGTCGGCGGAAGAAGAGGCTCCGGATGCACCTGGCGTACCTGCGGCGCCCGGTGTGCCTGCGGCGCCTGGCGTACCTGCTGCACCTGGCGTGCCTGCCGCACCTGGCGTGCCTGCTGCACCTGGCGTACCTGCTGCGCCTGGCGTACCTGCGGCACCTGGCGTGCCTGTTGCACCTGACGTGCCTGCTGCACCTGACGTGCCTGCTGCGCCTGGCGTACCTGCTGCACCTGACGTGCCTGCTGCACCTGACGTGCCTGCTGCACCTGACGTGCCTGCTGCACCTGACGTACCTGCCGCACCCGGCGTGCCTGCTGCACCTGACGTGCCTGCTGCGCCTGGCGTGCCTGCTGCACCGGGCGTGCCTGCTGCACCTGACGTGCCTGCTGCTCCGGGCGTGCCTGCTGCACCTGACGTGCCTGCTGCACCCGGCGTGCCTGCTGCACCTGGCGCACCCGCGGCACCTGACGTGCCTGACGCGCCCGGCGTGCCAGCAGCACCCGGCGCACCGGATGTACCCGCAGCGCCGCCCGCTCCCGCCGATCCTTGTTGGGCAACCGCCTTGTTCAAATCATCCACATTGGCCTGTAGTTGATTCACGCGGCCTTCAGCGTCTTTCAGCGCGCGTTCGGAGGAGGTCTGGGCATCGGCCTGTGCGTCCGCCTGCGCCTGCCCGGTCGACAACCGCACCCGATCTTGCGTCGGCGCGGCACTTGCCACGCCGGTATCGCCCGGACGGGCAATCGTGCCCGATGCGGCGTCCTGTCCCTTCACCACCGAAGGATTGGCGCCTGCGGCCGCACCAAGCCGGGCTCGGTATTTGGCAAAGGCCTCGGCGTGTTCGTTGAAAATCCGGCGCGCTTCGGCCGGGTCAATCGCCCGCACCGTTGCCGCGTCCGGGATGTTCAATTTCTGCCCGGCGCGCACCAGATTCATATTGTTCTGGATGAACGCCTCGGGGTTGGCACGCCACAAGGCGACGAGCATCTGATAGACCGATGCATTGGGCACGGCATTACGCTGCGCAATCGCAAACAGGTTGTCGCCCGATTTCACATTGACCGATCCCGCCGTGCCACCGGTACGCGCCGGGGTGCCGACCGCAGCCGGCGTCACGTCGGCTCCCGTGCCGCGCAACGGCACCAGGATGCTGACTTGCACTTGGCGCTGTCCGGAACTGGAACTGATATCCAGCAGCAAATCCACCGCGCCGCTTGCCGGCGGCTGCATCCCGCGCACGCGCAGATTCTTGCGCGTGGCATCCATGCCGTCCTCGACCCTGACCACCATGCCGGCCAATGGCACCGGCGGTTTCAGACCTGCACGCTGCCAGGAGGCCTCGTCCGCCACCGACACCTTCAGCGACGACACTTCATCCGGCGTCAGCTCCTGCAAACCCACCACCGCCTGCAACGGCGCCCCCGGCACGGACACGACTCGGGAATGCCCCACGCGCATGGCCAGCGCCGAACTACACATGCTCGACCCCATCGCCAAGGCAATCGCCCATTGAAGGGCTTTCAAACGGCGGGCATGCTTCACGTGGCGCGAACGCTGGGTCATAAGCTGGAATTCCGTTCTTGTAGTCGAATTACGGGCTAGAGCCCGTTCACACCAAATAAGTGAGAACAGGCCTCAATTCACGGGAAAAGTGTAATGGATGACGCGAATTTCACAAACCTGAAAGGCGCATTGGCGTTGGCTTGCGGGCACATCCACCACACTGCTTTGACGAATACCCAAACATCAAGGGCACCCGCAGGTGCCCTTGATTGCCTTGCTGAGCGATCAGGCGCCGCGATGCGGCGCCCGAAATCGCGTCAGGCTTCGGCCAGTGCGATACGCAGCATGCGGCGCAGGGGCTCGGCGGCACCCCACAGCAGTTGGTCGCCCACCGTGAAGGCACCCAGGTACTGCGAGCCCATCGACAGCTTGCGCAGGCGGCCCACCGGGATGTCCAGCGTGCCGGTCACGGCGACCGGGGTCAGTGCCGAAACCGTTGCTTCCTTGGTGTTCGGAACAACCTTGGCCCATTGCGTCCCTTGGGCGATCAGCGATTCGATCTCGTCAAGCGGGATGTCGCGCTTGAGCTTGATGGTCAGCGCCTGGCTGTGGCAACGCATGGCGCCGATGCGCACGCACAGGCCGTCGATCGGGGTGGGAGCCGTGCCGAAAGCAGCGCCCCGGCCCAGGATCTTGTTGGTCTCGACCTCGCCCTTCCACTCTTCCTTCGACATCCCGTCGCCCAGGTCCTTGTCGATCCAGGGAATCAGGTTGCCGCCCAGCGGCACGCCGAAATGCTCGTGGGGCAGCGCCGGATCCTTTTGCTTGGCCAGCACGCCACGGTCGATTTCCAGAATGGCCGACGCAGGGTCGTCCAGCAGGGGCTTGACCGACTGGTTGATCTCGCCGAACTGGGTCAGCAGTTCGCGCATGTGCTGCGCGCCGCCGCCGGAAGCCGCCTGGTACGTCATGGTGGTCATCCACTCCACCAGGTCGTTATTGAACAGGCCGGCCAGACCCATCAGCATGCAGCTGACGGTGCAGTTGCCACCAACGAAGTTGCGCACGCCGCGCTTGAGCGCCGCGTCGATCACCGGACGATTGACCGGATCCAGCACGATGATGGCGTCGTCAGCCATGCGCAGGGTGCTGGCCGCATCAATCCAAATGCCGTTCCAGCCCGCGCCGCGCAGCTTCGGGTAGACCTCGGACGTGTAATCGCCACCTTGCGCCGTCACGATGATCGGCAGTTTTTTCAGAGCGTCAATATCGTAGGCATCTTGCAACGGACCAGCGCCTTCGGCCCACGTGGGCGCAGCGCCGCCAGCGTTGCTGGTGGAAAAGAACACCGGTTCGATCAGTGCGAAGTCATTCTCGTCGCGCATGCGTTGCATGAGCACCGAGCCGACCATACCGCGCCAGCCGACAAGGCCTACTGCTTGATTCATTTCAATCGCTCTATAAAGGTGGAGACAAGGTCCGGGGAGAAAAAGACGTGCAATTCAACAATTTATCAGAATGCACGGCGAGATGTTGCGGCGCAGCTTGAAAAAATAGGGGCCACAAGAAACAAGAACGCCTTTCGCGGCGCCGTCACAACAGGGACGTAATAAGGGCCGCCTTGCGGGCGGCCCTTTGGAAACTGGGGCAGCGCCGCAAGGGCGCGCCCCTTGCTTGGCGATCAGGCCAGGGCTTTGAGCACTGCGTCGCCCATGCCTGCCGTGCCGACTTTCGTCGTGCCCGATTCGTAAATATCGGCGGTGCGCAGGCCGTCGGCCAGTACGCGACGCACGGCGGCTTCGATGCGGTCAGCCTGGGGTGCCAGGTTGAGCGAATAGCGCAGCAACATGGCAGCCGACAAGATCGTTGCCAGCGGATTGGCCACGCCCTTGCCCGCGATATCCGGCGCGGAACCGTGGCTGGGTTCGTACAGGCCCTGCCCGCCCGCATTCAGCGACGCAGACGGCAGCATGCCGATCGACCCGGTCAGCATGGCGGCTTCGTCCGACAGAATGTCGCCGAAAAGATTGCCCGTGACGATCACGTCGAATTGGCGCGGGTTGCGCACCAGCTGCATCGCGGCGTTGTCGACATACATGTGCGACAGCTCGACATCGGGGTATTCGCGCGCCACTTCAATAACAATGTCACGCCAGAATTGCGAGGTCTCCAGCACATTGGCCTTATCCACGCTGCACAGCTTCTTATTGCGCTTGCGGGCCGACTCAAAGCCGATGTGCGCAATGCGGCGCACTTCGGATTCGGCGTAGCGCATCGTGTCATAGCCTTCACGCTCGCCCGCGAAGGCGCCATCAGGCGACGAACGCACACCGCGCGGAGTGCCGAAATAAATATCGCCGGTCAGTTCGCGAATAATCAGGATATCCAGGCCGGACACGATTTCCGGCTTCAGCGACGACGCGCTTGCCAGCTCGGGATACAGGATGGCGGGCCGCAGGTTGGCGAACAGGCCCAGCGCTTTGCGCAAGCCCAGAATGGCCTGTTCCGGACGGAATTCGCGCGGCAGGCTGTCGTACTTCCAGTCGCCGACAGCGCCGAACAGCACGGCGTCCGATTCCTTCGCCAGATTCAGCGTGGCCGGCGGCAGCGGGTGTTCAAACTGGTCGAACGCGGCGCCGCCCACGGGGGCTTGCTTGATATCGAAGGAAACGTCCAGCGCCTTCAAGACGCGCACGGCCTGTTCAACGATTTCCGGGCCAATGCCGTCACCCGGCAAGACTGCGATGTTGTGAGTCATTTAAGAAGCGATCCTGTGTTCAGAATAATGGTCAGGCGATGGGACGGCTTTCCAGCCAGGGGTGACGGGTCAGGCGCTCGGCCTCAAAGGCGCGAATCTTGTCGGCATGGCGCAAGGTCAAGCCAATATCGTCAAAACCATTCAGCAAGCAGTACTTGCGGAAGGGTTCAATATCAAAGCCCATTTCGCGGCCATCCGCCGCGATCACGACCTGGCGGTCCAAATCCACACGCAGCTTGTAGCCGGGGAATGCCTTCACTTCGTCGAACAGGCGGGACACTTCCAACTCGGACAGCACGATCGGCAACAAACCGTTCTTGAAGCTGTTGTTGAAGAAAATATCGGCGTACGACGGTGCGATGATGGCGCGAAAACCATATTGCGTCAGTGCCCACGGCGCGTGCTCGCGGCTGGAGCCGCAACCAAAGTTCTTGCGCGCCAGCAGTACCGAAGCGCCTTGATAACGCGGCAGGTTCAGCACGAAATCCGGATTCAGCGGACGCTTGCTGTTGTCCATGCCGGGTTCGCCGTGATCCAGATAGCGCAATTCGTCAAACAGGTTCGGGCCAAAACCCGTGCGCTGAATGGACTTGAGGAATTGCTTGGGAATGATGAGGTCCGTGTCGACGTTTTCGCGGTCGAGCGGAGCCACCAGGCCTTCGTGAGTGGTAAATGCTTGCATGATGTCTACTCGGTGCTGATTCGCTTAACGGAACGTGCGGACGTCGACGAAGTGGCCGGCCACGGCCGCCGCAGCGGCCATGGCGGGGCTGACCAGGTGCGTGCGGCCACCCTGGCCTTGCCGGCCTTCAAAATTACGGTTCGACGTGGAGGCGCAGCGCTCACCCGGTTCCAGGCGGTCGGCGTTCATGGCCAGGCACATCGAGCAACCCGGTTCGCGCCATTCAAAGCCGGCTTCGATGAAGATCTTGTCCAGGCCTTCACGTTCGGCTTGTTGCTTGACCAGGCCCGAACCCGGCACCACCATCGCCTGGCGCACGTTGGACGCCACATGCTTGCCACGCGCAACGACCGCCGCGGCGCGCAAGTCTTCAATGCGCGAGTTGGTGCAAGAACCAATGAAGACACGATCCACACGGATGTCGGTCAACGGCGTATTCGGCTTCAGGCCCATGTATTGCAGGGCGCGTTCCATGCCGCTGCGGCGGACGTCGTCCTTTTCGCGGTCAGGGTCCGGCACGCGGGAGTCCACCGGCAGCACCATTTCAGGCGACGTGCCCCAGGTGACTTGCGGCTTGATGTCGCGAGCGTTGACTTCCACCACGGTGTCGAACTTGGCGCCTTCGTCCGTGTGCAGGGTGCGCCAGTACTTGACTGCCTGATCCCAGACCACGCCCATGGGCGCAAAGGGACGGCCGCGGAAGTATTCAACGGTCTTGTCATCCACCGCCACCATGCCGGAACGCGCGCCGGCTTCGATGGCCATGTTGCAAACCGTCATGCGCCCTTCCACCGACAGCGAGCGGATGGTGCTGCCCGCGAATTCAATCGCGTGTCCGGTACCGCCGGCCGTGCCGATGATGCCGATGATGTGCAGCACGACATCCTTGGCCGTACAGCCGAAGGGCAATTCGCCTTCCACCTTGATCAGCATGCTCTTGGCTTTCTTCATCAAGAGCGTCTGGGTCGCCAGCACGTGCTCGACTTCGGACGTGCCGATGCCGAAGGCCAGCGCGCCCAGCGCGCCGTGCGTGCTGGTGTGGGAGTCGCCGCAGACAACGGTCATGCCGGGCAAGGTTGCCCCCTGCTCGGGTCCGATCACGTGAACGATCCCCTGGCGCAGGTCATTCATGCGGAATTCCGTGATGCCGTATTTCTCGCAGTTGGCGTCCAGCGTGTCGACTTGCAGGCGAGAGATGGGATCGTCAATGCCCTGCGCGCGGTTCAGCGTCGGGACATTGTGATCCGCCACTGCCAGGTTGGCGCCGGTACGCCACGGCTTGCGCCCGGCGATCGCCAGGCCCTCGAACGCCTGCGGGCTGGTGACTTCGTGCACCAGGTGGCGATCGATATAGAGCAGACAGGTACCGTCTGATTCCTGATGGACGATGTGGGCGTCCCAGAGTTTGTCGTAAAGGGTTTGGGCCATGGATGCGCTCTGCAAATAGACAATCCGGCTTGAGCCTCGCGCGGTTGAAAAGCAAATCGCTCCCGCGCCGGCCACTGCGGCATGGAGGAATTATGCACAGGCTCTGAACCTAGTACAACTGCACCATGGATACTAGTACCACCACTACCATGTTCGTTACGGAATCTGTCCCTTCCAACGGCCATTCGCACTCGCCAAATACTGTGGAAAATTAATCACACGCAAATATTTAGTTAAAGAAACAGATACAAAATTATCAAAACGATATAATCCGGTTTCACTACGGTTGCCTCTCTCACGAAATAATGCGCAATAAAACGTATTAATGAAAATAGAGGCATTCGTTTATTGTGAAGTTCGTGCAAATTCAGTGAAATTGAGTGATGTTGCGCGAAGAAATCTCATGGCCAGCCTTTTTGACCTTTCAAGACTTAACAAATCTTGACTCGAAGAATATGACATTTGCATACAACATGGCGGCCACTCAATCCAAACCTACTCGCGAATAATCACTATGGCTTCGTTTTTGCTCAAAAGCACGACTTCGATCCTTGCCCTGGCCTTTGTTCCCGCAGCATTTGCACAAACAGCAGAGCCGGCCGCCGCCTCCACTGCCGAACCATCCGCCGTGACACTGAACCAGATCGTTGAGCAGACGCTGCTCAGCAATCCCGAGATTCAGGCCAAGTACCACGACTTCCAGGCTTCGTTGGAAGGCCAGTCGGTGGCGCGCGGCGCGTTCTTCCCGCAGATCAACGCGCAAGGCTACGTAGGTAGGGAATACCGCAACAACGTGCCCGGCGTCGGCTCGCAGAACTGGAACCGTCCCGGCTACAACGTTGAACTGCGCCAACTGATTTTTGACGGCTTCCGTACCAGCAACGACGTCAAGCAAGCCGGTTTCGACAAACTGGCACGTTTCTATGACGTGTTGGCCACTAGCGACTCCACCGCATTTGCCGCCGTGCAGGCATATATTGACCTGCAACGCTACCGCGACATGGAATTGCTGGCCCGCCAGAACTATTCCCTGCACGAAGAAACGCTGAAGCAAATCGGCGAGCGCACGGAATCGGGCGTGGGCCGCCGGGTTGACCTGGAACAAGCGGGCGGCCGTCTGTCGCTGGCCCAGACGAACCTGATGACCGAAACCGCCAACCTGCTGGATGTGCAACAGCGATTCCAGCGCGTCACCGGCGCATTCCCGCCCGAAGCGATGCAGCCGCCGCCCGACGTCGGCGGCAAGCTGCCCGTCAAACCGGGCAATTTCAATGAATCGCTGCGCCGCAATCCCAGCTTCCTGTCCAAGCAGGCCGGCCTGCAAGCCGCGGAAGCCGGTGTGTCGTCGTCGAAGGGTGCGTTCTCTCCGAAGTTTGAATTCGTGGCCTCCACCGGCCGCGATCAAAACGATCCCACGCCGCAAACCCGCGATATCCAGAGCTCCAGCGTGCAAGTGGTGATGAGCTACAACCTGTACCGCGGCGGCGCCGATTCCGCTCGCGTGCGCCAGACCGCCGCGCAATCCTATGCCGCGCGCGATATCCGCGACTACACCTGCCGCAACGTGCAGCAGGATCTGGCCGTGGCCTGGAACAACATCACCAGCCTGAGCCAAAAGCTGCCCTTCCTGCGTGACCACGAAGTGGCCACGACCAAGGTGCGCGATGCATATCGCCAGCAATTCCAGATTGGCCAACGTTCGCTGCTGGACTTGCTGGATACCGAAAACGAATTGTTTGAATCGCGTCGTGCATTGACCAACGGCCTGTATGACCTCAAGCTTGCGCAATATCGCTGGTTGGCGCTGTCGCACACGTTGCTGCCGGCGCTGTCGCTGCAACCCGCGCGCAACGAGATGCCCGAGGAAAACGGCAAGTTGGTGGTAACCGACGAAGTGATCAAGCTTTGTAATTCGACGGTTCCCGATTCTGCCCGCCTGGCTCCCGTGCGCGTTCAATACAACGAAGGCACGCTGCCGCCCACGCTCGTGCCGCTGAACGCGCCCAACGCCAAGCCCTGATCGGGGTTGGGTCGCAAGGAGGCCATATGACGCCCCAGGGCAACGAATTTTCGCAGTTGGACGCGGACTTTGTCCGCGTTCTGGAAGACCTGATCGACGCCTTGATCGCCAATGGCACCTTGCGCATGACGGACCTGCCTATCCAGGCCCAACAAAAGCTCTCACAGCGCAAGCAGCAACGCGCGCGCCTTTCGGAACACCTCGACCTATTGGATGACGAAGATGGACAAGTTATCTGAAAAGGCAGCGCGGGAATGGCGTGCCGATGCGCGTGCGGCGCACGATGATCCTCTGCTGGATTGCCTGGTTGAAATCACCCGCCTGCATGGCGTGACCGCCACTGCCCAGGCGCTTTCCGCGGGCCTGCCGCTGGAAGAGCACCGTTTGACCCCTGCCCTGCTGCCGCGCGCCGCCGCGCGCGCGCAGTTGTCGGCGCGCGTGGTCAAGCGCACGCTGGACAGCATTTCCCAGGACTTGTTGCCCGCGATCTTATTGTTGCAAGGCGAACGCGCCTGCTTGCTGCTTAAGAAGGAAGACGGCAAATATGTTGTCAGCCATCCCGAGCTGGGTGGCAGTTCCGTCGAAATGACGCCCGAATCCCTGGCTGCGCAATACACCGGTCTGGTGTGCTTTGTGCGCCCGCAGTTCCGATTTGACGCGCGTTCCCCGGAAGTCGCCAAAGTGCGCGAGCGCCACTGGTTCTGGGCCGCCATCATGGAGAACCGCCGCCTGTACCGAGATGCCCTGATCGCTGCCCTGCTGATCAACATTTTCGCCATGGCGATGCCGTTGTTCACCATGAACGTGTATGACCGCGTGGTGCCTAACAACGCGGTCGAAACCCTATGGGTCTTGGCGATCGGCATCACCCTGGTGGTGATCTTCAATATGATCCTCTCCACCGCGCGCTCGCACGTGGTGGACAGCGCCAGCAAGCGGGTCGACGTGCGTCTATCGGCCCAGATCATGGAACGGGTGCTGGACTTGCGCATGGAAGGCCGCCCCGTATCGGTGGGATCGTTCGCGGCCAATCTGCGTTCGTTCGAGTCCATCCGCGATTTCATCGCGTCGGCCACCATCACCACTCTGGTCGATCTGCCCTTCATCGTCCTGTTCCTGGCTGCGCTGGCCTGGATCTCGCCCTGGATGATTCTGCCGCCGCTGGTGGCGATCGTTCTGATCCTGTTGGTGTCCCTGGCTGCGCAAGCCCGCATGGAAGCGCTGACGGTTGCCTCTTTCCAGGCCAGTTCACAACGCAATGCAACCCTGGTTGAGGCATTGACGGGCTTGGAAGCCGTGAAGACCCTGAACGCTCAGGGCTCGATCCAGCGCAACTGGGAACGCGCCACCGAATTCATCGCCCAGACTGGCGGCAAGCTCAAGCTCATCTCGTCATCCACGGTTGGCTTCGTGCAGGCCGTGCAGCAAATGGTGTCGATCGCCGTCGTGATCATCGGCGTGTACCAGGCGCAGGAATCCGCCATGTCCATGGGCGGCATCATTGCCGCGTCCATGATCGCCGGCCGCTGCCTGGCGCCGTTGGGCCAGGTTGCCGGCCTGTTGATGCAGTATCAGAACGCCCGCACCTCGCTGGGTTCCATCGACAACTACATGAAGCTGCCGATCGAACGCCCGGCCGAAGCCGAATTCCTGCATCGCCCGGTATTCCATGGCGGCCTGGAATTCCGCGACGTGACCTTCTCTTACCCCGGCAGCACGCAGCCGGTGTTGAAGAAAGTGTCCTTCAAGCTCAAGCCCGGTGAAAAGGTCGGCATTATCGGCCGCATCGGTTCGGGCAAGACCACACTGGAAAAGCTGGCGCTGTCGCTGTACCAGCCCACGGAAGGCGCGGTGTTGCTGGACGGCGTGGACGTGCGCCAAATTGATCCAGCCGACGTGCGCCGCGCCATTGGCCACGTGCCGCAGGATCCGCTGCTGTTCTATGGCAGCCTCAAGCACAACTTGGCCATGGGTGCCCCCTACGCCGATGACGCCAGCATCCTGGCCGCCGCCAATCTGGCCGGCGTCACGGATTTCGCCAACCTGCACCCCAACGGGTTCGACATGGTGATTGGCGAGCGTGGGGAATCGCTGTCGGGCGGCCAACGGCAATCCGTTGCCGTCGCGCGCGCCCTCATCAACGATCCCCCCATCCTGTTGCTGGACGAGCCCAGCAGCAATATGGACCACCAGAGCGAAGCTCAGTTGCGCAAGCGGCTGGGCGAAGCCAGCGCGACCAAGACCATCCTGCTGGTCACGCACCGCACCGCGCTGCTGGACCTGGTTGACCGTTTGATTGTGATCGACAACGGTCACATCGTGGCCGACGGCCCCAAGGAGCAAGTTGTCGAAGCACTGCGTCAAGGACGCGTTGGACGCGGAAGCTGAGGGCCCCATGCAGAAAAATCCTGGCGAGACCCAGCAAGGCGTGTTTGGCAGTTTGTGGCGCAAACTGCGCAACGTCTTTGTATTCTTCTTCGACCGTCTGCTGGACGGCGCCGACAAGGGCAAGCTTGAAAAGCGCTCTGACTACGTCGGCAATGCGGAATGGGTAATCCACGAATCGCAGGCGCGCAGCTCGCGCATCCTGCTGTGGGTGGCCTTGATTGCCACGGCGCTGCTACTGGTTTGGGCGGCGATGGGCAATATCGATGAGGTCGTCCGCGGCGAGGGCAAGGTTGTTCCCTCGCGCCAAGTGCAGATCATCCAGAGCCTGGACGGCGGCATCGTCGAAGAAATCCTGGTTCGGCCCGGGCAGGAAGTCGAGGCCGGCCAGACCCTGCTGAAGATCGATTCCACGCGCTTTGCCTCGTCTTTGGGCGAGAACAACGCGGAATATCTGTCCCTGCTGGCAAAATCCGCCCGCCTGCAAGCGCTGGCCACCGGCGAGCCCTTCGTGGCGCCGGAAGAAGTGCTGAAGCAAGCGCCTGGCCTGGCTGAAATGGAGCGCAATGCCTGGCAGGCGCGCAATACGGAATTGAACGCCACGGTCAACGTCGCCCGTGAACAGCTTAAGCAGCGCCAGGAAGACTTGCGCGAAACGATCGCCAAGCGCGATCAGGCATCGGCCAGTTGCGGCCTGACCTCCCGGGAACTGCAAGTCACGCGCCCGCTGCTCAAGAGCGGCGCCGTGTCCGAAGTGGACCTGCTGCGCCTGCAACGCGACGTGGCCCGCTACTGCGGCGAACAGAAAGGAGCCGAAGCGCAGATCGATCGCTTCCAGGCGTCGATCAAGGAAGCCCAGAGCAAGCTTGAAGAATCCGAGCTGAATATCCGCAACCAGGCACGCAGCGAACTGTCGGAAACCAACACCAAGCTGTCCACGCTGCGCCAAGGCAAGTTGGCGCTGGCCGACCGCGTGAAGCTGGCTGAAGTCCGCGCGCCCCTGGCCGGCACCATCAAGACCTTGTTCAACAACACCGTCGGTGGCGTGGTGCAGCCGGGCAAGGACATTATCGAAATCGTGCCCAAGGACGACACGCTGCTGCTTGAAGTCCGCATCCAGCCGCGCGATATCGGCTTCCTGCACGCGGACCAAAAAGCGGAAGTGAAATTCACGGCCTATGACTTCGCCATTTATGGCGGCCTGGAAGGCAAGGTGGAACAGATCGGCGCGGACACCGTGACCGACGAGAAAGGCAACTCCTACTACGTGGTGCGCGTCCGCACGGATCGCAGCACGGTGGGCGAAAAACTATTGCCCATCATCCCTGGGATGGTGGCGGAGGTTCATGTCCTGACGGGCAAGCGCACTGTGCTGCAGTACCTGCTTAAGCCGATTCTGCGTGCCAAGGCGAATGCCTTTACCGAACGTTAAAGGAGAGCTGGAAGGCTTTATGAAACCTGTTCCCGTCCTGTTGATTACGCACGACGATCTGCTGTGGCAACACTGGCGCGCGCTGGACCCCACGCGCTGGCTTGCGGCACGCGGGCGCGGCCTGGCCGACTTGCAGCGCTGGCGCGAGCAAGGCCGCGCGCTGGCGGTGCTGGATGCCGACGTGCCCCGTTTGCCGTCCTGGCAAGACCCCATCTGGGCGTCGACCCTGGCCGGCTTGCACTTGGTGGTTGCCAGCCCCAGCCCCAACGACGAGCAAGGCACGCAAGCGCTGGGCGCGGGCGCGCATGGCTACTGTCACACCCATGCACCGGCTGCCGCGCTGGCGCAGGCGCTGGAAGTGGTTGCCTCCGGCGGCATCTGGATGGGCCGGTCGCTGGTGACCCGCCTGTTGAAATTGGTGACTGAACGCGCTCAGGATTCGCATACCTGGGATGGCGGCCTGTTGACCGAGCGTGAAATCACCGTCGCGCGCTACGCTGCCAGCGGCCAAGCCAACGCCGCCATCGCCGAGGCGCTGGGCATTACCGAACGCACCGTCAAGGCCCATCTGTCAGCGGCTTTCGACAAGCTCAAGGTGTCGGATCGCCTGCAACTTGCCCTGCTCGTGCATGGCATTTCCGCACCTGCGGACACCCGGAGCAAAATTACGTCTTGATACTGTCCTTGAGGACAATATCGCGCCCCAGCGGCACCCTCTAGTATCTGGTCATCTTGGATAACTCCCTGAAACGGAACCAACATGGCCAACACTTCCCCCGCAGTCGTCAATGAAATCTCTGGTCGCGCGTGGATACGCAATAGCGACGGTTCACTGACCGAACTGCATCAAGGCAGCAAAGTCCCCGCCGGCAGTGACATCGTCACTGCCTCGGGCGCCACGGTTTCCCTTCAGGTTGAAAACGGCATGCCGATCGTCATCGGTGAAGGCCGCGAAGTCGCCGTAAATGGGGACATGGCTGGTCCGCTGGCCGATCCGAGCGAAGCCTCGGTAGCCCCGCCCACCGGTACCGATTCCGACCGCCTCCTGGCCGCTTTGCAAGCCGGCCGCGACCCGTTCGACGAACTGGACCCGACCGCCGCCATCGTGGCAGGCAGCGGCGATGCCGGCGGCAGCAGCTTTGTCCGCTTGGCCCGCATCCTGGAAACCACGACGCCCTTGGATCTGGCCTACGGCAACCCGGGCCGCGGCGACGACACCGTGCCCCGCGCATCGTCCGCCGGCCTGGCTGGCGACGGTACTGACGACGGCACCACGCCGGTCGGCACCAACAACGCCGCACCGTCTGCGCTGAACGACATCGGCCGCGGCGACCAAAACACCACGATTCGCGGCAACCTGCTGACCAATGACTCGGACCCCGACGGCGATCCGTTGGCCATCGTTTCCGTCAGCGGCCGTCCGATGACGCCGGGCGGCGTATCGGTCACCGGCACCAACGGCGGTACCTTCACTGTGCTGCCTGACGGCAGCTATGTCTTCACGCCGGGCACGGGCTTCCAGCATCTGCCGGAAGGCCAGACCACCACCACCACGATTTCCTACACCGTCACCGACCCCAGCGGCGCGACGTCCACGGCTACCGTCGAAGTGACGGTCGTCGGCGTGAACGACCCCGCACTCATCACTCCCGCCACGTCGGATGATGACAAGGGCACGGTCAAGGAAGACACCACCTTCACCACGAACGGCAAACTCAATGTCACTGACGTGGACGACGGCGAAGCCCGCTTTGTCGTGCAATCCGGCCAGGCTGGCCAGCACGGCACGTTCTCGATCGACGCCAGCGGTTCGTGGGTCTATAACCTGAACAACAACGACGCCCGCGTACAAGCGCTGGCAGTCGGTGAAACCCTGACCGAAACGTTCACCGTCACCACCGCGGACGGCACGACCGGCACGGTGGTCGTCACGATCCAGGGCACCAACGACGTTCCGACACTGAGCGGCCAGGCCGCCGGTGCCGTGACCGAAGACACCGCACTTGCCGTGACCGGCAAGCTGGATGTCACGGACGTCGACACGAGCGACACCCATACCTGGTCGATCAACAACAACGGCGCCGGCCAATACGGCGCGCTGTCGGTAGACGCGAACGGCAACTGGACCTACAACCTGACCAACGGCAACCCGACGGTGCAAGCGTTGGGCGTGGGCGAATCGCTGACTGAGAAATTCACCGTGACCGTCAACGACGGCCATGGTGGCGTCACGACCCAGGAAGTCACGATCACCATCAACGGCACCAACGATGCACCGGTCATCAGTGGCGAAGCCACTGGCTCGGTCACCGACGGCGGCACCACCAGCGTCACCGGCCAACTGGGCCAGACCGACGTGGACGTGAACGACACGCACACGTGGACGGTCGGCAACAACGGCAAGGGTGACTTTGGCAGCTTCACGGTGGATAACACCGGCAAGTGGACCTACAACCTGGACGACAGCAACACCACCGTCAAGGGCCTGAAGAGCGGTGAATCGATCACCGAAACCTTCACGGTCACGGTTGATGACGGCCATGGCGGCGTTACGAACCAGCAAATCACGGTCACGATCAACGGCACCGACGACGGCGCCGTCATCAACCCCGCTCAACCGGGCGATGACAAGGGTCAGGTCGTTGAAGACGTGACCCTGACCGTCGGCGGCAAGCTCGACGTGACGGACCCGGATGCGGGCGAAGCCGTGTTTGTGACTCAAACGAACGCTGCTGGTCAACACGGTACGTTCTCCATCGATGCCGATGGCAAGTGGACGTATAACCTGACCAACAACGACCCGGCTGTCCAAGGCCTGGGCGCTGGCAAGACCCTGACCGAGACCTTCACCGTCACGACGGCTGATGGCACGACCGGTCAAGTGGTTGTGACCATTGTGGGTACCAACGACATCCCGGTGCTGACCGGCAAGGCCGATGGTGCAGTCACCGAAGACGGCACGCTGGTTGCCACTGGCAAGCTGGATGTCGCCGACGTTGACACGACCGACACGCATACTTGGACTGTCAACAACGACGGCAAGGGTACGTATGGTTCTTTCTCGGTCGACTCGACGGGTAACTGGACCTACAACCTGGACAACGCCAACAAGGACGTCCAAGGTCTGAAGTCGGGTCAGTCGATCACCGAGACCTTCACTGTCACCGTCGACGACGGCAATGGCGGCGTGGTCACCAAGGACGTGACGGTCACGATCAACGGCACGGACGACGGCGCGGTCATCAACCCCGCGCAACCGGGTGACGACAAGGGCGAAGTCACGGAAGACGTGACGCTCACGACCGGCGGCAAGCTGGAAGTCACCGATCCCGATGCTGGTCAAGCCGTATTTGTGGCTCAAACCAATTCGGCCGGTCAACACGGCTCCTTCTCCATCGATGCTGATGGCAAGTGGACCTACAACCTGACCAACAACGACCCGGCTGTCCAAGGCCTGGGTGCTGGCAAGACCCTGACCGAGACCTTCACCGTCACGACGGCTGACGGCACCACGGGTCAAGTGGTTGTCACCATCGTTGGCACCAACGACATCCCGGTCCTGACCGGCAAGGCTGACGGCGCAGTCACTGAAGACGGCACGCTGGTTGCCACCGGCAAGCTGGATGTGGCGGACGTTGACACGACCGATACCCACACCTGGACCGTCAACAATGACGGCAAGGGTACGTACGGTTCCTTCTCCGTGGATGGCAGCGGCAACTGGACCTACAACCTGGACAACGCCAACAAGGACATCCAAGGTCTGAAGTCCGGTGAGTCCATCACCGAAACGTTCACCGTGACCGTCGATGACGGCAATGGCGGCGTGGTCACGAAGGACGTAACCGTCACCATCAACGGCACCGACGACGGCGCGGTCATCAACCCCGCGCAACCGGGCGACGACAAGGGCGAAGTCACAGAAGACGTGATGCTCACGACCGGCGGCAAGCTGGAAGTCACCGATCCCGATGCTGGTCAAGCCGTATTTGTGGCTCAAACCAACTCGGCCGGTCAACACGGCACCTTCTCCATCGACGCTGATGGCAAGTGGACCTACAACCTGACCAACAATGACCCGGCCGTTCAAGGCCTGGGCGCTGGCAAGACCCTGACCGAGACCTTCACCGTTACGACGGCTGATGGCACGACCGGTCAAGTGGTTGTGACCATCGTTGGCACTAACGACATCCCGGTGCTGACCGGCAAGGCCGACGGCGCAGTCACCGAAGACGGCACCCTGGTTGCCACTGGCAAGCTGGACGTGGCGGACGTTGACACGACCGACACGCATACTTGGACCGTCAACAACGACGGCAAGGGGACCTATGGTTCCTTCTCCGTGGATGGCAGCGGCAACTGGACCTACAACCTGGACAACTCCAACAAGGACATCCAAGGTCTGAAGTCCGGTGAGTCGATCACCGAAACGTTCACCGTGACCGTCGATGACGGCAATGGCGGCGTGGTCACGAAGGACGTAACCGTCACCATCAACGGCACCGACGACGGCGCGGTCATCAACCCCGCGCAACCGGGCGACGACAAGGGCGAAGTCACAGAAGACGTGATGCTCACGACCGGCGGCAAGCTGGAAGTCACCGATCCCGATGCTGGCCAGGCGGTCTTCAATCCGCAGACCAACGCTGCCGGTCAACACGGCACGTTCTCCATCGATGCGGATGGCAAGTGGACGTATAACCTGACCAACAACGACCCAGCTGTCCAAGGCCTGGGCGCTGGCAAGACCCTGACCGAGACCTTCACCGTCACGACGGCTGACGGTACGACCGGTCAAGTGGTTGTGACCATTGTGGGTACCAACGACATTCCGGTACTGACTGGCAAGGCCGACGGTGCAGTCACCGAAGACGGCACGCTGGTTGCCACCGGCAAGCTGGATGTCGCGGACGTTGACACCACCGACACGCATACCTGGACCGTTAACAATGATGGCAAGGGTACGTACGGTTCCTTCTCCGTGGATGGCAGCGGCAACTGGACCTACAACCTGGACAACGCCAACAAGGACGTCCAAGGTCTGAAGTCCGGTGAGTCCATCACCGAAACGTTCACTGTCACCGTCGATGACGGCAATGGCGGCGTGGTCACGAAGGATGTGACGGTCACCATCAACGGCACCGACGACGGCGCTGTTATCAACCCTGCTCAACCGGGCGATGACAAGGGCGAAGTCACAGAAGACGTGACGCTCACGACCGGCGGCAAGCTGGAAGTCACCGATCCCGATGCTGGCCAGGCGGTCTTCAATCCGCAGACCAACGCTGCCGGTCAACACGGCACCTTCTCCATCGACGCCGATGGCAAGTGGACCTATAACCTGACCAACAACGACCCGGCTGTCCAAGGCCTGGGCGCTGGCAAGACGCTGACCGAAACCTTCACCGTCACCACGGCTGATGGCACGACCGGTCAAGTGGTTGTGACCATTGTGGGTACCAATGACATTCCGGTCCTGACCGGTAAGGCCGATGGTGCAGTCACCGAAGACGGCACGTTGGTTGCGACAGGCAAGCTGGACGTCGCGGACGTTGACACCACCGACACGCACGCTTGGACCGTCAACAATGATGGCAAGGGTACGTATGGCTCGTTCTCGGTCGACTCGACCGGCAACTGGACCTACAACCTGGACAACGCCAACAAGGATGTCCAAGGCCTGAAGTCCGGTGAGTCGATTACCGAGACCTTCACGGTCACCGTCGATGACGGCAACGGCGGCGTGGTCACCAAGGATGTGACCGTCACGATCAACGGCACGGACGACGGCGCCGTGATCAATCCGTCGGTTCCGGGTGATGACAAGGGCCAAGTTGTTGAAGACGTGACCCTGACCGTCGGCGGCAAGCTGGACGTGACGGACCCGGATGCGGGCGAAGCCGTGTTTGTGGCTCAAACGAACGCTGCCGGTCAGCACGGCACGTTCTCCATCGACGCCGATGGCAAGTGGACCTACAACCTGACCAACAACGACCCGGCTGTCCAAGGCTTGGGCGCTGGCAAGACGCTGACCGAAACTTTCACCGTTACGACGGCTGATGGCACAACCGGTCAAGTCGTGGTCACGATCGTCGGTACCAACGACATTCCGGTCCTGACCGGTAAGGCTGACGGCGCAGTCACTGAAGACGGCACGCTGGTCGCTACCGGCAAGCTGGATGTCGCGGACGTTGACACGACCGATACCCACATCTGGACCGTTAACAACGACGGCAAGGGTACGTACGGCTCCTTCTCCGTGGACGGCAGCGGCAACTGGACCTACAACCTGGACAACGCCAATAAGGATGTCCAGGGTCTGAAGTCCGGGCAGTCGATCACCGAGACGTTCACGGTCACCGTCGATGACGGCAATGGCGGCGTGGTCACCAAGGACGTAACCGTCACCATCAACGGCACCGACGACGGCGCAATCATCAACCCCGCGCAACCGGGCGACGACAAGGGCGAAGTCACAGAAGACGTGACGCTCACGACCGGCGGCAAGCTGGAAGTCACCGATCCGGACGCCGGCCAAGCCGTATTTGTGGCTCAAACCAACGCTGCTGGTCAACACGGCACCTTCTCCATCGATGCTGATGGCAAGTGGACCTACAACCTGACCAACAATGACCCGGCTGTCCAAGGCCTGGGTGCTGGCAAGACGCTGACCGAGACCTTCACCGTCACGACGGCTGATGGCACGACCGGTCAAGTCGTGGTCACGATCGTCGGCACCAACGACATTCCGGTCCTGACCGGCAAGGCCGATGGTGCAGTCACCGAAGACGGCACGCTGGTTGCCACTGGCAAGCTGGATGTCGCCGACGTTGACACGACCGACACGCATACCTGGACCGTCAACAACGACGGCAAGGGTACGTACGGCTCCTTCTCCGTGGATGGCAGCGGCAACTGGACCTACAACCTGGACAACGCCAACAAGGACGTCCAAGGCCTGAAGTCCGGTGAGTCCATCACCGAGACCTTCACCGTCACCGTCGATGACGGCAATGGCGGCGTGGTCACCAAGGATGTGACCGTCACGATCAACGGCACGGACGACGGCGCCGTGATCAATCCGTCGGTTCCGGGTGATGACAAGGGCCAAGTTGTTGAAGACGTGACCCTGACCGTCGGCGGCAAGCTGGAAGTCACCGACCCCGATGCTGGTCAAGCCGTATTTGTGGCGCAAACCAACTCGGCCGGTCAACACGGCACCTTCTCCATCGACGCTGATGGCAAGTGGACGTATAACCTGACCAACAACGACCCGGCTGTCCAAGGCCTGGGCGCTGGCAAGACCCTGACCGAGACCTTCACCGTTACGACGGCTGATGGCACGACCGGTCAAGTCGTGGTCACGATCGTCGGCACCAACGACATCCCGGTGCTGACCGGCAAGGCCGACGGTGCAGTCACCGAAGACGGCACGCTGGTTGCCACTGGCAAGCTGGATGTCGCCGACGTTGACACCACCGATACCCACACCTGGACCGTCAACAACGACGGCAAGGGTACGTACGGTTCCTTCTCCGTGGATGGCAGCGGCAACTGGACCTACAACCTGGACAATGCCAACAAGGACGTCCAAGGCCTGAAGTCCGGTGAGTCCATCACCGAGACCTTCACCGTCACCGTCGATGACGGCAACGGCGGCGTGGTCACGAAGGATGTGACGGTCACCATCAACGGCACCGACGACGGCGCTGTTATCAACCCTGCTCAACCGGGCGATGACAAGGGCCAAGTTGTTGAAGACGTGACCCTGACCGTCGGCGGCAAGCTCGACGTGACGGATCCGGACGCGGGCGAAGCCGTGTTTGTGGCTCAAACGAACGCTGCTGGTCAACACGGCACCTTCTCCATCGATGCTGATGGCAAGTGGACCTACAACCTGACCAACAATGACCCGGCTGTCCAAGGCCTGGGTGCTGGCAAGACCCTGACCGAGACCTTCACCGTCACGACGGCTGATGGCACGACCGGTCAAGTCGTGGTCACGATCGTGGGTACCAACGACATCCCGGTCCTGACCGGCAAGGCCGATGGTGCAGTCACCGAAGACGGCACGCTGGTTGCCACTGGCAAGCTGGATGTCGCCGACGTTGACACCACCGACACGCACACTTGGACCGTTAACAACGACGGCAAGGGTACGTACGGCTCGTTCTCGGTCGACTCGACGGGCAACTGGACCTACAACCTGGACAATGCCAACAAGGACGTCCAAGGCCTGAAGTCCGGTGAGTCCATCACCGAGACCTTCACCGTCACCGTCGATGACGGCAATGGCGGCGTGGTCACGAAGGACGTAACCGTCACGATCAACGGCACGGACGACGGCGCCGTCATCAACCCCGCGCAACCGGGCGACGACAAGGGCGAAGTCAAGGAAGATGTGACACTCACGACCGGCGGCAAGCTGGAAGTCACCGACCCGGACGCCGGCCAAGCCGTATTTGTGGCGCAAACCAACTCGGCCGGTCAACACGGCACCTTCTCCATCGATGCGGATGGCAAGTGGACGTATAACCTGACCAACAACGACCCGGCTGTCCAAGGCCTGGGCGCTGGCAAGACCCTGACCGAAACCTTCACCGTCACCACGGCTGATGGCACCACCGGTCAAGTGGTTGTCACCATCGTTGGTACCAACGACATCCCTGTCATCGCGGGCCAAGCCTCGGGTTCCGTGACGGAAAGCACGTCCCTGAGTACGACTGGTCAATTGACGCAAACCGATGTCGACACCACCGACAATCACACTTGGTCTGTCGGCAACAATGGCAAGGGTGATTACGGCAACTTCTCGGTCGACAATACGGGCAAGTGGACCTACAACCTCGACAACAACAACCCCGACGTCAAGGCGTTGAAGGCCGGCGAATCCATCACCGAGACCTTCACCGTGACCGTCGATGACGGCAATGGCGGCGTGGTCACCAAGGATGTGACGGTCACGATCAACGGCACGGACGACGGCGCCGTTATTAATCCGTCGGTTCCGGGTGATGACAAGGGCCAAGTCGTCGAAGACGTGACCCTGACCGTCGGCGGCAAGCTCGACGTGACGGATCCGGATGCGGGCGAAGCCGTGTTCCAGGCTCAAACGAATGCCCCGGGCCAACACGGTACGTTCTCCATCGACGCCGATGGCAAGTGGACGTACAACCTGACCAACAACGACCCGGCTGTCCAAGGCCTGGGCGCTGGCAAGACCCTGACCGAGACCTTCACCGTCACGACGGCTGACGGTACGACCGGTCAAGTGGTTGTGACCATTGTGGGCACCAACGACATCCCGGTGCTGACCGGTAAGGCCGACGGCGCAGTCACTGAAGACGGCACGCTGGTCGCTACCGGCAAGTTGGATGTCGCTGACGTTGACACCACCGACACGCACACTTGGACCGTTAACAACGACGGCAAGGGTACGTACGGCTCGTTCTCGGTCGACTCGACCGGCAACTGGACCTACAACCTGGACAATGCCAACAAGGACGTCCAAGGTCTGAAGTCCGGTGAGTCCATCACCGAGACCTTCACGGTCACGGTTGACGACGGCAATGGCGGCGTGGTCACCAAGGACGTGACGGTCACGATCAACGGCACGGACGACGGCGCCGTGATCAATCCGTCGGTTCCGGGTGATGACAAGGGCCAAGTTGTTGAAGACGTGACCCTGACCGTCGGCGGCAAGCTCGACGTGACGGATCCGGATGCGGGCGAAGCCGTGTTTGTGGCGCAAACCAATTCGGCTGGTCAACACGGCACCTTCTCCATCGACGCTGATGGCAAGTGGACGTATAACCTGACCAACAACGACCCGGCCGTCCAAGGCCTGGGTGCTGGCAAGACCCTGACCGAGACCTTCACCGTCACGACGGCTGACGGTACGACCGGTCAAGTGGTTGTGACCATTGTGGGCACCAACGACATTCCGGTCCTGACCGGTAAGGCCGACGGTGCTGTCACTGAAGACGGCACGCTGGTCGCTACCGGCAAGCTGGATGTCGCTGACGTTGACACCACCGACACGCATACCTGGACCGTTAACAACGACGGCAAGGGTACGTACGGTTCCTTCTCGGTCGACTCGACGGGCAACTGGACCTACAACCTGGACAATGCCAACAAGGACGTCCAAGGCCTGAAGTCCGGTGAATCCATCACCGAGACCTTCACGGTCACCGTCGATGACGGCAATGGCGGCGTGGTCACCAAGGATGTGACGGTCACGATCAACGGCACGGACGACGGCGCCGTGATCAATCCCTCGGTTCCGGGTGATGACAAGGGCCAAGTTGTTGAAGACGTGACCCTGACCGTCGGCGGCAAGCTCGACGTGACGGATCCGGACGCGGGCGAAGCCGTGTTTGTGGCTCAAACGAACGCTGCCGGTCAACACGGCACCTTCTCCATCGACGCCGATGGCAAGTGGACGTACAACCTGACCAACAACGACCCGGCTGTCCAAGGCCTGGGCGCTGGCAAGACCCTGACCGAGACCTTCACCGTTACGACGGCTGACGGCACCACGGGTCAAGTGGTTGTGACCATTGTGGGTACTAACGACATCCCGGTGCTGACCGGTAAGGCCGACGGTGCTGTCACTGAAGACGGCACGCTGGTCGCTACCGGCAAGCTGGATGTCGCTGACGTTGACACGACCGATACCCACACCTGGACCGTCAACAACGACGGCAAGGGTACGTACGGTTCCTTCTCGGTCGACTCGACGGGCAACTGGACCTACAACCTGGACAATGCCAACAAGGACGTCCAAGGCCTGAAGTCCGGTGAATCCATCACCGAGACCTTCACCGTGACCGTCGATGACGGCAATGGCGGCGTGGTCACCAAGGATGTGACGGTCACGATCAACGGCACGGACGACGGCGCCGTGATCAATCCGTCGGTTCCGGGTGATGACAAGGGCCAAGTTGTTGAAGACGTGACCCTGACCGTCGGCGGCAAGCTCGACGTGACGGATCCGGACGCGGGCGAAGCCGTGTTCCAGGCTCAAACGAATGCCCCGGGCCAACACGGCACGTTCTCCATCGACGCCGATGGCAAGTGGACCTACAACCTGACCAACAACGACCCGGCTGTCCAAGGCTTGGGCGCTGGCAAGACCCTGACCGAGACCTTCACCGTCACGACGGCTGATGGCACGACCGGTCAAGTGGTTGTGACCATTGTGGGTACCAACGACATCCCGGTCCTGACCGGCAAGGCTGACGGCGCAGTCACCGAAGACGGCACCCTGGTTGCCACTGGCAAGCTGGACGTCGCGGACGTTGACACCACCGACACGCACACCTGGACCGTCAACAACGACGGCAAGGGAACCTATGGTTCCTTCTCCGTGGATGGCAGCGGCAACTGGACCTACAACCTGGACAATGCCAACAAGGACATCCAAGGTCTGAAGTCCGGTGAGTCCATCACCGAAACGTTCACCGTGACCGTCGATGACGGCAACGGCGGCGTGGTCACGAAGGACGTAACCGTCACCATCAACGGCACCGACGACGGCGCGGTCATCAACCCCGCGCAACCGGGCGACGACAAGGGCGAAGTCACAGAAGACGTGACGCTCACGACCGGCGGCAAGCTGGAAGTCACCGATCCGGACGCCGGCCAAGCCGTATTTGTGGCTCAAACGAACGCTGCTGGTCAGCACGGCACGTTCTCCATCGATGCTGATGGCAAGTGGACTTACAACCTGACCAACAACGACCCGGCTGTCCAAGGCCTGGGCGCTGGCAAGACCCTGACCGAGACCTTCACCGTCACGACGGCTGATGGCACGACCGGTCAAGTCGTGGTCACAATCGTGGGTACCAACGACATCCCGGTCCTGACCGGCAAGGCCGATGGTGCAGTCACCGAAGACGGTACGCTGGTTGCCACCGGCAAGCTGGATGTCGCGGACGTTGACACCACCGATACCCATACCTGGACCGTCGACAATGACGGCAAGGGAACCTATGGTTCCTTCTCCGTGGATGGCAGCGGCAACTGGACCTACAACCTGGACAACGCCAACAAGGATGTCCAAGGCCTGAAGTCCGGTGAATCCATCACCGAGACCTTCACGGTCACCGTCGATGACGGCAATGGCGGAGTGGTCACGAAGGACGTAACCGTCACCATCAACGGCACGGACGACGGCGCCATCATCACCCCCGCTCAACCGGGCGACGACAAGGGCGAAGTCACGGAAGACGTGACGCTCACGACCGGCGGCAAGCTGGAAGTCACCGACCTCGATGCTGGCCAGGCGGTCTTCAATCCGCAGACCAACGCTGCCGGTCAGCACGGCACCTTCTCCATCGACGCCGATGGCAAGTGGACCTACAACCTGACCAACAACGACCCGGCTGTCCAAGGCCTGGGCGCTGGCAAGACGCTGACCGAAACCTTCACCGTTACGACGGCTGACGGTACGACCGGTCAAGTCGTGGTCACGATCGTCGGTACCAACGACATCCCGGTCCTGACCGGTAAGGCCGATGGTGCAGTCACCGAAGACGGCACGCTGGTTGCCACTGGCAAGCTGGATGTCGCCGACGTTGACACGACTGACACGCATACCTGGACTGTCAACAACGACGGCAAGGGTACGTACGGTTCGTTCTCGGTCGACTCGACGGGTAACTGGACCTACAACCTGGACAATGCCAACAAGGATGTCCAAGGTCTGAAGTCCGGTCAGTCCATTACCGAAACGTTCACCGTGACCGTCGATGACGGCAATGGCGGAGTGGTCACGAAGGACGTAACCGTCACCATTAACGGCACCGACGACGGCGCCATCATCACCCCCGCTCAACCGGGCGATGACGCCGGCACGGTCAAGGAAGACTCCGTCCTCACCACTGGCGGCAAGCTGAACGTGACGGATCCGGACGTGGGTCAAGCCGTGTTTGTGGCGCAAACGAATGCTGCTGGTCAACACGGTAAGTTCTCCATCGATGCCAACGGCAACTGGACTTATCAACTTACTAACAGCGACGCGCGGGTCCAGGCGTTGGCGGTCGGCGAGACCCTGACCGAGACCTTCACGGTCAAGACGGCCGACGGAACCACAGGTGAGGTTACGGTCACCATCGAAGGCACCAACGACGTCCCGACGATCAGCGGCACCACAACGGGTGCCGTGACGGAAGACGCGGTGCTGAACACGGTCTCAGGCCAACTGTCCAAGACCGACGTCGACACGACGGACACGCATACCTGGTCGGTCAACAATGACGGCAAGGGTATCTATGGCACCTTCGCCGTGGATGCCACGGGCAAGTGGACCTACTCGCTGGACAACACCAGCGCCAAGGTGCAGGCCTTGGCCGCTGGCCAGCAAGTCACGGACAAAATCACCGTGACCGTCGACGACGGCCACGGCGGTACGGCCCAGCAGGTCATTACGATCACGGTCACCGGCACGAATGACGCCCCGACCATCGGCGGCGTCGCCAACGGCGCAGTCAAGGAGGACGGCACGCAAGTCGTCACCGGACAGCTCAGCAAGGCCGACGTCGACACGACCGACACGCATACCTGGTCCGTCAGTGACAACGGCAAGGGCACGTACGGCACGTTGGTGGTCGACAACACCGGCAAGTGGACCTATACGCTGGACAACGGCAACACCAAGGTGCAGTCGCTGGCCGATGGTCAGCAAGTGACCGACAAGATCACCGTGACCGTCGATGACGGCCACGGCGGCAAGGCCGAGCAGGTCATCACGATCACCGTCACCGGCACCAATGACGTCCCGACCATCGGTGGCACCATCTCTGGCGGCGTGACCGAAGATGGCACGCAAGTTGTCAGCGGCCAATTGACCAAGACCGACATCGACACGACCGACACGCACACGTGGTCGCTCAACAATGCGGGCAAGGGCGTTTACGGTTCCTTTGTGGTGGATGCCACGGGCAAGTGGACCTATACGCTGGACAACGGCAACACCAAGGTGCAGTCGCTGGCTGATGGCCAGCAAGTGACCGACAAGATCACCGTGACCGTCGATGACGGCCATGGTGGTACCGCCACGCAGGTCATCACCGTGACCGTGACGGGCACCAACGATGCGCCGACCATCGCCGGCAAAGCCACGGGCGCCGTGAAGGAAGACGGCACGTTGACCGCAAACGGCCAGTTGACCAAGACCGACATCGACACAACCGATACGCACACCTGGTCCGTCAGCAATAACGGCGCAGGCAAGTACGGTACCTTCACGGTTGACTCGACGGGCAAGTGGACCTACACGCTGAACAACGGAGCGGCCAACGTTCAGGGCCTGAAGGAAGGCGAACAGGTGACCGACACGATCACCGTGACCGTCAATGACGGCCACGGCGGTAAGGCGGATCAGCCCATCACCATCACCATCACGGGAACCAATGATGCCCCGGTGATCACCGGCCAGACCTCAGGCACGGTGACTGAGGACTACACCCTGACCACGACCGGCAAGCTGACGGTGGTGGACGCGGACGTGGGCCAGAGCGGTGTCGCTGCACAGAGCAACGTGGTCGGCAAGTACGGCACGTTCTCGATCGACGCCAACGGCAACTGGACCTACACGCTGAACAACAGCTTGACGGTGGTACAGAACCTGCCTGCGGGCGCCCTGCTCTCCGAGTCGTTCAATGTGACCGCCGGCGACGGCACGACGGTTCAGCCGATCACGGTCTCGATCGTGGGCACGAACGACGCGCCGGTTGCCGCCGACAACTCCGCCAACGTGGAAATCGGCACCAGCCATGTCTTCACGGTGGCCGAGTTCAACTTCAGCGACGGCGCCGAAGGCAACGCATTGCAAAGCGTGATCATCTCGCGCTTGCCGACGGACGGCACGCTGACGCTCAACGGCAACCCCGTGACGCTGAACACCGCCGTCTCGGCGGCGGACATCGCCGCAGGCAAGCTGGTCTTCACCCCGTCGTCCAACGGTCTGGATACCTCGATCGGGTTCCAGGTGCGCGACAGCGGTGGTACCGACCACGGCGGCCAGAACACCTCCGGCACCTACAACTTCGTGCTGAACACGAACAACATGGTGGCGGGCGAAAACGTCGGCAGCGGCACGGGCACGACGCCGGTGTTGAACGGCGGTTCGGGCGACGACATCATCCTGGGCGACAAGGGCGGCACGGTCACGACCGTTGAGCCGGGCAAGAACTACAACATTGCCCTGGTGGTGGATACGTCTGGCAGCATGGCCTACGGGCTGGATGGCAGCACGGGCGTCAGCTACAACCAATCGCGCATGAAACTGGTTAAGGACGCCTTGGTTGTCCTGGCCAACCAGCTTTCCGGCCATGATGGCAAGGTCAACGTCACGCTGATCGGGTTTGCAACGAGCAGTGGCGAGAACATCAGTATCAACAATCTCTCGACGGCCACCCTGCCCTCGCTGCTTGCTGCCATTGATGCGCTCACCGCCAACGGCGGCACCAACTACGAAGCCGCGTTCAACACCGCGGTGAACTGGTTCAATCAGCAAAGCAACAGCGGCAACAGCGTCGCCAACGGCTACGAAAACAAGACCTTCTTCCTGACCGATGGCGACCCGACCTACTACCAGACCACCGACTGGTGGGGCCGCCCCACCGTGGGCGGTACGGGGAACTCCACGGACACGACCACCATCAATGAGTCGCTGTCCGGGTTCAACCCGCTGGCCAACATCAGCCAGGTCAATGCCATCGGCATCGGCCCGGGCGTGAATGCCGACATTCTGCGCGTGTTCGACAACACGGGCGGCGGCGGCACGGCGTATGCACCGGTCGGTAGCGGTTCGAACTCGACGCTGGCCAACTTCAATTCGAGTTCGAATTGGGGCAACATGTCCAACTGGACCCTCACGGGAACCGGCAGCGGCAGCTCGGTGACGCGCAACAACAACGCCTTGCAGATCGTCGATACCGCGGGCGGCACGCACACCACCGCGACCAGCCCGACGTTCACGATCTCAGCCTACGGCAAGGTGACGTTCGATGTGACCACCAGCAACTATGCGACGGGTGACAAGTTCATCTGGACGTTGCAGCGCTGGGATGGCAGCAAGTGGGTCAACGTGGACAGCGGCAACACCACCGCCGCGCTGTCCGGGACGACCTCCGTGTCTTCTGCTGTCGTGGCGTCGGGCACCTATCGCCTGGTCTACGACCTGGAAGACACCACCAGCAACTCGCAGAGCGCCACGGTCCAGATCGACAACATCGTGCAAACGAGCTGGTCGTCCTGCAACGTGGTGTCGGCCCCTGGCGGCCAGGTGGACATCGTGCTGAAGCCGGAAGACCTGACGGCGGCACTTCAGGGCGGCAACATCACCAATGACCCGGCGGTGGTCGGCAACGACGTCATCAACGGCGGCGCTGGCAACGACATTATCTTTGGCGACACGATCAACACTGATCACCTCGCCTGGGGCAACGTCGCCGCGGGTTCGCATGACGGCCAAGGCCTGAAGGCGCTGCAAGACTTCCTGGCGTACCAGAACGGCCACGCTGCAACCAGCTCGGAGATCTACGAGTACCTGAAGACCAACCACGCGCAGTTCAACCTGCCGGACGATCCGCGCGGTGGCGACGACACCGTCCATGGCGGCACGGGCGATGACATCATCTACGGCCAGGGCGGCAACGACTCCCTGTACGGCGATGACGGCAACGACATCCTCTACGGTGGTGCTGGCAATGACTACCTGCACGGTGGTGCCGGCAACGATACGTTGGATGGCGGTTCGGGCAACGACACGCTGATCGGCGGCAAGGGCGACGACACCTTGTACGGTGGCGCCGGCAGCGATACCTTCAAGTGGGAGTTGAACGACCAGGGCTCCATCGCCGCGCCGGCAGTCGACACGATCAAGGACTTCTCCAACGCTACGATCGCCAATGGCGGCGATGTCCTGGATCTGAAGGATCTGCTGATCGGAGAAAAGGACGGCACGCTGACGCAATACCTGAATATCCACAAGGAAGGCAACAACACGGTCATCGACATCAACACCAAGGGTCAGATTGCCCAAGGTGCCGACCAGAAGATCGTGCTGGAGAATGTGGACCTGACGAACAATGGCCAGATGAATAATCAGGCCATCATCAACGACCTGTTGCAGAAGGGGAAGTTGAACGTTGATCACAGCTAAAGCGTAGTACCCCAGGGGCGGGCTATTGATGGCCCACCCCTGGGTAGCAGGCATTTTTTCTACAGGCATGTCTGCGAGAGTCGGAAAAATGTGAAAATCCGTTTCATGTCCTCGACTCACCGTTTCCGCAGCGTGCTGAACCTGTGCCGACTGGTTTTGCTGTGCCTGGCTTGCGTCTGGGGCGGCAGCTTCGCCCTGGAGGTCAGTTCCGACCGGCTGCAAAGCCTGGCGGCCAGCCGCTATGGGGCCAAGGGCGCAAAGTCTGTCGGGAACTGGTTGCAGCTGCTTCGCAACCCGCCGCCGGCTCTGGAGCGAGACAAGCTCACGCTTGCGAACGACTTCTGGAACCGCGCGCTGCTGTCAGGTGAAGATGCAACCATTTGGGGGCAGGCGGACTATTGGGCCACCCCGTTGGAATCGCTGGGCAAAGGTGCCGGCGACTGCGAAGACTATGTCATCGGCAAGTATTTCACCTTGCTGGCGATGGGTGTCCCCGCGAACAAGCTGCGCTTCATCTATGTTCGAGCGCGCATTGGCGGCCCCGCCAGCAGCAGCCAGATCGCCCACATGGTGCTGGGCTACTACGAAACTCCGAATGCCGTCCCTCTGGTGCTGGACAGCCTGATTTCAACCATTCTTCCGGCGACGCAGCGTCGTGACCTGACGCCGGTCTTCAGCTTTAACGCCGACGGCGTGTACGTTGACGGCAAGGCCGCCGCGCCGGTTGACCGACTCAGCCGCTGGCGTGATCTACTTCAACGCATGGAACGGGAAGGCATACGCCCCTGATTGCCGGAAACAAGACTATGTCCATACTTCGACAGCTACTGCTCAGCGTTACCCTTGCAATCGGCGTCATTCTGCTGGGCACCTTGGCGCTCAGCGTCAACTCGGCGCGCGAATACCTGTCAGGCCAGTTGCAGGTGCAGAGCACGGATGCTGCCGTGTCCCTGGCGCTATCCTTGTCGCAACCTGCCAACAATGACCCCGTACTACAAGAACTGCTGGTGTCGGCGCTCTATGACGGCGGGCACTTCTCGCTGGTACGTCTGGCCGATCCGGAAGGCAAGGTGCTGATCGAGCGCAAGTCGAACGCCACGCCGAATTCGGTTCCCAGCTGGTTCCAAAAGCTGGCGCCGCTGGATACGCAACCGGCCAGCCATGCCGTCAGCGATGGTTGGCGCCAGATTGGCGAGGTCACCCTGATCGCCAACGATGCTTATGCATGGGAAGCCCTGTGGCGCAGCAGCCTGAAGATGATCGCCTTGGTCGTGGGTGCCGGCATCTTGTGGGCAGTATTCGCATTTGTGCTGGTGGGTTGGATCAAGAATCGCCTGCTGCGCGAAATCAGCGACCATGTCCGCAGCATCGGCCAGGACTCTCCGCCCGAGCAAGTGGAAGCCCGCGTGCCCGAATTGTCTGGCGTGGTGCAAGCGTTGAACCAGACTCGCGAGCGCGTCTATGCCAGCGTCGAAGAACAGAACGCCAAGATCGAATCGCTGGAACTGGAGCTGAATCAGGACCCGGTCACGGGCCTGCCGAACCGCAAGTACTTCGTCAACGAATTCCGGCGCGCGCTTGAGGTGCCGGCTGCCGCAGCAAGCCCGTCCGCATCGCGATCCATCGCCGGGGGCCACGTGCTGGTGTTCCGCCAGCGGGATCTGGCCGATTTGAATCGCCACATGCCGCGCGAGTTCATCGACCAATGGCTGCGAATTGCATGCCAACGCATTCAAGGCACGCTGAAAGCCCTGAACGTTGCCACGCCACTCCTGGCCAGGCTGAATGGTTCAGACTTTGCGTTGCTGTTGCCCGGTTGCGCGGCCCCTCAAGCGATGATGGTTGCCGAACAATTGCGGGCTGACCTGCACGCCTCGCGCATACCCGTCGGGGAAGGCCATCTCTGCCGCTGGGCGCAGGCCATGACGGACTACGGCCAAGGCAATCAGGCCGGGCCGGTGCTTGCTCGCCTGGACTTCGGGTTGATGCGGGCAGAAAGCGCCAACAATGATCAAGTCGTGATTGCGGGCGCGACCGACATGCAATCCCCGTCGGAGTCGGGTGAACTGGCCTGGAAGGACGCTATCCAGACGGCCTTGGAAAAGCGTCAATTTGAACTGGCGACCGAGCCCTTGTTGACCGCCGACGGCAACAGGGTCCGCACGGAAGCCATGCTGATGTTGCGTACCGCCCCCGACCAGGTCGCCATTCCTGCCACCTTGTTCATTCCACCCGCCGTGCGGCTGGATCTGGTGGCTGATTGCGATCTGGAGTCCGTGCGCCTGGGCCTGGACTGGCTGGTCGCGCATGAGGGCGAGCTAGCCATCCGGGTTGCCCTGCCCTCGTTGCGAGGCCAGAAATTCTTCCGCCAATTGGCATTGCTGCTGACGGAACACCGTGGGCTTGCCCCCCGCCTGTTCCTGGAAATCGATGCGCACGGCCTGGTGGAATGCCACGAGCAGATCGCCACGCTGGCCCGAGTGGCATCGGAATTCGGCGCGCATATCGGCGTGCGGCGTCTGGCGCAGCAATTCGGCGCGGTTGCACAGTTGCACACCCTGCCCTTGTCCTATGTGAAGCTGGGTGGAGGCTTTATCGGCGGCATGTCGCAAAGCCCGGGCAGCCAGCAGCTGACGGCCTCAGTGCAGGAAACCGCACGCACGTTGAACATCGCGGTCTATGCCGAAGATGTGCCCGATGCCGAGACGCGCCGTATTCTGGCCGACCTGGGCATCAGCATCATGCGTGGACCAGGCGTCAAGCCGGCTGCAAGCGCGGCTTGAACCTGGCGTTATTTCTTGGCTTGCTGATACAGCGGCATCACTTGCTGCGCGGCAGCCTGCAAGTCGGTGATGCGCGAAGCGGCCGAGGGGTGCGTGGACAAGATTTCCGGCGGTGCATTGCCGCTGTCGGCCGCCCCCATCTTCTGCCATAGCGTCACGGCAGCGCGCGGATCATAGCCCGCCCGGGCGGCCAACTCCACGCCCATGCGATCCGCTTCGGTCTCGTGAGTGCGGCTGTTGGGCAGTGTGAACATCACGCTGGACAGTTGCCCGCCCAGGTCGGATGCGGCAGAGGAGCCGGTGGCGATGGACAGCACGGACAAGCCCAGGTTGGTGGCCATCTGCTGCGATACGCGCTCGCGCGCATGCTCGCGCAGCGCATGCGAAATCTCGTGCCCCAGCACGGCAGCCAGTTCATCGTCGGAGGGTTTGATCTTTGAGATCAGGCCCGTATAGACGGCGATCTTGCCACCGGGCATGCACCAGGCGTTGATCTCGTCGCTGGACAGCACATGGACTTCCCATTTCCAGCCAGAAGCGTCAGGGCGGAACACCCCCACTTGCGCAATCAAGCGCTGAGAGATGGCGCGCACGCGCGACAACTGTTGCGCGTCGCGGTCCAGCAGCCCTTTGCCCTGAGCCTGCTTGAGGATATCGGCATACTGCTGGCTTGCCTCTTGCTCCAACGCTTGCGACGGCACAAGACTGGACATGTACTGCGTCCGGTTGACGCCGATGGCACCGGACTGCGTGGTGTTCATGCCTGTGCAACCGGCCAGAGCCACCAGCGCAAGCGCCGCGGCCGAGCCACGCAATAGATGACGTTTACGGTTCATGTCGGTCTCCTGCACTCGGTGGCAAGCACGCTCACGTTTCAGATCGGGTCGCCGCACTGTCCACGATGACGCAGCGCGTGATCGATCAGCACCAGCGCAAGCATCGCTTCGGCGATGGGCGTTGCGCGAATGCCGACGCAGGGATCGTGGCGGCCCAGCGTCTGGACCATGACCGGTTCGTTCGCACGATTGACCGAACGGCGCTCGACGCGGATGCTGGACGTGGGCTTGATGGCCAACGATACGGTGATTGGCTGCCCCGTGGAAATACCGCCCAGCACGCCACCGGCGTGGTTGGTCAGGAAACCATCAGGCGTAATCTCGTCACCGTGCTCGGAACCGCGCTGCGCGATGCAATCGAAGCCCGCGCCGATGGAAACGCCCTTGACGGCATTCAGGCCCATCATCACATGCGCGATGTCAGCATCCAGGCGATCGTAAATAGGCTCACCCCAACCTGCCGGCAGGTTTTCCGCCACAACCTCGATGCGTGCGCCGACGGAATCGCCGTCACGGCGCAACTGGTCCATATAGGCTTCCAGTTCCGCGACGATTTCAGCGTTGGGCGCGTAGAACGGGTTATTCGGGACTTCATCCCACGACACGAAGGGAATCGCGACAGGGCCAAGCTGGCTCATGTAGCCGCGCACCTTCACGCCGTACTGCTCGCCCAACCACTTCTTGGCGATGGCGCCTGCCGCGACGGTGGGCGCCGTCAGGCGCGCGGACGAACGGCCGCCGCCACGCGGGTCGCGCACGCCAAACTTGCGCCAGTAGGCGTAGTCGGCATGCCCCGGCCGGAAGGTATCGGCAATATTCGAATAGTCTTTGCTGCGCGCGTCGGTATTGCGGATCAGCAGGCCAATCGGCGTGCCCGTGGTGACCCCTTCATGGACGCCGGACAGGATCTCGACCTGATCGGCTTCCTGGCGCTGCGTGACATGGCGCGACGTGCCAGGCCGGCGGCGATCCAGTTCAAGCTGAATGTCGGACGTGTCCAGGCTCAGTCCCGGGGGACAGCCGTCCACGACGCAACCGATCGCCGGGCCGTGGGATTCGCCAAAATTCGTGACGGTAAAGAGAGTACCTAGGGTATTGCCGGGCATAGGATGTCAACAGGTGGGGGTTGCGAGCAACCCCGATTATGACACCGCCGAGGCCAAAGCCTGGATTTCCGAGGCGGGAGCCGGCCGTCCCAGCAGGAAGCCCTGCATGACTCGGCACCCCAGCGACTTCAGGATTTCGCGCTGGCCTTCGGTCTCGACGCCCTCGGCCACTACCGGCAAGCGCATCGCCTGGCACAAGCCGAATAACGCGGAGACGACTTCGCGGCTGCCGGCATCGGACTCCAGCGCCGAAATGAAGCTGCGGTCGATCTTCACCCAGTCGATGGGCAGGTGGCGCAAGTGATTCAGGCTGGAATAGCCGCAACCGAAATCATCCAGCGCCACGCCAATACCCTTGGCGCGCAATGTGTTCAGGATCTTGATGTGCCGTTCGTAGTGCAGGATGAAGATGGATTCCGTGATCTCCAGCACCAGCTTTTGCGGCGACAAGCGCGTGGCCGCCAACACGTCGGTCACCAGTTGAACCAGCCCATCTTCGTTCATCTGCTTGACTGACAGGTTCACGTGGACTCGCCAGGCCGCGGGCCACAAGGCGGCTTGCGAGCACGCGCGTTCCAGAATCCAGGCGCCCAGCGGGACGATCAACCCGCTGCGTTCGGCCAATTCGATGGTAACGGCGGGCGACACGCTGCCCAATGTGGGGTGATGCCAGCGCAACAGCGCTTCGCAGCCCTGCACCACTCCGGTCCCGCTATCGCAAACCGGTTGATAGAACAGTTCAAACTGTTCCATGGCGGGCGTGGTCAGCGCCAGCCGCAAATCGTTTTCCAGGCCTTGCTGATCACGGTGCCGAGCCAGCAGCCGGAAATCGAACAAATTCCACCCTGGGCCGCCCCGCTCTTTCAACGGAACCATGGCCACTTGCACGCAACGTTGCATTTCTTCCACGGTGCGCCCGTGGTCGGGATACAACGCAGCGCCCACCCTGAAGACCGCAATCAGGGGACGCCCCCCCAATTCATACGGGGCGCTTAAATCGTCCAGCAACTTGGCCGACACCTGAGCCGCGCCCACTTCGTCCACTTCGGGCACGCAAACCGTGAAACTGTCGATGCCGGTGCGCGCCACCATGCCGCCCAACGTGCGGGTGACGAGGCTAAGCCGATTAGCCACCAGCACCAGCAATGCCTGTTCTTCCCCGGCCCGCAGCATGGCGCTGATCTCGGCATATTGCTCAAAACTGACCAGGAAAAAGGCGCCCCGACGTGCAGGCCCGTCAGTCTGGGCCAGACTGGCACGCGCGCGACGATGCAGCTCCTGCTGACTCAGGACACCGGTCAATTCGTCGCGCGTCAGTCGATGACGCAATACCCGTTCCCTGCGCACGAAAAATACGCATATCGCCGCAAGTGTGCCTGCAAGCGTCAGGCACAGTGCGAGCAGGTAACTCTCACGCACGGAGCCCCCTATCTAAGCGCCCTTGGCGTTGCGGTCCAAGAAAGAACCCAAGGGCTGTAACATTTTTTAAATTATGCATTATTTTCGCAAAAAAACGCCACACTTCAGAGGCAACGCGCCTCTTTTCCTTGAAATCCTAAGGCTCTCTGTCTGCTCGTGAATGGTCATGTCGGTCCTTGGATAGCATTCGCTGGCCGGTCCATAGATCCATGCCCTACCCTTACTACGACAGCCAAAGCCCAAAAATTAATACGCCCTGTCTCAATAGTTCTCAACCGGGCAATTATCACGATTGAAATAATTGCACAGGTTGTCTGATGTCGTAGCTAATTTAGTAATATTCTGTACGTTCTGTGACATGCCGAATTACAGTGTAAGCGGCGTCACTGAGGTATTAGTAACGTGTGTCACGTTTCTTATCCAGGTTTTTTCCCGTCGGGCGCGTTCGCTGCTCGACGTCCCCTTTCATCGGCCGCCGGCACTCCTTCGCGCGAGCAGGCATGCCGTCCAAAAAGGGAACCCCAAACACATGTCGACATTACGCCGGTTACTCTTTTGCACTGCCCTCTTGATCGGCTTCATCCTGCTTGGCGCACAGGCGCTGGGGATGTTGGCCGCCCATCGCTATCTGAATGCGCAGCTTGTTCAACAGAGCGAGGGGGGGGCCAGTGCCTTGACCTGGGCGTTGTCACACACCGCCGCCGCCCCGGCCGAGCAGGCCACATTGGCCGATGAGTTGTTCCAGCAGGGGCTGTATGCGTTGGTTCGCATCACCGACGAAAGAGGCACCGTTGTCGCGGAACGACAAAAGCACGCATCCATCGTAGACCGGGATGGCAGCTGGTACAGCTCTTGGCTGAATGTACAGGCACCTGCCGTATCGCAGCCTTTCATCCTGACCGACGGCCATACCCGGGGCACCGTTACCGTCAAGGCGGACACCCAGCTGGCTCGCGACACCCTCTGGCAGGGTGGTGTGCGGATTTTGGGACTGGTGTTGGCTGCTGGTGTCTTCTGGGCACTGTTCGCGCTGAATCTCGTCCGCTGGATTGAAGTGCGGACGTCACGCGACATCTGTGAACGTGTACGAGCACTGGCCCCCGGCAACGACGCAGCTCCAATGGGATCGTGTGAGCTGGCAGGAGTGGATCAAGCGCTGGTGGACGCGCAGCGCCGGGTTGCCGCCACGGTCCAGGAACAGAACGCGAAGATCGAATCGCTACAAAGCGAAATCTACCGGGATGCCGTCACCCGCCTGCCCAATCGCAAATATTTCGTCGACCAGTTCCGGCAGGCGCTGAGCGACAAGACCCCGGAGGCGGGTGGGCATATCCTGATGTTCCGCCAGCGTGATCTGGCGCAGATCAATCGGCATTTATCGCGCGCCTTCACGGATCAGTGGTTGCGATCCTCATCCGACCGGCTACGCAAGCTGGTCGAGGAATTCGGCGGGCCGTCGGCGCAGATCGCGCGCATCAGCGGGTCCGACTTCGCGCTATTGATGCCTCGCACTTCCGCGCCCCAAGCCAGCCTGCTGGCCGAAAGGGTCCGCCGTGAACTGCGTTCGCTACGGGTCCCAATGGACAAGTACGGATGGTGCCGGTGGGCGTTGGCCATGGCGGCTTTCGCCCCCGGTGACAACATGAGCGATACGCTGGCCCGCCTGGACCATGCCTTGATGTGCGCCGAGAGCGCCGATGACGACCAAGTGGCGCCGGCCAGCCAGGCCCCGGACAGTACGCGCATCGGGGAATACAGCTGGCACGATGCCTTGGCCACCGCCCTGGAGCAACATCGCTTCTCGCTGTCGATCCAGCCGTTGCATGCCGTCTCCGGCGCACTGCTGCACCACGAAGCCAGCTTGACCCTGCATGACACAAGCGGCGGCGACCCCGTGCCTGCCTCGATCTTCATGCCGCCCGCGGTCAGGCTGGGACTGTCGGCTGAATGCGACATCCAGGCGATCCGCCTGGGCCTGGATTGGCTATTTACCCATGCCGGCGCATTGGCGGTTCCCGTGTCACTGGCCTCGCTGGCGCAAACTTCCTTCCTGTCCCGGCTGGAAAGGATGCTGAGCGATCGGCCGGCATTGGCGGTACGCCTGCTGGTTGAAGTCGACGCCGCCGGGCTGGTCGAGCAAGGCGGCGGATTGCGCCAGTTGTGCGATATCGTCACCGCGGCAGGCGCCCGCACGGGGATATCGCGGCTGTCCCAGCAATTCGGCGCCATGGAACATCTGCACGAATATCCCGTTTCCTACCTGAAATTATGCGGCAGCTTCATCACTGGCCTGCTGCACAGCCCCGGCAGCCAGCATCTGGCCGCCACCGTAGTCGCCACGGCCACGACCCTGGACATGGCGGTCTACGCTGAAGACGTTCCCGATTCCGCCACGCAGACCATTCTGGAGGGGCTCGGCGTCCGCGCGATACGCGGGGCTGTCGTAAACTTCTCCCATACGCGCGACCTCGCGCCGGATCACCAATGGGTCCCTAGTTGACGGAAGGATTGTTTCTTCGCACCCGCTGGCCTTTTCGCCATCGCCTTGCACGACGTGCCAACAGCAGATCACAAGCGGCATTATCGCGGCTAGGGATGCTGCTATGCGCCCTGTCATGCGCCCTGCTTTGGCCTGGCACCGTCTTGGCCTATGGTCTGAACGGCCCCTATGAGGACATCCAGTTGGGGCTGACGGCCGGCGTCGCAATCGCTTGCGCCCTGGTCTGTGCCGTCGCGTGGGGATACACCCGCCAAGCCATCCTTGGCGCGGGTCTGGCCTTCGTGCTGATCGAGGGCCTGTTCCGATCGTTGCCCCAGATACTGCCGCCCGGCGCGCTTCAAGCTGGATCTTTTGCAGCCTTGCTGGCCTTGACGGCCCCGCTGCTGTCGGGTTTGCCCCACGCATCCAGGCTGGCTGCGGCATGCCGCGGCTTGAGCATCGCGTTGGCGGCCGTTGCGGCGCTGGCGCTGATCTTCGTCTATGAAACGGAAAATGGATCGATTCCGGCCATGATCGCCGGCCTGTGCGCGGTACTGAGCGTACCGCTGGCCGTCTGGTTCGCCGTGCGTGCCGCCGTCCGCAAGACCGGTCGTGCACCCGCGCTGGCCATGGCCGCCGCATACGCGGCATCTGCCTGGATGTTGGGACATGACGCCTGGCAGTCCAATGGCGCCGATACCGCAGCAACGCCGATCGAACTGGCCCGCCTGCTGCTGGTTGCGGGCGCCCTGTTCGGCTTGACGCTGGCCGGCCAAATCCGCCCCCAAAGCGGCGCAAGCCGTGCCGGACACGATCCGGTGGACGCCGAACATCTGGCCCAAGGCGAACTGCGCCTGGCCGAACTGGCCGGAGCCTTGGATACGCAACGGCAAATGAATGCGCTGATTTCCCACGAGTTGCGCGCCCCGCTAGCCACCATCAGCGCGGCGGCGCAATCGTTGGACATGATCCTGTCCGATAGCGGCGAGGCCGTCGACAGCCGCCTGGGCCGAATTCATCGTTCGGTTGCCCGCATGACGGAACTGATGGATCAATTGCTGAATCAGGACAGGCTGGGCGAGCAAGCCTGGACACCACGCGGAGAACAAACAGATCTGGCCGAGCTAGCGCGTGATGTCGTGACGGCAATGCAGCCGGATACCGCGCATGCGTTGTTGATGCAGGCCGACGCAAGCCTGCCCGTGTATTGCGACCGCCCGCTGACCAGCGTCGTGGTACGCAATCTGATTCACAACGCCATCAAGTATTCGCCCGCCAACGAACCTGTCAGAATCGAAGCGGGGCAAACCCAAGTCGACGGTGTTCCGATGGCTTGGCTGGCCGTCATTGACCGCGGCCCCGGCATCGAGGATGAGGAACAAGCGCGAATCTTCGAGCCCCATTTCCGGCGCTCCGCGCACCGCGAAACCCAGGGTATGGGCATCGGCCTGTATCTGGCTCGCCGCATCTGCCAAAACCAGGGTGGTTCGCTGACCATGCAAAGCAAGGTGGGCGCAGGTACGCGCTTCATCATCACCCTGCCAGCCCAGGCTCCCGGGCCATAGGCGCGTAGCCCTGGCAGGTAAAGCCAAGCCAGTCAGGTAACGCCGAAGCCCGTCAGGCGGCGAATACGTAGCCCTGACCGCGCACCGAAAGCACTGGCAGCTTGAGACCCGCGCTTTGCGCCTTGGCGCGCAGGCGGCTTACCAGCACATCAATGCGGCGCAGTTCAAATCCGCCTGGACTGTCAGGCAGGAACAACTCCGCCAGCACCTGGCGGCTGACTGCGCTGCCAGCGGCATCCATCAGAGCCATCAGAAAGGTCCGTTCCTGGGCGCTCAGGTGCAACGACGCCCCGTCGGGTGCCACCAGGATCCAGCCGCCGTCCTGCAAGGACCACGTGCTGTCCGCCGAGGCGCGGGTTTCAGCATCCACCGGACGGGGCGCTTTTGCCAAGCGCATGCGGCGGGCCAGGCTACGGATGACAGAGCTAAGCTCCAGCAAATCCACGGGTTTGGTCATGTAGACGTCGGCACCGCCTTCCAGGCCCCGCACCCGGTCTTCCAGGGCACTGCGCCCGGTCAGCATGACAATGCCCACCGGACTCAACGCCCGCAAGCGGGTCGCCACGGAAAAGCCGTCCTCGCCGGGTAGGTGCGCATCCAGAATAACGATGTCGCACGGCTGCTCCTGCAGGCGGCGATAGAACGCCGCAGCATTGTCACAAGCAAACGCCACCCGAAAACCATAGCCGCCCAAGCCTAACGCCAACTCCTCCCGGAAGTCGGCATCATCCTCGAGCAGACCGATACATAGCAAACCATCTGCGCCAGGCATATTCAGAGTGCTTTATATTGAAAATTGTCGACAAATGCCCCAAGGATGCGGCATGCCATCCCGAGTGTCCCGCAGGCGACAATCTTACGAGATTTACAACGGAAACGAATGATTGCAGTGAAAAAAACCGCGATATTTCAATATTTATCGCGGTGTTTTCGTGCAAACCACAAGATCTTGGTATGCAGCGTCTCGTATTCCGCGCTGAACGGGCGTCAAGAAGAGCAGCTGACTTCCAGGCTACCCGCCCAGTCCGGAGGCAATCCGGCATAGCGTTCATACCCGGGTTGCGCCACAAAGGGATTACGCAACAGCTTCATCAACGTGTCGATTTCGCTCACATCACCCGTTTTTGCTGCCCGGATCGCTTCTTCGGCCAGATGATTACGTAGTACGTAGAGCGGGTTGACCCGGTTCATCGCCTGGGCCACGTCCTGCGCAGGCCGGCCGTCTTGCGCCTGGCGTGCCACCAAGCGGTCCAGCCAGGCCGCCGCCGCCGGACGGTCAATGAACAGATCCTCGAATGCACTGCGCTGCCCCAACACGGCGTCGGCCAGACGACGCCAGGACAGGGTGAAATCGGCTTGATTGGCGTCCATCAGCTTGAGCAGGTCGTCCAGCAGCGCCTCGTCGTCTGGGCGCCAAGCCGCGAGACCCAGCTTTGCACCCATCCGATCATGGAAGGCCCGCGTGAAAACCGCCTCGAATTCGTCCAGCACGGCGCGCAAGCCATCGGCATCCTGCACCAGCGTATGCAGGCTGCCTGCCAACCGGTACAGGTTCCACAACGCCACCGATGGTTGCCGGTTCCAGGAGTAGCGCCCTTCCGAATCGGAATGATTGCAGACGTGGCCCAGGCGGAAACCGTCCATGAACCCAAAAGGACCGTAATCCAGCGTCAGCCCCAAGATGGACATGTTGTCCGTATTCATGACGCCATGGCAAAAGCCCACCGCCTGCCAGTCCGCCATCAGCCGCGCAGTGCGCTGCGTGACGGCGCGCAGCAGATTGATGTAAGGCGCGGTCTCGCTCAAGGGCTCGCCCGTGGGGGATTCGCGGCATTCCGGGTAGAAGCGGTCGATAACGTAGTCCGCCAGCGTCTTCAGCAATTCAGGCTGGCGGCGCGACGACCAATGCTCAAACGAGCCGAACCGCACAAAACTGGGTGCCATGCGCGTCACGATGGCGGCGGTTTCCACGGTTTCCCGCATGACGGGATCATCCGACACCACCAGCGCCAGTGCGCGCGTCGTGGGAATACCCAGTCCGTGCATGGCTTCGCTGGCCAGGTATTCGCGCACCGAGGAACGCAGCACCGCCCGCCCGTCGCCCATTCGGGAGTAAGGCGTCATGCCCGCGCCCTTCAATTGCAATTCCCATCCGCCGGACGGCCCTTGGACCTCGCCCAGCAGATGCGCGCGTCCATCGCCCAACTGGCCCGCCCATACGCCAAATTGGTGACCGCTATAGACGGCCGCCAGCGTGTCCCCGCCGGGCAAGGGCTGCACGCCTGCGAATACGGCCAGGAATTCCGGGGTGGGCAGAACGGATGGGTCCAGTCCAATCAGCTCAGCCGCATCGGTATTGGCATGAAGCAGGCGCGGATTGTTCAGCCCCTGCGGCGTCAGCCGGGTATAGAACGCAGCGGGCAACGCCGCGAACGAATTAACGGCGTGCAATTCGGACAAGGAATGGGCGCTCATGCGCGTTGGCTCCTGGCAGCCCGCTTGGCGGGCCGCACATAGAAAATGGCGCTAAGGAAAAAGGTGGCCGAAAGGATGATCTCGCCCCAGGCCATCAAGACCGAGAGCGGGGCCGGATCGGACATGGCACGCACGGCCCCTTCCATCAAATACAGCAGCGAGAGCATCGACGCCCACTGATAGGTATATAGGTTTCCACGCAGGATGCCGCGCAGCGGGAACGCCAGCGGCAGCGCCTTCAGCAGCATCCAGGAACCGCCCGGCCGCACTGGCGCCACCACGGTTTCCCAGGTGACGCACAAGACGATCAGGGCGAATAGAGAAACCGAGGCCAACAGGCGCAAACGGGGGTTGAGTTCAGGGTTCATGCTGCTATTATCGCCTGATGAATCGCCCCGCAGAGCCCGTCGCCGCGACACCGGCGACCACCGAGCCCTCGCCTTCGCGCTCTTCATGGGTCGCGAGGGCCGGGCGCGTCATCCGATTCACCGCGGAACGCGCGGGTGAGGAAAAGCTGCTTCAAGTTGCCTCCAGCCTCACTTTCACGACAGTGCTGGCCATCGTGCCCATGCTGGCCGTGGTGCTGTCCCTGTTCACCGCGTTTCCCGTGTTTCAGGAATTCAGGGTTGCCCTGGAAGACTTCCTGACCAACAGCCTGATGCCGCCGTCCGTCTCGGACAACATCATGGAATACCTGAACCAGTTCGCGCGCCAGGCTTCACGGCTGACCGCCATCGGCGGCGCGTTCCTGCTGGTCACCTCCTTGCTGCTGATCATGACGATCGACCAGGCGTTCAATGACATCTGGCACGTTTCGCGGCAACGTCCCCTGCCGCAGCGGGCACTGGTTTATTGGGCGATCATCACGCTGGGACCGGTCCTGGCCGGGGCCAGTCTGTGGGCCACCTCTTTCGTGGCGCGAGAATCGCTGGGGCTTGTGGCGGACGTGCCGGAAGTCATCAGCATCGCCGTTTCCTTCATTCCCCTCATCCTGACCGCGCTGGGCTTTGCCGCCCTGTTCGTTGTCGTGCCCAACCGCGAAGTGCTGTGGCGCGATGCGCTGGTGGGTGGCTGCGTCACGGCCATCGTCCTGGAAATCATGAAATCAGGGTTTGCGTACTACCTGACCCGGTTTCCCACCTACACGATCATTTACGGCGCATTCGCCACCCTGCCGATCTTCCTGCTTTGGATCTACCTGTCCTGGCTGGCCGTGCTGCTGGGCGCCACGCTGGCATCCAGCGCGCCGCTGATCCGGCTGGGCCGCTGGGAGATCAACCGCTACCCCGGCGCGCAATTCGTCGATGCTCTGGACGCGCTGCGCGCCCTGCGGCAAGTGCAATCCGCCAAGCCACCGGGCCTGCCCGCGAACCTGCTGGCATCGCAATTGCACCTGCATCAAGACGAACTGAACGATGTGCTGGAGACCCTGAACGGCATGGGCTTGGTGACACGCAGCCCCGAAGACAATTGGGTGCTGACCTGCGACGCGCGTGAAACGTCGATGGCACCCGTGGTGGATCATTTCCTGCTGGACCGCAATCAGCCCCGGGTCCGTAATGACCCGGAGATTTTGCGAGTCGCCTCAGCGGTGATTTCCCAGCAAAATACACCGACGCTGGAAGAACTCTGCGGAGAAGCGCAGAATACCGAAAATGGAATCGCTCCCATATTGCAATTGGAAGCGAACAAGAAATAGCAAATGCATTCGGGCGTAGTCCGCCCAGGAGGAACCGATGTTGAAGGTCAGCGAGATTTTGCGCGTCAAGGGGCATACGCTCTATACGGCGTCGCCCGACATGCCTGTGTCCCAGGCCGTGCAAACCATGAGCGAGCAGGACATAGGCTCGCTAGTGATCATGGAATTCGGCACCCTGACCGGCATGCTCACGTTCCGCGAGATCATCCGCCACATGCACGCCCATGGCGGGGCCGGCGAAACCACCATCCGTTCGATCATGGATGACGCCCCGGTCAGCGTGTCGCCCAATACCAGCGCCGACGAAGTGCAGCGCCTGATGCTGGAAAAGCACGCGCGCTACATCCCGGTCATGGACGGCCCGACCCTGATGGGCGTGATTTCGTTCTACGACATGGCTCAGGCCATCGTGGCTGCCCAGCAGTTTGAAAACAATATGCTGAAAGCCTATATCCGCGATTGGCCCACGGAAAGCGCCGAACCGGCCAAGTCCTGATCGCCTTGATCGGCAGCCCCCAGCGCCTGTCGCCAGAGGGCTGATCCCCGCCTAGATGCCTGCCGGCGCCGCTTCGAATGCGGCGCCTCGCATATCCGGCGCCTGCCGCTGGCTACGCCAGGCGTCGTAGATCAATTCGGGATTGTTGGCGGCAAGCAGGCGCGGGTCCGACAGCATGCGGCGCCAGCGGCGTGCACCCGATTGCCCATTCACCAAGCCCAGCATCGGCCGCGTCATCACACGCAGCGGCACACCCTTGGCAACTTGCCGTGCCGCATATTCGGTCATGGCGTCCACCACTTGTGCGTCGCTAGGCAGGCGCACCGACGGCCATAGCTGCATCGACACTTCGGACAAGACGCGAGGCGTGTGCCAAGCCGCGCGGCCTAGCATCACGCCATCGAAATCGTCCGCAGCCCGGACAGATTGCTCTGCATCGGCCAAACCGCCATTCAACACGAACGTGCAGTCCGGAAAGTCCTGCTTCAGTTGCTTGACCACGTCATAGCGCAACGGCGGGATTTCGCGGTTGTCCTTGGGCGTCAGTCCCTTGAGCACCGCATTGCGGGCATGGGCGATGAAAACCCGGCATCCCGTGTCGTAGATCTTGCCAACAAAATCCCGGACGAATGCGTAGGATTCCTCATAGTCCAGCCCCAGCCGATGCTTGACGGTCACTGGAATATCCACGGCGTCCTGCATGGCTTTCATGCAATCCGCCACCAGCGCCGGCTCCGCCATCAGGCAGGCGCCGAAAGCGCCCTTCTGTACGCGCTCGGACGGACACCCGCAATTCAGGTTGATCTCGTCATAGCCCCATTGGCGGCCCAGCTTGGCGGACTGCGCCAAGGCGTCGGGTTCGCTGCCCCCCAGTTGCAGGGCAACCGGATGCTCGGCTTCGTCAAAGTCCAAGTGACGCGAAACACTGCCGTGCAGCAACGCGCCCGTGGTGATCATTTCCGTATACAGGCGCGCGCGGGGCGCCAGCAGCCGGTGGAAAAAGCGGCAATGGCGATCGGTTACGTCAATCATCGGGGCGACGCACAGCCGCCAGTCGGGGGAGTCCAAGAATCACTCTACAAAACAAGGGGATGCGGTATTTTACGGGCTTAGCGGATTTATGTCCGGCAGGCGAATGCCCCCGATCCCGGCCGCTCGTCGCAACCCCGCCCGCTATGTGGTCTAAAATTGCGCCGCCGCCGCCGCACAGGCATGTCCGAGCGTCCGTTAACCCCTTCACTCCCGCATATCAATGGCCGTATTCACTCCCGTATCCGACGACGACGCGCGCGCCCTCCTGGCGCATTTCGACCTGGGCGAGTTCGTCTCGCTTCGAGGGATTACGGCCGGTATCGAGAACACCAACTACTTCCTGTACACGACCCGGGGTGAATACGTCCTGACCTTGTTTGAAGTCCTGACGCACGCCCAATTGCCGTTCTACATCGAACTGATGTACCACCTGGCCCAGCGTGGCATCCCGGTGCCCCAGCCCCAGAACCTGCGCGACGGCACCCGCCTGACCACGCTGCACGGCAAGCCTTGCGCCATTGTTTCGCGGCTGCCCGGCGGCTACGAACCCGCCCCGGGCGCTGCCCATTGCGCCCTGGCCGGCGCCACCCTGGCCCGTGCCCACCTCGCCGCCCAGGACTTCCCGATTCAGCAGCCCAATCTGCGTGGACTGTCCTGGTGGCTGGAAACCGCGCCCAAGGTCATGCCGTTTCTGGATGCTGCCCAAGCCCAATTGCTAGGCTCGGAACTGACCGCCCAGCAAGCCCTCGTCGCCACGCCAGCATGGCAGACGCTACAGACGGGCCCGGCCCATTGCGACCTTTTCCGCGACAACGTGCTGTTCGCAGGCACCTTTGAAGACCCGCTCATGGGCGGCATCATCGACTTTTACTTCGCGGGTTGCGACACCTGGCTGTTCGACGTGGCGGTCAGCGTCAACGATTGGTGCATTGAGCGCGATACCGGTGAATTCGTCCCGGAACTGGTGCAATCCTGGCTGGCCGCGTACGCCAGCGTGCGTCCGTTCACGGATGCCGAACGCGAGGTCTGGCCGCTGATGCTGCGCGCCGCCGCGCTACGCTTCTGGATATCCCGCCTGTACGACTTTTTCCTGCCCCGGCCCGCCCAAACGCTCAAACCGCACGACCCGCGTCACTTTGAGAGAGTGTTGCAAGCACGCCACCGATCCGTCTTGCCAATATTGCCGTAACCATTACGCCCCCCATAATGGGGTTAGCGCGTCCCTGTTGAGAGATCACCCCCTTAGAGAGCCATGCAAGCAGCATTCCTACCCGCGACATCCGGCTGGCAATGGGTTCGAGACGGTTTCCGTCTGTTCCGCAAACAACCTCTGGCCATGTTCACCTGGGCCATGTTCATCAGCCTTTTGGTCGTCTTCGCCAGTGCAACGCCCCCGATCGGACCCATCCTGGTCGTGGCGCTCATGCCGATCATCACCCTCATGACGCTTTCCGCGTGCAAGCACGTGGATGCCGACCGCGTCATGCTGCCGTCGATGTGGGGCAAACCCCTCAAGCAGCCCGGCGTGTTCAGGAAACTGTTCCTGATGGGCCTGATGTACGCGGGCCTGAGCATGCTGGCCGGCCTGCTGACTTTCCTGCCCTTCATGGATTCGATGGCCGAGGCCTATCGAATCGCCTCCGTGGAACGCTCGCTGGATCCTATCCTGCTAGCCATGCGCGTCCCGCTGACCATCTTCGCGATCATCTACGTCGTGATCGCGGCGCTGTTCTGGCACGCTCCGGTGCTGGTTGCGTGGCATGGACTGCGCCTGGTGCAGGCCCTGTTCTTTTCGGGGATCGCCTGCTGGCGCAATAAGTGGCCTTTCCTGGTGTATGGCGCCACCTGGGCGCTGGTGTTCCTGTTCATCGACTTGTGCGCCGGCTTGCTGGTCACGATGGGCTTGTCGCCCCAATTCGCTGGCACGCTGCAAATCCCATTCAACATCGCGGCGGGTGGCGTACTGTATTGCAGCTTCTATCCTGCCTATACCTCCGTTTTCGGCATCAATAGCGCCAGCTCGCAGCTCGACGACGGCCACAGCGCCGAAGCATAGGGCAATGCGGCAGGGCGCCAGCGCCCTGCGCACCCCCATCACCCGCAGATCCCGCGACACAAACGCCACGTCGATGGCGTAGCGCATGCCGAAGGTATGCACGCCGGCACACGGGATCAGCAAGATGCCCGACCGCCACCCTGGAGGTCGGCGCCCAAGCAGGCCTCGCATCCGGCGACGCCAGTCCGCCACGCGCAAGAGCCTCAAGCGCCCCACCGGCAACAAGGTCCGGCCGTTCATTGCACGCTTTGAAGCAGTTGAACAGCGATGGGAAACGCCAGAACGATGAAGGTGCACGGAAAAATGCATCCAATCAGCGGCAACAACATCTTCACCGGTGCCTGCATCGCCAGTTGTTCGGCCCGCACATGACGGTCGCTACGGCACTGCGCGGCCTGGGCACGCAACACCGGTCCCAGGCTGATGCCCAGTGATTCCCCTTGCGCCAAGGCCGCGGCCCAGTTCCGCGCAAGCGGACTATTGCAGCGCTCGGCCAGCGCCTTGATCGCCGCCGCTCTTGAAACGCCCGCCCGCATCTCCGCCAGCGCGTCCCCCAAGCTGTCTCGGAGGGCGCCGCGTGGCCCGCTTTGTGCCGCCAGTTGCAATGCGCCCTGAACGCTTAGGCCAGCCTCCACGCACAAGGTCATCATGTCGAATACAAAAGGCAAATCCCGTTCAATGCTGCGCCGGCGTTTCTCCGCCAAGTCCCGCAGCCACAGCATAGGTGCCACACCGCCCGCCAACGCCGCCATCGCCATCCACAGCACCCAGGCCATCGACGCCGGGCCGGCAAGCGCCGCGGCCACTGCGGCGGCCAGGCCTCCCACACCTGCGGCAGCGCTTGCACACAACGCCGCCATGTGGGCATAGCCCACCCCGGCCGGCAACGCAGCTTGCTCGATGGCTCGCGTCAGCCGAATGCGCAAACGCCAGGAACACAATGGCCCCACCCAGGGGGCGACGGCCGACACCCACGGCCAGACGGCCCGCCACCACCAAGGCAATGCGGCATGGGCTTCATGCTTACCCCGCAGCAACGGGCGCAGGACGAACCACGTCAACCCGCCCACGCACAACGCCGTCGTCAACATACCCATATACAGCCACATCGCGACCTCCCATCAAAGATCAAGTCCGGGATCGAATCGACGGCCGCGTCGACCATCCGGTCAATCAGCAGATCAAATATCGATTCGGATGATGCGCCGGATCAGCACCACCCCGGCCGTTTCCAGCACCGCGACAATGGCCAGCACCCCCCATCCCATTGGCGTATGCCAGAGAAGCCCCATAATTTCCGGCTCCAGCCGGTCCAGCACCGCCAACAGCAGCAAGGGCAATGCACCCACGATCCAGGCTTGCAAGCGCCCCTGGGACGTCAACGCCTGCAACTTCGCCTGCAACTGCAACTGCAACTGCGCCCTCAAGGTCTGCGCGATGCTCTCCAGCGCCTCGGCCAGGTTTCCGCCGGTCTGCGCCGAGATACGCATGGCGGCCACCACCAGCGATGTGGAATCAGCCGGCATCCGAACGTGCAAGTTCTCAAGCGCGGCATCCCACGGCACGCCCATGCGTTGTTCTCGAAGCATCAAGCCGAATTCCTGTGCCAGCGGCGCACCACTCTGCTCCACGACATGACGCAGCCCCGTCGCCAACGCGACGCCCGCGCGCAAGGCCGAGGCCAGCATTAACAGCGCCATTGGCAATTGCTGCTCGAAGCGGCCCGCCCGCCTGCGGCGCAGCACACTGACCATCTCCCGGGGCGCCCGGGACGCAAGCCCCGCTGCCAATGCCGCAGCCACACCGCTGCCCGTCAGGGAAAATGCCAGCGCTGCGGCCAATGCCGCACATGCCACGGCAGCAGCCCATAGCTGCGCCGGGTCAATGAACAGGAACACTTCGCTCAAGCGCACCCCTGCATCCTGGGTGTAGAACTCGCGGTAACGGCGCAAGGCAGGTGCAAACCAGTTTTGAGCGTGCCAAGCAAGAACCGCCGCGCAGCACATCGCGGCCCCCGCCGCCAGCCAGATCATGTCAAACCCTGCACAAGCGTGGCAGCGTCGGGATCATTGCCGCGGGTTTCCGCGAACCATCTGGGATCCAGTAGCGGCCCCTCGTCATTCCAATCCCGGGCAAAGCCTGGCAACGCGCCGCATCCCAGAAAGCCCGCCACGCGGTCGTACCGGAACAGCTCCAGCAGTTGTATGCGCCCACTTTCCATGCCCGCGACTTCGACGATGGAAGTCACCACGCGCCGCCCATCCGCCAGCCGCGCTTGCTGAACAACCACATCCACACTGGCGGCAATGTGTTCTCGCACGGCAGAGAGGGGCAAATCCAGGCCTGCCATCAGAATCATCGACTCCAATCGCCCCAGGGCATCACGCGGAGAATTCGCATGCAGGGTGGTCAATGACCCTTCATGCCCCGTGTTCATCGCCGTCAACATATCGAACGCCTCGGCTCCTCGGCATTCGCCGACGACAATCCTGTCCGGTCGCATGCGCAGCGCATTTCGCACCAGTTCCCGGATATCGATATGCCCCCGACCCTCTTGGTTGGCGGGACGCGCCTCCAGCGCCACCAAATGATCATGGTTCAGCCGCAGCTCCGCCGCGTCCTCGATGGTGACCACGCGCTCGCCGTCTGGAATCTCGTTTGAAAGAATGTTCAGCAATGTCGTTTTGCCCGACCCAGTCCCTCCTGACACCACCAGACTCTTGCGCATTCGTACGCATAGCGCCAGAAACCGCGCCATGCTGTCACTGAGCGACGCCGCCGCGATCAAGTCGGACATCTTCGGCCGCTTCACCGGAAACTTGCGGATCGTCAGGCTAGCCCCTTTCATCGCGACGGGAGGGATGATGGCATGCACGCGCGACCCGTCCGGCAGACGGGCATCCACCATCGGCGAACTTTCGTCGATGCGCCTGCCCAGCGGTGTCACGATGCGTTCAATCACCCAGCGCACGGATTGCTCACTGGTGAATGCCGCCGGATGCCGCCAGAGCCGCCCCCCGCGTTCGACATAGATTTCGTCATAGCGGTTGACCATGATTTCCGTAATGTCGGATGCAGCCAATAATGGCTCCAACGGTCCCAGACCCACCGCTTCGTCCAAGACCTCGCGACACAAGGCCGCCTTGTCCACATCATCGGACAAGTCCGTGTCCGTGGTGACGATCTGAGTCAACAGGCGTTCGGCCTCGGCACGCAGCGTGCCATCGCTCATGCCCGCCACATCTCGCCGGCGCAGATCCAGCGCTTCGAGCAACGCGGCGTGCAAGCGTCGACGTTCGTGCAGCCGCTCTTGCAGCCGTTGTGGCGCCACCGCTTGCTTGGGCGTCGGCGGATGCGGGGAAACGGCCCCCCCCGATGCGTCCGCCACGATGGGTTCGGGCAGATCAGGGGTACCGCCGTCGGTCGCCGCCACGTCTTCGGACAATGCCCCTTGGACTCTCAAGCGGCAGGGGCCAATGAGGATGTCGTCATCCGGCAACACGGGTGCATGACGCACGACTCGAACACCATTCACGATCGTGCCGGCCAACGTACCCAGATCCTCCAGGACAATCGCGCCATCCTCGCGCAGCAGGCGAGCATGTTGCCGCCCGACCCGCCAATTCATGATGCGCAAGCCGCACTGAGCACCTCGTCCGATCAATACCGGCTCAGGCGCGATCAAACGGCGCACACCGGAATCCTCGAACGTCATTTCAATATCAAGCATCGCCCTACTCCCCAAGCGTGCGCACCGTACCGTCTTGCGCGGCCCATTGAGATCCCTCGCCTCTGTACGGATCCCAGCCGCCTCCCGAAGATGGCACCGCAGTGCCCAAACGTGGCGGATCAGGAAACGTGGAAGCCAACACATCGCGTCCGCGCTGTATCCGGCTAGCCATCGCCGGTTCGTCTTGCGACACGATCTTGGGTGTGACAAAAATCGCCAATTCGGTTTCGCGCTGCTGATACCTGCGCGACGAAAACAACGCGCCCAGAATGGGAATGTTCTGCAACCAGGGCAAGCCGTTGACCTCCTGCCCCTGTTCGCGCGATAGAAAGCCGCCAATGACCAAGGTGTTTCCTGATCGCACATTGAATTCCGTGGATGCGCGCCGCGTGCGCAACGCCGGACCACCTGCCACGCTAAGCGAGGCGTCCACTGAACTGGCCTCCACCTCGATCAACGATCGGATCACGCCGTTGCGGTCGATGCGTGGCGTGATGCTTAGCGATACGCCATAGGGTTTGAACAAGGTCGTGGGATTGCCGCGCGAATCCGTCGATACATAGGGCACTTCGCCGCCCGCCAAGAAGGTGGCGCTGGCGCCACTGCGAGCAAGCAGTTGTGGTTGAGCCAGCATCACGGCTTCGCCGCTTTGCGCCAAGGCAGCGATGCGGGCGGACAACAGCGCGTTGACACCGAAGTAGCCTGCTGCCGTAGAGGCCGGCCCGGTGGTCTCGATCACTGACTCGCCCGGCCGGGACATCCGCCCAAGCGCCCCCGCATCCCATGCCAAGCCCGCATTCATGCCCCCTTGCGTCGTTCCATCCCAGCGCACGCCGAATTCGCGCAATCGGGACGTAGGAATTTCAACCACCTGCACGTCAAGCAGCACCATGCGGTCCCATCCCACCTGACCCGTGAAATCCAAGACGGCGGGATAGCGCTCGGCCAAGGCGGCGATGCGGGCCCGATCATCGTCCGACAAGTCGTCGCCCTCGATCAGAATTCGCCCCCCCACGCTGGTGCTGCGCGCGCCGGGAATTCGGGCCAGCAAGGCCTCGACCTCGGCTCGCAGGCGCGGAGCGCCAGCGGCGACCACCCGCAACTCATAGGCCTTGGTCCGTCCCGCCGCGGTCCAGACATGCACCGAAGACACGCCTTCGGCGCGCGCAAAGATCACGACATCTCGGTCCTCTGCCGCAATCGCGCTCAGCACTTGCCCATTGCCGATGGCCACTCTTTTCACGCCGGGATGCGGCAAGACACGGGTTTCGCCTACCTGAAGCTCCAGCGCTTCAATCGCGGCCCAAGCTGTGGACGCAAGCAAGCACAGTCCTATCGCGCCAAGAAAACAAGCAATACGTTTCATGGCCATCTCGGCTCAAATTCGGCCGCCGCGCCGCGCGCAGCCGGAAGCGCAACAGGTTGCGCTTCCAACCGGTCCCCATACAGGATGCTCACGCCAGGCTTGGGCGCCGGCTCGGGGTCCAACCCAATCAGCGACGCCAGATCCGTCTGTGTCGACGACGTCACCGCCCCCGCGTCATCACGATGCCTCAACATGGCCGTCAAGGAACCCGCCTGTCTGGCGGCGACGAAGCGCATCGCTTCATCTGGATCGGCAGCCAGCGTGATAGTGCCCCCCCCAGCACTGTCAAGATCCGCTTCCGCCCCCACGGTCAGCACTTTCATGCCCTGTAGCAATGGAACAGTGAGCTCGCGTTGACGGTGCGAGAAGGTCACATAGATGTCGATCAGATCACCCGCACGCAGCATCTCGGCCAGCCCACCCAAATCGCCAGCGGCAACGGTAAGCGCCCGCTGACCTGACCGAAGCCGCGACGCCAATGCTGGCCTCGGCGTGACAAAAGTCACATGCGTCTTCAGCAAGGGCTCCCCATGCGCCACATCCGCCACCAGCGTCGCGCCAAGCAGACTGTTCAGATCCAACGGGTCCAGACTGGCGCTGGACGCCCACTGCGCGGGGATTTCCCGCACCGCCAGATGCACCTCTTCCAACAGCGTACCGATGGGCAAATCGTAGGCGGCAACCACGCGCTCGACGACAGGCGTTCTGGCTTGCGCCTCTAGCGCCTGAACCCGTTGCTGAACGTGTTCGCGCACCGCCCATGCGGACACCAGACCTGCGCTCAGCGCCAGCCCATACACGCCCACGCGGCGCAGCCGTTGCATGACATGAATCATCAAGGCCTTCATGATGTCCACCCTCTCACCCGAAGACCACTACCGCCATCAAGCGACACCACCGAAACTTGCAGACGCTGGCGCCCCCGCACCCATGATTGCGCGTCGCGTCCTCCAGACTGACGCCACCCTTCTCGCTGTAGGCCCACATCAAGCAAAGCCATCATCCGCGCCGGCGGTAGCGCGTGCTGCCAGATGCGCTCGGACACCGTGACGCCTTCGTCCATGGCGGCGAAGTCCAACCGCAACCGAGCGCCGTCCGGCAACCACGCGGGTGCCGACTGAGCCATCGGGCTCTGCCAGCGCAGCGTAGAGATACTGCCCACCGTACGCCCCGTGCCGGTGTCTTCCATCTGGGCCACCCATTGTTCATCGCCGACCTGGCCAGAAAGCACCAGTTGTCCGGGCAGCACATTCAAATCAGCCAACCTGGGCTGCTGACCAGACAGCGTGCGAATCAGGTCCGACGCCTTCGCCGGCACGTCAAATACCAACACCCGCGCCGGTTGGCCGTAGAGCCACAAGCGATCGGCCAGCAACATGTGGCTGGAACCTTCTGGAAAACGCAATTGGCTCAAAGACGCCACGCCGGGTGGCGTTGCTGCCGCATGACCCGAGGCGGTTGCGGCCGGTACGCCGACGGCACTGACGATCAATCCGCCAGCCCACAGCAGGCGGCAAGCATCAGCCATGGCGCCCCGTGTCCGCCGGAAATGGAAAAGCGTGCATGCATTCATCGAACCAACCCTCCACGAGTCCCTAAACGATCCGTAGGCACGACATCCTCCCAAGCGGAAAGCCAGTCCATCGACGCCGCAGGGCGTCCCCAAGCACCGTCCATGCGCTGCGCAAGCGCGCCCACCCGGCGAGCCTGCGCCAACGAGACAAGTTCAAGCTGCCGCCAAGCACTGGGCGCATTGCCTATCCTGTGACGCGCATCCGCATCCCCATGCGCATGCCCGGCTCCGATAGCCACGCGGGTCTGCCGCATGATCGACGGCGCCAGTACCGTGTCGGGTGTGGAAGGCAAGGTCCGCGCTTGCACCGACAACATTTGCAGGTCCACGCCAAACCACTCCGCCTGCAAAGCCCTCATGCGGGGCGATGCGATACCCGGCAGCCCGACGGTTTGCGACGTCAGCCCCGAAGATGCAGGAGACGACGACGGCTTCAATGGTTGTCCCAAGGCGGCCGACATCGCCACCTTGCGGCTGGCTTGCACCATCTGCTGCGCCGAGAACTGCAAGCCGCCAATTCCTGTCACCGCCCAGACCATCGTCGCCATCAATGGCAACAGCAGTAACGCTTCCAAGGCTGCCTGGCCTTGCTGGTGAACCACGCAAGCCTCCCTATTCAAGAACGCCGTCATGGCGACCTCCGCGCAAGCAAGACCTCTTCAGGCCTGACCGCCGACAAACGCGCTTGCCAGTAAGGACGAAACAACGTGGCCAATTCGGTTCGTCCATCCGCACGTTTTTCTGGGCGTAGGAAGTAGGTTTCGGCCGCGCTGGTCACCGTAATGGCATCTGTCCGCCCCAACCCCGCATAGCGAAACCAACCGCCCGGCGAAGCCAGCGCGCTATCCGCATCCGTCGTCTTCAACACCGCCCCAGCCATGCTCACGCCAACGGCAAAGCGCAAGGGATCACGAACGCGCGACGCTGCCACCTCGCGATAGACGGGCAAGCCCCTGCCTGGCCATCGCTGCACGGACGCCATCGCATATGAATTGGCCATGGGATTGGTGAAGCCACTGACGATGTCCCACGATGTGGATTGCTCAACCCATCGCCAGAAGTCTTCCTGGGAAAAATCGACAGGCGGCTCATCGACGTAATCCACGCCCTCGGGCGCCTGGCTCTTTTGCCCCTGCGCGGTACCCCAACCCATTGCGTATTCACGGTAATAGCAGCCGATCCATCGATTTGATCGCAGCGCATGAAACGATTGCGTATCCAAGGCGCCCCAGCGGCCGTCCGGCCCCAGCCACGTTGATCCGCGACGGCGCAGTTCATGCCGATAGAACGGGCAACGGGTGCTGACCAACCAGGGGTTGCGTCGTGTGTAGTTCCTATTCTTCAAGAACCCATACCGATCGGCCGCCTGCTCCACCGTCGGTCGCAAGCCCGATTTGCGCGTGGCGCCATGGCGTTCGATATATCCCGGCCATGCGTCCGACAGCACCTGCAACGTCAAACCCGGTGCACGGAGGTCACGCTCCACATCCCCTTCAGTGAAATTGGCAGCAAGCACCTTGTCCATGATGCGGCCGCGCGCGGCGGGCAGTTCCCCCATCGCGGATGCCGCCGCGGTTTCCAGGACCTGATGCACAACGCGATCATGCTGCCCAAATGCGCTGGCCAATCGCGCTTCGGCATCCGGCAACGCCTGACCCGCCCGATAGGCAAGGCCCATGTCGGGCCCAAACAGCATGGCGATCAGACTGACTGGCGGATTGCCGCGCATGCGCTGCGATTGCAGCGTGCGGCCATACTGCGCGGACGCGGCCAACGTGACCAGATGCGCCATCGCGACTTGATGCGCGATCTGCGTCCGATTGACGTAGGCGATGGCATTGAGCGTCCGCGCTTGCTCAAGCGCCCCGCTGTAGGCGGCCGCATCCGCAGCATGCGTCAGGCGGACTCGCCCCTCAACCGTCTGGCCCAAGTTGTAAAGCACGACCAGGGACACCGCCGCCACCGCCACGATCAGCATGCCCAGCACCAGCGCCTGACCATGCTGACGAGGGACAGGCATGCGCCAATGCAACCTCACTTCGCATCCGCGGCATTGCCGGTGAAGGACTTAAGCGACCGCGCCTTGGTCTGGGCCGCCGCCTTTTGCGCCGCTTGCTGTGCCGCGCGAGTCTGCGTACCACCATCCTCGCCCGCAAGCTCGCGCGCCATGGCGGCGGTCTGCGAACGCACCACCTGCCCGAAATATTGATAGACGGCAATTGCCGCTACGGCCACCAACGCCACGACGACGATGTACTCCGTCATGCCCTGGCCCAACTGACGCCTGCGAATGCCCCACATGTCTGCTCTCCGATGCAATGAATGTGGGATTCAGTGTCGGCGGGGCAGGCAGCGGGAACAATTCGCGGATGCCGAGGTGGCCAGAATGGTCACGAAGGCATTGACGCCCCGATAAGCCGCACTCGGATCAATAAAGAGAACCCCGCCCACCATTACAGAAGGGAGGGGGATCAGCTTCAAAAGCCTAACCCGGGAAATCTTGTAACCCGCTAATTTTCCAGGGTTTTCCCTATTGTCGGAGCCCTATGCCGGCAGTAGATTGGAGTTGCCGGGCTGTCTGACACCCATCGCGTGCGAAGCCGGGCAGGAGCGCCTCAGACTCATCTCGAGCTGGGGCGCTCTTCCATTTCCGGCCCTGGCTCAACTGGCAGAATGCCTAGCTGGCCGCAGGACGATTGCCTGCGGGACGTCCCAATTGCGACGTATCCAACCGACGGAACACCCAGGCCGACAACAGCGTAATCACGCCAACGCAGACAAAACTCAGCGTGAACGCTCGGCCCAGGGCGACATTGGCCTCACCCGAGAACATACCGACCAGTCCCCCGCCTATCGTCACGCCCAGCCCGATGGCCAGCATCTGGATCATCGAGAACAAGCTATTGCCGCTAGCCGCGTCCCGTTTACTCAAGCCTTTCAGCGTCACGCTGTTCATGGCCGCGAATTGCATGGAATTGGTCGCGCCGAACAAGGCAAGTTGCATCACCTGCAACACGATTGGCCAGCCGGGCGAAATCGCAGCAAACGAAACAATCGACGCGCCGACCAGCACCGTGTTGACCAGCAAAAAGGTGCCGTACCCAAACCGCCGCACTAATGGCGCGATCCAGGGCTTGGATATGGTTCCGGCTATCGCCGCCGGCAGCATCATGAGCCCGGACTGCAACGGGCTATAGCCCAGCTGCAATTGCAGCAACAGCGGCAACAAGAACGGCACGGCGCTACTGCCAATGCGGCAGACCAGATTGCCGATCAGCCCCACGCTGAAATTGGGCTCGCTAAACAAGCGCAATTGGAAAAGCGGGTTCTGGCTTTTGCGCGCGTGGACCACATAAAGCAGCACCATCAACGCGCTAAGCACAAACAAGCCCACCGACCAGGCCATGCGTCCGTCGCCGGCAGGCAAATCCAACCCCAATGAAAACGCCACCATGCACAAGGACAGCAACGTGCAGCCCATAACGTCGAACGGCACCACATCCGTCAACGCATCTTCGGGCAGATACCGGCGCACCGCAAACAATCCCGCGATTCCGATTGGCACATTAATCATGAAGATCCAATGCCAGCTTGCCACCTGCACCAGCAATCCACCCAAGGTCGGACCAAAAATAGGACCCACCTGCCCCGCGATCGACACAAAAGCCAACGCAGAAATATATTGGTCCCCTGGTACCGTGCGCAACACAGCCAACCGCCCAATCGGCAGCAACATGGAACCGCCCACGCCTTGCACCACCCGCGCGATCGTCAACTGCGTCAGCGTTTGCGCCAAGCCACAAAACACCGAGCCCAAGGCAAAAATCAGAATTGCCGCCAAGTACACACGGCGAGTGCCGAAACGGTCGGCCAACCACCCCGAAGCCGGCGTCAGCATGGCCATCGTCAACGTGTAAGCCACCACCACTGGCTTTAACGCAAGCGCCTCTTCACCGAGGCTGCGCGCGATGGCCGGCAACGCCGTATTGACGATCGTAGTGTCCAGCGTCTGCATGAAAAAGCAGGCCGCGACGACCCAAAGCAGAGCTCGTTGTGAGGAAGGTATAGCCATGCCGCAAATCGTACTCTGGGGAGGCCGACGGATGGCTGACAGCGGGCGCGGCGCGATTGGCAAATCGCCCTGCTGGCGATGGCGTGTCCCGACTGCCGAGGGAAGGCCGATATAACCTCGACCTAATTTTCTGGCGCCGTCCCTGCTCTCTGGATTGCGTCTCTCATCAGCGAGTTTGCGCAGGCAAGTGCTTCATCCGGGCTTTCGTATGCGCTGTCTCTATCATCAATGTCATCCATGCGCTCCCCTTCAGGCCCACTGATGTCGGTGACGAATACTCCCCAACCGGCATCATCGTGCAAGCGTGAAACGCCAATGACGTAAGTCCAGCCGTGAAATGAACGGACAACAGAGATTTCCTTCATGCCTAGCCTCCTTATTTGTCTCATCGTACTTCGATGACAAATGGGATGCTCTGTGCGCCATGGAGCCTTGAGCACGGGGGCTGGCGGGATCATTGTGAAGCGTTGATCCTGGGAAGGTTCTGCCCGGAAACGAAACAGCCGCCATTGCTGGCGGCTGTAGGTACCTGATTTCGCAGGATTTCTTTGGTAGGCCCCCCGAGAGTCGAACTCGGCACCAACGGATTATGAGTCCGCTGCTCTAACCAGGCATGAGCTAGAGGCCCAGGTAACTTACTGCCCTTCCAGGAAGCTCTTCAGCTTATCGGCCCGGCTGGGGTGACGCAGCTTGCGCAGCGCTTTAGCCTCTATTTGGCGAATGCGCTCGCGTGTGACGTCGAATTGCTTGCCCACTTCTTCCAGGGTCTGGTCGGTACTCATTTCGATGCCGAAACGCATACGCAGAACCTTGGCTTCACGCGGGGTCAGAGAGTCTAGCACTTCCTTGACCACATCACGCATGGAACCGTGCAATGCCGCATCCGAAGGCGCCAGGGTGGACGTATCTTCGATGAAATCGCCCAGGTGCGAGTCGTCGTCGTCACCGATCGGCGTTTCCATGGAGATCGGTTCCTTCGCGATCTTCAGGATCTTGCGGATCTTGTCTTCCGGCATGTCCATCTTCTGCGCCAGGGTCGCGGGATCCGGCTCAGCACCGGTTTCCTGCAGAATCTGACGGCTGATCCGGTTCATCTTGTTGATCGTTTCGATCATGTGAACCGGGATACGGATGGTGCGCGCCTGGTCGGCGATCGAGCGCGTGATGGCCTGACGGATCCACCACGTGGCGTAGGTCGAGAACTTGTAGCCGCGACGGTATTCAAACTTGTCCACGGCCTTCATCAGGCCGATGTTGCCTTCCTGGATCAGATCCAGGAATTGCAGGCCACGGTTCGTGTACTTCTTGGCGATCGAGATCACCAGACGCAGGTTGGCCTCGGTCATTTCGCGCTTGGCCTTGCGAGCCTTGGCTTCGCCGGTGGCCATGCGCTTGTTGACGTCTTTCAGGTCCTTCAGCGGCAGCACGACTCGCGTTTGCAGGTCGATCAGCTTCTGCTGCAATTCCTGCACGGCGGGAATCTGACGCTCCAGCGTTTCGGCGTACGGGTGGCCAGCAGCCACTTCGTCGACGACCCATTGCAGGTTCGTTTCGTTGCCCGGGAACACCTTGATGAAGTGCAGGCGCGGCATGCCGGCCCTGTCCACACACGTGTGCAGAACCGCGCGCTCAAGCTGGCGCACTTCTTCAACCTGGTTGCGCAGCGTGTCAGCCAGCTTCTCGACCATCTTGGCCGTGAAACGGATGCCCATCAATTCATTCTGGATGGCTTCCTGCGAACGCACGTAGACGTCCGACTTGTAGCCGTCCTTCTCGTACGACAGGCGCATCTTGTCGAATTGCTTGTTGACTTCGTCGAACTTGGCCAGAGCCTTCACGCGCAGGTCTTCCAGCTGCTTGCTGGACATGCCGCCCGCAGGGCCGTCATCGCTTTCGTCTTCGTCAGCGGTCACGCCGGCGCCGGCGTATTCTTCGCCATCTTCCGGATCAACCAGGCCGTCGACGACTTCGTCGATCTGCGCCTGGCCTTCCCGCACGCGCAGGATGTGGGCCAGGATCTCGTTGATCGTGGTCGGGCAGGCCGAGATGGCCATGACCATGTGCTTCAGGCCGTCTTCGATACGCTTGGCGATTTCGATTTCGCCTTCGCGGGTCAGCAGCTCGACCGAACCCATTTCGCGCATGTACATACGCACGGGGTCAGTGGTGCGGCCGAAGTCGGAATCCACCGTGGTCAGCGCGGCTTCGGCTTCGTCTTCGACGTCATCGTCGTTGGACGCGACCGGTGCGTTTTCGCTCATCAGCAGCGTTTCAGCGTCGGGGGCCTGGTCATAGACCGCGATACCCATGTCGCTGAACGTGCTGATGATGCCGTCGATGGCTTCGGCGTCGACCAGATCATCAGGCAGATGATCGTTGATTTCGCCGTAGGTCAGGTAGCCGCGGTCCTTGCCCAGCTTGATCAGCTGCTTCAGGCGATTGCGGCGTGCTTCGTATTCTTCCGGCGTCACGGGGCCGCGGGCGATCAGATCCTTGGCATCCGCCTTGCCGCGCTTGCCGCCACGCTTGGGCGGCTTCAGATCAGGCAGGACTTCGCCTTCGCCGTCCATCGTGTCGTCGAAACCGTCGGAATCGTTATTCGCGTTCTTCGCGGGACGGCCCGGACGGCGGCCGCTGGGAACGGCCGGACGCGCGGTGCCGACCAAGTCGGCAAGCTTGTCTTCGGCCTTCTTGGCGCGGGCCTTCGTCACTTTCTCGGGCTTGTCAGCCGCGGCCGTCTTGGTTGCCTTCTTGGCAGCCGTCTTGGCAGCGGGCTTGGCGACCTTCACCGCCGTCTTGGCGGGCGCTTTTTCCGCCGCCATGCTTACGGCGCGCTTGGCCGCAGGGGCCTTGATTTCAGCCGCATCAATTGCAGAGGAGGATTTGCCGGTGGATTTGGTCATAGTCGCTTCCGTGGTCGTCGCAACCCGTTTGGGCATGTTGCACCGTACAAAGCCGCCCTGGACGGTGGCCCAGCGCGGCGCAGATACGGGTAAAACTGGTGAACTGGCAGAGACCACGCGGCTGCGTTGTTCGCAGCACCGGCTCTTGCGAGCCCGCTTGGCGCCTTTGCGGTGCAATACCGTTCGGGCGCTTGACGTGCATGACCTCATTCCGTGGCGGGTTCCGGACGTTTGGGGGGGCTGCCTGCCTATAAATAGGCTTTGCTTGCTTATGGGGACATGCCCCTAGCAGCTTATGTAGACACAGCACCCGACCACTAACGCTACGCGAAACGACTCGCTACTGAACTGCCTGATTCACCGCTCAGCTATCAGCTATATTAATTAACTATGTAACAAATTTGACGCGCGAACCTGATAATTTCTGCGGGCCAAACTGCACTACACATCTTTAAAACTTCACTACCGAATTAGATTCCGCCAGTCAGAATAGATTCCACCTTCCTGGCACTTTCCGCTCATTCCCCAGACCCTGCCCCACATTCGCGCCAGGACTATCAGCACATTCAAGAAGAATTAAGCTGTTATCGACTGAAAACGCGCCAATGGGGCAAATGGGGCACATGAATCTACCCGAAATCGGCCGGGAACCTTCGATCATCTATACAAATATCCGTGCATCCCGCACTACTGCCACTGCTGCCCTACCCCCGGCCGTAGTCGCCATGCTGGCAACCGATCACTGGGCTAGCGGACAACCCTTGATTTTAGCGCATTTAGCGTATCCCGGCACCTTTCAGCACCGACATCCGGCTTGATAGCTCCAGATAGCGCTTGCGCGCATCATCCGTCGACAATCCCGCAGCAGCCAGCTTGGCCATTTCCAGCTTGGCCGAGTCAAATTCGATGCGGCGCAGGGCGTCATCCCATTCGGTCTGCGGATCCGGCAGGTCTTCCTGGGACAAGATATCTGCTCGCAGTCCCTTCAGCACCGTCGCCAGATCCGAATCGGGGTCAGCCGCTTCCAGCAAGGCGCCCACATGCCGCGCGCCACTGGATTGCGCCAGCATGATCAAGTCCCTTACTAATCCTAGATGGGGGCCATGGTCGATGACTTCAAGTTGCTGGTCCCCCATGGAATCCACCAATTCGGGATGTGCCAACAACAAACCAAGCAAGCGCTTGGCCAATGACGGCATGGTGCGGCGGCCTTCAAAACCGCCCACGTCGTTATCCCGACGCCCTTTCCAGTTACCTTTGCCGCCTTTCCAATCGCCCTTGCTCTTCCAATCGCTCTTGCCCTTCCATTCCTGCTTGCCGCCCGCGCGCTGGCCGCCGCCGCCCGCCGATTCGCCACCTTGCATGGGGAAATGGCCGTAATCGGCAAAATCCGGTTCATCTGCGGGAATGTCTTGAAAATCATGACCCGCAAAGTCATAGCCCATATCTGGGTAACTGTCTTCGTGACTCACTCGGGCCGCCGCTGCCGCCTCGTTCGTCGCCGCTTTGGGCGCCGATGCCGGTGCAAATGGCTTGGCCGGCTGTTGCGCCAGAATCTGCGCCATTTCTTCGGGCGTCAGTTGCACCAGCTTGGCCATTTCCCGTTCGATCTGCACACGCAGCGCACATTCGGGAATAGCCGCCAGCAGCGGCTTGGCTTCGTGCAGGCAACTGGCACGCCCTTCAGCTTCATTCATGTTGTGCCGCGACGCCAGTTCGTCCAACAGGAAGCGCGATAGCGCCACCGCATCAGCCAAACAAGCGCGGAAGGCCTCCGCACCCAATTCGCGGACATAAGAATCCGGGTCATGCTCGGAGGGCAAAAACAGGAAACGAATTGCGATATCGTCCCGCAGCACGGGCAGGCAACCCTGCAACGCGCGCCATGCGGCACGTCGGCCGGCTCCGTCTCCATCAAAGCTGAAGATCACCTTGTCACTGGCGCGCAGCAGCTTCTTCACATGATCCGGCGTTGTTGCCGTGCCCAACGTGGCGACCGCATTCGCGATGCCTTGCTGTGCCAGGCCTACGACGTCCATGTAGCCTTCAACCACGATCACCTGCCCTTCCTGGCGGATGGACTGGCGTGCCTCCCAGAGACCGTAGAGCTCATGGCCCTTGGAAAACAGGGGGGTTTCAGGAGAATTCAGATACTTGGGCTCGCCCTTGCCAATGATGCGTCCACCGAATCCGATCAAACTGCCCCGCACATTGCGGATCGGAAACATGATGCGTTCACGAAAACGGTCGTAGCGACGCCCATCCTCGGACTCAATGACCAGCCCGGACTCCACCAAGGTGGGGTCTTCGTAATTGGAAAAAACCTGCGACAGGCCATGGCGGTCGGTGCCCGACCAGCCCAAGCCAAAATGTGCCGCAATTTCGCCAGTCAGGCCGCGCTGCTTCAGGTAGCGGATCGCCGCCGGCGATGCACGCAACTGCTTCAGATAATGCGCCTGAGCGGCATCCAGCACCTGCGTATGGCGGGATTCCTCGACCTTGCGGCGCGCGGATTCCTGCTGCTGGCGTGGACTACGATTTTCTTCGGGAACCGTCATTCCCGCCGAAGCCGCGAGCGTGCGCACGGCTTCGGGGAAACTGGTGCCCGTATGCTCCATCAGGAAAGTGATGGCGCTGCCATGCGCTCCACAGCCGAAACAGTGATAGAACTGCTTCGTGGGGCTGACAGTGAACGACGGACTTTTTTCGTTATGAAAGGGGCACAGGCCAAGTAAATTGGCCCCACCCTTTCGCAACTGCACGTATCGCCCGACTACGTCGACAACGTCGACTCGGGCGAGTAGATCCTGGATGAATGATTCTGGAATCAATAGATTCGGGAATCAAAAATCAATACAGGCGCGGGGGCAGTTGTTGGCTACGGATGCGCTTGTAGTGGCGCTTCACAGCGGCGGCATGCTTGCGCTTGCGCTCGGCCGTGGGCTTCTCATAGAACTCGCGCGAACGCAGCTCGGTGAGCAAACCGGTCTTTTCGATGGTGCGCTTGAAGCGGCGCAGAGCGGCTTCAAACGGTTCGTTTTCCTTCAGTCGAACGATAGGCATAAAGTAATTGGCCTGCTTGTAGGGTAACAAAAGTTGATGACAAACCTGGCTTGCTTACCAGCAACGCTGCCGGGGCCCCAGATCCGCAAAACATCCCTTCGTCCCATGGGCATGCACTGGCGAACCAGACACGCAACCACAACAACAAAGGAAGTACCGCGGAAACGAGAAACCTGGAAAGCGCAACCCGGGACTAGGCTAGACATTGCTGCACGACGCGCGCGCGGCCATTTCTATCTGGCCTTTTCTATCCATTTCCTGGGTTTCCGCTGGCTGTTTCCGTTACCCAAAGACTACCCAAAGAGTAACAAGCCAAGTTCGGTTTAGCGATAACCAGCGATTCTAGCATGGTCACGACTACTTTGACTACTAGGAGGGACGCTTGGCACCGAAAGGCCGCCAAGACGCCCCTCCCCTTAACCACACCGGCTTCAGCTCTTGGAACCCTTGCGGATCCAGGCTTCGAGCTGATGCGGACGCAGGCTGTCATAGTCCTCGAACGGCTGGTGGATCCAGGGGTTCGTCGGCAGCTTGTCGACGTAGTAGTCGGGCGTTGCCTGCGAATGCCCCTTCCACCACAGCACCGCGCTTCGCAGCTCGGTGATATCGGCAAACTGGCGCTTCAGGTGGTCATAAACCTTGTTGAAGGTCTTGCCGGTATCGACCATGTCGTCCACCAGCAACACTCGCCCGGACAGCGTACCGCGCGTAATGGTGATGAACTGGGCAATATCCATGTCGCCCTGCTTGGTGCCTGCGGCTTCGCGGTAGCTGCTCGTGGCCAGGATACCCAGCGGCACATCGAAAATACGGGACATCACATCACCGACGCGCATACCGCCGCGCGCCAGACAAAGAATCTTGTCGAACTTCCATCCCGATTGATGCACCTGCAAGGTAAGGCGTTCGATCAAGCGGTTGTAATCGTCCCACGTCACCCACAGATGGCTGTCATCATTGGTCGGCGTGCTCATAGGCAAGCATCTCCTGCTTAAAGATACGAAAAGGCCGCCGCCGGTATGAGACCGGCGGCGGCCTTTGGAATATTAACCCGATGTCAGCCTTTCAGGGGATGACGCAGGACAATGGTTTCATTGCGGTCAGGGCCCGTCGACACCAGGTCGATCGGCACACCGCAGACTTCAGCAACGCGCTCCAGGTAGCGACGAGCCGCTTCGGGCAGCTTGTCGTACTCGGTGATGCCGACGGTCGATTCCGTCCAACCCGGCAGCTCTTCCAGCACCGGCTGCGCCTGAGCAACAGCGTGGGCGCCGTAAGGCAGCACGTCGCGGAATTCACCGTTGACACGATAGCCAACGCCCAATTGAATGGTTTCCAGGCCGTCCAACACGTCCAGCTTGGTAATGCACAAGCCAGAAATGCCATTCAGACGAACCGAGCGCTTCAGCGCAGCGCCATCAAACCAGCCGCAACGGCGCGGACGGCCCGTGACCGAACCGAATTCCTTGCCGATGGTAGCCAGGCGGGTACCGATCTCGTCGACCAATTCGGTCGGGAACGGACCGGAACCGACGCGCGTCGTGTAGGCCTTGGTGATGCCCAGGACGTAGTCCAGCTGCTGCGGACCCACGCCAGCGCCAGCCGACGCCGCGCCAGCCACGCAATTGCTGCTGGTGACGAAGGGGTACGTGCCGTGATCCACGTCCAGCAACGCGCCTTGCGCGCCTTCGAACAGAATGCGCTTGCCTTCCTGCTGCATGGCATACAGGTTGCTGGACACGTCCTTGACCATCGGAGCGATGGCCGGAGCCAGCGCCATGGCTTGGTCGCGCACTTCGTTGGCGGAAACCGCTTCGGCGCCCAGATACTGGGTCAGCACGAAGTTGTGGTAATCCAGCACTTCGGCGAGCTTCTCATCGAACAGCGAAGGATTGAACAGGTCCTGCACGCGCAACGCGCGGCGGGCGACCTTGTCCTCGTACGCCGGGCCGATGCCACGACCGGTCGTGCCGATCTTGCCTTCGCCCTTGCGCGCTTCGCGCGCCTTGTCGATGGCCACGTGATACGGCAGGATCAGCGGGCAGATTTCAGAAATCTGCAGGCGCGAGCGCACATCCAGGCCGGCGGCCTCCAGCTCTTCGATTTCCTTGAGCAGGGCTTCCGGAGACAGCACGACGCCGTTGCCGATAAAGCAGGTGACACCGGGATGCATGATGCCCGACGGGATCAGGCGAAGAATCGTCTTCTTGCCATTGATCCACAGCGTATGGCCGGCATTGTGACCACCCTGGAAGCGAACCACGCCCTGGACGGATTCCGCCAGCCAATCGACGATCTTGCCCTTGCCCTCGTCACCCCATTGGGTGCCGATTACGACTACGTTCTTGCTCATGTTACGAATCAATATCGAGTTTCTCGGGAAATCCGGAAATCTCCCCGCGGCCCTCTTGTTTCCAAGAGGGAGTTAGTCACAGCGTTCTGACCGTCCAGGCACCATCTTGCAGTGCCAGCTCGCGATCGCAAACAAATTCGTCCTGATCCTGCTCGTGACCGGGCAATACCTGAACGACAATTTCCCCTGACCGGCGCAGGCGGCGAACCGCCTCGGTCAGAGCGGGGGCCTGCCCCCAGGGCGCGCGAACCGCACGCGCCCGTTCCGCTGGCGGCAAACCTGCCGCCAGTTTGCGTAAATCCAGACTGAAACCGGTGGCAGGACGCGCTCGGCCAAAGGCCCGGCTAACGTCGTCATACCGGCCACCGCTGACCAATGCGTCATGCCAACCTTCGGCGTACAACGCGAACTTGACGCCGGAGTGGTAGCCATAGCCCCCGACATCGGCCAAGTCGACGCTGAATGCCACGTTCGGCATCGCGTCCACCACCACCTGCAAGGCATCCAGTGCCGCAGCGACACCAGGCAACAGCGGCAGATCACGGCGTGCCACCTTCAGCACTTCCGCTCCGCCATACAAATTCGGCAGCAACTGCAACGCCTTCAGCGTTTCTTCCCGCATGCCGGGCGCCCGCTGAGCCAACTCACCCAGGCCCGGCACGTCTTTCTCGCGCAGCAGGCGGATGATTTCCTGCGACACCGATACCGCAGCCGGATCCGACTCCAGAATGGCGCGAACCACACCCGAATGGCACAAGTCCAGACGGGGGTTGCGCACTCCGGCGATGGCCACGGTTTCGAGCACAAGCTGAATGATTTCCAGATCGGCTTCAAAACCGGCGTGGCCGTAGATCTCGGCGCCGATCTGCAACAGCTCGCGGCTGGACAGCAAGTCCGCCGGACGGGCATGCAACACGTTGCCGCAATAGCACAGGCGGGTCACGCCGGCGCGGTTCAACAAGTGCGCATCGATGCGCGTGACCTGAGGAGTCATGTCCGCCCGCACGCCCAGCGTGCGGCCGGTCAGCTGGTCGACCAGCTTGCACGTGCGCAGATCCAAATCACTGCCGGTACCGGACAGCAACGAATCGATGTATTCGACCAGGGGCGGCGCGACCAGCTCGAAGCCGTAAGTACGGTACAAATCGAGAAGTTCGCGACGCAGTTCCTCGATGCGCCGGGCCTCTGCCGGAAGTACGTCGGCAAGGCTCTCGGGCAGCAACCAGTTACCCATGAATGTTTACCTGAATAACGCCAAGTGATGCATGGGCGTCGCCCAAACGAAAAAGCGGCTGAGGGGGCGTAAGCCCGCTCAGCCGCTGCGGAATGTTTTCTAGCTTACGGGGTATTGTACATGAGTCAGCCGCCAGCGCCAGCCAGGATTACTGGCCAGCGAAGGCGTCCCCTATTGCCGCAACCGCCGTCATCGCCGGGCATTTTTCCAGTAAAAAGCCCCTTGGGAAACCAAGGGGCTTTTGTTCCGCTACACGCGCCGCCTTACTTGGCCGGCACGGTGACCGGCGCCAAGGCAGCGCCAGCCGGATCCTTCATGAACTGGAAGAAGCTGGAGCTGGGGTCAACCACCAGCACATCGCCCGGCTTCGAGAACGAAGCGCGATAGGCTTCCAGGCTCTTGTAGTACGTGTAGAACTGCGGGTTCTTGCCGTAGGCCTGCGCGTAGATCGACGCCGCGGCGGCGTCGCCTTCACCCATGATGCCCTGGGCCTTGGCATACGCCTGAGCCACGATCACTTCGCGTTGGCGGTCAGCTTCAGCGCGGATCTTTTCACCTTCGGCGGCACCAATGGAACGCAGCTCGTTGGCGACGCGCGTACGCTCCGCTTCCATGCGGCGATACACCGATTCCGAAATTTCCGGAGCGAATTCGATACGACGCAAGCGCACGTCAACGATCTGCACGCCCAGAGGCTCGGCGCGCTTGGCCACGTTCGTCAGAATCTCGGCCATGATCTTGTCGCGTTCGGTCGAGACCACGTCACGCACCGTGCGCACGTTGACCGAGGCGTTCAGTGCGTCGCGAATCAGCGCTTGCAGGCGCTCTTGCGCAACGCGCTCATTGCCGCCCGTCGAGACGTAGTATTGACGGGGATCCGCAATACGCCACTTGACGTAGGAGTCAATCAGCAGGTTCTTCTTTTCGGAAGTCTGGATGCGTTCGGCTTCGTTGGTTTCGATGGTCAGAATGCGCTTGTCGAGCGTCACGACATTCTGGAACGGCGGCGGAGCCTTGAAGTACAGGCCGGGTTCACTAATGGTCTTGCGTACTTCACCCAGCGAGAACACCAGGGCGTAGTCGCGCTCGCGCACGACGAAGACGCAGGAAGACAGGGCAGCCAACACGATGAGCAGGCCGACCAGGATGGGCATAAAACGTTGCATGATCAGGAATCCTCCGGGTTAGCGCGACGTACGGTCGCGAGGCAGCGTGTTGCTATTGCTGCTGCCGGAAGATTGAGGCACCGGTACCGCGTTGCCACGCAATGGCGGCTGGACCGGCGGGCTGATCAAAGCAGGCGAACCCGGATTACCGACGCCGGTCTTGCTGGCGTCCTGGGCTGCCAGATGCATGATCTTGTCCAAGGGCAGGTACAACATGTTGTTGTTGCTCTTGGTGTCGACCATGACCTTGCTGGCGCGCGTGAAGATGTCCTGCATGCTTTCCAGGTACATACGCTGGCGCATGACCTGCGGCGCTTTCTCGTATTCACCCAGAATGCTGGTGAAGCGCGACGTATTACCCTGGGCATCGCCCACGACCTTGGCCTTGTAGCCCTCGGCCTGCTCGGTCATGCGGGAAGCCTGACCACTGGCCAGCGGCACGACCTGGTTGGCGTAAGCCTGGCCTTCGTTGATCTGGCGCTCGCGGTCCTGACCTGCCTTGACGGCATCATCGAACGCGGCTTGCACCTGCTCGGGCGGCTGCACGTTCTGGATGGCGACGGTGCTGACCTGCACACCGCTTTGATAGCGATCCAGAATCTGCTGCATCAGCGCCTGCACTTGCGTGGCAACCGCCGTACGGCCTTCATACAGCACGAAGTCCATCGACTGCTTGCCCACGACTTCGCGCATGGCCGTTTCAGAGGCCTGGCGGACGGATTCGTCCGGGTCGCGCGTCATGAAGAGGTAATCGGGAGCGCCATCGGCGCGCAGGCGGTACTGGACGACGAACTGCATGTCGACGATGTTCTCGTCCGTCGTGAGCATCAGCGCTTCAGGCAGAACCTTGTTGCGCGAACCGCCGCGGAAACCGACTTCAAACGTGCGCAACTGCGACACGTTGACGATCTCCTGGCTTTGAATGGGGTACGGCAGACGCCACTGGAAACCGGCCTGCGACGTGCTTTTATATTTGCCGAACTGGGTCACAACCGCGACCTGGCCTTCTTGCACGATGTAGAAGCCGCTGGCCGCCCAGATGCCCACCGCAACCAGGGCAATGACGCCCAGGCCGATGCGTGCGCCACGCGGCGACGGCGGCGTTATGCCACCACGGTTACCGGGACGGTTGTTACCACCGCCACCGCCCTTGCGACCGAACAGGGATCCGATGCGATTATTGAAATCGCGCCAGACCTCGTCCAGGTCGGGTGGGCCGTCTCCATTGCCTTGAGGCCGCTTAGGCGGCGGCTCGGAGCCATTGTTGTTCCCACGACCCCAACCGGGGTCATTCAGATTGAAGAGTTTGATAATTCGCGGCATTGTTTCCCACAATCTGTCCGGCCTCCGCAATTGCCCCGCGCAACGCATCCAGACCGGAGCGCTCGGAGGCGCTTACAAATACTCGCGCAATCGTACCATGTGCATCGCGCTCCACCCGGGGTTCCAATCCAGCCCGGTCAATCTTGTTGTATACCAGAATGGTTGGAATCGCGGAGGCGCCGATTTCAGCGAGGACCTTGTTGACTTCAAAAATCTGCTCGTCCCGTTGCGGACTGGCCGCATCGACCACGTGCAGCAGTAAATCAGCGTGCACCGTTTCTTCAAGAGTGGCCCGGAACGCGGCGATCAGGCCGTGAGGCAAGTCACGGATGAATCCCACCGTGTCGGATACCACCGCGGAACCCGCGCCCTCGATCCAGATGCGGCGCGTGGTTGTATCCAGCGTGGCAAAAAGCTGATCGGCAGCATACGCGCCGGCGCGGGTAAGCGCATTGAACAAGGTGGACTTGCCGGCGTTGGTGTAACCCACCAGCGACACCGACAGTGCACCGCCCCGGGCCCGCGCGCGGCGCTGGGTCACCCGCTGACGCTCGACCCGGTCCAGGCGCTCGCGCAGCATCTTGACCTTGTCGCCAATGATCCGGCGGTCCATTTCAAGCTGCGCTTCACCAGGCCCGCGCATCCCGATACCGCCGCGCTGACGTTCCAAGTGGCTCCACATGCGGGTCAGGCGCGTGGCCAGATGCTGCAACTGCGCAAGCTCGACCTGCAACTTGCCCTCGTGGCTCTTTGCCCGAAGCGCAAAGATATCCAGAATGAGCGCAACACGATCCACCACACGCAGATTGAAGACGCGCTCAAGGTTGCGTTGCTGCGCGGGCGACAAGGGCTGATCGAACAGGACGATGTCGGCCAGCAGAGCTTGCGCCATCGCGACGCCTTCGTCTGCCTTGCCGGAGCCGATGAAGAACTTGGCGTCGGGCCGGTCGCGCCGGGCGGTCAGGGTGCCGACGACTTCCGCGCCCGCGCCCTTGGCCAGCATCGCAAATTCCTCGGCATGGGCCGTGAAGTCTGGGTTACCCAGATCCACGCTGATAATCAGAGCGCGCATACATGCACCATAGTGGAGCCAAAGCGAAAATGCCCGCCGACGTCAACCGTCCGGCGGGCAAAAAAAGGTACAGCTGGAGCGAGATTACTCAGCAGGGACTTCCACCTGGAAATTCACGGCGCGGGCGGGAACAACGGTGGAAATGGCATGCTTGTAGACCATTTGCGTAACCGTATTGCGCAGCAGCACCACGTACTGATCAAAAGATTCGATTTGCCCTTGAAGCTTGATACCGTTCACCAAGTAAATCGACACGGGCACATGATCCTTGCGCAGCGTGTTCAGGAACGGATCTTGCAGAGTTTGCCCTTTATTGCTCATTGGCCAGGCTCCATTTGTTTGTTATTGAGTGATGATGTGCTTTTTTGTACTGGTGGAGCACATCGAAACATGTACTCTACAGGGTTTTCCCGGCCCGTGCTACTTGGCCGAGATGCAAAAGTGACACCAGAGATTTCAAGCTGAAAAGCCCCTGACGCTCACCCTTGCAAGACCTCCGCAAGCCCCTTCAAAAGCAGGTCGACCTGCTCATCCGTGCCCACGGTAATGCGAAGAAACTGATCGATGCGCGCATGACGAAAATGGCGCACGATGATGCTGCGCTCGCGCAAGGCGGCGGCCAGATCCGAAGCGTCCTTGGAGGGGTGCCGTGCGAACACGAAATTCGCGGCCGACGGCAACACTTCAAAACCCAGCGACTCCAGGCCCACCGTCATCCGTGACCGGGTTTCGATCACGGCTTGGCGAGTCTTCTCAAAGTACTCTGTATCTTCCAATGCCGCCACCGCGCCGGCCGATGCCAGGCGATCAATGGGGTAGGAGTTGAAACTGTTCTTTACGCGCTCCAGCCCATCGATGAGCGCTGCGCTACCGACGGCAAAGCCCACGCGCAGCCCTGCCAGGGAACGTGACTTGGACAAGGTCTGCACGACCAGCACGTTTTCATGGCGCGCCACCAGCCCCACCGCAGATTCGCCACCGAAATCCACGTAGGCCTCGTCCACCACCACCACCGCGTCGGGATTGCCGGCGACGATGCGCTCGACTTCAGCCACGCTGAGCGCGCGGCCCGTGGGCGCATTGGGATTCGGGAAAATGATGGCACCAGCCTGGCCATTGGCGCCTGGCAGGTAGTCTTCCACATCGATGCGGAAATCCGACGTCAGCGGCACGGTTTCGTGGTCGATGCCGTACAAGCCGCAGTAGACCGGGTAGAAGCTGTAGGTGATGTCCGGGAAGCGCAACGGACGATCGTGCTTGAGCAAGGCCAGGAAGACGTGCGCCAGCACTTCGTCAGAGCCGTTGCCGACGAACACCTGCTCCGGCTGCACACCCACCGTCGACGCAATCGCCTGACGGAGGCGGTCGGATGAGGGGTCCGGGTACAGCTTGAGCGTGTCGTCGCACGCGGCGCGAATCGCATCGAGCACCCTGGGCGACGGGCCGTAGGGATGCTCGTTGGTGTTCAGCTTGATCAGGTTCTGAAGCTTGGGCTGCTCGCCCGGGACATAGGGGCTAAGCGTCCCGACCACGGGACTCCAGAAACGGCTCATGAATCAGCTTTCCTGCGCGTAGGGGTTGTGCGAAGACTTGAACTCGATGCGCAGTGGCGTACCAGCCAGATCGAACGCATTGCGGAAACGGGTTTCCAGGTAGCGACGATACGAATCCGGGATGGCGTCCAGCGCATTGCCGTGGATGACGACCAGCGGCGGATTCTGTCCGCCCTGGTGCGCATAGCGCATCTTGGGGCGGAAGATACCCTTGCGAGGAGGCGGCTGCTGCTCAACGGCGGCTTGCAGCTCGCGAGTCAGCTTGGGCGTGGACAACTTGGCGAATGCCGCGGCATGCGCCGAATTGATCGACTTCAGCAACGGCTTGATGCCCTGCCCGCGCAACGCCGAAATGGTGTGCACGCGCGCAAACGACAGGAAGCGCAGCTTGCGCTGGAATTCGCGTTCGATGCGCTCTTTTTCCTCGCCGTCCAGGCCATCCCATTTATTGATGCCGACCACCACGGCGCGCCCGGTTTCCAGCACGAAGCCCGCGATGTGGGCATCCTGCTCGGAAATCTCGGTGTGCGCATCCAGCATCAGCAGCACGACGTTGCTGGCCTCGATGGCTTGCAGCGTCTTGATGACGGAGAACTTCTCCACGGCTTCAAATACCTTGCCGCGCTTGCGCAGACCGGCGGTATCGATGAGCGTATAGCGGCGGCCATCGCGATCGAAATCGATTTCAATGGCGTCGCGCGTGGTGCCCGGCAAGTCGAACGCGATCACGCGCTCTTCGCCCATCAGCGTATTGATGAGCGTCGACTTGCCCACGTTGGGACGGCCGACGATCGCCAGCTTGATGCGGTGATCGTGTTCGCCTTCCTCAAGCAGCTCTTCTTCCACCGGCGGTTCGGCCAGGTCTTTCAGCGCCAGCTCGATCAGGTCGACGATGCCATCGCCGTGTGCCGCCGAAATCGGATAGGGCTGACCCAATCCCAATTCGTGGAATTCGGAGATGGCGGCGCCCAGGCCCATGCCCTCTGCCTTGTTCACCGCCAGCAGCACCCGCTGCTGACCGGACTTGCGCAGCAATTGGGCGATTTCGTGGTCATGCGCGTTCAGGCCGGCGCGGGCATCCACCAGGAATACCACCACATCGGCTTCGGCGATGGCCTGCCGGGTCTGGCGGGCCATTTCCAGCAGGATGCCGTCCTTTGCGACCGGCTCGAAGCCGCCGGTATCGATAGCGATGAACGGGATCTCGCCTACCCTGCCCTCACCGTAATGGCGATCGCGGGTCAGGCCGGAAAAATCGGCCACCAACGCGGCGCGAGATCGCGTCAGGCGGTTGAAAAGGGTCGACTTCCCCACATTGGGGCGACCGACCAGGGCAACGACAGGCTTGAAAGACACGGTGTAAGGCTTTGTTCTATAGGGTTTAGTTGGCGCCGATCATGACGAGATTGCCATTGCCCGTCTGGACCAGCACACCTTGGGGGGTGGTTTGCGGCGGCGAAACGACGGCGCCCCCACCCACGGACAGCCGCGCCATCAGGCTGCCATCACTGCGCGACAGGAAGTGCAGATAGCCCTCCAGGTCGCCGACTGCCAACGCGCCGCCCAGCATGGCCGGCGCGGTGAGCTGACGGTTTTTCAGCGCCGCCTGCTTCCAGACGTTGCCGCCGTTATCCAGCGCAAAAGCGCTGACAACGCTGTTCTGATCCGCCGAATAAGCGAAACGTTCGTCCAATGTCACGCCGCTGACGCTGGAGAAATCCTTGGCCCACAACGGGCGGCCACCGGCCGTCACGTCAAAGCAGACGATACGCCCTTGGTAGGCAACCGCGCAAAGGAGATTGCCCGCGATGCGCGGCACACCGACTACATCGGTCAGGCGTTCAAGGTCGCTGGCGCCCTTCGGCGTGGCCACGGTGCCTTCCCATTGCACGTTTCCGCTATTGGAAGCAATCGCCATGAGCTTGCCGCCCGGCAGGCCGGTGATGACCAGCCCTTCGGCCAGCACCATCTGCGAGACGCTGCGCAGCGCCAGTGACGGGCCGGGGCGCTGTACGTTCCAGACGCGCTCGCCGCTGTTGGCGTCAAAGGCCTGGATGCGATAGTCGCCGCTGCGGACCACCACAATGCCATAACCCACCACCGGCGGGATCGTGACGTCGCTGGTGGCGCGGACCTTCCACTTCACCTTGCCGTTGTCGTCAAAGGCGATCACGTCGCCGTCGGGCGACGCCACCGCAGTGGTCGTGCCATCGCTGCCCGCGCCAGCCGACAACTTGCCGTCGGTCTTGGCCTTCCACAAGGGACGGCCGCTTTGCAGGTCGAACTTGCCCACCGAACCATCCGGCGTGGCGGCATAAACCGCGCTACCCAGCACCGTGGGCGCAAAACCCAGGCCGGAACCGCTGCCGATTGATGTCGACCAGACCTGATGCACGGACATGCCGGCCTTGTACTCGGTCAGCGGCGCGGGATCGTAACGGCCGTCATCGTGGGAAAACAAGCCGCATCCGCCCAGAGCAAGCAAGCTTGCCAGGCAAACGGCGCCACGCCAGGTACGACCAGGTGCAAATTTACGCATTACAGTCACGCTCCGCTCAGGGCATCCAATTTCAATTGCACAACCTGGGTCATCGGATTTGCCGTGCCCAGGCCATCAATGGCGCTTTGCCATGCCGCACGCGCTTCATCGCGCTTGCCTTGCGCCGCGAGGATATCGCCACGACGATCAGCAAACAAGGCGGCAAAGGCGGCCGGCGGGTTGTTCAATTGAGCCAGCGCAGGATCATATTGCTTCTGATCCAGCAGCATGCCGGCCAGGCGCAGGCGCGCGACGGCTTGCATCGCCGGATTCTTGCCTTGCGCGGCCAGCCATTCCAGCTGCTCGCGGGCGCCGGCCTCGTCCTTCTGGGCTTGCAAGGCTTGGGCTGCGACCAATGCGCCACGCGCGGCGTAGCCGGTTGCCGGGTACTGTTCGCGCAGGGTGGCAGCGGCGGTCTTGATGCGCACCGAGGAATCGGCGCCACCCAGGCGGGCCGCGTCTTCCAGCGCTTCAAAGTAGCCCATGGCCTGATTGGCGCGGTGCGACTCATAGGCCTTCCAACCCCACCAACCGCCCCAGGCCAGCGCCACGACCGCAAACAGCGTCACGACCAGCGTCCCGTAACGGGCCCACCACGCCTTGATTGCGTCCAACTGTTCCTGTTCTTCGAGATCGTATGCCATGCCTTAACCCTTGTTGTTCAGTACCGCAGCCAGATCCTTCAGCGGGACCTGCTGCTGAGCGGCGTCGCCTTGAGCGTCCGCGCGCAAATATTTGACGCTGGCGGTCCGCGACGCGACTTCATCGGCGCCAAGAATAACCGCAACCTTGGCGCCGCTGGCATCCGCGCGCTTGAATTGGGACTTGAAACCGGCCGAACCGGCATGCACGATGACGGACAAACCGGCATCGCGCAGGTCTTCGCCGACCCGGGCGGCCAGGCGCTGAGCGTCTTCACCCTGGTGCACGACATAGACGTCGCATTCCGCCGGCGCGTCCAGCTGCACGCTCTGTTCCCAAAGGTCCAGCAGGCGCTCCATGCCGATCGCGAAACCAACCGCGGGCGCGGGTTTGCCGCCCAGCAGTTCGACCAGGCCGTCATAGCGGCCACCGCCGCAGACCGTGCCCTGGGAACCCAGGCGGTCAGTGACCCACTCGAACACCGTCAGGTTGTAGTAGTCCAGGCCACGCACCAGGCGCGGGTTCAGGCTGTATTCGATGCCGGCTTCCGTCAGGCGCTGACACACGCCTTCAAAGTGAGCGCGGGATTCTTCGCCCAGGAAGTCGAACAGGCGCGGCGCGCTATTCGCCATTTCCTGCATGGCGGGATTCTTGGTGTCCAGCACACGCAGCGGATTCGTGTACAAGCGGCGCTGGCCGTCTTCGTCCAGAACGTCGCGGTGCTTTTCCAGATGCTCGATCAAGGCGGCGCGGTGTGCGGCACGCTCAGCGGGCTGCCCCAGGGAGTTCAGCTCCAGACGCACGTCCTTGAGGCCCAGCAGCTTCCACAGGCGGGCCAGCATGACGATCAGCTCGGCGTCCACGTCGGGGCCGGCAAAGCCCAGGGCTTCGACGTCGATCTGGTGGAATTGGCGGTAACGGCCGCGCTGCGGGCGCTCGTGGCGGAACACGGGACCAATGGAGTAGACCCGCTGCGGGCGATCATAGAGCATGTTGTGCTCGATGGACGCGCGCACGATGCCGGCCGTCATCTCGGGACGCATCGTCAGCGACTCGCCATTCAGCGCGTCGGTGAAGGTGTACATCTCTTTTTCGACGATGTCGGTCACTTCACCAATGCCGCGCGTGAACAGGCGCGTATGCTCAAGCACAGGCGTACGCACGTTGCGATAGCCATAGCCGCGCAGCCAGCCGCGCACGATTTCCTCGAACTGCTCCCAACGGGCGCTCGGCCCGGGCAACACGTCATTCATGCCGCGTATGGCGGCCACTTTCTGGAAAGCTTGAGTCATCTTGATCATGCCGCGTCACGCGCCTGCCGGCGCGCGTGCGGCTACACCCTTTCTTTTAATGAGAGGCGAGCACGCCATAACGGCGTGCCACATAGTCTTCGACGATGGCCTGGAACTCTTCGGCGATGTGATCGCCTTTGAGCGTAACCGTGCGCTCTCCGTCCACGAATACCGGCGCCGCGGGCACTTCGCCCGTTCCCGGCAGACTGATTCCGATATCGGCGTGACGGCTTTCGCCCGGGCCATTGACCACACAGCCCATGACCGCGACGTTCATGCTTTCAACGCCCGGATACTGCCCTTTCCAGATGGGCATCTGACGCCGCAGATAGGACTGGATGCTATCAGCAAGTTCTTGGAAGAACGTGCTGCTGGTGCGGCCACAACCGGGGCACGCCACCACCATCGGCGTGAACGCGCGCAAGCCCATCGTCTGCAAGATCTCTTGCGCCACGATGGCTTCGCGGCTGCGGTCGCCGCCAGGTTCTGGCGTCAGCGAAATGCGGATGGTGTCGCCAATGCCCTGCTGCAACAGCACCGCCAGCGCCGCCGTGGACGCCACGATACCTTTGCTGCCCATGCCCGCTTCGGTCAAGCCCAGATGCAGGGGGTAGTCGCAACGGGCGGACAAATCGCGGTAGACCGCGATCAGATCCTGCACGTGGCTGACCTTGCACGACAAAATAATGGCGTCCTGCCGCAGACCGAGTTCTTCGGCGCGCTGCGCATTGGTGATGGCGGAAACGACCAGCGCGTCGCGCATCACGGCCTGGGCCTCCCAGGGCTGCGCGCGGCGGCTGTTTTCGTCCATCTTCCGCGCCATCAGCTCGTGGTCCAGGCTGCCCCAGTTCACGCCGATACGCACGGGTTTATCGTAGCGGCACGCCACTTCGATCATTTGCGCGAAATTGTCGTCGCGCCGCTTGCCGCCGCCCATGTTGCCGGGGTTGATCCGGTACTTGGACAGCGCTTGAGCACATTCGGGAAACTGCGTCAGCAGCTTATGGCCGTTGTAGTGGAAGTCACCCACCAGCGGCACATTCATGCCCATGCGGTCGAGCTGTTCGCGGATGGCGACCACTTCACGGGCCGCCTCGGGCGTATTCACCGTGATCCGCACCAGTTCCGAGCCGGCCAAGGCCAGCTCTTTGACCTGAATCGCCGTGGCGATGGCGTCCGCGGTGTCGGTGTTGGTCATGGACTGCACCACGACCGGGGCGTCGCCGCCCACCATCACAACGCGATCGCCCCACTTCACCGCTACCGAGCGCGTGGCGCGGCGCATGGCGGCCCCCACGGAGGGAGGCGGCGCATCCTGGCAAGGCAGAGAAGAATCTTCCATCAGTGGAACCGGGTTACTTGGTCGGCTTCGGCAGCCAGTCGAACGGCAGCCATTGCTGCGGCAACCAGCCTTGCCAGAAGGCATATGCCACGCCGGCAGCCAGCACCAGCACGATGGCAATGAGCCAGCCCCAGGGCATGGACGACGAACGCTCGTCATCGGCGCTGGACTGCGGGATGGAATGCGCCGAATGCAGGGCGCCCGGGCTCAGCTTCACCGGGCCGGTAACGCGAGCCTTCGGATCCAGCGAATCAACGATGGCTTGCGAATCCGCGCCCAGCAGGCGCGCATAGTTGCGGACCAGGCCGCGCAGGGAAACGCCGGTGGGCAGGTCTGCCCACGCTTCGTTTTCAAGGGCTTCGATCTGCTTCGTGGAAAACTTGATGCGGCTGGATACTTCGTCGAGCGACCAGCCCTTGGACTGGCGCAGCGAGCGCAATGCCGAGCCCACGCTGCCCGCAGCGCTTGCGGGCGTTTCAGAAACTGCAGAAGCGAAATCCTGCGTCATGCATGCACCTGTTTAATTGGTATGGTCTGGCGCTGTGCGGCATTGCGCTCGGTGATCCGAGTACGGTCCCGCACTTCTCCTGCCAGTTGACCACAAGCTGCATCGATATCGTCACCCCGGGTCTTGCGCACGGTGGTGATGATGCCAGCGTCCATCAGACGCTGCGCAAACACCTTGACACGTGCGGAGTTCGAGCGCTTGAGCCCTGACTCGGGGAAGGGATTGAACGGAATCAGATTGAGCTTGCAGCGCAACTGGCGTGCAATTTGGATCAGTTCCTTGGCGTGCTGATCGGTATCATTGATGCCGTCCAGCATGCAATATTCAAACGTGATGAAGTCGCGCGGAGCAAACGCCAGATAGCGCTCGCAAGCCGCCAGCAACTCTTTCAACGGGTATTTCTTGTTCAGCGGCACCAGCTCGTCGCGCAGCGCATCGTTGGGCGCATGCAGCGAGACAGCCAGCGCCACCGGACAGTCCTGCGACAGGCGGTCCATCATGGGGACGACACCCGACGTGGACACCGTGACGCGGCGGCGCGACAAGCCGTAGGCATTGTCGTCCAACATCAGGCGCAAGGCCGGCAGAACCTGGTCGTAGTTGAGCAAGGGTTCACCCATGCCCATCATGACCACGTTGCTGATGACCCGCGTATCTTCGGTGGCTTTGGCGCTTTCCAGGCGGGCGGTGCCGATGTCGGCCTCCAGCACGCGCTTGGCCCACCACAGCTGACCGATGATTTCGCTGGTTTTCAAGTTGCGGTTGAAGCCCTGATGCCCGGTCGAGCAAAAGCGGCAGTTCACCACGCAGCCGGCCTGGCTGGAAATGCAAAGGGTGCCGCGATCGTCTTCAGGAATGAAGACGGTTTCGATGGCATTGCCCTGCCCCACATCGAACAGCCATTTGCGCGTGCCGTCGGTCGAGCGTTGCTGGACATTGACGGGCAAGGCTTCGATACGGCAGTTCGACGCGAGTTGGCTGCGGAATTCGCGAGCCAGATCGGTCATGGCGTCGAACGAATCGGCGCCACGCTGGTGCATCCAGCGTTGCAGCTGACGGGCGCGAAACGGCTTCCCGCCCCACTGCCCGACAAGTTCGGACAGGGCGGAGCCATCCAGCCCCAGCAAATTGATTCGTTCGACGGATTCCATGACCTGGGTAGCGCTAAAAAACTAAAACAGTGCTTTCGCGAAAATCAACGGCTGTGGATGTTGATTTCGGGGAAGAAGAAAGCGATTTCGACAGCAGCCGTTTCCGGAGCGTCCGAGCCGTGCACGGCGTTGGCGTCGATGCTGTCGGCGAAGTCGGCGCGGATGGTGCCGGGAGCTGCCTTCTTCGGGTCGGTTGCGCCCATCAGGTCGCGGTTCTTCAGGATGGCTTCTTCGCCTTCCAGCACTTGCACGAAGACCGGGCCCGAGATCATGAAGTCAACCAGGTCCTTGAAGAAGGGGCGTTCCGAGTGCACGGCGTAGAAACGCTCGGCGTCGGCGCGCGACAGTTGGGCCAGGCGGGCGGCGATGACCTTCAGGCCGGCTTGCTCGAAACGGCCGACGATCTGGCCGATGACGTTCTTGGCGACGGCGTCGGGCTTGATGATCGAGAGGGTGCGTTGGATGGACATAAGGAACTCCGAAAGCTGATTTCTGACTGGTTTCTGATGAATTGCCTGGCGTGGCTCTGCACTTTTGGGTGTCACCCTAGAGTGTCATCGCGCGACTGGCGCACAGGTGGTCCGAATGGTTTGAATGGTTCTTTGAACGTTTCAGTGACTATTTCGGGCCGACCTGAACCACATGGCCAAGGCAGGGATTCGACACTGCCTACCGATCAGACACGCCCTCAATTCTGATTCAGATTTCTGAAACGTGCACTTTTCCGTGCGCATTTCTGAAGGAATCCTCAATGAATTCAGGGACTTCTAAAAGGTTTACAGTAACCCGGTATTCTAACACGCTGAGAAGACCGCATTACATCTTAAAATGAGCGGTTTGCTGCCCGTATCCCTACCCCCGGGCGCCCTGTTTGCCGGAACCCTGTAATGACTCAAGCTGCTCCCCCGAACGCTGCGAACCCCGCGAGCGACACCCCGGAACTCTCAAAGAGCTTCGAACCCTCCGAACTGGAATCCCGCTGGTATGCCGAGTGGGACAAGCGCGGGTATTTCACGGCGGGCCAGCACGTAAAAACGGGGACGGAAAGCCAGCCCTATGTCATCCAGTTCCCGCCGCCCAACGTGACCGGCACCCTGCACATGGGCCATGCGTTCAACCAGACCATCATGGACGGCCTGGTGCGCTATCGCCGCATGTCGGGCGACGACACCGTGTTCATTCCGGGCACCGACCACGCCGGCATCGCCACCCAGATCGTTGTTGAAAGACAGCTGGACGCCCAGAAGGTTTCCCGCCACGACCTTGGCCGCGAAAAATTCGTGGAAAAGGTCTGGGAATGGAAGGAAAAGTCGGGCAACGCCATCACCGAGCAAGTGCGCCGCCTGGGCGCATCGGCCGACTGGCCGCGCGAATACTTCACCATGGACGACCGCATGTCGCGCGGCGTGGTGGAAACGTTCGTGCGCCTGCATAAACAGGGACTGATCTACCGCGGCAAGCGCCTGGTCAACTGGGACCCGAAGCTGCTGACCGCCGTGTCCGACCTGGAAGTCCAGTCCGAAGAGACCGATGGCCACATGTGGCACATCCTCTACCCCTTCGTCGACGGGCCGCAGACCATTGTCGACAAAGAGGGCCAGACCGTCACGCTGCGCGGCATGACCATCGCCACGACCCGGCCGGAAACGATGCTGGCCGACGGCGCCCTGTGCGTGCACCCTGACGACCCGCGCTATCAGCACCTGATCGGCAAGCAAGTCGAACTGCCGCTGTGCGACCGCAACATCCCCATCATCGCCGACGATTTCGTCGATCCCGAATTCGGGACGGGTTGCGTCAAGATCACCGGCGCGCACGATTTCAACGACTACGCCTGCGCGATGCGCCACGATCTGCCGCTGATCGTGATCTTCACGCTGGATGCGCACATCAACGAGAACGGCCCCAAGCAGTTCCAGGGCCTGGAACGCTATGAGGCGCGCAAGGCGGTCGTTGCCCAGCTGGATGCCGAAGGCTATCTGGTCAAGATCGAACCGCACAAGATGATGCAGCCCAAGGGCGATCGCACCGGCGTCGTGCTGGAGCCCATGCTGACGGACCAATGGTTCGTGGCCATGAGCAAGCCCGCCCCGGAAGGCACGCTGAACCCGGGCAAGAGCATCACCGAAGTCGCCCTGGAAGTCGTGGCCGACGGCCGCATCAAGTTCTACCCGGACAACTGGACCACCATCTACAACCAGTGGCTGAACAACATCCAGGACTGGTGCATCTCGCGCCAACTGTGGTGGGGCCATCAGATTCCGGCCTGGTATTCGGAAGACGGCCAGATCTTCGTGGCGCACGACGAAGCCGGCGCCATCGAACAGGCGCGCGCTGCCGGCGTCACGGGCGAACTCAAGCGCGATCCGGACGTGCTGGACACCTGGTTCTCGTCGGGTCTCGTGCCCTTCACGACGCTGGGCTGGCCTGACAACACCCCCGACCTGCAACGCTACCTGCCGTCCAGCGTGCTGGTGACGGGCTTTGACATCATCTTCTTCTGGGTGGCGCGCATGGTCATGCTGACCACGCACATGACCGGCCAGATTCCGTTCAAGCACGTCTACGTGCACGGCCTGATCCGCGACGCCGACGGCCAGAAGATGAGCAAGTCCAAGGGCAACACGCTGGACCCGGTCGACCTGATCGACGGCGTCGACCTGGACCGCCTGGTCGCCAAGCGCACCTATGGCCTGATGAACCCCAAGCAGGCCGGGGCCATTGAAAAAGCCACGCGCCGGCAGTATCCGGACGGCATCCCCGCCTTCGGCACCGACGCGCTGCGCTTCACGATGGCCGCTTACGCCACGCTGGGCCGCAACATCAACTTCGACTTGAAGCGTTGCGAGGGCTACCGCAACTTCTGCAACAAGCTGTGGAACGCCACGCGCTTTGTGCTGATGAACACGGAAGGCCATGACCTGACGGGTTCGGATGCCGGCGAAACGTCGTTCGTCGACCGTTGGATCATCAGCCAGATGCAGACGCTGGAAGCCGATGTGGCGCGCGGATTCGCCGACTACCGCTTCGACAATATCGCCAACGCGCTTTACCGCTACGTCTGGGACGAATACTGCGATTGGTATCTGGAACTGGCCAAGGTGCAGATCCAGACCGGCACGCCCGCCCAGCAACTGGGTACGCGCCGCACCCTGATCCGCGTGCTGGAATGCGTGCTGCGCCTGGCCCACCCGATCATCCCGTTCATCACGGAAGAACTCTGGCAGAAGGTATCCGTGGTGGCGGGCAAGCGCCAGGAAGGCGTTGCCGGCAGTGTCAGCGTCCAACCCTATCCGCAAGCCAATCCGGCCGCGGTGGATGCCGCCGCCGAGGCCGACGTGGCCGAGCTCAAGGCGCAGGTCGAAGCGGTGCGCGCGCTGCGCGGTGAAATGAACCTGTCGCCCGCCCAGAAGGTGCCGTTGTGCGCTCAGGGCGATGCCCCCACGCTCAAGCGCAACGCGCCCTACCTGGCCGCGCTGGCCAAGCTGAGCCAGGTCGATGTGCTGGACACGCTGCCGGATGCCGGTGCGCCGGTTCAGGTCGTGGGAGCCAGCCGCCTGATGCTGCACGTCGAGGTTGATGTGGTGGCTGAACGCATTCGCCTGGACAAGGAAATCGCCCGCCTGGAAGGCGAGATCGCCAAGGCCAACGGCAAGCTGTCCAACGCCAGCTTCGTCGAACGCGCCCCCGCGGCCGTCGTCGAACAGGAAAAGGCACGCATGGCGCAATTTGGCGAGACCCTGCTGAAGGTGCGTGAACAACGCACCAAGCTCGGCAACTAAGCGATCGTCCTGCTCCTGAAACAAGAAACCCCGGACTGGTTCCGGGGTTTTTCATTGTCCAACCTGCAAAAGCGGCCTGCTCAGACGCCGCCGTCGGTCATGCGATACCACGTCACCACCGCATTGACGTAGAGGCGCCGCAACCCGTAAAGCGGAAATGAGGTGACTGGCGACAGCGGCACGGGCAAGGCGCCGGCATCGCCCGTTGCAACGTACTGGGCCATGGCACGCCCCATGCTGGTTTGCAATCCCACCCCACGCCCCTGGCAACCGATGTCGACCAGCAGACCGGGCTGTGGCTCGTGCAAATGCGGCAGGTAGTCGCGGGTGATGGCGACACGCCCGCACCAGCGATATTCAAATGGCGTGCCCGCCACCTGCGGGAACATCTTCAGCATGACCCGTTCCAGATGCGCCCAGTCGGCGGGCCCCTTGGGCTCGCGGAACGGGCCGCGTCCGCCCATCAGTAGCCGTCCCTGGTGGTCCAACCGGAAATACAGCAGCAGGTTGCGCGTATCCGAGGTGACATGGCCCTCGGGAAAGATGCCCGCGCGCACCGACTCCGGCAATGGCGCGGTGGCCACCTGGAAGGTATTGGCATCGATGATGGACGTTTTCAGTCCAGGCAGCAGATCGCCGCCGTAGGCATTGGTGCACATCACCACACGGTCAGCGCTGACCGTCGCTCCTTTGGCGGTCGCGGCCGTCCATTTGCCGCCGTTTCGAGTCAGGCCCGTGACCGGGGTGTCGGTGTGTATGGTGACGCCGGCGTTCAGTGCGGCCCGTGCCAGTCCGCGCACATAACTCAATGGCTGCACCGCGCCAGCGCGCTTGTCCACCCAACCGCCCAGATAACGATCGGTGCCCAGCAGGCGGGTGACCTGACTGCGATCCAGCGGCTGGGCATCCACGCCATGGCGTGCCCATTGCGCCGCTCGATCGTGCGCGATGCGCAGCGCGTCGGCGTTGTGAGCCCCTTGAATCCAGCCCTTGCGGAGATGCGGCACATCCATGGCATGACGATCGATCAGATCGAATACCGAATCCGCGGTGGCGCCTGCAAATCGCAGCAGACGTTCGCCCCGCTCTTGGCCGAACGTCGAAATCAAGGCGTCAGGGTCGTACTTCAGCCCCGGAATCACTTGACCGCCATTGCGGCCCGATCCCCCGAAGCCGATCTCTCGCGCCTCCAGCACCACCACCTTCACGCCGCGCTCGGCCAGATGCAGCGCCGTGCTCAGGCCGGCGTAACCGCCACCGATGACCAGCACATCCGCTTGGGTGGAGGCCTCAAGCGGCTGGGTTGGCGGAGGCGCCGCCGCGGTTGCGGCCCATAACGACGGAGAAAGAGGAAACGGCACTTGCTGCATGATGATTCCTTCCTACATGGGATGCAGCACGCGGCGCAGGAAATCCTGCGTGCGGGGGTGCTGCGGATGATTCAGAAGCTCTCGGGCGGCGCCCTGCTCGACCATGACACCGCCGTCGAAGAACATGACGCGATCGGCAACCTCGCGCGCAAAGCTCATTTCATGCGTCACGACCACCATGGTCATGCCTGCCTCGGCCAGCTTGCGCATGACGCCCAACACGTCACCCACCAGCTCCGGATCCAACGCGGACGTCGGCTCATCAAACAGGATGGCCTTGGGCTGCATCGCGAGCGCGCGCGCGATGGCCACGCGCTGCTGCTGCCCGCCCGACAGCTGGTTGGGATGCGCATCGGCCTTGTCCGCCAGCCCCACGCTGGCCAACAATTCGCGGCCACGCTCCAAGGCCTGCGCGCGCGGCTCTTTCTTGACGAAGATAGGCCCCTCAATCACATTTTCCAGCGCAGTGCGATGAGGGAAAAGGTTGAATCGCTGAAACACCATTGCCACCTGCGTGCGGATGGAAACAATGGACGGCGCCTCGGTATCGACCAGTTCACCGTCCACGGTGATGCGTCCGGCGTTGTAGCGTTCCAGCCCATTGATGCAGCGCAGAATGGTGGACTTGCCGGATCCTGATGGACCAATCACGCACACGACCTCGCCCTTGGTGACCTCGGCGTCAATGCCCTTCAGCACTTCAAGCGCGCCAAAGCTTTTGCGGACTCCCTGAAGTTCGATCATTTTGTGGCGCTCCTTTTTTCCAGGTGGCGGACCAGCAGGATCAGCGGCACGCACATCACCAGGTACATCAACGCCACCAACGAGAAGACCGTGGCGTTCTTGAAGGTCGACACGGCGATCAGCTTGCCCTGCAAGGCCAGCTCGGCCACCGTGATCGTCGACGCCTGCGAGGAATCCTTGAGCATCATGATCATGATGTTGCCGTAGGGCGGCAGCACGATCTTGACGGCTTGCGGCAGCACCACACGCCGCATCGTCATGCTCCAGCTCATGCCCATCGCCATCGCGGCTTCGATCTGGCCACGGTCTATGGCCTGGATGCCTGCGCGGAAGTTCTCGGCCTGGTAGGCGGAATACGCCACCCCCAACCCGATGATGGCGGCCTGCACCGCCGACAGCGAAATGCCCATGTCGGGCATCACGAAGTAGATATAGAACAACAGCACGATGATCGGGATGCCGCGCAGCAAATTGATGACGCCGCCGCTGAACTTGGACAGGAACCTGTTCCCTGAAACACGCATCAGCGCCCATACCAGCCCCAGCACCGTCGACAGCACAAGCGAGCCCAATGTCACCAGGATCGTCAGCTTTGCCCCTTGCAGCAAGATCGGCAGGTACTCCGCCGCGTCCTTGAAGAATTCCGTCATGACTCTACCCACCCCAACAAGACAGCCCGCACAAACGCGGGATGCGCCCCGCCTGCCGGCGCACGGGTGTGCGCCGGCCAGGCTGATGCGATAACGCTTGGTTGCTTGAGATCAGGCCGGCATCAAGCGCCGGACAAGCCCCACTTTTTCAAGATGGCATCGATGGCGCCATCCGCCTTCAGCTTGACCAGCGCCTTGTTGATGCGGTCGAGCAACGCGGTGTCTTCCTTGCGCGTGGCCAGCCCCAGGCTACCCATGATGGTGGGCTGATACGACTTCGCCATCTTCAGGTTGGGATAGTTGCCTTGCGTCAGGATGTAGGCCGCGATGGGGTAGTCCATGAAGCCGCCCTGGATGCGGCCGGCGTTGGCGTCGCGCATCATGTCGGGCGGGTTGTCGTAAAGCTTCACTTCCTTGAACATGCCGCTTTTCTGAATGGGCTCGACAAAGGCGGTACCCACCTGCACACCGACCGTCATGTCCTTCATGTCGGCAAAGGACTTGTAGTCCTTGTTGTCGGTCTTCAGCACCATCAGGCCCTCGCCGTAGCGATACACGGGCTCCGAAAAGCTCACGACCTGCTGACGCTGCGGCGTGATGAACATGGCCGCCGACACGATATCGATGCGCTTGGAAGTCAGTGAACCAATCAGCGCCGAAAACGCCATGGGTTCAATCTGCACCTCGAACCCCGCCTCTTTGCCAACCGCCTTCACGATGTCGACCATCACCCCTTCGATGCTGTTGGTCTTGGTATCTAGAAACGTGAACGGACTGCCGGTGGGTGTGGACCCCACTTTCAACACCGTCTGGGCGTGCGCGCCCGCGGCCATGGACAATGCTGCGAATACCGAGACAACCAGAGTCTTGAATTTCATGACATATCCTCATCGTGGCAAAGAAGTCCGGACAACGCGCGGCGTGTCCGGTGGCGTGGCGATCCCCTGTGTCGTCGCGCCGCTATGGATGCTGTGCGCTTATGGCGCCTGTTGCGTGTCGTCCCCCGCGGCTTGAGTGATGTTGGAGATGGCCCAGATGACTTCCGTCGTCTGCGACCCAGGATTGCGCCAGCGGCGCGGCGTGCTGCTGGCGTAGCAAAAACTGTCGCCCTCGTTGAGCAACATGACGCGGTCGCCCACCCAGAGTTCCAGCGACCCCTTGAGCACCACGCCGATCTGCTCGCCCTGCCCCGTCACGAAAAGCTCCTGGCCGGTGGAGCCACCGGGCTCGATGGTGGCGCGGCACAGATCCATGCTGCGGCAGGCAGGCGGGGTGTACATCTCTTTGCTGATGCCCTTTTCGCTCAAGTCGATAAAGCGGTGCGTGCCGGCGCGGGCAACACGGCCGCCGTCTTCGCTTTGCGTGTGTTCGGCGTTGCGCAGCAGCGAATTCACGGACACATTGAACTCGCGCGCCAGCATGTGCAGCACCTTTACCGATGCGGAACTCAGGCCACGCTCGATCTGGCTCAACAGGCCCAATGACATCCCGCAAGCCCGGGCCACTTCCGCCAGTGAACGGCCCTGCTGCTTACGCAGTTGGCGCAGTTGCTGGCCCAACCAGAGATCAACGGCGGATTCGGGCCTGCCCGCCAACGCACTGGCCATGGACGGCAGTGCGGCTCGACGTTCAGGGGCGGATCGGCCAGAAGAGGATCGCGTCATATGAAAATTTCATTTGCATGTAATTTTCAATACTAAGGAGCAGCCGAACTGCCCACAACCTAGGAACATCCCTAGCGTTTGCAGGCAGATCAGCGGAGGAAACCGCTTAGGACTCGTCTGAGGTCTTCGGAGGCTGGGCCGGCTTTGCCGACGGTTTGCGCCGGCGCTTGGGCGCGTCGGCGGCAGGGTCGTAAGTGCCGGCCAGTTCTGCCAGATAGCGCTCGTCCGCCTTGTTCAACCAACCCTTGGCACGGGCAGATTGAATCAGCTCAGGACGACGGGCAGCCGTCAGCGCAAGCGAACGTTCGCGCCGCCAGCGGGCGATATTGGCATGATGGCCGCTGAGTAGCGGCGCGGGCACGGATTCGCCCTCATACACTTCGGGGCGTGTGTAATGCGGGCTGTCCAACAGGCCGGACAAGGTGTCGTTGAACGAATCCTGCAAGGCGGAATCGCCATCGCCCAGCACGCCGGGCACCAGGCGCACGGCAGCATCAATCACCGCCAAGGCGGCAATCTCTCCCCCGGACAACACAAAGTCGCCCAGCGAGATTTCGTGCGTGACGCAACGTTCAATGAAACGCTGGTCCACGCCTTCGTAGCGGCCGCAAATCAGGATGATTCCGTCACTTGCAGCCAGAGTTTCTGCGCCCGCTTGATCGTAGCGCTGGCCAACAGGCGCCAGCAGCGCTACCGGGGCACGGCCCAGGCCTTGCGCGGCGCGCGCTTCCTGGGCGGCATTGACCGCGGCCTCCAAAGGGGCCGCCATCATCACCATTCCGGGGCCGCCGCCATAAGGTCGGTCGTCCACCGTGCGATGGACGTCCTGCGTGAAATCACGGGGATTCCAGGCGTGCAGGGACCACCGGCCTTGCGCATGCGCGCGGCCGGTGACGCCCAGATCGCGCACCACCCCGAACATTTCGGGAAAGAGCGTAATGACGTCAAATCGCATCAAAGATCCGCCGGCCAGTCGCTGTCTATGCGGCGAGCAGCCAGATCGACGGCGTGTATGTGCGCACGTACGAACGGAACAAGCATTTCGGCGGGTCGGCCTTTGGCATTCACGATAGGTTCGGGCCCTTCGGCTCCAACCTTCTGGCAGAAGACCTTCAACACGGCGTGAGCGCCGTTATCAAGGACTTCATCCACCACGCCAATCAGCGCGGGTTCACCGTTGGCGCTGGTATACAGCGAACAACCGATGAGGTCGACCCAGTAGTATTCGTCTTCCTTGGGCGCGGGAAAAGAACCGCGCGGCGCTTGCACGGAGTACCCGCGCAAGGCTTCCGCCTGATCGCGATCCGCAATGCCTGCCAGCTGGGCCACCACGGTGGCACCCTGCGGACGGACTTGCAAAACCTTGATTGCGACAGGCGCAGACGCGACAGCGCCCCGCGCCAATTCAGGCACAGGGCGAGTCAACCACCATTGAGACGCTGAGAGCAGCACTTCGGCATTGGCCGAATGTGGCTGCACCTTAACCCAGCCTTTCACACCGTAGGCTGCTGTGATGCGGCCCAGCTCGATCAAATCCGTAGGTGCCGCGTTGAAGGTTGCGGCATCAGACATGTATCGCGCTCTTGGTAATAATGAAACAGCTAAGAATGGTAGCTTTACAGCTGAACTAACGGCTGGCTGTACGACGCAGGCAATTAAGCTGCGGCGGAAACTTTAGCCGAGTAGTCCTTGACCAGACGCTCGACAGCAGGCGACAGCTGTGCGCCAGTGCCGGTCCAGTATTGCACGCGATCCATCGCAATACGCAGGCCTTCCGTGCCTTCGCTAGCAACGGGGTTGTAGAAACCCACGCGCTCGATGAAGCGGCCGTCGCGACGGTTACGCGAATCGGTGGCCACCAGGTTGTAAAACGGACGCTTCTTGGACCCACCGCGGGCCAGGCGAATCACCACCATAGGTAATCCCTTGAATTAGTTGTGAAAAACGGGAAATTCTAGCACTTAAAGGAGCCTGCTGGCAAATGCAGGTGCTGAATCAGTTGTGGCGGCGCAATTTGTATCCTAAAACACCACATCCGGGTATTCTACAAATACGGGCCGGAGCCCGCCGCAGATGAAAGTGTAGCCTCCCAAGCCGCGCTGCGTCTGCATTTCGTGCGGTTGAACTTGAGTGCGTGTGAAGAATAACCCGGTTGGAGAGATCGGTTTTATGTCGACCTGCGCAAGACCTTACGCTTTGCTCCCCCCGGCTACGCCGCTACGGCGCCGCCTTTCTGCTGTTTTCAAACCATCGTCCTGACGAGCGGAATTTCCCGCCGTCTTGCCGTGTCCCCGGTTTTCCCCGCGTTTTTTCCCGTGTTTTTTCCCCAACACTTCCTCTCTGGAGGGTGCCACACCATGAAGAACCAGAAATCCGTCTTCGCCCCCGTCGCGCGCCTGGCGCTGACAGGCCTGTTGCTGGGCACACTGGCGATGCCGCTTGCCGCTTCCGCCCGCGTTGTTGGCGCGGCGCTGACCACGGCATCGGGCAAGGTCACGGCCGTTGACCCTGCTACGCGCACCATCACGCTGCAAGGCGCCAACGGTAACTCCGTGGACGTCGTGGCCGGCTCGGATGTCCGCAACTTCAATCAGATCAAGCCCGGCGATATGCTGACGCTGGATTATTACGAGTCCGTCGCGGTCGACGTGCGCCGCGCAGGCTCCGGCGCCCCGGAAGTCGTGACCGAGACCGCCGCCACGCGCAACGCGAAGGGCGCCAAGCCGGGCGGCGCGGTGGGCCGTCAGACCACGATCACGGCCGAGATCTGGCACATCAACAAAAGCGCCAATCTGGTCACGCTGAAAGGTCCGCAAGGCGGCATGCGCACGATCCAGGTCAAGGATCCTGCCCTGCAAGCGCGCTTGCAGCAGCTCAAGGAAGGCGACCTGGTGGACTTCACCATCACCCAGGCGGTCGCGGCGGCCATCCACAAGTAAGCACGCAGGCGCCATGCCGCCTGCCTTCGGGCTAGCGAAACGCCCGCACCGTTCGAGAAGGACGGTGCGGGTGTTTGTCATGTCTGTCATGGCTGCGCGCTACGCTCAACGAGCGGAAAGGACTGCCTTCTCCAGGTAGTCCAAGTCTTCGCGGACCAAGCGCAACGATTCCCGCACATCAGCGGGCTCCCTGGGACGACGTGCCTCATCGCGCAGTAGCGCATTGACGGCCATCTCCGCCATGATGCCGGCAACCTCCGCCCGGCTGAGCCGCCCGCTGGGCTTGTACCACCAGGCCGACCAGTTGCACATGCCGATCAGGCTGAACGCCGCGACGTGTGCATCGACGATCCGGAACTGCCCTTCCCGCACGCCCCGTTCGATCACGCTGCTGAAATTTTCCAGCACGTTGCGGCGTGAGCTCTGCACCGATGCCCGCTGCTTCGGGCTCATGTCAGCCTCGGTGCGGTCGGCCACACGGAACTCCGCGGGGCGCGACAAGATCAGTTCGGCGTGTTGCGCAACCAAGGCGCGCAAAGCGGTTACCGGGTCGATGTCGTCTCGCGCAACCGTCTCGCCTGCCAGCTTGCGCGCGGCGCTAAGCACCTCTTCGGTCAGCGACCGCTGGATGGCTTCCTTGTTCTTGAAATAGTAGTAGACCGCGGTGCGGCTAAGCCCCAGGGCTTCGGCGATGTCCTGCATGCTGGTGCCGGCCGTTCCTCTTTCGATGAACAGCTTTGCCGCCACATCGAGGATGGCGCTGCGCAGCGCCTCGCCCTTCAGGCTTGCCTTGATCGGTACGTCAGTCACGGTTGCGGTGTCCTTTCACTGCTGCACGGCAACGGGCTCCCTTTCCCGCCGGGCCCGTCGAATCGCCCATTATTTTCCTTAAATTGACGCTCACGTCAAATTATTTACTTTAATTGACACTGACGTCAAATATTTGTCTAATGCGACAAAACAGGCTGCCTTGCAGCGTGGAAAGGAGACAAACGTGGCAATCGAAACCTCTACGGGCCCGGTCAACGCGGGCTTTCTGAATACCGACTGGAACCCTCGCGACCTTCCTGCGGGCGCCTCGACTCGCAATGTCGTGCTGCGTACCGACGACGGCGCCGCGACGTCCGGTTCGCTCTACTTGCCCGCCGGCAAGCGTCCCGACACGGTGGTGTGCGTGATGCACCCGCGCGAATTCATGGCTTGCCATTACCTGATCCCGGACATCGTCGGCGCAGGCTGCGCGGCATGGTCGCAAGGCGCGCGTTCGGTCGGGAACGACCTGCGCCTGGAGCACGAAATCGCCTTGCACGATGTGGCGGCAGGCCTGCGCTTCCTGCGCGAACAGGGTTTCGTCCATATCGTGTTGCTGGGCAATTCGGGCGGCGCCGGTCTCTACTCCCTCTACGCCCAGCAATCGGCGCTAGCCGGTGCGCAACGCCTGGCGCGCACCCCGGGCGGCAAACGCACTGGGTTGGCCGAACTGGATATGCCGGATGTGCAGGGCATGGTGCTGGTGGGTCCGCACCCCGGCCAGGGCGCTCTGCTCATGAATTGCATTGATCCGTCGGTCGCCGATGAGCAGGACGCGCTATCGGTCACGCCGGACCTGGACCCGCTGGATCCGGGCAACGGCTACCGGCCCAAAGGCCAAGCGCGCTATGCGCCGGATTTCGTCTCCCGCTATCGGGCCGCTCAGCAGGCGCGCGTGGCTCGCCTGGATGCCGTGGCGCAAAAGATGATCGCCGAGCGGCTACAGGCGCGCGAACAGGTCAAGAGCGGCACGGATACGTCAGCCGACTGCCGACGCCGGGCGGCCCATACGCCTGTGCTTACCGTCTGGCGTACCGACGCAGACTTGCGCTGCCTGGACTTGGAGCGGGATCCGTCCGACCGCCACCCTGGCTCGCTATGGGGCAAAGATCCCTATGCCTCCAACTATGGCGCCGTCGGCTTCGCACGCTTCTGCACGCCCGAGAGCTGGTTGTCGACCTGGTCGGGCCTTTCGTCCAACGCGGCCCTCGCCCATACGGCGCCAGCCATCGTCCAGCCCACCTTGCTTATTGAATACACCGGCGACCAGGCTTGTTTTCCCGCCGACGTGCGAGCGATCCGCGACGCCATCGCGGCGTCCGACAAACAACATCTGCGCATCCGTGGCGATCACCACGGCCGCGCCCTGCAAGACGGCGAAGAGCCCGGGCGTTATCTCGCTGGCCGCGAACTCGCCGCCTGGCTGCAAGCACGTTTCCTGTAATCCTTGACTGACGGAGTAGCCGCATGACTGCATCTCAATTGACGCCCGCCCCCCTGAGGCTGCACGGCGTGGACCATACCGCCAGGCCCACCTGGCGCCTGCGTGCGACCGTGGAGTTCTATCGTGACATCCTTGGACTGCCGCTTGTCCATGTCATTTCCGCACGCGGCTGGGGCCCCCAGACGCATCCTGATTTCCTGCACTTCTTCTTCGACAGCGGCCAGGGCAGCACGATCGCTTTCTTCTACTACCTGGGCTCCGAAGAACCCGAGTCCCTGCACGGCCGCAGCCGCATGCGTCCGCTTCCCGACGACCATATCGGCGACGCTACGCATACGGCCTGGGTGGTGCAAGACGAAGATGAGCTCAAGGCCTGGAAGAAGAAACTGGAAGACGCCGGCCTGGAGGTTTCCGTCGAGACCCGCCACGAAGTGATCGAGTCCATCTACGTGCGGGATCCCAATGGCTACTTCATTGAATTCACGCGCAAACTGCGCCCGCTGGGCAACATCGACGCGGTGGACGCGGACTTGACCCTACAGGCCGCGATCCAAGCCGAGGATGAAGCCCTGGCCGCCGGAAGGCGCATCACTCATATCGATGGAATCTGGACGCGCAAGGCTGCACTGGTCGAAGCCTTGCTGACGGACCAGGACGGCAGCAAGCCGGGCGTACGGATCTTCGTGCCCCGCGTGGAGGAGTTCGCGCCGCTCGTGCGCGATGCGGAACAGCGCGACGATTGCGCCGTGGTGCAGGGAGAACATTTCGATTGCATCCAGGGTGATGGCCCCCTGGAGTTTCGCCGCAAGACGCTCGGTCTGAAGCCCGCTGTCTGGTATGGGCTGTTCACGGGCGGGGTAAGCGGCACCATCGCCGTGCTGGACCGCGACCACGTACGAATCGAGCCCATGGCCGCGTAAGCCAGACAAGGAGGAGACAGACATGCGGAACATTCGCTACCCCATAGAGGGCGTCATATATCACCCCGAGGAACGGGCTCACGGCTATTTCGCAAGCGGCGCCTGGCGTCCCCTGACGGTCGGACAGGCCTTGCGCGCGACGGCACAGCGCTGTGGCGACCGCCTCGCCATCATCACCGCCGAAGGCAGTCTCGGCTTCGCCGAGCTGGACGCCCGCACGGAACGGCTGGCGGCTGCCTTGCTGGAAACGGGCTTGCGCCCCGGCGACCGCGCCATCTTCCAGATGGGCACCACGCTGGAAACCGCACTTGCGCTGTTGGCCTGCTACAAAGCCGGCATCGTGCCCGTGTGTTCGCTGCCGCAGCATCGTGAACTTGAAATCGGACAGTTGATCCGCCAATCGGGTGCACGCGCCTATTTTGTCCAGGCTGACTTCAGCGCGTTCGACCTGCCCGGATTCGCGGCGCGGATGATGCAGGCCCATCCCGGGCTTGAGCATCTGATCGTGGCGCGAGGGAAAGCGGCCGGCGGACTGTCCCTGCAAGAGCTCATTGACGGCATGCCGTTGGCGCGTGCCCGTACCCGGTTGATCGGACAGGAACCCGGCTGCGAAGATGTACTGGGCTTCCAGCTATCGGGCGGCACCACCGGGGTGCCCAAGATCATCCCCCGCTTTCATGCCGAGTATCTGGCGCACGCGCTGGCCTGCGCCCAACACTACCAACTGCGCGAGGACGACCGCATCATCTGGGCGCTGCCCTTGCTGCACAACGCCGCGCAAGTCTATGTGCTGATGCCCCTGGTCCTGATGGGACTGTCGGCGGTATTCATGTCGCGGGTGGATGTGCCGCGCATGCTGGAGCTCATCGAAGAACACCACGTCACCCGCGCCATCTCCATCGGTCCCATCGCCCCGCAACTGATGGCCTATGCCGATCTTGCGCGGCATGATTTGTCTTCGCTGCGGCTGTTCACCACCATGAGCGCGGCCGACCGTCTGGAAGCGCACCTGGGCGTCCCCTGCTCCAATCTGTTCGGCATCACCGAGGGCTTGCTGCTGGGCTCGCCGGCCAGCGCGCCCGCCCATGTGCGCCACAAGACCCAAGGTCGCTCGGGCGCCGCCGAAGACGAGATCCGGCTGCTGGCGCCCGGCACCGAGACACTCGTGGCTCCCGGCCAGATGGGCGAGCTCTGTTTTCGAGGCCCCTCCACCGTGCCCGGATTCTTCGATGCGCCGCAAGCCAATGCCGACGCCTTTACCTCGGACGGCTTCTACCGCACCGGTGACATGATGACCGAGCACGTCCATGACGGTGAGGTCCACTACACCTTCGAGGGCCGCCTGCGCGACAACATCAACCGGGGCGGCGAGAAGATCGGTTGCGAGGAAGTCGAGGCCTTGGTCAGCGCGCATCCCGCGGTGTCCGAGGCGCGGCTGGTCGCCATGCCCGATCCCTTTTATGGCGAAAAAGGCTGCATCTTCATTATTCCGCGCCCCGGGCACGCCGCCCCCTCCGTACAGGAATTGCTGTCCTTCCTGGTGGCGCAGGGTCTGGCGAAATACAAATGCCCCGAGCGCATTGAAGTCATCGACGCATTCCCCGTGACCAAGGTAGGCAAGCTCGACAAGACGGCGCTGCGCCGGCTGATCGGCGAAATACTCAATGACGAAGCGGCCCGCGCGGCAGGAGGCCAGCCATGATGTGCACCGAGTACGTGGTCAGCGAAACGCCCTTCGTCGTCCGGAGACGAGTCAAGTGGGGGGATTGTGATCCCGCTGGCGTGGTCTACACCGTGACCTTCAGCGAATACGTGATCTCGGCCGCCGAACTCTTCTATGGACGGCTGCTGGGTGGCACGCCGCAGCGGCTCAAGGATGAGCACGGTTTCGGCACCCCGACACGCGCGCTGGCCTTCGATTTCCAGGCATCGCTTTGGCCCGATGAAGAGTTCGACATGGCGGTTCACGTCGAGCGCATCGGCGAACGTTCCTACACCTTGCATATCGCAGCCAGCGTGCGGGGCCTGCCAGCCTTCGATGCACGGCTGACGCCGGTTTGCGTGGCACGCGGCGAACGCCGGGCCATCCCCATCCCCGCCGCCATGCGCAGCGCCTTGCTTGCCTATCAGGCAGATTGCGCGCAAGCCGCGCCCTCCAGGAGTTCAGCATCATGAAGATCGCCGTTATTGGGGCTGGCCCCGCCGGCCTGTATTTCTCCTTGCTTGCCAAGAAGCACAATCCCGACCACGACATCCAGGTCTACGAGCAAAATCCGCAGGGCGCGACTTACGGATGGGGCGTGGTGTTCTCGGATATCGGCCTGGCCTTCCTGCGCGAGGCTGACCCCGAGTTCTTCCAGGCCTTTGTCGCGCACCATGAGCACTGCAACTACATGGAGATCGTGCACCGGGGTGAACGCATCCAAGTGCAAGGCAACCATTTTTCGCGCACCTCGCGGCTGGACATGCTGAAGGTGCTGGAGCAGGCGTGCCTGAAGGCGGGGGTTCGCATCACCCATGACCACCGCATCGAAGACGTTTCGCGCCTGGCCGACGACGTCGACATGGTGATTGCCGCCGATGGCTCCAACAGCGCCGTGCGCAAGCAATTCGCCGCTCACTTCCAGCCCAGCTTCGAGCGGCGGCGCAACAAGTTCGCCTGGTATGGCACACGGCAGCGCTTCCATCCCGTATCGCTCATTTTCCGCCAGACCGGGCATGGGATATTCATCGCCCATAGCTACCAATACAGCCCGGAACTGAGCACGTTCCTGGTCGAGGTCGATCCTGACACCTGGCGCCGCGCAGGTCTGGACTGTGCCAGTGAAGAAGAAAGCCGGCGATATTGCGCCGACGTGTTCCGGGCCGATCTGGGCGCCCATGAACTGCTGGGCAATCGCTCCCTTTGGTTCGAGGCAAACATCGTGCGCAATGAGAAATGGTCCCATCGCAACATCGTGCTGTTGGGTGACGCCCTGCGCACGGTGCACTTCTCGCTGGGCTCTGGCACGCGCATGGCCATGCAGGACGCCATCGCCTTGCATGAAGGACTGAAGCTGCACCCAAACGACGTGCAAGCAGCCTTCTCCGTCTTCGAGTCGCGGCGTCGGCCGGCGTCGTCCAATTTCCAAACGGCCGCGGCCCGCAGCCTGGATTGGTACGAGAACGTCGCCGACAAGATGCACTTGAATCCGGTGTCCTTCGCCTACGACTACATGCGGCGCACGGGGCAGGTCAGCCATGAGGATCTGCGCCAGCGCGACCCATCATTTACCGCAGCCTATGAAGCCAGGACGGGTCAGACGGCCGGCAACAAGGATGGCCTGGCCATCCGATAACACCATCCATGGAATATGGAGGAGACATGAAAAAAACACTGATCCTGGCGTTCATCGCCCTGACCGCTCTGGGAGGTGCGTGCCAAGCGCAGCCTTCCGCGTATCCCAGCCACAGCGTGCGCGCCATCTTGCCCTATTCGGTAGGCAGCGGCCCGGATGCGGTGACCCGCATCATCGGCGAACAATTGACGGCCACGTGGAAACAGCCTTTCATCGTCGAGAACAAGCCCGGCGCCAACGGCTGGCTGGCCATTGGCGAAATCAAGCGATCGGCGCCCGACGGTTATTCGGTGGCAGTGGTGGACAACACCCACATGACGCTGCAACCCCATCTGTACAGCAAGATGCCCTTCGACCCCGTGCGGGACTTCGCGGCGGTCGCCCCCATCTACACCACGAACTTCTTCATCGTCGTCTCGGCCAATTCGCCATGGCGCAGCGTCACCGACCTGATCGAAGCCGCACGCAAGCAGCCGGGCCTGCTGACTTACGGAAGCTGGGGCATGGGCAGCGTGGCGCATGTCGGTTCGACCCTGTTCGAGCGCAAGACCGGCACGACCATGACGCACGTGCCCTTCAAGGAACTGCCGCAGCTGTATACCGCCGTGGCCAATGGCGAGGTGGACTGGGCCTTCGGCACGGCCGCGACAGTGCAGAACCTGTATCAGGCCAAGCGGGTCAAGCTGCTGGCTCTGGCGGCACCTGCGCGCTTGCCGCTCTATTCCGACGTGCCCACCGTGTCGGAAGCCGGTGGTCCGAGCGATTTCGAGCTCAAGACCTGGGTGGCGGCCTTTGCCCCCAAGGGCACATCGGCCGACGTGATCCAGCGCCTGAATAGCGCCATCACCACGGCGCTGGCAGCCCCCGCCGTGCGCGAGCGCTTCCGGACATTTGGCTTTGAACCCTGGGTTGGTGATGCCGCGACGGTCGTGCGCGCCCAGGAGCAGGACTCCGCCCGCTTCGCCGACATCGTCAAGCAAGCCAACATTTCCCTGGATTGAACCGCAAAGGAAACACCATGAGCCGCCCCTACCGCATCGGCCAGATCGTCCCCAGTTCCAATACCACCATGGAAACGGAGATCCCGGCCATGTTGCGTGCGCGTGAGGCCATTCGGCCAGAGCGCTTCACTTTCCACAGCAGCCGCATGCGCATGCACAAGGTCACGCCCGCCGAACTGCAAGCCATGAACCGCGAAGGACTGCGCTGTGCCGCGGAACTTGCCGACGCGCGCATGGACGTCATCAGCACCGCTTGCCTTGTCGCCATCATGGCCATGGGGCCGGGCTACCACCGCCAGACCGAAAACGAACTGGGCGAGATCGCCCGCGCCAACCATTGCCTGGCGCCCGTCATGACTTCTGCCGGCGCCCTGATCGATGGCCTGCATCGTCTGGGCGCACGCAAGATCTCTCTGATGGCGCCGTACATGCGGCCGCTGACCGACAAGGTGGTGGCTTATATCGAGAACGAAGGCATCGAGGTGGTGGACGCCATGAGCTTCGAGATTCCCGACAATCTTGATGTGGGTCGGCGCGACCCGATGCAGCTGATTGAAGACGTCAAGCGCCTGGACACACGCGGCGTCGACGCTGTCGTGCTGTCGGCCTGCGTGCAAATGCCATCTCTGCCGGCGCTCCAGGTCGTGCAAGACACGATGGAGATCCCAGTCGTGTCGACGGCCGCCTGCACGGTGTGGCGCATGTTGGAGCACTTGGGGCTGGAACCCGTCACATCGGGTGCCGGCGCGTTGTTGTCAGCCAGGTAGAGGGAAGTCGTGAGACTGGCGGCAGGGTCTGAGGATGAAGACCAGAATCTGCCGCCAGGTCGGCTCAGCGTCGGCGCAGGTAATGCACGCCGCGGCCGTCCTCTTCTTGCTGGGCGACCAGCGCGTTGCCGGTCTGCCGCGCAAAGGCCTGAAAGTCGCGAATAGCGTTGCGATCCGTGGTGATGACGCGCAAGACTTCGCCGCTGGCCATCTGCGCCAATGCCTTCTTGGCACGCAAGATGGGCAGCGGGCAGGTCAAGCCGGTGGCATCCACTTCCTGCTCGAAGGCAGGCGCTTGCGCGCCCGCATCCAGACCGGTATCAACGCTGTCCATCAGAGACGCTCGTCCACCCACTTCTGGACGCCGGCGATAGCCGCAGGCAACGCGGCAATGTCCGTGCCGCCGCCCATGGCCATGTCGGGACGGCCACCGCCCTTGCCACCCACCTGGCTGGCGACAAAGCCAACCAGGTCACCGGCCTTGATGCGGTCAGTCAGGTCGGCGGTCACGCCGCCCACCACGCTGATCTTGCCATCGGCGGAACCGGTAGCCAGCAGCACGACGGCCGGCTTCAGGCGGTCTTTCAGGTTGTCGACCATGCCACGCAGGGCCTTGGGATCCACGTCGCCGATGCTGGCGGCCAGAACCTTGATGCCCTTGACGTCGACGGCTGCGGTGGTGGCCAGATCGTTGCCCGCGCTGGCGGCGAGTTTGTTGCGGGATTGCTCCAGGTCTTTTTCAAGCGCCTTGACCTGATCCTGCACCTGCGCGATGCGTGCCGGCACGTCGGCCGGGGTACTGCGCAGCATGCCCGCGATCTGGTTCAGCAAGGCGTTCTGGTTCTGCACCCAAACCAGGGCGTTGTCGCCGGTGATGGCCTCGATACGGCGCACCCCTGCGGCCACGCCGCCTTCGGAAACGATCTTGAACAGGCCGATGTCGCCCGTGCGGCTGACGTGCGTGCCGCCGCAGAGTTCGCGCGAGAAGCCAATATCCAGCACCCGGACGGTATCGCCGTACTTTTCGCCGAACAGCGCCATGGCGCCGCCCTTGACGGCGTCGTCGTAAGCCATGACCTGGGCCACGGTGGGCTGGTTGGCCAGCACTTCAGCGTTGACGATGGCCTCAACGCGCGCGATCTGCTCGGCGGTCATCGGCGCGTCTTGCGCGAAGTCGAAACGGGTCTTGTCGGGATCCACCAGCGAACCGCGCTGTTGCACGTGCGCACCCAGCACTTCGCGCAAGGCCTTGTGCATCAAGTGGGTCGCGGAGTGGTTGCGGATCGTGCGCGCACGGCGCACCGCGTCAACGCGGGCCAGCAAGGTATCGCCAACGGACAGCGAGCCCGATTCCAGCGTGCCGTGGTGGCCGAACACGCCGGCCTGGATCTTCAGGGTGTCGGCAACGGCAAAGCGCATGCCGTCCGCTTCCAGCAAACCGGTGTCGCCCACCTGGCCGCCCGACTCGGCGTAGAACGGGGTGGCGTCAAGAACGACCACGGCGCTTTGGCCTGCCGTCACTTGCTGCACCTGGGTGCCGTCCACGTACAGGGCCGTCACCTTGACGTTGTCGAGTTCCAGCTTTTCGTAGCCCTCGAAGCGCGTGTGAGCACCTTCGTAGCTGAGGCCTTCGGCCATTTTGAACTTGCCGGCAGCGCGCGCCTGATCGCGCTGACGCTCCATGGCAACCTCGAAACCGGCCATGTCGATTTCCACTTCGCGTTCGCGGCAGATATCGGCGGTCAGGTCCACGGGGAAGCCGTAGGTGTCGTACAGCGTGAACAGCGTGTTGCCGTCCAGCACGCCGCCCTTGGCCACATTGGCCAGGGCCGCATCCAGGATGCGCATGCCATGTTCCAGGGTTTCGCCGAAACGCTCTTCTTCCTGCTTGAGCACTTGGGAAACGCGATCCGCCATGGCGGCCAGTTCCGGATAGGCCTCACCCATTTCGGCCACCAGATCGGGCACCAGGCGATGGAAGAACGGCTTGGTCTGGCCCAGCTTGTACCCATGGCGCAGCGCGCGGCGCACGATGCGGCGCAGCACGTAGCCGCGGCCTTCGTTGCTGGGGATCACGCCGTCCACGATCAGGAACGAGCAAGCGCGGATGTGATCCGCGATGACCTTGAGCGAGTTGTTTTCCAGATCCTGGATACCGGTTTCGCGAGCGGCGGCGGTGATCAGTTTCTGGAAAAGATCGATTTCGTAGTTGGAATGCACGCCTTGCAGGACGGCGGCGATACGCTCCAGACCCATGCCGGTATCGACACAGGGACGCGGCAGGCGCGGCATGTTGCCGGCGGCGTCGCGCTCGAACTGCATGAACACCAGGTTCCAGATCTCGATGTAGCGGTCGCCGTCTTCCTCGGGTGATCCCGGGGGGCCGCCCCAGATCTCGGGGCCGTGGTCAAAGAAGATCTCGGAGCACGGGCCGCAGGGGCCGGTATCGGCCATCTGCCAGAAGTTGTCCGAGGCGTAACGCGCGCCCTTGTTGTCGCCGATGCGGATGATGCGTTCGACCGGCACGCCGACTTCCTTGGCCCAGATGTCATAGGCTTCGTCGTCTTCCTGGTACACGGTGACCCAGAGCTTTTCGGCCGGCAGCTTGTAGACCTGCGTCAACAGTTCCCAGGCGTACTGGATGGCGTCGCGCTTGAAGTAGTCACCGAAGCTGAAGTTGCCCAGCATTTCGAAGAACGTATGGTGGCGGGCGGTGTAGCCCACGTTCTCCAGGTCATTGTGCTTGCCGCCGGCGCGCACACTGCGCTGCGACGACGTGGCGCGCGTGTACGACCGCGATTCCTTGCCCGTGAAGACGTCCTTGAACTGGACCATGCCCGAATTGGTGAAGAGCAAGGTCGGGTCGTTGCCGGGGACGAGCGACGACGAAGGAACAATGGTGTGTCCCTTCGACTTGAAGAATTGCAGGAACTGGCGGCGAATCTCAGAGGATTTCATCGTGGATGACGCAGGATTTAGGCGAATCTTTGATTATAGAGGGTTAGCGGGAAAGCGCGGAACGGAACGGCCGCACTCCCTAGCGGACGCACACATAGCCCGTGGTCCAGCCCTCGGTTTCGGTCCATTTCCCGCCCGCCGACACGATGACTGCCTGGTAACCCGCAGGGCATGAGCACCCTCCGGTACGCGGATTCGCCGTGGATTGACCCGTGTAATGCTGGCAGCCGAATCGATTGTTACTGCTGAACGCTCCGCCAAATCCACCGCTGGCGGGTTGCCAGACCCCGGATTGGCACGCCAGCAGATCGCCCGCATAGGAACTTGCCATCGTGCCGTTGACCACCCCACAAGCGTGCCCCGCCTGGCCTCGGGCGCCCACGCTCAGGTAGGCGCCCGCCGCCACGGACGACGCCACGGTCAGCCCCCCGGCCAGTTGAGGGTCACGCGCATCCCCAATGCGGACGAAAGGATTCAGGTCAGGGAAGGCGGGCGGCTCATCCGCCCCCAGTTCGGCCCCCGCCCCCGCCCAGAGCGCCAGCGTGCCCGGCGGATAGCTGGGCATCCCCGGTGCCAAGGGGTTATCGAAACTGAACGCAGCGCCCCGGACCTGTCCGGGCGTGCCGGGCCAGACTGCCCCGCCGTAGCCGCCCGCGGCCTCGATGACGGACGCAATGCCGATCAGATCCGGCATCTGCGTCCCTGATTTCAATACCGGCGTGGCGCTATAGACCAGGGCATCGATCCGGCAACGCTTGCCCGGGCAGCCGCCCCCTGCATGCACCCGGATCTGCGCGCCAAAGCCCAGCGCGGAGCGTTCAGGGAAGTCCGCCGGCAGATACGCCAGGGTTCGCAGTTCCGACACCGTGGGGGATGCCGGGTCCGCCAACAGCGCCGCGCCGGCTTCGTTCACAGGCGCCTGCCCTTTCGCAAGCGCGTCAAAATGACGGGCCAGCATCCCGGATGCCGCCTGACGGACCTGGGCCATCCACACTCCCGCCGAGCGCGCCGCTGAATCCTCGATCCGTTGGACGACCTGGCTGGAAGCCCAGATCGCAACGATGGAAGTCAGTGCCAACGCCAACGCCAAACCCGGCAATGAGAATCCGACCTGGCGGCTCGTACGCACGGCCGCGCCACGCCGCGCACCATGAAGGCAAGACTGGCGCATCATTTTGCGGTGAACATGAAGGTATTGACCTCGCCCTGACTGCACTGGGCCTGGGCCAGTGCAGCGCGGTAAGGCACGGCGGGCGTGGCAAGTGCATCTTTCACGACCTTGGCGCCTGCACTGCCTCCGATCGAGATGGTTTCCGACATCCGCTGCAATACGGAGGCCAACGCCGGGCAAGCGGCATGGCTGACATTGGTCAGCGTGACCGTGAACGCGGAGCCCAGGCCCGCGCCGCCCAAGGCCGCAGCAACCACCTCGACCACGCCGCTGCGTCCCGACCCGCTGCCGCCCAGTCCATGCACAATGCGCGCCGACGCCCCACTGCCCTGAACGGCCAATACGCTGGAATCGCGCAGCGCATTCGCCATGGCGCCGGTGTCCAAGCCGGTATAGGGCGTGACACCCCCGCCTTGAGCATTGATTTTCATGCTGGCGATGAACCGTTGAAGCTCTTCGCCGACCTTGGGCACCTTGTTTTCGATGACATATGCCCCGATCGCGGGAATGCCGACGATCGCGATCAACAAGACAATGGCCGTCACGATGGACACCTCCATCAAAGAGAATCCCTGCTGCCGCGTCGCGCCGGATCGCGCCTTTTGTATCTGATGCATCATTACCTCCGTTGATTGAATGGAACGCGCATTCGCGCTTGAACCTACCTACGCGGGACGACGCTATTGGCTTGCGTAGAAGTTGGTCAGGGCCCGGCGCAGTTCGTCGATGACGCCGTAATGCCAGAGCGTGATCCCCAGGACCGCCGCCAGAGACCCGATCAGCAGCGACCAGCGCAGCACGGCCGCCTGCCGCCGCACCCTGGCCAGCAGACGCGATTCGACGCGCAGGCGCACCCGCGCCAGGCCGGCCTCCAGCCCCAGCGCATCCATCATGTCGGCCATGTACCACCACGTTTCTTCATCCAACAATCCCGTGTTGAAGATCTCGGGACCGCTCGCGCCACCGTCCAGGCGGTTCAACATGGATTGCAGATGTGCGTGCATCCAGGGCCGAGCATCCCGTGCCTGCACCGACAGCGCGTGGCGCAAACGGGTATCGGCCGCACCATGCTGCCGGACCAGCACCGCCAGCAGGCAGAGGAAGCGGATCGCCTGAAAATCGCGGTACAGCCTCCACAGCAGCCAGCGGTCGCAAGCGGCCCGGAATGCGCCCGTGACATTCGGCAGCGACCAGAGGCTGAGCAACGTCATGCCGACGCTGAACACCAGCCACAACGGCAACCATTGCCGCAAGGCCTGGGCCAACGCGAACAGGCCGCGCGTCAGACGGCCGTAGTCTTCCGGCGGCACCATCTGGAAGACCCGCAGCAAGCGCGGCACGCTGAAGAACGGGATGGCGCAAAGCAAGGCCAGCGCCACAGCGGTAGCCGCCACGCCAGCCGCCGCCGCCGACAACACGGCAACGCGGGCCTTGCTACCCAGCCGAACCGCACGAGCCAGATCGCGCAACGCGGCGGCAAGATCGCCCCCCTCTTCCTGGACGCAACTCAACAGAACGCATTCATCCGAGGGCAGCGTGCCGGACCAGGCGACGCCAAGATCCCCACCCGCTTCCAGATAGGCGTCGGCCCAGTAATGCGACAAACGGCCGCGCACGGTGCGCCGACCGTAGCGCCGCGCATCGTCATCAAAAATGTCGCGCAAGCTTTTGCGCCCTTGCGTCCCTTCCACCAGGTCCGCCAGATACTCGTAGTAGTCCGCGCGCTGGCCCCGGAAGCGCAACGCATCCAGGCGCGGCAGATACACGCCGAACGAGCGTTCCCGTGCGAATCTTGCGTGCAATGACGGGAGACTCATGCGCGTCGTCCCAATCTGATCCCCGCCTTGGCGCGCACGGCGTGCGGTGAAGCCTGAAGATCGAACCGGCGCAACAAGGCCCGAGGATCCACTTCCCCCGCATTCACTTTGAACAACGCGCAGTCCAGTGCCCGCAGGCCACTCCGGGCCACATCGCGCCAACTATCCGCATCCATTGCCTGCGGGCGCCGCGTCAAACCCAGGTTGTCGCGCTTGCGCACTCGCTCCAGAAACCCCGCCAGACGTTCTGGCTCGATCAGTTCAGCCGCGACGCTACGGCCTGCGATGCCATTGAGCTCCTGCAACTGGGGCCGACGGCACGCGGAGCATCCGGCGGGATTCCTGACCCTGATCGCTTCCAAGTCCAGCAGGTATGTGCGCTGCATCCAGGCGGCCCACGCTTGCCAGTCCGGCGAGCCGCCCGATGATTGCGATGGCCCCCGCCACAAACTGTCCAGGGGCAATGCGCACGCAGCGCACAAGCGGGGCAAGAGCGTTTGATACACCAACAGTTTGAGAATGCCAGGCGTGGCGAGAAAATCCCGCGACACACCGATCGCCTCCGAGGCAAGACGCTCAGGAATCAACGCCGCGGAGCCTGCGTGCGTAGTGGTGTACAGGCTGACGCCCGACCCCGCCAGATCCATGAACGCACGGCCGGTATCGACATCGCGGATTTCTCCGATCAGCAGATCGTTCATGGCCGACCGCTTGATGGTCTTGAGTTTGGCATCGAACACGGGCCACGCGGATTCGGCCAATGCACCGCCCAACGTATTCTGCAAGGCATTGGCGATGACGTATTCCACCGGATCCTCCAGGGTGATGACTTTGCGGGTAGAAGCAATACCGCGCATCAGCGCCGCAATCGTGGTGGATTTTCCCGACCCCACCACACCCGCCAATACGATGGCGCCCCCTTCGCGCTCACGGGCGTGCAACAGCGTCTGGATCTGCGCGGGCAGATATCCCAACGCATGAAGGTCGCCATCGGCGGTGGCGTCCAGGCGCAGGATGCGCAGGCAGACTGAAGGCCCCGCATCGGTGGCCAGCGACGCCCAACGGAGCACGACGTGAACGGTATCCACCTCAAGCGCAATGCGCCCCTGTTGTTCAAGCGCGGGATCGAACACCGCGCCGTTGCCGCCACGCACGTCCATCCAGGCCACCGCCAGCACTTCCAGCAACGTCGTATTGGACAAACCGGAGAACCGTTCAGTGGCGACATATTCCCCATTGATGGTGTAGCGGATGTCGCAGGATTCACGTCGCTGGTTCACATTGATATGCACATCGCTGGCCCCTTGCACCACGCCCCATCGCACGATATCCAGGAAGAGCGCGCCCAAGGCGGATACCCGCTCGGCTTGCGCGCCCCCGCCCCTTCGCCCCAGGCCCGCGCCCGTCAATTGGCCTCGAGCGACCATCAACAGCAGCGGCGCCGGCAGTGCGTAACGGGACGGCTGCGCCAAGCGGTAGCCTTCGGATCGCACCAGGCGCTCGACCTCGTCGATGGGATCACCCTGGAGGTATTCCGCAACGGCGAAGACGGCCACATCACCGTTTTCCAACAACACGGGGCACAGGCGGCCAGCCAATGAGGCCAGGTCGAATTCACGGCTAAGCGCACGGACCAACGCTGGCGACAACCGGGAGATATCGTCGGCAGTGTGCAGTTCATGAGGCGGGTGCGCCTGCGAGGGTTTCGATAGGCGATTCATGGCGTTCCGCTCCCTGCATCCAGGCATGCGGTCAGGTCCACGCCTTCCCTGCGGAGCCGCACACATGCGCCGTCGATGGCAAGCAATCGGTAGCCGCCCGCCACAAAGACGGCGCCCGCCACAGGCGCGGCTCGGCCTGCCTGGTAGTGCAGCAAAGCGCCATTGACAAGCACCTCGGCACTCAGCCGCTTGGCAGACCCGAATATCGCAGCGACCCGAATATCGTCCTCCGGCCGAGCCAGGGGTTCCCGCGACGCAACCGCCGAACCCGGCGGACAAATGCCGGACACCCGGCAATCGGCCAAGGCGGCAGCGGCATCCGCGCGCAACAGCGTCCGCACCGTTTCCACTTCCGGCCACGCCTGCGCCTCGTCGGGTTCGGGCGGAAACGCCTGCGCGCCCACCGACGGCATCATGGCCGCAACGACGGCCAGCGCCCACGCAATGCGCCTGGCGATGGCTGCAAGCCACGCGGACAAGCTATTCCTGTTCATACATTTCTCCATGCAGTTCGGCGACCAACGTGCTGGCGACAAGGCTGGGTTGGTGCTGCGGCTGAACATCCAGCGCCAGCCGCGACCAATGCACTGCCGGCAGGGAGCCGGGCAATAACGCGAATGAACGCAATGGACCCGACATGCGCAAGGCACGGCGCCGGATGACCGGCCGGACAGGGAGGTCTGGCCCGGACGGATCTATTCCGGGGGCCACCAGCAGAGGCAACGGCACCGCCGGCGCCAACGCGATGGAAGCGAATGCCGGCTGCAAGCGTTGCAACGCGGTGACCCATTCCGTATCGACACGCTGCGCGTGGGGCAGCGACAACCCGGCCAATGTCACCGCGCCCGAAGCAACCTGCCAAGACAATGTGGCCTCTTCCAGCGGTTGGAAGGAAACGTTCCACCCCTTGGGCAAGCGTGCGTGCAGAAGCTGATTCGTGGCAAAGGGATATGCCCGCGCGTAACGCGCGGAACACTCCCAGGCGCGCGCACCCGCATCACATTGCGCACGGCGCAGCGCCCAGCCTTGCACCTGGATGGGAAGCCGTCCCATGGCGTGCAGCAAGCGGAAGAGTTCAGCGGGTGCATGTGCGGGCGTGCCTTCCAGCAACGCAAGATAGCGGTCTGCTTGATCCCTCGATTCAGAATCCTGTGCCTGCGCAACCGCTTCCGGCTTCCGCATGAGCCTCTGCACGATCAGGCCATTCCATAGCGGCGGCGCGGCGGCGGCCAACCCCACGCAAATCAGGAACAGCCGCAGGGCAAGCGGCAACGCCGCCCAGCGGGATGGCAATACCGCCAGCCTGGCGCCGGGTTCAACGGCTTGCTGCAACGCCGCCCATACCGAATCAGCGTCGTGCACGGGCAAACCGGGGCGTTGATCCCGCAGCCGCTCCTGTGCGCGCAAGGCTTCGTCATGCGACGTGAACACCTTGTCCGCCTGCGACAACACCGTGCCATCCTGAGCCGCGACCAGCCAATAGCGGCCTTCTGGAAGCGGAATCAGACACTGCCCGCCTGCCGGATATCGCAGCGCATATAGCTGTGCGGCAGCTTGGATGTCGGGCGCCCGCCCCCGTGGCGACGCGCCCGCATGCGCACCGCGACGCCACGTCTTGCGCACCCGTCCGTACCCCGCCACCGTAGCGGGAGACCCCCCAACGACGACGTGCGTGGCTCGCAGCCGCCGGCCACGCGCGCGGGCCAGACCGGATGCGTCGGAACCGATCAGTACCATCCAGCGCAAGCCCAGCGCCAGCTTGCGGTCGGTGCCCGCACATTCGACAAGAAGGAAATGAGGAGCTCGATTCATGGCGTGGCCTCAATACCCTTCTTCAACCTGTGCCGTGACCAGCAGCAACGTGGTCTCTCGTTCTTGAGTGGCGCTGTCTTGGCCGCCGGTGATCAGCGGCAGGCCAGGCGCAAGCCGTTGGCGGTCGTGCTGTTCCTGGCTGCGGTCGAAACCGGAAAGAATGACGGGTTGGCCCGGCCGCAGCTCGATCTGCTGCACGGTGCCATTGCCATCAATCGTGATCTGCTGCACTTGCACTTGATTGCCGCGCTCTCCGAAGGTGATGGTCTTCAGCGGTTGCGCCACGGCGTTGTCATAAGCAACAGACAGCAGGATCTGCCCGTCTGCCTGGATGTCCGGCAAGAGCGTCAGGAATGACCCCACCGTTTCTTCCTTCTGACTGATCGACACCGCAGGCAGCGAACCATTGGCCCCACCGGCCGTCGTGCCAGGGACCGCCGTGCTCTGCACGCGGTCGATATACGAAAATGTGGTTCTGATCGCATGCGTGACCGGCCGGCGGTTCAAGGTCAGCACTGGCACTTTGCGGTGCCGGACGATCGCGCCCATCGTGCTCAGCGCGGAAACGACCGCCTGCGAACCGCCGAAAGGCCCGCCATCCACACCAGCGTCAAGCAGACCCGCGCCTACCGGAACCGCGCCGGGCAAGGCGATACGTGCCGACGCGCCCGCCGCGGCATAAAGCGCGTTCCAGTCCATTCCGCCCGATGCCGATTGCCGGGCGATGACGGTGATTTCCTCAAACACCAGCCTCACGCGGCGCGTCAGTGCCTTGTTTTCATGTTCAAGGTAGTACGCGACTCGTTCCAACGCCTCGGGCGTATCGGTGACGACCAACGACGACGCCCCATCCACCGCATCCGCGACCAACCCCGATCGAGTCAGGAACGGAACGATGCTGGCGCGCAGAACCGCCAGCGCGTTGTGCTCCTTTGCCGACAACGTGGTGTTGGATGTGCTTTCAAAGCCTTCGCCGCTTTCAGTCCCCGACCGCCCCAGACGCACATCCACCGCGCTGGCAAGCGACAATGCCCGCACGTCAAAGACACGTGTTTCAGTGCGATAGAACTCCAGCGCGTTGCGCACGTAGCGCCAATGCACGGAGAATCGGGCGGCCAGCGCATCCAGCAGATCGGCGAGCGGCAGCGGCCCATCGCGAACTTCCAGGCGGATCGGGGCCGGCGAAGACAACCCGGTATTCACGGCAAGGCGCGGCAGGAATTGCTCAAGAGGAAGCAAGGCATCGGGACGCACCCGCACCGGGATGCCGGTGGCAGCGCCCAAGCGCTGGGCCAACGTCGATAGATCCGCCTGATCGGCCAGCATCAGCGTCGTCGGTACGTTTTCCCGCAATGCGGGCGGCAACGCGACGGCACGCGCCAACGGCTGCGGCTTGCCCGCGACCCAAGGCGTCGCGACATCCTGTGCGGCGATACGTGCCTGGCGGTTCGTCAAGCGATCCGCAAATGCCTGATGGCGCCCTGCCAGTGCCGCCTGCCGTTCGTTCGCCGCCCGGTTCAAATCCGTTGCCTGTTGCGATGCTGCGCAACCTCCCAACACCCCGCACGCCACCAGATTCAAGACTCGTTTGATCGTCATGCCCCGCCTCCTTGCAGCGCTGCCGAGCGTGAGCAGGATTGAGCCAGCGGCACCACGCGCAGCACCTGATTGCCATAAAAGCAGGGTTGCAAAGGTGTTTCGGCCAACTCGGTCGCGCCCAGCAATTCGCGCACGGCGGATTTGAAATCCCCAGAAAAATCCGCTGAAGCGGACAACGGGATATCCACGTCCACCGCCCAATGCTGCGGCTGGAACGTCCATCCCGAACTGTCCGCCCAACGCGCCAGGACGGCACGAAGCGTGGCGTCCGGCGGCCCTGCCCGAAACAGCGTTGTCGAAGCAGTCGATGGCGGTGAATTCGCAAGGCCCGGAATCGCGGCGGCCGTCACGGCCGCGTGGGGCGCGCTGGATTCCGAGAATGAGGCCACTTCCCCCCCATCAGGCGTTGCAGCCACCTCCGGATATGTCGCGACCAGCGGCCCGCTGGCCGCCAGCGTTCCGACAGCCGGCAGGGATGGCGTCGGCTCCATCGCCACATTCGCAATATCCGCGGCACGCTCCGCTCTTGCCACCAACCTGCCGCCACGAAACCGCAGTGCGTCCCACTCGCCTACCACCACCACATACGGATCGCGGCGAAGATAAGGCAAGGCTTGCTCACCATGGCCGCGCATGCCAAAGATCGCCGGCAAGGCCTGCCCTGGCGCGAATTGCAGCCAGACTTCCTTGCCGTCGTCGAATACCTGCACAGGCGCGACAGCGGGATCGCCTGACAAGCGCCAGTCAAAACGGAAGCCGCGCGTCGCGGGCTCCGTGGGCTGCCAGGATCCGCCAGCACCGCCATTGGCCGGCCAGGCTGTACAAGCTGCCAGGCCGGACAGGCCCACCGCCAGGAAAATGAATCGAACCATGCCTCACCGCAAGCTGAAGGCGCACCAGAAGTGGTACGCATGAACGGCATGGTGGACGAGGGGCTGGCGCGTCGCCAGACTGGCATGTACGCATGGATGCTTTGATCCACCCGCCCGGAGCTGGCGATAGACGAAAAAAAACCCTGTCCTATTGGACAGGGTTTCTTGAGAGCGAAGACGGCAGGCGTTTGCGCTGCCGGCTATCCCTCTGGATGATCAGCGTTGCGCGGCGATGCTGCGTGCCTGCGTCGCGGCATTGTTCAGGGCCGACACGGGCGGAACCTTGCCTTCAAAGGCATCGTTCAGCTGCTGATTCAGCACCGGTTCGATACGGTTGTAATTCGCCATCCGGAAGCCACGGCTATTGCTGGCGGGGCGCGTGCTCATCGAAGCGACCACGGCTTGCGCGCCGGGAATGCTCTTGTAGAACGACACGTCAGACGCACGGAATGCGGCTTCGGTCAGCGGCAGGAAGCCCGTGCGCTGATGCCATTCGGCCGCCACGACCGGCTTGGACAGCCAGGCCAGGAATTGCGCGGTGGCCTTTTCTTCGGCTTGCGGACGGCCGTCAAGCGCCCACAGCGCGGAGCCGCTGACAAACGGCTGGCCGGCGGTCTTGGTGGCTTGATCGTAGTAAGGCACCGGCGCCACGCCGAACGACAAGGACTTGGTAGTCAGGAACGTGCCGAAGGCGCCAGAGTTGGCCGTCAGCACGGCGCACTCGCCCTTGGCGAACAGCTTGTCCGCCGAGGCATCACCCGTATGCGCCATGAACAGCAGCGACCGCTTCCAGCTGACCATCAGCGAGATGTGGCGCATGTAGAGCGTGTCGAACTGCATCGCAGGCGCCGCGCTCTTCTTGGTGATGGCATCCAGCCCGTTGTTGTTGCTGGTGAACTGCTGCCCGTTGATCGGCGCCAGGTTTTCCAGGTGGACCGTGACCTGATCGCTGGAAGCGTAAGGGCAATCAATATCGGCCACGTCGCGCAGCTTGAGGAGTTCGGCTTGCAAGCCGCTCCAGGTGCGGGCGGGATTGTTGGGATCCAGGCCGGCCTTCTTGTAGGCGGCAGTGTTGTAGAACATCACCGGGACTTCGGCCATCCACGGGAAGGCCAGCAGGCGGCCCTTGCCGTCGCGCGTGAAGCTGCTGGTGGCCGGCACGAACCAGTTCAGGTCCTTGATCGGGTACTTGGCCAGCAATTCGTACATCGGCAGGATGGCCTTGTGCTGAGCCACGACTTCAGGCGAATGGTTGTCAGTCAGCTGCACCAGATTGGGCGCCTTCTTCGCCTTGACGGCGGTGACGGCCTCTTGCTCCAGCGCGTCCTGCGTGCCGAACGCGCGCAGCTTGACGCTGACTTGGTCCTGTTCTTTGTTGTATTGCTTGGCCAGCTTTTCAAACTCGGCCTTGTTTGCGTCGGACAGCGTGTGCCAGACTTGGATTTCCACTGGAGCGGCGTTCGCCACGCCTGCCATTGCCATGGCGGCGCCAAACACCCATGCACGCCGGCTGGCGAACATCGCGCGGGCAACGCCCGCCAATTGCAGATTCTTCATAGGTTCACAGACCAAGAAAAGGGAATTCCGGTTCTGGCCGCCGTCCGCTAAGCAGATCGGCCAGTGCCCGGCCCGAGCCAACACCCATCGTCCAGCCGAGCGTACCGTGTCCCGTATTGATATACAAATTGGGGATACGGCTGCGGCCGATGATGGGCACATTAGAGGGAGTGGACGGGCGCAAGCCCGACCAATAGCTGACGCGCTCAAAATCGAGCGCGTCGGGAAAGAGTTCCTGCGCCAAGCGAGTCAGGGCTTCGCAACGGCTGGTGTTCAGGCCCCGGGAGTACCCCGAAAGCTCTGCCGTGCCAGCCATGCGCAGCCGGTCTCCCAGGCGCGAGAACACGATTTTGTGGCTGCTGTCCGTCAAGCTGACCGTGGGAGTGGCTTCCGGCTTCAGCACCGGAAACGTCGCCGAATAGCCCTTGGCCGGATAGACGTTGCAGGGAATGCCCAGCGGGCGCAGCAGATTAGGACTGAAACTGCCCATTGCCACGACGTAGGCGTCGGCCGCGACGACGCCGTAGCGGCCGTCCGGCTCGATGATTTCAACGCCTTGCACTGTGCCGCCCTGGGTCAGCAGGCGCGTCGCCCGCGTGCTGTAGCGGAATTCGACGCCAGCGCGGGCGCAGCGTTCAGCCAGCGCGACCGTGAACAGATGCACGTCGCCACTTTCATCTTCGGGGGTGTAGTCGCCCCCGACGATGGTCTGGCGATGCGGAGCCAGAGCCGGTTCAATGGCGATGACCTCATCGGCCGTGACCACGCGGCGTTCAACGCCGAAATCGCGCATCAGGCCTGCGGCGCGCTGGGAGTTCTCAAATTCGTGGGGGTCGCGGTAGAAATTCAGGATGCCGCGTTCAAGGTGGTCGTATTCGATACCCAGTTCGGCGCGCATGCTGCGCAAGGTGGCGCGGCTGTATTCCGCCATGCGGACCATCGCCCGGATGTTCGGCGCCAGACGGCCCGGCAGGCATTCGCGCAGGAAAGCCAGACCCCACATCCATTGCCGCCAATCCAGCTGCGGACGAAACAGCAACGGGGCGTCATCCTGGAACATCCATTTGAGCAGCTTGAGCGGGGCCTGCGGATTGGCCCAGGGTTCGGCGTAGGAAACCGAGATCTGCGCGCCATTGGCCAGGCTCGTTTCCTGTGCGGGACCGGTGCAGCGATCAATGACCACGACGTCATGGCCCGCCTGGCTCAACCACCAAGCGCTGGAGATTCCGATAATGCCGCTACCCAATACCGCTACTTTCATGCCCGCATTGCTCCTTGCGTACCAAATAGGTTCTCGGACCCGATGTCCGCCTCCCTTGGCAAGCCGCTGCCAAGGCAGTTTACCCTGCCGAATTGCCCCCGCCTACGTAAAAAATGCTCCCACACGCGACACACGCCTTGGGTGCCTGCTCCCCCGAGGGGGCGCCTTTATCCTGGCGGGATCCGCCTATAAAAAGGGGCGGAAGTCACCAAGCATTTCAGCCCTGTGATTTCCGCCCTTGGCGTTCATATCGTCCGGTTTACGACGCGGCTTTCGCCAGGTCGGCTTCGGAGGTGAATGCGTCCGCGTAGAACTCTTCCGGCGGCAAGCCATTCTGCACGCTGAATTCGCGTCGGGCGGCATCCACCATCAGCGGCGTGCCGCAAGCATAGACCTGGTGCCCGGACATATCGCTAATGTCCTGCATGACGGCCTCATGGACGAAACCGGTACGGCCGGTCCATTCATCTTCCTGCACCGCATTGGACACGACCGGCACATAGCGGAAATTCGGCAGCAGGCCCAACCAGGACTGCGCCAATGCATCCATGTACAGATCGCGCGGGCGGCGGCCGCCCCAGTACAGCGTGACCGGGCGGCTGATGCTCTTGTGGATCATGTGTTCCACGATGGCCTTGACCGGCGCGAAACCCGTGCCGCTGGCCAGCAGCACAATCGGCTTGTCGCTGTCTTCGCGCAGGAAGAACGAGCCGAATGGCCCTTCAAGGCGCAGGATTTCGCGCTCTTTCATCTGCGTGTCGCCCGCGCCGAAGACGTGGTCGGTGAAGAGTCCGCCCGGCATGTGGCGAATGTGAAGCTCCAGCGGGCTGCCCGTATGCGGCGCACCGGCCATCGAATAGCTGCGGCGGCGGCCATCCTTCAGGATGACTTCAATGTATTGGCCGGCGTAGTAGCGGAACTGCTCCGAGGCGGGCAGTTGCAACTTGATCACCGTGACGTCGGGTGCGACGCGCTCCAGGGTCTGCACGCGCGAGGGCAGCTTGCGGATCTGGATGTCGCTGGCCAGACGGACTTCGGTGGATTCAACCACCATGTCGGATTCGGGGCGGGCCTGGCAGAACAGCGTGTAGCCGTCGGCCAGTTCTTCCGGTGACAGGATCTGAGCGGGATATTGCCCGGCGTCGAACTCCCCGGACACCACTTTGCCCTTGCAGGTGGAGCACGCGCCGTTGCGACAGCTATAGGGCAGCACGATACCCGCGGCCAGGGCGCCGTCGAGCACGGTCTGGCCGGGCTCGACCGGGAATTGATGCTTGCTGGGTTGAATGATGACCTGGAAGCTCATGATGAAACGGTTCAGAGTTGACGAGAGCGCCCGCCGGACAAGCCGGCCGCGGCGCTACGCCCGGCCCGGCCTCAGGCCGGGAACTTGCGGATTTCCTTGACGCGGTTCGCGTCGTCCACCAGCACCACTTGCGGCTTGTGCGTGGCGGAATCAGCTTCGGACATGGGGCCGTAGGTGCAGATGATCAGAAGATCACCCACTTGGGCCCGGCGCGCAGCGGCGCCGTTCAACGAGATGGCGCCGCTACCGCGGGCCGCCTTGATGATGTAGGTGTCGAAACGTTCGCCGTTGGTGACGTTATAGAGTTCGATACGTTCGAACTCGCGCATGCCGGCAGCGTCCAGCAGGTCTTCGTCGATGCCACAAGATCCTTCGTAGTGAAGGTCGGCTTCGGTGACCGTGACGCGGTGCAGCTTTGCCCGCAGCATGATGCGTTGCATGATAGAAATATCCTGGTTCGCGGCCCGGCCCGCGAAACGTTGCTAAAGTGATGCCCGGCATCCGGTTTTGCCGTTGGAAGCCGCTATTCTATAATTTTTGCCGCAGCGGGACGGCCCGTTGCTGCGCGCGGTCAAATGGCCGGTGTTTTTTATCCGGGGACGACCCCTCAACGCCAGCATTCCGCTGGCAGCGCAAAGTAGGAGTCGTACATGACCTGGATCATCCTGGTTCTCGCAGGCCTGTTTGAAATCGTCTGGGCCGTCGGGCTGAAGTACACCCACGGTTTTACCCGCCTCTGGCCGTCCCTGATTACGGCGGGCGGCATGGCCATCAGCGTCTGGCTGTTGGCCGTCGCCATGAAAACCTTGCCTCTAGGCACCGCCTACGCCGTCTGGGTAGGCATCGGCACTATCGGCGCCTTCGTGGCCGGCATCGTTCTGTTCGGCGAATCCACTAGCTGGATGCGCATCGCCAGCGTCGCTCTCATCGTCCTGGGCCTGATCGGCCTGAAGATGTCCTCGGTGTAAGCCCCGCCAAGGCCGGGCGGCGGGTCAGAAATCGAGTTCGATCTCGACCCCGTCGCCCACCTTCAGTCGAGCGCCCGCCGGCGCGTCCAGAATGGCGTTCTGGCCGAACACCACCCCGATTTCCAGATTGCGATAGCCCGCCAACGTGCGGCCCGGCTCGTCGTACTGCTGCGCGGTGCGCTGGTCAATGTCAGGAATCGAACAGCGGGTGCAAGGTTTGACGAAAGCCATCCGGACACCGGCCGCCGTGATCATGGCGGTGTGATCTTCCTCGAAGGGTTCCCATTCGCCGTCGACCACGATATTGGGCCGAAAACGGTTCATCGGCACGGGCGCAACGCCCTTGGCCTGCAAGCGGGCATTCAGGTCGTCCAATGATGCCTGGTTGGCGATCAGCAGGGGAAAACCGTCGGCAAAACCAAAGTGGTGCTCCCCGGTGAACGCATCCGCCAAGTCGGGATGCGCGTCAACCCACCGGGATACCCAATCCGGCTTGGCGTTGCGCCGCGCCGCCGTATCCACCTTGAACAAACGGCAAGGCGTCTTGAGAAAATCGGAAAACCATTGCCCGGCGGCGGCGCTTTCACGCTGGGCCGAAATGGTGTCGCTCCATACCGCCACGGTTTCCGCCCCCGGCTCCAGGCCGGATCCATCCAACGGCACGTCCAGATCGGCCATGCCCGGCGCGGACAGGCGCAGCGCGTCGGCGGTGAGTGCCGTGCGGATCAGCGCCATCGCGGGCCATTGCCGTTGGGTCATGAACTGGCCGTCGGCGCTGATCAGCATCCAACGGCGGTCGTGGGCCAGTCCGGCGCGGTCGATGGGAGACTCCGACAGGTCAATGCCTGCGCAGGATTTGATCGGGTAAATGTGCAAGCTGAGGATACGGGCGGACATGGAGGCGGAAGGTCAGCTGAAGAATCCGCAAAAGAATAGCAGAGTGCCTGCGGCGCCCACGCCCCCGGCAGACATGAAAAAACCCGGGCCAGGCCCGGGTTCGGAAAGCGTCGCCTGGCAGGTAGCCTAGCCACCCACCAGTTTCAGCGCATCCAGCGGCATCACCGCCTTGAATCCCTTGCGCGTCGCGATGTGTTCGGGACGCGGCGTGAGCCCGTACTTGGGCGGATTCAGGGTGTTTTCCATGCTGTTGTAGACCATGAACACGTTGGCGCGCGGCCACGGCGAGATATTGCTGTTCGAGCCGTGCATCGTGTTGCAGTCGAAGAACACCACCGAGCCGGCCTTCGCCGTCATCGACCGGATGCCGCCCTGCTCCACCAGCAGTTGCAGGCTGACCGGGTCGGGCACGCCGTACTCTTGCTTCTTCAGCGATTGCTTGTAGTGGTCGTTCGGCGTCTCGCCAACGCACGAAATGAACTGCCGATGCGAACCGGGCACCAGCATCAGCGGGCCGTTGCACTCATTGTTGTCGGTCAACAGCACCGAGCAACTCAGCGCGCGCATCGACGGCATGCCATCTTCGACATGCCAGGTCTCGAAGTCGGAGTGCCAGTAGAACTCCTTGCCTTTGAAGCCGGGCTTCATGTTGGCGCGCGACTGGTGGATGTAGACCTCGGACCCGAGGATCTGACGCGCCACATTGACCAGCCGCGGGTCGCGCACCAGGCGCGACAGCACCGGATTCAGCACGTGCACCATGAAGATGGAACGCACGGCATTGCTGCCCGGTTCGGTGATGGACTCTTCGCGCCGGACGATCGACGGGTCGCGCGTCATGCGCTCGACCTCGGCCGACAATGCGCGGATCTCGGCTTCCGAAAACAGGTTTTCCAACAAGAGGAAACCGTCGCGCTCGTACTGGCCGACTTGCTCGCCCGAGATGGCGTTGGCGTATTGGCCATTGTCATAGACCACCGGATCCTGGCGGGCGATGATGGCGGAACTTCGATCCGTACGAGAGGCGTACGGATCCTGTGCAGGTGAGATCATGCGAACCTCCTTGTCTTGTTTCAGGCCGCTTTGGCGTGGGCTTCAGGCAAGGCGTAAACGCCCTCTTTGTCGTGCACTTCCTGGCCAGTCAGCGGCGGGTTGAAGACGCAGATGACGCGCAGCGGCTCTTTGCCGCCGCACAGCCAGTGCTCGTCGTGCTCATTCAGGGCGTAGACCACGCCGGGGCCCAGGTCGTACTTCTTGCCGTCGGCGATGGTCTCGATGGAACCGTCGCCTTCAATGCACCACACCGCTTCAAGATGGTTCTTGTAGTGGATGTGGGTACGGCCGCCCGGAAAAATGGTGGTCTCGTGGAAGGAAAAGCCCATGCCGTCCTTCTTCAGCAGCACACGGCGGCTGACCCAGGTGTCGGTTCGGACTTCATCGGCGGTGCCGATCACATCTTTGACGTTGCGTACGATCATTGGCGTTTTCCTCCAAATTTCAGAATGCGGGCAGACTGCCCCTCTTCAGCCAGCGCTTCGGCCACGCTGGCCTCGATCACGTCCAGCCCCTTGCTCAGCAGTTCTTCCTCGATCGTCAACGCAGGCAGCAGCTTCAATACTTCGTCGTGCGCGCCCGAGGTCTCGATGACGACGCCCTTCTTGAAGGCGTTCTGCGAGATGCGGTTGGCCAAGGCGGGCGTGGTGTTGCACACCAAGCCTTGGATCAGCCCGCGTCCGCGCACCGACAAGCCGGCGTTGGGATAGCTGTGAACCAGGTTTTCCAGCCAATCGCGCACCTGGCGCTCTTTGCGCTGGATATCGGCGGTGAACGCCGTGTTGGCCCAATAGGTTTCCAGCGCCTGCGTCGCGGTGACGAAGGCCAGGTTGTTGCCACGGAAGGTGCCGCTGTGGGCGCCCGGCTTCCAGATGTCCAGTTCGGGCTTCATCAGCACCAGCGACATCGGCAGCCCGAAGCCGGACAGCGACTTCGACAGCGTGATGATGTCCGGACGGATGCCCGCGGCCTCGAAACTGAAGAACGTGCCGGTACGGCCGCAGCCAACCTGGATGTCATCGACGATCAACAGCATGTCGTGGCGCTTGCACAGGCGGTCCAGCTCTTTCAACCAGCGCAGCGTCGCGACGTTGACACCGCCTTCGCCCTGCACCGTTTCCACGATGACCGCCGCAGGCTTGTCCATGCCGCTGCTGGGATCTTCCAGCATGCGTTCCAGATACGCCATGGTGTCCACGTCGGGGCCGAAGTAGCCGTCATAGGGCATGAACGTCGTATTGCCCAGCGCGTAGCCCGAGGCTTCGCGGAACTTCATGTTGGCCGTCACCGCCAGCGAACCGCCACTGACGCCATGGAAACCATGCGTGAACGAGATCACATTGGGGCGGCCCTTGACCTGACGCGCGATCTTCAGCGCGGCTTCCACGGCATTGGTGCCGGTGGGGCCGGTGAATTGCAGGGTGTATTGCCAGTTGCGCGGCTTGAGCAGCACGCGATCCACCGTCTCCAGGAAACGCTTCTTCGCGCTGGTGGCCATGTCCAGGCCATGGACGACGCCGTCCGACTGCACATACTCCAGCAGCTTTTCCTTGAGAACAGGATTGTTGTGGCCATAGTTCAGCGTGCCGGCGCCGCTGAAGAAATCGATGTACTCGGTGCCGTCCTCATCAATCAGCGTCGACCCCCTGGCCTGGCTGAATATCACGGGAAACGACCGAATGTAGCCCCGCACCTCCGACTCCATCCGGTCAAAGATTTTCAAGTCCATATGATTAATCCTCCCTTTCATCTCATAAGTTGACAGACGGCCAGCGCCCCTCCGGATGCGGCAAGCGCAATCGGATCGGCAAAACCATCCCGGTATTTCGATAAGTCCGTTGGGGTTGCGCTGCCCTACGGGGCAGGCAATGCGAACGGGCCTATCCTCAACAACATCTCGTCGTCGTGGTCCGCGCCTCCGAACAGTTGCCGGTCGAAGAACGGCTGTTCGGATACGTGGGCGCCCAGCTCGCCGGCCAAGCCGGTAAAGCTGCGGCGCGATGCCTGGTTGTCAGGCCCCACCGTGGTTTCAAGATGACGAACATGCGCGAGTTCCTTGCGTTGCAAGAGCTCTCGAAGCATGGCGCGGCCCAACCGATGGCCGCGTGCGCGGGTGTGCACCGCGACCTGCCAGACGAACAACACGTCGGGCCGGGTCGGGATCACGTAAGCGGAGATAAAACCGTCGATACGTCCGCCGGCACTTTCGGCAAGGACGCTGGTGTCGCTGAAATGCTCGCACAGGAGCAAGTAGGCGTAGAGGGAATTCAGGTCGAGTGGCGGGCACTCGGAAATGAGGCGGTGAATGGCGGCGCCGTCTTTGCGGTTGGGCAGACGCATCGTATGGGTCTGCGCGCGAACCGCCGGCGCCACGGCACTTGAGAGGGTTGGAGGATCCAGTTCGTGTTTCTTCATGCAACGATTCCCGATTCTGGGGGTGCCCCGCCCGTGGGCACTTCAAGGATGGGCGACGACACGTCGCCATGCGCGTCGGCGGCAACTGCCTGGCCTTCTTGCTCCATCAGCGCCACGATGCGTTCCAGCGATAGCGTGATGGTGGCTTGCTCAAGCTCAGGCAATGCGTTCAGCGCGTCAGCCAGGTGCTTTTGCAGTGGCGACGGCGCTTGCTGCGCCAATTCGCGCCCGGCGTCCGTGGCGGTGACAAATACGATGCGGCGATCTTCGCGGCCGCGTTCGCGACGAATGAACCCCTTGTCTTCCAGGCGGTCCAGGATGCCGACCACCGTACTGGGGCTGACGTGAATCTCGCGACTGATCGCCGTGGCCGTCAGCGGCCCGTTGGCGATGACCGTGCGCAGGCACATCAGCTGCGGCGCGGTGATGTGGCTCACCGCGGACAGTTGGCGTGAATGCAGTGCGATCGAGCGTGTGATGCGGCGCAAGGCACGCAAGATGCGCAGGTCGTACTGCTGCGAGGGGTCAGTTACGGTCTGTTTATTCATGACTGAATTAGTTCAGTTAAATTGATTTCTGCTCAAATGATATGGGTCCACCACTGCGCTGTCAAACCGGATTTACGCTGATTTTGTAATCATTTCCGTGCTTTCCACACGCATATTCCCCATGGGTTCAGAGGGAAACTCTGGCGTTACAGTTCGTTGGAATGCGGTTTACGTTTCGTAAATAAAACATTTGTTTTTTATTCAATGATAGAAGTACCATTTGTTTTATTCACACCCCCCCCTCCCCCATCGTGACCACTGCCTTCCAGGATCAATTGCGCGAATTGGCCGCCGACCTGCCCGCGGAACTGCAACGCGCCGCGTCCTGGGTGCTGGCCAACCCCGCCGAGGTGGCCCTGTGGTCCATGCGCCGCCAGGCCCAGGCAGTAGGAGTGGCCCCCGCCACGATGCTGCGCATGGCGCGCGCGGCGGGATACGACAGCTATGAAACCTTCCGCGCCCCCTTCCAGCGCCTGCTGGCGGGCGGGTCCGCCGCCAGCCTGCGGGATCGTGCCGCGCGCTTGCAAGCATCCCGCGAACACCGCGCCGGCTTGCAAAGACACGATGCGCTGACCGACCTACAGACAGCAGCCATCGCTTCCGTTTGCGAGGGCAACGACGACGCCAGCTTCGATGCTGCCGCCGCCGCCCTCCTGGCGGCCCGGCAGGTTGGCTTCCTGGGTTTGCGCTCGGCCTTCGGGATTGCCCACCAGATGCGCTACGCCTATCACCTGCTGCGCCGCAACGGCATCCTGATCGACGGCTTGGGCGGCGCTCCCGCCGAAGAGGCCGACTGCTTGCAGGCCGGTGACGCGCTGGTCGTGATATCGCAGGCCCCCTATCCCGCCGCCACGCTGCACCTGAGCCGCCAGATCGCCCAGCGCGGCGTGACCGTGCTGGCGCTGACCGACAGCACCACCAACCCGGTGGCGCTATCCGCCCGGCACGTGCTGCATTTCACGCCGCCGGCCGATACCGACCCCGCTGACCTGTCCGGCCAACGCGGTCCCGGATCGTTCTTCCACAGCACGGCCGGCCTGCTGGGACTGGCGGAACACCTGATCGCGCGGGTGGCCGCCCAAGGCGGCGGCGACGTTCTGCAACGCCTGACCGAAATCGAAAGCCGCCTCCATGCCGATGGCGTGTACTGGTCGGATGCGTCCACCAAGCGCGCCCGCCAACGCCCTTAGCAATGATCTTCTTCTACCCTTTGCCACCCGGGACATTCCAATGACCAGCACCCGCGTTATGCATCGATCCCTGCGCGCCACGCCGCCTGTCGCCGTGCGCGGCCAGGGCGTCTGGCTTTACGACCAATCCGGCCGCGCCTACCTGGATGGCTCGGGCGGCGCCGCGGTTTCGTGCCTGGGGCACAACCACCCCGACGTGCAGGCCGCCATGCATGCGCAGATCGACGCGCTGGCTTATGCCCACACCAGTTTTTTCACGACGGAACCTGCCGAGCAATTGGCCGCGCGATTGGTCGAGGACGCGCCCGCCGGGATCTCGCACGCCTACTTCGTGTCGGGTGGCTCCGAGGCAATTGAAGCCGCTCTGAAGATGGCGCGTCAGTACTACGTCGAAACCGGCCAGCCAGAGCGCCGCCATATCGTGGCCCGGCGGCAGAGCTACCACGGCAACACCTTGGGCGCCCTGGCGGTGGGTGGCAATGCCTGGCGCCGCGCGCAGTTCGCGCCACTGCTGATTCCGGTAGAACACGTGTCGCCGTGCTACGCCTACCGCGACCAGCAAGCCGATGAAACGCCCGAGCAATACGGCGAGCGTCTGGCGCAAGAACTGGAGCAGACTTTCCAGCGTCTGGGCCCGGAAACCGTGATGGCCTTCGTGGCCGAGCCCGTTGTGGGTGCGACATCGGGCGCGGTGACCGCCGTGCCAGGTTATTTCCGCCGTATCCGGGAAGTCTGCGACCGTCATGGCGTGCTGCTGATCGCCGACGAAGTCATGTGCGGCATGGGCCGCACGGGCACCCTGTACGCCGTGGAACAGGAAGGGATCGTGCCAGACCTGATCACCATCGCCAAGGGCCTGGGCGGCGGCTACCAGCCTATTGGCGCGGTCATGGCGCAAGAGCGCATCGTGCAGGCGATGCAACAAGGCAGCGGCTTTTTTCAACATGGCCACACCTATCTGGGCCATGCCATGGCATGCGCCGCGTCACTGGCAGTGCAAAACGTGATCCGCCGCGACCACCTGCTGGAACGGGTCCGCACGCAGGGCGATGGATTGCGTCGGCGGCTGGAACACGCCCTGGGCCAGCATCCGCATGTGGGCGATATCCGCGGCCGCGGTCTTTTCATGGGTGTCGAACTGGTGCAAGACCGCGCCACGAAACAGACTTTCGACCCTGCGTTGACGCTGCATGCCCGCATCAAGCGCCACGCCATGGCCCAAGGGCTGATGGTCTACCCGATGGGCGGGACAATCGACGGCCGGCAAGGCGACCACGTGCTGCTGGCGCCCCCCTTCATCATCTCGGATGACGAACTGGATCAATTGACGGCGAGGCTGGCTAGCGCCATCGATGCCGCCATCTCCGAAGCGCGTGCCTGACGCTTAGGAGCTTCCGCCAGGTTACGGACGGCGTTGCGGACAGCATTACGGACGGCGCCAGGCAGGCCAGCCGCCGATCGTCAACGCGCGCAGCACCCATTCGACGGGACCGTAGGCGTGGCCGCGCAGCCACCAGGCTGACATCGGCAACTGCACCAGGTAAACCGCCACGGCGATCCCGAAGGTCGCCAGTGGCGGCAGCCGGCCAAACAGGCCCAGCCCCCACCCCGTGAACACGAATGCGCACACGACCGACTGCATCAGATAGTTGGTCAACGCCATCCTGCCCGCAGGTGCCAGCCACGCCCCCAGGCATGCGCCCGCGCGAGTCCGCAGCGACAGCAGTAACGCCGCCGCGTACGACATGCTGAGCAGCGGCGCGGTCAACAGGTCCAGCGCCAGACTCGGCAATTCCCAGGCTGGCCCCGCGGACGGCAACAAGGACGTCGCATACACCGCCGACCCTGCCAACCCCGGCACGAGCCCGATCGCCACCAATAGCCAAAGCGTGCGCGGATGGCTGCCCGGCTGCGCCAGCGCATTGCGGCGCCCCAGCGCATAACCCACCAGGAACATGGCGAACGCGGACGGCCCCTGCACCAGCAGGATCACTAGCCACACACTTTCGGTCAACTCCTTGATGTGCTGTGCGATCGTCGTGCCGATAGAGCCCCGATACGCCTCGATGGCGGCCTGCGCATTCGCCAGGTACTCCGCCGCATAGTCGGGCGGTACGGGGCCCAGCAAGCTGGTCAGCCCCGTCAGCCCCCAGAACGCCGCGCTAAGCGCAATCAGCCACAAGGCGGTCTTCAACGCCGTTCGGGGATCCACATTGCGAAACCGCAGCAACAGCAGCCCCAGCAAGGCATACGTCAGCAGAATGTCGCCTTGATAGAACAACACGGCATGCGCCAAGCCCAATATCGCAAGACCGGCCAGCCGGCGCAGAAAGCGCGGGCGGAACGCCGCCTGGCTGCGCTCCGCCGCCGCCATTTGCAGGGTGAAGCTATAGCCGAACAGGAACGAGAACAGCAGGTAGAACTTGGTCTGGAACAACCAGGCAATCACCCATTCCGTGGCCTGGTCCTGCGGCCGCGAAAACAGCGGACTCTCCACGCCCGGACCAAAGAACGGCGACGCGAAGACGCCGATATTGACCACCAGGATGCCAAAGAGCGCAAAGCCGCGCAGCGCGTCCACCTGGACCAGCCGGTCGTTGGCAGGCAAGGACTGGCTCATGCCCGGCTCCTTGCTCGACGCGGCGCCGCAACCGTGGGCGCATCCGGCAGACAGCGCAGCAAGACAGATTCCAGCAAGCGCCCACCCGCTCCACCGTCAAATGCCGGGTCCACCACAGATCGGCTGTAGACCCCATCCAGCAGCAGCAATAGGACGTCCGCCATGTCACCCAGCGGCTGCGGGGCATCCCGCCCGGCCCAGACCGCCTCCAGCAGTGCCACCAGACCTATCTTGCGTTCGGCCTCATTGGCCATCACCAACGCATGCACACGCGGATTGCGTACCGCCTCGGCCAGCACTTCCATGCCCAGGCGCACAAATATCGGGTCCTGATACAGCGCCAGTTGGCCATCGACCCATTCACGCAGCCCCAAGCACGCATCAGGCGCCGTGCTTGCCGCCTGCATCCGCAAGCGGATGTCATCGGTATCAGCGGCGACCAACGCCTCGATGATGTCTGCCTTGCTGGCGTAATAGTGGAAAAGGTTGCCGGGGCTCATTGCCGCCCGCGCGCAAATCTGTGCGGTGGAGGTCGCGTGAAAGCCGTGTTCGGCAAAGCACTGTGCCGCCGCATCCAGAATATGGCGGCGGCGCTCCTGCTGCTTGATGGGATCTATTTTTCTCATCACTAATTAATAGATTGACTGATCTATCTATTAAATAGCAGGCGCGCGAATCCGGTCAAGAAAAAGCTCAAGAAAAAAGGCGGGCCAACAGGCTCGCCTTTTTTCTTCCCTTCGTTGGCCATTCGGCGGCACAAGCGGATTCGATATCCGCCCAGCCACCCAGCAACGCCGTCACCCCAACACGGGCGACAACACCGGCTGCTTGGGACGCACATCCAGCTGGCGACCCTTGCGGGCACGCTTGCCCACATACGGGGCCAGCGCGTCGCCTGCCAGGATGTCCTCGGTCAGCTTGTTGCGATAGATACCCGTGGCACGCAGGCCGCGGGCGCTGATCGGCACCGTTTGATCCAGCTTGTCCGAGGAATCCAGTCCCATCAGGATGGTGCCTCGGCCACCGCCGGACAGCGACTTGCACTCGTCCAGGCCAAAGACCAGGAACTTGCCCTTGGCGGACAGCAGAGCCAGTTGCGTGGCGCCCTGGAACAAGGGCACCGGGCGCAGCATTTCGTCGCCCTCTTCCAGCGTGATGAACTGCTTGCCGGCACGCTGGCGGCTGACCATGTCGGACAGCTTGGCGGCAAAACCATAACCGCCGCGCGTGGCCAGCAGCCACCGGGTATCCAGCGCCGCGGCGATGGTATGCACGATGCGCGTGCCGGACTCCAGGTCGATCATGGTGGTGACCGGCTGGCCGTCGCCACGCGCCGACGGCAAGCCGGCAACGGGCACGGAATACACCCGGCCGTTGTCACCCATCGCGATCAGCGTGTCGGTGGTGCGGCATTCAAAGGCGCCATACAGGTCATCGCCCTGCTTGAAGCCAAATTGCGAGGCATCGTGGCCGTGCCCCTGGCGGGCGCGCAACCAACCCTTTTCCGACACAACCACCGTGACCGGCTCGTCCAGCACCTTGGTTTCCAGCACGGCGCGTTCAGCGGTCTCGATCAGCGTGCGGCGATCGTCGCCGAACTGCTTGGCGTCGGCCTCGATTTCCTTGATCAGCAGGCGCTTGAGCGTCGTGGGGTTGTCCAGCAGTTCTTGCAGCGAGATCTGGTCTTTTCGCTTGTCGGCCAATTCCTGCTCGATCTTGAAACCTTCAAGACGGGCCAACTGGCGCAAGCGCATTTCCAGGATGTCCTCGGCCTGGCGCTCGGAAAGCTTGAAGCGCTCCATCAGCGCGGCGCGGGGTTCGTCGGATTCGCGGATCGTCTGGATGACTTCGTCCACGTTCAGGTAGACCAGCATGCGCCCTTCCAGCACATGGATGCGGTCGGTGACCTTGTCCAGGCGGAAGCGCGTGCGGCGCACCACGGTGTTGGTGCGGAACGCCACCCATTCCACCAGGATGTCGCGCAGGCCTTTCTGACGCGGCCGGCCGTCGGTGCCGATGCACACCAGGTTGATCGACGAGCTGCTTTCCATGCTGGTCTGCGCCAGCAAGGTGTTGACGAACTCGTCGCGATCCACGCGCGAAGTCTTCGGCTCGAAGACCAGCCGTACCGCGGCGTCCTTGCCGGATTCGTCGCGCACGGCGTCCAGCAGGTTCAGCATGACTGCCTTGGCCTGCGTCTGCTCGGGGGTTAGGCTCTTCTTGCCGGACTTGACCTTGGGGTTGGTGATTTCCTCGATCTCTTCCAGGACCTTCTGGCCCGACGTGCCCGGGGGCAGCTCGGTGATCACCAATTGCCACTGGCCGCGCGCCATTTCCTCGAACTGCCAGCGGGCCCGCACCTTCAGCGAACCACGGCCCACGCCATAGATCTGCGCGATGTCAGCCGCGGGCGTAATGATCTGGCCGCCACCGGCGAAGTCAGGGCCGGGAATCATTGCGTGCAGCTCGGCATCCGGCAATTGCGGCTGCTTGATCAGCGCCACGCAAGCCTGCGCCACTTCACGCAGGTTGTGCGCCGGGATTTCGGTGGCCATCCCCACCGCGATGCCCGATGCGCCGTTAAGCAGCATCATGGGCAGGCGCGCGGGCAGCATCTGCGGTTCTTGCTGGCTGCCGTCGTAGTTGGGCACGAAGTCCACGGTGCCTTCGTCCAGCTCGTCCAGCAGCAGCTTGGCGATGGGCGTCAGGCGCGCTTCGGTGTATCGCATGGCGGCGGCGTTGTCGCCGTCGCGCGACCCGAAGTTGCCCTGGCCATCGATCAACGGATAACGCAGCGAAAAATCCTGCGCCATGCGCACCATGGCGTCGTAGGCAGCCTGGTCGCCGTGCGGGTGGTATTTACCCAGCACGTCGCCGACGACCCGTGCGGACTTCACTGGCTTGGCGCCAGCGGCCAGCCCCATCGCCTGCATGGCGAACAGAATGCGGCGCTGCACGGGTTTCTGCCCGTCGCCCACGTCGGGCAAGGCGCGGCCCCGCACCACGGAAACCGCGTAGTCCAGATAGGCCTGTTCGGCGTAGCGCGCCAGCGTGATGGCGGCGTTGGCGTCGCCATCGTCGTCGGGCGGAGTGGGGTCGAACAAGCCGGGTTGATTGCTGTCGGTCATGATGTATTCAGGTAGACAATTTCATCGAAACGGCGTCAATGCGCCTCAAGCGGACGGCGCCAGCTGCGTATCGGCGACGTGCGCGCGCAACTGGGCGCGCACCGCCTCCAACGTAGCGGCGTCCTGGCCGCGCTTGGGAATGATCACGCCCTGCAAGGTGCCCAGAATGACGTACAGATGCTGCGGCGTTTCCTCAACGCGACGCACGTCGGACCAATCCATCCGCCCGGAGGCGGTGGCGGTGGCATCCGAAATGCCGTCGGGCCCGAAATCCAGCTGATGGCGCCCCAGGAAAAGATCGTCGGGCCGCCGTTTCAGCATGCGCCGCGTGTTCATCTTCACCAGCGGCGGCAACGCGAACTCGTAGGCCAGCGCCAGCAGCGCCAGGATGCCCAGCCCCACGGCCAGCCCCTGGAAGTACACGGGCAGGATCCGTCCCCAGTCCGGCCCCTTGCCGTCCCAGGTTTGCCAGATCAGATAGGCCATCAGCGCCACGATCATCAAGACCGCGAAACGCAGATGGGACCGGTAGCGGCGGCGGCGCAGCTCGGGCCGCTTGTACACATAAGCCGCGAACTCCGCGTAGTCGTCGGCCGTCATGTCGACGGTCATCCGGGCTTGGTCGGGCGTGGTGGATGTCATCAGATATCCAGCTCCGCCAGATTGCCCTTTTCTTCGATCCAGGCGCGGCGTTGCGAGGATTCTCCCTTGCCCATCAGCATGTCGAACATGCGGGTGGTGTCGTCGGGGGTCAGATCACCGTAGCCCACGGGCAGCAGGCGGCGCGTATCCGGATTCATCGTGGTTTCCCACAACTGTTCCGGATTCATTTCACCCAGGCCCTTGAAGCGGCTGACGGCCCAGGCGCCTTCACGCACGCCTTCCTTGCGCAACTTGTCTTGCGCGGCCTCAAGCTCGCCTTCGTCCAGGCAATAGATCTTGCGCGCCGGGCGCTTGCCCTGCGCCGGTACGTCCAGGCGGAACAGCGGCGGCTTGGCCACATAGACGTTCCCGGCTTCGACGAGCTTGGGGAAGTGCTTGTAGAACAAGGTCAGCAGCAATACCTGGATATGCGAACCGTCAACGTCAGCGTCGGACAGGATGCAGATGCGGCCGTAGCGCAGGCCCGACAGGTCGGGCGTATCGTTGGGGCCGTGCGGATCCACCCCGATCGCGACGGAAATGTCATGGATTTCGTTGTTGGCGAAGAGCCGGTCGCGGTCCACTTCCCAGGAATTCAGCACCTTGCCGCGCAACGGCAGGATGGCCTGGAATTCCTTGTCGCGGCCCATCTTCGCGGAACCGCCGGCCGAGTCACCCTCGACCAGGAAAACTTCCGTGCGGGTGGCGTCGCTGGATTCGCAGTCGGTCAGCTTGCCGGGCAGCACCGCCACGCCCGAGCTCTTGCGCTTTTCAACCTTCTGCGCCGAACGCTGGCGTGCCTGGGCCTGGCGGATCGCCAGTTCGGCCAGCTTCTTGCCGTACTCCACATTGCTGTGCAGCCAGAGGTCGAGCGCGCTCTTCGCAAAGCCGCCTACCAGACGCACCGCGTCGCGGCTGTTCAGCCGTTCCTTGATCTGGCCCTGGAATTGCGGGTCCAGCACCTTGGCCGACAGCACGAAGCTGGCGCGGGCGAACACGTCTTCGGGCAGCAGTTTCACGCCCTTGGGCAACAGGCTGTGCAGTTCGGCAAACCCCTTGACCGCGCTGAACAGGCCTTCGCGCAGACCGGACTCATGCGTGCCGCCGGCGGGCGTGGGGATCAAATTGACGTAGGACTCGCGGACGGCATTGCCGTCTTCGGTCCACGCCACCACCCACTGGGCTCCCTCGCCCTCGGCGAAGTTCTCGTGATCGGCGCCCGCGTACTGCTGGCCTTCAAAGAAGGGCACCATCAGCTCGGCACCGGTCAACGCTTCGGCCAGATAGCCGCGCAAACCGTCCTGGTATTGCCAGGTCTTGGTGTCGCCGGATTTCTCGTTGACCAGCGTGACCTTCACGCCGGGCAGCAGCACGGCCTTGCTGCGCAAGAGGTGCGTAAGCTCGCCCAACGGGATGTTGGGGCTGTCGAAGTATTTTGCATCCGGCCAGACCCGCACGCGGGTGCCGGATTTCTTGCGGCCGCCCTGGTCGTACGGTGCCAGGGGCTCGGCGACGTCGCCGCCCTTGAACACCAGGCGGTTGACCGCGCCATCACGCCACACCACGACTTCCAGCCGGGTGGACAGCGCATTGGTGACGGACACGCCGACGCCGTGCAGGCCGCCCGAGAAGGCATAGGCGCCGCCGCCCGCCTTGTCGAACTTGCCGCCCGCGTGCAGGCGGGTGAAGACCAGCTCCACGACGGGAGCGCCTTCTTCGGGGTGCAGACCGACGGGAATGCCCCGCCCATCGTCCTCGACGGACACGCTGCCATCAATGTGCAGCGTGACCTGTATCTGTTTGCCGTAGCCGGCCAAGGCCTCGTCTGCGGCGTTATCTATGACCTCTTGCACGACGTGCAGCGGGTTTTCGGTGCGGGTGTACATGCCCGGGCGCTGGCGCACGGGCTCCAGCCCCTTCAGGACGCGAATGGACGCCTCGGTGTAACGTGGAGTGGCCAAGTTATCCCCAACATCTGTGGAAAAAAACCGACATTTTACGGATAAGCCTAGATTCTGCGCGGCTCCCAGTAGGATGCGCACGACCTGACCAGCTCCGAATTCGGTAGGATGATGACAGTCACAGCCAGCGCGTCAGGGTTCAATCACCCCGATCACGACAACTGCGCCGCAACATCCTACACAAAACCAGCAAACCCTGTTGTTATTAACAGTGGTATGCCTGTTGTTAATGACAGTGGTATGCTTTAATCCATTCCACAGACAAGAACAACGGCAAGGCGCGTCCCTTTTTACGCGCCTTTTGCTGCCGAACCGAGAATCACCATCATGAGCGACCAAATCAAGAACGTCAGTGACGCAAGCTTCGATTCCGATGTGTTGAAATCTGGCCAGCCGGTGCTGGTGGACTACTGGGCCGCCTGGTGTGGCCCCTGCAAGATGATTGCGCCGATCCTGGAAGAAGTCGCCACCGAATACGCTGGCCGCCTGACGATCGCAAAGCTGAACGTGGATGAAAACCAAGGTACCGCCACCAAATATGGCATCCGTGGCATCCCGACCCTTATGCTCTTTAAAGACGGCCAAGCTGCCGCCACCAAAGTTGGCGCGCTGTCGAAGTCGCAACTCACTGCATTCCTGGACGGCGCGTTGTAAACTGCGTGCTGTGAACGAAGGCGCCGCCCCGGAGGCGGCGCTCATTCAATACCGCGCGAGCCCGTCCGTGGCACGCCGCCAGAGCCCTCCTCTACTCTTCCCCCACATTCACCGCGATGCACCTCAACGAACTGAAGGCGCTGCATGTCTCGCAGCTGCTGGAAATGGCCGCTGGCCTGGAAATCGAGAACGCCAACCGCCTGCGCAAGCAGGAATTGATGTTCGCCATCATGAAACGGCGCGCCAAGCAAGGCGAGCAGATCTTTGGCGACGGCGTCCTGGAAGTCCTGCCTGACGGCTTCGGTTTCCTGCGCTCGCCCGAGACCTCGTATCTGGCCAGCACGGACGATATCTACATCTCGCCGTCGCAGATCCGCCGTTTCAACCTGCACACCGGCGACTCGATCGAAGGTGAAGTCCGCACGCCGAAAGACGGCGAGCGCTACTTCGCCCTGGTCAAGGTGGACAAGGTCAACGGCGTGGCGCCCGAAGCGATCAAGCATCGCATCATGTTCGAGAACTTGACGCCCCTGCACCCGAACCGGACGATGCGTCTGGAACGGGACATCAAGAGCGAAGAGAACCTCACCGGCCGTATCCTGGACGTTTTCGCCCCGATCGGCATGGGTCAACGCGGCTTGATCGTCGCCAGCCCCAAGTCCGGCAAGACGGTGATGATGCAGCATATTGCGCACGCCATCACCACCAACTACCCCGATGCGGTCATGATCGTCCTGCTGGTCGATGAACGCCCCGAGGAAGTGACCGAAATGCAACGCACGGTGCGTGGCGAAGTGGTGGCGTCGACCTTCGACGAACCCGCTACCCGTCACGTGCAAGTGGCCGAAATGGTCATCGAAAAGGCCAAGCGCCTGGTCGAAATGAAGAAAGACGTCGTGATCCTGCTGGACTCGATCACCCGTCTGGCCCGCGCCTACAACACCGTGGTGCCGGCCTCTGGCAAGGTGCTGACGGGCGGTGTGGACGCCAACGCCCTGCAACGTCCCAAGCGCTTCTTCGGCGCGGCCCGTAACCTGGAAGAAGGCGGTTCGCTGACCATCCTGGGCACGGCGCTGATCGAAACCGGCAGCCGCATGGACGAAGTCATCTACGAAGAATTCAAGGGTACGGGTAACTCCGAAGTTCACCTTGAACGTCGTCTGGCTGAAAAGCGCGTCTACCCGTCGATCAACCTGAACAAGTCGGGCACCCGCCGCGAAGAACTGCTGATCGCGCCGGACCTGCTGCAAAAGGTTTGGGTGCTGCGCAAGTTCATCCACGACATGGACGAAGTGCAATCCATGGAATTCATCCTGGACAAGATGCGCGCCACCAAGACCAACGCCGAATTCTTCGACATGATGAAGAAGAAGTAAGACGCTTCGTCTTGCTCACCCCTGAAAACCGCCCTGCCAGCAGGGCGGTTTTTTCATGGGCGCCGGCGCCTGGATCAATGCTCGATGAATTCGGGCCATTTGTTGAGCAGTGGAGCATCCATGGGCCGCGGCGTCTGCTTGTCGGGGACCTTGCCTGACCCGTCGATGGGCTCGATCCGAGGATCGTCCCAATTGCCAGTCACGGAATACTCCATGGTCATCGCGCGCGCAAGCGGCTGCTTCAGCAGCCACTGCGTGACGAATGCGCCCAGGCCGATCAACGGATTCACGGCCAACGCCGTCACCATGGCGGCGCCGCTGGCATCCAGATTGGGGATCACCACAGCCTTCAAATCCCAGCGTTCGCGGATGATGTTGACCCCACCCGCCAGAACGATGGTGGCCACGGGACCGTTGATTTTGTAGCCTTCCGTGGACATCAGGCCGTCCGCCATTTTCACGTGCCCGCGGATGGTGTCGAACGGAAAACCGTCGCGCAACAAATTGGTCGGATTCACGTCCAGCCGGGCCAGGCGTTGCAACGATTGCAGTGACAGCAGTTCCAGCAATCGCGCCGTGCGCGAATTCACGTGCATGAAGCGGCCCTTGTCCAGACTGATATCCACTTCGCCCGCCACGTCGGCGATGTTGTGGGTCCACGGCAGATTGCGCCATGTGGCCTTGCCCTGGGCCGATCCTTCACCGCCCGACACCATGCCCTCGAAACCGATCCGGGTCATGAACTTTCCCAAATCGACGAATTTGGCCGTCGCATCGACCGTCAGCCCTCGATCGGGCCCTTCCAACCGCCAACTGCCCGTGGCATTCAGACTGGCGGCGTCGTTGATGATCGACAGCTTATCCAGGCGCCACTGGCGGCCGCGCTCCAGGTTGGTGCCGACCACCTGAAGTTCGCCCACGTTCTTGCCGTACAGCAGGAATTCCTTGGCTTGCAGGTCGATCGCCGGGATATCCGACAGGTCATTGCCGGACGCCAGGGCTTTGTCGGCCTCATTGGTGTCGTCGGCACCGCCGAACGACAGGTGTTTCAGGCGGGCCGTAATCCTGCCCGCGATCGCGCCAGAGGCCTCCTTCCATTCCAACGACCCCGCCGCCTGCCGCGACTCAAGATCCACCCGCCACTGCGCCGGCCCCGGGCGAGTCGCATACAGCGTCAGATCGTTCAGCGTATAGCCACTGGTGCGCAGCAAGCCGGTAGCCAGGCTGATGCGCTCGGGCTCGGGGAAAACCGGCTTGGATGCCGCCTTCTTTGCCCCGCCCTTGCCCGGCGGCGTGTCGAACCCACTCAATACGGTGTCCCAGCCGTCCAGATCCAATTCCGGCAGGCTGGCATTCAGGCTCATCCCGCGATCCGGCAAGCTGGCCGGACGGCCGATGCCCAGCGCGCCCCGAGCGAAGTAGGACGGCGCGGCATCGCCGGGATCGCGCTCGAACAGCGCGTTGACGTTGTCGCCCAGGCTGGCCGTCAACCAGCGCCGGTCCTTCGTGCCACGGTCTTGCGCCGCCCCCCATTGCAGTTTCAGCAACTGGGAGGCCGACGCCGCCTTTCCGACAGGCGCCGGCATATCGATCGCCATGCCCGCCAGATCGGATTCCATCGATATTTCGACCGAACCGCCCTTCTGGTATCCCACGCGGCCCTTGTAGGCGGCCCGCCCGGTAAAGCGCGACATGGACGGCGCATTGCTCAGTTGCGACAAGCCCGCCCCCGCAAGCGTACCGTCGAAATGCAAGGCATCCGAACTTTGCGCCAGCGTGCCGTAGATCTTGACCGGCCCGCCCAGGAACTGCGCGCGAAGCTCCTTGGCCTGCACGCCTTTTTCCGAGAATTCCAGATCGCCGTGCATCTGGCTCAGCAACGGCATTTCGGGCATGAAGCTGAAGGTGTTGTCCGCGAACATGATGCGCCCCTGGACCTGGGTATCATCGGTATTCAGCAAGGGGACTTTCAGCTTCAGCGGCATGCGCCAGTCACCGGTGCCGCGCGCCTCGTCCAGCGCGCCGTCCAGCAGCCCCCCCAGCGGGGAATTCGCCGCCATCGCCAGATAGGCCGGGACGGGGCCCGAAGTCTCGCCATCGACCTGCAATTGCGCCCCGTGTTCCATGTCGGGAATCGTTGCCGTCACGGGACCCAGGTTGACCGTCTGCCCCGGCCCGGTATGCGCCAGCGCGCCGCCGGGACTGTCCAACGTCAAACTCACCTTGTCGATGCGAAAACTGCCCGACAGGTTCTCCAGCATGGGCCAACCCTTGCGGTGCGTGCGCGCCGGGGCGTAATCGACCTTGGCGCCGGCATAGGCGCCAGCAATGACAAATTCGCCAGCGACTCCCGGCGCGCTGAAGGGGAAGTCATCCAGATCCCCTTTCAGCGTGATGGCGGCCGAACGCATCTCGCCTGCCGGCAGGCCAATGGCCAACCATTCGCGAGCATCCGCATTGACCTCAAGAGGCAGGTAGCGATGTATGGCCGGCATCGCACCGCGCACCATCGTGCCCCGCATATCCACACTGCCCGCCGCCGTCTTGCCTTCGCGCTGCCACTGGCCTTGCAAGCGCACATCCAGGTCATCGTTGACCACATGCAGCTGGGCCACATCCACGAACCAGTTCTGGGCATCCGCTCCCTTGATCTGAGCGTCCAGGGCCAATTCACGTGCGACCAGGGTGGGCTCCTCGAACACGCCAGGCAAGGTGACGCGCAGTTGCTGCACCGCCCCCTTGATCGATCCTTGCGCCGCGCCCGAACTGCGCGCCAGCGGCATGCCATCGATCTGCATGAAATCACCGGGCACGGCCTGTAGACGGAATTGTGCGGAACCGCCGCGTACCGCCGGGCCGTCCTTGGCCGCCATCCAGTCCACGCCCTTGATGGCGACGTCCGACGTCAGCTCGGTGAATTTTCCCCGATCCAATTGCAGCCATGCCCGGCCCGCGATGCGTCCCGAAATTTGCGGCACCTGGGCCCAGGGTGACCAGGCCAGCGGCTCGACGTCAGCCAGCTCGGCGTAGAGTTGTCCGCTCCAGTTTGCCGGGTTGGCGGCACTGGCGGCGAACAGGCTGCGGTGGAACTCTCCGCGTAGCTCCGCTTTGCTAGCCAATGCCTGGCCGGCGGAAGCCCGCAACACGAAACGGTGCGACAAGCTGCCGTTGCGCATCAAGAAATCGACGCCATTCAATGTGAGCGCGGGCGCTTGGCGCAAGTCGTCCTGCCAGACGACGGTTGCGTCGTGAATCAACAATTCCCGTTGGGCGACCAGCCACCGCAATGCCGGGTGATTCACGTCTGAGCGATGGTCGCTGGTGTTCAGGTCGATGCTCTGCCCGGCCACCAGCAAATGGTTGGAGGGATCTCGCCGCAGCGTCAGCTCAGGCTTTTCCACCTGCAAGCGCACCAACGTGGGCGACAGCGCCAGGATGCTGCGCCAAGCCAACACGGCCGAGACCGACGGCAGCGTCAATACGGGCGCCGCCTCATCGTCAAAGACCTGGACGGAGACGAGATCGAGCCTGGGGTTTAGCCCTTGCCAATTGGCCTGGATACCGCCGATCGTAACTCGGGCGCCCAACGCCTGGCTGGCGTAGGCTTCTATCTGGGGGCGCCATTGGTCCACACGCGGCAGAACCCAGTAACGCACGCCCAGTAACCCGATGGCCACTACGCCATATACGGTCAGCGCGGCCCAGTACAGGCAGCGGAGCACTTTTTTTGAAACAGACACGGATCGGTGGGCAGGAGAATATGTCTTGCGGTATCGTCCCCACTTATACCTGAAACGCGCCCATTCGTCTGCCGCCCTTACGCCATGTCATCGTCTCCTATGCTTGCTCCCGCCCTTGCCTGGTCCGGTCACTTGCGCCGCCGCCTGGATGCCCATCCCGACATGGCTGCCTGGCTGGCGGATGCCGTGCAACAACCGGTCACGCCAGCCCGGATGGCGCAATGGCAGTCGGAACTGGCCGGCCCCGATGCGCCCGCCACGCTGCCGGTGGATGTCTGCCGCATGGTGTTGCGCAAGCTGCGCGAGCGCGTATTCAGCGCGCTGATCGTGCGCGACCTGGTGGGCCAGGCAGACCTGGAAGAAGTGGTCGGTGCGATGACCACGCTTGCCGACATGGCGGTGGCCGCGGCCTATCGCAGCGTGGCGACGGATCTGGCCGCCGTGCATGGCGTGCCGCGCGATCCCGCCACCGGCAAGCCGCAGGAAATGCTGATCGTCGGCATGGGCAAGCTGGGCGGATGCGAACTGAATGTGTCCTCCGATATCGACCTGATCATGCTGTACGGCGAGGAAGGCGAAACGGACGGCCCACGCCGCATCAGCCACCATGAGTTCTACGGGCGCCTGACGCGGCGCATGATGCCCGTGCTGTCCGAGGTGGACGCCAACGGCCAGGTGTTCCGCACCGACCTGCGCCTGCGCCCCGATGGCGACGCCGGCCCTCTGGCCTGGAGCCTGGACGCGCTTGAACACTATCTGATCGGCCAAGGCCGCGAATGGGAGCGCTACGCCTGGCTGAAAGCCCGGCTGATGCCTGCCCAGGCGTTTGAAGGCAGCGACAGCGCGCCGCAGGCCCGGCAGTTGGAAAGCCTGCGCGTGCCCTTCGTCTATCGCAAATATTTCGATTTTGACGCGCTGGCCGCGCTGCGCGCCCTGCGCGAGCGTATCCGCCAGGACTGGCAGCGGCGGGCCATGGCGCGCAATGGCATCGACAGCGCCAACAACATCAAGCTGGGCGACGGCGGCATCCGCGAGATCGAGTTCGTGGTGCAGCTCGCCCAGTTGATCCGTGGCGGCCGCATGCCCGCGCTGCAAAAGCGCGGCCTGCTGGAGGCTCTGCATGCCGAGCAACTGGCGGGCCTGGTGCCAGAAGAAGATGCTCAACGGCTCGAGGCAGCCTACCGCTACCTGCGCCGCACCGAGCACGCCTTGCAATACCGTGAAGATGAACAGACCCATCTGCTGCCTGGCGATCCGGCCCAACGCGCTGCCCTGGGCACCGCCCTGGGCATGAGCCCGGACGACTTTGAAAGCACGCTTGCCGCGCACCGCAAGTTCGTCTCGCAGACGTTCCGCAACGTGTTCCGCATGGTGGGCATGGGCGACGCCGAGGATACGGGCACGCCCGCAGAAGACACCGACGACGCCCCCGACAACGAATGCGAGCTCGCCGAACAGATCCGGCAGGCCTTCGGCGACGAAGCACAAGACCTGCTGCGCCGCACCGAAACGCTGCTGAGCAGCCATCGCGTGCGCAGCCTGCCTGAAAGCAGCCGCCGCCGCATGGAGACCTTGCTGCCTGCGGCGCTACGCGCTGCGCGCCAGACGCCGGCGCCGCTGGACGCCGCCGTCCGCCTGTTCGACCTGATCGAAAAAATCGCCCAGCGCAGCGCCTATCTGGCGCTGCTGGCCGAATACCCGGACACGCTGGCGCGCGTGGCGCGCATGGTCGCTGCCAGCCCCTGGGCCGCGCAGTACCTGACCCAGCATCCGTTGCTGCTGGACAGCCTGATTGACTGGCGCACGCTGTTCGAGCCGCTGGACTTCACACAGATTGCCCGGCAACTGACCGCCGATCTGGACGCCTGCCGGCTGCCCGACGGCGCCCCCGACGTCGAACGCCAGATGAACCTGATGCGTGACGTGCAACGTCAGGCCAGCTTCCAATTGCTGGCGCAGGATCTGGAGGGCGAACTCACCGTGGAGAAGCTGGCGGATCAGTTGTCCGCGCTTGCCGATCTGCTGCTGACCGAGACCATCCGCCGCGCCTGGCCGCTGGTGAACAAGATACCGGATGCCGCGCCCCGCTTCGCCGTCATCGCGTACGGCAAGCTGGGCGGCAAAGAACTGGGCTATGCCTCGGACCTGGATCTGGTCTTCCTGTTCGACGACCCCCGTGAGGATGCGGCCGAGGTCTATGCGAAACTCGGCCGCCGCATGACATCCTGGCTATCAACCATGACGTCGTCAGGCCGGCTGTACGAGGTGGACCTGCGCCTTCGGCCGGACGGCGACGCCGGGCTGCTGGCCGTATCGGTGGAAGCCTTCGACGAATATCAAAACAAGCACGCCTGGGCCTGGGAACACCAGGCACTGACCCGTGCGCGCCACGCCGCAGGCGACGCGGACGTGGGCGCCCGCTTTGAACAGATCCGCGAGTCCATCCTGGTGCATCCCCGTGACCCGGCGGCGCTGCGCAAGGAAGTGCTGGCGATGCGGGAAAAGATCAACGCCGGCCACCCGAACACCAGCCAGAAGTTCGATCTGAAACATGATCGAGGCGGCATGGTCGACGTGGAATTCGTCACCCAATACCTGGTGCTGTGCTACGCGGGCACCCATTCGGTCCTGGTGCGCAACCTGGGCAACATCACGCTGTTGCGGCTGGCCAGCGAGGCCGGCCTGATTGCGCCCGAGCTCGCCACGCGCGCCGCCGACGCCTATCGCGTCTTGCGGCGCGTGCAGCATCAGCTGCGCATGCAGGGCGTGGAGAAAGCCCGCGTGGGGCCGGAGCAACTGGTGGCCGAGCGCGCGGCGGTGCGCGAGCTATGGGACGCCGTGCTGGGCGAAGAACCCGGCGCTGGGCAACTCGCGGTAAAATAAGGGGTTTTCCGCCTTTTTTGCCAGCAAGCCATGTCTGAACTCGTCCGCCCTGAACTGATTCGCCCCACGCTCGACCTGCCTGCCGGCCGCAGCAAGGTGCTGATGCACTCATGCTGCGCGCCCTGTTCGGGCGAAGTCATGGAAGCCATGACGGCGTCTGGCATCGACTACGCGATCTACTTCTATAACCCGAACATCCATCCGGTCAAAGAGTACGAGATCCGCAAGCAGGAAAACATCCGCTTCGCCGAACAGCACGGCATTGAATTCATCGATGCCGATTACGACATGGACAACTGGTTCGACCGCGTGAAGGGCATGGAAAACGCGCCCGAACGCGGCGAGCGTTGCACGGCGTGCTTCGACATGCGTTTTGAGCGCACCGCGCTGTATGCGCACGAGCACGGCTTCGACACCATCACCAGCTCCCTGGGCATTTCACGCTGGAAGGACATGAATCAGATCAACGGCTGCGGCGAACGCGCTGCCGCCCGGTACGACGATCTGATTTACTGGACCTACAACTGGCGCAAAGGCGGCGGCTCTGCCCGCATGATCGAAATCAGCAAGCGCGAGAACTTCTATCAGCAAGAATATTGCGGCTGCGTCTATTCCCTGCGCGACACCAACCGCCACCGCCGCTCGCAAGGCCGCGAGCGCATTCACATCGGCGTGAAGTTCTACGGCAAGGAAGATCTGATCAACGAAGAACTGCTCTGATGTCAGAGCAGTTCTGATCCTGCGCGGGGCGCGCTATCGGGGCTGTCGCCGGTACTCCGATGGCGACGCGCCATAGCGCTTGCGGAATGCGTGACTGAAACGCGCCGCATCTGAAAAACCAAACCGGTACGCGATATCTCCGATTTGCCGCACGGACTGGCTTGCATCGCACAGCGCGTCCCGGCTGCGTTCCAGCCTGGCGCTGAGGATGAAATCAGCAGGCGTGGTTGCCGCCAACGCGAACAGGTTGTACAGATAGCGCCGCGACATCCGGAAAGCCGACGCCGCTGACGCTGGCGACAAGGCCGGATCATGCAGGTTTTCAAGAATGTGCTGCTGGACCCGGCGCAATTGAGCCTGCTTCAAGCCCGCCTGATCCTGCTCGGCCTGCCCCCCAGCCCGTTCGCTGATGTCCAGCCCCATCATCTGCAACACCGCATTGGCCGCATCGCGAGCCGCGCTTTCTGACAGGTGAGCCTGTTCACCCAGCGCTACGCGCAGCAAGTCCATGGCCATGCGGCCACAGCCATGCCGGCCGCTGAAATTGCGGGCCACCGCGTTCTGCATGTGTGGCTGCCAGGCGTCGGACTGCTTGCCGGGCACCTGCATCACCAGGAAATGTGCGCCATCATCCACGTCGACCTCGTAGGGCCGGGTGGTGTCGTAAATGCTCCATTCCCCCGGCATCAGCAAGGCGGTGCGGTTGGATTGGCGGATCTCACTGCGGCCCGCCAATTGCAGCGTGACTTTATACCCGGCGTCTTCTGAGCGGGCCGCCAGTAGTTTGCTGCGGCGAACGCGCTGCGCGCTGCTGTGAAGTTCGCTGATCTGCATCCAGCCCAGGCTGCCGACAGCCACGCTGTTGCGAAAACGCGAGGGGAATACGGCAGATACTTCCAGGGGCACAAAGGTGCTGCTGATGCTTTCCTGCCAGCTGGCGCAATCCAGAAAGTGCCTGGGTGCGCTGTGCAAAAGGGATAATGACATGGCGACTCCGGCGTCTCGAAACGGCGTGCCTGTTGTGCCGTGGACACCCCGCCCGGCGGCACTGCTACAGCGTTGAATGGGAATGCTGCCTCTTTCTAGCACTGCACGCCTGGGCCGAGTATCCGTGACAACCCCTAAGTGCCTGGCGGACTAGGGTTTTCTGTCACTGCCATACGAATAATCAGACAGCGTGAAGCCCATCGATGAGAGCCTTTCCGCCAGATCATGGCGCACGGGCACCACATCGTCGTACCGATTCGGCCGCGCCACCGCGACTTCCCGCTCGGTATAGGGCTTGAAGTCCTTTGGCAATTGCGCCGCGCTGAATTCGCCCAGCACCCAGTTCAGCACCGCGGCAAGCTCGGCATTGCTCAGTTGCGAATGCGCGGCCCCCGGCACGCGGATCAAGTATTCGCGGCCCGCCGGCAGATGCACGAACGCACCGACCGATTGGCGGAAATCCGGTATGCCATGCGGACTGCTGCCACGGCCGTCCACGCGGTGGCAGCCCGCGCATTGCAGGACGTAGTCGGCGCGCACGGCTTGCCGCAGACGCTCCGCGTCAGCGGCGGCGGCGGGCGGCGTGCCATCGGCCGCTGTCGCCCGCATCGCGCACAGCAGCATGGCGGCGGCAACGCTGCCGCGCCACCCTGCTGTCGGCCGTCGCCCCCAAGACGTCATGGCTTCGGTGCCGCCTTGGGCTGCAACTGGGGTTTGGCCAGTCCCACGATCACCGAGGTCGTGCAGTGGAAAATTGACGACTCGTTGGACATGCACCAGTTCACGTCGTTATGCAGGAACATCTGGTAGCCCGGACGTTCACGTTCGGCCGCCGCACACATGCACTTGCCGCAGGCCGTCTTGCCGCAGCAGTCGTTGTAGCTGATCAGATAGTCCTTGCCGTCCAACGGGTTATGGCAAGTGCCAACCCACGACACCGCCGATGGGGACGTGCCCGGCGGGCATGACGTCATGCTGCCCCCGCAGCAGGAACAAAGGAATCCGTCCACGGCGCAGTAGCGCCAGTAGTCGCATGCCGTATCGTCCATCTGCGGCTTTTTCCCTGCCGCCGGAGCTGACCGCGCGACCGGCAGCACGGGCACCAGAAAGGCGGTTCCGACCAATATCTTGCCGATGCGGTTGAGGACGCTGCGGCGAGACGTGGCGTGAGCAACGGAGCGCGTGGCGCGCTCACCCAATTTATCCAGCCAGTGCATTGCTGCTCTCCTTGCGAGAAATCCGGGTCTCGTCCAGCGTGCCTGCGGCCAGGAAATCCTGCACCGACGCCACGCCCAGCTCCTTGGCCGTGAACAGGCTTTCCAGTTGTTCGCGGGAGTTGATCAGGCCCTTGGCGCGCAAGATGCCTGATTCGTCCATCAGCACGGCGTACGGCAGCTTGCTGATCTGGAACTTCATGCCCAGTTCGGTGGACAACAGGTAGGGGAAGCGCTCCAGTCCGGCCTGCTTGTAGAACGCCAGATGTTCGGGCATTTCGCCGTCACTGGCCAGCACGATGCGCAGCCAGGCGTTTTCGGTGCTGGCGACGGATTTCAGGATGGGCAGCAGCTTCTTGCATACCGGGCAGGTGGGCGACAGAAAGAACAACAGCTGGCTATGCTGCCCACGCTCGCCGATGGTGATGCGGCGTCCCAGCAGATCAGGTAAATCGAAACGCGGCGCGGCCTCGCCCACGGCAGGCCCCTTATCCATCGTCAGTGCCCCCATGGGCGCCACCCGCTCGTACAGCACACCGATCTGCCGCGACAGGGCCAGGATGACCAGCACCAGGCACAGCACCACGCCCCACAGCAAGAAATTGGAAATGATCAAGGCATCCATATGAAACTCCTTCAAAGATTCCGCAGCTTGAGATGCGAGGCCAACAAATGATTGGCGGTGAAGTACAGGCCCACGGCGGTCATCGCCAAGCCGAAGACAGCGGCGGCATCCGCCCATTGGAGGCTGCGCGATTGGCCTGCCGCCGCAACCAGCGCAGGCGCCGTCCATAGCGCCAGCACCGCATTGCGCGCCACCAGCCACCAAGACAATCCGCCACCGTGTGCACCGTCACGCCCCTGGGAGGCCGGACCCCGGGAGGCCGGACCCCCACAACCACAATCGATGTCGCGATGCCCGCGCGCCAGATTGAACGCCAACCCCATCGTTGCCACCATCAGCACCAGCAAGGCAAGCAACGCGCCCGACGCTTGGCCGGACGGCATGAGCAGCAGAACGCCCGCCGTGATTTCGGCCAAGGCATACCCCCACGCGAAGGCCCCACCCCACCCTGAAGGCAGGATGTCATAGGCCGCAACGGCGCGGGAGAATTCCGCCATGTCCTTCAGTTTTTCAAGTGCGCCCAATAGCAGCACGCAGGCCAATGCAGCGCTGGCGCCATAGAGCAGGACCGGATCATTCATCGCGAACCTCCCATGGGTTGCGGCTCGACTTGCAGCGCGGTTTCGCCCGCAGCCTGGATGGTGGTCTTGAACACGGGCGCTGCCGGCGTGGCGTCATAGACATTGACGTTGCCGCCGTCGATGGTGAACAAGCGCGGCTTGTCGTCTTGCGAGACCGACATCGACAGGGCGTTCTTGCCGGGTACCCGCGCCAGGCGCTTGTGCGTGGCCAGGTCGTACACCCAGATCTCGGCGGCCGGGGTCTTGTGCGTGCCTTCCGCGCCATTCGGGTGCATGCCGACGTACAGCCGCTTCGACGCCTGGTTGATCGCCAGCAGGTTGTAGCCGCCGGGCCGCCAGCCGCGATCTTTGCCCGAGGCGTCCAACAGTGACCATGGCGTGCCGAAGCCGACTTCCTTGCCGCTGAAGTCCGCGCTGTAGACATTGCCGTTGTAGGACACGAAGTAGAAGGTGTCGCCCAAGTTCTCGGTGTGCGTGAAGATAGGGTCCTTCTCAAGCTCGAACATCGGTTTGCTGCGCTGCTGGCTTGCAGGCTTGCCCGCCGCATCCAGGTCTATGGTCAGCAGCGCGCCGTCGCCGCAGATGGTGGCGAAGCTGCGTGGCCGCGAGGGCAGCGGTATGACGCTCCAGCACCCGGCAGCCGCGGTGATCTCGTCAGCGAACTGGCGGGTCTTCAGGTCCACCACCGTGACAGACGTAGCCGGGGTGGCGTTCTGCACGAACAGCAGATCGCCGTCCGTGCTTTGGCGCAGATAGTTGCGGTAGTTCAGCGCCTGGGCGCGCTTCTGCGGGATCGGCACTTCGTACTTGGGCGTCAGTGTTTCGGCGTCCCAGGCCTCGATCACGTCGGTGCGCTTGCCCCGGTTGAGCCGTTCGTAATAGGTCGTCATGACATAGATGTCGCGGCCATCCGCGGAGACCGTCATGTGGCCATTGAACGACGTAGGCACCAGCCCCAGGAATTTCCCGGAATCGCCGTCGTAGATGTTGACCCGGCTATCGACCAGGTGGTTGAAGGCCGCGTCCATGACATACAAGCGGTGCGGCGTGGCCGGAGGAAGGCGGGTCCCTCCTTTCAGTTCTTCCACGGGCAAGTCCGCCCAGGCGGGGCCCATGGCGCTTGCCAAGGCAGCGCATAGCACCCACCGTCTGGCCCGCGATGCGCGTGATGTGGCTCTAAGCGCAATCATCGATATTCTCCTGGTCTCATGATCCGATTCCTTCCTAGAACGCATAGACGTAGCGCAGTTGAACGCCACGCATCCGCGGCCCGTTCTCGACCTTCAGGTCGTGGATGTACTGCATCTGAATCTGGTTGGCGTCGTTGATCTGATGAGTGAGCTCGACTGCCAACTGATGGTTGCGCGCCTTTGTCGCGACGGTCTCGCCCGAGGACGTTTCCCGTCCGCCGGTTTCATAGCGATAGCGAATGCCCGTGTAGGTGTCGGCGGTCAGGTTGGTCGATGCCAACGCGAAGAAGCGGAACGACGGGTCCTTCTTCAGTGTCTGCCCATACCAGTCCGTGTTGCGCCCGTAGATCTCCACTTCGGCGATGGCTTCCAGGAAGGTGGATTCGCCCACGCCCTTGACGAACGAGAAGTCCTGGATGGTGGACCAACGGTTCTTGCCCGGCGATACATCGGGCCGAGACCCGTCGTAGCGGCCCACGGGCGCCACGACAAAGGGTTCCCATGCGAACCAGGTCTTCGTCTGCTCATTGTTGTAGAGCCAGATCGCCGAGCCCAGCGTCACGTCGCCGATGCCGGTCTGGTGATCTCCGGGCATACCGGGCAAGTCCAACGAGGTGCGATACATGGGCACGATGAATTCCAGCTGCACCGTCTTGCCGTAGAAATCGCGGTAGTGCATCTGGCGATAGATCAGCGCATTCACGTCCAGCGACGCGCCATCCACCCGCTTGCCTTCCGAATACATCCCGGACGAACGCAAGCCCGCCAGATAGCCCGCGACGATGTTGGTCCCGACAGGCGCCGGTATCCAGTCGCGTGCGCTGGGATCGCCCGCCCACGCCAGCGGAGACGCTCCCGCCCATGCCAGTATCAGCGCAGCGCCCGCCCGGGCGCGGCCATGAGTCTTACTTGCCATGCACTTCCCCTTGGTCTCGCGAACGCACCGCCGCCGGTATCTCCCGGCTTGGCCTGTACGTTCCGACGTTCTAGTACGCGATGCAGACGGACTTCTTCTCCAGGTACATCTCCAGCACGGCGCGGCCATGTTCACGGCCAACGCCAGACTGCTTGAAGCCGCCAAACGGCATGTTGGGATCCAGCATATTGTGGGTATTGACCCAGACGGTGCCGGCGTCAATGCGCGGAATCAGGCGCTGCACGCGCGTCAAGTCGTTGCTCCAGATGCTGGCGCCCAAGCCGAAGGCACTGTCATTGGCCAGGCGCACGGCGTCATCCAGCGTATCGAACGGCTGCGCCACGACGACGGGGCCGAAGATTTCTTCCTGCGCAATGCGAGCGTCCTGGCGCACGTCCGCGAACACGGTGGGCCGAACGAAGTATCCTGCTCCGTCGCCCGCGGCGCCCCCTGCCAACACACGGCCGCCTTCCGATCGGCCAATACCGATGTAGTCCATGACGCGCTGCTGATGCCGGGCCGAAATCAACGGCCCGATCTGCGTGGCCGCATCAAAGCCGGAACCCAGCGTCAGGCTGCCGGCCACGTCGGCCAACCCTTGCACGACCTTGGCGTACAAGCCCTGCTGCACATACAGGCGTGAGCCTGCCGTGCACACCTGCCCCTGGTTGAAGAAGATGGCCGCGGCAGCGCCCTGCACGGCACGATCAACATCGCAATCGTCCAGCACGATCACGGGTGACTTGCCGCCCAGTTCCAATGACACCCGCTTCATGTCGTCCATCGCGGCTCGTCCGATCAGCTTGCCGACCTCGGTGGAACCGGTGAAAGCGATCTTGTCGATGCCAGGGTGCGCCACCAGCGCGGCGCCAGCGGTTTCGCCACGCCCCGTGATCACATTGACGACACCCGGAGGAAAGCCCGCCTCAAGCGCCAATTCCGCCAGCCGCAACGCGGTCAGCGGCGTTTCCTCGGCGGGCTTGAGCACGACGGTGCAGCCTGCGGCCAGTGCGGGCGCGATCTTCCAGACAGCCATCAACAACGGAAAATTCCAGGGGATGATCGCGCCGACCACCCCCACGGGCTGAGCCAGGGTGTAGGCGTTGTATTGCACGCCTGGGGGGAAGGGAATCGACAGGGACAGGGTGTCGCCCGTGATCTTGGTGGCCCATCCGGCCATGTAACGCAGCCATTGCGCTCCGGCGCCGACTTCCAGGCCCTGCGCAATGCCCAATAGTTTGCCGTTGTTCAGCGTTTCCAGCCGCGCCAGTTCGGTGCCGTGCAGTTCCAGCAGATCGGCCAATTTCAGCAACAGACGTTCACGGCCCGCCGGCAGCGTATCGCGCCAGGGCCCCGAGGCGAACGCGCGGCGCGCGGCCTGAACCGCCAAATCCACTTGCGCGGGGCCCGCGTCAGGCTGATGCGCAATGACCTGCCCCGTGGCCGGATCGTAGACGGGGATGGGCTTGCCCTGCCCCTCATGCACCGGCTTGCCGTCGATCAGCATGAACTCCCTGATCGCACCCAGTTCCGGGCGGTCGTTCCCTGCGGGGCCGGCCGCGGTCGAAATGCTTGCTGAAGACATCTGAAGCTCCAACGAAAAGTGTGGAGCCAGAATAGCAACGGCGTTCCCGGCTGGCTTGTCTGGCCGTGCATGGGGATTTGTCATTCTGCGCACGGCGCCATGGCCAAGAAAAAGGCCGGACAAGCCGCGTAGCGCGCCTGCCCGGCCCGTGGCAAGCGCCCGTCAGGACGCCCGCGCGATGGCTACCAGCATTAGTCCAGCATCAGCACCGTGGCACCCGTGGTCTTGCGCGAGGCCAAGGCGGTTTGTGCTTCGCCCACCTGATCCAGGCTGTAGCGCTGGTCGATGCGAACCTTGATCTTCTTCTTCAGCACCAGGTCAAAGACTTCTTCCGACGCGGCTTGCAGCTTTTCCAGCGTGTTCACATGCACACCCAGCGACGGACGGGTCACATACAGGCTGCCCTTCTGGTTCAGCACCGCCAGGTTGACGCCGGCCACGGGGCCGGAGGCGTTGCCGAAGCTGACCATCAGGCCACGCGGCTCGATGCAGTCCAGCGAGGTTTCCCAGGTGTCCTTGCCCACGCCGTCATACACCACCGGCACCTTCTTGCCGCCGGTCAGTTCCAGCACCCGTTCGGCCACGTTTTCGCGCGAGTAGTCGATGGTTTCCCAGGCGCCGTTGGCGCGTGCCAGCTCCGCCTTTTCCGGGCTGGAGACCGTGCCGATCAGCTTCACGCCCAGCGCCTTGGCCCATTGGCAAGCGATCAGGCCCACGCCACCCGCCGCCGCATGGAACAGGATGGTTTCACCGCCTTGCAGACGATAGGTCTGACGGAACAGATACTGCACCGTGAGCCCCTTGAGCATCAGTGCGGCGGCTTCGTCAAAACCGATGCCCTTGGGCACCTTGACGACTTGATTGGCGGGCACGTTGCGCGCCTTGGCGTAGGCGCCGATCGGGCTCTGGCCATAGGCGACGCGGTCGCCCTTCTTCAGATGCTTGACGTCCGCGCCCACGGCGGTGACTTCGCCAGCGGCCTCAAAACCCAGCCCGTGCGGCAACGGATGCGGATACAAGCCCGTGCGGAAATAGATATCGATGAAATTCAGGCCGGCGGCGTGCTGCTCGATCGTGACTTCATTGGCGGCCGGCGGCAGGACTTCCACCTCGACCAGCTTCAGGACTTCGGGACCACCGTGCTGCTCGATACGAATTGCCTTGACGAGATTGCTGGCCATGCTGGCCTCCTTTCATTGGAAATAATGGATGTATTCAACCGAGAAAACCAGACTTCAGCGCGGTGTGGCGGACGCCTGCTTGCGGGCGCCCACGCCCATCAGCGCGAAAACACCCGCCAGCACCAACGCGGTCCCTGCCATCTGCCACACGGTGATGGGCTCATCCAGGAACCACGACGCCAGGAACAACACCGACACCGGCCCCACCATGCCCAGCAGCGACGCCGTGGGCGCGCCAATCAGCGACACCGCCCACATCAGCATGAAGACCGGCACCACCGTGTTCAGCGTGGCATGGATCACGGAATATCCGTAGACCCCGGCCGGTTGAATCAGCATCGACGGTGGGTGAATCACGAAAAACTGGATAAGGCAGGCCACGCACGACACCAACATGGCATAGGCCACCAGGCGCGTTGGCCCGACCCGCTTGATCAGTTCGCCAGAACAAATCAGGTAGACAGAATAGCTTGCCGCCGAGCCAAAAACGAACAAAGACCCTAACAGCACCTCGCCCCCGCCACCAAAGGACAGGTCGTGGGCGAACACCAGCACGACCCCGGCATAAGACAGCACCATGGCCAGCCATTGCCGGCGCTCGACCGGGCGCTTGAACCAGAATGCCGACAAGAGCACAACGAGGGAGGGAGACAGGAAGAGGATCAGGCGCTCCAGGCTGGCCGTGATGTAGCGCAACCCCAGAAAATCGAGAAAACTGGACAAGTAGTAGCCCAGCAGGCCCAGCACGATGACCTGCACGCGCTCTTTGGCCGTCATGACGACGATTTCGCCGCGCGCGGCACGGCGCGACTGATGCCAGGCCACCGCCGCGAAGAACGGCATGGCGAACAGCATGCGAAAGGCAATCAGCGTAACCGCGTCGATGCCGTACCGGTAGGTGAACTTGACGACGATCGCCTTGGCTGAAAACAGCACGGCGCCAAGCGTCGCCATGAGGATTCCGGCCGCACGGCCGGACGGAAGGGAAGACGGCAAAAACCTGGCAAGACGATTCATGCGATGATTTTAGATTCAGTGCAAACCGATTTGCACGCCCATCCTATGCTTTTTGGCATCAAATTTCCCCAAGCATGACCCGACAACGCGCTCTGACCCAAATCCATATTGCCGCCGTGCTATTCGGCCTGACCGGTGTCTTCGGGGAGTTGATACAGGCCACTGCCGCCGTCATCACGCTGGGGCGGGCCGTCTTCGCGGTCATTTCACTGGGCATCTTTGCCCGCATGCGACGCAAGCCTTTGCTGGGCGCCCTGACGCCCGCGCAGTTATTCGTGCTGGTGATCGCCGGTGCCCTGCTCGCCGCACATTGGGTCACGTTCTTCATATCGGTCAAGGTCGGCGGCATCGCCATCGCCACGCTGGGCTTTGCCAGCTTTCCCGCCTTCATCACGCTGTTTGAAGGCCTGATCTTCCGAGAGCGCATCCGGGCGGCCGAGTGGATGTTGCTGGGGCTGGTCACCGCGGGCCTGGTTCTGGTCACGCCATCGTTCGACTTGGCAGACCAAGGCACCATCGGTCTGGCATGGGGGCTGCTGTCGGGCCTGACCTTCGCCTTGCTTGCCCTGAGCAACCGCCGTTCGGCCTCCGGCATGGACCCCATGCAGGTGGCGTGCTGGCAAAACGTCGTGGTGGCGCTGGTCATGATGCCTTTCGCGGTGGGCCAATTGCCCGCCCTGCCCGCCATCGACTGGCTCTGGCTGGCATTGCTGGGCGTGTTCTGCACGGGACTGTCGCACTACCTGTTCGTCTCCAGCCTCACCCGCCTGAACGCGCGCAGCGCGGGCTTGGTGATTGCGCTGGAACCCGTCTACGCCATCGCCTTCGCCTGGGCCTTGTTCAGCCAGCAGCCCACGCCGCGCATGATCGCGGGCGCCGCCCTGATCGTGGCCGCCATCGTCTGGTCGGGCTTGCGCAAAAGCGCGGCGGTGGATACAGGATCCGCCTCAACTCCACAGCCTTGACAATAACTGACTAGGCAGTAAAATTCGGCGCATGAATGCCGAAACTTCCCCTCCGCCGTCCGAATCTCCTGTCCATTACCGTAGCGACAACCGCTGCATGGCAGAAGAGAATGCCGGCTACCTGATCAAGCTTGCTTATCATTCCCTGACCCGGATGCTGGACCAGGAAATGGCCCCGCTGGACCTGACCGCCATGCAATGGCGTCCGCTGGCCATGGTTTTCCTGGGCCGCGCCGACACACCCGCCGAACTGGCCCGGCTGAATGATATGGACACCGGCGCCATGACTCGCGCCCTGGACCGTCTTGAAGCCAAAGGCTTGCTGCGCCGTAATCGCAGCAAGGAAGACCGCCGCGTCGTCAAGATCGAACTGACGGAACTGGGCGAAGCCAAGGCTCGCGAAATCGCGCCGAATATCGCCCGTTCGCTGAACCATCACCTGCGCGGTTTTTCGGCGGACGAAGTCACCCAGCTGATGCATTTCATGCGACGCATGATCGCCAACGGTTCCGCCTCCGGCTCCTCTCCCGAACGCTGACGGCGCTCGCCATCGTCGCCCCACCCCACTGATCTGGGGTTTTATTTGGCATAATATTTGCCTAGGCAAATACAGATTAATCAATTACTTTCAGCAAACAGTCAGGATGAAACGCCTTCTTTCTACCGTATTGGTGCTGGCCCTGAGCGGTTGCGCACTGATGGAACCCGGGCCTGCGCCGGTTGCGGCGCTGGATGAATCCAAATTGGGGCTGATCGGCCAAGACACGGTCTGGCCCAATACGCAATGGTGGCAACGCTACGGGGACAGCCAGCTCAACACGCTGATGGATGAAGCGCTGGCGAACAGCCCGTCCATGAGCGCGGCTCAAGCCCGCTTGGCCAAGGCCAATGCCGCCGTCAGCACGGCGCGCGCGCCGCTGATGCCGCGCGTGGACGCCGATTACTCGCTGAACCGCGAGCACTTGTCATCCGACTATATCTATCCGGCCCCGCTGGGCGGTTCCGTTGTCAGCGACAACCGGCTGGCGCTGGACTTCAGCTACGAGCTGGATTTCTGGGGCAAGAACCGGTCGCGCCTGAAATCCGCGGTATCCGAGCGCGAAGCCGCCGTCGCGGACGCGCAAGCGGCGCGTAACATCCTGGCCAGCGCCACGGTTCGCGCCTATCTCAATCTGCAAAACGCCTTTGCCCAGCGTGACGTGCTCAAGCGCGTGATCGCGCAACGCGCCGACGTGTTGTCCCTGACTCAGGGTCGGTACACCGCCGGCCTGGACACGCAAGTGGAGGTGAAGCAGGCGGAATCGTCGCTTGCGGCCGGTCGCGTGGAATTGACGCAGACGGAGACCACGCTGGCGCAACTGCGCAACCAGGTCGCCGCGCTGACAGGCGCAGGTCCGCAACGTGGCCAATCGCTGGCCGCCGTGAACTTGACCGCCCCCGCAGGCGTCGTGCCGGCTCAAATCCCCCTGGACTTGCTGGGTCACCGCCCTGACGTCGTCGCCTCGCGCTGGCGTGCCGAGGCCGCCCGCAGCGCCATCGATACTGCCCGCGCGGAGTTCTACCCCAACGTCAATCTGACCGCGTTCGTCGGCTTCCAGGCCTTGGGCACCGGCAACCTGCTGGGCGCCGCCGCCCGCACCGCCGGCATCGGCCCCGCCATCACGCTGCCCATCTTCCATGGTGGTGAACTGAACGCCAATCTGGCGGGCCGCCGAGCCGACGCCGATCTGGCCGTGTCGGACTACAACCAGTCGGTGCTGGACGCAGTGCATCAAGTGGCCGACGCGCTGGACGGCTTGCGCTTGCTGCAACAAGAACGGACCCAGCAACACCAGGCCCGCGAAGCGATCGAAGCCGCGTATGACCTGGCCGTCAATCGCTACAAGGCCGGCCTGGGCAACTACATCACCGTGCTCATCGCGCAGACCGGCGTGCTGACCCAAGCCCGCATGGACACCGACCTGCGCATCCGCGCCTATCAGTTGGACGCCAACCTGGCCAACGCGCTGGGCGGCGGTTACGCCCCTGGAGCCGAGCCCGGCGCCCAGCCCCAGGCCGACGCCGCCTCTCAGGCGCCGTCCGCCCCCGCCACGAACCCCATTCATTGAACGCCCCCGGATTCAGACGTCATGAACGCTGCCACTCCCACGACCAATCCCGCCCGTAAACGCCTGCTGCTGCTGGCCACCGGCGTCTTCATTGTTATCGCCATCGCCTACGGCATCTGGTGGGCCTTGTTTGGCGCCCACTTTGAAAGCACCGACGACGCCTATGTCCATGGCAACTTGGTACAGATCACGCCCCAAGTGCCCGGCACCGTCATCGCCATCGAGGCCGACGACACCGAAACCGTCACGGCCGGCCAGGCGCTGGTGCGCCTGGACCCCGCCGACACCGACGTGGCCCTGCAACAGGCCCAGGCCAAATTGGCGCAGATGGTGCGCCAGGTCCGCACCTACTACGTCCAGAATGACGCCCTGGCCGCCGATGTCGATCTGCGCAACGCCGATATCTTGCGCGCCCAGGCCGAACTGACCCGCGCGCAAAGCGACGTCAGCCGTCGCCAGCAACTGGCCAAATCCGGCGGCGTCAGCGGCGAAGAAATCCTGCACGCCGAAGCCGCCTTGAAGTCCGCTCAATCGGGTCTGGCGCAAGCCCGAGCGGCCTTGGCCGCCTCGCGCGCCAAACTGGCCACCAACCAAGCCTTGACGCAAGGCACGACAGTGGCCAATCACCCTGACGTGCTTCAGGCCGCCGCCGGCCTGCGCAACGCCTGGCTGGCGCAGTCGCGCACGGTGCTGCCGGCACCGGTCAGCGGCGTGGTGGCCCGCCGCAGCGTGCAAGTCGGCCAGCGCGTGGCCCCTGGCAATGCGCTGATGACGGTCGTTCCGCTGGATCAGGTCTGGGTGGAAGCCAACTTCAAGGAAGGCCAACTGCGCAAGATGCGCATCGGCCAGCCGGTCAAGATGGTGGCCGACCTGTACGGCAGCTCGGTGACCTATCACGGCAAGATCGCCGGCCTGGATGCCGGCACTGGCAGCGCCTTTGCGCTGCTGCCGGCGCAGAACGCCACCGGCAACTGGATCAAGGTGGTACAGCGCGTGCCCGTGCGTATCGCCCTGGATCCCGAGGACCTGAAGACGCACCCCTTGCGCGTCGGCCTGTCCATGGACGTGGAAGTCGATGTGGGCAAGCAGGAAGGCGAACCGCTGACCCAGGCCGAGCGCAAGGAGCCGGCTTGGTCGACACGCGCATTCGACCCCGCCCACGATGAAGTCGACACCATGATCAGCAAGATCATCCAAGACAATCTGGCATCATGAGCACACCCGCCCAGCCTGCGGGCGCAGGGGCGCCCGCCGCCGAACCCGCCCGGCCACCAGGCACCCATCCGCCGCTGGAAGGTGCGACCCGCATCATCGGGTCCATCGCCCTGTCCACCGCGGTGTTCATGAACGTGCTGGACACCTCGATTGCGAACGTGTCCATTCCCACGATCTCGGGCGACCTGGGCGTGAGCTCCAGCCAGGGCACATGGGTCATCACGTCGTTTGCCGTCGCCAATGCCATCACGGTGCCGCTGACGGGCTGGCTGACCCAACGCTTCGGCCAGGTCCGCCTGTTCCTGATTTCGACGCTGCTGTTCGTGGTGGCTTCATGGCTGTGCGGATTTTCGCCGTCGCTTGAAGCGCTGATCGCCTTCCGCGTGCTGCAAGGCGCGGTGGCCGGCCCGATGATCCCGCTGTCGCAGACGCTGATGCTGGCCAGCTTTCCAAAGTCCAAGGCGGGCATGGCGCTGGCGGTCTGGTCCATGACCACGTTGGTTGCCCCCGTCGCCGGACCACTGCTGGGTGGCTGGATTTCCGACAACTACACGTGGCCCTGGATCTTCTATATCAACGTGCCTGTCGGCCTGCTGGCGGCCTGGATCAGTTGGCGCATCTATGGCAACCGAGAATCCGTGACTCGCAAGCTGCCCATCGACAAGCTGGGCCTGGTGCTGCTGGTTGTGTGGGTCGGCGCCTTGCAGATCATGCTGGACAAGGGTAAGGAACTGGACTGGTTCGCCAGCCCGACCATCATTGCGCTAGCGGCAACCGCCTTCGTGGCCTTCGTCTTCTTCCTGATCTGGGAACTCACCGACGCCCATCCCGTCGTCGACCTGCGCCTGTTCAAGATTCGTAACTTCACGGTCGGCGCACTGACGCTGGCGGTGGCTTACGGCGTGTTCTTCGGCAACGTCGTGCTGTTGCCCCTGTGGCTGCAAAGCAATATGGGCTATACGGCGACCTACGCAGGCTTGGTGACGGCGCCTGTCGGTTTGCTGGCGATTCTGTTGACGCCGCTGGTGGGCAAAATGCTGGCCACGCGCGACCCGCGCCAGATCGTGACCGTGGCCTTCCTGATCTTCGCGCTGGTGTGCTTCATGCGGTCGGGCTTCAACACCCAGACCGATGTGCGCACGCTGATGATTCCAACCATCATCCAAGGGGCGGCGATGGCGGCGTTCTTCGTGCCGCTGACGTCCATCACCCTGTCCAGCATTGAACCGTGGCGCATTCCCGCTGCCTCGGGCTTGTCGAATTTCCTGCGGCTGACGGCAGGCGCGTTTGGCACCTCGATCGCCACGACCCTGTGGGAAAACCGCGCCACCATGCACCATTCGCAACTGACCGAAATTGCCAAACCCGGTCAACAGGCGTTCGACCAAACGTTGAACACCTTGCAGAACGGGTATGGAATGTCGCACCAGCAAGCACTGACCATGGTGGACGGGCTGATCAATGCCCAGGCGTTCACCATGTCCGCGGTAGACGTGTTCTACGCTTCGGCGGTCATCTTCCTGATGCTGACGGGTCTGGTGTGGTTTGCTCGCCCCCGTTCGGCCAAGGCGGGCGGCGGCGGCGCGGCGGAAGCGGCGGCCGGCGCGCACTGACACAACTGCGGTAAAAAAGGGCGCCTGATCAGGCGCCCTTTTGCATGGACGTGCCGTCTTTCAGCAAGACCTGCCAGTCCTTGCGCTCGATGATATCGGGCGACAAGGCACTGATCGGAGACAAGTTGAACACCGACACACCGCGAGCCCGCCAATGCGTGGAGGCAAACCGGAACGACGGTTCGATCAAATGCGCGAACTTGCGTGCCAATCGGCTGGCCTGGGGTTGACCACCCTCGTCATAGAACCGCAGTCCGTGTTGCACGGTCAGGTCCAGTCCGTGCACATACACCTGGCGGGCGCCGCCGGATACCAGCACCTGCAACGCCGCGTAGGCCACCGTATCGGCGTCGAACACGCCCAGTGAGGCATCGAAGCTGTAGCCCAGGCCTTGCTTGGCGTCCAGCAATTGCACATCGGGCGTCGCCGCCGCAATCCGCTTGAGCATGGCCGGAGCGGCGCTCCGCTGATACGCGCGCTCGGAGATCAGTTCAATAATGCAGATCCGGCAACGGATCTGCTCCTGCGGGATGCCCTGCATGATGTAGCGCAACACTTCGGGAAACACGTACAGGGTCAGGTCCCGCCCGACGATTTCGCGCACCAGCTCAATGCGGTCCCGCACGAAATTCTGGTCGATGATGCAGTAGTACTTGAACGGCAAGTCGAATTTGCGCGCTAGCGCGATCGCGCCGTTGACGCCCATCGCCACGCCGATGTCCAACTGGTCGTACGGGATCTGAGCAACGGAGGGGCCGCTCAGGATCAGATGGATCGTTTCGTCCTCGCGGTCGTAGCCTTGCGCCAGGGGGGTAATGGGAAGGGATCGGCCAAACGCCCGGAATCCACAAATCACGCCGGATCGGTCCCGCCATATCCGCACAAATGGCCATAAATGCTGGTTATGCCTTTGCGTGCGCGAACGCAGCAAGCGGAATAGCTTGCGGACAAAGCGGTCGGCCCGTCCTCCGCCCACATGCGAGGCGGAGGAGGAGGAGGAGATTGAATTTTCCATCAACTGCCTGGTTGGCTGTCCTTGCTGAATTCGCTTAGCCGGCCGAGATCAGCGACGCAATCGCGCTGCCCACCTCGACGGTCGAAGCATTGCCCTTCATATCCCGGGTACGGGGACCTTCCGCCAGTACCGTTTCGATCGCTGCCACCACCGCAGCCGATGCCTCGGGATACCCCAGGAAATCAAGCATCAACGCACCACTCCAGATCTGCCCGATCGGGTTGGCGATACCCTTGCCATAAATGTCCGGCGCCGAACCGTGCACGGGCTCGAACAGCGAAGGAAACTTACGCTCTGGATTCAGGTTCGCGGACGGCGCGATCCCAATCGTGCCCGTGCAAGCCGGCCCCAGGTCGGACAGGATGTCCCCGAACAGGTTGGAGGCCACCACCACGTCAAACCAATCGGGATGCTGCACGAAATGCGCGCAGAGGATATCAATGTGATATTTGTCCCAACGCACGTCCGGATAGTTCCCGGCCATCTCGGCCACGCGCTCGTCCCACCATGGCATCGAAATCGAAATACCATTGGACTTGGTGGCAGCAGTCAGATGCTTGCCGCGCTTCTGGGCCAGTTCAAACGCGAACTTCAGCACGCGATCAGCGCCAATGCGCGTGAACACGCTTTCCTGGATGACGACTTCGCGCTCGGTTCCCTCGAACAGGCGGCCACCGCTATTGGAGTATTCCCCCTCGGTGTTCTCGCGCACGATGAAGAAATCGATGTCGCCGGGCTTGCGGTCTGCCAAGGGCGACGGTACGCCGGGCATCAGGCGCACTGGACGCAAATTGATGTATTGATCAAATTCGCGGCGGAATTTGAACAGTGAGCCCCAAAGCGCTTCGTGATCAGGCACCGTGGCGGGCCAGCCGATCGAACCAAAGAATATCGCTTCGTGCTGACCGATCTGCGCCTTCCAATCGTCGGGCATCATCTTGCCGTGCTGGGCGTAGTAGTCGCAGCTCCAGTCAAAGTGATCCCACTGAAACTCAATGCCGAAACGCGCCGCGGCAGCGTCCAGCACTTTCAATCCTTCAGGCACAACCTCCTTGCCAATTCCGTCCCCCGGAATGACCGCAATCTTATGTTTCTTAGCCACCACGTTTCCTTATTTTTCCTTTTATAGACCGCCCAGAATCATAGGCATAAACGGGCACGGCGCAACACCCCCCGTTACAAAACGACGGTATTACATTTTGCGAATTGCAACGCCGCAGAAAGATCAGCGGCGGCTCTTCGAGCCCAGCAATGACCCCAAAATACCTCGGGTCAGTTCCCGAGCGATTGAACGGACGGTGCTTTTGGCCATGGTCTGGACAACACCGTCACGCTTGCCGCCCCGCGGCCCGGTCGAACCGAACAGCACATCATTCAAGCTGCCCATCAGACCGCCCCCCGAGGCTTCGCTTGCCGGCTCGGTTCCCGCCGGCTTGGCCGGGGCCCCCTTGGTCGACGCCTGGTCCACCGGCACCGCGGCGCGACCAGCCAGGACTTCGTACGCCGATTCGCGATCAATGGCCTTTTCGTACTTCGCCGCCATCGGGCTGCCTTGACGCAAAGATTGACGCTCTGCATCGGTCGCCGGGCCGATCCGGCTGGCGGGCGGCACGATATAGGCGCGCTCGGTCGGCATGGGCCGGCCCTTGGCGTCCAGCAGCGACACCAACGCCTCCCCCACCCCCAATTCGGTGATGGCGGCCTCGATATCCAGCCCCGGGTTCGGACGCATCGTCTGGGCCGCCGTCTTGACGGCCTTCTGGTCGCGCGGCGTGAACGCCCGCAAGGCATGCTGGACGCGGTTGCCCAGCTGGCCAAGCACGGTATCGGGGATATCCAACGGATTCTGCGTCACGAAATAGACGCCCACCCCCTTGGATCGGACCAGGCGCACCACCTGCTCGATCTTGTTGAGCAACGCGGGCGGCGCGTCGTTGAACAGCAAGTGGGCCTCGTCAAAGAAGAAAACCAGTTTGGGCTGATCCATGTCACCGACTTCCGGCAGCTTCTCGTACAGATCGGCCAGCAGCCAGAGCAGGAAAATGGCATACAGGCGCGGCGCCTGCATCAGTTTGTCGGCGGCCAGCACATTGACCATGCCATGCCCCTGGGCGTCCGTGCGCATCAGGTCGGCCACGTCCAGCATGGGCTCGCCGAAGAATTTCTCCGCCCCCTGGGACTCCAGAGCCAGCAGTCCACGTTGGATGGCACCGACGCTGGCGGACGAGACATTGCCATAGCGGGTCTTCAATTCGGCCGAACGATCCGCCACGTTCTGAAGCATGGCCCGCAAGTCTTTCAAGTCCAGCAGCAACTGGCCTTCGTCATCCGCAACCTTGAATACCAGGGTCAGCACGCCTTCCTGCGTATCGTTCAGTTCCAGGATGCGGGACAGCAGCAACGGGCCCATATCGGAAATGGTGGCCCGCACCGGCAGCCCTTGCTCGCCGAACACGTCCCACAGCGTAACCGGGCTGGCTCCCCAGGCGGGCTCGGCCAGGCCCAGGCTCTTCAGCCGTTCGGCCAATTTGGGGCTGGCCGTGCCCGCCTGGGAAATACCGGTCAGGTCGCCTTTGACGTCGGCCATGAATACCGGCGTGCCGATGCGGGAAAACGACTCGGCCAGCACCTGCAACGTGACGGTCTTGCCGGTGCCGGTGGCGCCAGTGATGCAACCATGACGGTTGGCCAGAGCAGGCAGCAGCGCCAACTCGGTCTGTGCATTTTTGGCAATGACGATGGGGTTGGGCATGTGCAGCGCTCCGGACCAGGGAATCAGGGGAATGCCCAAGTGTAGAGCCTGCCGCCCGGGTTGTGCGCGTGGCAATAAGGACACAGGCGGCACCGTCCCGGGCGCGCGGGCCGCCGGCACGGTAAAATGCCTTTTTTGCAGACAATTTTCCCTGGGAAGCCATGGCCGGACACAGCAAATGGGCCAATATTCAGCACCGCAAAGGGCGTCAAGACGCCAAACGCGGAAAGCTGTGGACCAAGATCATTCGTGAAATCACCGTGGCGGCGCGCGCCGGCGGCCCCGACCCGGACAGCAACCCGCGCTTGCGCATGGCCTGGGACAAGGCGACCGACGCCAACATGCCCAAGGACAATATCCAGCGGGCCATCCAGCGTGGCGCGGGCGGCGCCGACGGCGATGCCTACGAGGAAGTGCGCTACGAAGGCTACGGCATCGGCGGCGCGGCGGTCATTGTCGATTGCATGACCGACAACCGCACCCGCACGGTGGCCGATGTGCGTCACGCCTTTGCCAAGAACGGCGGCAACCTGGGCCAGGAAGGCTCGGTGGCCTTCATGTTCAAACACTGCGGCCAATTCGTGTTCGCACCCGGCTCGTCCGAAGACAAGGTCATGGAAGCCGCGCTGGACGCGGGCGCCGAAGACGTGACGACGGACGAAGAAGGCGTGATTGAAGTCGTTTGCGCCCCGGCCGACTACGCCACGGTTCGCAAGGCTTTCGACGACGCCGGCCTGAAGGCCGAAGTCGACGGCATCGTCATGAAGGCGCTGAACGAGACCGAACTGGCTGGCGAAGACGCCATCAAGATGCAGAAGCTGCTCGACGCCCTGGAAGCGCTGGATGACGTGCAGGAAGTCTATACCAACGTCATTTTCGACGAATCGCAGTAAATCCCACAGTTTTGGCTTGCCGATGGCCCCGCCGTCGGCAAGCCAGGATGTAAATCGGATCTGGGCCATCCCGGATCCGTTGCCTTCTCCACGGGCTAGAGTGGCAACCTTCAGAATCACGCAACATGAAACTCCTGGTAATTGGCTCGGGCGGCCGCGAACATGCCCTCGCCTGGCGGCTGGCCCGCTCCCCGCGCGTACACAAGGTGTATGTCGCCCCGGGCAACGGCGGCACGCAACGGGCCGAGCAGGTGGAGAACATCGCGTTCACCAATGCCGAGGAACTGGCTGATTTCGTCCAACGCGAGGGCATCGCCCTGACGGTCGTTGGTCCGGAAGCGCCGCTGGCCGCTGGCGTCGTGGATGTTTTCCGCGCGCGCGGCCTGAAGATCTTCGGCCCGACCAAGGCTGCCGCTCAACTGGAAAGCTCGAAGGACTACGCCAAGGCCTTCATGGTCCGGCACCACATCCCGACCGCCCGCTACGAGACCTTCACCGATCCGGCCCTGGCCCACACCTATATCGATAAGGAAGGCGCCCCGATCGTCATCAAGGCCGATGGCCTGGCCGCCGGCAAGGGCGTCGTGGTCGCCGCCACGTTGGAAGAAGCCCACGCCGCCGTCGACGCCATGCTGGGCGACGGCTCGATGGGCGCCGCTGGCGCGCGCGTCGTCATTGAAGAGTGCCTGGTGGGCGAAGAAGCCAGCTTCATCGTCATGTGCGATGGCCGCAACGTGCTGGCGCTGGCCACCAGCCAGGACCACAAGCGCCTGCAAGATGGCGATCAAGGCCCCAATACGGGCGGCATGGGCGCCTATTCGCCCGCCCCGGTCGTCACGCCCGAACTTCATCACCGCATCATGCGCGAAATCATCCTGCCGACCGTGCAGGGCATGGCGCGCGACGGCATTCCTTTCACAGGTTTCCTGTACGCCGGCCTGATGATCGCCCCTGGCGACGATCCCGACCGCGAAATCAAGACGCTGGAATTCAACTGCCGCATGGGCGACCCGGAAACCCAGCCCATCATGATGCGCGTCAAGAGCGACCTGCTGGATGCCTTTGAGCATGCCGTGGAAGGCACGCTGGATCAGGCCGACATCACCTGGGATCGCCGTACGGCCTTGGGCGTGGTGCTGGCTTCGCACAACTACCCCAATACGCCGCGTACCGGCGACGTGATTCGCGGCCTGCCCGCCAGTGCCGAAGACTGCATGGTCTTCCACGCCGCCACGCAGTTGGACGGTGAAGACATCAAGACCACGGGCGGCCGTGTGCTGTGCGTCACCGCGCTGGGCGACTCGGTCAAGATGGCCCGCGACCGTGTGTACGAAGCCATCGACGGCATCCATTTCGATGGCCGCCAGTACCGCACCGACATCGGCTGGCGCGCGCTCAAGCCGTCGCAGCAGAAGTCCAAGTCCAACGCCTAACCGGAAAGCGCAGATGAACGCCTTGCCCGTCGCCACCGTCCGCGACTACTTCACCGGCTTGCAGGCCCGCATCGTCGGCGCCCTGGAAGAAGCGGAAGGCGGCGCCTTCCGCGCCGATGAATGGGTCCGGCCCGAAGGCGGCGGCGGCCTGTCGCGTCTGCTTGAAGGCGGCAAGCTGTTTGAACGGGCGGGAGTGCTGTTCAGCCACGTCAAGGGCACCAAGCTGCCTCCGTCGGCCAGTGCCCACCGCCCAGAGCTTGCCGGGCGCGGCTGGGAAGCCATGGGCGTTTCCATGGTGCTGCACCCGCGCAATCCCTATGTGCCGACCACCCACATGAACGTGCGGATGTTCGTGGCCGCGGCCCGGCCCGGCCACGCCGAATCCGACGTCTTCTGGTTTGGCGGCGGCATCGACCTGACCCCTTACTACCCCTTCGAGGAAGATGCCCGGCACTTCCACACGGTTTGCCGGGATGCGCTGGCGGCGCACGGCGCGGAGTATTACCCGCGCTACAAGCGCTGGTGCGATGACTACTTCTTCCTGAAGCACCGCAATGAAACGCGGGGCATCGGCGGCATTTTCTTCGACGACCTGAATGCCCCGGGATTCGATGCCTCGTTCGCGTTGACCCGTTCCGTCGGCGACGCCTTCCTGTCCAGCTACCTGCCCATCGTTGAACGCCGCCGCGCGCTACCCTACACGGAGCGCGAACGCGATTTCCAGGCCTACCGCCGGGGCCGCTACGTCGAATTCAATCTGGTCTTTGATCGCGGCACGCTTTTCGGGCTGCAATCGGGCGGCCGCACGGAATCGATCCTGCTGTCCATGCCCCCTATGGCGCAGTGGCGGTATGACTGGCAGCCGGAAGCGGGTACCCCCGAAGCCGAGCTCGCCGCCTACCTGACGTCACGGGACTGGATTTGAAACGCATCGGTCTCCTGGGCGGCAGTTTCGACCCCGTCCACGTCGCACACCTTGCCCTGGCGCAAAATGCCATGCAAACCCTGGGCCTGGCGGCCGTGGAACTCATCCCCGCCGCCAATCCTTGGCAGCGCGCGGCCTTGCACGCCACCGGTGAACAGCGTTGCGACATGCTGGAACTGGCCATCTCCGGCCATGACGGCCTGGCGGTCAATCCCATTGAAATCGAACGGGGCGGCGCAACCTACACCATCGACACCTTGCGCGCGCTCCCCCAGGATGCCCGCTATGTCTGGTTGTTGGGCGCGGACCAACTGGCCAATTTCTGCACCTGGCGCAACTGGCGCGACATCGCCAGCCGCGTGGACCTGGCGGTGGCAACCCGCCCCGGCACCCCGTTGACGCCCCCGGCCGAACTGGCTGCATGGCTGGACGAACACGAACACCGCCTGGAAGAACTGCCTTTTGCCCCCATGGCGGTATCCGCCTCCGAGATCCGCCGGCGCCTGGCGGCCGGTGAATCGACCGAAGGCCTGCTGCCCCCCGCTGTCGCCGCTTATATTGCGGCGCACCACCTTTACCGATAAACCCACACCCGCCGGGCGCCCAAAGCGCCACGGAGCCGGCATCCGCCGTCCGTCCGCGGGTTATATTTGCAGCTATGGATATAACGAAACTCCAACGCGCCGTCATCGATGCCCTCGAAGACGTCAAGGCGCAAGACATCAAGGTCTACAACACCACGCATCTGACGAGCTTGTTCGATCGCGTCGTGATTGCCAGCGCCACCTCCAACCGCCAGACCCGTGCCCTCGCTTCCAGCGTGGCAGACCGCGGCCGTGCGCTCGATCTGTCCGGCATCACCATTGAAGGCGAAGACACCGGTGAATGGGTCGTCGTCGACTTGGGCGACATGGTCGTGCACATCATGCAACCGGCCATTCGTCAGTACTACAACCTGGAAGAGATCTGGGGTGGCAAGCCGGTGCGCGTGAAGCTGCTGCCGGAATCGACCCGCGCCGCGCCGATCCCCACCAACAGCGGCTACGACGACGTCGAAAACTGAGTCCTTGCCGTGAAACTGATCGTTGCGGCCGTAGGTACGCGGATGCCGGACTGGGTGGAGACCGCCTGGGCCGACTACGCCAAACGCCTTCCGGCCGACTGCGCGCTGGAACTGCGCGAGATCAAGCCTGAGCCCCGCACCACGGGCAAGACGCCCGCGCAGATGATGGCGGCGGAAGCCAAGCGCCTCGAAGCCGCATTGCCCGCCGGCGCCTTGCGCCTGGCGCTGGACGAACGCGGCCGAGACCTCACGACGATGGCCTTGTCGCAGAAGCTGGAACAATGGCGGGCAGGCGGACAGGACGTCGCCTTCCTGGTCGGCGGCCCGGACGGCCTGGATCCCGATCTGAAGGCCTCGTGCAGCGGCCAGTTGCGCCTATCGTCCTTGACGCTGCCGCACCCGATGGTGCGCGTGGTGCTGGCCGAGCAGCTCTACCGCGCCTGGGCCATCATGACCAACCACCCCTACCATCGCGCCTGACCGCTGGCCGGGCCGGCGCCCACCTTGTTTCCGCATGCCCCAGACAGCTGACCGCGAAGCCTCCCCCGCCCGTCTCTACCTTGCTTCGGCCAGCCCGAGACGACGCGAATTGCTGACCCAGATCGGCTTGGCGCACGACGTCCTGCGCGTACCGGCGCCACCGGGCGAGGACGAACCCCAACATCCTGGCGAAAGTGCAGCCGACTACGTCCAGCGCACCGCGCGCGACAAGGCGCTGCGCGGACGCGACTGGATGCACAGTCAGGCTCTGCCCCACCTGCCGCTGCTGGCGGCCGACACCACGGTCATCCTGGATGGCGCCGTGCTGGGAAAACCTGCTGATCGCGACGACGCCATGCGCATCCTGCGCGCGCTGTCGGGCGTGGCCCACGAAGTCCACACCGCCGTCGCGGTCTGGACGGGCGAACAATTGCTGGAAGCCGTGTCCATCACCCAGGTCCGCATGAGAACGCTCAGCGACGACGAGATTGGCCGCTACTGCGATAGCGGTGAACCCTACGGCAAAGCGGGAGCCTATGGCATCCAGGGACTGGCCGGCACCTTCATCTCCCATATTTCCGGCAGCTATACCGGCGTGATGGGCTTGCCGTTGTATGAAACGTCGAACTTGCTGCGCTCGGCCGGCATCCAGACGCCCTGAATACGCCCAAATGAAAATCCCCCGCAGTCATTCGACCCGGGGGATTTTTCATTGCAGCGTAGCGTTCGCCGATTACGCCGTATGGCTCAGCGCCGTCTGGGGTTCAACAGGCAGCGTCGGCTCGGGAATGGCAGGTGCCTGGCCGTCCAGCGCAGCGTGCAACTGTTCCTGATCCAGCTCGCCTTCCCAGCGGGCAACCACGACTGCGGCGGTCGCATTGCCGACCAGATTGGTCAGTGCGCGGCATTCCGACATGAAACGGTCCACGCCCAGAATCAGCGTCATGCCGGCGATCGGCACGGACGGCACCACCGACAAGGTCGCGGCCAACGTGATGAAGCCGGCGCCCGTCACGCCAGCGGCGCCCTTGGAACTCAACATCGCAACAGCCAGCAGCAGGATCTGATCACCCAACGACAACGGAATATCGCAAGCCTGCGCGATGAACAGCGCGGCCATCGTCATGTAGATATTGGTCCCGTCCAGATTGAACGAGTATCCCGTGGGCACCACCAGGCCGACCACGGACTTCGAGCACCCGGCACGCTCCATCTTCTGCATCAAGGTGGGCAGCGCGGCTTCGGATGAACTCGTGCCCAACACCAGCAGCAGTTCCTCACGGATGTAGCGCACCAGCTTCAGAATCGAAAAGCCGTTGTAGCGTGCCACCAACCCCAGCACCACCACCACGAACAACACCGACGTGGCATAGAACGTACCCACCAGCATCGCCAGATTCACGACCGACTTGATCCCATACTTGCCAATGGTGAACGCCATCGCGCCAAAGGCGCCGATCGGTGCCGCCTTCATCAGAATGGCGACCAGCTTGAAGATCGGCTGAGCCAGCGCCGTCATGAAATTCAGAATGGGCTTGCCGCGTTCCCCCACCATCGCCAGCGCAATGCCGAACAGCACCGCCACGAACAGGACTTGAAGAATATCCCCACCCACGAACGGGCTGAAGATCGTCGTCGGGATGATGTTCATCAGGAAACCAGAGATGGTCGAATCGTGCGCCTTGGCCACGAAACTCGCCACGGCCTTCTCATCCAGCGTCTTGGGATCGATGTGCATCCCGGCACCCGGCTGCACCAGATGGCTGACCAACATGCCAATGATCAAGGCCAGCGTCGAGAAGATCAGGAAATACAGCATGGCCTTGCCTGCCACGCGCCCGACCTTCTTCAGGTCGCTCATGGCAGCGATGCCAGAGGCCACGGTCAAGAAGATCACCGGAGCGATGATCATCTTCACCAGTTTGATGAATGCGTCGCCCAGCGGCTGCATTTGCTGTCCGAGTTCAGGCTTGAACGCACCCAGCAAAATACCCACCACAATGGCGAAGATCACCTGTACATACAGGATTTGATAGAACTTGAGCTTGCGCGCGGGCGCGCCTTGATCCACGTCGATCATTGGGTTTGTCCCCACCAATGCCCCTTGCCCCGGAGCGGCTGAGCGCGGCGGGCGACGGAGCGTTATCTGTTTTATGGCTTTGCGTTATCGCCGCAAGCCCATTTCACCGAGCGTTCGATACCGCCTGGCTTGCATTCGTATATGCAAACGCCGTGCCAAGTCCTGAAGCACCCCAGACACATCCACAAGCCCTTGATAAATAGGGACTTCTTTGGTTTTCTATTCTGTTGAAGCCCCGAAAATCGGCGAAAACCCGCACAAAAAAGGAATAGAATGTGCGGAAACCCGCACAAACCATGCCATTGCCTTCCTCCCCCACCTCCTCGGCCGGCCAAGGCCCAGACCAATCCGCCCAATCGCCGCGCGGCCAGCGCTCGGCAAGCGGGTCTTGGGTATGGCGTGCCGCCATGATCCTGCTGGCCATTGGCATTGTTTTCGGTGTGCTGCACATCGCGACGCAATGGGCACGCGAAGGGGCAATCAAAGCAGCGGCCGCGCAAGCGCGCACCGCAGGCCAGGTCAACGCCGCCCTGCTTCGCAACAATTTGGACAAGTTCAGAGCGTTGCCTTTCGTGTTGACGCGCGACGTCGATATACGGGCAGCGCTGCAAGGCGCCTCCGCCGTGCAGATCGAATCGCTGGACGAAAAGTTCGATACGCTCAGCCGCGGCGTGGGCGCTTCCGCCATCTACCTGCTGGACAAAAAAGGCCTGGCCATCGCCGCGAGCAACTGGCGCGAACCCGCCACCTTTGTCGGCGTGGACTATCAATTCCGGCCTTACTTCCAAGGCTCCGTCGCCAATGGCTCGGCCGAGCACTTCGCATTGGGCACAGTCAGCCACGAGGCCGGCCTGTACCTGTCGCGTCGCATCGACGACACCAATGGCGATTTACTTGGGGTCATCGTGCTGAAGGTGGATTTCCGAGACCTGGAGTCTGACTGGCGCCAATCCAGTGCGCCTATCTTTGTCACCGATGAACATGGTGTCGTCCTGCTGGGCAGCATCCCCGACTGGCGTTTTGATGTCCTGGCACCGCTTGCGCCCGCCTTGGCGCAGAGCTTGCGCACCAGCCTGCAATTCGGCGACGCCCAATTCCAGCCGCTCCCGCTCGCCCCGCCGCTGACTCCCGTCAGCACGGGCCAACTGGTGCGCATCAATACCGCTTTGCCGCCGCTGCCCAAGGGCGCACCCCTGTTGCACACCACGCTGCCCATCGTCGAATCGCCGGGGTGGACGCTGCACCTGCTGTCACCCGTGCAAACGGCGATGAACCAGGCTACTGCCAACGCCCAACTGGGTGCCCTGTTGGCCCAGAGCCTATTGGCCGCCGTCATCGGCATCGTGCTGTATCGGCGGCACCGAGATCGTGAGCGCACGGAACAGCAAGCCGCCATTCAGGCGCAGTTGGCGGGGCTGGTGGACGAACGCACCGCTCAATTACTTGAAGTGAACGAGCACCTGATGGACGAAATGGATGAACGCCAGCGTGCCGAAGCCCGGCTCCACAACATGCAGGATGAACTCGTACAGGCCAGCAAGTTGGCGTTGCTGGGCCAGGTTGCCGCCGGGGTCGCACACGAGATCAATCAACCTGTCGCAGCTATCCGCACTTATGCGGACAATGCATCCGAATTCCTTCGACGCCAGGATGCCGGCTCTGCACAGGAAAACCTGGGCACCATCGCTGCGCTGACCGAACGCATCGGGCATATCACCGGCGAATTACGCGCTTTTTCCCGCAAGGCGGGCGCCTCGGTGGGTCCCACCAGCCTGAAGGAAGCGCTGGAAGGCGCCCTGCTACTGGTCGGCCCTCGCGCGCGCCGTCAGGGGGTCACGCTTCAGCGTCCGCCAGAAAGTCAGGATTTCCTGGTTCGAGCCAACCGCGTCCGGTTGGAACAGGTACTGGTGAATCTGCTGCAAAACTCCCTGGAAGCGCTGGAAGACCAGTTGGATGGCCGAGTCGTCGTTGCACTTCAAGACCTGGGCGCAACGGTGCTGGTGCATGTCAGCGACAACGGTCCAGGCCTGTCGCCTGAAGCCCGGGCGCGTCTGTTCACCCCGTTTCATACAAGCAAGCCGGAAGGCCTGGGCCTGGGGCTCGTCATCTGTCGCGACCTCGTCACCGAGTTCGGCGGCGAACTGCGCGCAGCACATCCCAATGACCCTGGTTTTCCCGCGCCGCACGGCCCGCAACTCGGTGCCATGTTTACCCTGACGCTGCGTAAGGCAGTTCCCAGAAAATCCTCTCTGGCCATCACGCCATGACACGCGCTCCAGAAACGCTTCCTGCCACCTCCGCATCCGCCGAGGAATGGGTTCCCACGCCCATCCAACCTCACGTTGTCTTCATCGACGACGACGAAGAATTGCGGCGGGCAAACCTACAGACGCTCAAGCTGCATGGCATGACGGTGGATGCCCACGCCACCGCTCGTTCGGCCCTGCCTCAGTTGCACCGTGATTTCAACGGTGTCGTGGTGACCGACATCCGCATGCCGGATATCGATGGGCTGCAACTGTTTCATCGTCTGCGCGATATCGATCCCGAGCTTCCCGTCATCCTCATCACGGGACATGGAGATATCGCCACCGCCGTGCAATGCATGCAAGATGGCGCCTACGACTTCCTGGCCAAGCCCTATGCGCCTGACCGGCTTATCACCGCCGTCACGCACGCTGCTGAAAAGCGTCATCTGGTGCTGGAAAACCGGCGTCTGCGGGAAGCCGCCTTTGCGGTGGAAGCCGACGAAGTGCCCTTCATCGGCAGCACGCCGGCCATGCAGCGCATCAAGCAGACACTACGTCATATCGCCGACGCCGATGTCGATGTGCTGGTCGAAGGTGAAACGGGCACCGGCAAGGAAGTGGTAGCCACTGCACTGCACCGCCTCAGCCGCCGCCGGCATCGCGCATTGGTCGCGATCAACTGCGGTGCCCTGCCCGAAAGCGTCATCGAAAGCGAACTCTTTGGACACGAACCGGGTGCCTTCACGGGAGCTCAGAAAAAGCGCATCGGCCGCATCGAACATGCCAGCGGCGGTACCTTGTTCCTGGACGAAATCGAAAGCATGCCGCTGGCCGTGCAGGTCAAACTGCTGCGCGTGCTCGAATCACGCCAGATCACCCCATTGGGCAGCAATGAAGTCCGCAATCTGGATCTGCGTGTCGTTGCTGCCACCAAGGAAGACCTGGGCAGTGCGGCCATTCGTGCCACATTCCGCGAAGACCTGTTCTATCGCTTGAATGTCGTCACGATCCGCATCCCGCCCTTGCGTGAACGCCGGGACGATATCCCGCTACTGTTCGCCCACTATCTCGGTCATGCGTCCCGCCGCTTTCACCGCGACATCCCAGAGATGTCCTCCGCCATCAAGCAGTATGTAATGACACACGATTGGCCCGGCAATGTGCGAGAACTTGCGCATTTTGCCGAGCGCGTGGTCCTTGGCGTGCTGAATGCCCCCTTGGTGGAAGTCCCCGCAGCACAGAAGCAAGCTCAAAGCCTGCCGGAAAGAGTCGAGCACTTTGAAGCGCAGCTGATTCGCGATGCGCTTCAGGCGCACCGAGGCGACATCAAAGCCACCCTGGAATCCTTAGGCATTCCCCGCAAGACGTTCTACGACAAGCTGCAACGCCACGGCATCGACCGCCAGCAATATCTGCACAACCCGTATTGATCCCGCATCGCCACGGCACCATGAACCAGAACCCGCATGTATTGCCAGCAACCGGCCTGACGACAGATCGGTTGCGGCTGATTCCGGCTCAAGTCGTACACGCGGAAAGCGTGCAGGCATATCTGCTGGAAAATCAGACGCACCTGCAACCCTGGGAACCCCTGCGAAATGCAGCGTTCTTCGAGCGCCAAGCAGTCATCGAACGCCTTCATGGCATGGAAGAGCGAAATGCAACGGGCGAAGCCCTGCATCTACTGTTATTCAGCCGTGGAGACGGGCAACTGGCCGGCATCTGCAACTTCACCAACGTCATCCGAGGGGTGTTTCAGGCATGTCATTTGGGCTATTCCATCGCCGAATGGCAGCAAGGACAAGGCCTGATGCACGAAGCATTGACCGCCGCGATTGCCCACGTCTTCCAAGACATGAAGCTGCACCGGATCATGGCCAATTACCAGTCGGACAATACGCGCAGCGCCCACTTGCTGGCCCGCCTGGGCTTCCAGCGTGAAGGTGAGGCCCGATCCTATTTACTGATCAATGGCGCGTGGACAGACCATGTCCTGACCTCGTTGATCAACCCGGCCGATTGTTAAACGCAACCGAAATCTCCGCACCCAAACAAAAACCCCTCGCGGCGTCAGCCGCGAGGGGTTTTCTTCATGGAATTCAATACGAGTAGTCAATAAAGCACTTCATCTGAGATGAAGCACTTCATCTGAGTTCTTCAATTCAGCACTTGGATGGGCACTTCACTATCCGAAGCCCCAAAGACAAAACCCCACAGGATCACCTGTGGGGTTTTGCGGAATAAAAGCCTGACGATGACCTACTTTCACAGACGTC
>NZ_CADIJX010000005.1 GCF_902859625.1 Achromobacter pestifer | reverse complement strand
TGGAGCGGGAGACGAGTCTCGAACTCGCGACCTCAACCTTGGCAAGGTTGCGCTCTACCAACTGAGCTACTCCCGCATTTTTCCTGCCTTGAAAACCATCTGGATTTGCGCAATCCGAAAGTCGTTCTTTGCAAGAGAGGCGGAAGTATACCCAAATTAAAAAATTTTGCATGGCTAAGGCAAAAGGACAGGCGCGAGTTCAGCGGGATCAGTCGCTCATTTCACAAACGACCCGATGCGTGCACAGCCGTTGCTGCGAATCCAGATAGCACAACGTCACGTCATTCTCCAGGCAGGCTAGCGTTGCCGCGCTGGCCAGGACGGGCGGCAAGCTACTCAAGTCGAACGCAATGCTCGCTTGGGGGCCGGCCTTGCGGCGTATCTGCGCCAGGATCTGGCCAAGGCGCAGGAATTGCTGGCGGATGTCTCGCGTGTCTGGCAGCGCCCATGGGTGAAGCGGGACGCGGGCTGCGGCGCAAGGCGCTTCAAGCGGAGTCAGTTCGTCGGGCTGCCGGTATAGCGCATGCAAAGTATGGGGCTTGGTCTGGCTGGCATCGGACAGGAGATTGCCCAATGCCTGATCGCCTGTCGCCAGTGTGATCAGATGCTCCGGAGGTGGGGCGATGGTGGGGCGGCTGATCCGGTATAGATGTCGTCGCTTGAAGTGATGCACGGCCATCATCGATGACGCGAACATCAGCAGCAATGCCAATAGCAGGGGCAGCAGCCAGATCATCAGGCTGGGGTGGTCAGTGAACGGGTGCAGATAGTTTTCAACCGTGGCCGGGTAGAGGTAGCGCAACAGCGGCTTGAACATCAGCCCCTCGTTCAGCGCATCGGTGACCCAGCTGACCAGCACGACGGACCCGATCGCATAGCTGGCGGTTTTCAAGCGGTGCAACAACACCGCACGGCTGATTCCCGTCATGGGGGATCGCCTCCTTGGTGGATTGGCTGCCGGTGCGTGCCGCCCGCTCAATGCCCCGTTTCTATGCGGGTGCAGCGATGGTTCTGGTGACCTGGGCAAGACCAGGAAGACCATCGATTATGCCAAGCAACGCAAGCGCTGCCGCGCGAGTATGCGCCGGCGTCTGCCGATGGATTGATATCCGGCAATTCAGGGGCGTATGCACCCTTGCGTGCGATCGGGGAGGCGGGGTTCGTCCGGGCCGGCCAATAGCTCGGCCAGGCGTGCACGGGATGCCGGAGGCAGGCGCTCCGGATCGGCGCCTGCTTGGGTCAGCATGGCTACGAGGGGCTTCCTGCCAAGGCGTACGGCTTCTTCCAGCACGGTGTCGCCGCTGCTCAGGCGCGCGTTCAAATCCGCGCCATGCGCGCGCAGCAGTTGCAGGAACGCGGTTGCGCGCGGGGACTGCGTATCGCGCATGAAGGAGAACAGCGCGGCGAGGGGCGCGGTGCCGGGATAGGCGTCAGGACCATGCGTGATGGCATTCACAGGCATGCCTTGGGTGTCGATGAGCCATTGGGCCACGGTCGTCGCCGCGCCGCTGGCGGCCGCGACGAGCAGCGTGTCGTTCTGGTCGAGGATCTTGCCGCGCAGTGTTAGCGGCACGCCATGGGCTGCCAGGGCTTGCACGGTGTCCAGTCGATCAAGCGTCGCCGCGGTCCACATGGCCTCGCGCCGCGCGGCGGTGTCGCTGACCGGCAGCAGCTGATCTACGAGCGCATCGTCGCGCTGCGCGATAGCCAGGCTCAGGGTCGAAAGCGACGGCAGATATAAGCCTTCGCAGGTATGCACGTCTCTGGATGGCGCGGTCAATCCCGCGCTGACGGTTGCGCCCTGTGCAATCAGGTGGCCGGCCACGTGGTGGGCGCGCGCCATCGTCGCGGTCATCAGCAAACCTTGATTTGTCTGTCCTTGCAGGCAAGACTGGTTGCAGGCTTGCAGGGCGGTGATCAGGGCGGGAACATCGTCATTGTGGATGGCGCTCCTGACGGCATGGCGTTGTTGGCCGGCGTGGCGGGCCTGCCAGTTGTCCCAGAGGGCTTTGCACGCAACGGCGGCAAAGGCTATGGCGGGGGCGGTCTGTGCGATCAGCAGGATTTTCAACCACCGCCTGCGTGCGCCCATTCGCCACGCCAGCAGATTGCACAGGAATGAGATGACGTTGCCCAGGCCCAAGCCCATCAACCCCAGCGCCAAGGCCAGGTTCGGGAACATGCCGCCCGTGGAGTTGCTTGCCAGTCCGGCGATGCTCGCGATCACGCCTGCGCCTAGAGACAGTCCAGATAGGACGGCAAGCAATGGGGGGAAGGCGCGGGGGTGTTGCGGCATGTCCGGGAATGTACCGCATGCGTACCGCATGCTTGCAGACGGGCAGAAATTAAAAAAGGGCCCGTAGGCCCTTTTTAATGACTCGCAGAATTTTCAGAGAAACGCTGCAAATCTGAATTTGGAGCGGGAGACGAGTCTCGAACTCGCGACCTCAACCTTGGCAAGGTTGCGCTCTACCAACTGAGCTACTCCCGCATGGGTTCCGATACTGCGTAGAACCTGTTTCTTATTCACTCTGATCAACTTGGTTATCGATCAGAAGGCGCGCATCTTACATGATTTTTTCGAGTTTGTCATGAAACTGATATTTTTTGCTTTTCACCGGCATCCCTTTGCAGGGCGGCTGAAGCAGGCAGTGGGTTAAACCCAGCCCTGAACATCAGGTCCAAACACTCAATCAAGTAATATGAGCGAAGACAGAAACTATAGCATAGCCAGTAGCACCCATGTCAAATTCTGACGCCGCCCACACCGCGCCTGTTGCATTGACCCCCGTTTCCCAGGACCTGACCCGGCTGAATACGCTGGGGCTGGCGTCCCGGGCCGAGGCCTTCGTCAGCCTGGACTCTGCCGCGCAGTTGCCTGCGTTGTCGGCCCTGGCGCGGCAGCGCCAGTCCCTGCTGGTTTTGGGGGGCGGCAGCAACATGGTGCTGCCCGAGCGTGTTCCAGGGCTGGTGGCTCAGGTGGCGTTCAAGGGCGTGCGCTTGCTGGAGGCGCAGCCCGGTGCGTGGCTGGTCGAGGCAGCCGGTGGCGAGAACTGGCATGGCTTTGTCGAGACCTGCGTGAACAACGGCTGGGACGGTCTGGAGAATCTGGCGCTGATCCCCGGCACGGTAGGGGCAGCACCGGTGCAGAACATTGGTGCCTACGGCGTGGAATTTGAAGAGCGCTTTCACAGCTTGACCGCGTGGGATGTGCTGGCGGGACAGCTGGTTGAGATGCGGGCGGCGGATTGCCGCTTTGCCTACCGGGACAGCGCGTTCAAGCATGATGCGGCAGGTCGCTGGGTCATTGTCAGCGTGCGTTTTGCGTTGCCTCGGCCTTGGCGTCCGGTGTTGGGCTATCCCGACTTGCAGCGCCACGCCCGGCTGGCGCAAGGGACGCCTGTTGCGCGTGATATTTTCGATGCCGTTTGCGAGATCCGCCGCGCCAAGTTGCCTGATCCCGCCGTCACCGGCAATGCGGGCAGCTTCTTCAAGAATCCCATCGTGACGGCCTCTGTGCGCGATAGTCTGGTGGCGCAGTTTCCGGGGCTGGTGTCTTATGCCCAGCCGGATGGCCGCTACAAACTGGCTGCGGGCTGGCTGATCGATCAATGTGGCTGGAAGGGGCGGGCGCTGGGCGCAGCCGGCGTGCATGACCGGCAGGCCTTGGTGCTGGTGAATCGTGGCGGGGCCACGGCGGCCGACATCATGGGGCTGGCACACGCGATCCAACAGTCCGTGGCCGAGCGCTATGGCGTCAAGCTGGAGGCGGAGCCCGTCGTGGTCTGAGCGGCGGTCGCCAGTATTGCATCGTCGTGTCCAGGCGAAAAAAAAGGATCCCGCGGGATCCTTTTTCATGTCCGTGAGCCTTAGAGGCCCAGCACGGATTGCATGTCGTACAGACCGTTGTGCTTGTCTTCCAGGAAGCGCGCGGCGCGCAATGCGCCTTCTGCGTAGGTGGCGCGGCTGGCCGAGCGATGGGTGATCTCGATGCGTTCGCCGACGCCGCAGAAGGACACCGTGTGGTCCCCTACGATATCGCCGCCGCGCAACACGGAGAACCCGATGGTGCCGGGTTTGCGCACGCCGGTGTCGCCATGGCGGCTCCAGGTGGCCACGTCAGGCAATGCCACGTCCCAGGCCGATGCGATGGTCTCGCCCATCTTCAAGGCGGTGCCCGAGGGCGCGTCGACCTTGTTGCGGTGGTGCGCTTCAAAGACTTCGACGTCGTAGCCGGAATTCAGGATGCGCGCGGCCATGTCCAGCAGCTTGAGCGTGGCGTTGACGCCGACGCTCATGTTGGGCGCGAACACGATGGCGATTTTCTGCGCGGCGACCTCGATCGCGGCGCGGCCGTTGTCGTCGAAACCCGTGGTGCCGATCACGGCGCGCGTGCCGTGCTTGACGCAGGCTTGCAGGTGTTCAAGCGTGCCTTCGGGGCGGGTGAAGTCGATCAGGCAGTCAGCATTGGCCAGGGCGTCGAGATCATCGGTGATCAGCACGCCCGTCTGTTGGCCCAGCGGAGCACCGGCATCCTGGCCCAGGGCGGACGCGCCCTTGCGGTCCAGCGCAACCGTCAGTTGCAGTCCGGTGGACTTGAGGACGGCGTCGATCAGCATCTGACCCATACGGCCGCTGGCGCCGGCAATTGCAATACGCATGTAGAGAATCCTTGGAGGTTACCGGAGCGGCTCAGGCGTGATGCCGGGCTGGCCCGGGTATTGGTTCATCGGGCTGACCGGGGCCGCCGAGTCACGCTTTTGCAGGTCCGCTTCTTCCTTCAACCGAGCTTCGTCCTGGTCCAGGCGCTTATCGGCCTTTTCGTCGGCGGTGGGGCTGGGCGTATTCAACTGATAGGGTTGCAAGTCGGGCTGCTTGTCGCCTTCCCAGCGGGTCAGCCGGTCGTTTTCAAACCAGACCGTGAATTTGCGCTCGCGGGCCTCGCCGTAGCCGGGCTTGTAGTAGTAGGGGTAGTCCCAGCGATTGGCGTGCAGCACGCTGGTCAGCGTGGGGCTGCCAAGCGCGAAGCGAACTTGCTCGCGGGTCATGCCGGGTTGAAGCAGGGCAACCTGCTCCTGGGTGATCCAGTTACCTTGTTGGACGCCAGCTTTGTAGGGGAAGCCCCACTTGTCCCCCGAGCAGCCGGCAAGGGCGATGGCCAGGGCGGCAACGGCCAATCCGGTCTTCAGCGAGCGGGAGGGAATTCGTGCAATCATGGACACTACGCGCCCCTATTATTTGGAAGCAGACAAAACCGTTATCATAAAGGTTTCATACGGATAGTTCCGCGGGGCGGCATGAATTCAGGGGAGCCGGCTCGCGGCACGCCCCATATCCTTGCCCATGCCAACGCGGACGGAGAGCGATTACACCATGAGCGACCAAAGCGAACTGAAGAACATGGGTTTGAAGGCGACTTTCCCGCGCCTGAAAATTCTTGATATTTTCCGTAAATCGGACCAACGCCACCTGAGCGCTGAAGACGTCTACCGCGCCCTGATCGGCGAAAACGTCGAAATCGGCCTGGCAACCGTCTACCGCGTGCTGACGCAGTTTGAACAGGCTGGCATTCTTGCCCGTAGCCAGTTCGACAGCGGCAAGGCCGTGTTCGAGCTTAACGACGGCGATCACCACGATCACCTGATTTGCACGAATTGCGGCAAAGTGGTCGAGTTTTCGGACCCGGACATCGAAAAGCGCCAGCAAAAGATCGCCAAGGACAACGGCTTCGCGCTGGAAAGCCATGCGATGGTGCTTTACGGCATCTGCGGTAGCTGCCTGAAAGGCCGCTAAGCCGCTCGCGTCTGTCCTACGGCCCCCGGCCGCGCTCGCCGCGGGACTGTAAGAGAAAAAGCCCCTTCTATCAGAAGGGGCTTTTTTTGTTGCCGCCAAAAAGAGGGCGGCTACGCAGCGTGGCGTCTAGTGGGCGGGCTGGCCGAAGCCTTCCAGCATTTCGCGAGCGTGTTCACGGGTGGTGGCGGTCAGTTTGATGCCGCCCAGCATGCGCGCGATTTCTTCCACGCGGGCGGGGGCGTCCAGTTCTTCGATACTGGAGCGCGTGGTGCCGCGCGTCTCTGCCTTGCTGACCAGGAACTGGTTGTTGGCGCACGCGGCGACCTGCGGCAGGTGGGTGACGCACAGGACTTGATGGCGTTCGCCCAATTCGCGGAGCAGCTTGCCCACGGCTTCGGCCACGGCACCGCCAACACCGCTGTCCACTTCGTCGAAGATCAGCGTCGGCACGCGGGCCGCGCGGCTGGCAATGACGGACAGCGCAAGCGAGATGCGCGACAGTTCGCCGCCCGAGGCCACTTTGGCCAAGGGGCGCGGTGTGGTGCCGGCGTGGCCGGCCACCAGGAATTCAACCTGTTCGTTGCCGTGCGCGGACGGCGCGGAGGCGGCCAGCGTGGGTTCGAACTTGCCGCCCTGCATCGCCAGTGTCTGCATGGCCAGCGTGACTTGCTTGCCCAGGTCTTTCGCGACTTTGCGGCGGGCGGTGGTGAGCTTGGCGGCCGCCGCATCGTATTGCATCTGGGCGGCGGCGGACTGGACGCGCAGCGCGTCGATGTCGCCAGCGGCCTGCAAGGCCGTGAGTTCGGCGTGCAGCGAGTCGCGCAGTTCACATAGCGCGTTGGGTTCAACGCGGAATTTGCGGGCGGTCTCGAACACCAGGCCCAGGCGCGCTTCGACGTCGGCCAGCCGCTTCGGATCGAGATCGACGCGGCTGACGTAATTGTTCAGGTCCGACACGGCTTCGCTGATGGCGATGCGGGCGGATTCCAGTTCGTCGTACACGCCTTGCAGGCCGGGATCATGCCGCAGCAACTGCTGGATCCGGTGGTTGGCCGACGTGACGCGGTGATGCGCGGAATCGTCTTCGCCGTCCAGCGCCTCCAGGATCTGCGAGGCGCCGTCCAGCAGCGATTGGGAATGCGACAGGCGCGTGTGCTCGCCTTGCAACGAGTCCCATTCATCCGGACCCAATGACAGTTGGTCCAGTTCCTGGACCTGCCATTGCAGGCGGTCGCGCTCAATGGCAAGGCTGGCGGCGTCTTTCTCGGCGGCTTCCAGCTGGCGCGTCAGTGCGCGCCATTGCTTCCAGGCCTGGCCCACGGCCTGGCGAAGATCGCCATGGCCGCCGTGGGCATCAAGCAGGTCGCGCTGGGCATCGGGGCGCATCAGGCTTTGATGGGCATGTTGGCCATGGATGTCGACCAGGCTGTCTCCCAATTCGCGCAGTTGCGCGACCGTGGCCGGTGTGCCGTTGATATAGGCGCGGCTACGGCCTTGCGCATCGATCACGCGGCGCAACGAGAGGTCGTCGTCGGCGTCGATCTCGCGTTCGGCCAGCCAGGCGTGCAGCGATTTGGGCGTGTCGAATACGGCGGTGATGTCAGCGCGCGTCGCGCCTTCGCGCAGCATGCTGGCGTCGCCGCGTTCGCCCAGGGTCAGTGCCAGCGCATCCACCAGAATGGATTTGCCGGCACCGGTCTCGCCGGAGAAGACGGTGAAGCCGGAGCCGAAATGGATCTCGGTTTGTTCGACGATGACGAAGTCGCGGATATGCAGGGTGCGCAGCATGTCGGGGCGCTTACTACTCTACGTTGTCGGTGGCCTGGGGCATCAGATTCCAGTGCAGCTTGCGGCGCAGGGTGGAAAAGAAGCTGTAGCCCTCGGGATGCACGAAGCGGATGGTATAGGGGGCGCGCTGCACGACGATGCGGTCGCCGGGTTGCAGGTCCGACCAGGTCTGCATGTCGAAATGCACGCTGGCGCCGACTTCCACGCGGCCCATGGCCGTCAAGGTCATGTTCAGCACACCCGAGTCGGGGATCACGATGGGACGGTTCGACAGCGTTTGCGGGGCAACGGGCACTAACACCATGGCGTTCATGCCAGGGTGCAAGATGGGGCCGTTGGCCGACAGGGCATACGCGGTGGAGCCGGTGGGCGTGGCGATGATCAGGCCATCGGCGCGCTGGGTGTACATGAAGGCGCCATCCAGTTCCACGCGCACTTCGATCATGCCGCCGCGTCCGGCGCGGTTCAACACGACGTCGTTCAGGGCCGACGCGGAATACATTTTCTGGTCGCCGCGCCACACGCTGCCTTCAAGCAGCATGCGCTCTTCGATCTGGAAGCTGCCTTCCAGCACGCGCGTCAAGGCGCCGTGCGCGTCTTGCAGCGGAATGTCGGTGATGAAGCCAAGCCGCCCGTGGTTGATGCCGACCAGCGGCACGCCATACGGCGCCAGGTGGCGGCCAGCACCCAGCACGGTGCCATCGCCGCCCATCACGACGGCCAACGATGCGTTCTGGCCGATCTCTTCAAGGGTGGCGACGGGGTATTCGGTCAGGCCGGTATTGCGCGCGGTATCCGCATCGATGAGCACGTGCCGACCCGCTTGCGTCAGCGCGTGCGCAAGTGCTCTCAACGGGGTGTCCAGCCCGGTGTCCTGGTATCTGCCGATCAGGGCGACGGTAGGAAAGTGCATGGGTGCGAGCGTATCGAAATGAGCGTGGCCATGAGGCCGAAACCCGCCCGGAATGGGCTGGTTAGCCGATTATATGGGGCCGCATATTCGCTTGCAGGACAAAAATCGCCTTAATTGGAAAAGATTCCCTAAAATGCCTGTTATGGATGACCGCGCACGCGCACTACTGAAGGCGTTGATAGAACGCTACATCGCCGACGGGCAGCCCGTCGGCTCGCGGACGCTATCGAAAGTCTTCGACTTGTCCCCGGCCACGATCCGCAATGTCATGGCGGACCTGGAAGAGCTGGGGTTGATTCATAGCCCGCATACCTCCGCCGGCCGTGTGCCCACGCCGCGGGGCTATCGCATGTTCGTCGATTCCCTGCTGGCTGTGCAGTCCTATCAGCTGCAACCTCACAACATGGGCGAAATGCTGTCGGCGGCCGAGCCTTCCCGCGCCGTCAACGCCGCGGCCGCGCTGCTGTCGAACCTGACGCAGTTCGCCGGCGTGGTGCTGACGCCCAAGCGCGCCCAAATATTCCGCCAGATCGAATTCATCCGGCTATCCGATAAACGGGTGCTGCTGATCATCGTCACGCCCGACGGCGACGTCCAGAACCGCATCCTTTTTGTGCAGCGCGACTACGTTGAAGCCGAATTGCTGGAAGCCGGCAATTTCTTCAACATGCATTTCGCGGGCAAGTCCTTCAACGCCGTCCGCCAGACCCTGTCCACCGAACTCGCCCAGCTGCGTGAAGACATTTCGCGGCTGATGCAGGCGGCGGTGGAGGCCAGCGCGGAAGCGGCCGAGGACGGCGACGCCATGGTCATTTCCGGCGAGCGCAAGCTGTTGGATGTGACGGATATCGCGTCCGACATGGATCGGCTGCGCAAGATGTTCTCGTTGTTCGAGAAAAAGACCGACCTGCTGCAATTGCTGGACGTATCCAGCCGCGCGCAGGGGGTGCAGATCTACATCGGCGGCGACTCACAGCTGGTGCCGATGGAAGAGGTCTCGGTCATTACCGCGCCTTACGGCGTGGATGGCAAGGTGGTGGGCACGCTGGGCGTGATTGGTCCCACCCGCATGGCTTACGAGCGCGTCATTCCCATCGTGGACATCACGGCGCGCTTGCTGTCCAACGCCCTCAGCCACAACCAGTAGTTCCATTCAAAGCTACATCCTCCTTGCGGAGGAAGGGGAGTTTTTGTGTTTCTTCGCCTGTTCAAGTATTTATGGCCTGAACGCTACTTGCCGGAAACCGAGCAGGACGACCCCTTCAACGAAGACCCACCGGCCCGTGGGCCGGGCAAGGTCGGCGTGTTGCTGGTGAATCTGGGTACGCCCGATACACCAAGCAAGAAGGACATCCGCGCATACCTGGGCGAATTCCTGTCCGACCCCCGCGTGATCGAGATCCCCCGCTACCTGTGGAAACCCATTCTGCACGGGCTGGTGCTGACGATGCGCCCCAAGAAGCTGGCGCCGCGCTATGCCGGCGTCTGGATGAAGGACGGTTCACCGCTGATGGTCTACAGCGCGCGTCAGGCCGACGGCGTGCGCGCGGCCCTGCACAAGGCGGGTATTGATGCGGTGGTGGAATTGGGCATGCGCTACGGCAACCCATCGATTCCCGATGCGATCACGCGCCTGCGCGCCGCGGGTTGCGAGCGCATCCTGACCGTGCCGCTGTATCCGCAGTACGCCGCCAGCACCACCGCCACCGTTGTCGATGCCGTGACCCGGCACGCGGCGCGCTTGCGCGACCAGCCCGAACTGCGCTTCACCAAGCGCTTCCATGAAGATCCGGCTTGGCTGGATCCGCTGGCGGCGCGTATCGAATCCTATTGGCGTGAACATGGCAAGCCGCAGAAGCTGGTGATGAGCTTTCATGGCTTGCCACGCTATTCAATCGAACTGGGTGATCCTTATTACCGCGACTGCATGGAGTCGGCGCGGCTGTTGTCCCAGCGCCTGTCCCTGCCTCGCGAGCAGATCGAAGTGACCTTTCAAAGCCGTTTCGGCACCGCCCGCTGGCTGGAACCCTACACCGAGCTCACGCTGAAGGCGCTGGCGGCTTCGGGCGTGACCGAGGTGGATGTGGTGTGTCCGGGATTTGTGGCAGACTGTCTGGAAACCCTGGAAGAGATCAGCCTGGAGGGCCGCGATGCGTTCATCGGGGCTGGCGGCAAGCAGTTCCGCTACATCCCGGCCCTGAACGACGATCCGGACTGGATCGCCGGGTTGGCCGGCCTGGTGGAACGAAACTTGCAGGGCTGGCCGCTGACACCCCAGGTCAACACGGACTTGAAGGAGAAGGCGCATGCACCATGATCCCAAGAGCGGCAAAGCGGTAAAAAAGGGGACGGTTTCCACCCCGATTGACGAGGATCAGGTCGAGCACGATCTGGACGAAGCGTTGGCGGAGACTTTCCCGGCCAGCGACCCCATCGCGATCCGATCCGAGCCGGACGAAGACGACGCGCGCGTCGATCGTGCCCTGAAAGAGAGCTTTCCGGCCAGTGATCCCGTGGCGCCAGCACAGCCCCACAAGAAGTAAGGGGCAGGTCCGCCCGGGGGCCCCGGGCGGGGCCACCAGGGAATATTTCGCTTTCCCGGGCTTGAAATAGGGGTATTGGCCCCCATTCATGTCTGCGAAAGCCATTCTTTTTGGAGGATTCCCCATGACGGCACCCCACGAGCCTGTAGACCAGACGCCCGAAGCCGGCCAGAACGCCGGTGCGGCACCCGCCGCCCAGGACGCCGCGCAGGCCGAGCTCACCGAGTTGCGCGCCCAGCTGGACGCCGCCCAGGCTACCGTCAATGAGCAGCACGACCAGCTTCTGCGTGTGCAGGCCGAAGCTGAAAACGTGCGCCGTCGCGCCCAGGAAGAAGTGTCCAAGGCGCGCAAGTTCGGCATCGAGTCGTTCGCCGAAAGCCTGGTTCCGGTCAAGGACAGCCTGGAAGCCGCGTTGGCCCAGCCTGACCAGACCGTTGAAACGCTGCGTGAAGGCGTCGAAGTCACCCTCAAGCAACTGACTGCGGCCTTCGAGCGCAATCTGCTCAAGGAAATCGCACCGGCCCAGGGTGACAAGTTCGACCCGCATCTGCATCAAGCCATTTCGTCGATTCCCAACGAGCAGCCCGCGAATACGGTGTTGCAGTTGTTGCAGAAGGGCTACGCCATCGCCGATCGGACCCTGCGTCCGGCGTTGGTGGTCGTGTCGGCCGGCCAAGGCTGATAGCGGCTCTGCGCACCATGACCGATCCCCGCTTCGATCCGGCTCAGGTCTTCCAGGTGTTCGGCATGCGTCATGTCGACACCGCGGGATTTGATGCTGCCGTGGTCCAGGCGCCGGGGTCGGATCTGCGTTGTGTATTCCTCTGGGGGCAGGATTGCTATAACTGCAATCTTTTCAAGCAGGCGGCGTTGCTGCATCAAGAGACGTTGGTAGGACTGGGTTTGACCTGGTTCGAGGCCGATGTCTATGCCGACGAGCCCCTTGGCCGCCGATTTTCCCTACATGGTGTCCCCACTTTTGTGCTGTATCGGGCCGGAAAGCGGCTGGGCCGCATCACGGGTTGGCCCGGATTGCCCCAGTTCACGGCGGCAATCCAGCGGTTGCAGGACGCTGGCACGGAAAATTCCAGCAAGGCGTCTTGAAAAACCCTGCGAGTAGCCCCAGTTATGTGGGGACAAGAAGTTTCCCTCTATTTTCATAGATTTAATTCAAGGTAACCACCATGAGCAAGATTATTGGCATCGACCTGGGCACGACCAACAGCTGCGTAGCTGTCATGGACGGCGGGCAGGTCAAAATCATTGAAAACGCGGAAGGTGCTCGCACTACCCCCTCGATCGTCGCCTACATGGACGACGGCGAGACCCTGGTTGGCGCACCCGCCAAGCGTCAGGCCGTGACCAATCCGCGCAACACCCTGTATGCGGTGAAGCGCCTGATCGGCCGCAAGTTTGAAGAAAAAGCGGTGCAGAAGGACATCAACCTGATGCCCTATACCATCGCCCGCGCCGACAACGGTGACGCCTGGGTGGAAGTGCGCGGCAAGAAGATGGCGCCTCCCCAAGTGTCGGCCGACGTGCTGCGCAAGATGAAGAAGACCGCCGAGGACTATCTGGGCGAAGAAGTGACCGAGGCCGTCATCACCGTGCCCGCCTACTTCAACGACAGCCAGCGCCAGGCCACCAAGGACGCCGGCCGCATCGCCGGTCTGGAAGTCAAGCGCATCATCAACGAACCCACCGCAGCCGCGTTGGCGTTCGGCCTGGACAAGACCGAAAAGGGCGACCGCAAGATCGCCGTGTATGACTTGGGTGGCGGCACGTTCGACGTGTCCATCATCGAAATCGCCGATGTGGATGGCGAAAAGCAGTTTGAAGTGCTGTCGACCAACGGCGACACCTTCCTGGGCGGCGAAGACTTCGACCAGCGCATCATTGACTACATCATCTCCGAGTTCAAGAAGGAACAAGGCGTTGATCTGTCCAAGGACGTGCTGGCGCTGCAACGCCTGAAGGAAGCGGCTGAAAAGGCCAAGATCGAACTGTCGTCCACGCAGCAAACCGAAATCAACCTGCCGTACATCACGGCGGATGCCTCGGGTCCGAAGCACTTGAACCTGAAGATCACGCGCGCCAAGCTGGAAGCGCTGGTTGAGGAACTGATCGAACGCACGATCGAGCCTTGCCGCGTCGCCATCAAGGACGCCGGTGTGAAGGTTTCCGACATCGACGACGTGATCCTGGTCGGCGGCATGACCCGCATGCCCAAGGTCCAGGAAAAGGTGAAGGAATTCTTCGGCCAGGATCCGCGCAAGGACGTGAACCCGGATGAGGCCGTCGCCGCTGGCGCCGCCATCCAAGGTTCCGTGCTGTCGGGTGACCGCAAGGACGTGCTGCTGCTGGACGTGACGCCTCTGTCGCTGGGTATCGAAACCCTGGGCGGCGTGATGACGAAGATGATCCAGAAGAACACGACGATCCCGACCCGGTTCTCGCAGACCTTCTCGACCGCTGACGACAATCAGCCGGCCGTGACGATCAAGGTGTTCCAGGGCGAGCGCGAAATTGCCGCGGGCAACAAGGCCTTGGGCGAGTTCAACCTTGAAGGGATCCCGCCGTCGCCGCGTGGCATGCCGCAAATCGAAGTCACGTTCGACATCGACGCCAACGGCATTCTGCACGTGTCCGCCAAGGACAAGGGTACCGGCAAGGAAAACAAGATCACCATCAAGGCCAATTCGGGTCTGTCGGAAGACGAGATCCAGCGCATGGTCAAGGATGCCGAGGCCAACGCCGAGGAAGATCACCGCATGGCCGAGCTGGCCCTGGCGCGCAACCAGGCTGACGCGCTGGTGCATGCCACCCGCAAGTCGCTGACGGAATACGGCGACAAGCTCGAAGCTGCCGAAAAGGAAAGCATCGAGGCCGCCATCAAGGACTTGGAAGAGACCTTGAAGGAAGGCGACAAGGCCGCGATCGACGCCAAGGTGGAAACCCTGTCGACCGCATCGCAGAAGCTGGGCGAAAAGATGTACGCCGACATGCAGGCGCAGCAAGCCGCCGGCCAGCAACAAGCGGCCGATAACGCGAAGCCGGTGGACGACAATGTCGTCGACGCCGACTTCAAGGAAGTCAAGCGCGACCAATAATGGCCGGGCGCTGACCAGCCTCTGCCGCCCGGTAGCCGGAGAAATCCGCCTACCGGGCGAACTCATTCTGTAGCACTGAAAAGATGGCTCGTTTTTGAGCCCACGGATCATGGCAAAACGCGACTATTACGAAGTCCTGGGCGTAGCAAAAAACGCCGCGGACGACGAACTCAAGAAGGCCTATCGAAAGCTGGCCATGAAGTACCACCCGGATCGCAATCCGGACAGCAAAGAAGCCGAAGAGAAGTTCAAGGAAGCCAAGGAAGCCTACGAGGTCCTGGGTGATGAACAGAAGCGCGCCGCTTATGACCGCTACGGTCATGCGGGCGTGGATCCCAATTCCGCCGGCATGGGCGGGGCGGGCATGGGCGGCGGCTTCGCCGACGCCTTCGGCGATATCTTCGGCGAAATCTTCGGTGGCGGCGGCGGTGGTGGCCGTCGCGGCGGCGGCCCGCAGGTGTACCGCGGCGCCGACCTGAAGTACGCGCTGGAAATCACGTTGGAACAGGCTGCGGCCGGTTTCGATACCGAAATCCGCGTGCCAAGCTGGGAACATTGCGACACCTGCCACGGCTCGGGCGCCAAGGCTGGCACGTCGCCCAAGACCTGCCGCACCTGCGGCGGCTCGGGTGCCGTGCGCATGCAGCAAGGTTTCTTCAGCGTGCAGCAGACGTGCCCGACCTGCCATGGCAACGGCAAAGAGATCACCGATCCGTGCCCGGCCTGCGATGGCGTGGGCCGTATCCGCCGCAACAAGACCCTTCAGGTCAAGATTCCGGCTGGCATCGACGACGGCATGCGCATCCGCTCCAGCGGCAATGGCGAACCGGGCATCAACGGCGGTCCTCCGGGCGACTTGTATGTGGAAATCCACATCAAGCAGCACAAGATCTTCCAGCGCGATGGCGACGACCTGCATTGCGAACTGACCATCCCGTTCACCACGGCGGCGTTGGGCGGCGAGCTTCAAGTGCCCACGCTGGGTGGCAAGGCCGAGATATCGATCCCGGAAGGCACCCAGTCCGGCAAGACGTTCCGTCTGCGCGGCAAGGGCATTCGTGGGGTGCGGGGCAGCTATCCGGGCGATCTGTATTGCCACGTCGTCGTGGAAACGCCGGTGCGGCTGAGCGAAGACCAGAAGAGCATCCTGCGTCAGTTCGAGACCTCGCTGAACGACGGGGGCGATCGCCACTCGCCGCAAAGCAAGTCCTGGACGGATCGGGTGAAGGAATTCTTCAGCTGATAACGCTTGAAGAGAAAAAAAAGCCGCGATGCATTCGCGGCTTTTTTTTGGTCTCTGGTGACGTCATGGGCGACGTCCGATAGCAGTGTGCCGGTCAGGCATGAGGAATCGCCGGCAACAAAAAGGCCGCGGCTGTTACGCCGCGGCCGTACCGCAGGTGCTTCTACAACAAGTGCTTCTACAGCAGGTGCTTCTACAACAAGTGCTTCTACAGCAGGTGCTTCTACAGCAGGTGCTTCTACAACAAGTGCTTCTACAACAAGTGCTTCTACAACAAGTGCTTCTACAACAAGTGCTTCTACTGCAAGTACTGCGGATGCCACTACAACTTCAACTGCCAGGCACTGCTACTACGGTTGCCGCTGTACCGGAAAAAACCGACCCCAAGCCATGATGCCGCCTGAGGCCGGCCGGGCTACAGCAAGCAGCTCACCGGGTGATCGGCGGGTATTCAAGTTCGCCGAACGTGTATTGGCCGCTGGCCTTGGCTTGGGCCAGTTCTTGCTGGACTTCGGCGCGGGTCTTCTCGGCAGCGGGGGCTGCGATGACGGGCGGGTATTGCAGTTCACCGAACGTGTACTGGCCGCTGATCTTGGCTTGTTGCAGCTGCGCCTGCACTTCTTGCGAGCTCAGGCTGGCGGCTTGGGGCAAGGCGGGCGGGTAGTCCAGTTCGCCGAACGTGTATTGGCCGCTGGCCTTGGCTTGCTGCAATTCGGTGGCGACCTGGGCGCTGGTCTTGGCTTGTTCAGCGCCGGCGGCTTGGGCGCCAACGCCAACCAGGGCTAGGGACAACAGCAGGGTGGTGGTTAGGGTTTTCATGATGGATCTCCAGTCATTTCTAGTGGGGACCGAATCCGGCGGCCCTCCGTCGTGGTTCGTTGTTTGTTCCCGATGACTGAATTCTGCGCGTTATCCCGCTTGGGATAAACCCGTATTCCCTGAAAACATCTTTCCAAATAACCGAGTAATGGATCTGTTATTGGAAAATTTCCCCACTAGTGGCATGGTATTGCGCAATTGGCAGGATGGCGGGGAGGAAATCTGTGTTTCATCATGCAAAAAAAAGCCCCTGCCAAGGCAGGGGCTGGATGGGTGCGGATGCGAGGGTCAGGGCGTGGCTTTCTTCTTGAAGTCGCCAGCGACCGCGGTGCTGAAGCCGTCCGGGCGCAGGTATTTGCGCAGGGCGGTGTTAACCGCGTCGGGCGTCAATGCCGAGATCTTCTTGTCCATCTCGGCCGACCATTCAAACGTGCGGCCGCGTTGCAGATAGTCCAGCCACGTGCTGGCCAGGATGTCGTCTTGCGCGCGGGCCAGGTTGCGGTAGTTCAGCAGCGCGTTGATGCCGTCAGAGATTTCCTTTTCCGAGAAACCGTCCTTCAAGACGCGGGCCAGTTCCTCGTTGATGGCCTTTTCCAGGCGTTCACGGTTCTGCGGCGCATAGATGGCATACATGGTCCAGCTGGCGCTGGGCTCGAAGGAGGACACCGACAACGAACTGCGGACGTTATACGACAGGCCTTCGGTTTCGCGCACGCGATTCCACAGGCGCGAGGTTTCGGACGCGCCGAACAGGTAGTTGGCCAGGTACAGCGCCGCATAGTCGGCGTCCGAGTCCTGTAGCTTCAGCGGCATGCGCGAAATGTAGAAGGCGTTGGCCTTGTCGGGCGTGGCGATGTCGAACTGCTTGGCCGGGATGTCGCGGTACGGGTTGGGAACGCGGGTGTACGCGGGCGCTTTCTTCCAGCCCGCCAGACCAGCCTTGATCGCCTTTTCCACGGCTTCCGGCTCAAAGTCGCCGACCGCCGAGTACTCGATCTTGCCCGCGCCGTAGAACTTGGCGTGGAATTTGGCCAGGGCGTCGCGGTTCAGGCCGCGCACGCTGGCAAGCGATTCCTCAAACGTGGGCACATAACGCAGGTCGTCAGCGGGCCACGGATTGTCCTGGCGCGCAAGAGTGCGTCCAGCCAGGGCCGAAGGTTCGGTCATGGCGTTCTGGATCGAGGTTTCAAGCTGGCGCTGGTATTCCTCGAGTTGTTCCTTCGGGAAGTTGGCGTTGCGCACGATATCCAGTGCCAGCGCGGTCAGCTCGGGCAGGTTCTCGCTCTTGGTCGACATGGCGATCTTGAGCGTGGTGCCGCCGCCGCTGAAGCCGAGTTCGGCTTGCAGCTTGTCCAGGCGGTCCTGGATGTCCTGGCGCGACAGCTTGGCCGTGCCGCGGGTCAGCAGATCCGCCACGGCGCTTGAGTTCACGCGCTGGCCAAGCAGATCCTTTTCATTGCCGAACTGGATCAGCATCTGCGCCTGCACGCGGTTGCCGCGCGTGGCTTTGGGCAGAAGCGCCAGTTGCACCGGGCCGTTGGACAGATCCAGCTTCTTGCGCTGGGTCAGCTTGTCGATGTTGGCGGGAGTGGGGTCAAAGGCGGATGCGGCCTTGAAGTCGGGATCGCCCTTGTAGTCCTTGAACACAGCAGTCAGGTCTTCGCGCTGCAATTGCGGTGCACGCTCAGGCTTTTCCGTGGGGATGTAGCGGCCTTCGATGCGGTTGCTTTGCACCAGGTACGTAGTGGCGGCTTTCTGGACTTCGGTCAGCGTGGCCTTGCGGGCGCGGTCGCGTTGCAGGAAGAACAGGCGCCAGTCGCCGGCGGCGATGGCTTCGGACAGCGCCACGCCGACTTGTTCGGGATCGCTGTAGGTCTGTTCCCAAGCTGTCAGCCATTTGCTGCGGGCGCGATCCAGTTCCTGTTGGGTGAAGGGCTTTTTGCCCAGGGTTTCCAGCGTGCTGGTCAGCGCTTTGATGGCGGGGTCCAGGCTCTTGCCTGGGGACAACTGCGCGCCAAACATCGCCAGGCCCGGGTCACGGTTTTCCATGGTGAAGCCGAACACGCCCGAGGCCAGCTTGGTGGCGACCAGCGCGTGGTACAGGCGGCCCGACGGCGTGTCGGACAGGATGACGGTAGCCAGATCCAGCGGCACGAAATCGGGGCTGCCCGCGGCGGGGATGTGATACATCGCCGCCACCAACGGCGTGCCGCCGGTACGGCGCAGCGTCACCGAGCGTTCGCCGTCCTGCACCGGTTCCACCGTGTATTCGGGCGGCAATTTGCGATCGGGCTTGGGCAGCTTGCCCAACGTTTCCTCGATGTCCGCCAAGGTGGCTTGCGGGTCGAATTTGCCGGCCACGATCAGCACGGCGTTATCGGGCTGGTAGTACTCGTGATAGAAGGCGCGCAGTTGGCCGATGTCCACGTTTTCCACGTCGGAGCGGGCGCCAATGGTGTTCTTGCCGTAGCTGTGCCATTGAAAGGCAGCAGCCTGCATCTTCTGCATCAGGATGCGCGACGGGCTGTTTTCGCCGCTTTCCATTTCGTTGCGGACCACGGTCATTTCCGAATCCAGGTCTTCCTTGGCGATCAGGGAATTGACCATGGCGTCGGCTTGCCAGCCCAGATACCACTTCAGGGTGTCGGGGTTGGCGGCGAAGCTGGCGAAATAGTTGGTGCGGTCGCTGGAGGTCGAACCGTTGGCCTGCAAGCCCCGGCGCGAGAATTCGCCCATGGCGTTGCGGGTAGTGGAGGTGCCCTTGAACAGCATGTGTTCAAGCAGGTGCGCCATGCCGGTCTGGCCGTAGTTCTCGTTGCGCGAGCCGACCAGGTAGGTCATGTTGACCGTGGTCGACGGCTTGGATTCGTCGGGAACCAGCAGCACTCTCAGGCCATTGGCCAGTCGGTATTCAGTGATGCCTTCAATCGAGGCGGCCTCCGAGACGCCGGCCGGGAGGCTGGCGGCGCCGGCCTGAAAGGCCAGGAAGGAGGAGAACAGCAGCACGCCCAGCGGGCGTGGCAGCTTCGATAGGGACAGGCGCATGGCAGACAATTCCTTTGGCATGGCAGAATCCGTTGGAGTGTATACGGTGGCAATGGTTCAAGGGCCGATCCCTGCCGCGTTGGCCGCCCTGCGGCAAGGAAATCCAATATGTCTTTATCGCTGGAAGTTGAGACGCCGCGTCTGGTTCTGCGCCAATGGCGCGCAGAGGATCGCAAGCCGTTTGCCGTGATGAACGCGGATCCGCGCGTCACGGAGCATCTGCTGCCACTGAACGGGCCCGAAAGCGATGCGCTGGCTGACCGGCTGGCGGCCAGCATCGATGAGCATGGTTGGGGTTTCTGGGCGGTTGAAGCGCCCGGCGTGGCGCCATTCATCGGCTTCGTGGGCATCAAGCCCATGCCGCCCGTCTTGCCGTTCGCGCCCGGGGTCGAGATCGGTTGGCGCCTGGCGCAGCCCTTCTGGGGGCGCGGTTATGCCAGCGAGGCGGCGCAAGCCGCGCTGCGCGTGGGTTTCGAGCAGCTGAACCTGGACGAGATCGTGGCGTTCACCGCCGTGGGCAACCAGCGATCGCGGGCGGTGATGGCCCGCCTGGGCATGATGGAGGATGCCGAGTTGTTCGATCATCCGTCGGTCCCCGTGGGGCATCCGCTGCGTCGGCATGTGCTGTATAGACTGGGGCAGGCGCAATGGCGCAGCCAAAAAAATGGTGACGCAGAGACAGGCGGCATGCCGATTGCAGCGGCATAAGCGCCGGAAACCCGCATCGATATAGGGTGCTGCGATGCAACATCGTTAGTGCGCAAGGCAAATTTGAGGCCGCCGCGCTTGCGGGTGTAAGCTTTTGGGAACGTAGTAGCTGTTGCCGACGGGATGCGCGACAGCCGTCTACCGGCTTCCCGTCCAACGCCAGACGCCGCCGCAAGCGCGGCGCCGGTGCTTGTTGTTCGCGCCTTCGCTGCCGGCATCCTGCCGGCGCATTTTTCGGAGGAACGACCCATGCTGACCGAGATCGTCACGCGCGCGCTGTCCCAATTGACCGGCAACGCCCTGAACGGCGAAGGGATCAAAGGACAGTTTCAGTACGCCTATGCCAGTGATGACGGCCAATTCGTGGCCATATTGACCAACGACATGACCACCTATGTGGTGGACTTGAGTACTCAACGGTATTTTGCTGAGTGCGGCGGGTCTCCATGCGGGTTCGCAGGACATGTGCTGGAAATGGAAGGCGCTGCGGCACGCAGCCATCCCTGGCCGGCCGCCAATGATCTGTTCGACCTGGACATGGACGCGGACGAGCTGTCCTGGCGTCAGTGCCCCGGTTTGCGCAAGGCGGCCACCGCCAACCGATCTGTGGAGAGCCGCGCCGCCTAAGAGTGGCCAGAAGCGGCAGCAACGCACTGAACCGGCGAATTCGCCGGTTTTTTTTGTTTCCGGGACAGTACAATTTCCGCCCATGAACTCGCCCGCTGAAAGCCGCGCGCCGGATGGCGCCATCCTTGTCGATTGTTCGCATGAACGCCATGCGGATCAGATCCTGGCCATTTTCAACGACGCCATTGCGACGTCCACTGCGTTGTACGACTACAAGCCGCGGCCGCGCGAGGCGATGCTGGGATGGTTTCAGGCCAAGCAGCAGGGCGGTTTTCCGGTGGTGGGATTTGAGAACGAAGCAGGCGAGCTGATGGCCTTTGCCAGCTACGGCACGTTTCGCGCGTGGCCTGCCTACAAATATTCGGTGGAACATTCCGTCTACGTAGACGGGCGGTTCCGGGGAATGGGGTTGGGCGAGGCGCTGATGCGGGTTCTGATCGAGCGCGCCCGCGCCCGGCAAGTGCATGTGCTGATCGGCGGCATCGACGCGGCCAATCAGGGCAGCATCCGCCTGCACGAGAAGCTGGGCTTCAATCATGCCGGCACCATCAAGGAAGCCGGCTTCAAATTCGGCCGCTGGCTGGATCTTGCGTTCTATCAGCTGACGCTGGATACGCCTGAGCGGCCGGTGGATGGTTGAGTTATTTCGATAGCACCCGCATGGCCTGTTCCAGGCCGGCGACGGTAACCGGGTACATGCGGTCTTGCATGATGTCGCGCATCAACCCGATGGATTGCCGGTATTGCCACGATGCGGTGGATTCGGGATTCAGCCAGACCGATTTAGGCCAGGCGTCCAGCAGCCGCCGCATCCATTGGGCGCCAGGTTCTTTGTTGTAGTGTTCGACGGACCCGCCCGGTTGCAGGATTTCGTAGGGGCTCATGGTGGCGTCGCCCACGATGATCAGCCGCCAATCCGGGTTGTACTTGCGCAGCACGTCCCAGGTGTCGAAGCGTTCATTTTGGCGCCGGCGGTTGCTTTGCCACAGGCTTTCGTAGGGGCAATTGTGGAAGTAATAGACTTCCAGGTTGCGGAATTCACTGCGTGCCGCTGAAAACAATTCTTCAACACGGCCGATGTGGTCGTCCATGCTGCCGCCCACGTCCAGCAGCATCAACACCTTCACGGTGTTGTGGCGTTCGGGGACCATGCGCAGGTCCAGGTGGCCGGCGTTGCGGGCGGTGCTGGCGATGGTGTCGTCCAGGTCCAGTTCCAATTCGGCGCCTTGGCGGGCGAACCGGCGCAAGCGGCGCAGCGCCACCTTGAAGTTGCGCGTGCCCAGTTCCACCTGGTCGTCGTAATCCTTGAACTGGCGCATGTCCCAGACTTTGACCGCCGTGCGGTTGCCGGCCGATGCGCCGCCCACCCGGATGCCTTCGGGGTGATAGCCGCCATTGCCGAACGGCGATGTGCCGCCCGTGCCGATCCACTTGCTGCCACCCGCGTGGCGCTCTTTTTGCTCTTCCATGCGTTCTTTGAAGAGCTCCATCAGCTTGTCCCAGCCGTGTTTTTCGATGGCAGCCTTGTCTTCGGGCGACAGGTTTTTCTCGAACTGCTTGATCAACCAGTCCAGCGGGATTTCCTTGCCGGCGGGCAGGGCGGCTTCGATGCCCTTGTAATAAGCGCCGAAGGCCTTGTCGTAGCGGTCGTAGAGCGATTCGTCCTTGACCAGCGTGGCGCGCGCCAGGAAGTAGAACTCGTCCAGCGTGGGCGCCATCAGGTCTTGGCGCAACGCATCGACGAGGGTCAGGTATTCCTTGACCGAGACGGGCAGCTTGTGCGCCCGGAGATGGTAGAAGAAGTCGATCAGCATGGTCAGGCCGCCGGTAGCTGCGGGATCAGCGGCGCTGGCCGCCGCGCGTCATGGCCGCCAGGCGTTCCAGCAGGTGCACGTCCTGCTCGTTCTTCAGCAGCGCGCCTGCCATCAGCGGCACGGCGGTGGCGGTGTGCGCATCGATCTCGGCGGCGGTGGCGTTTTCAGCCAGCAGCAGGCGCAACCAGTCCAGCAGCTCGGACGTGGACGGCTTTTTCTTCAGTCCGGGCGCGTCGCGCAGCGCAAAGAACGTGTCCAGCGCCGCGCGCAGCACGTCTTGCTTGAGGTGCGGATAGTGCACGGCCACGATCTCGCGCATGGTGTCGCGGTCGGGGAAGCGGATGTAGTGGAAGAAGCAGCGGCGCAGGAATGCGTCGGGCAGGTCCTTTTCGTTATTGGACGTAATGATGACCAGCGGACGATGCACGGCGGAGATGGTCTCGCGCGTTTCGTACACATGGAATTCCATGCGGTCCAGTTCGCGCAGCAGGTCGTTGGGGAATTCGATGTCGGCCTTGTCGATCTCGTCGATCAGCAGCACCACGGGTTCGGGCGCCTGGAAGGCCTGCCACAGGGTGCCCTGCACGATGTAGTTGCGGATGTCGCGGACTTTTTCGTCGCCCAGTTGCGAGTCGCGCAGCCGCGACACGGCGTCGTATTCGTACAAGCCCTGATGCGCCTTGGTGGTGGACTTGATGTGCCATTGCATCAGCGGACGTCCCAGCGCGCGCGCCACTTCCTCCGCCAACATGGTCTTGCCCGTGCCGGGCTCTCCCTTGATCAGCAGCGGCCGCTGCAACGTCAGGGCGGCGTTGACGGCCAGTTTCAGGTCGTCGGTGGCGACATAACTGTCGGTTCCGTTGAAGCGGGCAGGCGAGGCTGAGGGGGCGGACTGGGCTGCGGACATTGTCTAATGGCTTCCGAGAATTGACGGTCATCAATACCATCGTAAGGTATTAATCCTGAGCAATTATCGTACAATCAGGCGGTTTTGCAGTTGGGTTCGACCCGCAACGTGTTTGCAGGGGGCCTTTTCGTGTGAGCAGGCCCTAGTCCTTAAGCCATACCAAGAAGAGCCATTCCAATGAAGTTGCGAACCTCTCTGAAGTGCACGGTTTCCGTGTTGGCCGCGATGGCATCCTGTGCGATCGCCGGCCAGGCTGTTGCCGCTGACGCAGCGCCTGTCGGTAATATCCAGAACGCCCGCGACAAGGTTTCCATGTGCATCGGTTGCCACGGCATCGAAGGCTACAAGGCAACATTTCCCGAGCTTTATCACGTGCCGATGATTGCTGGCCAGAACGCCAAATACATCGAAACCGCCCTTAACGAGTACAAGAAAGGCGCGCGCAGCCATCCCACGATGGACGCCATTGCCGGCAGCTTGTCCGACCAGGACATCGCCGATCTGGCCGCGTACTACTCGAATCTCAAATAAAGGGGCAAACACATGAATCGCACGATGCTTGCCCTTGCGGGCGCGACCCTGGCCATCGCGGGTACTGCCGCCCAGGCGCAGGATCTGGCGGCCGGCAAGGCCGTCTTCGACAAATTCAATTGCGCGTCCTGCCATGGCGCCGACGCCAAGACGGCGGTGGACCCGGCGTACCCGACGCTGGCGGGCCAGCACGCCGACTATCTGACCCATGCGCTGAAGGCCTATAAGCGCGGCGCCTCCGGCAGTGCGGCCACGGCCAACGTGCGCAAGAATCCCATCATGGGCGCCTTCGCCACGCAGTTGTCCGACCAGGACATTTCCAACGTGTCGAGCTGGCTGGCATCGTTGCCCAGCGACCTGGGCGTGCGCAAGTAATCCTTGCCGGACAAACCATGAAAAATGCCCCCGTGGGGGCATTTTTCATGGCCTGGCCTGCCGGATCAGAGGCTGGCGCGGCGGCGGATCAGGTCGATGTAGGTATCGCTGTCCATGGGCGTGCCCAGGCGCTGCGCTTCCCAGACCACTTGGCCCAGGCATTCCATGATCTCGTGCGCCGCCTGGTGGGCGTCGGAGCGCGCCGTCAGTTGCTGGTAAGCGCGGCGGATGCCTGGCGGGTGGTCGATGGACAACTGTTCCGCGATGGCCAGGTGCATGGACAGGTGCAGGAAGGGGTTGGTGCGCCCTTTCTCCACCGCGTATTCCGCGGTCATGGCTTCGGGGCTTTCAAGATCGCCGTGGTATTCGGGATGCTCGATGATCCAGTCCAGCGCGATGGCTTCAAGCGGGGTCAGCACCTCGTTGGCGCGGTGTTTGCGCCAGGTGTCGATGAAAAATTCGCGGACTTGGTCGCGGGAGGGATTGAACATCTGCGGGGGACGGCATATAGGCTATGAATGCACTATTTTACCGCCGGGCCGCCCGGCGGCAAAAAATGCCCCTTTGTGGGGGCAGCAAGCGTGTGAGGCGTGCGCCGCGTTGGGGGCTTTTTTTCTTGCCCGGCAGGGGCCGTCAGGCCGGGCGGCCCCTTTGCGATATAGAATTGGTTGCTATCCGCCATCCTGTGTGCGGTTCGCGAGGGCGGTCTCCCCGCGGAATCGAACGCTTTCCGATGCGGCGCGTGCAGAAAAATCACCCGGAGCAAATGGAGCATTCATGTCCTACCAACATATCAAGGTTCCCGCTGGCGGCCAGAAGATCACGGTCAACGCTGATTTCTCGCTGAATGTACCTGAACAGCCCATCGTTCCCTTCATCGAAGGCGACGGCACGGGCGCTGACATCACTCCGGTGATGATCAAGGTCGTTGACGCTGCGGTGCAGAAAGCCTATGGCGGCAAGCGCAAGATTCACTGGATGGAAGTCTATGCCGGCGAGAAGGCCACCAAGGTCTATGGCCCGGACGTGTGGCTTCCCGATGAAACCCTGGAAGTCGTCAAAGACTACGTGGTGTCCATCAAGGGCCCGCTGACCACCCCGGTCGGTGGCGGCATCCGCTCGCTGAACGTGGCGCTGCGCCAGCAGCTGGACCTGTACGTCTGCCTGCGCCCCGTGGCGTACTTCAAGGGCGTGCCGTCGCCGGTGCGTGAACCCGAGAAGACCAATATGGTGATCTTCCGCGAAAACTCGGAAGACATCTACGCGGGTATCGAATACATGGCCGAAAGCGAGCAGGCCAAGGAGCTGATCCAGTTCCTGCAAACCAAGCTCGGCGTGAAGAAGATCCGTTTCCCGAACACGTCCTCCATCGGCATCAAGCCGGTGTCGCGTGAAGGCACCGAGCGCCTGGTGCGCAAGGCCGCGCAGTATGTCATCGACAACGACCGCACGTCGCTGACGCTGGTGCACAAGGGCAACATCATGAAGTTCACGGAAGGCGGCTTCCGTGATTGGGGCTATGAGCTGCTGCAAAAGGAATTTGGCGCTCAGCTGATCGATGGCGGCCCGTGGTGCAAGTTCAAGAACCCGAGGACGGGCCGCGAGATCATCGTCAAGGACGTGATCGCCGACGCCTTCCTGCAACAGATCTTGCTGCGCCCGGCCGAATACGACGTGATCGCCACTCTGAACCTGAACGGCGACTACATTTCCGACGCGCTGGCCGCGCAAGTGGGCGGCATCGGCATCGCCCCGGGCGCCAACCTGTCGGATTCGGTTGCCATGTTTGAAGCCACCCACGGCACGGCGCCCAAGTACGCGGGCAAGGACTACGTGAACCCGGGTTCCGAAATCCTGTCGGCTGAAATGATGCTGCGCCACATGGGATGGACCGAAGCCGCCGACCTGATCATCTCCAGCATGGAGAAATCCATCCTGTCCAAGAAGGTCACCTACGACTTCGCGCGCCTGCTGGAAGGCGCGACCCAGGTGTCGTGCTCGGGCTTTGGCCAGGTCATGATCGAAAACATGTAATTCGCGGGTCGTCCCGCTTCGCTCGGTAGAACCCGCCCGCCGTCATGGCGGGCGGGTTTTGTCTAACTAATCCGCATAAAGCGCGCTGCGCTTGCGTTGTTCTCTCCAGGCTGATCGCTGTGCCCCGACTGTATGTTTCTCTGGCCACCTGGCTAGTATTGCTGGTTCCTGCTCTGGCACTGACCAGTCCGGTGGGTGGGCCTGCCGTTGTTTATTTGGCCGGGCTGATCGCCCTGGTGGCTTTGGCGGCAAATGCCATCAAACGCTACGAACCGATGGATTTCAAGGCGTTATGGCCCGTTGCGCTGGCATTCCTGCTGCCGCTGGCCTGTATGTTCATCACGTCCGCGGTGCGTGGCGTGTGGAGCAATTCAGAACTGGAGAAGCTGCTGCGATTTGCGCTGGCGATACCGATACTTTGGCTGTTGCTGCGCGCGCCGCAGCGGTGGCTCAAGCTGGTGCAATGGAGCATTCTGGCGGGGGCGTTCGCTGGTTCCGCGTTGCTGATCGTCACGCTGGAAACGCAGGGACGTGGCGCGATGGTCGATGTCGGCGGACGCTACAACGCCGTGGCATTCGCGAACATGACCTTGCTGTTCGGATGCATGACGCTGTTGTCCCTGGGCTTTGGCGCCAGCACGCGCTGGCCGCGCACCGAGACGGCCGTGAAGCTGCTGGCCGTCGTGCTGAGCTTTGTGGCCACGTGGGTGTCCGAGACGCGCAGCAGCTGGATGCTGTTGCCCATTCTGGGCGTGGTCTTCCTGTTGGGACTGCGCAGTTGGAAGCGGCGCCACAAGGTGTATTGCGCGTTGGCGGTGTGCGTGGCGCTGGTTGTCAGCGCCGCCGCCATCTGGACGTTCAGCAGCCGCATGCACGAGATCTCGCGGGATGTTCAGGGATACACAACGTCGGCCAATCGCGATACGTCGTTCGGCATCCGGCTGCAACTGTGGCATGCGGCGATCCTGATGTTCCAGGAAAGTCCGATCGTGGGTGTCGGCCCCAGCAAGTTCCGCGAAGAACTCCTGGAATTGCAGAAGAAGGACATCGTGACCAAAGAGGTGGTCGAAGGCTTTGGCGAGCCTCACAACGATATGCTGGCGGCCTTGTCCGGGTATGGCTTGCTGGGCTTGTTGAGCATTCTGACGCTGTATCTGCTGCCGGCGGCCATCTTCTTCCGGCGCCTGGCCAGTGATGACCGGGTGATCCGCGTCGGCGCGCAACTGGGGCTGCTGTTCTGCCTGGGCTATTGCGCATTCAGCCTGACCGAGATGATGTTCCGCAACATGCGCAGCGTGCCCAACTATTCGCTCATCGTCGTGACGCTGATTGCGTTGACGACGCCGCGTATCACCCGCGCCGTGCCGGCAACGGCGGCCATTCCGCCGCGCTGAACATCGGCGGGGGCCGCCCCGCGCTGCTCGCATTCCTGAACGCAAGGCATACCTGCCTTGCGTTTTTTTTATGGGCGTTGCGCTAGATCAAGCTTGCCGCGTCGACTTGGTGAAAACCCTGCTGGGGCCCCGTATCCTGACGGAAAGCAATACATAAACCGTCACATTCTGCCGCCAATGGTTTCAGGCGCGCGGATGAGCACATCGAGGAGAGCCTGTGAAAAATTCCAGCCTGCGCAGGGAGCTGTTGTGGTTCGTGTTCGCCATCGGCGCCGCTGTCCTGGTCCTGGGCGCCTGGGATGCCTGGCAGCGCCGTACGGAAATGGTGGCCGAGCGCAAGACTGAACTGCGTCACGTTCTGGATCTGGCCGCGGGCATTCTGCGCAACGGCAAGCAGAGCGTCAGCGAAGGCATGCCCCTGGCTGATGCCAAGCGCAACGTGGCACGCCGGCTGGCGCAGCTGCGCTATGGCGCTGACGGCTACGTTGGCGTGTTCGGCGATGACTTCGCCTTGCTGGTCCATCCCGACGCAAAACTCGTGGGTACGAATGTGCGCGCCATCAAGGACGTCGACGGCCTGCCGATCTTTGAGGACCTGTATGCCGAAGGCAAGGCGGGCGGCGGCTATGTGCAGTACCGGTTTCCACGGCCGGGCGCGGATGAGGCCTTGCCGAAGATCAGCTACGCGGCTTACGACGCGGAATGGGGATGGTTGATCTTCACCGGCCTGTATGTGGACGATGTGGACGCGGCGTTCCATGGCACGTTGTGGCGTCAGGGCGCGGTGACGCTGGGCTTATTGGCGTTGGTGTCGATCGCGGCGCTGCGATTTTTCCGGACGCATGTGATCGGTCCGCTGGACGAGGCCGTGGCATTGTGCGAGCGGGTCGCCAACGGCGACTTGTCCAGCATCGTGTCGCGCCATCATCGTGGCGAGATCGGTCGCTTGTTCGACGCCATGGCGCGGATGCAGGAACGCCTGGATGCCGCCGTGCGCACCATCGTGCAGTCCACGGGGTCCATCGCGGCCGCGTCGCGGCAGATCGCCGCAGGCAGCATGGATCTGTCGGATCGCACTGAAAAGCAGGCCGCAGCATTGGAGCAGACGGCGGCCAGTGTGGAAGAAATCACCGCCACGGCCAAGCAAAGCGCGGACCATGTGCGTGAGGTCAGTTCGCTGGCCGGGCAGGCGGCGCAATTGGCGCGGCAGGGTAGCGAGGAAACGCAGCATGCCATCGACGCCATGCGTGAGATCTCGCATAGTTCACAGCGCATCGACGAGATCATCAGTGTGATTGACGGCATTGCGTTCCAGACCAATATCCTGGCGTTGAACGCGGCCGTCGAGGCGGCGCGGGCAGGCGAACAAGGGCGCGGCTTTGCGGTCGTGGCGGGTGAAGTGCGAGCATTGGCACAGCGGTCAGCGACCGCGGCCAAGGAGATCAAGGGCTTGATCGAGTCCTCGTCCGAATCGGTCGCACGTGGCAGCCAGCGCGTGGAGCAGGCCAGCGCCACGATGGGAAGCGTGTTGGAATCGGCCACCACCAGCGCGCCGCTGATGGGCGAGATTGCCACGGCATCCGCTGAACAGAGCGTGGGCATCGAACAGATCAATCAGGCCGTGACGCATCTGGACAGCGTGACGCAGCAAAACGCGGCGCTGGTCGAGGAATTCGCCGCATCGGCCGCCAGCCTGCACGAGCAGGCCGATGATCTGGCGCACGCCGTGTCCGTCTTCAAGCTGTCTGTAGCCGGTTAGGCGACCCCTGAACGGCGCTCATGGCGCGTTGCAGGCGTGAGCTTAGTTCCCGGCTGGCTGGCGTCATGGGCATGCGCAGTTCGTCGGCGATCAAGCCTTGCATGGACAAGGCGCGCTTGAGCGGCGCGGGGTTGGGTTCAGAGAACAGCAAGCGGATCAGGCCGCGCAAGGGCTCGAACAGTTCACGCGCGGCGTCGACGTGCCCTTCGCGCGCCAGTTGCATGACTTCAACATAGCGTTCGGGATACAGATGCGCGGCGGCGGGAATGGCGCCACGGCCGCCGGCCAGCCAGTGGTCCAGCAGCGCCAGGTCTTCGCCGCACAGCGCGTCCAGCTTGCCGCGCGTGTTCAAGGCAGCCAGCACCGACGGGTTGCATTCCTTGACGGCCGTGAAGTTGGGCAAGAGGGCTAGGGTTTCCATCGTTTCGACGGTCATGGTGACGCCGGTACGCTTGGGAATGTTGTACAGGATGATGGGGCGTTCGGTGGCCCAGGCAATCTGCCGGTAATGCCACAGAATGCCCGTTTGCGATGGGCCCAGGTAATAAGGGGGCGGCACCAGGTAGCCGGCAGGCGCGTACTTGTCCAGCCGGCGGATGGCGGTGGCCACGCCGCGCGTATCGACACCGCCGGCGCCGAACACCAGCGGCAGTGCATGGGGATCGCTGGCGATGGCCTCGATCATGCTGATCTTCTCTGGCAGGCTCAGTAAATTGCCTTCGCCGGTGGAGCCGAACAGCACCAGACCCGAGATACCGGCGTTGCGGTAGTAGCGGGCTAGCGCGCGGGCGGCGTCCAGGTCCACGTAGCCCCCACGCATCGGCGTGACCATGGGCAACCAGATGCCCTCGAAATCGGTCTTGGCTGGCATATCCATGGCTTATTGCACCGTGATCGCGGATGCCGGACGTACCGGGCCGAATTCCGCCTGGGGCAGGCCGCACATGACGGCATGCATCAAGGCCTCCAGTTCGCCTCGCGCGCATTGCAGTTGCAGTGTGCTTTGCGCATGGGCGTGGTCCACCGACAGGAGGTACACGCCGATGCGGTCGCCCAGTTCCCGGTGCAACGCCAGCCGCACCTTCAGGGCATCCAGCGTATCGATCCTGACCGTCAGCGCCACCATGTCGGATTGCGGCCGCGGCGGCAAGTTGGCGGCGGGGGAACGGTCCAATGAAGCGTGGCTGCGGCGGTCCAGTCGGGGGATCATGGCGGTGGGGCGGGACGGAGGCGCCGCTTGGCGCGATCCGTGGTTCCGGTTGGTTGATGACGATTCCACTATAGAAACGGCGCCGTAAAACCTGCCGATAAAAGCGGGCGCGGCGCGTAAAAAACGCATCAACGCCCGGGCGCTCAGAATGCCTTGGTCACTGACAGCAGGCCGGTCGCGCGGCCCATGTCGCGTCCGCGCGTATTGGTGTAGACGTTGTGATCCGCGTTGGTGTCCAGATAGGCCACCGATACCGACAGGCCCTGCCCGAAGTCCTTGGTCAGCCCCAGTTTCCAGTCCGTATAAGAGCCGTCGCCGACGTTGCGGACCTGTTGATGGCCGATGTGGGCGTTGACGGTCAGGCCCCAGACGCCCGTGTCGAAGTTGCCCGACAGGTCGAAGTACTGGCTGTATTTGCTGTCGGCGAAGCCGAACAGATTGGTCATGGCGATGGAGTACTTGAACATCACCGGGCCATAGCCGATGCCGGCGTAGAGCTCGGTGGTGTCCGGGCTGGTGTAGCCGGAGGGGTAGTCGCCGGGGTAGTAGTACTGCAAGACGCCCACGTCCACGGGCACGTCTTGTGTCAGGCTACCTTTGTAGCCGCCGTAGAAATCCATTTCCACGGGGGCCGAGACATCACGGTTGCTGTCGCCGAGCCAGCTGATGCTGGAGTTCCAATTGCCCAGATAGAAACCGCTGGCGTGAGCCAGGTCGAAGCCGCCCTGGATTGCAGGTTGGTTGTTCGACTGCATCAGGCCGCGATAGCGGTATTGGCTGGCCAGCGTGACGTTGGCGGTCAGGGTGTAGTCGGACGCGACCGAGGGTGTGTCAGCGGCGGGGGCCTGGTTGGCCTGCGCCGTCGCGCCAAGGGATAGCAGCGCAAGCGCGGCCAGGGTGTTGCGGGACATGAATGCTCCTGTTGTTCATCGGGATCGCAACAATAGGAGGATCGGCATAAAGCGCGAGACAAGACTCGCCTGTTCCGCATAAAGGCCGCATCAATGCGGCGTGCTGGCCCTGGCTCTAGCCCGCGAAGCGGTAGCCGACGCCGATCTCGGTCAGCAGGTAGACGGGCTGGGCGGGATCGGCTTCGAGCTTCTGTCGCAAGTGGCCCATGTAGATGCGCAGGTAGTGGTTGCTTTCGACATGCGAGGGGCCCCAGACTTCGCGCAGCAATTCGCGGTGCGTCATGACCTTGCCGCGGTGCGCCAAGAGCGCGGCAAGCAGCCGATATTCCATGGCGGTCAGGTGCACATGTTGGCCGTCGCGTTCGACCACGCGCTTGGCGAAATCGACACGCACGTCGCCGAAGACGATCTCGGCCGCGCTGCCCGCGCCGCCCCGCGCATGACGACGCAGCAGTACGCGCAGCCGGGCCAGCAATTCGCTGACCCCGAAGGGCTTGGTCAGATAATCGTCGGCGCCGGCATCCAGCGCGGCCACTTTGTCTGCTTCGGCGCTGCGGGCGGACAGCACCAGCACGGGCACTTCAGTCCAGCCGCGCAGTTCGCGGATCAGGGTCATGCCGTCTTCATCGGGCAGGCCCAGGTCCAGCACGATGGCGTCGGGCTGGCGGGTGCCGGCCTCGATCAGGCCGCGTTTGACGGTATCGGCTTCGTGTACGGCACACCCTTCGCTTTCCAAGGCCTGGCGAACGAAGCGCCGGATGTTGGCATCGTCTTCAATGATCAGGACGGTGGGTTGGTAATCAAACATGCGCAATGCCGGTCAGAGGGTTTCGGGTTGGATCGCGGGCGGCGTGCCCAGCGGCAGGCTGAAGACGAATTGCGCGCCGGAGGCAAGCCCCGGCGTGTGTTCGACCCAGATTCGGCCGTGATGGGCCGAGATGATGGCTTCGCAAACCGCCAGACCCAGACCGACGCCCGGGGTGGCCGATTCGCGTTCGCCGCGCGTGAATTTCTCGAAGATGCGGCGTTCGGCGCCTGGAGCAACGCCGGGGCCATTGTCGCTGACCGCCACGCGCAGTTCATCGCCATGGACGGCGGCATGCAGATGCAGCGTGCTGCCCGGCGGCGTGTACTTGGCGGCGTTCTCCAGCAGGTTGCAAAGCACACGTTCGATCAGCACCCCATCACATTCCACCAGCGGCAATTGCGACAAGCTGGCCACGGTGACGCGGTGTGCGGCCAGGGCTTCACGCATGGCCGCCAGGGATGCGCCCACCAGTTCTTCGATGGACTGCCATTCCAGGCGCAGCGGGGTGTCGCGGCTTTGCAGGCGTGCCATGTCCAGCAGATTCACGACCAGCGCATGCATGCGTTGTGCCTGATCGCGCATGGCGTGGATGGTGTCCTGCACGTCGGGGGGCAGCGCGGACTGCTGGCGCGTCAAGGTGTCGGTCATGCCGATCAGGCTGGTCAGCGGCGTGCGCAGATCGTGCGACACAGCGGCCAGCAGCGAGTTGCGCAGCCGCTCTGATTCCATGCTGACCAGTGCCTGCTGCGCCACTTCCACGTAATGCAGCCGTTCCAACGCGATGGCGATCAGCGTGGCGTAGGCCTCGATCTGGCGGCGGGAATCCGGGTGGCTGAAGAGAGTGCGGCGTGGCGCGGCCAGCGCCAGCACGCCGCGCGTGCGCATGGGGGCCTTCAACGGCAGGTACAGCAGTTCGCTGTTGGACAGCGTGGCGGTGCCCGCGCCGGCGGGCTGACCGTGGTCATAGACCCATTGGGCAAGCGCCGATTCCAGCGGCGGCATGTCGTCGGCGGCGGGCGAGGCCAGTTTCAGCCTGTCGTCCAGGCCCAGGATGTAGAGTGCGCAGCGCGAGCCGAAGGTGGCATGCACGAACGCGCTGGCCAAGGCCACGATCTGCTCGGGTAGCAACGCCGACGACAGTTCGCGGGCGAATTCATACAGGCTGCGTGCGTCGGCTTCGCGCTTGACCGAGACCTGGGCTTGCAGACGCAGCCCGGCCGTCAGTTGGCCGATCAGCAGGCCCACGGATAGCAGCACGCCAAAGGTCAGCAGGTATTGCACGTCCGACACGGCGAACGAGGCCAGCGGCTGCACGAAGAAAAAGTCGAATAACGCCACGCTGACGACAGAGGCCAGCGCGGCGGGCCCGCGTCCATGCCGCAACGCCACCGCAACCACCGCCAGCAGGAACAACATGACGATGTTGGTCTGGTGCAGTACGGGGAAAGCCAGCATCGATAAGCCGGTTGCCGCCGCGCAATAGCACAATGCCCAGGCGTAGCCGATCAGCGGCCGGGCATTGCGTTCGTCGGCGCCTTGGCCCGCGCGGCGTCCCAGCGTGAGCGGGTCGCGGCCGGGGGCGGCGCTGGCGGGCAGGGGTGACGCGCCCAGGCGGATGATGTCGATCTCGGGGCAACCTGCGGCCAGCATGTCCGCAAAGCTATGCCGGCGCCATAGCCAGCCCGGCGTGATGGCCACCGTCAGCAAGGCCGATACGGACAGGCGCAGTCGTTGCAGGCCGGTGGCCCCCGTACGGCCGACGATGGCCTTGGTGATGTTGTGGCGGCGCACGTAGCGCACCACGGCATCGACCATGTCGCCGCCGGCCAGCGTTTCCGTGCGGGCGCCCAGCGAATCGGCCAAGGCCAGGCTGCGCTGCATGCGGTCTTGTTCCGCCGGTGGCGTGGGCGCGGCGCGAGGCGTGTCGATGGTGACGACATGCAGGTCGCATTCCAATTGCTGGCTGAGCCGGTGGGCGCTGCGGATCACGTGTTCGGCATCCATGCCCGGGCCGATGCAGGCGACCACCGCTTCGCGTGTGCGCCAGACGGGTTCAATCGCGCGGTCGCGGCGATAAGCCTGAACGTCGTCGTCCACGTGGTCGGCGGTGCGGCGCAGCGCCAGTTCGCGCAAGGCGATCAAATTTCCCTTGCGGAAGAAATTGCGTGTGGCGTGGCGGGCCTGTTCAGGCAGGTAGACCTTGCCTTCCTTCAAGCGCCGCAATAGTTCGTCTGCCGACAAGTCCACCAGAATGACTTCATCGGCGGCATCGAAGACCTCGTCGGGCACCGTTTCCCAGACACGCACGCCGGTGATGCTGCTGACCGCCTCGTTCAGGCTGTCCAGATGCTGCACGTTCAACGTGGTCCAGACGTCGATGCCCGCCGACAGCAGTTCCTGGATGTCCTGCCAGCGCTTGGCATGGCGCGATCCGGGCGCGTTGGAGTGCGCCAGTTCATCCACCAGCACCAGGCCCGGCCGCGCCGCCAGCGTGCCATCCAGATCGAATTCCTTCAGGACATGCCCGCGGTACGCCACTTCCTTCAGCGGCAGGACCGCCAGGCCTTCCAACAGGCTGGCGGTCTCGCGGCGGCCATGGGTTTCGACGATGCCGGCCAGCACACTGTCGCCTTGCGCGGCTTGCGCGCGGGCGGCAACCAGCATGGCGTAGGTCTTGCCGACGCCGGCGGACGATCCGAAGTACACGCGCAGCTTGCCGCGCACCGCCTGGCGCGCGGCTTCGTCCAAGGTCTTCAAGAGCGCGTCGGGATCGGGACGCTCGCCAGCGATATCAGCCATGAACGCGCAAGTGGAGGAAGGGGAAGGCTGGCAATACTATACGCTGCGTCATCAGCGCGCCGGGGGCAACTGATCCAGCGCCAGATTCAGCATCAACACGTTGACGACCGGGTCCCCCAACACCGCCAGCCACGGCTTTTCGGTGTTGGCCTGGATCAAGGCGTCGACCTGTTCGCGCGGCAGGTGCCGCGCACGTGCCACGCGTGCCGCCTGGTAGGCCGCGGCTGCCGGACTGATGTGGGGGTCCAGTCCGCTGCCGGATGTGGTGATCAGATCCACCGGCACCGGCGTGGGGTTCTCAGGGTCCGCTGCCTTCAGTGCCGCGATGCGCGTCTGGATGGCTTCGGCCAGCGCGGGATTGCGCGGGCCCAGGTTTGACCCACCCGAGGCCGCCGCGTTGTACGGCATCGGCGCAGTGGCCGAGGGGCGGCTCCAGAAGTACTGCGGCGACGTGAAGGACTGGCCGATCAATGCCGAGCCAACGACCTTGTCGCCCTGCTTGATCAGCGAGCCCGCCGCTTCGTGCGGGAACACGGCGGCGGCCACGCCGCGCGTCAGGAAGGGATAGGCCAGCCCCGTCACCAGGGACAAGGCGGCGAAGACGACCAGCGCCGGGCGCAGGATGCCGCCTTGGCGGGGCAGGGCGGGAGCGGTTTGTGTTGCGTGTTTCATGATGAATTCCTTGCTTGTGTCGGGCGGGATCGGACGGGCGGGCCTTAGACCCAGCCCAGTGCCGCCAGCACCATGTCGACCAGCTTGATGCCCACGAACGGCACCAGCAGGCCACCCAGGCCGTAGATGAGCAGGTTGCGGCGCAGCAGCACCGAGGCGCCCAGCGCCCGGTAGCGCACGCCTTTTAGCGCCAGCGGGATCAGCACGACGATGATCAGCGCGTTGAAGATCACGGCCGACAGAATGGCCGAGGCCGGCGTGGTCAGATCCATGATGTTCAGCACGTTGAGCTGCGGGTAGACCGTGGCGAAGGCGGCGGGGATGATGGCGAAGTACTTGGCCACATCGTTGGCCACGCTGAACGTGGTCAGTGCGCCGCGGGTCATCAGCATCTGCTTGCCGATCTCGACGATCTCGATGAGCTTGGTCGGGTTGGAGTCCAGGTCCACCATGTTGCCGGCCTCTTTCGCGGCCTGCGTGCCCGAGTTCATCGCCACCGCCACGTCGGCCTGCGCCAGCGCGGGAGCATCGTTGGTGCCGTCGCCCGTCATCGCCACCAGCCGGCCTTCGGCCTGATAGGCGCGGATCAGCTTCAGCTTGGCCTCGGGCGTGGCTTCCGCCAGGAAATCGTCCACGCCGGCTTCAGCCGCAATGGAGGCTGCGGTGAGTTTGTTGTCGCCCGTGATCATCACCGTCTTGATGCCCATGCGGCGCAACTCGGCAAAACGCGACTGAATGCCGGGTTTGACGATGTCCTTCAGCTCCACCACGCCCAGCGCGCGATTGCCGTCGCTGACCATCAGCGGCGTGCTGCCGCGACGGGCCACGTCTTCGGCCAGGCGCACGACCGGGTCCGGCACCGTCGCGTCTTGCGCGGCAAGCCAGGCCTGAATCGCGTCCACCGCGCCCTTGCGGATCATGCGGTCGCCCAGGTTCACGCCACTCATGCGGGACTGCGCCGTGAACGGCATGAATTCAACGGCAGCCATGTGGGCGGCGGGGGCATGCAGCGTCTTGTCGGCCAGGGCCACGATGCTGCGGCCTTCGGGGGTTTCGTCGGCCAGGGAGGCCAGGCGGGCGGCGTCGGCCAATTCGCGCGGGGACACGCCCGGTGCGGGCAGGAAGGTCGAGGCCTGGCGATTGCCGAAGGTGATGGTGCCAGTCTTGTCCAGCAGCAGCACATCGACGTCGCCCGCGGCTTCCACCGCCCGGCCGGACGTGGCGATGACGTTGGCGCTCATCATGCGGCTCATGCCTGCCACGCCGATGGCCGACAGCAGGCCGCCGATGGTGGTGGGGATCAGGCAGACCAGCAGCGCCACCAGCACCGTCACGGTGACTGCCGCGCCGCCACCGGCCGCGCTGACCGCATAGATCGAGAACGGCATCAGCGTCACGACCACCAGCAGGAACACCACGGTCAGACCGACCAGCAGGATGGTCAGCGCCAGTTCGTTCGGCGTCTTCTGGCGCTTGGCGCCTTCCACCATGGCAATCATGCGGTCCAGGAAGCTCTCGCCGGGGTCGGCGGCGATGCGCACGAAGATCCAGTCGGACAGCACTCGCGTGCCGCCGGTGACGGACGAGAAATCGCCACCGGATTCGCGGATGACGGGGGCGGATTCTCCCGTGATGGCGCTTTCGTCCACCGAGGCCACGCCGGCGATCACCTGGCCGTCGCCGGGGATGGTCTCACCCGCTTCGATCAGCACGACGTCGTCGCGGCGCAGTCGTCCAGAGGGCTGGCTGACCGCTTGATCACGCCATTGTCCGGGCTGTGCGTCGCGGACGTCAGCCTCGCGGAAATTCTTCAACAGGCGGGCGTTGATGGTGGTGCGCAGGCCGCGCAAGGTTGCCGCTTGTTGTTTACCGCGGCCTTCGGCCAGCGCTTCGGCGAAGTTGGCGAACAGCACGGTGAACCACAACCATACGGAGATGGCCAGGATGAAGCCCGCGGGGGCCTCGGCCTGTCCCCGCAGGGCCATGACCCATAGCAGGGTCGTCAGGATGCTGCCGACGTAGACCACGAACATCACGGGGTTCTTCAGTTGGGCGGCGGGCGACAACTTGCGCAGGCTGTCCAGGACGGCGGGTCCGACCAGCGATCGCGACCACATGCCGAAAGGACGGTCTTGCACGCTAGCCGCGGGGGCGCGGGCGGCACCGCCGCCTGCGCTGGATGTTGGCATTTCAATCTTGGCCATTTTCTTTCCTAGCCTGTTGCATTCAGGGTTGCAGGTGTTCCGCGACCGGGCCCAAGGCCAGCGCGGGCACATATGTCAGGGCGCCCACCAGCAGCACGGCGCCGATCAGCAGCACCACGAAGAGGGGGCCGGTCGTGGGCATGCTGCCGGGGCCGGCGGGCAGACGGCGCTTGGCCGCCAGCGACCCGGCCATTGCCAGCACGGCGATGATCACGGCGAAGCGGCCGAACCACATCGCGATGCCCAGCAACACGTTGTAGAAGGGCGTGTTGGCAGATAGCCCGGCAAACGCGCTGCCGTTGTTGTTGGCGGCCGATGAGAGCGCGTACAGAATTTCCGAGAAACCGTGGATGCCGGGATTCAGCACACCCGCCTGTCCGGCCGACACGGAGACGGCCAGCGCGGTGCCACCCAACACCAGCAGCGGCGTGACCAGGATGACGATGGACACCATCTTCATGTCGTAGGCCTCGATCTTCTTGCCCAGGTATTCCGGGGTGCGGCCGATCATCAGGCCGGCGATGAAGACCCCCAGGATGGCAAAGGCCAGCATGCCGTAGAGGCCGGAGCCCACGCCGCCGTAGACGACTTCACCCAATTGCATCAGCAGCATCGGCGACAGGCCGCCCATGGCATTCAACGAATCGTGCATGCCGTTGACCGCGCCGCAGGATGCGGCCGTGGTGATGACGGCGAAGAGCGATGTCGCGGCGATGCCAAAGCGTGTTTCCTTGCCTTCCATGTTGCCGCCAGGCGAGAACGTGGTCATGGCACTGTCGACCCCGGTTTGCGCCGCCATGGGGTTGGGCTGCTGCTCAAAGTACGCGGTGCTGAGCGCGAAAACGGCGAACAACACGGTCATGGCCGCCAGGATGGCAATGCCTTGGCGCCGGCTGCCCACCATCTCACCGAAGGTGAAGCACAGCGCGGCGGGAATCGCCAGGATGGCCAGCATTTCCAGGAAGTTCGCCAGCGGTGTCGCGTTCTCGAACGGATGCGCCGAGTTGGCGTTGAAGAAGCCGCCGCCGTTGGTGCCCAGCAGTTTGATGGCTTCCTGCGAGGCCACCGGGCCCATCGCCAACGTTTGCGTCGACGTGACGGCAGGGTCAGTCACCGGCTGGCCCTTTGCGTCCAGCACTGGCTGGCCCTGGGCGTCCACGCGCGGCTGGTCATAGTGCAAGGCTTCGACCGTTTGCACATCTTGATAGGGACTGAAGTTCTGGATGACGCCCTGGCTGACCAGCGCCAGCGCCAACACGAAGGACAGCGGCAGCAGCACGTACAGCGTGCAGCGGACCATGTCGGCCCAAAAGTTGCCCACGGTGGCGGAACAGTGGCGAGCCAGGCCGCGGATCAGCGCGAACAGCACGGCAATGCCGGTGGCGGCCGACACGAAGTTCTGCACCGTCAGCGCCAGCATCTGCGTCAGGTAGCTCATCGTGGATTCGCCGCCGTAGCCTTGCCAGTTGGTGTTGCTGACGAAGCTGATGGCGGTATTGAGGGCAGAGTCAGGGGTGACCGCGCCCATGCCGGCCGGATTCAGCGGCAGCATGCCCTGGACCCGTTGCAGGCCGTAGACAACCACGATGCCAAGAATGTTGAAGGCCAGCACGGCCACGGCGTAACGCTTCCATCCCATCTCGGCCTGAGGGTCGATGCCCGCCAGCCGGTAGATGCCGCGCTCAAGCGGGCGACCCCAGGTGGTCAGTCGGGACTGCCCGTTTTCCATGGCAATGCGGATATAGCGCCCGAGCAGGGGAGCGATCGCAAGCAGGACTGCCAGGTACAGGACCAGCAATCCGACGAATTCGGCGGTCATCAGAATTTCTCCGGTTTGAACAAGGCGACCAGCAGGTACACGAACAGCAGGGCGGCGGTCAGGCCGCTAAGCCAATAGAGCCAGGTCATGACGGCTCTCCCGTAGACAGGGCTTCGCAGAAGCGCAGCAGGGCGGCAGCCAGCCCTGCCATGACGGCAAAGATGGCGATATAGAGGGCATCCACGTTTTTTCCTCCCGGGAGCGGCGCTCCCTTCGAACGATGGACCTGCGCGACAAAAGCGGATGCGCGCCGGGCAGGCCAGGTGACCAATCAGGACACCGGCAGGTTACGGAGCAGGGGGTAAAAACGGGGTATACGTTGGGGCGGGGGGTGTAAATGAGTTATAAAAAAAGCGGGCGGCGCGTGGGATTTGCCAGCGATTGGTGCGCCGTTGCGCCGACGCCCGAATCCGGGCATGGCACGGTGGCGATCGTCATATTCCGGGATTGCCTGGCTTGTTGACTGCGGCTCAATTCGTGCTTTTTCGCCAAAAAATCCCAATATTTAGAACTTTGTAGACAAATTGCACTGCCATGGTGCATGGAATATGTAAATGAATGCTCCGTCTTAGGGCATTCCCCTAGTGTGGCATTCCCGCAGTTGGTGCAGAATCTCTTCCCATGCAGGTGAGGAGACAAAGCCCTGCATGGGCAAATACCGGCGGCACCGGTACATAAAAAAAGTAAAGCAGTACTCAAAAAAAGCAAAACGCACAACGGCTGGCACCAGGTAGTGCCAGCCGTTGTCGCATAAAAAGCCTGTATTTCCGCCACCAGGGCTTTTCAGACGCAGCGTTTCGCGCTATCCAGGTAGGGTCTGAACATCCTAGCTATGCCCGAATCCCGCGCTTCTTCCTCCAAGCCCATCCCCACCCCCTACTGGCGCCGCAATCTGCGGCTGATCGTCTTGCTGCTTGCCGTCTGGGCGGCCGTGACGTTCATTCCCGCATTTTTCGCGCGCAGCCTGAGCTTCGATTTCATCGGCTGGCCGTTCGCGTTCTGGATGGCGGCCTATGGCGCGCCGCTTGCCTATCTGATCATCATTGGTGTGTACGCCCGGGTCATGAACCAGGCTGACGAGCGCGCCGAAGCGGACGCTTCCGGCGGGGATCACTGATGCCGTTCTTCAGCGGAGATACTCCCCAGCAATTCCGGATCCGCCTGCGCCGCATCTATGTGCTGTACACGGCCGGCTTCGCGCTGATGATCCTGCTGATGGCGCTGGCTGAAGTCCTGGGAATGCCGCGCAACTGGATCGGCTATGTCTTCCTGCTGGTCACGGTCAGCCTGTATGCGGGCATCGGCATCGTCTGCCGCACCTCGGATCAGGTCGAATACTACGTGGCCGGGCGGCGTGTGCCGGCCATCTACAACGGCATGGCCACGGCGGCGGACTGGATGTCGGTGGCCTCCTTCATCGGGGTTGCGGGCACGCTGTACCTGACGGGTTATGGCGGGCTGGCCTACATCATGGGCTGGACGGGCGGCTACGTGCTGGTGGCGATGCTGCTGGCCCCGTATCTACGGCGTTTCGGGCAATACACCATCCCCGACTTCATGGGCGCGCGGTACGGCGGCAACATGCCGCGCCTGGCGGGCGTGGCGTGCGCCATCCTGTGTTCGTTCACGTACCTGGTGGCGCAGATCTATGGCGTGGGCATCATCACCACGCGCATGACCGGCATTTCATTCGAGCTGGGCATTTTCGTGGCGCTGGGCGGCATGCTGGTCTGTTCGTTCCTGGGCGGCATGCGTGCCGTGACCTGGACGCAGGTGGGGCAGTACATCATCCTGGTCATTGCCTATCTGGTGCCCGTGGTGTGGCTGTCGATCAAGCACACCAACATGCCCGTGCCGCAACTGTCGGCCGGCGTGGTGCTGCAACAGGTGACCGAAAAAGAGATCTACCTGCAAAACGATCCCTCCGAGATCGAAGTGCGCCGGCTTTGGCAGCAGCACGCTGATGAAATGGCCCAACGGGTCCAGGCGCTGCCTGAATCCTGGACCTTGGAAAAAGACAAGCTGCGCAGCCGGCTGGCCCAATTGAATGCCGGCGATGCGCCGATGGTCGAGATCCGTTCCGCCGAACGGGAACTGGCCACCTATCCCGCCAGCGTCGAAGACGCGCGCGTGGTCTGGTCACAAGCGCGCGCGACCTTCGAGGCGCGGGCCGCGCCGCCTACTCCACACGCGGAGCCGTTCCCGGCGAAAGACCCGGAAGAGCGGCGCAACATGCGCATCAATTTCCTGGCGCTGGTGCTGTGCCTGATGCTGGGGACAGCGGGGATGCCGCATATCCTGATGCGCTCATACACCACGCCATCGGTGATCGAGGCGCGTAAATCGGTGTGCTGGTCGCTGCTGTTCATCCTGCTGCTGTATTTCATGGCGCCCGCGCTGGCCCTGCTGGTCAAGTACGAGGTCTACACGCAGGTGGTCGGATCGAATTTCCTGAGCCTGCCAAATTGGGTGCATGCCTGGAGCGCCGTGGACAGCAACCTGCTGGACGTCACCGATATCAACCGCGACGGGGTGGTGCAACTCAGCGAGATCAGCATGGGGGCAGACGTGGTGGTGCTGGCGATGCCCGAGATCGGTGGGTTGCCCTACGTGATTTCAGGGCTGGTGGCGGCTGGCGGGCTGGCGGCGGCGCTGTCCACTGCGGATGGCCTGTTGCTGACCTTGTCGAACTCCTTGTCGCACGACATGTGGTACCGCATGGTGTCGCCGCGCATGTCCGCCGCGCGCCGCGTGATGGTGTCGAAAATCCTGCTGCTGGTGGTGGCGTTCGGCGCGGCCTGGGTGGCAGCGCGCAAGCCCGCCGATATCCTGTTCATGGTGTCCGCCGCCTTTTCATTCGCGGCGTCGTCATTCTTTCCCGCGCTGGTCATGGGCGTGTTCTGGCGGCGTGCCAACAAGTGGGGCGCCACCTTGGGCATGGCGGCCGGGCTGGCGGTGACGTTTGCCTATATGACGCACACGCATCCGTGGTTGCGCGAATGGGTGTTGGGCATTTCGCGCACGCAGCCGGTGGACTTGTGGTGGGGCATACAGCCGATCGCCGCTGGCATATTCGGCGCACCCGTGGCCTTTCTGACGATCATCGTGGTGTCGTTGCTGACGCCGCCGCCAGACCGGGCGACGCTGGCGCTGGTGGACTATCTACGCCACCCCAGCGCGCCCAGGCCTCCCGCCGAAAACGTCTAAGGCGTGCCGCAGGCGTTGGCCTTGCGGTTTTCCGGATCGGTGCACGCGGCCCACGTCGCGCCGGGCACGGCTTGCAGCAAGGTATAGGTCTGGCCGGGCGCCCATAGCCAGTGCACGCCGCCTGGCGTCTTGCCGGCGGCGTCCCAGATGCGCTGCTTCTGCGCGGCGGTCAGGGCGAACTGGCCACCATTGCCGCTATTGCCTTTGGCCAGCACCTGGGCGGGGTCGCGCTTGGCGGCGTAGATGTCACGGCCGCCGTTGCCGGGCGTGGGCCGCACGATGGCCCAGTCATAGTGGTACGAATCCAGCGCAGGCGGCTTCCAGGCCGGGCCCGGCAACACCAGCACGGCGTATTCGCTTTGAATCTCGCGGTAGGGCAGCCCCAGCGCAGGGCCGTCTTCGGCCCAGCCGATGTGTGGACGCAGATAGCGCTGCATCATGCGGCCCTGGCCGTCATAGGCCACGACCTGCGACGCCTCGCCGGATTTCTCCTGATAGGCGATGACGCGCAGCAGCCGGCCCGCCGCGTCATGCACGTAGCGGGCCATCGGTCGGGAGGCGGCGGCGCAATCGTTGGCGCCCAGCTCGGCCAGCCAACCGTGTTCGTCATAGCGCAAGCAGTAGCGTACCGGCGGGTTCGGGCGGCCGTCGGCCGCGCGGGAGCGCTCTTCATAACCGGTCAGGCGGTCGCCCGCGCCATAGTAGTAGCGGGTCTCCGCGTCGGGTGACGGCAGGGCGGCCTTGCGGGATCCACGGGCCGCATCCACGGCGTTGGCGCTGTAGCGCGCGATGCCGCACAGATGCCGGCGCCCGTCGGCGCCGGTTTCGAAGCGCAGCATCGCGACGCCGATGCGCGCATCCGGCGCGGCGGCGTACACCGACCAATCCACGTGTTCGGCCCAGATCACAGGCGTGGCGCGCGCGCTGGTCTCCACCGAGACGGCGGGCTGCCATGACTGGATGCGCGAACCGTCCAGCGCCAGCAAGGTGTTGGTGCCCTCCAGCGAGATGTCCGCCACCAGGGTCTGGCGCTGCGCGGACGTCGCCAGGGGTTCGCACAGCGCGTTGGCCAGTCCGGGCGCCATCGACAGGGCCGTCAGCGCAAGCAGGCGCAGGGCGGATTCAACGTGCGGCATTGTGCAGGTAAACGATCAGCCCCCAGAGTTCGCTGCTGACGCCGCCCAGGCGTAGCGCGCTGGCGTGCGTGTCCATCAGCAGGAACGGGTAGGCGTTGCGTTCCAGCGTGCCGGGGGGCGGCAGCCGGTAGGGCGTGAAATGCTTGTCCGACAGCAGGTAGGTGTTGGTCATGTCGCCCAGGTCCACATGCAGATACCAGACGGTCAGGTCCGCCACCTTCAGTGCGGCGTCCGTTTCCGGGTAGCGACCGCCCTGGCCGGCGGGAATTCCACTGTCCAGGACGCCCATCAACACGGTGTGCGGACCCATTTTCGGCGCATAGGTGCCGTCACTGCGGCGCAGTGCGAAGGCTTGCCGGATGAACCCGGCGCCACGTGAACCAGGGACGACCGTGCGCGCGAACATCGTGTCCAGCTCGGCCTCTGACAGCGGGCGGCGCGTGGCCGACAGCCGGTCCACGTCTTGTTTGAAGTTTGTCAGCCAGGCGCGGTAGCGCACCAGTTCAGCGGCGCGGTTGAAGTCCTGCGCCAGGGCCGTGCCCGCTGGCAGCAGGCACAGGCAAGCCAGGCAAAGCCAGGCCGTCAACCATCGGCGGACCAGAAAAACTGCCGATGGCTCTGCGCGGCCCGTCAATGCGAAACGGATTTCGAGAACACGTTCATCACCACCACGCCGGCGATGATGAGGCCGATGCCGATCAACGCTGGCGTGTCCAGGTGCTGCTTGAACAGCACCGCGCCTACGATCGAGATCAGCACGATGCCCACACCGGACCAGATCGCGTAGGCGATGCCGACGGGAATTTCACGCAGCGTCAGCGACAGGAAATAGAACGAGATCAGATAGCCGAACACCGTGATGAGAGACGGCACCAGGCGGGTGAAGCCTTCGGAGCCCTTCAGCGCGCTGGTGGCAAAAATCTCGGCGGTGATTGCCACGCCCAGGTAGAGCCATTTCATTTGCGCATGCCCTCGGATTGCCGTAGCAGCACCAGCAACGCGCCCGCGCCGCCTTCGCGTTCGGGCGCCTCGGAAAACGCCAGGACTTCGTTCTTCTGCACGAGCCAGGTGCGAGCCTTGTCCTTCAATACCGGCTCCAGCCCTTGCGAGCCGTAGCCCTTGCCGTGCACGATGCGCACGCAGCGGATGCCATGTTCCTGGCATTCATCCAGGAACGACAGCAGGGCGTGGCGGGCTTGTTCGACGCGCAGGCCGTGCAGATCCAGTTCCGCGCCCGTGCGCCATTGGCCGCGCCGCAGATTGCGAGCGGTGTCAGGCGCGGCGTCGCTACGCACGAAGGCGGTGCCGGCTTCGGACAGCAGATGCGTGATCTCGCCGCCGTCTGATACGCCAGCGTCCGCGCGCGCAGGGGTTTCCCCCAGCGCGTTGGCGCGGCGCAGCGCCGGGGCGGGTTCCGGCACGGGCTTGTGCTCGGCCCGCGCAGGCGCTTTGATCGGCGTGACCGACTTCATGGTGCGCTTGAAAGCCGCCATGTCGTCCATGGGCGGGCTTTCAGGTTTCTTCAGCACGGCAACCCGCTTGGCCAACGCTTCACGTTCGCGCTCGGCCTGCAAGTCCTTCTTCATGCGTTTCAGGTCGGCCAGGCCGACCTTACTGCCCCGCATTCTCCAGCCACCGTTGGGCGTCCAGGGCGGCCATGCAGCCGGTGCCGGCGCTGGTGATGGCCTGGCGGTAGACGTGGTCCTGTACGTCGCCGGCGGCAAACACGCCAGGCACCGAGGTCATCGTCGCCATGCCGGACAGGCCGCTCTTGGTGACGATGTAGCCGTCCTTCATTTCGAGCTGGCCCTGGAAGATTTCCGTGTTCGGCTGATGGCCGATGGCGATGAATGCGCCGGTCACGGGCATGTCTTCGGTGATGCCAGTGTCCACGTGACGGACACGCACGCCAGTTACACCGCTGTCGTCGCCCAGCACTTCTTCCAGCGTGTGGAACGTCTTCAGCGCCATGTTGCCGTTCTCGACCTTGGCCATCATCTTGTCGACCAGGATCGGTTCGGCGCGGAATTTGTCGCGGCGATGGATCAGGGTGACCTTGCGGCAGATGTTCGACAGGTACAGGGCTTCTTCGACGGCGGTGTTGCCGCCGCCGACCACGACCACGTCCTGGTTGCGGTAGAAGAAGCCGTCGCAGGTGGCGCAGCCAGACACGCCGCGGCCCATGAAGGCCTGCTCGGACGGCAGGCCCAGGTACTTGGCGGAGGCGCCAGTGGCGATGATCAGGGCGTCGCAGGTATAGATCTTGCCAGTGTCGCCGGTCAGCGTGAACGGGCGCTTGGACAGATCCACCTTGGCGATGTGGTCGAACAGCATCTCGGTGTTGAAGCGTTCGGCGTGCTTCTGGAAGCGCTGCATCAGGTCCGGACCCTGGACGCCATCCGCGTCGGCCGGCCAGTTATCGACGTCCGTGGTGGTCATGAGCTGGCCGCCTTGGGCCAGACCTGTAACAAGAACAGGGCTCAGATTGGCGCGTGCCGCATAGACGGCCGCCGTGTAACCGGCAGGGCCGGAACCGAGTATCAAAACTTTAGCGTGCGTGGGCGTGGACATGGGCGGGTATCTTTAGGTTAACGCCCAATTATAATGAGCCGCATGCCGCGTATCTCGACTGCTTCTCCGCGCGCCTCGCGCAACACCCGCAACGGGCCTTCGCCGCTACAAACGCGCATTTCCGCGTTGCTGCGCGAAGCCCGCTGGATCCTATTTGCCGCCCTGGCGGCCTGGCTCACCCTGGTGCTGGCCACCTGGAGTGCGTCCGACCCTGGCTGGTCGCACTCCGTGCCCGGCGATGTGGTGCGCAACCACGGGGGACGGCTGGGCGCCTATCTGGCGGACATCCTGCTCTATCTGTTTGGCTTCTCGGCCTGGTGGTGGGTCATCCTGCTGCTGCACCGCGTGCGCGCCGGCTACCGGCGCCTGGCCAGCCAGCTCAAGGTAACTAATGGTAAACAGCCAGAAGTGTTGCCTCGCGTCCACTGGGAAGAGGGCATTGGCTTCTTTTTATTGCTGCTGGGATCGCTGGGGATGGAAGCCCTGCGCCTGGCCAGTCGCGGCACGCATCTGCCCGGCGCTTCCGAAACCGCCAGCGGCGCTGGCGGCGTCATTGGCCATACGCTGGCTGAACTGATCAGCCGCAGCATCGGCTTCACCGGCAGCACGCTGGCCTTCCTGGTCATGTTGGCCATTGGTCTGAGCCTGTTTTTCTCGTTTTCCTGGCTGGCGGTCGCCGAGCGCGTCGGTTCCTGGATGGAAGGCATCATCCGCCGCATCCGCAATTCCTACACCGCCCGCGAAGACCGCAAGGTCGGCCAGGTGGCCAAGGCCGTGCGTACCGAGCAGGTCGAGGCCAAGCAGGAAAAATTGGTGCACGAGCAGCCGGTGCGCATCGAACCCGCCATTACCGTCGTGCCGAAGTCCGAGCGCGTCGAAAAGGAAAAGCAGCAATCGCTGTTCTTCGCGCCCTCGGGCGGAGCCGAGGGCGACCTGCCGGCCATCAGCCTGCTGGACCCGCCCCTGGCCAACCAGGAAACGGTGTCGGCCGAAACCATTGAATTCACATCGCGCCTGATCGAAAAGAAGCTGGCCGACTTCGGCGTGTCCGTCACCGTGGTGGCGGCCCAGGCCGGCCCGGTCATCACGCGCTATGAAATCGAGCCCGCCACGGGCGTGAAGGGCAGCCAGATCGTCAATCTGGCCAAGGACTTGGCGCGCGCGCTTAGCCTGGTCAGCATCCGGGTGGTGGAAACCATCCCGGGCAAGAACCTGATGGGCCTGGAACTGCCCAACCCGCGCCGCCAGATGGTGCGTCTGTCTGAAATCCTGGGTTCGCAGACCTACCACGCCAGTCACTCGGTGGTGACGATGGCGCTGGGCAAGGACATTGCCGGCAATCCGGTCGTGGCCGACCTGGCCAAGATGCCTCACCTGCTGGTGGCGGGCACGACCGGTTCGGGCAAGTCCGTGGGGATCAACGCCATGATCCTGTCGCTGCTGTACAAGGCCGATGCGTCCCACACCCGCCTGATCCTGATTGACCCGAAGATGCTGGAAATGAGCGTCTACGAAGGTATCCCGCATCTGCTGGCGCCGGTGGTCACCGATATGCGCCATGCCGCCAACGCGCTGAACTGGTGCGTGGGCGAAATGGAAAAGCGCTACCGCCTGATGAGCAAGATGGGCGTGCGCAACCTGGCGGGCTACAACACCAAGATCCGCGACGCCATCAAGCGCGAGGAACCGATTCCGAACCCGTTCTCGCTGACGCCCGACCAGCCCGAGCCGCTGTCGCCGCTGCCCACCATCGTGGTGGTCATCGACGAACTGGCTGACCTGATGATGGTGGTGGGCAAGAAGATCGAAGAACTGATCGCCCGTCTGGCGCAGAAGGCGCGCGCTGCCGGCATCCACTTGATCCTGGCCACGCAACGCCCCAGCGTGGACGTCATCACGGGCCTGATCAAGGCCAACATCCCGACGCGCATTGCGTTCCAGGTGTCGTCCAAGATTGATTCCCGCACCATTCTTGACCAGATGGGCGCGGAAACCCTGCTGGGTCAGGGCGACATGCTCTACATGCCGCCAGGCACCGGCTTGCCGGTGCGCGTGCACGGCGCGTTTTGCAGTGACGACGAAGTCCATCGCGTGGTGGAAAGCCTGAAGGCGCAAGGCGAACCGAACTACATCGAAGGCCTGCTGGAAGGCGGGGTTGAAGGCGACAACGGCGAAGGCGCCAGCAGCGTCACCGGCATCGGCGGCGACGCCGAGTCCGACCCGATGTACGACCAGGCATGCGAAGTGGTGCTGAAGCACCGCCGCGCCTCGATCTCGCTGGTGCAGCGTCATCTGCGCATTGGTTACAACCGCGCGGCCCGGTTACTCGAGCAAATGGAGCAATCAGGTATGGTGTCGGCGATGCAGTCCAATGGCAACCGGGAGATCCTGGTCCCCGCTGCTGCCGCCGCCCGAGAGGAAGCATGATGAAGACGTTTCGCCGCCTGGCCGCCGCCACTGCCTTGAGCCTGGCGCCTGCCCTGGTGTTTGCCGCCACCGCGCAAGAGCAGTTGAAAGCCTTCGTCGCCACGGTCACGGCGGCCACCGGTTCGTTCTCGCAATACACCGTGAACAATCAGGGCCGCACGCAACCCGCGCAGACCGGTGTGTTTTCGTTCCAGCGGCCTGGCAAGTTCAAGTGGGCGGTTCAAAAGCCCTATGAGCAACTGGTCATTTCCGACGGCCGCACGGTGTTCCAGTTTGATCCCGATCTGGCTCAAGTGACGGAACGCAAGGTCGATGCCGCCATCGGTACGTCGCCCGCCGCGATCTTGTTCGGCTCGGGTTCGCTTGAGCAATCGTTTGACGTATCCGCCCTGCCGGCCAAAGATGGCGTGGAGTGGCTGCGCGCCAAGCCGCGCACAGCCGACGCCGGGTTTTCGCGCGTGGACATCGGCATGAAGAACAACCTGCCGGTGCGCGTGGAATTGCTGGATTCGTTCGGTCAGACGACGCGAGTCGATTTATCCGCGATCGCCTCCAACCCCCAGATGTCGGACAAGGAATTCCAGTTCACCCCCCCCAAGGGCGTGGACGTCGTCAAGATGTGACCTGGCCCCAAAAAGGAGCCAGGTCGTAGGATGGGTGTAGCGCGAGAGACCGTAAACAAGAACGCCGACAATCAACGCGCGCAACCCATCAAGCAGCGGTGATTTCTTAACGATTTCAGCCACAACCCATCAAGCAGCGGTGATTTCTTAACGGGTTCAGCCATAATCCATCAAGCAGCGGTGATTTCTTAACGGGTTCAGCCACAACCCATCAAACACCGGTGATTTCTCAACGATTTCAGCCACAACCCATCAAGCACCGGTGATTTCTTAACGATTTCAGCCTTAACCCAACGTCTGCTTGATGGGTTGCGCGCGATCGGCAGGCGCGTTCTTGTTTACGGTCTCTCGCGCTACACCCATCCTACGCAACGGGGGCCGATCAAGGCCCGATCAAGGTCGGTCGTGGTCCGATCAAGGCCCGATCAAGGTTGATCAAGGCCCGATCAAGGCCCGATCAAGGCCCGATCAAGGGCGCTTGTATGCCACGCAGTCGATTTCCACCTTGGCGTCGACCATCAGGGGCGATTGCACGCAGGCGCGGGCGGGTGGGTTTTCGCCGAAGTATTCCTTGAAGACCTTGTTGAACGACGGGAAGTCGCGAGCGTCGTCCAGCCAGACGCCGCAGCGCACCACGTGTTCAGGGCCGTAGCCGGCTTCTTTCAGGATGGCCAGCAGCTGTTGGATGGCCTTGTGGCTTTGCGCCACCGTGCCGCCTTCGATCACTTCGCCGTTTTCCATTGGCACCTGGCCGGACACGTGCAGCCAGCCGTCAGCGGCGACGGCGCGCGCGAACGGCATGTGCGAACCGCCCTGGCCGGTGCCGCCGGCAACGCCGTAGCGCGTGATGCCGTTCTTGTCGGGGGTGGGGGCATTGCTCATGAATACACTCCTATTGAGATGAGATTGGGTCAGGAGAGAGGGATGACGCCGCCGCGAAGCTCGCGCGCAAGTCGCCGTTGCGTGGCAGCCAGCGGCCGGCGCGGTCGCCGGTGGGCTGCCCTTGGTGATAGGACAAGGCGCCATTGACCCAGACGGCTTCGATGCCGGCCGCGGTCTGCACGGGGGCCGCGAAAGTGGCGCGGTCAATGACCGTGTCCGGATTGAACAGCACCAGATCCGCGTGATAGCCCTCGCGCACCAACCCACGGTCGGCCAGGCCGAAGCGGGCGGCAGACAGGCCGGTCATCTTGTGCACCGCCTGGATCAGCGGGAACAACCCCACATCACGGCTGTAATGGCCGAGCACCCGTGGGAAAGCCCCCCACAGGCGCGGATGCGGCATCGGGTCATTGGGCAGACCGTCCGAACCCACCATCGTGAGTGGATGCGACAGCACGCGGCGCACGTCGTCTTCATGCATGTTGTGATAGACGGCGCCGGCGGGTTGCAGCCGGCGCGCGGCCTCCAGCAAAGTCACGCCCCACTCGGAGGCGATGTCGGCCAGCTTGCGGCGGGCCTGCTCGGGGTGGGGCACTGACCAGGTGATATCGATATCGAATTCGTCCGTCACCTGCTTCAGGTCCAGCGTGGACGAACTGGCGGAATAGGGATAGCAGTCGCATCCCACGTGTTGCAGCCGGCCCGCGTTTTCCAGCTTGAACAGCACTTCCTTCGTGCGGCCCCAGTTGCCGGCGCCAGCGCATTTCAGGTGCGACACCACCACCGGCACGCGGGCGTGCAAGGCGATGTCAAAGGCTTCCTGCATGGCTTCCAGGATGGCCGCGAATTCCGAGCGCAGGTGCGTGGTGTAGAGCGCGCCGAATTCATCCAGCGCCTCGGCCAGCAGCTTGACCTCGGCGGTGTCGGCGTCAATCGCGGAGGCATAGGCCAGCCCCGTGCTGAGGCCGATCGCGCCATGCGCCAGCGCATCGCGCAATTGCTCGCGCATGGCCAGCACTTCATCTGGCGTCGCGGCGCGGTCCAGGCGGTCCATGTGGTTGCTGCGCAGGGCCGTATGGCCGACCAGCGCGGCCACGTTCACGGCCGGCTGCGCGGCTTCGATGGCGCGCGTGTAGTCGGCGAACGTGGGGTAGTTGAAGTCTTCGCGGTTGCCCAGCAGGTTCATCGGATCCGGGGGCTCCGCGCGCAGTGACACGGGCGATGCGCTGATGCCGCAATTGCCCACCACGACCGTGGTGACGCCTTGGGACAGCTTGGGCAGCATGCCCGGCGTGCGGATGACGTTGGTGTCGTCATGCGTGTGCACGTCGATGAAGCCGGGCGCCAGCGCCAGGTCCGTGCCATCGATGATCTGGCGGGCTTGCGCGCCGGGCAGGGCGCCGATGGCGGCGATGCGGCCATCGGCCAGCGCCACGCTGGCGCGGTACTCTGGGCCGCCCGTGCCGTCCAGGACACGGACGTTGCCGATAAGGGTGTCGTACATCTTGAGTTCCAGGTTCAATCGCCCAGCGGCAAACGGTTGGGGCCGCCGCGGTGTTCGTCCAGCGCCAGCTTGATGCGGCGCAGGCGTTCGCGGTTTTCCTCTTGGTTCAGCATGGCCAGTTCGGTCGACAGCAAGTCGATGGCCAGCATCATCGCGTAGCGCGATGCCGAGGGTTTGTAGATGAAGTCGGTTTCGTCCGTGCGGATCGGCAGCACCACGTCAGCCAGCTTGGCCAGTTCGGAAGTGGCGTCGGTAATGGCAACGATGCGAGCCCGGTATTGCTTGACGATGCGGGCGGCCCCCACGATTTCGGGCGTGAGGCCCGAGGCCGACAGAATCAGCACCGCATCGCGTTCATCCAGGGTGGCAGCCACCATCCGCAGCAACACGGCGTCGCTGTAGACGGCGATGGGGTAGCCCAGGCGTACCAGGCGCGACTGCACTTCCTGTGCCAACACGGCCGATGCGCCGCCCATGCCGAACACGTAGATCATGCGGGCGCCATCGACAATGCTGGATGCCTGCTCGAACAATTGTTCGGTGAAGGTGGGCAAGTGCGCGCGCAGCGTGCTTTCGATGTCTGCGTAGATGCGGGCGTAGAAGGTGCTTTCCTCGGCAGGCGCGCTGGGGTCCAGGAAACGGCTGCCCACCGTGCTGGCCTGCGCCAGCTTCATCTTCAAGTCACGGGTATCTTCGCAGCCCACCGTGCGCGCAAAGCGCGAGATGGTGGCGATGCTGACGCCGGCCTTGGTCGCCAATTGGTCGACCGTGGCGCTGGCGCCCCAGATGATGTCGTCCAGGATGGCGTCGGCGACCTTGCGTTCGGTCACGCTCAATGCGTCCCGCCGACTGCGTATCTGGAAGACGATGTCGCGGATCATGTTCATGTGGGGTTCCTGGATCAAATCTGGGCGGGGCAAAGGCTAGGCAAGCTCGGGGGCGTCGATGCGCGAACAGGCCACGAAGTGGCCCGGGCCCACGCTGACGGCCTGTGCCTCGATCGTTGCGCAGGCATCGATGGCGTGGGGGCAGCGCGTGCGGAATACGCAACCGGACGGCGGATTGACCGGGCTGGGGATATCGCCTTTAAGCAGAATACGCGAACGCGGGGCGCGCGGATCCGGCACGGGCGCGGCCGACAGCAGCGCACGGGTGTAGGGATGACGGGGACGGGCGTAGACCTCGCTGGTTGGCCCGCGTTCCATGACGCGGCCCAGATACATCACGACCACTTCGTCGCACAGGTAGTCCACCACGGCCAGATCATGGGCGACGAACAACATGGTCAGGCCCAGGTCGCGCTGCAAGTCTTGCAGCAGGTTCAACACCTGCGCCTGCACCGAGACGTCCAGCGCGGAGACGGGTTCGTCCGCGACGATGAAGTCAGGCTCCACCGCCAGCGCGCGGGCAATGCCGATGCGCTGGCGCTGGCCACCGGAGAACTCGTGCGGATAGCGGCGGCTGTGATCGGCATTCAGGCCCACGCGCTCCAGCAGTTCGCCGATGCGGGCAGAGCGGCGGTGCTGCGCCAGCTTGTGCGTGTCCAGCGCTTCGCCCAGGATCTCGGCCACCGTCATGCGCGGGTTAAGGCTGGCGTAGGGATCCTGGAACACGATCTGCATGCGGCGGCGCCAAGGCAGCATCTGCCTTTCGTTCAGCTTGGTGATGTCTTGGCCGTCGAACAGGATGCGGCCGGCTGTGGGGGCGAACAGGCGCAACAGCGCGCGGCCGGTGGTGGTCTTGCCCGATCCGGATTCGCCGACCAGACCCACGATGGTGTTTTTCGGTACGTCGAAGCTGACGCCATCGACCGCCCGCACGACAGGGGCGTTGCGCGCCTGCGAGGTCGGGAAGTGGACTTTCAGATCTTCAATCCGGACCAGCGGATCTTCCGCGCGCACGGTCACTTGAGGGCTTGTCATATCGGATTCACCTTGATGCAGCGCGCATGATGTTCGGCTTGCACGGCAATCAGTTCGGGCACGGCGGCGCGGCAGTCGTCGGCGGCCAGTTCGCAGCGCGGCGCGAACGTGCAGCCCGCCGGCAGCGACAGCACGCTGGGCACGTTGCCGGGGATGGCGAGCAGGCGTTCGCCCGAGGCCAGCAGGGCGGCGGTGGGCAGACAGGACAAGAGGCCGCGGGTGTAGGGGTGCGTAGGCTTTTCAAACAGGTCGTAGACGCCTGCGTCTTCCACCACGCGCCCGGCGTACATGACCGCCACGCGATGCGCGATCTCGGCCACCACGCCCAGATTGTGGGTAATGAACAGAATGCTCATGTTCATTTCTTTTTGCAGCCGGCGCAGCAAGTCCAGAATCTGCGCCTGCACGGTGACGTCCAGCGCGGTGGTGGGCTCGTCGGCGATCAACACCGCCGGGTTGCAAGCCAGCGCCAGCGCGATCATCACACGTTGGCGCATGCCGCCAGACATCTGGTGCGGATATTCGTGCACGCGCCGGTCGGCCGCGGGGATCTCCACGCGCTCCAGCATGTCGCGGGCACGCCGGATCGCCGCAGCGTAAGAGCCGCCTTCGTGCTGCAACACGGCTTCGGCGATCTGGTCGCCCACCGTGTACAGCGGGTTCAGGCTGGTCATTGGCTCCTGGAAGATCATGGCGATTTCAGCGCCGCGGATCTTCTGCAAGGTGGCGGGCGTGGCGTGGGCCAGATCGTGCTGCACGCCCTGGCGATCGCGGTACAGGATCTTGCCATCTTCGATGCGGCCTGCCGGCTTGGGCAACAGGCCCATGATGGACAGGCTGGTCACGGATTTTCCGGAACCGGATTCGCCGACGATGGCCAGCGTTTCGCCACGGGCCAGATCGAAGGTGACGCCGTCCACGGATTTGGCGATGCCGTCGCGGCTGTGGAACCAGGTTTTCAGCCCTTCCACGGACAGCACGACGTCTCGGGTGCTTGCCGTCATGATTACAGCTCCTTGCGCAGGCGCGGGTCGAGTACGTCACGCAGTCCGTCGCCAACCAGTTGCAGCGACAGCACGGACAGGACAATGGCGATGCCGGGGAAAATCATGATCCAGTCGGCCGAGCCCATGTATTGCTGGCCGGCGTTGATCATGGTGCCCCAGGTGGGGATATCGGGTGATACGCCCACGCCCAGGAACGACAGGCCGGCTTCGGCCAGGATCGCGTAGGCGAAGATGAAGGTGCCCTGCACCAGGATGGGCGACACCAGGTTGCGCAGCACGTGCACGGTGACAATGCGCCAAGTCGGCACGCCCAGCGCGCGGGCGGCTTCGACGAAGGGCAGTTCGCGGATCACCAGCGTCGAGGCGCGGACGATGCGAGCCAGGCGCGGCGTGTAGACGATGCCCAGTGCAATGACCACGTTGATCAGCGACGGTCCCAGCGCGGCCACCAGCGAGATCGCCAGCAGGATGTCGGGGAAGGCCATCATGGCGTCGATCAGGCGCGACACGAACTTGTCGGCCGACCGGAAGAAGCCGGCAATCAGCCCGAGTGCGATGCCCAGCACGCTGGACACGATGACGACGGAAAAGCCCACCATCAGCGACAGCCTGCCGCCGTAGATGACGCGGCTGAACACGTCGCGCCCAAAGTCGTCGGTGCCGAACCAGTGCGCGGCGCCCGGTGCTTTCAGCCGATTCATGATGGACAGCTTGAACGGATCGTAGGGGCTGACCCAGGGCGCCAGCAGCGCGGCGGCCACCAGCACGACGATCACGATCAGGCTTAGCAGGACGGTCTTGCGCGACACCAGCAGGCGCAGCACCTGCCAGCGGTCGTCGCCAGGATTCACAGCAATTGCGTTAGTCATCTTGATTGCTCCGTTGCGGCAATGCCGATCGGGGCCACGAGGAGCCGGCTTTGCCGGGCCGCAGGTGGCGCCCCCTTTGAGGGGCAGGCGCCGCAGGCGCATGGGGAGTGGGTTTGGTTCATCAGTAGCGCACCCGGGGGTCGACCAACAAGTACAGCAGGTCGATGATCAGATTGATCAGGACGTAGATGGCCGCGATGATCAGCAGCGCGCCCTGGATGACGGGGTAGTCGCGGCGCAGCACCGCAGACACCACCAGGCTGCCGACGCCGGGCAGGCCGAACACGGTTTCCGTCACGACCGCGCCGCTGATCAAGAGGGCGGTGGTCAGGCCCAGCACCGTCAGGATCGGGATCAGCGCGTTGCGCACGGCGTGCTTCATGATCACGCGCATTTCCGACAGACCCTTGGCCCGGGCGGTGCGCACATAATCGTCACGCAGCACGTCCAGCATGCTGGCGCGGATGAAGCGGGTGATCAACGCGGAGTTCACCAGGCCCAGCACCACGGCGGGCAGAATCAGGTGCGACAGGCGCGTGAGCAGTGACGCATCCGGGCCGCCATAGCCGGACACGGGCAACCATCCCAGCTTCACCGAGAACACTTGCATCAGCAGCAGGCCAAGCCAGAAGCTGGGCACGCTGGAGGTGAACATCGAGAACGACAGCACCGACTGGTCCAGCGTGGTGCCGCGCTTCACGGCGGACAAGATCCCCACTGGCAGCGCAATGGCGCTGGCGATCAAGAGCGACATCAAGGTCAGCAGGATTGTCGGTTCGGCACGGTCTGCCAACGCTGACAGCACGGGCTTGTTCATGAAGATGGACTGGCCCAGGTCGCCCTGCGCCAGTTTGCCCAGCCATGACAAGTATTGCAGCGCCATGGGCTGATCCAGCCCCAGCTGCGTGCGCAACGCCGCGATGTCCTGCTGGCTGGCCTGCGGGCCCAGCATCACCGCGGCCGGGTCCCCGGGCGTGACGCGGATGATGACGAACACGATGGTCGCGACGATGAACATCACGGCCACCAGCCCGACCAGCCGGTTTAAGAGATAACGCAACACGATGGCAGTCCTAAAAAATACGACTTTCGGGGCACGGGGTATGACTGTCGAGGCATGAACGATGACTGTCGAGGCATGAACCACGACCGTCGGGGCATGAACTACGACTGTCGGGGCATGAACCACGACTGTCGGGGCATGAACTACGACTGTCGGGGCATGAACCACGACTGTCGGGGCACGAACTACGACTGTCGGGGCATGAACCACGACTGTCGAGGCATGAACTACGACTGTCGCGACATGAACCACGACCGTCGGCGCACGAACTACGACTGTCGGGGCACGTAGGATGGGTGTAGCGCGAGAGGCTCCATGCAAGAAAGAACATGCTCAGCGCGCGCAACCCATCAAGCAACGATTCTGCTCTGGCAGGAGCCGCCAAGAACTCACTGCTGCTTGATGGGTTGCGCGCGCTTGGCATTCGCGTTTTTGCGCGGGTCCTCTCGCGCTACACCCATCCTACGAACTCGGGATGGGGGCTGGCTCTTGCGAGCCATTTCCCCCTTCAGGCAGTTTTACTTGGCGCTCTTCCAGGCGTTCCAGAAGTACGGCCACGGGGCTGGCTTGGTGCCTTGCAGCGACGGCGAACGTGCGGCCTGGGCGTTGAAGTCGCCGACCTTGACGAAGGGGATCTCGTCATACACCGCCTGCTGCACATCGGCCCAGCGCTTGATGCGTTCTTCCTGCGTGCGCGCCTGATTGAAGGCGTCCATCACCTGCGCGCGGCGGGGCGTGTCCCACCAGCCTGGCGCGTCCTTGGACGGGAAGTCGATCAACGCGGGTTCCGGCAGGAACACGCTGTGGGTGATGAAGATGTCCCACACGGCCGGGTCCTGGCGGCGTTGCGTCAAGGTGGCCCAATCCACGACCTGCATGTCCACCGTGAAACCAGCAGCCTTCAGGTACTCAGCGGCCACCAGCGCCATCTTGTAATGGAACTCATACTGCTGGCTGGTCAGGATGCGGATCTTCTTGTCGGCGACGTTGGCGCCATCCAGCAGCTTCTTGGCGGCGGCGGAGTCGGCCTTGTTGTAGACCTTGCCGCCCAGCGACGTGGCCCACGGGTAGCCTTCCGGATACAGGTCGCCATTGAGCTTGTAGAACTCCTTGTTGCCGAAGGCGGCGAACAGCATGTCTTCTTCATTCAGTGCCAATTGCACTGCCTGACGCACGGCCAGGTTGGACATGATGCCTTGCTTGGTGTTGAGCACCAGACGCGGCCAGCCGAAAGGCTTGAGCATCACCGGGTCCGAACGGCCGCCCTTGAGCTTGTCCAGGGCTTCCACCGGCAGCGAATCGACATAGTCGAACTGGCCGGCGGCAGCCGCTTCCGAGCGGGTGTTGGCGTTGCTGACTGGCACGAAGCGGATTTCGTCCAGGTATTGCTTGCGCGCGCCGCCGTAGCCGTCAGGTTCGCCTTCGCGTTGCTTGTAGCCTTCAAAGCGCACCAGCTGGATGTACTGGTCCGGCACGCGGGCCTTCAGTTGGTACGGGCCCGTGCCGACGATTTCGGTCAGCACTGGCGCGATCTTGCCCTTGGGCATGATGACGGCGGCGGCGTTGTTCATGGCCAGCAGCGCGGTCAACGGCGCGTACGGCTGCTTGAGCGTGATGCGGATGGTATTGGCGTCGGGCGCCTCGATGCTGCTGATGACCTTGGCCGCGCCCTTGCCGCGCGTGGCCGTTTCGGTCCAGCGCTTGAGCGAGGCCAATACGTCCGACGAATCCATCTTGGAGCCGTCATGGAAGGTGATGCCCTGGCGCAGGGGAATGGTGTAGATCAGGCCGTCGGGGGTGACGTCCGGCATCTTGTCGGCCAACAGCGGGGTCAAATTCCACTTGGCGTCGAAGGTGTACAGCGTTTCAAAGAAATGCTGCGTCAGGATGCCCACCAGGTCGGCCGTGCTGGTCATCGGGTCCAGCGTGGGCGGTTCACCGATGGTGGCGACGGAAATCGTGCCTCCCTTGACCGGCGTGGCACAGAGGGCGGGGGACGACAGTGCGGTCAAGCCAATTGCGCCGGCCGCGAGCAGGCTGGTCAGCCCACCGCCTCGCCGTGAGGGTCGGAAGTTCATGATTCTCTCTCCAGAGGGTCAAAAACAAGGGGTCAGAAAAAGGTTTCGGCTACGTCGGTGACGCGGTATTGCTCGTCCACCAGCAGGACCTGGCGCCATTTGTCGAAGGTCAGGCAGGGGTGCGAGATATCGAAGGCGATCATGTCGCCGACCTGGATGTCGTCGCCATCGCCGATCTGCATGAAGGCGTGCTGATCCATCATGGCGGTCAGCTTCCAGGTGCCGGGTGCGGCGGTGGGGGCTTCCTGGCCCGGTCGGAACACCAGGGCGGGGGTAGGCAGGCCCGCATCGAACGCGGCGTCACGCTTGCCCATCGCGATGATGGCGCGGCCGGGTTCGGGCAGCGATTGCACGTAGGCCCAGACCTGCAAGGCGGGCAGCAGGCCGGGTTCCATTTTTTGCGCCACGGGGTTGTGGGCGTTGATGCGTTCGGCAGCCGACCGGTAGACGCCCACGTCGTGCGACAAGTAGCAGCCGGGGCGCAGCACCACTTCCAGCGGCAAGCCAATGTCCAGCTGCGAGAATTCTTCGGCCACGACATCGAACCACGCCGAGCCGGCGCCGGAGATGATCGCGGGGCCGCTCTTGCGCAGGCGGCCGGCGCTGGCCAGTCCGCGCAGGGCGTCGGTGGCGCGGCGCAGGAAGGCGCGGATGGCGGCTTCTTCCTGCAACACACCTTCATAGACTTCGATGCCGGCCAGGGTCAGGCCGGGCCAACGGCCGATTTCCTCGACCACCGCCTGCAATTGCGCGTCATCACGCACGCCCGTGCGGCCACCGGTGGGGCCCAGTTCAATCAACACAGGCAGGATCAGGCCTTGTTCACCGAAGAATTTGCCCAACTGGGCGGCATTGGCGGGCGAGTCCACAATGCAGAAATAGGTAAAGGCGGGGTCTTGCAGCAAACGCGCGATGATGGCCATGTTGGCGCGGCCCACCAGTTGGTTGGCCATCAGGACCCGGCGGATGCCGTGCTGATAGGCAGCCAGCACTTGCGGCGCGGTGGCCAGCGTGATGCCCCAGGCGCCGTTGTCGATCTGGCGCTTGAACAGGGCGGGGCTCATCGTGGTTTTGCCGTGCGGCGCCAACTTGACGTGGTACGCCTCCATGAACTGCTGCATCCATTGCAGGTTGTGGCGGACGCGCGCTTCGTACAGCACCGCCACGGGCAGGCTGACGTCTTCGCGCAGCAGATTCCAGTTCAGGGCCGCCACGTCGGCGGTGCTACAGGATTCGGGAAAGGCGCCCAGGCCTTTGCCGTTCACGTCCAACAGGGCTGCGGGGGAGGAGGAGTTCGTCATGGCGGGCGCTGGTTATGGAAAATATTTACGTCAAAGTAGATTTTTTTCATTATCGTGAAAGAAATTTACAAGCGGGAGCTAGGAGTTTCCCGTAGTCGGCGCAATCGGCGAGTTGGCGCGACAATAGGAAAACCGGGAAAAGTCGCCGGAAAACCCGTTCCCCACAAGGAAAAGTCATGTTGAAAGTTGCTTTGGGCCAGTTCGCCGTCAGCCGTGTCTGGGAAGAGAACGCCCAGGTCTGCGTCGACCTGATGGAGCGCGCCCAGGCGGGTGGCGCCGATCTGCTGGTGTTGCCCGAAGGCATCCTGGCCCGCGATATCACCGACCCGCAGATTGTGCTGAAGGCCGCGCAACCGCTGGACGGCCCCTTCATGACCCGTTTGCTGGAGGCCAGCCGGGGATCATCCTTGTCGACCATGATGTGCGTGCACATCCCGACGGGTGAAGGGCGGGTCTGGAATACGCTGGTCACGCTGCGCGACGGACAGATCGTGTCGCAGTACCGCAAACTGCACCTGTACGACGCCTTCAACATGAAGGAATCCACCAATGTCACGCCCGGCACCGATATCCCGCCCCTGTTGGAAATCGCGGGCCTGCGCGTGGGTTTGATGACTTGCTACGACGTGCGTTTCCCCGAATTGGCACGCCGTCTGGCGCTGGACGGCGCGGATTTGCTGGTGCTGCCGGCCGCTTGGGTACGTGGCCCGCTGAAGGAAATGCACTGGGAGGTCCTGGTCACGGCGCGCGCGCTGGAAAACACGTGCTACGTGGCGGCTGCGGGCGAATGCGGCGAACGTAACATCGGTTGCAGCATGGTGGTGGATCCGTTGGGCGTCGTGATGGCGCGTGCGGGCGAGGCCCCGGCGCTGGTGTTCGCGGACATTGACCCCGAACGTCTGGCGCATGCCCGCAAGGTGTTGCCGGTTCTGGCCAACCGCCGCTTCGTGCCTCCGGAATTGTCGTAAGCGCCTGGCCCGCCGCGGGGGGCGGGGAAGGGCTGGCGGTCATGGTGTAATGCTGACTTGAACTTCTTGCTGTCTTCCCCCATCTGCTGCCAATGAGCAACGATCTCTTCGCGGCCGATCCTGCGCATCGGCCCTATGTGCCCCTGGCCGAGCGCCTGCGCCCGCGCACCTTGTCCGACGTGGTGGGGCAATCGCACCTGCTGGGTCCGGACAAGCCCCTGCGCGTCGCTTTTGAGTCCGGCCGTCCGCATTCCATGATCTTCTGGGGGCCGCCAGGCGTGGGCAAGACCACGCTGGCTCGCTTGATGGCCGACGGCTTCGACGCCCAGTTCATCGCCATTTCGGCCGTGCTGGGCGGTGTCAAGGACATTCGCGAAGCGGTCACGGTGGCGCAAGTGGCTCAAGGTCAGGGCCGCCGCACGATTCTCTTCGTTGACGAAGTGCATCGCTTCAACAAGGCACAGCAGGATGCCTTCCTGCCCTATGTGGAAAGCGGGCTGTTCACGTTTATCGGCGCCACCACCGAGAACCCGTCGTTCGAGGTCAACTCGGCCTTGCTGTCGCGGGCGCGGGTGTACGTGTTGCAATCGCTGTCGCCTGAGGAACTGCAACAGCTGGTCGATCGAGCGGTCGAATCGCTGAACGATGGACTGGAAGACGGCGAAACCATCCGCGTGGAGGCCGATGCGCGCGAGCAGCTTGCCGCCTGGGCTGATGGCGATGCGCGCCGCCTGATCAGCGCGGTGGAAGTCGTTGCCGAATCCGCGCAGTCAGCGGGGCGCGACACGGTTGACGCGGCTTGGCTTGAAATCTCGCTGTCGCAGAACTTGCGGCGCTTTGACAAGGGCGGCGACGCCTTCTACGACCAGATCAGCGCACTGCACAAGTCGGTGCGAGGATCCAATCCGGATGCCGCGCTGTACTGGTTCTGCCGCATGATCGATGGGGGAGCGGATCCCAAATACCTGTCGCGCCGGCTGGTGCGCATGGCCATCGAGGATATCGGCCTGGCCGATCCGCGCGCGACCGACCTGGCCGTGAATGGCGCCGACATCTACGAACGTCTGGGTTCGCCGGAAGGCGAATTGGCGCTGGCACAAGCGGTGGTCTACATGGCCTGCGCGGCCAAATCGAACGCTGTCTACAACGCCTACAATCAAGCACGCCAGTTTGCGACGGAGCACGGCAGCGCGCCGGTGCCCATCCACCTGCGCAACGCGCCCACCAAATTGATGAAGCAATTGGGCCACGGCAAGGCCTATCGCTACGCCCATGACGAGCCGCACGGCTATGCCGCGGGCGAGCAATATTTTCCGGATGGACTCAAGCCTTCCTTCTATCGGCCGACTGATCGCGGCCTGGAGGCTAAAATCCAGCAAAAGTTGGCATTTCTGCGCGAGCTGGATGCGCAGGAACGCGCCAAAAAACCGTAACGGGCCGCGCCCGTTGCTTTTCGCAACCTCACCGACATCAACATGCTAGACCCGATACTGCTGCGTAAAGACCTGCAAACCGTCGTAGACCGCCTCAAGAGCCGTGGCGTGTCTTTCGACACGGAACGGTTCAATGATCTGGAGTCTCGCCGCAAGGCCGTCCAGACCGAAACCGAGTCCCTGCAAGCCCGCCGCAATGCGCTGGCCAAGCAGATCGGTCAACTCAAGGCGAAAGGTGAAGACGCCAGCGCCGTCATGGCGGAATCGCAGGCCGTGCCGGTGCGTCTGAAGCAGCTGGAAGATGAGCTGGCGGCATTGCAGCAGCCGCTTAACGAGCTGCTCATGTCCGTGCCGAATCTGCCGCACGCCAGCGTGCCGCTGGGCGAATCCGCCGACGACAACGTTGAAGTCCGCCGCTGGTTGCCGGGCGCCGCTGGCGCTGACGGCAACCCGCCCGCCCTGGCATTCGACGCGCGCGATCACGTGGCCATCGGTGAACCGCTGGGCCTGGATTTCGACATGGCCGCCAAGCTGTCGGGCGCGCGCTTCTCGTTCATGCGTGGCCCGATTGCCCGCTTGCACCGCGCGCTGTCCCAGTTCATGCTGGATCTGCAAACGGGTACGCATGGCTATACCGAGTGCTACACGCCCTACATCGTCAACGCCTCGACCCTGTACGGAACGGGCCAGTTGCCGAAGTTCAAGGACGACATGTTTGCCGTGTCCAAGGGCGGCGGCGACGACGATCCGAAAGTGGACGCCAACGGCAACCCGTACGTGCGGGAAGACCAATACCTGATCTCCACGTCGGAAATCACGCTGACGAGCGTGGCGCGCGACACCATCCAGGCTGCCGCTGACCTGCCGCTCAAGCTCACCGCCCATACGCCTTGCTTCCGTTCCGAAGCCGGCAGCGGCGGCCGCGACACCCGTGGCATGATCCGCCAGCACCAGTTCGATAAGGTTGAAATGGTGCAGATCACGCAGCCGGACCAGTCTTACGAAGCATTGGAAGGCATGGTCGGCCATGCCGAGCGCGTGCTGCAATTGCTGAATCTGCCTTATCGCGTGATGCTGCTGTGCACGGGCGACATGGGCTTTGGTTCGGCCAAAACCTATGACCTGGAAGTGTGGCTGCCTGCGCAAAATACCTGGCGCGAAATTTCGTCGGTCTCCAATTGCGAGACTTTCCAGGCTCGCCGCATGCAAGCGCGTTTCCGCAATGCCCAAGGCAAACCGGAATTCGTCCATACCTTGAACGGTTCTGGCCTGGCGGTCGGCCGTGCATTGGTGGCCGTGTTGGAAAACCACCAGCAGGCCGACGGCAGCGTATTGATTCCCGAGGCCTTGCTGCCTTATATGGGCGGCCTGACGGTGCTGAAGCCCTGATGCTTGTTATGCCTATCCACCATGAGGTGGATAAAAAGACGGAGCCTTCGGGCTCCGTTTTTTTTTATCATGACGACATATTCCTGTCGCTTTCGCTCATTATGCTGGCAACGTGAGTGCTTGATTTTGATGTGAGCAATTGTGTATTTGAATAAAAGGGCCGGATAGTTGCGGCACAATACACCCGCGTTCTACACGCTTCATTCACTTATATAACAAGGAGTTGTCCATGACTTCAAGAATGATTGGAGATTTTCGTGTGAGATGCTCTGTCGTTCGTGAAGACGAACAGGGCTACCGCGTGCAGATATGGACCCGCCGAGTGGGCGGTACCGCACCGGAAAAATGCTGGACGGTGCCGGGACAGGCGCCGTTCTCAGAGTTGCACGATGCCGAACAAGAAAGCCGTCAATTGTTCCAAGAAATCAATGGTGTGCGTTTTAACGGTGAACCGGAGTTTGCTCATGCGTCCGCATAATGGATGGTGGAGGGCCTCAAGTGCCCCCCGTAGATGGATTGATTTAGTTCAAGAATCGCCGCAGGAAGCCAATAAGGCTCTGCCGCTATTGCAAAAGCCCGCCGTCATGGCTGGCAAGCCTGTGCAGGCCCCCGCGGTCTGATACTGATCCAACGGGACACCGGACAATGTCCCGACGGAAAAAAGGCCACTCAATCGAGTGGCCTTTGTTTTTAACGACGCCAGTCGCCGTGACCGCGTCCGTGTCCACGGTTATAGCCGTGACCCGGGCCGTAGTAGCGCGGGGGCGGGCCGCCGCGCCAGTAGGGGCCGCCATGGTAATAAACCGGGGCGGGGTAAACCACCGGGGGCGCCACATAAACGGGAGCCGGGCGGTAATAGACGGGCGGCGGCGGGGCCACGTAGACCGGTGCGGGGGCGACATAGACCGGCGCCGGGTAGACCACGCCGGGAATGCCGATGGAAATACCCACATCCACACGAGCCAATGCGACGCTGGAGATCAGCAGACCTGCGGCACCGACACCTGCGATAAGCCATTTTTTCATGTTGCACCTGCCTGCTGCATGACACAGCAAAGTTGAGTATTCGACGCCCCTATTTTCGGGCTTTTCCGCCAGCCATTCGTAAGCAGCACACGCTCAATAGCGACAATCCGCAACCGCTATATCGTCCGGCAGCCCGGTTGTGCTGCACTGCGGCGTGGTGCATCCGCTCTGGTAAACCCGCACTTGAAATCGATTGAAATCAGGTGGAATGAGATGAAGTTCATTGTGGGCGTTACACGCCGTCACCATCCACGCAGGTCGTGACGCCTGCATGCGGCGGGTCGCCGCCCTTATTCCGCCTGTTGGCGGCGGAACTCCACGACCCACACCCAGGGATTCGCGGCCCAGGCATGCGAACCGTAGCGTTCGCACCACGTCAGTGCGAATGCGGTTTGCAGGGGCACGCCCGGCAGCAGAGCCGATGTTTCATATAAGGCTTGCGTGCCCTCGGCGCGGGCATCGGCTTCAGTCAGGCTTTGCAGGCGCTGTATGCGCACGCCAACGACAACCGCCGTGGCAAACGGTTGGCCGGCTTCATCCGTCAGCGTGATGCTTTCGCCGGATTTGCCATAGGGGCATCTGACCCAGGTGGACGTTTTGCGCAATTCGGAAGGATTATCACGATCAGGGCCCATGGCGACCCATCTGCCGGAGTCCGCCGCATCCGCATACCAAGCCGTAGTGGGTTTGGTCGGCTGTGGCTTCACAATGCGGCGGCTCTGCACTTTGGAGCCGTTCAAGACGGCTTGTTTAAGCGGTTCGCTGAATTGAAGTGACTGCCTTTTCATGCGTTCGCTGTTCTCCGCTCGAGATTAACGTTCAGGCGTTTCCGCCGCCGCGTTGAAATCGATATGTGACAGGTGCACCAGCTATTTTTGTCTAGGTGCGGGCAGTATGACCTGTCGTGTTCATGATGTCAGGCATGGTTTGTATTAGTGTTGTCTTTTTGTACCGGCGTCGTTATTTGTATACTCAGAGCATGAATACAGACCTGCATGACCTCAAGCCCGGTTACTACTGGTACACCATGGCCAATGATCCGCTGGCCGTCATCCACATCCATGAGGACGGCGGCGCTTCGCTGATGGGTACGGACTATCGCATCGGCGCTGAAGGCGTCGCCGACATGATTCGGCAAGGCGAGCGCTTCTTCTGGATCGAACCACCGCAAGTTTGATGCCTGATGGATTCTTGTGGCCGGCCCTTGGGGTCGGCCGCTTGCGCTTGTCCGGGAATACACCATGATCGATCTGCTATTGAAAAACGTCCGCGTGTCGGCCACCGATGCCACGGACGTGCTGGTGCGCGCTGGCCGCATCGCAAAAATCGGCCCCCAGATCCAGGCGCCGGCGGATACCCCGGTGGAAGACGGCGGCGGCGCCTTGCTGTTGCCCGGCCTGGTGGAAGGGCACACTCACCTGGATAAGACCACCTGGGAATCGCCTTGGTACGTGAACCAGGTCGGGTCCGCGCTGACGGATCGCATCGACAACGAGCGTGCCTGGCGTGCCAGCACCGGGCACGACGCGGCAAGCCATGCCCGCGCACTGGCGTTGGCATTTCTGCGAGAAGGCACGACGCGCATCCGTAGCCATGTCGACGTTGATACCGACGCGGGCCTGCGGCATCTGGACGGCGTGCATGCCACCCGCGAAGCACTGGCTGACCGCATTGAGATTCAAACGGTGGCGTTTCCGCAATCAGGGCTGCTGATCCGCCCGGGCACGGCCGAATTGCTGGACCACGCGCTGGCCCAAGGCGCAGATGTGCTGGGCGGGCTTGACCCCTCCGCCATTGACCGTGATCCCGTGAAGTCCCTGGATGTGTTGTTCGCGCTGGCCGATAAGCATGGCAAGCCGGTGGACATCCATCTGCACGAACCCGGCGAGTTGGGGGCGTTCACGCTGGACCTGATCCTGGACCGCGTTGCCGCGCTGGGCATGCAAGGCAAGGTGGTCATCAGCCACGCATTCTGCCTGGGCGGGGTCGACGCCAAGCGGCTGGATGGTTTGCTGCGGCGCCTGGCCGCGCTGGACGTGGCCGTGCTGACCACCGCGCCGCCCTCGCGGCCCGTGCCGGCCGTGCGCGCTTGCCGCGAGGCCGGTGTCACGATCTTCGGCGGCAACGATGGCATCCGCGACACCTGGACGCCATATGGCAGCCCAGACATGCTGGCGCGCGCCATGATGATCGGCCTGCGCAACGACCTGCGGCGCGATGACGAGGTTGAATGGGCGTTTGATTGCGTGACCGGCGCCGCGGCCCGTGCCTGCGGATTCGCGGACTACGGACTGACGCCAGGGGCACGCGCCGATCTGGTCTTGGTGGATGCCAGCTGCGTGGCCGAAGCCGTGGTGTCCCGCAAGCCGCGCCGCCTGGTCGTCTCCGGCGGTGCGATCGTGGCGCGCAACGGGCAGGACGCGATCGCCTAAGTCTGGGACAGGCCGAGCTGCGATTCGGTCAGTTCCACGAAGGCCCGCATCAGTTCCGATCGGACGCCAGCGCGTAGCCAGATTGCGCCGACCGTGCGCACCGGGCAGGGCGCTGGCAGCGGCCAGCGCCTGACTTCCGCCAGTGGCGTGCCGGTGGTGGCCCAGTCTGGCAACAGCGCCACCCCCAATCCTTCAGACACCAGCTTGGCGATGGAATCGATTCCATCGAGCTCAAAACGCACCTGGGGCCGCAGATTGCGCGCCCGCAGATAATCATCCGCCATCTTGCCGCCCACGACGCTGCGGTCATAGCAGATATAGGGTTCGCGCGCGAGCACCGCCAGCGCGTCGCGCACTTTCATGTCGGCCGGGGTGACCAGCACCAGGGGTTCGTGGCGCAAGTCGCGCCAGACACAGGTCTTGGGGATTGAAAACAGCGGATGCACCAGCAGCGCGCCGTCCAGTTCGCCAGACAGCACCTTGCTGTACAGCAGGGTGGTGGGCGCGGGTTCGATATAGATTTCGATGTGCGGATGGCGCGCGACCCAAGTGCGCAATACCGGGGGCATGATGCCGGTGAGCGCGGTCGGCGTGGCACCCAGCCGCAAGGGGCCGGCGGGCAGGTCGGTGTCGCTGGCGGCCGAACGCAAATCCCGAACGTCGCGCAAGATGTGGCGGGCACGTTCAAGGATGCGCAGGCCGGCGGGCGTGGGTTTGACGGTGCGTCCAGAACGGGCGATCAGTGCGCTGCCTACGTCCCCTTCCAGCGCGCGCAACCGCTGCTGCACGGTCGCGGGCGTTAGCCCCTGGTGCCGGGCGGCCTGGGCGATGGAACCCAGTTCCACCACATGCACATAGGTTTGGAGAAAGCGGGAGTCCACGGCGGCACGCCTTTCGGGAAGATGGAATATCCATATTCTAAAGATGGGTGACGATAATTGTTGTTTTCTTTGGTCAAGGGAAGAATACGTCCAGAGCATTCAGCCGGCGCAAGACGCGCTGGCACCGCCTGTCGGAATTTCCCCTTATCAAGGAGCCTGCCGTGCCCATTATTGAATCCATCGACGTATGCGCCGCCGCGGTGCCGTTGGACAAAGTCACTTCGTTCTCGAACCGCACCGTTTCCACGCGGCACTACGGCCTGGTCAAGGTGCGCTCCACCGACGGCGTGGAAGGCATCGGCTTCTGCTACATCGGCAGCGCGGGCGGGGCCATCTTTGAAGCCGCCGTGCAAAGCCTGCTGGGCCCGGTCCTGTTGGGCAAGGATTCGCATGCCGTGGAAGGCCTGTGGCAAACCATGTATCAAGAGGCGCTGCTGCAAGGCCGCCAGGGCACCGTGATGCGCGCCTTGAGCGCGTTGGATATCGCACTGTGGGACTTGAATTCCAAGACGGCCGGCCTGCCGCTGCACAAGTTCCTGGGGGCGGTTGAACTGGAAACCGTGCCCGCCTACGCCAGCGGCGGTTATTACCTGGATGGCAAGACGCCGCAGCATCTGGGCGAAGAAATGGCCAGCTATGTGGAGAAGGGCTTCCGCGCCGTCAAGATGAAGACCGGCCGCCTGTCGCCGCGCGAGGAAGAGGCGCGCTTGAAGGCCGCGCGCGAGGCTGTTGGCCCGGACGTCGAACTGATGATGGACTGCAACAACGCCTGGCAGGACGTGACTCAGGCCATGCAGTACATTCGCCGCTTCGAGCAATACGAACCCTATTTCATCGAAGAACCCTTTGGCCCGGACGATATCGACAGCCATGCCAAGCTGGCACGCCTGACACATCTGCCGATCGCCACCGCTGAAATCGGCTACGGCCGCTGGTATCACAAGGAATTGCTGGACAAGGGCGCGGCCGGCATCTTGCAGACGGATGCGGCCGTGTGCGGCGGCATCACCGAATGGAAGCGCATCGCCGCCACCGCCGCCAGCTATGGCGTGGTCGTCTGCCCGCACTGGTTCCACGACGTGCATGCGCCGCTGGTCGCGGCCACGCCGAACGCGCGATACGTGGAGTTCTTCTGGGATGATCAGGTGCTGAATTTCCGCAAGCTGGTCGATCGTCAACTGACCCACAAGCAAGGGCGCGTGGTGTTGCATCAGGAGCCGGGACTGGGCTTCGGGTTTGAAGAAAGCATGGTCCAACGCTACGGAAAATGGACCCGCGTTAGTCGTTAAGCAGGCAGTGCTTCCCTAAAAACAGTCGCCGGCCTACGGGACCGGCGCGAGGAGACAAGAATGCAACGCAGGCAATTCATGACCGGCGCCGCGGCGCTCGGGGTTGGGCTCGTCTTGCCGGCCTCCGCGCTGGCGCAAGACCTGCCGTCGGGCCCCGTGAAGATCGTGGTGGGCTTTCCCGCCGGCGGGGGCACCGACGTGCTGGCGCGCTTGCTGGGACAGAAGTTGGGCGTGATGTGGAATATCCCCGTCATCGTGGAGAACCGCGCGGGCGCCGCCGGCATCATTGCCGCCGAGCAGGTCGCCCGCCAACCCAACGACGGCAACACCTTGTTGATGGCGCACGTGAACAGCCACGGCATCGCCCCTGGCCTGCAACCCAAACTGGCCTACTCGGTGGACCGCGATTTTTCGCCCATCGCGCTGGTCGGCAAGACGCCCACCATCCTGATCGGCGGCGCCTCGCAACCCGCCAAGACCCTGCCTGACCTGGTCAAGCTTTGCCAGGCGCAGCCGGGCAAGATCGTGTTCGGTTCGGCGGGCGCGGGGTCCGCACAGCATCTGGCGTTGGAGATCTTCAAGGCCCGCGCGGGCATCGATGTGCTGCACGTGCCGTACAAAGGTTCCGCGCCGTTGATGAACGACCTGATGGGCGGCCACGTGCAGTATTGCTTCGAGGGCATGACGACCGCGACGCCGTTGCTTCAATCGGGCAAGGTCATTGCGCTGGCGCAGACGCTACAGCGGCGTTCCAAAAGTCAGCCAAATGTGCCGACGGTGGCCGAACAGGGTTATCCAGGTTTCGAGGCCAGCATCTGGTTCGGCATGGTGGGGCCGGGCAAGATGCCCGATGCGCTGGTCCAGCGCATGAACCGCGATATCGACCGCGTGCTGGCCATGGCGGACGTGCAGGAAAAACTGGCGCAGGTGGGGGCGGAGGACGGCGGCGGCAGCGTGCAGCGCTTTGCCGATTTCATGACGCAGGAGCAGCAGAAATACGCCAAGACAATCAAAGACGCGAAGATTGTCGTCGAAAGCTGACGCGGTGTCGCGCCCGCGACGCGCGTCTGCAAAGGCTGCGGCGCTAGCGCGAGTCCGGATCGACCCAGCCCGCCGTTGCTGAAATCGAGCGGGCTTTCTCCCTGAGCAGCCGGGCGGTCCCGGATTCCAGGTCATCGTCGATGGCGCCCACCGGCCCCATCAAGGTGATGGCCGCCGTCATTTCGCCCAGCATGTCGAAGATGGGCGCCGATAGCGACGTGAAGTGCGGCAGCAAGGCGTGGCGGCATCGGCTCAGGTGGTGCTTCTGCACTTCGTCGCGGATCGCCTGCACGTCTTTCATCGTGTAGGAATTGCCCGGTGCGCCGCCATGGCTTTCGGGTACCGACGAGGCCAATTCCTGCTCCAGCAGGTCGCGGGTCAGGGCGTCGGGCAGATGGGCCAGGAAATTGCGGCCCAGCGCGGACGACAACAGCGGCATCACGCTGCCGACGCGCAATTCCAGCAATGGGCGGCTGCGGCTGCCTTCCACGCGATAGACGATCGTGGGCCCCTTATTGCCCCAGACACCCAGGAACACGGTGTGCCCGGTAATCGCGGCCACTTCGGCCATGATGGGCCGGGCCGTGGTGAACACGTCGAATTGCTCCAGGGCCGCCAGGCCCAGCCGCAAGGCGTAAGGCCCCAGTCCGTAGTGGCCGGTGTCCGCATGTTGCTGCACCACGCCCACCTTTTGGAAGCTGACCAGGTAGTAGTGCACGTTCGGCACGGTCAGCTCGCAGGCGTCGGCAATTTCCTTCAGCGGCATGGGGCGGCCGGTCTTGCGGATCACGTCCAGTATCCGGAACCCCACTTCGATGGACTGGATGCCCCTGCGCGCAGCGGTCGGCGTCTGTTCCGCGTTCTTTTCAACCTTGCCGGCGGGCCTTGCCATCACTGTCTCCACGGTGTGTTTGGCGGCAGTGTAGCAGCGGGTCGATCGCCTTCTTTCCCGGCTGGGGACGGGTCCGCCGGGTTTCCCCTAGCTGTTTCCCGTCCTGCTGTGCGTTTGATAATAGTTAATGCATACAGCGGTATCAATCTAAAAAAGATCGGGGAATGCAAGCATGGAAGCGAATGTTGCAATGCAGCGGATTGGCGCCGGGGCGGCGCTCAGCAGAAAAGAGGAACGCCAGGTGGTGGTGGCCTCGACCTTGGGCACCTTGTTCGAGTGGTACGACTTTTTCATCTACGGGACCTTGGCCGTCTTCATGAGCCAGGTGCTGTTCCCGCAGGACAATCCCACCGTGGCGCTGCTGGCCGCATTGGGTGCGTTGGCCGTGGGTTTCATCATCCGTCCGCTGGGCGCCGTGATGTTCGGCTACCTGGGCGACAAGCTGGGCCGCAAGTACACGTTCCTGATCACGGTGGTGATGATGGGCGGGGCGACGGTGCTGATCGGCTGCCTGCCCACCTATGAATCGGCGGGCCACCTGTCGTGGATACTGCTGCTGACGCTGCGCGTCATCCAGGGCCTAGCCGTGGGCGGCGAATACGGCGGCGCGGTGATCTATGTGGCCGAACATTGCGAGCCCAAGCGTCGCGGCCTCTTGACCGGGTGGATTCAGATCACCTCGTCGGCGGGCCTGATCCTGTCGTTGATCGTCATTCTGTGCACGCAGGCGGCGATGAGCGCCGAGGACTTCCGCCAGTGGGGCTGGCGGCTGCCGTTCATCCTGTCGATCGTGATGCTGGCGATTTCGATCTATGTGCGCGCCAAGCTGCATGAATCGCCTGTCTTCACGCGGATGAAGCAGCAGAACCGCCTGTCCAAGAATCCCGTCAAGGAGACGTTTGGCCAATGGTCCAGCCTGCGGCTGGTGCTGCTGGCACTGATTGGCGTCACGGCTGGCCAGGGCGCGACCTACTTCACGGGCCAGTTCTACGTGATGATTTTCCTGCAACAGGCCGTGCAGATCGACCAGACTAGCGTCTACACGCTGATCCTCATCGGCTTCATCATCGGAGCGCCGACTTTCGTGCTGTTCGGCTGGCTGTCGGATCGCATCGGCCGCAAGTGGATCATGATGGTGGGCCTTTTCGTCGCGGCCCTTGGCTACCATTCCATGTTTGAAGTGCTGCTCAAGGCGGGCAACCCGGCGCTGGCGCAAGCCATGCAAAGCACGCCGGTGCGCGTCCATGCCGACACCAGCGGTGGCGCCTGCGATTTCGGGCTGCAAGCCGCCATGATCGGCAGCCATGCCGACCACAAGAAGGTATGCGTGCAGGCCAAGAAATTCCTGGTCGGCAAGGGCATCAACTTTGAGTATGCCGCGCCGCTGCCGGGACAGGAAATCGCCATGAGCGTGGGCGGCGTCACCGTCAACGGCTTTGACCGTGCGGGCTACGCCAGCGCCTTGACGGCGGCCGGTTACCCGGATCGCGCCGACCCCGCGCGCGTCGATCGGGCCACCATCATCCTGATCCTGGTGTTGATGACGGCGGTTGTCGCGATGGTCTATGGCCCGGTCGCGTCCTATCTGGTTGAGCTGTTCCCGGCGCGTATCCGCTACACCGCGCTATCCTTCCCGTATCACATCGGTGCCGGCATCTTCGGCGGCATCGTGCCGTTTACCGCCACCTATCTGGCGCAGGCCAGTGGCAATATCTTCGGCGGTTTGATGTATCCGGTGGTCGTCATGGTGGTGGTGGGCATCATCGGCAGTCTGTTCCTGCCGAACCCGCGACCCCAGGCCATCGACGAAGACCCCATCCACTAAAAAAGCGAGGAGAGACATGTCCGTGCAATCGAGTTTCAAGGCTGCCGTCATCCAGGCGGCGTCCATCCCGACCGACAGTCTGGCGTGCGCCCAGAAGGCAGCCTCCCTGATCCGCCAGGCAGCGGAGCAGGGCGCCCGGGTGCTGGTGTTCCCCGAAGCTTTCCTGGGCGGATACCCCAAGGGCAATTCATTTGGGGCGCCGATCGGCATGCGCAAACCCGAGGGCCGCGACGCCTTCGCCAGCTATCACCAGCAAGCCATCCGGCTGGACGGCGAAGAGGTCGCACTGGTGGCCCAGGCCGCGGCCGACACCGACAGCTTTGTCGTGATGGGCTGCATCGAAGCCGATGGCGGCACGCTGTACTGCACCGTGCTGTACTTCAACGGCCTGGAAGGGCTTGCCGGCAAGCACCGCAAGCTGATGCCGACGGCTGGCGAACGCTTGATCTGGGGATTTGGCGATGGCTCGACGATGCCGGTCTTCGACACGCCCTACGGCAAGATCGGCGCCGTCATCTGCTGGGAAAACTACATGCCCATGTTGCGCATGTATATGTACAGCCAAGGCGTGGCGCTCTATTGCGCGCCCACCGCGGATGATCGCGACAGCTGGATTCCCAGCATGCGCCACATCGCGCTGGAAGGCCGCTGCTACGTGCTGACTGCCTGCCAGCATCTGCGCCGCGACGCCTACCCGGAAGATTTTGAATGCGCGTTGGGTGACAGCCCCGACACCGTGCTGATGCGTGGCGGCAGCGCCATCATCGACCCGTTGGGCGAAGTGCTGGCTGGCCCGGATTTCTCTGACGAAACGATCTTGTACGCCGACATCAATCCCAACCAGATCCTGCGCGGCAAGTACGACTTCGACGTGTCCGGCCACTATGCGCGGCCGGATGTCTTCCAGCTGCACGTCGACACCCGCGAAAAGCGCGCCGTGTCCGCCATCAACACCACTGGGCAACAGGAGCCCTGAGCCATGCATTTTGATTTCAGCGCCTTGCCGGCGCAGACGGTCTACAACCTGCTGACGTCGACCGTCACACCGCGCCCGATCGCGTGGGTCACCACGATATCGGGCGAGGGCATCGTGAATGCGGCGCCGTTCAGTTTCTTCAATGTCATGGGCCATCAGCCGCCGACGGTCGCCATCGGGCTGATGCGCCGCGCCAACGGTGAATTCAAGGATACGGGCGCCAACATCATCGAGAACGGCGAGTTCGTCGTGAACCTGGTGCCGGAATCTTTGATGCAGCAGATGAACCAGACGTGCGCGGACTATGCGCCGGGCGTGGATGAACTGGCCAAGGCCGGCCTGACCGCGAAGCCGGCCGTCCATGTGCGCCCGCCGCTCATCGAAGGCAGCCCGGTTTCGCTGGAATGCGTCAGCCAGGCAACCGTCGTGACCGGCCCGCGCCAGATCGTGGTGATCGGCCGGGTCCTGGGGGCTTACGTCGATGACGCCTATGTGCAGGACGCTGCGCGCGGCTACATGGACACGCCTTCCATGGGGTTGATCGCGCGCATGCATGGGGGCGGCTGGTATGCTCGCAGCTCGGACCTGTTCCAGTTGGCCCGGCCGACGGCGCCGGCCTGAAGAAGAATACGTCCACCTTCCAGGGTTTCGTCGCAAGGAGGCTCGCGCCCCGATGGTACGTACTGCAAGAATCGTTCTTCTCGCCTTGTTTGGCGCCGCATTGGCATCGGTCGCGCTGCCGGGCCATGCGGCCGACGTGGCCGGGTCCAAGGACCATCCGCTGGTGGGGCGTTTCTCAGGCGCGGAAATCCATACCTACCAGCAACTGGATTACGACGAGACGGCGATGCCGGACCAGGCCATCCCCAAAGAGTCCGAGGCCAAGACCTTGGTGCTGGAAGGCAAGATCACCCGTATCGGCTACCGCATCGACGGCAACAAGTCCGCGCTTGAGGTCTTCCGCAATTACCAGGACACCGTGCGTGCGGGCGGCTTCAAGACCGTGTTCGAGTGCAAGGGCGACGAGCAGTGCGGGGGCGATTTCCAGTCCTTCGTCCTCAACGGCGACAAAGTCCGCCCGTCCGGCGAGGGCGATGCCGCCTTTGGCGGCAAGTACTACGTCGTGCTGGCGAAAAAGGAAGCGCCCTCGGGCGACGTCTTTGCGTTCCTGGATGTGATGCAGGACGAGTCCAACAAGCGCACGCTCGTGTTCCTACAGGTCGTCGAGGTCAAGGCCATGCAGACGGGCCAGGTCAGCCTGCCCGACGCAACGGCAATGCAAAAGGCCCTGACCGAGTCCGGGAAGGTCGCCGTCTATGGCGTGTATTTCGACACCGACAGGGCCGACGTCAAGGCGGAATCCAAGGCCGCGCTGGACGAAATGGGCAAGCTTCTGCAGGCCAATCCTACGCTCAAGGTCTACGTCGTCGGCCATACCGACAACCAGGGCAGTCTGGCCCGCAATATGGACTTGTCGCAAAAGCGTGCGGATGCTGTGGTCAAGGCACTGACGGAATCCTACCGGATTCCCGCCATCCGGCTGTCCGCCAGGGGCGTGGCGTCGCTGGCGCCGGTGGCGTCCAACGACGCCGAAGAGGGCCGCGCCAAGAATCGGCGGGTGGAGTTGGTCAAGGAATAAGGCGGCGCCCGGGTTGGAATCCCTGAACGAAAAAAGGCCAACCCAGAAGGGTTGGCCTTGGCATACTTGGCGGAGAGGGTGGGATTCGAACCCACGGTACGGGGATACCGTACGCCTGATTTCGAGTCAGGTACATTCGACCACTCTGCCACCTCTCCGTGGCTGGATTCCGTAACGGTGAAATTCCTGTTCCAGTGAAAGAACGGGTTTCTCACTGCAAGATCCCTGGTCGGAAGGATCTTCGTTGTCGGAGCAGCGAAGCCCGCAATTCTACAGGATTTTTTTTGTTTGTGTAAAGGGGGTGTTGAAAAGATCCCTACAGCGGGTTTCAACCGGCTTCCGGCGCCGGCCATCTTTGGCCAGAATTCCTTCATCTCCGTCTTCCTGTCCGCACTCACCAGGCAGCATCCCCCATGGATCTGATCCTTATCCTCTTGCTGGCCGCCGTTCTGTGCGTGCCCATCACCCAGCGGTTGGGGTTGGGTGCCATCCCCGGTTATCTGATCGCGGGTGTGCTGATCGGGCCGTCCTGCCTGAAGCTGGTGACCAATGTGGACACGATGATCAACGTGTCGCAGTGGGGCGTGGTGATGATGCTGTTCATCATCGGGCTGGAACTGTCGCCCAAGCGGCTATGGGCCATGCGCAGCGAGGTCTTCGTGCTGGGCTCCTTGCAAATGCTCGCTTGCGGGCTGCTGTTGGGGCTGGTGTTCGGCGCCGCGCTGCGGCACATGGCGGGCATGGAGTGGCAGGCGGCGGTGCTCTGCGGGCTGTCGTTGGCGTTGTCCTCGACGGCAGTGGCGCTGCGCTTGCTGGACGAACGGGTGTTGACGCGCACGCCGCTGGGCCGGTCGGCGCTCGGGGTGCTGCTGTTCCAGGACATGGCGGCGATTCCCATGCTGGTGGCGGCAGGGTTGTTGGGCTCCGACGGCTCGTCGGCGCCATCCTTCAAGGAAGCGCTGGTGGCCGTGGCCGTCGTGGCGGTGGCGTACCGACTGCGGCTATTGGGCTGGGCCGCCAAGGCGCAACTGAACGAGTTATTCACCGCGGCGGCGTTGCTGATGGTGGTGGGCGCCGCGCAATTGTTTGACTATGCGGGCCTGTCGGCAGGCTTGGGCGGCTTCCTGGTGGGGGTGCTGATGGCGGAATCCCGCTATCGCCACGACCTGGAAAAGGCGATCGAGCCCTTCAAGGGGCTGCTGCTGGGCCTGTTCTTCCTGGCCATCGGCATGTCGATCAATCTGGCGGTCGTGGCGGTTCACTGGAAACTCATCATCGCCGGCGTGACCGCCTTGTTGGTGATCAAGGCACTGGTTCTATATGGGTTCGCGCGGTTTCTGGGATTGCCGCGCTACCACCGTCTGCTTTTTGCCGCCGTGCTGGCACAAGGCGGGGAGTTCAGCTTTGCCATCTTCAACGAAGCCTGGGACAACCATCTGGTGAATCTTGAGCAGCGAGACGTGCTGTCGGTGGTGGTGGCGGTGTCGATGGGGGTGGTGCCCCTGCTGATCAAACTGTTGGAGCGCGTGCCGGAGAACCGGGGCGGCATGGCGGATCTACCGACGGCCGAGCCTGCCCAGGTTGACGTGCAGCCCTCCTCGGAGGTTCAGGACAAGCCCCCCGCAACTTGACCCCGCGCGTCGTGGGGTCATGGCATGATTGCCGTCATGCCGGGCAGCTACACTTGAACCCCGTTTTTGCGTCCCCGTACTACGCGCCCGCCCACAGGAGAATGCGCATGCTCAAAGGAAAAGTCGCCCTTGTCACCGGTTCCACCAGCGGCATCGGTCTGGGTATTGCCACGGCCTTCGCCCAGCAAGGCGCCGATATCGTCCTGAACGGATTTGGCGATGCCGCCGACATCGAAAAGGTGCGCGCGGGCCTTGCGGACAAACATGGCGTGAAGGTGATCTACGACGGCGCCGATCTCTCAAAGGGCGATGCGGTGCGTGGGCTGATCGAGAACACCGTGCGCCAGTTGGGCCGCATCGATATCCTGGTCAACAACGCCGGCATCCAGCACACCGCGCTGATCGAAGACTTCCCCGCTGAAAAGTGGGATGCGATTCTGGCGCTGAACCTGTCGGCGGTTTTCCATGGCACCGCCGCCGCCTTGCCGCACATGAAGAAACAGGGCTTTGGCCGCATCATCAACATTGCGTCCGCGCACGGCCTGGTGGCGTCGGCCAACAAATCGGCCTATGTGGCCGCCAAGCATGGCGTGGTGGGTTTCACCAAGGTCACGGCGCTGGAAACCGCTGGCCAGGGCATCACCGCCAACTCCATCTGCCCGGGCTGGGTTCGTACCCCGCTGGTTGAAAAGCAGATCACGGCATTGGCGGAAAAGAATGGTGTCGACCAGGAAACCGCTGCACGCGAGCTGCTCAGCGAAAAGCAACCGTCGCTGCAATTCGTGACGCCGGAACAATTGGGCGGCACCGCCGTGTTCCTGGCGTCGGATGCCGCCGCGCAAATCACTGGAACGTCCGTCTCCGTCGATGGCGGCTGGACGGCGCGTTAATAAAGGAATCTTCGAATGTTGTTTTTGCTTTCCCCCGCCAAGAAGCTGGACTACGACTCGCCATTGCACATCGAGACGCATACCCAGCCGCTGTTCGTGGATCAGGCCGCCGGCCTGATCAAAGTGTTGAAGACCAAGTCCGCGGACGATATTTCCCAGTTGATGAGCCTGAGCCCGGCCCTGTCCGAGCTGAACGTGCAGCGCTACGCCCACTGGAAGCGCAGCTTCACGCAGGCCAATTCGCGCCAGGCGGTGCTGGCCTTCAATGGCGACGTCTACGAAGGGCTGGATGCATCCTCCTTGTCTGCCAAGCAGCTGGAATGGGCCCAAGAGCACGTGGCCATTCTGAGTGGCCTGTACGGCGTGCTGCGCCCGCTGGACCTGATGCAGCCGTACCGCCTGGAAATGGGCACGCGGCTGGAGACGTCCAAGGGCAAGAACCTGTACGAGTACTGGGGTTCGACCATTGCGGCTTATCTGAACGAGCGCCAGGAAGGCAAGAAGGCGCCGGTGATCGTCAACCTGGCGTCCGAAGAGTATTTCAAGTCAGTCGACTTGAAGACGCTGAAGGCGCGGGTGGTGCAGTGCGTGTTCCAGGACTGGAAGAACGGCGCCTGGAAGATCATCAGCTTCCACGCCAAGCGTGCGCGCGGCCTGATGGCCCGCTACGCCATCCAGCACAAGGTCACCAAGCCCGAGGGGCTACAGGGTTTTGACCTGGAAGGCTATGCGTATGACGCATCGGCTTCGTCGGAAGACAAGCTGGTGTTTCGCCGCAAGGTCTGATGCCGGGCGATTTGGTGGGGGGGGCGGAAATTCGGAGTCCGGCTCTGGAATCCGGAATCCGGAATCCGGAATCGGGAATAGGGCTCTGAAATCGGGAATGGGGCTCGGAATTGTAGGATGGGTGTAGCGCGAGAGAATGTTGGCAAAAGCATCGCCATCCATCGCGCGCAACCCATCAAGCGGCGGTTGCGTTGTGGCCGAACCCGCTAAGGATTCACCGCTGCTTGATGGGTTGCGCGCGCTGGATAGTTGAGTTCTTGCTTAAGAACTCTCGCGCTACACCCATCCTACAATTCCGATCCCGATCCCGATCCCAATCCCAATCCCAATCCCCCGCGTCCATTCCTCTCCCCACCACAGCCCCCCCTCAAGACGCTACCGCCGCTACTGGCGGGGCATGTGTCGGGTCCGCTAGCGCCTGTAGTTCCTGCCGGATCATGTGGGATGCCTTCAGCATCTGTTTGACCGGGTAGGCTAGCGCCGCCTGTTCGCCCTCGGTATCGAACTGCGTGGGCAGGTTCGTGGCGATTTGGGGGCGGCGTTCGTCCAGCAAGTCCACCATGCCGTTCATGGCCACCTGCACCGCTTCGGGGGTCTTGGGCAGGGCGGCAAGAATGGGGATGGCCGCGGTGATCTGTGACGCCAGCACGTGGTTCTGGATCAGCAGGTTGTTCAGTTCCGGCACGCTGACTTGATGCGATTTCGGTTCGCTCATCATCCGATAGAAGGCTTCGGCGAAGTTGCTGAACGAGATGTGCACGTTCTTGCGGGCCAGACGCCACGCCAGGTCGGCGTCCATCACGGCGGGTGTTTCGGCGGCGGCGTCGCCCGTCGGTGCGCCATGCGCCTGCATGGCGTCGGCGTAGCGCAGGCCGGCCAGCAGGTATTCACGGTTGGCGCGGGTGGCCGCGGCGGCCAGGGGCTTCAGGTAGCGTGCCTCCCACCATGGCAGGATGTAGCTGCATATCAGCGCCAGCGCGCAGCCCAGCAGTGTGTCGATGGCGCGTTCGCCGATCACGGACATGGACACCGTGCCCGGCGACACGAAGTGAAAGACCAGCACCACGAAGAGCGTGTTGAAAATGGCGCTGGCCATGTAGTTCAACTGCACCAGGCTGTTGCCCATGATGCAGGCGCCCATCAGCACGGCGAACAGGATCTCGGGCCGGTCGGTCACGTTGAACAGCAGCAGCGCGCAGATGCAGCCGATCAGCGTGCCCATCAGGCGCCAGCCGTTGCGTTGTCGGGTCAGCGCGAAACCGGGCTTCATGATGATGACGATGGTCAGCATGATCCAGTAGTTGTGCGCCGAGAACTCCGGCGATAGCCAGCGGCTGGCCAGCGTCATGGCGATGGCGGCCGCCGCCGTCACGCGCAGTGCGTAGCGGAAGTGGGGCGAATCCAGTCGCAGGTTGCTGGTCAGCAGGCCAAAGCGGAATTCCTGGCGCGAGATGAAGCGCGTCAGCGACTTGTTGATGCGCAACACATCGGTGGGCTTGGCGTCGGGCGACGCCGCGGTGTGGTCCGCCAGCCGGTCGACGATGCGGGCGGAATTGCGCAGGCGGCGCAGCACCTGGATGATCAGCGCCAGCATTTCAGGTTCGCGTTCGCCCAGGCCCTGTTGCTTCAACTGTTCGATTTCATATTCGATGGCGCGCAATTCAGCCTTCGCGCTGCTGCGGTACTGCACCTGGCGTCCCCGCGATACGTCCAGCGCAATGCGGTTCAGTTCCAGCGACATCTTCACCAGCGCATCCCGCATGAACATCAGGCAGTCGTTGCCGGCCAGGGTGCGGCGCAGCGCGGCGTAATCGGTATGCGTGGCCACCAGGGTGTCCAGCAGTTGCAGCATGTCGACGAACATGTTCCAGATCATCACGCGCTGGCGGTCGCCGAAACCCTTGCCGCGGGGCAGGGCGCGCAGCACCATGTCGCGGGCCGCCTGGTGCTTTTCCGTCATGACGGACTGGCGCTGGATCAGCGTGCGATAGGCTTCGTCCAGGTCGGCGGTCTCGTCGTAGAAGGCCGCGCGGGCGGCCACGTAGTCACCCGTGGCGAACAGCGCCACCGACATGGCCTGCTGTTCCTCGCGCAGCCAGAACAGCCGGGAGAATCCCAGGCTGAACACCACGTAGAACAATGCGCCGCCCAGGGTGGCTGCCGCATGGGCAAGGACTTCGTGCGGTTCCAGCGGCGAATGCATGGTCAAGGTCATCAGCAGCAGGCCGGCAAAGCCGATCAGTCCGCCGCGCTTGCCGAAGACCGTGAACATCGAATAGACAAAACACTGTGCAATGACCACCAGCCAGATCAGCACCGGGTGCGTGGATGCCAGGCCCGTGATGATGACGGTCAGCGTGCCCAGCGCAGCCCCGCCCAGCATTTCATTGGTGCGGTGGCGTTGGGGGCCGCCAGGTTGGTCAATGATGGCCAGGCACTGCGCGCCGAAGGTCGCGACCAGCCCCGTGGTGTAGTTGCCGAACAGGCCGCCAAGCACCAGCACGGGCAATAGCATGCCAACCCCCTGGCGCACTCCTCCGAAAAAGTAGTGGCTGTAGAGGAAGCGGCGAATGCTGGCGATGCGCAAATCCATGGGGCGGGAGCCGGTTCAGGGTGATGGAACAAGTATAGAGAGGTGGCTGAATTTTTTGGGGTCAGATAGTTACCGGACTTTCCCTGCGTCGCCCGTGCAACGGTCCAGAAACATCGATTTGCGCCCTTTGACGCAACGCGGTAAATTCCATCTCTTGCGTCGGTCTGCCTATCCGAAACCGGCGCGTTGAGGCGGATGGTCAGGGTCACCTCCCAGCCATCCTGCCGCAGAGATACCTGCTGTTGGCCGCGCCACAAGCGTGTGTTGCCAAAGCTTCCATTTCGACCTCCAGCGTCCCCAAGGGGCGTTTGCACTGCGTTCTGTCGAGCGTGTGCCGGGTCGGCAGGGTGTCCGGGTGGCGTGGCTCCGTGAGCCGCAAAGCGCCGGATCATGTTGTCGTAGCCGGTATGGGTTCCGTTGCCGCCGTATCCGGGCGAGCAGCAGTCAGGGTTGCAGGGCCGGTACTGAAAGGAAATACAACATGGAAATGAATGGCGCCGATATCGTCGTGCGCTGCCTGGCCGATGAGGGCGTGGAACACGTTTTCGGCTATCCCGGCGGCGCAGTGCTTTACATCTACGACGCGATCTTCAAGCAAGACAAATTTCAGCATATCCTGGTTCGTCACGAGCAAGCTGCCGTGCACGCCGCCGATGCCTATTCGCGCTCGTCGCAAAAGGTTGGCGTCTGCCTCGTGACCAGCGGCCCGGGCGTGACCAATGCCGTCACTGGCATTGCCACCGCCTATATGGACTCCATCCCGATGGTCATCATCAGCGGGCAGGTGCCCACTGCGGCCATTGGCGAAGACGCCTTCCAGGAATGCGACACCGTCGGCATCACGCGCCCCTGCGTCAAGCACAACTTCCTTGTGCGTGACGTCAAGGACCTGGCCGAAACCATGCGCCGCGCGTTCTACATCGCGCGCACGGGCCGTCCGGGCCCGGTGCTGGTGGATATCCCCAAGGACATCACCGTCGCGCAGTGCAAGTACACGCCGCCCAAGGGCGAGATCTCGATGCGTTCCTACGCGCCCGTCAACAAGGGCCACCAGGGACAAATCAAGAAAGCCGTGCAGATGCTGCTGGCCGCCGAGCGGCCGATGATCTACACGGGTGGCGGTGTCATCCTGTCGAACGCCGCGCCCGAGCTGAACAAGCTCGTGTCGCAGCTGGGCGCGCCCTGCACCAGCACCCTGATGGGGCTGGGCGGCTATCCGGCCAGCAGCGGCCAGTTCGTGGGCATGCCCGGCATGCACGGCACCTACGAAGCCAATATGGCGATGCAGCATTGTGACGTGCTGCTGGCCATTGGCGCCCGCTTCGATGACCGCGTGATCGGCAACCCCAAGCACTTCGCGCAGAACGCCCGCAAGATCATCCATATCGATATCGATCCGTCGTCGATCTCCAAGCGCGTGCGCGTGGACGTCCCGATCGTCGGCAACGTCAAGGATGTGCTGGCCGATCTCAGTGCGCAGTACGAGGCCGCTTCGGCCGAGCACAAGCCCGCCTCCATCACCAAGTGGTGGGAGCAGGTCGAGACCTGGCGCGGCAAGGAATGCCTGAAGTTCGCCAACTCGGACGAAGTCATCAAGCCGCAGTACGTGGTGGAAAAGCTCTGGGAAGTGACGGGCGGCGACGCCTTCGTCACGTCCGACGTGGGCCAGCACCAGATGTGGGCGGCCCAGTACTACAAGTTCGACAAGCCGCGTCGCTGGATCAACTCCGGCGGCCTGGGCACCATGGGTGTGGGGCTGCCGTACGCGATGGGCGTGCAGATGGCCAACCCTGGGCACGACGTCGCCGTCATCACCGGCGAAGCGTCGATCCAGATGAACATCCAGGAACTGTCGACCTGCCATCAATACCGCCTGACGCCCAAGATCGTCTGCCTGAACAACCGTTTCCTGGGCATGGTCCGGCAATGGCAGCAGATTGACTACGGTTCGCGCTATTCCGAGTCCTACATGGATTCGCTGCCCGACTTCGTCAAGGTGGCCGAGGCCTATGGCCACGTGGGTCTGCGCATCGAGCGTCCGGCGGATGTCGAACCCGCGCTGCGCGAAGCGTTTGGCAAGCACAAGGAACGCCTGGTCTTCCTGGACTTCATCACCGACCGCACGGAAAACGTGTGGCCGATGGTCAAGGCCGGCCGCGGGCTGACCGAAATGCTGCTTGGCTCTGAAGACCTGTAAGGAGGCCACCATGAAGCACGTGATTTCCGTCCTCCTCGAAAACGAACCCGGCGCGCTGTCGCGCGTGGTGGGGCTGTTTTCCGCGCGGGGCTACAACATCGAAACCCTGACCGTGGCGCCCACCGAGGACTCCACGCTGTCGCGCATGACCATCGTGACGACGGGTTCCGACGAGGTCATCGAACAGATCACCAAGCACCTGAACCGCTTGGTGGACGTCGTTAAAGTGGTGGACCTGACCGAAGGCGCCCACATCGAGCGCGAGCTGATGCTCGTGAAGGTGCGCGCCGTGGGCAAGGAACGCGAAGAAATGAAGCGCATGGCGGACATCTTCCGCGGCCGCATCATCGACGTGACCGACAAGTCCTACACCATCGAATTGACCGGGGTGCAGGAAAAAGTACAGGCCTTCCTGGAGGCCCTGGACCGCAGTGCCATCCTTGAAACCGTGCGCACCGGCGTGTCCGGCATCGGACGCGGTGAACGGATTTTGAAGATTTGACCGGCCTTCCAGGCCAAGCCGCACCCTACATCTGAATTAATCGAATATCCAAAATACTGGAATCTGGAGCACAACCATGAAAGTTTTCTACGACAAAGACTGCGATCTGTCCCTCATCAAAGGCAAGACTGTTGCCATCATCGGCTACGGTTCGCAAGGTCACGCGCACGCGCTGAACCTGCATGAGTCGGGCGTGAAGGTCGTGGTCGGCCTGCGCAAGGGCGGCGCCTCGTGGAACAAGGCCGCCAACGCCGGCCTGGAAGTCAAGGAAGTGGCTGATGCCGTCAAGTCCGCCGACATCGTCATGATGTTGCTGCCCGACGAGAACATCGCTTCCGTCTACAACAACGAAGTGCACGGCAACATCAAGGCGGGCGCCGCCCTGGCTTTCGCCCACGGCTTCAACGTCCACTACGGCCAGGTCGTGCCGCGTGAAGACATCGACGTCATCATGATCGCTCCGAAGGCCCCTGGCCACACGGTGCGCAACACGTACAAGCAAGGTGGCGGCGTGCCCCACCTGGTGGCCGTGTACCAAGACAAGTCGGGCGCCGCGCGTGACGTGGCCCTGTCGTACGCCAGCGCCAACGGCGGCGGCCGTGCCGGCATCATCGAAACCAACTTCCGTGAAGAAACGGAAACCGACCTGTTCGGCGAACAAGCCGTGCTGTGCGGCGGTACCGTTGAGCTGATCAAGGCAGGTTTCGACACGCTGGTTGACGCCGGTTACGCGCCCGAAATGGCGTACTTCGAATGCCTGCACGAACTGAAGCTGATCGTCGACCTGATCTATGAAGGCGGCATCGCCAACATGAACTACTCGATCTCGAACAACGCTGAGTTCGGCGAGTACGAAACGGGCCCGAAGATCGTCACCGAAGAAACCCGCAAGGCCATGCGCCAGTGCCTGACGGACATCCAGACCGGCGAATACGCCAAGAAGTTCATCCTGGAAAACACCGCCGGCGCCCCGACCCTGACCTCGCGCCGCCGCATCAACGCGGAATCGCAGATCGAGCAAGTGGGCGGCAAGCTGCGCGCCATGATGCCCTGGATCGCCGCCAACAAGCTGGTGGACAAGTCCAAGAACTGATCGATGCCTCTGCGCGGGGGAATTCCCCGCGCAACAGCGGTCAAAGCGGCATGCCTGCGAGGGCATGCCGCTTTTTTTCTACAGGCACGATCCTTGCTCTGGCCCGCAAGCGGGGCCAGATGGGTTAACCTTTCTAAGTCCGTTGTAAGTTATTGAGACTATGCCCAATTTTTCCATGCGCGATTCCGAGAACCGCCACCGAAGCATCTATCTGCTTCCCAACGCATTCACCACCGCGGCCCTGTTCGCGGGGTTCTATGCCGTGGTGCAGGCCATGAACGACCGCTTCGAAGTCGCTGCCATCGCTATTTTCGTGGCCATGGTGCTGGACGGCATGGATGGCCGGGTGGCCCGGTTGACCAATACGCAGTCCGCGTTCGGCGAACAATACGACTCGCTGTCGGACATGACGTCCTTCGGCGTGGCGCCCGCGCTGGTCATGTACGAGTGGATCCTGAACGACCTGGGCCGCTGGGGCTGGCTGGCCGCATTTGTCTATGTGGCCGGAGCTGCCTTGCGCCTGGCGCGGTTCAACACCAATATCGCCGTCGTCGACAAGCGCTATTTCCAGGGCTTGCCCAGCCCGGCCGCGGCTGCGCTGGTGGCAGGTTTCGTCTGGCTGGCGGTGGACAACAAGCTGCCCATCCATGACAGCCTGATGGCGTGGGTCGCGTTCACGCTGACCATGTACGCCGGTATCACCATGGTGTCGAATGCACCGTTCTTCAGCGGCAAGAGCTTTGCCCTGGGCCGCAGCGTGCCGTTCTGGGGCATCTTGCTGGTGGTGGCCGTGTTCGTGTTCGTGTCCAGCGACCCCCCGGTCGTGCTGTTCGGCCTGTTCGTGCTGTATGGCCTGTCGGGTTGGATCATGTGGGCCTGGCGCTGGAACAAGGCTCGCCGCCTGACGCAAGAACGTCGCGGGCATTCTTCCTGATTCCAGTCCCGTGATCGCATTAAAAAAAACCCGCCAGCTGGCGGGTTTTTTGATGTGGCGGCGGGATGCAATCAACGCCACATGAATTTTTCGTCGTCGTACATCGGGTCGGGGCCGGGGTGGAAGTGCGTCAGCTTGCTGCCGTCGCGGCTCATGTAGACGTACATCAGCGAATTCCACACGCCATTCTCTTTATAGCGGTATGACCAGACGACTTCGCGCTTTTCACCCAAGCCGGTCTCTTCGATGCGGGCGGGCGGCCCGAACTCGCAGCGCACGCGGTCAGGTCCCCAGTCGCCGGTTTCAAGCACCTTGAAGTGCGCGTCGGTCAGCAGCGGCACCACTTGGCCCACTCGTCCGTCGGTGCCGACGTTGGTGCCCCAGGCGTATTGCCCCATCGGTTGCTGGGTCCAGATCACTCGTTCTCCGCCGCCGGCTTGCGGGCAGACAAAGTTAGGCTTGCCAAATTGCGTCAGCACCTCGGCGTAGGGCGTGCCCGGCGGTACCTGGGCCAGGTTGGCACAGGCGGTCAGGCCGGTCAGGGCCAGCGAAGCCAGCGCGATGCGGGCCGTTTTGTAATAATTAGACATACCTTGCTCCTCTTGGGCGCCGGTCGCTCGCTTGCCAGCCTGCGCGGGCAGGACGAAACCGTCTCTGGGGTAATTCTAGCGAATCAGCTATAATCATCGAGCTTTATCAAGTGTATTGATTTTGCAAGATGCTTTGCGCCGGCAGTCCGGCTGCAAGGTTTGACCCCAAAGCGGGGTCACCTTTGCAGCTATTGAAGCAGCAGTGAGAAAGCAAAAACGCTTATCGCCGGATCCACGCAAATTTTTTCCAAACCACGTCAGGGCACCTCGGCCCTGTCGCATGTCCGAAGAGGTCATCAATGTCTGTAGCTGACATCAAGAAATCCGATATCGTTGCGCAATTCCAACGCGCTCAAGGCGATACCGGCTCCCCCGAAGTTCAGGTGGCTCTGCTCACCGCCCGTATCAACGAACTGACTGGTCACTTCAAAGAACACATGAAGGACCATCACTCGCGCCGCGGTCTGCTGCGTATGGTCAGCCGTCGCCGCAAGCTGCTCGACTATCTCAAGGGCCGCAATCCCGATTCGTACCGCGCTCTGATCGAAAAACTCGGTCTGCGTAAGTGATCGACGGGGCTGGCTCCCCATGACGCAATAACCGTGGTCGGTGCGACGTATTGTCGCGACGGCCACGGTTTTTCATTTGTAAGGAATAATCGTCATGTTCAACAAAGTGACAAAATCGTTCCAATACGGCCAGCACACGGTCGTGATGGAAACTGGCGAGATCGCTCGTCAGGCCTCCGGCGCCGTTGTGGTGTCGATCGAGGACACCGTTGTCCTGGCCACCGTCGTGGCTTCCAAGAAGGCCAAGCCGGGACAGACGTTTTTCCCGCTGACCGTCGACTACATCGAGAAGACCTACGCTGCCGGCCGTATTCCGGGTGGGTTCTTCAAGCGCGAAGGCAAGCCGTCCGAAAAGGAAACGCTGACCTCGCGCCTGATCGATCGTCCGCTGCGTCCGCTGTTCCCCGAAGACTTCTACAACGAAGTCCAAGTGGTCATCCACACGCTGTCGGTCAATCCTGAGATTGATCCCGACATCGCCGCCATGATCGGCGCCTCGGCCGCTCTGGCCATCTCGGGCATCCCGTTCTCGGGCCCGATCGGCGCCGCTCGCGTGGGTTACATCGATGGTCAATACACCATCAACCCGAACGCCTCGGACCTGAAGTCGTCGAAGCTGAACCTGGTTGTCGCCGGTACGGAAAACGCCGTGCTGATGGTGGAATCGGAAGCCCAAGAGCTGTCCGAGGAAGTCATGTTGGGCGGCGTGGTCTATGGCCACCAGCAAATGCAGACCGTCATCAACGCCATTCACGAACTCGTGAAGGACGCTGGCAAGCCCGATTGGGATTGGCAAGCGCCGGCCAAGGACCAAGCCCTGATCGCCGCCGTGACCTCGGCTGCCCAGGAAGGCCTGAACGCCGCCTACCAGATCCGCGAAAAGCAAGCCCGCACCACCAAGCTGCGTGAAGTGTCGGCTGACGTGTCGGCCAAGCTGGCTGCCGCCGCCGCTGAAAAGGGCGAATCGCTGCCTGACGCCGTGACCGTCGACAACATCATGTTCTCGCTGGAATCGGCCATTGTCCGCGGTCAGATCCTGAACGGCGAACCGCGTATTGACGGTCGCGACACGCGCACCGTGCGCCCCATCAGCGTGCGTCTGGGCGTGCTGCCCCGCGCACACGGCAGCGCGCTGTTCACCCGTGGTGAAACGCAAGCGCTGGTCGTGGCCACGCTGGGCACCAAGCAAGACGAGCAGATCATTGACGCGCTCATGGGCGAGTACCGTGACCGCTTCATGATGCACTACAACATGCCTCCGTTCGCCACCGGCGAAACGGGCCGCATTGGTGTGCCGAAGCGCCGCGAAATCGGCCACGGCCGTCTGGCCAAGCGTTCGCTGATCCCGCTGCTGCCGGCACCGGAAGACTTCCAGTACACGATCCGCATCGTGTCGGAAATCACCGAGTCCAACGGCTCGTCGTCGATGGCTTCGGTCTGCGGCGGCTCGCTGGCCATGATGGACGCTGGCGTGCCGGTCAAGGATCACGTGGCCGGTGTGGCCATGGGCCTGATCCTGGACGGTGGCAAGTTCGCCGTGCTGACGGACATCTTGGGTGACGAAGATCACCTGGGCGACATGGACTTCAAGGTTGCGGGCACCGAAAACGGCGTCACCGCACTCCAGATGGACATCAAGATCCAGGGCATCACCAAGGAAATCATGCAAGTGGCGCTGGCGCAAGCCCGCGAAGGCCGCCTGCACATCCTGACCAAGATGAAGGAAGCGCTGGACGGTTCGCGTGGCGAGCTGTCGGCTTTCGCCCCGCGCATGCTGACCATCAAGATCAACCCCGAGAAGATCCGCGACGTGATCGGCAAGGGCGGCGCCACCATCCGCGCCCTGACCGAAGAAACCGGTACGCAGATCGACATCTCCGACGACGGCACGATCGTGATCGCCAGCGTCGACGAAGCGCAGGCCAAAGAAGCCCAGCGCCGCATCGTCGAACTGACCGCCGACGTCGAAGTGGGCCAGATCTACGAAGGCTCGGTCCTGCGTCTGCTGGACTTCGGCGCCATCGTGCAAGTGCTGCCGGGCCGCGACGGTCTGCTGCACATCTCGGAAATCGCCAACTACCGCATCGCGAACATCAACGATGTGCTGAAGGTCGGCCAGCAAGTCCGCGTCAAGGTCATCGAGGCCGACGACAAGGGCCGTCTGCGCCTGTCCATCAAGGCAATCGGCGGCATCGAGCAACAGCAACCTGCTGCTGCTCCGGAAGCTGCCCCCCAATCGGAACCGCAAGCTGAATAAGCTTGTTGCCTGATTGATCGAAAAACGGCGCCTTGCGGCGCCGTTTTTCATTGGGCCGCGCCCCTTCCTACTCGGCCCGCCTTTCCTGTAAAGTCGTGCGCGAGAAAGGGACAAGAACAAGGGGATGGGATGGGCAACGCATGACGGGATGGCCGGGAGCCGCTACCGCGGCGGCGCTGCTGACGGCGTTGCTGGCCGGCTGCATGAGCAGCCCAGGCCCGGGTCAACGCGGCCCGAAAGGCGAGGACATGTCGGCCGACCAGTTCGCCCAGACCGATTTCAACCGCACCGTCACCCTGGAAGTGCGCGACAACCTGTCCAGCCTGTATTCCTTGCTGGACAAGCTCTACCGCCGCAATCCCCGGGAATGGCGCAAGACCGGTTCGCCTGACCAGAAGACGGCGGTTAACCGCGTCAAGCACGCCATCGAAGTCCGCATTCCCCCCAGCGACCTGGCCGGCCTGCGGGATATCCAGATCCTGGCGGTATCGCTGGACCCCAACTACACCGGTGACCGGGTCGGGGCCTTCATCTATGGCCTGGCCGACACCATTATCGCGGCCCACAACGGCAAGACGCGCTTGTACGCCACCGACGCGCTGGACGGCCAGCGGGTCTACAATGCCGCACGGAATGTCGAGGCCGCCGCCTGGTTGCTGGCGTCGCGACGCAACAACCAGGGCGAGCTCTTATTGCTGGCCAATGAAATGTCCCCGAACGCCACGAACCTTAGCTTTGAGCGCGAATTCGGCGCCATCATCGGCCGGCTGGACCTGATCGCCAACCTGCTCGGCGAGAATTCACGGCGCATCGGGATCAACTATGCGCAGGGCCTGCTGTTGTTCAATTTCTTGCCTGTGCGCTAACAGGATCTACCCATCGTGATCGATATCGCCTCTATCCAGACCGCCCGCGAGAATCTGCGCGGCCAGGTACTGAAGACCCCGTTTACCCTGTCGCGCACGCTGTCCGACATCTTCGGCGCCGAGATCTGGCTGAAGTTTGAAAATCTGCAATTCACGGCCTCGTTCAAGGAACGCGGTGCCTTGAACCGCATGCTGACCCTGTCGGACGACGAACGCGCCAAGGGCGTGATCGCGGTGTCGGCCGGCAACCATGCCCAGGGCGTGGCCTACCATGCGCAGCGCATGGGCGTGCCGGCCGTGATCGTGATGCCGCGCTTCACGCCCACGGTCAAAGTGGCGAACACGCGCCGCTTCGGCGCTGAAGTGGTGTTGGCGGGCGATACCTTCGATGATGCCAAGGCTCATGGCTATGAATTGGCAAGCGCGCGTGGCCTGATCATGATCCACCCCTATGACGATGAAGCCGTCATCTCCGGGCAGGGCACCGTGGCGTTGGAAATGCTGGAAGACCAGCCTCAGCTGGACATGCTGGTCATCGCCATCGGCGGTGGTGGTCTGATCTCCGGGATTGCCACGGCGGCCAAGGCCCTGAAGCCCGGCATCGAAATCGTGGGCGTGCAGACCGAACGCTTCCCGTCGATGTACGCCGCCGTCAAAGGTGTGGCGATGCCGCAGGGGCAATACACCATTGCCGAGGGCATCGCCGTGAAGTCGCCCGGCGCGCTGACCCAGCCGATCGTCAGCAAGCTGGTCGACCACATCGATCTGGTCAGTGAAAGCGACATCGAGCACGCCATCGTCGTGCTGCTGGAAATTGAAAAGACCGTGGTGGAAGGCGCGGGTGCCGCCGGCCTGGCCGCGCTGCTGCGCGCACAAGAGGCGGGCAGCGACCGCTTCAAGGGCAAGCGCATCGGCCTGGTGCTGACGGGCGGCAACATTGACCCGCTGATGCTGGGCGAACTGATCGAACGCGGCATGGTCCGCGCTGGACGACTGGCGCGCATTCGCGTGGACCTGCGCGACCTGCCGGGCGCCTTGGCGCACGCCACCAAACTGATTGCCGACGCCCAGGCCAACATCACCGAAGTGCATCACCAGCGTGCGTTCACGTCATTGCCGGTGCGCAATGTCGAGGTGGACTTTGTGTTGCAGACACGCGGCCCGGATCACATCCTGGAAGTGATCGACATTCTGAATGCGGCGGGTTTTGCCGCCAGCAATCACGATCATTAAGGCGTTCGACCAGGGCGTGGCCCTGAGTCGCCGTCAGGCGGCGTCGCGAGTCGCGGCGTCGCGCGCAACCAGGCTTTTCAGGCCGTACAGTCGTTCGCGATGCAAGGTCGCGGACAATGGTTCGGGTTCACGGCCCAGCGCGACGTAATCCGCAGGTATCTGCGCGATGGCCTCGCGCATGCGATCCGCATGGGCTTGCCACCACTGCACCAGCATGCGATCCGGGTTGTAGACATCCAGCCCCTGGCGGCGCAATTCCGAACGATTGAAATCCTTCAGATTCCACGTCAGCACCTGCACCACGGGCGGTTGTTGCAGGCCGCAGCGCGCGCGCCGCGCCAAGCCTGCCGCGATCACGTGGAAGTCCTTGGGATCGCTGTAGCGCAGCGATGCCTCGTAGACCTCGGTGTCGCGCTCGTTGGCCTCGGGGAACCGCGCATTCATGTCGGCCCAGAACTCGGCCATCACTTCCGGCGGAATATCCCAGATACGCGAGGCGTTGCGGCGCCATTCCTCGCCGATGCGGTCAGTCCAGACCGGGATGTAGACGTTGGCATCCGCCAAACGCAGCAATAGCCGGCGCAGGATGCCGGACATGAGGACGCAAGCGTCAAGGACGATGAAAGGGGCAGAAGCGGCTGGAGCGGTCAAGATGGGGTCGGGCCCCTGGGCGGGCGGGACGCACGTGGCGTCCCGCTCGCCCAGGTGGGGAAAAGGGTAGGCGAGGCGCAAGAATAAAGGTTTTTTCCCCGGGGCGTTGCAGACGGCGCGTCAGGCGCGGCTTTGGTAGCCAGGCAAGGGCACGACGTCATCGGCTTCCGGATCAACCGGGGCTGGGGCCAAACTCGCCGGGCGCTTGCCATCCAGCACGGCATGAGCCTGCTCGCGGTCGATATCGCCGTTCCAGGCGCCAACCGCCACCGTGGCCACGCAATTGCCGATCAGGTTGCCCAGCGCGCGGGCGATGCCCATGAACCAGTCCACCGACAACACCAGCACCAGACCGATCGCCGGGATCGCCGGAATGGCTTGCAAGGTGGCAGCCAGGATCACGATGGCCGAGCCGGGCACGCCATGTGCCCCCTTGGAGGTGATCAGGGCCACGGCCAGGATGCTTAGCAAGTCCACCGTGGAGATGGGCGTATTGGTCGCTTGGGCGATGAACACCGCTGCCAGCGTGATGTAGATGGAGAAGGCGTCCAGGTTGAAGGAATAGCCCGTTGGAATCACGAGGCCCACCGTGGAGTCCCGGATACCCAAGTGGCGCAGCTTGGCGATGACTTGCGGCAGCACGCTGTCCGACGACGTGGTGGCGAAGACGACCGCCAGTTCTTCCCGCAGATAGCGCAGCAGCTTGATCAAACTGAAGCCGCATACGCGCATCACCACCCCCAGCACGGCGAATACAAAGACCGCCACGGACGCATAGAACACCAGTACCAGCATGCCCAGTTGCTTGAGCGAACTGACTCCATATTGGCCCACGGTGAACGCCACCGCGCCCAGCACGCCGAGTGGCGCCAGGCGGATGATGATGCCCATGATCTTGAACATGACGCGCGAGGTTGCGTCGATCAAGCGCACCACCGGCTTGCCGTGTTCGCCCAATTGCGACAGGGCGCAGCCGAACAGCACGGCAAACAGCAGGACCTGGAGCACGTCGCCCGTGGCAAAGGGATTGACGGCGGTGGTGGGGATGAGCTTCATCAGGAATTCGACGGTACCGCCGCTGGTGAGCTTGTCCGCGTTGGACATGTAGGCGCTCATTGCCGAGGCATCCAGGGTGCTGGTGTCGATATTCATGCCCGCGCCGGGCTTGAACACCATCGCCACCAGCAGGCCCAGGGCCAGCGCCAGCGTTGTCAATACCTCGAAGTAGATCAGCGCCTTGACGCCGACGCGACCCACCCGCTTCAGATCGCCCGCGCCGGCGATGCCATGCACCACGACGCAGAAAACCAGCACGGGAATGATCATCTTGATCAGTTTGATGAAGGCATCGCCCAGCGGCTTGAGCTTGGCGGCGATGTCTGGGGCGGCCAGTCCCAGTATGACGCCCAGGACTAGGGCGAAGACGACTTGACCGAACAACGATGTCGCAAAACGGCGCATGAGTTTGTCCCCTCGGTGTGCCTGTATCGGCAAAGGGTCCGCGTCGGGCGCGTGCTGCATGGCCGGGCGAACCGTCAGTTAACTGATTGATGCATGCTTAAGTTGTATACAAAACATGGGTACGATAAACCGGAATGTCAGGTGTGACTGCTGGGGCATACCCTGCATTTCAAGGATAAAAGGGGGGAGTTGGCGTCGTGATAGCGCGCCAGTAGGCGGCGGCGTGGGGCGCGCGCCGTATTGCTGTGTGTGGGGGTGGTGCCCGAGACCGGAATCGAACCGGTACGACCTTGCGGTCGAGGGATTTTCTTACCACTTCGGCTTTCGCCGCCAGCGCGAGGCGCTGTTCGTGGTCTGGAGCACGCCTTCACCATAGCCTTGCGGCCGTAGGTGCCCGCCGTCTGCTCTCTACACCTTCCTCGATTTTTCAATCAAGGCTTGGCTCGGCGTTGGCTCGGAACAGGTCCAGGGCGTTCGCCGAGTTTGACGGGCTACACCTTTGGAGTTTCCCCCAAAGGGCTCAAATTGTTTAAGTCCCTTGTGTCTACCAATTTCACCACTCGGGCGTGCGTGGCCCGTGTCGGGTCAGCAGCGGGCGAGACTATACCATCTTGGGGGTGATGACATAGGCGCGCGCCAGCGGCGTTCGGGTAATGACGAGACTATTTACGGCCGAATAAACGGCCCAGGAATCCGCGCGGGGCGGCCGCGGCGTCTTCCGCCGCTTGGGCCCTGCGCAACGACAGATCCTGGTAATCGGCTTTGCCGTTCTGCTGATAAGAAGCCGCTGCCTGGCGGAAGGCCATGGCCGATTCGGCGTGGCGCCTCATGTGACCGTAGATCTCTCCGCGTGAAAACAAGGCCCAGCTGCGGTAGTCGGGGTCCAAGCCGATCAGGCGGTCGCACGCGGCAAGCGCCTCTTCCTGTTGCTTTGCGGCAATCAGCGCATTGATGCGCTCGGCATGCAGAGGGCCATCGTCCGGCCACGTCGCGAGCGCGCGATCGGCATCGGCCACGGCCTCGGCGCCACGGCCAAGGTTTGTCAGGGCGTCAATGCGGACCCGGCGCCATTTCAGCCAGTCGGGGTCCAGGGAGATCGCGACTTCCGACAGGGGCAGGGCTTCGGCGTAGCGATCCAGGCGAGTCAGCATGTCGGCGGCGTTGCCCGGCAGGAAATCGTTGTCGGGCGCGATTTCATAGCCGCGCAGGTAGTAGGCAAGCGCCGCTTCCCACTGGCGTTGGTCGCGCTGGGCGTTGCCCGCCACGAACAGCAATTGTGGATCGCCGCTGTCCATGGGATCCAGCCCCTCTAAGGCCTGCTCGGCCAATTCAGGGGCGCCGCCGCGCACGTATTCGCGGGCCTGTTCCTTGCGGCCCTCCCAGCCGGTGTCCGACAGCAAGTCCAGATGCCGCCATAGCGGCGCGGCTTCGTCCGCGCGACCCAATCGGTGCAGGGACCGCGCCTTGCCTTCCAGCGGCCAATCCCAGTCGGGCTCGCGGCGCAGCAGGCTGGTCCATTCCGCCACCGCGTCTTCATGGCGCTCCAGCGCTTGCAGGCACGAGGCCCGGTTGTGCTGGATGGCGTTTTCCTCGCCCAGGATGGCGCGGGCGCGGTCAAACATCGCAATGGCGTTTTTCAGATCTCCCAGACGGCGGTAGTTGTTGCCCGCGTCGTACAGGAAACCGCCGTTGTTGGGCGCCAAGGCCACGGCGCGCTGATGGTAGGGCAGCGCGTCCTGGTAGCGGCCGGCGTTGTGCAGGTTGGAGCCGATGTAGCAATGCGGCGCCGCGGCGGAGGGCCGCAGTTGCGACGCGCGGGTCCAGCAGGCGATGGCGTCTTCCAGCCGGCGGTCGTTGATCAGCAGGTAGGCTTCGGACATCATCAAGCCGAAATGCGAGGGGGTACGCTGCCGAGCCTCGCGCAGGATGCGCCAGGCTTCTTGCTGTTCGCCCGCATCGTAGAGGGCGGTCGCGCGCACGCGCAGGGCATCGCTGCACTGCGGGTCCAAGGTAAGCGAGCGGGCCAGGTCGGCATCGCGTTGGGCGTGGGCGTGGCGCTTGTCGTGATAGTGGGCGCGCAAGGCCCACATCACGGCGGAACCGGGTTGTTCGCGCAAGCCCTGTTCGCACAGGGACAGCATTTGGACGTGGTCGTGGCCGTCATCGGCGCGGTGGATGGCTTCGATCAGACTGGACATGCGGCGCGTTCCGTATTCAAAAGGGCTGGCTAGCGCGCAAAGGCGCTGGTGTCATGGCGGCAGCGGTAGGGGCGGTCGGCAGGCGCGATGTCGTCGCTACCGCATTGCCAGCGGCGCACGCCACCGCCTTTCTTTTCCGAGCGCAATTCCGGCAGATACATCAAGTGCTTGCCCGCCAGCGTGGGAAAGCCGTCATCGCGCGGTGTGCCGGCAATCGTCAGCCGCAACACGCCGTTGACCGGATTCATTTCCAGCTTGGAGAAGCCGCTTTTCTGTAGCGATTCCTGGGTCATGCCGATATCCGCCATCGTCGCGGGGAATGTCTTCGTGCTGCGGTACTGGTTTTCCACCAGCATGCGGATGGGGTCAGACACCAGATCCAGGCGGCGAATGTCCGCGTGCAAGGGATTGTCGCCATCGTCGTTGCTCATGACGCCTACCCCAATGACCACGCCACCCAGAATCAGCGCCAGCACGCCGAACACGAAGAACAGGAACTTGCCGGTGCCGGTGACTGCGGGGGCCTTTGCAACCGCCGACTGCACCGCGCGCGGATTCGCCTGACTGGCGACCACATGAGTGCCGGCCAGGGCGTTGTGCATCGCCCGTTCGCCAAAGATGGCTTGCTGAATATGGTGGAACAGGCCGGGCAGCGCCAGATTGAGTGCGAACTTCAGCGTGTGCCTCCAGATGGAACGGGTCAGGCCGGGGGCTTGCCCCTTGCCATTCACGACGCGCAATTTCAGCAGGCGTTTGCCGGGCGATCCGCTAGCCCAGGAATCCATGAAGGCGGGGAGCAGCCAGCCGATCAGCCCTGCAAGCACCAGCAGCAGCACGGGCCGGGGTTCACCTGTCAGGCCTTCATACGTGAGCGATGCAGCCCAGACGAGCGCGATGATCGCCACCAGCATGAACAGACCGTCGATCGCCGTGGCGCCCAGCCGGGGCCAGATGCTGGGAAACACGGGCGTGCTCTGCGCCGGGGTGGTGCGCCCGGCAGGGGCGGGCGTGGCAGCTTTGACCGGCAACGGCGCGCGGCAGCTGAAGCACTGGGTGTTGGAGGCTGGGTTTTGCCAATTGCAGCGTGGGCATTGCATAAAAGCGTGATCCGCAAAACGAAGGCCGAGCGGAGCGGCCGGACTGCGGATCATACTCAGGTCCTGCGTGCGGGAAAACCCCGATCCCTGCCCGGGCGGCCAACGCGGGACACTTCCTGCCATGAAGCCCGTCCAGCCCGTTCCGCCTGCCCCCCGCGACATCGACCCCGTATCGCTTCGACTGTTTCTGTCCGCCCTGGAAGAGGGCAGCCTGGCGCGCGCCGCTGCGCGCGAGAACATTGTGCCGTCCGCCGTCAGCAAGCGCATGTCGGAAATGGAAGAGGCCTTTGGCGTGCCCCTCTTGGAGCGCGGCGTGAAAGGGGTGCAGCCCACGCCGGCAGGCAATGCGCTGGCAACCCATGCGCGCCGCCTGCTGCAAGACATGGATCGCATGCACCGCGAGATGGCGGGGTTTGCGACGGGCGTGCGCGGGCATATCCGGTTGGCGGTCAGCGTGGCGGCCTTGTCGGGCGACTTGCCCGCTCAGATCCAATCGTTTCGGCGGGCCTTTCCGCAAATCGATATCTCGTTGGAGGAAGACACGACGCAAGCGGCGTTTCGCGCCGTCCTGGAGGGCCATGCGGATGTGGCCGCCGGGTCGGATTTTGGTCATGACGGATTACAGGTCTTTGCTTGCGGCCATTGCGAGCTGGCGGCCGTGGTGCCGGGCCAGCATCTGCTGGCTGACCGCGAGACGCTGGACTACGCGCAATTGTTGCCCTTTGAACATATTGAGCTGAATCGCGATAACGGCATCAGCAGCGTGTTTGAACAGGCGGCAAAAGAGGCAGGGGTGACACGGCGCATCAGCGCGCGCGTCAGTTCGCACGAGACGATCTGCATGCTTGTCGCGCGAGGCATGGGCGTGGCGGTCGTGCCGCAGTATCTGAAGGCACGTCTGCCGCACCTGGACATCCGCTTTGTGCCGTTGACCGGCCCGTGGTCAAGCACGCCGATCTGTATTGCGGTGCGCGATCCGGACGCCGTGTCGCCGGCCGCGCGGGCCTTGCTCGCGCATTTGGGCGTGGTGCCGGCGGGCTAGCGCTAGGGGCAAACCCGGACGTTCCGAAACGAGAATGCCCCCGTGCTGAAAGACTGCTACCCATCACGCCGGCAAGCCCGCGATGATGGATGCATTCGCGGAGCGGCAGAAGGTCTTCTGACTTGTCCTGCACGCATCCCATCACCCGGCAGGCGAGAGGAAACGTTGATGAGCGCAGCACCGGCTTCACCCTTCATGGACAGTTCTGAATTGCCCTTGCGTGGCATCAAGGTTCTGGAACTGTCCCACATGATCATGGGGCCGGCCGCCGGTCTGTCGTTGGCGGATCTGGGGGCCGATGTGATCAAGGTGGAGCCCATTGACGGCGACCGGACACGCCGGCTGAAAGGGTCGGGCAGCGGCTACTTCCCGGTGTTCAACCGCAATAAGCAAAGCCTGGCAATCGATTTGAAATCGCCTGAAGGGCAGGACGTGGTGCGCAAGCTTGCGCTGCAAACCGACATGGTGGTGGAGAACTTCCGCGATGGCAGCCTGGCTCAGTACGGACTGGACTATGCGTCCTTGTCGGCTGACAACCCCGGGCTGATCTATGTGTCGCTGAAAGGGTTCTTGTCGGGGCCGTACAAGCATCGCACGGCGCTGGATGAAGTCGTGCAGATGATGGGCGGGCTGGCCTACATCAATGGCGGCGCCGACTCGCCGCAGCGTGTCGCGGCGTCGGTCAATGACATTCTGGGCGGCACCTTCGGCGTCGTGGGCGCGTTGGCCGCGCTGCATGACCGCCACGCCACGGGCCGAGGCCGGCATGTGCGTTCTGGTCTGTTCGAGAACAATCTGCTGCTGGTGGCGCAGTTCATCGCGCAATACCAATTGACCGGCTCGGCGCCCAAGCCGATGGGTGCCGAGCGCAAGCCGCCTTGGGGTGTTTACGACGTATTTGAAACGGCGGATGGTCGCGTGTTCGTCGCGGTGGTGGGCGATGCGCAATGGCGCAACTTCGCGCAGAAATTCCTGCCGCCAGAATGGGCAGCCGATCCGAGGCTGGCCACGGCCGTCGATCGCGAGGCCGCCCGGCCGTGGCTGGTGCCTGGCGTGGCCGAGATCTTGAAGACCTGGAAGACCGACGCGCTGTGCCAGGCGCTGGAGGCTGCCAATCTTTCTTATGGACCGATCCGGCAGCCGCACGATCTGCTGGACGATGCGCACCTGAATGCCGGGGGCGCGTTGCTAAGAACCCGGCTGCCCGACGGCAGCGAGATATCCACAGCGGCGCTGCCCATCGAGTTTGATGGGCGCAAGGCGGGCAAACGTTGCGATCCGCCCGTGCAAGGCGGCCAAACCCACGCCATCTTGCAAGGCCTGGGGCTGGATGCGGCACGCATCGAGGCGCTGCGCTCGGCGGGAATCATTGCATGAGAGGCTGTAGCGCTTGAGTTCTGTCGAGGCGGCGTCAGACCGCCAAGACATCCATCAAAGAGGAGACCCCATGATTCGAAAACTGATTGCGATGGCCGCTTTGGCCGCCGCCTGCACGGCGCATGCGCAGGACTATCCCAACAAGCCCATCCGCATCATCATTCCGTCCACGCCGGGTGGAGGCACCGACTACATCGGCCGCCTGATGAGCAACAAGCTGCACGAGTTGAACGGTTGGGCCGTGGTGCCTGAAAACAAGCCTGGCGCGGGCACGGCGCTGGGCCTGGCCGAAGCGGCACGTGCGCCCGCGCAAGGGTATGACCTGGTGATCGGCCAATCCGACAACGTCACCTTGATTCCGCTGTTGATGAAGGTGGCCTACGACCCCGTCAAGGATCTGACGCCCGTGGCGCTGGTGGCCACTACGCCGATGGTATTGCTGGTGTCGGAAAACTCGCCCTACAAGACCTTGCCTGAAGTGATTGAAGCCGCCAAGAAAGAACCCGGCAAGATTGCCTACGGCACGTCGGGCACTGGCGGGGGCGTGCACATTGCCATGGAGATGTTGCAGCACGAAGCCGGATTCAAGATGCAACATGTGCCGTACAAGGGCTCGGCACCTGCCCTGGCCGACCTGATGGGCGGCCATTTGCAGTTCGCGGGTTCGTCGATTTCATCAGCGGCCTCGCTGATCAAGGCCGGCAAGGTGCGCGCGTTGGCGGTGACATCGCCCAGGCGCAATCCCGCGTTGCCGGACGTGCCGACCGTGGCTGAGCTGGGCTACAAGGATTTCAGTGTCGTCACTTACTACGGTGTGCTGGCGCCGGCCAAGACGCCCGCCGACATCGTGTCGCGCCTGAACAGCGACTTCAATAAGCTGCTTTCGCGCAAGGACGTGCAAGAGGCGTTGGCCTCGCAAGGATTGGAGACGGATCCAGTCTCCAGCGCACAGTTCGCAGCGCTGATCCGGTCAGACATCGGCAAGGCGCAGCAAACGATCAAGAGCGCGGGCATCGTGGTGCAGCAATAGGGCGTGCCGATAGCGCCCCGCGTATTCGACAGGAGAACATATGAACCAGGAAGTCAGGCTTTGCGAAGTGGGCCCCCGCGATGGGCTGCAAATGGCCAAGGGCATGATGCCGGCGGCCGACAAGCTGCGCTGGATACGCCAACTGGCCCAGGCGGGCCTGCGTGAGATCGAGGTGGGTAGCTTCGTGTCAGCGCGACTCGTGCCGCAGATGGCGGACACCGGCGCCATCCTGCCTGAAGTCCTGAAGATAGAGGGCCTGACCGTCTGCGCGCTGGCCTGCAACCTGAAGGGGGCGATCGCCGCCTACGAGGCGGGCGCGCACGTGTTGTCGTTTCCGATCTCGGTCAGCGACACGCATAGCCATGCCAACGTCGGCAAGGGCACCGATGCGCAGGTGGAGATGATGGCGGCGATCGTGGACTGGGTGCGGTCGCAGCCGCGCGCCATGCGCATCGATGCGGCGGTCGCCACTGCGTTTGGCTGTTCGATGGAAGGCGCCGTGCTGGTGTCGCGGGTGGCGCGAGTGGCCGCCGCCGTGGCGCTCACGGGCGTCGATGAAATTGCATTGGCCGACACCGTGGGCTATGCGCACCCGGCTCAGGTGCGTGATGTGGTGCGAGCCACGCAGGACGCCGTGGGCAGCCAACTGACCAAGCTGCATCTGCATGACACGATGGGGTTGGGGCTGGCCAATGCGCTGGCAGGTTTGAACGAAGGCATACGCAGCTTTGATTCTTGCCTGGGCGGTCTGGGTGGTTGTCCGTTCGCGCCGGGGGCGTCAGGGAACATCGTCACCGAAGATCTCGTGTTCATGCTGGAAAGCATGGGCTTTAACACCGGGGTGGACCTTGGGCGGCTGTTGGACGCGCGCGCCTTGCTGGCCGAGGCCTTGCCACAAGAGACCTTGCGTAGCGGGGTGGCCGCGGCAGGCATACCCAAGACCTTTCACGACGCGCCCGCCAGGGTGTGAAGCCCGCGGGCTTATCGGTACACCAGCACCGGTACCGTGGAGTGCGCCAGCACCTTTTGCGTCTGGCTGCCCAGCAGCAGCGCAGCCATGCCGCTACGGCCATGCGAGCTCATTGCGATCAGGTCGCAATTTTGCGTCAAGGCAATGTCGATGATGACCTGATACGGCGCGTCGCTTTCCCGCATTTCAGTCGTGCAGGGCACGCCCATGGCCTGGGCGCGGGCGGCGGCTTCCGTCAGGTAGGAGCTGGCCAGTTCCTGGGCCTGGTGTTCATACGTCTTGCGCACCCCTTCCAATTGCACGGTTTCCATCGAGGGCATGTGGAAGGAGCCATAGGCCGTCACCACGGTGACGCTGGCGCCCAGTGCGCGGGCCAGGCCCAGCCCTTGCTCCAGGCCTGTGTTGGCCAGGCTGGATCCGTCGATGGGGATGAGAATGTGTTTGTACATGGCAACCTCCGGGGGGCGAGGGCGGCGCGAGTCATGGCCGCCACGTTGGCGAGTCGACAGCAATGACCATACTACGCCTGCGCCGCGTGGGTCGGAAGGTGCGTACCCGCATGCGTCTGACGCCGATCAAGCGCCGGCCCCGGAATGGGGCCGGCAGCCTCCTTACCAGCGGTACGTCGCCGTGCCGATGACGGTGCGCTGATCGCCGTAGTAGCAATTGCCGTAGCCGCAATTGGCGATGTAGGTCTTGTTGGCCAGATTGCGGGCATTCAGCGCCAAGGTCCATTGGTTGACCTGATAGCTGACCATCGCATCGAACAGCAGGAACGACGGCACCTTGGCGGGCGCGGCCTCGCCGTCGCCGAAGTTCGTGCCGGTATAGCGCGCGCCGACGCCAACCTTGATCGCGGATTCAAATCGATAGTCCAGCCACAGCGACGCGCGATGCTTGGGGACGGCAGTGGCCTGCTTGCCGATTTCAGCCGGATTGCTGCTGGCGATCACATCCGCCTTGGGCGTCCATGTGTAGGCGGCGACGACGTTGAAGCGAGGGATGGGCTGAAAGGTCGCTTCAAGTTCCAGGCCACGCACCTGCACTTCGCCCGTTTGATGCGGGATGGATTCGCTGTCGTAGGTAAGGTAGTTCTTGCGGCGCAATTCAAAAATGGCGGCGCTGTAGCTGTCTGTGCGCCCGGCTGGCTGGTAACGCACGCCGGCCTCGTATTGCCGTCCGGTTTCAGGCAGGAAGGGCTGGCCGCTGACCGGATCGATGGTGGAGGTAGGCGAGAACGACTCCGAATAGCTCAGGTAGGGCGCCCAGCCGGTGGGGTCCAGGTAGACCAGGCCGGCGCGCTTGGTGAAGCGATTGTCCGGGAAGCGCGTGGTGGTGCCGTCCTGGCGGTTGCGCAGCTTGCCCGACACGTCGTCGTAGCGACCGCCCAGCGTCAATATCCACCGGTCATTCCATTTGATCTGGTCCTGAAGGTAGACACCCGTCTGCGCCACGGTGATGTCCGCGTCCAGCCAGGGCATCGGCCGTTCGATGCCGCCGCGACCGTACACGGGATCGTAGATCGAGAGCGGCGGCGCCACACCGCCATTGAAACTGACTTGGTCGATGGCGGTGCGCTGGTAGTCCACACCCAGCAACACGCGATGCTGCCAGTTCCCCATGCGTAGGTCGGTCTGTGCCTGGTTGTCGATGGTGAAGCTGGAGATGTTCTCCTTGCTGCCGGAAACGCTGCGCCGCAAGGTCTGATAGTTGGCGGGATCGGCCGGGTTGTCGTTGACGGGCAGATAGCCCAGGGACTGCACCGCCGCGTAATCCACGCGCAGCTTGCCGTAGCGCGCGTTCTGGCGCAGGGTCACGGCGTCGCTGACCCGGTGTTCAAGCAGATAGCCGACCATCCACTGCGTCTGGTCGAAATAGTCGTAGTCAGGCTCGCCCACGAAAAGGTCGGTGGGGATGTATGTGCCGATGGGCGTGGGCACCAACGATCCCACGGCGGGACGCACCCGCGTGTACGTGCCACCCTTCTTGCGGCCATATTGCGACAGCAACGTCAGCGACGTGTCCGCCGACGGCCGCCAAGTCAGCGAGGGCGCGATGTACAGCCGGTCGTTCGAGATGCCATGCGTGGGCATTTCCGAATCCAGTCCCATTGCGGTGATGCGATACAGCCACTTGCCGTCCTCGTCGACCGGGCCCGAGAAATCTCCCGCCAACTGACGCCGGGAATGATCGCCCAACTGGGCCTGCAATTCATGCAAGGGCTCTTCGGTGGGGCGTTTGCTGACCACGTTGACCAGGCCGCCAGGCCCCGTTTGGCCGTACAGCACCGAGGCCGGCCCGCGCAGGACCTCGATCCGCTCCGCGCCATAATTCTCCGTCTGCCATATGCCCCAATTACCGTTATTGCGCAGCGGCATGCCGTCCAGGTAGAAGCCCGGGGAATAGGCATCGAAACCGCGTATCGAAATCCAGTCGTAGCGCGAGTCTGCGCCGTAGGTGGTGGTAGCCACGCCCGGCGTATAGCCCAGCGCGTCCTTAAGCGTGGTGGCGCCAATGGCGTTGATGCGATCCGCCGTGATCACCGAGATCGATTGCGGCGTTTCGATGATGGCCGTGTCGGTCTTGGTGCCGGTGGCACTGCGTTTGGCGACGTAGCCGGCGACCGGGCTCCAAGCCGTCTCGGCGTTGCCGCTGACGTTGATGGGCGCCAGCGTGGTGACCGGGGACTGCGGCACGCGCCGTAGCGTCAACGCGCCACCCGGCAAGACCACGGCCTCCAGGCCGGAACCGGCGGTGACGCGGGTAAGCGCCTCGTGCATCGTGTATTGCCCGGTGAGCGCGGGTGCCGCAAGGTTGCGGACAAGGGCCGGGTCCACGGACAACACGCGGTTGTTCTGCGCGGCAATGCGGTTCAGGGCCACGGCCAGCGAACCCGCGGGAATCTCATAGTGCTGGGCGGATGGGGCAGGCTGCGCGATGGCGGCGGGGGTGGATGCGGCGATGGCCACCGCTAGGCTGGCCCGATACAGAGGGTGCATGACGTACAACTCCGGGTTGCTGATTTCTCGAATTCCTACCCGGAGGTGTATCGACGCCGGAAAACCGGACAACAAAATTGTAAAAACTCAGGCGGGGGTGATCAGGCGTGGTCCACCCAGGTCAGCAAGCCGCCGTAACGGTTGATGCGCAGCGGCAAGGTCGCGGCCAGCGCCGCCCAGGCCTCGTCGGGCCGGTCCAGCGAGAACACCCCTTGCACCCGCAGGCGAGCCGCCGCCGTGGTCAGGTGCACCGTCCCGCGCATGTAGGGGCGCAGCGCCGCCGCGACGTCTTCCAGTGAGGCATCCAGCACGTCGATCCGGCCTGCCTCCCAGGCCGCCAGCGCGGTGGCTGGCATGCCATCCAGCCGCCGGATGCCGTTTACGTCATACGCCGCCGCCTGGCCTTCCACCAACTGCTCCGTCGCGCCGCTGCGCGAGCGCACGCGCACGGTGTGTTCCAGCACTGCCGCCACGCTTTGTTCCGCTTCTTTCCGCACCATGTAGCGGGTGCCCAGGGCCCAGGCAGTGCCGTCGTTCGTGCTGACCCCGAAGGGCCGTGATTCATCCGGCGTCACGGTGGCGATCACGGCGCCTTGCAGCAGCCGCACGCGGCGCACCGCGCTGTTGAATTCAAGCCGGATCCGGCTGTCGGCATTCAGTTGCAAGCGGCTGCCATCGTCCAGCTGCACCGTGCGGCGCTCCGCCGTCCCGGTGACCAGATCACCGCGCTGCTGCCATTGCCGCGCACCGATCCAGCCGGCGCCGGTCGCTGCCGCTGCCAGCGTCAGGGTCTTGCCCAGGAACAAACGCCGCGATGGGCCGCGCACCAGGATGCCGCGCAGTGCTGCGCTGGCGGCATCCTGTGTGTGGGCCGCACCCAGCGTGCGTAGGGCTTGCAGCGGTCCCGCCACGCTTTCCTGCAACAGGGTCCAGGCCTGGGCGTGCGCGGGGTCGGCTTCCCGCCATTGCTGGAATCGGAGCTGTTCGGCGGCATCGGTGTTGCCGGCGTTCAGCCGCAGCATCCATTGCACGGCTTGGCGATCGATCTCGGGCGTCATGCGCCCGCCTCGCGACGCACCCGCAGACAACGTTCCAGGGCCAGCGCCATGTGGCGTTGCACGGTGCGCACCGATAAACCCATGCGGCGGGCAATGTCGTCATACCCCAGGCCGTCAAGCTGGCTGTAGAGAAAGACCGCGCGCACCGCCGGGGGCAGTCCATGCAGGACGGTGTCCACGCGCACCAGCATTTCCACGCCCAGCGCCACGGCCTCGGGCGACGGCGCCATGTCGTCGGCATGCAACGCCAGCCATTGCAGATACGCCTGTTCCAGTTCTCGGCGCCGCCAAAAATGGAACAGGAGCCGGCGGGCGATGGTGGACAGGTAAGCCTTGGGCTCGGCGATCGCCGTCACGGGTTCGCGGCTGACGGCGGCTTGCAAGAACGTGTCGGATGCCAGGTCCTCGGCATCCGCCTGATTGCGCAAGCGGAACCGCAGGCGGTCCACGAGCCAGGGACGATAGGTCACGTACAGGGAAGCCAAGGCGGAATGGGCGGAGTGCTTTCCCATGGACGGAAGATCTTAAAAAATAGGAATAAGTATCATTCAGTATATAGAAAAAGGTCCGCCGCAAATAGCGCGGGAACACCCGCAGTCCGCGTCGGTTGGCCGCAAGCGATCGAGCGCGATCCGCAAGGCGGCGCCGTGGAAGAAGCAAGACGGGAAAGGGGGCGCGCGGGCGTCCGTGCGCCAGGCGGCGAAGAAATCAGTGCGTACGGCACGGGGCCGAGCCACTGTGCGCATGGCCGGGTGCCATGCGATTGCCAATGATAATTGGCGGAAGCGGTGAGATTCGAACTCACGAACGGTTGCCCGTTGCCGGTTTTCAAGACCGGTGCAATCGACCACTCTGCCACGCTTCCGGGGATTGCTTGAACTTGCTGACTTGCTTGGCAGGCACGCTGTGCCTGTCGTCCGGCGATTCGGCCGTCAGGCAAACATTCTGCCTGAACGACAACGCGATATGCCGTAAAGGGCGCAATAATAATCGATTTGCTGCAAAGGAGGCACGCGATGCACGCTGTAGAAATCTCCCGCCCCGGCGGCCCCGAGGTTCTGGTCCCCGTAGAACGCCCCACGCCCGAAGCTGGCGCGGGTGAAGTCTTGATCAAAGTCAGCGCCGCAGGCGTCAACCGTCCGGACGTTTTCCAGCGCAAGGGCAACTACGCGCCTCCGCGCGGCGCCTCCGATCTGCCGGGTCTGGAAGTGGCCGGTGAAATCGTGGGCGGCGACGTGGCCGGCAGCGGCTTCGCCGTGGGCGACAAGGTCTGCGCGCTGGTGGCAGGCGGCGGCTACGCCGAATACTGTGTCGCGCCCGTGGCGCAATGCCTGCCCATTCCCAAAGGCCTGTCCGACATTGAAGCGGCCGGCCTGCCGGAAACTTATTTCACCGTCTGGAGCAACGTGTTCGATCGCGGCCGTCTGTCCGACGACGAGATCTTGCTGGTGCACGGCGGCGCCAGCGGCATCGGCACCACGGCGATTCAGCTGGCCCGTGCCATGGGCCACAAAGTCTATGCGACGGTCGGCAGCGATGACCGTGCCCGCGCCGTCGAAGCGCTGGGCGCCGAAAAGGGCATCAACTACAAGACCCAGGACTTCGTCAAGGAAGTCATGGACGCCACCGGCGGACGCGGCGTGGATGTCATCCTGGACATGGTGGCGGGCGATTACATCGCGCGCGACATGCAATGCCTGGCGGACGACGGCCGTATTGTCATCATCGCCCAATTGGGGGGCGCGCGCGCCGACGTGGATACGTCCCAGGTCATGCGCCGCCGCTTGACGATCACGGGTTCCACGCTGCGTCCCCGTCCGATTGCCTTCAAGGGCGCCATTGCCCGCGCGTTGCGCGAACAGGCCTGGCCTTTGTTGGAAAAAGGGGCCATCAAGCCGATCGTCCACGCCACGTTCCCGCTGGCCGAGGCCTCCAAGGCGCACGCCATGATGGAAGGCGGTGAAAATATCGGCAAAATCATCCTGACGATGTAAGAAACGCGCGGCGTTCGGCGTATCGCCGCGCAACAGGATACAATCTCGGGTTTCGCCTGGAATTTTTTCCAGGCTGGCCCGTGGGCGGTCGCGTCATCCCCCGGGGCTCACCCTCTCAGACAATTGCGCCATGACTTCAGTCGAAAACCGCGCCCGCCTCGTGCTGGGCAACTGGAAGATGCACGGCAACCTGGCCGAGAACGCCGCGTTGCTGACCGAGTTGCGCGCCGCGGATGCCGCGAGCCACTGCGACATCGGCATCTGTGTGCCGTTTCCCTATCTGGCGCAAGCCGGTTCAGCCTTGACCGGAAGCAGCGTGTCCTGGGGCGCGCAAGATGTCAGCGCGCACGAAAAGGGCGCCTATACCGGTGAGGTCTCCGGTGCGATGTTGAAAGAATTCGGCTGCCGCTGGGCGTTGGCCGGCCACTCCGAGCGCCGTGTTCTGCACGGTGAGACCGACGAGACCGTGGCCGCCAAGGCACAAGCCGCGCTGGCCGCTGGCCTGACCCCCGTGGTCTGCGTGGGCGAATCGCTGGCGGATCGTGAAGCCGGCAACACGCTGGCCGTCATCGAACGTCAGTTGAAGCCGGTTCTGGCGCTGGGCGCCGATGCCGTGTCGCGCATGGTGCTGGCTTATGAGCCCGTTTGGGCCATTGGCACCGGCCGCACCGCCAGCCCCGAGCAGGCGCAGGAAGTCCACGCCGCCATCCGCGCGGCGTTGCGCGCGCTGGGCGCGGCGCAGGTGCAAGTTTTATACGGCGGTAGCGTCAAAGCTGCCAACGCCGCCAGTTTGTTCGCCATGACTGATATCGACGGAGCCCTGGTCGGCGGCGCGTCGCTTGTGGCTGAAGAATTTTTGCGTATTGCCGCCATCTAAGTTTCCGTTCCGGAGTCTGTAATGCCCTTGATGCTTAAACTTCTGCTGGCCGTCCAAGTGATTTCGGCGCTGGCTATCATCGTTCTGGTCCTGCTTCAGCAGGGCAAGGGCGCCGACATGGGTTCCGCTTTCGGTAGCGGTTCGTCCGGTAGCCTGTTTGGTGCCACTGGCGCTGCCAACTTCCTGTCGCGCGCCACCAAGTGGGCCGCCGTGGTCTTCTTTGCCTCGACCGCTGGCCTGGCTTACGTCAGCCACAAGGGCACCAGCGGCCCGGCCGTTGACTCGGGCGTGATGCAAAGCTTCCCGTCTGACCGTTCCGTGCCGCAAGTGCCGGGCGCCGCGCCCGCCGCTGGTGGCTCGGTTCCTGGCGCCGCGTCGTCGGTTCCGGGTTCGGTGCCGGCAGCTCCTGCTGCCCCGGCCAAGCCTGACGCCTCGGTTCCGGCTGTGCCCGCTGCACCCGCCACGGGCGACAAGCCGGCCGAAACGCCTGCCAAGTAAGCCCACGGCAAGCACGAAAAAGACCGGCGCATGCCGGTCTTTTTCTTTGCCTGGGGGGCATGGAGGTTGCCGCAGATGCGGTTTGCGTCGGCCCCCCATTGCAGGCGCTTACGTCATTTATTCAATCCGTGCTAGAATGCTCGACTTTCTGGCAATGCCTATGGGCAGTGCTTCAGAAATCTGGTGAAAGCCGACGTGGTGAAATTGGTAGACACGCTATCTTGAGGGGGTAGTGGCGAAAGCTGTGCGAGTTCGAGTCTCGCCGTCGGCACCAAGAATTCCTCGCAAAAAGCCTGCTGAAACGTTACGTTTCAGCGGGCTTTTTGCTTGGGCGCGCATATCGCACACTCGGCCACTGCCAAGGGGCCAATGCAGGGGCCAATGCAGGGGCCAATGCAGGGGCCAATGCAGGGGCCAATGCAGGGGCCAATGCAGGGGCCAATGCAGGGGCCAATGCAGGGGCCAATGCAGGGGCCAAGGCAGGGGCCAACTACGTCAGATGGTGGCCGAACGCGATCACCGACACGACGAATACGGCCGCGCCAATCGCCGCCAGCCAATGGGCGCGTTTTGCCGCATGGGCGTTGTTTCGGCTCATGCCGACCATCAGCGCAACCAGCGTCCACAAGCCCGTGAATGCCAGCAGGGCAAGTGTGTAGACCCAATTCGAGAGATCGTAGCCGCCGCCTCCGATGGACGGGTAGCGGGCGCTTTTGGGCCATAGCAAGGCAATCAAGGTGCCGGCCACCAGGGCAAACAAGGCGAGCCAGATTTGGAATCCGCGGTCTTTCAGCATGGGTCTGGTCCAGGGAAAGAAATGCCATGAGGCATTCAGCGTTGTCGGTAAACGCGCGAAGGCGTTCATGCCTCTAGAAAATGTGCCCGCAATACCTCCACGTCCACACCCATCGTCACCCGTAAATACTGGTCCATGCCACCGAACTCCTGTTCGATCGCCTGCATGGATGCCTCTAGATATGCGGGCGCGACCTCAAGCAGCGGCATCATGACCTTATCGGGCACGCCGCGCTGGCTGGACTTGGCCAGGATTTCGCTGAAAAAGCGTGCGTTCCAGTGATTCGATTCCAGATAGTTCGACAGGATGTCGTCGTGCGCCACGCCTAGCGCGGAGAGCAGCAGCAGCGAGGCGAAGCCGGTGCGGTCCTTGCCTGCCGTGCAATGGAAAAGCAAGGTCTTGCCTGTCTGGGCGGTTTGCAGAAAGCCGCCGAATGGCGCTTGGTAGCGCGTGGGGAATTCGCGGTAGATCTCCACCATCATGGTGGTGCTGAATTCTGGCGTGGCTTCGCGCAGGCGAGGCAGCAGCGAGGCCATCGCCATGTTTCCGTCCAGCACGGGCGATGCGATCCAATGGAAGCGTTGGCCGAAATGGGCCTCGTCATGGGCTTTTTCTGGCTCCGCGCGAAAGTCGATGACCGCTTCAAGACCCAGCGCGCTTAGCGATTCAAGGTCCGCGGCGCTGGCTCGGCCGGGGTTTCCGCTGCGAAAGAGTTTGCCGGTGCGCAATGGCCGCCCTTCGGCGCCGGTCAGACCGCCCAAGTCGCGGGCGTTATGGACATTTTCCAGATTCAGGCCGCCTCGGCCTGTGCTAAGCGGTGCATCGGCGTGGTCCGTGCTGGGCATGGCGTGTGTCATGGATTCCGGATAAGAGGAAGGCTTGCCGGTGATCGTATCACCGCGGCCTGAAGCCGCCACGCAGCCTATCCCAGCTGGCCCAGCAGCCCGATCAATTGACGTTTGTCGGCCGCGCTCAGCAGTCTGCTTATCCGCGCATCGTGCGTCTGCACGGCCAGAGTGATATCGGCCAGTGCCGCGCGGCCCGCTTGGGTCGCCGCCAGCGAATACGCGCGTTCGTCGCGCTCGGCGGGGCGTCGGGGGCAGGACACCACGCACCCTCAGATCCACGGTGCGCCATTGGGCTTGGGGGTGCCCAGCGCGGTCAGCATGCCACCGCGATCATGGCGATACCGGCGTCTCTGCCTGATACGCCGCATGCAGCAATGCCAAAAATCGGGGGGCAGCGGGCAGGGTGGACGCACCGATCCGGTTTACCGGCACGCCGGGCGTCCACGAATTCATGACAACCGCGCCAAGCAGGGCAGGCACGTCTTCAGGCGTGATGGCCTGCACCCGCTGTAGCACGCCCATCCGGTCCAGTTGGCGCCGTACGATGCCCATCGTCGTGCCCGTCAGCATCGCGGCATCCGGCCACACGACCGCCTCGCCATCCCAGAACGCCAAGTTCCAGATCGACGCTTCGCTCAGACGGCCCTGCTGGTCCACGAACGCCGCATCATCAAACCCGTCTGCGACCGCCTGGCGCAATAGATAGGTCTTTGCGACTTCGCCCACATGCTTCACCGAAGGCAGCATCCGCTCATGCGCGATCGCCGCCAGCGCCAGCGGCCCGCTGGGGCCGGCCGAGGGTGGGCTGGTACGCACCAGTAGTTCCGGTTGCAGGTCGGGTCCGGCCACCGTGAATTCGCCGGCGGGGGAATACACCGTTGCCACCAGAGACATCTCCGCCGGCCCCGCCTGGATCGCCGCTCTCAGCGCGGCCAGGATCTGTGTGTCAGGCAAGGCCTGGCCGAACATGTCGATCGATGCTGTCCGCAGCCGCGCCAGATGCAAGTCCAGTCCGCGGACCCGTCCGTCCCGAATCTGCATGGCGGTGAAATGGGCGTAGCCGGCAAACGCCAAGGGCGTCAGGTCTTGCAGGGACGCGGACTGGGCATTGCGTTGCACGACAAATGAAGCGGGCGGGGTGACTGACATCGAAAGGCTCCGGAGGATGGATCATCAAGTCCTTTCACTATCTATGATTGCCCTGCCCAGGGGAAACGAGTAATTTTCACTGGATCATTAAATATGGCTTGAAGATGATGAATCGATTGCTGCCGGGTACGCGGGCCCTGAGAACGTTTGAGGCCGCCGCGCGCCATCTGAACTTCACGCGGGCCGCGGACGAGGTTGGGCTGACGCCAGCGGCCGTCAGCTACCAGATCAAAGAGATCGAAGACCAACTGGATATCGTGCTGTTCGTCCGCAGCAGCCGCAGCATCCAGCTGACGCCCGCAGGCAAGGTGCTGTTTGAGGCCGCAGCCGATGCGCTGGATACGCTGCAACGGGCGGCCTCCAAGGCCCGGCGCATCAGCCGCGGTTCCGCGCATCTGCGTATTTCAGTGGGCGCGCGCTTCGCTACCAACTGGCTGTTGCCGCGCTTGCCGCAATTCCGCGCCGCGAACCCGGGGCTGGAACTGACGTTCGATATCAGCGATGAGGTGCGGGATTTTGATGCCGATGACGTTGATGTGGCGATCCGGTTTGGCGCGGGCACCTACGGCGGCGCGGTCACGCACCGGCTGTTCCACACCCTGGTGGTGCCGGTGTGCAGTCCCGCGCTGCTTGCGGCCAGCCCCGCCTTGAAGACACCCCGTGATCTATTTGCCCACACGCTTTGCTATGTGGATTGCAGGCCGGGTGGCATGGTCTGGCCAAACTGGCCCATGTGGATGGCTGCGGCCGGCATTGAAGGTTTCGACGACAGCCGCAGCGTGGCTTTCACCGAGTCCAGCCATGTGGTGCAAGCCGTGATCGACGGTGGAGTCGTGGGGTTGGTGGAATGGGAGCTGGTTGAACGGGACGTCCAAGCAGGGCGGTTGGTCAGGCTTTTCGACGTGGGCGTACGGGTAGCGCCGGAATATGCCTACTACCTGGTGTATCCGCTGGGTAGCGATGCGGATTCCCGAGTGGGCGCGTTCCGGGACTGGATGATTTCAACCGTCGCGGAAGGGCGAACGAATAGCGCTATTGATCGTGTTGTTGGGTAGATTGAGTGCATGGATGGAACAGTTTGTTCCGGTCAAAATCCGCTGATTTCAAGCTTGGACGGGTGTTCTGGTCATGGGCCTGCCGGTAGAATTCGTTCGCATATCACCCTCTATCTACTGGTCGAAAGGTTATTTTCTTATGAGCAACGCTTATCTCGACGCACTCAAGAAGCGCCGCACGCAGTATTCGCTGGGCCGCAACCTGTCGGCCTCCAAAGAGGCACTGACCACCCTGATCCAGGATGCGATCAAGCACAGCCCCTCGTCCTTCAATTCGCAAAGCTCGCGCGCAGTGATCCTGTTTGGCGCCGAAAGCGTCAAGCTCTGGGATCTGGCCATCGAAGCCGTGCGCAAGGTTGCGCCCGCCGAAGGCTTTGACAAGACCGAAGCGAAGCTCAAGAGCTTTGCCGCAGGCGTGGGCACCGTGCTGTTTTTTGAAGACCAGGACGTGGTTCGCAGCCTTCAGGAAAAGTTTGCGCTGTATGCCGACAACTTCCCGGTGTGGTCGGAGCAGGCGGGCGGGATGGCTCAACTGTCAGTCTGGACCGCGCTGGCAAACGCTGATGTCGGCGCCAGCCTGCAACACTACAACCCGCTGATTGACGGCGTGGTGGCTGGCGAGTGGAAGATTCCCGCTTCGTGGAAGCTGCGCGCGCAAATGCCGTTCGGCTCGAACGAAAACGGTTTTGGCGACAAGGGCTTCATGGACGACGCAGAACGCTTCCGCGTCGCCGGCTGACCTGATTATCTTGGGCGCTGATTGGCGTTCGACATAATGGTGGGATTCAAACCCGCATTTTCCGTAGAGGGAAATGCGGGTTTTCAACGTTTTACGGGAAGCGACCGACCCGTCGCGCTCGGCAAACGTGCACGATGCCCAGTGCATAATGGCGGATGACCGGTCCATACCCATACCAGAATAGGGCCGATTGACTGCGCAGCGAAAGACGTGCGCGATTCCGAGGAGATGTTTGTTGGATCCGATACTCGCCGGACTGTCGAATTCCTTGCCGCAAGCCAAATCGGTCGAGCAATTGACCCGCCCGCTTCTCGATATGCTGGGTAGCGTCACGGGGCTGGAATCCACTTATCTCACGTCGATCGATTTAAAAGCCGATGTGCAGCATGTGCGTTTTGCGCGCAATGTCGGCGACCTGCAAATTCCCGAAGGCTTGTCAGTGCCGTGGTCGGACACGCTTTGCAAGCGCGCGCTGGAAGAAGGCCGCATGTGCACCAGCGATGTCGCCCACTGCTGGCCTGATTCCGATGCTGCTCGTCAGCTGGGCATCCAGACATATGTCAGCGCGCCCGTGCGCACGGACGAAGGCATGTTGCTGGGCACGCTCTGCGCCGCTAGCGCCAAGCAGCATCAGATCGCCCCGCAAGCCGAGACCGTGCTGAAGCTGTTCTCGAACGTGATCGCCAATTTCCTGGAACGTGAACTGCTGATGGAGCAGTTGCATGCGGCCAACGTCCGCCTGATGTCTTACGCATTGACCGATCCGCTGACCGGCCTGCCGAACCGCCGCGCGCTGTATGAAGAGCTGGAACGCCTGGAAAAACGCGCCTTGCGCGAGGGCGGCAGCGTGTTGGTGGGAGTGATCGATCTGGATGGTTTCAAGGGAATCAACGATACCTACGGGCACCAACAGGGTGACGTGTTCTTGCAGGAGATATCGCGGCGGCTGGCCAGCACGCTGCGTACCTCGGACATGCTGGGGCGCATTGGCGGCGATGAGTTCGTGCTGATCGGCCCGGGGCCCGCCATCGAACGAGGCAATGCCGGGCCAGGGGGTGAAGCCCTGCGCGGCGAAGCCGAAGACGCGGCCCGGGCGCTGGAGGAACGCGCGACGGCTGCGACCATTGGACGCTATCAGCTGGGCGAGGCGCAGGTACCGTATGAAGGCGCCAGCGTGGGCGTCGTGGCGGTGGACCCGCGTGGTCTGGACGCCGAGGCGGCGGTTCGTCTGGCGGATGCGCGGATGTACGAGATCAAGCGGGCACGCAAGGGCGCGCGGACGTTACATTGAAATTGAAGGCGATCTCGCCGCCTGGACGCTCCGGAACGATGAATTCTGTTTCATTTCCTGGAGTGCTCCCAGCCTTATTCACCCTCCGCAACATGCGCATAGTGGATAAAGGCTGCTAAATTCCCGCTTTCATGGGCGTCGATGGATGTTTTCCACTCTGGCGGCCCCAGGCCGAGAAATGCTCATTTCTCTACTTGCGATAGAACAGAACCGATGCTGAAAAGAAAACTAACGGCTTTTGGAATTTGCATGGCATTGTCGCTGGGCGGCATTGCAGCCACCTCGGCTCAGGCCCAGGCACCCGCGCAACCGCAGAAACCGGCGGAAGAGGCTGAACGCTATGGCCCGTTCGTCTTTTTCCCCAGCGCGCCCAGCCTGCTGATCTATCACACGGGTGTCGGCGCCAACGACATGCTCAATCTGAAGAAGGCGCTGCGCGAGCATCCCAGCATCGGCACCCTGATTCTTCAGAACAATGGCGGCGGGCTGGTGCATATCGGCCTGGTCGTGGCGGAAGAGGTCTACGAGCGTGGACTGAACACGTTCATTCCCAAAGACAGCTACTGCGCCTCTGCCTGCGCATTCGTGTTTTTCGCCGGCCGCCAACGGGTGGCCGAAGGCCGTTTGGGGGTGCATCAGATCTCCGCGCCGGAAATGACGGGCGAACAGGCTCAGTTCGGCGTATCGGATATTGTCGCGACGCTGCCGAAGTATGGCGTGTCGGCGGATGTGCTGGGCATCATGTTCAGCACGCCACCCAAGGAGATGTATTTCTTCACGCCGCAGGAAATCGCCAAGTACGGCATCAATCGCACGGGGCAGACGCAGACTGCGCAAAACAGCCCGCCACCGGCGAGCGCGGGCGGCCGTCAGGCCAATGCGCCGGCAGCGGCGCCGACGTCACCGCAAGCCCAGCCTCCCGCGCAAGCGCCGGCTCAAGCACCGGCTCAAACGGCGCATTCGAATACTGCGCCGGTTGCCAATCCGTACATGAAGAAGGAAACCGCGCCTGCGGCCATTTCGGACGAACAGAAGGCGATCAATGCGGCCGCGCTGATGATTCAGGCGGGTAGCGGCACAAATGAAGAAGCGATGAATTTCACGCGCGAGTTCTATGCGGACAGCGTTGACTACTTCAAGAAGCAGCGCCCCAAATCCGAGATTCTGGCGGACAAGGAAGCGTATTTCGCACGCTGGCCCATTCGCCGCTTCGTGGTGGACCAAAGCACCCTGAAGGCGAAGTGCAAGGACCAGATGTGCATGGTCGTGGGTATCTACGACTACAAGGTGTCCAGCCCGGCACGCGGCAAGACCGCCACCGGCGCGTCGAACTTCACCTATGTGCTGGACTTGCGCAATCGTTATCGCATTGTGATGGAAGATAGCGAAGTCATCAGCCGTTAAGCCGTCCCGGCTGGCTCCTGGAATAGAGAAGAACTTGATGAAATCCGGTTTGTCCCTGGTAAGACCGTTGCTTCTGGCTGGCTTGTTCATGGCATCGGCGCCCGCGCTGGCCATCAATTGCGGCAAGGCCAGCACTGCTGCTGAGAAACTGATCTGCTCGGACAAGAAGACCGTGGCAGCCGATGCTGAACTGAATCGGGCCTACAGCGCGATACTGAAGCAGGCGCCCGACGCCGACGTTCGCACCATGTTGATGGACAGCCAGAAGCGATGGGTCGAGGCGCGCGACAAGGCGCTGGACCGGCTGATCACGGACCCCGACGCGGTGTCCGATGACAAGACCGTGGGCGAGATCGTGCGCGAATTGATCCTTAACCGCGCGGCGCAGTTCAAGGAAACCAGGAAAGGATCCGCAACGCCTGACATGATCAGCCGTGTGGTTCAGCAGAAGCAATTCCAAGCGCAATTCACGGGGGGCGAGTTCGCGGGCTATTGGACGTCTTGCGATGTGCTCCCGCGCGATTATGACTACGCCTGCTTTGCGATTCGCCACTATCAGAACAACGACCGCGTTTGCTCCGTGGATGAGTCCTGGGCAACTGGCGCGGTTTACGTCAAGCGGTACGTCGCCAATGTGGTGGCCGGAAAGCCCAAGGTCATTGCGTCCTGCTCGTTCAACAGTTCGGACGAGGCTTGCGCCAGCGTGGGCGATACCAAGGCCAATTGGAATCGGCAGCCGAAAGCGCCGGAGTATGTCTATGCATCAGAGCCGTTGCCCAAGATCGACGGGGAGATTGATGCGTCGGATGATTTTGAATGGGTCAAAGCCTGCTTGACCGACCCTGCGTATCCGCCTGCCCAATAGACCCGTGCGGTATCTGCCGCTTGCTTGCCGTGACGCATTCTGAAACCCGCATTCCCCGATCGGAGAATGCGGGTTTTGTTTTGGGACGTAGCGCGCGGATGCGCGATCAGTCCGTCTTCCAGCCCCACTTCTTGAAGATGGCCTTGCCGTCGCTTGATGCCAGATAATCCACGAACGCTTGGGCCTGGGGATTGTTCTTGCCCTGTTTCGTCACGACTGCACCGGCGTCGCGATAGATGCGGTAGGGTTCCTCTATATCCACCACGCTGGCCAGCGTGGGATTCGAGACTTGCCAGATATTCCAGATCAGCCAGGCGTCGATGCTCTTGTCCTCGGTCCACTGGGTGCGTGCCATGGCGCTGTTGCCGGCCTCGGGCAGAACCAGGTTGGCGCGAAAGGCGCGCACGGTTTCAATATTGCCCAAGCGGCCCGCCACGTCTTCCCACAGCCCGGTTTGTCCCGCGCCTGACACGGCCATGACCTTGATGCCCGGTTTCAGCAAGTCCTTGAACCCGCTGATGCCCTTTGGGTTGCCGGGACGCACCAGGATCGCAGACGGGCGCAAGTACAGCGTGCGGGCGTCGCGCAGGTCAAACACGCCGGGCAGCGCGGTGGCAAAGCCACTCATCATGTTCTCGGCGCCGCTGAACAGCACGTCGGCATCTTGCTTGGCTTTGTCCGCCCAGGCCGGCGTGGGGCCAGCGGTGACGTTGACGTTGATGTGATGGGTGCGGCTAAATGCCTCGGCGGCTTCCTTCATGGCGGGGGCCGGGCCGCCGGGGCCGTAGACATTCAGGTCCTGCGCGGCCCACGCGGGGGCGGTGGTCAAGCATGCCAAGGCGACGATGCCGCCGGCGAAGGTTTTGAACGACTTCATATCCTTCCCTTTTCGAGTGTCTTCGATCCGCGCCGACAAGCGGCGTCCCAATGGATAGACGTTGGCGGACAGGTGAATATTCCGCAGGGAATGGTGCTTACCGGCGCCGCTACTCGACGCGGGCTTTAGAATTCGTCCTTGCGGATTTGAAATGGGGCGATTGCCCCGTACTGGCAGAGAGAGATCGATGGATAAGCGACAAGACCTGGAACAGCCGGCGATCCAGGAAGGCGCGGCGCATGCCGCAGGGGCGAACACGCCCGATGCCATCGCCATCGACATCGAAGCGGACCCGACATTGGGGTATGCCTCCATTCAGAATGCGGTTCCCGTCGTCCGTTCCCTGCGTCTGACCAATCGTTCTCCGCAGGGCTTCGAGAACATCGCAGTCCACCTTCATTGCAATCCGGCCTTCGCGCAAAGCGTCACATTGCGGTTCGACAAGCTTTCGCCCGGCGAAATCCGGCGCGTCTCGCCGTTGGACCTGGCGCCGGATCATGCCTACGTGGCCGATCTGCAAGAGGCCGTGCGCGCCGCCATCAACGTGACCGTGCAGGCGGGCACGCAGGAATTGGGCCGGGCGTCGCAGCCCATTACCGTGCTGGCCTATGACCAATGGGCCGGCACGCGCGCCTTGCCTGAACTGCTGGCCGCGTTTTCCATGCCCAACAATCCGGCGGTGGATGTGCTGATCGGCAAGGCGTCCAAGCTGCTGCGCGCGCAGCATGCCGAGTTGCAGATGAACGGCTACCAGTCCAAGAGCCGCGACGTGGTGTGGAAACAGGTGTCGGCCATTTACAGCACCCTGGCTGCCGAGAGCCTGCATTACGCCGAGCCGCCCGCATCCTTTGGTGTGGATGGCCAGAAGATCCGCACGCCAGACCGCATCATGGAAGCCCGTGTGGCCACGTGCCTGGACCTGGCCATGTTGTTCTCGTCCTGCCTGGAGCAGGCAGGGCTGCGTCCTGTCATCTTGCTGAAGGACGGGCACGCCTGGGTGGGCGTGTGGCTGCATCAGGCCTGCTTCGCGGACCCATTGACCGACGACGTGCAGGCCGTGCGCAAGCGCGTGGACAGTGGTGAGTTCCTGGTCTTTGAAACCACCGGCATCGCGCAACACCCGAACTTCCGTCCGTCGCTGCGGCTGGCGCTGGAGCAGGGGGCGGCGCATCTGCGCGAAGAGAACACGTTCCGCTACGCCATCGACGTGCATCGCGCGCGTGAATTGCAGATCAAGCCGCTGCCGTCGCGTGTGGTGTCGGTGACGCCGGGCGACGCTCACGACGTGGAGCGCCCAGCCGCCATCGAACCTACGCCCGACCTGCCGCCGCTGGACCCGGAATTCGTCATCAGCCTGGAGCCGGCCGACGACACGCCGGAAGGCCGATTGGCCAAGTGGAAATCGCGCCTGCTGGACCTGACACTGCGCAACCGCCTGCTGAATTTCAAGCTGACCAAGTCCACCTTGCCGCTGGTCGTGCCTGATCTGGGCCGATTGGAAGACGCCATTGTCGACGGCAGTGAATTCCGCATCCGCCCCTTGCCCGCCGCGCTGATGGAAGGCAACGACCCGCGCGTGGCCGACGTCCACGTCAGCCGTGGCGGCCGTGCGCCGGTGGACGACATGGCGCTGGAGGCGTTGGGCAACAAGGAACTGATCGCTCGTGTGACGCAGGACGCGCTGGACGCCAATCTGTTGACGATCTTCGGCGCGGCGCGCATCGGCCTGGAGGAAGGCGGCGCCAACACGCTGTACCTGGCGATGGGCATGTTGCGCTGGACGGAAAGCCCCGGTGCGGAAAGCGCCCATCTGGCGCCGCTGATCCTGGTGCCGGTGTCGCTGCAACGCCAATCGGTGCGCAGTGGTTTCCGGTTGGTACGCCACGATGACGAGACCATCATCAACCCTACCTTGTTGCAAATGCTGCGCAACAACTACGAACTGCGTATCCCGGGTCTGGATATCCTGCCCGCCGATGACAAGGGCGTGGACGTGGCGCGCGTGTTGCAAGCCTTCCGGCTGGCGGTGCGCGAGATCGCGGGCTGGGAGGTGCTGGAGCAGGTGCACCTGGGGATTTTCTCGTTCACCAAGTACCTGATGTGGAAGGACTTGCAGGACCGCACCGAGCAACTGAAAGCCAATCGTGTCGTCAAGCATCTGATCGATCATCCCGGCCAAGCTTTTGCGAAGGAACCCCTGGATGCGCGTTTTGACCGTCTGGACGACAGCTACAAGCCTGAAGACCTGTTGACCCCGCTGCTGTCGGACTCGTCGCAGTTGAAAGCCATTTGCGCCGTGGATGCCGGCCGCGACCTGGTGCTGGAAGGTCCGCCGGGAACGGGCAAAAGCCAGACCATCACCAACCTGATCGCGCACTTGCTGGCCCGTGGCAAGACGGTGTTGTTCGTATCCGAAAAAATGGCCGCACTGGAGGTCGTGCATCGCCGGCTGGCCAATATCGGCCTGGGCCCGTTCTGCCTGGAACTGCATTCGTCCAAGGCGCGCAAAGCCGAAGTGTTGCAGCAGTTGGGCAAAGCGCTGGACCATGGCGGCCAGCGCACCAGCGACGACTGGGGCCGCGAGGCCGAGCGCCTGGCCGTGCTGCGCCAGGAGCTGAACGGTTTGGTCGATGCGCTGCATCACGAGTACGCCAATGGCCTGACGGTGTTTGATGCCATCGGCACCTGCATTCAGAACGCGGGGAAGGATCCCTCACCGTTGTCCTGGCCGGATGCGCAGGTACACGGGCGCAAGGACCTGGCGCAATTGCGCGAGACCGCCCGACGCATGTCCACGCTGTCTGGCGAGCTCGGCACGCTGCACGGCCATCCGCTGGCACACATCGGCATGGCCGAGTGGAGCCCCAGCTGGCAAGACGCGCTCTTGCTGGCGGCACAGGCGCTTGAACAGGCGGTCGCCGAATTTCAGGAACGAGCGGTGTCGGTGGAAGAAGGCCTGGGTCTGCCGACCGCCGGCCTGAGCCTGGACGCCTATGCCAAGCTGGATCAATTGATCGACGTGCTGCTGGCCGCGCCGCAAGTGCCAGCCGGATTGGCCGCGCAAGCCCACGATGCCGTCGTCCGGTCTCAAGTGCAGGCCATGGCCCGCCACGGACTGGCGCGTAACGCGCATTGGGCGCAAGTGGGCACGCAATGGAATGCGCAACTGGCTGAGCTGGACGCCAATGTGCTGAAAGCCGAATGGCTGGGCGCCTGCTCGACATGGTGGCCGAAGTCCGTGTTCGCCAAGGGTGGCATCCGCAAGCGTCTGGCGGCGTATCGCACAGACGCGCAACGTCCGGATGAGGCGGCGATAAGCGCCGTGCTGGCGCCACTGTCGATGGTCAACACGGAAGATCGCGAGTTGGCTGTCTTGAAGGCGGATGCCCAGCGTCTGCTGCTGGACACCTATGACGGACTGGGCACGGATTGGGAACAAGTCCAGCGCCACGAGCAATGGGCGCAACGTTTCGCCGACATCGTGACCCTGGTCGCGGGTGATCCCGCCGCGGCGGCCGACCTGCGTGCGCGCCTGCAACCGCTGGTCAGCGAAAACCGGGCATTCCTACAAACTGGCGCCGTCTTGGGCAGGCACTTGCTGGACTATCGCCATGCGTGGCGAGCCCTGCAAGACAAGCTGGCTGATGTCGACACGCTGGCCAAGCCCGTCCAGGCGTTGTCGGGCGCCACGGACGCCAATGGCGCACTGGAACGCATCCAGGCCGTCATCGCCGGCTGGCGCCACAACAAGCAGTTTCTGATGCCTTGGTGCGTCTGGCGCGAAGCGCGTGAGCAGGCCGTCGGGGCCCAATTGCAAGGCTTGGTCGCATCCCTTGAACAGGGCCGCGTGCCGCTGGAGCAGGTGGAAGCCCATTTTGAATTCAGCTACCGCAACTGGTGGGTGAAGAAGGTCATCGACCATTCGCCCGTGCTGCGCTCCTTTTCCAGCGCCGACCACGAACGCAAGATCCGGGAATTCCGCGATGCCGATGACCGGTTCCAGAAACTGACGTCTGCCTATATCGCCGCGGTATTGGCAGGCAAGGTGCCCGCCGGCAATGGCATCCTGGTCAGCCCCGACAGCGAATTGGGGCTGCTGCGCCGCGAACTGCAAAAGAAGGCCCGCCATGTTCCCGTGCGCCAGTTGATGCAACGCCTGCCGTCGCTGTTGCCCAAGCTGAAGCCTTGTCTGCTGATGTCACCGCTGTCTGTCGCGCAATACCTGGATGCGGGCCATTCGCAGTTCGATGTCGTCGTCTTTGACGAAGCGTCGCAGATTCCCGTGTGGGATTCCGTGGGCGCCATCGCGCGCGGTCAGCAACTGGTGGTGGTGGGCGATACCAAGCAACTGCCCCCCACCAGTTTCTTCAGCAAATCCACGCCCGAGGAAGACGGCGCTGGTGATGACGGCCAGGTGGAAGACCTGGAGAGCATTCTGGACGAGTGCCTGGGCGCGGACATGAACCGCCTGCGCTTGCAGTGGCACTATCGCAGCAAGCACGAAAGCCTGATCACCTTCAGCAACGTCACCTACTACGACTCGCAATTGATCACTTTCCCGTCGCCTGTCACGGATGACGTGGCCGTGCGCCTGGAGAAGGTGGCCGGCATCTACGATCGGGGTGGCAGCCGTACCAACCGCCGCGAAGCGGAAGCCATTGTGCAAGGCATCGAGCAACACTATCTGGACAAGTCGCGCCGCCGTCAGACCTTGGGCGTGGTCACGTTCAACCAGCCTCAGCAATCGCTGATCGAAACCCTGCTGGATGCCCGGCGCCGCACCAACGCGGAACTGGACAAGGCGATTTCCGCGCAGTCCCGCGAACCGTTGTTCATCAAGAACCTGGAGAACGTGCAGGGTGATGAGCGCGACGTCATTTACTTTTCGATCACGTTCGGCCCGGATGCGGCCGGCAAGATGACGATGAACTTCGGGCCGCTGAATGGCGAAGGCGGGCATCGCCGTCTGAACGTCGCCATTTCGCGCGCGCGCGAAGGCGTGGTGATCTACAGCACCTTGTTGCCCGAGCAGATCGACCTGTCGCGGGTGCGCGCGACCGGTGTTCGCGACTTGAAGCACTACCTGGAATTTGCGCTGAAGGGGCCGCGCGCCTTGGTCGAGCAATCGCTGCCGACCGGACGTGAACCTGACAGCCCGTTTGAAACCCAGGTCATCAAGGTGCTGCGCAACCAGGGCTGGGTCGTGCATCCGCAGGTGGGATGTTCGGGCTACCGGATCGATATGGGCGTGGTGGATCCGCGTGCGCCCGGGCGGTATCTGTTGGGGATCGAGTGCGATGGCCGGGCGTACCATTCCGGGGCCACGGCGCGCGATAGGGATCGCTTGCGGCAGGTCGTGCTGGAAGGCTTGGGATGGCGCCTCCATCGCGTCTGGTCGACCGATTGGTGGATCAATCCGGAGCGGGAAGTCCAGAAGATCCTTGCCCGCTTGAACGCGGAGCTGGAGCGCAAGACCGAGGAAGCGCCAGAGGTCGAAGGCGTGGTCCAGGAGGACGTTGCGGATGCCGCTGGCGCGGTGGAATTCGTGATCACCACCGAAGAGGGCGCTGCGACGGCTGAACACGACGCATCGCCTGGCATGACGGACGGTTGGATGACGTATCAACAGGCGGAGTTGACGGGCGGCGACCCAGAGGCGTTCTACAGCCGCGGCAGCAACGGCCAGCTGGCCGAACAACTGCGCGCGGTGATTGACGCTGAAGGACCGATTTCCGAGGCTGTGCTGCATCGTAAGGTGGCGCGTGCCTGGGGATTGGAGCGAACGGGTGTCAGGATCGTGGAAAGACTGCGTGCCTTGACGCCCGGGGACGTGGGCCAGACCGAGGAAGGTCATGCCACGTTCTATTGGCCCACGGACGTGAGGCCCGAAGAATGGAAGGATTTTCGCGCAGCAGGCGATGATGACGCATCACGCCGCCGGATTGACGACGTGTGCATCCAGGAATTGGCCAACGGCGTCATGCGTGTGCTGGCCACGATGGGCAACGCGCCCAAGTCCGATGTGATCAAGTCCGTGTGCCGGATGCTCGGCATGTCACGGACGTTGACGGATGCGGAGGCCAGGTTGGGACTGGCGGTGTCCCTGTTGGTGGATCGGGGAACCATCCGTGACAGCGAAGGGATGCTTCGGGGAGCGTGAACCGTCGCTGGGTAGGGTTTCCGGTGAGCGGTGCGTCACGGAAACGGGCAGCCGCTTAACGGAAGGGAGTCCGAGCCCGATGCAAACCGAAGCGGCCATGTCGCGCGGATCGGACTGCCTGGCGCCATCTTGCGCGGCCCTTCACGTTGGCGGCCGGTCAGTCGGGCAAGCACTTCGTGTTCGTTGGAAGTAAGCGCCAAGAAAGTGCTGATTTTGGATGTGCCAGGGATCAAAGACCTGCGGGGTGTAGCGCAGGTATGGTGTCAGACTGTAATTGCGGATCGAGTCCGCAGGCGAGAAATGGAACGGCCGAACCCCTGTTGCTGCCGCATGACGCGGGGTTGCCAGGCTTGCCGTAGCCTGGATTCGAGGGCAGATCATGCAGCAAGATCTTGAAACTGTCTGGGGGCCTGTTCGCCTGATTCGTCCATACTGTGGACGTAGAATGCCGCTTTTCATCAGTGCCATCCGGCTTACAGGAACGAACCATGAAAAAAACAATCCTCCTTGCGTCCGTGTGCGCCGCGCTGCTTCAGGCTTGCGCCCCGGTTTCCTCCCCCAGCGAAGGATCGTCCTCCATGCCCAACACCACCGCCACCTCGCCCGCCAGTCAATTGACCCTGCCCGCGTATTACTGGCGTCTGGCGTCTGCCACTGATTCGTCCGGCAAGCCGATTGCCGCGCTTCAGAAAGGGATCGAACAGCAATTGCGCCTGACGTTCTCAGGCGATGCCTTGAATATTCGCGGTGGCTGCAACGCGCAGTTCGGCGGGTATACCTACAAGAACGGCGTGCTGCATGTGAATAACCTGGCGTCCACGATGAAGGCTTGCGAGCAAAGCCTGATGCAGCTGGATGCCGAGATCGGCCAGCGGATCAAGGGTGATCTGCGGGCGACGCTATCCGGCGATACCGCCGAGCCCGCATTGGAACTGGTGGCGCAAGATGGCAGCGTGCTCAAGTTTGTGGGTGAACCGACGCCCGAGACGCTGTATGGCAGCGCCGGCGAAATCATGTTCCTGGAAGTCGCTGCGAAGAAGGTGGAATGCAGCCACCCGCTGATTCCCGGCTACCAGTGCCTGAACGTGCGTGAACGCCGCTACAACGAGGCAGGCATCCAGCAGCCGACGCAGGACAAGTGGCATCCGCTTTATCAGTCGATTGAAGGCTACGAGCACCACGATGGCGTGCGGACGGTGTTGCGCGTGAAACGTTACGACTGGAAGAACCCGCCCGCCGATGCGCCGTCGAAGGTGTATGTGCTGGACATGGTTGTCGAGCAGGATGCGTCAAAGAAATGACGGCAGTCTGACGATGGCAGACCGTGGCCTGCGCGCCGTTTGAGCAGGCACGAATAAAAAGGAGCCGGGCAGTTGCCCGGCTCCTTGCATTCGTAGCGGCTCTTCAGTTACCGGAAGGCCGCAGTGTCAGCGTGTCCGCGCGTTCGCTATCCACCTTGGTCCGGCTGAACGCCATGGGGAAATATTCCCCCGTGGCCCAACCCTTGAGCAGATCCTGATAATGCGGACTGCGGGGATCCGCCGATTGTCCCGGGACGTTCTGGACGCGCGAGTTATCCCAGTTGGCCACATCGATCACTTGGCGGTACGACGAACCGCTGATCTGACGGAAGTCGGTTTTGCGGAACGTACCGCGATGCACCGTGTCGTTGTCGCCGCCGACCGGATAGCGCGGCGTGCCATAGGCGCGGGCGGTGTCAGGCGGCAGCAGGCTTGCCAGGCTGTGCTCGAACTGGATGTGATGCAGCTTGCCCCATTGCCACTGGGTCGCATCCGGTCCAAGCTTTGCCCGCAGCTTTTGGGTGCCGTCGGCCAGCGCTTGCAGCAGCAGCGCGTCACGGCCTTGCTGCGGCGTGGGGCCGAACGCCGCGTCGGGAGTGGCCAGCTTCTCTAGCGTCTTGCGGGTAGAGAGTTCGCCGAAGGCCGCGCGGCCGTTGGCTGGCACGTAGAGATCCGTCACGCGCTTGACGACTTCGGGCAACCAGAATGCATAGACCGAGGCGGCCCGCGAGTCGGCGCCCATGCGATAGTCCCAATCCTTGAGCAGGGCCAGCGCTTCATTCGTTGCGGGGTCGGCCGAATTCAGGGACTTGGCATAGCCCGCGAGGGTGCGGGCCGGGATGGAGAGATTGTCGTACTGAAGATCTTGGGATTGCTGCACCGTCAGGCCTTTGCCTTCGGCCAGGACTTCTCGTATGCGCTGCACGCGGTAGGGTTCGGCCCAGGTGCGCGCCGACATGTCCTTGTACGCGAAGTCGGCGGGCAGGTTGTACTCGTTGGCGGTGGCGACGTAGCCTTCGGGCGGGTTGTAGGCTCTGGGCAACGCGCTGCCCGGCAGGATGCCGGCCCATTCGAAATCGCCATTGCCGGGCACGGGCAGCATGCCTGACCAGTCGGCGCGCGGACGGATCGGCGCGATGCTGCCGCCAAACCAGCCGATGTTGCCGTCCACGTCGGCATACACCATGTTCTCGCTGGGCGTGTAGTGCTTCTCCATGCCGGCCACGAACTCGTTCCAGTTTTGTGCCTGGTTCAACCGCAGGCTGGCCAAATAAGCCGCCGTGCCCGGGTACTGTAGATACGCGGCCCGCAAGGCGTAGGCCTTGTGCCGCACCAGATCTTCGTGGATCACCGGGCCGTGGCGCGTGAATTTCAGGTTGCGGACGGCGGGCGTTGCGCCCCGCACGGGAATGGACTCGTCGACCTGGCGCATTTTTTCCCAACCCCCCTTGTATCGGTATTCGCTGGGATTGGCCGGGTTGGTGTCATAGACGTAGAGATCCTCTTCGTCGCCGAACGCAAAGATCGTCAGCCCGAAGGCGATGCGGTCGTTGTGACCCATGGATACGCCGGGCAACGCGGGCTCTCCGGCGCCGATCACATTCCAGCCCGGTGCGTTCAAGTGCACCATGTATCGCAGCGAGGGCATGGTGATGGAGCGGTGCGGGTCGCCCGCCAGGATGGGCTTCCCACTGGCGGTGTGCTGCCCGCCAATCGTCCAGTTGTTGCTTTCATAGCGGGTCGCCATCGGATCGAAATCCGGGTCCAGCGACGCCAGCCTGCCTTCCGAGAGCGCGTTGGCAAGTCTTGCGCGCTCGTCGGCGGCAAGCGGGCTGCGCGGGAAGTCGGCTGCGACGAATTTCTGGCCATCGCGCGCCAGGGCGTAATCGGCCAGGATCGTCTTGTCGATCTGACGCACGTCCAGGCCCGCCGGCACCTGCAACGCCAGCGGCGGCTCGAAGGTGCTTAGCCCTTGCACGTTGTTCAGGCCCAAGTTGGCGACCTGCTGCGCCATCTTGACTTCCTCGTTGAGGTTGCGCGTCAGCGCGTAGATGCGGATCAGCGAGGTCTCCGGGCTCCAATAGCCGGGTTCGGTGCCGGTCAGCTTGAATTCGGGTGGCAATTGTTCGGGATTCGCCTTGACCCAATTCACGTAGGCGTTGATGCCGTTCGCGAAGGCGGTCAGGATGGCCTTGCCCTCGGGATGGTAGCTGGCGAATTCAGCTTGCATGTCGCCACGGAAAAGGAACAGGCGGGCGGCGCGGTCCTGCTCGATGAAGCGCGGGCCGAACTGTTCGGCCATCTTGCCTTCGCCCTGACGGCGCCAGAGGTCCAGTTGCCACAAGCGGTCGCGCGCGGCGCTGAAACCCTGGGCAAAGAACAGATCGCTTTGGTTCTGCGCATAGATATGCGACACGCCGTGCTTGTCCCTGACGATCTCCACGGGCTGGGACAGTCCCGCCATGTTGATCGTGTCTTTCTTGCCGCCCGGCGCGGCGCAGCCAGCCACCAAGACAATCAGCCCGCTCGCCAGCGATGCGGCGATCCTGCGATAAAGAATACGCATGGCTCCTCCTCGAGATTATTGCTTTTGTATATGCCTACAGGCCCCAGGGCGTCATGCCGCCGGACGCGCCCGCAAGCAAGCCATAGAACTAAATCAGGCGAGGCGCTCGAGGTGTTTTATTTGATGAAATCTGAGTGGGCTTGTAACGCCGGCCACGCACGCGGCCGCGCCTGGGGGCGCTGCCGGATGGGCTCCGGGGGCGGCTTGGGCGGCAGGAGAGGCCAGCCGGTCATCCAATGCATGAAATTGCAGTCTGATACTTTTACTCAGGGGCGATGGTTTTTTCCCAACCCCAGAGCCGATGTTGTAAATTGTAGTCATTCTCATCTATGTTCGCGCGTTTCCATGGCTGCTTCCGACCCGACCCCGCAGCACTCCCTTCATACGCTGTACCAAGACCATCAGGGCTGGTTGCAGGGCTGGCTTCGCAAGAAGTTGGGGTGCGCCTTCGACGCAGCGGATCTGGTGCACGACACGTATCTGCGCGTGCTGGCCCGCCGAGAACCGGGGGACATCCGCGAGCCGCGCTCCTATCTGGCGACCATTGCGCATGGCCTGATGGTCAATCACCTGCGGCGCAGGGATCTTGAACGCGCCTACCTGGATACGCTGTCCGCACTGCCTCAGACGCATGCCCCGTCGCCCGAGGCGCGCGCGCTGGCGCTGGAAGCCTTGTTCGAGATCGATGCCATGCTCGACGGCCTGCCGATACCCGTGCGGCGTGCGTTCCTGCTTTGCCAGCTTGAAGGCCTGACCCACGCCCAGATCGCCAAGACCTTACGTGTTTCCGTGGGCTCGGTGCGACTTTATATCGCGCGCGCATTGCGCCATTGCCTGGATGTGGCGCCGTGAACGCTGGCGGAGCAGGGCGCATCGACCCGCGCGCGCTGGATGGCGCGGTGGATTGGTTCTTGAGGCTGACGTCGGGCACCGCCACCGAGACCGATCGCTTGGAATGGCAGGCATGGCGCCAGGCCGATCCTGAGCACGAACGGGCCTGGCAGCGCACTGAAGCGTTGACACGACGCTTTGACACCTTGCCCAAGGGCGTTCTGCCGGTGTTGGGTCAGCCGTGGTCACCCGCCCGACGACGTGCGCTGGGCAAACTGATCGTGCTGGCCAGCGCCGGGGGGGCGACCTGGTTCGCGTATCGCGACGAGGCGTGGCGCGGCTGGGTGGCGCAGTATCGGACGCCGGTGGGGGCGAGGCGCGACCTGGCGTTGGCTGATGCCAGCCGCGTCGTGCTGAATGCGTCGACGTCCATGGACGTGCTGTTCGATGCGCAGCAACGCCTGATCGCGCTGCATGCGGGGGAAATCCTGGTCGAGACCGCGCCCGACCCGGAGCGCCGCCCACGGCCCTTTATCGTTCGGACTCGCGAGGGCAGCATCACGGCGTTGGGCACCCGCTTCGTGGTCAGGCGCGATGACGGCGTATCGGCCGTGCAAGTGCTGGAAGGTGCGGTGCGGGTGGCCGTCTCCGGCGCATCGGACGACGACGCGCGGATCGTGCCGGCCGGCATGGGTCTGCGCTTTACGGGGGGGCGCACCGCTCAACCCGAGCCGCTGACGGGCGATCCGTCGGCGTGGCAGCACGGCATGCTGCAAGTCGACAACATGCCGTTGAATGCGTTCCTGCGCGAGCTTTCCCGCTACCGGACGGGCTGGGTCGATTGCGCACCCGAGGTGATGCACCTGCCGATCTCTGGCGCGTTCCCGCTGGCGGACACCGACCGCGTGCTGGCGAGCATTGCCGACACCCTGCGCTTGAGCCTGCGCTATCGCACGCGCTACTGGGTATCGATCGTGCCGCAAACCGGCGCCATGAATTTGTAACCGCGACTAGCACTTTGCGCGTCTTATCTGGCTACGAGGGTAAGACCAACCTTTGGAGTGCCCGTCATGCCCCCGCGTTTTTCCCATTTGCGCGCAAGCGTCTTCCGTCATGCCTTGCGCGGCGCAACCGCTTTCGCATTTCCGCTGGCGGGCATGATGGCGCCAGCCCACGCGCAGACGGCCAGCGGGCAGGTAACGGTTGCCATCGAGCCAGGGCCACTCAGCGCGGCAGTCTCCGCATACGCCGCCCGGGCAGGCGTCCTGCTTTCCTTTGATCCGGCGTTGACGCGAGACCTGCGGTCGCCAGGGCTGAACGGGACCTACGGTTTTGAAGAGGGACTGCGTCAGTTGCTGGCCGGCAGCGGCCTGGAATCCGCGCGGCGGCCTGACGGCGGCTACACCCTGCGCAGGCTGCCTCTGGGCGAGGTCACGTCCTTGCCCGCCGTGACAGTCACCGGGAATCGTGACGGCGATGCCCCGACGGAAGGGTCGGGGTCCTACACCGCGCCTGCTTCCGGCGTCGCCACGCGCATGGGGCTGTCTCTGCGTGAAACGCCTCAATCCATCAGCGTGGTCACTCGCCAGCAGATGGACGACCAGAACCTGGTCACCTTGGATGAGGTGTTGCGCCAGACGCCGGGCATCGTGGCAGACCGGCTGGATGAGCGCGTACGCTTCACGTCGCGCGGCTTTGAGCTGAATACGATGATCGACGGCTTGCCGACACTGGCCTTCAGCGGCGTGGCGGCCGAGGCCAGCATGTTCAACACCGCCATCTATGACCGGGTGGACGTTCTGCGCGGCGCGGCGGGCCTGCTCAACGGCGTGGGGACGCCCGGCGGCGCCATCAACCTGGTGCGCAAACGGCCCACCGAGGAATTCGCGGGCAGCGTCACTGCGGGCGCGGGCTCATGGAACCGCTATCTGACGGAAGCGGACTTGCGCGGTGGCCTGAACGCATCGGGCTCGGTGCGCGGGCGTATTGTGGCCTCGCACAGCGCGGGAGACAGTTTCATCGACGACAAAAAGCGTAAGGATGATGTTTTTTACGGCATTGTCGAAGCCGACCTGACCGCCAACACCCTGCTGACTGCCGGCTACGAATACGAGAAGACCGCCATCGACGGCGCCAACTTCGGCCAGAGCCCGCTGTACTTCAACGATGGCACGCGCACGGATCTGCCGCGATCCTTCAATTCCAGCACGCCCTGGAGCGTCTGGAACATGACCACGCAGCGCGCCTTCCTGAATCTGGAGCATCGCTTCGCGAACGAATGGCGGGTGAAGGCCGAAGCCGCCTATATGAAGAACGATCGCAAGCGTTACGGCGGCGACCTTTGGTTGTGGCCGTCGGACATCAACCCCGACACCGGCGAGGGTGTGCTGGATCTGGGCAACAACCCCGCTGGCAGCACGAACAAGTCCTTCGACATCTATGCAACCGGGCCCTTCCAATTGTTCGGCCGCACGCATCAAGCCAGCGTGGGCTTCAACCTGAACAGCTATTCCAACTGGGTCTCGGGCACCAGCGCCGTGCCCGGTGGCGACGATAAACGGCCGATCAACATTTACCAGATGTCGGCCATCCCGAAACCCGATTTTCCGTATCCCGCCTTCAAATTCGGCACCGACACGGAGGAACGCGCCCTCTATGGCTCCACGCGCCTGAAGCTGGCCGATCCGTTATCCCTGCTGCTGGGCGCCCGCGTGTCCTGGTACCGCAGCACCGATTGGGACCGGTCATGGGCTGATGGCGGCGATGGGCACCGCACCGTTGCCGCCCCTACCCGGGAAAGCAGCGTCTTCACCCCCTACGCAGGCATTGTCTACGACGTCAGCCAGAATTACTCCGTCTACGCCAGCTACACCGACATTTTTCAGCCCAACACCGCGCGTGACCGCAACAACCAGGTGCTGGATCCCAAGCGCGGAAAGAACATGGAGCTGGGCATCAAGGGGGAACACTTCGACGGTGCGTTGAACACCAGCTTTGCCGTGTTCAGGACGCAGGAAGACAACGTTGGGGTCGATGACGTTGGCGCACCGCCGCTGCCGGACGGCACCGCGCCGCAACGGGCTGAGAAGGGCGCTCGCAGTCAGGGCTTTGAACTGACCGCCGCGGGTGAGGTGCTGGCGGGATGGCAAGTCATGGCTGGCTATACGTATCACGCGAAGCGGGACAAGCATGACGTGTTGATGAATCCGACCTATCCCCGCCGATTGCTGCGGATCGCCACCAGCTATCGGCTGCCGGGCGATTGGAACAAGCTGACCGTCGGCGGTAGCCTGAGTTATCAGAGCGACATCTATTTCGACGAATACTACGGATTGGGGCGAGTGAGGCAGGGTGGGCTTACCCTGCTGGGATTGATGGCGCGTTACGACATCAGCAAGAATGTGAGCACGTCATTGAATGTGGAGAACCTGACCGACAAGCGTTACTACGCAGGATTGGGCGGGTACAACGGGTATACCTATGGAAATCCGCGAAACGTGTGGCTGAGGGTCAAGTATCAGTTTTGATGCCACGGGGAACCGTCCTCGGGTTCTGAAATAAACTGCATGGAAAGACGGGCTGCGCGGGTTTGCACCGGCCGCTCTCGAATCACGTCAACTTCCGCCGCCCTTTCCATGCCTATCGATGACCTCATCGCCGCGCTGACCGCGCCGATCCACACTCCCGACGACCTGGATTCCCTGGAGCAGTTCTTCAAGCGCCCCGAAGTCGGCGCGTTCTACGCCTATGCCCAAGAGCCGGCCCACACCGCCGCTTGCCTGCAAGCTTGCGCGGAACTGCTTGCCACGCTTCATCCCGGCCGTGCATCGGCACTGGCCTTGATGTGCGGTTCGCTGGTGGAAGATGGCGCCGATCCCGCCGTCCTCTTTCCCACGCTGCAATCGCTGTTGAAGCAATGGCTGCAAACCCTGCGTCCGTATTGCGCGCTGGAAGTCGAAGAGGATGATGAAGAAGTCGAAGAGGCCGATCGCCAAGCCTGGTCCGATGCACAAGAGAAAATGGCCGAGGTCGCCACGGACAAGCGCTGGGAGATCGAAGCCCTGCACCAGGCGGTGGACACGCTGGTTCTACCCATGATGACCATGCTGATGCGTAGCCGCGCCAACCATCAGGCCTTCATCGCCGACAAGGAATTGCTGTTGCTGCTGCACGCCATGGCGACGCTGAACGACAGCCTGCCATTCGAGCAGCTGCATTACCTGTGGCTGGCATCGCAGATCAGTTACGAGGACGAGCTGATCATTGTGCTGCCCACGTCGAAGACGGGTTTTGTTGCCCAGGCGCATGGCATCAACAACACGTTCCATGCGTTCACGCTATTGCAGATTCTGATTGGTGAACACGCGCAGGCGTTGGGCGTGACGCGGGAGATCGCCGCGCGCGAGCCAGACATGGAACGGGATTCGGCGGATTTCCAATGGCTACAGGCGGGTGCCTTTGTGAACGGCGAACTCGTCAACTCGATGCAGTATGCCTGGGGCGAAGCCGCGTTGCGGGACAACATGCCCCGCAACGGCAAGCGCGTGCTGATTGCACTGGAGACAGAAGAGGGCATGAAGCGCAACTGGTCGGGATTCAATAGCGCGATCCACGATGCGCAACAGCCATCCATGACGTTCAAGCGTTACCTGACGCCGGAAGAGGTTGCTTCGTTTCTGGCGTGACGCGGCGGCCTACGGAATGCGTGTTGCGTCGGCTCAGTGTGCTCAGGTAGCGACGGGCAACTGATTCGTCACGCAATGAATTCCACCACCGCCGGACGCGATCGCATCGATATTCAGCTGCACCACCTTGCGGCCGGGATACAGCCGGGTCAGTAGGTCGTAGGCCTTCCGGTCTGCGTCGCCGTCGCCGAACTCCGGCGCAATCACTGCGTCGTTGATGACGAAGTAGTTGATGTATCCGGCGGCGAAATCCGGGTTGCTATCCAGGAATTTGCTGCGCCGCGGACGCAGCGGCGGGCTCATGGTGTGGATTTCCAGGGGATTGCCGTCGGCATCGGTGGCACGGCGCAGGATGTCCAGGTGGGTGCGGGTGAGGGCATGGTCGTAGGAGTCCGGGTCCATGTCCAGGTTGGCGACGACAACGCCTGGCCGCGCGAAGCGGGCGTAGAAGTCCACGTGGGCGTCGGTGATGTCGCGGCCTTTGATGCCGGGCAGCCAGATGATCTTGCGCAGGCCCAGGCAGCGCTTGAGTTCGTCCTCGACCTCAGCCTTGGTCCACTCGGGATTGCGGTTGGCATTGATCCAGCTGCTTTCAGTCATGATGCCGGTGCCGCGGCCGTCAACCTCGATACCGCCGCCTTCGCCGATGAGGTCGCTTTGCCGGTATTCGGCATTGGCCAGTTCCACGGTTTCAGCGGCAATCTCTGCGTCGGCGGCATGGCGTTGCTTATCGCCCCAGCCGTTGAAGTTGAAGTCCACGCCGCTGACGCCGCCTTGTCCATTCAGCAGGAAGTTGGCGCCGATGTCGCGCATCCAGATGTCGTCCAGGCGGGTTTCGACGAACGTGACATGGGTTGCGCCGCAATGGCGCTGCGCCTGACGCAGTTCGCCTGCGCGGCAGAACACGGTGACGGGCTGGTACGTGGCGATGGCGCGGGCAATCCGGCCGAGCGCGGCCTGGACATCGGCGGTGAAGTCTTCCCAGATGGCGTCCTGGGCACCGAAGGCGATGAAGGCGCGCGCCTGGGGGGCGCCTTCATCGGGCATGTGCCAACCTGGCTTTTGCGCGGCGCGTGCGGCAGCGGGTGCAAGCAAGCCCAGACCGAGTGCGGCGGCGGCGCGGGCGCCGATAAGCAGAGAGGCTTGTTGGATGAGTCGGCGGCGGGAGGGCACTGGAATCTCCTGGAATTCGGGGGAATTGATAAATACTGGTTATGTGAAAGGAAAAGGTGCGCACCTCTTGGAAAACAGTGTATTTCTGGATAAAACATGCCGACAAGCGATATATTTAGCGGAATTATGATTAGCAGAACTTATCAATATGCTTAAGCAATGGCCTCCGCTGAATGTGCTTCGGGGCTTCGAGGCCGCCGCCCGGCTGGGTAGTTTCCATCAGGCCGCCGCGGAGCTGCATCTGACGCAATCGGCGATTAGCCAGCAGGTTCGTGGCCTGGAAGACTATCTGGGACAGCCCTTGTTCTTTCGGCAGGGCCGCACGGTGTCGTTGACCGATGCCGGGAGGGATCTGCTGGCGACGACGCAGGCGATGCTCCAACAGTTGGCGGCCGGCATTCGTCGGCTGGACCAGTATCGCAAGCCCAATCAATTGGTGGTGAACACCAGTCCGGCGTTTTCAAGGCACTGGCTGCTTCCCCGGCTGGCGTCGTTTCGCGAGCAGCACCCCGAGGCGGATTTGTGGCTGTATACCAGCGACGCCGCGCCGGACATGGCCAAGCAGACGATCGACATCGCGATACGCGATGACATGGGGCCACAAGCCGATTGCGAGTTTCGCGTCTTGTTTGAAGACCGCTTGTATCCGGCTTGCCACCCACGCTGGTTGGCACCAGAGGCAGGGTCGCGCCCCACGCTGCATGGCGAACGAGAGATGGATTGGAGCCATTGGGATACGCAGGGCGGGGCCGATGTGGGGCAGCGTGCGCAAGGCATGAATTTCTCGGACCCGGGCCAATTGCTGGATGCTGCCCGTGAGGGGCTGGGCATGGCGCTGGTCAGCAGCCTGTTGGCGGATCGATCTTGCCGTGACCGCTCGCTGGTGGCATTGACCGACCAGACGGTGCGTGGCCCGAAGTGGACGTGGCTGGTGCATCGGGACAGTCAGGGCGACTCGTTGACACGCGCTTTCTGCGAATGGGTGTGCGGAGAACTGGGGGCGCCGTCCTAGGACAGCGCGGCGCGAGGCGCATCGCGGAACGCTACCGGCCGATGCGCAGGCGTTGCCCTTCATGCCGGATGCGCAGGCCGTAGGTTTGCGCCAACATGCCAACGGCCAGCGGCAGATCGTTGACGGGGAAGGAACCCGACACCCGCAACGGATTCAGCGAGGCATCGCATTCGATGATGTCGCGGCCATAGCGCATCAGTTCATCAGCCCATGACCGCACGGGCATGTCGTCCGCCACCAGCAAACCCTTGCGCCAAGCCAGTGCGTCAGCATTGGCGGGTTCGATGCGGCCCAGGCCGTGGCGGTCGAACCGGACTTGGTGTCCGGCCTCGATGACATTGGCGCCCAGTGGGGCGCCTGCCCCGTCCAGATGGACCTGCACGGCTCCTTCGTACACGGCCAGCAGCGTGTGATCGGTGAGTTGCCGCACGGTGAACCGGGTGCCCAAGGCCAGCATCAGCCCGTGATCGCTCTGCACCAGGAACGGGCGCGGCGGGCGCTGGATATCCGTTGCGGTCACGACATGGATTTCGCCTTGACGGAGGCGCAGCAGCCGCTGCTGGTCGTCATAGCGCACGTCCAGTGCTGTGCCGGTGTTCAGGGCGATCTCGGCGCCATCGTCCAGCTTGATGTCCAGGCGTTCGCCAACCGCCGTCACGTAGTCGGCCGCCAGCCAGTCCCGCCAGATCTGATGCCGCCATGACAGCCATCCCAATGGGGCCGCTGCGAGCAGCAGGGCGATGCTTCGCAGCATCGCACGCCGTCCCGTCTGCGCGGGACGTTGTAGTGCGGGTTTTGCCAAGGCAGGCGGCAGGCCGCCCATCCGGGCAAGCAGCCGTTCCGCGCGTCGCCAAGCGCGTTGATGATCACTGCTGCGCACGCGCCAGCGCTCAAACTCGGTTTGCTGTGTGGGGGCCAGTGGCGCCTCTTGCATCAGCAGCAACCAGGTCGCCGCCTCTTCCAGGATGCGCGGCGAAAGCGGGACGTCATTCATCGGGCATCAGGCTCAGGCATGCCAGATAGGCTTTGTGAATGTCGCTCTTGATGGTGGGGACCGACACCCCCAGAGCCTGCGCGATCTCCTGCTGTTTCATGCCGTCCAGCGTCGCCATCAGGAACGCTTGTTTGACACGCGGTTTCAGCGTGTCGAGGATGGCGTCGATCTCGTGCAGGGTCTCCAGGATGATGCTTTGCTGTTCGGGCGACGGGTGCTGCGGTTCGGGCAGCGTGGCCAGCGCGTCCAGCCATGCTCGCTCCAGCGTCTGGCGGCGCATCCAGCTGAACAGCACGCCCTTGGCCACGGTGGTGAGGTAGGCGCGGGGTTGTTGGATCGACTCGCGCCGCGTGCCCGCGCGGCTGGCCAGGATGCGGACGAAGGTGTCGTGAGCCAGGTCGTCCGCCATGCCCGAGCCCCAGGAGTTCAAGCGGTAAGCCAGCCAATTGCGCAGCCAAGCGTGGTTCTCGATATAGAGGGCCGCGACGCTGTCGCGTTCTGCGCTGGGGAGCGGTGGGCTTGGGGCGGTCATCACGGAAGCGGGCAGTTCAAGGACAGGAAGAGAGGGGGCGTAGCGGCGACTTTGCCTGGCGCGCGTTGTGCGTGGTTGGCATTTGAATAAAAACAATTATCATTCAGTAATTAGCGATTCGCAACCTGAGGGCCAGATGTGGAGCTTGCAAACAACAGTGGCCGCCTGGTCGATCCCATGAACCATCCCCAAAACCTATCCCTTTTCCGATCTCGTGCGGCAAGGGCTCTGAGAACTCGCGTCAGACGCGGGAACCAGACCCAACGAGTTAGGAAAAGCATGCATCGAGTCCGTCGTCTCCCCTCAGGTCCGCAATCGTCATGGCGGTTGCGCCCAGCTGTGTTCGCGTTGCGTTGCGCGCTGATCAGTCTGCCCGCAGGCGGCGCTGTCGCCCAAGCGCAGGACGCCCCGGCAGCCGCCGCCGCCCCAACTGCGCCTACCCGGTTGGACGATGCCGCACTGCGCACCTATGACGTCGCCGCGGGCCCGTTGGGCACGGCATTGGGTAGCTTCGCCAGCCAGTCGGGATTGTTGCTGTCGTTCGACCCGGCGTTGACGCGCGGCTTGACGGCGCCCGCGTTGGTGGGGAGCTATACGGTGCGTGCTGGCTTGCAACGGTTGTTGGCGGGGACGCCGCTGCAATTGGTGCCACGCCAGGACGGCAGCTACGCGCTGGCGTCGATGCAGACGTCATCTTCCGGCGCTTTTGCGTTGCCTGCGGTGTTGACCACCGCTGACGGGTTGCCCGAGAAAGAGGTCTATACGGCGCCGCGTTCATCCGTGTACCTGTCCAGCCAGGACATTGATCGGTTTGGCCGGATTTCCGCAGGCGATCTGCTCAAGGGCGTGCCGGGCGTGCAGGTGGGCGATAGCCGCAACGGCGGCGCGCTGGATGTGAATATCCGGGGCATTCAAGGGCAAAGCCGCGTGGCGGTCAAGGTGGATGGCGCGGAGCAAGCGCTGGACGTCTACCGTGGTTATGCGGGCACGCAGCAACGCAGCTACATCGACGCGGACCTGATCAGCAGTGTGACGATCAACAAGGGCCCATCGATGAAGTCGGGGGCGATCGGCGGTTCGGTCGAGATGCGCACGATTGGCATCCAGGACATTCTGGTGGACGACAACACATTCGGCGTGCGTCTGACGGGCGACGTCTGGAATAACGGCGTCGAGCCCGCCTATCGCGACCCCGACAACAGCAAGGAGAGTCTGTTTTCCGCGCCGCACGACAGCCGCGGCAGCTTGTTCGGTTCGCAGGCGAAATCAGGCAGCATTGCCTTGGGGTACACGAACGACCGCCTGGACCTGGTGGCTGCCTATGCGCGCCGGAATCAGGGGAATTACTTCAGCGGCAAGAAAGGGCAGGACCGTTATCGCACATACAGCAAGTATGGCCGTGAAGAGAGCAGCGTGGCCACCGTCTACAACGCTGGGGAAGAGGTGCTGAATTCGTCAGCGGAAACGGAGTCGATCCTGCTGAAGGCGACGATACGGCCAGCCGACGGTCATACGCTGAGTTTCAGCTACCGCAACTACGACGGGAAAATGGGCGAGATCATGCCATCGGATATCTTCCGATCCGGCACGGCCGGCATCTATCAGTACCCGTTGAGTGAAGTCAAGATCGACACCTACACGGCGCGCTACAACTTCCAGCCGGCGGGTAACCCGCTGGTGGACCTGACGGCGAACCTGTGGATGACGGATGCCCAGACCAGCCAACTGACAACGGTGCTGGCGCCGAAATCGCAGGCCTACCGATCGGATCGGAACTGGACTCGGCTGGCTGACCGCCGTATTGGCGGTGAACTGGGCAATGTCTCCAGATTTCAGACGGGTGCCGGCGATTTCAAACTGGATCTGGGCAGTTCGTTCCAGATTGAGGACATTCGCCCGCAGAAGGGCGTGGTGACCACGCAGCACGACATCAACGCTCGCCGTACGCTGCGCGACGCTTCCAGGCAGGAGTTCAGCTTCAGCGGGCAATTGGACTACAAGCCGATCGACAGGCTGACTCTGTGGGGCGGTGGCCGCTACAGCCACTTCACGACGAAGGACAACGGCATCTCCGCCACGGCCCGGCGCGAGGACCGTGAATTGCGCTACATCTCGGCGTCCAAGCCCGGCGGTTGGGGCAACATGATGTGGTTCCCGGACCAGAACGGGCAGTACACCGATGCCACGGACCCCCGGCTGAATAACGGGATCGTCTTCGGCAATACGAACAATCCCTTCGAGGGCGTTCCGTTCAACGAGTTCGGTGCGACCCGCGTCAATGTGTACCCGTCGCAGGTCGGGCCGGTGGTCACCGGATACGACTATTCCGGCAAGCAGCGCAGCAGTGGCGGCGGCTTTTCGCCGTCGGCGGGCTTCAATCTTGAACTGGTGCCCGACACCTTTGTCTATGCGTCCTACACGCAGGGCCTGCGCATGCCGTCCTTGTTTGAAACCAGCCGGGGCACCTTGCAAACCGACCCAGGCAAGGCACTGAAGCCCGAGCGCTCGAATAGTTGGGAACTTGGCGCCAGCACCTTGCGCGGCAATGTGCTGACCGACGGCGATTCGGCCGCCATCAAGGTCGCGTACTTCAACAACAACATCAAGAACTACATCACTCGCTATTACGATCCCAGCCCAGGCAACAACGGGCTGATGCAGTTCAGCAATACCGACAGCTTCAAGACCAGCGGCCTGGAATTGCAGTCGCACTACGACGCGGGCCGCGTGTTCGCCGACTTGTCAGCGACCTATTACCTGAAGACGGAGACCTGCGACGCGGCGTTCGCGGCACGCCTGCGCGCAAGCGCCAATCGATACCAGCAGACTGGAGATACGCCGAACTGCACGCCGGGAAGCTTCATGGGGTCGTACACGAATACGCAGAATCCGCCGAAGCTGGCGGTGAACCTCACTACCGGCCTTCGGTTCTTCAGTGATACGCTGACCGTGGGTGGCCGCATGACGTACACGTCTGGCCCCACCGTCAAGGCCGACAAGCCGTGGCAGACCGGCGCGACGACGCCCCAGCTTGTCTACCATCAGGTGACGCTGTTCGATCTGTTCTTGAACTACAAATTGCGTGAGCACACTCAAATCAATGTCTCACTGCAAAACCTGACCAACCGCTACTACCTGGACCCTCTGGCCCAGAGCTTCATGCCCGCGCCCGGCCGTACGCTGCGCGTGGGGGTGCAGACCAGGTTCTAATCCGAGGAGTTGATTATGACGTCATCATCCAATGATCTCTTCCAACGGGCCAAGCGCCTGAAGGCAGTGACGACATCTACCCACGATTCGTTGGACCGCCGCATCATGGACGCCCGGATATTCTCCAGCCGTGAACGTTACGTGGGATTCCTGCGCGTGCAATACCGGTTCCTGCACACCGTGGACGTTCTTTACGGACGCGCCGACCTGGCGGCATTGCTGCCTGACCTGAAGGCACGCCGGCGCGTCGAGCTGGTCGGACGCGACCTGGCCGACTTGGGCGCCGAACCGCCGTCCACGCAGCAAGCGCTCGATGCCGATCTGCCCTTGCCCGGTGCGCTGGGTTGGCTGTATGTGGCCGAAGGTTCGACGCTGGGTGCGGCGGTCCTCTACAAGCTGGCCGGAAAGATGTTGGGGTTGGACCGCGATTTTGGCGCGCGGCATCTTGATGGCCATCCGGAAGGCGTGGCCCAGCATTGGCGAGGGTTTGCCGCTGCGCTGGACGCGGTATCGCTGACGCCAGATCAGGAGCAAGTGGTGGCGGCCGGCGCCCAAGCGGCTTTCGGGACCGTGCGCGGCTACGTGGAGCATGAGTTCGCGTGAAAGGGATCCCGGTGTCTTTCGCCGTGAGTTTTTCCGCTGCGGCGGGGACGATCCGATGCGTCTAGCCTGGCTTGCGCTGGGGTGCCTGATGGTGGCGCTGGGCGTGATCGGCGCTTTACTGCCTGTCATGCCGACCACCATCTTCCTGATTCTGGCAGCAGGGTGCTTTGCGCGGAGTTCGCCGCGACTGGAATCCTGGCTGCTGAATCATCCGCGTTTCGGCGCCACGCTGCGGCAATGGCGCGAGCAAGGCGCGATCAGCCGCAAGGGCAAACTGTGCGCTGTTGCGGGCATGGCACTGGGCTACGGCGGCTTCGCGTGGGGCGCGCACCCTTCGTGGTGGCTGGGCCTGGGCACGGGCCTGGGCATGTTGGCGTGCGCAACCTGGGTGGTGTCACGTCCCTTGCCGGCTCCCCATGCCGCCCCTTTCACCGGCCTGCCATCGGCCTGCCGGCGCCCAGGGGCATGAGGTTCGCAACAGCGGGCAGGCCGGCTACCACTTGCCCGGATTCTGCGATTGCGTTTGCATCGGTGCGTTGCTTGGCCTGACCGTATCCACATACTTGCGATAGTTGGCGACATATTCCGGGCTGTTGATGTCCGGCGTGTTGTCGCTGTTCCAGCTTCTTTCCACACCGGAATTTTTCCAGGCGGCCAAATCTCGCATGACATCGTCGCGGCTAAGCGCGACATTGGGTTCCGGCGTGGCGGTAGTGGGGGCGACGGCCTGCTGCGCGCCGGCAGGGCCGGACAGCAGGGCGCAGGCCGCTAGCGCGACGGGGATAAGGGCGCGGAACGACAAGACAGTCTTCATGAGTGGCTCCTTGATGACGATGGTGCCCGCGGCGTTGGGCCCGGTGTCGTTGTGGGCATGCGAGAGTGCAGGCTTTGGCAAGGACAGCCGCGTGACCGGAGGGTCCCTCCTCCCTTGGCTTCGGACTCATCGTAGGGCCGCATGGGTGGGCGCCGCATACTCAATATTGAGTACGCCGGATTGGCCGCGCAAGAACGATCGGCCTACAGCAAGGAGGCCAGCCGGACCAGTTCGGACTGCCGGTGGCATTCCATCTTGCTGAGCAACGACGCCACTTGTTTACGCACCGTCAGCACCGAGGCCTGGCGTAGAGTGGCCACCTCTTCCACGTTATGGCCGGCCGCCAGGCCCGCCAACACGGCGGCTTCGGCGCGGGTGATGTCGAAGACGGATTTCAGCCGGGCGACGTCGGGCAGGGCGAAGGCGCTCTTGCGGCGCAAGCGCACCAGCAGCATCCGCCCGCCTGTCTGGTTCAAAATTGCGGGCGCAAGGCTGATATCGACCCAGAAGACTTCACCCCAGCTGGCGGTGGTGGCCAGTGATCGGGTGTGACGATCGCTGGCGACTGCGGCGCAATGGGCGTCGAACAATCGCTGCATCTTGGCGTTGGCGTGGCGTAACCGGCCGCCGCGCACCGTCCATCCATGGCCATCATCCAGGTAGCGTGTGGCCAGTGCGGACATTCTGTCGATCAATGAATCCTTGCTGATCAGCAGCACGGCTTCGCCGACTTCCGAAAAGGCGCTATCGATCGATTGCCAGCCAATGGTCAAGGCCTGTTGCCGCAGCCCCCGCCTGCTGCGCCGGGTGCCGTCGCTGGCGTCTGACGGATCCAGGGCCGTGCGCTGCATGCCCTGCCAGGATGGCGGCGGATTGATCCGGGAGGGCGCCGCGTCGAACGGGCGCCGCAAGGCAATCTGATGCTCGGCCATGATGTGCCTCCACCGCGGAATCCAGAAAGAAATTATGCGCGTGAAATGGCGGACAGGGAGGAAATCCTTTGGATTGCCGGCAACCTGGGCACGGTATTGGCGGGGGATGGTGCGACGGCACCAGGATGTTTTCATCAGTCCCGGCCCGCCTTGCGGTCAGGGGACCTGTATCGCTGCCCGCCATACGTCCAGGAAGTGGCGTTTCTTCAGCGGGTCCAGATACACCAGCAGCCCCACGCCCAGCGCCATGGGCCGCACGCCCGCCGCCGGGATGACCGAGGCGTTGACGGGGCGCATGCCGGACTGTTTGGCCAGCATCTCCTGGCCCCGGGGCGACAGCAGGTAGTCCAGCAGCAGGGCGCCCAGGTCGCCGCGCGGCGCCTGCTTGGGGATGATCGCCGAGCGCGACAGCATCAGCGTGTAGTCCTGCGGGTAGATGATGGCCAGCGGGGCTCCCTGGTCGATGCGGTGCCGGGTGTAGGACTCCAGCAGGTTGTAGGCCAGCGTGATGTCGCCGCGCTCCAGCTTGTCCAGCGCGTCTTCGGTGGATTCATGGATGGTCACACCGTTGCGGCCAAAGGCGGCCAGCAACGCGCCGGCCATGCTGTCCAGCCGGGTGTCCTGCGTGGCGGCGAGATAGCCGATGCCGCTGCCCTGCACGTCGTAAGTTGAAATGCTGTCCGCCAAAGGCCGGTCGGGAGCTTGCAGCAGCGACAGCAGTTCGCGGCGGGTATGGGGCACGCGCGCGGCGGCGAGTTTGCCCGTGTTGTAGACCATGACGATGGGGTCGGTGCCGATGCTGAAGACTTCATCACGCCAGTTGGCCCAGGCCGGCAACGAACGAGTCTCGGGCGACACATGAACCTGCGCGTAGCCGTCGTTGACAAGCTTGGTCTGCAAGTCCATGGCGCTGCTGATGACCAGATCGGGGCCGCTGCGGGCGCCGGACTGCCTGGCGCGTTCCACCGTGTCGCGGTAAAGCTGCTGGGTGGACAGTTCGGTGTATTCCAGCCGCACGCCCGGGTTCAGCATGCTGAAGTCTTCCAGCACGCCGCGAAAGACCTGCACGCTGTTGGAGGCATGCAGGACCAGCACGTTCTTGCTGTCTGTCGGACCCAGTGTCAGACCGCTGCCGCTGGCCTCGGCGGTGAGTGCTGGCGCGGCCAGCAGCAGGGCAGCCATTGTGCCGAGTGCGCGGAGCAGGGACAGGGCGCTATGCATCATGGGACGAGGCGGGCAAGGTGACAACCGCATCCAGGCCACCGCCCACGCGGTTGCTCAGATTGAGTTTGCCTTGGTGGATGTCGACGACGCGCTTGATGATGGACAGCCCCAGGCCGGCGCCAGGCGCGCGCGGGTTGGGGCCGCGCACGAAGCGCTCGAAAGCCGCGTTGGCCAGCGCAGGCGGAATGCCAGGCCCGTGGTCGGATACGGTAATGCGCCAGTTGCCGTCATCGGCCTCGAGCCGTATGTCGATGTGGCCGTCTTCGTTGGCGCCATGGCGCAGCGCATTGTCGATCAGGTTCTTGAAGGCTTCACGCAGCATCAGGCTATCGCCCATCACCGTGGGGGCATGGTTCGCGGCGTGGTCGGGCAGCCGTAGCCGCACATCGGGTTGTGGATCGGCCTGGGGAACCGTGTCGTATACGGCTTGACGCAGCAGTTCCGCCAAGTCGACAGGCTGGAATTGCCTGACGTTGCTGCGATGGATGACGCTGGCGTCGCTGAGCAGTTGGTTGACCAGGCGCGACAGCTTTTCGGCGTTGCGCAGCACGGCCAGCAGGCTGCGGCGCTGCTCGGCGGGATTCTCTTCATCCAGCGCCACTTCCATCTGCGCATGCAGGGCGGCCAGCGGCGTGCGCAATTGGTGCGCGGCCTCGGCGATGAACAGACGCAGGGTGTCCAGGTTTTCTGACAGCCGGGCCATGAAACCGTCCAGCGAATGCACCAGGGTGTTCAGTTCTTCGGGGACGGGCGCGGTGATGGGGTGCAGGTCCGAGGCATTGCGCGCGGACAGTTCGCGTTCGATGCGCTGGATGGGGAACAAGGACCGTTGCAGGCCCCAGTACGCCAAGGCCAGCGCGGCGGCGGTGAAACCGATCAGGGCCAGTGTGCCTTGCCAGAGAATGCTTTCTGCCAGCGCATTGCGGGCTTCGCGGGTTTGCGCCACTTGGATGACGGCGGACTCCGCACTGCGGGGGCCGGCGATCTTGCGCTCCATCCAGGCGACGCGCACGGGTGCGCCTTGGTAGGACGTGGCATACAGCTGCGGTGAATCGCTGGCCTGCGCAGCGTCGCCGGCCTGCCGCAGCCCCGGGGGCGACGGCAGGTCGGCATAGCCGGAGATCAACGCCCCGTTGGCGGCGGCAACCCGGTAGAACACGCGGTCGCGCGGCGCCTGTTCCAGCAGCGCCAGGGCGGCATAGGGCATGTCCATTTGCCATTCACCCTGGACGAATTGCAGGCTGTCGGCCATGGACAGGACAGACGCGCGCAGCAGCTGGTCATAGGTGGTGTCGGCGGTTTGATGCGCATAGCCGCGCACCAGCAGGTACATCGCGCCGATGCCAACGGCGAATAGCGCCAGCAGCATGGCCAGCAGGCGGCGACGGACGGAGATGCGGCCGTGCGGCACGGCGTCAGGCCCGGGGCGCACCGGACGTGGCGTTGTCCGCGTCTTCAGTGGACGTCAGCAGGTAGCCGGTGCCGCGCTGCGTTTCGATGCGCAGCGGCGACCCTTCCAGTTTGCGGCGCAGCCGGGCGATGTAGACCTCGATGGCGTTGGGGGCGGCATCGTCGTCGAAGGCGAACAGCTTGTTGGCGATTTCGGATTTGCTGACGGCGCGGTTCATGCCTGCCAGCAGGATCTCCAGCAGGCTGTATTCCCGCTTGGGCAGGTCGATGCGCTGTCCGGCCAAGGTCACCTGGCGGGCGGCGCTGTCGATGGTCAGGTCGCCAAAGCGCTGCACGCCCGTGGCCTGTGCGATGGGCCGCCGTAGCAGGGCGCGGCAGCGGGCTTCCAGTTCGCGGAAATCGAACGGCTTGGCCAGATAGTCGTCGGCGCCGGTGTCCAGGGCATGCACGCGGTCTTCGATGTCGATGCGGGCGGTCAGGGCCAGCACCGGCGTCTTGCTGCCGCGGTCGCGCAGGCGGTGCAGGATGTCGAAGCCGGACATGCGGGGCAGTCCGATGTCCAGGATGACAAGGTCAAAGGTCTCGTATTGCAGGACGCCGTCGGCGCTGAGGCCGTCGTTCTGAAGGTCCACGGCATGGCCGAGTCGGCGCAGCCGGCGGACGATGGCGTCGGCCAGATCCTCGTCGTCTTCGATTACCAGGATGCGCATCGGGCGATTGTAGTGCCCCGGCGCCGGGCGCGCCGCGCAGGCCGGTTTTCCAAAAAACGACAGGTTCCAGACAGCTTTTCTTCCTAGTCTTGCGCACCTGCTTCCCCCGCCGGAGGCAGTGCCACACATAACAATGACTAGTCGGAGATACCCCTCATGCTTCTGACCCTGCTTGGCTTCGGCATGGTGATCACGTTCATGACGTTGATCATGACCAAGCGCCTGTCGCCGTTGGTCGCCCTCATCCTTGTCCCCATTATTTTTGCGCTGCTGGGCGGTTTTGGCGCCGGCATCGACAAGATGATGCTGGACGGCATCCGCAAGATCGCGCCGACGGGCGTGATGCTGATGTTTGCCATCCTGTATTTCGGGGTGATGATCGACGCCGGCCTGTTCGACCCCATCGTGGGCCGCATCCTGCGCGCGGTGAAGGGCGATCCGCTGAAAATCGTGGTCGGCACGACCGTGCTGGCCCTGGTGATTTCGCTGGACGGCGATGGCTCCACGACCTACATGATCGTGGTGGCGTCGATGTTGCCGCTGTACCGTCGCCTGAAAATGAATGCGCTGTCCATGACCTGCCTGGCGATGCTGGCCAGCGGTGTCATGAACCTGACGCCCTGGGGCGGCCCGACGGCGCGCGCCGCCAGCGCCTTGCACGTGGACGCGGGCGACATCTTTGTGCCGCTGGTGCCGGTGATGGGCGTGGCGATCGTCTCGATCCTGGTCCTGGCGTTCTTCCTGGGCTTGAGCGAGCGCCGCCGCCTGGGCGTGCTGTCGCTGCCGAACGGTGCGTCGCTGCATGCCGGCTACGACGAAGACGGCCCCAAGAACCTGCCCGAGATCGAGGTCGACCATGACTTGCGCCGCCCCAAACTGCTGTGGGTCAACGCAGGCCTGACGCTGGCGCTGATGGTCAGCCTGGTGATGGGCATCTTGCCCTTGCCGGTGCTGTTCATGATCGCCTTCGCCATCGCGCTGATCATCAACTACCCGAACCTGGCCGAGCAGCGCCGCCGCGTTTCGCAGCACGCGGGCAACGTGTTGTCGGTGGTATCGCTGATTTTCGCCGCTGGCATCTTCACGGGCATCCTGTCTGGCACGGGCATGGTGGAAGCCATGTCACGCAGCCTGCTGGCCGTGATTCCGGATGCGATGGGTCCGTACCTGGCCGGCATCACCGCGCTGGTCAGCCTGCCGTTCACATTCTTCATGTCGAACGACGCCTTCTACTTCGGTGTGTTGCCGATCCTGAGCGAAGCCGCGCAGGGCTATGGGATTTCGCCGGTGGAAATGGCGCGCGCATCCCTCATCGGCCAGCCGGTGCATTTGCTCAGCCCCCTGGTGCCGTCCACGTATCTGCTGGTGGGCCTGGCCGGCGTGGAATTTGGCGATCATCAACGCTACTCGCTCAAGTGGGCCACGATGGTCTGCATGGTGATGCTGGTGGCTGCCCTGGCGTTTGGCCTGTTCCCCTTGATGGGGGCGGTGGGTTGACCCGCGGCGCGTGCCGCACTTAGATAAAGGAACGTTCATGGCTTTGCGTATTGCTTACGTCACCAGCGGAATGGGCCACACGGGCACCGCGATTTGCCAGGCGCTGCACGCGGCGGGACACCGCGTGGTGGCCGGTTGCGGCCCGCGCTCGTCGCGCCGCGATAGCTGGTTGAAGGAACAGAAATCCCTGGGCTACGACTTCATTGCGTCGGAAGGCGATGCCACCGATTGGGCCTCGACCGAGGCGGCGTTTGCCAAGGTCCGCCGCGAAGTCGGCGAAATCGACGTGCTGGTCAACAACGCCGGGTCGATGCTGGACATGCGGTTTCGCCAGATGGCGTACGCGGATTGGTCGGCCGTGCTGCGCAGCAATCTGGACACGCTGTTCAACAGCACCAAGCAGGTGGTCGACAGCATGGCCGACCGCGGCTGGGGGCGGATCATCAATATCGGGTCGGTGGCGGCTGAAAAAGGCCAGATCGGTCAGATCAACTACGCGACCGCCAAAGGCGCGGTGATCGGCTTCACGCGGTCGCTGGCGCAGGAAGTGGCGGCGCGTGGCGTGACGGTGAACCTGGTGTCGCCGGGCTTCATTGCCGACGATACCGTCAAGGCCTTCCCGCCCGCGCTGTTGGACCGCATCATCGAAAGCGTGCCCGTCGGAAGGCTGGGCACGGCGCAGGATCTGGCCGGCCTGTGCGCCTGGCTGGCGTCCGACGAAGCCGCGTTCGTGACGGGCGCCAACTACGCCATCAATGGCGGCGTGTACATGAGCTGATGGCCGTCGCGCCTAGTGCGCGCGGCTTTTCAGGAAATCCGGGATGGACGCAGGGGTGCGCTTGCTATCCGCCAGCCACTCCACGCGCCATTCGGTGATCCGCTCGGTAGCGTAGTGCTCGAAGACGCCGGGTGTGGGTTCGTTGATGGACTCGTGTTGGCGGACCAGCACCAAGGGCCGCTCCGCGCCCGGTGTGTCGTCCGAGCATTCAGTGGCTTCTTCAAACGTGGCGAAGGCGTAGTAGTAATCGTCGCCATCGTGCAAGTCTTCACCGCCCGCATGCGGGTGTACCCACACCCGATACTCAAGCACGTCATCGTAGAAATAGCCGCCGCCGGACTTGGTCAAGGCGGGATACTCGCCGACCAGATCGGGGTCGATGGCGATGGGGTGGGCGGATAGAGGGGTGGTGGTCATCGGGTATTGGAAGCCGAAATGGATCGGACGCGATTGTAGTTGGCCTTACACGTCAATCTGATCAAACTGCACACCCAGTGCGTTGGCAATGCGTTCGCGCGTGATCTTCTTTATTTTGGCGGCAGGCGCTTCCATGGCGGCGTAGCTGGGTTGCCGTATGCCCAGGCGTGATGCCATCTGAACTTGGGTGACGCCCAGATATTCTCGCCATGCACGCACGATGCCCCAGCCATTATTTGCCATCAGCGACACCACTTCGTGTGGAATGGTGCCATCCGTGGGAACGCGGGGCGGCCGATGGCTCAAGGTCGGTCGATTGCCCGTCAGCGCAAGATATTCAGAATAAGGTAGAACGACAAAGGCCGGTTTTCCATCGGCTTCAAGGATCGTGGGATGAAGGTCGCGGCCGATTCGCGTCCTTGATTCAGTACGTGTTGTCATCGCGTTTCTTCACTTCTTGAATGTCTATGATCCGAATTTCCGTCTGGACGTCGAATAGAACCCGGTAGTTGCCGACTCTGAGCCGATACCCGTACTGGTGATTTGCCAGTGCTTTGATGTCCGATAGTGCGGGAAAGAACGCTAATTTCGTGATTTCGGCGGCTATCCGGGTTCGGTGTATGGCGGGAATCTTTAGCCATTGCTTGACCGCCTTTTTCGCCCAATTGATGGCGAACATGTGCCGCGGGCCCTGCATTTTTATAGCCTAAGCTATATAGGTTATAAAGCCCGTCGCGACGCGCACTGACTCGCTTTGGACGGGAGGCCGTTGTGTTCTAACGTGGGCTTAAGGCTGCAATCAAACGTATTTCCTGTTTCCAGGACGGTTTCTCATCAGGGCCGGCACTGGTGATGGTGCTTGTGCAAAAATGCGGGGTTTCGCAATTCAACGGAAGCAGACCCATGCAAAGAAAGTGGTTGGCGGTTATAGGCATCGCGGCCTGGGTAGCGCTTGCTGCCTGCGGAAAGAAAAACGAATATCCCGAGAACGTCCGGCTTGTCACCTACAGTTCTTGCGTAGAGGGTTTCAAGAAAAGCGCCCGCGGATTGGCGGGCGCGGATGTACGGGCGGACAGCTATTGCCGTTGCGTCGTGGATGGATTGCAGAAATCCGTGCCGCTCAAGGACTACGTGACCTATGACCGCATGTTGGTGGCAGGTGAGAATGGTCCGGAACGTGAGCGCATAGAAGCACTGGTCAGTCCCGTAGTGAATATGTGCGTGGAAGCGCTGATGAAAGAATAGCGGTTTCCGACGTGCCCACCACGGGGCGGCGCCGGGTAATTCCGTTTGCTAGGTGCATTGCCAAAGGTGCCCGCTGACACGGCAGTCAGCGCACCAAAATGTATAGTTGCAACCGCCGCTACCCCACAGCCATTCACCCCCATCGGCCTGGGGCAATCCGGAATCCAGTTGCATGACGAAGGCCATGTCCTGTTGGCAATCCGGGCAGTCCGGATAATCGGCCGACTGCACCCAACTGGGCGGGCCGCCGACGCGGCTCAGGTTTTGACGGCCATTCGATTCGCCCCAGTCCTGCCAGGTCCAGCGGGCGGGGGCGGCAAACAGCTGAAGGTCGGCCTCCAGCAAGGCATCAGCCATAAAGTCCGGCGTCAGCGGCGTGTCGCGTTGTTGAATCGGATGGGCCGTGGTGACGCCATCGGCGCCATGGCGATAGAACATCGGGCCGTCGCTTTCCCAACCCTGGCACGACAGGCACGTGGCGAATTCAATCGGCGTGTCGCAGGCGATGCCGGCCTTTGTGGGGTCGGACACGGAAAGCAAACGGTGCAGGGGCGCATGGCATAGACCGCAGGTTTGGGAAAGCACGCCACCCATGCGCGCCTGCGCGATGGCGGGGGCGGCGGCATTCCAGGTAGCGTGTGCTTTGTGTATGTCGCGTCGCCAAGCGGGTTGCCCGGCCTGCATGTGTTTGCGCTGCGCGTCGCTGAATCCGATATGCAAGGGATATTCGGTATGTAGCGAGCGCAAGCCGTGTGCGTGTCTGGCGTAGCCGGCAAGCATCAGCCAGGACGTGGCAGCCGGATCCAAGGCATCGGGAAACAAGCGTGACAGCGCGTGCGACACATCCTCGGGCTGGCGCGAACGCAGTAAAGCGATGGCGCGTTGCCGGCCCAGGGTTCCCTCGTGGGTGTCTGGCTCCAGTCCCGCGCGCCAGCGTTCCCGCGTGGCCGCGTCCAGGGCGCGCCAGGCATGGCCTTCAAGATACTCAGGGCCGCCTTCGCCCGTGTGCGCGGCAGCCAGCAGTTGGTCCCAGTGGCCGGAGAAAACATCCGGGTATTGCAGGGCGGCAGAGTCCAATACGCCGGAAAGAATGTCCGACCTGATGCCTTGCATGGCACGTCGCCATGCCAGAGCGACGGTGGCGGCGTAGGTGTCGTCGTCCATCAAGTCGAGCGCAGCGTCGATGAATGTGGCGCTGTCCAGCGGCCTGTCCAGCGATTGCGCGACCAGTTCACCCAGCGCCTTGGGGTCTTCAAGACGCAATTGCAGCGTCTGCGCCATGGGGTCGTTGTTCTTCCAACCCGTGCGCTCGAAAGCATCCAGAATGGCGGTGGCGTCTTGCATGGGGAACGATCCTGACAATTTCCAGGCGGAAAGCATATCCCATGCAAGGGGTGCTGCCGGCCTAGCGGCCCAGCTTCATCGACACATCCGTATGCGTGCCGCGATCCAGGTCTGCGCCCAGCGCCTGATCCCAATCGGGCAGGTTCAGCAGTTCCTTGCCGATTTCTCCGGCTTCGATGCGGCGGGCGATGTCGTCCAACAGCAGGCCGCGTGTGGCGAAGCCCTTGCCTTGCAGGTCGCGCGCGAAAAGCCGGTACCCCAGATTGGGTTCGGCGCCCTTCATGACGCCAAGGTCCAGGATGCGGCCTTGCTCATTGCGCATCAGCAGGTGCCCGGGCCGGGCATATATGCGATAGATGCGCCACGGCGATGCAATGGCAGCGTGTTCACGCTGTACTTCTCGCTTGGGTTCGCCGCCGCTTCGCGGTGGCGGCGGGGATGCCGGCGGAAGCAGCTTGACGCAAGCGTTGGCGAATTTGGCGATCGACCTTCTGATAGCGCTCAAGTGCTTTCTGCGATCAGCGCGTGCGCTATAGGCTTGAGGTGCAAGCTTGCAAGGGATTGCGGGACATTATTGCGATGGACGGACATGGCCATACTCCTGTATGGCGACACGGCGAGGCAACGCGCGTTCAAGCACCATTGGTCCAGGATACGCGCTTTATTCCGCGGTCGTATGCAAAAGCAGCCTTGGTTACGCAATAAGCAAAGAAAGCGGGCTCCGTATGGCTCGTAATGTCTGCATCTGTGTCGAATCAACCGTCAAAAGCCTCCAAAATAAGTATTTGGTGGTAATCGGAAACGCTGATTGACTTTAGACCCCCCTGGACCCATAGTGAACTTGAAGCTTTTCGAGCATCGTGATTTTCGTCCGGTCTTGCACCCCTTGGGGGCGCTTCATTGTTCGCAGTCCTTTCCTTGACAGGCTCATCTTCGCGGGCGGTGCCCGCTTTTAAAGGAGAGAGATTATGGAAACCGGAATCGTGAAGTGGTTCAACGATGCAAAAGGATTCGGATTCATCATGCCCGAGAACGGCGGCAAGGATCTGTTCGCGCATTTCTCGGAAATCGTGAGCGACGGCCACAAGGTGCTGCTGGAAAACCAGCGCGTCAGCTATGTGACCGCACAGGGCGCCAAAGGCCCCCACGCCACGCAAATCCGCGCTTTGTGAATGAAGGCCCTGCGGGGCCTTTTGATCAAATAGGGGGTTTCATGTTGCACAACAATATGGTCTACAAGGGTTATCGGCTGACCGCCAGTGTTTCCCGGATTTCAGTCGGGGGCAGCGGCCGGCCCGCCTTCACAGCAACGGTTGCCGTGGAGCTTGCGGCGGATCAGGACAAACTCAACGAGCATCATGCCGTGCCGTTGTTCGCATCTGGCGGATTCGTCTCCAGCCCGGGCATGGCGGTGGATGCCGCGATCAATCATGGCCGGCTTGTCGTTGATTCGCATGCCAGGCCAGCGTGACGTCTCGCAGCATCGCGCTGCGAGCATGCCTGACCGGGCCGCCCTGATTTCGACGGGCGGCCTTTTGTTTTCCGGCGACGCAGGCTAGTCATTTCGTCGGTATTTTCACCCGCACGCCCCAGGAGATTCGCATGCTGAATTCGACCGGCAGGGCAGGCAGGGCGCGATCAGACGATGAAGGCGGCGCGCGATTCGCGGCGCAGGCCAGATCATTCGCGCTTGAGCAACTGGACCATGACGAGCAACGCATCCTGGCCGTTCTTGGCGCGGCCCTGTTGAGCCAGTGGCACGAATTGCCGCAGGACATGCGGCAACGCCTATTGAGCCGCGAGACCGCGCAGGCCGAATGCACTCCCTTCAAGGTAAAGGCGCGGATTGCGCACTTCATCGCGGACACCGATGCCAGCCCGTCCCGGGCCGCGGCACCGGTGTGCGTTCGACCGGGCGTGACGCGGCTTGTGCGTGGCGATGACGACTTCGTCGATCGAGCCAAGACGGCCTACCAGTTGGATGGCGGCGCGAAAGAACCCGCGCACTACAGCCATATCAATGAATTCGACGGCAAGCGCGTCGTCGTCTTGCGCAACAAGCGCGGCGTGCTTGCCGTGTACGAAGACGTGGAAGGCGGGGTGACGCGCCTGGCCCGCTGGCCTGCTTCCTGGGTGTAAGCAGCGCCTGCCGGCGGTGTCCGCTGGCAGGCCAGGCGACACACGCTGGTGTAAAGTCATTAACACGCAATGATTTTTCCTTAAGGACACGATGGTGCCTGAATCACACGAAGCGTCGATTCTGCTTTTCTCCTACGGAACCCTGCAAGACAAGGCGGTGCAACTGGCCAATTTCGGCAGGGAGCTCACCGGCCGGCCCGACGCGATGACGGGCTATGTGCAGCATTGGGTGGACATCACCGACCCCGAGGTCCTGAAGACCAGCGGCAAGGCCAAGCACCCGATCGTATTTGCCAGCTACGACCCGAAGGACGAGGTTCCGGGCATGGTGTTCGAGATCAGCCAGAAGGAATTGCAGGCTGCCGACAGCTATGAAGTGTCCGACTACAAGCGCGTGTCGGTGTTGCTGAAGTCCGGCGTGCACGCCTGGGTCTACATCAAGGCCTGACCGCATTCGCTTGCCCAGCCCTTTGGGCGGTGTCCCATATTGTTGATACAATAAGAATCATTATCATCTGATTCACGCCATGAAGACGCGCCTGGTTGATTGAGCGCGCGGCGGACATCGACTTAGGGGCATCATGGGGGAGCGGTTCTTCGGCGTGATCGCCGAAGCGTACAAAGCGTGGAACACAGAGCTTGTCGGCTTTCTGAACCGGCAACTCAAGCGTTCGCCAGATACCGCTCGGGATCTGGCGCAGGAGACGTTCGCCAAATGGCTGGCCGCCAGCCATGGCGCGGAACCTCCGGAAAAGCCGCGCGCTTATCTCTATGAGATCGCCCGCAATCTGCTGCGCGACCATTGGCGCCGCGAGGGTGTGCGCGGTGAACACGTCGTGGCCAGCCTGGATGATCAGGATTTTGAACCGCCAACAGGCAGCTTGGCTGCCCACGCGGGACACCAGCCCGAAGCGCGCGCCGATACCAATCAGCGTCTGCGTTTGCTGCAAGCCGCCATTGATGACATGCCCCCGCGCCAACGCGAGGCCTTTTTGCTTTATCGGTATGATGAGCTGCGTTGCGAGGAGATCGCCGACCACATGGGCATATCCGTGCGGGCGGTGGAAAAGCACCTGCAACTGGCTCTGGCGCACTGCAAACGCCGGGTCCACGGCGAAGCGTCATGACTCAATCTCCCCCCTTATCCGCTATCGAAGAGGCCGCAAGCGCATGGTTCATGCGCCGCCAGGATCGTGCATCCGACGCCGGCGCTGAGCAGGCTTTTCAGGCCTGGCTGGCGCAATCGCCTTTGCATCGGCAGGAATACGAACGCCTTACCCAGGTCTGGGACGACATGGCGGCATTGCCGCGTCAGGCCTCGGTGCGCACCCGGGCGCAGGCTCAGCAGCCTGCGCGCCGTCCCGTGTTCTTGCGGTGGGGCGGGGCGTTGGCGGCGTTGGCGTTGGCGGTGGGCGCGGCCTACCAGTACATGCCGGTCAACTACACCTCCGTGGCCAATGCGTCCACCGAGACGCGCGACGTGGATCTGCCGGACGGCTCTCGCATTCACGCCAATGTGGGCACGCGGGTCAGCGTGCGCTACACGTTGGCCGAACGCCACATCCGCATCGATGGGGGGGAAGTCTTCATCAACGCGGCGCCCGATCGCCGGCCGTTGATCGTGACGGCCGGAGATGCCGAACTGCGAGACATCGGCACCGAATTCAATGTGTTGTTGCTGCCCGATTCGCTGCAAGTCGGCGTGCGCAGCGGCCAGGTGCTGCTGGATGCGGGTGGCTCGGATGCCTCGGCCCGGCAGACGCTGAAAGCCGGCGACACGGTGCTGCTGTCTCGTTTGAACGCCCGCTTGTTGCGGCGTCAACAAGTGCCCGCGACCGAAATCGGTGCGTGGCAGGACGGCGTGGTGGTGGTCCACGACGCCACCTTGCAGCAACTGGCGGGCTACCTGGGCCTATATCGTGACGCACCGGTGCGTTTCGCTGACGAGCGCGCCCGTGGCCTTCGCCTATCGGGCACCTTGGACTTGCGCCAGCCCGAAGCCTTTCTGGACATGCTGCCCGGCTTGTTGCCCGTGACGCTCAACCGGCGGCCGGACGGCGCGGCGGTGATCGCCAGCCGCTAGGCGTCCGCGGGCCTATTTGCGAGTGCGAATAATTTTTTTTCTTAACAAGTACGGGTTCCGCCGCCTGGCGCGTCTTCCCCTTTGAAGATCCACTTCTTGACTGGGGAAAGTCCATGGCGCAACGCCATATTCAACGCCGGCTGACTGCTGGCCGTTACGCAATTCTGTGCGCGCTGTCGGTCGGTGCCGGGCTGGGCCAGGCGCTGGCGCCAGCCGTGGCCCATGCACAACCTGCCACGGCGCAATCGTTTGATGTGCCCGCCGGCAGCCTGGCGGATGCGCTGGTGACGCTGGGCCGTCAGGCGCAAGTGCAGGTGCTGTTCAGCCCTGCGTCCGTGGCTGGCCTGAACGCACCCGCGGTGTCTGGCACCTTGACGCCCAAGGCCGCGCTGGACCGCCTCTTGGCGCAAAGCGGATTGGTCGCCGTTCCCAGCGGGGCGGGCTTCGTCGTCCGCTCACCCGCCGGCCAGTCGGCGCCGGATGCCACGACACTGGCGCCGGTGACGGTCACGGGACGGGATCTGGCAACGACCGAAGGTACGGGTTCCTACACCGCCGCCGCTGTCACCTTGGGTAAGAATTCACAAAGCGTGCGCGAGATTCCGCAGTCGGTATCGGTCGTGACGCGCCAATTGCTGGACGACCAGAACCTGGTGAACCTGGACGATGCGATGCGTACCGTCACGGGCATCACCGTGGAAGCAGGCAGCATCGGCGGTAACCACGGCAACTTCTATTCGCGCGGCTACGCGCTGGACACGATCCAGGTGGACGGCGTGAACACGCCCGCCAGTACCGGCAACGATTTGTCCGCTGGTTTTGGCCTGGCCATCTATGACCGCATCGAAGTCCTGCGCGGCCCGTCCGGCCTGTATCAGGGCGCGGGGGATCCGGGCGGCACCGTGAACCTGGTGCGCAAGCGCGCGCAGAAGGAGTTCGGATTCAGCGGCCAGGTCATGACGGGTTCGTGGGACCGCTACTACACCGAAGCTGACATTACCGGCCCGTTGGACTCGGACGGCCGGTTGCGCGGCCGCTTGGTTGCGTCCTATGACGACCGCCGGTCATTCGTCGATGGCGTCTATACCCAGAAGCCGCTGTTCTACGGCACGCTGGGCTTCGACCTGACGCCGGACACCACGTTGACCGCCGGCGCGACCTATCAGCAATACAAGGGCCGTCCGTTCTTCGGCCTGCCGGGCTACACCGACGGCACGTTGCTGGACGTGCGCCGCTCCACCAACCTGGACCCCAGCTGGAACCACATCACCGAGGAAGTCACCGAGTATTTCGCGGACGTGGAACACCGTCTGTCCAACGGCGGCCGCATCAAGGTCAGCGGCATCTATCGTGAACAGGACGAGCCCAGCCGCGAATTCGGCTGGTCCGATTGCGCGGTGGATCCCATCACGGGCGACACCTGCCTGGTCACCTGGAAGTACCGCAGCCATTGGAAGACCTACGGCCTGGATGCTTTCGTGGCCACGCCCTTCGAGGCATTCGGCCGCAAGCACGAACTGACCGTGGGCGCCGACTACCGCAATGTCCACAAGAACTTCCAGTACGGCGGCGGCGACGGCGCGGACATCAATCTGTACCACCCGGACAACGACGTTCCCAAGCCCGACTACGAATACACCAACGGCAATAACGGCAAGACGCAGCAGTATGGCCTGTATGCGCGCGCCAACCTGCGCGTGACCGATGCGGCCACCTTCATCGCGGGCAGCCGCCTGACGTGGTGGGAAAACACAACGCAGAACCGCAACGCCTACTTCAATCAATTCACCAACACCAAGAGCAATATCAACGGCAAGTTCACGCCCTACCTGGGCCTGGTGGTGGACCTGAACGAGCAGTTGTCGGCCTACGCCAGCTACACCAGCATCTTCACGCCGCAAACCACGACCGATGTGAATGGTCAGTTGCTGGACCCGCGCACCGGCAAACAGTTCGAGATCGGCTTGAAGGGCGAGTTCCTGGACAAGCGCCTGAACGGCCACGCCGCGCTGTTCCGCATGGAAGACGAAAACCGTGCCATGACGGACCCCGACAATCCGCTGTTCTCGATGGCGGCGGGCAAGATGCGCAGCCAGGGCTTCGAGGCCGAGATCAGCGGCAGCCCGGCACCGGGTTGGGACATCACGGCCGGCTATGCCTACACCACGACGAAAACCCTGAAAGGCACGGAAGAGCAGAAGTCGCAGCAATACGCTTTCATCACGCCGCGCCATACCTTCAATTTGTGGACGAAGTACTCATTCGCCACGGGCACGCTGGAAGGCTTGTCGCTGGGGGCGGGTTTGCGCAGCGTCAGCAGCATGTACCGCTTGAACGGGCCGGTGAAATTCGAGCAGCGGCCCTACACCACGGTATCCGCGCAAGCCGGCTACCGTTTCAACAAGCACCTGGAAGCGACATTGACGGTGAACAACCTGTTCGACAAGGTCTATTACCAGCGCGTGTGGGCAGCATATGGGTCGAACTATTACGGCGAGCCGCGTAGCGTGATGCTGAACATGCGGGCGACGTATTGACGATGCCGCGGTGAATGACAGCCGCTTTCAAGCTCAAGGCTTGAGGCCCAGGCGCCGCGCCAGTTTGTGCAGGTTGCTGGCGTCCACATCGAGTGCGCGCGCGGCGTGCGCCCAGTTGTCTTGGTGCGCCCGCAGCGCTTGCCGTATTGCCTGGCGCTGGCAGGCATCCACGGCGTCCCGCAATGACAAGCCGCCGCCAGCCGGCGCCTCGTCGGGGGGAAGCGCGCTCGGGATGGAGATGGGTGCGCCATGGTCGGACACGTCCAGCAGGTTCACGCCAAGCGTCACGATGTCGTTGCGGTCGGCCCCATGGCTGACCGCCTTGATGGCGGCCCGGCTGATCACGTGTTCCAGTTCCCGCACGTTGCCGGGCCAGGAATAGCGGCGCAGCATTTCTTCGGCGTCGGCGGACAGCCGCAGGCTGCGCAGGCCAAGGCGCGCACGGTTCAATTCCAGATAGCGACCGGCCAGCAGCAGCACGTCGTTGCCGCGTTCGCGCAGGGGCGGGATCGGAATCGGGTACACGGACAGGCGATGGTAGAGGTCGGCACGGAAGTCGCCTGCGCGCACCAGATCGCGCAGGCTGCGGTTGGTGGCGGCCACGATGCGCACGTCCACGGTGCGGGGGCGATCGTCGCCCAGGCGCTGGATCTCGCCATTCTGCAAGGTGCGCAATAGCTTGGCCTGGACCCCCAGCGGCAGTTCACCCACTTCATCCAGGAGCAGGGTGCCGCCATTGGCGGCCTCGAAGCGGCCGGGCCGATCAGTGACGGCACCGGAGAACGCGCCTTTGGCGTGGCCGAACAATTCGCTTTCCGCCAGGGATTCCGGCAGGGCGGCACAGTTCACGTGCACCAAGGGCTTGCCGGCGCGGCGCGACAGGCGGTGTACGCGGTGGGCAAACAACTCCTTGCCGACGCCGGTTTCACCCAATAAAAGGATAGGCAGTTCCGAGTCGGCCACGACGTCGATCTCGTGCAGCAGGCGGGCGATGGCTTCGCTGTTGCCCAGGATTTCGTGGCGATCCGGCGCCACGCTATCCGCCTGCGTGGGGCCGCGGGCTTCGCGCAGGGCGCGGATCTCGGTTTCCAGCCGGGTGGTGCGCAGGGCCGCTTCCACCAGCACGATGGCGTCGCGCAGTTCGGATTGGGCCTCAGCGTCGAAGGTGCCGACTTCCAGCGCATCAAGCGTCAGTACGCCCCAGGGTTTGCCTTCGACGTGCAGGCTGGTGCCCATGCAATCGTGGACCGGCAGCGGTTCGCCAGCCATGCCGTTGATCAGGCCGTCGTAGGGATCGGGCAGGGTGCTGTCGTGGTGAAAACAGGTGACGCCGCGACGGGCAAGAATGGCGGCCAGGCGCGGGTGTTGGTGGATGGCAAAGCGGCGGCCCAGTGCGTCTTGGGTCAGGCCGTCCACCGCGATGGGCCGCAGATGGTCTTCCTCTTGCTGCAACAAGGCCACGGCGCCGCAGCGGAAATGCGCGCGCAGACTGGATATCAGCCGTTGCAGGCGGACGGCGGGCGGCAGATCGGCCACCAGATCGGCAAGCAGGAGGTTTTGCATAGGGTGGATTTTACCGTTCAAGGGTGATTAAAACCCCAAGATGCGACGGTGATATCTACCCTGAATTTTGCAAGTTATTGATTTTAAGCAAGGTTTTTCTGGCACGCTTTTCGCGTCTATCCAGGTGCCCGTCATCATGAATGGAGAGACGCAATGAGCATGGTTGAGCAATCCCTGGGCCAGTTGGCCCGCAGCATTCCTGGCGCCACGCAGGTGTTTCATGAATACGAACTGGATTTTTGCTGTGGCGGCAAGAAGAGCCTGGCCGAGGCGGCGACCCAGCGGTCGTTGGATCCGGCGCAGATTGAGGCGCGCTTGATCGCGCTATCCAGAAACCCGCCCCAGGAAACCGATTGGGGCCAAGCATCACCTGCCGAACTGATCGATCACATTCTGGCGCGCTATCACGACGTGCATCGTCAGCAATTGCCCGAGCTGATCCGGCTTGCCCTGAAGGTGGAGCAGGTGCATGCCGACAGCCCGGATTGTCCGGCAGGGCTGGCCGACCACCTGCGCACGATGCATCAGGAATTGGAAAGCCACATGCAGAAGGAAGAGCAAGTGTTGTTTCCCATGCTGGCCCGGGGGCACGGGGCCATGGCGACCATGCCGATCATGGTGATGCGCATGGAGCACGACGACCATGGCGTGGCATTGGAACGCCTGCTGGCGTTGACGCATGACCTGACTTTGCCGCGCGCCGCGTGCAATACCTGGCGGGCCCTGTACCTGGGTATCCGCACGTTCAAGGAAGACCTGATGGCGCACATTCATCTGGAAAACAACATCCTGTTTGACGACGCCGCCGCGTCGGCGCGCAATTGACGCCGCCTGTACACTCGGATCTCCTTAGGGCACAGGGGATGCTTGATGGCCGGAAGCAGTTTCTTCGCATTGTTCGACGACATCGCCACGATTCTGGATGACGTCTCCGTCATGACCAAAGTGGCGGCCAAGAAGACGGCTGGGGTGCTGGGTGACGACCTGGCACTGAACGCGCAGCAAGTCAGCGGCGTGCCGGTCAACCGGGAGCTGCCCGTCGTGTGGGCGGTGGCTCGGGGATCCTTCCTCAACAAGCTGATCCTGGTGCCGTCGGCGTTGTTGATCAGCGCCTTCGCGCCTTGGGCCGTGACGCCGCTGCTGATGCTGGGCGGCGCGTTTCTCTGCTTTGAAGGCGTGGAGAAACTGGCGCACAAGTTCTTGCCGCACGGCGAGTCGTCTGAAGGCAACCACGCGGCGCGGGCTGAGGCCTTGCAGGACACCTCCGTGGACATGGTTGCGTTCGAGCGCGACAAGATCAAAGGCGCGGTACGCACCGATTTCATTCTGTCCGCCGAGATCATCGTCATCAGCCTGGGGGCCGTGGCGGATGCTGACTTCACGCGCCAGGTGCTGGTGCTGTCGATCATCGCCATTGCGATGACGGTGGGGGTCTATGGCCTGGTGGCGGGCATCGTCAAACTGGACGATCTTGGCCTGTACCTGAGCCAGAAGCGGTCGCAGGCCGTGGCTTGGCTGGGCAAGCGCATCGTGGGCGCGGCACCCTACCTGATGAAGACCTTGTCGGTGGTGGGTACGGCGGCCATGTTCATGGTGGGCGGCACCATCCTGACGCATGGCATTGCGCCAGTGGCGGCCGCCATCGAACAAGCCGCCGCCGCGGTGGGCGGGGGCGGCGTGGTGCATGCGCTGATTTCCACCGTGCTCAACGCCTTGTTCGGCATCGTGGCCGGGGCGGTGGTGCTGGGGGTGGTCAGCGGGGTCAAGCGCCTGTTCAAGAAAGGCTGACCTTCAAGGCCGCGCGTTAGAAGCGGTACTTCATCGTCAGCATTGCGTTGCGCGGATCGCCATAGAAGCCGCCGAAGCCGGTCGAGTAGTACTTCTTGTCCAACAGGTTGTTGACGTTCAGCGTGGCCGACAGATGGCGGTTGAAGTCGTAGCGCGCCATCAGGCCGACCAGCGCATAGGCGTCCTGCTTGAAGGTCTCGTCATGGGGGCCGTAGTCGGCCTGGGCGATGCTGCTCTGCCAGGTGACGCCGCCGCCGACGGTCAGCGGATGCCACGCGCCCGGCAAGCGGTACGTGGTCCAAAGCCGGAACAGGCTGTTGGGCTGCCAGGTAGAGACGCGGTGACCGTCGCCATCCTTCAATTGACGGTAGCTATAGCCGGCGATCATTTGCCAGCCGGGTTGCAACTCGCCCGATAGCTCCATCTCGAATCCGCGCGAGGTCACGCCCTGCACCGTGCGGTATGCATAGGAACCGCCCCCGCCGCCGGTGACCCAGATGTTGTCGGGGTCCATCTCGGCCAGATTGTCCTGCTTCAGTTCAAAGACGGCTGCGCTGGCGTTCAGTGCGCCGTTGAAGAACTCGCCTTTGACGCCCAACTCGTAGTTGTCGCCTTCAAGCGGCGGCAGGAAGCTGTTGTTGCGGTCGCGGTACGCCTGCGGCTTGAAGATGCTGGTGTAGCTGGCATAGACGGACCAGTTGTCGTCCAGGTCGTAGACCACACCCGCAAACGGGGTGATCTTGCCCTTTTCTCGCAGCTTGTCGTTGATGCTGGTGCCGTCGAAATATTGGCTGTCGACGTCGCGCTTCCAGTCGGTATAGCGGCCGCCCAGGATGATCGAGAAGCGATCGGTGGGCCGCAGGCGCGCGGTGGCGTAGATGCCCAGTTCTTCTTCGCGGGTGGTGGAGCTGCCGGTTTCCGTGCCCGCGTATTCGGGCTTGGGCGAATGGCCATTCCAGTTGAAGATGTCGGGGATCGATGCGTCATATCCCGGCAGGCGCCAGTTGGGGAAGGTGGCGCCGCCCTGTTCATAGCGCGATGCGCTGACGCCGAATACCAGCTCATGCTGACGGCCCAGCAGTGTGAAGGGGCCCGTGGCGTACAGGTCCACCGACGTCTGTTTGGGGCGGCCGTGCCAATTGGCTAGCCATAGGCCCGCGCCGGCGCCGGTCTCGCGATCGGGGTAGCCGTTTTGAGCGTAGCCCTGCAAGGCGTCGTAGTCGTTCTGGGTGTAGTTGACGATGGCCTTGGCAGTCCAGTCGTTGGCGAATGTGTGTTCCAGGCTGCCGAACACGGACGTCTGTTTGCGGTTGTAGTAGCTCCAATCCGCCGCGCCGTTCATGCGGCGCGAGAAATCGGTCACCGTCCCGTCGCTGAAGAATGCCGGGAAGCCACGGCTGGCGTTGTCCGTGCGGTCGTCTTGATAGGTGATCCCGGCGGTCAGCAGCGTGGAGTCGGTCAAGTCGGCTTCCACGATGCCGTAGAACACATCCTTTTGTTGTTTCACGCGGCTGATGAACGAACCGTAATCTTGATGCGCGGCGACGATGCGCCCGCGGATGCGGCCGTTGTCAACGAGCGAACCCGACAGGTCGGCCTCGGCCCGATAGCGGTCCCACGAGCCCGCGCTGGCCGAGACCGAGCCCGAGAAATCGCGGGTGGGGCGCTTGCGCACCAGGTTGACCGCGGCGGCGGGGCTGCCGGTGCCGCTGACCAGGCCCGTGGCGCCGCGCACCACTTCCACGCGGTCGTAGATGGCGGTGTCGAAGGTGATGCCTTCCAGTTGGCTCGACGTCGGAATGCCGTCGAGCATGTACGTGTCCACGGTGAAGCCGCGCGAATAGACCTGCGTGTATTCCTGCGTGGCCGTGCTCTTGTCGACCGAGATGCCGGTGGTCTGCCCCAGCACGTCCTGGATGGTGTTCAGGCCCTGGTCTTCCATCTGCTGCCGCGTAATGACGCTGACGGATTGCGGCGTTTCGCGCAGCGACAGATTCAGTTTCGTGGCGCTGGTCGATCCGGTGTAGGACTGCGTGTCTTCCGTCTTGCCGTCGCGTAGCGCGTCGGCGCTGACTTTGACTTCGGACAAGGTGGTGGCGTCGGCGGCGACGACCGGACGCAGCACATAGCCGTCCGTGCCCGAGGGGTGGCCGGCCAGGCCGGAGTCCTTCAACAAGCGGTCCAAGCCCGCGCGTGCGCCATATTCACCCGATAGTCCTTGCGTGCTTCGGCCCGCCACCAGCGCAGGATCAATCGCCAGGTTGATGCCGGACTCCCCTGCATAGCGCGACAGCGCCGGCCCCAGCGGACCCGCTGGAATCGCATAGCTGCGCACGCCTTGCGCGGCGGGGGCCGATTGGGCGTGCAGCGTGCCTGCGGCGCCGGTCAAGGCCAGCGCCAGCAGCGCGCCCCGGACGGCGTGAGGCAGGCGCTTGGCCGGCGAGAGGGAAGCGGACGTGCGGGTCAAAGCTGGCCGTGAGCCAGGACGGCGATGCGCCATGGGGTTCTCCGAGGAAGGGCGTGTTGTGGTGTTGCTGGGGTTGTTGACACGCGAACGGAGAAAAGCGGACATGCAAAGACGGGTGAAGTTGTAACGACGCGGCGATTCAGGCCGATGCGCTCTTTGCCTCTACCGTGACCCAGTATCGGGTTCGGGTCGTCACGCGCACGGGCAGGGTGATGGGCAGCAGGGACAAGATGCGGTCGGTGTCTTGCAACTGGAACCCGCCGGACAGGCGCAGATCGGCCACGGCAGGGTCGCAGCGCACGATGCCGGGACGGTAGCGGGCGAGTTCATCCAGGAAGTCCGCCAGCCGCATGTTGTCGGCCACCAGGACGCCGCGCGCCCATTCACCCGCACCCGCAGGCAGGGCTTGCACGGGGTCGGCGCCGGTCTTGTCGAACCGGATGCACTGGCCCGCGGTCACGCGCAGGCGTTGGCTGGGAGTGTTGCCGGAAGCGATCTCCACCGCGCCGTCGAGCACCGAGACGCGGCAGTCCGGCCCGCTCTGCCGAACGGTGAAACGCGCGTCCTGCGTGCGGATCGCGCCGGATTCGGTCGATACCAGGAACGGCCGCGCCATGGCCGGGTGCGCAGGGTCGGTGGCGGTACGCACCAGGATTTCGCCAGACCGGAGGATCACGCGACGGATCGTGGCGTCAAAGGCAACGTCCATGGCGCTGGCGGTGTTCATCTGCACGGTGCTGCCGTCGGCCAGCCGGATTTCACGGCGCACGCCGGTCGCGGTGCGGTATTCGGCCGCCCAGCTGGACCAGGGCGCCATGCGCCAGGCGGCCCAGGCGGCCGGCAGGCCCACCGCCATGCCGCCCAACGTTGCCAGTGCCTTGCGCCGGGGCATCTTGCGGTTGAGCGCGGCGCGCGCCAGATCGGGCGGCAGCGTGCTGAACTGGGTGTTGAATTGCTGCGCGCGTTGCCAGGCGCGCTCGTTGTCCGGGCTTTGCGCGCGCCAGCGTTCCCATTCCTGGAAGGCTTCTGGAGCGGGTTCGGCGCCGGCGTGCAGGCGCATCAACCATTGTGCGGCCTGGCGCAACGCCATGCGGTCCAGCGGAGCTTCGCGCATGCTACCCATCAGGCGGCCAGCATCAGGCATTGTTCAAAAGCCTGTGCCATGTAGCGGCGCACCGTGCGGTCGGTGACGGACAGGGCGTTGGCGATCTGCAAGTAGGTCATGCCATCCAGCTGGGCCATCAGAAAGGCGGCCCGCGCTTTGGCGGGTAGTCCATCCAACATGGCGTCGATCTGGTGCAGCGTTTCCAGGATCAGCAGCCGCTGTTCGGGCGAGGGCGAGGTGCGCTCGGGCATCTGCGCCAGGGCGTCCAACCAGGCGCGTTCCAGCGATTGCCGACGGTGGAAGTTGCACAACACATGCTTGGCGACGGTGGTCAGATAGGCGCGTGGCTCTTGCAGCCGAAGCGCTTCTGCACCAGGTTTGCGGCGTGCCTCAAGAATGCGCGTGAACGTGTCCTGCGCCAGGTCGGCAGCATCGGACGTATTGCCCAGGCGCTTGTTCAGCCAGTTTCTGAGCCATCCGTGATGGCCGGCATAGAGTGTCTGGACGACATCCACGGCAGGATCCCCAACACGCCGGGTCCTGCCCGTACGCATATATATTGATAATGATTCCCAATTGTATATGAGCCATGGGCTGGCCGGGGTGGTGGCGAAACAACGGCCGGGCGTGCCGGCCTAGGGAATCCCCTGCCTTGTTGATGGAAAGGGCTATGCCTAAAATTGGCGCCAATTTATGTGATTATTGTTTCGACCACCGGCATAGACCATGCGCCCGCCCGCGCGGCCATGGAAACGAGGAAATCATGCAGTCCAACGCAGCTCCCGCTATCCAACCCGACGCCGCCCGCGCGCGGGCCATGTACGACCTGGGTCACAGCACCGTCTTTGCGGCCCGTACCGATCCGCGCTTTTCCTACTGCATGTATGTGCCTCCGCACATCGACACCGCCAAGCATCCGATGGAACTGGTGGTGATCATGCACGGCACCGGCCGCGCCTTCGTGGAATACCGCGATGCGTTTGCCGAGTTCGCGCGCTGGAACGACTGCATCGTGCTGTGCCCGCTGTTCCCCGTGGGTCCGTTGGGTGACGGCAATCGCGACGGTTTCAAGCAACTGATCGAAGGCGACATCCGCTACGACCAGATCCTGCTGGATATGGTGGCTGAAGTCGGCGAGAAGTTCGGCCGCGATTTCAAGAAGTTCGGCCTGTTCGGTTATTCGGGCGGCGGCCAGTTCGTCAACCGCTTCGCGTATCTGCATCCGGAAAGCCTGTGGGCGGTGTCGATCGGCGCTCCGGGTTCGGTCACGCTGCTGGACCCCAGCCAGGACTGGTGGGTCGGTGTGCGCGATGCGGAAGCCCGCTTTGGCAAGCGCGTCGACATCGAAGCGCTCAAGCAGGTGGCAGTCCACATGATCGTCGGCAAGGCCGATCTGGAAACCTGGGAAATCACCCATCGCGAAGGCGGCAAGTTCTTCATGCCGGGCGCCAACGACGCCGGCAAGACGCGCCCCGAGCGCCTGGAGTCGCTGCGCCGTTCGTTTGAAGCCCAGGGCGTGAAGGCCGTGCTGGACGTGGTGGAAAACGTGCCGCACGACGGCTTGAAATGCGTGGGCCAGGTGCAGGACTTCCTGGCGGATGCGCTGCACAAGCTGCGACATGAACGTAATTGATATCGCTGGACGCGGCTGCGGCCAATCGCCGCACCGCGTACAGGAATAGGAGAGGGCCATGCTGCGTTTTGCGCTATCCCGAATTGTCATGGCCGTGCCGACCCTGCTGATCGTGGCGGTGGCGGTATTCGTGATGATCCGGCTGATTCCGGGCGATCCTGCCCAATTGCTGCTGGGCGACCTGGCCACGCCTGCCGCCCTGGCGGACTTGCGTGCGCGCCTGGGGCTGGACCAGACCTGGTTGACCCAGTTCGGTATCTGGTTCGGCAACATGCTGCATGGTGACCTGGGGTCGTCCATCAACACCGGTCAGCCCGTGCTGCCGCTGGTGTGGGACCGCTTCCTGATCAGCGGGCGCGTGGTGCTGGTGGCGGTGCTGTTTGCCGCACTGGTCGCCGTGCCGGCCGGCATGATCGCGGCGTGGAAGCAGAACAAGTGGCCCGACCTGTTCCTGGTCGGTTCGGCAACCCTGCTGGTGTCCATCCCGACCTTCTGGTTGGGCTTGCTGCTGCTGATTTTCTTTGGCCTGAAGCTGCAATGGCTGCCGGTGGTGGGCTATGTGTCCATCGGCGAAGACTGGAAGGCGGGCCTGCTGTACCTGGCCATGCCGATCCTGACGCTGTTCCTGCACGAGATCGGCGTGCTGATGCGCATGGCGCGCGCCAGTACGCTGGAAGTGCTGCGCCTGGACTACATCACCCATGCGCGCGCCAAGGGCCTGTCTGAATCGGCCGTGCTGATGCGCCACGCCTTCCGCAACGCCTTCGGCCCGACCTGGACGTTGATCGGCCTGGTGCTGGGCAACCTGCTGGGCGGCATCGCGGTGGTGGAAACGGTGTTCACCATTCCCGGACTGGGGCGCTTGCTGGTGGACTCGATCTTCGCCCGCGACTATCCCGTGATCCAGGGCTGTCTGCTGTTCGTGGGCGTGGTCTACGTGATCGTGAATCTGCTGATCGACCTGTGTTATCCCATCTTCGACCCGAGAGTGACCGCCGAATGAAAAAGCGAATCCCAGCCAATGCGCTCCTGGGCGGCGTGATCGTCGGGGCGATGATCGTCGCGGCGCTCATGGGCGCCTTCTGGACCCCGCATGACCCGCTCAAGATCAACTTCGTCGCGCGGCTCAAGCCGCCCGGCGGAGACTTCCTGCTGGGCACCGACGAATTCGGCCGCGACGAGCTGTCGCGGCTGTTGGCCGGTGCGTCCAGCAGCGTCTGGATCAGCTTGTTGACCGTGACCTTCGCCATCGTGGCGGGCACGGCCATCGGAACCCTGACGGGCTTCGTGCGCGGTTGGACCGACCGCATCATCATGGCCTTCAACAATGCCCTGCTGGCCTTTCCCGGGCTGCTGCTGGCATTGGGGCTGCTGGCGGTGGTGGGCGCCAACAAGTACGGCATCATCCTGGCGCTGGGCCTGGCCTACACGCCATCGGTGACGCGCATCGTGCGGGGCACGGTGCTGTCCCTGCGCGAAAAGGAGTTCATCGAATCGTCACGGGTGCTGGGCAATTCCGAGCTCTACACCATGTTCCGGCACGTGCTGCCCAACTGCGTGGCGCCGCTGACGGTGCTGGCCACTTCCATGTTCGGCTGGGTGATCCTGGCGGAAAGCGCGCTGTCCTTCCTGGGACTGGGCGTGCCGCCGCCCGCGCCGACCTGGGGCAACATGCTGGCCGCCGCGCGTCCGTTCATGGCGCAGGCGTCGTATCTTTCCATTCTTCCCGGCCTGGCCATTGCGCTGGCGCTGCTGGGGATCAACCTGCTGGGCGACGCGGTGCGAGACCGCTTTGATCCCCGCATGAGGGGCGTGCAATGAGCGCACTGGTATCCGTATCGAACCTGAGCCTGACGGTGGGCGCAGGCGGCCGCGAGATCGTCAGCGGCGTGTCGTTCGAGGTCGCGCCGGGAGAAATGGTCGGCATCGTCGGCGAATCCGGCAGCGGCAAGACCCAGGCCGCGCGCGCCATCATGGGCCTGACGCCCGAACCGTTGGTGGTGGCGGGCGGCGCCATTCTGTTCGAGGGCGTGGACGTGACCCGCGCCGAGCCTGCCGTGCTGCGCAAGTTGCGCGGCGCGCGCATCGGCATGGTGTTCCAGGAACCCATGACGTCGCTGAATCCGTCCATGCCGATCGGGCGGCAACTGGATGAAGGCCTGAAGCTGCATCGCAGGAATCTGTCCACGGCCCAGCGCCGCGAACGCATCCTGGAGATGCTGCGCCGCGTGGGCATCCGTGATCCCAAGGGGGCGATGGATGCGTGGCCGCACGAGTTTTCGGGCGGCATGCGCCAACGCATGATGCTGGCCTCGGTGATGCTGCTTGAGCCCGCGCTGCTGATCGCCGACGAGCCCACCACCGCGCTGGACGCCGTGGTGCAGCGTGACGTGCTGGAACTGATGGTGGACCTGACGCGAGAACATCACACCGCGGTGCTGATGATCAGCCATGACCTGCCGATGGTGGCGCGCTACACCGAACGCATGGTGGTGATGCAGCACGGCAAGGTGCTGGAAACGGGCACCACCGCCGGTATCCTGGAACGGCCGCAACATCCGTATACCCGCAAGCTGCTGGACGCGATGCCGCGCCGTCTGCCGGCCCGCAAGCTGACGCCCGAGGCGCCCATCGTCGAGGTCAAGAACCTGGTGGTGGACTACGCCGGCCATCAGCGCCTGTTTTCCCGCACCGGCGCCAAGCGCGCCTTGAACGGCATCGACCTGCACGTGCAACCGCGCGAAGTCGTCGCGGTGGTGGGCGGGTCGGGATCGGGCAAGACGACGCTGGGGCGGGCAATCGCCGGCCTGCTGGCGCCCACGTCCGGCCAGATCCTGTTCCGCAACCAGTTGGTCAACCGCCGCTCGGCTGCCTGGCGTGACTATCGGCTGAATTGCCAGATGGTGTTCCAGGACCCGTATTCCTCGCTGGACCCGCGCATGACCATCGGGCAACTGGTGGGCGAGGGCCTGCGCATGCTGGGCGACATGCCGTCCGCGGACAAGCGCCGTCGGGTGGACGAGGTGCTGGCGGAAGTCGGCCTGGGGTCCGAGTACGCCAAGCGCTTCCCGCATGAAATGTCCGGCGGACAGCGCCAGCGCGTGGCCATCGCCCGCGCCATCGTGCGCCGTCCGGCGTTCGTGATCGCCGATGAACCGGTGTCGGCCCTGGACGTGACCGTTCGGGCGCAGGTGCTGGACCTGTTCGCCGACTTGCAGGAACGGCACGGCTTTTCTTGCCTGTTCATCAGCCATGATCTGGGTGTGGTCGAGCAGGTGGCCGACAGGGTCGTGGTGATGCGTGACGGTGGCATTGTTGAGCAGGGGTCGCGCGACGCCGTGTTCGACCGGCCGCAGGAAGACTACACGCGCAGTTTGTTGTCCGCGATTCCCGCCTTGGAATCCACCGACACCGGGGGCGTGCGCCTGCGCTGGCGGTTGGATGGGCAGGAGCCCTTGCGGGCCAGCGCGTGAGGGCAGGGGGGGAACCCCCTGCTATCGCAGCAAGAAGTTATGCCTAAAATACGCGCTTTGGAATTGATTGACGGGAGTAGTCCATGCCGAAAGTGGCTGCGACGCAACCCGGCCTGGTTGACCGTATTGCCCAAGATATTCAGTCGGGTGTGTATGGTCCCGGCGCCTGGTTGAAACAGATCGACCTGCAAGAACGTTATGACGCCAAGCGTCTGGACGTCCGGCGGGCGTTAGACCAACTGGCGGCCAAGCGGCTGATTGCGCACATCCCGAACCGGGGCTATCACGTCTATGCAATGGATCCGGACCTGCATGTGCAGATCCGCGATATCCGCATCTTGCTGGAAACGGGGGCTGCGGCCGACTTGATGCCCAATGTCACGGCCGCCAAGGTCCGGGCGTTGCGCACCCTGGCGGAGCGCTTCGCCAAGCTGCTGCAGGATGGCACCTTGCTGGAGCAATACGAAGTCAATGTGGCGTTCCACGCGGGCATGTACGACCTGTGCAGCAATCGTGAACTGGTGGCCTTGATCCAGGAGACCCGCGCGCGCGGGCCTGCGGCGCCCGCCAAGGAATGGGTCACCCGTTCCCGCGTCGAGATCTCGGCGCGCGAGCACTTCGACATGGTCGAGGCGCTGGAGGCGCGCGACGTGAAGCAGTTGCAGAAAATCATCGCTCAGCACGTGGGCCAGGATATTTCCTGACGCGCGATTCCTGATGGCTTGCGCCTGCCTAACGCGGCGGCCCACCTGCAAAGGGGGCCGCCGCGGTGCTTTTACGCCGCCGCTTCAGGGATACCCCCGATGGCGGTGGGATAGAGAGTCGCCATAATTAGCAGATTATTTTGGCGCCAATATATGCGTGAAATCTGCGCCGCACGCCGGGGAGTCTTTTCCATGCACCACCATTTTGTTCCCAGAGCGCTTGCGCTCGCCCTGACGCTTGCCGCCGTTCCGGTTCATGCCGCCGTGCTGACCGTGGCGCAGCCGGCAGACATCCGGTCGACGAACCCTGGCGTCAATCGCGACAACACGACCGACGGCGTGGTGCTCAATATCGTTGAAGGCCTGGTCGGCTATCGCGAGAACGGCACGGTTGGCCCGCTGCTGGCCAAGTCGGTGGACCTGTCGCCTGACGGCCTGACGTACACCTTCATCCTGCGTGATGGCGTCAAGTTCCATAACGGCGCCCCGTTGACCTCGGCGGACGTGGTCTGGAACTGGCAGCGCTACATGGATCCGAAGACGGACTGGCGCTGCCGCAGCGACTTCGACGGCCGTAACGGCCTGAAGGTGACTGACGTATCGGCGCCCGATGCGAAGACCGTGGTGATGAAGGTGGACCGCAAGTCGGCGGTGTTCCTGGATTCGCTGGCGCGCACCGATTGCGGCATGACCGCCATCATTTCCAAGGATTCGGTCGCAGCGGACGGTTCGTGGATCAAGCCCGTTGGCACCGGTCCTTATATGTTCAAGGATTGGAAGCGCGGCGAATACACCTTGTTGTCCGCGTTCAAGGACTACGTTTCGCCCGAAGGCGACAAGCCGGATGGCTACGTCGGTTCCAAGCGTCCGCTGGTGGACGAAGTGAAGTTCCTCGTGGTGCCGGACCCGTCCACGTCCAAAGCCGGCCTGATGTCGGGCGCCATCGACGCCAGCCAGATCACCAACACCGATGTGGGTGAACTCAAGAGCGCCAAGAACCTGACCGTTTTCAGCCCGCACGATGCCGTCAAGCACGTGCTGCTGTTCCAGACGCAGGACCCGGTGCTGAAGAACGTGAAGGTGCGCCAGGCGATCGCCGCCGCGCTGGACATCCCGCAGGTGGTCGCTGCCGCCTCGGAAGGCCTGGGCCAATTGAACAACTCGGCGGTTCACGCCGGTTCGGCCTATTACAAGGAAGCGGAAAAGCGCAGCTACAAGTACGACCCGGCGCGCGCGCAGCAATTGCTGAAAGAGGCGGGCTACAAGGGCGAGCCCATCGTCATCTACGCGAACAAGCGTGCCCACGTGCCCAGCTACCAAGTCGCCGTGATCGCGCAAGCCATGATGCAATCGGTCGGCATCAACGCCAAGATCGAAGTGCTGGAATGGGCCACGCAGCTGGACCGCTACAACACCGGCAAATACCAGATCAGCTCGTTCTCGTTCTCGTCGCGCCTGGATCCGTCGCTTAGCTTCGAGCAGTTCTCGGGCGACAAGGCAAAGCAGCCCCGCAAGGTCTGGGACGATCCCGCCGCGCAGAAGCTGATCGACGAGAGTTTCCTGGAGTCCGACCCGGCCAAGCGCCAGGCCCTGTTTGACCAGCTGCATGCCTTGATGCTGGAGCAGACGCCGATGCTGATGCTGTACAACGGCGCGGATGCGTGGGCGGTCAATAAGCGCGTCGAGGGCTTCTCGGTGTGGGAAGGCAAGCCGCGCGTCTGGGAAACCAAGGTCGTGAATTAACAGTGTGTGGCGCCCCGGACGGGCGCCGCCTCGCACTAGGCGATCCGGGGCAGAACCGCCCCGGATCGCCTTGTCCGTGCCTAGAACGTGGCGCGCATGGTCAGCATGACGTTGCGCGGGGTTCCGTAGTAGTTGTTCTTGCTGTTGGAACCCAGGCCCGAGTAGTAGCGCTTGTCGAACAGGTTGTTGATGTTCAACGTGGCGCTCATCGACTTGCTGATGTCGTACTGCACCAGCGCGTTGGCCAGCATGTAGCCGCCCTGCCGGGTGGTGTAGCCCGCCTGGCTCCATTCCCCTCCTGATTGCACCCATTCCTGGCCGCTGACCGAGCTCTTGCTCTGCATGGTCACGCCGCCGCCCACCATCCATTTGTTGAGCTGGCCGGGCAGCCGGTAGGTGGACCACAGCTTGAACAAATGCGCCGGCGTGTTCTTTGCGTAGCGCTGGTTGCCTTGGCGATCCTTGTTGTGGTTGAAGGTATAGCCGGCATACACCTGCCATCCGGCCGCCAGTTCGCCGCTGGCTTCCAGGTCGATGCCGCGGCTAACCACCTTGCCTTGCGCGATGTAGCAGCAGGCGCTGCCGTCGTCGGGGTTGGCGTCGCTGGGATAGCGGCCGTCGGGCGCGGCTTCGCCGTTGCGCTCGGTGTAGTAGAGCGCGGCCGACGTGTTGAGCTTGCCGCCCATGTGCGATCCCTTCACGCCCCATTCGTAGGTGCGGCCGGTGATCGGGTCCAGCGGCTTGCCGGGCTGCGGTCCAGATAGGTAGCCCGCTTGCGGCTTGTAGATCTCGGCATAGCTGAAATAGGTGGTCCACGCCTCGTTCAAGTCATACGTGACCGCGCCGAACGGCGTGATGACGTCGTTGTCCTTGAAGTTGTAGCGTTCGGTCCAATTGGCGGAGCCGTCGTCCGCGATGCCAGAGCGCTCCAGGAACTGCTTGTAGTTGCTGATCCGCAGCCCGCCGATGACGTGCAGCGGGTCGGCCAGCGACAGGCGTAGCCGCGCATAGGCGCCTGAGCGCTCTTCGCCGTAATACGGGAAGTCGATGTAGGACGTACCAACACCGAAATCGGGTGTTTCGGGTTCGGGCCAATATGCCTGGGACACGTCCGCCAGGTTCACGGCGCCGCCGCTGGTCAGATCGGCGCGCTTGGCGTGCGCTTTGTGTTTGCTGTAGTCGGCGCCGATGATGAAATCGTGCGAACGCCCCAATAATTCGAAGCTGCCTGCCAGGTTGGTGTCCAGCTGGTTCTGGTAGCCGGCCGAACGGAAATAGGCGCCGCTATAGGCCATGCCGTCGCCCGTTGCCGGGTCAACAGCACCGCTCAGGTAGCCGTACTTGTCGTTGTAGTGCTGGGCGGAATGCGTGGCCGACAACGAGAATTTCCAGCCGTTGGCAAAGGTGTGCTTCACGTCGCCGAAGATGTCCCAGGCCTCGTGGTGCTTGGCGCTCCAGTCGGTCGCCAGGCTGGTGCTGCGGGTGAAGCCGATGTCCTCGCCGGTGTTGTAGCGGGGCAAGCCGTAGTACCAGGGCGTTTCGCGGCGCTTGTCGTAGCTGGCGCCCAGCATGACGGTGGTGCGCGGGGCAACATCGGCTTCCAGCACGCCGTAGAACGTCTGGCCGGCTGATTTTGCGGTGTCGTAGAAGTAGTGCTTGGTGTCGGCCGCCGCCACGATGCGCCCGCGCAGCTTGCCGTTTTCCACCAGCGGGCTGCTCAGGTCCGCCACGGCGCGGTAGTTGTCCCAACTGCCGGCCGACACGCTGCCCTTGGCCTGGAAGCCTTCCAGCGGCCGCTTGCGCACCAGGTTGATGGTGCCGCCGGGTTCGCCCGCGCCGGAATACAGGCCGTCGGCGCCCCGCAGGACTTCGATGCGGTCGTACTTGACCAGATCCGGGTCCGCGATGAAGTCGTTCTTACCCAGCGCGGCAACTGCGCCGCCGTCCACCCGGATATCGGTGATCTGGAACCCGCGCGAGAAATACTTGCCCCCAGTGACGTATTCGTCGGGGACGACGGTGATGCCGGTTGCCGCGGTCATCGCGTCCGCCAGGGTCGTCATGCCGCGGTCTTCGATCTGGCGCGAAGTGATGACCGTGACGGACTGCGGGGTTTCGCGCAGCGATTCCGCGGTCTTGCCCAGGGTCACGGCCTGGGCGGCATAGGAATTGGTGTTTTCGGACGTGGCGTCAAAGGCGCCCGTCACGGTGACGGGCGCTAGCTGCACCGGCCCCGGCGCCGACGTCAGCGTGATGCTGCCCCCGTCGCGCACGTAGCGGATGCCAGTGCCTTGCAGCAATTGGTCCAACGCTTGTTCCGGCGTCATGGTCCCGCTGACCTGGCGGGCGTTCAGCCCGGCCACCAGACCGGGCACGAAATAGATTTCGATGGGCGCCTGCTGGCCAAGCTGCAACAGGGCTTGGTTCAGGGATTGGGCCGGGATGTCGATTCTGACCGCGGCCGGCTGGGCATGCGCAATGTTGGGGGCCGGCAGCGTGCCGAGCGTGGCGGCCAGGCCGCACGCGCCGATCCAGGTGCGCCACGGGGCGGGGCGGGAAAGCGCCGGTTTGCGCTTGCGCGAAATAGTGATGCTCACGATCCTTCTTTTCCATGACGAGGCGTGCAGGCGCGAGGCGCCGGTTTCCCTTTGGCCAAAGGTGCTTTGGAAGGGCGACGGGAACCCCGTCGCGCAACCGCTACTGTCCAGAGTGGAAAACGCGCAAAAGTCCGTAATGGAAAGCGCAGGTAAATTGAAACTAAATGTATTGTTTGCGTCGCAGGCTCAGCGCGCGCGGATGACGATGCCGCCGTCGTTGCCCCGCAAGACCTCGACGGGAATCATCGACGGCAGGGCATTCAGGAAGGCGCTGGGATCGTCCACGCTGAAGACGCCCGCGATCCGTAGCCGCCCCAGGCGCGCGTCGGCCAGCAAGATGGGTTGCGCCAGATAGCGGTTCATTTCGCCGGTGACTTCCGCCAGCGGCGCGTTGGCGACGACGATCTTTCCCTGGCGCCAGGCGGTCAGCGCCTGCACGTCAACGGTTTCGATGTCCGACAGCGCTTGGCCCGCGGGCTTGCGTACGCCTTGGCCGGCAGTCAGGTTGACGGCTTGCCGCCGCCACCAGTTTCCCGTCGTCACGGCGACCGATCCGGATTCGACGGCGACAGACGCCGCATCGCCATCGCGGCGGACGTTGAACCGGGTCCCGGTCACCCGGACCTGCGTCTGGCCCGCGTCGATCAGGAACGGCCGTTGCGCATCCGGCGTCACCGAGAACATGATTTCGCCCGAATCCATGTCCACTGTCCGGCGGTCTGCATAGAGCCGCACACGCGCACGGGTGGCGGTGTTGACCTCGAGCATGGTGCCGTCGGACAGCAGCACCTGGCGCCTTTCACCCGCACGGGTGGTGATCACCTGTTCTTGCAGGATCGGGTCCGACGGCCACAGGTTCCAGCTGACGCCGGCGACCGCGGCCGCGCTCAGCCCCAACCCGAACGCCAGACGGCGCCGGGCGATATTCGACGGTTGCCGCGACGGCAGCACGCGGCGCAGGCGTTCGGCGTCGAATTGGGCAGTGGCCTGCCAGACGGCTTCCATCTCGGCGTAGGCGGCGGCATGGGCGGGATCCGCCCGCCGCCACACCTCGAATTCGGCCTGCTGCGCGGGCGTCATCCCGCCCGACCGCACACGCGCGAACCAGTCCGCCGCCGCTTGCGAGGCACGTTCGCTGGAATCGGGTTGAGAGGGATCCGTCATGGGCGCGCGGGTTGATGCCGTCTTGGGAAGCCGAAGACTATACAGGGGCTCAGGGGGCATGCTGCTTCAACCTGACATGCAGATGGCGCATGCAGCGGGCCATATGCTTTTCCACCATGCTGACCGACAGGTCCATGCGCTGCGCGATCTCGCCCATGGTCCGGCCTTCCAGCCGATGCCAGGCGAAGACCTGCTGGCAAGGCAGGGGCAGTTCTTCCAGCGCTTCTTGCAAGGCGTCGGAAAGCTGCGACGCCCGCGTGTTCGATTCGACTTCCGCGGCGGCGGGGTGCTCGTGTTCCGCCAATTCCTGCCAAGCCACGCTATGGACCGAAACCTTGTCCTGATAGCGCGCCGTCATGCCGTTGCGGATGCTGCGCCGCAGGTAAGCGGCCGGGTCCCGAAGCAGATCGGGCTGCGCGGCCTGCAACAGGCTTAGCGCCGCATTCTGCGCGGCATCCTGCCCCTCGTCGGCATCATGCTTGCGCCGTGCCCACGCACTGACCAGATCAGCGTAATGGGCCAGCCATCCGGGTAGGGGCGGGCGTCGGGAGGACACGGGGTTTGGGCCATTGGGACAAAGGGGCGTGCATTATTGCAAATCATTCTCAATACAGCAATTGCCCCTTTGTGCCGCCCGGCCCACGGCTCCCGCAAGTTGCGTTAGTCGAGTTTGACGCCCGCCTGCTTGATGACGGCGCCCCAGTCCTGGACTTCCTTGCCCAGGAAGGCGCTCAGCTCCGCCGGCGTGGACGGGGCCAGGATCAGCCCTTCATCGGCGTAGCGCTTGCGCAGGTCCGGGTTGGTCAGCACTTGCTGGAGGGCAGGCTGTAAGCGGTCGATGACGCTTGCCGGCACGCCGGCCGGCGCCATCAGGCTGTACCACGTGGTCGCTTCCAACCCCTTCACTCCCTGGGATGCCGCCGTCGAAACGTCGGGCAGTGCCGGCGACTTCTCGGTTCCGGTCACGGCCGCGGCGCCAACCCGGCCGGCCTTGTACTGAGGCAGCATTTCCACGACCTGGGTGACGCCCATGCTCAATTCGCCCGACGCCACGGCCAGCAGCACCGGCGAGCTGCCCTTGTAGGGCACGTGCACCAGCTTGCCGCCCGTGGCCAGATTCAGGACTTCGCCGGTCAGATGGGTGATGCTGCCGGCGCCGGAAGAACCGAACGTCAGCTTGCCGGGCTCCTTGGATGCCAGCGCAATGAGTTCAGGCAGGCTCCTGGCGGGCAGGGCCGGGTTGATCGCGAAGACCAGCGGGCTCTTGCCGACGAGGGTAATCGGCTGGAAGTCCTTGACCGGGTCATAGTTCAGATTCGGGTACAGGCTGGGGGCGATCGCCAGCGTCGATACGTTGCCCAGCAGCAGCGTGTAGCCGTCCGGCTCCGCGCGGGCCACGGCATTGGTCCCGATGGTGCCGCCCGCGCCCGCTCGGTTTTCGACGATCACCTGCTTGCCAAGCGTGTCGTTCAGTTGCTGCGACAGGGCGCGCGCCAGCGTGTCTGCCGCACCGCCAGGCGGAAAGGGCACGACGATGCGGATGGGCTTGTTGGGATAAGGCTGGGTCTGGGCTTGCGCGACCGAGCCGAGGCCCAGCGCCAGCAATCCCGCCAGCGCCGTGGCCAACGCGCCGCGGCGATTGAATTTCCTGTACTTCGACATGCTGCTCTCCTGATAGAGAAAACGTGGTCATTGCAGAAAACGAATCAGCGCGGCGCGTCCTGGGCGAACGGATGGCAGGCGTGCCAGTGGCGGGCGATATCCGCGCGGCGGCATACCCAGACATCGCGATGGGCGGCCACGTGGTCCAGGAAGCGCGCCAGCCCCGCCGCGCGGCCGGGCTGGCCGACCAGGCGCAGGTGCAGTCCCACGGACATCATCTTGGGGGCCGTCGACCCTTCCTCGTAAAGCATGTCGAAGGCGTCGCGCAGGTATTCGAACAAATCCTGCCCCGTGGCCATGCCGCCGCGGATGAACTTCGCGTCGTTGTTGGCCAGGCCGTAGGGCACAAGCAGATGCGGCTTGCCGTCGACTTGCGTCCAGTAGGGCAGTTCGTCGTTGTAGGTGTCGGAGTCATACAGGAACCCGCCTTCCTCCACGAGCAGCGCGCGGGTGTTCAGGCTGGGGCCGTAGCGGCAATACCAGCCCAGCGGACGTGACCCCACTGAACGGGTGATGGATTCCACGGTGCGGCGGATGCGTTCGCGCTCCTGTTCCATCGTCAGGTTCTGATGCCGTTCCCAGCGCCAGCCGTGCGCGCAGACGTCATAGCCCGCCGCTTTGATCGCGTCGCAGACCTCGGGATTGCGTTCCAGCGCCAGGCCGCAGCCCAGCACCGTCGCTGTCATGCCGCGCGATTGCAGCAGCCGATGCACCCGCCAAAAGCCGATGCGGCTGCCGTACTCGAACATCGATTCGGCCGCCAGGTCACGTCCGGTGAACCCGCCCGCGCCGCCTTCGGTCAGCCCGGTCTCGGATTCCGGGTCGCCGTCCGGCACCGAAGGCTCGCCGCCCTCCTCATAGTTGATGCACAGGTTCAGCGCCAGACGCGCGCCGCCGGGCCATTGGGGATCGGGGGGATTTGCGCCATAGCCGATGAAATCGCGGCGCAGGTGGAGAGGATCGAAGTTCATGACGGACAGGCCACCAAAAAGGAATCAACCAGGAAGGGAAACGACGGCATGCGGGGCCGGCGCCTGCCAGAATTCATCGTCGTCGCCGCGGCCCGTCTGGCCCATCAGGACGAAGAATTCCGCCGGCCCGTCCAGCACGGTCAGCCCGTGATGCCAGGTGCCGACGCGATAGCAGACGCCTTGGCTGCCGGAAGCCAGAAACGCCGCCAACCGCGTCATGTCTGGCAAACCGTCGGTTCCGGTCGGCGCGACCACGACGAGGTAGGGCGTCGCCGTCAATGGAACGAAGGTTTGGGCCGCATGCGGATGCCGCTCCATCAGTTCGATCGCAACCGGGCCGGCCGCCCGCCCATTCACGCGGCTGACCCAGCATGCCTGGCGCGAGACCTGCTGTCCGTGCCGCATCGGCTCCGTCAGGAAATGGCGGCGTTCCGCGCCTTGGTGCGCAATCACCTCGCCATACGGCGCGAACGCTTCGGCGGTGAGCGGCTGCGCGCGCACCGTGAGCGGGGGAGTCGTCATGTCATGCGCCATGGGTCAGGTAGCCCAGCGAGTTGACGTAGCTGCGGCGCACGCTCTCCAAATGGGCGGCCATCGCCTGGCGCGCGCGGGCGGAATCGCCGGACAGCAGAGCCTGCACGATCGCCAGGTGTTCTTCCCTGGCTTGCACCTGCCGCTGGGGCAAGCGCTCGACATCGCACATCCGCACCTGCCGGCGGGTCGCAGTGATCATCGACGCCAGGTTCCGGTTGCCGCAGTAGGCAGCCACCAGGTCATGCAGCGCGTTGTCGACTTCCCAATCCGACTTTTCGTCGGGGGTCTGGGCATTCAGCATCGCCTGAAGGCGCGTGCGCAGTCCTTCCAGCGGCTCGGCCGGAATGCGCCCCGTCGCCATCGCCGCCGCCTCGCTTTCCAATAGGCTGCGGATTTGCAGCAATTCCAGCAGATCGGTCACGCCGAACGAACGCACCACGATCGACCCGTTGGACAGGCGCTCCAGCATGCCTTCGCCCAGCAACCGATTCATGGCGGCGCGCAACGGCGTGCGCGACACGTCCAATTCATCGGCCAGGCGGCGCTCTTCCAGCACCTCGCCAGCCGGAATCCGGCGCGAAACGATTTGGTCCAGAAGCGTTTGATAGGTGCGTTGCGTAGCGTTCATGAGCGTGTAGCAGGGAATGGAAGCGGCGCCGCCCCCGAGAAAAACAGGGCGCGGCCATGCGATGGCTGAACGGTACTTCATTGGTATCCCAGTGGGATACCAGTAGTATCCCGAATAGGCGAGCCGAACTCGCTGTCGCAGGCGAAGGGCAGATATGGAAAAGGAAATGCCCCAATCCGGAAGCGGAATCGAGAAGGGGTGGCGCCCAGAAGGGGGACGCAATTGGCGCAGGAGGGGGAGCCCACGATGGAGCGGGCAGAAGCCTGGGGAAAGCGTGAAATACGTCCAATAGGTGCGCGGTCGCTTGCAGGCAAGCACCGCCAAGACGCTGGTAGCCCGTCGGTGCAGGCGCCCTGATGGCGCGCAACCTCGATGCGCCCGAGGGAATCTGAAGGAAGCGGCCGCAGGCCGCAACGAAGATGACGAAGGGACAGTCCGGAGCGAAGGCTCCGGACCGCAATCGTGGGCGCGCGCCATCAGGGCGCCTGCGCCGATGGGCGGCCTACTTCACCGCCTTGCAGCGCTCACTGCGCAACCCGCTCCACTTCCCAAGCCCGCGGCTTCTTCACCGCCCAAGGCTGATATCCCTTGATGTTGCTGCGGAAGGCGCCGATATCCAGTCCGTTATAGAGCGGAATGCTGGGCACGTCCGCCAGGAACAACTGATGCAGTTGGTCAAACGTCGCCTGCCGCTTGGCGTGATCGGTATCCACGGAGGCCGTTTCAACCAGCTTCGCCGCTTCCGGGTTGTCCCAGACCTTGCGCGGTTGCTTGGACTTGTCGCCCGTCACCATCTCGTAGTTCAGCGCCGCATCCAGGCGCGCGGAATACGGGAACGTCATCATCTGGTAGGTGCCTGCGTTGTAGCGGTCCAGCTGCGTTGCCCACTCCACCACCGACAACTGCGCATTGATGCCGACCGATTGCAGCATCGCCTGCACGATCACGGCCGAGTTATAGGACTGTGGATAGCGCTTGGTCGTCAGGATCGACAATTCCTGGCCCTTGTAGCCCGCTTCCTTCAGCAGCTTCTGCGCCTGCGCCGGGTCGTAATTCCAGCCCTGCTTCTGAACCGCGTCATGGTAGGGCGACACCAGCGGCACGATGGAATTGTTGGGCTCGGCCAGGCCTTCGGTCACGGCGGCGGCCAACTGCTTGTAATCGATGGCGTGGGCCAGGGCCTGGCGCATCTTCGGGTTGGACAGCACCGGATCCTTGGTTTGCAGCAGCAGCGCCGTCATGCTCATCACCGGCGCATACGCCACCTTCACGTTGGGCGTGCCTTGCAGCACCGGTACGTCGTTGTTCGAGACATCTTCGATGATGTCGATGTTGCCGCGTTGCAAAGCGGCCTTGGCGGTGGAATCGTCCGGCACGATCATGAAGCGCACTTCGTCCACCAGCGGACGCTTGGATCCGGTGTAGCCGTCGCGCTTGCCGTCCAGGTTGGCGTAGCCGGCGAACTTGGTCAGGCGGATGTATTCACCGCGTTTCCATTCCGCCAGTTCAAACGGGCCGGTGCCGATCGGCTTGATCCAGGCGCCATCCGGGCCGACGGAATCCTTGGACAGGATGCCGGTGCCGCCACAGTCGGCGCGGGCCAGCGACGCCAGGAACAGGCTGGTGGGTTTCTCCAGGTGATAGACGACCGTCTGCGCATCCGGTGCGTCCACGCCCGTGACCTTCACCGTGCCACGGCCGTCGAATTCGCTGGCGCAGCGCCAGCCCGAATTGGCGGCGGTGTAATGCTGCCAGGTCCACAGCACGTCGGCCGAGGTCATGGGCTTGCCGTTATGGAACTTGACGCCTTCACGCAGCTTGAACGTATAGGTCTTGCCGTCGGGGCTGACGTCGATCGATTTGGCCAGCAAGGGGCGCACTTCGGCGTCTTCGCCATAGGCCACCAGGCCTTCCACGATGTGCAGCACCACCGCATCGCTGTTGCTGTCGCGGTTGACGCCGGGTTCGGTCGAGCGAATGTCGGCCGTCAGCGAGATACGCAGCGGCGGCGCGGATTGTGCGGCGGCCGCGCCGGCCAGGCCGGCAAGCGCCAGCGCAACCGCGGCGCTCAAACAATGGTTCTTCATTGATATTTCCTCGGGTTGCGCGGGCGCATCGCCGCTCAGGCGGCAGCCAGCAGTTCAGGTTCTGCGGTCAGGCTGTAACGGGTGAACGTACGGTTCAGTGCGGGCAGCGGCGCCACTTCCATCAGGCCGGCGGCCGGCTCCATGACCACCATGGCAACGGTGGCCGACAGGTTGTCGTGGCTGCCGGGACGCGGCGGACGGCAAACGGAATAGGGCGCACCGAAGTCGTCGAACAAGGCGCGCTTGAGGTCTTCGCGCGTCAGCTGGGTTTTTTCGTTCAGCAGGCGGCGCACGCGCCAGTCGCGGTAGGCGCTTTCCGGGGTGCTGGCGCGGCCGGTGTCGCGCAGCTTGCCCAGGGCCACTTCGCTGACCCAGTGGTTGGCGTGCACGATCAGGTCGTCGGCGCCCGGATAGATCGGGAAGGCTTCATCGGTGGTGCATTCGTAGTCCACGCCAAAGCCCGCGGCCATCCCGATCATGATGTTGTTCGAGCATGACTTGGGCGTGGTGGCGACGGCCTTGATCGCCAGCGCGAAGTGTTGCTGTTCCAGCACCTTGCGGCGGATCAGCGACAGCGGCACGCCCAGTTGGCGGAAGTCGCGGTCGGATTCCAGGTAGTTGGCGGTGATGGACACGCCAGCGCTGTTCAGGCCGCTGCGGGCCAGGCCGCCGGCTTCCACGAACGTCAGGATATCCGGGCCATTGTCGTTGCGCACGCGCAGCACGATGGCTGTTTCGGCGCATTCCGCGCGCCAGTCCCAGTTCTGGCCGTGGATCAGGTTGCCGTTGGCCGATCGGGTAGGCAGGATCAAGGCGCCGGTGCAGCCGTCACCCGGTTCCAGTTCCGCGGCCTTCTTCTTTTCGGCGCGCGCCTTGGCAACGACTTCCGTGCGCGCGTTCACCATCACGATGTCTTCAAACGACACCTCGGCGCCTGCGGCGATGCCGCGCATTTCTTCCAGGTAGTGCGGGGCGAAATCTTCGATTTCACGCGCGAAATGGGCGATGAGCTGGGTGCGGGCCATGGCGTCGTAGCCCAGGTCGACCAGCGTCTGGCCATACATGGCGGCGCTTTTGCGCACGCGGTCGGCGGCTTGCTGGCCATAGGAACGGCCACGGGCTTCCGGGGTGCCGGAAACCGATACGAAGGGGAATTGGGTGATCTGGGTCATGGACGGAAAGCGGCGGAGCGCGCCGTGTAGTCGGAAGGGGAAATCCGGGAGGGGAATGAATATTTCAAAAATGTTAGCTTATTTTGGCGCCAATATTGCTCAGGGTTTTCCCAGAGAGGCGCTGGGCGACGTCATCAAGGCGTCGCCCGGCGCCTTCGGGGGAATCATCCCTTCAGACGCTTCAAGCGGTGCGCAAGGAGCGCGCCGCCTGTACACCGCACGTGATGAATTCGGCGCCGGCAGCCCGGAAACGGTCCAGCAGTTCGTCTACCTTTTGCAGCCGCGCCGCGCGGCCCACGCCGACATCGGCGCGCGGATGCAGCGTCAGGCAGGCGTAGCCGTCGGCCGCCAGCAGCGCGTCGCCTTGTTCCACCCAATGCGCATAGGCGCGGTCTTGCGTGACACGGCGGCTGAAGTGCGTGGCGTCGCACAGGCCTTCGCTCCAGGGCAGTTCAACCATGCCCGCGCCGCCATCGGCGTCCAGCGCGTAGGGCGCGTCATCGTCGATGGCGCTGCTGTCGTAGCGATAGCCTAGCTGCCGCAGCAGCGGCACGGTGCGTGCGGAGAAGGCGCTGCTGGTGTAGCGGAAGCCTTGCGGCGCGGCGCCAGTCAGTTCGGCAAGGCGGTCGCGGGCGCGTTCCAGCACCTCGGCCTCGCGTTCGCCCAGGGTGCTCAGGTCTTCAAAGGCGTTGCCCTGGGAGGCGGCCTCATGGCCGTCGCGCAGGCTTTGCTCCAGCAGGTCGCGGCACCGTTCGGCCTCGAAGACGGGCCAGAAGAGCGTGGCGCGGATGTCCTGGCGGCGCAGCATGTCCAGCACGCGGGCCAGCCCGCCGCCATAGGTATAGCGGCCGTGCGCGTCGCGCCCGTGCAGCGCGGCTTCGGGTTGGGTCGAGGCTTCGGGGCCGATGCCTTGCACGTTCAGGGTGACCAGCACGGTCTTGGCGGTGGTCATGCGCGTCTCCAGTCGTTGGGGTGGGCCAGGCAGTGGCGGGCCAGCGCTTCCAGCGTCATGACGTGCACGTCCGCCTGGGCGGCAACATGGCTCAGGAAGCGATCCAGCGCCGCGGCGCGCGCCGGCGTGCCGGAACCGCCGGCCGCCTTGGGATGCACCGTCAGGTGCACATAGCCTTCCGCCTGACGCAGGGCCTCGAATTCCTGGACCCAGTTGTCGCAGGCTTCGGCGGCCAGGCTGTGGCCCGAGAAGTAAAAGGGGTAGTCGTCCAGCGACACGGTGTTGTTGGGCAGCATGATGAAGTGATCATCGCCATCGGCCAGATAGGGCCGGTCCTGGTCTTTTTCGCTGGCGTCATAGCAATAGCCCAGCGCCCGCAGGGCCGGCAGGGTGCGATGGCTTTTCCGCCCGGACGGCGAACACCAGCCCACGGGCGTCACCCCCAGTTCACGCTGGATGATCTGGTGCGTCTTTGCCAGCAGCGCGGGCTCTTCGTCGCCCAGATCCCAGGCTTCGTGCAGATAGCCGTGCGCGGCGATCTCGTGCCCGGCGGCCAGGATGTCGTGAAACGTGGCGGGGTAGTGCTCAACGTCGTAGCCGCAGGCGAAGAAGGTGGCGGGCATGCGGTGTCGCGCCAGGATCTCCAGGTGCCGGGGCACGCCGCGGCGGATGGCGTAGCGGCCGGCCGTGTACGGGCCTGCCGGGAACTGCTTGCGGCCGACTTCGACGGCGGGGCCGTCCACATGGATCGTCACGCAGACCACGGCGCGCACCGGCACCGCGTCCACGGCCCGCAATCCTTGCGCGCGCAGTTCGCGGTCCAGCGACAGCCAGGGGTTGGCATCGGCGTCCGTCGGGACGCCATAGGGAATGCGTTGCATCAGGTGGCCTTGATATTGGCGTTCTTGATCAGGGTGCGCCACTTCTCGCTTTCCGTGGCGACGAAGCGGCCCAGTTCTTCGGGCGTGCCGCCATGCAGCTCCAGCCCGTTTTGCGTCAGTTGGACCAGCGCGGGTTGCTTCAGCGCGCTTTGCACCGCGCCGTTCAGCGTCTTGACGATGGCGGCCGGGGTGCCGGCGGGTACGAATACGCCGTTCCAGCCGATGGCCTGATAGCCCGGGAAGCCGGATTCCGCCACGGTGGGCACGTCGGGTAGTGCCTGGGCGCGTTGCGCGGAGGTCACCGCCAGCGGGCGGGATTTGCCGCCCTGGATGAACTGCTGCTGGTTGATCACGACGTCCATCAGAATGGGGAATTGCCCGCCCAGGAAGTCGTTGACCGCCGCTGCCGCGCCCTTGTACGGCACGCCGGGCAGGTCCAGCCCCGCCGTGGCCTTCAGCAGTTCCATGGACAGATGCGCTGAACTGCCGTTCTGCGTGATGCCATAGAAATACTTGCCGGGATTGGCCTTGATCAGCGCAACCAGTTCTTGCAGCGTGCGGGCGGGAAACGACGGATGCACCACCAGCACATTGTTGTAGTAGCAGACCATCGACACGGGCTCGAAGTCCTTGACCGGGTCGTAGCCGATGTTCTCGTACAGGCTTTGGTTCACCGTGTGCGTGCCGGTGGAGCCCAGCGCGACGGTGTAACCATCGGGCGCCGAGCGCGCGGCTTGCTGCGTGCCGATGATGCCGGCAGCTCCGCCTTTGTTGATGACGACCACGCTTTGCTTGAGCGCTTCGCCGATGCCCTGTGCCAGCGGCCGGGCAACCAGGTCGGTGCCGCCACCGGCGGGAAAGGGCACCATGAACTGAATGGGATGCCCGGCCGGATACTCCGCTGCCCAGGCCAGACCTGGGCGCGTCATCGCGGCGCCGGCCAGGGCGGCGGCGGATGCCGTCAGAAATTGTCGGCGGCTGAGGCCACCCTGCACGTCGTCACTGCTGCCAAGCTGCTTCATGAAATTCCCCTTGGGTTCTGCTTTGTTTGAATATCATTATTCGATAAAAATTCTAACTTACCAATTAGTATTTATCTATAAATGATAAAAATAGAGAAGACGATAGCAGTAGCCTGCATAAGATTCAGATCTTGATAGCTTGTCTTGATGGCGCCTGCCAGCGGCGCGGAACCCTGTGATACGCTGCGCCGGTCCCGCGTTGTTCCTTGTCTAAAAAACCCATGTCGACCCTGAAGCGAGCCCTGGCGATTCTTGATCTCTTCAGCCTGGACACTCCCGTCCTCACGGCCGAGGACATCATTTCCCGCCTGGCGTATTCGGCGCCCACGGGCTACCGCTACATCCGTGATTTGTCCGACCTGGGCTATCTGTTGCGCATGACGGGCGGCGGCTACAAGCTCGGGCCGCGCATCATCGAACTGGACCACCTGATCATCGACGGTGATCCGGTGCTGGCCGTGGCGCGGCCGATCATGCGCGAAGTGGTTGATCAGGTTGGCGGCGACGTGCTGCTGAGCGTGATCCATGGCTTGCGCATCTTGAACATCCATCACGAACGCGGTCCCGACGAATTGGGTATTCCGCATGGACGGGGCCGTGCGCATCCCCTGTTTCGCGGCGCCACGGCCAAGACCATCGTGGCGTTCCTGCCGCGCAAGGATCAGCGCAAGCTGTACGAGGCGCACCCGGATGAAGTCCGTGCGCTGGGGCTGGGCGACACCTTGAGCGAATTCACGGCCAAGCTGGACACGATTCGCGTGCAAGGCGCTTACCTGGGCGTGGGTGAGATCTCTCCCGAGCGTGCGGGTATCGCGGTGCCGGTGTTCCAGGAAGACCGCCGCATCTTCGGTGCGCTGACCGTCACGTTCCTGGCGACCCGGTTGAACACGATCGCGCAGGACAAGACAACGGCGTTGTTGCAGTCCGCCGCCCGCCGCATTGAATCGCTGGCGTTGGCGGCGCGCATGAAAGAACAGGCCCCGGCGCCGTAAGCGCAAGGGCCTGTTTGCAACCCGAAACCGGACGAAATCCGCCGTGCGGCGTCAGGGCTGTTGTAGGTGTCAGGGCTGTCGTAGGCGTCAGGGCCGCCGCGTGGCGGTCTCTGGCAGACGCACGGGTGAACCCATGGCCTGGAACAGCGCCGCGGTTTCGGTCAGGCGTGCATTGGCGTATTCCAGTTCGCGTAGCCGCGCCGCCACGTAATGCTGTTCGGCTGCGTATTCCGTGTAGGGCGCCAGTGCGCCCAACCGCACGCGGTTGGCCGTGTTGCGGTAGGACTGTTCGGCTGCCTGTCGCGACGCTTCGGCAGATGCCAGCGCTTGCCCGTCCGCATCCAGGCGCGACAAGGTATCGGCCACGTCCTGGAAGGCGGTCAGCACGGTCTGCTTGTATTGCAGTACGGCCGCCTGGTAGCGTTCCTGGGCGGCACGGCGCTCGGCCAGCAGCGCGCCGCCATGGAAGATGGGTTGGGTCAGCGATGCGCCGATGGCCCAGATGGACCCTGCGCCCGATAGCGCGCTTGGCCAGCTGAAGCCGCCTTTGCCCATGGAAGCCGACAGCGACAGGCTGGGGAACAGCTGCGCGGTGGCCAGGCCCACATCGGCCGCGGCGGCTTGCACCACGGCGTCGGCAACCAGGATGTCGGGACGCGAGGCCAGCAGATCCGACGGCACCACCACCGGCACTTGCGGCGGCACGACCAGCAGGTTGAACGGCAGATCATCCGGCGCCTGGTCGGGGCGGCGGCCCAGCAGCACCGCCAGCGCGTGCCGCGTGGCCTGCCATTGCGCCCGCAATCCAGGCAGCGAGGCCTCCATCGTGGCGGCATCCTGATCGGCATCCAGCGCGTCGTTTTGCGATGCGGACCCCAGTTCATAGCGGCGTTGCGTGTCGCGCGCCACCTGCCGCAGCAGCACCACTTGTTTTTCCGTCAGCGCCACGCGCTCCGCAAGCGACGCGGACGTGATGGCGCCCGTGACGATATTGCCGGCCAGCGAACGGCGGGCGGATTCCAGCTGGAACGCCTGTTGTTCCACTTGTGCCGCCAACGAGGCATTGGCGAAGCGCGCCGCGCCAAACAGGTCCAGATCGTAGGTGGCCTGGATCTGGCCGGTGAAGACGTTGTAGAGCGCGGTGGGCTCAGGCAGGTTGGGCATGGTCAGCGCGCGGTTGCGCTTGGCATTCGCGCCTGCATCCACGGTCGGCAGCAGAGACGAATTGACCTGCGCGCGCAATTGTTCGCGCGCGCCGGCCAGATTGCGTTCCGCAGCGGCCAGATTCGGGCTGTTGGCCAGGCCTTCTTCCACCAGCGCGTCCAGCGCGCCGGAGCCATAACGTTTCCACCATTCGGGCACGGGCCGCGCGCCTTGTTCAAAACGCTGCGCCACGCCCTGGGCGGTGGCGCCGGCGGCTGGCGCGGGCTCCACGCCGTACTGGGCGGGGGGCGCAACCGCGGGCGGCTTGCTGTCCGGCGCGAAGGCGCAGGCGCTCAATGCCAAGAGCAGCGGCAGCGCGATCGGCAGCTTGACCAGTCGGATCGGGACGGTCTTCATCATCAGGCTCCTCGTTCCAGCGTGTCGCCGGCGTTGGCGCCAGGCGGTACGCCTTCGGGTTCGTCGCGTTCGTCATGGCGCACGCGGAACCAGGCCGCATACAGCGCGGGCAGGAAGAACAGGGTCAGCACCGTGGCGCTGGTGATGCCTCCCATCAGCGCCGTCGCCATCGGGCCGAAGAAGTTGCTGCGCAAAAGCGGAATCAGGGCCAGCACCGCCGCGGCGGCGGTCAGCACGATGGGGCGGAAGCGACGCACCGTGGCGCCCACGATGGCATCCACGCGCTTGTGGCCGTTCAGGATGTCTTGTTCGATCTGGTCCACCAGGATGACCGAGTTGCGCATGATGATGCCGAACATGGCGATCACGCCCAACATGGCCACAAAGCCAAAGGGCTTGCCGAACAACAGCAGCGCCGCCACCACGCCGATCAGGCCCAGCGGCGCGGTCAACACCACCATCAGCACGCGCGCGAAGCTTTGCAATTGCACCATCAGCAGGGTCAGCACGGCCACCGCCATCAGCGGCATCTGCGCGTTGATGGACGATTGCCCCTTGGCGCTTTCCTCGACCGGGCCGCCGACGGCAATGCGGTAGCCAACGGGTAGCTCGGCGCGGATGGCGTCCAGCTTCTTGTCGATGGCATGGGTGACGTCGATGCCTTGGGATCCGCTGGTCACGTCGGCCTGCACCGTGATGGTGGGCTGGCGGTCGCGTTCCCAGATGACGCCATATTCCAGGTCGTAGCGCACTTGTCCAAGACTGCCTAGCGGCACCGGGCCGTTGGCCGTGGGCATGGCCAGCGTGGCCAGGCGGGCAGGGTCGATCCGTTCTTCACGCGGGGACCGCAGCGTGACGTTGATCAGCTTGTCGCGTTCGCGGTATTGCGTCACCGTATAGCCCGACAGGGTCATGGCCAGGAAGTCGGAGATATCGCTTGAACTGATGCCGAGTTCGCGTGCCTTCTGCTGATCGATCTCGAAGCGCACGGAACGTTCAGAGGGCTCGTCCCAATCGAACTGCACGTTGACCGAACGGGTGTCGGCACGCACTTCGGCAGCCACTTTCTCAGCCACCGCGCGCACTTCCGGGATCTGGTCGCCGCTGACGCGGAACTGCACCTGATAACCGACAGGCGGCCCGTTCTCCAGGCGCGACAGGCGCGTGCGGATGGCGGGGAATTCCTCGCGCAGCATCGGTGTCAGCCATTGCGCCAGCTTCTCGCGGTCTTCCACCGAATGGGCGGTGATGACCAATTGCGCGAAGTTGGGCGTGGCCAACTGTTGGTCCAGCGGCAGATAGAAGCGCGGGGCGCCGGTGCCCACGAAGCTGACCGAATGGTCGATCTCGGGGCGGCCGTCCAAGGCTTTTTCAAGCCGCTCCACCTGACGCAAGGTGGCTGCGAACGACGCGCCTTCCTGCAAGCGCACGTCCACCAGCAGCTCGGTGCGATCCGAACTGGGGAAGAACTGCTGCGGCACCAGCTTGAAGCCCGCCATGGATACGACAAAGATCAGCACCGTACCGGCCAGCACCCAGTAACGGCGGTCAACGCACCACGCCACCCAGCCGCGCAGGCGCTGGTAGAAGCGGGTGTTGTAGATATCGTGTTCGTGATCGTGCGGCAGATGGGCTTCGCGCTTGCGTTCGGGTAGCAAGCGGTAGCCCAGCAGGGGAATCAGCACGACGGCGGCAAACCAGGAGGTGATCAGCGCGATGGCGGACACCTGGAAGATCGACCGGGTGTATTCGCCGGTGCTGGACTTGGCCAGCGCGATCGGCAGAAAGCCCGCCACCGTGACCAGCGTGCCGGTCAGCATGGGGAAGGCGGTGCTGGTGTAGGCATAGGCGGCCGCGCGGGCGCGGCTCCATCCCTGTTCCAGTTTCACCGACATCATTTCCACGGCGATGATGGCGTCGTCAACCAGCAGGCCCAAGGCCAGCACCAGCGTGCCTAGCGAAACCTTGTGCAGACCGATGCCGAACATGTCCATGAACAGGGCCGTGACGGCCAGCACCACGGGGATCGAGATCACCACCACCATGCCGGTGCGAAACCCCAGCGACACCAGGCTGACGATCAGCACGATGGCGACGGCCTCTGCCACCGAACGCAGGAAGTCGTCCACCGAACGCGATACCGCTTGCGGCATGCTGGACACTTCCGTCAAGGTCAGCCCGGCCGGCAGTTGCGCGCGCAGCTTATCGAACGTCGTGCCCAGCGCCTTGCCCAGGCGCACCACATCCTGCCCGGGCTGCATGGTGATGCCGATGCCCAGCACCGGATTGCCGGCCGTGCGCATCTGTTCGACAGGCGGGTCGTCGTAGCCGCGGTGGATCGTGGCGATGTCGCCCAGCCGGATCGACTTGCCGTTCACGCGGATCAGCGTATCCGCCAGCACGCGGCTGTTCTCGAACTGGCCGGTGGGGCGCACGAAGATGCGGTCGTCGGCGGTCGTCAGCGTGCCGGCGCTGGCCACCGCGTTCTGCGTATTGATCGCCTGGGCGATCTGCTGCGGCGACACACCGAGCCGGGTCAGCTGCGTGTTGGTGATTTCTACGTAGACGTGTTCGGCCTGGTCGGCGAAGTAGTCCACCTTGGCCACACCCGGCACGCGCAGCAGCACCGTGCGCAGCTTGTCCGCATAGTCATGCAGTTGCGCGGGCGAAAAGCCATCGCCGTGCAAGGTATAGATATTGGTGTAGACGTCGCCGAATTCATCGTTGAAGAACGGGCCTTGCACCCCTTGAGGCAACGTGGCCTGGATGTCGCCGACTTTCTTGCGAATCTGATACCACTGTTCGGCCACGGTGCTGGCGGGCGCCGAATCCTTCATGGTGTAGAAGATCAGTGATTCGCCTGGCCGCGAGTAGCTGCGCAGGAAGTCCGTGTTGGCGGTTTCCTGGAGCTTCTTGCCGATGCGGTCGGTGACTTGTTCCTGCACCTGTTGCGCGGTCGCGCCCGGCCACAGGGTCTTGATGACCATGACGCGGAAGGTGAAGGGCGGGTCTTCCGACTGCGCCAGCTTGGAATACGACAGCACGCCAAACAGCGTGACCAGCGCAATGATGAAGATCACCAGCGGCTGGTGGCGCAGCGCCCAGGCCGACAGGTTGAATTTGCCTTCGTCGTGGCTGTGGCCGGCCCCTTGATCGGGCGCGCTCATGACGCGAAGTCCTCGGGGTGCAGCGGCGGCACCGCGCGGACTTTCTCGCCTGCGGACACGGTGTGCACCCCTTGCCAGACCACACGTTCGCCGGCCTTGACGCCGCCGGACAATGTGACGGTGCGGGCGTCATAGCGCAGCACCTGCACGCGGCGCAATTCCAGGGTGTCTTCCTGTTGTTTGACGACCCAGACGGCGGGTTCCTTGCCATCATGGAACAGCGCGGTGGCGGGCACGGTGTAGGTCGCCTGGCCTGCTGCGTCGCGGTTGTCGAAACTGATGTTGGCCGTCATGCCCAACCGAACCTCGGGCGAAGGCGATTCCAGGGTGAGCTTCACGCGGTAGGTGCGGCTTTGCGGATCGGCGGCGGGTGCGATCTCGCGCAGGACGGCCGTGAAGGTCTTGCCGGGCAGGGGCCCCAGCGTGACGCTGGCGCGCTGGCCCACGGTCAGTCCGGCCAGCACGCTTTCGGGGACGTCGCAGATGGCGTCGATGTCGCCCGACCAGGCCAACTGGTAAACGGGGGTGCCGGCCGCCACGTTTTGGCCGGTGTCGGCCTGTTCAGCGGTGATGACGCCCGCATGATCGGCTTGCAGGGTGGTGTACTTCAACTGATCCGCCGATAGCGCGGCCTGCTGCGCGGCCTGATCCCGTTGCGCCAGCGCCGAGGCATAGGCGTTGCGGGTCTGCTCAAGCTGGTTGGCGGCAATCAGGTTCTCACGCGACTGGGCGCGGTCGCGGTCCAGTTGCTGGCGTGCGTACTCCAGCTGATGCTGGGCGGCCGTCAACTGGGCGCGGGCGGCGGCGGCATTCTTGGTCGCGTCGGCGGGGTCCAGCTTGGCCACGACCTGGCCCGGGGTGACGCTATCACCCAGCCTGACCTGGCGTTCGATGATCTTGCCTGCCACGCGAAACGATAGCGGCGTGCTGTAGCGCGCCTGCACTTCGCCCGGCAGCGTCCAGGCCGGCAGGTTTTTGTCGGCCGTGGCCGCCATGGCGACCACCGGGCGCGGGGCGGGAGCGGGGGCTTCCTTGGGGCTGCACCCCGACAAGGCCACTGCCAGCACCAGGGCAGCGGGCACGAGCAGCCGGCGCGTCAGGTCGTGGGCGAAAGAAGAGGGCAACGCCGCGTCAGCAGCAAAGTCACGCGCCGCAGGATGCGCGCAATGGCCAGGACAATTCACGAAACACCTCGCGGCGCGGAAAGGGCGAAAGAAGGGCGAGCCGAGCTCGATACGGCCTGGATTCTAATGCAGATATGAATTCAGATTCAATACTGTATTTGAAATGGTGGCCAGTGCTAAACTCGCGCCATGTCAAAAATCCGTCTCACCCGAGAACAAAGCCGAGACCAGACGCGCCAGCGCCTGTTCGAGGCTGCGCAATCGGTTTTTCTCAGCAAGGGTTTTGTGGCCGCCAGCGTCGAGGACATCGCCGAACTGGCGGGGTACACGCGCGGGGCCTTCTATTCCAATTTCGGCAGCAAGTCCGAACTGTTCCTGCAACTGCTCAAGCGCGATCACGAAAAGGTGATGGCGGACATGCGCGCCATCTTCGAGGACGGGGAATCACGTTCCCAGATGGAGGCGCGGGTGCTGGAGTACTACAGCACGCATCACCGCGAGAATGATTGCTTTCTGCTCTGGATGGAAGGCAAGCTGCAAGCGGCGCGTGACCCGGAGTTCCGGGTCGGCTTCACGGATTGCCTGCGCGAATTGCGGGCGGCCACCACCGAATATGTCCGCCAGTTTTCCGCCCGGGTGGGCACGCCGCTGCCGATGCCGGCCGAACAACTGGCAGTGGGCCTGCTGGCCCTGTCCGACGGCATGCAGTTCAGCTACGCCTTCGACCCGCAGGGCGTCAGCCTGGAAATGACCGAAGCCGTGTTGGCGGGGTTCTTCCGCCGCGTGGTGTTTGGCGATCCCAGGCCCGAAACGGCAGCGGACGGCCAGTAGCGCCGGCAGAGGCTTAGCCCAGCAATTCCGATATCTCGATCAGGTTCAGGTCCGGATCGCGCAGGTACACCGAACGGATCTTGCCGGTGGCGCCCGTGCGGGGCACCGGGCCTTCGATGATCTTGGCGCCCGCCTGGTTCAACTGGGCGATCACCGCTTCCAGCGGCCGGTCGGCGATAAAGCACAGATCCAGCGCGCCCGGAACAGGCAAATGCGCCTTGGGTTCAAATTCATGCCCCCGCACGTGCAGATTGATTTTCTGGTTGCCGAAGCGCAGCGCCTGCCGGCCTTCCCCGAAAGTCTCCAGGCGCATGCCCAGGATGCGGGTGTAAAAATCTACGGTGGCCTCGGGGTCGGTGCAGGTCAGGACCAGGTGGTCCAGATGATCGATCATGCGGTTCTCCGTTATTTCACGTTGTCAGCCGTGCGCTGGCCGTGATAGTAATACCAGCGGCGCGCAGCCCGACTGAGGGGGGCCTGCGCCGGATTTTTCAACCCTCGGGCGAAAGGAGCGGCAGCATGACTTCAGAAACCCGACCATCCACGATCAACCGCCCGGTGTTTTTCCCAGCGGCCATTTTCACGCTGCTGCTGGTGGGATTCGCGATATTGGCGCCCAAGTCGGCGCAGAGCCTGTTTGGATCCGTGCAGCGCTGGATTCTCGGCAATGCCAGTTGGTTCTACATCCTGGTCGTGGCGATCATCCTGCTGGCTGTCGTGTTCCTGGCCGTCAGCCGGTACGGCGACATCAAGCTGGGGCCTGACCACAGCGAGCCGGACTACCGCAATTTCACCTGGTTCGCGATGCTGTTTTCCGCAGGGATGGGCATCGGCCTGATGTTCTTCGGGGTGGCGGAACCCGTGATGCACTTCATGTCACCCCCGGTGGGCGAAGGCGGCAACGCCATCGCCGCGCGTGAGGCCATGAAGATCACGTTCTTTCACTGGGGCTTGCACGCCTGGGCCATTTACGCGGTGGTGGCGCTGATCCTGGCGTTCTTCAGTTATCGCCACGGGCTGCCGCTGACGCTGCGTTCCGCGCTGTATCCGCTGATCGGCAACCGCATCCATGGGCCGATCGGGCATGCCGTCGACATCTTCGCCATCATCGGCACGGTGCTGGGCGTGGCGACGTCGCTGGGGCTGGGCGTGGCGCAGATCAACAGCGGCTTGAACCATCTGTTCGGCATTCCGGTGGGCGTGACGACGCAGATCATCCTGATCATCGTCACCTGCGGGCTGGCCACGGTGTCCGTCGCCAGCGGCCTGGACAAGGGCATCCGCATCCTGTCCGAGACCAATCTGGTGCTGGCGGCCGTGCTGCTGCTGTTCGTGCTGATTGTCGGCCCCACGGTGTTCCTGTTGCAGACCTTCGTGCAGAACACTGGCGCGTACCTGTCCGACATCGTCAACAAGACCTTCAACCTGTACGCCTATGAACCCACCGACTGGATCGGCGGCTGGACGTTGTTCTACTGGGGCTGGTGGATTGCCTGGTCGCCGTTCGTGGGCCTGTTCATCGCGCGTATTTCGCGCGGCCGCACCATCCGCGAATTCGTGACGGGCGTCTTGCTGGTGCCGGCGGGCTTCACGCTGTTCTGGATGACGGTGTTTGGCGACACCGCCATCCACATGATTCTGGTGGACAAGGTCCAAGGTTTCGCGGAGGTGGTGGAGGCGGATTCCTCGCTGGCGCTATTCGCGTTTCTTGAGCATTTGCCCTGGAGCAACGTGCTGTCGATCGTCGCCATCGTGATGGTGGCGGTGTTCTTTGTCACCTCGGCCGATTCGGGCGCGCTGGTGGTGGATCTGCTGGCGTCCGGCGGGTCGGATCGCACGCCGGTGTGGCAGCGCATCTTCTGGTCGTTGTTGATGGGGGCGGTGGCCATTGCGCTGCTGCTGGCGGACGGGTTGACGGCCTTGCAGACGGCCACGATTGCCAGTGCGTTGCCGTTCTCCGTCATTCTGCTGCTGTCGGTGTGGGGGCTGTTCAAGGCGCTCAGGCTGGATGCAACCAAGCGCGGCATCCGATACCAATCGCTGACCTTGTCACGCCCGGCGCGTGGCGGGCAGTCCTGGGAGCGGCGCTTGCGCAACATGGTCATGATGCCGCGCCGCGCCCATGTGCAGCGATTCATCAGCGATGTCGTGCGTCCCGCGCTTGACGACGTGGCGGACGAATTGCGCAAGCAGGGCTATGCCGTCGAGGTCCGTGAAAACGAAGACGAGGGCAGTGCCATCCTGGAGGTTTCCCACGGCGAGCACCTGGATTTCTCGTATGCCGTGCAGCCCGAGGCCTTTGTGCGGCCCAGCTTGACGCCGGAAGAGGCCGCCGACGAGGAAGAGCGCAAGTACTTCCGCGCCGAGGTCCATCTGCGCGAAGGCGGGCAGGACTACGACATCATGGGCTGGAGCCGGGACGCCGTGATTGGCGACATCCTGGACCAGTACGAGCGCCATCGCCATTACCTGCACATGGTCCGGACCTGACGGCCTGGATCGGCCGCACCCCAACAACCGCCAGGTTTCCTGGCGGTTTTTTTTCGTCCATAGGCAATCCCTATTCGAGGCATTGGTTTAGCCATTTTGACGAAACCGCCGGAATCATGGATTATCCAAGCATATTCTTGGATAAATAGAGAGCGAATCATGAAGGCGAAATCAGGGGCATGGGCGGCGGGCGCCGTCGTGTTGGTCTTGGCGGTGGGGGGCGGACTGGTCTGGAAGTTCGGCGGCGCATCTCAAAAGGGCGGCTGGGCGATGGCGCCGGCCAAAGTGGCGGTGGCCCCGGCCGTGCGGGCGGACTTCCCCGTGGCGCTGACCGGCATCGGTTCGCTGGAGGCAACGCGCCAGGTGCAGGTGCCGGCCGAGGTGGATGGCCGCGTCACCCTGATCCTGTTCACGGCGGGCCAGCAGGTACAGGCCGGGCAGTTGCTGGTGCAAATGAACGATGCGCCCGAACAAGGCGAACTGGCGCGTTTGCAGGCTCAGGCGCGCAATGCGCGAACCTTGCTGGAACGCACGCGCCGTCTGCTGCCGCAACAAGCGGCCACCCGTGAGCAACTGGATCAGGCGCAGGCTGACTATGACCAGGCCGCCGCCGACATCAAGCGGGTGCAGGCGCTGATCGAGCAAAAGCGCGTCAAGGCGCCATTCGACGGCGTGCTGGGCGTGCGCCGCGTCAACCTGGGCCAGTTTGCCAAAGCCGGCGACGCGCTGGTGTCGCTGACCGACGCCTCCACGCTGTACGCCAACCTCACTTTGCCGGAACAGGCGCTGGGCGCACTGCGCGCCGGCCAGCCCGTGACCGTGACGGTGGACGCCCATGCCGGGCGTGAGTTCGCGGGCCGCGTCACGACGGTAGAGCCGCAAGTGGACCCGGGTTCGCGCACCGTGCGCGTGCAGGCCACCTTGCCCAACGCAGAGGGCGCGCTGGCGGCGGGCATGTTCGCCCATGGCCGCATCGGTCTGCCTGACCGGCCCAACGTGATCACGGTTCCGGAAACCGCGGTCAGCTATAGCGCCTATGGCGATTCCGTCTACGTGTTGACCCCGCCCAAGGCAGGGCAGGACGGCGCGGCCTCGACCGTGCGGCAAGCCTACGTGAAGACGGCCGAGCGCGTGCGCGGCCGGGTGGTCGTGACCGATGGCCTGGACGCCGGCGATCAGGTCGTGACGTCTGGCCAACTGCGCTTGCACAACGGCGCGGCGGTCGACGTCATTGCTCAAGACACCGTGGCGCTGGGCGACGCGCAGCAAACCGTGGCGCAAGCCCGGTGATGGGTCGGAGGCAATCATGAAATTCACCGACCTGTTTGTCCGCAGGCCTGTACTGGCCCTGGTGGTCAGCACGCTGATTCTGCTGTTGGGCATCAAGGCGCTCAGCGGCCTGCCCGTGCGGCAGTATCCGCTGACCGAAAGCACCACCATCACCATCACCACCCAGTATCCCGGCGCATCGCCTGACCTGATGCAGGGCTTCGTGACGCAGCCGATCGCGCAATCGGTCGCCACGGTGGAAGGCATCGACTATCTATCTTCCTCTTCCACCCAGGGCCGTAGCGTGATCACGGTGCGGATGAAGCTGAATGCGGATTCCAACAAGGCCATGACCGAGGTCATGGCCAAGGTGAACGAAGTCAAATATCGCTTGCCCGAAGACGTGTACGACCCCGTGTTGGTCAAGTCCGCGGGCGAGGCGACTGCCGTGGCCTACGTGGGCTTTTCCAGCACGACCCTGTCGCTGGCGTCGCTGACCGATTATCTGTCGCGGGTCGTGCAGCCCCAGCTGTCCTCGATCGACGGCGTGGCAAGCGTCGAGCTCTATGGCGGCCAGAAACTGGCCATGCGCGTGTGGCTGGACCCCAACCGGATGGCCGCGCGCGGCATCTCGGCGGGCGAACTCGCCCAGGCGCTGCGCGACAACAACGTGCAGGCCGCGCCAGGGCAGGCCAAGGGGCTGTATGTGGTGTCCAACATCCAGGTCAACACCGATCTTGTGAACGTGGCGGAATTCCGCGACATGGTGATCAAGCAGGATGGCGACGCCATCGTTCGGCTGGGCGATGTGGCGACCGTCGAACTGGGCGCGGCATCCACGGATTCCAGCGGTTTGATGGACGGCGAGCCGGCCGTGTATTTCGGCCTGAACGCCACGCCGGTCGGCAACCCTCTGGTCATCGTCAAGCGTCTGAACGAGCTGCTGCCGAACATCAAGCAGAACCTGCCGCCGGGCACCAGCGTGCAGGTGCCGTTCGAGCTGGCCCGTTTCATCAGCGCATCCATCGACGGCGTGATGCACACCTTGCTCGAGGCCATCGCCATTGTGGTGGTCGTGATCTTCCTCTGCCTGGGGTCGTTGCGCGCCGTGCTGATCCCGGTCGTCACCATTCCGCTTTCCATGCTGGGCGGGGCGGCCATCATGGCGCTGTTCGGATTCAGCGTGAACCTGCTGACCCTGCTGGCCATGGTGCTGGCCATCGGCCTGGTGGTGGACGACGCCATCGTGGTGGTCGAAAACGTGCACCGGCATATCGAAGAAGGCAAGTCGCCCGTGCGGGCCGCGCTGATCGGCGCGCGGGAAGTCGCGGGGCCAGTCATCGCCATGACGATCACGCTGGCGGCCGTCTATGCGCCCATCGGCCTGATGGGCGGGCTGACGGGGTCGCTCTTCAAGGAGTTCGCCTTCACGCTGGCGGGCGCCGTGGTCGTGTCGGGTGTGATCGCGCTGACGCTATCGCCGGTGATGAGTTCTTTCCTGCTGAACAGCCGGGTGTCGGAAGGCTGGATGGCGCAGCGCGCCGAGCGCTTCTTCGGACGATTGGGCGACGCCTATGGCCGGGTCCTGGACGTGTCGTTGCATCACCGCTGGGTGACCGGGCTGATCGCGGTGGGGGTGCTGATCAGCCTGCCGTTCCTGTACAACGCCGCACAGCGCGAGCTGGCGCCGGTCGAGGACCAGTCCACCGTGCTGACGGCGATCAAATCGCCGCAGCAGGCCAACATCGACTACGTGGAGAAATTCGGCAAGAAGTGGGACGACGTCATGAAAACGCTGCCGGAGCAGAGAGGACGCTGGCTGATCAACGGATCGGACGGCGTGTCCAACAGCATCGGCGGTGTGGACTTCGTAAACTGGGAAGACCGCAAGCGCTCGGCCGACGAAATCCAGGCCGACATGCAATCCCTGGCCAACCAGGTTGAAGGCAGCAATATCTTCGCGTTCCAGCTGCCCTCGCTGCCGGGTTCCACCGGCGGGCTGCCTGTGCAGATGGTGCTGATGAGCGCAGCCGATTACCCGGTGGTCTACGAGGCCATGGAAAGCCTGAAGAAGGCCGCGCGCGAAAGCGGATTGTTCATGGTCGTGGACAGCGACCTGGACTACAACAACCCGGTCGTGCAGTTGAAGGTGGACCGCGCCAAGGCCAACAGCCTGGGTGTCACCATGAAGGCCATCGGCGACACGCTGGCCGTGCTGGTGGGTGAAAACTACGTCAACCGCTTTGGCATGGATGGGCGGTCGTATGACGTGATTCCGCAGAGCCTGCGCGAACAGCGCATCTCGCCAGAATCGCTGGCGCAATTCCACGTCAAGAGCGCCAGCGGCGCGCAGGTGCCGCTGTCCAATCTGGTGTCGGTGTCCATGGGCGTGGAACCGAACTCGCTCACGCAGTTCAACCAGTTGAATGCCGCCACGTTCCAGGCCATTCCGATGCCTGGCGTCACGATGGGCGACGCGGTGCAATTCCTGACCGGGCAGGCGCAGCAATTGCCCGCCGGCTTCAGCTATGACTGGCAGTCGGATGCGCGCCAGTTCAGCCAGGAAGGATCGGCGCTGATGATCACCTTCATCTTCGCCATCATCGTGATCTATCTGGTGCTGGCCGCGCAGTACGAAAGCCTGCGCGATCCCTTCATCATTCTGGTCAGCGTGCCGATGTCGATCTGCGGCGCCTTGATACCGCTGGCGCTGGGCATGGCCACCGTCAATATCTATACCCAGATTGGCCTGGTGACACTGATCGGCTTGATCAGCAAGCACGGCATCCTGATGGTGGAGTTCGCCAACGAAATGCAGGTCAGCCACGGGCTGGATCGTCGCGCCGCGATGGAGCAGGCCGCCCGCATCCGCCTGCGTCCCATCCTGATGACCACGGCGGCGATGGTGATGGGATTGATCCCACTGCTGTTTGCCTCCGGGGCCGGCGCGCATAGCCGCTACAGCTTGGGCCTGGTGATTGTGGTGGGCCTGCTGGTGGGCACGCTATTCACGCTGTTCGTGCTGCCCACCGTCTACACCGTGTTCGCGCGAGACCACCGCGCGGCCAACGATACGCCGCGCGCCCGCGAACTGGCCGCGGCGCAGAGCGAGGACGCCCACGCGGCCGTCCAGCACTAAGGAACTGTCATGATTCATTCCATTCATACCAAACGCTTGCGGCGCGGCCTTGCCGTCCTGTTGGCGGCTCTGGCCACGGCCGGTTGCGCGGTGGGGCCTGACTATCAGAAACCGCTGGCGGCGCCGGTGGCGTTGGTCAGCCCCGAGCAGGCGCTGTTTTCCACGGACCAGTTGCAACGCGACTGGTGGCGGCAATTGCAGGACCCGCAACTGGATCGCCTGATCGAGCTGGCCCTGGCACGCAATCACGACATCCGCATCGCCCAGGCACGGCTGGCCGAGTCCCGTGCCGTGCTGGACGAGAAAGAACTGGACCAGTTGCCCGCCGTGACGCTGGACGGCCGCTATGAGCGCAGCCTGTCGCAAGCCAATGCGGGCGCGGCGGGGCAGCGCAACCTGGCCCAAAGCTACCGGGCGGGGTTTGACGCCACCTGGGAGCTGGACCTGTTTGGCCGTCTGCGGCGGACGGCCGAAGGGGCGGCGGCGCGCAGCGAAGCCCAGGCGGCGGATTTGGCCCAGGCCCGCATCGTGGTGGCGGCGGAAGTCGCGCGCAATTACTTTGAACTGCGGGGCGCCGAACAGCGGCTGGCCGTGGCGCGGGCCAATCTGGACAGCCAGCGCGATAGCCTGCGAGTGACCCAGGCGATGGTCACGGCGGGCCGTGGCGACGAAGGCGATCTTGCCAGTGCGCGGGCCGAACTGGAAACCGTGCAGGCCAGCGTGCCCGTGCAAGTGACGGCCAGGCGGCTGGCGCTATACCGCATCGCGGTGCTGGCCGGACTGCGGCCCGTGGAACTGGGGGAATTGGACGCCGGCAAGCCGTTGGCCCCGCTGACCGCCCGGCTGCCGATCGGCGATGTGGGGGCCTTGCTGTCGCGCCGTCCCGACATCCTGGCGGCCGAACGCAACATGGCCGCGGCCAATGCCGACGTGGGCGTGGCCACGGCTGAGCTCTATCCGCGCATTGATCTGGGCGGGTTCCTGGGTTTCGTCGCGTTGCGCGGGGCTGACTTTGGTTCGTCTTCCAGCCGCGCGTTCAGCGTGGCGTCGGGTGTGAACTGGCCCGCGTTCCACCTGCCGACGGCGCTGGCAAGAAAGCGCGGGGCCGTGGCTCGTTCCGAAGGCGAGGTGGCGCGCTACGAACAGACCGTGTTGCGGGCCGTGGAAGAGCTGGAGTCTGCGCTGGCGGAATTCGGCCAGACGCAGCAGCGCCTGGGCAATCTGGCGCAGGCCGCCGCGCATAGCAGTCGTGCAGCGGATCTGGCGCAGTTGCGTTACCGCGAAGGCAGTGCCCCGTATTTGACGGTGCTGGATGCGCAGCGTACTCTTTTGCGCGCTCAGGACGCCGTGGCCGTGGCTGAAACTGAGTCCTACACCCGCCTGATTGCGCTGTACAAGGCGCTGGGCGGGGGCTGGGAAGCCGGGCCAGAGGCGGGGACGGAAGCGGCCGCAAAAGCTGCCGCGCCTGCCGCTGGCTGACCATGGCCCCGCGGTTCGTGGCAACATAGAAAAAACCCCGGAGTATCGTTATCGCCATGTCTGACAGTCTGTCCCAACCCGTCACCTGGACGCCGCATCAACCGGCGGATCGTGTGCTCATGACCTTGAAGACGCGCGGGCCACAGTCCATCGCGGTCATCGCGAAGGCCATGGACGTGACCGCCGAGGCCGTGCGCCAACAGATGACGCGGCTGCACGCGGACGGGCTGGTTGACTCCGAAAGCCATAGCGCCGGGCGTGGGCGCCCCACGCAGATCTGGTTCCTGACGGAAGCCGGCCATGGCCGCTTCCCTGATACGCACGCGGAAATGACGGTGCAGATGATCGGGGCGGTGCGTCAAGTGTTTGGCGACGAGGGCGTGGAAAAGCTGATCCAGGTGCGCGAGACCGCCATGCTGAACAGCTATCACCAGGTCATGCTGGGCGCCAAGGATCTGGGCAGCCGACTGGAACGCCTGGTGCAGATGCGCTCGTCCGAAGGCTACATGGCCGAGTTGCGCAAGGAGGGCGCGGGGTACCTCTTCATTGAAAATCACTGTCCGATCTGCTCGGCGGCCAAAGCCTGTATGGGCTTTTGCCGGAGCGAGCTGGAACTGTTCCGCGCCGTGCTCGGCACGGACGTGCAGGTCGAACGGGAAGAGCACATCCTGGTGGGCGCGCGCCGCTGCGCCTACCGCGTCACCCCGCTGGGAAAAAGCAAGGCATAGGCAACGTATGAGCGCCGCGCGGGCGCCCAGGTGCGCCGTTTACGATCGGTCCTGCACGGGTTGTTCCCATCCGCCCAGCGCCTTGTAGAGCTCCACCGCATTGACCAGCCGGCGTTGTTGCAGCCGGATGTATTCCTGTTCGGATTCAAACAGGCTGCGTTGGGCTTCCAGCATTTCCAGATAGCTGGCCACGCCGCGGTCGTAGCGCCGCTCGGCCAACCGCTGGCGGTCGCGGTCGGCGTCGCGGACCTTGCGCTGCGCATCGATCTGCGTGCGCAAGGTGTCGCGGGCGGAGAGCGCATCGGCCACTTCGCGGAATGCCAGCTGGATGCTGCCTTCGTACTGGGCCACCGCGATGTCCTTGCGGGTTTCGGCCAGCGACAGGTTGGCGCGGTTGCGGCCAGCGTTGAAGATGGGCAGCGTCAGCGTGGGCGCGAACACCCAGCTTCCCGTGCCAGATCCAAACAGATCCGAAAAACTGCCGGCGGTGGTGCCGATGTCCGTCGTCAATTGCACCGATGGGAAGAAGGCCGCCCGTGCGGCGCCGATGTCGGCATTGGCGGCGCGCAACGTGTTCTCGGCCTGGCGCAAGTCTGGGCGACGCGCCAACAGCGTCGACGGCAATCCGGCCGCAAGCGGCATCAGGCTCTGGCTTTCCAGCAACACGGCTTCCGTTCCGGCCGGCAATGAGAAATCGCCTGCCAGCAGGCCCAGGGCGTGCACGGCTTGGCGGTATTCCCGGCTGAGTTCCGCCTGTGTGGCGCGGGACGATTCCACCAGCATCTGCGCCGTGCGCAGCCCGATGGCGGTTTCCAGCCCCGCGTCGTAGCGGCGCTGCGTGACTTTCAGCGTCGCTTCACGCAACGCCAGCGTGCTGGCGGTCAGGCGCAATTGTTCGGCCAGCGAGCGCTGGTTGAACACCGCCGTGGCGGTTTCCGCCACCAGCGACAGCGTGGCCGCGCGGTGCGCCTCTTCGCTGGCCAGGTAGCGTGCCAGCGCGGCGTCACTCAGGCTTTTCACGCGGCCGAAGAAATCCAGTTCAAATGCGGTGATGCCAACGGCGGCGCGGTAGCGGTTTGCCACCGGCAGAGCCGCTTGCCCGGGTTCCACGCTGCGGCCCCGGTTGAATTCGCCCCGGGCGTCAATGCTCGGCAAGCGGTCGGCCTGCTGCACGCCGTATAGCGCGCGCGCCTCCTGGATGCGCAACGCCGCCACGCGCAGATTGCGGTTGTTCTGCAATGCCGCATCGATCCAGGCTTGCAACGCCGGGTCATTGAAATACGCGCGCCAATCCTCCGGGATGTCGGCTTGTCCCGTTTGCGGGGCCGTGTCGTAGGCTGCCGGAATTGGCGCGGCGGGGCGTTCATGCACGGGGGCCAGCGAGCAACCCGCCAGCGCCGCCGTCAATAGGGTCATGGCCATGGTTTTCATGGCGTGGTCTCCACAGGGTCGCGGTCTGTCTGACGCGCGGGGCGGGCTCGCCCGCCAAACAGGCGGCCCACGATCAGGAAAAACAGCGGCACCAGGAAAATGGCCAGCACGGTCGCGGTGACGATGCCGCCCAACACGCCGGTGCCGATCGCCGCCTGCGCGCCCGAAGCCGCGCCGGTGGCCAAGGCCAACGGCAGCACGCCGACGCCAAAGGCCAGTGAGGTCATCACGATGGGGCGCAAGCGCAGGCGTGCCGCCTCCAGCGTGGCGGACACGATGCCCTGGCCGTCGCGCACCAGATCCTTGGCCACTTCCACGATCAGGATGGCGTTCTTGGCCGACAAGCCGATGGTGGCGATCAGGCCCACCTTGAAATAGATGTCGTTGGGCATGCCGCGCAAGGTCACGCCCAGCACGGCGCCGATCACGCCCAGCGGCACCACCAGAATCACGGCCAGCGGAATGGACCAGCTTTCATACAGCGCGGCCAGCGCCAAGAACACGATCAGCACCGACAAGGCAAACAGCGCGGCCGCCTGGTTGCCGGACAGCCGTTCCTCGTACGATTGGCCCGACCAGTCGAAACCGATGCCGCGCGGCAAGTCGGCGGCCAGTTCCTCCATGGCACGCATGGCTTCGCCGCTGCTGTGTCCCTTGGCCGCTGACCCGTTGATCGTGAACGTGGGGAAACCGTTGTACCGGCTGAGCTGCGGCGGGCCCATCGTCCATTTCAACGTGGTGAACGCGGATAAAGGCACCATCTGGCCCTGCACGTTGCGCACATGCAGGCGTGACACATCGTCCACGTCGACCCGGCTCTTGCCGTCCGCCTGCAAGGTCACGCGCCGGACTTGACCGTTGTGCATGAAGTCGCCGATATAGTCCGAGCCATACATCACCGCCAACGCGGTATTGATTTCGTCCACCGTCACGCCCATGGCCTGCGCCTTGTCGCGGTCGATGTTCAGTTGCAGCTGCGGCGCCTCTTCCTGGCCGGCAAAGACCACTTCGGTCAGCGCAGGGTGCTCGGCCGCGGCAGCCAGCAATTGCTGGCGTGCCTGGGTCAGGGCTTGATAGCCCAGGCCCGCGCGGTCTTGCAGGCGGAAGTCGAAGCCCGACGTGGAACCCAGGTCCGGCAGCGGAGGTGAATTCAGTGCAAGCACGGTTGCATTCTTACGCTCGGCAAACGCCTCGTTGATGCGTTCGACGACCGCATCCACATGCTGGTCGGCACCTCGTCGTTCTTTCCAGTCCTTGAGCGTCACAAAGAACATGGCCGAATTCGGGCCGCTGCCGTACAGGCTGAAGCCGTTTACCGAATACACGAATGCGACGGGTTCGTGGTCAAGCATGTAGCGTTCAACCTCCTTCACCAGCGCCATCGTGTCGCTTTGCGGCGTGCCCTGGGGCAGGATGACCATGGCCATGAAGCTGCCCTGGTCTTCATCGGGCAGGAAGGAAGAGGGCAGGCGCATGAACAGGAACGCCACGGCGGCAATGACGGCCACATAGGCCAGCCCATAACGCACGGGCCGGGCCAGCACGCCCGCCACGCGGGCCGTGTAGCGGTCGGTCAGCCGTGCGAAGGCACGGTTGAACCAGCCGAAGAATCCGCGCTTTTCGTGGTGTCCGGCAGGCACGGGTTTCAGCAGGCTGGCGCACAGCGCCGGCGTCAGTGACAACGCCAGGAATGCCGAAAATGCGATGGACACCGCGAGTGTCACCGCGAACTGGCGGTAGATGTTGCCGACCGCGCCGTCAAAGAAGGCCATCGGCACGAACACCGACACCAGCACTACGGTGATGCCCATGATGGCGCCGCTGATCTGGCGCATGGCGCGCACGGTGGCGTCGTGGGCCGACAAGCCTTCCTCGGCCATGATGCGCTCCACGTTTTCGACCACCACGATGGTGTCGTCCACCAGGATGCCGATGGCCAGCACCATGCCGAACATGGTCAGCACGTTGATGGAAAACCCCAGCCACAGCATCACGCCCAGGGTGCCCAACAAGGCCACCGGCACCACCAGCGTCGGGATCAGCGTGGCGCGGAAGTTCTGCATGAACAGGTACATCACGCAGAACACCAGGGCCACGGCCTCCAGCAAGGTCATCAGCACCTTCTGGATCGAGATCTCGACAAAGGTGGAAGTCTCGTAGGGCAGATCGTAGGTGACGCCGGGCGGGAAGTACTGCGCCAGTTCGTCCATGGTGGCGCGGATGCGGCGCGTGGTGTCCACGGCGTTCGATCCCGGCGCCAGCTTGATGCCCAGCCCGGTGCCGGTCATGCCGTTCACTCGGGACAGGTACATATAGTCGGTGCCCCCCAGCTCCACGCGCGCCACGTCCTTCAGGCGCAAGGTAGCGCCGCCCGGCTGCGTGCGCAGCGGGATGTTGGCGAACTGCTCGGGCGTGTGCAGGGATTCACCCGCCACGATGCTGGCGTTCAGCGGCGCATCCTTGGGCACGGCCTGGTTGCCCAGTTCGCCGATGGTGACGCGCGCATTGTGGTCGCGCAGGGCGCGGGCCAGGTCGCCGGGGGTCAGCGACATCGCCGTCAGCTTGGCGGGATCGGGCCAGATGCGCATCGCGGCCTCCGCGCCGAAGGACTGCACCTTGCCCACGCCTTCCACGCGGCGCAGCGCCTGCAACACGTTGGAGGCGGCCAGTTCGCCCAGCTGGATATCGTCCAGGCGTCCGTCGGATTTCAACGACACCACCAGCTGGATGTTGTCGGCCGCCTTCTCCACGCGCACGCCATCGCGCCGCACGGACTCGGGCAGGCGCGGCTCGACCGCCTTCAGACGGTTCTGCACTTCGACGGCGGCAATGTCCGGATTGGTGCCTTGCTTGAAGGTCAGGTTGATGCTGGCCCAGCCGGTGGAATCGCTGGTGGACGACGTATACATCAGGCCGGGCGCACCGTTCATCTCGCGTTCGATGATGGCGGTGACAGCCTCTTCGACCACCTGGGCGGATGCGCCTGGGTAGCTCGCGCCGATGTTGACCACGGGCGGGGCGATGTCCGGGTATTGGGCGACCGGTAGCGCGCGGATCGACAGAACGCCGATCAGCACGATCAACAACGAGATCACCCATGCAAAGACGGGGCGATCAATAAAGAAACGCGCCATGGTTTATCCCTTCTTGCCCTCGACCGCGGCTTGCGCGCCCGGAGCGGGTTTTTCAATCGGCTTGATCTTCTGCCCGGCAGCCAACTGGGCGGCGTTTTCCACGACGATGCGTTCGCCACCCGAAAGGCCCTGCGTGATGACCCAGTTAGGGCCTTGCAGCCGGTGGGCGGCAACGGGAATCTTGCGCAGTTCGCCGGTCTCGTCGGCCGCCAGCAGGTGCGCGCCGTCAGCCGTGCGCAAGAGCGCGTCGCGTGGCACCAGATAGGCGTCGCGATTGATCGCCTGTTCCAGCCGCACGCGCACGTACATCCCGGGCAGCAATTCCCGACCCGGATTGTCGAACAGCGCCCGCATGGTCACGTTGTCCGTGCCGGGGTCCACTGCCAGGTCCGAGAACGATAGCGTGCCGCTTCGCCCGTATTCGGACCCATCGGGCAGCAGCAGGCGCACCCGCACCTGATCCGGCGCCACGCCTTGCAGCGCGCCTGCGCGGATTTGCTTCTGCAACTGCATCACCTCGGCGGCCGGCTGGGCAAAGTTCACGTAGAGGGGGTCGATTTGCTGCACCACCGTCAACGGCGTGGCCTGGCCTTCGCCTACCAACGCGCCTTCCGTGACCAATGCGCGCCGTGCGCGGCCGTCGATGGGCGACGTCACGCGCGCGTATCCCAGGCGCAGTTTTGCGCTCTGCAAATTGGCGCGGGCCAGCGCGACTTGCGCGCGCGCCTGCCGTTCGTCCGCCACGCTTTCCGCGTGGTCGCGTTCGCTGATGGCACGGTCGCTGACCAGATCGGCGTAGCGGCGCAGCTTGTCGGCCGCGGCTGACAAGCTGGCCTGGGCACGCGCCAGGTTGGCGGCCTCGGAGTCATAGGCGGCCTGCAAGGGGGCCGGGTCGATTTGGAACAGCGCCGCGCCACGAACGACGTCCTGGCCTTCTTCATAGAGGCGTTCGGTGATGATGCCGGCGACGCGGGCGCGCACTTCGGCTTCGCGATAAGGCTCCAGCCGGCCCGGCAGGTCGGTGGTGACGGCGGTGGGCGTGGCCTGGGCGACGATGACGCCGATCTCGGCGGGGGCCTTGGCCTCCTCTTCCGGCGTGGGCTTCGAGCAACCAGTAATAAGAACCACTACGGACAAAAACGCGAGCTTTTTATAAGAGACTCTTTGCATCATTTTTGATTGTTGTTGTGTTGTGCCCGTGGGAAGGGCAGCGGGGGTGCCTGGCCGGGAATGCGCGGGTTTTCCCGGTGGGAGGCGAGTCTATCATTTAATCCATCATGCTTGATTGATTATCTTGTTGGAAAGTATGCTGCTGTCTGCATACTTCTTAACAGTATGGAAATGGCGGCTCCCGTAACGGTGAGCCGCCGTTTTTTTGGCATGTTTTGGCGTGTGTTCCTTCAACCCTTTTCATGGAGATTTCCTGCATGGCCCGCAAGACGAAAGAAGAGTCCCAACGCACCCGCGACCGCATCCTGGACGCGGCGGAGCACGTGTTCCTGTCCAAAGGGGTGGCCAGCACCACCATGAGCGACATCGCCGACCACGCGGGCGTATCCCGGGGCGCCGTCTACGGCCATTACAAGAACAAGATCGACGTCTGCATCGCCATGTGCGACCGGGCGCTGGGCGAAGCCGCCTCGTTGACCCAGGTGTCGACCGACGGCGAGGCGCTGGAATCGCTCTATGTCTCCATGCGCCAGTTCATCCGGGTCTACTCGGAAGAGGGCTCGATGCAGCGCGTGCTGGAAATCCTGTACCTGAAGTGCGAGCGCAGCGACGAAAATGCGCCGCTGCTGCGCCGCCGCGATCTTTGGGAACGTTACGCGCAGCGCACGTCCGAAAAATTGCTGCGCGTGGCGGTCGAACGCGAAGACCTGCCACCCGCGCTGGATGTGCGGCTGTCCAATATCTACCTGCATTCTCTGGTGGACGGCGTGTTCGACAGCATTTGCTGGTCGGATCGCCTGAAGGGCGATATCTGGCCGAGCGTCGAACGCATGCTGCGCGCCGGCATCGACACGCTGCGCCTGTCGCCGCACTTGCTGATGCCTCGTCTGGCCTAGATGCCCCCGGCGCCTCCCCCTACAATCCGCCCATGACCCTCAAGCAACTCGAAGCCTTTTATTGGGCAGCCACCTGCGCCAGCTTCGCCGTGGCCGCTGAACGCCTGCACCTGTCGGTGTCGTCGCTGTCCAAGCGCATCACCGAGCTTGAGGACACCTTGGGTCAGGCGCTGTTCGACCGCAGCGGCCACAAGGCCGCGCTGACCGACGCCGGACAGCGGCTGGTGCCGCAGGCGCGCGAATTGCTGGCGGCGGCGGACCAGGTGCGCGCGTCCATGACTGAAACCCCGGGTCTGCGTGGCCGCTGCCGTTTTGGCGTGGGCGAACTGACCGCGCTGACCTGGCTGCCGCGATTGATCGGCGGCGTGCGCGCCGCCTATCCCGACCTGGTGCTGGAACCCTATGTGGATATCGGCCAGGTGCTGGAGCAGCGCGTGGCGGAAGGTGAACTGGATTTCGCGGTGATTGCGGGACGTTCGTCGCGGGTGAACATCGCGTCGACGCCCATCGGTGAAGCGCGCTTCGCCTGGGCAGCGTCTCCGGCCGTGCTGGAGGGGGAAACGCGCATGACGACGGCGTTGCTGGCGCGCTTGCCGCTGGTGACCTTGCCTGCGGGCGCTGGCACGACCCGCATCATTGATGACTGGTTGGCTGGCCGGGACGCCACCGGCGAACGTCTTTGCTGCAATAACTGGGGCGCCATCGCCGGCCTGCTGATCGAAGGCACCGGCGTGGGGCTGCTGCCTAGCCACTGGGCCGAAGCGCTTGAAGTCGAAGGCAGCCTGCGTGTCTTGCATGGCGAGCCGGCGTTGGCCGCCTTGCCCTACGCTTTCCAATACCGGCGCGACGACTCGCGCGCGCTGGTTGCCCGCCTGCGTGACGCAGTCGTCGCCGCGGTGGATTTTTCGGCGCCTTGCCGGTTGCCCTGAACGGGGCCAGCGCTGCCGGCCCCGGGGCCGCGTCCGCGAGGCGGCCGCCGCGCATGTCATTTAGCTGCTCGACAGCCGGCGCTCTATACAATCGCCGCGCGCCTGGCGCAGAATCCAACAAGATGAATCAAGGGAGAACATTCATGCGTAAACTTTGCTTCGCCATGGCCATGGCGGGAATGCTGATCGGCGGACTGGCTCAAGCCCAGTCCACCCTGCGGATCGGTTTGCAGGATGATCCGGACGTGCTGGACCCGGCACGCGCCCGCACCTTCGTGGGCCGCATCGTTTTCGCCTCGCTGTGCGACAAACTGGTCGATATCACGCCAGACCTGAAGATCGTGCCCCAGCTGGCGCAATCCTGGACGGTTGGCCCCGACAACAAATCGCTGACGTTCAAGCTGCGCACGGACGCCGTGTTCCATGACGGCACGCCGGTCAACGCCGCCGCCGTCAAGGCCAACCTGGACCGCGCCCGCACGCTGCCCGACAGCAACCGCAAGAGCGAACTGGCCACCGTTGCCAGCGTTGACGCACCGGATGCCAATACCGTCGTGCTGAATCTGTCGGAGCCGGACGCCTCGCTGTTGTCGCAGCTGTCCGACCGTGCCGGCATGATGATGTCGCCTGCCAGCTTTGACAAAGACCCAGGCAGCAAGCCGGTGTGCTCGGGTCCGTACCAATTCAAGGAGCGCGTGCAGAACGACCGCATCGTGCTCGAAAAATTTCCCAAATACTGGGACGCCAGCAACTATCACTTCGACCGCCTGGTTTTTACGCCGATCCCCGACAACACCGTGCGTCTGAATAATCTGCGCGCAGGTGATCTGGACATCATCGAGCGTGTGGCGCCCAGCGATGCCAAGGCCGTCAAGGACGACAGCAACCTGCGTCTGGCGCCGGTGACGGGCCTGGGGTTCCAGTCGATCTCGGTCAACCTGGCCAACGGCGCGCGTGCCAACAACCCGCTGGCCAAAGACAAGCGCGTGCGTCAGGCGCTGGACCTGGCCATCGACCGCGATGTTCTGAACCAGGTGATCGGCGAAGGCATGTTCCAACCTGCCTACCAGCCGTTCCCGCCCGCAAGCTTTGCCTACAACACGGCCTTTGAGCACAAAGGCCGTGACCCGAAGAAGGCGCAGGCGCTCTTGAAGGAAGCCGGTTTCGACCGCGTGAAGTTCGAGATCACCTTCGGCAACAACACGACCATGCAGCAGGTGTTTGAACTGGTGCAGGCCATGGGCGCTGAAGCGGGTTTCGACATTACGCTGCGTCCGGTGGAATTCGCGTCCCTGCAATCGTCGCTGGCGCGTGGCGATTTTGAAGTGGGCCAGAGCGGCTGGTCAGGCCGCGTGGATCCGAGTGGCAACATTCACCAATACCTCAGCTGCAAAGGCAACCTGAATGACGGCAAGTTCTGCGACGCCGGTGTCGACAAGCTGCTGAACGACGCCCGCGCCGAAGCGGATACCGCCAAGCGCCGCGCCATGTACGACCAGGTATTGACGGCCATGCAAGACCAGCGCCCCATCGTCTACCTGTTCTATCTGCCGTGGACCTTCGGCGTGCAGAAGAAGCTGGAAGGCTTCGTGCCTTACCCGGACGGCCTGATCCGCCTGAAGGGCGTGCGGTAAGCCCACCTCCTTTGGATTGTCTTTCAGGATTCCAACATGTTCACGACTCGTCCGGAAATTCTTGGCACGTTCGGCGTTGTAACGTCGACCCACTGGCTGGCCAGCGCGACCGGCATGTCGCTGCTGGAACGCGGCGGCAACGCTTTCGACGCCTGCGCGGCGTCGGCATTCGTGCTGCAAGTGGTTGAACCACATCTGGTCGGCCCGGCGGGCGAAGTGCCTGCCGTGTTCTATTCGGCGCGCACCGGCAAGGTTGAGGTGCTGTGCGGCCAAGGCACCACGCCTGCCGCCGCCACGCTTGAGCGTTACCGCGCAGAAGGGCTGAAGCTGATCCCCGGCAACGGCCTGCTGGCGACCGTGATCCCGGGCGCGTTCGATGCCTGGATGTTGCTGCTGCGCGATCATGGCACGATGCGCGTGCGTGATGTGCTGGAACCGGCCATCTACTACGCCGAGCACGGCCACGCGCTGATGCCGCGTATCTCCAATACGATTGCGGGCCTGAAGGATTTCTTTGAAACGCACTGGCCGACGACCGCGCAGGTCTACGTGCCGGGCGGCAAGGTGCCGGAAGCGCGCAAGCTCTTCCGCAATCCGGCCTTGGCCCGCACCTGGACCCGCGTCCTGAAAGCCGCCGAGAGCGTGGGCGCCGATCGCGATCGCCAGATCGAGGCGGCCCGTGACGCCTTCTACCGTGGCTTTATTGCGGAAGAAATCGACAAGTTCGCCCGCAACACCGACGTCATGGACGAAAGCGGCACGACCCACCGTGGCGTCATCACGGCGGACGATTTGGCGGGCTGGTCGGCCAGCTACGACAAGCCGCTGACCTATGACTATCACGGCTACACCGTGGCCAAGGCGGGCGCCTGGAGCCAGGGCCCCGTCTTCCTTCAGACGCTGGCGTTGCTCAAGGGCATGGACCTGGCGGGCGTGGGCCCGAACAGCGTGGAGTTCATCCACCGCGTCACCGAAGCCATGAAGCTCGCGTTCGCCGACCGCGAGGCCTATTACGGCGATCCGACCTTTATCGACGTACCGTTGGCCCATCTGCTGTCCGACGAGTACAACGCGGAACGCCGCGCCCTGATCGGCGAGAACGCCTCGCACGATCTGTTGCCCGGTCAAGTGCCCGGTTTCGAGGCGCAGGTGGCGCGCGTCATGGACACGCTTGAGCGCCTGTCCAAGGTGTCGGCGCCCGGCAGTGCCACCAACGAGCCGACGCTGGCTGACATGCGCGCATCGGCCAAGCGTGGCGACACCACCCACGTGGACGTCATCGACCGTTGGGGCAACATGATTTCGGCCACGCCGTCGGGGGGCTGGTTCCAGTCTTCACCGGTCATCCCGGAACTGGGTTTCGGCTTGAACACCCGCGCCCAGATGTTCTGGCTGGAAGAGGGGCTGCCCGGCACGCTGGCCCCGGGCAAGCGTCCGCGCACCACGTTGACGCCTTCGCTGGCGCTGCGCGATGGCAAGCCCTACATGGCGTTCGGCACGCCGGGCGGCGATCAGCAGGAACAGTGGCAACTGTTGTTCTTCCTGCGCCATGTGCACCATGGGCTGAACTTGCAGGAAGCCATCGACCTGCCCATGTCGCACACCATGCATTTCCCCACCTCCTTTTATCCGCGCGACCGCAAGCCCGGCCATTTGGCGGTGGAAGCCAGCTTCGGAGCCGACGTCATCGACGGCCTGCGCCAGCGCGGTCATCAGATCGAAGAAGTGCCGGAATGGTCCGTTGGCCGCCTGACCGCGGCCTCACGCGATGAAGACGGGCTGCTGCATGCGGCGGCCACGCCACGGCTGATGCAGGCCTACGCCATCGGCCGCTGATCATCCTTCGGGATACGGCCTGCTGCGCTTGGCTTTTCTGGCCAAGCGCAGCAGGCCGCCTTGCGGCCATTTACCGGCATGGGCTATCTTTCTCCCATGACGTCATCCCAGCAGCACCCGGCAGCCGGTGCGCCCTCCCTGACGGGACAAGAGCCGCTTTTCATCGTCCTCAACACCGGATCGGGGCGCGGCGACGCGCAGGTCCTGCAGGACACCATCCGCCGTATTCTCGACGAGGCAGGCCGGCGCTACACGCTGATGCCGGTCGACGATCCGTCGCGGCTGATCGACATATCGCAGGCAGCCGTCAAACGGGCGCGGGACGAGCAGGGCGCCGTGATCGCTGCCGGGGGGGACGGCACGCTCAATGCCGTGGCCAGCACGGTGCTGGGCAAGGGCGTGCCCTTCGGCATCCTGCCCCAGGGCACATTCAATTACTTCGGACGCAGCTACGGTATCTCGCAGGACACCGAGGTCGCCTTGCGCGGCTTCCTGCAAGGCCACTTGCGCCCCGTGCAGGTCGGGCAGCTCAATGGCCGGCTGTTCCTGGTGAACGCCAGCCTGGGCCTGTACCCCACGCTGCTGGAAGACCGTGAAGCCTATAAGCAACGCTTCGGCCGCAGCCGCCTCGTGGCGTTATGGTCGGGCATCGTCACGTTGCTGCGCGCGCCGCGCCAACTCAGGCTGCAACTGGAATATGAAGGAAAGGCCCGCGATCTGCGTTCGCCCACGCTGGTGGTCGGCAACAACAAGCTGCAACTGGAGCACATCGGCATCGAGTCCCAGGAGCTGGACCGCAATCGCCTGGTGGCCATGGCGGCGCGTCCGGTCGGTACGCTGGCGCTGTATGGCCTGCTGCTGCGCGGCCTGTTCAGCCGCTTGGGCGACGCCGAGCACGTGATCAACTTCGCGTTTGACCGGCTGACGGTACATATCCGGGGGCGCAGCCGCGTCAAGGTGGCGATGGATGGCGAAATCTCCTGGATGAACACGCCCCTGGAATTCAAGGTGGCCGACGAAAGACTGCCGCTGGTGGTCCCGGCGGACTCGCAATACCTGGACCGTTCATGACCCGCATTCTGCAATTCTCCGACACGCATTTCGGCACCGAGCGCAAACCCGTGGTCGAGGCCGCGCTGGACCTGGCCCGCTCGCTGAATCCGGACCTGGTCGTACTCAGTGGCGACATCACGCAACGCGCACGGCGCGGACAGTTCGCCGCCGCCCGCAAATTCATCGAGCGCCTGTCGTTGCCGGTATTGGCGGTGCCGGGCAACCATGACATCCCGCTGTTCAATGTGTTCGCGCGCGCGCTGAATCCTTATGGCAATTACAAGCGCGCACTGGGCGCGGTGCTGGAGCCGGTGTTCGAGACGGCAGGCCTGTTGGCCATTGGTGTGAACACCACGCGGCCCCGCCGTCGCAAGGACGGTGAAATCTCCGACACGCAAATCGCCCGTGTGGCGCAGCGCTTGCGCCAGGCTCGTCCGGGGCAGTTGCGGATCGTGGTGGCGCATCATCCGGTGCGCGCCAAGGTGGAGTCCGATCTGTCCAATCTGCTGATCGGACGCGAGCGCGCGTTGGCGGCGTGGGCTCAGGCGGGGGTCGATCTGATCCTGGGCGGCCATATCCATCTTCCCTATGTGTTGCCGTTGACCGCGGCAGGGCAGTCGGCGGGTTGGATCGTCCAGGCGGGTACCACGTGTTCCCACCGGGTCCGGGGCAGCGTGCCCAATTCGGTGAATGTCATCACGCACGAGGGCGCGGGGGGCCAGCCAGCCTGCCACGTCGAACGATGGGATTACGCAGAGGGTACCCACACGTTTGCGCCGGTCGACAACACGTTGGTGACGCTTCCATGATCGATATCGGGGCGGCGTGGGTATCGACCTATGCCTTGGAAATATTCATCGCATTGCCTCTGCTGACGGGGGCGGCGGCATTTTTTGCCGTGCGCGCTTACGCCGATTGCTCGCGACGGGCACGCAAGGCGATCTTCGCGTCAGGGGTGGCGATCTTGTTGTTGCTGTTCCTGGGGCTGGCGGCAGCCGTGCGGCGGCATGGCGGCATCGTCGCCTTTGACGGCGCGCTGGCGGATGCCCTCAGCATGACGATGGATTCATCGTTGCTCTGGGCGCTGTCCTGGTTCACCTATCTGGGCGACCGCAACTTCCTGACCGTGCTGAGCGTACTGATGACGCTCTATCTACTCTGGACGGGATGGTGGCGGCTTGCGGCGTTCTGCGCCATGACCACCGGCCTGGGCGGGGCACTCAACTGGCTGCTCAAGCACACTTTTGAGCGCGTGCGGCCGGAACACGATCATGGTTACGCGGCGGTAGCGGGGTGGAGTTTTCCCAGCGGTCATGCTTCGGCCGCGATGGCCGTGTATGGCACGGCCTGCTATCTGGTGTGGCGGTTGGCGCCACCTGCCTGGCGATGGCCCGCTATCGCGCTCGCTGCGGCGTTGGTCATGGCAATCGGGCTCAGCCGCATCCTGCTACAGGTGCATTTCGCCAGCGATGTCGCGGCAGGTTTTGCCGTCAGCCTGGCCTGGCTGTTGGTTTGCGCCGCGGTGGCCGACCGCTATTGCACGTCAGGCCGGGCAGAGCAAGATCCGCAGTAAGTGCGTGCCTGCGCTGTTGCCGTCTTCGGCCCTCAGCGCAGGAACGCTGCTATAGCGACCACCCGCGCTGGCAATCGCCAGTTGCAGGCGGCGTGCCCGTTCGCCCGGGGGAGGCGCCAGGTCCAGGATCAGCTTGCCGGCGATGGCTGCCGTCACTTCGCCATCGCTGAAACGTTCCAGCGTGCGGTCGATCTCGCGTTCGCACGGCAAGGCCAACACGATGGTGTCCGATTCCGCCAGGGCCTCGTTGGCCGATGTGGCCAGCGTGGCGGACCCCCTGAAGTCCTCGCAACGCTCGGGATCGATGTCATAGACGGTCAGCGCCAAGTCCGGTTCGGCGTCAAGCAAGCGCCGGGCGGCCATGGTGCCGGTGGCCCCCAACCCCACGATGCTGATGCGCTGGCTCATGGCTTGGGCACGGACCACGTGCTCACGATATGGGCCAGCGGTTCGTCCGAGCCCTCGCCGGTCAGGATCACTTCGCCCGCGGACAGGCGGCCCACTTTCAGCAGGCGGGCGTCGGCGTAAATCGCGCCAGCGGGGCTTTTACGCAGGAAATTGATGGTCAGGCTGGCCGTGACGGCATGCGTCTGGCCGGTTGCCCCCACCACGGCGGCATACATGGCCAGGTCCGCCAGCCCCATCAGCATCGGGCCCGCGACAATGCCGCCCAGGCGCTGATGGGCGTCCCTGGCCGGCAGCACGGCGCGCGCCGTGCCATGGCCGATGTGCAGGATGTCGATCCCCAGCAGCAGCGAAAACGGATGCTGGTCGGCCAGCAGGATATGGAAGTCGGCCAGGCTGATCAGCGGGGCGTCGGCGTCAGCGGCCAGAACGGTTGAGGTCATCGTTGCTCCAGGGCGAGGCAGTAGTTGTCCAGCAGCGCGTCGGCGTGCTGGCCCAGGGACTTCAGTCGGTGGGTGTGCAGCAGCAGCAGCAGACCCATCAGGTAAGTGAAGAGATTCATCTGTTCAATCGCCACGGTCGCGGCGTCCCAGCCTTTGGTGCGCGCAAGGGCCTCACCCAGCAGATCCACGCATTGCCGCAGGCGGGCATTGAGCTTCTCGTCCATTTCACGCCCCAGGCCGCGCGGCCCCAGTCCCTGGAAGAGATACATGCCCAGCGAAAAATCGGTTCGCCGTTCGGCGTAGTACCCGAAGAAAACGCGAATGGCCCCGCGTGCGGCCGCGGCCGCGTTGCCGGTACCTGCCGCGTCGGCCAGGTGCGCATGCAACCGTTGCAGCGATTCATCCAGCAGTGCGCCATAGATGGTCTCTTTGCCGGCGAACCATGGATAGATGGCGCCGGTGGTGCAGCCGGCCTCCTTGGCAATCGCGCGAATCGTGGTCTTTTCCAGTCCATCCCGTTCAAACACGCGCTGGGCGGCGTCCAGAATCATCTGGCGGCGTAGCGCGCTCAGGCGTTCATTGCGGTCGGTGCGGGCAGTGGAGGAGGGCATGGGGGCGCAAAAGGCGATGAGGTGCGATAGATCATATCGATGATTTTTATTAATAACAATGTTATTCAACTTGCCCGCCATACCCGGCCGTGACCCGCGGCCCACTCGCTGCGGCAACAGGCTATAAAACCAAAAGCGGATTGAATTCGGCCGGAAAGGCGTTTGAAAGCAGGACCCCAAAGTGCATGAAATAATTAGGGGCAGGGCTGAAAGTCGCATGAATACGGGCTTGCCTGTTTTGCCTAGGGTTAGCCCTAGCAGCTTTGGCGCCATGCTCGGGCAATGTTGCAATATCCCAACAAGGGTGTCGCAAACCTGCACTTTTCTGACGCCGACCATAGCCAGTCCCCCCGATTTTTGATGCAATAGCGTCAACTTCCCTTCGCGGAGTTAGGGGGGCGGCAGGCTGGTTTGCTGGATTGCTGCTCTTGTCACTCAAATCAACGGAGATTTCTTAAATGAAAAAGACTCTGCTCGCTGCCGCCCTGCTCGCCGGTTTTGCCGGTGTCGCCCAGGCAGAAACGTCTGTCACCCTGTACGGCATCATCGACACGGGCCTCGGCTACAACAAGATCAGCGGTGCTGCGAACGATGCCGTGAACGGCAGCCGTTTCGGCATGATCAACGGCGTCCAGAACGGTTCGCGCTGGGGTCTGCGTGGCTCGGAAGACCTGGGTGACGGCCTGCGCGCTGTTTTCCAACTGGAATCGGGTTTCAACTCCGGTAACGGCAACTCCGCTCAAGGCGGCCGCCTGTTCGGTCGTCAAGCCACCGTCGGTCTGGCCAGCGACAGCTGGGGCCAACTGGACTTCGGTCGTCAAACCAACATCGCGTCGAAGTACTTCGGCTCGATCGATCCGTTTGGCGCTGGCTTCGGTCAAGCTAACATCGGCGTGGCTCTGAGCGCCGCGAACACCAACCGCTACGACAACATGGTCATGTATCAGACCCCGTCGTTCAGCGGCTTCCAGTTCGGCGTCGGCTACTCGTTCAACGTGAACGACACCAACACCGCTCAAACCGGCTTCAAGACCGCCGACAACACCCGCGCCATCACGACCGGTCTGCGCTACGTCAACGGCCCCCTGAACGTCGCTCTGACGTACGACCAACTGAACGCTTCGAACAAGCTGTCGACGGCTTCGACCGACGCTACCCCGCGTCAGTACGCCATCGGCGGTTCGTACGACTTTGAAGTCGTGAAGCTGGCTTTGGCCTACGCTCGCACGACCGACGGCTGGTTCGCTGGTCAAGGCGTCGACACCAACCTGGGCAGCATCAACTTCGGCGCCAACGCCTTTGCTGATGGCTTCAAGGCCAACTCGTACATGGTCGGCCTGTCCGCCCCGATCGGCGGCGCAAGCAGCCTGTTCGGTTCGTGGCAAATGGTTGACCCCAGCAACAACAAGTTGACTGGCGGCGACGAAAGCACCCAGGTGTACTCGCTGGGCTACACCTACGACCTGTCGAAGCGCACGAACCTGTACGCCTACGGTTCGTATGCCAAGAACTACGCCTTCATCGACGACCTGAAGTCGACCGCCGTCGGCGTCGGTATCCGCCACCGCTTCTAATCCAACGCAGGGCGCAAGCCCTGTCTGGATTCAGAGCGAAAGCGAACGAACGGGCTTCGGCCCGTTCGTATAAAGCCACCTTCCGGGGTGGCTTTTTTTTTATCCAGCGTGTGATTTTCCTGGTGCGGCAGGTGCTTGTCAGGCGAGTCCTGTATCCTTGCGGATCTGCCTTCGAAAACTGCGATTGTTCCATTTAAGGAATGCAGTCTTTCACCCTCTGTTCAAGCTACAGAGTTCAGCCAGAAGTAACCACGCGAATGCTACAATCCTAAGGTTTGCGCATTTGACGGACGCCTGAATGAACCTGCAACAGTATTTTCCCGTCCTGCTGTTTATCGTAGTGGCCACCCTCATCGGGTTCGCGCTTCTAACGGCCGGCTCCCTCCTTGGCCCACGGCGTCCCTACGCTGAGAAGCTGTCGCCCTATGAGTGCGGCTTTGAAGCGTTTGAAGACGCCCGCATGAAGTTTGACGTGCGCTACTACCTGGTGGCGATTCTGTTCATTCTTTTCGACCTGGAAATCGCGTTCCTGTTCCCGTGGGCCATCGCCCAAGGCACAGTCGGGCTCGTCGGTTTCTGGACGGTCATGGTTTTCCTAGCCGTGTTGACCGTCGGCTTCATCTACGAATGGAAAAAGGGCGCGCTGGACTGGGAATAAACCCCCTTGGGTTTTTTTCACAGCACGCTATCAGAGACGAATATGGCTATAGACGGCATTCTCAAGCAAGGGTTCATCACAACCAGCGCCGATAAGTTCCTTAATTGGGCGAAGACCGGCTCCATGTGGCCCATGACCTTCGGTCTGGCCTGTTGCGCGGTTGAGATGATGCACGCGGGCGCGGCCCGTTATGACCTGGACCAGTTCGGGATCATCTTCCGGCCCAGTCCGCGTCAGTCCGATCTGATGATCGTCGCTGGCACGCTGTGCAACAAGATGGCGCCGGCGCTGCGCAAGGTCTATGACCAGATGCCCGAGCCGCGCTGGGTGGTTTCCATGGGCTCCTGTGCCAATGGCGGCGGCTACTACCACTATTCGTACTCGGTGGTTCGTGGCTGCGATCGGATCGTACCGGTAGACGTCTACGTGCCGGGCTGCCCGCCCACGGCCGAGGCGCTGGTCTACGGCTTGCTGCAAATGCAGAACAAGATCCGTCTGACCAACACGATTGCGCGCTGAGCCTTCGCCCCGCCTGGCGGCAGTTGTTGCCGCGGGCCTTGCGAAACCAGCGTATCGGTTCACCTAAGCGTACAAGATGATGACCAGGCTCGAAACCCTGAAAAACAATTTGCAGACCACCCTCGGCGCGGATATCGCGCTGACCGAGGCGTTGGGCGAGCTGACGCTCGAAGTGCCCGCGCAGCAGTGGTTCTCCGTCTGCAACAAGCTGCGCGCCGAAGCCGGCCTGCGCTTTGAAACCTGTATCGACCTCTGTGGCGTCGACTACCTGACCTGGGGCAACGGCACGCGCCAGCTGCCCGAGGAAACCAGCGCCAAGATCCACCGCTCGCGTTTTGCCGTGGTGATCCATCTGCTGTCGATCGAAAACAACTGGCGCCTGCGTGTCCGCACCTGGGCCACTGACGACGAATTCCCGCTCATCGCCTCGCTGATGGAATGCTGGCCGACGGTGGGCTGGTTCGAGCGCGAGGCCTTCGATCTGTACGGCATCGTCTTCGAAGGCCACCCGGACTTGCGCCGCATCCTCACCGACTACGGTTTCATCGGCCACCCGTTCCGCAAGGACTTCCCGTTGTCCGGCACCGTCGAAATGCGTTACGACCCGGAACAACGGCGCGTCATTTACCAGCCGGTCACGATCGATCCGCGCGAGATCACCCCGCGCGTGGTCCGCGAAGACTCCTACGGCTTGGGGCGTTAAATCATGGCAGAAATCAAGAACTACACGCTCAACTTCGGTCCTCAGCATCCGGCCGCGCACGGTGTGTTGCGCCTGGTGCTGGAACTGGACGGCGAAGTCATCCAGCGCGCCGACCCGCACATCGGCCTGCTGCATCGCGCCACTGAAAAGTTGGCCGAACACAAGACCTACATCCAGGCGCTGCCCTACATGGACCGCCTGGACTACGTGTCCATGATGTGCAACGAGCACGCCTACGTCATGGCGATCGAAAAGCTGCTGGGCGTTGAAGCGCCGCTGCGCGCCCAGTACATCCGCGTGATGTTCGACGAGATCACCCGTCTCTTGAACCACCTGATGTCGCTGGGTTCGCACGCACTGGACGTGGGCGCCATGGCGGTGTTCCTGTATGCCTTCCGTGAACGCGAAGACCTGATGGACTGCTATGAAGCGGTCTCGGGCGCGCGCATGCACGCGGCCTACTACCGTCCGGGCGGCGTCTACCGCGACCTGCCGGACACGATGCCGCAGTACGGCGACACCAGCAAGTATCGCGGCGACAAAGAAATGCGCATCATGAACGACGCGCGTTCGGGCTCGCTGCTGGACTTCATCGAAGACTTCACCAACCGCTTCCCGGCCTGCGTCGACGAGTACGAAACGCTGCTCACCGACAACCGCATCTGGAAGCAGCGTCTGGTGGGCATCGGCGTGGTCGATCCCGACCGCGCCAAGGCGCTGGGCTTCACCGGCCCGATGCTGCGTGGCTCGGGCGTGGCCTGGGACTTGCGCAAGACGCAGCCTTACGAAGTCTACGATCTGCTTGATTTCGACATCCCCGTGGGTGTCAACGGCGACTGCTACGACCGTTATCTGGTCCGCATCGCTGAAATGCGTGAAAGTAATCGCATCATCCGCCAGTGCGTGGAATGGCTGCGCAACAATCCGGGTCCGGTCATGATCGAGAATCACAAGATCGCCCCGCCTTCGCGCACCGCCATGAAGACCAACATGGAAGAGCTGATTCACCATTTCAAGCTTTTCACCGAAGGTTTCCACGTGCCCCCGGGCGAGGCGTTTGCCTCGGTGGAGCATCCCAAGGGCGAATTCGGCATCTATCTGGTGTCGGATGGCGCCAACAAGCCTTACCGCCTGAAGATTCGGGCCCCCGGTTTTGTCCACCTGCAAGCGCTGGACGAGATGTCGCGTGGTCACATGATCGCCGACGCCGTCACCATCATTGGTACGCAGGACATCGTTTTTGGCGAGATCGATCGCTGATCCGCCCAGACAGTCACGAGCACGCCCGCATAACCCGGATTCAAACTATGCTGCTTTCCGAACAGGCCTACCAGAAAATCGACCGAGAACTCGCGAAGTTCCCGGCCGACCAGCGGCAGTCCGCCATCATGGCCTCGCTTGCCATCGCGCAAGAAGAGAAGGGCTGGTTGGCTACCGAAACCATTGAAGATGTGGCCAATTACATTGGCGTCCCGCCCATTGCGGTGCAGGAAGTCGCCACGTTCTACAACATGTTCGACGTCAAGCCCGTCGGCAAGAACAAGATCGCCGTTTGCACGAACCTGCCCTGTGCCTTGCGCGATGGCGACCGTGCCGGCGAATACCTCAAGCGCAAGCTGGGTGTCGACTATCGTCAAACCACTGCCGACGGCCAGTTCACGCTGGTTGAAGGCGAATGCATGGGCGCTTGCGGCGATTCCCCCGTGCTGATCGTGAACAACAAGCATATGTGCGTGCGCATGACCGACGAGAAGCTGGACGCGCTGGTCGCGGCCCTCAAGGTGCAAGGAGAGTCGGCATGAACGCGCCCGACCTGTACAAGCAGTTCGCGCAAGGGCTGGATCCCAACCCGCTGAATGACGCTTCCAATTCGATGTGCCTGCACGGCCGGCACATCACGCCGCAGATCATGGCGGATGTCGACGGCGAAAACTGGCGCCTGGCCGACTACGTCAAGCGCGGCGGCTACGAAGCGCTGAAGAAGATCCTGACCACCGGCCTGAAGCCCGAGGACGTGATCGCCGAAGTCAAGGCGTCGGGTCTGCGCGGCCGTGGCGGCGCAGGTTTTCCGACCGGCCTGAAGTGGAGCTTCATGCCGCGCGCCTTCCCGGGCCAGAAATACCTCGTCTGCAACTCGGACGAAGGTGAGCCGGGCACGTTCAAGGACCGCGACATCCTGCGCTTCAATCCGCACATCGTGATTGAAGGCATGGCAATCGCAGCCTACGCCATGGGCATCAGCGTCGGCTACAACTACATCCACGGCGAAATCTTCGAAGTCTACGAGCGCTTTGAAGAAGCGCTGGAAGAGGCGCGCGCCGCCGGCTTCCTGGGCGACAAGATCCTGGGTTCGGACTACAGCTTCCAGCTGCATGCGTTCCACGGTTACGGCGCCTACATCTGCGGCGAAGAAACCGCGCTGCTGGAATCGCTGGAAGGCAAGAAGGGCCAACCGCGCTTCAAGCCGCCGTTCCCCGCCAGCTTCGGCCTGTACGGCAAGCCCACCACGATCAACAACACCGAAACGTTCGCGGCGGTGCCGTGGATCATCCGCAACAGCGGCCAGGCTTACCTGGAAGTGGGCAAGCCGAACAACGGCGGTACCAAGCTGTTCTCGATCACCGGCGACGTCGAACGTCCCGGCAACTACGAGATTCCGCTGGGCACCCCGTTCTCGACCCTGCTTGAACTGGCAGGCGGCATGCGTGGCGGCAAGAAGCTCAAGGCCGTGATCCCCGGTGGATCCAGCGCGCCGGTGCTGCCTGCCGACATCATCATGGAATGCACGATGGACTATGACTCCATCGCCAAGGCCGGCTCGATGCTGGGTTCTGGCGCGGTGATCGTCATGGACGAAACGCGCTGCATGGTGAAGTCGCTGCTGCGCTTGTCGTACTTCTATTTCGAGGAAAGCTGCGGTCAGTGCACGCCGTGCCGTGAAGGCACGGGCTGGCTCTATCGCATGGTGCATCGCATCGAAAACGGTCACGGCCGTCCGGAAGATCTGGACTTGCTGGACAACGTGGCGGGCAACATCATGGGCCGCACCATCTGCGCCCTGGGTGACGCCGCCGCCATGCCCGTCCGTGGCTTCCTCAAGCATTTTCGCGACGAATTCGCGCACCACATCGAGCATAAGTCTTGTGTGGTCCCGCAATATCTGTAGGTCTCAGGAACAGCAATGGTTGAACTAACCGTCGACGGCAATCAGGTCGAAGTGCCCGAAGGCAGCATGGTCATGCATGCCGCTCAGAAAGTCGGGCTTTACGTGCCGCATTTCTGCTACCACAAGAAACTGTCCATCGCGGCCAACTGCCGGATGTGCCTGGTTGAAGTGGAAAAAGCGCCCAAGGCGCTGCCCGCCTGCGCCACGCCCGTGACCAACGGCATGGTCGTCCACACCTGCTCTGAGAAGGCTCGCGCCGCTCAGAAATCGGTGATGGAATTCTTGCTCATCAATCACCCGCTTGACTGCCCGATCTGCGATCAGGGCGGTGAATGCCAGTTGCAGGATCTGGCCGTGGGTTACGGTGGCTCTTCCTCGCGTTACCAAGAGGAAAAGCGCGTCGTATTCCACAAGGATCTGGGTCCGCTGGTTTCCGCCGAGGAAATGAGCCGCTGCATCCACTGCACCCGTTGCGTGCGCTTCGGCCAGGAAATCGCCGGCGTCATGGAACTCGGCATGCTGGGCCGTGGCGAACACTCCGAGATCACGACGTTCGTCGGCCGCTCGATCGAGTCCGAACTGTCGGGCAACATGATCGACATCTGTCCGGTGGGCGCGCTGACCTCCAAGCCCTTCCGTTACAGCGCCCGTACCTGGGAATTGGCACGCCGCCGTTCGGTCAGCCCGCACGACAGCCTGGGCGCCAATCTGGTTGTCCAGGTCAAGGGCGACCGCGTGATGCGCGTGGTCCCGTTTGAAGACGAAGCCGTCAACGAATGCTGGATCAGCGACCGCGACCGCTTCTCGTATGAAGGCCTGAACAGCGAAGACCGCCTGTCCGCCCCGATGATCAAGGGCACCGACGGCAAGTGGCAGGAAGCCTCCTGGGCCGACGCGCTGCAAGCCGTGGCCCAAGGCCTGTCCCGCGTTCGCGACAGCTTCGGTGCCGGCCAGATCGGCGCCCTGGCGTCGGAATACGCCACGACCGAAGAATATGCGCTGCTGGGCCGCCTGGTCCGCGCGCTGGGTTCCGAGAACATCGACTTCCGCCTGCGCCAGACCGATCCGGCTTTCGACGCCGCATTGACGGGCGCGCCGTGGTTGGGCATGCCCATCGCCGAACTCGACAACCTGGACCGTGTCCTGGTCGTCGGCTCGTTCCTGCGCAAGGATCATCCGCTGATGGCGCAGCGTCTGCGCCAGGCCGCCAAGCGCGGCACGCAGATCCTGATGGTCGACAGCGCTGCTGACGATCCTCTGATGCCCATCGCCGCCCGCATCACCGTGGCGCCGTCCGAGCTGCCGCGTGCGCTGGCCGAAGTGGCCGTCGCCCTGGCGCAAGCCCGCGAACAGGCCGTGCCGGCCGAATTCGCCTCGGTCACGCCGGGCGAAAACGCCAAGATCATCGCCGCCAGCCTGGCTTCCGGCGCCAACACCGCCGTGCTGATGGGCAACCTGGCCGTCGCCAGCGCCCAGGCATCGACGCTGGCCGCGAACGGCCGCGCCGTGGCGGACCTGGCCGGTGGCAAGTTCGGCTTCCTGACCTCTGGCGGCAACACCGTCGGCGGTTACCTGGCCGGTGCTGTTCCGGGCAAGGGCGGCAAGACCGCCGCCGCGATGCTGGCGGAACCGCTGAAGGCGTACGTCGTGCTGCACGCCGAGCCGCTGCTGGATGCCGACAACGGCCAGCAAGCCATCGCCGCGCTGCGTGGCGCGCAATTCGCGGTCGCCCTGACGCCGTACCGTTCGGCCGCTGCCGAATGGGCCGATGTCATGCTGCCGGTGTCGCCGTTCACCGAAACCTCGGGCACCTACGTCAACGCGCAAGGCCTGGCCCAGAGCTTCAAGGGCACGGTCTCGCCGTTGGGTCAGACGCGCCCGGGCTGGAAGGTCCTGCGTGTGCTGGGCAACGTCCTGCACCTGGCCGGCTTTGACGACGAAACCTCCGAATCCGTGCGCGACGCCGCGCTGGCTGGCGGCATCGAAGGCCGCCTGTCCAACGACATCAAGGCCCCGTTGGGCCTGGGCCAAGCCGTGACGGGCCTGGAGCGCGTGGCTGACGTGCCGATCTACCGCACCGATGCCATGGTCCGCCGTTCCGAGCCGCTGCAAGCGTCGCCCGCCTCGAAGAAGCCCGCTGCCGCCATGAACGGCCGTACGCTCACGAGCCTGGGCCTGACGGCCGGCGTCAAGGTGCGCGTCGCGGGTGCGCAAGGCGCTGTCGAGCTTGAAACCGTGCAGGATGATGCCGTGGCCGATCGTGCCGTGCGCATTTCCGCAGCCTTTGAAAACACCGCAGCCCTGGGTGGCGCATTCGGTCAACTCAGCGTGGAGCGTGCCTGATGGAATGGCTTAATGTTCTTGAGAGCCACGGGCAGGCATTGCTGGGCCCGACGGTCTGGATGGTCCTCTGGACCCTCATCAAGATTGTGGTCATCGCCGTGCCGATCATTCTGTGCGTCGCGTACCTGACGTACTGGGAACGCAAGATGATCGGCGCCATGCACGTTCGCGTGGGCCCGAACCGCGTCGGCTTCAAGGGGTTGCTGCAACCTTTCGCCGACGTGTTCAAGCTGCTGACGAAGGAAGTCATCGTCCCCAGCGAAGCCAACAAGGTGCTGTTCATCGTGGCCCCCGTGGTCACGCTGATGCCCGCGCTGGCGGCCTGGGCCGTGGTGCCCTTCGGTCCTGATGTCGTGTTGGCCAACGTCAACGCCGGCCTGCTGTACATCATGGCCATCACGTCGATCGGCGTGTATGGCGTGATCGTGGCGGGCTGGGCGTCGAACTCCAAGTACGCCTTCCTGGGCGCCTTGCGCGCCTCGGCGCAGATGCTGTCGTATGAACTGGCCATCGGCTTCGTGCTGGTGACGGTGCTGCTGGTGTCTGGCAGCCTGAACATGTCCGAGATCGTCAACGTTCAGAACCGCGGCTGGTTTGCCGACAAGGGCCTGACGTTCATGTCCTGGAACTGGCTGCCGCTGTTGCCGCTGTTCGTGATCTACGTGGTGGCGATCGTTGCCGAAACCAACCGTCACCCGTTCGACGTGGTGGAAGGCGAATCGGAAATCGTGGCCGGCCACATGGTCGAGTACTCGGGTATGGCCTTCGCCCTGTTCTTCCTGGGTGAATACGCCAACATGATTCTGCTGTCCTGCATGGCATCGATCATGTTCCTGGGCGGCTGGGCATCCCCGATCGACATCGCGCCGCTGACCTGGATTCCGGGTTGGATCTGGCTGGGTCTCAAGACGTTCTTCGTGGTCTCGTTGTTTGTGTGGTTCCGGGCCTCGTTCCCGCGCTACCGCTATGACCAGATCATGCGTTTGGGTTGGAAAATCTTCATCCCGCTGACCGGCGTTTGGCTGGTCGTGGTGGCGATCTGGATGCAGACGCCCTGGAACATTTGGCGCTAAGCCGCCAGGCAGAGGCAGGATATGGAAGCGATCAAGGATTTCTTCGGCAGTCTGATGCTGACCGAATTGCTCAAGGGCATGCGCCTGACGGGCAAGTATTTTTTCAAGCGCAAGGTCACCTTGCGTTATCCGCAGGAAAAGACGCCCACGTCGGCGCGATTCCGCGGCCTGCACGCATTGCGCCGCTACCCCAACGGGGAAGAGCGTTGCATCGCGTGCAAGCTGTGCGAAGCCGTGTGTCCGGCCTTGGCGATCACCATCGAATCGGAACAGCGTGATGACGGCTCGCGCCGCACCACGCGCTACGACATCGATCTGACCAAGTGCATTTTCTGCGGCTTCTGTGAGGAAAGCTGCCCCGTGGACTCGATCGTGGAAACCCATATCCACGAATACCACGGTGAAAAGCGCGGCGACCTGTATTTCACCAAAGACATGCTGCTCGCCGTGGGCGACCGCTACGAAGCCGACATCGCCCGCCGCCGGGCCGACGACGCTCCTTACCGTTGAAGCCCAGGGTCTGATCCATGACTTTTACCACTGTCCTTTTCTACATACTGGCCACCGTGCTGGTGATCGCGGCGTTCCGCGTGATCACCGCGCGCAGTCCGGTCACTGCTGTGCTGCATCTGATCCTGGCGTTCTCCAACGCCGCGATGCTGTGGATGCTGTTGGGCGCTGAATTCCTGGCGCTGCTGCTGGTGCTGGTGTACGTGGGCGCCGTGATGGTGCTCTTCCTCTTCGTCGTGATGATGCTGGATATCCGCATGGACACCATGCGCCAAGGCATGAAGACCTACCTGCCTTTGGGCCTGGTGATCGGTCTGGTGCTGGTGCTGGAAATGTCCTTCGTGCTGGGTTCCACCTGGTACGGCGCGGGTCCGCAAGCGCCGGTTGCCGGTGACTACAACAACGCCCGCGCGCTGGGCGAAGTCATGTACACCCAGTACGTCTACGCGATTGAAGTGGGTGCCGCTCTGCTGCTGGTGGGCATGGTCGCCGCGATTGCGCTGACCCTGCGTCGCCGCCGCGACGTGAAGTACAACGACCCGGTGGCCGCCGTCCGCGTGCGTGCCAAGGACCGCTTCCGCATGGTGAGCATGCCCGCCCAGAGCGAGCGCGCCCAGGCCAAGCGTGACGGTGCGTCCGCTGCCCCCGCCGCGCCCCAAGGAGAAAAAGAATGACGCTGACGCTGGCCCACTATCTGATTCTCGGGGCGATCCTGTTCGCCATCGGGATCTTCGGCATCTTCCTGAACCGCCGCAACCTGATCATTCTCTTGATGTCCATCGAGCTTGTGCTCCTGGCCGTCAACATGAACTTCGTGGCGTTCTCCAGCTGGTTCGGCGATACCGCCGGTCAGGTGTTCGTGTTCTTCATCCTGACCGTGGCCGCCGCTGAAGCGGCGATCGGCCTGGCCATCCTGGTGCTGCTGTTCCGCAACCTGAACACGATCAACGTTGACCAACTCGATCGCCTGAAGGGCTGACGGGGTATTGGAAGAAAATGTCTAGCTCACCCAATCTCTACTTGCTCATCGCGCTGGCACCGCTGGCCGGAGCAATTCTCGCGGGCCTTTTTGGCACCGGGTTCCTTGGCCGCCCCATCGGCCGCCGTGCGTCGCACGTCATCACCATCCTGGGCGTCTTGATTTCCGCCATTGGTTCGGTGGTGGTGTTGGGCGACGTGCTCAACGGCCTGCGCTTTGACGGCGCCGTCTACACCTGGAGCCTGATCGGTCAGACCAAGCTGGAAATCGGCTTCCTGATCGATCCGCTGTCGGCCATGATGATGGTCGTGGTGACCTCCGTGTCGCTGATGGTGCACATCTACACCATCGGCTACATGGCGGATGATCCCGGCTACCAGCGCTTCTTCTCGTACATCTCGCTGTTCACGTTCTCCATGCTCATGCTGGTGATGTCGAACAACATGGTGCAGCTGTTCTTCGGCTGGGAAGCTGTGGGTCTGGTGTCCTACCTGCTGATCGGTTTCTGGTACACCCGTCCGACCGCCATCTTCGCGAACATGAAGGCGTTCCTGATCAACCGCGTGGGTGACTTCGGCTTCGTGCTGGGCATCGGCCTGTTGTTCGCGTACGCCGGCACGATGCACTACGGCGAAGTGTTCGCCCAAGCCGACAAGCTGGCCGCGATGACCCTGCCGGGTTCGGACTGGATGCTGCTGACGGTGGCGTGTATCTGCCTGTTCATCGGCGCCATGGGCAAGTCGGCCCAGGTTCCGCTGCACGCCTGGCTGCCCGACTCGATGGAAGGCCCGACCCCGATCTCCGCGCTGATCCACGCCGCCACCATGGTGACGGCCGGCATCTTCATGGTTGCGCGCTTCTCGCCCCTGTTTGAACTGTCGGACGTCGCGCTGTCGTTCATCATCGTGATCGGCGCCATCGGTGCATTGTTCCTGGGCATCCTGGGCATCATCCAGACCGACATCAAGCGCGTGGTCGCGTATTCCACGCTGTCGCAGCTGGGCTACATGACGGTCGCGCTGGGTTCGTCGGCCTACTCGGTGGCGATTTTCCACCTGATGACCCACGCTTTCTTCAAGGCGCTGCTGTTCCTGGGCGCGGGCTCGGTCATCATCGGCATGCACCACGATCAGGACATCCGCAACATGGGTGGCCTGCGCAAGTACATGCCCATCACCTGGATCACCTTCCTGCTGGGCACGCTGGCTCTCGTCGGCACGCCGTTCTTCTCGGGTTTCTACTCGAAGGAAAACATCATTGAAGCCGCCGGCCACGCCAACGTCTGGGGCGCAAGCTTCGCGTACTACGCCGTGCTGATTGGTGTGTTCGTGACGTCGCTGTACTCGTTCCGCGTGTACTTCCTGGTCTTCCACGGCAAGGAACGCTTCGACACCAGCGACCACGGTCACGGTCATGGTCATGACGACCACGGTCACGACGATCACGGCCACGGCCATCATGGCGGCAAGCCGCATGAGTCGCCCTGGGTGGTCACGCTGCCGCTGATCCTGCTGGCGATTCCGTCGGTGCTGGTTGGCGCCTGGGCCGTGGATCCGATGCTGTTCGGCAAGTTCTTCAACGGCGTCATCACGGTGCTGCCGCAGCATCCGGCGATGCACGAATTGAACGAAGAGTGGCACGGCTGGGTCGCCTATGGCCTGCATGCCTTCCAGACCCTGCCGTTCTGGCTGGTCGTGGCAGGCGGCGTCATTGCCTGGTACTGCTACCTGATCAACCCGAAGGTTCCCGCCGCGATCAAGTCCAGCCTGTCTGGCGTGAACAAGGTGCTTGAAAACAAGTACTACGTGGATTGGGTCAACGAGCAGATCATCGCTCGCGGCCTGCGTGCACTGGGCCGTGGCCTGTGGCAGACCGGCGACCGCGGCATCATCGACGGCATCCTGGTCAACGGTAGCGCCCGCGTGGTGGGCTGGGTGGCAGCGGTCAGCCGCCACCTGCAATCCGGCTTCATCTATCACTACGCTTTCGCGATGATCATCGGCATCATGGCGCTGGTGACTTTCTTTGTGCTGATTCCCCAATGATGGCAAGCGAGATGGCATCCAACACTTTCCCCTGGCTCACGCTTGCGATCTTTGTCCCGATCGTATTCGGCCTGCTGGTGCTGGCGGTGGGCCGTGACGACCGTCCCGGTCTGACGCGCGGCCTGTCGCTGGCTGGCGCTGTCGCCGGTTTCCTCGTCACGATCCCGCTCTACACCAGTTTCGACAACACCACGGCTGCCATGCAGTTCGTGGAAAAGGCGTCGTGGATCGAAGCCTTCAACGTCAACTACCACCTGGGCATTGACGGCATTTCGCTGTGGTTCGTCCTGCTGACCGCCTTCATCACCATCATCGTGGTGTTGGCCGGCTGGGAAGTGATCACCAGCCGCGTGGCGCAGTACATGGCCGCCTTCCTGATCCTGTCCGGTCTGATGGTGGGCGTGTTCGCGGCGCTGGACGGCATGCTGTTCTATGTGTTCTTCGAAGCCACGCTGATCCCGATGTACATCATCATCGGTGCGTGGGGCGGCGATAATCGCATCTACGCGGCATTCAAGTTCTTCCTGTACACGCTGATGGGTTCGCTGTTGACCTTGATCGCGTTCATCTACCTGTGGCACGCCTCGGGTGGTTCGTTCGACATCCTGACCTGGCACCAGGTCAAGCTGGGCCAGACCGAGCAGATCCTGATCTTCGTGGCGCTGCTGGCGGCATTCGCGGTGAAGGTGCCGATGTGGCCCGTCCACACGTGGTTGCCGGATGTCCACGTTGAAGCGCCCACGGGCGGCTCCATCGTGCTGGCCGCGATCATGCTGAAGCTGGGCGCCTACGGCTTCCTGCGCTTCTCGCTGCCGATCACGCCGGATGCCTCGCACAGCCTGGCTGGCCTGATGATCACGCTGTCCCTGATTGCGGTGATCTACATCGGTCTGGTGGCGATCATCCAGGAAGACATGAAGAAACTGGTGGCTTATTCGTCGGTGGCCCACATGGGCTTCGTGACGCTGGGCTTCTTCATCTTCAACACGGCCGGCGTCGAAGGCGCCATCGTGCAGATGATCTCGCACGGTTTCGTGTCGGGCGCCATGTTCATGTGTATTGGCGTGCTCTATGACCGCATGCACTCGCGCCGCATCTCCGACTACGGCGGCGTGGTCAACGTGATGCCGCGTTTTGCCACGTTCTTCATCCTGTTCTCGATGGCCAACAGCGGCCTGCCGGCCACCAGCGGTTTCGTCGGCGAGTTCATGGTGATCATGGGCGCGGTCGAGCACAACTTCTGGATCGGCCTGTTGGCGGCTACCGCCCTGATCCTGGGTGCTTCGTATTCGCTGTGGATGGTCAAGCGCGTGGTCCTGGGCGACATCGCCAATGACCATGTACGTGCGCTGACCGATATCAACCGCCGCGAATTTGTGATTCTTGGCGTGATGGCGATCGCCGTGTTGTACATGGGGATCTATCCCAAGCCCTTTACCGACGTGATGCACGTGTCGGTCGAGGCCCTGCTGCAACACGTTGCCGTCTCGAAACTGTAAGACAAGACAATGATGCAATCCCAAATCGATTTCGCCCTGGCGACACCGGAAATCCTTCTGCTGGTTTTCGGCCTGGCTATCCTGCTCGTCGACGCGGTCAGCAATCACCCCGAGCGCAAGCCGACGTTCCTGCTGACGCTGCTGGCATTGGGCGTGCTGACCGTTGTGTCGGCCGTGCAATGGAAGAACGGCGTGGCGGGCAAGACCTTCCACGGCCTGTACGTCACCGACGAACTGTCGCACCTGCTGAAAATCGCGTCCTACATCGCCGTGGCCGCGACCTTGGTTTATGGCCGTGTGTATGCGCAGGTCCGTGACATGCTCAAGGGCGGCGAACTCTACGTCCTGACGCTGTTTGCGTTGCTGGGTCAGATGGTCATGATTTCCTCCGGGAACCTGATCTCCATCTACCTGGGCCTGGAACTGATGTCGCTGGCGCTTTACGCGCTGATCGCCCTGCGTCGTGATGACGTCGTGGCCACCGAAGCCGCCATGAAGTACTTCGTGCTTGGCGCATTGGCCTCGGGCTTCCTGCTGTACGGCATGTCGATGGTCTACGGCGCCACCGGTCACCTGGACCTGGCTGAAGTCTCCAAGGTCATCGCGGCTGGCAAGGCCGAGAAGATGGCGCTGGTGTTCGGCATCGTGTTCCTGGTGTCGGGCCTGGCATTCAAGTTGGGCGCCGTGCCGTTCCACATGTGGGTGCCGGACGTCTACCAGGGTTCGCCGACCGCGGTCACGCTGATCCTGGGCGGAGCGCCCAAGCTGGCGGCTTTTGCCATCACGCTGCGTCTGCTGGTGGACGGCCTGCACGGCTTGGCCGCCGACTGGCAGCCGATGCTGATGATCCTGGCCGTGCTGTCGCTGGCCATCGGTAACCTGACCGCCATCGCGCAGACCAACTTCAAGCGCATGCTGGCGTACTCGACGATCTCGCACATGGGCTTCGTGCTGCTGGGCCTGATGTCGGGTTCGGTTGCCGGCAAGCCGGAACTGTCGTCGGCCGCCTACGGCGCGTCGCTGTTCTACATGCTGACCTACGTGCTGACCACGCTGGCCAGCTTTGGCATCGTGCTGCTGTTGTCGCGTCAGGGTTTCGAGTGCGAGCACATCGACGACCTGAAGGGCCTGAACCGTCGTAGCCCGTGGCATGCCGCCATCGTGCTGCTGCTGATGTTCTCGCTGGCCGGCATTCCGCCGCTGGTGGGCTTCTACGCCAAGCTGGCCGTGCTGCAAGCGCTGATCAGCGCTGGCCACGTGACGCTGGCCGTGATCGCGGTGCTGTTCTCGCTGATCGGCGCGTTCTACTACCTGCGTGTCGTCAAGGTGGTGTACTTCGACGAACCGGCGGCCGACGCTGCCCCGATCGTCGCCACGTGCGGCCAGCGCGGCCTGCTGTCGGTCAACGGCGCCATGATGCTGGTGCTGGGCCTGCTTCCGGGCGGCCTGATGGCACTGTGTGTCCAGGCGATCCGTTCGTCGCTGAGCCTGTAAGCCATGAACCAGACGCTGGCGGTTTGGCTGTTGATCGCACTGGCGCTTGTCAGCGCGAACCTCCCGTTCCTGACGGAACGGGTGTTCGCGATCTTGCCCTGGAAGCAGGGCGGGGCGACAGCGGTCAAGCCGTTCTGGTTGCGTCTGCTTGAAGTGCTGGTGTTCTATGCCATCGTCGGCGCGCTGGGATTCACGTTTGAATCCACGCTGGGCAACCGCTTCGCCCAGACCTGGGAGTTCTACGCGATCACCCTCAGCCTGTACCTGGTGCTGGCTTATCCGGGCTTCGTGTACCGCTATCTGTTCAAGCGGCATCCTCGGCTGCGCACCTGAAGGCCCGCAAATGCCATGAACGCCCCCTCAGGGGCGTTTTTCTTTGGTGCTCGTGAAATGTGCTGCATGCGCGATGGAATCGCGCTGTGACCTTTCCAGACGGGTTGGCGGGGATCGAAATTCATGGTGTTCCACACGATTGATGCGTCACCTTAAATTCCGCTATTTAGTGGCATTTATAACGATCTGGTAGTCATTAGTGTTGTTTTTTCATCTTTTAGATGAGCGGAATGCTTTCATTCAGGTTTCATTCAGTAGCTAGGATCAAAATCGCAACCGGTAAAAAAACAAGAATCGTTGCTATTTATATTCTGGAGAAGCTGGTTTGAAGCCCCAAGACTCGTATTCGCTGAATACGCTCGCTACCTCGTTGGCCGCCGCGATTGCCGCGCCCGCCCTGTTCATCAGCCCCTACGCCGCCGCGCAGTCCGCGGATTCGGGCGTGACGCAGCTTGCCCCGGTACGGGTGGAAGGCGAGGGGTCTTCCTACCAGACCACTACGGTGCCGTCGCCCAAGATGACCGCACCTTTGCTGGACACGCCGCGCACGGTGCAGGTAGTGCCCAAGCAGGTGATCCAGGATCAGGCCGCATCGACGCTGCAAGACGTGCTGCGCAATTCGCCCGGGATCACGTTCGGGGCAGGCGAAGGCGGCCGCCCGGGTGGCGATTTGCCGATCATCCGGGGCCAGAACGCAGCGGGAAGCCTGTTCCTGGACGGTATCCGCGACTCCAGCACCCAAGTGCGCGACACCTTCAATCTGGAACAGGTGGAAGTGATCAAGGGGCCCGACTCGGTGTATTCCGGCCGTGGCGGCGCGGGTGGCAGCATCAACATGGTCAGCAAGGCGCCAAAGGCGACGGACTTCACGGAAGCCACCGCCCAGATCGGCACCGACAACAACTACCGCGCCACCATCGACGGCAATTGGCGCCTGGCCGACAAGGCGGCATTCCGCCTGAACGTGATGGGCAACAAGGGCGACGTGCCCGGCCGCGACGATGCCGTGAACTTCGAGCGCTGGGGCGTGGCGCCTTCGTTGATGCTGGGCGTGGGCACGCCGACGCGCATCACGCTGAGCTACTACCACTACCAAGACGACAGCATGCCGGACTACGCCATTCCGTATGACCCGAAGACGGGCCAGCCGGTGACGGAGACGATGGGCGTGAGCCGCAAGACGTTCTACGGCCTGAAAGGCCGGGACTTCATGAGCACACGCGATGACGTTGCCACGGTCGATTTTCAGCATGATTTTTCCGACAAGCTGCAATTGCGCAACGTGACCCGCTACGGACGCGGCACGACCGATTTCGCGGCCACCAACCCGGACGACAGCAAGGGCAACGTGCCCAACGGCCTGGTTTACCGTGCGTTGAAGTCGGGCTACTACGTCACGAAGAGCTTCGCCAACCAAACGGACCTGACCGGCGAGTTCGACACCGGCAGCTTGAAGCACACGTTCGACCTGGGCTTTGAGTACAGCAACATCAAGCAGAACAAGGACAGCTACACCCAGACCATCGCCAACGGCCCCATGGCGTGCAAGGTCAGTGCGACGGACTTGTCCAACCCGGCGTTGTGCGCCTCTTTGTGGAACCCGGACCCGGGCACCGACTACACCGGCCACCTCACCCGCAACGACAATCCTGCGCGCTACAACACGGATACGACGGCGGTCTACGGTTTCGACACCATCAAGTTCAACGAGCAATGGCAAGCCAGCCTGGGTGCGCGGTGGGACAACTACCGCACCAGCGGCAGCAACATCGCGAAGGGCCGCAGCGATCCGGCGGGCACACCCGCGTTCTACAGCACCAGCCGCCAGGACAGCCTCTTCAACTATCAGCTGGGCATGGCCTACAAGCCGGTGCCCAATGGCACGATCTACGCGACCTACGGCACGTCGTCCACGCCGTCGGCCGTTGCCGCTGGCGCGATCAGCGATGCGGCGTCGGTCACGAGTTCATCGCTTGAGCCGGAAAAGAGCCGCACCGTGGAAGTGGGCACGAAATGGCAGGTCTTCGATGACCGCCTGACGCTGTCGGCGGCGGCATTCCACGATACTCGCAAGAATACGAGCGTTGCCGTGTCCGCCACGGAAGTGGCGCAAGTGGGCGAAGCGAAGGTGCGCGGTATCGAACTGGGCTTCTCGGGCAACATCACGCCCAAGTGGAACGTGTTCGGTGGCTACACCTTCATGGACAGCGAAGTGACCAAGGGCGCCTACAACAGCGGCGCCGTCGGCCAGGACCTGCCCAACACCCCTCGCAATGCCTTCAGCCTGTGGACGACCTACAAGGTCATGCCCAAGCTGACGGTCGGCGGCGGCGCTTACTACGTGGATAAGCAGTACGGCAATTCGGACGCCTCAAGCAACGCCGACGGCACGCCCAAGGCGCGCTGGGTGCCTTCCTACTGGCGTTTCGATGCCATGGCTGCCTACGAATTCAACGAACACTTCTCGGCGCAATTGAACGTGCTGAACCTGTTCGACGAAACGTACTACACCAAGGCCTACGCGGCGCACTATGCGGCGCTGGGCACGGGCCGCGCGGCATTGTTGTCGCTCAGGGTCCGGTACTGATCGGATGCCAGAATGGAAAAAGCCACCGCGAGGTGGCTTTTTTCATGATGCGGCAGTGCTGAGGGCGGGTTAGCTTTCGAACCAGTTCAGCACGCCGTCCAGCCCTGTCACGTTCAAGGCAAAACGGGTCTGTTCGCGCACCAGCGGCTTGGCGTGATAGGCGACGGGGAAGCCCGCGGCGCCCAACATCATCAGGTCGTTGGCGCCGTCGCCCATGGCAATGATCTGTTCTTTCGTGGCGCCATGCGCACGCGCGAATTCGCGCAGGTAGACCGCCTTGGCGGAGGCGTCCAGGATGTCGCCCACCACCTGGCCAGTCAGCAGCCCGTTGTCGATTTCCAGCGTGTTGGCGTGCGCGCTGTCCAGCTTCAGGCGTTCGCGCAGGCGATCCGTGAAGAAGGTGAAGCCGCCGGACACCAGCAAGACCTTGATGCCGGCCGCCTGGGCCGTGCTGATCAGCCGCTCGGCGCCCGGGTTCAGCCGCAGCTTTTCCACATAGACCTGTTCCAGCGCTTCGGCCGGCACGCCTTTGAGCAGCGCGACCCGACGGCGCAGGCTTTCCGCGAAGTCCTTGATCTCACCGCGCATGGCGGCTTCGGTGATCTCGGACACCTTGTCCTTCACGCCAACCACGCCCGCGATTTCATCGATGCATTCGATGTTGATCAGCGTCGAATCCATATCCATCGCCAACACCTTGCACTGCGACAGCTTCAGGCCGGCGGGCAGGAAGGCCACATCCACGCCTTTGCGTTCAGCCCAGGCCACGACTTCAGCGCGGGTCAGGGCGTCGTGCTGCACATCCAGCAGGCGCGCGGCCGTGTTGCTGATGCGAGCCACGCCCTGCGCTTGGGCCAGGGCGGCCAGTTGTTCTGCGTGTTCGATGCTCAAGCCAGGAGATTGAACGACAAGGTGATGGGTAGTCATAAGGGATCGGAAAGAGGGGCGTGGTTCACTTCAAGGCGCGCAGGACGGCGCGCACGGCATCGGCGCGGGCAGCGATCTGAGCAGCCTTGATCTCAACCCGCAATTTATCCTGTCCTGCCAGTTTGATGTTGCGCTGGCGTTGCACAAGTTCGATGATCCGGGCCGGATCAACCGAGGTCTTGGGTCCGAACTGCAACAGGGCCTGTGTTTCGCTGGCATCGATCTTCACGATGCCCAGCGGTTGCGCGGCCAGGCGCAGGCGGTGCGTGGTCAGCAGCGTCTGCGCCGCTTCGGGCAGTTTGCCGAAGCGGTCGATCAGCTCTTCCTGGATGTGGATCAGGTCGTCTTCGTCAGCGGCATGGGCCAGGCGCTTGTATATGCCCAGGCGTGCGTGCACGTCGGCGCAGTAGTCCGAAGGCAGCAGCGCGGGTGCGTGCAGATTGACCTCGCAAGCCAGGTTGAAGGGCGCGTCCAGATCGGGCTCTTCTCCCGCCCGCAGCGCGCGGACGGCTTCGTTCAGCATCTCGTTGTACATCGAGAAGCCCACTTCCTGGATGTTGCCCGATTGCGAATCGCCCAACACTTCGCCCGTACCCCGGATCTCCAGGTCATGCATTGCCAGGTAGAAGCCGGAACCCAGTTCCTCCATGGCCTGAATCGCTTCCAGGCGCTTCTTGGCATTGTTCGTGATGGCGTCTTCGCCCGGCGTCAGCAGATAGGCATAGGCCTGGTGGTGCGAACGTCCGACGCGGCCGCGCAACTGGTGCAACTGGGCCAGCCCGAAGCGATCGGCGCGATGGATCACGATGGTGTTGGCGCTAGGCACGTCGATGCCCGTTTCAATGATGGTGGTGCACAGCAGCACGTTGTAGCGCTGCTGGTAGAAGCCCTTCATCACCTGTTCCAGCTCGCGCTCGGGCATCTGGCCGTGGGCGACCGCAATGCGGGCCTCGGGCACCAGTTCCTCCAGGCGGGCGCGGCGGTTGTGGATGGTCTCGACCTCGTTGTGCAGGAAATAGCACTGGCCGCCGCGCTTGAGCTCGCGCAGCAGGGCCTCGCGCAGCGTGCTGCCGTCTTCACGACGCACGAATGTCTTGATCGCCAGGCGCTTTTGCGGCGCGGTGGCGATGACCGAGAAGTCGCGGATGCCTTCCAACGACATGCCCAGCGTGCGGGGAATGGGCGTGGCGGTCAGGGTCAACACATCGACCTCGGCGCGCAGCGCTTTCAGTGTTTCCTTTTGGCGCACGCCGAAACGGTGCTCTTCGTCGATGATGACCAGTCCCAAACGTTTGAACTTCACATCTTTGGACAGGATCTTGTGCGTGCCGATGACGATATCGACGCGGCCATCGTTGATGCCTTCGATGGCGGCGGCCACTTCCTTGGCCGAGCGGAAGCGCGACAGCTCCACGACGCGCACCGGCCAGTCGGCGAAGCGATCCGAGAAGGTCTGGGCGTGCTGTTCGGCCAGCAGGGTGGTGGGGCACAACAGGGCAACCTGCTTGCCGTTGGCCACCGCCAGGAAGGCGGCGCGCAGCGCCACTTCGGTCTTGCCGAACCCCACGTCGCCGCAAACCAGCCGGTCCATCGGACGGCCGGAGGTCATGTCGGCGATGACGGCCTCGATCGCGGCGGCCTGGTCGACGGTTTCTTCAAAGCCAAAGCCTTCGGCGAAGGCCTGGTAGTCGTTCAGCGGCAGGTTGAAGGCAAAGCCTTCGCGCGCGGCCCGCTGGGCGTACAGCGCCAGCAATTCGGCCGCGGTGTCGCGCACCTGGCGGGCGGCCTTGCGGCGTGCCTTGTCCCACTGGCCGGAACCCAATTGATGCAACGGCGCGGCGTCCGGGTCGGCGCCGCTGTAGCGGGCGATCACGTGCAACTGCGACACCGGCACATACAACGTGCTGCCGTTGGCGTATTCAAGATGGAGAAACTCCATCTCGCCTTCGCCCATGTCCATATTGACCAGGCCGTGGTAACGGCCGATGCCGTGCTGCGCATGGACGACGGGGTCGCCCGCGCGCAGTTCGGAAAGATCACGCACCATCGCTTCGACGTTGCTGGCGCGTTCCTGATCGCGTTTGCCGCGCCGGCTGGTCGTGGCCAGGCCTGGGTACAGATCGTTTTCGGTCAGGAAGGCCAGATTGGCCTGCGGCAGTCCGAAGCCCGTGGTCAGCGGCGCGGCGACGATGCCGAAATTCGCGTCCGACGCCAGGAAGGCTTCAATGGAGTCAGGCTGCGCGTCGGGCGTGACGCCGAACTCGTTCAGCATCTGCACCAGCGTTTCGCGCCGGCCGGCGGAATCCGCGCACAGCAGCAGGCGGGTCTGGCGGGTTTGCACCAGCGCGCGCAGCTTGGCGATGGGATCGTCGGAGCGGCGTGCCACGCTGACGTCGGGAATGGTGCTGAAGTCGGGATGCGGTTCGCCGGCGGTCAACGACAGGCGGCGGAATTCCTTCAGGCGGGAATAAAGCGTTTCGCTGTCCAGGAACAACGCCGACGGCGGCAGCACCGGGCGTTCGCGGTCGCTCTTCAGGAAGCCGTAGCGGCTGGAGGTGTCGTGGTTGAAGCGCTGGATCGCGTCATCAATATCGCCGACGGTGACGGTGACGGTCCCAGCGGTCAGATAATCGAAAAGTGTTGCCGTTTCCTCGAAGAAAAGCGGCAGGTAGTATTCGACGCCCGCAAAAGGGATGCCATTGCCGATGTCTTTGTAAGGCAGGGCGCGGGACGGATCGCCTTCAAAGATCTCGCGGAAGCGTGCGCGGAAACGGGTCCGCGAATCTTCATCCATCGGGAATTCGCGGCCGGGCAGCAACTGGACCTCGCGCACGGGGTACAGGCTGCGCTGGGTGTCCACGTCGAAGCTGCGGATGGTTTCGATCTCGTCGTCGAACAGGTCCAGCCGGTAGGGCACGGCCGACCCCATCGGGAACAGGTCGATCAGGCCGCCGCGCAGGCAGAATTCGCCCGGCGCCGTGACCTGGGTGACGTGGTTGTAGTTGGCCAGCGTCAGTTGCGCGCGCAGCGCGGCTTCGTTCAACTTGTCTTTTTGCTTGAACGAGAAGGTGTAGGCCGCCAGGAATGCCGGCGGCGCCAGCCGGTACAGCGCCGTCGTGATGGGCACCGTCAGCACGTCCACCGTCTTCATCATCAGCGAATGCAGTGTGTGCAGGCGCTGGGAAATCAGGTCCTGGTGCGGTGAGAATGAGTCGTAGGGCAGCGTTTCCCAATCGGGCAGCTGCCGCACACGCAGGTCCGGCGCGAATAGCTGGATCTCTTCCGCCAGACGCTGGGCCTCCAGCGGCTCGGCGGTCAGGATGACCAGCGGGGTGGACGCTTGCCGCGCCAGATCCGCCAACAACCAGGCGTCTCCCGAGCCCGGCGGGCGGGGCTGCGCATAGCGCGCGCCGGGTTTCAGCGCGGACAGGGTAGGGGCGGTCGCAGGAACGGGCGGCGCGGCGGTGGCGGAGGAAGTGGGGGTGGGCATCAGGGTGGAAGCAGGCATCAAGCGGAAGATTATAAAATCACCGAACCATGTCTGACTCAATCATTGCGATCGTTCCCGCCGCAGGCGTCGGCGCCCGTGCCAGTCGGCCCGGCGCGCAGCCCGTGCCCAAACAATACCGTCCATTGGCCGGACAGCCCATGTTGCGCCACGCGGTGCGCGCATTGTTGGCGGACGACCGAGTGTCCCAAGTGCGCGTCGCCGTGACGCCTGGCGACGGCTGGGTCGATGCGGCGCTAGCGGGTTTGCCCCGCACCGTGTGGCGAGCCTGCGGCGGCGCGACCCGTGCCGATACCGTTGCCGGTGCGTTGGCGGACAGTGGCGTGGCCGACGACGCCTGGGTGCTGGTCCATGACGCGGCGCGTCCTGGCTTGCCGGAAGCCGCGCTGCGCCGCCTGATCGACGCCTGCCTGGTTGACCCCGTGGGCGGGCTGTTGGCCTTGCCGGTGGCCGACACGGTCAAAGGCGGGCACGAGCGGGTCGAGCGCACGCTGGACCGCAGCGGCTTGTGGCTGGCGCAGACGCCGCAGATGTTTCGGGCCGGCGTGTTGCGCGATGCGCTGACGGCGGCCTCCGTGAATGGCGTGACCGTCACCGACGAGGCTTCAGCCCTTGAAGCGGCCGGATACGCGCCCTTGCTGGTTCCGGGCGCCTTGCGCAACTTCAAGGTGACTTGGCCGGATGATTTTGAACTGATGGAAAAATGGCTATGAGCATTCCTTTTCGCGTCGGGCAGGGCTTTGACGTGCACGCGCTGGTCGAAGGCCGCCCGCTGATCATCGGCGGGGTCACGATCCCTCACACGCACGGCCTCTTGGGGCATTCCGACGCGGACGTGCTGCTGCATGCGATCACCGACGCGCTGCTGGGCGCGGCGGGCCTGGGCGACATCGGCCGGCACTTCCCGGACACCGATCCGGCCTTCAAGGGCGCCGATAGCCGCGTTCTGTTGCGCGAGGCCATGGCGCGGGTACGCCGCGCGGGTTGGGCGCCCGTGAACATCGATGCGACGTTGCACGCGCAGGCACCCAAGATCGGCCCGCACGCGCCCGCCATGGTGAAGAACATCGCGGCGGATACGGGCCTTGCCGAGACCGAGGTCAACATCAAGGCGAAGACCAACGAGGGCCTGGGCTATCTGGGCCGCAAGGAAGGCATTGCGGCCACGGTCGTTGCGCTGTTGGCTCGCACGGACGCTTGATGTCGCGTGTCGCCAATTGGCGACGTCGTCCCCCTACCGAAAACCCCGGGCCGCCGGGGTTTTTACTTTGATATACATCTTTAACAAATAAATAAGCGGGTCGGATGGTTCTGGAATATTCTGCGCTCCTCAATCTGCCCACCAAGAGATATTCAGATGCGTTTACGCGGCGTCGCCCTGTTTTCCGCCCTAGTTGCACTCAGTGCGCCCGCACACGCCGAGTTTGAACAGCAGCTGGGTCCCCTGGCGAGCGTTGTAAGACAACAAATGCTGCAAGGGTGGACGGGGGAGGTGCAGGACGGCTGGTTCACCTTGCGCAATCCGGCCACGCCGGGCAGCGAACAGACGTTTTATCTTCGCGTAGGCCCTGCGCCCGAGCAGGGCCGCGTCACCGACGTGAACGTCGTGCTCAATTCCCAGAATCCCAAGGCTTCCATTGGCGTGGCGCTGAACAATCGCGCAACCAAGGGCTTGTGCCTGATCGAGATCACCGCCGACAAGAACACCATCCTGTTCTGTCTGGAAGGTGACAAGCGCCGCGATATCGCCACGGTTCCCAGCCTGGCCAAGCTGGATGGCTCGGACCGCATCAAGGTGGTCGAGTTGCCGGGCGCAGCCCGGTTCATCGTGAACGGCAAGATCATCGGCGACGTGACCGATTCTTCCGCCGTGGGCGGCGATATCGGCATCATGGCGTACGACGTGGGCACGTTCGGCATTGCGGACTTTTCGATCAATACCGACCTGGCGCCCCGGCAGGGTGCGCCTGCGCAACAAGGCGGCGGCTTGCCCCCGCGTAGTGGCGCTGGCGCGTCGGCTCCGCAACCTGCCGGCTTGCCGCCGCGCGGGGGGGCCGCGGGTGGCGGCGCCAGCGCGCCGCAGAGCACGCAGCTGCCCGCGGCAGCTCCGGCTCCCAACAGTTCGGGCGGTTCCGGCTTGCCCGGCGCGGGTCCGTATCCGCGCTTTGGCGGTGACACCATGCGTATCGTGTCGGTGTACATCGGCATCATGCGCAGCATTTTCATGCATGAGTTCGGCCATGCGTTGATCGGCGAACTGGAATTGCCGTCCACGGGCGCCGAAGAAGACGCGGTGGACATCTACGCCGCCTTGCAGATTGTTGAGCCGACGATGTACCCGTCGTCCGACGAGGACACGAACACCATGGCGCGCGACGCCGCGACTTACGCGGCCTTGCAGTGGTATTACAGTGGCAAGCTGGCGGAAAAACGCGGGGCGTCCGAAACGTCGGCCTGGCAGGATGAGCACACCGGCGACCTCAAGCGCTTTCGCAACATGCTGTGCATCATGTATGGCGGCAATCCGTCCGTGTTCGAATCGGTCGCCAAACACGTGGGCCTCGAAGATAGGACGAAGGCGCGCTGCTCTGACGAATTCAACAAGCAGAACCGCGCCTGGCGCCGGATCCTGGCTCCGCACACCCGCGTCGGCACCTGGTCGCCCGACGGCCAGCAACCGGCCAACGCGCCCGGCGCACCGGTCAATGTGGTGTTCGAACCGTCCAAGCGCAAGATCGGCAATCTGTTCGCCAACAACCTGTCGGACGCGATTTCGGCCAACATCAAGCTGCTTGGGCAAACCTATGTGCTGCCCCGGCCGGTGAACGTGGTGTTCAAGGACTGCGGCAAGCTCAACGCCTGGTACAGCCCGCGTGAAGGCTCGATCACCATGTGCTATGAGCTGATCGAGAACATTGCCGTGATGATTTCCGACATCGAAATGGGTACGGTGGGCGGTGAAGTCGTGGCCGCAGGCGGCGGCAAGGCTCCGCCTCAACAACCGCAGCAACAACCCCGTCAGGCGCCGCCGGGACAAGGCATGCCGCCCAGCGCCATCGACGAACTCAAGGACATGGGCGTGCCGCCGACGTCCCTGCTGTTTGCGGCACCCTACAAGGGGCCGACGCCCAATCAGATCTATCGCGCCAAGCTGATCACGACCGGCGACCTGGTGGGCATGATCAAGAACGACAAGAATCTGCTGATCGTCGACACCAGCGGGTTGCGCGATACCTTGCCGATTTCCTATCCGCTGCCTGATGCCGGCTCGGACGGCAGCGTCACCGACAATCTGCAAAGTGCGTTGGACGATTGGCTGCTGAAAAAGGCGAACAACAATCGCGGTCAGGCCGTGGTGTTCGTGGGTGCCGGCATGAACGATCGTTCGTCGTATAACGCCGCGTTGCGCGCCGGATCGCTCGGCTGGTCCGCCTATTGGTATCGCGGCGGCGTCGAGGCGTGGGTCGCCAATGGCTTGCCCACCACGGCGGACATGAAGAAGCAGTAAGCGGCGACGCTACAAGGGGGAAGGGCATCGCCCGGCCCGCCAAAGAGAAACCCGCCTGTATGCACAGGCGGGTTTTTTATTGCGCAGGGCGTTTGCCGCAGATCGGGCTTACTTGCCTTGAGCAGCCAGCGCCAGGGCGGCGGCGTTCACCACGGCGGCAATACGGCCAGCGTCGCGCAGCTGTTCGGTCGACACGCCGTCGTTCTTCAGGTTTTCATAGTGCGAGGCCACGCAGAAATGGCACTTGCCGATGATCGAGGCCACCAGCGCGAACAGCTCGAAGCGCTTCTTTTCCACGCCGCCGTGGGTGGCGTAGGCATTCATGCGCAGTTGGGCAGGCAGGCTCTTCAGGTTGGCATCGCCCGTCATTTCCACGTACGGATACCAGGTGTTGTTCATGCCCATCAGCGCCGAGGCGGTCAGGGCGGCATTGGCGTCGCCTTCCGACAGGCCGCTCTTGAAAGCTTCCACCAGCACCGGGCTGCGCGCGGCGTAAGCAGCGGACAGGGCGGCGCCCACGGCATCTTCAGGCGCCAGGGTGGAACGGGCAATGACGGCGTCCAGATTCAGGCGGATGTCCTTGGCCCAATCCGGCAGCTGTTCCTTAATGGTCGTAAGAAATTCCATAGTTTTTACCTATAATCTAGCGCAATTAAAGCCCAGCGCGGGGCCTGCAAGCAGACCCCTGGCCGGGCTGGAAATTACAGCGTGGCGCCGCCAACCGTACGGTTGCACGGGCACAGCTCGTCGGTTTGCAGACCGTCGAGCAGACGCAGCACTTCTTCCGGGTTACGGCCGACGTTCAGGTTGTTCACCGAAACGTGCTGGATCGTGTTGTCCGGATCAACGATGAACGTGGCGCGCAGAGCAACGCCAGCACCCTTTTCACGGACGCCCAGTTGGTCGATCAGGGCACCGGTGGTGTCGCCGAATTGGTAGTGACCCAGCTTGTTCAGGTCCGGGTGCTCACGACGCCATGCCAGCTTGACGAATTCGTTGTCGGTCGAGCCGCCCAGCAGGACGGCGTCGCGGTCTTCGAAATCCTTGGCCAGCTTGTTGAAGCCGACGATTTCGGTCGGGCACACAAACGTGAAGTCTTTCGGGTAGAAGTAGATCACCTTCCACTTGCCGGGGAACGAGCTTTCGGTGATGTCTTCAAACGCCGACACGCCATTTTCTTCGTGCTGGTTGAAGCCGGGCTTGACGCCGGTGACCTTGAAGGGTTCGAGTTTGTCGCCAACAGTTTTCATGTGTACTCCCAGTAGTTGTTGGTGGAAAGAAGGCAGTGCTTCAAACCATAAATTCTACGCTATGGATTATCGTTGTCTAATTGATAATTCCTAAACTTGGCTTTGGGCAACTCTATCCGGGCGGTCAGGCCGCCGCCCTCTCGGGGAAGCATCCGTAGCGCCCCGCCCACGTGCTTGAGCAAGCGTTCGACAATCGCCAGGCCCAGCCCCGCGCCGCTGACGCCGGTACGTGCCGCCTCGCCGCGCGAGAAGGGGCGCAGCAGGCGGTCCACGTCTTCGGGGGCGATGCCGGGGCCGCGGTCAGCGACCTCGATGACGATCATGCCGCCCTCAGCTTGCAATGTCATGACCAAATGCGCCATGCCATCGCTGGAACGGCCGTAGCGCCGGGCGTTCTCGATCAGGTTGCTGACCACGCGCTTCAAGTCCAGCGCCGTGATCCGGGCGCGCAGCCCCGGTTCCAGCGAAGCGTCCAGCTCTCCGCCCAGCGAGGCCGTGTGGCTGCGCTCGCGTTCGTAGAGCTCGGCCAGGACCGCCGAAATATCCGTTGCCAGCTGAGGCAGCGTGCCGGCGGGGCGCGCGTACTCCATCAACTGACCGATACTGTGGTCGATCTGGCCCAGGTCTTCGTCGATGGCCTGGCGGGCGTCTTCCGACACGCCGCTCAGTTCGATCTCAAGCCGCATTCGGGCAAGCGGCGTGCGCAGGTCGTGGGAAATCCCCGCGAGCATCAGTTCCCGGTCGGCCTCGGCTTGCCGCAAGTCTTTGGCCATGCGGTTGAACGAGGCATTCAGGTCGCGGATTTCCAGTGGCCCCTGTTCGGGCAGGGCCGCAGGGGTTTCGCCCCGCGACAGCACTTGCGCCGCCCGGGCCAGCCTGGATAGGGGCCTGTTGACGAAGCCCACCGACACCGCCGCCCCGACAAGGGACAGCAGCAACGCCGTGGCGCCCCAGCCCAGCCATTCGATCCCGCCTGTCAGCCCGATCTGCTCGCGCTCGAACACCAGCCAATACAGGTCCTTCTCTATCTGGAAACTGACCCAGAAGCCGGGCACCTGGTTCACGCCCCAGGCAATCTGCGTTTCCGGGCCGAAGCGCGTGCGGATGTGCTGGGCAACGCGCTGCCAGTAGTCGTCGTCGGGAAGGGCTTCGGCGAAGTCGGTGACTTCGCGCGGATAGACCTGAATGCCCTCGTTGGTGGCCAGGTCCAGCAGGAGTTTGCTGCGTTCGCCGTTATGCGAGTAGATCAGTGCCGTGCGTGTGATATTGACGGCCGTGATCACCCGCTGCGCCATTTGATTGGCGCGCGGTCCCAGCTCCATGCTGAAGAAAACTTGTAGCCACGCCCCCAGGCTGACCAGCATCAGCGCGGCAAGCAACAGGAACGTGCGGCCGAACAAGCCGAGCCGCAAACGTGAAGTCAGGTTCCTGAAGGTTCTGCGCAAGCGGGGCACGAGGCTGCGCTCCTGCCCAGGGCGGGCCAGCCGATCAGCTACCACCGTCCGGCACAAACACGTATCCGAGACCCCAAACGGTCTGGATGAACACGGGCTTGGACGGATTGGGTTCGATCAGTTTGCGCAGGCGCGAGATCTGAACGTCGAGGCTGCGATCGAAGGCTTCGTATTCGCGGCCGCGCGCCAGCTCCATGAGCTTGTCGCGGGACAGAGGGATCTTCGGATGGCGCGCAAATACCTTGAGCACCGAGAATTCGCCCGTGGTGATGGGCACCTGTTCGCCGTTGCGCGTGAGCGTGCGGGTGGACAGATTCAGCACGTAAGGACCGAAGGCGATGGATTCGTTTTCCTGGCTGGGGGCGCCGGGATGTTCCTCGGTGCCGCGGCGGCGCAGGATCGCGTTGATCCGTGCCAGCAGTTCCCGGGGGTTGAACGGTTTGGACAGGTAGTCGTCCGCGCCCATCTCCAGGCCTACGATGCGGTCGATTTCTTCCGCCTTGGCCGTGAGCATGATGATGGGGGTATTGTCGTGGCCACCGCGCAGCCGGCGGCAGATGGACAAGCCATCTTCACCGGGCAGCATCAGATCCAGCACGAGCAGGTCGAAATGCTCGCGTTGCCAGAGTTTGCCCATCTCTTTGGCGTCTTCGGCAACGAAAACGTTGAATCCCTGCTCGGACAAATACCGGCGCAGTAAATCGCGCAAGCGCGGATCATCGTCGACGACGAGGATTTTTCGGGTGGGGGTGGTGTTTTGCGTATTCATGGCCGGAAATGTAACAGTGACAAGAACCAGCGGCTAGTGGGCGTTCACAAGATATTACACATTGCGAACGATGGTTGAAATCCCCCTTACAACCGGGGGCGTCGTCGCCGTATTTCGTACAATCTGCATCTATGGAACTAAACCTGCTGGCTTTGGAAACTTCTTCGTCCCGTTGCGGCGTGGCCCTTTTGCGGTCGGTCGACGGCCGCCTGGAGGTCAGGACCCGGGAGCACGAGGGATCCCAGGAGCACGCGGAACGGCTCTTGCCGATGGCCAACGAGCTACTGGCCGAGGCCGGACTGGCCCCGTCGGCCCTGCATGCGGTGGCGTTTGGCCAGGGTCCCGGCGGGTTTACCGGGCTGCGCGTGGCTTGCGGCGTCGCCCAGGGCATGGGCCTGGGCTTGGGCATACCCGTACTGCCCATCGTATCCCACCAGGCGGTTGCTGCCCAGGTGACGGACGCCACAGTGTCCGACGCCATTGTCGTGGCGCTGGACGCCCGCATGAACGAGGTCTATCTGGCGGTTTACCGCCCGATTGCCGCCTCGGAAGGGGAGTCCGGCTGGGAAGTCTTGCAGTCGCCGCTGCTGATCGCGGCGGCCGAGGTCGTGCCCTGGACCGCGCACCACCTGCCCATGTGGTCGGGCGAGGCGGGCCAATCGTTGAATCTGGTGCTGGCCGGTGACGCCTGGGACGCCTATGCGGCTGACATGGCGCACCCCGCCGGATGGCGCCGTGCCGCTGATGCGCAACGGCCGGAAGCCGCCAGCGTGGCGTGCCTGGCCCGCCTGGGTTGGTTGCGCGGCGAGGCCCTGCCGCCTGAACAGGCCGCGCCGCTCTACGTGCGCGACAAAGTGGCCTTCACCACGGCTGAACGCATGCGCGGCGAAGGCGGCAACCCCAAGGCGCAGCCATCGCTGGCGCCCCTGGTACCCCAGCCGCTCACGGAAGCGGATCTGGATGAGGTCGTGGCATTGGAAGCCCATGTGCAGGCGTTTCCCTGGACTCGCGGCAATTTCGCGGACGCTCTGGCCGCCGGGTACGGCGCCTGGGTGTTGCGGCGCGACGGCAAGGTAGCGGGTTTCTGCATCTTGATGTTCGCGCCTGACGTGGCGCACCTGCTGGTGATTGCCGTGGACAAGCATTTGCACCGCCAGGGGTTGGGCGGCGTGCTGCTCGATTGGTGCGAGCAGCAGGCACGCCAGCGCGGCCTGGAAGGCGTCTTGCTGGAAGTCCGCCCGTCCAATGCGTCGGCGGTCAGCTTCTACCAACATCATGGTTATCTACAGATTGGCGTGCGCCGGGGCTATTACCCGGCCGCAAAAGGGGCTCGTGAAGACGCCCTGGTCCTGCAAAAGCGCTTTGCCGTCCTGACGGAGGAAGCGGCATGACCTTGCCGACCGCCGTCCCTAAGCCGGCAGCCCCTCGCGTCAATCCCTTGCAGCGCATCTGGCTGCGGGAAATTGGCATGGAGCGCCTGTGGATGCGCCCCGCGCCGGCTGCGGCTCGTCCGGCCGTTGTGCCGCAAGTGCCTGTTTCAAAAGCGGTTTTGGAAGCGCCCGGCCTTGCGCCGGCGGTCCTCTCGCCGAACGCGGCACCTGCGCCAGTCACGTCCGCCGCGCCTGAACAAGTCTCTGGCGACGCGGTGGCGCCTCAGCTTGTCGTTCCAACCGAACGTGCGACCGGGCGCCCAGGTATTCCGGCGTCCATCCTGACCCGTACCGGCCCGCCGCCTCGTCCCGTGGCCAAGGCGGCTGCGGAAGAAACCGCCGAAGCGCCGCGTATTTCGGTGGCGGACGCGGCCAAGAACGCGACGCTGGATGAACTGCGCGAGCAAGTCGTGGCGTGTACCGCCTGTGGCCTGTGCCAAGGTCGGCGTCATGCCGTATTCGGACAGGGCGCAACGCCTACCCGTTGGCTGGTCGTGGGTGAAGCCCCGGGCGAGCAAGAGGACCGGCAAGGCCACCCCTTCGTGGGCCGCTCGGGCCAGTTGCTGGACGCCATGCTGGCCGCCGTGGGCATGAGCCGCGACACCGACGTGTTCATCACCAACGTGATCAAGTGCCGTCCTCCGGGCAACCGCAATCCCAAGCCCGAGGAAATCGCGTCTTGCAGCCCGTACCTGATGCGGCAGATCGCCTTGCTGAAGCCCGAGCGCATTCTGGTGCTGGGCCGCTTCGCGGCGCAGACCTTGCTGGGAACGGATGCCACGATCGGCAGCCTGCGCGGCCGCGTGCATCAATTGAAAACGGACGAAGGTGCGCAGATTCCGGTCATCGTCAGCTACCACCCGGCCTATCTGCTGCGCAGCCCGTCCGAAAAGGCGCGCGCCTGGCAGGACTTGAAACTGGCGTCGCGCATGGTCTGATTGCCCGCCGGCTGCGGCAGGGACAGACAATAAAAAAACCGGGCTTGTGCCCGGTTTTTTTATTGGGATATCAACAGCTTAGTGCGTGGAATCCAGGGCGCGGCCGTGGCCTTCCTGGCCGATCTGATCGTGCAGGCCGGGGTTGGCCAACATGTTGCGCTTGCTCCAGCGCATGAACACGACCATCAGCACGGCGACGACGGTGCCAAAGATGACGATGATGATGTTGATCGGCAGTTGCAGCCACAGCAGCAGGGTGTACATCGCCACCATCAGCAGGATGTTGAGCTGTTCGTTGAAGTTCTGCACGGCAATGGAATGGCCGGCCGACAGCAGCACGTGGCCGCGATGTTGCAGCAGGGCGTTCATCGGCACCACGAAGAAGCCCGCCAGGCCGCCCGTGATCAACAGCAGCAGGTAGACGCTCCAGGGCGAATAGACCAGCGGCATCAGCAGCACGACCAACCCCATGGCGGCACCGACCGGCAGCACGGCCAAGGCGCGGCGCAGCGGGATGCGGCCGGCCAGGATCGACCCCACCACGGTGCCCAGCGCGGCCACGCCCATCAGCATCGAAGCCTTGTCCAGCTGATAGCCCAGGTGGCTGCGGCCCCATTCAATGACGATCAGCTGGAGGGTTGCGCCGGCGCCCCAGAACAAGGTGGTGACGGCCAGCGAGATCTGTCCCAGCTTGTCCTTCCACAGCACACAGACATAGCCCCAGAACGTGCGGATCAAGCGCACCGGGTTCTTTTGCTGCGGCGGATAGCGCACATGGGTGCGCGGAATCATCAGGTTGCACAGCGCTGCCAGCAGATACACGAAGGCGATCACGAGGATGGCCGCCTCGGCAGGCGTGCGGACCAGGCCGCCGATGAACGAGTGGCTGAGCAGCGCAGTGGAAACCGAGGACGAGATGAGCAGGCCGCCCAGCACGGTGCCAAGGATGATGGAGAAGACGGTCAGGCCCTCGATCCAGCTGTTGCCCTTGACCAGCATGTGCGGGGGCAGCATTTCGGTGACGATGCCGTATTTGGCGGGCGAGTACGCGGCAGCGCCGATACCCACGACGGCGTAGGCCGCGCACACCAGATACGTCTGATATTCGGGGGCGACGCCAATGCTGGCGTACGAGAACATCAGCAGGCAACCGGCGACTTTCAGGGCGTTGGTGGAGAACATCACCCGCCCCTTGGGGAAGGAGTCCGCCAGGGCGCCGACAAAGGCGGCCAGCACCACGTAGGCCAGCGCGAACGACCATTTCATCATGGGCGCCAACCAGTCGGGGCCATGCAGTTCCTGTATCAAGGCGATTGCTGCGATGAACAGCGCATTGTCCGCCAATGACGAGAAGGCCTGCGCGGCCATGACCAGATAGAAACCACGTTTCAAGAATGTCCCCGTTCTTTGGCCTGGGCCTGGCCAGTCCGCGTGAAAATTATGTGTCGTGCCAAAAAGTGTCAGGGAGTATAGCCGGTGGCCGGACGGGAACCCATTGAGCGTTTGCCCGCGGGTTGACCGTTGTTCACGTTTAGGGACAGACTGCCTGCGGTATCATACGACCCATGTGTGAGCCGGCCCTTGATGGGCCGGTTTGCAATCTATGCGGCAGGTCCGTTAACGCCTTTCGTTCAACCCACCCCGTCGTCATCGTACTGTGCGTCTCACTCAGCTAAAACTCGCCGGCTTCAAGTCCTTCGTTGATCCCACCGTGATCCCCGTGCCCAGCCAATTGGTCGGCGTGGTGGGTCCCAACGGCTGTGGAAAATCGAACATCATTGACGCAGTACGCTGGGTGCTGGGTGAGGCCAAGGCCTCCGAGTTGCGCGGCGAGTCCATGCAGGACGTCATTTTCAACGGCTCTGGCAACCGCAAGCCGGCCGCCCGGGCATCCGTGGAAATGGTGTTCGACAACAGCGAAGGGCGTGCCGCCGGCCAATGGAGCACCTACGCTGAAATCGCCGTGCGCCGCGTGCTGACGCGCGATGGCACCAGCAGCTATTTCGTCAATAACCAGCAAGTCCGCCGCCGCGACATCCACGACATCTTCCTGGGCACCGGCCTGGGCGCGCGTGGTTACGCCATCATCGGGCAGGGCATGATCAACCGCCTGATCGAGGCGCGTCCCGAAGAACTGCGGGTATTCCTGGAAGAAGCGGCCGGCGTGTCGCGCTACAAGGAACGCCGCCGCGAAACCGAAAACCGCTTGTCCGACACGCGCGAGAACCTGACCCGCGTCGAAGACATCCTGCGGGAATTGAACAGCCAGCTGGAAAAGCTGGAAGCGCAGGCCGAAGTGGCCACGCGCTACCGCGAACTTCAGGCTGACGGCGAAAAGAAGCAGCATGCGCTGTGGTTCCTGAAGGAAACCGGGGCGCGCGAAGAGCGCGCCAAGAAAGTCCAGGAAATGGCGCAGGCCCAGAATGAACTGGAAGCCGCCATTGCCGGGCTGCGAGCGGGCGAAGCCGCGCTGGAATCCCGGCGCCAGGCCCACTACGCCGCCAGCGATGCCGTCCACACCTCCCAGGGCGCGCTGTACGAAGCCAACGCCCAGGTCAGCCGCCTGGAAGCCGAAATCCGCCACGTGGTGGATTCCCGCAACCGCTTGCAGTCGCGCCGCGACCAGTTGCAGCAGCAGATCGCGGAATGGACGAGCCAGCGCGAACACTGCACCGAACAGATCGCCCAGGCCGAGGATGACCTGGCCACCGCTGCCGCCCGCACCGAAGAGGCGCGTGCCACCGCCGAGGATGCCCAGGCGGGCCTGCCCTCGGTTGAGCAACGTGTGCGCGAAGCCGCTTCGGGCCGCGACGAAATGCGCGCCGCCCTGGCTCGTGTTGAACAGAACCTGGCGCTGGTTGCCCAAACCCAGCGCGACGCCGATCGCCAGATGCAGGTCCTGGAGCAGCGCCGCGAGCGTTTGCAGCAGGAACTGCGCGAATTGCACGCGCCGGACCCGGTGCGCCTGGAGCAACTGGCCGGCGACCGTCTGGCGGGCGAAGACCAGCTGGAAGAAGCCCAGGAAGAACTGGCCACGCTGGAAGGCCGCGTGCCGGAAGCGGACGCCGAGCGCAGCCGCGCCCAGGCCGCCGCCCAGACCGATGCGCAGAACCTGGCACGCCTGGAAGCCCGCCTGTCGGCGCTCGTGAAGTTGCAGGAAGACGTGCAGAAGCAGGGCGCGCTTGAGCCCTGGCTGGCCAAGCATGAACTGGCCGGCCTGTCGCGCCTGTGGCAGAAGCTGCATGTGGAGCCGGGCTGGGAAACCGCCCTGGAATCCGCGCTGCGCGAGCGCATGGCGTCGATGGAAGTGCGCAACCTGGACTGGGCCCGCGCCTTCGCCGAAGATGCGCCGCCTGCCCGCCTGGCGTTCTACCAATTGCCGGTCGCGGCCCCGGTGCCTCCCGCGCCTGCCGGGCTGACGCCGCTGGCCAGCCTGCTGCGCATCACCGATCCCGACCTGCGCACGCTCTTGAACGAATGGCTGGCGGGCATCTATACCGCCACCGACGTGACGCAGGCCCTGGCCATGCGCGCCACCTTGCCCGCGGGCAGCGCCTGCGTGGTCAAGGCCGGCCATCTGATCGACGCGCACAGCGTGCGGTTTTACGCGCCGGACTCCGAGCAGGCTGGCCTGTTGGCCCGCCAGCAAGAAATTGAAAACCTGCAACGCGAGATCAAGGCGCAGCAACTGATCGCCGATCAGGCGCGCGCTGGCGTCGCCCGCGCCGAAGCTGCATGGCAGCAGGTGTCCCAGGCCATCGCCCCGGCGCGCACGCGCGTGGCCGAGGTCACGCGCCGGGTGCACGACATCCAGCTGGAACACTCGCGCTTGCAGCAGCAGGCGGAGCAATCCGGCGAACGCGCATCGCGCTTGCGCCAGGACCTGGAAGAAATCAAGGTCCAGGAAGAAGACCTGCGAGCCACCCGCGAAGAGGCTGAAGCCCGCTTCGAGACCCTGGACGAGGAACTGGCCGAGCATCAATCCCGCTTCGCCGACGCCGAGATCGATGGTGAAACGCTGGCCGCCCAGGCCGAGGCGGCCCGAACCCGCCTGCGCGAGCTGGAGCGCGCCGCCCAGGAAGCCGAGTTCGCTGAACGCGGCATCCAGGTCCGCATCACCGATTTGCAGCGCAACCAGCAACTGGCCGCCGACCAGAGCCAGCGCGGCTCGGTCGAGCTTGAGCAACTGATGGTGGACCTGGCCGAACTGGACGCCTCCGCCTCCCAGGCCGGCTTGCAGGACGCACTGGAATCGCGCGCCGAGCGTGAAGAAGCGCTGTCGCGCGCACGCCAGGAAATGGAAAATCTGGCCGCCTTGCTGCGCGGTGCCGACGAAGACCGGCAGCAGCAAGAGCAAACGCTGGAACCGCGCCGCGCGCGCATCATGGAACTACAGTTGCAGGAACAGGCTGCCCGCCTGGCCGAAGAACAATTCACCGAGCAATTGAATGCCCGGGAAGTCGACCGCGAGGCGCTGGCCCAGGATCTGGCCAACCAGCCGGACGAATGGCGCCGCGCCAGTTGGTTGCAGCAGGAAGTGGGTCGTATCTCGCGCCAGATCGAGTCTCTGGGCTCGGTCAACCTGGCCGCGCTGGACGAACTGAACACCTCGCGCGAACGCAAGGGGTTCCTGGATTCCCAGAACCAGGACTTGATGACCGCCATCGAAACCCTGGAAGACGCCATCCGCAAGATCGACCGCGAAACCCGCGAACTGCTGCAAGAGACGTTCAACATCGTGAACGGTCACTTTGGCGAACTCTTCCCCAAGCTTTTCGGTGGGGGCGAGGCCAAGCTCAGCATGACCGGCGAGGAAATCCTGGACGCTGGCGTGCAGGTGATGGCGCAGCCCCCGGGCAAGCGCAACAGCACGATTCACCTGCTGTCGGGGGGCGAAAAGGCACTGACCGCGACCGCGCTGGTGTTTGCGCTGTTCAAACTGAATCCGGCGCCGTTCTGCCTGCTGGACGAAGTGGACGCGCCGCTGGACGACGCCAACACGGAACGCTATGCGAACCTGGTCGCCAACATGAGCGAACAAACCCAATTCCTGTTCATCTCGCACAACAAGATCGCCATGCAGATGGCAAAGCAACTGATCGGGGTAACCATGCAAGAGCAAGGGGTTTCGCGTATCGTTGCGGTAGATATAGATTCGGCCGTGCAAATGATGGCCTCCGAAGCGGCATAAACCCAATATTTAGAAAGGCGCCGCCCTGTTGGCGCGGGATTTACACATGAGTGATTTGCAGATCGGGCTGATAGCCCTGGGCGTCTTGCTGATACTGCTGGTGCTGGGATTCAACTGGTGGCAGGATCGGCGCGTCCGGCGCAAGATGCAGAGCCATTTCCCCACGTCCGAGCAGGATCCCCTGCTGGGCGGCGCCGCCGCGGCCAGCGGCACGGCGGCAGCGACCGGCGCGGCGGCTTCCCGCCGCGAGCCCGGCATGGGTGGCGATGCGCCTCGCGCGCAGGGCCAGCCGGCGCCGGTGGATGCTGGCAGCGATGCCGACGATACCGAGGAACCGGATCCCGCTTGCGAAGTGGTCATCGAGATCAATTTCGCCGAGCCGGTACGCGGTGCCGACCTGCTGCCTTACATGCAAAGCCTGCGCCACGTGGGCCGCAAGCCCATGCGCGTGTTCGCCGAAACCGACCAGCGCCGCCATCGCGCTCGGGTGCATGCCGGCGAGTCCTATGCATCCATGCAATTGGCGGTGTTGCTGGCCAACCGCAGTGGCCCGCTGACCGCCATTGAATGGTCCCAGGCCTGGGCCCGGGCCCAGGACATGGCCGAACGCTTTGACGCCACGATCGAGGGCCCGGACCAGCAAGCCGTGCTGGAGCAGGGCGCCCGCCTGGATGACACCTGCGCCGCCCTGGATACCCAGGTTGGCCTGACCTTGATGCTGGGCGCCGCCCAGCCTGCCGCTGAAGTTCTGTCCGTGGCCCGTGATACGGGTTTCGTGGCGGACGGCAACCGGTTGGCCTGGCCTGCCGAGAACGGCGTGACCCGCTTCACCTTGTCGCGCGCTGACGGCGCGGCCTTCGATGCCGGCATGGGGGGCGTTGAACGCCTGTACCTGCTGCTGGACGTGCCATGCGCGCCGGCGGATGGCCGCGCCTTTGGCCGCATGGTCGATGTGGGCCGTGACTTGGCCGCCCGCCTGCGCGCCGAACTGGTCGATGACCAAGGCAAGCCGCTTGCCGATGGTTCGGAAACCGTCATCGACGAACGGCTGCAATTGCTGTTCGCTCAGCTCGAACAAGCGGGCTTGCCCGCCGGAAGCGAGCGCGCTCAACGGGTGTTTGCTTAATGAGCAGCGCGCCCGGAGGGGAATCCGCGGCCGAGGCCGCGGCGCGCTTGCGCGCAGAGCTTGAACAGCACAACGTCCGCTATTACGTCTACGACGAACCGTCGGTCTCGGATGCCGAGTACGACGGCTTGATGCGCCAGCTTGAAGCGCTTGAGGCCGAGCACCCCGAATTGGTCACGCCCGAGTCGCCCACGCAACGTGTGGGCGCTGCGCCGGTCTCGGCGTTTGGCAGCGTGCGCCATGCGGTGCCCATGCTGTCGCTGAACAATGCGTTCGACGAAGAAGAGGTTGCGGCGTTCGACCGCCGCGTGACGGACACGTTGCGGGGTGCCGGCCTGTTGGGCCCGGCGCAGCAGGCCGATTATTTCTGTGAACTGAAGCTGGACGGGCTGGCGATCAGCCTGCGCTACGAAGACGGTAGGCTGGTGCAGGCCGCCACGCGCGGCGATGGCCAGACGGGCGAGGACGTCACGTCCAACATCCGCACGATCAAGGCGATTCCCCTGCAACTCAAGGGCGCCGCCCCGAAGGTGCTGGAAGTGCGCGGTGAAGTGCTGATGAACCGCGCCGACTTTGAAAAACTGAACGTGGCTCAGGCCAAGCGCGACGAGAAAGTGTTCGTCAATCCGCGCAATGCTGCGGCCGGCAGCCTGCGCCAGCTGGATCCGCGCATCACGGCCAAGCGCCCGCTGCGCTTCTTCGCCTATGGTTGGGGCGAGGTGCAAGGCTTGCCCGGCAAGCAAAGCGGCCTGTTCGATGAAGCCTCGGCCGGTGCCGGGGAAGCGTCGCAACTGCCCGAAAAATCGCATGGTGCCATGCTCGCGTGGCTGCATGAGCTAGGCCTGCCGGTCAATCTGATGCATAACCATCGCGCGACCGGCGCCGAGGGCCTGATGGCTTTTTACGCCAAGGTCGGCCAGATGCGCGCGACCTTGCCCTACGACATCGACGGCGTGGTCTACAAGGTGGATTCGCTGCCGGCCCAGAAGGTGCTGGGCTTTGTGGCGCGTGCGCCGCGCTTTGCGCTGGCGCACAAGTTTGCCGCCGAAGAGGCCACCACGACCCTGCTGGATATCGAGGTGCAGGTCGGCCGCACCGGTGCAATTACTCCGGTTGCGCGCCTGAAGCCGGTATTCGTGGGCGGCGTGACCGTCACCAATGCCACCTTGCACAACGAAGACGAGATTCGTCGCAAGGACGTGCGCATCGGTGACACGGTCATTGTGCGCCGCGCGGGCGACGTCATTCCTGAAGTGCTGGGCCCCGTGCTGGAAAAACGGCCGGAAGACGCACAGGAATTCGTCATGCCGACGGCTTGTCCGGTCTGCGGGTCGGCCATTGAAAGGTTGGAAGACGAAACCATCGCGCGCTGCACGGGCGGCCTGTTCTGTGGCGCGCAGCGCAAGCAAACCCTATGGCACGCGGCCAGCCGCAAGGCGCTGGATATCGAAGGCCTGGGTGAAAAGCTGGTGGATCAACTGGTCGACAGCGGCCGCGTGAAGACGCTGGCCGATCTGTACAGCCTGCGTCCGCTGGAGTTGGTGGGCCTGGACCGCATGGGCCAGAAGTCTGCCGATAACCTGGTGGCGGCCATCGACAAGGCGCGCGCGCCAGCGCTGAACCGCTTGTTGTACGCGCTGGGCATCCGCCACGTGGGCGAGACCACGGCGCGCGACGTGGCGCGGCATTTCGGCAGCATCGACGCCATCATGGATGCCGATGAGGACGCGCTGTCGTCCGTGCCGGATGTGGGGCCGGTGGTGGCGGCCTCGATCCGCCGCTTCTTCGCCGAGCAGCACAACCGTGACGTGATTGAACAATTGAAGGCGCAGGGCGTGAATCCGGTGGCCGAAGCGGTACCGCAAGGCACGACCTTGGCCGGCAAGACGTTCGTGCTGACGGGCACCTTGCCCAACTGGACGCGCGAAGAGGCGTCAATGCACATCCAGGCGGCGGGCGGCAAGGTCAGCGGCTCGGTGTCGAAGAAGACGGCCTACCTGGTGGCCGGCGAAGAGGCCGGCAGCAAGCTCACCAAGGCCCAGGAACTGGGCGTGACGGTGCTGGACGAAGACGCGCTGAAGGCCTTGTTGGGCATGTCCTAGGCGTGTCCTACCTCCGCGGAAAAAGGTTGCGTGCCCTGAGGCCCGCAACCTTTTTTCGTCTACCAGTGGTAGCTCAGCTTGGCCATGATCGCGCGCTCGATGCCGTAATAGCAGTTCGTCACGCTGTCGCATGCCGCGACGTACTGGCGGTTGAACAGATTGCTGGCGTTCAGCGAAAGCCGGTAGCGGTTCCAGTCGTAGCGCAATGCCGCATCCACCAGCGTATATGCCGGCACCTTGAAGGTGTCGGGAATATCGTTGGTGGAACCCATGTAGCGCACCCCGGCGCCGAACCACAGATTGGCCAGCGGACCTGATCCACCAATACGGTAGTCGGCCCAGACCGAGGCCATATGATCGGCAAGATAGGCCGGCCGTTTGCCCAGATTGACGGCGGTCGCCGCAGCTTTCGTCACTTTGGCATCGTTGTAGGTGTAGGAGGCCATCAGGTTCAGATCGCGCGTGACGGCCCAGGTGCCTTCCAATTCGAGCCCGCGCGAACGGACCTCGCCCGTCTGTACGCTAAACCCGGGGTGCAGGATATCGGCGGTCAGCACATCGGTCTGGCGCAGATCGAAGACCGAGGCCTGCACGAAGCTGTTACCGCCCGCCGGCTGGTACTTCACGCCCAGTTCGACCTGTTTGCCGCGGGTGGGTTTGAAAGGCGAACCGCCAAAATCCGAGCCGCTGGCCGGTTCGAATGACTGGCTGTAGCTGACATAGGGAGCCAGGCCCGTGTCCGACAGGTACACCAAGCCCGCCTTGCCGCTGAATGCGCCGTCGTCGGTGGGCGTGCTTTTGACCGCACCCGTCGACAGGGTCGTTTCGTCGGTGCTGGAGCGCGCCCAGTCAAAACGGCCTGCCAGTTGCAGCACCCATTTTTCATGCAGCTTTAACTGGTCCTGGGCGTACAGGCCGAATTGCCGGCGAGTCTGATTGGTTTCGTTGGATGCCGTGGGCCGCGCTCCGGGGAATGGCGAACCGTAGACCGGGTCAAAGGCGTTGATGGGCGTGACCGCGGCGGTGCGCAGTCCGTACAGACGCTTGAAGCGGGACTCCTGGTAGTCGGCGCCGAACAGCAGGGTCTGCTTGAGGGCGCCATGGTCCAGATTGATCTGTGCCTGGTTATCCAGCGAGAACAACTGGAAACCCTCCTGGCTCAGCAACGAGATGCGCCTGAGGTTTTGCAGCGGCTCGCGCGGCTCTACCCAGCCGCCGTTGGCGCCCAGGCTTTTGTAATCAACCTCCAGGGTGGAATAGCGCAGGTTCTGACGCAGGGTCAGCATGTCGTTGGCACGATGCTCCAGCACATAACCGGCCTGCAGCTTGCGGCGGTCCGTCGCGTCGTAGGTCGGGTCGCCGCTGAAGAAATCGACCGGGATGCGGCCATTGTCAGTGGACCAGAGTGTGCCCTTGGCTGGCAGAAAGTTCGCGGTGTTGCCGGTGCGGTCTTTCTGGTATTGCGCCAGCAGGGTCAATGAGGTGTCCGCATTGGGTTTCCAGGTCAGCGATGGCGCGATCAGTACCCGGTCGTCGTCCACATGGCGGGTTTGCGTTCCGCTCTCGCGGCCCACGGCCGTCAGACGGTATAGCCACTTGCCTTGCGCGCCGATCGGGCCGGTGAAGTCACCCGCCAACTGAGCCCGGTCGAAACTGCCTCCTTGGACCGACAGCTCATGCGCCGCGGCATCCTGCGGGCGCTTGCTGACCTGGTTGACCAGACCGCCGGGCACGTTCTGTCCATACAGCACGGACGAGGGGCCTCGCAGAACTTCAAGGCGCTCCAGGGTGTAGGGGTCGACTTCCCACCCGGCATAGCCGCCCGGGTAGGCCAGTTTCATGCCGTCCAGGTACTGCCCGTTGTTTGACACGTTGAAGCCGCGGATGAAGAACGTGCCGCGCCGAGTGTCATAAATGGGTTCTGTACGCACGCCGGCCGAATATCGCAAGGCTTCGTCGACGCGATTGACGCCCTGGGCCTCCATGACGGCCTGCGAAATCACGCTGATGGATTGCGGGGTTTCGATCAAGGCCGTGTCGGTCTTGGTGGCGGTTGCGCTGCGGCGGGCCACGTAACCCTCGACGGGGCCCCAGGCGTTCTCCGGCCGCCCGGTGACCGTCACAGCGGGCAGGATGCTGACATCGCCCGTTGCGGGTTGCCGGCGCAGGGTGTAGCTATTATTGCCTTCGCCGCGTACGGCTTGCAGACCGGTGCCGGCCAGCAGCGCGCTGAACGCCTGCTCGGGTGTCGCGGCCCCGCGCAGGCCTTGCGTGGATTGACCTTGCGCGAGCGCCGGATCGAACGACAGGGCGAGTCCCGCATGTTGCGCATAGCGGTTCAGGGCTGGCGCAAGCGGGCCCGCAGGGATATCGGCCTGGAGGGCAGCGGCCTGCTGGGCATGGGCGGCGGGCATTGTCGCCGTAACCATCGCCGCGCCAAGCAGTGCGGCAAAAACATGGTGCGTCAGGGCGCGGGTGGAGGATTGCGGGTGACTCATGACGTAGGGTTCCTTTCCCGAAACTGGGCTTCTCATGAGTCATGACGAACCAAAACCAGGAATGGACAGTCGCGATTGAAAAATAATCAGCGCGGCTCGACTACTACCAGCAATGGGGTACAGCGCCGGATGGTCAGCGGCAGGCTCGAGAGCAGTGCTTGCAGGGCGCGGTCGGTATCGTCTAGCGGAAAGACGCCCGATACGCGCAGGCCGGCCAATGCACTGGCGTCATAGGAAATCCGCCCGTTGCGGTAGCGAGCCAATTCGTCCAGCACCGATGCCAGCGGCTGGTTGTCCACGGCCAGGCTCCGGTGTGTCCACGCCTGGGCGGCCTCGGGATCGACGTCTGGCAACCCCGCCACGCCGGCCGGCGACAGGCGCGCGCGCTGGCCGGAGGCAAGCTGCACGCAGGCCGCAGGCGCCGCGGCCGTGCAGGCGCGCACGATGGATTCGGTGACGCTGACATCGGTGTGGCCGGAAGCCAAACGCACGACATAACGTGTGCCCAAGGCCTGTGCGGTGCCGTCCGGCGTCTGTACGATGAAGGGGCGGCCGCTGGCTTCCTTGGCTACTTCCACCAGTATCTCGCCGCGGCGCAGCGCGATCAGGCGCTGGGCGCCGTCGTATTGCACGTCGATGGCGGAATCGGTATTGAGCGTGATGCGGCTGTGGTCGGGTAGTTCGACCACGCGCCATTCGCCCGTGCGGGTGCGATGGTCGGCCAGCAGCCAGGCGGGGGGCGCCACACGCAGGCCGGCCCAGACCGCCGCAGCGGTCACGATGGCGGCCAGCAAGGCGGCCGCTTTGGCGCGGGGGCGGCGTGTCTCGGGCGTTAACGATGCTGCAATGATCTGGCGCGCCGCTACGGGCGAGGTACAGGCAGCCGCCGTGTCGAAACCGCTCCAGACTGCTTCCAGGCGGCGCAAGGCCAGTTCGTGGTCGGGGTGTTCGGCCCGCCAGCGCCGACAGGCATCAAGTTCGGCGCTTGTAGCGTCGCCGCCATGGATCGTGGCGCACCATTGCGCGGCGCGTTCCACAATGGACTGCGCGGGATGCGGGCCGTCGGCGGGTACGGTGGCGGTCATGCGGAGCCCGAGCCGGTTGCCGGCGCGCCAAAGGTGGCGGTGTAGCAATGCACCAGCGCGCTGGCGATGTATTGCTTGACCATGCTGGCCGATATACCCAACTGTTCTGCGATCTGCGCGTGGGTTAGGCCATCGAGCCGGTGCAGCAAGAATGCCGTGCGCGGTTTTTCAGGCAGCGTGTGCAGCAGGGCAGCCAGCGCATCCAGGGCTTGCACGGCCTGGACCAGGGATTCAGAGGATGGCGTGCTGGCTTGCCCGTACAGCGTGGCCCAGCTTTCCAGGCACGCCACCTCGATCTTGCGGCGCCGCGCTCGGTCAACGATCAGGCGTGTCGCGACTGTCGTCAGATAGGCGCGCGGTGTCTGCAACTGCGCGAGTTCGTTGTTGCCCAGCAGGCGGAAGAAGGTATCGTGCGCGCAATCTGCCGCGTCGAAGGCGCAACCCAGTTTGCGCCGCAGCCAGCCCAGCAACCAGCCATGATGCGTGCGGTACAGGTCGCGCAGGGCGTCATGCTGGGCGCGATCAAGAGAGGGCATGGGTCAGTTTGGCTAATAGGTTTGAGAATGGTTCGCAATATTAACAAAAGCTAGCCTCGCCGCCGATCGCGGCAAAACGACAGGGCGAAAAAAAACTGCCCGCATTGGCGGGCAGTTTTCTGGTCTGGCGCAGGCTTACTGAATCTTGGCCTTGTCGCGCAGTTGCTTCTGGTAGTCGGCCAGGGTTTGCTGGCGCAGCATTTCTTCCAGTTGCGGACGCACTTGGTCCAGCGGGGGGAATTCCACCGGGCGGGTGTCGTCAACCATGATGATGTGCCAGCCGAACTGGGTTTGCACCGGCTTGTCGACCAATTGGCCCTTCTTCAGCTGGGTCACGGCTTGCGCGAACGGCTGGACGTAGTTGGTCGGGGGAGCCCAACCCAGATCGCCACCCTTTTCGGCGCTGCCGGGGTCCTTGGAATTCTTCTTGGCCAGGTCGTCGAACTTGCTCTTGTTGCTCTTGATCTGGGCCAGCAGGTCATTGGCCGTCTTCTCGTCTTCGACGAGGATGTGACGGACCTTGTATTCCATCTTGCCAGCCTGTTCCTTCTTGATCTTGTCGTATTCCGCCGTGACCTTGGCGTCCGACACCGGGTTCTTGGCCAGGTAGTCGGCCATCAGCGCGCGGACCAGGATGCCTTGGCGGGCCAGTTCGATTTCGGTCTGAACGTCGGCTTGCTTGGCGATGCCGGTGGATTCGGCGGCTTGCACGAAGATCTGGCGGTTGATCATTTCCTGCTTGACCTGTTCGCGCAGTTGCGGCGAATCGGTCGCGCCTTGGCTGACCAGCAGCTTGACGAATTGATCCAGGTTCTTTTGCGGAATGGCTTTACCGTTGACGGTTGCCACGTTTTGCGCGAAAGCAGGCACGGCGATGACGCAGGCCGCAGCCAGCATGACGATGCGTTTCATGAATATCCTTTGACTTTCTATTTGGGAGCCTGGGCATCTAGCGCAAGCGCATGAATCGGATAGGGGATCAAATCTTGCAAATGATGATACACCAGCCTATGTCGCGCTACGGCGGAGAGCCCTGCAAAGCAAGGCGCGACGATGTGCACGCGATAGTGGCCGGCGCCGTTTTTACTGCCTTCGTGGCCGGCATGCAAATGCGAGTCGTCCAGAATGTCCAAAGTAAGAGGTTCCAGGGCGGCTAGGCGCTCTCGGATCAGGGCGATGCGGTCGGTGGTGTCTGACATGGCGGCAATGTGAAAGTTCCGGCGCGTCCCGCCCGCGGGCGGACGCGCCGATGGTAGGGCCGTCTGGCGGATCAGGGCTTGGTCGGCGGCGTATCGGAGCCGGTGTTTTCGTCAGTTTGAATGTGCTTGCCCAGCCACACCGACTGGCCGATCACGAAGACGACCATCAGGCCCATCAGGCCAAAGGCCTTGAAGCTGACCCATTGCGATTCCGTGAAATGGCCGGAGAACGCCACGAACAGGTTCAGGGCGCCGGCAATCAGGAAGAACGCGGCCCAGACCAGATTCAGCTTGTCCCAGGCGGCATCTGGCAACTGGATCTGCTTGCCCATCAGGTTGCGGATCAGGTTGCGGCCAAGCAGGAAACGGGCAAACAGCAGTGCGCCGCCGAACAGCCAATACAGCACCGTGGGCTTCCATTTGATGAAAACGTCGCTGTGCAGCCAGATCGTGGCACCACCGAAAACCAGGATGACGGTCAGGTTGATCCAGTGCATCGCTTCGGTCGCGCGGCCCGTTGCCTTCAACCAGATGATTTGCAGCACGGCGGCCGCCATCGCGACACCCGTGGCGATGAAAATATCCGTGTACCGGTAGGCGATGAAGAATAGGAACAGCGGAAACAGGTCGAACAGAAACTTCTTCATCAGTCTTCTATGGGTTCAAACGTCATCGACAGGGAGTTGATGCAATAGCGCAGCCCGGTGGGCTCGGGGCCGTCGGGAAAAACGTGGCCCAAGTGCGAATCGCAGACGTTGCACAGCACTTCGGTGCGCACCATGCCGTGACTGACATCGCGCTCTTCGCGCACCAGTTCCGGGTCAAGCGCCTGGAAGTAACTGGGCCAGCCACAGCCGGCATCGAATTTGGTGTCGGATGCGAACAGGGCGGTGCCACAGCCCACGCAGCGGTAGATGCCAGGCGTGGTCGTATTCCAGTAACGCCCGGTGAATGCGCGTTCAGTACCCTTTTCGCGGGTGACCACGTATTCTTCGGGGGAAAGCTGTGCACGCCATTCGGCGTCGGATTTGCGTACTTTTTCCATATAAGCTCTTGGAGTCCCGATGCCCGAAATGGTTCGGGCATAATCCCGCCCCATGTTAATCGAGTTTGACCAGGCGGTAGTATCCACGCCCCAGGCGGAAGTGCTGCGCGGGGTGAGCGTGACCCTGGCTGAACGCCGCATCGGCATCGTCGGCCCCAATGGCGCAGGCAAGAGCACGTTGGCGCGCTTGGTCAACGGCCTGGTGCTGCCCTCCGCGGGGAGCGTGCGGGTGGATGGGCTGGATACCCGGAAAGACCTGAAGGCCGTCCGCCAGCGAGTTGGCTTTGTCTTCCAGAATCCCGAGAATCAGATCGTTTTCCCCATCGTGCGGGAAGACCTGGCGTTTGGCCTGAAGCGCCTGGAACCCGACAAGGCACTGCGCGAATCCCGCATCGAATCCCAATTGGGCGCGTTGGGAGTAGGCCATCTTGCCGACCGCACGAGCCACACCCTGTCGGGCGGCGAGCGTCAGTTGGTGGCCCTGGCCGCCGTGTTGGTGATGGAGCCGGCGCTGATCGTCTTTGACGAACCCACGACCCAACTTGACCTGCGCAATCGCAATCGCGTGCGCAGCGCGATCGCCGCATTGCCTCATGACGCCATTGTCGTCAGCCACGATCTGGAATTGCTGGAGGATTTCGACCGCGTGCTGGTCGTGCGCGATGGCGGCATCGCTGCCGACGACACGCCGGCCGCCGCGCTGCGCTGGTACCGGGAGCACTGCGCATGATGGAGCCGCTATACGTCGCCGGCCAGACGCCGTTGCATCGGCTGCCGGCATGGCTGAAGCTTGCGGCGCTGATCGCGGCGGGGGCGGGACTGTTCATGCTTCGCGACCCGCGCTGGCTGGCTTTGGCGTTCGCCGTGGCTGCGGGGCTGGTCTGGTCCACCGGCGTCGCCGCCGCCGCCGTCTGGCGGCAATTGCAGGGGCTGATCTGGGTGCTGTTGGCTGTCGCGCTGTTCACGGGCGGCTTTCAGGGCTGGGTCGAGGCGCTTGCCGTGGTGCTGCGCGTGGGGGCCATGGTGGGGCTGGCGCTGGCGGTCACGCTGTCGACCCGTACCTCGGACCTGATCGGCGTGTGCGAGCGCGCGCTGATACCGTTTGAACGCATCGGCTTGGTGGACGCCAGCAAGGTGGCGCTGGCGTTGGCGTTGGCCCTGCGCTTTATTCCAGAGATTTGGCGCAATTTCCAAGAGATCCGCGAAGCACAGGCTGCGCGTGGCCTGGGTGCCCATCCCATCGCCCTGATCGTGCCCTTGATCGTGCTGACGTTGAAGCGCGCCCAGGAAGTGGCCGAAGCCATCGACGCGCGCAGCCCCTGATGGCGGCGTGCACTGTCTTGATTCCGTAGAGGGGAAACCATGAAATCCAATAACACCGTGCTGATTGCACTGTTCGCGGCGCTGATTGTCGTTTTGAGCCTGATGCCGCCGATTCCGCTGCCCGGCATTCCCGTGCCGATCACCTTGCAGACGCTGGGCGCCATGCTGGCCGGCGCGATGCTGGGGCCAACGCGCGGCGCGCTGGCCTGCCTGCTGTATCTGGTGCTGGCGGCGATCGGTCTGCCCGTGCTGCCGGGCGGCCGGGGTGGCTTGGGTGCGTTCCTGGGCCCCACCGGTGGGTTCCTGGTCGGGCTGGTGGCGGGTGCCTTCGTGACGGGGTGGCTGGCTCGCCGTCTGGCGGGCCGCGCCACCAGTACCTGGATGGGCTTGGCGGGGTATGTGGCGGCGTGCGTCGTGGGCGGCATTGCCGTGGTTTACGCCTTCGGCGTGCCGTGGCTGGCGTCGGTGACCAAGATGGGGCTGCCCAAGGCGGCGATGGCGGTCGCGGTGTTCTTGCCTGGCGATCTGGTCAAGGCCGTGGTGGCTGCCTGGGTGGCGTCGCGGGTTGAACGTGTCTGGCCGATGCTGGGCCGATGAGCCCCCGCGGGCGCGGCAACTGGGCACAGGGAATCCCCCTACTGACGCGCCGAAAGCTTTTCAAGTACAAGTTCGCCATTAACGAATGCGTTTGCTAAATCAAGGTTTCGGTAGCACATCAGGGATTTACCGTAGTTGCGCGAAGTCATCTGATACGGTTTTGACCATATAATATTTTTTTCTGTATAACTTTAACTAGGCTCGCTTCGCCTCAATCGAGGCACATAAGAGCCACCACAGGAGACAAAAAATATGCGCAAGCACTTCGGCTTGTCTGCGGCCGCGGCCGCTGTAGCCCTGACTCTGCCGCTCCTGGCGAGCGCGCAGGTCAAGGTGGGCGTGACGGTATCCAGCACCGGCCCCGCCGCGTCGCTGGGCATCCCCGAGCGCAACACCGTGGCATTGCTGCCCAAGGAAGTGGCCGGCCAGAAGATTGAATGGATCGTCCTGGATGACGCCACCGACACGACGCAAGCCGTCAAGAACTCGCGCAAGCTGGCCTCGGACGACAAAGTTGATGTGCTGATCGGCACGTCCGTGACGCCGGGCTCGCTGGCCATGGTGGACGTGGCCGCCGAAGCCAAGGTGCCGATGATCAGCGTGGCCGCCAGCGCCAAGATCGTCGAACCCGTGGACGACAAGCGCCGCTGGGTGTTCAAGACCCCGCAGAACGACGCACTGATGGCGGGTGCGCTGGCCGACGCCATGGCCAAGTCCAAAGTCAAGACGCTGGGCTTCATCGGCTTTGCCGACGCCTACGGCGACGGTTGGCTGGACGTGATGCAGAAGGCCGCCAAGGCCAAGGGCATCGAGATCGTCGCCATCGAAAAATACAGCCGCACCGATACCAGCGTGACGGGTCAGGTCTTGAAGCTGGTCGGCGCAAAGCCGGACGCCATCCTGATCGCGGGCGCCGGCACCCCGTCGGCGCTGCCGCAAAAGGAACTGAAGGCCCGCAACTACGGCGGCACCATCTATCAGACCCACGGCGCCGCCAACAACGACGTGCTGCGCGTCTGCGGCAAGGATTGCGACGGCATGCTCCTGCCGGCCGGCCCGCTGCTGGTCGCGGCGCAGTTGCCTGATTCCAACCCGGTCAAGAAGTCGGCCCTGGCTTACGTCGAGACCTACGAGAAGGCCAATGGCGCCGGCTCGACCAACACCTTCGGCGGCCACATGTGGGACGCCGGCCAATTGGTCGTGGCCGCATTGCCCGTGGCACTGAAGACCGGTGCCAAGCCCGGCACGCCGGAGTTCCGGGCCGCCATGCGCGATGCGCTGGAAGGCGTGAAGGATCTGGCCGCGTCGCAAGGCGTGTTCAACATGTCGCCCACCGACCACGCCGGCTTTGACGAGCGTTCGCGCGTCATCGTCAAGGTCGAAGGCGGCAAGTGGGTCTATCAGCCCGGCTTGTAATTCCCCAGGATTGCCCGATCCACGGGTGTGTCACGCGGGGCGGCGCCAGTCTCTGACGTCCGCTCTGCGGCACCCGAGCAATGCTTCGCACCGGCCTCTCCGGCCGGTGTGTCGTATCAGCAAGAAATCACAAGGTAGTTGTTAGATGGATTCCTCAATTGCGCTGATCCTGCTGCAAGACGGTGTCGTCAACGGCGCTATCTATGCCCTTCTGGGCATGGCTCTGGTGCTGGTTTTCGCCGTTACGCGCGTCATTTTCATTCCCCAGGGCGAGTTCGTGGCGTTTGGCGCCTTGACCCTGGCCATGCTGGTGGATGGCAAGGTGCCCGGCACCGCCTATCTGCTGCCGCTGTTGGGCGCCGTCTGCCTGCTGCTTGAGCTGCTGCGCGCTGTGCGCACCCGCAGCTACGCCGCGCTGCCCAAATCACTGATTACCTGTGTCGTCCTGCCGCTGGCCCTGCTGTGGCTGACGAAGAGCTACATCGGCCCCGACAACTCGCTGTGGCTGAATATGCTGCTGACGCTGTTGCTGGTGATCCCGATGGGCCCGATGGTCTACCGCATCGTGTACCAACCCCTGGCTGAAGCGACCGTGCTGGTGCTGCTGATCGTGTCGGTTGCGGTGCACTTCGCGCTGACCGGCCTGGCGCTGGTGTTCTTCGGTGCGGAAGGCTGGCGCACGCCGCCGTTCGTCAGCGGTCAAGTCGACCTGGGTTTCATGACCTGGTCCGCGCAAAGCCTGTTCGTGGTCGCAACGTGCGCGCTGCTGATCGTTGCCCTGTGGCTGTTCTTCGGCAAGACGCTGTACGGCCGCGCATTGCGCGCCACCGCCGTCAACCGCCGCGGCGCGCGGCTGGTCGGCATCAGCACCACGATGTCCGGCAGCCTGACGTTCACGTTGGCCACTGCGATCGGCGCCATGTCCGGCATGTTGATCGCGCCGATCACCACCGTCTACTACGACACCGGCTTCCTGATCGGCCTGAAGGGCTTCGTGGGCGCCATCATCGGCGGCCTGGCCAGCTATCCCGTTGCCGCGGCAGGCTCGCTGCTGGTGGGCGTGCTGGAATCCTTTTCCTCCTTCTGGGCCAGCGCCTATAAGGAAGTGATCGTCTTCACCTTGATTATCCCGGTTCTGGTCTGGCGTTCGTTCAGCACCCATCACGTGGACGAAGAGGAATAAACGCCATGAACCGCATTCTGCTTGCCGTATTCATTGTTGTCCTGGCGGGCCTGCCCTTGGTGCCGGTCACGCCCGAGTTCTGGGTGACGCAACTCAACTACATCGGCTTGGCCAGCCTGGTCGTGCTGGGTCTGGTGCTGCTGACCGGCGTGGGCGGCCTGACCTCGTTTGGCCAGGCCGCGTTCGTGGGCCTGGGCGCCTACACCACGGCCTTCCTGACGACGCAGTACGACGTGTCGCCCTGGCTGGCGTTGCCCGTCGGCCTGGTCGTGACCGCCGTGATTGCCTATCTGCTGGGCGCGATCACCTTGCGCCTGTCGGGCCACTACCTGCCGCTGGGCACCATTGCCTGGGGCCTGTCGCTGTATTTCCTGTTCGGCAATATCGATTGGCTGGGCAAGCATGACGGCATTGCCGGCATTGAACCCATCAGCATCTTCGGCATGTCGCTGGCCAACGGCCGTCACATCTATTACCTGATCTGGGTATTCGTGCTGTTGGCGTTGTGGGCGACCCGAAATCTGCTGAATTCGCGTCCTGGCCGCGCCATCCGCGCCTTGAAGAGCGGCGCGGGCATGGCCGAATCCATGGGCGTGAATACCGCTGCCTACAAGGTCGTGATCTTCGTCTGGGCTGCCTTGCTGGCCTGCATGTCGGGCTGGCTCTACGCGCACATGCAACGTGCCGTCAGCCCCAGCCCCTTCGGCGTGAACTACGGTATTGAATACCTGTTCATGGCGGTGGTGGGCGGCGCGGGTTATGTCTGGGGCGCCTTGCTGGGCTCTGGCGTGATCCTGGTGCTGAAGGACCAGCTGCAAAACTGGTTGCCGAGGTTGCTGGACACCAACGCCAACTTCGAGATGATCGTCTTCGGGGTGCTGTTGATCCTGATGCTGCAATACGCACGCAACGGCCTGTGGCCGATCCTGGCGGGCTGGTGGGGCAGCATTACCGGCGCCGATGGTTCGCGCCGCAATCTGGCGCCGCCCGCGCCAGCGCCGGCCCTGCCAGCGCGCGCGCGTCCCCAGGCGGGTCAGGTGGTGCTGGAAGTGGATGCCATCCGCAAGGAATTCGGCGGCCTGGTCGCCGTCAACGACATCACCTTCAAGGTCAGTTCGGGCGAAATCATGGGCCTGATCGGCCCCAATGGCGCCGGCAAGAGCACGACCTTCAACCTGATCAGCGGCGTGCTGCCGGTGACGCGCGGCAAGGTCACGTTCATGGGCCAGCGCATTGACAACCGTTCGGCGCGCGAGATCGCCAAGCTGGGTGTCGGCCGTACCTTCCAGCATGTGCAGTTGCTGCCCGGCATGACCGTGCTGGAAAACGTGGCGCTGGGTGCGCACTTGCGCTCCGACGTTGGCGTGCTGGCGGGCGCCTTGCACACGGATCGCGCGCGTGAAGCGCAGCTGCTGCACGAGGCCGCCGAGCAAATCAAGCGCGTGGGCCTGGGCGAATACCTGTATGAACAAGCCGGCAACCTGGCGCTTGGCCAGCAACGCATCCTGGAAATCGCGCGCGCCTTGGCGTCCGATCCCGTGCTGCTGCTGCTGGACGAACCCGCCGCGGGTCTTCGCTACAAGGAAAAGCAGGATCTGGCGCGAGTGCTGGAACAACTTCGCGCAGAAGGCATGAGCATTCTGCTGGTCGAACACGATATGGATTTTGTGATGCGCCTGACCAACCACCTCGTGGTGATGGACTTCGGCACGAAGCTGGCCGAAGGTGTGCCGGCAGACGTGCAAAAGAATCCGGCGGTGCTGGAGGCCTATCTGGGCGGCATCGACGACGACCTGCCCGAAGCGGATCAGGCCAAGGCCGTGTCGGCTGGAGGTGTGCAATGAGCGCGACGCAAAAGCCCGTGCTGGAAGTCAGTAATCTGTCGGCCCGTTATGGCAAGGTTGGCGCGCTGATGGGCGCCACCCTGACCGTGCCCGCTGGCAGCATCGTGACCGTGATCGGCGCCAACGGCGCCGGCAAATCCACCATGCTGAACGCCGTGATGGGTTCCTTGCCGCAGACCGGCCATTCGGCCGGCACCGTGCAATATGCAGGCGCCGATGTGTCCAGCTGGCAGGTGGAACGCCGGGTGGCGGCTGGCATGTCGCTGGTGCCTGAGCGCCGCGAACTGTTTGGCACCATGTCCGTGGAAGACAACCTGCTGCTGGGCGGCTTTCGCCGTTATCGCGCACGTGAAAGCGGCTGGCGCGATACGCTGAACGAAGTGTTCGACCTGTTCCCGCGCTTGCGCGAACGTCGTGGCCAGCAGGCCGGAACCTTGTCCGGCGGTGAACGCCAGATGCTGGCGGTTGGCCGCGCGCTGATGGCCAAACCCACGCTGCTGATGTTGGACGAGCCCAGCCTGGGCCTGGCGCCGCGCATCGTGCGCGAGATCTTCCACATCATTGCGCGTCTGCGCGAGACCGGCGTGGCGATTCTGCTGGTCGAACAGAATGCCCGCGCGGCCCTGCAAGTGGCCGATTACGGCTACGTGTTGGAAACGGGTGAAGTCATCCTGCATGGCCCGGCACGTGAACTGGCCGGTGACCCCAAGGTCATTGAAAGCTATCTGGGCCTGGGCAAGGGCGCGGAACAAGGCTGAACGGTTTCGTGTTCGTTCAAAGAAAACCGGGCACTGAAAAGTGCCCGGTTTTTTATTGCTGGATAAAGAAGTGCGGTATCACTTGAGAGCCGCCAGGGCGGGCGCCACCAAACCTTCAAGCGCACGTTTTGAGGCGCCGTCCCGCGCCTGGAACGAGATGGCCTGCATCAGCCCGCAATAGAAGGCGGCCAGTGCATTGACGTTGGCATCTTTGGCCAGCTCACCGTCGTGGACGCCGCGTTCAAGGCGCTTGCGCACCAAGATCGACGTCGCCCTCCGCGCGGCTTTCAGGCGGTCCTCGGCCTGCTGATGTTCAGGCGGGCAACCGATGGCGCCAAGAATCAGCAGGCATCCGCCCCATGGCGATTGCAGCGCTACGCCGATGCTCCGTTCAAGCATCAGCCGGATCGCGGATGCCAGCGGCAGGGTTTCTTCAAGCGCTTGCATCGGACTGGCGCCGACGGTGGATACATAGAGGTCCACGACTTCCTGGAACGCGGCCGCTTTCGAGCCGAAGGCGGCATAAAAGCTGGGGGGATTGATTCCCATGGCGACGGTCAGATCGCTGACCTGCGCGCCCTGGTAGCCTTTCTCCCAGAACACATCCAACGCCTGGCGGAGCGCGGCGTCTCGGTCAAAGGCGCGTGGCCTTCCTCGCACGGCCATTCTTTTTCCTCTTTCTGCTGGGTGGGCGAGTTAGCGCGTCGGGGAAAACGCGAGCGCCTTGATTTCGACCAGCCCGCCCGGCGGATTCAGATCCGCAACGGCCAACTCAACCGCGGCGGGGTAGGGGGCGGCAAAGAACTCGTCCCGAACGGCGGCAATGGCTTGCAGCTGTGCGGCTTTGTCGAGCGTGGTGTGATCGCTGCCGAAGACATGGAACATCTGCAATTCGACCACATCCGATAGCTCGGCCTGGCAGGCCGCGAGTAGTTGTTCGATGTTGCGAAAAACCTGGCGCAACGCCTGTTTGAACGCTTCGCCCTCCATGGGCTCGGGCGATGGATTGGCGACAACCACGCCCGACACGAAGACGAAATCACCGGCTCGGCGGGCCGGCGCATAGTGATATTGCTGGACGTCGGCCGCGAGGAATCCAGGTATGGCGACCATTCCTGTTCGGGTCGGAACGATCGTTGTTGCTTCCGGGTAAGCATGTTCAGTCATGATGCGCTCTAGCTAGTGTCGAGGGGGCGAGATAGCTTAGCGCATTTATGTAGTCGATATTACATAAATAATGAAGGGTTATTCAAAGACCTCGATCACGCGGAAGCGTTCGCAGACCAGCATCATCTCGGGCGCATAGCCGCCGTTACGCTCGAAGTAGGCGATGTGTGCCTCGCGCCAGACGTCGTAGGGTCCTTCGCCTTCGGCCAGCGCGAAGGCCTCGTCCACCTGGTCAAAGCGCTGGATCAGCACGCTGGTGGTTTCGATGACGCAGGCGGGCCGGCCTTGCCCGTCCAGCACCACGTCGCGCCGGCCGGCCTCGGGCACGGGCTCTTTGTCGTTGAAGTGGTGCAGTGCGCCGCAGGTCGCCGTCTTGGTGCCGGCCAGTACCAGGGCCAGCAATTCGTTGGCCAGCTCGGGGCTATCGCCAAACTGGAATGTCACTGCGTTTTCATAAGGGGCGGGTGGTTTCATGCCGGGGAAGTCCATCGCAGGTGTAGCGCCTGCCCCATTTCGGGGTCGGAAGTAGAAGCATTGCCGGTCTCGATGCGGCCAGCCAGCCGGCGCGTGCAGGCCGGGTCATCCAAATCTTGCACGGTCACGTCATACCAACCGCCCGTACGGGTCATATCCCACGATAGATCGACGGATTCGCCAGGCGCCAACGCAGTGCTGGCTTGCTGCGGGTAGCCGTAGGCATTGGCGTCCACACGGAACGATCGTAATTGCGGGCCTGGGTTGTGCACCGATAGCCGCAAAGCGGCGCCAGGCCCGTCATACGAGGCGGTGACGGTCAAGGGCGGCGTGGCCCCGGCTGCGGCGCGTCCCGTGCAATGCCGGTGGAATCCGTTGGGGCCCAGCACCCAGAGGTCGTAGTGGCCGTCATTCTCAGACGCCATCCATTCGTCTTCCAGTCGCTTGCCCGCTTCCACGGTGTACCGGCGGGGCCCAGCATCCAAGCGCAGCCGGTCATAGACATGCAGCACCGCGCCCGCCGCGCCGGCATTCTCAAATTGCAGCCTCACGCGGTCGCCGTCCACTTTGGCGTGGACATGCAGCGCATAGGGCAAGGCGCGCGACGGGCGCGTGCCGGATTGCTGACGGGCCATGTCCGGGTGGATGGGCGCGGGCGGTATGACGGTACCGGGCAACGCGGATGCCTGTGCTGCGCGTTCTGCCGTGGCGGGCAAACCGCGCAGCAGGTCGACGCCGTTCGGATTGGCGAAGTCGAAGATCGACGTCAGATCGCCGCAGACCGCGCGGCGCCAGGGTGAGATGTTCGGTTCGGCCACGCCGAAACGCTGCTCGACGAAACGCAGGACGGACGTATGGTCGAACACTTGCGAATTGACCCAGCCCCCCTTGGTCCAGGGCGACAGCACATACATGGGCACGCGCGGCCCCAGTCCGTAGACGCCGTGCAAGTGCGCAGGCGTGTCGTCTTTTTCCACGCCGGTGATGATCTCGTGGTATTCGCCTCGCGTATCCACGGTGGACGCGCCGGCCAAGGCACCCGACGCATCACGCGAAGGCGGCGCGGGCGGCGGCATGTGATCGAAGAATCCATCGTTTTCGTCGAACATCAGCAGCAAGACCGTCTTGCTCCAGACATCGGGATTGGCGGTCAGCGCGTCCAGCACGCGGGCCGTGTAGTCCGCGCCTTGCGCGGGGCTGGAGGGGCTGGGGTGCTCGGACCCGGCCTTGGTTGCGCAAATCCACGACACTTGCGGCAGCGTGCCGTCCAGCACGTCCTGGCGCAGCAGGTCCAGGCCGCGGGTGGTCAGCGCCTTTTCCTTCAGCACGGCGGCCGATCCCGGCAAGCCATGGTAGGCGTCGCGATAGGCTTTGAATCCTGCCGTGGGGTTCAGCGAATAGTTGTCCGCCATGTCCTGGTAGATGCGCCAGCTGATGCCGGCGGCCTCCAGCCGTTCCGGATAAGTCGTCCACGTATAGGCGCGGGCGGGGTCGCCGGCCTTGAGCTTGTTGTAGACGTTGCCCAGCGCCGGGCCGTTGCCGCGTCCCTCGCCGTCGTTCGTGCCGCTCCAGACGAACAGCCTGTTCGTATTGGTGCCGCCGGTGAACGAGCAGTGATAGGCATCGCAGACCGTGAAGGCGCGTGCCATGGCGTACTGGAAAGGCATGTCTGCCTCGGTGTAGTACGCCATCGAATGGTTTTTCTTGGCCGCCGGCCATCGGCCCATGCGGCCCGCTTCCCAGGCGTCCTGTGCGTTGGACCAAGTGTGGGGCGTGCTGGCGATGCGCAAGGTTTCAAAGTCCTCTTGCGTATCCAGGTGGTAAGGCAGCACGGTACGCGGGCCGCCTTCATCGGGCTTGTCGTTGTACTGCGCCCAGACGGTGCGATGGCGGGCGTCGGGGCTGTCGGGCACGGGAATGGGGAAGCGGTCGCCGAAACCGCGCACGCCCGCCAGTCCGCCAAAGTAATGATCGAACGAGCGGTTTTCCTGCATGAAGATCACGATGTGTTCCACATCGCGGATCGTGCCGGTGCGCTGGTTGGCGGGGATGGCAAGCGCGCGGCGAATGGACGCCGGCAGCAGCGCGAGCGCGCTGGTGGCGCCGGCCAGAGTTGCGCTGTTGCGCAGGAAATCGCGTCTGCTGTGCATGGGTCAGGCATCCTTGAATACAACACTGCCCGCGGAAAGGCGGGCAGCGTGAGTTTGGTTGCAGCGGGGCTGGCAGCCTAGCGGCGGCCCGTGCTTTCCGCGTAGTCCATGTACAGCTTATGCGCACGGCGGGCCAGCGGGCCGTATTCCAGCGCGCGGCCTTCCACGCGGTTCACGTGAACCACTTTGCCGTAGTTGCCGGACGAGAACACTTCGTCGGCGTCTTCGATGTCGGCGCGGGTCAGGCTGCGCTCTTGGACTTCCACGCCGTCGGCCTTCAGCAGCGCCAGCACGCGGCGGCGCGTGATGCCGTTCAGGAACGTGCCGTTGTCCACGGGCGTGGACACCACGCCGTTCTTGGCGATCCACAGGTTGCTGGTGGCGAACTCCGCGATGTTGTCCGCGCCGTCCAGCATGATGGCGTTGTCAAAGCCCTTTTCCGCCGCTTCACGGATGGCGCGCTGGCCATTGGGGTACAGGCAGGACGCCTTGGCATCGGTGGGCGCCATATTGGGCCAGGAACGCGCAAAGCTGGAGAAGCAGGCCGAGAAGCCTTGCTCGCCCGGCATCGGCACCTTGAACACGTGCAGCACGAACAGGGTCTTGTCGGCATCGGGCAGCAGGAAGCCGTCGGCGCAATAGAACATCGGCTTGATGTAGAGCTCGGTGCCAGCCGGGAACTTGGCCACGGCTTCCAGGCACAGCTTCTGGATCGCTTCCCAAGTGATCTGCGGCTTCATCAGCATCTTTTCGGCCGAGCGCACGACACGCTGGCAATGCAGGTCCAGGTCAGGCGTCAGGCCGCGGAATGCGCGCGCGCCGTCGAAGACCATGCTGGCCATCCAGAAGGCGTGGTCGGCGGGGCCGAGCAGTTTGGGGTTATCGGTGGTCCAGTGACCGTCATGCCAATACAGGGCATCCATTTCATCTTCCTTTGCTTGAATCGGGTTGGCGCTTCTGCGGCGCCGAAACGTCAGGATACATGAGGCGGCGGGTGTCTTCGGCTCATCATTCGCGCGACAGCGCGGCTTGCACACGATCCGCCGTGTCCACGGGCATCCATTGCCGCCAGACGGGGCCGTACTGTTTCAGGAAATAACGCGCCGCGTCCTCGGGCTCCTTGCCTTCGTTCTCCAGCCAGCCCAGCGTCGCGTTGATGGCGTCGTCCGGCACGGTCAGCTTGCCCAGGAACTCGGCGATCTTTGGCGCCTGCTTGGCGAATGCGGCGTTCACGCCTGTGACCACGGGATTGGGCTTGAACTCGGTAGCCACCGGATTGGCACACTTGGGGTCGGTCATGCAGGTGTAGGCCGCCTGGTCAAAGGCGGGGAGTTCCAGCTTCACCAGATCCAGCGCGCCCACCAACGACGTGGGAGTCCAGTAATAAAAGACGATGTCGCGTTTGCGCTTATAGGCCGACACGATGGCGGCCTTCTGCGCGGCGCCCGAACCGGGCGCGAACAGGGAATAGTCTTTGTCCAGCTTCAAGGCGCGCAGCAGATTGTCGTTCAGGGTGCCGCAGGCCCAGCCGGCAGGGCAGCCGTAGATGCGGCCGCGCCCGGGTTCCTCGGGGTCGGCGAACACGCTCTTGAAGCGCGCCAGATCGGATGCGGACTTCAGCTCGGGATGACGTTCGACGGTGTAGCGCGGCACGTACCAGCCTTCGCCTGCGTCGTACACGTGCCCCACGCCCAGCACCTTGCCGCTGGCCAGCGCCTTCTTCCAGGCGCCTTCGATCTGGCCGGGCCAGACTTCCGGCGTCACGTCCACGTCGCCGCGCTGTAGCGCGGCCAGCATGGGCAGCGTTTCGCCGATCTCGACCGTGGTCTTGCAACCGTAGCCGTGCTCCAGCACATAGCGTTCGATGCCGGCCAGTACCAGGTTGGATTCCCAGTTCAGGCCGCTGAATCGGATGGGGCGGTCGATCTCGCAGGTGGGGGCGGCAGAGGGGGCCGCGTGGGCCGCCGGGGCCAGGAGGGCCGCGGCCAGCGCCAGGGCACCAGGGATGAGGGCGAACGGATGCGGGTTGCGCATGGTCAGGCACCTGTTTGGTTAGGTGCGTTTCATTGTACGGGCGTCAGCCGTCGTGCCAAATGCAAACGAGGCCGCATGATGCGGCCTCGTCAGTGTGGCAAAGGTGTGCCGGTCAGGCGCGGGCGGTGCGACGTCGCTCAATGAAGGCGCCGACTTCGCCCACGATGCCGCGACGGAAGGCCAGCACGCAGATCACGAAGATCAGGCCAATCACAATCGTGACCGACTCACCCAGGCGCAGGAACCAATCCACGCCAGTCAGGTTGGCCATCATCTGGCCGAAATCGCCCACCTTGTTTTCCAGCAGCACCACGATGAAGGCGCCCAGGATCGGGCCGGTCAGGGTGCCCAACCCGCCAATCAGCGTCATCAGGATGACCAGCCCCGACATCTGCCAGGTGGCATCCGACAAGGTGGCGGACACGAACACCAGCGTCTTGGTGGCTCCCGCCAGGCCGGCCAGCGCCGCCGACAGCACGAAGGCCAGCAGCTTGAAGCGGTCGACGTCGTAGCCCAGCGAAACGGCGCGCGGTTCGTTCTCACGCAGCGCTTGCAGCACTTGCCCGAAGGGCGAGTTCACCGTGCGCCAGATGATGAAGTAGCCGATGATGAAGATACCCATCACCAGGTAGTACAGGTTGATGTCCTTGGACAGGTCGACCAGCCCCAGCAAGGTGCCGCGCGGCACGCTTTGCAGGCCGTCTTCACCGCCCGTGAAGCTGGCTTGCAGGAAGAAGAAGAACACCATCTGCGCCAGCGCCAGGGTGATCATGGCGAAGTAGATGCCGCTGCGCCGGATGGCGATGGCGCCCATCGCCAAACCCAGCAACGCTGCCACGCCCACGCCAAACAGCAGACCGATTTCCGTCGGGAAACCCCAGACCTTCATGGCGTGGCCAGCCGCATAGGCTGCGCTACCCAGGAAGGCGGCGTGCCCGAAGGACAGCAGCCCCGTGAAGCCCAGCAGCAGGTTGAATGCGCAGGCGAAAAGCGCGTAGCACATGATCTTCATGGCGAAGATCGGATACACCCCAAGAAAGGGTAGAGCGGCCACCACGACGGCCAGGACCGCATAGCCCAGGAGTTGACGATTCATTTTTCTTTTCCGAACAGCCCGGCCGGGCGGATCAACAGAACGATGGCCATGATGATGAACACGACGGTGCTGGAGGCTTCGGGCCAGAACACCTTGGTCAGTCCTTCAATCACGCCCAGCCCCAACCCGGTGACGATGGCGCCCATGATGGACCCCATGCCCCCGATCACGACCACGGCGAACACGACGATGATGAGGTTGGACCCCATCAGCGGAGAAATCTGCAAGACGGGGGCGGCAAGCACGCCCGCAAAGCCGGCCAATGCCACGCCGAAACCATAGGTCAGCGTGATCATGCGGGGCACGTTCACGCCAAAGGCTTCGACCAGGCGCGGGTTCTCGGTGCCGGCGCGCAAGAGGGCGCCCAGGCGGGTGCGTTCGATCACGAACCAGGTCGCCAGGCACACGACCACCGATGCCGCCACGACCCAGCCACGGTAGTTCGGCAGAATCATGAAGCCCAGATTGGTCGCGCCGCGCAAGGCTTCGGGCGTGGGATACGGTTGGCCAGACACGCCGTAGAAGCTGCGGAACAACCCTTCGATCAACAGCGTCAGCCCGAAGGTCAGCAGCAGGCCGTACAGATGGTCGAGTTTGTACAGATGCTTGAGCAGCAGCTTTTCAATGAGGATGCCGAAGAGTCCGACGACCAGCGGCGCCAGGACCAGCATGACCCAGTAGTTCAACCCCAGGTACGACAGCCCCATCCAGGCAACGAATGCACCCAGCATGTAAAGCGCGCCGTGCGCGAAGTTAATGACGTTCAGCAGCCCGAAAATAACGGCAAGCCCGAGCGACAGCATGGCATAGAAGGAACCGTTGACCAGGCCCAATAACAGTTGGCCCAGCAGGGCTTGTATAGGGATGCCGAAAATATCAGTCATCTTGTGAAAATCCTGCGCGTGCGGATGGAAGCGAACTATCCAGAATGAGACCGTGGCGCACGAGGCTGCCCGGTCGCATTCTGGATTACAAGGGCCGGTTTACTTCTTGACCAGCTTGCAGGTGGACTCGGACAGCTTGGTGTAGACCTCGTCGCCAGGCAGCGTCGCCACGACCTTGTAGTAGTCCCAAGGTGCCTTGGACTCAGCCGGGGTCTTCACTTGCATCAGGTACATGTCGTGGATCATGCGGCCGTCTTCGCGCACATACCCGCCCTGGGCGAAGAAGTCGTTGATCTTGTTGGACTTCATCCACTTCATCACGGCATCGCCGTCGTCAGTGCCAGTGGCTTTGACCGCGTTCAGATAGAAGGTAAGGGCGGAATAGTCGCCCGCCTGAAGCATCGACGGCTTGCGGCCGACCTTGGCTTCAAACTTCTTGGACCAGGCGCGCGAAGCGTCGGATTGGTCCCAGTACCAGCCATCGGTCAAGTACATGCCCTGCGTGGCCTGGAGGCCCAGCGCGTGCACATCGTTGATGAAGACCAGCAGACCCGCCATCTTCATGGTCTTGGTCACGCCGAATTCATTGGCGGCCTTGATCGAGTTGATGGTGTCGCCGCCTGCGTTGGCCAGACCCAGGATCTGTGCCTTGGAGGCTTGCGCTTGCAGCAAGAAGGACGAGAAGTCCGAGGCGCCCAGCGGCGCCCGCACCTGGCCTCTCACTTCGCCGCCCGCGGCCTTGACCACGGCCATGGTGTCACGCTCCAGCGCATGGCCGAAGGCATAGTCGGCAGTCAGGAAGAACCAGCTCTTGCCGCCGTCCTTCACGACGGCGGAACCAGTGCCGCGCGCCAGGGCCACGGTGTCGTAGGCGTAGTGCACGGTGTAGGGCGAGCATTGCGCGTTGGTCAGGTCAGAAGCGCCCGCGCCGATTGCCATGAAGGGCTTCTTCTTGGCTGCGGCCACGCCGGCCATGGCCAGGCTGGTCGACGAGTTCGTGCCGGCGATGATGACGTCCACCTTCTGTTCGTCGAACCATTCGCGCACGCGCGCCGACGCGACGTCGGCCTTGTTCTGGTGGTCCGCCGAGACGACTTCGATCTTCTTGCCGTTGATCGAACCGCCGGCGTCTTCGATCGCCATGCGGATTGCGTCCAGCCCGGCCTTGCCGTCGATGTCAGAATACACGCCCGACATATCGGTGATGAAGCCGATGCGGATGACATCGTCGGAGATACCTTGTGCGTGGGCGGTTGCCCCTGCAAATCCCAGGCCCGCCATGGCCAGTGCAGCAGTGATGGTGTGCAGCTTCATGGGATGACTCCTCTTCCCTACGGTGTAGTTTTGCCGGGGTTCCGGCGGGTGACAGGTTGTTTTACACACCCAACAATTCGTTGAGCGTGTCCTGTTTTTCTGAAAGTTCGGCCGCTTCAAAGTGCTCGACGATCTGGCCGTGCTCCATGACATAGAAGCGGTCGGCCAAGGGAGCCGCGAAGCGGAAATTCTGTTCCACCATGACAATGGTGTAGCCGCGCTGTTTCAAGGTCGTGATCATGCGGGCAAGCGCCTGCACGATGACAGGCGCCAGGCCTTCGGAGATTTCGTCCAGCAGCAGCAGGTTGGCGCCGGTGCGCAAGATGCGCGCCACCGCCAGCATTTGTTGTTCGCCGCCCGACAAGCGCGTGCCAGGCGAATGCCGGCGCTCTTGCAGGTTGGGGAACATGTCGTAGATCTCGGCCAGCGACATGCCGCCGCCCAGCGAGCCCACGACGGGGGGCAGCAGCAGGTTTTCTTCGCAAGACAGGCTGGCGAAGATGCCGCGTTCCTCGGGGCAATAGCCCACGCCCAGATGGGCGATCTTGTAGGTCGGCAGGTCGATGGCTTCGGTGCCATGGATACGCACCGATCCTTTGCGCGATCCCGTCAGGCCAAGAATGGCTCGCAGCGTCGTGGTGCGGCCAGCGCCGTTGCGGCCCAGCAGCGTGACGACCTCGCCTTGCCCCACGCGCATATCCACGCCATGCAGGATATGCGATTCCCCGTACCAGGCTTGCAAGCCTGAAATTTCGAGTGCCGGGGTGCTCATGCATGCGCTCCTTGAAGTTCGCCGTCGGTGGTGCCCATGTACGCTTCCATCACGGCCGGATGGCGCGAGACTTCTGCGTATGTGCCCTCGGCCAGCACCGATCCGCGCGCGAGCACGGTGATGGTGTTGGCGATGGAGGACACGACGTTCATGTTGTGTTCCACCATCAGGATGGTGCGCCCGGCGCTGACGCGCTTGATCAACTGCGTGACGCGGTCCACGTCTTCGTGGCCCATGCCCTGGGTGGGCTCGTCCAGCAGCATCAGTTCGGGTTCCATCGCCAAGGTCGTTGCGATTTCCAACGCGCGCTTGCGGCCATACGGCAAGTTCACCGTGGTCTCGTCCGCGAAAGCGCCCAGATCCACTTGTTCCAGCAGTGCACGCGCAGGTTCGTTCAGCGATGCCAGGCGCTTGTCGCTTTGCCAGAAATGAAACGACAGGCCGGTCTTGCGTTGCAAGCCGATCCGCACGTTTTCAAGCACGGTCAGGTGGGGAAACACCGCCGATATCTGAAATGAGCGAATGACGCCGCGACGCGCGATTTGCGCAGGGCGCTCACCGGTAATGTCGATGCCGTTGAACTTGATCGTTCCCGATGTGGGAGATAAGAACTTGGTAAGCAGATTGAAGCATGTAGTCTTGCCCGCGCCGTTAGGCCCGATCAAGGCATGAATCTCGCCCCGCTTGATACGCAAATCGACCCCATTGACCGCGACGAATCCGCGGAATTCCTTGGTGAGGCCTTTTGTCTCCAGGATTGTGTCATCCATGTCCGCTGCACCAGCGTTGTATTTATATGGTCTCCACCTGCCGTTATCTCGCCAGGCCCCCGCAGGGTCGGAAAATGGATCGATTGATCGTAGTTTTCCGATGAGTTGCCGGCGAGTATGCGGACCTCTTTATCAAAATTCCATGAGGGTTTTACATAGGTTTTGCAGTGCGGCAAGGTGAATTGTCGGCACGCCGACAATGCGTGCCCCGCAAGGCGGGAAAACCCTTTTCAACATTCAATGCGTTGCAGCAATTGCGCATTGATTGTTATCAACATGTCATGCAATCGTAGGATGGGTGTAGCGCGAGAAACCCGAAGCAAGAACCCCACCCCCCAGCGCGCGCAACCCATCAAGCAACGATTGAGTTCTAAAAATCCCCCCCCACAAAGTCCGCCAAGCAAGTACCCCGTCAAGCAAGAGCCCGGCTAAATAAGCAAGACCCCCGTCAAGCAAGAACCCCGTTGATTAAGCAAGAACCCTGACACCTCACCCCATCCCCCGCAAGCGTCAGCACTTCACGCAGGCGTCTTCTGTTTGAATTCACACAGATCAGAAATACCGCATTGCGGGCATTTCGGTTTGCGCGCCACGCAGATATAGCGCCCCAGCAGAATCAGCCAGTGATGGGCATCCTGCATGTATTCGCGCGGCACGAACTTCACCAGTTTTTCTTCGACTTCCAGCACGTTCTTGCCGGGCGCGATGCCAGTGCGGTTGGACACGCGGAAGATGTGCGTGTCCACCGCCATCGTCGGTTGCCCGAAGGCGGTGTTCAGCACCACGTTGGCCGTCTTGCGGCCCACGCCAGGCAGCGATTCCAGGGCCTCGCGCGTTTGCGGCACTTCACCCCCGTGGTGTTCGATCAGTATGCGGCACGTGGCGATCGTGTTCTTGGCCTTGGTGCGGAACAGGCCGATCGTCTTGATGTAATCGGACAGACCTTCTTCGCCCAGGGCCAGCAGAGCCTGAGGCGTGCCGTATTGGGGGAAGAACTTGCGCGTGGCGATGTTCACCGACTTGTCGGTCGCCTGGGCAGACAGCAGCACCGCGATCAGCAATTGGAACGGGGTGTCGTATTCCAGTTCGGTGGTGGGGTGGGGGTTGGCCGCCTGGAGGCGGGCGAAGATCTCACGGCGTTTGGCTGCGTTCATGACTGCGTCGGATTGCTGCGGCGGGCCCGGGCGCGGGCCAGCGCGGATTCAATGGCGGAGCGCTTGCGGTCTTCCTGCTGCGCGTCGTCGGAAGGGGGCGGGGCGGCGATGCTTGCCTGAGGCGTCTCGGGCTCCATCAGGCGCGCGTTGTCGGCGGCCAGGCGTTCCGCCCGGACCAGGTGACTGCGGTGGCGCTGGCGGCTGATGGTGGCGTCTTGCTCACTCCAGACGCGCCCGGCGGGCACCATCTGGATGCAATCGACCGGACAGGGCGCCACGCAGAGGTCGCAGCCCGTGCACCAGTCGCTCAGCACGGTGTGCATGTGCTTGTTGGCGCCCACGATCGCATCGACCGGACAGGCCTGGATGCACAGCGTACAGCCGATGCAATGGGATTCGTCGATGCGTGCGACCAACAGCGGGCCGGGCACGCCGCGTTCCAGATCCAATGGCAGGGCCGGGGTCTGCAACAGGGCGGCAAGCGCGGCGATGCCTTCATCGCCGCCGGGCGGGCAGCGATTGATTGGGGCTGCGCCCTCGGCGATGGCGTCGGCATAGGGCCGGCAGCCGTCATAGCCGCACTTGGTGCATTGCGTCTGAGGCAGCAAGGCGTCGATGCGGTCGGCAAGTGAGCGACAGGACATGGTATGGAACAGAGAACGGTAGGATGGGTGAAGCGCGAGAGTCCTCTGACAAGGACTCAACAGCGCAATGCGCGCAACCCATCAAGCAGCGCTGGCAACATGGCTGCTTTTGCCATGAGACCAGCGCTGCTTGATGGGTTGCGCGCTAAACGTCCGGGTTCTAGTTCAGGCTTGCTCGCGCTTCACCCATCCTACGCCGATTGCCGGATGAATTCGGCAATTTTAGGACAGATCATTTCGCGCCAGCGGCGACCCGAGAAAATCCCATAGTGGCCGCAGTTGGGGGCGGTGTAGTGCGTCTTGCGCTCCGCCGGGATGTTCTTGCACAGCTTGATGGCCGCGCGCGTCTGGCCCTGGCCCGAGATATCGTCCAATTCGCCTTCAATAGTGAACAGGGCGACTTGCTTGATGTCCGCGGGGCGCACGATCTGGCCGTCGACTTCCCACGTGCCGCTGGGCAACGCGAAGTCCTGGAAGACCATGCGGATCGTGTCCAGATAGAACTCGGCCGGCATGTCCAGCACGGCGTTGTATTCGTCGTAGAAGCGGCGATGGGCTTCAGCGTCGCTATCGTCCCCACTGACCAGGTCCAGATAGAACTCGTAGTGCGACTTCATGTGGCGATCCGGGTTCATGGCCATGAACCCGGCATGTTGCAGGAAGCCCGGGTAAACCTTGCGGCCCGCGCCCGGATAGCGTGGCGGCACCGGGTGGATCACCTGGCTTTCAAACCATGAATAAGGTTTGGTCGTGGCCAGGCGGTTCACTTGCGTGGGCGACTGGCGGGGGTCGATGGGGCCGCCCATCATGACCATGCTGCGCGGCTGGCAGGGATCGTTGGCGGTTGCCATCAGCGACACGGCGGCCAGCACCGGCACCGTGGGTTGGCAAACGGAAATGACATGCACGTCCGGGCCCAGGTGCCGGATGAAATCCTGCACGTAGCGGACATAGTCATTCAGGTGGAACGGGCCGGCGGCCAAGGGCACCATGCGGGCGTCCACCCAATCCGTGACGTACACGTCATGGGCGGGGAGCAGGGCGCGCACCGTATCGCGCAACAGTGTGGCGTGGTGGCCCGACAGCGGCGCGACCAGCAGCACCTTCGGGTCGTCGCGGCCGGCGGCGCGCACGTCGCGGTGGAAGTGCACCAGGCGGCAGAAAGGCTTGTCCAGCGCGACCGCTTCGGTCACCCGGACAGATTTGCCATTGATGTCGGTGGTGGGAAGGTTCCAGGCGGGCTTCTGGTATTCCTTGCCGATGCGCGTCATCAGCTCATACCCGGCGGCCATCTGGCGGGAAATCGGGGTGTAAGCGAGGGGACTGTAGGGACTGGAGAACAGCTGGGAACCAGCATCCGTGAATGCAGCGAACGGAGTCAGGAAGGCGCGCTGCATTTCGTGCAATTGGTACAGCATTTGGGGGAAGTCCTTCTGGGTCGTGCGTGTGCCCCGATTATTGCGCCGAGGACTAAAGATATATCCAATCAGCCTGAAGAAACTGCGGCAAAAGCCGCGATTCTGTTGCTAAAAAGAGACCAGTCACCCTGTTAAGCACCAGTTTAGGGCGTTTTTTTGCCCTGCCCAGAGGCCAAACGGAGGATTTATGCACTACGCCGGACAGTGCCGGATCACCAGTAGTTTTCAACGGCCAGGTTACCGGGGATGCCCCGGCGGCCGGTTTTGAAGCCGCGTTCGCCCAGCAGCTTGCGGGCGTCGGTCAGCATGTCGGGGTTGCCGCAAAGCATGATCTTCGCGTGCTCGGGATCCAGCGGCAGCCCAGCCAGTTGTTCTAGCCGGCCATCGGCGATCAGCGTGGTCAGGCGTGCTTGCGGCATGCCCGGCAGAGCTTCGCGGGTGGCGATGGGCAGGTAGGTGAGTTTTTGCGGGTCGGCCGCGAACAGTTCGGCCAGCTCGGGCCGCTTGCCCCAGGATTCGATTTCCTCGCGGTAGGCCAGCTCCGCCGCAGTGCGCACGCCATGCACCAGAATGATGCGGCGGTAGGCGTGCCACGTCGCCGGGTCGCGCAGGATGGACAGGTAGGCAGACAGGCCGGTGCCGGAGGCCAGCAGCCAGAGGTCGCCGCCGGGGGCGAAGCGCTCCAGCGTCAGGAAACCGTAGGGCGCTTTTTCCACGTACAGCGAATCGCCCGGGCGCAGCTGCGCCATGCGCGGGCTGAACAGGCCCTCGGGGACCACGATGGAATAGAACTCCAGGCCCGACTCCTGCGGTGCGGAGACCATGGAATAGGCACGCCACAGGGTCGGGGGGCCGTCGGGGTCATCTGCCCCGGGTAAACCGACCCGGGCAAACTGGCCCGGTAGAAACGTATAAGCGTCGTCGCGCGTGACACGCAAAGAGAACAGCTTATCGGGCACCCAGGTATGGATCTGAGTTACGGTCTGGCGCGTGTATTTGGAGTCGTCGGTCATCGGGCCATCGCGCGATGCCGGCCGCCAGGCGGCAGCCGGCCGTCGCGGACTATTTTTCCAGGTATTGCAGCTTGTCCTGCTTGCCGTTCCAGTCGTCGGCGTCCGGCAGGGGCTTCTTGGCGCGGCTGATGCTGGCGAACTCAGGCGAGAGCTCGGCGTTCAGCGCGATGAAATTCATTTGGTCCTGCGGTACGTCTTCTTCGGCGTAGATCGCGTTGGCCGGGCATTCCGGGATGCAGACGGCGCAGTCGATGCACTCGTCCGGATCAATCACGAGAAAGTTCGGACCCTCACGAAAACAGTCCACCGGGCACACATCAACGCAATCGGTGTACTTGCACTTAATACAGTTTTCAGTGACAACGTGGGTCATTCAGGAACTCCGGGAGCGGCGGCTTTTTTGTCTAGTTGAGCCGATTTTACCCAATGCGGGCCAGATGTGCCGGTAATACCCGTATTGACATCGTGGCCCATCCCCCTGAACCCTGGGTTCTCTATGCTATGGTGTCGCGAAACGATACGCGCAATCATGATAATCACTTCGCTGCTCGACACCGATCTGTACAAATTCAGCATGATGCAAGTGGTGCTGCATCAATTCCCCGCTGCACAGGTCGAGTACCGTTACAAGTGCCGCACCGCCGGGGCCGACTTGCGTCCCTATCTGGATGAAATCCGCGAAGAAGTCCACCAGCTTTGCCAGTTGCGCTTCACGCAGGAAGAACTGGATTATCTGGGCGGCTTGCGTTTCATCAAAAGCGATTTTGTTGATTTCCTGGGCCTGTTCCACCTGCCCGAGCGCTGCATCCACATCACCGAAGGCGACGCGCCTGGCGAAATCTCGATCGAGGTCAAGGGGCCGTGGTTGCACACGATCCTGTTCGAGATCCCGGTGCTGGCCATCGTGAACGAAGTCTATTTCCGCAACACGCGCAAGAACCCGGATTGGGAAGAAGGCCGCCAGCGTTTGCAGTCCAAGATGCACCTGGTGCTGGACGACCCCGCGCTGGCCGATTTCCGCGTGGCCGAATACGGCACGCGCCGCCGCTTCTCCAAGGTCTGGCACCAGGAAGTCGTGTCCACCATGAAGGCGCAAATGGGGCCGCATTTTGCCGGCACCAGCAACGTGCTGCTGGCCAAGCAGCACGAAGTGCTGCCGCTGGGCACGATGGGCCATGAATATTTGCAGGCCTGCCAGGCGCTGGGGCCGCGCCTGCGGGATTCGCAGGTGTTTGCGCTGGAAGTCTGGGCCAAGGAATACCGGGGTGACCTGGGCATCGCGCTGTCGGACGTTTACGGCATGGATGCCTTCCTGCGCGACTTCGACATGTATTTCTGCAAGCTGTTCGACGGTGCGCGCCATGATTCCGGCGATCCCTTTGTCTGGGGCGAGCGCCTGTTGGAACACTATCGCAAGAACCGCGTGGATCCCCGCGCCAAGACCCTGGTGTTCTCGGATTCGCTGACTTTTCCGCGCGCCATCGAACTGGCCCGTCAATTTTCGGGGCGCTGCAAGGTGTCGTTCGGCATCGGCACCAACCTGACCAACGACCTGGGCCATGAACCGCTACAGATCGTCATGAAGATGGTCCGCTGCAATGGCCAGCCCGTGGCCAAGGTTTCCGATGCGCCGGAAAAGACGATGTGCGACGATCCCGCCTACCTGGCGTATCTGCGCCAGGTGTTCCAGTTGCCCCCCGCCTGAGGGCGGCTCGGGTAAATTGCTGTTTTCCTTGTATTGATCCACCCAACCCACTCGAATCTAGGGGAATATTCATGAGCAGCATCAAGCGCTTCCACGTCGCCAAGCGCCTGTCGGACATGGCCGTGTACAACGGCGTCGCCTACCTGGCAGGCCAGGTGCCGGACGACGCCACGCTGGACATCACCGGCCAGACCGAACAAGTGCTGGCAACGATCGATCGCCTGCTGGCTGAAGCCGGCACCGACAAGACCAAGATCCTGATGGCCCAGATCTACGTGGCCAACATGAAGGAATTCGATGGCATGAACAAGGCATGGGACGCCTGGGTCGCTGACGGCAATTCGCCTCCGCGCGCCACGGTCGAAGCCCGCCTGGCCAACCCGGACTTCAAGGTCGAAATCGTCGTGACGGCCGCCGTCTAAGCGATATCCGCCTGCCAAAGAAAAAGCCCTTCGGCATGCCGAAGGGCTTTTTCTTTGGCAGGGGATGGTCTTGGCTTGCGTCGATGATGGGTTACGTGCGGCGTGCGGTTGCGTGCTTGGGGAGGGCGGGACGCACTTCACCCATCCTACGGGTGCGGTCGATGGCAATCGTCACGGCGTAGCCGCGTTGGCGGGGCCTTGTAGGATGGGTGTAGCGCGGCAAATCCGTCATGAAAGCGACGGTACTCAACGCGCGCAACCCATCATCGCACCGTCATCGAACCGTCCATCGCACCCTCATCTCACCCTCATCGCACCATCATTGCACCCTCATTTCACCCTCATCGCACCGTCCATCGCACCATCACCCCATCACCCCCCATCACCCCCCATCATCCCCCCATCAACACAATCCCCGCCAACAGCCCCCCCAATTCCTCGCACCGGGTCAAATCCTCTGCGGGCACGGTCTTCTCCGCCTGAATCTCTTCCGCTGTCTGCGCACCCAGCCTGACGATCAGGGCCGGCGCGACGGCGCTCAGGCGCCAGCCGGTGCAAATGCGTTCGACCTGCCGCGCCGCGCCCGCGCCGTCGCTGCCAGCGCTGATCGCGCAGGCGTACGGCAGGCCCTGGATTCTGTCCAATACGGCGTAGTAATTGCGGTCGAAACACTCTTTCATTTCGCCGCTCAAGCTGGCCAGGTTTTCCGGTGCGCAGAACAGGTAGCCCTGGCTGGCCAGCAGGACGCCGGCATCGACGTCCGACGCGCGCCGCAACACAATGCGTAGCTCATCCGCCTGTTCCAGCTGCACGGCGGCGGCCGCGGCGCCCCGGGCGGCGGCGTCGGCCATCTGTCGTGCCGCGCCGGTGCGCGAATGCCAGGTGATCAGCAGTTGCTTCATGCATAGCGCTCCAGCGTGTCCTGCCGGTAATACGCCCGCAGCAAGCCATACCATTCGGGGAGGGCCTGCTGCATTGGAGCCGGGTCCACGAAAAAGTGTTCGGAACTGACGGCGAAGAATTCTGCTTCATCCGTGGCGGCGTACGGGTCCATCGGCAACTGGCCGTACCAGGCGTCCGCCTCCTCGCTTTCGGGGTCCACATCCGGCGGGATGGCTGCTTCCACCGCGTCCAGCGCGGCGATGAAACGGTCCAGGCTGTCGTCCAGAATGCGACGCCAGGCTTGGGGTTTCAGGTCCGGGTGGGCCGCCAGCGACGGCATGCCGTCCGCAAAGCCCGAGCGCAGGTCCAGCTTGTGGGCGAATTCATGGATGACCACATTGAAGCCGCCTTCGGACAATTGCGTGTCTTCCCAGGACAGCACCAGCGGCCCGCCTTCCCAGGCTTCGCCCGCGGCGTCCTCGATGTACTCGTGGACCACGCCATCATCGTCCTCGCGCGTGCGGGGAATGCGGAAGCTGGCGGGATACACGATGATCTCGTCCCAGCCTTCATAGAGTTCCGGCGCCAGGTTCAAGACGGGCAGGCAGGCCTGTGCCGCGATGGACAGGCGCATGAAGTCCGAGACCTCCAGACCTTGTGCGCCATTGATGTTCTTGCTGGCCAGCAGCCAGGCCGACCGCGCCAGCAACTGGGCGGTTTCGTCGGCGTTCAATGCCGCCAGGAAGGGGTAGGCATCCAGCACCTGCCGCCAAAGTTCCGGGGAGATCCGGGCTTGCATCTCGGCCACTTCGGACGGGCGGGCGCCCCGGCCCTTGAGCCAGCGCAACATAAGCTTGGGTTCCTTCTATATATCGGGAGTTGGTGGGGGATTCAGGGTGATCAAACCCTAGTGTAGAGTGTCGGCATATCAACCAACACACGCACGACGCCTGTCATGTCCGCCCCGCCTGTTATCGACGCGCCTTCGCCTTTCGACGCTTCCTGGCGGCAGGAGGTTGGCGTCGGCCTGGACGCCGATGGCGTGGCACTGATCGACCAGGCCGTCGCCTGGGCCATCCCCCGCTTTGAGGGGCAGCAGGCGCTCACGGGTGAGCCGCTTGCCGGTCATGGTGCCGGCGTGGTCCGCATCCTGGCGGCCCTGCATACCGATGCCGCCACGCGCGCCTCGGCGCTGCTGGCCGCCTTGCCCACTGACTTGATGGCGCCTGCGCCGGCCCTGCGCAATGACCCTGTCGCCGCGGCGTTCGGCGCCGAGGTCGCGCGGCTGGTTCAGGGCACGCGGGCGCTGCTGCGCCTGGGCGTCGTGGCTCGCCAGGCAAGTGACGCCGAAGCCGAAAGCGGTTCGCAGAAGGAAATGCAGCGCAAGATGCTGCTGGCGATGGCGGCTGACCTGCGCATCGTGCTGATGCGGCTGGCCTCGCGGTTGCGCACCTTGCGTTGGCATGCGGAAAGCAAGACCCCGTGCTCCATCGCATTCGCGCGGGAAACGCTGGATCTGTACGCGCCGCTGGCGAACCGCCTGGGCATCTGGCAGATCAAATGGGAAATGGAAGACTTGGCCTTCCGCTTCCTGGAGCCCGACCGCTACAAGCAGATTGCCAAGTTGCTGGAAGAAAAGCGGGTAGAGCGCGAGGCCTTCATCGCCGGCGCCATCGACCGTTTGCAGACCGCCTTGTCCAAGTCTGGCATCGAAGCCGAGGTCAGCGGTCGGCCCAAGCATATCTACAGCATCTGGAACAAGATGCGCGTCAAGCGCCTTGATTTCGCCCAGATGTATGACCTGCGCGCGCTGCGCATCATCGTGGATGACGTGCGCGCCTGTTATACGGCGTTGGGGCTGGTGCACGAGATGTGGACACCGCTGTCCGACGAGTTCGATGACTACATCTCGCGGCCCAAACCCAACGGCTACCGTTCGCTGCATACGGTCGTGGCCGACGACGACGGCCGCCCGTTTGAAGTGCAAATCCGCACGCGCGAAATGCACCAGTTCGCTGAATACGGCATGGCCGCGCACTGGCGCTACAAGGAAGCGGGCGCCAAGGGCGGCCAAGTGGCGGCCTCCAGCGAATACGACCGTCAACTGGCCTGGATGCGCCAATTGCTGGCCTGGAACAGCGATGTCGAGGGCGGGGATGAATCCGTCGCCGAATCAGCGAAGCCGGAATCCTCCAAACCCGCCTCTGGTAAGTCGGGGCCGGGCAAGAACCGCAATGCGGTCACGGCGCCCGCGCATACGGATGAGCGCATCTATGTGCTGACGCCGCAGGCCCGTGTGATCGAACTGCCCACGGGCGCCACGCCGGTGGACTTCGCGTATCACCTGCATACCGACTTGGGCCATCGTTGCCGTGGCGCGCGCGTCGACGGCCAGATGGTGCCGTTGCAGACGCGGCTGTCCACGGGGCAGACCATCGAGATCATCTCCGCCAAGTCCGGCGGCCCGTCGCGTGACTGGCTCAACCCCCAGTTGGGGTTCCTGGCCAGTCCGCGTGCCCGGGCCAAGGTGCGCATGTGGTTCAACGCGATTGAATTGCAGCAGCGCATCACCCAGGGGCAGACCTTGGTGGAAAAAGAGTTGCAGCGCCTGGGCAAGACCGCCGTCAATCTTGAGCAGCTGGCCCAGAACCTGGGTTTTGCCCGCGCCGACGATCTGTACGTGGCCGCCGCCAAGGAAGAGTTCAGCCTGCGTCAGATCGACAGCGTGTTTCAGCAACCGGCGCCCGCCACCGAGCCGCAGCCGGCCGCGTTACGCCACATCAGCGCGGGCAGCGCCGAGAAAAGCGGCAAAAGCGGGGTGCTGGTCGTGGGCGTGGGTTCGCTGCTGACGCAGCTTGCACGCTGCTGCCGTCCGGCCCCGCCAGACGCCATCGCCGGCTTCGTGACGCGGGGGCGCGGCGTGTCCATCCACCGCAGCGATTGCCATAGTTATCTGGCACTGGCGGCGCGCGAACCCGAGCGCGTGATTGAAGTGGCCTGGGGAGAAACCTCGGACACCTTCTATCCTGTGGACATCAGCGTGCGCGCTCACGACCGGCCGGGTCTGTTGCGCGACCTGTCCGAAGTCTTTGCACGATTGCGTCTGAATGTGGTGGGTGTGAACACGCAGAGCAAGCAGTCGCTGGCTCACATGGTGTTCACGGTGGAAGTGCGCGGGGGCGAACCGCTTGCCCGCGCGCTGGATGCCCTGGCCGAAGTGGCGGGCGTATCCTCGGCCGTGCGCCGATAGGACCTAAGCCCCCAAGGCCGCTTGGCCAAGGGGGCAACCACTGTCTTAGTTCAGGTCCTCGTGCGCGCGATCGCGCATGTAGAACGACGCGATCAGGCCCAACGCCACGCCAAACATCACGTAGTAGGCGGGGGCCATCGGCGATCCCGTGGTCTTGATCAGCCAGGTCACGATGAACTGCGCAAAGCCGCCGAAGATCATCACGGCCACGTTATACGCCAGCGACAGGCCCACCGAACGCACGCGCGCGGGGAACAGTTCCGCCATCACCGTGCTGAATACGCCAAAGAACGCCGACACGAAGAAGCACACGACGATCTGCACGGTCAGCAGGCGGCCAATCGACGGCGCGTCCGACAACCAGTAATACAGCGGGTACAGCACGATCAGGTAGCCGATCAGCGAACCGATCACGAGAGGGCGGCGGCCGACACGATCCGACCAGGCACCCATGAACGGCGTCAGCAGCACCATCAGCGCGGCGCCCGCCATCTGCACCAGGAACGTTTCCTTGATCGGCAGCTTCAGGATTTGCGTGGAGTACGTCACCAGGTAGGTGAAGGTGATGTAGATGGAGACCGTGGCGGTCACGACCAGACCCACGCCGATCAGCGTCTCGCGGGTGTGGGCCTTGACCATCTGGGTCAGGCTCAGGCGCTGCACTTCGCCGCGGGCGGCGGCCTGGCGTTCCTCTTCCTTCATCTGCTTGAAGACTTCGGTTTCGTCGATGTTCCTGCGGATATAGATCGCGATGGGAACAATCACCAGGCCGAAGGCGAAGGGCAGGCGCCACGCCCAGTCGGCGATCTGCTGCTGCGTGAAGAATTCCGTGATCAGCGTGCCGCAGGCCGCGCCGATCAGCAGCGCCAGCATCTGGCCGGCCATCTGCCACGAACCGTAGAAGCCGCGCTTGCCTTTGGGGGCCATTTCAATCAGCAGCGCCGTCGACGTGCCGAATTCGCCACCGGCCGAGAAGCCTTGCAGCAAGCGTGCGATCAGGATGAAGATCGGGGCCAGGATGCCGGCGGCGTGGTACGTCGGGGCCACGGTGATCAGTGCGATGGATACGGCCATCAGCGACGTCACCATCACCATGGCGGCCTTGCGGCCCTTCTTGTCGCCGTAGAGCCCCAGGATGATGCCGCCGACGGGCCGCATGAAGAAGCCGACGCCGAAGATCGCCGTCGTCATCAGGATGGCGTTCAGTTCACTGCCGGGAAGATTGGGATCCGTGGGGAAGAACAGCTTCGCAATGATCGGCGTCATGAACGCGAACACCAGGAAGTCATACCATTCGAGGGCGTTGCCTATCACTGCGGCCACGATGTTGCGTGTGGGGACTGCTTTGTGCTGCACGGTTTCTCCTTGGGGGCGTTTTTTCAATCCGGGCGACATTCTAGGCGCTTAACTCGTGAACGGTGTCCGGCGTCGCCCGAGACGTGCGCGCTTCCTGGCTTTACACTTGTCGCTTTCCCCAAAAGAGAAGTGACATGAACGCGCGCACCTGGCTGGAAACGCTGGTGGGTTTCGACACCACCAGCCGCAATTCCAATCTTGCCCTGATCGAAACCGTCCGCGATTGGCTCCACGGCCAGGGCGTCGATGCGTGGTTGGCGCACAACCCCGAGCGCACCAAGGCGAATCTGTTCGCGACGTTGCCGGCGCAGGATGGCAACCAGCAGGGCGGCATCGTCCTGTCGGGCCACACCGACGTGGTGCCCGTGGATGGCCAGGACTGGAGCACGGACCCGTTCAAGCTCGTCGAGAAAGACGGGCTGCTCTATGGGCGCGGCAGTTGCGACATGAAGGGGTTCATCGCCGGATCGCTGGCGCTGGTGCCGGAATTCCTGGCCATGCCGCGCAAGAAGCCGATCCACCTGGCGTTCTCCTATGACGAAGAAGTCGGTTGCGCCGGTGCGCCCTACATGCTGGCCGATCTGCTTGAGCGCGGCATCCGTCCCGAAGGCTGCGTGGTGGGCGAACCCACCGGCATGCAGGTGGTCGTCGCCCACAAGGGCATCAATCTTTTCCGTTGCAAAGTGCACGGCAAGGCCGCGCATTCGTCCCTGACGCCGCGCGGTTGCAACGCCATCGAATACGCCGCCCGCCTGATCTGCCGCATTCGCGACCTGGCCGACAGCTTCAAGGCCAACGGGCCGTACGACCAGTTCTACGATGTGCCGTTCTCGACGATGACCACTAATCAGATCCGTGGCGGCATCGCAGTCAACACCATTCCCGAACTGTGCGAGTTCACCTACGAATTCCGCAATCTGCCGGGCATGCAGCCCGATGAGATCCAGGCGGAAGTCGAAAAATACGTGCGTGATGAGCTCTTGCCGCGCATGCAGGCCGAATTCGCCGATGCCCGCATCGACATCGAGACCGGCGCCGCGGCCCCCGCCCTGGAGGCCTCCGAAGAGGCCGCCATCACTCAGCTGGTGCGCGCGCTGACCGAAGACCGCACCACCCGCAAGGTGGCCTACGGCACCGAAGCCGGCCTGTTCCAGGGCATCGGCATTCCCACGGTGGTGTGCGGCCCTGGCCATATCGAACAGGCCCATAAGCCCAACGAGTATGTCGCCTTGGACCAGATGGCCTCGTGCGAGACATTCTTGCGCCGACTGGGCCAATCGCTCTAGGCGCCATCCGGGGACGCAACCGGACGGGGACATCCCGTTCCGGCCGCGCCCCGGGTCAGGTAAAATGACGGGTTGCAAACCGGATTTGCGGCCGGCAGTGGTCTGTCGCGATGCCGGGGGAGATGCTTGGTGAAACCTTACGACTTTCCGGATGCCAAGGGCCATTTCGGCCCCTATGGCGGTGTTTTCGTGGCGGAAACGCTGATGCACGCGCTCGACGAGCTGCGCGCGGCCTATGACCATTACCGTGTCGATCCCGCCTTTCTGGAAGAGTTCAACTACGAGCTCAAGCACTTCGTAGGCCGGCCCAGCCCGGTCTACCACGCCCGCCGCTGGTCGGACATGCTGGGTGGTGCGCAGATCTGGTTCAAGCGCGAAGACCTGAACCACACCGGCGCCCACAAGGTCAACAATTGCATTGGTCAGGCCCTGCTTGCCAAGCGCATGGGCAAGCCCCGCGTCATCGCCGAAACCGGCGCTGGCCAGCACGGCGTGGCTACCGCCACGGTGGCGGCCCGTTACGGCATGGAATGCGTGGTCTACATGGGCAGCGAAGACATCCGCCGCCAGGCGTCGAATGTCTACCGCATGAAGCTGCTGGGCGCCACGGTGGTGCCGGTGACTTCCGGTTCGCGCACCCTGAAAGACGCGCTGAACGAAGCCATGCGTGATTGGGTCACCAACATCGAAAACACGTTCTACATCATCGGCACGGTAGCGGGTCCCGACCCCTATCCCCGCATGGTGCGCGACTTCCAGACCGTCATTGGCAACGAATGCCTGACGCAAATGCCCGAGGTCATCGGCCGCCAGCCCGACTATGTCGTGGCGGCGGTGGGCGGCGGTTCCAATGCCATGGGCATCTTCCATCCCTACATCCCCTACGAAAACGTGCGCCTGATTGGCGTCGAAGCGGCGGGCGAGGGCATGGACAGCGGCAAGCACGCCGCATCGCTGGCCGCCGGCCAGGTAGGCGTGCTGCATGGCAACCGCACCTACGTCATACAGGATGCCGATGGTCAGGTTCAGGAAACGCATTCCGTCTCCGCCGGCCTGGACTATCCCGGCGTTGGCCCCGAACACGCCTGGCTGAAAGACATTGGCCGCGCGGAATACGCGGGGATCACCGACGATGAGGCGCTGAAGGCGTTCCATGACTGCTGCCGCATCGAAGGCATCATGCCTGCCCTGGAGTCGTCGCATGCCATTGCGCAAGCCGTGAAGATGGCCCCCACGCTGTCGCGCGACGCCGTGATCCTGGTCAATTTGTCGGGCCGTGGCGACAAAGACATGCATACCGTCGCCGAACGTGCCGGTATCGAGCTCTAACCCATGACAACTCGCACTGATCGTATCGCCGCCGCGTTTGCGCGCACTGCTGAATCCGGCCGAGCCGCGGCGCTGATCCCCTACATTGCCGCAGGCGATCCTTCGCCCGCCGCCACCGTTCCCCTGATGCATGCGCTGGTCGAGGCCGGCGCCGACGTGATCGAACTTGGCGTGCCGTTTTCGGATCCCATGGCCGACGGCCCGGTGATCCAGCGCGCAGCTGATCGCGCCATCGCGCAGGGCGTGGGCCTGGCCCGCGTACTGGAACTGGTGGCTGAATTCCGCCAGCGCGACACCGTCACCCCTGTGGTCCTGATGGGGTACGCCAACCCGATCGAACGCATGGGCCAGACCCAATTCGCCATCAATGCCGAAAAGGCTGGCGTGGACGGTGTGCTGGTGGTGGACTATCCGCCCGAAGAAGTCATCGAGTTCGCCGCAACCTTGGGTGAACACGGTATTGCGCCCATCTTCCTGCTGGCGCCCACCTCCACCGAGGCCCGGATCCAGGCCGTGGCGGAGGTGGCGCGCGGCTACGTGTATTACGTGTCGCTCAAGGGCGTCACGGGTTCGGGCTCCCTGAATACCGATGACGTGGCCGAGCGCGTTGGCGTCATCCGCCGCCATCTGCGCGACATCCCTGTCGGGGTCGGCTTTGGCATCCGGGATGCGGAAGGCGCTCAGCGCGTGGCGCGCGTGGCCGATGCCGTGGTCATTGGCAGCAAACTGATTGAAACCATGGAGCAGGCGGTGGCTGACGCCCCGGCTGCCCAGAAAACCGATGCCGCAGTCACCGCCGCCAGCGGCTGGCTGCGCACCATCCGGCAAGCGCTGGATCAAGTAAAACGAGAAAGCGCGTCGGCCTGAGTGGCGGGCGCGACCTCAAACGGGATGAAAAATCAATGAGCTGGATCGAAAAACTCCTGCCTCCTCGCATCAATAAAACCAGCGACAGCGGCGCTCGCCGCGTCCCCGAAGGCCTTTGGGTGAAATGCCCGTCGTGCGAATCGGTGCTGTACAGCGAAGACTTGGCGGCCAATCTGCACGTGTGCCCCAAGTGCGACCATCACATGCGCATTGGCGCTCGCGCCCGCATCGATTCGCTGCTGGACATGGAAGGCCGGGTTGAAATCGGCCAGACCACGCGCTCCGTCGACACGCTGAAGTTCAAGGACACCCGCAAGTACCCGGAACGCCTGCAAGAGGCCGTCAAGCAAACCGGTGAAACCGATGCGCTGGTGGTCATGAGCGGCTCCATTCGTGGTGTGCCGGCGACCTTGGCCTGCTTTGAATTTGAATTCATGGGCGGTTCGATGGGTTCGGTGGTGGGTGAGCGCTTCGCGCGTGGCGCCCAGGCCGCCTTGGACAACAAGACGCCGTTCATCTGCGTGGCCGCTTCCGGCGGAGCCCGCATGCAGGAAAGCCTGCTGTCGCTGATGCAGATGGCCAAGACGAACGCCATGCTGACCCGCCTGTCGGCGGCCGGCCTGCCGTTCATCAGCGTCCTGACCGACCCCACCATGGGCGGGGTATCGGCCAGCTTTGCCTTCATGGGCGACGTGGTCATTGCCGAACCCAAGGCGCTGATCGGCTTTGCCGGCCCGCGCGTGATCGAACAGACCGTCCGCGAGAAGCTTCCCGAAGGCTTCCAGCGCGCCGAATTCCTGATGCAGAAGGGCGCAATCGATATGGTCGTGGACCGCCGTCAGCTGCGCGAGGAAATCGCCCGTTTGCTGGCATTGCTGACCAACCAGCCCGCGGACGTGGTTACCGCCTGACCCTTGTGTATTCAGGTTGGCTCGCCATCGATGGCAGGCCGGCCGGCACGCAAGAAAATGCCGTCGCCGGGCTTGTGCTCGCGACGGCATTTTTTCGTGCATGCACCGTGGGTGTCGGTGTCGCGGTGAATCGTGTTTTGTATCGAATGTGAATGAGTTTTTCGGAACAGTGTTTTCCACTGCTGATTGTTGCCATATAACGACAAAGGTCAAGCCATATGGCCCGGATTTTGCTATGTTGCCGGTTAGACGAAAAATCTATGGAGTTATCTATGCTGTCGACCAAGAAGAAAATGCTTACGCGCCTTGTCGGTTTGGCTCTGGCCGGTGCTGCCACGCTGGCAAGCGCGCAGTCCTCCGAGGGCACGCAAGGCGGCGTCAGCATGCATTACGGCATTGGCGATCACTATCAGCGCGTGACGCTGAGCTACGAAACCCCGTCCATCTGGACGCATCAATTCGGTGGCAACTGGGGCCGTCTGGACCTGACGCCTGAGCTGGGCGCATCGTACTGGTGGGCAGACGGTTCGCGTTCGCCGGGCCATGTCTGGCAGTTGAACGCCATTCCGATGTTCCGCTGGTGGACGGGTGAACGCTTCTACCTTGAGGCCGGCATCGGCGCCACCGTGTTTTCCAGCACGCGCTTTGCTGACGAGAACATCAGCACCGCTTTCCAGTTCGGCGATCACATTGGCATGGGTTTCCTGGTGACCCCGAACAACCGGATCGGTGTGCGCTATTCGCACTTCTCCAATGCCAGCATCAAGCGCCCCAATCCGGGTCTGGACCTGGTCCAGCTGACCTACACGTACCAGTTCTGACGGCAAGCCCATCAGGATCTGAAAACCCTCGATTGCGAGGGTTTTTTTTTGGCCTGGCCAGGGGCGTAGCCGGCGACGGCACCGTCAAGCTGGCGAAAAAAAGCCCCCATCGTGCGATGGGGGCTTTTTTGCAGCCTGGTGGCTTAGTGGTGCGTTTCGACTTGAACCAGCGGTTCGTTCGAGACGGCCATCACCGGCTTGCGTTCACGGCCAAGACGAACCGGCGTGTGCGCGGCGGCGATGCGCAGCTGGGTCTGGGCGTGGCGATCCGGATCGGTTTCCACCCACTTCAGGCCAGCGGCATTGACCACCTCGTGCAGGGCTTGCGCCTTGGCCGACGGAGCCGTTGCCGGCACCACGATCGGTTGCTGCGTAGTCGCCGCGGCAACGACCGGAGCGGGAGCGGGAGCCGGGGCCGGGGCAGCAGCCACCGGAGCAGCAGCTTCCACCACCGGAGCGGGGGCCGTCACGACGGGTTCCACGGCAGCGGTTTCGACGGGCGCTTCGACCGGGGCGGCAGGCGCCGAGACCTGGCTGGCAGGTTCCACGGCGACCGGCTGCGTCACCACGGGGGCAGCCGTTTGCACGGGCTGAGCCACGGGTTCGGCGGCGGCTTGCACCGGTTCAGCCTTGGCAGGTTCAACCTGTTGAGCTTCGACCGGCTTGGCTTCGATGACCTGAGCTTCCGTCACCTTCGTCTCGACGACTTGGGTCGGGGCCGGGGCAGCGGGGGCAGCGGGGGCCACCTCAACGGCCGGGGCCGGTGCGGCTTCAGCCACTTGAACCGGCGCGGCAGGCGCGGCCTGAACCGGGGCGGCTTGCGTCTCGGCGCCTTCGGCTTGTTCGCCGATGTCGTCGTCCGAACCGTCGTCCAGTTGGTCGTCGCTACCCGCCAGGCCTGCTTCTTCCTGGCTACGGCGGCCACGACGGCTGCGGCGGCGACGGCGCTTGCGTTCCGGATCAGCAGCGCCTTCGGCGCCTTCAGCGGTCGGGATGCCGTCGGCGGTCTGCTCGGCGGCGTCGGCGGCTTCCAGCGAGGCTTCAGCGGCCGGCTTGGTGTCGGGCAGGGCGGTCGCCATGGTTTGCGCCAGGGCGGCCACCATGCTTTCCTGTTCGCTCATCGGCGCGTCGGACTGACCTTCTTCACGGCGGTTGCGGCCACGGCCACGGCGACGGTTGCGGCCGGCGCCGGTGTCTTCGCCATTGACCTGCTCGGCGTTGTCGGGGCGGTTGGACGCCAGTGCCGCTTGTGCGGCCTGGTTGTCACGGTCACCACGGGCTTCATTGCGGTTGCCGCGGTCGCCACGTTCTTGACGTTCGCCACGCTCGCCTTCGGGGCGGCGGTTGCCACGAACGTGATGACGGCCGCCTTCGCTGCCTTCAGCACCTTCGCCACGCCCTTCGCCGCGACGATTGCGGTTGCGATCCGAACCATGGCGTTCGCCACGGCGTTCCTGGCCATCATGGCCGCTACGGCCCTTGCCACGGCCCGAGGAGGCGGCGCGCTTGGCGCTGTCTTCCTGAGCAGCGGGAGCGGGCTTGGCGCTGTCGGCATTGCCGGTCAGCCAGCCCACCAGGCGCTTGAACAGGCCACCCAGGCCACCCGACGAGGCAGATGCCGCAGGAGCGGCGATCGGCGCGGCGGGCGTCGACACGGGAGCGGGCTGCGAGGGCGTGATGCCTTTGACCAGCGCTTCCGGACGAGCCTTGATTTCGCTTTCGCGCGGCTGCCAGGGAGCGTTCGTGGCCGGGGCTTCAACCAGTTCAAAACTGGTCTTCAGCTCTTCCAGGCGCGGATCGTCATGGCGCAGGCGTTCGATGTGGTGGTGCGGCGTTTCCAGATGCTTGTTGGGGATCAGCATCAGGTTGACCTTCAGGCGGGCTTCCATCTTGGTGATGTCGGCGCGCTTTTCGTTCAGAAGGTAGGTGGCCACGTCGACCGGCACCTGGGCGTGGACCGCCGCGGTGTTTTCCTTCATCGCTTCTTCTTGCAGCAGGCGCAGCACGTGCAGGGCGCTGGATTCCGCATCGCGGATCACGCCGGTGCCGTTGCAGCGCGGGCAAGTGATGTGCGAGCCTTCGTTCAGGGCCGGACGCAGGCGCTGGCGCGACAGTTCCATCAGGCCAAAGCGCGAGATCTTGCCCATTTGCACACGGGCACGGTCGAAATGGAGTGCATCACGCAGGCGCTGTTCGACGGCGCGCTGGTTCTTGCTGTCTTCCATGTCGATGAAGTCGATGACGATCAGGCCGCCCAAGTCGCGCAAGCGCAACTGGCGGGCCACTTCGTCGGCCGCTTCGGAGTTGGTGCGCAGCGCGGTTTCCTCGATGTCGGCACCGCGAGTGGAGCGGGCCGAGTTCACGTCGACGGAGACCAGCGCTTCGGTGTGGTCGATCACGATGGCGCCGCCGGAGGGCAACGTCACGGTGCGCGAATACGCCGTTTCAATCTGGTGTTCGATCTGGAAACGCGAGAACAGCGGGATGTCGTCACGGTAGCGCTTGACGCGCTGGACGTTGTCCGGCATCACCACGCTCATGAAGGCGGTGGCCTGGTCGGCGATCTCGTCGGTATCGATCAGGATCTCGCCGATTTCGGGCGAGAAGTAATCGCGGATGGCCCGGATGACCAGGCTGGATTCCAGGTAGATCAGGATCGGCGCGGAGTTGTCGCGGGCGGCGCCGTCGATGGCGGTCCACAACTGCAACAGATAGGACAAGTCCCACTGGAGTTCTTCGACGTTGCGGCCGATGCCTGCGGTGCGGGCGATGATGCTCATGCCCTGGGGCAGGTCTAGCTGCTCCATCGTGTCGCGCAGTTCCTGGCGATCCTCACCCTCGACGCGGCGCGAAACGCCACCGCCACGGGGGTTGTTGGGCATCAGGACCAGGTAGCGGCCGGCCAGCGAGATGAACGTGGTCAGGGCAGCGCCCTTGTTGCCGCGTTCTTCTTTTTCGACCTGAACGATCAGTTCCTGACCTTCGCGCAGCGCATCCTGGATGCGGGCGCTACGGACATCCACGCCTTCCTTGAAGAAGCTGCGAGCAACTTCCTTGAAAGGCAGAAAGCCGTGACGGTCTTCACCGTAGTTGACGAAGCAAGCTTCTAGGCCGGGTTCGATCCGGGTAATGACACCTTTGTAGATGTTGCCTTTGCGTTGTTCGCGGCCGGCAGTCTCGATGTCGAGGTCGATGAGTTTTTGCCCATCAACGATTGCGACGCGTAATTCTTCTTGATGCGTCGCATTGAACAGCATGCGCTTCATGAGAGGGTTTCTCCGTTGTCATGACGCGCCGATATCGGCGCGTGACCTCGGGTCACTCGGGCTGCGGCTGAAGCGGGCAAGAAATGCGGACCGTACCTGGGCGGCGCCCAGGCGTATCCGCCGCGGGTCAGGCGGGCACGTCGTGCCGTGGGGCACGGGGTTCTGTCAGCAGGAGGGTCAGCTTCACTGAATGTGGTTTGACGGAAAAAATGCTGTGAACGGCAGTTGCGGTCGGATTGGTTGCCTACACGCAGCTGGTGCTTTAAATATGCGACGATTCTTGCAGTGCTTCAGAGCCGCTTGCGGCATGCAACGGACCTGCTGGGACAGCGGGCAAAGTGAATGCCACACCACTATCCGGCAGGGCGCGGTTGCGCCGGCGACCAAGAGACCCAGGGGTTGAATAAGCAGGCAGTACAATGGCGGCCCACGCGCTCGACGGAGTTGCGTACTTGTTTGCATCTCTACGCCAGGCGGCTAGTTCAGCCCCTTAAGGCTGTCCCGATTATATGTCGCTTTCCGCAATGCGCAAAGAAACTTCCTCCCCTCTATCCTCCTCTAAAGCCCCCCCCGCCGTCCGCATGGTGGAGGTCGATGCCGAGCATGCCGGCCAGCGTCTGGATAACTACCTGATGCGGCTGTGCAAGGGCGTCCCCAAAACGCATATCTACAAAGCCATCCGTGGCGGCGAAGTTCGCGTGAATAAGGGACGCATTTCGGTCGACTACCGCATCGTCGAAGGCGACATCGTGCGAATTCCGCCGCTGCGGCTGCCCGACCCGGGCAAGCCCCGCCCCGTGCCCGGCGCGGAATTCCCGATCGTGTTTGAAGACGACGCGCTGCTGGTCGTGGACAAGCCGGCCGGCGTGGCGGTGCACGGCGGCAGCGGCGTGTCGTTCGGCGTGATCGAGCAATTGCGTGCCGCCCGGCCCGACGCCAAGTTCCTGGAATTGGTGCACCGGCTGGACCGCGAGACCTCGGGCCTGCTCATGGTGGCCAAGAAGCGCAGCGCGCTGTTGGCCCTGCATGCCATGCTGCGTGAAGGCAAGGGCGATAAGCACTATCTGGCCCTGGTTGAAGGCGATTGGGTGAACGACCGGCAGCACATCAAGCTGGGCCTGTCCAAATGGACCACGCAATCCGGCGAGCGCCGGGTCAAGGTGGATCCGGACGGGCAAACGGCGCACACCATCATCACCCTGAAGCAACGTTTTGGTGGTTACAGTCTGGTCGATGCCGAACTGCGCACGGGGCGCACCCACCAGATCCGGGTGCACTTGGCCGCCAGCGGCTTTCCGATCGTGGGCGATGACAAGTACGGCCACGACGACGTGCGGGCAGAATTCGCCCGGATGGGCTTTGGCCGGATGTTCCTGCATGCTCACCAACTGACCCTGGCGCATCCGGCAACGGGCGAACCCATGACCCTTACTGCCGAGCTGCCCCCCGCATGCCGGCAACTACTGAAACAATTGGAGTCGGTCTGATGATGTCGTCGTATTCGCTGGTCGTTTTTGACTGGGATGGCACCCTGATGGATTCCACGCATAGCATCGTGGCGGCCATCCAGGGCGCGTGCCGCGACCTGGATCTGGCCGTGCCGTCTGCGTCTGAAGCCAGCTGGGTGATTGGTCTGTCCCTGGAAAGCGCCTTGCGCCGCGCCGTTCCGGAACTGACCCAAGCGATGATGCCGCGCTTCCTGGAGCGCTACCGCACGCATTATTTGCTGCGCGATCCTGAGCTGCGCCTGTTCGACGGCATTCCTGAATTGCTGGCCGAGCTGGCCGGGCAGAACGTGCGCCTGGCCGTCGCCACGGGCAAGAGCCGGGTAGGCCTGACGCGCGCATTGGCTGCGACCGGCCTGGGCCCCTTGTTCGACGCCACTCGCACTGCCGACGAAACCTTCAGCAAGCCGCATCCGGCGATGCTGCACGAGCTGATGCAAGAGCTGGACGTCGATCCCGCGCGCGTCGTCATGATTGGCGATACCTCTCACGATCTTCAGATGGCGACCAATGCCGGTGTGCACGGCCTGGGCGTGACCTATGGCGCCCATACCTTGAAGGAACTTCAAGGTTGTGCGCCGCAGGCGGTGCTGGATAGCGTGCCGCTGGTGCGTGAATGGCTGCTGCCCCGAGTGGCGGCAAGCGCCTGAATCGACCGCGTATCCGGGGACTGATCGTCAGGCGGGAACGTCTGGAGTCACCAGGGGTCAATCTGAAAGTTCCTGGCCGCTTTTGTACGGCTGCGGAATATCATGGGGTCGCGCAGCGTCTATGGCTTGCGCAGCGCGCGCCCGTGAATTTGGCACACGCCACTCAGGAGCTCCCCGATGTTAATACGCAAGCCCGACGATATTCTTCCGTCTGAAATCACCGACGAAGCGGTCTGGCGCTCGCGCCGTGAGCTGATGCTGCGCGCCGGGCTGACCGCCGCCGCCGTGGGATTGCCGGGCTGGGCAACGCGCAATGCCTTCGCGCAGGACGCGGGCGCGTTGCCGGGCAAGCCGAATGCCGCCTTGAGCGTCATGGAAAAACAGACTTCGCTGTCTGATGTGACGTCCTACAACAACTACTACGAGTTTGGCGTCGACAAGGGCGATCCCGCTGCCAACGCCGGCAAGTTACAGACGCGGCCGTGGACGATCAGCGTCGAGGGCGAGGTGGCAAAGCCGCGCACCTTCTCCATCGAGGAACTGCTCAAGTTGGCGCCGATGGAAGAGCGCGTTTACCGCCTGCGCTGTGTCGAAGGCTGGTCCATGGTGATTCCGTGGGTGGGCTATTCGGTGTCTGAATTGCTGAAACAGGTCGAGCCCACGGGCAATGCCAAGTACGTGGAATTCGTCACTGCCGTGCAACGCGAGAACATGCCCGGCGTGCGGGCCGCAATTCTTGACTGGCCGTACGTGGAAGGGCTGCGCCTGGACGAAGCGATGAATCCGCTGGCCATGCTGGTGTTCGGCGTTTACGGCAAGATCCTGCCGAATCAGAATGGGGCGCCGGTGCGCCTGGCGGTGCCGTGGAAATACGGCTTCAAGTCGGCCAAGTCCCTGGTGAAGATCCGGCTGGTGGAAAAGCTGCCGGTGTCGTCCTGGATCAAGGCGGCGCCACAGGAATACGGCTTCTACGCCAATGTGAACCCCAATGTCGCGCATCCGCGCTGGAGCCAGGCCACCGAACGCCGTATCGGCGAAGACGGTCTGTTCAGTCCCAAGCGCAAGACCTTGATGTTCAACGGCTATGGTGAGCAGGTGGCGTCGCTCTATCAGGGCATGGACCTGAAAGCGAACTACTGAGGCCCGCATGCCGGATGGCACTCCGCAGTCGGCTCCGGCCGCGCCGCCGCGCAAGATGTCCCTGTCCGCCAAGATGGTGGGGCGGTTCAAGCCCGTCCTTTTCCTGCTGGGTCTGACCCCGTTTGCGCGCTGGATCTGGCTGGGATTCAACAACGGCTTGACCGCGAATCCAGTTGAATTCCTGACGCGATCGTCAGGCACCTGGACGCTGGTATGCCTGTTGGTCACGCTGGCAATCACGCCTTTGCGCCGCCTGACCGGCCAGCCTGCGCTGGTGCGGTTGCGCCGCATGTGCGGCCTGTTCGCGTTTTTCTATGGCGCCATGCATTTCATGGCCTGGGTCTGGTGGGATCGCGGGTTTGATCCGGCGGCCATGCTGCAAGATATTGGCGAACGTCCCTTTATCACCGTGGGGTTCGCGGCCTTCCTGCTGATGTCGGCGCTGGCAGCCACGTCCACCCAATGGGCCATGCGCAAGCTGGGGCGCCGCTGGCAGCAACTGCACCGGGCTATCTACGCGATTGGCCTGTTGGCGGTGCTGCATTATTGGTGGCACAAGGCCGGCAAGAATGACCTGACGCAACCCGTCTTGTATGCGGCGGTGCTGGCCCTGTTGCTGGGCTGGCGCGTGGCGGTCTGGTGGCGGCGCAAGCCCTAGTGTGCCGGGCCTGCGCCGCCGCCGGACGTTAAAGCATTGCCAGCATGATCGCCGCGGTCTCGGCGTCTGGCTGGCCGTCAAACAGGGCGGGACGATAGTGCATCTGGAAGGCGGCCAAGGCGCCGACGGTAACGCGATCCAGCGTGCCATCCTGCGGGCAGGCGTAGCCTAGCCGCAGCAGCTGTTTCTGGAACCAGGCGACGTCCGGGGTGCCTTGCGCCTGCAAGCGCGCCAGATGCTCAGCAGCCCCCGTTTCGTCGTACCAGCGCCCGATGCCGGCCTGAGCCAGCGCCTTCCACGGGAACAGCGGGCCGGGATCAACCTTGCGTTGCGGGGCAATGTCACTGTGGCCGACCACGTTTTCAGGGGCGATGCCATGGCGCTGGATGATGTCGCGCAGCAGGATCGTCAGCGCGCGCACCTGGCGGTCGTCATAGGCGTGCCACAGGGGCTTGCCGTCCGGGCCGTCCGTCCAGCCAGCGTTCACGACCTCAATGCCGATGGACGTGCTGTTCATGGCGATGTTGCCGTACCAGGAGCTGGCGCCGGCATGCCATGCGGCCCGGTTTTCGTCGACCAGCCGGTAGGTGCGGCCCGTCTCGTTCACCAGGTAGTGGGCGCTGACCTTGCCATGCGCCAGTATTTTCATCGACGTGGCGTCGTCAACAGAGGTGTAGTGCAGGACAACCGTGCGTACGCGGCTGCTCTGGCTGACAGCGGTGATGGAGGTGTCCAGGTCCAGGCCGGCAGGCCCGCGCGACGCGCAGCCGGCCAGCACTGCCGTGGCCAGCAGGGTGGTGATCAGGCGAAACATGGGTCAGCGAGCCAGATAGAGGAACAGCGTGGGCAGCTTGTCCAGTTGCGGGGCGGGCCGCTTTTTCCAGTCGGCCACCGTGTGCGTCACGACCCATTCGTCAGCCGTGGTGACCGAGCGCGCCACGCATAGCTTGGTGTCGGGTTTCAGGCTGGCCAGCAGCGTGGCGAACATGGCGGCGTTGCGATAGGGGGTTTCAATCAGCAGTTGGGTCTGGTTGTGCTTGGATGAGTGCTGCTCCCAGGCTCTGAGTTGCTTGGCGCGTTCAGCCGGGTCGACGGGGGCGTAGCCGTGGAAGGCGAAGCGCTGCCCGTCCAGGCCGCTGGCCATCAGGCCCAGCAGAATGGACGAGGGGCCGACCCAAGGCTTGACCGTCAGCCCCAGATAGTGCGCCGCGTCCACGACCTTGGCGCCCGGATCGGCCACGGCTGGGCATCCGGCTTCCGAGACGAGTCCGATTTCCGCGCCTTGCCTGATCGGGTCCAGCCAGGCTTTGATCTGGCCGGCGTTGACCTTGTCAGTCAGCGTGTGGATGGTGATTTCCTGCAAGGGGCGGGTCGTGCCGATCAATTTCAGAAAAGCGCGCGCCGTCTTGGCGTTTTCGGCGATATAGGTGTCCAGCCGCCCCGCCAGCGCGCGGACCTCGGCGGGTAGCCAGCGCTCGGGCGGCGCGTCACCCAGGCTGACCGGGATCAGGTGCAATGCGCCGCTCATGCCATCACCCCGGGGGCGTCCAGGGGGTCCAGGCCGAACGTTGTCAGCATGCGCGTCAGTTCGATCAGCGGCAGGCCGATAATGGCGGTCGGGTCGTCGCTCTGGATGCTTTGCATCAGTGCAATGCCCAGGCTTTCCGCCTTGGCGCTGCCTGCGGTATCGTAGGGTTCTTCAGCGCGCAAGTAGGTGTCGATCGCGTGGTCCGACAATTCGCGGAAGCGGCAACGGGTGATGATGTCGGCTTTTTCCACTCGCAGGCCATCTGTTACCGCCAGCGCGCTGTGGAATTCCACGATTTGCCCTGAAAGGGTGCGCAATTGGGCTTGGGCGCGCGGGAAATCCCCCGGCTTGCCGATCGGCTGCCCATTGATCGTGGCCACTTGGTCCGAGCCAATGATGATGCTGCCCGGGTGGTTGACGGCCACCGCCATGGCCTTGGCGACCGACAGGCGCAACGCCAGCGCAGCGGGGGTTTCGCCCGGGTGTGGCGTTTCGTCTACATCGGGGGAAATGGCCGTAAAGGGCAGGCGCAGGCGCGACAGCAGTTCTTTGCGGTAACGCGAGCTGGACGCGAGGATCAGGCTAGGCTTTGAAGGCATGCGATATTTGACGTTAAGGCGTAAGTCGCAGTATTATCTAACGTTTTGCGGGATTTTTGCAGTGAACCCTTGCCGACTTTTGCCCGAGCCTGGAACGAAAGGCAAAGCCAAAAGACGAAACGAAAGACGAAGCCATGTTTTTTGAATAAAACTGGTCAGGGGTGATCAAAAGCGTGACGTCATCAAAAACGTGACCCAAAGCAAAGACCCGCGAATGCAAAGGACAGAACATTAAGCGCATCGATGCATTCGCATTTGCCCACATGGGCAAGGAAGCGCAAGGCACCATACCTCTTGTGCGGTTTTCGCGCGCGGTTGAAGGGTTACCCGAACAACCGCTGGGCGATGCTGGGCTTGTGACGTGGTCCGTGCGCGGTGAGATGGGCAAGTCTGGTCTGTTGCTTGGCCGGCCTCTCTTGCATGTTCACGTGCAGGCGAACCCGGTGCTGGTGTGCCAGCGGTGCAATGCGCCGTTTGTGTATCCGGTCGACAGCGAAGTCCTCTTGCAGCTAGTCAAGTCCGAAGCCGATCTCGACGATGGTTTTACCAATGGTGATGTCACCGATGGTTTTGCCGGCGGGGACGATGAAGACGAAGAAGGAAATGGTTTTGTGTCCAACCAGCCTGAAAAGGTGGTCGGTTCGCATCATTTTGATCTGCTGGCCCAGGTCGAAGATGAGCTCATTCTGAGCGTTCCGTATGTGCCCAAGCATGATGTATGCCCGGGCGCGCAGGCCAAAGTCAGCGAAGCTCTTGATGAGCCCGCTGTCAAGCGTCCGTCGCCGTTTGCGGTGCTGGAACAACTGAAGCACAAAGATTGAGATCAACATCGGGCCGCATCGCGTACAATGCGCCCCGTTTCTAGGAGTCATCATGGCCGTTCAACAAAACAAGAAGTCCCCCTCCAAGCGCGGTATGCACCGTTCGCATGATTTTCTGGTTGCTCCGTCGACCGCCATCGAGCCGAACACCGGTGAAACGCACCTGCGTCACCACATCAGCCCCAACGGCTTCTATCGTGGCCGCAAGGTCCTGAAGACCAAGGCCGACGAATAAGGCCCCCGGGCCGAACTCGTACCCGGACCAATTCGGCCGAGCGCTGATACCTGGCACCCGTGATACGCATCGCCATAGACTGTATGGGCGGAGACTTCGGTCTACCCGTCACAATTCCGGCTGCGATCGAGTTCGCCCGGCAATTTCCGGATACCCGGCTATTGCTGGTCGGGCTTCCCGACGCGATCGAAGCGGCGCTCTCTGAGCACCGCGACGTCGCGCGTGATCGCATGGAAATCGTGGCGGCATCCGAAGTCGTCACCATGGACGACCCGGTCGAGGTCGCCTTGCGCCGCAAAAAAGACTCCTCCATGCGCCTGGCCGCCCAGTCCGTCAAGGACGGGCGCGCTGACGCCTGCGTTTCCGCAGGCAACACGGGCGCGTGGATGGCCATTTCACGCTACGTGCTCAAAACGCTGGACGGCATTGACCGCCCCGCGATCGCCACGTCCATTCCGAACCAGACGGGCCGCGCCACCACGGTGCTGGACCTGGGTGCGAATGTGGACTGCACGGCCGAGCACCTATTGCAATTCGCCATCATGGGCGCCGCGCTGTCGCAGGCCGTCGACCATCGTGAGAATCCCTCCGTGGGCTTGCTCAACATCGGCGAAGAGGTCATCAAGGGCAATGAGGTCGTCAAGGAAGCCGCCGAGCTTCTGCGCGGCAGCCCCTTGAATTTCTACGGCAACGTGGAAGGCAATGACATCTTCAAGGGCACGGTCGACGTCGTCGTTTGCGACGGTTTCGTCGGCAACGTCGTGCTCAAGTCCGTTGAAGGGCTGGCGAAGATGCTGTCCAGCATCATTCGCGAAGAGTTCAAACGCAACATCGTCACCTTGCTGGCTGGCGCCATCGCCAAGCCGGTGCTCAACCGTCTGCGCAACCGCGTCGACAACCGTCGCTATAACGGCGCCGCGTTGTTGGGCCTGCGTGGCGTGGTCATCAAGAGCCACGGTTCCGCGGATGTCTACGCCTACGGTTTTGCGTTGCAACGAGCCCGCGAAGCCGTAGTGAGTAAACTGCTGGAGCGCACCGCTCAGACGGTCGCTCAGATTACCAAGCGCGTTCAATCGGGCGAGGGCGCCTCGACGCCTTCGCGGAACGTCGCTGGGGACACCGCTTGATGGATACCGCAATGAAATATTCCGCAATCGCGGGCACTGGCAGCTTCTTGCCGGAACGCGTGGTTTCGAATGACGAATTGGCAGCGGAACTGGCGACGCGCGACATCGCCACGTCCGATGAATGGATCGTTGAGCGCACGGGCATCCGTCAGCGCCATCTGGCCGAGCGTGGCGTCACCACCAGCCAGCTCGCCACCGAGGCTTCGCGCCGCGCGCTGGCCGATGCCGGCGTCGACGCTGCCGACGTGGACCTGATCATCGTGGCGACGTCCACGCCGGATTTCGTGTTTCCCAGCACGGCTTGCCTGGTGCAAGCCAACCTGGGCGCCAAGGGTTCGGCGGCATTCGATGTGCAGGCCGTGTGCAGCGGCTTTGTCTATGCCCTGACCACTGCCGACAGCTTCATCCGCGCGGGCCGTGCCCGTTGTGCGCTGGTGATCGGCGCGGAAGTGTTCTCGCGCATTCTTGACTGGAACGACCGCAGCACTTGCGTGCTGTTCGGCGACGGCGCGGGCGCCGTTATCCTGAAAGCGTCCGATGAGCCTGGCATCCTGGCTGCTCAACTGCACGCCGACGGCAGCCAGATGAAGATCCTGAGCGCAGCGGGCAACGTGGCCTATGGCGATGTGACGGGTGATCCGTTCCTGCGCATGGACGGTCAAGCCGTGTTCAAGCAGGCCGTCACGGTGCTGGACCGATCGGCGCGTGACACCTGCGCGGAAGCAGGCATTGAATTGGGCGATGTCGATTGGCTGATCCCGCATCAGGCCAACGTCCGCATCCTGAATTTCCTGGCACGCAAGCTTGCCGTGCCGGTCGAAAAAGTGGTCATTACCGTTGATAGCCACGCCAATACCTCTGCGGCCAGCGTGCCGCTGGCTCTGGATGCCGCGCGCCGCGATGGCCGCGTCAAGCCGGGCCAGCTCATTCTGATGCAGGGCGTGGGCGGCGGATTCACCTGGGGCTCGGTACTCGCCCGCATGTAAGGGCGTGCCCGGGCAGGATGGCGCTTGCGCCGCCGCCTGGAGAGCGCGCCTGACATTCCACACAGACACTGAATCAATCCAACCGGTCAATCATGAAAATCGCTTTTGTCTTCCCTGGCCAAGGTTCGCAAGCTGTCGGCATGCTGGATGCCTGGTCTGGCGTTGCCGCCGTCACGGACACCGTGGCCCAGGCCTCTCAAGCCCTCGGCCAGGATCTGGCCGCGCTGATCGCCCAAGGTCCGGCTGAAAAGCTCAACCTGACCACCAACACCCAGCCGGCAATGCTGACGGCTGGTGTCGCGTTCTACGCCGCCTGGTGCGCCGCGGGCGGGCGCAAGCCTGATGTCGTGGCTGGCCACAGCCTGGGCGAATACGCCGCGCTGACCGCCGCCGGTTCGCTGGCGCTGGAAGATGCCGTGCGCCTGGTGCGCGTGCGCGCCGACGCCATGCAGGCCGCCGTTCCGGTGGGTACGGGCGCGATGGCCGCCATCCTGGGCCTGGACGATGACGCCGTGCGTGCCGCGTGTACGCAGGCCGCCCAAGGCGAAATCGTCGAAGCCGTGAATTTCAACGCGCCTGCCCAGGTCGTGATCGCGGGGCACAAGGCCGCCGTTGAGCGCGCCTGCGAATTGGCCAAGGCAGCAGGCGCCAAGCGTGCGCTGCTGCTGCCGGTGTCCGCGCCGTTCCACTCCAGCCTGCTCAAGCCGGCCGCCGATGTGCTGGCCGATGCGTTGGCCGGCGTGACGGTCTCGGCGCCGCTGATCCAGGTCATCAACAACGTCGACGTGGCTTCGCCCACGGAACCCGGGGCAATCCGGGATGCGCTGGTACGTCAAGCATGGCATCCTGTGCGCTGGGTCGAAACCCTGCGCGCGATGAAGGCGCAAGGCGTCACGCATATCATCGAGTGCGGCCCCGGCAAGGTGCTGGCTGGCTTGACCAAGCGCATCGATCCCGAACTTACCGGCATGGCCATTACCGATCCTGCTTCGCTTGAAGCTGCGTTGGCCGCCGTTAACGGAAATTAAAGACATGGACAACTCCATCGAACTGCAAGGCAAGATTGCGCTGGTGACGGGCGCCACGCGCGGCATCGGCCGCGCCATCGCTCAGGAATTGGCTGCGCGCGGCGCAACCGTCGTCGGCACCGCTACGTCCGAATCGGGCGCGGCTGCCATCACGGAAGCGCTGGCGCCCTCTGGCGGCCGTGGCGTGGTGCTGAACGTGACCGATGCCGAAGCTTGCGATGCGCTGATCGACGCGCTGGGCAAGGAAGGTGGCGGCCCGCACATCCTCGTCAATAATGCTGGCATCACCCGCGATACGCTGGCAATGCGCATGAAAGACGACGACTGGTCGGCCGTTCTCGATACGAACCTGACTTCCGTGTTCCGCCTGTCGCGCGCCGTGCTGCGCAGCATGATGAAGGCCCGTTGGGGACGCATCATCAATGTGACGTCCGTGGTGGGTTCCAGCGGCAATGCCGGTCAAGCCAATTACGCCGCCGCGAAGGCGGGCGTGTCTGGCATGTCGCGTGCTCTGGCCCGAGAGTTGGGTAGCCGCAACATCACCGTGAATTGCGTGGCGCCTGGCTTCATCGACACCGACATGACGCGCGCGCTGGCTGAAAGCCAAACCACCGCGTTGCTGCAACAGATTCCGCTGGGCCGTTTGGGTTCGCCCGAGGACATCGCCCACGCCGTGGCCTTTTTGTCTGGGCCGCAGGCGGGTTACATTACCGGCACCACCCTGCACGTAAACGGCGGGATGTACATGCAATAAGTCATGAATTGCGCGTTGGCGGCCCTGGCCGCCGCGCCTTGGCCGGGCAACCGGCACGGCAGCGCGCAGTTCAACCGGAAACGCCGCATACCGGTATTCCTGCGCCCTGAAGGGCGACAGATCAGGTGCGCGGTGTTATTTTTCTCACGGCCAGGCGTTGCTTTCCTCTACGCTTGGCTATAATTCGCGGGATTTTTCCCAATTGGAGATCTGCATGGAAAGCATCGAACAGCGCGTCAAGAAGATCGTCGCTGAACAACTTGGCGTCAACGAAGCCGAGATCAAGAACGAATCCTCCTTCCTTGACGACCTCGGTGCCGATTCGCTCGACATGGTCGAACTGGTCATGGCGCTCGAAGACGAATTCGAGACCGAGATCCCCGACGAAGAGGCCGAAAAGATCACGACCGTGCAACAAGCGATTGACTACATCAATTCGCACGGTAAGCAGTAAGCTCAGCCTATATCCTTCCGGTTGCCCGAATTTCGGGGCCAACCGGGAAACGGGGCGGTTTCAGGAATTTGCCGTGTGGTCCGCGTGCGGGAAGGGCATAGTCATGCCCGACCCGCTTTCGCGTGGGCCACACGCGCAGCGCATCCCGAAAACCGCCTTTCTTTTGTCTGTTTGAGGAGTCATCCGTGAAGCGACGTGTCGTCATCACCGGCCTTGGTATCGTTTCTCCCGTGGGGAACGACCTGACCACCGCTTGGGACAATATCGTCAACGGACGTTCTGGCATCAGCCGCATCAGCCGTTTCGATCCCTCGGCCATCACCACGCACATAGCTGGCGAAGTCAAAGACTTCGACATCAGCACCTATGTCTCGAGCAAAGAAGCCCGTCAGATGGATACGTTCATCCATTACGGACTGGCCGCCGGGATGCAGGCATGGCGCGATTCCGGCCTGGAAGTCACCGAAGCCAATGCCGAGCGCATTGGCGTGATCGTGGGTTCCGGTATCGGTGGTTTGCCGCGCATTGAAGAAACCCAGGTCGAATATCTGGCCAAGGGTCCGCGACGGATTTCGCCGTTCTTCGTGCCAGGCTCGCTGATCAACCTGATCTCCGGTCATTTGTCCATTGCCTATGGCTTGAAGGGCCCGAGCTACGCCGTCGTGTCGGCCTGCACCACCGGTCTGCATTGCATCGGCGACGCTGCGCGCCTGATCGAGTATGGCGATGCGGACGTCATGGTTGCGGGTGGCGCCGAATCGACGGTGTCCCCGCTGGGCGTTGGCGGTTTTGCCGCCATGCGTGCCTTGTCGACCCGCAACGATGATCCTCAGACGGCTTCGCGTCCCTGGGACCGTGACCGCGATGGTTTCGTGCTGGGCGAGGGCGCTGGCGTTCTCGTGCTGGAAGAGTACGAGCATGCCAAGAAGCGCGGCGCGCGCATTTATGGCGAGCTTGCCGGTTACGGCATGAGCTCGGACGCGCACCACATCACGGCGCCCGACAAGGACGGCCCGCGCCGCGGCGTTCTGAACGCGCTGCGCAACGGCGGCCTGAACGCGGATGACATCCAGTATGTCAACGCGCACGGCACGTCCACGCCGCTGGGCGACAAGAACGAAACCGATGCGCTGAAGCTGGCGTTCGGCGATCACGCCAAGAAGCTGGTGGTCAATTCGACCAAGTCCATGACCGGGCACTTGCTCGGCGCAGCGGGCGGCATCGAGGCCGTGTTCACCACCTTGGCCGTGTACAACCAGGTTTCGCCTCCCACGATCAACATCTTCAATCAAGATCCGGAATGCGATCTGGATTACTGCGCCAACGAAGCGCGGCAGATGAAGATCGAAGTCGGCCTGTCCAATTCGTTCGGCTTTGGCGGCACCAACGGCTCGATGGCCGTTCGCCGGGTCTGATTTGGAAGGCTCGGACGCAGGGCGCTGGTCGTTTCAGGTGCCTGCCGGGCGGCCGCGCAGCGTCAGCGCCCTTTGGGGGCTGGCATGCGCCGTCGCCGTGGCTTGCACGCTGACGGCGGCGTCCTGGAGCGGCACGGCATGGGTGGCGGGCGCGGTGATCGCGCTGCTGCTTGTGCTGGCCGGGCTGTTACACTCGGCACGGAGCAGCCTGTCCCCGGTATCGGCAATACGCACCGCGACGGGGGCTGGGCGCTGGCAGGTACGCCAACCGCAAGGTTGGCAGGACGCGATGCTGTTGGATCAGCAGCGCGGTCCCCGCTGGCTGACGCTCACTTTGCAGCTCTTGCCCACCGGGAGTACGGTCTTTACAAATAGCACAATCACCCTCACCGTCTGGCAGCGGACACTGCGACCCGAGTCCTGGCGGCGCCTTTGCCTGCTAGCGGGCACGGCGCGGCGCGCTTGGCCGGCGGCACGCCCGCAGGAGGCGTCATGAGCGAGCGCGAAGTCGACGCCGAGCTTGTCGCGCGCGTTCAACGGGGCGACAAAAAGGCTTTCGATCTGCTGGTGCTGAAGTACCAGCGCAAGATTCTCCGCCTGCTGGCCCGGATGATCCGCGACCCCTCGGAAATCGAGGACGTCGCCCAGGAAGCCTTCATCAAGGCTTACCGGGCGCTGCCCCAGTTCCGGGGCGACAGCGCGTTCTACACCTGGTTGTATCGTATCGCCATCAATACGGCGCGCAACTGGCTGGCCTCTCAAGGCCGGCGTCCGAGCGCGCCCAATGCGATAGAAACGGAAGACGGTGAAACTTTTAACGAAACCGACAACCTAACCGATATAAGCACGCCGGAATCCATGGTTGCCAGCCGCGAAATCGCCGAAACGGTGAACGCGGCCATCGAGGAATTGCCCGAAGAGTTGCGCACCGCAATTGTCCTGCGTGAAATCGAAGGTATGAGTTACGAAGACATCGCCCAGAGCATGGATTGCCCGATCGGTACGGTGCGCTCCCGCATTTTTCGTGCGCGCGAGGCCATCGCGACCAAATTGCGTCCATTGCTTGGCACCGATGCCGAGCGTCGCTGGTAAGGAGTGGCAGTCATGCAAACAGCAGCCAAGTCCGTTGAGATCGCCGAAACCTCCTGGGAGGAATCGGTTTCCGCCTGGATGGACGGAGAAGATTCCGACGATATTCTTCCCAGTCTGTTGTCCAAGGAAGGACGTCAGACCTGGGACACCTATCATTTGATCGGTGATTCCCTCCGTAATGCCGATCTGGCGTTGACGCCCAGCGCTGCCTTCCAGTCGCGACTGGCGCGGGCGCTGGATGCGGAACTGCCGATCGTGGCGGCGCCCCGGCGCCGTTCACCGTTGCGCTACGGCCTGTCCGGCCTGGCGGTCGCGGCCGCCGTGGCGACCGTCGCCTGGGTGGCGCAGCCGTATCTCACGGGCACGCCGGCGACAGAAGTGCGCGTGCTGGCCGATGCCAGCGGCACGCCAGCCTCCGCCGATGATGCGGGCTTGCGCGACTACCTTGAGGCCCATCGCCAGATGGCCGGCCCCAGCGCAGTGCGACAAGTTTCGTTCGACGTCGGAGCGGGGCGTTGATGGCGCTGGTGTTACCGACACGTTGGCCGCGCGCAGCCTCCTGGCACGCGCACCGCGCTGGCTGGTTCGCCGCCACGCTTTTGACCGCATTCCTGGCCGCGCATGAACCCGCGCGTGCCGCCGACGCAGCGCCCGCGACCGACGACGTGGTTCAGTTGTTGTCGCGCATCCAGCAGGCTGCTCGCAAGCAGGATTACGCCGGCGTCTTCATGTATCAGCAGGGCGAGATGATCCAGTCCTCGCGTCTGGTGCACGTCCTGGACGGCACGGGCGAGCGCGAACGCCTGGAGATCCTGGACGGCCAGCCGCGCGAATATCTGCGCCATAACGATGATGTGCAGTGCCTGATCCCCGAACGCAAGACCGTGCTGGTCGAGCGCCGTCGCGGCGACCGCTTCCCTGGCTTGTTGCTGGGTGATCCGGCCAGTCTGGCCGAGCACTACAAGATCAGCACCGAACCCACGATGCACCGTGTAGCGGGTCGGGAATGCAGGCTGATCACGATCGAACCGCTGGACAAGCTGCGCTATGGTTACCGCCTGTGCGCCGACGTTGAAACCAATCTGCTGTTGAAGGCCCAGACCCTGAACGCCGCGCGTGGCGTGGTCGAGCAGGTGTCGTTCACCTCGCTGCGGCTGGGCTCGGAAGTGGATCCCCAATTGCTGACCTCGCGCTGGAGCACGCGCGACTGGAAGGTGCTTGAGCCGTCGATGACGCCCGTGGACCTGACGGCCCAGGGTTGGCGGATTCCGGCTCCCAAGGGCTTCAAGGTGATCATGCAGGTGGCGCGCTCAATGGGGCGCGGGGCAACGGTCAATCAGATGGTGCTGTCCGACGGACTGGCGGCCATTTCAGTCTTCATCGAGCCCTATGATGCCCAGCGTGGGCACCGTCCCCCGCATGGCGCCGCGCAACGCGGTTCGATTACCGTCTATGGAACGCGCATTGCGGACTTCTGGCTGACGGCCGTGGGTGAAGTGCCCGTGGCGACGCTGGAACAGCTGGCGGAAGCGACTGAGTATGTGCCCGCCGCACCTGCGGCAGCAGCGCCAGCAACCGGAACGGCCGGATCCAAGTGATCCGCGCCCCGGGGTGGCAAGCAGCAATTTCGGAGTAACTTATGAAAGCAATGACGGTGTCGAACGCTTTTTTCCGGCGCTTTCTGGTGGTCGTGGCGGCAGGCGTGATGATGTCCGCCGCGTATGTTCCCGCTTCGGTGGCGCAGACGCCCACCGTGGCGTTGCCCGACTTTACGAGCATTGTTGAAAAGACCGACCCCGCGGTCGTGAACATCCGCACCACGGCCACCGTGCCGGTGCGTGGTCCAGGCGGCGGTGGCGGTAGCGGCGATCCCTACGAATTGTTCCGTTGGTTCTTCGGTCCTGAATTCCAGCCCCCGGGCCCGGGTGGCGGCCAGGGCCCGACACCGCGTCAGCGTCCGCAGCCCTCGCAGCCTGAAGAGCGCACCGTGCCGCGCGGCGTGGGTTCGGGCTTCTTCATTTCGACCGACGGCTACATCCTGACCAACAACCACGTGGTGGTTGATGCGACCGATATCTATGTGACGCTGACTGACGGCCGCGAGTTCAAGGCCAAGGTCATCGGCACGGACGAACGCACGGACGTGGCGCTGATCAAGGTCGAGGCCAAGGACATGATTCCGCTGGTCATCGGTGATCCCAAGAAGCTGAAGAAGGGACAGTGGGTGCTGGCCATCGGTTCGCCGTTTGGCCTGGATTCCACGGTAACGTCCGGCATCGTCAGCGCCATTGGCCGCGACACTGGCGAATACCTGCCGTTCATTCAGACTGACGTGGCCGTGAACCCTGGCAACTCGGGTGGCCCGCTGATCAATCTGGACGGCGAGGTGGTGGGGATCAATTCCCAGATCATCTCGCGCAGCGGCGGCTTCATGGGCATTTCGTTGGCGATCCCGATCGACGAAGCCATGCGCGTGGTGGACCAGTTGCGCGCGACGGGCAAGGTGACGCGCGGCCGTGTCGGCGTGCAGATTGGCGAAGTGGGCAAGGACGTGGCCGAAGCCATTGGCCTGCCCAAGGCCGAGGGCGCGCTGGTCAGCAGCGTGGAAGCCGAAGGCCCCGCCGAACAGGCTGGCGTGCAACCGGGCGACGTGATCCTGAAGTTCAACAATGAGCCGATCAAGCGCTGGTCGGATCTGCCGCGCATTGTCGGTGAAACCAAGCCGGGCACGCGCGCCGACATGGAAGTGTGGCGCAAGGGCAAGAGCATGACGCTGTCGGTCAAGGTCGGCGAAATCCCGACCGAAAAGGCCGCCGCGGCAGGCAAGAAGCCGGCTCCGGCGCCTGAAGTCACCAATGCGCTGGGCCTGGGCGTGGTGGATGTGCCCGCCGATGTGCAGAAGAAGCTGCGTATCAAGGGCGGCGTGCAGGTGAAGGTTGCCGAAGGCTCCGCTGCCAAGGCTGGCTTGCAGGAAGGCGATATTGTGTTGGCCTTGAACGACACTGACGTCACGGGCGCCAAGCAATTCGCCGAACTCGTGGGCAAGCTGGACAAGGCGCGCGCCGTGGGTTTGCTGGTGCGCCGCGGTGATCAGACGCAGTGGGTGGCGGTTCCGGCCTCGAAGTAAAGTCCTGGCGAGAGGCGCTTTTTGCCCCGGGGCGGCCCGACGGCAGAAAAAAAACTCCAAGACCAGCTAAAATGGCTGGTTGCCGCAAGAGGGGGCGCCTGGCGCCCCCTCGTTCTTGCCCGGGCATTGTGCCCGCCAGCGCCCCTCTCGTCAGCCGTGCGTACTCCGGCGGCGGTGTCTTCCGGCCATGTGCCGAGTGTTCCGTCCCTTATAATTTCAAGCATGCAGCATATTCGCAACTTCTCCATCATTGCCCACATCGATCATGGCAAATCGACTTTGGCCGATCGCTTGATCCAGCGCTGCGGCGGATTGGCGGATCGCGAAATGTCGGCGCAAGTGCTCGACTCCATGGAGATCGAGCGCGAGCGCGGCATCACCATCAAGGCCCAGACCGCCGCTCTGCATTACAAGGCGAAGGACGGCAAGACCTACAACCTGAACCTGATCGACACTCCGGGGCACGTGGACTTCTCGTATGAAGTCAGCCGTTCGCTGTCCGCGTGCGAAGGCGCGCTGTTGGTGGTCGACGCATCCCAGGGCGTGGAAGCGCAGACGGTGGCCAACTGCTACACCGCGATTGAACTGGGTGTGGAAGTGGTGCCGGTGCTGAACAAGATGGATCTGCCGCAGGCCGATCCCGAAGGCGCGCGCCAGGAAGTCGAAGACGTGATCGGCATCGACGCCTCGGAGGCCGTGCTGGCCAGCGCCAAGACGGGCATGGGTATCGACGAGATCCTGGAAACCATCGTGGCTCGCGTGCCGGAGCCCAAGGGCGATCCCACCGCGCCGCTGCAAGCGCTGGTCATCGACTCGTGGTTCGACAACTACGTGGGCGTGGTCATGCTGGTGCGCATCATCAATGGCGTGCTCAAGCCCAAGGACAAGATCCTGCTGATGGCCTCTGGCGCCACCCACCTGTGCGAGCAGACCGGCGTATTCACGCCGAAGTCGCAGCAGCGTCCGCATCTGTCGGCGGGCGAAGTGGGCTTCATCATCGCCGGCATCAAGCAGTTGGAAGACGCCAAGGTGGGCGACACGGTCACGCTGGCGAACAAACCCGCCAGCGAGGCCTTGCCCGGCTTCAAGGAAGTGAAGCCGCAGGTGTTCGCGGGCCTGTATCCCGTGGAAAGTTCTGAATACGACCAGCTGCGTGATTCGCTCGACAAGCTGAAGCTGAACGACGCCGCGCTGATGTTTGAACCGGAAGTCTCGCAGGCCTTGGGCTTCGGCTTCCGTTGCGGTTTCCTGGGGCTGTTGCACATGGAAATCGTGCAAGAGCGCCTGGAGCGCGAGTTCGACATGGACATCATCACCACCGCGCCGTCGGTGGTGTACGAGGTCCAGCAGCGCGATGGCTCCGTGATTACAGTGGAAAGCCCGTCGCGCATGCCCGAAGTGGGCAAGATCGAGGACATCCGCGAACCCATCGTGAAGGTCACGCTGTTCATGCCGCAGGACTACGTGGGTCCGGTCATGACGCTGTGCAACAACAAGCGTGGTTCGCAAATCAACATGAGCTATCACGGCCGCCAGGTGCACCTGGTGTACGAGATTCCGCTGGCCGAAATCGTGCTGGACTTCTTCGACAAGCTGAAGTCGGTGTCGCGCGGTTATGCGTCGATGGACTATGAATTCCTGGAGTACCGGTCGGCTGACGTGGTGCGGGTGGACTTGTTGATCAACAACGACCGCGTGGATGCGCTGGCCGTGATCGTTCACCGCAGCAATGCGCGCCATCGGGCGCGCGACGTCGTGACCCGCATGCGCGGCCTGATTCCGCGCCAGATGTTCGATGTGGTCATCCAGGCCGCCATCGGCGCCGAAATCATCGCGCGTGAGAACGTGAAGGCATTGCGCAAGAACGTGCTGGCCAAGTGCTACGGCGGTGATATCTCGCGCAAGAAGAAGCTGCTGGAAAAGCAGAAGGCCGGCAAGAAGCGCATGAAGCAGGTGGGTAGCGTGGAAATTCCGCAGGAGGCGTTCCTGGCCATCCTGCAAGTGGAAGACAAGTAGAACCAAAAGAAGGCGGTTAGCTGATGAGTTGGAACTTTGCCCTGATCCTGTTTGTTCTGCTGGTACTGACCGGCATTATCTGGGTGCTTGATCTGGCGGTACTGCGGCGTGGCCGCGAAGCCCGAGCGCAAGCGGCAATGGCGCAGTACGACGCGGCCCTGGTCGGAGACGCTCAGGAAGCCGAGCGCCTGCGCCGCGAAGCCGGTGATGCCGCGCGCCGCGTGCCGTGGTGGATCGAGTACGCGGTCAGCTTCTTCCCCGTCATCCTGTTCGTTTTCATGCTGCGCTCGTTCGTGGTGGAACCGTTCCGGATTCCGTCAGGTTCGATGCTGCCGACGCTACAGTCCGGCGACCTGATCCTGGTGAACAAGTTCAGCTACGGCTTGCGCCTGCCGGTGATCGACAAGAAGGTCGTTGAGATTGGCAAGCCCAAGCGCGGCGATGTGTTCGTGTTCCGCTACCCGGTGGATCCGGACGTGGACTACATCAAGCGCGTGGTTGGCCTGCCGGGTGACGAAATCGCCTATCTGGACAAAAAGCTGTACGTCAACGGCGAATTGGTGCCGCATGTACGCGATGGCGACTACTTCGAGCCGGATCGTGTCTCCTATATCGCACAATATAAAGAGAAATTGGGCGACGTTGAACACAAGATCCTGCTAGATGAAGGAAAGCCGCAAGATTATTCGGCGATATGGCAATTTCCCTCCCGGGAAAACTGCCAATACAGCCGCAATGGGGTACGCTGCAAAGTACCTGAAGGCAGTTATTTCGCCATGGGCGATAATCGGGATAACAGCGCAGACAGCCGATACTGGGGCTTCGTACCTGAATCCAATATCGTCGGACGCGCGTTTTTCATCTGGATGAATTTCAGCGATCTCAGCCGCATCGGCCGGTTCAACTGATTATGTCGCTAGCCACGCTAGAAAACCGCCTGGATCACCACTTCGGTGATCCAGCCTTGCTTGAACAGGCACTAACGCATCGCAGTCACGGTGCGCGCCATAACGAGCGGCTGGAATTCCTTGGGGATTCCGTGCTGAACTTCGTCGTCGCGGCCATGTTGTTCGAGCGTTATTCGAAAATCGACGAAGGCGATCTGTCGCGGCTGCGGGCCAATCTGGTCAAGCAAGCCTCGCTGGCGGATATCGCGCAGCGCCTGGAACTCTCGCAGTATCTGCGCCTGGGTGAAGGTGAATTGAAGAGCGGCGGATTCCGCCGGCCGTCCATCCTTGCGGACACGGTCGAGGCGTTGTTCGGCGCCGTCTTCCTGGATGCGGGCTTCGATGCCGCGCGTCACGTGATCGTGCGCCAGTACCAGCCGGTGCTGGCGTCGGTGGATCCCAAAACGCTGGGCAAGGACGCCAAGACCTTGTTGCAGGAATTCCTGCAAGGCCGCAAGTTGGCGCTGCCGTTGTATACGGTGGTGGCCACCCATGGCGCGGCCCACAGTCAGCAGTTCGAAGTCGAGTGCGCCATCCCGGCGCTCGAGATCAAGGTTACGGCGCCTGGCGCCAGCCGCCGCGCCGCCGAGCAATCAGCGGCCAAGCTGGCGTTGGAGGCCGCGTTGGCCATCAGCCCCGCGACCAAGGCTGCCCGCAAGTCGGGCAAGGCGCGCAAAACCGCGCAATTGTCGCTGCCCGTGGCAGTGGCTCAAGAGACTAAATGAGCGATACCCCTTTTCGTACTGGCTTTGTCGCCATCGTTGGCCGTCCCAATGTGGGCAAGTCCACGCTGACGAACGCCCTGATCGGTTCCAAGATCTCCATCGTGTCGCGCAAGGCGCAGACCACGCGCCACCGCATTCACGGTGTGCTGACGCGCGAGCACGAGCAGTTCGTGTTTGTGGATACCCCGGGCTTCCAAACGCGCCATGGCGGCGCCATGAACCGGATGATGAACCGCGTGGTGACGCAGGCGCTGGCCGACGTCGACGTCGTGGTGCATGTGGTCGAGGCCGGCAAGTGGTCTGAAGGCGATGCCAAGTTGCTGCCGCTGCTGCCCAACCCGGAACGCACGATCCTGGTCGTGTCCAAGATCGACGCACTGAAAAACCGCGACGATCTGTTCGCCTTCGTGTCCAAGATCATGGCGCTGCATCCGTTCGGTGCCGTGGTGCCGGTCAGCGCCACCAAGAACCAGCAACTGGATCAGCTGCTGCAAGAGATCTCGACGCGCTTGCCGGAAGGCGAAGCGATGTTCGAGGAAGACACGCTGACCGACCGTCCCATGCGCTTCATCGCCGCCGAGCTGGTGCGCGAGAAGATCTTCCGCCTGGTGGGTGACGAACTGCCGTATGGCTGTACGGTTGTCATCGAGCAATGGGAAGAGACCAACAAGGGCGCGCATATCAACGCCTGCGTGGTGGTCGAGCGCGACAGCCACAAGCCCATCCTGTTGGGCACGGGTGGCATGCACATGAAGCGTATTGCCTCCGAGGCGCGGCAGGACATCGCCAAGCTGCTGGACAAACCCGTGCACCTTGAGGTCTACATCAAGGTGCGCAAGGGCTGGTCCGACCGCGAGGGTGCGCTCCGCGATCTGGGCTATGAGTAGACGGGCGCCTCGCGTCCAGGATCGCCCGGGATTTATGTTGCACGCCACTGCGTGGCGTGAGACATCCCTTATTGTTCAGACGTTCTCGCGCGATCATGGCTGTGTAGCCATGGTCGCCAAGGGCGCCAAGCGCCCTTATTCCGTTTTGCGCCCCGTATTGTCGGCCTTTCAGCCCCTGCTGCTGTCCTGGACCGGCAATGGCGAGGTCAAGACCCTGACCCGTGCCGAGATTGCCGGCATTCGCCCATTGACGGGCACCGCCCTGATGTCCGCCTGGTACATGAACGAGCTGCTGCTGCGCTTGTTGCCGCGCGAAGACGCCCACCCCTTGCTGTTCGATGCCTATGACATGGCCTTGCAGCAGCTGTCCAACGGTACCCGCGCCGCAGGGGCGCTGCGCCGGTTTGAATGGACCTTGCTGCGCGAAACCGGCTATGGCGTGGATGAAGACGCCCCGGACTTTGACGACCCGGTGATCGAACCGGCATTGCGCCGCGACTTGCGCGAACGCTTGGCCGAGATCCTGGCTGGCCGTCCGCTGTCCACCCGTCGCGTACTGATGGACCTACAGCGCATCTAGGCGCGGCGAGTGGCCCATGACCTTCACGCTGAAACAGGTCGAGACCTTTCGCACTGTCTACGAAACGGAAAGCGTGACTGCCGCCGCCCGGCGCCTGGACGTGTCGCCCGCCACCGTCAGCGCCACCTTGGCCGCGTTGGAGGCAAGCATCGAGTTGCGCCTGTTCGAGCGCGTGCGCCAGCGTATGCAGCGCACGCCCGAGGCCACCCTGTTGTATGAGGAAATCCGCCGTTTGAATGTTGGCTTGGAAAGCCTCGGCCGCAAGATTCGTGCAATCCGCGGGGCGGCGCAACCGCGCCTGCGTATCGGCTGCATTCATGCGTACAGTGGCGCCGTCGTCAGCGATGCGATATCGCGTTTTCGCGAGCGCTATCCAGACACCCCTCTGTATTTGCAGATCCGCGATTCCAATACCTTGCGCGACATGGTGGTGTCGGGCGAACTTGACCTGGCCGTGGTGGCCGACGAATCAGAGCTGGAAGGGCTGCGCGGTCACCGGCTGGCCAGCTTGCGGGCCGTGGCTGTTTTCCCGGCGACGCATGGACTTGCGCGCCTTGAGCGCGTGGGTTTTTCGCATCTGGCCGATTTGGATGTGATTGCCCTGAATGCAGAGGACGGTTCGCGCAAACGGCTGGATTCCCTTTTGCGTAAAGCAGGCCAGGGTTTGCGGGTCGCGATCGAGACTCCGTACTCGAATACGGTTTGCCAATTGGCGCTGGCGGGCCACGGGGTCGGCATTGCCAACCCGGCGACGGCGGTGGGCATGGAGGCCGCGGGACTTTGCTATCGCCCGCTTGCGGCCGCCGTGCATTTTGAATGCCACATGATCCTGCACGGTAGCCGGCCGCTGTCCGAAGCCGGCAAATTCTGGGCTACCTGCCTACGCGGCGCGCTGGCCCCGTTGGTGGACCGTTTCGGGGTCTAGGGCGTCATAGCCCCATTGCAGATTGGCAAGCCCAGGTCCATGCCAGGTTCAGCCCCGCCGTCCGTCGGACGTCACGATCAGTACGACCGAGGATTCCGCATCCAGCACGCCCGCGCGCCTGAGCCGGGACACGGCGGCCAGCGCGGCGGCGGAAGACAGCTCGGTGCTGAGGCCCCTGCGTTCCAGCCGCTGTTGTGCCTGCGCGGCGCCGGCATCGGAGATCTCCACGGGTACTCCGTCAGAACGAGACAAGGCTTCCAGGGATTGCAAGGTGCAGGTGCCGCCCGCGATGGAGTACTGGTCCGTCACGCCTTCCCACTGGCCGCGCGCATCGCCCGCGGCGCGGGCCCGGGACAAGCGGGCGTAGGGCTCGACCGCGTGCAGGCGGGGCAGGCGGGTGATCCGCCCGCTTTGCAGCAGGTGCTGCCAGCCCAGGAAAATTCCCCACAGCAGATCGCCGCGTGCCGTGGGCACGATGATGTCGGTCGGCGTGCCGCAGTCGTCCAGGATCTCTTGGGCGATGGGCTTGTAGCCTTCAACGCCGTAAGGATGCGTGCCGACAGGCGGATTCAGGTAGTTCGTGCCGGCGAACGCCCCCTGGTTGCGGCACAGATCCGACACGTGCGGCCAGCGGGCCAAGCTGTCCTCAAAGGCGGTGAGCTTGGCTCCGAAACGCTGCATGGCTTCTCGTTGCAAGGGCGGACAGTTGCGGGTGATGGCGATATCCGCCTGCAACCCAGCTGCCGCGCAATAGGCCGCCAGCGAGACGCCGGCATTGCCGCTGGAGGCCGCGGCCACCCGGGTTGCGCCGGCCAGGCGCGCGCGTGACACCAATTGGGCAGCCATGCGGTCCTTGTGGCTGCCCGTGGGATTGGCGCTTTCGCATTTGAGCCATAGCTGGCCGATGCCTTCGGACGCTGCCAGATCCATTGCTTCCAGCTGGGGGGTGGCGCCTTCACCCAGCGTGACGGGCGCCAGCACAGGCAAGGGAATGTCGTTGTCCGCCGCAGCGGCGTCGTAGCAGCATTCCAGGGTGGCGGGGTGCCCTATCGCCAGGCAGGTCGGGCAGCCTTCGGGATAGTCATCTGGCAACCACAGGTTTGCGCAGCGGATGCAACGCAGGCCGGACAAGCTGGGGTTCATCTTCATGGGTCAATACTTGGATACGAGAGAGTCCAGGGGGAGGGCGGGGGCGACTTGCAGCAGGCAGTCGCCGTCGTCGCTGCGCGCGATGGCGCGCAGGCAGACGATCGTGCCGGCTTGAGGGCTGGACAGGGGGCGCATCGGCATATCAGGACGTGCCGGTTCCATCAGGCGGCCGATGCGTTGGCCTGCCGAGACCGACTGTCCCAATTCAACATCGGGCACGAATACGCCGGGTTCGCGCGTGCGCAGCGTGGCGGCGGGCGCATCCAGGTCATGCAGCGAGATGTCCGCATTGCCGGACGAGGCGCGCTCGGACAGAAGGCCCAGTGCGCCCAGGCAGCCCAGCAGGCCATCGCGGCATTGGTCTACCAGCGTGCTGCTGGTTTCTCTTCCGCCGCCAATCTCCGCGCTTAGCCGCAGGACGCCGTGGCGGCTGGCTGCGGCAGGCATGGAGCCAGCTTCGTTGCCGCGGAAGAACATGCAATGCGGCATGCCGAAGGCGCGCGCCAGGGCAGGCAGGCGCTCATCATAGGCATCGTCGCCATAGCGCGTGATTACGGACGACGGCAGATAGCGTAGGGAGGCGCCGCCGCTGTGCACATCCACCATGGCCTGTATGCGAGGTAGCAGCCGCGCTTCCAGTGCGGCGGCGATACTTTCGGTGTAGCCGCGCGCGGGTGCACCGAAGAACGCGCGGTTCAGATTGCCGCCGTCGGCCGGCGATAGCCGGGTGCCGGCCAGCGAAGCCTCTGCGTTGACGGCGGGCAGCAGATAGACGGTGCCGCGTTGCAGATTGGCTGGCAGGTGGTGCCACAAGTCCAGGATGGCCGCCTGGCCTTCCCATTCGTCGCCGTGCACACCGGCGAGCAAGGCAACGGCGGGGCCAGGCCCTGCCTCGATCCGCAGCACGGGTATCGTGATGCGGCGGTAGGCCGATGCGTTGGTTGCCGCGGCAACGGAGAAATCCTCCCGGCTTACCTGGACCATGCTGCGGCTCCGGCAAGGGCGTGTTCGCCGTTCAATCCAATGTGGCGGCCTTGATGATGCTGTCCCATTTGGGCAGCTCCTTGCGAATCTGGGTCTGTACGTCCTGGGGCGTGCCGCCCAGGGGCTCTTGGGAACGGCTGCGCAGCTCTTGCTCGACCTTGTCCGACCGCAGAGCCTGATTCAGCGCAGCATTCAGACGAGCGATGGCGGCCGGCGGCGTGCCAGCAGGCGCGATCAGCGCGCTCCAGGCGGATTGTTCGTAGTCGGGGTAGCCCTGTTCGGCCACCGTGGGCACATCGGGGTTGGAGGCGGCGCGGGCTTTGGTTGTGACGGCGAGCGCGCGCAGGCGCCCGTCCTTCAGATTGCCGATCAGCGGCGGCAGATTCTCCATCATGGCGTCGACGTGGCCGCCGAGCAGGTCGGAGAGCTGCGCGGCCGTCGCCTTGTAGGGGATCTGGCGCACGGCGGCGCCGGTCTGGGCGATGAAGAGCTTCACGCCGACCTCGCTGGTCGTGCCCGGGTCTGCCGACGTCATGGTCAGACGGTCAGGCTGGGCGCGGCTGGCTTCGATGAAAGCCTTCAGGTCGTGATAGGGCGAGTTCGCGTTGACGACGATGACGTTCGGGGTTTCGGCCACCAAGCCGATGGGTGTCACGTCGCGGTCCAGGTCATAGAGCTGCTGTTTGAACAGGAACCGGTGCAGCACCAGCGTGCCCACATGCGCATAGCCGATGGTGTAGCCGTCGGCTGCGGCGCGCACCACGGCCTGCGTGCCGATGCGGCCGCCTGCGCCGACGCGGTTTTCCACCACGACCGGCTGGCCCAGCTGGCGGCTCATTTCTTGGCCGATCAGGCGAGCCGTGATGTCTGCGTTGCCCCCTGCGGCGGCGGGCACGATCAATGTGATCGCACGTTCGGGATAGTCGGCTTGCGCGGAGGCAGCGGCAAGGCAAAGCAGCAGGGCGGCAAAGCAGACGGTGCGTTTCATGACGATTCCCGAGGCGTTGAGAGCTGCGCCATTGTGCGGTCGCGGCCGAGAGAATACGTTTGGTTTTATAAGATGGTTATTCAGTAAAACCTAATGATTGTCGGTCTTGCGTGCGTCGGCGTGCTTACCCAGGCGGTCGCCCACGGCGGCCGCACACAGGGCGACCACTGCGCCCAGCAGCGCGATCAGCGCCGCGCCATGTCCCAGCATGTCCACGCCTGCCTTGACCCAGCCGCTGGCCGCGTCGCCGCCGCGGTAGACCACGGTGTCGATCACGTTCTTGGTCTTGTACTTGTCCTCGGGCGGGACGGCGGTGAAGAGCATTTCGCGGCCCGGCCGGATCAACGCATATTCGCCGGCGCGGCGCAGGATCATCGCGGCCGCCAGCACACCGAATACGGGAAATGCGGCCAGCACCAGGAACGCCACGCAGATCGCAAGCGGCACGGCGGTCAGCAGAAAGCGCAGGCCCAGCTTTGCCGCCACCCGGCCCGTGATGAAGACTTGCGACAACAGTGCCAATGCTTGCACGGTGAAGTCCAGCGCGCTGAAGACGCGCAGGCGCTGGGCCGTTTCCGGGAACGCGCTCGCGACCAGCCGCGCCTGTTCCATGTAGAGAAAGGTATTGAGCGTGGCCAGCAGCACGACCAGCAACGAGATGCCCAGCAGGAAAGGCGATCGGAAGATCCGCGACAGGCCTGTCAGAACGCCGCCTTCAATGGGCCGTTGCATGTCGTCGGCCTGAGCGTCTTGGCGATGCGTGGCACGCCAGCGCAACAGCCATTGCTTGAGCGGCAGGGTGGCCGTCAGCAACAGGGCGGACAGCAACAGCAAGCCTGCGGGTCCCAACGTCCCCGCCAGCAGGCCGCCCAGCAGAGGGCCGCACAAGCCGCCCGCGCTGGCGCCGGCTGCGATCAGCGCGAAAAGGCGTTTGGCGGATTCCAGGCGGAACACGTCAGCCATCAGGCTCCAGGCGATGGATACAACAAACAGATTGAAGACCGACAGCCACACGTAGAAGCTGCGTGCCACCCATGCGCTGTCTGGGCGCAGCGTCAGCAGGGCGGCAAAGCCTGCCATCGTCAATGCGAAAAGGCTGTAGACCCAGGTCACCAGCGCGTTGCGGGGCACTCTGGCAGAAAGCCAGCCAAACAGGGGCACCACCGCCAGCGTGGCGATGAAGGTGGCCGTGAACAGCCATTGCAACTGATTCACGCCAGCCTGGATGCCCAGCGTTTCGCGGATGGGCCGAAGCATGAAATAGCCACAGAACAGGAAGAAGAAGAACGCGAAGCCGCAGGCGGCGGGCGCGACTTCTTCGTCATGGATGCCCAGCGCCTGCGCCGCACGTGCGCGCAGGGAGGCAAGGGCGGCATCCATGGCGCTCTACGCCAACAGGGCGGCGATGCGTTCACGCAGGGCGGCATTGGGCTGACGCCCGAACCCCGCCTGTACGTTGTCGGCCATGTTGGCCGGTTTCGAGGTGGCGGGGATGACCGCGGTGACAGCAGGATGGCCGATGATGAATTTCAGGAAAATCTGCGCCCAGCTTGTGCAGGATATCTCGGCAGCCAGGCCGGGCAGGGGGCGGCCTTTGACCTGACGGAACAGCGCACCGTCCTGGAATGGCCGGTTGATCAGCACCGCGACGCCGTTGGCCTGGCAAGCGGGCAGCAGGCGCTTTTCGGCGCTGCGGTCGCCGACGGACAAATTGACCTGAAGGAAATCGGGCTTTTCTCGTTCGACCAGTTCGGTCAGTTCGTCGTGCGCATGGTCGGTGTAGTGCGTGATGCCGATATAGCGGGTGACGCCTTGCTGCTTCAGTTCGCGCAGCAGCGCCAACTGGTTGCGCGTGTCGATCAGGTTGTGCACCTGGATCAGGTCGAGTTTGTCGGTGCCAAGCCGCTTTTGCGACTGCCGTACCTGGTCCATGGCGGACTCGCGGCCTTGGGCGCCGATCTTGGTGGCCAGGAAATACTGATTGCGCATGCCGCCGTGACGCGCCAGCAGCGCACCGACAACCGCTTCGGCTTGGCCGTAGCTGGGCGCGGTATCGATCAGGTAGCCGCCTTCTCGGTTGAAGGTGTCCAGTACCTGGCCCAGCGGTTCCATGGCAGCAGCGTCGCCGGGTGAAACGTTGAAGGTGTCGGCCGTGCCCAGGCCGATGACGGGGATCGAATCGCCCGAGGCGGGGATGGGGCGGCTTAGCATGGCCGGTTTGACGCTGAGCGCGCGTGCGGCGCCCGTGGCGCCCAGCAGAGCGGCGCAGGTGGCGGTCTGAAGAAAGCGGCGGCGATCTTGCATGGCGTGGAGGCGCTCCAAAGAAAAAAGGCCTACACGTGAATGTAGGCCTTTTGGATGGGTCTAGCGACCAGCGGTTACTCGCGGTTGCCGCCGAAAATGCCCAACAGCATCAGCAGGTTCGAGAAGACGTTGTAGACGTCCAGGTAGATCGCCAGCGTGGCGGACACGTAGTTGGTCTCACCGCCGTTCACCACCCGTTGCAGGTCAACCAGCATGAAGGCCGAGAAGACTACGATGGCCATGACCGAGATGGTCAGCATCAGCGCGGGCAGTTGCAGGAAGATGTTGGCCAGGGCCGCTACCAGGATCACCACGGCGCCGATGAACAGGAACTTCTGCATTCCCGACAGATCGCGCTTGATGGTCGTGGCCAGCGTGGCCATCGTGCCGAACACGATCGCCGTGCCGCCGAAGGCCATCATGACCAGTTGCGAACCGTTGCTCATGCCCATCACGAAGCCGAGCAGGCGTGACAGCATGACGCCCATGAAAAACGTGAAGGCCAGCAGCAGCACCACGCCCATCGAGTTGTTCTTGTTCTTCTCGATGGCGAACATCAGGCCGAACGCGCCCACCAGGAACACGATCGCGGACAGGCCAGGGCTGGCGCCCATGACACGGTTGATGCCGGTGTAGAGGCCGACCGCGGCGCCCAGCACCGTGGGGATCAGCGACAGGGCCAAGAGCCAGTAGGTGTTGCGCAGGACCTGGTTGCGAGCGACCTCGCCCGGCGCACCGGCAGCAGCGCCGGAACGGTTAAAAGGGGACGGACGATATTCGTTCATGGAGAACTCCTGTGTACGGCAAAAATAATGATTGCCTAGAAGGCTTAGAGGGGAAGGATACCTTACAGTTCCCTGAAGAATCCAGTTTTTGGAAGATTTAGGCCTGTTGCCGGAACCCTGCCGCCGGCGGGTTCAACCCGGCCGGACATCTTTCAGCACACGAGCAACGATACCCGGTAATTCCGCATCCATGCGGGTTTGGATCTGCTCGATGGCATCGGCCAGCGTCCGGCGCATCAGTTGCTCCACTTCGGCTTGCAGGCGGGCCGTCAGCACCGTCGGGTCGGGCAGGGCCGCGATGGCGGCTTGTGCCTCGGCTTCTGCCTCCGCCTCGGCTTCCTGCTCGTGGGCGACTTCCGTCAACAGGGGAAAGGCATCGTCGGCAAAGGCCGGTTCGACATCATCGGCCAATTGCGTCAGCAAAGGCGCCTCTGCGTCGTCGGCAGACAGGGCGTGAAACGTGGGCTCGGCCCGCTGAGTCAACGTGGGGATGCCGGGATCGTTGGGGCGAGTGGGCATGGGGGTGTCCAAATCTTGATGAGCGGGGCGGCTGAGCGTCCGCTGGGGCAGGTAGGGCGGTCAGTCGCCGGTCGGCTGGCGGCTAAGGTCATGGCTTTGCGGCGTATGGCCGGCGTTCTGGTAGACACGCCAGCGTTGGCGCGCGGCCTGCTTGTCGTCCGGGTCATCCGACACGATTTCAAGCAGGCGCTCGAAGGTGTCGAAGCCCGGCGGGCAGTCATTGTCCAGATTCAGCAGCCACAGCGGGGACGGATCGCTACCGTCCTTCGCTTGGGCCGCCTGCGCGGCTTGTTGCGGGTCTCCCGCCGTCAGCACCACCGGGGTCTCGGACGCCAGCGGGTCATTGGCCAGCACATGCGGCACGAACGACGTGTCGTCGAACGCCCACAGCATGCGGTCAAATGCGTTCAGGCGCGAACCGTCTTTACAGTACACCACCAGCCGTTGGCCGGCCAGGAAACGCTTGCGCACGACCTGGCAGGCCATGCGCAAGCGGTCAGGCGCACCGAAGGCGAAGTCGATGCGTGTCATGCCCGGTTCCGTCGCAAGCAGTTCAAACCTGATCCAGCAGGTATTGCATCAGCAGGGGCACGGGACGGCCGGTAGCCCCCTTGTCCTTGCCGCCGCGCCAGGCGGTGCCGGCGATGTCCAGGTGGGCCCAGCGGTACGCCTTCGTGAAGCGCGACAGGAAGCATGCCGCCGTGACCGCGCCGGCCGGGGGGCCGCCGATGTTGGCCAAATCGGCGAAGTTGGACTTCAGCTGATCCTGGTAGGCGTCGTCCATCGGCATGCGCCATGCGGTGTCCAGCGACTGGCGGCCGGCGGCGGCCAGCGCGTCGGCCAGGGCATCGTCCTTGGAGAACAGGCCGCTGTTGACGTTGCCCAGCGCCACGACGCAAGCGCCGGTCAGCGTGGCGATGTCGATGACGGCGGACGGCTTGAAGCGTTCGGCGTAGGTCAGGGCGTCGCACAGGACCAGGCGGCCTTCGGCGTCGGTGTTCAGGATCTCGATGGTCAGGCCGGCCATGCTGGTGACGACGTCACCCGGCTTGTTGGCCGTGCCGCTGGGCAGGTTCTCGCAAGCCGGGATCAGGCCCACGACGTCCAGCGGCAGTTCCAGTTCGGCCAGGGCGCGGAACGAACCCAGCACGCTGGCGGCGCCGCACATGTCGTACTTCATTTCGTCCATGGTGGCGGCGGGCTTGAGCGAGATGCCGCCGGCGTCGAACGTGATGCCCTTGCCGACCAGCACGATCGGGCCCTGGGCGGACTTGGCGCCCTTCTTGGCGGTGGCCTTGGCACCGGCGTGACGCAGCACGATGAAGCGCAGCGCCTCGGCGGAGCCGCGCGCGACTGACAGGAACGAACCCATGCCCAGGGCTTCGACCTGCTTCCTGTCCAGCACTTCCACTTTCAGCGACTTGAATTCGCGGGCCAGGCGCTTGGCGGTGTCGCCCAGGTAGGTGGGGGTGCAGATGTTGCCGGGCAGGTTGCCCAGGGTGCGGGTCAGATCCATGCCGTTGGCGATGGCGCCGCCTTCGCGCAAGCCCTTCTGGGCCTGGGCGGCATCGGCGCGCTCGACGATCTGGGTGATCTTCTTGAGCTTGGGGCGGGCGTCGCGGTCGGGTTTGCCGAAGCTGGCGTCGTAGTGATAGGTCGCGTTGCCGGCTGCGATGGCGGCGCTGCGGGCGCGGGCGATGACGGCCACGTCCGTGATGGGGTTGGCGACCAGCGTGGAAACGCCTTCGGCCAGTTGGGCGGCAACGCAGACCGAGGCGAATGCCTGTTCGGCGGAAGCGTGGGCGCGCGCCGAATATTCTTCCTGCTTGCCCAGGCCCACCAACACCACCCGCTGTGCGGTCACGCCAGGCAGCGCGCGCAAAGTCAGGGTGGAACCGGCGCGTCCGCGGAACTCGGACTTGACCACCACGCGCACGGCGCCGTTGGAGGCGCGGTCGATGATGTCGGCGGCGGGGCTCAACACGCCGTCCGTGTACACCCCGACAGCCAAGGCGGCGGTTTTAACCTGGTGCAGGGAAGCAGTGGTCTGTGTGCTAAATTCCATGAGGGTTTCCCGTGTGCGTCTGTGTATGATGCGGTCGATTATCCCGCATATTCTCCCATGTCTCTATTTAAACGCTCTGTCGTCAGCGAGATCACCAGTCACGCTGGCGTTGTCTTTTCCACGTTGCTCGTCGTGTGGCTCAGCGTGCTTCTTGTGCGCCTGCTCGGTGAAGCTGCGGGCGGCAACATCGGAGCCGACGTCGTCCTGGTGCTGGCCGCGCTGTCGACCATCACCGCGCTGCCGACCATTCTTGCCGTTTCCGTGTTCATCGCGGTGCTGACGACCGTTACGCGCAATTACCGTGAATCCGAAATGGTGGTCTGGTTTGCCAGCGGCCTGTCGCTGGCCGATTGGTTCAAGCCCGTGCTGCGCGTGGCCATTCCCGTGGCTTTGTCGGTGGCAGGGCTGACGCTGGTGGCCGCGCCCTGGGCGTACCGCCAGATCGGCGAATACCACGAACGTTTCGAGCAGCGCTCTGATTTGTCCAAGGTCACTGCGGGGCAGTTCGCGGAATCGTCCGGTGGCAACCGGGTGTTCTTTTCGGAAGACCCCGTCAAGCCCACCGACGAACTGGGCAACGTGTTCGCGCGTGAAATCGGGCCTGAATGGCTGAGCGTGCTGACCGCAAGCAGCGCGCATAGCGAAACGCTGCCCAATGGGGACCGCTTCCTGGTGCTGGGCGAGGGCCATCGCTATGACCTGAAACCGGGTACGCCCGAAATCCGGCTGGTCCATTTTGACAAGTACGGATTGCGGCTGGAAAGCAAGGCCGGCGTCGATCCTGTCGGTGAAGCGCGGGCAGCGGCCGAGCGCTCGGCCAAGGCGCGCACCACCATGCAACTGGTGGCAGACAATACCGACAGCAGCTGGTCGCAAGTGATGTGGCGCGTGTCGTTGCCTCTGGCGGCGCTGAACCTGGCACTGCTGGCCATTCCATTGGGCGCCGTGAACCCCCGCCTGGGCCGTTCAGGGGATCTATTGATCGCCGGTCTGGTCGGGTTGCTCTACATGAACCTGATCAACCTGTCGCGCGCCTGGATTTCCAACGGCAAACTCAGCTTTGGCGTCGGGGTATGGGCCATTCACGGCGTCGTGGCTTTGCTGACCGTGTTCTTGCTGATGCGCCGTCTGCGGGTGAAGGCGCCCAAGAACGCCGGGCCGGCACAGGCATAGAGCATTTTGCCAAGGGGGCTGCGCGCCCTCCTTGGCATCCGCCCGTCAGGGTAGATATTTCATCGTGCCGCGTTTGCCGGCCAGCAGGTCGGCATTCCTCAGTACCGACTTGCGGATGAATTCCCACAGAACCGTCACGCGCTTCAGCTTGCGCAGGTCTTCGTGGCAATACATCCAGAACGAGCGCGTGATCTCCACCTCGTTCTCCAGCACCGGCTTCAACCGTGGATCCTGAGCGGCGATGAAGCAGGGCAGGATTGCCAGCGATTGGCCCTGCAAGGCGGCGTGGTACTGCGCGACCACGCTGGTGCTGCGCAGCACCACCTTGCTGGCCGGCAGCAGGTCTTCCAGGTAGCGCAGGCGCTCACTGAACAATAATTCGTCGACATAGCCGATGAAGGTGTGGTCCGCCAGGTCCGCGCGCGTCGCAATTGGCGCATGGCGGGCCAGGTAGCCGGGCGTGCCGTACAGGCGCAAGGTGTAGTCGCACAGCTTGCTGCATACGTAGGGGCCGCGCTGGGGGCGTTCGATGGTGATGGCCAGGTCGGCCTCGCGCTTGGACAGGCTGACAAAGCGCGGCACCGGCAGGATGTCCAGCGTGATGTGCGGGTAGCGGCGCTGGAAGTCGGCGGCCAAGGGGGTCAGCACATAGCTGCCAAAGCCCTCGGTGGCGCCGATCCTCAGGTGGCCCGACAGCGCCTGGCCGATGCCTGACAGGTTCTCGCGGGCGCTGTGCACCGTGCTTTCCATCTGCTCGGCGTGGACAAACAGCTTCTGGCCGTCGTCGGTCAATACGAAGCCCGCGCTGCGCGACTTGTCGAACAGCAGCGTACCCAGCTCGGCTTCCAATGCGCGAACGCGGCGTGACACGGTGGTGTGTTCCACGCCAAGCTTGCGCGCGGCCGCGCTGACCCGCTGGGTGCGGGCCACCTCCAGAAAATACCGCAGGCTGTCCCAATCAAGCACGTTCCCGCTCCCCAGATGCCCGGCGCACAAGGCGGCGCAGGGCCAAATTTTGATTGTGCATGAATGCACAAGGAATGTGCATTTCTAGTGTTGCTTGTTGATTTTCACACATCTACACTGGGTCGGCAGGCCTTGGGGCATTGCCCTGGGAGTCGCAGGCCGCAAAGACGGCGCCATAACGCATAAAACTCAGGAGACAAATCCATGAAATTGCACGCACGCGGGCTGGCCGCAGGCTTATGTCTGGGCGCATTGCTGGTAAGCCAGGCGCAAGCGGCGGATAAGCCGCCCGTGAAAATCGGCATTCTGACGGACATGTCCGGCACCTACGCCGGCATGGGGGGCGCGGGTTCGGTGGCGGCGGCGCAATTGGCCATCGACGACTGCCTGGCGGCCGAATGCAAGGGCATGAAGATTGAACTGGTGTCCGCCGACAATCAGAACAAGGCGGATGTGGGCGCTGCGAAAGCCCGTGAGTGGTTTGATCGCGACGGCGTGACCGCTATCGCCGACCTGACGAATTCCGCCGTGGCGCTTGCCGTGCAGGGCATCGCACGCGAGAAGAACAAGGTCGTGATGTTCTCCGGCCCGGCCACGACGGCGCTGACCAACAAGGAATGCTCGCCCGTCGGTTTCCACTGGATGTTCGACACCTATTCGCAATCCGCGGGCGGCGCCAAGGCCACGGTGCGGGCGGGCGGCAAGTCCTGGTACTTCATCACCGTGGATTACGCCTTTGGCCATTCGCTGGAAGCCGACACCGTCAAGGCGGTGAAGGCATTGGGCGGCACGGTGGTGGGCAGTGTGCGCCATCCCTTGAACGCGCCCGATTTCGCGTCCTACCTGCTGCAAGCACAAAGCTCCAAGGCCCAGGTCGTGGCGCTGGCCAACGGCGGGCAGGATACGGTCAATGCGGTCAAGCAGGCGCGCGAATTCGGCATCGTGGCGGGCGGCCAGCGCTTGGTGTCGCTGTTGATCTTCCTGTCGGACCTGCGAGCGCTGGGTCTGGAAAGCGCGCAAGGCCTGTCCTACGTGGACGGTTTTTATTGGGATTACGATGATGCCTCGCGCCAGTGGTCCTCGCGCTTCGAGAAGGCCTTCCGCGGCCTGAAGCCGACGATGACGCAGGCGGGCGTGTATTCCAGCGTGCTGCATTACCTGCGTTCGGCAGCGGCGGCCGGCAGCACCGACGGCAAAGTGGTGGCCGACAAGATGCGTGAACTGCCCATCAAGGATCCGATCATGCGCAATGCCTCGATCCGCCCCGATGGCCGCGTGATTCACGACATGTACCTGTACGAAGTGAAGAAGCCTGCGGATTCCAAGGGCGGTTGGGACTATTCCAAACTGGTGGCCACCATCCCGGCCGCGGAAGCGTTCCAGCCCCTGGCCGATTCGAGCTGCCCGCTGGTGAAGAAATAGCCCGACGCGCCGGCCGGACCTCTGTCCGGTGGCGCGCGGCAAGCATCATGAACGCGGATTCCATCCGCATCGACTACGCAGTGTGAGGAGCATCAAATGAGTGAAGTCCCCCGCGTTCCGCTATTGATCGGCGGCAAGCTTGTGCAGTCCAAAACCACCGAATGGCGAGACGTGATCAACCCCGCCACTCAGGAGGTCGTGGCCAAGGTGCCTTTCGCAACGCGCGAAGAGCTGGACCTGGCCGTCTCCAACGCCAAGGAAGCTTTCAAGACCTGGCGCAATAGCGGGCAGGGCGCGCGGATGCGCGTCATGCTGAAGTTCCAGGAACTGCTGCGCGCCAATAGCGGCAAGCTGGCCGAGATGATCACGCGCGAACACGGCAAGACGCTGCCGGACGCCGAAGGCGAGATCGGGCGCGGCTTGGAAGTCGTCGAGCACGCTTGCTCGATCGCCAACCTGCAATTGGGTGAATACGCCGAGAATGCCGCCTCCGGCATCGACGTCTACACGCTGATCCAGCCGCTGGGCGTGTGCGCGGGCATCACCGCGTTCAACTTCCCGGTGATGCTGCCGTGCTTCATGTTCCCGATCGCCGTGGCCTGCGGCAACAGCTTCGTGCTGAAACCGTCCGAGCAAGATCCGACCGCATCGCTGTACCTGGCCCAACTGGCGCTGGAAGCGGGTTTGCCGCCGGGCGTGCTGAACGTGGTGCACGGCGGCCCGGATACCGCCAACGGCCTGTGCGAACACCCCGATATCAAGGCGGTGTCGTTCATCGGTTCGACCCGCGTGGGCACCGAGATCTACAACCGCGCGTCGGCGGCGGGCAAGCGTTGCCAGTCGATGATGGGCGCCAAGAACCACTGCGTGATCCTGCCGGACGCCGATCCGGAAGTCGCGCTGAACCAACTGGTTGGCGCCGCTTTCGGCGCGGCTGGCCAGCGCTGCATGGCCTCGTCCGTGGCGGTGCTGGTGGGCGAAGCCCGCAACTGGCTGCCCGACTTCGTTGAGCGTTCCAAGAAGCTGAAGGTCAATTCCGGCACCGACCGCGAGGCGGATCTGGGCCCGCTGGTGTCGCCGAACGCCAAGAAGCGCGTGGAAAGCCTGATCCAGAAGGGTGTGGACGAAGGCGCCAAGCTGTTGCTGGACGGCCGTAATGTGAAGGTGTCGGGCTTTGAGCAGGGCAACTTCGTGGGCCCGACGATTTTCGACGGCGTGAACGAAGACATGACCATCTACACCGAAGAAATCTTCGGGCCGGTCCTGTGCTGCGTTGGCGTGGAAACGCTGGAAGACGCGGTGGCCTTCATCAACCGCAATCCGAACGGCAACGGCGTGGCCTTGTTCACCCAGGACGGCGGCGCGGCGCGCTACTTCCAGAACAATATCGACGTCGGCCAAGTGGGCATCAACGTGCCGATTCCCGTGCCGGTGGCATGGTTCAGTTTCACGGGCTCGCGCGGTTCCAAGCTGGGTGACCTGGGCCCCAACGGCAAGCAGGCGGTTCAGTTCTGGACGCAGACCAAGACGGTCACGGCCCGCTGGTCCGCGCATGCCAAGACCGTGAACACCACGATCTCGATGCGCTGAAAGGGGGACGTCTTGCTCCTAAGCTTATATAAATAAGTCATATAACAAGGCGTCCTTATTACTTATAATTGGTCCCTCTAACAGGGGCCAATTATATGAACCTCCAGCAATTTCGTTTTGTGCGTGAAACCATCCGGCGCGACTTCAACCTGACCGAAGCCGCCCGGATGCTCTATACCTCGCAGCCTGGAGTGTCCAAGGCCATCATCGAATTTGAAGATGAGCTGGGCATCAAGATCTTTGAACGCCACGGCAAGCGCATCAAGGGCCTGACCAAACCCGGCCTGGCGGTGTCGCAAGTGATCGATCGCATCATGCGCGAAGTCGACAACCTGAAAAAAGTCAGCGATGAGTTCGCGCGTCGGGACGAAGGCGGTCTGGTGATTGCCTGCACCCACACGCAGGCACGCTACCTGTTGCCGCGCGTGATTCCTGCGTTCCGCAAACAATTCCCCAAGGTACACCTGTCGCTCGCCGAAGGCAGCCCGGCCCAGTTGGCGGAAATGGTGCTGCACGAACAGGCCGATCTGGCGCTGGCGACGGAATCCCTGGCCCTGACGCCAGGCCTGGCCACGTTGCCGGTGTACGCCTGGGAGCACACCGTCGTCGTGCGGCCCGACCATCCCCTGGCGGAACTGACCTCCAGCGCCGCCAAGCGGCTGTCGTTGGCGCAATTAGCGGAATTTCCGATCGTGACCTATGACCGTGCGTTCACGGGCCGCAGCACGATCGATGAAGTGTTCGCCAACCAGGGCATCCACCCCGACATCGTGCTGGAAGCCATCGATGCGGACGTGATCAAGACCTACGTGGACGTGGGCCTGGGCATCGGCATCATCGCCGGGGTGGCCTATGACCCGCGCCGCGACTCCAATCTGGTGGGATTGCCGGTCGGCCATCTGTTCGGCACGCATACGACGCGCGTGGGCGTGAAGTCGGGCGTGTTCCTGCGCGACTACGTCTACACGTTCCTGGAAATGCTGGCGCCATCGCTGACCCGCGCGGTCGTGTCCGAAGCGGTGCAGGGCGCTCCGAAGTAGCCCGGCCAGACGAATTTCGTCCGAATCCGTTGGGATGAAAAAGCGCGGCGCCTGAGAAGGCGCCGCGCTTTTTCATTGGGGCTTTCCCCTGGGGCGACAGGCTGGAAAGGCCCGAGTTCCCTGGCTGATAGCAAATCTCACTATCCCTTTTGATAAGCTCATAAAAATAATTAAATAAGAACCGATCTCATTTAAGTTGACTAAAAAATAGGAATCATTATCATTACATCCAGGCTCAACGACCCAGTGAGGTTCGACATGACGGCAGGACTAAGTGCAGTGGTAGTGGGTGCCGATCGTCTCGGCAATATTCCTGATCTGCTTAAAGGTCACAACATCTCGATTACGCACCACATCAGTGGCCGTGATCCTTCGCATCAAAAAAAGACGCTTCAACTTCCCTCGGGCACGCAGCTGGTTATCTTGCTGACCGACTTCCTGGGCCACAACGTGATGAAGACTTTCCGTAATGCCGCGCAGCGCGGTGGCATCCGGGTCGTGGCTTGTCGCCGTTCGGTGTGCAGCATGCAGCAAGCCTTGCAGCAATGCGGCCTGTGCCCGCGCGCTGGCACCGTGCACTGATATTTGCCGCTTGCCGGCTGGATCACAAACTGGGGAGGCCGAAACGGCCTGCGGCCCCTAGAGGCTGCGAAGAGCAATGAAAAACGCCGTCAGACTGAAGTCTGACGGCGTTTTGCTTTTTTTGGCGGGGCGCCTGGCTAGCGCAGGCAAGGCTGCCAGGGCGAAAGATCAGTTTGCGGCGCGGGCGGAAGCCATCAGGCTGTTGTCCAGGCGGCGGGCGCCGTTATAGCGCTTGGTCCAGTACGCCATGGTCATGCTTTCAACGCGCACGACGCCGCCGGCGCTGGGCGAGTGCACGAAGCGGTCGTCGCCCAGGTAGATGCCTACGTGCGAATAGCGGCGGCCCATCGTGTTGAAGAAGACCAGATCGCCGGCCTTGAGTTCGTTCTTGGCGACGGAGACGCCTTGCTGGGCCATCTCGGCGGCGTTGCGGGGCAGCTTCAGGCCCAGCGAACGTTCGGCCGAATAAGTGACCAGGCCGCTGCAATCAAATCCGGTATCGGGGGAACTGCCGCCGAAGCGGTAGCGGATACCCAGGTAGTTCAGGGCTTCGCTGACCATGGCGTTGTCGCTGCTGACGCCTGTGTGGGTCTGCTGGCGTTCGCGCTTGAATTTATGCACCACCAGCATGCCGATGGGATCATCGGAGGTGGCTACCCATTCCATTTCGTACGGATCAATCTCGGACGAATGGGCAGTTGACTTCTGGCCAGTGCCAGCACAACCTGCCAAACCCGCTACGCAAGCCAATAGCGCGAACGTACGCAGACCCCGGTACGCTTGGCCAGTGGATGAATTGAATCGCGCGAGTATGGAGTGTCGATGCATTCGCCTGGGATGACTTGCCGGATGACAGCAAAAACCACGGGATTAGCCGTGGATCGAGCCGAGATGTCAGCAAAATCAACATTTATCTACAACTTCGCGGGGATTCTACCAAAACTTTTAAGACCGGTCTGTGACAGATCGGCTATTTATCCATGAGGCTTGGATATTTGGCAGAACTTTTTTGACTTGCGGCAAGCCTCGTGCAAGGTTTGCCTACCAGAATGACTAAATGATTCGCAAAGAAATCAATCAGCCAAAAGGCGTATGAACAATACCAGGAGACACAAATGCAAAAAACCCGGGATTTCCATTACAGATCATTGCATGACCGTGATGCGTTCTGGCGCGAGGAGGCCAGCCGCATTCATTGGGAAACCCCTTTCGATTCTGTCCTGGATTTTTCACGTCCGCCATTCGCCAAGTGGTTCGTAGGCGGCAAGACCAATCTTTGCTACAACGCGGTTGATCGCTGGCTGCCCACCCAGGCTGACAAGCCTGCCTTGATCTGGGTGTCCACCGAGGTCGAGCGCGAACAGGTCTACACCCGCCAGGACGTCTATGAAGAGGTCAACGCCGCGGCCGCCATGCTGAAAGAGTTGGGCGTGGGGCGCGGCGACCGGGTGCTGCTGTACATGCCGATGGTGCCGGAGGCGGTATTCACGATGCTGGCCTGCGCCCGGATCGGCGCGGTGCATTCCGTGGTGTTCGGCGGCTTTGCGTCGGTCAATCTGGCCCAGCGGATCGATGATGCGGCGCCGAAAGTGGTGGTATGCACCGACGGCGGGTCGCGTGGCGGCAAGGTCGTGCCCTACAAGCCGTTGCTGGACCGGGCGCTGGGGTTGGCGAAGACGCCGCCGGCCTCTGTAGTGGTGTTCGACCGCGGCCTGGCGCCCTTCGAGCCGGTGGCCGGGCGCGACCTGGACTACGCGACCCTGCGCGCGCGCCACAACGGGGCACGGGTGCCGGTGCAATGGCTGGAATCGTCCGAGCCCAGCTACATCCTTTATACGTCCGGCACGACCGGCAAGCCCAAGGGCGTGCAGCGCGATACCGGCGGCTATGCCGTGGCGCTGGCCTCGTCGATGGAATACCTGTTCAACGGGCGGGCGGGGGACACCTTTTTCTGCACCAGCGATATCGGCTGGGTGGTCGGGCATTCCTACATCATCTACGGCCCCTTGATCGGGGGGCAGGCGACGGTGCTTTACGAGGGCACGCCCGTGCGCCCGGACGGCGCCATTCTCTGGAAGCTGGTCGAGCAGTTCGGCGTCAATACGCTGTTTTCGGCGCCGACGGCGGTGCGCGTTCTGAAGCGGCAGGATCCGGCGCTGCTCAAGCGGCATGACCTGTCCAGCCTGCGGGCCGTCTATCTGGCGGGTGAACCGTTGGACGAGCCAACCGCGCATTGGATTTCGGACGGTCTGGGCAAGCCCATCATCGACAACTATTGGCAGACCGAGTCCGGCTGGCCCATTCTGTCGGCCCAGCCGGGCGTGGAGCGCGTGCCTACCCGTTTCGGCAGCCCGTCCTTCCCGGTCTATGGGTTTGACGCGCGCATCGTCAGCGAATCCACCGGCGAAGACCTGGGGCCGGACGAGAAAGGCGTGGTGGGCATCGTGCCGCCATTGCCGCCGGGCGCGATGTCCACCATCTGGGGCGACGATGCGCGTTTCGTGCAGACCTACTTCACGTCCATTCCCGGACGGCAGGTGTATTCGACCTTTGATTGGGGGCGGGTGGACGCCGACGGCTATTGGTTCATCCTGGGCCGCACCGACGACGTGATCAACGTGGCGGGCCACCGCCTGGGCACGCGAGAGATCGAGGAATCGGTCAACAGCCACAACGGCATCGCGGAATGCGCGGTGGTGGGCGTGGCCGATGCGCTCAAGGGGCAGGTCGCCATGGCGTTCGCGGTTTTGAAGGATCCTGCCAGCGCCGAGACCCAGGAAGGGGCAAAGCTGCTGGAAGCGGATATCATGCGGCTAGTGGAAGATCAGCTGGGAGCGGTGGCAAGACCCGCCCGGATCCGGTTTGTGGGCGCATTGCCCAAGACCCGATCCGGCAAGGTGTTGCGCCGGGCGATCGTCGCGGTATGCGAAGGACGCGATCCCGGAGACCTGACAACCATTGAAGACCCAACCGCCCTGGAACAGATAAAGGAGTCGTTGCAATGAATACCAAACCCGTGCTGAGCGCCGAAGACGTCAAGAAGATCCTCGCCGCGGCCGAAGCACACGCCGTGCAGAACAAATGGGCCGTGACCATTTCGGTGGTCGATGACGGTGGCCATCTGTTGGGCATGCTGCGTTTGGACGACGCAGCTCCCATCTCGGCGCACATCGCGCCCGCCAAGGCCAAGACGGCCGCGCTGGGCCGTCGTGAATCGCGCATCTACGAAGAGATGATCAACAACGGCCGCGTGTCCTTCCTGTCGGCGCCGCTGATCGAAGGCATGCTGGAAGGCGGCGTGCCGGTCACGGTCAACGGCCACGTGGTGGGCGCGGTTGGCGTGTCGGGCGTGAAGTCGACCGAAGACGTGCTGATCGCACAAGCAGGCATCGCCGCGCTGGGCCTGTGAGTCAGCCGCAACCGCCGGGGCCGTCCATGGACGGTTCCACGCCGGACGCCGGGGCAGGGGGCACCAGTCCCCTGAATCCCGGCGTGGCCAAACGCGAAGTCTGGGCCTGGGCCATGTACGACTTCGCGAATTCCGGCTACACCACCGTGATTCTCACGGCGGTGTTCAGCACCTATTTTGTCGGCGTGGTTGGCGGGCGTGCCCCGTGGGCCACGCTGGCCTGGACCGCGGCGCTGTCGCTGTCCTATCTGCTCATCATGTTGACGATGCCCACACTGGGGGCTCGCGCCGATGCCAACGGCAGCAAGCGCCGCTTGCTCTACACCAGCACGGTCGGTTGCGTGGCCGCCACCCTGGTGTTGACACAAGCCGGGCCGGGCGACGTCTGGCTGGCGCTGGCCGCCATCGTCGTGTCCAACTATTGCTATTGCGTGGGCGAGTCCGTGGTGGCCGCGTTCCTGCCGGAACTGGCCAAGCCCGTGGCGCTGGGGCGCGTGTCGGGTTGGGGCTGGAGCTTCGGCTATTGCGGCGGCATGCTGACGCTGGGCTTGTCGCTGTTGGTCGTGACGCAGGCCGAAGGGCGCGGCATGACGGCTGAACATTTTGTGCCTTGGGTGATTGTCGTCACCTGCGCGGTGTTTGCGCTGGCGGCGTTGCCGTCCTTCTTCATGCTGAAAGAACGCACGAAGCCGCAGGCAAGCAAGCCGCAAGCGTTGCACATGCTCAAGCGCCTGGCCTACGCCTGGCGCGAGACCGGCCAGCATTTTCCCGAGTTTCGCCGGCTGCTGATGTGCATCGCGTGCTATCAGGCGGGCATTTCGGTCGTGATCACGCTGGCGGCGGTGTATGCGTCCGAGGTCATGGGCTTCACCACGCCGCAGATCATGCTGCTGGTGTTCACGGTGAACATCGGCGCGGCGCTGGGCGCGTTTTCGTTCGGCTATGTGCAGGACCGCATCGGCCACAAGCCTGCGTTGGCGATTACGTTGTGCGGCTGGATCGTGATGGTGCTGGTGGCCTATGCGGCAACAACGGCGCCGGTGTTCTGGGTGGCCGCCACGTTGGCCGGCCTGTGCATGGGCACCACGCAAAGCGCGGGCCGCGCGATGACGGGGGCGTTGGCGCCCGCCGGCCGCCTGGCCGAGTTCTTCTCCCTGTGGACCTTCGCCGTGCAACTGGCCGCGGTGATCGGCCCGCTGACCTACGGCCTGGTGACGTGGGGCACGCACGGCGACCATCGCCTGGCGATCCTGGTGACGGGTTTGTTCTTCGTGGGCGGCCTGATCCTGTTGTCGCGCGTGGACATGAAGCGCGGCCTGGCTCGCCGTCCCGCGCTCTGATCTTCCGCAATGCCGCGAGCTGCCGCGGCAGCGTTCGGGCTGCTATCCTTATGAACTGCCTTCGGGGCATCGCGCGGCATGTGCGATGCCCCAAGCTGATTGCTTTGCACTGCTATGCAGGTGCGTTGTTTGCTTGTTCGTGTCGCTAGGGTCGACGCTCATCCGGCGTTTCCCGTCCTTGGCCGGCGCTGTCAGGTCTCTGCGTTCACGTGCGTATGCGGGCTCCGGCCCGCATTTTGCGTAAGGTGCCCGTAAGAGCGCGGCGATACGGTGGCGGGTGGGCAATAAAAAAGCAGCACTAACAACAGAATCACCGATTGGAGACAAGATCATGTCGAATGCTATTGAGTCCGTACTGGTAGAAACCCGCGTCTTTCCGCCGCCCGAGCGCGCGTCGCAGGGCGCGGCGATTCCCAGCATGGACGCTTACAACGCGCTGTGCGCTCAGGTCGAAAAGGATTTCGACGGATTCTGGGCTGGGCAGGCGCGTGACAACCTGAAGTGGACCAAGCCGTTCACGCAGGTGCTGGATGAATCCGACGCTCCGTTCTACCGCTGGTTCGGCGATGGCGAGCTGAACGTGTCGGCCAACTGCCTGGACGTGCACCTGACCAATGGCAATGCCGACAAGACCGCCATCATCTTTGAAGGTGACGATGGCACGGTGAACACGGTCAGCTACCGCGAACTGCTCGCGCGCGTGTGCCGTTTTGCCAATGGCTTGACCGCGCTGGGCTACAAGAAGGGCGAGCGCGCCATCATCTACATGCCGATGTCGATCGAAGCCGTGGTGGCCATGCAGGCCTGCGCGCGCCTGGGCGTGACGCACTCGGTGGTGTTTGGCGGCTTTTCGGCCAAGAGCCTGCAAGAACGCATCGTGGACGTGGGCGCGACGCTGGTCATCACCGCCGACGAGCAGGTGCGCGGCGGCAAGACCATTCCGCTGAAGCCCGCCGTGGACGACGCCATCGCGATGGGCGGCTGCGAAGCCATTTCCAAGGTCATCGTGTACCGCCGCACGGGCGGCAAGGTGCAATGGAAAGACGGGCGCGACCTGTGGATGCATGACGTCGAGGCGGGCCAGCCCGACACCTGCGAGCCGGTGCCGGTCAACGCCGAGCATCCGCTCTTCATTCTCTATACGTCTGGTTCGACCGGCAAGCCCAAGGGCGTGCAGCATTCATCGGCGGGCTATCTGCTGTGGGCGCTGCTGACCGTGAAGTGGACGTTCGACGCCCGCAAGGACGACGTCTACTGGTGCACGGCCGATGTGGGCTGGGTCACCGGCCACACCTACATCACCTACGGCCCGCTGGCGGCCGGCTTGACCCAGGTCGTGTTTGAAGGCGTGCCGACCTACCCGAACGCTGGCCGTTTCTGGGACATGATCGCGCGCCACAAGGTCACGACGTTCTACACGGCGCCCACCGCCATCCGTTCGCTGATCAAGGCGGCCGAGGCGACGCCCGAGGCGCATCCCAAGCATTACGATCTGGACAGCCTGCGCATCATCGGCACGGTCGGTGAACCGATCAACCCTGAAGCCTGGATCTGGTATCACAAGAACATCGGCCGTGAACGCTGCCCGATCGTGGATACCTGGTGGCAGACTGAAACCGGGGGCCACATGATCACCCCGCTGCCGGGCGCCACGCCGACCAAGCCGGGTTCGTGCACGCTGCCGCTGCCGGGCATCGCCGCCGCCATCGTCGACGAGACGGGGGGCGACGTCGAAAAGGGCAATGGTGGCTTCCTGGTCATCAAGCGTCCGTGGCCCGCGATGATCCGCAACATCTGGGGCGACCCGGAACGCTTCAAGAAGAGCTACTTCCCGTCGGAACTGCGTGGCTACTACCTGGCGGGCGACGGCGCGCAACGCGATGCCGACGGCTATTTCTGGATCATGGGCCGCATCGACGACGTGCTGAACGTGTCGGGCCACCGCCTGGGCACGATGGAAGTCGAATCGGCGCTGGTGGCGCACGAACTGGTGGCGGAAGCCGCCGTGGTGGGCCGCCCGGACGACACGACGGGTGAAGCCGTGGTGGCGTTCGTGGTGCTGAAACAGGCGCGTCCGGAAGGGGAGCAGGCGCTGGCCATCGCCAAGCAACTGCGCGACTGGGTGGCCAAGGAAATCGGCCCCATTGCCAAGCCCAAGGACATCCGGTTTGGCGACAACCTGCCCAAGACCCGTTCGGGCAAGATCATGCGCCGCTTGCTGCGCGTGGTGGCCAAGGGCGAGGAAGTGACGCAGGACGTGTCCACGTTGGAAAATCCGGCCATCCTGGAACAACTGTCCAAACCTCTGTAACCGTTCCGGCCGTGACGGGCCGGAGACTTGCAGCGTGACGGGAGCATAATGTCAGGCGCCCGCACCGGTAATTGCCGGTGCGGGCGTCTTTCCTTTTTCTGAACCCTCACAAAACGGAGCCATGGAAGTGAGCCGCAGCAGTTTCGATCGCGCAGGGCTAGCCCTGATGTTCAGCACCATCGTGGTCTGGGCAGGTAGTTGGATAGCGATGAAACTGATCGTGCCCTACATTGGTCCGTTTGACTTCGTGGCGCTGCGCTATGTGACGGGTGCCCTGGTGTTGTTCGCGCTGGCCATCATCACGCGGCGGCCGCTGGCCATGCCGCCATGGAAATTGACCTTGCTGATCGGGCTGACGCAGACCGCCGGATTCCAGGGCTTCGTGCAGACGGCGCTGGTGTCGGGCGGCGTGGGCAAGGTGTCGTTGATGGCCTACACCATGCCGTTCTGGGTCGTGCTGTTCGCGTGGTGGCTGCTGGGCGAGCGCCCGTCCATCCGGCACGGACTGGGCATCGGCCTGGCGGCGATCGGGCTGGTCTGTTTCGTGGAGCCCTGGAATGGCCTGGGCGATATCCGCCCCGTGCTGCTGGGGCTGGGCAGTGGCCTGTGCTGGGGCGTGGGCACGGTGTTGTCCAAGCGCATGTTTGAACGCCATGCCCCTGACGTGATGACGTTCACGGCCTGGCAGATGCTGTTTGGCGGATTGGTCATGGTGCCCGTGGCCTTTCTGGTGCCGCAGATGACGGCGCAGTGGGACTGGCCGCTCTGGACGGGCATGACCTACATCGTCTTGATTGCCACGGCGGCAGGCTGGCTGCTTTGGCTACAGGTGGTGCGCCGTGTGCCGGCATCGATCGCTGGCCTGTCCAGCCTGGGCGTGCCGGTGGTTGCCATGCTGTTGGCCTGGGTGATCCTGTCAGAACGCCCGTCGTTGGGCGAACTGGGCGGCATGGTCTTGATCCTGGCCGGCATCTTCGTCGTCAGCCGCGCGGCGCCCACGGCGCGCGCCTCGTGATTCCGCATCCGATTTTCATTTTCCATACAAGGACTTCCCATGATCGATCTGCGTAGCGACACTGTCACACGGCCGTCGGCGGCCATGTTGCAGGCGATGGTTTCCGCCCCGTTGGGCGACGATGTGATGGGAGACGATCCGACCGTGATCCAGTTGCAGGCGGCCTTGGCCGAGCGCGCGGGCAAGGCGGCAGGCCTGTTCTTTCCGTCCGGCACGCAAAGCAATCTGGCCGCGTTGATGGCGCATTGCGATCGGGGTGACGAATATCTGGTGGGGCAACTGGCCCACACCTACAAGTACGAAGGGGGTGGCGCGGCGGTGTTGGGCAGTATCCAGCCGCAACCCATCGAGCACGCGGAAGACGGTTCGTTGCCGCTGGAAAAGCTGGCCGCGGCGCTGAAACCCCTGGGCGATCCGCACTTTGCCCGCACCCGTCTATTGGCGCTGGAGAACACGTTCCACGGCAAGCTGATCCCGGCCAATTACATACAGGCCGCGACGTCGTGGGCGCGTGAGCATGGCCTGGGTACACACCTGGACGGCGCGCGCGTGTTCAATGCGGCGGTGGCCAGCGGCAAGCCCTTGGCGGATATGTGCCAGCCGTTCGATTCCGTGTCCGTGTGCTTCTCGAAGGGGCTGGGTGCGCCGGTGGGGTCCGTGCTGGTGGGCAGCCAGGAATTGATTGCCCGCGCGCGCCGTTGGCGCAAGATGTTGGGCGGTGGCTTGCGGCAGTCGGGCGTGCTGGCGGCGGCTTGCCTGTATGCGTTGGAGCACAACGTCGAACGCCTGGCGGATGACCATGAAAACGCCCGCGCGCTGGCCGAGGGGCTGCGCGGCATTGCGGGCGTGAAGGTCTTGAGCCAGGACACCAATATGCTGTTCGTGGAATTCGAGCCCTCGCGTTGCGACGCGCTGACGGCCGCGCTGGCCCAGGAAGATATCCAGATGCGCGCGGTCTACGAAGGCCCCACGCGCCTGGTGACGCACCTGGACGTGTCTGCCGATGACGTGCGGCGTGTTGTCCAGGCCGTGGCACGCCATCTGGCCTGAGTCGCGCCGATCGGGTCAGGCGCTGGCGCGCAAGACGTCCGCCAGCACCGTGAACAGCTCATCAATCTGGGCACGCTCGATGACGAGTGGGGGCGACAGCAGCATCGTGTCGCCCGCCGATCGGATCAGACATCCACGCTCCAGGCAGGCGTTGTGCACGGCATAGGCGCGCTGACCAGGTTGTCCATCCAGGGGCGCCAGTTCAATCGCGGCCAGCAGGCCGATATTGCGGATGTCGACCACATGCGGCAAACCTTTCAGGCTGTGCGCCGCGTCTTCCCAGTAGCGTGACAGTTCCTGGCTGCGTTGGAACAGGCCTTCGCGGCGGCAGATATCCAGCATCGCCAAGCCGGCGGCGCACGCGACCGGATGGCCTGAATACGTGTAGCCGTGCGAGAACTCGATGGCGTTTTCGGGCCCCTGCATGAAGGCGTCGTACACGTGCTGCTGCACCAGCGTTGCACCCATCGGGATGGCGCCGTTGGTCAATCCCTTGGCGCTGGTGATGATGTCTGGCTTGACGCCGAAGTAGGACGACGCGAATGCGCCGTCAATACGCCCGAAGGCGCAGATCACCTCATCGAAAATCAGCAAGATGCCATGCGCGTCGCAGATCTCGCGCAGGCGTTGGAGATAGCCCCTGGGCGGCACGATCACACCGGTGGAACCGGCCACCGGTTCGACGATGACGGCGGCGATGGTGGAGGCGTCGTGCAGTGCCACGATGCGTTCCAGCGTGTCGGCCAGATGGGCTCCCCAATCCGGCTGACCGCGCGTGTAGGCCATCTGCTGGCGGTCATAGGTGTGCGGCAGGTGGTCCACATATGGCAGCAGATTGCCGAAGGGCTTGCGGTGGCCGCCGATGCCCGACACCGACAAACCGCCGAACCCCACGCCGTGATACGAGCGTTCGCGCCCGATCAAGCGTACGCGCTGGCCCTGGCCGCGCGCCCGGTGGTAGCCCAGCGCGATCTTCAGCGCGGTGTCGACGGCTTCCGAGCCGGAGTTCGAGAAAAACACATTGGAAAAGCCGGCAGGCGCTTCCGCGCATAGGGCATCGGCCAGCTCGAAGGCCAGTGGGTGGCTCATTTGGAACGATGGCGCGTAGTCCAGTTCATAAGCCGTGCGGGCGATGGCATCCACGATTTCCGGCCGGCGGTGGCCTGCATTCACACACCACAGCCCGGCGATGCCGTCCAGCACGCGGCGGCCGTCGGGGCGGATGTAGTGCATGCCCTCGGCGGCGGTGAACAAGACCGGGTCGCGCTTGACGCGCCGGTTGGCGGTAAAGGGCATCCAATAGGCTTCGGGATGGACGGCGGGGGTGGGCGATGACGGCATGAGCGATCCTGCTTCGAGTGAGTTCAGGTTCGCTTATTTTGTATTAAACAAATAAAAAATACAATTCGGTGGGAGCTCCAGCCGGGAGAGTAGACAACCGCAGGGTCAGGAGGCGTGCAGCGACGTGGTGAGGTGGTGGCGCATGAGCTGGGCTGCCCGTTCCTGGTCGCCCGCTTCCAACGCTTCGATGATTCGCAGATGCTCGCTGCTGGAGTTGACGAAGCGCGCATCGCGATAGAACGCGGCGTGTTCTTCCAGCCGTCGTAGCTGATTCTGTTGTTGCACCGCCTGCAAGATGTAGCGATTGCCCGAGAAACGGGCCAGCAATTCATGAAACGAAGCGTTCAGGCCGAAAAACTCGGTGGCCGAGATGTCGGCGTCATCGCGTTGGATCAGCGCTTCGTGGGCAGCGCGCATGCGTGCCAGCGCCGGCTTGTCCACCCGGAACGACGGTTCCAGCAACCCGGCGCATTCGATGGCCATGCGGAAACGGTAGCTTTCGCCGAGCGCTTCGGCATTCTCAAGCGAAGGGGCGAATTGCCAGCCATGGCCCTTGCGCTTTTCGATCAGGCCGTCGGCGGACAACTGCAAGAGCGTCTTGGCCAGCACGCTGCGCGGTGCGTCATAGCGTAGGCGCAGGTCACGTTCCGTGAAGGTGTCGGGCAGGCTACGCTGCGCGCGATCGTCAATCAAGCGGCGGTAGAGCTCGTTCTGGGTAGGGCTGGCGCCTTCGATCGCAGGGGCCGTGGCGGCATTGTCCGCAACGGTGTATCCGCTGTTGGGGCGATGCGTGATCAGGCCCTTGGCGGCCAGCAGGCGCAGCGCGCCGCGCACCGGCGTGCGCGATACCTCGTAAGCCGCCGCCAGGGCTTCTTCCGACAGGTGATCGCCTGGGCGGTGCCGCCGTGCCACGATGTCTTCAGCGATATGGCGTGCCAGATCGACTTGCAGTGGGGTGGGGCGAGCTGGGGCGGCGGTGGTCATGGCGCGTTGGCATGGCGGAAAAGGCGGCGTAGAGGGAATGGTACCGGAGAGCCGCCGGCTGTTGCGCGATGTGTCCCATTGGCGCTTCGTGAGCGCCCACCGCCAACCATCAGCCGTGTCGGTTGCGGCTATCGGCGGGTGCCTCGTCGCGTTCTGTCATGCCATAGTCGCGCAGCACCTGGGCGACCCGCAGGCGATAGTTCTGGAATACGCCGCCACGCCCGGCTTCTTGCGCGCGGCGGTGCGATTCCAGCGACCTCCAGTGCTTGACCGCGTCTTCATCGCGCCAGAACGACAGTGACAGCAACTTGCCCGGCGTGCTCAGGCTCTGGAAGCGCTCGACGGAAATGAATCCATCAATGGCCTTGAGCTCGTCGATCAGGCCGGCGGCAATATGCAGATAGGGATCGGGGTTGCCGTTGGCAGGCTCGACTTCAAATATCACGGCGATCATCGCGTGTGCTCCTTGGGAAATGCAAACAGCGGCACGCGCGCATTGGGCAGCGGCCGGTAACGGAAATCAGAGGCCAGGGCGGCAGGCGAGATACCGGCTTGCAGCAGGTGCGACAGCGCGTCGGCGGCATGGTCGCGCGCCAGGTCTTGGCCAGGGCAGGCGTGACCCAGCGCACCAAATGTCCAGCCGGCATCGGGTTGGACCGTGGCGGCGGCGGCCAGCACCAGCAACACGGTCTGGCCGGCCTCGATCCGTTGCCCGGCAATCGTGATGGCGTCGGCCAGGAATCGCCGCGTGTTGTGCAGCGGTGGGTCGTGACGGATCACATGGTCAATGACGGCTCTTGTCGCGGCTCGGGGGGCGTCCTTGCGCAAGCCATGCCGGCCGGCATGCACCAGCGCATTGCCCAGCAATCCGGCGCCGGCTTCGCAGGACTGAAACAACAGGCCCGCCAGGTTCGCCGCGATCAGGGCGACGGGGATATCGGCGCGCGCGCCGTCCTGGCGCAGCCTGCACAACGCGGGAGCGGCGTCTTCCGCAAGCAGCAGGCATTCCAGGCAGTCTTGAAGCGCCTGGGCCGCGGCATGGCCGGCGGCGATCTGGTCCGCGTTCGCGGTGGCGGGCAAGGCGGACAGGAACGCGGCAATGTGCATCGCGCAATCGGCTTGCACGACCGGGGCCAATCCCAGAAAGGCCGCTTGCGCATGCACGGGCGCGGCGGTCAGGTAGCCGTCCACGGCGGCGGCATCCAGGGTCGGCAACCCGGGCCACTGCGGGGTACAGGGCTGCGTGCCCTGCTCGCGAATGAATGCGGCCAGCAGCGTCTTGATCCGCGTGTGCAGGCCGCTATCGTTCATGCGCACGAAACGGCCGAACAGCGCGCCTGCCGGGCCAGGGAACAGGCCTGGCGGCACGGGTTCAGACGGCGGGCGGACACGGGCGGCCGGGTGGCGCATGACGGCCTGGATCGTGTCCGGATGGCTGGCGACCCAAAGGCCCAGCGCGTCGTCTCGATACAGCGGCGTCTCGCGCGCCAGCGCGGCGTAATAGGGATAAGGGTCGGCGTGGGTGACCGCAAGCAGGGGATGGACGGGAAGCATGGCGTCGCGGGCAGTGGATCTGGCTGACAGTATCCATCGCCCGCGCACACAACGATTCGGCGTTGGGCGAACTATGCCTGCGTCAAACCGGAGGAACGTCGGCGTCGGCCAGCAGCGCGGCGTAGCCCGGCCGCGAATCCGGCCATTGCAGTGTGAACCCGCTGGCCCGCAGCCGGGCATTGCTGAGTTTCTTGCTGCCGACGTTCGCGGGGGCGGGCGCCGTGCGCGGCGCGGGTGCACCGATCATCGCCGCCAGGTCGGCGTAGAGCGCATGCAGCGGCAATGGCGTGTCATCGCAGCCGATGTACACGGGATCGACAGCAGGCAACAGCGACAGGTGCACGACCGCGGCGGCAGCGTCATCGATATGGATGCGGTTGGCCCAATGCTCGGGTTGGATGGGGGCGCCGGCCGCGCCGCTGCGCAGCCGTTCGATCAATTGCAGCCGGCCTGGCCCATACAGGCCGGCCAAGCGCAGCGCCGTTGACGACAGGCCACGCGCAGCCAGCGCCGCCTCGGCCTCCAGCAGTACCTGGCCGTTGAATCCCTGCGGGGCGGGCGGGGTGTCTTCGTTGACCCAGCCGCCATGGTGTTCCCCATAGACGGCGCTGGAGGACACAAACACGACGCGCTTGAGCCGCGATGTGTCCAGCGCGTCCAGCACGGCCCGCAGGCCGTCGATGAATACGCCACGGTAGACCGACGCATCGCGCGCCCCGGGGGCAGGCAGGTGGATCAACCGCGTCACGCCCAAGGGCAGGGCGGGCAGGCCGCCGGGCTGGGCGATGTCGCCTTGCAGCCATTGGATGCCGCTTGCATCATCCACGGGCGGATGGCGGCGCAGCGCGTGAACCTCGTCACCACGCGCCAGGAAGCGCCGGGCAACGCGCTGGCCCAGGTCGCCGCAGCCAATGAGAAGGACGCGCTCAGTCATAAGTCACCTGAAAATGAAAAAGCGCCCCAAGGGCGCCTTGTGGCAGGAGCAAGCCCTGGCCGGATCACATGCCGCTGTACACCGGTCCTTCACCGCCTTGCGGCGCCACCCAAACGATGTTCTGAGTGGGGTCCTTGATGTCGCAGGTCTTGCAGTGCACGCAGTTTTGCGCGTTGATCTGCAAGCGGTCGTCGCCGTGGTCGTCCTTGGTGAATTCGTACACGCCGGCCGGGCAATAGCGCGTTTCCGGGCCGCCGTACTTCGCCAGGTTGACCTTCACCGGCACCGACGCATCCTTCAGCGTCAGGTGGATGGGCTCGTTTTCCTCATGGTTGGTGTTCGAGATGAACACCGAGCTGAGCTTGTCGAACGTGAGCTTGCCGTCGGGCTTGGGGTAGTCGATACGGGCGCATTCCGACGCCGGTTGCAGACAGGCGTGGTCGGGCTTGCTGTGACGCAAGGTCCACGGCATCTTGCCCTTGAGCAGCAGTTGTTCGATACCGGTCATCACCGTGGCGATGGTGCGACCCTTCTTGAACCATTGCTTGAAATTACGCGCCTTGTTCAGTTCAGCGTGCAGCCACGACGCCTCGAATGCCTTCGGATAGGCGGTGAGCTCGTCTTGGCGGCGGTCGGCCAGGAGCGCGTCGAACGCGGCTTCGGCGGCCAGCTTGCCGGACTTGATGGCGGCGTGGCTGCCCTTGATGCGGGACGCATTCAGGAAGCCGGCTTCGCAGCCGACGAGCGCGCCGCCGGGGAAGGTCAGCTTGGGCAGCGACAGCAGGCCGCCCGCCGTGATGGCGCGGGCGCCATAGGCGATGCGCTTGCCGCCTTCAAACGTGCCGCGAATGGCGGGGTGCGTCTTGTAGCGTTGGAATTCGTCGAACGGCGACAACCAGGGGTTGGCGTAGTCCAGGCCGACGATCATGCCGACGGCGACCAGGTTGTTGTCCAGGTGGTACAGGAACGAACCGCCGTAGGTGTCGGAATCCAGCGGCCATCCTGCGGTGTGGATGACCAGACCGGGCTTGGATTGCGCCGGGTCGACTTCCCACATTTCCTTGATGCCGATGCCGTAGGCTTGCGGATCGCGGCCGTCGTCGAGCTTGAAGCGTTCGATCAGTTGGCGGCCCAGCTGGCCGCGCGCGCCTTCGCCAAACACCGTGTAGCGGGCATGCAGTTCCATGCCGGGCTGGTAGTGATCGGTGTGGGAGCCGTCGCGGGCCACGCCCATGTCGCCCGTGGCCACGCCGCGCACGGCGCCATTTTCGTCGTACAACACTTCGACCGCGGCAAAACCGGGGAAGATGTCCACGCCCAGCGCTTCGGCCTGTTCGCCCATCCACTTGACCACATCGCCCAAGCGGACGATGTAGTTTCCTTCATTGTGGAAACAGGGCGGCAGCAGCCAATTCGGCGTGGCGCGCGCACCGGTCTGGGACAGGAACAGGAACTTGTCCTGGGTGACGGGCACGGTCAGCGGTGCGCCTTTTTCCTTCCAGTCGGGGATGAGCTCGGTCAGTGCCAGCGGGTCCATGACAGCACCGGACAGGATGTGTGCACCCAGTTCCGCGCCTTTCTCAAGCACGCAGACACCGATCTCCTGATTCTTTTCAGCGGCCAGCTGCTTTAGACGGATTGCGGTAGCCAGGCCAGCGGGTCCACCGCCAACCACGACCACGTCATATTCCATCGACTCGCGTTCAGACATTTGCAAAGCTCCCCGTATGTATTCCATATTTGGCTGGAAGTATTATCGGCGATTGTATTGCAGGCGGAGGCCATGCATGCCTTCGTATTTCTTTTAGCCTTCAGGAGTAATCGGTGAACCCGGACAATCTGTCTGCGCGGATTCTGGCGGTGGGCGATACCCATCAGGTGGAATTGCCTTTGCGTTGGGGCGATTCAGACGCCTTGAATCATCTGAACAACACGCTGTATTTCCGCCTCATGGAAGAGGCCCGCATGCAGATCCTGTACGACGCGGGCTTTGAACTGCCCGCCGACAATGGCGCCATCCTGGCGCATGCCTCGTGCGATTTCCTGCGTCCGCTGACCTATCCGGCCACCGTCCGCGTCACGCACAAGGTGACTCGGATTGGACGTTCCAGCGCGGAATTCGAGCTGCTGCTGGACAAGGTTGGCGACGATGGGGGCCCCTATGCGCGCGGGCGCAACGTGCTAGTCTGGATGGACTACGTGGCCAATACGTCCGCACCGTGGCCGCCTGAAGTGCTGGCGCAGATGGCGACGCAATTCAAGGCTGCCGCCTGATGCCGGGGAATTCCCGCAGGGCCCGTCCTGCGAAAGCCTGCGCGGAATTGCCCGTCATGCCGTTAAAATCAAGCGCAAAACCAGAATAGAAATAAAGGGGCGCGCCACCCTCGGCGCCGTGACCCAGAGACATCGGGCAATGTCGCGATGCCGTCTGGGCCGACGCCGGCAGCCGCGCTCCAAGGAAAAACAGGGCCTACCCCGAATTTCTTGATCCCCCAATGGGACGGCCGCGCAAGCGGCGGGGCAGGCACTCTTCAGTTCGACCTTAACTAGGAGTTGGAGCGATGGACAAGGTTTTTGCAAGCGCCCAGGAGGCGCTGGCAGGCATCGTCAAGGACGGTCAGATGATCGCCGTGGGCGGTTTCGGCCTTTGCGGTATTCCTGAAGCCCTGATCGCCGCGCTGCGCGATTCGGGCGTCAAGGATTTGACTTGCATCAGCAACAATGCGGGCGTCGATGGTTTCGGTTTGGGCCAACTGCTCAATACCCGCCAGGTTCGCAAGATGATTGCGTCCTACGTGGGCGAGAACAAGGAATTCGAGCGTCAGTTCCTGTCGGGCGAACTTGAGCTTGAGTTCACCCCCCAAGGCACGCTGGCCGAGAAGCTGCGCGCCGGCGGCGCTGGCATCCCCGCGTTCTTCACCCGTACGGGCGTGGGCACCATCGTGGCCGATGGCAAGGAAATTCGCGAATTCGACGGCCAGCAATACGTGATGGAGCGTTCGCTGGTACCGGATGTGTCGCTGGTCAAGGCGCACATCGCCGATCGCAGCGGCAACCTGGTGTTCCGCAAGACGGCCCGCAACTTCAATCCGAACGTCGCCATGGCCGGCAAGTTCACGGTGGTCGAGGTTGAAGAGATCGTTGATACCGGCAGCCTGGATCCCGATCAGATCCATCTGCCCGGCATCTATGTGCAACGGATCGTGCTGAACACGACGCCGGAAAAGCGCATCGAACAACGCACCACTCGCCCGGCCTAAGGAGAAGACGACATGGCATGGTCCCGCGATGAAATGGCGGCGCGCGCCGCGCGCGAGCTGCAAGACGGTTTTTATGTGAACCTGGGTATCGGCTTGCCGACCCTGGTGGCCAACCACGTGCCCAAGGGCGTGGAAGTGTGGCTGCAATCCGAAAATGGCCTGTTGGGCATTGGCCCGTTCCCCACCGATGACGAAGTTGACGCTGACCTGATCAACGCCGGCAAGCAGACGGTGACGACGTTGCCGGGTTCGTCGATCTTCTCGTCGGCCGATTCGTTCGCGATGATCCGCGGCGGCAAGATCAACCTGGCCATCCTGGGCGCGATGCAGGTGTCCGAAAAGGGCGATCTGGCCAACTGGATGATCCCGGGCAAGATGGTCAAGGGCATGGGCGGCGCAATGGATCTGGTGGCAGGCGTCGGCCGCGTCGTCGTCTTGATGGAACACGTGGCCAAGAAGAAAGACGGCACCGAAGACATCAAGCTGCTGCCCGAATGCAACCTGCCGCTGACCGGCGTGGGGGTGGTCGATCTGATCATCACCGACCTGGGCGTGATGGAAGTCACCGAAAACGGCTTGAAGCTGCTGGAAACGGCACCCGGCGTGACAGTGGACGAAATCCAGTCCAAAACACTCGCCAAGCTGGACGTATCAGCGTTGTAATCAACGTTGTAGGATGGGTGTAGCGCTGTAGGATGGGTGTAGCGCGAGAGCCTGGGCAAAAGAAAACGAGTGCCGAGCGCGCGCAACCCATCATCCCTTCCTGGCTGAAAAAAACCCCCGAATAGTGAACCGTTCGGGGGTTTTTACTTGAGCCGCTACGCCGCTACGCCGCTACGCCGCTTCGTTCAGGCGCATCCCCACATGCGGGATGCCGTCCTCGATGTATTCCTCGGTGACCTGCACGAAACCGTGGCCGCCGTAGTAGCCGCGCAAACGGGCCTGAGCGCCCAAATATATGGCGCGTCCAGGCCAGCGCTGGCGCACTTCTTCCTTGGCATGGCGGATCAATTCATGGCCCAGGCCCTGGCCGCGTGTCCAGGGCGCGGTGATGACCCGCCCGACCTCGATCTGGCCGTCTTTCAGCGACGGGTCCAGCATTCGGCAATAGGCGGCCAGTTGGCCGTCCTGCCACGCCATCAAGTGGGACGTCTGGCCGACAAGGTCCTTGCCATCGATGTCCTGAAAGATGCAATTCTGTTCAATGACGAAGACTTCCGTGCGCAGTTGGAGGATCGCGTAGATCTCCTGCACGGTCAGGTCCTGGTGGTGTTTACAGCTCCAATCGGGCATCGCGTCAATCCAAGGCAAACAGTGGGGTAGGGGCGGGGGTAGCGTACCTCAAACCGGCCCCGATTCTTTTCGCATGACTGTTACATAAATTCACGGGTATACCCTGAGTATGAAAATGAATTTTCTTATTTAAAATTTGTGTGTAAACAGATTTACACAATCCTCCGCTAAGACCATCCCCCAATCGATGAACAAGGCCGTACTTACGATCGCTGATCGGATCGCCCGGGCTCAGCCCGCGCTGAGCCGGACGCAGCACAGGATGGCCGAGTACGTGCTGGCGCATCAGTTTCGCGTCGCCACCATGACCATCGATGAATTCGCGGTGGCGGTGGAGGTCTCGGTGGCGACGGCGAATCGCTTCGCCCGTGCCTTGGATCTACCGGGCTATCCGCAATTTCGCGCCGAATTGGCGCGTGGTTTTGAAGCCGCGCTGGAGCCGGTGGAAAAGCTGCGCACCGAACTCGCGCATTCCGCCAGCGCCGTGCAGATCTTCGCCGCCACGCTGGAAGAAGACATCCGCAACGCGCAGCGCAACCTGCAATCGCTGGATTCGGCAGCCTGTGAGCAGGCCGTTGAAGCCATTCTGGCCGCCGATCGCGTGTTCATCATCGGTTTCGGCGCCAGTGGCTTCCTGGCGGGCCTGCTGCAACGTGGCTTGTGCATGCACCTGCACTCGGTCGAATCGCTGGCAGGTCCGGGCGGCGTATCGCACGCGGCACGCCAGATGTCGCGCATGACCAGCAAGGATCTGGTGATCGCGATTGGCTTTCCCCGCTATCTGGCCGACACCGTGACGCTGGCCGCCGCGGCCAAGCAGGCCGGCGTGCCCGTGCTGGTGCTGACCGACAAGCCCACATCCCCCCTGGCGCCCACGGCATCCGTCGTGCTGTATGCGTTTTCCGCGCGCCAGTTGATTCCCAATTCCGAAACCGCCGCGCTGGGGCTGATTGAAGCCCTGTCCGCCGCGGTGGCCTATCGGGCCAAGAATTCCGTCGCGGCCGCCGCTGGGGTCACCCAGTCCGTGATGCCGTGGCTTATCCATGGAGTAGGTAAACGATGATTCAACCCGTGATTGCCATTCACGGTGGCGCCGGCGCGATGTCCCGCGCGGCCATGTCGCCCGAGAAAGAACAGGAATACCTGGCCGCCCTGGAGTCCATCCTGACCGCCGGCCAAGCCGTGCTGGCCAAGGGTGGCAGCGCATTGGACGCCGTCACTGAAGCGGTCCGCCTGCTGGAAGATTGCCCGCTGTTCAACGCCGGCCATGGCGCGGTGTTCACCAGCGCCGGCACCCACGAGCTGGACGCCGCCATCATGGACGGCGCCACGCTGCGCTCGGGCGCCATCGCCAACGTGAACTGCATCCGCAATCCGATCTTTGCCGCGCGCAAGGTCATGGAAAACAGCAAGCACGTTTTCTTTGTGGGCGAGGGCGCTGAAGCCTTCGCCAAAGAGGAAGGCCTGGACATCGTTGACCCGTCGTATTTCTCGACCGAGGCCCGTCGTGAACAACTGCTGCGCGTGCAGCGTGAAACGCCGGACGCCGCCGTGCTGGATCACGACGGCCAAGCCATGGTCGCGCGCGGCCAGCCGGCCCCGGCCGACCCGCTGGACGCCGACAAGAAGTTCGGCACGGTGGGCGCGGTCGCCGTGGATGCGCAGGGCAACCTGGCCGCTGCGACCTCCACCGGCGGTATCACCAACAAGCAAGTGGGCCGCGTCGGCGATGCGCCGATGATTGGCGCGGGCACCTACGCCAGCAACAAGACGTGCGCGGTTTCCACGACGGGCACGGGCGAAATGTTCATCCGCATGGTCGCCGCGTACGACGTGGCGGCGCAAATGGAATATTGCGGCGCGTCGCTGGAAACGGCGGCGGATCGCGTGGTGATGGAAAAACTGCCCACCATCGGCGGCAAGGGCGGCCTGGTGGCCGTTGATGCCCAGGGCAATGTGGCCTTGCCGTTCAACACGGAAGGCATGTATCGCGGTTACGCCCGCGTCGGCGAAAAGCCGGTTACCGCCATCTATCGATGAGCGGCAACGGGTTCTGTTTTGATTTTGGGGATTATTAAGAATGGTTGATCGCGCAAACAGCCTGGCGCTGCCGGAAAACCGCGTGGTCCAGGTCGACGACCTGACGGTGCGCTTCGTGGGCTCGGAGCGCACGGTTGAAGCCGTGCGCAACCTGTCGTTCCATGTGGACCGGGGCGAAACCCTGGCCATCGTGGGCGAATCGGGTTCGGGCAAGTCGGTGACGTCGCTGGCACTCATGCGTCTGGTGGAACATGGCGGTGGCCGCATCGCCCAGGGCAGCATGGCCCTGCGCCGGCGCAATGGCGCCGTGATCGATCTGGTCGGTTCCAGCCAGCGCGTCATGCGCAATGTGCGCGGCGCCGACATGGCCATGATCTTCCAGGAGCCCATGACCTCGTTGAACCCCGTGTTCACGGCGGGCGACCAGATCGCTGAATCGATTCGCCAGCACCAGGGCAAGGACGCTGCGGCGGCCCGTGCTGAAGCGCTGCGCATGCTGGAGCAGGTGCGCATCCCGGAAGCCAAGTCGGTTCTGGACCGCTACCCGCACCAGTTGTCGGGCGGCATGCGCCAGCGCGTCATGATCGCCATGGCGCTGGCCTGCAAGCCGGCGCTGCTGATCGCCGACGAACCCACGACCGCACTGGACGTGACCATTCAGGCGCAGATCCTGCAACTGATCCGTCAGTTGCAGGAAGAAATGCACATGGGCGTGGTGTTCATCACCCACGACATGGGCGTGGTGGCCGAAGTGGCTGACCGTGTGCTGGTCATGTATCGCGGCGACAAGGTTGAGGAAGGCGCGTCGAACCAGGTGTTCACCGCACCTCAGCATAGCTACACCAAGGCGTTGCTTTCGGCGGTGCCGAAGCTGGGCGCCATGGAAGGCACGGACCTGCCCGCGCGCTTCCCGCTGTTGCAGGTGGAAGGCTCGGCGCAACCCGTGGCCGAACCGGGCGCGACCAGCACGCAGGAAGTCCCTGCGGCCAAGCGCGAACCGATCCTGAGCGTGCGCAATCTGGTGACCCGCTTTGATCTGCGCGGCGGCATTCTCAGCCGCGTGCAGCGCCGCGTGCATGCCGTTGAACAGGTCAGCTTCGACCTGTACCCGGGCGAAACGCTGTCGCTGGTGGGCGAATCCGGTTGCGGCAAGTCCACGACGGGCCGTTCGCTGCTGCGCCTGGTGGACAGCCAGGGGGGCGAGATCAAGTTCGGCGGCCGCGACATCGTGCGTCTGAAGAACAGTGAACTGCAATCCCTGCGCCGCGACATCCAGTTCGTGTTCCAGGACCCGTTTGCCTCGCTGGACCCGCGCGTCACCGTCGGCTTCTCCATCATGGAACCGTTGCTGGTGCACGGCGTGGCCAAGGGTCGCGATGCCGAGCGCCGCGTGGCCGATCTGCTGGAGCGCGTGGGCATGCCGCCGGAAATGGCGCAGCGCTATCCGCATGAATTCTCGGGTGGCCAGCGCCAGCGCATCTGCATCGCGCGCGCGCTTGCCCTGAACCCGAAGGTCGTGATCGCGGATGAATCCGTGTCGGCGCTGGACGTGTCGATTCAGGCTCAGATCGTGAACTTGCTGATCGATCTACAGCGCGACATGGGCATCTCGTTCCTGTTCATCTCGCATGACATGGCCGTGGTTGAGCGCGTGAGCCATCGCGTGGCCGTGATGTACCTGGGCCAGATCGTCGAGATCGGCCCGCGCCGCGCAATTTTCGAGAACCCGCAGCACCCGTACACCAAGAAGCTGATGTCTGCCGTGCCGATCGCCGATCCGGCTCGCCGTCATCTGAAGCGCACCTTGTTGTCCGATGAAATCCCCAGCCCCATCCGCAAGCTCGGCGACGAGCCGGTGGTGCAACCGCTGGTGCAGGTAGGAACCGATCACTTCGTTGCCCGCCATCCGGTCGGCGGCGCGTATTGAGTCCGTTGTTGTACTTGTTTTTCTTCCACCAAACCCCCTAATTCCATTTTCGGAACCAGGAGTTGCAATGATGAAAGTTCTGCGCCCCACCAAGCTGATGGCCGCTGCCGCGGTGGCCTTCGGTGTGCTCACTTCGCCGTTGGCGTTTGCTGCCAAGGACGTGACGTTTGCCGTCTCCATCGCACTGGAAACGCTTGATCCGTACAACACCAACAGCACGCTGAACCAGGCAGCCGGCAAGGCCTACTACGAAGGCCTGTTTGAATTCGACAAGGATCTGAAGATCCAGAAGGTGCTGGCCACCGACTACACCGTCAGCGAAGACGGCCTGGTCTACACGTTCAAGCTGCGTCCCGGCGTGAAATTCCACGACGGCACCGACTTCAACGCCGAAGCGGTCAAGATCAACTTCGATCGTCCGGCCAATCCGGAAAACCGCCTGTCGCGCTACATCCAGTTCAGCGTCATCGACAAGACTGAAGTGGTTGACCCGATGACCATCAAGATCACGTTGAAGAAGCCGTTCTCGGCCTTCATCAACGCGCTGGCCCACCCGGCCGCCATGATGATCTCGCCCGCTGCCCTGGCCAAGTACGGCAAGGAAATCGGTTTCCACCCGGTGGGCACTGGCCCGTTCGAGTTCGTCGAATGGAAGCCGGCCGAATACCTGAAGGTCAAGAAGTTCGACGGCTACTGGAAGAAGGGCTACCCGAAGGTCGACACGCTGACCTTCCGTACCGTGACGGACAACAACACGCGCGCCGCCGTGGTGCAAACGGGTGAGGCGCAGTTCGCCTTCCCGGTGCCGTTCGAACAAGCCGCCGTGCTGTCCAAGAACGACAAGCTGGATGTGGTCGATCACAAGAACTCGATCATGGCCCGCTACCTGTCGATGAACACGCAGCAAAAGCCGTTCGACAACGTCAAGGTGCGTGAGGCGATCAACTACGCCATCAACAAGGAAGCCCTGGCCAAGGTCGCTTTCTCGGGCTACGCCACCATTGTCGACGGCGTTGTGCCGACCGGCGTGGACTTCGCGCACAAGACCGGCCCGTGGCCGTACGACATCAAGAAGGCCAAGGCGCTGCTGGCTGAAGCTGGCTACCCCAACGGCTTTGAAAGCCAGCTGTGGTCCGCCTATAACGACGGCACCTCGGTGAAGGTCGTTCAGTTCCTGCAACAGCAATTGGCACAAGTCGGCATCAAGGTGTCGGTGGAAGTGCTGGAATCGGGTCAGCGCGTGCAGCGCGTTCAACAGGTGCAGAAGCCTGAAGACGCCAAGGTCCGCATGTACTACGCCGGCTGGTCGTCCTCGACGGGTGAAGCCGACTGGGGCCTGCGTCCGTTGCTGACCACCGCCGCGTTCCCGCCGGTGCTGAACAACGTGTCGTACTACTCGAACAAGTCGGTGGATGACGGCATTCAAGAAGCGCTGGCCACGACCGACCGCGCCAAGAAGACCGAGATCTACAAGAACGTTCAGGAAACCATCTGGAAGGATGCCCCGTGGGCCTTCCTGGTGACCCAGAACAATCTGTACGTGAAGTCGAAGAACCTGTCGGGCGTGTACGTGGAACCGGACACCTCGTTCTGGTTCGGCGACATCGACCTGAAGCAGTAAACCTAGCAGTCACTCTCGGGGCCTTCGGGCCCTTGTAAGGCCACATACGGCGGGGGCACGGTGTCCCCGCCGATGTTGCAGGAATTTCAATGCTGACCTACATCGTCAAACGTCTTTTGGGCATGATCCCCACGCTGCTGCTGGTAGCCGTGGTCGTGTTCCTGTTTGTGCACATGCTTCCGGGCGACCCGGCGCGACTGGCCGCGGGCCAGGAAGCCGACCAGCAAACGGTTGAGCTGGTGCGCAAGGAACTTGGGCTGGATCTGCCCCTGCCGCAGCAGTTCGTGCGCTACTTCAGCAACATGCTGCAAGGCGACCTGGGTACCTCGTTGCGTACCAAGCGCCCTGTCTCGACCGAGATTTCCGATCGTTTCATGCCCACCTTGTGGCTGACGCTCGCCAGCATGGTGTGGTCAGTGGGCTTCGGCATGATCATCGGGATCGTGTCGGCCGTCTGGCGCAACCGTTGGCCTGACCGCCTTGGCATGACGCTGGCGGTGTCAGGCATCTCTTTCCCCGCGTTCGCGCTGGGCATGATGCTGATGCAGGTGTTCTCCGTGAACCTGGGCTGGTTGCCGACCGTCGGCGCGTCCAGTTGGAAACACTACATCCTGCCGTCGATCACGCTGGGCGCCGCGGTGGCCGCCGTGATGGCGCGCTTTACCCGCGCGTCGTTCGTGGAAGTCATCCAGGAAGACTTCGTGCGGACTGCCCGCGCCAAGGGCCTGACCGAGCGCCGCGTCGTGATCAAGCACGCGCTGCGCAACGCGCTGATCCCCGTCGTCACCATGATGGGCTTGCAGTTCGGCTTCTTGCTGGGCGGCTCGATCGTGGTCGAGACCGTGTTCAACTGGCCCGGCCTTGGCCGTCTGCTGGTTGACGCCGTGACCCAGCGCGACTATCCGGTGATTCAGGGCCTGGTGCTGCTGTTCTCGCTGGAATTCATCCTGATCAACCTGATTGTCGACGTGCTCTATGGCGTCATCAATCCCAGCATCCGTTACAAGTGAGGCGGCCATGAGCAATACGACACCCGCCACGACCATCGCCGCCGCTCCCAAGAACGACGTGCGCACGCCCGCCACCGAGTTCTGGCGCAAATTCAAGAAGCAGAAGCTGGGCGTGGGCGCCGGCATCTTTGTGCTGTTGCTGGTCGTGATCGCGGTCTTTGCACCGTGGATCGTGCCGTTCGACGCCGAGAACTTCTTCGACTATGACGCGCTGAACGCCAGCCCCTCGCTGACCCATTGGCTGGGCGTGGATTCGCTGGGCCGCGACATCTTCAGCCGGATCCTGATGGGCGCGCGGATCTCGCTGGCCGCGGGCTTCTTGTCTGTGGCCATGGGCGCCGTCGTCGGCACCTTCATGGGCTTGATGGCAGGCTATTACGAAGGTTGGTGGGAGCGCATCACGATGCGTATCTCCGACGTGCTGCTGGCGTTCCCCGGCATGTTGCTGGCCATTGGCGTGGTTGCCATCCTGGGCTCCAGCATGATCAACGTGATCGTCGCCGTGGCCGTGTTCAGCGTGCCGGCGTTTGCGCGGCTGGTGCGGGGCAACACCCTGTCGATCAAGCAAATGACCTACGTTGAAGCGGTCAAGAGCGTGGGCGCGTCCGACTGGACCATCATCATGCGCCACATCCTGCCGGGCACGATCTCGCCGATCGTGGTGTATGGCACGATGCGCATCGGCACGTCGATCATCACCGCCGCCAGCCTGTCGTTCCTGGGCATGGGCGCCTCGCCTCCCACGCCGGAGTGGGGCGCGATGCTGAACGAGGCGCGCGCTGACATGGTGATCGCGCCGCACGTGGCGATCTTCCCGGCATTGGCGATTTTCCTGACTGTTTTGGCGTTCAACCTGCTGGGCGACGGCCTGCGCGACGCGCTCGATCCCAAGATCGATCGCAAGTAACCCTGCAAGGGGCATGACGTGGGGGCATATTGCCCAGCCGCCGTCCTTGTTCGTCACGTGTGCCGGTTGCCGCACGTGTTCCGAACGAAGGGCGGCGGCGTTTTGCATTAAGGAGCGTGGCGACACGCGGAGAGCATGGACAAACAAGCGCTGGACTTTCCCCGCATCGGCGTGCTGCCGGCTGGCCCCCTGGACTCGATCTGCGACGTGGGCGATGTGACGGTGGGGCACTGCACCCTGGCGGACGGCCCGCAGCAAACGGGCGTGACCGTCGTGCGCCCGCATGGCGGCGATCCCTTTCTGGACAAGGTGCCTGCCGCCGCCACGGTGCTGAACGGTTTCGGCAAAAGCACGGGCCTGATCCAGGTGCAGGAACTGGGCGTGCTGGAAACCCCCATCGCGCTGACCAACACCTTCGGCGTGGGCACGGTAGCCAACGCGCAGATCCGCCACGCGGTGGCGGCCAATCCCGGCATCGGCCGAGGCATGGCTACCGTGAATCCGCTGGTGTTTGAATGCAATGACGGTTATCTGAACGACATCCAGGCGCTGGCCGTGCAGGAAGCGCATTACGCCGACGCGCTGGCCCGGGCCGGCAAGACCTTGGCGCTGGGCGCCGTGGGCGCGGGCCGCGGCATGTCCTGCTTTTCGTTCAAGGGCGGCATCGGCTCGGCGTCCCGCGTGGCGTCCATCCAGCCGGGCTTGTGCTACACCGTCGGCGCGCTGGTATTGTCCAATTTTGGCCGCCTGCCCAATCTGACCGTGGCGGGCCGGCCGTTTGGCCGCCGCTTGGCGGATCAGGTGGGCGGCGGATTGCCCGGCGGCGAAAACGCCGTCATCGTGCCCGAGAAAGGGTCCATCATCTTGTTGCTGGCCACGGATGCGCCGCTGGATTCACGCCAACTGCGGCGCTTGTCCCTGCGTGCCGGCGCGGGCCTGGCTCGCACGGGGTCGGTGTTCGGTCACGGCAGCGGTGACATCGCGCTGGCCTTTTCCACGGCCTACACCGTCCCGCAACTTCCCGAGCAGCCCATGCCGGCGGTGGCGATGCTGCACGAAACCCGTATCGATCCCCTGTTCGAGGCGGCCGCCGAGGCCTGCGAACAGGCCATTATTTCCGCGCTCTGGCACGCCGAAGGCGTGACCGGCCGTGACGGCCACCACCGCGCCGCGATTCGTGACGCAGCGCCCCAATGGCGTCAATGGCTGTCCGATACCGCATTCTGAATTTCTTGAGGCTGATCCCATGAAGATCCTGATTTCCACCGATATCGAAGGCGTCGCCGGCGTCTTCCATGCTGAACAAGTCCGCGCCGGCAACGGCGAATACGAGCGCGCCCGCGCCTGGATGACCGCTGAGGCCAACGCGGCCGTGCAAGGGGCCATCGCCGGCGGCGCCGAAGAGATCCTCGTGAACGATTCACACGGGGGCTTTCGCAACCTGCTGCCCGACGGTCTGGACGAGCGTGCCCGCCTGGTGCTGGGCAAGCCGCGCTACCTGGGCATGATGGGCGGCCTGGAAGAGGGCTGCGACGCCGTCTTCATGATCGGCTACCACTCGCGTTCGCAAGGCCGTGGCATCCTGGCCCACACCATCAACAGCTTCGCGTTCTCGCGCGTGTTCATCAACGGCATGGAGCTGGGCGAAGCCGGCCTGTACGGCGCGCTGGCTGGTGAAATGGGGGTGCCTGTCATCCTGGGCACGGGCGATGACGTATTCATCGCGGAAACCCGCGATACCTTCCCGGGCGCCGAATGGGTGCAGACCAAAGTTGCCCATGGCCAGGGCAGCGGCATCACCTTGTCGCCCGCCGCCTCGCGCCGCGCCATCACCGCCGCCGCTGAAACCGCCGTGCGCAACTTGAAAGGGGGTGTTTCTGTCTTGGGACGGCCCAGCGACAGAAAACCCATTCCTTTCCGCATTCCCGCCCCTATAGAATGCCGGTTGCAGACGCAGAGCGCGGCGCTGGCCGACCTCTTCTGCATGTGGCCCACGCTTGAGCGCGTGGATGGCGTGACCTTGCGATTCACCGTGGATAGCATGCAGTCCGCCGTCCGCACGCTGAACAGCCTGGCCGCCATGTCTTTCATGTTGCGCTAAGGATTCCATCCCCCATGTCTAGCACTGACACCCGTATCGCCCAATTGCGGCAGGCCATGCGCCGCCGCGGCCTGTCCGCCTACATCGTTCCGTCTTCGGACCCCCATCTGTCCGAGTATCTGCCGGCGCGCTGGCAAGGGCGGCGCTGGCTGTCGGGCTTCACTGGGTCGGTGGGCACCCTGGTGGTCACGGCTGATTTCGCCGGCCTGTGGGTGGATAGCCGCTATTGGGTGCAGGCCGAGGCGCAACTGGCCGGCACGGGCGTGCAACTGATGAAGATTGCCCTGGCCTCCACGCCCGGCCACGTGGATTGGCTGGCCGCCAACACCCGCGCGGGCGATGTCATTGGCGTGGACGGTCAAGTGCTGGGTCTGGGTGCGTTCCGCGCCTTGTCGGCGGCTGCCGCGAAGTCGGGCGCCGCCTTGGAGATCCGCGAAGACCTGCTGGACGAGGTATGGACCGATCGTGCGGGACTGCCCGACGCCAAGATCTACGAACACGCGGCGCCCGAAGCCTGCGTCACCCGAGCCGACAAACTGGCGCAAGTGCGCAGCGCGATGCGGGAGCAGGGCGCCGACGTGCATTTCATCTGCACGGTGGACGACATCGCCTGGCTGTTGAATCTGCGCGGCGCGGATGTGGACTACAACCCCGTTTTCGTGGGCCATGCGCTGATTGGCCTGGACCATGCCACGCTGTTCGTGGCCGATGGCAAGATTGACGACGCCTTGCGCGCCACCTTGGCCGGCGATGGCGTTGAAGTGGCCGGCTACGCACAGGCCGCGGATGCGCTGGCATCGCTGGAACTGGACCAGAAACTGCTGATTGACCCAGCCCGGGTGACCTGCGGCGTATTCCACGCCATGAATCCCGACGTGCCGCGTATCGAAGCCATCAACCCGTCCACCTTGCTGAAGTCGCGCAAGACCGACGCCGAACTGGCCCATGTGCGCCAGGCGATGGCGCAGGATGGCGCGGCGCTCTGTGAGTTCTTTTCCTGGTTCGAAGGTGCGCTGGGCAGCGAAACCATTACCGAGCTGACCATCGACGAGCAGATCACCGCGGCTCGCGCGCGCCGGCCCGCCTACGTTTGCCCCAGCTTTGCCACCATTGCCGGCTTCAACGCCAACGGCGCCATGCCGCACTACCGGGCCACCGAGGAATCGCATGCCACCATCGAAGGTGACGGCTTGTTGCTGATCGACTCCGGCGGCCAGTATCTGGGCGGCACCACCGACATTACCCGCGTGGTCGCGGTAGGCACGCCCAGCGCCGACCAGAAGGTGGATTTCACGTTGGTGCTAAAGGGCATGATCGCGCTGTCGCGCGCCTCGTTCCCGCGTGGCACGCCGTCGCCCATGCTGGACGCCATCGCCCGCGCGCCCATCTGGGAAGGTGGCGCGGAATATGGCCATGGCACGGGCCACGGCGTGGGTTACTTCCTGAACGTGCACGAGGGCCCGCAGGTCATCTCGTACCGCGCCATGCCGGGCCCGCACACCGCGATGGAGCCGGGCATGATCACGTCCAACGAACCTGGCATCTACCGCCCGGGCCGCTGGGGCGTGCGCATCGAGAACCTGGTGGCCAACCGCAGCTGGCTGACGTCCGAACTGGGTGAATTCCTGTGCTTTGAAACGCTGACGCTGTGCCCGATCGACACGCGCTGCATCGAGCCTTCGCTGATGCGTGCCGATGAGATCGCGTGGCTGAACGACTATCACAAGACGGTGTTCGACCGCCTGTCGCCGTTGGTCGAGGGTGCCGCGCTGGCCTGGCTGGAGCGCCGTACCGTGGCAATCTGATCCGCCGCGCGTAGGCATGAAAAAGGCCGCGGGCATGTTGCCTGCGGCCTTGTTGTTTTTGGACGGCGTTCTCAGCTTTCCGACGTCGCAGCCCTTGCTCGGGGATACAGCGCCAGCCTGCCGATCACGCAGCCCACCGCCAGTAGCAGGGCATACGCCAGCAGCGTCGCGACGGCGGCCACTTGGGACTCGGCGATGCGCAGCCATTGGCTCCACGTCATCGTCCGGACAGCCAGGTATCCCAAGCCGACGCCCAGCGCCTGCGCCAGCCAGAATGCAAGGGTGCCATGGGTGACGGCCCGTCCCAGCCGTGCCGTGCCGATTTGGCGCGGCAGAATATTCAGGCAGACCAGGGCGCACATCGCGAGCAGGATCGCGGGCAGGGCCAGATAGCCCAGCGCGAACTCCATCCAGCCCGCTTTGAGGGACTGCATTTGCAGATAGGCTCCCAGCGCGATCGAGACGTTCAGTTGCCAGATCAGCATGGTCAGCGCGGCAATCCAGGCGGCATGACGCCGGCCATATGCGGGACCACCGGACTGACCGGCAGGCTGCACGGTCCAGGCCGCAATGCGCACGATGATGCAGATGCCGATGATCTCCAGCGCAATGGTCAGGACCCTGATGATGAAGCTCAGGGCAATGAACCGGCCGACCATGCCGATGTTGAACCAGGCGGCCAGCGTGTCCGGGTTCTCCATGATGAACTGCAACCCGATGCTTTGCAGGAAAGCCATGCCTGCTGCCACGGCCAGCGTGTAGAGCAGTTGCAGGGCGATGAAGGTGCCGAACAGCTTGCGGGGCTCGTCCACGGCCGTGGCGTGGTTGCGTGCCAGCCAGCGGTGCATGGCGCCCCACGTGGTCAACCCGGCGATTGCCACCGCCGCGAAGATATGCGCCAGCATCGGTGCCAGGAACTGGGGCTCGGTGAAGGTTTCGCGCATATGCGCGAACTGGGGCACGCCGATCAGCGTATAGGTCTGGACAATGGCGGCATAGGCCAGCCGCACAACCACGGCGGTCAATGCCAGGCGCCAGGCGAGTGAATAAGGGGATTGGGGAGAATCGTTCATCGGCGGCGGGCGGGGAGTGTTGAGAAAAAACCGCAGTCAAAAAAATAGGGATCGAACATAGCACGGCGCCGCGCCGCGCCGCGCAATGCGCTTGCCGTCAAGGCGTTTCGAGTGCTGCCAAATGTTACTCGTCATCGCTAGGGGAAAACCCAAATAACTTCCGCCTCCCGGCTATAATCCAAATTTCCCGCACGCGCCCGCTCGTCCCGGGTGCTCATTACGATGACCAAATACGTATTTGTCACCGGCGGAGTGGTGTCTTCCCTGGGCAAGGGCATCGCCGCTGCGTCGCTCGCCGCCATTCTTGAGTCGCGTGGTTTGCAGGTAACCATGCTGAAACTCGACCCGTACATCAACGTCGATCCGGGCACGATGAGCCCCTTCCAGCACGGTGAAGTGTTCGTCACGGAAGACGGCGCCGAAACCGATCTGGACTTGGGCCACTACGAGCGCTTCATCTCCGCCCGCATGCACAAGGTGAACAACTTCACCACGGGCCAGATCTACGAATCGGTGCTGCGCAAGGAGCGTCGTGGCGACTACCTGGGCAAGACTGTCCAGGTCATTCCGCACATCACCAACGAAATCCAGGACTTCATCGCCCGTGGCGCTGAAGCTGGCTGGAACGGCAACACCGATGTCGCCATCGTCGAAATCGGCGGTACCGTGGGTGACATCGAATCGCTGCCCTTCCTTGAAGCGGCTCGCCAGATGAGCCTGCGCATGGGCCGCAACAATGCCGCCTTCGTGCATCTGACGCTGGTGCCCTTCATCGCCTCCGCCGGCGAACTGAAGACCAAGCCCACGCAGCACTCGGTGCAGAAACTGCGCGAAATCGGCATCTACCCGAACGCGCTGCTGTGCCGCGCCGACCGTCCCATCCCGGACGACGAGCGCGCCAAGATCTCGATGTTCTCGAACGTCCCCCTGGATGCGGTCATTTCCGTCTGGGACGCCGATTCCATCTACAAGATCCCCGCCATGCTGCACAAGCAAGGCGTGGACAACATCGTCTGCGAAGCGTTGGGCCTGACCCCGCCGCCGGCCGACCTGTCCATGTGGGACAGCCTGGTCGACGCGCTGGAGCATCCGCAGCACCAGCTGACGATCGGCATGGTCGGCAAGTACGTCGATCTGACCGAATCGTACAAGTCGCTGACGGAAGCGCTGGTCCACGCCGGCATCCACACGCGCTCGAAGATCAACATCGAGTACATCGACTCGGAAGACATCGAAACCCGCGGCACCGATCAGTTGAAGCACCTGGACGCCATTCTGGTTCCTGGCGGCTTCGGCAAGCGCGGCACCGAAGGCAAGATCGCCGCCATCCGTTACGCCCGTGAAAACGGCGTGCCTTACCTGGGCATCTGCCTGGGGATGCAGCTGGCCGTCATTGAATTCGCGCGCCACGTCGCCGGTCTGGGCGGCGCCAACAGCACGGAATTCGATCCGTCCGCCCCGCACCCCGTGGTGGCCTTGATCACCGAGTGGATGGACCGCGAAGGCAAGGTCGAAAAGCGCGACAACTCGTCCGACCTGGGCGGCACCATGCGCAAGGGCGCGCAGCGCGTGCCGATCAAGGCGGGCACCCGCGCACAGACCATCTATGGCGACGAAGTGAACGAGCGTCACCGTCATCGCTACGAGGTCAACAACGTCTACGTGCCGCGCCTGGAAGAGGCCGGCATGGTGATCAGCGCCCGCACGCCGTCCGAGAATCTGCCGGAAATGATGGAATTGCCCGACCACCCGTGGTTCGTGGGCGTGCAGTTCCACCCGGAGTTCACCTCCACGCCGCGTGATGGCCACCCGTTGTTCTCCAGCTATATCCGCGCCGCCATCGAGCAAAAGTCTCGCCGCGGTCAGGGGGCCTGATGCGCGTCCGTGGTCTCGAGTTCCGTAAGCGGATCCTCGGGGCCGCGGGCCTGTCCCCCAGCTGCGCCGGCCTGTACGGCGGCGCTGCTTTCGGATACAACCAATTAGCATCGGATATGCGTCGCCATGCCGCCTTGCGCGACACTGGCGGCGTTGCCGTATCCGGCGCCATGTGTCCGGCATAGATACCAACCAACGCAACTGCTCCGAAGGAACCCCATGAGTGCTTACCTCATCGCCGACGTCACCGTGACCAAGCCCGCGCAATACGAGGATTACAAGCGTCTGTCCACGCTCGCCATGCGCGCGTATGACGCCAAGATCCTGGTGCGTGGCGGCGAATCCAAGCACCTTGAGGGCCGTGAACCTGGCCGCACCGTCGTCATGGAGTTTCCGTCCTTGACCGCCGCCCAGGCCTTCTACGACTCCTGGCAGTACCGCCGTGCCCGCAACGCCCGTGAGGGCGCGGCCGTCATGAATATGTTTATCGTTCAGGGAATGTAAAGTCATGAGTGCAATCGTCGATATCATCGGCCGCGAGATTCTGGATTCGCGCGGCAACCCGACCGTGGAATGCGATGTGCTGCTGGAGTCCGGCGCCATGGGTCGCGCATCCGTGCCGTCCGGCGCCTCCACCGGCGCCCGCGAAGCCATCGAGCTGCGCGACGGCGACAAGAGCCGTTACTTGGGCAAGGGCGTGCTGCGCGCCGTTGAGAACCTGAATACGGAAATCTCCGAAGCCTTGATGGGCCTGGATGCCCAGGAACAGACCTTCGTCGATCGCACCCTGATCGAACTGGACGGCACCGAATCCAAGGAACGCCTGGGCGCCAACGCGATCCTGGCGGCCAGCATGGCCGTGGCTCGCGCCGCCGCCGACGAATCGGGCCTGTCGCTCTACCGCTATTTCGGCGGCAGCGGCCCCATGAGCATGCCCGTGCCGATGATGAACGTCATCAACGGCGGCGCGCACGCCAACAACACCCTCGACCTGCAAGAATTGATGATTCTGCCGGTTGGCGCAGGCAGCTTCCGCGAAGCCATGCGTTGGGGCGCTGAAGTCTTCCACATGCTGAAGAAGCTGATCCACGGCCAGGGCATGTCCACGGCTGTGGGCGACGAGGGCGGCTTTGCCCCCAACGTGCCCAGCCATGAAGCCGCCATCCAATTGATCCTGAAGGCCATCACCGAAGCCGGCTACGAGCCGGGCACGCAGATCGCCCTGGGTCTGGATTGCGCCAGCTCGGAGTTCTACCGCGACGGCAAGTACACGCTGGCCGGCGAAGGCGGCATCTCGCTGTCCTCGCAGGAATTCACCAATCTGCTGGCCACCTGGTGCGACAAGTACCCGATCATCTCCATCGAAGACGGCATGGCCGAAAACGACTGGGACGGTTGGAAGCTCTTGACCGACCAATTGGGCAAGAAGGTGCAACTGGTGGGCGACGACCTGTTCGTCACCAACACCAAGATCCTGCGTGAAGGCATCCAGAAGGGCGTCGCCAACTCGATCCTGATCAAGATCAACCAGATCGGCACGCTGACCGAAACCTTCGCCGCCATCGAAATGGCCAAGCGCGCCGGCTACACCGCCGTCGTGTCGCACCGTTCGGGCGAAACCGAGGATTCGACCATCGCCGACATCGCCGTGGCGACCAACGCGATGCAGATCAAGACGGGTTCGCTGTCCCGTTCGGATCGCATGGCCAAGTACAACCAGCTCCTGCGTATCGAGGAAGAGCTGGCCGAAGTGGCGTCGTATCCTGGCCTGGAAGCTTTCTACAACCTGCGTTGATGGGAAGCGCGGCCACGGCGCTTGGCGCCGTGGCCGCATCCGCGCCACGACTGCTCTGAGGGTTCTCGCGTATGCGCCTGTTGTTCCTGGTGCTGTTCGTGCTGGTAGGCTTGATCCAATACCCGCTGTGGCTGGGTAAGGGCGGCTGGTTCAAGGTCTGGGATCTGCAACGCCAAGTGGCGGAGCAACGCGAGACCAATGAAGGCCTGCGCGCGCGCAATGCGGCGCTGGAGGCTGAAGTGCGCGATCTTGAAGGTGGCACTGGCGCCATCGAAGAGCGCGCTCGCGGTGAACTTGGCATGATGCGCGAGGGTGAAGTGTTCGTTCACATTCTGCCGCAGAACACGCAACCGCCCGCTGCGGGTGCGTCGTTGACAACCGACCCCGCACCGGCAATTTCCACGCGCGCCAGCGCACCGGCTGCCAAGCCTCCCGCCAACCGGGCCGCCACGCCCGCGCCCAAGCCCGCCAATCCGGCAGGCAACGCCACGCCCCGGCACTGAGGTTTTCTCAGCCGCAGTGGGCGTCACGGCATGCGCCGTACACCACGCCCGCCGGGTAGGGCCTCTTGGCCGCCCAATCGGCCGGGTGCGAGTGCATCTCCATTTCCAGTTCCACCCGAATCGGCAGCAAGCCTTGCGTCCGGGCCACGCCCGCGTAGCTGGCGTCGTCGCGTCCCAGTAGCGACAGCAGCGCGCGCATGGGCGGCCAGAGCGGTTCATGCAGGTAGGTCAGGCGCAATTGCAATGTATTGGCATCGAAGATGCTTGATCCCCCTGGTGGGGCGGGCCGGCGCGCATGCTGCAAATCCTGATAGTCATTGTCGATCAGGCGCAAGCCCGGCGCGGCCGCTACCGTCAGGCCGGGGCGGGCGTGTTCGCGGAACGCACGGGCGTCAGGCCGCAGCACCTCGATGCGCCATGGGGTCAGGCCTGTCAGCGTGGTCACCTTGTCCTGAACCTGCAACTGCCGGCGCCGAGCAGCGGCTTCGCCTCCTGCGCCTGCATGCAGCGGTAGCAAGCCCTGCTGAAAAGCCTGCCGCATGCGGGTGGGATTGCCATGACTGGTCGCGCCTGCACGGGCGGCTTCGATCAGCGCCAAATGCGTCATCTGGCGCACGGCCTGCCAGCGGGCGGCTTCAATTCCCAGCATGCCCAGCAGCATCACAAAGGCGCCCGCCACGGCAAATTCGATGGCGGCAGCGCCATGCTGTCGGGGCAGGGCAAAGAAAAAGGCGGTCATGGCTGCGCAGTGTGGCGCGGGCATGCCCGCCTGTCGATGCGGACAATCCGAAGGGATGAAAGCGTCCCGGCGCGCGGGACGCCAGGAAATCAGTGCACCGTCGGAGGGGTGTCGTCCGCGGGGGGCTGGTTCGGTGCGAACAGCGACGCGCAGTCCACGGCATCGAACTTGTAGGGCTTGCCGCAGAAATCGCAGGACACGTCCACCTGGCCGCGTTCGGCCAGGACGCTGTTGACTTCCTCTTCACCCAACGACCGCAGCATGCTGGCTACGCGCTCGCGGGTGCAAGGGCAATGCCAGCTCACCGTCACCGGATCAAACGCTATCAGGGTGTCTTCCCAGAACAGGCGGTGGATCAGGGTGTCGATCTCGGCTTCCAGCAGTTCCTCACGCTTGAGGGTGCTGGCCAGCGCGTTGGTGCGGTCCCAGGTCTCGGCGGCGGTCTGCTCGGTCAGCAGCGGCGCGTCCGTGCCGCCATGGAACGGCAGGCGCTGGATCAGCATGCCGGCGGCGCGGTCTGCATCGGCTGCCAGCCACAGGCGGGTGTCCAGTTGTTCGGACGCTTTCATGTAGTGTTGCAAGGCTTCGGCCACCGTTTCGCCTTCCAGCGGCACGATGCCCTGGTAGGCTTGCTGGCCCGGCAGCTTGCGCTGCGGATCCAGCACCACGATGAAACGGCCGTTGCCGCCCGGGTTCAACAGGCTTTGCATGGTGCCGTCGGTGGGCACCTCATGGTCTTCGCGCACTTTGACGGTGGCACGCAGGCTCAGGTCGGAACGGCATTCCACCACCAGCAGGGCGATGGGGCCGTCGCCCTGGATCTGCAACACCAGCGAACCCTCGAACTTGATGTTGGCGGCAAGCAGGGTGGACGCGGCCACCAGTTCGCCCAACAGGTGGGTGATGGCGGGCGGGTAGTCATGGTTGGCCTGGACGGCCTTCCAGGTCGAATCCAGGCGCACCGACTGAATGCGGACGCTGCGGTCTTCGGTAAGGTATTTTTTGAGCTGATCGGTCATAGCGGAATGTTAGCCGATCAGGCGCCAGATTCCCCCTGCTGGCAGCAGGGGGTTCGGCGGCTCCCGGGGGCGCTCAGGCCAGCCGTTTCAGGGCTGTCTTGTAATGTTGGCCCCGCGCCACGTAATGGGCGGTATTTTTGTGCAGATTGGCGATTTCCTCTTCCGAGAGTTCGCGCACGATCTTGCCGATGCCGATCACGAGCGAGTTGTCGGGAATGACCCGATCCTCGGGGATGATCGCGCCCGCGCCGATCAGGCAATTGCGCCCGATGACCGCGTTGTTCAGCACGATGGCCTGCATGCCGACCAAGGCGCCTTCATGGATGGTACAGCCGTGCAGCATGGCCTGATGGCCAACCGTCACGTTCGGGCCGATCGTCATGGGACAGCCGCTGTCCACGTGCAGCACGCTGGATTCCTGGATGTTGGTGCCACGGCGGATCAGAATCGCGTCGTTATCGCCCCGGATCGACACGTGCGACCAAATGCTGACACCTGCCTCCAGCGTGACATTGCCGATGATGTCGGCGCTGTCGGCCACGTAGGCGGCAGGGTCGATGTGGGGGATCAGGTCGTCCAGCTGGTAAATGGGCATTGCCTCAGGTCTCCGGTTGTTTTTCGGGGTCGCCGTGGGCCTCGTCCACCACCACGGTCACCACGGGGGCGATGTCGGCTGGCGGGGCGATGGCCCGGGCGCGCTCCTCTTCACGCAGGCGCAGGATGCGGCGCTGGATCTTACCGGTCGTGGTCATGGGCAATTCATCGACGAATTCGATCTCCTTCGGGTATTCGTAGGGCGCCAGGCGCTCGCGGACATGTTCCTGGAGATTCTCGATGACGTCCGAGCGGTCGCGATGGGCGAACTCCGGCGTCAGCACCACATAGGCCTTGACCAGCGCGCCGCGTTCGGCGTCCGGCTTGGGCACCACTGCGGCGTTGGCCACGGCAGGATGCCCGATCAGGCAGCTTTCGATTTCCCCGGGACCAATCCGGTAGCCCGCCGATTTGAATACGTCATCGGCACGGCCGGCATACCAAAGGTAGCCGTCGGCGTCCAACCTGGCCAAGTCACCCGTCAAGCACCAGTCACCCTTGAATTTGGCCTGGGTGGCGGCTTCGTTGCGCCAATAACCCAGGAACATCACGGGGTCGGGGAAGCCGTGGATATCCAGGCGGTTGACGGCGATCTCGCCGGTTTCGCCGGCGGCGACAGGCTGGCCGTCGTCGTTCAGCACCGCGACCTGATGGCCGGGGTAGGGGCGGCCCATGCTACCGGGCCGGGCGGGCCAGCGCTTTTGGCTGTTGCCCACGACATAATTCATTTCCGTCTGGCCGAACATTTCGTTGGGCGTCACGCCCAGCGCTGTCTGGCACCATTCAAAGACGGTTTCGCCCACGCTTTCGCCTGCACTCATGAGGGAGCGCAGGGCCAGTTGATAGCGATGGCGGGGTTCGGGTACCGCCTTCATCATCATCTTCAGGGCGGTGGGGAACAGGAAGGTGTTGGTGACCTGATAGCGCTCCAGCAGTTCGAACGCACGCTCGACGGAAAAGCGCCCGCGCGTGCCCACGATGGGATGCCCGAAATACAGGGTAGGTAGCAGCGCGTCCATGATGCCGCCGGTCCAGGCCCAGTCGGCCGGTGACCAGAAGACGTCGGCGGGCTTGGGGAACCAGTCCTGCGAAGCCACGAAGCCCGGCAAGTTGCCAATCAACACGCTGTGCGGCAGCAACGCGCCCTTGGGCGCACCGGTGGTGCCGGAGGTATACAGCAGGATGGCGGGGTCGGACGAGCGCGTCGGGATGGCCTTGAATTCGCTGGGTTGGCGGGCCAGCAGGCTGCGCCAGGGCAGCACGCGCTCATCGGCAAAACCGATGCCGATGATCTGCTGTAGGTTGGGGCAGTTGTCGCTGACGGCCAGCAGATTGGCGCTGGAGGCGTGGTCCACGATGGCGACTCGGGTTTCGGAGTCGCGCAGACGGCTTTCCAGGGCCTCGGGGCCGAATAAGGCGGACAGGGGCAGCACCACGCCGCCAACCGTGTAGATGGCCATGTGGGCGACGACGGTTTCGGGGCGTTGCCCCAAAACGACACCGACCCGATCGCCGCGGCCCACACCCATTTTCACCAGCCCGTTGGCTAGCTGATTGACGGCCTCAGCCAGTCGGGCGTAGGTCCAGACCTCGCGGTTGCCGGACTCATCTTCGTAGTAGATGGCAATGCGCCGCGCATCCGGACTACTGGATGCCCAGCGATGGCAGCACGCATCCGCAATGTTGAACTGAGTGGGTACCAGCCAGCGGAAGGATTGGTAGAGCGCCTGATATTGGTCGTTCATGGCCCTATGTTGTAAGCATGTTGCAGCTGCGTGAACGGGCCAACTCGCCCGTTGCCTCAGATGCAAGCATGACCTAGAGGGCCGTGAACTGCAATATCCCCGTTGCGTAATGGGGACGCATACGGGTTATCACGGGTGTTTGCTTTGACGGCGCAACGCGGACGGCAGGGCGGGCAAGGACAGCGAACGCGGGGGGCGGGCAGCGGGGTCCGCCTGCCTTTCGGCCTGGATGGCGGCCCAGTCCAGCAGCTGGAGCTGGCCGTCATGGGTTTCCGCCAGGGCGGACAGGCTTTCCACCCAATCGCCATCGTTGCAGTAGAGGATGCCGCCCACGTCGCGCAGTTCGGCCTTGTGGATATGGCCGCAGACCACGCCGTCCAGACCGCGGCGGCGAGCCTCGCCCGCCAGCGCCTCTTCAAAGTCCGTAATGAAGGACACCGCGTTCTTGACCTTGTGCTTCAGGTATTGCGACAGCGACCAGTAGTGCATCCCCAAGCGGTGGCGCAGCCGGTTGAAGTGGTGGTTGATCCAGAGCGCCAACTGGTACAGCCCGTCGCCCAGGTGGGCGAGCCATCGGCTGTGCTGGATCACGCCATCGAATTGGTCGCCGTGCAGCACCAGCAGGCGCAGGCCCTTGGCCGTGACGTGGACGTCTTCATCCAGGATTTCAATATCGCCGAACGCATAGCCCGCGAATTCGCGGGCGAATTCGTCATGGTTGCCGGGGATGAAGACCACCCGCGTGCCATTGCGCGCCTTGCGCAGGATGCGCTGGATGACGTCGTTGTGTGCCCGGGGCCAGTGCCAATGCTTGCGCAGCTGCCAGCCGTCCACGATATCGCCCACCAAGTACAAGGTGTCCGAATCGTTATGGTCCAGGAAATCGAGCAGGAATTCCGCTTTGCACCCGGCAGTGCCCAGGTGAATATCGGAAATCCAGAGAGCACGCCAGTGCGCGGGTCGGATTTCGTTCACGGTCGCTTCCCTATGGGCTGTCGTCATGCCTCAGAATGAAATCATTCGGCGATGACGGGCGTATGAAGAATCCGTGACGCTGTTGTGACGGTCAGGCGGCGCCGTGTGGCGCCGCCGTCACGAGGAGTGCTTCAGGGTTGTTGCGGGTCGGCCTTCTTGCCGCGCAGGCGCTTCCACAATCCACCCCCCAGGGCGGCCGCGGCCAGGATGCCGACCTTGGCAAACTTGGCCAGGAAGGCGGCGATGACGGCGAACAGCCCCAACTTCTTGGCGGCCACGCCGGCCACCAGCGCGGCCAATCCGTATTCCGCCACCTTGTCGGTCGACGAGTTGAAGTCCGCGTAGCGCTTGCCGTCCACGTAGTTCAGGTTGTCCAGCAGCGCCAGCACGGCGGTCTTGTCCTTGGGCACCAGGCTTTGCTGGGTGATCAGGTCCAGCGTGATGTAGCCGTCACGGCCCAGCGCGTAGGTGTTGTAGTTGACGGTGGGGTCTTCTTCCGCGCCGGCGCCTTTATGCTTGGCCGCCACCGACCAGACCAGGCGCTGCGAGTTGCTGTCGTACTTGGGCGCCTCGACCCAGCTGTCCACGGTCAGTTCAGGAAAGCCGCGCTTCTTGCGTTCCTCATTGGACTGTTCGGTGCCTTCGCGCAGGCTGTCCAGCAGTTCCTTGACGTCCCAGTTCTTGGCGTCGTCGTCCTTGATGTAGCCGGCTTTGTCGAAGTTGACGGTGATGACCCAGTCTTCCTCGTCGCTCTTGGGCATCACGACACCCAGCAGCGAGGAGTCCTTGCCGTTGCCATAGGCTTGCATCAGCCGTTCGGCCTGGAAGCGCGGGACGAAGAACATGTTCTGAGGCAGATGCACGACCGCCTGCTCGCCCAGTTTCACATCGGCCGGCCCCTGCTGGGCGGCGGCAAAAGCGGCTTTCGTTGCGGATTCGATTTCCTGCTGAGCCGATGCATTTTGGGCCGAAGCGCCCATGGGCAGGAAGAACAGCGCGCTGGCGGTAGCCAGCGACAGTCGGGAAAGGAAAGCGCGCATGATGAGTCCGGAGGCGTCTGTTTAAAGGGGCCTCATTGTCTTTGCGGGCGACTTTCAACTTTCTGAAAGCATGCGGCTAATTCGCCGCATGGTTTTGCTGGTTGTAATTGTTTGTGTGGGGCGGCGGCCTTATCGCGCTTTTTGACGCTGCGGCGCATTGCGCAGCCGAGTTCCCAGGATGCGGTCATGCAGGAATTGACCGTCGGCGTCGAACCAGGACCAGATGAAGATCGTGAAGGGCGCGGCGACGATGAACATGTCCATTGAGGGCCAGCCGGTCAGGCTGGCGGCGCCCCACACCACGGCGGCACCGGCCAGCACCAGGGGCCAGACCAGCACGTAGCGCAGGATCAGGCGGAAGGTTGCTGGGGTGTTGCCGTCGCGATCGACCAGCCGGATGTTCCAGGTCTTCATGGGTAGCGTCTGGCCGCGGCGGCGCCAGCACAACACGAAATACGCCCCGATCGCGATAAACAGCCAGGCTTGCCGGGCCGGCCGAAGTTCCAGCGCATTCTTGCTCTGGGTCAGCGTATCCAGCAGATAGCCCGCCAGGAACACCACGCCGAACAGCAGCACGGCTTCGTACATCATGCAGGCGAACCGGCGTAGCCGATTGGGGGTCTGGTCTAGGGAGGGCGAGTTCATGGGTCGCTATTATCCGATAAAGGCGCCCGTTGGCGAGGGGGTATCCTCCCGGCGTTCTGATGGATCCGCCGGTTCCGTTGCGATGCATTAAGTCCGGACGAAAAAAAACCCGCCGGTAAGGGCGGGTCTATAAAAGGGGCTATGCAGCCCCCAAGGGGAAAATCGTTCGGGCCTTAGCGCTTAAGGCCCAGCCTGTCTTTAGGCAGCGGAGTGCGCGTTCTTGGCGCTCGTCTTGCCAGCCAGGGCCTTCACGCCGTGGGCCAGCTTACGCAGGCCGGCGGCCAACGCCCGCATCGGGTGCGGACGGAATTGTTCTTCAATAGCCTGGAGCATCAGTTGGCGCTCGAGTTCGTCGGTCAGGCGGATGGTGTTGTTCGGGTTGATCACAATAGCCTCCACGGGCTTGCACAGTTGTTTGCTACTAGGGATAACCCGAATTATAGGGTTTACCCTGAAACTGTGCAAGAGGGAGGTGCAAGCAAGTGCAACTTGGCAACACCTTGGTGCTGATAATGCCCCAAAACCGCGCGCCGGGGCACCATAAGCAAAGATACGCACGCCATGTTGCGGCGCTTTTACAACGCGCCAAGCGGTGCAGAAAGGGGCGGGCGCCCGGGGCGGAAACGTCGCCCGGGCGCCGTGCGATCAGGCGTCGCGATAGCCAGCGGCGACCAGTTCAAAGCCGAACAGGCGGCAGTCCAGTGCGCCGTTGTACAGGGGCACACGGCGTTTGGGCTTCAGGCGCATCTGGTTGGGCAAGGTCATGTCGCTGGTGATGACGTGCAACTGCCAGCCGGCGAAATTGTGCTTCAGGCAAGTGGCCCAATCGCGCCATAGGTCCGCGTCCTGCTCGGTCAGCATGCGCTCACCGTAGGGCGGGTTGGTGACGATCCAGCCATGGTCGGCGGGCGCCGAGATCTGGCGGGCGTCGCCCACTTCAAAGCGAATGGAATCGGCCGTCAACCAAGCGCGCTCGGCGTTGTTCTGGGCGAATTCAATCGCTTGCGGGTCCAGGTCGTAGCCGATCAGCGGCGCGTCCAGTTGCGGCAGGATGCGCGAACGGGCGTCGTCCTTCAGGTCGCGCCAACGATAGGCGTCATGGTCACGCAGTCGCTCGAATCCGAACGGGCGCGAGATGCCCGGAGGCACGCCCAAGGCGATCCAGGCCGCCTCGATCAGGATCGTGCCCGAACCGCAGAACGGATCCAGCAAGGGCGCCGCCGGGTCCCAGCCCGCCAGGGCCAGCATACCGGCCGCCAGATTCTCGCGCAGCGGGGCTTCCCCCTTGTCCAGGCGCCAGCCGCGCTTGAACAGCGATTCGCCCGACGTGTCCAGATACAGGGTGGCGGTATGGCCCGTCAGGAACAGGTGGACGCGCGCGTCCGGCCGCACCGTGTCAATGCTGGGGCGTTCGCCTTCCAGTTCGCGCAGGCGGTCACAAATGCCGTCCTTGGCGCGCAGGTTGCAATACTGAAGGCTTTGCACCGGGCTCTTGATGGCCGAGGTGTCCACGCGCAGCGTTTGCTCGGCGCCGAACCAGCGTTCCCAGGGGGTGTCGCGGGCCAGGTCCAGGATGTCGTCTTCGTGCGAGATCTCGGCATGCGCCACTTGCACCAGGATGCGGGTGGCCAGACGCGAATACAGGTTGGCGCGCTGCACGCCGGCCCAATCGGCCGTGAACGAGCAGCCGGCGCGGCCAGCCTTGGCGTCGTCATAGCCCAGGGCCTGCATTTCCGCCGTCAGGGCCTCTTCCAGGCCTTGCGGGCAGGGGGCGAATACCGTGAACACTTCCGCCTGCCGTGGCTCACGCGGACGGCGGCCATGCGTTTCGACGTGGTGCGTGCGTTCGCGGGAATAGTGGCGTTCTTCCGCCGCGTGCGGTTCGGGCTGCTGAGCGTGTTCCGGCTCGGTCATGAACTCGGGCGCGGGGCCGTCGTCCTCGAACGGATCGTAGAAGCGGCCCGCCGGCGTGGCCGGGGCGATGTACTGGTCGTCACGCAGGCGCGGGGCGCGTTGCGCTGGACGTCCCGGGCGCGAGCTCGGCGCGGCATCGCGACGGGAGTCGTCGGAACGGCTGCGAGCGGGGGCGCCACGGTTGGAGGGGCCGCGGTCGGAAGGGCTGCGATCAGTCGGGCTGCGTCCACCCGCGCTGCGATCAGCCGGGCTGCGGTCAGCCGCGCCACGACTCGGGCCTCGGCTGGGCTGGCCGCGATCATACTGGCCACGCTCCGGCGAGCCGCCGCGAGGCGCCTGGCCGCGTGCGCCCGCACCGGGCTTGCGGCGTGCCTCTTCTTCTTGGCGGCGTTGATAGCCTTCCGGGTCTTTCTGGCGTTCCACGCTGTCTTTGGTGCGTGAAATCTGGGCGACCAGCCGGGCGCGGGCGCCCGTGCGGGTGCGCTTGGGCGCTTCTTCGGCGTGGGCGTCACGCGCCGTTTTTTTGATCGTCAGCGTCTTGCGCGGACGGTCCTGTTCATCAGAGGACATACGAATCCTGGCGAATGTGCAAAGGTAGGGGGAATCAGAAGGGTTTGACGACGACCAGCGCCACCACCACCAAGAGCAGCAAGACGGGAACTTCGTTGAACCAGCGATAGAACTTGTGCGAACGGGTATTTTTGCCCTGTTCAAATTTGCGCAGCATCAAGCCACAGGCGTGATGGTAGCCGATGACGAGCAGGACGAAAAAGAGTTTGGCGTGCATCCAGCCATTGCCCGGGCCCACGCCGATGCCATAACCCAGGTACAGCCACATGCCGAACACGATGGCGACCACGGCCAGGATGGTGGTGAAACGGTACAGCCGGCGAGCCATGCCCAGCAGCGTCGCCTGAACCGAAGCGTCCGTTTGCTGCGCCAGGTTCACGAAAATGCGCGGCAGATAGAACAAGCCGGCAAACCAGGAAGCGATAAAGACAATATGAAAGGTCTTGACCCAAAGCATGGCCATGATGGCACGATCCGATCGAGGAAAGCCGCATTGTAAGGCCGGCGTTGGGGGACGGATTGGATGGATGGGTTGAGGCGGGGTTGGAACGGACTGAATTGGGGCGGGATGATCGTAGGATGGGTGTAGCGCGAGAGATTGGAGCCAAGAACACCGGAACTGAACGCGCGCAACCCATCATGCCGCGCTAGCACCACGCCACGCTCCCATCACGCCACGCTCCCATCACGCCGCGCTCCCATCATGCCGCGCTAGCATTATGCCGTGCTCGCACCACGCTGCGCTCGCATCATGGCTGCTTTCGTTAAGAAATCACCGCTGCTTGATGGGTTGCGCGCGCTTGAGATTGGCGTTCTTGGCTCCAATCTCTCGCGCTACACCCATCCTACGGGTCCGCGTGGTCCAGCGTCAGATCACGTACATGTCCATGTATTCGTGTACCGGCATGGCTTCCAGCGTCTTCTGGTCCAGCGACACCGCCAGGATGCGGCGCTGTTGCTTGGCCGGGAACATGCGGGCCAGGTTGGTGCGGAATTTGGCTTCCAGCAGCGGGATGCCTTCCTGGCGGCGGCGCTTGTGGCCGATGGGGTATTCGCACACGATCTCGTCCAGCCGCGAGCCGTCGTTGAACTCCACGGTCAGCGCGTTGGCGATGGAACGCTTGTCCGGGTCGTGATAGTCCCGGGTGTAGGCCGGGTCTTCCACGCAGACGATCTTGTCGCGCAGTACATCGATGCGCGGATCGCGGGCAATCTCGTCCTCGTAATCGCCCGCCGTCAGCCGGCCAAACAGCACGGGCACGGCCACCATGTACTGGATGCAGTGATCGCGGTCGGCCGGGTTGTTCAGCGGGCCCTTCTTGTCGATGATGCGGATGCAGGCCTCGTGCGTGCGGATCGTGATGGCCTTGATGTCGTCCGCGCTCTTGCCCAGGCCGCGTAGGCGGTCGTGAATCTCCATGGCGCATTCCACGGCGGTCTGCGAATGGAATTCGGCCGGGAACGAAATCTTGAACAGCACGTTCTCCATCACATAGCTGCCATAAGGCCGCTGGAACGTGAACGGCTTGCCCTTGAAGAGCACGTCGTAAAAGCCCCAGGTCTTGGCGGTCAGCACGGACGGATAGCCCATTTCACCCGTCTTTGCGATCAGCGCCAGGCGCACGGCGCGGCTGGTGGCATCGCCCGCGGCCCAGCTCTTCCGGCTGCCGGTATTGGGGGCGTGGCGATAGGTGCGCAGGCTCTGGCCGTCCACCCAGGCCAGGGAGACGGCGTTGATCACTTCATCGCGGTCCAGACCCAGCATCTGCGCCACGACGGCGGTCGACGCCACCTTGACCAGCACGACGTGATCCAGGCCAACCTTGTTGAAGGAGTTCTCCAGCGCGATGCAGCCCTGGATCTCATGCGCCTTGATCATGCCGGTCAGCACGTCGCGCATGGTCAGTGGCGGCTTGCCGGCCGCAACCGCGGTACGCGAAAGCCAGTCGGCGGTGGCAAGGATGCCGCCCAGGTTGTCGGACGGGTGGCCCCATTCGGCGGCCAGCCACGTATCGTTGAAATCCAGCCAGCGGATGATCGTGCCGATGTTGAACGCGGCCTGGACAGGGTCCAGCTGGAACGACGTGCCGGGCACCTTGGCGCCGTTGGGCACCACCGTGCCCGGCACGACCGGCCCCAGCAATTTCCTGCACGCCGGGTACTCCAGCGCTTCCAGGCCGCAGCCCAGTGTGTCGATCAGGCAGTTGCGGGCGGTTTCATACGCCAGGCCGCTCTTGATTTCATAGTTCAGAACGTAGTCCGCGATATCGACCAGTACCTGGTCGGGATCGGGACGCACGTTGGAGATCGGGGCAGACATAGCGGTACCTCTCCATAAAATGAATACAGGTGGCCATGCTGCGCCCTTGCTCTCGGTTGACGTGTGCGTGGCTTACTTGCGCTTCTCGATCGGCACGAACTTCTGATCTTCCGGACCCACGTAGTTGGCGGTGGGGCGAATGATCTTGTTGTCGATGCGTTGCTCGATGACGTGGGCCGACCAGCCCGCGGTGCGCGCAATGACGAACAGCGGGGTGAACATGGCGGTGGGCACGCCCATCATGTGATAGCTGACCGCCGAGAACCAGTCCAGGTTGGGGAACATCTTCTTGATGTCCCACATGACCGTTTCCAGACGCTCGGCAATGTCGAACATCTTGGTGGTGCCGGCCTTCTTGGACAGCTTCTTGGCCACGTCCTTGATGACCTTGTTGCGCGGGTCGGACACGGTGTAGACCGGGTGGCCAAAGCCAATGATGACTTCCTTGGCCTCGACGCGGCGGCGGATGTCGGCTTCGGCTTCGTCCGGCGTGTCATAGCGCTTCTGCACTTCAAACGCCACTTCGTTGGCGCCGCCGTGCTTGGGGCCGCGCAGCGCGCCGATGCCGCCAGCGATGGACGAGTACATGTCCGAACCCGTGCCGGCAATGACGCGGGCGGTGAACGTGGACGCATTGAATTCATGCTCGGCGTACAGGTTCAAGGAGATATGCATCGCCTTGACCCATTCGTCGCTGGGCTTCTCGCCGTGCAGCAGGTGCAGGAAGTGCCCGCCGATGCTGTCGTCGTCCGTCTGCACGTCGATGACGCGGCCGTTGTGGCTGAAGTGATACCAATACAGCAGCGCCGAGCCCAGGTTGGCCATCAGGCGGTCGGCGATATCGCGGGCGCCCGGGGTGTTGTGGTCGTCTTTCTCGGGCAGCACGCAGCCCAGCACGGACACGGCAGTGCGCATCACGTCCATCGGGTGGCTGGCGGCGGGCAGAGCTTCCAGCGCGATTTGCAACTGGGCCGGCAGGCCGCGCAGGCCACGCAGCTTCTGCTTGTAGGCGGCCAGTTCGGCTTTGGTGGGCAGCTTGCCATGGACCAGCAGGTGGGCGATTTCCTCGAACTCGCTGGTGTGGGCGATGTCCAGGATGTCGTAGCCGCGGTAGTGCAGGTCGTTGCCGCTGCGGCCGACCGTGCATAGCGCGGTGTTGCCCGCGACCACGCCCGACAGGGCAACGGATTTCTTCGGCTTGAAACCGGCTTTCTCTTCCGGCTTGGCGTCTGGTGTGGCTGCTTGCTTCTTGGGAGCCGTGCTCATGTCTCTACTCCTTTCCTTTCGCGATTGACGATATGGGGGGAAGCTTGGCGCCCCGGGGATGGCCGTGGCGCCGGATACAAAAGGCGTTGCGGTCTTACGCTTTGCCCTTTTGGAAGAGCGCATCCAGTTTGGATTCAAATTCGTGGTAACCGATGCGGTCGTACAGTTCTTCGCGCGTCTGCATCAGGTCCACCACGTTTTTCTGGTGGCCATCGCGGCGGATGGCGGTATAGACGGCCTCGGCGGCCTTGTTCATGGCGCGGAAGGCTGACAGCGGATAGAGCACCATGCCCACGCCCACGCTCTTGAGTTCCTCGACCGTGAACAGCGGCGTCTTGCCGAATTCGGTGATGTTGGCCAGGACGGGCACCTTGACGGCCTTGACGAAGCGGTCGTAGGTGGGCAGGTCGTAGGCGGCCTCGGCGAAGATGGCGTCGGCGCCAGCTTCCACGCAGGCCAGTGCGCGCTCGATGGCGGCGTCCACGCCGTGCGAGGCGATGGCATCGGTACGGGCGATCAGGTAGAAATCGCTGTCGGTGCGTGCATCAGCCGCGGCCTTCACGCGGTCGGCCATTTCCTCGGTGGTGACGATTTCCTTGCCGGGGCGATGGCCACAACGCTTGGCGCCAACCTGGTCTTCGATATGGCAGGCGGCAGCGCCGAACTTGATCAGGCTCTTGACGGTGCGGCCGATGTTGAACGCCGACGGGCCGAAGCCGGTGTCGATATCCACCACCAGCGGCACGTCGCACACGTCGGTGATGCGGCGCACGTCGGTCAGGACGTCGTCCATCGTGTTGATGCCCAGGTCGGGCAGGCCCAGGGAGCCAGCCGCGACGCCGCCGCCTGACAGGTAGATGGCGCGGTAGCCGGCACGCTTGGCCAGCAAGGCGTGGTTTGCGTTGATGGCGCCAATGATCTGTAGCGGGCTTTCTTCAGCGAGGGCGCGACGGAAGAGGGCGCCGGGCGATTCGGGTCTGGACATGGAAGTCTCCGTTTTTATGGCTAGCCCACGACCTTAGCGCGGGTCCGGAATATAAATCTGTCCCCTACGCGACAATCGCGGCGGCAGGGCACAAGAGACAGGTTTATGTTTCGGTGTTGCTTAGGAATTGGGCCCGCGTCAGCGGGCCCAATTCTGATTCAAGCGCTGCTTACTTCAGCAGGTCCTTGACGCCGTCGCGCTCTTCCAGGAGCTCTTTCAGCGTGAAGTCCAGGCGCTCGCGCGAGAAGGCGTCGATTTCCAGGCCTTCGATGCGCTTGTATTCGCCGTTTTCGGTCGTGACCGGCACGCCGTAGATGATGCCTTCCGGGATGCCATAGGAGCCGTCCGACGGGATGCCCATCGTGACCCACTTGCCATTGCTGCCCAGGACCCAGTCACGGACGTGGTCGATGGCGGCGTTGGCGGCCGAAGCGGCCGAGGACAGGCCACGGGCTTCAATGATGGCGGCGCCGCGCTTGCCCACGGTCGGGATGAACGTGTCGCGGTTCCAGGCGTCGTCGTTGATCAGCTTGGCGAGCGATTCGCCGCCGACGGTGGCGAAGCGGAAGTCGGGGTACATCGTGGGCGAGTGGTTGCCCCACACGACCAGCTTTTCAATCGCGGCGACCGGCTTGCCCGACTTGGCGGACAGTTGCGACAGGGCACGGTTGTGATCCAGGCGCAGCATGGCGGTGAAGTTCTTGGCCGGCAGATCCGGCGCCGACTTCATGGCGATGTAGGCATTGGTGTTGGCGGGGTTGCCGACGACCAGGACCTTGACGTTGCGGCTGGCCACGTCGTTCAGGGCCTTGCCCTGCGCGGTGAAGATCTGGGCGTTGACGGACAGCAGGTCCTTGCGCTCCATGCCGGGGCCGCGCGGACGGGCGCCAACCAGCAGGGCCACGTCGGCGTCCTTGAAGGCGGTGCGCGGATCGCTGTGAGCGGTCACTTCCTGCAGCAGCGGGAAGGCGCAGTCATCCAATTCCATGATGACGCCCTTCAGGGCCTTTTGCGCTTTCTCGTCGGGAATTTCCAGCAGTTGCAGGATGACGGGTTGATCTTTACCCAGCATTTCGCCGGAGGCGATGCGGAATAGCAGTGCGTAACCGATTTGGCCGGCGGCGCCGGTGACGGCGACACGCAAGGCAGGCTTGGACATGGACGTTCTCCGTAATGGTTTGGCGAGAAAAATCTCACCAATCAGTGTAATCGTTGGGCGTCAAAACAAAGGCCCCCATGCCGCGCCCGCTATCGCGGGTTTGCTGCCCTCCCGAGGGGGCTTTTTTGACTGGGGGCGCGGGGCCCTGACAGCCGTGAATCCTAGAACGATTTCGGGGGTGCGTCAAACGCTCTTCTATCTTATATAAGACATAAGACGTTGGACAGCTTTCCTCTCAATATGCCACAATAGAGTGTTTATTCCGAATGCGTTGCAGCACAGTCCGCTGTGCCTTTGCCGGCGCATTTTGGATATGGGTCTGCATCCTTTTTGCGTTGCCCTCCCATCATCCGGATGAACATGACACTTTCAAGAAGATCCATGGCAGAGCCTCGGCCCGAAACCTCCTTACGCACTCGCGCCGCCCGTTCAACGGGCGAGGGGGCCGCTTTCAGTCCGCTCTACCGCCAAATCAAGGATCTGCTTGTCCAAAGCCTTGAACGCGGCGAATGGAAGCCCGGTGAACTCATCCCCAGCGAAATCGATCTGGCCGCCCGTTTTCAGGTGAGCCAGGGCACGGTGCGCAAGGCGGTTGACGAGTTGGCCGCCGAGCACATGCTGCTGCGTCGCCAAGGCAAGGGCACCTTTGTTGCCACCCACCACGAAGCCCGCGTGCGTTACCGCTTCCTGCGCCTGGCCGCCGACGAAGAAGGCGAAGCCGGCCGCGCGGAAAGCCGCATCCTGGAATGCCGGCGCCTGCGAGCCCCCGCCGAGATCGCGCGCGCCCTGGATCTCCGGGCGGGCGAAACCGTCGTGATGATCCGGCGCCTGCTGTCCATGGGGCAGACACCCACCGTCGTGGACGACATCTGGCTGCCCGGTTCCATTTTCCGCGGACTGACCCTGGAGCTGCTGACCGCCAACAAGGCGCCGCTCTATGGTCTGTTTGAATCCGAGTTCGGCGTCAGCATGGTGCGCGCGGACGAAAAGCTGCGCGCGGTGATCGCGCCGGCCGAAGTCTGTCCGCTGCTTAATGTTCCCGCCGGCACGCCGTTGTTGCAGGTGGATCGGGTGTCTTACACCTATGGTGACCGCCCCATGGAAATTCGCCGGGGTTTGTACTTGACCGATCGATACCACTACCGCAATAGTCTGAATTGATGAGCTTTTTAACTACGATTTGATACCAACCCAATCTCTGGGCGAAAATAGCGTGTTTGCCCGAAAGGGCCACGGCACTTTCGCCGTCACGATTCCCTAGTTCTGAAACACCGAGGCCGTCATGTCCGACACCGCTGCCAAGCCACGTCCGCAGTTTCGCAATATTGGCATTGCGCAACTTGCCAGCTACCGCCTGCCCCTGGCCGGCAAGCTGTCCATCCTGCACCGCGTTAGCGGCATCTTGCTGTTCTTCTGTTTGCCCTTGGTCATCCTGCCGCTGTTCGCAGCCAGCGTGGCCGCGCCGCAAACGTTCGCAGCCGTTGCCGCCTACGCGGGTAATCCGATCGTCAAGCTTGTCTTCCTGGTCCTGATCTGGGGCTACCTGCATCACTTCTGTGCCGGCATCCGCTATCTGCTGCTGGACCTGCACATTGGTATCGACAAGCTGTCGGCCAAGAAAAGCGCCGGCGTGGTGTTCGGTGTCAGCCTGGCGCTGACGCTGGTGTTTGCCCTGAAACTGTTCGGAGTGCTGTAAATGGCCGCCGCTAAAAACTACGGACCCAAGCGCCTGGTCGTCGGCGCCCATTATGGCGTCATGGATTTCATCATTCAGCGCATCACCGCCGTCATCATGGCCGTGTACACGCTGGTGCTGCTTATCGGCATCCTGATGATGCCTGCCTTCACGTACGAACATTGGACCTCGCTGTTCAATTTCTACGTGGGCGTTCTTCCGGTTGGCCAGATCCTGGCCACCCTTGCATTCATTGCGTTGGCCTGGCATGCCTGGATTGGCGTGCGCGACATCTGGATGGACTACGTCAAGTCGGTGGGCCTGCGCCTGCTGCTGCAAGTGCTGACGATCCTCTGGCTGGTCGGTTCGGTCGTTTACTTCGCGCAAATCCTCTGGAGCATCTAAGCCGTGGTCTCTGTCATGAAATCCTTGCCGCGCCGCCAGTTTGATGTGGTGGTCGTTGGCGCCGGCGGAGCCGGCATGCGTTGTTCGCTGCAACTGTCCCAAGCGGGCCTGTCGGTTGCCGTGTTGTCCAAGGTGTTCCCCACGCGCTCGCACACCGTTGCCGCGCAAGGCGGCGTGAGCGCCTCCCTGGGCAACATGAGTGAAGACAACTGGTACTGGCACATGTACGACACCGTCAAGGGGTCGGATTGGCTGGGCGACCAGGACGCCATCGAATTCATGTGCCGTGAAGCGCCGAACGCCGTGTACGAGCTCGAGCACTTCGGCATGCCGTTTGACCGCAACCCCGACGGCACGATCTACCAGCGTCCGTTTGGCGGCCACACCGCCAACTTCGGTGAAAAGCCGGTGCAGCGCGCCTGTGCCGCTGCTGACCGTACGGGCCATGCGCTGCTGCATACCCTGTACCAGCGCAACGTTGCCGCACGCACCCAGTTCTTCGTCGAATGGATGGCGCTGGACTTGCTGCGCAACGAAGCTGGCGACGTCGTTGGCGTGACCGCCCTGGAAATGGAAACGGGCGAGATCTACATCCTGGAAGCCAAGACCACGGTGCTGGCCACCGGTGGCGCGGGCCGCATCTGGGCCGCTTCCACCAACGCCTTCATCAACACCGGTGACGGCCTGGGCATGGCGGCGCGCGCGGGCATCCCGCTGCAAGACATGGAATTCTGGCAATTCCACCCGACCGGCGTGGCCGGCGCCGGCGTGCTGATCACGGAAGGCGTGCGTGGCGAAGGCGGCATCCTGCTGAACAAGGATGGCGAACGCTTCATGGAGCGCTATGCGCCCACGCTGAAGGATCTGGCCCCGCGTGACTTCGTGTCCCGTTCGATGGACCAGGAAATCAAGGAAGGCCGCGGTTGTGGCCCGGACGGCAGCTATGTCGTTCTGAAGCTGGACCACCTGGGCGCCGACGTCATCAACAAGCGTCTGCCCTCGATTCGCGAAATCGCGATCAAGTTCGGCAACGTCGACCCGATCAAGGAACCGATCCCCGTCGTTCCGACCATCCACTATCAGATGGGCGGCATTCCGGCCAACTACCACGGTCAAGTGCTGTCGCGCGTGAACGGCGAGAACCAGGTCGTCAACGGCCTGTACGCCATCGGCGAATGCGCCGCGGTGTCGGTGCACGGCGCCAACCGCCTGGGCACGAACTCGCTGCTGGACCTGATTGTGTTCGGCCGCGCCACGGGCAACCACATCGTCAATTCGCACCCGGAGCGCCAGCGCGCGCACCAGGACCTGCCGCAGCAGGCTGTCGAGTTCTCGCTGGATCGCGTGAACAAGCTGGAATCGCGCACCTCGGGCGAAAAGACGCAAGACATCGGCAATGCCATCCGCTTCTCGATGCAGCGCCATTGCGGTGTGTTCCGCACGCTGGAACTGCTGAACGAAGGCGTGACGCAGATCGAGGATATTGCCAAGCAAGCCGACAATATCTACTTCAAGGACAAGTCCAAGGTGTTCAACACCGCGCGCGTCGAAGCGCTGGAATTGGCCAACATGACCGAAGTGGCCCGTGCCACGATCAAGTCGGCCGCCGCCCGCACGGAAAGCCGCGGCGCGCATGCGTTGGATGACCATCCGACCCGTGACGACGAAAATTGGCTGAAGCACACGCTGTGGTACTCCGAAGGCAGCCGCCTGGATTACAAGCCTGTGCAGATGAAGCCTTTGACGGTTGATTCCTTCCCGCCCAAGGCGCGTACCTTCTAAGTCCGGATAGAGCCCATTATGAGCACCAAGAGAATCGTCAAGTTCGAAATCTACCGCTACGATCCGGACAAGGACGAGCGCCCGTACATGCAGAAGCTGGACGTCGAACTCCAGCCCACCGACAAGATGCTGCTTGATGCGCTGGTGCGCATCAAGAATGACGTCGATGACAGCCTGGCCCTGCGCCGCTCGTGCCGTGAAGGCGTGTGCGGTTCGGACGCCATGAACATCAACGGCAAGAACGGTCTGGCCTGCACGACGAACCTGCGCGAATTGAAGCAACCCATCGTTCTGCGTCCGCTGCCGGGCCTGCCCGTCATCCGCGACCTGATCGTGGACATGACGCACTTCTTCAACCAGTACCACTCGATCCGTCCGTACCTCATCAACGATACGCCGCCGCCCGAAAAAGAGCGTCTGCAATCGCCCGAGGCGCGCGAAGAGCTGGATGGTCTGTACGAGTGCATCCTGTGCGCGTGCTGTTCCACTTCCTGCCCGTCGTTCTGGTGGAATCCGGACAAGTTCGTCGGCCCGGCCGGCCTGCTGCAAGCCTACCGCTTCATCGCCGACAGCCGCGACGAAGCCACGGGCGAGCGTCTGGATAACCTGGATGATCCGTACCGTCTGTTCCGTTGCCACACCATCATGAATTGCGTCGACGTCTGTCCCAAGGGATTGAACCCGACCAAGGCGATCGGCAAGATCAAGGAACTGATGGTTCGCCGCACGGTCTAGTTTCTAGTGTGAGTATTTTTGTATTTATGGTGTAACGATGAGCAGGCTAACTGAACTGGAGCGGGCGCGTCTGCGTTGGCGGGCGCGCCGCGGCCTGCTCGAAAACGACTTGATCATCACTCGGTATCTTGACGCCTACGAGGCTGAACTTACCGATGATGATGTGGCCGCATTGACCCAGCTGTTCGAGATGGGAGACAACGACCTTCTCGACCTGCTGCTGGCCCGCAAGGAACTCGAAGGTGAGCTGGATACACCCAGGCTTCGGGGCATTATTGGCCAGATGCGCGCACTCTGATTAATGTGAGAGGAATGAACATGAACCTGTCTGACAAAAAAGCCACTCTATCCTTCTCGGATGGCAGCGCACCCATTGAGTTCCCTGTCTACAAGGGCACGGTCGGTCCGGATGTGATCGACATCCGCAAGCTGTATGGCCAGACGGGCATGTTTACGTTTGACCCGGGCTTCATGTCCACCGCGGCTTGCGAGTCGGCCATCACGTACATCGACGGCGACAAGGGCGAACTGCTGTATCGCGGCTTCCCCATCGAGCAGTTGGCCGTCAATTGCGACTTCATGGACATCTGCTACCTGATCCTGAACGGCGATCTGCCGAACCAGGAACAGAAGGCCGATTTCGATTCGCAAGTGACCCATCACACGATGGTCAACGAGCAACTGCACTTCTTCCTGCGTGGCTTCCGCCGCGACGCCCACCCGATGGCCGTGCTGACGGGTCTGGTTGGCGCGCTGTCCGCCTTCTATCACGACTCCACCGACATCACGAACCCGCAGCATCGCCACATTTCGGCGATCCGCCTGATCGCCAAGATGCCGACGCTGGTCGCGATGGCGTACAAGTACTCGCAAGGCCAACCGTTCATCTATCCGCAGAACGATCTGTCCTACACGGGCAACTTCCTGCGCATGATGTTCGCCACGCCGTGCGAAGACTACAAGGTCAATGAAGTCGTCGAGCGCGCGCTTGACCGCATCTTCATCCTGCATGCCGACCACGAGCAAAATGCGTCGACGTCGACGGTTCGCCTGTGCGGCTCGTCGGGCACCAACCCGTTTGCCGCCATTTCGGCTGGCGTGGCTTGCCTGTGGGGTCCGGCTCACGGCGGCGCCAACGAAGCTTGCCTGCAAATGCTGGAAGAGCTGCAAGCCAACGGCGGCATCGACAAGGTCGGTGAGTTCATGGAGAAGGTCAAGGACAAGAACTCGGGCGTGCGCCTGATGGGCTTTGGCCACCGCGTCTACAAGAACTACGACCCGCGCGCCAAGCTGATGCAAGAAACGTGCAAGGAAGTGCTCTCGGCCCTGGGCCTGGAAAACGACCCGCTGTTCAAGCTGGCCATGGAACTGGAACGCATCGCCTTGTCGGATCCGTACTTCGTCCAGCGCAAGCTGTACCCGAACGTGGACTTCTACTCGGGTATCGTCCAGCGCGCCATTGGCATCCCGACCTCGCTGTTCACGGCCATCTTCGCGCTGGCCCGCACGGTGGGCTGGATCGCCCAGTGGAACGAAATGCTGTCGGACCCCGATTACAAGATCGGCCGCCCGCGCCAGCTGTTCACGGGTTCGGTCACCCGCGACGTGCCCCCGATGGACAAGCGTTAATCCGCTTTCCGCTTCGGCCAGGAACCGCCTTCGGGCGGTTTTTTATTGCCTGCCGCGGATATCATTACTGGCATGATTCCCGTCTCGTTTCCATCCCCCAGTTTCTTCATCCTGCTGACCATCGGCTTTTTCGCCGGCCTTGCGTTGCTCGGCTGGGCCGTGGTGCTGGTCGCAAGCGCCGGGCATCGGCGTACGGTGCGCAAGCACTGGAAGAAATCCGCCGCGCTGTTCGTGGTGCTGGCCATTCCGTGCGCGTTCTATGTATTTGTGCATACCGCCATCTGGCAGATCGAACGCGAAAGCGAACGAGTCCAGGCGGCGCGCCGCGTCACGCTGGAGGCGCCGCAGACGGTGGCCGGCACCTTGATGCCGGCCGGCACGCGCCTGGAACTTCAGGTTGAGGGGGATCTGGACACCTATGTCGCGGCGGAATTTCCGCAGCCGGTGCCTATCTTCGATGTTCCGGCCTTGCGGGTGCGCCGGTTTCTGGGCATCGATTACGACACCGAAACGTACACGCTGATCGGCCGGTATCCGCGCGACGTGACCGTGACCGGGCAGGGCGATCAAGCGGTGCTGGGCTGGCAGTGCGACGCCACCCATGACATCGAGTTCGACATGAACCGTGACGGCACCATGAAGGGCCTGAGTCAATGCCGTCTGGGCAGCGGCAACCGGGCTGCGGGGCTGGACATCCCGCGCGGGTCGATCCTGTATGGATCGGATGGCACGGTGTACACGGACGGCGCAACCGACCCGGACCGCTGGCGAGTGGAAGTGAAAGCCCCCGTTGCGATCAAGGTGCTGGGCCTGATGGTGAGCGAACCGCGCCTCTATCTGGATGCCGAGCGCCAGTTGGTGCGCGTCAGCGACACCGAATTGGCCTGCGCGCTACGGCTGGGCGGCCTGCACTATCCCGCCGGCACGCATTTGCAGACCATGCGTCGAGGGCAGGGCGCGCAGCGGGAAGCGATTCCGGGTGTTTATGTGTTCAGCCCCTGGAACGGCCTGGCGGCCCGGCGCGACGGCCACGAGGACGTGCCCGAGGGCATGTCGGTGATCCAGGCGTTCGATGGCACGGTGGATCGCATCGTGAAGAATGAAGCCGTGGGCGTGTTCCATTTCGCCACCTTCACCGTCGACGACAAGGAGCCAGAGCCGCCCACGCGGGCGAGCTGCCCTTAGCGGCCGGCCTCATGGCGGGGCATTAATGAATTCTTAAAGCCTGGGCCCGACAATGCGCCGTGCCGGTGGTGTTTGACGCCGGCCGAATTGTTTGGGAGTGACCGGCATGAGATGTCCATGAGAAGCCTGCACAGCATGGAGCTGTTTGCAGAGGTGGCCAAGGCGCGCAGCTTCAGCCGCGCCGCCGATGTGCTGGGCTTGCCGAAATCGACGCTGTCGCGTCGCGTGGCGGAGCTGGAGCGCTCGGTGGGCCTGAGTCTGTTGAATCGCAGCACCCGCAAGGTCGAGCTGACCGGCGCGGGCGAGCTGTACCTGGAGCGCTGCCTGCGCATCGTCGAAGAGGCGCAGGTTGCGCACGAGGAGTTGCAGGCGCTGACCGCCAAGCCCTCGGGCTTGCTGCGCGTCAACATGCCGGCCACGTTTGCGACGGATGTGATGGCCGAGATATTCCTGGGATTCGCGCGGCGTCATCCGGATGTGGCCTTTCATGTGAATCTGGCCAGCCTGGCGCACGCCGACCAGGTTGCCGAACCGTGCGATCTGACGATCAAGATCGGCGATATGCCGGATTCGTCCCTGATCGCCCGATGCCTGGGCTCGCTGAGCGTGCATCTGTATGCGTCGCAAGCCTATCTCGCGGCCCATGGCTCGCCTTTGCTGCCCGCGGATCTGACGAAGCACGAATGCATTGGCTTTCGGACGCTGGCCAGCGCAGCGCCCGCACGCTGGCCCATGGTGCGTGGCACGGAGCAGATCACCATCGCGCCCGCCAGCCGCTTTTCCGTGAATGATGCCAGCATGGCGCGACGCCTGGCCATGCTGGGGGCGGGGATTGCCGCGCTGGGCGGCGACCACACCGAGCTCGAGCACGCGGGGTGCCTGCGTCGCGTGTTGCCTGAATGGAGCCTGGGCCCGTTTCCCGTTCACGTGGTGACGGAAACGCGGCTGCTGCCCGCGCGGGCCCGCTTGTTTGTTGACTACCTGGTCGCGCACCTGGCGCAGGGCTGGCCCGCGCCGGCCATTGATCGCCTTACATGCTGATGTGGCGCGCCATCAGGACGGCGAACAGGGGCAGGAAGATGAACAGGTGCGACTCGATCATGACCCAGCGGCGCACGCGCTTGATCTCGGCCGCGGCCGGTACGAAGCCCGCCTGCTGACGCGACTGCTTCGCCCAGCGCAGGATGGTGAGCGTGGGCGGGATCGAACAGAGCGCGATGATGACGAACAGCGTGATCTTGGCGTGGAACCACGGCGTGCTCATGTAGAAGGCGGCGCCCTTGACGCCGAGCGTCAGGCGCAGCACGCCGGTGATCAGCACCAGGATGGCGCTGAGGCCATAGAGACGGTCATAGATGATCAGCCGTTTCACGCCGTTGGCGGTGAGGTCGGGGCGCAGCAGCACGGCTTGGGCGGTCATGATCACCACCATGACAAAGATGGCCAGGTAGTGGAACCAGGCGTAGAGGGCATCTGCCAGCATGTCGTCTCCAGGGAAAAGTTCAAGCTCGGTTGTACCATCAGCGCCACGGCTGCGGGGTGTCGCGAAATGACGCAGGCGCCCCTGGGATGCAGGGCGTGGCCAGAGACGCGGCTTGATGCCGCCAAAAGAAAACGGGCGCCCCGCAAGGCGCCCGTCGTGTTACAGCGGGACGGCGATCAACGGCGCTGCTTGGCGGCGTCGGCGGCTTCCTGCTGTGCGTCCACGACGGCCAGGGCCGTCATGTTGACGATGCGGCGCACGGTGGCGCTGGTGGTCAGGATGTGCACGGGACGCGCGGCGCCCAGCAGGATCGGACCCATCGCGACGCCATTGCTGCCCGTCATCTTCAGCATGTTGTACGTGATGTTGCCGGTGTCCAGGTTCGGCATGACCAGCAGGTTGGCGCGACCCTTGAGCGTGCTGTCCGGGTAGGCCAGTACACGGATCTTTTCCGACAAGGCGGCGTCGGCGTGCATTTCGCCGTCCACTTCCAGGTCAGGGGCACGATCCTGCACCAGCTTGCTGGCAGCGGCCATCTTGCGCGACGATTCCGTCACGCGGCTGCCGAAGTTGGAGTGCGACAGCAGCGCAATTTTCGGCACCACGCCAAAGCGCAGCATTTCGTCCGCGGCCTGGATGGTGATGTTGGCCACTTCTTCCGCCGTCGGGTTTTCATTGACGTGGGTGTCGGTGACGAACAGCGTCTGGTCGGGCAGCATCAGCACGTTCAGGGCGGCGTACGTCTGGCCTTCCTTCTTGCCAATGATCTCGTCGACGTACTTGAGCTGGTTGTCGTACTTGCTGGCCACGCCGCACAGCAGCGCGTCGGCATCGCCGCGACGCAGCAGCATCGCGCCGATCAGCGTGTTGTGCTTGCGGATCATCGCCTTGGCGATGGCCGGCGTCACGCCTTCGCGGCCCTTCAACTGGTAGTAGGCGGTCCAGGTTTCGTTGAAGCGGTTGTCGTCTTCCGGGTCCACGATCTCGAAGTGCTCGCCAGCGACCAGGCGCAGGCCGGCCTTGGTGATGCGCATTTCGATCACGGACGGGCGGCCGATCAGGATCGGGCGAGCCAGCTTTTCGTCAACCACCGTTTGCACGGCGCGCAGGACGCGCTCGTCTTCGCCGTCAGCGTAGATGACGCGCTTGGGCGCCTTCTTGGCCTGGGCGAACAACGGACGCATCAGTTGGCCCGAGTGGTACACGAAGCCCATCAGCTTCTGGCGGTAGGCCTCGATGTCCTCGATGGGGCGGGCGGCCACGCCGGAGTCGGCGGCGGCTTGCGCCACGGCCGGCGCGATCTGGAAGATCAGGCGCGGGTCGAACGGCTTCGGGATGATGTAGTCAGGGCCGAACGACAGTTCCTGGCCAGCGTAGGCGCGGGCCACTTCATCGTTTTGCTCGGCTTGCGCCAGATCGGCAATGGCTTTCACGCAGGCCAGCTTCATTTCTTCCGTGATGCGCGAAGCGCCGGCATCCATGGCGCCGCGGAAAATGAAGGGGAAGCACAGCACGTTGTTGACCTGGTTCGGGTAGTCCGAACGGCCGGTGGCGATGATGCAATCCGGGCGGGCTGCCTTGGCGACTTCCGGACGGATTTCCGGTTCCGGGTTGGCCAGCGCCAGGATCAGCGGGCGGTCGGCCATGGTCTTGACCATGTCGCCGGTCATGACGCCGGCGGTGGAGCAACCCAGGAACACGTCGGCGCCATTGACCACGTCGGCCAGCGTGCGCGCGTCGGTCTTCTGCGCGTAGCGCTTCTTGTTGGCTTCCATGTTTTCATCGCGGCCGTCCCAGATCACGCCACGGGAGTCCACCACGAAGATGTTCTCGCGCTTGACGCCCAGGTGAACCAGCAAGTCCAGGCAAGCGATGGCGGCGGCGCCTGCGCCCGAGCAAGCCAGCTTGACCGAGCCGATGTCCTTGTTCACGACCTTCAGGCCGTTCAGGATGGCGGCCGACGAGATGATGGCGGTGCCGTGCTGGTCGTCATGGAAGACGGGGATCTTCATGCGCTCGCGCAGCTTCTTCTCGATGTAGAAGCACTCGGGCGCCTTGATGTCTTCCAGATTGACGCCGCCCAGCGTGGGTTCCAGCGCCGCGATGATGTCAACCAGCTTGTCGGGATCGTTCTCGGCCAGTTCGATGTCGAACACGTCGATGCCCGCGAACTTCTTGAACAGGCAGCCCTTGCCTTCCATGACCGGCTTGGCGGCCAGCGGGCCGATGTTGCCCAGCCCCAGGACGGCGGTGCCGTTGGTGATCACACCCACCAGGTTGCCACGCGACGTGTACTTCGACGCGGCGTCCTCGCCCTGGTCGAAAATGGCCATGCAAGCAGCGGCCACGCCGGGGGAGTAGGCCAGGGACAGGTCGTCCTGGTTGGCCAACGTCTTGGTCGGGACGACCGAGATTTTGCCGGGGGTGGGATAGGCGTGGTAATCCAACGCCATTTTGGTAAGAGTTTCGTCCATGGGATCGGGGCCTCTGAGGCACTAACTGAAAAAGAAAACGGGATGGCAAACGGCGGGCTCGCGGCCCGCCGGTTTCTTTGCGAAATGCTTAGGGAACACCCGTATTTCACCAGAAAGCGCGGGCGCTTGGTTGTTGCGGTGCAGCGAATACTCGGTTTTGATCAAAAACCAGCTGAAATCGCCGATCCCCGACGGCGGGCATGACGGGAACGTAGATCGCCGATCCTCGACGGCGGGCATGACGGGAACGTAAATCGCCGATCCTCGACGGCGAGCATGACGGGAACGTAAATCGCCGATCCCCGACGGCGGGCATGATGGGTACGTAGATCGCCGATCCTCGAACACGAGCATGGTTGGAACGTAGGATGGGTGTAGCGCGAGAGATCGATGCCAAGAAACCCGATCTCAAGCGCGCGCAACCCATCAAGCAGCGGTGATTTCCTGGCGGATTCAGCCACAACGCAACCGCTGCTTGATGGGTTGCGCGCGCTGGGGGCCGGCGTTCTTGCTTTAGGACTCTCGCGCTACACCCATCCTACAGTTCCCAGGGTGGGGTTTGTCTGGTGCGGGTGTTCAGGGATTGGCGCAGCGTGTCGGCGTCGGCTTGGCGGCCCAGGCTGTCCAGCGCGTACAGCGTGATCCAGTCGGCGCTGACTTCAAAGAAGTCGCGCAACTGGGCGCGGGTGTCGCTGCGTCCGAAGCCATCGGTGCCCAAGGTGCGGTAGGGGGCGGGCACCCAGGCGCGGATCTGCTCGGGCACGGCGCGCACGTAGTCGGTGGCGGCAATGACGGGCGCGTTGCTGTCGCCCAGGCAGGTGCGGACCCAGTCTTCGCCGCCGCCTGCCGTCAAGCCCAGCACGCGGGCGCGTTCGGCTTCGCGGCCGTCGCGGGCCAGCTCGGAAAAGCTGGTGACGCTCCAGACCTCGGCGTCCACCCCGTACCGATCGCGCAGGCGGTCGGCCGCCATTTCCGCTTCGCGCAGCATCGGGCCTGCGCCCAGCAGGCGCACCTGGGCTTGCCCGTGGGCCGCGCGCAATCGGTACATCCCGCGCAGGATGCCGTCGCGCACGCCCGCGTGGGTGGGCATGTCGGGTTGCGCCAGGTTTTCGTTGGTGACCGTCAGATAGAAGAATTCGTCGCGCTGTTCGTCCAGCATGCGGCGCATGCCGTGTTCAACCAGGACGGCAACCTCGAAGGCGTACGCCGGGTCGTAGGCGCGGCAGTTGGGCACGGCGGCGGCCATGATGTGGCTGGAGCCATCCTGGTGTTGCAGCCCTTCGCCGCCCAGCGTGGTGCGGCCGGACGTGGCGCCGATCAGGAAGCCCCGGGTGCGTTGGTCCGCGGCGGCCCAGATCAGGTCGCCGATGCGCTGGAAGCCGAACATCGAGTAATAGATATAGAAGGGCAGCATCGGCAGGCCGTTGACCGAATAGCTGGTGCCGGCCGCGGTCCAAGACGAAATCGCGCCCGCCTCGGTGATGCCTTCCTCCAGGATCTGGCCGTCGCGGGCTTCGCGGTAGTACAGCACCGAGCCGATATCCTCGGGTTCGTACAGTTGGCCTTGCGCCGAATAGATGCCGATCTGACGGAACAGATTGGCCATGCCGAATGTGCGCGCTTCGTCCGCCACGATGGGAACAATGCGTGAACCAATGGTGGCGTCCTTGAGCAGCGCGGTCAGCATGCGCACGATAGCCATCGTCGACGACATTTCCTTGCCGTCGGCGGCCAGCGCGAAGCGCGCCCAATGTTCGGCGTCCGGCGGCGTCAGGCGCGGAGCCTGCATGTTGCGGCGAGGGATGTGGCCGCCCAGCGCCGCGCGGCGCGCTTGCAGATGACGCAGCTCGGCACTGTCTTCGGCGGGCCGGTAGAACTTGAGCGCCAGGCAGTCGGCGTCCGAGATCGGCAGCGCGAAGCGGTCGCGGAAGGCCAGCAAGGCCTCGTCGTCCAGCTTCTTCTGCTGGTGCGTCGTCATCTTGCCTTGGCCGGCCGTGCCCATGCCGAAGCCTTTCTTGGTCTGCGCCAGAATCACCGTGGGCTGGCCCTGATGCCGCGCCGCCCGATGGTAGGCGGCGTGGATCTTCACCATATCGTGGCCGCCGCGATGCAGGCGGTCGATGGCTTCGTCTGTCCAATCGGCCACCAGCGCGGCCAGTTCGGGATTCTGGTTGAAGAAGTGGGCGCGGTTGAAGGCGCCGTCATTGGCGGCGAAGGTCTGGAATTGCCCGTCCACGGTATTGGCGAAGGCGCGGGCCAGCGCGCCGCCCGTGTCGCGACGAAGCAGGGCGTCCCAATCGCTGCCCCAGACCAGCTTGATCACGTTCCAGCCGGCGCCCGCGTACAGGGTTTCCAGTTCGTCGATGATGCGGCCATTGCCGCGCACGGGGCCGTCCAGCCGTTGCAGGTTGCAGTTGACGACGAAGACCAGGTTGTCGAGCTTCTCGCGTGCGGCCAGCGTCAGCGCGGCGATGGATTCGGGCTCATCCATTTCACCATCGCCGAAAATGCCCCAGACCTTGCGGTCGCCGCCGGGCACCAGGGAACGATGTTCCAGGTAACGCATGAAGCGCGCCTGATAGATGGCATTGATGGGACCGATGCCCATCGAGCCGGTGGGGAACTGCCAGAAGTCCGGCATCAGCCACGGGTGGGGGTAGGACGACAAGCCACGCAGTCCGGCCGCCGTTGCCGTGATTTCCTGCCGGAAGTGCGCCAGGTCGTTTTCGCCCAGGAAGCCTTCCAGATAGGCGCGCGCATACACGCCGGGCGCCGAGTGGGGCTGCATGTAGACCAGGTCGCCCGGGCCGTCGGCCGACTGCGCACGGAAAAAATGGTTGAAGCCCACTTCAAACAGGTCGGCCGCTGAGGCGTAGCTGGCGATGTGTCCGCCCAGTTCGCCATGCGCCTGGTTGGCGCGCACCACCATGGCCAGCGCGTTCCAGCGGTTGATGCGCGCGATGCGCTCTTCCACCGCCAGGTTGCCGGGAAAGGGGGGCTCCTGGTCGGTCGGGATTGTGTTCAGGTAGGCGGTGCGGGTCTGGCTGTTGGCGCGCAGGCCCAGGGACGCGGCATGCCCCAGCAGGTTGTCCAGCACATAGCCAGCGCGGCCGGCGCCTTCAGCCTCGATCAACGACTGCAAGGCATCGCGCCACTCGGCGGTTTCCGAAGGATCGGCGTCATGCCTGTCGTCTTTTCCGGGGGTGGGGTGGCTGGCGTCGCGCATAGTGGGGTTGTCTCCTGTTATCGCTCAATGCTAGACCTGTGTCGAAGGCATGAGTGATCAAAATATAGGGAGGATGCACCGGGTTTCAGCATAATATTTTGCAGGGGTTTCCATTGTCGGCAGCATCTGCCGTCTGGCGGCATTTACGGGTGGTGACCACTGGGTGGACGGCGAAGCGCTAGAATGCGCGGTTTAGCAAAATTCACAACGGGAGACTTCAATGACTCAACCCGTCAGCGTCCCGGCAAACGTTACCCTTCCGGAACTTACCTTCCGCGGCGTCTTGCTCGGCGCACTGATCACCGTGATCTTCACGGCTTCCAACGTCTTCCTGGGGCTGAAAGTCGGCCTGACGTTTTCATCCGCGATTCCGGCTGCGGTGATTTCGATGTCGGTGCTGCGTCTGTTCAAGGACGCGAACATTCTTGAAAACAATATGGTGCAGACGCAGGCTTCCGCAGCCGGCACGCTGTCGTCCATCATCTTCATCTTGCCCGCGCTGGTCATGATGGGGCACTGGCAGGGCTTTCCGTTCTGGCAGACGCTGGGCATCTGCGCGGCCGGCGGGATGTTGGGCGTGATGTTCACCATTCCGCTGCGTCACGTGATGGTGGTGCAAAGCGATCTGCCGTATCCGGAAGGCGTGGCGGCAGCCGAGATTCTGCGGGTGGGCAGCGCCGAACGCGCGCAGGACGCCGCGGAAGACGAGACGGCAGAAAACGCGGCACAGGGTACGGCACGCGGCTCGGCCAAGCCGGCGACCGGCATGGGCGACATTGTGACGGGCGGCGTGATTGCCGCGGTGGTCAGCTTTGCGGCCAGCGGCCTGCGGGTGCTGGGTGACAGCGTCAGCGGCTGGTTCGCGTTGGGCGGCGCGGTGTTCCGCCTGCCAATGGGATTTTCGCTGGCGCTGCTTGGTGCGGGCTACTTGATCGGTATTGTCGCGGGCCTGGCCATGCTGATCGGCCTGATCATTTCCTGGGGCATCGCGGTGCCCATCCTGACCGCAATGGGCGATATGCCCACTGGCCAGTCCCTGGCGCAATACGCCACCGGCTTGTGGTCGTCGCAGGTGCGATTCATTGGCGCTGGCGTGATCGGCGTGGGAGCGATCTGGACGCTGGCGACCTTGTTCATGCCGATGGCGCGTGGCGTCAAGGCGTCGTTCTCGGCGCTGACCAAGGCGGGCGCCGCCCGGGCCGGACAGGCACCGCGCACCGAGCGGGATCTGTCCGCCGGCTGGATTTCCATTGTCACGCTGATCTTGGTGGTGATCCTGGTGATCACCTTCCAGGTGTTTCTGTCGGGTGCGCCACTGTCGGCCAGCGGCATTTGGAAGCTGGTGGCCTACGCTGTGCTGTTCGCTTTCGTGTTCGGCTTCCTGGTGGCTGCGGCTTGCGGCTACATGGCGGGGCTGGTGGGGTCGTCGACCAGCCCGATCTCGGGCGTGGGTATCGTGGCCATCGTGCTGGTGTCGTTGTTGATGCTGACCTTGGGCGGTGAATTGCTGGGGGCGCAGAACGGCGTGCAGATGGCAATCGCGCTGTCGATCTTCAGCACGTCGGCGGTGGTGGCTGTGGCCTCGATTTCCAACGACAACCTGCAAGACCTGAAGACGGGTTGGCTGGTGGGCGCCACGCCGTGGCGCCAGCAGGTAGCCTTGCTGATCGGTTGCGTGGTGGGTGCGGCAGTGATTTCGCCGGTGCTGGAACTGCTGTACAACGCCTACGGCTTCGCGGATGCGATGCCGCGCGAAGGCATGGACCCGGGCCAGGCCCTGTCCGCCCCGCAGGCCACGCTCATGCTGGCAATCGCCCGCGGCATTTTCACGCATCAGTTGAACTGGACCATGATCCTGATCGGCATGGCCGTGGGCGTGGGCCTGATCGTGGTGGATGAAATCCTGAAGCGTACCTGCCAGGTGGCTCGGATTCCGGTGCTGGCCGTGGGGATCGGCATCTACCTGCCGCCCACCGTGGCCGCGCCCATCGTGGCCGGCGCGCTGTTGGCATGGCTGCTTGAGCGGGCCTTGCGCCGCCGCGCGGCCGCCGCTGGCAAACCTTACGAACAATACGCGGATGCGCCGAACCGCCGTGGCGTGTTGATCGCGTCCGGCCTGATCGTGGGCGAAAGCCTGGTGGGCGTGCTGATGGCCGCCATCATCGGCGGAGCGGGCACGGATGCGCCCCTGGCAATCGCGGGGGAGGCTTTCGCGTCCACCGCGTCGTACCTGGGGCTGGCGGTCTTTGTGTTGGTGGCGGTGCTGTTCTGGCGCCGCGTGATGCGGTTGGCGTAATGGCTGAGCCATGGGCGGGCCCGCGCGTTGGCGGCCCGGCCGTGGCGGACATCCTAATGCTCTTCGGCCTGTAGTGCTGCCGTGATGATGGCGCGCTTGTCGTGCTTGGCTCCATTCAGGAACAAATTGAGCAGCACGGCCGTTAGCGAGGCCAGCAAAATCCCCGATTCGATCAGGGTATGTAGTGATTGCGGCATCCACTGCTTGAAGTGGGGCGCGATCAGCGGCACCATGCCGACCCCGATCGACACGGCTACGATCATCGAATTGTGGCGATTGCCCTTGAAATCCACGCCGGACAGAATGCGGATGCCGGTTGCCGTGACCATGCCGAACATCACGATGCCTGCACCGCCCAGCACCACGGTGGGCAGGGACTCCACCAGCGCGGCCATTTTGGGCAGCAGGCCCAGCACCAGCAGGATGAGGCCACCTGCCACACAGACGTAGCGGCTCTTGACGCCGGTCACCGCGACCAGGCCGACGTTTTGCGAAAAACTGGTGTACGGAAAAGTGTTGAAAATGCCGCCGAGCAAGGTGCCCAGGCCATCGGTGCGCAAGCCGCGCGCCAAGTTCTCCTGCTTGATCTCACGGCCGGTCATTTCACCAAGAGCCAGGAACATGCCGGTGGATTCGATCATCACCACCACCATGATCAGCGACATGCTCAAGATCATCATGGGATCGAATTTCGGCATGCCGAAGTGGAACGGCAGCACGATATCGAACCAGTCGGCTTGGCCGATCTTCTCGAACGTCATGATGCCGGTCGCGGACGCCACGATGGCCCCGATCACGATGCCTAGCAGCACGGAAATGTTGGCGATGAAGCCGCGGGTGTACTTGACCATCAGCAAGATGGATGCGAGGACCAGCGCCGCGATGCCGAGGCCGGACAAATCCGCGTACCTGGGGTTCGGCACCGACGGCATGATGGCAAAGCCCTGGGGCACGGGCGGGATGGCGCTGCCCGGCGAGGTGACATCCGCCAGCCACTGGGCATAGGCCGGGTCGACGATGGCGGGAGCGGTGGGGCCGAAAGGATTGCCGAAGATCCAGTTGATGCCCACGCGCATCAGCGTGATGCCGATGACGGTAATGATGGTGCCCGTCACGACGGGCGGAAAGAAGCGCAGCATCCGGCTGATCATCGGGGCGATCAGGATGGAGACCATGCCGGCGCCGATGATGGTGCCGAACAGCAACTGCGCCCCCGCCGCGCCGGGGTTGGCGTTGGCGATCGCCACCATGGGGGCGACCGACGCGAACGTGACGCCCATCATGACGGGCAGCTTGATGCCGAACCACTGCGTGGCGCCCAAGGTCTGGATGAGCGTCACGATGCCGCAACAAAACAAATCCGCCGAGATCAGCATGGCCACTTCGTCGGGCGACAGATTCAGCGCGCGGCCAACGATCAGGGGCACCGCGACCGCGCCGGCATACATCACGAGCACATGCTGCAGGCCCAAGGCCGCTAGCTTGCCGGAAGGCAGGCGCTGGTCGACGGGATGAGTATCTTGCGGCGCGCGAGAGGGCGCGGACGATGCTGCCTGCATGGCGAAAGTCTCCTGGCGGAGTGAGATGTCGGTCGGGGAAATCCTGAAAAGCGTTTTGTGTACGAGGAATGTATACAGACGGATCGGGTATTCGGAATAGAGGAAAACCCGGGCTAAATGTTGTCGGGTTCGCGCGAATTAGGGGCGGCCGGGCCGCCAGGCATGGCGCGCGGTGGCTGCGCCATGCCTCGCCGTCATCAGACTGGCTTGAGCAGATCAGCCAGCGTGCGCGCGATAACCTTGGTGGCGCGGCGCAGGTCTTCCAGCACGACCCGTTCGTCGTTGCGCTTGGCATGGGATTCCAGCACGGTGCGCGGACCCGCGCCGTAAATCACGCCAGGGATGCCCGCTTCGCCGTACAGCCGCACGTCGGTGTAAAGCGGGGTGCCCATGGCGGGGATGGGTTCTCCGAAGAGCTCCTCGCCATGTTTCTGGATGGCGCTGACCAGCGGTTGGTTGCCGGCCAGCGGGCGCATCGAATTGGCCAGCAGCAGGCGTTTGATCTCGATGGTGATGCCGGGCGTGGCCGCCGCCGCGTCCTGGATGATCTGGCGGATATTGGCTTCGACTTCGGTGGCGTTTTCCTCGGGGATCATGCGGCGGTCCAGCTTGAAGCTGACCTTGCCCGGCACGACGTTGGTATTGGTGCCGCCTTCAATGCGGCCGACATTCAGGTACGGGTGCGTGATGCCCGGCACGTCGGACGTCACCTGCTGGTACAGGGCGTTTTGCGCGTACAGCGCATTCAGGATCTTGACCGCGCCTTGCAGCGCATCCACGCCGGTGGACGGAATGGCGGCGTGCGCCATCTTGCCGTGTACCGTCACTTCCATTTGCAGGCAGCCGTTGTGGGCGGTCACGACCTCATAGCTGAAGCCGGCGGCGATCATCAGGTCGGGCTTGGTCAGGCCCTGGGACAGCAGCCAGCCGGGGCCGAGTAGTCCGCCGAATTCCTCGTCGTAGGTGAAATGCAGTTCGACGGCGCCATGAGTGGGGCGGGCCACGGCTTCCAGTGCGCGCACGGCGAAGGTGAAACTGGCGAAGTCGCTCTTGCTGACGGCGGCGGCGCGGCCGTACAGGCTGCCGTCTTCGATCTCGGCGCCATAAGGGTCATGTTGCCAGCCGTCGCCGGGCGGCACCACGTCGCCGTGAGCATTGAGGGCAATGCGGCGGCCTGGGCCGTATTCGCGCCGGACGATCAGGTTGGTGATGGATTCCAGGCCGTAGTCCTTGACCTGTTGCGCGGGCACCGCGTGGGCTTCGGCATTGAAACCGAAGTCTTGCAGCAGTTCCGCGGTGCGCACGGCGTGCGGGGCGTTGTTGCCGGGGGGCGTGTCCGTGGGGACGCGCACCAGCGATTGCAGGAAGCGGACTTCCTCGTCAAAGTGGGCGTCCACCCAGGCGTCGAGTCGAGCGTAATCGGTCATGGTGTCAGCGGGTAAGGTCATTGGCAAGGTCGTCCAGCAGGCGTTGCATGGCAAGCGCCGCCAGCTGGATGTCGTCACGGGTGGTGGATTCGCGGGGGTTATGGCTGATGCCGGCGTTCTGGCCACGAACGAACAGCATGGCTTGCGGCATCACTTCGTGCAGCTTCATTGCGTCGTGGCCGGCGCCGCTGGGCATGCGATGCACGGGCACGCCCAACGCATCGACGGCGTCTTCCCACCGTTGTTGCCAGGCGGGATCGCTGGGGGCCGCGGCGGCGCGCATGGTTTCCTCCAGTGCGTAGCGCAGGCCGCGCCGCTGGCAGATGGCGTCCAGCTCGGCCAGCACATCATTCACCAGCGCGTCGCGCTGCGGGTCGCTGGGGGCGCGCAAGTCCAGGCTGAAGCGGCATTCGCCCGGCACGACGTTGATCGAGCCGTTTGGCACTTCAAGCATACCGATCGTGCCGACGGAATCGCCGTCGCGGGCCGCGCGCTGTTCCAGGTACAAGGCCAGCTCGGCCGTGGCTGTGGCGGCATCGCGGCGCCGATTCATCGGGGTGGTACCGGCATGGCAGGCCATGCCGAAGATCTGCGCCTGATAGCGCACGCTGCCGTTGATGGATGTCACGATGCCCAGCGGCAGGCCCATTTCGAACAGCACGGGACCTTGCTCGATATGCACTTCCACAAAGCCGAGATAGCGTGCTGGATCGCGGCGTAGTTTCGGGATGTCGTCGATGCATAGCCCGGCATGGAGCATGGCGTCGCGCATGGTGACGCCTTGGGCGTCTTTCTGGTCCAGCCATTCCGGCTTGAAGTCGCCGATCAGTGCGCCGGAGCCCAGGAACGTGGCGCGATAGCGCTGGCCTTCCTCTTCTGCGAAGCCGATCACTTCCAGGTGATAGGGCAGGCGTCGTCCTTGGCGATGCAATTCGCGCACGCAGGCCATTGGCACGAAGATGCCCAGCCGGCCGTCGTATTTGCCGCCGTTGCGCACCGTGTCGTAATGGCTGCCCGTCATCAGCGTGGGCGCGTCGGGACGATCGGCGCGGTAGCGTCCCACCACGTTGCCGACCGCGTCGATCTCGACTTCGTCAAAGCCGCAGTCCCGCATCCAATGCGAGATGCGTTGCGCGCACGCGCGGTGCGCCTCCGTCAGGTAGGTGACGGTCAATTGGCCCTTTTCAGCGTAGCCTGGGTCACTGTGGATGCTGAGCCGTTCCTGCCAGTCCCAGATATCGTTGCCTAGCGTCAGGTCGGTGTTGAACTTGTCGGCCAGGCGGATTTCGACGATGCGGTGAATGTTGCGCAACGCCTCGTCAAGCTCGACGTCGGGTGGATTGTCCAGTCGGCGCGCGAACGCATCGATGATCTGCTGGCGTTCAAGGCCGATGCCGCGCGTACCGCGCACGGCCAGGATGAAGGGGAAACCGAAGCGGGTGCCGTAGTCGGCGTTCAGCGCCTGCAAGCGCTCCAGCTCCTCGGGCGAACAATGGGTGAGCCCCGCTTGATCCTGTTCGCTGGTGGATTCCGCGGTCAGGCTGTTGCGCAGCATCGCGCGGCCGGCCAGCTCCGGGTGGGCGCGGATCAGTGCCAGCCGGGCTTCGATGTCGGCCTCGTCCAGTACCCGCCGCATCTGGTCTTGCAAATGCGCCAGTGATCGAAAGGGCCGCGCTTGGAGCGCCTGCCGGGCGATCCAGGGTGAGTGTTCGTACAGGCCATCAAGCATGGCCACGGCCTCGTCGGGCGTGGCCGCATTGAGTTGTTCCAGGGTATAGGCCATGGTCGTCGGGCTCAGCGGTTGGGAAGATAAGGGTGGGTGGCTTTCCAGTGCCGGGCGATATCCAGCCGGCGGCACACCCAGACGCGATCGTGGCTGGCGATGTGGTCCAGGAAGCGTTGCAGCGCGGTGATGCGTCCCGGCCGGCCAAGCAGCCGGCAATGCATGCCGATGCTGAGCATCTTGGGGGCGTCGTCGCCTTCGGCGTAAAGCACGTCGAAACTGTCTTTCAGGTATTGGAAGAAAGGGTCGGCGTGCGAATAGCCTTGCGGCAGCGCGAAGCGCATGTCGTTGCAATCCAGCGTGTAGGGCACGATCAGTTGCGGCACGACGGCGCCATCGCTTTTTTGTACCTGCATCCAGAAGGGCAGGTCATCGCCGTAGTAGTCGCTGTCGTATTCGAAGCCGCCGTCGTCCGCCACCAGCCGGCGGGTGCGGGGGCTGTCTCGGCCGGTGTACCAGCCCAGCGGGCGGGTGCCCGTCAATTGCGTGATTGCCTCCAGCCCCAAGCGCATGTGTTCGCGCTCGGTGGCTTCGTCCACGTTCTGGTAATGCACCCAGCGCCAGCCGTGGCAGGCGATCTCGTGGCCCAGTTCAGCGAACGCCGCCGTCAATTCGGGGTGGCGCTGCAAGGCCATTCCCACACCGAAGACCGTCAGCGGAAGTTGCCGCTTTTCAAATTCGCGCAGAATGCGCCAGACCCCCACGCGCGACCCGTATTCATAAATGCCTTCCATGCTGAGGTGGCGATCCGGATAGCTGGCCGGGTTGAACATTTCAGACAGGAACTGCTCGGATCCCGCGTCGCCATGCAGCACGGAGTTTTCGCCGCCTTCTTCGTAATTCAACACGAATTGCACGGCGATGCGGGCGCGTCCGGGCCATTGCGCGTGCGGCGGATTGCGGCCATAGCCGATCAGATCGCGGGGGTACGGTTGCGTGGAATCGTAGGTGTTCATGAATAGGCGGGCGCAAAGCCGGGAGGCGCGAAGGGGCGCAGGTTGTCGGACGGTTTCATGATGGGCTAAACAATAGCTGGAAAGCAATTAGCTGTATACAATTTATGTACATCATTAAGGATAACCATGACACCGCCCGTCCCCGGCCGGGCATGAGGAGACACGATGGGCCTGACCACGCACGTACTCGACACCATGCACGGTTGTCCCGCCGAGGGCATGGCTGTGACGTTGTATGCCACGCGGGGCGACGACGCGACGCTGCTCAGCCAATTCACGTTGAACGCTGATGGCCGCAGCGCCAAACCGCTATTCACCGACCAAGACCTTGAAGTCGGCACCTACCGGCTGGTGTTCGACGTGGCGGGCTATTTCAAGGCACGGGGCGTGGCCTTGCCCGAGCCCAATTTCCTGAACCGGGTCAGCCTGGATTTCGGCGTGGCGCATGCGAATCAGCACTACCACGTGCCGTTGCTGGTCAGCCCCTGGAGCTACTCCACCTACCGAGGCTCCTGATGCGGCGCCCGGCATCGCGGCATCAGGGTATTCCTGATGCCGATACGGGGTATTGGTGATAGCTTCGTAAACATAATTTGCATACAATTTTTCGGATCTTGATCGCAGCGGTGCGGGGCCTGCCGGGCCTTGTGCGCGATCTGTCTTCTGCTTACAGCGCCCGCGGTGGTAGGCAGTGCGGCGGCGCCCATGAACGGGCCCGTCCACTGCGGGAGCGTGAATGGAAAGCTATTACCTGGATTGGGTCAATCTGCTGCTGCGCTGGGCCCACGTCATCACCGGCATTGCCTGGATCGGCACGTCGTTCTACTTCGTGATGCTGGACAACAGCCTGGAGAAGCCTCGTGACGCGGAGTCGGTCGCCAAGGGCGTGGGCGGCGAGCAATGGGCCGTGCATGGCGGGGGCTTCTACAACATGCAGAAGTACGCCGTGCAGCCCAAGAAGCTGCCCGAACACTTGCATTGGTCATTCTGGGAAAGCTACAGCACCTGGTTGACCGGATTTGCGCTGTTTACCGTGTCGTACTTGTGGAATGCCAGCACGTACCTGATCGACCGTTCCAAGATGGACTGGCAGCCCGGCACCGCCGTGGCGGTGGCACTGGCGTTCTTCGTGGTGTTCTGGGTGGTCTACGACGGTATCTGTCGCTGGTTCGGCCGTGGCAAGCATGGCGACACCATCGTTGGCGTGCTGGTGGCGGTATTCATCGCGGTGGCGTCGTGGCTGGCCTGCCACTGGTTCGCGGGGCGTGCGGCGTTCCTGCTGGTGGGCGCCATGATGGCCACCACCATGAGCGGCAACGTGTTCTTCTGGATCATCCCGGGGCAGCGCAAGAACGTGGCAGCGATGCGGGCGGGCCAGCCGGTTGATCCGGTGCACGGCCAGCGCGGCAAGCAGCGCAGTGTCCACAACACCTACTTCACGCTGCCTGTGTTGTTCGCCATGATGAGCAACCACTACAGCTTTACCTACACCCATCAATACAACTGGATCGTGCTGTTGCTGATCATGCTGGGCGGCGCGGCGATCCGGCAATTCTTCGTGGTGCGCCACCGTTTCAAGCTGGGCAATGCGCGCCATCCGCTGCCCTACGCGGTGTTGGGCGTGGCAGTGCTTGGCCTGACCATCCTCTGGATGCAGCCCGCACCGGTGGCGGCGCCGGTGGCGGCCGCCCCGCCCGTCGCGGTGGGGTTCGCGCAGGTGCGTCAGGTGCTTGATCAACGTTGCCTGCTGTGCCATGGGGCGCAAGTGCAGATGAAGAACGTGCGGCTGGATTCTATCGAGCAGATCTCCACCCACGCGCAAGCCGTATATCAGCAGGTGGTGGTGTCGAGAATCATGCCGATGGCCAATTCCACCGGCATGACGGACGATGAACGCGCGTTGATCGCCGCGTGGTTCCAGGAGGGCGCCAAGACGAAGTAGGGCGGCGGGGCCGGCTTAGCGTAGGTCGCCAGCCGGCCACCCCATTGATCCGAAGCCGGCCGCGCCAAATCCGTGCTTAGCCATTCCGGTACAGAAAGCTGTAGGCGTTGATCGCCGGCACCCCTCCCAGGTGCGCATACAGGACTTTTGACCCTGCCGGGATTTCGCCGCGCTGGATGATGTCCATCATTGCCTGCATGGATTTACCTTCGTAGACAGGGTCGGTCATCATGCCTTCCAGGCGTGCGCAGGTGCGGATGGCTTCATTGGTCTCGGCTGATGGCAAACCGTAGGCCGGATAAGCGTAGCGCGTGTCCAGCACCACGTCGCTGTCGGCGATGGGTTGCGCAAGCCCCACCAGATCGGCCGTGCGGCGCGCGATGCGCAGGATCTGTGCGCGAGTCTGGTCCGGCGTGGCCGATGCGTCGATGCCGATGACGCGGTCAGCGCGTCCGTCGGCCGCAAAGCCCACCACCATGCCGGCCTGCGTGCTGCCGGTGACGGCGCATACGACGATGTAGTCGAATTTGAAACCCAGTTCGGCCTCTTGCCGCCGCACTTCCTCGGCGAAACCCACATAGCCCAACCCGCCCAATTCATGGTCGGATGCGCCCGCCGGAATCGCGTAGGGCTTGCCGCCGCGCTTGCGCACGTCCTCCAGCGCTTCTTCCCAGCTGCGCCGGAAACCGATGTCGAAGCCCTGGTCCACCAGGCGCACGTCGGCGCCCATCAGGCGGCTCATCATGATGTTGCCAACCCGGTCATAGACCGCGTCTGAATAGTCCACCCAGTTTTCCTGCACCAACACGCAGGCCAGCCCCAATTTGGCGGCCACCGCCGCCACCATGCGGGTGTGGTTGGATTGGATGCCACCGATCGTCACCAAGGTGTCGCAGCCTTGCTCAAGCGCCTGCGGGATCAGGTATTCCAGCTTGCGCAGCTTGTTCCCGCCGAACGCCAGGCCGCTGTTGCAGTCTTCGCGCTTGGCGTAGATCTCGACTTTGCCGCCAAGATGCGCGGACAGGCGGTCAAGCTTTTCGATGGGGGTGTCGCCGAACGTCAGGCGATGGCGGGGAAATCGTTGCAGATCCATGGGGGCTCCTAGGGATAAGGTCCTGACCGCGGCGGGGTGGGCGCGGATGGAAAATCATAGGAATCACCGGGATTTGCGGTCAATTGCGTTATTTTTATATTTTCTGTCCTTGGTATTAGTTGAAATCGCTTTTTGGAATTTTAAATTTCTTATATAAAACCAATAACGAAATAAAATTTTCAGGGACATATCAAATGGCTGCCCTGTCTGACCTGGACCGCATTGACCGCCACATCCTGCGCGTGTTGCAGGAGGACGCGCAGATCACGAACCTGGACTTGAGCACGCGCGTGCATCTGAGCCCTGCCGCCTGTCTGCGCAGAGTGGAAAAGCTGAAGCAGGAAGGCGTCATCAAGAAGACCGTGGCGTTGGTGGAGCCGACGGACGTCGACATGGCCACGCTGGTCATCGTGGGGGTGGTGCTGGATCGATCCACACCCGAGTCCTTCACGGATTTCGAGGAAGCGGCGCGCGGTATCAGCGGCTGCCTGGAATGCCACCTGGTGGCGGGCGAATTCGACTACTTCCTGATGCTGCGCATACGTGATCTGGAACGCTTCAACAAGCTGCATGCGGGCGAGATCATCAAGCTGCCCGGCGTACGCCAGATTCGTACTTTTTTTGTGCTGAAAGAGATCCTGTCCACGACCGCGTTGCCGGTGTGACGCGGCAAATGCACAACACTCGCATTTTCATGGTCAAAAAATGACGCGCTGCGGCATTTTGGATTAGCGGAACTTGATGGCGTGTAGACGGCGAAATGTCAGGGGTTCGCCGGACATTCCAATGCCGCATGCAGGCATTCCGAATCGGCTTTTGCGTCACAGAAACGCAAGAAGACGTCCGTAAACTCAAAGGGTTATACTCTTCCTCATACGGCTTTCAAGGCTTGTACGCGCCTTCTGCCCCTGCTATCCGCTAACGGGAAGCCCGTGTCGCGGAAGGTTTTCCTGCATCGTGTCGAGTGAAGCACTCGTAAAGGTGAAGCGATATGTCTTCGGAATTAGAATCTCTATCCACGTCTTATCTCTTTGGGGGTAACGCCCCGTATGTTGAGGAGCTTTACGAAGCCTACCTCGACAATCCCGGTTCGGTTCCTGACAATTGGCGCGAATATTTCGACCAATTGCAGCACGGCCCCGCAACCGACGGCCAGGAATCCACTCGCGACCAGGCCCACGCTCCCATCGTCGAATCGTTCGCTCAACGTGCCCGCGCCAACGCCTTCGTGCAACGTTCGGCCGAACCCGATCTGAGCGTCGCCAGCAAGCAGGTTTCGGTGCAATCCCTGATTGCCGCCTACCGTTCGCTGGGTTCGCGCTGGGCCGACCTGGATCCGCTCAAGCGCCAGGAACGTCCCCCGATTCCGGAACTCGATCCCGCCTTCTACGGCCTGACCGAAGCCGATCTGGACCAGACCTACTCGGCCACCAACACCTACTTCACGACCGCCAGCACCATGACGCTGCGCGACATCCTGAAGGCGCTGCGCGATACGTATTGCCGCAGCATCGGTGCTGAATTCACGCACATCTCCGACCCCGCCGCCAAGCGCTGGATCCAGGAACGCCTGGAAACCACCCTGGGCGCACCCGCCTATTCGGTCGAAGAAAAGCGCCACATCCTGCAGCAGCTGACCGAGTCCGAAGGGCTTGAGCGCTTCCTGCACACCAAGTACGTCGGCCAGAAGCGTTTCTCGCTGGAAGGCGGCGAAAGCTTCATCGCCTCGATGGACGAAGTGGTGAACCACGCCGGTGAAAACGGCGTTCAGGAAATCGTGGTCGGCATGGCCCACCGCGGCCGCCTGAACCTGCTCGTGAACATCATGGGCAAGATGCCCGGCGACCTGTTCGCCGAGTTTGAAGGCAAGCACGCCGAAGGCCTGACCGACGGCGACGTGAAGTACCACAACGGCTTCTCCAGCGATCTGTCCACCCGTGGTGGTCCGGTTCACTTGTCGTTGGCGTTCAACCCGTCCCACCTGGAAATCGTCAACCCCGTGGTCGAAGGCAGCGTGCGCGCTCGCCAGGAACGCCGCGGCGACGCCGAAGGCAAGCAAGTGTTGCCGGTGCTGGTGCACGGCGACGCGGCTTTCGCCGGCCAGGGCGTGGTCATGGAAACGCTGAACTTGGCGCAAACCCGCGGCTACGGCACGGGCGGCACGCTGCACATCGTCATCAACAACCAGATCGGCTTCACCACGTCCGACCCGCGCGACTCGCGTTCGACGCTGTATTGCACCGACGTGGTCAAGATGATCGAAGCCCCGGTGTTCCACGTGAACGGCGACGATCCCGAAGCCGTGGTGTTCGTCACCAAGCTGGCCCTGGACTACCGTCTGCAATTCCGTCACGACATCGTCGTGGACATCGTTTGCTTCCGCAAGCTGGGCCACAACGAACAAGACACCCCGTCGCTGACGCAGCCCTTGATGTACAAGCGCATCGGCCATCACCCCGGCACGCGCAAGCTGTATGCCGACAAGCTGACCACGCAAGGCGTGCTGGCTGAGGGCGAAGCCGATCAACTGGTCAAGGACTACCGTCAACTGATGGAAGACGGCCAGCGCACGATCGAACCGGTGCTGACCGACTACAAGAGCAAGTACGCCATCGACTGGTCGCCGTTCCTGGGCGCCAAGTGGACCGACCAGGCCGACACCGCGGTGCCGCTGGCCGAGCTCAAGCGCATCGGCGAACGCATCACCACGGTTCCGGAAGGCTTCACGGTGCACCCGCTGGTCGCCAAGCTGCTGAACGACCGCCGCAACATGGCCAAGGGCGAACTGAACCTGGACTGGGGCATGGGCGAACACCTTGCCTTCGCGACCCTGGTGTCCTCGGGCTACGCCATCCGCATCACCGGCCAGGACTCGGGCCGTGGCACGTTCACGCACCGCCACGCCGTGCTGCACGACCAGAACCGCGAACGCTGGAACGACGGCACCTTCATTCCGCTGCAAAACGTATCGGAAGGCCAGGCTCCGTTCACCGTCATCGACTCGGTGCTGTCCGAAGAGGCCGTGCTGGCCTTTGAATACGGCTACTCCAGCGCTGAACCGAACACCCTGACCATCTGGGAAGGCCAATTCGGCGACTTCGTCAACGGTGCACAGGTCGTGATCGACCAGTTCATCAGCTCCGGCGAAGCCAAGTGGGGCCGCCAGTCGGGCCTGACCTTGATGCTGCCGCACGGCTACGAAGGCCAAGGCCCCGAGCACTCCTCGGGCCGTATCGAGCGCTTCCTGCAACTGTGCGCCGACAACAACATGCAAGTGGTCCAGCCGACCTCTGCCTCGCAGATCTTCCACGTTCTGCGCCGCCAGATGATCCGCCCGTTCCGCAAGCCGCTGGTGTTGTTCACGCCGAAGTCGCTGCTGCGCAACAAGGACGCCGGTTCGCCGCTGACCGATCTGGCTGGCGGCAGCTTCCGCCCGGTGATCGGCGAAGTGGACGACACGATCGACGCCAGCAAGGTCAAGCGCGTGCTGGCTTGCTCGGGCAAGGTGTATTACGACCTGGTCAACGCCCGTCGCGAACGTGGCGCCGACAATGTCGCAATCGTCCGTGTCGAGCAGCTGTATCCGTTTGCGCACAAGTCGTTTGAAACGGAACTGCGCAAGTACCCGAAGGCAACCGAAGTGATCTGGGTTCAAGACGAACCGCAGAACCAAGGCGCCTGGTTCTACGTGCAGCATCACGTGTACGAGAACATGGTCGAAGGCCAGAAGCTGGGCTACGCGGGTCGCGCCGCGTCGGCATCGCCGGCAGTGGGCTACTTGGCCAAGCACCAAGAGCAGCAGAAGGCCCTGATCGAAACGGCTTTCTCGCCCAAGTTCAAGGTCATGTTGACGAAGTAACCCTGGCTTGATGCACGCGCCGCGGGCGGCAAGCGTTCTGGAACCCCGTTTCAAACCTTGCCGCGCCGCGTGACCAGAACACAAACTTTACGGAACAAACAAAATGGCTATTACCGACGTCGTCGTCCCCCAACTTTCCGAATCCGTTTCCGAAGCAACCCTGCTGACCTGGAAGAAGCAGCCGGGCGCAGCCGTTGAAGCGGACGAAATCCTGATCGAAGTCGAAACCGACAAGGTTGTGCTGGAAGTGCCGGCTCCCGCCTCGGGCGTGCTGGCCGAAATCGTCAAGGGCGATGGCAGCACCGTGACTTCGGGCGAAGTGCTGGCCCGCATCGACACCGCTGGCAAGGCCGCCGCCGCCGCGACCGCACCCGCTGCCACCCCGAAGGCTGCTGAGCAAGCCGCTGCCGCACCGGCCGCCGCTGCTCCGGCTTCGTCCGCTGCTGCTGGCGTGGCTTCGCCTGCTGCCGCCAAGATCCTGGCCGAGAAGGGCGTTGACGCCGCTTCCGTGGCCGGCTCGGGCCGTGATGGCCGCGTGACCAAGGGCGACGCCCTGGCCGCCAGTGCTCCCGCTGCCGCCGCTGCTCCCGCCAAAGCGCCGGCTGCTCCCGCCCCGACCACGCTGTCGCTCGACGGCCGTCCGGAACAGCGCGTGCCGATGAGCCGCCTGCGCGCCCGCATCGCCGAGCGCCTGCTGCAATCGCAGCAAGAAAACGCGATCCTGACCACGTTCAACGAAGTGAACATGCAAGCGGTCATCGATCTGCGCAGCAAGTACAAGGACAAGTTCGAGAAGGAACACGGCATCAAGCTGGGCTTCATGTCGTTCTTCGTCAAGGCCGCCGTGGCCGCCCTGAAGAAGTACCCGCTGATCAACGCATCGATCGACGGCAAGGACATCATCTATCACGGCTACTTCGACATCGGTATCGCTGTCGGCAGCCCGCGTGGCCTGGTGGTGCCGATCCTGCGCAACGCCGACCAGCTGACCATCGCTGAAATCGAAAAGACCATCGCTGACTTCGGCCGCCGCGCTGCTGACGGCAAGCTGGGCATTGAAGAAATGACCGGCGGTACGTTCTCGATCTCCAACGGTGGCGTGTTCGGTTCGATGCTGTCGACCCCGATCATCAACCCGCCGCAATCGGCCATCCTGGGCGTGCACGCCACGAAGGATCGCGCCGTGGTTGAAAACGGCCAGATCGTCATCCGCCCGATGAACTACCTGGCGCTGTCCTACGACCACCGCATCATCGACGGCCGCGAAGCCGTCCTGGGCCTGGTTGCCATGAAGGACGCTCTGGAAGATCCGCAGCGCATGTTGCTGGACCTGTAATCTCGACGCTCCGCGCGCGGCGCCGCATCAGGCTTTCGGGCCTGCGGCGCCCCGGCCGGCTCTCAGCCGGCCTCCGGCAACACCGCGTCGGGCGGGGCGTGTTCCACCCCACATCTCACACGCGAGAACACTATGTCCAAACAATTTGACGTCGTCGTGATCGGCGCAGGTCCTGGCGGCTACATCGCCGCCATCCGCGCAGCCCAACTCGGCATGTCGGTCGCTTGCATCGACGCTTGGCAGAACGGCCAAGGCGGCCCGGCTCCCGGCGGCACGTGCACCAACGTCGGTTGCATCCCGTCCAAGGCGCTGTTGCAATCGTCCGAGCATTTTGAACAAGCCAACCACCACTTCGCCGAGCATGGCATCGAAGTCAAGGGCGTCAGCCTGAAGCTCGACACGCTGATCGGCCGCAAGAACACGGTGGTCAAGCAGAACAACGACGGCATCCTGTACCTGTTCAAGAAGAACAAGGTCACGTTCTTCCACGGCATGGGCGCGTTCAGCGGCCAAGTGGAAGGCGGTTGGGCCATCAAGGTCACCGGCACTACCGAAGAAGACCTGGTTGCCAAGCACGTTGTGGTGGCGACGGGTTCGTCGGCGCGTGAACTGCCCGGCCTGCCGTTCGACGAAAAGGTTGTGCTGTCCAACGACGGCGCCCTGAACATCGGTGCGGTGCCGAAGACGCTGGGCGTGATCGGCGCTGGCGTGATCGGCCTGGAAATGGGCAGCGTGTGGCGCCGCCTGGGTTCCGAAGTCACCATCCTGGAAGCAATGCCTGAATTCCTGGCTGCCGCTGACGGACAAGTGGCCAAGGAAGCCTTGAAGGCATTCACCAAGCAAGGCCTGAACATCCAGATGGGTGTGAAGATCGGCGAGATCAAGGCCACCGCCAAGTCGGTGACCGTGCCTTACGTCGATGCCAAGGGCGCCGAGCAGAAGCTGGTGGTGGACAAGCTGATCGTCTCGATCGGCCGCGTGCCTTACACCGGCGGCTTGAACGCCGATGCCGTGGGCCTGAAGTTGGACGAACGCGGCTTTGTCGCCGTCGACGGCGACTGCAAGACCAACCTGCCGAACGTCTGGGCAGTGGGCGACGTCGTGCGCGGCCCGATGCTGGCGCACAAGGCCGAGGAAGAAGGCGTGGCGGTTGCCGAGCGCATCTCCGGCCAGCATGGCCACGTGAATTTCGACACCGTGCCGTGGGTCATCTACACGTCGCCGGAAATCGCCTGGGTGGGCAAGACCGAACAGCAGCTCAAGGCCGAAGGCCGCGAGTACAAGGCTGGTAGCTTCCCGTTCCTGGCCAACGGCCGTGCCCGCGCACTGGGCGACACGACCGGCTTCGCCAAGGTCATCGCCGATGCCAAGACCGACGAAGTCCTGGGCGTGCACATCGTGGGCCCGATGGCCTCGGAACTGATCTCGGAAGCCGTGACCATCATGGAATTCCGTGGCGCCGCCGAAGACATCGCCCGCATCTGCCACGCGCACCCGACCTTGTCGGAAGCCGTGAAGGAAGCCGCTCTGGCCGTCGACAAGCGTGCGTTGAACTTCTAATCAACGCATCGCGTTTGTGATGCCAAGGGGGCGGGTTCACGGACCCGCCCTTTTTTTATTTTGAGTTCCAGCCACGACATGAACGTCCGCGAATACTACGAACAAGCCCTTGCCGAACGCGGCTACGAGCCCGATGCGGCCCAGAAGCTGGCCATCGACCGCTTGCAGCGCTACTACGACGAATGGGTGAAGTTCAAGTCGATGCGCTCGAACGCGCTGAAGAAATTGCTGAACCGGCCCGACGTGCCGCGCGGCGTGTATCTGTGGGGCGGAGTGGGCCGTGGCAAGAGCTTCCTGATGGATGCCTTCTACGCGACCGTGCCCGTTGTGCGCAAGACGCGCCTGCATTTTCACGAATTCATGCGTGGCGTGCATCGCGAACTGGAAGATGTGAAGGGCATGCAGGATCCCTTGGACGAAGTGGCCAAGCGGGTCGCCAAGCGCTATCGCCTGATCTGCTTTGATGAATTCCACGTGTCGGATGTGGCCGACGCGATGATCCTGCACCGCTTGTTGTTCAAGCTGTTCGAGTACGGCACATCGTTCGTGATGACGTCCAACTACGAACCGTCCACGCTGTACACCGACGGCCTGCACCGCGACCGCGTGCTGCCCGCGATTGCGCTGATCCAGGCGCGCATGGATGTGCTGAACGTGGATGCCGGCATCGATTACCGCCGCCGTTCGCTGGAGCAGGTGCAGTGCTATCACACGCCGCTGGACGAGCACGCGCAGCAGGCATTGCAGAAGGCCTTCGACAGCCTGGCCGATACGCCGCCGCAGGAACCCGTGCTGCATATCGAACACCGCGAGATTCGCGCGCTGGCGTTGGCGGGTTCGGTCGTATGGTTCGACTTCGCCACGCTTTGTGGCGGCCCGCGTTCGCAGAACGACTATCTGGAACTGGCCAATCGCTTCCATGCCGTGATCTTGTCCGGCGTGCCGAAGATGGGTCCGCGCCAAGCGTCCGAGGCACGCCGCTTCACGTGGCTGATCGACGTGTTCTATGACCACCGTGTGAAGCTCATCATGTCGGCCGAATGCGAGCCGGAAGAGATCTATACGGAAGGGGCGCTGGCCAATGAATTCCATCGCACGGTGTCGCGCATTCTTGAAATGCAGTCGCGTGAATACCTGGAATCGGAACGCCGGCTGACCGTGACGTTGTAGTTATGCCGCATCCGGCCCCTGTTATGGGGTCGGACGGATATAGGATTGGTAACGCAAGTCATTATCAATTAAGATTTTGAGACTTCTGGTCCCGCACCGCAGTCTCAATCGTGTCTTCCCCTTATCTCCCTGCATCGGCCCCGTGCGCAGACGTCGCCGTCGCGCCTGTCGATGGCCTGTATCGTGATCATCGTCCCTGGCTGTTCGGGTGGCTGCGCCGCAAGCTAGGGTGCGCACATCACGCCGAGGACTTGGCGCAGGATGTCTTCGTGCGGGTGATTCAGGGGCGCAAGGCAGTACGTGTGAACGAGGCCCGCGCCTTGCTGACCACGATCGCCAAGGGGCTGGTGGTGGACTACCGCCGTCATGCCGCGCTGGAGCATGCGTATCTGGCCTATCTGGCGACGGTGCCAGACGCCTACGCGCCATCACCCGAGACACAGGCTGAGCAGTTGCAATCGTTGATGCAGCTGGACCGTTTGCTGGAAGGCCTGCCGCCCAAGGCGCGTTCGGCTTTCTTGCTGTCGCAGCTGGATGGCCTGACCTATCCCCAAATCGCCCAGCGCCTGGGTGTGTCCCTGAGTTCCGTTCAACAGTACATGGTGCGCGCGATGTCCGCGTGCTATGCGGCGTTTCATGAGTAACTCCGTGCACGGCATGCCGCCGGACCCGGTCGTGCGCCAGGCCATCGCCTGGTGGGCCAAGCTGCAATCCGGCTTGGCCGACGCGCACGACCGGGAATCCTGTCGTGCCTGGCTGGAAGCGGACACGACGCACCAGCAGGCATGGGACCGCTTGCAGGCGATTGGCCGCGACGCACGCCGGGTGCCGGCCGCGTTGGCGCATGCCGCGCTGGCCTCACCGCCGTCGCGCGGACGCCGCGACGCACTGCGCGGGCTGCTGGCGTTCACGGGCCTTGCCGCTACCGGCTGGGCGGGCTATTGGCATACGCCGTGGCAACGGTTGGCCGCGGACCTGAGCACAAGCGTGGGAGAGCGGCGCAGCGTGGCGCTGGCCGACGGCTTGCTCATCACCTTGAACAGCGACAGCGCGGTGCGTCTGCACTTGACCGGCAAGGCGCGCGGCATCGATTTGCTGCGCGGTGAAGTCCTGGTGAATACCGAATTGCGTTCGGGCGTCGACGCCTTGCGCGTGGATACGGGATACGGCGAGCTGCGCGCCGAGCGCGCCCGGTTCGATTTGCGCCGTACCGGCGAAGGCTCACGGCTGGACGTCTACGAAGGTAGCGTCGCGTTATTGCGTGATGGGGTATGGACGCATGCGTCAGCTGGCGAGCGGCTGGGCTTTGGCGATGGTGGCGGCGTCAGCCGCAATGCGTCGGACCCGGATCGCCTGGCCTGGGTGGACGGCCTGGTGGTGGCCAAGGATTGGCGCCTGGATTATTTCGCCCAGTATCTGGCGCGTCAGCGCGTGGGCGTGATCCGCGTGGATCCGACCGTGGCCGACCTGAGGCTGTCCGGTGTCTTTCCGTTGGATGACGCCGAACGCGCGCTCAGGGCGCTGGAACCCGCGTTGCCCATCTCCGTCACGCGGCACACGCAGTATTGGCTACAGGTCGGCCCTCGCGAGGTCTGACAGCGACCACGTTGGAAATTTTTTTCCTGGCGCGTTGCAGGTTTTCGATTCCCATACGGAAAGGCAGAGATAGACCACCGTATAGGGAGAGTTTTTGTGTCTGCTTCATCTCACGCGCGTTTGCGCACTACGCTGACCGCCGGCCGCATGGCCGTGCTGGCGGCCACCTGCGCGAGCGCGCTTGCCGCCGGCATGCCTGCTGCCTGGGCGCAACCTGTGCCCGCCGCCGCCAACGCGCAGCGTAGCTACCAGATTCCCGCTGGCCAGTTGGCCGATGCGCTGACGCAGTTCGCGCGCAGCGCCGGTGTGATCCTGTCGTTCGATCCTGCCTTGGTGCGTGGCCGTCGCTCTGAAGGGCTGAATGGCGCGTACTCGGTAGGGGCCGGCTTTGCCCGCATCCTGGCCGGCAGCGGTTTGCAGGCACGCGCGCAATCGGGCAATACCTGGACGCTGGTGCCTGCGCCGGCGGCGTCGGGCGATACGCATGTGCTGGCGCCGGTAACGGTGTCAGGTATGTCGGACAGCGCCTTGGCGCCCACGGTGGGCTATGTGGCCCGCGCCAGCGTCAGCGCCACCAAGACGGATACGCCGCTGATCGAGACGCCGCAATCGGTGTCCGTCATCACGCGCGAACAGATTACCGAACAGGGCGCGCAGACCTTGAACCAGGTGCTGCGATACACGGCCGGCGTGGCCACTGAATCGCGCGGCGCCACCGCCACGCGCCTGGACCAGTTCAGCGTGCGAGGTTTCTCGGCATCTACCTATCTGGACGGCCTGCGCGTCTTTGGCGGACGTGACGCCTTGCCGCAAGTGGACGCCTATCGCCTGGAGCGCGTGGATGTGCTGAAGGGGCCGGCATCGGTCATGTATGGCCAGGGCGGCCCCGGCGGCGTGGTGAACCAGGTCAGCAAACGTCCGCTGGAAGAGACGCTGCGTGAAGTGGAAGTGCAGGTGGGCAACTATGACTACGGCCGCGCCAACTTCGATTTCGGCGGCCCGATGGACGAAGAGGGCAAGTACCTCTATCGCCTGGTGGGCTCGGGCTATATGTCGGACGGCCAGGTCAAGGACACCAAGGAACGCCGCTACTTCGTCGCACCGGCATTCACGTGGAAACCCAATGGGGATACCTCGCTGACCGTGCTGACGAATTTCCAGCGCGATCCCGACATGGGTTCGTACGGTACCGTGTCGTCGATGCGCACGCTGCAATCAGCGCCCGACGGCATTCGCCTGCCCGCGAATTACTACGATGGCGACGCCAACTTTGAAAAGAGCGATCGCAAGAGCTATTCGCTGGGTTATGTACTGGATCACCGCTTCAACGATACGTTCAAGGCGACGCAAAGCGTGCGCTGGACGCGCTCTGAAGCGAAGTACCGCAGCATCTACGGTGCGTCGACGCCCAACTATGGCTACACGGACAAGACGTATCTGTACCAGCAGCGCGCGTCGATTGCCACCGATGTCGATGTGGGCGCATTGACCATCGACAACAACATGCAGGCGCGCTTCAACACCGGGGTCTTCGGCCATACGGTGCTGCTGGGTTTTGACTATCAACACGTGAAGACGGACACCTTGTCGGGCTTTGGCACGGCGCCTGCGCTGTACGTGCTGAACCCGGACAACCATCAGAACATTCCGACGCCGGCTTTCTCGACCGACGCGACGTCCAGGCAATACCAGACGGGCCTGTATTTCCAGGACCAGATCAAGATCGATCGGCTGTCGGTACTGTTGGGCGGGCGCTACGATTGGTCACGCACGGTGGGTGAGACCACCACCATCGCGACGGGCCGCGTTGCGCCGTCATCCCTGAGCGCGGAGGCGTTCACGGGCCGATTGGGCGTGATCTACAACTTTGACAACGGCGTGGCGCCTTACTTCAGCTATTCCGAATCGTTCGAGCCGCAGTCGGGTACGGGCTGGCAAAATGTGCCGTTCAAGCCGATCGAAGGCAACCAGTACGAAGTCGGCATCAAGTACCAGCCTCCGGGCAGCGCCACGATGCTGTCGTTCGCGGCCTTCGACATCCGCCGCGAAAACATGACGACCACCGATCCCGATCCGACTCACATCTGCGGCACGGCAGGCGGCCGGTGCTCGATTCAGGCAGGCGAGTTGCGCACCCAGGGGATCGAACTGGAAGCCAAGACGGAACCCATGCGTGGGCTGACGCTGGTGGCAGCGTATTCGTTGATGAACAACGAATACTCCAAGGCCAATCCCAGCCTGGCCGGCCTGGACCTGAAGGGTAAGTCCCCGCCGGGCGTGCCGTCGCAACAGGCGTCGGCGTGGGCGCGCTATCAGTTGCAGGAGGGGCCGCTGGCGGGCATGGGTGTGGGCGGCGGTGTGCGCTATATCGGCTCGTCATATGTGAATGACACCAACACCATGAAGGTGCCTTCCGTCACGTTGTTCGACCTGATGCTGGACTACGACCTGGGCCGGGTGTCGCCGTCGTTGAAGGGCATGCAGGTGGCACTGAACGTGCAGAACCTGTTTGACAAGGAATACATCGCGTCTTGCACCAGTGAGGCCTGGTGCTGGTATGGCTATCAGCGTTCGGTCAAGGCCAGCTTGCGGTATCGCTGGTAAATGCAAAGGAAAAGCGGCCTTCGGGCCGCTTTTCTGTGGGGGCGGCAGCCCCCGGGGCTTCGCGTCAGGCTCCGCGCGTGGCAGCGACGTGCGCACGCCAGCGGCGCAGGAAGGCATCGCGGTCGGCAGCCGCCTCGGCTTCGTCCGCCGCGATGATCTTGATGTCGGCAAGCGATGGCATGTCCAGATACTTGCTGACGTCGATATCGTTCCGGCTGGGGCGTCGGAATGCGTTTTGCAGCAGCGCCAGTTGCATCTGGTGTGACAGCAGCAAGTCATACATGCGCTTGGCGGCGCTCAGGTTCGGCGCGTTCTTCACCAGGGCCATGTTGTCGGCCACGATGAAGGTGCCGTCCTGGGGGTAGAGGATACTGATCTCTTTCTGGCCACCGGCCACGTAAGGGTAGGCAGTGGACTCGAAGGTGATGCCCACCGCGTACTCGCCTTGCCCCACGCTGCGCACCACATGCGAGGCCGAGCTGGAGATGCTGACGTTGCGGGCCAGCGCTTTCAGGCCATCGGCGCCCAGCACGCGCTCGATGCCCCACAACGCGGAGTAGGCGGTGGAGCTATTGCCAGGGTCGCCGATGATGACCTTGCCCTTGAAGCGGCGGTCGGTCAGGTCGGCCCAGGAGGCAGGCGCGGCGCCGGGCAACTGACGCGCATTGACCATGCCCACGACGATATGGACATTGGCGGCTGTCCAGAGGTTGTCGGGGCCATGCAACGCGTCCGGAATCGCCGCGGCTTCGGGCGACAGGTAGGATTCAAACAATGCCCGGTAGCCATGCATGACGTTGGCGCTGGATGTCCAGAACAGGTCGCTCTTGGGTCGGGCGGCCTCAGCCTCGATCCGTTTGAGCAACTGGCTGCTGCCACCCACCACGGCGCTGGGACGGATGTTGGGCAGTACGTCGCGGGCGATGTCGCTGGCGGTTTCCACCGATTGCGAGTTCAGGGTCGTGTACAGCACGACCTGCTCGGCGCGTTGGGCCCAGGTGCGGGCAGGGAGCGCGCATGCGCCGCCGCTGGCGGCCAGCAGCTTGAGCCATTGGCGGCGGGTGAACGAAGGAGTGTGGATCATGGGATGCCTCTTGCGCTAGGGTTGAATGCACTTGGCTCAGGCGAAGAGCCGAAGTTTGAATATCCGCGTCGCCAGCAACACGGGCGCCAGGATCACGGTGATCAGCACCAGCCCATAGGCGGACGCTTGGGCCATGAGACCGCTGTCAATCAGCCGGAATATCTGGATGGGTAGCGTTTCGTGCCCGGGTGAATACACGATGACCGACGCACTGAGCTCCGACACCGTGGTGGTCCATGTCAGCACGGCTGCGGCAGCGATGGCCGGCACCATCAACGGCAGCACGACTTTCAGGAAGGACGCCAGCGGTGGCACGCCAAGGCTGACGGAGGCTTCCTCGATCGAGTCAGGCAAGTTGAAGAGCGTGGACGAGGCATTGCGCACGCCAAACGGCAGGCGTCGGACGATGTACGCCAGCACGATCAGCGAAGCCGTGCCCGACAGGTCGAATGCGCCGTGGCCGAAGGTCATCAGCAGGCCGATGCCGATGACGGTGCCGGACAACGCCAGCGGGATTGAGCTCAGGTAGTCCAGCCAGGGCGTCAGCAGGTTGCGCTTCTTGACGATCAGGTAGCTGGCAAGGGTGCTGAAGGCGATGGCGATCAGCGTGGCGATGCCTGCATAGACGATGGAGTTCAAGACGGGCGCTGGCGCGCTGATCAGCACGCGCTCAAGGTTCGCGACCGTCCATTCCCCCCAGCGCATCACCGGGCCATGCGCCCGCGTGAAGGCGCCCACGGCCAGGGTGCCCAGCGGCAGCATGGACAGCATCATGACGGTCATGGCGGCGCCCGCCATCATCAGTGCGCGGGGGCCGCGCATCGAGGTCACGGGTGCGCCGCGCCCCTGCGTGATCTCATAGCGTCCTCGCGAGACGATCCAGCGTTGGACGAACAGCACCAGCATCACCAGCGAGATCGACGTGGTTGCCAGCGTGCTCTGCATGACCGGATCGCTGCCGGTCTCGGACACCGAGGCCTGGTAGGTCAGCACTGACAGCAGTTCGATTTGATGACCCAGGATCATCGAGGTGGCGAAGTTTCCCACCACCATCGTGAACACCAGCAGGGCGCTGGCCAGGACGGCGGGCATGACGACGGGCACCATGATCTTCAGCCGCGACAGGGGGGGCGATGTGCCCAGGCTTTGTGCGGCTTCCTCCAGCTGCACGTCGAAACCCCGAATCGCCGCCAGCGTGCCGATGTAGATATAGGCGTAATAGGTGAAGGTCATGACCGTCAGCAGTCCGGGCCAGCCATAGAACGACGGAGGGGTAAGGCCCAGGCCGTCGCGCAGGGCTCGCGTCAGCACGCCGTTGTTGCCCAGGATCATCAGCCAGGTCTGCGCGCCGATCACCTCGGGGATGACGAGCGTGATCAGGGGCAGGATCGATACCAGCGTCTTGCCGGGGTAGCGGTGGCGGGCAGTCAGATAGGCCAGCGGCACACCGATGCAGGTGGCCAGCAGGGTCACGCCTGCGCCCAGCATCAACGTGTTGCCGATGGCGCGCAGGTAACGCGGGTCCGCCATCAGCAGTTGCCATCCCGATTGGCCGTCGTCGTTGCGAGCCAGCACGCTGGACGACAAGATGTTCAGCACGGGCCAGACCAGGAAGACGGCCAGTACCGCCAAAACTGCCAGGGATAGCCAGGTCCAGGGCGACCGGAGCGAGTGGATCAGCCGCTTCATGATGTCAGCACCAGCGTTTTGCTCGGATCGAATACCAGGCTGACCGCCATGCCCCGGGCCAGCGGCGAGGCCTGTCCGCCGTGCACGTCCACATTCATGAGGCGGCCGCCGGGCAATTGCACACGGTAGTGCATCTTGATGCCCAGGTACTGTTCCGCAACGATGCGCGCGGGTATGCCGACGCTCGATGCTGCGGTCAGGCGGATGTCTTCTGGCCGCGCGATCAGCATCGCGGGGCCGTTCAGCGGCCCAGGCGCATGCGCGGCAACGGCGTGCCCGTCCACGTCCAGCCGCACCGCGCCGGCCGCGGGGGCGATGCATTCCACCGGCAGCAGGTTGGCCGAGCCAATGAAGTCGGCGACATATCCGCTGGCGGGGTTTCCGTAGATCTCGCGCGGCGTTCCCAACTGCGCGACGCGCCCCTTTTCCATGACCGCGATCTGATCGGACAGCGCAAGCGCTTCTTCCTGGTCATGGGTGACGAAGACGGTGGTGATGCCCGCTTCACGCTGCAATTCCGCGATGGTCTGTCTGACTTGGATGCGCAGTTTGGCATCCAGGTTCGACAGAGGCTCGTCCATCAGCAAGACCTGGGGTTGGATGACCAGGGCGCGGGCCAGCGCCACACGTTGGCGTTGGCCACCGGAAAGTTCGGCGGGCAGACGCTTGCCGTATTGGGCCAGGCCCACGCGGTCCAACGCGGCCTCCACTCTTTGTTTGATCAGGGCCGGGGCGACTTTCCGGGCGCGCAGGCCGTAGGCCGCATTGTCGAAGACACTGCGGTTGGGAAAGAGCGCGTAGTCCTGGAACACCATGCCGATGTTGCGTTGGTGCGCAGGCACGTGCGTGACGTCTTTGCCGCCAAACAGCAGGCGGCCAGACTCGATCGGAATGAAGCCGGCGATTGTGCGCAGCAGGGTTGTCTTGCCGCAACCGCTAGGGCCCAGCAAGGTGAAGAAACACCCCGGAGCAATGTCCAGGTTCAGCCCGTCGATGACGCGCTGGCTGCTATACGAGATGCAAAGATTTTGAATGCGGATATCCATGGCAGGAGGCTCCTGGCCCAAGAGGAAACACGTCGGTGCGAGGGGATTGACCGCCGTCGGCGGTCCAGGGCTGGGTTCAGCCCATGGCGTGGCGCAATAGATCCAGCGCTTCGCGGTGCCGTTCGGCATCGCCGGCGGCAAGAATGCGCGAGCTGGGGTTGTCCAGGCTTAACGCGCGGCCGTCCCAGTCGGTGATGACGCCGCCCGCGCCCTGGATGACGGGAATGAAAGGGGCGTAGTCGTACAGGGCCAGCTTGGCGTCGATGGCGACATCCGTGCGGCCAGAGGCCAACAGCCCATAAGCCAGGCAGCAGCCGCCGTAAATGCGCCAGCGGGTGCGTTCGCGTAGTGCCTGGAAGGCGGGGAGTTCTTCGGGAGCGTAGAAATCGGGGTTGCTGGTGCTGAGCATGGCATCACCCAGATGGCCGCAGGCGCGCGTGTGGCAAGTCTGGCCTTGATGCTGGGTGGCGCGGCCTTGCGCGCCGATCCAGCGGTCGCGAGTGGCAGGGAAGTCCATCACGCCCAGCACGGGAGTGCCACGCCGCAGCAGCGCGATGAGCGTGCCGAATACTGGCACACCGGCGATGAAGGGCGCGGTGCCGTCGATCGGGTCCAGCACCCAGACGTACTCCGCGTCCAGCCGGACGGTCCCGCCTTCTTCGCCATAGATGCCGTGGTAGGGGTAGGCGTCTTCGATGCGCGTCCGCAAATGCGCCTCGATGGCGTGGTCCAACGCGGTGACAAGGCTGCGATCCGGCTTGAGGTCGGTGCGCGGCGCAGTGTTCAAGTACGGCGCGTACAGCTCACGGGCTTCTTCGGCCAAGCGTTCGGCGAAGACGATGCAGTCGTCCAGTGTGTCAGTCATGGTGGCTCCTTATTCGGGGGATCCGCCGCGTGGGCGCAGCGTGTTGTCGTGCGGGGCGTCGGGCGGGCCGAAGCCGGCAAGCGTGTCGATGCGCGTGGGCGTCAGCAGGTGCTTTGGCGGCGCGGGCTGCCAGCCGTACAGGGCTTGCACGGCGGCGCCGCATACGCGGCCCTGGCAGGCGCCCATGCCGCAGCGTGTGTGCAGCTTGGCGTCGATCCAGCTGGTGTGGCCAGCCAGGGCGGCCTGCGGCACGTCTTCGCAACGGCAGATCAGCGTGTCGGGGCGCGCGAGCGTAAGCAGCGGTGCACCCAACGTGAAATGGCGGTGCAAGGCGTTGGCGAACGCTTGCCATCGGGCCAGACCGGGTAGCAGGCGCGTGGCAAGCGCCAGTTCGCCGACGGCCGCGTGGCCCGCGATCGCGCCCTGGATCTGCGCCCGTTCGCTGCCGCCCACGCCGGTGCATTCTCCGGCGGCGAAGATGCCCGGCGCGCTGGTCTGAAGCAGTTCGTTTACCTTCAGGCCCTTGTGCGAATTCAATTCGCAGCCCAGCATCTGACCCAGTTGGGTATTGGGTACCAGACCGAAGCCGCAGGCCAGTCGGTGGCAGGCGATTCGCTCTTCTCCTTCTGCGCGGCGCAACCTGACCTGCTGCAAGCGGCCGTCACCGGTGGCATCGAGCACATGGCTGGCGGTACGGAATCGCGGGCTGAAGAGGGTAGCGGCCTGCAAGGCTTTGCCGGGCCAACGGGTCAGGCCCCGGGAAAATCGCAGCAGCGCTCGCCAATCGGCTTGTTCCGCGATACGGACCACCTTCGCGCCTGCCTGGCTTGCGCTGCGTGCGGCCGCCAGCAATAGCGGCCCTGAGCCTGCGATGACGATGCGTTGGCCTCGTACCGGCACGCCGGCCTTGATCAGCGCTTGCAGGCCGCCCGCGCCGGTCACGCCGGGCAGCGTCCAGCCGGGAAACGGCAGCAGCAGTTCGCGCGCGCCCGTGCACAGGATCAGTGAACGGTAGTGTTGGACCCAGCCGTGGTGCGCGTCTTCCAGCAGCAACGCGGGGTGGTTGGGCGAACCGGCCATGCCGGCGACGCGGGTGCCGCAGAGCAGCCGGATGTTGGTGTGACGCGCCAGTCGTTCACGCTGGCGCCGGGCCTGGACGGGCAGCTTCGCACCCGGGCCGTCGCGCCAGATCTGTCCGCCGGTGGCGGGGTTGTCATCCACCAGCACGATCGCCCGTCCGCTGGGCGCGGCGGCCAGTGCCGCTGCCATGCCCGCAGGGCCCGCTCCAATGATGAGCAAGTCACACGTGCTGTTATGGCCGTTGAATGACGCGGGAGGGGCAGAGGACGCGGCGCGTTCCAGAACCGTGTCGATGCGCATGCCTTCCTCGCAAGGAGTTTGGCAGGCCAGACGCAGATGCCCGTTGATCAGGACGCGGCATTCATGGCAGACACCCATGCCGCAAACGGCAGCGCGTTTTTCTCCAGTGACCGAAATGCGCGAATTGCCCGGCGCTCGAGCCGCCAGCGCAGCGGCGACGCTGCTGCCGGTGGCGATGCTCATGGGGCGGCCGTCCAGTTGGACGTGCAGACGTGTGGACGGGGTAGGCGTCATGGCGCTGCCTTGTGGAAGGGGCGGGTTGCGGCAAGCGGCGCGGGATCCAGGGGCGGTGTTGTGCCAGTCATCAAGGCGGTGAGCAAGCGGGCGGTGGCGGGAGCCGTGGTGACGCCCAGGCCTTCGTGGCCCACGGCCAGCCAAAGCGCTTCGTGCGCCGGGTGTGGGCCAATGAGGGGCAGGCCGTCTGGCGTGGCGGCACGCACACCGGTCCAGGTGCGAATAATGTTGTGGCTGGAGAGCCCCGGCAGGTAGTCGATGGCGCGCTTGAGCATGCGCGACAGCACGGCGGGCTCCACGGCGGTGCCGGCTTCGCCGACCTGGCGAGACGAGCCGATCAGCAGTTGGCCAGTGGGGCGGGGCTGAACGTTGAACGCGACGGCGGCTCCCTCGCGCTGCTGCGTGCTGGCCATGTAGCCGAGTTCGACCAATTGATGGCGGATAGCGAAGGGGTAGCGATCCGTGATCGCCAGGTGGCCCTTTTTCGGATACAGAGGCAAGTCCGCACACAACTGCGTTGCTTGCATGCCGGCGGCCAATACCACGGCATTGGCGTAGCGCCGGGAGCCATCGGTCAGGATCGCGCCTTGCGCATCGATCCGTTGAACCTGGGCGGCCTCGAACGACAGCGCGGGAGGCGCGTGCGTCAGCAACCACCGCGCGGCGCCCGGGGCATAGATCAGGCCATCGCCGGGCACGCGCAATGCCCCGGCCAGGCCGGGACGCAAGACGGGTTCGGCATCGGCCAACTGGCGTGCATTGAGCAGCGTGGCCGGCACGCCGCAGTCCTGTAGACGGATGCGCTTGCGTTCGGCCTCGGCCATTTCCTCGTCGTTGGCGGCGATCCACATCGTGCCGCAGCCGGTATAGGCGCAGCTTGGGTCTGTTGCGTTCATGCGGGCCCCCCAGTCGCGCCAGATATCCAGCGATGCACTGCTAAGCGCTAGCTCGGCGGCGTTGTCGTCCATGGCGACCAGATGCCCCATGCCGGCTTGCGTGGCGCCAGCCAACCGGGCGTCGACCACATGCACCGATAGGCCAGCCAGCGCCAGTTCGTGGGCGCAAGCGGCGCCGACGATGCCGCCGCCTATCACCAGGACGTCCGTATGACGGTGTGGCATGGGAGCGCGTCCGTGGGGAGTTACAGCCTGATGCCCCAGCCGAACGGATCATCCGGCTGGATCAGCAGTGTGGCGTCGGCGCAGACGTGGGCATGCCCGCGGATGGTGGGCAGGATCTGGTCGCCGTCCCGGGCATAGCTGGCTTCAAACAGGCTTCCGATCACGCTGGCTTGGCGCCAGACCTGCCCGGGAGCGAGTTTGCCGTCGGCGGCCAGGCAGGCCAGCTTGGCACTGGTGCCGGTGCCGCAGGGGGAGCGGTCGTAGGCCTTGCCGGGACACAGCACGAAATTGCGGCTGTCGGCGTCAGGGTCCGGTGCGAACAGTTCGATATGGTCGATCACTGCGCCGTCGGCGCCCGTGATGTTCGCGTGTTGCAGTGCCTGGCGGATGGCCCAGGTGTAATCGGTCAAGGCGTCCAGGTTGTCGGGCGCGATGCGCTGGCCATGTTCGCCAACCAGGAAAAACCAGTTGCCGCCCCAGGCCACGTCGCCCTGAACGTCGCCGTACCCCGGCACGTTGAGCTGCACGGCATGATGCAGGCGGTAGGCGGGCACGTTGTGCACGCTGACGGATCCGTCTTCATGCAAGGTGGCGCGCACGGTGCCGACTGGGGTTTCGATGCCATGTTCGCCGGGCGCAATGCGCTTCAGATAGGCCAGCGTCGCGACCAGACCCATGGTGCCGTGGCCGCACATGCCCAGATAGCCTGCATTGTTGAAGAAGATCACGCCGGCGGCGTTGGCCGGATCGGCAGGAGCGCACAGCAAGGCGCCCACCATGACGTCGCTGCCGCGGGGCTCCAGCACGGTGGCGGCACGCCAGGCATCGTGCGTCGCGGCTAGCCGCTGCTGCCGTTCAGCCATGCTGCCGGTGCCCAGATCGGGGAAGCCCGAGATGACCAGCCGGGTGGGTTCACCACCCGTGTGGGAATCGATGACACGGATCTGCTTCATGGATGCGCCTTTTTCTTGGGTAACTCTTGGGTAAGGGCCAACATCGGAACGGCCTAGTCTAGGCAATTAAAAGAGTGACGTCGCGCTGCCTGGCAGCGTGACGTCACGCCGAAAGCCTGCGTGGCGTTAGCGAGATAACTTGGAGTTATCTAAGGGCTATCACCACATGGCATCGGCGAGTTGGCAACGTTTCAGGGCACGGACTGGTATTGCGCCGGACGGGTGGCCAGGGCCGCTGCCACCACCCGTTCGATCAGTGCGCGTTCCTCGCCGATCACGGGCAGGCGGGGGCGGCGCACGTGTTCCGTGCCCACGCCGACCAGCACGTCAATGAGCTTCAGGTTTTGCACCAGCTTCGTGGAGACGTCCAGGTGCAGCAGCGGCGTCATCCACTGATAAAGCGCCAGTGCTTCCGCGTGCTTGCCTGCTTTCACCAGGTTGTAGAGCGCGACGGTTTCACGCGGGAAGGCGCAGCCCACGCCGGCAAGCAGGCCGTCGCAACCCAGTGCCAATCCTTCGTACGCCAGGTCGTCCACGCCCAGGAAGATCTGGTAGCGGTCGCCTACGGCGTTGCGCAGGTCGGTGACTCGGCGCGTGTCGCCTGAGCTGTCCTTGACGGCGGCGATCCATTTGCAATCGGCCAGTTCGGCCATGTGTTCCGGCTTCAGGTCCACGCGGTACGCCAGCGGATTGTTGTAGACCATGATGGGCTGTTGGGCGGCTTCAGCCATGGTGCGCACGTTCAGCATGGCTTCGCGCGCATCCGCCACGTAGATCAGCGAGGGCATGACCATGAATCCGGCTACGCCCAGCTTGTTGGCGCCTTCGATAAAGCGCAGTGCTTCGCGGGTGCTGGTTTCAGACACGTTGGCCAGCACGGGTACGCGGCCGCCCGAGGCATCCAGCGCGATCTTGGTGACGTCCAGTTTTTCTTCCAGCGTCAAGGTGCTGGCCTCGCCTAGCGAGCCGCAGGTGACCATGCCATGGACGCCGTTGCGGATTTGAAAGTCGATGTGCTTTGCGGTGCCTTCGGCATCGATCCGCTCATCGGCGTGAAACTTGGTGGTGATGGCGGGAAAGATGCCAGTCCAGCGAGGATGGGTCATGAGGGACTCCTGGTTGAAGATCATTCGGTGAATCAAATATACGGTAAATATATTTAAAGAAAGAATAAGGGTTAACCAGTGCGATCTATCAGTGAGATCTATCCATCCCCAATTTCTTGATGCCACCCGTAGTGAGAATGGTTATAATTTAGACCCTGCCAAACAGGCATCAGCCGCGGGGCATGCCTGATTTGGTTATCGGACTAAAGGAAAAATCCAACATGAAATTCGCTAGGACTTTGGCCGCTATTGCCCTGCTGGGCAGCGCGGGCGCCGCGCAGGCGCACTTTGTTTGGCTGGAACGCAGCGCCGAAGGTCCGGCCAAGGCGTACTTTGGCGAGTGGGCTGACGACCTGCGTGAAAAGCGCGACGGCCTGTTGGGCAAGGTCCTGATTTCGCCGGTCGTGACGGGCGCAGATGGCAAGGCGTTGAAAGCGTCGGCCGAAGGCGCTGATTTCATGGAATTCGCCGCGGTGGGCAAGGGCGATGTGCGCCTGGCCCAGCCAATTCAGTTCAAGGACACGCTGGTGAAGTACGGCGCCAAGGCTGGCCGTGCGGATACGCAAGGCAAGCTGGACCTGGAGCTTGTGCCGACCGCAGCGGGCGCCAATACGTTCGTCCTGCAATTCCAAGGCAAGCCGCTGGCCAAGACCGAAGTCACCGTGTTTGGTCCGCCCAAGTGGGAAAAGCGCTTCCATAGCGATGAAAATGGCCGCATCGAAATCACGACGCCGTGGCCCGGCCAGTATGTGCTGGAAGCCGCGCACGTCGAGGAAAAGGCGGGTGAGGCTGACGGCAAGTCCTACGCCAAGATCCGCTATGTCTCAACCCTGACCTTCAACGTGTCCAAGTGAAAGCTCCCGCAGCCGGCGCAGGCATGATGCGCTATCGAATGGCCGTATTTTCCAGGGCGGCCGCGGCCATCCTGGGCGGCTATGTCCTGGCTTCGGCGGCTGCGGCGTGCCTGGCGGTATGGCTGCCCATGGGGCGGGCGGATGCCGTCACCACGGCGCAGATGCTGTCGTTTGTGGTCTACGCCTGTGGCGTGATCTGGGTGTTTGCCACGCGCAATGCCTGGCGTGCCTGGGTGGGCATCTTGTTGCCGTCGGCCGTGCTAGGAGCCCTGTTCCTGGCCGGGCGCGCAATGGGGGTGGCATGAAGGCAGGGAAAGCCAAGGCGCAGGGTGAAGAGGGCCTGCGCCAGTCCATGTCTTGGCTCCACACCTGGGCCGGTCTGATTTTCGGCTGGGTGTTGTTCGCGATGTTCCTGACGGGCTCGTTGGCGTTCTTCCGGCCTGAAATCACGCGCTGGATGCAGCCCGAGATCCAGGTGCAACCCGCGCCCATCGTGCAATCCGTGCAGATGGCGCAGCGTTATTTGACCGAACATGCGCCGGACGCCAAACGCTGGTTCATCACGCCACCGTCGAACCGCGAGCCGCTGATCCAGATGCTGTACCAGGTGCCCAAGCCCAAACCGGGTGAACGCGGGTTTGTGCGGGTGAAGCTGGATCCCTCCACGGGACAGGCCGTCAGCGGCCGCGAGACGCGCGGCGGCGATTTCTTCTACCGCTTCCACTTTGAATTGGAAACCGCGTTCCCGTGGGGACGATGGCTGGCAAGCATCGCGGGCATGTTCATGCTGCTGGCGATCATCAGCGGCATCATCACGCACAAGAAGATATTCACCGATTTCTTTACCTTCCGTCCCAAAAAAGGCGGGCAACGCGCCTGGATGGATGGGCACAACGTATTGTCCGTGCTGGGATTGCCATTCCACTTGATGATCACATTCAGTGGCCTGGTGTTGTTCATGGTGATGTTGATGCCCGCGGGCATTCACGCCGTGTACGAAAACCCACGCCAGTACACGGATGACGTCTTCAAATCGTTCAAGGTCACGCCACCGCTGAACCAACCCGCGCCGCTGATCCAGATCGCCCCATTGGTGGAACAGGCCCAGCAGCACTGGCATGGCCGGGTCGGCCGCGTCACGGTCAACAACCCGGGCGATGCGGGCGCCACCATCACTCTGGTTCGCGATGCCGCCGATGGCGTGTCTTATGGCCGGCTGGCGCCCTATATGCGCTTCGATGGCGTGACGGGTGCCTTCCAGGAAGGCGAGGATGACCTGAGCGCCACCGTGAAGACGGCTGGCGTCATCACGGGCCTGCACTTGGGGCTGTTCGCCGAACCGCTGCTGCGCTGGTTCTATTTCCTGGTCAGCCTGGCGGGCACCGGCATGGTCGGTACGGGGCTGGTGCTGTGGATTGCCAAGCGCCGTCAAAAGGCACGGCCCGGGGATGCGCGCGAGGCCTTTTCGCTGCGCTTGGTGGATGGCCTGAACGCCGGCACCATCGCGGGCGTGGTCTTCGGCGTGGCGGCGTTTTTCCTGGTCAATCGTCTGTTGCCGGCGGACATGCCTGGTCGTCAGCTCTGGGAAGTACGGGCTTTCTTCTCAGCCTGGGCGCTGTCGCTGGTCTACGCCTTCTTGTTCCAGCGCCGCAAATGGCAGGATCTGTTGGCCGTTGCCGCTGCGGCCCTGGCCTTGGTGCCCGTCGTCAATGCGTTCACCACGTCGCGCCACCTGGGTGTGTCATTGCCCCAAGGCGATTGGGTCATGGCCGGATTCGACCTGACTTGCCTGGCCAGCGCGTTGCTGTTCGCGTGGATGGCGCGCAAGGCGTCACGGGTTCGCAAGGCCCCGGCGAAGGTTCCGGCGAAAGCCGCGGCCAAGTCGCGCGCCGAACAGCCTGCCGCCCAGATGGTTTCCCCCCGAGTTGCCGATCCCGAGGCGCGAAGCGCCGCGAGCCCCGTTGTTTATGAAGCGCGAGGTGATACCCCATGACGCTTGCCGCCTTCTGCCTGGCCTATGCGGGGTTTTCCGCTTTGTGTTTGGGCATGGATCGTCACTACGAAGACCTGTTCGACCGCGCCTTGCCTCGGCGTCACCGGGTGCCGTTGCGGGCATTCGGCTGGATCGCGTTGGCGCTCTCGCTATGCGCCTCCGCGGCCGTGTGGGGATGGAGTTACGGCACGGTTGAATGGATCGGCATCCTCAGCATCGCAGGCCTGTTGCTGATCTGGTTCCTGACATTCCGTCCACGTGCCGCATTGACCGCGGGCGGGTTGTGCGCGTTGGCTGCGCCGCTGCTGGCCGTTCTGTAATCAGGCGGTCGTCCGGCTGTCGTCAGGCAGTGGTTCGGCGATTTCACTTGAGGGCGGCGCGACGGCCCGGCGGACGCGCTCGCCGGCACGTTACACTGCTCGTTTCCCCACGCAAACGCCTCTTCGCCCCATGAATACCCGCGTCCTTACCGGCATTACCACGACTGGAACCCCCCACCTTGGCAACTACGCGGGCGCAATCCGTCCTGCGGTCCAGGCCAGTACGCAGCCCGGCGTGGACGCATTCTTCTTTCTGGCGGACTATCACGCACTGATCAAGTGCGATGATCCGGCCCGTGTCGCGCGTTCCCGCCTGGAAATCGCAGCCACCTGGCTGGCAGTGGGGTTGGACCCTGACCGCGTGACGTTCTACCGCCAGTCCGACATTCCCGAAATCCCCGAACTGAGCTGGCTGCTGACCTGCGTCACGGCCAAGGGCCTGATGAACCGCGCGCACGCCTACAAGGCGTCGGTGGACCAGAACGTCGCCAAGGGCGTGGATCCCGACGACGGCGTCACGATGGGACTGTTCTCGTATCCGGTCTTGATGGCGGCCGACATCCTCATGTTCAACGCGAACAAGGTGCCGGTGGGACGTGACCAGATCCAGCATCTGGAAATGGCTCGCGATATTGCCCAGCGTTTCAACCACTTGTACGGCCATGACTACTTCACGCTGCCAGAAGTGACGATCGAGGAAGACGTGGCAACCTTGCCCGGCCTGGATGGCCGCAAGATGTCCAAGAGCTACAACAACACGATCCCGCTGTTCGAGGGCGGCGCCAACGCGCTGCGCGCGTCGGTGATGCGCATCGTGACCGATTCGCGTGCGCCGGGTGAACCCAAGGACGCCGAAAGCTCGCACCTGTACACCTTGTACCGCGCGTTCGCGACGCAGGCCGAATCGGCGGTGTTCCGCAAGCAGCTGGAAGAGGGAATGGGCTGGGGCGACGCCAAGCAGGCGCTTTACGAGCATCTGGAATCGCTGCTGGCGCCGATGCGCGAAAAGTATGTCGACCTGATCTCCAACCCGGGCCGCATCGAAGACATCCTGCAAGCCGGCGCTGCCCGTGCCCGCAAGCAAGCCGTGCCGCAGATGCAAGCGCTGCGCGAGGCCGTGGGCTTGCGCAACCTGAACGCCGGTGCGGCGGCGGGCAAGACGCAAGGCAAGAAGGAAAAAGGCAAGGGCGCGCGCTTCGTCAGCTTCCGTGACGAAGACGGCGGCTTCCGTTTCCGCCTGCTGGCGGCCGATGGCGAAGAACTGCTGTTGTCGCAACGCTTTGCCGACCCCAAGGAAGCAGGCGCCCTGATGCGCCGGCTGCAATCGGAGCCGGCAGACGGGGTGCTACAGGCCAATGCGGAAGGTTATGCGGCGATGATCGACGGCGTGGCGGTGGCCACGGCACCGTCGGGCGCGCAGGGCGATGCCGATGCGCGACTGGCACGTGCTCGGGACGCCTTGGCGTCGCTGTCTCAGGAATAAAGGGCAAACCGGCGGCGCGCTGCGCCGCCGATGCGCTGGATGTGTTCGGCCTTGGCCGGGCTACGGGACACCCGGGCTATCCGATCCTCAGGCCAACCGGGCGCTGGCAACGATGCGTCCGTCGCGTACCTGGAAGCGCTGCGCGCTGCCTTGGCCCGCGATCTCCAGCATGTCGCCATCCGAATAGCCCGTGACGTTCGGGCAATCCAACCATTCCGGGTTGATGAACGGAAAGTACTTCAATGTGCCGCTGCCTTGGCTGACGAAATCGAAAGTGGTGTTGGCGACCACTTCGGGATCCCATTGGCTGGCATCGAAAATCAGGGCGCAGCCCGCACCGATGCGGTAGATGATGCTGGCGCCCATGCTGGCGAAGCCCAGCGCGCCAACATGCAACTGCGCGCCATTGCGCAGTTCAATGATGCGGGTGCCCAGGCGTTCCAGCGTGATGTGCTTGAAGGTCACGTCTGCGCCATCGACGATCAGATGCGCGTACTGGCCCAGCGTGACTTCGTTGTAAGTGCCACTGTGGCCGGCTTCTTGCTCGGTAATGGTTGCCGCTTCATTGGCGGCAAGCGTAATGGTATTGCGCATGACGGGTGGCTCTCCGGGGACTGTCAGGATAGGGCGCGCTTGTTGTTGTGCTTCGTGCCTGATAGACGGTTCGCGCCGCTGTTCGCCTGATCATGGAATTTGTGTCTGCCGAGTTCCCCAACGCCTCCGGCTTTTATTATTTGGACACAATTCGATATTTTCCCTTATTTTTGTGTCTTTATGATTGAGGGAGCGCAAGGAAAATGCCCATCTACGGGAAAGTCCTAGGCTAAAGACCTTCAACCCAAAGTAAAAGCCCGGCGCGTAGTGCGCCGGGCTTTTAGCCGTGCGGTTCCGAAAAAGGATCAGCGCTTGAGTTTGGCGAATGCATCCGCCATGGCGCTGTTGCCTGCGGGGGCGCTGCCGGCGTTTCCGCGTCCGCCGTCGCCTTGCGGGCGGCGGGGGCGGTCACCGCCCTTGGGCGCGTCGCCGCTGCGGCGGGCAGGGGCGGCGGTGTCGTTCAGGCGCATGGTGAGTGCGACGCGCTTGCGTGCGGCGTCCACCTCCAGCACCTTCACGCTGACCGTCTGGCCCACGCGCACCACGTCACGGGGATCCTTCACGAACTTCTCGGCCAGGGCCGAAATGTGAACCAGGCCGTCCTGGTGGACGCCGATGTCGACAAACGCGCCGAAGTTGGCCACGTTGGTCACGACGCCTTCCAGCACCATGCCGGGGTACAGGTCGTTCAGCGTTTCCACGCCTTCCTTGAACTGCGCCGTCTTGAACTCGGGGCGCGGATCGCGGCCGGGTTTTTCCAGTTCGGCGAAGATGTCGCGCACGGTCGGCAGACCGAATCGTTCGTCGGTGAAGTCAGACGGCGATACGCCCTTCAGGGCCTCGCGCTGGCCAATGATCTGCTTTACTTCGGCCTTGATCTTGGCCACGATGCGCTCGACCACCGGGTACGCTTCCGGGTGGACCGACGAGGCGTCCAGCGGGTTGTCGCCGTTGGGAATGCGCAAGAAGCCTGCGGCCTGTTCAAAGGCCTTGTCGCCGAAGCGCGGCACTTTACGCAGGATCTCGCGGGTGGGGAAGGCGCCGTTTTCGTCGCGCCAGGCCACGATGTTCTTGGCCAGCAGCGAGTTCAGGCCCGACACGCGCGTCAGCAGCGCGGCCGATGCGGTGTTCACGTCCACGCCAACGGCGTTCACGCAATCCTCGACCACGGCGTCCAGCGACCGCGCCAGCTCGCGCTGGTTGACGTCGTGCTGGTACTGGCCCACGCCGATCGCCTTGGGATCGATCTTGACCAGTTCGGCCAGCGGATCTTGCAGGCGGCGCGCAATGGACACGGCGCCACGCAGGGTCACATCAAGGTCGGGGAATTCCAGCGCCGCGGTTTCCGATGCGGAATACACGGACGCGCCGGCTTCCGAGACCACCACGCGGGTGACTTTCAGATCGGGGAAGCGTTCCATCATGTCGCCCACCAGCTTTTCGCTTTCGCGCGAAGCGGTGCCGTTGCCGATGGCGATCAAGTCCACCTTGTGGCGCGCAACCAGCGCGGCCAGCGTGTTGATCGTGCCTTCGCGGTCACGGCGCGGCTCGAACGGATAGACGGTGGTGGTGTCGACGACCTTGCCGGTCTGGTCGATCACGGCAATCTTGCAACCCGTCCGGATGCCCGGATCCAGGCCCAGCACGGCCTTGGGGCCGGCGGGGGCCGCCAGCAGCAAGTCCTTCAGGTTGGCGGCAAACACGCGGATGGCTTCGGCTTCGCCGCTTTCGCGCAGGCGGCCGACCAGCTCGCTTTCAAACGCCGTCAGCAATTTCACGCGCCAGGTCCAGCGGCAGACTTCGCCCAGCCAGCGCGCGCGCGGCGTGGCGTCCAGCGCGAACAGGCCGTTGCCGAGCTTCAGGAAGTTGGCGATGCGCGCCACGCACGGGTGCGGCAGTTGCGCTTCCAGTTCGGCTTCCAGGCCCAGGCGCAGTTCCAGCACGCCTTGCTGGCGGCCGCGCAGCAACGCCAGGATGCGGTGCGAGGGCAGCGTGCGCAGCGGTTCGTTGAAGTCGAACCAATCGCGGAAGTTCGCGCCTTCGGTTTCCTTGCCGTCGATCATCTTGGAATAGATCAGGCCGGTGGACCACAGGTGCTCGCGCATGTCGGCCAGCAGGTCCGCGTTTTCAGCGTAGCGCTCGGCCAGGATGTCACGCGCGCCGTCCAGCGCCGCCTTGGCGTCGTTGATGGACGCCTCGGGGTTCAGGTACTGCGCGGCCAGCGCGGCGGGATCGCAAGCCAGGTCAGCCAGGATGGCGTCCGCAAGCGGCTCCAGACCTGCCTCGCGGGCGATCTGGGCACGGGTGCGGCGCTTGGGCTTGTACGGCGCGTACAAGTCCTCCAGACGCTGCTTGGTGTCGGCAGTGGCGATTTCCTGGTGCAGTTCGGGCGTGAGCTTGCCTTGCTGCGAAATCGATTCCAGGATGGAGCCGCGGCGCTCTTCGAGTTCGCGCAGATAACCCAGGCGGACTTCCAGATTGCGCAGCACGGTATCGTCCAGGCCGCCAGTGGCTTCCTTGCGATAACGCGAGATGAAGGGCACGGTGGCGCCGTCATCCAGCAGTTCCACCGCCGAAGCGATCTGGGAGGGGCGCGCACCAAGCTCGGTGGCAAGCTGCGCGACGATGCGGGCGTTGTCGACGCCGGCGGCGACGTTCGTGATAGCGGAAGTTTCAGACATCTCTATACGACGACAAAAAGGAAAAACAAGGGGCGGATTGTGCCATAAGCCACTGTTACAGAACGTGCCAGAGTGGACCGATCCGTCCCTGCTGCTGCCGAACGCAGTGCTGGCAACGGGTATCATTTGGTCCTTTCCCACATCAGTGTCTGGCGCCCGAACCGTAACCGGTACCGGTAACACCGTAGACTCCGACCGACACTAGGCTGCCGTAATGCTGGACCTGGATATTTCCGAATTCTTTGACGAGGACGGGCCGCTGGCTACGGCCATGCCCGGCTACAAGCCGCGCCCTTCGCAGGTAGAACTGTCGCAGGCCATCGGCGACGCCATCCAGGACCGCGCCACGTTGGTGGCCGAAGCAGGCACCGGCATTGGCAAGACCTGGGCCTATCTTGTACCCGCCTTCATCCAGGGCGGCAAGGTGCTGATTTCCACGGGCACCCGCACGCTGCAAGACCAGTTGTTCGCGCGCGACCTGCCGCGCGTGCGCGCCGCGCTGGCCGCGCCCGTGACCGCCGCCTTGCTCAAGGGGCGGGGCAACTACGTCTGCCACTATCACCTGGAACGTTTGCAGGGCGACGAACGCGCGTTGAAATCACGCACCGAGATCCAGCAGTTGCGCCAGATCCAGGTGTTCGCGGGCATCACCAAGACGGGCGACCGCAGTGATCTTGCGCAAGTGCCGGAAGACGCCGACATCTGGCAGCGCGTGACGTCCACGCGCGAGAACTGCCTGGGCCAGGAGTGCCCGCGCATCCGTGACTGTTTCGTCGTCAAGGCTCGCCGCCAGGCCCAGGAGGCCGATGTCGTGGTCGTCAACCACGCGCTGTTCATGGCCGACCTGGTACTGCGGGAAGAGGGCGTGACCGATCTGCTGCCCGAAGCCGATACCGTCATTTTCGACGAAGCGCACCAACTGCCCGACACGGCCACCCGTTTCCTGGGCAGCAGCGTGTCCACGCACCAACTGATGGATTTCGGCCGCGCGCTGGAAGTCGCGGGCCTGGCGTATGCGCGCGAAGCCGCCAAATGGAGCGACGTCAGCCGCCATCTTGAAACGGCCGCGCGCGAGCTGCGGTTGGTCTGTGCGCCGCTGGACCGGATGCCGGGCCGCAAAGCCACCTTCGAGGCCATTCCGAACCCCGAGGAATTCGACGAAGCGTTTGCCGCCTTGCGTGCGGCCGTGGACTTGGCCACCAACGCCTTGGGCGCGGTCGCTGAAAAGCATCCCGACCTGATGGCCGCAGCGCGCAGCGGCGCTGAAATTTCCGTGCGGCTCAAACGCTGGGCCACGCCCGGCCGCGCCGATGCAGGCGTTGCCGACGAAGGCTGGGGCCGCGACGACCAGGCACCGGAACCCACGGTCGAGGCTGCCCCCGCGCCGGGCGATGGCCCCGCCACGCCCACCGCGATTCTGGAGGGCGTCGCCGCGGCCGCGCAGCAATGGACGGGCCCGGCGGTGCGTTGGGTTGAGCATGGTCAGCACCATGTGCGCCTGCATTCGGCGCCGCTGTCGGTGGCCCAGGCGTTCTCCAAATACCGCAAGCCGGGCCAGGCCTGGATCATGACGTCGGCCACGCTGTCGGTGAACGGCGAGTTCACCCACTTCACGAGCCAGCTGGGGCTGGAGCGCGCCCGCACCGGCAAATGGGAATCGCCCTTCAATTATCCTGAGCAGGCGTTGCTCTTCGTGCCGCGCGGCATGCCCGAGCCGCAGTCGCCGCAGTTCCTGGACCGCTTTGTCGAAACCTTGATGCCTCTGCTGGAGGCCAGCCCCGGCGGCACGCTGGTGCTATGCACGACATTGCGCGCGGTCGATAAGGTCGCGACCTTGTTGGCGGACGCCTTTGACGACGCGGGGCATGATTGGCCCTTGCTGAAACAGGGGGAAGGTACGCGCCGCGATTTGCTGGATCGCTTCTGCAAGCTCACGCACCCGATACTGGTGGGCAGCGCCAGCTTCTGGGAAGGCATCGATTTGCCCGGTGATGTGCTGACCTTGGTCGCCATTGATAAGCTGCCGTTCGCGCCGCCTGACGACCCCGTCATCGAAGCGCGCCTGCGGGCCTGTCGGGCCCAGGGCGGCAACCCGTTTTCGGAATACCAGTTGCCCGAAGCCGCGATCTCGCTCAAGCAGGGGGCGGGCCGCCTGATCCGCACCGAGTCGGATTGGGGCGTGCTGATGGTGGGCGATGCGCGCCTGGTCGAGAAACCCTATGGCAAGCGCTTGTGGCGCGGTTTGCCGCCCTTTGCGCGGACGCGCGAATTGGAAGAGGTGCTGGCGTTCTACCGGCGCAAGCAAGAAGACCCGGGCGCGTAGCGACGACGCGCCTGAACCCCGGTTGGCAAAAAGAAAGCCCCTCGAACATCGAGGGGCTTTGCTTTTCCCATGCAGAGAGAACCGGCTGGCGAATCAGCCGGCGACATCAATCAAACGGGTTCCACCAGCTGCGGTCGGCCTTCAGGCCTTTGGTCTTGAAGTCGCTGTTGGGGAAGTTCTTGTCGTAGACGCGCTGCGCGTCGTTCTTCAGTTCCGCCATGCCCAGCTTGTCATAGGACTCGACCATCAGGTAGAGCGCCTCTTCAGTGGCGGGGGCGCCTTCAAAGTCGGTGATGACCGTTTGAGCACGATTGGCCGCCGCCACGTAGGCGCCGCGTTCGTAGTAATAACGGGCAACGTGGACTTCGTTCATGGCGATGGTGTTGACCAGCCATGCCACGCGCTTTTCGGCGTCTACCGTGTACTTGCTGTCCGGGTAGCGCTTGATCAGCTCGTTGAATGCGTCGTAGGACGCGCGCAGGCCCTTGGGATCGCGCTCGGCAGGGTCCTGGCCGGTCAGGTTGCTCATGAAGGCGCTGGCCGGCGTGAAGTTGATCAGGCCTTTCAGGTAGAGCGCGTAGTCGGTGCCGGGATGGTTGGGATACAGCTGCTGGAAGCGGTCGATGGCGGCCAGCGCTTGTTCGTTTTCGCCATCTTTCCAGTTGACGTAGGCCAGTTCAAGCAGCGCTTGCTGGGCGTACACGCCGAAGGGATAGCGGCTTTCAATGGCAGTCAGGCGTTCGCGTGCTTCCTTCCAGCCGCCGGAGGACATTTCGGCTTTGGCGTCGGCGTAGAGCTGTTCGGCGCTCCAGTTGGTGGTCTTGTCGTATTTGCTATTGGTCGAGCCGCAACCGGCGATGACGATGACGGCAAATAGCGCGATAACCACGCGCAAAACCGGCCCGCTTCGGGATGCGGGGTTCGAGGGAGCTGCGGAGTGGTGAATCACGAGAATCGTATCCTTGGTGTTAGCATGGCAGGCTGATTATATGATTTGTCTCCATGTCTGATACAGCCGCCGGCACAGATCTCGTTTCTGACGATGAACTCTTGGGCCTTCCTGACGAAAACTCCGACGAAAATCCTGGCGAAAACCGGGGTGAACCGCAACTTGTAACCGTGCCTTCCAGCACAAAAGCTGACCGGCTGGACAAGGTGCTTGCCGGGTTGTTGCCTGACCATTCCCGCAGCCGCCTGCAAGGCTGGATTGAATCCGGCAACGTGCACGTCAACGGCGCCCCCGGCAAGATTCGCCAGACGGTTGGCCCGGGCGACGAGTTGCTGGTGTGGGCCCAACCGGCGCCCGATGCGCGCGCCTTCACTCCCGAACCTGTTGAATTCGCCGTCGTGGATGAAAGCCCCGACTGGATCGTCGTGAACAAGCCCGCAGGGTTGGTCACCCATCCCGGCGCCGGCAACTGGAGCGGCACGCTGCTCAATGGACTGCTGCACCGGTACCCGGAATTGGCGTCCGTTGCACGTGCCGGCATCGTTCACAGGCTGGACAAAGACACTTCTGGATTGATGGTGGTGGCCCGCAACGAGCGCGCCCAGACGCATCTGGTGCGCCAGTTGCAGGCGCGCAGCATGGGCCGCGAATACGTGGCGTTGGCGCACGGCTGGATTGCCAGCGCCGGCAAGGTCAACCGTTCCATTGGCCGGGATCCGCGCGTGCCGGTGCGCATGAGCGTCGAGCGTCCGGTGGCGCCCAAGCCCGCCATCACCAATTATTCACCGGCCCGCCACGGGCTGGTCGATCCTGGCGGCCGCGTCACCGAAGTGGTGTGCCGCCTGGAAACCGGCCGTACCCACCAGATCCGCGTCCACATGGCCAGCCTTGGGCACCCGCTGTTGGCCGACACGATCTACGGCGGCAAGAACATCGCGGGGGCGCAGCGCCAGATGCTGCACGCCCGCGCCCTGCATTTTGATGATCCAGGCGGCAACGGCGAGGTCCAGTTCGCGGCCGCCGTGCCAGCCGACATGACCCTGGTCCAGGAAAGCATTGCATGGAATGCGTGATCGCCAGCCTGCCTGTCGTAACCGGCCCGGGATGGGCCAGCGTGAATTATTTCTGCACGACTCGCGCCGGCGGCGTGGGCGTGGCCCCGCATGACACCCTGAACCTGGGGCGGCGCGCGGGCGATGATCCAGACACCGTGACCGAGAATCGGCGCCGCGTGCGCGCTGCCGTGCCGGCCGAGCCGCTGTGGCTGCGCCAGGTGCACGGCAGTGAAGTGGTGGATGCCGATGCGCCGGACCTGCCGGACGAGCCCGCCGTGGACGCCAGCGTCACGGCGCAGCCTGGCCGGGTGCTGGCCATCATGGTGGCGGACTGCCTGCCGGTCGTCATCGCCGACGTCGATGGCCGCGTATTGGGTGCGGCGCATGCCGGCTGGCGCGGCCTGTCCAGCGGCGTGCTGGAGCACACGCTGGCGGCCATGCGCGCCAAGGCGCCCGCGGCTACCCATCTGCGTGCTTGGGTGGGGCCCGGCATTGGCCCGCAGGCGTTTGAAGTGGGCCAAGACGTGCTTGACGCTTTCATCCAGGACGATCCCGCCACGGAGCGCTACTTCACGCCGCGTGCCGGGCTCTCGGGAAAATGGCTGGCGGACCTCGCCGGATTGGCGGATTACCGCCTGCGCCGCGCCGGGGTACAAGAGGTGTCCTTGAGCGGGATGTGCACCGTGTCTGAATCGGATCGCTTCTTTTCGTACCGCCGCGATGGTGAAACCGGACGCATGGCGTTGCTGGCCTGGCTCGGCCCGGCTTGATCTGAGGCAAGGTTTGCGTTCAGGCTTGAGGCCTGCCCTGATAGCCTCATTGAATACCCGCATTGACAGTCCTGGGCCCGGAATGCAACATCAATCGAGCAGTCTCGATAACAAGGTGTCGAAGTGAACGCCAATCTCTCCGCCGCAGGGCCCATACCGGTGAGCGTGGCACCGGAAATCCTGGCCGACATCCAGGCCGAATTTTCTCGCGAATGGCAGCGCCTTTGTGACGACGCCCGGCGCGGCGCGCTTGCTCCCCTGACCGACCGCCGCTTTGCTGGCGATGCGTGGGCCGCCAATGGTTCGCATCTGCTGCTGGCGCATACCTATTTGCTGTCGGCCCGCGCCATGCAGCGCATGGTGGATGCGGCCCAGGTCAGCGAGCCCATGCGGGCCCGCCTGCGTTTTTCCATCATGCAGTGGGTCGACGCGCTGTCTCCGTCGAACTTCCTGGCGCTGAATCCCGATGCGCAGCAATCCATCGTGGAAAGCGCTGGCCGCGCCCTGAACGAAGGGCTGGCCAACCTGCTGGGCGACGTCAAGAAAGGCCGCATCACCCAGACCGACGAATCGCAGTTCGAGATCGGCCGCAACGTGGCGACGACGCCCGGTGAAGTGGTGTTCGAGAACCGGCTGTTCCAACTGATCCAGTACGCGCCGTCGACCGCCACCGTGCATGAATTGCCCTTGGTGATCGTGCCGCCGAACATCAACAAGTTCTACATCCTGGACCTGCAACCCGAGAATTCCTTCGTGCGTCATGCGGTGGAGCAGGGCTATACGGTATTCCTGATTTCCTGGCGCAATCCAGTGGCCAGCGACACCGATGGCGTGGATCATGCCACCTGGTCGGACTACCTGGACGATGCCGTCTTGCAGGCGTTGCGCGTGGCCAGCGACATCACCAAGCAGCCGAAAGTCAACGCCCTGGGATTCTGCGTGGGCGGCACGATGCTGGCGTCGGCGCTGGCGTTGGCCGAGGCCCGTGGCGAACAGCCCGTGGCGTCGCTGACGCTGCTGACCTCGCTGCTGGACTTCCACGACACCGGCATCCTGGATGTCTTCGTGGACGAAGCGCATGCGCTGCTGCGCGACCATCAACTGGGTAGCGGCGGGCTGATGCCCGGACGCGATCTGGCCACGACGTTCTCGTTCCTGCGGCCCAATGAATTGGTCTGGAACTACGTGGTGGGCAACTACTTGAAGGGTCAGAAGCCGCCCCCATTCGACTTGTTGTTCTGGAATGGCGACAGCACCAATCTGCCAGGACCATTCTTCTCCTGGTACTTCCGCAATACCTATCTTGAGAACAATTTGAAGGTGCCGGGCCGCGCGCAAGCCGCCGGCATGCCGCTGGACCTGACGCGCCTGACGATGCCGGCGTATATTTTTGGTTCGCGCGAAGACCACATCGTGCCTTGGGTATCCGCCTACGCCTCCACGCAACTGCTGCGTGGCCCGCAACGCTTCGTGCTGGGCGCTTCGGGACACATCGCGGGCGTGGTGAATCCGCCCGCCAAGAAGCGCCGCAGCTATTGGGTGGCTGACAAGCTGGGGCAGACAGGCCATGACATGCCAGGCGACCCCAATGCGTGGTTCGCGCAGTCCACCGAAAATCCGGGCAGTTGGTGGCCCGACTGGACGGCATGGCTATCGGGCCATTCAGGCAAGCAGGTCAAGGCACGCACGAAATTGGGCAATGCCAAGTATCGGCCGATCGAGCCGGCGCCTGGCAGGTATGTAAAGGTCCGGGCTGCCTGAACCGCCTTGCGCGGTTGGCCCAGGCCAATAAGAAGTTAATCAACGAGGCGTCCGTCGCACACAGGAGGAAGTCCAATGAGCGGAAAACTGGCTTACGTAACAGGCGGGATGGGCGGTATCGGCACCTCTATTTGCCAGCGCTTGGCCAAGGATGGCTTTCGCGTGGTGGCAGGTTGCGGCCCAAGCCGCAATTACCAGCAGTGGCTGGATGAGCAGGCGGCACAGGGCTACACGTTCTACGCTTCGGTGGGCAACGTGTCGGACTGGGAGTCAACGGTGGCGGCCTTTGAACGGGTCACGGCCGATCTGGGGCCCGTCGACGTGCTGGTCAACAACGCGGGCATCACCCGTGACGGTCTGTTCCGCAAGATGACCGCCGACGATTGGCGTGCGGTCATCGACACCAACTTGAACAGCCTGTTCAATGTGACCAAACAGGTCATCGAAGGCATGGTCGAACGCCAGTGGGGCCGCATCGTCAACATCAGCTCGGTGAACGGGCAGAAGGGCCAATTCGGCCAGACGAACTACTCCACGGCGAAGGCAGGCATTCACGGCTTCACCATGGCGCTGGCGCAGGAAGTCGCCAGCAAGGGTGTCACGGTCAATACGATTTCCCCCGGCTATATCGGCACGGACATGGTTCGCGCCATCCGTCCCGAAGTGCTGGAGAAAATCGTGGCCACGATTCCGGTGCGCCGCTTGGGCACGCCCGAGGAAATCGCGTCCATGACCTCGTGGCTGGCTTCTGATGAATCCGGCTTTTCAACCGGTGCGGACTTTTCGCTCAACGGCGGCCTGCACATGGGCTAATGATGATCAGCGGGCCGCCATCGGGCGGCTCCAGGCGCCGGGAGGCCTCGGGGAGAGGGCCTTCCGGCATTACACTCCACCTTATTCGAAGTCTTAGAGATCGCCCGATCCGGGGACACACATGACGCAAGCACAAACCGGCGCCAGCCTGCGCCTGATTAAAAAATACCCCAACCGTCGCCTATACGACACCCGGACCAGCACCTACATCACTCTGGCAGATGTCAAGCAACTGGTCCTGGCCAACGAAGAATTCCAGGTGGTCGACGCCAAGAGCGGCGAAGACCTGACACGCAGCATTCTCTTGCAGATCATCCTGGAAGAGGAAAGCGGCGGCATGCCCATGTTCTCGTCGAACATGTTGTCGCAGATCATCCGTTTCTACGGCCATGCCATGCAGGGCATCATGGGTTCTTACCTGGAGAAGAACATCCAGGCCTTCATGGAGATCCAGACGCGCATGGCCGAGCAGTCCAAGGGACTGTACGGCAGCCAGTTCGGGCCTGAAGCCTGGACTCAGTTCATGAATGTGCAGACGCCCATGCTGCAAAACATGATGAACAACTACATCGATCAGAGCAAAAACCTGTTCGTGCAGATGCAGGATCAAATGCAGGACCAGACGCGCGCGATGTTCTCGACGTTCCCGTTCACGCCCGGCAGCACGCCGCCGGGCACGGGCCGCAAGTAGTCGCCGCGGGCGGGCGGGGGCCAGGCCTTCGCCAATCCAGACAGCCGGTCGGGCAACAGCCTCGCCGGCTTTTTTGTGGCCGCCGGCCGCTTGAGCAAACGCAATGATCTGGCTCTTTTCTGCTCGTCGAGTTCAGGGATATGTCAGTTTTTTTCGTTACATTAATGAAAACGGTTCTTGTTTAGATTGTTTGAACCGCCATTCATTTGTGTCTCAAGGATTATGTACATGATCAAGAAAGCCTTGGCGCTGGCCATCGTCGCTCTGAGCGTGTCCGCTGCGCAAGCGGCCGAATACCCCATCGGCAAGCCGGTTGAAAAGGGCGGCATGGAAATCGGCGCGGTCTATTTGCAGCCGATCGAAATGGACCCGCCCGGGATGATGCGTCCCGCCAAGGATTCCGACGTGCACCTTGAGGCCGATATCCACGCCACGGCCGGCAACAAGACGGGCTTCCCCGAAGGCGAGTGGGTGCCCTATCTGGTCGTGAACTTCGAGATCCAGAAGGTGGGCAGCCAGAACGTGCAGAAGGGCAGCTTCATGCCCATGGTCGCCAATGACGGGCCGCACTATGGCGACAACGTCAAGCTGGAAGGGCCGGGCAAGTACAAGCTGAAGTACACGATTCTGCCGCCGTCCGAAAACAAGATGGCTCACTTTGGCCGCCACGTCGATAAGGAAACCGGCGTGGGTCCGTGGTTCGAGCCCTTTGAACTGGAATATGAATTCGTCTATGCCGGCACCGGCAAGAAGGGCGGATATTGATCGTGCGCCGGTTGCTTCGCGTTGTTGCCGCCCTGTTGATCGGCCTGGCCGGCGTTGCCGGCACGGCGCCTGCGCAGGCGGATGAATTGCCGACGTTCACCCTGAGGTTCAAGCCGGACGGCACGTTCGAGCCCGCGACCCTGGAAGTGCCCGCCGGCCGTTTCAAGATCGAACTCATCAACGAAAGCAACGAGCCGGTGGAATTCGAGAGCATTCCACTGCGCAAGGAAAAAGTGCTGGGCCCGGGGGTGAAGTCCTTCGTGGTGATCACCATTTCGCGCCCCGGCGAGTATCCCTTCTTTGATGACTTTCACCAGAGCGTGAAAGGCACCCTGGTCGTCAAGCCCAAGGAATAAGCGGTAGCAATACATGGAACAGGTTCTCTTTATCGTCTGGCGTGAAAGCGTCGAAGCCATGCTGGTGGTGGGCATTTTGTACACCTGGCTACGCTCCACGCCTGAAGGCAAGCGCGGGCTGAATTACCTGTGGGGTGGCGTTGCGGCGGGCTTGGCCTTGGCCGTGGCGCTGGCGCTGGTGCTGCTGGGCGTGTCGTCCTGGCTCAGCGATGAAGGCCAGGAATGGTTCCAGGCCATCATGTCGCTGGCGGCTTGCGCGCTGGTCGTGCAGATGGTCGTCTGGATGAAGAAGCATGGCCGCACGCTGAAGGGTGAATTGGAAAGCGGCGCGCGCAGTTCCATTGCCAACGACAATTGGTGGGGCCTGTTCGTGCTGGTGGCCATTGCCGTGGCCCGCGAAGGCAGCGAAACCGTGGTGTTCCTGTATGGCACCGTGTCGGCGGGCGAAGGCGGCGGCAACATGTTGATGCTGGCCCTGGCTGGCGTCGCGGGTTTCGCCGTGGCGTTGCTGACGTTCTGGCTGTTGCAGCTGGGCGGCAAGCTGATCACCTGGCGCCGATTCTTCCGCGTGACCGAAATCCTGTTGCTTTTGCTGGCCGGGTCGCTCCTGGTGGGCGGACTGGATCACCTGATTTCGCTGGACGTGTTGCCGACCATCATCGATCCGGTCTGGGACAGCTCGTGGCTCTTGAGCGATAGCACCGGCGTGGGCAAGATCCTGGCCGACTTCGCGGGTTACCGCGCCTTGCCGGCACTGATCTCGGTCTTGTTGTGGGTGGCTTATTGGATCGTGGTCTGGGCGCTGCTGCGCTGGGTGGGCAACAAGTCCGTCCGCGCGCCAGCCGCCGCCCGGAGCGCATCCTGATTCCGACGTGATGCCGGACTGAACAATGAAGGTTTGAACATGGCAGCTGTACTCGGGAGGGTGACTTCCCGGATCGCCGATTTTCTCCGTGACCATGCCCCGCTGTTGCGCAAGCTTCAGTGGGGCATTGTTGCGATATATGCGTTCCTTTTGATCGTGCCCGCGATCCTTCCTTTGCCCGGCAACGCGGCATCGGTCTTCAATAACCTGACGATCGTGGCGCAGTTTGCCTTCTGGGGCGTCTGGTGGCCGTTCGTGCTGATTTCCATGCCGATCCTGGGCCGCGCCTGGTGTGGCTGGCTCTGTCCGGAAGGCATGCTGACCGAATGGGCCAGCGAACGGGGGCAGGGCCGCGCGATTCCCAAATGGATGCGCTGGGGCGGCTGGCCGTTCGTGGCCTTTGCGCTGACGACGGTCTATGGCCAGCTTGTCAGCGTGTACCAGTATCCGCTGGCCGTGCTGGCCGTGCTGGGCGGGTCTACCGTGGCGGCGATGATCGTCGGCTGGCGCTATGGCCGCAGCAAGCGGGTGTGGTGCAAGTACCTGTGCCCGGTCAACGGCGTGTTCAATCTGCTGGCCAAGCTGGCGCCGTGGCACTTTAAAGTCGACGAAGAGAAATGGCGGCATCCGGTCATCCGGATTGAAGCCATCAACTGTGCGCCGCTGGTGCCGCTTCGCCATATGAAGGGTGCCGGCGATTGCCACGTTTGCGGTCGATGCAGCGGTTACCGCGGCGCGATCGAATTGACGCCGCGTTCGCCCGAGGAAGAGATCGTGCACGTCGCGGACGGCGACGCCTGGCAGACCGTTTTGCTGTGCTTCGGACTGATGGGCATCGCGATCGGCGCCTTCCTCTGGAGCGCCAGCCCCTGGTTCGTGACCGCCAAGCAGTGGGCCGCCACCTGGCTGGTCGAACACGACATCCTGTGGCCGCTGATGGACAATGCGCCCTGGTTCATCCTGACCCACTATCCGGATGTGAACGACAGCTTTTCATGGCTGGATGGGGCCGGCATCCTGATGTTCGTCATCGGTGCGACGATCATCGTGGGCGGCGCAAGCTTCCTGTCGTTGTGGATCGCCGACCGTCTGGCCCCGGCCGCGGCTCAGCCGGATGCACCGGCGACGCGCTGGATCCGCCCTGGCGTCCACAAACTGGCCCAGGGGCTGATTCCGGCCGCCGGCATTGGCGTGTTCCTGGGGCTGTCCGCCACCACCGTCAACCTGCTCAAGCATGAAGGCGTGCAAGCCGCCTGGGCGGGACCCGTGCGCTTCACGCTGCTGACGCTGGCTGTGTTGTGGACCTTGCGCCTGTTCGCCCGGTTGTTGAAGCCGCGTCTGGCCAGCGGGCTCCGCAAGCTTGCGGCCTGGCTTGTGTTGGCGGCCGGCCTGGCGCCGTTCTGTCTGGCCTGGGTGTTTTTCTTTGCGATCTGGTAAGCACTGCTTGATGGCTCGAAGCGTGGCGCTGCGATAAAGTGGAAGGCTCCGCCGGACTGACCGGCGCCTTCTTCCTGATGCATCTCCATGGCTTCCTACTCGTTCCGCCTGCTTAACGTTTTTGCGGCTTCCACCTTTAGCGGCAACCAGCTATGCGTGTTTGAAGACGCGCGCGGCATGGACGACGCGACGATGTTGAATCTGGCCGCGCAGTTCAACCTGTCCGAAACCACCTTCATCCTGCCATCCGATCGCGCGGATGCGCGCGTTCGCATCTTCACGCCAGGCTACGAAATGAAGTTCGCGGGCCATCCCACCATTGGCACGTCCCAAGTCGTGCGCGACCTGCGCAAGACGGGTGACGCGCTGACGCTGGAATTCAAGGCGGGCGTCGTGCCGGTTGAGGCGAACGGCGACGCCTGGACCTTCACGGCGCCATGTCCCGATGGCGTGCGCACGGCGCCGCCTGAGCTGGACCGTGCAGAGATCGCCGGCCTGGTGGGGCTGGAATCCGGTGACTTGCTGGGCGACCCGATTTGGGTGGACACCGGTGCGGACCAATTGCTGGTGCCCTTGGCCAGTGTTGACGCAGTGCGCCGCGCCGCGCCTGACGGTTCCAAGCTCAATCGCTGGCAGGCCAGCAGCCTGGGACGCAAGACGCTCTATGTGTTCGCTTTCGATGAAGGCAATGTGCAGGGCACGCGCCAGGTCGTGGTGGCCCGCTATTTCTTCGCCAAGGCGGGCGGGGGCGTGGATGAAGATGCGGGCACGGGATCGGCCTGCGCCAATCTGGGTGGCTGGCTGATTCACCAGAAGCGCCCCTTGCCGGCCAGTATCCTGGTCGAACAAGGCGACCAGATGGGCAGGCCCTGCCGCCTGTTGCTGGACGTGCTGACCGATGGCCGGATCCAGGTGGGTGGCCGCGCGTTGGAGATCGGCCGGGGCACGGTCAGCATTTAACGCTGGCGGATTCCAAACGCCCGACGTAAAAGCGGCGCCTGTGTCCGACACAGGCGCCGCTTTTTTCTCTAGGCTTCAGTAGGAAACGATTCCGACCTTACTTCCGGTTCTTGGCGGGATCGACCTTGATGTTGTTCATGACCTGCTTGACGCCTTCCACGCCTCGGGCGACGGTGGCGGCGTGATCGGCTTCGGCGGCGGTGCCTACCGAGCCCGTCAGCGTGGCAACCCCATTATTGGTTTCCACCGCGATTTCCAGGGCGCTCAGTTGCTTGTCGGCCACGAAGGCGGCCTTGACCTTGGTGGTCACGGTCGTATCGGATGCATATTCGCCCACGGATTGCTTGGGCTTGCCATCATCGGCCGCAAAGGCCATGGAAGTGAAGGCAGCGCCCGTTCCCAGTGCAGCGGCGGCGATCAGCTTACGAATTTCCATAGTCATGCTCCTTATTCCTGTTGATCGTTGCGTGCATGACGCAACGAGTATTCAAACGCTAGGGGGGTACGCTTTCTATCTGCGTGTTCTATTTTTTCCGGAGGGCGCCGCTCAGGATGGACAAGAGCGCCAGCACCAGGAAGACGAAGAACAGGATCTTGGCGATACCCGCGGCACCAGCGGCAATGCCGCCGAAGCCGAGAACCGCCGCGATGATCGCGATGACGAAGAAAACTACGGCGTAGTGCAACATGTCAGCTTCTCCAGTGGTTTCGACCGATCAAGGCGGTGATGGGGTTCAGGGATTGCGGTCGAAGAAATCCCGGACTTCCTTTTGCGCTTGTTCCTTGGTCTTGCCATAACGCTCCTGGATCAAGCCAGCCAAGCGTTCGGCGTTGCCTTCACTACGGGTCAACTCGTCGTCGGTGAGTTCACCCCAGGCTGCTTTCGCCTTTCCGGTCAGTTGCTTCCACTTGCCGGCGATGATGTCGTTATTCATGGTGACCTCTCTCTGTCTGCTTGCGACGCCTGGCCTATGGCCGATAAGCCTTGCAATCGCGGTTGAGTTGGACACTGATCAGCTAGCCCCTACCGTACGAGCCGGCGTTCGGGCCTGTCAAACCTGGCTGTGGGCAAATGTAACGGTGCCAGGTCGGGTATTCGCACCGATCTCCGACGGGCGGGACTGTCAGGCGTACTAGATCGCGGTGTTACATTTCCGCAATGTTTTGTCCCCTTTTGATTGGGGCTAGTAACGGGAGGTGCGGCACGGGTAGGGCCGGGCCGTGCTGGCCGCTGCCGAGGCGCCCCGGTATAGTCATGGCGGAACCCGCCGCGGTTCACCAACAGGAATGGGAGAAGGGCACGCATGACGCAACGACTTTGTAGCGCGATCTTGTTGACGCTGGCCGCCATGGCCGCTGTGGGATGCACCCACGTGACAGACCGATATCAGGCGACTGCGCCTGTGGAAGCCGCCCGCGGGTGACGTGGCGGGCAAGGGGCTGACAAGCCAACACCGCACATGCAAACGGGGCGCCAGAGCGCCCCGTTTGCATGACCGTCAAGGCGGAGAACCTTGGACGGGTCAGCCTTCGGCGATGCGGCGGGCGATATGGCCCAGCGCCTCTTCCACCTGATCGACCAGGATCAAGCACAGGTCGCCGGGTGAGAGGCGTGCCAGGGCGGTGTCGATCGCCAGGAACTCGCCGTGGATCTCTTCGATGTGCGTGGTGCGCGGGGCGCCGACCAGGCCCTCCTGCAACAGCGCCAGCACTTCGCCGTCGGCGCGGCCGCGTTGGCATTGGTCCTGATACAGCAGCACGTCGTCAAAAGCGGCGCCCAGGATTTCCGTCTGCATGCGGATGTCTTCATCGCGGCGGTCACCCGCCCCGCTGATGACGACCGACCGGCGCTTGGCGGGCATGGCGTCCACCGCACGCACCAGCGCCAGGATCGCGTCCGGATTGTGGCCGTAATCCGCGATCACCGTGGCGCCACGATGGTCGAACACATTGAAGCGGCCAGGCGCGGTCTGGGCGTCGTTCACGAAGGTGGCCAGGCCGCGACGGATAAGATCCCAGTCCAGGTTCAGCGCCCAGGCGGCAGCGATCGACGCCATGGCGTTTTCGACTTGGAACGTGATCGCGCCATTGCGGGTGAGCGGGATGTCGGCCAGCGGGAAGCGGGTTTCTTCCGCGCCCTGGGCCGCGACGATGGCGTCGCCATCGCGGTACACCGAACGCAAACCTTGCGCGCGATGCGTGGCCAGCACCGGGTGGTTGCGGTCTTCCGCGAAGTAGGTGATCGAGCCTGGGCAACTGGCCGCCATTTCCGCCACGATGGGGTCGGCGGCGTTCAGCACGGCGGTGCCCGAGGGATGCACGTGCTGCACGATCACGCGCTTGACCACGGCCAGGTCTTCCACGGTGCTGATGTAGCCCAGACCCAGGTGGTCGCCCATGCCGATGTTGGTGACGATGGCCACGTTGCAGCGATCAAACGCCAGGCCTTCGCGCAGGATGCCGCCACGTGCGGTTTCAAATACCGCGGCGTCCACATCGGGATGCATGAGCACGCTGCGGGCACTGCGCGGGCCGCTGCAATCACCGGTATCAATGCGCAGGTTGTCGACGTAAACGCCGTCGGAATTCGTCATGCCAACGCGGTTGCCGGCCACGCCCAGCAGATGGGCGGTCAGGCGCACGGTCGTCGTCTTGCCATTGGTGCCGGCAACGGCCACGACCGGAATGCGGCCGTCGTCGCCGTCCGCGTACATGTTGGCGATGATGGCGTCGCCCACCGCGCGGCCCTTGCCGAACGACGGGTTCAGGTGCATGCGCAGGCCGGGCGCGGCGTTCACTTCCACCACGCCGCCGTGCTGTTCTTCCAACGGGTAATGCACGCTTTCGGCCACCACGTCCACGCCGCAGATGTCCAGGCCGATCATGCGGGCCGCGGACACGGCGCGCGCCGCCATTTCGGGATGCACTTCGTCAGTCACGTCGGTGGCCGAGCCGCCGGTGCTGAGGTTGGCGTTGTTGCGCAGGAAGATCAGGGTGCCCGGGGGCGGCACGGAATCGGCATCGAAGCCCTGCTTTGCCAGCGTTGCCAACGCGATGTCGTCAAAGCGGATCTTGGTCAGCGAGGTGGCGTGGCCATCGCCGCGCAAGGGGTCGGCGTTGACCTGGTCCACCAGTTCGCGGATGGTGTGCTGCCCGTCGCCCGTGACCTGGGGCGGATCGCGGCGCGATGCCGCCACCAGTGCGCCACCCACGACCAGCAGACGGAAATCGTGGCCGGGGATATAGCGTTCGACGATGACTTCCGAACTGATCTCTTCGGCCACTTCAAAGGCCTGGATCACCCGTTCGCGCGTTTCGATGTTCACGGCCACGCCGCGCCCCTGGCTGCCGTCGCGCGGCTTGACGACCACGGGGCCACCCAGTTCCTCAGCCGCTTCCCAAGCCGCTTCGGCCGAGGTCACCGAACGGCCCATGGGCACGGGCACGCCGGCGGCGTCCAGCAGCATCTTGGTCAGGTCCTTGTCCTGCGCGATCGATTCCGAGATGGCGCTGGTCAGGTCGGTTTCAGCGGCCTGGATGCGGCGTTGCTTGCTGCCCCAGCCGAATTGCACCATGCTGCCTTGCGTCAGGCGGCGGTAGGGGATGTTGCGGGCGATGGCGGCGTTCACGATGGAGCCCGTGCTGGGTCCCAGACGCACGTCTTCGTCCAGTTCGCGCAGGCGCTTGAGCGCGTTGGCGAAGTCGAACGGGGTGTCATCCAGCGCCGCGCGCACCAGCGCCTGCGCCAGTTCCATCGCCAGAATGCCCACTTCTTCTTCGCTGTATTCGACCACCACCTGGAACACGCCAGGCTCAATGGTGGACGAGGTGCGGCCAAACGTGACGGGGCAGCCGGCATGCGCCTGCATCGTCAAGGCGACGATCTGCAAGACGTGGGCGATCGACACCGCGCCTTGATGGCCTTCAGGGCGCATCAGGCCGGTTTGCGGCAGCCGCGCGCGCAGGCGGGCTTCAAACTCGGGCAGGTTGTCGATGGAGCACTCGGCGTCGGCGCAGGACACGATGGCCTCGATCGCGGTGTTCTTCGACCATAGGTTGGGGCCGCGCAGGGCTCGGATACGGGAAACTTCCATGGCAGGTATTCCTGTCAGTATTGTTGAATCCAGCGGCGGACCAGATCGATGGTGGGGCCGGAGAACGCTTCGTCGGATTGCAGCAGGGCGAAGTCGCCATCCGCAATGCCGTTGAGCACGCTCTCGATGGCCTTGCCGTGGTCGGGCTCATCCTGGACGTCTTTCACGCGGCTGCCTTGCGCCAGGCCCTGGCGCAACAGGGCACGCGCCTGGCCTTCGGGACGCTTGCTGTTGACCGTCTTGTCGTCATAGAGCACGACGCGGTCGAAAGCGTCACCCAGCAGGCGGCCTTGCTCGATCAGGTCCTCGTCGCGGCGGTCGGCGCCGGCGGAATAGACCGCGGCGCGCGTTGTCGATGGGAACTGGTCGATGGCGGCGATCAATGGGCGCAGTGCCGAGGCGTTGTGCACGTCGTCCACCACGACGGTGCCGCCGTTGCGCTCGAACAGCGTGAATTGCCACGGCGCATCGGCCTGGTCGATATCGAAGGTTTCGATGCCGGCGCGAATGAGCTCGACAGGGATGTTCAGTGCCCAGGCGGAACCCACGGCAGCCAGCACGTTTTCAGTCTGGAAGGCCACGCGGCCCCCATGCGTCAACGGAATCGCGGCCACGGCGGCCAGGCGTTCTTCGTGGGCGCCTTGCGCCAGGATGATGTTGCCGTCGCGCACGAACACCGCGCGGCCATCCTGTTGCAGGTGCGCAGCGATGGCGGGCAGGGCGGGATCGATGCCGAAGAAGATCACGGCGCCGTCGCAAAGCTCGGCCATTTCCACCACGCGCGGATCGCGCGCATTGAGCACCGCGGCGCCGGTGGGCAGGACTACGTCGATCTGCGTGCGGAACACATTGAACATGCGTTCGGTTTCGTTGATGTCGAAGTCGCCCAGATGGTCGGCGTCGTCGATGTTGGTGACCACGCCCACCTGGCAGCGGTCATAGGCCAGCCCCTGGCCCAGGATGACACTGCTGTCATTTTCAATGACGGCGGCGTCCACATTGCGGTTCATCAGCAGGCGCGTGCCGGACGCGAAGTCGGCGCGGTCGCCCTTTTGCACCAGGCGGCGGTCCAGGTAGAGCCCTTCACTGCACGCCAGGCCGGTACGCTTGCCCGACAGGTGCAGCAGGCGGGCGACCAAGCGCGCGACGACGGTCTTGCCGTTGGTGCCGGTGACGCCCACGATGGGGATGCGGCCGGCGTCCCCGTCGGGGAACAGGTGGTCGACGATGGCGCGGCCCACTGGGCGCGGCGTGCCGTCGGCCGGCTTCAGGTGCATCAGCAGCCCGGGGCCGGCGTTGACTTCCACGATGGCGCCGCGCTGTTCTGCCAGCGGGCGGGTGATGTCTTCGGCCACCAGGTCGACACCCGCGATGTCCAGGCCCACCACACGGGCGGCCAGGGTCACGGTGGCGGCAATGCTGGGGTGCACGCGGTCGGTCACGTCGAAAGCGACGTTTCCGCTGCGTTGCACCAAAACGCGCTGGCCCTCAGGCGGCACGCTGTCTTCCGACAAGCCCTGGCGGGCGATTTCCAGCCGGGCGGCGGAATCCAGCCGAACCGGGTTCAACGGGTGGTTTTCCGTGCGGCCGCGGCGCGGGTCGGTGTTGATCTGGCTGTCGATCAGTTCGGTCACGGTGGACGTGCCGTCGCCCGTCACCCAGGCCGGTTCGCCAGCGGCGGCGGCCACCATGCGGTTGCCCACCACCAGCAGGCGGTGTTCATTGCCCAGCACGAAGCGCTCGACGATCACTCCGCTGCCTTCGTCCACGGCTACGCGGTAGGCGGAAACGACTTCGTCGCGGGTGGTCAGGTTGGTGAACACGCCCCGGCCGTGGTTGCCGTCATAAGGCTTGACCACGACGGGCAGGCCGATGTCTTCAGCGGCTTCCCAGGCGTCGTCCTCGCTACGCACCAGGCGGCCTTCCGGCACTGGCACGCCGCAGGTCGACAACAATTCCTTGGTCAGATCCTTGTCGCGCGAGATCCCTTCGGCGATGGCGCTGGTGCGGTCGGTTTCGGCAGTCCAGATCCGGCGCTGGGCCGAACCGTAGCCAAATTGCACAAGGTTGCCCTCGAACAGGCGGATATAAGGGATGTCACGGTCGTCGGCGGCATCCACGATGCAGGCCGTGCTGGGGCCCAGGCAATGCCTGTCCACCAGGCTGCGCAGCTTGGAGATCGAGGCCGGGACGTCGAACGGGCGGTCTTCGATAGCCGCCATCACCAGGTCGCGGGCTTCATTCAAGGCCGTGCGGGTGACTTGCTCCTGCCACGCGCGCACGACGACCTTATAGACGCCGCGAGTGGAGGTTTCCCGGGCCTTGCCGAAGCCGCCGCGCAAACCGGCCAGATTCTGCAATTCCAGGGTGACATGTTCAAGAATGTGGCCGGGCCAGGTCCCTTCCTTCAGGCGGGCCAGAAAGCCGCCGCGCACGCCGGGGCTGCAACGGTGCTCGATCAGGCTTGGCAGCCATTCAGACAGGCGCTCGTAAAACCCAGGAATGGTGTTGGACGGATAATCCTCCAATTCACCAATATCCACCCACGCTTCAAGGACCGGGCGATACGTCCAAATGTTCGGGCCGCGCAAAGCCACGACATCGAGAAATTCAATGTCTTTCTTTTTCATGTTTTAATTTACTTGAGAAGCAGGTTGGCACGCGCGGACTCCCCTATGTAAGACCGCGAATTCATTGACGAATTTATGGGGGATGCGCCTTAAGAATAATGCCAACGAGTGGGGGATCCCAGATATTCCTAATTAGAAAAATCGGCTGCTACTATACGACGCCTTCAAGGCGTGAACTCGTTGTGTTGTAAGGAAGGGACACGTTTGCCGCCGTGGGTGGTGAACCGGTTGCCGCCTAGTAGGGCAGAGTCCTGGCCCGGTATGCGTTCCAATGAAAAAACCACACCTGCTTTCCGGCCGTGCCGATGCCTTTCCTGCCCGCTGGCAGGATCAAATCCGCGCTGAACTGGCGGAGGGCGAAAGCCTGCTGGCCTGGGTTGAAATAGACCTGGATCAGCGGCTGAAGTTCCAGCCTGGATTGATTGCGGCGACTGATCGCCGCCTGCTGGCCCGCAATTCCTCCGATACCGGTTGGGAAACGTGGAGCTATGGCCCCCAATTAACACTGAATCTGACCGACCACGCCGGCGCCGCCGTGCTGGAACTACACGACGATTCCGCGCGCCTGGCGATCTGGCGGTTCACGCTGGCTCGGAATCCCGCCGCGTTGCGGCTGCTGGCTCAATTCGAGGCGCAGCAGGCGATCCGGCTGTCCGGTCATCAGCCGGAAGCGCCGGTGGAACGCACCTGCACTATCTGTAATGGCGTTATTCCCGCAGGCGATGAAGAATGCCCGACCTGCAACCAGGAACAGGCGGCGCCGTCCTCCACGTGGGCGCTGTTGCGCCTGTGGCGTTTCGCGCGCCCATACCGAGGCCCGTTGCTGGCCGGGTTCATCCTGACGCTGCTGGGCACCGCCGCCACGCTGGTGCCGCCGTATCTGACCATGCCGCTGATGGATGACGTGCTGATTCCGTTCCAGAATGGCGCACCGATCGACTACGGCAAGGTCCGCCTGTACCTGAGTGGCCTGTTGGGGTCCGCTTTCCTGGCCTGGGGGCTGGGCTGGGCCCGGACCTACATCCTGGCCTGGGTCAGCGAGCGCATTGGCGCCGACCTGCGCACCACCACTTATGAGCATTTGCAGCAGCTGTCGCTGGAGTATTTCGGTGGCAAGCGCACGGGCGACCTGATCTCGCGCATCGGTAGCGAAACCGACCGCATTTGCGTGTTCCTGTCGCTGCATTTGCTGGACTTCGCCACCGACATCCTGATGATCGTCATGACGGCGGTGATCCTGGTGACGATCAATCCGTGGCTGGCATTGGTCACGTTGGTGCCGCTGCCGTTCATCATCTGGATGATCCACGCGGTGCGTGACCGCTTGCGTCATGGCTTTGAAAAAGTCGACCGCATCTGGTCCGAGATCACCAACGTGCTGGCCGACACCATCCCGGGCATCCGCGTGGTCAAGGCGTTTGCCCAGGAAAAGCGCGAAGTCGCGCGTTTCCGCGAAGCCAACAACCGCAACCTGGAAGTCAACGACCGCGTGAACACGACCTGGTCGCTGTTTTCGCCCACCGTCACCTTGCTGACGGAAGTGGGCCTGCTGGTCGTGTGGATCTTCGGTATCTGGCAAGTCTCGCAAAAGCAGATCACGGTAGGCGTGCTGGCCGCATTCCTGGCGTATATCGGCCGCTTCTACCTGCGGCTGGATTCGATGAGCCGCATTGTCTCGGTCACGCAAAAGGCGGCAGCCGGCGCCAAGCGCATCTTTGACATCCTGGACCACGTGTCCAGCGTGCCGGAACCGCAGAATCCCGCCAAGCTGCCCCAGATCAACGGCCGCATTGAATTGCGCGACGTGGGTTTTCGCTATGGCAACCGCCAGGTCATCCGTGGGTTGGACCTGACCATCGCTCCGGGTGAAATGATTGGCCTGGTGGGCCACAGCGGTTCGGGCAAGAGCACGCTGATCAACCTGATCTGCCGCTTCTATGATGTGTCCGAAGGCGCGGTGCTGGTGGACGGCGCCGACATCCGTTCGGTGCGCGTGGCGGACTACCGCCGCAACATCGGGCTGGTGTTGCAAGAGCCTTTCCTGTTCTTTGGCACCATCGCCGAGAACATCGCTTACGGCAAACCGGATGCGACGCGCGACGAGATCGTGGCGGCTGCCCGTGCCGCGCATGCCCACGAATTCATCCTGCGCTTGCCGCACGGTTATGACTCGTTGGTGGGTGAACGCGGCCAGGCATTGTCGGGCGGTGAACGCCAGCGCATTTCGATTGCCCGCGCGTTGTTGATCGATCCGCGCATTCTGATCCTGGATGAAGCCACGTCGTCGGTGGACACCACGACGGAAAAGGAAATCCAGAAGGCGCTGGACAATCTGGTGCGCGGACGCACGACCATCGCCATTGCCCACCGTCTGAGCACGTTGCGCAAGGCCGACCGTCTGGTCGTGCTGGACCGTGGCCAGATCGTGGAGCAGGGCCCGCACGAAGAATTGATGGCCCGAGAGGGCGCCTACTATCGCCTCTACCAGGCGCAAGCGCGCCAGGCGGAAGCCGACGCGCAGTCGTCGGGCAGCGAAGACATGGCCGCAGTGGCCTGACGTGGAAACGGGATTATCGTCATGACGTTGCCGACCTTTCAGCTGCGCCGCAATGCCTTCGGGCGCCTGGAATATGAATCCGCCGATGGTGAAACGCACGAAGGGGTCATCCCCGTGCGCGCCTTCCCGATCAGCGAGGCGGGCCGAGGCCTGTCGCTGGTGACCAGTGATGGGCACGAGCTATTGTGGATTGAACACTTGTCCGATGTGCCGGACGGCCCTCGCGCGCTGATCGAGGAAGAACTGGCTGGCCGGGAATTCATGCCCGAGATCCGCAGGCTGGCCAGCGTGTCCACGTTCGCCACGCCCAGCACCTGGAAGGTGGAAACGGATCGCGGCCCGACGTCCTTCGTGCTGCGTGGCGAAGAAGACATCCGCCGGCTCAGCCCGCAGACGCTGCTGATCGCCGACAGCCATGGCATCTTCTATCTGGTGCGCGACATCCTGTCGCTGGACAAGCACAGCCGCAAGATGCTTGACCGCTTCCTGTAGCGGGTGGTGGGCTAGACGCGGTCCTTGAACGGCGTGTGGCCCTCAAGTTCTCCCAGATAGTCCGTCACCGCCGACGTCTCTTCGTCCAGGAAGTTCTGGATCGCCTCGGCGAAACCCGGGTGCGCCACCCAATGCGCCGACCACGTCGGGGTGGGCAGCAGCCCGCGCGCCATCTTGTGCTCACCCTGCGCGCCGCCCTCGAAACGGGCGATGCCGTGGGCAATGCAATACGCGATCGACTGCATGTAGCAGGTCTCGAAATGCAGCCCGGGCACATATTCCGTCGCCCCCCAGTAGCGGCCATACAAGGCGTCGCCGCCCGCCAGGTTCAGGGCTGCGGCCACCGGCACGCCATCGCGTTCGGCCAGGATCAGGACAAAGGCATCGGCTTGCTCGCGATGCGCCCGCTGGAAGAAGTCACGGTTCAGATATGGCGGATTGCCATGGCTGAAATAGGTGCGGCAATAGCAGTCGTAGAAGAAGTCCAGATCGGCCTCGCTGATCTGGGCGCCGCGCAACCACCGGAACGACAGGCCGGCGGCAGCGACCTTCTTTCTGTCTTGGCGAATCTTCTTGCGCTTGTCGTGGCTCATCAGCGCCAGGAAAGCGTCGAAATCCGCAAAACCGGCATTGGTCCAATGGAATTGCACGCTTTCCCGGATCATGAAGCCGGCATCGCGCAACGCTTGCAGGTCGGCATCTGACGGGAACAACAGATGCAGCGACGACACCTTGATTTCCTCGGCGAAGGCGACCAAGCCGCGCACCAGGGTGGCGCGGTCTTCGTCGTTGGACGCCAGCAGGCGCGGCCCCGTCACCGGCGTGAAGGGAATGGCCGACAACAGCTTCGGGTAATAACGCATGCCGTGGCGCTGAAAGGCGTCGGCCCAGGCGTAGTCGAATACATACTCGCCGCGCGAATGGGATTTCAGGTAGAGGGGCGTGGCCGCGGCCAGCCCGCCGTCGCGCCATAGCGCCAGGTAATGCGGGGCCCAACCCGTGCCCGGCGCCGCACAGCCCGTCTCGTGCAGGGCGCATAGAAAAGCGTGCCGCAAAAAGGGCTGGTCCCCGGCCAGGGCGTCCCAGGCTTGGGCGTCGATGCGGGACAGGTCGGTTTCAATGGTCAGGCGCAGGGAATCCATCCGTGAATGATAAAGTCTTCGTCCATGCACGGTATTGAAACCGTTGGTTTTTTCAGGTTTTCAGCGGCGCTGCGCCGCTTGAGGTTTGCACACATCATGGACCGCAATACGATCCTTGCCACGCCGCAAGGGCCGCGTCCGGACTGCCTGCGCGGGCAGGCGCTGGCGGCGCTGGCCGCGTTGGAATGGCCAGAAAAAATGGAGGCGGTGCGCGCCATCTCGGATTCCGCGCTGCTGGACCGGCAGCGGGAATTCGCGGCGCCCGCCGGCTTGCCGGGACGCCCGGCCCGGCCCGAACTGGTGGCGCCCGCGCAGGTCAAGCATCGTTCAATGGCCACACAAGAGGGGCGCGCGGCGCTCCTGCATGCGCTGGCCCACATCGAATTCAACGCCGTCAACCTGGCGTTGGACATTCTCTGGCGCTTTGCCGACATGCCCGACGCCTTTTACCGGGATTGGCTGCGCGTCGCCCGCGAAGAGGCCTATCACTTCGACCTGCTGCGCCAGCGGCTGGCCACGCTGGGCTTTGCCTACGGTGACTTCCCGGCGCATAACGGACTGTGGGACATGGCGGAACGAACACGGGACGATCTGCTGGCCCGCCTGGCGCTGGTGCCGCGTACGCTGGAGGCGCGCGGCCTGGATGCCTCGCCCATGATTCGCAACAAGCTTGCCGGCGCGGGGGACGCGGACAGCGCAGCCATCGTCGACATCATCCTGCGGGACGAGATCGGCCATGTCGCCATCGGCAACCACTGGTTCAAGCAACTGTGCGCGCAGGCAGGCAAGGCACCGGTTGCCTGCTATGCCGAGCTCGCGCAGCAGTACGACGCGCCCCGGCTGCGCGGCCCTTTCAACCTGGAGGCGCGTCGCGCCGCGGGTTTCGACGACGCCGAGCTTGCCGCGTTGCAAGCCGGTTGATGCAAGGGGTCTTGCAGTGCCCTGTATCCGCGCCATTATTTCCCAAGGACATCCAAGCATGAAGTTTCTACTGGCCACCGTGCTCACCGGCACCGCCATGACCTTGCTGACGGGCGCTGCCCAGACGGTGCAAGCCGCCGAGCCCTTTGCTGCGTGCCTGTCGCAGTTGCGCGGCCCCGCGCTCAAGGCGGGCGTATCGGGCGCCACCTTCGATACGCACACGGCGGGGCTCGTGCCCGACATGGCCGTCATCGACCTGTTGGATGCCCAGCCTGAATTCAAGACGCCGATCTGGGACTACATGGCCGGGCTGGTCGATGACGAACGGGTGGCGGACGGGCAGGCCGGCATGGCGCGCTGGCGTGCCGACCTGGACCGGGCTGCCGCGCGTTATGGCGTGGATCCGGCCACCATCGCCGCCGTATGGGGCGTGGAAAGCAATTTTGGCCGCACGCTGGGCGGCCGGCCGCTGCTGACCTCCTTGTCCACGCTGTCCTGCTTCGGCCGTCGGCAGGCCTATTTCCGGGGTGAGTTCTTCGCCACCTTGAAGATCATTCAGGACGAGCACATTGCGCCCGATCGGCTGGTCGGGTCCTGGGCCGGTGCGTTCGGGCAGACCCAGTTCATGCCGTCCACGTATCTGCGGCTGGCCGTGGACTTTGATGGCGACGGCCGTCGCGATCTGGTCGATAGCGTGCCTGATGCGCTGGCGTCCACCGCGAATTTCCTGAAGCGCGCCGGCTGGAATCCGTCGCTGGCGTGGGGCTACGAGGTGAAGCTTCCCGCCGGCGTGGACACTGCGGGCGCGGGCCGCAAGAACAAGCGTCCGATGTCGTCGTGGGCCAAACAGGGAGTCACGCGCGTCGATGGGCAGGCCTTGCCCGCAGGCGATACGCCGGCAGGCCTGCTGCTGCCTGCGGGCCGCAATGGCCCGGCCTTTCTGGTGACGCGGAACTTCGATGCTCTGTATTCGTACAACGCCGCGGAAAGCTACGCGCTGGCCATCGCCCATTTGTCCGACCGCCTGCGCGGCGGGGGGCCGTTGGTGCAGGCTTGGCCGACGGACGATCCGGGCTTGTCGCGGGCGGAGCGACGCGAATTGCAGCGTCTGCTGATTGCCAAAGGCTATGACATCGGTGAACCCGATGGAATGATCGGCGCCCGTACTCGTCAAGCCTTGCAGGCGGCACAGCGCGAACTTGGCCTGCCCGCCGACGGGCGCGCGGGGCAGAAGGCGCTGAAGGCATTGAAAGCATCGGCTGCCCAGCGTGCTGGTTGAACCGCTCGGATTTACAAGTTTTGCAAAGATCGGGGGTCTGGTAACGGTGATGACACCTGTTGCGCCGGACGCGGGCCTATACTGGTTTTCCGACTTTTCAGGAGCACTGCGATGAGTCTATTGGATACCTTGGCCTCGATGGCTGGTGGCGGTCAGCAAGGGGGCTCGGCGTCGATGCTGCCCGCGCTGATCGAGCAATTGAATAAGTACCCGGGCGGCCTGAGCGGCCTGATCGCCAGCTTCCAGAAGGGCGGCTTGAGCGAGATCGTCGCGTCATGGGTAGGCACCGGGCAGAACCTGCCCGTCAGCGCCGACCAGCTGGGTTCCGTGCTTGACCCCGGCGTCGTCAATGATTTGGCTGCCAAGACCGGTCAGGACACCGATTCCGTCTTGGGTTCGCTGTCGTCGCTGCTGCCGCAACTGGTGGACAAAGCCACGCCGGACGGCGCTGTGCAGCCTGGGCAGCAAGTCAACCCGGCCGATCTGCTGGCGTCATTGTCCGGCCTGTTCGGCAACCGCGGCTAAAGGCGGCACAGGATTTTCTCCTGATACGTCGGCCGCTGACTTCCCCTTTTCGCCGGCGCCTGCTTCAGGCGCTGGCGCTTGGCGCTCTGGCGCCGTTGGCCGCCTGCGCGCCACCGCTGTCGCTGAACGCCACCTTCCTGCAACTGTGGCGCAGCCATCTGGACTTAAGTCCAGAAGACTGGCGCTTGCGGCTGTCCGCCTACCGGCGACTGGGATGCCGCGAGATCTTCTTGCAATGGGTCGGGCTGGAAGGCGGGCGCCCCGATGACTGGATGGTTCCCGAGACCGTCCTGCGCCACATCTTCGATGAAGCCGAACGCCAGGGGCTGGGTGTGCATGTGGGCCTGCCCTACGACCAACGTTGGTGGGATGTGCTGGCCAGCAAAGACAAGGCGGCATTCGCGGGCTATCTCGATCAGACACGCACGCGCGGCGTAGCCTATATGGAGTCCGCGCCATGGCCCAAGCGCCGCGCGTTTCGCGGCTGGTACCTGCCTTACGAGCTGGAGCAGTACAACTGGGCGTCGGCCGAACGGCAGGCGCAGTTGATCCCATGGCTGGATGCGTTCTCGCGCACCGCGCAGGCCACCAGTCGCGGCGTGCCCTGCATCTCCACGTATCACAGCCGCCTGCCCGGCGAGGGCTCGCTGATGACGTTGTGGCGCGGCATTCTTGACCAGGTGCGCATCCATCCGATGATTCAGGACGGCGTGGGCGTGGCCGGGCTGGCCAACTACCAGGCGTTGGAGCCGTTGCATGACATGCTGCTGGCACGCCGGGCCTCGTTTGATCTGATCCTTGAATTGTTCGAGGAATTGCCCTCGGGCAGTACCGACGGGTCTACCTTCAAAGCGCGTTCGGCCGACTTCGGCCGGGTGAAGGCGCAGTGGGATGTGGCCAGCGGCTATGGCGCCAAACGGGTGGTCGCCTTTGCGTTGGACCCCTGGGTCATCGACAACACGCCCGAAGCGCGCGCCCTGATGCGCGCATGGCTGGCGGCGCGGGTATAAGCGGCGCAGTTCCTTAGTTGAAGCTGCGGCCGATGATCTCCAGCATGACTTCGCTGGTGCCCCCAAAAATACGCAATGCCCGGGCATCGACCCACGCGCGCCCGATGCCGTATTCCGCCATGTATCCGTAACCCCCATGCATCTGGAGCAGGTCGTCCAGCACGCGGCCTTGGATTTCGGTGGCGTTCAGTTTGGCGATGGCAGCCGTTGTCGGGTCCAGGCCGCCTTCCATCTGACGTGCCAGGCAATCGTCCAGGAACACGCGCAGCATGGTGGTCTGCGCGTGCGCGTTGGCCAATTTGAAACGGGTGTTCTGGTAGTCGATCACGCGCCGGCTGAAGACCTTGCGGTCTCGGGTGTACTGCGCGGCTTCGTCCAGCATGCCCTCCACCGAAGCGGCGGCGCGCAGGGCAATCGCCAGCCGTTCGCGCGCGAGTTCGCGGGTCATGTATTCGAAAGCGGCATGCTCCTGGCCCAGCAGGCAATCCACCGGCACGCGGACATCGTCGAAGTACAGCTCGCAGGTGTCCTGGGCGTGCTGGCCGATCTTGTCCAGCGCCGCCCCCTTGGTGTAGCCGGGCAGGTTTTCCTCGACGCAGAATAGCGACAGCCCGCGCGCGCCCAAGTCTGGGTCGGTGCTGGCCAACACGATGGCCAGGCCGGCGTTGACGCCATTGGTGATGAAGGTTTTCTGGCCATTGAGCACGTAATGGTCGCCGTCGCGGCGGGCCCGGGTGCGGATGGCTTTCAGGTCGCTGCCTGCTCCGGGCTCGGTCAGTGCGATGGCTCCGATGACTTCGCCGCGCGTCATGGCGGGCAGCCAGCGCTGCTTTTGCGCGTCCGTGCCGAAGTTCAACAGATACGGCGACACCATGTCGGAATGGATGGAAAAGCCAATGCCCAGGAAGTTGGCGTGAGCCAGTTCTTCGATCACGACGGCGGAATGGCCGAAGTCGCCGCCCAGGCCGTATGGGTCGGGCAGGGCGCAATTGAGCAGGCCTTCTTGTCCTGCGCGCCGCCACAGGGCGCGCGGTGTCACGCCGGCCTTTTCCCATTCGGCGTAGTGGGGAGCGATCTCGTTGGCGACAAAGCGCCGGACCTGATCGCGGAACAGTTCATGGTCATCCCGGAAAACGCGGCGCATGATGTCTCCTAGCGGCTATAGGGGTCCGTGGCGCTGACCTGGCCGCGCAGTACCGGCGCCGCCGCGGAGCCGGTCAGGAACAGGCTGTAGTGGTCGCCGGGTTGCAAGGCGGGCAGGGCCAGCGTTGGGGATGCGGCGGCGCCGCAGCCTGCCGCCAGCGTGGCGCTGACGGGGTTGATGGCGCGGGCGGCGGATGCCCCCGGTTTGACGTCCTGAAACAGCGCGGGGCCGGATGGACTGACGCCCAGTTGCCCGGCGGGGCAGTCGGTTGCCAGGTTGTAGAAGCGCAGTTCTGCCTTCAACGCATCCTGCGCGCCGTTGCTGTCGTCAACGACGTCGAATGACAGTTTGCCCCCATCACGGCGCGGCACCAACGTGCTGAAGGTATCGGGGGCCACTTGCAGGCTGGCGGCGGGCTTGCCGTCCACCAGCACCTGGAAGGGCTGGTTGCCCTTGACGATGGCATAGGTGGTGGCGGGTTTGGCCGAGCCAGGGGCCTGCGCGGGGCCACCGGCGATCTGCACGCGCAACGGGGTGGCGTCCGGGTTCACCACTCGCACGAAGGAAGACCCGGCGGGCGGACGGGCGGCATAAAGCTGCGCGAAGACGCCTTCGGCCGCGACGTTGCCGGCCAGGGTGGCAAGCACGATGGCAAGCGCTGCGTTGCGTGGGGGGATGAACATGGTTCAAGACTCCTTTTTCTTGCTGAGGCGGGCTTCCAGGTACAGGCGCTCCAGTTGCTTGCGATCCGCCTTGTCCGTGCTGGTCGTGGGAAAGCGGTGGCAGGCGACCAGTTCCGACGGGATCATATAGGGCGGCAGGCGGCGTCCCAGCAGGGTCTTCCAATCCTGTAGTTCCGCTGGCAGCGGTTGCAGGCCAGCGGGCCCCGAGGCCGCCGGTTCAACAAAGCCGATCAACCGGACGATGGCGCCATCGGGACGCCGCAAGGCCACTGTCGCCCCAGCACGTGCGCCGGACAACATGGCAATGGCGGCATCGATCTCGGCCAGTTCGATGCGATATCCGTGCAGTTTGATCTGATCGTCGACCCGGCCGCGAAAGGTCACCAGGCCGTCTGCATCGATATCGCCCAAGTCGCCGCTGCGGTAGCCGCGCTTGCCGTTGCGCGTGAACATGCGCGACGCATTCAGGTCCGGACGGTTCAGATAGCCGCGCATCACGTGGTCGCCCGCGATGCTGATTTCGCCGTTCTCGATGAAGACGTCCGCATAAGGCTTGGCGCGGCCGATGGGAAAGGGATTGGGTGCGGCGGCCCGGAGCGCCGGGTCGATCTCGACCCAGGTCGTGGAGCAGGTGGCTTCCGTCGGCCCGTAGGAATTGATGATGCGAACCTGCGGAAAGCGCTGCCAGAGTTCTTCGGCCATTGTTGGCGTCAACGATTCCGCGCCGAAGACGAAGACGCGCAGGTCAGGCAGATGGGCGTGATCGAAGTCGGGGTTGAACAGCTGTTGCCGCACGAACGATGGCGTCGACGCCCAGACGTTGATGCGGGTGCCCGCCAAGTATCCGATGAAGGCGTTTCGCTCGGCGATGGTTTCGCGCGGACACAGCACGCAGATGCCGCCCAGTTCCAGTGCGCCTACCCAGTTGAACAAGGAAAAGTCGAAACTGAATAGCATCTGGTCCATGAAGGCCGGCGCCGCGCCCAGATTCAGGCAGTCGCGTATCCAGCCGGCGAAAAGCGTGACGCTTTCTCGCCCGATCTGCACGCCTTTCGGGTCGCCCGTGCTGCCCGAGGTGAACATGATGTAAGCCAGCCCCGCTTCCGCCAGCGGCGCGGGGGCGTCACTGGCGGGCAGGAAGGCGTTGGCTTGCGCGTCGTAGCGCAGTCCGGCACGGACCAGTTGGCCGATGCGCGCGATGCGTTCAGGCGGGTTGATGACGTCCACCGGCACAAAGGGCACGCCCAGCCGCAGGCAGCCCAATATGGCCACCAGGAACGCGGTCTCTTTGTGGCCAGAGATTGCAAGGGGCACGCCCGCCGTGGCGCCCGCCTGGAGCGCGGCGCGTTGCCAGGCGTCTGTGGCGGCCTTCAATTCGCCCCAAGTCGTGGCGCCTTGCGCATCCACCACGGCCAAGACATCGGTGCCTGTCGCGGTGTCAACGAAATCGTAGGCGTTGAAATCGAAACGCATGGTTCAGTCCTCCAGGCTTTTCGCGGGGGGGCGTCAGGCGCGGGCGTTCTCCGCGATGAACGCGGCCAGCGTGTGCACGGATTCCAGATGCACGTCGATCTCGGTCGGCGGGATCTTGCAGCCGAACTCGCGCTCCACCGCCAGCGCCAGATCCACCGCGGCCAAGGAATCCACCAGGCCGGATTCGATCAGCAGGGTATCGGGATCGACTTTGGTCAGGATGATGCTTTCGATGATGTCGGAGACCTTGGTCTCGATTGTCTTGATGTCCATGGGATGCTCCTGGACCGCATCGCGGTCAGAATTGGAAATAGAGGAACCGGGTTTCCTTGTGCAGGTTGACCAGGCAGAGGAATAACAGCGCCAGCATCACGACCAGCCAGGCCATGTTGGGGCGCCACCGCATGAAGGCGCGCGGCGCTTCCTGCGGTTTGAAGAGCGCGGGCGAATAGCGGCCCAGGATCTGATGCGCATTGGGCGTGAACCAGGCAATGCCCAGCAGCACGACCGCGTAGATCAGTTGCAGGTGATGCCCCACGATGACGCGCCAGGCATCGCCCCAGGCCAGCCCCGCCACATGCGTGGACAGGTCCATGGATTCCACGCCGCGCAAGCCGATCATTCCCTTCATCAACAGCATCGCGTCGCCCACGCCGTGGGCGCGGAAGAAGGCTTGCGCCACCAGCACCGCCACGAATGTCAGCAGGATGCACAGCGCGCGCTGGGCGACGCCGATGTTGCGCGCCGCGGCCGGCTTGCGGCCTACCACGAAGATCCGCCAGGCATGGTTCACCGACAGGTACATGGCGTGCAGCAGGCCGAAGACAATGAACTGGAATCCCGCGCCGTGCCACACCCCCGCCAGCGTCATCGTGAACAGCGTCGGAAATACGATGCTGCTGGCGAATCCGCCCGGCGTGCGGATACCTGCGGAGCCTACCGGCAGATTGCGGTTCGTGCGCCATTTGGATACCGCCATCGCCACCGGGTAGTACAGGTAGGCGGTGATGTAGCGGGTCAGCGTCATATGCCACCGCGCCCAGAAATCAATGATGCTGCTGGCCTTGTAGGGTGAATTGAAGTTCAGCGGGAAGCGGATGCCGAACATCTTGGCCAAGCCCAGCGCCATGTCCGAATAGCCCGAGAAATCAAAGTACAGCTGTAGCGCGTAGCAGACGCTGGCGCCCCACGAGCCCCAGAACATCAGTTCCCCCGGGGCGGCGAAACCGGCATCGGCATAAGGGGCGATGCCATCGGCAAGCAATACTTTCTTGGCCAGCCCGATCACGAACAGCATGGCGCCGACCGACAGGTTTTCGGCCTTGAAGCGGTAGTTCTCGGGCTGCGCGAACTGCGGCATCATTTCTTTGTGATGCAGGATCGGGCCGGCGATCAGGTGCGGGAAAAACGTGACGAACAGCACATAGCTGAGCAGGCTGCGTTCCTTCACCACGCCCGCCTTGCAATCCAGCAGGTAGCCGATCTGCGTGAACGTGAAGAACGAAATCCCCAGCGGCAGGATGATGTCGTCCATCGTCGTGTGCGTCACGCCCAGATCCGTCATGAAGTTCAGCAGCGTCGCGAAGTACTTGTAGTGGAACAGCAGCACCAGGTCGGCGCCCACGCCCAGCCCGACGATCAGCCCTTGCAGCTTGGGGCGGCCGGTGTTGTGCAGGATAAGTTGGCTGATCACGTAATTGAACGCGATGGAGCCCGCCAGCAGCGCCACGAACTGCGGGTTCCACCAGCCATAGAAGACCAGCGACGTCAGGGACAGCCACAGTGCCGCCAGGCGCACGTTCAGCGGCCCCACCGCGTAATACACGGCCAGCGTGATCGGCAGGAAGATCAGCAGGAACAGGTAGGAATTGAATAGCATCTTGGTTCTGTTACGGCAGGCGGGCCAGCACGGCCTTTTCGTCCGGGGTCAGCGGCAGGGACAAGGCGTTTTCCGAGAATTCCCAGATCAGCAGCTTCAGGCTCTTGGGCCATTGCTCGCGTTGATTCAGCGCAATCTGCAAGGCGCCCGAAAACTGACCGCCGTCCAGACTCAGGTTCCAGATTTCACGCCCCAGGCCGATGCCCAGCCGTTCCGCGAATTGGCTGCGCCGGCCATTGGAACTACCCGCCAGCAGGACGTCGACCGCAGGCGCGTCGTCCAGCAACCCGCCGGCGCGAACCGGTTCGATCTTCTGCTCGGCCACCACATCCAGTGCTGGCCGCCAGCCTGGCCGCGCGTGTTCCAGTCCTGACAGCACGATCAGATCGCCCATCCGTGGCTCCGCGGGACCTGGCGGGTCGGTCTTGAAGGTTTGCGCGCCGGGGCCGGCAAGCAGGGGCAGGGCGGCTTGCGCCACGCGCTGGGCCGCCGCTTGTGCGCCTTGCGCGTTCATGTGGACGTCCGTGCGGAAGAAGCGCGGCGCGGGCGCGGCTTGCAGCGCGTCACGCAGATCCACGTAAGGCACCCCCTGCGCGCGCAAGGCGTCCTGCCATGCATCCAGCGTTTGCCGCATGGCCAGCGAGACTGGCAGGCCGCAAAGGCGGTCGGCCTCGACACGGGACTTGTCGGGCACGGCAACGATCAGCACCTGCACCTGCTTCTGGCGCAACTCGTCCACCCAGTGCCGCATCAGACGCAGGCGTTCGTCAAAGACATGCACGCCCGGCTGCGGGCGCAAACCGTCACGGTAGAACAGCCACTGAGGGCAGCCCATCGCGACCTGTTCTCCCAGATCGCCCAGCACGCGGTAGCGCACCGAGGCGTTCCAGGTATCCACATCGGCCTGCCGGGGCAGATGCAGCGCCTTGTTCAAGACCCCGCCCGCCGAACCGTCAGCCCAGGCGGACGGCGATACCTGCGCCGGGTTGATCTTGGCGTCGACCAGGCACCACGCGCCCCAGCCCAGTCCGATCGCCAGCAGCAAGGCGACCACGCAGGCCGTCAGCCGGTGGCTGGGCGCGGCGGGGGTGTCAGAGGGCGGCACGGTGTTACTGGCCAATGGCGGCCTTCATGCGGCTGCGCCACGTGTCGGTGCTCATGATGGAGGCGTTGTCCCACAGCCCCTTGGCGTCCGGCCCCTGCGCAAAGGTTGGCTCGAACATCTGCCAGACCAGCACTTGCGGTTTGTTCTGCTTGAAAGCCGGCGACTCCAGGTATTCCAGCAACATGATCCATTGGCCCACATTGCCGGGCTTCCAGTTCACGGAAACCGGACGGTCCAGCACGTTCGACAGTTTTTGCGGAAAGCCGAAATATGGCTGAACCATGCTGTGGCCGGTGACATGCACGGGGGCCGGCGCATCGTCCAGCAGACTCTGGTTTTCGGCCTGACGGCGCACGGTAAAGGTCTCGCGTCCGGCCTGCTTGCGTTGATCTGGCGTCAGGAACAGTTCGGCCAAGTCGCCGTAGCGGCGTTCATTGACCACGCTGCCCAGCGGCATGCCGGTGCCCGGCTTGCCTGCCAGCGTCTTCACGTCCTGCTTGATCCGTTGGGCCAGCGCTTCCGCGGTGGCGTCGGCCGCCGCTTGCGTCCAGTGCTGGTCGGTGCGGTAGAAGACATCCTTGCCCGCATCCTTGATGCGCTTGAGCACGGCTTCGTCGTCAAAGGTCGACACGCCAGCCTGCTTCAGCTTGTCTTGGATGGTCTGATAGCGCTTCTTCACGTCGGCGCTGAGCGATTTTCCGTCGGGCAGCTTGTCTTGATAGAAAAGCGTCTTATCCGGCAGCACCAGCACTTCCAGCTGGATCCCCTTGGCGGCCAGCGCATCGCGGGTTTCCCGCACCAGTTGGGTCGATGCGTCGATGCCGCGCATGTCGACCTGCGTCAGGCTGCCCCAGCCGGGGAACAGCCAGTTGTCCTTGCCTTGAATCACAATGGACGAGGCGTCCTGCGCGTGGACCGCCGCGCCGGCAATGGCCAGCAGGGCGGCGGACAGGGTGCAGGCCAGGCGGCGGGCGATGGGGGCAGTGGTTTGCATGAAGGCGGATTCCTTGGTCGGTGCGTATTGGCGTGTCGGTCAATACGATAGCGTCAGGTTGATGAACAGGCCCCGGGCCCGATCGGCGGCGCCGCCGCCGATGTTGAAGCGGTACTGTGTCGTCCAATCCAGGTAGGACCGGGGGGCGTTGTAGTGGTCTTCGCGGAACCAGTAGCGCACGTTGAAGCCCGGGCCGGCTCCCATGGACCACGATGACCCGTTGCCCAGCAGGTTGTACGAATCGGTGCCGTTGATGTCCAGGCCCGATACGCGATTGCGGTTCGACAGCCAGTCGGCGCCGATCACGGCGTAGGGGTAGAACACCAGGCGGTCGCTGATGGCGTCCATGCGGTAGCTGCGGCCCACGCGCAGTTCGCCTGCGCCAAAGACTTGATCGCGCTTCAGCCTGCCCGAGGATTTATCGCCATCCACGCCCGTGGCATTGTCGCGCAGCCAGAACTTCGCGGGCATGTCCTGCCAGGAATAGCCCGCCTGCACATAGCCTTCCATCGTGAACCAGTCGGGCCGGTCGATACGCAGCGTGGTGCCTTCGTACAGGCCGTACGTCACATAGGCCAGCCAGCCGCCGCTGCCGGCGTTGGTTTCGTAGTGAGCGGTCTGGTTGTCCTGGTTGAGCGCGCAGCGTAGCACCGACGGATCAGGGCTGAAGGTGCCGCGCCGTGTCGCACTGCCCAGGTTGAACTGGCGCTCCAGGCCGAACGTCACCCCCACTTCGGTGGAGGGTGTGAACCGGATTCCCAAAGAGCCGATCGTGGTGGGGATGCCGGCAAGGCCCTGGTTGTTGGTCTCGTTGACATTGATGCTGCCGCCGCACGGGTCGGATACGGTCTGACTGCTGGTCTTGCCACCCTTGTCGTACAGCGTGTTGGACAACCGCCCGTAGAGCTCGAAGGTCTGGGTCGACGAATTCAGGAAATCGGACGGCCGCCAGAAGATCTCGGTAGTGCTGAACACCGCGTCTCCGGGCACCGTGATGGCCGCGCCGCCCAGCCCCGAGGACGCAGGCCGCGCGCCGCGATAGCCGGCCGATACGTACGCGCCCCATTCGCGGTCCAGCCCCGCGATGCCATTACGGGTATCGAAGCGCTGCTGAGGCGTCAGTTCCAGTTTGCCGGCGTCAGCTTCGTCGATGGCTTCCTTCAGCTTGTCGACGGCGCCGCGCTTGTCGCCAGTGCCCGATAGCGCATAGCCTTCATCCAGAATGACGGTGGGGGGCGCCTTGCCCGTGGCGCGCGCCGCCTGGAAATCCTGCAAGGCCAGCTTGGGCTGCTTCATGCGCTGGTGCAGATAGCCGCGCTGCATCAGCAGCGTCGGATCATCGGGCTGAGCCGCCAGCGCTTCGCTCATGCGTTGGTTGGCTTCGGCCAACTGCGCGCGGTTGCCGGCGGCCAGCGTCGTCGTCAGCAGGCGCTGGAGCTCTTTGTTGGCGGGGTCCTGTTCAGCCGCCTTGCGAGCCTGGGTGATGGCTTCCTGGTAGTCCTCTCGCGCATAGGCGGCATAGGCCAGCGAGGCCGGACCACCGCTGCCGGCGGCATCCGAGGGCAGAAGTTCGCACGACGTGCCGTAGGGGGTGTCGCGGCAATCCTGCACAGGAGCCGGGTAGTTGGCCAGGGTCAGGGTGGCGGGCACTGCCGGTCGGGCGCGTGCGCGCTTGACGCGCGCTTCTGCCGCCTCGTCCTTGCCGCCCAGCGGTTGCACCAACGCTAGCGCACGCGCGTTTTCGCCGGCCGCCAGCGACGCATCGGCGGCGATCAGGCGGATGTTGCGGCGTTGGTCCTCGTCCAGCCAGTCCTGCTTGAGCGCGGCATCGAAATCCGCATTCGCCAGTTCTGTCTTGCCCTGGCGTTGGCGCAGATAGGCACGCATGACCAGCGCCACGGTATTTTCGTCGTCCTGCTTCATCGCGTCGGTCGCGGCGTCTTCGGCGGCTTGCAGCTGGTTGTCCAGCATCAGCGCGCTGATCAGCAACAGGCGATGGCTGGCGGTGTCAGGTGCCAGCGCGACGGCCTGGCGCGCAAGCGGCACGGCGTCGCCCGGCCGGTTGGCGATCAGGGCCTGGTAGCCCGCTTCGGCAGGTTTGATCGCCATGCGCCGCTTCATCGTCTGTTGTCGGGCGGTCAGGTCGTTCTTGTTTGGAGCGCCCAGCGCAATCGCCTTGCTGGCGGCGGCGTCGGCCTCCGCATACAGGGTCTGGGCTTCCAGTGCGTCCAGCCACAGCATGGCCCAGGCGCCTTGCTTCGGATCAATGCGGAACGCCTGCTCGGCGCCCCGCGCGGCGGCGGGGTAATCGGCGCGGTTGTAGTCCGCATAGGCGCGCGTGGCGATGGGAAAACCACGGCGGTAGGCTGAGGTCGTGGCCGGGGCGCCGGTTGCTCCACTGGCTGGTCTTGCCGTGGCCTGGGGCCGCAGATTGGCGCGCGCCTGGCGCAATGCCGGCGTGTCCAGGCCGTTCTTGATGGCATCCGCGGCAGCCTGGTCCGCCTCTTTCAGCTTGCCTTGTTTTTGCAGGGAATAGATCAGCAGCAGGCGCAGCCGTTCCACGTCCGGGCGCAAGGCAATGGCGGATTCCGCCTGCTGCTGGGCCAGCGCGTATTTGCCAGCGTCGTAGTTCTTGTAGCCTTCATCGGCAAACTGCCAGGCAGCGCCTTCCAGCGGCGCTTCCACCTTGGCCGGGCTCTGGGCATGCGCGGGTGTGGCGGCCCAGACGCATGCCAGCGCGGCAGACAAGATGAGCGAACGGGTCAGCGGAGTCATGTCGTCGCGGGTTTGTCGTCGGTGTGCGGGGAGGGCGGCGTCACTTGTCCCGCTTGTTGAAAATCGATGGCCTCGTTCAGCGTGCCTTCGTCCAGCCAGCCTTGTTCCATCAGGATTTTTCCCAACGGCTTTTTTTCGCGCGCTTGAATCGCCAACGCGCGCGCCAGTGTCTCCTGGTCGATGGCCTGCCAGGACAGCAGCAGTTCGCCCAGCCGCTTGCGCTGCTGCGCCAACTGGTCGGTGCTGGGGAAGTCATGCATGGTCTTGTCCCATGCCAGGCGCTTGCCGGTGATCAGGTGCATGATGAACAGGCGCCAGGCCCGCGCCGCCGCCATGGCATTGATGAAGTTGCCCACGATCATCCGAGGGATCGACAGCGTGGCGTGCTCCCACCCATACATATGGCCCACGAAGTACGCCCGTTGCACCACCCGCAGCAGCAGGGCCACCGCGTTGATCCACATCAGCGTCACCAACCACCCGCCCGGCCTGAAATACGATGGGTAGTACACGGTCCACCAGCCGAATTTATCGGCCAGGAAAAACAGGAAGAAGTTGGCCAGCAGCACATAAGCCAGAATGGCGATGAACGACGTGACCAGCCCCTTGCGGTCCCGGAACAACAGGTATTTGGTCGCCAGTGACCCGGCCCAGCCAACTTGCTGCCAGCCTTGCAGACCGATCCCCAAGGTCCAGCGCGCTTTCTGGCGGTAGGCGGTGCGGAAGGTGTTGGGGAAGTACTCGCGCACGCCCAGCGGCATCTTGATGGTCGATACTTTTTCCGGTCCCAGCCCGAACCATGATCGCCGTCGCGTGACGTATTCCACCTGGAACTTGCCGAAGATCTGCTTCATCCCGCGCTGCGCCAGGCGTGTGCCGATGTCATAGTCTTCGGTCAGCGTGTCCGTGTTGAACGGCTGGTTGTTGGTCTCGGCAGCCAGCTGCACCAGCGCCCGGCGTGAGAAGCAGGTGCCCACGCCAGCGGATGGCACCATCTTGGACAGGCTTTCGCGCACGACCAGATCCTTGGTGTGCCATTCCGCGAATTCGTCCATGTAGGTGCCGGCAACCAGCTCGTACCAATGGCGTTCCAGCGACGTCACCGGCAGTTGGATGAAGTCGATGCGCGGTAGCAGGTAGTTGTAGTACTTGAGTTCCAGCGGGTGCAGCACGTCTTCGCTGTCATGCAGGATGACGCCCGCGAACGGTACCGGCTGTTTCTCGTCCTGCGCGAAGATGGCCTGCACGATCCAGTTCAGGCAGTCGGCCTTGCAGGTGGGGCCGTCGTGGGGAACCTCCACGCGAACCAGTTGCCGATAGCGCCGGCGCATCCGCTCCACTTCGTCGATCGTGCGCTGGTCGTTCTGATACGTGCCGGCAAAGATCATGTAGTTCTTGTATTCCAGCGTCGACACCATGGTTTCGAGCATCGACGAGATCACGTCGTACTCCAGCCAGGCGGGCACCATGATCGCCAGCGGCTGCTCCTCCTTTTCGCGCAGCTGCTCGGCACTCAGTGCCACGTAGCGACGCTTGATGGTCAGGGACCGGCGCAACTCGCGCAGCCAGAACCAGGCGTCGATGAACAGGTCATCCAGGCTCGACAGCAGGATGATCACGCCCACGACGGCGGTCACGAGTTCCAGCCCGCGGTAGTAATCCGCGATGAAGTAGGGCCAGTAGAGCGAAGACATGGCGCTTCCGGGTTACTTGTTTTCCTTGTTCTTTCTACGGTTCACGCGCAGCGCGACGATCAGGATCAGAATCAGGATCAGCATGCTGATGCTGATGGCCGGCACGCTCCAGGAGATGTAGCGACGCCACTCGAAGAAGGCGCTCTCGCCTGCGCCGGGCGGGTGGCTGGCGTCGGGATTGGCGCTGTCGATCCAGGCCACCGGCCCGGTTGCGCCGATGATGGCGACGTTGCCGCGGTTCAGCACGAAGGGCGCGTCAAGCATGCCCGCGTGCTGGCCCAGCGTGTGCCACAACAAGCCGTCCTGACCGCCGCCGCTGACGACTTCCGCCGTGCTCAGGTGATCCAGGCCGGAAATGTCCAGCCAGGTCGCGTTCTTGCCGTCCACCTTCAACTGCTTGCGGTCGGTGACCTGGACCATGGGCTTGGCCCCATCCACCGTCACTTCCATCGCCAGGAAGGGGCGGCTGGGCTTGATCGTCTGGCCTGCTGTCGCCACCGTCAGTTCAGCGCGCGTCGCGGACACACCGCTGGCCGCAGCAATGCCGATCACCCGCTTGATATTGTCGGGCGCATCGGCCAGATAGCTGTCTGGAATGATCAGTTGCGGGTTGCCTGCCAACAAGGGCAGCAGGCCCACGAACGTGCCGTCGGGCTGTGCCTTGCCGGGCTTCACGTAGCTGGTGGGCAGCACGTTCACGGGATAGCCCTGAGGGATCTCGTTGCAGTCCACCGATACCGGCTGGCGTTGGAACGTCACGCGCACGGCATTGGTGACGCCCAGCGCATAGCCGGGCACGCGCGCGGTCAGGCGTTCGGGCTTGCCATTGGCATCCATCTGCTTGGCGGCAAGCAGGATGCCGTTCCAGAAGACCGACGCCACGGGTCGCGTCGACGACGCACCCGGCGCCGCGGCCAGGTCCATGATCAATTCGTCGGGCATCTGGCCGTCGGACGACACGGCTGCCAGCGGAAACGTTGCGTTCCAATCACCCCTGGCAACGACGTCGAAGCTGTCCGGCGAGCCACCCAGGGTCGTCAGACGCAGGCCGCCATCCTCGAACGTCTGGGGCGGCGTCGCCGTTTTCACGTTGACCTGCCGCGTCACCAGGATGCGGCGCCAGGCCGCGTCGAAGGCGCCTGCGCCCTGGGCGCCGGCATCGGCCGCCACCGCGATCACGGCTTGGCGGCCCAGCGCCAGCAGGCGGATGTCCTTTGACGGCAGGTCCGCGCCGGCCAGCGGCATGCGCTGTTGACGCCAGGCCTTGAATGCATCGGCTGCGTCGGAGTCCGACGCCAGTTGTGCCTGCAAGGCATCCAAGGCCTCGTTGTAGCGGGCGCGCAGCGAGGCATCGACGATCACGACGTCACCACTGACGGCGGGGGCGCCCAGGACCAACAGCGCGCCGATCTCGGCGGGGCTTGCCAGCTTGTGCGTCGCGTTGTCCGCCACGGCGGCGAATGCCGGAATCTGTCCCAAGCCCGCAGGGGCTTGCAGGCCGCGGGTGTCAACCTCGTCTCCCACCGAGGGGAACGCCTTGACCGTGACGCGCTTGCCCGTGCGCTCCATCGCCACGCCGATGCGCCAGGCGCTGTCGAAGGACTGCGGGTCCAGCTTGGCGGCCGGCACCATCAATATGGGTTTGCCGGGCAACGTGCCCCATGCGTCATCCAGGTTGCCGATGGCCGAAGCGTCGTAGCGATAGCTCAATCGGGTTTGTGGCGAGATGGTCAGCGCATTGGCCGTGGCGCGGTTGCTTTCGCAACGGCGCAGCGCGATCTCCGATTGCCAGTCCACGCCCAGTCGCAGAAAGCCCGTTTCGCGGTTACGGCGTTCCACGGTCAGGTTGCGGGCCACGGACCCGTCGCCGTCGGCAATCCGTTGTGCGGCTTGCGGCACGCCGTCCACCCACAGCACCATGCTGGTCCGGCCCGGTTCGCCCTTGGTGTATTTGGCGTCAAAGCTTAGCGTCGCGTCCGAAATGGGCACGCCGCGCGGGACGGGCAGATAGAAATCCTGCCGCGCGTCGCTGTTGCTCAAGACCACCGGCTCCGTGATGCCCAAGTCTTGCAGTGTCGTGTTGCGCGTCACCCAGTCATCACTTTGCAAACGCCGCAGTGCGTCACCGGCGGGGCTGGCCATCGCAGCCAAGGGAAGCAGCAGGCCGGCGGCCATCAAGGCGCGGCAAAGGGTACGGGCAACAGGAAGGGGCAGGGCGGGGTGGTGCATGGAGGCTCCGGGCAGGAAATGCGTCGCGAGGGCGTCAGGCGGAAGGGGCGGCGGTGGTTCCGTAGGGATCGAATTCCGATACGGCGCGTCCGCACAATGCGTCCACGATGCGTTGGCTGGCGTGGCCATCGCCATAAGGATTGATGCGCCGCGAGAAGGACGCATGGAGGTCGGGGTTGTCCAGCAAGCGGTTGACTTCGGTCACGATGCGCTGCGTGTCGGTACCGACCAGCGCCACCGTTCCCGCCCGCACGGCTTCCGGGCGTTCGGTGACGTCGCGCATCACCAGCACCGGCTTGCCTAAATAAGGGGCCTCTTCCTGCACGCCGCCGGAATCGGTCAGGATCAGATAGGAGCGTTGCATGAACCAGACGAAGTCCAGGTAATCCAGTGGATCGATCAGGTGCACATGCGACAGGCCGGCCAGGTCCGTCATCACCACGTTGCGCACCTGCGGGTTCAGATGCACGGGATAGACGATCTGCAAGTCTTCGCGCCGGGCCAGTTCCGCCAGCGCCGCGCAGATGTTCTTGAAACCCCCGCCAAAGCTCTCGCGCCGGTGGCCGGTCACCAGCAGCAGCCGCCGCGACGGGTCCAGCCAGTCGTAGCGGGCTTCCAGCTGGATGGCCAGCGGACCTTCGGGGTCCAGCTTGGCGCAGGTCATCGCCAGCGCATCGATCACGGTGTTACCGGTGACGGTAATGTGGCCAGCCAGGTTCTCGCGCAGTAAATTGCCGCGCGATTCCGCGGTCGGTGCAAACAACCAGTCACCGACCGCATCGACCACACGGCGGTTCATTTCCTCGGGAAAGGGCATGGCAAGGTTGCCCGTGCGCAAACCGGCTTCGACATGGCCGATGCGTACCCTGCGGTGAAACGACGCCAGCGCGCACGCCGATGCGGTGCTTGTGTCGCCATGCACCAGCACGCAGTCGGGCTGCTCGTCTTCCAGCACGCCGTCCACCCGGCTGATCAGCCGCGCGTAAAGTCCGTTCAGGGTTTGATTGGGGACCATGATGTCCAGGTCATGCTGGGCACGCAGGTCAAACAGTGCCAGCACCTGGTCCAGCATCTCCCGATGCTGGCCGGTCACGCACACCACGCTCTGGATCTGCGGCTCTTGTTGAAGCGCGGTGACCAGCGGAGCCATTTTGATGGCCTCGGGACGGGTGCCAAATATGGAAAGGACTTTCATCGCAAGAGTGACCTCACAGACGCTGGTGGCATTTCCTTGCGTTTATTATGTCTTGAAAGCATTGGTAATATGTGACGGAGTATTTCGACCACGAATAAGATTGGGGACACATTCAGTCAATGTCTGACGAGTCGTCCGAGCGTTGCCGATCTCCCTCGCAGAGAAAATGGGGTCGGGTCGAGTAAGGCGCGTTTTGCGGAGTGAATCCCGCGCGCTCCCTCTTGTTACTTTCCGTTGCGTTGGAGGCTTGTCGTGAACAGGCAACAACACCGGTACAACGATACGCTGCCGCCAACGCCTGAAACGCCGTTCGGCGTCAAGGAATGCAAAGCAATGGTGAGCAGTTGATGCGGGCTTGGGCGCGATCCGGTAAACGGCGGCCAAAAAAAATGGCCAACTCAATGAGTTGGCCATTTGCTAAGCACTGCGCAATAAAGCGGAATTTGGTGGAGCCGGGGGGAATTGAACCCCCGTCCGCAAGCCCTCTGCAATCAGTTCTACATGCGTAGTCGATTTATTTAGTTTTAACTTTGGACTTAGCCAACCGACAGGCCGGACCAAAGCGATTCACGTAATTTAAATCTGAGCCGTGTGACCCCAGCGCAGACCGATTCCTTGTGAATGTCGCTGCTGCGGTTCGAGGGTTACCCCCCTAGGAAGTTGCCTTCCTCCGCCTGACCCAAGGACAGATCAGTGCAGCGGCTCACCGCTTAAGCGGCGAGAGCGAAACGCTCGTCGTTGGCGTTTGTAGTGTTTCCAGTGGTTTAACGAGCGAACTGGTGCTCGGCATGCCCTGAGTTGTTTCGCGACCCACGTCGAATCCGGATCGGCCCCAAGAACTTCTATTGTACTGGTAAACGCAATAGCCTGCTGTGTTGTCCGCGCCCGCCTGTCCTGGCGTGGCGCGGCCGACACAAGCGCAGGTCAGGCGGCGTTGGCGCAGGCGGTTTTCGCCTGTCGCGGACGCGATGCCGCCATCAGCGCGAAGGCCAGGGCGACGGAAATTGCCACGATGACCGACGCCGCCCAGCCCAGTGAGGCCAAGCCGTAATGGTCGATCACGTTGCCGCCAACCACCGCGCCCAGCCCGATGCCCATGTTCGCGCCCGAGATGTTCAGCGAGGCGGCAAAAGCGGGCGCCTCGGGGGCGGCTTTCATCAGGCGCACGTGGCACACGATGAACAGCGCGGCTTGCGCGATGCCCCAGATTCCCAGCGCCACGGCCAGCAGGCCATGGGATTGCATCACGGGTATCACGAACGCCAGACCTGCCGCCATCATTGACGAAAACAGCGCGGTCGCACCCAGTGGGCTACGGTCCACCATGCGGCCACCCAGGGTGTTGCCGATCAGGCCGACGCCGCCAAAGGCCATCATGGTCCAGCCGACGATCTGCCCGTTGAACCCGGCCAGCCGCTCCAGCATGTCCGCCAGATAGGTGTAGGCGGTGAACATGCCCGTGAAAACCAGCAACGACAGCACCACGTGGCCCAGCACGATCGGGTTGCGCAGGATGCGCAACTGCGTGACCAGCTTGACGCTGTCGGCGCGGATTCGGGTGCTGGGAAACGCCAGCAGCAGAAGCAGCGCCTTGCCGAAGGCCACGCCTGACAACACCCAGAATGCCGCGCGCCAGCCAAACGCATCAGAGATCAGCACTCCGATCGGAATACCGAACACAGTGGCGGCGACGATGCCGAAAGCGACCATCGAAATGGCGCGGCCGGCACGGGCCGGGCCAACCAGCTCCACCGCCGTGGCACTCGCCAGCGACCAGAACACGGGCAACGCCAGCGCGGGCACGAAACGGGCGATCGCCATGACCCAGATGTTCGGTGCCATCGCGGCCACCGCGTTGGACACGCCGAACAGGGCCAGCACGCCGATGAACAGGCGCTTGCGTTCGACATTGGCCATCAATGCGGTCAATAGCGGGCCGGTGGCCGCCACCGTGAAGGCAAACAGCGAAACCAGCAAGCCAGCCTGGGACACCGTGACGTTCAGATCCCGGGCCAGCCCTGGCAGCAGGCCCACGATCAGGAATTCGGTGGTCAGAATGGTGAAACCGGCGGCAGAAAGTAGCAGGATGGGCAAAAGCATAGGCGTTCCTCTGGCGCGATGCCGTCAGGCGGCGCGCGGGGCAGGGCGTTATAGGTGTACTAAAGGTCTAAGGGGCGCGGCGGCAAAGAGCCGGGCGCTGCGTGACGGCAGAATGCCGCCAGCGCGAAGGTGAAGGTTGCGGAGAACTGCCGCAACGCCGGCGTTAGCCGGAATGGCAATCGGGAGGCACCCGAATACCTTGCATGAGTGACACTTTAAAGGAGTTTGAAATCCGGATAAAGCGTCTGGCGCCGGATAGATTGTTCGGTGCAGCCAACTAATTTGCTCGAACAATGGCAAGAAAGTCGGCGGGCCGTCAGGCAGCCCGCCGCATCGGGCACGTCAGCGCAGGTCGCTGGGCAGCAGCGGCTGGATGGCGGACCACAATTCTGCGGGCGTGTTCGCGCAGGTTTCGGCTTCCCAGGTGCTGATATTGTCTTCTTCGCCCACGTACCCATAGGCTGCCGCCACGGCGGGCATGCCCGCAGCATGCGCGGCCTGGATGTCGCGCAGGTCATCGCCCACATAGACACAGCGGTCAACGGCGAAACCGGCTTCGCGCGCGGCATGTTGCAGCGGCAACGGGTGCGGTTTGGCGTGGGCGGTGGTGTCGCCGCAGACCAATACCGCGCTGTCGCGCGTCAGATCCAGGAATTCGACGATTGGCAACGTCAGGTAGGTGACCTTATTGGTGACGATGCCCCAGGACAGGCCGCGCCGGCGGATGTCGGCCAGAAGGGCCTCGATGCCGGGGAACAGCTTGCTGTGCACCGTCGAGCTGGATGCGTAGTCTTCCAGGAACTGTAGGCGCGTAGGCTCGTAGTCCGGGTCTCCCGGTTTCAAATCCAGCGCCACGCGCAGCAGACCGCGCGCTCCTTGCGACGCCACGGGGCGCAGCGCCTCGTAAGCCATGGGCTCCAGACCCCGGCGCGTGCGTTGCCGGTTGGCGGCAGCAGCCAGGTCGGGGGCGGTGTCGGCCAGGGTGCCGTCGAAGTCAAACAGGATCAGGGCGCTCATTTGCGGGTAGCCATCAGGTAGTTGACCGAGGTGTCGGACGACAGCGAGTAGATCTGGGTGATCGGGTTGTATTCCATGCCGCGCATGCTGATCGGCTCCAGGCTGGCGGCACGTGCCGCCGCGGACAGTTCGCTGGGCTTGATGAACTGGTCGTAGCTGTGGGTGCCGCGCGGCAGCAGGCGCAAGACGTATTCGGCGCCGACGATGGCAAACAGGAACGCCTTGGCGTTGCGGTTCAGGGTTGAAAAGAACACCCATCCGCCCGGTGTCACCAGCGTCGAGCACGCGCGCACGATAGAGGCGGGGTCCGGCACATGCTCCAGCATTTCCATGCAGGTCACCACGTCGTACTGGCCCGGCTGCTCCGCGGCCAGATCTTCCACGGGCACCTTGCGGTATTCCACCTTCACGCCCGATTCCAGGCCGTGCAGGCGGGCAACCTTCAGCGACTTGTCGGCCAGGTCGATGCCCGTGACCTCGGCGCCGCCGCGGGCCATCGCTTCCGACAGGATGCCGCCGCCGCAACCCACGTCCAGGACTTTCTTGCCCGTCAGGCTGCCCGCGCATTCCTGGATCCATTCCAGCCGCAGCGGATTGATGGTGTGCAGGGGCTTGAACTCGCTTTCAGGGTCCCACCAGCGGCTGGCCAGGGCGCTGAACTTGTCCAGTTCAGCTTGGTCGGCGTTGACGGCGGGGCGTTCGGAGTCGTGAATTTGCGTGGTCATGGGCGGTCCAGCGAAAAGCGACGCTATATATAGAGAGGGGTTCGTCGCGCTACAGGCGGGGAGGAAACACGCCATTGCACCAACGTGGTGCAAGACGGACGAAAAAAAGGGCCTCGCTATGCGAGGCCCTTTATTGTAGCTAGTCCGGCAATTACTTGCGGCTACCCACGATTTCGATTTCAACGCGACGGTTTTGGGCACGGCCCTCTTTCGTCTTGTTGGAAGCGATCGGGTTCGACTCGCCCTTGCCTTCCGTATAGATACGGTTGGGGTCGATACCCTTGCTGACCAGGTAGGTCTTGACCGAAGCGGCGCGGCGCTCGGACAGCTTCTGGTTGTAGGCGTCAGTACCGATCGAGTCGGTGTGGCCAACAGCAATGATGGTTTCCAGCTCGATACCGCGAGCTTGCTGGGCGACTTGATCCAGCAGCTGACGGCCTTCGGGCTTCAGGGTCGACTTGTCGAAGTCGAAGAACGTGTCAGCATTGAACACGACCTTTGCCGCCATCGGGGCCGGCTTCGCCTTCTGTTGTGCAACCGGGACACCGTCGCAACCGGGGATACCGGTAGCAGGGGTCCAGAAAGCATCGCGCCAGCACAATTCGTTCGTACCGTTTTTCCAAACGTTACCGAACGGGTTGCGCCAGTTGTCCACGGTTTGCGCGGAAGCTACACCAGAGGCCGTGACGGCGGCGAAGGCGAGCGCCAGAGCGAATTTGGAGGGTTTGTTCATGTTTCTCCTCGTTGAGCTTGAAGCTGGATAAGTGACTCGCAGCGAACCCCCGCCGCATATCAGGAAAACGGGGCCAGTATAGCAACGCCAAGAGCTGGTTCAAAGGAATAGCTACTGGGTTTCCTGCGTGCTGGAAACAATCTTAAGGCATTTGGGGGGCTTTGGCTTCCCTGGAGAGGCGCATTAACGCTGGATACGACGTTTTCGGCACTCCATTGGTTTTCCATGTTGGTTTTTGACAACAAGGCCGTTGGGCGCGGGCCGACGGCCGGACGGGCCGCCCCTGTGACATCCAGCAAAGACCGCTCATTGGGCACTTCCCGCAGCGTCTCGGAACGGGATCGGAATCGAATGATAGAATTTCCTGTTTACCCGGCCCGGGTTCCTCCTTACACGATTCTGTCGTTATATATATGGATTCCTTTGCCAAGGAGACGCTTCCGGTTTCGCTGGAAGAAGAGATGCGCCGCAGTTACCTCGATTACGCAATGAGCGTGATCGTTGGGCGGGCGCTACCGGATGTGCGGGACGGGCTCAAACCCGTCCACCGGCGCGTGCTCTACGCGATGCATGAGCTGAACAACGATTGGAATCGCGCCTATAAGAAGTCGGCGCGTATCGTCGGGGACGTCATCGGTAAATACCACCCCCACGGCGACCAATCCGTCTATGACACCATCGTTCGCATGGCGCAGGATTTCTCCATGCGCTACATGCTGGTCGATGGCCAGGGTAACTTCGGCTCGATCGACGGCGATAACGCCGCGGCGATGCGTTACACCGAAATCCGCCTGGCCAAGATCGCTCACGAATTGCTGGCCGACATCGACCAGGAAACGGTGGACTTCGGCCCCAACTACGATGGCAGCGAGCAAGAGCCGCTGCTGTTGCCGTCGCGCTTGCCCAACCTGCTGGTCAACGGCAGCTCGGGCATCGCGGTGGGCATGGCCACCAATATTCCGCCGCACAACCTCCAGGAAGTGGTCGACGGCTGCCTGTACTGCCTGCGCAATCCGGCCTGCACGGTCGATGAGCTGATCGAGCTCATTCCGGCACCCGATTTCCCCACGGGCGGCATCATCTACGGCATGTCCGGCGTGCGCGAAGGCTATCGCACGGGTCGCGGCCGCGTCATCATGCGCGCCAAGACCCACTTTGAAGACATGGAGAAGGGCAATCGCCAGGCGATCGTGATCGACGCGATTCCCTACCAGGTCAACAAGAAGACCTTGCAGGAACGCATTGCCGAGCTCGTCAACGACAAGAAAATCGAAGGCATCTCCGATATTCGCGACGAGTCCGACAAGGACGGCATGCGTCTGGTCATCGAGCTCAAGCGCGGCGAGGTTCCCGAGGTTGTCCTGAACAACCTGTACAAGAACACGCAGCTGCAAGACACCTTCGGGATGAACCTGGTGGCACTGGTCGACGGCCAGCCCCGCCTGCTCAACCTGAAGCAGATGATCGACTACTTCCTGCAACATCGCCGCGAAGTGGTCACGCGCCGCACCGTGTTCCAGTTGCGCAAGGCCCGCGAACGCGGCCACGTGCTGGAAGGCTTGGCGGTTGCATTGGCCAACATCGACGATTTCATCACCATCATCAAGGCAGCGCCGACGCCTCCCGTCGCCCGCCAGGAGTTGATGGCGAAGTCTTGGGATTCCTCGCTGGTTCGCGACATGCTGTCGCGCGCCGACGGCGACACGCCGGGAGGCCGCGCGGCCTTCCGTCCGGACGACCTGGGCACCGAATTCGGCCTTCAGGGCGACGGCATGTACCGTCTGAGCGACACGCAGGCTCAGGAAATCCTGAACATGCGCCTGCAACGCCTGACCGGGCTGGAGCAGGACAAGATCGTTGGCGAATACAAGGACATCATGTCCACCATTGCCGACCTGCTCGACATTCTGGCTCGCCCCGAGCGCATCACGACGATCATTTCCGAAGAGCTGCAAGCCATCAAGGCGGAATTCTCGACCAACACGAAGGACTCGCGTCGTTCGGAAATCGAATTGAACGCGACCGAGCTCGACACCGAGGATCTGATCACGCCCACCGACATGGTCGTGACCTTGTCGCATGGTGGCTACATCAAGAGCCAGCCCTTGTCCGAATACCGCTCGCAAAAGCGTGGCGGACGCGGCAAGCAGGCCACGGCGATGAAGGAAAACGACTGGATCGACCAGCTGTTCATCGCCAACACGCACGACTTCCTGCTGTGCTTCTCGAACCGCGGCCGCGTGTATTGGCTGAAGGTCTGGGAAGTGCCCCAAGGCACGCGCAATTCGCGCGGCAAGCCCATCGTCAACATGTTCCCGCTGGCTGACGGCGAGAAGGTCACGGTGGTGTTGCCGGTCAAGGAATTCAGCGAAGATCATTTCGTCTTCATGGCGACGTCGCGCGGCACGGTCAAGAAGACCCCGCTGTCCGACTTCTCCAACCCGCGCAAGGCCGGCATCATCGCCGTCGACCTTGACGATGGCGACTACCTGATCGGCGCCGACCTGACCGATGGCAAGCATGACGTCATGCTGTTCTCGGATTCGGGCAAGGCTGTCCGCTTCGACGAAAACGACGTGCGTCCGATGGGCCGCAATGCTCGCGGCGTGCGCGGCATGATGCTCGAGGAAACGCAGACCGTCATCGCGCTGCTGGTGGCCGGCGACGAAACGCAGACCGTGCTGACCGCCACCGAAAACGGTTATGGCAAGCGCACGCCGATCGGCGAATACACGCGCCACGGCCGTGGCACGAAGGGCATGATCGCCATCCAGACCAGCTCGCGTAACGGCAAGGTCGTGGGCGCGGTGCTGGTCAATCCGACCGACGAAATCATGCTGATCACCACTGGCGGCGTGCTGGTGCGTACCCGTGTCTCGGAAATCCGTGAAATGGGCCGCGCGACACAAGGCGTCACGCTGATCAACGTTGATGATGGCAGCACCCTGTCTGGCGTGCGCCGTGTCGTCGAAAGCGATGCGGACGACGACGGCGAACTGGACGAAGACGTCCAGGACGACGGCGGCGACGACAGCAATGGCGCAGCAGCGGATTCGACGGACTCGACGGAACCTACGGAGCAATAATGGCCCGCCCCTGGAACTTCTCGGCAGGCCCTTCGGCCTTGCCCGAGGTGGTATTGCAGCAAGCAGCAGCTGAGATGCTGGATTGGCACGGAAGCGGCATGTCCGTGATGGAAATGAGCCATCGCGGCAAGCACTTCGTGCAGATCTGCGACGAAGCTGAATCGGATCTGCGTGATCTGCTGGGCTTGCCCGCTGACTACGCCGTCATGTTCATGCAAGGCGGAGGTTCCGGGGAAAACGCCATCGTTCCCATGAATCTCATGGGGCGCCGCGATACGCCGGCCGCTGATTTCGTCGTGACGGGCCATTGGTCCAAGCGTTCGTACAAGGAAGCCGGCCGCTACGGCAGTGCCCAGGTGGCGGCAAGCAGCGAGCAGGCTATCCAGCTGGACGGCCGCGAGCAGGGGCCGCTGACCTGGGTGCCGCCGGTCGATACCTGGAAGGTTCGTCCGGAATCCGCGTACCTGCATCTGTGCAGCAATGAAACCATCGGCGGCGTCGAGTTCATGGACTGGCCCGACACCGCCGCGCTGGGCGCACCCGACGTGCCGCTGGTCGTCGATGCGTCTTCGCATTTCCTGTCGCGTCCGATGGATGTGACGCGCTGCGGCATGATGTATGCCGGCGCGCAAAAGAATGCGGGCCCGGCTGGCGTGACCATGGTCATCGCACGCCGCGACCTGATCGGCCACGCCTTGCCGATTTGCCCGTCGGCCTTTGATTACGCCAACGTGGCAGCGGAGCATTCACGCTACAACACGCCGCCGACGTTTGCGATCTATATCGCAGGCCTGGTCTTCAAGTGGGTCAAGGCCAATGGCGGCGTTGCAGGCATGGATGCGGCCAATCAGGCCAAGGCCGACTTGCTGTACGGCTATCTGGACAGCACCGCGTTCTACCGCAATCCCATTCACGCACCCGTGCGTTCGCGGATGAACGTGCCGTTCGTGCTGCGCGACGATTCGCTCAATGACGCCTTCCTGCAAGGCGCCGACGCGGCTGGCCTGACGCAGTTGAAGGGGCACAAGAGCGTGGGCGGCATGCGTGCCTCCATCTACAACGCCGTCCCCCTTGCTGGGGTGTCGGCGCTGGTCGAGTACCTGAAGGAATTCGAGCGCCGCTATGGATGACGACCTGCAACGCAAGTTGCGCCCCTTGCGTGAACGCATCGATGCGTTGGACGCGCAGATCCTGGACCTGCTGTCGCAGCGCGCCCGCGCCGCGCTGGAAGTTGGCGAGGCCAAGCATGCCGCGCATGCGGATGGTCCGGTGTTGCGCCCCGAGCGCGAAGCCGAGGTCATCCGCCGTTTGCAGCAGATCAACCCTGGTCCGTTCCCGAATGCGGGTGTGGCGTCGGTCTGGACCGAGATCATCTCGGCCTGTCGTGGCCTGGAGCGCGGCATGACCGTGGCATACCTGGGGCCGCAAGGTTCGTTTTCCGAACAGGCGGCACTGGAACATTTCGGCCATGCCGTGCAGAAGCTGCCGTGCGCCTCGTTCGACGAGGTTTTCCGCGCGGTCGAAGGCGGCCAGGCGGACGTGGGCATGGTGCCGGTGGAGAACTCCACCGAAGGCGCCGTCAACCGCAGCCTGGACCTGTTGTTGAACACGCCGCTGACGATTCTGGGCGAGCGTTCCCTGGTCATCCGCCATTGCCTGATGTCGCAGTCGGGCGGCATGGATGGCATCAAGACCATTTCCGCGCATCCGCAAGCGCTGGCCCAGTGCCAGGGCTGGCTGACGCGCCATTACCCTGATCTTGACCGCGTGGCTGCCTCCAGCAATTCCGAGGCGGCGCGGGCGGCGGCGGGCGATCCCACCGTCGCGGCGATTGCCGGTGAAGTGGCCGCGCCGGCCTGGAACCTACAGGTCGTCGCAGCGGGTATTCAGGACGATCCGCACAACCGTACCCGCTTCCTGGCCATCGGCAACATCCAGCCGCTGGTCAGCGGCAAGGACAAGACCAGCCTGATCCTGGCGGTGCCGAACCGGGCGGGCGCGGTCTATGAAATGCTGGCGCCGCTGGCGGCCAATGGCGTGTCGATGACACGCTTCGAGTCGCGCCCCGCGCGCACCGGCCAGTGGGAATATTATTTCTACGTTGATGTCCTGGGTCACCGCAATGACCCGAACGTCGAGCGCGCCCTTGCCGCCTTGCAGGCGCAGGTCGCCTACCTGAAAGTGCTGGGTTCCTACCCGGCGCCGTGAGCCTCCACACCATGACCACCGCATCCAAGCCCCTCGTTGCTCCCGCGCATGTCAGCGCCATTGCGCCTTACCAGGCGGGCAAGCCCATTGAAGAACTGGCCCGCGAGTTCGGGCTGGATCCGGCGGGCATCGTCAAGCTGGCTTCCAATGAAAATCCGCTGGGCATGCCCAAGTCGGCGCGTACGGCCATGCTGGCCGCCGCTGAATCGTTGGCGCGCTATCCCGATCCCAACGGTTTCGACCTGAAGGCAGCGTTGGCGGAACGCTACGGCGTGCCGATGAACTGGATCACGTTGGGCAACGGCTCGAACGACATCCTGGAAATCGCCGCGCTGGCGCTGCTGGAGCCAGGGGCGTCGGCGGTGTATGCGCAGCATTCGTTCGCGGTGTATCGCCTGGCCACGCAAGCGCGCGGCGCGCGCCACATCGTGGTGCCGGCGCAAGATTACGGCCATGACCTGGACGCGATGTTCGACGCCATTGCCGACGACACGCGCTTGCTGTTCATCGCCAATCCCAACAATCCCACGGGCACCTTCGTGCCGGGCGACAAGGTCGCGGCGTTCCTTGAGCGCGTGCATGCCACCCACGGCGACCGTGTCACGGTGGTGCTGGATGAAGCCTACAACGAATATCTGGACCCCGAGTTCCGCTTCGACAGCACTGCGCTGGCTCGCCGGTTCCCGAACCTGATCATCTCGCGCACGTTCTCCAAGGCCTACGGCCTGGCGGGCCTGCGCGTGGGCTTCTCGGTGGCGCAACCGCCCCTGACGGATCTGCTGAATCGCGTGCGTCAGCCGTTCAACGTGAATACGCTGGCGCAGGCCGCGGCGATCGCCGCGCTGGGCGATGCCGCCTACCTGGAAGAGGCGTATGCCTCGAACAAGTCCGGCAAGGCGCAGTTGTGCGCGACGTTTGACCGTTTGAAGCTGCGGTATGTGCCCAGCTACGGCAATTTCGTGCTGGTGCATGTGGGTGATGCCCCGCGCATCAATCTGGAATTGCTCAAGCGCGGCGTGATCGTGCGCCCGGTGGCCGGCGATGGCCTGCCTGAATGGCTGCGGGTGTCGATCGGATTGCCCGAAGAGAACGCGCGTTTCATTGATGCCCTGACCGCCATCCTGTCCGAATGAACCAAGCGTCACCTTCTACCGATCAGGGGGCCGTTGGCCCCCTGATTCCTGTATTGGCCGTGGTGGGTGTGGGGCTGATCGGCGGATCCTTCGCGGCGGCACTGCGTCAGGCGGGGCAAGTGGGCCAAGTGCTGGGAGTGGGGCGCAATGCGTCATCGCTTGCGCGCGCGGTCGAACTTGGCTTGATCGACGAGGCCGTCAGTGCCGAGGATGCGGCGTCTCGCGCCGATCTGATCTTGCTGTCCACGCCCGTCGGTGGCTTGAAGAATGTGCTGGCGCGGATGCTGCCGCATCTGGGCGCGGCGACGGTGCTGACCGATGCGGGCAGCACCAAAGCCGAAGTCGTCGAGGCCGCGCGTGAGGCGCTGGGCGGCAGTATCGGGCGCTTCGTGCCAGGCCATCCCATCGCGGGCGCCGAGCGCACGGGGCCGGATGCCGCCGACGCCGAGTTGTATCGCGGCCGCACGGTCATCCTGACGCCGATCGCCGAAAACAGCGCATCGTCCGCCGATCTGGTGCGCCGCGCCTGGGAAGCCTGCGGCGCCAGCGTGATCGACATGGATGCCGACGCGCACGACCGCGTGCTGGCTTCGGTCAGCCATCTGCCGCATCTGCTGTCGTCGGTCTATATGGAACAAGTGGCCACGGCTGCCGATGCCCGGACCCGACTGGATCTGGCCGGCAGTGGTTTTCGTGACTTCACGCGCATCGCGGCGGGTTCGCCGGAGATGTGGCGCGATATCTTTTTATCCAACCGCGACGCGATGCTGGCCGAGCTTGCCGACCTGCGCGCCGTCCTGGATCGTGCCGAGCGCGCCATTGCCCATGGCGATGACGCAGCGTTGCTGGCGTTGCTTGATACCGCGGCCCAGGCGCGCAGACGCTGGCGCAAGGAGTAGCTGACATGGGTGCATTGCCTTATCTGGATCTGCCGCGCGTGCGGCAAGCGCAGGGCGTGATGGCCTTGCCGGGTTCCAAAAGTATTTCCAACCGCGTGTTGCTGCTGTCGGCCATTGCCGAAGGCACTACGGTCATTACCGGCTTGCTGGATTCCGACGATACGCGCGTGATGCTCGGCGCCTTGCGCCAGCTGGGTGTGCAGGTGTCCGATCTTGACGCTGGCCGCGTCACCGTTGAGGGCGTGCGCCGCTTTCCGGTCGAAAGCGCTGACCTGTTCATGGGTAACGCCGGCACCGCGATTCGTCCGCTGACCGCCGCATTGGCGTTGATGGGCGGTGACTATCGTCTGTCGGGCGTGCCGCGCATGCACGAGCGTCCGATCGGCGACCTGGCTGATGCGCTGAACGCGCTGGGCGCGCGCATCGACTACCTGGGCCAGCCCGGCTATCCGCCCCTGCATATTGGCCGCGGTGAGATCGCCACGGATGCCGTCACGCGGGTGCAGGGGTCGGTGTCCAGTCAGTTCCTGACTGCCTTGCTGCTGGCCGCGCCCATTCAGGCGGGCCGCAGCGGAAAGCCCGTGACGATCGAGGTCGTGGGTGATCTGATCTCCAAGCCTTACATCGAGATCACGTTGAACCTGATGGCGCGCTTCGGCGTGCAAGTGCAGCGCGACGGCTGGAGCCGGTTTGTGATTGACGGCAGTGCCGCTTATCGCAGCCCGGGTCAGATCGCGGTGGAAGGCGATGCCTCCACGGCGTCCTATTTCCTGGCGCTGGGCGCCATCGGCGGTGGGCCGTTGCGAGTGACGGGCGTGGGTGCCGACAGCATTCAGGGCGACGTCGCGTTCGCCGACACGCTTGCGCAGATGGGCGCGAAGGTGGTTCATGGGCCCGACTGGATCGAGGTGTCCGGTGTCCGGGTGGCCGACGGCGCACGGCTCAAGGCTTTCGACACCGATTTCAACCTGATCCCGGATGCCGCGATGACGGCTGCCGCGCTGGCCCTGTACGCCGACGGCCCGTGCCGTCTGCGCAACATCGGCAGTTGGCGCGTGAAGGAAACCGACCGCATCCATGCCATGCAGACCGAACTGGAAAAGCTGGGCGCGCAAGTGGAATCGGGGCCAGATTGGCTGCGCGTCATTCCGCCGGCACAGGACGCCTGGCGCGATGCGCATATCGGCACCTGGGACGACCATCGCATGGCCATGTGCTTTTCGCTGGCGGCTTTTGGCCCCGCCGCAGTCCGTATTTTGGAACCCGGTTGCGTCAGCAAGACGTTCCCGGGTTATTTTGATGTCTACGCAAGCCTGGTATCGGCCTAGCGCAAACCCCACATGACTTTGACTTCTTCGACTGATTTCTCCGCCGCCGTCATCACCATTGATGGTCCGACCGCCTCCGGCAAGGGCACCGTGGCGCATCGTGTCGCCAAGGCGCTGGGCTGGGCGGTGCTGGACAGCGGCGCGCTGTACCGTCTGACGGCCCTGGCCGCCCTCAATCAGGGCGTGCCCGCGGAAGATGAGGCCGGCGTGGCCCGTGTGGCGGAAACGCTGGATGTGCGCTTTGATGGCCCTCACGTCTATCTGGGCGGCGTGGATGTGGGTCATGACATCCGCCGTGAGGAAGTCGGTAATTTCGCGTCCCGCGTGGCGGCGTTCCCGGGCGTGCGTCAAGCGCTGCTTGAGCGCCAGCGCGCTTTTCGCCTGCCCCCAGGGCTGGTGGCGGACGGCCGCGACATGGGTACGGTGGTGTTCCCCGATGCGTCCCTGAAGGTGTTCCTGGTGGCCGACGTGGTCGCCCGGGCGGAGAGGCGCCGTAAGCAGTTGATCGAAAAGGGAATTTCTGCTAATCTAGATGACCTTCTGCGAGACATGCGCGAGCGAGACGCCCGCGATACCGAGCGGGCTACTGCGCCGCTTGCTCCCGCAGCAGATGCACATGTGCTGGATTCGTCTAATTTGACGATTGCAGAGACGGTGCAGGCAATACTGAATTTCTGGCAACAGGTCCAGGCGAAAGCTTGACCACCTAAGTTAGCCAGCACACTTTGATTAGGCCCTGCTCCCGCCAGGCGACACCCCCACGGGCCACCCCGCAAGGGCAAACCGGCAGACAGGTATTTTGACTCCACTGTGGCGGGCAATCCGCTGCGGTGTGTTTTTAACGGCCATTTCGGCCCAATGGATTTCAACCCCATGTCTTCCGTTTCCACTACCGCCACCGGCGGCGAAAGCTTCGCCGACCTTTTCGCCCAAAGCCTCAAGAGCCAGGACATGAAGTCCGGCGAGGTCATCAGCGCCGAAGTCGTTCGCGTCGACCATAACTTTGTCGTCGTCAACGCCGGCCTGAAGTCCGAAGCGCTGATCCCCCTGGAAGAGTTCCTGAATGACCAGGGCGAGCTCGAAGTGCAACCCGGCGATTTCGTCTCGGTGGCCATCGATTCCCTGGAAAACGGCTACGGCGACACCATCCTGTCGCGTGACCGCGCCAAGCGCCTGTCGGCCTGGCTGCAACTGGAAAAGGCCCTGGAAAACGGCGAGCTGGTTACCGGCACCATCACCGGCAAGGTGAAGGGCGGCCTGACCGTCATGACCAACGGCATCCGCGCGTTCCTGCCGGGTTCGCTGGTGGATCTGCGTCCGGTCAAGGACACCACCCCGTACGAAGGCAAGACCCTCGAATTCAAGGTCATCAAGCTCGACCGCAAGCGCAACAACGTTGTGCTGTCGCGTCGCCAAGTGCTGGAAGCCAGCATGGGCGAAGAGCGTCAAAAGCTGCTCGAAACCCTGCACGAAGGTGCTGTGGTCAAGGGCGTGGTCAAGAACATCACCGACTACGGCGCGTTCGTTGACCTGGGCGGCATCGACGGCCTGTTGCACATCACCGACATGGCATGGCGTCGCGTGCGTCACCCGTCCGAAGTCCTGCAAGTGGGTCAAGAAGTCGAAGCCAAGGTCCTCAAGTTCGACCAGGAAAAGAGCCGCGTCTCGCTGGGCGTCAAGCAGCTGGGCGAAGATCCGTGGGTGGGCCTGGCTCGCCGCTACCCGCAAGGCACCCGCCTGTTCGGCAAGGTCACGAACCTGACCGACTACGGCGCGTTCGTTGAAGTCGAAGCCGGCATCGAAGGCCTGGTTCACGTCTCTGAAATGGACTGGACCAACAAGAACGTCGACCCGCGCAAGGTTGTTACCCTGGGCGAAGAAGTCGAAGTCATGGTCCTGGAAATCGACGAAGACCGTCGTCGTATCTCCCTGGGCATGAAGCAGTGCCGTCAGAACCCGTGGGAAGAGTTCGCTACGAACTTCAAGCGCGGCGACAAGGTCCGCGGCGCCATCAAGTCGATCACCGACTTCGGCGTGTTCGTTGGTCTGCCTGGCGGTATCGACGGCCTGGTTCACCTGTCCGACCTGTCGTGGACGGAAACGGGCGAAGAAGCCGTGCGCAACTTCAAGAAGGGCGACGAGATCGAAGCCGTGGTTCTGGGCATCGATACCGACAAGGAACGCATCTCGCTGGGCATCAAGCAGCTGGAAGGCGACCCCTTCAACAACTTCGTCGCCACGTTTGACAAGGGCGCGGTTGTTCCGGGCACCATCAAGTCCGTCGAAGCCAAGGGCGCTGTTGTTACGCTGTCCGTGGACGTTGAAGGCTACCTGCGCGCTTCCGAGATCTCCTCGGGCCGCGTTGAAGATGCCACCACCGTTCTGAACGCTGGCGAAAACATCGAAGCCATGATCGTCAACATCGACCGCAAGACGCGCTCGATCCAACTGTCGATCAAGGCCCGTGACAACGCTGAGACCGCCGACACGATCCAGCGCATGTCCGACGCCAGCGCTTCGTCCGGCACCACCAACCTCGGCGCGCTGCTGAAGGCCAAGCTGGACCAACAGCGCAACGACGGTTAATTCGTGACCAAGTCGGAGCTGATCGCCGCCTTGGCGGCCCGCTATCCTCAGCTGGCCGCCCGAGACACCGATTACGCGGTCAAGACCGTGCTGGATGCAATGACCCAGGCCCTGGCCTCGGGTCAGCGCATCGAGATCCGCGGTTTTGGCAGCTTCTCGTTGTCGCAGCGGTCTCCCCGCATCGGTCGTAATCCGAAATCCGGCGAACAAGTGCTGGTACCTGGTAAACAGGTGCCGCACTTCAAGGCGGGCAAGGAATTGCGCGAACGGGTGGACCTGGTCGGCGGCAATGATGAGGACGCTCAATCTTCTGGATCGAGTGAACCGATGCCGTCCATGGCGAGCTTGCACGCCATGCATTGACGGCTCGGCGCAAAGGCTGCCTACGGGCAGATCGGACCGAGAACAGGCCCCTTGAGAAATCAAGGGGCTTTGTTTTTTCCGTTCCAGCGCTTGTCTGTTCAAGGCCTTGCAGGTTTTTTTCTTGTGGCTTTGCGACGTCGCTTACAATTGACAGTCTTGAATTATCTGGAGCATGCGTCATGCGCTATCTAGTCTGGGCCCTGCGATTGCTCGTGTTTATTGCCGTATTGATGTTCGCCCTGAAGAACACCGATCCGGTCGCCGTGAAGTTCTACGCGGATTACGTCGTGCAAGACGTCCCGTTGATCGTTGTGATGCTGGTCGTATTCGTGGCCGGAGCCCTGTTTGGCCTGTTGCTGACCGTGCCTGCCGCCATGCGCCGCCGCCGTGAAGCCATGCGTTTGCGTCGCGAGCTGGATCGCGTCCAGGCAGCGGTTAATGGCACCACGCCTGTCGTGCCTCCGGAAGCTGTTGCGCCGATGTCGCCGCTGTGACGGCTTGCCGTCCGCCGCACACCTCCTTTTCGCACTGAATTACCGCAAGAGCCCGAATAGTGGATTTTGAACCTTGGTGGTTGATTTTCGTGCCGGTATTGTTCGCGCTGGGCTGGTTGGCCGCGCGCTTCGATATTCGGCAGATGCTTCGGGAAACCCGCAGCCTGCCCGACTCGTATTTCCGGGGGCTTAACTTCCTGTTGAACGAGCAGCCAGACCGTGCGATCGACGCTTTCGTGGAAGTCGCCAAGCTGGATCCCGAAACGACCGAGCTGCACTTTGCGCTGGGTAGTCTTTTCCGTCGCCGCGGCGAGATGGAGCGCGCCATCCGCGTCCATCAAAGCCTGTTGAGCCGGTCTGATCTGCCTGCTGCCGAGCGCGAGCATGCACAGCATGAATTGGCGCAAGATTTCCTGAAGGCCGGGATGCTGGATCGCGCCGAAAGTGGCTTTGAACAGTTGAAGGACACGCGCTACGCGCTGCCGGCATTGCGCTCGTTGATCCGCATTTTTGAATCCGAGCATGACTGGCCGCGCGCCATCGAAGCCGTCAAGACGCTGCAAGGGCTGGTTGACGAGCCGGTGCCGCAGATCGTGCACTATTACTGCGAGCAAGCTCAAACCGCCCTGACCGCGAAGCCGCCTGACGTGGACGCCGCGCACAAGGCGCTGGATGCCGCCGATCATGCCCTGTCGACCACCGACGCGGCGGCAGGCAAGGGCGCGATGGTACGCACGGCCATGCTGCGTGCCCGCCTGGCGCTGATGGAGCAGGATCCAAAGCGCGAACGGCTTTACCTGGAATCGGTGATGACCGACGCCCCGGAGTATGCGGGGCTGGTGGCCGAGCAGTTGCTGGCCAATTATCGCGCGGCCAATCAGGTGGCGGCGGGGTTGGAATTCCTGCAAAAACAGTATCAGCGGCATGCGTCGCTGGACTTGTTCAATGTGGTGTTCCGTGAATTGCGCGTCCAGCAAGGCTCAGCCGTCGCTTGGACCTTTGCGCGCGGCGCATTGCGCAGCCATCCGTCCCTATTGGGTCTGGATCGCTTGCTGGAGGCCGAACTGGCCAGTCCCGAAACCGGTGCCGGGGAGCAGGAACAGGGCCCCGTGCCGGGCGCTGACCTGACGCTGCTGCGCAGCCTGATCCATAAGCATACGCAACGACTGGACCGCTATGCGTGCCGCAGTTGCGGTTTTCAAGCGCGTCGTTTTTACTGGCAATGTCCCGGCTGCAATGCCTGGGAGACCTATGCGCCGCGCCGCCTGGAAGAACTTGAATGATGCCTTTCCCCGCTGAAGCCATTTCGCGTAGCCGCGTTCTCGTGGTTGGCGACGTGATGCTGGACCGCTATTGGTTTGGCGAAGTTGAGCGCATTTCGCCGGAAGCGCCGGTGCCGGTGGTGCGCGTTGCGCGCCGCGAAGACCGCTTGGGCGGCGCCGCCAACGTGGCGCGCAACGTTGCGGCTCTGGGCGGCCACGTGACGCTGGTGGGTGTGCTGGGCGAAGACGAAGCGGGCGACAGCATCCGCCGTCTGTCCGCCGAAGCGGGCATCCAGGCAGACCTGATCGCCGACCCCTCGCTTCACACCACACTGAAGATGCGTGTGCTGGGCCGTCAGCAGCAGTTGCTGCGCGTGGACTTCGAGCAGCATCCGGAGCAGGCTGCTCTGGATGGCGTGGATGCCGCGCTGGCCCGTCACCTGGCCAATCACGACATCGTTGTGCTGTCCGACTATGCCAAGGGCGTGTTGACCCGCGTTGAATCGCTGCTGGCCATGGCGCGCCATGCGGGCATCCCGGTGCTGGTGGACCCCAAGGGCGACGACTACGCGCGCTATCGCGGTGCGACGTTGGTTACGCCGAACCGCGCGGAAATGCAGCAGGCCGTGGGCCGCTGGAATTCCGAAGCCGAACTGACCGATCGGGCGCAGCGCTTGCGCGCCGATCTGGACCTGGAAGCCTTGCTTGTGACGCGCTCCGAGCAGGGCATGACTTTGTTTACCGATACCGGGCGTGACCACATCGATGCCCAGGCGCACGAAGTGTTCGACGTGTCTGGTGCGGGCGATACCGTGCTGGCGACGCTGGCGGTTTCGCGCGCTATCGGGTTGCCGTGGGCCGAGGCGATGGGTTGGGCCAACAAGGCAGGCGGCATTGCCGTGGGCAAGTTGGGCACGTCTGTCGTCACCGCCGCGGAACTGGCTGGAGAATCCTCATGATCGTCGTTACCGGAGCCGCAGGCTTCATTGGCAGCAACCTGGTGCGCGGGCTGAACCGCCGCGGCATCAAGGACATCATCGCGGTGGATGATCTGACCGAGGGCGACAAGTTCGTCAACCTGGTCGATTGCCAGATCGCCGAATACATGGACAAGGACGATTTTCGCCGCAAGGTTGCCGATGGCAGCTTGCCCGCGGTGCGAGCCGTGCTGCACCAGGGCGCATGTTCGGACACGACCGAGCGCAATGGCCGCTACATGATGGACAACAACTATCGTGTCACGCTGGAGTTGTTCGAGTTCTGCCAGGCGCGGCGCATTCCGTTCCTGTATGCCTCGTCGGCAGCCGTGTATGGCGGTTCGTCGATCTACGTCGAGCATCCTGACAACGAAGGCCCATTGAACGTCTACGGCTATTCCAAGCTGCTGTTCGATCAGGTGCTGCGCACGCGCATGAACAATCTGACGGCGCAGGTCGTGGGGTTGCGCTACTTCAATGTGTACGGCCCGCACGAACAGCACAAGGGGCGCATGGCCTCGGTGGCGTTCCACAACATGAACCAGTTCCTGGAGCATGGCCACGTGCGCCTGTTCGCAGGCTGGGACGGCTATGTGGACGGTGGCCAGAGCCGAGACTTCATTTCGGTCGAAGACGTGGTGGCTGTCAATCTGCATTTCCTGGATCATCCCGAACAGTCGGGTATCTTCAACTGCGGCACGGGACGGGCACAGCCTTTCAATGACGTGGCGGCTGCGGTGGTGAATACCCTGCGCGCCGAGCGCGGTGAAGCCGAGCTGACGCTGGCTCAGCTGGTGGAGCTGGACTTGATCCGCTATATCCCGTTCCCCGACGATCTGAAGGGCCGCTATCAGAGCTACACGCAAGCGGATGTCACGCAATTGCGCACCGCTGGCTTCTACGCCCCGATGCGCGATGTGCAGACCGGTGTGGCCGAGTACGTCCGCTATTGGCGTGCACGTCGCTAGATGCCGCTGGGCGTCGCTGGACGCTGGTAGCCTCCAGGCGGGTATCGCGCCCGCTTGCTTGTGAAAAAGACCACCGCTCTGGTGGTTTTTTTTCGCCCGCGTACTTGCCGGGGTGGACTTTTTCGTTCACCCCGCCGCCGGTCGATGAGGCGAATGGCGATGATTCAAGGGTGGCGCGACAGCCGTTGCGCCGTGTCCTTCCAGGAGACCCCTCATGAATCCGTTCCTAGAATCCAAGGCTGTTCAGGTGGCAGCTTGCCCGCCGTGGCGCCGCCTTCGGCATCTGCGGCGGCCTGCGCGGACGACGTGCGGGCAAGGCGCCTGGCGCACGCTGCGTCAGGCGCTGGGCACGCTGCTGGTGACGGCGGGGCTGGGCGTGGCGGCGCCACCCGCCCATGCGCTGGACGTCAATCAGGCCACCGCGCAGCAGCTGGAAAGCGTACGCGGAATTGGCCCGCGCACCGCCGAGATCATCGTGAGCGAGCGGGAGCGGGGCGGCAAGTTCGATTCGTTTGAAGACCTGGCGGAGCGCGTACGCGGCATTGGGCTGAAGAAGGCCCAGGCCTTGGAAGCCGCGGGCCTGCAAATCGGGGCCGGCGCGGCGGCGGCAGGCAAGGGAGCCGCCGCCAATGGGGCTGCCGCCAATGGAGCCGCCGGGGCCAAGCCGGCCGAGCGCAAACCTGCGCCGCCGTCCTCCCCATCCGCTGCCCCCGCTGCTGCCTTGAAGGCTCCGGCCCGCCGCTGACAAAAGCGCGGCCGCCTGGGGAGCCCCTGGCGGGAGCGCGGCTTTTGGCCGTGCCCGCCGCCGGGCGGAGTTATGATCGTCCGCATGACTACTACCTACCCCACTATCGAGCAGACCGTCGGCAACACGCCGCTGGTGCGTTTGCAGCGCATTCCTGGTGCCGCGGGCGCCGCGCGTGGCAACGTCATCCTGGCCAAGCTGGAAGGCAACAATCCGGCCGGTTCCGTGAAGGACCGCCCGGCGTTGTCGATGATCAAGCATGCGGAAGCGCGCGGCGATATCAAGCCGGGCGATACCCTGATTGAAGCGACCAGCGGCAATACCGGCATCGCGCTGGCCATGGCCGCCGCCATGAAAGGCTACCGCATGATCCTGATCATGCCGGACAACCTGTCGGTGGAGCGCCGTGCGGCCATGGCGGCGTATGGCGCCGAACTGATCCTGACACCGGCCGACAAGGGCGGCATGGAGTACGCCCGCGACCTGGCCACCGAAATGCAGGCAGATGGCCGAGGCGTGGTGCTGGACCAGTTCGCCAACCCCGACAATCCGCGCGCGCACGTGGAAACCACCGGCCCCGAACTCTGGGACCAGACCGAAGGCCGCATCACGCATTTTGTCAGCGCGATGGGCACGACGGGCACCATCATGGGCGTGTCGACCTATCTGAAGTCGCGCAATCCTGCGGTGCAGGTGGTGGGCGCGCAGCCGGCGGAAGGCTCGCAGATTCCTGGCATCCGCAAGTGGCCCGAAGCCTATCTGCCGAAGATTTTTGACCGCAGCCGCGTGGACGCCTACGAGTCCATCGAGCAGTCGGAAGCTGAAGTCATGGCACGCCGGCTGGCCGCGGAAGAGGGCATTTTCGGCGGTATCTCATCCGCTGGTGCGCTGGTTGCCGCGTTGCGGGTGGCCGAGCGCGTCAATGACGCCACCATTGTGTTCATCGTGTGCGACCGCGGCGACCGCTATCTGTCCACGGGCGTCTTCAACTGAACGCCTGACCGTCCCGCCAAGTGAAAACGCCCCGTTCACCGGGGCGTTTTCATGTCTGCCGCTGTTGGGTCAGCGGCTTACGCGGGCTTCGATCTCACTGGCCAGGTCCGCCACCGACGTGGCGTAGAAGTAGCTGCGGTTGTACTTGGTCAGGGCGAAGAAGTTCGGCGTGCCGACGCGGTACTGGGCGGTGCCTCGGGCTTCTTCGACCAGATCAACCACGCCTAGCGGCTGGCTACCCCAGCCGGTGGTGGACGCACCCGGTTGCAAGCGCGCGCCGGCAGCGCTTAGCGTTGCCCAGCTTTGCTTGGGTTCCAGGCCGCCGTCGACCAGCGCGGTGGGATCCGAGGGCAAGGCTACCGGGGCGAACACCGGCAGGCCGCGCTGCCAACCGTGCTGCGCCAGGAAGCTGCCCACGGACATGATGGCGTCCTGAGTGTTGTTCGTCAGGTCGATATGGCCGTTGTCGTCGCCGTCCACCGCGTAATGCATGACGCTGGTCGGCATGAACTGCGGCATGCCGATGGCCCCTGCATACGAGCCGCGCGTTTCAAGTTCCAGCTTGTCTTTCATGACCAAGGTCAGGAAATCGGCCAACTGGCCGCGGAACATGGTGGCGCGCTCGGGTTTATTGGGGTCAGGATAGTCGAAGGCCAACGTCGCCAGCGCATCCAGCACCCTGAAATTGCCCATGTTGCGGCCATACAGCGTTTCAACACCGATGATCGACGCGATGATGGGGGCCGGCACGCCGAAGCGCTGCGCGGCCTGATTCAGCAGGTCGCGGTTCTCGTTGTAGAAGTCCACGCCCCAGCCGATGCGCTTGGGTTCGACAAAGCGCGACCGATACGTCAGCCAACTGCGCCAGATTTTCTTGCCCGGCGCAGAGGGGGCGATCAGACGCGAGACCGTGGCGTTGTAGCGTGAACTCTCCAGCGCCTTGACCATCGGGTTCAGGGGCAGTTGGCGTTCAGCGGCCAGTTCTTCGACGAAGCTGCGCACTTCCGGACGCAGCGCGCCTGTGGCGGTCAGCGTGGCGGGCGCGTCGTCCGGTAGTTCGGAGCCCGGTGTCGGCGTACTGGGTCCGATGCGGATGGGGGCATTGCCTGATGCCGCCGCGGGTTGGGCGGCAAGCGGATTTGGAGCAGTGGGGGCGGTGGTGGAGCAGCCCGCCAGCAGGGCGGAAAGCGTTCCGAGTTGCAGTAATCGCCGACAGATGAACATAATCTTCCTTATGGAGACCATGTATCTTACTCACCCGGCATGCCGCTTGCATGAAATGGGCAGTTGGCATCCCGAAAGTCCGCAGAGGCTGGACGCCATTTCAGACCAGTTGCTGGCAAGCGGATTGATGCCTTATCTGGACGACCGGCAGGCGCCTCAGGCATCGCGCCAGGACCTGCTGCGCGTGCACACCGTCCAGTACCTGGACAGTTTGCGTGAACATACGCCAGACCAAGGGTATTACCCAATAGATCCCGATACGCTGATGAATCCCCACACCTACGAGGCGGCGCTATATGCGGCCGGCGCGGGCGTGGCGGCGGTGGATGCGGTGATGGGCGGCGAGGCCAGGACGGCCTTTTGTGCGGTGCGTCCGCCCGGCCATCACGCCTGCCGGTCGCAGGCGATGGGATTCTGCTTTTTGAACAACGTGGCCATTGCCGCGCGTCATGCGCTGGACTTCCACGGCCTGTCGCGGGTAGCCATCGTGGATTTCGATGTGCATCACGGCAATGGCACCGAAGACGTCTTCGCAGGCGATGACCGGGTGCTGATGTGCAGTTTTTTCCAGCACCCGTTCTTTCCCAACAGCGGCACGCAGCACCCGGCCGCCAACATGCTGAACGTGCCCGTGGCCGCCTATACGGGCGGGGCTGCGGTCAAGACCATCGTCACGGAGACCTGGATGCCCAGGCTTGAGGCGCATCGTCCGGAACTGATCCTGGTGTCGGCCGGTTTCGACGCGCATCGAGAGGACGATATGGGCCAGATGGGCCTGGTGGAGGCCGACTACGCCTGGATTACCGAGCAACTCGTGGACGTGGCGGAACGCCACTGCCAGGGCCGGATCGTCAGCACGCTGGAAGGCGGTTACAACTTGTCTGCCTTGGGGCGGAGTGTGGTTGCACATATACGAGCGCTGGCGAAGCTGTAGAATCAGGAAAAAATTGTGCAATGCGATCCCGGCGCATGCCGGGTAATTATTTCCATTTGGAGGCAGCGGGATGAAGGTGTTGGTACCTGTCAAGCGCGTCGTTGACTACAACGTCAAGGTGCGCGTCAAGTCGGATCAGACTGGCGTGGATATCGCCAATGTGAAGATGTCCATGAACCCCTTTGACGAAATCGCCGTCGAAGAAGCGACCCGGTTGAAGGAAAAGGGTGCCGTCGCTGAAGTCGTGGCGGTTTCTTGCGGCGTTGCGCAATGCCAGGAGACATTGCGTACCGCCATGGCCATTGGCGCCGACCGCGGCGTGCTGGTTCAGACCGATGCCGAACTACAGCCGCTGGCCGTTGCCAAGCTGTTGCGCGCGCTGGTCGACAAGGAACAGCCGCAACTGGTGATCCTGGGCAAGCAAGCCATCGACGACGATGCCAATCAGACCGGCCAGATGCTGGCTGCGCTGCTGGACTGGCCGCAAGCCACGTTCGCCAGCAAGGTCGAACTGGCCGACGGCAAGGTCACGGTCACGCGCGAAGTGGACGGCGGCCTGGAAACGCTGACGCTGAAGCTGCCGGCGATCGTCACCACCGACTTGCGCCTGAACGAGCCGCGTTATGTCACGCTGCCGAACATCATGAAGGCCAAGAAGAAGCAGTTGGACACCGTCACGCCCGAAGAGTTGGGTGTTGATGCCGCACCGCGCCTGAAGACGCTGAAGGTCAGCGAGCCGCCCGCTCGCAAGGCCGGCATCAAGGTGGCCGACGTTGCAGCGCTGGTGGACAAACTCAAGAACGAAGCGAAGGTGGTCTGACATGACGACGCTGGTTATTGCCGAACACGATAACGCCCAGCTCAAGGGCGCAACCCTGAACGCCGTCGCCGCCGCCGCCAAGATCGGAGGCGACGTGCACGTGCTGGTCGCCGGCGCCAATGCGCGCGCCGTGGCTGACCAAGCCGCTGCCGCCGCTGGCGTTGCCAAGGTCTTGCTGGCCGACGCTGCGCAATTGGCCGATGGCCTGGCGGAAAACGTTGCCGCGCAGGTACTGGCCGTGGCCTCCAACTACAGCCACATCCTGTTCCCGGCCACCGCCTCGGGCAAGAACGTGGCGCCGCGCGTCGCGGCCAAGCTCGATGTGGCGCAGATCTCGGACATTATCGGCGTGGAATCCGCCGATACGTTCCAGCGCCCGATCTACGCGGGTAACGCCATTGCCACCGTGCAATCGGCCGACGCCGTGAAGGTCATCACCGTGCGCACGACGGGCTTTGATGCCGTTGCCGCGCAAGGCGGGTCGGCCGCGGTGGAAGAGATTGCAGCCGTGGCTGATTCGGGCTTGTCCACGTTTGTGAGTCGCGAAGTCGCCAAGAGCGACCGTCCTGAACTGGCCGGTGCGCGCGTGGTGGTGTCGGGCGGCCGGGGCTTGGGCAGCGCTGAAAACTTCAAGATCCTGGATCCGCTGGCTGACAAGCTGGGTGCTGCACTGGGTGCCTCGCGCGCCGCGGTGGACGCCGGTTACGCGCCGAACGACTGGCAGGTTGGCCAAACGGGCAAGATTGTTGCGCCGCAACTGTACGTGGCGGTTGGGATCTCGGGTGCCATCCAGCATTTGGCTGGCATGAAAGATTCCAAGGTCATCGTCGCCATCAATAAAGATCCGGAAGCGCCGATTTTCGGCGTCGCCGATTATGGCTTGGTGGGTGATCTGTTCCAGGTGGTGCCTGAACTGACTGGCGCGCTGTAAACCAACAGCTCACGCAATATGAAAAGCCTGCGGACGTATTGTCCGCAGGCTTTTTTTTATGCCGGTTAATCTGCATCAGAATGTCATCCCTGTAGTATTTCTTTTGATTTTCTGAAAGATTCTGATAATGTGTTCCGCGCGCAGCAGGATTGTTCGCGCACGTGCTCGACCTGTACAGAACGAAGGAGATTCGGGATGGAATGGTTCTTTGACACATTGCGTAAGTACCCTGAGTTGGCGGTCTTTTTAACCTTGGGTCTGGGGTATTGGATCGGGGCCAAAAAGATCTTTGGGTTTAATCTAGGCGCTGTCACGGGTACTTTGTTGGTGGGCGTGCTGGTCGGGCAACTCGACATTACCATCGCCCCAATTCTGAAGCAGGTGTTCTTCCTGCTTTTCCTCTTCGGTCTAGGCTACGGCGTCGGACCACAATTCTTCCGAGGTATGAAAAGCGATGGCCTTCCCCAGGTCATCTTCGCGGTCATCATCTGCGTTATTTGCTTGCTGGTCACTTGGGGAACCGCTGTCGGCTTTGGGTTTGATGCCGGCACCGGCGCGGGCCTGCTGTCTGGCGCGCAGACCATTTCGGCAGTGATGGGCGTGGCCACCGACACGATCAACGGGCTGGGGGTTGATGCGGCGACCAAGAAGAAGTGGATCGACAGTATTCCAGTGGCCTATGCGGTCTGCTACATCTTTGGCACCGTAGGCAGTGCCTGGTTGCTGGCATCGCTGGGTCCGAAGCTGATGGGCGTGGACATCGTGAAAGAGTGCAAGGACTACGAAGCCAAGATGTCCGGCGGCGCAGATTCCATGGAACTCTCCGGCTACCGCAAATTCACGGCTCGTGCTTACAAGCTTGAAAACACGGAGCATATCGGCCAGACCGTGGCTGACCTGGAAGCGCGTTTTGTCGATGCCCGGGTTTTTGTCGAACGTATTCGCCGCGGCGATCAAATCGTCGATAACGATTCGACGACCGTGCTGCAAGCCGGTGACGTGTTGGGCGTGACCGGGCGCCACGATGCGCTGGTGATACAAGCCCCGGGCATTATCGGTACTGAGGTCGAAGACCGGGACGTGATCAACCTGCCCGCCGAAATCGTCGAGGTGGTGTTGACCAACAAGAACCTTGCCGGCAAGACGGTCAAGGAAATCTCGGAAATGGAGCAGGTTCGCCAATTGGGGCGGGGTGTCTTCTTGCGCAAAGTGGTGCGCGGCGGCCACGACATGCCGATCAATTGGGGTCTGAAACTGGACCGCGGCGATCGCCTGTTCTTGCTTGGACCCAAGCGCGACGTTGAGCGCGTGGTCAACAAGGTGGGCTACGTGGACCGTGCCACCGAGCAGACCGACATGGTGTTCGTGGGCTTCGGCATCTTGCTGGGTGGCTTGTTCGGCACGCTGGTGCTGACGGTCAGCGGCATTCCGATCACCTTGTCGACGTCGGGCGGCGCGCTGATCTCGGGCCTGATCTTCGGCTATCTGCGCTCGGTGCATCCCACGTTCGGCCGCGTGCCGGAACCCGTGCATTGGTTCCTGACTTCTGTCGGTCTGACCGCCTTCGTGGCGGTGGTCGGCATTACGTCAGGACCAGGGTTTGTGCAGGGCTTCCAGCAATTGGGGGCCAAACTGTTCGTGGCGGGCATCATCGCAACCAGCGTGCCGATGATTCTGGGCGTGTATATCGCCCGCTACATCTTCAAGTTCCATCCTGCCATCGTGCTGGGCGTCTGCGCAGGCGCTCGCACCACGACGGCCGCCATCGGTCAGATCACCGAAACGGCGAAAAGCCAGGTGCCCGCCCTGGGCTACACGGTGCCTTACGCGATCGGCAATACCCTGCTCATCATCTGGGGGATTGTCATCGTGATGCTCATGACTTAGTGGAACGCCCGCAAAGCCTTACGGCTTACGGGCAGCATATTGGGGCGGCGGGCGTGCCCGTCCGCACCGCCCCGGCAAGCGCTTGTCAAAACGCAAACCAGGAGTACTGAATAATGGCTTCCACCACGCCCCTCACCGTCAGCCTGGCCTCGGCCCTGAAAACAACCAGGTCGCGCCAGCGCGATCTTGAGCAGTTGTCTCCCTTTGAGTTGAAGGATTACCTGATCACCCTGGCCAAGGGTACTCAACATACCGCCGCGTTGACCATGTTGAACGCCGGCCGTGGCAATCCGAATTGGATCGCCACCGAACCGCGCGACGCCTTCTTCCTGCTGGGCCAGTTTGCGATGAAGGAAGCGCGCCGGGTGCGCGACGATGCCATCTTGGCGGGCATGCCGGCCAAGAAGGGTTGCGCCGACCGCCTGCGCAAATTCCTGTCCAAAAACAAAGGACAGGATGGCGCCGACTTTCTGGTCGGCGTGCTGGAGTACGGCGTCAAGATCAAGGCCTTTGACCCCGATGAGTGGATCCATGAACTGACCGACAGCATCATCGGCGACAACTACCCCGTGCCGCCGCGCGCGCTGGTACACATTGAACAGATCGTGCACGACTATCTGATCAAGGAGATGTGCGACGGCCGGCCGCCCAAGGGCAAGTTCGATCTGTTTCCGGTGGAAGGCGGCACGGCCGCCATGTGCTACATCTTCGATTCGCTGATGCAGAACGGCTTGCTCAAGCAGGGCGATACGATCGCGCTGTTCCTGCCGACCTTCACGCCTTATATCGAGATCGCGCACCTGGAGCGCTTCCAGTTCAAGATCGTCGCCATCAACGCCAACAGCTTGCACGAGGACGGCACGCACGACTGGCACTATCCGGCATCCGAAATCGCGAAGCTGGAGAATCCGAAGATCAAGCTGGCGGTCACGGTGAACCCGAGCAACCCGCCGTCGGTTGCGTTCAATCCGGTTGAGATGAAGCAGATCGTGCGCCTGATCCGCAAGAATCCGGACCTGGTGCTGGTGACGGACGACGTCTACGGAACCTTCGTGCCGAACTTCCGTTCGCTGATGGCAGAAGTGCCGCACAACACCATCTGCGTGTACTCCTTCTCGAAGAACTTTGGTTGCACGGGCTGGCGCCTGGGCGTGATCGCCACGCACGAGAAGAACACGATGGATCGTCGCATCGCTGAACTGCCCGCATCGTGGAAGCAGCGCTTGAACAAGCGCTACGGCGCCATGACGATGGAACCCGAGAAGCTCAAGTTCATCGACCGCATGGTGGCGGATAGCCGCAATGTGGCGCTGAATCACACGGCGGGCCTGTCCCTGCCGCAACAAGTGCAGATGGGTTTCTTTGCGTTGTCGCACCTGTTGGATCTGAAGGATGCGTACAAGCATCTGACGATGGAGATCGTGCGGGCCCGCCGCGATGCCCTCTGCCGTGGTTTGGGCATTGCACTGCCGCCCGAAGATCCGATGCGTGGCTGGTACTACGTGGAACTGGACTTCATGGTCTGGGCCAAGCTCACGTATGGCGACGCCTTCTGCAAATACATGACGGCCAACTACGAACCGGTGGACTTCTTGTTCCGCCTGGCGGAAAAGTCGGGAGTCGTGTTGATGGACGGTGGTGGCTTTGGTGGCCCGCCGTGGTCCATCCGCGTGTCGCTGGCCAACTTGGACGACGGCGATTACGCCAAGATCGGCAAGCACATGGTCGAAGCCGCGACCGAGTACGTTGAGGCGTGGAAGGCCGGCGAGCTGCTGCGGTCGGGTCCGACGGCTGGCCGAGGCCAGACGGTGAAGGCAAGCGTCGCGAAGAAGGGGGCCAAGGTGGCCGCGAAGAAGGGGGCCAAGACAGCGGTCAAGAAGGCGGTGAAGCAAGCGGATACCGCCGCCAAGTCCGCCAAGAAGGCCACGACTCGCAAGTAGGCCACTACAGGGTGACATGACCTATGACATGCTCCGTCGGGTTTTTCAATAGCGTCCCCATCGCGGTTTTATTCGTTACGGTGGGCTTGGGATACCTGATCGGCAAGCTGAAGGTCGGGCCGATCCAGCTGGGCGGAGTGTGTGGAACACTCATCGTCGCCTTGCTGATCGGCCAGACGGGTTGCCAGATGCGTGGCGACCTGAAGGAGGTCGCGTTCGCCCTGTTTATCTTCGCCATGGGCTACTCCGGTGGCCCGCAGTTTTTCGCCAACCTGAATCGGTCCAGCCTGCGCTACATCGTGCTGCCGATCATCGAGGCGCTGCTGGTGTTGACCATCGTGCTGGCGGCAGTGCCGCTATTCGGCCTGGACGCCGGCACGGCGGCAGGCCTGGCGGCGGGGGCCGCCACCGAATCGGCCGTGGTGGGCACGGCGGCCGAGGCGCTCAAGCATCTGGGTCTGGCGGATGCCGAGGTGCAGCGCATGGAGGCTAATATCGCCACGGCATACACGCTGACGTATCTGGTCGGGCTGATCAGCATCGTCTTCTTCACCAGCCAGGTCGCGCCGGCCTTGTTGCGCATCAATTTGCGCGAGGCTTCCAAGGCCTTGGAGGAGAAGCTGGGAGTGGCCTCGGGGGATGACGAGGACGTCAATCTGCCGACCTTGCCGCGTTTGGTGGGGCGTGCCCACGTGGTGAAAGACGTCGATGGCATGACCGTGGCCGACGTGGAAGCGCAACTGGGCGGGCGCACGGTCATCAGCCGTATCCTGCGCAACGGCGAGGCCGTCGACGCGACGCCGGAAGACACCCTGGCCACGGGCGATATCGTCGTCGTGCTGGGCGTGCGCCGGTTCGCATTGCGAGCGGGGTCGGTGATCGGACCTGAAATCCAATTGCCTGAAGCGCATGCGGATGATCTTCAAATGAGCGAGCTGGCCGTTATCGTCAACAAGAAGACGATCAACGGACGCACGATGAGCGAATTGGCTGCGCGGCCGGGCGCTCGCCGTGCACGCGGCGTCTTTGTGCAATCCCTCATGCGCTCTGGCCATGTGTTGCCGCTGACGCCGGCCACCGTGGTGCAGTACGGTGACCTGGTGACGTTGGTGGGCACTGAGCCGGAATTGTCGGAGGCCGGCGCGGCCTTGGGCAACGAGTTGCGGCGCAGCGGCGTGACCGATCTGGTGTTCCTGGCGTTCGGCATTCTGGCGGGCCTGATGATCGGCGCCCTGAGCGCGCGCTTGTGGGGCATTCCGGTGTCGCTGGGTAGCGGTGGTGGCGCGTTGGTCAGCGGTCTGGTCTGCGGCTGGATCAATGCCAAGCGGCCTGCCATTGGCCATATGCCGGAGCATGCCGTTCAATTGCTGAAGGATCTGGGCCTGGCGATATTCGTGGCATGCGTGGGCCTGTCTGCCGGGCCCGAAGCGATATCGCTGATTCGCGAGCACGGAGCCGTGTTGCCATTGATCGGCTTGCTGGTGTCGCTGGGGCCCGCCTGCCTGTCGCTCTGGGTGGGTCACAAGATCCTGAAGATCGAGGGGCCATTGCTGGTGGGGGCCATTGCCGGGCAGCACGTCAGCACGCCAGCGATCAGCGCCATCCTGGGATCCAGCGGCAGTTCGGTGCCCCTGTTGGGCTACACCGTGACTTATGCCATCGCCAATGTGCTGCTGCCGGTGCTGGGGCCGATCATCGTGTCATTGGCCTATCACCTGAGCTAGCGCTTCGGCGTCACTCCAGCAGGACGCATCCCTGCCACGCCTGATCATTGATCAGGCGTTTTATTTCGTCCTTGCACAGCGCGATGACCTGCTCGACCGCCGGCGTGGGAGGCAAGCTTGCGCTCGTGCACAACACCAGCTCGCGCGACAACGAATCGTCCACGGTATGCGCAATGATGGATCCTTCCGCGATCTCGGGCTGCGCCGCGGAACAGGGCAGGATGGTGGCGGCCATGGCGCTGCGCACGGCAGGGATCAGGATGGCCGAGGTGCTGGCTTCGGCAAACAGGTTGTAGGTCAGGCCCGCCATCAGGAATGCGTGATCCAGCCGTGCACGCAGTGTGTTGGGCAGGCTTGGCAATACCAGCGGCAGCGCCGCGAAGTCGGTGATGCTCAAGGTGCCGGACGGCAGCGCGATGCTCGAGTGCGCGAGCAGAAACAGGCTTTCCCGCAAGAGGGGGGTGCGCAGCAGGCCTTGCATGGGCTGCTGGTCAGGCGACAAGGAAAAATCGATGCGCCCTTGCAGCACCAATTTGGTCAGATCGGCGCTAGGGACGTCAACGATCTCCAGCACCACCGACGGCAGTTCCTGTTTGGCGCGGCGCATCAGCGGCAACGCCAGGATGCGCGCGGTGCTGGAGGCCAAGCCGATCGATACCGTGCCGGTGACTGGATCGTCGGTCTTGGAAAGCAGGCTGCGGGTGCTGTCGACTTGGCGCAGGATGGTTTGTGCATGCCGGTACAGCAGCAGACCTTCGGCCGTGGGTTGCACGCCCTTGGCGCCACGCACCAGCAGCGCCACGCCCAGATCTCCTTCAAGCAGCGACATCTGCTGGCTCAGGGCAGGTTGCGCCACATGCAGGCTTTCTGCGGCGCGCGTCATGTTCTGCATATCCACGACGCGAACAAAGTACTTGAGCTGGCGCAGGTTCATGGCATAAGAAAATATTATGGGTGAATCGGAAAATAGTATTTTCGGTGCCTCTGATGTGCTGCCTAGAATGGTTTTCGTATCAGAGGAGGGCAATGATCATGAGTCTGCCACTGGCAGGGCTGAAAGTGCTGGATTTGACGCGGGCGCTTTCCGGGCCTTTCTGCACAATGATTTTGGGCGATCTGGGCGCAGAGGTCATCAAGGTGGAACCGATGCCGGCAGGCGAAATGGCGCGGCAGTGGGGGCCGTTTGATGATGATATAAGTGTTTATTATCTTAGTGCCAATCGCAGCAAGCAAGGTATTGGCGTGGACTTCCGCAAGCCCGAAGGCCTGGCGCTGATCCGCAAGATGGCATTGGCGTCCGATATCGTCGTCGAGAACTTCAAAGTCGGCACGATGGACTCCATGGGCCTGGGCTATGCGTCGCTGGCCGACGAGCACCCCGGTTTGATCCTGGCGTCCATTTCCGGCTTTGGCAGCAAAGGGCCTGCGCGCGAATGGGCCGGCTTCGATCAGGTGGCGCAGGGGTATTCGGGCTTCATGAGCCTGACAGGCACGACGGAATCGGGGCCGATGCGCGTGGGCACCGCGATAGGAGACCTGACCGCTGGCATGTGGTTGGCCATCGGCGTGTTGTCCGCTGTGGTGCAGCGCGCGTCGACCGGGCGCGGGCAGCACGTGGAAACGTCCCTGCTGGCCGGTCTGATGGCGCTGCTCAGCGTGCAGGGCCAACGCTATCTCAGCAAAGGGGAAGTGCCCGAACCTTGCGGCAACGTGCATCCCGTCATCGCGCCCTATGGCACGTTCGACACTGCCGACGGCCCACTGAATCTTGCCCCTGCAACCCAGGCCATGTGGGTCAAGCTTTGTGGCCTGTTGGGCCTTTCCCATCTGGTATCGGATGCGCGCTTTCTGACGAACGCTGAACGCATGAAGCATCGCTATGCACTGAAACTGGAGCTGGAGGCAGGCCTGAAGCAAAAGACCCGGATGGAGTGGACCGCGTTGATGATCGATGGCGGCATTCCGGCCGGGCCGATCAATACCCTGGAAGACGTGTTTGCCGATCCGCAGGTGCAGGCATGCGGGCTGGTGCGGTCGATGATGCACCCGGTGCTCGGTCAACTGCGGCAGGTGGGGTTGCCGCTGGGCTTGACCGGCACGGACGCCGAGAACCATCGTGCACCACCGGTGTTTGGCCAGCACACCCGCGACGTGTTCGCGGGCTACGGATGGTCATCGGCCGAGATCGACCGGCTGCTGGCAGCAGGTGTGGCGCACCAGTCGGAGCTGACCGGATGAGCGCCGTCGATGACATCCCCCGCCTGGTCATGGAAGGGCACATCGCGACGATGCGCCTGTGCAAACCCAGCTACGCAAACCGGTTGGCTCCTCGGGACCTTGAGGCCATCAGGCGCCATCTTGACGTGGTGAATGCCAATGACGACATCCGGGTGTTGCGGATCCAGGCCGAGGGTAAATATTTCTGTAGTGGCTATGACATCTCATCCCTGGCTTCGGATGACGCCCCAAGCTCCCTCTATTTTGGTGAAACGATGGATCTGATCGAAGCGGCCAGGCCCGTGACGATCGCGGCGATCCAGGGCGGGGCCTATGGCGGCGGCACGGACCTGTGCCTGGCCTGCGATTTCCGCATTGGCACCCCGCAGGCCGATATGTTCATGCCGGCCACGCGGCTGGGCCTGCATTTCTATGCGGGGGGAATGTCCCGCTACGTGACCCGCTTGGGGCTGGATCAGGCGAAGCGCCTGTTCCTGAGCGCGGAAAAAATCCAGGCCGACGAGATGCTGCGCATTGGCTTTCTGACGGAGTTGGTGCCGGACGATCGTTTGCTGGACAGGGTGGATGCGCTGAGTGCGCAGATCGCCGTGATGGCGCCGATTCCCCTATTCGGGGTGAAGGCGCATCTCAACCGCATTGCGAGGGGGCTGGTCGATACGGCCGGCATCGAGCAATCGGTGTTGCGGTCGGAACGTTCCCAGGATCTGGCCGAAGGCGCGAAGGCGTGGAAGGAGCGGCGAGCGCCGAATTTCACCGGCTGCTGACGCGGCCGGCAAAGCAGCAAGAGGAGAGCCGCGCCACAAGCGGTTCCCATTCCATCAAAGGAGACAACGATGCAAACCATTTCCGCTACCTGCGGCGCCTTGCTGGTGCTGGCAGCCACGCTGTTCGCCATGCCGGATGCCGCCCAGGCCGCCGCCCCATATCCCGCCAAACCTCTTACCCTGGTGATCGGATTTCCGCCTGGCGGTGGGGCGGACCAAGTGGGCCGTGTGTACGCCAACGCGCTGGCCAAGCGGCTCAAACAGCCGGTCGTCGTCGAGAATCGGCCTGGCGCCGGCTCGACCATCGGTGCCAGCCACGCCGCACGCGCCGAGGCCGACGGCTACACGCTTTACCTGGGGAATTCCAGCGTCATGGGCAGCGACAGCGCGCTCTATAAAGTGGACTACAAACCGGATGACTTCGTACCGGTGGCGCAGCTGACCACCGGGCCCATGGTGTTGATCGCGAATGCCGGCTTGGGTCTGAAAAGCGTGCAGGACCTGATCGACCGCGCGAAGAAAAAGCCGGGGGCGATCAATGTCGCGTCGTCCGGCAATGGCGTGATCACTCACTTGGCGGCTGTGGAGTTCATGACGCTGGCGGGGGTGAAGTTCATGCACATCCCGTTCAAGGGCGGCGCCGCGGCGGCGCAATCGGTCGCGGCGGGCGATACCGATATCTCGTTTGCCACGGCTCCGTCAGCCAAGGCAGTCATCGATACCGGCAAAGTGGTGGCGCTGGGGGTGACGTCACGCGAATCGTCGCGCCTGTTGCCGTATCCGCCCATTGCCCAGACCGTGCCAGGTTACGACTTGTCCAACTGGTGGGGGGTCTTCGCGCCCAGGGGAACGCCGCAAGCGGTGCTGGACACGTTGTTCGCCGCCAGCAACGATGTGCTGACGCTGGCTGATGTGAAGCAGGGCATGGCGGCGGGCTACGAGGAAGTCACGCCGTCGGCCTCGGTGGATGCATTCGGCGTTTTCGCCCGCAAGGAAGGGAGCAAGGGATTAAGATTGGCCAAAGAAAGCCTAGAGACTGCCAATTGATGGAGACACAATGCCCTATGTAACCCCGCTACAGGACTTCCGCTTTGCGCTGAAGGAACTGGCCGGCCTGGACGATATCCTGAAACTGCCCGGATTCGGTGACGTCACCGCTGACCTGGTGGATGCGATCCTGGAAGAAAACGGACGTTTCGTGGAGCAGGCGGTGGCCCCGTTGAATGTGCCGGGCGACACGCAGCCGCCTGTCTGGAAAGACGGGCAGGTGACCACCACGCCGGGATACGCCCAGGGGTTCAAGGACTATGCGGCGGGTGGCTGGCAGGGCTTGCAGCATCCGCAGGCCTGGGGCGGGCAGGGCCTGCCCAAGTTGGTCGCGGCGGCGCCCGGAGAGAACATCCAGGCGGCCAGCCTGGCGTTCTCCTTGTGCCCCATGCTGACCGATGGCGTGATCGAGGCGGTGCTGACGGTGGGGTCGGAGGCGCAGCGCAAGCAATACGTGCCCAATCTGATCGGCGGCAAGTGGACGGGCACCATGAACCTGACCGAACCGCAGGCCGGTTCTGACCTTGCCCAGGTCGCCACGCGGGCCGTGCGCCAGGACGACGGCAGTTACCGCCTGTCCGGGCAGAAGATATTCATCACTTATGGTGAACACGATCTGGCCGAGAACATCATCCATCTGGTGCTGGCCCGCACGCCCGATGCGCCGGCGGGCGTGAAGGGCATTTCGCTGTTTATCGTGCCCAAGTTCCTGGTTGAAGCCGACGGCAGTCTGGGCAAGCGCAATGACGTCTGGTGCGCTTCGCTGGAGCACAAGCTGGGTATTCACGGCAGTCCCACCGCAGTGCTGCTGTACGGCACGGGCAAGGGCGACGTGGGTGAGGGCGCCGTGGGCTATCTGGTGGGTGAATTGAACCGTGGCCTGGAATACATGTTCATCATGATGAACGCGGCCCGCTATTCGGTGGGGCAGCAGGGTATCGGTGTTTCCGAACGCGCCTACCAGCACGCACTGGCTTATGCGCGTGAACGTGTCCAGGGACGAGCGGTGGAAGGGTCGGCGGGGCCGGTCGCCATCGTGCGGCATCCCGATGTGCAGCGCATGCTGCTGACCATGAAAGCGCTGACGGAAGCGGCGCGCGCGGTGTCCTATGTCACCGCGGCCTCGCACGACAAGGGCACGCACCATCCAGACCCCGAACAGCGTTCGCGCAACCGGGCGTTCTACGAATACATGGTGCCCATCGTGAAGGGGTTCTCGACCGAGACCGCGGTGGAGGTCGCTTCCCTGGGCATCCAGGTACACGGCGGCATGGGTTTCATCGAGGAAACCGGGGCGGCGCAGTTTTATCGGGATGCCCGGATCCTGCCGATCTATGAAGGCACCACGGCGATCCAGGCAAATGACCTGGTCAGCCGCAAGACGCAACGCGATGGCGGCGCCACCGCCTATGCGGCCATCGCCGCGATGCGCGAGACGCTGCGCGCCGTCGAAGCCGAGTCCACGCGCGCCGCCGCGCTGGATCGTGATGCCTTGCGCTTGTTGCGAGACAACCTGGATGGCGCCATCCAGGCGTACGAGGCAGGCGTGGGGTTCATCCTGGAGCAGTCGGCCGCCAATATCCGGGCGGTCTACTCCAGCAGCGTGCCCTATCTGATGCTGGCCGGCGTGGTGCATGGCGGCTGGCAGATGGCGCGAGCGGTGCTGATATGCCGCAAGCATATCGCCGCCGGGTCCACGGATCCGTTCCACAAATCGAAAATCGCGACGGGATTGTTCTATGCCGCGCATATCCTGCCGCGCGCTTTGGGCCTGTCCGCCGCGGTGCGTGCAGGCGTCATTGCAGACGCCTGCGGGGCAGCTTCAGATATTGCATAAGGTTATATGGCTTGCGTATTTCCCCAGCCAAAGGTTTGATGGAAGAATCGTTTCACACGCGGTAATCTCCGCAATGAAACGCCTGCTTGTGCTGCCCGCTGCTGCGGGCAGTCACTGACCCCTTCCACCTGAATCCGCATACAGGAGACACCATGAGTCATCTACGTCTGGGCGATGTCGCTCCCGATTTTGAACAGGAATCCTCGGCTGGCCCTATCCGCTTTCACGAGTATCTGGGCAACAGCTGGGGGGTGCTCTTCTCGCATCCGGCCGACTTCACGCCCGTTTGCACGACCGAACTTGGCTACACCGCCAAGCTGGCGGACGAATTCGCCAAGCGCAATGTGAAGGTGCTGGCGCTGTCGGTGGATGGCACCGATTCCCACTCGAAGTGGATCGAGGACATCAACGACACCCAGTCGACCAAGGTCAACTTCCCGATCCTGGCCGACAAGGACCGCAAGGTTTCCGAGCTATACGACATGATCCACCCGAACGCCAATGCCACGTTGACCGTGCGCTCGGTGTTCATCGTCGACCCGAACAAGAAGGTGCGCCTGATCATCACGTACCCGGCCAGCACCGGCCGCAATTTCAACGAGATCCTGCGCGTCATCGATTCGCTGCAACTGACCGACAGCCACAGCGTGGCCACGCCGGTCAACTGGGAAGACGGCGACGATGTCATCATCGTTCCGTCCTTGCAGGACGAGGCCGTGATCAAGCAAAAATTCCCCAAGGGCTACAAGGCCGTGCGCCCTTACCTGCGTATTACGCCGCAACCGAATAAGTAAATTCGGAATTCAGGGGGTTGCCCCGACTTCCCGCGCTGGGGTTCCTGGCGTCAGAACCGCCGCCTTTTCCATAGGAGAACGCGGCGGCTTTTCATTGTTGGGATTCGGATCCTATATGTCTGGGAGCGATGAGCAATCAAAAAATGATTCGTTCCGTTCAGAATGCCCAGCCAGCACACTTGCTTCCACATTGCCAAATACAGGGAGCAAGGGATGTCTTTCGGGAAAGCCGGTTGGTTGGCCGCTGTGGCGGCGGTGACAGTTTCGCTGGCGGCGATCGCGCCGGCACAAGCTCAGCAAAAGCAGACGTTGTTGAACGTCTCCTATGACCCGACGCGCGAACTGTATCGGGCCATCGATGACGCCTTCATCAAGCAATACAAGGAAAAGGCGAATGTGGATCTGACGATCCGCCAATCGCATGGCGGCTCTGGCCGTCAAGCGCGTTCGGTGATCGACGGATTGGAAGCCGATGTGGTGACGCTGGCGCTGGCCTATGACATCGACGCCATCGCCGACCGCGGCCTGGTGCCCGAGAACTGGCAGACCCGTCTGCCCCAAAACAGCTCGCCCTATACCTCCACCATCGTGTTCCTGGTGCGCAAGGGCAACCCGAAGGCCATCAAGGACTGGGACGACCTGATCAAGGACGGCGTCCAGGTCATCACCCCGAATCCCAAAACGTCAGGCGGCGCGCGCTGGAACTATCTGGCTGCCTGGGCCTACGCGCTGGAGAAGAACGGCGGTAGCGAAGACAAGGCCCGTGCCTTCGTCGGTGACTTGCTCAAGCATGTGCCGGTGCTGGATACCGGCGCTCGTGGCGCGACGACGACGTTCGTGGAGCGCGGCGTGGGGGATGTGCTGCTGGCCTGGGAAAACGAAGCCTTCCTGGCGCTGGAAGAACTGGGCCCGGACAAATTCGACATCGTGGTGCCGTCGCTGTCCATCCTGGCCGAACCCCCGGTGGCCATCGTGGACAAGATCGTGGACAAGAAGGGTACCCGCGCCGCAGCGCAGGCCTATCTTGAATTCCTGTACACGCCGGCCGCGCAGGAAATCATTGCGAAGAACTACTACCGTCCCATCGACAAGACGGTCGCCGCCAAGTACGAAAGCAAGTTCCCCAAGGTCAAGCTGGTCACCATCGACGACAAGATCTTCGGCGGCTGGCGCAAGGCGCAGAAGGACCACTTCAGCGACGGCGGCACCTTCGACCAGATCTATCTGCCGCAGAAGAAATAAACGGACAACGATCGGACGATGGCCATGACCTCTGCCTCGAACCCGGCGGCAAACGGCGCGCAAGCGCCTTTTGCCGTTCGGCGCAACAGCCCGGGCGTGCTGCCCGGATTCGGCATTTCCATGGGTTACGCGGTGCTGTACCTGAGCGTGCTCGTGCTGATTCCACTGGCCGCCCTGCCCATCAAGAGCGCCGAATTGGGGTGGCAGGGATTCTGGGACGCCGTGACGGCCCCCCGGGTACTGGCGTCCTATCAACTGACCTTCGGCGCATCGCTGCTTGCGGCGCTGGTGAACCTGGTGTTCGGCACGGTGGTGGCCTGGGTGCTGGTGCGCTACCGCTTTCCGGGCAAGAAGATCCTGGACGCGCTGGTCGACCTGCCGTTCGCGTTGCCCACGGCCGTGGCCGGTATCGCGCTGACCGCGTTGTATTCCGAAAAGGGCTGGTTGGGGGCGCCCCTGTCCGAATGGTTCAGCCTGAAAGTGGCGTTTACGCCGCTGGGCATCGTGATCGCCTTGATCTTTATTGGCGTGCCGTTCGTGGTGCGCACCGTGCAACCCGTCCTGGAAGACGTCGAGCGCGAGATCGAGGAAGCCTCGGCCAGCCTGGGCGCCAGCCGCTGGCAGACGATCCGTCGCGTGCTGTTGCCGACCCTGTTGCCTGCCCTGGTGACCGGCTTTGCGCTGGCCTTCGCGCGTGCGGTGGGCGAGTACGGATCGGTAGTGTTCATCGCGGGCAACATGCCCATGGTGTCCGAGATCACGCCGCTGCTGATCATTTCCAAATTGGAGCAGTTCGACTACGCCGGTGCGGCCGCCATCGCAACGGTGATGCTGGTGCTCTCGTTCGTGCTGCTGCTCATCATCAATCTGCTGCAAGGCTGGCAGGCACGCCGCAACCTGGGGAGGCTGGCATGAGCGCAGCAGATCGTCCGGCACATTTGACCGAACCGCGCTGGGTGCGCGGCATCTTGCTTTTCATCGCGCTGGGATTCCTGACATTGTTTCTGCTGGTGCCATTGGCGGCTGTTTTTGCCGAGGCATTCAAGAAGGGCTGGGAGCTATACCTGGCCGCGATCGTCGAACCGGATGCGCTATCGGCAATCCGCCTGACCTTGGTGGTGGCCGCGATCGCGCTGCCAGTGAACCTGGTGTTTGGTGTGGCCGCCGCCTGGGCCATCACCAAATTCCAGTTCAGGGGCAAGCAGTTCCTGATCACCTTGATCGATCTGCCGTTCTCGGTGTCGCCCGTGGTCGCCGGGCTGGTGTTCATCCTGCTGTTTGGCACGCAGGGGTGGCTGGGCGGCTGGTTGCAAGACCATGATTTCAAGATCGTCTACGCCGTGCCCGGCATCATCCTGGCCACGCTTTTCGTGACCTTCCCATTCGTGGCGCGCGAGCTGATTCCGTTGATGCAGGCGCAGGGCAGCGAAGAAGAGCAGGCCGCGCTGACGCTGGGGGCCAACGGTTGGCAGATCTTCTGGCGCGTGACCTTGCCCAACATCAAATGGGGCCTGCTGTACGGCGCCATCCTGTGCAACGCGCGGGCCATGGGCGAGTTCGGGGCCGTGTCGGTGGTGTCCGGACAGATCCGGGGGCTGACCAACACGATGACCTTGCATGTCGAGATTCTCTACAACGAATACCAGTATTCCGCGGCGTTCGCCGTGGCCTCATTGTTGGCCTTGCTGGCGCTGGTAACGCTGGTAGCCAAGAACCTGGTCGAGTGGCGCAATGCGCGCTTGCTGCGGGCCGCTGACCTGCCCGCCGAGTACCCCGGTACGGCGACGGCAACCCTCAAACCGGCCGTCGCCTGACGTGTTGCGGTTAAGACGGAGACAAGCATGAGTATCGAAGTTCGCAACTTATCCAAGCAGTTCGGCAAGTTTCATGCGCTGAATGATGTGTCGCTGCACATTGAAACGGGCGAACTGGTGGCGCTGCTGGGGCCATCGGGCTGTGGCAAGACGACATTGCTGCGCATCATCGCCGGCCTGGAGTCCCCCGATTCCGGCAACGTGCTGTTCGCTGGTGAAGACGCCACCGCGGTGGATGTGCGCCAGCGCCAGGTCGGATTCGTGTTCCAGCATTACGCGCTGTTCAAACACATGACGGTATTCGAGAACGTCGCGTTCGGCCTGCGCGTCAAGCATCGTTCGCAGCGTCCTTCCGAAGACCAGATCCAGCGCAAGGTCCATGATCTGCTGACCCTGGTGCAGCTGGACTGGCTGGCGGATCGTTATCCCGCGCAGTTGTCGGGCGGCCAGCGCCAACGCATCGCGCTGGCGCGTGCATTGGCCGTGGAGCCGCGCGTATTGCTGCTGGACGAACCTTTCGGCGCATTGGACGCCAAGGTACGCAAGGAACTGCGGCGTTGGCTGCGCCGGCTGCATGATGAGCTGAACGTGGCCAGCGTTTTCGTGACGCACGACCAGGAAGAGGCGTTGGAAGTGTCCGATCGCGTGGTGCTGATGAATGCCGGGCGCATCGAACAGGTCGGTACACCGCGCGAGGTCTGGGAAGGGCCGGCCACGCCGTTCGTCTACGGTTTCCTGGGCGATGTGAACCAGCTACAGGGCGTGGCCACGCGCGGAGTCTGGGAAGGCGCCGGCCTGTCGCTGCCCGCACCCGAATTGGCGCAGGCGGACGCCCAGCGCGCCACCGCCTATGTTCGGCCGCACGAGTTTGATATCGAGCGTTATCGGGCGGGAGCCGAAGGCATCCCGGTGCGCCTGTCCCACGCCTATCTGGCTGGACCCAGCGCCTATCTGGAACTGGCCCGCCAGGATTCGGACGCCATCATCGAAGCCGAAGTGCCCGAATACCTGTACCGGGAACTGGATCTGCGCGATGGCGAGGCCTTGCTGGCGCGTCCCCGCCGCGCTCGTATTTTTACGGTGTCCTCATGATTGCAGCAGATACCTTTCCAGTCCTGGACTCTCGGCTTGAACAGCGCTGGCGTGCATTGACCGACAGCCTGGCCGACGTCCAGCGCCGCTACCCGGATGCCGCGCTGGCCTCGTCGCTGGCCGCCGAGGACATGGTGTTGACGCACGCCATCTACGACTCGCGCCTGAACCTGGAAGTCTTCACGCTGGATACGGGCCGGCTGCATGCCGAGACGCTGGGCGTGCTGGACGCGGTACGGGGGCGCTACGGACGTGAGGTCACCGTATACCGGCCGGATGCCACCGCCGTCGAGCAGCATGTGGCGGAGCACGGTGCGTATGGCTTCTATGAAAGCGTCGAGCTACGCAAAGCCTGTTGCCAGATCCGCAAGGTCGAACCGCTCAAGCGTGCGCTGGCCGGACGCGGTGCGTGGATCACTGGACAGCGGCGTCAGCAATCCACGACGCGCGGCGAATTGCCGCTGGAAGAACACGACCCCACCTTCGGTCTCTACAAGTTCAACCCACTGGCTGAATGGACTGAAGACGATGTCTGGGCCGTGATCCGTGCATTGGGCATTCCGTACAACCCCTTGCACGACCAGGGGTATCCGTCGATTGGATGCGAACCCTGTACGCGCGCGATCCGTCCCGGAGAGGATCTGCGGGCGGGACGCTGGTGGTGGGAATCGTCCGACTCCAAGGAATGTGGCCTGCATGCGGGCAACCGGGTCATCAGTGTCGTGGCACGCGGCGATTGATGCCGGCCATGAATTCAAAATCTGTTTTAGGGGAATACGTATGTCTGCCGTGATCCAACGCAGCCACCTGGATTGGCTGGAATCGGAAGCAATTTTCATCTTGCGCGAGGTCGCAGCCGAATGCGCGAACCCTGTGCTGCTGTTCTCGGGCGGCAAGGACTCGGTTGTGCTGTTGCGGCTGGCCGAAAAGGCCTTTCGGCCGGGCCGCTTTCCGTTTCCGCTCATGCACATCGATACCGGGCACAACTTTGAAGAAGTGATCGCTTTCCGCGACCAGCGGGCCGCCGAACTGGGCGAGACACTGATCGTGCGCAGCGTTGAGGATTCGATCAAGCGCGGCAGCGTGGTGCTGCGCCGCGAGACCGATTCGCGCAACGCGGCTCAGGCCGTGACATTGCTTGAGGCCATCGAGGAATTCGGCTTTGACGCCTGCATCGGCGGCGCGCGGCGCGACGAGGAAAAGGCGCGCGCCAAGGAACGCATCTTTTCGTTCCGCGACGAATTCGGCCAATGGGACCCCAAGGCCCAACGCCCGGAAGTGTGGAACCTGTTCAATACCCGCGTGCACCGTGGCGAGAACATGCGCGTCTTCCCGATCTCGAATTGGACCGAACTGGATGTCTGGCAGTACATCCAGCGCGAACAGCTGGCGCTGCCGCCCATTTATTTCAGCCATGAACGTGAGGTGGTGCGGCGCAAAGGCCTGCTGGTGCCGGTCACGCGCCTGACGCCGCCGCAGGATGGCGAGCAGGTCGAACGCCTGTCGGTGCGCTTTCGCACGGTGGGCGATATCTCGTGCACCTGCCCGGTGGCGTCCGACGCCGTTGACACCATGGCCATCATCGCCGAGACGGCGGTTACCGATATCACCGAGCGCGGCGCCACGCGCATGGACGACCAGACTTCCGAGGCCTCGATGGAGCGCCGCAAGAAGGAAGGCTATTTCTGAATGCAGGATACGCCGGCTCCCGCCGGCGGCAGGGGACGCATATGAACGCACTGAACGACTCTTTTCTTTCCGGCGCCGGCAACGGGGTGCTGCGCCTGATTACGGCGGGTTCCGTCGATGACGGGAAATCCACGCTGATCGGCCGCCTGCTGTATGACAGCAAGGGCGTGTTTGCTGACCAGCTGGACGCCATCTCGCGCGCCAAGCACAAGCGCGTGGCTGGCGACGGGATCGATTTTTCGCTGCTGACCGACGGCCTGGAAGCCGAGCGGGAGCAGGGCATCACGATCGACGTGGCGTATCGCTATTTTTCCACGCCTGCGCGCAAATTCATCATTGCCGACGCGCCGGGACACGAGCAATACACGCGCAACATGGTGACGGGCGCGTCGACGGCGGATGTCGCCGTGATCCTGGTCGACGCCACGCGCGCGGCCGACGGCAAGCTGCTGCCGCAAACCAAGCGGCACAGCACGATCGCGCGCCTGCTGGGTATCCGGCACATCGTGGTGGCCGTGAACAAGATGGACCTGGTGGACTGGGACCGCGCGGTGTTTGAACGCATCCGCGAGGCGTATGCCGACCTGGCGGGCAAGCTGGGCATCTCGCATTTCGACGCCTTGCCGCTATCGGCGCTGAATGGCGACAACGTGGTCACGCTGTCGCCCAAGACGCCGTGGTACGACGGGCCGCCGTTGTTGGCGCTGCTGGAATCCCTGGACTTGGCCAGCGATGGCCGCGCCTTGCCGCTGCGGTTTCCGGTGCAATGGGTGGCGCGTCACGGTGGCGATCGCAAGGAAGACTTTCGCGGTTATGCCGGGCGTGTGGCCAGCGGCGTGCTGCGCCCGGGCGATGCGGTCACGGTGCAGCCCTCCGGCGTGAGCGCGGTGGTGCGTGAAGTGCGTGTCTTTGATCGCGTGCTGGATGAAGCGGTGGCGGGCGATTCGGTGACGTTGGTGCTGGACCGCGATGTGGACGTGTCGCGCGGAGATGTCATCGTGCACGCGGCATCGCCCGCGCAAGTGTCTCGCGAGTTCGAGGCCGAGCTTTGCTGGCTGGATGCGCAAGCGTTGAATCCGGCGCGCAAGTATCTGTTGAAGTCGGGCACGCGGCTGACGTCGGCGAAGATCCGCGCGGTGCTCTCGCATCGCGACATCCACGAATTGCAGGAAGTGGAAAACACGGAAGGCACCTTGCGCATGAACGATATCGGGCGCGTCACCTTCACCACGCGCGAAGCGCTGGCGGTCGATCGCTATGCCGATGCACCTGCCACGGGAGCCTTCATTCTGATCGACGAAGCCACGCATCAGACCGCCGCCGCCGGCATGTTGCGCTGATCCGCCAATGGGCTGGAAAACAACGCAAATTCTGCCTCGATTTTGTCGTTGTTTTTTTGCTAAACCTAGTGTTGGTGCGGCTTTCCAGGCGATATCGCCTGGTGAAAACGATTTGTTCAGACGGGGCTCGCGTCTTGCGGTAAAGTGGGGTTGTCTTACGAAAAGGCTTTTGGTGCTTGTCAAAACCACTGTGTTTTTGTACAGTAGTTTTTATGGCACGCACCGATCATTCTTTTCCCGCCGGTTCTGGGTCCCCGGCTGCCGCCCCCGCCGCCTTGCGCGGTCGGGGTGCGGTTACTAATGTTCGGCATCGCTTTCAGCGCGATGACCGCGTGCAGGTCGATGACGGTTGGTCCGCTTCCGGCTTGCCGGCGGATTTCGTAGAATCCGTCCCCGATTTCGCTTCCGAATTCACGGGCAGTCTCTCTCCCGAAAACGCTTCCGGCACGCCGGCTGGCGCGCGGGTCATCCCGATCCTGCCTGATTCGCGTCTGGCGCCTCCTGCCCTGAAGACCACGGTCACGGCGGAAGAAGCGCGCAAGATGCTGTCGCGCAATGAATCCCCCGACATCCCCTTCGACGTGGCCGTCAATCCCTACCGGGGCTGCGAGCACGGTTGCGTGTATTGCTACGCGCGGCCCACGCATTCCTACCTGGGGTTGTCGCCAGGGCTGGACTTTGAAACCCGGCTGGTGGCCAAGGCGAATGCTGTGCAAGCCCTGCGGGCCGAACTCAGCCGCCCGGGCTACAAGCCGTCGCCCATCAACATCGGCTCTGCCACGGACGCCTACCAGCCTATCGAACGCGAGTGGCGGCTGACCCGTGGCTTGCTGGAACTGATGCTTGAAACCCGGCATCCGGTCACGATCGTCACGAAGAACGCGCTGGTCGCCCGCGACCTGGACCTGCTGGCGGCATTGGCCGAACAGAAGCTGGTGGTGGTCTACATGAGCATCACCTCGCTGGATGCAGGCATGGCCCGCACGCTGGAACCCCGCGCCGCCGCCCCGTGGCGCCGGCTTGAGACCGTGCGCAGCCTGACCGATGCCGGCGTGCCCGTGGGCGTGCTGGTGGCGCCCGTCATTCCGTTCATCAATGACGAGTCCATGGAACACATCCTCCAGGAATCCAAGGCGGCCGGCGCGCATTACGCCAGCTATACCGTCTTGCGCCTGCCCTGGGAGGTCAAAACCTTGTTCGAGGACTGGCTGAACGCTCATTTCCCCGACCGCGCCCAGCGCGTGCTGCATCGCATTGAAGACCTGCGCAACGGCCGCCGCAACGATCCGAATTTCGGCTCACGCAAGCGTGGCACCGGCATCTGGGCCGATCTGTTGCGCCAGCGGTTCGCCGTGGCCACCCGCAAACTGGGGTTGAACCGCCACCGGCTGGCCCTGGATTGCGACCACTTCCAGCCGCCCCTGGGGCCGAACGCCACGGCGTCGCTGTTTGCCGCAAGTGTTTCCGGTGCGTCCTCTGCGCCGATGCCGTCCTCTTCCGATTTCCTATCCCCGGTTGGCGCGCAAGCGTCTTCAGGGGTCCCCTTTTCTGATGGCTTGCCCGCAGTCGGCGGCGCAGTGGGCCGCGGTGCGCGCCAACTGCGCGCAATGGCGGCAGGCCAGTTGTCATTGTTCGATTGATTACCGGTCAATGCCGCGGCCTTCGCCGTGGCGTGGAATCGTTTCTTCAAGGAGTTCCTATGAACACCGCTGATATTTCCGTCTTGTCGGATGAACTTGCCGTCACGCTGAACCCGCTGCGTCGTGGCGCGCACCGCGCCCGGGCGGCATGTGCCAGATTGGCAGGCCTGGCCATGCCCTGGAACACGTCGTCGGCCGATGCGCAACCGCGTCACCGGGTGCGGCCGGGTTCCATGCCCGTTCGTTGGCCATTTCCGCCGGCTCCCGTCGATGATGGCGTGACCGGCCAGGCGGTTGCCGTGCCGGTGCCAACGGTGACGCCAGCCGTAGCCCCGGCCGTGGCACCCGTAGTCCCCAACGTGCCCGGTGCGTCCGTCGTGCGCGAACGCAGCCTGGGCAACGCCACGGTCGAACCGGTGACGTCCCAGGTCACCATGAAGGCCATGGTGATCGATGTGGTGATGGTGCTGGCCTGGGGCGCAATCATCCCCGGGCTGATGTGGTTGGGGGCGGCGGCGGGTTTCTAAACCGCCGGCGTTTTTAGCTGGAGCCCAGTAGAACGACGCCCAGCAAAATGGACAGGCAGCCCGCCAATCGGCCCGGTCCAACCTTTTCGCGCAGCAGGAACATGCCGGCCAAGGTGCCCAGCATCATGGACATTTCGCGTGCAGGAGCCACCAGGCTCAGCGGAGCGCCATTGCGCAAGGCGTAAAGCACCAGGATGTACCCCAGCGGCGAGAGCAGGCCCACCGCCAGCGCCAGATGCCAGTGCCCACGCATGGCTTGCCAGGCTTGAGCGCGGCGGCTCAGCATGTGGGGGGTCATCATGGTGGTGCGGGTCACGCAGGTGAACCAGTCGAACAACACGGGGCTGATCAGCAACACCTTGACGCCATAGGCGTCCACCACGGTATAGGCCGCGATGAACAGGCCGATCACCACGCCCCAGCGCACACCGATCCACGCTTGGGGATTCTTGAAAATTGCCAAGCGGCCCTGCGTTGCAATCAGTAGCACACCAATCACCACGCACAGCATGCCGATGATGCCAGTGCTGGTAGCCGGTTCACCCAGCAGCAGGAATGCGCCCGTGGTGGATAGCAAGGGGCCGGTGCCCCGCGCGATCGGGTAGACCACCGACAAATCCGCGACTTGATAGCCTCGTTGCAGGCACAGGCTGTAGCCCAGATGCAACAGGCTTGAGGTCAGGATGGCCCCCACGACGGGCCAGGTCCAGGTCATGCCGTCGTGCATCAACACCCAGATCACCCAGGGTGCATACAGCACCGTGGCACACAGTCCGTATGCGAAGACGAAGGGGGCGCCCACCATGGCCGCGCGCTTGGCCAGCAGATTCCACGTTGCGTGGGCCATCGCCGCCAGGACAACCAATAACAGGGACGTATACGACATGAGGGAACAGCGTCAGATGACGTGTTTGTTACAGAAGCGGCAAGGGTACAGCAAAGCCGAGGGGAGGTCGCCATTCTATCCGACGCCAAACCAAATTTCTGGTGTAGAATCATTGGTTTGCCAAATCTCATCCTCTGCTTGCGGTACGAGCATGGCGTGATGCCATAACAGAAAACCAGGGGGCAACCCTGTGGGGTTCTCTACAGGCATCAAGCATGCACATGGCGCCAGGGCAGGCCTTCTTCACCATTCCTGGTGGCGATGCGCCGGTCCAAAACACCATGAACAACATTGAACGGCAAAAGCTTTTAGTCCGCAAAGACATGATGATTTAGGAGTTCTGATGAACCTTATCGCTATCCTGGAACAGGAAGAAATTGCCCGTCTGACCGGCGGCCAAGCCAAGCCTGAATTTGCTCCTGGTGACACCGTCATCGTGAGCGTGAACGTCGTTGAAGGCACCCGCAAGCGCGTGCAGGCTTTCGAAGGCGTTGTCATCGCCAAGCGCAACCGCGGCCTGAACTCCGCGTTCACCGTGCGCAAGATTTCGTCGGGTGAAGCCGTGGAACGTACGTTCCAGCTGTACTCGCCGCAAATCGCCGGCATCGAAGTCAAGCGCCGCGGCGACGTGCGCCGCGCCAAGCTGTACTACCTGCGCAACCGCTCGGGCAAGTCGGCGCGTATCAAGGAAAAGCTGGTCAGCAAGCAAGCCCCGGCGGCTTGATCGCTTATCGGCACACGGCCCTACCAGTGTCGGACGTCCGCGCCATTCAGCGTTTCCGTCCGGCACAGGTTTCCGGGTTAAAAAGGCACCTGCGAGGGTGCCTTTTTCTTTTTGCAAAGCCGTATGTCTGATTCCTCGTATTCCGCGCGGCCTAGACGGCCGCTCGCGCGCCCCGGCTTTGATCCGGCGACGCAACCGTGGGTGGTGGCCAACCAGTCCTTGCCGGCCGTGCCCGCAAACCTGTTGACCCCGGATTCCCTGCGGGGCACGCTCAGCCAGCCTTCCACCTGGACGCTGGAGCTTTCCCGTGACAACGACCTGCGCTATCCAGGCCGCGAAGGCACGCCCGTGCCCGCCGCCGTGTTGATTCCGCTGGTCACGCGCGACAACGGCGTGCACATCATGCTGACCCAGCGTGCCGCGCACCTGCACGACCACGCCGGCCAGATCAGCTTTCCCGGCGGGCGCATCGAAACCAGCGATTCAACCCCCGTGGCCGCGGCGTTGCGCGAAGCCCAGGAAGAAACGGGGCTGCCCGCCAACTATGTCGAGGTGCTGGGCAGCATGCCGCCTTATCTGACGGCGACAGGCTTTTCGATCATTCCCGTGGTGTCGCTGGTGCGGCCCGGGTTCGACTTGGCGCCCGATGCGTTTGAAGTGGCTGAAGTGTTTGAAGTGCCGCTGTCTTTTTTGATGGATCCCGCCAACCACCGCCTGTACGAGGCGAGGCTGGACGATGGGCGCGTGCGCAATTACTACGGCATGCCCTATGGCAAGCATTTCATCTGGGGCGCCACTGCCGGCATGCTGCGCAATCTTTATCACCTGCTGCGCAACGGCGCCCAGCCAGCCTGATCGACCCCGCTTCTGCATTGAATACGGCCCCGGAAAGGGGCCGTATTCAATGCGGGTATATCAAGGCGCAGCACGCGCGGCGGGGTTCAGTAGCGTTGTTGCCCGGCCAGGTTCTCTTGCAGAATGCGTTCGTACAGCGCATAGCGCAGCGGATTGATCTTGCCCGCCTGCAAGGCCGCCACCACGCCGCAGCCCGGCTCGTGCCGGTGCGTGCAGTTGTAGAAGCGGCATTCCTCGATCGGTTGCGTGAACTCCGGAAAGCCGCGAATGATGTCCTCGCGCGTCAGGTGTTGCAAGCCGAATGCCTGAAACCCGGGGGAGTCGATCAAGTCGCCGCCCGGCGCGGGCAGGTGATAGAGGCGCGTACTGGTGGTGGTGTGCTTGCCCATGTCCAGCGCGGTGGAGTGTTCGCGGGTGGGGGCAGCGGCGCCGGGTACCAGCACATTGAGCAGCGTCGACTTGCCCATGCCGCTTTGGCCGAGAAGCAGGTTGGTCTTGCCGGCGAGGTGCGGCGCCAGTTGCGTGTGGACCCTTTCCGGTTCCAGCGCGCTGAGCTCGATGACCGGCACGCCTAGCGCGGCGATCGGTGCGAGTCGTTCGCGCGCCGCCGGCAATTGGTCCACCAGGTCCGTCTTGTTCAGAACAATCAGCGGAGAGATGCCCGCGCTCCAAGCGCCGGCCAGCGCGCGTCCGGTCAGGTCGTCCGAGAACGTGGGCTGCACCGCCACCACGATCAGCAGTTGGTCCACGTTCGAGGCGAACTGCTTGGATCGCATCTCGTCCGAGCGGTACAGCAGGTTGCTGCGCGGCAGGATGGCGTCGATGGCGCCTTCGTCCTTGCCTTGCGGCGTGATTTGTACGCGGTCGCCCACGGCGGCGCCTGCCTTCTTGCCGCGAGGGAAGCACTTGCGGACAGAGCCGTCGGCCAGCTCCACCGTGTAGTGGCGGCCGTGGGCGGCAATGATGCGGCCTTCGAGCGGGGTGTTTGCGGAGCTCGAACTCTCGGTTTGCGCGACAAACGCGGCGTTCTTGGAGTGACGCGGGGCGCTCATGCGGCGGACGCCATCAGGTGGCGGATGCGCTCGGCGGCGGGGGGATGGCTGTCGTAGAAGGCGGAATGCACAGGGTCGGGAGTCAGCGTGGCGGCGTTGTCGTCGTAGAGTTTGACCAGTGCGGAAACCAGGCGTTCCGGCGAACTCTGTTCGGCCGCATAGCGATCCGCCTCGAATTCGTCGCGACGCGAGTACCAGCTGGCCAACGGCGTGAACATGAAAGTGAAAACAGGGATGACCAGGAAGAACAACAACAACGCCATCGCGTCATTGCGGCCGCCCAATTGGGGCATGACGCCCAGGTCCACATAGAACCAGGGTTGTTGGGCGATCCAGCCGAGAATGGCGAAAAACACGAGGGCCATGCCGAAACTGAAGACGATGCGCTTGATGATATGGCGTTTGGCGAAATGGCCAAGTTCATGCGCCAGCACGGCTTCGATTTCGTCGCCGTTCAGGCGGGCCAGCAAGGTGTCGAAGAAGACGATGCGGCGTGATCGGCCAAATCCCGTGAAATACGCATTGCCGTGGGCGGAACGGCGCGAGCCATCCATCACGAACAGGCCGTTGAGCGCAAAGCCGCAGCGTTGCGCCAGGCGTTGGATGCGCCCCGCCAGTTCCGGGTCGGACAGCGGCGTGAACTTATTGAACAGCGGAGCGATGAACATGGGATAGATGATCAGCAGCGCCAGATTGAACACGGTCCAGAGTGCCCACGCCCAAATCCACCAGTAGGTGCCGGCGCTGCCCATCAGCCACAGCACGGCGGCGGCCAGCGGCAAGCCCAGGACGGCGGCGACCAGCAAGCCTTTGGTCGCATCCGCGATGAACAGTTCGGGTGTCATGCGGTTGAACCCGAAACGGGCCTCCAGCTTGAACTGCCGCCAAAGCGTGAACGGCAACCCCAGCACGCCCAGCAACAGCGCCACCGCGACCAGCAGCAGCATCTGGCGCAGGAAGTCATTGCTGGTAAGCTGGCCTACCATCAGGTCAATGAACTGTAGTCCGCCCATCAGCGTCAGGCATACCAGCAGGATCGCGTCATAGGTGCGCTCCAACATGCCGAGCTTGACGCGCGCCACCGTATAGTCCGCCGCTCGCTGGTGGCTGGACAGCCCGATACGATGCGAGAACTCCACGGGCACTTGGTCGCGGTTACGCGCGACATGGCGAATCTGGCGTGTCGCCAGCCACAGGCGCACGGCAATATCGGTCAGCAGGAAAGCAACGAACAACAGTGTGAACATGGGCGCAGCGGTTTGCTCAAGTAGGGATGTGCGAAAATCGCGTGTTTTATAGGCAAATTATATGGCTGTGAACGAAAATCGCCTGGTTTGGCTCGACATGGAAATGACGGGCCTGGAACCTGAGAAAGAACGCATCATCGAGGTGGCCGTTGTTGTGACGGAGCCGGATTTGACGGTGGTGGCAGAAGGCCCGGTGCTGGTGATCCATCAGCCCGACAGCCTGCTTGACGCCATGGACAACTGGAACAAGTCCACCCACGGAAAGAGCGGCCTGATCGACAAGGTCAAGGCATCGACGGTGTCCGAGGCGCAGGCAGAGGATACGCTGTTGGCGTTTCTTGCGCAGCATGTGCCGGCCGGTAAGTCGCCGCTGTGCGGCAATACCATCAGCCAGGACCGTCGCTTCATGTTTGCTTACATGCCGCGCCTGGAACAGTTTTTTCACTACCGCAATCTGGACGTCAGCACGCTGAAGGAATTGGCGCGTCGCTGGGCGCCCGCCGTCTACAAGGGTTTCGAGAAGAAAAGCCGCCACGAAGCGCTGGCGGACATCTACGAATCCATCGACGAACTCAAGTACTACCGCGAACACTTCCTGAAGGTGTAAGCGGCACAAAGGCGTGCGCGGCGTACACTGGATTGGACCTATTTCCGGGGCGCACCCACTTGCCGCGCTTTCGTCATGCCGTCCTATTCAGTCGCTCAGATCCGCCGTGCCGAACAGCTAGCCCTGGCTGCCGGCCGGGCGCTGATGCCGCTGGCCGGTCGAGCCGCAGCCGAGTTCATCGCGGCTCGCTTTCCCCCTGATCGTTCCATTCTTGCGCTGGCCGGCCCGGGTAATAACGGGGGCGATGCGCTGGAAGCCGCATCACGCCTGCTGGCGCTGGGGTTTGCCGTGCAGGCGGTGCTGCCCTCCGGCCCGGCCAAGCTGCCGCCCGATGCGGCCCGCGCCTGGGCATGCTGGCGTGCGGCGGGCGGACAGACGCAAGAGACGCTGGCCTCCGCGGCCGTCCCCGATATCGTCATTGATGGCTTGTTCGGTATCGGCCTGAACCGGACCCTGGACACGGCTTGGCAAGCGCTGGTTGATACCGTCAATGGCTGGAATGTGCCGGTGTTGGCGCTGGATGTGCCAAGCGGCATCGATGCCGATACCGGCGCGGCGTTGGGGCGGCCGATCCAGGCGCACTGGACACTGTCCTTCATTGCCACCACGGCAGGGCTGACACGCCCTGGCCCTGGCCAGGACGCCGCTGGCGAGCGCTATGTCGATACGCTGGGCGTGACCATGCCGCCGGCCGACTGAGGCAAGGCGCTTTCGCTGGCTGTTCCCGCTGGCCGTCCGCCGAAGCGTGATGCAATCTCTCCCGCCACGGGCACATAGCGTTCGTTGTCTTGGCCGGCCAGGGCATCCAGATGCGCTTCCGAAGCGTCGAACACCTTCCAGTAGATCCGTCCGCACAGTTCGCGCGCCGCATGGCCCGGCCAGTTGTCGGGCAGCATCTGGCTGGGCAGGTGTGGATCATGCAGGACGATCCGACGCCAATTGTGCAGCAGCATGACGCGCACCACGAATGCCTCGGACGGCGAGGGCGGCTCCTCCAGCAGTTTTTCCACCGGGCCGAAATTCCGTGAAAACTGGCGATACTGTTCGGCCACGTCGTCAAGGTTCCAGCATTGAGACGCCAGGCTGGCGATCGGCAGGCCGCCCGCGCCGGCCAGGTCGCGGGCCGATAGCACCAGCGCCCGATCCGGAATACCCAGTTTTTCCAGAATGTCATGCGCCGCCCGCGCCTCGGTATGCGGGTGGGCGAACAGCCCCGGCGCGATCATGCCGAAGCCTTCCCAGACCAATTCTCGGCGCAGTTCCGCGCGTTCGGCCAAGCCATTGCCCGTGCGCGGCAGCGCCACCAGCGTCCATTCCCCGTTCCAGTCCCGCGCCGCGCCTTCATAGATGCGTTGCGAGGCGTGCGCGGTGTGGCGCAGGCCTTGTTCGGAAATCAGGTAGAGGCTGCGCCGGCCATGGCGTTCTGATTGCAGCCAGTTCTGGGCAACCAGCCGGAACACGCTGGTGCGCAGCAGCCGTTCATTGATACCCAGCGGCGCCAGCAGGGCGATCAGGTCGCCCAGCCAGATGGCGCCGCCATGGGGGGCGAGGGCGTCCCCCAGCAAGCTGACGCAAAGGGATTTTGCGCGGGGCGGATCGCTTTTCAACAAGCGGGACAGGAAGCGGTCCAGGGGCGACTGAGGGTTTGCCATAGGGTGGGCCGCAAGCGGCCGATATCAGGATCCGTAATATGATACATAAATCCAATGTGATACAGATTTGAGTTTGACAATGGTTTTTTTGTATTAAATAATCCGCCTATGACATGACGGCACTGCGGAACGTTTGCTTTGCGTTTTCGCAAACCGTCTCTAGGAGACAGACATGTACGCTCAACTCGTCGAAACCGGCGTCAAGCAGGTCAAGACCGCGGACCAGCTGGAGGGCCGCGACCAGACGTTCCAGCGCCGTATTGACGACGGTGTGCGCATCGAGGCCAAGGACTGGATGCCGGACGCCTATCGCAAGACGCTGGTGCGCCAGATCTCGCAGCACGCGCATTCGGAAATCGTCGGGATGCTGCCTGAAGGCAACTGGATCTCGCGTGCGCCGTCCCTCAAGCGCAAGGCGATCCTGCTGGCCAAGGTGCAGGACGAAGCCGGCCACGGCTTGTACCTGTACAGCGCCGCGGAAACGCTGGGCGTGTCGCGTGACGACCTGATCGACGACCTGCACACCGGCCGTGCCAAGTACTCCAGCATCTTCAATTACCCCACGCTGAGCTGGGCCGATATCGGCATGATCGGCTGGTTGGTCGATGGCTCGGCGATCATCAACCAGATCCCGCTGTGCCGCTGTTCCTATGGCCCGTATGCCCGGGCCATGGTGCGCGTCTGTAAGGAGGAGTCCTTCCACCAACGCCAGGGCTACGATCTGCTGATGCAGATGTGCCTGCACGGCACGCCCGAACAAAAGGCGATGGTTCAGGATTCTCTGAACCGCTGGTGGTGGCCCGCCCTGATGATGTTCGGCCCGTCCGATGCCGACTCGCCCAACAGCGCCCAATCCATGGCGTGGAAGATCAAGCTCTTCTCCAATGACGAACTGCGCCAGAAGATGGTCGACCAGACCGTGCCGCAGGCCGAATACCTGGGCCTGACCGTGCCGGATGCCGATCTGAAGTGGAACGCCGAACGCGGCCACTATGACTTCGGCGAGATCGACTGGAGCGAGTTCTACGCGGTGCTCAAGGGCAACGGCCCCTGCAACCGGGAACGCCTGGCCGCGCGCGTCAAGGCGCACGAGGACGGCGCCTGGGTGCGTGACGCCCTGGTCGCTTACGCGGACAAGCAGGCGCAGCGCAAGGCCGCCTGATCCGCGCCCGGCGCATTCTTCATCCCATCATCATTGCAGACCGGTGCGCGCGGTGCGCGCCCGGCATTCCAAGGATATCCATCATGAGCAAAGACTGGCCTTTGTGGGAAGTCTTCATCCGCAGCCAGCACGGCCTGGCGCATAAGCACGTCGGCAGCCTGCACGCCTCGGACGCCGAAATGGCGATCAACCACGCCCGCGACGTCTATACCCGCCGCAACGAAGGCCTGAGCATCTGGGTCGTGCGCGCCTCCGACATTTCGGCCAGCAGCCCCGGCGACAAGGAACCCCTGTTCGAACCGGCCAACAGCAAGGTTTACCGGCATCCCACGTTTTTCCCGATGCCCGAAGAAATCAAGCACATGTAAGGCGGCGGGGGAGACATGGACAAGACACTGTTTGAATATCTGCTGCGGCTGGGCGATTCGTCGCTGATCCTGTCGCAGCGCCTGGGCGCCTGGACGGGCCACGGCCCTATCCTGGAAGAAGACCTGGCGTTGACCAATACCGCGTTGGACCTGCTGGGCCAGGCCCGGATGTGGCTGACGTTGGCGGGTGAAGTCGAAGGCGCTGGCCGAGACGAGGACGCGCTGGCCTATCACCGCGACGCGCACCAATTCCACAACGTGTTGCTGGCGGAACGCGATAACGGCAACTACGCCGACACCATGGCGCGTCAGTTCCTGTTCGACGTATGGCACTACTTCCTGCTGCAACGCCTGGAGCAATCCGCGGACGAGCGCGTTGCCGCCATCGCGGCCAAGTCGATCAAGGAAGTGACTTATCACGTGCGCCGCTCGTCGGACATGGTGGTCCGCCTGGGCGACGGCACCGCCGAAAGCCACGCCAAGATGCAAGCCGCCATTGACGACTCCTGGCGCTTCACCGGCGAACTGTTCGCCGACGACGCCGTGGACCAGGACGTGGCCGCGCGCGGCATCGGTTGCGAACTGGCCTCCCTGCGTGAGCCCTGGCTGGCCCACGTGCGCGAGGTACTGGAAGAAGCCATGCTGACCGTGCCGGACGAAGCGGCCGCCAACCATCTGGCTTACCGCGGCGGCCGCCAAGGCCGACACACCGAGGCACTGGGCTATGTGCTGGCGGAAATGCAGTATCTGCCGCGCGCCTATCCGGGAGCCACGTGGTGAACGCGCTTGCGCCCATTTCCGCCGACCAGGTCTACGCCTGGCTGCAAGAGGTTCCCGATCCGGAGATCCCCGTGCTGTCCGTGGTGGACCTGGGCGTCGTGCGGGACGTGTCCTGGGACGGCGACGCCTGTGTGGTCGTCATCACGCCGACCTACTCGGGCTGCCCGGCCATGCGCGAGATCACGCAAGACATTCAGCAGACGCTGGCCCGCCATGGCATCGACGCCGTTCGTGTCGAAACCCGCCTGGCGCCCGCCTGGACAACGGATTGGATGAGCGAAAAAGGGCGCGAAGCGCTCAAGGGCTACGGCATTGCCGCGCCCGCTGAACGCGCCATCGACATCTCGGGCATCAGCCGCCGCGTCGCTGCGCCCGCCATTGCTTGCCCGCGCTGCGGGTCACGCGATACGCGGATGGTCAGCAACTTCGGGTCCACGTCATGCAAAGCGCTGTATCGCTGCGTTGCCTGTCGCGAACCCTTCGATTATTTCAAGACTCACTGAGAGCGGTTTCGAGATGAGCCAGAACCAATTTCATTCGTTGAAGGTGGCCTCGGTGGCGCGCAATACGCGCGATGCCGTCGTCGTGACTTTCGATCTGCCCGACACGCTGACCGAGGAATTCGCTTTCCTGCCCGGGCAGTACCTGACCCTGCGCACGCAGTTGAACGGCGAGGAGCTGCGCCGCTCGTATTCGATCTGTTCGGCGCCGCACGACAAATTGCTGCGCGTGGCGATCAAAAAGGTCGACGAAGGCACGTTCTCCAGCTGGGCGAACCAGGAACTGCAACCCGGCCAGACGCTGGAAGTCATGGCGCCGGCGGGCAATTTCACGGTCGATTTTTCGCCCGAGAACCAGCGCCACTATGTGGCGTTTGCGGTGGGCAGCGGCATCACGCCGGTGTTCTCCCTGGTCAAGACCGCGCTGTCCACGGAGCCCGGCAGCAAGTTCACGCTGTTCTTCGGTAACCGTGCGTCGTCGGCGGTGCTCTTTCGCGAAGAGATCGAAGACCTGAAGAACCTGTACATGGATCGCTTTTCGCTGGTCTATGTGATGAGCCGCGAGTCACAGGACATCGAACTGTTCAACGGCCGCCTGGATGGTGACAAGGTTGACCAGCTGATGTCGGCCTGGATGAGCCCAGAGGATATCGATTACGCTTTTGTCTGTGGTCCGCAGACCATGACCGAAAGCGTGGTCGAGCGTCTCCAGGCCCGGGGTATCCCGAAGGCGAACATCAAGTTTGAGCTGTTCGGTGCGCCCAAGGGGCCGCGTGCGCTGCGCACCGGCCACGAGGCTCGCCAGGCGCCCGGCAAGGGGCAGTGCGAAGTCACGGTGGTGCAGGACGGCCATAGCCGCAAGTTCGTCATTGAAAAGAATAAAGACAGCGTGCTGGACTCGGCGCTGGCGCAAGGGATCGAGTTGCCGTATTCGTGCAAGGGCGGGGTGTGTTCCACCTGCCGTTGCAAAGTGGTCGAGGGCGAGGTGGACATGGATGCCAACTTTGCCTTGGAAGACTACGAAGTGGCGCGCGGTTTCATCCTGAGCTGCCAGAGCTTTCCGGTCAGCGACCGCCTGGTCATCGACTTCGACCAGGAAACCTGACCCGGCCCACGCCAGTCAGACATACCTATCTAATTGGAGAGACGCAGTGTCCCAGAAATTCTTTGAACGCCACCAACCCCTGCTGGAACAAGCGATGGCCGCCGCCGCACTGCGCGGCTACTGGAGCCCGTTCGCTGAATCGCCCAGCCCCCGCAATTACGGCGAAACCGCCAACGACGACGGCCGCGCGGCCTTTGAAGCCTTGCAGGGCAAACCATTCCCGCTGAACCTGCACGATGCCGATGGCACCGTGGGCGGCGAAAAGTCCCCTTACGGTTTCGACCTGGGCATCACGTATCCGCACGTGCCTGTCGACCGCCTGATCGCCGCGTCCAAGCGTGCGCTGGAAGACTGGCGCCGCGCAGGCCCGCAAGCGTGGGTTGGCGTGTCGCTGGAGATCCTGGCTCGTCTTAACAAGCTCAGCTTCGAGATCGCCTATGCGGTCCAGCACACCACTGGCCAGGGCTTCATGATGGCCTTTCAGGCCGGCGGCCCGCACGCGCAGGACCGTGGCTTTGAAGCCGTGACCTACGCCTGGCAGGAAATGTCGCGCGTTCCGGGCGTGTCCATCTGGGAAAAGCCGCAAGGCAAGAACGATCCGATCCGCATGGAAAAGCAATTCACCGTGGTGCCGCGTGGCGTCGCGCTGGTGATCGGTTGCTCGACCTTCCCGACCTGGAACGGCTATCCCGGCATGTTCGCCAGCCTGGCGACCGGCAACACCGTCATCGTCAAGCCGCATCCGGGCGCGATCCTGCCGCTGGCCATCACGGTCAAGGTGGCGCGTGAAGTGCTGCAAGAAGCGGGCTTCGATCCCGACGTCGTGTTGCTGGCCGCGCATGAAGCCGGCGACGATACCGCACAGAAGCTGGCGCTGGATCCGGCGGTCAAGATCGTCGACTTCACGGGCAGCACCGCGAATGGCGACTGGCTGGAAAACAACGCTCGCCAAGCCTTGGTCTATACCGAGAAGGCAGGCGTCAATCAGGTCATCATTGATTCGGCCGCCGACCTGAAGGGCGTGGCTCGCAATCTGGCGTTCTCGCTGGCCCTGTATTCGGGCCAGATGTGCACGGCGCCGCAGAACATCTACGTGCCGCGCGACGGCATCAATACGCCGGAAGGCCGCGTCAGCTTCGATGACGTCGCCGCCGCCCTGGGCGTGGCGCTGGACAAGCTGGGTGCGGATGCCGCGAAGGCCGTCGAACTGACTGGCGCGATCCAGAATGAAGGCATCGTCGAGCGCATCGAGCGGGCCCGCGCATTGGGCATGCCTGTCGTGGCCGACAGCAAGACGCTGACGCACCCGCAGTTCGAGAACGCCCGCGTCCGCACGCCGCTGCTGCTGCGCACGGAAGCCGGCAATGCTGCGATCAGTCAGGAATGGTTCGGCCCCATCGCTTTCGTCGTGGCCACCGATTCCACCGCGCACAGCATCCAGTTGGCGCGCGACAGCGTCATCCAGAACGGCGCCTTGTCCTTGTCCGCCTACACGACGGATGCGCAGGTGGCCGATCAGGTGCAGGATGCGGCGGAAGTGTCCGGCGTGTCGCTGTCGTTGAACCTGACGGGCGCAGTGTTCGTCAACCAGACCGCGGCATTCAGCGACTTCCATGGCACCGGGGCCAACCCGGCCGCCAATGCGGCGCTGTCCGATACGGCTTTCGTGTCGAACCGCTTCCGCGTGGTGCAGACCCGCCGTCACGTCTGAGCAGGGTGGCGTACATGAGCTATCAGGATATTCAATTCGATCTGTCCAACGGCATCGCGCGCTTGACGCTGAACCGTCCGGACAAGCTGAACAGCTTCACCGCCAACATGCACGGCGAAGTCGCCGACGCCTTGACGCGGGTGGAAACCGAAGGCGCGCGCGTGCTGGTCCTGACCGGTGCGGGGCGCGGCTTTTGCGCGGGCCAGGATCTAAGCGAGCGCAAGCCCGCCGAGGACGGCACGCCGCCTGATCTGGGCGAAACCGTCGACAAGTTCTACGGCCCGCTGGTGCGCCGCTTGAACGCCTTGCCCATGCCTGTCGTGGTGGGCGTGAACGGCGTGGCTGCGGGGGCGGGCGCCAATTTGGCGTTCGCGGGCGATATCGTCATCGCCAAAGCCTCGGCGAATTTCATCCAGTCGTTCTGCCGCCTGGGGCTGATTCCCGACACCGGCGGCACGTTCGTGCTGCCGCGCCTGGTCGGCCGTGCGCGCGCCATGGGTCTGGCCATGCTGGGCGACAAGCTCAGCGCCAAGCAGGCAGAAGCGTGGGGCTTGATCTGGCAATGCGTGGCGGACGAGGAATTCGACGCTACGCTGGACGGTCTGGCCAAGCACTTCTCGACGGCGCCCACCAAGGGGCTGGCGTTCACCAAGCGGGCCTTGCAGGCCAGTCTGGGCAATGACCTGTCTACGCAGCTGGACCTGGAACGCGACATGATGCGCGAACTGGGACGCAGCGCGGATTACGCCGAAGGCGTCGCCGCCTTCCTCGGCAAGCGCGAACCGCAATTCAAGGGGCAATGATGAACGTACACGTTCCCGCCGTGGAAGTGCCGAACGATCCCCAGGAACTGGCGCAGGCTGTCGGCACCGTGATGTACGCGGGTGACGCGGCCTCGCAAGGCCTGGACATGAAAGTCGAGGAAATGGCGCCGGGCTATGCGCGTCTGACGATGCGCGTGCGCGCCGATATGCTGAATGGGCACAAGACCTGCCACGGCGGTTTCATTTTTGCCCTGGCGGACAGCGCCTTCGCGTTCTCGTGCAATTCGCGCAATGTCAGCACGGTGGCGTCGGGTTGCACCATCGATTATCTGGCCCCTGGATTTGAAGGCGATGTGTTGACCGCCGTCGCCCAGGAACGGTCGCTGGCAGGTCGCACGGGCGTCTACGACGTCACCGTGACCAATCAGGACGGCCGCAACGTTGCCTTGTTCCGCGGACGATCCTACCGGATCAAGGGCCAGATCGTCGGCGTGCCCGACGAAGCCTGACGCAAGAGGCCCAAGGCGCAACACCACCACATCCGTCATCCCACCACAAGACAAGGCCGCCGGCAGGGCGGCGCGCGCCCGGGGCCCTTCGCCCCTGACGCCGCCCGGATCGGTGTAGAGAGAATTTCAGGAGAGAGATAACCATGTCCAACACCATGAGCAAGCCGGGGCTGGACCCCATCGAGCATGCCAGCGAGGATGAGCTTCGCGCGTTGCAGTTGCAGCGCATGAAGTGGACGCTGAAGCACGCTTACGACAACGTCCCGCATTACAAAAAGGCGTTCGATGAAGCGGGCGTGCATCCCGACGATCTGAAGCAACTGTCCGATATCGCGAAGTTTCCCTTCACGACCAAGAAGGACCTGCGCGAGAACTACCCCTTCGGCATGTTCGCCGTTCCGCGCGAACGCATTTCGCGCATCCATGCCTCCAGCGGCACGACCGGCAAGCCGACGGTGGTGGGCTACACCAAGAGCGACCTGGATAACTGGGCCAATCTGGTGGCGCGGTCGATCCGCGCGGCAGGCGGCAAGCCGGGCGATACCATTCATATCGCTTACGGCTACGGCCTGTTCACGGGCGGTTTGGGCGCGCATTACGGCGCCGAACGCCTGGGTTGCACCGTCATCCCGATGTCGGGCGGGCAGACCGAAAAGCAGGTGCAGCTGATCAATGATTTCCGTCCGGACATCATCATGGTCACGCCCTCCTATTTCTGCAATATTCTGGAAGAACAGCGCCGCCAAGGCATTGATCCGCGTCAAAGTTCGCTGCGCATCGGCATCTTCGGCGCCGAGCCATGGACGGGGCAGATGCGTGCCGACATCGAGACCGAAGCCGGCATCGACGCAGTGGATATCTACGGCCTGTCCGAAGTGATGGGGCCTGGCGTGGCCAGCGAATGCGTCGAGACCAAGGATGGCCCGGTGGTCTGGGAAGACCATTTCTACGCCGAGATCATCAACCCCGATACCGGCGAACCGGTGGCGGATGGCGAACCGGGCGAGCTGGTGTTCACGTCGTTGACCAAGGAAGCGATGCCGATCATCCGCTACCGCACGCGCGATCTGACCCGCCTGTTGCCCCCGACCGCGCGCAGCATGCGCCGCATCGGCAAGATCACTGGCCGCAGCGATGACATGCTGATCGTGCGTGGCGTGAACATGTTCCCGACGCAGGTTGAAGAACTGGTGTTGAAGATCGCCCAGCTGGCTCCGCACTATCAACTGGTGCTGTCCCGCACGGGCAACATGGACGAGCTGGAGATCCTGACCGAAGTGCGGGCCGAGTTCTCAGGCCTGTCGGACGCCGAGCGCGCCAGCCTGGGCAAGCAGCTGCAACATGCGGTGAAGACGCACATCGGCGTCAGCGCGCGCATTCAGGTGTCGGATGCCGGCCATGTGGAACGCACCCTGACGGGCAAGGCGCGTCGCGTGATCGACAAGCGTCCGAAGGTGGTGTGAGGCCTTCACGCTGAACGCCCGCAAAAAAGGCAGCCTTCGGGCTGCCTTTTTCATGCGCGTCGGGCGTGGCGGACAGGATGGTTACCGCGCCACCGTCCGCACGATCCGCCGATACCAGAAGTGCAGCAGGGCGGCGGACAGCGCCAGCCCGACCATCGCCATCAGCCACATGCTGCCCGCGCCTTCGGGCGAGCCCGGCACGAGAACGTTGCGTATGCCGTCCAGTCCGCCACGGCCCGGGCCGAAGCCGAACCACCAGCCGCCGACCAGGCCAACGCCTGCCAGCGCCACCATTTGCAGCAGCAACGGCACCACCGCGACTTTGTAGGCGCGCAACAGATAGGAGTTGATGCACTGCATGGAGTCGAACAGGTGGAACAGCGGCAGCACCATCAGCAGGGTGGTGGCGACGGCGGCCACATTGGCATCATTGGTGTAGGCCGCCAGGATGAGCGGGCGGCCAACCAGCAGGACCGCCGCGGTCAGCAGCGCGCCGATCACGCCTAGCGCCAGCCCGGCCATGCCGGTTCGGTGCGCATGGGCAAGATTGCCGGCGCCGATCGCCTGGGCGGTGAGCGCGGCGGTGGCGACGCCCAGCGCCATCGGCATCATGTAGCACAGCGCGGCCAGGTTCGACATGATCTGGTGCCCGCCGGTGACATACGTGCCTTCACGGGCCACCAGCAAGGCCATGAACGTGAATGCTGACACTTCCACCAGGTACGACCCACCCATCGGGATACCCAGGCGCAGCAGTTCTTTCAACGTCTTCCAGTCGGGCTTGCCCACCCGCAATTGGAAGCGGCGGTAAAAGCGGTCGTGCGTAATCACCCACAGGCCCAGCCCCAGGCTCATCCAGGACACCAGGGCGGTCGCCAGGCCAGCCCCGGTGGCGCCCATGGCCGGCAGACCCAGGCTGCCGTAGATGAACAGCCAATTGAAGAAGGCCTTGAAGCCGATGGCCGACAGGTTGATGGCCATGACCAGTTTGGGGCGCGACACCGATGTGCCCAGCGCATAGATGGTGCGGAACACCAGCGCGGCAGGCAACGCCAGCACCAGCGCTTGCAGGTAGGAGCCGATCCGTTCGCGCACGCCGGGAGCCACGTTGCCCGACATCGACAGCCAGACGTTCGGGAACAGCATCAGGATCGCGCCCACGACCGACAGGCCCAGCGCCAGCCAGACACCCTGGCCCCAGCTGCGGCCGACTTCCAGGTTGTTTCCCGCGCCATAGTGTTGGGCCAGGATGGGGATCAGGGCGTGGATCACGCCCATCAGGCCAACGAAAACGGTGATGTAGATCGACGCGGACAAGGCCATCGCCGCCAGATCATCGGGGCTGGAATGGCCCGTCATGGCGGTGTCCAGCACGCCGAACGAGATGCCGGCCCATTGGCTGATCAGCACGGGCCACGCTTGCTTGGCGATGCCGCGCAGGGTGGCGCCGAAGGTCATCGGCGCCGTGTTCGCGGGAGTCATCGGTTGGAGCCGATCCGCAGCAGGCGGAACACTTCCTGCCTGTCGGCGCGGCGGCCACCCTGCCACAGGACGTCTGCACCATCGCTATACGCAGCGGTGTTGTCGCGCAGGCTCTGGTTGGTCGTCTGTTGCAGGATCAGCGTGCACTTGGCGTCGAACGTGAAGGTCAGGTTATTGAAAATCAGGAACGATGCTCGCTGGCCGCTGCCCAGGCTCAAGCCGCGGACGCATTCACCCGGCCGCATGTTCTGCTCCAGCGCCTGGGCCAACTGGCCCGAGACGGTGCGGTAGCTGCGAGCGTAGTCCACGGCGGGTTGCCACAGCAGCACCAACAGGATCCACGTCACGGTCAGCCCACCGGCCGACAGTACGGTGCCACGCCACAGGGCCTGCGGACGCACGCGCAGACGCCACACCACCAGCGCGATCCATACGATGGTGAAAACGACGGCCAGTGCAAAGGCAGTCCATGAAATCACGGGCTCATAGCCCGTGGTCTGCCGGGCGATATTGCGGGAGATCTGGGCCGGCCAGTTGAAATGCAGGGCGACCCAGCCCAGCCAAGCCGTGGCGGCCGTCAGCGAAAAACACATGACGGCGAACCAGTCCAGCGTGTTGACGACGCCGCGGCGCAGGGTGGGCAGCGAGAAGGCACCCAGCACGGCGCAAGGCACCGCCAGCAATACGTATTCGGAATCCGTGGCTTCTTCAAGGCCGAACAGCACCAGGGTCGAGCACACGAACATCATCAGCGGCAGCCAGATGTGGGGCGCATAGATCCATGCGCGCCAGCGCCAGATGGCCAGCAACGCCAGCGGCCAGGTCGGCCACAGATACCAGGGCAGGTCGCGCAACGTCCGGCCAACGTCGTGCCATGACGGCAATGCGAAGGACGACAGGTTCCAGGTCTTCCAGTTGCGAATCCAGTATTGGCTGGTTTCACTGGCCGGGATCCACCAGGCCAGGATCAGCGCGGTGGTCAGGAGCGCCGCCCAAGGCAGCCAGCGCTTGCATTTCCACAACTGGCTGCGCGGGTAGAACGCGAGCAAAGCGCCGATCATGATGGGTATCGCGCCCACCCAGCCGCGCGCCAGGAAGCTGGCAGCCAGGGCGATGCCCAGCGTGGTGGTGCCGGTAATCGGACGGTCCACGCTGCGGGCCAGGGAATAGAAGGCCAGCGCCTGGCACGCCATGATGGCGGGCACGACGGTGGTTTCGTGAGTGCGCTGCAAGATACCCACCGTGGCCAGCAGCAGCAGCAGGGCGGCGTCCGCCAGCATGCGCCCATAGTCGCGTGGAGCAGGTTCGCCGCCGAACGGCAGCGCCAGGGGTTGGGCTTCAGCGCGGCGGCCCAGCAGATACGTGCCGTACCAGACGCTCGTCGCGGTGATGCCGAACCACAGCAGATTGGGCAGGCGTCCAGCGGTGATGTCGCCGACGAATGGGCCGAACAGCCAGATGCTGATGGCGCCCACCCAGGTAATGAGCGGGCCTTCTTCGGCGTGCGCCAGGTGGCCCACTTGCGGGAGCAGCCAGGTGATGCCGCCTTCGCGGATCGCCGTGATCATGGTCGCCAAACCGACCGCATCATCCGTTTTCCACGGATCGCGCATGAACAGGCCGGCCAGGATGTAGGCCAGCGACAGGCCTAGCAGAATCAGCCTGGGGAGTTTTGCGGTGGCCACTGACGTGAGTCGGGCCGGCGTGGAAATTGAAAGTGGGGACACGGGCGTTAATGTAACCGAGTGATCTGGTTGCGCCAGCCCCAGCCCATGACAAGCCAGCTAGGGGGAAAAAAAAGCAGCCCGGAGGCTGCCTTTTTGCTGTGACTCCCGCAGGAGCAACAGGATCAGGAAGCGGACTTGACCGTGCCGGCAGTACGGGCGAAGCGGGCGCGGAACTTTTCCACACGGCCGGTTTCGACGATGCGCGTTTGGGCGCCCGTGTAGAACGGGTGCGATTCGGACGTCACGTCGCACTTGAACAGCGGGTACGTCTTGCCGTCGATTTCGACGGTTTCGCGCGTGTGGACGGTCGAACGGGTGATGAACTTGTTGCCCGTTTGCAGGTCGGCGAAAACGACATCGCGGTATTCGGGGTGAATGCCTTCTTTCATGGTGCTTTCCTAGGACTCGCAAGGAGTCTTTCTCAAGTTGTTAGGGTCGCCAGCCAGGACGCGAAAAGCCGTTTACAACGAAACGCCCACGCGAGGCCTCTAGCCACGTATCCAAAAAGTAACCCCAAATTCTAGCATGGGAAATTCCCGATGCGCCAGTCATGGAAAGCAGGCAAGGCCTGGCCCGCTTCCCTTGCCTGATAGGGGGACGGGCTTCAGAGCTCCGTGCGCAGCTTCCAGATTTCCGGAAACAACACCACATCCAGCATGCGGCGCAGGTAATCGACGCCAGATGTGCCGCCTGTGCCGCGCTTGAAGCCGATGACCCGTTCGACGGTGGTGACGTGGCGGAATCGCCACAGGCGGAACGCATCCTCCAGGTCGGTCAGCTTCTCGCCCAGTTGGTACAGGTCCCAATAGCGGTCGGTGTCGCGGTAGACCGTCAGCCAGGCCGCTTCGACGCCTTCCGAGGCTTGGTAGGGTTGTGTCCAGTCACGGTCCAGGCGGTCGGCCGGCACGTCCACGCCGTGGCGAGCCAGCAAGCGCAACGCTTCGTCATACAGCGAGGGGGCTTCGTAGGCGGTTCGCACCTGGGCCAGCAGGTCTTCGCGGTGCGCGTGCGGCTTGAGCATGGCCGCGTTCTTGTTGCCCAGCAGGAATTCCACTTGGCGGTATTGGTAGCTCTGGAAGCCGCTGGAACGAGCCAGGTACGGGCGCAGCGCGGAATACTCGGGCGGCGTCATGGTGGCCAGCACATCCCAGGCGTGAACCAGCTGTTCCATGATCTTGCTCACGCGCGCCAGCATCTTGAATGCGGGCTGCAACCGGTCGGCGGCCACATTGGCGATGGCGGCACGCAGCTCGTGCAGCATCAGCTTCATCCACAGTTCGCTGGTCTGGTGCTGGATGATGAACAGCATCTCGTTGTGCTCGGGCGACAGCGGATGCTGCGCGCCCAGCAATTCGTCCAGATGGAGGTAGTCGCCGTAGGTCATGTCGCGCGTGAAATCCAGCTGCGCTTTTTCCTGGTGGACGATGTCTTCGGGGCGGTGCGGGCAGCTCATGCTTGGCCTCCGGGGCAGGGCGGGGCGGCGCGGCGAGCGGATGCGGGCAATGCGCGCCAGCTGGGCGCGTAAGGGGGGAAATGTCTCATGGTCGTGCCTAGTCGAATAGGGGCGGCTGGAAGGGGCCAGCCGCCCAATGGCCAGCAAACCAGCCTACAGCTCGCGCAAGACGGCGCGAACCGGGCTGGCATCAGCCTGGACCAACGCCAACGGCAGGGCGATCAACTCGTAATCGCCTTCCGGCACATCATCAAGCACCAGGTTTTCCAGTACCCGCATGTCGTGCCGCAAGATCGTGTGATGGCTGTCCAGGGTCTTGCTGGACGCGGGGTCGATGCTGGCGGTATCCAGTCCGATCAGCATGACGCCGCGTTCAGCCAGCCATTCGATGGTCTGGGGCGCATAGGCGGAGAAATCGTCTGTCCACCAGTCTTGGGCGGCATGCTTGGCGGTGCGCACCAGCACGCGAGGCGGAAGATTCAGGGCCGCATGGGCCAGGTGGTCGGTGGTGATCAGCGGACCACAATCAATGGCGTGGATGACGCGACAGGGGCCCAGGAACGGCTCCAGCGACACCGCGCCAATGGCAGCTGCGCCATTCTGGTAGTGCAGCGGGGCATCCGCATGGGCGCCGATATGGGGCGACAGCGTGATTTCACTGACATTGACCGGACACCCAGGCGTAAGCGACCACTTCCATTGCTGGCGGTAGGGCGTGTCGCCCGGAAAGACAGGCGAAGCCGTGGAGACGGGCGGGGAAATATCCCACAGGCGTTTCATGTTGGCGGGTGGTCGGGGTGATGCCGGAATAGGTTAAAGCCTAAAGCAATTCAGGGCGGTAGTCTAACGAATTCCAGCGCGCCGCGCCGCTGCTACAGGCCGCCCAGCTCGGCCATGGAGACAACGGCCGCGCCGGCGACGATCAGGTGATCCAGCAGTTTGATGTCCACCAGCGCCAAGGCCTGTTTCAGTTGCAGGGTGAAGCCGCGGTCGGCGGCGCTGGCCTCGGCCAGGCCTGACGGGTGGTTGTGGGCCACGATCAGCGCGGCGGCATGGTGGCGCAGGGCTTCACGGACGACTTCGCGCGGGTACACCGAGGCCTGGGACAAGGTGCCGCGGGCCAGCTCGCCCGTGGCGATCACGCGCAACTGGTTATCCAGGTATAGCGCAATGCAGTGTTCAACCTGACGGTGTCCCAGGGCTGTCATGCAATATTGTTTCACTTGGCCGGGGTGTTGCAGGGCGTCGCTGCGGGTCAGATCCTCTTCAATGGAGCGGCGGGCCAGCTCCAGCAGGGCGGCCAGGGTGCAGGATTTGGCCGTGCCCAGGCCAGGGACTGCCATCAGGGCCTCGGGCGAGGCTCCCAGCAGGCCTCGCAGGCCTGAAAAATGGTCCAGCAAGCGGCTGGACAGGTCCACCACGTTAAGTCCGGGAATGCCGGTGCGCAGGGCGATGGCAAGCAGTTCCGCGTCCTGGAGCGCGGCGGCTCCGTGACGTAACAGCCGCTCCCGGGGACGCTCGTGTTTTGACAGCCGGGCAGACAATTTCATAAGAGGCTCTAAAATCAGGGTTTATCCAATATCTATACGGTGGCAGATCTTGAGCATCGCCTCTAACGAAGTGAACGTTTTTGTCCGTCAGGATTCCTACCTAACGCTGCATTACCGCATCACTCTGGCTTCTGGTCCCGGCAAGGATTCGGTGTTTACCGATACCTTTGACGGCCGTCCTGGCACGCTGCAAATGGGCGGAGGCCAATGGGCGCCCGGCCTGGAAGCCGCGTTGATCGGTCATGCCGAAGGTGAGCGGTTCAGCGTCACGCTGGAGCCGGCCGACGCCTATGGCGACCGCAATCCCGAACTTATCCAGCGCGTCACCCGTGCGATGCTTGCCGAGCATGCGGGCGCCGACGCCAATTTCGAGCCGGGCGATCTGGTGGAATTCACCGCGCCCAACGGCGGACGCTATTCGGGCGTTCTGAAAGAAATCAACGACGAGACGGCCTTGTTCGACTTCAACCACCCGCTCGCGGGCGTCAGCTTGCGCGTGGATGTGGCGCTGCTGGGAGTTCTCTGATGAGCCAGGCCGTCACCGCCTCCGACGCCGAAGTCCTGCTGGCGCAGCCACGCGGCTTCTGTGCCGGCGTGGATCGCGCCATCGATATCGTCGAGCGCGCGCTTGAATTGCATGGCGCCCCGATCTACGTGCGCCATGAGATCGTCCACAATCGTTATGTGGTGGAAGATCTGCGTGCCAAGGGCGCGATCTTCATCGACGAACTGGATGACGCGCCTGCCGGCTCCATCGTCGTGTTCTCGGCGCATGGCGTGTCCAAGGCGGTGCGTGCTGAAGCGGAGTCCCGCGGCTTGCAGGTGTTTGACGCCACGTGTCCGCTGGTCACCAAGGTCCACATCGAAGTGGCCCGCATGCGCGCGGCCGGCCGCGAGATCATCATGATCGGCCACAAGGGCCACCCCGAAGTCGAGGGCACGCTGGGTCAGGCGCAAGGCGGCATGTATCTGGTCGAGACCGTCGAAGACGTGGCCAGCCTGGAAGTGAACAATCCGGAAAACCTGGCCTATGTCACCCAGACGACCTTGTCCGTGGATGACGCGGCGGCCGTGTCGAAGGCATTGAAGGCGCGCTTTCCCACCATCGTCGAGCCCAAGAAGAGCGATATCTGCTATGCCACCCAGAACCGCCAGGACGCGGTGAAGGTGATGGCTCCTGATTGCGATCTGGTACTGGTTGTGGGCAGCCCCAATAGTTCCAATTCCAATCGGCTGCGCGAAGTGGCCGAACGCAAGGGCGTGGCGTCCTATCTGATCGATGGCGCGCATTCCATCGACCCGGCGTGGCTGGTGGACCGCAAGCGCATTGGCGTGACGGCGGGCGCATCGGCCCCCGAGATCCTGGTGCAACAGGTGATCGAGCGCGTCAAGGAGTTGGGCGCGGTGTCGGTACGCACGATGCCTGGACTGGAAGAGAATGTGGCGTTTCCGCTGCCCAAGGGCTTGTCGCGCAAGGCGGCGCAGACGGAATCGCTGGAATAGGCCGCTGAAAAAAAAGGGCGCCCTTCGGGTGGCGTCAGAGGGACACCAAGGAGACTTCATGCAGTTGTACAGCTATTTCCGCAGCTCGGCCGCGTACCGCGTTCGCATTGCCCTGAACCTGAAGGGCCTGTCCTACGAATACCTGCCGGTGCATCTGCTGAAGGACGGCGGGCAGCAGTTGTCGGAGGGCTATCGCAAGCTGAATCCGACGGCGCTGGTGCCGACGCTGATCGATGGCGACGCCGTGATCGGGCAATCCTTGGCCATCATTGAATACCTGGAAGAAACGCATCCCCAGTCGCCGCTGCTGCCGGCCGATGCCATCGGCCGTGCCCGGGTGCGTGATTTGGCGCTGGGCATTGCCTGCGACACGCATCCGCTGAACAATCTGCGCGTGCTGAAGTATCTGAAGCACACGCTGGGCGTGGACGAAGCCGCGAAGAACGCCTGGTACAAGCATTGGGTGCATCAGGGGCTGGAAGCCCTGGAAGCGCAGTTGGCGCGTTCCAGCGCCACGGGAAGCTTCTGCCACGGCGATACGCCGACCCTCGCTGATCTGTGCCTGGTGCCGCAAGTGGCCAACGCACAGCGCTTCGATTGCGACCTGTCCGCGATGCCGAATGTGGTGCGCATTGATGCGGCCTGCCGCAAGCTGCCGGCCTTTGCGAAGGCCGCGCCGGGCGAGCAGCCCGACGCGGAGTGATGCGCGGATCGGCTTAGCCGATCTGCACCGGGACGAAGATCTTGTCTTCGCCGCGCTGAACCAGCAGGGCAACGGTCTTGCCCGCCTTGGACAGCGCTTCCTTCACTTGCCCGATATTGTGAACGGGCACGCCATTCAGCGACAGCAGCACGTCACCCGGTTCGATGCCCGCCTTGGCGGCCGGGCCGGCGGAGCGCTCGATCAGCAAGCCTTCGGTGCCGGACGCCTGCTGCTCTTGCGGACTCAGGGGGCGCAGCGCCAGGCCGAGTTGGCCGCGCTGCACGTCCTGCTCTCCGGCTGCGGCTTGCGACTTGTCCTTGGGAATGCCGCCCAGCGTGGCCACCAGTTCCTTAGGGGCGCCGGCTCGCCAGACATCCAGCTTGATCTTCTCACCGGGCGAGGCCAGGGTGATCAGGGATGCCAGGTCACCCGAAGACACGATGGTCTTGCCGTCGATCTGGCGAACCACGTCGCCAGGCTGCAAGCCGGCCTTGTCCGCGGCGCTGCCTTTTTCAACGCTGGACACCAGGGCGCCCGACGGCGAGTCCAGCTTGAACGAATTGGCCAGGTCTTGATTCACTTCCTGCACCGTCACGCCCAGCCGTGCATGCTGCACCTTGCCGTGCTCCAGGATCTGGTCCTTGATCTTGTAGGCCACGTCGATGGGGATCGAGAACGACAGGCCCTGGAAGCCGCCGGTGCGGCTGTAGATCTGGGAGTTGATGCCCACGACTTCGCCGCGATCGTTGAACAGCGGGCCACCCGAGTTGCCAGGGTTGACCGCCACGTCCGTCTGGATGAAGGGGACCGACGTGTCGTCAGGCAGCGAACGGCCCTTGGCGCTGACGATCCCCGCAGTGGCGGTGTTTTCCAGGCCGTAGGGCGAGCCAATCGCCAACACCCATTCGCCCACTTGCAGCTGGCCCACGTCGCCCACCTTCACGACGGGCAGGTTCTTGGCGTCGATCTTGAGCACGGCCACGTCCGTCTGTGGATCCGCGCCCAGCACCTTGGCCTTGTACTCGCGGCGGTCGGTCAGTTTGACGGTGACTTCCTTGGCGTCCTGCACGACGTGTGCGTTGGTCAGGATGATGCCGTCGTTGCTGATGATGAAACCCGAGCCTTCGCCGCGCATCGGCACTTCGCGCGCGGGCATGCGTCCCCGGGATCCAGGGATCTGCCCGAAGAACTGGGCGAAGGGGTCATCGTCATCGGCGGACACCTTGCGGGTGCCGCTGACGCTGATGTTCACGACGGCAGGCCCGAAGTCGCGCGTGATCTGCGCAAAATTGGGCGGGCTGGACGTATTGATTGTCTGGGAAATGGCGGGGGTGGCCGGTGCGTTGGCCGCCATCGACACGCCGCCCATTACGGCGGTTGCGCCGGCGCCGCCAATGGCGCCAGCGGCCAGCAGCGCCAGCATCAGGCGCGAGGGTTTCAGTTGCGAGGTCTTCATGTCGGCTCCTGCGTTCATGTTTGAGGACATGGCGCTATCTTCGGGCCTGACACTTAGGTGAATCTTAAATCGCTGGATTCAACGCTGGCGGGCGAATTCCACCCGGGCACGCAGTCCTTGGCCGTCGGGCGGGTCTTCCAGGTAGATCTCGGCGCCGTGGCGGTTGGCGATGGCGCGGGCGATCGACAGCCCCAGGCCGCTGCCGTGTTGCGTGTTGCCTTCGGCACGGTAAAAGCGATCAAACACGCGCTCGCGTTCGGCGGGCGCGATGCCGGGGCCTTCGTCATCGATCATGAATGATGCCTTGTCCGCCGTCTGTTCCAGCCGCAGGCGGATGTGCTTGCCTTCGGGCGTGTGCTTGATGGCGTTGTCCAGCAGGTTGCGGGCCAGCAGCACCAGGGCGTCACGATGCCCCTGCACCCAGGCCTCGGCCGCGCCATCCATATCAATGCTGATCGATTTGGCATTGGCTTGCGGCAGGGTTTCGGACAGCGCCTGACGCAAGACGTCGGCCAGATCGACCGGGGCGGCAGGCGAGGGTTCTGCCGCGCTTTCGTGGCGGGCCATGGACAGCAATTGCTCGACGAGGTGGGTGGCGCGGTCGATGCCCGCGACCAGGCGCTGTTCGGCCACTTGGCGGCTTTCGGCGTCGCCCGCGCGTTGCAAGGCTTGCAGTTGCAGGCGCAGCGCGGTCAGCGGAGAACGCAGTTCATGGGCCGCGTCGCCCACGAACTGTTTCTGTTGGGCGAATGCGCCGCGCATTCGCTCCAGCAGCAGATTCAGTTCTTGTATCAGGGGTTGGATCTCATCCGGCAAGCCCTGCACGTTGACCGGTGACAGATCCTCGGGTTGCCGTGCCGCCACCTGGGCGCGGGCGCGCTTGACGGGGCGCAGCGACCAGCTCACCACGCACCAGATGATCAACATCAAGATGGGCGCGGCCGCCGCGATGGGGGCGATGGTGCGCAGGGCCAGCGCGCGCGCCATGTGCGTGCGCACGTTCATGTCCTGTGCGACCTGGATCACCTGGAACGGGGTGGCCAGCGAATACACGCGATAGGTGATGCCTTCCATCCGGACGTCGGAGAACCCCAGCACGATCTGATCGGGCAGCGGGCGACGCGAACGCGAATTGAACACGCGCAGGCCGTCCGGGGTCCAGATCTGGATGATCAGGTCGTCAGCGACGGGGGAGCCCGCGCCCAGGGCATGCGTGGGCCCGGTGCGCAACAGCCCGTCGCCCGTGCCCAAGGACAGGGCGGTGCGTTGCAGCAGCGAATCGAAGATATCGTCTGCCTGCGCCAGTGTGCTGCGATAGGCGATGGCGCCTTGCACCAGCGCGCCGACCGCGATGGCGGCCAGCAGGAAGAAAAGCAGACGGGCTCTCAGCGAGTAGCTAAGCCGGATGCTCATGTTTTAGGGATGACATAGCCGACGCCTCTGACGTTCTGGATCAGGTTCGGACCCAGTTTCTTGCGCAGGCCATGAATATAAACCTCAACGGCGTTACTGCTGACGCTGTCTTTCCAGCTGTAGAGTTTTTCTTCCAGTTGCGCGCGTGAAAAGATCATTCCGGGGCGCGCGATCAAGGGTTCCAGGACGGCCCATTCGCGGGCGGTCAGCGCAACCGGCGTGCCGTCCACCATGGCCGCATGTGATTGCGGGTCGATGGTGATGCCCTCGTGTTCAAACACGGGCTCGGCGCGGCCGGCGCTGCGGCGGATCAGTGCGCGCATGCGGGCAAGCAACTCGTCCATGTCATAAGGTTTGACGATGTAGTCGTCCGCTCCGGCGTCCAATCCGGCAATGCGGTCGCTGACGGCATCCCGCGCCGTGGCGATCAAAACAGGCGTGCGGTCTTTGCGCGTGCGCAGATCACGCAGCAAGGTCAGGCCATCGCGTTTGGGCAGGCCCAGGTCCAGCAGGATCAGGTCATAGGTGTCGGTGCGCAGCGCAAGTTCCGCGGCGTTGCCGTCCTTGACCCAGTCGACGGCGTAATGCTCCGCTCGCAGGCAGTCCAACACGCTCTCACCGATCATGACGTCGTCTTCGACAAGTAGGATGCGCATGGTGGTCTTCGCTTGGTGTTGTCGGGAATCCAGCAAGTTGGACGTGCGACAGGCGGACGGAGTTCCCGGGACCGGGCGCGTACGCAATAGGAAGGGGCGAAGCCTGGGGCGGAAATGAAAAAAGCAGCCCGAGAGGGCTGCTTTTTGAATTTGGTGCCGGCAATAGGAGTCGAACCTACGACCTTCGCATTACGAATGCGCTGCTCTACCAACTGAGCTATGCCGGCAAGACCATTTGCTTTGATTCTTGCGCGCCGGTGTTGAATTCGGCAATGCTGAACTACAAGCAAAACATCTTTGTTCTTCCCAGTTCGTCGCCCTGTTTATGGGGCCTGATCTGGAAAGACCGAAATCATATCAGAGTTTTTTTGTGATGGGAAACAAACCCGCCAAAAGAATACAAAAAAACGTCGATTTGCGTGGTCAAAAAATTTAGTTCATAATTACGTTCTTGGCAGATCCCCGATAGCTCAGTCGGTAGAGCGACGGACTGTTAATCCGCAGGTCGCTGGTTCGAGCCCAGCTCGGGGAGCCAAAAGCATTTCATACCGACAGTTCAGCGTGCTAGCGCTGAGCACTCAAAGGTCATTCACGAAAGTGGGTGGCCTTTTTGGTTTTTGCGCGCCATGAATCATGAGTCATGGCTAATGTGTCCTGGCCCATGCGCCATGAGTATGAATCTGCGCCATCAAGCTGCCGCATCAGGCCGCTCCCGCCCTGGGTTCCCCGGGTTGCTTTCCCTACCCCTTTGACTGTCTGAAGTCCTGCGCTTTCGCTGGATTGCGTCGACGCCGAGATTGACTTGGATTTGTTATGTAATAACATTTCAATTTTGGGGTGTGACCATGATGCAAAAAGACGGGTCGGAAAACGCAGGGTCGGAAAGCGAGGGGGCGGTCCCGCTGCGTGGTGGGCGCTTGCCGGTGACGGTGTTGTCGGGATTCCTGGGGGCAGGCAAGACGACGCTGCTCAACCATGTGCTGAACAATCGCGAGGGTCGGCGCGTGGCGGTCATCGTCAACGATATGTCCGAGGTGAACATCGACGCGCGCCTGGTGCGCGAGGGCGGGGCGGCGCTGTCGCGCGCAGATGAAAAATTGGTCGAAATGAGTAATGGCTGCATCTGTTGTACGCTGCGCGAGGACCTGCTGATCGAGATCCGCCGCCTCGCCGCCGAGGGTCGTTTTGACTACTTGTTGATCGAATCGACGGGCATCTCCGAGCCCTTGCCCGTTGCCGAGACCTTTACCTTCCGTGATGAGGACGGCGCGAGCCTGGATGATGTTGCGCGGCTGGACACGATGGTCACGGTGGTGGACGCCTTCAACTTCCTGCGCGACTATGCCAGTGAAGACCGCTTGGCCGCGCGCGGCGAGGCGCTGGGCGATGAGGATGCCCGCACGGTCGTTGATTTGTTGATCGAGCAGGTGGAATTCTGTGATGTCCTGGTCTTGAACAAAACCGATTTGGTCGAGCCTGACGAACTGGCTCGACTGGAGGCTATGTTGCATCGCCTGAATCCGCGTGCGGACATCGTGCGCAGCGAATTCGGCCAAGTGTCGCTGGACCGTGTGCTGGATACGGGGCGTTTTGATTTTGAGGCCGCCGCTCAGGCCCCGGGCTGGCTACAGGAGCTGCGCGGCGGGCATGTGCCAGAGAGCCAGGAATACGGGATAGGTAGTTTCGTGTTTCGAGCCAGGCGGCCCTTTCATCCGCAACGATTCTGGGACTGCCTGCATCAGGAGTGGCCCGGGGTGGTGCGGTCGAAGGGCTATTTCTGGTTGGTGACGCGCCCGGCCTTCGCGGCATCGTGGTCGCAGGCGGGGCCGGTCACTCGCTACGGTGCGGCCGGGTATTGGTGGGCGGCGCTGCCGCGTGAGCATTGGCCGGAAGATGAGTCGTCGCGGGCCGCAATCGTGAAGGATTGGGATCCGGTCTACGGCGATCGGTGTCAGGAATTGGTGCTGATCGGCATCGGCATGGACGAGGCCGCGCTACGGGCGCGCTTGCAGGCCTGCCTGATGACGCAGGAAGAAATGACGCGGCCCACCGACGAGTTGGCTGCAATGAGGGATCCGTTTCCGGAATGGGGGCGGCCGCAGAATCCGGGGTAAGGCCCGTTGAGTGGGTGGACATGGACGAGGACAAGCGCATCGGCGTGACGGTGATTTCGGGGTTTCTGGGCAGCGGCAAGACCACGCTGCTCAACCGTCTGCTGCACGAGCCCGCGTATGCCGACGCGCTGGTCATTGTCAATGAGTACGGCGACATCGGCGTCGATCACCATTTGGTGCGGTTGGCGCCTGCCAACGTCGTGCTGATCGAGGGCGGCTGCCTGTGTTGTGTGGTCAGCGGGGTGGTGGTCGACACCCTGCGTGACCTTTTCATGCTGGCGCTCAGCCGCCGGATCAAGCCGTTCCGTCGCGTGCTGATCGAAACCAGCGGGCTTGCGGACCCTGCTTCGACGTTGTTCATGCTGAAGCACGATCGTTTCCTGGCCGAGCGCTACGCCTACCGCGGCGCGATCGTGGTGGTGGACGTGCGTCACGGTGAGGAGCAATTGGCGACGCAGCCTGAGGCATCCCGGCAATTGGCCTTGGCGGATGCCGTCGTGCTCACTAAGTCGGATCTGGCGGATGCGGCGCAATTGCGGCGGGTGGAGCAGGCGGTCATCTCCATCAATCCGGGCGCGCAGCGTTGCGTGCAACGTCAGGATTCGCCGTTGGCGGGCGTCTTGCGGGATGGGCCCGATGCGCTCGCGCGGCGCGATGGCGTGGCGCTGACGAACTGGCTACAGGCATTTGCGCAACCGGCGGCCGGCCACCACGCGCAGGTCGCCAGTTTTTCGCTGACCTTGTCGTCGCCGCTTGGGCGGGCCGCCTTTCTGGCGGGCGTGTCGCGCATTCAGGAGCGCTTCGGCCCGCATCTGTTGCGAATGAAGGGACTGGTGTGTTTCGAGGGCGAGGCGTTGCCGTGCGAGGTGCATGGCGTCCATGGCGAGCTCTATCCCCTGCGTTTGCTGTCGCAATGGCCGAGCGATGATCGCGCGTCGCATCTGGTCTATATCGTGCGCGGCCTGGATGCCGGGGTGGTGCGAGCCGCCGTCTGCGAGGCCTTGGGCCAGATGCCTGCCTGAGTGCGGTCTGGTCCTGCCCGGGCTGAGGGCGGCCGGGCCTTGTGTCGCTATTTGGGCACGGATGTTGCATGAAAATACGGTATAACCGGTACGGTCTGATGCAAAAATCGAGACAATCATGGATCGTCTGAAAGCCATGCAGGTGTTCGTGGAAGTCGCTGACAGGGGAAGCTTGTCGGCGGCGGCGGTCCATCTGGACATGTCGCGCGCAATGGTGTCGCGATATTTGGCCGAAATGGAGCAGTGGGTCGGGGTGCGCTTGTTGCATCGCACGACGCGCCGGCTCAGTCTGACGCCTGCCGGGGCGGAAACGCTGCCGCGATGCCGGCAGATGCTGGACATGGTGGGCGATCTGCGCAGCGCGGTCTCCACGCCGGAAGACACCCCGCGCGGCCAGTTGCGCATCACCACCAGTATGTCCTTCGGTTCGCGGCATCTGGCCAGCGCCGTGACCGACTACGTCAAGCAGCATCCGGGCACCTCGGTGGATCTGATGCTGGTCGAGCGCGCCGTGAATCTGGTGGAAGAGCGCGTGGATCTGGCGGTGCGCATCACCAATGATCTGGATCCCAACCTGATCGCCCGCAAATTGGCCGTCTGTCGCTCGGTGGTGTGTGCGTCGCCCGAATACCTGGCGCGTGAGGGGGTGCCAGCCCGCATCGAGGATCTATCCTTGCGCAACTGCCTGACACACTCCTATTTCGGCAAAAGTCTCTGGCGCTTCGAGCGCGAAGGTCTGCCAGTGGATGTGCCAGTCAGTGGAAACATCAGCGCCAATGAGGTTTCCGTGTTGCTGAGCGCGGCGGTGGAAGGGGCGGGCATTGCCATGTTGCCGACTTACTACGCCGCCGAATATGTGGCGGCCGGACGATTGAAAGCGATTCTGCCGCAGTGCAAACCCCAGGAATTGGGGATCTATGGCGTATACGCCTCGCGGCGCCAGATGCCGCTGATCCTGCGTTCGATGTTGGATTTTCTGGTGGAGCGGCTGGGTTCCGCGCCCTGGGACAAGCCTGTGGCGTCGTCCTGAGGCGCCGCGTTGCGGGCGGCCGAGCTTGAGGGCGGAAGTTATGGCGGTATAATTTGGGTGCGGCTTTCAGCGGGCCGGTCGTGTTTTGTTGGATCTTTCCGCTGGCAAGCCGTGATGCAGCATAATGTCCGCTAGCATCTAGTCTTCGAAAACATCTAAGAATCGTAAGTCTGGCCTGGGGTTGGCCACTGCATCGCGAAGCCGGTCTTCGCATGCACGGAAGGGGACACACGGTGTTCAGGGTGCGGCAGCTGGTCGCAATACCGAATCCGTTGTCTGATGATCCAGGTACTTGATACTGATCGCCGCAGGTAGAAGACGCCGGGATACCGGCGTAGCCCGCAGGCTTGTTGGCGTGTGATGCCAGCTTTTCCAGAATTTGCTTGAGGCGTCTGCCGCGATGGAAATCGGGGGCAGGCACATCGCCCTATCTTGATCGGCGCGGCCAGTTCGGCGCATGTCGTTGATGCATGCCCGCCATGGGCGTCCGCCGTTCAGGGCAATCAATACAGGAATTTTGTGAACTCTACGCAAACCAATGCCGTCTGTCGCGGACCCGCTGATGCGGTGGTTTTGCGCGCGCAGATTAATTCGTTTGCACAAAATCTTCAGGCACAAATGAAAAAGGCCTGGCGCATTCGCCAGGCCTTGATCAATTTGGTTGCGGGGGCAGGATTTGAACCTACGACCTTCGGGTTATGAGCCCGACGAGCTGCCAGACTGCTCCACCCCGCGTCTGAGAAAAGAATATTAACCTTATTTTCAACCTAGCGCAAGTTAGCCCTTTTTGAATTTGAATGTCGATGAACGATAGCGAGGCAATACTCGTGTTGGAAACCGCGCTTTTATGCGCGGTGCAGCCGATGCAACTGTCCGATATGCGCAAGCTATTCGGGGACGATGAACAATTCGACAACAGCAAGCTGCGCTCGCTGTTGGAGACATTGCAAAGCAATTGGGCCGATGGCGGCCTGGAGCTTGTGCAATTGGCTAGCGGATGGCGTTTCCAGAGCCGTCCGCACATGCAGCGCTACCTTGAGCGGTTAAGCCCTGAAAAGCCGCCCAAGTATTCGCGCGCCGTCATGGAGACGCTGGCGATCGTGGCGTGGCGCCAGCCGGTGACGCGCGGCGACATCGAGGATATCCGTGGAGTTACCGTGTCATCACAAATCGTGAAGGCACTGGAGGACCGGGGGTGGATCGAGGTCATCGGGCATCGCGATGCCCCGGGCCGTCCCGCCCTGTTTGGCACCACGCGCCACTTTTTGGACGATCTGGGCTTGCGGGCATTGGATGAGCTTCCGCCGCTGGAATCCGCACAGGCCGCCGCCGCGCTGGCTGGGCTGGACCTGGGCGAAGTGCAGCAGCTGACGGGCGAGGGCGCTGTCCCGGGCGATGCGCCGGCGGACGCCGCTGTCGAGGATGGTGCGGTGCCCGACGGTGAAATCGGTGTGCAGGGCGAAATCGTTGTTGATACGCCATCGGGCGGAGACGAAAATGACAATATCCCGGTTGCGGAATTGTCTGTTTCGGAACACGATGCACCCATAGCCCCGAGCGATAGCGTAGAATCCGTCGTTTCGCGCACAGAAGAAGGCGCGGATCCCGCAGACGAACCCACCGTCCGGGAGCAAGCCGAAGGCTTGTCCAATACGCTGACCCCGTCCGGTTTTCCCGACGAAGGGGCCGGCAATGACACTACCGATATAGCCGCCGACGTCACTGATGCCGGTGCTGCAAAGGAAAGTGTCGAGAACGCAAAACACGCGGAACCGACCGAACCGATTAACGAGACCGATCACGCAGCGCCTGGCGCCGCCGGGCATGAGCCCGCCATCGGTCTTGACGAACGTGTTCGGCCCGACCCCGATGCCGCCTCCGTGGCGTCGGGCGAGGCAGATCCGGAACGGCCTCGCGCCGACCGCGAGTCGGCGTCCCCTGATGATGACGAGCCTGCCCCTGGCAGGCCTACCCAAGTTTGAAATTCGGAGCTGTCCCAGTGACAACGAATACTGCAATGCAGGACGACAATCCCCGTTCGGATGACACCGTTTCCAACGATCAGCCGGGTTCCTCCGCCGCGCGTGAGCCGGCAGCCGAAGGCGAGGCCGGCGCCCGTGGGCGTGGGCGCAAGCTAAGGACGCCGTTCCGCCGCCGTCGTGGCGACGCTGCGGCCGAGCAGGCCCCGGCAACTGAGGGTCAGCCCGCAGCGGCTGCCGCCGTCGCCCCGGTCGAGTCGCCCGACTCCCGTGGCGGCGAGCAGGAAGCCGAGCAAGCGCTGTCGTACCTGGAGACGGCGGATCGCATGGAGCAGCGCCTGGGCAAGTACCTGAACAGCGATTCGGTCATGCCCAAGCTGCATAAGGTGCTGGCGGATGCCGGCGTCGGTTCGCGCCGCGAAATGGAAGAGCTGATCGTGGCCGGCCGCGTGTCGGTCAACGGCGAACCGGCCCATATTGGCCAGCGCGTGGCGCCGAACGATCAAGTCCGCGTCAATGGCAAGCCCATCATGCGCGTGAATACGAAGAAGCCGCCGCGCGTGATCCTGTATCACAAGCCGGCCGGTGAAATCGTCAGCCATGACGATCCGGGTGGCCGTGCCAGCGTCTTTGCGCGTTTGCCCAAGCTGCGCACCGGCAAATGGCTGTCGGTCGGCCGGTTGGACTTGAATACCGAGGGTTTGCTGATTTTCACGACCTCGGGCGACATGGCCAATCGCATCATGCATCCCCGTTATGGCACCGAGCGCGAGTACGCGGTTCGTGTGCTGGGTGAGATGGACGAGGCGCAACGCCAGTCCCTGGTTGATGGCATTGAGCTGGAAGACGGCCTGGCGGCATTTGGCGCGCTGGATTACCTCGGTGGCGACGGTAGCAACCGCTGGTACCGCGTGACCTTGCAGGAAGGCCGCAATCGTGAAGTCCGCCGCATGTTCGAGGCGGTTGGCGTCACCGTCAGCCGCCTGATCCGCACCCGTTTCGGTGATGTGGTGCTGCCTCGCACGTTGCGGCGCGGCCGCTGGGAAGAATTGGATGGTTCGCTGGTCACGGCGCTGATGGTCCAGTTGGGACTGTTGCGTGAAGACGACGAATCTGGCGGCAATCGCCGCCGCTCGAAACAGCCGCAATCGCATGACAGCGCGCTGCCTCCGGGATTCGGCACCATGGACCGCAACGGCATGAACGGTGCTCGCATCGGCCGTCGCGGCAAGCTGCAAGGCGGCCGTCAAGGTAGCGCGGGCCAGACTGCCGCGTGTCCGTCGGATCCTTTCGGCACGGGCCTGATGATCGCGGGCGGTTATGCCAATGGGCATCCGCTGGCGTCGGAAGGTGCGGGCGGTAATCGCAAAACCGGCAAGCCGGGTGGTGGCGCCCGTTCCGCGTCGGCGGGCGGTGGCGGTCGGCCAGGAGGCAAGCAGGGCGGCAAGCCGGGCGGTAAGCCTGCTGGCAAGCCGCGTGGTCCGCGTTCGGCGGCCGCCAATGGCCCCTCGGGCAACGTGGCCTCGGCGGATGCCGTGACGGGTAATGTGGCCGACGCGCCGATGGGCGGTGGCCGCAAGCCGTCTGGTCGCAAGCCTGGCGGTAACAAGCCGGCGGGTGCGGGCGGCGGTAATGGGCGTGCCGGCAAGCCGGCGGGTTCGGGCGGCCGTGGCGGCAACAAGGCTGAAGGTTCGCGCGCTGCCGGTAGCGGCGCGGGCAATAAGGGTCCGGGTGCGGGCGGCAAGCCGCGCGCACCGCGCAGTGCCAATGCGTCGTCTTCGCCGCGTGGCGATGACTGGCAGCCGCGGGGCGCTTCGGCGCACGAATCGCGCCTTGGCGTGATGGGCGGGCGTGGTCGCCAGGGGCGTTGATCGTTGCTGGGCGGCGCGCTGGCCGCGCCGCCGGGTCCGATATGTCCCATATAAACGTAAGCCCGTGACGAATCAGGCGTTTTTCCGGTTTATCTGGTAAAATCAATGGTTTTCATGGCTTCGCGTCATTGCTTTTTGCAGGCAATGGCGTTTGGCGATGATGCTTGGGCGGCTGCAAGTAGCCGTGGGCCGTGCGGCAAGAGTGGTTGCATCGTTGTGACTACGGTGCGGCGGCTACCGTGCAGCAAGCACAGCGCGGCAACCGCAGTAAGCGGGTTCGCCGCACACAAGCCAAGCGCAGTAGGCGGTAGGCAATAGCAGTTGGCATCGGATTTGCGCCAAGTGCCGTCGGGCCCGGATTGTCGGGTTGGGGCGGGACAGTGTGGGGGAAACCCGTGGCGCAAACCACAAATTAGGTCGCAATATAGGGCGCTGCCCAGCATTGCTCCTTACGTGTAGTAGGGAAGCGGCTGGGCTCTGCGCAATATCGGTGGGCTGGGCGTACAGCCCATTTTTTTTGAGTATATGGCTGATTTATTCGCATTGACCGAAGAGGCTCTGGCCGGCATGGACATCGAACTCGTAGACGTCGAGCGTGCCGCCCTGGGCCTTTTGCGCGTGACGATCGATCGGGTCGGCGGTGTGCGCATCGAAGACTGTGAGCAGGTGTCGCGCCAATTGTCGCGGGTGTTTGAAGTCGAGAACATCGACTACAAACGGTTGGAAGTCGGTTCGCCGGGCATTGACCGCCCGTTGCGCAACGAGGCCGAGTTCCGCCGTTTCGTGGGTGAGCACATCGAAATCAAGCTGCGCGAGGCATTAGACGGACGTAAAGTCTTCTCCGGCACGTTGGTCGTGCCTGAGGGCGACGCCGCTGCCTCGGACGCCGCTGCTGGCATGCACAAGACCGTGTTCGGTCTCGAATTTGAGGCAAAAAAGAACGAAGTCCAGGTTTTGAACTTCACGGTCGATGACATCGAACGTGCAAAACTGGATCCCGTTCTGGATTTCAAGGGCAAAAAGCGATGAGTCGCGAAATTCTTCTGTTGGTCGATGCCTTGGCGCGTGAAAAGAACGTCACGCGCGACGTCGTGTTCGGTGCACTGGAAAGTGCGCTGGCCTCGGCCATGAAAAAGCGCTTCAAGGATGATGCGGACATTCGTGTCGCCATCGATAGGGAAACTGGCGATCACGAGGGCTTCCGCCGTTGGCTGGTGGTGCCGGATGAAGCCGGGCTGCAAGAACCCGACAAGCAGGAAATGCTGTCGGATGCGGTGGAAATCGTCCCTGATATCCAGGAAGGCGAATACATCGAAGAGCCGCTCGAACCCATCGAATTCGGCCGTATCGGCGCGCAGGCGGCCAAGCAGGCCATTCTGCAAAAGATCCGTGATGCTGAACGCGAGCAGGTGCTGAACGACTTCCTGGACCGTGGCGAAACCATCGTGTCCGGTACGATCAAGCGCATGGACAAGGGCGATGCCATTGTCGAGACCGGCAAGATCGAAGCGCGCCTGCCGCGCTCCGAAATGATCCCGAAGGAAAACCTCCGGGTTGCCGATCGCGTTCGCGCCTTTGTGTTGCGTGTTGACCACGCCGCGCGCGGCCAGCAAGTGATCTTGTCGCGCACTTCGCCGGAGTTCATCCGCCAGTTGTTCGAGAACGAAGTTCCGGAAATCGAACAGGGCCTGTTGGAAATCAAGGCGGCTGCTCGTGATGCAGGCGTGCGTGCGAAGATTGCCGTGGTGGCATACGATAAGCGTATCGACCCCATTGGCACGTGTGTGGGCATGCGCGGTTCGCGTGTCACCGCAGTCCGCAACGAGCTGGGCGGTGAGCAGGTCGATATCGTGTTGTGGTCGGAAGACCCGGCGCAGTTTGTCATCGGCGCCCTGGCGCCGGCCAACGTCGAATCGATCGTCGTTGATGAAGACAAGCACGCGATGGACGTTGTCGTCGACGAAGAGAACCTGCCCAAGGCCATCGGTGCCAAGGGTCAGAACGTGCGCCTGGCGTCCGAACTGACTGGCTGGCAGATCAATATCATGACGCCGGAAGAAAGCCTGAACCGCCAGGAAGTTGAGCGGTCGGGTCTGCGCGCCACGTTCATGAGCAAGCTGGACGTTGATGAGGAAGTCGCTGACATCCTGATCGACGAAGGTTTCACCGGTATCGAGGAAATCGCTTACGTGCCCATGCAGGAACTGCTGGAAATCGAAGCGTTTGACGAAGACACCATCAATGAATTGCGTGCCCGTGCCCGCAATGCGCTGCTGACTGAGGCAATTGCCCAGGAAGAGCGCCTTGAGACCGCACAGGATTTGCTTGAACTCGAAGGCATGACGCAGGAACTGGCTGGCAAGCTGGCCGAGCGTCAAGTGCATACCCGTGATGATCTGGCCGAATTGGCAACGGACGAACTGGCGGAAATCGCCGGTTTGACCGAGCAGGAAGCCAGCGATCTCATCATGCGTGCCCGCGCCCATTGGTTCGACGAAGAATAACCAAAAGGACACGGGTCTGCGGTGGGTAGTGCTGGATGTATCCACCGCAAGTTCACGTTGTTTGTAATAGCTGCATATAGGGAAGAGAGAGCCTAATGTCGAGTAACACCGTCGCCCAGTTCGCTACCGAGCTGAAAATGCCTGCCAATGTGCTGCTGGATCAGCTGCGCTCGGCTGGTGTTGACCTCAAATCGGTTGACGATTCCGTCACCGACAGCGACAAGGCGAAATTGCTCGAATCGCTGCGTCGCGCCCACGGCGCGACCGAAGGCAAGAAGATCACCCTGACGCGCCGCCAGACGTCCGAGATCCGGCAGGCTGACGCCACCGGCCGCTCGCGCACGATTCAGGTTGAAGTGCGTAAGAAGCGCGTGTTCGTCAAGCGTGATCCCTCCGAAATCGCCCTGGAACAGGCCGCGTCCGCGCGCGCCGAAGATGAAGCCTCCGTCGAAGACGAGCAGCAGGTGTCCGCGCCGGCTGCCCCCGAGGCTCCTGCCGTGGTCGAGCCCCGCGAGGCCACTCCCGTTCAGGCAGAGGCTCCGGCCCCTGTCCAGGCGGAAGAGCCCGTTGCTGTAGAAGCGCCCGCGCCGGTTGAAGCGCCCGCGCCTGTTGAATCCGTCGCGGCCGAAGTGCCCGCCCCCGTCGAGGTGCAAGCCTCCGAAGTCCAGGCCCAGCCTGAACCGGAACCGACGCCGGCGCCTGCTCCTGCCGAGCCCGTGGCCGAAGAGGCCAAGCCCGAAGTTAAGACTGAATCCACCGAGCCCATGGCTGAAGAAGCCAAGCCGGAACCCGTTGTGCTAGCCAATAAGTCCGAAACATCTACCCCCCAGGCCAATGCGCCTATCGCCCAGGCTCAGCCTGCTGCGAAGTCCGAACCCGTCAAATCCGCCGCGAAGCCCGAGCCCGCCGCGCCTGCCGTCAAGGTAGGCAATCGTGCCGACAATCGCCGTGCCGGCCCGCCGCTTGCTGCCTCCGCTACGTCGGCTGGCCGCGATGAGGCCCGCCGTGCCGCCGAGGCCGAAGCTGCCGCGCTGCGCGAGATGCTGAACCGTCCCCGCAAGGTGCTGCGCGCTCCCGAACCGGAGGCGCCTGCTGCTGCCGCTGCCCCGATTTCGGGCACGCTGCACAAGCCTGCTGGCAAGCCGGGCGCCACGCCTGGCGCCAAGAAGGACGCCAAGCCCGCCGCGCCCGGTGCGAAAAAGACCATCAAGACCGCCGAAGTCGCTTCGACCTGGTCTGATGACGCATCGCGCAAGAAGCCCGCCGACAAGCCCGCAGCCCCGGCCAGCCGTGATGGCTGGCGCGCAGGCGGCAAGGGTGGTGGCAAGGGCGGCGGCCGTGGTGGCCGCAACCAGCAGAACGACCGCCGCAACGAGCCGGCACCGCAAGAATTCATCGCGCGTGAAGTTCACGTGCCGGAAACCATCAGCGTGGCCGACCTGGCCCACAAGATGTCCGTCAAGGCCGCCGAAGTCATCAAGCAATTGATGAAGCTGGGCCAGATGGTCACCATCAACCAGGTGCTGGACCAGGAGACGGCCATGATCGTGGTCGAGGAACTGGGTCACGTGGCGATCGCCGCCAAGCTGGATGATCCGGAAGCCTTCCTGGACGAAACCGCCACGGTTTCTGAAGCGGAGCAACTGCCGCGCGCACCGGTCGTGACCGTCATGGGCCACGTCGACCACGGCAAGACCTCGCTGCTGGACTATATCCGCCGCGCCAAGGTTGCCGCGGGCGAAGCCGGCGGCATTACGCAGCACATCGGCGCCTACCACGTTCAGACCGAGCGCGGCATGGTGACCTTCCTTGACACCCCGGGCCACGAGGCGTTCACCGCCATGCGTGCCCGCGGCGCCAAGGCGACCGATATCGTGATCCTGGTGGTTGCTTCGGACGACGGCGTGATGCCGCAGACCCGTGAAGCCATTCACCACGCCAAGGCTGCGGGCGTGCCCATGGTCGTGGCCGTGACCAAGATCGACAAGCCGTCCGCCAACCTGGACCGCGTGAAGCAGGAACTGGTTGCCGAACAAGTCGTGCCGGAAGAGTACGGTGGCGATGTGCCGTTTGTCGGCGTGTCGGCCAAGACCGGCGAGGGCATCGACACCCTGCTCGAAAACGTGCTGTTGCAAGCTGAAGTGCTGGAGCTGAAGGCTCCGGTCGAGGCCGCCGCCAAGGGTCTGGTCATCGAAGCCCGTCTGGACAAGGGCCGTGGCCCGGTCGCGACGATTCTGGTGCAGAGCGGCACGCTCAAGCGCGGCGACGTGGTGTTGGCCGGCGCAAGCTTTGGCCGCGTCCGTGCCATGCTGGACGAAAACGGCAAGCCGATTCAATCGGCCGGCCCGTCGATCCCGGTGGAAATCCAGGGTCTGACCGAAGTGCCCGCCGCCGGCGACGAGCTGATGGCGCTGTCCGACGAGCGCAAGGCGCGCGAAATCGCGCTGTTCCGCCAAGGCAAGTTCCGCGACGTCAAACTGGCCCGCCTGCATTCGGCCAAGCTGGAATCGATGTTCGACAACCTGGGCGAGGGCACGCAAACGCTTACCCTTATCGTCAAGACCGACGTGCAGGGTTCGCAGGAAGCGCTGGTGCAGTCGCTGGTCAAGCTGTCGACCGACGAAGTCCGTGTGCAAGTGGTGCACGCGGCCGTGGGCGGCATCTCGGAAACCGACATCAACCTGGCCATCGCCTCGAACGCAGTCGTGATCGGCTTCAACGTGCGTGCGGAAGCAAGCGCCAAGAAGCTGGCCGAGAACAACGGCATCGACGTCCGCTACTACAACATCATCTATGACGCCGTGGATGAAGTTAAGGCGGCCATGTCGGGCATGTTGGCACCCGAGAAGAAAGAAGAAATCATCGGCCTGGTCGAGATCCGTGAGGTCTACAGCATCTCGCGCCTCGGCAACATCGCGGGTTGCATGGTGCTTGATGGCATCGTGCGCCGTGACTCCCAGGTACGCCTGCTGCGCAACAACGTGGTTCATTGGTCGGGGCATCTGGAATCGCTGCGCCGCTTCAAGGACGACGTCAAGGAAGTCAAGTCGGGCTTCGATTGCGGTCTTACGCTGCGCGGCAACAATGACATCCAGGTGGGCGACCAACTGGAAGTCTTTGAAATCAAGGAAATCGCGCGTACGCTGTAAAGCGTCCGCGAGGCATTATTTCTAATGAGCCGTCACAAGTCCAAAGCCATCCCCGGTCGCAATTTGCGGCTGGCCGACCAGATCCAGAAGGATCTGGCCGAGATCATTCAGCGCGAGATCGATATGTCTCGCGCTGGACTGATCACGCTCTCTGGTGTGGAACTGTCGACCGACTACGCGCATGCCAAGGTGTGGTTCACGGTTTTGGGCGCTGAGCCCGAAGCCGCGACCGCCTTGCTGAACGAGAAGGCCGGTTGGCTGCATTCGCAGTTGTATAAGCTGCTGCACATTCACACTGTCCCCACTTTGCGCTTCTTCCACGACGAGCAAATCGCCCGTGGCATCGAAATGTCGATCCTTATCGACCGCGCAAATCGGCCTGGCCCCCACTCGGGCGTGCCCGACGAACCAGAAGACCAGTCCTGATCGGGCTGTCGTCACTGCTTTTCAACCGGATTCCGACGATGGCTAAACGACGCGGGCTTGCGCTCGACGGTGTGCTGTTGCTCGACAAACCCGTAGGTTTGTCGAGCAACCACGCCTTGCAACGCGCCAAACGTGCCATGGACGCGGCGAAAGCCGGTCACACGGGCACGTTGGATCCCTTCGCCACCGGCTTGCTGGTGTGCTGCATGGGACGCGCGACCAAAATTTCTGGCGCGATGCTTAACGCCGACAAGGCATATCGCGCTACGCTGCAATTTGGCACCGAGACCGATTCTGGCGATTTGACCGGCAATGTCGTGTCAACCGCTGAACCGGGCTTTGCCGTGGAAGAACAGGCGCTGCGCGACGCGCTGTCACGTTTCTCGGGCACGATCGAGCAGATTCCGCCGATGTACTCCGCGTTGAAGCGCGACGGCAAGCCGTTGTATGAGTACGCGCGCGCCGGCATCGAGCTGGAACGCGCACCGCGCCAGATCACGATTCACCGCATCGAGCTGCTGTCCCTGTCGGGGACGCAGGCAGAGATCGATGTGGCTTGCAGTAAAGGCACATACATCCGCACATTGGCCCAGGACATCGGGCGCGTGCTGGGCTGTTACGCCCACCTGACGGCGCTGCGGCGCACGCACGTCGGGCCTTTTTCTTTGGAACGCGCCGTTGCGCTGGAAGCCTTGCAGGCCATGCCAGACCCCAAGCAGGCATTGCTTGCACTGAACGAATTGCCGGAGGGCTTGCTGCCCTCCACCCTGACCTTAAAGGACTCGCTATGACTCGCGCCTTGCGCAACGTCGCCATCATCGCCCACGTGGACCACGGTAAAACAACCTTGGTCGACCAGCTGCTGCGCCAATCCGGCACCTTCCGCGAAAACCAGGCGCTGACCGAACGGGTCATGGACTCGAACGACCTGGAAAAAGAACGCGGCATCACGATTCTGGCCAAGAACTGTGCCGTTGAATACGAAGGCACGCACATCAACATCGTCGACACCCCGGGACACGCGGACTTCGGCGGTGAAGTCGAGCGCGTGCTGTCGATGGTTGACGGCGTGCTGCTGCTGGTGGACGCCGTTGAAGGCCCGATGCCGCAGACCATTTTTGTGACCCGCAAGGCACTGGCCCTGGGCCTGAAGCCGATCGTCGTGGTCAACAAGGTCGACCGTCCGGGCGCCCGTCCCGACTTCGTCATCAACGCCACGTTCGACCTGTTCGACAAGCTGGGCGCGACCGAAGAGCAGCTGGACTTCCCCGTGGTGTATGCCTCGGGCCTGTCCGGTTACGCCGGCCTGACCCCGGACGTGCGCGAAGGCAACATGCGCCCGCTGTTCGAGGCCATCCTGCAACACGTGCCGCAACGCGACGATGATCCCAATGGTCCGCTGCAAATGCAGATCATTTCGCTGGACTACAACAGCTACGTCGGCAAGATCGGCGTGGGCCGCATCAACCGTGGCCGCATGCGCCCCGGCATGGAAGTCGCTTACAGGTTCGGTCCTGATGGCCAAAACGGCCGCGGCCGCATCAACCAGGTCCAGAAGTTCCATGGCCTGGAGCGCGTGGTGGTGGAAGAAGCCGAAGCCGGTGACATCGTGCTGATCAACGGCATCGAAGAACTGGGCATTGGCTGCACCGTGACCGATCCGATCACGCAGGAAGCCCTGCCGATGCTGCGCATCGACGAGCCGACGCTGACCATGAACTTCATGGTGAACACGTCGCCGCTGGCCGGCCGCGAAGGCAAGTTCGTCACCAGCCGCCAATTGCGCGACCGCCTGGATCGCGAACTGAAGTCCAACGTGGCGCTGCGTGTGCGCGACACGGGCGATGACACGGTATTTGAAGTGTCGGGCCGTGGTGAATTGCACCTGACCATTCTGCTGGAAACGATGCGCCGTGAAGGTTACGAGCTGGCCGTGTCGCGTCCTCGCGTGGTGTTCAAGGACATCGATGGCGTGAAGTGCGAGCCGTTCGAATCGTTGACCGTCGACGTGGAAGACGCCCACCAGGGCGGCGTGATGGAAGAACTGGGCCGCCGCAAGGGCGATCTGCAGGACATGCAGCCGGACGGCCGTGGCCGCACCCGCCTGGAATACCTGATCCCCGCGCGTGGCCTGATCGGCTTCCAGAACGAGTTCCTGACGCTGACGCGCGGTACGGGTCTGGTCAGCCACATTTTCCACGAATATGCGCCCATCAAGGAAGGCTCGATCGGCGAGCGCCGCAATGGCGTGCTGATCAGCCAGGACCAGGGCGACGCCGTGGCCTACGCGCTGTGGAAGCTGCAAGATCGCGGCCGCATGTTCGTGAGCCCGGGTGATGCGCTGTACGAAGGCATGATCATCGGTATCCACAGCCGTGAAAACGACCTGGTCGTGAACCCGATCAAGGGCAAGCAGCTGACCAACGTGCGCGCCTCGGGCACCGACGAAGCCGTGCGCCTGGTTCCGCCGATCCAGATGTCGCTGGAATACGCCGTGGAATTCATCGACGACGACGAACTCGTGGAAATCACGCCGAAGTCGATCCGTCTGCGTAAGCGTTACCTGCTGGAAAACGAGCGCAAGCGCGCTGCACGCGAATCCGTCATCTAAGCGGAGCAGAGGGGCAAGGCCCCTCGCGTTGCGGTAGTACGCGCAAGATGCCAGGCATCAACGCGCGCGCGGCTTAGTCCGCTGAATAACCCCATGTTCTTACATGGGGTTATTTTTTTGCCTGCCCGGCCAGGCCATGGGCCGCCACATTCGTCGTGTCCCCGTTGCGCGAAGACGTTCGGCTTCCTGCGCTCAGTATTTACCCCGATGGTATCGATAAATTGATCAGTACTATGATTAATTTGCTCAGCGTACTGAGCAGAGTCAGGATCCGATCGCGCTTCATTCAACAGCCGGCAAAAGGCGCTTACGCCACGGCGACAAGGGGAATACATGAAACGTCGTAGTCGCATCGTCCAGGCGGCCCTCATGGCCGCCTGCAGCATCAGCGCGTCAAGCGCCACCTGGGCGGAGGACGCCTCCGCCTTTCCAAGCAAACCCATCAACGTCATCGTTACATTCCCGCCTGGCGGCGGAACCGACCTGCTGGCCCGGCTGATCGGCAATTACATGACGGAAACCCTGGGCAAGACCGCCGTGGTGGAGAACCGGCCGGGCGCCAGCGGCAACGTTGGCGCGCGCATCGTCGCTGAACGGGCGCCAGACGGCTATTCACTTCTGATGGTGAACAGCTCGTTTGCAATCAATCCGGGCGTGTTCAAAACCCTGCCGTTTGACCCCAAGAAGGACTTCGAGGCGATCATCAATATTGCCTATGTCCCGTCGGTCTTTGTCGTTCCGCCCGACTCGCCGTATCAGAAGTTGTCTGACGTGGTCAGCGCGGCAAAGCCGGGGAAGAATTTGGTGTCGTTCGGCTCCTGTGGCAACGGCACTCCGCAGCATCTTGCTGGCGAAATGCTGAATTTGCAGGCCGATATTCACATGACACACGTGCCATACAAAGGTTGCGGCCCGGCCTTGAATGACGTGACAGGCGGTCAGGTGGGGCTGGCAATCATCACCGCTTCCAGCGCCATGCCTTTCATCAAGGCCGGCAAGCTGCGCGCGCTGGGCGTGACGGCCAAGGAACGCTCGGCCCTGATGCCGGATATTCCGACCGTGGCCGAACAAGGCTACCCCGGCTATGAATTGAATCAGTGGCATGGTTTCCTGACATCCGCAGGAACACCTATAGCCATCAAAAACAAAATCTACGAAGGTGTGGCGCAGATCATGAAGCGCGACGATATTCAGAAAAAACTGGCGGACTTGGGCTACAGCACGGCAAGCGATGGTCCGGCAGCCTTCCAGACCATGGTCAATGACGACATCGACCGATTCTCGGCGCTGGCCCACAAGATTGGCCTTTCGGTAGATTAACCAGGAGCATCACCTCATGAGCAAATTGCGTATCAGCCTGTCCTGCGGAAACTATGACCGTACTCAAGCCCTGTTCGATGGCCGTGCGCCGATCGAGGGCTGCGAAGTGACCGCGGTGCCCCTAGAACCGGAAGAGGCATTTCACCGCGCATTCCGCTATCACGAGTTCGACGTCACCGAGATTTCGATGAGCAGTCACATGATGACGACCGCTCGCGGCGATAACGAGTACGTTGCCATCCCTGCGTTCATTTCACGTGTGTTCCGCCAATCGGGCATTTACGTCCGGACGGATCGTGGCATCAATACCCCGCAGGATCTGCGCGGTAAGACCATTGGCGTGCCCGAGTACCAGATCACGGCCAACGTCTGGATCCGCGGCATTCTCGAGGACGAATATGGCGTCAAGCCCCGCGATATCAAATGGGTGCGGGGCGGCATCGAAGAGCCAGGGCGCGGCGAGCGCGCACCGATCGAGCTGGATCCGGAAATTGACCTCAAGCAGATTCCCGATGACCGGACGCTGTCCGACATGCTGGCGTCTGGTGAAATCGACGGCTATATCGGCGCCCGCGCCCCTTCGTGCTTCTTGCGCGGCGTCCCCAACGTCGGGCGCCTGTTCGGCGACAACTACATCGAGGCCGAGAAGGATTATTACCGCCGCACCGGCATTTTCCCGATCATGCACATGGTGGGCATCCGCAAGTCCCTGGTGAAGGAAAATCCATGGCTGCCGGTCAGTGTCTACAAGGCTTTCATCAAAGCCAAGGCGCTCGCCACCCATGAACTGAACGAGATCTGCCATTTGGCAGTCACCTTGCCCTGGATGGTCCATCACTTGAACGACACGCGTGCGCTGATGGGCGAGGACTTCTGGCCGTTCGGGCTGGAAGCCAACCGGCACACGATCGAGACCTTTGCGCGTTATCACTTCGAGCAAGGCCTGTCCAAGCGCCAGGTCAAGCCCGAAGAGCTGTTCGCGGCATCGGCGCTGGATTTGTCCAAGATCTGACGCATATGAAAGCCCCCGTGCTGCAGTATCACGCGCCCGCCACGCTCGACGAGGCGCTGCAAATGCTCAGCCAAGTGGACAACGCCCGCATTCTGGCGGGCGGCCAGTCCCTGATGGCGATGCTCAATATGCGCTTCGCCTTTCCGGACTGCCTCATTGATGTCAACCGCATCGAGGCGTTGTCATACTTGCGCGATGGCGAGCAAGGCATCGAGATCGGCGCCATGACTCGCCAGCGCGGCGTTGAGTTCTCGGAACTGGTGCAAACGCGCCTGCCGCTGTGGCACGAAGCGATACTGAATGTCGGCCATCGGCAGACCCGCAATCGCGGCACCGTAGGCGGCAGCCTGTGCCAGTTGGATCCGTCGGCCGAAATTCCGACCGTGGCCCTGGCGATGGACGCCGTCCTCACGGTAGCCGGGGTGCGCGGCACGCGCACCGTGAAGATGGCCGACTTTCCCGCCGGATACATGACACCTGCCATGGATCCCGACGAAATGTTGATCGCCATCCGTGTCGAGCCCTGGCCGGCCACGCATGGACACGCATTCATTGAATTCGCACGCAGGCACGGGGACTTCGCCATTGTTTCCGCGGCGGCGCTTGTGTTGTTTGACGAGGATGGCCGCTTGCAGCGGGTGTCGCTGACATTGGGCGGCGTGGCGTCTGCGCCCTTGCGAATGCACGAGGTGGAGGCGGCCTTGCTGGGAAGCCGTGGCGAGGCTGCCGACCTTGCCCGCGCGGCGCGTCTGTGCGCCGCGATTGACGCCGTCGGCGACAGCTATGTTCCGTCCTGGTACCGCCAGCGCCTGGCCGGCGTACTGGCGCAGCGTGCACTGGCGCTGGCAATCGAACGGGCTCACAACCATACCGCGAGGCAGGAATGAATAACGGGCAAGCATCCCAGGCACGGCCGATCAGGCTGCATGTCAACGGAAAGTCTTACGAAGGGACGGCCGAGCCGCGCGTCAACCTGGCGGACTTCCTGCGCGGAGAACTGAAGCTGACCGGCACGCACGTAGGCTGCGAGCACGGTGTCTGCGGCGCCTGTACCGTGCTGGTCGACGGATGCAGCACGCGCGGTTGCCTGATGCTGGCGGTGCAGGCCGAAGGCAGCGAGGTTCAAACGGTTGAGGGCTTGGCCGAGGCGGATGGCACGCTGCATCCGATCCAGCAGGCATTTCACGAGCTTCACGGATTGCAGTGCGGCTACTGCACGCCTGGCATTCTGATGTCGGTCGCTGAAATGTTGACCCATCATCCCGACCCCTCCGAGGCCGAAATCCGCGACGTATTGTCGGGCCACCTGTGCCGCTGCACGGGCTACCAGAATATCGTCAGCGCCGTATTGCGCGCGGCCGTCCTGCTACGGGCGAGACAAGCCTCATGAAAGCGCCAACGCACGCCAAGGTCATGGCCGACACGACGCGCGCCACCGGTATGGGCGCATCGGTGCTGCGCGTCGAGGACGCGGCGCTGCTGACAGGCAATGCCGGGTTCCTGGACGACATTCCCGTTGCGGCGCCGCTGCACGCCTGTTTCGTGCGCAGCCCCCACGCGCACGCGCGAATCCTCTCTATGGACCTGGAACCGGCACGCGCGATGCCCGGCGTGGTCGCGGTGTATGCGTCCGCCGATCTCTATGGCCAATTGACGGAATGGCGCATGCCGCTGGGTTTCGCGCTTGCTGCCTTGCCGGCCAATACCACGCCGTTTGTCCTGGCGGCCCATGAAGTTGCGTTCGTTGGCGAAGCCATCGTGCTGGTCGTGGCGCAAAGCCGTCATTTGGCGGAAGACGCCGCCGCCATGGTTGCCATTGAATACGAACTGCTGGAGGCGGTGTCCGACTGCCGCGAAGCGTCTGAAGAGGCTTCTCCACGGGTTCGCACCGAGCTGGAATCCAACGTCCTGCAACGCTACACCTTGGGCTATGGCGACTGCGAGGCGGCGTTTGGTTGCGCGCATCGCGTGCTCAGCGAACGCTTCTGGACCCATCGGGGCGCGGCCCATCCGATGGAGGGCAGGGGCGTCCTCGCCATGCCCGAACCGGCCTCGGGAACCCTTACCGTCTGGTCTTCGACCCAGATGGCGCATGAGCTGCACTACACCATCGCGTTGATGCTCGGACAGCCCGAAGACCAGTTGCGCGTGATCACGCCGGACGTCGGTGGCGGCTTCGGCGCGAAGTTCATGATTTATCCGGAAGAAATCGCGATCCCTGCTGCTGCCCGCATGCTGGGGCGGCCGGTGAAGTGGCTGGAAGACCGGCGCGAAAACTTCCTGACCTCCATCCAGGAGCGTGACCAATACTGGTCGATCGAATATGCCGTTGATGCCGACGGCCATATCCTGGCGGTGCGCGGTGACATGGTGCATGACCATGGGGCCTACACGCCGCAGGGCACCAATGTGCCGTACAACTCTGCTTCGTCCCTGTCCGGTCCATATCGCGTTCCGGCATACGACTTGGACGTTCGCGTGGTCTACACCAACAAGGTGCCGGTGGCGACCGTGCGCGGCGCGGGTTATCCGCAGGCGGCGTTCGTCATGGAACGCATGATTGACCGCATTGCGCTTGAGCTTGGCATCGACCGCGCCGAATGCCGCCGCCGCAACTTCATTCCGCCTGAAGATATTCCCTACACCAAGCCGCTGAAGTCCCGCGCCGGCGTGCCGCTCACCATCGACAGCGGGGATTTTCCCGCCTTGCAGGCGCGTGCGTTGCTCGAAATCGACTACGAGGGGTTTGAAGCCCGGCGCGCGGAAGCGGCTTCGCGCGGATGGTCACGAGGCGTCGCCGTGGCCAATAGCGTCAAGCCCACGGGGCGCGGCCCGTTCGAGTCTGCCCGCGTGCGCGTGCTTCCCTCGGGCCAGATCACCATCTATACCGGTGCGCTGGCCATGGGGCAGGGCATCAAAACGACTTTGGCGCAGATCTGCGCGGCCCATTTCGGCGTGCAAGCCGAGGCGGTGCAGGTGCAGGCGGGCGATACCTCGTTCATCAACTATGGCATGGGCGGCTTCGCCAGCCGTCAGGCCATCATGGCCGGATCGGCCGTTGAACAGGCGGCGGCCAAATTGCGCACCAAGATCATCAATAGTGCCGCAGCGCTGTTGAACGTGGAGCCCGACTCGCTCACGCTTGCCAACGGCGAGCTGCGCGGTCCTGACAACACCTCCGTTTCCTTGGCACGCCTGGCGATGCTGTGGAAGGGCGTGCCGGGCTACGCCCTGCCTCAGGAGGGAGACCCTGGCCTGGACGAGACGGTCCATTTCCACTGCGATGCTCAGGCATACGCCGGCGCATCCCATGCGTGCGAGGTCGAGGTCGACCCGCTGACCGGTGAAATCCGCATTGTGCGGTACGTCGCCGTGCAAGACAGCGGTCGCATCATCAATCCGATGCTCGCGCACGGACAAGTGCATGGCGGCGTCGTGCACGGCATCGGCAATGCCCTGTTCGAGTGGATGGGCTACGACGCGGGCGGTCAACCGATCACGACGACCTTCGCCGAGTATTTGCTTCCGACCGCGCCGGAGGTGCCGCGCATTGACGTGTTCTTCCAGCCTTCGCCCACGACGCTCAACCCGCTGGGGGTCAAGGGCATTGGCGAATGCGCGACCGTGCCGGTGGCCGCCGCCGTCATCGGCGCCGTCGAACATGCTTTATCGGACATTGGCGTGCGATTGGCGGAGTTTCCGCTAAGCCCTGTGCGTCTGCTGGAATTGATAGACCGCGCTTCGGGCGAGCCAGTTGGCGCTTGCCCATCCCCCGAGGAAAAGTAATGGAATTCACGAACAAATTTCATGTTCCCCTGCCGATGGATGAGGCGTGGAAGTTGATGCTGGATGTGCCTCGCATTTTGCCCTGCCTGCCAGGCGCCCGTCTTACCGAAGTGCTTGGCAATAACAAATACAGAGGTTCCGTGTCCGTCCGGCTAGGGCCGATCAAGCTGGCCTTTGACGGACAGGCCGAATTGGTGCGGACGGACGAGGAGGCGCACATCGCCTGGCTGCAAGGTTCGGGGTTGGACCCCAAAGGCCGCGGCGGCGCGCAATCCGAATTCAGCTTTGCGCTGACGCCAGCCGAGGCTGGCGGCACGGATGTCACCGTCGTCACGCAGCTCGTGCTGTCCGGTTCGGTGGCCCAGTATGGCCGGGGCAGCGGCATGATTGCGGAAGTGGCCTCTCAGATTCTGGGGCAGTTTGAACAGAATCTTGGCCGGTTGCTGGATGATGAAGCGCATCCGGAGGGCGGCCAGCAGGCTTTTTCCGCAGCGCAGACTTCTCCTGCCAGCGCAACAGGGGTGCCCGCGGCAAGCGCCGGAGCACCCGCCCTGCGGCCCGCTGGTCCGGGCGCGAGCGCGGCCGGCTCGGCCGACTCACAGGCGGTGCTGCAACAGGCGCAAGCCGTGCTGTGTCAGGCACAGGCCGTCCTGGCGCTGGCGCAAACCAAAATCATTGAGTCAAGAGGACGCCCGGCACGGCCTGCGCCGAAAGCGGCTGAGCTGAACATGCTCAGCATCGGCCTGAAGGCGCTGTGGTCGCGAATCAAGTATGGCGTCGCCGGACTGTTCGGCAGGCGTTCAGACTGAAGTCCATTGCCCCAAGGCAGGCGCCGCCCGGTTTCGTCCCGAACGATTGCGGGCGGCGGCTCTGTCGTGTCCCGAGGCTGGGGCGGGCGTGGCGCGGGGGCATTTCCCATCGGGTAAGCCTAGACACCGTTTTGTTGGTGTCGGTACTCCTGCGTGGCGCCGCCATACCCATACGCGGCGGCTCGTGCGTCGATCACATGCACATAGGAGCATTCGTGCAGTTCGCCCAGGATCTCCTGGAACGCGGCATAGATCTCCTTGATGAAACGGGCCTTCTCGGCCTTGGTGTTGGTTTCGTCAGTAACGCTGATGTCCAGATGGAAGGCGTTCTTGCCCAGTTCCGACAGCGGACGGCCGCCGATGAACCATAGATCGTGCGGGACGTGCTGAAGCGTAATCGCGATGACGGGCAGCTTTTTGCCAAGCACCGTCTGCGTCAGGCCGGCCACGGAATCCACGACGCGACGGTTGGTGGCGGCATTGGGTTGGCCGGAAAGATGGACGACGATATGGGGCATGGTGGACTCCTGATTGGGTAGGTGTGAGGCCAGTCTAGGGGTCCGATTGACATCGGAAAAGCGGGAATTTACGATTTAATCCATCGAATAATCCGTTGGATGTGCCATGTCTGGATTTGATCTTGACCAGTTGCGCACGCTGGTTGCCGTTCTGGACGCCGGCAGCCTGACGGCCGCCGCGCCCAAGGTGTTTTTGTCGCAGTCATCGGTGAGCGAGCAGATGCGCAAGCTTGAAGACCGCGCCGGGCAGTCCTTGCTGGTGCGTGGCAAGGCTGGCGTGGCCGCAACGCCTGCGGGCGAGCGCCTGTTGGCCCATGCGCGCGCGATCCTGGCCCTGAGCGATGAGGCCTATCGTGACCTGCGGGGTGTGGCCTTGCGGGGCGAGCTGCGGCTCTACATCACGGATTACTTTCGTCCCGGCGATGTGGCGCACATGCTGCGGCGCCTGAACGAGCAGTATCCGCAGGTGCGCTTGCACGTGACGATCATGAAGAGCGGGGCCATCGAGGCCGCCTATGAGCGCGGCGAAATCGATGTGGGCATATCGATGTCGATCCAGGAGCGCGGGGCTTCCCGGGGCCGTGCGCAAGGCACTTTGCTGCGCCGCGAGTCATTGCTCTGGATGGCAGCTGAAGGCACGGGCGCGCAGGCAGGCAAGCCCTTGCCGTTGCTGGTGTTGCCGGAAACGTGTGCGTTGCGGCAATACGTTGAACGGCTGCTGTCACGCCGTGGCGTGCCTTACACGGTGGCGCACGTGGCGTCGGGCGTGGCGGGTTTGCAGTTGGCGATTTCGGCGGGCCTGGGGGTGGCGTGCCTGAACGAATCGGCGCTGGCCCCCGGCATCGCACGCTTGCACGCGCCTGGACTGCCCGCCTTGCCGGCGGTGGAATTCCGCTTGCTGCCGGCAAGGCCTGGCGAGAGCGAATTCATCGGGCTGGCGCGCGAGGCCATCATCAAGGCGATGGGCTGACTCGCGCTTTACCGGCGTAGCCATTCCAGGAAATCGCGGCCCGGGCCTTGCTCACGGACGATGGCGCCGATGGGCGCGAACGAGCCCGGAGACTCAATCGCCACGCGCTGGAAATGGCCGTGCTGCACATACCAGTTGGCCAACGTCAACGGCACCATCGCCAGCGCGTGCTGCGCGCGCATGACGGCAATCAGCAAGGGCATGGGCGGCGCCGCACTAGCCAGCCGGCATCGGCGGGGCACAACGCCCGCCCGCTCGAAGAACGCGGTGAAGACGGCATGGATGGCAAGTTCGGGCCGGGGCTCGATCCACAGTTGCGATGCGACCTGTTCCGACGTGGGCGAACAACCCGGGGCCAGCAAGGGATGTCCGTCCGTGGCGACGATCACGGCGATGTCCTGTTGTAGCGGCACGAATTCCAGGTTGGTGGGCACGGCTTCCGGACGGCGGCAGAGCAGCATGTCCAGGCTGCCGTTGGCGGCAAGCGGCAGCAGTTGTTCGCGGCTGCCTTCCACCACCTCAACATGCAGATCGGGATGTGCGGTCATGTAGGCCGGCAACCGCTCGGCCAGCAGGCCGCCGCTGGCAGCGGGGATCGCGCCCAGGCGCAGGCTGCTCGCGGCGCCGTCGCGCAACGCGGCCACGGAATCGGTCGAGGCGCGCAAGGTCGTCAACATGCCGCGCGCGCATTCCGCCATGAGTTGGCCGCTGCGCGTGGTGCGCATGCCGCGCGCGTGGCGTTCAAACAGGCGAACCCCCAGCAGGTCTTCGATATCGGCCAGCGCATGGGTGGCGGCAGGCTGGCTCAGGCCGATGTGGCTGGCCGCCTGCTGGATGCTGCCCAGGTCGGCGATGCTGGCCAACAGCTGTAGATGGCGCAGCCGCCCTTTGGCGAGCAGGCGGGAAAGCAGGGTGGCAGGCGCGACGTCCATCGATGGATCCAAGCTATTCAAAATACGAATATATCTACGCATTAATGTATTTGAAATAAGGATATGCCCTGGCCACAATGCTGCGATCCCGTTCGTTGCCCGCGCCTTAGGAGTGTCTGGTCCATGAAGTCCCGCCTGCTGCATGCCGTTGTCTGCGCCGTTGCCTTCAGCGCTTCTACTTTCGCCGCCGCCCAGGGCGCGTATCCGTCTCAACCAGTGCGCTTGGTCGTGCCTTTTGCGCCAGGCGGGTCCACGGACGTGCTGGCGCGTGCCGTGGCCGACGGCTTGCGCAAGGAGCTGGGCCAGAGCGTGGTCGTCGAGAACCGCGCTGGCGCGGGCGGGCTGATCGGTACCGAAGCCGTGGCGCGCGCCGAACCGGACGGCTACACCTTGGGCATGGCGACCGTCAGCACCATGGCCGTCAATCCCTTGCTGTACGGCACCCAGCGGGTAGACCCCGCCCGCCAACTGATGCCGGTGGCGTCGGTGGCCACGGTGCCGGTCGTGTGGATGGTGAACCCGGCCTTTCCCGCGCAGGATTTCCCGCAGTTTCTGGCCGAACTGCGCGCGCATCCGGGCAAGTATTCCTTTGGCTCGCCCGGCGTCGGTTCGCTGGGCCACCTGAATCTGGCGGCGATGAATGCCGACCTGAAGGTTGATGTCCTGCATGTGCCATACCGTGGCATGGGGCCGGCGCTGACGGCTGCGGTCGGTGGCGAGGTGCAGGTGCAGCAGGATCAGTACGCATCGGCGCAATCGCTGATCAAGGCGGGAAAGCTGCGGGCCATCGCCGTGTCGGCGCCCGCGCGGCTTGAGGGCATGCCGGCCTTGCCGACGTTGGCCGAACTGGGATATCCGCAGTTGAATGCGCTGGGCCAGACTTGGTTCGGGCTGGTCGCGCCTGCGGGAACGCCCGACGCCGTGGTGCGGACCTTGAATCAGGCCGTGGGCCGCGCGCTGGCCGATCCCGCATTGGTGCAGCGCCTGGCGGCGCTTGGCGCGCAGCCGGACGGCGGGACGCCGGAAGCGTTCGCGCAGCGCATCGCGCAGACGCTGGCTGCCAATCGGAAAATCATTGAAACTGCTGGCATCAAGCTGGACGAATGACAGGCTTTTTTCAACGAGACAGGATCAACCCTTTCACTGGAGAAGCAATGGGTGCCATCGACAAACTTGCGCCGTTCATCGACGCGCGCAGCGACCGTTACGCAGACCTGAGTGACCGCATCTGGAGCTTGGCGGAACTGCGGTATGACGAACATAAATCGGCCGAGTTGCATATCGCCATGCTTGAGGAAGCCGGTTTCCGCATCACGCGGGACGCCGCCGGAATCCCCACGGCTTTCGTGGCGGAAGCGGGCCAGGGCGGCCCCGTCATTGGCATCCTGGGCGAGTACGACGCGCTGTCCGGTCTGAGCCAGGAGAGTGGCGCGTTCGCCTGTCAGCCGTCGCCGGAAACGCCCAATGGCAATGGCCATGGCTGCGGCCATCATCTATTGGGCACGGCCGCGCATTTTGCCGCGGTGGCAGTCAAGGAATTCCTGGAAGCCAACCAACTGACGGGCACGATCCGCTTCTATGGCTGTCCTGCGGAAGAGGGCGGTTCAGGCAAGACGTTCATGGCGCGCGCGGGTCTGTTCGATGACCTGGACGCGGCCTTGACGTGGCACCCGGCGTCGCACACGGGGATCTTCCACCAGTCGTCGCTGGCCAACATCCAGGCCTATTTCCGCTTTCGCGGCATCGCCGCGCACGCCGCCAATTCCCCGCACCTTGGGCGCAGCGCGCTGGATGCGGTGGAACTGATGAACGTGGGAGTGAACTATCTGCGCGAACACATGGTGCCGGATGCGCGCGTGCATTACGCCGTGACCAACAGCGGCGGCATTTCGCCCAACGTGGTGCAGGCCCGCGCCGAGGTCTTGTACCTGGTGCGCGCGCCCATCAATTCGCAGGCGGCGGAGTTGTACGAGCGCGTGAAGAACGTGGCGCGCGGCGCGGCCCTGATGACCGGCTGCGAGCTGGACATCGTGTTCGACAAGGCGTGCTCGAACTACATGCCCAACCGTGTGCTGAACGAAGTCATGTACGCCAACATGCAGTCCCTTCAAGGACCGGCCTATACGCCGGGCGAGGAGCAGACCGCACGCCGCATGTGGGATTCGATCACGGAAGATGACATCGACAACGCGGGCAAGAACCTGGGCGCGGTGCTGCGCAACCCTACGCCGCTGTTCTCTGGCGTGGCGCCTTTTGATCCGGCCAAGACCGAGATCACCTATGGGTCGACGGATGTGGGCGACGTCAGTTGGGTGACGCCCACGGCGCAATGCTGGGGGGCATGCTACGCCTACGGCACGCCCTTCCATTCGTGGCAGATGGTGGCGCAAGGCAAGATGTCCATGGCGCACAAGGGCATGGTGCACGCGGCCAAGGTCATCGCGGCAACCGCCGCGGATCTGTACACGCAGCCCGAGGCGCTGGCGCGCGCCAAGGAAGAACTGCTGGATGCGCGTCGCGGCCAACCCTATCTGTGCCCGATCCCGCCGGAGGTCGTGCCGTCATTCATGCGGAAGTGAAAAATGCCCCCTCGGGGGCATTTTTCATGGGGGCTGAAAAACTCAGGCCGGCAGCGACGGCGCGTATTGCGCGTCGGAATTGACCTTGTCGTGGAATTCCACCACGCGACGCACCACCTTGACGGGATCGTCTTCGATGATGAAAAGGTCCAGGTCGTGCGCGCCGATCATGCCGTTGGCCAGCACTTGGCCGCCTAGCCATTCGACCAGGCCGGACCAGTACTCACTGCCCACCAGCACAATGGGGGCGGGCGGGACCTTGCCCGTCTGGATAAGCGTCAACGCTTCGAAGAGTTCATCCAGGGTGCCAAAACCGCCCGGCATCGCCACATAGGCGAAGCTGTGCATGAAGAACGTGGCCTTGCGCGAAAAGAAATATTCAAACGACAGGCTGATTGTCTGATATTCATTGTTGTGCGCTTCGTGGGGCAGGCTGATGTTCAGCCCGATGCTGGTGCCGCCTGCCTCGAAGGCGCCCTTGTTGGCGGCCTCCATGATGCCTGGGCCGCCCCCGGCGATCACCGCAAAACCGGCGCCGGCCAGGGCGGCCGAAATCGCGACGGTGGTTTCATAGTGGGGAGAATTGCGACTGACTCGTGCACTGCCGAAGACGCTGACCGCGGGCCCGATGTTCGCGAGCTCGTCTGCCGCCGTCCGTATCTCTGACATAATCAGCGGAATTTGTTTGTTGGCGGGTGTTTCCGCAGTTGTTGCCATATCTGCCTTTGTAACCATGAAAAAAACCTTATTACTGGTCGACGGTTCAAGTTACTTGTACCGCGCTTTCCACGCTATGCCTGATTTGCGCAATGCGCAAGGCGAACCCACGGGTGCGCTTTACGGCGTGGTGAATATGTTGCGCAAGCTTGTATCTGACCATAAGGCAGAGTATGCCGCATGTATTTTCGATGCCCGCGGCAAGACCTTCCGGGACGATTTGTATCCGGAGTACAAGTCGCACCGTCCCCCCATGCCGGAAGACCTGGCGGCGCAAATCGAGCCCATCCACCGTGCCGTTCGCGCGCTGGGCTGGCCGGTGCTGGCCATCGAAGGGGTGGAAGCTGACGATGTGATCGGCACTCTGGCCAAGCGCGCTGCCGAGCACGATGTGCACACCATCGTCTCCACCGGCGACAAGGACCTGGCGCAATTGGTCAACAGCCATGTCACCCTGGTCAACACCATGACCGGTGAAGTGCTGGATGAACCCGGGGTCGTCAACAAGTTTGGCGTGCCGCCCGACCGCATCGTGGACTACCTGATGCTGGTGGGTGATACGGTGGACAACGTGCCGGGCGTGACCAAGGTGGGTCCCAAGACGGCGGTCAAGTGGCTGACGGAATTCGGTTCCATCGACAAGCTGATTGAGGAAGCCGACGGCATCAAGGGCGTGGCGGGCAACAATCTGCGCGAAGCCATCCCGAACTTCCCGCTGACGCGCCAGTTGTTGACGGTGAAGTACGACTGCGACCTGGCCGGCCACGTGGAAAGCGTGGACGACCTGATCCCGCGCGAACGCGACAACGCCACGCTGACCGAACTGTACGAGCGCTATGGTTTTCGCACCTGGCTGCGCGACCTGACCGGTGACGCCGAGCGCGTGCCCACGGGCGATGCGCGCATTGCGGCCGAGGCGCCGGCAGCGCCCGCTGAACTGGATTACCGCATTATTTCCGATTGGACGGAATTCGACGCCTGGTTTGAAAAATTGCAGGGCGCGTCCCTGGTGGCGCTGGACACCGAAACCACGTCGCTGGATCAGATGCAGGCCCGGCTTGTCGGCCTGTCGCTGGCGGTGGCGCCGGGCGTGGCGTGCTATATCCCGGTGGCGCATCGCGGCCCCGATGGCGCGACCCAATTGCCCAAGGCCGAGGTGTTGGCCCGCCTGAAACCGTGGCTGGAAGACGAGACCCGCGCCAAGCTGCTGCATCACGCCAAGTACGACGCGCATGTCTTCGCCAACGAAGGCATCCGGCTGGCGGGCATCGCCGAAGACACGATGCTTGAAGCCTATGTGCTGGAGTCCCATCGCGGCGTGGGCCTGAATGACCTGGCCCAGCGTTACCTGGGCCGCAGCGGCGTGTCGTACGAGGATCTGTGCGGCAAGGGCGCCAAGCAGATCGGCTTTGACGAGGTGGCGGTCGACAAGGCCGGCCACTACGCCGCCGAAGACGCTGACTTCACCTTGCAGCTGCATCAGGTGCTGCGCCCGATGGTCGCGGCCGATGACGGGCTGAACCGCATCTACCAGCTTGAGATTCAGGTGTCAGCGGTGCTGACCACCATCGAGCGCAACGGCGTGAAGGTGGATGCCGCTGAACTCGGTCGCCAAAGCCATAAGCTGGGGCAGGAAATGCTGCGCCTGGAGCAAAAGGCCTATGAACTGGCCGGGCAGCCGTTCAACCTGAATTCGCCCAAGCAATTGGGCGAGATCCTGTTTGACCGCATGCAGCTACCGGTCGTGCGCAAGACAGCGGGCGGAGCGCCGTCCACCGACGAAGACGTGCTGACCAAGCTGGCGCAGGACTATCCGCTGCCGCAGGTGCTGTTGGAATACCGGGGCCTGTCCAAGCTGAAATCGACCTATACGGACAAGCTGCCGCGCATGATCAACCCGGACACGGGGCGCGTGCACACGCGCTACGCGCAGGCCGCGGTGATCACGGGCCGTCTGGCCTCGTCCGACCCCAACTTGCAGAACATCCCGGTTCGCACCGAGGCGGGCCGCCGCGTGCGCGAGGCGTTCATCGCGGAACAGGGCTTGCTGCTGTCGGCTGACTATTCGCAGATTGAATTGCGGATCATGGCGCACGTCTCTGACGACGCCAACCTGCAACGCGCCTTCGCCGCGGGCGAGGACATCCACCGCGCCACGGCGTCGGAGGTGTTTGGCGTGGCATTGCCCGACGTGTCGACCGAGCAGCGCCGTGCCGCCAAGGCCATCAACTTCGGGCTGATCTACGGCATGGGCGTGTTCGGCCTGGCGTCCAACCTGGGTATCACGCGGGACGCGGCGCAAGCCTACATCGACCGCTACTTCGCGCGCTATCCCGGCGTGGCGATGTACATGGAAAACACCCGCCGGCTCGCGCGCGAGCAAGGCTACGTGGAAACCGTGTTCGGGCGCCGCCTGCAACTGCCGGAGATCCGCGGCGCCTCCGGCCCTCGCCGGCAGGGGGCCGAGCGCGCGGCCATCAATGCGCCCATGCAGGGCACGGCGGCCGATCTGATCAAGATGGCGATGGTGGCGGTGCAGGGGTGGCTGGAATCCGAAAAGCTGCAAACGCGCATGATCATGCAGGTACACGATGAACTGGTGCTGGAAGCGCCGGACGCCGAGATCGAACTTGTCAAGGAAGCGTTGCCGCGCCTGATGTGCAGTGTGGCCGAGCTGCGCGTGCCGTTGGTCGCGGAAGTGGGCATGGGGAAGAACTGGGAGCAGGCGCACTAAGCGCGCGCCGGCCGTACGCAGGACCGATGGGCCGCCTTTGGGCGGCCCATTTCCGGTTTTGGGATTGCAACAATATAATGTTGCGCTTCCCCCGCCTATATTGCGTCCCCCAAATGTTGCTGCTCTGGGTCCTGCTTGCCACCGTCACCGGTGGCCTTATTGCCGTCTTTGTCGCCAGCTGGCTGGCTTACAAGGTGTTTGCCCAATACCTGCATCACATGGTGAGCCTGTCGGTGGGGGTATTGCTGTCGGTAGCGCTCCTGCACTTGCTGCCCGAGGCCTTTGAGGGGGCGGTGGGCGACGCCCATGCGCTGTTCGGGCTGATGCTGGCTTCGTTGATCGGCTTCTTCGTGCTGGAAAAAATCGCGCTGCTGCGCCATAGCCATCACCACGAGGGCGACGGCCATCACCATCACAAGGGTCACGACCATCACGAGGCGGGGCGCGGGGGCGTGCTGATCCTGATCGGCAGTTCGTTGCACAACTTGTGCGACGGCGTGCTGGTGGCGGCAGCGTTCCTGACCGATCCGCTGCTGGGCGTGCTGACGGCCGCGTCGATCATCGTGCATGAAGTGCCGCACAAGCTAAGCGATTTCGTCGTGCTGCTGAATGCGGGGCTGGCGCGTCGCCGCGCCTTTTCCCTGATCCTGTTCACCAGCTTGTGTTCAGCCGTGGGCGGCATAATAGGGTACTTCGTGCTTCAGCAAGCCCAGGGTTGGGTGCCGTATGTCCTGGTGATTGCCGCCAGCAGCTTCCTTTACATCTCGGTGGCCGATCTGATGCCGCAGATGCACGAACGGGTGTCCCTTTCGGATGCCGTCCCGCAATTGTTGCTGGTAGGCGTGGGCGTGGCGCTGATTTACAGCGTCACCACGCTGATGCACCACGGGCATGAGCATGGAGCCGACGCTGGTCACGGCGCCCCCCATGCGGAGCATGCCCACCCGCACTAGGGACGCGCGCGGAACGGGGGACCCGGTGTCGTTGATCCCTACACAGGAGTACTCCATGAGTTTTTCCGCCGCCGCCGGCAACGTCGCTTCCACCGTTATCCACACGGACACGCAGGGCCTGGTTCACGGGGATTTTCAACTCCCCGTGGCTGATGGTTCCATTGCCGCCTATTACGCCGCGCCTGAAGGCCAACGCGACCTGCCCATCGTGCTGGTCGTGCAAGAGATCTTTGGCGTGCACGAGCACATCAAGGATGTCTGCCGCCGCGTTGCCAAGGCCGGTTACCTGGCCGTGGCCGCCAATCTATACGAGCGCCAGGGTGACGCCTCGGTCTATACGGACATTCCAAAGTTGATTGGCGAAATCGTCAGCAAGGTGCCTGACGACCAGGTGTTCGCTGACCTGGACGCCAGCGTGGCGTGGGCGGCGCAAAACGGTGGCGATGCCAAGCGCGTGGCGGTGACCGGCTTCTGCTGGGGTGGACGCCTGACCTGGATGTATGCCGCGCACAACCCCAATGTGAAGGCGGCCGTCGCCTGGTACGGCAAGCTCAGCGTGGGCCACGGCCCCCTGATCAAGCGCGTGGCTTTTGATGTGGTCAACGAGCTGCACGGGCCGGTGCTGGGCCTGTATGGCGCGAAGGACGGCAGCATTCCGGTATCGGATATCGAGATCATGAAGACCAAGCTGGCCGCCGGCAATGCCGCGGCCAAGCAGTCCGAGTTCGTGGTCTACCCTGACGCCGATCATGCCTTCATGGCGGACTACCGGGCCAGCTACAAGCCCGAGGCTGCCAAGGACGGCTGGAGCCGGATGTTGGCGTGGTTCAAGCGGTATTTGTAGACCGGCGACATCGGGTGCGCCGCCTGATGGGTTGCGCGCGCGTCAGTCCAAAGTGCTATTCCGCCGCTCCGCGCGCTACACCCATCCTACGGAAAACAGGGGATGCGCCGTAGGATGGGTGTAGCGCGAGAAATCAACCGCAAGAACGCGATAGTTCAACGCGCGCAACCCATCAAGCAGCGGTGGAATTTCCGTTGGCCTAGAGAGAATATTGC
>NZ_CADIJX010000004.1 GCF_902859625.1 Achromobacter pestifer | reverse complement strand
GTTCTCACCCTGCACGTAGGATGGGTGTAGCGCGAAAGACCGGAGTAAAGAACCCCGGCATCCATCGCGCGCAACCCATCAAGCGCCGATTGTGCCGTGGCAGGAGGATTATGCCGTGGCAAAAATTGAGAAAAACCCAGCGCAGTTTGATGGGTGTCTCAGCCCTCGTACAACGCCGGAAAGCCGCAGTCCTGCAACATGGCGTTGGCTTCCTTCAAGAACGCTGGCGTGGACGTTTCGGGCACGCGGACCAGCCATTGCACGGCTTCCTCTTTCCTGCCCTGCAACAGCAGCAGGCGGCCCAGGTGGAACATGCCGCGGAAATCGCCGCCTTCAGCGCAGCGCTGATAGCAGTCAAACGCGCGCTCCATGTCTTGCCCAATCACATCGCCCGCTTCGTAGAAGCGTCCGACCACGCCGATCGATTTCACGTGACCGGTCTGCGCCGCCTGTTGGTACAGCGCGAGCGCCGCGGCCTTGTTCTGCGTGACGCCGCCTCGGCCGCCGCGCAGCATGTGCGCATAGTTGTACATACCCCAGTCCAGCCCGCGATCGGCGGCCAGGCGGAACCAGTAGGCCGCCACCGTATCGTCTGCCGTCACGCCCCAGCCGTTCTCGTAGCAGCGGCCCACCATGTTGATGGCCATCGGGTGATCGGCGTTTGCGGCACGCTTGAACCAGGCCAGACCCTCTTCGGGCTGGCGCTCGACGCCCACGCCGTCCAGCAGCATCTGCCCGTAGATGGTCTGCGCTTCGACCAGCCCAAGCTCAGCCGCCGCCCGGATCCAGGCGGCATAGTCCTCGGGCGGCCCTTCGCGCAGGCGAGCCAGTTGTTCCGGGGAGGTTGCGGCTACGTCGGCCGCGCTGTAGGTCTTCATGTCGGTTTCCTTCTGCGGCGCCAGGCATCCGCCAGATTCTGCGCCAGCGCATCACCCACGCTGGTGGGCGCGCGGCGCACGCCACAGGCCGCCATGTCGACGGTGCGCAGCCCTTCGTAACCACAGGGATTGATGCCCAGAAAGGGGGCCAGGTCCATCGCGACATTCAACGACACGCCGTGATAGGCCCGCCCGTTGCGGATCTTGATGCCCAGCGCGGCAATCTTGGCCAGTTCGCCGCCGTCGGGGTCCGGAACATACACGCCTGGTGCGCCCGGCTTGCGGCAGGCGCCCGCGACCCCCTGCTGGGTCAGCGTGTCGATGACGGCGCCCTCCAGCAAGGTGACGTATTCCTTTACGTACATGTCCACGCGGCGCAGGTCGAATAGCGCGTAGGCCATCACCTGACCAGGACCGTGATACGTCACCTGCCCGCCCCGGTCGCAGTGGACGATGGGGATGTTGCCGGGGTTGAGCACGTGCTGCGGCAAGCCAGCCTGGCCCAGGGTGTACACCGGCGCGTGCTCGCACAGCCAGATCTCGTCAGGCGTATCGGCGCCGCGCTGGTTGGTGTACGCCTGCATTTCCTGCCAGACCGGCAGATAATCCGCCGGCCGCGCGAGCCACTTGATCACGGCAATCCTGATTACAGAACGATGGACACCATCGGATGGCCGTGCAGCGCCTGGTAGAGGCTGTCCAGCTGTTCGCGCGAGGTCGCGCGCACGGTGAAGGTCAAGCCCAGGTAGTTGCCGCCCTTGCTGGGACGCATCTCGACCGTGGCGGCATCGAAGCCCGGATCGAACTTCAACACGACTTCAGTCAGCGTCTGCGCGAAGTCGGGATGGTGCTTGCCCATGACCTTGATGGGGAAGTCACTGGGATATTCAATAAGCGATTCTTCGGGCGGAATATGCATGATTTGCCTAGAGTGGTTGTTGCCCCTGAATGTTCTTATATGGGGGCAAACGGCGCATTGGCAAGTGTCCGCTGGGCGATGGACGGCCCTGCGGGCCGCCCAGTACAACGGTTTACAGCGCCGCGATGCGGGCATCATAACCCGCGCGCAATTGCTCGAAAACAGGGCCGGGCTTACCTGATCCGACCGGTTTTCCGTCCAGTGTGACAATCGCCAGCACTTCCTTGGTGGCCGACGACAACATCAATTCGTCGGCGGATTCCACCTCTTCCTGGGTAATTCGGCGGGCCTCGAACGGAATGCCGGCCTCGGCCGCCAACTCGCCCATCAGGCCATAGCGGATGCCTTCCAGGATCAGGTTGTTCTTCGGCGGCGCCAGCAGCTTGCCGCCGGACACCACCCAGATATTGGTGGACGAACCTTCGGTCAGGTAGCCATCGCGGAACTGCACGACTTCGTCGGCGTTGGCGTCCACGGCCTGCTGCTTGGCCAGCACGTTGCCCAGCAGCGACACGGATTTGATCTCGCAGTGCAGCCAGCGTTCATCGGGAATGCTGATGGCGCTCAAGCCCTGGGTACGCTGTGCCGCAGGCGGCGGCGACCACGGCGAAATCATGCCGAATACGGTGGGCGTGACCGGCGTGGCCGGAAACTGGTGGTCGCGACGGGCGACGCCGCGCGTCACCTGCAAGTACACGATGCAGGTATCCAGATTGGTACGCGCCAGCAATTGCTCGATCAGGTCGATCCAGCCCGCCCGATCAAACGGTTGCGCGATCCGCAGGGCGGCCAGACTGCGGTCCAGGCGGTTCAGGTGCTCGGCCATGCGAAACGCATTGCCTTGATACACGGGCACGACTTCGTAGATGCCGTCGCCAAAAATAAAGCCGCGGTCTAGGACGGAGATCTTGGCCTCGTCCACACGCAGGAACTCACCGTTGAGATACACCTGGCTTTCGCCCGGCACGCCCGGAATCATGAGGCACTCCTGATAGATGACAGCCCCTCTCGCCGTGCACGCTGTGCGTGCTTGCGGCCCCAAGGGGGTGTTTTGTCTTGGGACAGCCCGGCCTCAAAAACGATTGGGACGAACCGCTTGGTCCGTCCCAAATGGAAAACGGGCGTTTCGCGCACGAAACGCCCGTTGCTAGCTTACACCCGTGGCCGCGCCCGTGGCGCGTCCGCTTACTGGAACCAGCGCTTGACGGTGTCGACCATGCGGCCGAAGAAGCCGGCGCGTTCGACGGCATCCTGCACCACCAGCGGTTCAGTGCGCAGCACCTTGCCATCCAGCGTGAACTGTAGCGTGCCAACCTGTTGGCCCTTGGCCAGCGGGGCGATCAGCGGATCCGTGCGCTGCGCCACCGGCTTGAGATCACCGGCCTTGCCGCGCGGCACGGCGATCGACACCGGATTGGGCGGGCCCAGCTTGACGTTATCGGCCGTGCCTTCCCAGACGCGCGCATCGATGCCCGGCTGGCTCTTGTCGAACAGCTTCACGGTGTCGAAGTTCTGGAAGCTCCAGTTCAGGAGCTTCAGGCTTTCTTCAGCGCGCGTGGCTTCGCTGTCCGTACCCACGACGACGACCAGGATGCGGCGGTCGCCGCGCACGGCGGTCGAGACCAGGCAATAGCCGGCCGAATCCGTGTGGCCGGTCTTCATGCCGTCCACCGACGGGTCGGCCCACAGCAGCCGGTTGCGGTTGGGCTGGGTGATCTTGTTGTACGTGTAGCTCTTCTGCTTGTAGTAGTGGAAGAAGTCCGGGTGATCGGTGATCAGGTGCGACGACACCGTGGCCAGATCGCGCGTGGAGGTCGTATGCTGCGGGTCCGGCAGGCCGGTCGCGTTCATGAAGTGCGTGCTCTTCATCCCCAGGCGTTCGGCTTCCTGGTTCATCAGTGAGGCGAACGCGGCTTCGCTACCGCCTACGGCTTCGGCCAGCGCCACCGAGGCGTCGTTGCCCGACTGCACGATCATGCCCTGGTTCAGCTCGTCAACCGTGACCGGCTTGCGCGGCTCGATGAACATGCGCGAGCCGCCGGTGCGCCAGGCATGCTCGGACACCGGAACGGTCTGCTCCAGCGTCAGGCGCTTTTCGTCCAGCGCATTGAACACGACGTAGGCCGTCATGATCTTGGTCAGCGAAGCCGGCTCAACCTTCATGTCCGGGTTGGAGGCGGCCAGCGTCTGGCCGCTGTTCACGTCAATCACGATCCACGCCTTGGCCGCGATGGTGGGTGCCGGCACGGCCGATACATCACCCACCGGCACCACGCCCGAGGCCGTCGGAGCCGGCGCCGTGGCGCCTGCTGCGGCGGGCGCAGCAGCGGGGGCCTGTTGTGCCCAGGCCGGCATCGAGGCCGCGAGCATCGCCGACAACACCACGCCGGACAACAAGCGGCGGGTAAAGACAACGGGGGATTGAGCGGAGTAAGGCAAATTCTTCATCGGCAACGTGGGTCCAGGAAAGACGCCCGCCGGCGCGGGGCTAGTGGCTGACAATTATAGGCAGCCGATTGGACCGGCCCGCCCCGCGCGAGGTTCCGCACGCATTTAAAACATGCAACCTGATGCAACCTGCGGCCTGAATGCAACGACGAATCAATCCAGCGCAACCTTCAGGCGCGCTTGCACCAATTGGCGCAGCACCAGCAACTTGCCGTGGAAAAAGTGCGATGCGCCCGGCACCACCACCACCGGAATCGAACGCGGGCGTGCCCAGTCCATGGCTTCGGACAACGGCACGACTTCGTCTTCTTCGCCATGCACCAACAGCGTATCGTCAGGGACTTGCACCTCGTGCGACTGGAAGCGGTTCACGGCCGGCCCCATCAGCATCAGCGCCGACGGCAGCACGGGCTCGCCCGCCTCGGCCAGTGCCGAATACGTTTGCGCCGCCACCGCCGTGCCGAAGGAAAACCCGGCCAGCACCCACGGGGCCTGCGCCAACTCAGGGTGCAGCTCACGCATCTGCGCCACGACCGCCAGCATGTCTTGCGTCTCGCCCACGGACTTGTCGAACGCACCTTCCGACAGGCCCACGCCGCGGAAATTGGGGCGAACCGCCACCAGCCCGTGCTGCACGCAGGCACGCGACAGGGTCGTCACCACCTTGTTTTCGCGCGCGCCGCCTTGCAGCGGATGCGGATGCAAGACCAGGGCCCAGCCTTGCGGAGTGCCCGCCGGCCAGTCGATGGCGCAATCGATGCGGCCGGCAGGTCCGGCAAAGGCGTGGGTATCAGTACGTGCGGACATGGATGGGCTCAGCGTGCAAAAAAGGAAGGAATGTTAACCGCCCGGCTTGGCGGCCGATGACTTCAAGGCCACGGCCAGCCATTGCGCCAACTGGTCGGCGGCATCGTCACTGGCCTGCCGCAATGCGGCCACACCGCCTGCGGCGTCCTGCGTCGGCGCCGGCGCCTGTGTCGCAATGCGCGTCTGTCCCACGACCGTGCGCCCGCTGACCAGCACCGCTTGCAGCAAGACCTGCCCTTGGCTGGACTGGCCATCTTCGGCGTACACCTGCTCGAATTGGGTCAGCGACACCTGCAACTGCGGCGTCTGAAGATTCACGCGATCCGTCAGCACGGGGCCTTGGCGCGACAGGCGGTCGGTGATGCGCTGGCGCACCAGTTCCGCGGGGGATGAGGCCCATCGGAAGGTGGCATAAGCCTTGGGCGCGGCGCTATCGCCCACCCGCCAGATCATGCGGGTGTCCGACAGGACAGGCACGGCCTGGAACGTCAGCGCAACCGGCTCGCGCGCGGGCAGCGCGGGCACGGGTTTGCTATCCAGCCCCAGGTCAAAGACCGAGGGCGGCGCCCCCACACGGCCGATGCCGCACCCCGCCAAGGCCAGGGTCAAGATCAGAATGGCGCTACGCATTTTCATTTGGGCTGTCTCCCGAAGCCTGCAAAACCGGCTTCGCCGGGTCCAGGCGCAACAGGCGCCGGGCCGAACAAGAAGGATTGCGGCGTGCTGTCCACACGGCGCAGAGTAGTGGTCGCACCCCGCGCGGCGGCGCTGACGTTGGTGGCCATGTTGGTGACGGCGGGCAGGGTTTCACTGTCCAGCCGCGCGGCGGCCAGGGCGATGTCGTTCAAGCTGCGCGTGGCCACCGCCAAGGGGCCGTTGGGCGCATTCAGTTGCGCCAGCGCCTGCCGCGCCTGTTGCGCCAGATCGCCCACTTCACGCGCGGCGCGGTCTGCCTGGCGCGAGGTATTGCCCAGCGAATCGAGCAGCGGACCCAGCTTGGCCATCGTGGGCGCCAGGTCGCGACTCGCTTCCTTCAACGATTGCGTGATGTCAGTGGCGTTCTGGAGGCTGGCGGTCAACGCCTGCACGTTCTGTTCGCTCAGCACGCGGCGCAATTGCTCGGTGGCTTCTTCCACGTTCGAGATCAGCTTGCCGCCACGCTGCTCGATCCGATCCAGGAAACCCGGGCGCAGCGGAATGGCGGCGGGATGCTGGGCCGACGACGCCAGGCGCTTGAGCGACGTGCCGTCGTCGCGCAGTTCCACGTTGGCCATGCCCGTCACGCCCTGCACGCCCAGTTCAGCCCACGTCGATTCGGTGATCGGCGTATTCGGCGCCACACCGATGCGGATGCGCACTTGGCCCGGCTTGTCCGGATTCAGCGCCAGCGACTGCACCTTGCCCACCGGCACGCCCTGATAACGCACGGCCGACTGCGGATTCAACCCGCTGACCGCCGTGGCCGACACGATTTCGTATGTTTGCAGTTTGGTCCGGTCCCGGCCGATCCAGACAGCCACCAACGCGGCGGCGGCCAACAAGACCAGCGTAAAGATACCGGCCATGAGCGCATGACTACGGTTTTCCATGATGCAATCCCTTCGGCGCCAAATCCCCAAGCGCGCGCAAACCGCGTTCGCCCAGGAAGAATGTGTGAATGAACGGGTGATCAACCTTCAGTACTTCCGGCACCGTATCGCACACGATCACCCGCTTGTCCGCTAGCACGGCGACGCGCGTGGCCAACGCCAGCAGCGTGTCCAGATCGTGCGTCACCATGACAACGGTAAATCCCAACTGCCGGTGCAGGCTGCGCACCAGGTCCACGAATTCGTCCGACCGCAATGGATCCAGGCCAGCCGTGGGCTCGTCCAGGAACACCAGTTCGGGGTCCAACGACAGCGCGCGCGCCAACGCCACGCGCTTGACCATGCCGCCGGACAGGTCCGACGGCCGCTTGCCAGCGTCCTGCGCCGACAGGCCCACCATTGCCAGCCGGCACATGACGACATCGCGCACCAGGTCCTCCGGCACCGTGCGCAACTCGCGCAGCGGCAAGGCCACATTGTCGAATACCGACAACGCCGAGAACAACGCCCCCGCCTGGAACAGCATGCCCCAGCGGTACGACAGGCGCCTGCGTTCACTGGGCGACAGATCGAACAACGAATGCCCCAACACTTTCACGATGCCGGCCGCAGGCTGGTCCAGGCCGATGATTTGGCGCAGCAAGACGGTCTTGCCCGTGCCCGACCCTCCCACCAATACCAGGATTTCGCCCGGGAAGACGGTCAGGTCCAGATTGTCATGGACCACGTGGTCGCCGAAAGCCGTGCGCAATCCCCGCACCGAGATGACGGGTTCGACCGTGACGCTGTCGTCGGTGAATAACCGGTGTTGGGCGGCGCTGCTCATCAGATGCCCACCGAACTGAAAATGATGGCGTAGAGCGCGTCCAGCAGAATCACGCCGGTGATCGACGTGACGACAGAGGTCGTCGTGCCGCGGCCCAGGCTTTCGGTGTTGGGCTGGATGCGCAGGCCAAAGTGGCAAGCGATCAGCGCAATCAGGATGCCGAAGGTCACGCCCTTCAGGATGCCAATCCAATAATTCGTCAGGGAAATGGCGTCAGGCAGCGAGGTCAGGAACCATTGCGCCGAGACGCCCAGTTGCATCTGGGCGGCCAGCATGCCGCCCAGGATCGCCATGGCGTCGGTCCAAAGCACCAACAGCGGCATGGTCACTGCCAGCGCCACCACGCGCGGCAGGATCAACCGCTGCCCGTGCGAAATGCCCATGACCAGCATCGCGTCCAGCTCCTGCGTCACCCGCATGACGCCAATTTGCGCCGTGATGGCAGACCCAGATCGGCCCGCCACCAGGATGGCCGCCAGCACCGGCCCCAGCTCGCGCACGATGGATACGCCCAAGAGCCGCACGATGAAGCGGTCGGCCCCGATCATCTGAAGCTGCTGCGCCGACAGGTACGACAGCACCACCCCGATCAGGAAGCCGACCAGCGCCGTGATGCCCAGCGCCTGCGCGCCCGTGCGGTACACCTGCGCCGAAATCTCGCGCCAAGGGCCCAGTCGCGGACGGCGCAACATGCCCCCGAAGTCCAACATGAGTTGGCCCAGCATGATCAGCAGCGCGCGGCCATTCTCGGCGCCCCGGAAGAGCGAAGCGCCCAGTGCCCGCACCCAGCCCCAGGATTCGGCCTTGGGTTCGGGCGCGCGGGCGCCGCCCTTGTTCATGGCCAGCGCGTTGAAAACGTCCTGCTGCCCGGCCGCCCAGCGCACCCGCTCGGGCAGCTTTTCGCCCCAGGCCTGCCAGATCAGCAAGGCCCCGATGGTGTCCAACCGGCTAATACCGTGCAAATCCCAGCGCACGCCGTCTTGGGCGGCGCGGGCCATTGCCGACCGCCGGCGTTCGACTTCGCCCGCCTCGGCCAGGGCCAGGACGCTCCAGTCGCCCGCCACATGGCAGACGTTCCCGTCTTGGCGGAACGGCGCGGCGGCGGACGCGGGTGAAGCAGTTTGCGGCATGTAGACGGGGGACCGATGCAAAATGTATCGCTAATCATAAACGCTTGAGGGGACGAAAGGCCGCGAGGGCCGGCCGTGTGCCCTACAATCGCCGCCATGTCCGATCACGTTCGCCCAATCGACCTGCCCGCGCCAGAAGCCCTGGTCCGGGAGCTAGGCTCGCGCCTGCCCGTATTCCAAGACATCGCCTGGACAGGCTCCACCGGGTCGACCAACGCCGACCTGCTGGCTCGTGCGCGTTCGGGCGCTGGTGCCGGCAAGCCCTGGCTGCTAGGCACCCATTTGCAGGAAACCGGCCGAGGCCGCGCCGGACGCCCCTGGCAGAATCGATCGGGCTCCACACTGATGTTTTCGTGTGCCTTCGACGTGCATCTGCCCGCCGCGCAACTACCCGCACTGTCCCCGCTGGCCGGTGTCGCTGCTTGTGAGGCGCTGCGCGCCGTCGCCGGCCCCGAAGCCCGCGGCCTATGCATGAAATGGCCCAACGACATCCAGTGGCATGACGCCAAGCTGGCGGGCGTGCTGGTGGAGACCACCCGCAATCCCGGCGGCCGCGAGGCCGGCTACACCGTCGTCATCGGCATGGGCGTGAACCTGATCGATGCCGCGCAGCTGTCCCGGACGCTGGGCCGCGAGGTCGCCGACTGGACCCAGGTGCAGGCCCATTCGCATCGCCTATCCACCGCCGCCGACCTGGTCTGTGCCAGCGCGACGGCCTGGCACGAAGCGGTCCAGACCCTGGAACGCGAAGGATTCACCGCATTCAGGCAGCGCTTCAACCACGTGGACGCCCTGGCCGGCCGCATGGTGAACGTGCTGGAGAAAGGGGATATCCTGCTTAGCGGCGCCGCCTGCGGTGTGGACGAGCAAGGACGCCTGCTGGTGCGCACGCCCGAGGGCGCCACCCCGATTTCGGTCGGTGAAATTTCGATTCGACGCCAAGCATGATTATTCTCATCGACTCCGGTAACAGCCGTCTCAAGGTGGGTTGGCTGGACGCCAGCAACCCCGACATGCCGCGTGAACCGGCGGCGGTCGCCTTCGATGGCCTCGACCTGGACGCGCTGGACGGCTGGCTTGCCGCCCTGCCGCGCCGCCCGATTCGCGCGCTGGGCGTGAACGTGGCGGGCGAAGCTCGCGGCACGGCCATCGCCACCATTCTGCAAAAACACGGCTGCGCGGTTGCCTGGTCGCCCTCGCAAGCCACCACGCTGGGCCTGGTCAACAGCTACCGCGTGCCGACGCAACTGGGCGCGGATCGCTGGGCGTCGCTGCTGGGCGTGCTGTCGCGCCTGCCTGGCGCGCATCCGCCCTTCGTTCTGGCCAGTTTTGGCACCGCCACGACGATCGATACCGTCGGCCCCGACAACGTGTTCGCCGGCGGGCTGATCCTGCCCGGCCCGGCCATGATGCGCACGTCGCTGGCCCATGGCACCGCCAACCTGCCGATCGCCAACGGCCAGGTCGTGCCCTACCCGGTCGACACCCACGAGGCCATCGCCTCCGGCATCGCCGCAGCCCAGGCCGGCGCCGTCGTGCGCCAATGGCTGGCTGGCCGCCAGCGCTATGGCCAAACCCCGCAGATCTATGCGGCGGGCGGCGGCTGGCCCGAGGTGCATCAAGAAATCGAACGACTGTTGGCGGATGCCGGCGGCGCGTTCGGTGCCGCGCCCGTACCGGTCTATCTGGATCACCCCGTCCTGGACGGATTGGCTGCGGTTGCCCGCGCCACCCTGGACGCCAACGCCTGAGCGAGGCCCGCCATGCGAGTGCTCTTCATCCTGATCCTGCTGGCGAATTTGTGGGTCCTGGCGCTGGGCCAAGGTTGGATTGGCGTGCGTCCGGAGGACGAAGGCCGCGACACCCGACGCTTCAGCCAAGAGCTGAATCCAGGCGCGGTGACGTTGGTGCCGCGGAAAGCGCCGTAGGCGCTTCCCCCTGGGCAAGCCCGCACAGACCGCCGAGTCAGCCCAGCCAGGGCGCCAGTGCGTCCAAGGTGCGCCGGGTGGCGCCTGCATGTGAGTCGAACCAGGTCCGCGCCGCCTGACTCGCTGCCTGCCGGCGGGGCGTATCGGCAAGCAGCGCCATCGCGCTGTCCACCGCCTGCCCCGTATCCGCCACACGCAAGACCGCGCCTGCGGCGATCGCATCTTCCGCCGCCTGCTTGAAATTGAACGTGTGTGGCCCGACGATGGCGGGCACGCCGGCTGCGCAGGCTTCGATCAGATTCTGACCACCCAGTGGCGCGAAGCTGCCCGCGACGATGGCCACGTCCGAGGCCGCGTAATAGAACGCCATTTCGCCCAGCGTATCGCCCAGCAGCACCACTGTATCCGAAGCGGGCTCGGCCCCTTCGGAACGCCGCACGAATGTCAGCCCCGCATCCGCTAGTTGACGGGCCGCCTCGTCAAAGCGCTGGGGATGGCGTGGAATCAATAGGAATAGCGGCGCGTCCGGCGCCTGGAAAGTAGCGGCATGCCGCTTGATCGCGGCGATGAACCCACTGTCTTCGCCCTCGCGAGTGCTGGCCACGGCAAGCACCGGCCTGCCCAGCCGCGTCCGCCAGGTCCGTCCCGCCTGCACCTGCAGCGCCGGCAAGACCAGATCGAACTTCAAGTTGCCCGTCACAATGGGTGCCGGCGCTCCTGCCTGCGACAACCGTGCCGCATCCTCGGCAGTTTGCGCCAGCACCTGATCCAAACCGGCCAACGCTTCGCGCATCACGCTACCCATGCGACCTGCCTGACGCAGGGACGATGCCGAATACCGGGCGCTGACCAAGGCCATGGGCACGTGCGCGCGCCGGGCAGCGGCCAACAGGTTGGGCCAGATCTCGCGTTCGATCAACAGACCGCAGCGGGGCCGATAGTTGCCCATGAAACGGCGGGTCGCGCCAGGAAAATCGTACGGTAGCCACGTCTGACGAAGTTGCCCGCGAGCGATGGCCTCCGGAAACAGGCGTCCGCCCTCGGCGCGGCCGGTCGCCGTCATATGGGTCAGCAACACCGGCAGGCCACGATCAAGCAGCGCCTGCAACAGCGGTTGCGCAGCGCGCGTCTCGCCCAGGCTGACGGCGTGCACCCAGACGGGCGCCGTCCAGGACGGAAAAGAGCCGGGACCCGATGGCGTGGCATGGCCGAATCGTTCGGGGGAGAAGATTCCCCACTGCCCGCCCGCGCGCTTGGCGCGGCGAGCCATCCACAGCCATACCAGCGGCGACAATGCCCGAAGCGCCAGAGAATAGACGCCGCGGTTCATGTCACTGAGCGGCCAAAGCCTGCTCCACCGCCGCCATCACGGCCTCGCGCGAAGGCGATGCCCCGCGATCGCCCAGGCTGGCGGTGTAGTTGGAACCGACAAGCGGCGTACGCACCGGCGTGGAGGCGCGATAGATGCCGATCGTGGGGCGGCCCAGGGCGGCCGACAGGTGGGTCAAGCCACTGTCCAGACCCACCATCAGGCGCGACCCCGCCAGCAGACGCGCCACCGAGGTCAGATCCATGCGGGGCATGACCTCGGCGCCATCCATGCCGGCGACGAGCAAGCCGGCGCGCTGGGCTTCCGACTCATTGCCCGCCAATAGTTTCAAGGTGCAGCCGGCTTCGCGCAGACGGCGGAAGACCGCGCGCCAGTCCTCTTCGGGCCAGAGCTTGTCATCGCGGCTGGCCGACGGCATGATCACCGCGTAACCACGGTCATTGTCCAGATGATGCAAACGAGGCAATTCCGTCGTGTTCATCCCGGCACTGCCCACTTCCAGCACAGGCTCGGCCGACTGTCCCGCTTGGCGCACAAAGTTCTGCAACCCGAAATCCGGCAAGCCTGCGTGTTGGTAGCCAAAAGTCAGACCTGCCAGCTTGCGCTGACGGATCACGGCGGGTTGCCAGAATTCCACGCGATGACGCACGTTGTAGAAGAGCGAGGCCAGCGGCTCGCGCGCCGAGCGCCAATCCAACCCATGACGCACGCCGCGCGCCTGGCGGACCAGCCATGCGGATTTCAGCAGGGCCTGCATGTCCAGAACGATGTCGTATTGCGTGGTTCGCAAGCGTTCTTTCAACGCCTTGCGCTCGATGCGCACCTGCGGCGACCACCAGGATTTTCGCCAGCGGCGATGCGCGACCTTAATGATTTCATTGACAGCCGGATGCCACGAGGGGATCTCGGCAAACGCTTCCTCGACGACCCAGTCGATCTGTGCGTCAGGCACATGCCGGGCAATATCGGTGATTGCCGGCAGCATGTGGACAAGATCGCCCAGGGAGGACGTGCGAACAATGAGAATTCGTGTGGGCATGAGTAAGGATTCGTGCTTGGCACCACCCTCGACCCGATGGTGGCAGGCGCCGTTCAACGCAGCCCGCACTTTACAACAACATTGCCTCTCGCAGCGATGCATCCAGGCAGGCTTGCCTGGCCTCTAGAAATCGTGTGAGGAAAGCGCTTTATTGCTGGGCGCCTTCGCTCAATGACGATTCTTCTTCTTTTTCACGATCATCCATTTTGGCATGCGAAACAATACCAAGCGGCGATACAGCACAATATAGGTCGTGGAAAATACGGCGGTGAAGAACATCAGCAAGTAAGGTTGTTGCCAAAACAGCACAGCTGGAATGACCGCCAAGGACGACAGCAGCCACAAGTACGGGGACGTCATGGAATTACGCTGTGTCAGATGGCGCATTTCCCTGGAGCCAATAGCCCAGCGCACCAAACGCTTATAAATCAGCATATGCAGATGCACGCCGTCCGGAGCGCCAGGGGAGCGACCGCGCAACCATTTTTTCCGATAGATGGAAAATAGTGTTTCGAAGACCGGATATATACACAAGAGCAGCGGAAACCACGCTGACACTTCGGGGTGGCGGGCCAGCATCAGCACCGACAATTCACCAATGATAAAACCGAGGAAGTACGCTCCTCCGTCGCCCAGGAATATGTGCCCACGCGGATAATTCCAGACCAGGAATCCAATCACTCCACCCAACGTGCTGAGTGCCACGATCAATAGGAACCGATCGCCTAAATAGAACGACACATAGGCGAAACCGGCCAATATCATGGCGGACACCACCGCAGCCAAACCGTTGTACCCGTCAATGATATTTATGGCATTGGCAGCGCCCCCGATTGCCACTGACGTAAAAATCAGGGACACCACACCAAACTGCAATAACCAATCAATTCCGATAATGTCGACACGAGTAACAGCCGCATCCAATAAATAATATGCGGCAACTCCGGACAGCATCGCCAGGCCCAACCGAACAATGACGCGCACGTGCTTTGTAAGGTCCTCCGCAAACCCGCCCAGGAAGGCAGGCATCGCCGCCGCCAGCAGCAGCACCATACTGGGCAGCACGTCGGGTTCGCGCACCGCGACCAGCGCACAGGTAACGCCGCTGGCAATCAGAAGGGAAAGCCCGCCGATTCGGGGAACCGGGGCCGCGTGATACTTCTGCACACCATCCATATCGTGATCAGCCGTCAGGCCATCGTGCCAAGAACGATAGCGAACGATCAGCAAGGTGGAAATGAGCGAAACCAGAAACGCTACAAGGACGTACAACATGGAAAACACACGCCGGAGGGGAGAAGTGGCGGGATTGTAGCGTCAGACGCAGACAACACATGAAAACAATATTGACCGTTTTGCAAAAGAATGGAAACGCAGCTTGCAAAATAAAAGGGGCCTCCGTCCGGCCTGGACGACCAGTTAAACTCACGGCTTTGCAGAAAGGCGAAAATCGCCTCCCTGGCCCGGGGCAAATCTAGACGCCCATCCTCAGTACTAAGACGTATTCACAAAATATGCTGCCTTTAGACTCCGCTGACCACGCGAACCTGCAACAACTGCCTGAATGGCAGGCATTCAGACTCGCTGTCCAGGACGCCTCCTTCTGTACCGACGAGCTCCGTTTGCTGGAGGCCGCGGGCCTCTCCATCGACCTGAGCGCCCATGTCACCTCCCCCGCCACTCGAGCCGCTGCCGCCGCACTATTGAACGCTCGCGGTTTTGACGTAGCCCGCAACGCACTGCTGACAGGCGAACACGTCAACAGGACGGAAGACCGCGCTGCCTGGCACACCATGCTGCGCGCGCCCGAACCCATCGAGGCCGTCGCCCGCGAACACCAGCGCGTGCGCGAGTTTGTGCAGCAGGCCGACACGCAAGGCCAATGGAAGGCGGTCATCCACATCGGGATCGGCGGTAGCGATTGGGGCGTGCGACTGGCCACCGATGCTTGCAGCGGCGGTGGCGCGCGCCGGGCGTTGAAGTTCGTCGCCAATATCGATGGGCACGCGCTTGAAGATGCAATTCTGGGGCTGGACGCCACGGATACGCTGATCGTGGTGACATCCAAGTCATTCACCACGACGGAAACGTTAGCCAACTTGCGCCGCGCTATCGATTGGCTCACGCAGGCCGGCATCAAACACCCGTATGAGCAGGTCGTCGCCATTACTGCCCGCCCGGACGCGGCGCTGGCGCTTGGCATCCCCTCCCATCAGGTGTTTGAATTCTGGGATTGGGTTGGCGGCCGCTATTCTTTGTGGTCTGCGGTTGGGCTACCGGTCGCCATGGCGGTCGGCATTGACGTCATCGAAGGCATCCGCGCAGGCGCTGCCGCCATGGATGCTCACTTCGCCAAGGCGCCAATCGCCGAGAATGCCCCGGCCCAGCTTGCTCTCGCTGGCGTGGCCAATCGCAGCGTGTTGGGCTATGGATCGCTCAGCATTGCCGCTTACGATGCCCGCCTGCAATTCCTGGCTCCCTATCTACAGCAACTGGACATGGAGTCCCTGGGCAAGTCCGTGGACATGGCGGGCAACCCCGTAGGCGTGCCGACTGGCCCCTCCGTTTGGGGCATGCCCGGCACCGACGGCCAACACACGTTCTTCCAATGGCTGCACCAAGGCACGGATGGCGCAGCCGTCGACTTCATCATGTGCCGCGAAGCCGACCATCAGTGGACGGAAGAACACGCCATGCTGCTTGCCAACTGCCTTGCCCAGCGCCAGACGCTCTTGCAAGGCACATCGGCCGACGTCGACCGCGCCAGCCTGCTGGCGCAAGGGATGGCCCCGGACACGGCCGAATGGCTATCCCGACACCGCAAGCACCAGGGTGGCAGGCCGTCGACGCTGATCGTGTTGCCCAGGCTGACCCCACACGCGCTGGGCGCGCTGCTCGCGCTATATGAGCACAAGATTTTTGTACAGGCGCTGATTTGGGGCATCAATCCCTTCGATCAGTGGGGTGTCGAAGCCGGCAAGAAGATGGCCAGCGGCATTCTGCAGGAGCTCCACGGACAAGCACCGAACGCGGCACACGATCTGTCGACCCAGCATTGGATTTCCGTATTGACGCAGGGCCACTGAGCCACGGCGCCAGGGCCGGCCCCGCCAAGCCCTGGTAGCCAAACCTGTTATTTGGGACGAGAATGTAGATATAACTCTTCCAAGGAGACAGCCATGCGCATTGCCGATGCCCAATGGATTCCTTCGACGCAGCACCAGACATGGGATGCGTTGACCGACCCGAGAGTCTTACAGAAATGTATTCCGGGATGCGTGGAAGTCGCGATGCGCAGCCCGACGGAGTACGCCGTCACATTGCGAGCCAATATCGCCGGGATCGATACCGACTACGAAGGCGAGATCCTGCTCTCCGATGTCAATGCCCCCGATAGCTGCACCCTCGTGTTTGAAGGCAAGGGCCGCGCCGCCTGCCTTGCAATCGGCACCGCCCAAATCAACCTCAGCACCAAAGACCAAGGCACCCGCGTGGCCTATACCGTGGCCGGCATGGCGGGTGGCAAGCTGGCGGAATGCGGAGAAGGCCTGCTGCTGAAAGCGGGTGACAAGATCATCCAGAAGTTCTTCACCGCCTTTATCGATCACATGGCCAAGCAGCCCCGCCTTGCACCGCCCCCCCCGCCTCCTGAACCCGAACCTCGCGGCCTGTCCAATTCGCGTTGGTCCTGGGTGCTGGTGATGGTGGTCATCGCGGTATTCTTGGGATACCACTCGTTTTACAAGTGAAAACCCTAGTAGGCCGGTGATATCCTAGGCGGCATGACGCCGCCCCCAACGCCCCAGCCATCCGCCACCGATCCCGCCCACTCTCGCCGGGATCTCCTGATGGCCATGGCAGGGGTGTCGGCGACGGTGGTGCTGGCCGCGCTGGACTCCACCATCATCAGCACCACGCTGCCGCGCGTGGCCGAAGCGCTGAACGGCATGGCGCTGTATGCCTGGGTTGGCACCGGCTACCTGCTGGCCACTGCGGCCTCCATCCTGATCTTTGGCCGGCTGGGCGACATGTTCGGCCGCAAGCCCCTGATGCTGGTCTCCGTCCTGATCATTGCGTTGGGCTCCATCGCCTGTGGCCTGGCGCAGTCCATGACCCAGCTGATCGTGTTCCGTACCTTGCAAGGCGTGGGCGGCGGGATGATGATCGCCACCGCCTTCGCCGCGCCCGCTGACCTGTTCCCCGACGCCAAACAGCGCGTGCGCTGGATGGCGCTGGTGTCTGCCGCCTTCGCCATGGCCAGCGGCATCGGGCCGGTCCTGGGCGGGGCCGCCACGCAGGCACTGGGCTGGCGCGCGGCGTTCTTCATTTCGCCGATCGCGGCGGCGGGTGCCTTTTTCCTGCTGGCGCGCTATTTCCCGCGTATCCGCCCCATCCATGACGGCAGCCGCAAGATCGACTGGTTGGGTGCCATCTTGCTGGTATTGGCGGTGGGCGCACCGCTGGCTGCGCTGGAACTGGCCTTTGCCAGTGGCGAACACGCGCACCCGCTTCTGGGCGGCATGCTGGCTTTGATTGGCGTCGCCGCCATTGCCATCCTGATTCCCACCGAACGCCGCGTGAAATCGCCCATCTTTCCGCTGCGCGTCCTGGCCGGCCAGGAATCCCGTCTGCTGAACCTGGCCGCGATGATGGTTGGCGCGGTGATGTTCGTGCTGATCTTCTACAGCCCGTTGCTGCTGCAACAGGTGCTGGGCTATTCGCCCAGCGAGGCGGGCCTGCTGCTGACCCCGCTGGTCGCCGCGATCTCGGTGGGCAGCATCATCAACGGGCGGATGTTCCCCAAGCAGACCGAGCCGCAACGCCTGATGGTGTTCGGCGCCCTCTTGCTTGCGGCCGGCACCCTGATGGTGCTGCTGATTTCCCCCGGCACGTCGGCCTGGTGGATTCTGGCCGCCTTTTTCGTCAACGGCTGTGCGCTAGGCTTTCTGCTGCCCAACCTGACGCTCTTCATGCAGATGCTGAGCGAACGCCGCGACGTGGGGGTGGCCTCTGCGCTGGTGCAGACCACGCGCGCCATTGGCAGTGCCTTGGGCACGGCGGTGGTTGGCATCATTATTTCGCACGGCACGGTACTAAACGGAGTGCGGGCAGGCCTGGCCTTGTGTATTGTGCTGTCGCTGACCTGTGCGTTGCTGGCGCACCGGGTCAAGATGAAGAACCTGGTCACCGGCCGGAAGTAGCCGCCACCCAAGCGAAACGCCGGCCCAAGCAGGCCGGCAGAATCAGGCCTGCCTTAGGCTAACTCGAGACAAACATGCGTCAACGCAATCTGCTGGACCTGCTGCTTCTGGCTGCGGTCTGGGGCGGTTCCTTCCTGTTCATGCGCATCGCGGTTGGCGATTTCGGGCCGATCGCGCTGATCGAGTTGCGCGTGGGGCTGGCCGCGCTGTTCCTGCTGCCCGCCGCCCTGTGGCGCGGCAAGATGCCGCTGATCGTCCGGCACTGGAAAGCACTGCTGGTGGTCGGCACGCTGAACGCCGCCGTGCCCTTCCTGCTTTACGCCTACGCGGCGCAATCGCTGGGCGCGGGCTTCCTGTCGGTGGCCAATGCGGTGACACCCGTCTGGGGCGCGGTCATCGGCTGGCTATGGCTGAAGGACAAACTGCCCTGGATGCGTTCGCTGGGCCTCTTGATCGGGTTCCTGGGCATTATCGTGTTGGTGTGGGACAAGCTGAACTTCCAATCCGGTGGCACGGGGCCGGCGGTGCTGGCCGCCGTGTCGGCGCCCGTGTTCTACGGCATTGCCGCCAACTGGACCAAGCGTTTCCTGAGCGGCGTCGACGCCTTGGCCAGTGCCACCGGCAGCATGATCGCGGCCTCGCTGGTACTGCTGCCTTTGGCGATCTCCGCATGGCCGGAAACGCCGGCATCAATGGCCGCCTGGATCTCCACGATCTTGCTGGCCGTCGTGTGCACGGGCGCGGCCTACATCGTCTTCTTCCGTCTGATCGCCAACGTCGGGCCGACCGGCGCCGTCAGCGTGACCTTCCTGGTGCCGATCTTCGGTGTGGTGTGGGGGGCCTGGTTCCTGGATGAGAGCATTACGCCGTCCATCGCCATCGGCGCCGCCATCATTCTGGTGGGCACGGCGCTGGCACTGGGCCTGATCAAGCGCCGAGCCTGAACCGCCCGCTCAGTATTTGTCCGACGTGCCCGTCAAGGCCACGCCGATACGCAGCAGCGTATAGGAAGCCGCATCCACCCAGCGTCGGACCCACCCCCGGCGCTGGTATTCCAGCGGACGAATGAAGCGGCCGCCTTCTCGGATGGCCATTTCCAGGCGCTCCTGCAAATCCCACGCGAAGGGCTGGTCGTCGACGACCACATTGGCCTCGCGCGCCAGCAACAGGCTGAAGGGATCCAGGTTGGACGAGCCCACGGTCGCCACGTTGTCGATCACCGCGACCTTGGCATGCAGGTAGCTCGGCATGTATTCGTAAATCTCGATGCCGTCACGCAGTAGCTGGTCATACAGCGAGCGCGTGGCGTGGTACTGCATGCGGTATTCGACCTTGCCTTGCAACAACAGCCGCACCCGCACGCCGCGCGCGGCGGCGCGGGCCAGGGCGCGACGGAACTGCCGTCCTGGAAAAAAATACGCATTGGCGATCAGGATATCGCGGCGTGCCTGCGTGATGCCGTACAGATAGGCCCGTTCAAAAGTCTGCCGGTAGCGCAGGTTGTCCCGCAGGACCAGCGCCGCGCGCAGCGTGCCGCACGGGGCTACCGGCGCGGGGTGCGGCTTGGTCAGCCGCATGCGGCTCCAGTCACGCGGATGACGTCGCAGGCGTGCCCAGTTCAGGCGCACCCACAGCAGATCCTGCGCGTAGGCCGCGTCGGTGACCAACGGCCCTTCCACCTGCACCGCGAAATCAAAGCGTGGCGCCGAGATGCCGTCCGTGGGGTCCAGGTCGTCGTAGTCGTCGATGACATTGATGCCCCCCACGAAGGCAATGCGCCCATCCACGATGGTGACCTTGCGATGCAGCCGTCGCAAGCGGCTGCGCGATGGGATCAGACGGGCGAACCAACGTGGTTCGGGGCGGAATATGCGGCATTGCGCGCCCGCTTCAAGCAAGCGCTCGCGCACCTCGTCGGCGCTTTCGGCACTGCCGAAACCATCCAGCACGACGCGCACCTTCACGCCGCGCCCGGCCGCCGCCGCCAGGCATTCCAGCACTCGTGAACCGCTGCGGTCCACCATGAAGATATAGGTTTCCAGGTGCACGCTGACCTGGGCTGCATCGATGGCCGCGCACAGGGCGGGAAAAAAGTCGGACCCGTTCTGCAACAGGCGGATGCTGTTGCCGTCGGTCCATTCCAACTTGACCTGCTCGGCCTTCACGGTAGTTCCAGCTCGGCCAGCAAGGGGGAGTGATCGGAAAGCCGCGCCCATTCGCGCCCGCGCAAGACGCGCGCGCTGCGCACGGCAAAGCCGCGCTGGTAGATGCGGTCCAGGCGGAACCAAGGGAAGACGGCGGGAAAGGTGCGGGGCGGCGGCAGCAGCAGACGCGAGCTACCGTCCATGCCCAGTTGATTGGTGCGCTCCATGACGGACAGGCCGCCATTGGGCAGCCCCCGCAGCGCATTGCTCAGCCGCTTGACCGAATCACGCAGGCGCGGCAGCTCGCCGCCATGGCTGCGCGGTGCGTGGGAGAAAACTTCGTACAGGCCCAGCTGCTGCACAAAGAGCGGCGCCAGGCGGTCGTTCCAGTCGTTGAAGTCACCCGCGATGAGGATCGGTTCACCGTCCGGCACCATGCGCCGGATGCGTTCGGTCAGTGCCAGGATCTGGCGGCTGCGGCTGCCGGCGAACAAACCCAAATGCACCACGAAGCAATGCACCGCACGGCCGCCGAGTTCGATGCGCGCATGCAGCAGGCCGCGTTGCTCCAGCCGGTGGTCGGAGATGTCCAGGTTTTCGTGGTCAAGAATGGGGAAGCGCGACAGCAATGCGTTGCCGTGGTCCGTCTCGTGCCGGACGGCATTGCGGCCATAGGCCACGTCCAGCCGCAAGGCGGCGGCAAGGGATTCGTGTTGAGCGTCGAGCAGCGATTTCTGCTCGTTGCGGCCTTGGACTTCTTGCAGGAAGACCAGGTCGGGGCGCAGGCCATACAGACCCAGGCGCAATTCTTTCAGGGAGTCGCGCCGGCCCAATGCCGAACGGCCCTTATGAATGTTGTAGCTGACGACACGGATAAGCGACATAGCGGATATGGCGCCTTTCAACATCGGGAAAACGCCAGGAATCTGGCGCATTCCCCGAGAAGATCGGCTGGCTGAGCACCGCCGCGACAAGCGGCGGCGCTACGCCAGATTACTTCATTTCGGTTCGACGTTACGCAACCGAATGTGCAATTCGCGCAGTTGCTTTTCATCGACTTCCGACGGCGCTTGCGTCAGCAGATCCTGAGCGCGTTGCGTCTTCGGGAAGGCGATCACGTCGCGGATCGATTCAGCGCCGGTCATCATCGTGACGATGCGGTCCAGGCCGAATGCAATGCCGCCGTGCGGAGGAGCGCCGTATTGCAGCGCGTCCAGCAGGTAGCCGAACTTCTCGCGGGCTTCCTCGGCGCCAATCTTCAGCGCGCGGAACACCTTGCTCTGGACTTCTTCGCGGTGGATACGAACCGAGCCGCCGCCGATTTCCCAACCGTTCAGCACCATGTCGTAGGCCTTGGCGAATGCCTTGCTGGGATCGGTCTCCAGGAAGTCTTCGTGGCCATCCTTCGGGCTGGTGAAGGGGTGGTGGGCAGCGGTGTAGCGGCCGTCTTCCTCGTCGTACTCAAACATCGGGAAGTCAATCACCCACAGCGGCTTCCAACCGGCCTGGAACAGGCCCGTCTTCTTGCCGAATTCGCTGTGGCCGATCTTCACGCGCAAGGCGCCGATGGCGTCGTTGACGACCTTCTCGCGATCCGCGCCGAAGAAAATGATGTCGCCGTCTTGCGCGCCGGTGCGCTTGACCAATTCGGCCAGGGCAGCGTCGTGCAGGTTCTTGACGATCGGGGATTGCAGGCCGTCGCGGCCCTTGGCCACTTCGTTGACCTTGATGTAGGCCAGGCCCTTGGCGCCGTAGATGCCAACGAACTGCGTATAGCCGTCGATTTCGCTACGCGACATTTCAGCGCCACCCGGCACGCGCAGGGCAACGACACGGCTGCCCGGCGCCGTGGCGGCGGCGGCAAACACCTTGAAGTCCACATCACGCATGACGTCGGTCATGTCGGTGAATTCCAGCTGCACGCGCAGGTCCGGCTTGTCCGAACCGTAGCGGCGCATCGCTTCCGTCCACGGCATCAGCGGGAACGGCGACGGCAGTTCAACGCCCTGGACCACCGAGAACACGTGGCGGATCAGGTTTTCGAAGATTTCGCGGATTTCGATTTCGTTCAGGAACGACGTTTCGCAGTCGATCTGGGTGAATTCGGGCTGGCGGTCAGCGCGCAAGTCTTCGTCGCGGAAGCACTTGGTGATCTGGTAGTAGCGGTCAAAGCCCGACACCATCAGCATCTGCTTGAACAGCTGCGGCGACTGCGGCAGCGCGAAGAAGTGGCCGGCGTTCACACGCGAGGGCACCAGGTAGTCGCGCGCGCCTTCGGGCGTGCTCTTGGCCAGCATCGGCGTTTCGATGTCGATGAAGCCCAACTGGTCCAGGAACTTGCGCGTTTCGATCGACACGCGGTAACGCAACATCAGGTTGCGCTGCATCTGCGGGCGGCGCAGGTCCAGCACGCGATGCGTCAGGCGGGTGGTCTCCGACAGGTTGTCGTCATCCAGCTGGAACGGCGGCGTGACCGAAGCGTTCAGGATTTCGACTTCCTTGCAGAGCACTTCGATTTCGCCCGAAGCCAGCTCGCTGTTGGCGGTGCCGGCCGGACGCTCGCGCACCAGGCCGGTGACGCGGACGCAGAATTCGTTGCGCAGGCGCTCGGCGGTGGCGAAGGCGGCGTTATCCGGATCGAACACGATCTGGGCCAGGCCCGCGCGGTCGCGCAAGTCGATGAAAATGACCCCGCCGTGGTCGCGGCGGCGGTTCACCCAGCCGTACAGGGTGACAGTCTGGCCGAGATGGTCACGGCAAACCTGGCCGGTGTAGCAGGTACGCATGCGGGATGACTCCGTTGTGTGCTTAGTTTGAGCGTAAGGGTTACGAATCGGCGCGAGGCGTGTCTTGCACGCCAGGCGCTGGAGAGGACGGGGCCGGCCGGTCCTCGGGCGCGGGCGCCTGGGCCGGGGCGACAACGCCCATGGAAACGATGTACTTCAATGCCGCGTCCACGCTCATCTGAAGATCGATCGCGTCGGCGCGAGGCATCATCAGGAAAAAGCCGGACGTGGGGTTCGGCGTCGTCGGCACATACACGCTGATGTGGTCGCCGGGCAGCAGGCTGGCCACTTCACCGCTGGGCGTGCCGGTGACAAATGCAATCGTCCAGGAACCTGCCCGCGGATACTGCACGAGCACCGCGCGGCGGAACGCCTGGCCATTCGGGGCAAGCACGGTATCGCTGACCTGCTTGACCGAGTTGTAGATCGAACGCACCAGTGGAATACGGCCCAGCAGGTTTTCCCACTGATCCACCATGGTACGGCCGATCAGGTTTGCCGCAAATACGCCCGTCAACAACACCACCGCGATGACCAGGACGAAGCGGAAGCCGGGGATGTCGATGCCGAACAGCGATTCGGACGACAGAAAGCCAGGCACGAACCCTTCCAGGGTGGCGACCAGCAAACCCAGCACCCACACCGTGATGACCAGGGGAACCCAGATCAACAGGCCGGTGATGAAGTACTTCTTGATGAGGCGCATCCGCATCGCGTGCGCGCTACGTGGCCGAAGACCCGGCGGCCGGCGTTCCGGCGGCCGGCGTTGCAGCCGGAGCCGCAGCAGGGGCTGGCGTGGCGGCCGGTGCGGCGGCGGCGGGTGCGGCGCCTTCAGCGGGCGCGGAAGTGCTGGCGGGCGCGTTGCCGTTTCCACGGAAATCGGTGACGTACCAGCCGGACCCCTTGAGCTGGAATCCAGCCGCGGTCACCTGCTTGGAAAACGTGCTTTGGCCGCATTCGGGGCAAACCGAAAGCGGCGCATCGGAAATCTTCTGCAAGACGTCTTTGGCATGGCCGCAGGCGCTGCATTTATAAGCGTAGATGGGCATCAGGGGCTCCCAGGCGCGGGCCCGGCAAATAAGAAGCCGTCAGTCGTCGGACGGAAGGGTCCGCGGCGGCGGGTGGGCAAGGCCGGAAAAAAATACGGGAAAGTCTTGAATTTTAGCGGTTTTTCATGAACCGTCGGTGTCCGACCCGGAGGGCGAGGCCCAAGGCCCGTCCCGGAGGCGCCGCCCCCGGGTCTGCCAGGCTCTTTCCCTAGACGGGAAGCAGGAACATGACCGCTGCCACCAGGGTGGGCGCCAGGGCGGACAGGAACAGCCGACCCGACGAAATGCTGCCGTCTGGAAAATGGTTCTTCAGGATGGCGAAGCCCGCCGGATTGGGCGCATTGGCGATCACGGTCAGCCCGCCGCCTGTCACGGCGCCGGCCACCAGCATGTAGCGCCAGGCCTCGTTGGTGCCTTCCACCAGCGACCCCAGATAGGTCAGCGCGGCATTGTCGGTAATGGCTGTCAGCGCGGTGGCCCCCCAGAACAGCACGAACGGCTCCAGTCCGCCCAGCAGATCCTGCAACCACCATTTCTGTAGGCCGCCCAGCACCACCAGCCCGGCCAGGAAGAAGCCCACCATCAGGCCTTCCTTGATCAGCAGGCGGTTCTGGTGCCGTTTGTAGGCTTCCGAGAAGCCGATGAACATCATCAGCAACCCCATGAAGATCGCCGGATGGTGCGCGGTCAGCACCACGGCCACCAGGAAGACCAGGTGCACGAGGATGACGACGGCCGGCACCGGGGGACGCGAATCCGCCCCTTCCGGCGCGTCCACGCCACCGCCCGTGCCCACCGAACGCTCCATCAGTGCCTTGCGGCAGATGAACGTCAGCAGACCGGCGTTCAGGCACACTGCCACCGCGGCACGCCAGCCGAAATGCTGCGCCATGAAGGCGGAATCCCAACCGAACGTGGAGGCCACCATCAGGACGGGCGGCGCGGCATAGGAGGTCAGCACCCCGCCGATGGACACGTTCACGAACAACACGCCCAATGTCATGTACTTGAAACCCGCGCGGCCGCTCGTGCGGAAATAGGCGTCGCGCAGCAGAATGGCGGCCAGCGTCATGGCGGCCGGCTCGGTAATGAACGAGCCACCCAGCGGCACCAGCGACATCACGACAAAAAAAGTAGCCAGTTCGCGCGGCAGCGGCAGCACGCGCGCCACCACGCGCACCATCAACCCCACCAGTTCCAGGATCGGCCGGCTGGCGGCCACCACCATGATCGCGAACACGAACAGCGGCTCCGTGAAGTTGCGCGTGTCCATGTAGTCGATGGCACTGGACGGTCCGGCCAACGCCGCCATCGCCACGATCAGCGCGAAGGCCCATACCCCGAAGACGGCCTCGACTTCCGCGAACAGATGCCAAAAGCCCGCATGGGGGCCGCCGCGATGCGCGAGCCGTGCGAAAAAGGGAACCGAAAAAGTATGAAGGACCGCCACGGCGAACAGAATGGTGGCAATGACTTCAATGGTTTGAGGCATGGGGGGGCCTTCCGGAATAGAGACTGACGCAACGGAAAATCACGCGATGCGAACGCGGTCCAGCGCGGTTCGCCGAACAAGGGACGCAATATAACGCAGCCGTTTTACCCTGTAACGCAGGGTCTACACCAAGTCCCCCGGCGGTGGCGCAGGCCTGTTGCCCGTCCTGGCACCTGCCGGCCTAGGCGATCGGTGCCGGGGGCTCCGCGCCCTGCTGGGCGGCCTTCATCTCCATCAGCAGACTGTGCAACATCTCGGTGGACAAGCCGTGCAGCACCAGGCGATAGCCCGCGCGCAAGGTCGACATCGGCACCAGAGGATGGCTGTTGTTGACCAGGATCAGATGCTGCGGCGCCCCCAGCAGCTTGGCGGCGTAGATGCCGATGGTCTCGTCCAATTGCAGGGAATTGGCCGCGCGCCAGAAGTCGTTGTCGGTCAGCATCAACTGGTACAGGGGCGTGAACAGCTCGATGGCGCTTTGCAGGTCCAGGAAGTTCAGCTTGCCCTGCGGCATGTCTTCCAGCTTCAGCGGCGGATCCTTGATCATCGAGAAATCGACGGACTCGGGTGCGTGCATTTCAACGCCCGCATCGTTCAGCGCCTGGTTCAGCCGGATGACGAAGTTGAACAGGTTCAGGTCGTGTTTGACGAAGAGCTCGTCCTTCAGGTCGTCGATTTCCAACGGCTCAAGTGGCGTGGTCGTGATCCGCACCGGCGAATTCGCGGCAATGAAGGCCAACGCCTGTGCGCCCAGATGGAAGTGCCGCAGGATCAGCCAGTTGGCCTCGGGCGACACAAAGCGCTTGAGCCCCCACGCCAGAATGCGGTGCAGGAGCTTGGAATGCGACCAACGACGCGGCAGGAACGTCTTCACCACCTGGATCAGGATGATGAAGGCGCGTGCCAGCGGCCGCAGGAACGGCAACAGATACTGGCGCGACGCGCAGCTGGAATCCGTCAACCAGGCTTTCTTCACCTTGTCCGGCAAAGGCGTGCTGCGGTCCAGGTATAAAGCCAGCCAGGGGCTGGGGTCAGCCGGGTCGTGCGCCTTGGCCAGGAATTCGGGTTCCTTGCTCATGCCGTATCGCCCTCCATCACGTGGTGGAACTGCATCAGGTACAGCGCGGCCGTGCGGCGCGCGGTATCCACGATGCGTTGTTCGGCGCGGCCATCCTCATCGCAGTCCAGCGCCAATTCCACCGCCGACAGCCAGCGCGCCAGGTGATGCTCGTCGTTGTGTCCGTGATATTCCAGGAAGCGGAAGGCGTCGGGCGGCAGCTTCAGGCTGGCCTTCAGCAGCGGCAGCAGCGCGGGCACGATGCGCTGGCCCGTGCCTTCGATGATGTAGATCGCGCCCAGCAGGCCAATCGGGTCGCGCGTGGCGGCCAGGCTGTGCAGATAGGCGTTCAAGGCCTCGCCACCCGGGTTGCGGCGCAGGGCATCGATGTTGTCCACCGCGCCGCCCGCATTGCGGTAATCCTGGAACAGGATCTGGAAATCGTTCTGTTCTTCGCCGGCGTGCATGTCGATCAACGCGGCCAAGGGCGCGTATTGCTCGGACAGCGAAGCCGCACCTTCGCGCATCCACTTGCTGCCTTCGCGCACCTGCGGAATCCAGTTCTCCATCCAGTTCAGATAGTCGGGCGTCTGGAACTGACGGTTGCGCAGGCGGCGCACCACCGGCGTGCGCCAAACGCGCGACCGGTAGTCGTGCCAGATGGCCGCCAGCTCGGTCAGCAGTTGGCCCAGGCCTTGCGGCGCCATGTCGGGATCGTGCGGCGGCGCGATCGCGTCGGCGTCGCCACTCAGCGCGTCATCGCGTGCTACCGCCGGCGCCGCTACCGCCGCGCCGCCCGCCACGGCATGCGGCGCGTGTACGGCTTCCGCCTCCAGCAGCATGTAGGCCGCCATGAACCGGCCGGACTCGGGGATGTAGCAGAAGATCTGCTCGCCCGGCTTCACCTCGCGCGTCTCCAGGAATTCGGCCAGCATGATCAGGATGGAGGCCGCGCCCGTATTGCCGCGCCACGCCAGGTTGCTGAACCAACGTTCGCGCGGAATCACCAGGCCCGCTTTCTCCATCAGGTCTTCGACCACGGGAATGAATTTCTCGGACGAGTAATGGCACAGGAAGTGGTCCACCTGATCGGGATCCAGCCAGCCGTCGCGCACCAGCTTCGCGTACTCGTGGATACCGATATCGAACAGGTGCGGCAGCAGCCGGATGTCTTGCCGCAAGGACAGCGCGCCATCGGCCTCGGCCTCGTTCCAGGACGGATAGTCCAGGTGCCCCTTCTGCCGGTCGGCCGACAACCCCAGTTGCATGCACACGGGATAGTCACCCGAGAACGAACGCTGATGCACCCATTTCAGCTTCAGTCGCACGCCGCTGGACGCCCCCGGCAGAGCGCGGCCAGTATTGCCCAGCAACAGCGCGCCCGCGCCATCCGACAGCATCCAGCGCAGGAAATGCGCGTCGAAATCCGCGTCGTAACCACGCGCCGCGAAGCGCGAACGCTTGAACAACCGTGACGGCAATTCCGCGGCCACGGCCAGCGCGCTGGCGTGCCCACCCATCTCGACGCCTTGCGCGGCGGCCTGAATCGCCGACACGCCAGCGGCGCAGATGCCATGCACCGACAGCGTCTCCATCGGCTGCGCGGCCAATTCGCCCTGGATCATGTTGGAAAAACCGGGCATCAGCGCATCGCCGCCCGATGAACCGCTGGTCAGCAGGGACACGGCGGACAGATCGCTGTCGCTGCGCCGCAGGCAATCGCGTATGGCGTTGGCAGCCAACTGCGCGTTGGTAAACACGGTGGCGCCTTCGGGATCAATGGCGTAGTACCGGTGCTTGATGCCGTTCTCGGCCAGGATGCGGCTCTTGATGCGGCTGGACATCCGGTTCAACGGCGCGATGTAGTTATCCATGGCGTCGTTGGACACGGGCTCGCCTGGCATGAAATAGCCGGCGCTCTCAAGATAGACACGATTGAACGCGATAGGCATGTGGCGGGTCTCTAGTGGGAACAGGGAATGCGGCGCTAGCGGATGTGCTCGGGCGCCATGCAGGAACGGCTGCGAAACCGCGGCACGAAGATGCCCAGCACGAAAACGCGGAACATATACGGCGTTAGCCCGCGTTCATTCAGCGCCGGATCGACGCGCTGGCGGTAGTGCTCGCCATGCAGCCGGGTCAGTTCGGACCAGTGCGCGCGCGGATGCTCGTGATGCGCGGTGTGCAGGCCGATGTTGAACAGCAACGGGTTGACCAGCCCTTCAAAATTGCGCGCGTAGTTCAGCCCGGCGGCGGGTCTCGGTCCACCGTCGGCGTGCGCATGCTGCAAGTAGTTCGTCGCCAGCAACCAGTGCAGACCGTGCAATTGCGGCACGATCACGAACACCAGTGCCTTGATGGGATTCACGGCCATCAGCCCGCCCCACAGGCCCAACCACACGCCATACTGCGCCATGCAATAGCGCCAGGCGCCCGGCCAGTGGCGGCGCAAGCGCCCCAGCCACGCGAAGAACAGCGGATACAACACCCAGCCCGCCTGCAAGGGGTGGATCAGATAGCCCCACAGATGATTCGTGTCGCCGCCAAAACGGTAGGTGCGCGCCACGTCGCGCGCGCCGTGCTTGAACCGGTGATGGTTGGCCACGTGCGCGGGGTAGAACACGAAGGTGGGATGCCCTTGCAGCAGCGTGATCCAGAAATCGGTGGCGCGGTTGGTCCAGCGCCCGCGCCACATCCTGATATGGGTGTGGTTGTGGTGGATGACGCCAATTCCCAACGTCAGGAACAGCATCAGCGCATACAGCGGCCACCAGAATCCGTACACCCATTGCCAGGCGGCCAACGCGGGCAGCGCGGCCAGATAGACCAGACTTTGCCAGTCGCGACGATGACGCAGCGACGGCAGCCGGCGCCGCGGACTAGGCCCGTCCGCCAACCGATTCTCTACGCTGGAATGCATCAAGCTGCGCAGTCGCCGCTTCGGCTTTCAACCGGGTGCGGAACAGGCGATCCATGAAAGTGAACTGGAAACCGTAGTTGCCGTTGTAGCAGGCATGGTGCAGATGATGCCTGCGGCTGGCGGCGAACCAATGCGCATACGACACCTTGGGGAAAAAGTCGTAATTGGCGTGCCCGATGCAATTGAAAAACAGGCTGAACAGCGGCACGGAGGCCAGCGCCCAGAAGCTGAAATCATGCAGCAGCATGGGCAGCAGGATCACGTTGCCCAGCATCAGGGCCTCGATGGGATGGAAGCTGTACGTGGAGAACGGCGTCGTCACGACCGAGCGGTGATGCGGCAAATGGAACCGTCGCAGCGGCTTGGTGTGGAGCAGCCGGTGGTTGACCCAGAAATGCACGTCATTCCACGCCACCAGCACCAGAATCTCGACCACGACCTTCTGCCAGCTTGGGTTCGGGTCCAGGTGCGCCCATCCCAACTGCAACAGGCCCCATGGAAAGATCATGCCCGTGCCGAACAACAGAACGGACAGCCCGGACTGAGCGAACTCGCGCCGCAGTTGCCCCGGGGCCAAAGGCCGCGGATCCAGCGGCCGCCCCATGCCCAACGCCGGCAACACGTACTGCGTCAGTAGCCAGGTTGCCGTGCCGAAGACCAGATAGATGCCGCCAAAGAACAGCAGCCCCGCCAGCATTACCTGCCAGGCGGACAAGGCTTCAAAAGCTTGAGCCATAAACGTTTGGTTTCACCCTGAGAATGGCCGCATCATAAGCAATCCGTCAGCTTCCCGGTAAGCCTTTTATTACAAAATGAATCCGGGCACCACAAAGCTGATGCATGGCGGCGTGCAAGCCGCCTAACTTCCGGCTACTGGCAGGGATACTGGCGGTTCAGGCCTGCAACAGCCGCATCCATCCGCGCGGCCAGCGCAACGCTTGCGGCCGGCATCGGCAGGCGCAGTTCCTCGGTCAGCAGTCCCTGGCGCCCCAGTTGCGCCTTCAGCGGCCCCGGATTGGGCTCCTCGAACGCCAGTTGAATCACCGGCACCAGCGCCTGGAACAGCTTGCGGGCCAGATCCAATTGCTGCGCACGCACCGCCTGATGCATGGCCACGAACAGGTCGGGCCGAATATGCGCCGCCGCCGCGATCATGCCGGTACCGCCCAGGCAAAGGGTCGACAGCGACTGTAGGTCTTCGCCTGCCAACACGTTCATCTGGCCATCGGCGATCAGCGCCAGCGTCTTCGCAAGCGACCCGCCGCAATCCTTGATAGCCCCGATATTCGGATGTGCGGCCAACGCCAGCAAGGTCGCGGTGTCCAGCGTCGTGCCGGTGCGATAGGGAATGTCGTAGAGCACGAGGGGAAAACGCGACGCATCGGCCAGGCAGCGAAAGTACGCGGCGGCGCCCTCCTGACCGGCCCGCACGTAGTACGGCGCGGGCGCCAGGATGCCAGCCAATGGCCGAGTGCCGAAGGCCGACAGGCGTTGCAGCACGTGGCCCTGATGATTGCCGGCCAGGCCCATGATCACGGGCAGCTTGCCCGCTTCATTCAGCACGGCGTCCAGGACGGCCAGTTGTTCGGCATCATCCAGCGATGCGGCCTCGCCGGTGCTGCCGCACACGACCAGCCCATCCACGCCGGCCGCGGCGTAATGGCGCACCAGCCGACGCAACGCACCGCCGTCAACGGCGCCGCCGGAAAACGGCGTCACCAACGGCACCCAGACACCCTGGAAAAGAGAGGATTGAGATGACATGAGAACACTCCTTCGATGTAAACGGGACCGTGGTTGGGACCGTACAGAAGTGCTCGGGATATCAGGGGTGCGCGCGGAGGCGCCCATGCGCCGCCAAGAGGCCGCTGTTCCGTCGCCCATCTGACGGAACAGCATGCTCCGGTCAGATGAGCGGCTGTTTTTTGGATTTCAGGCCGACGGCAGCCAGCACCACGCCCAGGGCGCGGATGCAGGAAGCAGATTGGAAGGCCTGATGAATCATGAATGAGATAGACGCCGGAATCGGCGGATAAGCGGTAGAGCAGGAATCTACCGGGCCGTCGTCACCGTGTCAACGGACGCCGGAGGCTGGCGTCCACATCCGATCAGCCCAGGCTAGCCAGGAACACGGCGCACAGGGCTTCCATGCCTTGGCGGTCGTCTTCATCGAAGTGATCCGGCACGGGGCTGTCGACATCCCAGACGCCGATCAGCTTGCCCTGGTGCACCAGCGGCACGACGATTTCCGAACGCGACGCGGCGTCGCAGGCGATATGCCCCGGAAACGCATGCACGTCCGGCACCAATTGCGTCTGGCGCTGGCTGGCGGCCGCGCCACACACACCGCGATTCAGCGGAATGCGCACGCAGGCGGGCTTGCCCTGGAAGGGGCCCAACACCAGCTCGGTGCCGTCAAAAAAGTAGAACCCCACCCAGTTCAGGTCAGGCAGGGCTTGATAGGCCAGCGCGCTCAGATTGGCGGCGTTGGCGATGCGATCGGGTTCGCCGTCCAGCAAGGCGCGGGCCTGGCCCGCCAGTTCGGCGTACAGGGCGGCTTTGGAGGCGGCAACGATGGGGGCAGCTTCAAACATAGCGTTAAATGTAACTGTACAGGCGGTTATCGATGCAGGTGATTTTAGGGGTTCCGCGCGTTAAAGGGGCCGGGCTGCTACCGTGTGGGACAATAGATTTTTGCCGCAGTCCCTCTCACAAGCCTCTCCCTTTTACCCTTCTTGATCAAGAAGCAATCCATGGACAAGCCTTTCGAACCTGCGTTTTCCTTCTCGGAACGCGCTCAGCAACTTACCAGCTCCGCCATCCGCGAAATCCTCAAGGTCACCGAGCGCCCCGAAGTCATTTCGTTCGCTGGCGGCCTGCCGGCGCCCGGCGGCTTCCCGGTAGAAGTGGTACGTGCTGCATTCGACAAGGTATTGGCCACCAACGGCCGCGCGGCCCTGCAATACGGCCCGACCGAAGGCTTTGCCCCACTGCGCCAATGGGTTGCCGATGACCTGAACCGTGCCGGCGCCAACTTCGCCGCCGACCAGATCCTGATCGTGTCGGGTTCGCAGCAAGCGCTGGACCTGCTGGGCAAGGTACTGATCGACAAGGACAGCAAGGTCCTGGTCGAAGACCCCAGCTATCTGGGCGCCCTGCAATCGTTCAGCCTGTATCAGCCCAAGTTCGTGCCGGTGCCCACCGACGAAGGCGGCCTGATCCCGGAAGCCATCACCCCCGAACTGGCCGACGGCGCGCGCTTCCTGTATGCGCTCCCCAACTTCCAGAACCCTACGGGCCGTACGCTGAACCTGGAACGCCGCATCGCGCTGGTCAAGCGCGCCGCCGAACTGAACCTGACCATCGTCGAAGACGATCCCTACGGCGAACTGCGCTACGCGGGTGAACCGCAGCCGGGCCTGATCGCGCTGGCCGCCGAACACGGCGCCAATGTCGTCCGTCTGGGCACGTTCTCGAAGGTGCTGGCCCCTGGCCTGCGCCTGGGCTATATCGCCGCAGCCCGTCCGCTGATCAACAAGCTGGTCCAGGCCAAGCAAGCCACCGACCTGCACACGCCCACGCTGACGCAAATGGCCGTGTACGAAATCGTCAAGGACGGCTTCCTGGAAGAACACCTGCCCAACGTGCGCGAAATCTACCGCGCTCAGGGCAGCTGCATGCTGGAAGCCATCAAGCGCGAATTCCCGTCCACCGTCACCTGGACCAAGCCGGAAGGCGGCATGTTCATCTGGTTGACGCTGCCCGAGCACATCGACAGCACCAAGTTGCTTGAAAAGGCCATCGCGCAAAACGTGGCCTTCGTGCCGGGCGCACCGTTCTACTGCGGCGCGGGCCGTGCCAACACGCTGCGCCTAAGCTTCGCCACGGTGCAGGAAGACAAGATCCGCACCGGCATCGCTATCCTGGGCAAGCTGCTCAAGGAATACACGGCCTGAAAACCCAGGCCCTGAACGGCGATTGATCTTCCACGGCCGGGCGCGATGCCCGGCCGTTGTTTTATGCTGTCGGCTTTCCCGACCATTTTCCGACCGTGACAGTGAGCGCTCCAGAACAACCTCCCGTCGACCTCAGCGACATCGTCTTCACCGACTGGGTCGAACGCTGGCTGCCCAAATCGTGGCGGCCCTACGCCCGCCTGTGCCGCCTGGACCGCCCCATCGGCACGTGGCTGACCCTGCTGCCGGCCATCGCCGCGCTGATCCAAACGGCGGGCGGCCTGCCCGACCTACAGCGCTTGATCGTCTTCTCGCTGGGTGCCCTGCTGATGCGCGGCATCGGCTGCACCGTCAACGACATGTGCGACCGCAACTTCGACAAGCACGTCGAACGCACGCGCTTCCGCCCGCTGACCAGCGGCCAATTGTCGATGAAGAATGCCGTGTGGTTCCTGGTGGGCCAGTTGCTGGTCTGCGGATCGCTGCTGTTCTTCCTGAACGACATGAGCCGTTGGCTGGCCGTGGCGGTGCTGCCCTTTGTCTTCATCTACCCGCTGTGCAAGCGCGTGACGTACTGGCCGCAAGTGGTGCTGGGCATCTGCTTTAACTGGGGCATGCTCATGGCCTGGTCCGACACGCAGAACCACGTGCCGCTGGCCGCCGTCGCCATGTGGGTGGGCGCGGTGCTCTGGCAGGTGGGCTACGACAGCATCTATGCCTATGTCGACGTGCGCGATGACCGCAGCCTGGGGCTGCATTCCACCGCCATGCGCTTCGGTGACCAGGGCAAGCTGTGGATCGGCGGCTTTTACCTGGCCACCGTCGTGCTGTGGGCCTGGGGTGGTTATGCCATGGGCATGTCGTGGGCCTATCACGTCGGCATTGCCGCTGTCGCGGTGCATCTGGCGTGGCAGCTGAAGGTGTTCGACATCCAGCGCCCCGACCGCAACTTCATGCTGTTCCGGGCCAACCTGTGGTTGGGCGCCCTGCTGGTGGCCGCGGCCCTGGCCGGCACGCTGATCCGGTAATCCGCTGGTGCGCTGATCCGGCACGGCAAGCAGGGCGATTGACCCCGCGCATTGCCGGCAACGCCGGATCGCGCGATCATGGTGTTTCCGCCACGCTTACGGAGACACCGCATGCCCTCTTTGATCAAATCCCTGACTGCCGCTGCCGCCGCATGCGCTCTGTTCGGCGCCTTGCCCGCGCAGGCCGCCACCGACTGCTCGGCGCAGCGCGGTTGCGCCGCCAAGTTCTGCGAAATCGAAAACGACATCGCTGCTGCCCAGGCGCAAAACAACACCCGCCGCGAAGCCGGCCTGCGCAAGGCCTTGGCAGAAGCGAAGGCCCATTGCACCGACAGCCGCCTGCAATCACAGCGCGAGGCCGACGTGCGCGATAAGCAGGCCAAGGTGTCCGAGCGCGAGCAGGATCTGAAGGAAGCCCGTGCCAAAGGCAAACAGGACAAGATCGACAAGGCGCAGCGCAAGCTGGAGGAAGCCCAGTCCGAATACAACGCCGCGCTGGTCGAACTGAACCGATAAGCCGAAACCCGTTCAGCCACCGGCTCTTCCCCGCTTTTCCAGATTTTCCCCTGTCAGCCCCGGGTCTCTCCCGGGGCTGCGCTTTTTTACGTCCCCGGGCCCGTCGTGCAGGCCTGCACCAACACACCACCTATAGCGTCATCAAATGGAAATATCGCCACCCATGGTGTCATTTGGCGAAATCCAAATCGATTAGTACGTATTTTGGAAAGATGTTTTCAGGTAATAAGGGTTTATCCCAAGGTTGTTTGAGCACAGAATGCATCTCATCGGGACACAGCAAGCGAACCCCCGGCAATGAGGCCAGCGGTTCGGATCCCAAGCTCACAAGACACCGGAGGTCTGCTATGAAAACCCTTGCTACCGCATTGATGCTGTCCATGTCCGTTCTGGCTGCTGGCGCTCAAGCCGCTGAAGCCGACCAAGGCCCGTCGCGCGCCCAAGTCCAGGCAGAACTGCAACAAGCCAAGGTTTCGGGCCAATACACGTTTGGCGAAGAAGGCTACCCCGCCGCCATCGCCCAGAAGTCCAGCCTGACGTCGCAACAAGTGCAAGCTGAACTGGCACAAGCCAAGACCGCTGGCGAAGTCACTTTCGGCAACCTGGACTACCCGCCCGTCGCCGCCGCTGAAACCGCCACGTCGCTGACCCGCGCTCAAGTGCAATCGCAACTGGCTCAAGCCAAGGCAGAAGGCCTGGTCACCTTCGGCAACATGGACTACCCCCCCATGGGCAGCTGATCCACGGGCCTGAAAAGGCCGTGCCAGCCCCATTGAAAAGCCCCTCGGCCACAAGCCGAGGGGCTTTGTTTTGACGTTTCGATATCTTATTAAGTCAAAACGACGTCAAATTAAGCCGTTACGACAATTTAAAGGCTACAAATCGACAGCGCTCACGCATAGGATGAGGCCAACCCATCCCCCCTCATCGCAGGAGCTGCACCATGTCCACCCCCACCCGTCCCATTGTTCTGCTGGGCGCCGGAAAAATCGGTTTCGCCATCGCCTTGATGCTGGAACGCAGCGGCGATTATTCCGTGCTGGTTGCCGACCAGGATCCCGCCCGCCTGGCGGTCCTGGCTGAATTGGGTTGCGAAACGCGCCAGATCAGCGATGACGCCTCCGTGGCGCGCTGCATCGAAGGCGCTTATGCCGTGGTCAACGCCCTGCCATTCCACCGCGCGACCGCGGTGGCCGGGCTATGCGCACAAGCCGGCGTGCACTATTTCGACCTGACCGAAGACGTCGCCAGCACCCATGCCATCCAGGCCCTGGCAGAAAACGTGCGCAGCGTGCTGATGCCGCAATGCGGCCTGGCGCCGGGCTTCATCGGCATCGTCGGCAACGCGCTTGCGCGCCGCTTCGACACCCTGCTGGACTTGCGCATGCGCGTCGGCGCCCTGCCTCGCTATCCCTCGAACAGCCTGCGCTACAACCTGACGTGGAGCACCGAAGGGCTGATCAACGAATACTGCAATCCGTGCGAAGCCATCGTCGACGGAAAACTGACCAGCGTGCCCGCCCTGGAAGGCTATGAAACATTCGCGCTGGACGGTGTCGAATACGAGGCCTTCAACACGTCGGGCGGCTTGGGCACGTTGCCCGCCACGCTGCTGGGCCGCGCCCGCAACGTGGACTACAAGTCGGTGCGCTATCCCGGCCACTGCAACATCATGAAGCTGCTGTTGAATGACTTGCGCCTGCGCGACCGCCGCGATCTGCTCAAGGATATTTTCGAGTCGGCCATCCCCACCACCGAACAAGACGTGATCGTGATTCAGGCCTCGGCATCCGGTCATCGCCATGGCCGCCTGGAAGAAGAGTCCTACCCGATCCGCGTGTTTGGCGCGGACGTGGACGGCCATCGCCTGAGCGCCATCCAACTGTCCACGGCCGCGGGCATCTGCGCCGCGCTGGACCTGGTGGCGCAAGGCGTGCTGCCGCAGAAGGGTTTCGTCGGCCAGGAATCCATCGACCTGGACGCACTGCTGAACAACCGCTTCGGCCGCGTCTATGCCGGCAAGCCGCTGGCACTGGCGGGTTGCGCCACCGCTGACCGCTAGACGTTCAGGTCCGTTCCGCCGCGGCGCGGCGCTATGTCCAGCCTTCCAGACGTAGCGTCGCGCGCACCAGGCGCTGCTCTTCCTGTTCGATCTCGGCCAGGCTCTGGCGCACGCTGTCCACATGATCGGCCGCCGCCTTGCGCGCCAATTCGGGTTGACGCCCCGTCACGGCGTTGAACAGGCGCGTGTGTTGGCGGTCGATCTGCCGCTTCTCGGGTTCGCGGTGGTACAGGTTGTTGACGCATGCGAACACCGACCCCAGCAGCAAATCCGTCAACGATTGCAGCGTATGCACCAGCACCGGATTGTGTGAGGCTTCGCAGATCGCCAGATGAAAGGCGTGGTCCAGATGCGCATGCGTGGCGGTATCAGTGGCCGTGCCTTGGGCCCCGACCATCTCGTCGTAGCGACGGCGGATCATGATGAAATCCGCCTCGGTGCCGCGGATGGCCGCCAACCGCGCGGACTCCGCTTCCAACAGGGAACGCACTTCCAGCAAGTCATAGAGCGTGCGCGGCTGGGAGTTGAACAAGTGCATCAACGGCCCGGCATCCACCTTCGAGATGTGGGCAACGAACGACCCCTTGCCTTGCGCGGTGTGGATGATTTCTCGCGCGCGCAGCAGCTTCAGCCCCTCGCGCAGCGCCGTGCGCGACACGCCCAGCTTTTCGGTCAAACGCCGTTCCGAAGGCAGGGCCTGCCCCGCCTTGAGCACGCCGTCCAGGATCAGACGCTCGATCCGTTCGGCTACCTCGTCCGCCACCTGGCGGGGCTTTTCTTCTATTTCCGCGTACATGCGCTCTCCGGACCAGTGGTATGACCAAGCCTGGCTCTGATTCAGCCCGATTGATCCCGCCGCTGTAAGTAGCTGATATAACACCATAAAAATGGCCGCCTTGTCTGGCAGCAAATGAATAAACTGGTATGACCAGTTGGTTTTGATATGGACATTGCGGCATACGCGAACGATGATGTCAGGACAGATTCGCCCGGCGTCCCGCGCCGGCCAGCCCTTCTTACCGCTAGAGATCCGCATGACTCAACGCATCCAGCACCACGGCCTGCAAGTGGCGGCCAATCTCAACCAATTCATCGAACAGGAAGCCCTGCCCGGCACCGGCCTGGATGCCGACGGCTTCTGGCAAGGGTTCGCGGCCCTGGTACACGACCTGGGTCCCAAGAACCGCGCACTGCTGGCCGAACGCGACCGCCTGCAAGCGGAACTGGACGCCTGGCACCGCGCCAACCCCGGCCCCATCGCCGACCCCGCTGCCTACCGCAAGTTCCTGGAAGGCATCGGCTATCTGCTGCCGCAGCCGGCCAGCGTGCAAGCCACCACCGACAACGTCGACACCGAGATCTCGCAACAGGCCGGCCCGCAATTGGTCGTGCCGATGTCGAACTCGCGCTACGCGCTGAACGCCGCCAACGCGCGCTGGGGCAGCCTGTACGACGCGCTTTACGGCACCGACGCGATTCCCGCCACCCCTGGTGATACGGGCAAGGGCTACAACCCCGAACGCGGCGCCGCCGTCATCGCTCGCGCGCGCGCTTTCCTGGATACCGCCGCCCCGCTGGCGCAAGGCTCCCACGCCGATGCGCGCGGCTACACCGTGGAAGGCGGCCAGTTGCGCGTTGCGCTGGCCAACGGCGCCACCGGCCTGAAGTTCGGCTCGCAGTTCGCGGGCTACCAAGGTGATGCATCCGCCCCCACGGCGATCCTGTTGAAGAACAACGGACTGCACTTTGAAATCCAGATCGACCGCGCCAACGCCATCGGCAGCACCGACGCCGCCGGCGTCAAGGACGTGGTGGTCGAAGCCGCCCTCACCACCATCATGGACTGCGAAGACTCGGTTGCCGCCGTCGATGCGGACGACAAGGTCCACATCTACCGCAACTGGCTGGGTTTGATGAAGGGCGACCTGACCGAAGCCGTCACCAAGGGCGGCAAGACGTTCACCCGCAAGCTCAATGCCGACCGCGAATACACGCGCCCGGACGGTTCCTCGCTGACCTTGCACGGCCGTTCGCTGATGTTCGTGCGCAACGTCGGCCATCTGATGACGAACCCGGCCATCCTGGACCGCGACGGTCTTGAGATCCCCGAAGGCATCCTGGACGCCGTTGTCACCAGCCTGGCCGCGCTGCCCGACCGCAAGCACAAACTGAATTCGCGCACGGGCTCCGTCTACATCGTGAAGCCCAAGATGCATGGCCCAGTCGAGGCCGCGTTCGCCAGCGAGCTCTTCGACCGCGTCGAAGACCTGATCAAGGTGCCGCGCAACACCCTGAAAATGGGCATCATGGATGAAGAGCGCCGGACCAGCATCAACCTGAAGGCATGCATCAGCGCGGCGGCATCGCGCGTGGCCTTCATCAACACGGGTTTTCTGGACCGCACCGGCGACGAAATGCACTCCAGCATGGAAGCCGGCCCGATGCTGCGCAAGGGCGACATGAAATCCACCGCCTGGATCACCGCCTACGAACGCAACAACGTGCTGGTCGGCCTGGACACGGGCCTGCGCGGCCGCGCCCAGATCGGCAAGGGCATGTGGGCCATGCCGGACCTGATGGCCGCCATGCTGGAACAAAAGATCGCGCACCCCAAGGCCGGCGCCAATACCGCATGGGTGCCCTCACCCACCGCCGCCACGCTGCACGCAATGCACTACCACCAGGTAGATGTGCAAGCGGTGCAGAAAGAACTGGAACGCACCAACCTGGAACAGGTGCGCGACGATCTGTTGGGCGGCCTGCTGACCGTGCCGGTGGGGGATCCCTCCAAGTGGTCCGCAGCCGACATCCAGCAGGAACTGGACAACAACGTCCAGGGCATCCTGGGCTATGTGGTGCGTTGGATCGACCAAGGCGTGGGCTGCTCGAAGGTGCCCGACATCCACAACGTGGGCTTGATGGAAGACCGCGCCACGCTGCGCATCTCCAGCCAGCACATCGCCAACTGGCTGCGCCATGGCGTGACCCACGAAGACCAGGTCATGGAAACGTTCAAGCGCATGGCCGGCGTGGTTGACGGCCAGAATGCCGGCGACGCCGCCTACCAGCCGATGGCCGGCCACTTCGACACCTCGCTGGCGTTCAAGGCGGCTTGCGCACTGGTGTTTGAAGGACTGACGCAGCCCAACGGCTATACCGAACCCCTGCTGCACAAGTACCGCTTGGAATTCAAGGCGGCACAAGCCTGACCGCGCTGCCCTCGGCATCAATGAACCGGACTGCTCACACAGTCCGGTTTTCATTTGGCTGCCGCGATCGCTATTAAAAATAAATTCCAGCATTTAGCACGACCGTGCTAAATTTGGCCGCATGACTGCCAAAACGGAAAAAAGCGAACTGACGTTCGCGTCCATCGTGGACGCGGCCGTGGACATGGCTGCGGCTCAGGGTCTGGAAAGCCTGTCGCTTGGCCAGGTGGCACGGCATCTGGGCATCAGCAAAAGCGGCGTGTTCTCGCGCGTGGGGTCGCTGGAAGCCTTGCAACAAGCCGTGCTGGACGAATACGACCGCCGCTTCGTGGCCGCCGTTTTCACGCCTGCCTTGGCCTACCCGCGCGGCCTGCCCCGCATGACCGCGGTGGTGTCGTTGTGGGTCGAACGCGCCAGCAACGTCGAGATGTTGACGGGCTGCATCTACGTGGCCGGAGCCTTTGAATACGACGATGTGGAGTCCCCGCTGCGAGCCGTGCTGGAAGGCAACCTGCGACGTTGGCGCGCAACCATGGTGCGCACCGTCACCCAGGCGCTGGAAGCCGGCCATCTGCGCCCGGATACCGATCCCGAGCAATTGGTGTTCGAGATCTACAGCTTGATGATCGGCCTGATGCACGACGCCCGTTTCCTGCGCGATCCGAAGGCGCCTGAAAGGGTACGGGCTGCGTATGACCGGCTGATCTCTACCTACCGCAGCTTTACGTACCTCGAATAATGTTCCCATCGCCGGCGTCTGCCGGCGTTTGTTTCCGTCAATTTCGCACGATCGTGCGAATTAAAATCCTGGAGCGCAACATGTGGATTCTGATTGCAGTCATCGCCGCCGGCGCGCTGGCCCACCTATGGCGGCAATGGCATGTGCTGGCACGCCAATTGCCTGACGCTGCGGAACATCTGGTGCTGTTCTAGTGGATAACACGCATCCCGGTCTATATTCCGGGATATCCCCACCGATTCCGCCCATGCCGCGTTCCATTCATCTACTGATCATTGATCCGCAGAATGATTTCTGCGACTTGCCCCAGGCCTACCTGCCCACGGATCCGTTGACGGGCGACATCACGCAGCCCGCACTGCCCGTAGCCGGTGCGCACGCCGACATGCAACGTCTGGCGCGCTTCATCGATGCGACCGCACCCGTGCTGAGTTCCATCACGGTGACCCTGGATTCGCACCATCGGCTGGACATCGCGCACCCCACGTTCTGGCGTACCGGCGATGGCCGGCCCGTCGCGCCTTTCACATCGATTTCCGCGGCGCAACTGCGGGCGGGCGATTTCCTGCCCAGGCATGATGACGACATGCCCCGCACCCTGTCCTATCTGGATGAACTGGAAGCGCGCGGCCGCTATGCGCTGATGGTGTGGCCCGTGCATTGCGAGATCGGAACGTGGGGCCACAACGTACATCCCGACGTGCGGGCAGCCTACAGCCGCTGGGAAGATGCTGGCCAATTCATCGTGCGCAAGGTGCCCAAAGGCACCAACCCCTGGACCGAGCACTACAGCGCGCTGATGGCCGAAGTGCCTGATCCCGATGACCCCCGCAGCCAGCTCAACCGCAATCTGATCCATTCGCTGGACCGCGCCGAACTCATCCTCGTCGCGGGAGAAGCCGGCAGTCATTGCGTGAAAGCCACCGTCGAACATCTGGCCGAGCACCTGCCGGGCGGTAATTTGTCGCGCGTGGTGCTACTGACCGACTGCATGAGCCCGGTTGCCGGATTCGCCGATGCGCAAACCGCCTTCCTGCAACGCATGCGCGACCACGGCGTGCAAGAGCGCACCAGCGTGGACATGGCGCGCGCCTTGCTGGCTTGAGAAGCCGGGCAAACAAGCGACTGGCACAGGCACAGACACTACCCAAAATGACAACGGCCGCCTGCTTGCGCAAGGCGGCCTTGTTTTACTGCGTGTCCGAAAACCTCTGTGGCCGCTATGCAGCCGTCGCAGGTTTGCCGGCCTTGTCGCATGCCACGTACAAGGTGCTGATGGCCTCGCACAACGCGGGCGGTTGCTGAAACAGGCGCGACACCAACAAGCAACCCTGAACCGTGGCGAATACCGCCCGGCCAGCCGCTTCGGCCGTACCTGAGAACTTCAACGTACCTTGCGCCGCACCCTCGGCCAGCACACGGGCCAGCCACGCTTCATGTGCGCGGAAAAATCCCTGCAAAGCGCCACGCACGCGCTCGGACAAGCTCATGATGTCCGCGGCCAGCATGCCGCCCAGACAGAGTTCGCCAGCGCCGCAGGCGCGCGATTCCATCATCGACAGGTATTGCTCCAGCTGCGCTTGCGCAGGTTGTGCCGTGTCGATGGCGCGCACGTTACCCAGTGCGCGGGTGCTGTAGGCCTCGACCGCTTCATAGAGCAGGTCGTCCTTGCCCGGGAAGTAATAGTGGATGCTGGACGTCTTCACGCCCACATGCTCCGCCAGGTCGCGGTAGCTGAAACCATTGCATCCGCGCGTGCGGATCAGCTTCTCGGCGTGCGCCAGCAGCAGGTCTCGGGTGGTGTTGGGGGTTGGAGTGTCCATGGCTCAATATTACCTACTAATAGGTCGGTTCGTCATCGGTGGCTGCCCTAAGGGCAAAGTCCGGAACGCCCGTGCGGACCCTGGCCGGGAAACATCCCGCCCCCCAGGGTCCGCATGTGCCGGCATCCTGCTTAGCCTTGCACGGGCGGGTAATCCAGTTCACCACTTTCGGTCAGACCTTGAGCGCGGGCGGCGGCCAGTTCTTGCTTCACTTGTGCACGGGTCTTGTCGGTGCCGACGGCAGCGAACGCGGTCGCGGCATAACCTTCTTCGCCGGATACCAGTTCACCGTTGGCGCGCGCTGCGGCCAATTCCTGCTGCACTTGAGCGCGGGTCACGGTGCTCTCGGTGTTCAGGGCGGGCGGATAGTCCAACTCGCCGGCTTGGGCGGCGCCGATGAAGGACGCGGACAGAATCAGGGCGGATACGAGGGTCTTCATGGTTGATCTCCAGTAAGGATCAATGCTGCATCAGGGATTGGGGTGCTTCAGTATTGAAACTATCTATCACTAGATAGATACGATTTCAAAAAAATCAGCCTTGAACGGGCGGGTAGTCCAGTTCACCGCTTTCGGTCAGACCTTGAGCGCGGGCAGCAGCCAATTCCTGCTTCACTTGTGCACGGGTCTTGTCGGTGCCGACGGAAGCGAACGCGGTCGCGGCATAGCCTTCTTCGCCAGATACCAGTTCACCGTTGGCGCGCGCCGCGGCCAATTCTTGCTGCACTTGGGCGCGGGTCACCGTGCTTTCGGTGTTCAGGGCGGGCGGATAGTCCAGCTCGCCAGCTTGGGCGGCGCCGATGAAGGAAGCGGACAGAATCAGGGCGGATACGAGGGTCTTCATGGTTGATCTCCAGATAACGGATTTGATGCGGATTAGGTTTCGATTAAACTATCTACTTATAGGTAGACAGCAAGGCAAATAAAAAGCGGTCCTACTGTATTTCTGGTTCGGCACCAGCGGGTTGTTGGGTTTGCTGTGTCGATGGATGAATCTTACCTACTACTAGATAGATGATCAAAGCCCATTTTTGAAACAAATAATTTCAGTGCAGCCCGATCTCCCGTCGATTCAACTGATAGAACGCCCCGAAGGCCTCGCCAGGCAGTGGCCGTGAATACAACCAGCCTTGGCCGGCATGCACGCCGAGCTTGCGAAGTAAGACCTCTTGCTCGGGCGTTTCTATCCCCTCGGCGACGAGGGTCAACCCCAGATCCAGCGCCAGTTCGACAATATGCGCGGTGATTCGCGCATCCTCGCCCCCAACGCCCAGCGGCTCGACGAACGACCTGTCGATTTTCAGCACATCCAACGGCAAACTGCGCAGGTAAAGCAGGCTGGAATACCCCGTGCCGAAGTCGTCAAGCGCGATGGTATGCCCGGTGTCCCGTGCGGCGCTCAATGACGCACAGGCGCGGTCCAGGTCGATGAAGCCGCTTTCAGTCGCTTCCAGCCAGATCTGCGAATAGGCCAGGCCCCTGCCGAACATCGCTCTGTCGAGGTAGTCGACGGCACGCCCGGTTTCCACATCTTCCGGGCATAGATTGATTGCGATGTGAAGGGAAGGCTCCGACTTCAGTAAGGCCGCCATTTCCCGCAATACCTCGTCGATGACCAGCCGCGTCAATGCCGGCGCCAAACCGCTGGACTCGGCCAAGCCGATGAAATTGGCCGGCGCCTCCAGAGAGCCGTCGGGCCGCCGCCAACGCACCAGCGCTTCCGCCCCGATGCAACGGCGCGTCCGTAGATCCATGATGGGCTGATAGTGCACCGTGAATTCACGTCGGCGGATGGCCGCCGCCAGCTCGCCTGCCGGCGACATGCTTTTGCGCGCCAGGTAAATCAGCGGCAGCAACGCCAGCGCGGCAACGAAATAGCCCGCGATCAGGAACACGTTCTGCAACTGCTCGGCCCGCGCCGCGACGTGTGCCCGGGCAAGCGCGACACTCACCTTCCAATTGCCGTCTTGCCCCTCGGTAACCAAGTCCTCGCGCACACGGCGCATTCCCGCTGGCCCGGCCATCTCCCCGTCGGCAAGGTTCGACACCGCCAAAGGCGTTCCATCACTTCTCAAGACGGCCAATTGAGCCTTGGCGCTAGCCACGGGATCCGTAAAGCGGGATGGATCCACCATCACGACGTAATGACCTTTCATGAAGGCTACCTGCCAGGCATTCTCGGGCGGAAGCCTGGGATGGCGATACGCAAAAACATCAATGCCATCGGCATTTGGCAAGCCGGACGGCTCGACCGGATAGGACGGCCGTGCAACTCCCCACGACGAACAGAGCGCGCGTTGATTGCGCACGAAATCGACTTCCTCGGCAAAATCGCTGCTGACCGCCAAATGGCGCAGCGCGGCAACATGTGCCGACGAGCATGGCATTCTGTCCTGCGCGGAGAGCATGGCAAGCGCCGCTTTGACGGTGCGGTAGATCAGGCCAGCGCGCTCCAGGGCGATGACGGTCAATCGTTCGTTGCGGCGTGTCTCTTCAGCAACAGCACGCTTCAGGGCAAGATACGGCGATACAAGCATAGGGGTGCAAAGCACAGCGGCCGCGATCATGCACGCCGCCAGTGCGATCCGAGCCCTGCGCCGCTGGCCTCTTGGACTAGCCCCGTGTATTCCCGTGATCGCCTCCCATCTGGCCGATACTGGATACGGAAGTCGCATCTACCGAGAGCGCCAGGCCGAACCGCCGCCTCTCATGAAACACCACGTCCGCCGATAGCAGTCCGCACACCGACACGCCTTCGCCATCAGTCAACACCAACAGGGATTTCGCGATCTTCGGCAAGATCGAATACACGTGAACCGTCAGCCGCTCGCCGTTGCCGGCGAAGGTCTGGACATCCACACTTGCGCGCAACGTGCCGTCAACGCAAAAACGCGACGCCGGCGCGCCGACGACCGTCCCGACCATAGACGTGTTCAACATATGGATCCTTGCCCGCGCAGTTACCGGATGGCGGCCAGCTCAATCATGCGAACCTTCACCTTGCCTGAGGACGAATGGCACTTCGCTTTTCAGAATATCGATGATGGCGCGAATTCTAGGCGGCATGGGCCGCGTCGCTTGCACCAGCACGTTGATGGGAAAGGACGGCACCCGGTATTGAGGAAGCAACTCAACCAGCTTGCCTTGCCTTAGCGCCGGCAGGCAGGCCGGCTGTTGCACCACGCCGATTCCAGCGCCCGCGGAGATCATTTCGAACATCGGGCGCCAATGGCTGATGACGAGAATCGTGCTTATCGGGAAATTCTCCACCGGCCCATTCGCGCGAACCAGGGGAAGCAGCTCATTGCCGAAGATGCCTTTCACGCGGATGAAATCGTGCTTCCTGATATCGGCCGGGCTTTCCAGCTGCCCATGCCGGGCCAGGTATGCAGGCGCCGCCACCAATGTCCGGTGCACGTAGCCGAGCGGATGAGCGACGTAGCCGCCCTCGCCAAGCTGGCCCAACCGTATCGAAATGTCGACCCCTTCCGTAACGGGATCGACCACGGCGTCATTGAGCACAAGGTCCAAATGCAACTTTGGATATTGCTCTCGCACGCGCATCAGCACGTGAGGCAACACGACTTCGCCGAAGCACTGGGCGGAAGCGAGACGTACCGCGCCTGCAACGGCCTCTTTCTTGCTGGACACCGCCGTTATCGCACGGTCAGCCGCAGCCAGCAGCTCTCTGCCGCAATCGTAGAAAAGTTGTCCTTCGTCGGTACATGTAAGCGTTCGGGCGCTGCGCATCAACAGCTTTGCGCCAAGAAATGTCTCCAGCTTGTGGATGCGTTCGCTGACTGCGGGCTGACCCATCTCCAACTCCCTTGCGGCTCCAGACATGCTGCCGCGCTCGACCACACGCGTAAAGATGCGCACCGTTGCCAGCAAATCCATGTACATGTCCTACGCTTTCTAAATTGGACGCTGATCGCGATGTTGCCCAAATGGGGGGCGTGAACACCATCCCCATGCAGGGATGAATTCTTCTTGTTCCTATCCCCCAGGCGCTTCTGCGCACCAATGATACTCAAACACCGGGCACGCTCATATGGCCTTCAGTCGATAGTAAGTATCGGCGGATCTGACTACTCGCAAGCTCATGCCCCACGTAAGCTGGCCGTGGCTTTGGTCAATGGATGTATCGCAATGGAGCATCCATTCAATGGTTGAAATGCAAGGGATTCGAGGCACGATCCTGGCTCCAGGAGACACGGACGGCAGGCCTTGCGCGCATTTCGTCTTCGGTGAAATCCGCGCCCGCCAGCAGTCCACATCTGCTCGAGATCGAACCTCATTCTTTCCGGCATTGACCGGTCCCTTGGATCAACCACGTCAACCCGCAGCGAGAGTGGATTATGAATAGAACTTACAAGACGATCTGGAGCGCGGCTTCGGGAACATGGGTGGCCGTTGGTGAAAATACTCATGCTCGCGGCAAACCATCGAGCAGCACCCGGAGTCTGACTAGGTCTATTGCTGCGGCGGGGCTGGCGGCTGCCGGCGTGTTCGCCTACTTGCCGGAAGCACGCGCAACCACCTATGGGCCGGAGAACTGCAATCTCGGAAGCGCTGTCGGACCTGACGGCATCACCAGCGTGCCAGGTAGTGCTCCCGCCGATGGATCCGGCCTATGGTCGAACGTGATCGGTTGCAGCGCGAAGGGCGGCGGGTATCAAGGGGTGCAGGTCCTGGGTTTCAACGCGACCGCTACCGGCAGCGGCGCAACGGTGCTTGGCTATGCCTCTTCAGGGGCGGCGCGAGGCACCGCCGTCGGCATGCAGGCGCGAGGCTCGGGCATGGGGTCAACGGCGATAGGCCAATGGACCCGCGCGACAGGTGCCAGCAGTGTTGCAATCGGCGGCAACATATCGTCGAACACGGAGGCAGCCGGGGCACAAGCGCTGGGAAATGACTCTGTCGCAATCTCCGGCCAATCCCGTGCCCGAGGCAGCGAATCCATCGCGATCGGAGTCCGGTCGGAGGCTCGCCGCAATGGCGACGTTGCGATTGGCAGCGACAGCGTCGCGGACGGCACGGTCAACAACCTGGCGGCGGTGGCGGTTGGCCGCGGCGCCATCGCTGTCGGAGAAGACGCGCTGGCCCTGGGCAACTCCTCCAATGCCCAGGTGAACTACGGCGCAGCCATAGGAAACTTCGCCACCGTCACGGCGCGCAACGCCACGGCGATCGGCAATTCGGCCAAATCCGGTGGCGTGGCCGCCACGGCGATCGGCAACTTCTCGAACGCGGCGGCCGCCAATGCCGTTGCCATCGGCGGCGGCGGGCAGCCGGGATCGTTCGCCGGCGCGCAGGCCACCGGCGTCGGCGCTGTTGCCCTGGGCGGCAACAATGTCAGAGGCGCGGTATCGGCTGCCGCTTCCGGCATCGCCTTGGGCGGGGAGTCCAACGTCGAAGCCGGAGCGGACTCCGGCATTGCCATCGGGCGCGGCGCACAAGTACTGGACGCCGCCGACTACGGCATCGCCCAAGGCGACGGCGCGACCGCGCGTAGCCAGAACGACATCGCCATCGGCAGAAACGCCGCAACCGCGGCCGACTCGGACGGCAACAACATCGCGCTTGGCAATGGCGTGGCAACAGGAGACCAGGGCCACAACGTGGCCATCGGCTCGGGCGCCACCACGGCGAATGCATCCTCCGCCACCGGCGGGGCCGTGGCGATTGGCCGCGACCAGCGTGCCATCGGCAATGGCGCGGTCGCCTTGGGCGACCCCAATACCGCCAATGGCACGGGCGCGGTCGCGCTGGGCGCGGAGAACATCGCAGCAGGAGACGAGACTGGCGACACCGCGAGCAATGGCGCGGTGGCCATCGGCAACGGCAACCGGGCCATCGGACAGGGTTCGATCGCTTTAGGTAATGGCTCCACGACCTCGGATGCCGGATCGATCGCGCTGGGCGATACCGCAAGCGCCTCCGCCGCCAACGCAATCGCGATGGGCTCCGGTGCCAACGCTGCGAATGCAGGGGATGTCGCCCTGGGCGCGCAATCCCGGACGGAAGCGGCTGTCGCCACGGCAAGCACGACCATTGACGGCCAAACGTATCAGTTCGCCGGCATCAGTCCTGACAGCACCGTCAGCGTGGGCGATGCCGGAGCGGAACGCACGATCACTAATGTGGCCGCCGGCCGCATCAATGCGAACAGCACCGACGCCATCAACGGCTCCCAATTGTTCGCGACCAATCAGGCCATAGAAACAGTCAGCGACAGCGCCGTCAAGTACGACCAGAACCCAGACGGCACGGTCAACTATGAAAGCGTGACGCTGAATCCCGGCGGCGATCCGGCCCGGCTGGGCAACGTTGCGGCCGGCGATGTCTCGGCCACCAGCACGGATGCGGTCAATGGCTCGCAGTTGTACGAGACCAACCAGAACGTGACGCAGATGGGTGACACCATCACCAACATCGCGGGCGACACCAGCCAGGCCAACACCGACGCCAACGGCATGGGCATCCGGTATGTGCGCACGAACGAGGCTGGCCTTGCACAAAGTGATGCGTCGGCCCAAGGTCAGGGCAGCACTGCCGTGGGCTACAACGCTACCGCCACCGCCGACAGCGCCTTGGCGATCGGCCGTGAAGCGCAAGCCAGCCACGCCGGCAGCGTGGCGTTAGGCGCCAATGCGGTTGCCGATGGTGCGACACTCGGGTCCACGGCCTATAACCCGGGCGCGGGCACAGTCGCCGGCCCATCGCCGGTTGGCGAGGTCAGCATCGGTTCGGCTGGTGCCGAGCGCCGCATCACGAACGTCGCCGCAGGCGCCACCGACACCGACGCCGTCAATGTCAGCCAGCTTAAATCGCTTGCAACCGACGTCGGCAACCTGGGCGACCGCGCCGTGCAGTACGACGGGAACCCGGGAGACCCCAAGGACTCGATCACGTTGGCTGGCCCGGCGTCCACCGACGGCGGCGCGACCGGCGGCACCAGGATCACGAACGTCGCCCAAGGCGACGTGTCGGCCAACAGCACCGACGCGGTCAATGGCTCGCAGTTGTACGAGACCAACCAGCAGGTGGCCGAAAACGCCACCAATATCAATCAGATCGGTGACACCATCACCAACATCGCCGGCGACACCAGCCAAGCCAACACCGACGCCAATGGCATGGGCATCCGGTATGTGCGCACGAACGAGGCTGGCCTTGCACAAAGCGATGCGTCGGCCCAAGGCCAGGGCAGCACCGCTGTCGGCTACAACGCCACCGCCACCGCCGATAGTGCGCTGGCGATTGGCCGTGAAGCGCAAGCCAGCCACGCCGGCAGCGTGGCGCTGGGCGCCAATGCGGTTGCCGACGGTGCGACACTCGGGTCCACGGCCTATAACCCGGGCGCGGGCACAGTCGCCGGCCCATCGCCGGTTGGCGAGGTCAGCATCGGTTCGGCTGGTGCCGAGCGCCGCATCACGAACGTCGCCGCAGGCGCCACCGACACCGACGCCGTCAATGTCAGCCAGCTTAAATCGCTTGCAACCGACGTCGGCAACCTGGGCGACCGCGCCGTGCAGTACGACGGGAACCCGGGAGACCCCAAGGACTCGATCACGTTGGCTGGCCCGGCGTCCACCGACGGCGGCGCGACCGGCGGCACCAGGATCACGAACGTCGCCCAAGGCGACGTGTCGGCCAACAGCACCGACGCGGTCAATGGCTCGCAGTTGTACGAGACCAACCAGCAGGTGGCCGAAAACGCCACCAATATCAATCAGATCGGTGACACCATCACCAACATCGCCGGCGACACCAGCCAAGCCAACACCGACGCCAATGGCATGGGCATCCGGTATGTGCGCACGAACGAGGCTGGCCTTGCACAAAGCGATGCGTCGGCCCAAGGCCAGGGCAGCACCGCTGTCGGCTACAACGCCACCGCCACTGCCGATAGCGCGTTGGCGATCGGCAGTGAGGCCCAGGCCAGCCACGCCGGCAGCGTGGCGTTGGGCGCCAATGCGGTTGCCGATGGTGCGACGCTTGGGTCCGCCGCCTACAACCCCGGCACGGGCACGGTCGCCGGCCTGTCGCCCGTTGGCGAGGTCAGCATCGGCTCGGCCGGCGAGGAACGCCGCATCACCAACGTGGCCGCAGGCGCCACCGACACCGACGCCGTCAACGTCAGCCAGCTTAAATCGCTTGCAACCGACGTCGGTAACCTGGGTGATCGCGCCGTGCAGTACGACGGCAACCCGGGGGACCCCAAGGACTCGATCACGTTGGCTGGCCCGGCGTCCACCGACGGCGGCGCAACCGGCGGCACCAGGATCACGAACGTCGCCCAAGGCGACGTGTCGGCCAACAGCACGGATGCGGTCAATGGCTCGCAGTTGTACGAGACCAACCAGAACGTGACGCAGATGGGTGACACCATCACCAACATCGCGGGCGACACCAGCCAGGCCAACACCGACGCCAACGGCATGGGCATCCGGTATGTGCGCACGAACGAGGCTGGCCTTGCACAAAGCGATGCGTCGGCCCAAGGCCAGGGCAGCACGGCTGTCGGCTACAACGCTACCGCCACTGCCGACAGTGCATTGGCGATCGGCCGGGGTGCGCAAGCAACCGAATCGGGAAGTGTGGCATTGGGTTCGGGTTCCGTATCCGGCCGAGCGCTGGCACCCGCCAGCGGCAGTATCGCGGCCGGCAGCGGCGGCGCATTGGTGCCCTTCAACACGACAGACCGTACCTTGCAAGGCGCGGTGTCCGTAGGCAGTAACAGCACGTACCGCCAGATCACCAACGTGGCCGACGGCACCGAAGAGCACGATGCCGCAACCGTGCGTCAATTGACCGGCGCTATCGAATCCGTGACGGTGACGGGAACCCGATATTTTCACGCCAATTCGACCGAACCGGATTCGCTCGCGGCAGGCGCGGAATCGATCGCCATCGGCCCGCAGACGGTGGTCAACAGCGATAGCGGCGTGGGAATCGGAGACCGCGCCGTCGTCGAGCAGAATGCGCCAGGGGGCATCGCCCTGGGACAGCAGGCGCGTACGGTGATGGCGGACGGCATCGCCATCGGAACGCAGGCATTGGCCAACGCCGAACAAGGCGTCGCCATTGGGACGAGCAGCAGCGTGTCCGTTGGTGGCGGCGTGGCGCTGGGGGCCGGGTCGATCGCGAATACGGCGGCGGGTGTCGCCGGTTACGTCCCTCCGGGAGCCGATTCGGCCGGCATCGACGCCACGCGCAGCAAACTGGCGGCAGTGTCCATCGGCGATGTCGCCGCGGGCGAATACAGGCAAATCAATGGCGTTGCCGCGGGTACGGTGGATACCGACGCGGTCAACGTCAGTCAGCTCAAGGCCGTGGTCTCGAATGTCAGCGAACTGGCCGCCGGAGTAGTGAAATACGACACGAACCCGGACGGCACAGTCAACTATGAAAGCGTGACGCTGAATCCCGGCGGCGATCCGGCCCGGCTGGGCAACGTTGCGGCCGGCGATGTCTCGGCCACCAGCACGGATGCGGTCAATGGCTCGCAGTTGTATGAGACCAACCAGCAGGTGGCCGAAAACGCCACCAATATCAATCAGATCGGCGACACCATCACCTACATCGCCGGCGACACCAGCCAGGCCAACACCGACGCCAACGGCATGGGCATCCGCTACGTGCGCACGAACGAGGCCGGCCTTGCGCAAAGCGATGCCTCGGCGCAAGGTCAAGGCAGCACGGCTGTCGGCTACAACGCCACCGCCACCGCCGATAGCGCCTTGGCGATCGGCCGTGAAGCGCAGGCCAGCCACGCCGGCAGCGTGGCGTTGGGCGCCAATGCGGTTGCCGATGGTGCGTCGCTCGGGTCCGCCGCCTATAACCCCGGCACGGGCACGGTCGCCGGCCTGTCGCCCGTTGGCGAGGTCAGCATCGGCTCGGCCGGCGCGGAACGCCGCATCACGAACGTCGCTGCGGGCGCCATCGACACCGACGCGGTCAATGTCAGCCAGTTGAAGGCCGTGGACAGCAAGTTCCAGGACTTGGTCGATACGGATACCGGCATCAAGTATTTCCATGCCAATTCGCTGGCGGCGGACAGCCGCGCACTGGGTGCCGAAAGTGTGGCGATCGGCCCCCGTGCCTTGGCCAATGCTGAAGAAGCCATCGCGCTGGGCAATGCCGCCGAAGCCACGGGCACGGGAGCGATCTCGCTGGGCAGCGGATCACAGGTCTCCGGCCAACGGGCGGCAAGCTTCGGCGCGGGCAACAATATCAGCGGCGCGGGCGCGTTCTCGCTGGGCAACAACAACAACGTCGTTGCCGCCAACGCCTTCGTGCTGGGCAGCGGCGTCTCGATCCTGGACAGCAGCCTGAGCGGCGCGGTGGTGCTGGGCAATGGTTCCAGCGTAACGGCTGCAAGCGCCACGCGCGGCGCCACGATCAACGGCGTGGAGTATGCCTACGCTGGCGGCGACCCGGCGGCCGGAGATGTCCTGAGCGTCGGCAGTGCCGCGGCGCCTCGTCAGATCCAGAATGTCGCGGCGGGACGCATCGCCATCGACAGCACGGACGCCGTGAACGGTTCGCAACTCTACGCGACGCACCAAGCCATCGATTCGCTGGGCGCGACAGTCAATAGCATTGCCAACGGCGGCGCTGGCGTCAAATACTTCCATGCCAACGGCGGCGCCTCGGCCGCAATGCCGGACTCCCAGGCCAATGGCTTGGGCTCCGTTGCGGCCGGCCCCAATGCGATCGCCTCCGGCGCCAACTCGGTGGCAATGGGTAACGGTGCGGCGGCCAACAAGGACGGAGACGTGGCGCTTGGCGCAGGGTCCATCGCGGATCGCGGCTCCGAAAGCTACACCGGCAAGTATTCCGGCGCACAGAACGACACCGCCGGTACCGTGTCGGTCGGAGCGCCAGGCGCGGAACGCACCGTCAGCAACGTCGCCGATGGCCGCAATGCGACCGATGCGGTGAATGTCCGCCAGCTTGAAGGGGCCGTGAAGGAAGCCAATGACTATACCGACAAGCGCATCACCGAGGTCGCGGGTTCCGTTGTCGAGGTCGGCGACAAGATCAACAAGATCGACAACCGCGTAACGGTCGTGGAAGGCGATGTCGCCAACATCAAGAACGGCGCGGATGGCATGTTCCAAGTCAGTCAGGACGGAACACCACCCCCTGCCCCCACGGCCAGTGGCAAGAATGCGGTCGCTGGCGGAGCAGGCGCCGTGGCATCGGGCAAGGACAGCACAGCCGTGGGCAATGGCGCGCAAGCCACGGGGGCTGGCGCAACGGCAATCGGACAGGGCAGCAACGCATCAGGCAGCAATGCCGTTGCGCTTGGCGCCGGCTCGGAAGCAGCGCGCGACAACAGCGTGTCGGTAGGCGCCGTAGGCTCCGAACGCCAGATCATCAACGTCGCCCCCGGAACGGCCGGCACCGACGCGGCCAATATCAATCAGCTGCGCGAAGTCGAGAGCGGTCTGTCCACTCAAGTGGCCGGCGTACGCCGGGACTTGCAGCGCCTGGACAGCCGGCTAAGCGCAGGCATTGCAGGCGCCATGGCGATGTCCGGCCTGCCCCAGGCCTATCTGCCCGGCAAGAGCATGTTCAGCATGGGCGGTGCCACCTGGCGCGGCGAAAGTGGCTTCGCAATGGGTTTGTCCACCGTTTCCGATAACGGCAGATGGGTGGTGAAAGGCCTCGCGAACAGTACTTCACGCGGCGACTTGGGCGCGGCCGTGGGTGTGGGTTATCAGTGGTAGGAAACCGAACCATGACGATGATGAAAAGAAGTGGGCAGGCCGGACGTATCCCCCGCGCCCTTGTGGCGGCCTTGGCCGGCGGTCTCGTCGCCGCCGCCTTGGGAGGTTGCGGCAACCTCAGCCGCGTCAGCGCTGACGGCACAACCGACACGCCCAGGTTCCCTGATGTGAGCGGCGCGTCTCGCAGTGAGGGATCGTGGCCAAACCTGGAGAACCTGCGCGCGGTGCGCGAGGGGATGAGCAAGACGCAGGTATCCCAGTTGCTGGGACCCCCACATTTCAGCGAAGGCCTGCTGGGCGTGCGCGAATGGGATTACCTGTTCTGGCTCACCGGCTCCGGCGGCGTGACGCCATGCCAATTCAAAGTGCTGTTCAACACCGCCATGACGGCAAGCAGCTTCCACTGGAAGCCGCAGACCTGCGCCGAATTGCTTGCCCCCTCCTCCTGATGCCCGCTCCATGCGCCTGATTCATCACACCCAACCGATACGCACCCGAAACATGACTCGCAACCTCAGACTTCTGACCTGCTTCGCCCCCCTGTTCCTGCTGGCCGCCTGCCAACAGATGCCGCGTCAGCAAACCGGATCCTCGGCGGCCGCCAGCCAGCAACCTCCCGCAACCTCTCAGACCGCCGCACAGCAGGCCGCCCCCAGCCAGCAACAGGCGAAGGCGAATACTCCCGTCGTGGAATTCCGGCTTGCGCAGGCTCAAGCCGGCAAGAACTTGACCGCGTTGCGGGTAGAGAATCAAACATTGCACTATCAGCCCGCGCCGATCTTGATCCGCGATGACCTGACCTCCGTGACCCCCATGAAAACCAAGGAAGGCCAGCCATTCGTACGATTGCAATTCAACCAGGGAGGGGCGCAGAAGCTTGCGCAGGTGACACGCCAGAACCCCGGCAAGTCGCTGCTTTTCACGATCAATGGGCAGCTTGTCGGGATGCCCCGGATCACGGCCCCCATCAACGACGGCATACTGAATCTGACCATGAATTCCGAGGCGCAGGCGATCAACGTGACCAACGCCATCATCGGCCAGCAAGCGGTAACGGCCACGCCTCCCCGCAACTGACCCCGCCAGCGGCGAACCATTGACCAGGCACGGGCCGGGAATTCTTACCGGCTCACGCCGACAGCTCCCGCATCACCGCAGACAGATCCGCCTTCCCTTCAAACCCGATACCCGGCAGATCGGGCATGGTGAGATACCCGTTATCGACTTTCACCCCATCGGGAAAGCCGCCAAATGGTTGGAACAGATCCGGATAGCTCTCGTTGCCGCCCAGCCCCAGTCCGGCCGCGATGTTCAACGACATCTGGTGGCCGCCATGCGGAATGCATCGGCTGGCCGACCAGCCGTGCTGCTTCAGCATCTCCAGCGTGCGTAGATACTCCACCAAGCCATAGCTCAACGCGCAATCGAATTGCAGCCAATCACGGTCGGGGCGCATGCCCCCATAGCGGATCAGGTTGCGGGCATCCTGCATTGAAAACAGGTTTTCGCCCGTTGCCATTGGCCGGTCGTAGTAGTTGCGCAGGGTCGCTTGCAGCTCGAAGTCCAGCGGATCGCCCGGCTCCTCGTACCAGAACAGGTCGTATTGTGACAAGGCCTTGGCGTATGCAATGGCAGTGTCCAGATCGAAGCGGCCATTCGCGTCCACCGCCAACTTCTGGCCGTCCTGCAACACGCTCAGGATGGAGTCGATACGGCGCAGGTCCTCGTCCAACGACGCACCGCCGATCTTCTTCTTCACAACCGTATAGCCCCGGTCGATGTAGCTGCGCATTTCGTCCTTCAACTTGCCGTGGTCCTGGCCGGGGTAGTAGTAGCCGCCAGCGGCATAGACGAACACGCGGCGATCCGGGCGCCCATTGCCGTAGCGATCCGCCAGCAGCTGAAACAACGGCTTGCCCTCAATCTTGGCCACGGCATCCCAGACCGCCATGTCGATCGTGCCAATGGCGACCGACCGCTCGCCATGGCCGCCCGGCTTCTCGTTCGTGAACAAGGTGTCCCAGATCCTGTGCGGGTCCAGGTTCTTGCCCGTCGCGTCCAACAGTGAATCGGGATCCGCCTCCATGACGCGCGGAATGAAGCGTTCTCGCATCAGCTTGCCCTGGCCGTATCGGCCGTTGGAATTGAAGCCATAGCCGACGACCGGCTTGCCATCTCGGATCACATCGGTGATCACGGCGACAAGACTCAGCGTCATTTTGCTGAAATCGATATAGGCGTTGCGGATGGGCGAACTGATGGGGAGGGTCTGTTCGCGGATCTCGACGATTCTCATGGCGTGTCTCCGAATGCGCCGACTGCGGCGACGCTAGGGGCTTAGGAACCGCTAGCGTAGTGGTCCGAGTCAGCACTAAGATTCACTTCCATTCATTTGATTATTCACTTTCAGTGAAAAGCCACATTGCCCCAGACCTTGCGTTCTTTGTCCTGGTAGCCCGCCTGGGCAGTCTGTCGGCCGCGGCTCGCGAGCTGGACCTGACACCACCCGCCGCCACCAAACGACTGGCGCTGATGGAACGCCGCCTGGGCGTGCGGCTGGTGAACCGCACGACACGCAGCATCAGCCTGACCAATGAAGGCGAGACCTATCTGTCCCATGCCGTGAAGATCCTGGCGGACCTGCGCGACATGGAAGATGCCGTCTCCAGCAACGGGGTCATGCCCCGCGGGCTGCTGCGCGTGAACGCCACGCTGGGCTTCGGCCGCACGGTCATCGCACCCTTGGTATCCGACTTCGCCAAGCAATACCCCGCCGTCGACGTCCGCTTGGAAGTCACCGATCGGCCCGTGGATCTCGTCGAGAGTGGCTTCGACCTGGCGATCCGGTTTGGCGAATTGCCCGACAACCGCCTCAGTGCGCGGCGCATCATGACCAACCGCCGCTTGCTGTGCGCGTCCCCCCGCTACCTTGAATGCGCCGGCACGCCAGCCACCCTGGCCGATCTGGCACAACACCGCTGCATCATCCATACGCAGAACGACGAGGCCCACGGCGTCTGGCGATTCACTCGCGACAAGCAGACTGAAACCGTGAAGGTGCAAGGCGCCCTATCCAGCAATGACGGCGACATCGTGCTGGGCTGGGCATTGGACGGCCATGGGATTCTGATCCGCTCGGAATGGGATCTGGCCAAGTATCTGGAAAGCGGCCGGCTGCGCGTCGTGCTGCCGGAATGCCTGCTGCCGTCGGCGGATCTGTTTGTTTACTACCCCCAGCGCCGACATCAGACCGCCAGGGCACGCGCGTTCATTGATTTTCTAGCCGAGCGCTTTCAGAAGCCGTAATGCGTGGAGACATGGCGATCAAGCACCTCATCGCAAAACGAAAAAGCCCCCGCAATGGCGAGGGCTTCTTCTTGAAGCAGCAAACCGCTGCCTGAACGCGACTTTAGAACGGAATATCGTCGTCCATGTCGGCCAGGTTGGCGCCGCTGCTGGCCGGAGCCGCTGCGGGTGCCGGGCGCTGCTGGGGCGCCGGGCGTTGGGCCGGAGCGCGCTGCTGTTGCGGACGCGACGGTGCGTCGTCGTAACCACCGCCGCCGCCAAAGCTGGCGCCACCGCCACCGCCGTCTTCGCGGCCACCCAGCATTTGCATCTGGTCAGCCACGACTTCGGTGCTGTAGCGGTCGGCACCGGTGTCCTTGTCTTGCCACTTGCGCGTCTTCAGGCGGCCTTCGATGTAGACCGAACGACCCTTCTTCAGGTACTCGCCGGCGATTTCAGCCAGGCGGTTGTACATGACGACGCGGTGCCATTCCGTTTCTTCGCGCTTTTCGCCGCTGGCCTTGTCCTTCCAGGACGAGGTGGTGGCAATCGACATATTGCAGATTGCAGCCCCTTCCGGGCTGTAGCGGACTTCCGGGTCGCGCCCCAGATTGCCCACGAGAATGACTTTGTTAACCGATGCCATGCCGTTGTCCCTCTGTTGTTGACAGTCTGCGCCTGTGCGTTGCCGCGAGCGCGCCGGCAACAACATAAAAAGCGATGTTGAAGACCGGCTTCATGAAATACGCCGGTCATCGTGATGATGGCCGGCGATGCCGATGAAGTCCGTGTTGGTGCGTATTATCGACGAAAAGCGCCTGACGCGCCAAACGGGATTGGTGACAAAACCGTCCGGCAAGAAAATAGATTTCAAGGCTATTGACCGCCGTTCGCCGCACGATCAGCGACTTTCAGCGACAGACGGGGACATATCCCCTGCGCAATCAAGCCAGGGGCCGGAGCGCCCAGGTCACCGCCAGCCAGATTGCCGACAGGATGGCGGCGGCGACGAAGACCGCGCTGGCCCCTGAGTGCGACGCCAACCACCCGCCCAATGCGCCGCCGGCAAAAAGGCCTGCCGCCTGAGCCGTGTTGTAGAAGCCCAGGGCCAAACCCTTGTAGGCCTGCGGGGCCACGCGCGACACCAACGAAGGCTGCAAGGCTTCGAGCACATTGAAGGCCACGAAAAAGCCCGTCAGCGCTACGGCAAGCGTATAGAAACCGTGGCTGGCCGCGGGCAGCAAGGCACACACCACCACCAGCCCCGCCACGGCGGCGCGCAGGGCGCCGCGATGGGCGCGGCGCTTTTCGGCAACGAACACGACCGGCACCATCAGCACGAACGACACGAGGATGACAGGCAGGTAGACCTTCCAGAGCTCGCGTGCGTCCAGGCCGCCCACCTTGGCCAGCAAGGCCGGCACGACGACAAATAGTGACACCTGGATCAGATGCAGCACGAATACGCCGAAATTCAGGCGTAGCAGATCACGGTGCGTCAGGACTTCGCGCGGTTTGGCTGCTTGCATGGTCCGGGCCTGCGTGCGCGGCACCACCGGCACGACAAAACGGGCCACGCCCAGGCAGATGACGCCCAGGCAGGCAATGGTCCAGAACAGGCCCGACAGGCCCCACCACCCCACCAGCACGGGCGACAGGACCAGCGACACGGCAAAGGACAGGCCGATCGACCCGCCCACCATGGCCATGGCGCGCGTGCGTACCTCGTCGCGGGTGGCGTCGGCCAACCAGGCGGTGACGGCAGCGGATATGGCACCCGCCCCCTGGATGGCACGCCCGATGGTGATCCAGTAGACGTCCGTCGCCTGCGCACAGACGACGCTGCCCACAATAAACAGCAGCAGGCCGAACAGCACGACAGGGCGACGGCCCCAGCGGTCGGACGCCAACCCGAAGGGAATCTGCATGAAAGCCTGGGTCAGGCCATACATCCCCAGGGCCAGGCCGACGCGCACAGGGTCATTGCCCCCCGGCAGGCCGGCGGCCGCCACGGCAAATACCGGCAACAACAGGAACAACCCCAGCATCCGGGCGGCAAACAGGCCGGCTAGCGCGACGCTGGCGCGGCGCTCCGAGGGGGTCAATTTCAGTTTGGTATCTGCCGGCATGCGGAAATTTCAACAATGACAAGGGCGGTCGCGCGTGAATGTCACACGCTCACGGTCTGATCTAGCGGTGCGGCGCCGGGCTCGGTTCAGTCCAACTTGACGGACTACCCTGAACACGGGGGGACTCGGCGCGCTATAGTACCAAGTTGGCCTTTGCAACCGCTTAAAAGAGCCCGATGGACGCGATACGCATTCGGGGTGCCCGCACCCACAACCTAAAGAACGTCTCGCTGGACCTGCCGCGCCACAAACTGGTGGTCGTCACCGGCTTGTCCGGCTCGGGCAAGTCTTCGCTGGCATTCGACACGCTGTACGCGGAGGGCCAGCGACGTTACGTGGAAAGCCTGTCCGCGTATGCCCGCCAATTTCTCCAGCTGATGGACAAGCCGGACGTGGACTTGATCGAAGGCCTGTCTCCGGCCATTTCGATCGAACAGAAAGCCGCCGGGCACAACCCGCGTTCCACGGTCGGCACCATCACCGAGATCCACGACTACCTGCGCCTGCTGTATGCGCGGGTCGGCACCCCCTATTGCCCGGACCATGGCCTGCCGCTGCAAGCACAAAGCGTCAGCCAGATGGTCGATGCAGTGCTGGGCTGGACGCCGGAAACGCGCCTGGCCGTGCTGGCGCCGATCGCCCGTGGCAAGAAGGGCAGCTTCGAGGATGAATGCGCCAGCCTGCAAGCACAGGGCTATGTGCGGCTGCGCATCGACGGCCAATTGGTGGAAATCGACGGCATGACGCCGTTGAAGAAAACCGAGAAGCACGACATCGACGTCGTCATCGACCGGCTGCGCATCAAGCCTGAAAGCAAACAACGCCTGGCGGAGAGCTTTGAAACCGCCCTGCAACTGGCCGACGGCCGCGCGCTGGCGCTGGACATGGACAGCGAACGCGAGCAGGTCTTCTCCAGCCGCTATGCCTGCCCGGTGTGCAGCCACAGCCTGCCCGAACTGGAACCGCGCCTGTTCAGCTTCAACAATCCGATGGGCGCGTGCCCCAGTTGCGACGGCATCGGTCAGGTGGGCTTCTTCGACCCCAAACGGGTCGTCGCCTTCCCCGAACTCAGTCTGGCTGCCGGCGCGATCCGTGGCTGGGACCGCCGCAATGCGTTCACTCATTCGCTCTTGACCAGCCTGGCGGCCCATTACGAGTTCGACATCGAAGCGCCCTTTGAAGACCTGCCCGAAGCGCTGCGCGACAAGGTGTTGAACGGCTCGGGGGAAGAAGAGATCTCGTTCCTTTACTTGAACGAGAAGGGCCGCAGCACCGTCAAGCGCCATACGTTTGAAGGCGTCATCCCGAATCTGGAGCGCCGCTGGCGCGAGACGGATTCGGCCACGGTGCGCGAAGAATTGGGCAAGTACCGCAATATCAAGACCTGCCCTGACTGCGCCGGTTCGCGCCTGCGCCCCGAAGCGCGCAATGTGCTGATCGGCCATGATCCGCGCGGCGGCGAACGCCATGGTCAGGCCATCTACGAAGTCGAGGCCATGCCGCTGTCCAGCTGCCTGGCCTGGTTCCGCGACCTGAACCTGACAGGCGCCAAGCAAGAGATCGCGCAGCGCATCGTGCGCGAGATCGAAGCCCGGCTCAGCTTCCTGAACAACGTCGGGTTGAATTATTTGTCGCTGGACCGCAGCGCCGACACGATCTCGGGCGGCGAGGCGCAGCGCATCCGGCTGGCCAGCCAGATCGGCTCGGGCCTGACCGGCGTGATGTACGTGCTGGACGAGCCCTCCATCGGCCTGCACCAGCGCGACAACGACCGCCTGATCGGCACCTTGCAGCACCTGCGTGACCTCGGCAACAGCGTCATCGTCGTCGAACACGATGAAGACATGATCCGCATGGCCGATTGGGTCGTGGACATGGGCCCGGGCGCGGGCGAGCATGGCGGCGAAGTCGTGTCCCAGGGCGATCCCGACACCGTGCAGCGCGACCCGAATTCGCTGACGGGCCAGTACCTGAGCGGCGCACGCGAAATCGCGATTCCCCCACGCCGTCCGGTCAACGACGAACTGCCCTGGTTGACGTTGACCGGCGCCAGCGGCAACAACCTGAAGGACGTGGAACTGCGTATTCCGGCGGGCCGGCTGGTGTGCGTGACGGGCGTGTCGGGATCCGGCAAGTCGACGCTCATCAACGACACGCTGGCGGTCGCGGTGTCGCGCCAGCTGCACCATGCGCAAAGCGAGCCCGCCCCCTACGTATCGATGCAGGGGCTGGAGAACTTCGACAAGATCATCAGCGTGGACCAGAGCCCCATCGGTCGCACGCCGCGCAGCAACCCTGCCACCTACACGGGCCTGTTCACGCCCATCCGCGAACTGTTCGCCGGGGTGCCTGAAGCGCGCACGCGCGGCTACGACCCCGGCCGTTTCAGCTTCAACGTCAAGGGCGGCCGCTGCGAGGCCTGCCAAGGCGATGGCGTGGTCAAGGTCGAAATGCACTTCCTGCCTGACATGTACGTCCCCTGCGACGTCTGTCACGGCAAGCGCTACAACCGCGAAACCCTGGAAATCCGCTATCGCGGCCGCAACATCAGCGAAGTGCTGGACCTGACGGTGGAACAGGCGCTGGAGTATTTCGAGTCCGTGCCCGCGATTTCCCGCAAGCTGCACACCTTGATCGATGTTGGCCTGTCCTATATTCGCCTGGGCCAAAGCGCGACGACCCTGTCGGGTGGCGAAGCGCAGCGCGTGAAGCTGTCCCAGGAACTGTCGCGCCGCAGCACCGGCCGCACGCTCTACATCCTGGATGAGCCCACCACCGGCCTGCATTTCCGCGACATCGAACTGCTGTTGCAGGTTCTGAACCAATTAGTCGACAGCGGCAACACCGTGCTCATCATCGAACACAATCTGGACGTCATCAAGACAGCCGACTGGCTGATCGACATGGGCCCGGAAGGCGGCGATGGCGGTGGCTATGTGGTGGCGCAAGGCACGCCGGAAGATGTCGCGGCGGCCCAAGCCAGCCATACCGGGCAATATCTGGGCAAGCTGCTGCGTCGCAACGCCGCAAGGTGAACCAGCACGTTAACGCGGGCAACCTCTGTGTAAGGAATTTCGGCATGTACACCCTGATCATCGCCAACAAGAATTATTCCTCGTGGTCCCTGCGTCCGTGGCTCGCCTTGCGTGCCGCGGACATTCCCTTCACCGAGCAGAAACTCGGATTCTTCACAGAGGCGTTCACGCGCCAGGTGGGTGCGGTGTCGCCCGCCGGCCTGGTGCCTGTTCTGCTGGATGGCGATTTCGCGGTCTGGGATTCACTGGCCATCTGTGAGTATGTGGCCGAGCAGCATCCCGAAGCCCGGTTGTGGCCAAAAGACGCGAAGGCTCGCGCCCGCGCGCGTTCACTTGCCGCGCAGATGCATAGCGGCTTCGGCGCGCTACGCCAGGCCATGCCGATGAACGTGGAAGCGCACCTGCCCGGCATCAGCCTGCCTGAAGCGGCACAGCAAGACATTTCGCGGCTGCACGCCATCTGGCAGGACACGCGCGCCGAATTTGGCCAGGGCGGCCCATTCTTGTTTGGCGCTTTTTCGATCGCGGACGCCTTCTTCGCGCCAGTGGTATCGCGCTTCACCACCTACGGCATCACCGCAGCCGGCCCGGTGCGCGACTACATGGACGCGGTGCTGGCGCTGCCTGCCATGCAGGCGTGGATGCGCGAGGCGCGCGCCGAAGCCACCTTCGTTCCCGAAGACGAGCCCTACCGCAAGCACCGCTGAAAACGTCGCCAGCGCGCAAGCGCATGGCGTCAGCGGCTACGCCATCTCGAACAGGCGTTTGTGTTCGCGGATGGCGTAGCGGTCGGTCATGCCGGCGATGTAATCGGCGATCGCGCGGGCCTGGTCATTGGACCCGGGGCGCCGGTAATCCGGCGGCAGCAGGCGCGGATCTTCCAGGAAGGCCGCGAACAGCTCGCGCACGATGCGACGCGCCTTGGTCGTCATGCGCAACACGTGGTAGTGCCGGTACAGGTTATCGAACAGGAACTTCTTCAGTGCATCGGCTTCGCGGCGGATGTCGTCCGAAAAGCCCGCCAGCGGCGGCGCCCGGCGTACGTCGTCAACGCTTGCCGGCGCCGCATCGCGAATACGCGCCAGTGAGGTCTGCGTCAGGTCGACAATCAGCGTGTTGATCATGCGGCGAATGGTCTCCGCCACGGCGCGGCGCGCGGCCAGGCCGGGATAGCGGTCCAGCACCTGGCCATGATGACGTTCGAAGATCGAGACCTCTTGCAGTTGCTCCAGCGTGATCAATCCCGAGCGCAGACCGTCGTCGATATCGTGGTTGTTGTAGGCCACTTCGTCCGCCAGATTGGCCAACTGTGCCTCCAGCGACGGCTGTGTGCGGTTCAAGAAGCGTTCACCCACATCACCCAGCTGGCGCGCATGCGCGGCCGAGCAGTGCTTCAGGATGCCTTCCCGCGTTTCAAAGCAAAGGTTCAATCCATTGAAGTCCGCGTAGCGTTCCTCAAGCTCGTCGACCACGCGCAGGCTTTGCAAATTGTGCTCAAAGCCACCGGCCTCCGGCGCCAATTCACGCATGCAGGCGTTCAGTTCGTCTTGGCCGGCATGGCCGAACGGCGTGTGGCCGAGGTCATGCGCCAGTGAAATGGCTTCGGTCAGGTCTTCGGATAGCCCCAGGCTGCGAGCCAATGTGCGTGCGATCTGCGCCACTTCCAGGCTATGGGTCAAGCGCGTGCGGAACAGGTCGCCTTCATGATTAACGAAAACCTGGGTCTTGTATTCCAGGCGCCGAAAGGCGCTTGAATGCACGATGCGATCACGATCGCGCTGAAACTCCGTCCGATTTTCCGGCGACGGCTCGGCATAGGCCCGGCCGCGCGATTGAGACGGGTCGGATGCGTAGGAAGCCAGTTCTTTCATCTGCAACACCGTCTCCGGTCGCGTTTATTGAGTGGTGCGGGCCAGGACGGCGCGCACCGCGTCGTCTGGGGCGGCCTTCATGAAGGCTTCGCCAAGGCGGGGCATGAGCACGTAGCGGATCGAACCGCCCTCGGTCTTCTTGTCCACCTGCATCAGGTCCAGCCAGCGATCCGCGCCCAGGTCAGGCGCCACCACCGGGCAGCCGATGGCCGCCACCAGCGCGCGCACGCGCTCGACGTCGGCGCGGTCAAAACCCGCCACGTCGGCGGACAGTTCAGCCGCCTGCACCATGCCACAGCCCACGGCCTCGCCATGCAACCAGGCACCGTAGCCCAGCCCGGACTCGATGGCGTGGCCAAAGGTATGGCCCAGATTCAGGATTGCACGCAGGCCGGACTCGCGTTCGTCCTTGCCCACCACCTGCGCCTTCAATTCACAAGAGCGGCGGATGGCATAGGCGACGGCTTGCGGGTCCAGCGCGCGCAACTGCTGCACGTTGTCTTCGCACCAGGTCCAGAAGGCCGGATCCAGGATCAGGCCGTACTTGATGACCTCCGCCAGGCCGGCGGACACCTCGCGCGCTGGCAGGGTGTTCAACACATCCGTGTCGATTTCCACCGCCACCGGCTGGTAGAAGGCGCCGATCATGTTCTTGCCCAGCGGATGGTTGACGGCCGTCTTGCCGCCCACCGACGAATCCACCTGCGCCAGCAGGGTCGTGGGCACCTGTAGGAAACGCACGCCCCGCATATAGACGGCGGCGGCAAATCCCGTCATGTCGCCGATGACGCCACCGCCCAGCGCCACCAACACGCAGCGGCGGTCCAGGCGATGGGTCAGCAAGGCGTCAAAAATCAGGTTCAGCGACTGCCAGTCCTTGTAGGCCTCGCCGTCGGGCAGTTCAATCCGCAGCACACGCTTGCCAGTGCGGGCCAACGCGGCCTCGGCGCGCTCGCCGTACAGCGCAGCCACCGTGGGATTGGTGACGACCGCGATCGCGGTGGCGTCGGCGGGGATGCATTGGTCCAGGGCATCGATGCGGCCGGGGCCGATGTGGATCGGGTAGCTTCCGCCCGGGGTGTCGACGTCAACAACGTTCATATGTGCTTCTCAAAGGCTTGTAATTGCGGCAGCAGCGCCTTGACCAGCGTGTGGATGGGCATCGACCCGGTTTCCACCACCAGATCGGCGACTTCCTTGTAGAGAGGTTCCCGCAGGGTCATCAAGTCCCGCAGGGTGCCGCGAGGGTCGGCAGTGGCCAGCAAGGGACGATTGCGGTCGCGGCAGGTTCTGCGGAACAATTCGTCCACGCTAGCCCTCAAATAGACGACGATTCCGCGCTCATGCAGCCGCTGGCGGTTCTCGGCCGCCAGAATCGCGCCCCCGCCGGTGGCAAGAATAATGTTGCGCCGTTGGGTACACTCTTCCAAAGCGGCAGACTCTCGGCGACGAAAACCGGTTTCGCCCTCGATTTCAAAGATTACCGGCACCCGCACGCCGCAACGCGCCTCGAGCTCATGATCCAGATCCATAAACTCGCGCCCCAGCGCACGCGCCAGGCTTCGGCCTATGGTCGTCTTGCCCGCCCCCATCATCCCGACCAGGAAGACGGGCAGGTCGTGCGGCAACGACACGGTCTTGCCTATGCACTCCAGGGTGCAAGGCAGATTTTCAGACGCCTCGTCGGAGGGCGCTGGGTCCGGATCAGCCTCCGGACATGAGTGGGCGGAAAAGTTCATGACGGCATTATCACATCTGCCGCCAGTTGCCCGCACGCCACATTGAACTATCTTGTTACAGAAACCGATCCCCCCCGCTGAGCCGGGACCGGAGATACCCGTAAAATCGCCGCGATGAGCAAGCCCCAGAATTCCTCCAAGAAAGACAAGCCCTCCAAGAGCGGCTCCCCGATACTGCGATTCTTCGTGAAAGCCGGCATCTTCTGTGCCGGCCTGTTCCTGTGCGGCGTACTGCTGGCGGGGATGGCGTTGGCGCTGGCCTGGCCCAACCTGCCAGACCTGAACGCCATGACGGACTACCGCCCGCGGGTGCCGCTGCGCGTCTATACGGCGGATCGCGTCCTGATCGGCGAATTCGGCGAAGAACGCCGCAACGTGCTGCGCTTCAACGAAATCCCCGACGTCATGAAGTCCGCGGTGTTGGCGGCCGAAGATGACCGCTTCTATCAGCACGGCGGGATCGACTGGACCGGCGTGGTGCGGGCGGGCCTGACCAACCTGATCAACATGTCGAAGACGCAGGGCGCCAGCACGATCACCATGCAGGTGGCGCGCAACTTCTACCTGTCGTCGGAAAAGACCTATTCGCGCAAGTTCTACGAACTGCTGCTGACCTTCAAGATCGAATCCGAGCTCACCAAGGACCAGATCCTTGAGCTCTACATGAACCAGATCTACCTGGGCCACCGCGCCTACGGCTTTGCCGCAGCGTCGCGCACCTACTTCGGCAAGCCCCTGTCCGAAGTGACCCCGGCCGAAGCCGCCATGCTGGCCGGCATCCCGAAGGCCCCGTCGCGCTTCAACCCGATTTCAAACCGCCCCCGCGCCGAATTGCGTCAACGCTACGTGCTGGGCCGGATGCAGTCGCTGGGCTATCTGACCGAGCCCGAATACAAGCAGGCGATGGCGCAGCAGATCGTCATGAAGTCGGCGGAAGGCACGCCGGCCGGCGGCTACTCCATCCATGGCGAATACGTGGCCGAACTGGCCCGCCAACTGCTCTACAACGTGTACCAGGACAACGTCTATTCGCGCGGCATCAACATCTACACCACCGTGCAGTCCAAGGACCAGGAAGCGGCCTACCGCGCCGTGCGTGAAGGCGTGCTGGAATACACGCGCCGCGCGCCCTACCCCGGCCCCGAGGAACAACTGGACCTGCCGCCGGGCACCGAGAACAACCCGGCCGCGCTGGATGAATTCCTGGACGGCGTGTTCGACAAATTCAGCGATAGCGGCGACTTGCTCACTGCGCTGGTGCTGTCGGCCAGCCCGACCGAAGTGAAGCTGGCACGCAGTTCGCGTGAAATCATCACCGTCACCGACAAGAAGGTGTTGGGCGTGGTGGCCCGCGCGCTGAACGACAAGGCCAAGCCCGAGCAACGCATCAAGCGCGGCTCCGTCGTCTACATCCGCAAGTTCGGCGACAACTGGGAAATCATCAACCTGCCCTCGGTGCAGGCGGCCTTCGTGGCGCTGGCACCGCAAGACGGCGCCATCCGCGCCATGGTGGGCGGCTTCGACTTCTACCGCGGCAACTTCAACCGCGTGACCCAGGCATGGCGCCAGCCGGGCTCGAACATCAAGCCCTTCATCTACGCCGCCTCGCTGGAACGCGGCTTGACGCCGGCCACGCAGATTTCCGACCAGCCGTTCGAGCTGACCGCCGCGCAGACCGGTTCCAAGGCCTGGAACCCCAAGAACTACGGCAACCAGTACGAACCCATGCTGACGTTGCGCCAGGGCCTGTACAAGTCCAAGAACATGGTGTCCATCCGTATCCTGCAAGCCATCGGCCCGCAGTATGCACAGGACTACCTGACCCGCTTTGGCTTCGACAAGGCTCGCCAGCCGGCCGTCCTGCCGCTGGCGCTTGGCGCAGGTTCGGTCACCCCGCTGCAACTGGCCGGCGCGTTCTCGGTGTTCGCCAACGGCGGCTATCGCGTCACGCCCTATCTGATCGATCGCGTCACCGACAGCAACGGCAAGGTCATCATGCAATCCAAGCCTGTTGTGGCCGGCGACGCGGCAGCCCGCGCGATCGATCCCCGCACGGCCTGGATCATGGACGACATCCTGCGTGGCGTGGCCACCTTCGGCACGGCGGCACGCGCCCGAGCCCTGCTCAAGCGCAACGACATCGCCGGCAAGACGGGCACCACCAACGAATCCGTCGACGCCTGGTTCTCGGGCTATACGCCGAACCTGGTGGCGACCTCGTGGTTGGGCTTTGACCAGCCCAAGTCGCTGGGCTCGCGTGAAACCGGCGGCGGCGTCGCCATGCCGATCTGGGTCGACTATATGCAAGAGGTGCTGAAGGGCGTGCCGGAAGAAAAGCCGCGCGCCCGCCCCGACGGCATCATCGTGGAGAACGGCGAGTTCTACTTCTCGGAGTTCCCTCCCGGGCAGGCGGTGGCCCGGCTGGGATTGGCGGAAGCCGACACGCTGGGTGAATTCCTGCACGGCCTGGGCAGCAGCAACGAAGAAACCAAGATCCGGGTCGCGCCGGGCGTCGGCACGCAGAACGCCGCGCCCTGGTCACAGAAGATCCCGTTCTGATAAAAAAAGGCCGGCCTTGATAGGCCGGCCTTTTTATTTGGGCGTACAGGCTTACAGTTTCAACGTCACGGGGACGCCCGCCGCCGCGGAGCAGATCTGCGACAAAGCGTCGGGCAATTGCGGGCCGCCTCGGGTATCGTTCCAGTGCTGGCCGTCGTAACGGTAGTGGAAGCCACCGCTACGTGCGGCCACCCACAGTTCCTGCATGGCGGCCTGGCTATTCACCACGACGTGGGTATTGTCCTCGAACACCATTGTCAGCACATTGCCGCTGCGGCTGGTTTCAACGTCCACGTCGAGCGAAGCCGCCCAGTCATCGGCCTGGCTTTCGATGCTGTCCAGCACCTGGTCGATCAACGCAAGAAATTCGGTTTCGGTCATAATCGAGCCTGCAAGAATTACGGAGTTCTCAGTGTTCCAATTGGCATTCAGCCGCATGGCTTTTCGCATTGTAGCCACGCTCTTGGCCTCCGGCATGGTTGCTGCCTGCGGGTACAAGGGGCCTTTGTATATGCCGACGCCTGACGGCAAGCCGCCGTCGCGTACGCCAGCCCAGCCTACTTCGCCGATTCCGTCCGCGCCGACGATCCCATGACTTCCACCTATCCCGTGCAGCCAGAGCTGGCCGGCCACCCTTACTTCCAGTACCGCAATAACGTACTGTACGCCGAGGATGTGCCACTGGACCATCTGGCGCATGGGCTAGGGACACCGCTGTACGTCTATTCCCGCGCGGCGCTGAAAGCCGCCTGGGAAACCTACCGCAGCGCCGTGGGGCGGCGCCCGGTACTGGTCTGCTACGGCATGAAGGCGAATTCCAACCTGGCGGTACTGAAGGAATTCGCACGCCTGGGCGCGGGCTTCGACATCGTTTCCGGTGGCGAACTCAAGCGCGCCCTGGTGGCGGGCGCCGACCCGTCCAAGATCGTGTTTTCGGGCGTGGGCAAGCAAGCCTGGGAAATACGCGATGCGCTGGCGGCCAAGGTGAAATGCTTCAACGTGGAGTCCGTGGCCGAATTGCACCGCCTGTCGGAAGTGGCCGAACACCTGGGCGTGCGCGCCCCGGTGTCGCTACGGGTCAACCCCGACGTGGACGCGCAGACCCACCCCTACATCTCCACCGGCCTGAAAGAAAACAAGTTCGGCATCGCCATCGAATCGGCGCTGGACGCCTACCGTACGGCGCAATCCTTGCCGGGCCTGGACATCGTGGGCGTGGATTGCCATATCGGTTCACAGCTGACCGACATCAGTCCCTATTTCGATGCGCTGGAAAAACTCCTGGATCTGATCGACACGCTGGACCAGGAAGGCATCCCGATCTTGCATCTGGATCTGGGTGGCGGCCTGGGCATCCGCTACACGGACGAGACGCCACCTTCGCCCCAAGCCTTGCTGGATCGCGTGTTTGAACGCCTGAACGCGCGCGGCCAGGGCCATTTGCAATTGGTGCTGGAACCGGGCCGCTCGCTCGTCGGCAATGCCGGCGTGCTGCTGACAACCGTCCAGTACCTGAAGCACTCCACAGCCCGCAACTTCGCCATCGTCGACGCAGCCATGAACGACCTGCTGCGCCCGGCCCTGTACGACGCTTTCCACGGCGTGCAGCCCCTGCGTCCGCGCGTGGGCGACATGACCGAATACGACATCGTTGGCCCCGTCTGCGAAAGCGCCGACTGGCTGGCCAGGAAGCGCTTGCTTGCCATCCACCAAGGCGATGTGCTGGCGGTGGAATCAGCGGGCGCCTACAGCATGGCCATGGCCAGCAACTACAACACGCGCGGCCGCCCGGCCGAAGTCATGGTCAGCGGCGACAAGTACTACGTGGTGCGTCAGCGAGAAACCCTGGACGATCTGCTCAAGGGCGAGTCCATGCTGCCTTGACCAGGCACCCGGCGCCCGGCACGCAGCTGCCGGGCGCGATTTCCACGCCTTTCATTTGAACTCGTGCGTAATGGCGGCAGCCTTGTTCGGCGCCACGGTCAGCGTCATGCTGTGGTCTCCCGACGATGAATTTCGCACCGTGACCTGGTAGCGGCCAGGCGCCAGAGACAGCTCCCTCAAGGGCGGACTCACCCCGCGTGAACGGCCGTTGATCAACACCTCTCCCCAGGGACGCACGGCCACGCTCACCGCCACGGGTGCAGCCGGGGACGGCGCTTGCGGCACAGCTGCGGCCGGGGCTGACGCCTGCGGAGCAGGCGTATTGGGAGTGATTCCCGCCGAGGCGTCAGGGGCAGCCTCCGGCGCGCTGCCGCTAGCGGCGGATTCAACGGGGGCTGGCGTAGGCGCAACATCGGACGGAACAGGCTGCGCCGCTTGGGGAGCCTCCTGGTTCCGCGCGGAAGCGGAAGCGGAAGCGGGAGCCGGAGTGGGATCCGGAGCCGGAGCAGGAGACGGAGCCTGCGGCGTGCCGGCCATCTGGACGGGCGGTGCCATCGATCGGACCCAGGCATACCCTCCCCCTGCCAGCAGCAGCGCGAACACCAGCACCAACGGCAGAACACGCCTGCCACGGAGCGGAGACTCTGGCGGCGACCCGAGCGGAAGGTCTGCTGAATGGTCAGCCATTGACCACGCGGTTGCACCATCCCCAGCGGGGATCTCGGCCACCGGCGCGGTGGGGGCACTCGCGGCAAGCAGGTCGGACGGATCGGACGATGGCGCTACCAAGCTGCTGTCACGGGGCGGCAGGGATGCCCCCATCGCCGCAGCGAACGCCGCCCCCGTGCGGGGCCGCGGATGTGCCGGCATCGCCAAGCCGCGATCGATCGCGTCGCAGAATTGCTTCCCGTAATCGCCGGCGCCCCATTCGTGCAGAGGCAAGCAATCATCGCGCACACGTCGCGCCAGCGCGCTTGGCGGCGCGCTGCCCGTCGCCAGGAAGTAGGCCAGCGCCGCCAGCCCGTAAACGTCGGTCCACGGGCCGCAGAGGTAGGCGGGATCGTCTGTGTACTGCTCGAACGCGGCGTAACCGGCAAGCCGCGACGCGCCTTCGGCGTCAGGCGTCGGCGCTACCGGCGGCGTCGCCAGGAAGGCCACGCCCGACGGGTCATAGGCGAGAGCGGCCGGACAGATTCCGCCGTGGACCCGGCCGGCCTCATGCAAGGCGGCCAGGGAAGCGGCCAAGCCAGCGACGATCTGTTCGATCTCCTCCTGGCGCTTCAGACCTGGTGGCAAACGAATGAGATCATCCAGGCGCGGCTTGCCATTGGCGGCAAGGATGCCGGCCGCATCCAGGTCCGACGGCACTGCGGAAGGTGGGGACATGCGCGGTCCTCCGGTGTCGATAAGGCTCATGGCCGCCAGGTAGGCAGCGACGAGAACAATCGGGCGAACAAGGTGGCGTTCAACGCGCCGCCATGCACATAGGTTTGCAACGCGGCGCCGTCCGCCTGGTTGGTCCACCAATAGCTGGTATGCGAACTCGGGTTGAAGCAAAACGGCAGGTCGGGCCAGGCACCCAATGCACGGCGGGCCAACGGCGCCGAGTCCTGCTCCAGGCCCGCGCGCAAGATGTCCATGATGTCGTTGCCCTTCGACGGCGCGGACGGGCTTGGCGCGGCGGCGGGCATGCGCACCTGTTGCAGGCTGCGGTCAAATTGCTCGGGCGCGCAACCATGGCGTACGGCGACCAGCATGCTGGCGCCCACCTGCCGGTAGTAGTCGCTGGCGCCGTCCAGGATGCTGCTGTGATATTGCGCGGGCGGCACGGCCGCCACCACGCACAAGGGGTAGCCCCGCCCCACGCGATCGCGGCTGGGCGTGATGCAACCCAGTTGCGCCACGCCCGCCCCGGGCCCCGCCGGAATGGCGAAATTCCAGATGGGCGCGGATGCGAAACTGCGCTCCGCCGCTGCGTCTGGCGCCTGCTTGAGCGCGACCAGCCCGAATTGCAGCCAACGGTCCCACCAGGCGATCAGTTCACGCGGCAGGCGCCGGTGCACGAAATCGCCCGCGGCCGGGATCTTGCCGTACCAGCCCACCTGTCCCCACTCCACTCCTGACTCCATGTCCATATCCCGGTCACGACGCGCCTGGGCAGGCGAAACCCTGCATCTCGGCTAGATGAAAAGGGCTTTTGACGCTGCTGGCGGTAATCTCCAGCACCACCTTGCGGCCGCCCAGGTCGAAGGTGGCCAAGGTGATCTCCGGCGAGGCGCCGCGCTGCAACTGCGCGCGATCCAGCATGCGGTTCAGCGCCCATGGCCCCGAGGTCGTCATGCCCGCCGCGCCTACCTGCGGCGTCAACTCGATACGAACCTGATTGCTGCCTCGGGGGCCCGGCCATTGCACCGTGGTAGCCACCTGCGGACCATGCGCGTAGCGCACCGGCTGACCGTCCACGTCCATCACGAACTGCGTGATGCCCTCATCCATCTCCACGGGGCGGATGGCCACCCGATAGGACGGCATGGGATTGCCCGCCATGAAGTACACATCGCGGATGACACCGGCGCGCTGGAAGGCGTCCAGCGTGGCCGAATTGGAGCCCGACCGGCCGTCGACGCCGGGTTTGAAGCGCCAGCGCTGCCCGGACACGTCGATCTGCGTCGCCAGGTTCTTCTGAAAGAAGTCATCCATCAGCCCGTTGGGCGCAAACAGGCGGGCCATGTCGTTGGGCGCCACGTCGCGCGTCGAACGGCTGGAAAACGGGTAACGGCCCGCCACCGACTGGCCGCAGAACACGCCGATGGTGGCGGACACGGTCTCGCCCATGCGCGCCCTCGCCACATCGGACACCTCGCCCGAGGCGTTCACGGACAGCGAATCGAGCACGTCACGCAAGGGACCAGGCAGCCTTCCGGCCTCCGCGCGAAGCTTCGTCACCGAATCCGAGCTGGGCGCCGGACTGCCGCTACGCAACGCCGCGTCTGCCGCAGTCAGGTAGGTGTATAGCTCATTGATGAGACCCGTCGTCGCGGCAATGGGCGGCGCGGCGCCCGCAGCCCCGCCTTCACCCTGCGCCAAGCGGCGATACGGCTCGAAGTACTCGTCCACGATACGCTCCAGTTTTTCATCCGAAGCGTCGGCACGCGCGGCCGCGCCGGGCCCGGTGGGTCCGAACATCTGCTCCAGCGCCTCGCGCGTGCTGCTGACCCGGTCGCGCGCCTGATCCGCCAGCGAACGGTCATCCTTGCCCGAGTCGCGCAGCAAGGCAGTCTCGCGCGCAACGCCGCGAACCAACTGCACCAAGGGGGATTCCGGTGCCGACAAGGTTCGCGCCATCTGGATGTTCTGCAGCAAGGACTTGCTGGGCGCCAATTGCAGATCATTCAGGTAGCCGTCCCACTGCGCCACGTAATCATTCATGTAAAGGCGCTTGATGCCGGCCACCAGTTGACGCTGCGCGCCCTGGTCCAGCAGTCCGGGCGGAGGGATGTTCAGGATCCACGCATCGTCCGATCTCAGCACTTCCGCGACGCTGGCAACGCGCTTGTTGAACACATCCCAATAGCCCCGATAGCTGAAAAGCGCAGGGATGCCCTGGCTAAGCGGCTTGCCGCTCCTGCGCACGAACACGGCGCTGGCCTGCGCACCGCCCAGCGTCACCACCGTGTTCTCGGGTGCCGCATCGGTGTTGGCCAACGTGCGACGCAGCCGGCTGTAGGCGCGCTGGGCCAGCGTATAGCGGGCCAGCTTCTCGCGCGCCTGCGCCACCAGCGTATCGTCCTTTGGAAAGGGCGACGCCAGCACGCGACCCTGCGTCAGGTTGCGCAGATGCAGCGACAACTGCTCGTACTGGCGCCGCGTATAGCCTTCCGGCAAGGTAGCCTGCATGTCCGACAACAGCCATGCATGCATGAACTCCGCGTCGTAGCGGTCGGCCTCGTACAGCATCAGGTAGGCGCGCAACGCCTCGTAGGAATATTCCAGATCACTGGCGGAAGCATCCCGCAGCGCAGCCTCGACGCGCCGCGCGACTTGCGGCAACAGCACCTGGTCCAGGGTATTGTCGTAGACGCCTTGCGCTGCCGCCTGCAACTTCTGGCCTTGATAAAGGCCAAAGCGGTAGCCGATCGGCGGCCTGTCGATTTCAAAGCCCTCGTGACGCGGCAGGTACCAGAGGCTATCCAAGAAGGGCATCAAGCCCAGCAAGTCACCCGTGCGCGTGATCTTGATGTCGCGCGTCAATTTTTCCACCGCCGGGACGCGCCGCGCGACTTCATCCACATAGTCCGAGTTGTTGCCGTAGCTCAGCGCCCAACCCGATATCAGCGCAACGAAGACTGCCGTGACCAGTCCGTAGCCTGCCCAGTGCAGTTGCCGGTAGCGGCGTTCCCAGCGCAGATTGCGGCCTGCCAGGCCCGCTTCGCGGAAGATGACGTCCCGCAACAGGTTCTTCAGGAAGTAGCTGCGGCCCTCCCCCTCGCCCGGCATGCTCGGCGCGGGCCCGGAAGCGCCCTCAATACGCAGGTATCGCTTGAGATGCCCCGTCACCTGGTCGAAGGTCTCGCCGCCCTGCGTGCCACTGGTGAAGTACACGCCACGCGGAATGACCCGGGCCTCGAACTTCGACGTGGCGAACACATCGCTCAGGAAATGGCCCAGGATGGCTTGAAGCCCGGCGAATTGCTGCGGCAGCATGTAGGCGAGCGCACGCCGCGCCGGATCTCCCTCGGCTGCCACCACTTCCGGCAACGCATCGTCCAGGCGGCGCTGCAACAGCGCGTACTCGGCGTGAAAGGCCTCATACAAGTCGAAGCTGGGTTCCTGGCTTTGCGCGTACGGCAACGTAAAGCCCCAGACTTGCGCCAGTTCGTCGCGGCTGAACGAAGCAAAGTACTCCTCGAAGCCGGACAGCAGATCGGTCTTGGTCACCAGCACATAGACGGGAAACGCGATGCCCAGCTGCTCGCGCAATTCCTGTAGGCGGCGCCGCAACACCGCCGCGTGCTGCGCCCGCTCTGCATCGGACGCCGACAGCAGGTCTTCAATGCTAATGGTCAGCATTGCCCCGTTGATCGGCTGCCGGCCCCGGTACTTGGTCAACAGACCGAGAAATCCGCGCCACTCTTCCTCGTCGCCCGTGGGATCGCTTTCGTGCGTGGTGTAGCGTCCTGCCGTATCCAGCAGCACGGCGTCGTCGGTGAACCACCAGTCGCAGTTGCGGGTACCGCCCACGCCGCGCAAGGCCACCTTCCCATAGCGTTCGGCCAAGGGAAAATTCAAGCCTGAGTTCACCAGCGCCGTGGTCTTGCCTGCCCCCGGCGCTCCGATGATCACGTACCAAGGCAGCTGATACAGATACTGCTTCGAGAAGCGGTCCAGCGGGCGGCGCTTGCCGCGATTATCGAAACGAGTCTTGCGCAGCAGCTCGACCGCCTCGTCGAATCGCGCTTCCAGCTGACGTATCTCGTCGTTGTCGGTGGCCTGTTCTGCCACCTTTTCAGCGCGCGGCCGAGGCCGCAGTTGGCCCAGCAGCTGCGCGTTCAGCCGCCCTTCCCGCCATTTTCGCCACAAGAATCGCAGCAGCCATATCGCGAATATCGCCACGATCACGACGATGCGCACCACCTCGCTTTCCAGCGGCCGCACGGTGCCAATCGCAACGAGCGGCCCCGCGATCCAGATCAGCAACGCCAGGGCCACCAGCCCCAGGAAGTTCCACACCCGCCGGCTGAAAAACCATCCGAACACCTTGTAGATCATTGTTGGCCTCCCTGTGCGCCCATCTCATGCGGCGCAGGCGGTACCAGCAACGTGATCTCCACCCGCCGGTTCAACGCACGGCCCGCGGCGGTATCGTTGGGCGCCACCGGATCGGCGTCTCCTCGTCCTTCTGCCCGCACCCGAGCAGATTGCCCCAGGCGCTGCTCCAGCATCTCTTTGACGGCATCCGCGCGTGCCTGCGACAGGTGCCAATTGGACGGAAAGCGCGCGCTGCGCATCGGCGTATTGTCGGAGTAGCCGCGTACCAGGATGCTGCCCTGCGTCTCGCGCAGGGCGTCCGCCACACGCGACAGCACGGGCAAATACTGATCACGCACGGAACTGGCCCCTGACTCGAACACGCCGTCGCCTCGCAGCACCACCACGCTGCGGTCCACTTCGTCGCGCACGCTCACCAGTTGGTCGCGGATCTCGGGCGCCAGGAATAACGCCAACCGCGGCGCGGGTGCCGGTCGCTTCGTCACGGCCGGCGCGATCTGCACGGCGGGCGGCTTCAGCCGGCTGATGGACGCGAACACACCATCAGACTGGTTGCCCAACCGCCAGCCCAGCCCCCAGTACAGGGCCAGCGCAAGCACCGCCGCCAGCACGCCGAATACCCACAGGGGCACCGGCAAGCGGCGCAGGGGCGTTTGCGCAGGCTCATCGCGCCAATGCGGCGACAACGCCAGCGCGTACTCGCCACGCGCGCCGCGCAGGATGCGCAGCAGCCGCTGGCGCAGCGTCTCCAGCTGCGAACGGCCGTTGTCGATCACCCGATAGCGGCCTTCAAAGCCCAGCAGCAGGCAGTAGTAAAGCAATTCCAGCAGGTCCAGATGCTGCGCGGGGTTCTGCGACAGCTTGGCCAGCAGTTGGAAGAATTTCTCGCCACCCCACGTCTCGTTATGGAACGTGACAAGGAGACTGTGCGCGGACCACACCCCGCTCCCACCCCAAGGCGTGAGCGCCGCGGCTTCGTCCAACGCCGTGCACAGGCAATAGCGTGCACCCAGGATCGTTTCGTTGGATATTCCCGCCTGCTGCGCGCGCAGCTCGAACTGACGAACCTCGTCCAGCAAGTGCTCGCGCAGCATGGCCGCCGACGGATGCGTCGCCGTCGCGCGGATCTGCGGAATCAGATCCAGCAGCGGGTTGGCTGCTGCCACCAGCGGATTGGTCCCGCTGATCACGTAGTCGTGGGCCCGCAACCGGCCGGAGGCCGGGGCAGCGTTGTCGCCCAGGCCTCCGGGCGGGGCGGACATGGTGTGGTCCGATGCATGCATATCTGTCTCCGCGCTCAATCGCGCAACGCCCAGAATTCCATCGTCAACCCGGGAAAGTCGCCGGCCAAATGCAGCGCCAGCGCACCGGTGCGCTCAAGCTGCTTCCAGAATTCGCCGCTCTTATCCAGTTCGAAATACACGTGTCCGGCGCTGTAGGGAATCTGCCGCGGCGCCACCGGCATCGCGCGAACGGACACGCCGGGCAATTGCAGATGCACCAGGTCGCGGATGCGCTCGACCGGGCCGATCTTGACCTGCGCGGGAAACCGCGCACGCACCGTGTCCGTGCCCAAGTCCGCGTGCACCGCCAGCACGAAGCCCGCAGTCCGCAATAGCTCGGGGTCCGTGATCTGCGCCACCCGCACGCCCTGGCCCCTGTCATGCAGCGGGATCTGCAAGGCGCGCTGCTCCAGCACCGCCGACAGCGAACGGCGCAACTCATTCATCAGGGGAACGAAACTGCCCTGCAAATCATCGTGCACGTACTCGGGCAACACGTCCGGCCGCCGCGCAGCGGCCGTGAAGGTGGACAGATCGCAGGCCAGCATCAGCCAGTCGTGGAACAGGCGCTCCGGATGCAGCGCAGGGCTCTGCCGTGCGTGCCAGAGCGCGCCCACGTAACGGTTGACGGTTTCCAGCAGCATGAAGTCGGAGACTTCGGAAACACCGCCACGGCCGGGCTGCGACAGGCGCTCGGACAACGCCTCGCTGCGTGCGCCAAGAAGGCCGTACAACTCGTTGACGAATCCTCGCAGGACCGGGTGCTCGCCCGCCGCCAGCCATGGCGCCACATAGCCCTCGTCGAGCACCACGCGGTTGTCCGGACGGCGCTCTGCCACGCGCGCCACGCCCAGGCCCAGCCAATCGTCGGTCAGCTCGTCTTCCAGCATCAGGCGCAACCGCAGCCGGCCCAATTGCAGCAAGGCCGGCTCCAGCCCCATCGAACCCGTGTCCTCCACATCGGCCTCGTGCACCAGGAAGCGCGCCAAGGTGTCCTCTTCCCCTTCGTAGATCACATCCGTTGTACCTGGACGCACGCGAGGCACGGCCAGCAGAATGCGCGCATCGCGGGTCTGCGGTGGCACCTCGAACGCGGCGGGTGCCGCATTCGGTTCCAGGAAGTCGAAGGGCGTACCGTCTGGCATCACGCCCCGCGCTTGTGTCAGCACCAGTTTGCCGATAGCCAGCGCGTCGCGATCCAGCGACAGATGACTGAATCCCCAGAAAAAGCCCTGCGCCGCAACCGCGCGCTGCTGCGCGGCATGCAGCACATGGCGCTCAAGCTGCTGGAAATGCTGGGGTCGCAGGAACATTCCCTCCGACCAGATCACTTTGTCTTTGCTCACCATGGTCCGGTTCTCTTGTTCTGTTTTTAAAAAGGCCACCAGGAACGGCTGCGATCCACTTCTTCCAACCCGCCGCGCTTGACCGCGACCTTCACCGTCTCCTCGTTTGGTGAAAACTGCCAGACCTTGTAGACATTGGTGTTCTGAGGCTCGGGCAGGGACACCAGCAGGCGCCATTTGCTTTGTTCAAGATCCCGGTAGGCGGCCACCACGCCCACCACCCGCGCCTCTGGATTACCGGGATACCGCAGCACCTTCGCCTCGCCCGGGCGCAGAATCACTTGATCGACATTGAGCAGCTCCGCACCCAGCGCCGCATGCGCATCGTCCTGCAAGGTGAAGAAATCTCGCGATTCGAAGATGCTGGCCGACTTCAATTCATAGATGGTCACCTGCACCGGCGAGGGTCTGCCGCCAGCATTCACGTTCACCTTCGGATCCGCACGCAGTTCGATGGCGTAAGGTGCCGGCACACGCTTTGCCGTCGAGGAGCACCCTACGGACAATGCACCCGCCACCACGCCAGCGGCGATCAACGCAACCCGTCGCAAAGACCCTCTGGCGCGATATCCCGTCAAGCCTGTTCGGTGAAATAAAGCGTTCATAAGACCTCGGAAATAAAAATACACACGTCTGTTACGCCACGACGCAACCCTGCCGCGCCGGGCCGCTATCATCGGCGGGATGCCCGAGCCTCCTGCTCGGCAACCGACATGCCCGCGCTATGAAACAGCCCATCCGTATCAGCCTGGTGTCCATTCTTGCGGTGCTCGCGGCCTGTGCTTCCGCACCGTCGCAGCAGGCCACCGACGCCTTGCAGCAAGTCCGCGACGAATACGCCGCCAGCCGCTTCGGCGCCGTGGTGCGTACCGTGGCCACCTCCGATGCCTTGGCCACCGCGCCCACGCCCGTGCGAGTGGAAGCGTTGAAACTTCAAGCCTTCAGCTACTGCGTCATCGGCTATCGCCAGCTCTGCGAAGACAGCTTCACCCGCATACTTCAGTTGCAGCCCTCGTTTGAACTCGCGCCCAACGAAACCGGGCATCCGCAATGGGGTCCGGCATTCCAGACGGCCAAAGCCGCCGGCCCCCGTTGACGCGCCGAAGGCGCCAAGGAGACAGGCATGAAACTCACCGTGTTCCAACGTGCCGGTGATCCGGCCTTTGAACCCATCCACGCCGAGTTCACGGCGCCCGGCGGCACTGTTGGCCGCAGTCCTGAAAACCATCTCGCCCTGCCCGATCCCTTGCGCGCAATCTGCCGCGTGCAGGCGGCCATCCGCATCAATGACGCGGCCGCAGGCTTTCTGGTGAACCTGAGCGGCATGAGCGCCGTCAGCGTCAACGGAACCGTGGTGGCGCGGGACCAGGAAGTGCCGCGGAATCCGGGCGACGAGCTGGAAATCGGCGACTACCGGATGCGGGCGGATACTGCCGCACGCACCTTCGACGAGGCGCCCCCAGCCGCCGTGATCGACGAGGACATCTTCAGCGACCTGATCGGGCCCGGCACCTTGCCTGTCGGCAGCGCGCCCGACGTATCCACTCATCCCTTCGACCTGGAATCCGCGCAAGCGCGCAACCCTGACGACCCCCTGCAACAGCTGCCGAGCGGCGATGCTGCGGTTTCGCGTCCAGTCACCGATCCCCTGGCGCTGTTCGACACGCCTGCCGACGGCCCTCCCAGTGTCTTCACCGACGGCACGCCATCCACGCTGCCGGCTCACGACCCTCTCGCCGAACACCGGAGCCACCCCGTGGACGATGCCTTGCTGGGAACGCGCCAGGCGGCAAGCGGCCGCAGCGCGTCCGATCACTTGCGTGAGATCGGCGGCTTCATGCGCCCCGCGCCGGTGAACAAAACACCGGAAGACAAGGACCGCTAGCGGTTCACGCATAGTCATAGCGGAACTCCCCGCCAAGCGCGGATAGACGCACGCGGTGCAACCGGCGGTCCTGCATCGACGCGCCCAGCAGTTCCCGGCTGATCTGCGGCAGCACGGTGTTGGTGAGGATCGCGTCCACCATGCGCGCGCCTGATTCGACTTCCGTGCAGCGCGCCACCACCAGTGCCGTCGCCTCCTGCGCCACCTCCAACGCAACACCGTGGTGCGCCAGCAAACGGCGGCGCACCCGCTCGAACTGTAGATCCACGATGTGCGCGAGCATGGCGTCCGACAGCGGCAGGTACGGCACCGCGACAAGCCGACCCAGCAGCGCCGCCGGGAAGGCCTGTAGCAAGGGTTCCCGCAATGCGGCCGCCAGCCCTTCGGCATCGGGCATCAGTGCAGGGTCCCGGCACAGGGCGTCGATGCGTTCCGTGCCCACGTTGGAGGTCAGGATGATGACGGTATGGCGGAAATCGATGTAGCGGCCTTCACCGTCCTCCATCCACCCCTTGTCGAAGACCTGGAAGAAGATCTCGTGCACGTCCGCATGGGCCTTCTCCACTTCGTCCAACAGCACCACACTGTGGGGCCGCCGCCGCACCGCCTCGGTCAGCACACCGCCTTCGCCGTAGCCCACATAGCCAGGCGGCGCGCCCTTGAGCGTGGAGACGGTGTGCGCCTCCTGAAACTCGCTCATGTTGATGGTGATCAGGTTCTGCTCGCCGCCGTACAAGGCTTCAGCCAATGCCAGCGCGGTCTCCGTCTTGCCGACACCGCTGGGTCCGCATAAAAGAAACACACCCACCGGCTTGTCCGGGTCGGTCAAACGGGCACGCGATGTTTGGACGCGACGTGCCACCGCCTCCAGGCCGTCGCGCTGGCCGATCACCCGTTTCTCCAATGTGTCCGCCAGAGCAAGCACGGCTTGCGCCTCATTGCGCACCATGCGGCCCACGGGGATGCCGGTCCAGTCGGCCACCACGGAGGCCACCGCCGCGGCGTCGACCGACGTATGGATCATGGAGGTCTCGCGCTGGCTGCCCGCCAACGCTTCCCGCGCCAGCGCCAGTGCCTGTCGCGCGGCGGCCTGCTCGGACACGGGCGCCTCGTCCAGCGCCTCGCGCAAGGAGAAGACCTTCGCGGCCAGCGCGCGCTCGGTCTCCCAGACCGCCGCCAGCGTCTGCTCAGCGTCCGTCGCCTCCGCCTGTTCGGCGGCCAGGCGTTCGATGCGCTGCGTGTCGCCCGCACCCAGGTGGAGTTCGCGCTGGGCAATGCGCTGCGCGATTTCCAGCGACTGGATGCGCCGGCGCGCATCCTCCAGCGCCGGTGGCACCGCATGCTGGCTGATCGCGACGCGGGCGCAAGCCGTATCCAGCAGCGCGACCGCCTTGTCAGGCAGCTGGCGGGCGGGAATGTAGCGATGAGACAAGCTCACTGCGGCCGTGATCGCCTCGTCCAGCAACAGCACACCGTGATGCGCTTGCAAGGTCTCCGCCAAGCCGCGCAACATGCCAAATGCGCGCGCCTCGTCCGGCTCGTGAATCTGCACGACCTGGAAACGCCGGCTCAGCGCGGGATCCTTCTCGATATGCTTCTTGTATTCCGACCAAGTGGTCGCGCCGATGGTGCGCAGCTGGCCGCGAGCCAGCGCCGGCTTGAGCAGGTTCGCCGCGTCGCCCGTGCCCGCCGCCCCACCCGCGCCCACCAACGTGTGGATCTCGTCGATGAACAGCACGATGGGCCGTTCGCTCGCCTGCACCTCGTCGATGACGCTGCGCAGCCGCTGCTCAAATTCCCCTTTCACCCCCGCGCCGGCCTGCAACAGGCCGATATCCAGCAGATACAGCGACACCTCGCGCAGCGGCGGCGGCACATCGCCCGCCGCCAAACGCAGCGCCAGGCCTTCCACCACCGCAGTCTTGCCCACGCCAGCCTCGCCGGCCAGCAAGGGATTGTTCTGTCGGCGGCGCATCAGCACATCGACGATCTGGCGGATCTCCTCGTCGCGTCCGGACACGGGATCGATCGCGCCTTCGCGCGCCCTGGCGGTCAGGTCGACCGCGAACCGCTCCAACGCGGCTCGGTCCTTGCCGTCCGTCTGCGGCGCTTCAAGCGGCGCCCCCACGGCGGCGTCTTCCGGCGCCCCCCGCACCATCTCTCCCATCTGCTCAAGCAGCCTGTCCGGCACGATGCGTGAGAATTGCGACGACATGCCCAACAGCACATGACGCAGCGCGTAGGTCCTGGCCAGTCCCGCCAACAGGTGGCCGCTGCGGATGCGCGTCGAGCCATAGCGCAGAGACCCCAGCACCCAGGCCCGCTCCACTGCGTGATCAATGTGTTCCGATAGATCGGACACCGATCCGGCGCCGGCCGGCAGACGGTCCAGTTCGGCCGTCAGGTCTGCCTGCAATTGCGCCAGGTCCAGGTCAAAGCCGCGCGCGATGCGGTGCAGGTCACTGTCCTGGGCCTGCAAGATCTGATGTACCCAATGCACCAGTTCCACATAAGGATTGCCACGCAGTTTGCAGAACGCGGTGGCGCCTTCCAGCGCCTGGTAGAGAAGCGGATTGAGCTTTCCGAAGAGGTCGATACGTCCGATATCCGACATGGCGTCATGGCGCGATCAAACGCGCTGAGTCCCAGAAGGTTGAGCCGGCGGTCGGCCACGTGCCGGCGTTTGCCCCCGGCGTTCATAGTCCAGCAGCAAGTCGCCTGCCTCGCCTTGCGCCGGCCGGCGCCGCCCCAGCCACGCCGACAAGCCCAATGGCCGCGGGGCGCCCAAGGTCAAGCCGCTCGCGTCCTGTGCGCGCAGCACCGGCCGCACATCCCAGGCCAACTCCACGCCTACGTAGTGCCTGACCCAATGCATCAGTTGCCGGGCGCGGACGCCGCCCGGCAGGAAGCTTGTGTAATCCTCCAGCGTCAATGGGCCGATCTCGATGCGGAACTTGTGCTGCGCATCGCGCACCGCCACGCCCAGCACCGTGTCACGGCCCAGGCCTGCCGCGCTGCCCAAACCGAGCCGTTGCTCCGGTTCCAGGCGGATCCATTGCGGCACGAATTCGCGAATGCGCACCGGCAAGCCGAAGAACGATTGCAGGATGTGCTTGAGGCCTTCAGGGTTGCGGGTCTGGCGCACCAGATGCCCCGCCATGAAGTACTTGGCATGATCCAGCACGGCGTCGCGCCGCCGCATTGACGGCTCGCCCATGTGCAAGAGACTGGCCACGTAGCGCGTGAAGCACGCCTCCTTGCGATCCAGGCTGACCGTGCTCTGCGCGTCGGCCCAGGCTCGGTAGAACAGCAGGATGAGCCGATGATGAAACACGTCGGCGAACGCCGCCAGCGTGCGGTCCCCGTAGTGCGCCATGCGCTCGTGGGCATGCTCGGTCAGGTGCAGCGGCAAGGGGCCATTGGGACCAAACAAGCCGAAACCGTAAATCGTCACCTCCGCCGGCCGGCCGTCATGCCCCGCCTGGACGCGCGCCACCGTGGACGGCGCAAACGCCATCGACGGCTCCTGTCGCAGCCGTACAGGCTCGTAGCGTGCAACCGTATCGCGGCCCAGGGGCTTGCGTGCGCCCGAATGGGCGTCAATCCAGCGCAGGGCATGGAACAGATCGTGTGCGTAGGGCTCGCGCTCGAGCGCGCGCCACCACTGTGCCTGCGTCTCGGACAAGGCAGCGGGTGAGGAAGCCGGATCGACCAGGGGTTGCGCAACGTCCACCGCGTCACCCCATGTGGATCTGCTTGGCATCCACCTTGACCAGATCGGAGCCCGTGACCAGCGTATATGACGCATGCAGCCGCGCGCTCTGCTCGGCCTGGAAGTCGATGGACCCGGCGCGCACCTGGTCCACTTCCGACACGCTGCGCATCGACAGCCGCGCCATCAGCGTCAGGCGGTCCAGCACCGCTTCGTAGCTCTTTCCCACCAGCCGCGTCTCGCCGACGGTGGCGTGCAATGTCTCGGCAACCACGCGCACCCGCTTGCAGGCATGGCGTTCGTCATCGGCCTCGACCGAGTATTCGGGCGTGCGGACGCGCACGGCGCCCTGGCCCTGCAACGTCACCTCGCCAGCGCTTTGCAGCAGCACGTTGCCGCCGTGCGACCGCAGCACCAGTTCGCCCTGCGCCTCCAAGGTGGTGCTTGCAGGCTCCGCCTGCACGGTGACCGCGATCAGATACACCCGCGACGGGTCTGGCCCGCTGATCAGCACTTCGTCACCCGGTTGCGGCGCCAAGAGGCAGCTGGCCGCGCGTCGTGCGGACCAGGCGCGGCCATCGCAGGCCACCGCGTAGCTACCATCGGGTTCACGGCCCAGCACCTCGCCCAGCAGATGGACGGGGTCATAGGCAATACGGTTCAAGCTTGCGGCGGATTTCATCATGCGCTCCGGTTCGTGGCGGGGTGCTGGCCTAGACGACAGGCCGGCGCCCCATGCGGGGCTTGAAGCGGGCGACCTCGCCGCGCTGCAGGGTCGACAAGACCAGCTCCGACATCATGTTGATCGATACGTGGCGCGCGAAGAACTGTTCAAGCACGGCGCCGAACAAGTACGGGCTGATCCCCGAAAAGGCTGCCTCATCCACCTGCAACGCAATGCGCACGCCGCGCCCATGCACGATGGGGCCCGGGACTGGCAAGCGATGATGCACGGGCGTGGCGCTGACGTGCCGCAAGCCGGAAATGTGCTTGCGCACCACGGGATCCGCCAGGTTGCCGTAGACGTGAAGCATCTCGCGCAGCGTCTGCGCACCCTGCTCTGGATCCAGGTCCGTCAGGCTCAGATAGTTCAGGCCCAGGTGGCTGATCAGATGCCAGGTGGCGGCGTTCTCGGCCAGCGCCGGGCAAGGGCGCGTGGGCCCGTGCAGCACCTTCACCGCGCGAACGGGCGCCGACACGCGCAGCGTCATGTCCGTTTCGGTGCCCAACGGCAACAGCATTGCCATATCCCGGTTGGAACACAATGTCTCCAGCGTCAGGTGGCGCAGCTGTCCCGAGAAAGGCGCCTCCTGCCTGTCCACCAGCGACAGGAATACCTCGCTGCCCGTGTAGCCCGTCCGGGTGCCGTTGCGCTGCGCCGTGTCGGAAATCAACCGCGGCTCACGGCGCACGGAGTAGTAGGCGCCGTAGTCGTCCGGATCGCTACCCAGCGAGCCATAGAACGGGCGGAACTCCTGCTCCTGCCGCTGCGCGGACGCATGCCCGGTGACTCTTGTCACGCCGAAGACTTCATAGTCCAGCGGACGGCTACGATCGATCACCACGTGATATTCGGACGTCCGGGGCGTCACGGCCACGCGATCCGCCCGCTTCGGAAACAAGTTGATCACCGGCACGCAATGCAAGGCCAGGTTGCCGGCCGATATCGCCCCTTCCAGCTCCGGCGTCGCCACGGAGAACAGCAAGGTCAGATCGAACGCGCGGGTCTCGCGCTGCGCGGCGCTGCGCAACCCCGCTTTCAAACCATTGACGCTGAAGAACAGATAGCGCTGCGGGAACGCGAAATACTCCTGAAGCAGGCGGTAGCCTTGGAAGACGCGCGCGTCACCAGGCAATAAGGCCTGATCGTCGGCAAAGCCTTCATGGCGAACGGCGCTGGCCGGCAGCTTGTTGACCCACGCCACCGGCCGCGCCGTATCATGTCCGAGCACTGCCACGGTGTGCCCCATCACCACTTCCAGCAGGCGCTGCATCTGCAAGTCCTGGCCATTCAAGTGAAAGACCAGCTGATCAAGATCCAGATCTTCCATCCGTTGGCCGCCACCCACTTCTATCCGGATGCGCAGCGCGCTCAGCACACGGCCGGCGCGACCCGCCAGGCCCAGCCGGGCCAGCGGCAGATCCTGCGGCGCGGCAGTGAATTCAGCCTGCGTCACCTGCAAGGGCCACAGACGCACGGCATGGCCTGTCGTGAACTCGCACGATGTCTGCTCGCCACGCGGCACACGACCGCGCAGCAACGTGCCACGCGGCAACTCAAAACCTCCAGCCAACGTGCCTTCATTCATGCTGGGAGAGAACTGCACGATCGCCATCGCGGGCGTGGGCGCCAAGTAGTTGGGGTACACCACCTCCAGCAAGCGTTGGGAGAAGCGCGGGAACTCCGCATCCATCTTCATCTGGATGCGCGCAGTCAGGAAACTGAAACCTTCAAGCAGGCGCTCCACATACGGGTCGGCCACTTCCGTGGCGTTCATGCCCAACCGACCGGCCACCTTCGGATGGGCCTGAGCGAACTCCGCACCCAATTCGCGCAAATACACGAGCTCGCGGTTGTAGTAGTCCAGCAATTGGGCATCCATCAGAGACCGCCCAAATCACGCAAATCCATATGGCCGCTTTCCAGGTCGATGTCCGTGCGAAACAGGAACTCAAGCGGATGCGGCACGCACCACAACATGCCCCTGATCTCCAGGCTCAGTACGTTGTGATGCTCCAGCGTGCCGGTGTCGGTCACGCAGCGCACCTCGACCGAGGAACCCAGAATGCGCGGCTCAAACGCCGCGATCGCGTCGCGGATCGACTCTTCCACATCGATCCAGTCGATCTCCGACATGCGCTTTCCGGCCATGGCGCGCACGCCGAAATTCACTGTCGATAGCGCGACCTGGCGATGTGCCGACAGGTCCTGCGACGTTTGCAGATTGACCGAGTTGAGCAGCCAGCGCAGGTCTCGCAACACGGCCGCGCGCAACTGCTCATGCGTCAGCATGGCGCTATCGCGCGGTTCCTCGCGCTTGGTGGGATCGTTGTCCATCAACCGGTCCAGCAACGACGGCTGTAGACGGTCCCGCGCCGCCCGCCGGCTGCGTGCAAGCGGCTCCCACCCGGCGGTGTCGTCGGCGTGGCCCATCAAGCCAGCTCCAAGCTGCGAATATCCAGCAAGGCGAATTCGCCCGCGTCGGCCAACCACATTTTCTGCCCCACGCCCGCATACGTGTCGCCATCCATCGCGCGCCAATCAGTCATCCGTCCCAACTTGACCGGATCCGGCAGGTCGATCATGCGCTCGCCCGGCACGGGCGGATAGCGCGCAGGCACCAGGCCTTGCAGCACCCGGCCTCCCCTCAGCTCGACCTCTGCCCGCGCCCACACCACGTCGCATAGGCCCTCCGGCGCAAGCAAGCGGACCCGTTTAAGCGCCACGAACGGCAGCCAGACGTACCGTCCTCCGCTCAAGAACTCGAAGACGGGTCCCAACCGGCTATCCCCGTCGCAGATCCACTGGAACGGCAGCGGTGCATCCTGCATGGCCCCTTCCAGGAAGCCCGCGCCCGCGCCGGCGTCCTGCAAGGCCTGCGCACGCAGTTCAGCGGTCTGAGCCGCGGCCCGCCCATCCAGGTGCAGGGCCTTGATCAGGGCCTGCATCCACTCGTCGGGCGCGCTCAGCATGGCAGGCTCGCCCTTGCCCGCGAGCACGGCTTCGCGCTCGCGCTCCGCCTCGATGGCACTGACGTAGAGCGCCACCGTCGGGTGTGCCTTGGCACTGAGCTGGCCGCATATGCCCAGTTGTTCTGTGGCGCGCGCCCAGTCGCCCTGCGCCACCAGCAGCTGGAACAGTTGCGCGCGCAGGTCCGCGTCGGCCGGCCGGCGACGGATCTGCGTCTGCAACTCGTCCAACTGGCCGGACAGGCTGATCACGCCGAAAGGAACGGCAGCTATAGACATGGAGGGTCCGCCCTAGCCCACTTCCTTGTTTTGCTTGATATCCCAAGCCACCAGGCTTTCGGCGCCCTTGCCGCCCTTTTCGGTTTGCTCCCAGTACTGCTGCTTGACCTTGGCAGCCTGGAACGCGAAGTTCACCACCACGCCTTCGGCGCTGCGATCTCCGGATATCTGCACCGACGACACCAGCACATCTTCCAGCGTGATCTTCGAATACTCGACCTGCTCGCCGCCCGCCTTGCACATGGACAACTCAATCTTGCCCAGGTGCTTGCCGCTGGCGCAGTGCTTCATGACCGCGGGCGCTGCCTTGTCGATGCGCGCGACGACGTGCAGGTCGTTAAAGCTCGCCTTGCCCGCGCCCAGGCCGCCACCGCTGGCCAGATTGCCCGGCTGCGTGGCGCCCCACGAGAATGACACGATGTCGGTCCAATCCTTATGGTTGGCGTCCTTCGATTCGCCGTTGGCCCCATCGATTTTCATGAACATATCCACAGCCACATCTGTCTCCTGGAGTTATTGGGCGCGGCTGCGCCCTTCTTTGCCTGACACTCAGCCTTCGTTCTGCTTCAGCGAAGGCAGCTTGGACACCAGCCGCAGCGACACCGTCAACCCTTCCAGCTGATAGTGCGGCCGCAGGAAAAACTTGGCGGAGTAATAGCCCGGGTTGTCCTCGATCTCCTGCACTTGCACCTCGGCCGCGGCCAGTGGCTTGCGGGCCTTGGTTTCCTGAGAGGAGTTCACCGGATCGCCATCCACGTAATTCATGATCCAGTCGTTCAGCCAACGCTCCATGTCGTCGCGTTCGCGGAACGAGCCGATCTTGTCGCGCACGATGCACTTCAGGTAATGCGCGAAACGGCAGCACGCGAACAAGTACGGCAGGCGCGCGGCCAGCTTGGCATTGGCGGATGCGTCGGCTTCGTAGTATTCGTGCGGCTTCTGCAAGGACTGCGCGCCGATGAAGGCCGCGAAGTCGGAGTTCTTGCGATGCACCAGCGGCATGAAGCCGTTCTTGGCAAGCTCCGCTTCGCGCCGGTCGCTGATAGCGATTTCCGTTGGGCACTTCATGTCCACGCCGCCGTCATCGCTGGGAAAGCTGTGGCAAGGCAGGTTCTCTACCGCGCCGCCGGATTCCACGCCGCGGATGGACGTGCACCACCCGTACAGCTTGAATGAACGGTTCACATTGGCTGCCATCGCATACGCGGAATTGGCCCAGGTGTAGCGGTCGTGATTCGCTCCGTCGGTGTCTTCCTCGAAGTCGAACTCGTCGACCGGATTGGTGCGCGCGCCATAGGGCAGGCGCGCGAGGAATCGCGGCATCGCCAGCCCGATGTAGCGCGAATCTTCGGACTCGCGCAGGCTGCGCCACGCGGCATACTCGGTATTGGTGAAGATCTTGGTCAGGTCACGCGGGTTGGCCAGTTCCTGCCAGGAATCCATCTGCATCACGTTGGGCGAGGCGCCCGCGATGAAGGGGCAATGGGCAGCGGACGAAATCTTGGCGATCTCGCCCAGCAATTCCACATCCGGCGGACTGTGATCGAAGTGGTAGTCGCCCACCAGGCAACCGATCGGCTCGCCACCGAACTGGCCATATTCCTCCTCGTACACGCGCTTGAAGATGGGGCTCTGGTCCCAGCCCACGCCCTTATGGCGCTTGAGCGTGCGGCCCAGCTCCGATTTCGACATGCTCATCACCCGGATCTTCAAGAGCTCGTCGGTCTCGGTGTTGGTGACCAGGTAATGCAAGCCGCGCCAGGCGCCTTCAAGCTGCTGGAAGTCGGGATGATGCATCACGCCGTTGATCTGTTCAGACAGCTTGCGGTCGATCTCGGCGATGATCGCCTGGATGGTCCGATAGGCGTCCGCCGACAGTCCGACGCCGCTGTTCTCCAGCGCCTGATGCGCCAGCGTGCGCACGGCATGCTCCACCGCTTCGCGCGCCTGCTCGGTCTTGGGCTTGAATTCCTTCTTCAGAAGCGCGGACAGATCGTCCGCCTCCAGGGTCTCGACAGCACGCGCGTCAGCGCGTTTGGCCACTGCGGTCATGGCATTCTCCGAAAAGCGATTCAAGCGGAAACTAGACGGCCGGATCTGTACCGGGAGCGTCGGTTGCGGGCGTTGCTTCGGGCTTGGGTGCGGCTGCCAGCGCGTTCATCAGCGCGGGATTCTTGAGCACGTTGCCGATCAGTTCCTCGGCGCCTGTCTTGCCGTCCATATACGTCAGCAAGTTGGCCAACTGGGTCCGCGCGCTCAGCAACTCATTCAATGCGCCAACCTTCTTGGCGACCGTAGCCGGGGAAAAATCATCGATGCTCTCGAACGTGATGTCCACGTTCAGATTTCCTTCGCCGGTCAGCGTGTTGGCCACCTGGAACGCCGCGCGCGGCTGAATCGAACGCATGCGTTCGTCGAAATTGTCGATATCGATGTCCAGGAACTTACGCTCGCCCACATCCGGCTGGGGCGTTTCGGACTTGCCGGCCAAGTCGGCCAGCACGCCCATCACGAACGGCAGCTGAATCTTGCGCTCCGCGCCGTAGATCTCCACGTCGTACTCGATCTGAACACGCGGCGCGCGGTTTCTTGCAATGAACTTCTGGCCGCTTCCCTTCAGGCTGGTTGCCATGGTGTCGTCTCCTCTTGTTGGTTCTTGGGCTGGCCTGCCCTATGAGTCCGGCCGGCTCTCCGTGTCCCGCGGCAGCCACGCCTCGAATTGCTCCAGACCTTGGGGCGTCAGGTTTCTGATGATGTCGTGAAAGCTCAAGGGGATGAGTTGCTGGGTGCGGCGGATGAGATAGGGCGCGGGATGTCCAGGCTCGTTGAGCTCGAAGTACGCGCACACCTTGGCCAGCATGGCCACGGCGTCGTCGCGCGACAGGATCCGCGCGTCCTGCCAGCGCATACTGCGGTCCGGCGTGGCGGCACCGGCCGACAAGTCGACTACGGGCGCCATCGGCGACGCTTGATCGGGTGAGGTGGCCGCAGACGTCTCAAGCGCCGCATGCTGCGCGTCGCGCGCGGCATCCAGCACCACGTTCAACGTCCGCAGGATGGCGGCGTAATCGGGCGCCCACATGCCGCCCAGCTTGTCCGTCACCAGCTTCTGTATACGGCGTAGCGCGTCGACGGAGGCCGCCAGCGCCAGCATATCGCCATCGCGTTGCGTCCATGCCTCGCGCAGGCGCGCGACCACGCGAGGTCGTCCGCCGGGATAGCAATCGGCATCCTGGCGGCTGCCATCAAGCAAAGCCTCGGTATCGCGCAGCGAGAGCTGTCCGTGCACGCCATTCACCAGGCTGGCCGAACGCACACTGCGCGCGCAACCCTGCATGTCGCCAAAGGCGGCCAAGGCGTTCATGCGCGGCATCGGATCGTTTTCGCCGGCGCTGTCCAGGCGCGGATGCAGCGGTTCCCAATAGCGTTCCAGAGCGTCGACGGCCAGCGCCAGTCCATCTCCATAGCCACGCAAGCCGCGGATCTCTGTCCATGCGCAGGTCAGCAGGCCGATCACGCGAAGGTCCCGCGTGCGTTCCAGCAATGCGCGAGCCAGACGTTCGACCTCGGGCCAGTCAGGCGGCTGCGCGGCGATGATGGTCGAGCCGAACTGCTGTTCGTCCCGGCCAGCCGCGGCCCGCTGCAATTGCAGAAAGTCAGCGTCGTATTCGAGGTCTTCCCCGCAGGGCAGACGTGAATCGAGTGTATTGAGGATATCGGCGAAGTCCATAGTCATTGCTTAAATGCCTGGGATAACTGCCTGGATACAACCACTACGCTCCGCGCTGCTTCACGGAAGTGGTGAATTCTAGGCACGTCTTTCCAAATGAAATCGACAACTAACAACTTCAGATTTTTCTTACAGACAGCTAACAACCACCTAAACAATCGAACACTTGTCATCTAGCTATGTTGATGTTTTGACATACTCCTTACGCAAACCGGCCTTGCGAGCAAGCATTGTTACTGAACCGTAAAAAACACAAAAGCATGTGATAGGGCTTCTCGGCCGCTTTCCACGATGCCTACAATCGGCGCTCACGCTGGCGACAGACCAGTGCACATACAGATTCAGAGACAGACGTCCCCCGGCACCGGCGCACCCTTCACGGCGACGCCCGCCTTTTGCAAGAAGCCCCATTGCGTGGCCGACCATCCCTTTGCAGTCATTGAGGCGCGCGTCTTTTGCGCGCCCGCTCGAATCCAAAAACAGCAAGCGCAGCAGCAGGTAAATTCTCATAAGGAGACGGTGAGATGGACCGCAACGTGCCAAGCGAACGTGTCGTCAAGGCGCATACCCCATTGCCGCCAGAGCAATTGAAGTTCCGGGGCGTGCACGGGGCCGAGAGTCTTTCGCAGCTATTCGAACTGGAGGTCGAGCTGGTCTCGGAATCCTATTCGCTGGACATGAAATCACTGCTGGGCAAACCGCTGACGCTGGAGATCGAGACGTCCTCGGCCACACCGCGCTATCTCAGCGGGCATATCACGCGCTGCGTGCTGATCGGCCGCGAAAGCAACACCTCGCGCTACACCATCTACCGCGCGACGGTACGTCCTTGGCTCTGGTATCTGACGCAGACCTCGGACAACAAGATCTTTCAGAACAAGAATGTGCCCGACGTCATCCGCGAGGTGCTCAAGGACTACAGCTACCCGGTCGAGTTCAAGCTGACGGACACCTACCGCAGCTGGGAATACTGCGTGCAGTACCAAGAAACCGACTACGCCTTCATCTGCCGGCTCATGGAGCACGAAGGCATTTATTTTTGGTTCAAGCACGACAACGGCAAGCACACGCTGGTGCTCTCCGACGACATCACGCAGCATGAGCCCGTGCCCGACTACGAACAGATCCCCTACTACGGTCCTGACCGCATCACCGTCCCGCGTGAGGATTACATCGACAAATGGGAAGTCGCCGAACAGATCACGCCCGGTGCTTTTGCCACCACCGACTATCATCCCTTGACGCCTGCTGCCAGCCTGGAAGCGCGCCGCAACAATCCCGGCGCCTACGACCACGGCGACCTGGAAATGTACGAATGGCAGGGCGGCTACACCAACTCCGACGACGCGGAGCACTACACGCGCGTCCGGCTGGAAGACCTGCAATGCAGGCAGGAACAAAGCGCCGGATCCTCCAACGCGCGCGGGCTCTCCACCGGACATCTTTTCACGCTTCGCAATCATCCCCGCCAGTCCGAGAACCGCGAGTACCTCGTCGTCAGCACCTACTACCGGATCCGCGAAACGGGCTACGCCAGCGGCCAGTCCGATCCTGGTGATTTCAATTTGGAGTTCGTCGTGCTGCCCTCCAGCACGCAGTTCCGCGCGCCGCGCGTCACCCCGGCGCCGCGCACGCATGGCCCTCAGACCGCTACGGTCGTGGGCAAGCAGGGCGAGGAAATCTGGACGGACAAAATGGGCCGCATCAAAGTGCAGTTCCACTGGGACCGCTACGGCAAGAAGGACGAAAACAGTTCATGCTGGGTGCGGGTGTCCAGCCCGTGGGCCGGCGGCGGCTTCGGCGGCATCCAGCTGCCGCGCGTGCGTGACGAAGTCATCGTGGACTTCATCGGCGGCCAGCCCGACCGCCCCATCGTGATCGGCCGCGTCTTCAATGCGAACAATTTGCCTCCCTGGGACCTGCCGGACAACGCGACGCAAAGCGGCTTCCTCAGCCGATCCAAGAGTGGCACGCCAGCAACCGCGAACGCACTGATGTTTGACGACAAGAGCGGTGGCGAACGCATCTGGCTGCACGCGGAACGCGAGCTTTGCACCGAGGTCGAGGCCAACGAGATTCATTCGACGGACCAGAACCGTACCACCACCATCGGCGAGAACGACTCCACCAAGGTCGGCGGAAACCGCGACATAAAAGTGACCGGCACCGATAACCTGAAGGTCGGCAAGCGACGCGACGTCTTCGTCAAGGGACACGAGGAATACACCGTCAAGGCATCGCGCACCGTCAACGTGAAGGACGGGCTGATGGACGAGAAGTTCGACAACGGCTTGAAGACGACCGTTGCCGCCAAAGGCGAGGAACGCGAGATCACGGGCCTGTTCAAGGAAACGCTGAAGACGGGACAGGAGGTGTACGTAAACGAGGGCAATTCGCTGCACCACGTGAAGACGGGCACCCTCACCGAAAAGGCCAAGGGCAAAGTCGAACTGCTTTCGACCGACGCAGACATGGATGTGAAGGCCAAGACCGCGATGCTCGTGCAGTCCGAAACCTCCACGATGGACGTCAAGTCCAAAGGCAAGATGCACATCGAGTCGGAAGGTTCCACCGTGATGATCAAGGCCGACGGCGATATCACCCTGAAGACGCCGGCCGATGTGGTGATGGATGCCGCCAACGTCAAAGACCTGTCCAAGGAAACCTGGCTTCAGGCCACGCCATTCTCAATCGGCCTGACGGTGGCCAAGGCGGAATTCGGCATGCATCGCGTGGCCCTGTTCCGCACCACGGTCATGTTGAATCTCTCTTTCACCAACTACGCGGCCGTCAGCAGCATCGGCCAGCTGGTTTCCTACCGCACGACCGGCGCCAGCTACCAATACGACTTCCAGAAAGCAGAGGCCGGCGGCATTCGCGCATCGATGGCGGGCCTCTGGAGCATTATCTGAGGCCACCATGTCCGACTTCCTGAATGCCTGGCCGGATTGGGCGAAATGGGTAGGGCTAGGCCTGCTGCTGTCTCTTGCGCAGGCTGCGTTCATGGTATGGCGCGAACGCCAACGCCGCTCGGCCGCACGCAAGGACGCGCAACTGCAAGTCGCCCTGCGCGACAGCGGGCTGGCCAGCACCGCGCATGTCGCTGCGGCGCGCGACACGGGCCGCCGCATCGGCGAAACGCTGTACTTCATCGTCGATCTGGATCTGGAGGTCGCCGCCACCCACGCCACGCCCGCCTTGGCCCGCACGCTGAGCGTGCAGCTGTCGCCGATGCGTCTTGCCGACTTCAGTGCCGGCAAGACGATACGAGTGCGCGTGGATCCGTCAACGCATGACATCGCCGTTGACCAGGCCACCAGGTAGCCCATGAAGACCCTCAAGCCGTTCCGCCTGGGCCTGCTCAGCCGCCCCTACCGATGGCAGCGCCGCGACATGCTGGGCGTATCGGTGCTCGCACTGGTCGATATCGCGCAAGCACCCACGCTGCTGATGGATCAGGAATTGTGGAAACTGGCCGGCGCCGAAGCCGGTGGCGTGCTGGACCTGGCCACGCCCAAGCAGTACCCCGAAGTGCTGGTCTCGGGCCATGCCTATCCGCACGACGCCAAGACCCCTGGCGCCTGCGCCGTGCGCATGAAGGTCGGCGCGATAGACAAGTCGCTGCTCGTGTTTGGCGATCGCTACTGGCTGGACGGCAAGGCAACCGCCCCCCTGCCCTTCGACCGCATGCGCCTGGATTGGAGCCGGGCCTACGGTGGCCCCAGCGTCGCCGAGAACCCGCTGGGCATCGGTACGCAGGACGAGGAAATCAATGGCGTGCGCGTACGCCGGCTGCCCAACATCGAACACCCCTTGCAGCGTATCGGCGGCCCCGCGCAGCGCGTTGCGCCGGCCAGCTTGACCGCCCTGCCCATGGATTGGCCGCAACGGGCAACGCATATGGGCCGCGAGTACGGACAGCAATGGCTGGAGCATGACTTCCCCGGATTCGCACCTGATATGGACTGGCGCTTCTTCAACGCCGCGCCGCCCGACCAGTGGGGACCCGCGAACACGGAGCTTGCGGGCGGCACGGAATATGAACTGTGGAACATGCACCCCGACCATCCGGTGCAGCGTGGCCGCCTGCCCGACTGGCGAGCCCGCTGCTTCGCCAGCCGCCAAGCCGACGGCAGCGCACTTGAAGAGATCGCACTGCGCCTGACGACCGCCTGGTTCTTCCCAGACCGCGCGCAGATGGTGCTGATCTGGCATGGCGCCCTGCCCGTCCGCGAAGACGACGCGGCCGACATCCTGCACATCATGCCCGCGCTGGAACACGCCAGGCAGCCACGCGACACGTCGCACTACGAAACGGTAGTCCAGCAACGGCTCGATCCCGACCTGGGTGCCGTCCATGCCTTGCAGGACGCTCAACTCGTTCCGGAAGACATCTGCGTCGAATTGCCACAAGCCGGCATGGAAGCCGTGGCGTCGCGGCCGTCGAATCGGAACCTCTACGCCGGCGCGGCGCGGCGTCATGCCCGGGAACGCGAGTCTTTGCTCAGTCAAGGCTTGGATCCCGACCTGTACATGGCTCCCCTGGATCCGCTTCCCGAGCCCCCCAAGCTTTCCGATCTGCCGCAGACAATCCTGCGCATGCAACGAGAGCTTGAAGAGGCCAAGCAACTCGCGAGCGGCCCTGCCGCGCGCGCGCTGGCCGACCCCAATCTGCGGGAACTGGCCGAGGTATCCGGCGTGGATATGGACGCGCTGCGCAAGCTGGACGACGACGGCAAGCTTCCTTCCGGTTTCGATCCCCGCAAAGTGAAGCGACATCTGGCCGAATTCGATGCCAGCCCCCATGCGCAAGCCAAGCTCGGCGCCCCGCCACCGCTCGCGCAAACGCTGGGGCCCCAAGTGCATCAGGCCTATCAGCAATCCGCGCATCAGTTCGCCCCGCCTCCGCCGATGCCGCCGCTGCGGGCACAGCGCACCCGCCGCAAACTGGAAGCGCAACTGAAAGGCAGCCGGGACTGTAGAGATCTGAACCTCACCGGCGCGGACCTCTCGGGCATGGATCTGTCGAACGTCAATTTCCAACGCGCGATCCTGGCGGGCGCCACGCTCGCCGATGCGCGGCTGGACGGCAGCGACCTTAGCGACGCGGTGCTGGCCGGCGCCGATCTGACCCGCGCCAGCATGCGCGGCGTCAACCTGACGCGCGCCAATCTGGGCCGAGCGCACTGCGTGCAGACCGACTTCGCAAAGAGCCAGATCACGGAAACCACCTGGGACCATGCACACTGCGAGCGTTGCAGTTTTCTCGACAGCGCGTGGCAACTTGGACGGCTGCATCAGACGCGGCTAAAGGACTGCGACCTGAGCCGCGCCGTGTTCAGTCAATGGACCGCCATGAGCGCCACGCTGGAAGGTTGCCGCTTCAACGAAGCGCGGCTGGACCAATGCCTGTTCATGCAGGGCGCGCTTGCGAACGCCGACTTCGCCCACGCGAATCTGGTGCGCGTGGGCTTCATGGACGTGGCGTTCTCTGGCCGCTTCAGCCTGCAAGACGCCACGCTCGACGGCTGCTCCTTCGCTGGCCGTGTCGAACTGGCGGGTGCCTGCCTGCGTGGCATGCAGTTCAGGCAAGGTAGCGCGCGCGGCGCCACGCTCTCGGGGGCAGACATGCGCAACGCGCGGCTGACTGCCAGCGACTTCTCGGAATGCCGGTTGCAAGACGCCGACCTGACGGGCCTGACCGCCCCCGATACGCACTTCGTGCGCACGGATTTCACCGGTGCCTGCCTGCGTAACGCCAATCTGATCAACTGTCTGCTCGGCAAGGCCATCTTCCTGCGCGCCAACCTGGACGGCGCCAATCTCTTTCGCGCCGACGTCGCGCAAGCGCTGATGGACGACAGCACCGGGCTGGACCACGCCTATACGCAAGGCGCCAAGCGCTGGCCCGCCAGACAGCCGGAGAACCCAGCATGAACCTCGATCAACTGTTGGACCGCGTGCACCATGGCGAACCGATTGAGCACCTCAGTCTGGCCGGCGCGGATCTCTCCGGCCTGGACCTGTCTGGCGCGTTTTTCGACCACGTGGACTTCAGCGGCACGCGGATGACCGGTTGCCAGCTACAGGACAGCCAGTTCATCGACTGCGCCATGACGCGCTGGGAGGCCAGCGGCGCCAAGCTGGACATGGCACGGCTGTTCCGCTGCCGCGCCGCGGGCGCGACGCTCAGCCGCAGCCAGATCCACGGAGCCAGCTTCACGGAATGCGATCTGGATGGTGCCAATCTGGAACAGACCATGCTTGGCGAATCGACCTTCAACGGCACCTCGCTCGACGGGGCGTCATTGCAGGCCGCCCGCCTGGACCGCGCCGTGATCTCGCGCGGCACCTTGGCGCGCGCGAACCTGTCTCAAGTCCGGATGAGCTTCACCCTGTTTCATCAACTGGACCTGCGCAGCATCAATCTGGCGGGCGCCACTGCCGAGAGCACGATGTTCATCGAATGCAATCTCTCGGAACAGGACTTTGACGGCCAGGCCTACCCGCTGTGCCATTTCACCGATTGCCAGCTGGATGCGGCGGACTTCCGCAATACCGACCTGCGCCAGGCGGGCTTCAAGGGCGCGTCCCTGCGCGGCGCGCGCTTCACGGGCGCATCCGCCCCCCAGGGCCTCTTTCCCCAGGCGGATCTGAGCGGCGCCAACCTGCAAGGCGGCTGCTTTGACGGCGCCATCTGGGCCGAGGCGATCCTGGACGGCGCCTGCCTGCAAGGCGCCAGCCTGTGCCTGTCCATCTTCCAGCGCGCGCGCTGCGCCGGTACCGACTTTCGCGGCGCCAACCTGGCCGACGCCGATTTCTCGCTGGCCGACCTGAGCAGCGCCGACCTGCGCGACGCCGCTTTCATGCGCACGCGCATGCATCGCGCGCTGACCCGCGGCGCGCAATGGACACAGCGCCACGGCATCATCGAAAACGACGCGCCCCTGCTGGAAGCTGAGCTTTGGTCGGCGGGGCGCGCCGCTATCTGATCTCGGCACGGCTACGCCGCGCCGCCACGACATAGGAGAAGGAACATGCTCGCAGTCTGCCAGTTGCCCGGTCTGGCCCTGGGATTTCCCGACGTCTGCAAGACGCCCGTGCCGCCACTGCCGCATATCGACGCAGCAACGTCGTCGATGGGCATTCCCGTGGTCTGGAATGTGTGGCTGATGTGCGCACCGGTGCACAATCTGGCCACGCCGGTGCCGGTCACGCTGGGCGACACGGCTGGCGTGGGCGGAGGCGTGATCTCGCAGACCTTCATGGGCCAATCGCGCTATATAACGGGCGCGTACCGCATGTTGGTACGCGCCATGCCGATCGTCCGCATGACCAGCCTGACCTTGCAGAACAACGTCAATGCGCCGGGCATCCAGGTGTTCTCGCCGCAGCCGAAAATGTTCGTGCTGGCAGCGTGACCCCCTCGCCCGCGATTACAGCTGTCCGTAGGAATGCAGCCCGGACAGGAACATATTCACGCCCAGGAATGCAAAGCCCGTGATCAGCAGGCCCATCAGCGCCCAGTAGGCCGCCATGGTGCCGCGCAGGCCCTTGATCAGGCGCATGTGCAACCAGGCCGCATAGTTCAGCCAGACGATCAGCGCCCAGGTTTCCTTGGGGTCCCACTGCCAGTACGCGCCCCAGGCGTCAGCCGCCCACAACGCGCCCAGGATGGTTGCCACCGTGAAGAAGGCGAAGCCGATCGCGATGGCGCGATACATGATGTCGTCCAGCACCTCCAGCGAAGGCAGCGCGGCGGCGATGCGGCGGCGGCCCAGCAGGATCGCGCCCACGATCACGGCGCCCACGCCGAAATACAGCATCCAGGTAGCCGACAGGCCATCGCTGCGGAACACCATCGGCTCGGCGCACAGCAGCACGCCCAGGATGAACAGCGGCGCCAACTTGGCCCACGAAGTCGTCTGCCCGTGCTGCTTGACCAGATAGGCAAAACCCACCATCGCCGCCAACGAGAACGTGCCGTAGCCAATGAAGTTGGCCGGCACGTGCAGTTTCATCCACCAGCTCTTCAAGGCCGGCACCAGCGGCTGGATCTGTCCGGCATCGCGCGTGAACGAATACCACAGCAGGAACACCACGGCCGACGTCACCACCAGCAGCACGAAGCCACCGAGTGCGCGCGTGGCGTATTTGCGTTCGTAATACAGGTAGAACAACGCCGTGATCAACGAGAACAGCACGAACACTTCGTACAGGTTGCTGACCGGGATGTGGCCCAGGTCAGGGCCCATCAGGTGGCCTTCGCGCCAGCGGACCAGCAAGCCCGTCACGCCCGCGAAGACCGCACCCCAGGTCAGCGCCGTGCCCAGCCACGCAGCCGTGGGGCTGAAGACGCCGATCCAGTAGCAGACCATCGCCAAGGCGAACAGCGCGCTCATCCACAAGATGGCGGACTGGGACGAGAACAGGTACTTCAGGAAGAACACCTGTTCGGCGCGCGCCAGATCATTGCCATAGAGCATCAAGGCCAGTCCGGCCGAGATCGCACAGGCGATCATCAAATGGCGTAGCGGACGCCACAGCCAGCCCAGCCAGGCCAGCGCGGGCACCGTGCCGCAAAGGATGAGCTTTTCGTAATAGTCCATCGCGTTGCCGTGACGGGTCAGCGCGAAACCTGCGCCCACCGACAGCAACAAGAAGAAGACGAGGTCCGTCCAGTCAGGCTTGCCGCGCCGAAGGCGGCTATCGCCGGTTTCCGACAGGCCATCCTGCCAGAGCGCGTCCGGCTGCGCGTTCAGCGCTTCGGGCGACGAGGGGTGCGTAGTGGTCGTAGTCGACATAAATAAACCTTAAGACCTCTTCTGGCGCAGCAGCGCCTGCTTGAAGCGTTCAAACTCTTGATTGAAGTCGAGTGTACGCTTCTGGGACGTCATGGCCGCCAAGACACTGCTGCCGCCGTCATGCGGCTTGACCCAGATCCAGATACGGCGATCTCGAATATAGAACATCGAGAACACCCCCAGGACCAACAACAAGCTGCCCAGGTAGACGGTGTTCTTGCCGGGCGTGCGGCTGACCTGAAACACGCTGGCCTGCACATGGTTGAAATCCGCCAGCGACAGGAAGACCGGCGCCGGATACACCGTCAGATCCGACAACGCCGCCACGGCCAGACGCGACCAGACCACCGCACGTTCCCCTTCCGGCCCTTCGACCGCCACGGCGGGCAGGCCCGCGCGCTCGCGTTCGATGGCGCGCAGTTCGTTCATGCTGGCGCCGATCAGGCGGATCACCACGTCGGCCGCGCGCTCCAGGTCGGCGGCGGGCGTGTTGGCTTGCAGGAAGGCGGCCACGGCTTGCAGGCCACCCGACGAGAAGGTCTCCAACGCGCGCTCGGCGGCCGTCTGCAAGGGCTGGCGGTCGGCGCCCGACGGGCTGTTGCGCTCGGCGAAGCGGCGGGCCGCTTCCTGGCGCGCGGCCGGGTCGGCCAAGGTTGCGCGCAGGCGCATGAATTCGGCGATCGAGCTGTCATCGTCGGCCGGAATCCGCAGATAGCGGAACGGCTCCGACGCATTGCTGCGCACACCGGCCAGGAACACGCTGGCGCCGTCCAGTTCAACGGGCAGCATGTAATTCTGGAATTCGTGGGCCTGGCCCGCGTCGTCGATCAGCTTGTATTCGACACTGGGGCCTACGTTGCGCAGATTCTCGTTCTTCTTGCCTGCCGCGCTGCCAGACACCGACGCCACGTGCTCAGCGAAACTCTGATTGGCGCCCTTCGGGTCGCCCCGCGTCAGATCTTCCACATTGATCGGGCGCATCGCCGTGATCTCCACGCCCATGCTGCGCGGGCCACCCGATGTGTGAGCGGTTACTTCGCTGGTCTTGCCCACCGTACCGTCAACGGTGAATGTGGCGCCGCCGGCGCCCACCAGGGGATAGCCCTTCAGGACCACCGTGCTGCCGCCGTCGTCAAAACTGGACTGATAGACCGTCATGCCCTTGAATCGCAGCGGCTCGTTGACTTCGATGGTGGAATCGAACGTCTTGCCGGTATCGGGGTCGGTGACTTCGACTTCGCTGGCAAAACGGCTGGGCATGCCGGTGGAGTAGTAGTCGACGATGAATTTCTTCAACTTCAACGTGAAAGGCATCGGCTGCACCAGGGCGCCGTCGCCCACCATGACGACCGCGGTGCTGGCCTGGCCGCCTTCGGGCACCAGCACGCTGGCGCGGAAGCTCGGGTTGTCCACCGACAAGCGGCCGCTTTCCGGCACTTCCGAAATCAGCATGTTTTCAACGATGGGCTTCTTGCCGCCCAGCATGACTTGCAGGCGCACGGGCAATTCGCTGTCCAGCAAGCCGCCGATACAGATGATGACCATTGCCGCATGGGCAAACACATAGCCCAGCCGGTTGGCGCTGCCCTTTTTGGCGGCCAGCATCACGCCGTCGCCGTCCTTGCGTTCACGCACGGCATAGCCCAGGCGCTCCAGCAGCGACTTCAGCCCGGCCGCGGTCTGCGGCACATCCGTGGGTTCGGCGGTTTCCACGCGGTGCGGGAAGGCCCGCAGGCTGCTGGCCCGCACGTGTTCGCGGAACGAACGCGCATCGCGCAGCATCTTGGGCGCATTGCGGATCAGGCAGACCGAGGTCGACACGACCAGGAACGCCATGATCAGCAGAAACCACCAGCTGTTGTAGACGTGCCAGATCGAGAATTTGTCGAACACCTCGAACCAGAACGGGCCGAACTGGTCGATGTAGTTGCTGGACGAGCGGTTCTGCTGCAACACGGTCCCGACCAGGCTCGCTACGCAGATGAACATCAGCAGACTGACGGCGAAACGCATCGAACCCATCAGTTCGAAGAGGTCGCCAGGCAGGCTACGCAGAGAGGGGCGGGTATGGGTTCGAGTTGAATTCATGAAAAAAGGGGGGCCGCGCAATCGGCTACCCCCCTCATAGACAGCGCACAACGGAAACAGGTTCCGTTGTACTCAAGTTGCGTGAACGCGGAACCAGCCGCGCGTGTAGCGGGCTTGGGCCTACCTCAGGCCAGCCGCGTAGTCAGACACCGCCTTGATATCGGCGTCCGACATGCGATCCGCGATAGCGAACATGATGTCGTTCTTGCGGTCGCCACTGCGGAACAGCTTGAGCTGCTCTTCGATGTACATGGGGAACTGGCCCGACAGGCGGGGGTACTGGCTGGCCATGCCCGCGCCATTTGCAGAGTGACACGCCGCGCAGGCCGGGACATTGCGTTCGGGCAAGCCGCCGCGCCAGATCTTTTGACCCAGATCAACCAGCTTCTCCTGGCCAGCCGTGGCGGGCTCTTTCAGCGGTTGCTGCGCCAGATACAGCGCAATGTTCTGCATGTCGGCCGGCGTCAGGTTCTGCGCCATGGCCGTCATTGGGGTCGGATTGCCGCCGGCGCCGTTACGCACGGGCAGCTTGGCGCCTTGCTTGACCTGGAAGTCGGCCAATTGCTTGGCCAGATATTCGTGGGGTTGCGCGGCCAGGTTAGGGTTCACCGGGATGGTGCTATTGCCCGCCGCGCCATGACAGGACGCACAGGCGATGATGCCTCTAGAGGCATCGCCCTGGTCAAACAGTTGCCCGCCCTTGGCGGCATCTGGCTTGGCGGGGCCCGCAGCGCCGTCAGCGGCGAAACTGGGTGTAGATAAGGTGGAAACGCCGAGCAACAGCCCGCTCGCAACCAACATCCGGGACAGCACACGCTTCATGAAGACCTCGACGATCGCATCGATCAAGGCGCAAAAAGGCGCCCACGCCTGCCCCGCACACCCTGGAAAACCGTATCGAACCTCATTTGCCCATTCTGCCTGACAGGCTGCCGTGGCAACCTAAACAGTAAGCAAAAAAGACGGCTCCGCGCACGGGGACCACTGTTGCAAACGCCGGATTATACAATAGGGCTCGAAACCAACCGTATCCAAAGCCCATCCGTGTCCCTCCTACATCGCGCCTCCTTCCTTACCTCCGCAGCTCGCCTCGACCAGTTGCCGGCCGCCGGCGCTCCCGAGGTCTGCTTTGTCGGCCGCTCAAACGCCGGCAAATCCACGGCCATCAACGTGCTGTGCAACCAGCGTCGTCTTGCGTTTTCCAGCAAGACGCCGGGCCGCACGCGCTTGATCAATATGTTCGGCTTGCCTGACCCGCTGGATCCGGAAGGCCACATCGGCTTTCTCGTCGACTTGCCCGGCTACGGCTACGCATCAGTGGCTCGCAACGAGAAAGAAAAATGGGCCGACATCCTCGGCGGCTACCTGCGCGACCGCGAATCGCTGGCCGGCATCGTGCTGCTGATCGACATCCGCCGCGGCGTCACCGAACTGGATCGCCGCCTGGCCAACTTCATCGCCCCCACCGGACGTCCGGTGCTGGCGCTTCTGACCAAAGCCGACAAGCTGCCGTATGGCCAGCGCATGCGCACCGTGTTCTCCGTGCGCAAGGACCTGGCGGACATCGGCGCCTTGCACACCATTCCCTTCTCGGCGCCGGAACGTATCGGCCTGGAAGAGGCCGGCGCGCATATTGAAAATTGGATTTCTCCCAAGGCAGCACCATGAACCCGCAGATCATTACCCCTGAGTTTCCGGTTTCCCGCCCTCGCCGCCTGCGTCGCGACGACTTCACCCGCCGCCTGGTGCGCGAGAACGCACTGACGGTCAATGACCTGATTTACCCCGTCTTCGTCGCCGACGGCAGCGGCTTGCAACAGGCCGTGCCTTCGCTGCCCGGCGTGGTCCGTTATTCGCTGGACACCTTGCTGCCCGTGGCCGAGGAATGCGTAAAGCTCGGCATTCCCGTGCTGGCGCTGTTCCCCGTCATCGACCCCTCGCTGAAGACGCCCGACGGCATTGAAGCGACCAATCCAGATGGCCTGATTCCGCGCGTGGTCGCTGAACTGAAGAAGCGCTTCCCCGAGCTTGGCATCCTGTGCGATGTGGCGCTGGATCCATACACCAGCCACGGACAGGATGGCGTCATCGACGACGACGGCTACGTGATCAATGAACTGACCGTCGAGATCCTGGTCAAGCAGGCGTTGACGCAAGCCACAGCCGGCGTCGACATGGTTGCACCCAGCGACATGATGGACGGCCGCATCGGCGCCGTGCGCCGCGCGCTGGAGGCCAACGGCCATATCCACACGCAGATCATGGCGTACTCCGCCAAATACGCCAGTGCGTTCTACGGCCCGTTCCGCGACGCCGTGGGCTCGGCCACCAACCTGGGCAAGTCAAACAAGATGGCTTACCAGATGGATCCGGGCAACCTCGATGAAGCGCTGCGTGAAGTCGCTGCCGACTTGCACGAGGGCGCCGACATGGTCATGGTGAAGCCCGGCATGCCATACCTGGACGTACTGCGCCGCGTGAAGGATACGTTCCGCGTACCCACCTTCGCCTATCAGGTCAGCGGTGAATACGCGATGATCAAGGCCGCCGCCGCCAATGGCTGGCTGGACCACGACAAGGTCATGATGGAAGCCCTGCTGGCGTTCAAGCGCGCTGGCGCCGACGGCATCCTGACCTACTTCGCCATCGAAGCCGCGAAGCTGCTGAAAGCCCAGCGCTAATCGCGCCGCGCGGCAGGTGCCGCGCGCCGCAATCCCAGCCAGGTTCCGCCCAACACGCACGCCAGCCCCACGACATGGGTCAGCGTGACGTGCTCGTCCAGGAACAGGGATGCGAACAGCAGCCCGAAAATCGGCAGCCAGTTCACGAACAAGGCCGCGCGGCTGATGCCCAGGCGCGCGATGCCGGTGTTCCAGATGATGTTGCTGACGCCCGACGCAATCACGGCTGAGAACAACAGGACCAGCCACGGCCACCACGTCATCTGCCAGGTATCGGTCTGATAAGACGCCGGCGTGACCGCCGCATGCGCCACCAGCATCAAGCCGCCCGCCAGGTACATGTACCAGAGCATGCCCAGCGGATCCATCGTCCGGGACATGCGCTGGATCACCAGGCCGCCAAACACGAACACCAGCACGGCCACGAACACGACCGCGTCGCCCCAGCCCGTCAGGCCGATCTGCGCGCCGCTGCCGGCAACCACCATGCCCACGCCCAGCAGCCCCAGCATGGCGCCGGACAGGCGCACCAGGGTCAACCTTTCGCGATAGAAGAGAGCCGCCAACAAGGCTGACAGCAAGGGGCTCGTCGCCATGATCAGCGTGCCGTTGGCCGCCGACGAAAAGCGCAGCCCCGACACCAGCGCCACTTGATGCGCGTACACCACCAGAAAGCCCGCCAGCGCCACCCAGCCCAGCTCGACGCGGCCCAGCTTGGGGATGCGGCCGTTGCGAGCCTTGATGATGAGGGTGACGGTGATGAACGCAATGACGATCCGCACGGCGGCCAGCGCCTGGATGTCCATGTGCTGCGTCAGGTACTTGATGGAGACGATGTTCAGGCCCCAGGTGGCCATGACGAACATCAATTGAAGATAGATAAGACCTTGCCGATCCTGGCTTGCATCAACTGTTGGGGACGTCACGGGCGCCGGCCTGAAGGGGAGATGCGCCGCCCACGCGGCGCAGCAGCCATGGTATACGCCCAGGGGTCAGCGCACCAGCACCTTGTCCAGCGATTCCGTGAAGCGCTTGGCGTCCTGGAATCCCACCACGCGGGCCTCCGGCAATTCCTTGCCACCCGGTTCAAAGAACATGATGCCCGGCGGGCCGAACAAGCGGAAGCGCTTGAGCAGCGCGCGGTCGTCGGCGTTGTTTGCCGTGACGTCCGCCTGCACCAGCAGCATGCCAGACATGCGTTGCGCCACGCCGGGATCGGTGAAGGTGAAGCGTTCCATCTCGCGGCACGACACGCACCAGTCAGCGTAAAAATCCAGCATGACCGGTTGGCGGCTTTGCGCCAGCAGCGCGTCCAGTTCGGCGTTGTTGCGCACGCGGGTGAAGTGGACTTCGCCATTGGTAGCAGCCACACCCGACGGCGCATCGCCGCGCGATGCCAGATGCGACAGCGGTTGCAGCACATCGCGTCCGCCGCTGGCCGCGCCCACCAGCCATGCAGCGGCCGCCAGCGCCAGCAGCAGACCCAGCCCCTTGCCGAACATGCGCGCCGCGCCAGCACCCGCCGGCAGGGCGTCAAACGCCCGCAGCATCACGGCCGACACCACCGCCAGGAAGGCCCAGCCCGTCATCTGCACCCAGGTCGGCACCACGGGAATCAGCATCCACCAGGCCGTGGCCAGCAGCAACATGCCGAACAAACGCTTCACGCCATCCATCCAGGGGCCGGCCTTGGGCAGCAGCGCGCCGGAGGACGCGCCCACGATCAACAGCGGCACACCCATGCCCCAGGCCATGGCGAACAGTGCCGACCCGCCCAGGATCACATCACCCGTCTGCGAGATATACAGCAGCGCGCCCGCCAAAGGCGCCGCCACGCAAGGGCCGACGATCAGCGCGGACAAGGCGCCCATCACCAACGCACCGGTATAACGCCCGCCCGGAACGCGCGATGAACGCTCAGCCAATTTCGCCTGGATGCCCGACGGCATCTGGAAAGTGAATGCGTCGAACATCGCCAGCGCCAGCACCGCCAGCAGGATCGCGAACAAGCTCAGGATCCAGGGCGTCTGCAACCAGGCCGCCAAGCCCGCGCCGCTCAGGCCCGCGGCCACGCCCAGCGCGGTGTAGACCACCGACATGCCCAGCACGTAGGTTGCCGCCAGGGCCAGACCCCGCCCGCGCGTCGGCCGAGGCTGCGCCACCCCGCCCAGCACGATCGAAGACAAAATGGGAATCATCGGCAGCACGCAAGGCGTGAACGCCAGCAACAACCCCAACAGCAGGAACACGCCTGCCGTCTTGGCCCAACCCAGGCCGCCCAACGCATCGGCCAAACCGGTGTCGCCCGCATTGACCAGCGCGCTCAGCCCGCCCGAGGACGCCGCCGGCGCCGCCGATGCCCCGCCGGCCAACGCATAACCACCTGCCACCGGCGTCAGCTTCACGCTGCTGTCCATCGGCGGGTAGCACAGGCCCGCGTCCGCGCAACCCTGGCCGGTAAGGGTCAGGGTGAAAGGTTGTCCGCCATTGCCGACCGGCACGCGGATCACCACGTCCTTGTGAAAGACCTCCATGTCTTTCTCAAAGGTGGGGTCGTACTTGACCTCGCCCTTGGGATAGACCGCCTCGCCCAGCGTCGTCGCGCCGGCCGGGCTGATCGTGATGCCGAAGCGTTCCCGGTACATGTAATAGCCCGGAGCAACCTTGTAGCGCAGCTCCAGCGTGTCAGGCGCCGTCATCTGCGCGCTGAACACGAAGGCCTTCTCGGGTTCCAGGAATTCGGTTTCAGCGTGCGCCGCGGCTTGCCAGCCCAGCAGCAGCAATGCCATCGCCATAACCATCAGGCATTGGCTGAGCAGAGCCCGGGCCAAGTTTGTCACGCGGTTGGCGCGATCAGCGTGAATCATGCGCCGCGGCGCGCCGACGATACCGGCAAGGTGCAACATCAGTCTCTCTTGTTCTGCGTGACGGCCGTCTGCTCACGCACCCAATCCAGATAAGGCGCGGCGCCACCGATGACCGGCAGCACAATGATTTCGGGCACATCATAGGGATGCATCTGCGCCAGGGCCTGAACCACTGCCTGATGGCGCGCGTAGGTGGTCTTGATGTGGATGGGGACTTCTTCCGCCCCTTCGACTTCTCCGTTCCACAGATAGATGGACAGGCCCGGTGCGCCAAGGTTCACACACGCAGCCAGTCCGTCTTCGACCAGCACATGGGCGATGCGCTTCGCAAGCAGCAGGTCGGGCGCATTGCTGATGACCAGCACGACGTCGTCATCGCGCAACATGGAGCCTCCTTGGGATACCCGTGTGGGATGTAACTCGGGGTATTTTATCGGTATTGCGGCTACCGCCCCGGATCCGTCGGAACCGCGCACGCCGCCAAGCCATCCGTTTCCACCGAGACTCGCATGCCCGACAACTGCCTGTTCTGCCGCATCGCCCGGCACGAGATACCCGCGCACATCATCCACGAAGACGATCGCCTGATGGCCTTCCTGGACATCCAGCCGGTGCGCCCGGGCCACACGCTGATCATCCCCAAGCAGCACTATCCCTATTACGAGGACATGCCGGCCGACCTGGCCGGCCACATCCTGAACCTGGGGCAGAAGCTGGGGCGCCACATGAAGCGCCTGTACGGGGTCGAACGGGTGGGCTTTGCCTTCACCGGCATCCACGTGGCCCACGCCCACGCTCACGTCATCCCCATGCATCACACGCAGGACCTGACGTCCACGCAATACATCGAACAACAGGACCTGACGTTCAAGATGCCTCCCCAACCGCCTCAGGAGGCCCTGGCGGCCACCGCCGAGCAGTTGCGAGGGGAATTGCACGCCTCGTGAAGAAAACGCCGTGGCGGGGGCGCAAATAAAACAAGGGCGGGTCCGAAGACCCGCCCTTGTCGCTTATCGAGCTACCGAGGATTACTCGGCGCTGTCCGCAGCGGCTTCATCAACTTCCGGACGGTCAACCAGTTCCATGAAAGCCATGGGAGCGTTGTCGCCTTGACGGAAGCCCATCTTCAGCACGCGGGTGTAGCCGCCGTTACGGGCCGCGTAGCGCGGGCCGATTTCGGCGAACAGCTTCACCACCGCATCGCGATCGCGCAGACGGGCAAATGCCAGACGCTTGTTCGCCAGCGTGGGCTCTTTGCCCAGCGTGATCAGGGGTTCGATGACGCGGCGCAATTCTTTCGCCTTCGGCAGCGTGGTCTTGATGGCTTCGTGAGTGATCAACGAAACGGCCATGTTGCGGAACATGGCAAGACGGTGACTGCTGGTGCGGTTGAGCTTACGCAAGCCATTACCGTGACGCATGATAAGTTTCCTTTGAATCTAAAGATGGCGTTCGCCATCGGGTTGCCGGCTCTTCTATCAACCTGCAATCAGGCCGCGGTCCGGTAGAAAACGGTGCATTTTACGACGATTTCGCAAAACGCCCGGCGGGAAAGCCGGGCTCTGCGGGAAACGCCCCATTCATGGGGCGCCACCCTCTTAAGACTTACGGACGCTCCAGACCCAGGGGCGGCCAGTTCTCGAGCTTCATGCCCAGAGTCAGACCACGTGCAGCCAGAACTTCCTTGATCTCGTTGAGCGACTTGCGACCCAGGTTCGGGGTCTTGAGCAGCTCGTTTTCGGTACGCTGGATCAGGTCGCCGATGTAGTAGATGTTTTCGGCCTTCAGGCAGTTGGCCGAACGCACGGTCAGTTCCAGGTCATCGACCGGGCGCAACAGCACCGGATCGATCTGCGGCGTGCCGCGAACCGGAGCTTCGTACGAATCGCCCGCGCCTTCCAGAGCAGCGAAGACCGAGATCTGGTCCATCAGGATGCGAGCCGACTGGCGCACCGCTTCCTCGGGCGAAATAACGCCGTTGGTTTCGATGTCCAGAACCAGCTTGTCCAGGTCGGTGCGTTGTTCCACACGGGCGCTTTCAACCGCGTAGCTCACGCGGCGAACCGGGCTGAACGAAGCGTCCAGAACGATGCGGCCGATGGTGTGGGTGCGGTCTTCCGACAGCGCGCGCACGTTGCCCGGCACGTAGCCGCGGCCCTTCTCAACCTTGATCTGCATTTCCAGCTTGCCTGCGTCCGTCAGGTTGCAGATGGCATGGCCGGGGTTGATGATCTCGACGTCATGCGGCAGCTCGATGTCGCTGGCCAGCACGATGCCCGCGCCGGTCTTGCGCAGAACCAGGGTCACTTCGTCGCGATTGTGCAGCTTGAAGACCACGCCCTTCAGGTTCAGCAGGATGTCGACGACATCTTCGCGAACGCCCGGGATGGTCGAGTATTCGTGCACCACGCCCGTCATCTGGACTTCGGTCGGCGCGTAGCCGGTCATCGAAGACAGCAGAATGCGGCGCAGGGCGTTGCCCAGCGTATGACCGTAGCCACGCTCGAACGGCTCCATCACGATCTTGGCATGGTGCGTGCCGACCGGTTCGACTTCAATGGAGCGCGGCTTCAGGAAACCTTGAGTGGACATTTACTATGTTCCTTTTCAATACCCTCGGCTCGTTACACCGATAAGGCTGATGGACAGGGTGAAACTTGAAACTCGGACGGCGTGCAAACGCCGGCCAATACTTACCGCAAAGCCCGCCCCACCAAAAGGCGGAAAGCGGGCTGCTGCGAGACGTGCAAACGGGTCGCGAGACCAGTTTCGTGCCGGCACACCTGCGAAGGAGGCGCCGGCCGAGACTTGATTAACGCGAGTACAGTTCGACGACCATCGATTCGTTGATGTCGCGAGCGACGTCAGCGCGATCGGGGACCGACTTGAACGTACCGGTCAGCTTGTTCGCGTCGACTTCCACCCATTGGGGGATGCCGATGCTGGTGGCCAGGTCGAGCGATTCCTTGATACGGCCTTGCTTCTTGGCCTTTTCACGGATCGAAACGACGTCGCCAGCCTTGACCAGCATCGAAGCGATGTCAGCCGTGTGGCCGTTCAGTTCGATGGCGCGGTGGCTCACCAGCTGGCGAGCTTCGGCGCGCGTCGAGCCGAAGCCCATGCGGTAGACGACGTTGTCCAGACGCGATTCCAGCAGCTGGATCAGGGTTTCGCCGGTGTTGCCACGGCGACGCTCTGCTTCAGCGAAGTACTTGCGGAATTGCTTTTCCAGCACGCCGTACATGCGCTTGAGCTTTTGCTTTTCGCGCAGCTGCAGGCCGTAGTCGGAAGTGCGGGCACCCGAAGTGCGGCCGTGTTGGCCAGGCTTGGAATCCAGCTTGCACTTGGAATCCAGCGAGCGACGGGCGCTCTTCAGGAACAGGTCAGTACCCTCGCGGCGCGAGAGCTTGCATTTGGGTCCAATATAACGTGCCATGTGGATTCCCTTTAGATACGACGACGCTTCGGCGGACGGCAGCCGTTGTGCGGAACGGGCGTGATGTCGGCGATGGACGAAATCTTGATGCCCAGCGCGTTCAGAGCGCGGACCGAGGATTCGCGACCGGGGCCGGGGCCCTTGATACGCACTTCCAACGTCTTGATACCGTATTCCAGCGCGACACGGCCAGCCGTTTCAGCGGCGACCTGCGCGGCGAACGGGGTCGACTTACGCGAACCCTTGAAACCAGCACCGCCCGAAGTGGCCCACGACAAAGCGTTGCCCTGACGGTCGGTGATGGTGATGATGGTGTTGTTGAACGAAGCGTGAACGTGCGCGATGCCGTCCGAGACGTTCTTCTTAACCTTTTTGCGCACGCGCGAAGCGCCGCTGGTGGAAGCTTTCGCCATAATCCAGTTCCTCGATTATTTCTTCAGGGACGCAGCAGCACGACGCGGGCCCTTGCGGGTCCGGGCGTTGGTGCGAGTGCGCTGGCCGCGCACGGGCAAACCGCGCTTGTGACGCATACCGCGGTAGGTTCCCAGGTCGATCAAACGCTTGATCGAGAGCTGTACTTCACGACGCAGGTCGCCTTCAACCGTGAACAAACCAACATGTTCGCGGACGCGTTCCAATTCAGCGTCGTTCAGATCCTTGACCTTTTTGTCAAAGGGTACGTTTGCCGCTTCGCAGATTTTGCGAGCGCGCGTACGACCAATGCCAAAAATGGCGGTCAGTCCGATCTCGGCGTGCTGTTGCGGCGGGATGTTAATGCCAGCAATACGGGCCATGACTATTCCTTGAATAAATCTGTTGCGTAGTCGCTAACCCGAGTTAGCCTTGACGCTGCTTGTGACGCGGGTCGGTGCAGATAACACGCACCACGCCGTGACGTTTGATAACTTTGCAGTTGCGGCAGATCCGCTTAACCGATGCCATTACTTTCATGGTTGACTCCTAATTTTCCGTAATCCGGTTCCGCTCATTTGGAGCGGAAAACTATCCTGGCTCGCGTCAGATCATAGGGCGTGAGCTCCACTGTGACCTTGTCACCCGGCAGGATCCGGATGTAATGCATACGCATCTTGCCGGAAATATGGCCCAACACCACGTGGCCGTTTTCGAGCTTGACGCGAAATGTCGCGTTCGGGAGGTTCTCAAGAACCTCGCCTTGCATCTGAATGACGTCGTCCTTGGACATTCTTTTGCTTACCGCATCGGCAAACCCGCGCCCTTGAAGTTGGCCTTCTTGAGCAACGAGTCGTACTGGTGAGACATCATGTAGGCCTGAACCTGTGCCATGAAATCCATCGTCACCACCACAATAATCAACAGAGACGTACCACCGAAGTAGAAGGGGACATTCCAGCGCATCACCAAGAATTCCGGCAACAGGCACACCAACGTAATGTAGATGGCACCTGCGAGCGTCAAACGCATCAGGATCTTATCGATGTAGCGCGCGGTTTGCTCGCCCGGACGGATGCCCGGAACAAACGCACCACTCTTCTTCAGGTTGTCCGCCGTTTCGCGGCTGTTGAACACCAGAGCCGTGTAGAAAAAGCAGAAGAAAATAATCGCGACGGAGTACAGCGTGATGTAGAGCGGTTGACGAGGCGACAGAGCCGCAGCCAAATCGCTAAGCCAGCGCATGTTCTCACTGCTGGAGAACCAGCTCGTGATCGTGGCCGGGAACAGAATGATCGACGATGCGAAGATCGGCGGAATCACCCCAGCCATGTTCAGCTTCAGCGGCAAATGCGAGCTTTGACCACCGTAGACCTTGTTGCCGACCTGACGCTTGGCGTAGTTCACCGTGATCTTGCGCTGTCCGCGTTCCACGAACACCACAAAAGCGGTAACCAACACCACCAGAGCCACAATGAACAGTGCCGAAAGCACGGACATCGCGTTGGTGCGTACCAGGTCCAACAGTGCAGCCAGCGCGGCGGGCAAACCCGCAACGATACCTGCGAAGATCAGGATGGAAATCCCGTTGCCCAGACCGCGTTCCGTGATCTGCTCACCCAGCCACATGACGAACATGGTGCCAGTGACCAAAGTCACAACGGTCGTGAAGCGAAACAGCATACCCGGATCGATCACCAGTCCCTGTTGGGACTCCAACGCTACCGAAATGCCCACTGCTTGCACCAGCGCCAGCACGACTGTGCCGTAGCGGGTGTACTGGGTAATCTTCCGACGACCGGATTCGCCCTCTTTCTTGAGCGCTTCCAGCGACGGCACCACCACCGACATCAACTGCATGATGATGGATGCCGAAATGTACGGCATGATCCCCAGGGCAAAAATCGAGAAACGCGAGAGCGCCCCACCCGAGAACATGTTGAACAGGCCCAGGATCCCGCCCTGGTTCTGACGGAACAAGTCCGCCAGCGCATCCGGATTAATACCCGGTACGGGGATGTGTGTACCCAAACGGTATACCACCAGGGCGAGCACCAGGAACACAAGACGGCGCTTCAAATCACCGTACCGTGCTCCGGTTTTGCCCAATGCCTGCGCGTTAGCCACTCGTCACCTCATGATCAAGCAAGCGAGCCGCCCGCGGCTTCGATGGCGGTGCGAGCACCGGCCGTCGCGGTAATGCCCTTGAGCACGACCTTGCGCGAGAGTTCACCCGACTTGATGACCTTGGCGTAACGAACCGCCTGGCCAATCACGCCAGCCGCCTTGAGCACTTGCACGTCGACTTCGTCGATGGGCAGGGCTTGCAGGTCCGACAGACGAACTTCGGCGTACAGGTGTTGACCGAGCGGGGTGAAACCACGCTTGGGCAGACGACGCTGCAGCGGCATTTGACCGCCTTCGAAGCCAACCTTATGGAAACCGCCCGAGCGCGACTTCTGACCCTTGTGACCACGGCCGGCGGTTTTACCCAGACCCGAACCGATGCCACGGCCGACGCGGCGCTTGGCGTGCTTGCTGCCCTCAGCGGGCTTCAGCGAATTAAGTTGCATATCCGACATGGTGATTCCTTAGGCTTCCGAGACGGAAACGAGATAATCCACCTTACGGATCATCCCACGCACCTCGGGCGTATCGACCAGCACGCGGCTGCTGTTGATGCGACCCAAGCCCAAACCGCGAACCGTATCACGGTGCGATTGCTTGGTACCGATCACCGAGCGCACGAGGGTCACTTTGATCTGCTTCTGAGCCATGATTTACCCCAGGATTTCTTCAACCGACTTGCCGCGCTTGGCAGCAACATCGGCCGGGGTCAGGGAAGCGCGCAGACCGTTCAACGTGGCGCGAACCATGTTGTAGGGGTTGCTCGAGCCCAAGCTCTTGGCAACCACGTTACGCACACCCATCACCTCAAAAATAGCGCGCATCGGGCCGCCGGCGATAACGCCAGTACCTTCAGCAGCCGGCGAAATCAGCACGGTAGCGGCGCCATGCTTGCCAACCACGGTGTGGTGCAGCGTGCCGTTCTTCAGGGCAACCTTGAACATGCCGCGACGGGCCTGTTCCATTGCCTTCTGAACGGACACCGGCACTTCACGCGCCTTGCCCTTACCCATGCCGACACGACCATCGCCATCACCGACCACGGTCAGCGCGGCAAAGCTCATGGTGCGACCACCCTTGACCACTTTGCTCACGCGGTTGACCGCGATCATCTTTTCGCGGAGGCCGTCATCGTTCTCTTTTTCCGCGGCGTTCTTGCCTTGTACTTTAGCCATTTGACAGATCCTCGCTTAGAACTTCAGGCCGGCTTCACGCGCGGCATCGGCCAGCGCTTTCACGCGGCCATGGTAACGAAAGCCCGAGCGATCGAAAGCGACCAGTTCGATACCGGCAGCCTTGGCCTTTTCGGCCACACGCTTGCCGACCAGCGTCGCAGCGGCAGTGTTGCCACCCTGACCGGTTTGGCCGGCCAGTTGCGCACGCACTTCGGCTTCCACCGTCGAGGCGCTGACCAAAACGCGATCGCCTTCCGGCGAAATGATGTTGGCGTAGATGTGCTGGTTCGAGCGGAAGACCGAGAGGCGGTGAACGCGCAACTCGTTGATCTTCCGGCGGGTCGGAACCGCACGACGCAAACGGGAAACTTTTTTGTCCATGATTCGTCCTTGCGTGCGCCGTTATTTCTTCTTGGTTTCTTTGATGACGACGCGTTCGTCCGAGTAACGCACACCCTTGCCCTTGTAGGGTTCGGGTTCGCGGTACGCGCGGATTTCAGCGGCCATCTGACCGACGACTTGCTTGTTGGCGCCCTTGATGACGATTTCCGTCTGGGTGGGGCATTCGGCCTTGATACCGGCCGGCAACTGATGCAAAACGTCGTGCGAGAAACCGAGCTGCAGCTTAACGGCATCGCCTTGGATCGAGGCGCGGTAACCCACGCCAACCAGGGTCAGCTTGCGCTCGAAGCCCTTGCTCACGCCGACGACCATATTGGCCACCAGAGCGCGCACGGTACCCGACATGGCGTTGGCGTGACGAGTTTCGTTGGCGGCGGCAAACGTGAGCTTGCCTTCGTCCAGCGCAACCGTGACGTCGCCAGTCAGGGCTTGAGTCAGGGTGCCCAACGGGCCCTTGACAGTGATCTGATCCTGCTTGATGTCAGCTTCGACACCCTTGGGCAGTTCGACCGGATACTTAGCGATACGTGACATTAGAATTTCTCCTTAGGCCACGTAGCACAGCACTTCGCCGCCGACGCCGTTGGCGCGAGCCTTACGGTCGGTCATGACGCCGCGCGAGGTCGAAACGATAGCCACGCCCAGGCCGTTCATGACCTGAGGAATGCTAGTACGGCCCTTGTAGATACGCAGACCGGGGCGCGAAACGCGTTCAATGCGCTCGATAACCGGACGACCAGCGTAGTACTTCAGGATGATCTCGAGCTCAGGCTTGGCCTGGGTGCCCTTGATTTCAAAGCTGTCGATGTAGCCTTCGTCTTTCAGCACAGCGGCAATAGCCGCCTTCAGCTTCGAGGAGGGCATGCTCACCGTAACTTTGTCCACTTGCTGCGCATTGCGAATGCGGGTCAGCATATCGGCGATGGGATCGCTCATGCTCATAATGTATCTCCTACCAGCTGGCCTTGGTGATGCCGGGGATTTCGCCCTTCATCGCCATTTCACGCAGTTTGTGACGCGTCAGGCCGAACTTGCGGAACACACCGCGCGGACGACCGGTGACCACGCAACGGTTACGTTGGCGCGTCGGATTGGCATTGCGCGGCAGCTGTTGCAGCTTGAGCCGAGCTTGGTAACGTTCTTCGTCAGTCTTCGACTGGTCGTCGATGATCGCCTTCAACTCAGCGCGCTTGGGAGCGAACTTGTCAGCCAGCTTGGCGCGCTTGATGTCGCGATTGATGAGGGAAAGTTTAGCCACGTCATCAGCCCCTTAGTTACGGAACGGGAAGCTGAAGGCCGTCAACAGCGCCTTGGCTTCTTCGTCGGTCTTCGCGGAGGTGGTGATGCTGATGTTCAGCCCACGCAGCGCGTCGATCTTGTCGTACTCGATTTCGGGGAAAATGATTTGCTCTTTCACCCCGATGTTGTAGTTGCCGCGGCCGTCAAATGCACGACCCGAGATACCACGGAAGTCGCGCACGCGAGGCAGCGCGACCGCAACGAGGCGATCCAGGAATTCATACATACGTTGACCACGCAGCGTGACCATGCAACCAATCGGGTAGTTTTCGCGGATCTTGAAACCAGCGATAGCCTTCTTGGTCTTCGTCACGACAGGCTTTTGGCCTGCGATCTTGGTCAGATCGCCAACAGCGTGCTCGATAACTTTCTTATCGGCGACCGCTTCCGAGACACCCATGTTCAGGGTGATCTTGGTGATGCGCGGCACTTCCATCACGCTCTTGTAGCCAAACTTGGCCTGCAGGTCGGCAGCGACCTTGCTCTTGTAGAAATCTTGCAAACGAGACATGTCTATCGCCCCTTACGCCTTGGCGCCGACAACGGCACCATTGGAACGGAACACGCGGACCTTGCGACCTTCGACTTCTTGAACGCCCACGCGGTCGCCACGACCGGTTGCGGGGTTGAAGAGCGCCACATTCGAGATGTGGATCGGCATGGTCTTTTCGACAATCCCGCCCGGGTTGTTAGCCATCGGGTTGGCTTTCACGTGCTTTTTGACGATGTTGACGCCTTCGACCAGAACGTGGTCGACATCAACACGAGCCAGCACGGTGCCACGACGCTTTTTGTCGCGGCCGGTCAGGACGATGACTTCGTCGCCTTTACGAATGTTGTTCATCGTAGGGCTCCTTACAGCACTTCCGGGGCCAGCGACACGATCTTCATGAACTTCTCGGTACGCAGTTCGCGCGTAACGGGTCCGAAGATGCGGGTGCCGATGGGCTCCAGCTTGGCGTTGAGCAACACGGCGGCATTGCCACCGAACTTAATCAGCGAACCGTCTTTACGGCGCACGCCCTTGGCGGTACGAACCACCACGGCATTGTAAATTTCGCCTTTCTTGACGCGTCCGCGCGGAGCCGCATCTTTGACGCTCACCTTGATGATGTCGCCGATACCGGCATAACGGCGCTTGGAGCCACCGAGCACCTTAATGCACATGACATGACGCGCACCAGTGTTATCGGCCACGTCCAGCGTGGTCTGCATTTGGATCATGATTTTTCCTGTTCCAACTTAACTGGAAATACGGTTTTCCCAACAAGGGAACACTGCAATTCCTGCCAGTTTTGGTCCCGTCAGGTCTGCCGCCCTGCTTTATGTGTGGCAGATTCGGAGCTTTCGCTCTACCTCTGCTACTGGTTGGCAACGCAACGACCCTGGGTTGAAATCCTGCGGGTATTCCCCCAACACGCCGAGCTAGTCTCGAAACAACTTCGGTTGACTGGATCGACAATCTGGGAAAGCTGATCATTCTAGCGTGGTTAAATTTTGAGCGCAAGCACTTTGTTGGAATGACGCACAAAAGACCACACCCCCCTATGAAGGGGAACGGTTTGCGAGCTATCCGCCCCTTATTTCTGGCGGTAAAAGCCCTTCTCCCAGGCGTCATGGTTGGCCTTGCCGCGACGGATTTCGTCCGTGAACGGGGCCGCCTTGAGCACCAGGCGATTGATCCATTTTACCGGAATCCGACACGGGCGTTCAAAGTCCACGAACAGCACGACCCGCACGCCGTCCGTGTCGTTGTGCACCTGGTGGGGATACAGGTCGTCAAACACCACAGCCCGCCCCTCCCGCCAACTGTAGCGTTCGCCCCCGACTTCGATCCAACACTGGTCCATGGGTTCAGGAACCATCAGCCCCAGGTGCAAGCGGAGCACGCCGTTGTACGGCCCGGTATGCAGCGGAATCCGTTTACCGGGTTCCAGGATCGAGAACATCGCGCTGCGTATGCCGGGAATCCCGTCAAGCGCCCTGGCCGTCGCCGGGCAACTGGCCAGGTTTCGCTCGGAACGCAGGCCGTAGCCCATGAAGAGAAATGTCTTCCATTGGTCATCGGACGTGATCATGCCCACATCGGGGGATATCTCGTGGAAGGCCGGCAGCTGCTGGCGCTGCGCCAGCAGCGTCATCAGCTCGGCGCGGATGGCGGGCGCCTGGGCTTCCAGATCGGCAATCCAGGGGAATTGGTGATTCTCGAAGATGGGGCGGTCTCCGACCAGAGACGCCCGGGCAATGCGGTTGCGCAACCCATCGACAAAATGAAAGAGCATGCGGGAATAGAGGCTGGACTTTCCGGCGGGACGCGCATCGACGGGTTGCACGATGGGATCGGTGATGGGCAGTCGAAGATGCCCCATTGTGTCCATGCGGGCATCGGCTTGCAAGACCCATGGCACGCTCAAGCGCGCCCTCGATTGGCTCCAGGTTCCCAGGCGGGAGTGGCCCTCCCTGCCCCGTGCAAGCTGGTTTAGACTGCCGTGGGCGACCGTGATCGCACTCCACTCCTATTTCGCAAGGAACGACAGGCATGTATGAACAGTTGGCGCTGTATATCGACGGCGAATTCATCTCCGGCGAGGGTAGGCGCACCCAGGACGTCATCAACCCGGCCACGCTGGAAGTGCTTGGCCAATTGCCCCACGCCACCGAAGCGGATCTGGATCGCGCGCTAGCCGCCGCCCAGCGCGCATTCGAGTCGTGGAAGAAGTCCTCTCCCATGGACCGTTCCGCCATCCTGCGCAAGGTCGCCACGCTGTCGCGCGAGCGCGCCAAGGAGATCGGCCGCAACATGACGCTGGACCAGGGCAAACCGCTGGCCGAGGCCGTCGGCGAAGTCACGTCCTGCGCCGAACATGCCGATTGGCACGCCGAGGAATGTCGCCGCATCTATGGCCGCGTGGTGCCGCCGCGCAACCCCGATGTGCGCCAATTCGTCGTGCGCGAACCCATTGGCGTCTGCGCTGCGTTCACGCCCTGGAACTTCCCGTACAACCAAGCCATCCGCAAGATCGCCGCCGCGCTCGGCGCCGGCTGCACGGTGGTGTTGAAGGGTCCGGAAGATTCACCCAGCGCCGTCATGGCGATCGCCCGCATGTTCCACGATGCTGGCCTGCCCAAGGGCTGCCTGAACATTGTCTGGGGCGAACCGGCCAAGATCTCTGATTACCTGATCCGTTCGCCGATCGTGCGCAAGGTGTCGTTCACCGGCTCCGTGCCGGTGGGCAAGCAACTGGCTGCCCTGGCTGGCGCGCACATGAAGCGCGTCACGATGGAATTGGGCGGCCACTCGCCCGTGCTGGTCTTTGACGATGCCGACGTTAAGCGCGCTGCTGAAATGCTGGCCAAGTTCAAGGTACGCAACGCGGGCCAGGTCTGTGTATCGCCCACCCGCTTCTACGTGCAGGAAGGCGCCTACGAGCAATTCCTGGCGCGCTTCTCGGATGTGTTGAAGAACATCAAGGTTGGCGACGGCCTGGAAGCCGGCACCGACATGGGTCCGCTGGCGCATGAGCGCCGCGTGCCCGCCATGAGCGCCTTCATCGACGACGCCAAGAAGCATGGCGGCAAGGTCGTGGTCGGCGGCGGCCCGCTGGATCGCAAGGGTTTCTTCTTCGCCCCCACGGTCGTGACGGATCTGCCCGACGACTCCATGCTGATGACCGAAGAACCCTTTGGCCCCGTCGCGCCGGTCGTGCGCTTCAAGGACACCGATGAAGTCCTGCGCCGCGCCAACAGCCTGCCTTTCGGTTTGTCGTCCTACGTGTTCACGAACTCGCTGAAGACGGCCACCAAGGTCTCCAACGGCCTGGAAGCCGGCATGGTCAACATCAACCACTTCGGCAGCGCGCTGGCCGAGACGCCGTTCGGTGGCATCAAGGACAGCGGCATTGGCAGCGAAGGCGGCCTGGAAACGTTTGACGGTTATCTGGTCACGAAATTCATCACGCACATCTGACCGGCTCCGCCCAGTCGCTCCAAAGCCCCGCGAGGGGCTTTTTTTTCGCCTGAAGCGCGAGGTAGACGCCGCGCTGCGGTTCATGATGCTGTCATGGGCGTCCGGGAACATTGCGCCTCGCTGACAGGTAGCTGACCTTGACCATCGGAATGGCCGCCTGAAACCACACTTCAGGAAATGAACGCGCAATGACTCCCCTTTCACGCTTTGCCCGCACGGCAGGCGCCGCAACCATCATGGCCCTGCTTGCCGCTTGCGGCGGCGACGATGATGACAACAAGCCGGTTGACCAGACGCCCCCTCCCGTCACGGAAACGCCGGTCACGCCGCCCGCCCCCGTGCAAGTCGCGTTCATGCCCGACATCCATTTTCACGACGTCTACGCCGACTTCAAGGATGGCTCGTTTCCCGGCATCCCCAACCCGAAGCGTGGCGACAACGCCACCATCCGCACGATGTATGCGCAGCTGACGTCCACGCGGCTGTTCAACGAAAACTACTTCGCTTTTCTGGCCGCGCTGGACGATGCGGTGGCGCGTGGCGTGAAGTACATCGCGCTGCCGGGCGACTTCTCGGACGATGGCCAGCCCGTGCACATGCGCGGCCTGGTCAAGATCATGGACGACTACTCGAAGAAGCACGGCATCCAGTTCTTCGCCGCGCCGGGCAACCATGACCCCAACCGCCCGTTCAACCAGGCCGCCGGCAAGAGCGACTACCTGGGCGTGGACCCCACGACCAACGCGATCGGCTTCTCGCAGCCGATCTACAGCCGTGGCGGCAACGCGGCGTGCAGCACGGCCTACGGCGGCGACTGGGCACTTGTCGGCAGCACCTATTGCACCGAAGAGGTGTTGCACATGGGCTACGCCGGCATCACCGATGCGCTCAAGCAGCACGGCTTCATGCCGCAGCCGCAGAACGTCTATTACGAAACGCCCTACAGCACCTACAAGTACGAGGACTACGAGTACGAGACGGCGCTGTCGCAAGCCAACTGGACCAACCGCCAGTACGAGATCTGCGCCGAAGGCACGGGTGGTCCGAACAAACCGCAGAACTACACGCTATGCAAGATGGTGCCCGACACGTCCTACGTGGTCGAACCGGTCAAGGGCGTGTGGCTGGTTGGCCTGGATGCCAACGTCTACGTGCCCACCGGCATCGGCCAAAATGATTTCACCGGCTCGGGCGACCAGGGCTACAACAAAATGCTCACGCACAAGGCCCACGTCATCAAGTGGCTGGCCGACGTGGTGGCGCGCGGCAAGGCGCAAGGCAAACAGGTCATCGCCTTCAGTCACTTCCCGATGTCGGAATTCTTCAACGGCGCCTCCGATGACATCGAGGCGCTGCTGGGCGCCAACAAGATGCAGATGATCCGCCGCCCGGCCGAGAACACCACGCGCGCGCTGGCCGAAACCGGCCTGAAGGTGCATGTGGGCGGGCACATGCACTTCAACGACATGGCGGTGCGCAACTACGGCGGTGACACGGCGCTGTTCAACATCCAGGCGCCGTCCATGGCCGCCTATGTGCCGGCCTACAAGCTGATGACGCTGCAAAGCGCAGCCGAGATCGAAGTGCAGACCATCCGCCTGGACAAGGTGCCGCGCTTTGACGAACTGTTCGACCTGTACCGCGCCGAAAACGCCTACACCACGCCGCCGCGTTGGGACGTGTCGATTCTGGACGCCAAGGACTATGGCGACTTCACCTACCGTTACATGAGCGAACTCGTACGCTTGCGCCTGCTCAACGATGACTGGCGCTGCGAGATGCGTGAGCTGGTCAAGAGCCCGCTGACCGGCGCCGACCTGTTGACGCTGTCGCAGCTGCAAACCACCGTCACGCTCAAGGAACTTGCGAACACCGGCAACCAGAACAATCTGACTCCGGCCTTCTTCGCGTGCCTGGCCGACGGCGGAGGTAGCGGCGCCAGCAACGCCGCCTATGCCGGCAACCTGGCCGACGCCCAGGCCCGCGCGCAAGCGCTGGCGCAAGCCAACGGCATGCAGTTGTCGGACTTCGCGCAATGGAAAGCCCTGGACATGGCGGGCGACTTCGTTCGCATCGCCAACGCAGGCGACCTGGCATTCGCCGATATCCCGGCCCAGCGCGCCAACCAGTACAAGCTGTTGGCCCAGGCGCTCGACCTAAGCAATTCGGCCGTGCAGATGAACGGCAGCAGCGTCAGCAACGCGAACACGCTGGCCGACTTGTTCAAGGCGCGCTTCAAGCCGCTGATGGCGATCATGCTGAAACTGGCAGCCGGCGCTCCGTCGGAGCACATCCGCCTGAACCTGACCAGCAACAGCTTCGTCAATCTGTCGAACCAGCCCTCGCCGTTCTAGATCCGGCGGCGCGTGGCGACAGTAAAACGGCTCACCTTGGTGAGCCGTTTTTCTTAGCCGCGGGCGCGCAGGTCCCGCGGGGTCATGCCGAACCGGTTCTTGAACAAGCGGCTGAAATGCGAGGGGTGCGAAAAGCCCACTTGATACGCCAGTTCGGCAATGGTGCGATGACGGTGCCCGGGGCTGAGCAATAGCTCGTGGCACTTGTCCAGGCGCTGGTCAAAGATGAAGGCCTCGGCCGACAGACCACCCGCGCGCAGGATGCGGTGCAGGTACGCCACCGATATGCCGCAGCCCTGCGCCACCTGGAGCGGCGACAACGCCGGGTCCGTCAAATGCTGGCGGATGTACGCCAACACGCGCTGCCGGTGTGCCAGGGTGACGCTGCTGTCCGATTCGGAGGCATGCCCTTGCCCCGGCTGCACCAGGAACAGCACGATCAGGTCGATCAGGCGTTCGCCCAGCTCCGTCACTTCCGTATCGGACCAGCGGCCCATGCCCTTGAACAGGTGGTCCATGTAACTGGCCAGCATCGCGCCGCGCGGCGAGCCGTCGTCAACGCGCAGCTTGTAAAACGCGCCAATGCGGGAATCCCGCTGCGACAGCGCGCTGCGGGGAAAGGACACGCTCAGGCTGCGGTAGCCTGACGTTCCCAGCGCCGTCGCCTGATACGGCAAGCTCTGGTTCATCAGGTACACGCAGCCCGGCTCGACCTGAAACTCGCGGCCCTGCTGCCGCACCGCAAGCGGCCCAGCCAGCGGCAAGCCGAAGGTATAGAACTCCTGGTCCAGGCGGGACACGTTGCCCGCCGTGCGTTCCAGCTTCTGTCCCTGATAGTGCAGATCATTGAACTGCAAGCTGGCGCGGCGCGCGTAGCGCACATGCCCAGCAAAATGGTCCGGCATGCCGCGATGCACCTCGAACGGGCCAAAGGCGTTCGACAAGGCCGCGCGCCATAGCTCACGCCGGTCGGCGCCTGCGCTGGCCGAGATGGCAAATTCCGTATCGGACATGGCGCGGTCTCCTGTACGCGGCGGGTAGCGCAAATTGATCTTGCGTCTACAACTTCTTGACTCACCCTGCTGTGGGGGGCCCGGCGCATTGTGAATGCGTCTGGCGCAAGTCTATAGTCAGCCCGATAAGCACACAACCTGGACAACCCGGGAGGAGACACATGGCACACGCGCCCGCAACGGCTGCTCGCCATACGCCCACATCGCACTATCTGCGATGCGAGGGGCGCGAACTGCACGTCACGGAATGGGGCCGCGCCGACGCGCCCCCCGTCATCATGTGGCACGGTCTGGCCCGCACCGGCCGCGACTTCGACGAACTGGCCCAGGCCCTGGCCGACGACTATCGCATCATCTGTCCCGACACGATCGGCCGCGGCCTGTCGCAATGGAGCCCCGATCCCGTCGCCGAATACCGGTTGGACTTCTACGCGCGGCTGGCCCGCGCCCTGGCCGACAGCTTGTCGCTTGCGCGCCTGCGCTGGGTGGGCACCTCCATGGGCGGCGCAACGGGCATGCACGCCGCCGCCACGACGCTGCGCGATCGGATATCGCATCTGGTCGTCAATGACATCGGACCAGAGCTGCCCCAGCCCGCCATCGACCGCATTCTGGCCTACGCCGGAAATCCGCCCGCATTCGATACCGTCACTGAATTGGAAGCCTGGCTGCGCGTTGCCTACAAGCCATACGGTTGGCAAAGCGACGCACAATGGCGCCGCATGGCCGAAACATCCGTACGCAGGCTGCCCGATGGCCGTGTCACGGCGCATTACGATCCGGCCATCGTCGGCCAGTTCAGCCATCACCCCGGCGACTACGACCGCTGGACCGGCTACGACTCGCTGCGCATGCCGGTGCTGCTGTTGCGAGGCGCCGATTCCGATCTGCTGCTACCCGACGTCGCGCACGCGATGACCCAACGCGGCCCGTGCGCGAAGCGCATCGACTTTCCCGATTGCGGCCATGCGCCCGCTCTGAATGTGGCGCCACAGATCGACGCCGTCCGTCAATTCCTTGCCACGCCCGACCTTACCGCGACCGCGCGCGCCCACTGACCACAGGAGAGATACCCATGAATCGCATTCTGCTTGCTGCGCTAGCGGCCCTTTGCATGAATTCGGCGGTAGCGGCGAAAGACTTCGTCATTGCCCACGTCTACGACAAAACCGGGCCGCTGGAGGCCTACGCCAAACAAACGCAGGCCGGCCTGATGCTGGGCCTGGAATACGCCACCCAGGGCACCATGACCGTGGCAGGCCGCAAGATCCGCGTGATTGAAAAGGACAACCAGGGCAAGCCCGACGTGGCCCGCGCGCAGTTGGCGTCCGCTTATGCCGACGACAACGCCGATATCGCCGTCGGCCCCACCTCATCGGGCGTTGCGCTGGCCATGCTGCCGATCGCCGAAGAGTATGAAAAGATTCTGCTGGTGGAACCGGCGGTGGCGGACTCCATCACGGGCGAAAAATGGAACAAGTACATTTTCCGCACGGGCCGCAATTCGTCCCAGGACGCCATCGCCAACGCGGTTGCCTTCGATCAGGCCGGCACCTCCATCGCCATGTTGGCGCAGGACTACGCCTTCGGCCGCGACGGCGTGAAAGCGTTCAAGGGCGCCCTGAAGCAGGCCAAGATCGTGCATGAAGAGTACCTGCCCGCCAATGCCACCGACTTCACCGCGGGCGCGCAGCGCCTGTTCGATGCGTTGAAGGACAAGCCCGGCCGCAAGATCATCTTCATCCTGTGGGCAGGCGCAGGCAATCCGTTCAAGATCGCCGACCTGGATCCCAAGCGCTTCGGCATTGAAATCGCCACGGGCGGCAACACGCTGGCCGCGATGACGCCGTTGAAGTCGCTGGCCGGCATGGAAGGTGCCACCTATTACTACTACGGCATCCCGAAGAATCCGATCAACGATTGGCTGGTCGCCGAACATCAGAAGCGCTATGGCCAGCCGCCGGACTTCTTCACGGCGGGCGGCATGTCGTCTGGAATCGCCATCGTGACGGCGCTGAACAAGACTGCGGGCGATTCGGACACGGACAAGCTGATCAAGACCATGGAGGGCATGAGCTTCGACACCCCCAAGGGCAAGATGACATTCCGGCCCGAGGATCATCAGGCCATGCAATCCATGTATCACTTCCGCATCAAGAATGATCCCTCGGTGCCTTGGGCAGTGCAGGATCTGGTGAAGGAAATCACGCCTGACCAGATGGCCGTGCCGATCCAGAACAAACGCTGAAGGCGCACCGCCGACATGTTGGAAACCCAATCACTCACGATCCGCTTCGGCGGACACGTGGCCGTCAATGATGTCAGCTGCTGTTATGCGCCCGGCACGCTGACGGCCATCGTCGGCCCGAACGGCGCGGGCAAGACCACCTACTTCAATCTGATCTCCGGCCAGCTGCGCGCAAGCGCGGGGTCGGTGCGCTTGAACGGTCGTGATCTGACGTCGTTGTCCGCGCCCGCCCGCATGCATGCGGGTCTGGGCCGCGCGTTCCAGTTGACGCAATTGTTCCCGCGGCTGTCCGTGCATGAAAACGTGCGGCTTGCCTTGCAGTCGCGTCAGCAAGGCATGAGCTGGCGCCAGATCCGCTTCTGGCGCACATGGGATGACGATCGCGCCCTATTGGCCCGCGCCGATGCGCTGCTGGAACGTACCCGCTTGTCCGCACGACGCGACCACGCCGCCGCGGACCTGCCGCATGGCGACCAGCGCAAGCTGGAAATCGCGATGCTCATCGCGCTGGAACCGCAGGTGTTCATGTTCGATGAACCGACCGCCGGCATGAGCGTAGACGACGTGCCGGTGGTGCTGGAACTGATCCGCGAGATCAAGAACGATCCGACCAAGACGATTCTGCTGGTGGAGCACAAGATGGATGTGGTGCGCGAATTGGCCGACCGCATCGTCGTGCTGCACAACGGCCAACTGATGGCCGACGGCGACCCCGCCACCGTCATCGCCTCGCCCATCGTGCAGCAGGCCTATCTGGGCATGAGCCCGACGGAGACGCCAGCATGAGCGCCCCGATGCTGCTGGAACTGCAAGGGGTGCATACCCACATCGGTGCGTACCACATCCTGCACGGCGTCGACCTGGCGGTGCCGTCTGCGGGCGTCACCATGCTGCTGGGCCGCAACGGCGCCGGCAAGACCACCACGCTGCGCACGATCATGGGATTGTGGCGGGCCTCGCAAGGCCAGGTAACGTTTGACGGCACCCCCATCGGCGGACCCGGCACACGCAAATCGCCGCCCGACATGGCGCGCATGGGCATGGCCTATGTGCCCGAGAACATGGGCATCTTTGCGGACTTGTCGGTGAAGGAAAACATCTTGCTCGCTGCGCGGCAGGCGCGCAGCGCAGACCAGCTCGACACGGCACGGCTGGAATGGATCTTCGGTTTCTTCCCTGCACTCAAAAAATTCTGGCTGCATCCGGCCGGCAAGCTGTCGGGCGGACAGAAGCAGATGCTGGCGGTGGCGCGCGCCATCATCGAGCCGCGCCGGCTGCTGCTGATCGACGAGCCCAGCAAGGGTCTTGCGCCCGCCATCATCCAGAACATGATCGACGCCTTCCTTGAACTCAAGGAAGCGTCCACCACCATCCTGCTGGTCGAGCAGAACTTCAACTTCGCGCAGCAGGTCGGCGACCATGTCGCGATCATGGACAACGGCCGCGTCGTCCATGCGGGCAGCATGCGCGAACTGGCCCAAGACGAAGCATTACAGACACGCCTGCTTGGGCTGTCGTTGGGAAGCCATCAATGAGCACCCTGGATATCGATACCCCGCTGCCCCGCACACGCGCGGACCTGCGCCCCGTACTGCTGGTCGCCGCGCTGGCCGCCATCGCGTTGCCGCTGGTGGGCTCCTTTTCGACATGGGTCACGCTGACGCTCGCGGGCCTGGCGATGGGCATGATCATCTTCATCGTGGCCTCGGGCATGACGCTGGTGTTCGGTTTGATGGACGTCCTGAACTTCGGGCACGGCCTCTTCATCGCCATCGGCGCCTATATGGCCGCGACGGTGCTGGGCGGCATGGCCGACTGGACCCAGACGGGCAGCCTGTGGATGAACCTGGCCGCCGTGCTGCCGGCCATGATCGTGGGCATGCTGGTGGCAGGCGCCGTGGGCCTGGCGTTCGAGCGCGTGATCGTACGGCCGGTGTACGGCCAGCATCTGAAGCAGATCCTGATCACGATGGGCGGCATGATCATCGGAGAAGAGATCATCAAGATGATCTGGGGTCCGCAGACCCTGTCCCTGCCGCTGCCCGAGGCGTTGCGCGGCGCATTCCTGTTGGGCGATGCCGCCATCGAGAAATTCCGCATCGTGGCGCTGGTCGTCGGCATCCTGGTGCTGGGCGGCATGCTGTGGCTGCTGAACCGCACCAAGCTGGGCCTGTTGATCCGCGCCGGCGTGGAAGACCGCGAGATGGTCGAAAGCCTGGGCTACCGCATCCGGCACTTGTTCGTGGGCGTCTTCGTCGCCGGGTCGATGCTCGCCGGGCTGGGCGGCGTGCTGTGGGGCATGTATCAGCAGTCGGTGGTGCCGCAGTTGGGCGCACAGGTGAACGTGTTGATTTTCATCGTCATCATGATCGGCGGGCTGGGGTCAACGGTCGGTTGCCTGATCGGGGCGCTGTTGGTCGGGCTGATGGCCAACTACACCGGCTTCCTCGTGCCCAAAGCCGCCCTGTTCTCGAATATCGCACTGATGGTCGCTATCCTGTTGTGGCGCCCACAAGGCGTCTATCCGGTCACGAACCGCTAGGAGCGCCGACATGTCTTTCCGCTTGCTCTCCGGCGATCCTCCGCGCAGCACCTTCCTGGCGCTCGTGCTGATTACCGTCGTCGCCCTGCTTGCCGCAGCGCCATTTCTCTTTCCCGGTCCCAAATCGTTGGCCGTGGCCGCCAAGATCCTCGTGTTCGTGATCCTTGTCGCCAGCTACGACCTGCTGCTGGGCTACACCGGCATCGTGAGCTTCGCGCACACCATGTTCTTCGGCATCGGCGCCTACGGCGTGGCGATCGCCAGCATCCGGATGGAGCCAGGCTGGACCGCGGTGTTCGCGGGCGTCGGTGGCGCGTTGGTCGTGTCGCTGGCGTTCGCCCTGTTGATCGGGCTGGCCAGCCTGCGCGTACGCGCGATCTTCTACGCCATGATCACGCTGGCGGTCGCGGCTGCGTTCCAGACACTGGTGTCGCAGCTGTCTGACCTGACGGGCGGCGAAGACGGCCTGAACTTCAAAGTGCCCCAGATGCTGCGCCCGGCGTTCCGGCCGCTGTCGGAACCCCTGTTCGGCGTGACGGTCGACGGCCGCATCATCACTTACTACCTGATCGCCGCGGTCTGCACCGTGCTGTTCCTGATGTTGCTGCGTATCGTGAATTCGCCGTTTGGGCGGGTGCTGCAAGCCATTCGCGAAAACCCCTTCCGCGCCGAAGCCATCGGGTATCGCACGGTGCTGTACCGCAGCCTGTCGAACCTGCTCGCCGCCGCCTTCGCCACGCTGGCCGGCGCCATGTACGCGCTTTGGCTGCGCTACAACGGGCCGGACACCTCGCTGTCGTTCGAGATCATGCTGAACATCCTGCTGATGCTGGTGATCGGCGGCATGGGCACAATGTACGGCGCGGTGGTGGGCGCCAGTCTATTCGTGTTCGCGCAAAGCTATCTACAGGATGGCTTGCACGTCATCCACGACATGGTATCCGGCGTGGCGCCGCTGGCCCTGCTGTTTGAGCCGGACCGCTGGCTGCTATGGCTGGGGATCCTGTTCGTGGTGTCGGTGTACTACTTCCCGACGGGCATCGCAGGGCGGCTGCGGGAATTTGCACGGCGGGGCTGACGTCAAAAACAGCCTCTGCGCGCAGCCAAGCCGCGCGCAGAGGCCCCTCTCCTATTTCACCTTGCTGCGTACGCGATCCAGGTCGCGGCTAAGCTGATCAATCTGGCGCTGCATCGAGCTGAACTGCCGCTCGTTTGCACTGTTGTTGCTAGAGCTACTACTGCTGCTACGGCTGCTATCACTTTGCTTGCGCTCCAGTGCAGCGATCTTCTTGTCTTGATCATCCACCTTGCGTTGCAATGCGCGGTTCTGGTTCTTCAGTTCATCCAACGTGCGCGCTTGTTCCTTGACCTGATCCATCGCCTTCTGCAACTCGCGGACTTCCATCCCTGCACGTGCGCGGCTATCGCTGCCGACGACCAGCACGCTGTCGTAGATGGGGCGAGAGACCTCAACATCCTTGAAAATAATGCTCTGAGCGCCCACCGGTGCCGATACCCCCGCGCACGCCAACACCATGAAACCTGCAACGCCAAGCTTGCCCGCGGACTTGATCATCTATGCAACTCCTGTGGTCAGAATTGTCAGCGCAATGGATGCGCTGCCGCACTTATATCAAGAATCACAGAGCTTGTAACAGCAGCGGCGCCAAGAGTCGATACGCTGCGTTTCAAAGGGCGGCAAGGACTTGATCCGCCACCTCTACTTGGCGTTCTGACGCAGCGTGTCCGCCTCGCGCCGCAGACCGTCGACGCGACGCTGCATCTCATCGATCTTGCCGCGGTCCAGTTGCGAGCCGGCTGGGGTCGGCGCCAGGGGCTTCATCGTCGAGCCCGTGTTCAACGGCATCATGGCCGGCGGCGCCGCCGCGGCATCCACGGGCTTCTGGTTGAGCAGCCGTTCAAGCAGCATCAGTTGATTGCGCTGCGCCTGTAGCGCTTGCTCTTGCGAGGCTAGCGCCTGCTCATCCTCGTTGTCCGTGCCGAAGATGGCGGCGTGGTCCGGTGATCCGGCGGGAAGCTTGACGCGCGGCTCGGGCCCCGCATTCAAGACGTTCTTGCCCGCACGCGGGTCATCCACCGGCGAGGCCGCCGTGACGTCCGCGCCCGGATCGCGCTGCGCCACGGCGGCGGCAGCCGCGCATAGCGCGACGCCAAGCACGCCGGCCTTGACGGTGCTGCGCATGAAGTCAATTATCCGCATCGGCATAGATCTCAAAGGCGAAAAAAAACGGCAAGGGGGTGAGCCCTTGCCGTTTTATATCAGAACGGCGAACCGTTCCGACGTACTACTTAGATGATACGTGCGGCTTCAACCAGACGCACCACACGCCACGACTTCGAGCGCGAGATGGGACGGCCTTCAGCGATTTCAACCGTATCGCCTTCGTTGTATTGGTTCGATTCGTCGTGCGCCTTGTACTTCGCGGAGCGCATGATGATCTTGCCGAAGATGGGGTGCTTGACGCGGCGCTCAACGAGCACAACGACAGTCTTGTCCATCTTGTTGCTGACGACCTTGCCAACCAGCGTACGCTGGCGCTTGGCCACTTGGGTGTTTTGAGTTTCGCTCATCTTTATTTCCCTGCCTTCTCGGTCAGCAAGGTGCGCACGCGAGCGATGTCGCGACGCACATTGCGCAGCTGGCTGGTGTTGGCCAGTTGCTGCGTGGCCTTCTGCATACGCAGACCGAATTGTGCCTTCAGCAGGCTTTCGAGCTCTTTGCCGAGCTCGGCGGCGTCTTTCGAACGGAGTTCGCTAGCTTTCATGTTAGTACTCCTTAAGCACCGATATGACGCGCGACGAACGTGGTCGAAATCGGCAGCTTGGCAGCGGCCAGGCGGAAAGCTTCACGCGCGATCTCTTCGCTCACACCTTCCATTTCGTAGAGCACTTTGCCGGGCTGAATTTCAGCGACCCAGTACTCAGGATTACCCTTACCGTTACCCATGCGGACTTCGGCGGGCTTTTGCGAGATGGGCTTATCCGGGAAAATGCGAATCCAGATACGGCCGCCACGCTTGATGTGACGATTGATGGCACGACGAGCAGCTTCGATCTGACGAGCGGTCAAACGGCCACGGCCGGTGGCCTTCAGACCGAATTCGCCGAACGACACGTGGGTACCACGGGTCGCCAGACCGGTGTTGCGGCCCTTCTGCTCTTTGCGATACTTTCTGCGAGAGGGTTGCAGCATGGTTATTCTCCTTCAGGCGCCGGAGCAGCGTCCGCCTTGCGGGGACCACCACGACCGCGACCACCCGGACGACCGGTGCGAGCACCGTCCGGACGATCACCACGCGGAGCGCGGCGCGGACGACGTTCTTCTTCGCGCGGGGCAGCGGTTTCCGGCGGCAATTCGCCGTTAGCCAGCATGTCGCCCTTATAGACCCAGACCTTGATGCCGATCACGCCATACGTGGTGTGGGCTTCGGAGGTGCCGTAGTCGATATTGGCCTTGAGGGTATGCAGCGGCACACGGCCTTCGCGATACCACTCGGTGCGAGCAATTTCGATACCGTTCAGACGACCGGCGCTCATGATCTTGATGCCTTGGGCACCCAGACGCATCGCGTTTTGCATCGCGCGCTTCATTGCGCGACGGAACATGATGCGCTTTTCGAGCTGTTGCGAGATCGAATCGGCAATCAGTTGAGCATCGGTTTCCGGCTTGCGGATCTCTTCGATGTTGACGTGCACAGGCACGCCCATCAAACGCTGCAGATCAGCCTTCAGGTTTTCGATGTCTTCGCCGCGCTTGCCGATCACCACGCCCGGACGAGCCGAGTAGACGGTGATGCGGGCATTCTTGGCCGGACGCTCGATGATCACGCGACCAACGGAGGCGCTCTTGAGCTTCTTTTTCAGGTACTCGCGAACGCGAATGTCTTCGGCCAACATCGTGCCGAAGGCCTTGTCGTCGGCGAACCAACGCGAGGACCAATTACGGGTGACCGCGAGACGGAACCCAGTGGGGTGAATTTTCTGACCCATCGTGACTCCTTAAGCTCCGACCTTAACCGTGATATGGCAGGTCTGCTTCTCGATACGGTTGCCGCGGCCCTTGGCGCGAGCGGAGAAGCGCTTCATCGACTGAGCCTTGTCCACAAAAATCGTGGTGACTTTCAGTTCGTCGATATCGGCGCCGTCGTTGTGCTCGGCGTTGGCGATGGCGGACTCGACAGCCTTCTTCAGGATGACGGCAGCCTTCTTCGGCGAGAAGGTGAGGATTTCCAACGCACGGCCGACCTTCTGACCACGGATCAAGTCCGCAACCAAACGGGTCTTCTGTGCGGAGATGTGAACCCCACGGATAATGGCAGTAGTTTCCATCGCTTACCTCTTCGCCTTCTTGTCCGCAGCGTGACCCTTGAACGTACGGGTCAGCGCGAACTCGCCCAGCTTGTGACCGACCATGTTCTCGTTGATGTACACGGGGACATGCTGCTTGCCGTTGTGCACAGCGATCGTCAGACCGATGAACTCGGGCAGGATCGTGGAACGACGCGACCAGGTCTTGATCGGCTTCTTGTCTTTGCCCGCGACGGCCGTGTCCACCTTTTTGATCAGGTGAGCATCGACAAACGGGCCTTTCTTGATCGAACGTGACATAGTGTTCGCCTCTTACTTGCGCTTGCGCCGTTGGACGATCATATTGTTCGTCCGCTTGTTGCGACGGGTCTTGAAACCCTTCGCCGGAGTACCCCACGGGCTGACCGGTTCGCGTGCTTCACCGGTACGGCCTTCGCCGCCACCGTGCGGGTGGTCGACCGGGTTCATGGCAACGCCACGAACCGTCGGGCGGACACCGCGCCAACGCATTGCACCGGCCTTGCCGATTTGGCGCAGGCTGTGTTCTTCGTTACCGACTTCACCAATGGTGGCGCGGCATTCGATGTGCACACGGCGAACTTCACCAGAGCGCAGACGCACTTGAGCGTAGATGCCTTCGCGAGCCAGCAGGACGGCGGAAGCGCCGGCCGAGCGGACCATCTGAGCACCCTTGCCAGGCAACATTTCTACGCAGTGAATCGTCGTACCCACCGGGATGTTGCGGATCGGCAGCGTGTTACCGGTGCGGATCGGGGCTTCAATACCCGACAGCACGGTTGCACCCACTTCCAGACCACGCGGAGCGATGATGTAACGACGTTCGCCGTCGGCGTAGCACAGCAGAGCAATGTGCGCCGTACGGTTGGGGTCATATTCCAGACGCTCGACCTTTGCCGGGATACCGTCCTTGTCACGACGGAAGTCGACAAGACGGTAATGCTGCTTGTGACCACCGCCACGATGGCGGATCGTGATGTGACCGTTGTTATTACGGCCCGAACCACGGATCTTCTTTTCCAGCAACGGCGCGTGAGGGGCACCCTTGTGCAGGTTGGGACTAACAACCTTCACCATGCCACGACGGCCAGCCGAAGTCGGCTTAACTTTTACGAGGGCCATTTACTTCACCTCCGCAAAGTCGATTTCCTGGCCGTCTTTGAGCGACACGTAAGCCTTGCGCTCATTACGGCGACGGCCAACGAATCGGCCAAAGCGCTTGACTTTGCCCTTACGGTTGAGGACCTGCACGGACTCGACCTGCACCTTGAAGAGCAGTTCGACGGCAGCCTTGATTTCCGGCTTGGTAGCATCAGCCACGACACGGAAAGCGACTTGCTGATTCTTCTCAGCGACGAACGTGGCCTTTTCGGTCACGATCGGAGCCAGAATGACTTGCATCAAGCGTTCAGCGTTCATCCCAGCATCTCCTCGAGTTGAGCGATGGCCGGCTTGGTGATCAGCACTTTCTTGTAGTGGACCAGCGACAACGGATCGGCATAACGGGGCTCGACAACGGCAACGTGCGGCAGGTTGCGGGTGGCGAGGTAAACATTCTCATCAACGCTGTCGGTGATGATCAGGACCGAGTCCAGACCCAGGCTCTTCAGCTTTGCAGCGGCGTCCTTGGTCTTGGGCGAAGCCAGATCAAACGATTCGACAACAGCGATGCGGTCTTCACGAGCCAGTTGCGACAAGATCGAACGGATCCCGGCGCGGTACATCTTCTTGTTGACCTTCTGGCTGAAGTTCTCTTCGGGCGAGTTCGGGAAAATCCGACCACCGCCACGCCACAACGGCGACGAAGTCATACCAGCGCGTGCGCGGCCGGTACCCTTCTGGCGCCAGGGCTTCTTGGTCGAGTGCTTAACTTCGGCACGATCCTTCTGAGCGCGGTTGCCGGCACGGGCATTGGCTTGGAAAGCCACCACGATCTGATGAATCAGAGCTTCGTTGAAGTCACGGCCGAAGATCGTGTCGGGCGCGCTGAACGTAGCAGCGGCCTGACCTTGGTCGTTCAGGAGCTTGAGATCCATTTACTTACGCTCCCTTCTTGGCCGGGGCCTTGATGGCCGGGCGCACGACGATGTCGGCGCCAGCGTGGCCGGGGACAGCGCCCTTGACCAGCAGCAGGCCACGCTCAACGTCAACGCGAACGACGTCGAGGTTTTGAACGGTGCGGGTGACATCACCCAGGTGACCAGCCATCTTCTTACCCGGGAACACGCGGCCCGGATCTTGAGCTTGACCAATCGAGCCGGGAACGCGGTGCGAACGGGAGTTACCGTGCGAAGCGCGTTGCGAACCGAAGTGGTGACGCTTGATGGTACCGGCGAAGCCTTTACCAATGGTCGTGCCCGTCACGTCGACCTGTTGGCCGGCTTCGAACACGGATTCCACGGCGATCACAGCACCAGCCGCAAATTCAGCGGCGCGTGCGGGATCAAGGCGGAATTCTTTGAGGATGCTACCGGCTTCAACGCCGGCCTTGGCGTAGTGGCCCGTTTGCGGCTGAGCCACACGCGAGGCACGACGAGTGCCATAAGTCACTTGGATCGCGGCGTAGCCGTCGGTTTCCAGCGACTTAATTTGGGTCACGCGGTTGTTAGACACGTCCAGCACGGTTACCGGGATGGATTCACCTTCCTCGGTAAAAATGCGGGTCATGCCGACCTTGCGACCCACCAGCCCCAGCCGGTGAGCGGCGGGCGTGGGTGTCGAATTCGACATCGTTTTCTCCATTCCCGACTGCGATTGGTCGGGGCTAATCGGGCAAAAGGTAACGGCCTCTGCCCTACGACTATGTTCAACCTGGGCTGGGGATTATTGGGGGTTACCCCATCCCTCTTCCCATAGTTAGACTTGCCACAAAATGGCAAGCTTGGCATATTAGCATGTTTTTTTCAGTCAGCACAAGCACTTAGCCCACTTATGCTGTGTTCGGCGCGGCCGTTTTGCCACACTGCGGCACTGCTCTGCCGGCAGTCCCGCAAGCCAAGCAACGATGGCCCGCCGGCGGGCAAGCCCGTCGCGCAGCAACTGGAACGGCAAGCAGCACAGTAAGTGCCCGCTAACCCAGGCGTGTGCTGCCGGTTGGCGAAGACTGCGTCCTGGCCACAAAAACAAAATGGCCGCACTCCCGGGGGAATACGGCCATTTTTTACGAGCCTACCGGCGAAGGTAGCAGGCTCGATACGCCTTATTGCAGGGCGATTTCGACGTCGACGCCGGCCGGCAGGTCCAGACGCATCAGAGCGTCAACGGTCTTGTCGGTGGGATCAACGATGTCCATCAAACGCTGATGGGTACGGATTTCGAACTGGTCACGCGACGTCTTGTTGACGTGCGGCGAACGCAGAACGTCGTAGCGACGGATACGCGTGGGCAGCGGCACCGGGCCGCGGACAACGGCGCCGGTACGCTTGGCGGTGTCGACGATTTCAGCGGCCGATTGATCGATCAGCTTGTAATCGAATGCTTTCAAGCGGATACGGATCTTTTGGTTTTTCATGGCGTTTCCTAAAGAACGAGAGGCGAGGACGACGAGTCGTCCTCGCTGGTTGTGTGCTACTTAAGTGATCCGAATTACTTCAGGATCTTGGCGACGACGCCGGCGCCGACGGTACGACCGCCTTCACGAATGGCGAAACGCAGACCTTCTTCCATGGCGATCGGAGCCAACAGCTTGACCGTCATGGCCACGTTGTCGCCCGGCAGAACCATTTCCTTGTCGGCCGGCAGCTCGATCGTGCCCGTCACGTCCGTCGTGCGGAAGTAGAACTGGGGACGATAGCCTTGGAAGAACGGAGTGTGACGGCCGCCTTCTTCCTTGGACAGGATGTACACCTCGGACGTGAAGTCCGTGTGCGGGGTGATCGAGCCCGGCTTGGCCAGAACTTGGCCGCGCTGGACGTCTTCACGCTTGGTGCCGCGCAGCAGGATGCCCACGTTGTCGCCAGCTTGACCTTGGTCGAGCAGCTTGCGGAACATTTCAACGCCCGTGCAAGTCGTCTTGACCGTCGGCACCAGGCCCACGATTTCGATTTCTTCGCCGACCTTGACGATGCCGCGTTCGATACGACCGGTCACGACGGTGCCGCGGCCAGAGATCGAGAACACGTCTTCAACCGGCATCAGGAACGCGCCGTCAACGGCACGCTCAGGCGTCGGGATGTACGAATCCAGCGCATCGGCCAAGGCCATGATCGCTTGCTCGCCCAGTTCGCCCTTGTCGCCTTCCAGCGCCAGCTTGGCCGAACCCTTGACGATCGGGGTGTCATCACCCGGGAAGTCGTACTTCGACAGAAGTTCGCGAACTTCCATTTCCACCAGCTCGAGCAGCTCGGCGTCGTCAACCATGTCAGCCTTGTTCAGGAAGACGATGATGTACGGCACGCCAACTTGGCGGCTCAGCAGGATGTGTTCACGAGTTTGCGGCATCGGGCCGTCAGCGGCCGAAACCACCAGGATCGCGCCGTCCATTTGCGCCGCGCCCGTGATCATGTTCTTCACATAGTCAGCGTGGCCCGGGCAGTCAACGTGCGCGTAGTGGCGCGCTTGCGTTTCGTACTCGACGTGGGCGGTGTTGATCGTGATGCCGCGAGCCTTTTCTTCAGGAGTCGCATCGATCTGGTCGTAGCCCTTGGCTTCGCCACCGAACTTGTTCGACAGAACGGTCGTGATAGCTGCCGTCAACGTCGTTTTGCCGTGGTCAACGTGACCAATCGTACCCACGTTCACGTGCGGCTTGGTACGTTCAAACTTGCCTTTTGCCATGATCTCTATCCTTTAACTTTCAAGGAAACTTGATTTCGCCAGGGCCGCCCGATTGAGCGGACCTGGCAAGGGTTATTTACTTGGCCCGAGCGGCGATGACTTCGTCAGCGACGTTCTTGGGAGCCTCGGAGTAATGCTTGAATTCCATCGTGTACGTGGCACGACCTTGCGTCAACGAACGCAGGTTCGTGGCGTAACCGAACATCTCAGCCAGGGGCACTTCAGCCTTGATGGCCTTGCCGCCGCCGACCATGTCGTCCATGCCTTGAACCATACCGCGACGCGAGGACAGATCGCCCATCACGGTGCCGGCGTAGTCTTCAGGCGTTTCGACTTCAACGGCCATCATCGGTTCCAGCAGCACCGGGCTAGCCTTGCGCAGGCCTTCCTTGAATGCCATGGAGCCGGCCATCTTGAACGCGTTTTCGTTCGAGTCCACATCGTGGTACGAACCGAAGAACAGCGTCGCCTTGACGTCGACGATCGGATAGCCAGCCAACACGCCCGAAGGCAGCGTTTCCTGGATGCCCTTGTCCACCGCCGGGATGTATTCGCGAGGAACCACACCGCCCTTGATGGCGTCCACGAATTCGTAGCCACCGCCAGGAGGCAACGGCTCGACCTTCAGGACCACGTGACCGTACTGACCGCGACCGCCCGACTGCTTGACGAACTTGCCTTCGACTTCTTCGCAGACCTTGCGGATCGTTTCACGGTAGGCCACTTGCGGCTTGCCGACGTTGGCTTCAACGCCGAACTCACGCTTCATGCGGTCGACCAGAATTTCCAGGTGAAGCTCGCCCATGCCGGAAATGATGGTTTGGCCGGATTCTTCGTCGCTGCGCACGCGGAACGACGGATCTTCCTGAGCCAGACGCGACAGCGCCAGACCCATCTTTTCCTGGTCAGCCTTCGACTTCGGTTCCACGGCCTGCGAAATCACGGGCTCGGGGAAAATCATGCGTTCGAGCAAGATGTGGGAGTCGATGTCGCACAGCGTTTCGCCGGTGGTCACGTCTTTCAGACCCACCACGGCGGCGATGTCGCCTGCCAACACTTCCTTGATTTCTTCGCGGTTGTTCGCGTGCATCTGCAGAATGCGACCAATACGTTCTTTCTTGCCCTTGATGGGGTTGTAGACCGTATCGCCCGACTTCAGGACGCCCGAGTAAACGCGCACGAAGGTCAATTGACCCACGAACGGATCGCTCATCAGCTTGAATGCCAGAGCCGAGAACTTCTCTTCGTCGTTAGCTTCACGCTTGACGGGATTGCCATCGTCGTCCATGCCATCAACCGGCGGAATATCCACGGGCGAAGGCAGGTAGTCGATGACCGCGTCCAGCATGCGCTGCACGCCCTTGTTCTTGAAGGCGGTGCCGCACAGCATCGGCTGGATTTCGCCAGCGATGGTGCGTTGACGGATGGCCAGGTTGATTTCGTCTTCGTCCAAGGAACCCGTTTCCAGGTACTTGTTCATCAACTCTTCCGACGACTCAGCGGCGGCTTCAACCAGCTTTTCGCGCCATTCGTTTGCCAGGCCTTCCAGCTCGGCCGGAATGTCTGCGTAGTCGAACTTGATGCCTTGGCTGGCTTCGTCCCAAATGATCGCCTTCATCTTGACCAGGTCGACCACGCCTTGGAACGTGTCTTCGGCACCGATCGGGATCACGATCGGCACGGGATTGGCGCGCAGGCGCGTCTTCAGCTGGTCATAGACCTTGAAGAAGTTGGCACCGGTGCGGTCCATCTTGTTGACGAAGGCCAGACGCGGCACGCCGTACTTGTTGGCTTGGCGCCACACGGTTTCGGACTGGGGCTGAACACCACCCACCGCGCAATAGACCATGCAAGCACCGTCCAGGACGCGCATGGAACGTTCCACCTCAATGGTGAAGTCCACGTGCCCCGGGGTGTCGATGATGTTGATGCGGTGTTCGGGATAGTTCTTCGCCATGCCACGCCAAAACGCCGTCGTTGCTGCCGACGTAATGGTGATGCCACGCTCTTGCTCTTGTTCCATCCAGTCCATGGTGGCTGCGCCATCATGCACTTCGCCAATCTTGTGATTGACGCCGGTGTAGAACAGGATACGTTCGGTCGTGGTGGTCTTCCCTGCATCGATGTGCGCAGAGATACCAATGTTGCGATAGCGCTCGATCGGGGTTTTGCGGGCCATGGTGGATTAGTCCTTAAATTACCAGCGGAAATGGCTGAAGGCCTTGTTGGCCTCTGCCATCTTGTGCGTGTCTTCGCGCTTCTTCATCGCGGCGCCACGACCTTCAGCGGCGTCGATCAGTTCGCCAGCAAGACGCAGATCCATCGATTTTTCGCCACGCTTCTTAGCGGCTTCACGGAGCCAACGCATAGCCAGGGCCAGGCGGCGCACGGGGCGCACTTCAACCGGCACTTGGTAGTTGGCACCGCCAACGCGGCGGCTCTTCACTTCGACGATCGGCTTGATGTTGTTGATCGCCAGGCTGAAAACTTCGATCGGCTCTTTGCCGGTCTTGGTTTGCACTTGCTCGAGGGCACCGTAAACGATGCGCTCGGCGACGGCCTTCTTGCCGTCCAGCATGACGACGTTCATGAACTTGGCGAGTTCGACGCTGCCGAACTTGGGATCGGGCAGAATCTCGCGCTTGGGTACTTCGCGACGACGGGGCATTGTTGCTTCCTTGTGTCTGTTCAGTTGAACCGTGTTTCATTACACGGCCATGGCCGCCCATTGGGACGACCCCTTACGTGCCGCGCTCCATCCCAAAAACCGGAGGGCGCGGTCGCACTTCCCTAGTGACGGACTGCCGCCACGCGGGGGTACTGCTGACTCGTTATTAAGCCTTCTTCGGGCGCTTGGCGCCGTACTTCGAGCGGGCTTGCTTACGATCCTTGACGCCTTGCAGGTCGAGGGAACCGCGCACGATGTGATAACGCACACCGGGCAAGTCCTTCACACGACCGCCACGCACCAGAACCACCGAGTGCTCTTGCAGGTTGTGGCCTTCACCGCCGATGTACGAAATGACTTCGTAACCGTTGGTCAGACGCACTTTGGCAACCTTGCGCAGAGCGGAGTTCGGCTTCTTGGGGGTGGTGGTGTACACGCGAGTGCACACGCCGCGGCGTTGCGGGCAGTTTTCGAGCGCAGGGCTCTTGCTTTTGATGATGCTGACTTCGCGCGGCTTGCGCACGAGTTGGCTAATGGTAGGCATGACCTTTGAAATCCCTTTTACGTACCACTGGTAAGTACTTTCGTACTCGTCTCCTCAAGCGGTGAATCTTTCGGAGAAGGCAGTTCGCGCAAAACCGCCTCAAACGTTCATATACGTAAAAGAGCGGGCTTGCCAACAAACTATGACAAACGCACAAAACTGGATGCGGCCGGGGCAGTTGGACGAGTCATTACGCGAGCCATACGAGCCATACGAGCCATACTGATGGACCTAAAACAAGAGGCTCGTGACGCACCTTGGTTTCAGGCCCTGGCGGGGTCTTGACTTGGGTTTTGACTTGGGTCTTGAACTGTTTGCCCTTTTGCGTACAGATTTTGCGCGCGAAATAAAGCAGTAAGCCCTTTAGCATAACTGAGATCAAGGGCTACTGTCAAAGAAATTTGTAAATGCCGCGACGCGATGCATTGCCGGCGAAAAGACGGCAAAAAGGCAGTAACTTAGCCGTGGGTCGTGAAAAATGGGGCCACGTACCCGTACAAATTCATGGTGACCGCCAGATTGGCAGCCGCATGATTCGGCCTGAAAACCGCCGGATCATGCGGGTAAACCATGAGTTTTTGCCACTGCGTGGAAGCAGTGTACTCGCCCCAGGACGCTACTGGTCCGCGAATAGGTAACCGCTGCCGTAGACCGTGCGGATCGGCAGCATGACGCCGGCCAATTCCGCCTTGCGGCGCAGGCGGCTGACAATCACATCGATGCTGCGCGAGCCGCTGGAACGCACGCCGCCCCCTTCCACGCGAAGTTCGTCGCCCAGTTCAGAACGGCCCACCGCCCTGCCCGCCACTTCCAGCAGCGAACGCACGATCAGGCGCTCGTTGGCCGACAGCGAAATGGCCGCCCCCGAGGGAGCCACCAGCGTCCAGCCCTGGTCCCGCAGTTCCCACTGAGCAGTGACGGTATCGTCGGATACCGGATTGCCTTGGCCAGCAGGCAGGCGCCGAGCCAACGCCAGCAGGATGCAGGCGAGTTCGCGCGGATCCTGAGGATCCGTCAGACAAGCGTCCGCGCCGCTTTGCAGGCAACGCAAACGGCTATCCACGGACATGCCGCGGCCAGTGACCACGATCCCCATGGGCGACGACCCATGCAACCGTGCGACCAGGGCATACCCGATTTCACCCAATGTCCCAACATCCAGGACCACGGCATCGTAGATACCGCTATTGAGCAACCCGAACAGCTCAAGCGATGTCGAACACCCGCGCGCGGAGATTCCGGCCTGCAGCAATGCGGACACGGCAGCGTTGCGGCCGCCTTCGTCCGGCGACATCATAAGTATGCGCAATTGATTCATAGCTATTTCCACCTCCAACCCGAAACCACTCCACGTGGCCGAATGTGACGACGACACGTGGGGCGATTGAGACAGTGTGGCGCCTTGTTACGCAACAACTCCAGTCAAGATTCGTTAATTTTGCAATGTTTGACACTTCTTTCCATAACGTAGCCAGCCCTACCGCTGCCCGAGTTATCATTCGATTACACAAATTCGCTTATCTCTCATGCAGTAGGGCGCCACAGGGCGCGCTTGCGTAGCAAACCTTCGCGAGAACACGTCTGATGAAAATCGCGTCGCTGGAAGACGACCTTGATCAAGCCCGGCGCATCCAGCAAGTGCTGACCGCCGCGGGATACACCTGCACTAGTTACCACCAGAGCCGTGACCTGCTGGCCGCGCTGCGCACAGAGAGCTTCGACCTGGTGCTGCTGGATTGGCATCTGCCCGATATCGACGGCGACGATGTGGTGCGCTGGTTGCGCGCCAACATCGGCCCGCGCGTGCCCGTCATCTTCCTGACCAACCGGTCCAGCGAAGACGATCTGGTGGAGGGCTTGCGCGCTGGCGCGGACGATTACATCGTCAAGCCTTTGCGTCCCTTGGAACTGCTGGCCCGAGTGGCGGCGTTGCTTCGCCGCAGCCAAATTTCCGAACCCACGAGTACGTCCTTCCACGTCGCCAACTACCACATCGAGCCCGCGGCGCGCGTCATCTCGTTAAGCGGCGCTGCGGTGACCTTGGCCCCAAAGGAATTCGAGCTGGCCCTGCTGTTCTTTCGCAATCAGGGCCGCCTCATGTCGCGCGACGTCCTGGCCGAATGCGTGTGGAACCGGGAAATTCCCGCGACCTCCCGCACGCTGGACACGCACTTGTCGAACATCCGGCAAAAGCTTCAGCTGCGCCCCGAAAACGGCGTGCGCCTTACTTCGTCTTATGCCCTGGGTTACCGACTGGAACTGATCGGCGCGTCAGACGACAACCAGGCCAGTTCGTCGTAGACGCCTTGCGCGCATTTCTGGAGAACCGATCGTTATGAGCCGCACCTGCGCGCTTTCTTTGCTTGCCCTGCTTTCCTGCGGGCTCGCCGCCCCCGCGAACAGCCAGCCCGCCGGCGCCCTGGGCGACGACTTCATCTACCGCGTCCGTCAGGGCGACACGCTGATCAACCTGGCCACGCAGTACACGCGCAACCAGGCCAACTGGGCACAGTTGCAGACGCTGAACAAGGTGGTCACGCCGGAAACGCTGCCTATCGGGCTGGAATTACGCATCCCGTTGGCCATGATCCCCGAACGCCCCGCCCAGGCCCGCGTGCTTCACGTCAGCGGCCAGGCCAACATGAACGGCAAATCCTTGCGGCCGGGCGAAGACCTGGCCGAAGGCAGCACCGTGGAGACCGCGCCCAACGGCTTTGTCACCTTGGAACTGGCCGATGGGTCCAAGCTCACCCTGCCCGCTGGCGGCTCGGTCGAACTGACGCGCCTGCGCCAATTTGAAGGCACGGCGCTGACGGACTCCGTCATCCATGTGCAGCGCGGCAGCGTCGAATCGACCGTTGCGCCCTCCGGACAAGGCGTGGGCCGCTTTGAGGTGCGCACCCCCGTCGCCGTCACCGGCGTGCGTGGCACGCGGTTCCGCGTGCAAAGCGGCGCGGGCGGCGTGCAAAGCGAAGTGCTGGAAGGCAGCGTTCGCCTGCAACCGCACGCGCCCGGCGCCGCTCCCGCCAAACCGGTGTCGGTGGCGCGCGGTTACGGCGCTGCCGTCCGCCACGATGGCAGCGTATCCGGCGTGCGCGAACTGTTGGCCGCCCCCGGATTGAGCGCTCCCGAGCGATCAGACGGCGGAGCCTGGACCAGCGCCTTCGCCCCCGTGCCCGGTGCGGAAAGCTACCTGGTGCGCGTATCGCGCGACGCCGACGGCGCGCTGCCCGTGTCGTCCGTCAGCTTCCCCACGAATAGCATTCGCTTCACCGCGCCCGGCCCCGGCGCCTACTACGTATCGGTGCGCGCCATCGACGATCTTGGCCTGAGCGGCCAGGACGCCGTGGCCACGTTTGAAGGCGCGAACCAGCTCATGACGTCCTATGGCTTGGGCGTGGGCAGCGGCACGGGCGAGCCCATCATACTGACCGAGTACTAGAGACTGTCCCATGCCCGACGCTGCCGACCTCCTCGACCGGACCTCGCGCTCAGGGCTATGGTTGACGGTGGTGCTGGCAACCCTGGCGGCCGTGCTGGGTTCGCTCAATGGCCTAGGCCGGGTCGATCAGATTATCTACGACCGCGCCGTCACGCTGACGGGCCGCAACGCGGACCCCGACATCCTGATCGTCGCCATCGATGACGCCAGCATCGATACGCTGGGGCGCTGGCCGTGGCGACGCGCGATCCACGCCGCGCTGCTGGACCGCCTGCAAGGCGCCCGTGCCGTTGGGCTGGACGTGATCTTCGCGGAAGGAGACATGGTCAACCCCAACGACGACCAGCTCCTTGCCGACAGCATCCGGCGCAACGGCCATACCGTCCTGCCCATTGTGCTGGACAACCTGCACAACCCATCGTCCATCGCCGGCCCCATCCCGGTGCTGGCCCAGGCGGCCGCATCAAGCGGTTTCATCAACGCGCGCATCGATCCGGACGGCGTGGTACGCGAGGCCACGCTGGCAACCACGTTCGCGGGCGAACGTCGACTCCATCTGGCCCTATCCATGCTGATGGTCGGCGGTCAATCCGATCAGGCGCAGCGACTCATTCGGCAAGCGGGCCCGGAGGGCGACATTCTGATCCCCTATGCCGGTTCCACTGCCCACATGCGCACCGTCTCGTACCTGTCGGTCCTGCGCGGCGACCTGCCCGCCGACGAACTACGCGGTAAATACGTGCTGGTCGGCGCCTGGGCCACCGGCTTGGGCGACGCCTACCCCACGCCGGTATCACATGATCTCAGCGGCATGTCGGGCGTGGAGATCATTGCCAACTTGCTGCAAGCCGCGCGCGACGACATTGCCTACCGCCGACCCGCCCCGGCCTGGATTGCACTGTTCTCCGCGCTGCCCGTGCTGTTGGCCTGCCTGGCGTTGTGGCGGCTATCGCCCAAGCGCGCCCTGCTGATCAGCATCGCCCTGTTCGCGGGCATTCTCCTGGCGTCATGGTTGTTGTTGTTCTACGCCTATCTGTGGTTCGCACCGGCCGCCGCATTGATGAGCGTGGCGCTTTGCTATCCCCTCTGGAGCTGGCGTAGCCAGGAAGCGGCGCTGCGCTACATGGATAACGAATTGCGCCGCCTGCAACGCGAATACCCCCCGGTGCTGAACGAAGCCCGTGCCCAGCTGGCCGGCCCCAATGCGTCGCTGGAAAGCCGGGTGGGTGAGTTGCGGCGCGCGCTGGCGCGGGTGCGCAACCTGCGACGCTTCCTGGCCGATGGCCTGGACGGCATGCCGGACGCCACACTGGTCTTCGATCAAGAAGGCCATATGCAGTTTCGCAACCAAGCCGCCGTCATGTACTTTCAGCGCCTGGGCATGCGGCCGCCTCGCGTCGGGCATCCCGCCACCCACTTGCTTGAGAAAACGATTTCCGACGAAACGACGCGACAGCGCGTCGCCGATGCACTAAGCGGCCAGCGTCCGACGGACGCCACGTCGCCCTGGAGCGCCGACCTGGAAGTACGCGACTACGCGGGACGCGACCTGATATTGAAATGCGCGCCCATCCACACCGCCGAAGGCAATTTCGCCGGCACCGTCGCCACGTTGACCGACATCTCGCGCATCCGCCAAGCCGAACGCCAGCGCGAGGAAACCCTGCGCTTCATTTCGCACGACATGCGCGCGCCACAGAGCTCCATCCTGGCGCTGGTGGAAATGAAGCAGGAAGCCGGCGCACCCGAGGGTCAAGGCGATACCCTCGCACGCATCGCCACACTGGCCAATCGAACCCTGCATCTGGTCGATGACTTCGTGCATCTGACGCGCGCGGAATCGATGACGATCAGCGCGGTGGAACTGGACTTGGGCAGTCTGCTACAGGATGGCGTCGACGAATTCTGGGCTTCCGCGCAAAAACGGGGCATTGCACTGGGCTTGCGCCTGCCATTGCCGATCGCCTATACGCGCGGCGACCAGACGCTGTTGATGCGCGCCCTGTGCAACCTGATCGACAACGCCATCAAGTACAGCCCCGCCGACACGCGCATCGAATGCGGCATCGACGAAGACGCCGGCTTCTGGAAGGTCGCCGTCCGCGATCAGGGACAAGGGATTGCGAACGAAGATCTGGTCCGGCTATTCGAGCCATTTTCGCGCGTGGGCGTCGAGACCCGAGGCGATGTCGGCGGCGCCGGCCTGGGCCTGGCGTTCGTACGCACGGTAGCCGAACGCCATGGCGGATCCGTGGAAGTCAGCAGCGAACTGGGCGTCGGGTCAGTATTCACCTTGCGCCTGCCTGCCGCGCCGGACGCACCGCAACCCTCCTGACGGGCGCCCTCGGCCGCTTACTGGAAGACGTGCGAGATCACCGCGGCCTTGCCGGCCTTGATCTCCAGGGTTCCCCGATACGGCGGCAGGTCCGCATTGCGCAGCACCACCTGGTACTTGCCGGGAATCAACCGCAATTCCTTAACGGGCGGACTGATGCCGCGCGCAATGCCATTGATCCAGACTTCGCCCCAAGGCCGGATATCCAGGCGCACCGTCACGGGGACAGCCAAGGGCTTGGGTTTGGGCGCTTCATCGGTGGTCGCGGTGGCGGCCTCCGGTGCTTGCGCTGCGGGAGCCGGGGGCTCCGTGGACATCGCGGGAGGCGGCGCCGCAGCGGTTGAATCATTCGACTCCGCCGTCGCCGCCACGGGTGGCTGAGCCGGCGTGGCGGGTTGCCATTGCGCGGTGGGCAGCGACGGGGCCAGCGCGACGGGCGGCATCGCCTGAGCGACAGGCGGCACCACGGCCTGTGGCACCGGATGCACAACCGGCGGATTGGGCTGGACCAGCTCTGAACTGGTGATCAAAACGTTGGGCGTGCCCATGCCCCAATGGAACCAAGCGTACGTGCTCACGCCGATCAGCGCCACGACGCTGAGCACGGCCATCAGAGATCGACGGTACCGGCCTGGGGGCTTGGCCGCATAGGCCGCGGGCGGCACCACAGGAGAAGCCGGTGCCGCGTCCAATTCGGCAGGTGCCGGTTCGATGTACGCGGCCACGCCCAGCAAGGCGGCCAACTCGGCCAGCGTCTGCGGCCTGTCGGCCGGCGCCATGGCCAAGCCGGCATCAATGACGCCCAGGAAGTCCTGGCTGTACTTGGACAAACCCAGCGACGCCAAGGGTTCGTAGGTATCCGCGGCACGGCGCTCGGGCGCGGGCACAGGCCGATGGCCAGTCACCAAGGCATGCATCACGGCGCATAGGGCGTAGACGTCACTCCAGGGGCCGCGTGGCCACTCCATCGAATCGGAATAAAGCTCGAACGGCGCGAAACCGGGCGTGGGGCTCCGGCTGGCTCGCCGCGAACGCGCGACGACCAGTTCGGGCAACAAATGGGCACGTGCGCCCTCGTCCATCCCCACGGTTTCCAACGAAATGTCACCGCAGATCTCACCCTGCGCATGCAAGGCGATCAGGGACGGCAGCAGATCGGACAGGAGCCGCTTGATACGTGTTTCCGGCACGCCTCCCGCCGTACTGGCGGAAATCGCGCTCAAGGGGCGCAAGGCAAGCGGCGCGGCGCCGGAAAAGGGGCCACGCGGCGTCAGGAGGCCGGTGGGAGCAGGCATTATCGGAATTGCGCTCATGCGCGAAAATAGTGCAAAGGTTGAATAGCCTGAATATTATCCAATCCGCAACACTAGGACATTGCCGAAAATGTCCGAGCGCATCAGGCTGTGGCACGATAGCGTATCGCCCACCCCCCTCTTATCCCTCTTTCAAGCTATGAAAATTCGCCTTCTGAGCAGTTTGCTCGGCGCGTCGTTGATGTTGGCGGGCTGCGCCGGAATCTCGTCCCAGCCCCCTGAAAGCCCCGCCACGCCCGAAGCGCTGGCGCAATTGCAACAAGTCCGCGACACCTACGGCGCCGGCCGCTACGGTGAGGTCATCCGCAGCGTAGCCACGTCGGACGCCTTGGCGACATCAACCAAGGCGGTGCGTATCGAAGCCTACAAGCTGCAAGCCTTCAGCTATTGCGTCAGCCGCTATACCCAATTGTGCGAAGACAGTTTCGTCCGCATCCTGGCGCTGGATCCCACTTTTGAACTAGCCCCCAATGAAGCCGGACACCCGTCCTGGGGCCCCGTCTTCCAGCGCGCGCGGGCACAAGCCACCAAATAGCCACCCTGGTTCCGCCAAAAGAAAAAGGCCGCTGATTCGCATCAGCGGCCTTTCTACTTTCAACCCCCGCACCCATCAGGCGCGGGGAGTTGTCGTGGGTTCCGCTTATTCGGCGGAATCCTCGGTGCCCACATCGGAGGCCGAAGCTTCCGCGTCCGCGCCCACCGTGACCGGCGAGTCCTCGAACGGGTTGGCCTGTTGGCGAGCGGCTTCGCGTTCCGCCGCCTCCAGCTCTTCCTTGTCGCGGCGTGCGTGGTGGTAAGCCAAGCCCGTACCGGCGGGGATGAGACGGCCGACGATGACGTTTTCCTTCAAGCCACGCAGGTCGTCGCGCTTGCCCATGATGGCGGCTTCGGTCAGGACACGAGTGGTTTCCTGGAACGAAGCGGCCGAGATGAACGAGTCGGTCGACAGCGAGGCCTTCGTGATACCCAACAACACGTTGTCGTAGGTCGCCGGGAGACGCTCTTCGGCAGCCATGCGGTCGTTCGCGTTCAACAGCTCGGAACGCTCGACCTGCTCGCCCGGGATGAACTCGGTGTCGCCCGCGTCAACGATGTTCACACGACGCAGCATCTGACGAACAATCACTTCAATGTGCTTGTCGTTGATCTTCACGCCCTGCAGACGGTACACGTCCTGCACTTCGTCGACGATGTAGGTCGCCAGCTTCTCGATGCCTTGCAGACGCAGGATGTCGTGGGGATCGGCCGGGCCGTCCACGATCATTTCGCCCTTGTTCACCACTTGGCCGTCGTGCACCAGAACCTGCTTTTCCTTCGGAATCAGGAACTCGTGGCTCACGCCTTCCAGGTCGGTGATGACCAGACGCTGCTTGCCCTTGGTGTCCTTACCGAACGAGACCGTACCGGTGACGTCGGCAAGCATGCCGGCATCCTTCGGCGAACGGGCTTCAAACAGTTCGGCCACACGCGGCAGACCGCCGGTAATGTCGCGGGTCTTTTGCGATTCTTGCGGAATACGCGCCAGAACTTCACCCACGGCAACCTGCAAGCCGTCGCGCACGGTAATCAGCGCGCCCACCGGGAACGAGATGTTCACCGAGTGATCGGTGCCGGCGATCTTGACGTCTTCGCCTTGCTCGTTGACCAGCTTGATCTGCGGACGCATGACGATCTTGCCGCCACGGGTCTTCGGCGTGATGACGACGAGCGTCGACAGGCCGGTAACTTCGTCCACCTGCTTGGCAACGGTCACGCCTTCTTCGATGTTCTCGAAGCGGACGGCGCCACCGTATTCCGACACGATCGGACGGGTCAGCGGATCCCACGTCGCCAGACGCGCGCCAGCCTTGACGGCTTCGCCATCGCCCACCAGCACGGTCGCGCCGTACGGGATCTTGTGGCGTTCGCGTTCGCGGCCGTTGTCGTCGAAGATCGCCAGTTCGCCAGAGCGCGAGATCGCCACACGTTCGCCCTTGGCGTTCGTGACATAGCGCATCGTGCTGGCAAAACCGACCAGACCGCTGGACTTGGTTTCCACCGCGCTGGCCAGGGCCGAACGCGATGCCGCGCCACCGATGTGGAACGTACGCATCGTCAGCTGCGTGCCCGGTTCACCGATGGACTGAGCAGCGATAACGCCGACTGCTTCGCCCTGGTTGACCGGCGAACCGCGACCCAAATCGCGGCCGTAGCAGTGTGCGCACAGACCATGACGTGTTTCGCACGTCAGCGGAGTGCGGACCTTGACTTCGTCCACGCCGATGCGGTCGATGGTGTCGACCAGGTCTTCGTCCAGCAGAGTGCCGGCGACAATTGCCGTTTCCTGCGTGTCCGGATTGATGATGTCCACGGCAGCCACACGACCCAGAATGCGATCGCGCAGCGGTTCGATGACTTCACCGCCTTCGACCAGGGCTTTCATGTTGTAGCCCAGCGACGTACCGCAATCGTCTTCGGTGATGACCAGATCTTGCGTCACGTCGACCAGACGACGGGTCAGGTAACCCGAGTTCGCGGTCTTCAGTGCCGTATCAGCCAGACCCTTACGCGCGCCGTGAGTCGAGATGAAGTACTGAAGCACGTTCAGACCTTCACGGAAGTTCGCGGTAATGGGCGTTTCGATAATCGAGCCGTCCGGCTTGGCCATCAGGCCGCGCATACCGGCCAGCTGGCGGATCTGGGCGGCCGAACCGCGAGCGCCCGAGTCAGCCATCATGTAGATGGAGTTGAACGATTCCTGGCGCACTTCCTCGCCGTGGCGGTTGACCACGGGCTCGGTAGCCAGTTGTTCCATCATCGCCTTGCCGACCTTGTCGCCAGCCTTGCCCCAGATGTCCACCACGTTGTTGTAGCGTTCTTGGGATGTGACCAGACCCGACGAGTACTGCTTGTCGATTTCCTTCACTTCGCGGCTGGCTTCGGCCAGGATGCCTTCCTTGGCGGTCGGGATCAGCATGTCGCCCATGGCGATCGAGATACCGCCGCGCGTGGCCAGCTTGAAGCCGGACTGCATCAGCTTGTCAGCGAAGATCACCGTGTCGCGCAAGCCGCAGCGGCGGAACGACTGGTTGATCAGGCGCGAGATTTCCTTCTTCTTCAGTGCCTTGTTCAGCACCGTGAAGGGCAGGCCCTTCGGCAGAATTTCGGACAGCAGCGCGCGGCCAACCGTCGTTTCGTGACGACGGATAACCGGTTGCCATTCGCCTGCTTCGTCGCGCTCGTGCTCTTTCAGACGCACGGTCACGCGGGATTGCAGTTCGACTTCGCCGTTGTCGTAGGCACGCTGAACTTCAGCGACGTCGGTGAAGAAAATGCCTTCGCCGCGGCCGTTGATGCGCTCGCGCGTCGTGTAGTACAGACCCAGCACGATATCCTGGGACGGCACGATCGACGGTTCACCGTTGGCCGGGAACAGCACGTTGTTCGACGCCAGCATCAGCGTACGCGCTTCCAGCTGGGCTTCCAGCGACAGCGGCACGTGAACAGCCATCTGGTCACCGTCGAAGTCGGCGTTGAACGCCGCGCAAACCAGCGGGTGCAGCTGGATGGCCTTGCCTTCGATCAGGACCGGTTCAAACGCCTGGATGCCCAAACGGTGCAGCGTAGGCGCACGGTTCAGCATGACCGGGTGTTCGCGGATGACTTCTTCCAGGATGTCCCAGACGACCGGTTCCTGGCTTTCCACCAGTTTCTTGGCAGCCTTGATGGTCGTGGCCAGGCCCATCATCTCCAGACGATTGAAGATGAACGGCTTGAACAGTTCCAGGGCCATCAGCTTGGGCAGGCCGCACTGATGCAGCTTGAGCTGCGGACCCACCACGATGACCGAACGGCCCGAGTAGTCGACGCGCTTGCCCAGCAAGTTCTGGCGGAAACGACCGCTCTTGCCCTTGATCATGTCGGCCAAGGACTTCAACTGGCGCTTGTTGGCGCCCGTCATGGCCTTGCCGCGACGACCGTTGTCCAGCAACGAGTCAACGGCTTCCTGCAGCATCCGCTTTTCGTTGCGCAGGATGATTTCCGGCGCCTTGAGCTCCAGGAGGCGCTTCAAGCGGTTGTTGCGGTTGATGACGCGGCGGTACAGGTCGTTCAGGTCGGAGGTCGCGAAGCGGCCGCCGTCCAGCGGCACCAGCGGACGCAGGTCCGGCGGCAGCACGGGCAGCACTTCCATGACCATCCACTCGGCCTTGATGCCCGACTTCTGGAAGCCTTCCAGCACCTTCAGGCGCTTGGAAATCTTCTTGATCTTGGCTTCCGAGCTGGTGGCCTTCAACTCGCCGCGCAGCGTTTCCACTTCGCGGTCGATGTCGATGGTACGCAGCAGTTCGCGCACGGCTTCCGCGCCCATCAGGGCACGGAAATCGTCGCCGTACTCTTCGGTCTTGGCGAGGAAATCGTCATCCGACATGATCTGACCGCGCTTGAGCGGCGTCATGCCAGGTTCGATCACGCACCAGGCTTCAAAGTACAGAACACGTTCGATGTCCCGCAGGGTCATGTCCAGCACCATGCCCAGACGCGACGGCAGGCTCTTCAGGAACCAGATGTGCGCAACAGGGCTGGCCAGCTCGATGTGGCCCATGCGTTCACGGCGAACCTTGGCAACGGTGACTTCAACGCCGCACTTCTCGCAGATCACGCCACGATGCTTCAGGCGCTTGTACTTGCCGCACAAGCACTCGTAGTCTTTGATCGGGCCAAAGATCTTGGAGCAGAACAGACCGTCACGCTCAGGCTTGAACGTGCGGTAGTTGATGGTCTCGGGCTTGCGAACTTCGCCGTAAGACCACGAACGGATCTTCTCGGGCGAGGCGATGCCGATCTTGATGGCATCGAATTGCTCGTCTTGCGAGACTTGCTTAAATAGGTCGAGTAGCGCTTTCATTAGTTACGCTCCAAATCCATGTCCAGGGCCAACGAGCGGATTTCCTTAACCAGCACGTTGAACGATTCCGGCATGCCGGCGTCGATGACGTGGTCGCCCTTGACGATGTTTTCGTAAACCTTGGTACGACCATTGATGTCGTCCGACTTCACCGTCAGCATTTCTTGCAGGGTGTAGGCGGCGCCGTATGCTTCCAGCGCCCACACTTCCATTTCCCCGAAACGCTGACCGCCGAACTGCGCCTTACCACCCAGCGGCTGCTGAGTCACCAGCGAGTACGGGCCGGTGGAACGCGCGTGCATCTTGTCGTCGACCAAGTGGTGCAGCTTCAGGTAGTGCATGTAGCCGACCGTCACGGGGCGCTCGAATTTCTCGCCCGTGCGGCCGTCAAACAGCCATGCCTGCGTACGCGAAGGCGTCAATGCCATGCGCTCGGCGACGTCGTCCGGATAGGCCAGTTCCAGCATCGTGGTGATTTCCTCTTCGGTCGCGCCGTCGAAGACGGGCGTCGCGAACGGCACGCCGTTCTTGAGGTTCTGGGCCATTTCCATGACTTCTTCGTCGGTCAGCTCGTCGATGCGGGCACCGGAACCGGTCGTGTTGTAGACCTTGTCCAGATAGGCACGAACGTTCTTGACCTGCGCAGTGCGCTCATCGCGCAGCAGATCGGCAATGCGGTGACCCACGCCCTTGGCAGCCCAGCCCAAGTGAACTTCCAGCACCTGACCCACGTTCATCCGCGAGGGCACGCCCAGCGGGTTCAGAACGATGTCGGCCGGCGTGCCGTCAGCCATGTGCGGCATGTCTTCCACCGGAGTGATGCGCGAGACCACACCCTTGTTGCCGTGACGACCTGCCATCTTGTCGCCAGGCTGCAGACGACGCTTCACGGCCAGGTAGACCTTGATCATCTTCAGCACGCCCGGGGGCAGTTCGTCGCCTTGCGTCAGCTTCTTGCGCTTTTCTTCAAACGCCAGATCGAACTGGTGACGCTTCTGCTCCAGCGATTCCTTGGCTTGCTCCAGCACGACAGCGTGCGGCTCATCGGCCAGACGGATGTCGAACCACTGCCAGCGGTCCAGATCAGCCAGGTAAGCCTTGGTGATCGTGGCGCCCTTGGCGAGCTTGCGCGGACCACCGTTGACGGCCTTGTTCACCAGCATCTTCTCGATACGGTCGAACTGGTCGTTCTCAACGATGCGCAGCTGGTCGTTCAGGTCTTGGCGATAGCGGCGCAGTTCATCATCAATGATGGACTGGGCGCGCTTGTCACGCACGATGCCTTCACGGGTGAACACTTGCACGTCGATCACGGTGCCGGTCATGCCCGAAGGCACGCGCAGCGAGGTGTCCTTAACGTCGGACGCCTTTTCACCGAAGATGGCGCGCAGCAGCTTTTCTTCCGGCGTCAGCTGGGTCTCGCCCTTCGGCGTGACCTTGCCGACCAGCACGTCGTCAGCGCTGACTTCGGCGCCGATGTACGTGATGCCCGAATCATCCAGACGGTTCAACTGCGTCTCAGCCAGGTTGCTGATGTCGCGGGTGATTTCTTCCGGACCCAGCTTCGTGTCGCGGGCAACAACCGTCAGTTCCTCGATGTGAACCGAGGTGTAGCGATCGTCAGCCACAACCTTTTCGGAGATCAAGATCGAGTCTTCGAAGTTGTAGCCGTTCCACGGCATGAACGCGATCAGCATGTTCTGACCCAGGGCGAGTTCGCCCAGATCGGTCGATGCGCCGTCAGCCAGCACGTCACCCTTGGCGACCTTGTCGCCACGCTTGACGATGGGACGCTGGTTGATGTTCGTGTTCTGGTTGGAACGGGTGTACTTGATCAGGTTGTAGATATCGACGCCGACTTCACCGGCGACGTTTTCTTCGTCGTTCACGCGAATCACGACGCGCTCGGCGTCAACGTGATCGACCAGGCCGCCACGCAGCGCTTGCACGGTCGTGCCCGAGTCAACGGCCACGGTGCGCTCGATACCCGTACCCACGACCGGCTTTTCCGGACGCAGGCAAGGCACGGCTTGACGTTGCATGTTGGCGCCCATCAGTGCGCGGTTCGCGTCATCGTGCTCAAGGAACGGAATCAGCGAGGCAGCGACCGACACGATCTGCGACGGGGCAACGTCCATGTAGTGCACGTTGGCCGGCGAGGTCAGCATCGTTTCGCCCGCTTCACGGCAAGCGACCAGATCGTCAACGAAGGCGCCGTTCTCGTCCAGCGCGGCGTTAGCCTGCGCGATGACGTAGTGGCTTTCTTCGATGGCCGACAGGTAGTCGATTTGTTCGCTGACGTTGCCGTCGATAATCTTGCGATAAGGCGTTTCCAGGAAGCCGTACTCGTTCAAACGAGCGTACAGCGCCATGGAGTTGATCAGACCGATGTTCGGGCCTTCCGGCGTTTCGATCGGGCACACACGGCCATAGTGGGTCGGGTGCACGTCACGGACTTCAAAGCCGGCGCGCTCGCGCGTCAGACCGCCAGGTCCCAGTGCGGAAACGCGACGCTTGTGCGTGATTTCCGACAGCGGGTTGGTTTGGTCCATGAACTGCGACAGCTGGCTCGAACCGAAGAACTCCTTGATGGCAGCCGAAATCGGCTTGGAGTTGATCAGGTCGTGCGGCATCAGGTTTTCCGTCTCGGCCTGGCCCAGACGTTCCTTGACGGCGCGTTCGACACGCACCAAGCCGGCGCGGAACTGGTTTTCGGCCAGTTCGCCCACACAACGCACGCGACGATTGCCCAAGTGATCGATGTCATCGATCTGGCCACGGCCGTTACGCAGCTCAACGAGCACCTTGATGGTTTCAAGGATGTCTTCGTTGGTCAGCGTCATCGGGCCGGTGATGTCTTCACCACGGCCCAGACGGCTGTTGACCTTCATGCGGCCGACACGCGACAGATCGTACGTCTCTTCGTTGTAGAACAGACGCTGGAACAGCGCTTCCACCGCTTCTTCGGTGGGCGGCTCGCCAGGACGCATCATGCGGTAGATGGCAACACGCGCGGCCATTTGGTCGGCGGTTTCATCGGTACGCAGCGTTTGCGAGATGTACGGACCACGGTCCAGGTCGTTCGTGTAGAGCGCCTGAATGTCGTAGACGTTGGCTGCGCGCAGCGCGCCCAGCACGCTTTCCGTGATTTCGTCGTTGGCGTTGGCGATGACTTCGCCCGTATCTTCGTCAACGATGTTCTTGGCCAGCACGCGGCCGTACAAGAAGTCTTCGGGCACGGAGATACGCTGGATGCCACCGGCAGCCAGGTCGCGCAAATGCTTGGCATTGATGCGCTTGTCTTTTTCGACGAGGACCTTGCCATCGCGATCCGAGATGTCGAAACGGGCCATTTCGCCCTTCCAACGCTCAGGCACGAATTCCATCATCGCGCCTTCGCTCTTGAGTTCGAAGTTATCGAAGTCGAAGAAGTTGGCCAGGATGGATTCCGGCGTCATGCCGATGGCCTTGCACAGAATCGTGACAGGCATCTTGCGACGACGGTCGACGCGGAAGAACAGGACGTCCTTCGGGTCGAATTCAAAGTCCAGCCACGAACCGCGGTAAGGAATCACGCGGGCCGAGAACAAGAGTTTGCCGGAGCTGTGCGTTTTGCCGCGGTCGTGTTCAAAGAACACGCCAGGCGAACGGTGCAGCTGCGACACGATGACACGCTCGGTGCCATTGATGACGAAGGAACCCGTGCCCGTCATGAGCGGAATTTCGCCCATGTAGACTTCTTGTTCCTTCACTTCTTTCACGGTCGGCTTGCTGACTTCGCGGTCAAGCAGCACCAGGCGGACCTTGGCTCGCAGGGGCGAGGCATAGGTCAAACCACGTTGCTGACATTCCTTGACATCGAACACCGGTTCGCCGAGCACGTAGCTCACGAACTCCAAGCGCGCCATACCGTTGTGACTAACGATCGGGAAAATCGACGAGAACGCCGCCTGCAAACCGTCGGCTACGCGATCGGACGGGGCGGTATCCGCCTGCAGGAAAGTTAGGTAGGATTGAAGCTGTGTCGCCAAAAGGAAAGGAACGTTTTGAACGTCTTCACGCTTGGCGAAGCTTTTGCGGATGCGCTTTTTTTCGGTGTACGAGTAAGGCATGAGCACTCCGACTCGAGGTTGCATGGGCCGTCAACCACGGCCCTAGGTGATACGACTCCAGGAAACCCCTCTGAAAGGGCATGACCCCAGTAGGGGTTTCCTGGAAACGCAAAAGCCCGGGGACTGCAAACTGTGCTGTCCCCGGGCAGTTGACGCAGGTCTTACTTGACTTCGACCTTGGCGCCAGCTTCTTCCAGCTTCTTCTTGGCGGCTTCGGCGTCAGCCTTGGCCACAGCTTCCTTGACGGGCTTCGGAGCGCCGTCAACCAGGTCCTTGGCTTCCTTCAGACCCAGACCGGTCAGCTCGCGCACGGCCTTGATGACGCTAACCTTGTTCGCGCCGGCTTCCAGCAGGACGACGTTGAACTCGGTTTGCTCTTCAGCAGCGGCGGCAGCGCCACCAGCAGCGGGAGCAGCGACAGCGACAGCAGCGGCAGCAGCCGACACGCCGAACTTCTCTTCCATTTCCTTGATCAGCTCGGACAGCTCGAGCACGGTCATGCCAGCGATGGCGTCAAGGATTTCAGCTTTGTTAAGTGCCATTTTTCAGAACTCCAAATATTTTGGTAATGCCAGGGTTTGGGTGTCGCTTCGTCGTTCAGCGAATTCCGGACAGCAGGGCGATTAGGCCGCTGCCTTTTGGTCGCGCACAGCCGCGAGGCCACGGGCGAACTTGGTCGGAACTTCGTTGAGCGTACGCACGAATTGCGCGATCGGGGCTTGCATGGTGCCAAGCAGTTTCGACAGCAACTCTTCGCGGGAGGGCATGGTGGCCAAGGCCTTCACACCATCTTGAGTCAGCAGGCTGTTGGGCAATGCGCCCGCCTTGATGACCAGCTTGTCGTTGCTTTTCGCGAAACCAGCGATGACCTTGGCCGCCGAAACCGGATCAGTGCTGATACCATAGATCAGCGGACCGGTCAGTTGCTCAGCCAACGGCTCGAAAGCCGTGCCGGCAACAGCACGACGGGCCAGCGAGTTCTTCAGAACACGCAGATACACGCCCGATTCACGCGCAGTTTTGCGCAGTACGGTGACAGAGGCGACGTCCAGACCACGGTACTCAGCGATAACAATCGATTGGGCCTTGGCGACTTCAGCCGAGACTTCCTCGATTACCACCGCTTTCTCTTGACGATTGAGACTCACGGTTTGAACACTCCATCAAAAGACGCCTGGGGCCTAAGCCTTGCGCGTCAACCGAATGCGGCGCCTGGTCGAGTTCTTCGTGTAAAGAAATCTTCCTGGGGACGCCGTCTACGCTGGATCCGAACTATGTGAGCTTCGGGATTAAGCGGGGCAGCGGGGATGCTGCTTTCTGTACAGAAGGGAGAACCCTTCCACCACCCTGCTCCAGCGGTCTTTGACAGCAACATCCGGAGGAATCCGGATGCAGCCCAAAGTACGTTTACTGCTGTTGGCTTAGTTGGAAGCCGACAGCGAGGCAATTTCAACGCGAGCACCGCCGCCCATCGTGGACGAAACGGCCAGCTTGCGCAGATAAATGCCCTTGGCAGCTGCGGGACGAGCCTTTTGCAGGGCGTCGACCAGAGCGGCCAGGTTGGTTTGCAGCTGTTCCACGCCGAACGACGCACGGCCGATCGTTGCGTGGATGATGCCAGCCTTGTCGGTACGGTACTGAACCTGACCGGCCTTGGCGTTCTTGACAGCGGTGGCGACGTCAGGCGTCACGGTGCCGACCTTCGGGTTCGGCATCAGGCCACGGGGACCCAGGATCTGGCCCAGGGCACCCACGACACGCATCGTGTCGGGCGAGGCGATGACGACGTCAAAGTCCATTTGACCGGCCTTGATCTGGTCAGCCAGGTCGTCCAGGCCGACGATGTCGGCGCCAGCGGCCTTGGCAGCTTCAGCCTTTTCGCCTTGGGCGAACACGGCAACGCGAACCGACTTGCCGGTGCCAGCGGGCAGAACAACCGAACCGCGAACCAGTTGGTCCGACTTCTTCGGGTCAATGCCCAGCTGAACAGCCACGTCAATGGATTCATTGAACTTGGCAACAGCGGTTTCCTTGACCAGCGTCAGGGCTTCAGCGACCGGGTACAGCTTGGTGCGGTCGATCTTTTGTGCAATAGCGGCGGCGCGCTTCGACAGTTTTGCCATGATTAGATCCCCTCAACCGTGATGCCCATGCTGCGGGCGCTGCCAGCGATCGTGCGCACAGCGGCGTCCAGATCAGCGGCGGTCAGATCGGGGCCCTTGGCCTTGGCGATTTCTTCAGCTTGAGCGCGCGTCAGCGTGCCAACCTTGTCGGTATGCGGCTTGGGCGAACCCTTTTGCACGCCGGCGGCCTTCTTGATGAGGACCGTCGCGGGCGGGGTCTTCATGATGAAGGTGAAGCTCTTGTCCGCGAAGGCGGTGATCACCACCGGAATCGGCAGACCAGGCTCCATGCCTTGGGTCTTGGCGTTGAACGCCTTGCAGAATTCCATGATGTTCAGGCCACGTTGACCCAGTGCCGGGCCAATCGGGGGGGAGGGGTTAGCCTTACCAGCCGGTACTTGCAGCTTGATAAAGCCGACGATCTTCTTCGCCATGCTTTGCTCCTTGCGGGTTATATCGCCCAAGCCTTATTGGCCTGAGCTCCCCGGGGGTTGAAATCAGGTCTTTTCGACCTGGCTGAAATCGAGTTCGACGGGTGTGGCACGACCAAAAATGGTGACCGACACACGCACCTTGCTCTTTTCGTAATTGACTTCTTCAACGTTGCCGTTGAAGTCAGCAAACGGACCTTCCTTGACCCGAACCATCTCGCCCACTTCAAACAGAATCTTGGGACGGGGTTTCTCGACACCCTCTTCCATCTGGGAGAGGATCTTCTCGACTTCCTTTTCGGAAATCGGGGTCGGACGGTTGCCCGAGCCACCCAAAAAGCCGGTGACGCGGTTCGTGTTCTTGACCAAATGCCACGTTTCGTCGGTCAGGTCCATTTCAACCAGGACATAACCGGGGAAAATGCGGCGTTCGGTGATCGACTTCTGACCACCCTTGACCTCGACGACTTCCTCGGAGGGCACAAGAATGCGGCCAAAGGACGTTTGCAAGGCCGCGCGCTCGATGCGCTCGATCAGGGCCTTGTGAACGCTCTTTTCCATGCCGGAATACACATGGACGACATACCAACGCTTACTCATTCGCCGTCCTTATTTCCAGCCCAACAACAGGCCGTAGAGAATCCATTCGATGCCCTTATCGAGCACCCACATGAAAATGCCCATGACAGCCACAAACGCGAAAACGATACCCGTCATCTGGGTCGTTTCCTTGCGAGTGGGCCATGCGACACGCTTGACTTCGTTGTAGGACTCGCTGGCGAAGCTCAGGGTGCGGCGACCGGGTTCGCTGAACCAGGCAATCGCAGCTGCGATCACGAGGCCGCCGACAAATACGCCGACACGTGCAGGCATCGGCTGTGCGCTAAGCACGGAAAACCCGACGATGCCAGCAATAACGACGAGAACCGCCAGCCCGAGCTTGACCCGGTCGGCGGTACTGGTTACGGTTTCTACGCTGGTATTAGACATATTGCGACGCGAGCCGCCGTGAATGCGTAACTCGCGATAATCTCCCGCGGGTTTATCCTGGCGGTGGCAGGGGCAGTAGGAATCGAACCTACAACCTTCGGTTTTGGAGACCGACGCTCTGCCAATTGAGCTATGCCCCTAAAACACTACTGGCTTGCACTACATTCACTGGCTTTCCGGACCTGCCGCTCAAACCTACCCTTTCAGGCAATTTGGCGCAAACGATCACGGAGCCAAACATCATAACACTTTTACGGCAAAAATGGGTAGAGGGACATTTCGTCCACTCTACCCACTTGGGTATTGCTTACTTCAGGATCTTGGCGACGACGCCGGCGCCGACGGTACGACCGCCTTCACGAATGGCGAAACGCAGGCCTTCTTCCATGGCGATCGGAGCCAACAGCTTGACCGTCATGGCCACGTTGTCGCCCGGCAGAACCATTTCCTTGTCGGCCGGCAGCTCGATCGTGCCCGTCACGTCCGTCGTGCGGAAGTAGAACTGGGGACGATAGCCTTGGAAGAACGGAGTGTGACGGCCGCCTTCTTCCTTGGACAGGATGTACACCTCGGACGTGAAGTCCGTGTGCGGGGTGATCGAGCCCGGCTTGGCCAGAACTTGGCCGCGCTGGACGTCTTCACGCTTGGTGCCGCGCAGCAGGATGCCCACGTTGTCGCCAGCTTGACCTTGGTCGAGCAGCTTGCGGAACATTTCAACGCCCGTGCAAGTCGTCTTGACCGTCGGCACCAGGCCCACGATTTCGATTTCTTCGCCGACCTTGACGATGCCGCGTTCGATACGACCGGTCACGACGGTGCCGCGGCCAGAGATCGAGAACACGTCTTCAACCGGCATCAGGAACGCGCCGTCAACGGCACGCTCAGGCGTCGGGATGTACGAATCCAGCGCATCGGCCAAGGCCATGATCGCTTGCTCGCCCAGTTCGCCCTTGTCGCCTTCCAGCGCCAGCTTGGCCGAACCCTTGACGATCGGGGTGTCATCACCCGGGAAGTCGTACTTCGACAGAAGTTCGCGAACTTCCATTTCCACCAGCTCGAGCAGCTCGGCGTCGTCAACCATGTCAGCCTTGTTCAGGAAGACGATGATGTACGGCACGCCAACTTGGCGGCTCAGCAGGATGTGTTCACGAGTTTGCGGCATCGGGCCGTCAGCGGCCGAAACCACCAGGATCGCGCCGTCCATTTGCGCCGCGCCCGTGATCATGTTCTTCACATAGTCAGCGTGGCCCGGGCAGTCAACGTGCGCGTAGTGGCGCGCTTGCGTTTCGTACTCGACGTGGGCGGTGTTGATCGTGATGCCGCGAGCCTTTTCTTCAGGAGTCGCATCGATCTGGTCGTAGCCCTTGGCTTCGCCACCGAACTTGTTCGACAGAACGGTCGTGATAGCTGCCGTCAACGTCGTTTTGCCGTGGTCAACGTGACCAATCGTACCCACGTTCACGTGCGGCTTGGTACGTTCAAACTTGCCTTTTGCCATGGCTGACTCCTGACCTGGATTGCGCTTCAGACTGAAGAAAAGAACTTGGAAATTTGTGGTGCCCATGGCGCGGATCGAACGCGCGACCTCTCCCTTACCAAGGGAGTGCTCTACCACTGAGCCACATGGGCATTTAAAAATCTTGGAGCGGGTGAAGGGAATCGAACCCTCGTCGTAAGCTTGGAAGGCTTCTGCTCTACCATTGAGCTACACCCGCGGCATACCCATTCACCTTCTCTTTCCCAAACCTTTCAAAATCAAGGCCCGGGGAACCTTACAACCTTCTTTGCGAAGGCCGCCCAGTTCCCTAGGCCTAATTTTAAAATCCAGGCAGACATCGCCTGGATTCAGAGTTGGGTCTCTGGTGGAGGAGATTGGATTCGAACCAATGTAGGCGCAAGGCCAACAGATTTACAGTCTGCCCCCTTTAACCACTCGGGCACCCCTCCAGCGGAGAACTTGAGATTATGAACACTTTCAAATCCGCTGTCAAACCCATCGGATGAAAATATTCAAAACTTTCGTTCAACCACTCGCGTTTCCGCGCAGAGGGGGCGAAGCTTACAGGTTTCCGCGAATTGATGCACGCAAAAGTTTTGAATAGTCATCCGCCGTGAAGTTGACGGGGTTGCTCCCGGCCGACGGATCTTCAGCGGCCATCCGCCCTACCCGTTCCACCTGAGCCTCGTCGATGCCAATATCCGCCAGCGTGTGCGGGATGCCGACGGCCTCGCGCAGGCGCAGCACCCAGTCCAGCACCGCCCCCGGGCCCGTGGCGGGCAGATCCAGATAGCGCGCCAGTGCTTCCAGCCGCGGCGCCACCGCCTGCTGGTTGGCTTTCAGCACATAGGGCATCAGGATGGCATTCAACATGCCATGGTGCGCGTCGTATAGCGCGCCCAGCGGATGCGCCAGGGCGTGCATGGCGCCCAGTCCGCGCTGGAAAGCCGTTGCGCCCATGCTGGAAGCCACCAGCATCTGCTGGCGGGCTTGCAAATCGGTGCCGTCGGCCACCGCCCGCGGCAGATAGTCCTTGACCATGCGCATGCCTTCGATGGCAATACCCGCCGCCATCGGATGAAAGAACGGCGAACAATAGGCCTCCAGGTTGTGCGACAGCGCGTCCATGCCGGTGGCCGCGGTGATCCTGGCCGGCAGGCCGACGGTCAACTCCGGGTCCAGGATGACGATGGACGGCAACATGCGGGCATGAAAGATGATGCGCTTGACCTGTGCGGCCTCATCCGTGATGACGGAGGCGCGTCCCACTTCGGAACCCGTGCCTGCCGTGGTCGGCACCGCAACGACCGGCGCCATCCCGGCCACGTTCACGCGCTGGTAGTTGTCGCCGATATCCTCGAAGTCCCACAAGGGCCGTTTCTGCCCCACCATCAATGCGATTGCCTTCGCCGCGTCCAGCGCCGAACCGCCCCCAAAGGCAATCACGCCATCGTGGCGGCCCTGCTTATAGGCCGCCACGCCATCTTCAACATTGCGGCCCGTCGGATTGCCTTTGACCTCGTGGAACAAGCCACACTCCAGGCCCGCCTGGCGGCAGGCGCGCACGCTGTCTCCCACCATCGGTAGCGCGGCAAGGCCTGGGTCGGTGACGAGCAATGGCCGCCTCATGCCGAGTTCGCCGCACCAATCCGCCAGTTCCTTGATGCGACCGGGGCCCACCTTGATGGCCGTGGGATAGTTCCAATTGACGCTGGGGACAGTCATGGTTCGATTCCTGAAGACGTTTTTTCAGACGCTGCGCAGATGGAAGGATTTCGCTTGCGTGAGCTGCTCGTAGCCAAGGACAGACAAGGACGCGCCCCGCCCCGTGTTCTTGACGCCGGTCCAGGCCAGCGCGGGGTCAAGATAGTCGCAGCGATTCATGAAAAAGGTGCCGGTTCGCACTTGCTGGCCGAGCATCAAGGCTGCCTGTTCGTCCTGCGTGAACACCGCGGCCGTCAGGCCATAGGGGCTGTCGTTCATCAGCGTGACGGCCTCGTCATCGGTGTCCACCGGCATGATGCCGACGACCGGGCCGAAACACTCTTCGCTCATTATTCGCATGCGATGATTTACTCGCGTAAGCAGGGCTGGCGCAACATAAGGCGAATCTTTACTCGCATTATTGAAATGCGAATGATCGATCAGGTTTTGTGCGCCGGCCGAAACCGCTTCGGCAATGACGTCGCGAATTTCAGCAGCGGCGCGAACCCGAACGACCGGCCCCAGCGTCGTGTCGGCATGCAGCGGATTTCCCAACACGTAATTGTTGGTCAAGGCTACGGCGCGGTCGATGAACTCGTCGTACAGCGGCCGCGCGACATAGATGCGCTGAATGCCGCAGCAGGATTGGCCCGAGTTGAAGAAAGCACCGTCCACCAGGGACTCGACGGCGTGGTCCAGTTTGGCGTCCGCGCGCACATAGGCCGGATCGTTGCCGCCCAACTCCAACCCCACGCCGATGAAACGCCCCGCCGCGCTTTCCTCGACAATGCGTCCGCCCCGCACCGAGCCCGTGAACGACACGTAGCCGATCTCGGGCGCGCGGATCAGCCGCTGAACGGTATCGTGGTTGGCATGCAGGTATTGGAAGACACCCTTGGGCGCACCGGCATCGCGGAATGCGCGATCCAGCAGTTCCGCGCACAAGGGGGTCTGATCGGAATGCTTCAGGATGACGGTGTTGCCCGCCATCAACGCCGGAACGATGCTGTTTACCGCCGTCAGCAACGGGTAGTTCCACGGTGCGATGGTCAGGGCCACACCGATGGGTTCGCGGCGGATGAAGCGCGTGAATCCAGCCTGCTCGGGTACGCGGATGGGCGCCAGCGCCTCGTCCGCGATCGAAATCATGTGGCGCGCGCGCGCTTCGAATCCGGCGACTTCGCCCGGCGTGTAGCGCAAGGGGCGCCCCATCTGGATCGTGATGGCCCGCGCAATCTCGTCCTTGGCCGCGACAAAACGGTCGACCGCCGCTGAGACGACGCGCCCCCGCTCCGCAATGCCAAGCGCCTGCCACCCGGCCTGCGCGGACTGCGCCTGCGCCAAGGCCTGTGCGATCTGCGCTTCGCTGGCGTAGGCGCGGCGCACGACTTCGCGCCCGTCGATGGGACTGATGGTGATGAGTTCCTGAGTCATGGCGGCCCTAGGCTAGCGATTGGACGGGGTCAGATGATTTCGAAGTAACGCGCCAGCTCCCAATCGGTCACGTGGCGCCTGAACTGCCGCTCTTCCCATTCCCGCGTCGCCACGTAGTGATCGACGAAAGGGGCGCCGAACAGATGGCGGGCCGCATCGGATTCGCGCAGGCGCTGCGCCGCTTCCCACAGGGTCGTGGGCAGGCGCAGATGCGTGGGGAATTGCTGGGTGTAGGCATTGCCCTGCACCATGGGTTCGGGTTTCAAGCCCTGCTCAATGCCGTACAGGCCCGAGGCCAGGGCTGCGGATAACGCCAGGTAGGGATTGGCGTCCGCCGAGCCGATGCGCACTTCGACGCGCTGTGACTTGTCGCTGCCGGGGATGAGCCGCAGCGCGGTCGTGCGGTTTTCCATGCCCCAGGTGGCGTCCAGCGGCGCCCAATAGCCCGGCACCAGGCGCGAATAGCTGTTGATGGTCTGCGCGTACAGCGCCATGAATTCCGGCAGGTAACGCTGCACGCCCGCCATGAAGGAGGCCTGCGCCGCGCTCATGCCGTGCGGCTGGGACTCGTCGTAGAACGCCGAATGGCCGCTCTTCCTGTCGCGCAACGACAAATGAATGTGGCCGCTTTGGCCAGGATGGTCGTGCGACCATTTCGCCATGAAGGTCGCCATCAGCCCGTTCTGCTGCGCCAGCGCCTTCGTGAAGGTCTTGAACAGGAAAGCCTTGTCGGCCGCCGCAGCCGCCCGATCCACGGCGATGGCCGCTTCCAGCACACCCGGCCCGGTTTCGGTGTGCAGACATTCGATGGGCATGTCCATGCGCTCGCACATGTCCAGCAGCTTGCGGTAGAAGTCGCCTTCGACGGTGCTGCGCAGCATGGAATAGCCGAAGTTTCCCGGCGTCCAGTTCTCCATGTTGCGATAGTTTTTCGCGCGCACCGAATGCGGGGTTTCGCGAAACATGAAGAACTCGTATTCCAGCGCGGCGTAGACGTCGTAGCCCATGTCCGCCGCCCGTTCCAGCGTGCGGTGCAACAGCCGGCGCGGACAGATGGCGGCCGCGTCGCCTTCGAATTCGGCAAGGAACAGCAACATGTCTTCGCCGCCAGGCCCTTGCTCCAGCGGCAGCCGCCGGCCCGTCTGCGGCACGATGCGCAGCTTGGCGTCAGGATAGGCGGTGTGCCAGCCGGTGTACTTGGTGTTGTCGTAGAGCTGGTCATCCAGGTCCCAGCCGAACACCACGTCGCAGAACGCCAGGCCGGATCGCAATCCGGCCAGGAACTTGTCGCGCCGCAGGTACTTTCCCAACATGACGCCATCGACGTCGGACAAGCCCACCTTGATATGCGAGAGCGGGCTGGCTTGCACCAGCCGCTCTGCGTCTTCCACCGTTGCTACCCCTAGTGCATGCATGCTCGTTCACCTTTGTGGCTGAAGCGTTGCGTTGAACTGCGGGCGGGCGGCGCGGCACTCAGGTCATGGCCGCCCCCAGCACCCGCATCGCCTGGCGATGCAGTTGCGGCGTGGCGGCCGCGACGACGCGGCCCTGCGATTCGAGGCTGAGCGGCTGCCCCGACCAATCGGTAATGACGCCGCCCGCGCCTTCGATCACGGGCATCAGCGCCAGATAGTCATAGGGTTGCAGGCCAGCCTCGACCACCAGGTCGACATGGCCGCTGGCCAGCAGCCCGTAGCTGTAACAGTCGCCGCCATAGCGGCGCATGCGCGCAGCCTGCGTCAAGGCATCGAACGCCGCGACCTCCGCGCCTTCGAAGATGTCGGGCGACGTGGCGTACAGGATCGCATCGCGAAGTTCTGTGCAGGCGCTGGTCTGGCAGATCTCGCCGTTCAGCCGCGTCGACGAACCGGCCGCGCCGATCCAGCGTTCCTGGAGCATGGGGATATCGACCAGTCCAAGCACGGGGCGGCCCTGATGCAGCAACGCCAACAGCGTGCCCCACAAGGGGTTGCCCGAAATGAAGGCGCGGGTGCCATCGATGGGGTCCAACGACCACACCAGTTCGGCCTCGGCATGCAATGCGCCGAACTCTTCGCCAAAGATGCCGTGTTGGGGATAGTGCTGTGCGATGGCCTCGCGCAAGGCGGCCTCGACTTCGCGGTCGGCTTGCGTAACGGGGCTTTCGTCTGCCTTGGTATCGACGGACAGCGGGTGCCGGAACCACTTGCGGGACAAGGGCCGGACGCGATCCGCGAGGGTTTGCGCGAACGAGGAGTATTCGGCCAGTTGCTGCGCCGGCAGCGCGGCGGACGTTTGCATCAATGTGCTCCCAGGGGTTTTTCCAGTCTAGACACGTTGCCCCAAATTTGCAAATATACCTAAAACTGCAACCTCCCCCGCTGTTCAGGAAGGTCGCCGTCCGCATCAGTAGCTCACACCGTTGCCGTGCATTCCAACCGGAGTCCCATCATGCAATGTATGAAGAAGCTTAGCGTTGTGGTTGCAGTAATTTCCCTAAGTTATGCACAGGCGGCCGCTCATGCGGGAGCCATCACCGTCTACACCGCGCTGGAGGAAGACGAGATCGCGGCGTATCTGAAGGCGGCCAACGCGGCCATGCCGGACGTGAAGGTCAACGTGCTGCGCCTGTCCACCGGCGATCTGGGCGCCCGCCTGATCGCTGAAGCGGCCAATCCGCAGCAGGATGTGATCTGGGGCTTTGCCGTCAGCAACATGCTGGACCCGCGCTTGCAGAGTTTGCTGGAACCCTATGCGGCCAAGGGCATCGACGCCCTGCCCGCCCAGTACAAGAGCCCGGACAACAAGTGGTTCGCCGCCACCGGCTACGTCGCCGCGTTCTGTGTGAATACCGATCGGCTGAAATCCAAGAACCTGCCCATGCCCACGTCATGGGAAGACCTGGCCAAACCCGTCTACAAGGGCGAGATCGTCATCCCGAGCCCCGCGGCGTCCGGCACCGGTTACCTGCAAATCGTGGCCCTGTTGCAAGGCCTGGGCAATGACAAAGGCTGGGCGCTGCTGAAGGACCTGGACAAAAACGTGGCGCAGTACACGCCGTCGGGATCACGCCCCTGCAAGATGGCGCGTGCGGGCGAATACGCGATTGGCGTGTCGTTCGCCTTCCCCGCCATGCAATCCATCGAAGAGGGCTTCCCCGTCAAGATGGTCATTCCCAAGCAATGGGTGGGCTATGAGCTGGAGGCGTCCGGACTGATGAAGACGGCCAAGAACCCAGCCGATGCCAAGCGCTTCCTGGACTGGACCCTGTCCGCACAGGCCGGCGGCCTGTACAGCAAGTACAAGGAACTGGTCACCATCCCCGGCGCCGCCCCCAACAAGGCCGCCGAAGCCGCGGGCCTGCCCAAGGACCTGACCGCCGTGCTGTATCCGGTGGACTTCCAGAAGTCCGCCGCGCAACGCGACGCAACGATCAAGACCTGGCAGGACACCATCAAGCGCTGAGGTTTGGGCGGCGGGCGCCGCCCGCTGCCCAAGCCTCCGGGAGACGCCATGTATCTGGAATTGCGCGGGATACGGAAAACCTTCGATGCGTCGGTGGCGCTCGAGGATATCGATCTGTCCGTCGGCGAGCACGAATTCGTCTGTCTGCTGGGCCCCAGCGGTTGCGGCAAGACGACCCTGCTGCGCATCGTGGCGGGTCTCTTGCCGTTCGACCACGGCACGATCACGTTGGGCGGGCGCGACTTGAGCGGTCTGCCCGCGCGCAAGCGCGGGTTCGGCATCGTGTTTCAGTCGTACTCCTTGTTTCCCAACATGACCGTGGCCGAAAACGTGGGCTACGGCTTGCGCATCCGTGGTGAATCGCGAGACCGCATCGCCACGCGGGTGCGGGAACTGCTGGTGCTGGTCAAGCTGCCCGACTTCGCGGCGCGCTATCCGCATCAGCTCTCGGGCGGACAACAGCAGCGCGTGGCCCTGGCGCGCGCCCTGGCCGTGGACCCCGCGCTGATCCTGCTGGACGAGCCGCTGTCGGCGCTGGATGCCCGCGTCCGCACCGACATGCGCGCCGAGATCCACGATGTTCAACGCCGGCTGAAGATTCCCACGATCATGGTGACCCACGACCAGGAGGAAGCGTTGACGCTGGCCGACAAGATCGTCTGCATGAACGACGGGCGCATCGAACAGGTCGGTTCGCCGTCCGACCTGTACCTGCGGCCGCGCACCCGCTTCGTGGCCAACTTCGTCGGCTTGAGCAATCTGCTGCCCACCGATTGGGTGCGCGATGCGATGCCCCAGCTGCTGGCGACGCGCCCCGAAGGCGCGAACGAACGCTATGAAGCCTGCCTGCGTCCGGAAAATCTGCGCATTGCCGCCGACGAGCATGGCCCCGGCCGCGTGCAGGACATGACCTTCATGGGCAATCTCACGCGCCTGCGCGTTGCCTGGCTAGGGCGCGAGCTGGTGGTGGAACAGCATGGCGCGGCCGGCCTGTCGCGCGGCGCTCCGGTACGGCTGGACATGGAACCGGGCCACTGCGCCTGGGTCAGCGTATGACGGCCCCTCGCGGGGTGCGGCGATGAGCACGCTGCACGCCGGCGCGGCCGTCGCGACGCCGGCCGGCCGCGCCCCCTGGTCGGCCGACCGTCTGCTGCTGTGGACCTGCGTGGCGATTCCGCTGGCCGGTCTGGCCCTGTTCTTCCTGTATCCGCTTGCCACCGTGGCCTGGCGCAGTCTGGTGGAAAAAGACGGCTCGATCGGGCTGGGCAACTATGCCGAGGTCTTCGCCACGCGCGGCATCCTGACCGCCACCGTCAACAGCCTTGTGATGAGCGCGGCCACCACCATCGTCAGCATCGCCCTGGGCTTTGCCGTTGCCTACGGCCTGGACCGCAGCCGCATGCGCGGCAAGGCGCTCGTGCGGCTGGCGCTGGTGCTGCCCTTGCTGGCGCCTTCCCTGGTGCAGGGCCTGGGCTTGATCTTCATCCTGGGGCGCAATGGGCTGGTGCATCGATGGACCGGTTGGGAAGTCGACATCTACGGTTTCTGGGGCCTGCTGATTTCAAACGTGTTCTACGCCCTGCCCCAGGCCGTGCTGATCCTGCAGGCCGCATTGCGCAACATGGACGCCCGCTATTACGACGCGGCCGAAGTCATGGGCGCATCCGGCACGCGCCAGTTCTTCGACATCACCTTGCCCAACTGCAAGTTCGGATTGCTGAGCGCGGCGTTCGTGGTGTTCGTCATCACCATCACCGATTTCGGCAATGCGGCAGTGATTGGCGGCAACTACCGGGTGCTGGCCACGGAGATCTACAGCCAGGTGTCGGGCCAGATGAATTTCGGGATGGGGTCGGTGGTGGGCATCCTGCTGCTGCTGCCGTCGTTGATCTCGGTGCAGATCGAACGTGTGGCATCGCAACGCCAGTTCGGCTCGGCATCGCCCAGCGGCCTGCGGGTGACGCCACAGCCAGCGCCGTTGCGTGACGCCGCGTTCAGCGTCGGCGTGCTGCTGGCCTGCGGCACGATCATCCTGACGGTGGCCACGGTGATTTTCGCCAGCTTCATGCGGCTATGGCCGTACCGCATGGAATGGACGCTGAAGCACTACGACATCACCGTCAGCGGCGGCTACGCCCCCTTGTGGACGTCCTTGTACCTCTCGCTGGCCGCGGCCGGCGGCGGTGTGCTGCTGCTGTTCTTCCTGAGCTTCGGTGTCTGCCGCATCGGGCGGGGCTGGGCCAAGATCGTCTATTTAGTGTCGGTGTTGCCGGTGGGCGTGCCCGGCCTGGTGCTGGGGCTGTCCTACATCTTTGCGTTCAACGTGCCCGGCACGCCGCTGTATGCGCTGTACGGCAGCGCCGCGCTGATCGCTCTGTGCAACTTCTATCACTATCACACGCAAGGATTCCTGACGATGATGACGGGAATGCGCGCCGTGCCGCAAGCCCTGGAAGAAGCCGTCAGTTGCCTGGGCGGTGGCACGATGCAGGTGCTGCGCGATGCGGTGCTGCCCCTGATCGCGCCCACGGTGCTGGGCGTGTTCTTTTTCCTGTTCATGCGGTCGATGGTGACGCTGTCGGCCGTCATCTTCCTGGTGACGCCCACGGTCAGCGTGGCGCCCGTATCGGTGCTGCGGCTGGATGAAGCCGGGTTCGTTTCGCAGGCGGCGGCGTATTCCACGCTTATCATGCTGGTCGTGGGTGGTTCTCTGTTGGCCATGCGCGCGTTGATCGCCGGCGCGACGCGGCGGCGGAGATAGATTAGGAAGCATCGGATATGTGGCAAGAAGAGCGGTATCAGAGAATCCGCGCCCTGCTGTCTTCATTGCAGCAGGTATCGACCGATCGCATCGTCGGCGAACTCGGCGTGTCGCGTGAGACCGTCAGGCGGGACCTGCTTGAGCTGGAAGCCATGGGTGAATTGCGCCGCGTGCATGGCGGCGCCGTGCCCGTGCACAGCGAACCCCCGATCGCGGAGCGCGTGCATACGCGCGTGAAGTACAAGCGCGCCATCGCGCGCGCGGCGGCCGGGCTGTTGTCCAGCGGCCAGACCCTGTTCCTGGATGCAGGAAGCACCACCAGCGTGCTGGCCGATGAACTGGCCAAGCTGTCCGGCCTGACCCTCATCACGAATTCGTTCGATGTGGCGCTGAAGGTGGGCGCGGCGGGCAATGGCGCCAACCAGCTGATCATGCTGGGCGGCTCCGTCGGCGGCCCGGTCTGCGCCACGGCGGGCGACATCACGATCGCCGAGATCCACCGCTACCGCGCCGACATGGCGTTGCTGTCGCCGGTTGGCGTGGACGCAGAATGCGGCGCCACCAACTACGACTTGCGCGAAGCGGAAGTCGCCCGCGCAATGACGGCCAATGCCAAGCAACTGGTGCTGCTGGCCGACTTCAGCAAGATCGGCCTGTGCAGCCGCGTGTCATTTTGCGACGCAGACCGTGTCGACCACCTGATAACCAATACCAGTGCGCAGAAACTGCCGGCCTACGCGGCATTGAATGCCGCAGTGGGCAACGTGCTGGCCGTGTAGGGCTGGCGCCAGCGCCAGCCCTTGGCGGCATCAGTCCAGCGATACCCCGGCCGTCTTGACCATGTCCGCCCAATACACCGTGTCTTCCTGCAAGCGCGTCTTGAAAGCGTCCGGCTGACTGCCCACCGGCCAGCTGCCGCCGCTATTGATCTTGGCGATCACATTCTGCGATTTCATCGCCTGGGCCACTGCCTGCGCCAGGTATGCGATACGCGCGGGCGGCGTGCCGGCGGGTGCGAACAAGCCGTACCAGTCATCGGCGGTGATGCCGTCCAGGCCGCTTTGCTTCAGCGTGGGCGCCCCCTTGAAGACGCCAATGCTGTTTTCGTGGCTTAGCGCCAGGATGCGCAGCTTGCCCGCGGTCACCATGGGTTCGGCCGACGCTGGCGAGGTGATCAGCATGTCCACCGTGCCGCCCATGAGGTCGGTGATGGCCGGGGCCGCCCCCCGGTAAGGCACATGCACCAGGCTCACCCCCGCCTTCTTCGATACCAGAGCGCCCATCAGATGGCTCATGGTGCCATTGCCGGGCGTGGCGTACGTGATGATGCCCGGCTGCTTGCGCGCGGCGTCCAGATAGTCGGCCAGGGTCTTGTACGGGCTTTCGGTGCGCGCCACCAGCACCAGCGGCGCGGACGTGATCTGCGAGATCGGCGTGAAGTCCTTCACCGGATCAAAGCCCACGTTCTTGTACAGACGCGGATTGACGGCCATGACGCTGGTCTGCGACATCACCAGGGTGTAGCCGTCGGGCTTGGCGCGCGACACCTGTGCCGTGCCCACGTTGCCGCCCGCGCCCGAACGGTTTTCCACCACCACGCTTTGGCCGATGATGGCGCCCAGTTCCTGCGCAATCAAGCGGGCCACGCCATCGTTGCCGCCTCCAGGCGGAAATGGCGAAACCACGGTGATGGCCTGCTTCGGATAATCCGCCAGCGGCGCAAGCGCCTGGGCTTGCGCCTGGCCGCAGGCGCTCCACAACACCCCGGCCAGGGCCACGGCGGCCGTCCCGCAAACGTGCAATGCATGGTGCTTCATCTGGATTTCCCCTTGTGTCGGCGACCGGATACTCGGCCGTCCTTTGCATTTCGGTTCGCCATGAACCGTCCGCACCCCGCCGGCGGAGGCCGGTGGGGCGTATTGATCGGGTTGATGCATCTGTCTTCGCGGCGCGTGGCCTCTGCGGGCCGTCACGGCGCTTGCGCCCTCGTCGGGCGGCGTCAATAAGCGGCGTCAGCCGGCTGGAAAGCGATAGCCCGCCAACTCGCGTTCGTCGATTTGCTTGACCAGGTTGGTCTCCCAGGACAGGTACTGGCGGGCCGCGGCCTTGTTGCCGTCATGGCGGTCGTGCACGAAGAACAGATAGTCGATGCACTCGCCGTCGGCCGGCTCGGCAGGCGTGGATTCCAACGGCAGGCCTTGCGCCGCCCAACTGGCCGGCGTGCCGGTATTTACCTTGATGTCTTTGATGCCCAAGGCGCGCAGGTCCTCAGCCGCCCAGGCGGCCACGGCCGCATCTTCGGCCAGCAACACGACAGGACGCTCGCAATCCAGCGCCAGGCGATCCAGGCGCGGACGGATCGACCATTGCGCCCCCGCGATGTGGCTGGCGCGATAGCGCATGCCCGGACGAATATCGACCGCCTGCGCGCCTTGCGCCAGCGCTGCCGCCAGCGCCGCGTCGGACACGCCTGGAACGGGCGGCGTTTCCACGGCCGGCGTCTCGCGGGTCAAGGCGGCGCTGGCGCCCTCTTGCAGCACGCTGGCGTCCCAGCCCATCTGCCGCAACCAGCTGGCCACGACCGGCGCGCGCACGCCTTCGGCATCGAAGACGACAATACGCGCGCCGCGCACGGCCAGGTACTGGTCGGTCGCCTGCACGAGCTGCCCGCCCGGCGTGTGCTGCGCGCCGGGCAAGGAGCCCCGCGCAAATTCTTCCGCGTCGCGCACGTCGCACAGAAAGGTGCTGCGCTCGGCGTCGTGCAGCCAGGCCTGTACCGTGGCAGCGCTGACGAACGGCACGCCATGGCGATCTGCCAATTTCGCGGAACGGGCGGCCAGCGCCGGCAGGTCCTTGGGCGCGATGCCATGGTCATAGCGGCGTTGCGCGCCGTGCTCCAGCGGCAGGTCTTCCAGGTACCAGCCTTGCGTGCCGTTCTCCAGCGCGTAGACGGGGTTGGGCACGCCAAGGTTGATCAACGTCTGCGCACCGATGATGCTGCGCGTGCGGCCCGCGCAGTTGATGACGATCGTGGTGTTCGGATCCGTGGCCAGCGTATGCGCGCGCAGCGCCAGCTCTCCGTTCGGGCAACAGATTCCGCCGGGAATGCTCATCTTCTGATATTCGGCATACGGCCTGCCGTCCAGCACGATCAAGTCGTCGCCGCGCCGCTGGCGCTCGGCCAGTTCGCGCGCACCGATGCGCGGCGTGTGGAAGACTTCTTCGGCCAGCTCGCCGAACGTCTTGCTGGGAACATTCACACCCGCGAAGGCGGCATAGCCGTCCCGCTGCCACTGGGCGATGCCGCCGGCCAGGCGATGCACCTGGGTATAGCCCAACCTCGTCAAGGCTTGCGCGGCGCGAACGGCCGTGCTATCGGCAGCCCCGTTGTCGTAGACCACCACCCGCACGTTGCGGCGCGGCGCCAGGCGCACGATGTCGATCTCTAGCCGGCTGTACGGCACGGGCGCCGCGTAGAACAGGTGGGATTCACCGTACTGGCCGTGTTCGCGCACGTCCAGCAGAGCTATCTCGTGACCATCATGCAGCCATTCTTTGAGCGTATGCGAGTCGACGTCGGCGACGAAAGGGGCGGTATTGGAGTGCTTCATGAGAGTCAAAGGAAACGAGGGGATTGGGCCATCACCGACAAGCCTTGTTCAAGGTCGCCGATCAGGTCCTGCGGATCTTCCAGGCCGATATGCAGGCGCAGCATCGCGCCCCGCGGCGTAGGGTCAGGCAACGATCGCGAATTCAGCCGCACGGGAATCACGAGGCTTTCAAAGCCCCCCCACGATGCGCCGATGCCGAACAAGCGCAGACTGTCGATCAGGCGTTCGGCATCCGCGTCACGGTAAGCATCCGACAATTCGATGGTCAGCAAGCCGTTTGCGCCCGTGCAGTCGCGCAGCCAGCGCGCATACGACGGATCTCCCGGCAAGGCCGGGTATCGCACACGGGCGATTTCCGAACGGCCTTGTAGCCACGCCGCGACCAGCATGGCGTTCTTGGCGTGTTGCGCCATGCGCAGCGGCAGGGAACGCATGCCACGCAGCACCAGGAAGGCATCGTCGGCGCCCACGGTCTGGCCGAAGTCGATGCGGGCGCGGTCCAGGGCGGGCCAGGCTTGGCGGTTGGTGATCACGGCGCCCATCATCACGTCGGCGTGGCCGCCCAGGTATTTAGTGGCAGCAAGAATCGAAATATCCGCGCCGAGCGTAAGCGGTTTGTATATCAACCCCGACGCCCACGTGTTATCCACAGCCAGCCAACAATCGTATTTTCTTGCCGCTGTGGATAACTCGGAGAGGTCCGGAATCTCGTACGTCAACGAACCCGGCGACTCCGCGTAAATCATGCGCGTATTGGGACGAATCAACGCCTCGATGCCCGCGCCGTCGGGCCGGTAGAACGTATATTCGATGCCTAGCCGCGTCAAATGCTCGACGCAGAAGCGACGCACGGGCTCGTACACCGCATCGGTGATCAGCAGATGATCCCCCGTGCGCAAGTAAGCGAGCAACACGGTCGCGATGGCCGCTTGCCCCGTGGGATACAGCGCGGCGCGATAGCCCTCTTCCAGTTCAATCAGCGCGTCTTCCAATGCATGCGTGCTGTCGGTGCCACGCGCACCATAGGACGGCAAGCGCTCCTGCTCGCGGCGTTCGCGTGTGTCGCGCCAAGCCGCGACGCTATCGAAGACATAGGTGCTGGCGCGGGTGACGGGGGTGTTGACCCATCCTTGATGGGGACGCCCCGCGCGCAACAAGCGCGTTGCTGACCGATAGGGCTTGTGCATGATCAGCGTCGCGTTTGCACGCCGATCGGCATGATCTTGCAGGTGCCGGCGACCAGATCGAAGCCCAGGCGTTCGTTCAGCGTTTCCAGGGCGCGGCCGTACATGTGCAGATGGCGGATGACGCTATCGCCCTGGATCTCGACGGCATGGATGTCGTCGGGCATCAAGGCGATGCCGGCGCCCGGGCCCACCACCACGGTGCCGGTCTTTTCCAGATGGCCGACGCCGGGCACGGACCCATCATCAGTGCGGTCATAAACGTAGTTGTATTCCACGCCCTCGACGGCCGCGATACAGGCCCAGGTCGTGTGGTTGTGGGGCACGATCTTGTTGCCGGGCCGCATCACGTTCAAGTACAGCGCATAGCTCTTGTCGTCGTCCTCGGCGATCAGGTAGCGCGCCTGACGCTCGCCGTCCTCGGGCGCGGCGTAGCGGTCATTCGCCCACCAGTCCGTGTGACCCGCGAGCGCCACCAGTTCTTGCAGCACGTCATCCAGGCTGTCTCGATTCAGCCCCTTATTTCCTACAGTTTTTTTAATATTTCCGATGGCGGCATCGATGCCGGCTTGGTGGGGGTGCGCATTGCTCACTTTGATTTTCCCTCTTGTTTCATGAGTTATTGCACCTAATGTATCGCTCGGGATCCGCCTCAACAATTTAAATTGCCTTAACATTCCATTAGCAACGCTAATATTTTTGAGCCCGCCATGCGCAACCTGGATCTGGACCTGCTTCGCACGCTGACGGCCATCGCCCAGCACGATACGTTTTCGGAAGCCGCCAATCGGCTGCATAAGACCCAATCGGCCATCACGCAGCAGATGCAGCGTCTGGAATCCACCATTGGCCTGCCCTTGTTTGAAAAACAGGGGCGCAACAAGGTGCTGTCTTCACATGGGCGGCGGCTGGTGGAATATGCGCGTCACATGCTGGCCATCAACGACGAGGCGCTGCGTGCCCTGCAAGACGGGCCGCTGGAGGGCGATTTACGTCTGGGCGCACCGCTGGACGTGGCCGACACCATCTTGCCCACGCTGCTGACGCACATCGCACGGTCGGCCCCGCGCGTGAAGCTGGAGATCCGCGTGGATCGCAGTCCCTTCCTGATGGATGCGTTGCGTGCCGGCGAGATTGACCTGACGATATCCACGCGCTTCGACCAAGACTTTGAAGGCGTCGCCCTGCGTACGTCTCCGACCGTCTGGCTGTCCTCGGCCGACTATGTGCACGACATGCATGCGCCGGTACCGCTGGTGCTGGCGGATGAGCCCAGCATCTTTCGCCGGCTGGCCTTGAATGCACTGGAACAGGCGCGTGTGCGCTGGCATACCAACTATGTGGCGCCGAATCTGGTGGGAATCAAAGCCGCGCTGCGTGCCGGGCTGGGCGTTACGGCCCGCAGCGTGGAACTGTTGGGGCCAGAGATGCGCGTGCTGGGGGAAAAGGAAGGATTACCGCCCTTGCCGGACGTGACCTACTTCCTGTGGATAAGGCGTGACCTGATCAATCCGCTGACGCGGCAGGTCTATGACATGTTGCGGGCCAACCTGGGATTGGCGCAACAAGCCGATGTGGGCGGCGCGACGCCGCCCGTTCAATAGCGGTCGAAGATCGCCTGCAAGCTGGCGGGATCGCGTGTAAGCGACAGGCCCAGCATCAGCAGGATGCGCGCCTTTTGCGGGTTCAGATCCCGCGCGGCGATAAAGCCCAGGCTGGCGTCATCCAGTTCGACATCACGTGCGACAAACCCGCTGCCCGTGCGGCTTGCACGCACCACGGCCACGCCGTCCGCGACGGCCTGGCTCAGCGCGTCGATGGCCAGGTCGGTCGCGTTGCCGTCACCCACGCCAGCCAGCACGATGCCTTCCGCGACACCGGCCAGAAAATCAATCAGATCGGCTTGCAGGTTGGCGTAGGCGTAAACGATATCCACGCGCGGCCAGCCGGCCTTATCCAACAATGCGAGTGAAAACTCGCTTTGCGTGGTGTGCGTGGTGGTATTGAGCGAATAGAAGCACGGCATGCCACCATGCATGACGCCGGCACGGCCGCGATTGGGCGACGTGAAGGCACACAGGCCCGCGCTGGCGATCTTCTGGATTTCGCGTGCGTAGTGCACGTCATCATTCATGACGACAAGCGGCCCGCGACCGCGCGCGTCGGGATGGCGCGCAAGCGCCACCGCGTTGTACAGGTTGGCCGGGCCTTCGGCGCCCAGCGCTGTCGCCGGACGCATGGCGCCCACCAGTACGACGGGCTTGTCGTGCTGAATCACAAGACTCAGAAAATACGCAGTCTCTTCAAGCGTGTCGGTACCGTGCGTAATGACGATGCCTGCCACCGAAGGGTCCTGGCATAAAGCGTCCACTCTTTCGGCTAACGCGCGCCAGACGTCGTGCGTCATGTTCTGGCTGCCGACGTTGGCGACTTGCTCGGCACGAATCTCGGCAATGCCCGTCAATTGCGGCACAGCGGCCAGCAAGGCGTTGACGGAGAACGAGCCGGCCTTGTAACCGGCGGACGTCGCGTCTGCCTGCGCGCCGGCTATGGTGCCGCCAGTGGCCAGCACCGCCACGACCGGCAAGGCGTGCTCAGGCATCCACCACTCCGGACAGGCCTTGGCGCTCAAGCAGTGAATTCAGGTGTTCCCAGCCGTGGAAATCGATGACGATCTGCCCCTTTTCCTTGGCGCCGACCTTCAAGGCGACACGAGTGCCCAGGTGATCGGACAGGGCTTCTTCCAGACGGGTCAAATCGCGCGAGGCGCCGTTGGTCTTCTTGCGCGGGGACGCGGCCGACTCGGTTTCCTTGGCGGTCTTGGTGACCAGCTTTTCAGCTTCGCGCACCGACAAGCGGCGCGCGATGATCTGATTGGCCAGTTGGATCTGCGTGGCGGCGTCAACCGCCAGCAGCGCACGGGCATGGCCCATGTCGACGTCGCCGGCAAGCAGCATCGTTTGAACGGGTGCGGCCAGGTTCAGCAGGCGCAGCAGGTTGCTGGTGGCGGAGCGCGAACGGCCGATCGCTTGCGCGGCCTGCTCGTGGGTCAGGCCAAATTCGTCCAGCAAGCGACGCACGCCATGCGCCTCTTCCAACGGATTCAGATCTTCACGTTGGATGTTCTCGATCAGCGCCATGACGGCCGCGTTCTCGTCGGCCACTTCGCGCACCAGCACCGGCACTTCTTTCAAACCCGCCAGTTGCGCGGCGCGGAAACGGCGTTCACCCGCGATGATCTCGTAATGGCCAGGCGCGCTCTCGCCGAGTCCGCGCACAAGAATGGGTTGCATGATGCCTTGTGTGCGGATCGATTCGGCCAGCTCGCCCAAGGCGCCCTCGTCCATGCGCGTGCGCGGCTGATACTTGCCGGCGCGCATCTTCGAGATGGGCAAGGTGGATGGCGGACCCTCTGGCTTGGCCGCGACGGCCTTGCCAATGTTGTCGATCGCCGGCGCGTCCGCGCCAAGCAAGGCGTCCAGTCCGCGACCCAATCCCTTGGGTTTCTTGGTGGCCATAGTTAAATCCTCTTTCCTTCTGTTTTTGTATCCTGAGCCGGGCTCAGGCGTCCGTCTGCTCGGCGGGCAGACGGTACCAATACGAGTAACAGTCTTTGAAACCGTAGCGGCCATACAAGGCCCGCGCGGCTGTATTGTCCGGCTCGACCTGCAAATACGCGGTCGTGGCGCCGCCGGCGGCACCCTCGGTCAATAGGTAATCCACCAGGGCGTCGGCGTAGCCTTTACGCCGATACCCTGGGTCCGTGACGATGTCGAACAGGCCAAGCAAGTCGTCATCGCGAACGGCCAGGCCCGCGGCAACGCACTGCCCCGCCGCGTTGAATGCCAACACCGGCTGCTTATCCACAGCCAGTCCTTGCAGACGCGCTTGATGTTCACCGGCATGCCCGGGCGTCGAGCCGCGCATGGCCCCGACCGCCTGTGCGAAGCGGCCGGTGTCCACGCTGCTGAAAAGCAGGTCGCCCCGGACGCTGGGCCTGGGGGCGAGCGACATGCTCATGACTCGGGTCTCACCGGTGAAGGTATAGCCGCGGGACTCCAGTTCGGCATCCAGCGAAAAATCGGGGCCGATGGAGGTCATGCGCAACACCATGGGCAAGCCATGGCGCGCATACAACGAAGAACAATACGCCAGCCGCTCGTCCAACGGACGTGTGGATAACCCCAGCACATTCACGCTGCGCACGCGCTTGGCTTCCGAATGCGCAAAGCGCACCAGCCAACCATCATAGAGCACCTGCGCGCCGACCGCCGTGGCGTTCAGCGCAGCCTCTTCCAAGCGCACGCGCAAGCTATCGCGCGCGTCGGCTTGCGGCGCGTGGGAGAGCGAGGGGGTCGAGGAAAAGAGCGCGGCAACAGACATGGGCAAGGCTTACTTCAATTCATTCCTGACGCGCTCGATCATTTCGGCGCCGAACGAGATGTAGGCCTGCGCGCCGCGTGACGCGCGGTCATACACGACACCCGGCATGCCGTAACTGGGTGCTTCGGCCAGGCGCACATTGCGCGGCACGACGGTCTTGAAGACCTTGTCGCCAAAGTGCGCCTCGAGCTGGGCAGACACTTGCTGTTGCAACGTCATGCGCGGATCGAACATCACTCGCAACAGGCCAATGACGCGCAGGTCGTCATTGATGTTGCGGTGGACGCGCTTGATGGTGTTGACCAGGTCGGACAGGCCTTCCAGCGCGAAGTATTCGCACTGCATCGGAATGATTACGCCGTGGGCGGCGGCCAATCCGTTAAGTGTCAGCAACGACAGCGTTGGCGGGCAGTCGATCAGCACGAAATCATATTGGCTGGCGACGGTGTCGATCGCGGCCTTGAGTTGGCGTTCGCGTTCGTCCATTTGCACCAGATCAATTTCGGCGCCGGACAATTCACGGTTGGCAGGCAGCACGTCATAGCCGCCCGATTCCGATTTGACACGGGCCTGCTCGATGGTGGACTCGCCAATCAGCACTTGGTACAGATTCGACTCAAGCGAGTTCTTGTCGATGCCGCTACCCATCGTGGCATTGCCTTGAGGGTCCAGGTCCACCAGCAGCACGCGCTGATTATGCGTGGCAAGGCCCGCCGCCAAATTGATGGCGGTCGTCGTCTTGCCCACACCGCCTTTTTGATTGGCGATGCAGAAGACGCGGGCGGTTGTGCTGGGGGGTAAGTTCTTCATAGGGTTCCTTGACTGCGTCCTTCGCCGCGCGCGTCGCTGCGGCGCATCCAGATCAGGCAGCGTTCTGCTTGCAGCTCTGGTACTTGGAGCGGCTGAATATGGTCGACTTGCCATTCCCCGCGCGCATGCAACGCCTGAATTTCTTCATCGGGGACCTTGCCCTTCATGGCGACGAGGGTACCATCGTTGCGCACGTGGCGACCTGCGAGCTGCGCAAAATCGTCCAGCGAAGCAAAGGCTCGCGACGTCACGATGTCACACTCCGCCGGGTCCAGCGTTTCGATGCGGGCATGCCGCGCTTGCAGGTTGGGCAACGTCAACGCGCCGCTCATCTGACGGACGAATGCGGTTTTCTTTTCAACGGCGTCGATGCAGGTCACGGACCACTGCGGTCGCATGATGGCGAGAACGACGCCAGGCAGGCCGCCACCCGATCCGACGTCGTAGACCTTGGCCTCCACGCGAGCGTCGCCCAGCGCCTCGCTGAACGGCCCTATGGCGGCCAAACTGTCGAACAGATGCTGGATCAGCATCTGCTGGGGATCTCGGATGGCCGTCAGGTTGTATGTGCGGTTCCAGCGCTGCATCTGGGCCAGATAGTTCAGCAACTTGGCGTGTGCCGAGACGTCGGCCTGTAGCCCCAACTGATCGCATGCACGAGAGAGGCGGCCGGCCATGTCGACGCCGGCCTGATCGGTGTGGGCGGTCATGCGGCTTGCTTGCGCGAGCCGTAGTGCAAGCGCTTCAGGTGGATAAGCAGCAACGAGATTGCAGCGGGGGTCACGCCGGAAATGCGTGCGGCCTGGCCGACGGTTTCCGGGCGATGCGTCTTCAACTTCTGGCGCACCTCAAACGACAGGCTGGTCACCGCGTCGTAATCAACGTCGGCGGGGATAGCCTGCTGCTCGTGCGAGATCTGCTTCTGGACTTCATCTTGCTGACGAGCAATGTAGCCGGCGTACTTCACCTGGATCTCGACCTGCTCCGCCAGAATGTCATCCGCGGCCACACCCGGGCCGGCCAGCAGTGTGCCATCCGTATTGCGAACAGCCATCAATGCTTCATATGAAACATTCGGGCGTTTCAGCAAGTCTGCTAGTGAGTACTCACGTTCGATCGCCTTGCCCAACAGGGGTTCAGCGACTTCAACTGGCAGGAGCCGCGGGTTGACCCACGAAGACTTCAACCGTTCGACTTCCGCGGCCACGGCATCACGCTTACGGTTGAATGCCTCCCAGCGGGCGTCATCAACAATACCCAGCTGGCGACCGATTTCGGTCAAGCGCAGGTCGGCATTGTCTTCGCGCAGGCTCAGGCGATATTCGGCACGCGATGTGAACATGCGATAGGGTTCGGTCACGCCGCGCGTCACCAGATCATCCACCAGCACTCCCAGATAGGCCTCGTCGCGACGCGGCGTCCATTGGTCACGCCCCAGTGACAGCAACGCGGCATTGATGCCGGCCAGCAACCCTTGGGCGGCCGCCTCTTCGTAACCCGTAGTGCCATTGATCTGACCGGCGAAGAACAGGCCGCCGATCGCCTTGGTTTCCAAGGTGCTCTTCAATCCACGTGGATCAAAGTAATCGTATTCGATGGCGTAGCCGGGACGCATGATGTGCGCATTCTCCAGGCCGCGCAAGGAATGGATCAGATCCAGCTGCACGTCGAACGGCAAGCTAGTCGACACGCCGTTGGGATACACCTCATGAGTATCCAGACCTTCCGGCTCGAGAAATACCTGGTGGGATTCCTTGTCGGCGAAACGGTGGATCTTGTCTTCGATGGACGGGCAGTAACGCGGGCCCACGCCTTCAATGACACCGCTGTACATCGGTGAACGATCCAGGCCACCTCGGATGATGTCGTGCGTCCTGGCGTTGGTGTGCGTGATCCAGCACGGCAACTGGCGGGGATGCATGGCCACGTTGCCCATGTACGAGAACACGGGCACGGGATCCAGATCACCCGGTTGCGCTTCCAGGATGCCGTAGTTGATCGAGCGTCCATCGATCCGGGGGGGAGTGCCCGTCTTGAGGCGCCCCTGGGGAAGCTTGAGTTCCTTCAGGCGCTGGCCCAGAGAGATAGCAGGTGGATCTCCCGCACGGCCACCGGAATAGTTCTGTAGGCCGACGTGGATCAGGCCATTGAGGAACGTGCCGGCGGTCAGCACCACCGTCTTGGCACGGAACTTCAGGCCAACCTGTGTCACCGCCCCGACCACCCGGTCACCTTCCACCATCAGATCTTCGACTGCTTGCTGGAACAACCACAAGTTGGGTTGGTTCTCCAGACGGCCACGGATGGCCTGCCGGTAGAGCACGCGGTCTGCCTGGGCACGAGTGGCGCGCACGGCCGGACCCTTGGATCCGTTAAGAATGCGGAACTGAATCCCGGCTTCGTCCGTTGCCAGCGCCATCGCGCCGCCCAGGGCATCGACTTCTTTGACAAGGTGCCCCTTGCCGATCCCGCCGATGGAGGGATTGCAAGACATTTGGCCAAGGGTTTCGATGTTGTGTGTCAGCAGCAGCGTCTGAGCGCCAGCGCGGGCAGCTGCCAGCGCCGCTTCGGTACCGGCGTGGCCGCCACCGACGACGATGACATCGAATTCGCGGGGATAATCCATGATGGGGAGGGGAGATAAGAGAGCGTTCGGTGTTCATTATAGAGGCAGGGGGGGCATGTTTCACGTGAAACATTGCCTACAGGAGGAATGCCCCCTACCCAACCGCTGGCGCGTCGGGATTTGGCAACGCCACAGGAAGCTTGACGGACGAATATGTCGGCATCTGCCGGTGTTTCACCATTGATGTTTCACGTGGAACATCCCTCGCTTCATAGTCACCTGCCCTTTCGCACCGTGTCCCACGGACTAGTAGTTCGCCCAGGTGAACATGTCGAAGGTGCACAGACGAAAAATAGAACCTGATCGCTCGTTCAATACCTGGGCGCGATGGGCAAAGGCTCGCTGAGTTGCTGCTCCGCTGTCTCGACGTTTCACGTGGAACATCAGATGCTGAAGGACTGATCTGTCGCTGGCATCTGGCCAGAAAGGCTGCTTGGCTGGAATGTTTCACGTGGAACATCTCTCGCCCCGTGGCCACCTGCTCTTTCGCACCGTGTCCCACGGGTTAGTAGTTCGCCCCGTCGAGCAGGTCGAAGTTGCACAGCCGAAAATAGAGTCTGATAGGTCGTTCGATATCCGGGTGCGTACAGGCTAAGACACGCTGAGTTACCGCTCCGCGGCCTCGATGTTTCACGTGAAACATCAAAATGCTGAATGACTGATCGGCTACAGGCGGGTTGGCAGGAAAGGCTGCCCGGCCTGAGTGTTTCGCGTGGAACATCTCTCGCCCATGGCCACCCGTCCTTTCACACAACGCCTACCGCTGAATGGTTCTCCCAATAGGGCATGCCAAGGTTGCGCCGACGGGAGTCAAAGCCTGCCGGTTGCTGAGAATTTGGATGTTTGCGAGCGAATGGGAAGTGGCGATCACCCCCAAATGCCTCGATGTTTCACGTGGAACGTAAGAGTGCTGAATGAATGAACCGCCACAGGGGCTTGGACTGAATGACTGCCGACCCTTAATGTTTCACGTGGAACATTACGTGCCATCCGCAGCGCCAAACCGCACCCGCCGTCCACTCTGTTCCACGTGAAACAAGCCAAATTTGGGGACGGGGATGACGCATATGCCGTTCCATCACACCGGAGGCGAGCCTCGGATTTCTGCTGATTCCCAAGACTGTGGCTCCAGATCCAAATTTGGGAGCGACTGCCGCACCGAAAGTCGAAACTGGAATGCGAGAGAAAAAAGCGATTATCTTGGCCCTACCCTACCCCTAGGCCAAAAACCCGCATATTTTTTACGTTTCACGTGAAACATAACGCCCCACCAGAACAGAATCCAGCAGACCTTTGGCTCCATCCGGACACGGCACTTAAGCATCCGATTTCAGGAAACCGATCAACAGAAGGAAACCGATGGTGGTTCACGATCGTGTTTATGCACAGCCAGCAGTGGATATCTTCAAGGCAAAGGAAAATCCGAAATTCTCCAAGCGGCCGGCAACCGACTTATGCACAAACCGGTCGGAAATCCAGTGCGTTCAAATGCTGTCTTTCACGTGGAACAACTTTGGGGATAACTCAGGAAGCCGTGACGTCAAAACTAATCAAGAGCGTCGACTGAAAGAGCTTCAGGACAATTTCCCATATACACAAACACGCTCCCTGCACCAGCGCGCTTCATAGGGAAAACTGCCGTAAACCGCATATGGCCAATAGCCGGAGCGTCGTCGTTCCAGGCACCTTCTCATCAATGCCACAACGTCAAAAAAACCGTGGAAAACTTTGTGGATAAGATTCAACTATCGATGCGATAAAGCCTTCAAACCACAGGAGGCATGCTTGAAAAATGACCGGGAACTCCGCCGGTACTTCTCAGTCAAATTGCGAGCTTATTACCGTCTAACGATTTATCCACATACTTATCCCGCAACACGCGAGCCGCCCTATATTCGTCTCGCGTATTTGCCGCAGCCTTGGCGAAGGGACCATTGGATATTTGACAGCACAACTATCTTGCTCGTGCCTTCGTCAACGCGCCATCATCCATTTGGGTGAGACAAACAATTTCATGTGAATCCCTGTGGACAAGTCGATGTCTGTTTCTGGCATTGAATTTCTGCAAGGCATCCATCGGACAACATCATGTCCGTGTAGAAATCCATGGCTTCCCGAGATCCGAATCTCGTCGGAAAATCACCCAAACACGCCAGCCAAATAATCACTATCCCCATTTCTATCCACAGGCAGACCGCCCTCATTTTGGGCAAATTGGAGCGTCATTCTGTGCATAACCGGGATGGGGATATCTTTGTGAACAACCGACCGCGCGAAGCCAAATATTGGTCAAATGGGCTCGTATTGGATAATCGGCTGGTCGCACCACTTTGCTGACGGCTCAGCCTAAAAGCGTCGCCAAACGCCCGTATTCATAGGGAAAAGGGCTTGTTTCACGTTGAGCGGACGCCGTCTGACGAGGAGGACTTTGCTCAATCGCAGGCCTGTCAGCGCGGTATTGGCATGATCAAGAATCTGTGCAAAACCTTGAGATCGGCCATGCCAGTGCTTCATAAATGAGCATAAAAATTCGTCGGCCCAAAAATAATTATCCACAGACTTATCCAAGGCTGGAGGATATGTTAGTGATTACTAACTTACGGGCATAAAGCGCTCAGGCCCTCGCCGCTTTTTAGCAGCCCCAAATGAAACAACGCCCCAGACTCGAGAGTCTTGGGGCGTTGTAGCCAGGTCGGACCTGGCGGACGGGAAATTGGGATTTCCCGATTTAGAGCGGGCGAATTTCGGCCGCTTGAGGTCCTTTCGGACCATCCTTAACTTCGAATTCGACTTCCTGCCCTTCGTTCAGGCTGCGATAGCCGCGGCCCTGAATGGCGGAAAAGTGCGCGAAAACCTCGGTGCCACCGACGTCCGGGGTAATGAAACCGTAACCCTTGTCAGCGTTGAACCACTTAACTTTGCCCTTCTGAGCCATTTTTTCTAGCGTCCTGTAATTGAGTCGAAATGCAATGAATCAAGGACGCCGTGAGAACTGAACGACCGGTAGAAATACCTGCGTTGCTGCTGCGTTCCCGCTTGTCGCCAAGCAACAGAACGAGTCCGCGCGCTGCTTGAATCAACTGCGGAATCAGCATACTCATCCCGCATTACTGACTCATATTGTTGTTTACCCCAATGTCGCATTTTTCTGACTCAGGCCTAAGTACCGTTACGCGGAATTTGCCTGCCGGCGTGCCAGGAAGGCATATATCGGACCCGTCACGATCACGACGAACACCATGCGCGTAACGTGGAACGCCGTCACCACCGGCACGCCCAATTGCAACACCTTGGCGGTGATCGCCATCTCGGCGATGCCACCCGGTGTCGTCCCCAGAATCAACGTCGGGATGGGCGCTGCTGACCAGTACGACAACAGCGCACCCAACCCAAAGGCCAGTGCCAGGGCACTGACCGTGAACGCCGCCACGACCGCGATGAATCGTGGCGCCGCGCGGAAAAAATCGGGCCGGTAGCGGTCACCCAAAGACCACCCAATGAGCAGTTGCCCGACCTTGGGCACATAGTCTGGCAGGGCCGACAGTTCGACATTCGAGGACGTCAGCAACATGGCCACCAGCATGGGGCCCAGCACCCATGGGTTGGGCAGGCGCAGCTTCATGAAAAACAGGCCGCCGATGCAGGTCAGCGCAATCAGCGCGGCAAGGCCCGCGCCATCGACAACCTTGGGCCCGGGCACCGTCGGATCCAGCCCCGCCACGCCCCACCACTGAAAAATGAACGGTACCGTCACCACCACGAGCAGCACGCGCACGCTGTGCGCCGTCGCCACGCGATCGATCCGCGCGCCATGACGTTCGGCCAGGCTGGCCATCTCGCTGGCGCCGCCAATCGCCGACGAGAACCACGCCGTCTTGAAGTCAGCATCCGTGAACCGCCGCAGCATTGCGGTGCCCATGAACGCCAGCCCCAGCGCGAACAGCATCCCCACGATGATGGGCCCGGCATTGCTGCCGATATGCCCAAGCACCTGTGGCGTGAAATACAGCCCCAGCGATGTCCCGATCACCCATTGCCCACCGTTGCGGGCCGGACGCGGGCAAACCGTGCGCAGCCCTGCGATGCGCGTGGCAGCCGTGACCAACAGCGCGCCCAGCATCCAGGGCAACGGAATATGCGCCCATACCGCCAGCAGCGCGCCAGCCAGCGCGATCAACAACCCGCCCGCTATCCTCAACAACATGTTTTGACCCACGATTCCATCCACTGCTTAGCTAATGCGAAAAACGAATTATGAGTTAGTGGGATACTTACGAAAACTCTCTTTGCCTACCAGCGTTCATCTTCGCGTCCACCATGATCCGATCCAAACTTCCCGACGTCGGCACCACCATCTTCACCGTGATGAGCCGCCTGGCCATCGAACACAAGGCCATCAACCTGGGCCAGGGCTTTCCGGACTTCGATCCGGACCCCGCGCTGTGCGAGCTCGTGACCCGCGCGATGGCCGACGGCCACAACCAGTATCCCTACATGCCCGGGGTTGCCCCCTTGCGCGACGCCATCGCCGCCAAGACGCGCGAACTCTATGGCCATGCCTACGATCCAGAAACCGAGATCACCGTCACCAGCGGGGCCACCGAGGCCCTGATGGCGACCGTGCTGGCCGCGGTCAATAGCGGCGACGAAGTGGTCGTCATCGAACCCTGCTACGACTCCTACCTGCCGGCGATCCGTCTGGCCGGTGGCACGGCCGTGCCGGTGCCGTTGCGTGCGCCCACCGAGGCCGATCCCTACTACCGCATCGATTGGCAGCGTGTGCGCGACGCCATCACGTCCAAGACGCGCCTGCTGATGCTCAACTTCCCGCACAATCCCACCGGCGCGGTCCTTGAAGAAAGCGACCTGGACGCTCTGGAAGCCATCGTGCGCGATACCGGCGTGCTGCTGGTGTCCGACGAAGTCTATGAACACATCGTTTTCGATGGCAAGCCACACGCCAGCGTTGCACGCCGTCCGTTGCTGGCCGAGCACGCTTTCGTCATCTCATCTTTCGGCAAGACCTACCACACCACCGGTTGGAAGATCGGTTACTGCTGCGCCCCCCGGCAACTTAGCGCCGAGCTGCGCAAGGTGCACCAGTTCATGGTGTTCACCGTGCCCTCGCCCATGCAATTCGCGTTGGCCGAATTCATGCGCGATCCCAAGCCCTACCTGGATCTTCCGGCGTTCTATCAGGCCAAGCGCGACCGTCTGTCGCAAGGCCTGGCCAAGACGCGCTTCCGTCCGCTGCCCAGCCCTGGCACGTTCTTCCTGCTGGCCGACTACAGCCAGATCTCCAAACAGAACGAAGCCGACTTCGCCCGTGATTTGACGGTCAAGCATGGCGTCACGGTCATTCCCGTGTCCGCCTTTTATCGCCAACCAGACGCCGCGGAGTCCAACCACCGCATCGTGCGTTTCTGCTTCGCGAAGAAGGACGATACGCTGGACGCCGCATTGGAACGCCTGGCGCAGGTTTAAACACCAAGAATAAAATATGAGCAATCACTCATATTCATAGTTAAAAAAGGGGCGCCACACGGCGCCCCTTGCAATTCCGGCGATGACACGCGCAGATCGCGAACCTGCCGGCCCGCGACCCGCGCATCCTGTCACGCCGTTCCAGCGGCAACCTTCCGAGCCTTGCGCATCCGCCGCATCAACTGCGGCACCACCACGACGGCAGCAGCGCCCACCCACAACCCAATCGACACCGGGCTTGAGAACAACACGACGACGTCGCCGTCCGTGATGGACAAGGCGCGGCGCAGATTTTGTTCCATCATGTTCCCCAACACCACGCCCAACACCAGCGGCGCCATCGGCACACCAAACTTGCGCAGGAAATATCCCAGCGCGCCGATTCCAGCCACCAGCAGAAGATCGAACGTTCCTGCGTTGATGGCGTAGACACCGATATAGCTGATGCAAAGAATGCCCGGCACCATCAACCAGCCCGGTACCGACAACACCTTCGAGAACAGGCGGACCAGCGGCACGTTCATGACGAACAGCAACACGTTGGCGACGAACAGCGAGGCGATCAACCCCCACACCAGCTCGGGCTTGGTCTCAAACAACACAGGCCCCGGCGTGATGTTGTAGAGCGTCAACGCCCCCATCATCACGGCGGTCGTGCCTGAACCCGGCACACCCAACGTCAACATCGGCACGAACGAACCAATCGCCGATGCCGTGGCCGCCGCTTCCGGCGCCACCAGGCCGCGCATATCGCCTTTGCCAAACTTGGCGTCAGGATCCTTGGCTTCAATGATGCGCTTTTCCTGCGAATACGCGACGGCAGCGGCCACGCTGGCGCCGGCGCCTGGCAACACGCCCACGCCAAACCCCACCAGCGCGCTGCGCACCACGCTCCACCACGTGAACGCCAGCTCTTTCAGGTTGAAGAGCTTGCGACCACTGGGCTTGACCTCAACACTGTGCCCTGCCACCACCTTCTCCAGCATTTCAAGCATTTCGCTGACCGCGAACAACGCAATCACGACCACCACGAAATCCACGCCATCGGCCAAGTGCACGGACTCGAAGGTGTAGCGATAGACCCCGGAATTCGCGTCCACGCCAATCACCGAGATGGACAGTCCGATCATCGCCGCCAACACCCCTTTCACGGGCTGCTTGCCCAACAGACTGGTCAGGCAGCAGAACGCGAAGATCATCAACACGAAGTACTCGGCGGGGCCGAAGGCCAGTGCCCATTTCGCCAGCATGGGCGCAAGCAGGATGATGCCCACCACCGACACGATGGCGCCGAAGAACGCCGACCATGCCGACAGCGACAAGGCCACGTTCGCCATGCCCTGACGCGCTAGCGGATAGCCATCCAGCGTCGTCATGATGGCGCTGGCCTCGCCAGGCACGTTCAGCAGAATCGCGGTGATGCGGCCACCATACTCCGCGCCGACATAGACGGCCGCCAGCAGGATCAGCGCGGTCTCGGGCGGCAGGTTCATGGCAAAGGCGATCGGTATCAGCATTGCCACGCCATTCACGGGACCCAGGCCAGGCAACACGCCCACCATGGTGCCGATGAACGAGCCAATCATGGCCACCAGGATGTTCGTCAGCGAAAAGGCAACGCCAAAGCCGATCGATAGATGATCAAGAATGCCGCTCATAGCAGGGTCTCCAGCAGTCCGCCGGGCAGGACGACGTCCAGCACCTTGTCGAACAACACGAAAAAGAAAAGACTCATGATGACGCCGCCGACGGCGCACTTGACCCAGCCGCCGCCGAACAAGCGGCCGACAAACACAGTCATCAGCGAGGTCGCGACGATAAAGCCCAGCCACTGGAACAGAAAGGCGTAGGCCACGGTGAACGCCATCATCAGCGCGATGCGTCCGTTGGCCCCAGGCGCGTTGGCTTCGACCGTGTTTCCGCCCTTGTAGACCAGCCACAGCCCGCACAGGCCGATGATCCCGGCCAGCAGTAGGGGAAAGGCGCGCGGGCCCACGGGTTCGTAGGCGAACGGGGCTTCAATGCCCCACCCAGCCCCTGTCATGAAGGCGGCCAGCGCTAGCGCGCCGACACCCAGGATTCGATCGTTCATGATCCACTTTTCCGTTGTTGTGGGGTCGCGCGGCGCAGCCGGTCCCTCACCACCGGCACAGGCCGGCGGCGGGGGTGCCCGAACGGGCGCGATCAGGAGGGAAAACCTTGCGGTGGGTTTACTTCTTCAACAGGCCAAAAGAATCGGCCAGTTCGCCGTAGACCTTGACCTGGTTCTTCACGTAGGCGTCCAACTCGGGTCCGGTCTTGTTGAACGGAAACAGCCCCTGCTGCTGGCGCAGCTTGTCGAATTCCGGCGATGCCGTTGCCTGGTTGAAGGCCTTGACCCAGAACTGGTAGTCGTTGTCCGACACCTTCGGACCCACGTAGAAGCCGCGGATGATCGGCCAGACGATGTCGTAGCCCTGTTCCTTGGCGGTCGGCACGGTATTCAGCTTGCCCGGCAAGCGTTGGTCGTTGAACACGGCCAGCACGCGAATGGGCGCTCCGCCTTCCAGCATGGTGAACGCTTCGGCCGCATCGCCCATGTAGGCCTGGATATGGCCGCCACGCAATGCGGTGACGGCTTCACCACCGCCTTCAAACGCCACGAAGCGCATCTTCTTGAAGTCCACGCCTGCCGCCTTGGCGGTCAGTGCGGCCTTCATCCAGTCCTGGCTGCCGACCGTGCCTCCGGCACCCAGCACGATCTTGGTGGGATCCTGCTTGAAGGCGTCCATCAGGCTCTTCAGGTCGGTGTACGGGGAATCGTTGCGCACCACGGCCACGCCGTAGTCCGTGCCGATGGCGGCCAGCCAGCGCACGTCATCGACGTTGTACTTGCCGAACTTGCCCTGGGCCAGGTTCAGCAGCGACCCGCCCGAAAACGCGACGATGGTGCCGGGTTCATTCGGGTGCTGGGCCACGATGTTGTTGTAGGCCACGGCGCCGATGCCGCCGGGCATGTAGACGATGCGCATGGTGCTCTTGAGCGCCCCGCTTTGCTTCAACCCTTCGGTGGCCAGGCGGCAGGTCAAGTCGAAACCGCCGCCAGGCTGGGCCGGCGCGATGCATTCTGGGCGGCGTGGCTCGTCGGCGGCATGGGCGGTGCCCAGGGGAAGGGTAATCGCGCCAAGCGCCGCCAAGGCGGCCAGGCGCAGCTTCAGGCTGATCTGCATTCTTGCGTCTCCGAGTTTTATAGGTCTTGGTATGGCTGGGTGGCGTATGACGCCTGATCGAACCCAGCGGACGCTACCGTACAAAACCGAAGCTTTCCATATCCTTTCAAATTCAGCCGTTTTCGTGGTGCACCGCAACATCCGGCGGTAGTTCGAGGGAAAACACCAAGATGGCCCGCAGTCCAGGCATCGGCGCCCGGTTCTCCAGGACCAGCCTGGCCCCCAGGATATCGGCGATAGTGCCCACGATGGCCAATCCCAGCCCGGCCCCAGACTTGTTCTTGCCTGCCGCTCCCCGGCGAAAGCGCACACAGGCCCGAGCGATGTCCTCGGCCGACATGCCAGGGCCGTCGTCTTCGACGATCAAGCGTGCCAGCCCCTCTCCCGTTTGTACCGTCACGGTCACCTCACCGGCGGGCGAAGCGTAGCGGATTGCGTTGTCCACCAGATTATTGGCCGCTTCCCGCAGCAACCACTCGGTGCCGAGGACCGAAACCGGGCGGACGCTGGCCTCCAGGCCGATATCCAACTGCCGGCTGCGGGCAGCGGGAAGCAAGCCGCGTATCACCCCGTCTGCCAGTTCAACCAAGTCAACGGTTTCGGCAGTGAACCCCCCTTCTGTCAGGGAAGCGTCCTTAGCACGCGCCAGAGCCAGCATTTGGTTGGTGGTGCGTACAGCCCTGTCCAACCCCTCTTGCATCGCCAGGAGGGCTGTACGGACCTCCTGGGGGTCTGTTTCACGCAGGGCATAGGCCGTCTGGGTCCGCAATACCGACAGCGGCGTGCGCAATTGGTGCGAGGCGTCGTCCAGGAACTGACTCTGGACCCTCGCCTGAGCCGCAAAACGGGCCATGTGGAGGTTTACAGCGGCAACCAGGGGCAGGACCTCACCTGGCATCTCCGACGCGCTGACGGGGCTTAAATCGTCTCCAGAACGCCCTTCCACTTCTTGCCGAAGCCTGACCAAGGGTCGCAGGGCCATGAAAACCCCAAGAATGATCACCAGAACGCTGATCAGGATCACGGCCAAGTCCCGTTCGACCGAACGCACCAGCACCTTGTGCAGGAAGGCCTGGCGGCTTTCCAGGCCCTCGGCGACCTGGACTATAACCCGTCCCCCTTTATTCGCGTACAGCGGCGGGTCCATGGGGCGTGCCAGCGCCGCAACCCTGACGGGCGTGCCCTGATAGGTCGCGTAAAAAAAACGCGGTTCGCCAGACACCAGGGGTTGGTCAGGCAGGGGAAGGGCTGGATGCCCGATTTCCGCCAGCCCGTCCTCAGTGGCTACCCGGTAGAACACACTGCCATTGGCCGTCAGCTCGAAAAATTCCAGCATCAGGTATGGCTGCTCCATGGCCAATCCACCGCTGGCTGTGGATATGTTGTGGTCGATCGCGCGAAGCGCTCCGGAAAGCGAACGGTCGTAGGCAATGTCGACCTGGTTGCGCAATTGATGGTTCGACAACCAAAGCGCGCCCATCATCACGAAGACCAGCGTCGGAATCAACCACCAGAGCAACTGCGTCTTCAGCGTCCGATTACGTTTTTTTGCAGCAAAAAAAGCGATTTTTTTTGGACTTCTAGTTGTCAACAAGGTTCTCCAGGCAGTAGCCCATGCCTCGCATGGTCACGATCTGCACACCGGTATCTGCCAATTTTTTGCGCAATCGGTGGACCAGAACCTCGATGGCCTCCAGGTTGATGTCTGCATCGTCGGTCAGGATCCGATCCAGGATTTGCTGCTTGTTGATCGGCTCTCCACTTTTTTGGATGAGTACGCGCAGCACCGCGTGTTCACGTGGGGATAACTGCAAGGCTTGCCCCGAGACCGTGAATTTTTGCGAGGAAGTCTCGAAAACCAGGTTTCCCAGGGCAAGTCGGGGATGTTCGCGTCCGCGGCTACGCCGAATCAGTGCCATCAAACGCGCTTCCAACTCTTCCACAACAAAGGGTTTCGGCAGGAAATCGTCCGCGCCTTGGTGGAGTGTTCCGATTTTCTCGGCTAGTGAATCGCGCGCGGTCAAGACCAACACCGGCGTACGGTCGTCTCGCGCGCGAATCTTCGCCAGCAAAGCATGGCCATCCATGCCCGGAAGTCCGAGATCCAGGATGACCGCGTCGAATTCTTCGATTGCCAACCTTCTTTCGGCGACCAATCCGTCGTCAGCCCATTCAACGACAAAGCCCGCATGTCTGGCCAGGCTTCTGGAAAGCCAGCGAGCAAGTTCGGCTTCGTCTTCTATCAGGAGGATGCGCATGGACGGAGTCCGGGGGGGAGTGGCTGGGCGGAATGGGAAAGCATGTTTGGCTTTTCCTTTATTTCTCTTTATATAAAGACTAATGATTAATAAGGCCTGTGGATAACTACCTTAACCTTGAAAACCTCTTTTTTTTCATCAGCTTGCAGCCGTTTTTGCCTGTGCAAGAACTCTGTGTGGGAAAAAAGTTGAAGTTGGACAACATTTCGGCCACCCCCAAAAACCCCGGCTTGTTCAACTTGCCTCCACACAATGTGCACAACCTGGCTACTTAGGAGTTATCCACAGGCTGATTTCTGGAAACGGGGCGGGAAAGCCGCACTTTTACCTCGAAAAACAGCCTCTTGCCTACCTGGTTTTTCGCCCTTGCAGGGGGCCGAAAACGGCCTCAGAGGCGTCGCTGAAAGTCGGGATTCGAGGGGGTACTTAGCCTTGTTTCTTGACAGGGGACTGAACAAAAAGTGAGCAACTTCCGCCGTAGAATCCAGCCATGGCTACAGAAATCAAAAGCAAGAAATTGGGTTGGCTGAACGGCGTCAGAGCTCGGTTGTTGGCCGACAATCTGCCCGCAACCTTGATCGCAGCGGCATTGATGGGCTTGTTCGGCGCACTGGCGACGGTGGTGTTCCGGGAGCTGCTTGGATGGATGCAAATGGTGCTGGGCGGAGAAGATTCGCCGCACGGCATGGTGTCGCTGGCTCGGGGCCTGGATCCTTGGCAACGCTTTTTGATGCCTGCCGTGGGGGGCGCAATCGCTGGCGTCATCCTTCAAATGGCCGCCCGGTGGCTGCCCAGACGGGGTGCCGCGGACTATATGGAGGCGATTTCCATTGGGCGGGGCGTCATTGGCTTTCGCCAGACCATCGCGCGCAGCCTGTCGTCCATTTTTTCCATAGGCTCGGGGGCGTCCATCGGCCGGGAAGGGCCAATGGTGCAACTGGCCGCCATGTTCTCATCACTGACGGGGCGATTCCTGCTGTTGCCCCCCCGTCATCTGCGGCTACTGGTGGCGTGCGGCGCCACGGCGGGGATCACGTCCGCCTACAACGCGCCGATAGCGGGGGCGCTGTTCATTTCGGAAATTGTCTACGGCGTGATGTCCTCGGCCACTTTGGTGCCGTTGGTGGTGTCTTCGGTCGTGGCCAATATCGTGACGCGCCAAATCCTGCATTACGACGCGGTGTTCCACATGCCGCGCTTTGAGTTCGTGTCCGGCTGGGAAGTCATCAATTACCTGGGATTGGGACTGATCGCCGGCGTCGCGGCACCGCAGTTTCTGCGGTTTCTGGACATGTCCCGCGCCGCGTTCTCGCGCTTGCCCTTTCCGTTGTGGATCAGGATGGCGCTGGGTGGACTGATTGTCGGCGGGCTGTCGGTGATCAACCCCGAGGTGTGGGGCAACGGCTACAGCGTGGTCAATAGCATGCTGCACACCCAATGGGCGTGGCAGGCGGTCGCTGCGATATTGCTGATGAAGATATTGGCCACGGCCGCCAGCGCCGGATCGGGCGCGGTGGGCGGCGTGTTCACCCCGACATTATTCGTGGGGGCGGCGCTTGGCGCCTTGTACGGTAGCGGTTTGCAGGCGGTGTTTCCTGCGGGCGATCTATCGGCGGTTTCCAGCTATGCGGTCGTGGGCATGGGGGCGCTGTTGGCGGCGACGACCCATGCACCCTTGATGTCGATTCTGATGATTTTCGAGATGACGTTGAGCTATGAGGTCATGTTGCCACTGATGCTGGCCTGCATTACCGGTTACGTGATCGCGCACCGTATTCGCCCGGAATCCGTGTATGCGAAGTCGCTGGCGAACAATCGCCGGGCGCAGCAGGTCATGGCAAAATCTCCGTTGAACAAAAGCGAGTGAATACTCGTATATTCATTCAAGAAGCGGTTCGGCTCAATCCAGGCGCTTTTGCATGAAAACGCGCCGCAGCCCTATTTCTTCAGCGCGGTGTGTTTCGACGAAACCGTATCGTGCGTAGATCGCAATGTTCTCGGTCATTTTCTCTTGCGTGTAAAGACGGATGCATCGACATTCCGCCTGACGCGCGGCGGTCTCGGAAAACTGCATCAGCACGCGCCCATATCCCTTGCCTTGAGACAAAGGAGAGACTGCGATGTTGTCCAGCAGCATGTAATCCCCTTCGGGGATCAGCACCAATACGCCGTGGATTGAATGCTGCTCCTGCAACACATACACGACGCCTTGCTCGACACGCGCGGCGTAATCGTCGCGCATGGGGCCTGGGGTGGCGCCGATGCGGGCGATGTACGGTGTATAGGCATCGGTGACGATGCGTTCAATGGCGGGAACGTCATCCGGGGTGGCCTGGCGTATCTGATGGGCCATGGCGTGCACTATTTCCCGATGCAGAAGCTGGAAAAAATCTCGCCCAGCAGATCGTCGCTGGTGAATTTTCCCGTGATGCTGGACAGACTGTCATGCGCCAGGCGCAATTCTTCCGCGAACAGATCCAGCACCCGGTCATCCTGGCCGGCGTGCTCAGCGGCAAGCGCCAAGTGTTCCGCGGCGTCTTGCAGGGCGTGCAGATGGCGTTCGCGCGCGAGCCAGGGCGATTCTGCGCCCGGGTTCCAGCCGGCGATATTAAGCAATTCCGCGCGCAGTGCATCCAGACCCGCACCGCGCTTGGCGGAAATGCCTAATTCATTTGGGGCCGGCACGAATGCTGTGGATAACAAGTCCACTTTGTTGAATACCTTCAGCACGGGCGTGCGCGGTGGCAGTCGCGCGGTGATCTGGGCATCCAGTTCGTCGCCGGGTTGTGTTGCGTCCTGCAAGTGCAGAATGACATCGGCGCGTTCGATTTCCTGCCAGGTGCGGGCAATGCCGATGCTCTCGACGGTATCCTCGGTTTCCCGTAGCCCGGCCGTGTCCACAATGTGCAGCGGCACGCCGTCGATATGGATTTCCTGCACCACTTTGTCGCGCGTCGTGCCCGCTATCGGGGTGACGATGGCGATGTCGTCACCGGCCAGCGCGTTCAGCAAACTGGATTTTCCGACGTTGGGCTGGCCGGCAAGCACGACGTGCAGGCCCTCGCGCAGGATGACGCCCTGGCGCGCTTGCGCAATCAGGTTGGACAGGTCGGCGGTCAGCGCATCCAGCGTCGGCCGGGCCTGATATTTCTCAAGGAAGTCGATCTCTTCTTCAGGGAAATCCAGCGTCGCTTCGACCAGCATGCGCAGGTGGATGATGCGGTCGGACAGATCGTTCACGCGGGCCGAGAACTCCCCCGACAAGGACGCCACGGCGCCCCGTGCGGCAGCTACTGACGAGGCTTCGATCAAGTCCGCCACGGCTTCGGCCTGGGCCAAGTCCATGCGGTCGTTCAAGAAGGCGCGGCGCGTGAATTCACCGGGTTCCGCCAGGCGCAGTCCGAGGTCGCGGCCGGCCGTCAGGCAACTGTCCAACACGCGGCGCAGCACGGCGGGGCCGCCGTGGCCTTGCAGTTCCAATACGTCTTCGCCGGTATAGGAATGGGGGGCGCGGAAGTAGATGGCGATGCCTTCGTCCAGCAGTTCTCCATCCACCGATTTAAATGGCAGGTAATGCGCGTGGCGCGGCGTGAGCTCACGCTGGAACAGGCGGCGCACCAACTCGGTCAGGTCCGCACCAGAAACGCGCACGACGCCGATGCCACCTCTTCCGGGGGCGGTGGCAATGGCGGCAATGGGGGAGTAAGCGGACATATTTGAACGGGGGAGAGGCGAGAACAATAGGGGAATATAACTGTTGCGCGGCTCCTTGTTTGCTGGTTAATGTGGCCCCGAGGTTCAAAACCCGAAACAACTCTGGGAGATCACGATGGCATCTCGGTTTTCGCGTGTCTTGGCCTGCGGCTCAGCCGCGGTGATGTTGGCCTTTGGCACATTCAGTTCCGCAATGGCTCGCGATCTGGTGATCGCCTTGAAGACCGAGCCCTCATCGATGGATCCGCAATATCACGCGCTGACGCCGAATACGCAGATCTCCCAAACCATTTTCGACACGTTGGTCGCGACCGACGCGCAATTGAAACCGCAGCCCGCGTTGGCGGAATCGTGGACCGTGGACGGCAAGCTCTGGACGTTCAAACTGCGTCCTGGCGTGAAGTTCTCTGACGGCACGCCGTTCACTGCCGACGACGTGGTGTTCACGTATGACCGCGTGCCCAAAGTACCCAACAGCCCCTCGCCCTTCACGCTGTATCTGGGTTCGGTGGCGAAGGTGGAAGCGGTTGATCCGATGACCGTTCGGGTCACCACCAAGGAAGTCGCGCCGAACCTGCTGGTGAACCTGGCGCAGTTGCCCATCATGTCGAAGAAGGCCGCCTCCGGCCCCGCGGCCGAAGGCAAGACGACCACCGAACTGAACAGCGGAGACGGGCTGGTGGGTACCGGCCCGTACAAGTTTGTGTCGTGGAAGCGCGGTGCGGAATTCGTGCTGGCTCGCAATGACAATTACTGGGGCAAGAAGCCTGAGTGGGACCGAGTGGTCTATCGTCCGATCAGCAATGCGGCCGCGCGCGTGGCGGCGCTCCTGGCCGGCGACGTGGACATGATCGAGGATCCCCCAACCGATGACTTGCCCAAGCTGAAGGGCGACAAGAAGCTCTTTGTCGAGGAAACGCCGTCGGTGCGTGTGGTGTATGTCGCGTTGGATCAGTATGCCGAGCCTTCACCCGGCATCCAGGGCACCGACAAGAATCCCATGAAGGACAAGCGCGTGCGCGAGGCATTGTCGCTTGCCCTCAACCGTGATGCGCTGGTGGAGCGCGTGATGGGCGGCGTGGCCTTGCCGGCTGGAAACTTGCTGCCCTACCCCATGTTCGGCTCCAGCAAGGAACATTCCAAGGCGCCGAAGGCTGATGTCGAAAAAGCCAAGGCGCTATTGAAGGATGCAGGCTATCCCAACGGCTTTTCGATCACCCTGGGTTCGCCGTCGGGCCGCTACGTGAACGATTCGAAGGTGGCGCAGGCCATCGCATCGATGTGGACGCGCATTGGCGTCAAGACCAGCGTGGACGCGATGGCGCCCCCGGTGTTCTTCAAGAACCGCGATAGCTATGCTTTTTCGGCCTATCTGGCGGGCTGGTCCGTGACCAGCGGCGAGATGTCCAACGCACTGACGTCGCTGCTGGTGACGCGCAACCCGGAAGCGGGCCTGGGCACCACCAACCGCAGCCGTTATTCCAACCCCAAGATGGATGAATTGGTGAAGGAAGCTTCGTCGACGATGGACGACGCCAAGCGTGCGGAGCTGCTTGCGAAGGCCAGCAACCTGGCCATGGACGATTTCGCCATGCTGCCGGTGCATTTCGAGCTGTCGGTCTGGGCAATGAAGAGCGACATCCGCTATCAAGGCCGTCCCGACCAAGTCACGCTTGCGCAGTTCGCAACCCTGAAGAAGTAACGCGCAACGCGGGCGGTTTCCAGTGCTGGCAACAATCGTAAGAAGGCTGCTGCAAACCATCGTCGTCATGCTTGTCATGTCGGCGTTGGTCTTTGCAGGCATCTACATGGTGGGCGATCCGGTGTCGATGCTGGCCAGCCCGGAAGCAACGGAGGCACAACGCGCCGCGATCAGCGCATCGCTGGGCCTGGACCAGCCGCTCTGGCGGCAGTATCTGATCTTCATGGGCCAGGCGGTGCGCGGAGATTTCGGCAACAGCTTCCTGACGGGCGAACCGGCCATGCATCTGATTCTGGAGCGCATGCCGGCCACCGTGGAGCTGGCCTGTGTGGCCATGCTGCTATCGGTGCTCATCGGTGTGCCGCTGGGCATTCTGGCGGGCTTGAAACCCAAGGCGCCGGGTTCTCGCGCCATCATGACGGGGTCGGTACTGGGATTTTCGCTGCCCAACTTCTGGGTTGGCCTGATGCTGATCATGGTGTTCGCCGTGATGCTGGGCTGGGTGCCGGCCGGCGGACGCGGCAAGACCGTCAGCATCGGTTCGCTGGAACTGAGCGTGTTGACCTTCAACGGCTGGCTGAGCCTGGCCTTGCCTGCGGCAACGATCGCGATCGCCAAATGCGCGATGATCATCCGCGTGACGCGGGCGGCCACGCGCGAAGCGCTGCCGATGGACTACATCAAGTTTGCGCGCGCAAAGGGCTTGTCGGAAAAGCGCGTGCTGGGCGTGCATCTGCTCAAGAACATCCTGATCCCCGTCGTAACGGTGGCTGGATTGGAGTTCGGCCAGGTGATGGCGTTCGCCGTGGTGACGGAAACCGTGTTTTCGTGGCCCGGCATGGGCAAGCTGCTGATCGATTCCATCATCAACCTGGATCGGCCGGTGGTGGTCGCGTATCTGCTCTTGATCGTTTTCTTCCTGGTCATGTTGAATCTGGTGGTGGACATCATCTACACGGTGCTGGACCCCCGAGTACGTTTGGATAGCCGCCGATGAACCCCAACGCTACCGTCTCCACTCCTGCCGCGGCGCCCAAGGAACAGACGCCCTGGCGGCGTTTCGTGTCGGACTTCTTCGCCAGCAAGTTGGCCACCTTGGGTCTGGTGATGCTGGTCGTGATTGTTGGCGCCGCGTTGTTGGCTCCGTGGATCGCACCGCAGAATCCCTATGACCTGGCGGTGTTGGACATCATGGATTCCAAGCTCAAGCCGGGCAGCGAAAGCGGCGACGGGTCCATGCATTATTGGTTGGGCACGGACGGCCAGGCGCGCGACCTCTTGTCGGCCATTCTCTACGGCATGCGCACCAGCCTGCTGGTGGCAGTGGTATCGGTGCTGGCCGCCTTTGGCATTGGCGCCACCGTGGGGCTGATCGCTGCCTATTTCGGCGGACGCATCGATGCCTTGCTGATGCGGATTGTGGATATCCAGTTGTCGTTTCCCGCCATTCTCGTCGCCCTGATGCTGCTGGCGATTCTTGGCAAGGGTGTGGATAAGGTGATCATCGCCTTGATTGTCGTGCAGTGGGCCTACTTTGCCCGGGCGGCGCGCGGCGCGGCGCTGGTGGAGCGCGGCAAGGAATACGTGGAGGCCGCGCGCTGCATGTCCCTGTCATGGGGGCGCGTGCTGTTCCGCCATGTGCTGCCCAACTGCATGCCGCCGCTGATCGTGATCGCCACGATCGACCTGGCGCATGCCATCGCCCTGGAAGCCACGTTGTCATTCCTGGGGGTGGGCGTGCCGGTGACGGAACCGTCATTGGGCATGCTGATCTACAACGGTTTCGAGTACTTGTTGTCGGGGCAGTACTGGATTTCGTTCTTCCCTGGCATTGCGCTGGCGCTGGCCATCATCGCCATCAATCTGGTGGGCGACCATCTGCGCGACGTGCTCAACCCGCGCCACGCGAACTGAGGGTGGACGCGATGCAAACACAAGCTGTGGACAAGTCGCTGGCACCGCCCCCGCCCATTCTTGAGGTGCAGGGACTGAAGACGCACTTCTTCACGCGAAACGGTGTGGTCAAGGCGGTGGACGGTGTGGACCTGACGCTGGCCGAGGGCGAGATTCTTGGGCTGGTGGGGGAATCAGGCTCTGGAAAGAGCATCACCGGCTTTTCGTTGATGGGATTGCTGGATGAGCCTGGCCGCATCGTGGATGGGCAATTGCATTTGAACGGCGAAGACTTGCGCGGCGCCTCTCCGGCGCGCTGGCGTCAGCTGCGGGGCCAGGAGATCGCGATGATCTTCCAGGATCCGATGATGACCCTGAATCCGGTGCTGCGCGTGGATACGCAGATGATCGAAGCCGTGCAAGCGCATCGCAAGGTATCGCGTGAACAAGCGCGTGAGCGCGCTTTGCAGACACTGACGATGGTGGGCATCCCATCGCCGCAGGAGCGCTTGCGCACCTATCCGCACCAACTGTCGGGCGGCATGCGCCAGCGCGTGGCTATTGCCATTGCGCTGTTGAATTCCCCGCGCATGATCATCGCGGATGAACCCACGACGGCGCTGGATGTGACGATCCAGGGACAAATTCTCTTCGAGGTGCAAAAGCTGTGCCGCGAGACCGGCACGGGCTTGATCTGGATCACGCATGATCTGGCGGTGGTGGCCGGGCTGGCTGACCGCGTGTCGGTGATGTATGCGGGCCGAGTGGTGGAAACCGGCAGTACGAGCGACGTGATCAGCCACCCCATGCACCCGTATACGCATGGGTTGATTGCGTCGATTCCGACGCCTGAATCGCGTGGCAGGCCGTTGGTGCCGATTCCGGGCATGACGCCCTCGCTTTTGAATCTGCCGCAAGGCTGTGCGTTCCGCGGGCGTTGCCCGCGTGCGACCGACGCCTGTCTGATCGAACCGCAGCCCGTGGAAGTTCGCCCGGCGCAATGGGTGCGCTGCTGGCATGCCGGAGACCCAGACCTCAAATGAGCGCAGCAGAACGCGACGGCGGCGTCGCCCCCATCCTGTCCCTGAGCGGTGTGGAACTGCGCTTTGTGCAGCCTGTGGACCTGGCCGGGCGCATTGCGAACCTGCTGGGCGCGGGATTGAAGACGCAGGTGGTGCACGCGGTGGGCGGGGTGGACCTGGACGTTCAACGCGGCGAAGTCATCGGCATCGTGGGCGAGTCAGGCTGCGGAAAATCCACATTGGGCCGCATCGTGTCCGGCATCCTGCCGCCCTCTTCCGGCGACGTGCATTATCAAGGCAAGGCCGTGAAGGCCATGACAGGCACCGAGCGGCGCGCGTACGAACTGGGTGTGCAGATGATCTTCCAGGATCCGTATGCATCGCTCAATCCGCGCATGCGCGTGCGCGAGATCATCGGCGAGGCGCCGGTGGCGCATGGCCTGATCCGTTCGCGTGACAAGGCGGAATACGTGGCGGGGTTGATGCGGCAAGTCGGGCTGGATCCTACGTTTGCACAGCGTTATCCGCACCAGTTCTCGGGCGGTCAGCGACAGCGCATAGGCATCGCGCGGGCACTGGCCCTGAAGCCGTCGGTGATTGTCTGCGACGAGGCCGTGGCCGCGCTGGACGTGTCCATTCAGGCGCAGGTGTTGAACCTGTTCGAGCAACTGCGTGATGACCTGGATCTGACGTATCTGTTCATCAGCCACAACCTGAGCGTGGTGAGCCATATCTCGGATCGCGTGGCCATCATGTATCTGGGGCGGGTGGTGGAACTTGCGCCGACCGATACGGTGTTCCAACGCGCCAACCATCCGTATACGCAGGCGTTGCTGAAGGAATTGCCGACGCTGACGCCTGGGCGCCGTACCTATCAGCCAATCAAGGGTGAGCTACCGTCGCCGCTGGATCCGCCCAGTGGGTGCGCGTTTCATCCGCGTTGTCCCCAGGCCATGGCGCGTTGCTCGGTGGAACGGCCCTTGCTGCGGGAAATCGCACCGGGGCAGTTCAGTGCTTGCCATTTGAACGACATGAGCTGAAGCCTTGTATTCAGGGCGTCGCACTGGACGTAGGATGGGTGAAGCGCGAGAATGTCCAGATAAGAGCGCGGACATTGAACGCGCGCAACCCATCAAGCAACCGGCTAGTTCTTTTGCGGATCAGCCATGTCTCCAGCGTTGTTTGATGGGTTGCGCGCGGTTCGCATTGCTTTGCTTTTGACGGCTTTCTCGCGCTTCACCCCTCCTACATCTATCCCACACCCCTCCCATATCAATCCCACATCTATCCCACACCCATCCTACGGATTTACGATTCGCCCACCGAATTCTTCCTATTCCATAACGCCATGAAAACCATTGCCGAAATCGAACGTGCGCATCCCGAGCTGACCGCGTTGCGCCGGGATATCCACGCCCATCCCGAACTTGCTTTTCAGGAAACGCGCACCTCCAACCTTGTGGCCGAACGGCTGCGTGAATGGGGACTGGAAGTGCACACGGGCTTGGGAAAAACGGGTGTGGTGGGCGTGTTGCGCGCAGGCAGTGGCGGCAAGACGGTGGGTCTGCGCGCCGACATGGATGCCTTGCCGATGCCTGAGCACAACCGCTTTGCGCACAAGTCCACCATCAGTGGCCGCATGCACGGCTGCGGCCATGATGGTCATACCGCCATGCTGCTGGGGGCGGCGCAGTATCTGTCCACGCACCGCAACTTCGATGGCACCGTCGTGTTCATCTTTCAGCCGGCGGAAGAAGGCGGCAATGCGGGTGCGCGCGCCATGATGCAAGATGGCTTGTTCGACAAATTTCCGTGCGACGCCGTGTTTGGCATCCACAACATGCCCGGCATGCCGGTCAACCAGTTCGGCTTTCGTGCGGGTCCGACCATGGCGTCGAGCAACCGCTGGGACATTGTCATCAAGGGCGTGGGCGGGCACGCGGCGCAGCCGCATGCCTCGGTCGATCCGATCATTGTTGCGGCCGACATGGTGCATGCTTTGCAGACGGTGATTTCACGCAGCAAGAACCCGTTGGAACAGGCGGTGCTGTCGATCACGCAGATTCACGCCGGTGATGCCTACAACGTGATTCCGGGCGAAGCCGTGCTGCGCGGCACCGTGCGCACCTACTCCGTGGACACGCTGGACAAGATCGAGGCCGACATGCGGCGCATTGCCACCACCTTGCCGCAGGTCTACGGCGGCACGGGTGAACTGGACTTCGTGCGTGCCTACCCGCCGCTGGTCAATTGGGAGAAGGAAACCGCCTTCGCGGCCAAGGTGGCGGAAGACGCATTCGGCGCCGAAAACGTGCTGCGCGACATGCCGCCCTTCATGGGTGCGGAAGACTTTTCCTTCTTCCTGGAAGCGATTCCAGGCACGTATCTGTTCCTGGGCAACGGCGATGGCGATCACCGCATGGAAAGCTATCACGGCATGGGACCATGTCAGTTGCACAACCCGAACTACGATTTCAATGACGCCTTGCTGCCAGTGGGGGCGACGTACTGGGTGAAGTTGGTAGAGGCCTACCTGCCGGCGGCCTGAGCCCCGCCAAACACCGATACGCTATTTGCTTATAGGCGTTTTGCATGAAGCCGCGAGGGTTCCCCCCGCGGCTTTTCTATATGACGTGAAGCTTTGATCAAACGCCGATATCTTCGTTTGAGATACAAGGCGAGGTTTCCATAATGGATCGTTCCAGCCATGCCGCAAGGCGAATCGGAGCGATCGATGTCCCAGAGCAACGCCTTGCGGCGCGAAGTAGACGCCGCCCCCGCCGCCCAGGCGCAGTCGTTTGACGTGCGTGCCCTGCCCGGTCCGGTGGGCGCCGAAATCATCGGCCTGGACCTGTCCCGTGACTTGGCGCCTGCCGATTTCGCGCGAGTGCACCAAGCGCATCTGGACCATCATTTGCTGGTCTTTCGCGACCAGCGGATCACGCCGCAACAACACATCGATTTCAGCCGCCGCTTTGGCCGCCTGATGGTCCATGTGTTGCATCAATTCCATCTGGCGGGCCACCCCGAGATCCTCATCGTCTCCAACATCGTGGAAGACGGCAAGCCGATCGGCCTGGGTGACGCCGGCAAGTATTGGCATTCGGATATCTCATACAAGGAACTGCCCAGCCTGGGTTCGCTCTTGCACGCGCAGGAATTGCCGTCGGAAGGCGGTGACACCTTGTTCGCGGACATGCATCTGGCTTACGACACACTGCCGGCCGCATTGCGCAATGCGATCGAAGGAAAGCGCGCCGTGCACTCGTATCTGGCGCAGTACGGACAGTTGCAGAAGGAAGGCAACTGGCGGCCCAACCTGAGCGCCCAGCAAATCGCGCAGGTGCAGGAAGTGGTGCATCCCGTGGTGCGCACGCATCCCGAGAACGGCCGCCGCGCCCTGTTTGTCTCCGAAGGCTTTACGACCCGCATCGTGGATGTGCCGGAAGACGAAAGCCGCGCCTTGCTAGCCGAATTGTTTGCGCACAGCATCCGCGCCGAACACATCTACCGCCACTACTGGCAGCCGCATGATCTGGTGTTCTGGGACAACCGCTCGCTGATCCATCTGGCGGGAGGCACGCCGGATCATCTGCGTCGCAAGCTGTTCCGCACGACCATCGAAGGCGATACGCCCAGGTAATACGTCCCGGCAATACGCGCGGGTAGGACGCCCTTGCCGAGCGCCCGTTGAAGACCAAGCACTTATCCACAAGGAACACCATGCGTTTGTCATCCGCACTTCGGGACCGTTTGGCCCAAACCGCCACTGGCGCCGCTTTGGCGCTGATATTGGCGGTGCTAGCACTGGCCTCGCCGACACCGGCCATGGCCGAAGGGCGCATCCGCATCGCCGAGCAATATGGCATCGTGTATCTGTTGCTGAACGTGGCGCGCGATCAGCAACTGATCGAAAAGCACGGCAAGGCCGAAGGTGTGGATATCTCGGTTGAATGGGCAAAGCTGTCGGGCGGCTCGGCCGTGAATGACGCGCTGTTGTCCGGGGCGGTGGATATTGCGGGCGCCGGCGTCGGGCCGCTGTTGACCATTTGGGACCGCACCCACGGCAAGCAGAACGTGAAAGGCGTGGCTTCGCTGGGCAACTTTCCCTACTACCTGGTCACGAATAATCCCAACGTGAAGTCGATTGCGGATTTCACCGACAAGGACCGCATCGCGGTGCCGGCCGTGGGCGTATCCGTACAGTCGCGGGTGCTGCAACTGGCGTCCGCCAAGCTGTGGGGTGACGCGCAGTTCAACAAGCTGGACAAGATATCGGTGGCGTTGCCGCATCCGGACGCGGCCGCGGCGATCATCGCTGGCGGCACGGAAATCACGGGCCATTTCGGCAATCCCCCGTTCCAGGAGCAGGAGCTGGCCGAGAACCCCAAGGCCCGCATCGTGCTGAATTCCTATGACGTGCTGGGTGGCCCCAGTTCGTCCACCGTGTTGTTCGCCACCGAGAAATTCCGCAAGGAAAATCCGAAGACGTACAAGGCGTTCCAGGAAGCGCTCAAGGAAGCTGCGGCATTTGCCGCCGCGAATCCGGAGAAGGCGGCGGATACGTATTTGCGCGTCACTGGCGCCAAGCAGGACCGCGATTTCCTGATCAAGGTGATCAAGAACCCCGATGTGCAATTCAAACTTGAGCCGCAGAACACCTTTGCGCTGGCCGAGTTCATGCACAAGGTGGGCGCCATCAAGAACGCGCCGGCCAGCTGGCGCGACTACTTCTTCGATGACGCGCTGACGGCGCAAGGCAGCTGAGATGTCGGTGATCGCCGCCAAGCCTGTGGATAACGTTGCAAAGCGGGCTCCTTTGCTAGCTGTGGATAAGGTGTCGATCGAATATAAGACGAGCGAAAGACGGGTTCGAGCGACGCATCAAGTCAGTTTCGAGGTGCATGGCGCTGACCGCTTCATCCTGTTGGGACCGTCCGGCTGCGGCAAATCCACCTTGCTCAAGGCCGTGGCCGGTTTCATTGAGCCGACGGAAGGACGCATTGCGCTTGATGGTGAGACCGTGACGGGGCCGGGGCCGGATCGCATCGTCGTGTTTCAGGAATTCGACCAGTTGCCGCCGTGGAAAACGCTGCGGCAGAACGTCGCGTTTCCGCTGTTGGCGTCGCGCAAGCTCTCGCGCCCCGAAGCGGATGAACGCGCCATGCATTACCTGGACAAGGTTGGGCTGGCGGCGTTTGCCGACGCCTACCCGCATACCTTGTCCGGCGGCATGAAGCAGCGCGTGGCGATCGCGCGCGCACTGGCCATGCAGCCGCGTGTGCTACTGATGGATGAACCATTCGCCGCTTTGGATGCACTGACGCGGCGCCGCATGCAGGAAGAGTTGATGGCGTTGTGGGAGGAGGTGCGCTTCACCTTGTTGTTCGTGACGCACTCCATTGAAGAGGCACTGGTGCTGGGTAGCCGCGTGCTGCTGCTGTCCCCGCACCCCGGCCGCGTGCGCGCCGAACTGAATGCGCATGCCTTCGGCTTGCACAGCCAGGGTTCAGCGGGCTTTCAATCGGCCGCCAAGCGCATTCACGATCTGTTGTTTGAATCGCCCGTGCCGTCGTCCGAACCCGCGCAGGCCGAACGCGCGGCGGCTTGAGGATATCCCGATGCGTTTTGTCCGATGAGTCCATCCCCATGAGCAGCACCCACGCCGCAACGCCCCCCATCCGTCCCGAAGTGGAATATGACCTGCCGCCCTTGCCCGCCCAGGCGGCTGAAACGCCGCTGCCATGGCACGAACGGCTTTGGCAGCACGCCAGCCTGCGCAAGCTCGTGATCCTGGCGCTGTTGGCGGCGTTGTGGGAGTTGGCGGCGCGCTACACGGACAACGACCTGCTGCTGCCGGGCGCCTGGCAAACGGCGCAGGCCTTTGTGCAAGGCATCGCCGATGGCGAATTGCCGGCGCGCGCGGGGCAATCGCTGCGTGTACTGGTGCAGGGATATCTGGCGGGCGTGGTGCTGGCGTTCGTGCTGACCACGCTGGCGGTGTCCACCCGCTTCGGGCGCGATCTGTTGTCAACGCTGACGGCGATGTTCAACCCGCTGCCTGCCATCGCGCTGCTGCCGCTGGCTTTGCTGTGGTTCGGGTTGGGCGAAGGCAGCCTGGTGTTCGTGCTGATCCACTCCGTGCTGTGGGCACTGGCGCTGAATATGTATGCGGGCTTTCTGGGGGTGTCGGAAACCCTGCGCATGGCAGGCCGCAACTATGGGCTGACGGGCCTGCGCTACGTGTTGCAGATCCTGGTGCCGGCCGCGTTGCCGGCCATCCTGGCGGGCTTGAAGATTGGCTGGGCATTTGCGTGGCGCACGCTGATCGCGGCCGAACTGGTGTTCGGCGCCTCCAGCGGCAAGGGCGGACTGGGTTGGTACATCTTCCAGAACCGCAACGAGTTATACACAGATCGGGTGTTCGCGGGCTTGGCCGCGGTGGTCATCATCGGCCTGCTTGTGGAAAACCTGGGATTCGACACCTTGGAGCGTTTGACGGTCCGGCGTTGGGGCATGCAGCGCTAGCCGGCCTGTTATCCACAGGAAGAAAAGGGGCGGTCCCGTGAACGGGACCGCCCCTTGTCATTGAATTACCGCTTCTGGCGAGGGGTTAGATCTTCAGCCCCAATGCCTTGGCCACGCCGGCCGCGTACGCCGGATCGGCCTTCCTGAAGTGTTCCAGCTGACGGCGTTGGATTTCTTCCGGCACGCCGGCCATGTGGCGCCCGATGTTGCCGAACAGCAGTTCCTGCTTTTCCGGCGTCATCAGGCGGAACAAGGCTCCCGGCTGCGAGTAGTAGTCGTCATCGACGCGATGGTTCCAGCGCGCGGCGGCCTGGCCGTCGAGCGCCAGCGGCGGTTCGCCGGCCGACGGGGTTTCCTTCCACTCGCCCGCGCTGTTGGGCTCGTAGTTCAGCGTGCCGCCGGCGTTGCCGTCCACGCGGCTGGCGCCGTCGCGGTGGTAGCTGTGGAACGGGCAGCGCGGCGCGTTCACCGGGATCTGGTGATGATTGATGCCCAGGCGGTAGCGGTGCGTGTCGCCATACGAGAACAGGCGTCCTTGCAGCATCTTGTCGGGTGAGAAGTCGATGCCTGGAACGACGTTGGCCGGCGTAAAAGCGGCCTGCTCCACTTCCGCGAAGTAGTTCTCAGGGTTCTTGTTCAGTTCCAGCACGCCCACTTCGATCAGCGGGTAGTCGCCATGGGGCCACACCTTCGTCAGGTCGAACGGGTTGATGTGATAGGTCTCGGCTTCGGCCTCGGGCATGATTTGCACCTTCAGCGTCCACTTCGGGAAATTGCCCTGTTCGATGTTGTTGAACAGGTCGCGCTGCGAGCTTTCGCGGTCATGCGCGACCACTTGCGCGGCTTCTTCGTCGCTCATACAGGCCACGCCTTGCTGCGACTTGAAGTGGAACTTCACGTAGAAGCGTTCGCCGTCCTTGTTGACGAAGCTGAACGTGTGCGATCCAAAGCCATGTTGCTGGCGCAGGTTGGCGGGGATGCCGCGATCGCTCATCAGGATGGTGACCTGGTGCAATGATTCGGGGCTAAGCGACCAGAAGTCCCATGCGGCGGTGGCGCTGCGCAGGTTGGTCTTGGGGTCGCGCTTCTGGGTGTGGATGAAATCCGGGAACTTCAGCGGGTCGCGAATGAAGAAAACGGGGGTGTTGTTGCCCACCAGGTCCCAGTTGCCCTCATCGGTATAGAACTTGATGGCGAAGCCGCGCACGTCGCGTTCGGCATCCGCCGCGCCGCGTTCGCCGGCCACGGTGGAAAAGCGCAGGAACAGCGGGGTTTGTTTACCAACCTGGGAAAAGATGCTGGCGCGGGTGTAGCGCGAGATGTCGTGCGTGATGGTAAGGGTGCCATAGGCGCCGGAGCCTTTGGCATGGACGACGCGCTCCGGGATGCGTTCGCGGTCGAAGTGGGCAAGCTTTTCAATCAGCCAGAAGTCCTGCAACAGCGCGGGACCGCGGGGGCCGGCGGTCAGCGTGTTGTTGTTGTCCGCCACCGGGGCGCCTGCGGCGGTGGTCAGATGCTTCTTGTCGGTCATAGCACACTCCTACGTGATTCTGGAATGCGCGGGGCTTGGCAAGGCCCGCGCTGTCTCGTGAATACCCTCCGACGTTGCCGCCCGAGGAGTATGTCCGACACATCATAGGGGTCAAGGTTGCGTTTGTGAAGTTGATTGAAGAATCAAATTCAATTGAAAATAACTATCGACGATGTCTCGATGCGGCAACAGGCCACCTGGATTTTCCGAAAGCTCGGGGCATAAAAAAACCGGCCCCTTGAGGGCCGGTTCTTCATGCTGCCAACGTCAGGCTCAGCGGTTTGCTGCGGCTTCCGTCTTGCGTTGCATGGCGCGCGTGATGGACCACTGCTGTGCGATCGACAAGGTGTTGTTGACGCACCAGTACAGCACCAGGCCGGCCGGGAAGAAGAACATCATCCCACCGAACACCAGCGGCATGATCATCATGACCTTGGCCTGGATGGGGTCCGGGGGCGTCGGGTTCAGTTTGATCTGGAGGAACATGGTGGCCATCATGATGGCGGGCAGAATGAAGAACGGGTCACGGATCGACAGGTCATGGACCCACAGAATCCACGGTGCGCCGCGCATTTCCACGCTGGCCAACAGCACCCAGTACAGCGAGATGAACACCGGGATCTGCACCACCATCGGCAAGCAGCCGCCCAGCGGGTTGATCTTTTCGGTGCGGTACATCTCCATCATGGCGGCGTTGAGCTTCTGCTTGTCGTCGCCGTACTTTTCCTTCAGCGCTTGCAGGCGCGGGGCCACTTGCTTCATGCGGGCCATCGAGCGGTAGCTCGCGGCGGCCAGCGGGTAGAAGATGGCCTTGATCAAGACGGTCAGGGCAACGATGGTCCAGCCCCAGTTGCCCAGGATGGAATGCAGCCAGGTCATCAGCGTGAACAGCGGCTTGGCGATGATGGTCAGCCAGCCATAGTCCACGACCAGTTCCAGGCCGGGGGCAAGTGCCGCCATGGCCTTCTGGTCTTGCGGACCCACCCACAGGTGCGAGTCGACGCGCGACGCGGAACCCGGGGCAATTTCGCCGACGGCTTCGATGCTGCGGGCGGCGTACAGGTTCTTCTGCACTTCCAGCAGTTCGTTCGTGCGCGGCTTGCCTTGCGGCGGCACCCAGGCCGTGGCGAAGTAATGCTGAACCACGGCGATCCAACCGTTGTCAGCCTGCTTGATGTAATTGGCCTTCTTCTTTTCGATGTCGCCGAAGGTGCTCTTCTGGAACTTGTCCTGTTCCGAGTAGACGGCGAAACCGGTGAAGGTGTGATAGAAGCTGGACGTATCGGCCGGGTCGTTGCCGTCGCGCTCAAGCTGCAAGTACAGCGCGGGCGTCACGGGGGCGGAGCCGACGTTGGCCAGGTCATGGCGCACGTCGATATCGTAGCGGCCCTTGTGCAGGGTGAACGTCTTGGTGACCTTGACGCCGCCCGATTCGCCTTCAAACGAGACGACCAGGTTGTCGCCGGTCAGTTGGCGCTCCGACGTCACGATGCGGAAAGGCGTCTGGTGCGTGGGGAAGCTTTGGCCGTTGGGGGCGCCGACCACGCCGGACTGCACGACGTAGTTCAGGCCCGCCGAGCGGTCCAGCAGCACCGTGGGCTTGTCCGGCTGGCCGGTTGCCGGGTACTTCAGCAGTTCGGCACGCACCAGTTGGGCGCCCATCGTGTCGAACGTCAGGCGCAGCACGTCGGTCGTGATGACGACTTCTTCCGAACGCGCGGCCGCAGGCGCGGAAGCGCCAGGGACAGCCGACGGCGTGGCGGCCGTGGTCGCGGTGGGTGCGCTGGGCACCGAAGGCGTGGCGTTGGCGCCGGTCTGCGGTTCAGCCGTGCTGGCCGCGGGCGTGGGGCCCCCGAACAGCGACGGCTTGCCGTTATGGATTTGCCAGTTGTTCCAAAGGAGCAACAGCGAAAAGGAAAAAATCATCCAGAGGACGGTGCGTCGGATATCCATGGTGCCTACTGAAGTGAATACGGGCCAGCAAAGCCCGCCAGTTTAGCGTCAATCGTGCTCGGTGCGGTGGCTGTGGGAGCAGCACGGGGTGCCATTGGTTCCCGGCGTGGGCGGAACGGGATCCCACCCGCCGGGCGACCAGGGATGGCATCGGCCGATGCGCCGGACTCCCAACCAAAAGCCGCGCCAGGCGCCGTGGCGTTCGATTGCTTCAATTGCGTATGCCGAGCAAGTCGGGGTGAAGCGGCACTGCCTGCCGATCCAGGGACTCAGGAAGAACCTGTAGAACCGGATGGGCGCAATAAGCAGCGCTTTGAAAATCATCGCGTTATCCGCTCAAAGTGAGCGTCCACTTCGGCTCTTGCCAAGCGTTTAAGCGAGGTGAGCGTGGCGGGAGTCACTTTGCTATGCAGGCGCACGACGTAGTCCTTGGCCGGCAGCGCCAAGCGCCGGTGGCGAAACGCTTCGCGGATGACCCGCTTGATGGCGTTGCGCGTACTGGCATGAGCGGCGAACCGCTTGGCGATGATGAGCCCCAGACGGGCACAGGCGTTCTGACCGGGGGGCAGATCATTGGGAGCAGAAGTCACAATGAATAACGCCCCTCGGGCAAGACGCCGGCCTTTCAGGGCAGCGGCGAACTCGGAGGGGCGATGCAGCCGCGCCTCCGGGGGAAGCGTGGAGCGCGGCATGGACTGCGGGTCAGGCGTTTGCGCGGAACCGGAACGAGATTGCGAGAGGTCTTGCAATATGGCCAGTCCGTGCAAATAGTCAGGTTTCCGGAAAACCGGAAAACCAGGACTAGACGGCCAGACGCTTGCGGCCCTTGGCGCGACGGGCGTTCAGGATAGCGCGGCCAGCGCGGGTTTTCATGCGCACGCGAAAGCCATGGGTGCGCTTGCGGCGGGTAACGGAAGGTTGGTAGGTACGTTTCATGGACGATCCACAAAAAGAACAAAAGTCAGAAGGGACCTGCCCGGAGGGTTCCAGGTCGCACATTCAGAAGCGGGTATCTGAAGAGCATTTTTGCAACATGTGCAAAAAACAACTCTTAGACGGGGCTCTGGACTGGGAATTTCCTCCCAGCATGCTGGGAACTTCTCCCCAGGCGACCTATTCAGCAAAGCTAAAAACCGGACAGTGTTGCGGGCGCCGACCTAATAAAGGAGGGTACCCACGACAACTCCGGCTAAGCTCTCTGTGAAACCTTCTGACAGACAGAATTCGGAAAAGCCCACCATTTCAGCAAGTTTTCCCTGTCTTGTCAAACAGTTAAGCTAGCGCAATGTAGACGGTTATGTCCTACCCTGTGGATAACCCCTGCCGAGGCAAGGTAGAATCGAGGTTTGAATAAGAGCGACATGAAAGAATTCTGGCAGACCTGCGTCAGTCGTCTTGAGCAGGAACTCCCCCCCCAACAAATCAGCGCGTGGATACGACCGCTGGTCCCGCTTGCGTACGACGAAACGCAGGCGGTGCTGCGCGTTGCCGCGCCCAACCGCTTCAAGCTGGATTGGGTGCGCAAGAACTTTTCCCACCAGATCGAAGCGTTGGCCGCGGAGTGGTTCAAGCGACCGGTACAGGTATTGTTCGAATTGCCTTCTCACGGAGCTGCGCCGCGTATGCCGGTCGCGCCCGTGCGTGCGCCGCAACCCGAGCAAACGCACCTGTCCGCTGCGCAACCCTCAGGCGGCGCTCCACCCATGCAGGCCGCGGCTCCGCCGCCCCCACCCGCCACGACGGCGGCGGCGCAGGCGGTGAACGCCGACGCGGCCAACATCGTGTACGAGCGTTCGCGGCTGAACACGGACCTGACGTTCGAGAACTTCGTGACGGGTAAGGCCAACCAGCTGGCGCGCGCCGCCGCGCTGCAAGTGGCTGAGAACCCGGGCACCTCCTATAACCCGCTGTTCCTGTATGGCGGCGTGGGCCTGGGCAAGACCCACTTGATCCACGCCATCGGCAACGCCATGGTGGCGGCGGGCACGGGCGTGCGCGTGCGCTACGTGCATGCGGACCAGTACGTGTCGGATGTGGTCAAGGCCTATCAGCGCAAGGCGTTCGATGACTTCAAGCGCTACTACCATTCGCTTGATCTGCTGCTGATCGACGATATCCAGTTCTTCTCCGGCAAGAACCGCACGCAGGAAGAGTTCTTCTATGCGTTCGAGGCAATGGTGGCCCAGCGCAAGCAGATCATCATCACCAGCGATACGTATCCGAAGGAGCTGTCCGGCATCGACAGCCGCCTGATCTCGCGTTTCGACTCCGGCCTGACGGTGGCAATCGAGCCGCCGGAGCTGGAGATGCGCGTGGCGATCCTGCTGCGCAAGGCGGAATCCGAAGGCGTGCCCATGCCCGAGGAAGTGGCCTTCTTCATTGCCAAGCATCTGCGCAGCAACGTGCGCGAACTGGAAGGCGCGCTGCGCAAGGTTCTGGCTTACGCCCGCTTCCACGGCCGCGATGTGCTGACTGTGGACGTCTGCAAGGAAGCCCTGAAGGACCTGCTGTCCGTGTCCAACGGCCAGATCACTGTGGAAAACATCCAGAAGACGGTTGCGGATTTCTACAAGATCAAGGTCGCCGACATGTACTCGAAACGCCGGCCCGCCAATATTGCATTGCCCCGCCAGGTCGCGATGTATCTGGCGAAGGAGCTGACCCAGAAAAGCCTGCCGGAAATCGGCGATTTGTTCGGTGGTCGTGATCACACCACCGTACTGCACGCCGTCCGCAAGATTTCCGACGCCCGCGCAAAGCAAGCGGAGCTCAACCATACCCTGCACGTGTTGGAACAAACTCTAAAAGGATGAACATGCAACTCGTACAAACCACACGCGATGCATTGCTGAAACCGCTGTCGACCGTGGCGGGCATCGTCGAAAGACGCCATACCCTGCCCATCCTGGCGAACATCCTGATGCGCAAGGAAGGCAATAAAGTTGCCTTCATTGCGACCGACCTGGAAGTACAGATCACCACGCACGCCGACTTCGGCGTGGGCCAGGACAACGAGTCCACCACGGTTGCGGCGCGCAAGTTGCTGGACATCCTGAAGGCGTTGCCGGACACCGGCGATGTGCGTCTGGCATTGGCCAGCAACAAGCTGTCGGTGCAGTCGGCCAAGAGCCGCTTCGCGTTGCAGACGCTGGCCGCCAGCGAGTTCCCCACCGTGGCTCAGCCCGAGAACTGGGATGTCTCGCTGACCATGCCGCAACGCACGCTGCGCCACTTGTTCAACATGGTGCACTTCGCCATGGCGCAACAGGACATCCGTTATTACCTGAACGGCATGCTGCTGGTGTTTGAACCGGGTCGTGTGCGCGCCGTCGCCACCGATGGTCACCGCCTGGCGCATTGCTCGACCGAGGCCGATGGCATCGCCGAACGCCACGAAGTGATCGTGCCGCGCAAGACCGTGCTGGAAATGCAGCGCCTGCTGGAAGACTCCGACGAGGTGGTCTCCATTGATGTGGCGCCGGGCCAGATCCGCTTCCGCTTCGGCGACGTGGAACTGGTGTCCAAGCTGGTCGAAGGCAAGTTTCCCGATTTCACGCGCGTGATTCCGACGAACTACACGCGCCATTTCATGGTGGGCCGCGAAGCGCTTCAGGGCAGCCTTCAGCGCGCCGCGATCTTGACCACCGACAAGTTCAAGGGCGTGCGCCTGCAATTGGCGCAGAACCAGATGAAGATCTCGTCCTCGAACGCCGAGCAGGAAGAGGCGCAGGAAGAAATCGACATCGACTACGGCCATGAAGCCCTGGACGTGGGCTTCAACGTCGGCTATCTGCTTGACGTGCTGGCCAACGTGAAAGTCGACAACATCCAGTGGTCGGTCATGCCCGACGCCAATGCGTCGGCGCTCATCACCCTGCCCGAAGACGACCAGTTCAAGTACGTCGTCATGCCCATGCGGATCTGATCCGCGCCCCACTCGTGGGTTTGTGCCGCTTGCGGGCCTTGGCCTGCGGGCGGTCCGGCCGCCAGGCCGTTCTTTAAAGCGTTATCGAACCAGACATGTCAGATCAGCAGAACACCACTCCCGAGACCAGCGGCTACGGCGCTGACTCGATCAAGATGCTCAAGGGGCTGGAGGCCGTGCGCAAGCGCCCCGGCATGTACATCGGCGACACGTCCGACGGCACCGGCTTGCACCATATGGTGTTTGAAGTCGTGGATAACGCCATCGACGAAGCTCTGGCCGGCCATTGCGACGACATCGTCGTCACGATCCACACCGACAATTCCATTTCGGTGACCGATAACGGTCGCGGCATCCCGACCGATATCCACAAGGAAGATGAATTCCACCGCAGCGCGGCGGAAATCGTCATGACCGAACTGCACGCCGGCGGCAAGTTCGACCAGAACTCGTACAAGGTGTCTGGCGGCCTGCACGGCGTGGGCGTGTCTTGCGTGAACGCGCTGTCCGAATGGCTGCGGCTGACCATCCGCCGCAATGGCCAGGTCCACCAGATGGAATTCCGCCAAGGCGCGCGCGTTGCGCCGCTGGCGGTGACGGGCACGACGGACATGCGCGGCACGGAAGTGCGCTTCCTGGCCGACCCGGTCATCTTCAACAACATCGAATACCACTACGAGATCCTTTCCAAGCGCTTGCGCGAGCTCTCGTTCCTGAACAACGGCGTGAAGATCCGCCTGGTTGATCAGCGCCAGGGCAAGGAAGAGAATTTCGCGTTCTCGGGCGGCGTGAAGGGTTTCGTCGAATACATCAACCGCACCAAGACCGTGCTGCACCCGAACGTGTTTTCGGTCACCACCGAATCCGCCGCGGGCGGCGTGTCGGTGGGCGTGGAAGTGGCGATGCAGTGGAACGACAGCTATAGCGAAAGCGTGCTGTGCTTCACCAACAACATCCCGCAGCGCGACGGCGGTTCGCACTTGACCGGCCTGCGCGCGGCCATGACCCGCATCCTGAACAAGTACATCGCCGACAACGAGCTGGCCAAGAAGGCCAAGGTCGAGACGTCGGGCGACGACATGCGCGAAGGCCTGGCCTGCGTGCTGTCGGTGAAGGTGCCCGAGCCCAAGTTCAGCAGCCAGACCAAGGACAAGCTGGTTTCCAGCGAAGTGCGTCCGGCCGTCGAAGAAGCGGTTGCCCGCACGCTGGAAACCTGGCTGCTTGAGAACCCGAACGACGCCAAGGCGCTGTGCAACAAGATCGTTGAAGCGGCCCGCGCCCGCGAAGCCGCGCGCAAGGCCCGCGAAATGACGCGGCGCAAGAGCGTGCTGGAAGGCGCTGGCCTGCCCGGCAAGCTGGCCGATTGCCAAGAAAAAGATCCGGCGCTGTGCGAGCTGTACATCGTCGAGGGTGACTCCGCAGGCGGCTCGGCCAAGCAAGGCCGCGATCGCAAGTTCCAGGCCATCCTGCCGCTGCGCGGCAAGGTGCTGAACGTGGAGAAGGCGCGCTTTGACCGCCTGATCGCCAGCGAACAGATCGCCACGCTGATCACCGCGCTGGGCACCAGCATCGGCCCCGATTTCAACGTGGACAAGCTGCGCTACCACCGCCTCATCATCATGACTGACGCGGACGTTGACGGCGCACACATCCGCACCCTGCTGCTGACGCTGCTGTATCGCCAGATGCCTGAGCTGGTGCAGCGCGGCTACGTGTATATCGCGCAGCCGCCGCTGTACAAGGTCAAGGTTGGCCGTGAGGAACGGTATCTGAAGGATGACCAGGAAGAATCGCAGTTCATGCTGCAACTGGCCCTGAAGGATGCCGAGATCATCTCGGGCGGCAACATCATCCGTGGCGACGAACTCACCGATCTGGCTCGTCAGTATGTGGCGGCCGACGGCGTCATCGCGCGTCTGTCGAAGGTATTTGACGTGGGCGCGCTGTCGGCCATGGCCGAAGGCGTGGAGATCAACCTGGAATCGGCAGACGCCACGGCGGATTCCGCCAAGCGTCTGGCCGATGCCATGCGTGATCCGGTCAGCGGCAATGGCGTGGAGGTGGTGCCGCAGTTCGACGAAGCCACCGAACGCCACCGCCTGTCGGTGCAACGCATGCACCACGGCAACGTGCGCGTCAGCATCATCGATGCCGACTTCGTCAATGGTTCCGACTACGCCATCCTGTCCAAGGCGGCCAAGAGCTTCCTGGGCAAGGTGGGTTCGCGTTCGCTGGCAGCTCGTGGCGAAGGTGACAAGCGCAAGGAACAGACGGTGTCCGATTTCCGCGAAGCCATGCAATGGCTGCGCAGTGAAGCCGACCGCAGCATCTCGAAGCAACGCTACAAGGGTCTGGGTGAAATGAACCCGGCCCAGTTGTGGGAAACCACGATGGATCCGAAGGTGCGCCGCCTGTTGCGCGTGCAGATCGAAGACGCCATCGCGGCGGACGAGGTCTTCACGACCCTGATGGGTGACGACGTGGAACCGCGCCGCGCGTTCATCGAAACGCATGCACTGTCGGCAGGCAATATCGACGCTTGATCGCGCTGATACCGTCGATTGCAGAAACCCGCCCTTGTGGCGGGTTTTTTTTTGCGCTAGGGAAAATACCCATATCCCGTGCCGGCTGACTTGACGCAGAATTCCTGAAAATTGTTCAACAATCCTGGTTCGGAAAACCCTTCCGAAGTCGCGAAGAGCTAGTCTTGATGCGGGTTCCAGGATGTTCAATAGGGGAAATCATGTTTACTCAGATTCTGGCTGCGCCGCGACGCTGCGTGACCCGTGCAATGCTGGCCTTCCTGCTGTGCGCGGCTTCCCCATTGGCATTCTCCGCATCGACCATCAAGGCCGACAGTCTGACGGTCGGTTCCGATCTGACCTATCCGCCCTACGCCTACATGGATGCCGGCAAGCCTGCGGGGTTCGACGCGGATTTCTCGCGCCTGCTCGCGGACAAGCTGTCGTTGCAGCCCGTGTTCGTCGATACGCGCTTTCCCGACCTGATCCTGGGCATGCGGGCACACCGCTTCGACACGGTGGCTTCCGCGTTGTATGTGACGCCCGAGCGGTCGAAATTGATTGATTTCATTCCCTACCTGAAGACCGGCGCGTCGCTGGTGGTGCTGGCATCCAGTCAATATGCGCCGGCAGCGCCTGACGCGCTGTGTGGAAAGCGCGTCGCGTCGATCAAGGGCGCATCGTGGACGCCGAAGTTGCAGAAGGTCTCGCGCGAGGCTTGCCAGCCCAAAGGCCTGGGGGAGATCAAGGTACTGGAGTTTCCGACCTCACCGGAAGCGATGATGGCGCTGCGTTCGCAAGCGGCTGACGTGATGATCGAGGACGCGGCCGTGGTGCACGGCATGCTGGCGCAATCGCAGAACACCTTGAAGATCAGCTCCAGCGCGCTGCTCTACCCCATCGTGATCGGCCTGGGCATCAACAAGGACTCGCAAGCCTTGCGGGAAGCGTTGAAGGGCGCGCTGCGCCGCGCCAGCGACAGCGGCGAGTATCAGGCGCTGCTGGCCCGCTACGGTCTTGAAGCGCCGACCGAGGCCGAGGTGCAGACCGCGCTCTCTGGTCCCGCCAAGTAACGCTGTCACGGAACCCGGACTCATGCGCTTCGATTGGGACTACGCCGTCAGCCTGCTTTGGGACACTGACTTCTGGAAAGCTTGCTGGGTGGTGGTGAAGCTGAGCATTGCGACATGGGTCATCGGGGTTGCCGCGGGATTCGTGCTGGCGCTGGGAAAGCAGGCAAAGAATCCGCTCGTGAGCCGGCTTGCCGGCCTGTATATCTGGTTCTTCCGCAGCCTGCCCTTGCTGGTGCTGCTGGTGTTCATCTACAACCTGCCGCAGGTATTTCCCGCTGCGGGCGCGCTGCTGTCCGACCCGTTCTACGCCGGGTTGACCGCACTGGTCGTCAGCGAAACCGCATTCATCGCAGAGATCCATCGGGGCGGCATTCTGGGCGTGCCGCGCGGGCAGATCGAAGCGGGCCGCGCATTGGGCATCCGCTACGCGGGCATCCAGCGCATGATCGTGATTCCGCAAGCCTTGCGGATTGCGCTGCCCGCGTTGAGCAACGAGTTCATCACCATCGCCAAACTGACGTCTCTGGTGTCGGTGATATCGCTGGCGGAGATTCTGCTGGTCGGGCAGCGCTTGTACACGCAGAACTTCCTGGTGTTCGAGACGATGCTGGCGGTGGCCCTGTACTACGTGTTGATCGTTACGCTGTTCGACAAGTTGCTGGGTTGGCTTGAATCACACATGAACATTCTGCGGCGCGAGCCCAAGCCGCTGGAGCTGGATGCGCAAACCCGGCGGGATGTGCAGTCCGGCCTGGCGCAGCCGACGCTGACGGCAAGCGGCAATGAGCCGGCGCTGGAAGTCCGGCAGGCGCGCAAGCGCTTTGGCGACCACGAAGTGCTAAAGGGCATCGATCTGACGGTCAGGCCGGGAGAAGTGATCAGCATCATTGGACCGTCGGGTTCGGGGAAGACATCGCTCATCCGCACGCTGAACGGTTTGGAGACCCTGGATGGCGGACAGGTGCTGCTGCACGGCAAACCCTTCCTGGGTTCGCCAGAGTCTGAGCCTCGTGCGAGCCCAGGGAATCGCATCCTGGATATCGGCATGGTGTTCCAGAGCTTCAATCTGTTTCCGCACAAGACGGTGTTGCAGAACGTGATGCTGGCGCCGGCCTATCATCGCCGAGGTAATCGCGCAGCGCTACAGCGAGAGGCGCTGGTGCTGCTCAACAAGGTCGGCATGCTGGATCATGCGCACAAGTATCCGCATCAGCTTTCGGGAGGGCAGCAGCAGCGCGTGGCCATTGCGCGCGCGCTGGCGATGCGTCCTTCGATCATGCTGTTCGACGAGCCGACCTCTGCGTTGGATCCGGAACTGGTTGCCGAAGTCTTGAAGGTGGTGGAGGCATTGGCACGCGAAGGCATGACCATGCTGATCGTGACGCATGAAATGGGCTTTGCGTTCAAGGTATCAGACCGGATTGTCTTCATGGAAAGCGGCCGCATCTTGCTTGATGCGCCTCCTGCGCAGCTGCGCGCGAGCGACGACCCCCGCATCAAGGATTTTCTGAGCCATGTCCATGGATCTTGACGTTCAAGACGTGAACGGCCGTGCCGTGGCGCATTGCCTGCGCCGCGTGCAGTCCGATCCCGCGGCAGCGGCAACGGCATTGCTGCGGCGGCGCGACGACGCGGCGCAGGCAGAAGCGCAAGCACGCGACAGGCTCGCATGGCATACGGGCGGCCAGCCGCCGCTTGCCGGCCTGGTACTGGGCGTGAAGGCTTGCTTCGATGTGCGGGGGTGGATTACCCACGCCGGCTCGCGGGTGCTGGCCGAAGCGCCTGCCGCTCGTGAGGATGCCGCGCTGGTGCGCGCGTTGCGGCAGGCTGGCGCCATCTTGCTGGCGCAGAACAACATGACTGAATTTGCCTACGGCGCATTGGGGTTGAATGCGGCCTTTGGCACGCCGCTGTCGCCATTGGCGACCGACGTGCCCCGCGTGGCCGGCGGCTCGACCAGCGGCGGCGCGCTGGCCGTGGCAAAGGGCATGGTGAGCATTGCCCTGGGCTCGGACACCAGCGGATCGGCGCGGATTCCGGCCGCGTTCTGTGGCGTTGCGGGCTTCAAGCCTTCAAAAGGGCGGTATGACGATGGCGGCATGATGTATCTGTCGCCCAGTTTCGATGTGCCCGGCATCGTTGCCGCCGATGCTGCCGGATGTTTGCTTGTGGATAAGGCGCTGGCGCCCTTCGAACCCGTTGATGCTGTTCAGACCTGGGACGCGGCGACGCCGCTGGCCGGCACGCGGTTCGTGGTGCCGGCGGGCGTGGACGCCGAGCTTGAACCCGAGGTCCAGCGTGGGTTCGAGGGCGGCTTGGCAAGCCTGAGACGGGCGGGCGCCGTGCTGCGGACGGTGCCGATGCCCAGCTTGCGGCTGGCCGGCGCCGTGGCTCGCGATGGCGGCATCATCGCCGCCGAGGCATACGCCCTGCATGCCGAGCGCTTGCAGCACGAGGCCGGTCTGTATGACCCGCGCGTGGGGCCGCGCATGTTGCTCGGTGCGAAGGTGGCGGCGCATGCTTATGTGGCGGCGCAACGCCGCCTGCTGGCGTTGCGGGCGCAGTATGACGAAGAACTGGCCGGCGCCGACGCCGTGCTGACACCGACGGTGCCCATGCTGCCGCCGCCGGTGGCCAGCCTGGATGACAGCGATGTCTATCTGCGTGAGAACGCCCGCGCCTTCAGCTTGACCGAATTCGCCAACCGGCTGGACTTGCCCAGTATTTCCGTGCCCGTGGCGCGCGCTGCGCATCAGCCGATCGGCTTGCTGGCGACGGGCCGGCGCGGCGGCGACAGGACGCTGCTGGAGCTTGCCTGCCGGATCGGCAGCGTGCTCGACGCATCGTAGCCCGGCGCAACGCCTTGTGTTCTTCCCCTACTGACCTTTCCGGATATTCACCCATGATAGTTATCCACAGCGCAGACCTGACCGATACCGAACGCCATGCCCGCGGGCCAGGCTGGGAGAGCCGCCGCATCATCGTCAAGCGCGACGGCGTGGGCTATTCGGTGCATGAAACGCGCGTGTTCGAAGGCGCCGAATTGCATCTGCACTACAAGCACCATTACGAAGCGAACTACTGCATGGAAGGTGAGGGCGAGGTCCTGGACGTGGCCACCGGCCAGGTGCATGCGATCCGGCCCGGCACGTTGTACGCGCTGGATAAGAACGACAAGCATGTGCTGCGGGCCGTCAAGGGCGACCTGCGATTGGTGTGCGTGTTCAACCCGCCGTTGAGCGGCCGGGAAACACATCGGCCGGATGGCAGTTATGCGGAGCCGGACGTGGCCGAGACGGCGTAGCCGCGCCGCGAGCGGGCCGGGCTGGCCGGCCCAAGCCCGCCTTATTTCGCCTGCTGATTCTTCAGGCGCGTGAGCACGGCCAGCAGCGTGCGTTCCGAGTCGTCCAGATAGGCGGTCAGCGCCGTTGCCGCAGGTTCGCGTTGCCCCTTCACGAGGAGGCTGTGGATAAGCCGCTCGCGCTCGATCCAGTCAGGCGTCTGAATCAGGCTTTCGTCGACTTCAGAGGCGAACACCAGCCGTAGTTGAGCGCATAGCGTCAGAAAGAACTCGTTGAGCAGCCGGCTGCCTAGCTGAGCAACGATATGCTGGTGTACCTGTAGGCTCAATGTACCGACGTTGCGCCAGTTCTTTTTTGCCAGGGCGCGTTCGGCGGCGTTGATGGCGGCGAGCATCTTGTCCAGCAGCGCGGGTTGAAGCGGCAGGTCGCCGTTGATGGCTTGAAGCTCCAGCGCGCGGCGCGCGGCGTAGATCTCTTTGAGGTCCTTGCGTTCCATGCTGCGCACGACCACGCCCTTGTGGCGGATGAAGGTGGCCAGCCCTTCCCTGCCCATCTGGTGCAGCACTTCGCGGATGGTATTGCGCGACGCGCCGTAATCGGCGGCCAGGTCGACTTCCACAAGCTGGGTACCGGGAGGCAGCTTGCCTTCCATGATGTCGTCGCGCAGTTGGTGGCTGATGCGTTCGGCGATCGAGATGCCGCTGTCGCGTTCGGCTGGCATGGTTGCACAAGCTCCTTTCTGCGAAAGGCGCCGCGGGGTTGCCCGGGCGCCTCTTGTTGTTATTTCCACTCTACCTTTTCAGGGTGTAGTCCGTGGACGCCCTTATACGGTGAAACTTCGGGGGATGTCCAGCCTTGCAGCAGCGCCGGGTCCAGTTCGTAGATTTCCACGCCTAGCGGCCGGCATACGTCGATGGGGTCGCGCGCGTCCGGGCCCCACATCGGCACGGACAAGTCGCCGCCCGGGCACGTGGAGAGCGCGCACAGCAGGTCGATCTCGGCGAAGAACTCCAGATAATCGCCCGGCTTGGCGGGGCAAGCCTTCATGAAGTACTTGTCGTCGTCATTCAAGCCGGTGACCTGGAACACGTTCAGCACATCGTGCACATCGAACTCGGTCAGGCCGTGGGGCGCCACGGCGCGCGTCAGGTTGGAGTGGCAGTGGAAGTGGAAGTCTTCGCCGCTGAGCAGCTTGTTGACGTAGGGGTCGCAGCGGGTGCCAAGCAGGTCGTGGACGCGGCCGCCATCGCCATCCACGCCGTAGCCGGCCAGCGTGTCGTCGGTAATGGTGGCCATGGGGCGCAGGTACGGCAGCGTGGACCAAAGGCGGTCGTGCGTGCTGACGTGCGCCTGTTGCAGCTGCCGGGTGCGCGAAGCCCACATGCGTTCGCGCGGATTGTGCAGGTTCCACATGTTGAAGTCCGCCACCTGGGGGCCTTCGATCGTCACGATCCGGAACACATGGCCGGCGGGCACCTTCCAGGCGAAACCGCTGCGGATGGGAACGACGTGGGATGCCACCTGCTTGCGCTGGGACGGATCGGCGGTCAGCGAGCGGTAGAAGTCCCGGTTCACATTCAATACCGAGCCCTTCCCGACCTGATACGCGGCGGGGTAATTCGACATGGTCTGCCTCCTGATGCGGTCCTGGATTCAACGCCAGGATTGTTGAACAATCCTGGGCAGTATACAGGACCGCCGAGAGGGAGAAAGCGGTATTTACAGGGGCGGCGGCAAGCTCTCGGAAGCGTCGCAAACCTGCTTGATCGTCTGTCGCAGCCAGCGATGCGCGGGGCCGCTATCGAGCCGCGGCGGCCAGGCCTGCACGACGGTGACCGGGGCCATCGGCACGGGCACGCGAAAGCCTTGCAGCGTCAAACCCAGGCGTTGAACGCCCGGCATGAGGTTCTCGGGCATGGACGGCAGGATCAGGTCGGAATCCGCCAGCGCGAAGATGGCGGCATGGAACGTGGGCGTGATGAGCGAAACATGGCGCTCCAGGCCATGTTCGCCCAACGCGGCATCGATTGGGCCCTGCGCGCGGCCGCGGCGAGACACGCTGACATGGTCATACGCGGCAAAGCGCTGCGGCGTGATGTCGGCCTTGAAGATGGGATGCTCTGCCCGCGCCAGTCCACAGAAGGTGGTGGTGAACAAGGTCTGCACCTTGATGTCAGCGCCAAATTTCTGTGAGGAACCTATATAGAGATCAGCGTCACCGCTGAGCGCGCTGGCGTCGTTTTCGCTTTCGGAGAGAAAGCGCAGAGCCGTGCGCGGCGCGTAGCGGCGCAGGCGTTCGCGCAGCCGTCCGCCATAGCCGCCCACGAAAACGTCATTGGCCCGCAGCGTGAAGACGCGCGTCAAGGTGGCCAGGTTGACGTCCTGGCTGAAGGCCGAGTACACGGCTTGCGCCTGTTCGACCACGCTGCGCACCTGATCGCGCAGTTCCAGCGCGCGTGGCGTGGGCGCGAGCCCGCGTCCCGACCGCACCAGCACCGGGTCGCCCACCGCTTCGCGGATGCGGGCCAGGGTGCGGCTCATGGCGGGCGTGCTCAGGTTGAGCCGGCGCGCGGCGCCAGCGACGCTGCCTTCCTGGATCAGGACGTCCAGGGTCAGCAGCAGGTTGAGGTCTGGCAATGTCATGCCGGCAAGCATAGCGCGGTGGCCCTGCCCGGCAATGCCCTGGAAGTTGCATGGCGCGCAAGCGTGAATTGCCGTGCGCGGCATTCCCCGCCGGCCGTGGGGACGCCACTATTTCTCCCTGCGGCGGCGCTTAGACGCCCGCCATCACACCAAGGAGAGATATATGGCGCTGGACGTTTTGGAGCTGCATCATCACGCGGTGCGCATGCCGCTGGGCAAAGTGGCGGCCATGGGCGCGTTCTACGGCGATGTGCTGGGGCTGGATACGGATCAGGGCCGCTGGGAAATCCCGGGCATCGCCGGCTACTTCCTGGATCTGGGCAATGACTGCCAGATTCATCTGCTGGGCAGCGATGGCCCGTCGCCCTATTCGCAGGGGCCGGGCTGCGATCCTGTGGAAAACCACGTGGCGCTGGCGGTGCGGGATATCGCCGTCGCCGAGGCCGAATTGCAACGCTTGGGCGTGGACTATTGGAAGTTAGACAACGTGGCGGCACCCGAGCTGATGCAGTTGTTCCTGCGTGACCCGGTGGGCAATCTGATCGAACTGCACCAGATAGGCCGCTGCCGCTGCAAGCGCAGCGACCGCGTGTTCGCCGACGCGAAGGCGGCAGGCGGGGCGGCGCCTGCGCATGCCACCCCCGCATTGCCCGCGCAAGACCAAGATTGATGAGCCTGGGGATAAGTCATGTTCATCGACCTGGATACGCTGGCGGGCCCTGACCGCTACAAGCTGTTGACCGCCGCGATCGTACCGCGTCCCATTGCCTGGATCGTGTCGCGGGATGCGCAAGGGGTGACGAACGTGGCGCCCTTCTCGTTCTTCAACCTGATGTCGGGGGACCCGCCATTGATCTGCGTGGGGATCGGAATGCGTGATGGCGCACCCAAGGACACGGCCCACAATATTGCGGAACGCAGTGAGTTCACCGTGAACCTGGTGTCTGCCCGCCTGGCAGGCAGGATGAACGTGACGGCGGTGGATTTTCCGGCGGGTGTCGACGAGTCGGTGGAAGCCGGCGTGGTGCTGGCGCCGTCAGAGCGCGTGGGCGTGCCTCGGGTGATGCAGTCGCCCGTGGCCTTTGAATGCCGGGTGCACGAGTTGCTGCGCATCGATGGCCGCAGCCTGGTGGTGGCGGACGTGGTGGCGATGCATGTGCAGGACGAGCTGGTGGCTGACCGCGAGCATCTGTACCTGGACGGGCCAAAGATGGATTTGCTGGCCCGGCTGCACAATCCGGGCTGGTACTGCCGTCCGCAACCGGCTTTTCAGATGCCGCAACTGAGCTTGGCGCAATGGGAGGCCATGAAACGATCTGGCGATGCGGATCGCTATCTGGAAAAGCCCTACCGATAGGGCTGAGGATAGCGACCGCCGCGCCCGCGTCCCGATCAGCGCGCCGGCCGCGTTTTCAGATCGGCCATTTCTTCGTTCATCAGTTGGTGCGCGTAGCGCGAGAACACGCTGACCAGCCGCGTGCGGGTGTGGTACGGCGGGTAGAGCAGCGCCACGGTTACCGTCACGGACGGGCTGAAGGGGCGGACTTCGACACCGCTGGCCTCGTATTCCTCGCGGGCGGCCAGCGGGTTGATCAGGGCCACGCCCAGCCCGGCGCCCACCAGCGCGCACACTGATGAGCCCAACCCGGCCTCGGCCACCGTCTGCCGTTCCACCTTGGCCGCCTTGAAGACGGCATCGATCTTCTCGCGCAGCGGCGTGGCGCTGGGGAAGGCAATGAAGGGTTCGCCCGCGAAGTCGGCGGGTTTCAGCTTTTTCAGCTTGGTCAGGCGATGCCCCTTCGGGAGCACCGCCACGCAGCTCATCGTCAACACCGGCTCGACCTGGATGCCCGGGCTGTCGCCTGACAGCATCGCCAGCCCCGTGTCGCAGAACCCCGAACTGATCCAGTTGTGCACTGCACCGGCGTTGCCCGAATGGATCGAAACCATCACATCCGGATATTCCGTCTTGAAGGCCGCCACGATGCGCGCCAACAGGCCGCCGGCCAGCCGAGGCATGGCGGCCACGCTCAGGCGGCTGGCGCTGAAGGAGCGAATGCTGGCCGCCGCCGATTCCAGCCCGGCCAGGCCGATGAAGGTCTTTTCAACCTCCTGGAAGAAGCGCGAGCCGTCCTGTGTGGGGCTCAGACGGCTGCCGTTGCGGTCGAACAAGGGAAACTGGGTGATCGCTTCCAATTGCGCTATTAAGCGGCTAACGTGCGGCTGCGAGGTGTGCACGCGCCGCGCGGCGGCTGTCATCGAGCCGGTCATCATGACGGCTCGGAAGGCCTCAATGTGTCTTAAGCCCATCCGTGGAATGGCCATATCAAATCCGTATAGAGGAATACCTGATTGGAACTGGATAAAACCATACTGCTAGTTGATACTTTTTGCCAGCCGCGGGGCTCATCGCGGGACGCGGCGGTTGCCAAGCCAATTGGCGCCGCTGATCGTGAATACAAACACGCGCCGCACGTACGGCGCCAAGGGAATCAGATGAAAGCATTTGCCGCGATCTCCGTCGCTGCCGCCCTGCTGGGCAGCGCCGCCACCGCTCACGCCGAGGGCCCCAGCCGCCTGGACAAGATCCGCGAAACCGGCGTGATCACCATCGGCCATCCTGAAACCTCAGTCCCCTTCGCCTATCTTGACGGCAACCAGAAGCCGGTGGGATACACGGTGGAGATCTGCCAGGAAGTCGCGCAATACGTGAAGGCCGCGCTGAAGCTGCCCAAGCTGGACGTGCGCTACAACCCGACGACGTCCGCCACGCGCATTCCGCTGCTGGCCAACGGCACGATCGACCTGGAATGCGGCAACACCACCAATAATGTCGACCGCCACAAATTGGTGTCGTTCGCGCCCACGACGTTCGTGGCGCAAGTGGTGCTGGTGGCGCGCAAGGACGGTGGCGTGGATCCCAACAACCTGGAATCGTTCCGAGGCAAGACCATCGCCGCGCAAGCCGGTGGCCAGACCTTCCGCCTGATCTCGGGCCTGAACGCCAAGGGCAACCTGGGCATCACCATGGCGCCCACGAAGGATACCGCCGAGACCATCCTGATGGTGGAGTCGGGCCGCGCGGCAGGATCGGCAAACGATGACGGCATCGCCTATGGCGCCGTGGCGTCGTCGAAGAATCCCGCCGCTTTCGTGATTGGCACGAAGGGCCTGGAAATGGCCCCCTACGGCATCATGGAGCCCAAGGACGACCCGGCCTTCAAGAAGGTGGTGGACGACGCCGTGCGGGACTTGATCAAGACCGGAAAAGTCGCTGCGATCTATGACAAGTATTTCAATTCGCCGATTCCCCCGAAGCAGATCAACCTGAAGTATCCGATGAGCGACGCGCTGAAGCGCGCGCTGGCCAACCCGACCGATTCGGGTGACCCCAAGGCATACGAGTAAGCAGGTTGTCCGCGGGACGCCCGGTGCGTCCCGCGGCGGTTTTGGGGCCAGGCGCCGCAGCCGGCACCCCTATCTAGGGCACGGGCATGAATTACAACTGGAGTTGGAGCGTTTTCCTGGAGATGTCGCCCGATGGCGTGCATACCTTCCTGGAAACGATCCTGATTGGCGTGGGCTGGACGCTGGCGCTGGCGTTGACGGCGTGGGTGTTCTCGCTGCTGCTGGGGTCCTGGCTGGGCGTGATGCGCACGGCGCAATCCCGGCTGATGAATGTGCTGGGCGCGACGTACGTGGAGATCTTCCGCAACGTGCCGCTGCTGGTGCAGATGTTCCTGTGGTATTTCGTCCTGCCCGAGCTGCTGCCGCATGCCTGGGGCCTGGCGATGAAGCAGATGCCGCAGCCGTGGGGCCAGTTCGTGCCCGCCGTGTTGTGCCTGGGGTTCTATGGTTCGGCGCGCGTGGCCGAGCAGTTGCGCGCGGGCATTCAGTCATTGCCGCGCGGCCAGTTCCAGGCGGGCACCGCGCTGGGGCTGACCGAGGTGCAGGTATACCGCTACATCATCCTGCCCGAGGCGTTTCGCATCGTGCTGCCGCCGTTGACGTCCGAATTCATGGGCACGATCAAGTATTCATCGGTGGCGCTGACGATCGGCTTGCTGGAATTGACCGGGCAGGCGCGTTCCATGCAGGAATTCAGCTTCCACATCTTCGAGGCGTTCTCCGCCGCGACGGTGATCTACCTGATCATCAATGGCTTTGTCGTGCTGGGCATGCGTTTGCTTGAACGCCATGTCGCGGTTCCCGGGTTGATCGGTTCGGCGGCCAAGAACGGCCCTGCCGTGTCGGGCCGATAGGGGATCGCCATGGGTAAATTCGATTTCGATGTGATCTGGACCGCGCTGCCCTATCTGTTCCAGACGGGCATGACGTTCACCCTGACCTTGACCGTGCTGGCTGCCGTGATGGGCCTGGCGCTGGGCACGCTGCTGGCCATGATGCGCTTGTCGCGCTTCAAGATCCTGTCGGTGCCGGCGGGTATCTATGTGAACGTGATGCGGTCGATCCCGCTGTTGCTGGTGATCTTCTGGTTTTACTTCCTGGTGCCGTACATCGCCGCCTGGGTGGTCGGGTCGCCCACGCCGTTGCGCGTGGGGGCGTTCAATTCGGCGGTGATCACGTTCACCATGTTCGAGGCCGCGTATTTCTGCGAAATCATGCGCGCGGGGATTCAGTCGATTGCGCGCGGCCAGGTGTCGGCCAGCATGGCGATCGGCCTGAGTCCCTGGCAGGGCATGCGCTACGTGGTGCTGCCGCAGGCGTTTCGCAACATGGTGCCGGCGCTGTTGACGCGCGTGATCATCCTGTTCCAGGACACGTCGCTGGTCTATGTGCTGTCTTTGACGGACTTCCTGGGGGCGGCGTCCAAGATCGGCCAGCGCGACGGCCGGCTGGTGGAACTTTATCTCTTCGTGGCAGTGGTGTATTTCGTGATTTGCTTCACGGCATCCCGCCTGGTCAAGCTGCTGGAAAAGCGTACCCGAGTGTTGCGCTAGGCGCCCCGGTCACGCTTTCAACCGTTATCCACAGGTTCAACGATGCAACTCTCTTCGACGCCTCCGATGATCGAGATCAAGCAGGTCAGCAAGTGGTACGGCGCCTTCCAGGTGCTGGATGAATGCACGACAAAGGTCGGCAAGGGCGAGGTCGTGGTGGTCTGCGGGCCCTCCGGCTCCGGCAAGTCGACCCTGATCAAGACCGTGAATGCGCTGGAGCCCTTCCAGAAGGGCGAGATCGTGGTCAATGGCATCTCAGTGGGTGATCCCCGCACCAACCTGCCGAAATTGCGGGCCGTGGCTGGCATGGTGTTCCAGCATTTCGAGCTGTTCCCGCACTTGTCCGTGACCGAGAACCTGTGCCTGGGCCAGGTCAAGGTGCTGCGCCGGAGCAAGGATGAGGCCCGTGTGCGCGCGTTGTCGCTGCTGGAGCGGGTGGGCCTGTCGGCGCACAAGGACAAGCATCCTGGCGAGTTGTCGGGTGGCCAGCAGCAGCGCGTGGCGATCGCGCGTGCGCTGTCGATGGACCCGGTGGTGATGCTGTTTGACGAACCGACGTCGGCCCTGGACCCGGAGATGGTCAATGAGGTGCTGGACGTGATGACTGATTTGGCCAGCGAAGGCATGACGATGATGGTGGTGACCCATGAAATGGGATTCGCCCGCCGCGTCGCCGACCGTGTGATCTTCATGGACGGCGGCAAGATTGTCGAGGACTGCGCGAAAGACGCTTTCTTCGGCAATGTGGAGGAGCGTGCCCCGCGCACGCGCCAGTTTCTTTCCAAAATTCTGCAACACTGAAATCCATGACTCAGCGCACCCCCGCCGACACGCCCATGACCCCTGTCGACCTGCGCAGCGATACGGTTACCCACCCCACCGCTGCGATGTACGAGCGCATGCGCACGGCGCCGATCGGCGATGACGGCCTGGACGGTGATCCGTCGGTGCGAGCGCTGGAAGCGCATGTGGCGGCCCGTCTGGGCAAGGAAGCCGGGCTGTTCGTGCCCAGCTGCACCATGGCCAACCTGCTGGCGGTGCTGGCGCAAACGCAGCGCAACGAGCAGGTGGTGCTGGAGTCGTCCGCCCACATGTACACGTCGGAGCGCGGCGCCGCGACCTTTACCGGCCTGTTCTACCAAGGCGTTTCCGGCACGGAAGGCGCGATGGACCTGAACCGGCTGGATGACGCGCTGTTGTCCGGGGGACACCGGTTGAAGACGTCGCTGGTGGCGATGGAGACATCGCACAACAACGCCGGCGGCGCGGTCCTGCCGCTGGACCACATGCAGGCGGTGTACGGCATGGCCAATGCTGCCGGCATTCCCGTCCACCTGGATGGCGCGCGCCTGTTCAACGCGGCCGTGGCGCTGGACGTGCCGGCGACCGAGATCACGCAATACGCCGACACCGTGTCGTTGTGCCTGTCCAAAGGTTTGAGCGCGCCTGTGGGCGCCGTGCTGGCGGGCAGCAAGGCGGTCATGTCCCGCTCGCGCACCTTGCGCCGCATGTTGGGCGGCACGCAGCGCCAGTCCGGCATCATGGCGGCCGCTGGCTTGGAAGGCGTGCAATCGATGACCGGCCGGCTGGTCGAGGACCACGTCCGCGCGCGTCGGCTCAGCGACGGCATCAACCGCCTGGCGCCTGCGCTGTCGGCCACCGTGCCGCAGACCAACATCGTTCAGGTGGAAACGGCGGGCACCGGCATGACGAATGCCGAATGGGTCACCGCGCTACAGGCGGAAGGCTTGCTGACCCGGCCATGGGGCCGCACGCGCCTGCGCTGCGTGACCCATCGGCACATCGATGACGAGGACATCGACGTCGCTGTCAATGCCTTTGAAAAGGTGCTCAACAAGCGCTGAGATTGCCCGGCGAATGGGCGTGGGCGATGCGATAATGCAGCATGTCCACGACCCACCTTACCCGAAAAGACTATTTCTGCGCATTGGCGGTTGTGGTCATCTGGGGCCTGAATTTTGTTGTCATGAAGGTCGGCATGCGGGGCTTGTCCCCCATGATGCTTGGCGCGTTGCGATTTGCGCTGGCAGCCTTCCCCCTGATTCTTTTCGTGCGCCGGCCACAGCTGCCGTGGCATTGGATCGCAGCCTACGGGCTGGTGCAGGGGCTGGGCCAATTTGGCCTGTTGTTCACCGCGTTGAAGTTCGGAATGCCGGCAGGCATGGCCTCGCTGGTCATCCAGACCCAGGCATTCTTCACCTTGCTGCTGGCCGCGCCAGTGCTGGGCGAACGCGCGCGCCGCCATCATTGGATCGGGTTGGGCGTGGCTGCGGCCGGGCTGGCGGTGATTGCCGCCGGCCGAGGCGAAGGCCCGGGCCAGATGACGATGCTGGGTTTCGCGTTGACGCTGGGCGGGGCGTTCATGTGGGCGGTATCCAACATGATCGTCCGGCTGGCCAGCCGAAAATCTCCCGGGTACGACCCCTTTGCCTTCATCGCCTGGAGCAGCGCGGCGCCGGTGTTGCCATTCCTGTTGCTCGCCGTGCTGATCGATGGCTGGGAACCGGTGGTGGGCATGGTGACGGGCATCGGCTGGGGCGAGGCGCTGTCGGTGCTGTACCTGGCGGTCCTGGCAACGCTGGTGGCCTATACCTTGTGGACGCAGTTGCTGACGCGCCATCCGGCGGCCAAGATCGCCCCGTTCTCGCTGTTGGTGCCCGTCGTGGGCCTGTGGGCGGCGTCCATGGCCTTTGACGAACGCCTGCAACCGTTGCAATGGCTGGGGGCGGCCTGCGTGTTGGCCGGCCTGATCATCAATCAGGCCGGTGGGCGTTGGATGCGTACCCGGTAATCCTCCGATCCGCCCCTCGACCGATCGGACTACGCCATCGCGCCGATGGCGGCGCCGTCCGCCTACACCTGCTCGAAACGAATGTAACGCTTGTCGGTGTACTCCCGGCGCGTCGTGATTTCCTGCACTGAAGCGCCCGGCGGCCCGCGGCGCAACCATTCCAGCATGTGATCCACCTGGTCGGGCGTGCCCTGCACCAGGGCTTCCACCGTGCCGTCCAGCAGGTTCTGTACCCAGCCCGTGACGCCCAGCATGTGAGCACGGCGCACGGTGGCGTGGCGGTACCCCACGCCTTGCACCGTGCCGGTCACGGTGACGAGGACGGTTTCGACAGGGCTGTTGGATTGAGGGTGTTGCATGGCAATTTTCCTTCGGATGATGCGCCGCCAGAGGGAATGAGGTAGGCGGTTATGACTACGGCAGATGGTCTATAGGCCCGGTAGGCCGCGAAGCGATACGTTAGAGCTCATGTCAAAACGTGCCAACGGGAACACCCGCTACCAGAGCTTGGAGAAGCCATTATGGAAGAGACCAGTTTGTTGTCGGAAGCAGAGACAGCGCGCTACAGGGATCAGGGGTACCTGGCCCTGAAGGACATGTGCCCGCAAGACGAGGTTGGGTACATCCGCCGAACGCTGCTGGACCTGTTCGCGAACAAGACCGGGTACAACGAGGGGGCGCAGTACGACTTCGTGAGCCGGGACGATCCGTCCAAGCCGGCCAAGTTTCCCAGCCTGCACGATCCGCGCCATTATGCCCCTGGTCTGCTGAAGACGGCGTATCACGAACGCACGCTGGACCTGGCACGGCAACTGCTGGGCGAGGATGCCGCCTTGTATGGCGAACATGCGCTGCTCAAGCCCGGCCCGCACGGTCCCGAGACGCCGTGGCATCAGGACGAGGCCTTCCGGTCGCCCGACTTCGTCTACAACGAACTGAGCATCTGGCTGGCGTTGCAGCCGGCGACGATTGAAAACGGGTGCATGCAGTTCATCCCGGGCTCGAATCAATGGGATGTGCTGGAGCACCGTTCGCCGGGGGGCGACAAGAGTCTGCATCCGCTGGAATGCTGCGGCGATTTTGCGCGCGACCAGGCCGTGCCGGAACCGCTGGACCCGGGCGGCATCACCGTGCACGACGCCCGCACGCTGCACTTCACCGGCCCCAACACGTCGCCTTCGCCGCGGCTGGCCTACATCCTGATCTACAACACGCCACCCGTGTACAAGCCGGGACGGCGCGAATTCCCATGGCTGGAGGGCCGCTGGACCGACAGCCAGACGCGCAAGAAGCAATGGCACAAGCGAGGGGGATTGGCCGTGGATGTGATGCGCCGCCTGCCGGGCGCGCGGCTGACCAGCCCACGCTGGGTGGCGTGGGCGACGATCCGTGCGGTCAGCAAGGTCTGGCCGCGATAGCTTGGGTGGACAGGGGCCGCAGAGCTCCGGTCCGAGGGGGGCGAACGAGGCCGGCAAGCAACGCTTGCCGGCCTCGGCGCGTATACTGGTCGCCGCCGCAGGGCGTTATCGCCCCTGCGCAGTGGCAAAGCCGCCCGCAGCTGGTGGCTCCAGACTCTAAAAATACGAATCGCAGCTGGCGCACCTCTATCACTCCTCAGACCACCCATGACCGCTAACCTTTCTACGATCACCTGCATCGAAGATCTGCGCGCCATTGCGCAAAAGCGCGTGCCGCGCATGTTCTACGACTACGCCGATTCCGGCGCCTGGACCGAAGGCACGTACCGCGCCAATGAAAGCGATTTCCAGAAGATCAAGCTGCGCCAGCGCGTGGCAGTGAACATGGAAGGCCGGTCATTGCGCACCACCATGGTGGGCCATGACGTCGTGATGCCGCTGGCGATTTCGCCCACTGGCCTGACCGGCATGCAACATGCGGACGGAGAGATCCTGGCGGCCAAGGCGGCGGCAGACTTCGGCGTGCCGTTCACCCTGTCCACGATGAGCATCTGCTCGCTGGAAGATGTGGCCGAAGCCACCAAGAAGCCGTTCTGGTTCCAGCTCTACGTGATGCGCGACCGCGAATTCGTGGCCAACCTGATCGACCGTGCGAAGGCCGCCGGCTGCACCGCGCTGGTGCTGACGCTGGACTTGCAGATCCTGGGCCAGCGCCACAAGGACATCAAGAACGGCCTGTCGACGCCGCCCAAGCCCACGCTGCGCAACCTGATCAACCTGGCGACCAAGCCGCGCTGGTGCATGGGCATGCTGGGCACCAAGCGCCGCACCTTCGGCAACATCGTGGGCCACGCCAAGGGCGTCAGCGACCTGTCTTCACTGTCGGCATGGACGGCGGAACAGTTCGACCCGCGCCTGAGCTGGGACGACGTGGAATGGATCAAGCAGCGCTGGGGCGGCAAGCTCATCATCAAGGGCATCCTGGATGCCGAAGACGCGCAGCTTGCGGCCAATAGCGGCGCGGATGCGCTGATCGTCAGCAACCATGGCGGACGCCAGCTGGACGGCGCCATGTCGTCGATCGCGGCCTTGCCGTCGATTGCCGATGCCGTGGGTTCGCAGATCGAAGTGTGGATGGACGGCGGCATCCGTTCGGGCCAGGACATCCTGAAGGCCGTTGCGCTGGGTGCGCGCGGCACGATGATCGGCCGCGCCTTCCTGTATGGCTTGGGCGCTTACGGCCAGGCAGGCGTGACCCGTGTGCTGGAGCTGCTGTACAAGGAAATGGATACGACGATGGCGCTGTGCGGCCGCCGCAATATTGAACCTGGCGACCGCAGCATCTTGCTGTCGGGGACGTATCCCACGTAAGTTTGCAAACGTCGCCTGATGGGTTGCGCGCGACCTGCTTCGGTGTTTTTGGGCAGGTCTTCGCGCTACACCCATCCTACGTGTTGTTGCCTGGGCCCAGGTATTGGCTGGGGCGGCGTAGCGCGGGGTCGAAGGGGTTGATTTGCGCGCCGATGGCGTCGGCTTCGCGGCGCAGCATCTCAACGATCAATGGCAGGCGTTCATCATTGATGCGTTCAATGGGGGCGGCCACGCTAAGCGCTGCGACCGTCATGCCATTGGGATCGTAGACGGGCACTGCCAGCCCCGCGATATTCGGGAACACGCCCTGCCCCTGGCTGCGCGCGTATTGAAGTTCCAGGCATTCCCGGATGCGCACGCGCATTGAGATTTCGTCCACGAACCCCAGATGGTGCAGCCGCGGAATGTTGAAGCGGATGACCTCTTCGCGTTCGGCCTCCGGCAGGCTGGCCAGCAGGACCAGGCCGCCCTGGCCCATGCCCAGCGGCACGCGGCCACCGATATCGCCCGTGTGCGAACGCACCGGGAAAGCGCCATCCACACGGTCGACGCAGACCGCGTCAAAGCCGCTGCGCACCAACAGGAAGATCGTGTCGTTCAGCATGCCTGACAGGCGCAGCATGGCCGGCCGGTACAGCGAGCGCAGGCTGGACTGGTGGGTGCCGGCCGCTGCCGCCAACGAGAAGAACGCCACGCTTAGCTGGTAGCCCTTGCTTTGCGCCGGCTGCTCCACCACGCCCTCTTGCATCAGCCCTTGCAGCACCCGGTGCACCGTGGCCTGCGCCTGGCCCGTGCGGGCGGCGATATCGGTCAGGCGCAGTTTTTCGCCCTTGGCATCCGCCAGCACGCGCAGCACGGCAAAGGCCCGTTGCAACACGCCCTGGCCGCTGGAATCCTCGGTTGCTTCTGATTTCTTCATTCTCTGGTTCCGATAATCAAAATTACTGACCATATTTTTATCAGTAAATTCAGCTGAATGGAATTAATAACTAAAAAATTCGATTCTTCGGAAAACCCTAATTGACCCCAGGTTTTGGCCAAACCTAGACTGCCCCATCAAATAAGTCGCCAGCGCCCCGGGAAACCGGCCGTCGGGTGGCACAAGGCCTGCCACGGGCTACGGGGTTTGGAATATGTCATTTCTGCGGCTGGACAACGTCTCCAAGAACTACGGCGACCTGCGCGTCGTGTCCGATCTGACCTTGGCGGTCGAACAGGGCGAGTTCGTCTCGCTGCTGGGCCCGTCCGGTTGCGGCAAGACCACCACCTTGCAGATGATTGCGGGTTTTGCCGACGTGACTCGGGGTTCCATCACACTGGACGGACGTGACATCACGCATGCCAAGCCGAACACGCGCGGCTTGGGAATCGTGTTCCAGAGCTATGCGCTGTTTCCGCACCTGACCGTGACGGACAACGTGGCCTTCGGCCTGAAGATGCGCAAGGTGGACCGCGCGGAACGCCAGGAACGGGTGCGCGAAGCGTTGGCGCTGGTAAAGCTGGACAAGCACGCCGATCGCTATCCGCGCGAGCTGTCCGGGGGCCAGCGGCAACGTGTGGCGCTGGCGCGTGCGCTGGTCATCCGTCCGCCCGTGCTGCTACTGGACGAACCCTTGTCCAACCTGGATGCCAAGCTGCGCGAAGACATGCAGTTTGAATTGCGCAGCATTCAGAAGAAGATCGGCACGACGACGGTGATGGTTACCCATGACCAGGCGGAAGCCTTGTCCATCAGCGACCGCGTCGTGGTCATGCAGGACGGCCGCGCCACGCAAGTCGATGCGCCATTCCGCATGTACGAACACCCGCAAAGCGAATTCATCTCGCGCTTCGTGGGCAAGACCAACTTGCTGCCGGGCCGTGTCACGCGCTGCGGCGCGCAAGCCGAAATTGAAACCGGCGCGCTGCGCGTCATGGTCGACGGCGAAGGCCTGCGTCACGGCGACAGCGTGCAGCTGTCGCTGCGCCCCGAAAAGCTGGTGCCGGTGCCTGCGGGCCAGGGCAAGTTGTCCTGTGTGGTCAGCACGCGCTATTTCCTGGGCAGCCAATGGATGTACGACCTGGATTCCCCGGTGGGCGCACTGACCGTGCTGACACCGAACGACGGCCGCCGCCCGCATGACGATGGCGAGGCGATCGGCCTGGACTGGGCCGAGGGCGTGTTGCGCGTGCTGCGGGCCCCGGTGCAGGAAGAGGCCTGACATGGCAACGCTGACGCAATCGGGCAATGCCGTCGGTCCCAAGCCACGCAATGATGGCCTGCTGGCCATCCTGGGTTCGCTGCCGCTGGCCATCGTCTTCCTGACGCTGGTGTTGACGCCGCTGGCACTGACTTTTGTGCTGTCGTTTCGTCCGTTCGACTACGGCGCGGGGATTCTGCCTGGCCATACCTATGAGCATTATCTGGCGGTGGTCACGGATGGCTATTTCCTGGAGATCTTCTGGCGCACGTTCTGGATTGCCGGTGTCACCACGCTGATCTGCGTGCTGATCGGCGCACCCGAGGCCTACATCCTGTCTCGCATGGGCAAGCCGTGGCGCTCGATCTTTTTGTTGGTGGTGTTGTCGCCGCTCTTGATCTCGCTTGTCGTGCGCGCCTTCGGCTGGAGCATGCTGCTGGGCCCCGGTGGCGCCATCGGCCGAGCCGCCGCGGCCTTGGGGTTGGGGCCGCTGCTGTACACGCCCACCGCCGTCATCATTGGCCTGGTCCATGTGATGCTGCCGTTCATGGTGATCCCGGTCTGGACGTCCCTGCAAAAGCTGGACCCTACCGTTGAGCACGCCGCGCTGTCATTGAACGCATCGCGCTTTCAGACGCTGACCCGCATTGTGTTGCCGCAGGCGATGCCGGGCATTCTTTCGGGCAGCTTGATCGTGTTCGGCCTGTCGGCCAGTTCCTTCGCCATTCCCGCGCTGTTGGGCGGGCGCCGCTTGAAGATGGTGGCGACCGTGGTGTATGACGAGTTCCTGACCGAGCTGAACTGGCCGCTGGGCGCCGCCATCGCGATCGTGCTGCTGGTGGTCAACGTGATCATCATGATGGCGTACAACCGCGTCGTGGAACGTTCTTACCGCCGCAGCCTGGGCTGAGCCGCAAAGGAATCGATATGCAGAAAAACGGTCCCCTCGCGCTGGCGTTCAACTTTCTGGTGGTGGCGTTCGTGCTGGCGCCGCTGGTCATCGTGTGCCTGGTGGCGTTCACCCCGGACACGACGCTTACCGTGCCGACCACGCGCTTTTCGCTGCGCTGGTTCCAGGCGGTGTTCGATCATCCCAACTTCATGCAGGCGTTCCAGAACAGTCTGTGGCTGGCCTTTCTGTCGGCCACCATCGCCGTGTGCCTGGCGGTGCCGGCGGCGATCGCCATCACGCGCTACCGCTTTCCGGGGCGCGACGTGCTGAACGGTTTGTTCCTGTCGCCGCTGATGATCCCGCATCTGGTGCTGGGGGTGGCGCTGCTGCGCTTCTTCGCATTGATGGGCATGGCGGGCAGCTTTTCGTGGCTGGTCGCCGCGCACGTCGTCGTCATCACGCCTTACGTGATGCGGCTGGTGATCGGCGCGCTGGTCGGCTTTGACCGCTCCATCGAGCACGCTGCCCTGTCGCTGGGAGCCAGCCGTGCCACGGTGTTCTTCCAGGTAACGCTGCCGTTGATCATTCCGGGTGTGTCGGGCGGATGGCTGCTGGCCTTCATCAACAGTTTCGATGAGCTGACGATGTCGGTGTTCATCACCGCGCCGTCGACCATCACGTTGCCCGTGCGCATGTACATGTACGCCACCGAATCCATCGACCCGATGATGGCGGCCGTTTCCGCGCTGGTCATTGGCTTGACCGCCGTCACCATGCTGCTGCTGGATCGCGTGTATGGCCTGGACCGCGTGCTGGTAGGCCAGAAATGAACGCACTGCCAAAGGCGAAGAGAGAGGCGCCGGCATCATGGCAATACTGAAACGCCTGGCCGAAAAGGGCCGTCCCGAGGTGCCGTTCACGCTGGACGGGCAAGCCTGTACGGCGCTGGCCGGCGACACTGTGCTGACGGCCGTGCTGACGCAGGCCGACCGCCTGCGCCATTCTGAATTTGGCGGCGGCCCGCGCGCGGGCTTCTGCATGATGGGTGCCTGCCAGGACTGCTGGATGCAGCTGGAGGACGGTTCTCGCGTGCGCGCTTGTTCGACATTCATCGAATCCGGCATGTGCTTGCAAAGCACGCCGCTTGTTCCCGTGACCGTGCCGGGCACGCTGGCGGCCGTGGCCTGGCCGGAGGATGACGCCGCATGAGCATGGTGCTGCCTGTCATTGTCGGCGCTGGGCCCGCCGGCGTGCGCGCGGCCCAGGCGCTGGCCGCGCAAGGATTGCGGCCGGTGATCCTGGACGAGGCGCAACGCCCGGGTGGCCAAATCTACCGCCAGCCGCCACCGGGATTTCAACGCTCGAAGTCGACGCTGTACGGCACCGAGCATCGGAAGGCCGACGCCGTGCACCGTTCCATGGACGCCTTGCTGCCACAGGTGGATTACCGCCCAGGCAGCCTGGTGTGGAACGCCGAGGGCAAGGCGCTGGACGTGCTTCAGGATGGCATCAGCACGACCGTGCCATATACGCATCTGATTCTGGCCACGGGGGCGACGGATCGCGTCCTGCCCTTTCCTGGCTGGCTGACGCCTGGCGTCTACACGCTGGGCGGATCGCAGGTGGCGTTGAAGTACCAGGGCTGCGCGATCGGTTCGCGCGTGGCCTTCATGGGCACCGGCCCACTGCTGTATCTGGTGGCCTATCAGTATGCCAAGGCCGGCGCGGACGTTGCGGCGGTGTTGGACACATCGCGCGTGGCGGATCGGTTGGCGGCGCTGCCGGGCATGTTGCGCGCGCCCGGCTTGCTGGCCAAGGGCCTGTACTACATGGCCTGGCTGCGTGCGCATGGCGTGCCGTTGCACAGCGGTGTGCGGCCCGTGGCCGTGCAGGGCAAGGACCGCGTGACGGGGTTGACCTTCCGCCAGGGCCGGCGCACGCACACCATCGATTGCGATGCGTTGGGCTATGGGCTGGCCTTGCGGTCGGAAACCCAGCTGGCCAGTCTTGTCGGCTGCGAATTTGAATTCAATGTCCGCGACCGTAATTGGACGCCTCGACGCGATGCCGCCGGGCGCAGTAGCGTGCTGGGCGTCTACGTGGCGGGCGACGGCGCCGCGATTGGTGGCGCGGATGCGGCCGAACTGGCGGGGGAACGCGCCGCCCTGGCCTTGCTGGAAGATGCGCAGCATCCCCACGATGCGGCGCGTGCCCGCCTGCTGGAAACGCGCCTGGCCGCCAACGGCCGCGTGCGCGCCACGCTGGAGCGCGCCTTCCCGTTTCCGGAGGATTGGGCAACCAGCATCGATGACGACACCGTCATCTGCCGTTGCGAGGAAGTCACGGCAGGCACGGTGCGCCAGGCGGTCAGGGAGACGGCGGCGCAAGAGATGAACCGCCTGAAGGCGCTGACCCGCGTAGGCATGGGACGCTGCCAGGGCCGCATGTGTGGCGCGGCCACGGCCGAAGTGCTCGCGCATGCGTGTGGCCGGTCGCCAGCGGAAGTCGGACGCTTGCGCAACCAGCCTCCGGTCAAGCCGGTGCCCGTGCGTGTCGTGTGCCTGGATCGGCGGGAAAAGGAATCGGCATGACGCAGCGCATCGACACCGAGGTCGCCATCATCGGGGGCGGTATCGTCGGCGGCAGCGCAGCCTTGTTTCTGCGACGCCAGGGCGTGCCGGTGGTGGTGTTGGAGGCCGCGCTGTGCGGCGCCCGTGCCAGCGGCGTGAACTATGGCGGCGTGCGCCGCCAGGGCCGTGGGCTGGAGCAGATGCCCCTGGCGCGGCGGGCGCATGAATTGTGGGGGCGGTTGCCGGAATTGATCGGCATCGACGGTGAATACGTGCGCTCGGGCCACTTGAAGCTGGCGGCATCCGAGGCGGACATGGCGCTGCTTGAGGCGTATCGCGAACGCACGCGCGGCTTCGGCATGCATCTGGACATGCTGGACCGCCGTACGCTGGCCAAGCGCTTCGGTTGGCTGGGCCAGGATGTGGCCGGCGCTTCGTTCTGCCCCGAAGACGGCCACGCCAATCCACGGCTGGTGTCGCCCGCCTTTGGGCGCGCCGCCAGCGCGCTGGGTGCCGACGTGCGCGAAGGCGTGCGCGTGACGTCCGCCGAATACGACGGCTCGCGCTTCGTCCTGCGCGCGGACAACGGGCTGGAAGTACGGTCGCGTTACCTGCTTAATTGCGCAGGCGCGTGGGCGGGGCGGTTCGCGGAAGGTTTTGGCGAAGCCGTGCCCGAGACGTCGATTCATCCCTTGATGATGGTGACCGAACCGCTACCCGTGTTCATGACGGTCAGCCTGGGCATTCAAGGCGGCGGCATTTATGCCCGCCAGGTATCGCGTGGCAACTGCGTGATCGGCGGCGGACGCGGTGTGTCGACCGACCCGGATTTCGCGCGGCCGGGTCGTGCCAACCTGAGCGCGCTGATGGCCAACGCCACCACGTTATTGCCCGTGCTGCGCGGGGCGCAGGTCATTCGCTTCTGGACGGGCGTGGAAGGCAATATGCCCGACCACAACCCCGTGCTGGGGCCCAGCAGCACGGTGCCAGGCCTATTCCATGCCTTTGGCTTGTCTGGCGCGGGCTTTCAGATCGGCCCCGCCGTGGGCGAGGTGCTGTCCGAACTGGTCGTCAACGGCCAATCCCCCATTCCTATCGATGCCTTTCGCATTGAACGGTACACGGCCGCCGCTCACGGCGCCGTGGCTCTGCCTGAGAGTGTTCGTGAGCAAACGCTGGAGTCACCATGATGGATAAGAAACAGGGCGCATCGCGCCTGAGCAAGGGGAAGTGGCTGCTGGGCGCGGCGATGATGACGTTGCTGTCCACGGGCGCCATGGCGCAGCAGAAGACCTTGTACGTCGGCATGAACGGCGGCGACATGGAGCGCGCGTTCACGCAGTACGTGTTCCCCGATTTTGAAAAAGCCAACAACGTGAAGATCGTCGTGGTGCCAGGCACCTCGACCGATGTGCTGGCCAAGGCGCAAGCGTACAAGGACAAGCCGCAGATGCACGTCATGTTCCTGGACGACGGCATCATGGCGCGTGCGATTTCGATGGGCTTGTGCGAACAGCTGAACGACGATCCCGTGCTGAAAGAGCTATACCCCACCGCCGTGATGAAAGACCGCATGGCAGCCGGCATCGACATCGGCATGACGGGCCTGGGCTACAACACCAAGATGTTCGCCGACAAGGGCTGGGCGCCGCCGACGTCGTGGATGGACCTGGCGGATCCGAAGTACAAGGGCCACGTCGTGTTCCAGTCCGCGTCCGGCAGCACCTTCGGTCTGCACGGCTTCCTGATGTTCAACCGCATCCAGGGCGGTGACGATCAGAACTACGAGCCGGGCTTCAAGAAGTGGCCCACGACCATTGGCCCCAACGTGCTGGAGTACATCCCCAACTCGGCCAAGCTGGCCGAAATGATCCAGTCCAACGAAGCCGCCATCTTCCCGCTGACACCTACCGCGATTGCCCGCCTGAAGAAGCGTGACATTCCAGTGGAATACGCACAACCCAAGGAAGGGTCGGTGATCTTGATGGTGGGCGAATGCGTCATCGCCAAGAACAGCGAACCGGAACTGTCGCAGAAGCTGGCGCTGTACCTGTTGTCGGCCAGCGCGCAGGCCAAGGCGCTGGAAATGGGGGGCCATTTCCCGTCCAACAAAAAGGTGCAGGCGGCGGCCGACAACACGGAAGCGCTGACGCGCTTCCAGGGTTACATGCAGAACGCCAAGATCCTGGACTGGGATCAGATCAACACGGCGCGCCCTGCATTCAATGCGCGCTGGAACCGCACCGTCGAACGTTGATAAGATCGTGTGGTGCGCGCCTGTGGATAAGCTGCGGGCGCGCACCGTATGACACAACTTGGGCGTATCCGCCCGCACACAGGGAAGAACCAGCATGCGGCTCATCATCAATTCCGGCGGCCCGTCGGCGATCGAGGCGTGGCGCGCGCAGTTCCGCGCGTTCGCACCCGAGCTGGATGTGGTGGGCTGGCATGAAGAGATCGACCCGGCCACCGTGGATTACGCTCTGGTCTGGGCGCCCGATGCCGGCCGGCTGGCCACCTTCCCCAACCTGAAACTCATCATCAGCGCGGGCGCCGGGGTCGACCACATCCTGGCCGACCCGCAGTTGCCGCGCCACCTGTCCATCGCCCGCATGGTCACGGCCCGCACGCAGACCGAAATGGCCGAATTCGTGCTGACCTCCGCGCTGATGCTGACCCGCGACATCAAGCGGGTTGTGGATAACCAGGCGCGTGGCCATTGGGAGATCTTCGACTCCCTGCGCGTGGCCGCCGACATGCGCGTTGGCATCATGGGCCTGGGGCATCTGGGCGTGGCCTCGGCCCAGTTGCTGTCGCGCGTTGGCTTTCCCGTCAGCGGCTGGTCACGCGGCGCCAGCACGTTGGACGGCATGCCGTCCTATGCCGGCGCCGAGCAGTTCGGTGAGTTCCTGTCCAACACCGACCTGCTCGTCTGTCTGCTGCCCGCAACAGACGCCACTCGCGGAATTCTCAACACCGCCACCTTGTCGCAATTGCCCAAGGGCGCCTGCCTGATCAACGCCGGCCGGGGCTCGCACATGGTCACGCAAGATGTGCTGGATGCGCTGGACAGCGGCCATCTGCACCAGGCCGTGCTGGATGTATTTGAAAAAGAGCCGTTGCCGCCGGAGTCTCCACTTTGGTCGCATCCCGGCATCATCATCACGCCACATTGCGCCGCGATTCCGGATCGCCGGGAACGTGCCCGGCATACGTCGTTGTTGATCGAGGCGAACGAGCGCGGCGAGGCCTTGCCGAATATCTACGATCCGTTGCGGGGGTATTGATCTTGCGGAGATGATGGGTTGCGCGCGTTCGGCCGTGTCGAAACAAATAGAGCCGTGCGCGCTTCACCCATCCTACGGGGATACGTGTTCGCACCCCCCTGGCCGCCGCGATGCCGTGCGTCAAGAAAAACCAAACAACCCAGCCAGAAAAACCGCAAAATCTGCAAATCCGAGAAAGCTACATTGCCCTCCAAGGAGCAAGCATGAAGCCCGAAACAAAATCCCTCTACATTCAACGCCTGGACCCCGTCCTGCGCTGGCTGGCTGCATATCCTGACGCCGACCCCGATCTGCATCAGTTGGCGGACCTGGCGTGCCTGTCCCCCTACCATTTCCACCGCGTCTACCGCGCGATGATGGGGGAAACGGTCAACGCCACGGTCCAGCGCATCCGCATGCATCGCGCGGCTGTGGCGTTGGCAGGATCGCAGGCGCCCTTGAGGGACGTTGCGCAACGTGCCGGCTACGAATCCGACGCGGCGTTCAACCGGGCGTTTGGCGCCGTCTTCGGCATTCCGCCGGGCCGGTACCGGGCAGCGCGCTCCCAACCCCCAGACCCCAAGGAGCTTGCCATGTACCCCATCGCCATCGAACACTTCCCCGGCGTCACGCTGGCCGCGCTTGCGCATCGCGGCAGCTATCAGGAGATCGGATCCGCTTTCACCCGAGCCTTCATGCTGGCCACCGGCCAGGGGCTCGCCAGCCCCGAGACCATCGGCTTTGGCGTGTACTTCGATGATCCGGAGCAAGTGCCGGAAAGCCAGCTGCGTTCGCTTGCCGGCATGCCGGTTGCGCCTGATGCGGCGTTGGGCGGCGAACTGGAGCGCTTCGACATCCCCGCCGGCCGATGCGCCATCCTGACCTACACCGGCCCCTACAACGAGATGTCCAAGCCTTACCAATGGATGTTCTCGGAATGGTTGCCCGCCAGCGGCATGGTGCCGGCCGACTTCCCCATGTTCGAGCAATACGTGAATGACCCCCGCACGACGCCGCCCGCGCAATTGCAGACCCGCATCTGCCTGCCCCTGAAATAGGCGGGCTGGCCCTCGCCTACCCCAGCACGCCGGCCAGGTATTGCCGCAGCCAGGCGTGCGCGGGGTCATCCTGATAGCGTTCATGCCAGTACAGCGATACGGCAATGGGCGGCAGGGTCAGCGGCACCTTCAGCGTCACGATGCGCGCGCTGCCCGCCATGGCCTTCGCGATGCTGACCGGCATGGTCGCGATCAGGTCCGAGCCCTCCACGATGAACGGGCACACCAGATAGCTGGACAAGGTGGCCACGATCTTGCGGCTGCGATTGTGCCCCATCAGGATGCGGTCGATCGCGGTGCTGAAATAGCGCGTGTGCGCGGCCAGATCCAGGTGGCCATAACGCAGATAGGCATCCAGGTTCCAGCGCTTGCGCAGACAGGGGTGGCCTTCGCGCACGATGCAGACGGCGGGTTCTTGATACAGGAAGCGCGTGCGCAGATCCGGCGCTGGATCCGGGAAGTAGCCTGCAATCAATTCCACGTGATTCGTGTCCAGCATGCTCAAGCCATGCTGAGGACGAGCGGGCACGATCTGCAACTGAAAATGCGGCGCATCCACGGCCAGCCGCGGTATCAGCTTTGGCAGCAGCGTGAACTGCACATAGTCGGTGGCGTAGAACGACAGCGTGCGCGATGAATGCGCCGGGTCGAAGGCCTCGCGGGTGCGCGTGGCGCGATGCCAGCTTTCCAGCAGCGGCTTGAAATTCTGATGCAGCTCCATCGCCCGCAACGTCGGCTGCCAGGCGCCGCCCTCGCGCACCAGCAACGGATCACCGAACAGCTGACGCAGCCGGTTCATCGCCGCGCTCATCGCAGGCTGGCTGATATTCATCGCTTCCGCTGCCCGCGACACATTGCGGCAGGCCATCAAAGCGTCGAAATGCAGAAGCAGATTCAGATCCGGATTCTTCACGGCCGCCAACCTATAAATGGCATTTATACAAATATAAACCTGTAGGGCTGCTGTCATTGAAGCCAGAAGCCTAGGATGACCCTGTTGTTGCAGCGAACCAAGGTTGGACACGCATGATCCAGCCACAAGGAAGTTCTATCAACAAGGGGAAACCAAGCCATGAACCAAGGGCTGATACGCAGTTGCTGTCGCATTGCCGCCGGGGTCGCGTTATTTGCCGCCGCCGGAACCGCTGGCGCCGCCTGGCCGGATAAGGTGATTCGCATTGTGGTGCCGTTTGCCGCAGGCGGGTCAACGGACCTGATCGCTCGCAAGATCGCGGAAGGTCTGGGCCAGCGCCTGTCCGCCAACGTCATTGTTGAAAACCGCCCGGGCGCGGGAGGCACGGTAGGCACCGAATACGTGGCCCGCCAGCCGGCCGACGGCTACACCATCCTGATGGGCTCGGTCAGCACGCATGGCAGCGCGCCCTGCGTGTATTCAAAACTGCCCTATGACGCCGTCAAGGACTTCACGCCGCTGACGGTGGTGGCGACGATTCCCAACGTGATGTCGGTGAACCAGTCGGTGCCTGCCAATACGTTGCAGGAGTTCGTCGCGCTGCTGAAGAAGGAGCCTGAGAAGTACTCATTTGCTTCCAATGGCCAGGGCACGTCCAACCATCTGGCGGCCGAGCTCTTCAAGACGACCGCTGGCGTATCCATGGTGCATGTGCCTTATCGCGGCTCGGGTCCGGCGCTGATCGACCTGGTGGGCGGCCAGATCAACATGATGATGGACGTCGTGATGACGTCCTACCCCTATATCAAGGACGGCAAGATCAAGGCGCTGGCGGTGACGTCGCCGCAGCGTTCGCCCATGTTGCCCAACGTGCCCACGGTCGCGGAGTCCGGCTACCCGGGCTATGAGGCCATGGTCTGGTTCGGCATGCTGGCGCCCGCCAACATGCCGGAACCCCTGCGGCAAAAGCTGACCGATGGTCTGGTGCAGACCTTGCACACGCCCTCCATGAAGACGTATCTGGAGCAGCAAGGCGCGCAGGTGTCGGATGTGGCGGGGCCGGCGTTCGGGACGATGATCAAGGATGAAATCAGCAAATGGTGCCAGGTGGTGAAGCAAGCCGACATTCATCTGGACTGACCCCCTTTCGCCACGCGCGCCGGCGGAAGACTCGTTCCGTGCGGCATCAGACTCGCCGGCACGCGCGGCGCAAGGGATTTCTGTTGCCGCAAGGTTCGCGCGGACGGCCTGGCAAGACTTTTTTGGAACGAACGATATGTATCGCATAGGGATAGACGTCGGAGGCACGTTCACCGATTTCACGATGATCGATGAGGACGCGGGCGTGGTGCACTTTCACAAGGTGCCCTCCACGCCGCACGATCCTTCCGAGGCCATCGCCACGGGCATCGGCCAGATGCTTGGGGATCACGGCGTGACGCCTTCGCAGGTGTCGCATGTGGGCCATGGCACCACGGTGGCCACCAACCTCATCATTGAACGCAAGGGCGCGCGCGTCGGTTTGATCACCACGCGCGGCTTTCGCGATGTGCTGGAGATCGGACGCCAGACCCGTCCCCATCTGTACGACTACGCCGTAGGCAAGCCGCCGGTGGCCGTGCCGCGAGAGTTTCGCGTGGAAGTCGACGAGCGCGTCAATGCGACGGGCGATGTGTTGACGCCGCTGGACGAGGCGCAGGTGCTGGCCGCCGCGCGTCAGTTCGCCGAGGCGGGCATCGAGGCCGTGACGATCTGCTTTCTGCACGCCTATCGCAACCCGGAGCACGAGCGCCGCGCCGCGCGGATCGTCGCCGAGGCCATGCCGGGCGTCTACATCAGCCAGTCATCCGACGTGTTGCCCGAATTCCGCGAGTATGAACGCTTGTCCACCACGGTGTTGAACGCGGCGGTGGGACCGAAGATGGCGCGCTATCTGGAACGCTTTTTGCAGCGGGTGCGCGAACTGGACATCGGGCATGAACCGCACACCATCCATTCCAACGGCGGCCTGATGTCCATTGCCACCGTGCGCCAGTACCCGGTGCGGACGTGCCTGTCCGGGCCGGCGGCGGGTGTGGTCGGCGCGGCGGCGGTGGGGCGCGCCATTGGCAGCCTGAACCTTGTGACGTTTGATGTGGGAGGCACCAGCACGGACGTGTCGCTGGTTTGCGATGGCCGTCCGCTGTTCACCTCGCATCGTCACGTCGCGGGCTATCCCGTCAAGACGCCAATGGTCGACATCCATGTGATCGGCGCGGGAGGCGGCAGCATCGCCTGGCTGGATGATGCGGGCGCGCTGAAGGTCGGCCCGCACAGCGCGGGCGCGGTGCCGGGGCCGGTGGGTTACGGCCGTGGCGGCCAGGAGCCCACGATCACCGACGCCGAGATTACGTTGCAGCGCTTGAACCCGGTGGCGTTGCTGAATGGCCGCATGCCAGTCCACGCGCAGGCGGCGCGGCGGGTCATCGAAGAAAGCGTGGCGCAGCCGTTGGGCCTGGGGCTGGAAGCCGCCGCCGAAGGCATTCTGCGCATCGCTGCCGCCAACATGAGCCGCGCCATCCGCGCGGTGTCCACCGAACGGGGCTACGACCTGTCTTGCTTCGCGCTCTACGCCTACGGCGGTGCGGGGCCGCTGCACGCGGTGGAAGTCGCCGAGGAATGCGGCATTCCGGTGGTGATCGTGCCACAGGAGCCGGGCACCATGTGCGCGCGCGGCATTCTGCTCAGCGACATCTCGTTTGACTTCGTGCAAAGCGAAATCTCGCTGGCTGCGGAAGAGACGTGGCCTGCGATCTCGGCCATCTTCGACGGGTTGCGCGATCAGGCCGAAAGCTGGTTGACGCAAGAGCGCGTGGACCCGGCGCTGCGGGTTTGCCACAGCGCCATCGACGCCCGCTACGAAGGCCAGAACTTTGAGGTCCAGGTGAGCCTGGACGATGGAGGCGCGGGCGGATACGCCGAGTTCGCGCGCCGCTTCGCAGCGGCGCATGAACGCGAATATGGCTACACGGTGGACGACCGCAAGGTGCAGATCATCAATTGCCGCATGCAGGCCGTGGGCCAGGTGGTGAAAGCGCCGCTTGCGCCACGCCATATAGGGGGCGTGCTGGAAGACGCGCGGCTGGGGCAGCGCAACGCCTATTTCGGGGCCGTGCATGGCTGGCTGGAAACGCCTGTCTACGACCGCGACCGCGTACCGACCGGTGCGCGTTTCACCGGCCCCGCCCTGCTTGAGGAAATGAGTTCGACCACCGTCGTGGGCGTGGGCCAGCACGCTAGCGTGGACGAGTACGGCAACCTGATCATCCGTTTGCAAGGAGGCTTGAATGACTAAGCCCAACAATCCCGAAGCCGGCGCGGTGCTGGCCGATCCCATCGGCATGGAGGTGTTCTGCAACCGCCTGCTGTCCATCACCGAGGACATGAACAACACGCTGGTGCGCGCATCGTTCTCGACCAACATCAAAGAACGCAAGGACTGCTCGGTGGCCCTGTTCGACGCAGCGGGCCGGCTGGTGGCGCAAGGCACGCAGATCCCGCTGCATCTGGGGTCCCTGGATGGCGCGATGGGGGCCATTCTGCGCACCTACAAGCGGGACGACATCCGCGATGGGGACGTGTTCATCTGCAATGATCCCTACCTGGCGGACGGCAGTCACCTGCCCGACATCAACATCGTGACGCCCGTCTTCTGGGACGGCGTGTTGCGTTTCTTCGCGGCCAACATTGCGCACCATTCCGATGTGGGCGGCGCGGTGCCCGGGTCGATCGCGGGCGGCTTGAAATCCATTTTCGAGGAAGGCATACGCATTCCCGCGTGCCGCATCGCGCGCCATGGCGAAACGGATGAAGACATGTTGCGCCTGATCTGCGCCAATACGCGCGACCCGGAGGAACGGGTGCTGGACTTGCGCGTGCAGATGGCCACCAACCGTCGTGGCGCGGCTGCGGTGCAAGGCCTGATCCGGCAGATGGGGCTGGACGCCGTGCTGCGCTCCGTGGACGACGTGATCGCCTACACGCGGCGGCGCCTGTTGAACCGCATCGCGGAACTGCGGCAAGGCAGCTACACCTTCCGCAGTGACCTGGATGACGATGGCATGGGCGGCGACCCGGTGCCGATTCAAGTGACCCTGACTGTCAGCCACGACAACCTGCATTTTGATTTTGACGGGTCTGGCAAGCAGGCACGCGGTGCCATGAACCTGCCGTTCAACGCTTTGCGGGCATGCGTCTATTACGCCGTGAAAGCGATGTTGGATCCGGACCTGACACCCAACGCGGGCCTCTTCGACCCCATCACGCTATCGGCGCCCGTGGGGACCATCACCAACCCTGAACACCCGGCTGCCGTGGGCGCGCGCTCCATTACCGCGCAGAAGGTGGCAGGCGCGATCTTCGGCGCGTTCCGCGGCTTGTTGCCGCCAGAGAAGACCATGGCGTCCAGCAATGATTGCTGCCCGGCCATCGTGTTCTCTGGGCGTTGGCGCGAACGCGCCGGCCACTTCGTGTATCTCGAAACACTGGGCGGCGGCGCGGGCGCGCGCTTTGATGCCGATGGCATGGACGCGGTGCATGTCCATATGACGAACACGTCGAATCTACCGGTTGAGGCCCTGGAGAACGAGTATCCATTGCTGATGGACGAATACGCGATGATCCAGGACTCGGGTGGCGTCGGCCGCACGCGCGGCGGCTTGGCGATCGCCAAGCAGATTCGCGCGGTCGGCCCCGGCATCGTGTTCTCTGCGCGCTCGGACAGCCATACGGTGGGCGTGGCGTCGGGCGTGGACGGTGGCGGTGATGGGCGCCGTGCGCGGCTGATCCGCAATTTCGGCACGCCGCAGGCAGAAGAACTGTTCTCGAAGACGGCCAACATCGCGTTGGCGCCGGGCGACAGCGTGCGCATTGAAACGCCAGGCGGAGGCGGCTACGGCGCACCTGCCGAGCGGCAGCAGGCGCGTATCGAGCGGGATCTTGCCGACGGCAAGATCAGCGCGCAAGCGGCGCGCGCCGCTTACGGCGAACGCGCCGTCATTGCACGTTGAGCGTCATCGAGTACTTCATCTTGTCGTGCGGGAAGGTGGTGATGGTGGCCAGCAGCAGCACGCCGCCGTCGCCGTAGTAGCGGCGCGTGATGACAAAGCCCGCCGTCTTGGGTTCAACCTGGAGTTGCTTGGCCATCGTCGCATTGATGGGGGTAGCCGAGAACTCCTGGTTGACCTCGGTGATGCGGTCGCCAAAGTGGCTTTCGATCAAGCGCAGCAGCGAGATGCGCGACTTGAGTTCGACGCTGACGTCCGAATGCGCGGGGTCCATGTAGATCAGCGTGCAGGCGGCGGCGGTGTCCTGGTCATCCAGCGTCTTGATCGAGTTGATGTGACGCCAAGACAGCCCGGCTTCGCAGCCCAGTGTTTCGGCCAGGCGCTTGGTGAGCTTGATGGTGCGCACGTCCTGGACCAGCAACGCCGCATTGCGGGCGTATTGCAGCAGGTCGGGGAATTGCGAGATGCGCTGCGTGAAGCGAGTGCCCGCGCGTGCCGTTTCCACGCGCGTGCCCACGCCAGGACGGCGCGACACCATGCCGGCCACGGTCAGCATCCGGATGGCTTCACGGATGGTGTGGCGGCTGGCATTGAACTGGTCGCAAAGCTCATGCTCGGTGGGCAACAGCGTCATGACGGGATAGCGGCCAGAGCTGATGTCCTGGGAAAGCGTTTGAAAAATACTCTTGTAACGGGGGCCGCTTGTTTCGCCGGATGGCACGGAAGACTCAGGCTTGCCGCGCGCTTGCCGTGCTCCGCCGGGGCCGGCCGCGCGCTCGGAGGATCGGGTCATGGGGAGGCTCCTTGCATTGTTATATGGGGTTTGTACGGACAATAACCGATTGACAAGGCAGTCATGCGGGATTCATTATTTGTCCGGACATTCATGTACGGACAAATTGTACGGGGGATTTCATGGGCAAGGTACTCGCAGTGCTTGTGGCAGCAACGGTGGCGGCTGGATTCAGTGCCAATGCGGCAGCGCAGAAACTGGTGGTCGCCGGCTACGGCGGCTCGTTTGAAGACATCATGCGCAAGGACATCTTCCCGCCCTTCGCCAAGCAGCACGGCGTCGAGCTGGATTACGTGGCGGGCAATTCCACCAACACGGTGGCACGATTGCAGGCGCAGAAAAGCAATCAGCAGATCGACGTCGCCATCATTGACGACGGCCCCATGTATCAGGCGATTGCGCTGGGCTTTTGCGCACCGATCACGGGCCTTCCCGCCGACGATATCTACTCCACCGCGCGCTACAAGGATGACCGCGCCGTGGCCATCGGCATCGTGGCAACGGGCATCATGTACAACAAGAAGATCTTCGACGAGAAGAAATGGGCCGCGCCCACGTCGTGGAAGGATCTGAAGGACCCCAAGTACAAGAAGCAGCTGGTGGTTCCGCCGCTGAACAACACCTATGGGCTGCACGCATTGGTGGAGTACGCCCGCGAAGGCGGCGGCGGCGAGAAAAAGATCGATGCGGGTTTCACCACCTTCAAGAACGAGGTCGGCCCGAACGTGCTGGTCTATGAACCGTCACCGGGGAAGATGACCGAACTGTTCTCCAGCGGCCAGGCCGTGATCTCGGTCTGGGGCAGCGGGCGCGCCAAGGCGTTCGCCGACACGGGCTTCCCGGTGGGATTCGTCTATCCGCAGGAAGGCGCCTACGCCTTGCTGTCGTCCGTATGCCCGGTGGCCAAGGCCAATGCCAATCCCATGGCGCAGGCCTTCGTGCAGTACCTGGTCACGCCGGAGGTGCAGGAAAAACTGGCGTCCGCGTACGGCTACGGCCCGGTCAACAAGAAGGCCAAGGTCGCGGACGATCCGCGCGTGCCGCTGCCGATTGGCAAGCGCGCGGCGGACCTGATCGTGATCGACTGGGACACGGTCAACCAGAACCGCGACGATTGGAACAAGCGCTGGACGCGGGAAATCGAACGTTGACGCACTGCGGGTAGCCGGAAAACGGGGTGGCGCGGGGCGCCACCCACGGGAGATTTCATGACCTATCTAGTGTTGAACGGCCTGTGCAAGCGCTACGGCGATACGACCGCGGTGCAGGATTTGAGCCTGTCCGTGAACCAGGGCGAATTCATTTCATTGTTGGGGCCGTCCGGCTGCGGCAAGACGACCACCCTGCAAATGATCGCCGGCTTTGTCGAGCCCACGGGCGGCAGCATCGTGCTTAACGGCACGGACGTCAGCAAGGTGCCTGCCAACAAGCGGGGGCTGGGCATGGTGTTCCAGAACTATGCGCTGTTTCCGCACATGACCGCGGCCGAAAACGTGTCCTTTGGCCTGGAGATGCAGCGGGTCAAGAAAGAGGAACGGCAAGCCCGCGTGGCCGATGCGCTGAAGCTGGTGGGCCTGTCGCATTTGGCGGATCGCCATCCCGCGCGCATGTCGGGCGGGCAGCAGCAGCGCGTGGCGCTGGCGCGCGCGCTGGTCATCCGGCCCAGCGTCCTGTTGCTGGATGAGCCGCTGTCCAACCTGGATGCCAAGCTGCGCGAGGAAATGCAGCTGGAGCTGCGCAGCATCCAACGCACGGTCGGCACCACCACCATCCTGGTGACGCACGATCAGTCGGAAGCCTTGGCGCTGTCCGACCGCATCGTGGTGATGAACCAGGGCCGTGTGGAACAGGTGGCCGAGCCGTTCCAGGCGTATGAAGGCCCCGCCAGCCATTTTGTGGGGGGCTTCCTGGGCAAGGCGAACGTATTCACGCCGCAGGCCGAGCAGTACGACAACGAAACACGTGCCCGCATTGGCGAGGCCCATATTTCGATGGGCGATGCACCCGTGCCGCTGGGCGCCGTGATCGTGCGTCCCGAGAAGATCCTGTTTTCCGAACCCGCCGCCTGTGCCCTGCCCGGCCGCATGAAGACGCGCGTCTTCCAGGGCAATCATTGGCTGTGCCAGGTAGAGACGTCGGTCGGCGAAGTCATGGTGATCCGCCAGAACGACGGCGTGCCGGTACCGGCCGAAGGCCAGGCCGTGCATCTGCGTTGGCGTGCGCAGGACATGTGCGAAGTCGCGTCCGACGCCGCGCCGCAAGGCCGCCCGTCATGAGCGCGCGCGCCAATCCCTGGGTGTTGAGCGCGCCGGCCTTGATGGTGTATGCCACCTTCCTGGTGGTGCCGATGGCGCTCGTGTTCCTGATTAGTTTCTTCGACTTCCAGTTCTACGGTGGCATGCAGGCCACCTTCACGTGGAAGAACTACATCGAGATCCTGACTGACGGCTACTACTACGAGATCTACGCGCGAACCTTCGGCGTGGCAGCCGCGGTGACGCTGGCCTGCCTGGTGCTGGGCACGGCCGAGGCCTATGTGTTGTCGCGCATGGCCAATCCATGGAAGGGCCTGTTCCTGATGGTGGTATTGGGCCCGCTCTTGATTTCGGTGGTGGTGCGGACCTTGGGTTGGGCGTTGCTGTTTGGTTCCACCGGCCTGATCAACAAGGCGCTGATGGGTATCGGGTTGATCTCAACGCCCGTGGACCTGATGTACAGCAACCTGGGCGTGGCCATTGCGCTGACGCATGTGTTGGTGCCGTTCATGGTGATCTCTGTCTGGGCGTCGTTGCAGCGGATCAATCCGTCGACGGAAGCCGCGGCGCTGTCGCTGGGCGCCACGCAATTCACGGTGATCCGCCGGGTGATCGTGCCGCAGGTCATGCCGGGCATCCTGTCGGGCGCGATCATGGTGTTCGCCATGGCCGCCAGCTCGTTCGCCACGCCGGCCATCATCGGCGGGCGCCGGCTGAAGAACGTCGCCACGGCCGCTTACGACGAATTCCTGAATACGTTGAACTGGCCGCTGGGCGCGGCACTGGCGGTGGTGTTGTTGCTGGCCACCGTTATCGTGCTGCTGTCGGCCAACCGGATCATCGAGCGCAAGTACGGCGCCGTCTTCAATCAGTCGGGAGCCTGAGATGCCATTTCGCAATGGTCCCATCGGCCTGCTGTTTCACACGCTATTCATTCTTTTCATCCTGGCGCCCATCGTCATGGTGTGTGCGGTGGCGTTCACCTCCGAGGGTTTTATCTCGCTGCCGACAGGGGGGCTGTCGTTGCGGTGGTTCCGCGCCATCCTGGACAACCCGCGCTTTGTCGAGGCGTTCTGGTTCAGCCTGGGCCTGGGCACCTTGTCGGCGACGCTGGCGATTGCGCTGGCGGTGCCTAGCGCGCTGGCCCTGGCCCGCAACCGCTTCCGTGGCCGCGAAGCGCTGGTGGCATTCTTCTTGTCACCCCTGATGATTCCGCACGTGGTGCTGGGCCTGGCTTTCCTGAAGTTCTTCACCACGGTGGATTTGGCAGGCACCTATGTGGGCCTGGTGGTTGCGCACGTGATCTTGGTGATGCCGTACGCGCTGCGACTGGTGCTGGCATCCGCCACGGGCATTGATCCGGCGCTGGAGCGCGCCGCGCAATCGCTGGGCGCGTCAAACTGGACGGCGTTTCGTCGCGTGGTGCTGCCGTTGCTGTTGCCGGGCGTGGTCAGCGGCTGGGTGATCGCGTTCATCACCAGCTTCGATGAGCTGACCATGTCCATCTTCATTGCCTCGCCGTCCACGACCACCCTGCCGGTGCGTATCTTCCTGCATATCGAAGACACGATTGATCCGCTGGTGACTGCCGTGTCGGCCGTGCTGATCTACGTGACGATCATCGGCATATTCATCCTGGACCGCGTGGTCGGCCTGGAGAAGCTGTTTGTTGGAAAGGGACGCTAATGACGGACGAGAAAGAACCGGCGCCCCGCGCGCCCGTGCATCGCGGCATTTATGACGCCGCGGTGATCGGCGGCGGGCTGGTGGGCTCAGCGATCGCCTATGGCTTGCGGCGCGAACTGGATCATGTGGCGGTGCTGGACGAAGGCGACGTGGCCTATCGGGCCTCGCGCGGGAACTTCGGCCTGGTGTGGGTGCAGAGCAAGGGCATGGGCTTGCCGCGTTACGGCACGTGGACGATGACCTCGGCGACGGGGTGGCCGAGACTGGCTGCGCAATTGCTGGACGAGACCGGCGTCGACGTGCATCTGGAGCAGCGTGGCGGCCTGCATGCGCTCTTGAGCGATGAAGAGATGGAAGCCCGCGCCCAGTTCATGCAGACCTTGCTGGCACAGCCCGGCATGGCGCAATACGACTGGAAACTGCTGGACCGCGCGGAAGTCGCCGACCTGGTGCCGGGCATTGGTCCCGAGGTGCGGGGCGCGACGTGGACCCCCGTCGATGGCATCGCCAATCCGTTGAAATTGCTGCGCGCGCTGCATATGAGTTTTGCACAGCGCGTTGTGGATTACTTGCCGCGCCGTCCCGCGCAGAGCGTCAAGCTGCGTGATGGCGTGTTTGAAATCACGACGCCTGCCGGCACGGTGCGCGCACGCAAGGTCGTGCTGGCTTCCGGCCTGTCGAACAAGGAGCTGGGTGCGCAAGTGGGGCTGGATATTCCGGTGCGCCCGCAGCGCGGCCAGATCGTGGTGCTGGAACGCACGCGCCGCATGCTGGAGACGCCGCTATCCACCTTGCGTCAGACCGACGAAGGCACCTGGCTGATCGGTGATTCGCAGGAAGAGGCCGGCTATGTGGATAACCTGGTGGGCTTGCCCATCCTGGGTACGCTGGCTGACCGCGCGGTGCGCACGTTGCCTGCCTTGCGTGATGTGCGCGTGGTGCGTAGCTGGGCGGCGCTGCGCGTGATGTCCAAGGACGGCTTCCCGATCTACCAGCAATCCGAGACAAGCCCGGGTGCCTTCGTTGCCACCTGTCATAGCGGTGTGACGCTGGCGGCCGCGCACGCGCTCAATCTGGCGCCCATGATTGTTGCCGGCACGCTGGCCGACGACATGGCGCCCTTCTCGACCCGGAGGTTCCATGTTCAAGAGGCTTGATGAGGCGCAGCGCCAAACGCAGGGCGCACCGGTGCGCGTAACGGTCAATGGTGCCGAACTGCAATGCCGGCAAGGCGACAGCGTGGCGGCGGCGCTTTTTGCGGGCGGCGTATCGGCCTGTCGCGATACCGCCGTGAACGAGGTGCCGCGCGGACCCTATTGCATGATGGGCGTGTGCTATGACTGCCTGGTCACGATAGACGGCCGGGAGAACCAGCAGGGCTGCATGACGGCCGTGCGCGAAGGCATGAGAATCGAACGTCAACTGGGTGCGCGCAAGGTGCAGGCATGATCGATACGACGCAATGCGATTTGCTGGTGGTGGGCGCCGGGCCGGCAGGATTGGCGGCGGCGACTCTGGCGGCCAAGCTGGGCGTGGACACGGTGCTGCTGGACGAACAGGCGGCGCCGGGCGGGCAGATCTATCGCGCCATCACCACCACGCCAGTGACCGACCGCGGCATCCTGGGTGAAGACTATTGGCACGGTGCGTCGCTGGTGGCGCCGTTCCAGCAGTCGGGTGCGCGTTATGTGCCGGGCGCGACTGTATGGGCCGTGGCTGAGCACACCGCTCCGCACCCCGAGAAGGGCTTTGAAGTGGCCTATTCGGTGGCGGGCGAGGCGCGCATCGTGCACGCGCGCCGGCTGCTGCTGGCGACCGGTGCGCAGGAACGCCCCTTTCCCATACCGGGCTGGACCTTGCCCGGCGTCATCACGGCGGGTGCGGCGCAGATCCTGTTGAAGTCCGCGGGCGTGGTGCCGGCGGATCGCACGGTATTGGCGGGCAGCGGCCCGTTGTTGTACCTGGTGGCCTGGCAATATCTGAATGCGGGCGTGAAAATCGACGCGCTACTGGAAACCACGCCGCCAGGACGCATGAGCCAGGCCTTGCCCAAGGTATGGGGTTTCTTGCGGTCGCCGTATTTGGGCAAGGGCTTGAAACTGCTGCGCGCGGTCAAGGCCGCGGTGCCCATCGTGCGCGGCGTGACGGCGTTGGAAGCGCTGGGTGACGATAAGCTGCACAGCGTGCGCTATACCGCAGGCGGCGTCACGAAGACGCTACCGGCCGAGCAACTGATGCTGCATCAAGGCGTGGTGCCGAACGTGAATCTGTCGCGCGCCGTGGGCGTTGAGCACCGCTGGAATGATGCATTGGACTGTTGGGAGCCCCAGGTCGACGAATGGGGCCTGACCTCGGTGGACGGCATTGGCATGGCGGGCGATGGCGCCGGGATCGCCGGTGCGTTGGCGGCCGAACACCGGGGCCGTCTGGCGGCCTTGCAAGCGGCGCATCTGCTGGGCCGCATCGACGCCGGCAAACGCGATGGCCAGGCCGTGGCGCCCCGCGAGGCACTGGCCCGGGCCGTGAGGGGCCGCGAGTTCTTCGATGCGCTCTACAAGGCGCCTGACGCCTTCCGCAGGCCCACCGGCGACACGATCGTGTGCCGTTGCGAGGAAGTCACGGCTGCCCAGGTGCGCGATACGGTCAAACTGGGGTGCAGCGGGCCGAACCAGATGAAGGCGTTCCTGCGTTGCGGCATGGGGCCGTGCCAGGGCCGCTTCTGCGGGTTGACGGTGGCCGAGATCATTGCCGAGGAACGCGGCGTGCCGACGCAGGAGGTGGGCTATTACCGTCTTCGGTTCCCGACCAAGCCGTTGACCCTGGGAGAGCTGGCGTCGTTGCCGCAGACCGACGATTCCCGCCAGGCCGTTGTCCGTTTGAAAAAGTGATGCCATGACCGATGCAACGCGGTCGGCGCAAGTCATCATCATCGGCGGAGGCCTGCACGGCAGTTCGGCGGCGCTGCATCTGGCGCGCGCGGGCGTGCAGGCCCTGGTCATTGAAAAGAACTACGTGGGACGCCACGCATCGGGCGTGAATGCGGGCGGCGTGCGTACCTTGTCGCGTCACCTGGCGGAAGTGCCGCTGGCCTTGGCTTCGCGGGAACTCTGGTATCGCATCGGCGAGCTCGTCGACGACGACTGCGGCTTTGAGCAGCACGGTCAGGTGCGCGTGGCGGAAACGGCGGCGGATGCCGCCACGCTGCGGACGCGCTTGCAGACCATGACGGAACACGGCTACACGCACGAACAGTGGATCAGCCCGGAAGATCTGCTGGACATGATTCCGCGGCTGGCGCCGACCATCCAGGGCGGGCTGATCGCACGCGAGGATGCGGCGGCTGACCCCTACCGCACCACGCTTGCCTTTCGCATGAAGGCCGCCAGCCTGGGCGCGCGCTTCCTGGAGGGCGTGCAGGTGCAACAGGTGCTGCATCAGGGGGGCCAATGGCGCGTGGAAACGGATGCGGGCGTCTATACCGCGCCGCAAGTGCTGAACTGCGCAGGCGCATGGGCTGACCGTATCGCCGCGCAATGGGGCGAACCGGTGCCGCTTACCGCCATCAGCCCCATGATGCTGGTGACGCTGCGCATGGACCATTTTCTGGATCCCGTGGTGCTGGGCACCGGGCGGGCGCTATCGTTCAAGCAACGCACCAACGGCACGGTGCTGATCGGCGGCGGGCGGCGCGCTTGGGTGGACCGTGACGCGGAATGGACGGAGTTGGATTTCCGTTCCTTGGCCGAAGGCGCCCGCACGGTCTGCGACCTGTTTCCGCACATGCGCGACGCGGTGGTGAATCGGGGCTGGGCGGGCATCGAAGCCGCCATGCCGGACGAGATACCGGTCATCGGTCGAAGTAGCCGCCACGAGAGCGCGTTCCATGCCTTCGGATTTTCAGCGCATGGCTTCGAGCTGGGTCCGATCGTGGGTCGCATCATGGCCGATCTGATGACCACTGGCGCGACGGACCTGCCGATCGCGCCTTTCAGGATTGAACGTTTTTTGGACGCGCCTTCAGCGTCCAGCCCATCCGCAAAGGAGCAAGAACAATGACTGATATCGTGCGCAAGGACACCAACCAGCGCCTGAGCCGCATCGTGATCCATGGCGACACCGTGTATGTGGCGGGCGTCACGTCGGCGGCGACGGGCGGCATCGCCGCGCAGACCCGCGACGCACTGGCCAAGATCGACGGCTATCTGGCCCAGGCCGACACGGACAAGTCGCGGCTGCTGTCCGTGCAGATCTGGTTGAAGGATATCGACCGCGACTTCGCCGGCATGAATGCCGTGTGGGCCGAATGGGCGTTGCCCCACGCGATGCCCACCCGCGCCACCTGCGAGGCCAAGCTGGCCGCGCCGGAGCTGCTGGTGGAGATCATTGTGACGGCCGCGAAGCGGCCGGGGTATGTCAGCGGGCCGGTGTCTGAAAGCTGACCTGACCAGGACGGCCAGGCAGGTTCAGGGTGGCGGTGGCGGGCGGTGTCGTCGCGATGACGTTGCCGGCGCGCAGCACCATCAGACGGGTGGCGCGCAGGCGCAGCGCCTCGACGGGGTCACGCGCTTGCAGCAGCACCAGGTCGGCGCGCTTGCCGACCGCGATGCCCGTGTCGTCCAGGCCCAGGATTTTCGCGGGCGTGGTGGTCACGGCTTCAAAACAGGCGCGCATGGCGTCCTGGCCCGTCATCTGGGCCACATGCAGACCCATGTGCGCCACTTCCAGCATGTCGCCGGACCCCAGGCTGTACCACGGGTCCATCACGCAATCGTGGCCGAAGGCAACCGGCACGCCGGCAGCCAGCAGTTCGGGCACGCGCGTCATGCCGCGACGCTTCGGATAGGTGTCGTGGCGGCCTTGCAGCGTGATGTTGATCAGCGGATTGGCGATGGCGGACACGCCTGCCTCGCGCATCAGCGGGATCAGCTTGGACACGTAGTAATTGTCCATCGAATGCATGGACGTCAGGTGCGAACCCGTCACGCGGCCATGCAGGCCCAGACGCTGCGTGTGATAAGCCAGCGTTTCAATGTGGCGTGACAGCGGATCGTCGCTTTCGTCGCAATGCATGTCCACGCGCAAACCGCGTTCAGCGGCCAATTCACACAGGATGCGCACGGATTCGGCGCCGTCCTGCATGGTGCGTTCAAAGTGCGGAATGCCGCCCACCACGTCCACGCCCATGTCGAGCGCACGCTTCAGGTTGTCGAGTGCGCCCGGCGCGCGCAGCACGCCGTCTTGCGGGAAGGCGACCAGTTGCAAGTCCAGATAGGGTTTGACCTTCTCGCGTACGTGCAGCAGCGCTTCGGTCGCCAACAGGCGCGGGTCGCATACGTCGACATGCGAACGGATGGCCAGCAAGCCGCGCGCGACCGCCCAGTCGCAATAGGCCAGCGCGCGTTCCACCAGCGCTTCCTGCGTCAACAACGGCTTGAGCTCGCCCCACAGCGCAATGCCTTCCAGCAGCGTGCCCGACTGATTCACGCGCGGCAGTCCGAAGGAAAGCGTGGAATCCATGTGGAAGTGCGCGTCCACGAAGGGCGACGACACCAGCTGGCCGGCGGCGTCCACGGTCTGCGCGGCCTCGGCCTTCAGCGCAGGCTCCAGCGCGGCGATGCGGCCGCCGGCGATGCCGATGTCGATGTCCTTGCGGCCATCGGGCAGCGTGCAGTGTCTAAGAATCAAATCGAGCATGCGATTTCCTTGCGGAAGATTTCAGTTATCCATGGTACTGCGCGCCCCGTCGCCGCATGAAGCAAGCGCCCCCCCAATCCGGGTCGCACGGATCCGGCTCCGCCGGTCCGTAGCGACGCCCCTGGGGGAGAGCGCGCAGCGCTCCGGGGGGGCTTATCTTTCGCCTTTGCGGTAGGGCTTCATCAGGGCTTGCGGGTAGGCGGCGCGGCGAGCCATCACCACCAGGGCCAGGATGGACAGGATGTAGGGCAGCATCAGGTAGACCTGATACGGTAGCTCAGGCAGGCCGGGCAAGGCGGCGGCGCCCTGCTGTAGACGCAATTGCAGGGCATCGAAGAAGGCGAAGATCAGCGCGCCCAGCAACGCCTTGCCGGGGCGCCAGGATGCGAACACGACCAGCGCCACGCAGACCCAGCCACGGCCGTTGACCATGTTGAAGAAGAATGCATTGAACGCCGCCAGCGTCAGGAAGCTGCCGGCCACGCCCATCAGCGCGGAACCCGCCACGACGGCGCCCATGCGCAGCCGCGTGACGGACAAGCCCTGCCCTTCGGCCGCGGCGGGATTCTCGCCCACCATGCGGATTGCCAGGCCGACCGGGGTGCGGTTCAGCACCCAGGCCAGGAGGGGCACCGCGGCCAGTGCGATCAAGGTCATGGGCGTCTGCCCCGCCAGCACGGGGCCGATCAGCGGAATGCCGTCCAGGAATTTCATCTCGGCAAACGGCGTGATGGTCGGCGGCGTGTTGACGCTGGGGAACGTGACGCGATAGGCGAAGTACGACAAACTGGTCGCCAGCAAGGTCACGCCCAGGCCCGAGACGTGTTGCGACAGGCCCAGCGGCACGGTCAGCACCGCGTGCAGCAGGCCGAACACGGCGCCAGCCAGCGCCGCCGCCAGCACGCCCACGTACAGGGGCGCACCCAGGTAGACCACCAGCCACCCGGTGAACGCCCCGGCGGCCATGATGCCTTCAATGCCCAGGTTCAAGACGCCCGCGCGTTCGCACAGCAGCACGCCCAGCGTCCCCAGGATCAACGGGGTGGCCAGCCGCAGCACGGCGACCCAGAAGGCCGAGGAACTCAATAAGTCCATCCATTCCATGGCGTGCTCCTCAAGCCCGGTTGCGGCGCAGGCGGTACTGCGCAAATAGCGTCGCGACCAGCATGGCGAGCAACGAAGTGGCGACGATGACGTCGGCGATGTAGTTCGGTACGGCGATGGCGCGGCTCATGCTGTCCGCGCCGACCAGCATGCCGGCCACGAAGATGCTGGCCAGGATCACGCCCAGCGGATGCAGCCCGGCCAGCATGGCGACGACCACGCCGGTGTAGCCATAGCCCGGCGACATGTCCAGCGTGACGTAGCCGGTGCGGCCCGCCACTTCGATGGCGCCGGCCAGGCCTGCCAACGCGCCGGACAGCATGGCGGTGCCCAGCATGACGCGGTTGACCGGCAGGCCCAGGAAGCGCGAGGCGTGCGCGTTGGCGCCCACGGCGCGCATCTGAAAGCCGAACACCGTGTAGCGGTTCAGCAGCCACAGGCCCAGCGCCAGACCGGCAGCCCACAGCAGGCCGGTATGGGCGCGCGTGCGTTCGATCAGCTTGCCGAGTTCCAGGTCGCCGTTGAGCGCCACGGATTGGGGCCAACCCATTGCCATCGGGTCCTTCATGGGACCGTCCAGCATCATGGACACGAACAGCAGCACGATGAAATTGCCCAGCAAGGTGGTGACGACTTCGTCCACGCCCAGGCGGGTCTTGAGCAACGCGGGAATCAGCAACAGCAAGGCACCCGCCAGGGCTGCGGCCAGCATCATGCCGCCAAACAGCACCGGGATGGGCAAGTCAAAGCCGGTGCCGTCATGCAGGCCGCCAATGGCGACGGCCGCCAGCGCACCTAGATACAACTGGCCTTCCGCGCCGATGTTGTAGAAGCGGGCACGGAATGCCACGGCACAGGCCAGGCCCGTCAGCATCAGCGGCGTGGCGCGGGTCAGCGTTTCGGACAAGGCGAAGCGCGAACCAAACGCGCCTTCAAACAGCAGCGCATAGGTGCGGCCGACGGGGGCGCCGGCCCAGGCCACCAACAAGGTGCAGACGGCCAGCGTAAAGAGGATGGCCGCGATGGGCGCCAAGGCCAGCGCCATGCGGCTGGGCTCGGGGCGGCGTTCCAGGATCAGTTTCATGCGAGTGATGCTCAATATAGGGGAAGCGCCGTCACGCGCGGGTTCCCGTCATGGCCAGGCCAACGGTGGCGGGCGTCCAGTCAGCCACGGGCTTGATGGCCACCAGCTTGCCGCCGCACAGCACGGCGATGCGGTCGGCCAGGGCGAAGATTTCTTCCAGGTCCTCGGACACCAGCAGTACTCCGGCGCCGCGCGCACGGGCCGCCAGCAGTTGTTCGCGCACGTAGGCCACGGCGCCGATGTCCAGGCCCCAGGTGGGCTGGTCGGCCACGATGAAGCGCGGCTCGCGGGCCAGCGTGCGGCCCAGGATCAGCTTCTGCATATTGCCGCCGGACAGGCTGCGCGTGCGCACGTCCAGCGAGGCCGCGCGCACGTCGAACTGCTTGGCCAGCGATGCGGCATACGCCTTGCCCGCGCGGGCGCGGATCAGGCCGTAGCGTGCGAAGCGCTTGTCCTTCAGGTCTTCGACGATGGCGTTTTCCCAAAGCGGGCTGTCGCCGATCATGCCCTCGCCGTGGCGGTCTTCCGGAATGCGGCCGACGCGGGCCGCGGTCCAGCCTGCCGGCGTGGTGGGCGCGGCGGCGTGTTCGGGGCCCAGGCGGATGGTGCCGTCGGACGGCTGGCGCAGGCCGGTCAGCACCGACACCAGGGCTTGCTGGCCATTGCCTGCCACGCCGGCAATCGCCACGATCTCATGCTTGTGGACGACGAGGTCCAGGCTGTCCAGGCGCGGTGCGCCGTCACGGCCGTCGCGCACGGTGACTTGCGACAAGGTCACCACTGGCGCGGCCTGCTCGGCGGCGGCGACCGCTTCGGCGTGCGGCATGACGACTTTGCGGCCCACCATCAGTTCCGCCAGTTCCGCGGGGCTGGTGCCGGCGGTGTCGCGTTCGGCCACCAGTTTGCCCTGGCGCAGCACCGCCACCCGGCGTGACACGGCCATCACTTCATCGAGCTTGTGCGAAATGAAGATCACGGCCAGGCCGTCATCGACAAAGCCGCGCAAGGTGGCGAACAGGTCTTGCACTTCCTGCGGGGTCAGCACCGCGGTGGGTTCGTCCAGGATCAGCACGCGGGCGCCCCGGTACAGCGCTTTCAGGATTTCGACGCGCTGCTTTTCGCCGACGGACAGCGTGCCGACGCGCGCGTCCGGGTCCACGGCCAGGCCAAAACGCTGGCCCAGTTCCACGAGCCGGCGGCGTGCCTTGCCCCGGCCCGAGGCCAGTTTCCACAACGATTCGGTGCCGACCATGATGTTGTCCAGCACGGTCAGGTTGTCGGCCAGCGTGAAGTGCTGGTGCACCATGCCAATGCCGGCCGCCAGCGCGGCGTCGGGCCGGCCGGCGGGCAAGGGTTTGCCGAAGACGTCGATACTGCCGGCGTCAGCCACATAGTGGCCGAACAGGATCGACACCAAGGTCGATTTGCCGGCGCCGTTCTCGCCCAGCAAAGCCAACACCTCGCCCTGCCGGAGCGTCAGCGAGACATCATCGTTGGCCGTCAGGCTGCCGAAGCGTTTAGTGATCCCCGTCAGTTGCAGGGCGAGGGGCGCTTGATTCATCGTGCCGAGGACTTGGGTTCTTTGTCGACGACCTTCACGGTGAAGCTGCCGTCCAGAATGGCTTTCTGCTTGGCCTGGACGCGGGCGACCAGATCGGCAGGGATCTTGCCTTCGAAGGTGCCCAGCGGGGCCAGCGACGAACCCTTGTGCTTCATCAGCGAATACTGGCCGTAGTCGTCCGCCTTGAACGTGCCGGCGCGGACTTGCTTGAGCGCTTCGTCGATCGTGGGTTCCATGCTCCACAGGGCCGAGGCCACGACGGTTTCCGGGTACTGCGGCTGCGTGTCGATCACGTTGCCGATGGCCAGCTTGCCGCGTTCCTTGGCGGCGTCCGACACGCCAAAGCGTTCCGCATACAGCACGTCCGCGCCCTTGTCGATCATCGCGAAGGCGGCTTCCTTGGCCTTCGGGGGATCAAACCACGAACCGATGAAGGTCACGGTGAATTCAGCCTTCGGGTTCACTTCCTTGGCGCCTTCGATGAAGGCTTGCATCAGGCGGTTCACTTCCGGGATGGGGTAGCCACCGACCAGGCCGATCTTGCCCGTCTTGCTCATGCCGCCGGCGATCATGCCGGTCAGGTAGGCGGGTTCCTGGATGTAGTTGTCGAACACGGAAAAGTTGGGTTGCTGCGGCTTGCCCGAAGACCCCATCAGGAAGGCGGTCTGCGGATAGTCCTTGGCCACCTTGCGGGCCGCGGCTTCCACGGCGAAGGCTTCGCCCACCACCAGCTTGTTGCCCTGTTCGGCGTACTGGCGCATGACGCGCTCGTAGTCGGCGTTGGTGACGTTTTCCGAGAATGTGTAGTCGATTTCGCCACGGTCGCGGGCGGCCGTCAGCGCCTTGTGGATGCGCGATACCCATTGCTGCTCGACCGGCACCGTGTAGATGGCGGCAACCTTGGTCTTGGCTGGAGCGGCCGTTTGGGCATGCACCGCGCCCGAGAACAGCAGCGCGCCAGCAGCGGCCGCAGCCGCCAGCTTGAGCAGGCCGCGGCGGGCGATGCCGCCGACGGACGGGGTGGACAGGGATTTCATGCGGGTGACTCCTTCGCGGGGATGGAAAGGGAACGTAGGGGCGGCGATGCGAATGCCGGGCCGCGGTTCGCGCGCGACGTGCGCGCGTGGCGCGGCTGGCGTGCCGGGCATGAGCGATGGTGGCCTGGCGTGCGATGGCCGCGGCCGTCGGCGGGCATGCCGGGGCGAGCGGACGGAAACGTAGGCGTGGGATCGGTCATGGGATGGGGTGCGCCGGGGGGCGCGTCCCATCCGAATGGTCGGTGCGCAGCCAGTCCAGGCGAAGCAAGTTGTATGCCATGAGGCCTTCCCGCGACAAGTCGGGGAAACCTGATGGACGGGCAGGATTATAGGCACCCTGGCGGGGAATCGTGGCACCAAAGTGGTGCCGACTGTCCCAAGGGGTGGACGTTGCGTGTCGCGAAACAGCGTGTTGCGGTGCAAGACGCCTGCATGGACCGCCGGGAGGGCCGTAGCGAGCCTAAAATCCAGCAATGAGCCGCGCGAGGCGCGGCAAGCTGGAAGATCCATGCAAGACATTCAATTGCTGCTCGAACAGTACGGCGGGTGGCTGGTGTTCGCCAACGTCCTGGTCGAGCAGGCGGGCTTGCCCGTGCCCGCCTATCCCATGCTGATAGCGGCGGGTGCCCTGGGGGGCGCGGCCGGGTGGCTGGCGCCCTGGCTGGCCGCCACCGTCGCGTGCCTGCTGGCCGACACGCTTTGGTATGTCGCCGGGCGGCGCTATGGTGCACGGCTGCTGGGCGTGATCTGCAAGATGTCCCTGTCGCAGGATTCCTGCATCCGGCAGACGCAGCGCCTGTACCTGCGCATCGGCGTGCGCGCCTTGCTGGTGTGCAAATTCCTGCCGGGCGCGGGGGCGCTGTCCACGGTCATGGCGGGCCTGACGGGCACCGCGTACCGCCGCTTTCTGCTTTACGACCTGGTGGGCGCCATGATCTGGGCCGGTTCGGCCCTGCTGTTGGGCGGCTTGTTCCATAGCGTGATCAATGACGTGCTGGAGGTGCTGGGCACCTACGGCGCCATGGGCCTGGGCGTGCTGGCGGCGGTGCTGGCGCTATACATCCTGACGCGCTTCTTGCGCCGTCGGATTCTGCTGCGCAGCCTGCGCATCATCCCCCGCCTGTCGGTGGACGAGTTGATGCAATGGCGCCAGGCGGGCCGCAACGCCCTGGTCTTCGATGTGCGCCCCGAAGCGCTGCGCGATGCCGAACGCATTCCAGGCGCCATCGCGGTAGACCTGAAGGCGCCCTTGCCGGCGCTGGACCCGCAAGCGCTGGAGTCGGACATCGTGGTGTATTGCGCCTGCCCCAATGAGGTATCGGCCGCGCTGCTGGCCTCGCGCCTGCGTGCAGCGGGCTATCCCAAGACCTGGGCGCTGCGCGGCGGCTACGAGGCTTGGGCGGAACATAACCACGCTACCTGAACCGGCGGCTGGGCGGTCAGCGTTTGGCCGCCATGCCCTGTCCGGCGCGTGGGCGGCCAAGGTCGTGCCGAGTGGGCCGCCCGCCGTGCCAAGCGCATAATTCCGTATCAGCCCGCGCAACAGGCGGGCAGCTACAGGAGAGACAAATGCGGTTGTTGTTCTTGGGTGCCGGCGGCACCGGTGGATATTTCGGCGGACGCGCCGCCCAGGCGGGTGCGGACGTGACTTTTCTGGTGCGCGAACCGCGCGCGGCCCGGATCCGCGAGCAAGGCTTGCGCATCCAGAGCCCGTTTGGCGACGCCACCCTGCACCCGAAACTGGCAACGCAGCAGACCTTGCAAGGCCAGTACGACGTGATCGTGCTCAGCTGCAAGGCCTATGACCTGGCCAGCGCGATTGACGCCATCCGCCCCGCGGTCGGCCCGGATACGGCGGTGCTGCCCATCATGAATGGCGTGTTGCAGTACGACGTGCTGGACCGCGAATTTGAACCGCACCGCGTGTTGGGCGGCCTGTGCCAGATCAATGCCACGCTGGGTCCCGAAGGCGAAGTCGTGCACCTGGGCAAGCATGCCAGCATCGTCTTCGGCGAACGCGCCGGCCCAGCCCGCAGCGCGCGCTGTGTGGCGTTGGAGCAGGCGCTGGCTGGCGGTGAATACGTCAGCCGCCTCAGCGACGACATCCATCAAGACATCTGGGAAAAGTACGTCATGCTGACCACGCTGGCGGCCGGCACCTGCCTGATGCGCGGCTCGGTTGGGCAGATTGCGTCGACCGACGACGGTATCGATATCTTGAAGAGCCTGTTGCAGGAATCGCAGGCCGTGGCGGCTGCGTCCGGCCATGCGGTGCGTCCCGAGGCCGATGCGTTCGCGCAAAAACTGATGAGCGACCGCACCCAGCCCATGACGGCATCCATGTTCCGGGATTTGCGCCAAGGCCTGCCGGTCGAGGCGGACCACATCGTGGGCGACATGGTCCGCCGCGCCCAGACCTTGGGCGTGGATGCCACCTATCTGCGGGTTGCCTATTCGCACTTGCAGGTCTATCAGGCGCAGCGCAACGCCGGTTGAATTCGGTCGATTGGTGCATGGATTGCAAAAAACTCTTCTGGTTTTGTGGGTTTTTTGTTCGGATTTGACCGAATAGTATGGATTTGCCTGAACCGGGGCGTGTTGCGGCGCGTCGTGCGCCGCCCGCTCCGGCTCGCTTCCTTAGGAGCAAGACCATGAAAATTGCATTGATCGGAATTACCGGCCGCGTGGGGTCACGTGTGGCGGACGAATTGCTCAAGCGCGGCCATCAAGTGACGGGCATCGCCCGCAACCCGGCCGACGTCAATGCCCAGCCCGGCCTGACGGTCCAGCAAGGCGATGCCACCGATCCCGCTACCCTGACCCCGCTGCTGACCGGCCATGACGCCGTCATCAGCGCCACGCGCTTCGTGTCCACCGATGCCCGGCCGCTGTTGACCGCCGTGAAGAATGCCGGCGTGCCTCGCCTGCTGGTCGTGGGTGGCGCGGGCAGTCTGCTGGTGGCGCCTGGAATGCTGCTGATCGATACCCCGGAATTCCCTGACGCCTATAAGCCGGAGGCGCGCGCTGGTGTCGTGTTCCTGGATACGCTGCGCCAGGAGAATGTGCTGAACTGGACGTTCCTGTCACCCTCCGCGATGTTCGAACCGGGCGAACGCACCGGCACGTTCCGTGTGGGTGATGACTACCTGCTGGCCGACGAAGAAGGCAAAAGCTGGATTTCGATGGAAGACTACGCCATCGCGCTCGTCGATGAAATCGAAACGCCCAAGCATTCGCGCCGCCGTTTCACGGTTGGCTACTGAGCCGGCAAGGCAAGAAAAGGGAGCCCGTCAAGGGCTCCTTTTTCATTGTCGAAATTCGCTTTTTTGTTTGTAAACTGGCGGCCCGCCGATCGGCGTCATCCTGAGTTGCCCTGTATGCGTATGAAGTTGAAATCGTTGGCCGCCTGTGTGCTGGTCGCCTCCAACTGCCTGGCGGCAGCGCCAGCGCTTGCGGCTGCGCCCCAGTCGAACAAGGACATCGTGACGGCGTTCTTCCGCATGATGTTCCAGGACCGCGAGATCGACGAGGCGGTGCGCCTGTACGTCAGCCCGGACTACGTGCAGCACAACCCGTACATGCGCGACGGCGTGGGGCCGATGGTGGATTTCTTTCCGCCCTATTTCGATCAACATCCGCAAGCCATCGTCGAGATCAAGCGCGTGATCGCCGAAGGCGATCTGGTGGTGATCCACAACCAATGGCGCGATTCGCCGGAAGACCGTGGCCAGGCGGTCATCGATATCTTCCGTGTGGACAAGGGTAAGATCGTTGAGCACTGGGACGTCAGTCAGGAAATTCCCGAGAACCCCGCCAATCAGAATGGCATGTTCTAAAGAGTTGCTTCATGTCCAAGATTCAAGCCGTTGACCTGCCTCGCTCGTATCTGTTGCTGAACCATGGCCCCACGGTGCTGGTGACCAGCGCCCATGGTGACGCCCGCAACGTGATGGCGGCCGCTTGGGCGATGCCGCTGGATTTCAACCCGGCCAAGATGCTGGTCGTGGTGGACAAGAACACGTACACGCGCGAACTGATTGAAGCATCGGGCGAATTCGCGCTGTGCATCCCGTCGCGCGCGCAAGCGCAGGCCACCTTGTTGGTGGGGTCGAATTCCGGTCGCGACGAAGACAAGTTCCAGGCCAGTGGGTTGACGACCTTTCCGGCCAGCAAGATCGGTGCGCCGTTGATCAGTGACTGCCTGGGCTGGCTGGAATGCAAGGTCGTGCCGGAACCGCACAATCAACAGGCTTATGATCTCTTCATCGGCGAGGTCGTCGCCGCGTGGGCGGCGCCGGACGTGTTCTCGGAAAACCGCTGGCATTTCCCGCAGGACGACCGGCGTTCGGTCCACTATCTGGCCGGCGGTTCCTTCTTTGCCACCGGCGAGGCTTTCAACGTATCAGAACCGGAGTAGCCCTTATGCGCAGCGTGTATCTCGCGGGTTTTGACGTATTCCTGCCCGATGCCGTGGCGCACGGCCAACGGCTCAAGGCGTTATGCGCCACCTATGGTTTCGACGGATTGTTCCCGCTGGACAATACGGCGCCCAAGGACTTGTCGGGCCAGGCGCTGGCGCAGTGGATCTACCGCGAGAACGTAGCGCTGATCCGGCGTGCCGATATGGTGATGGCCAATCTGAATACGTTCCGCGGCGCCGAACCCGATTCCGGCACGGCCTTTGAAGTGGGCTACGCCATCGCTTGCGGCAAGCCGGTATGGGGCTACACCAACCAGGCCGGGTCACTGATCGATCAGGTTGCCGTGGGCGCCGCGGCCGACGATGGCGCGGCGCGCATGGTGGATGCCGACGGCAACACCGTGGAAGACTTCGGCCTGAACCTGAATCTGATGCTGGCGTGCAGCGCACGCATTGTGGTGGGCAAGGCGTCCGATTGCCTGGCCCGCATGGCCGAGGACGCCAGCCGCTAGGTCAGGCCGTCGTCTTCCGGCGCGTGGCCTTCCTGGCTGCCGTCGGTTTGGCGGCCTTCGCCACCCGTTGCGCTACGCCGCCGGGCGTGCCCAGATATCCCATGACGGCGTTCACCACGGCTTGCTCCAGCTGTTCGGAGGAGAAGCCCGCAGGCGGCTCAAGCGCCGCCGCATGCACCAATGATTCCATGATGCGCAGCACGACGTAGGTCGCCAGGTCGCGGTCCTGTTGCGCGATCTCGGCGCGGTGCAGTTCCAGCAGATGCCGCATGCGGCGGTGGATGTCCTGGTCGGCCAGACTGTGTTCGCGCGGCGTGTCGAACAGCGGGAATTCGCGTTCCAACACGCGATGCAGCGCCGGTTCCAGCAAATGCGCGTGCAGCATGGCCTGCACGATGGCGGCCACGCGCTCTTGCAGCGTGGCGGCGGGGTTGCTGTTCAGGACATCATCAATGACGTCCAGCATCTGGTTGTCGTGGCGCTGGTGCAGCGCCGCGATCAGTGCGTTCTTGTTCGGGAAATACTGGTACAGCGAACCGACGCTGACGCCGGCCGTCTCCGCGATCAGGTTGGTGTTGGTGCCGGCATAGCCGTGCGAGGCCAAAACGCGAGCCGTGGCTTGCAGGATCGTGTCGACGGTGTGCTGGGATCGAAGCTGGCGCGGCGATTTCCGGGGCTGAGGGATGGCGGTCATGGATGCGTTGAAAGGCGAGTATCAAACCTGAGCGATGGCTCATAAAATTTACGGCAGGCAATCTGATCATTACCGCAAGCGCGGATTATGCCATCGCTGATTTTCCCGCGATGGCTTCGGATTGCAACTCACCCTTTCAAGGATTCTTCATGTCGAATGTTTCGACGGCCGGGGCCCCGCCTGCGGCCCACGAACCCGTGCGCTCTGTTTTTGCGCAACTGTTGCCTTTGGTCCTGGCCGTGTTCATCGGGTTCTTCATGGTTGGCTTGCCGATGCCCGTTTTGCCGCTGTATGTCAGCGGCACGTTGGCGATGGGTGCGCTGGTGGTCGGCGTGGTGGCGGGCTTGCAGTTTGCTGCCGCCCTGTTGTCGCGCGCCTATGCTGGGGCGCTGGTGGATCGTCGCGGCGCCAAGCGCGCGGTGGTGATCGGCTTCATGTTGGGCGCGGCGGCGGGCCTGCTGTATGTCCTGGCCGCTGCGTTGTCGGCACATCCGCAGGCGGCACTGGCCGCCTTGCTGGCGGGGCGCGCGCTGATGGGATGCGGGGAAAGCCTGATCGCCACCGGGGCGCTGAGCTGGGGCGTGGGCCGCGTGGGGCCGCAGAACGCGGGCCGCGTGATGGCCTGGGTGGGCGTTGCCATCTACGCCGCCTATGCGCTGGGCGCACCCGCCGGCATGTGGCTATACGACGCCACGGGTTTCGCCGGCATGGCGTGGGCGACGGTCCTGATTCCGCTGGGCGCCTTGGCGCTGGTGCTGCCGCAGCGCGCGGTGCGCGCCGTGGGGGGCGTGCGCACGCCGTTCTACCGTGTGCTGGGCATGGTGTTGCTGCCCGGCCTGGGCCTGGCGTTGACCAGCGTCGGGTTCGGCGTGATCACTGCATTTGTCAGCCTGTTCTTCGCGGAACGCGGCTGGGACGGCGCTGCGTGGATGTTCAGCGCGTTCGGGGTGGGCTTCATCCTGGCCCGGGTCTTCTTCGCGGGGTTGCCGGACAAGTTGGGCGGCGCGCGCGTGGCGCTGGTGTGCGTGGTGATCGAGGCCGTGGGCCAATGGCTGATCTGGTCGGGCGCCACGCCGGCGTGGGCGTACGGGGGCGCGTTGCTGACTGGCGCGGGCTATTCGCTGGCGTTTCCGGCTTTTGGCGTGGAGGCCGTGCGGCGCGTGCCAGCGGCCAGCCGTGGCGCGGCCATGGGGGCGTATGTGGCGTTTCTGGACGTGGCGCTGGGCATCAGCGGCCCGACGGCGGGTTGGCTGGCAAGCGCGCAAGGGTATGGCGCGGTGTACGCGATGGGCGGGGCGTGCGCGTTGGCCGCGGTATGCGTGGCCGTGGCGCTGCGACGCCCGGCGCGGACATAACGCGCTTGGGGGCAGGCAGGCGGCAACAAGCCGAAGACTGCGCGTGGGCGCAGCCTCCGATGCGTCAATGCCGGCCTTAGACCGTGGCCGCCATTTCCAGGACTTCGTCGTCCACGTTTTCTGCCTGGCCATCCTTCAGCTTTTGCAGATGGTCGGCCAGTTCGGCGATGGTCAGCGCGACCAGGCCATGCTGGGCGGCGTAGCGTTCCAGCGAGGCGCCACGCATCATGGTGCCGTCGGCGTTCATCAGTTCGCACAGCACGCCAGCCGGGCGCAGGCCGGCCAGCACGGCCAGGTCGACCGAGCCTTCGGTGTGGCCGCGGCGGGTCAGCACGCCGCCCGGTTGGGCGCGCAGCGGGAACACGTGGCCGGGGCTGACGATGTCGTCGCTTTGGGCCGAGGGCGAGATGGCGGCGCGGATCGTGGTGACGCGGTCCACGGCCGACACGCCGGTGCTGACGCCTTCACGCGCTTCGATGGAAACCGTGAAGGCGGTGGCGAAGCGGCTCTGGTTGCGCTGGACCATGGGGGGAAGTTCCAGGCGGTCCAGGGTGTCGCCGGGCAGGCACAGGCAGACGATGCCGCTACCGTCGCGGATCAGCTGGGCCATGACGGGCACGGTCAGCTTGTCGGCGGCAACGATCAGATCGGCTTCGTTCTCGCGGTCAAAGTCGTCCATGAGGATGACGGGACGGCCCAGGCGCAGATGATGCAGCGCGCGCTGCAAACGGGCAGCGAACGGTTGTGAAGCCAGGCTGGGAAGGGACTGCTGGGTATTGAGGCTGGACATTGAAACGCTCTCGCAAATAAAAGTGGGCGAAAAACGTTTCAGGGCTAATCGACTGCCGAACGCAATACGATCGTCCGGGCGCAAGCGCGCCCGGGCAATCGGGAATGTGCCGGCACATCTTCTCTCATCCGGACTATGACCGTCGGCTCTGGCATTTCACCAGATCTGCTGACCCCGATGTCCGTGAAGGACGCCGGGCGCTCGCGGGCTCGCCACATTGCATGGCATACCGCCGGTGGGGAATTACACCCCGCCCTGAAGACGTACTGCATGTCGTGTTAACGACTGTCGGGAATTGTACGCCTGTCTGGATTGGGGGGCGGAATATGCTTATTGCGGGGGGGGGGGATTGTTTTTTTGAGACGGGGTGGGTTCTTGAGGCGCCTGGCGCGGGGGCGCGTCAGTTGGAGGTTGGGCTGTCTTTACTTTGCCGTGGCGGGTGTTTTTGCCGCGGTTGCCGATTCGGCGGTTTTGGCCGCTTCCACGACGTTTGCCGTTGGGGGCTTTTCCGCTTTCTTCTTTTTCTTCTCAGGCAGCGCCAGCATCGTGCCGCGGCAGGGAGGCGTGCCGCACAGGCAGCGGTAGCCTTCCTTCAGGGCCTTGGTGATGCGGCCGTCCAGGACCAGGCCGTAGTCGTATGACAGCTCCGTGCCGCGAGGCAGGTCGCGCAGCGCGACGATGTAGACGCGCTTGCCGTGCTTGCCTTCCTGCGCCTCGCAGTTGGGTTCGCAGGAATGGTTGATCCAGCGGGCGTCGTTGCCTTCGTCGCCGCCGTCGATCACGCGCCCCGAGCTGAGCGCGAAGAAGAAGGTGTGGAAGGGATCGTCGGGATTGGTCGGGTGCCGCCGGTCGGCTTCCTTGGCGCTGATGCGCTCGCCGCCGTACTCAATGATGCGCGTGCCTGCGGGGATCTTGCGCGCGGCGAAGACGCCATTGCCATGCAGCTTGGAGCGGCGGACGACGTGCCAGGGCTTGATCGGGGTGGCTTCAGTGGTCATGGAGTCGAGGGGAGTCGGTTCGGTGGCGGTGAGACGAAACAGAATTATATCGGCGCGTTTTTGACAAGATGACAGGCGTATAGTGAGCGCGCCCTGTTCCTCTCTTGATATTGATCATGATCGTCCGTCCGCGTCCCTCTGCGCTGGCCTTGTTCTTCATTTTGCGTGGGTCCATCATCCCGCGCATTTTCAGCAGAATCCTCGTCATTACGCTGCTGTCGTGCGTCGTGGTGTGGATGTACCACCGCCAACTGTTCTCGCCCGCGCATCTGACCGCGGTGCCCTTCTCGCTCTTCGGCCTGGCGCTGTCGGTCTTCATGGGGTTTCGCAACAACGTCTGCTATGACCGCTGGTGGGAAGCCCGCAAGCAATGGGGAGATCTGATTGTGCAGGCACGCAGCCTGGCGCGTGAAAGCGCGGTGCTGCTGGCGGCCAGCACGGCCAACCCGGTGCAGGAACGGCTGGTGCGCCGTTGCATTGGTTTCGGCTATGGCCTGGTGGCGCGGCTGCGTGACCAGGACATGGTGCAAGCCGTGCGACCCTGGGTGCAGCCAGAGGAGTTGGAGACGCTGGCGGGCTGCCGCAATGTGCCGGACGCCCTGCTCATGGCGATCAACCGTGACCTGGCGGCCTGTCTGCGGCGCGGTGAGTTGAGCGACATCCTGTATCAGGGGCTGACCCAGCGCGTGGCGCAATGCGCCGCCATCCAGGCTGCCTGTGAACGCATCAAGTTCACGCCCTGCCCGTTCGCCTATTCGTTGCTGCTGCACCGCACGGCATGGCTGTTCTGCCTGCTGCTGCCGTTCGGCCTGGTGGGCACGCTGGAATACCTGACCCCCGTGGCGGTCATCATCATCGCCTACACCTTCTTCGGCCTGGATGCCCTGGGCGACGAACTGGAAGAGCCCTTCGGCCTGGAAGAAAATGACTTGCCGCTGTCGGCGCTGGCCCGCGTGATTGAAATCGACTTGCTGGAAGGCCTGGGCGTGCGTCCACTGCCGGAGTCGGCCGAGCCCAAGGACTACGTGTTGCGCTGAACGCGCTTCACGTCGGCCCGGTCAGAGGCAGCATGGTTTCCTTCAGGCGACGCAGCACGAAGCAGGATTTGCTGTGGCGGATGCCCGGGATGCGATAGAGCTGTTCACGCAGCAGGCGTTCGTAGTCGCGGGTGTCGCGCACGGCGATGCGGATGTAGTAGTCGTAGTCGCCCGACACCAGGAAAGCTTCCAGCACTTCTGGAATGGCTGCCAGCGCGCGGCCGAACTCGTACAGCGTTTCCTCGCTGTGGCTCTCTAGCGTGACGTGCACGATCACCGTGTCCATGAAGCCCAGGCTGGCCGGATCGATGTCCACGGTATAGCCGCGGATCACCCCGGCGCTTTCCATGCGCTTGATGCGATTCCAGCAGGGCGTGGACGACAAGCCCACCGCCGCGCCGATGTCGTTCAAGCTGGCGCGGGCGTTCTCTTGCAGCACCTTCAGAATGGCCAGGTCAAACTTGTCTAGGTTCATTTTCTTTGATTTCTCCAAATCGAAGATAAATTTACTCCGTTTGGTTGGTAATCGTGGAAAAGAAGATAAAAATTCTTCGTGGCTACGAATAAGATAGATAGCATGAACGATCGCCTGCACCCCACCGCCGCCGCCGCGCTTGCCGCCACCGAACCCCCCGTCGCGAACGGGGCGAAGATTCTGCTCGATACGTTGATTGCGCACGGCGTTGACACCGTGTTTGGCTATCCCGGGGGCGCGGTGCTGCCGCTGTACGACGCCTTGTATGCGGAACCACGCCTGCGCCACGTGCTGGTGCGCCATGAACAGGCCGCCGTGCATGCCGCGGAAGGGTATGCCCGCAGCACCGGCCGCACCGGCGTGGTGTTCGTGACATCCGGCCCCGGCATGGCCAACACCACGTCCGGCCTGCTGGACGCCATGTGCGATTCGATCCCGGTGCTGTGCATCAGCGGCCAGGTGGCGACGGCGGCCATCGGCACCGATGCCTTCCAGGAATGCGACGCCATCGGTATTTCACGCTCCGTGACGAAGTGGAATACCCAGATCCGCGCCGTGGACGACGTGGCCAACGTGACGTCCCGCGCGTTTGAACTGACCCGCCAGGGCCGGCCCGGCCCCGTGCTGGTCGATTTTCCCAAGGATGTGCAGTTGGCCGTGCCGCGCGACGCGGATGATGACGTGGCTTGCGTGCCATCGCAGCAGAGACTGGCCGCGCTGCGTGCGCGCCGGCAGGCAGGCAAGTTGGCGCCCAAGCTGCCACAGTCGGCCGTGCGCCGTGCCGCCGCGCTGATCGCTCAGGCCAAGCGTCCCATCTTTTACGGCGGCGGCGGCCTGGTGAATGCCGGCCCTGAGGCCTGCGAGGCCTTCACCGATCTGGTGCGCCACACCGGTGCGCCCTGCACCTTGACCCTGATGGGCCTGGGCGCCTTCCCGGCGTCCAGCCCGCAGTTCGTGGGCATGCTGGGCATGCACGGCACCGTCGAGGCCAATCTGGCCATGCACAACGCCGATCTGGTCGTTTGCATCGGCGCCCGCTTCGATGACCGCATCACCGGCAAGATCTCGGAGTTTTGCCCGCACGCGCGCAAGATCCATATCGATATCGACCCTGCTTCCATCAACAAGGTGGTGAGGGTGGACGTGGCGTTGGTGGGCGACTGCCTGCCGCTGGTGCGTGCGCTGCGCGCCGAACTGGGCGACGAACCGATGGACGCGGCACGATTGGCGCCCTGGTTCAAGCGGATCGACATCTGGCGCCAGCAGGACTGCCTGGCCTTCACGCCCGCGGCTGACGCGATCTTGCCGCAACATTTGATGTCGAGCCTGAACGCCGCGCTGTCCAGCCGCGATGCCATCGTTTCCACCGACGTGGGCCAGCATCAAATGTGGGCCGCGCAGTACCTGCGTTTCGACAAGCCCAACCGCTGGCTGACCTCGGGCGGCGCGGGCACCATGGGCTACGGCGTGCCGGCGGCCATTGGCGCGCAGGTGGCGCATCCGGACAAGACGGTGGTGTGCGTCAGCGGCGATGCGTCGGTGCTGATGAACATCCAGGAATTGTCCACCGCCATGCAGCATCAGACGCCCGTGAAGGTCGTGCTGTGCAACAACGGCTACATGGGCATGGTGCGCCAGTGGCAGGAACTGATCCACGGCGGCCGCTACAGCCACAGCTACAACGCATCCCTGCCCGATTTCGTGGCGCTGGCGCGTGCGTTCGGCTGGGGCGCGGCCCGGGTGGATGATCCGGCCAAGCTGGAGGCCGCGCTGGCCGAGTGCCTGGCGCATGACGGCCCCTATTTCCTGGACGTCGCGGTGACGGCGCAGGAAAACTGCTTCCCGATGATGCCGGCCGGGCATGGTCATCAGAAGATGATGCTGGCCGAAGGCGTGTGGTATCAGGACGAGACGACCTGACGGGTGGAGATGGGTTGCGCGCGATGCCGGGCGCTTGCGTAGGGCGATCTTCTCGCGCTTCACCCATCCTACAAATGTAGGATGGGTGAAGCGCGCGCCGACAGCCATGTTTCAAGACGCCGGCAGCCGCGCAACCCATCACCGCCCCAAACTGAAATCACCGCCTCAAATTTGAATCACCGCTTCAAACTGAAATCACCGCCTCAAAACTGAATAGACAGCCCGCCGTCCACCACCAGCACATGTCCGTTCACATAGGACGCTGCCGGGGAGGCCAGGAACACGGCCGCACCGGCGATTTCTTCCGGTTCGCCCCAGCGTCCCGTCGGATTGCGCGCCGCGATGCGCGGTCCAACATTCGGGTTGGCGATCATTTCCGCATTGGTTTCCGTGGCAAACGTGCCGGGCGCAATGGCGTTGCTGGTGATGTTGCGGCCGCCGAATTCCGCTGCCAGCGCGCGCACCATGCCGGTCAGGCCTTGCTTGGCCGCGGGATAGACCGCGTCGCCTGAGCGCGCCAATTCCCCCACGACAGAGGTAATCGCGATCAACCGTCCGCCGCCCTGGCGCACCATGCGCTCGGCCGCGAACTTGGCCAGCACCATGCCTGCCACCAGGTCGGTGTCGATCAGTTCGCGGATCTCGGCCGTGCTGGAGTCCGCCAGTGTCTTGCGGTTGCGCGCGCCCACGTTGTTCACCAGGATGTCCAGGCGGCCATGGTCGCGGTCGATCCGCGCAAACGCCTGTTCCACGGCGGTGTCATCACTGACGTCGAACGGCAGCGCGTGCGCATCCAACCCGGCGTCCGTCAGTTCAGCGGCGGCCGCGTCCGCCGCCTGGATATTGCGTCCGTTGATCAACACGCGCGCGCCGCAGCCGGCCAGCGCCCGGGCAATGCAGAAGCCCAGCCCACGGGCGGATCCGGTGACGAGCGCGACCTGGCCGGTCAGGTCGAAGTTGCGGAGATAGGGTAGTGAAGTCGTCATGAGTGTGGTCTCGGCTATTCCCGGAATTCCGGCGCCCAATGCAGCAACCGGCGTTCCAGCCACGTTACACAGTACACAAGCGCGATGCCAACAATGGATAGCAAGGTCACCGCCGCGAACATGTCGGTGGCGTTCAGCGTCGCCAGCGCGGTGATCATCAGGTAGCCCATGCCGGTGGTGGACCCCACGAATTCAGCCAGCACCACGCCGATCAATGCAAAGCTGATGGCGTTGGGCAAGGCGGCGAAGGTCCAGGCCGCGGCGGTCGGGATGCGCACGCGCCACAGGATCTGGCGCGGTGAACCGCCCAGCGTGCGGCAGAAGTCGACCAGTTCGCGTTCGACGCTGCGGCCGCCCTTGTAGGTGTTGAAGAACACCAGGAAGAACACCACGAACCAGGACGTCACCACCTTGGACGCCAGCCCCAGGCCGAAGAACATGGTGATGAGCGGCACGAACGCAATGCGCGGCATCGAGTTGAACGCCACGATGAACGGGTTGAACACGTCGGCCAGGAAGCGGCTGCGGGAAAGCGTCATGCCGACGATGAAGCCGCTGCCCACGCCCACCACCAGCCCCACCATCGTGGCTTGCAGCGTCAGCCACAAGTGCGGCCAGACCGAGCGCGGGCCGGGCTGCATCCATTCCCACAACCGCACCGCCACGCGCGACGGCTGGCTGATGAAGAACGGGTCGAACAGCGTGTTCTGCGTGAACCACGGAATCCGCGTGAGGGTCTCCCAGGCGCCCAGGATGACGGCAAGGATCAGCACTTGCCACAGGGTGATGCGCACGCGGCGAGCGATGCCGGCGCGACGGTCCAGCCGCAGCTGGTCTTGCAGGGAATCAGAGGTTTCAGTCGGCATCATGGCGCGTGGGGAATCAGGCGGCGGCGCGGAACTGCTGGCCCAGCACGCTCCAGAGACTTTGCACGTGGGCGACGAACTGCGGGGTTTCACGCAGCGTGAAGACGTCGCGCGGATGCGGGATGCGGATGCGCTCGTCCAGCAACACGCGGCTGGGCGGGCCGGACAGCACGACCACGCGATCCGATAGCAGGATGGCTTCGTCCAGGTCATGCGTGACCATGACGATGGTCTGGCCCAGCTTGCGCCAGATTTCCATGAGCTCGCGATGCAGGTGCGTCTTGGTGTGGGTGTCCAGCGCGCCGAAGGGTTCGTCCAACAGCAGGATGCGGGGTTCGACGGCCAGGCTCATCAAGAGCGCCACGCGCCGCCGCATGCCCCCCGAGAGCTGATGCGGGAAGGCGTCAGCGAAGGCGCTGAGATGGCCCAGTTCCAGCAGTTCGGCCACGCGGCGTTCGATCCGGTCGGCCGGCACGCCCTGGAACTTCAGGCCCAGCGCCACATTCTTTCGGACGCTGAACCAGGGCAGCAAGGTGTCTTTCTGGAAGATATAGCCCAGCGCCGGCGGCACCTGCCCGTCCACGATCTGGCCGTCCACGCGAATGGTGCCGGTGGTGGGCCGCAGAAAGCCGGCAATCATGTTCAGCAGCGTGCTCTTGCCGCAGCCCGAGGGGCCGACGATGGAAACGAATTCTCCCGCTTCGATCGTCAGGCTGACCTCGCCCACCGCATGCGTCGTGCCCTGGCGCGACTGGTACGCCTTGCCAACCTTGTCCAGCGTGATCATCAGAGGCCCCGCGCTTTCCGCACGAAGCTCATGTTCACGCATTTGGCATAGGGCACGGTCTTGATTTCGTCGTTCGAGAACTGGCGGCCGTCGCCCATGATGGCCGTCATGCGGTTGTAGGCGTCTTCGGTGATGACGTTGTCCTTCAGGAACACGGTGTCCTTGTAGACACCCAGCGTCTTTTCGATGGCGGCGCGCGGGAATGCGTTCAGGTAGTCGTCGTAGATCACGTCGGTGATGCCTGCCGCGGTGTTGGCGGTGATGAAGTCCTGCGCCTTGACCATCGCGGTCACGAAGGCCTGCACCACTTCAGGGCGTTTCTGGATGGTGTCTTCCAGTGTCAGCGCGGCGATGCCGGGGACGTCGCCGCCCATGAACTCGTTCCACGAGCTTTCGGTGGTGGCGTCAAAAATGGGCACGCCCCAGCCCTCTTGGCGGGCCTGTTCCATCATGGACATGGTGGCCATGCTGGCCGAGACCGAACCGGTCTTCAATGCGCCCAGCATGGTGGCCAGATCGCCCAGCGGGCGGATGTCGACCTTGTCGCCCACGCCGGCCTTTTGCATCAGGTAAACCGCCATCAGCCAGGTGCTGGACTGCGGCTGGGTGGCGCCCACGCGCTTGCCGGCCAGGTCTTTCAAGGATTTGATCTTGCCGCTGTCGAAGTCTTCGCGGCGCACGATGACGTTGGCGTAGGTGAGCTTGCGGTCAAAGCCGAACACCAGCGACGCAGGCTTGCCAGCGATGGTCAGCGCGGGCGCGGCGGTGGCCGCGGTGGCGCCAAACGCAATCTGGCCGGCGGCCAATAGCTGGTTGGTGCGCGGGCCGCTTTGTGAATTCAGGTATTCGACGTCCAGCCCGCCTTCGCTGAAATAGCCCTTTTTCAGCGCGACATAGCCGGCCGCGAAAAAGGGGTCGATGCTGCCCTGGCCGTAGACGATGCGGCCCAGCTTGGGCTGAGCGAAGGCCACGCGCCCGTTAAGCAGGCTGACGCCGGCCAGCGCCCCGGCAGCGGCCAGCACGCGGCGGCGGGTAGTGAAATCGGGGCTGTGGGTCATGTCGTCCTCGGAATTGATTGGGTTGCAGCTGTTTGGCGACAACAATACCCCAGCGCTTGCCGCCCAACAATGGAAAACGCCCGGTTGCCCGGGCGTTGGTCTTTCTGTTGCGCGATTGATGGGTTGCGCGCGGCGGGCACCGTGTTCTTGGACACGGTTTGCCGCGCTTGACCCATCCTACGCCGTGGTTTTCTTCGGCGCTGCCTTTTTCACGGCCTTTTTGGCTGCGGTTTTCGTGGCCGTTTTGGTCGCGGTCTTCTTCACCGCGGCTTTCTTGGCCGGCGCCTTCTTCGCGGCGGTCTTGGTGGCCGTTTTCGCAGCCGTCTTGGATGGCGCGCGACCCGGCTTTTCAGGACGCGGCTCGAATTCAAAGCCGATCTTGCCGTCCGGCTGGCGCACCAGGAATGCCTTGAACTTGCGATTGGTGCGGCTGGACACAAAGCCTTCAAGCAGGTCGGTGCGACCGTCGGTCAGCAGCTTGCCCATCTGCTGGGCGGAGATCTCCTGTTGCAGGATGACCTTGCCCGAGCGGAAGTCGCAGCTCTTTTCGGGGCCGACGGACTTTTCGCAGACGTAGCTCATGCCGTGCTCGAACACGCGCGACTGGCACTTCGGGCAAGACCCCACCGGCGTGTGGCCAGAGAAGTCCACCGCTTCGGCGTCGTCTTCGTCGTTCTGGCCGAAGTCGAATTCCAGCTTGTATTCATCGCTGATCCGCAGGATGGCGGCGAACGGCCGACCCATCTTGCTGATGAAGCCTTGCAGTGGGCCGATCTCGCGCTTGGCCAGCAATTCCTCGACTTCCGGGAGTTCAAACGTACGGCCGCCCGGGTGCTTGCCAATCGAGAAATCGCAAGCGGTGCAGGCAAAGCGGCGATAGTTTTCCTTCACCACGGCGCCGCACTTGGGGCACGGCGTTTGCAGCGTGGCGTAGTCGCCCGGCACGGTGTCGCGCTCGTATTCCTTGGCGCGCTTGACGATGACTTGCGTCATCTGCGCGATTTCGCGCATGAAGGCCTCGCGGCCCAGCCCGCCCTGCTCGATCTGCTTGAGCTTGTGTTCCCATTCGCCCGTCAGTTCGGGCGAGGTCAATTCGGTGACGTCCAGGCCGGACAGCAAGGTCATCAGCTGGCGGGCCTTGGCGGTGGGCACCAGGTCGCGGCCTTCGCGGCGCAGATAGACCTCGTTCAACAGGCCTTCGATGATGGCCGCGCGGGTGGCCGGCGTGCCCAGTCCGCGTTCGGACATGGCCTCGCGCAGTTCTTCGTCGTCCACCAGCTTGCCGGCGCCTTCCATGGCGGACAGCAAGGTGCCTTCATTGAACCGGGCGGGCGGCTTGGTCGACAGGCCGACGGCTTCCACGTCCTCGGTGCGCACGGTCTCGCCGTCCGCCACGGGCACCAGGTTGGCGTCTTCGCCCTGGGCTTCCTTGCCATAGACGGCCAGCCAGCCCGGGGTGACCAGCACCTTGCCGTCGGTGCGGAAGCGATGCCCCTGCACTTCGGTCAGACGGGTGGTGACGCGGTATTCCGCAGCCGGGAAGAACACGGCCAGGAAGCGCTTGAGCACCAGGTCGTACAGCTTGGCCTCGGCTTCGCTCAGGTCATGCGGGATTTGCAGCGTGGGGATGATGGCAAAGTGATCCGACACCTTCTTGTTGTCGAAGATGCGGCGGTTTGGCTTCACCCATTGCTGGCTGACCACCGTATCCGCGTGGCGCGACAGTCCGCCCACGGCATTCGAGCCGCCCTTGGCCAGCGCGCGCATCGTTTCCTGCACCGTGGCGATGTAGTCCTCGGGCAGGTAGCGCGAATCGGTACGCGGGTAGGTCAGCGCCTTGTGGCGTTCGTACAGGGTCTGGGCCAGCGACAGCGTGGTCTTGGCCGAAAAGCCGAAGCGGCCGTTGGCCTCGCGCTGTAGCGACGTCAGGTCGTACAGGGCCGGCGACATCTGGGTCGACGGCTTGGATTCCTCGGTGACGTTGCCCGGCTGGTCGCGGCAGGCGGCCACCACGCTCTGGGCGGCAGCGGCCGACCACAGGCGCGATTCGCGCTTTTCCGGGTCGCGGTCGTCTTTCTTGAATTGCGGGTCGATCCAGCGGCCTTCGTACAGGCCGGCGGCGGCCACGAAGGTGGCGCGCACTTCCCAGTAATCGCGGGGCACGAAGCGGCGGATGCGCTCTTCGCGCTCGGCGACGATCGCCAGCGTGGGTGTTTGCACGCGGCCGACCGGCGTCTTGAAGAAACCGCCGTCCTTGCTGTTGAAGGCCGTCATGGCGCGGGTGCCGTTGATGCCCACCAGCCAATCGGCTTCGGCGCGCGAGCGGGCAGCCGCTTCCAGCGGCTTCAACTGGGCGTCGTCGCGCAAGTTCGCGAAGGCCTCGCGGATGGCGGCCTGCGTCATGGATTGCAGCCACAGGCGCTGGATGGGCTTCTTCACGCCAGCGTACTGAATGATGTAGCGGAAGATCAGTTCGCCTTCTCGTCCCGCGTCACAGGCATTGATGATCGAGTCCACGTCCTTGCGCTTGGCCAGGCGGACCAGCAGCTTGAGGCGTTCGGCGGACTTTTTGTCGGTGGGGCCCAGCTCGAATTCCGGCGGAATCACGGGCAGGTGCGTGAAGCTCCACTTTCCCTTGACCGGATCGTTGGGCGCGACCAAGCTCAGCAGGTGGCCGATGCTGGACGCGAGTACGTAACGTTCGCTTTCAAAATAGTCGCCCTCGCGCGCAAAGCCTCCCAAGGCGCGTGATATATCAAGGGCCACCGAGGGCTTCTCGGCAATAATCAGCGTTTTATTCATGTGTATCCAGTGGCGGTAGTCCCGCCTTAGTAGCGCGGATAATAAGATCGGAGATTCGCCAGATGCAAGTCGGCACTGAAAGACAAGCGGGATCCGAACTGCACGCTTGGCGCCAATTCTTGGCGCGAAGCACCCTTTGGCTAGGCGTTTTGCTGCTTGGCAGCGCTGCGATTTGCTGGGTCGCCGCCAACTGGCAGGACATGACAAAAGTGCAGCGCTTTGCCGGCACGCAAGGTCTGCTGGCCATATCCGCACTGGCTGCCGCCTGGGCCGGCCTGCGGCTTCGGGGTACCCCCGGTGTGCGGCGCAGCATCCCTGGCGCGCTCCTGGCTTTGGCCGGCATTTTGCTGGGCGCCTTGCTCGCGTTATTAGGCCAAACTTACCAGACTGGCGCCGATACCTGGGAATTGTTCGCCTGGTGGGCGCTGCTGTTGCTGCCCTGGGCCCTGGCCGCGGGCAGTCAGGTGGTGTGGTTATTGTGGGTCTTGGTGTTGAACGTGGCGGCCGCGCTATGGCTGGGCGAACGGATGTTCACCTGGCTGTTGGTGATTGGCGGATCGGACGCTTTCTCCCTGCTCATGGCGGGGCTGAACCTGTTGCTGTTGCTGGGCTGGGAACTGGCGGCTCGCCGTTGGCGGGCCAGTACGGTCTTTGGCCCGCGCATCCTGGCGGCGCTTGTCATCAGCGCGTTGGTGATGGCTCTGATGCTCAGCAGCTTTTTGGGCAACGTAGCGACATTCAACGGCATTGCCTGGATCGCCGTGACCCTGGGGCTGGGCTTTTATTATCATCGGGGCCGGCGCGACCTGATCATCCTGGCCATGCTGGCGGCTGGCGTCATCTGCGTGTCGCTACGCTTCGTGGGCGAATGGCTGCTGCGCCTGGAACCGGGCGTCTGGGCCGCGCTGCCGCTGGCGGCCCTGCTCATGGCCGAAGCCGTGCTGGCAGCCCGCTGGCTACGTCAATTGGCCGCGGAGTCCCGCAGCACGGTGCCGGCGGCCGATGCCGAACCTTCATCGGCGTCGGCAGGGAATGCGGTCGAGCCTGCTGATTCGGCCGCGCCGGTCGCGCAACTGGCGCCCGCTGCCACGCCACAGGCGGAATCGCCCTGGTACGTGCAATGCCTGCTGGGCCTGAGCGCCTGGCTGGCCACGCTGCTGCTGCTGGTCTTCGTCGCCTTTTCGGGCATTGTCACGTCCGAGGAAGGCGCGCTGATAGCGGGGCTGGTGCTGTGTGGCGCGGGCGTGGCGGTGCTGCGCAGCGACGCTGGCCCGTTCTGGCGCCAGTGCGGCACGGCCATGGCCTTTGCCGGCCAGCTCCTGATTGTCTACGGCATGTCCGATTCCACGTCCTTCACCAACGCCTGCTTCTTCGTGCTGTTGATGGCCGCGGTCGTGTATGCGCTGGGACCGGACATGATCCTGCGCTTCCTGAGCGGGCTGTTGATCGCGACGGCCGGCGCCGCCTTGATCTGGCGCGGCTTGTCCCCCGAACTGTTGCGCAACGTCGACCTGCTGGATGCCTGGCTGGATTTTGACCCGGCGCGCGCCAGCTTCGTGTGGCTGCCCATCGCCGTGATCGGCGCCTGGGCCACCGCCGTGACGCTGACCTTGAGCCATCGCCTGGGCAGCAAGCGCGGCCATGCGCTGCAACCGCTGGCCTGGGCCTTCCTGTTGTCCGTGCAAGGCATGGTGTGGCTGGCGGGCGGGATTTCCGCCCAGCATCTGCCCGGCATGTGGCAACTGAATCCGCAAGGCGCCTTGTTGGTCGTTGCGGGCGCGTTGTTGCCGGCGGCGGCAGCAATGGCCGTGCTGTGGCCCCGGCGTCATGTGCTGACCGCGGGCGTCACATGGGGGGTTCCGATTGCGCTGCTGATCCTGGCGTTCTTCTGGCTTCCCAGTCCGGGCGTGGGTTTTGCGCTGGCCTGGCTGCTGCTGGGCTTTGGCCTGAACCAGTTGCGTGTGGCGATTTTCGGCGTGATGAGCCTGTTGGCGTACCTGGGCGTCTATTACTACCAGCTGGACGTTCCGCTGTTGCAAAAAGCCTTGTGGCTGGGCGGTGGCGCGCTGCTGCTGTTCATCTTGCGCGGTCTGGTCTGGCTGGTGCCGCGCCTGATGCGCACGCAATCCACCAGCCGGCGCGCACCGCTGCCCCCGGTCTCGGCGCCTTTGCGCTGGCGCACGCTGGGCATTCTGGGGGGCCTGGCCTTGGTGCTGGTGGTGGCCAACGGCGGCATCTGGCAGCGCGAGAAGCTGCTGGCCACGGGCAAGGTCGTCATCCTGGAACTGGCGCCGGTGGATCCCCGGTCGCTGATGCAGGGTGACTACATGGCGCTGGACTTCGCCGCCAGCCGCGACATCACGCGCCTGCGCCTGGGCGGCGATCGGCCCGTGGATGACGAGACCCTGCCGGGTTTCGAGCCCGACGGCTATGTGATGCTACAGACGGACGCGCGCGGCGTGGCCACGCCGCTGCGCATTCAGCCTGAGGTGCATCCGCATGCCGACAGCGAGGTGCCGCTGCGCTACCGCGTCCGTGATCGCGGTGTGCGCATTGTGACCAATGCCTGGTTCTTCCAGGAAGGCGAGGCCCAGCGTTTTGAAGTGGCCCGCTACGGCGAGTTGCGGGTGGCCGACAACGGCGAGGCCCTGCTGGTGCGGATGCTGGGGGCGGACTTGCAGCCGTTGTAGCCCGCGCAGGTCAGGGGAAGCGCCGCGCCCATTGCGCGGTGGCTTCGCGCAGGAATCGTTCGTGGTCGGCGCACGTGGCAAGGGGTGCGAAGCCCAAGGCGCTCCAGGCGCCTTGCAATGTCTTGAGCGGCGCTTGCGTATTCAGGGCGGGGGCGCCATTCTGCTTGGATAATTTCAGGCCGCTGGCGGGGTCCAGGATCAGCGGCACGTGCAGGTAGCGCACCGGGGGCAGGTCCAGCAACCGGCCCAGCACGCGCTGGCGGGCCGTGGAACTGAGCAGGTCCGCGCCGCGCACGACATCGGTCACGCCCTGCGCGGCGTCGTCCACCACCACGGCCAGCTGATAGGCCCACAGGCCGTCCGCGCGCCGCAAGGCGAAGTCGCCCACCGCTTGGGCCACGTCCTGCTCTTGCGGGCCCAACCAGCGGTCTTCAAAGTGTTCAACACCTTCCGGGACGCGCAAGCGCCAGGCGCGTGCCTGGCGGCCTGCCGGCAAGCCATGACGGCAGGTGCCGGGATACGGACGTTCGCCGTCCGCGCCGGGCACCGTCTGGCCGCGTAGCGCCGAATCGGCGATTTCGCGCCGGGTGCAGCCACAGCCATAGATCAGGCCGCTTGCCGCCAAGGTATCGAAGGCGGATTGGTAAGCGGCATTGCGCTGGGATTGCCACATGAGCTCGCCGTCCCAATGCAGGCCCAGTGCCTCCAGCTGCGCCATGATGGTGTCGGCGGCGCCCGCGACGGTGCGGGGCGTGTCCACGTCTTCCATGCGCAGCAGCCAGCGCCCGCCGTGGGCGCGGGCATCCAGCCAACTGGCCAGGGCGGCCACAAGCGAACCCGCATGGAGCGGGCCGCTGGGGCTGGGGGCGAATCGGCCTACATAGGTCACAGCAAGAACAAGGGGCCCGCGCGTGGGGTCAATGCAACAGCCGCACGCCTTCTTCGTCCAGCAGCTCTTCCAGGACCAGGTTGTCGATCTCGGCTTCCTGGCTCCAGAGAACCATGAGGGCGATGATCTTGATCTTGGATAGCGGCACGGGCGTTTCCGGCGAGGCCAGGCCCCGGTCGATCACGATTTCACGCAATGGCGCCGGCAACACGCCCGCCGATTCCAGGAAGGCGATGAAGCCGATGGATTCGGTGCCGAGCTGGCTGTATTCGTTGTCGGTGTAGATCCGGGTTCCAGAGGTGGGAGCCTGAGCGAGGTCGACACATCGTTCGGTGGTCTCGGCCAAACCGTACAGCCAGCCGAGAGCGTCGTCGATGTCTTCGTGCTCGAAACCGGCGGCGGCAAGCCGCTTGGCGAGCACATCGGCCGCGGGACAGGCTTGCGGCGTGTAGTAATTCTCGAACAGATAAACCAGGATATCGAACATATGGCGCAGTTTTGTGCCTGTTTGCACAGTCGGCCCGCAGATCGGCAGACCAGCAAACATGAATTTTACTTTACGCTGATTTATTTAGCCGGGCAACCGGCGAAAAGCCGGAATGTTGTATGGCGTCACCCTGCGGCCACATGCCGACATTTTGCCCGGTTTTGCTGACAGAATTGACGATTGTGCAAATAAAAGGGGCAGACCCATGGGGTCCGCCCCTGTTTCTTCGAGTCAAACGTGTCAGGCCGGCTTCGGCGCACTCTCCAGTTTCAGTTGGGTCAGTTGCCGGATGAAGACGGGAATGCAGATGGCCAATCCGATCAGGCCGCTGATCACGCCGGGCACGATCGTCAGCAATGCGCCGATCGTGCACAGCCAGCGTTCCCAACTTTTCATGCCCACCAGCATGTAGCGCGAGAACGCCGCCGACAGCAGTACCAGCCCCACCATGCAGCCGAACAAGGTCACGAAGAAGTCGTACCAGGTGAAGCCCTGCACCGAGATCAGCAGCGACGGCGAGAACACGAACACGAACGGCACGATGAGCTTGGTGATGCCCAGCCTGAACGCCGTGTTCCCGGTCTTGAAGGGATCACTGCCCGCCATGCCCGCCGCCGCATAGGCCGCCAGCGCCACGGGGGGCGTGATGTCCGCCAGGATGCCGAAATAGAACACGAAGAAGTGCGCGGCGATGGGCTGCACACCCAACTGCACCAGCGTGGGCGCGGCGACGGCCACCATGATCAGGTAGTTCGCCGTGGTGGGGATGCCGCAGCCCATCAGGATGCAGACGATGCCGGTCATGATCAGCGCCGCCACCAGTGTCAGCGACTGCGTGTTGGCAATGGCATCCGGAATCACCATGGCGGCGACGCCGGCTACGGATTGCGCCGCCGAGATCACGATGTACGACACCTTGAAGCCCACGCCCGTCAGCGTCACCACACCGATCACGATGCCCACGGTGCCTGCGGCGGCGCCGACGGCCAGTGCGTATTTCGCGCCGGTCTCGAAGGCTTCGTAGAGGTCGCGCAGACGCAGCCGCTGGAACGGGTTCAGCATGCCGACGATGACGCAGCCCGTGATGCCCGCGAACGCGGCCAGATAAGGGGTGCGGCCGCTGGCCAGCACGCCGATCAGCAAGAACAGCGGAATCAGCGTCGGCCACCGCATCTTGAACGACTGCTTGAGCTTGGGCATCTCTTCGGCCGTCAGTCCGCGCAGGCCTTCGCGCTTGGCCTCGAAGTGCACCTGCATGAACAGGCCAAAGAAGTACAGGAATGCCGGGAAGATGCCGGCGATTGCGATCTGCTGGTACGGGATGCCCAGGAATTCGATCATCAGGAAGGCCGCGGCGCCCATGATGGGCGGCGTGATCTGCCCGCCGGTGCTGCTTGCGGCCTCGACGCCAGCGGCGAAGTGACGTGGGTAACCGACGCGGATCATGGCGGGAATGGTCAGTGATCCCACCGTGACGGCGTTGGCCACCGAAGAACCCGACAGCATGCCGAACATGGCCGAGCCGAACACCGACACCTTGGCGGGGCCGCCCGCATAACGGCCGGCAATGGTCGACGCGACATCCAGGAACAGCTGGCCCAGCCCGATGCGGGTGGCCAGCACGCCGAACAGCACGAAGTGGAACACGTAGGTGGCCACCACGCCGACCGCCACGCCATATACGCCCTGGCTGGTCAGATACATGTGGTTGACGATCTGGGACCAGGTATTGCCCGCGTGTTGCAGCAAGCCGGGGAAGTACGGGCCGAACATGGCGTAGGCCATGAACACCAGGGCGATGATGGGCAGTGGCCAGCCCATCGCGCGCCGGGTGGCTTCCAGCAGGCCGATCAGCAGGATCGAACCCATGAAAACGTCGATGGGCAAGGGATTGCCGACGCGGAACGCCAGGTCGTCAAAGATGAACGGGATGTACATCACCGACAGCGCCAGCGCGATCGCGATGATCCAGTCGTACAGCGGAATGCCGCCCGGCGCGTACCAGGTGGACTTGGGCTCGCGCTGGTAGTGCGCTTTGGAAAAGCCGAAGACCAGGAAGATCAGGCTCAGCACGAAGGCCAGATGCACGCCGCGGTGGGTAGCCTCGCGCAGCAGGCCGAAGCCGGCGGTGTAGTAATGGAAGATCGAGAGCGTGACGAGCAGCCCTGAAACGATCCAGGTGGCGGTCTTGTCCAACGGCCGGAAGCGGATCTCGGAATCGTACTTCTCCGCCAACTGCTGGGTTTTTTCGTGGTCTATTTCCATCGCCGTAACTCTTTGGGTGAATCAGCAAGCAGGGCCGCTCGTGGCGGCCCTGCTCAAGCGCGGCGTGGAATACGCCGCAGGTATTTGAAATGTGCCCGGCCTCTTGCAGCTAAACGGCACGCCCGCCGCACAACGCCGCCGCCACCGCCGCCGCCACCGATCCGGGCCGCGTGGATCCGGCTTCGCCGGTCCGAGAGCGGCGCCCCTGGGGGAGGCGCCGTAGGCGCTAGGGGGGGCTACGTCACTTCAGCAGGCCGATTTCCTTGTAGAACTTCTCGGCGCCCGGGTGGAACGGGATGCCGGCACCCTTGATGGCGTTGTCGCGCGTGATGAGCTTGCCCTTGGCGTGGCCGTTATCCAGCGTCTTGCGGGTGGCGTCGCTATAGAGCGCCTTGGTGACGTCGTAGACGACCTGTTCGGACAGCTTGGCCGACGTGACCATTTGCGCGTTCACCGAAATGGTCTTCACTTCGCCCACGTTCTGGTAGGTGTTGGCCGCGATGGTGTCGGGGGTGAAGAACTCCTGCTTGGCGCGCAGCGCATCGATTTCCGGGCCGGTCAGCGACACGATCTCGATGCCCGCGCCGCTGGAGGCCAGTTCGGCGATGGCGCCGGCGGGGGCGCCGCCCACGAAGAAGAACGCATCCAGTCCACCGTCCTTGAGCTTGTCGCCCGCCTGGTTCGGCTTCAGGTATTCGGCCTTGATGTCCTTGTCGGTCATGCCATAGGCGCCCAGGATCAGGCGCACGTCGACCAGCGTGCCGGAACCCGGCTCGTCCATCGATACACGCTTGCCCTTCAGGTCCGCCACGCTCTTGATGCCCGCGCCCTTGCGCGTCACCAGGTGGATGCTTTCCGGATACAGGGTGGCGATCAGGCGCAGGTCTTGTGCCTTGGGCTTGCCTTCAAACGTGCCCGTGCCGCTGTAGGCCCAATAGGCCACGTCGGATTGCGTGAAGCCGGCTTCAAACGAGCCGCCCAGGATGCCGTTGATATTGGCCACCGAGCCGTTGGAGGCGACCGCCGTGGCGACCAGCTTGCCCGGCTGGGACACGGCGTTGGCGATGATGCCGCCGATCGGGTAGTACGTACCGGCGGTGCCGCCTGTGCCAATGCGGAAGAACTGCTGGGCCTGTGCGGAACCGGTGGCGCCGACAGCGGCGACCGCGACGGTCAGGGCGGTGATCCAGTGCTTGAGTTTCATGCGAGCTTCTCCGGGACTTGTTGACGGGTTTATCGATGTGACGCTGCGCGTCGGATCATTCCTGCCCGGGGCGTGAGCCGAGGCAAAAATGGGCCTCCCCCATGAGGCCTTTTCTATGATGAAATTCTGGCATGTTGACTATGCGTAGCCAATGGTTACGGGGCTATCGTTTACCAGGGGGTCACCTACCCCTTTGGTTATGGATAGCCTTGATTTGGTTATGGCGTGCAGGGTCGACCCATGCGGTTCAGATAACGGAGTCACCCCGATGTCCCAGGAAGTCATACGCGGCATTGCGCTGCCCCCGCCCGCGCAACCGGGCGACCCCTTGGCCCGCGTCGACACGCCCAGCCTGGTGCTGGACCTGGAGCCGTTCGAGGCCAATCTGCGCGCCATGCAGGCCTGGGCCGACCGCCATGACGTCGCCCTGCGCCCGCACGCCAAGGCGCACAAGTGCCCGGAAATCGCGTTGCGCCAGCTGGCGCTGGGCGCGCGCGGCATCTGTTGCCAGAAAGTCAGTGAAGCCCTGCCCTTCGTGGCGGCGGGCATCCACGACATCCACATCAGCAATGAAGTCGTCGGCCCCGCTAAGCTGGCCTTGCTGGGCCAACTGGCGCGAACCGCCAAGATGAGCGTCTGCGTCGACAACGCGCAGAACCTGACGCAGATTTCCCAGGCCATGACGCAGGCCGGGGCGGAAATCGACATACTGGTCGAGGTGGACGTGGGGCAAGGCCGCTGCGGCGTGGCGGACGACGCCCTGGTGCTGGCGCTGGCGCAACAGGCGCGCGACCTGCCCGGCGTGAACTTCGTGGGGTTACAGGCCTATCACGGCTCGGTGCAGCATTTCCGCACGCGCGAAGAACGGGCGCAGGTCTGCCGGCAGACGGCGCGCATCGCGGCGTCCTACGCGCAACTGCTGCGCGAAAGCGGCATTGCGTGCGACATCATCACGGGCGGTGGCACGGGCAGCGCGGAATTCGACGCGGCAAGCGGGGTATTCACGGAATTGCAGGCGGGTTCCTACGCCTTCATGGACGGCGACTATGGCGCGAATGAATGGGGCGGGCCGTTGACGTTCCAGAACAGCCTGTTCGTCCTGTCCACCGTGATGAGCACTCCCGCCCCGGATCGCGTGATCCTGGATGCAGGCCTGAAATCCACCACCGCCGAATGCGGCCCGCCTGCGGTCTTCAAGGCGGACGGCCTGACGTATGCCGCCATCAACGATGAGCATGGCGTGGTGCGTGTGGCGCCGGGGACGCAAGCGCCCGCACTGGGTGAGGTGCTGCGGCTGGTGCCTTCGCACGTGGATCCCACCTTCAACCTGCATGACGGGCTGGTGGTGGTGCGGGACGACGTGGTGCAAGACGTGTGGGAAATCGCGGCGCGGGGCTTTTCGCGCTGACTGCGGCGCCGGGCAGCCGGCGCCCGCCGCTCCTCAGGCCGCCAGGTCCGTCATCCCCAGGAATTGCCGCAGTTCGGGGGTGGCGGGCGCGGAAAACAGCTCCTCGGGCGGCCCGATCTCGTGCACGCGGCCCTGATGCATGAACACGACGCGGTCGCACACTTCCCGCGCAAAGCGCATTTCGTGCGTGACCATCAACAGCGTCATGCCGTCGGCCGCCAGTTCACGCACCACCGCCAGCACTTCATTGACCAGTTCCGGGTCCAGCGCCGAGGTGATTTCATCGCACAACAGAGCCAGCGGTTGCATGGCGAGCGCGCGCGCGATGGCCACGCGCTGCTGCTGTCCGCCTGACAATTCCTCGGGCCAGGCGTCGAACTTGTGCGCCAGCCCCACGCGGGTCAGCATGGCGCGCGCCAGGTCGGCCGCTTGCGCCTCGGGAATGCGCTTGGCCACCATCGGCGACAGCATCACGTTGCGCCCGACCGTCAGGTGCGGGAACAGGTTGAACTGCTGGAAGATCATGCCGACCTTCAGCCGCAGGGCGCGCAACCGCAATTCGTCGTCGCCCAGCTGCGCGTCGGCCACCATGATGGCGCCGCCGTCGATTTGCTCCAGCCCATTCACGCAACGCAAGAGCGTGCTCTTTCCCGAGCCGCTTTTGCCGATGATGGCGATGACCTCGCCGGGTTCGACGCGCAGCGTCACCCCCTTCAGGACTTCGTTGTCGCCGAATTTCTTGCGGACGTCTTCAAGGGCGATGAGGGGCATGCAACTTCCTTTCCAGTCGGAGGCTGAGTCGGGACAAGGGCCAGCACAGCGCGAAGTAGATGAGCGCGGCGCAGGCGTAGACGGTGAAGGGGCTGAAGGTGGCGTTGGTGATCACGGTGCTGGCCTTGGACAGTTCCGTGAATCCGATGATGGAGGTCAGCGCGGTGCTTTTGACGATCTGCACCGCGAAGCCGACGGTAGGCGCGATGGCGATGCGCAACGCCTGCGGCAGCACCACGTGGCGCATCTGCTGCACGTAGCCCAGCGCCAGGCTGGCCGACGCCTCCCATTGGCCTTTCGGGATGGCTTCCACGCAACCGCGCCAGATCTCGGCCAGGAACGCGCCCGACCACAGAGTCAACGCGGCGCCCGCGGCCAGCCACGGCGGCACTTCCAACCCCAGCAGCGATAGTCCGAAGAACGCCAGGAACAGCTGCATCAAGAGCGGCGTGCCCTGGAACAGTTCGATATACGCCCAGCTGACGCGCCGCATCGCGGCGACGCGGGACGTCCGCATCATCAGCGCCAGCATGCCCATCAACGCGCCGCCGGCAAAGGCCACCAGCGACAGCACCACCGTCCAGCGTGCGGCCAGCAGCAGGTTGCGGACAATGTCCCAGCTTGAGAATTCAATCATCTTGCCGCCTTGCGAAACAGGCGCCGCCCGGCCAGGCGCAGCAATTGGCGCAGCAGGATGGCCAACGCCAGGTAGATGCCGGTGGTGACCAGGTACACCTCGAACGCGCGGAAGTTGCGCGACTGGATGAAGTTGGCGGCAAACGTCAGGTCTTCAGCGGCAATCTGCGAGCACACCGCCGAACCCAACATCACGATCACGATCTGTGAGGACAACGCCGGCCAGATGCGCTTGAGCGCCGGCATCAGTACCACATGCCGGAATACCTGGAAGCGCGTCATCGCCAGGCTGGCGCCCGCTTCGTATTGGCCTTTGGGCGTTGCGTCGATGCCGGCGCGGATGATCTCGGCGCTATAGGCGCCCAGGTTCAGCGCCATCGCCAGGCAGGCGGCCTGCATTTCGCCCAATTGCACGCCAAGAGACGGCAGGCCGAAGAACACGAAGAACAGCTGGATCAGGAAAGGCGTGTTGCGGATCAGTTCGACATAGGTCGCGACCAGCGCGCGCAGCCACGCCGGGCCCTGCGTGCGGACCCAGGCGCAGGCGATGCCCAGCGCCACGCCCGCCACGGCGCCAAACGCGATCAGTTCAACCGTGACGCCGATGCCTTTGATCAGCACCGGCGTGTAGTCGAAGACGGCGCCGAAATCGTATTGGTAAGCCATGATGGCCGCCTTCGGGGCTTACAGATCCTTGGGCAGCTCGGCGCCCAGCCACTTTTGCGAGATCGTCGACAGTGAACCGTCGCGCTTGGCAGCGGCAAGGATGTCATTGACCTTGGCGCGCAGCTTGGGCTCGTCCTTGTTCATGCCGATGTAGCACGGCGAATTCTTGATGAGGAATTTCGTCTCGGGCTTCTTGGCCGGATTGCGCGCCAGGATGGCGGCAGCCACCACGTTGCCGGTCGCGATCATCGGCACCTGGCCCGACAGGAAGGCGGTGATGGTGCCGTTGTTGTCTTCATAGCGCTTGAGCGTGGCCGATTCGGGGGCGATCTTGGATAGTTCGATGTCTTCCACCGCGCCGCGCGTGACGCCGATCGTCTTGCCGGCCAGGTCCGCGGCCGACGCCACCTTCAGGTCGGCCGGGCCAAATACGCCATTGAAGAACGGCGCGTAGGCGTCCGAGAAGTCGATGGCCTTCTCGCGTTCCGCGTTCTTGCCCAGGCTGGAGATCACCAGGTCCACCTTGCGCGTTTGCAGGTACGGCACGCGGTTGGCGCTGGTGACCGGCACCAGTTCCAGTTTCACGCCCAACTGCTTGGCGATGAGCTGCGCGGTGTCGATGTCGTAGCCCAGCGGTTTCATGTCGGCGCCCACCGATCCGAAGGGCGGGAAATCCTGCGGTACGGCGATCTTGATGGTGCCTGATTTGACGATATCGTCCAGCGTGTCGGCGTGCGTCAGCGGCGCGGCCAGCAGGGTGGCGGCGGTGCAGAGGGACAACAACAGGGTTCTACGATTCATGAGGGACTCTCCAGGACGCGCATCGCCCAGGGTCGGGCCGATACGTTGCACACCAGTTCGGTATACAAAACTGGAAAAGCAAGTTCCGTGCCATTTCTGGCTGCGGGGAGAGGATGGGCGGGCAGCGTCACGGACGCACCGCCCTGGTGCGCGACGCGCCGAGTCGGCGCGCGGCGAGCACCGAGATGGAACGCTTGCACCCCACGCCGCCCTGGATGCCGACCTGCCTGCGGATCAGGGGTCCAGATGGGGCTGCATCAAGGCTTCAAACCATTCATGGAAGGCGGCAAGGCGGCGCGAGCGTTGCCGCCGATGCGGATACAACAGCGATACTGGCATCGACGCCGAGCGATAGTCAGGCATCACTTCGACGAGTTCCCCGGCGTCCAGCGCGTCCTGCACATCGAAACGCGGTATCTGGATGAGCCCCAGGCCGGCCACGCAGCAGGCGATATAGTTTTCGGCATTGTCGACGACGACCCGGCTGGGGATCTGCACCCGGTGCTCGGCGCCGTCGGCGGACAGGTATTCCCAGGGCAACTCGCGGCCGGTTTTCGGCGACGCATAGCCCACGGCCCAATGCCCTGTGGACAAGTCGGCGGGTTGCCGGAGGGCGCCGTGCTCGCGCAGATAATCCGGGCTGGCGCAATTGATCAAGGCGATATGGCCCAGCGGCCGCACGACCAGGCTGCTGTCGTCCAGCATGCCGATGCGCACGGCGCAGTCCACTCCCTCCTGCACCAGATCAATCGCGCGGTCGGTGGAGTTCAAGGCGAGTTCAAGCCGCGGATGGCGGCGCAACAGTCCTGGCAGCGCCGGGGCGATCAGCCGGCGCGCGATGCGGCTGGGCGCATCGATGCTAAGCCGCCCCGACACCTGCCGCTGGCTGGCGTGGAACAACTGGTCAATGTCCTCCACTTCCGCGATCAGGGGCCGCACGCGCTCCAGCAGCTGTTCGCCATCCGCCGTCAGCCGCACCTGGCGCGTGGTCCGGTGCAGCAGCCGCACGCCCAGCTGCGTTTCCAACTGCTGGATGGCGGCGGATACCGATGCGCGCGGCAGTCCCAGCGCGTGGGCGGCCTTGATGAAGCTGCCCATGTCGGCAACCCGGGCGAACACGCGGTACTGATCGAATCTGTCCATGCGTCTGCGTACCGCCGCCGGGCGGGCGGCGGGTCTCCTTGTGGAAAACGGCAGCGGACAGAGTAGCCGTTTACTTCGTCGTATAGCCGCCGTTGATCAAAATGGTCTGGCCCGTGATCCACCAGCCGTCGCTGACCAGGTGGCGAATGAAGGGCACCACGTCTTCGATATCGGTCAGGCCGGTCTTGCTGAACGGCGAGAGCGCGGCGGCGGTCTTGTGATACGCCACCGCGTCGGCCCCTTCGGCCGGGTAGAAGAACGGCGTGTCCATCGGGCCGGGACCCACCGCGGTCACCGAGATGCCACGCGCGCCGAACTCCTTGGACGCTGCCCGGGTGTAGTGTTCCACCGGCGCCTTGGTGCCGGCGTAAGCGGCATAGAACGGCGTGAACGCGCCCAGCAAGGACGTCACCAGCGTGCAGATCTTGCCGTTGTCGTTGACGTGCTTGCCGGCTTCGCGCAGGAAGAAGAAGGCGGTCTTGGAATTCACCGCCGTCATCTCGTCGTAGTCGGCCTCGCTGATCTCGGTGAACGGCTTCTTCAACACCTTGCCCACGGTGTTGATCGCGATATCGGGCTTGCCGACGGCGGCGATGGCATCCGCGAACAACTTTTCGATGGCGCCTGCCGTCGTCAGGTCGCCTTGCAGCGCCACCGCCTTCGCGCCGGCAGCCTGGATGGCGGCGACGGTCGCGTCCGCGTCGGCCTTGGAGGCGGCGCTGTTGTAGTGGATCGCGACGGCGCTGGCGCCATGCTTGGCCAGGTCGCGCGCGATCAGGCCGCCCAGGTTCTTGGCGCCGCCGGCGATCAGCGCGACTTTGCCCTTGATGGAATGGTCTGCCATGGAATAGCCCCTACATGAGTCGTTGGAGCGTAGAGCATAGGCAAGCGCGGGCTGTGGATAAACCGGCCGGGGCGGGATGGATCATCCAGAAAAACCACCCAATCGGGCAGCACTGGCCCGCCGTGCGGCGCTGGTCCGCCATGAAAAAAGCCGTCCCCTTTTCAGAGGGACGGCTTGTTGGCAAGGCGGGACGTTTAGTCGACCTGGGCGCCGGACTGCTTCACGGCACGGCCCCATTTTTCAACTTCGGTGGCGATGAACGTGCCAGTGGCGGCGGGCGTCAGCGGCATGGGTTCCGCGCCACGATCGCGCAGGAATTTCTGCATCTCGGGCGTATTCAGCGCCTGGCCGATCTGCTTGCTGAGATAGTCCGTGATGGCGGGCGGCGTGTCGCGCGGCGCCAGCACGGCGGCCCAGCCGATGGCCTCGAAGCCGGGGTAGCCGGATTCGGCAACGGTCGGCACGTCTGGCAACTGCGGCAGGCGCTTGGCGGTGGTCACGGCCAGCGCCACGGCCTTCTTGCTTTGCACGTGCGGCAGACCGGCGGTGACGGAATCCACCATCAGCGGCACCTGGTGCCCCAGGAAATCCGCCTGCGCCGGGCCGCTGCCCTTGTACGGAATATGACGGATGTCGATATCCGCCGCGGCCTTGAACATCTCGGCCGACAAATGCTGCGTGCCACCGATGCCGGCGCTGGCATAGGCCAGTTCACCCGGATTGGCGCGGGCTTGCGTCACCAGTTGCTGAAGCGACGTAATGCCCGAAGCCGGCGTGGCCAGGAACATCAGCGGCACCGAGAACACGCCGGACACCGGTGCGAAGTCCTTGGTCAGGCTGTAGTTGATGGTCTTGTACAGGGTCTGGTTGACGGCGGCGGCAGAGCCCGCGATGACCAGCGTGTAGCCGTCCGGCGTGGCGCGGGCGGCCTGCTCCATGCCGATGTTGCTGCCGGCGCCCGCGCGGTTTTCCACCACGATGGGCTGCTTGACGGCGGCGCCCAGCTTTTCAGCCAGGGCGCGGGCAAAGATGTCAGTGGCCTGCCCGGGCGGGAACGGCACGATCAGGCGGATGGGGCGTTCAGGAAAATCGGCATGCGCCGGAGCGCCGGCCGCCGCCAGCGCCAGGCCGGCGGCAAGACTGGAAAGGATACGTTTCATGATTGGTCAGTAAAAAGCAACAACGGGCTGCGCGCGGGGGGCGCGCAGCTTGCATAAAATAGAGCGCCAGCGCTGGCGGCCCTTTTGAGGCGGCCCGGTGGCAAATCGGCGGGGGTGCGTCACGATAGCATCCCCCTGTCGGTGCTACATTTGCCCTTTCGCGGGCTTCCCCCCGAAGTTTCCTTCCCCCCTGTCCTTTTACCCCGCAGGAACCGCCATGGAATTCAGCCAGTTCAATGTCAACACCCTCATGGAGATCACCTCCCGCCCGGACCTCGTGTTCGTCAGCGGCAAGGGATCCTGGCTGGAGGATCACGCGGGCAAGCGATACCTGGACTTCGTGCAGGGCTGGGCCGTGAACACGCTGGGCCACTCCGCGCCGGAAATGCAGCGCGCGCTGGTGGAACAGTCGCAAAAACTGATGAACCCGTCGCCGGCGTTCTACAACATCCCGTCGATCGAACTGGCCCAGCGCCTGACCGGCGCGTCCTGCTTTGACCGCGTCTTCTTCGCCAACAGCGGCGGCGAAGCCAACGAAGGCGCCATCAAGCTGGCGCGCAAGTGGGGCCAGGTCAAGAAGAACGGCGCCTACAAGATCATCACCATGAACCACGGCTTCCACGGCCGCACGCTGGCCACGATGTCCGCGTCCGGCAAGCCGGGCTGGGACAAGATGTTCGCCCCGCAAGTGGAAGGCTTCCCCAAGGCCGAACTGAACGACCTGGAATCGGTGAAGAAGCTGATCGACGACCAGACGGTCGCCATCATGCTGGAACCCGTGCAAGGCGAAGGCGGCGTGATTCCCGCCACCAAGGAATTCATGCAAGGCCTGCGCAAGCTGGCCGACGAAAACCAGCTGCTCTTGATCGTCGACGAAGTGCAGACCGGCATGGGCCGCACCGGCAAGATGTTTGCTTACCAGCATTCCGACGTCATCCCCGACATCATGACCCTGGCCAAGGGCATCGGCGGCGGCGTGCCGCTGGCCGCCCTGCTGGCACGCCAGGACGTGTGCGTGTTCACGCACGGCGACCAGGGCGGCACCTACAACGGCAACCCGCTGACGACCGCCGTCGGCGTGGCGGTGTTTGACGCCCTGGCTGCCCCGGGTTTCATGGACGCCGTCAACGCGCGTTCCAAGCAGTTGTCGGAAGGCCTCTTGGCCCTGTCGGCCAAGTACGGCATGAAGGGCGAACGCGGCCTGGGCCTGTTGCGCGCCTTGATCATGGATCGCGATGATGGCCCGGCAATTGTCGAAGCCGCCCGCAATCTGGAACCGCAAGGGTTGCTGCTGAATGCGCCGCGCCCGAACCTGCTGCGCTTCATGCCGGCGCTGAATGTGACGGCTGAAGAGATTGACCTGATGCTGAACGAACTGGACAAGCTGATCGCGCAAGTGCGCAAGGCTTGATCGGAGTTTTCGGGTAGTGAATAACAAGGGCCGCATATGCGGCCCTTGTGCTTCTTGGGCTGATTTTTTGGGGCCTCATTGCCTAGCGGGGCGCAGCGATACGGGACAGCTTCAGGGATGAACAAAAGGAACCTATATGCGGAGATTGCCGAAGGCTTCGATGCGCTGTCCAGCCCACGTGTGGCCAAGCGAACGCTGCGCACTACCTGCGTAAAAGTCCTGGCTAAGCCGAATGCCCAGGCCTCCCTGCATCTATCCACGCGCGCACCTGCTCCATCGGTAGCCGATAACGCGCGCAATTGTGCAGATCGAGCACGCGCAGTTCCTGCGCCAGCATCGGACGGAAAACCCTGGCATCGTCTTCAGACAACCCCAGCGCTGCTACCGCCGCATCGGCCGTTTGCCGTTCGCGCACCACGCGGCTGATCGCCTCGTTCAGTTTTTCCCGGAATCGCAGCCGCACGGGATCAGGCACGCCCGCCGCATCGAGCTGGACTGCGTACTTGCGGATGGAACGCCGATAGGCCCACGCGAACAGGTCCGCCGCCAGCGTCACATCGCCGCACTCATAGATGCCCAGCATGGCGTAGGCATAGTCCTGCGTTTCCACATCCAGAAAGGACAGCGGCGCGCAGTTGTAGAGCATCAGCGGAATGTTGGCCGACAAGCGGCTGGTGCGTTTGTTGCCGTCCTCGAAGTGCTGCAAATAGGCCAGGTTCACCCAAAGAAAAAACGCCGCCTCTACCGGATTCTTGATGAGCCGCCCTTTCTCGACAATGTGGTCGAACATTTCTTGCAGCAGCAAGGGCGTTTGCGCGGGCACATAGGTCGTGCCGTGGATGTTGACCATCGTCTGACGGACGCGGCCCAGACCTTCGGCGTCGGCCAACAGGTCTTGCATCAGAATCGCATGCAGGTTGCCGATCACGGCGGATGTCAGTCCATACTTGGGCACCGCATCCACCATGAACTCGATGGCTGCCTTGTGGTTAAGCAACATCACCGCATCCAGATCTTCTCCTGCCGTGCCGCGTCTGAAGAGTTCTTGTGTGGCCAGCAACGAATATCGGTTGCCCTCCAGGCGCGAGGATGACCAGGACAGGTCGAGCAATAGCGGTTCGAGCACGCGGCGCGCGTAAGTGCCGGCCGGCAACTGGCCCGGCATGCGGCCTTCGTCGGCCAAGGCCTGGGCCAGGGACGGCAGCAGCAGGAAGCTCTGGTTCGGCACATAGTCGTCCACGAACGCGCGTTGATACCCCATGGGCGTTCGCGCGGCCAAGGGTTGCCGCAGCCGCGCCAGCAGCGCTTGTCCGCGTGTAGACCAGATCATCCCGGTGGCCTCTGATGCCGAATCCGCCAGTCGCGTGGCGATGTTGGCCGCAGTTGGCGTCCAGGCGGGCGCTTTGCCCGCAATCCCGTAGCGCGTCGCGCGGCCTTGCCCTTCGCGCAGCACCAGGCCGGCTTTGCGCAACATGTCGAGCTGGCGCTTCACCGTGGACCAACTGGCGCCGGTTTGGTAGGCCAACTCGCTGGAACTCAGCCAGGGGAGATTCTCTTGCTGTTGGGCGCGAAGAAGCTGGAGGATGTGTTCGCGAGTGGTCATGGGGTATGCGCGACGAGGGTATGCGCAAGATTGAATCAGCTCAATTTAGCAAGAATCAGCTCAATTTGGGCTGATTCTTGCGCTGAAATGAGCTGATTTCGTCTGATATCGGGCTGATTGCGCAAGCGCGCAAGGCTTGATCGGAGTTTTCGGGTAGTGAATAACAAGGGCCGCATATGCGGCCCTTGTGCTTCTGGCGGTTTGCGCTGAGGGAGAATCGTGCGGCCCTGGCGCTCCGCCCGCCTCCAGCACCGTCATCAACGCCAGGCGGTTGCTCAGGCCACCAATCGCAGGTGGCGCTTGACCATCGGAACCGTGGGCTGCTGCTTGACCAAGCTGACGGGCACGAACTCCAGCGGCTTGCGGCCAGCCGCCGCGTCACCCAGGCTGGCAGTCAGCAATACGGTGCGCGACGCGCCAAATCCGCGTGCACGCTGAAGACCACGGGCAAGCTCCATCGCCTGCTGTTCGGCCATGTCCCGGGATGGCCAGACGGTGCGGCAGAAGTGCGTCTTGCAGAGAGGTGTCTGCTGCGTATGGTCGATCACGTCTACGTAGCCGCGAAATGCGCCGTACTCGACCTCCATGACATTGGGGCGAACCGCCTTGAAGGCAGATGGCTTTTGCGAGATAGGAGCCATGATGGGATTCCTTGATAGAACACGAATTCATCCTAGCCCACAATGCTTGCAACCTTCGCATTGCTTTGCAGTTGTTTAGATAGCTATCGAGAGTTGGCGAGGTGCAAGGAAATCTTGCGGGGCGGGGGGCTGGCATTTGTGTGTCGAAGATAGTCTGACACCTATTCCCGGGGCGAGACGGTATGCTCTCATGGCTAATGTGCCGGATGGGCCGCATCAGCCCACTAATTTGTCGGCTGCTGCTATTCCTGCCTTGTTATCTTCGCTGGCGCGTGGTTCCCGCATTTAAACAGTGACTTGCAGGACAAGTTATCTGACATTCCAATGTTATGCGGCAGAACTATCGCCCTAAAACAAAGTTGTGCCTCGTAGAATGCCATCCGATCCGCTCGACGTTCATATCGATCTAGCTGCGCTGCAAGGCAACTTCTTTCGTCGCCTCCAGCATCAACTTGACGTGACCAAGGTTCTCCAGGTTGGCTGCGAAAACGTAACCGCGGAGCAAGTGGCTGAGCAAAAAGAGTTCGGAGCATTTGTGCCGGCCATCGGGGCGCAGCTCAAGCATGAAGATGCCAGGGCCGAGGCCCTGGATTGGCTCCTGCGTGGATTCCTTAGAGACGGGATTGAGGCAACAGGCCTCTTTCTGGATGAGTGCCTCCAAGTCTGCGAAGTCTTCCCACTAGCGGCTAAGGGAACGGCGAAGGCTGCCGACGTTCACAGGGTCTTCAACGATCTTCCGCGAACGAATCACAAACTTCACTTCCCGCAAAAACTTGAGAAGCTTGAGCGAAAGTTCGGGGTGACCACCCGCTTCAACGCGAATGTCCTGAGTCTTAACAAGGCTCGCACATGTGTCGTGCATCGGCTTGGATTTGTATCGCCACTTGATGTTGACGACACCGGAACTCTGAAGGTTACATTCCAGCACGCGAAGTTCGTTGCACGAGGCCAAGAGACTGGCCAAGAACTTGTCATCGATCGACCAGGCATCGTGACCACAGAAGACTCAATGCTAGAACTACATTTCGTCGACAGCGAGCGTCAATTTCAGGTTGGCGATCGAGTCCGTCTACAGGTGCACGAGTTGTACGACACGATCATCACCTTATGGCGATTCGGCCTCACGGTAGCACAGGCACTGGAAGCCTATGGCAGGTCACTCGGAATACAGTTTCAGCAACCAGCGAGCGAGGCCTAACACTTTGCTCAACCGGCCCCGCGACGGTGTGGCTGGCGATGCAGACCGGCCGTTGAGCAAGGGGCGGCGCCAACGCGATATCATGGCCCCGCCCTTCTTTGCGGGGGATTGCGCGGCGCAGCTTCGCGATGTCCCGCTTCTTTCCGCTTCGGAAACAGGAACCCAAAACGATGCCGCGTTTGTCCGTGCATGCCCGCATTTGCTTGTTCGCCATTTTCACCCCAGCGCTGGCGTTTGCCCAGCCTGTCGCTCCGGATTTCGCCGCGCGCACCGCCGCGCTGGTGGAGCGCCATCGCGACAACGTGGACGCACTGCTGGGCAACGCGCGGCAGGATGGAATGGCGCTGCTGGTGATTCCGACGCTTAACCTGGATGCCGACCCCCAGCGCAATTTCGACGATGACGCGACGCGCGACCGCTTCGTGCGCCAGCGCAGCACGTTCATGCGTTGGAACCATAAGTCGGAAGAGGGCTACGTGATCAGCGCCGGAGCGGGGGACCACAAGGTGGATATGAAGGACCCCGGGCCGCAGTTCCAGACGGTGCGCGGCAAGCTGCTGTACCAGGTGATTCCGGTGTGGCCGGGCGAATACCGGCTTAACCGCATCACCTATCACCAGCCTCGCACCGAGCTGCCCGAAACGGTGCCGCCTCAGAGCACCGCGAAGAGGCTGGAGAAGATCGGCATTGCCACGCTGGATTACACGGTGGACCGCGAATTCAAGAGGACCGGGCCGACGCCGCCAACCGGGAATGACGATGATGACGGCCTGGGCAAGGGCTGCGAGGTGTTGCTGCGATCCGGTGGCGGCTGTGATGAAGCCGCACGAGAGGTACGCTGGCGCATCAACGGCGAGATCGCGTTCAATGCGGGAGAGGCCGATGCCCTGCCTGCGCCCGGTATCGAAGCCGAACTGTCTTTCGCGCCGATAGCGGCGATCACGCTCAAAGCGGGAGAAGCGGTGCTGACGGATGGTTTCGTGTTGCCTCCGGAACAGCCCGTCATGACGCCGGATTCGTGCGAGGACGCCGCTTTTGTCCCCGTCTGCACGATGGATTCGATGACCTTGATGCGTTTGCCCGCCAGCCTGGAAGATTTCCGGCAAGCGCCGGGCGCGGCCAGTTTCAATTTGCCCAAGCTGGATGCGGCGCTGCGCGACCTGACGTATCGGGCGCCCACGCTTTACTACAAGCCGGCGTCCGAGGCCGAGCCGAATGTGATTCGGGCCGTGGGCAGGAACTAGGACTCGACAGGAAACGGAATGGACGCAAAGGAATTCGTCGCCAACTGGAATGCGCTTCGGGCCGAGTTGCTGGCAGCCTTCACGGCACCGGACGCGGCCAGTGACGTCGCGGCCAAAGTTCGGGAGTTGGGGCTATCCGTCGATCAATCGGTTCAGATGCGGGCCGTCCTCGACACCGTCGTCCGAGACACGATGTATGCGCTGCTGCTGGGTCTGGACGGAGAAGCCAGTATCGGGGATAGCCAGCAGCAATTCACGATCGCGGATGAAGACGGCAACGTGATTCAGGGCATCGAAGCGGAAGCGTGGGAGTGCTTCCACGGCGCTGCCCGCGCAGACTGACCGCTACGCAAGCAACGACAGCGCTTCATCCAGAGACAGCACGGTTGTGCGCGAGTCGAATGCGGTCGAAAAAAGATGCTCGTGCACGATCGGGTCCGGGTCGTAGCAACAATCCTTGACGGTGAAGAGGCGGTAGTCCGCGTCGCTGGCGTGCGCGATGGATGACAGCATGACGCCGGTGGATGCGATGCCTACCATCAGCAGCGTGTCGATCCCCTGCGCCGAAAGCCGCACCGTCAGGTCGGTGCCGTGGAACACGCTGGCGCGATGGGCGATGATGAGGGGCTCGCCGCTTTGCCTGCCCAGTTCCGGCGAAATCTCGTCATTGACGAAAAGGCCCAGTTGTTTGATCCCCTGCCCGTTCTTGTTCAACGGGCTGACTTCCGGATAGCCCGGACTGAAGTGGATCTTGGCGAAATAGACGCTGACGCCTTTCTGCCGCGCGGCGTCGCAGAGTTGCCGCGTATTGCCGAGCAAGGTGGGGGCAACCGTTGGGAACAGCGCCATGATGTCGGTCTGATAGTGCATGACCAGCAAGGCGGTTCGCACCGGCAAGATCGCCTGCGTCGGCGGGTTCATGCCCAGGCCTGCAATGAGGCTTCCCGCGCCGGATGGCGCGTCTTCTGGATCGGCCGGCCCGGATTCGATGTGTGGCGACATGATGGGTATGCGATGAGAAGGACGGTTGACTCTAGCATGGGAACGGGATCGCCTCGATACCATCCGCGCCCGCCTTCATGCTTATATGGATTAATCCTGCTCCACACGCGGCGGTATCGTTATTAAATACGCGGCAAGTTCCACCCCCGTTCAGATGTCTGAAAAGGCGAGGTGTACCCATGCCGCAGAGTCGATTTTTCCCGCATGCCGTGGCCGCTGTCGGCGCCGTGCTGCTCCTGCTGAGCGGCGGCGTGGTTGCCCAAGGGGTGGGTCAGACTGAACCCGCCGCGATATCGCAGCCCCCGGGCAAATACTGCGAATGCAAATTTTCGTCCAATGCGTATCAAGCCTATAGCATCAACGGCGCGTGCACCGTCCAGCGCTATGACCGCGGCCGCAGCTGCGAGTTTGGCTTTTCGGGTGTGGGCGCCGACCGCGGCGTCCTGACGCATTGGCTGGGTCAGGCTGCTTATGGCGCGCAACTGGAACTGGCCCCTGACATTCTTGCCCGCTATCTGGCGTTCGCTCAAACGGGCGATACGACTCCCTTGAGCGACAGCAAATTCATTGAAGCGGCCTTGCCCGTCTTGGCGCGGGCCAGCCTGTTTCGCGAAGCCGTTGTTCGCACTGAGTTGCCGGTCAAGGAAATAAATTACGAGCTAACCGAGTTCTCCAAGAAATACAGCGAGATCATCTCGTCGGTGTTTCTCGGCAAGCAGCCGCCTCTTGCCGTCGATTGGAAAGCGAATATCCGGTTTGAGATCGGCAAGGGTTATGTGGTGATGGATTTCCATCAGCAGTCGCAATTGCTGGTGCTGTTCTTCTCCGACGCGAAACGGTGATCCGCCATGGACCTGACCTGCCTTCAAGAGTTGCCCGAGCTGGACTGGATCATGTATGCCCTTGCGGTCGTGGTGGGGCTGGCGTCTTTGGCGCTAGGGGTGTATTTGCTCCTGAATCCCCGGCCTGTGCCGGGAACTGTCGCAGCAAAATTTCGAGAGTTCGGCTTCAGAGGGCCGGTCCCCGTGGTCCTGATCGCGCTGTTCTTCGTCCTGATAGGAGGGAGCTATTGGCAGTTGAACAGTCGGTTCCCCGCAGACGCGGAACAATTCGCGGGAGCGCCTAGAACCCTGGCCTCGATTGCAGACGGCCTGCGCCGCAACTCCGGCGCGGATATCCAGTTCAAAGGCGATGCGGGCGCGGTGGTCATTTCACAACCCGTCAGCGGCGCGTGTTCGACAGCCTTGCTGGACAATCTGTGCGCGATGCAGCGTGACACGTTGATGTGCAGCCGGGAAGGAAAGCGGTTCGTCATTGCGCGCAGGTAGTGATAGACAAATGCGCCAGGCACTGTCCTCACCCCGGCGCCGTCTCGTTTCCATGCAGGGTTCTGAGCTTCCGTAGTTCTGGAAACCACCGCATCCACAAGCCCGCCACGGCAATCGTGCCCATTCCTCCGATCACCACCGCCGGCACGGCGCCGAATAGCTCAGCGGTCAGTCCAGACTCGAATTCCCCCAGCTGATTCGACGCGCCAATGAACAAGGTATTCACCGCACTGACGCGCCCCAGCATGTGGTCGGGCGTGTTCAACTGCACCAGCGACGAACGCACCACCACGCTGACGGAGTCCGCAGCGCCAAGCAGCACCAACGCACCGATCGACAGCGGGATCGATGTCGACAGGCCGAAGACCGTCGTCGCCAACCCGAACAGGATCAGTGAGCCGAACAGCAGGCGGCCGACGTTTTCGCCCAGGCTCAAGCGCGCCAGGGTCAGCGACATCAGCGCCGCGCCGCAGGCGGGGGCCGCTCGCAAGGCGCCCAGGGCCCAGGGGCCGGCGTTCAGGATGTCTTTGGCGAAGATCGGCAGCAAGGCGGTGGCGCCGCCCAGCAGCACCGCGAACAGGTCCAGCGACAGGGTGCCCAGCAGCAAGCGGCGCTGGAAGATGAAGGTGATGCCGGCAAACAGCGTGCGCCAGGTGGTGGGTTCTTTACGCGGCGGGGCGCGTTCGATGACCAGCGTGGCGATGGAGGCAAAGGCCGTTAAGTACAACGCCGCCGCCACGCAATAGATCCACCCTGCCCCCAGGCCGTAGCCGATACCGCCCAGCGCGGGGCCGGCGATCTGCGCGATCTGGCCGCCGGAAGAGGCCAGCGCCGTTGCGCGGGGTAGCCATTCGCGGGGCACCACGGCAGGAATCAGCGTGGACAGCGTGGGCGCCTCAAAGGCGCGCGCCGAACTCATGATGATGATGGTGGCGTAGATCAGCGTCTTGCCGCCCACACCATGCAACGCGGCAATCGCCAGCACCAGCGTGGCCAGGGTTTCCAGTGCCATGCAAATGGCGACGATCTTGCGGCGGTCGTAGCGGTCGGCCACATGACCCACCACCAGGGTCAACGCCGCCATGGGCAGGAACTGGGCCAGGCCGATCAGCCCCAGGTCGATCGCGCTGCCAGATAGCGCATAGATCTGCCAGCCCACCGCCACCGAGACGATCTGGAAGGCCAGCGACGCGCTGATGCGCGCGAACAGGAAGTGCAGGAACGGGGGGCGGGAAAGCGGACTGGGGGAGTCGGGGGCGGGCATGGCGGCAAGCGCGGCAGGCGCACGAGAGGCGCCGGAGGGCACATTCTAGGGATATTTGGCTGACGGGAAACTAAGAGCGGCCGGACGACACCGGCCTCGCATTCTTGCCGAAAACAGCGGCCTTCTCTCTATAATTTCGTTTTAAGCATATATTGGCCGTCGCGAGGAAATCAGCATGGCAACATTTCCCGACCTTAGCTCACGTGAATTGCAGGCCATTTGCACGGTCGCCGAATACGGCAGCTTCGTCGCCGCAGCGCTCACGCTGAATATTTCCCAACCGGCGCTCACCCGCACCGTGCAACGTGTCGAGAAGGCGTTGGGTGTCGCCCTCTTCCATCGTTCCACCCGCCGGGTTGAGACCACGGCGGCAGGCCAGGAATTCGTCTCGCTGGCCAATCGCGTGCTGTCCGATCTACGTATCTCGTTCGAGAACATGCGCGAGATCGCTGACGAGCAACGCGGAAGAAGCATCGTGTCCGCGGTGATGTCGGTGGCCTATACGCAGCTTCCCGGCATCGTGGCGCGGTACCGGGAGTCCCGGCCCCGCATTGAACTCCACATCCGAGAAGGGGTTCATGGCACGGTGCTGGACGACGTGCGTAGCGGGGTGGCCGATATGGGCATCACTTATATCGATGACGTGCCGGCGGAGTTCTCGGTGGTGTCGCTGGGGCGCGAAGCCTTCCACGTGGTGATGCCGCGCAAGCATCCGCTATCCGTCCATGCCGGCGTGACGCTTGAACAGTTGGCGCCCTACGCCCTGGTCTCGCTGCCCCGGGAAGCGCAGACCCGCCGCCTGATCGACAGCCATGCGTCGATTGCCGCCGTGCCGTTGCGGCACGCAGTCACCGTGACCCAATTCGCCACGGTGATGCAATGCGTCTGGGCGGGCGTGGGCATCGCTATCGTTCCTGGCGGGGCGGTGCCGGCGGCACTCAGCGCCGATCTGGTGGCGCGGCCGTTGACCCGGCCCGCGTTGAGCCAGGCCATCGGCGTGGTGTACCTCAAGGAGCGCGGCCTGCCTCCCAGCACCAGCGGTTTCCTGGCGCAACTGCGCAGCGACTGGGTGCAGACGGCTGCACCCGCGCGTGTCCGACGCAGCCGCAGCGGCTCGTAGCGGCGACTCGTAGCGGCGGCACCTAGCGCCGATTCCTGGCGGCGGCCGCGCCAGCTCAGGACGCCGATTGTTCCAGGAAGCGCTGCGCGTCCAGCGCCGCCATGCAACCCGTGCCGGCGCTGGTGATGGCCTGGCGGTACACGTGGTCCTGCACGTCGCCAGCGGCGAATACGCCGCTGACGCTGGTCATGGTGGAAAGCCCCTTGCGGCCCGCCTGCGTCACGATGTAGCCGTTCTCCAGCTCCAGCTGACCTTGGAACAATTCGGTGCAGGGGCGATGGCCGATGGCCACGAAGCATCCGCTCACGTCCAGGTCTTCGCTGCTGCCGTCCGACAAGCGCTGGATGCGTACGCCCGTCACGCCAGAGGCATCACCCAGCACGTCTTGCAGCACGCAACGCAGCTTCAGCCGGATCTTTCCCTGGGCGACCTTTTCGTGCAGCTTGTCTACCATGATGGGTTCGGCGCGAAAGGTATCGCGCCGGTGCACGAGCGTCACGGATCGAGCGATGTTGGACAGGTAAAGGGCTTCTTCAACCGCTGTGTTGCCCCCGCCCACCACGCACACATCCCGACCGCGATGGAAGAACCCGTCGCAGGTGGCGCAGCCCGAAACACCCTTGCCCAGGTAGGCCTGCTCGGACGCCAGCCCCAGATAGCGCGCGACCGCGCCGGTTGCTACGATCAGCGCGTCGCAGGTGTAGGCGGCGCGCTCGCCGTGCAGCATGAATGGCCGCCGCGACAGGTCCACGCGCTGCACATGGTCCGCGATGACCTCGGTGCCGAAGCGCAGCGCATGGTCCTGGAACCGTTGCATCAGGTCCGGCCCTTGCACGCCGTGGGTGTCGGCGGGCCAGTTGTCCACCTCGGTCGTGGTCATGAGCTGGCCGCCCGGCGCCATGCCGGAGATCAGCACCGGGTGCAGATTGGCGCGCGCGGCATAGAGCGCGGCGGCGTAACCGGCCGGGCCAGACCCCAGGATCAGCACCCGTGCATGATGGAAGGAATCGGCGGCGCTCATTGCAGCCGGATCCCGGCCAACCGGACGATGTCGGCGTAGCGCTTTGCTTCCGTGCGACAGTAGGCATCGAAGTGATCAGGCGCATCACCCACCGGCATTGCCTGCGCGTCGGCAAGGCGTGCACGCACGGCAGGTTGTGCCAGCACATCGCTGACCACCTGGTACAAGCGCGCAATCAGGTCCGGCGGCGTCTGGGCGGGCGCCCACATTCCATACCAGGTGGTCAGATTGACGGTGGGATATCCCAGCTCAGCGAAGGTGGGAACGTCGGGCAGCACGGCAACGCGCTGGTCCGCGGTGACTGCCAGCGCGCGCAGCTTACCGCCTTTGACCAGGCTGATCGACGACGGCATGGAATCCAGCATGTAGGTGACCTGGCCGCCGATCACGTCGGTCAGCGCCGGTGCGCTGCCCTTGTACGGGATGTGCGTGACGTCCAATTTGGCGGCCGCTTTGAAGACCTCGCCAGCCAGGTGGCCGGGTGTGCCATTGCTGGACGATGCGAAATTATGCCGGCCGGGTTGCGACCGGACCAATGCGACCAGATCGGCCACCGACTGCACCGGGGAATTGGCGCTGACCACCAACTGGATCGGCGTGGACGCCAGATTGGTGATGCCGCGAAAATCCTTGAGCGGATCATGCGACATGTTGGCGTACAGCGCCGGGTTGACCAGCTGCCCCGACACATTGATAAGCAGCACATAGCCGTCCGGCGCCGCCTTGGCCACCGTGTCGGCGCCGATCATGCCGCTGGCGCCGGGGCGGTTGTCGATGACCACCGATTGCCCCAGCTTTTCGGCCAGCGTTGCGGCAACGATGCGGCCGACGATGTCGGTCGGACCTCCGGGCGGATACGGGATGACCACGCGCAACGGTTTGCTTGGGTAACCGGACGCGGCCTGTGCCCAGGCGCGGCTGGCCAGGGGGCTCAGGGCGGCGCCCGCCGCAGCGATCAGCAGGCGTCGCCTGGCGGGTCTGCGGAGCTTCTCTGCTTGACTGCGTGGTTCCATGGTTTGTCTCCCTTGTTTCGTTGTTGTGAGCACACCGATCAGGATCCGACCGCGATCGCGCCATTGCGTCGCAGTTCGGCAAGCGCCTCCGGCGCCAGCCCCAGCATGTCGCGCAGGACCGGTTCCGTATGGGCACCCAGCACCGGTGGCGCGCTGCGGTATTCCACAGGCGTCGCCGATAAATGCAGGGGATTGCCGACCAGTTCGGTGCAGCCCGCTTGCGCGTCCGGCATCGGCACGCGCATGCCGCGCTGCAAGACCTGGGGGTCGGCGAAGACGTCGGCCAGGCCGTTGATGGGTCCGCAAGGCACCGCCACCGCTTCCAGCTCGCGCAGCCAGTGCGCGCAAGGGTGCAGCGCCATCTGCGCCTGGATCTGTGGGATCAGCGTGTCGCGCGCGGCCAGACGCGCCGTGTTGGTGGCGTAGCGCGGGTCGTCCGCCAGATCGGGGCGGCCGATGGCCTCGCAGAACCGACGGAATTGCGCATCGTTGCCCACGGTGACGATGACGTGGCCGTCTCGGGTGGCGAAGTCCTGATAGGGCACGATATTGGGATGGGCGTTGCCCAGCCGAGCGGGTTCGCGGCCGCTGGCCAGGAAATTCATGGCCTGATTGGCCAGCGCAGCCACCTGCACGTCCAGCAGGGCCACGTCGACATGCTGGCCTTGCCCGGTGCGATCGCGATGCGCCAGCGCCGCCTGGATGCCGGCTGTGGCATACAGGCCGGTAAGAATGTCCGTCAGCGCCACGCCGACTTTCAGCGGCCCCGCGCCCGGTTGGCCATCGCCGCGCCCCGTGATGCTCATCAGGCCGCCCATGCCCTGGATCAGGAAGTCGTAGCCCGGCCGGCTGGCATAGGGGCCGTCTTGCCCGAAGCCGGTGATCGAGCAATACACCAGGCCCGGGTGGCGTTGCCGAAGCGTGTCGTAATCCAGGCCATAGGCTTGCAGCCCGCCGACCTTGAAGTTCTCGATAAGCACGTCGCACTGCGCTGCCAGCGCCGCGACCAGCCGCTGTCCTTCGGGCGTGGCGATATCGACGGCGACGGATTTCTTGTTGCGGTTGGCGCCGGCGAAATAGGCGGACTGGGCCACGTCGCCCCATTGCGGATCGCTGATCCACGGCGGCCCCCAGCCGCGCGTGTCGTCGCCCTGCCCAGGGCGTTCGATCTTGATGACTTCCGCGCCCAGGTCCGCCAGCAGCTGGCTGGCCCAGGGGCCCGCAAGCACGCGCGAAAGGTCCAGCACCCGCAAGTGCGATAGTGCGCCCATCGTGTCTCCCTTGTTGTTCCTGCTGCCCTTTCGCGCGGGCCGCGGCAGCGATCAGGCTGCCGCGGCCGTCGGGGTCATTGCAGTTCGACGCGCACCTGCAACGGCGCCTTGGTGCCCAGCCAGACCTGCTGCGCCTGTTCTTTGATCTGGGCAACGCGCTGCGCCACTTCATCGGCGGTGATCGAACTGACGGGATGGGCGATGACGACGGGTTCCAGCGCCTTCATGCCCACGGCTTGCCGCGTCAATTCGGTCTCTCGGGCGAATTCGGTGGTGATGATGACCGCGCTCGGCACGCCCAGGCGTTCGAGTGCGATGGAGTCGCGCACGCACGCCGAGCAGCACGAGCCGCAGTCGCCAATGGCCGTCAGCACCACGTCGTTCTCCGCCGCGATCCGATCGATCAGTTCCGGCGCGGCGTCCTTGGAGAAGCTATGTTTGACGTAGTAGTTCACCTGGGCGAATTCGATGTCGGCACCCAGTGCAGCGGCTGCGCCGCGCAGCAGCTTGTTGGCATTCCACTTCGAGTTGTCCAGGATGCCCAGCCGCAATCCGGCCAGGGTCTTCTTGCGCACCGACACCGGCGCGTCTTCGAAGCGCAGCGCGCCGCGCGGGTCGAACACCGCGACTTTTTCCGAATCGTTCATCAACATGTCCCTGCTCCTTGTGGTCGTATCCGGCCGCCTGCGTCAGATGGCGCAGGCGCCGCTTGTGCAATCGCCCGCGTCCGCGCTGGCGCCATCGATGGCGCGAAGCACCGGCGTGCTCATGTGCCCCCAACCCGGGATCAGCACGGAAAAGCGGCCCGCTTCGCCGCCCATCACAAACAGATGGATGTGGTCGGGGCTATGGACGATGGGAATGCGGGTGTCGTCCTCACGCTTGTAGTACTTGGGCAGATTGCGGTTGTAGACCTTGCCGTAGCGGTGGCCATAGGCCAGGTCGATGAAGCGATTGCCGTGGTTGACGTACAGGTAGTTGCGCACGTCGGCGCGCGACCAGCCGTGCTTGCCGATGGTCTGCGCATGTTCCAGCCCCAGCACCACGGCAATGTGGCCGCCCAGCACCGCGCTGTTGGAGGCAATGGTGCTCATGGCCGAGCACATCGTGTCCAGGATGCCCTCGGGGTCGTTCGAGATGTGGTTGGTGACGCTGTGAGGCGCTTCCGCCGCCATCGCGAAGACGGTCGAATCCTCGGGCTTGTAGCCTTGTTCCACGTGATAGGGCGCAAGCGGACTTTGCAGTTCGTTTTCGCACACGCAATACGTGTACTTGCCAGGATGCCCCAGCGTGCTCTTGTCCAGGTCGCCCGGCCAGCCGCCGCCCACGTTCAGCATGATCAGGCGCAGTGCGCGGCCGATGGTGGCGTTGGCGCGGTTGCCGGAGCCGAATGCATTGACCCCGCCGTTCATGCCGATCTCGCGGGCGATGGGTCCGTTGACGACCAACAGCGGCGCGGCCACATGCGTGGTGGCCTGCACGCCATTCAGGTTGAAGGCCTGGTCGGTCACCGCCTTCACGGCGGCCAGCACCACCGGGGCGTATTCAGGCTTGCATCCGGCCATCACCATGTTGATGGCCAGGACTTCGCGCGTCAGCTCACCCCAGCGCGGCGCCACCCGCGCTTCGACGAATTCGGCGTCGCCGCCCAGCCGCTCCACGATTTCATCGATCTTCGCCCGGGTCGGCGGCACGACCGGCAGGCCGTCGGTGAAACCGCGTTCGTAGTAGTACTCGACCAGATCCACGCCGGCGGGCACCAGGGTGGCCGGGGACGAACTCGCTTGCAGAACCGCACTCATCAGAATCTCTCCTCGTGGCTGTCGGATGACGTTGCGAGGAGCATAGGATTCGCGCGTTATTTATAACAAGAACAATCTATTTCCCTAAATGATTGCGTATGACGCATAAATAAAAAGGCCGGTGCAAAAGCACCGGCCTGATGAGCGTCGGGGAGGGATCAGGCGCTGATCGACACCAGTTCCGCGCCTTCGGTCACCTGGTCGCCCACGCCGTAGAACACTTCCTCGACCTTGCCGTCGGCGGGGGCGGAGATCGTGTGTTCCATCTTCATGGCCTCCATCACCAGCAGCGGTTGACCCTTTTCCACGGTGTCGCCGGCCTTGATCGAGATCGAGATGATCTTGCCGGGCATCGGCGCCGTCAGGCCGCCACCGTGTTCGCCTTGCGTGTCCTGGGCATGCGCCAGCGGGTCGTACAGGTCCAGCACGTGCACGCCGTCTTCGCCGAAGACGTGGGCGCGGTCGGCATGCAGCACGACCGTGCCGGCGCTCTCATGGCCTGCCAGCGTGATGCGCAAGCCATGGGCCAGGTTGGGATTGGCACTGGGGTGCGAACGCCACAAAAAGGGTTGCGGGCCGGTGCCGGTGTCCAGCGTCCAGGCGCCGCCCTGGCGAGCGATCGAGATGCGGCGCGTTTCACCGTTGTCCACCCATTGCAGATGGCGCTGGTACTGGTTGCCCAGACGCCAGCCGTCGCGGGCATCCCAGGGGTCGGCCGGGCCTTTGCCGGCGGGCTGCGGGCCGGGCTGGGGCAGACCTTGCCGCACCAGCACGGCGGCTGATGCCAAGGCCAGCGTGGCGGCGCTTGCGGCCTGCGGTTCGGGCAGCAGCGTGGCGCGTTGGCGTTCGATCAGGCCGGTGTCCAGGTCGGCAGCGGCAAAGGCGCTGTCCTTCATCAGACGCGCCAGGAAGGCCACGTTGGTTTGCACGCCCACGGCCTGCGTCTGCGCCAGTGCTTGCAGCATGCGGGCGCGGGCCTGGTCCCGGTCAGCGCCATGCACGATCAGCTTGGCGATCATGGGGTCATAGAACGGGGTGATGGTGTCGCCCGTGCGCACGCCGCCATCCACGCGGATGTCGGCGTTGGCGAACGCGGTGTGCGGGGGCAGTCCCAGATAGGCCAGCGTGCCGATGGACGGCAGGAAACCCTTCTCGGGGTTCTCGGCGTAGATGCGGGCTTCGATGGCATGGCCGTTGATGCGCAGGTCTTCCTGGCGTGCCGGCAGCGGCTGGCCCGCGGCCACGCGCAATTGCCATTCCACCAGATCGTGCCCCGTGATCATTTCCGTGACCGGGTGCTCCACTTGCAGGCGCGTGTTCATTTCCATGAAGTAGAAGCGGCCGTCAGGCTCGGAAATGAACTCCACCGTGCCCGCGCCCACATAACCCACGGCGCGTGCGGCAGCCACGGCCGCTTCGCCCATGGCGCGGCGCCGCGCTTCGGTCATGCCGGGAGCCGGCGCTTCTTCGATGACTTTCTGGTGGCGGCGTTGCACCGAGCAATCGCGTTCAAACAGGTAGACGCAGTTGCCGTGGGTATCCGCGAATACCTGGATTTCAATGTGACGCGGTTTTTGCAGATAGCGTTCGATCAGCACGCGGTCATCGCCGAAGCTGGAAGCCGCTTCGCGTTGGCAGGAGGCCAGCGCGTCCAGGAACGCACCCGACGATTCCACCACGCGCATGCCTTTGCCGCCGCCGCCCGCGCTGGCCTTGATCAGCACGGGGTAGCCGATGGCGTCGGCCTGGGTCTTCAGGAACTGCGGATCCTGGTTGTCGCCGTGGTAGCCGGGCACCAGCGGCACGCCCGCCTTTTCCATCAGCGATTTCGCGGCCGACTTGCTGCCCATCGCGGCGATGGCGGACGCCGGCGGGCCGACGAAGGCGATCCCCGCCTTTTCAGCCGCTTCGGCGAAGGCTTCGTTCTCCGACAGGAAGCCGTAGCCAGGGTGGATCGCGCCCGCGCCGGTATCGAGCGCGGCTTGCAGAATGGCGTCGGCGCGCAGGTAGCTGGCGCGCGGTTCCGATCCGCCGATGTAGACGGCCTGATCGCAGGCGGCCACATGGCGTGCGTTGGCGTCCGCGTCCGAATACACGGCAACGGTGCGCAGCCCCATGCGGCGGGCGGTGGCGGCAACGCGGCAGGCGATTTCGCCGCGGTTGGCAATCAGCAAAGTGTCGAACATGGATGTCATCCTGGCTGTAATTCTTCTTGAACTGCGGTGCTACGTGTCGCGGGGCGCGTGCCCCTACATTCTGAAGACGCCGAACTTGGTGTCTTCGATCGGCGCATTCAACGCGGCCGACAAGGCCAGGCCCAGTACGCGGCGCGTGTCCGCGGGCGCGATGATGCCGTCGTCCCACAGCCGCGCGGTGGCGTAGTACGGATGCCCTTCGTGTTCGTACTGTTCGCGGATGGGGGCCTTGAACGCGGCTTCCTCGTCCGCCGACCATTTGCCGCCGCGCGCTTCGATGCCGTCGCGCTTGACGGTGGCCAGGACGCTAGCCGCCTGTTCGCCGCCCATCACCGAGATGCGCGCATTGGGCCACATGAACAGCATGCGCGGCGAATAGGCGCGGCCGCACATGCCGTAGTTGCCGGCGCCAAACGAGCCGCCGATCAGCACCGTGAATTTCGGCACGGCAGCGGTGGCCACCGCCGTCACCATCTTCGCGCCGTGGCGCGCGATGCCTTCGTTCTCGTATTTGCGGCCCACCATGAAACCGGTGATGTTTTGCAGGAACACCAGCGGAATCTTGCGCTGTGCGCACAGTTCAATGAAGTGCGCGCCCTTCTGCGCCGACTCCGAGAACAGGATGCCGTTATTGGCCACGATGCCCACCGGCATGCCCTGGATGTGAGCGAAGCCGGTCACCAGCGTGGGGCCGAAGCGCGCCTTGAATTCATCGAATTCGGAGCCGTCCACGATGCGCGCGATGACTTCGCGCACGTCATAGGGCTTGCGCGTGTCGGCGGGGATGATGCCGTTCAATTCGCTGGGGTCGTAGCGCGGTTCGCGCACGGGGATGGTGGCCAGCGGCGCGGGCTTCTTGCGGTTCAGGCGCGCGACGGCATTGCGGGCCAGTTGCAGCGCATGCATGTCGTTGGCAGCCAGGTGATCCACCACGCCGGACAGGCGCGTGTGCACGTCGCCGCCGCCCAGGTCTTCGGCGCTGACTTCTTCGCCAGTCGCCGCCTTCACCAGCGGCGGGCCGCCCAGGAAGATGGTCCCCTGGTTCTTCACGATGATGGATTCATCGCTCATGGCGGGCACATAGGCGCCGCCGGCGGTGCACGAACCCATCACCACGGCGATTTGCGAAATGCCCTGCGCGGACATCTGCGCCTGGTTGTAGAAGATGCGGCCGAAGTGTTCGCGGTCGGGGAACACTTCGTCTTGCTGCGGCAGGTTGGCGCCGCCTGAATCCACCAGGTAGACGCAGGGCAGATGGTTCTGCGCCGCGATCTCTTGCGCGCGCAGGTGCTTCTTCACCGTCATCGGGTAGTACGTGCCGCCCTTGACCGTGGCGTCGTTGCAGACGATGACGCATTCCGTGCCCGACACGCGGCCGATGCCGGTGATCACGCCCGCGCCCGGCGCGTCGCCGTCGTACATATCGTGCGCCGCCATCGGCGACAGTTCCAGGAACGGGGTACCCGGATCGATCAGGTTTTCCACCCGGTCGCGCGGCAGCAATTTGCCACGCGCCACGTGCTTGGCACGTGCGGCTTCGCTACCACCCAGCGCGGTCTGCGCCAGTTTCTGATTCAGGTCATCCAGCTGCGCCTGCATGGCGCCAGCATTGTCGGTGTAGTCCTGCGACCGCGGATTGATGCGGGATTCGATGATGGGCATGGGGTACCACCCGTCCTGCTTAATTGGAATTTGAAGGCGCGTAGGATGAGTGGAGCGCGAAAGCACTGGGCAAGACTGCTGCCGGCCAGCGCGCGCAACCCATCGAACGGTCGTTTTGTTGTGGCTGAAATCGGTAAGGAATTTGGGGCTGTTTGATGGGTTGCGCGCGTTGTGATGCGGCTTGCTTTTGGGTTGTTTCTCGCGCTTCACCCATCCTACGGCGGCGCAGGCGTTTTCGTTCCGCGCCGCCGTCGTCTTGCGTTAGACCATCTCGATCGCCATCGCGACGGCTTCGCCGCCGCCGATGCACAGCGTGGCCACGCCGCGCTTGCCGCCGGTCTTGCGCAGGGCGCCGACCAGCGTGGCCATCAGGCGTGCGCCAGAGGCGCCGATCGGGTGGCCCAGGGCGGTGGCGCCGCCGTTGATGTTGACCTTGTCATGCGGCAGCTTGAAGTCGGTCATGGCGGCCATGGTGACCACGGCGAAGGCTTCGTTGATTTCGTACAGGTCCACGTCCTCGGCCTTCCAGCCGGTCTTGGCGAACAGGTTCTTCAACGCGCCCACGGGGGCCGTGGTGAACCAGCCCGGCTCTTGCGAGTGCTGGCTGTGCGCCACGATGCGGGCCAGCGGCTTCACGCCGAGCTTCTCGGCGGTGGACGCGCGCATCAGCACCATGGCAGCGGCGCCGTCAGAGATCGACGACGAGTTCGCGGCGGTGATGGTGCCGTCCTTCTTGAAAGCGGGCTTGAGCGTCGGGATTTTCTCCGGCATGGCCTTGGTGGGGGCTTCGTCCGTGTCGATCACGGTGTCGCCCTTGCGGCCGGCCACGGTCACGGGAGCGATTTCCCATTTGAAGCTGCCGTCTTCCGAAGCGGCGCGGGCGCGGCGCAGCGACTCCAGCGAGAAGGCGTCCTGCTGTTCGCGGGTGAAGGAATACTTGGCGGCGCAATCCTCGGCGAACACGCCCATGGCCTTGCCCTTGTCGTAGGCATCTTCCAGGCCGTCCAGCGCCATGTGGTCATACACGGTGTTGTGGCCGAAGCGGTAGCCCTGGCGTGCCTTGAGCAGCAGGTACGGCGCGTTGCTCATGCTTTCCTGGCCGCCGGCAACGACGACTTCGGCACTGCCTGCCGCCAGCAGGTCATGACCGAACATGGCGGCCTTCAGGCCGGAACCGCATACCTTGTGGACGGTGGTGCAAGCCACGCCCAGCGGCAGGCCGGCGCCAAGCGCCGCCTGGCGTGCGGGCGCCTGGCCTTGGCCGGCTTGCAGCACGTTGCCCATGATGACTTCATCGACCTGCTCGGGCTTGATGCCGGCGCGTTCGATGGCGGCCTTGATGGCCACCGCGCCCAGCTCGTGCGCGGCCAGGCCGGACAGGCTGCCCAGCATGCCACCCATGGGCGTGCGAGCGATGGAAACGATAACAATGGGATCTGACATGACTAGCTCCTGTGGGGATCGGGACTGCGCCTGGCTGTCGGAACTGCGCGGTCGCCCAGGGGGCGTGCCGGTCGCAGGCGTCTGTCCGTATCGTAAGGGAAAAATTCTTCAATTCGGCCCTGCGCCACATGGGCGCGGCAGGCCTGCCACCATTCCGGATCCAGCAGATCGGCGTGGTGTCGCATGAAGGCGCCGCGCACGCGCGCGTCGCCTAGCAGGAAGCGGCCGAATTCTTCGGGGAATACGTCGTTCGGCCCAATGGCGTACCAGGGTTCCGAGGCCATTTCCGCCTCTTCGTTCGGTGCGGGTGGAATACGCCGGAAATTCATCTCGGTCATGCGCTGGATTTCGTCGTAGTCATAAAAGACGACCCGGCCCAGCCGCGTCACGCCGAAGTTCTTGTAAAGCATGTCGCCGGGGAAGATATTGGCGGCCGCCAGCTGCCGGATCGCGTCGCCGTATTCGCGCACGGCGGGTTCCAGCAGCGCGTCGGATGCCTGGCGCAGATAGATGTTCAGCGGCGTCATCCGCCGTTCGATGTAGACATGGCGGATGACAACGGTGTCCCCGGTTTCTTCGATCAGGCTGGGCACCAGGCGGCGCAATTCGTCCAGCAGCGCCGGGGCGAAGCGGCTGCGCGGCAGCGCCACCTGCGAGTATTCCCAGGTGTCGGCCATGCGGCCCACGCGGTCGTGCAGCTTCACCATCTGATACTTGCGGCGCACGGTCGCGTGGTCCATGCCGTCTTTGTCGATCGTGTCCTTGATCAGCTTGAACACATAGGGATAGGACGGCAGGGTGAACACGCACATCACCATGCCCTTGATGCCTGGGGCGATGTCGAAGGCGTCGCGCGAATGCACCAGGTGATGCAGGAAGTCGCGGTAGAACAGCGTCTTGCCCTGCTTTTGCAGGCCGATCATCGTGTAGAGCTCGGCCTTGGGCTTGCGCGGCAGCAGCGTCGCCAGGAAGTTCACGACCGCCGCCGGGGCCTCCATGTCGACCAGGAAATAGGCGCGCGTGAAGCTGAACAGCGTGCTCAGGTCGTCGGCGCCCAGCAGCAGCGCGTCCAGCGTCACCTGCCCGGCTGGGTTGCGCGTCAGCGCCACGGCAAACGGGTAGACGGTGGTCTGGTTGATCAGGCGGCCAACGATGTAGGCGCCCTTGTTGCGAAAGAACAGCGAGCCCAGCGCATGGATCTGGCAGTCGCTGGCGATACGGCGGCCCACATGGCGCGGCAACAGGGTGCGCAACTGCGCGACCGCGGCGCGCGCCACCATGCGGGTGTCGCGCGGCAGGTCTTCGAATGGCAACGCCAGGCCGAAGTCCGCCACCATGCGGATCAGGCTTTTTTCCAACCCATCGGTGGCCGGGTAATACACCCGGTACGACGGCGTGCTGCTATCCAGGTAATCCGTGGCGACCGCAGGCCGGACGAACAGGAAATCGTTGTGGAAATAGTCGCGGTGCAGCAGCCGGCAAGACACCGAATTGAAGAACGTTTCGGCGCATTCTGGCTGGCGATGCGCACCCAGCAAGCCCACGAATTCCTGTTTGATCTGTTGCCAGTAGGCGGTCTGGGCGTCGGTCAGGGCCGCTGCGCTGGCCCCGTTGCTGGCCCCATTTCCAACACCGTTGGCACCCAGCGCACCTTCCGGCTTGCCGCGCAGCACGCCTTCAAGTTGGGTGGCGCATTCGCGCACCCGCATGTCGTAGTACTCAATGCGTTCGCGCGACAAGTGCTGGATGCCATGCCAGTCACCGGATTCAAACAAGGCCTTGGCGCGTTGTGCGCTGTAGCGGAACAGCGCGTAGTGGCGATCGAAGCCCGCCAGGATCCGCCGCGCGACGTCCAGCGGCGAAGGCCCCGGAGCGGGGGCCTGCTCGATATGCTGGACATCGGACATGCGGATCATGGCGGGCTCGGGCGGCGGATCAGGCGGTTTCGTTGAACAGTTCGCGTCCGATCAGCATGCGGCGGATTTCGCTGGTGCCGGCACCGATCTCATACAGCTTGGCGTCGCGCCACAGACGGCCCACGGGATACTCGTTGATGTAGCCGTTGCCGCCCAGGATCTGCACGCCTTCGCCCGCCATCCAGGTGGCTTTCTCGGCCGTGTACAGGATCAGGGCAGCGCAGTCCTTGCGGACCTGGCGCACGTGGTCGGTGCCCAGCTTGTCCAGGTTCTTGCCCACCTGGTAGCAGAAGGCGCGGCTGGCTTGCAGCGTGGTGTACAGGTCGGCGACCTTGCCTTGGATCAACTGGAACTCACCGATGGCCTGGCCGAATTGCTTGCGGTCGTGGATGTAGGGCACCACCACGTCCATCACGGCCTGCATGATGCCCAGCGGGCCGCCTGACAGCACGGCGCGTTCGTAGTCCAGGCCGCTCATCAATACCTTGACCCCGCCGTTGACCTGGCCCAGCACGTTTTCCTCGGGAATCTCGCAGTCCTGGAACACGAGCTCGCCCGTGTGGCTGCCACGCATGCCCAGCTTGTCCAGCTTCTGCGCCACGGAAAAGCCTTTGAAGCCCTTTTCCACCAGGAAGGCGGTGATGCCGCGCTGGTGCGCTTCGGGGTCGGTCTTGGCGTAGACGACCAGGGTGTCGGCGTCGGGGCCGTTGGTGATCCACATCTTGGTGCCGTTCAGCACATAGCGGTCGCCCTTCTTGTCGGCGCGCAGCTTCATGCTGACCACGTCCGAACCGGCACCCGGTTCGCTCATGGCCAGGGCGCCCACGTGTTCGCCCGAAATCAGCTTGGGCAGGTACTTGGCCTTCTGGGCCGCCGTGCCGTTGCGGTTGATCTGGTTCACGCACAGGTTGGAGTGCGCGCCGTAGGACAGGCCCACCGAGGCGCTGGCGCGCGAGATTTCTTCCATCACCACCATATGAGCCAGATAGCCCATGTTGGCGCCGCCATATTCCTCGTCGGCCGTCATGCCCAGCACGCCGAGTTCGCCAAATTTGCGCCAGAGGTCCATGGGGAACTGGTCGCTGCGATCGACTTCCGCCGCGCGGGGCGCGATCTCGGCCTGCGCGAAATTACGCACGGCGTCGCGCAGCATGTCCAGGTCTTCGCCCAGGTCGAAGTTCAGGCCGGGAAGATTCATCGATGTCTCCGTGATAGTGGGTACTTACATTCTTATGAGCGCCTGTTACCTGCGCCGTGCCGCCACCGTGTGGCTCATCATGCGCCGATCACGCCTTGCTGCGCAATGATGCACCGCAAATATTACGTTTACGTAAACGTAAATTGGAGTCGGGTTATCCCTAGGGAAATGCGCCCTTCCCAGGGAGTAACGATGAGTAATATTCCAGCCGATCCCTGTTTTCCCGCCTTGGCGCCTTGGAGTTTGCCGTGCTCGAACTATCGAATCTGGACGAAATTGTGGCGCTGCGGCGCGATATTCATATGCACCCCGAGCTCTGCTACGAAGAGCACCGGACGGCAAAGGTGGTGGCGGATACGCTGCGCGAGTGGGGCATCGAGACGCATACGGGCATTGCCAAGACCGGGGTGGTCGGCGTCATCAAGCAGGGCACGTCCGACCGCGCCATCATGCTGCGCGCCGATATGGATGCGCTGCCCATGCAGGAAGAGAACCAGTTTGAGCACCGCTCGCGCCATGACGGCAAGATGCACGGCTGTGGCCATGACGGCCATACCGCCATGTTGCTGGCGGCGGCCCGGCACCTGCAAACCGCGGGTGGGTTCGACGGTACGGTCTACTTGTGCTTCCAGCCCGCCGAGGAAGGCGGCGCGGGCGGCCGGGCAATGATCCAGGACGGATTGTTCACACGCTTCCCCTGCGAGGCCGTGTTCGGCATGCACAATTGGCCCGGACTGCCGGCGGGGTCGTTTGGCGTTTGCGCCGGCCCGATGATGGCGGCGGCGAACGGCTTCAAGATCACCGTTCGCGGCAAGGGCGGCCATGCCGCCGCGCCGCAGGATTGCAACGATCCGGTGCCGGCGCTGTTTGCCATCGGCCAGTCGCTGCAAACCATTCTGACCCGGAGCAAGCGTCCGTTGGACGCCGCCGTGCTGTCGATCACGCAGGTGCAGGCAGGCGGCAGCGTCATCAACGTCATCCCGAACACCGCCTGGCTGGGCGGCTCGGTGCGCGCCTACCGCACCGAAGTGGTGGACCTGATCGAACGCCGCATGAACGAGATTGCCGGCAACATCGCCGCCGCGCACGGCTGCGAGGCCGATGTGTTCTTTGAACGCCGCTACCCGGCGCTGGTCAACACGGTGGCCGAGACCGAGTTCTGCATGGATGTCATGCGCGACGTGGTGGGCGAGGACCGCGCGTTGACGATTGAGCCCGCGATGGCCTCGGAAGACTTCGCTTTCCTGTTGCAGGAAAAGCCGGGCTGCTATGTGTTCCTGGGCAACGGCGATGGCGAACATCGCATGGCCGGCCATGGTCTTGGCCCCTGCATGCTGCACAACGCCAGCTATGACTTCAATGATGCTTTGATTCCGGCGGGCGCGTCGTACTGGGTCCGCCTGGCGCAGCGCTATCTGGCGGCCTGATCGCCCTGCCCGCTTGATGTGTTTCACGTTTCACGCTTTACCCAACGCAGTGCTACGCAACATCACTAGGACGATATGAAAAAGAAGACATTGCTGATCAAGGTCGCGGGGGCGGCCCTGGCAATCATGGCAAGCGGCGCGATGGCCCAAAGCTGGCCGCCCGCCAAGCCCGTTACCCTGGTCGTGCCTTACACCGCGGGCGGCAGCGCCGACGCGATCGGGCGCCGCCTGGGCGACGTGCTGCGCAAGGAAGCCAACGTCACCGTCATCGTGGAAAACAAGCCGGGCGCAGGCGCGTCGGTCGGCACGGACTTCGTTGCGCGCGCGCAGCCTGACGGCACCACGCTGTTGCTGGCATCCACCAGTCCGCTGACGATTTTCCCGCATCTGGCCAAGACCAATTACGACCCGATGAAGGACCTGACGCCGGTGGCCAGCGTGGCCGTGGCGCCGGTCGCCATCGTCGCGACCAAGGCGCTGCCGGTGAAGGATTTCGCAGGTCTGGTGGAGTACGCCAAGGCGCATCCCGAAGGCGTGCGTTACGGCACGCCGGGCCAGGGCACCGTGGCCCACATCGGCATGGCCGCAGTGACTGCGCAAACCGGCACCAAGATGCTGCACGTGCCCTACCGTGGCAATAGCCAAGCGCTGACCGACGGCCTGGGTGGCGTGGTGGAATTGCTGGTGGTCAATAGCGACGTGGTGCTGCCGCACGTGGCCAATGGCGCGTTGAAGCCGCTGGCCGTGATGGCGCCGCAACGCCTGGCCGCGTGGCCGGATGTACCGACGATGGCGGAACTGAAAATGCCGCAGGCGCAGTACTACTCCAACTTCGGCGTATTCGCGCCCGCCAACTTGCCGGTGTCGGTGTCGCAACCGTTGCAGGCGGCATTGGCCAAGGCCGTCGCCAGCGCCGAATTCCAAGACCTGCTGGCCAAGTCGTACCTGCAACCAGGCACCGCATCAGGCGAGGCATTCGCCAAGCAGGTGCAAGCCGAGTTCACGAACAACGGCCGATTGATCAAGGAAGGCAACATCAAGGCCGAATGATCGGAGCAGCGGCTGGCCGGGGGGGCTGATTCGGGCTGGTTCGGGCCGGCTCGGGGCTGGTCTGGGGCTAGCTCGGGGTTGGTCCGGGACTGGCTCGGGACTGGTCCGGCGCTGGTCAGGCGCTGGTCCGTAGGATGGGTGTAGCGCGAGAAACCGTAAACAAGAACACCGGCCCCAAACGCGCGCAACCCATCAAGCAACGGTGATTCCCAAACACTCTTAGCCACAACGCAATGGCTGCATGATGGGTTGCGCGCGATCCGCAGCCGTGTTCCTGGCCACGCTCTCTCGCGCTACACCCATCCTACGTGCTTCTTGGTCCAAGCATGATCACCAGCATGCCGGCCAGGCACAGACCCACGCCCAGCCAGTCGCTGGGGCTGGGGCGCACGCCGTCCACTGCCCATAACCACAGCAGGGCCATGGCGATGTATACGCCGCCGTATGCGGCATAGACGCGGCCCGAGGCGGTGGGGTGCAAGGTCAGCAGCCAGGCGAACAGCGCCAGGCTCGCCGCGGCGGGCGCCAGCAGCCAGATGGAATGGCCTTTGCGCAGCCACAGGTAAGGCAGGTAGCAGCCGATGATCTCGGCCAGCGCCGTCAGGACGAACAGCGCAACGGTTTGCAGGGCGCCCATGCTCGGCCCTTACGGCTTTTGCGCCAGCAGCACGCGGCATTCGCGTTCCTGCTCGGCAATCTCTTGCAGGGTGTCTTCGATGTCGCGGCGCTGTTGCTCCAGCGTGGCGCGGTGCTGTTCCAGTACGCTCAAGTACTGACGCAACTGAACCTCGGTGTCCCCCGGACCATCGTACATATCGATCAAGGTCAGGATTTCGGACAACTGCAATCCCAGCCGCTTGCCGCGCAAGGCCAGTTTCAGGCGCGTGCGGTCGCGCGGACCAAAGATGCGGTTACGCCCCTCGCGCGCCGGGCTGACGATCCCCTGGTCTTCGTAGAAGCGGATCGTGCGGGGCGTGACGTCGAACTCGCGGGAGAGTTCAGAGATGGTCCAGGTTGACGAGGGCATGCGACGTGTGGCAGTTTACGTAAACGTAAATTATGATGACTTGACGTGAACGTCAAGCGTGGAGAGAGAGGCAATGAACCCCAACGAACAGAAATTGCAGTATCCCTGGGCGGACTTCCAGCCCGAAGCGGGCCATGCGCACGTGGTGACGGAAGGCGTCAAATGGATCCGGATGCCGCTTCCGTTCGCGCTGGATCATATCAACCTATGGCTGCTGCGCGACAACATAGACGGCCGCGACGGCTGGACCATCGTGGACTGTGGGATCTCGCGCGACGAGGTCAAGTCGCTGTGGGAAGAGGTCTTCAAGAATGAACTGGAAGGCCTGCCGGTGCTGCGCGTGCTGGTCACGCACATGCATCCCGACCACATCGGCCTGGCGCACTGGCTGTGTGAACGCTGGGACGCGCGGCTGTGGATGACGATGACGGATTTCATGGTCGCATCGCTGTGGTCATCGCGCCGCAACGAGGCCGGTGGCGGCCCGGGCGGCCAGGCGGCGGTGGAACACTTCGCGCGCCACGGCTTGACCGACCCGGACGCGCAAGAACAGATCCGCCAACGCGCCAACTACTTTCCGAACCTGGTGCCGGCGGTGCCCGCGCGCTACACGCGCATCATGCATGGCGATCAGGTCCGCATCGGCGGCCGTGATTGGCGCGTGATCGTGGGCTACGGCCATGCGCCGGAACATGCGTCGCTGCATTCGCCTGGCCTGAACGTACTGATATCGGGCGACATGGTGTTGCCGCGCATTTCCACCAACGTCAGCGTGTTCGATTACGAGCCTGACGCCAACCCCCTGCCGCTGTATCTGCGGTCGCTGGACGGCTATGACGGCCTGCCGGATGACACCTTGGTGCTGCCGTCGCACGGACGGCCGTTCACGGGCCTGCACGAGCGCATCGCGCAACAGCACGAGCATCACCGCGACCGCCTGGCAGAAGTGCTGGAAGCCTGCGCCGTGCAGCCGCAATCGACTTCCGACATCGTGCCCGTGCTGTTCAAGCGCAAGCTGGATCTGCACCAGCTGACCTTCGCCATGGGCGAGGCGCTGGCGCATCTGCACGCGCTTTATTTTGAAGGCAAGCTCAAGCGCGCCACGGGCGCCGACGGCATCGTGCGCTTCACGGCGGTCTGATGATCAGCGGCTGGTCGTGGCCAGCCGCAGCGCCAGCCCCACGAATACCAAGGCGGCGATGCGATTCAGCCAGCGCTTGGCCGTCACCGAGCGTTGCAGCAATTCGCCGAACGCGCCCGAAAAGAAGGCGATGGCGCCGAACACCAGCAGCGTCGTCACCATGAAGACCGCGCCCAGCTGCATGATCTGTAGCGCGACCGGTCCCTGCGTCGGCGACGTGAACTGAGGCAGGAAGGCGAAGAAGAACAGCAGCACCTTCGGATTGGTCAGATTCATCACGATGCCGCGACGGTACAGCGCGGCGGGTTTCAACCGGTCGGGACGCTTGCCGGTTTCCGATTCCACCGGCGCGCGCAGGATCTGCCACGCCAGATAGGTCAGGTAGGCGGCGCCGGCCAGTTTCAGCACCGTGAACGCCATGGGCGATGCGGCGAACACGGCAGCCAGGCCCAGCGCCACAGCCGCCGTGTGGGCCAGCAGGCCGGTGCAGAGTCCCAGCACCACCAGCATCCCCGCCTTGCGTCCCCAGATGGCCGATTGCATCAGCACGAACAGATTGTCTGGCCCGGGCGTCAGGGCCAGCGCGACGGAAATGCCGAAAAATGTGATCAGGGTGTCAATGGGGAACATGGGATCTCGCCTGGGACGGGGCTCCGGTCAGCCGGAGAATGGCATCATAAGGGCAAAATCCACCCGGCCGTTCGTGCCGACCCCAGGAGAGAGACACGCCATGGCCGCAAACGCCGCGCAAGACCCGTTAGCCCGCGATGACAACGATGCGGGCCCCGACGCCCCGCTGGACGCCTGGCTGCGGGCTCGCCATAGCTGCCGCGCCTTCTTGCCCGAAGCCGTGCCCCGCGCCACGATCGAACGCATCCTGACGCTCGCGCAGCGCACGGCGTCCTGGTGCAACTGCCAGCCCTGGCAGGTGGCGATCACCGAAGGCGCGGGTACGCAACGCCTGAGCGCGGCGCTTCAGGCTCGCGCCGAGCAGCCTGGGTTCACGCCCGACTTCCCCTTCCCCCGCGAATACCGCAACGAGTATCTGGCGCGTCGCCGCGAATCCGGCTTCCAGCTATACGGCGCCGTGGGCGTGGCGCGCGGCGACCGCGAGGCCTACCGCCGCCAGGAAATGCGTAACTTCCAGTTGTTCGATGCGCCGCACGTGGCCATCATCACCACCGACGAAGCCTTGGGCGAGTACGGGGCAATGGATTGCGGCGGCTATGTCGCGAACTTCCTGCTGGCGGCCCAGGCCAACGGCGTTGCCACCGTGGCGCAAGCATCGCTGGCCATGTATCCCGAGGTGCTGCGTGACGTGCTGGGCATCGGCGCTGACCGCCGCATTGTCTGCGGCATTTCCTTCGGCTTTGCCGACGCGGCGCATCCGGCCAACAGCTATCGCACGCGCCGCGCCGACCTGCCGGAAAGCGTGGCGTGGGTCACGGACTAGGGACAGGCGGCTCCGCGCCTGATATGGTTCACCTTGTTCGCCGCCCTGGTTCCGGCCTTGTTCATTCTTAAGCACTCCCCCTGAAGATGACCACCAAACACATCGATACGGTTTTGCAGCACGCGGGCACCGCCCCGTTCCATCCCGAAACCGGCACCGCGCCGGTGCCGCTGCCGCCCATGCGCGCCAGCACGGTTCGCTTCGAGAACCTGGCCGCGCTGGAACTGGCGCAACGCACCAAGGCGGCCGGCGGCCGCGCCACCACCTACGGCCGCATGGGCATGGATACCCACGCCGCGCTGGAGGAAGTGTTCACGCAGCTGGAAGGCGGCACGCATTGCTATCTGGCATCGTCGGGCCTGTCGGCCATGACGATGGTCATGATGGCTTTGTGCTCAGCGGGCGACCACGCGCTGATCTCCGACTGCGTATATGGTCCGATGCGTGAACTGGACGATGCCGTGCTCAAGCGCATGAACATCGACATCACGTATTTCTCGGCTGATGAAGACCTGGAAGCGTTGGTGCAGCCGAACACGAAGCTGCTGTATGTGGAGTCGCCCGGTTCGCTGCTGTTTGAAATGCTGGACATGGGCGCCATGGCCGCATTCGCCAAGAACCATGGGCTGGTGCTGGCCACAGACAACACCTGGGGGTCGGGCTACATCTACCGTCCGTTGACGCTGGGGGCGCAAGTCTCGGTCATCGCGGGCACCAAGTACGTGGGCGGCCATTCCGACCTGATGCTGGGCGCAGTGGTCACCAACGACGAAGCGATCGCCAAGAAGTTGAACCGCACGCAGTACGCGATGGGCTATTCCATCAGCGCCGACGACGCCTGGCTGGCGTTGCGCGGCGTGCGCACCATGCCGATCCGCATGGCGCAGCACGCGCGCCACGCCTTGCAGGTCTGCGAATTCTTCAAGGACCGCCCCGAGACCGTGCGTCTCTTCCACCCGGCCTGGCCGGCTGACCCGGGCCATGCGCTGTGGCAGCGTGATTGCACCGGCTCCAACGGCATGCTGTCCGTGGAACTGCGGCTGTCTCCCGCCGCGGCGCGCGCGTTCGTGGATGCGCTGACGCTGTTTGGCATCGGCTTTTCCTGGGGCGGGTACGAAAGCCTGGTACAGCTTGTGTCGCCCAAGGATCTGTCCAAGCATCGCTACTGGGGCGAAGGCGATAACGCGGTGGTTCGCCTTCACATCGGTCTGGAATCACCGGAAGACATCATCGCCGATCTGACGCAGGCGCTGGAACAAGCGGCGGCCGTACGCGAGTGACACCGTGACCGCGCCGCATCGCGCCCTTCACGCGATGCGGCAGCGTCACACCGCCACGCGGCGAATCCAGGCCCCGATGCGCGCGGCGATCTCGTCGCTGTTGTTGTCCATCATCGGCATGTGGGAGTTGCCCACGATGCCCTGCTCCGCCAGCCGCCACACGTCCACCCGCGCGCCGTGACGCGCCAGCGTGTCGGCATAGTCCTGTCCGGCCACGCACAGGCGCTGCCACAGCGGCGTGGCATCCAGATAGTCGCCATAGACAAACAGAAACGGCTTGTCCGCCACGGCGGCGGTGATGACGTCGGCCGAGAACCCCGATGGCTCGATGCCGATCACGCCGCGCACCAGGTCTGGCCGCGCGTGCAGGGCTCGGTAGGCCACCTCGCCGCCATGGCTGTGCGCCATCACCAGGCAAGGGCCCACGCGGTCCAGCACGGCGCAGAAGCCGCGCAACGCCGCGTCGTTGTTGCCCAGCCAACGTGGCACGGCATGCCGAATGAAGTCGTCAAAGGCGTCGACCGGAAAGCGCTGCCCAGGAAAGGCACGCCGCGCCTCGACATCCTGGGCGCGGCCAAAGCGGAACAATGACCAGCTTTCCTCCGCATTGCGAATGATGGGCGCCTCGGGCCAGACTTGCGGGAATGGCGTCCAGCCGGCGCGGCCCCGTTCCACGTTGTCCACCACATACACGGCATGCCCCTGGCGCAGGAAATGCTGCATCCAGCCCGTCCGGCCGTCTGGCGTCTGTTCCCACATCGCACCCGTCATGCCGCCGCCGTGCAACAGCACGACGGGCAGCGGATGGGCCAGCCGGGCCGGGATGAAGTACTGCACATAGGCCTGTTCAACGTGGTACAGACCGTTGGGGTCATAGGCCAGCGACGCGGTTTGCGTGAAGGCGATGTCGCGCTGGGGCATGCCGCTGATGCGCACGGGCTTGCCGCCCGCGTAGAAGCTGCCGAAGTCCGCCAGCGTGACGGGCCCCGAACTTGCCGCGGAATCGGACGCAGACCCGGCGGGCTTCATCGCTTGACCAGCGGGCATTGGCTTTCCGACAAGGGCCAGGCGAGTGTGTCGCCGGGAATGTTGCGCACGATGTTGTAGTAGTCCCAGGGCGCCTTGGACTGCGCGGGCGTCTTCACCTGCGCCAGCATCATGTCGCGCACCACCAGGCCGTCTTCGCGGATATGCGCGTTCAGGCTGAAGGGGTCGTCGATGGGCAACGATTTCATCTTCGCCATCACGGCGTCGGAATCCACCGTGCCCGCGGCCTTCACTGCCTGAAGGTAGTGGCGCACCGAACTGTAGACACCGGCTTGCAGGAAGGTGGGCGGACGGCCGACGCGCGCCTCGAATTTCTTGGTGAAGGCGCGCGTGCCGTCATTCATGTCCCAATACGACGGCACGGTCAGATAGGTTTTTTGCGCCGCTTGCAGGCCCAGGCTGTGCACGTCCGTGATCAACAGCAGCATGGCCGCCAATTGCTGTGTGCCGCCGATGCCGAATTCCGCGGCCTGCTTGATAGCCGAAATGGTGTCGCCGCCGGCATTCGCGATGGCGATGATCTGCGCCTTGGAACCCTGCGCCTGAAGCAGGAAGGACGCAAAATCCGATGCGTTCAGCGGGTGGAACACGGTGCCCACCACCTCACCGCCATTGGCGCGCACGACGGTTTCGGTATCCGCGGCCAATTGCTTGCCGAAGGCATAGTCGGAGGCCAGGATGAACCAGCGCTTGTTGCCTTCGTTGACGACTGCCGTCGCCGTGCCGCGCGACAGCGCATAGGTCGTGTAAGTCCACTGCACGCCATAAGGCGAGCATTGCGCCTGCGACAGCGCGGTGGTGCCGGGACTTGAGAACAGCACCAGTTTTTTCTTTTCGCGCGCAATGCCCTGGACCGCGAGCGCGACGGATGAGTTGGGCACGTCCACCACGACGTCCACGCCATCGGTGTCGTACCACTTGCGGACCATGCCGCTGCCGATATCGGGGCGATGCTGGTGGTCGCCTGACACCAGTGAGATGGGCTTGCCCAGGACGGAACCGCCCATTTCCTCGATGGCCAGACGGGCGGCTTCCACCGACCCCTTGCCGGTGGCGTCGGCGGTCACGCCCGCCATGTCGGTCAATACACCGATCTTCACGCCGTCGGCCGTACTGGCGTGCGTGGCAAGGGCGCTGAACGCCAGGCACAGGCCCACGCTCAATGCCGCGCGGCTGCGCAGGAATTGCTGTTTCATTTGTCTTCCACCCATGTAGTGCCGTCGTTGCGGCGAATTTTTGTGGCGAAAGTGTAGCGCCGCCACTTGGGGGCGGGACACTGCTGAAACATCTTCTCCAAAAAAGAAAACGCCCCGGTCGCGCGATGACCGGGGCGTTTTGCAGTGAATCGCGGACGCGGATTACTTGTTGCGTGCCATCGGGATCAACTGGTTGACTTCCTTCAGGGCGCCTTCGTAGCTGTTGCCCGCCATGACCGGCGAGGTCATGAACTTGCCGCCCACGGCAAACGACGGCGTGCCGTCGATGCGATAGGCCTCGGCCAGCTGGTTGGCACGCTGCACTTGGGTCTGCACGCTGAACGAATCGAACACCGAATCGAACTTGGCGCGGTCAACGCCTTGCGAGGCGGCCCAATCGCCCATGGCCTTCTTGTCGAACAGGCGCTTGTGCTCACCGTGGATGGCGGTGAAGAACTTGGCGTGCAGGTCCTGGCGATCCAGGGCCAGGAACGTGTAGTACACCTGTTGCAGCGGCTTCATGCCGGCGTTGAAGGCGATCGGCACTTGCTTGAGCACGACGTCCGACGGGGCGGTCTTGACCCAATCCTCAACCATGGGTTCCATGGCGGCGCAATGCGGGCAGGTGTAGGCGAAGAACTCCAACACTTCCACTTTGCCCGGGGTATCCGACGGCAGCGGCGGGTTGATCGACACATAGGCCGGCGTGCCTTGAGCGTGGCTCATCGGGCTGAAGAACGCCGTGGCGGTCAGGGCGGCCGCGGCCATGATGCGAATAAGCTTGGTGGACAACATGGATGAGAGGTTCCTGGGGAAAAAGTTACAGACAGGCCCGGGGCCGGATAAGTTCAATGCAAAACAGCCGCCGAAGCGCCTTATTGGCGCACCACGGCGGTTTCAATCTTGTTTTCGCCCAGTCTGCCTCGGGCGCGGTTCATGTCGTCCAGGCGTGCGAACGGGCCCACTCTGACCCGGTTGATTGCCTTGCCGTTGACTTCGGCCTTCTGCACGGCCACTGGCAAACCCAGCAGGATGATGCGGGCCTTCAGTGATTCCGCGTCGGTTTCGCCACGGAACGCGCCGGCTTGCAGGTAGTACGTGCCCGTTGCCGCCGATGCCGTGGCGGTGGCGGCTTTGGGGGACGGGGACGGCGTGGCCTTCGAGATGGGCGTGGGCGCCGGGTTGACCGACGCCACGGCGGGCGCGGGAGCGCTGGCCTGCGGCTTGGCGGTGGACGGAAGCGTGGCGATCAGCGCACCCAGGTCGTCCAGCTTGGACGGCGTTTCGTCGGGCTTGGTCGTGCCGCCCGTGGCCGTGCCGGCGCCGGGAAGCGGTGCTGGCGCGGTAGCGGTCGGGCCGGTGGGCGGTGCACCCGCCGCGCCGTCGCGTCCGTACAGGCCCGCGTTCGGGTCCGGCGCCTGGCGGGGATCAGGCAGCTTGCCCGTGTCGCCCTGTCGGCTGGCCCGGTCCACGAAGGGCACGGGTGCCTTGGTGACGTAGAAGGCCACGACGGCGGCCACGATCAGGCCGATAAGCAGGCCGGCGAGCGCCCCGTACAGGGTGCTGCCGCTTTCGCCAGAGGAACGGCGGGTGGTTTTGCGCTTGGTTGCCATGAACCGATGTTACATCCGCTCGGGGGCGGACACGCCCATGAGCTCCAGGCCATTGGCCAGCACCTGGCGCGTCGTGGCGGCCAGGCGCAGGCGGGCCAGCTTCAGGGCCACGTCGTCGACCAGCACGCGCTCGGCGCTGTACCAGGCATGGAAGTCCGACGCGCAGTCACGCAGCCAGAAGGCGATGTGGTGCGGCGACAGGTCCTGGGCGGCCAGGGCCACCACATGCGGGAATTCGGCCAGGCGTTGCATCAGCGCGAATTCGGACGGCGCGGTCAGCAGCGAGGCGTCGGCGGCGGCCACGTCGGCGGCCGGCATGGCCGCGTTGTTGATCATCGTGCAGATGCGCGCGTGGGCGTACTGGATGTAATAGACCGGATTCTCGTCGCTCTTGGACAGCGCCAGATCCACGTCGAACACGAATTCGGTGTCGGCGCGGCGCTGGATCAGGAAGTAGCGCACCGCATCGCGGCCCACCCAGTCGATCAAGTCACGCATGGTCACGTAGCTGCCGGCGCGCTTCGAGATCTTGACCTCTTCGCCGCCGCGCATCACCTTGACCATCTTGTGCAGCACGTAGGAGGGGTAGTCCTTGGGGATGCCTTCGCCAAGCGCTTGCAGGCCGGCGCGCACGCGAGCCACGGTGCCGTGGTGGTCGCTGCCCTGGATGTTCACGGCGCGGTGGAAGCCGCGCTCCCATTTGGCCTTGTGATAGGCCACGTCGGGCACGAAGTAGGTGTAGCCGCCTTCGCTTTTCCGCATGACGCGGTCTTTGTCGTCGCCCGTGCCCAGTTCGGTGGTGCGCAGCCACAGCGCGCCGCCTTCCTCATAGGTATGGCCGCCGGCGATCAGCGCGTTGACCGTGGCCTCGACCCGGCCGGACGTGTATAGCGAGCTTTCCAGGTAGTAGTTGTCGAACTTCAGGCCAAAGGCTTGCAAGTCCAGGTCTTGTTCGCGGCGCAGATAGGCCACGGCGAAGACGCGGATGTCGTCCAGGCTGTCGACGTTGCCGGTGGCGGTGACGGCGGCGCTGCCGCCGGCGCCTTCCGAGGCTTCGATGGTCTTGCCGTCCTGGAAGTCACGCGCGATATCGGCGATGTAATCGCCCTTGTAGCCGTCAGCCGGCCAGTCGGCGGAGTCCGTCGTCAGGCCGCGGGCGCGGGCCTGCACGCTGATGGCCAGGTTTTCAATCTGGTTGCCGGCGTCGTTGTAGTAGTACTCGCGGGTCACGTCCCAGCCGCTGGCGTCGTACAGGCGGCACAGGGCGTCGCCCAGCGCGGCCTGGCGGGCGTGGCCCACGTGCAGCGGCCCTGTGGGATTGGCCGACACGAATTCAACCAGGATCTTGTCGCCGGTGCGCGGCGCACGGCCAAAGCTTGCGCCTTGCTCGGCGACGGTGGCGATGACGGCCTGGCGGGCGGCGGCGGTGACGCGCAGGTTGATGAAGCCGGGACCGGCGATTTCAGCGCTTTCGACCAGATCGCGCGCGGCGGGCGCTGCCAGCAGGGCGTCCACGATGGCCTGGGCCAGTTCTCGGGGATTGCGGCCGGCGGGCTTGGCCAGCTGCATGGCCACGTTGGTGGCAACGTCGCCATGGGCGGCAACCTTGGGGCGCTCCAGCAGCACGTTGGCCTGGGCGTCGGGGAGGCTCTGCGCAACGGCGGCCTGGATCAGGGAGATAAGCTGTTTTTGTTGCTCGGGGAGCATGGGCGTCTGGAGAAGTTCTGGGTGAGTGACCAAAGCGGGGATCAGGCGGACGGAGTCCGGGCCGGCAATGTCACGGGAATCCCTTCAATGATAGTTGATTTGGCGGCCGAACCGGCGGACGGGGGGACGGAAACCGTCCAGGAAACGGTCATCAGGGCCATGGAACTGTCAATAAAATCAAACATCTAGCCCCGCGCGGCGCGGCCGGGTCGACTTGCCCCTGGCGGACTCGCCAGCCCGCCAGTTGGCATCGTTCTGGCGTTGGGGTAGTGTATGTAACGTATTCAATGAGGGAGACCGACATATGCTGATTACCTTTCACTCCAAGGTCGTGGCCGAGGTGCTGATGCTGTCCGACCACGCCGGTCCCATTCTGCAAGCAGCCGGCAAGTCCATCGTCGACAAGATCCCGGAACGCGGCGTTTTCACGGTCGAACAACTGGCGCCCGCCATCAGCGGCATCGAACACGCGATCGCCGCCGCCGAACGCCCAGATGAGGACGAAGACGAGGACGCGGTGCCCCGGGCCCCGATGGCGCGCACCGTAGGCCTGAAGGAACGCGCCTTCCCGCTGCTGGACATGTTGCGGCAATCCCTGGCGGCGAACGTCGAAGTTACCTGGGAAGCCTCGCGCGGCTGGTAGGCAATGTCGCCGGATGGACAATCTGCCTGGCGTTTTTTGCCTACCCTTCCCGGCTGACGCCCTTTCAAGGAATTCCCTATGCGCAGCGACATCACGATTGTTTTCGATACCCGGCGTTCGCTGGACCTGACCGCCACCGTGGAAACATCCCCGCAACGCCAGAGCCAGGCGCGTGACTGGTTTGACGGTGCCTGGGAAACCCTGGGCTGCGAACCGTTGCGGCCCAGCGGCAAAGTGTTGCTGCTGGACAAGGTGCTGGGCGTGGCGGATGCCCTGGGGTACGACACCCTGTCCACCGACGAGAAGGAAGCCCGCGAATTTGCTGAAAACCTGGCGCTGGCGCTGGAACGGCCGCGCATCACGGTGGATCTGCCAGGCTTGACCGTTGGCTATTGAACGCAAGCCGCACACCCAAGACAAAAGATCCCGCTGCTAGCGGGATCTTTTCCTTGAGGGCCACGGCACGCTTAGCCGGGCTAGCGGATCCCCGCCCGCATGAATGACTGCACGAACTGGCGCTGGAACAGCAGAAACGCGATCAGCAGCGGCGCGGCGGACATCAGCGTGGCGGCCGTGATGACGGACCAGTCGATGCCTTGGTCGGTCGATGAGAACACCTGCAAGCCCACCGTCAGCGGCCGGGACTCGACCGAATTGGTGATGATCAGCGGCCACAGGAAATTGTTCCAGTGGTGGCTGACCGACACCAGGCCGTAGGCCACGTAAATGGGTTTGGCCAAGGGCACATAGACCTTCCACAAGATCTGCAAGGCATTGGCGCCTTCCATGCGTGCCGCTTCCTCTAGTTCGCGCGGCACCGTCTTGAAGGTCTGGCGCAACAGGAAGATGCCGAAGGCCGATGCGAAATACGGCAGGCCGATCGCGAACACCGTGTCGCGGATGCCCAGCTGGCTCATCGACCGGTAGTTCTCCACCAGCAGCACGTCCGGCATGATCATCAATTGCAGCAGCACCAGCATGAAGACGAAATCGCGGCCGCGGAACTCGAAGCGCGCGAACGCATAACCGGCCAGCGTCGACAGCACCAATTGGGCCGCCAGCACCATCGTGACCAGCAGGAACGTGTTCAGGAAGTAGCGCGGGAACGGCGCGGCCTGCCAGGCCCGCGCGAAGTTATCCAGCGTCAGCGGCGCGAACAGGTCAAAGCGCGTTGCGTAGGCCGGCGGATGGAACGCCGCCCACAAGGCATAGGCCAGCGGCAGGATCCACAGCAGGCCAAGCGCCCACGCGCCCAGGGTATCGAGCTTGTCTTTCATTGATAGTGCGTCCTGCGGTCCAGCCAGCGGAATTTGATCAGTGCCGTCAGCGCCAGCACCACTAGCAGCACAACGGTCAGCGTGGCGGCATAAGCCGTGTCCCAGAAACTGAAGCCCACCTGGTAGATGTAATACAGCAGCAAGGTGCTGGCGTTGTCCGGCCCGCCGCGTGTCATGACGACCACGTGATCCACCAGCCGGAACGCATTGATCAAGGCATTGATCAGCACGAAGAGCGTGGTGGGCATCAGCAGGGGCCAAAGCACGCGCCGGAAGTACTGCCAACGCGACGCACCTTCCAGCATGGCGGCTTCGCGCAGCGACGGCGACACCGTCTGCAAGGCGGCCAGGTAGAAGATCATGAAGAAGCCCGACTCCTTCCACACCGTCACCAGCATCAGCGCCGGCAACGCCGTATCGCGGTTGCCCAGCCAGTTGGGGCCAGGTGAACCGAACCAGCCCATCACCTGAGCGATCAGCCCATATTGCGGCGTGTAGAAGAATAGCCAGATGTTGGCCACCGCCACCATTGGCAGCACGGTGGGCGTGAAGTACGCCAGACGCAAAAAGCCGCGGCCGCGCAGGTTGCGGTTCACCCATAGCGCCATGACCAGCGCGATGCCGATCGACGTGGGGATCGTGCCCAGCGCGAACCACAGGTTGTTCCACAAGGACTGCCAGAACACCGGATCGTCGAGCATGACGGCGTAGTTATCCAGGCCCACGAAGCGCGCGGGCCGCGCGCCCTTGGGCGTGGAGAAAAAGCTGTGCCAGAGCGTCGCCACCGCCGGGTAATGCGTAAATGCGGCGAGCAGCACGATGGCTGGCAGCAACAGCAGCCAGCCATAAAGCGCATTTAAAGAACGGCTCATCGTGCTTTGGACCTGTTTACTTGTAGGGGCGCAGGATGCGGTCAGCCTCGCGTTGCGCATCGGTCAGGGCTTGCTGCGGCGTCTTCGAGCCCGTCAACGCCGCTTGCAAGGCGTCGTTCAGGGTCTTGGTGACGCGCTGGTTCTCATGCGTGGAGAATTCCGCCACGCTGACTTCCAGCTGGTCGCGCGCAACGGCCGCGGCCGGCACTTCCTGCGCGTACTTCTTCATCTTCTCGGTCTGCCAGGCGGCCGGGGTGACGGCGACATAGCCCGTGGCGATGCTCCAGTCGGCCGCGCGTTCCGGCGTCGTGACCCATTGCGCGAACTTCAGCGCCGCCTGTTGCTGCGCCGGGGTGCCGCTCTTGAAGATGTAGAAGTTGCCGCCGCCCGTGGGGCTGCCGCCGCGCTTTTGCTGCGGCATCATGGCCACGCCGAACGGGAAGTCGGCGTTCTTGCGGATGTTGGTCAGGTTACCCGTGGTGGTCCATACCATCGCCGCCTTCTTTTCCAGGAAGTCCTTCGGCGTGGTGCCCCAGTCGATCGTGCCGGTCGGCATGATCTTGTGCTTGGCCGACAGATCGCGCCAGAACTGGGCGGCTTCCACTACCGCAGGCTTGTCCAGATAGACCTCGTTGCCCGCCTCGTTCATCAGAATCGCGCCATTGGGCGTGGTCAGCGCCTGGAACAGCCAGTACGCGAACGCACCGCCCGACGGAATCTCGATGCCCCATTGCGTGGTGTTGCCCGAAGCGTCCTGCTTGGTCAGCTTCTTGCCGTAGTCAACCAGCTCGGCCCAAGAGGCCGGGGCGCGCTCGGGATCCAGGCCAGCCGCCTTGAACAGATCCTTGTTGTAGTACATGACGATGGTCGAACGCTGGAACGGCACGCCCCAGGTGTGCCCGCCCGACCGGCTGTTCTGCATGAAGGCGTCATAGAAACCGCCCAGCCATTTCTTGTCGGCGTCGCTCTTGGCCAGCGAGTCGATCGGAACGATGGCGTCTTCGTCGATCAGCGTGAACATGTCGGTCGACAGCAGCACGGCCAGTTGCGGCGGCGTGCCGCCCTTGAGCGCGGTCAGCGCCTTGGCGATCGAATCCTGGTACGAGCCGGCATAGATCGGCTTGATCTTGATGTCCGGATTTTCTTTCTGGAAATCCGCAACCATGTCGTCGACGATCTTGGTGATCGGGCCGCCGACGGCAACCGGGTAATAGAACTCGACCTCGACAGGTTTGTTCTGTGCCTGCGCGGGGAGCGACAGGCAGGCGGCGGCCAGGCTGGCGGCCAGGGTCTTCAGTACGATGCGTCGCATGGTGCGTTTCCTTATCCGTGGAAGGGGGGCGGCTTCTAGCGCCCGGCGGTGTTGATGACCGCCGAATCGGCGGCAAAGAAATGTTGTTGCTCGTCGGGCCAGGACAGGCGCAGGGCTTCGCCCGCGCGGGCGCGCAGATGCCCGCCAACGCGCACGGCCACGCCGCTGGTGTCACCAACGCGGCAGACCACGATGGAGTCAGCGCCGAAATACTCCACGCTTTCCACGGTGGCCGGCAGGCCGTTGTCGTCGATGCGGATGTGTTCGGGGCGCACGCCCAGCTTCACCGCGCCGGCGGGCGCACCCGCGATGGCGGGACCGTGCATGCCGGCGATGACCGTGGCGCCTTGCAGCGTCGTCACCCCGATCAGGTTCATGGGCGGCGTGCCGATGAAACGCGCCGCGAATTCGCTGGCCGGACGTGCGTACAGGGCGTCCGGCGTGTCGTGTTGTTCGATCTGCCCGCCACGCAGCAGCACCACCTGATCGGCCATGCTCATGGCCTCGGTCTGGTCGTGCGTCACGTACACCATCGTGATGCCCAGGTCCTGCTGCAAGGCGCGGATCTCGCGCCGCATCTCGTGGCGCAGTTGGGCATCCAGGTTGGACAGCGGTTCGTCCATCAGGCACACCGGCGCTTCGGAAATCACGGCGCGTCCCAGCGCCACGCGCTGCTGCTGCCCGCCCGACAATTGCGAGGGCTTGCGGTCCAGCAGATGGCCCAGGCCCAGCAGGCCGGCCACCCGTTGCAGTCTGCGGTCATAGTCATGCGCCGGTTCCTTGCGAACCTTCAGTCCGAACAGGATGTTCTCGCGCACCGACAGGTGCGGAAACAGCGCATACGACTGGAACACCATCGAGATGCGGCGCTTGGCGGGAGGCAGTTGCGTGACGTCGCGGTCGCCGATGTGGATCGTGCCCGACGTGGGGGTATCCAGCCCGGCGATCATGCGCAACGTGGTCGACTTGCCGCAGCCCGATGGGCCCAGCAACACCGTGAAGCTGCCGGCGGGCACCGTGAAGCTCACGCCGTGGATCGCGGCGGCGGCGCCATATTGTTTGGTGAGGTTATCCAGAACGATGGATGACATGCTGTCTCGACGATCTAATAGTTAGATCCGCATTGTTGCCTGTTATGAAAACCTTTTCATTGTGCAGCGCAAACATGACGGATTCATGGCAATTCCAGGGGGTGAGTCCCTGCGCTACGTATCAGGCAAACGGATAAGGGCCGGGGTACTCCCCAATAACGGCGTGGTGCGTCACCAGGCTTTTGCCCTGCCACCAATGCAGCTGGTAGCCCGGCGGTTCCATGACGTATTGCAGGACGGGGCGCGGCCCAAGCTCCAGCGCCAGTTGGTGCGCGGTGCCCGGACAGGTGGACGCGATCGTGCCGCCAAACCGCTGGAAAATGGTGCGGTGCAAATGGCCGCACAGCACACGCTCCACATTCGGAAAGCGCGACACGATGCGTTCCAGTTCAGACGCGCCGGCCAACAGGCCGATGGCGTCCATGTGTTCGATGCCCGTCAGGAATGGCGGATGGTGCATCAGCACCAGCGTGGGCCGGTCGGGCTGTTCCGCCAGGCGCGTGGCCAGCCAGTCCAGGCGGTCCTGGCACAGTTCGCCGTGGCTTTTCATCGGCACCACGGTGTCCAGCGCCAGCAGGCGCAGCGGATAGGTCTCCACCGCGTACTGGATGAAAGGACCGTCGCCTTGCAGATAGGCGTGGTCGGGAAACGCGGCGCGCAATTGCGCGCGGTCATCGTGGTTGCCCGGCAGAAGGAAGTACGGAATCTCCAACGCCTGTAGATGGTCGCGCAGCGCCTGGTATTCATGCGGGCGGCCCAGGTCGGTCAGGTCGCCCGTGATCAACACGCAGTCTGGTCGGGGCGTCAGGGCGTTCAGCGCGCGCACGGCCGGCCCAAGAAAGGCTGCCGGATCAATGATGCCGTAGGCCTTGTCCCCGGGGGTGCGCATGTGCAGGTCGGTGATTTGTGCGATGAGCATGATGCGGATCAAGTGTCTGGGTAATGGAGTCAGCGTCGCACGGACGCCGCCGTGCCGCCGACCACGATGCAGTGCGGCAGCCGGTTTGATTGCGGCGGCTGGCCGTGGATTTGCGCCAGCAGGTTCGAACAAGCGGTCTGTCCGATGCCGTCACTGGGTTGGGCCACGGTTGTCAGCGGTGGCGTCAGCAAGGCGCCGAAGCGCATGCCGTCAAACCCGCATACCGAGATATCGGCTGGCACGGACAGGCCCAACGCCACCAGGTCGGCAATGACGGCGGTGGCCAGCAGGTCGTTGGAGCAGAACAGCGCGGTGGGCGCCTGCTTGCCCCGTAGCGCGGCCTTCAGGGCATCGGCGTCGCTGCCGGTGTGGGAATTCATGGCGATGTGCTGCACGGCTTCCAGGCCCAGCTTCTTGGCGCAGGCGCGGGCGCCCGTCAGACGGCGGCGTGCGCGATCCGAAGCCGTCAACGGGCCGGTTACCAGGGCAATGCGCCGATGCCCCAGCGCGGCCAGATGCGCAACCATGTCGCTGGCGGCAGCGCGGTTGTCGACCGAGGCGAAGGGGTGCGTATTCGATTCGTTGTAGACCAGCACGTAAGGCATGCCGGCGCTATCCAGGTCATCCAGCGTGGCGCTCTTGTTCACGTCGGCAACGGTCAGGATCAAGCCATCAACCTGATGGTCCATCAGCCCCTGCACCGCGGCGGATTCGACGGCGGGGTCATAGCCCGTGGCGGTCAGCATCACGCTGTAGCCGGATTCGCGCGCGCGCCGCTCGGCGCCCTCGAAGCACTCCGCAAACACGGGATTCGACAATGTGGGCAGGATCAGGCCGATGGTGCGCGTGCTGCCCGAACGCAGGCTGCGGCCAACGCGATTCGGCCGGAAGCCGGCACGTTTGGCCACATTGCGGATATGCGCAAGCGTGTCCGGATGCACGATCTCGGGTTGGTTGAACGCGCGCGAAACCGTCGCTGGCGACACCCCAGCCTTGCGAGCGACTTCGATGATGGAAAATCGGGGCGACGGGCGCGTAGCCATATCTTTATTGCTGTCGGTTTACTGAAAACGATTTCATCTTACAAGACAAATATGACCTTTGTATTGCACGGGTTTGCGCTATGCTGATAAGCACGCAACAACAGAAAGCCATGGCGCGACGCAGTTGGTTTACCCGGGAAAACAAGGTGTTTTCGGTGTTTTTCCTAATTGACTCGGCGCGCACAATGGTTGGGATCAGTCCGCGGGCATGCCAAGGCGAACACGCCGCGGCGCCAGCAAGGGCAGACCCTCGGTCAAGGGGACCGGGTGCGTAGTTCAGCTGTCGCGCGTCATGCGCGGCACCGGTAAAGAGGAAAGGATCATGTCTACTGCCTTAAACAGACTTGGCGCGCTTGAAGCCGCGCGCAAGCTGCAACGGCGCGAATTAACCGCGGTGCAATTGGTTCGAGCCTGCTTCGCCCGCATCGAGCAACGCGAAAACACCATCCACGCCTGGACGGCGTTGCAAAAGCAGGCGGCGCTGGACCATGCGGCTGTCCTGGACAGCGGTGCGCTGCGCGGCCCCTTGCACGGCTTGCCCATCGGCGTCAAAGACCTGTTCGACACCGCTGACCTGCCCACGCGCTACGGTTCCCCCATTTACGAACGTCACCGTCCCGGCCTGGATGCCGCGTCCGTGGCGCTGTGCCGTGGCGCCGGGGCGATCGTCGTCGGCAAGACCGTTACCACCGAGTTCGCCACGTATCAGGCGGGCCCCACCCGCAATCCGCGCAACGAGGCCTACACGCCCGGCGGCTCCTCCAGCGGTTCTGCCGCCGCGGTCGCCGACGACATGGTGCCCTTCGCGCTGGGCTCGCAGACCGCCGGCTCGATCATCCGTCCCGCGTCGTACTGCGGCATCGTGGGCTTCAAGCCGACGTTCGGTGCCATCCCGCGCGCAGGCGTGAAAAGCCTGGCCGAATCCCTGGATACCGTGGGCGGCTTCGCCAGATCGGTGCCAGACGTCGCGCTGTTTGCGTCGGTCATGATGCGTGATGCGCGCATGCTGGAATTGGCTTATGACGGCAAGCCGCGCATCGGCATGTGTCGCACGCTGCAATGGCGGCATGCGCAGGCTGAAACCAAGGAAGCCTTCGCGCAAGCCGCCGCCACGCTGTCGCGTGCCGGCGCCTTCGTGCAAGAGGTGCCGCTGCCTTCGCAGGATTGCATGCTGGTGCAGTTGCACGCGGACATCATGGCGTATGAAGCCTCGCAGTCGCTCGCTTTCGAGCGCCTGGAACATGCCCGGCAGCTTAGCCCCAGGATTCAGGCGATGCTGGAAGCGGGGTCGCAGATCACCGCCGAAGAGCACATCAAAAACCTGGCCCGCGCCGAAGAGTCGCGTGCGCGCGTGAATAGCTGGTTTCAGGACTTTGACGTGGTGCTGGCGCCCAGCGCCGCGGGTGAAGCGCCGTTCGCCGATCTGGGTACAGGCGATCCGCAATTCTCGCGCGCCTGGACGCTGTTTGGCCTGCCCTGCCTGAACCTGCCCTTCGCGACCGGCCCACAGGGCTTGCCCGTGGGGCTGCAACTGATCGGGCAGCGTTACGACGACTACCGCACCCTGACCATCGGCGCCTGGGTCCACGAGCGCCTGCTGGCCGCCAATGCACCAGACATCGGGGCGTCTGATATGTGGCCGCGCGGCTGACGGCCCTTTTCTGAAAACAGAAAGCCCGCCAGATAAGGCGGGCTTTTTCTTGGCAGGGCCGCACGGAAAAGAGGTGTGTCTTCCGGGGCGCGCAAACCCATGTTCCGGGTTTGCGTCAGGCGCTTATGTCATGCCGAAAAGCGGATCACGCGGCTTCGGTGGCTTCCTGCTCAGCCGCCGTCACGGCGCCTGCATTGATGTGGCGATTGACGGCGCTCAGCACGGCCTGGAACGAGGCCGTCACGATGTCGCGGTCGATGCCCACGCCGAAACCGGTGTTGGATTCGCCGACGCGCAATTCCACATAGGATGCGGCGCGCGTGTCGGTGCCGGTGCCAATGGCGTGCTCGTGGTAGTCCATGATGCGCACGGGCACATCCAGCGCGGCCACGAAGGCCGAGATGGCGCCGTCGCCCTTGCCCGTCACGATGCGGCGTTCGCCGTTGTATTCGAGTTCAGCTTCGATGCTGAAGTGCTGGCCTTCGCCGGCCGACGGATTGCCGTCGATGCGGTGGCGGATCAACTTCCACGGGGTCTTCTGTTCAAGGTATTCGCGATTGAAGATCGTGTGCACGTCGTCGGCGGTGACTTCGCGGCCGGTTTCGTCGGTGACGCGCTGGATGGCGCGGCTGAATTCGATCTGCAAGCGGCGCGGCAACACCAGGCCGTGTTCCTGTTCGAGCAGGTACGACACGCCGCCCTTGCCCGATTGGCTGTTCACGCGAATCACGGCGTCGTAGCTGCGGCCGAGGTCAGCCGGATCGATCGGCAAATACGGCACTTCCCAGACGGCGTCGGCCTGTTGCAGCGCGAAGCCCTTCTTGATGGCGTCCTGATGCGAGCCCGAGAATGCGGTGAAGACCAGATCGCCTGCATACGGATGGCGCGGGTGTACGGGCAACTGGTTGCAGTATTCGGCGCAGCGGCGGACCTCATCGATGTCGGAGAAGTCCAGGCCCGGATGCACGCCTTGCGTGTAGAGGTTCAAGGCAAGCGTGACCAGGTCGACGTTGCCGGTGCGTTCGCCACTGCCGAACAGGCAGCCTTCGATACGGTCGGCGCCGGCCATCACGGCGAATTCGGCGGCGGCGACGGCGGTGCCACGGTCGTTGTGCGGATGCACGCTAAGCACGATGCTGTCGCGGCGTGCCAGGTTCTTGTGCATCCACTCGATCTGGTCGGCGTACAGGTTCGGGCTGGTGGCCTCGATCGTGGCGGGCAAGTTCAACACCATCTTGTGGTCGGGCGTGGGTTGCCACACGTCGGCCACGGCGTTGGAGACTTCCAGCGCGAATTCGGGTTCGGTCGTGCTGAACACTTCGGGCGAGTACTCGTAGCTCCACTTGGTTTCGGGACGCTGCGAGGTGTATTGCTTGATCAGGCGCGTGCCGGTCGTGGCGATGCCCTTGATCTCGTCCTTGGTCATGTTGAACACGACCTTGCGGAAGGCCGGCGCACATGCGTTGTACATGTGGACGATGGCCTGCTTGGCGCCTGCGGCGGATTCCACCGTGCGGCTGATGAGGTCTTCGCGCGACTGGGTCAGCACGATGATGGTCACGTCGTCCGGAATGCGCTTTTCGTCGATGAGCTTGCGCACGAAGTCAAAGTCGGTCTGCGAGGCGGACGGAAAGCCCACTTCGATTTCCTTGAAGCCGATCTTCACCAGTTGCTCGAAGAAGCGGAGCTTGCGCTCGACGCTCATCGGCTCGATCAGGGCCTGGTTGCCGTCGCGCAAGTCCGTGCTCATCCAGATCGGCGCTTTGGTGATGCGGCGGCTGGGCCAGGTGCGTTCGGAGAAGTCGCGGGTGAAGGGCGCGAAGGGGACGTATTTGGTAGCGGGGTTGGCAAGCATCATGACTACACCTCGATCGGTTTCTTTTGAATCCCGGGAGCACTACTCTCGGCGGCATTTGTGACCGGATGACGGTCTTGTGCCAGGGTTTGCCGTGATTGACCGGCAGGATTCACAAATAAAAGGGGGAAATCGCGTGTGGCAAGCGTGGCTGCCGAGCTACCACGGGGACACTAGGCCCGGCAACCGATCGGTAGGTATAGCGATAGCGATAGCGCGGCGAAGCAGGAGATGCGAGCGCGCAGGCCGGCAACCGGAGCGGCGGAGCGTCCGGTGGCAATCGCGAGGGAGGTGCGGTGTGCGGCCATAGGTTGCTAGTCAAACATACTTTCCGCCGAAGCGCAAACACAAACGTTTGGAAAAACGGGGGGCGGATCGCCCCGCCGCGTTTGCCGCCTTGTGCCTATTGCGTCTGCATGTGGCCGTTTTTCACGACTTTGCCCAGGCGTTCGCGTTCGCTTGCCGCGAATTCGACGAAGCTGGCGCGCGAGCCGCCGCCGGGTTCGATGCTGCTCTGACGCAGCGCGTCCTGCACTTCCTTCGTTTGCAGGGATTTCTCGACTGCCGCATTCATCTTGTCCAACACATCGGCGGGGGTGCCCGCCGGCGCGAACAGACCAGCCCAGTGGCCAATGCGGATCGCGGGGAAGCCCGCTTCCGCCGTGGTGGGGATATCCGGGGCGCTGGCCATGCGCTTGTTCCAGGTGGTGGCCAGCGCTTTCAGTTTGCCGGCCTGGATCAGGGGCAGCGTCACGATGCTCGCTTCCGAGGTGGCGTCGACCTGGTTGCCGATCACGGCGGTGACACCTTCCGAGCCGCTTTTGTAGGCGATGGGCTCAATCGGCAGGCCCGTCGCTTCCTTCATCATTTCGGCCACGAAATGCGGCGTGCTGCCGTTGCCGGCGGTGGAAAAGGTGATGCGGTCGGTCTTGGCCTGCTTGGCGCGTGCGACGAAATCCTTGAGGTCCTTCGCCGGGTTGGACGGATTGGCGACGATGACGGACGGCGTGATCGACAACAGCGCCACCGGGGTCAGCTCGTCGTCCTTGTAGGGCTGATCCGAGCGGATCAGGCTGTTGGTGACCGTGCCGTTGCTGCCGACCAGATAGGTGTAGCCATCGGCAGCGCTGCGCGCAACGTGCGCCGCGCCCACGACGCCGCCCGCGCCAGGGCGGTTTTCGACGATGACGGCCTGGTTCAAGGTCGAACCGACCGCTTTCGCGATGATCCGGGCGACCAGGTCGTTGGCGCCGCCTGCGCTGAATGGGGCGACGAAGGTGATGGGTTTGTCAGGCCAGGCGGCCAGGGCCGAGGGGGACGCGATTGCGGCCGAACAAGCCACCAGCAATCCGGCGGCATACCGGATGGGGGTACGGAACATGGGTACAACTCCAGGAGGGCTGACCGCGCATTCGGCAGGTCTCGGCTGCCGGTGGAGTTGGAATGGTGTGCGCGGCCCGCGGTTGCGCGAGCCTGGAGCGGCCAGTATAGGGCGAGGGGGCTGGCGGGCGACTGAAACGAACAGGCCGCCTGAGCGGCGGCCTGGAATCGGATGGGAGACTTGCGCGCTAGCGGGTCGGGCCGATGCGGGGTTCCACGTAGCGGTCGCCACGGGTTTCGCCGCGAACCTCAACACGCGGGGCGGCTTGCGGATCGCGGCGGCCGTCGTCGCGGGAATCGCGCGCCGGGCGGCTGCCGGAACCTTCCAAAATCTGTGCCTGTTCCGCCACCATGGCAATCTTGCTGATGCGATTGTGGCGAATTTCAGACAACGAGCGGCGTAAATCGCCTACCGTGAAGGGCTCTTGGCGGTCGCCCCAGGTCCAGCGCAGCACGCCCAGCGATTCTTCCGACAGGTTTGGGGCCAGGTTGGCCAGCACGTCGGTGCTGACCGGCGTGGCCGCGCCCGAGGCCAGGCTGGCCGAAAACCAGGAGCGAACCGAGAAGAAGACGATCAGCGACCAGATGCCGGCCACCACCCACCAGAGGTACGGATTGACCTTCTGCACCATGTCCACGGTGGGCTGGCCCAGGGAGTGCAGGAAGTCGTAGTTCATGCGCTTGCCGAAATCGAGTATCCAGGAGGCGACCAGATACCAGAGGACGACAGCGACGGCGATGACTATCGCGCGCATTACGAGTCGGGGAAGCGCCAGTTTCAGCAGGGTTTGGCCGATAAGTCGGCTGTCCTGGCGGGCGCTTGCGGGCGAAGTCAGATTCATCATGCAAAATATTGTACCTATGACCCGTCCAATTTTAGAACTGCGACCTGGCCAGCATCTGACGCTGACCCCACAGCTACAACAATCGATACGATTGTTGCAGTTGTCTACGCTCGACCTCGAGGCCGAGATCTCGCAAGTGCTCGCGGACAATCCCCTGCTGGAGCGCGAAGACGACACGCCCGCGGCCGAGGCGCAAGCCGAATCCGAACGCGAGTCCTCCGTGCAGGACGACGAGCATGCGGCCGAGCGCGAGACCCCGGTGGACGAAATGCCGGGCTCGGGCGGGGTCTATTCGGATGATGATTCCGGCCTGCCTGAAGCGGCGCGGCCGGACACCTTGCGCGAACATCTGCTGGGGCAATTGATGTTGACGCGCGCCGCGCCTCGCGATGCCGCGCTGGCGGCATTGCTGATCGACGAGCTGGACGAAAACGGCTACCTGGGATCGCCGCTTGAAGAGATCCTGGGTTGGCTGCCTGCCGACATGGAACCGGACATCGATGAACTGCGCGCCGCGCTGTCCCTGTTGCAATCATTCGACCCCGTCGGCATCGGCGCGCGCGACATGGCGGAATGCCTGCTGTTGCAATTGCGCAACCCAGACCTGACGCGCCAGCCCGAAGCGGCCGACACGGCCGTTCTGGCGTGTGCTCGGCAGATCTGCGCGCAGCATCTCCCGTTGCTGGGCACTGGCAATGCCGCCCGCCTCTGTGCGGCGGTGGGTTGCGACGAGGCAACATTCCGCGCCGCCCATTCCCTGATCCTGCGCCTGGAACCGCGTCCAGGGCGTGCCTGGACGGTCCCGGCGGCCGACTACGCCGTGCCGGACGTCATCGTGCGCAAGACCCGGCGCGGTTGGCAAGTCACGCTCAACAGCGCTGCCATGCCTCGGTTGCAGATCAACGGGCTGTATGCGCAGATGCTGGGCAACCAGAAGGAATCGGCGCATGCCGGCCTGCAATCCCAGTTGCAGCAGGCCAAATGGATGATCCGCAACGTTGAACAGCGGTTCGACACCATCCTGCGCGTCTCCCAGGCCATCGTGGAGCGCCAGACCGCTTTCTTCAGCCAGGGGCCGTCGGCGATGCGGCCGCTGATCCTGAAAGACATCGCGGGAGAGCTGGGTTTGCACGAATCCACCATTTCACGGGCCACAACACAGAAGTACATGCTCACTCCGTTTGGCACATTGGAGCTAAAACGCTTCTTCGGCGCGGGCGTATCCACCGACGGCGGGGACGCGACGTCCGCCACGGCGGTGCAGACATTCATCCGTCAGATGGTGGCGGAAGAGAACCGCACCAAACCGTTGTCCGATAGCCAGATCATGCAGAAATTGGCCGATCAGGGGATAGTCATCGCACGCCGGACGGTGGCAAAGTACCGGGAAGCGCTGCGGATTGCCCCCGCAACGCTGCGCAAGGCGCAGGCCTCGGCGCGCTGAAATAAGGGACGAATCTTCCGAGATTCGTCCTTTGTTTCAAGGGCTTGCGTGACAATTCCGTTGCAAATTTATTATTGCGAGGGGCTTGCCATCGGTCGAATAATTTTCGATAATCATTCGCATGTACATTTGCGTATGTAATGCCATCACCGAACGCCAAGTCCGCGCCAGCGTGGACGGGGGCGCGACGACCATGTCCGACCTGCAATTCGAGCTGGGCGTGGCGACGTGCTGCGGCTGCTGCGCGGCAACCGCCGCCGAATACCTGCCGGGTGGCCGCTGCTCCAGCGTGTGCGACGTTCGCTCCATCGCGGTTCCGGTCAATCCGCCCGCTGCCCTGGTCGAATCGGGTGCGGCAGCCAACAACAGCAGCTTCCCCATTCCGCTGGTCGCCGCAGGCTAAGTACCGCTGTCAGTCAATCCGGCCCGCTGCCATCATGCCGCGGGCCGCGTCGTTTCTTCCCGCAAGACTCCCCTATTGCTCTGAACGTTCTGACCGGCCTTGGCGCGGGACGATGGGTTGCGCCTGACGGGCGGCGCGCGCAGAATGCCTGCTCCACGCGGCATGCGTGGCGCCACGCTTTCCTGGAACCCCGATGAAGGCCTCCTCGCCCGCCGTTTCTGCCGCCTCGACCGCCAATGGCGCTTCGGGCATCAGCTGGGTGCCAATCGCCGCATTCTGCTTCTTGTGGAGTTCCGCGTTTGCCGCCGCCAAGATCGCGGTGCGGGACTGTCCGCCGCTGACCCTGTTGACGATCCGCTTTCTGATTGCCGGCGTGTTGATGCTGGGGATCGCCGCCGTCAGCCGCCACGGCAAGCGTCCGACCGGGCGCGACGTGGCCTCGCTGATCTTGTTGGGGATCTTGAATAACGCCCTTTACCTGGGCTTGAGCTGGTCCGGCATGACCACCGTGTCGTCCGCGTTCACTGCCGTGCTGATCAGCACCAATCCGCTGCTGATCGGCGTGTTGGCGGGGCCGGTGCTGGGCGAACGGCTAAGCTGGCGCAAGCTGCTGGGCCTGTGTTTTGGGCTGGCTGGCGTGGCCTTGGTGCTGCGGTCGCGGTTGACTGGCATGCAGGAGGACTTGCACGGCACGCTGCTTGTCACGGGCGGCTTGGTGGCGCTGGTGGCAGGCACGCTGCTGTACAAGCGCCTGAAGCCATCGGCAGGCCTGTGGACGTCGACGGGCATCCAGTCGCTGGCTGGCGCCGTGGCGCTGTTGCCGTTCGCGCTGATGAGCGAGAACGTGGGTGATGCGCGCCTGACCGCCAGCCTGGTGTGGAGCATGGCCTACATGATCGTGGCGGTGTCGATGGGCGGCTACTACCTGTGGTTCATGATTCTGGGCCGCGCCAGCGCCACCTCGGCCAGCGCACTGCATTTTCTGATGCCGCCGCTGGGGCTGTTGTTCGGGTGGCTTGTGCTGCGCGAACCGGTGTCCTGGCTGGATCTGCTGGGCATTGTTCCGATCGCATTCGGCATCTGGTTGACCACGCGCAAGGCCGCTTGATCGGGGGTTGGCCACAATCGTGTTTCGGGTTGCCGATATGCAACGCGATGGCCTGCGGGGATTTCAAGCGGGTTTTACGTCGAGGGCGGCGCACGCACGCGCGGATAGCGCGGCGATATCGCCATGGATTCCTTCCACTGGCCGCCGCCAGGCCGCATATAGCCTGTCTTGCGCATGCAAGGCATCAAGTACGCATACTCATTCTCATTGGCTTGTCGCTTTCTTGTAGCGGTTCTAAAGCCGTTTACCAAATGCAGCGCAAGGCTAGGCGCGGCCCTCCGGCTGATGGTAGTCTGCCGGGGTTGCGTACGCGCGGCATCGTGCGCTCCTTTGTCGCGATGCACTCGCGTCGCGCCTGACTGCAAGGAGTCCATTATGAAAGGCGACAAAACCGTCATCCAGTTTCTGAACAAGCAACTGACCAATGAACTGACGGCCATCAACCAATACTTCCTGCATGCTCGCATGCTGAATCATTGGGGCTTCGATAAGCTGGGCAAGCATGAGTACGAAGAATCCATCGGTGAAATGAAGCATGCCGATCGTCTGATCGCCCGCATCTTCATGCTGGATGGCCTGCCCAACCTGCAAGACCTGCACAAGCTGCTGATCGGTGAAGACGTGCCCGAGCTGCTGGCCTGTGATTTGAAGCTTGAGCAAGCGGCGCATGCCACCGTCGTGGAAGCGATTGCCTATTGCGAATCGGTGCGCGATTACGTCTCGCGCGATCTGTTCCAGGACATTCTGGACGACACCGAAGAGCACATCGATTATCTGGAAACCCAGATCGATCTGATCGACAAGGTCGGTATCCAGAACTACCTGCAAAGCCAGATGTCCGTGCCCGAATAAGCATCCTTCCGGCCAAAACAATGGCGCCCCTCGGGGCGCCATTGTTTTTTGCCGCATAACGTGCGCAGCGTGGGGGCCTTTCCTATTTATTGTGGACGGGCCGGGCATTCGGCCATGGTGCCCCACGCGCGGTTGGGCGCACAGTACTTGTTGCGAGCAGCCCACGAGCATGAGGGGCGCTCAAAGAAGCCCTGCGTGGCGCATTGCGCCAATTCACGCTTGAGGGAATCTTGCCAGCCAGCCGCACCCGCAATGGGCGAGGTGTTGGGCGGGGGCGGAGGCGCTTGCACCATTTGCGGCGTGCCGTAGCCACCCGCTTGCGCCTGGCCGCCGTTGATCGCGGTGGACGTGCCAGGCACCTGCAAGTCCAGGGTGCTGACATCCGACGTGCCCGAGGGCAGCGGTACTTCCGAGGCGGCTGCGATTTCGCGGGCCTGTTCGGGGGAGATGCGCTCGCGCGAGAGTTTCACGGCCGGATCGCTCACGGTGTCGAACAACGACACCGTGTTGACCTGCCATTCGCGGTCGGCGGGCTTGTCCGGCACGCCCAAGGTGCCGTCGATGCGGGGCTGCGGCGGCTGCGCCACATAGGGCCGTCCGTTGGCATCCAGAACGGGTTGCTGAGAAGCCGCCGCGTCCTGCCCAGGAGCGGGTGCGGCGGGCGGCGCGTGCGCCACCAGCCAATCACCCAGTTGAATCCCGCCCCAGGCCGACGCGCCAAGCGCGATCAGGAGCGTTGCGAATAATAAACGCCAAGACATTGCTACCCTCATCTGCCATGCGGAACCCGAACGGGTCTACGCTTTGTCCCCGAAAACCTTGCCGCCGTGCTCGCGCATCGCATGGAATTTCACATCGGGATACAGGTCCTCGGCCACGCGCAACTGCGCAGGGGAACTGATCAAAAACGCCGCCGCATCGACCACATCATAGGCGATATGAGCTGCATTGGCATCCATGAACTTGCGCAGCGCCTTGGGGTTTTCAGACGTAATCCAACGTGCCATTGTGTAGCGGGAAGGCAGCATCCGGGCGTCTACGCCGTACTCCGTTTTCAGGCGATGAGCGACCACTTCAAACTGAAGTTGGCCGACCGCGCCCAGCAGCAGCGAGCCGCCGGCCGCCTCGGGACGGAACACCTGAATGGCGCCTTCTTCGCCCAATTGCGTCAAGCCGGTGCGCAACTGCTTGATGCGCAGCGGGTCCTTCACTTCGACCGCCTGGAAGAGCTCGGGCGCGAAGAACGGCAAGCCGGTGAATTGCAGCGTTTCGCCTTCTGTCAGGACGTCGCCCAATTGCAGCACGCCGTGGTTCGGGATACCGATCACGTCGCCGGCATAGGCCTCGTCCAGCAGCTCGCGCCGCTGCGACAGGAAAGACACCACGTTGTTGGGGCGCATTTCCTTGTTGGTGCGGGCGACCTTCAGGCGCATGCCGCGTTCAAAGCGGCCTGAACTGACGCGCACGAAGGCGACGCGGTCGCGGTGCGCAGGGTCCATGTTGGCCTGCACCTTGAACACCACACCCGTGAATTTGGGCTCTTCGGGCAGCACTTCGCGTTGCAGGGCAACGCGCGGGCCCGGGGGCGGCGCCTGTTCGACCAGGGCGTCCAGCACTTCCTGCACGCCGAAGTTGTTGATGGCGGAGCCGAAGAACACCGGGGTCTGCTTGCCGGCCAGGAACTGCTCGCGGTCAAACGGCGGCGCGGCTTCGTTGATGAGTTCGATCTCGCCGCTGGCCTGCTCGAAGGCCGAGCCGAAACGGCGGGCAATCTCGGGGTTGGCCAAGCCTTCGATGAAGTCATCGGTGTCGGAACGGCGTTCCTGCCCAGGGCGGAACACGCGCATGCGGTCGCGCCGGATGTCGAACACGCCGCCGAACGACTTGCCCATGCCGACGGGCCACGAGAACGGCACGGTGTCCATGCCCAGGTGGCCTTCGATTTCCGACAGCAGTTCCAGCGGTTCGCGCACTTCACGGTCCATCTTGTTGATGAACGTGATGATGGGCGTGTTGCGCGCGCGGCAGACTTGCAGCAGGCGGATCGTTTGCGGCTCGACGCCATTGGCGGCGTCGATCACCATCAGCGCGGCATCCACCGCCGTCAGCACCCGGTAGGTATCTTCGGAGAAGTCCTGGTGGCCCGGGGTGTCGAGCAGGTTGATGACGCAATCGCGGTATTCCATCTGCATCACCGAGGACGCCACGGAAATGCCGCGCTGCTTTTCAATTTCCATCCAATCCGAGGAGGCGTGGCGGGACGCTTTGCGTGCCTTGACGCTGCCGGCGATCTGGATCGCGCCTGCGAACAGCAACAGCTTTTCGGTCAGCGTGGTCTTGCCCGCGTCAGGGTGGGAAATGATCGCGAACGTTCGGCGCCGCGCAACTTCTTGTTGGATATTCATGGTCGGGGGATTGTACTTAACGCCGCTTTTTAGGCCGGCGAGGTCCGGCATCGTGCATGAAAAGCGCGGGGCACGCGCCGTTGCCAGCGCGTGCCCCGGGCCTGAAGATTCAGGAGTGGCGGCGGAACGACGCCAGGAAGACACCGGCCAGGATGAACAACGAACCGAAGGTGCGGTTCATCCAGCGGATGTGCTTGGCGTCGCGAAGCAGGCGCAACACACGCGCCGCCAGCAGCGTGTACACGCCCATGGCCACCAGGTCGGTAAACGCCAGGGTGCCCGCCAGCGCCGCGTACTGCGGCGTGAGCGGCAGCGCGGTGTCGACGAACTGCGGCACCACGGCCAGCAGGAACACCGTGCCCTTGGGGTTCATGGTGTTGATCAGGAAGCCGCGCATGACGAGTTCCCGGATCGAGGCTTGCTTGGGATCGCCCGAATCGACCGCGACAGGCGCGGCATCGGTGCGGATCTGACGCACACCCAGATAGATCAGATAGGCCACGCCCAGGTACTTGACCACATTGAAGGCCATTTCGGACGTGGCCAGCACCGCACCCAACCCCACGGCCACGACGACGAACTGGAACAGGATGCCCATGATGAGGCCGGCCGTGTTCCAGTAGCCACGTGCAAAGCCGTACTTCAGTCCAGAGGACATGGCAGAGATCGCGCCCGCGCCTGGTGAGAACGAAATGGCCCAGGAGGCCAGGAAGAACGTCAACCAGGTGGATAAGGGCATGATGGCGCGGGTCCTTGGATCGCAGGATTCGGGGTGTGGCGGTGATATTACCTGCTTGGGATTACTTGCTCAGCAATGCGCCGCGCGAGCCGCCCGCCGGGCGCCCCGCACCACCGTTGCCGGCAGGACGCGATGCCCCTTCCGGACGGCGCTGGCTTTGCTGCGGGCGGCTTTCGCCACGGCCGGCGTGAGCCGGACGGTCAGCGGGCTTGCCGTCACGCGAACCGCCATTGCCACGGCCGTCACCACCGGCACGGGCCGGCGCAGGCGCGCGGCCGCCGGCAGCGGCGCGAGGTTGGCCTTGAGCGGGACGCGACGAACGGCCGGCGCCGGCATTGCCGCCACCACCATTGCCACGGCCCGCGTTGCCGCCACGGCCGCCATTGCGGTTGCCGCCGCGCGGGCTGCGGGCGTCTTCGTCACGTTCCTGACGCTCGAAAGCCGCCGCGCTGGTGGCGGACGGGGTCCAGCCTTCCACGGGCTTGCGCTCGATCGTCTTCTTGATCAGGCGCTCGATGTCCTTCAACAGCTTGATTTCGCTGTTGTCGACCAGCGATACCGCAGCACCCGTCGAGCCGGCACGGCCCGTGCGGCCGATACGGTGCACGTAGTCTTCCGGCACGTTGGGCAATTCAAAGTTCACGACCTGGGGCAACTGGTCGATGTCCAGGCCACGGGCGGCGATGTCGGTCGCCACCAGGACCGTCACGGTGCTGTCCTTGAAGCCGGCCAGCGCGCGGGTGCGGGCCGATTGGCTCTTGTTGCCGTGGATCGCGGCGGCGGTCAGGCCGTCCTTGACCAGCTTCTCAGCCAGGCGGTTGGCGCCGTGCTTGGTGCGCGTGAAGACCAGCACCTGGTGCCAGCCGCTTTCACGGATGATGTGGCTGATCAGATCGCGCTTGTGGTGCTGTTCCACCATGTGCACCGTCTGGGTGACCAGTTCGGTGGCGGTGTTGCGCGGGGTGACCGAGACTTCGCCCGGGTTGTTCAGAACGCCGCGCGCCAGCGTGCGGATCTCGTCCGAGAACGTGGCCGAGAACAGCAGGTTCTGGCGTTGCTTGGGCAGCAGCGCGAGGATCTTGCGGATGTCGCGGATGAAGCCCATGTCCAGCATGCGGTCGGCTTCGTCCAGCACCAGGATTTCCACGCCCGACAGGTCCACCGTCTTCTGGCCGCAGTGGTCCAGCAGGCGGCCGGGGGTGGCCACCAGGATGTCCAGCGGCTTGCGCAGCGCGGAGATCTGGGGGTTGATGTTGACGCCGCCGAACATCACCATGGACGTCAGCGAGGTGTATTTGCCGTAGGTCTGGACCGATTCCGCGACCTGCGCGGTCAATTCGCGCGTCGGGGTCAGGATCAGGCAACGGGGACGGCCGGGCTTGCGCAATTCAGGCTTCTGCTGCATCAGCAGGTGCAGAATCGGCAGCGTGAAGCCGGCGGTCTTGCCGGTGCCGGTCTGTGCGGCGGCCAGCAGGTCGCCACCTTTCAGCACTTGCGGAATGGCCTGGGCTTGAATGGGGGTGGGTGCGGTATAGCCGGTGTCGGCAATAGCGCGCAACAGGGAATCAGCCAGCCCGAGGTCGGCAAAAGGGGAAGAGGTAGTCAAAACAACTCCAGCGGCAGCCCGTCGCTCAAGTTGAGAGACTCCAATCCAGGCGGACGAATAAGGAGAAAAGGGAAGCGCCCTGATGGGCGAAGCTTGGCAGCGAAGGGCCTAGCGGACGTGTGCAGATTGGCAAAGCACACGGGGTGATTGTAGCTGATGTGGCATTGCAGCACCGGTGGTTTTTTCGCAATGCGGTATCACCAAGTAACATATTGCATCGCCTATGCACGAAATAAGTGTTTTCCCTAGGCGGCACTCCCTATAATCCGTGCGCTTATATCCATTTGAAGAATAAAGGATTGCTATGAAGAAATCGGCATTAGTGGGTATTGTCGTTGCCCTGGGCGCGGTCTGGACCGGCACGGCCTGGTACACGGGCCAGAAGGCCGAGGACTTCCTCAATCAGTCGATCGCCAACGCCAATGAAGGCCTGAAGACCGTCAACGCCAAGTGGGGCATCGCCTCCAACGTTGAACTGGTGTCGTTTGAGCGCGGCGTGTTTTCCTCCACCGCGCGTTACCGCGTGAAGTTCACCCTGCCCGCTAGCGAAGGCAAGCCTGCCGTGGATCGCGATGTGCTGTTTGTCGAGCACCTGTCGCATGGTCCCCTGCCGCTGTCGAACCTGAAGTCCGGTTCCTTCGCTCCGGCGATGGTGGCCAGCGACTTCGCGCTGGAAGAGACGCCGGCCGTCAAGGATTGGTTTGTTGCCGCCAAGGGCGCAACGCCCCTGACCGGCCATTACAGCGTCAGCTACGCCAAGAACATCACGGGCAAGTTCAACCTGGCGCCGGTGGAAGTGGCCAAGGGCGACACCAACCTGAGCTTCTCGGGCATGACCGGCAACGTCGAATACGCCATGGGCAGCAAGCACAGCGTCGTCGAGATGAAGACGGACAAGCTGGTCCTGGCCGGCCAGTCGGACAGCAGCGACATCGTCAGCATGACCTTGCAAGGCATCACGCTGACCAGCGACATGACGCCGACGTCGAACGACTTGTTCGTGGGCAACCAGAAGGTGATGTTCAAGGACTGGACGATCACCTCCAAGGAAAAGCCGCCGGTTCAGTTCAAGGACACCTCGGTTGCCGTCGACATGACGGAAGCCGGTTCGGCCATGGGCGTCAAGATGGCGTTGGACTTCGGCATGATCAACGTGCAGGCCAAGGACATGGCCGGCATGAAGTTGACCGTGGATGTGCAGAAGCTGGACGCCAAGGCGTTCAAGGCGCTGAACGACGTTTATGAAGCCTCTTCGCGTCGCATGATGCAAAGCCAGGGCGACCAGCAGACGCCGGAATTCACGCCGGAAGAAAAGCAGATTCTCAAGACCAACGTCGAGCTGTTGTTGGCTGGTAACCCGACCTTGGCGGTGTCGCCGCTGGAAGTGCGCACCACCAACGGCACGTCCACGTTCAACCTGAATCTGGATCTGGCCAAGCCGGCGTCCATGGACGGTGAATTCGCCGATACGCTGACGCAGGCTGTTCGCAAGCTGGATGCCAAGCTGGTGCTGTCCAAGGGCAACCTGACCGATCTGATGGCCATCGAACCGCAAATGCGCGGCGTGCCGGCTGATCAGGCCGAAAAGACCGCCAAGGGCCAGGCCGAAATGGTTGGCACCATGGCAACCGCCATGGGCATGGCCAAGGTCGAGAACAACAACATCGTGACGTACCTGAACTACGCCGACGGCCAAGTCGACTTCAACGGCAAGAAGATGCCGGTTGAGCAGTTCCTGATGATGGTGATGAGCGGCGCCATGGGCGGCGCGCGCTAAGCGCGGGCAGTTTCAAGCCACGCAAAGTCAAAAGCCGCCGCGCCCTGGGCGCGGCGGTTTTTTTCATGCCGGGACGATGACCGCCGGGCCTGACTGTCAGAACGGCAAGGCCCCTGCCGCCAGCACTCCATTGCGCAGCACCGCCACGTGGAAGCGCTTGTCGGCGGCTTTCAGGATGTCTTCGGTGGGGTCGCCCTGCACCAGCAGCAGGTCGGCCACCTTGCCCTCGGCGACGACGCCGTGCTGGTCCAGGCCCATGAGGTCATGGCCGCGCGAGGTGCCGGCGATCAGTGCGTCCACGGGCGTCATGCCGAACTCCACCATGTAGGCCAGTTCCATCGCGTTTTCGCCATGCAGGTTGAACGGCGTGCCGGCGTCCGTGCCCATCGCGATGCGTCCGCCCGCCTTGTAATACATCTGGAACGATTCACGGTGGCGCTGCTCCACCGCGCGCGCCTTTTCCACCGCGTAGGCCGGGATGCCGTTGTCGGCGTTGGCGATGATGTTGCGTACCGCTGCGATGGTGGGCACCAGATAGGTTTCGGCCTCCAGCATTTCGCGCAGGCAATCGTCGTCCATGAAGATGCCGTGTTCGATTGAATCGATGCCTGCTCGCACCGCGTTCAAGATGCCTTGGGTGCCTTGTGCATGACTGGCGGTGCTTTTGCGGAAGCGCTTGGCTTCGTGCACGCCGGCTTTCATTTCATCGAAGCTGTAGTGCGCGTCCATGGGGCTGACGCCGGGCGTCATGACGCCGCCGGTTGCCATGATCTTCACCAGGTCGCAGCCAGCGTGTACCTGTTCGCGCACGGCCTTGATCACATCTTCACAGCCATCGGCTACGCGGCCGATGCGGTTGCCGTGCCCGCCCGTCATGCAGATGATGCGTCCCGAGGCCTTGATGGTGGGGCCGGGAAACACACCGCGCGCAATCGCGTCGCGCACGCCGAATTCCAGATAGTCCTTGCCGCCGCAATCGCGCAGCGCCGTGACGCCGCCGCGCAAGCTGGCCTGCGCGTTCTCCAGCGCGGTCAGCGTGATTTGTGCCGGGCCTTGTTTGCTGAGCTGCGCGTTGGGATCGGCGCTGCCGGTGTAGACCAGGTGGACATGGCAATCCGCCAGGCTGGGCATCAGCGTCATCCCGGTGGTGTTGATCCGCATGCCGGCATAGCCTTCGAATTCGCCCGCCGGCGCCACGCGCGCCACCCGGTCGCCTTCGACCAGCACACCGTGGTCTTGCAATGCCTTGCCTTCGCCATCGAATACCTGACCGCCGATGAAGAGGGTCTGTCGTGTCGCCGCCATGTCTCGCTCCGGTTGCGCCCGGGCCTCAGCCCACCACGTCCAGCCCCTCGCGGGACATGGATTGCAGGCGGGGCATCAGTCCAAGCAGGTGTTGGCTGTAAGGGTGTTGGGGGTGGTCGAACAGGCTTTCCGTTTCGGCCACTTCCAGCAGTTCGCCGTAGCGCATCACGCCCACGCGGTCGCACATCTGGCGGATCACTGGCAGGTCATGGCTGATGAAGAGCATGGTCAGGCCCAGTTCTTCTTGCAGGTCTTTCAGCAGGTTCAGGATCTGCGCCTGGATCGACACGTCCAGCGCGGAAGTGGGTTCGTCGCAGATCAGGAAGCGGGGGCGCGTGGCCAATGCGCGGGCGATGCAGATGCGCTGGCGCTGGCCACCCGAGAATTCGTGCGGGAAGCGTTCTGCCGCACGGTCGCCCAGACCCACGACATCCAGGAGGTCGGCCACGATGCGGCGCGTTTCGGCTTCGGACGCGGCAAGCTTATGAAAGCGGATGGGCTCGGCAACGATGTCCAGCACGCGCATGCGCGGGTTGAGCGACGAGAACGGATCCTGGAAGATCATCTGGATCTGGCGTCGGAACGGATTGAGCTGTTTTTCGCCCTTGAGCGCGGTCAGGTCCGTGCCGCCGAACGTGACCGACCCTTCCGATGGCGTGTACAACCCCGAGATCAACCGCGCCACCGTGGACTTTCCCGAGCCGGATTCACCGACCAGCCCGAAGACTTCGCCTTCGCCAATGGAGAAGTTCACGCGCTTGACCGCGTCCAGCGTGCGTTGGTTGCGCTTGAACAGTGCGTTCTTGAGCACAAAGCGCATGGAGAGATCACGCACCTGCACCAGCGGGCCGTCGGTATGCGCGCCGAAGTCGCGCCGTTGGCCCAGCCAGTGCGTGGCCAGGTCCAGGGGCTGGGCCGGCGTCTTCACGTCTTCGATGTACGTGACCAGCGGAAAGCGCTTGAGCTTGATGTCCGGGCGCGGCACGGCCGAAATCAGGCTGCGGGTGTAGGGATGGTCGGGGTCGCCCAGGATCTTGGACGTGGGACCTTGCTCGACAAGCTTGCCGTGATACAGCACCGCCACGCGATCCGTCACGTCCGCGATCACGCCCATGTCGTGCGTGATGATGATCATGCCCACCTGCTCTTCGCGGCACAGCTTCTTCAAGAGTTCCAGGATCTGAGCCTGGATGGACACGTCCAGGGCGGTGGTGGGCTCGTCGGCAATGATCACCTCGGGCTCGCAGCACAGGGCCAGCGCAATCACCACGCGCTGGCGCATGCCGCCAGAGAACTGGTGCGGGTACTGCTTGACGCGAAGTTCGGGCTGGTCGATGCCGACTTGCACCAGCAGCTGCACCGCGCGCTTCTTGGCTTCGGCGTGCGCCAGGTTCAAGTGGACTTGCATGGTTTCGACCAGCTGGCTTTCCACCGTTTGCAGCGGGTCCAGCGAGGTCAGCGGATCTTGGAAGATCATGCCGATGCGGCGCCCGCGCACTTTGCGCTGTTGCGCGGGCGTCAGCGTGTCGATGCGTTCTCCGTTCAGCAGCACCGAGCCGCCGGCCAGGCGTCCGGGCGCTTCCAGCAGGCCGATCACCGCGTTGCCGATGGTGGACTTGCCGGCGCCCGATTCGCCCACTACGCCCAGGATTTCGCCTTTCTCGAGAGCCAGCGATACGCCGTCCACCGCGACGAGAGTGCCGCGGCGGCTGGGGAATTCAATGCGAATGTCTTCGATGTTCAACAGTGCCATGACGTCCTCAGCGCAGCTTGGGGTTGAGCGCGTCGCGCAGCCAGTCGCCCAGCAGGTTGACTGATAGCACCAGCGCCACCAGCGCAATGCCGGGGAAGATCGATATCCACCACATGCCCGAGAACAGGTAGCTGTTGCCGATGCGGATCAAGGTGCCGAGCGACGGCGACGTGACCGGCACGCCCACGCCCAGGAACGACAGCGTGGCCTCGGTGATGATGGCGATCGCCAGGTGGATGGTGGCGATGACCAGCACCGGGCCCATGACGTTGGGCAGGATGTGGCGGCGCAGGATGGTGATGGGGCCGATGCCGATCAAGCGCGCCGCCTGCACGTATTCCTTGTTGCGTTCCACCAGCGTGGAACCGCGCACGGTGCGGGCGTACTGCACCCAGCCCGAGATGCCGATGGCGAAGATCAGCACATACAGCGCCAACTGGTCGTGCATGTCGCGCGGCAGGACGCCGCGCGCCACGCCGTCGATCAGCAGCGCCACCAGGATGGCTGGAAACGATAGCTGCACGTCGGCGATGCGCATGATGAAGCTGTCGATGCGGCCGCCGGCATAGCCGCTGATGAGCCCCAGCGTGACGCCCAGCACCATCGAGAACAGCACCGAGGCAAAGCCCACCAGCAGCGACACGCGCGACCCGTACAGCACGGCCGACAGGATGTCGCGGCCCTGGTCGTCGGTGCCCAACAGGAAGTCGGGGCTGCCGCCCTCTTCCCAGGCAGGCGGCGTGTTGGCGTCCATGATGCTCAAGGACGCCAGGTCGAAGGGGTTGTGCGGCGCGACGACGGGCGCGAACAACGCGCCCAGCAGAATGGCCAGCGTGACGCTTGCCGCGATGATGGCGCCAGGCGAACGCTTGAAGCTGTGCCAGAGGTCGCTGTCGGCCGCGCGGGAAAAGAAGGGAGCGATGCGAGCAATCATGTGATTTCCTTTTTCTCCGCGCCCCTTCGGGGGCAGCAAGCCGAAGGCGCGGCGTGGGGGCTATTTTTTACCGCTGGGCCGTCCCAAGGTAAAAAGCACCCCCTCGGGGGGCAGCAAGCCGAAGGCGCGGCGTGGGGGCTATTTTTTACCGCCGGGCCGTCCCAAGGTAAAAAGCGCCCCCTTGGGGGGCAGCAAGCCGAAGGCGCGGCGTGGGGGCAATTTCTCATTTGCTCTGCACGCGCAGACGCGGGTCCACGGCGAAATACAGCAGATCGACGACCAGATTGATCACCACGAACATGAAGGCGATCAAGACCAGGTAGGCCGCCATGACCGGGATGTCGACCATGCTGATCGCCTGGATGAACAACAGCCCCATGCCTGGCCACTGGAACACCGTTTCCGTGATGATGGCGAACGCGATGATGGAACCCAGTTGCAACCCCGTGATGGTGATGACGGGCACCAGCGTGTTCTTCAAGGCATGGCGGAAATTGATCAACCGTTCCGGCAGGCCGCGGGCGCGCGCGAATTTGATGAAGTCGGCACGCAGCACCTCCAGCATTTCGGCGCGCACCAGGCGCATGATCAAGGTCATCTGGAAGAGCGCCAGCGTGATCGCCGGCATGATCAGCGCCAGCCATCCTGATTTGGTCAGGAAGCCGGTGGTCCACCACCCCAGGCTGACCACGTCGCCGCGCCCGAAGCTGGGCAGCCATCGCAGTTGCACGCCGAAGACCAGGATCAGCAGGATGCCGATCAGGAACGTGGGCAGCGAGATCCCGGCCAGCGAGATCGCCATGAACGCCTTGGACAGGACGCCGTGCCGCTTGAGGGCAGTGTAGATGCCCATCGGTATACCCAGCGCCAGCGCCATGACGGCCGAGACGAAGGACAGTTCCAGCGTGGCGGGCATGCGCTCTTCAAGCAGCTCGCTGACTGGGCGGCGCTGACGGTACGAGATGCCGAAATCGCCCTGCGCCGCGTTGGAGACGAAGCGCGCGAATTGCACGACAAAGGGATCGTCCAGGCCGAGATCCACGCGCAACTGTTCGCGTTGTTCAGGCGTGGTGTCCTGGCCGACCATGCTGGCGATCGGGTCGCCTACATAGCGGAACATGGAGAACGCGATCAGCGCCACCGTCAACATCACCAGCACCGACTGGATAAGTCGTTGCGCAATAAAGGAAAGCATTATGGAGTGCCCTCGTTTGCAGATAACGCCGGGCCGCGTTTCCGGTGCAAGCGGGAAGCGGGGCTGGGCCGGGCGCGCCCGGGCGGCTTCTGCCGCCCGGGGCTCACATCGTCAGGAGATCACGACAACGGTCTACGGCAACACAACGTCGCGCAGGTCGAGCACGTCGTCGGCGCGCTGGATGACCTTGATGTTGTCCTTCACGCCCCAGGACATGGGTTGCTGGTGCAGCGGCAGATAGCCGAAGTCGGCGCGCACGATCTCGAAGGCTTCCTTGATCATGGCGTTGCGCTTGGTCTGATCCGTTTCGACGCCGATCCTGTTGGTCAGGTCGTCCACCTTCTTGTTGCAGTAGCCGCCCAGGTTGAATTGACCCGCGGCGGTTTTCGCGTCGCGGCAGGCAGCCAGGTTCAGCAGCGCGTTGTGCGCGTCGGTGGAACTGGGCGTCCAGCCCAGCATGTACATGCTGGTCTGGTTGCCCGCTTGCAGCAGGATCTTGCCGAAGTACTTGGACTTGGTCTGCGCCAGCAGGTTGATCTTGATGCCCACGCGAGCCAGCATGCCGGCGACCGCCTGGCAGACCTTTTCGTCATTGACGTAGCGATCGTTCGGGCAGTCCATCGTTACCGTGAAGCCCTTGGGATAGCCTGCTTCGGCCAGCAGCTTCTTGGCCCGTTCGGGATCGGGCTTGTACGGTGCGCCATAGGAATCGGCATAACCGTTGATGGCGGTGGCGACCAGCGAGCCCAACGGCTTGGCCGCGCCGCGCATGATCTTCTCGTTGATGGCCTTGGTGTCCACGGCCAGCACGACGGCTTCGCGCACCTTCGGATCCTTGAAGGGGTTCTTGCCCTTGACGTCCGAGAACAGCAGTTCGTCGCGGTCCTGGTCCATGCCGATGAAGATGGCGCGCGCTTCCGGCGCGGTCAGCGGTTTCACGCCCTTGGCGTCTTCCAGGCGCTTCCAGTCCTGCACGGGCACGGGTTGCACCAGGTCCATTTCGCCCGAGATCAAGGCGGCCACGCGCGTGGCTTCCTGCGTGATTGGCTGGAAGATGACCTCGTCGACGTTGGTCTTGATGTCCTTGTTCCAGTAGCCGTCATAGCGCTTGAGCACCGTCTTCACGTCCGGTTGACGCGAAACCAGCATGAAGGGACCGGTGCCGTTGGCGTTCAGGTTGGCGTAGTTGCCTTGGTTGTCGCCCTTGACGTTGGTGGCTTCGGTGGTCTTGTTCTTCTCGGACCACGACTTGCTCATGATGTACAGGAACACCCATTCGCGCGGCAGGATGGGGTTGGGCGTGGGGGTCGTGACTTCAATGGTGTAGTCGTCCACCTTCTTGATGTCGGAAGCCTTGGCGCCGTAGCCCTTCATGTCGGAGCCGGGCGTCAGGCTGCGCTTCCAGGAGAAGATGACGTCGTCCGCCGTGAACGGCGATCCGTCATGGAACTTCACGCCTTTGCGCAGCTTGAAGACCCATTTGGTGGGCTCGGGGTTTTCCCAGCTTTCGGCCAGCAAAGGCGTCAGTTTCAGGTTGCCGTCGTAACCTGCCAGCGTTTCGTAGATGTTGCCCTGGAAGCCCAGCGTGAAGGTTTCGTTCAGCGCCATCGGGTCCATCGACGTGGCGTCGCCTTGATAGGACCAATGGAAGGTCTTGGCGGCCGCGCCGGCGCTGAACGCCAGGGATGCGGCAACCGCAGCTGCCAGCGCCACTTGCTTTAGGTGGGGAAAAGTACGCATAGCCCTCGTGCTCCGTGTGGTGCGCGGATCGCGCGACAGAAGTGACAGGGCCCCGGCCCGATCGGGATCCGGGGCTCGGGTTTGCTGCTTACGACGAAAGACGGTGCGGGGCCGGTTGGCGCGCGGCGCGAACTGCGCCCTGGCCGTTGAGGGCGATGCCGGGAATCACTGCCGAGGACTTCGACTTCACGATAGACCCAACCCCTTGTGATTGTCATGGCGGGGACGGACCTCGCCAATGCAAAACGAATCTTATAGATCGATTCGTTTAAGCGTCAATCGGTTTGGATTGGGGTTAGTACTTGCTTGCCGTATGCCTTGAATGGTGCGTTCCGCGCGGCAAGCGGCGCAAGGGTCAGGCGTCTGGCTCAGGCGTGGCGGCAAGGGTTTTCGCCAACTCGTGGACGATGCGCTTCCTGCGGTCGCTGTCTTCATGGTGTTTGCCCAGCGCGGACCATTCCGGTCGGCTGCGCGCTTCTTTCAATGCCTCGGGCAACGGGCCCTTGCGCCAGGCTTCCTCATCCGGAAGGGCTAGCGTCAAGGGCTTGCGCGCCGCATGGCCACGGCGTTCCAGTGCGTCGATCAATTGCCGCTGGCGCAAGGCCAGCAAGCGCAGCACGGCGTCGTCCACGCTGATCTCGCGCCATCCCCGCAGCTTGCCGGCGACGCGCTTGCCCAGCTTTTCAACGCCCTGCCACAGTCCGCCTGCGGCAGCGCCGATCAGCATGCCGGTGCCCAGGCTGAGCCCTGCGCTGAACAGGTCGACCGCGGCGCCCGCCATCGCGCCGGCGGCAGCGCCCATGCCGACTTGAACGCCCATGTCTTTCAGCGCTTGGGGATGGAACAAATCCATGCCCCAGCGTTCGCCTTGCAGCGGCAACACGTCGTCAGTGATATCAGACGGACGGAAGTTATAGAGTGCCAACAAGGCGTTCACGCAAGTCTGTTCGCGCTGGCGGACCTGATCGCGCAATTGGTTTGATGCGGCGGCAAGCGTGGCGTCGTCGCTAGGGCTGGACAGGCGTAGCGCGGCGACGTCGACCAGGAGATCGGCCAACAGTTCGTAGGCGGCGGCGTGACGTTCGCGGCGTTGCGCGGACAGACTGTCCGACAGCCGAGTCAACGCGGCTGCATGCCGGTCCAGCAACACGCCCAATTTGGCGTACAGCTGTTGCTCGGCATCGAGTGGCGGCGCCACGGTGTCGAATTCCACGACCGCATGCAGGCCCAGCCGGGCCATCGCGCCGCGCCATTCGTCGGCACGGTGCGCGGGCGCGTTCACGAAATTCAGCACGGGCAACAAGGGCCGGCCGCAAGCGGCCAGGATGGAGAGTTCGTCGCGATGCTTGCCCAGCACGGGATCGCGCGCGTCGATCACATAGAGCGCCGCGTCGCAGTCCAACATCTTTGTCAGAACGCGGGCTTCCTGTTCGTAGCGGCCGTGGGCTTCAGGGGTGTCCAGGAAGCGGCGGACACGTGCCGGGCCGTCCAGCCGTTCGTCGGGGCTGCCCAGCCGTTCCAGGTATTCCAGCAAGGCGATGCTGTCTTCCATGCCCGGGGTGTCGAACCATTCCAGCACGGGACGGCCTTCCAGGCGTAGCCGCGCGCCTTCGACGTGGCGAGTGGTGCCGGGGCTGTCGGCCACGTCGCCGAAGGCGGTGTCGCGCGTGAGCGTACGCAGCAATGAGGTCTTGCCGGTGTTGGTGTGGCCAACCACCGCGATCTTGATGACGCCGTCAGTCATGGCCGGTCTCCAGCCACGTCAGCGGCGCGGCGGGGGTTTGCAGAATGGCGTTAGCGGGTAGCCCCAGTGCCAGCAGCCGTTCGCGCCACACTGCGGCGCGCGTGCCCGCGTCGGGCGCATCCGCGGCGGCCGACGGGGTGATGAGCCAGACACGGGTGGTCTGGGCATGGGCGGACAATTCGGCGATCAGGGACAAGGTGCCACGGTCGGGAGTCTGGCGGGCGTCGCAGGCAATCAGCAGGCGCGAGGCGACTGCCTGGGACAGCGCGTCCAATACCCGGTTGCGTTCTTCGCGCGTGTCCAGGTTGCCGGCCATTTGGATGCCGGGAGATACCTCGGCGGGCGGCCAGGTCAGGTCGGAGGGCAATTCCAGGCCCAGCAGCACGGGTTGGCCCGCCAATCCGGCCAGCGATGGCATGGCGACGCGCGGTTCGTGCAGCGGGTCCACCGGCCGGTCGATGCCGGTGGATTGCGCCGGGGGTTCAAGGCGATCGCGCAGCGGCGAGAAACCGGCCAGCGTGGGGTCGATGCGCAGGTTTCGCAGGGCACGCAGGGTGGTGGCCACGCAGAGCGCGCCTGCCAATAGACGCGGCAGAATGCCATAGACGACGAACACGCCGATCAGCCATTGCGCCCATTGCACCTGAGCGTCGGCGGACAGCGTTTGGACGCCGTCGCTGGCACGGATGATGGCGGCGTCGGGCATGGGGAAACCCAGGTGCGCGGGCAGCCAGCCGATGGCCTGCGTGAGCCAGACGAAGGTGTCGGGCGTTAACAGCGTCGTGGCCCAGATGAAGCGGTAGCTGGCCGTGGACAGCACCACCAGCAAGGCCGCCAGCGCGGCGCATAGCGCCGTCAGCCACAACAGATGACTGATGGCGCCGAAAAGCCAGCGCAAGGCGCCGGCGCGGGCCAGCAGGTTGAGGAAGGCCTGCGGCACCAGGGCGCCGTCGGGTCCGCGGGCCAGCTTGCGGGTGGCCCACAGCCAGAGGCGGCCCAGCCCGGTCACGGCGGAGGGTCTGAGCAGGAAACTGGCCAGCCACAACAGGAAGGTCAACACGTGCAGGCCAAGCAAGGCGCCCAGCGCCCACAGCACGTTGACCGGCCGCGACCCGTCGCCCAGCGCACCCAGGGCGACGGCGATGCCGGACATCAAGGCCAGCACGAACAGCACGGCCAGGATGCCCCGAGCGCTGCGGCGCCAGGCATCAACGAGCGGGGTCAGGTTTTCGCGTTGCGCCAGGAGATCGGCGCGGGCCAGGATGCGCGACGGCAGGTCGGAGTCCAGCTGTCGCACGCGCCGGACGGCATCGGCATCGTCCAGGGGGCCCCAATGGGTTTCGCGCAGGCGGATGAGTTCGGCCAGCCAATGTGCGCGCAACGGACGCGCAGTGGCGGGGCCGGCCACGGGATTGGAATCGCGAGAGGGCGAAGACGGCATCGCGGTGGGGGCAAGCGCGGGCGGGCCGCGGCGTCAGGCCGCTAAGGGCGATGCGTCATTGTAGACCGGGCAGGTCGGGAAACGGGGCCGGACAGCCGCCGTGTTCAGTGCGGGCGGCGTGCGCTGCGGTACTGGCCGGGCGTGACGCCAATGGCGTCGCGGAACACTCGGGACAGGTGGCTGGCGTTGCCGAAGCCGCTGGCCTGGGCAATGCCGGCCAGGTCGCCTTTGCCCGTCGCCAGCAGGCCTCGTGCATGTGCCAGGCGGCGTCCGCGTACCCAGGCGTGCGGCGGTTCGCCGAACGAGGTGTGGAACATGCGGGCAAAGTGGTAGGTGGACAGCGCCGCCACCCCCGCCAGTTGATCCAGGGTCAGCGGTTCGTGCAGATGCGTATCGATGTAGTCCATGATGCGTCGGCGCACGGCGGGCGCCAGGCCGCCACGGGCGGCGTGCGCCGCCTTGCGCGCCACGCCTTGATTCAGCAGGTGGTGCAGCACGGTTTCCGCCGCGCTGCTGGCCGCCAGCCGATCCGCTGGCTGCGACCAGTCGGTGCCCAGCAACTGGCGGCAGACGTCGCTTAGCGAGTCGTCCTGGATATAAGTGCGGTCGCGCAGTTCCAGCGTGCGAGGTTCGCAGTCCAGCCGCATGATGGCTTCGCGCGCCAGGCGTTCGGGTGCGATGTACAAGTGCAGGAAATGCACGGTGTCCTTCATGCACCAGCGCGAATAGTGTTCGGCGGGCAGCACGCAGAACTTGCCGGCGCCGCCGTGAAGTGCGTCCTGGCCCACGCGGAAGGATTTATCGCCGCCGTGCAGGTACAGCGACAGCGTGTGATGGCCGGGGGTGTCGTAGCCCAGCGTCTCGTTGGCGCTGCGGCCCCATTGCGAAATGGCCATGCCTTCGCCAAGGGGCGACGCGCGTTCCAGGGTGGCGGTGGAGCGCGACAGGGTGCGGAAGACGGAGAAATCGGCCGGGGCCGAGGCGATGGTGCCCATAGGACTGAAATGCTACTGCGATCTCACGCGCGGCGCGCGCGAGTCTGCGTAAAAACCGCAAGATCCGGCAATTCCGGCTAGCCGCGGCGGCGCACACTCGCAGCCCACGGCTTCATGTTCGGCCGACCTGTTCCATGACCCCTTTTTCTTGCTGATGGCATCGTGAATCTCTTCCTGTATTTCCTGACGGTCGTGATCTGGGGCACCACCTGGATCGCCATCAAGTTGCAGCTGGGCGTGGTGGCCATCCCCGTGTCCATCTTCTACCGCTTCGCGCTGGCGGGCCTGGTGCTGTTTGCCGCCCTGCTGTTGACCCGCAAATTGCAGACGCTGGATCGGCGCGGCCATTGGCTCTGCGTGGGTCAGGGCCTGTGCTTGTTCTGTCTGAATTTCCTGTGCTTCTATACCGCCACGCAGTGGATTCCCAGCGGCCTGGTATCGGTGGTGTTTTCCGCCGCGACGTTGTGGAATGCGCTGAATGCGCGGTTGTGGTTCGGCACGCGCGTCGCGTCGCGCGTGATGCTGGCCGGCGGCGTTGGCTTTGCTGGCCTGGTGTTGCTGTTCTGGCCCGAGCTTGCCAGCCAGCAGGCCAGCCACGAGACGCTGCTGGGATTGGGTTTTGCCTTGCTGGGCACGTTCTGCTTTTCCACCGGCAACATGCTGTCCTCGTTGCAGCAGCGCGCCGGCATCCGGCCGCTGACGGGCAACGCCTACAGCATGCTGTACGGCGCGTCGATCCTGTTGGCGGGTTGCGTGGTGGCGGGCCTGCCTTTCCAGTTCGACACATCGACGCCCTATGTGGGCGCTCTGCTCTACCTGGCCATTCCCGGCTCGGTGATCGGATTCACCGCCTATCTGACCTTGGTCGGGCGCATGGGGCCGGCTCGCGCCGCCTATTGCACCGTGTTGTTCCCCGTGGTGGCGCTGAGCGTGTCGACGGTGGCCGAAGGCTATCAGTGGACGCCATCGGCCTTCGCGGGCCTGGCGCTGGTGATGTTCGGCAACCTGCTCGTCTTCACGAAATGGTCGCCGTTCATGCGTCGCGCGGCGGCATGAGCCGGATGCTAACGGGCCAGTTGTCGTAGCCCATCCAGCAGGCGGGCAAGCTCGGCATCGCTCGTCAGATAGCTGACCGAGGCGCGCGCGATCTGCGTCAGGCCGCGCGCCTGCATGTCCAGCGGCGTGTAGGGCACGCCGTTGCTGCCGATGGTGATGCCTTGCGCCGCCAGGGCGCGTTGCACGGCGGGGGCCTCGTGGCCGGCCAGGTTGAAGGACACCAGGCCGGATTGCTCCCGGCCTTGATCCAGCACGGTCAGGCCCGGGATGGCCGCCAGTTCGGCGCGCAGGGTCCGGGCCCGCGCGTCAATGGTGGCGCGAATGACCTCCAATCCGATATCCAGCGCTTCTTGCAACGCATTGGCCAACCCGCAGCGCAGCGCCAGCGAGTTCTCGGCGGATTCCAGGCGGGCGGCGTCGGGACGCAATTGGGGCTGGCCGTCCGCGCCCAAGGGGGCGGAATGCGTATCGACGAAGGCAGGCGTGAGCTGGTCCAGGAAATCGCGCCGCACGTACAGCAGGCCGGTGCCACGCGGGCCGCGCAAGGCTTTGCGGCCGGCGCCGCTCAAGACATCGCAACCGATCTCCGCCACGTCCACGGGCAGTTGGCCGACTGCTTGCGCCGCGTCCACGAAATACGGGACGCCATGACGTCGCGCCACCAGGCCGACGGCGGCGGCGGGATTGATCAGGCCGCCGTTGGCGGGTAGCCACGTCAGGGCGATCAGGCGCACGCGGTCGTCGAGCATGCCGGCAAGCGCCTCCGCGTCCACGCAGCCGCTGTCATCGGACGGGATGGTTTCGAGCACGGCGCCCGCACGTTCGGCACGCAAGCGCATGGCGGCCAGGTTGCCGCCCCATTCATGGCGGCCGACAAGGATGCGGTCGCCGGGCCGCCACGGCGCCAGCGCCGCGAAGGCCGCGCCCCAGCCGGGGGAATTACCGGTGGTCAGCGCGATTTCCTCGGGCTGGGCGTTCAGCAGCCTGGCTGCCAGTGTGCGGGCGTTTTCGGTCAGCGCGCGCGCGGCCACGCCGGCTTCCATCGGACCCAGCGCGGCTTCGCGCTGTAGATGCGCGTATATCGCATCCAGCGTGCCGGATGAGGGCAAGGACGAACCCGCGTGATTGAAGTGGACACTGCTTTGCGTGCCGGGCGTCCGGGCGCGCAGCGCGTGGACGGCGTCAGGGGTCAGCGGGGCGGGCATGGCCGTCGACGATCAGGCGGGCGTCAAGGCGATGACGGCCTCGACTTCCACGGACACGCCCTGGGGCAGGGACGCCACGCCGACGGCGCTGCGCGCATGGCGGCCGGCATCGCCAAACACGTCCACCATCAGGTCGGATGCGCCGTTGGCGATGGCGCTCTGGCGGTTGAAGTCAGGCGTGCTGGCCACGAATACACCCAGGCGCACGACGCGCGCCACGCGGTCCAGGCGGTCGCCGGTGGCTGCCGCGATCTGCGACAGGATGCCCAGGCTGGACAGCTTGGCGGCCGCGACGCCATCGGCGTCAGACACCTGGTTGCCCAACTGGCCCAGGTAAGCGGGCTTGCCGCCCTGGCGCGAGATCTGGCCCGAGATATAGAGCAGGTTGCCGTCCTGGACGAACGGCACGTAGTTGGCGGCGGGCGCCGAGGCGGCTTCCAGGGCGTAGCCCAGTTCGGCCACGCGGCCGGAGATGGTGCGGGTCATGTCGATTCACCTGTAAAGGAGGTAAGCGGATAGGGCAAGCTTTGATGCTATCGGCCATGGCGGCGCATGACCAATCAATTCTTGCAGGGCATGCATGAGTAAAACTAATACGTGCCGTGAATGTCCGTGCCGGCGGCCGGGTCTTCGGATGCCGACGCCGCCTGGATCAGCCAGTCGTGCAAGGCCCTTACCGCAGGCGCCAGGGCGCCGCGAGGGGCCACGAACCACCAACCGATGCGGGGGTCTTCCAGCACCGTGCCAGGCAGCGCCTGCACCAGCGCGCCGCTGGCCAGGTGCGGGGCGATCAGGCGATGCCGGCCCATGGCCAGACCCTGGCCCGCCAAGGCGGCTTCGACAACGATGTTGTAGTCGTGCAGATGCACGGTCTGGGCGCGGCCCAGGTCCATGCCGAAGCGCCGTGCCCAGGCGTCCCATTCAAAGGGTTGCTTGGCGTGCGAGGCCAGTAAGGGATAGCGCAGCAGATCGTCTGGCGCGCGGGGCCGCTTGCGCCCGCCTATCAGTGCGGGGGCGCACACGACGGACAGTCGTTCGGCCATCAGCAGTCGCGATGCCACGCCGGGCCAGCCGCCGCGGCCGTAGCGGATCGCCACATCCACGTCGCCACCGGCTACGTCAGCCAGGCTGATGTCGGGCTGCAATTGCAGGTCGATGTCCGGATGCGCGGCGGCGAAGGCAGGCAGGCGCGGCGCCAGCCAGCGCGTGGCGAACGAGGCCAGCAATCCCACCTTGAGCGTGCGACGTGTCGCGGCGGGAGCGCGGATGGCGTCGGTGCCCTGCCGCAGCAATTCAAAGGCGGCATGCACGTGGTCGTAATAGGCGAGTCCCGCAGGTGTCAGCGCCACGGCGCGCGTGCGGCGCTCGAACAGTGCAACGCCTAACTCGCTTTCCAGCCGCTGGATGTGATGGCTGACGGCGCTTTGCGTGACGAAGAGTTCTTGTGCGGCCAGCGAAAAGCTCAGGCGTCGCGCAGCCGCTTCAAAAGCGCGCAGGGAGACCAGGGCAGGCAGGGATCGCGTGGAACGCATGGAGGCGACGACGTGGCTTCAGGAGGGGATGCGCGTCATCCTACGCTTTGTGGAAGGCATGGCAACTGGGCCGGTAAACGGGGGCGCCGCCGACGCATAAGTGCCGACGTCCCGTTCCGAACTTCCAATGCAAAAAGCCCGCAAACAAGTTGCGGGCTTTTTTAGGGGTACTGCGAGCAGTGCGGATAAAAAATGCACGGCTGAATTCTTGGCTCCCCGAGCTGGGCTCGAACCAGCGACCTGCGGATTAACAGTCCGTCGCTCTACCGACTGAGCTATCGGGGAACAGGTAGAGGGGCCGAATTATGCACAAAAAATCGGAAGAATGCAAAACGGCCTGAAAAGTTTCAATCAGGCGTCCTGGATCGCCTGTGCCGTGCGGAACAGTTGCGGCACGATATCGCTCAGCAAGCGGTCGCTGGGATAGTCGTGGCGCGGCGCCCTCACGCTGATCGCGGCCAGCGGCGTGTCCCGCGCGTCGCGCAGCAGCACCGCCGCGCCCACCTGGTTTTGCAGCACCTGGTCTTCGGTCAGCGCGTAGCCGTCGTCGCGGGCCTGGCGGATCATCGCCAGCAAGGCGTCCGGGTCGACGACCGTGCGTGGCGTGAACGCGCGCGGCGGCGCGCGCAGCAGCGCCTGGCGGATCGCGTCATCGTCTTGCGCGGTCAGCAGCATGCGCCCGCCGCTGTTGCACCACGCGGGCATGCGGCGGCCGGGCAGCATTTCGGCCAGGGTCAATTGCCGGCTGGGCAGGCGCAGCAGATAGATCATGTCGCCGCCGGCCAGCACGCTCAGGTGCACGGCCAGGCCGCAGCGGTCGCGCAGTGCGACCAGATGCGGCGCGGCCATGGATACCAGCCGGTCGCTGCGCAGGAAGAAGTAGCCCAATTCCACCACGCGGGGCGCCAGGCGGTAACGGCGCGAGGCCGGGTCCTTGATCAGGTAGCCCATGCGCTCCCATGTGTGGATAAAGCGCTGTGCGGCGCTTTTTCCCAAGCCTGTGACCGTGGCGATGTCGGTCAGGCCTAGCGAGTCCGAGGCGTCGCGGAATGCGTCCAGCACGCGCATGCCCTTTTCCAGCGACGCGACAAACAAGGGGTCGTCAGCATCAGCGGCGGCGGTAGCGGCAAGGGGGGGCGGGCGTGTCGTCATGAGGTTCCGTGCCGGGCGGCGCAAGAGAGCGGATGCGGTGGCGTCAGAGGGCAGCGCTAGTTTCCCCGAATTGTCCGGGGGCGGAATACCCACTATAAAGCTGATTATTCAATACTTTATATCGTATTGCAATACATTGCGGCTATACATGACCCAGATTTCTTCCCTTTGTGAAATGACCGCCGTAGCCCTGCGCGCTGACATCGCCGCCGGCCATGTCAGCGCTCGCGACGTGACGGCTGCGCACTTGGCGAGCATCGATGCCTGCAACGCCCAGGTGAATGCGGTAGTCACCGTGGACGCCGAAGGCGCCCTGGCGCGCGCCCTGCTTGCCGACGAGCGCCAGGCGGCCGGCCATCCGCTGGGCTTGCTGCACGGCTTGCCCATCGTGCACAAGGATTCCTTCCTGACGGCCGGCATACGCACCACTTATGGGTCGCCGCTGCATCGGGATTTCGTGCCCGAGCGCGATAGCCTGATCGTCAGCCGCGAGCGCGCGGCAGGGGCGATCACGCTGGGCAAGACCAACCTGCCCGAGTTCGGCGCCGGTTCGCAGACGTTCAATCCGGTATTTGGCGCCACCCGCAATCCCTACGACCTGCGCCTGACCGCCGGCGGCAGCAGCGGCGGCGCCGCTGCTGCCCTGGCCGCCCGCATGGCGCCCTTGGCCGACGGTACGGACATGGGGGGATCGCTGCGCAACCCGGCCTCGTTCTGCAACGTGGTGGGCCTGCGACCGTCGCCGGGGCGTGTCCCGCAATGGCCCACGGCCAGCCCGTACAACGCCTTGACCGTCGCAGGTCCCATGGCGCGCACGGTCGCCGATGTGGCGCTGCTGCTTGCCGCCACGGCGGGCGCGGATGCGCGCGACCCGCTGGCCATCGAGCAGGACCCTGCCCGCTTCCTGGACAGCCTGTCGCGTGATTTCAAGGGCGTGCGCATCGCCTACGCGCCGACGTGGGGCGGTCTGCCGGTACAAGCCGCAGTGGTGCAGGCGCTTGCGCGCCAACTGCCGGTCTTTGCGGACCTGGGCGCCCAGGTGGAACCGGCCTGCCCGGATTTCACCGGCGCGGACGCCGCCTTCCAGGCCTTGCGCGGGCAAACCTTCGCTGTGGGCTACGAAGCGGTGCTGCGCGAGCACAGGCACCTGCTCAAGGACAGCGTCATCTGGAACATCGAGCTGGGCCTGCAACAACCGGCCGCCGCCATCGTACAGGCCGAGCGCGACCGCGCTGCCCTGTTCGCGCGAATGCATGCCTTCATGCAGAACTACGAATTCCTGATCGGGCCGGTGAGCCAGGTACTGCCGTTCCCGGTCGAACAGGAGACCGTGAGCTGCATCGAAGGCACGCCGATGCACAACTACATCGACTGGATGCGTTCAGGCTATTACCTGTCGCTGACCGGCCATCCGGCCATTTCGGTGCCCTGCGGCTTCAGCGATGCGGGTCTGCCCATCGGCATCCAGATCGTGGGCCGCTATCGCCGGGAACATGCGCTGCTGCAACTGGCGCACGCGTTCGAACAATCCACGCAGTATTGGCGCCAGGCGCCCGTGCTGCCGCACTGACCACTACGCCAACAACACAAGGGGAAAACAATGAATCACACTGCCGCCCGCGCCTTAGCCCTGTGCGTCTTGGCTGCGATGCCGCTGATAACCTCGGCCCAGGCCTATCCGGAAAAACCGGTCACCATGGTGGTGCCGTTCCCGCCCGGCGGATCCACCGACGTCATCGGCCGGCTTTTTGCCGTCAAGCTGGGAGCGCGCCTGGGCCAGACAATCGTCATTGAAAATAAGCCCGGCGCCAACACCGGCATCGGCGCCGCCGCCGTCGCCCGCGCCGCGCCTGACGGCTACACGCTGATGATCACCGGCGCCCCGACGTTCACGTCGAACCCGCTGCTGTATCCGAACCTGAACTATGACCCGATCAAGAGCTACGAATATGTCGCCGTCGCCGGCAGCACGCCGTTCGTGATTCTGACGAATCCGCAGACCGGTATCGGCACCATGGCCGACATCACGAAGCAGTCCGCCACGCAGCCGCTCAGCTTCGGCTCGTTCGGCAACGGCTCCACCCCGCACATGGCGGGCGAATCATTGGCCCAGCGCACCGGCGCCAAATTGCTGCACGTGCCCTACCGCGGCAGCGCCCCGGCCATGACCGACCTGATCGGCAACCAGATTCCGTTGTCGATCGACACGCTGGTGGCGGGCCTGCCCCAGATCAAGGCCGGCAAGGTCCGCGCGGTGGCGCTGACGGGGCATGCGCGCTCGGCCCTCGTGCCCGATGTACCCACCGTCGCGGAGAGTGGCGTGGCTGGCTACGACTTCGAGACCTGGTTCGGCGTCGTCATGCCCAAAGGCACGCCCGCGCCCATCGTCGCCCGCATGTCCAAGGAAATCGAAGCGGTGATGGCGGAACCGGATACCCGCGCCAAACTGCAAGAGCTGGGCTTTGACGCCACCTACCAGGATCCGGCCGCATTCCGCCGCAAGGTAGAGACGGAACTAGAGCGCAACGCGGCGATCATCAAGGCGGCGGGGATCAAGCCGGATTGAAGGATTGGCGGCTCGTGGCGCCCTGATCGGGGATCGGGGCGACTGCCCGTCTTTCCACCGTCGCCGCCCGCGCGGCAAGTTGTAAGGCCGATCCCTTATGATGGCACCCAGAAGGTTCGCGACCTCTCTTGTTTTTTCTGGGTTCATACATGTCATCGTTCGACATTCAATTGTTGCTTACCGCTCTGGTAAGCGTCCTGGTGCTGGTCGCACTGATTGTTTCGCGCATCCGCATGCATCCGCTGCTGGCGCTCTTGATCGTCTCCATCGGCGTCGGTTTCGCCACGGGCATGGAGCCGGTGGCCATTGTCAAAAACCTGACCGACGGCGCGGGCAAGACCCTGGGCGCGGTGGGGGTGGTGATCGCCCTGGGCGCGATGCTGGGCAAGATCCTGGCGGATTCCGGCACCACCGAGCGCCTGGCCAATGCCATCTTGCGGCACACCTCTCCTCGCATGATCCCCTGGGCCATGACGCTGGTGGCTTTCGTCATCGGCATTCCCATGTTCTTTGAAGTGGGTCTGGTCGTGATGCTCCCGCTGATCTTCAGCGTGGCACGCAAGCTGGAAAGCCAGCAGCGTTTCAAAGGGTCTGCCTATGTGTACGTGGGCGTGCCGGTAATCGCGGCCCTGGCGGCCATGCACGGCATGGTGCCGCCGCATCCCGGCCCGCTGACCGCCATCGCGTCGTTGAAGACCACGATCGGCCCGACCATGATCTATGGCTTCATCGCCGCGCTGCCGGCCATGGTGTTTGGTGGTCCGCTGTATGGCGCGTTCATCGCTCCGCGCATGACCACCCGTCCGGATGAGGCCTTGCTGGAACAATTCACCGCTTCCAAGGAAGCGGATGCGAGCCAGGACGTGCCCAGTGTCGGATTGGGCATTCTTGCTGCCCTGCTGCCTGCCTTGCTGATGCTGGTGCACGCCGTGGCGGAGATGTCGCTGCCGAAGGGATCCAGCGCGTTGCACGTTGCCGCCTTCCTGGGCAATCCGGTGGTCGCCATGCTGCTGGGCGTGCTGTTCGCGGCCGTCACGCTGGTCTTCATGCGCCGGGGCGACGCGGAAAAACTGCGCGAGGCGCTCGGCCAAAGCCTCAAGCCCATTGCCGGGATCATGCTGATCATCGCTGGCGGCGGTGCTTTCCAGCAGGTATTGACCAGTGCCAAAGTCGGCGATGCCATCGTGCACCTGACGCAGCAGTTCGCGTTTCCGCCGCTGATCCTGGGCTGGCTGATCGCCATGCTGCTGTCGGTATCCACGGGGTCGGCCACGGTCGGCATCGTGGGGGCAGCCGGCTTGCTGGCGCCGCTGGCCGGCGCCGACCCGTCATTGAATCTGCCGTTGTTGGCGTTGTCGATCGGTTGCGGGTCGCTGTTCTTCAACTACGCCAACCATGCCGGCTTCTGGATGGTGAAGGAATCCTTCGGCATGACCATGGGCGAAGCCACCAAGACAATTTCGGTGGTGCAGTCGATCGTTGCCGTGGTGGGCCTGATCATGGTCCTGCTGTTCAACATGCTGCCGCCCTTGGGCTGACGTTCTTGGGCGGAATATCGCCGTGAAAAAGCAAAAAGCCCAACCGGAAGGTTGGGCTTTTTGCTTGATTCTATTGGGGTGCGCGCAGACGTGCGAGGGGGGTGGTCAGTCATGGAGATGACTTTCTGTCGAGTCATTAGACCCGCTCCCCATTCCCACATGGGGCGGTCGCCCACCTATCGAATCTCGGTTTTCCACATCCGACTGCGGCTGGCTCAGCAGCGAGGCGGGAATAAGGCAAAGGGGCTCGAAACGCCATACCGCCATAGACGATGTCAGACGGTATTGGATTGTATGGCTGTCTCTTATGGGTTACAGTAATCCTATGCCATCCATTCGCACTACCGCTGCTTTTGATGACTGGTTCTCCGCGTTGCGTGACATTCGCGCCAGGGTCCGTATCCAGGCACGGATTGATCGGCTTGAGATGGGAAACCCTGGCGACAGTAAAACGGTGGGCGGCGGAATTACCGAATTGCGTATCGACTACGGACCAGGCTACCGGGTCTATTACACCCAGCGCGGCGCGGTGCTGGTGGTGCTGCTGTGCGGCGGTGACAAGACGACGCAGCGCGCCGACATTACGCACGCTAAGGCCATTGCCAAAGCGCTTGAATTGGAGTGAATCATGACCAAAGTTCAAACACGACCCTGGGATTCCGCAGCCCATCTTCGTAACGAAGAAGAAGTAGCGGCCTACCTCGACGCGGTTCTTGATGAAGCCGGGGACGATCCGAAATTCGTCGCCCATGCGCTGGGCGTCATCGCTCGGGCACGCGGCATGACTCAGCTTGCCCGTGATACTGGCGTCAAGCGTGAAAGCCTGTACCGCGCCCTGTCCGGTGAAGGCAACCCTGAATTTGCCACCATCTGGAAGGTGGTCCGAGCGCTGGGTATTCGACTGCACGCCACGCCTGCTTGATGCGATTGCCGGGGGGCGGTCATGCTCCACCCCCATGCAGCGTGTACAGGCCCCGCGCCACGGCCTCAAACGAGTTTGCCGCCGCCAGTTTGGCCGTTCGCTTGGCTTGCATGGGCTCAGCGCCAGATGCGATCAAGGCCCCCGCCGTCGGCCAGCTGTAGGGCTTGGGGGCGTATGGCAATAGATAGCATTGGACGATCCCAGACGATAAAAAACCCGCAAAGCCTTAGCTGGTGCGGGTTTCGTGTACTACCGTGTACTACGTCAGACGGGAATTTGGTGCCGGTGAAAGGAATCGAACCCTCGACCTTCTCATTACAAGTGAGCTGCTCTACCAACTGAGCTACACCGGCGTGGCGTGCCGGGGCACGCGCAGGGACTGCATTGTAATGAAAAAACGGCGTCGCCGCGTGCGGAAGCCAGCAAGCCAGAATATGGGAGGGCAGCGTGGCTGCATTTCCCCTCGGCCTTCCAGCGTTGGCGCACGCAAGCGCCAGGCAGCAGAATGCGCCGCGCCGGCAGGAGGGGTTTCCTGCCAGGCACGGAACACGGGGAAGCTGTCTGGCTGCGAAGACATTGCGCCAGGCGCACTGTCCCCGCATCGCGGAGGTTACTTGACGATGGTCAAGCGCGGACGCTTGGGTTCGTCGTCATCTCCACCGTCGTCGCCGGGCGTGGCCTCGGTGTCGGAGCCTTCGGGCATGGCGGTATCCACCACGCCCTGGGCGCCGGCTTCCGGCGGTTCGTAGGGCTGCACTTCGAAGCCCATGCCTGCGCCGGTTTCACGCGCGTAAATGGCGCTGACGGCGCCCACGGGAACGTAGACGTTTTCGGTCACGCCGCTGAAGCGGGCTTGGAATTCAATGAATTCGTTGCCCAGCGTCAGACGGTTGGTGGCCAGCGTGCCTACGTTCAGTGTGATCTGCCCGTCACGCACATGAGCGACGGGCACCATGGTGTGCTCGTCGACCTGCACGGTGATGTACGGCGTGTAGCCGTTATCGGTGCACCATTCATGCAGTGCGCGGATCAGATACGGTTTGGTCGAAGTTTCACCCATCACACAACAGCCTTAACGACGCATCACTTTTTCCGAAGGCGTCAGCGCTTCGATGTAGGCCGGACGCGAGAAGATGCGTTCGGCGTACTTTTGCAGCGGGGCCGCATTCTTGGGCAGTTCGATGCCGTAGTGGTCCAGGCGCCACAGGAGCGGAGCCACAGCCACGTCGAGCATGGAGAATTCCTCGCCCAGCATGTACTTGTTCTTCAGCAGCATGGGAGCCAGCTGGGCCAGGCGGTCGCGAATGTTCTGGCGGGCATGGGCCAGCTTCTTCTCGTCGGGCTTGGCGCTGCGGTCTTCCAGCGTCGAGACGTGAACAAACAGTTCTTTCTCGAAGTTGTAGAGGAACAGGCGGGTACGGGCGCGCATGACCGGGTCAGCGGGCATCAACTGGGGGTGCGGGAAGCGCTCGTCGATGTACTCGTTGATGATGTTCGACTCGTACAGGACCAGGTCGCGTTCGACCAGAATGGGCACTTGACCGTACGGGTTCATCACCGAGATGTCTTCGGGCTTGTTGTACAGGTCGATGTCGCGGATCTCGAAATCCATACCCTTTTCAAACAACACGAAGCGGCAGCGTTGCGAAAACGGACACGTGGTTCCGGAATAGAGCACCATCATGGCGGTAAGTCCTTTATGAAAAACGAAAGGCCAGCGCCTAAATCTAGCAGGCGCTGGCCCCAATTGCCAGGCGGGATAGGCGTACAGCCCTATCCGCCGATGCCGTCCCTGTTAATAAACGGGGACGGCTTACTTGCCTGGCGGGGCGTTGCGGTTAGCGCACGTGTTTCCAGTACGAAGCGTTCAAGCGCCACGTAACCAGGAAGAACAGCAGCAGGAACAACATGACGCCAACGCCGAGACGGACGCGGAAAGTCTGGACGGGCTCGGCCATCCAGGACATGAACGCGGTCAGGTCTGCGACATCGTTGTCGTATGTTGCGACTTGGGCCGGATTGGCGGCCTTAAATTTGGCATCAAAGGTGGCATGGCCGTGGTAATCAGCTACCGGTTCGGCCTTGACCGTGGAAAAACCTTGAGCATCGTACACCGTCGTGACACGTTCCCAGTTTTTGGGTGTGCCTTCCTTGGCATCCTTGGCTTCAACTTCGTGCATGGCCACGGTGGTCAGCTCGCGCGGACCCTGGACTTCCCAGAGCGCATGGGGCATGCCCACCGCCGGGAAAACCAGGTTGTTCCAGCCGGTGGCGCGCGAGGTGTCGCGGTAGAAGGTGCGCAGGTAGGTGTAGATGTAGTCAGCGCCGGACGGACCCGCGTTGACCGATTTGGCACGGGCGATCACGGACAAGTCCGGGGGCGTCGTGCCAAACCACTTCTTGGCGTCCTTGGGCGTCATGGCAACGGTCATCATGTCGCCGACCTTTTCGCCGGTGAACAGCAGGCTTTCCTTGATTTGCTGGTCGGTCAGCCCGATGTCCTTCAACTTGTTGTAGCGCATCGAGGAGGCGCTATGACAGTTCAGGCAGTAGTTGACGAACAGCTTGGCGCCATTTTGCAGCGACGCCATGTCGTTGACGCGGTAAGGCGCCTTGTCCAGCGGGAATCCGCCTTCTGCGCCAAAAGTGGCGGTACACGTGAGCATCAAGGCCACGGCACCAATCAGCTTCTTGATCATGGTTAATCCGTTATCTGGTGGGCTCAGTGGGCGTGGAACGTAACGCGCTCAGGCACTTGCTTGAAGGTGCCAAGGCGGCTCCAGACCGGCATCAGGAAAAAGAATGCCAGGTACAGCAGCGTGCCGATTTGCGACGTGATGTTCAACGGCGGACTGGGCGGCTGCGTACCGATGTAGCCGAGCACCAGGAAGTTGACCATGAAGATGCCGTAGATCCATTTGTGCCACGTGGGGCGGTAGCGGATCGACTTGACCGGGGAATGGTCCAGCCAGGGCAGGAAGAACAGGATGACGACCGTGCCGCCCATGGCAACCACGCCCCAGAACTTGGCGTCGATCGCGCGCAGCAGCACGGCCACGACGATCAGGATGCCGGGGATGGCGATGCGCATGATGCCCTTCAGGTTGCTCTTGACGAGCAACGCGATGGCGCCCAGCACGGACGCGCCTGCCAGCACCCACGTGAATTCGTCGGTGGTGGCGCGCAGCATCGAGTAGAACGGCGTGAAGTACCAGACCGGCGCGATGTGCGGAGGCGTCTTCAGTGAGTCAGCAGGAATGAAGTTGTTGAACTCAAGGAAGTAGCCGCCCATCTCCGGCGCGAAGAACACGATGAAGGCGAACACAAGCAGGAAGCCCGCCACGCCCATCAAGTCATGCACCGAATAGAACGGATGGAACGGAATGCCATCCTTCGGCCGGCCGTACTTGTCTTTCGGACCCTGCTTGATTTCGATGCCGTCCGGGTTGTTCGAGCCGACTTCGTGCAGCGCGACCAGGTGCGCCGCCACCAGGCCCACCAGCACCAGCGGAATCGCGATGACGTGGAAGGCGAAGAAGCGGTTCAAGGTGGCGTCCGACACGACGTAGTCGCCGCGGATCCAGATCGACAGTTCCGGGCCGATGAACGGAATGGCCGCGAACAGGTTCACGATCACCTGTGCGCCCCAATACGACATCTGACCCCAGGGCAGCAGGTAGCCGAAGAAAGCTTCGGCCATCAGACAGAGGAAAATCGCCACGCCGAAGATCCACACAAGTTCGCGCGGCTTGCGGTAGGAACCGTAAAGCAGCCCGCGCAGCATGTGCAGGTACACGACGACAAAGAACATCGACGCGCCCGTGGAGTGCATATAGCGCACCAACCAGCCCCAGGGGACCTCGCGCATGATGTATTCGACGGACTGGAACGCGCGTTCGGCGTCCGGCTTGTAATGCATGACCAGGAAAATACCGGTCACGATCTGAAGCACCAGGACCAATAGGGCCAAGGAGCCAAAGAAATACCAGAAATTGAAATTCTTCGGTGCGTAGTACTCGGACAGATGGGCTTTCCAGGTGGAGGTCACCGGAAAGCGCCGGTCCAACCAGCCCAGCAGGCCTGTCGTCTCGACGGTTTTCTCGCCAGCCATGTAACGGCTCCTTCTCTAATACGTGTGCGTATTTGTTTTACTTACGTAATTCGGGAAAAAAGCGCGACGCGAGCGTCAGGCCTTGTTGTCTTCATCAACGCCCACGATGATGCGGGTGTCGCTGAGATATTGGTACGGCGGAACTTCGAGATTATCGGGAGCAGGCTTGTTCTTGTAGACCCGGCCAGCCAGGTCGAACGTGGAGCCGTGGCACGGGCAGAGGAATCCGCCTTGCCAATTGGCACCCATGCCGCCACCGCCGCCTGTTTCAAAGTGCGAGGTGGGCGAGCAGCCCAGATGGGTACAGATGCCGACACAGACGAAGAGCTCGGGCTTGCGCGAGCGGACTTCGTTTTCGGCGTATTTGGGCGTGAAGCCTGGCCGTTTTGAATCGGGATCGGCCAATAGCGGATCCAGCGTTTTCAACGCGGCGAGCTGTTCGGGAGAACGGTGCATGATCCACACCGGCTTCCCGCGCCATTCCACTGTTTTCATGGTGCCGACGGGAATATCCCCGACGTCCACTTCTACAGGGGCCCCGGCAGCGCGGGCCTTGTCAGAGGGAGAAAACGTGCTCACAAGCGGCAAAGCCGTTGCGACACCTGCTACGCCACCCACGGCACAGGCGGTGGTAACCCAGAAACGTCGCGAAGGATCGGGTGGCAGGTTGGGATCAACCGCACCGTCATCATCGTGCACCAGCGTATCCTGACTCATCTTCCTATCCTTGTTGATGCGCCCGCTCTACGAGTAGCATCATTTCTGCGGCATCGGGTTCGCGGGAATATGTAACAACATAGCAACCGCGTATTATAGCGCCAGCCCACTGACGGGCGTATCACGAAGGGAGTGCTTTTATGAGCAAAGCAACTGGTTTCGTCAAAGAATTCCGAGATTTCGCTGTAAAAGGCAATGCGGTTGACTTGGCGGTGGGTGTCATCATCGGTGCGGCGTTCGGCAGGATAGTCGACTCGCTCGTCAAAGACATCGTCATGCCTTTGGTCAACTTCATCCTGGGCGGCTCGGTCGATTTTTCGAACAAGTTCTTGGTGCTGTCGATGCCTGCTGGCTACAACGGCCCGATGACCTATGCCGACTTGTCCAAAGCGGGCGCCAACGTGTTCGCATGGGGTAATTTCGTCACCATCATCATCAACTTCGTGTTGTTGGCGTTCGTGATCTTCTGGATGGTCAAGGCCATCTACAAGGCGCGCGCCAAGGCCGAGGAAGCACCGGCCGCACCGGCCGCAACGCCCGAAGACGTGGCGCTGCTGCGCGAAATCCGCGATCTGCTCAAGAAGCCCTGATCCGACACTGCCGCAGCTCGGGCTTCGCCACTGAGCGGAGCCCGGGCTGCGGCTGGCGGACGTTCCCGCCGGCGCATGCCGGCCCCCGCTGAACGATCCGCAGCCAGTTCTTCCCCGCTTGGTCTATTCCGCAGCCATTTGCCGTTCGACGCGACGCGCGAACATGGCGAAGCTTGCACGCACGATGCTGGGCTTCAGCAGGAAGTCGTGCGATTCGGCGGCCAGCTCATCATTCACCGGTTTCACCTCGCCGTATGCGGCGGCCGCCAGCAACTGATTGCGGGCCGCGCGCTCGATCAGCACCGATAGGTACAGCGCTTCTTCCACGCAGGATCCGGCGGCCAGGAATCCATGGTTGGCCAGCAGAATGCAGCGCTTGTCGCCCAGTGCTGCCGAAATGATCTCGCCTTCCTGATCGGCGATGGGCAGGCCGGGCCATTCTTTCAGATGAGCGCAGTCGTTGTGGAACGGGGTGGCGTCCATGTGTGCCACGACCAGCGGCTGGCCCGTCATCGAGAGCGTCGAGACATGGGGCGGGTGCGTGTGGATGATGCACTGCACGTCGGGGCGCTGGCGATAGACCCAGAAATGAAAGCGCACGGCAGGATTGGGCGTGCCCGGGCCATCGAGCACCTCCATGTCCTCGTTGATGCGGATGACCGAGGCGGGGACGATCTCATCGAACGCCTGGGCCATGGGCGTCGTCAGGAACGTGCCGTCGTCTTTGCGCACGGTGATCTGGCCCGCCAGGGTTTCCGAATGGCCTTCGCTCGCGAGGATGCGACAGCTCAGCGCCACCTTTTCCTTCTCGCCCCAGTTTCCGAAGTCGAGTTTGTTCGCGGAGCGCGCAAAGAAGGCGTCGGCATGGGCTTGTTTTTCCAGCATGGGGTCTCCTTGGGGATAATGGCTCAATTACACGCCCGCCTCTGCCACCTGCAATTGACCGATCACGAACGTGGGTTGACTCAATGCGACAGGACGGCAGGCGCTTTTCGGCCTTGGGTGGCCGGCCCGACAGCGAGTTCCCAGCATGCCAAGCGCCAGCCAGACAGTGAATCAACCTGCCCGGGCCGCCTGTCCCGAGGCGGATCTGAACTTTGCGCCCCAGTTCCGCCCCTTCTACGCACAGGAAATCGCCGGCTACGAGCGAGAGCTGGACAAGCTGGTCCTGCCGGGGGAGTTCAGGGCGTTGACGGAGCAGCCCAGGCTGCAATTGCAGGCCTGTCGCCTGCGCGCGGGCGGGCTGGTGGTGAGCCTGGAGTCGACGCCGATCAGCGTGCACCACCGCGCGGAGCACGCAACGGATCTGGGCCACGCGGAGTTCCTGGCGAGCTTCGTGATCGCAGGGCATGGCGTGATTGTTCAGAACGAAGCCACCCTGCCGCTGGAACCCGGGGACATCATCTTTCGCACGACGGCGTTGCCGTCCGAGATCCGGATGTACACCGATTCGCGCATCGTGGTGGTGAAGGGGCCGCTTTCGCGCCTGCTCGGCGCGCACAGCCTGGCGATGTCTCAGTTCACCGCGCAACGCGGCGTGGCCGGCCTGCCGATGGTGCAGACCGCCCATCGTTGCCTGCATCATGTGTTCTTCGACAAGCAGGAGTCCAATTCCACCTCGTCGCTGTTTGCCGAACAGGCGCTGCTGGCGCTGTTGGCCTCGATCTACACCAGCCAGGCGTTGGAGAAGATTCCGGGCGCCGCACGGGCGCCGGCCGACAACTGGCAGGTGCTGGCGAGCTACATCGATGCCCACATCACCGATCCGGACCTGTCGGTGCAGGCGGTGGCGGATGTGCTGCGCGTCACCACGCGCTGGGTGCACCGGTTGTTCAAGATGCGTTCGCTGCAATACACGAGTTATGTGCGCGAACGCCGTCTGCAACTGGCCCGCGAGGCCTTGGAGGACCCACGGCGCTCGCACGTCGAGGTCAAGGAGATCGCTGCCTCTTGCGGTTTTCAGCACGCGAGCCATTTCATCCGCCGCTTCCATGAACGCTTCGGCATGTCTCCCGCCCTGTACCGCAAGACGGCCAGAAGCGGCAGCGGCGGCGCGTAGGGCCGCGCCGCCCGCGCCGGTGCGGCTTCGGCGAGTTAGCCAGGGCGCAAGTCCTGGGGCGTGGGTTTCATGAGAAAGGCCGACGTGCCCGCGACGATGCCCAGGAACGCCAGATAGACCCCGACGGGAAGAATGTTGTCGAACTTCTGGACCAGCGTGGCCGAGATCAGCGGGGCCAGGCCGCCACCGATGGCCGCCGAGAATTGAACCCCGATGGACAGTCCGGAATAGCGTAGTTCCGCGGGGAACTGCGCGCTGTAGAGGCTGGACTGAGGGGCGATCATGATCGCGTAGTTGAAGGCCATGGCGACGAAGACGGCAAGACTGTATGCCACGAGCGAACCGCTGCCCACCGCGAGAAAGATGGGAATGGCCATGAGCCCCAGGAACATGCCGCCCCAGCCACAGACGCGGCGCGCGCCGATGCGGTCGGCCAGCACGCCGAACAGCGGGATGGTGAACATCAGCACCCCCGCGCCGTAGAGCAAGGCGTGCAGCGCGTCGGCGCGGCTGAAACCCAGCTTGGACACGGCGTAGGACACCGAGAACACCAGGAAGGTATAGATCAGGGTGACCTCGGCAATCTTGCAGCCGATGCACAGCAAGAGCGATTTGCCATGCGCGCGCAGCAGTTCGCGCAGCGGCATCTTGTCTTCCAGGGGTTGCCTGGCTTGCGCTTTCTGGCGCTTGATCTGCTCGAACTCGGGAGATTCGTCGATGCCATGGCGGATGAACAGGCCGACGACGATGAGCACGGCACTGCCGAGGAATGGCAGGCGCCAGCCCCAGGACAGGAAGTCCTCTTCCGGCAGCCGTGTCACCAGCGCGAAGGAGCCCACCGACAACAGGATGCCCAAGGGCGCACCCACCAGCGGCAGGCTGCCGAAGAACGCCTTCCACTTCGGCGGAGCGTGTTCGACCGCCATCAGCATGGCGCCGCCCATTTCGCCACCGAACGACAGCCCCTGTCCGATGCGCAGCACGACCAGCAGCACCGCCGCCGAGATGCCGATTTGTTCGTAAGTCGGGAGTAGTCCGATGAGCACGGTGCATATGCCCATGAGCAGCAGGCTCAGCGTCAGCATGGACTTGCGGCCAACGCGGTCGCCGAAATGGCCGAACAGGATGCCGCCGATGGGCCGCGCCAGCATGCCGCTGGCGAACGCGCCAAAGGCCGCCAGGGTGCCGGTCACCGGATCGAACTGCGGGAAGAAAATCTTGTTGAACACCAGGGCGGCGGCGGTCCCGTAGGCAAGGAAGTCGAAGGCTTCCACGGCGGTGCCGACTACGGTCGCGACAGCGACCCGGAACAGGTTCGGTTTCTTGTGTGATCGGGCAATGGGCTGCGCGGCCGGTAAGGCGTCCATGTCATTTCCTCTTGTCTTGTCGTAATGGTTTTTGTTGTTGCGTGCGCGGTTCAGGGCCCGGGCGGCACGTATCCCGGCAACTGCCGTATGCGCGCCCTCCACGCTGCAATGGCGGGATAGGCGGCGATGTCGATGGCGGCTTCCTCGGCGAGCGCCGCGTAGCCGTAGCAGGCGATGTCGGCCACGCTGGGGACGTCGGTGCCGGCCAACCACCGGTTTTCCGCAAGGCGTTTGTCCATGCGGCGCAGGACGTGGTCCGTGCGGGCTTGCATGCCGGGAACGTCGAGCAGCGCCTCGCTCACGCCCAGGTGATGCGCGGCCTCGGCATTGCTGACGACGCGCGTCAAGCGCAGCGGTTGCAGGCTGTTCGCGATCTCGTTGGCGGATACCGATATCCAGGCGTGCATGGCGCCGACGAGGGGCAGCGGCGCGAGCCAGTCCGGGGCGTAATGGTGGGCCAGGTGTAGCAGGATGGCGTGGCTGTCCCAGATGGCGATATCGCCATCGGTCAGCGCGGGGATCTGTTGAAAGGCGCTGATGCGCTCGAACTCCGCGGTCTGGTTCTTGCGGGCCAGCACGTCGACAAATGTGCTTCGGTAGTCTTTGCCGATCAGCGCAAGAAAAAGGCGGACCTTGTAGCAGTTGCCGGAGCGCGGGTGGTCATGGAGAGTCAGCATTCAGTGGCTCCGTGTGAAGGAGGCCCGGCCGGAAAGGGGCAGACGGCGGGCGGCTGCATGGAATGCTAGGGCTCCCGACTGCGGCCAGAATTGACAGGGAGAGAACCGCGATTGACCAGGTGCGACGCACAGGCGTCACTTTGATCGGACACTCTGGTTTTCCCGGGGCTGGATCCGGTGGATTCAGAGGCTGCGGGTGCGCGTGACAGTCGCTGGCGCCATGAAATGCAAACGCCCCCTTGCGGGGGCGGATGGTGGATCGGGCGGGACGCTTTCTAGGCGGGGTTGTCGATGTCGACGAACTCGACCTTGATGCCAAAGCGCTCGGCCACGGCCTGACCTAGCGCTTCGGCGCCATAGCGCTCGGTCGCATGGTGGCCGGCCGCGATGAAGCCCACGCCGGTTTCACGCGCCAGGTGCACGGTGGATTCCGAGACTTCGCCGGTAATGTAGGCGCTGGCGCCCGCATCCACGGCGTCGGCCAACATGCCCTGCGCGCCGCCCGTGCACCATGCCAGGCGCGACACGGGCTGGTCGGGGTCGCCCACGACCAGCGGCTGGCGTCCCAGGCGCTCGGCCACGCGCGCGGCCAGCTGGCCCAGCGTTTTCAGGCCGGTGGCCTCGCCCAGCCAGATCAGATTGTCCTGGCCACAGGTTCGTGGTGAGCCGTCGTCGCGACGTTCGGGGGTCAGACCCAGCACGCGGGCCAGCTGCGCGTTGTTGCCCAGCGTCGGGTGCGCGTCCAGCGGCAAATGATAGGCGTACAGATTCAGGTCGTTCTTCAAGGCCAGCGCCATGCGCGTGCGGCGCGTGCCGATGACACGGCGGTCTTCGTTGCGCCAGAGCCAGCCGTGATGCACCAGCACCGCGTCGGCCCCGCGTTCGACCGCCGCGCGCAATAGGGCTTCGCTGGCGGTGACACCGGTGATAATGTGTCCGACTTCGGATCGGCCTTCCACCTGCAAGCCATTGGGACAGTAGTCCTTGAAACGGGCGGCTTGCAGGGTGTCGTCCAGCCAGCTGGCCAGCACGTGGGAGTCCACTTTTTTCATTGTTCGTCCTATCAGAATCATGCGCCGATATTGGCTGATCTTTGCTCAGGCCGTCACGGTCTGCCTGGGTATTCTATTCGTGGTCACGACCTTGCGGCCCGACCTGCTGCGTCTGGCGGGGCCGGGTGCGGCCCCCACGGCCACTGCTGCCGCGCCGGCAACGGGGGCGCCACGCCCACCCGCTGGCAGCGGCATGGGCCCGGTGTCCTATGCGGACGGGGTGGCCCGCGCCGCGCCGTCGGTTGTCAACGTCTACACCACCAAGCACGTCAATGTGCCGCTGATTCCGCTGCCCGATGATCCGGTGCTGCGCCAGCTATTCGGCCAGGTCCCGGGCATGAGCCGCCGGCAGGCCACGACCAGCCTGGGGTCGGGTGTCATCGTGAATCAGGACGGCCATGTGCTGACCAACTACCACGTGGTGCAGGCGGCGGAAGCGATCGAAGTCGCCTTGAGCGACGGCCGCCGGGATACCGCCAAGGTCGTGGGCGCGGACCCGGACACCGATCTGGCCGTGCTGAAGCTGAGCACGTTGCGCGCCCTGCCCGCCGCCACGCTGGCGGCCGACCGGGGCCTGCGCGTGGGTGATGTCGTGTTGGCGATCGGCAATCCGTTTGGGGTGGGACAGACCACGACGCAAGGCATCGTGTCAGCGTTGGGCCGCAACGGACTGGGCCTGAACACCTATGAGAGCTTCATCCAGACGGACGCCGCGATCAACCCGGGCAACTCGGGTGGCGCGCTGGTGGATGCCGAGGGCAATCTGGTCGGCATCAACACAGCCATCTATTCCGAATCGGGCGGGTCCATGGGCATTGGCTTTGCCACGCCGATCGAGATCGCGCGCAAGGTCATGGATGAAATCGTCAAGACGGGCGGAGTCAAGCGTGGTTGGCTGGGCGTCGAGCCGCAGGACGTCACGCCAGAGCTGGCGCGTGCCTTCGGGCTGGGCGCCGACGCGAAAGGCGCGATCATCGCGGGCGTGATGCGCGACGGGCCGGCCGCGCGCGGCGGCCTGCGCGTGGGCGACATCGTGCAGTCGGTCAATGGCAAACGCATGGGGGATACGGCCCAACTGCTGGCGGAAATCGCGCAACAGCCCCCCGGGCAGCGCGCGACGCTGGGCATCTTGCGCGCGGGCAAGCCCCAGGAGCTGTCCGTCGTGGTGGGCACTCGGCCAGGCAAGCCCCGCTAGGGTACGGGCGCCGTTCCTTCGACGATCAGCCGCACGATCGACAGCACGGTTTTTTTCGCGCTGTCCGGTTGTTGGCGTAGCAGTGCGCATATCTCAGCGCAATAGCCGTCAATCGCCGGTGCCTCTATTTGTGTGGCGGGCGCGGCGACGCCATAGCCGGGCGGCAGGCCATGCGGGCCCGGTTCGGTGGCGCTGATCACGCCATCGGTCAGCCAGGGAACGCTGGTTTCCAGCGCTTTTGCCAGGCGTAAGAGCGTGCGGCGAGACGGCGAATAGTGGTCTTCGCGGGTCAGGATGCGATGAATGCAGGATTGCGGCACGCTGGAAATGCGTGCCAGCTGATTCTGGCTGTGTATGCCGCGCCACCGCATCAGGGCGCGCAGCCTTTGGGCTAGCGACATGCCTGCAATGTAGGATTGCAGGCAAACGCGGGCAAGAGTCAATCAGTCTTATCTTGCCCCCGCCGCCCGTGCGTGAAGCGGTGTCAGTGCCGTTCGGTCAACGAATCTTCGGTGGTCTCGTCGGCCGCGCCCGGTTTGGGTGACACCATGCGGGCGCAGATCAGGCCCACTTCATAGAGCAGGCACAACGGCACCGCCAGCATGAACTGGCTGACCACATCGGGCGGTGTGACGACCGCGGCGATGATGAAGGCGCCAACCACGACGTAGCCGCGCGCGGCCCTCAGCTTGGACAGTTCGACAATGCCCATCTTCACCAGCAGCACCACGGCCACGGGCACCTCGAAGGTGATGCCGAAGGCCATGAACATCGTCATGACGAAGCTCAGGTAGGCCTCGATGTCAGGCGCCGGTGTGATGGATTGCGGCGCGAACGTGGCGATGAAGTGGAACACCGTGCGGAACACCACGAAATAGCAGAACGCCATGCCCGCGATGAACAGGAAGGTGCTGGAGATGATCAGCGGCAGCGCCAGGCGCTTTTCGTGGCGGTACAGACCGGGCGCGACAAAGGCCCAGGCCTGATACAGCACCACTGGCAGCGCCACGATGAAGGCGGCCATCATCGTGACCTTCACCGGCACCATGAACGGCGTGATGACGCCCGTGGCGATCATGCGCGTGCCTTCCGGCAGCGAGGCCAGCATGGGAGCCGCCAGCACGTCATAGATGGCGGACGCGCCGGGATAAATGAACAACACGATAAATACCACCACCACGGCGCCAACGGCGCGCAGCAGGCGGGTACGCAATTCGACCAGGTGAGAGATGAAGGTCTCTTGCTGGCCTTCTTCTTGGGAGGCGTCCTGGGTCACGTCGGTGTTCCAGAGGGCGGGACGGGCTTGGCGGCGGGCGCGGCGTCGTCAGCCTTGGGCGCGCTGGGCGCCGGGGCGGGTTGTGGGGGGGCGGCCGCGGCTGGCGCGGAGGCCGGAATCGCGGCCGGGGTGGAATCCGGCGTGGGCGCGGCGGGCAGGTCCAGATCCAGGCTGTGGTTCTGGCCCGGCGGCGCGATGGTGCGGGCGGCGTCGGCGGGGGCGTCCCCGACGATCACCGGCGCGACCTTGCCATTGGCTTCGCGGGCCACTTCGTCAAGCTCTGCGCGGAATTGCTGGACCGGTTCTTGCAACGAGGCGTGCGTGTCGTTCAACGACTGCTGCACGCCTTGCGCGGCATCTTCCATTTCGCTTTTGAACTTGCGCAGCTCGTCGATCTCGATTTCGCGCTGGATATCGGACTTCACGTCATTGACGTAACGCTGCGCGCGCCCAAGCAGGTGGCCGACGGTGCGGGCTACTTTGGGCAGGCGTTCGGGGCCAATGACGATCAAGGCGACGACGCCGATCACCATCAGTTCAGTGAGGCTGACATCAAACATTCGACGGCCGCTCGGGAATTGAAGCAATAAGGGCCGGCCCGTTCAGGGCTGGCCCGGGAGACGAGCCGGGGCTCAGGAGTTGGTCTTTTCCTTGGCCTGCACGTCGATGGTTTCACCGGACACGCGCTGCTGCGCGATCGGGTCGGCAGGTTTTTCGCCATTGGCGTCCTTCATGCCTTCCTTGAAACCCTTTACCGCGCCGCCCAGATCCGAGCCGATGTTGCGCAGTTTCTTGGTGCCGAAAATCAGCGCCACGATGACCAGAACGACCAACCAATGCCAAATGCTGAAACTACCCATGATGTTTCTCCGAATTACGCGGTAGGGGCTACGCGCCCTTTCCAAGGCCGCGAGCCGCCGATGATGTGGAAATGCAAATGCGGGACTTCCTGGCCGCCTTCGACGCCAGAGTTGATCATGATGCGAAATCCGCCATCAGGGCCCGGACGGCAACCGTTTTCGGCTGCTAGCCGCGGCGCCAACGACATCATTCTACCCAACCAACCTGCGTCCTCGCCCGTAATATCCTGCATGGATGTGACATGACGTCGAGGGATCAACAGCAAATGCACCGGTGCGGCTGGATTGATATCGTGGAATGCAACAAAGTCCTCGTCCTCGTAGACCTTCTTGGACGGGATGTCGCCAGCGGCGATCTTGCAAAACAGGCAGTTGTTGCTCATTTTCCGGGCTCCGTGGTCAGTCTTTGGGGCGGCTTGCCTTCTCGGCCAGGCCTGACAGGCCTTCCCGGCGGGCCAATTCGGCCAACACATCTTCCGGGCGCAGCTTGAAGTGCGTCAGCGCCACCAGGCAATGGAACCAGAGGTCGGCGGTTTCGCTGACGATGCGATCGGGGGCGCCATCCTTGGCGGCCATGACCAGCTCGGTGGCTTCTTCGCCGATCTTCTTCAGGAAGGAATCAGGGCCTTTGGCCAGCAGCTTGGCGGAATACGACGCAGTGGGATCTCCGCCGTTTTCGGGGCGGCGCGTTTCCAGGGTGTCGGCGATGCGCGCCAGGATGTCGGCGGCGCTCAGGGCTTGATGGGTCATTTGTAGATCATTTCCGGGTCTTTCAGCACCGGATCCACCGTGACCCAGGACGCATTGTCCGTCTGGCCTTCCAGGCGGCGGTAGAAGCAGCTGGCGCGGCCGGTGTGGCAGGCGATGCCGCCTTCCTGGTGGATTTTCAGCAGGATGACGTCACCGTCGCAGTCCAGGCGCAGTTCATGCACTTCCTGGACGTGGCCGGATTCCTCGCCCTTGCGCCACAGGCGCTGACGCGAACGCGACCAGTACACCGCGCGGCCGGTGGCGGCGGTTTCGGCGAGCGACTCGCGGTTCATCCAGGCCACCATCATGATCTGACCGTTGTCGGCGTCTTGCGCGATGGCGGGGATCAGGCCGTTTTCGTCGAAAACGACGTCGGCTATCCAGCTGGGTTCAGTGCTCATTTCATTCATCCGTTGTCCTCGCGCTTAGGCTCCGAGGACCCCTCAACGCTTGGTAACTTATCATCTTAAAGCAATACCTTGTTGCATGTCCCGGCCGATCAGAGCCGCGCGGATCCGGCTCCGCCGGTTCGCAGCGGCGCCCCCTTGCAGGGGAGCGCCCCAGGCGCATCGGGGGTGGGTCACAGCCTGACGGTAATGCCCTGCTCGGCCATGAAGCGTTTGCATTCGCCAACGGTATGTTGGCCGAAATGGAAGATGCTGGCGGCCAGCACGGCGCTGGCGCGGCCGGTGGTGACGCCATCGGCCAGATGCTGCAAATTGCCCACGCCACCCGAGGCAATGACGGGCACCGGCACGGCATCGGACACGGCTCGCGTCAGTTCCAGGTCGAAGCCCGACTTGGTGCCGTCGCGATCCATGCTGGTCAGCAGGATCTCGCCCGCGCCATAGGCGGCCATGCGGCGGGCCCAGGCCACGGCGTCCAGCCCGGTGGCCTTGCGGCCGCCGTGCGTGAAGACTTCCCAGCGGGCGGGTTCGCCGGCGGCCGACACGCGGCGCGCGTCGATCGCCACCACCACGCATTGCGAGCCGTGGTAGTCGGACGCGGCGCGGACCAGTTCCGGATTGGCCACGGCCGCGCTGTTGATGCTGATCTTGTCAGCGCCGGCATTGAGCAGGCGCTGGATGTCGGAAACCTGGCGCACGCCGCCACCCACCGTCAGCGGAATGAAGACCTGCGAGGCCACCTGCTCGATGATGGGCAGGATCAGGTCGCGGCCGTCGCTGGTGGCGGTGATGTCCAGGAAGGTGATTTCGTCGGCGCCCTGCTCGTTGTAACGGCGGGCGATCTCGACGGGGTCGCCCGCATCGAGCAGGTTGACGAAGTTCACCCCCTTGACGACACGGCCGGCGGTGACGTCAAGGCAGGGGATGATGCGGCGGGTCAGCGCGCTCTGGACGGGCGTGCCGGCCCCGGGGGTGCTGCTGGATGTGGTCATTTTGCCAATTCGTCGGCGCGAGCCTGGGCTGCCTGGAAATCAAGCGTGCCTTCGTAGATGCTGCGGCCCAGAATGGCGCCTTCAACGCCCTCTTCTTCGACGGCGCACAGGGCTTCGATGTCCTGGATGCCGGCGATGCCGCCAGACGCATACACGGGGATGCGCACGTGTTGGGCCAGGCGAACCGTGGCTTCGACATTGACGCCCGACAGCATGCCGTCACGGCCGATGTCGGTGTAGATGATGGCTTCGCAGCCGTAATCTTCAAACTTCTTGGCCAGGTCCAGCACGTCGTGGCGGGTCAGCTTGCTCCAGCCGTCGGTGGCGATCTTGCCGTCGCGGGCATCCAGGCCGACGATGATCTGGCCGGGGAAAGCGCCGCAGGCGTCTTGCAGGAAGCCTGGGTTCTTGACCGCGGCCGTGCCGATGATCACGTAGGAGATGCCGGCATCAAGGTAGCGTTCGATGGTGTCCAGGTCACGGATACCACCGCCGATCTGGACGGGAATGTCGTCGCCGACGGCTTCCAGGATGGCCTTGATGGGCGCTTCGTTCTTCGGCTTGCCGGCGACGGCGCCGTTCAGGTCGACCAGATGCAGGCGACGTGCGCCCTGGTCGAGCCAACGGGTGGCCATGGCGGCGGGGTCTTCGGAGAACACCGTTGCATCGTCCAGGTCACCCTGGCGCAGGCGCACGCAGCGCCCGTCTTTAAGATCGATGGCGGGGATCAGCAGCATGGTGGGCAGCAAAAAAGAAAGAGGGGTTGAATGGGCTGGCGCTTGAAGGCGTTACGCCTACGGCTGCCAGTCTACAAAATTGCGATACAGGCGCAAACCGTGTTCGGCGCTCTTCTCGGGGTGGAACTGCACCGCGAAAATGTTAGCTGCCGCCACGGCGCAGGTAAAGGCGACGCCATAATCGGTTTCACCAACAGTCAGGCCGGAATCGTCCGGATCGGCATAGTAACTATGGACGAAATAGAAGTGCGTGCCGTCCGGAATGCCGTCCCAGATAGGATGAGAGCGCGTTTGGCGGACTTTGTTCCATCCCATGTGCGGCACTTTAAGCCGTTCGGGGCGCGTGTCGGCCAAGCCTGCCGCACCGGCGTCGGCCAGGCAGGCTTCGTCGTCGGAGGGGATCAGGTCAGCAAAACGCGGTCCCGAGAAGCGCCGCACGACGCCCGGGAACAGGCCCAGGCAGGACGTGCCGCCTTCTTCGCTGGAATCAAACAGCATCTGTTCGCCCACGCAAACGCCCAACAGGGGCTTGTTGCGCGCGGCGCGGACGACGGCTTCGCGCAGGCCGGATTCATTCAGGGTGCGCATGCAGTCCGCCATGGCGCCCTGGCCCGGGAACACCACGCGGTCGGCCGCGTCGATGTCTTGGGGCTGGTTGCAGATGCGGATGTCCGCATCGGGGGCGGCGAACTTCAGGGCGCGCGCGACGGAGTGGAAATTACCCATTCCATAGTCGACGATGGCGATAGTGGTCACTTCTTTTTGCCTGGTGCGGTGGGATTGGCGAACGTTACAGCACGCCCTTGGTGGAGGGCACGACGTCGCCCATGCGCGGGTCGACTTCCATGGCCATGCGCAGGGCGCGGCCACAGGCCTTGAACACGGTTTCCGCCTGATGGTGGGCGTTGAAGCCGCGCAGATTGTCGATGTGCAGCGTGATCAGCGCGTGGTTCACCAGGCCCTGGAAGAATTCGCGCGTCAGGTCGACGTCGAAATTGCCGATGTGGGCGCGCGTGAACGGGATGTGATATTCCAGGCCGGGGCGGCCGGAGAAGTCCACCACGACGCGCGACAGCGCTTCGTCCAGCGGCACGTAGGCATGACCGTAGCGGCGCAGGCCGGCCTTGGTGCCGACCGCCTTGGCAATGGCCATGCCCAGCGTGATGCCCACGTCTTCCACCGTATGGTGCGCATCGATGTGCAAGTCGCCCTCGGCCTTGATGTCGAGGTCGATCAGGCCATGGCGCGCGATCTGGTCCAGCATGTGGTCCAGGAAGGGCACGCCGGTGTCGATCGTCTGCTTGCCGGTGCCGTCAATATTGATGGCCACGCGGATGCGGGTTTCGTTGGTGTTGCGGGTGATCTCTGCGGTACGCATGTTAAGCACTCAAAATCTCTTGCAAGGCAGCCAGCAAGGCGGCGTTCTCGGCCGGGGCGCCCACCGAGATGCGCAGGCAGTTGGCCAGTAGCGGATGGGCGTTGGAGAAGTTACGAATCAATATTTTGCGCGTTTTCAGCGCAAGATGCACGGCGTTGCCGTCCAGCTTGCCGGAAAAGCGCGCGAGAACGAAGTTGCCGGCGGAAGGGAATACCCTGACGCCGGGCAAGGCGGCCAGGGCGGCGGCCAGGGGTTCGCGGTCGGCGCGCAAGCGGGCGGCCTGCTCATCCAGCACGTCCTTGTGACGCAGGACCGTCATCAGTGTGGCCTGCGTCAGCACGTCCAGGTTGTAGGGCGGACGCACCTTGTTCAGTTCGGCGATCCAGTCGGGATGGCCCGCCAGATAGCCGAAACGCAGGCCGGCCAGGCCGATCTTGGAGACGGTGCGCATGACCACCACGTTGGCGGCGTCCAGCACCTGCGGCATCCAGCTGCGGTCGGCGAAAGGCTGGTAGGCCTCGTCCAGCACCACCAGTCCGGGGGCGGCGGCGATGATCGCCTGCACGTCGCTGTCGGACCAGAGTCCGCCGGTGGGGTTGTTGGGCACGGCCAGGAACACGACCTTGGGCTGGTGTTCGTGGATGGCGGCCAGCATCGCCGGCAAATCCAGGGTCAGATCGTCGGTCAGCGGCACGCCGACAAAGCGGGCGTGGTCGAAACGGGCTGCCATGTCGAAGTAGACGAACGACGGCCACGGCGACATCACGGTGTCGCCGGGGTTGCAGCAAGCCTGCACGATGATGTGGATCAGTTCGTCCGAGCCATTGCCGAACAGCACGTCGGCGCCGTCGGGCACGCCAAAGCCCGATTTCACCGCCTGCTGCAACGCGGACAGGTCGGCGGCGGGATAGCGGTTCAGCGGCGTGTCGCGCACGGTGCGCGCGATGTCGTCCCGGACTGCCTCGGGCAGTTCGTAGGGACATTCCATTGCATCCAGCTTGATGCAGCCGTCGGCATTCGCCACGGGATAGGCGGCCAATTTACGGATATCGGCGCGGATCGTGTCGGCGATGCGGCCGGCGACGCTTGCCGCCGGGGCCGGGCTCATGGCTTGTCGATCCGGTATTGGGCGCTGGCGGCGTGCGCTTGCAGGCCCTCGCCCAACGCCAGTTCGGCAGCAATGCGGCCCAGCGTCTGCGCGCCTTGGTGCGAGACCTGGATCAGGCTGGAGCGCTTCTGGAAGTCATACACGCCCAGCGGCGACGAGAAGCGGGCGGTGCGGGACGTGGGCAGCACGTGGTTCGGGCCCGCGCAGTAGTCGCCCAGCGCCTCGGAACTGAAGCGGCCCATGAAGATCGCGCCGGCGTGGCGGATCTTGGCCGTCCAGATCTCGGGCTGCTCGGTGGAGATCTCCAAGTGCTCGGGCGCGATGTCGTTGGCGATCTGGCAGGCCTCGTCCAGGCTTTGAACCTGGATCAGCGCGCCGCGGTTGGCCAGGCTGACGCGCAGGATGTCGGCGCGCGGCATGGTGGGCAAGAGGCGCGCGATGGCCGCTTCCACTTCGTCCATGAAGGCGGCATCCGGACAGAGCAGGATGGATTGCGCCAGTTCGTCGTGCTCGGCTTGCGAGAACAGGTCCATGGCGATCCAGTCGGCCGGCGTCTTGCCGTCGCAGATGACCAGGATTTCGCTGGGGCCGGCGATCATGTCGATGCCGACCACGCCGAACACGCGACGCTTGGCGGCGGCGACGTAGGCGTTGCCCGGGCCGACGATCTTGTCCACGGCGGGCACGGTGGCGGTGCCGTAGGCCAGCGCGCCCACGGCTTGCGCGCCGCCGATGGCGAACACGCGATCCACGCCGCCGATGGCGGCCGCGGCCAGCACGATGGGGTTGCGCACGCCGTCGGGCGTGGGCGTGACCATGATCAGTTCCGGCACGCCCGCGACCTTGGCCGGGATGGCGTTCATCAGCACTGACGAGGGATAGGCGGCCTTGCCACCCGGCACATACAGGCCCACGCGGTCGAGCGACGTGACCTGCTGGCCCAGCAACGTGCCTTCGGCATCGGTGTAGGTCCAGGTTTCGGCGCGTTGGCGTTCGTGGTAGCTGCGCACGCGGTCGGCGGCGGCTTCCAGCGCATTGCGCTGCGCGGCGGGCAGCGCGGCCAGCGCGGCATGCCACTCTGCCTTGGGAATTTCCAGCGTGGCGGCCGATGCGCCCGGCATGCGGTCAAAGCGCTGCGTGTATTCCACCAGCGCGGCGTCGCCGCGGGTGCGCACGTCGGCCAGGATGCCGGCCGCGGCGCGGTCGATGGACTCGTCCTCCGTGGCCTCGAAGGCCAGCAGCTTGGACAGGGCGGATTTGAATCCGGGTTCGCGGGAGTCGAGACGATTGATCAGGGCCATGGCGTCATGGAGCAAAGCGGAAAGCGGCCGCCGCGGCATCGCGGCGGGCGGGGGTCAGGCATTGCGGGAGGACGCTCTTTCAAAGGCGTCCAGCAGCGGTTGCAGGCGGGCGCCGCGGGTCTTCAGCGCGGCCTGGTTGACGATCAGGCGCGACGAGATGGGCATGACGTCTTCGACGGCGACCAGGTCGTTGGCGCGCAGCGTGCCACCGGTGGACACCAGGTCAACGATGCAGTCGGCCAAGCCGACCAGCGGCGCCAGTTCCATCGAACCATACAGCTTGATGATGTCCACGTACACACCCTTGGCCGCAAAGTGTTCACGGGCTGAGTGGACGTATTTGGTGGCCACGCGCAGGCGTGCGCCCTGGTGCACCGCGCCTTCGTAGTCGAAGCCGTTGCGTACGGCGACGGCCAGGCGGCACTTGGCGATGTTCAGGTCGATCGGCTGGTACAGGCCGCCGGGCTGTTCCTTGGCGTGCTCGATCAGCACATCCTTGCCAGCGATGCCCAGGTCCGCCGCGCCGTATTGCACGTACGTCGGCACGTCGGAGGCGCGCACGATGATCAGGCGCAGGCCAGGGTCGCTGGTCGGCAGGATCAGCTTGCGCGAGCTTTCCGGGCTCTCGGTCACTTCGATGCCGGCCTCGGCCAGCAGCGGCATGGTTTCTTCAAAAATCCGGCCCTTGGACAGCGCCAGGGTCAGGGGCTTCGTCGTGGCATTGTTCATTGCCGAGCCGCCTCAAAATTAACGGACCCACTCGGGGGGCAGCAAGCCGAAGGCGCAGCGTGGGGGCTATTACTTTTCATGCCTGTTCCTTGCCGGTAACTCGTTGGATGTTCGCGCCCAGGGCGCGCAGTTTGACTTCCATCTGGTCGTAGCCACGATCCAGGTGGTAAATGCGGTCGACCAGCGTGTCGCCATCGGCGGCCAGGCCGGCGATGACGAGGCTGGCCGAGGCGCGCAGGTCGGTGGCCATGACGGTGGCGCCCGACAGGCGCTTCACGCCGCGCACGATGGCGGTATGGCCGTCGATGTCGATGTCGGCGCCCATGCGGCGCAGTTCCTGCACGTGCATGTAGCGGTTCTCGAAGATCGTTTCGACGATGACTGAGGTGCCTTCGGCAACGGCGTTCAGCGCCATGACCTGGGCTTGCATGTCGGTGGCGAAGCCCGGGTATTCGTGAGTGCGGAAACCCACGGCCTTGGGCCGCGTGGACATGCTGCCGCGAATCCAGTCCGGGCCGGTTTCGATGGTCAGGCCGGCGCTGGCAAGCTTGTCCAGCGTGGCGCCCAGGATGCCGGCGTCGGTGTTCTTCAACAGGATGTCGCCGCCCGCCGCGCCGACTGCGCACAGGAACGTGCCGGCCTCGATGCGGTCGGAGATGACGCGGTGTTCAGCGCCGTGCAACTGGGCAACCCCGTCGATGACGATGCGGTCCGTGCCGTGGCCGTGGATGCGGGCGCCCATCTTGATGAGCAGTTCGGCCAGGTCCACCACTTCGGGTTCGCGCGCGGCGTTTTCCAGCACGGTCTGGCCTTCGGCCAGCACGGCGGCCATCAGCAGGTTCTCGGTGCCGGTGACGGTGACCATGTCGGTGCGGATCGAGGCACCTTTCAGGCGCTTGGCGCGGGCCACGACAAAGCCGTGTTCGATGCTGATCTGGGCGCCCAGCGCGGCCAGGCCCTTGATGTGCTGGTCGACGGGACGCTGGCCGATGGTGCAGCCGCCGGGCAGGCTGACGCGGGCTTCGCCGAAGCGGGCCAGCAGCGGGCCCAGCACCAGGATCGAGGCGCGCATCGTCTTGACCAGGTCGTAGGGCGCTTCCAGGTTGTCGACGTTGTTGGCTTGCAGCGTGACCACGCCGTCGGTGCCGCGTTCGGCGTGCAGGCCCATGCGGCCCAGCAGGCGCAACATGGTTGCCGTGTCGTTCAGATGCGGAACGTTGGTGAGGGTCAGCGTGTCGGCAGTCAGCAGGCTCGCGCACAGAATCGGCAGGGCCGAGTTCTTGGCCCCCGAGATTGAGATCTCGCCGTGTAGCTGCGCGCCGCCAGTGATGCGGAGTTTGTCCATTACTTGCCTGCTTGCTGGTATTCGCCCGGGGTAAGCGTGCGCATCGACAGCGCGTGGATCTCGGCCTTCATGCGGTCGCCAAGCGCGGCGTAAACCATTTGATGGCGCTGGATCAGGCGTTTGCCCTCGAAGGCGGTGCTGACGATGACGGCGTCGAAATGCGAGCCGTCGCCTTGCACGTCAAGATGTTCACAGGGCAGGCCGTCCGCGATGTATTGGCGGACTTGCGAGGGAGTGGGAAGCATGGACGTCAATTCCTGAGTTTGTAGCCGCTGGCCAGAAGCCGCAGCGCATAAATCGATAGCGCCAGGAACACCGCCGTCACCACCGCCAGGCTGCGCCAGGGGGAGACGTCCGACACCGCGAAGAATCCGTAGCGGAATCCGTCGATGGCGTAGAAGATGGGGTTCCAGTGGGACACGCTCTGCCAGAAAGGCGGCAACGTGTGGATGGAATAGAACACGCCGGACAGGAACGTCGCGGGCATGATCAGGAAATTCTGGAAAGCCGCCAGTTGGTCGAATTTTTCGGACCACAGGCCCGCGACCACGCCCAGCGCGGCCATGATGCCGCAGGACAGCACCGCGAAGGCCAGCAGCCACAGCGGGTTGGCGGGCACCAATGACACGAAGAACAGCGCCACGAGCCAGACGCACAGGCCCACGGCCAGGCCGCGCACGACCGCCGCCAGCACGAAGGCGCCGAAGATATCGCGGTGCGACAGCGGCGGCAGCAGCATGAAGACAAGATTGCCCGTGATGCGGCTTTGGATCAGCGATGAGGACGGGTTGGCGAAGGCATTCTGCAACATGCTCATCATCATGAGCCCGGGGATCAGGAACGCGGTGTAGGGCACGGTGCCATACACCATCAGGCGCCCTTCCAGCACGTGTGCGAAGACCAGCAGATACAGCAGCGCCGTGATGACGGGCGCCGCGATGGTTTGGAAACCCACTTTCCAGAAGCGCAGCAATTCCTTGCGCAGCAGGGTGGGAAAGCCGGAGCCCGCGTCCAGGCGGGGCTGCACCAGCGGCTGGCTGGTGGTCGCGGAGGACTGCGTCATGACGAAATCTCTTCGGGTTGCTGAGCGGGCCTGGACGGCTCTTCGCCCTGATGCATGATGCGCACGAAAGCGTCTTCCAAGTCGACGCCGCCGACGCGCGCCATCAGGGCCTGGGTGGTGTCCAGGGCCACGATGTGGCCGCGCTTGAGCATGGCGATGCGGCCGCACAGGGCTTCCGCTTCTTCCAGGTAGTGCGTGGTCAGCATGATGGTGTGGCCGGCCTTGTTCAGGCGCGAGATGAATTCCCACAGGGTGCGGCGCAGATCCACGTCCACGCCGGCAGTGGGCTCGTCCAGCACGATCACGGGGGGGCGGTGTACCAACGCTTGCGCCACCAGCACCCGGCGCTTCATGCCGCCGGACAGCGCACGCATGTTGTTGTTGGCCTTGTCGGCCAGGCCCAGGTTGAACAGGATCTCGTCGATCCAGTCGTCGTTGTTGCGCAGGCCGAAGTAGCCGGACTGGATGCGCAGGGTCTCGCGCACGGTGAAGAACGGGTCATAGACGAGTTCTTGCGGCACCACGCCCAGCGCGCGCCGTGCCGACTTGTAGTCGGCGACGACGTCGTATCCACAGACGCTGGCGCGGCCAGAGCTGGCGTGTGCCAGGCCGGCCAGAATGGAGATCAGGGTGGTCTTGCCCGCGCCGTTGGGGCCAAGCAGGCCGAAGAACTCGCCGTGCTCGATGTTCAGGCTGACATGGTCCAGCGCCTGAAAGCCGGGGGCGGGCGTGCGCCCAAGCAGTTTCTGCCAGCCGCGCTGACGCGGCGAGTAGACCTTGGAGACGTTTTCTAGACTGACGGCTGACATGACGGCGGGGAGATGCCCGGAAAGAGCGAATTGATCATTATATAAGCGCACCGCGACGGCAAGCGCCTATGGCCCCGGGAACCGTAGGGATGGCGCTGTAATGCGTCCCCCAAATAATCGGCCCGGCGGGCCACTCAGGGCACGCCGGGCCGGAAGCAGCCGGAACCGTGGAATTACTGGTTGCGCTGGTTCAACGCCTTGATCAGGCCGTCGATGCCGCTTTGGTTGATCTGCTGCGCGAACTGGTTGCGGTAGTTCTCGATCAGCCAGATGCCTTCGACGTTCATGTCATAGATCTTCCAGCCCTGCGCCGTCTTTTCCAGGCGGTAGTCCACGCCCGTGGGCTGGCCGTTGGCCTGGCTGATGAGCGTGCGCACGACCACGTCGTCGGCCTTGGGGTCTCCGCGGAACGGCAGGGCCTTGACGGCGGTGTCGGGGGTGACGCGGGTCAACGCGCCGCTGTAGGTGCGCACCAGCGTGCCGCGGAATGCTTCGGCCAGAGCCGTCTTTTGCTGTTCCGTTGCTTGGCGCCAGAAGCGGCCAGCGGCCAGGCGCGTCGTCTTTTGAAAGTTGACGTACGGCAGGATGTGCTGGTTGACGACTTCGTTGATGCGGGCGGTGTTGCCGGCCTTGACGGCGCCATCGGCCTTGAGCACGTCAAGCGCTTCATTGGCCGTGGCAAGGACGAATTGGTCGGGGGGACCATTGGGGTTGGGCTTGGCCTGCACGGCGCCAGCGGCGGCCAGGCCAAGAAGGCCCGCAAACGTCAGACGTTGCAACAGGGAAACAAAAGCGAATCGCATTAAAACTCCTTACTGTACTGATGAACGCAGACGACAGCTTACTTGGTGGCCGGCGCGGGCACTGGGGCGCCCTTGGCGGCGGCAGGGGCATCGCCTTCGTCGTCTTCGTAGTTGGGCAGCGCGTCTTCGTCGTTCACGCGCTGGCCCAGGACCATGGCGTTGCGGCGTTGCAGATAGGCGTCGCGGATGAAACTGTACGGATCCAGCGCAACGCGATCGATCGTGTCGGTGGCGCTCAGCAAGCTGGCGCGGGTGTCGACCACGCGCAAGCCCCACAGCGAGTTACGCAGGCGCACGTTGTCGATGGAGTCGATACCCATGTAGCCGTAGGTCGTGCCCGCGAAGTCGCCCGCCAGGCCCACGCCGTCGCGCACGCTGGACGAACCGAAGAACGGCAGCACCAGGTACGGACCCTGGCTGAAGCCCCACACGCCCAGCGTCGTGCCGAAGTCGTTCGGGATCTTGCGCGCGCCGTTGGCCGAGGCAACGTCGAAACAGCCGCCCACGCCCATCGTCGTGTTGAACAGGAAGCGGCCCAGCGTGTTCACGAAGTCGTGGCCGCGCCCTTGCAGGAAGCTGTTGGCGCCGGACCAGAGGTCGCTGACGTTGCTGAAGATGTTGTGCACGCAGCTACGCACGGGCTGCGGCGTGACAAAGGTGTAGGCCTGGGCAACCGGCTTGAAGACCGCGCGGTCGACCGTGTCGTTGAACTTGTAGACGCCCCGGTTGAAACCTTCCCACGGGTCGCGCGGATCGGGGTTCTGCGGCGCGGCGCAGCCGGCCATCAGTGCACCCGCCGCCGCGATGGTGGCAATGCGGGAAAGTGCGTTCTTGTTCATGATCAGGACATCCCTATCAACAATTCTTATGATATTGCGATGACAACGCGCAGCCTGTTACGGCGTCTTTCGCGTCGTCTTTAATTTGGCGCTTTCGCGGCCGGCTCGGGTTCGGAGGCCGCGCCTTGCTTCTCAGCGGAGCCGTACAGGAACTGGCTGATCAACTGCTCAAGCACAACCGCGCTTTGTGTATAGCGGATTTTTCCGCCGTCGGTAAAGTTCTCTTCTTCGCTGCCCGCCGTCAGGCCCAGATACTGCTCACCGAGCAAGCCGGACGTGAGGATCGAGGCCGAGGAGTCCTTGGGGAACTGGAAGTTCTTTTCCAGATTCACCGAGACGACGGCCTGAAAAGTCTTGTCGTCAAAGGTGATGCTGGAGACACGGCCCACCACGACGCCGGCGCTTTTCACCGCCGCGCGCGGCTTCAGGCCGCCTACGTTATCGAAGTTGGCCGATAAGGTATAGGTTGGCGCGAACGAAAACGTGCTGAGGTTGCCGGCGCGCAACGCCAGGAACACCAGCGCAGCCGCGCCCAGCAATACGAACAGGCCTACCCAGAAGTCGGTTTTTTCGCGTGACATGATCGATCCGTTTAATTTCCAAACATCAATGCGGTGAGCAGGAAGTCCAGCCCAAGTACCGCCAGCGAGCCCACCACCACGGTGCGCGTCGTGGCGCGCGCAACGCCTTCAGGGGTGGGTCTTGCCTGCCAGCCTTCATAGAGCGCAACCAGCGTCACGGTGATACCGAACACCACGCTCTTGATGACGCCGTTGGCCACATCTTTCCAGACATCCACGCCGCTCTGCATTTGCGACCAGAACGCACCGGCGTCCACGCCGATCATCACGACGCCAACGACCCAGCCGCCCAGGATGCCCACCATGGAGAACACGGCCGCCAGGATGGGCATGGCGATGATGCCGCCCCACAGGCGCGGCACCAGCACGCGGCGGATCGGGTCGACGGCCATGACTTCCATCGCCGACAGTTGTTCGCCTGCTTTCATCAGGCCGATTTCAGCGGTCAGCGAGGTGCCCGCACGGCCCGCGAACAGCAGCGCCGTCACGACGGGGCCCAATTCGCGCACCAGCGACAGGGCCACCAACAGGCCCAGCGCTTCTTCCGAGCCATAGCGGTTCAGCGTGTAATAGCCTTGCAGGCCCAGCACGAAGCCCACGAACATGCCGGACACGGCAATGATCAGAAGTGAATAATTGCCGATGAAATGGACTTGTTGCGACACCAGGCGCGGACGCGAGAACACGATGCCGCTGCGCGCCAGCATGCCGGCGAAGAACCGCGTGAAGTAGCCGATTCCGGAAACCAGGCCGCGCACCCATCCGCCCAGGGCGCTCACGGGATTGTTGGATCCGCTCATGCTTTGCGCCCCTTCTGTGCTGAAAGCCACTTTTGGAAAGCGGGCGTTTCGGGATACTGGAACGCGACCGGGCCGTCGGGTTCGCCTTTCAGGAATTGCTGGACATAGGGGTCTTCGGACGCCGACAGCATGTCGGGGGTGCCCGCGGCCGCCAGTTTGCCTTGTCCCACCAGATACACCTGATCGGCGATGGAAAAGGATTCCTGGACGTCGTGGGTGATCAGGACCGACGCGCAACCCAGGCGGTCGGCCAAGCTGCGGATCAGACGGGCGGTGATGCCCAGCGAGATCGGGTCCAGTCCGGCGAAGGGCTCGTCGTACAGGATCAGTTCGGGTTCCAGCACCACGGCGCGGGCCAGGGCGACGCGCCGTGCCATGCCGCCGGAAATCTCGGCCACTTTCAGGTGGGCGGCGGCGCGCAGGCCAACGGCATCCAGTTTGTCCAGCACGCGGTCGGTGACGTCGGATTCGGACAGCTTGGTGTGTTCGCGCAGCGGGAACGCCACATTTTCAAACACGTTCAGGTCGGTGAAGAGCGCGCCTTGCTGGAACAACACGCCCATCCGCTTGCGCAGGGCCTGGAGTTCAGCGGGGGTGGTGCGTGCGATGTCCTGGCCGAACGCCAGCACTTTGCCCTGCTGCGCGACGAGCTGGCCGGTGGCCGCCCGCAACAGCGTGGTCTTGCCCGAACCCGAGCCGCCCATGATGGCGACCACTTGGCCCGCGCGCACGTCCATGGAGATATCGCGCAAGACGGTGAAATCACCGTAGCCTAGCGCCACACCGTCCAGGCGCAGGGCGAATTCCGGGGTGCTGCTTGTTTGAGCGGGCATGGGCAACGAAATGGGTGTTTCGGTGGCGGAGCTTGCCCTGCTGCCTTGACGACACGCAGGACGGCTAACCGGGGCGGTGCGCGCAAGACAGGCTGCTTCGGGAAGCGCCTGTTCATCTCAGGGGCGGGGGACCAAGACGGACTCTGACCCCCAGCGGCGAGGCGCCATTGTAGCCCGACGCTTTGTAATCACAATGCGATAGGTCACCCATGGAACAGTGTTTTCGGTATCAGGGACAATCGGCCGCTACGGCGACCGTGGCGGCACCCGGCGCCGAGGCTGGAACCGTCTGACCGCGGGAAGGGTCAGCGGCGCGCTTGCGCGGCCCGTGTTTCCTGGGCCAGCCGCTGGACCAGGTCAGCCGTGCTTTCACGTCGCGCCAGCGGCGCGGCCTGGCCCGCCCACAGGGACAGCACGTTGATATTGCCAGCCTTGCCGCCCGCCGTGCGCATGGGGCGCGTCAGCGCATTCTGCAACGGATACGGCAGGATGTCGGCGGCAATGGCGTCGGCGTCCCGCATGAAGGCATTGGAGATGCCGCGGGCCGGCCGGCCCGAAAAGGCGCGCGTCACGCGGGATTGTTCTGAGCGCGATGCGGGCAACACGGCCTTGTAGGCGTCGCTGATACCGGATTCATCCGTCGTCAGGAAAGCTGTCCCCATTTGTGCGACGTCAGCGCCCAGGGCCAGGGCGGCGGCGATGCCACGGCCGTCCATGATGCCGCCGGAGGCGATGACTGGCACGGAAACCGCGTCCGCCACCTGTGGCACCAGGGCCATGGTGCCGATCAAGGATTGCTCGAAATCATCCAGGAACGTGCCACGATGTCCGCCCGCTTCGGCGCCCTGGGCCACCACGGCATCCACGCCGTCCTGTTCCAGCGCAACCGCTTCGCGCACGGTGGTGGCCGTGCCGACGGTCAGGATGCCCAGTTCGCGGCAACGCGCCAGCACGTCGGCCGGGATGCGGCCGAACGTGAAGCTGAAGACCGCCGGGCGCAGCCGCAGGATGGCATCGATCTGTCCTGGCAGCGGATCGGCCTGCGGGCCGGGCGCGGAGGGGGCCGGCAGGCCCAATTGCTCGTGGTAGCGACCCATCAGGGCCAGCATGCGGCCGGTATCGCCCTGCATGGGCAGGTCTGGCACGGACGCGAAGAGATTGATGGCGAACGGCCGGGGCGTGCGGGCGCGGATGTCCTTGACTGCCGTTTCGATTTGCTCGGGGCTCATGTAGGCCGCCCCGAGCGATCCCAGGACACCCGCTTTCGACGCCTCGGACACCAGCTCCACCGTCGTGGCGCCGCCCGCCATGGGCGCCTGGATGATGGGATGGTCCAGTTTCAGAAGGTCAAGCAGACGGATGGCCATGGGAAGACTCCTTCGGGTTATTGGAGCTGGATGTTTCCAGCCTTGATGACGTGGGCCCACTTTTCGGTTTCGCTCTTGATGAAAGCCGCGAATTCCTCGGGCGTGCCGCCGCCGGCCTGGCTGCCGGTGTCGGCGATCGCCTTTTGCACATCCGGTTCCTTCAGGATGCGATTGAATTCGGCGTTCAGGCGGGCGATGATCGGCGCGGGCGTGCCGGCGGGCGCAACAATGCCCTGCCAGTTGTAGGACTCGAAGCCCGGCAGGCCGGATTCAGCCATCGTGGGCACATCGGGCAACACGGCCAAACGCTTGGCAGAGGTCACGGCAATGGGGTGGATCTTGGCGCCCTGGATAGCGGGCAGCGCGGAATAGCCCATTTCGAACATCATCGAGATATGGCCGCCCATCAGGTCTGTCGCGGCCAGGCTGCCGCCCTTGTAGGGCACGTGCACGATGTCGATCTTGGCTTGTTCCCGGAACATTTCACCCGACAGGTGATGCGCGCCGCCGACGCCCGACGAACCGAAGGACAGCTTGCCGGGCTGCTTCTTGGCCAGCGCGATCAGGTCTGCCAGCGTCTTGACCGGCATTTCGTTGTTCACGCTCAGCACCAGCGGGCTGTTTTCGATCAGGATGATGGGCGCCAGATCCTTTTGCGGGTTGTACGGCATTTCCTTCATCAGCGACGGGTTCACCGCCATCGGGGCCAGATTGCCCGTGCCGATGGTGTAGCCGTCCGGCGCCGCCTTGGCGATCAGGTTGGTGCCGACCACGCCGCCCGCGCCCGCCTTGTTCTCGACCACGATCGGCTGGCCCAGCGATTCGCCCAGCTTGCGCGCCAAGAGCCGCACGCGCGTGTCGGCAAAGCCGCCCGGGGCGTAGGGGACGATCATGGTGATGGGTTTGGCGGGCCAGTCGGCGGTTTGGGCCTGGGCGGCGCCGCTGAAAGCGGCAACGGCCGCCAATGCGGCGATCAGGGGGCGCAACGGTTTCATGCTGGTGACTCCTCGTCTTTTTTCTCTAATGTGTACAGCCCTGCGGGCCGATCGCATTATGCCCAGCGCCTTTGTCTTCTGTCGTGATTTTTCCCAAGCGCCAGGCGGACACCGCCAGCAGCGCGGCCCCCGCGCCCAGCACCTGTGGCAGGCCCGCGCCCCAGTGCGAAGCCCATGACGCCAGCAGCGGGCCCAGGATCTGCCCGGCCGCGAAGGCCGCCGTCATGATGGCGGCGGCACGCGGCGCGGCGGCGCCAGCGGCGCGTCGAGCGGTCAGCATGCCGGCTTGCGTGATTACCATGAAGGTGCCGCCCACCAGCAGCGCGGCCACGATCACGGCAGCGATGTGGTGCCACAAGGCCACGGCCAACATGCCAAGCGCCATCAGCGCCTGGGCGCCCTGCCAGACGCGCTTGTCATCGCGTCCACGGGCCAGCCGGGGAACCAGCAGGCAGGAGGCGGCCGCGGCCAGCCCGAATAGCGGCCAGGCCCAGCCGAAGATCGCCGGGTTGGGGATCACCTCTTTGGCCATCGCGGGCAGAAAGGTGGCCGGGATGATGTAGCCCACGCCAAACACGCCATAGTGCAGCGCCAGCGGGCCCATCGCGCGCGGCAGCTTGGCAGGGGACGCGGTAGCCGGGGAATGGGCGGCATGCGTGGAGAAAGCGGCCGGGGCGGCAGGCTGGCGCATCGCCGGCCAGGCGACGGCGGACAGGACCAGCGTCAAGCCGCCCAGGGCCAGCCACATGCCATCGGCATGGATATCCCAGGCCATCAGTGTCAGACAGGCCAGCCCGGTCAACGCGATGCCGGCACCCACGCCGGCGTAGGTCAGCCCCGATGCGGCGGCTTCGCGCGGGTCACCGGCGGGCACGGGTCGCCAGGCCGCCACGCAGATGAAGGCGCTGGCGCTGGCATAACCCGCCGCCAGCCGCAGCACGCACCAGGCCGCGACGTCATGGAACAGCGGCATGGCCAGGGTCAGCAGCGTGACGGCCAGCAGGCTTATTCCCAATTGGCTGCGTAGCCGGCGCACGGGCCACGCCACCGCCGCCAACGCGCCCAGCAAGTAACCGGCGTAGTTGGCCGAGGCCAGCCAGCCGCCCTGGGCCAGCGACAGCCCGCCCTCTTGAGCCATCAGCGGCCAGACCGGGGTGAAGGCGAAGCGGCCGATGCCCATGGCGGCGGCCAAGGCCAGCGCGGCCGGCCAGGCCAGGCGGGCCGCGCTGCGGGTATCGGGAAAAGAAGGGTAAGCAGGCGTTGACATGCGCCTACTCTACGGCTGTACTAATATCTTTAAAAGTGAATTAATAAGAACATAGGTTCTTGAAATGAGAAACTTGGATCTCGATGCGTTGCAGATTTTCAAAGCGGTGGCCGACCAGGGCGGTGTGGCGCGCGCGGCGCTGCACCTGAACCGGGTGCAGTCCAATGTGTCGACCCGTCTGAAGCAGCTGGAGGCCTCGCTGGACGCGCCGCTCTTCCGGCGGCAGAACCGTCGGCTGGTGCTGTCGGACCAAGGGCGCGTGCTGCTGTCCTACGCCGACCGCCTGCTGCGTCTGTCGGACGAGGCGCAGGCCGCGGTGCGCGACGGAGCGCCGCAAGGCGTGCTGCGCATCGGCACCATGGAAAGCACGGCGGCTGCGCGCCTGCCGCCGATCCTGGCGGCCTATCACGCGGCGTGGCCGCAGGTGGGGATCGAACTGGTCACCGGCACCTCGGGTGCGTTGGCCGCCAAGGTGCGCAACTACGAGATCGAAGCCGCGTTCGTGGCCCAGCCCTTCCCGGCGGACGGCCTGGCGGCCATGGATGCCTTCCAGGAAGCTCTGGCGCTGATTTCGCCATTGGCGTGGGGCGAAATCGCCAGCGCCCGGGATCTGGGCGGGCGCACGGTCATCGCATTTGCCGCAGGCTGTTCATACCGGCGCATCCTGGAGTCGTGGCTGAACCATGAAGGCTTGGCGCCAGGCAGGGTGATGGAGTTCGCGTCGTATCACGCCATCGTGGCGTGCGTGGCGGCGGGCGCGGGCGTGGCCATCGTGCCGCGTTCCGTGCTGGCCGTCTTGGGGGCGGAGCATTCGGTCTGCGTCAGCGCCCTGTCTGGCCCGTATGGACGCGCCCAGACCCAACTGGTCTGGCGCGCGGATGACGATACGCCTGCGTTGCAGGCCTTGCGCCACCAACTGCAAGCCCCGGATGCTTGATCAAAAACGGGTTGCGCGCGGTGGACCCGCGCGCAACCCGTGAAGTACTGCGCTAGACCTTGTGCTTAAAAGCGGTAGCCGACGCCCAGAGTCGCCACCCACGGATCGATGCGCGCGGTGCCGATGTGCTGGCCGTCCAGCTTCACCTTCGACTTGATGTCGATGTAGCGAATGTCGGCGTTCATGAACCAGCGTTCATTGATCTTGAAGTCCGCGCCCAATTGCGCGGCCACGCCCCAGGAATCGCCCATCTTCAGATTCGAACCCTTCAGCGGGCCTTCCGCCTTGGTGTCGAAGAAGTGCGTGTAGTTGAGGCCGACGCCGATGTAAGGCTGGATCATGCTGTCGGGCAGGATGTGCCATTGCAGGCTGAGCGTCGGCGGCAATTGCTTGCTGGAGCCGATCTTGCCCAGGCCGCTGCCGCTGACATCGTGCTGGAAGGGCCAGGCGCCCAGCAGCTCGATGCCGATATTGCGCGTCACCATGTAGCCCAGCGTGAAGCTCGGGCGCACGTTGTTGTTTGCGTCCAGCTTGACGCTGCCATCGAGCACCGTGCCGTTATTCGACGACGGGCGGACCTGCGTCACGCCAACCCTGAACAGCACGTCGCCCGCTTCGTGGGCATGCGCGGGAGCGGCGAATGCGCCGGCGGCGATCAGGCCGGCGATGGCAGTGGCGCGAATACGCCCGTTCAGCGAAAACATTTTTTTCTCCGATCTTTCCATGAGGGTGAGACCACAGGTTCTCAGACCCGGCACCAGGCCAGATTGATATGTGTCAAACCGTGAAAGATTGAGTCTGTCCCGTGGCGGTCGGGCAACAGAAATCAGGCAAATCCTACGTCAGCGCCACCAGAAACACGGCGGCGCCCAAGCCCAGCATGATGAAGGGGCTGACGCGCGTGTAGACCAACGCCGCGGTGGACAACGCCGCCACGGCCCAGGCCCAGGCACCGCCTTCCGCTGCGCGCAGAATGGTGCACGACGACGCCAGGATCATGCCGGCGGCCACCGGCACCAGGCCCGCTTCGATCGCGCGGATGCCGGCGGTGTGGCGGTATCGCGCCCACACGCGCGCTAGCGCATAAATCAGCAGGGAACATGGCAGGAAGATCGCGACCGACGCGACGATTGCGCCGGCCCAGCCTCCGACATGCCAGCCAATCAAGGTCACCAGCAGCGAGGCCGGCCCGGGCGTGATGCGCGATAGCGCGAAGTAGTCCAGGAATTGCGCGTCGTTGATCCAGCCGTAGCTATCCACCGCCTGGCGGTGGATATCCGGCAGGATGCTCTGGCCGCCGCCCACGGTCAGGAACGACAGCGGGGTGAACACCGCGAACAGGTCGTGCAGCGTCGCCAGGTTCATTTGCGCGGCTCCTGCCGGCGGATGCGGGTGTAGGCAATGAAGATCGACATCGGCGCCATCACGCCCACGACCCACAGCAGCGGCAGGCGCAGCAGGAAGATCGCGATGAAGGTGCAGACCATGATCGCTGCCGGTATCCGCCCGATCAATGCGCGCCGTGCCGCGCGCAAACCCGTTTGCAGCGATACGCCCACCGCAGCGGCCGCGACGCCGGCCATCGCCACGTGCAGGCCGTGCGACTGCGCCATGCTGGCGAACAGCGCCGCCAGTGCAATCGCCACCAACATCGGCGGCACGGTGATGCCCAGGCCGCCCAGCAAGGCCCCCGGCCCGCCGCGCAAGCGAAAGCCGATCCAGATGGCCAGGTTCACCACGTTCACGCCGGGAAAGGACTGCGCCAGAGCGAGCCCGGACAGAAAATCGGATTCCGACATCCAGCGCCGTTGTTGCACGAACTCACGCATCATCCAGCCGCTGAGTCCTCCGCCGAAACTCGTCAGGCCGACTTTGGTGAATGCCAGGAAGATCTGCGGCAGCGTGGGCGGAGCGATAGGCGCGTCGGGAGACATGGCGAATGGGGGGGCGGGACGATGGCGCATCTTACGGACTTGATGATGTCGCCTGCCTGAAAGGCATTCGCCGCCTTGGCGCAATGGGCGCGAAGGCGGCGAATGAAGGCGTTGCCGGGTTGAAGGATCAGCGCGGCAGTTCGCTCGAGCCCATCAAGTAGGCGTCCACCGAACGCGCGCATTGGCGGCCTTCGCGGATGGCCCAGACCACCAGCGATTGGCCCCGGCGCATGTCGCCCGCGGCAAACACCTTTTCCACGTTGGTGCGGTAGTCATCCGTGTTGGCGCGCACGTTGCCACGCGCGTCACGGTCCACGCCGAAGGCATCCAGCACGGTCTGCACCGGCGACACGAAACCCATTGCCAGCAGCACGAGGTCAGCCTTGATCTCGAATTCCGAGCCTTCGGCTTCGCGCATCTTCATCTGGCCGGTGGCTTCGTCCTTGAACCATTCGACGCGGGCGCCCACCAGCTTTTCGACGCGGCCATTGCTGCCCTTGAGCAGCTTGGTGGTCACGGACCAGTCGCGATCGCAGCCCTCTTCGTGCGAGGACGACGTGCGCATCTTCAACGGCCAGTACGGCCACGTCATGGTCTTGTTTTCGGACTCGGGCGGTTGGGGCATCAGTTCAAACTGCGTGACAGAGGCCGCGCCGTGGCGGTTGCTGGTGCCCACGCAATCGGAACCGGTGTCGCCGCCGCCGATCACGACGACGTGCTTGCCCTTGGCCAGCGTCTGGTCGGTCAGGCGGTCGCCCGCGACGGCCTTGTTCTGCTGGCGCAGGAAGTCCATGGCGTAGTACACGCCCGACAGTTCGCGGCCGGGAACCGGCAGGTCGCGCGGGGTCTCCGAACCGCCGGTCATGACGATCGCGTCGAATTCCGCCTTCAGCGAATCCGGCGTGCGCACGGTCAGGCCGTCGGCCACGGGGTCGCTCGGGTTGCCGATGTAGGTCGAAGGCGCGAATTCCACGCCTTCGGCTTCCATCTGCGAGATGCGGCGGTCGATCTGATGCTTTTCCAGCTTGAAGTCGGGAATGCCGTAACGCAGCAGGCCGCCGATGCGGTCGCTCTTTTCAAACAGCGTCACCGAGTGGCCCGCGCGCGCCAGTTGCTGCGCGCATGCCATGCCGGCAGGGCCCGAGCCCACCACGGCGACCTTCTTGCCCGTCTTCTTGGCCGGCACCAGCGGCGCGACCCAGCCTTCGGCCCAACCCTTGTCGATGATCGCGTGCTCGATGGACTTGATGCCGACAGCGTCGCTGTTGATGTTCAAGGTACAGGCCGCTTCACACGGCGCCGGGCAGATGCGGCCGGTGAACTCCGGGAAGTTGTTGGTGGAGTGCAGCACGTCCAGCGCACGGCGCCAGTCCTGCTTGTACACCAGGTCATTCCAGTCCGGGATGATGTTGTTGACCGGGCAGCCGTTGTTGCAGAACGGAATGCCGCAGTCCATGCAGCGCGCGGCTTGCTGCTTGGCCTGGTCATCGGTCAGGTGCAGCACGAATTCGCGCCAGTTCTTCAGCCGCTTCTGCGGGGCCTCGGAGGCCTCCTGCAGACGCTGAAATTCCATAAAGCCGGTAATCTTTCCCATGGTATCCCTCACGCAGCCAGTTGTTGCTGGTTGGCCGCACGCCACATTTCACCCAATGCGCGACGGTAGTCCGTCGGCATGACCTTTACGAACTTGCCGCGCGAGGCTTCCCAGTCGCCCAGGATCTCGCGGGCGCGGTAGCTGCCGGTGTAGCGGAAGTGGTCTTCCACCAGGCGGCGCAGGATGGTTTCATCCGTCTCGCGTTCGCCACCGCGCTGCGCGCTGTGCCAGATGTCGATATTGTTCAGCGCCTGCTGTTCCGCATGCGGCGCCACGCCTTCCAGTTCCACCATGGACAGGTTGACGCGGTGCTTCAACGTGCGCTCCGGATCCCACACATACGCCACGCCGCCGGACATGCCGGCCGCGAAGTTGCGGCCCGTGGCGCCCAGCACCACGACCGTGCCGCCCGTCATGTATTCGCAACCGTGGTCGCCCGTGCCTTCCACCACCGTCGCGGCGCCGGAGTTGCGCACCGCGAAACGTTCGCCGGCCACGCCGTTGAAGAACGCCTCGCCTGCCAGCGCGCCGTACAGCACGGTGTTGCCGGCGATGATGTGGTCGGGGCCGAAGCCGCGGAAGTCATTGGGCGAGCGCACGATGATGCGGCCGCCCGACAGGCCCTTGCCAACGTAGTCGTTGCCTTCGCCCACCAGGTCCATCGTGATGCCGTGCGCCAGGAATGCGCCGAAGCTTTGGCCGGCGGTGCCGTTGCACTGAATGTGGATGGTGTCGTCCGGCAGGCCATCGTGGCCGTAGCGCGAGGCCACGGCGCCCGACAGCATGGCGCCGATCGTGCGGTTGCGGTTGCGCACCGGCACGATGAAGGACACCTTTTCGCCACGTTCCAGCGCGGGCTTGCTGCGGTCGATCAATTGATGATCCAGCGCGCCGGCCAGGCCGTGGTCTTGTTCTTCGGTCTGGCGCACATCGGCGTCCGACTGCGTTTGGTGGAACACGCGGGCAAAGTTCAGGCCCTGAGCCTTCCAGTGTTCAACGCCCGAACGCATGTCCAGCAGATCGGCGCGGCCGATCAGGTCGTCGAACTTGCGGATGCCCAGTTGGGCCATGATTTCGCGGACTTCCTCGGCGATGAAGAAGAAGAAGTTCACGACATGTTCGGGCTTGCCCTGGAATTTCTGGCGCAGGACCGGGTCTTGCGTGGCCACGCCCACCGGGCAGGTGTTCAGGTGGCACTTGCGCATCATGATGCAGCCTTCCACGACCAGCGGCGCCGTCGCGAAGCCGAATTCGTCTGCGCCCAGCAGCGCGCCGATGACGACGTCGCGGCCGGTCTTCATCTGGCCGTCTGCTTGCACGCGGATGCGGCTGCGCAGGCGGTTCAGCACCAGCGTCTGCTGCGTTTCGGCCAGGCCCAGTTCCCAGGGCGTGCCCACGTGCTTGATGGAAGACACCGGGGATGCGCCCGTGCCGCCGTCATGGCCGGCGATCACGACGTGGTCGGCCTTGGCCTTGGCAACGCCGGCGGCCACCGTGCCCACACCCACTTCGGACACCAGCTTCACCGATACCGAGGCCTTGGGATTCACGTTCTTCAGATCGTGGATCAGCTGGGCCAAGTCTTCGATGGAGTAGATGTCATGGTGAGGCGGCGGCGAGATCAGGCCGACGCCCGGCACCGAATAACGCAGCTTGGCGATGTATTCCGACACCTTGTGGCCGGGCAACTGGCCGCCTTCGCCGGGCTTGGCGCCCTGGGCCATCTTGATCTGGATCTGGTCGGCCGACGACAGGTATTCGGCGGTCACGCCGAAACGGCCCGATGCCACTTGCTTGATCTTCGAACGCAGCGAATCGCCCTTCTTCAGCAAGACGTCGGCTTCGATGCGGTCGGAACCCAACAGCGAGGCCAGCGTGTCGCCGTCCTTGATGGTGCTCTTGCCTTCGCGCATTTCGGCGCGGTAGCGCAGTTCGTCTTCGCCGCCTTCGCCGGTGTTCGACTTGCCGCCGATGCGGTTCATGGCCACGGCCAGCACGGAGTGCGCCTCGGTCGAGATCGAACCCAGCGACATGGCGCCGGTGGCAAAGCGCTTCACGATGTCCTTGGCCGATTCGACGTCATCCAGCGGAATCGCGCGCGACGGGTCGAAGCGGAACTCGAACAGGCCGCGCAGGGTCATGTGGCGACGGCTCTGGTCGTTGATGATCTGCGCGTATTCCTTGTACGTGCGGTAGTTGTTGGCGCGCGAGGCGTGCTGCAACTTGGCGATGGAATCCGGCGTCCACATGTGCTCTTCGCCGCGCACGCGGTAGGCGTATTCGCCGCCGGCGTCCAGATCATTGGCCAGCACCGGATCGGTGCTGAATGCTGCGCGATGCTGGCGCAGCGCTTCCTCGGCCACCTGGAAGATGCCGATGCCTTCGATGTTGGACGAGGTGCCGGTGAAGTACTTGTTCACCAGGGTGCTTTGCAGGCCCACGGCCTCGAAGATCTGGGCGCCGGTGTAGGACATGTAGGTCGAGATGCCCATCTTGGACATGACCTTGTTCAAGCCCTTGCCGATCGCCTTGATGAAGTTCTTCACGGCCTTTTCGGGGTCATTCAGCTTGCCCAGCGACTCCAGCGCCAGGTAGGGGTGAATGGCTTCGGCGCCGTAACCGCCCAGCAGCGCGAAATGGTGCACTTCGCGCGCCGAACCGGTTTCCACGACCAGGCCGGTGTTGGTGCGCAGGCCGGCGCGGATCAGGTGCTGGTGGACGGCTGACGTCGCCAGCAGCGCGGGGATGGCCACGCGCTCGCTATCGACCAGGCGATCCGACACGATCAGGATGTTGTAGCCGCTTTGCACGGCATCGACGGCGCGCGCGCACAACGCGGCCACGCGGGCTTCAATGCCCTCGGGGCCCCAGGCGGCGGGATACGTGATGTCCAGTTCAAAACTGCGGAATTTCTTGCCCGTGACCTGTTCAATGTCGCGGATCTGCGCCATGGCGGCGAAGTCCAGCACCGGCTGCGACACTTCCAGGCGCAGCGGCGGGTTGACGTTGTTGATGTCCAGCAGGTTGGGCTTGGGGCCGATGAACGACACCAGCGACATCACCAGCTGTTCGCGGATGGGGTCGATGGGCGGGTTCGTGACCTGCGCGAACAACTGGCGGAAATAGTTGTAGAACGGCTTGGAGCGATCCGACAGCACGGCCAGCGGGGCGTCATTGCCCATCGAGCCGATGACTTCCTCGCCGGTCGAGGCCATGGGTTCCAGGATGAACTTGTAGTCTTCCTGGGTCCAGCCGAAGGCTTGCTGGCGGTCCAGCAGGGACACCGACGACTGCGTGGCGACGGCCACCTGGCGCGGCGCCGGCAACGATTCCAGCTTGATCTGCAAGCGTTCGATCCACTGGCGGTACGGACGGCTGTTGGCCAGTTGCAGCTTGATTTCGGCGTCGTCGATGATGCGGCCCTGTTCCAGGTCGATCAGGAACATCTTGCCCGGTTGCAGGCGCCACTTCTTGACGATGCGGTTTTCGGGGATCGACAGCGTGCCGGCTTCCGAGGCCAGGATGACCATGTCGTCATCGGTCACCAGGTAGCGGGCGGGGCGCAGGCCGTTGCGGTCCAGCGTGGCGCCGATCTGGCGGCCATCGGTGAAGGCGACGGCGGCGGGGCCGTCCCACGGCTCCATCATGGCGGCGTGATATTCGTAGAAAGCGCGGCGGGACTCGTCCATCTGCGTGTGCTGTTCCCAGGCTTCCGGGATCATCATCATCATGGCGTGCGCGAGCGAATAGCCCGAGTTCACCAGCAGTTCCAGGCAGTTGTCGAACGTCGCGGTGTCCGATTGGCCTTCGTAGACGATGGGGTACAGCTTCTTCAGATCGTCGCCCAGCACGGCCGACTGCATCATGCCTTCGCGGGCGCGCAGCCAGTTGAAGTTGCCCTTGACCGTGTTGATTTCGCCGTTGTGGGCGATCATGCGGTACGGGTGGGCCAGCGGCCAGGCGGGGAAGGTGTTGGTCGAGAAGCGCTGGTGCACCAGCGCCAGGGCGGACACCGTGCGGGTGTCGGCCAGGTCGCGGTAGTAGCGGCCCACCTGGTCGGCCAGCAACAGGCCCTTGTAGACCACGGTGCGCACCGACGCCGACGGCACGAAGTATTCCTTGCCGTGGGCCAGATGCATGTTCTGGATGGCGTGGCTGGCGGTCTTGCGGATCACGTACAGCTTGCGTTCCAGCGCATCCGGCACCATCACGTCGGCGCCGCGGCCGATGAACAGTTGGCGGATCACGGGTTCGCAATCGCGCACGGTGGGCGACATGGGCATGTCGACGTCCACCGGCACATTGCGCCAGCCCAGGACGACCTGGCCTTCGGCACGCACGGAACGTTCCAGCTCTTGCTCACAGGCCAGGCGCGAGGCGGTTTCCTTGGGCAGGAAGACCATGGCCACGCCGTACTCGCCGGGAGGCGGCAGGACGATGCCTTGCTGGCTCAGTTCGTCGCGGTAGAGCGTATCCGGGATCTGGATCAGGATGCCGGCGCCGTCGCCCATCAGTTTGTCTGCGCCGACCGCGCCGCGGTGGTCCAGGTTTTCCAGGATCTTCAGGCCTTGCTGAATGATCGCGTGGCTTTTCTTGCCCTTGATATGCGCAACGAAACCAACGCCGCAGGCGTCATGCTCATTCTTGGGGTGGTACAGGCCCTGGGCCGAAGGCAGACCGATGCGGCTGGCATCGATGGGGGTCGCCTTGGGGGAGGGACAGGATTCGATCGGGGTAATTTGGGGCATGGCGCGCTCCGCAGTGGGCCTGCGTCGTAATGTTGCAGTGCAGGAGACGGACAATACCCCCGCTGCAAGTAGGGTGCAACAGGAACAAATAGGGTATGACCCTAATTATATCTATGCTCCATCATAGGGCATAAATATGGGGACATAACAATGGCCGCGTCATCATTGGCTTGCCGCGCAGGGCGGGTGGAGACCCAGCGGCAATCGCTGGTGGAATCCCCAGTTTTGGCTTTATGTGTCCCTAATTAAATGGGGTGTTTTGCTGCGCGAAATCAATCGCGCGTGTGGCGAAAAATGCACACGGCAGCATCGGCCGCGCGAGGGTAGCTGGCACGACAGCGAAAAAACCCGCCAAAAAAAACCCGCCATGTCGGCGGGTTTCGGTAGTCAGGAGGTCGTGGTGGTCGGCGGGGACGTCACCGGACCCGCGGAACCGGATTCAGCGTCTGCCGCCGTGGCGGCAGCCGGCTTCTTGCGCGGACGGCCGCGCTGGCCGGGAGCCACGCGCCGGCTGGCGGTATGGGCAAGGCTGGCAATGAAGCTTGCGCCACCCAGCGCCCATTGGCCGGAAACGGCTTGATCAATGCGCTGGGTTTCTTCGCGCGACAGGCCGTCTTGCAGGCGCTTGCGGTAATTGGCTTGCCGGTCGAACGGCGTATTGCCGCAGGCCCAGTAATCGGCGTGATCGGATTGCCACTGCGCAGGCGCCGCCGTCGTGTTGCCGGTGTGACTGGCAGCGGAGGACCAAGGCCAGGAGTCAGGATCCTGCGAAGCCCCGCTGCGCACCGGGTAGGTTTCCAGCCAGACCAGCGCTGGCAACACCCAGGCGCCCGGCTCAAGCAAGGCAGACCGATAACGGCCGGCGAACACCCGGCCGCCACGCAGGCGTGCCGCCAGGTTACGGCCCAACGTCTGCATCAGCCTGGGCAGGCCTTCTTCGTCGGCCGGGGTGGCCAACAGCAGGATGCGGTCATTGGCAAGCAGCCAGCCATGAACCGACACGCGATGGCGTTGAGCGGATTCGCCCAGCCACGTGGCGAGTTGGTTCAGGATATCGGCGGGCGCTGGTTGCGATGGCGCGGCCAGCGGCGAAATGAAATTGGCCTGCACCAGTTGGGGCAGCCCAGGGGCGTACAGACGGGGCAGACGGGCCATAGTGTCAGGGCTTGCGTATCTGGAAGAACGGGTTGTCTTCGCTCACGGTATATAAATAGTGCCACGGTGGGCGCTGGTCAAGTCCCGTGATCACAATATGGGCACGGAATCACATTTTTTTACTGTCCGGCCCTTATGAGGGGCAGGTTAACATTCGGCGACGGAACGTCGTACCGTGGATATACCCTAACCCGTCGACGTTTTTTCCACCCCTATCGACCGGAGAAAATCCATGCCGCTGGCCCTGGAGCTCATTTCCCAGCATCGCTGCTTTGGCGGTTCGCAGCGCTACTACCGCCATGAGTCCGCTGCAATCGGCTTGCCCATGCGGTTTTCGGTCTATGTCCCGCCGCAGGCCGAACATGGGCCTGTGCCGGTGCTGTTCTACCTGGCGGGTCTGACCTGCACCGAGGAAACCTTCATGATCAAGGCGGGCGCCCAGCGCCTGGCCGCCGAAATGGGCGTCATGCTGGTCGCGCCGGACACCAGTCCGCGGGGCGCCAATGTGCCCGGCGAAGACGAAAGTTGGGATCTGGGCACGGGCGCGGGCTTTTATGTGGACGCCACCACGCCGGCCTGGCGCGATCACTACCGCATGTATAGCTACGTTGCCGACGAACTGCACGCCATCGCCACCGGCGATGCTTTGCCTGGCGATGCGTCACGAGTGGGCATTTTCGGCCACTCCATGGGGGGGCACGGCGCGCTGGTGCTGGCGCTTCGCAATCCCGGCAAGTTTCGTTCGGTGTCGGCGTTCGCACCCATTGCCGCGCCCAGCCAATGCCCTTGGGGCAAGAAGGCGTTCGGTGCTTATCTGGGCGACAACGTCCAGGAATGGGCGGCCTATGATGCGTCGGCGTTGATGCAAGGCCTGAAGCGGCCCTTCCCGGCCGGCATCCTGATTGACCAGGGCGAATCAGACCAATTCCTGGCCGAGCAGTTGTATCCCGACGTATTTGAAGCGGCTTGCGCCGTTGCCGATCAGCCGCTGTCGCTGCGTCGCCAGCCCGGCTATGACCACGGCTATTACTTCATCTCGACGTTCATCGAGGATCACATCCGGTTTCACGTCGAACGGCTTGGAAAACCGGCAGTCTGAAAACGCGCTTCTATACTGGGGAGCCTGCCGCGGCAGGCTCGCGGCGCGCAGGGCGCGTCGGGCCTGGACCCGCGGTGTTCTGAATAGGAACGCCTGACTTGATCAACGGTATTGCTCCCTTCGTCTGGATACTTCTGGGCGCCGTCGTCGTCTTGCTGCCTGGCCTTGCGATGCTGCTGGGGCGTGGCGGCCCCCGCGATGAGCGCGGCCGCAAGCTATTCCAATTGCGGCCGGTGCGCCGCCTGTTCGGCTTGATGCTGGTGTTGCTGGGCTGCGTATCGGGCCTGCTGGCCCTGTCATTGGTGCAGTTCTTCCGCCTGACCGCTGACGAGTCCGTGGCCCGTGTCGAGGTGCGCCAACAGGCCGAAGGCCAGTACCAGGTCACCGCCAGCGCGCCGGGCATCGGCCCCAAGCAATATGTGCTGTATGGCGATCAGTGGCAGATCGACGCTCGGGTTGTACGCTGGAAGCTGCCTGCGCTGATGGCGGGTGTGCCGCCCCTGTACCGCCTGGAACGCTTGTCCGGCCGCTATAGCGACGCGACGCGCGAGGCGTCGGCCACGCGCTCGGTCCACGCCCTGGACGATTGGCCTGCGCCCGACCTGGGTTCGCTCAAGAAAAGTTTTCCGAACTGGTTCCCCTTCGTCGATGTCCAATTTGGTAGCGGCGCCTATATGCCGCTGTTCGATGGCGCGAAGTACCAGGTCTATATGGATCCCCGGGGCGCACTGTTCATCCGCCCGGATGGCGAGGCCACCGCAGAGGGGCTCAAGCGCCTTGGTTGGTAGGAAATTGGCAAGAAATAAATGGGGCCGCATTGATGCGGATGAAACTTTGACGCGGCGCAATAGTCGAATTAGCACTCCCTTTACTAGAGTGCTAACATCGAATCCATGTCGTTACCCCTTCGCTTTCCGGAGACCCCCGCTATGAAACAACCCAGTACCTCGTTGGCCGCTTCCGGCAACGCCCTGGCGTTGGCCATTGCCAATCCGGGCGCACTTGGCACGATCGATGCCTATATTTCCTCGGTCAACCGCCTGCCGGTCCTGTCCGCCGAGCGTGAAACCGAGCTGGGCCGCCGCTTGCGTGACCAGGAAGACCTGGGCGCCGCGCGCGAACTCATTCTGTCGCACCTGCGCCTGGTGGTGTCGGTTGCCCGCCAGTATCTGGGGTATGGATTGCCCCACGCCGACCTGATCCAGGAAGGCAACGTCGGCCTGATGAAGGCCGTGAAGCGTTTCGACCCCGAACGCGGTGTGCGTCTGGTGTCGTTCGCCGTGCACTGGATCAAGGCCGAAATCCACGAATACATCATTCGCAACTGGCGTTTGGTCAAGGTGGCCACCACCAAGGCTCAGCGCAAGCTGTTCTTCAATCTGCGCAGCATGCGCCCCGACGGCCAGACGCTGGATCCGGAACAGGTCGACCACATCGCACGCGAACTGAACGTGCGCCGTGAAGACGTGAGCGAAATGGAAGTGCGCCTGTCCGGCCGCGACATGTCGCTGGAAAACCAGGACGACGATGACGACAGCTATGCGCCCATCGCCTATCTGTCGGATGACGGCCGTCAGGAACCCACGCGCGTGCTGGAACGCGCCGCGCGCGATCAGCTGCAAAGCACCGGCCTGAACAGCGCGCTGGAAGCGCTGGATGCCCGTTCGCGCCGCATCGTCGAGGCCCGTTGGCTGCAAGACGACGGTGGTTCCACGCTGCATGAACTGGCGCAAGAGTTCGGCGTATCGGCTGAACGCATCCGTCAGATCGAAGCCGCCGCCCTGAAGAAGATGCGCGGCAACCTGGCAGCCTGATCGCCGGTATCCGGATCCGTCCGCACGGAAGAAGGGCCACGAAAGTGGCCCTTTTCCTTGCCCGCGACAGGGCGGAAATGCTGCGGACGCACAGACGTCAGGATCGATCAATAAATTGATACAAATTCGACCCGGAATTTTGCATTCTTGCAGAAACTTAATGGGGATCGGCCCGACTAACTTCATGTAGACCGCGAACTTCGGTTAGCAGTCTTGTCATCCGTCTCGGCTTCTCCTCTTTCCCCTCCCCTATGAGACGGATGCTTGCGGGGCACCACATATATTGCATATATCTGGTGCCCCGTTTTTTATGCGGCTTGCGCGTCGTCCGGCGCCAGCGCCGTATGCCACAGGGCGTCCTGCACGCGGCGCACACCGGTGGCCATTGACCCATCCTGATAGAGCTTGATCCAGCGGTAGCCGGGCGCCATGTTGTCGACCACGTGCTTGCCGTCGCGAATGCTGAACTGAAAGCAGGTGGATGGCGTGGCCAGCATGCGCAGGTTGTGGCGGCGGCGGTCGAATTCGTGGTGCACATGTCCCCACAACAGGACGCGCGCCTGCGGCCAGCGGCTCAGGCGCTTGAACAGCGCTTGCGGGTTGTCGATCATCATCGAGTCATGCCAGTGGCTGTCTATCTGCATCGGGTTGTGATGCATCGCGACCAGGGTGTGGCGGCCGGGAGCTTCCGCCAAGGCGGCCTCCAGCATGTCCAGCTGGCTATCGGGCAGGTGGCCGGCATTGGAGCCGGGCACGGTGGTGTCCAGCGCAACGATGCGCCAGGCGCCCACGTCGGTCACCGGCGCCGACCATTGCGGCAGTTCCTGCCGCAGGACGCTTGGCTGGTCATGGTTGCCCGGCAGGCAACGGATCTGCGCACGCGATAGCGCGGCGGCGTCGCCCAGGATGTGGGCAAAGCGTTGATAGGACGTCGCCTCGCCGTCTTGCGAGAGATCGCCCGTGGCCAGCAACAGGTCGGGATGCTTGCCGTCGGCCTCGATCTGGCGCAGGACGGCGCGCAGGCTTGCGTCGGTATTGACGCCCAGCATCGCGGTGTCGGGTTCGCCGAACAAATGGCTGTCGGTCAACTGGACAAGCATGGCGGGCGCATCGTGGCGCCGAGCCAGGGAATGGGCGCGGGGCAAGTGCCGCTCCTGCGAAGTGGATACGTTTGCACATTACCCAAAAAACAGGTCGCGGCGCGCATTTCGTCGCCCGCTTGGGGTAACGAAACGTGCGTTCTCTACGATTCTCTACAGTTTCCCGCCTGGAGCCTCCAAGAAAAGCCGCTATTCTTGGAAAACTTCACACAAGCTTCATGATCGGGACGCGGCGCTATCCATGGATGTAGGTTTTCTCGTTTTCGGCCTGGCCGGTTTGCTCACACTGGTCTGCTTCATGCCACCGCTGGCCGGCCGCTTAAAGCTGCCGTACTCGGTGCTGCTGGCTATCGTCGGCTGTTTGCTCGGTATCTTCATTCACGTGCACGGCTGGGCGCCCAGCTGGATCGCGGACTTCCTGGATTCGCTGGAACGCTTCGAGATCTCGTCCGAGACCTTCCTGATGGTATTCCTGCCGGTGCTGCTGTTCGAGACCGCGCTGTCCATGAACGTGCGCCGTCTGATGGACGACATCGGCCCCATCCTGATGATGGCCATCGTGGCCGTGGTGGTATGTACCGTGGTGGTCGGGGTGACGCTGGACGCGATTTCACCCTACGGCCTGGTGGTCTGCCTGCTATTGGGCGCCATTGTCGCCACGACCGATCCGGTCGCGGTGGTGGGCATCTTCCGAGAGGTCGGTGCGCCCAAGCGCCTGACGACCTTGGTCGAAGGCGAAAGCCTGTTCAACGACGCGGCGTCCATCGCCCTGTACTCCGTGCTGCTGGCCGTGCTGAGCGGCCACGGTGAGCTGACGGTCAGCGGCATCTTCAATGACTTCATCGTGCACTTCATCGGGGGCGGCATTGCCGGCTTTGCGATGGGGCGGCTGGCCTGCTTCCTGTTCGCCTGGCTGCGTGGCTTTCCCACGGCCGAGATCACGCTGACCCTGACGCTGGCCTACCTGTCCTTCTTCATTTCCGAGCATTATCTGAACGTCTCAGGCGTGGTCGCCACCGTGATCGCCGGCCTGGTCGTGGGGTCCACCGGCCGCACGCGCATGTCGCCCACCACCTTCGAGTACCTGTCCAGCGCCTGGGAGCAGTTCGGGTTCTGGGCCAATTCGCTGATTTTCCTGTTCGCGGCCATGTTGATTCCCAAGCTGATGGCCGCGGCCGATTGGCAGGAACTGGTGCTGGTGGCCGTGGTGTTCGTCGCGACGCTGATCGCGCGCGCCATCGTCGTGTTTGGCCTGCTGCCGCTATTGGGGCTGACCAAGCTGGGCACCAAGGTCAGCAACCCTTACAAGGTGGTGATGCTGTGGGGCGGGCTGCGTGGCGCCGTATCGCTGGCGCTGGCGCTGGCCGTGACGGAACAGACGGGCGTGCCCGAAGAGGCGCGTCAGTTCATCGCGGTGGCCACCACCAGCTATGTCCTGCTGACCCTGTTCATCAACGGCATCAGTTTGCGGCCACTGATCCGCATGCTGGGCCTGAATCAGCTGTCGTCGGTGGAGCGCACCATCCGCAATCAGGCGCTGGCGGTGGCGCTGGAAGACCTGCAAGGCAAGACTGACGAAGTGGCCAAGACCGAACATATCGGCACCGAGGTCCGCGACCGCATCCGCGCCGTGTTCGATGCCAGCCTGACCAGCGTGCATGATGGCCAGGTCAGCCAGATGAGCGACGAGCAGCGCGTTGCCGTGGGCCTGGCGATCGTGGCGCAGCGCGAAGAGGAAATGTTCTTCGACATCCTGAAGGCGCAGATCGTGGACTGGCGCATGGCCGAAGCCTTGCTGGCGCGGGCGGAACGCCTGGAGGACGCCATTCGTCTGGGGGGCGTGCCGGGCTTTGAACGCGCCATCGTGGCGGATGTGCGCTATTCCACCGGTTTCCGCCTGGCGCTGCGCATGCACTACGTGTTTGGCTTCCAGGGCTGGCTGGCGCGCGAATTGGGTCATCGTTTTGCCAACCTGATGAGCAAACGCTCCGTCGCGCAGCGGCTGATCGTCTTCGCGCGCGAGCAAGTCACCCCGCTGCTGGGCGAAGCGGCGACGCAACGCATCGTGGCCTTGCACCAGCGCCGCCTGGACCTAATCGAAAGCGCCATGCAGGCGCTGAACCTGCAATACCCGTCCTATGCGCTGTGGTTGCAGGAAAGCTATCTGGGTCGTGTGGCCCGCGAGCTGGAGCGCATCCGCTATCGCGACATGCTTGAGCAATTCTTGATCAGTGGCGAGGTGTATGCGGACCTGATGGCCCAGTTAAAGAGCCGTTGGGCGCATATCGACACGCATCCGCCGTTGGACATCGAAATGAGCGCGGCCGAACTGATCAAGCGCGTGCCGCTGTTCGAAGGGCTGTCGCCCGATTCGCTGCGCGCAATCAGCAAGCTGCTCAAGCCACGCCTGTCCCTGCCCGATCAGCGCGTGCTGACCCAGGGCCGCCATGGCGAGGAAATGTGTTTCGTGGCGTCTGGCGCCGTGGCCGTGCACCTGCCCGACAACACCATGATCGAGCTGGGTAGCGGCGAATTCTTTGGCGAACTCGGGCTGTTGGGTGAACAGCAGATCACGCCGGAAGTCACGTCGCTGGGCTACAGCAAGCTGCTGATGCTGTCTTCGCGCGATTTCCACGCCCTGTTGGCACGCGACGAACACTTGCGCGAGCGCATCCAGGCCGTGGCCAAGCAACGTTTGCGCGCGATCGAGGTCTGGAAGCAGTTCTCGCAGGCGTCGGCTGCGGCGGCCGCGCCAACCCCGGCGCCGGCTTCCGTGCCCAGTCCCGCCCAGGCCGCCGAAGCGGCGGAAGCCGCGGGAGCGGGCCGCGACACGCCCGACGCGCGTGACGACGACGCGCCGGGCATGTTGGGCGAGCCGGCCACCGATGCCCCAGGGGGCGTCCCCCGCTGATTCAGATTTGGCCGGCGGCCTGGCGCTGCATGATGTCTTCGACGATCACCAGCGCCGCCTCCAGCGTGAATTCGCCCTCGGCGATTTGGCGGATGACGGTCGCGACTTCCACGGTGTCGATCTGCATGACTTCGCCGTCCCGGTTCGCGGGCCGGGCATCGGCCGCCAGCACGCAGGTGCTGGTCAGCACGTCTTCCACCTGATAACCCTCGGGCAGCCGGCGATGAATGCGCAGAATCGTGCGTAACGGCGTGCGCCGGGCCAGGTCGGGCGCATCCAGGCCCGCTTCCTCGCCGCATTCACGCACCAGCGCCAGCTCCAGGTCTTCACGGCTGCTGGCCAGACCTCCCACCAAGGTGTCCCACATTCCGGGATCCGTGGACTTGCTGAGCGCGCGCCGCGCGACCCACAGGCGGCCTTCCGGGGTCCAGGCGTTCAAATGCACCGCCTTCGTCAGCAGGCCCAGCGGTCGCACCGCGGCGCGTTCGATCACGCCCAAGGGTTCGTCGCCGTCCATCACGTCCAGCAGTTCGTCGCGCCAGCCGCGCAAGCAGTTGGCTCGGCGCAACAGTTCCGCGACGTTTTCCAGCACGGCGTTCAACTCGGCGCCCGGCATCAGATCCTGGCCGATGCGCAGCGACGTGTCGTCGCAGGTCACACGGGGAGCGTCGCGCAGCGCGTCGCAAGCCGCATGCGTTGCCCAGCCGCAGCGACGCCCCGCTATGTATAAAGCGTGCGCGCCATCGGGGGCGGGTTCCTGCGCGCGGGCGCACAGGTCGGCATACAAATCGGACAACTGCTTGGGCATCGTGTGACGTCGTGATGAGGTTGCCGGTGATTTTATGCCACCCTGTTTATGGCGCGCGGTCAAGAGGCGCGTGCAGATGGGGGCGAGCCCCATGAATTCAAGAGGCTTGTCTTACATCTGTTTGCGTGTCCGCTATAATCCGCCAGTTTCTTTGTGATTTCGAGTGGGAACGCGGGGGCCGCTCTATCTTCCCTGCTTAGCCCTGCCATCTAATAATTGCGCGTAGTCCTGTTGAAGTGACACTCGTGCCACTAGGCGACAAGGGCCCTCGCGCCGTGTTTCGAGGTAAGCATGAAGAAGTGGAGAGGGATACTGGGGGCTTGTGCGATGCTGATTGGCAGCGTGGCCGGTGCTCAGGTGCAAGACATGCCCGGCGGCCCGAAGGTCAATCAGCTGAACCTGCATGAGGGTGTCACGGCGATTTCGCGCGACATCATGTGGCTGCACTGGCTGCTGCTCACGATCTGTATCGTGATTTTCATTGGTGTGTTCGGAGTGATGTTCTACTCCATCTGGGCACACCGAAAGTCCCGGGGACACAAGGCCGCGACCTTCCATGAGCATCTGGGCGTGGAAGTCGCCTGGACGGTCATCCCCTTCATCATCGTCATCGCGATGGCGCTGCCGGCCACCAAGACGGTCGTGGCCATGAAGGACACGTCAAGCGCCGACCTGACCATCAAGGTCACCGGCTACCAATGGAAGTGGGGCTACGAGTACCTCGACGGCACTGCCGCCGGCGTCAAGTTCCTGTCCACGTTGGCCACGCCCCGCGCGCAGATCGAGAATCGCGAGCCCAAGGGCGAGTTCTATCTGATGGAAGTGGACAACCACATGGTGGTCCCGGTGGATAAGAAGGTCCGGGTCGTGCTGACCGCGGCCGACGTCATCCACTCGTGGATGATCCCCGACTTCGGCGTCAAGCAGGATGCCATCCCCGGCTTCCTGCGTGACGCCTGGTTCCGCGCGGAGACCCCTGGCATCTATCGCGGCCAGTGCGCGGAACTCTGTGGCAAAGACCACGCCTTCATGCCCATCGTCGTGGAAGTCCTGGCGCAAGCCGACTACGATAAGTGGGTTGAAGACCAGAAAAAGAAGATGGCGGCAAACGCCGACGATCCTAATAAAGAGTGGACGGAAGCCGAACTGGTTGCCCGTGGCGAAAAAGTATTCGCCGCTAATTGCGTGGCCTGTCACCAGGCCAACGGCAAGGGCATTCCGGGCAGCTTCCCACCGCTCGACGGAGACAAGGTTGTTCTGGGCCCGAAGGCGGACCAGATCAACACCGTGCTGAAGGGCAAGCCCGGCACCGCCATGGCGGCATTCGGCGGGCAGCTCAATGATGTCGAGATCGCAGCGGTCATCAGCTATACGCGCCATGCCTGGAGCAATGCAGGCAAGGGGCAGGACCCGACGGTTCTACCGAAGGACGTCGCGGCTGCGCGTTGATCGCGCACCCACGTTCGCCACCGCTAGAGCCGGTTCCGTTTAGTTAGAGATACCCTGCCGGCCCCGTGGATCGGGGCCGGCACTCAGCAGGAAGGAGTCCATCATGAGCAGCGTCACTGTAGACCACGTGTCGCCGGGCCACGGCCACGGTCACGATGACCACCACCACGCCATGCCCACGGGTTGGCGTCGCTGGCTTTTTGCCACGAACCATAAAGACATCGGGACGATGTATCTCATCTTCTCGTTTGCCATGTTGCTGGAAGGCGGCACGCTCGCCTTGCTGCTGCGTACCGAACTGTTTGAACCGGGCTTGCAGTTCTTCCGCCCGGAACTGTTCAACCAGTTCACCACCATGCACGGCCTCATCATGGTGTTCGGCGCCATCATGCCGGCCTTCGTGGGCTTCGCGAACTGGATGATCCCGATGCAGATCGGCGCCTCCGACATGGCGTTCGCGCGCATGAACAACTTCAGCTTCTGGATGCTGCCGGTGGCCGCGATCATGCTGACGGCATCGTTCTTCGTTCCGGGCGGCGCCACCGCCGCGGGCTGGACGCTGTACGCACCGTTGTCCCTGCAAATGGGCCCGGGCATGGACCTGGCCATTTTCGCCATGCACATCATGGGCGCGTCCTCGATCATGGGCGCAATCAACATCATCGTGACCGTGCTGAACATGCGCGCGCCCGGCCTGACGTTGATGAAGATGCCGCTGTTCTGCTGGACCTGGCTGATCACCGCCTTCCTGCTGCTGGCCGTGATGCCGGTGCTGGCGGCTGCCATCACCATGGTGCTGACCGACCGTCACTTCGGCACGGGCTTCTTCAATGCGGCCGCCGGTGGCGATCCGGTCCTGTACCAGCACGTGTTCTGGTTCTTCGGGCACCCCGAGGTCTACATCATGATCTTGCCGGCGTTCGGCATCGTGTCGGCTATCGTGCCCGCGTTCGCCCGCAAGAAGCTGTTTGGCTACGCCTCGATGGTGTACGCCACCGCTTCCATCGCGGTGCTGTCGTTCATCGTGTGGGCGCACCACATGTTCACGACGGGCATGCCGGTGACGGGTCAGCTCTACTTCATGTATGCCACCATGCTCATCTCCATCCCGACCGGGGTGAAGGTGTTCAACTGGGTTGCCACGATGTGGCGCGGCTCGATGACGTTCGAGACCCCGATGCTGTTCTCCATCGGCTTCATCTTCGTGTTCACGATGGGTGGCTTCACTGGCCTGATCCTGTCCGTGGCGCCGATCGACATCCAGGTCCACGACACCTACTACGTGGTGGCTCACTTCCACTATGTGTTGGTGGCGGGTTCGTTGTTCGCGTTGTTCGCCGGCGCCTATTACTGGGTGCCCAAGTGGACCGGCCGCATGTACAGCGAAAAACTGGGCAAGCTGCATTTCTGGTCGACGCTGATCTCGTTCAACGTGACGTTCTTCCCGATGCACTTCCTGGGCCTGGCGGGCATGCCGCGCCGCTACGCTGACTATGCCGCGCAGTTCACGACGTTCCACCAGATCGCCACCATCGGCGCCTTCTGGTTCGGGCTGTCGCAATTGATTTTCCTGTGGGCGATCCTGCGTTGCTACATGGGCAAGGGCGAAGTCGCCGCCGCGAAGCCGTGGGAAGGTGCCGAAGGGCTGGAATGGACGGTGCCATCGCCCGCGCCGTTCCATACCTTCGAAACCCCGCCCGAAGTGAAGTGAACAAGCCTTTCATGTTCCAGGTAGCACGAGAATGACACCCGAGCAGCGCCGCCGTAACAAGATTGCAGGACTGATCCTGCTGGTTTTCGTCATTGCCGTGTTTGCCTGGACCGTGGTGCGCGGTTCCGCGCTGCTGACAGGCAACGCGGTCGGCTAGGCCAAGGCCATGAGCGATGACCTGCACGAAACCACTCAGCGCAAGCTGAGCTTCCTTCAAACCATGAAGGCGGTGGCGTGGGGGTTTTTCGGCGTGCGCAAGGGCGCGGGCTACCGGGAAGACAGTGCCCGGCTGAACCCGATCCACGTGATCGTGGCCGGGCTGCTGGCAGCGGCAATCTTCGTTACTGTGCTGGTATTAATTGTGCGTTGGGCGGTTTCAAGCCTGACTTGAATCACTTAATCTATAAGTCTGTACCAGGGAGAAAACCATGAGTGCAAGCCACTCGGTTCAAGGTAAAGAGGCACCGTACTACTTTGTGCCCGCCGACTCGGGACACCCCGTGCGCACGGCAGTCGCGTTGCTGTTCATGGGGATGGGCGCCGCGGCCTGGATCAACGGCGTCAGCTGGGCCAAGTGGTCCGTGCTGGCGGGGTTCATCGGCCTGATCGTGGTGCTGTATTACTGGTTCGGCGACGCCATCCAGGAATCCGAAGCCGGCATGAACAGCAAGCGCATCGACGGTTCCTACCGCTGGGGCATGAGCTGGTTCATCTTCTCTGAAGTGATGTTCTTCGCGGCGTTCTTCGGTGCGCTCTGGTACACGCGCACCATCACCACGCCGTGGCTGGGTGACATGGATCACCGGCTGATGCTGTGGCCTGATTTCAAGGCTGCCTGGCCCAACTTTGGTCCGGCCGGCGTGGTCGAGCATTTCCAGACGGTCGGCCCGTTCTGGCTGCCCACCATCAACACCGCGTTGCTGCTGTCCTCGGGCGTCACGCTGACCATCGCCCACCATGCGCTGCGTGAAAACCATCGCGGCAAGACGATGTTCTGGCTGGCCGCCACGGTCATCCTGGGCTTCATCTTCGTGGCCTGTCAGGCTGCCGAATACCATCATGCCTATACGGAGCTGAACCTGAAGTTCAACTCGGGCGCATATGGCTCGCTGTTCTACATGCTGACCGGCTTCCACGGCTTTCACGTGATCCTGGGCGCCACCATGCTGACGGTCATCCTGATCCGCCTGATGCGGGGCCATTTCACCGCCGACCATCACTTCGGTTTTGAGGGGGCGGCCTGGTATTGGCACTTTGTGGACGTGGTGTGGCTGGGCCTGTACCTGTTTGTGTACTGGTTCTAAGCGCCGTTGGGCGTAGGATGGGTGAAGCGCGCGGGAACTCTGGGCCAAGAGTTCTGTCGATTAACGCGCGCAACCCATCAAGCAGCGCCTGCGTCGTGGTTGAAGCGGCCAATAGCGCGGCCGCTGCTTGATGGGTTGCGCGCGCCAGGCAATTGAGTTCTTGTTTGGGTTGCCTCGCGCCTCACCCCTCCTGCCGGATCAGGTGAGCCTCTTTGGGTACGCGGGCTATCTCAGCCCGGTGCTTTCGATCCAGCCCATGTGATGGGCGAACAGCACGAACAGGAACAGGGCAACCGACAGCCCGATGCGCACCGTCAGCGCATTGACCGTGCGGCTGGTGGTGCCTTTGTCCCGCATCAGGTAGACCAGGGCGGATGCCAGGCTGGCCAGAATACCGATGAAGGCCAGTACGACGAAAACGCGCATGGTGGTCTCCGGACAAAACAGAGTTAGCAACGATACATGGCCCGACCGCATTCAACCCGCTACACGGTAGCCGCCCTACTTCTGCTTGGCATTGCCGTGGTGATTCTGGTGTCGCTGGGGCAATGGCAGTTGCGTCGCAGTGACGAGCGACGCGCCATTCTGGCTGCTATCGAAGCGGGCCGCAAGCAAGCGCCGCTGATGCTGACGCCGGCAACGCCTTCCGACAGCATGACCCCGTGGCGCGTGGCCCAGGCCAGCGGCGCATGGCTGCCGCAATTCAGTGTACTGCTGGACAACCGCAACCACGATGGCCGGCCGGGCTACTGGCTGGCCACTCCGCTGCTGCTGGATGCCTCGTCCCGGCAGGCGGTGCTGGTGCTGCGGGGTTGGTTGCCCCGCGTGATCCAGGGCCAGGGCGAACCCAAGCTTCCGGCGCCACCCGAGGGCATGCAAGTGGTCACGGGCGAACTGTCCGACCGCGTGCCCCGCATGTTTGAACTTTGGTCGCTTGGCGGGCAGGATCAATCCGCGCTGCCCAAGACCTTGCCCGTGGCGGGCGGCGCCGTGCCGCAGGTGCAGAACCTGCCGATTGCCGAGTATGCCCGCGCGACGGGACTGAACCTGCTGCCCGTCGTGCTGAGCCAGGCCGACCAAGGCGCCAACGACGGCCTGGTCCGCGATTGGCCGCAGCCGTCGGTGGATTTCCAGAAGAACACGTCTTACGCCGTGCAGTGGTTCGCGTTTGGTTTGATTGCTGCCATCGCATGGCTGGTGGTGCTGGGGGGCGCCATCCGGCGCATGCGCCAGCGTGCGCCGGATGGCCCCCAGGCCTGAACCGCGTGCCTCAACGAATGAATCTATCAGGGAATAAAGTGGCTCGCGACATTTCATCCAACAAGCCCGCAGGCAAGCGCTCATTGATGCCCATGCTGCTGGTGTTCCTGTGCTCGCTGGCGCCGATTGTGGCGGCCTTCGTGGTGTACATGAACCCGCAGTGGTGGCCGGCTGATTCCAGCAACTACGGCACGTTGGTGTCGCCGCAGCGCCCCGTGCCGGCGGCTGGCGACTTGAAGCTGACCACGCTGGATGGCAAGCCGTTCGACCTGCAAAGCCTGAAAGGCAAGTGGCTGCTGGTGACCGCCGACGGCGCGGCCTGCCCCGAAAGCTGCGCCCGCAAGCTCTTCATCACACGCAACAGCCATGCCAGCCAGGGCAAGAACGTGGACCGCCTGGCGCGCGTCTGGTTCATCACCGATGATGCGCCGGTGCCCGACAAGGTGCTGGAAGCCTACAAGGGCACGGTGATGTTGCGCGCTGATCCGGATCAGTTGGCGCGCTACCTGCTGGCGCGGGATTCGGCTGCCGGCCAGCCCGGGTTGCCGGAGCCGATCTGGGTGATCGATCCGCTGGGCAACCTGATGATGCAGTACCCTGCCGAGGCCGACGGCGTGAAAGTGCGCAAAGACATCAGCAAGCTGGTCTACAACTCAAGGATAGGGTGACCTCCCGGAACGCCTGCGGAGCTGGATCCGCGCGGCGCGGCAAAGTCATGGTTTAGGGAAATGGAACGTATCAAAGCGCGGTATCGCAAACTTGTTTTTTTCACCTGGTTCCTGACCTTGGACCTGATCATGTTCGGCGCCTTCGTGCGCCTGACGGATTCGGGCCTGGGCTGCCCTGACTGGCCCGGTTGCTACGGCAGCGCGACGCCGCTGGGTGCGCAGGGCGACATCCACCAGGCGTCCCAAGCCATGCCCTTTGGTCCGGTGACGATGTCCAAGGCCTGGATCGAAATGATCCACCGCTACGTCGGGACCATCCTGGGCATGCTCATCATCGCCATCGTCTACATGGCGTGGCGCTACCGCCGCGAGTTGGGCCGTTCGCCCGCGCTGGCCATCACGACGCTGGTCGCCGTGTGCGTGCAGGGCGCGTTTGGCGCCTGGACCGTCACCCATAAGCTGATGCCCGCGGTGGTGACGTCGCATCTGGTCTTCGGGCTGTCGGTGCTGGCGCTGATGACCTGGCTGTCTGCCCGGGAACGACCGCATCTGGCCATTGCCGCTGCTGCGGCGCGCTGGAAGCCATGGGTCGCGGTGGGGTTCGGCCTGCTGCTGGTGCAGGTGACGCTAGGGGGGTGGGTCAGCACCAACTACGCCGCGCTGGCCTGCATGGACTTTCCCATGTGCCACGGGAAGTGGGTGCCCGACATGGACTTTCACGGCGGCTATTCCGTGATCCGGGGCCTGGGCGAATTGCCCTCGGGCGAGATGATCTCGCAGCCCGCCCTGACGGCGATTCACTGGGTGCACCGTAATTTTGCTTTTGTCGTGTTCCTGTATCTGGGTACGCTGGCATGGCGGCTGCGGGCCGAACCCGGCTTGCGCGGCCCCGCCACGTTGATGCTTGCGTTGCTGGTTGCGCAGTTGTTCACCGGGTTGACGACCATCTTCTTCCAGTGGCCGCTGCTGATCGCGGTGCTGCACAATGGAGGCGCCGCGGGTCTGACCTTGGCGGCCGTGGTGCTGATGGTGCGTTTGTCCACGGCAGGACGCGCACCGGCGGGGGGCTATGGCCCCAATTCGGTGCGCGTTTAAAATAGGGTCCACTATGACCAGTCTTGCCGCTCCTCAAACCGGATTGTTCCGCCAATACTTCGTACTCACCAAGCCGCGTGTCACGCAGCTGGCGGTGTTTTGCGCAGTCATCGGCATGTTTCTTGCCGCTCCGGGCATTCCCGATATGCGCCGCGTGGTGTTTGGCACCATCGGCATCTGGCTGCTTGCCGCCGCCGCTTTCGCCATCAACTGCCTGATCGAACAGGAAGTCGACGCCCGCATGCTGCGCACGGCGCGTCGGGCCACCGCCCAGGGCACCATCTCGGCATTCCAGGTGCTGAGCCTGTCCGGCCTGTTGGGCGGCGCGGGCATGTTCGTGCTGTATACGCTGGTGAACCCCCTGACCATGTGGCTGACGTTTGCCACTTTTGTGGGCTACGCCGTCATCTACACCGTCATCCTCAAGCCGCGCACGCCGCAGAACATCGTGATCGGCGGCCTGTCGGGCGCGATGCCCCCGGCGCTGGGCTGGGCCGCCGTGGCGGACTCGGTGCCCGCCGAAGCTTGGGTGCTGGTGTTGATCATCTTCATCTGGACGCCGCCGCATTTCTGGGCGCTGGCGCTGTATCGCAATCACGACTACGCCAAGGCCGGCCTGCCCATGCTGCCGGTCACGCACGGCAACCAGTTCACGCGCCTGCATATCCTGCTGTATAGCGTGGCGCTGGTGGCCACGACGCTATTGCCCTACGCCATCCGCATGAGCGGCGAACTCTACCTGCTGTCAGCGCTGGTGCTGGGTGGCATGTTCGTCTCGTATGCGTGGCGCCTGTACCGCGTCTACAGCGATGAGCTGGCGCGCAGCATGTTCCGTTTTTCCATTCTCTACCTGGCGCTGTTGTTCGGCGCCCTGCTGGTGGACCACTGGGTCGGCCTGCTGCGCTGACCCCCTGGAGGTTGTTGATGTCCGTGTTTTCCGCCAGCCGCCGGCTGACTCTGCGCTTCGGCGCCGCCATTGCCTTCACCGCTGCCCTGGCCGCGTGCGGCGAGAGCGCGCCCACTTTCAAAGGCAGCGACATCAGCGGCACCCAGCTGGGTCGCGGCATGGAACTGACTGACACCAACGGCAAGACGCGCCAGTTGTCCGACTTTGCCGGCAAGGTCGTCGTGGTGTTCTTTGGATTCACGCAGTGCCCCGACGTGTGTCCCACGTCGTTGGCCGAGCTGACCGAAGTCATGAAGAAGCTGGGGCCGGACGCCGACCGCGTGCAGGTACTGCTGATCACGGTCGACCCCGAGCGCGACACGCAGGAAGTGCTGAAGCAGTACGTCACGGCATTCGATCCGCGCTTCCTGGGCTTGACCGGCACGCCGGATCAGGTCAAGAAGACCGCCGCGTCGTTCAAGGCTTATTACGCCAAGGCGCCCACCAAGGACGGCAATTACACGATGGATCACACCGCCGCGTTCTACTTGCTGGACGGCAAGGGTGAATCGCGCGTGTTGGCCAATAACAACCTTGGGGTGGATGCCCTGACGCACGACATCCAGGCCCTGCTGAAAGGCTGATCAGGGATTGGCCAGGGGCTTGGCGCCCGCAGCAGCCCAGCCGGCCAGCGCCGCCTGGGCTTTTTCATTGAGTTCAGCGACCGGGATGTCGTGCCGGTGCGCGATGATCATCAGGGCGTAGGGCGTGGCCAGCGCCGCGGCTTCGGGGCACAGGCGTGATTCGTCACCCACCGAGGGTGACACATTGCGCCAATAGTTGATCGCCTGTTCGAGCTGGGGCAGAGAAATGGAATCCATCTGCCTATTGTCCACGAATGGGGTGGCCTGTCCACCTGCCCCGCGCTCTGCAAAGAAGCGTCACCATCGCAACATGCCGAAACCGCGGCCGGGTGCTATACCGATGCCGGTTAGTTACGATGGAGCATCGTCATGAATACATCCCCCCGAATTGAGAGTCCGCGTCGCGGCCTGCATCCGCTGGTTGCCGCCGCGGCGGTTGCCGTCATTGTCATGTGCGCGGTAGGCGTGGCCGCCGTGGTGGGCTGGCTGCCCACGCCGTCGGCCAATCCGCACGCGGACGTGCCCGTGGCCGGTGCCGGCCCTGAAAGCGCCAACCTGGCGCCGGCTCCGCAAGCGGCCGTGCCCCCCGCGCCCGCCCAGACTGGCCGTCCGGCTTCTGCCGGGGCGCCCCGGCCCGCAGCGCCAGCGCAGCAGCAACAAGCGCAGCAGCCGCCGCCGCAGGCATGCCAGAGCTGCGGCGTGGTGGAGGGCATCCGCCAGGTGCAGGTGCCGGTGAAGGACAATAGCGACCATCTGGTCGGCACCATCGGTGGCGGCGTGGTGGGAGGCGTTGTGGGTAATCAGTTTGGCGGAGGCAGCGGCAAGACGGCGCTGACCGTGCTGGGCGCCGTTGGCGGCGCTTTGGCAGGCCGTGAAGTTGAGCGTAATATCAGACAGCAACAAACGGTGACGCACTATGAACTCACGGTTCGCATGAGCGACGGTAGTGCGCGCCAGTTCCGCAGCGCGCAGCCGTTCGCCTTTGCTTCGGGTGACCGGGTGCGCGTGGAGAATAATCAGCTGCTGCCGGGTTGACCGGCAGCCGGCGGAAACCATACGTTTTTGGGGAGACCTGGCATGAGCGACCAATTCACAAATCCGTTCGTCCTTCCTGGCATGGGACAGAACTCCGACCTGTCGGGCAATCCCCTCCTGGCCAGCATGGAAATGATGCGCCAGGCGTGGGCCGGCCTGACCGGGCCTGGCGGCCTGGCCAGCAGCTTGCCCATGGCCCCGCCCATGAACCTGGAAGACCTGGATCGGCGCATCGCCGAACTGCGCTCGGTGGAAAGCTGGTTGCGCATGAATCTGTCGATGCTGTCTTCCACCATCCAGGGCATGGAGGTGCAGCGTTCCACCATCAGCACGCTGCGCGCCTTTGTGGATAGCGCGGCCAATATGGACATGAGCGCAGTCCGCGACAGCGGCGCGGCGTCTCCGCTGGAAGTGGTGCTGGGGCTGAAACCCGCGCCCAAGGCCGCTGCCAAACCGGGCCCGAATCCGGCGCCGGAGCAAGGCAAGCCGCACGACGCGCCCGCTGGCAAAGGCGCGGAAGCGGCTGCGGACCAGGCCTCCGCGGAATCGGCCATGCAAGGCATGAGCGAACAGATGGGCGCCGCCGCGCAATCCGCATCCAAGGCCTGGTGGGACTTGTTGCAGCAACAGTTCAACCACATCGCCTCGGCCACCGCAGCCTCCATGCCGGCCAGTCCGGACGCGGAACCTGCGGCCAAGCCCAAAGCGGGCGATGCCAAGGCCGGCGAATCCAAAGCCGCCGCGAAGACCGAGGTCAAGGCGTCCAAGCCCGCCGCACGCAAGACCGTGGCCAAGGCGCCGTCCAAGACCGCTAAAAAAGCGGGGCCTGCCCAAGGCAAGCCCTGACCCCCTCTTTCAATCGACACGCGAGACGGCCGCAAGGCCGCTCAGCCGTCCCAACCCTACTGGAACTTATGCTTAACGTAGTGATCCTTGCCGCCGGACTGGGCAAACGCATGCAGTCCGACCTTCCCAAAGTGCTGCACACCCTGGCGGGCAAGCCGATGCTGGCCCATGTGCTGGATAGCGCACGTCAATTGAAGCCGGCGCGCATCATCGTGGTGGTGGGCCATGGCGCCGACCGCGTCAAACAGGCTTTTGAAGGCCAGGCCGATTTGCACTTCGTGTTGCAGCAGCCGCAGCAAGGGACCGGCCACGCCGTGCAGCAGGCCGTGCCGCTGCTGCTGGAAGGTGATGGCAAGGACGACGTGACGTTGGTGCTGTACGGCGATGTGCCGCTGGTGCAGCCGGACACGCTGCAACGCTTGCTGCAAGCGCGTGCCACGGGCGCCGCCGTGCTGACCGAAGTGCTGGACGACTCCACCGGCTACGGCCGCATCGTGCGCGACGCCCAGGGCAATGTGTGCCGCATCGTCGAACACAAGGACGCTTCGGAAGCCGAACGTGCCATCCAGGAAGTGAACACCGGCATCCTGACCGCGCCGACCGCCAAACTGAAAGACTGGTTGTCCCGCATCGACAACAAGAACGCGCAGGGCGAGTACTACCTGACCGATGTGGTCGGACTGGCCGTGACGGATGGCGTAACGGTGGGCGCGGCCCAACCCGGCGCCGGTTGGGAGACGCTGGGCGTCAACAGCCGCGTGCAGCAAGCCGAACTGGAGCGTCGCTGGCAGGGCGAGCAGGCCCGTCGCCAGTTGGAAGCCGGCGTCACGCTGGCCGACCCGGCGCGCTTTGACGTGCGCGGCACGCTGACCTGCGGACGTGACGTGTTCATCGACGTGGGCTGCGTGTTTGAAGGCAATGTGACTCTGGCCGATGGCGTGCGCGTGGGCCCGCATTGCGTCCTGCGTGACGTCGCGATTGGCGCGGGCACCCAGATCGAAGCGTTCAGCCACTTGCAGCAGGCCGAAGTGGGCCGCGACGCGCGCGTGGGTCCCTATGCCCGCCTGCGTCCTGGCGCCGAATTGGGCGACCGCAGCCATGTCGGCAACTTTGTCGAAATCAAGAAGAGCGTGCTGGGCGCGGACAGCAAGGCCAACCACCTGGCCTACATCGGCGACGCCGATATCGGCGCGCGCGTGAATGTGGGCGCCGGCACGATCACCTGCAACTATGACGGCGTGAACAAGCACCGCACCGTCGTCGAAGACGATGTCTTCATCGGTTCCGACACGCAATTGGTGGCACCGATTCGCGTCGGCCGTGGCGCCACCCTGGGCGCCGGGACGACGCTGACTCGCGACGCACCGGCCGATGCGCTGACCGTGTCGCGTGCCAAGCAGGTCACCATTGAGGGTTGGCAGCGTCCCGTCAAGAAGTCGTGATGGCGGAGAACGAATTCGCCCAGGATGCGTCTGGCGGCGGCGCCAAGCCCGCTCCGCCTGACGGTTTGCCGGCGCCGCGCCGGTACTGGGCGGCCGCCACCGTGATGACGGGCATCAGCCTGTCGGTGCTGGACACCACCATCGCCAACGTGGCGCTGCCCACGATCGCTGTCGATCTGAATGCGTCACCCGCCGAAGCGGTGTGGGTCGTCAACGCCTACAACCTGGCGGTGGTGATGACGCTGCTGCCCTTGTCCGCGTTGGCCGAGCGCATCGGCTTTCGCCGCATGTTCACCTTCGGCCTGATGCTGTTCACCCTGGCCTCGCTGGGGTGTGCGCTGGCCGGCACGCTGTGGCAACTGACCGCGGCGCGCGTCTTCCAGGGCGTGGGCGCCGCGACGCTGATGTGCATGTTCGGCGGTCTGGTACGCAACATCTATCCCCTGAAGATGCTGGGCCGGGGCATCAGCATCAACGCCACCACGGTGGCGGTGATGTCGGTGCTGGGCCCCACCATCGGGTCCGCCATCCTGTCGGTGGCGCCGTGGCCCTGGATCTTCGCGGTGAACTTGCCGATCTGCGTCCTGGCCATGTTCGGCTTGCGCCATCTGCCCGAAGTGCCGCGCAACGACGTGAAGCTGGATTGGTTCAGTGCCCTGCTTTGCATGGCGACGCTGGGGATCTTCATTTCGGGTGTGGACATGATGGGCCAGGACCTGCTGCGCGGCATCGGCCTGGTGGCGATTGCGTCCGTGGCGGGCATGGTGCTGGTGCGCCGCGTCCGCACGCAACCGGCGCCGCTGGTGCCGGTGGATCTGCTGCGCATTCGCCCGCTGGCGTTCGCCGTGGGGGCATCGGCCTGCACGTTCGCGGCGCAGATGGCGTCGTATGTGTCGTTGCCGTTCTATTTCCAGCAGGTGCTGGGCCGGCCGTACCTGGAGGTGGGCATGCTGATGGGCGCGTGGCCCGTGGGCACGGCCATCATCGCCCCGCTGGCGGGCCGCTTGTCTGACCGCTATTCCGCGGCCACCCTGAGCGGCGTGGGGGCGGCGACCATGGTGATCGGCATGCTGTCGCTGGCGCTGTTGCCGTCCACGGTGTCCAACTGGCCCATCGTGGCGGGCATGTTCGTGGCAGGGGTGGGTTTTGGTTTCTTCCAGACGCCCAACAATCGCGCCATGCTGTCGGCCGCGCCTCGGTCGCGCAGCGGCGCGGCAGGCGGCTTGCAGGCCACCACCCGGGTATTCGGCCAAAGCTTCGGCACGGCGCTGGTGGCCATCGCCTTCAGCGTCAGCGTGGCGCATGGCCCTGGGCTGGCGTTGGTGTTGGGGACGGTTTGCGCGGCCCTGGCCGTCGTGGTCAACACGGTTCGTTTCAGCAAGCTGCGGGGGTAGCCCCGGCCGCTTCTATAATGGCTGCCGGCGCCGGGTTCTGGAACCCGGCGCGCAAGATTCCCTATTTTGAAGGCGTGCAGGCATGAAAATCACGGTCGTGGGTACCGGTTACGTGGGGTTGGTGTCGGGAGCGTGCCTGGCCGACATGGGCAACGACGTCATGTGTCTGGACGTGGACGCGGCGAAGATCGCCCTGTTGCGCCAGGGCGGCATCCCCATCTACGAGCCTGGCTTGGAAGACCTGGTCCGCCGCAACGTGCAGGCGGGACGCCTGCATTTCACCGACGACGTGGCGCAAAGCGTGGCTTTTGGCGACGTGCAGTTCATTGCCGTGGGCACGCCGCCGGGCGAAGACGGTTCCGCCGACTTGAAGTACGTGCTGGCTGCGGCCCAGAACATTGCGCGCCACATGACATCCCGCAAGCTGATCGTGGACAAGTCCACCGTGCCCGTCGGCACGGCCGACAAGGTGCGGGCGGTCGTGGACAAGGAACTGGCCGCGCGTGGCGTGCAGATTCCGTTCAGCGTGGCATCCAACCCCGAATTCCTGAAGGAAGGCGCGGCCATCAATGACTTCATGAGCCCGGATCGGGTGGTGGTCGGCGCCGACGATGACTACACGGTCGGCGTGATGCGCCGCATCTACGAACCGTTCCAGCGCACGCACGACCGCCTGATGGTGATGGACGTGCGTTCGGCTGAATTGACCAAGTACGCCGCCAACGCGATGCTGGCCACGCGCATTTCGTTCATGAATGAAATGGCGAACCTGGCCGAAGCGCTGGGCGCGGACATCGAACAGGTGCGTCGCGGCATTGGCGCCGATCCCCGCATCGGCTATCACTTCCTGTATCCCGGCGCGGGCTACGGCGGGTCTTGCTTCCCCAAGGACGTGCAGGCGCTGGTCAATACCGCTGCCGAGAACTCCCTGCCCATGCGGGTCATCGAAGCCGCCGAAGCCGCCAACCATGCGCAGAAGTTCCGCTTGTCGGAAAAACTGGTGGAACGCTATGGCGAAGACCTGCGTGGCCGCAAGATCGCCCTGTGGGGCTTGTCATTCAAGCCGAACACCGACGACATGCGCGAAGCCCCCAGCCTGACGATCATCGCCGAGCTGACGCGCCGTGGCGCCGAGGTGCGCGCGTATGACCCCGTTGCCATGCACGAGGCCGCCCGCGTGCTGGTGGGCCAGCCTGGCATCAGCTTCGCCACTGACATGTACGACGCGCTGGATGGCGCGGACGCGCTGTTGATCGCCACGGAGTGGAAAGTCTTCCGCGCGCCTGACTTCGATCGCGTGAAAGCCCTGCTGAAGACACCGTTGATCCTCGACGGCCGCAACCTGTACACGCCGGCCGATGTGCGTGGCCTGGGCTTCGAGTATTCCGGCATCGGGCGCGCATGAAGATCCTGCAACTGAACTTCGAGAAAGGCTGGCGCGGCGGCGAGCGACAGACGCTGTATTGCATGCGCGCCTTCCGCAAGGCGGGCCATGACGTCGAAGTGATGTGCCGGGAAGGGGCGCCGCTGGCCGAGCGCGCCCGCCAGGAAGGCTTTGTGGCCCATACCTGTCGCAACGTGCCCGGGCAACTGGCATTCCTGGCTGGGGCCGGCCGTTACGACATCATCCACGCGCAAACCGCCAACACCATCACCTGGGCCGTGCTGACCAAGTGGCTGCACCGCAGCCCGGTGGTGTTCTCGCGCCGCACGTCGTTCGTGGTCAAACCGGGCGACGAATGGAAGACCGGCTTCAAGTGGCGTCACGCCAACCTGTTCGTGGCCATCAGCGAGATGGCCGCGGGCGAACCGCGCAGGCTGGGCATCGAGCCCGTCATCATTCGCAGCGCGGTCGAGCCGCACACGATCAACGCGGAAAATGTCGATGGCCTGGTGCGTGAATTCGACTTGACCGGCAAGAAGGTCATGGCGACCTCCGCGGCACTGATCCGCGACAAGGATCCGGTGACGCTGGTGCGCGCCGTGGGCGAGCTGGCCAAGTCGCGCCGCGACTTTGTCTTCCTGCATTTCGGCGCCGGGGGTGACCGAGAGCAGCAGGCCAAGGACGAAGCGCGCCGTCTGGGCATTGAAGACGTCTACCGCTTTGCGGGCTTTCGCAAGGGCGTCGAGGACTTCTACAGCATTCTTGATGTCTTCGTCATGAGCTCCGAGGAAGAGGCGCTGGGCAGCAGCGTGCTGGACGCCTTCCTACAGCGGGTGCCGGTGGTGTCGACCGACGCGGGCGGGCTGAAGGAAAGCCTGGCCGATGGCCGCGGCGTGCTGGTTGCGGTGGGCGACCATCAAGCCATGGCCGCTGGCATGGCCCGTTGCCTGGACGATGTGGCGTTCCGCCAGGAAGTCACCGAGCGTGCCTACGAATACGTGCGCAATGAGCACGACGTGCAGAAGATGGGTAACCGGTATTTGGCGCAGTTCGAGCGCCTGCTGGGCAGCCGGTAATACCGGCGCACCGCGTCGTCAGCCGCGCACGTCGATCCGCGTCTCGAACTTGGCGCGGTGTACCGAGAAGAACGTGCGCACGTTGCGCACGTTGGCCTGGGCAGTGAAGGCCCGGTGCACCAGCGCGTGATAGGCCGGCATATCCTTGACCTGCGCGATCACCACGAAATCCGGCCCCGGCGACACCCGGTAGCATTGCAGCACGGCCGGTTCGGTCAGCATGCTTTGCTCAAACGCATCCAGGCTTTCCGCCGCCTGCACGTCCAGCGTGATCTCCACGATTGCCGTCAGCGTGCTGCCCAGTTTTTCGGCCGCCAGAATCGCGACCTGCCGGTCGATCACCCCCTCATCCACCAGTCGGCGTACCCGCCGCAGGCAGGTCGGCGGCGACGCATGCACGCGCGCCGCCAGATCCTGGTTGGTCAACGAGCTGTCTTCTTGTAACTGTTCAAGAATGCGCAAGTCCAGATCATCCAGTTCCGGTAAGGAATTCGGCGGGTTTTGCATGATTAATTCAAAAATATCTATTTGAAGAAAGATTATTTAATCACAAATATGTAAGGGAATTAACTTCCATTTGTTGCCACATAAAGAAATCAAATTTCTTGGCGGGTCGCGCACAATGCGTCGGTACACGAACTTAGCGGAGTCTCTCCTATGTGCGGCATTGTTGGCGCCGTCGCCCAGCGCGACATCACCCCGATCCTTGTTGAAGGTCTGAAGCGGCTGGAATATCGCGGCTACGACTCTTGCGGCGTCGCCGTCTACGCCGACGGCCATCTGCGCCGCACGCGCAGCACGCAGCGCGTGGCCGAGTTGGCCGAGCAGGTCGCGCAGGACAAGGTGCAAGGTTTCACGGGCATTGCCCACACTCGCTGGGCCACCCACGGCGTGCCGGCCACGCACAACGCCCATCCGCACTTCTCGCACCTGGGCAACGAAGAGCCGCGCATCGCGCTGGTCCACAACGGCATCATCGAAAACCACGATGAACTGCGCGCCGAATTGCAGGCCGTCGGCTACGTCTTTGAAAGCCAGACCGACACCGAGGTCATCGCGCACCTGGTGAATCACCTGTACGCAGGCGATCTGTTTGAAACGGTGCAGCAGGCGGTGCGCCGCCTGCATGGCGCCTACGCCATCGCCGTGTTCTGCCGCGATGAACCGCACCGCGTTGTCGGCGCGCGCCAAGGCTCGCCGCTGGTGGTGGGCGTGGGCCAGAACGAGAACTTCCTGGCTTCCGACGCACTGGCCCTGGCTGGCACGACGGATCAGATCATCTACCTGGAAGACGGCGACGTCGTCGATCTGCAACTGTCGCGCGTGTGGATCGTGGACGCCAATGGCAAGAACGTGGACCGTGAAGTGCACACCGTGCACGTGCATACCGGCGCCGCTGAACTGGGCCCGTACCGCCACTACATGCAGAAGGAAATCTTCGAGCAGCCCCGCGCGGTCGGCGATACCCTGCAAGACATTGAAGCCATCACGCCCGAACTGTTTGGCGACGAAGCCTTCAAGATCTTCAAGGACATCGATTCGCTCTTGATCCTGGCGTGCGGCACCAGCTACTACGCTGGCTTGACCGCCAAGTACTGGATCGAGTCCATCGCCAAAATCCCGGTTGCCGTCGAGATCGCCAGCGAATACCGCTATCGCGACAGCGTGCCCAACCCGCGTTCGCTGGTGGTGACCATCTCGCAGTCCGGCGAAACCGCCGATACGCTGGCCGCGCTGAAGCACGCCCGTTCGCTGGGCATGGAAAACACGCTGACCATCTGCAACGTGTCCACCAGCGCCATGGTGCGCGAGTGCAAGCTGTCCTACATCACCCGTGCCGGCGTTGAAATCGGCGTGGCGTCCACCAAGGCTTTCACCACGCAGCTGACCGCGCTGTTCCTGCTGACCTTGGCGCTGGCGCAAGTGCGCGGCCGCCTGACCGACGAACAGGAAGCCGAACATCTGAAGGCGCTGCGTCACCTGCCGGTGGCCATCGGTTCGGTGCTGGCGCTGGAACCGCAGATCATGGCTTGGGCCGACCGCTTCGCCTCCAAGGAAAACGCGCTGTTCCTGGGCCGTGGCATGCACTACCCGATCGCGCTGGAAGGCGCGCTGAAGCTGAAGGAAATCAGCTACATCCATGCTGAAGCCTACCCGGCCGGCGAACTCAAGCACGGCCCCCTGGCGCTGGTGACGGAGCACATGCCCGTCGTGACGATTGCGCCCAAGGACGAACTGCTGGAAAAGCTGAAGTCGAACATGCAGGAAGTGCGCGCCCGTGGCGGCGAGCTGTATGTCTTCGCCGATGCCGACAGCAAGATCCAAAGCGCCGAAGGCATGCATGTGATCCGCATGCCGGAGAACTACGGCAAGCTGTCGCCGATCCTGCATACGATCCCGCTGCAACTGCTGTCGTATCACACGGCATGCGCACGTGGCACGGATGTGGATAAGCCGCGTAACCTGGCAAAGAGCGTGACGGTGGAATAATCCGCCGGTATGCACGGGGAATATGAAGATAATGGATAAAGTTATTCTTAGAACATAACGTTCGATTTATTCCATTCTCGGAAAACCTGTTGTTTCGTCATTCCATGGGCCGCCTGATAGCGGCCCATTTTCATGGCGATTCTGGCAAGCACCCATGTCTATTTGTTTCACGACGACGCTGAGCGTATCGCGGTGGAAAGCGGCCGGCGCATCGTTCTGGATGGTATCCAGACGCACGATTCAAAGCGGTCGGATGGTATCCATTTTATTGATTGAATAATTTGGATGGTATCTATTGTCGCTATTTTAATAATCTCTTCGGGATCACTCCATTAATTCTTGGTATTGCAAAAAAAAGCGTTTACATTGCGTCCTTTTTTTGCGGAAGCCCACTTTCATCCCTACGGATTAGCCTGTTACGTAGTAATACTTTTACAGCAATCCCGTAATGCTTGGGCTTCAGATTATTAATCAAGAGAAAGAGGATTCACGTTGATATATGGCACGAAGAAGTGGCTGACGGCGACGCTCGCGCTAAGCACGTCCTACGGCGGTAGCGTCACGGCTGCGGACCTGACCGTACCGTCAGGCAGTACTCAGGTATTCGACGGTTCGGCCAATTTCCCCGGTGGGGTGGATGTCAGCGGCGGCACGCTGGTGATCGGCGGCAACGGGGGCGGAGCAGGCGTCGCACTCGGTGGGAACGTCAATGCGACATCGAACGGCACCGTCGCGGGTTTTGGTTCGATCAATGGTGATCTCAGCGTGACGGGCAACGCGCGCGTCGCGCCCGGCTATGCCGTGGGCACGCCGACCGGCGTGTCCAACGGCAACCTGGTCGTCAATGGCAACCTGTCGATGAACAATGCCGTGTTTGACTTCGAGACGGGTTACGCGGGACTGCCCATCACGCAGCCCGGTACCGGCGACAACATCACGGTTCGCGGTAATGCCGCCATCAACAACACGACGCTGAACGTGTCGGTGAATACGTTGGGCGTCAACGCGGGCTACTACCGGATCATGTCCTACGGCGGCACGTTGAGCGGCAACGGTTTGTCGTTGGGCACGGTCACGGGTGACTCGGTGCCAGGGGCGACCATTCAGTCGCTGACCGGGGACAAGCAGATCAACCTTATCCTGGGTCCGAGCACGACCAATCTGTGGAATGGCAACGGCGTGGCGTCGGCCACCCAGGCAGGCGGTGGCAATGGCACGTGGAGCGCCGCCAGCGCCAACTGGAACAGTCCGACCAATGCCACGGGCGCGCTGCCCGATGGCGGATATGCGATTTTCACGGGCGCGGTTGGCACCGTGACTGTCGATGGCAGGGCGGGTCCCGTCCGCGTGTCCGGCCTTCAGTTCGCCACTGACCGCTATCGTCTGCAAGGCGCTCCGATCACCCTGGTCGCCAACGGCGCAAACCCGCCGGCGATTGTGGTTGGCGACGGCACCTATGCATCGGGCCAATTCGTCGACACCATCGACAACCCTCTGCAAGGCACGCAGGGCTTCGTCAAGACCGGCCCGGGATCGTTGATCCTGACTGCCGATAGCAGCGGCCTGACCGGCCCCATCCTGATCGCCGATGGCGCCCTGGAAATCGACGGCAAGTTGAACGGTCCCGTTGATATCGGCCGCGAAGTCGTGCTGGCGGGTGTTGGCCAGGTGGGCACCACCACCCTCTATCCCACCGCAGTCATTTCGCCGGGCAATGACGGCTCGCCCATCGGCACGCTTACCGTCAACGGCAATCTCACCTTCGGCGAAAACACGATCTATCGCGTGCATGCCGATCCGGCCAGCAGCGCCAGCGACCGCATCCACGTCACGGGCGTGGCCTACCTTGATGGCTCCGTGGCGCACGTGGGTCCCGACGGCAACTATGCGCCGCGCACGACCTACAACATCCTGACCGCGGACGGTGGCATACAGGGCAGGTTCACCGGCGCCTCAAGCGCGTATGCGTTCTTGACGCCCACGCTCAGCTACGACGCCAAAAATGCCTTCATGACGCTGACGCGCAATGACGTGGCGATTGGCGACATCGGCAACACCGGCAACGAGAGCAGCGTGGGCGGGGCCTTGGATAAGGAAGATCCTCCCGCCACCGGAAATGGATCGTCGTCGACCGGCAACGGATCGACTGCAACGGGAAATGGATCGACTTCGACCGGAAGCGGAACGACGTCGACGGGCGATGGCACGGCCGCGGCTGGAGGCGAATCGTCGTTGGTCGCAAGTGGCAACGGATCGGGCAAAGAGACGGGAGCCAGCCAGGTAACGACGGCGGTTCTCACCATGACGCCAGGTGAGGCGCGCTCGGCCTTGAGGATGCTCTCCGGCGAAGCGTACGCAAGCACCGCCAGCGTGTTGCAGAGCCAAGGCGACACCGTGCGCACGCTGCCATTGGCCCACTTGCGTGGCAACCTTGATGCGCCGGTACTCGCTGGACGGCCCACGGCTCAACTGGGTGCGCCGTCGTCCGATGCCCTGCCGCAAAGCGGAGCCTCGCCGGTCTGGGCGCAAGTGTTCGGCAACTGGAGCACCTTCGGTAGCGACGGCAATGCATCGAGCGTGACCCAATCGGCTGGCGGCCTCTTCGTCGGCGGCGACGGTGCGGTAGGCGGAGGCTGGCGAATGGGTGGTGCGCTCGGCTACATCGGCAGCCACAATTCGATCGATGATGCGTCCTCGCGCACGGACGTCGACAGCTATACCGCCACGTTGTTCGGCGGACGAAGCTTCGAGGCCGGACCTGGCCATCTGCGCTTCATGGCGGGCGCGGCCTACACCTGGCACGATATCGACACCAAGCGCAACGTGGCGGCAGGTAGCCTGAACCAACAGCTCAAGTCGTCCTATCACGCCGCGTCGACGCAAGTGTTCACGGAACTTGGCTATAAGCTGCCGCTGGGCGACACCTACTCCGTTGAGCCCTTCGCCGGTGTGGCGTGGAACCAGGTTCGCACTCGCGACTTCGAGGAATCCGGCGGCACGGCAGCCCTGCACGGAGCAGGAAGCACTGACGACGTGACGAGCACCACGATGGGACTGCGCGGCGCATGGATGTTCGGTTCCGACCGCGCGCCCGGCCGCCTGACGGCATCGCTGGGCTGGCGTCATGCCATGGGTGATGTGAAGCCCAGGCAGGAACTGGCTTTTGACGGCGGCAGCACGTTCTCGGTGACGGGGGTTCCCATCGCGCGCGACGCAGCTGTCCTTGGGCTTGGCGCGGAAATGACGATCACGCGGAACACGACGGCCGGCGTCGCCTACGACGCACAGTTCGGTGGCGGCAACCGCCAACAGTCCGGGATGTTCAAGCTGGCCATGCGCTTCTAGTCCGACGCACGACCCAGCAACCTGTGGCCGGAAACCCGGCAGCCCACCGCTTGCGGTGGGCTTTTTTTTCCTTGCCTGCGCTGCCGCCAGGGCGTGGGCGCCCACCTCACGAAACGCAAGATTCAGGTTTTGCGGGCGTTATCAGTCGCTAAGGAAGGCGTGGGGTAGCACGGTATTCTTTCCGAATTGTGGCGATACCCGTGACGTTAATTTGAAATGGTGACATTTCTTCTGGTTATTAATAAATAATCGCCGTTTGGGTATTATGTCTTTTCAATTTGGTTAAACAAAAATAAGAAAAACGCTTTTCAATATTTGCTAACAACTGCCCGATCCCGGTTTGTTGCGGTTTATGTAATGAATGTAATTATTTAAGGGATTTCCCGGGTTTATTACGACCACTTTGATTTATTTCCACAGCAATAAAAATTTTTAGAAAGAAGTTTGCTGTGTATGCCCTCTACGATTCGTTGGTTCGTCACCCAGCACGTTTATTTGGGTATCGAACAGTAATAATTCTTTAGCAATCAGTCCGCCCAAAACACGACAACCGTATGTCGATTTTATGTCGATTACGTGTCTCTGGGCGTCAATTTCTAGTGTTCTCGACACGACGAAAACAGTGAGGTCCCCCGTGGTAAAAAGAATCGCAGTGTGTGGCCTTGGATATGTCGGCCTACCCGTAGCCGTCGCATTTTCCAAGCGCTTTGATGTCATCGGTTTTGATGTGGATAAGCGGCGCATCGCACGGCTGAAGGAAGGGGATGACTGGACCGGCGAGATCGAACGCGACGTATTGATTGCTTCCCCCATGCAGTTCACCGACCAGGTGTCGGAGCTGGAAGGTTGCGATTTCTTCGTCGTTGCCGTTCCGACGCCCGTTGACGAGAAGAACAATCCGGACTTTTCCCTGCTGGTCCGAGCTTGCAGGTCGATCGGCCCCGTGCTGCGTCCGGGATGCATCGTCGTCTTCGAGTCCACCGTCCACCCGGGTGCAACCGAAGAAATCTGCGGCCCGGAGCTGGAAAAAGTGTCTGGCCTGCGTTGCGGCATCGACTTCAAGCTGGGCTACAGCCCCGAACGGATCAACCCAGGCGATCGTGAGCATCCGCTTGAGAAGATCGTGAAGATCGTGTCCGGCCAGGATGCGGCATCGCTGGAAATCATCGCTGGCGTCTACGAAAAGATTATCGACGCGGGCGTACACCGCGCTTCTTCCATCAAAGTGGCCGAGGCGGCGAAGGTGCTTGAGAACACGCAGCGCGACATCAATATCGCGCTGATGAACGAAATGTCGAAGATCTGCGATCTGGTCGGCATTCGTACCTCCGAGGTCCTGGAAGCCGCCGGAACCAAGTGGAACTTCCTCAAGTTCTCACCGGGTCTCGTGGGCGGGCATTGCATTGGGGTCGATCCGTACTACCTGACGTCCAAAGCGCAAGAACTCGGCTATCACCCCGAGGTCATCCTGTCGGGCCGCCGGATCAATGACGGCATGGCCAAGCACGTCGCCTCGCGCGTGGTCCAGACCCTGGCCCGCAACGGCCGCCTGAATGCATCGACCCGGGTCGGCATTCTGGGGATGACGTTCAAGGAAAACGTTCCCGATATCCGCAACTCGAAAGTCGTCGATCTCTATAACGCCCTGGGCGAATACGGCATCACGCCGGTTGCATGCGACCCGATGGCCGATTCGGACCAGATGGAACACGAGTACGGCATCAAGCTCGTGCAGCGCGACGAATTCCGGGACATGGACGTGCTGATTCTGGCCGTTCCTCACCGCGAAACCATGGACTCCATCTGGGATGACATGCCGGATCTGGTCAAGAGCGGGGGCATGGTGTGCGACTTGAAGTCCGTGCTTGATAGCAAACGGCTTCAGCCTGACCTCTTGTACTGGACTCTTTAAGTTCAGGCCCGCTATCCCTCATTACAGGAGAGACCTGAATGGCCGCTTTTACCATCGCTCCCATTGGAACCTGCCGCATCCACACGCCGCTGCGCGATGCCGTGGGACGCTACCCGATCAAGCTTCAGCTCGGGCGCAACTACGGCTTTGTGCACACCAGCGCTGAGGCGCTTCAGCAAGCGCGATTCATGTTCGGCGAGTGTGAGATTCCCGCTGACGTGCAGCGCTTGATCTTCCGACCGTCGAATGGCGAGCAGGCTCGCCGTGGGACGCACAAGGCGGCCGACCTGTACATGGTCGAACTGTCTTCGCGCAAGTTGCTGACCATTGATGGATATCCCATCCAGTCCAACTATCTGGTGCGCTATTTCAGCGAGTTCTTCGCCGACCGCACGCGCACCCGGATGTTCTGGTCTCTCGCCCACGCCGACCGGCTTGCCGAGCGGCGCGCATTGCTGGACCAAGAACCGGTCTTCAACAGCCTCTCCTCGGAAGATCGGGATTTGCTGTCCCGCATCGTCAAGCGTGATCTGACGGACGACGAGATCGAGGCCGAAATGCGTCAGATCGTCGACTTGCTCGGTCGCGACAAGGTGGTGTTCGTCACGCACGTCAACGCCCTGACGCCGGACAATGTGCCGATCGAACAGCGAGCGCAGTTGATCGCTGCGATCGTCGCGGGGGCTCAGCGCATTGGCGTGCCTTGCTACGATCCGACGCCGCTGATGAACAAGATTGGGCAAGCCGATGCGATGGAAAACGGCGGGCTCGACCTGACGCACTACTCACAGAACTTTGGCGAGCGCCTGTGCGCGGACTGGTACAAGAACTTCATGCGTCCGCGCATGAGCGCATCCACGCCGCAGGTCGCCGTGCCCAAGCTTGGAACCGACGACAGCGCCGAGCGCATTGAAAAGTTGTGGGATTCGGGCGACCTGCGCGAAGCGTCGCGGCGCGTGCGTGATGTGCTTCGCCGCCATCCCGGCCTGCCTGACCACATGCTGCTGTTCGCCAGGATTCAAGAAGAGCTGGGTGACTACGAAGGGTCGCTTGCGCTGTTGGGCAGCGCGGATGGCGCACTGGCAACCGGTAGCAAGGCCGAACAGATTCTGATGCGCAATCAGTTCAAGCTGGGACGCCATGATGTGGCGTACTCGCTGGCGGCAGGTCTGCTGGGCGACGAGATCGAAACCCCCGAAATCGTACGAATCGCAGCGGCTTCCGCAGCGCAATTGGGCCACATCGACGAGGCCCTGGGCAATTGGAAGCAATTGTTCCGCATTTCTTCCCCGGAAGATGCGGGCGCGGTGGAAGCGGCCGACACGGTGCTCTCGTTGTTGCAGACGAGCGGCGACATGGAGGCCGCCATACGCTGGGTCCACGAAGTCCGTGCAGCCATCCCGTCGTATGGCCGAGGGTTTGCCGTGCTGTGGCGCGAGCGCCTGATGGCCGGGGATCGCGCAGGACTGCGCGCCTTGGCGTCCGAGACTCCTGACTTGGACGACGTTGTGGCCCTGGAGCTCGTCAAGGAAGCGTCGTGGCGGGGTTGCATCCTGGCTGCGTCCGCATTGGCGGTGTCTTGCCACCTGGCAGATAGCGAGCAAGAGGAAATCCGTGCATGGCTGCTTGCGCAGTCGTCGTCTTGGGCGGAAGAAGGGAATCGTGCACTGGAAGAGGGGCGTCTGCGCGATGCCGCGGAGAGAATCTGCGCGCACCGTCTGCTCAACCCTGACGCACTGACCGGGGTGCGCGCGCAACGCGCATTCGAGCGGGCGATGCGTCTTGGCGTGCGGGCCGCGCTCTTGGCGGGCAACAACAAGGAAGTGATCGACCTCACGGACATCGCACTGGATACCGACGTCGATTTCCCCGAACTGGATGCCATGCGCGGCCGGGCAGCCGACGCGCTGGGCGACAAGCAAACCGCCATGCGGCATCTTGAGCAGGCCGCTGCCGATGAGTCCGCCCCGTTCAGCGCGAAGTTGTACTTTGCGCGGGTGGCGTTCAATGGCGGCTGGTTCGGCGAGGCCATCGACGCCTACAAGATGGTGCTTGCGCATGCGTCCGCCGACCAAAGCGCAAAGGAAGAAGCGGAGCGCCAGCTTGGCAGGCTTGGACCGCGCGCGATCCGCGGCGCCCGCGAGATCCTGTCCAACGGCGATCATCAGGCAGCCTGGAATCTGCTGGACCGCGTTGCGCAATCGTGGCCTCAGATGACGGAAGTCGATCACGAAAAGCGGCGCATCCTGGCCGTCCTGTATGCCGAGGCGCGCGCGCTGGATTCGTCCAGCACGACGGAACGCCTGGCGCTGGGCGAACGGATCGTGGCACTCGTGCCCGAAGACCCCGTTGGCCTGCGTTTGGCCGCCGTGGGCGCCATGCGCCTGCATCGCTTCGAGCAAGCCTTGCCGTACTGGAAGAAGCTCCAGGAACGTTCTGAGAATCCGGCGCAGTTCGATCACTACATCGAACGCTGCCTGGTGTGGATCGAGAAGATCAACCGGAGAAAGGCGGCATGAACCCACCACTGACTACCGAGCGGGTGGACGCTACGTCCGATCTTCAATGGGTTCATTCCCAATTGGAAGAGATCGTCACGGCGTCGGGGCGGGTGCAAGTTGCACAGGAGAATCTGACTCAGGCAAAAGAGTTGGCTCGCGGTTACATGGAAGACTCGAAAGTCCGCTTCCTTCTGCTTAAGCTGAAGGAGTCGGCGGGCTTGAATGAGGGCATGGCCGAACAGTGGTCGACGCTATTGCAGGAATGCCCGGATGATCTACAGATCGTCCGCTACTGCGCGACCCGCCTCGTGAAGGAACGGCGTATCGATGACGCCTTGTCCTTGGTCGACCACCATCTGCCCGAGTCAGTGGAGAGTGCAGACCGTTTGTTCGCGCGGGCAAAGCTGCTGAGCGACATTCGTGCACACGAGCAGTCCGACGCGCTGTTTCGTCGGCTGATATCCGAGCATACGGATCGCAACATGCGAGTCGAATTCGCCAAGCGATTGCGTAAGCGCGGCTTGCTGGCCGACGCATTCGAGGCGATCGCGCCCGTTGCGAAGCATCTTGCGCCTGGCAGCAAGGCAGCAGAACTGGCCGAAGGACTGGCTAGCGACTATGCCTTCTACCAGCGCTTCGAGTCTGAAGAAGGGCTGGCCGGAAAGGACGTCAGGATCGTGTCGATGAAGCATGCGATTCTGCACTTCCGGAATCGACAGATTGCCGAACAGTCACCGGAGAAGCCGATATCGGTGGCGCTGGTGACGGGCAGCCTTGGGCCGGGCGGCGCCGAGCGGCAGCTGACGCGGCTGGCGGGCGAACTGACCCGCTTGGCGGCGTCGCCAGACTCGCAGCCAACCGACATGCTCATGAGACCGAAGAAGGTCGAGGTGCTGGTCAAGCAGCACACCGAGCCGTCGGGGGCCGCTAAGAAGCAGGAGGATTTCTTCCTGCCCGTTCTGATCAAGGCGCGGATTCCGGTCACGGAAATCAACAGACTGCCCGCCATTTCCGTCTCTCATCAAGCGCTGCCGGAAGGAAGCCTGGGCCGCTTGCTGGAGCAATTGCCGCCACCCGTTCATTACGGCGTGACACGGCTTGCGCCCGTCCTCCGGGCCAACCTGTTTGACGTCGTGAGTCTGTGGCAGGACGGGACTTGCCTGTTCGGCGCGCTGGCCGCCTTGCTGGCCGGGGCCCCGACCATACATCTCGTGTTTCGCGGGCTGCCGCCGAATATCCGCAAGGACCGTTTCCGCGAAGAGTATCCAGAGCTCTACCAAGCCTTGGCTCAAGTGCCCGGGGTGGTGTTCGTCAGCAATAGCCGCAAGGCCGCGGAAGCCTATTCGGAATGGCTGGATATTCCGCTCATGCGCTTTCACATTCTGTACAACGGCGTGCCGGATCTGGCGACTGACGCATCGGCCGCGGATGAGGAGAAGTGGAAGGCCTTCCAAGAGAGCACGACCGATGCCACGGAGACGATCGGTGGCGTATTCCGGCTGGAGCCGGACAAGCGGCCGCAACTCTGGATCAAGCTGGCGGCGCTCTACCTGAAGGAACGTCCACAGGCGCGCTTTGTCATCGTGGGTGACGGGCGTCTGCGAGAGAACATCGAGGCGCTTGCGCACGAGCTGAGTGTGACGGATCGGCTGTTGCTGGTGGGCCTGTCCAATCACGTTGGCTATTGGTATTCGCAAATGGACGCCAGCGTGCTGCTGTCGCGGTACGAGGGTTTGCCCAACGTGCTGATCGAAGCCCAGCTGCTGGGCGTTCCGGTGGTTTCGACGCCTGCCGGCGGCGCCGGCGAGTGCTTCGTAGAGAACGTGACCGGTCACCTGCTTAAGGATGTCGAACATCCGGATCTGCACGAGGCCTGCGAGAAAGTCGCATCAATGGTGGACCAGGTGCGCGACAACGAAGCGCTAAGAGACCACAGCCGCCATCGCGCGCAGAAGCTGTTTTCGCTGGATGCGATGCTGGGCAAATTCCTGGGCCTGTGCGCATCGGTCATGCCTGTGCCGGAAAACGATGAGCGCATCGATATCCAGCCGATGCGTCGGATGTTGGCCTGATTGTTCGCTGATCTTCCCAAGGTCCTAAAGATAAAGGATTGTATGCAAATGAACGTCCCGGCTTCGGGCCTGCGGCGGCACGCGGCCCTGGCCATGGTGCTGCTTGCCGCACTGACACTCACGGGTTGCCAGCTGCCGCGTTCTGGTCCGATGTTGAACGAAATGACGGGGGCTCATGACGACAAGGACGTCATTGTGATGCCGGTCTCGCGCGAACTCGCTCAGAAGAGCAGAGTGCCCGAGGTTGCCGATTTTCCCGTGCCGTATCGTGATCTCACGCAGGCCGGATTCGATAGCCTGGTTCCAGGCGACGGCATCAACGTGAAGGTCTGGGAGCGCGGCGGCCTGGGTGTGTTCGCCGCGGATCCCTCCGGGGTGAGCGACCTGGGAAATCAGGAGATTGACCGGTCGGGCAATGTCTCTTTTCCCATTCTTGGAAAATTCCGGGCGCAAGGCTTGACGCTGGGGCAGCTGCATGACGCCGTGGTGGCGCGGCTGAGCAAGCTCGTCGTCGGCGCAGACGTCAGTGTCACGCGAGCCACTGACGCGCGCGGACAGATGGTGACCGTGCAGGGCAACCTGACCAAGCCCGGCATGTATCCCATCACGCAGACTTCCCAGCGCTTGAGCAGCGCGCTGGCGCAGGCTGCGCCGGTGCAGACCAATCCCGAGCAGCTGGTCATCAGCCTGCGCCGCGACAATCAAGTGGCGTCGGTGCGGTTGTCGGATATCTACCGCAACCAGAACAACGACATCCTGTTGCGTGCGGGCGATGTCATCACCGCCTATGACTCGCGCGAGTATCTGACCGTGTTGGGCGCTGCCGGCAATCAAGGGCGTGTGGCGATCAGCAAGCGCAATTACAGCGTGCTGGATGCGCTGGCCGATTCCAGAGGTCTTGACGACAAGCTGGCGGATCCGCGTTCGGTGTTCCTGTTCACGCCTGCAAAAGCCGGTGTCGAAGGCAAAGAGGACCTGCTGCCGGTTGTCTATCAGTTCGACTTGACCCGTCCGGAGCAGGTGGCGCTGGCCCGCGAATTCACCGTGCATGAAGGCCAGGCGATCTATATCTCGGATGCCCCGTTCACGCAGGTGCAGAAGGTCTTGTCGGCATTCCGCGTCACCATGAGCGCCGGCTTCAGCGCCACGCGAGCAATCGATAGCGATTCGGGCTCCAGTTCTTCCGGCGTAGCTCAATAGCGTGTCAACGAGCAACGAGGACCGGATTAAGGGCTGGCGCTCGCGCCGGAAGGATGGCAACTACACGGTAGGATCGGGCGTCACTGACTGGCGCCTGGATCCCGCCGCGCTGTTTGAAGCAAAGGCCACGCCGGCGGTCTTGCTCAAGCCTTTGCTTGCGCGCCTACAAGGCGAGCCGCATGATTCCGTGGCCGCCAGGCGCGCGGTGTACGAGGCCGTGCAGGCGGAGCTGGATGCCGAGATTGCGCGCAGCGCGGTCGATGAAACGCTTGCCGATTTCTCACGACGGCGCCTGCGCATCATCGTGCGCCTGCTTGAACAGGATGTCCGTGCGGGCGTCGAGGTGTTCGCGCCGGGCTACATGCCGGCCAAGCTGGTGGCGGAGGACGAGCGCCTGGCCGCGGCGCACGCACGGCGCGTCGAGCGGCGCAAACAGGACGAGGCGCGCGACGCGCGCCGTCATGCCTCCCGCAACGACATTGCGCTGGAAATCGAGGTGTCCCGAGACGAGGCGAGCGATCTCGCGATCTTGAGGGACCGTTTGAACGTCTTGCACGAAGGGCATCATCCCGGCAGTGCGGGTCGTGGCCGGCCGGTGGGCCGCACGCTGATGGCGATGTTCATCTATCAGTTGAATGTGATCCACGGCGAAAGCCGGATTGCGTTGCTGTGGTCCCTGGTGGGCCCCGTCGTGCTGCTGACGCTGATTTCATCGCTGTATATCCTGATGGGCACGCATTACATCCTTGGCATGGATGTGCAGACGTTCTCGCTGTTGGGGGCAACGACCTGGATCATGTTCCGGCAGATTGTCTTCAGAAGCAGCACGGCTTATGTGTCGGCCCGTGGGGTGCTGAACTTTCAGGGGGTGACGCCATTGATGTGCGCGCTGGTGCAGGCGCTTATCTACGTATCGGTGTATCTCGTGGTGTTTGCGGTACTGATCAGTGCCGGCCACGCGCTGGAACTCATCACGCTGCCGCAAAGCTGGGCGGGATTCATTCTTTACGTCGTGCTGATGGGGTGCTTTGGTGCCGCGATGGGCGTGCTGTTCGGCGCGATTGCGACCTTCTGGCATTTCTTCCTGAGGCTTGCACCCATCATCGAGCGATTTCTACAGATTTTCTCGGCCGTCTTTTTCGTGTCGGAACAGTTGCCGGAACAATTGCGTCCCTGGATGCTCTGGTCGCCGTTCGCGCACGGCATGCAGCTGCTGCGCTCGGCTTATTTCAATGCCTATGAATCGCAGGATGCGAGCCTGGGCTATTTCCTGACTGCATTGGTTTTCCTGATGGTGGTCGCTTTGGCGGCAGAGCGTCTTGCCCGCCCCAATGTTCAGCCGATGTGAGGGAGGAAGATGATCCATCTCAATGGCGTCACTGACGAACCCTATGCATTTGGCAGCAGGCAGCCGCTGCTTGCCAATGTCGATCTTGATATCCCGGTCGGGCGGTATGCCTTGCTGTCGTCCGCGCCGGAAATGCATCGCCAGCTTGTCGATGTGTTGTGTTGCCTGCGTCCGCCCCGCCGGGGCTTCGTCAAGCACGATGGAAATGTCTCGTGGGCCATCGGCCGGCAAGGCTTCATCCGAGGAAAGGCCAGCGGTCTGAGCATGATCGAGTTCGTATGCGAGATGTACGAGATCGATGTGGATGCGACGTACGAATTGGTGGCTGACCTGGTCAGCGATCCCAAATTCCTGGCCAGGCCCATGGAGCATTGGCCACTCCACGCACGGCAGGAATTTTCATTCGCGCTGGCCCTGGCGCCCGCGTTTGATGTTTACGTGATCGAAGGGTCCATCCCTTTCGAGCCTTGCCGTTTCACCCGCCTCTGGCTTGCTCTGTTTGAAGAGCGGTTGGTTGGCCGGACACTCATTTTTTCCAGTTATCGCCAGAATCAGTTGGCGGACTATTGCTTCAAAGGCTTGATCTATGAACGAAGCTCGCTCAGCATCGAAGACGACCTCGACCAGTGCATCAGCAGGTTCCCCCCAAGACGATCAAGGAGCGAATCGGGCGCAGGCGACGATGTCTTCGGAGGCGGCTTCGAGGACGGGATCGGCCTCTGAGGGCGGATCCGAGATCGAACGCCGCCGCCGCGAACGGCAGTCGTCGCTGCGCGAGCGCCGCCGCCACCGCTGGATCAATGCCATCATTGTCATCGCGCCGGTCGCGTGCGCCCTGGTCTATGCGCTCTGCGTCGCAACGCCTCGTTATGAAGCGGAATCCCGGTTCTTCGTGCAGTCAGCGTCCGGCCAACAAGGCGGCGGCGGAGCGGCGGCCAGTCTGCTGACCACTGGCAACGCCGGCGGCATGCTGGGGGGCTTCGTGGATGGGTGGGCGGTGGCCGACTTCCTGAAGTCGCGCGACAGCATGCAGCAGCTTGATAAGAAGATTGACCTGCGCCGTTATCTGGTCAATGCGGGAATGGATCCGCTCAATCATCTGTCCAAGGATTCGAGCGAAGATGATCTGTATCGCGCTTATCAGGCGTCGGTTCAGGTCTCGTTCAATGCGCTGGAGCAGATCGATGTATTGCGTGTCAGTGCGTTCTCTTCGGAAGATGCCGCAACCATCTCGAAGGCGTTGATCGGGCTGGCGGAAGAGTTCGTCAGTTCCATGAATGAAAAGGGCGTTGCCGACAAATTGAAGGTCAGCGAGGAATCCGTGAAGCTGGCCGAACAGAAGGCGCTTGCCGCCCGGGAAGCCCTGACCGCGTGGCGCACCACCCATGGCAACATTGATCCGACGGCCACGGTGGCCATGCTGCTGAACCTGTCCAGCCAACTGGAAGCGGAACTTAGCAGCGCGCAGATCAATCTGGACAAGATCCGCGCGATTGGCAACAAGGACCATTTCATGCTGAAGCCTGCCGAGATGCAGGTCGTGGCCTTGAAGAAGCGCCTCACGGCGGTTCGCCATCGCTTGAGCGGCGAAGGCAATACGGAAGCCAAGCAACTGAAATCGTACGAGGCGCTGAGAAATACCCAGGCGTTCGCGGACTCGAACCTGACCCTGGCGCAGCAGTCGTACCAGCAGGCCATGACGGACGCGCTGCGCTTGCAACGGTACCTGTCCATCATTGCGCAACCCGTCCCGACGGATCGGCCCAGCAGCCCGCGCACGGCGATTCTGCTGTTGCAAGCATTGGCACTGGGCTTTGTATTGATGTTCATGGCCCGTGTGGCGATGGCGTTGTTGAGGGGGCTGCGTCATGGTTGATACGCTTGCGGCTAACCGTCAATCCGCCGCCGACGCCACGGCTCGGTTGCGTGATGTGATCAAGGCAATCCATTCCGCGCCCGATCCCGTGCGCGACATGGCGGCGTTGGACCCCGCGCTGGCACAGGCAAGCGAGGGCTGGCGCGACGTGCGCCGATTGCTGGTGTCGCCGTTTGTGCGAGAAGGCAAGTTCGCGCCAGCGATTGCCGCGCTGGAGAAGCTCGTCGCGGCCTATCCGTCGCGCATCGATGACCGCCGCACCCTTGCGAGCTTGTTGGGACGCACGGAGCAGTGGGACCGCGCAATCACTGAGGCGGATGCCGCCGCCGACATCGAGCCCAATGCCGTGGCAGTGCATGCCGCGCGGATTCAATTGCGCGTCCAGGCGGGACGGTTGGCGGACGCCGCCGCAGTCGCGCGCGCGACGCTCGGGATGGCGCAGAACGAGCCTGGCGAAGCGTATTTCTGGATGCTGGCCTTCGTGCGCAATGGCGACGTGGCTGAAGCGGCAGGCATTGCAGCGGCACTGGACCCGGGAGCGTTGCCGAACGAACGTGTGGCGACGATGGCCGTCCGTGCCTTGATGGAGGATGGCAGGACGCAGGCCGCGATCCAATTCGGCAGCGCGGCATTGAGCGCAGGCCATGATTGCGCGGCATTGCGTTCGTCTCTTGGGCTGGCGCACCTTCGGCGCGGCACCGAAGAGGATCGCAAGATGCATGCATTGACGCATTTCGAGGCAGGCTTGAAGGCGTCGCCGGCGGATGTCAGGTTGTTGTCGCTCTATGGTGAAACCTTGCTGCGTGCCGGACGCTACAAGGAGGCCGTGGTGCCGCTTGCGCAGGCCATCGATCTGGCGCCGGAACTGGAACAGACGCGCGCCCTCTACGCGCGCGCGCTGCGCTATACCTTGCGGTACGACGATGCCGCCGACCAGCTGATGAAGCTGGTGGAGAAAACCCCTGACAAGCTGCTCTGGCAGCGGGCGGCCATTGGCGCGCTGTCGCAGGCGGGTCGCAAGCAAGAGGCCGAAGCACTGTTTGGGAAGTATGTCGCGAATCGCAGCACGCGCCTTCCACAAACCTTCCAGGAGGCCATGGATCAGCTGGAGGAACGGCTGGATACGGCGCCGATACCCCAGGCGCGTCTGGACTGGGCGTGGTCGCTGCGCGGTGATGTCCATGCCGATCGCGCGCAATGGGAGCGCCGGGCGCGCTGGGGCCATCTGGTGGACCATCTTCTATTCGACTGGCTGGAATGCCGGGAAGAGAGTGTCGAGGAGGCCATGCAGCTGCTCGGCGAGCTCGACACGGGCGAGCGCTTCTTCGCGCCGCTGTTGGCGGCTGGACGAGGGGTCGTGGTGGCCACGGCGCACGTGGGTCCCATGTATGCCGGGCTCATGGCCTTGGAACTGCTTGGCATTCCGTCGCGCTGGCTTGCGACGGCGCCTCGCATTGCCCAGAGCAGTTATGCCGCTGCCTTGATTTCGACCGCGGACCAGACCGAGGCGCAGGTCGCCAAGGCCTGCATGCGCGCACTGGGATCAGGCAACGTGTTGTGTCTGGCCATAGACGGCGCGGCCAACCCGGCGGCTCCGCGAGCCATTTTCGAGGGGCAGGAAGTCACGTATTCCAGTTTTGCCTCGCATTTGGCGCACCGTCTTGGCGTGCCTTCGGTGTTCTACGCGCCGCGCTGGGAGAATGGCCACGTGGCTTATACGCTGGAGATGCTGCCCGCCGTCAACCCGGGCGAAGACGCAGATGCGTATTCGCAGCGGTGGCAGAAGGCCTATTTTGAACGGCTTCGCGAACATGTGGCCGGTCCCCCGGAGAACCTGCGTCTTAGCGGGGGAATCTGGCGCCATGTGACGTCAGCCGATCGATCCGCGTAGCAGTAGGGAGTGTTTCGATGAAGTCAGGAACGAAGATGGTGCGTTGGCTGCTTGCCTTGGCCGTGTTGCACGGGGGGGCCGCCGTCGCGGAAGAATCCTGCAAGAGTCCGGATGAACACTGTGCGTTCGTGGCCTCGCTGCTGCAACAACGGGAAGGCTACGGCGCCCGCGCCACCGGCGGCCTGGGGGGCAGGTTTGTCGAGGTCACGTCCGACAAGGACGCCGGACCGGGAACGCTGCGCGCAGCGTTGGAGCAAGCCAAGAAAGGGCCTACCTGGATCCGCTTTGCGTCCGACATGACGATCGTCTTGAATTCGCAGCTGCGCGTGCCGTCGAACATCACGATCGACGGACGCGGTAAACAGGTGGCCTTGATCGACGACGGGCTGGGCGTGTATGGCAGCAGGAACGTCATCCTCACGCATCTGACGATAGATGGGCGCTTGAACCGGCTGACGCAAGCGGTGAACGTCGCCAATGGCAGTCGCGATGTCTGGGTCGACCATCTTGATCTCTCGCGGATGTCTGACCGGCTGCTCAATGTGAAGAACGGCTCGACCGACGTCACGATCTCATGGACGAAATTCCATAACTCGAACAAGGTCATGCTGCTGAACAACATTACCTCGAAGAACCTGTTCCAGAACTACGATCGCGATTCGATTGCGCGCGTGACCTTGCACCACAATTATTTCTTCAATACCGTGCAGCGCAATCCGAGAGGGCAATTCGGCACGTTCCACCTGTTCAACAACCTTCTGGAGAACTGGGATTTCTACGGCATGAGTTTCAGCCTGGAGGCCAAGGCCTTTGTTGAAGGGAACATCTTCAACAACGACAAGCAGCGCAAATGCGTGGAGCCCGAGTTTTTCCCCACGGTGGAAGGCGTCAATGTGAATTACTGCCGCTATATCCCGATTGCCTCCGCACGCAGTGCGCTGGACAACGGCGAATCCGATCGCGGCGCCTACGAAAAATTGAAGGGCCAGCATGGCTACACGCGGGACTACAAGGCGTTCTTGCGCCTGAAAGACAATTTGTACCTGGGCGACGCGAAGCCGGTGCTGGAGGACTATCGCCCCGAGTCGGCCCCGACGCCGCCCTATTGCTACGGCTATGAGCGGCCAACGCCGGAACTGGCAGAGAAAATCCGCAAGTTTGCCGGCAATACGACGGGCGATACGCCATTGCCAAGCTCGCGCACCGGCTCGGATTGCCCTGGATGAATGGCGTCATCTGAGTAATACTGGCGGGCCAATAAGAAGCCAGGACGTAGGGAATGGATCAACAAGAACGCAACGGCGCGTCGTCCGAAGGGCGCTTGCCCACGGGGGGATTCGCGGCCATGGTGCCCGAGCTGGACGTCTCCAACCTGGAAGCCAGCCTTGATTTCTGGTGCCGGCTGCTGGGATTCGAGATTGCCTATGCGCGGCCGGAGGCGGGTTTCGCGTATCTGGAGCGTGGCCCGCTTCAGGTCATGCTTTGCCAGTTAAACCATGAATGGGACACGGCTCCGCTTGAACTGCCCTTCGGAAGAGGGATCAACCTTCAGATGCAGGTGGACCGTGTGGAACCCATGGTTGAGGCCCTGGGGAAGGCCAATTGGCCGCTCTTTCGGCCCATCGAGGAAAAGCGCTACCGGGTGGGTCCTGGCTGGTCGTCGTGCAAGGAATTTCTGGTGCAGGATCCGGATGGATACCTCTTGCGGTTTGCCGCCGACGCGCCCAGCGGCCGTGAATAAAACTCCGCCAATTGCAGTCCGACACCATAAAATCCCCGCATGCTACGCATCGACAATCTCAGCAAACGCTACGGCGACCATCTTGTCTTCCAGGGCCTGACGCATACCTTCCCGCCGGGATGCATGGCGCTATGTGAAGAAGACAGCACCGGCAAGTCCAGCCTGCTGGGCATCATCGCGGGCGTGATCGCGCCGGATGCGGGGGACGTCTGGATCGACGGGCATTCGCTGACCCACGCGCCGTTGCAAGCCAAAGCCCGTTTGGCCTATGTGCCCGACAATTGCTTGCTGTTTCCCACCTTGACGGGGCGAGGCTTGCTTGAGCAAGTGGCTTCCGAAAAGGGCGCAACGCTAGACGACGCCGTGCTTGATGTGGCGTGCCGCCTGGGGCTGGAACCGCACCTGGACAAGCGTTTTGAACAGATGTCCACGGGAACGCGCCGCAAGGTCTTCCTGACGGCCGCTGCCTTGGGCGAACCGGCTGTCGTGATCGCGGACGGCCCCAGCAGCGGGTTGGACGCGCAGGCGCGCGCCGCGCTGGCCGAATTGTTCAAGACCTGGTCCCAAGACCGTGTGGTGCTGTTCGCCAGCCACGATGCAGAGCTGGTGCAGGCCTGCGGGGCTAGCGCCCTTGAGGTGGGCGCGTTGCGCTAACGGCGGCGGTGTCGGCGCACCCGGCTGGCACGTCATGCGAATTTTCAACAGCCTATAAGTTGTATATCTGAAATACAAATCAAAAACTGTATTTTGAATATACAACCTATCTTGTGTATTTCAAAGGGGCAAACTAAGCTCAGCGGCATCGGAACACAGCTTAAGGTTTGTATGCCCGACTTTACGGTTCGTACCGCAGAGCAGTTGCCGGCGCTCCTTCAGGGATTCCGCAAGCAGGCCGGCTTGACCCAGTCCGACGTTGCGCTTCGGCTTGGGGTCACTCAGCAGACACTTTCCGCATTGGAGCGTAATGCCGAGAAGGTCAGCACTGACCGCCTGTTGCGCCTTCTGAACATCCTGGGGGTTGAACTCGTCCTACGGGAAGCCGGCGATGCGCCGCACCAGACGCCCTCTGGACCGAATTGGTGATCCCATGGGGCGGCGCTCTCATACGCGGACTCTGGGTCTTTGGATGAATGGCTCGTTCGTTGGCTTGTGGCGCATTCTGCCCCACGCCGGCGAAACACTACAGTACGACAACGACTGGGTCGCCTCAGAGCAGGGCCGGCCGTTGTCGTTGTCGCTGCCCTTCACCCCTGGCAACGCACCGCATCGCGGTGACGCCGTCCGCGCATACTTTGAGAACTTATTGCCGGACAGCAAGGACATCCGCGAACGTGTCGCGCGCCGCTATAGAGCCGGTTCGACGGACGCCTTTGACCTGTTGTCTGAAGTGGGACGCGATTGCGTGGGCGCCCTACAGATACTTCCAGAAAAAGAGCAGCCGGTTGATGTGAAGTCAGTACAGGCAACGCCGCTGAGCGAGTCCCAGGTGGCGATGCTATTGCGTGGAACGGTAGCGCCAGCAGCGCTGGAATCGCCTGATGCCAAGGCCGACGAGTTCCGCATTTCCATCGCGGGTGCGCAGGAGAAGACGGCCTTGTTGCGTTTTGACGGGCAATGGTGCCGGCCGCAAGGCTCAACGCCAACGTCGCACATCCTCAAACTGCCGATGGGTTTGGTCGGGAACATGAAACTCGACCTGAGCGAATCCGTTGAAAACGAATGGCTGTGTCTGGAGATTCTGGCGGCCTACGGACTGCCGGTCGCACACAGTGAGCCACTGATGTTCGAAGACATCAAGGTGCTTGCGGTGAAGCGCTTTGACCGAATGTGGTGGGAGCGCGACGGCGAAGCATCCTGGATGGTTCGATTGCCGCAAGAGGACATGTGCCAGGCCACGGCCACGCCGCCGCATTTGAAGCATGAGGCCGATGGCGGCCCCGGAATGGATCGGATCATGCGCCTGCTGGAAACTTCCAGCCGGGTGGGGCATGACAGACGGACTTTTTTTCAGGCGCAGGTGCTGTTCTGGATGCTGTGCGCAACAGACGGCCACGCGAAGAACTTCAGCCTGTTCCTGCGGCCCGGTGGCGCCTACGAACTGACGCCGCTGTACGACGTGATCTCGGCGCTTCCGTTCCTGGGCGAAGGTCCGGGAAAGTTGTCACCATTCAAGGCGAAGATGGCCATGGCGGTACGCTCGAAGAGCGCGCACTGGAGAATGCGGGATATCCGTCGCCGCCATTGGCTGGCCATGGGTGAACGCTATGGCGTTGTGACCGTCGATGGCCGCGGGGCGCAATGCGTCGTCGATGATCTGATTGTGCGCACCCCGGAAGTCGTACGCGCGGTTCGGGCCAAGCTTCCGCAGGGATTTCCCCCGTCGCTTGCCGACAGCATTCTGAACGGATTGCAGGCGGCAGCTGACAAGCTTGCGGCGTAAGGGGGTTTGGCCTGGTTTTTGAATACAAACAGTGATTTGTATTTCGCATCAATCATTCACCTTCGCAAGTTCTTGTCATTCTCCGTTACCGGAGAGAAAATTCCCGCTTGGCGCGCTGGGCAGCCAGCCGCCTGGATAAGGCTCAATCCGGCCGCCCAAGGGAATCGCACGTGAAGGATGCTGGTCAGTACACGACGCACATCGCAACCGTACTTGAACCCAGTCCGTCATCGGACTGGCTGTACCACTGCGCGATGAGCCTGCTTAAACGTCCCGCCGATGACGCCATATCGGAGTTGCTTGCGTTCATGGGCGAGACATCGGACGTGGATCGGGCCTGGATGATTGAATATCGTCCTGACATGCTCCGCCTGCGCAATACCCACGAATGGTGCCGGGGCCAGACGCAGCCGTTCGTCGCCGAGCTTCAGGACGTGCCGACGACGTTGATTGCCTGGCTGCACCGGTTCATGGTGAAAGGCCAGGCGGTGGCCATACGTGATGTGGACGATCTGCCACGAACCGCGCGGGCCATTCAGGTCGAGTTCCAGCGCCAGGGGAACAAGAGCGTACTGAGCGTGCCGATTTTCCATGACAAGAAGCTCTACGGCATCATCGGCTTCGATACCACCGCGCAGTACCGGACCTGGTCTGCCGACGAGGTCAATGCCCTGTACCAGTGCGCCAATCTGATCGGGCAGGCCAAGTACGCGAACAGCCGGGATCACACCAGGCCGACGTTGTACGAAAGCGCCACGTCGGTGGTGTATCTGAGCATGCGCGGCGTGGTCCGGGGCGTGCAGCCCGACGCGATCGTTGGCGTGCGGTCGGCGGGGAACTACAGCGAGATCTGGCTTGAGGACGGATCGATGGTGCTGGATTCGCGCGCGCTGGGCATGTGGTCGACCTTGCTGCCGGAGAAGATCTTCTTCCGGGTTCATCGAACCGCCATTGCGAACACGTTGCATGTCATGGATGTGGACCGCAGAAGCGTCGACAAGTGGCTGATACGAATGCGGGCGGTGGATAGCACCTGGCCGGTATCGCGCTCTTACCGGAAACTGCTGCGCGAGCGCATGGGGATATAAGTCTGGCGGTTGGCCCGCCGCGGCCCCTGATATGCAGTTCGTCATGCCGGCATGTTGTTTCGTCCTTGTGGAAGTGGCCGCTGAGTCGATTTTTGGGATCATCGCCGCATGTGGCGGAACTTCCGTTCCCCGCGCTACCTTGAGAGAATCGGCATGCTGGCGTCTCGCGTTCTATCGCGCTTTACCACCCTTGCCCTGACCGCCGCCTGCGTGCTGGGCGCCAGTCAGGCCCGTGCGACGGACCTGGCATTGCAGGATTCCGTGTCCATGGCCGGCATGCAGCTGTTTCTCAATGGCGGTGCGCCCGGCCTGCTCATCGCGGTGGTTCGTGGCGATGATGTGGTGATTCAGGGCTACGGCGAGACCGCGCCGGGCAATGGCATTGAACCCGACAAACATTCCGTTTTCAGGATCGGCTCGGTATCAAAGGTGTTCGCCACGGACGTGCTGGCCTCGCTGGCGGCCAAGGGCAAGCTCAAGCTGACCGACCCGCTGGCCAAGTATGCGCCGGCGCAGGCCCGCGTCGAGACGAATGGACGTCCGATGACACTGCTGGACCTGGCCACGCATTCCGCTGGCCTGCCGCGTGAGCTGGCGGATCCGGACGCGAAGCCTTCCGACAATCCGTTCGCGGCATTTGACCGGGCGTACTACTGGAAGTGGGTCGGCAGTCATCAGCCCGCTTATGTGCCCGGCACCACCACGCTGTATTCAAACCTGGGCTTCGGCTTGCTGGGCGATGCCTTGGCGAAGGCGGGTGGCGCGGACTATTCGACGGTACTGGCCGACGAAGTGCTGAAGCCGGCGGGCCTGGTCGATACGGCCAACACGCTGAATGATTCGCAGAAAAAGCGGTTAATGACCGGGTTGGACCCATTTGGCAAGCCGGATCCCAATGCGCCGGCGCCAGACATCATGTATGCCAGCGCCGGTTTGTATTCCACGGCTGACGACATGGTGCGCTGGATGCGGTGGCATCTGGATGGCGCCAAGCAGGCGAAGGAGGCCTTTGCGTTGGACCACGCGCTGTGGTTGCCGTATGACGGCTTGAAGTCCGTCGTGGGGACGGAAGTCACCGACGCCGATGGCATGGGACTGGGCTGGGTGGTGACCCTGCCGCGCAACGGAACGCCGTTGCTGCTGGGAAAAAGCGGTGGCCTGGGCGGATTCATGACCTATGCCGTGCTGTCGCCGAATCGTGACCTGGGCGTCTTCGTCGTCGCCAGCCGGGTGAACTTCGCCATGTTCGGGAATATCCATTCCCAGGTGCGTGAGCTGGCGGCTGAGTTGGCGCGGTGAGCGGGCCGGTCCCATGTCGGATGAGGGGCATGTCATTGGGCCGATGGATCCGCAAGGTTGCCTGTCTGGCGTCATGCGCAGTGGCGATGCAAGGCGCGTCCGCGCAAGACGCCAGGGATATCTTCAAGACGGAAATCTTCCTGACGCCCTACAGCGAACTGGGCGACGGAGATGCCGCCTATCCGCGTTTGAACGGCCGGTTTCTGCTGATGACCGGGTACACCGAATTCTTTGGCATCAAGGACGACAACGGGCAGATTCCGCGTTCGCACTGGAGCAGCGTGCAGCCCACGGCGGAAGCCGCGCTGGTCTTGCAGCTGACACGGGAATTCTCGATCCGAACGAAAGCCACGTTCAATTCGTCGACCAATGAAACGAAAGACAATGCGTTTTCCGACCTGGGCGTCAATCTGGACAACCTGTTCGCCGCCTATACCGCCGACAACTACGCGCTGTATGGCGGCAAGATGGATCTTGGCTTTGGCGACGCCTGGCATGTCATCGACGGCTTGTATAGCGGCTTCAACGAGAACGCCGAGTTTCGCGGGTCGATTGGATTGGGCGGACGCTACACCTTTGCGCCTGCGGGCAACGGGACACACTCCGTGGCCGCGGTACTGTTCAAGCGTGACGATACCGGCCTGAACCATCGCTTGAGCCTGGATCAGGGATTCATCCGGCCCGACCAACCGCCAGCGTTCAGCGACCAATTGAAGTCGTTCATCCTGTCATACGATTTTCGCGACCTGCCGGGCCTGGAACGGTGGTCGGGCGGAGTGGATGCGGGTCGGCTGCACGTGGATCCGGGCCAGGGCGAAAGCGCCAACACGGTGTCGGCCCGGCTGCGCTACGACGCCCCGTTGGGCAACGCATGGAATGTCAGCTGGTTCAACGAGGCGACTTTCTCCAGCGCCTTCCGGGGGGCGCCGGTGTCCAACGGCAATGGCGTGACATCGGTGTCGCTGTCGCGCGACCGCTGGCAGCTGACGGCGACAGCCGCTGTGCGCAAGCTGTCCGGCAGTGAACGCAAGCTGGCGCAATTCGGGCTTCAGGACGATACCGATTGGGCGATTTCAGGGGCGGTGACCTATGTCACCCCTATCGGCTTCATTGTGCAGGCGGGGCTGACGCATCAACGCGATCAGGCCCTACGCATCAACCAGGGCGTTTTTCGCATCGCTTATCAAGCGGGATTCTGAGGGCATCATGACAAACAGAAAGTCACTTATCGCGGCGGCATGCCTGGTTACGCTGGGCGGTTCCCTTGCGCCCATGGCGGCGGGGGCTCAGCCGATATCCATTGAGCACAAACCGAATCCGCCCGCGGACGTCATTGCGATCCCGAAGGCAAGCAAGGATAAGGCCGTCAAGGACTTGCCGGGAATTGTTGAAGACATCATGAAACGCAGCCGCGTGCCAGGCATGGCGGTTGCCGTGGTCATCGATGGCAAGACGGTGCTGGCGCGGGGCTACGGCACGCGCGAGGTGGGAAAAAATGCGCCCGTGGATGCGCGGACGGTGTTCCAGATTGCCTCGGTCTCCAAGTCGCTATCGGCGACGGTGGCGGCGATCGAGGTGTCAAAGGGCACGGTGGCGTGGGACGATCCGGTGGCCCGGTATCTGCCCGACTTCAAGCTAAGCAACGCTTATGTATCGGAGCACGGAACGATCGGCGATTTCTTCGCGCATCGCTCAGGGTTGCCGGGCACCTCCGGGGACGATCTGGAAGATCTGGGGTTCAAGCGAAACGACGTCATCGCGCGCCTGCGCCAATTGCCGCTGGACGCCTTTCGGACGTCCTATCACTACGCGAACTTCAGCACGACGATTGGTGCGGAGGCGGTCGCTCGCGCGGCGGGCCAACCGTGGGAAGCGTTGGCCGATGACTTGTTGTTCAAACCGCTCGGCATGAAGGAGACGAGCTACCGTTACGGCGACTTCGAGGCACGCGGCAATCGCGCCGTGCTGCACGGCTATCAGAAAGGCGTCTTTGTGCCCTTGGGCCAGCGCGACGCGGACCAGCAAGCGCCTGCGGGCGGCGTATCGTCCACGGTCGTTGATCTGGCGGAATGGTTGAAGCTGCTGTTGGCAGATGGGCAATACCAAGGCAAGCCGATGATTGCCCCCGGCGCGCTGCTTCCCGCGCTGTCTCCCCAGGCATTCAGCGCGCGTGCACATGACCTTGATTCGCGCTCTGGCTTTTACGGCTATGGCTTCAACGTCAATACGGAACTGGGCGGGCGTCCTTCAATGGGGCATTCCGGCGCATTCCTGATGGGCACGGGAACGACGTTCAAGATCGTGCCGTCGGCCGGTATCGGCATCGTGGTGCTGACCAACGGCGCCCCGGTGGGGGCGGCGGAATCCGTTGCGGCCACATTCATCGATACGGCCTTGTACGGCAAGCCCACACGCGATTGGTTCGCTGCCTATCACGGCGCCATGCAGGGGTTCTTTGAACCACAGGCCGATCTGTCCACCCAGGCCAAGCCGGCAAACCCGGCACCGGCGAAGCCGTTGCGGCAGTACGTGGGCCGTTTCGACAACGCCTATTTTGGTGCCGCCGACATCCAGGAAGCCGAGGGCGGCTTGACGTTGGTGCTGGGCCCCAAGGGCATGCGCTTTCCCATGCGGCATTGGGACGGCGACACGTTTGCGTTCGCGCCCGTCGGCGAAGCCGAGCTTGTCGACTCGCTGGCGTCCATCACCTTCAAGATGGATCAGGGGCAGGCCCGAGGTTTCGACATCAAGTTCTACGATGACAACGGGCTGGGGCACTGGACCAACAAGTAGTTGATCCAAGCGGCCTCTCGATCAGAAACGGTAGGCCGCGCGCAACGTCAGGGACTGGTCCCGGTACTGCCCGTTGCCGCGCAATGCATATTCCGTTTTCAGTTCCATGCCCTTGGGCGTGATGTATTCCAGGCCGGCCGACAGATTGCCGTAGGTCTTCGGCATCCCGGATCTCAACGAGAACGGCGTCGTGTTGAACCCGCTTAGCTGCATGGTCGTCACGACGTCGCCGCCGTTCAGGAAACTCATGCCGCCCGCGACATAGGACCGCAAGGTGGATCCATTGTCCAAGTCCTTGCGTCCACCGAGTTCGACCATGGGCGAAACCATGACGGACGTCGTGTCGTTGCCCCGGACCTTCAGGTTGAACACCCCCGAGCCCTGCTCCCGATAACCGTCTTGCCGGATATGGTTCACGTCCAGATCCACATAGGGCCGCAGATACCAGGACGGCTGGCTGAACTCATAGGCCGTGCGCAACCGGGCCGCCAGGAAGGACGATTCGGGTTTGCTTTTTGCCACACCGTCCAGCGTGCCGCGCGACATCCTGCTCTTTTCGACGCCGCCATGGACGGCAACGGCAATCTGCCACGGTGCATTGTTGTACTTCAAGGCCAGCCCGCCCGAGAAGGTGTCGCTGTTGCCAGACAGGTCGGATGACGAAGAGGTCTTGCCATAGGCATAGCTCATGGATCCGCCCAGGAACCAGTTGGTGGCGATTTCACGCTGTGCGCCCAGCGTCAGCGTGCTTTGGCGGATGCGGTAGCCTTCGTCGTCCGAGGTCGATTTGCGCTCGGTCCAGTTGGTGTCCAGGCGCGTCCAGACGCAATTTCCTTCGCGCAGGATGGTGCTTTCCCCGACAAAGGTCGGGCAGCTCATCATGCGGCTCATCGATGCGTAGGACGCATGAATCTGATTCGCGGCGCGGGCGAATTGGCCATCATGGGCAACGCCGTTCAACGCATCGCGGTACTGCTCGGCGGTCTGTATGCCGGTGAATTTGTCGAACAGGGATGCGCTGCTGCGGTTTCCCTGGTTCCATAGCCCTTGCAGCGAATTCGCGATGCCGGTGCGATCCGCGTTGATCGGAAACGCCGATGGCGTGAAGTTGGCATCGACGGAAATCAGCGGATCGCGCATGCCGCCGCCGCCGCCGTTGTTCTTCAGTGCGTACTGGAACAGAGGACTGTCGCTGGCGGTCTTGGGGACGCTGGTCTGCGGCGCATCGAAATGGCCGATCCCGAGCCACACGTTCTTCACGGGGTTGCGAAGCACGGGGTTGACCGTGCCGCTGAATACCGACGCGCCCGACACCGCGATGAAGTCGCTGTTATGGCCGCCGAAATCCAGGTCCGGACGGTAGACGCCCGTGTTGTTCAGCGTGCCGGTGAGGCTTGTCGTCATGTACACGCCAGGTCCGCCGGGGTTCAATGTGCCGGCGTTGACCAGATCCCCTTGGAAGCGGGCGCCGCTGTACAGCGTGCCGCCAGCATTATTGTTGAACGTGCTGGCGCTACCCATCAGCACATCGCCTGCCACGGTGCCGTTGTTGTTCACGACCGTCTGGCCGGACGTGTCGATGGCGGTCTTGGCCTGGATGGTGCCCGCGTTGGTGATGGTGGTGCTGGCCAGCGGCGCGATGGTAAGAATGGCCGTTCCGGACGAGCCATTGGCGCTTAGCAGGGCGTTTTGGTCCAGGTTGATCGAGATCGGCCGCCCGCCGCCGTTGGCGCCGTTGCTGAGGGCCACGATGGCGGGCGAATTGGCGCCGGCGGCGGCGACTTGCGCGGCCTGGCCCAGATTGATGGTGATCGGCCCGCCGTACGTCAGATGGTTGTCGGGGGTGCTGTATTGATAAAGGACACCGTCCTTGAAGACACCGCCGCCGCCTATGCTCATCGCCAGGATCGCGGGTGCGTTCGCGCCGGAAGTCTGGACGGTTCCTCCCGTGACCACCGTCACATTGATGCTGCCGCCATTGCCTTCGCCGCCAGTGAGCCCCGCGTTTTGTATGAGGTTCGTCGTGTATCGCGCCGATGACTGGTCGCCCGTCAGCCCCCCGCCGCCGCCCACGCTTTGCGCCAGCACGCCGGCCGCGCCGTTGCCGGACGTGGCAACCATCCCGCCGATGGACAGGTTGACGGTATTGCCGTCGCCACCCACGGCGGGGGACGCAACCGCCTTCAATGTCGTCAGGCCCGGCTGAGTCGCCAGTCCGGCAATGCCGCCGCCGCCGCCGATGCTCTGCGCCACGATGCCGTGCGAATTCGTGCCGGACGTGAAGATGCTGCCGCCCACGTCTTGCGTCACGGTCACGACTCCCCCTGTTCCGATCATCGGCGAGGAGGATCCGAACGTGATGTTCGCGGCGCGCGCGACGGGTCCGGCGCCATTGTCTATCGTGACCAGCCCGCCGCCGCCGCCCACGCTTTGCGTCAGCAGGCCGAAGGACAGCGCGCCGCTCGTGTTGATGATGCCGCCCAGATTCGCGACAGTGACGTTGCCGCCGCTGCCGGTGAGGTTGGGAGAATACGGGCCGGTGGCGTTGGTCGCGGTGCTGCCCAGCTGGATATCGGTGCTGGTGAGCGAAGCGCTGGACGACGCGACGGCCATCCCGCCGCCACCCCCCACGCTTTGCGCGATGATGCCTGGCGAGAACACCCCTAGTGTCGCGATGCTGCCGGTGTTGTTGCTGACGCTGACGGCGCCACCGGACACTTGGCTGGTAGTGAATATTTCATTGATGGCGGAAGGGTATGCGCTTCCTAGCGAGATCGCCAGGGACGCGCTTTGCTGGATGGTGGCAAGGCTGGCGTTGCGCAATGCCAGTGTGCTCAAGCCGCCGCCGCCGCCCACGCTCTGCGCAATGATCCCGGCCGAGGCGCCCGCCTGCGTCGTGAGCGTTCCGCCATGGATGACGTTTGCCGCGCCGCCCGTGCTCGTCTCCCCGTTCTGCCCTTGGGCGCCCGCGGCTCCCAGTGCGAGGGTTGCGGTGGTTGCGCTCCAGAGGTACAGCGGTTGGTCGACCGCCGATATGCCGCCACCCCCGCCCACGCTTTGGGCAAGAATGCCGGGCGCCTGATAGCCCTGCGTGCCGATCCGGCTGGTCGCGGCGCTGGCGTCGACGGTGACCACGCCGCCCGAGCCGCTTGCCCCAGCCACGCCGCCATTCTGCATGTTGATCAAGGATCCCAGGACGGAACCGCCTTTCGTGCCCAGAAGATTGATGATGCGGGTGATCTGATCGATGATCGCTGGCGCCTTGTCGCCTGCTCCGGCGGAAACGACCGCTTGCAGGTCCTGGCCGCTGGCGGTGCTTTTGCCGCCGCCGCCGCCAACGCTCTGCGCGACGATACCTGCTGATCCGATCCCTTGTGTTGTGATCGTTCCGGTGTTCACGACGATGGCGGGGTCCGAGGCCGTGCCGCCGCCCGCGCCGCCCGAGCCTCCGTTGCCTCCATTCTGGTGGGTGATGTTGGTTTGCGGCAGCGCGAGGGTGAACAGGTTTTGCGCGCCCGACTCGGCGGCCTTGATCAGCGCGTCGATGCTGGAGAGCAGCGTGGATGCGCCTGCCGAATCGATCATTCCCGCGTTACCGCCGCCGCCGCCAATACTCTGCGCGATGATGCCGGGCGCGTGATTTCCCGCTGTCGAGATGGTGCCGTCATTGCGCACATTGAAGGGGCTTGCGGCGCCACCGCCAGCGCCGCTGCCGCCCGTCGTGACGCCGACCGACAGGCTGACCGCCTTGCTGAACGCCAATTGCGGGCCGTTCTCCAACCAGCTGGCCGCCTTATCCAGCAAGCCGGCCAGATTGGCGGGCGACCCCAGGATGTCGTTGAACGAATTGGCGTCATGCGCCTGGACGATGCCGCCGTTGCCGCCGCCGCCGCCGATGCTCTGCGCCACGATGCCGGCCGATCCGGTGTCCAGGGTCACGATGTGGCCGGTGCTGGAATTGCCGGCCTGCACGCGGCCGCCATTGCCACCGCTTCCGCCCTGTGCGCCATGTCGGACACTGAGCTGAAGATCGATCAGCGAATTGCCGATGGTCGGTGTCTTGACCGGCGCCAGGACGCCGCCGCCGTTGCCGCCGCCACCGCCAATGCTTTGTGCCACGATGCCATTGCTTTGCGCGGCCGCGGTGCTGATGAGGCCGTCGTTGGCGAACGTGACCGTGCCGCCGTCGCCGGCCCCTTGTCCCACGCCGCCATTGGAGATCGCAAGCGTGACGGTTCCGCTGGGGTTGTCACCCAGCGGCGGTGCGATCGTGATGGCGCGGGCGTTGGCCAGTCCGCCGTTGCCCCCGCCGCCGCCGATGCTTTGCGCCAGCACGCCATTGCTATGCGCGCCAAGCGTGGTGATCGTCCCCTGGCTTGCCTGGGTGAACGAAACGGTGCCGCCATACCCGCCGCTGCCGCCCTTGCCGCCGGTCGCCACCGTCACGTTCAACCCGACGCCCACGCCCACGGCAGTGGCCGATCCGCCGCTGCCCCCGCCACCGCCAATACTCTGAAGGACCACGCCCGAGGCGTTGCCGGCACGGGTCAGGACCTTGCCTTGCGAGGAGAACTGGACCAGCCCGCCATTGCCCGCCGCGCCGCCCGTGCCGCCGATAGCGACGGACGTGATGATGCCGGTGGCGTTGGCGTCGCCGCCAAGGCCGCCGCCGCCGCCGATGCTCTGAAGCGTCACGGCGGCGCTGTTGTCGCCTGAGGTGTCGATGCCGCCGGTGTTGGTCATCGCCACGCTGCCGCCGTTGCCGCCCGCCCCGCCATGGCCACCGCCGACGGCGATGATGCCATTGCTGGAGGCCGCCATGCCGCCGCCTCCGCCCGCGCTGTTGACCGTGACGGCGGCGGCGTCATTGCCAAAGGTGCTGATGCGCCCGTCATTGACGATCGTGATCGCCTGGCCCGCGACGGCCCCCGCCCCGCCATCGCCGCCTCGGCCGAATGCGCCGTTGGCACCTGCTGGCCCGCCTTCTCCGCCCAGTACGCTGGCCAGGATGCCTTTCGCGCCCACTGTGCCGATGGCGCCTGTCGTGATCGTGCCGGTATTGGTGATCGTGATGGCGCCGGGCGTGCCGCCCGCGCCGCCGTTGTGGCCGTCTGCCCAGGAGCCATCGCCGCCATTGCCCCCGTTTCCGCCTTGGCTCAGCGCGTAGACGCCGATGGCGCGGTTGCCATTGACGGTGATGGATCCCCCGTTGGTGATGGAGACCTGGCCCGCGTTGCCGCCCGCGGCGGCCTGGGTGTCGGTGCCATTCGCGGTGGAGGCGTTGCCGCCGATGGAGCGCGCGATCACGCCATACACGCCGTCACCCTGGCCGGTGACGGAGGAGCCTGCCGATGACGTGAAGGTGATGGTCGATGCATCGCCGCCCCGGCCCGCGTCGCTATGTCCGCCAAAGTCGCCGGCGTGTTCGGCGGTGCCGCCGCTTCCGCCCGCCGAGATCAGCCCCACCCCGGCGCTGACCGCATCCGGTCCCGGGCCGCGCGCGGTAACCGACGTCGTGCCCTGAAGGATGACGGTGGCGCCGCCCGCACTGCCGCCGTGGCCGGCGGTGTAGGCGCTGTCGAAGCCGTCAGCAAGGGCGCTGTCGGTTCCCGCGCCGCCCCAGGACTGGACCGCCACGCCGAAGCCGGTGCCGATGACGGTGGCGTTGTTCAGCGTGATGCCCGCCTGATGCCCATCTCCGCCGATCCCGTAGCCGCCGTTCGGTCCGCCGGCGTTCCCCCACAGGCCGCCATTGCCGCCAGCCGAATAGAGGTCGATGCCGCGGCCGGTGGCAGTCACCTGGCTGGCCGAGAGGGTGTAATCGATGACCCGTCCGCCGCCGCCGTTACCGCCCCAATGATTGGTGGACGAGTCCCTGCCATTGCCGCCGTTGCCGCCGCTGACGTTGATCAGGATGCCGGTCTGTCCGGGGGACTGGGCGTTGATGTTCAGATTGCCGTCTGCTTGGACGAAGTCGCGCTGCCCCCATTGGCCGTCGTGGCCATTGTCTGGATGGCCGCCGCTTGAGCAACAGGTGCCGTCGGCGCCGCGCAGGTCATAAGTCAGCTGGGCCGACTGGGCGTAGGCGGGCCGGCCAAAGACGTAGACGACTGAGATTCCGGCTTGCAGGAGCAGCGCCAGCCAGGAAAGCCGAAGGCCGGTGTGGGTAGGCTTCGGAAGGACTTGCTTGGATGTCATGGCGGTGCAGTGAAGTCGAAATATGGGCGAATTAACAAAATCGCCGTTCGCCGCCCGCCGGACAAGGCCAAGATGACGAATCAACCACCCTGTCGGATGAGTGGCGGCCGGCCACTTGTCACGTCCATGCAACGCCCCAATGCGGTAATACCCGCGCCGAGGGCAGGCGGCTGGCCCGCGCGTTGCCACCTGCCCCATCCCTCCATCCCGGTGCCGCACGTCGGCGCCGCCTTACCGGGGCATTCCTCGACATGGACCGCAGAAAATTCCTTAAGTGGGGCAGCTTCCTGACCGTCTCCGCCGCCACCGCCGGCCTGGCCGGCTGCAATAGCAGCGATGACGATGATGGCAATGACAATGGCAACGGCGGTGGCGATCCCGGTGGCGGTACGCCTGCGCGCTTCCAGTACCCGCAAGGCATCGCGTCTGGCGATCCAAGGCCCGACAGCATCATCCTGTGGACCCGCGTGATCGGTGACGACGGCGCAGCCGTTGCGGTTCGGGTGCAGTTGGCCCGTGATGAGGCCTTCACCCAATTGCTGGTGGATGCGTCCGTCAGCGCGGAACCCGATTGGGATCACACGGTGCGCCACAAGGTCACGGGGCTGGACCCAGCCAGCAACTATTTCTACCGTTTCGTGGCGGGCGCCAGCACCAGCGCCGTGGGCCGCACGCGCACCGCGCCTGCCGAGAATGCTGCCGTTGCGCAACTGAAGTTCGCCTTCATCTCCTGTCAGGATTGGAGCGTGAACCACTGGGCGGCCTTCGACGAGCTGGCCGCGCAAGACCTGGATTTTGTCGTGCATCTGGGCGACTACGTATACGAAACCGTCAAGGCGGGCTTTCAGACCGGCGGTGTGGAAAGCGCGCACGCGCCGCTGTCGCTGCCCGACGGCACGGCGCGGGCGGATGGGGCGATCTACGCCACCACGCTGGCCGACTACCGCAGCCTGTACCGCAGCTATCGCTCAGACCCGCGCCTGCAAGCCTTGCATGCGCGCTTTCCGATCATCGCCATCTGGGACGATCACGAATTCTCGGACGATTGCTGGCAGGATCGCCAAACGTATGACGTCGCCGACGATGCGACGCCCCGGACGTCGCGCCGCCGCAGCGCCAGCCAGGCCTGGTTTGAATTCATGCCGGCCGATGTGTCGCTGGATCTGGCCAATCCGTCTTTCCAGAACATCCAGATCTACCGCGCATTCCGTTTCGGCAGCCTGGCCACGTTGCTGATGACGGACGAACGCCTTTACCGCGCTGATCACGTGATTCCCGAGCAGCAGGTGGGCAGCGAGATCGGCAGCCGCTACTTCGTGCCGAAGCGCCTGTTGTCGCAGGTCGAGGCGCTGAAGATGGCGAACGCCGGTGGTCAGCTGACGCCTGTCTCCATCCTGGGCAATACCCAGCGCGATTGGTGGAAGGCGCAATTGGGCGCCAGCACCACGTCCTGGAATCTGTGGGGCAACGAAGTGTCGTTGCTGCGCATGCAGTTCAATGGCACGCAAGCCGTGTCCGGTCTGTTGGCCCAAGGCCTGGCAGCCGCGCAGCCCGCGCTGGTGCCGCTGGTGCCGTTCATGACCGCCGCGCTGGTGCAAGACCTGACCGGCGCGGATCACAGCAGCGGCAAGCCTGTCACGGCATATCCCGCGCTGTCGGCATTGCTGAATGCGCAGGCGGGCATCCCCCCTGCCGTGTTTGCCGCACAGATCAAGCCATTGCTGGACGCGCAGTTGCCGCCGTCGTTGCTGCTGGATGAGTATGTGCTGAACGCGGACCAATGGGATGGATACAACGCCGAGCGCAAGGATCTGATGGCCTTTGTGCGCGACACCGGCGTGCGCAATCTGGTGGCGCTGACGGGCGATATCCACGCCTTCTTCGCCGGCCCCGTGATGGACGATTACGACGCGGCGACGCCCAAGCCGGTCATGGTGGACCTGGTCACGGCGGGCATCTCCAGCAACTCGTTCTTCAGCTATTTCAAGAGCGTCGTCGATACCGATCCCAGTTTCGCGCCCGCCAAGCAGTTGATCTACAGCGAAGCCGCCGACGTGATCAAGAACACGTTCAACGACACCCTGAGGCAGTTCAACGGGGATTGGCTGCGCTATATCGATACTGACGCGCAGGGGTATGCGGTAGTGACCTTGACCGCGACGGAGTTGCGTTGCGTTTTCAACAAGCTCAAGCCGCTGGACGGCACGAAGGCGCCGGCGTTGCCGGCCGTGGCGTCTCAAACCGTGCTGACGGTGGCGTCGGGAACGGCGGCGGTGACGGTGGCGGCGTAAACGGCTTTTTGGCGGCGGGTGGTATCTTGTGCCTGTTTTCTTTACCCGCCCGCCCCAGATGTCCGACCCTATTACCCCCGCCGATGCACCGCAACCCGATGAGCCGGCGGCCATCCACCGGCCCTTCGTCCAGAACAACGGCACCCGCCGCACGCTGCATTTCACGCAGAAGGAAATCCAGAGCAGCATGTCCGTGCTCAATCCCGATGCGCTGGAACTTGAGTACACGCGGATGATGATGGGTTTCGTGCTGTTCAATCCCGAGCCCGCCCGCATCCTGATGGTGGGTTTGGGGGGCGGTTCGTTGCCGAAATTCTGCTATCGCCACCTACCCCAGACGACGATCGAGGTGGTGGAAATCGACCCCGCCGTCATCGCGCTGCGCGACGCCTTCATGGTGCCGCGCGACGATGCCCGCTTTTCGGTGATCCAGGCCGATGCGGCGGAGCACCTGCGTGGCCTGTCGGATCACGCCGATGTGATCTTCCTGGACGGCTTTGGCGTGGGCGGCATTCCCGATGCGCTGTGTTCCGAGGCGTTTTACGCCGACTGCCACCGCGCGCTGCGCGATGACGGCATGCTGGTCATCAACTTCCACGTCAACCACCCGATGCATCACGATTACCTGGACCGCGTGCGCGCGGCGTTCGGGCCCGCGATGTTCGAGGTGGTGGATGACGACATGACCAATAGCATCGTCTTCGCCTGCAAGGGTGACTTGCTGAATGACCCGGCCGCGGCCGAACTGAAGCGTCCGGCCGCCATCGCCAAGGATGCGTGGCGGCAATTGATGCCGACGCTGCGGGTGATCGGCGCAACGCTGGAGCTTCGATAGCCCGCACCGCTGCGCCATGCACCGCTAGGCGGCTTTCCTGATCACCACGGGGATCGACTTATAGCTGGGCGTGCCGCTTTGCTTGTCCTGATAGTCCAGCGGGCAAAGATTGTTGGCTTCGGGGTAGTAGGCGCCGACCGAGCCGGGCGCGATGTCATAGGCAATGGCCGTCAGCCGAAGCTGGCGATGGGATTCGCCGGCCAGGCCCGTGCTGATGTCGACCGCATCGCCATGTTCCAGGCCGTGCCGCTGCAAGTCGGCCGTATTCATGAACAACACGTCGCGCCGGCCGAAGACGCCGCGATAGCGGTCGTCCAGGCCATAAATGGTGGTGTTGTATTGATCATGGCTGCGCAGCGTGGTCAGCTTCAGACTGCCGGGCACGACGGCGCCCAGATCTTCCTGCAAGCCCTGGAACGGTAGAAACTCGGCTTTGCCCGACGGGGTCTTCCAGATGCGTTCGGTGGCTGGCAGTGACAGGCGGAATCCGCCGGGCTTCAGGATGCGTTCGTTGTAGCCGCGAAAATCGGGGTAGACCTGTTCGATCAAGTCGCGGATGCGTCCGTAGTCTTCAATCAAAGAGAGCCACGGGACGCGCGTGTTCGGCAGCGTGGCGGCCGCCATGCCGGCGATGATGGCGGGCTCCGAGCGCAGGTGCTCGGACGCCGGTGCCAGCTTGCCGCGCGAGGCATGCACCATCGACATCGAGTCTTCCACGGTGATCGATTGCGCGCCGGTGGCCTGCACGTCGCTTTCGGTGCGGCCCAGCACCGGCAGGATGATGGAGTCCCGCCCGATCAACAGGTTCGACCGGTTCAGCTTGGTGTTCATGTGCACCGCAAGTTCCAGCCGGCGCATGCCGGCTTCGCATTGCTCGGTGTCTGGTAGGGCCATCGCCAGGTTGCCGCCCAGGCAGATCAGCACGCGGGTGTAGCCGCTGGCCATCGCCTTCATCGCGTCAACTGCGTCGTGTCCATGGCGCTCTGGCGGGCGGAAGCCAAAGGTTTTTTCGATGTTGTCGAACATCACCGGATCAATCTTTTCGGTGATGCCGACGGTGCGGTTGCCCTGCACGTTGGAGTGTCCGCGCAAGGGGCAGATGCCGGCGCCGGGCCGGCCGAAGTTGCCGCGCATCAGCAGCAGCGCGGCAATCTGCTGCACGTTCTGCGTGCCGCGCGCGTGCTGCGTGATGCCCATGCCGTAGGTCACGATGGTGGCCTTGGACTTGGCGTAGGCGGCGGCAACCAATTCCAGATCGGCTTGCGTCAGCCCGCTGGCCTGTTCGATGTCGGCCCAGGCGGTGCCGTCCAGGTCTTCGACGTAGGCGTCAAAGCCGTTGGTGTGTTCGGCGACGAAGGCATGGTCAATCGCCCCGGGCTCGCGGCGGTCTGCCGCCAGCAGCGCCTTCATGATGCCCTTGAGCGCGGCCGCATCGCCGCCGACCTTCACCTGGTAGTAGGTGGAAGCGATGCGCGTGGAGCCCAGCGTGCCCATTTCAATCGCGTTCTGCGGATCGGCGAAGCGCTCCAGCGCACGTTCACGCAAGGGATTGAACACGATGATGGGTACGCCACGGCGCGCGCATTCGTGCAAGGTGCCCATCATGCGCGGATGGTTGGTGCCGGGGTTGTGACCCATCGAGATGATCAGATCGCAGACGTCGAAATCATCCAAGGACACCGAGCCCTTGCCCATGCCGATGGCTTGCGGCAGCCCGACGCTGGTGGCCTCGTGGCACATGTTCGAGCAGTCCGGGAAGTTGTTGGTGCCGAACTCGCGTGCGTACAGGCTGAACAGAAAGGCGGCCTCGTTCGAGGCGCGGCCCGATGTATAGAATTCGACCATATCGGGTTCCGGCACGCTGGCCATCGTTTGTCCGATGCGGGCGAAGGCTGCCTCCCATTCGATGGCCTGGTAGGTATCACTGGCGGCGTCGTAGATCAGCGGGTGTGTCAGGCGCCCGGCATCTTCCAGGTCGTGGTCTGTCCACGTCAGCAGTTCGGTGACGGTGTGGGCGGCGAAGAACTCCGGGGTGACGCGCTTCTTGGTGGCTTCCCACGTGACGGCTTTGGCGCCGTTCTCGCAGAATTGGAAGGTGGAGGTATGGGCCTTGTCCGGCCAGGCGCAGCCGGGGCAGTCGAAGCCGTCGGGCTTGTTGGTGCGCAATAGCAGCACGGGTGCTTCGGCGATCCGCATCTGGTCGGCGACGGCCTGGGCGGTGGCTTTGAGGGCGCCCCAACCGCCTGCGGGTGCGTCGTAGCGATGGATACCGGTCAGGTTGCGTGTTTTCATGCGAATTTCTCAAGAGGTATTGCGTATCGGCTCGCCCGTGGCCGCAGAGGTCCGGGCGGCGCGGGCCGTGCAAAAATGGCGTGCCGCCGTGGAGCCTGCCACAGCCAGGATGATTGGCACCAGAAAACCCTGGTCCACGCGCGTGAATTCCGTAATCAGCACGATGGCGGTCAGCGGCATGGTCATCGATGCCGCCAGGAACGCCGCCGCGCCAACGACGGCGTAGGCGCTAAGCGGTGCGCCTGGCCAGGCCAGGCTCCACAGGCCACCCAGAACAACGGCCAGCAGCGCGCCGATGGCGATGCCAGGGGTCAGCAGGCCGCCAGAGGCGCCCGCGCGCAGTGAGCTGCTGGTGATGGCGACTTTCAGCACCAGCAAGGTCGCCGCCATGCCGATGGTCAGTTCATTGCTGAAGCCCAATTGGGCCGCGCCTTTGCCGTTGCCCAGCAGCGCCGGCAGCAGCATGGCAAGGCCGCCGATGAGCGTGAAGTTCACAAGCGCGGCCACCGGCAATTGCCAGCCGCGCGCGGCGTGACGGCGGGCGGCCGATGTCAGCTGGACAAAGCCATGGGCCGCACAGCCGAAGATCGGTCCCGCCAGCACTGACCAGACGATCAGGCCAGCGCTGACCGACATGGCCGGAACGGCGTACTGGATTTCATTGCCCAGGCCGATCCACGCGACGACGGCGCCGATGCAGCAAACCGCCAGGGCCACGGCGGCGGCGGGCCAGGCGAAGGTGCCCAGCAGCACCTCCAGCACGAAGAGCGCTGCGCCCAGCGGCACGTTGTACACCGCGGCCAAACCGGCGCCCGCGCCGCAGGCCACGATCAGGCGATGCTGGTCGGCCGGCAAGCGCAGCCAGGCGGACAACCGGCTGGCCGTCAGCGCGCCCACTTCACGCGGCGCGACCTCGCGGCCCAAGGGCGAACCGAGTGCGACGGTGATGATTTGCAAGGTGGCGTGCGCCAGCGTGGTCTTGGCTGGCATGCGGACGGTGGGATCCTGCACCGCCTGGGCCACGCCGACCAGGGGCCGGCCATAGCGGTAGATCAACCACCAGCCGCCGCCGGCAAGCAGGCCGCAGATAACCAGCACCAGCAGGCGCCGCTTGCCGGCGGCGGCTTCGACTCCTTGTAGAAACGACTCATGACTGATCACGTGGTCCAGGCTGTAGCCGTAGGCCAGGTGCTGGACGGCGTGCAACAGCATGCCCAGCAACATGCCGCCCAGGCCGGCGATAAGGCCGGTCAGCAGGACGGCAATAGACAGTCTGGCGCATAACCACGGCGGGTCTTCCGCCGACACGTTATTCATTTCCGGCAACTCCTGTCGGGCACGCAGAAGCAAGCGTTTGCAATGCGCTTCAAGGAAGCAGTGTATGCAGGAGATTGTCAAAGAAATGTTATCGAACCGGCGTGCGATATGGGTACGGACGGAATTCGAGATCCAAGAGCGAAGAGGGTTAAAAAGGGTTTAGTTCGTCCCTTAATTCAAAAAAATATTAAATGTATTGAATTGTTTATAATCATTAATCCTTTCCGTAATTACAAATGCCGCCAGGGTGCGTAGATGAAGAGGCTGGCAGGAGAAAAAAATGTTGAATAAGGTTGTGAAGATTGGCGCATTGGTGATGTTGTCAGCGGTCATTTCAGGCTGCGCCACCGAGCGCTCGCAGGCTTTGGCGGTACCCGCCGTGGCTGCGGCCAGCAAGCCTTATCAAGGCGTTCGCAGTCCGATCTCGGTTGGAAAATTCGACAATCGAACCAATTATCTGCGTGGCGTGTTTTCGGACGGCGTGGACCGCCTGGGTGGTCAAGCCAAGACGATTGTGGTTAGCCATCTTCAACGCAGCGGTCGGTTCCAAGTCATGGATCGTGAGAACCTCACAGAGATTGCGCAGGAAGCCGGATTCAACAAAAAAGCCAGCCAGATCAAGGGCGCGCGCTATGTCGTGACGGGGGATGTGACGGCGTTTGGCCGCAAGGTGACCGGCGACCAGCAACTGTTCGGCATCCTGGGACGCGGCAAGGAGCAAGTGGCTTACGCCAAGGTGGATCTGAATGTGGTCGACGTTACGACGTCCGAGGTTGTGTATTCGGCGTCCGGAGCAGGCGAGTACAGCTTGTCGAACCGTGAAGTGATTGGCTTTGGCGGGACGGCAAGCTACGACTCCACGCTGAATGGCAAGGTGTTGGATCTGGCGATCCGCGAAGCCGTCGATCGTCTGGTTGAGGGCATCGAGCAAGGTGCCTGGCAACCCGCCGCTAATTAAGGGGATTCCGTCATGTTGAGCTTGCAGGCGATGCGTCGCCAGAACACCTATGCGCGTGCCGGACGTGGCTTGGCGATTGCGGGGCTGGCTGGGCTGCTGAGCGCCTGCGTTCAACAGCCCAAGCCCATGTATAGCTGGCAGTCCTATCAGCCGTCCGTCTATGCCTATCTCAAGGACGATGGCGCCGACAGCACGCTGCAAATCCAAGCCCTGGAAAAGAACATCGAAACGGCGCGCGCCGCGAATGTCGAATTGCCGCCGGGCTTCCGCGCTCATCTGGGCATGTTGTACCTGAAGATGGGCGACGGCGATAAGGCCGCAGAGCAATTGCAGGGCGAAAAGGTGGCATTTCCCGAGTCTTCGCCGTTCATGGATTTTCTGATGCGAAACGTGAGCAAGCCGAAGGATCCCGCCGTGGGCGAGGTGGCACCGGGCGCAGCATTGCCTGACGCGAATTCCAAAGCGCCCGCCGAGGCGCTTACATCGAAGAAGGGGGCGTGATCATGATCAGGATGTTCCGAGTCGGCCTGCTGGCCGCCGTCACCTTGTTGGCAGGGTGCGTCGCGCCGCAGAAAGACGTGGATTACACGGCATTCCGCGAGAGCAAGCCGGGTTCGATACTGGTGCTGCCGCCATTGAACGTTTCGGTTGATGTCGCTGCCGCCGCAGCCGTGTTGGCCCAGGCGACCTATCCGTTGGCTGAGTCTGGTTACTATGTGATTCCCGTTGGCGTGATGGACGAGACGTTCAAACAGAACGGCATGAGCACACCCGATGAGATTCATGAACTGCCGCCGGCCAAGCTGCGTGAAATTTTCGGTGCTGATGCCGCGCTCTACATGACTGTCAAGCAATACGGATCCTCGTATGCCGTATTACAAAGTTCGGTCACGGTGGAGATCGACGCTCAACTCGTCGATCTGCGCAACGGCGCCAAGTTGTGGTCCGGTACCCGGCAAGTGGTCCATGCCAACAGTAGTAGCGGTGGTTTGTTGGGCATGCTGATCCAGGCTGTGGTGGATCAGATCGTCAATAGCCTGTCGGATCGCAGCTATGGTGTGGCTGGCATGACGAACAACATGCTGCTTAGCGCCGGCCAGCCGGGCGGCATCTTGTACGGCCCGCGTTCGCCTCGCTACGAGACGCAGTAAGTCTGCGTCTCGTCTTCATTTTCGCCGCGATGGGTTTCTTTGCACGATTCGGCATGAAAATGCGGCAGGACTTCCTCTGCGATTTCGCGCAGGGTCTCGTCCAGTGGCCGGGTATTGCGGCGCAGATGCAGGCCAATGTGATGCACGCCCGAGGCATGTAAAGCACGTAGTTCTTCGATCAGCGCATGGCGGCCCGTGCGCGCGCCGAAGCGGAACCGGTGCAGCGGCGCGTTGGCGTCTTCGACCAGATCCAGATGGATGAAGCTGATATAGGGCTTGTCGCCCGCGACGCGACGCCAGGCGGCGGCACGATGCAGGTGGTCGTCCGGCGTGCCGGGATAGGCCAGGCAGCCGTCCATGTGGGCGCCGATCCACTCTGGCGTTTGCTGCGCCAGGCCGGCGACCAGCAGCGGCAGGGCTGACGGCGGCCGCGGCAACATGGCCAGGCCCGGCGGCAATTGCGCACGGGCGTTATCGCGCAGCAAGGCGATCTGTTCGCGGAACGCCGCGCCGCGCGAGGCAAAGTCCCGGTCAAACAGCGGGTATTCAACCGGGCGGTCGCCGCTGGCCACGCCCAGCAGCAGCCGGTCATGGCTCAGGTGCTGGATGGTCGAGGCGGACTTCAGCGTCAGCAGCGGTTCGCGCAGCGGCAGCACCACGGCTGCCGTGCCCAGCAGGATGTCGCGGGTGATCCCGGCCAGATACCCCAGGTAGCTGAAGATCTCGAAGACCTGGGCCGCATCGCCGAAGTTGGGGTCGTACACGGGCACGTCGCGCACCCATAGTGCACGAAAGCCCAGATGGTCGGCCAGGCAAGCCAGATCCGCGTGTTGTTGCAGATCCGGCTCGCCGGGCAGTCGGCCAGACAGCCGCCGGGACGCTTCGCCGGCGGGGGTCCAGTCGTGGTCCAGCGGCGCTTCAAGACCAATGCTGAAGCCGCCCGCCTTCAAGGTGTCCAATGCGGTGGTCATGGCGATGGTCTCTTAGTCCCAGGCGGCGGCCAGGCCTTCGGGGCTGACTTCGCGGCCATTGCGTTCCAGCGCGGCAATGGCGGCCATGTCGTCTGCCGTCAGGCGCAGTTGCTGCGCGAGCAGGTTGCTGGCCAGGTTCTCGCGCTTGGTGGATGACGGGATCACGGAGTAGCCCAGTTGCAGCGCCCAGGCCAGCGCAACCTGTGCGGGCGTGGCGTCATGGCGTTCGGCAATCTGGTTGATCACGGGATCCTTCAGCACCTTGCCGTAGGCCAGCGTCATGTAGGACGTGACGTGAATGCCCTGTTCTTTCAGGAAGGCGGTCAGCGCGGCGTTCTGAAGATACGGGCTGAGTTCGATCTGATTGGTGGCGATCGCTTCGCGGCCAATGGCAGCGATGGCCGCGCGGGTTTCCGCGATGGGGAAGTTGGAAATGCCGATCTGGCGGGTCAGCCCTTGCGACTGGGCTTCAGCCAGCGCGGTCATGAATTCCGCGACGGTCACGCCATTGCCCGGCGCCGGCCAATGGATCAGCGTCAGGTCCACATAGTCGGTGCGCAGCTTGGCCAGGCTGTCTTGCAGGCTGGGGATGAGCTTGCCCTGGGCATAGTTCGGCACCCAGATCTTGGTGGTGATGAACAGGTCTTCGCGGGCCACGCCCGATTCAGCGATGGCTTGGCCGACCTCGGCTTCGTTCTCGTAGATCTGCGCGGTGTCGACGGCACGGTAGCCGACGTCCAGCGCGTTGCGCACCGAATCAATGACGACCTGGCCTTGCAGACGGAACGTGCCGACGCCAAATGCGGGAATGCTCATGTAAAACTCCATGGTGGATGTGCGGTGCCAGGCGATGTTGCCCGGGAATGCAGCTAGTGTGCCCGCGCGATACTTGCGGAAAAAGCCCTGTATCAGCGAAAGACTTTTGATATAACGTCAACTATGAAAACCACACTCGACGAAATGCAGGTCTTTATCGCCGTGGTCGACAGCGGCTCCATCACTGCTGCCGCCGACGTGCTGGGACAGACCATTTCCGCGACCAGCCGCACGATGAGCCGGCTGGAAGAGAAGTTGCAGACCACGCTGATGCGGCGCACCACGCGCCGGCTGGAACTGACCGAAGAGGGCAAGACCTATCTGGAGCAGGTGCGGCGGATCGTGGCATCAGTGGAAGAAACCGAGGAACTGATGAACGTGCGCCGCAATCAGCCCGCCGGGTTGTTGCGCGTGGACGCGGCGTCGCCCTTCATGCTGCATGTGATCGCGCCGCTGGTGCCCGGTTATCGCAAGCGCTATCCGCAAGTGGAGCTGGAGCTCAACAGCAACGAAGGCAATATCGATCTGCTGGAACGCCGCACCGACCTGGCCATCCGCATCGGCCGGCTGAAGGATTCGTCGCTGCATGCGGTGCCGCTGGGCGCGAGCCGCGTGCGCGTGCTGGCCAGCCCGGGCTATCTGGCCGCGCACGGAACGCCCAAGCGCGTGACGGATCTGGCCTCGCACACGCTGCTGGGTTTTTCGCAGCTGGAATCGTTGAATGCATGGCCACTGCTGGATGGCGATGGCCAGCCGCTGCACGTCAAGCCGGGCGTACGCGCGTTCAGCGGCGAAACGTTGCGGCAATTGGCGCTGAACGATGGCGGCATCGTTTGCCTGTCGGATTTCATGACGCGCGGCGACCGCGACGCGGGGACGTTGCAGCAGGTGCTGGTCAAGCAGACGCAGGACGTCAGGCAGCCAATCAACGCGGTGTACTACCGCAACACCGCGATCTCGTCGCGCATCAAATCCTTCATTGACTACGTGGTCGAGACGATCGGCAAAGACGGTTTCCTGGAGCCTGCCGCACGGTGAGAGATGTGTCGATTGGCGACAGCGGCGTTGCGCGGCATGGGGCCAACCTTATACTGCCCCCGTTTATTTTCCAGGTCTCCGAATCATGAGCATCTTCTCCCGTTTCTTTGGTCGCAAGGAAGAATCCGCTGACGCGCGCGCGCTGGCGGCCAACCCCGCCATTGAGAATCCGCTGAGCTTGCAGGTGCTGTTCGCCGCGCCGCTGGCCATCACCGACGACACGCTGACGGCGGCGTTGCGTGCCTACCATCCGTCCATGAGCCAGGCGCGCGCCGAGATCGCGCCCGACATGCCGGAATTCCTGGGCCTGGTGGGATGGGACAAGCATGTGGTGCGGTTGGTGGGGTTTGACGCGCCCTATCCCAAGGACGCGCTGGAAGCCTGCGTGGCGCCGGCGCATTACCCGGCCACGTTGAAAGACGAGATCCGCGGCCACGCCAGCCACCTCATCCTGTACTACGCAGGCTTTGAGGAAGACCCGCTTGAGCAATATGTGGCGCTGGCCGCCGTGGCGGGCGCGTTGACGGGGTTTGGGGCGATGGCCGTGCTGAATGAGCACGCGCACGCATCCTTGCCGGCCGGCGTGTTTGATGCCGAGTCGCTGGGCGACGAAAGCCTGGACCTGCTGCGCACGCTGCCGTTGAACATGCTGTATTGCGGCTTCGTGAAGTATGAAGTGGAAGGGGTGGAAGGCGTGTGGATGCGCACGTATGGCGGCGATGTGTTCGGCCTGCCCGACTTCGCGGCCTTGGCCAACGGCCACCACGAAGGCGAGACCTACTCGAACATGTTCAACAACATCATGGGATACATGCGCGAGAGCGGCGCCGAGCTGGCCGCCGGACACACCATGCAGATCGGCGAAGACGCCTACATGAAACTGCGTGATCCGGCCAAGGAAGAGTATTACCTGGACGGTCCCGGCCACGTGCTCGTGGCCGAGATCATCACGTCGGATCAGATCAACACGCCCGAGTAAGCACGGCGCGTCCAAGCAAACCGGGCCATGCCCGCAGGCCTAGCGCTGCCGCCGCCGCGACGGTCGCCACCAGCGTGACGCCAGCCCAGCCCCAATGCGCCAGTGCCAGGCTGCCCAGCGCGCCACCGGCCGCCATGCCGATGAACACGCCCGTCATCAGGATGGCGTTCAGTCGGCTGCGGGCGGCGGGGTCGATGCCGTAGACGATGCTCTGATGCGCGATCAGCGAGGTCTGGATGCCCAGGTCAAAACCGATGGCGCTGCCTGCGATCAGCCACAGTGCGGCGTGCGGCGACAGCAGGGGCAGGAAGAACATGGCGGCGAACGACACCATCGTCAACGCCGCGCCCAGGCTGGCGACCGCATGCGGTCCACGGGTATCGGCCACGCGGCCCGCCAGCGGCGCGGCCAGCGCGCCGGCCGCGCCGGCCAAGCCGAACGCGCCCGCAGCGCCTGCGCCCAGATGGAACGGCGCACCGTGCAACATCACCGCCAGCGTCGACCAGAACGCGCTGAACCCCAGCGACAACAGGCCTTGCGCGGTGGCGGCACGGCGCAATCCCGGATGTTGGCGCCACAAGGTCAGCAAGGAACCCAACAGTTCGCGGTAGGCCAGCTGTGTTGTCGGCACAAAGCGCGGCAGGCCTCGCCACAGCGCCACGCCCAATGCCACGATGGTGACGGCGGCGGCGACAAACATGACGCGCCAGCCGAACTGTTCCGCCACGAAACCGCTGACCACGCGCGACAGCAGAATGCCCAGCAACAGGCCGGTCATGACGGTGCCGACGGTCTTGCCGCGTTGCGCGGGAGGCGCCAGGTGGGCCGCGGCGGGCACGATGTCCTGCGCCAGCGTGGCCGACAGGCCGACCACGAAGCTGGCCGCCAGCAGCATGCCGATGGAGGGCGACACGGCGGCGGCAAGCAGCGCCAGGCTTAGCACCGCGGCCTTGATCAGGATGATGTGCTTTCTGTCGTGGCGGTCGCCCAGCGGCGCCAGCATCAGGATGCCGAAGGCATAGCCCAGTTGCGTCAGGGTGGGAATCCAGCCCAACGCTTCGGCGCTGGCGCGAATCTCCGCGCCCAGCACGCCCAGCATCGGTTGGCTGTAATACAGGGACGCAACCGACAAGCCGGCGCCGATGGCAAGCAGGAAGACCAGGCCGCGCGACAGCACGGCGGGGGAAGAATGGGAAGACATGTGGGTTATCCGGTGGATCAGGTACGGGGCAGATTCTGGGCGCCGCCCGGGGGTTTTGGTAGCCGATCCCGCGGTACATCCGTTATACGATAGACGTATGAGCACCCCTGCCCTGAACGCCGCCGCCGCAGGCACCGACCGCCTGCTGCTGATCGAAACCTTTGTACGCATCGTCGAAGCCGGCAGCTTGTCGGCCGCCGCCGCGCAGATGGGGGGCACGCAGCCCACCGTCAGCCGGCGCCTGCAATTGCTGGAACGCACGATGGGGGTGCGGCTGCTGCAACGTTCCACGCACGCGATCCGGCTGACGGAAGATGGGCAGCGCTGCTACGAACGCGCCAAAGAGCTGATCGCCACCTGGCAATCGTTTGAAAGCGAAGTTCGCGGCGCGGGTGATGAACCGATCGGCACCTTGCGCGTGGTGGCCCCCCATGCGTTCGGGCAGGACCAGTTCGTCGAACCGCTGGCCAAGTACCTTCAGCAGTATCCGAACATGCGCGTGGAGTGGCTGCTGCATGACCGCATGCCAGACCTGATCGCCGAGAACGTGGACTGCGCGATTCGCGTGGGGGCGGTGACGGACCCGTCGGTGATCGCCGTGAAGCTGGGCGAAGTGCCGCGTATCGTCATCGCGTCGCCCGCCTTGTTGCAGGGAGCACCGGTACCGCAACAGCCTGCCGAGCTGGCACGCTTGCCCTGGCTGGCGCTGCGCACCTTCTACCGCACCGAAGTCAGCCTGACGCATTGTGGGTCGGGTGAGTCCGAGCGGTTCGGCATCCAGCCGCGCCTGTCCACCGACGGCTTGCACGCGCTGCGCAAGGCCGCCGTGCTGGGTTTGGGCGTGGCGTTGGGGTCGGCCTGGGCCATGCAAGAGGATCTGGCCGCCGGCCGGCTGGTGCATCTGGCGCCGCAGTGGCGGGCGGATCCGTTGCCGGTGTCGCTGGTGTTTGCGCCGTCTCGGTTCCAGCCGGCGCGGCTACGTCGTTTCATCGAGATCATGCGCGAACATCTGCCGGCGGAATTGGCGGGCGGCTGACGCGCGACAGGAGCCTTATCGCATGCGTAATCTGGATTTCAGTTCCTGGCAGGGCCTGCTGTCGACATTGCTTGGGCTGGCGCTGATCACGCTGATCGGCGTGGGCATCCGGTTGCTGGTCATGCAGACGATTCAGCAGCGCCGCGCGCGCGAGAACCGGCAGATCAATGAACGGCTGCGCACCTTGATCGCGGCCTACAAGACGCTGGGCGGGTCATTCACCGGCAATCTGGCCGTCGACCCCCGGCACCTGCGCGACGTGAAGCGGCAGGCTGCCGAAGAGGCGGCCGCAGGCAACGACGCCGATCCCGATTGGCCCAATGGGGAGCGCGCGCGCCGGATGCGCGACGCGGCGGAAGCCGCGCTGTCCGACATCATCCTGCTGGGCACGGAAGACCAGGTGCGGCTGGCGGCCCAGGCGGCGGCCGACCTGGTGGCCGGGCGTCCGGTGCATACCGCCGAACTGGTGGTGTCGCTGCGCGACTTCATCCGCCAGGTGCTGGACCTGGAACCCGTGCCGGCACAGTTGCAGATTCCGAAGCAAGGCCCCGCCCGGCCATCCTCGACGGCGCGCGGCAAGGCAGACGGCGGCGCGAAATCAGGCGGGGGCGGCCAGGGTGGCCAGGGCGGAGGCGCCGGTGGCGGCGGCGCCATGGGGATTGGCGGTGGCGCGGCGGCTGGCGCGCTGTTCGGTTCCGATCCCGACCGCGATCGTCAACCCTAGTCCGCAGTGGCTTGCGCGCCGCCCACCGACTCGTACACCAGCGTGGCCAGCGTCAGGTCTTCCAGCGCGCTGCCCACGGCCTTGAACACCGTGATTTCCTGATCGTTGCGCCGGCCCGGGCGTTGCCCCGTGGTCAGTTGATGCAGATCGCCCTGGATGGCCTCGCGCGTCAGCACGCCGGCGTCGAAGGCGGACAGCAGGTCGCCGGACTTGGTGGGCGCCTCGTCGGTGTCGACGTAGACCGTCGTGCCGTCGAAGCAGGCGGTGTCGGTCTCGCGCATTTCGGGCTTGAAGCTGCCGATCAGGTCCAGGTGGACGCCGGGGCGCAACCATGCGCCCTGGATCAGCGGCACGGTGGACAAGGTGGCGCAGCTGATGATGTCCGCCTGGCGTGCGGCGGCTTCCAGATCGGTGGTGGCCTGGGCGTCAAAACCCTGGTCGCGCAGGCTTTGGGCCAGCGCCTCGGCGCCCGCCGTGCGCACGTTCCACACCCACACGCGCTGAATTGGCCGCACGGTGCGCATGGCCTGAGCCACCAGCCCGGCGATGCGGCCGGAACCCACGATCAGCAGCGTGCTGGCGTCCTGGCGGGCCAGATAATCCGCGCCCAGCGCCGCGGCGCCCGCCGTGCGGTAAACGGTGACGATGTCGCCGTCGACTTGCGCGATGGGCACGCCGGTCGTGGCGCTGTACAGGTTGTACGTGGCGTGCAGACCCGGCAAGCCAAGGTGGGTGTTGTCAGGGAAGATGTTGATGATCTTCACCCCGAAGTAACCCCGGTCGCTCCAGGCCGGCATGATCAGCGTGGTGCCGTGGGCCGTGCCCGACTGGATGGCATGGACGTGCCGCGGGGGCACCGTGGCGCCATCGCGGAAGGCGTCACGCAGGGCGGGAATGACGGCGTCGAAGGACAGGGCGTCCCGGGTCTGTTCAGTGTCGATAAAGCGCATGGGATCGCTGCCTGAAGAGGGTCAATCAATCAAAGGGCCGCAGGCAGTCTAGCAGCGTGGCCGGGTAGCTGTCCGGCAGGCATGGCAGGCCGACCATCGGGGTCTATCAATCTTTGCGCAGGCGTCATAACACCCCGTTATTGGGTGCCCGTGGCCGTTGCGGAATAAATCCTGTAAATCCCTTATGGATCAATCTCTTGCGCCGTTCTGGCCAAGCGGTGGGCGAATGCCTGCATAGTGGATTTCCCTGGGTCCACGCGGCTCGGGCGCACTGGCATTCTTCGACCACCGTAAGCCCTCCGGGGCCCAACAAGAGAGGTTGCTTCATGCCGAGTTCCGTTCACCCCGTCCAAAGGCAGCCCGTGCCGGGTCGCCGCGCCGGCGGGCCGACTCCCGCGACTGGAGCCAGCTTGGCATGATCCGGCAATTGCTCAACCGCCTCTACATCTCTCTGCCGGTCCTGCTGGGCGTGATCGTGGTGTGCTTCGTGCTGCTACAGGTGGCGCCCGCCGACCCCGCCGCGGTGATCGCGGGCCCGACCGCGACCACCGAGGAACTGGCGCAAGTCCGTCAGGAACTGGGCCTGGACAAGCCGTTGCTGGTCCAGCTGACCGGCTACATGTGGCGCCTGGCGCATTTGGATCTGGGCCGTTCAATGATCTCCAATGTGCCGGTGATCGACGAGATCGGCGGCACGATCGGCGCGACTGTTGAATTGATGCTGGCCAGCGTGATCTGGTCGATTCCTCTGGCGATCCTGCTGGGCACGTTGGCGGCATATCGCCGCGGCAAGCTGATCGACCGCTTTGTCATGACCTTGTCAGTGGTCGGCGTGTCATTGCCTGTGTTCTGGGTCGGCTTGCTGCTGGTGCAGTACGTGGGCGGTGCCGGCATCCTGCCCTACATCGGCCGCAACGGGCCGCTGTGGACGCTGGCCGGACTGGCCTCCATCGCCCTGCCCGCGTTGACCCTGGGATCGGTGCTGATCGGCCCGGTGGCGCGCATCACACGCACCGCCGTGATCGAAACGCTTAGCGGCGACTACGTGCGTACCGCGCGGGCCAAGGGGGCGGGCGAGCGCCGCGTGGTGCTGCGCCATGCACTGCGCAATGCCTTGCTGCCGATCGTGACGCTGGTGGGTCTGCAAGTGGGCAACTTGCTGGGCGGTGCGGTGGTGACCGAACAGATCTATTCCTGGCCGGGCGTTGGCCGCATGGCAGTGGGCGCAATCTTCGCGGGCGACTTCCCGCTTGCTCAAGGCGCGATCCTGGTCACCGCGCTGGGCTTCATCATCATCAACCTGATCGTGGATCTGCTTTACGGCTATCTGGATCCGCGAGGACACAAATCATGAGCGCAGGTTCGACTTCCTCCATGGGCGCGTTGCCTCCCCAGGCCATGGCCACGCCGCTGGCGCGCATCGCCGACCGGCTGCGCCGCGATCCCATCTTGTTGCTGTCGCTGCTGGCCGTGATCGCCATCGTGCTGACGGCGCTGTTCGCGCCCTGGCTGGCGCCGCACGATCCGTACTCGACCAATATGTCCATTGCCCGCAAGGTGCCGGGCTGGGTGTCGTCGGATGGCATCCGCTACCTGTTGGGCACGGACGTGCAGGGCCGCGACATCCTGTCGCGCATCATCTACGGCATCCGCGCCACTCTGATGCTGAGCGTGTTGGCAGTGATCGGCGGTTCGGGCATCGGTGCCGTCCTGGGCATCCTGGCGGCCTACTACCGGCCGCTGGAAGGCGTGATCATGCGCGTCGTGGACGTGCTGCTGTCGTTCCCGGCCATTCTATTTGGCCTGAGCCTGTCCGCGCTGCTGGGCCCGGGAACCTTGTCGATGGTGCTGGCTCTGGGCGTGTCGGCCATTCCCGGGATGGCGCGCATTGCGCGCGGCTCGGCGATGGTGGTGATGAAGCAGGAATACATGGAAGCCGGCCATGCAATGGGCTTTGGCAACTTCTACCTGATCACGCGCTACCTGTTGCCGAACTGCTCGTCGATGCTGATGATCTACGCAACGCTGCAACTGGGCCACACGATCCTGCTGGGCTCGGTGCTGTCGTTTCTGGGCTTGGGCCCGCAACCTCCCTTCGCCGAGCTGGGCAGCATGGCTGCCGACGGCCGCAAGTTCCTCCAGATCTTCCCGCACATCTCCACCATTCCCACGATGTCCATCTTCTTCATCGTGCTCGCATTCAATCTTCTGGGCGACAGCCTGCGCGATGCGCTGGATCCCAAGCTGCGTTTTTGAATCGCGCGTGACCCAAACAACACACCACAACGGGGAAACCACCATCATGAAGCTCATCAAAGGCCTGGCCGCGGCGCCCTTGGCACTGACCTGCCTGCTGGCCGCGCCCACGCACGCCGTCGCGCAATCCGACAAGACGGTGTTGATCCTGCGCGAACTGGACACCGACAAGTACGACCCGCACCGTACCACCGCGCGTGGCGCGGCGGAAGTGCTGTTCATGGCCGCCGACACGATGGTGGGCCTGGACTACGACATGAAGACGCCGGTGCCCGCGCTGGCCAAGAGCTGGACCGTGTCGCCCGATGGCCTGACCTACACGTTCGCCCTGCGCGACAACGTCACGTTCTGCAGCGGCAAGAAGATGACGGCCAAGGATGTGGTGGCCAGCTACGAGCGTTGGTTGAATCCAGAAACCAAAGGCCTGGAGCGCTGGCGCGCTGGTCCCGTGGACAGCATCACCGCGCCCGACGACGTCACCGTCGTCTACAAGCTGAAGAAGCCCTACAACGAGCTGCTTCAGCAGATGGCGCACTACATGCACTCGGTCATCAACATCGACCAGGTCAAGGAGCTGGGTCCGGACTATGGCGTGAAGGCCTTCGACGGCACCGGCCCGTATTGCTTTCAAAGCTGGTCGCCGCGCAACGAAGTGGTGCTGACGCGCCACGCAGGCTACAACTGGGGCCCGACGATCTACAAGGATCCGACGCCCAAGGTCGACAAGATCGTCTGGAAGATCGTGCCCGAGGAAAGCACCCGGCTGACCGCGCTGCAAAGCGGCCAGGCCGATTTGTCGCGCTACCTGCCGCAGTGGGCCATCAAGGACCTGAAGGCCGACAAGCGTCTGTTCGTCAGCAAGGCCGACCCGTTCTACTGGACGTTCTTCCTGGGCTTCAAGATCGACAAGCCCATGCTGACCGACGTGAACGTGCGCCGCGCCATCAATCTGGCCATCAACCGCAAGGCGCTGACCGAAGCCATCACCTTCGGCGAAGCCGTGCCGGCCACTGGCATGCTGGCGACCTCGACGCCCGCTGGCGCAAACGACGCCTTCCGCTATGACCCCGCCATGGCCAACAAGCTGCTGGACGAGGCCGGCTGGAAGAAGCAGTCCGATGGCTACCGCTACAAGGATGGCCAGAAGCTGTCGCTGCTGCACTATGGCATCACGGGTTACTGGAAGGACATCATGGAAGCCGTCCAGGGCGACATGAAGAAAGTCGGCGTGGACCTGCGCGTGCAATTGTTTGATTCGACCTCCGCCTGGGGCAAGCTGGCCACGCAGGAATTCGACGAATTCAGCATGAGCTTCGGATACATGAGCACGGGCGAAGCGCTCAACAGCTACTTTCTGTCCAACAGCGTTCCGACGCCCAATCGCATGAACTGGAAGGACGCCGATACCGACAAGTGGCTGGCTGAAGGCAGCGAAGCGCTGGACGCGAAGGAAGGCGACGCCATCCTGTCCAAGGCGTTGACCAAGATCTCGGACGGCGCCGCGTGGATTCCGCTGTACCACGACTCGCTGTATCTGGTGGGCGGCCCCCGCATGAAGCCGATGCGTGCGCATGGCATTTTCGGCGCTGCGGCCTACAAGGGCCTGGACATCGAGCTCAAGTAAGCAGGGCGCATCCATGCCGCCTCGGCTGCATGGATGCTTCAGGAATTCCGCGTCTTTCCCCTTCCGCCTTTTCATCCTTATGCCGCACAGAGAGCCTCCCGTGAGTGACACCCAACAAGCCCGCATCACCCATTTCAAGAACCTGTCCACACTGGTTGGGTGGGACGAGGAACTGGGTTCGCACGTCTATATCGAAAACGCCGACCTCGTGATGCGCGGCAATACCGTCATCCACGCCGGCACGGGCTACACGGGGCCGGCGGATAGCGTCGTGCCGGGCAACGGCCTGATGGCGATGCCGGGCCTGGTCAACGTTCATACGCATCCGTCTTCCGAACCGGGCAACCGCGGCCTGTTGGAAGAACTGGGCAGCGACAAGCTGGGCCAAAGCTCGTTGTATGAATACATGCCCGTGTTCCGCATGGGCATTGAAACCGCGCAATACTCCAACCAGGTGGCCGTGTCCGAGATGCTGCTGTCGGGTGTGACCACGTTCGTGGACATGTCGCTGCCGCGTCCAGGCTGGGCCGATGTGGTGGCCGGCACGGGCATCCGGGGCGTGCTGGGGCCCATGTTCCGTTCTGCCGCCTGGCGCACGACCGACGGCCATTCGGTGGAATACACCTGGGACGAGGCCGGCGCCGCCAAATCGCTTGAAGCCGCGCTGGACGTGGCAGACAGCGCCATCAATCACCCCAGCGGCCGCTTGTCGGCCATGCTGTGCCCGTCGCAGGTGGACACCTGCACGCCGGCTTTGCTGAAGGAAGCCCAGGCGGCCGCGCGCCGCCTGGGCATTCCCATGCAGATCCATGCCGCGCAAAGCGTGGTGGAATTCTCGGAGATGACGCGCCGCCACGGCCGCACGCCCATCGAATGGTTGGACGATCAAGGCTTGCTGGACCGTGATCTGATCATCGGCCATGGAATTTTCCTGAACGATCATCGCACGCTGTACTGGCCGCATGCCGACGACTTCGGCTTGCTGCAACGCTCGGGCGCGCATGTGGCGCACTGTCCCACCGTGTTCGTGCGCCGGGGCATCGCCATGAGCTTCCTGGGCCGGTACCTGCGCGCGGGCATCAACGTGGGCATTGGCACCGATACCTTCCCGCACAACATGCTCGATGAGATGCGCCTTGCCTGCTATGTGGCTCGCCTTCAGGCCGGCCACTTCCGCGCTGCCTCTACCGAGGAAGTGTTCAATGCCGCGACGGTGAACGGCGCCAAGATGCTGGGGCGCGACGATATCGGTCGCATCAAGGTGGGTGGCAAAGCCGACTTCTCGCTGGTGAACCTGTCGCATCCTTTCATGCGCCCCGGCCGCGAGCCGCTTCGCAGTCTGATCTATTCCGCCGGCGACCGTGCCATCCGCGACGTCTATGTCGACGGCGAAGCGGTCGTGAAGGACGGCCAGTTGCTGACCATTGATATCGAACGTGCCATGCAGGAAGTGGAACGCGCCCAGGCGCAAACGATCGCAACGGTGGCGCAGCGCGACTATGCCGGCCGCGCCATCGACGCCATGTCGCCGCGTGTGTTCCCCAGCCGCGCGTAACGGAGAGTTCTTGATGAGCGAGACACTACTGGCGGTTGAAGGCCTGAGCGTGGAGTTCGGCGCGCGCGCCAAGCCGTACCGCGCCGTGAAGTCGTTGGACTTCACCATCGGCCGCGGTGAAACGGTGGCGCTAGTGGGTGAATCCGGTTCCGGAAAATCGGTGACGGCGCTGTCGATTCTGCGCCTGATCGAACGCGCCGGCGGTCGCATCGCCTCGGGTGTGGCCCGCTTTGTGCCGCGCGACGGTCGGGAGGTGGATCTGTTCGGGCTGGAGGAATCGGCGCTGCGGCGCATCCGTGGCAACGAGATCTCGATGATCTTCCAGGAGCCCATGACTTCGCTGAATCCAGTGATGACCGTGGGCGACCAATTGGCAGAAGTCTATCTGCTGCATCAGGATATCTCGCGCGAGCAAGCCTGGGCGAAGGCCGAAGCGATGCTGGTGGCGGTGAAGATGTCAGAGCCCCACCGCCGCATGACGCAATATCCCGGTGACCTGTCCGGCGGCATGCGTCAGCGCGTGATGATCGCGATGGCGCTGGCCTGCCGGCCGCAGTTGTTGATTGCCGATGAACCGACGACCGCGTTGGATGTGACCGTGCAGGCCGAGATCATCGACTTGATCCGCGACTTGCAGCGCGAAGTAGGCATGGCTGTGCTGTTCATCACGCACGACATGGGCGTGGTGGCCGAGATCGCTGATCGAGTGGTCGTGATGCGCCATGGCGACAAGGTCGAGGAAAACGCCACGGTCGCGCTGTTCGACGCGCCGGGGCAGCCCTACACTCGCGACCTATTGGCCGCCGTGCCCAAGCTGGGGGATGGCTCGCCCGACGAGGCCGCCGTGCAGGACCGGCCCAACGTGCTGGAAGTGACCGGACTGGCCAAGCGCTTTCCCGTCAAGGCGGGCGCCTTCGGCAAAGTGGTGGCGAATGTGCACGCGGTGGAAGGCGTGTCGTTCAATCTGCGCGCCGGCGAAACGCTGGCGCTGGTGGGTGAATCCGGGTCGGGAAAGTCGACCACGGGACGTCTCTTGATGAAACTGGTGCAGCCCACTGAAGGCGCCATCCGCCTGGTGGGCCAGGATGTCACGCATATGTCGCCCGACAAGATGCGCGACATGCGCCGCCATATCCAAATGATCTTCCAGGACCCGTATGCGTCTTTGAATCCGCGGCTGCATGCGTGGGACCTGGTCAGCGAGCCGCTGAAAGTGCATGGGGGCCACACGCGCGAACAGCGCCGAGAGCGAGCTGCGCAGTTGTTGGAACGTGTCAACCTGCCGCGCGAGTTCCTGGATCGGTACGCTCACCAGTTCTCCGGCGGCCAGCGCCAGCGCCTTTGCATTGCACGCGCGCTGTCGGTGAATCCGAAGATCATCGTGGCGGATGAGCCGGTGTCGGCGCTGGATGTGTCGGTGCAGGCCCGTGTGATCGAACTGATGAAAGAACTGCAAGCCGAGATGGGGCTGTCGTACCTTTTCATTTCGCACGACATGGCCGTGGTGGAAAAGGTCAGCCATCGCGTGGCCGTGATGTACATGGGGCAGATCGTCGAGATCGGACCCACGCAGGAAGTGCTGCACCGTCCGCGCCACCCGTACACGCAACGGCTGCTGTCGGCGGTGCCGATTCCGGATCCGGCACGCCGGCATCAACGCACCGTGCGCGCCGCGCGCGATATCCCCAGCCCCATTCGCAAGGTGGGCGACAACCCGCAGGTGGCGCAGCTGGTGCAAGTGGCCGCCGGCCACTACGTGCAGCAGGCGGCATAGTGCTTCGTCAGGGCCGGCGTAGCAGCCGGCCCGCCGCCATCGCGACGGCGGCCTGGGTGGGCTCCACCACGGGCAGGCCGCAAGCGTCTTCCAGCCGATCGCGCAGGTCGGCCATGCCCGCGCAACCCATGATCAGCACGTCGGCGCCATGCACGTCGCGCAGGGTCTTGCCCACCGTCGTCATGCGCTGGAATGCCAATTCGGCGTCGGCCAGATCGCTGACTTTCATGTCCAACGCTAGCTCGCCGCAGATGCGGTCGGCCACCCCCATCGCGCGGAAGTAGCGCAAGTGGCGGGGAATGGCGGCACCCGCGATGGCGATCACGCCGATGCGCGTGGCCATGCTCATCGCGGTCAGCACCGAGCATTCGCCTATCCCCAGCACGGGTACCCGCACCAGGTCGCGCAGTCCGTGCAGGCCAGGGTCGCTGAAGCAGGCCACCACGAAGGCGTCGGTTGTGTCCGCTTCCTGAAGGAAAAGTCGCGCCATGGGCGCGATGCTGGCGTCGGCTTCAGCCTGGGTCTGGATGCCAGCGGGGCCGTCCGTGGACGTCAGGCAGCGGAACGCCAGCGGCAGATGGTCGAACGGCGCGACGGCGCGGGCGACTGCCTCCGTGACAGGAGTCAGGGAGTTCGGGTTTACGAGGGTGATACGGGCGATTGGCACGATTGAGTAGAATCCCTGCAAAAGAGGCGGACAGGCGCTGTGCGCGTATCGCTCAGGTCAAGAGGAAAGAAAGCAGCATGTCGGAATTACCCGGGAAGGTCCGGTCTGGACCGCTGAATCTGCGGCAGATCGAGGTGTTTCACGCCATCATGATCACGGGCTCGCTCAGCGCGGCTGGGCGGTTGTTGCACGTGACGCAGCCGGCCATCAGCCGCGTGCTGGCGTCGATAGAGCTGCGTCTGGGCTATGCGCTGTTTGAACGGTTCAAGGGCCGTCTGCATCCCACCAAGGAAGCGCGCAAGCTTTTTCAGGAAGTGGAATCCATTCAGGCGGGTGTCAACCGGCTGAACGATATGGCCTCCGGCCTGGCGGGCCACGGCGGCGGCCTGGTCAGCGTGGTGTCCAGCCCCAGTTTCGGCGAATGGCTGATTCCGGCTGCCACGGCAAAGTTCTGCGCCCGCAATCCTGGTGTGCGCATCCGCTACCGTCCGCTGGGCATGGACGCGCTGTTGCCCCAGCTGCTGCTGGGACACGCGGATATCGCGATTTCCACCTTCAAACCCGAACACCCCAACCTCATCACCAACGAGCTCTCGCAAGGTGAGATCGTCTGTGTGCTGCCCGCCAATCATCGGCTGGCGCGCGAAAGCGTCATTGAACCGTCGATGCTCAAAGGCGAGATGCTGGTGGGCTATGGCCCGGATACGCCGCTGGGCGAGACGTTGTTCAACTATCTGGATTCGCTCGGCCAGGTGCTGACCCCGGCGATCGAGGTGCGGTCGTCCCAGACGGCGTGCTCGTTCGTGCGCCAGGGCGTCGGCGTGGCCCTGGTGGACTCTTACGGCCTCACGGATTCGTTGATGCACGGCATCGTGGTGCGTCGTATCCAGCCAACGATTGCGCTCGCGGTGCACGTGTCCCATTCCCGGATCGAACCTCCGCCATCTATTGCCAAGGCTTTTTTGGCTCAGTTTTCCCAGATCGTCAAGAATGAATTGCCTGCGATGACGCAGGCAATCATCAACCGTGCCTAAACCACTTCCGGCACGGGCAGCGGTTCGCCCGCTCCGGTGCGTTCGGTGATCAGCTTGTAGTGGTGCGGGCTGCGGTGCTTGGCGAAGTTGAAGACGTGATCACGGAAGGTCTGGCCCATGCTCAGGTCGATGCGCGCCGTGATGACTTCATCTTCCTCGCCGCTGGAACGCGCCACGATTTCTCCGGAAGGCGCGACGATCATCGAACTGCCGATCATGTGATGGCCGTCTTCGTGGCCGCACTTGGCGGCAGCGCCGACCCACACGGCGTTCTGGTAGGCACTGGCCTGCAACACGATCTCGTGCGTGGTGGTGCGCCAGTGGGCCGGCTCGTCCCAGTGGATATTCAAAGACGGCGTGTTGTAGCCCAACACGATCAGCTCGGCGCTTTGCAGTGACATCACGCGATACGTTTCGGGCCAGCGACGGTCATTGCACAGGCACATGCCGATTTTCACGTCGTTGGTCTCCCATACGCCGAAGCCCAGATCGCCGACTTCAAAGAACTTCTTTTCCAGATGCTGGAATGGCGCGTCGACTTTGTGATCGGAATGGCCCGGCAAGTGGATCTTGCGGTATTTGCCGATGATCTTGGCGTTGCGGTCCACAAGAATGGCGGTGTTGAATTGACGGCCTTCGGGCGTCAATTCGGCATAGCCGAGATAGAAGCCGATACTCAGCTCACGCGCAGTGTCGAACAGTGGCTGCACGTCTGCATTGGGCATCGTCTTTTCAAAATATCGGTCCACGGCTTCTGCGTCTTCCATCCAATAACGGGGAAAGAAGGTCGTCAGGGCCAGTTCCGGAAATACGACGAATTCCGCCTTGCGGGCCGCGGCCTCGCGCATCATCTCGACCAGGCGGCGCACGACGACCGCGCGGGTGTCGGCAAGATTCACGGCGCCCATCTGGGCGACCGCCAGGCCCATTTTGCGGGAGGGGGTTGCGTTGCTCACGATATCAATCTCCAGGTGTTCTTATCGCAATGGACGAAGTGCGTTGTGCCGTGGATCACGGCTCGATGACATTCGGGAAAATCTTGCGCAGCAGGGCGGCGCGGGGCGAGATCTCGCGGGTTTTCTGTAACGGTGCCGGCAGGCCGCGCGCAATGAACCGGCCGCGGCCGCGTTCGGCATGCAGCGCGCGGTTGTCGACGATGACCTCGCCGCGGCTGATGACTGTGGTGGGCCAGCCCGTGACCTCGCGGCCTTCATAAGGGGTGTAGCCGACGGCGTCGTGCAGGCCGGCCGCGGTCAGCGTCAAGGTGTGTTCGGGGTCCCAGATGGCAATGTCGGCATCGGCACCCACGGAAATCGTGCCTTTCTTCGGATACAGGCCGTACATGCGCGCATGGTTGGTGGACGTCAGCGCCACGAATTGCTGCAAGGTCAGGCGGCCGCTGCGCACCCCTTCGGAGAACAGCAGTGGCATGCGTACTTCCAGGCCCGGCAGGCCATTGGCGATCTGTTTGAACGTGGTGGCCTCGCCCTCGGGCAGCTTGCCGGATTCGTCATAGCGGTACGGTGCGTGGTCGGATGACAGCAGCGCTAGCGTGCCGCTGTCCAGGCTTTGCCATAGGGCCTGTTGCGACACAGGATCACGCGGCGGTGGGCTACAGCAGAACTTGGCGCCTTCGACGCCGGGGATGTCGATGTCTTCGGCAGTCAGCAGCAAATAGTGCGGGCAGGTCTCGCCATAGACGGGTGCGCCCAGCGTCTGCGCGGCGTGGATCGCCTGTGCCCCGCCTTGGGTGGACACATGCACAATCAGCACCGGCACTTCCAGCACCGAAGCCAGGCTGATGGCGCGTTGCGTGGCTTCGTTTTCGGCGATCGGGTCGTGGCTGACCGCGTGATACTTCGGGGCCGTGTGGCCCGCGGCGAGCAGGTGGCGCGCAATCCAGCTGATCACGTCGTTGTTCTCGGCGTGCACCATCGGCAGCGCGCCTTCGCGCGCGGCAATGGCGAACACGTCCAGCAATTGTTTGTCGTCCAGCTTCAGCTTGTCATAGGTCATGAAGACCTTGAACGACGTGATGCCGGCGCGGATCAGCTCGGGTAGATCATGGTTAAGCGTCTGTGGCGTGGGGTCGGAAATGATCAGGTGGTAGCTGAAATCGATCACCGACTTTGCCGCGGCCGACGCTGCGTATTCCTCGGCGACCTGGCGTAGCGATTGGCCGCGATGCTGGGCCGCGAAGGGCACGATCGTGGTGTTGCCACCGTGGGCCGCGGACACGGATGCGCTGTACCAGTCGTCGGCGCAAAGCACGCCCATGCTGGATAGCTGCTCGACGTGGCAGTGGCTGTCGATGCCACCGGGCATGACCAGCCGTCCGGCGGCGTCGATGGCGCGCTTGCCGGCGGGCAGCTTCGCCGAAATGGCGGTGATGACGCCGTTGGCAATGCCGATATCGCCAATGAAATCGGCATCCGCCGTGACGATGCGGCCGTTGTGCAGAGTCAGATCGAAATCGGTCATGGAGTGTCTGGACGCAAGGGTTGCATGCCGTGTGCGCGCCAGGGGGCAGGCAACGGCTGAAGATGCAAGCATGCATGCGCGTGCGGAATTCCGATACCGCACGGCGGCTCGGCGCGGCAGGCCGCCGCATGTGCGCGATGAGCCGCTAAGACACTGATTGGATTGACGATTTACCGGCCGTGGCGACGCTACCAAGACCCCACGCATAACGCTGGATCATGGACGCTGTGCAAAGTTTTATATCGGGTTTCCCCGCGCTTTCGCGTGGCCGGCCGGTGTGCGTGCCGCCTTAGAACGCCTTGAACGTCTTCAGGTGAATACTGGTTTCGGTGGCCGAAATGCCCTTGAGCGTGCGCAGCCGGTCCAGCACTTCGGATAACTGGTCGATGGTGGGAACGCGCAATTCCGCCAGCAAGTCCCAGCGGCCATTGGTGTCATGCAGGCCGGCCACGCTGGGTTCGCCCATCAACAGGTTCACGATCTTGCGGGTTTCGTGGCCTTCGACGGCGATGCTCATCCAGGCCACGATGTCTTCGGTTTCCGCCTCGGGGCGCAGCCGCACGGTATAGCCAACGATGATGCCCCGCTCTTCCAGTTTTCGGATGCGGTTGTCGATGGTGCCGCGCGAGACGTCCAGCTTCTTCGCCAACGTCGCCACCGAGAGGCGGGCATTGGCGCGCAACAGGCCCAATAGGCTTTGATCCAGCGTATCCATTGTGAAAAATGCTATTTTTGGCTGTCGAATTGCCAGAATCTTAGCGTTTCGTGTGGAATGTTGTCACTATGAATTGGTTTGGCCGTCCGCCAGAATTTCCTTTCCATAACTTGGGGAGAAAAATATGACGACACTGCTGACGACTTCGGACGTAGCCAATATCGTGGCCTTGCAAGGCCCGCGCAAGGTCTTCACCGACCTGCTGGACTATGTGCTGGCGGACTTTCTGCGATGGCAGGAATTCGATAAATGCGCACGTGTAGCCAGCCATTCCGCCACCGGCGTCATCGAACTGATGCCCACCGCCGACAACGAGCTCTACAGCTTCAAGTTCGTGAACGGCCACCCCGACAATCCGCAGGCCGGCCTGTCCACCGTGATGGCCTTTGGCGCCCTGGCGCAAGTCAGCACGGGCGAACCGCTGCTGATCAGTGAACTGACCCTGACCACCGCCTTGCGCACCGCCGTGACCTCCGCCTTGGCCGCCCGCGCCTTGGCCCGGCCGGATTCGCGCACGATGGCGCTGATCGGCAACGGCGCACAAGCCGAATTCCAGGCGCTGGCCTTCCATTACATCCTGGGCATCGACACGTTGCATGTCTATGACGTGGACGCGGACGCCACGCGCAAGCTGGAAAGCAACCTGGCCTCGGTCGCGCCATCCCTGCGCATCGTGCGTTTCGACGGCACCGCCCAAGCCGTCAAGGGCGTGGATATCGTCACGACCGTGACGGCCGACAAGGCCTACGCCACCATTCTGACCGCCGACATGGTCGAAGCGGGCATGCACATCAATGCGCTGGGCGGCGACTGCCCGGGCAAGACGGAGCTGCATGGCGACGTGCTGCGCATGGGGCCGGTCTTCGTCGAATACGAACCGCAGACCCGGATCGAAGGTGATTTGCAGCAGATGCCCGCTGATTTCCCGGTGACGGAATTGTGGCGTGTCCTGACGGGACAAAGCGGCGGCCGCCAAAGCGCCCGTGACGTGACGATATTTGATTCGGTCGGTTTTGCGCTGGAAGATTTCTCGGCCCTGCGTTGGTTGCGCGATAGCGCGGCCTTGCATGGCATCGGCACCCGCATTGAAGTGGCGCCGCAATTGCAGGACCCCAAGAACCTGTTCAACGTGGTGCGCACGGCCCGTATCGGTCAGTCCGCCCTGGTGCAAGGCTAGACGGGGGGCGGTTTTCGCCAAAAAGAGACGCCCATTTTCAGGAATGGGCGTTTTTCTTTTGGGGAGGCGGTAGTGTTGCGGTTACATTGCCTTACGCGCTGTTCACCTTCTGATAGCGCTATCAGCGTCCCTTCACCCGATGTCACGTATCCGAATTGCAGCTGTAGTGTTAATGATGTCGACGCTGGGCTTCCTGGCGGGGCTGGCAGCGGGTCGGCTGATAGAACTGAACCAGGTTGACGACCGGCTTGCCCGGCACAACACCCGCCTGCTGGCGCAAGCCGTGCGCGTGGCTCAGGAAAGCCAGCGCTTGATCCAGGCGGCCTCGCATACCGTTGACCTGTGCTCGGATTCCGACGTCGCCACCTTGCGGGTGCTGCTGTTCAACGCCACCTTCCTGCGTGACATCGGCCGCATCCGCGGCGACATGCTGATCTGTTCCGCGGCCTGGGGCGTGCTGGCCACGCCGCATCCCTTGCCGCCCGCTTCGTTCACGGCGCGCAGCGGCATGACGTGGTGGGTAGGCGCCGCCAATATCATCGATCGCCGGATCATCGGTGACATGGCGGCGCGCAATGACGTCGTGGTATTCACCGCGCCAGGCGCCTTCGACGGCTTCCCGGAGCCGGGCTCGGGGATGGATTCCAAGGTGGTGACCCGCGATGGCGCGAACGCCTATCGCCGCTTTGGCCAGACTGATGACCTGGCGCTTTACATCGGCGACAGCCCGTCTGACAACAACCTGCGGGCAGAGCGCCTGATTGCAGAGTGCGCCGTGCCCGCCACGTCCGACCTCTGCGTCGTGTCGCGCATCAGCTCGCATGCCTGGTTCACGTTGCCTGCGCTGATTCTGGCCTGGACGGGCGCGCTGGTGGGTGGGCTGTTGGCGGGCCTGTGTTTTCTGTGGCACCAGCAATCCAAGAGTGAACGGAGCGCGTTGCGTAAAGCCATCCGTCGCGGCGACTTGCAAGTCCGCTATCAGCCGTTGCGTGAACTGTCGACGCGCCGCCTGGTGGGGGTCGAGGCGTTGGCGCGCTGGCGCGCGCGTGACGGCTCGGCGGTGCCGCCGGCCCTGTTCGTGCCGCTGGCCGAGGAAATGGGGTTGGGCCGTGAACTGTCCCGTGTGGTGACGCAGCAGGCGCTGCGCGACCTGTCCGGCCGGCTGCGAGACACAAGCGGCTTCTATGCCAGCATCAACGTGTCGGCGGAAGATCTTCAGGACGACGCCTATCCCGACTTCCTGCTGCGCACGGTAAACGAACAAGGCATCGCGCCGCACCGCGTGGCGCTGGAGATTACCGAAGGGTCGCCCTTGTCGGACGGCCACGTGCGAGGCACTATCCGGGCCTTGCGGCGCCAGGGTTTCCGGATATTGATCGACGACTTCGGCACCGGCAACTCCAACCTGAACTATCTGGCCGAAATGCAGGCCGACGCCATCAAGCTGGACCGCCGTTTCACGCAGGCTATCGGCGCGGAACCGGCGGGCACGCTCATTATCGATCACGTCATCGATATCTCGCGCGAGCTGGGCGTGGGGCTGATCGTCGAGGGCATCGAAACCGAAGCGCAAGCGCAATACCTGTCCGCACGCCAGCCCGCCACCGTGGGTCAAGGCTGGTTGCTGGGGCGCGCGGTGCGGGTGGAAGACCTTCCGCTGGAGTAGCGGATAGCGGCATTTCGCACCCGTATACTGGCGGCATGAAGCCGACGATCCGTACCCTGCTGACCGCTTCGTTGCTGTCCGCGACTACCGTGCCATGGCCCGCGATGGGGGTTGCCGCGACTGCCGCAGCCACATCGCCCGCCACCGCAGACTCCTCCCCGCAAATCGCCTCACCGTTCCTCGCGCATATGCAGGAGGCGCATCGGCTGATGGCGGAAAAAGACTGGCCTGCCGCTGATGTCGCGGCCCGCAAGGCACTACAGGCCGCGCGGGACCATGAGAACAGCTACGAGGAATTCGACGCTGCCGCCACGGTGGTCAATCTGCTGCACCGGCAGCAACGCTATGCGGACGCGCGCCGTGCGGCCGAAGAGCAGATCGCGATCTTTGAGAAGCGCGGCGTCAGCCCGGATGCCATCCTGCAATTGCGGGTCATGGCGATCCGTGAAGGCGCGGCCGCAGGTGAATCCGTTGAGGTGGCGCGCTTGCAGGAAAGCGTCTTCACCCAAAGCAATGTCTATCCCGGCCAGTGGACGCGCGACGCCGTGGCGGGCCGGCTGTTCTATGCGCTGGCCGACATGAACCTGCCTCTGACCGTGGGCCGCTGGGCGCTGGTCAGCTTTCAGCCGGCCGATGAACGGATGGACAGCGCACAGCTGGACTACGTGCAGACATTGGACGACGGCCGGGCCGTGACGGTTCGCGTGGGGATACGCTACCGTGAAGACTTGCGCGCCAAGGACGCGGACGCGCGCCGCCAGGCCTTGGCCGATCGGATGGGCGAGCCGCATGGGGATCAGACCCCCGCGCCGGATGCGGAATCCGCGCTGCCGGACCTGCCCTTCAAGGACGTCATCGCCGTCAAGCGTGCGCGGCAGGTCGACTATCCGCGCGGCGTTGGCATCGAGGCGCAATGGACTGCCGTGCGCGGCGATTGGCAAGTGGATGTGCGCGCGTCGTTCGGGAAGGACAAGCAGGCCGGGGCCATTGCGCCATTGCACGAACTGTTCGACGCGATGACGTGGAACCGCGATGTCCGCCTGTTTCGCGACAAGACCATGACGGACCAGAACCGCGAGATCGAATCCTATTGGTCGATGGCGCGCGACTGGCCGACAGCGGCCAAGCTGGCGCAGGCCGCATTGCCCGATGCCGCGTTTCCGCTGGAAATCGCCAGGCTGAACACCGTGACCGGCCGCGCGGCCTACGGCAGTGGTGACCTGATCGCCGCGCGTCGCGACCTGGACGTGGCGCTGGCCGCCTGGGCCCATGCCGGCAAGGCCTATCATGACGAAACGCTGTATCAGACCGCGCTGGATGTCGCGGCCGACATCGCCTACCGTCAGGGCCGCGCGCAGGATGCGGTGGCGTTGAACCGGCGGTTCATCGATTGGGTCGGCACGCAGGGTGCGGCGTGGTCAATGGCGGACGATGGGGCGACGCTACGGAACACCGAGACCGGCATGGCGCTGCCACTGCGGCTGGGCGATTTTCGCCTGGAACCGATCGATGAGAAGCGCTTCTACTATCGCAACCTGAAGACCGGCGAGCAACTCGGCCTGGCCGTGGAGCAAAACGCCGCCTTGCCGGACGAGACGCTGGAAGCCTCCATGCGATCCTTCATCGAGGACAAGCTGGGGCTGCATATTCAGGGTCTGTCGACCGCTGACTTCACGCCGCGCGCGCAAGAAGGCCAAGGCGCCGACCTGCGCGGCCGGCAGTGGGTATTTCAGGTGGAAGGCCGGCCGGGTGACGACCATGTGATCCACCTGGATGGCGCCACGGGCGTCACCGCCGCGCCCGCGCAAATGGTGTTCTGGGTGGTCGACCGAGGCAATCGCCGTGCCATCCTGCGCGCGCCGCTGCCGGCGGGGGGCGCAGACACCGGCGCCGCGCGATTCGCACAAGCGCTGGGCTGGTAGCCGCCCGCCCGGCCACCTGCCAGCCTATCGCGGCGCGTCCGCCGGGGGCGAACCGTCGTGGAACATCGACTTCAGTTGTGTGCGCAGTTCGGGCGTGTCCGAGTGCTTGTGTACGGTGACGGCATGCTGCACGGCGGCTTCCAGCAGTTCGTCGTCAGAGTCCGCGGCCAACGCCACCGAGCAGTTCATCTCGCTTGGATAGTCGCGGCAATCGATGTATTTGCGTGTCATGATCTTCTCCCCGCGCATGGCCCGAAAGTGTGGCCTGCGACTAGGAACCTCCGACGCGCGGCGCGGAAGGCATTGGACGCGATGGCGCGTCGCAGCGCGTCCGATGATTCAGAAAGTATAGGCTTGCCGCTGCGCGGCCGGGACGGGAAATACGGGGTGCGGCCCTGTTTGCGCCAGGCCGTCCGCACGGCTTATCCGGCCGCGTCCTCCGACGTTTCGTGTGACACCGGGCGGCCCAGCAGATAGCCTTGGAAGTGCGAGCACCCTTCTTCCGTCAGCCGGTCCAGCTGCGCGGCGGTCTCCACGCCTTCCGCCGTGGTCGGGATGTCCAGGCTGCGCCCGATGCCGTTGATGGCGCGGATGATGGCCAGCGCCTCTTTGCTGGATTCGACGTCCTGTGTGAACGACTTGTCGATCTTGATCTTGTCGAACTCGAACGTGCGCAGATAACCCAGCGACGAGTATCCCGTGCCGAAATCGTCCAGCGCCACCTTCACACCCAGGTCCTTCAGGCGGTTCAGCGTATTCAGGTTGGAGGCCGAATTGGCCAACAGCACGGATTCCGTGATTTCAAGCTCCAGTCGGCCTGCCGGCAGCCCTGATTTGGACAGCGCGGATTCCACCAGCGATACCAGCGCGCTGTTGGTGAACTGGGCGGCGGACAGGTTCACGGCCACGGTTTCGTGATCGTTCCAACGCATGGCTTCCGCACACGCTTCGTGCAAGGTGAACGCACCCAACTCATGGATCAACCCGGTCTCTTCGGCGATGGGGATGAAGTCGTTGGGCATGATCAAGCCCTTCACCGGATGCTGCCAACGCATCAACGCCTCGCGCCCCACCACGCGCACGTGACTGACGTCCATGATGGGCTGGTAGTACAGCTGCAACTGCTGTCCCATGATGGCCTGGCGCAGGTCCATCTCGACTTCGTGGCGCTTGAGCGCGGCGGTTTCCATGTCCGGCTTGAAGAAGGCCAGGCAGTTGCGGCCGTTGCGCTTGGCTTCGTACAAGGCCATGTCGGCGTAGCGCAACAGATGGTCGGCCGAGCAGTCCGGCGACTCCGCCAGCGCGATGCCGATGCTGATGCTGATGGGCACGGCGTGGCCGTCGACCTCGAAGGGTTGGCGCACGGCCTCGATCAAGCGTTCGGCCATCTTGCGCACGTCGTCCTGCTGGCCGATGCCATGCAGAACGATGGCGAATTCGTCGCCGCCCAGCCTGGCCAGCGTGTCCTGTTCGCGCAGGCTCTTGGACAGGCGCTTGGCCAACAGGCGCAGCAGTTCGTCGCCATAGGGGTGGCCCAGCGTGTCGTTCACGCTCTTGAAGTTGTCCAGATCCAGGTACAGCACCGCTGCCGTGCGGTCGCCGCTGCGGCTGTTCAGAGCCTTCAACAGCTGTTCGCGGAACAGTCTTCGGTTGGGCAGCCCGGTCAGTGTGTCGTGGTGCGCCATGTAACGCACCTGGGCGTGCGCGGCGTTCTCGTCCGTGACGTCGTCCGAGATCAGCAACACATAGCGCGACCGAGGGTCATTGCTGTGAAAAACCAGGGTCTTGGTACGCAGGGTGCGCGTGCCGCGCGCGGTGGCCAGTTCTTCTTCCGCTTCGCGCAGGGTGCCGTCCGAGCGCAGCGCTTCGTGCGTCAGCCGGTCGAAGAATTCGCAGACGGGCGCCGGCAGGCATTGCCGCGCGGTCTTGCCGATCATGTCGGATCGGGCGCCGCCAAAAGTGGCTTCCGCCTGACGATTGGCCAGCAGGATGGTGCGCGACACGGCATCCAGCACCAGGACGCAGGACGGAATGTGCGACACCACGGCATCCAGGAAGCTCGACAGAGACGTCAGCTCGGTGTTGTAGCGTTCGGCCAGTTCCTTGGCCCTCAGCACCTGCTGTTCGCGTTCGCGCCGCTCGGTGTTGTCCCGCGTGACTTTCGCGTAGCCAATCAGCGTGCCCTGGTCATCATGGATCGCGTCGATCACGACGTGTGCCCAGAACAGCGAACCGTCCTTGCGCACGCGCCATCCTTCCGCTTCAAACCGGCCCTCGGCGCGGGCGGTGGCCAGACCCTTGCCAGGCAGACCGGCATCCTGGTCCTTCTGGCTGTAGAAGCATGAGAAGTGCCGCCCCACGATCTCTTCTTGCGTGTAGCCCTTGGCGCGTTCCGCGCCGGCGTTCCAGTTGGCGACCGTGCCGTCCGGATGAAGCAGGTAGATGGCGTAGTCGACGACGCCCTGCACAAGGTGCCGGTACATGACGTCGGAATTGTCGATGATCATTGGATGTGGCGGGCTGGATAGCCCGCCGCAGGCAGGTGCAAGCAAGGCGAGGGCAGTCCCGCGAAAAGCCTGAGGGATATACGACTTTACGTCGCAGCGTCCGCAATATTTAACGTGGCCATGCAAAAGCCACGAATCTTGCGAATGTTGTCGCCGAAACGCAGATTCTTGCAACGTGGGCGTGCCTCCGCTGTGAGCGGTGCGGCACCCCGGGGCTAGGCGTAAGAGGCGATGATCGCCTTGGATTCCACCAGCTCGCTAACGATCCAGTCTTCCACCAGTTTTACCTGCCGGCGATGGCGCAGCGCGGGCCGGCGTACCAGGTAGTAAGACACGCCAGTGGGCACCGCCTTGCGCAGCGGCACGACCACGCGGCCATCCTGGATGGCCTGATCGGCCAGCACGACGTCCGCGATGGCCACGCCCAGGCCGGCTTCCGCCGCGCTCAATGCCATGTCCAGCGCATCGAAATCCAGTCCCCCCCGCGTGAACAGCTCTATTCCGGTCTTTTCCGACCAGGTGATCCAGTCCTGGTGGTCGGGCAGCGGGTGCAGCAAGGTGGACTGGCGCAAGCCGCGTTCAGGGTCGGCGGCGTCAATGTGGCCGGGCGCGCAGACGGGCACGATCCACTCGGCATACAGCTCGGTGGCGTCTTCGTGCGAAAAATTGCCCAGTGCGTAACGAATGCCCAGGTCGGAATCGGTTTCGTCGGCCGTCATGTCGTTCAGGCGCGTGCGCACGACCACCTTGATCAGCGGATGTTGTTCGTGGAACCGCCGCAGCCGCGGGAAAAGCCAGCGCAAGGCAAAGGTTGGAATCACGCGCAGCGTGACGATGTCCTGATCGGTATGCGTGGGGTCGATGGCGTTTGCGATGTGGTCGAACGCTTCCTTGACCGTCGTGGCCAGCTTGCGTCCGGCCTCGGTGATTTCCAGTCCGCTGTGGGTGCGCAGGAACAGCGTCTGCCCAAGCTGCTCTTCCAGGATGCGGACCTGCCGGCTGACCGCGCTTTCGCTGACATTCAGGATCTGGGCGGCCTTTTTGACGCTGGTATGGGCCGCCACGACTTCAAAGCAGCGTAGCGCGTTCAGCGAGGGCAGGCGTCGATGCATCCCGTTCTCCAGGGGCGTGGGTGGTTAGGCTCGGCCCGGATCAAGGGGTACCGACGAACGCGCCCGTGGGGATATTCACCGGCTGCGCGGTTCGAGTATATTGCGCAGCCCTTCACCGATGAAGTTCACGCTGGTCACGGTCAGTGCGATCGCCACGCCCGGCACGATTGCCAGCCAAGGCGCCGACGTCAGATAGATCTGCGCGTTGTTCAGCATATTGCCCAGGCTGGCCACCGGCGGCTGGATGCCATAGCCCAGGTAGCTGACATAGGATTCCAGCAGGATCGCGCGCGCCACGTTCAGCGTCGCGACGATGATGATGGGACCCATGGCGTTGGGCAGCAATTCGACGACCATGATGCGCAGGCCGGACGCCCCGGCTGTCCGGGCGGCCGCGACATACTCCGTGTTGCGCAGCGACCGGTATTGACCTTCGACCAGGCGTGCGACTTCCATCCAGCAGGTGGCCGAGATCAGGATGGTGGTGGAGACGATGCCGGGCTTGACCAGCATGGCCAGGGCCAGAATCAGGAAGATCGTCGGAAAGGCCAGCATGGCGTCGACAAAGCGCATCAGTAGCGCGCCCACGAAGCCACGCCGATAGCCGGCGACCATGCCCACAACAGTGCCGATCAGCACCGAGATCAGCATGGCGGCGAATCCAATCGTCAGAGAAATCCGGCCACCGGCCATCAGGCGGGCCAGCACGTCGCGGCCCAGCTCGTCGGTGCCCAGCAGATGGCCGCCGGTCAATGGCGGTGCAAAGCGGTTCAGAACGTCGATATAGCTGGCGTCAAGGCGCAACGCCATCGGTCCCGCAAAGCACAGGAGCACCATCAGGGCGATGGTGATGACGCCGGCCGTGGCCAGCTTGTGCCGAGTCAGGCGCCGCCAGCCGGCCCGCAGCGGGCCGGGAGGACAGTTGGCGGCGTCCGCCATGGCCGTCTCGGAGATTCCAGGGGCTTTCATCATTCTCAGTCCATCCGGATACGAGGATCGGCGATGGCGTACAGCACATCGGCCAACAGCGAGCCCAACATCACCATGATGGCGGACAGCATCAGAACACCCATGACCACGGGGTAGTCGCGGTATTCCAGTGAATCAAAGAACAGCCGGCCCATGCCGGGCCAGCTGAAGACCGTTTCGGTGATCAACGCGCCGCCCAGCAAGGTCGGAAATTGCAGGCCAACGAGCGTGATCATGGGCAGCAACGCATTGCGCAACGCATGCGACAGGATGATCGTCCGGCCACCCGCACCCTTGGCACGCGCGGTGCGGATGTAGTCCTGCTCCAGGGTTTCGATCATGGATGAACGCATGAAGCGCGCCCATACCGCCGTCTCGACCAAGGCCAGCACCATGACCGGCGCGATCATGTGATGAACCAGATCCAGGAACGAGCCGTCGCCAAACGTCTGCTGGTTGCCGGCCGGCAACCATTCCAGCTTGATCGAGAACAGATAGATCGCCATCAAGCCGAACCAGAACGTCGGGATGGACAAGGCGATCATCGCACCAACGGATGACAGCGCGTCCATCAGCGAATGCCGGCGCACCGCGCCCCAGATGCCGATCATGCCGCCCAGCAGCGCGGCGATGACGGTTGAGACCGCCATCAACGACAAGGTCGCCCCGATGTGTGAGCCGATGGTGGCCAGAACGCCGATGCCATCGCGGTAGGAAGCACCCCAGTCGCCGCGCACCATGCGCAGCAGCCAGTCTCCGTACTGGATGAGGAACGGGCGGTCCAGGCCCATGCTGCGGGTCAGACGGTCGATATCCTCTTGCGCCATGTTCGACGACTGCGCCAGTTGGGACAACGGCCCGCCCGGCGATAGATAAAGGATGCCGAATCCGATGAGGGAAACCAGCAGCAACAGAACCAGGGACTGGCCACCGCGCTTGAGCAGATACTGAGTCATCAGGAGGCTCCGGCCCTTCAGCTTGCCCAATACCAACTGCGCATGTTCCAGCAGTTGGACGAGCTGTTGATATTGTTTTCGTAGCCGACCAGTTTTTCCTTGACGGCTTCGATGATGACCGTCTGGGACACGGGCAGAAGCACCAGATCGCCTCTGACGATTTCCTGGATCCGACGATAGATGCGCTTGCGTTCGTCCAGGTTGAATTCCCGCGTGCCTTGCTCCAGCAGCTTGTCCATTTCAGGATTCTGGTACTGGTAGGTATTCAGACCGCTGCCCCCCTTGGCGGGTATCGATCCGCTGGAGAAGCGCGCCGTCACGTCGGGATCGCTGCCTTGCAGGAAATTGGACGCCACCATGACAGATTGGTACTGCGATTTCTGCCAGAAGTTGCCCCAGATGACGGCGGCCGGCATGTTCTCGATGGTCATCTCCACCCCAATCTGCCGCCAATCCTGCATCAGCAGCTGTTGCGACTGTTCGCGCGCCTGCGCGCCCGCCGTCGTGGAATTGGAGAATGCCAGACGCTGGCCGTTCTTCACTCGGATGCCGTCGCTGCCGGGTATCCAGCCGGCGGCATCCAGCAAGGCGCGCGCAGCCTGTGGGTCATACCGGTGGGCAGGCAGCGCGTCGTCATAGGCCCAATGCCCCTTGGGCACATAGGATTCCGTTGGCAGCGGCCGTCCTTGATAGATGGCCTTGATGCGCGCCTCCTTGTTCATGCCCAGGTACAGGGCTTCGCGCACGGACTTGTCGGCAAAGGGTGCAAAGCCCAGGTTCAGTGCCACGTGTTCGATGAACGGGGTGGGCACCGGCATGATGCGTGCGCCTCGCAGTTTCGCCGCTTCCTGCTCGAAGCTGGGCTGGATGCCCGACAAGCCCAGATAGTCGATCTGGCCGCTGCGGAACTGCGTATACAGCATCGTCTGATCGGGGATGTACTTGAAGATGACGCGCAACAGATAGGGACCCTGGCCGTGGTAGGCCGGATTGCGTTCCAGCTGAATGTGATCGCCGGCGCGGCGGGCGCCCCAACGGAAGGGGCCGGTCCCGACTGGCGTCTGGTTGTAGGGCGCGGTATTGGGATCCGCCGCCGCGCCCAGCACGTGCTCGGGCACCAGGAAGGTTTGGGACAGCACCGACATATAGGGAGTGAAGCTGCTTTCCATGCGCCAGTGGATCTCGTCGTCCGCCACGACGGTGATGTCGCGCACCAGCGAATGACCCACCCGATTGCGCGCCCGGAACGCGGGGTTGTTGATCAGGTCCAGCGTGTATTTCACGTCGCGCGCCGTGAACGGCTTGCCGTCATGCCAAGTGACGCCGGTCTTGAGCTTTACCTTCCAGGCCAGGCCATCCGCCGACAGCCCGCCATTGGCGATCGATGGGACTTCGCGCGCCAGGTCGGCCACGGTGTTGCCCTGCGCATCGATGAACCACAGGGTGCTGAACAACTGCCACCAGACGCCCTGGTCGACTTCGCTGCCCGGCATCAAGGGATTGAACACCGTGGGCTCTTGCGAGATGCCGGCGATCACCTGCCCGCGCGGGGCGGACGGCGGCGTGGAGGCCGATTGTGCCCAGGTGGGCGCAACCATCAGCGTGCCGGCAGTAGCCGACAATTTCAGGAAATTCCGTTTGGAGATCTTGTGGTCGATCATGGCTTTCCGTTTCCCCGTTTTGTGATGTGTTTGCCGATGCTGGATTCAGGCGGACTTGAGCGTGGCGCGATCCGGTGCCAATGCGGCAGCCGTCAGGTCTCGGGCGCGCAGCGCGTCGGGCAGCGCCTGGCGCTGGGCAAGCGCCGCCACGGCCTGTCCCATGGCGGGTGATGTCAGCACGCCGCAGCCGCCCAATGCCGCGTACCAGATGAAGTCGGGGCTGTCCGCGTGCGCGCCGCAGACCGGGTTGCGGTCGCGGACGTAACTGCGCACCCCCGCCCAGACACTGATGGGCCGTGGAATGCGCAACGACGTTTCCTGTTCGATGTTGTAGATGCCTTGCGCCACGTCCAGCTCGTCGGGGTAGACCTCTCCGGGTGCGACCGGTTGCGCGTCGGCGGGCGATCCCATGAAGCAGCCATGCTCCGGCTTCACATACCACTGGTAGTCCGCGTTGCACACGTGCGGCCAGTTGCCCCCTTCGGAGCCAGGCAGCAGCGGGAAGGTGAACGCCGTGCGCTTGTACGGCGTGATGCCGATGGGCGCCACGCCCGCCATGCGGGCGATGGCGTCGGCCCAGCCGCCCGAGGCGTTGATCAGCACGCCGGCCGTGTAGTCCTCCTCGTGCGTGCGGATGCGCCATTTTCCTTCAAGCCGTTCAATAGCCTGCACCGGCGCATTCGTCGCCAGCACGGCGCCATTGCGCTTGGCGCCTTTCAGATAAGCCTGTAGCAGGGCATTGACGTCAATGTCCTGCGCGTCGGTTTCATGGACGCCAAGGTCGAACTTGCCGGCGAGCAGCGCCGGGAACAGCGCCATGGCCTGTTCCCGGTCTACCCATTCGGCGCGGCCACTGGCCTGCCCGATGCGTTCATGCAGTTTGTCCAGCACGGATTTCTGGTCATGCCGGCCAAGGGTGAGGCTGCCCCGGCGTTCGATCAACGGCAGCTCGGAGAAGCCGGCCGGGGGCGTTACGAAGAACTCGCGACTGGCCGCCGCCATGGCGCGCATCTGGTCGGCGGAAATGCCTACCGTGAACTGGCCCGCCGTGCGTCCCGAGCTATGGAATCCAAAGTGCGGCTCTTGTTCGATCAGCGCCACCTTTCCCGCTTGGGAAAGAAAGTAGGCGGCCGCCGCGCCTGAGACTCCACCGCCGACAATTGCAAAATCCACGTGCATGCTGTGTTTCCCCTGTCATCTGGAAGGCCGCAGGTTCTGTGCCGCGGCGCCGGGCTGTTCCCGGAATGACCCGATTGAATCTCAACGTCTCCGGCAGTGTCGAGTCGAATAAATCGAATCGAAACCGCAATAATCTGCACCGGGGCCGGGCTTACCCGAACGCAGCGCGAAGCGCTACGGGAAAACCATGACCGTTTAATCGCTGTTCTGCCAGGCGGCCAAGGTCCGTCGTCTGCGCGCCGTTCTATTAATTGCATTCAGGCCTCGATTTTTTGACATCGACGGCGCGGCGTCTTTTGCGCGATCCTGCTCGCCAATGACGCACTCCAGGATGAACATCGACATGAACGACAACACCCGTCAACACCAAGGCCGGCAAGCCATCTATTCGGGCAGTGAGTATGAACGCACTTACAGCTATGCGCGCGCCGTTGCCCTGAATGGCCATATCCGCCTGTCGGGCACGACCGGCTACGACTATGTCGCGGACGTGCTGGCCGATGGCGCACAGGCGCAGACCGAACAGATCTTCCGCAATGCCGGCCATGCGTTGGGACAGGCCGGCGCGACATTGCGCGATGTGGTCCGTGTACGCATCTACATTGCCCGGGTCGAAGACTATGACGCCGTCATGGACGTGTACGCGGCGGCGTTCCGGGGTGTGGATCCCGCGTGCACCACCGTTCAGGCAGGTCTGTTCGATCCCGCTATCCGGGTCGAGATCGATATGGATGCCATCGTCGATGCCACCGCTTAGTCTGCTGCGGCATGCGCCGGCGGACGCCGTGTCACGCCTGTTGGACAGAACCGAGCCGCTGCCCGCCACGGCCGACGTCGTCATCATTGGCGGTGGCATCATGGGTTGTAGCGCTGCGTGGTACTTGGCCCGCGCCAACCTGAAAGTGGTGTTGTTGGAGAAGAACCGCATTGCGTCGCAGCAGTCCGGACGCAACTGGGGCTTCGTGCGTTCGCTGTACCGCGATCCGGCGGAATTGCCGCTGGCGGCTCAAGCCTTGTCGTTGTGGCCCGGGTTGCGGGCTGAACTGGGGCATGAGACCGGCTGGACGCGCAGCGGTTGCCTGTTCCTGTGCGCGGATGAGGCCGAACGCCAGTCCTACCAGGCATGGCTGACCCAGGCGGGCGGCCGGGTCGACGATACGAGGATGCTCAGCGCCGATGAGGTGGCGGCGCGATTTCCGCTGGTGTCCCCACGTACCGAGGGTGGCATCATCGCGGAATCGGATGGGCAGGCCGAACCCACGTTGGCGACGCTGGCATTTGCCCGGGCAGCGATCCGAGCGGGTGCGGTCGTGCTGGAAGATTGCGGCGTCAGTGCGCTGGATACCGCGGGTGGCAGCGTGCGCGGGGTGCTGACCGAGCATGGCCCGGTGCGGGCCCCCATCGTCATTTGCGCGGCAGGTGCGCAGACCTTCCGCCTGTTGCAGGGGCTGGGCGTGCAGCTGCCCCAGAAAGTCGTGCGCAGCACGGTATCGCTGACCGCGGCCTTGCCCGCCATGGGCCTGCCTTGCTTTGTCGGATACGGCCTTGGCCTGCGCCAGCGTCCCGATGGTTCCTGCATCATCGCGACCGATGCCGGCACGGATATCGATCTGACTCTGGACTCCTTGCGTGCATCGCGCTATTTCCTGCGCGAAGTGGTACGCAACCACAAGGGCTTCTCGTTCCGGCTGGGCAAGCCCTTTGTCAATGACCTGTATACCCGGCTGTCGGTGCCGAGATCGGATTGGGCGATCAAGCCCCGCGACCCTGACATCGCGCCCAACATCCATCGCGTGCGCGACAACCGCAAGCGTTTCGCGGAATTGTTCGCCGGGATGCCGCCCGTCGAGATCGTGAAGTCCTGGGCCGGGAACATCGACGTCATGCCGGATGCGTTGCCGGTGATTGATGCGGCGTGGCCGACGTCGGGGTTGATCATCGCCACCGGCTTTTCGGGCCACGGCTTTGGGCTGGGGCCCGCAGTGGGCAGCACCCTTGCCTCCCTGGCCCGGGGCGTGGAACCTAAAACCGACCTGGCGCCGTTTTCGGCCGACCGTTTTCTGCGGGGGGCCTACTCGCGCCCCTACGCCGCCATCTGATACCCGGAGCCATGATGTCCGATACCGCCTTGTCCACTCCCAGCCATGCAGAACTTCTGCGTCTTGCCGCCAGTCTGCGCTTGCCAGACCGCGCCTTCATCGACGGCGACTGGTCGGCATCCCACAACGGAGCGCTGATCGAGACCAGCAACCCCGCCACCAACGCGGTGCTGAGCACGCTGGCGCATTGCGGCCAGCAGGACGTGGACCGCGCGGTCGCGGCGGCGCGACGGGCATTCCGGGCAGGGGCCTGGTCGCGTTGCGCGCCGGAAACGCGCAAGGATGCGCTGCTGAAGCTGGCGGCGCTGATCCGGCGCGACGGCGTCAAGTTGGCGGTCATGGAAAGCCTGGAAAGCGGCAAGCCCATTCGTGATTGCCTGCGCGAGATCACGCAGGAAGTGCCGGCCATCTTTCAGTGGTACGGAGAGCTGGTGGACAAGAGCTATGGTCACGTGGCGCCCACCGGTCAGGAAGACTGCGCGATGGTCGTGCGCGAACCCATTGGCGTCGTCGCCGCGGTGTTGCCCTGGAATTTTCCGTTGCTGATGGCAACGTGGAAGCTGGCGCCGGCGCTGGCCAGTGGCTGCTCCGTCATCGTCAAGCCGGCCGAAGAGACGTCGTTGACCGCCCTGTCACTGGCAGCCTTGGCGATTGAGGCAGGAATACCCGCAGGCGTGCTGAACGTGCTGACCGGGCCGGGCGAAACCACCGGCAGGCTGATCGGACAGCACCCGGACATCGATTCCGTTTCGTTCACCGGGTCCACCGACGTCGGGCGATTGTTCCTTCAGTACGCGGGCACCAGCAACCTGAAAACGGTGGGGCTGGAGATGGGGGGGAAAAGTCCCTTCATCGTGCTCGACGATGCGGACCTGACCGAAGATCTGATCGACAATGCCGTCATGGCCGCGTTCTGGAACGGCGGCCAGAATTGCTCGGCCAATATGCGCCAGCTGGTTGCGCGGTCGCGGCAGGACGCCTACGTGGAGAAGATCATCGCCCGCACCAAACAGATCGTGATTGGCGATCCCCTGAATCCGGCGACCGACATGGGGCCGCTGATCTCCGCTGGCCAGCGCAATCGTGTTTTGTCGTATGTGAGCAAGGGCGTGGAGGAAGGCGCGCGCCGCGTTCTGGAGGCGGGCGCCACGCCAGGCGCGCGCGGCCACTATCTTGGCCCCACGGTGTTCGCCGACTTGCGTCCCGACATGACCATTGCCCGCGAAGAGATATTCGGCCCGGTTCTGGGCGTGTTGCCCGTGGACAGCATGGACCAGGCGCTGCACATCGCCAACGGGACCGACTACGGTCTGCATGCGACGGTCTACACCCGCGACCTCGACCGTGCCATGTACTTCGCCCGCCGCCTGGAGTGCGGCACGGTCGCGGTCAACGGTTTCACGGAAGGCGACATCAAGACGCCCTTCGGCGGCTACCGCCGCTCGGGCTCGCTGGCCCGCGACAAAGGGTTGGAGGCCATGGCGCAGTATCAGCAGATCAAGACGATCTGGCTGCGCCTGTCCGCGATGGGGCTGAACCCGTGAACGCGCCCGTGCTTCGCGTCGCCGACCTGCGCGCCCGGTTCCGCGTCGCGGGCGGTTGGAAGACCGTCGTCGACGGCCTGAACTTCCAGGTGGCCGAGCGCGAGACATTGGCCGTGGTTGGGGAATCGGGATCGGGGAAGAGCGTCACCGCCATGTCGATCATGCGGCTGCTCAATCCCCGTGACACGCAAATCTCGGGCAGCGTCCGGCTGGGCGAACGCGACTTGTTGCAGTTGTCCGAGCGCGAGATGCGCACGATCCGTGGCGCGGAAATCGCGATGATCTTCCAGGAACCGATGACCAGCCTGAATCCCGTGCGCACCATCGGGTTCCAGGTGGCCGAATCGCTGATGCTGCATCGGGGGCTGGACTGGTCCGCCGCGCAGGCCGAGGCGCTGCGTCTGCTTGAGAAGGTGCGCATCCCGGCCGCGGCGACGCGGCTGAAGGATTATCCGCACCACCTGTCGGGCGGCATGCGGCAGCGGGCCATGATCGCCATGGCGTTGGCGTGCCGGCCCCGGTTGCTGATTGCGGATGAACCCACCACGGCGCTGGACGTGACGATCCAGGCGCAGATCCTGGCCCTGATCCGTGAATTGCAGCGTGAAGACGGCATGTCGGTGCTGTTCATCACGCATGACATGGGGGTCGTGGCGGAAGTCGCGGATCGGATGGTCGTGATGTGCGGCGGCGCGCAGATCGAATGGGGTGAGACGGCTCGCGTTTTCGACGCACCGGCGGAACCCTACACGCGGGCCTTGCTGGCCGCCGTGCCGCGCTTGGGCGCCATGAAAGCCCAAGCGCGTCCCTTGCCATTTCCGGCCATCGACCGGCAGACCGGCATCAAGACACCTGCCGCTCAGACGGAGGACACCGTGCGCGTGAATGCGCCGCCAGCGCTGGAGGTCCAGGGCCTGACGATGCGCTACCGCATGGGCTCCGGATTGCTATCGCGGGAACGCGGCATGGTGCACGCGGTTGAGAACGTATCGTTCAGCGTGCAACCGGGCGAAACGCTGGCATTGGTCGGCGAATCGGGGTGCGGCAAGTCCACGATCGGCCGCAGCATCATGAACCTGCTGACACCCACAGCGGGCCAGGTACGGGTCAATGGCCAGGATATCCACGCCGCCACGCGCCGCGACCGTGGCGCCATGGCACGCCACGTGCAGATGGTGTTCCAGGATCCTTTTTCCAGCCTGAATCCGCGCAAGACCGTCGCGGCGGCCGTGGCCAGCCCGCTGATCGTGAACAAGGTCTGCAAGGGCGAGGCGTTGCGCGCCCGTGTTGCCGAATTGCTGGCCTGCGTGGGGCTGGACAGTGCCGCCGGCGAACGCTATCCGCAGGAGTTCTCGGGCGGGCAGCGGCAGCGTATCTGCATCGCGCGCAGCCTGGCATTGGGCCCCTCGTTGCTGGTGGCCGACGAGGCCGTTTCCGCGCTGGACGTGTCGATCAAGGCGCAAGTCATCAATTTGATGCTCAAGCTGCAACAGGACATGGGGCTGGCCTATCTGTTCATTTCGCACGACATGGCCGTGGTCGAGCGCGTCAGCCACCGCGTGGCGGTGATGTACATGGGCGAGATCGTCGAGATTGGTTCGCGGGCCGCGGTGCTGTACGACGCGCGGCATCCCTACACCCGGCGGTTGCTGGATGCGGTGCCAGTGGCCGATCCGCATTCGCGGCCGGCTCAGCCGCGCAGCCTGGCGCAGGACGAGATCCGCCACACACTGCGTGCACCCGGCTACACCCCGCCGCAACGGCGCTATCGAGAGGTCGCGCCAGGACACTTCGTGATGCAGGACGATTGACGCCTTGCGTCTCGCCTGCCATCCGCCCCTACGCTACACGTATTCACATCCGGAACCTGCCATGCCCATGACCCCCGCCCTGAAGACGCACCTGATGCGGTTCTACGACGGCACCCTGCTTCCCGACGAACTCACCCTGGCCTTGGCCCAAGACCCAGGTTGGTTCGCGTCCGACACCGTGGCGCGTGGCCAGCGGGTGCGTGATCTGCCCCTGCGCCCTGACGGGCTGCCCACGTTGCGCATTGAAGATCAAGGACGTGTCTTTGACCTGTATGACTACCTGGCGACCAATGGCGTGGCCGGCCTGCTGGTGCTGAAGGACGGGCAAGTGGCCTTCGAGACCTACCAGCGCGGCATCGTGCCCGAAACGCGCTGGAACTCGTGTTCCTTGGCCAAGTCGGTGGCGGCCACGCTGGTGGGCGTGGCGCTGAAGGAAGGCCTGATCGATTCGCTAGATGATCCGGTGACCGACTATGCGGATCTGGGCGGCGTATACCGCGAGGTTTCGTTGCGCCAGATGCTGCGCATGTGTTCAGGCGTGCGCTGGAACGAAGATTATGGCGATCCGGCATCCGAGCGTCGCCAGTTGCTGGACATCCAGACCCGCTGGCAGGCGGGCGGCATTCGCGACTTCATGAAGCAGTTGCCGGCGCGGCAACCCGCCGGCCAGGCTTGGGCCTACAACACGGGCGAATCGTATTTGCTGAGCGCGGTGATGGAAGGTGCGACTGGCCAGCGGCTGGCTGCCTACTTGCAATCGCGGCTGTGGTCGCGCATCGGCATGGAATCCGACGCCACCTGGTGGTCGGAGAGCACCGGCGGCATGACGATCTCGGGCAGCGGCATGAACGCGACACTGCGGGACTACGCGCGGTTCGGGCAATTCGTGCTGGAAGGCGGACAATTGGACGGCGAACGCCTGTTGCCGGACGACTGGGTGGCGCAGGCGGGTTCACCCTATCGCATTGGCGACACCGAGATTCCCTACGGCTATATGTGGTGGGTGCCGGAACTGAAAGATCCCGCCCTGGCGGGCGCCTTCCAGGCTGAAGGCATCTATGGCCAGTTCATCCACATCAATCCGGCGCACAAGCTGGTGGCCGTGGTGCTGAGCGCGCGCGGCAAGCCCAGCTTCAAGAAACGGGTCGAGATCAACGACGACGCCTTCTTCGCCGCGTTGGCCAAGGCGTTCTGAACGCCGTCGCGTCCTACAGCTTCACGCGCTGTTTCAAGGCCTGCGCGATCATCCCGATATCGATGTCCTTGCCTGGGTTCTTCTGACAGAAGTCGTACAGCACCGCCACGTAGGCGTTGCCCAGCAGTTTGGTGATGGCGCCAGCGGTGGTGGCGGCAATGGTGCCGCCTATCGCGCTGCCCGCGCCCGGGATGAACTTCAACATGCCCGACACGACGGAACGGCCGATCAACGTGGCGGCGGACGCGCCCAGCGTGGACGTGACCAGGGTGGTGATCGCGGTGGTGTCCAGCTCCATGCCGAAAGTGATGCCGATCTTGGCGATCATGCCCACCTGGATGGGCACCAGTGCAAAGGCATCCGAGAACGGGATGGGGGCGGCGGCGGCGGAGGCCGCCAGGCCGGCAGCCACGTTCACCTCGATCTCAGCCCGCTTTTTTTTTACTTCCAGGGCTTTCTTGTTGCGCGTGGACAGCGCGTTGGCGTAGGCGCGCTGTTGCGCCTCGGGGATGTACTCGGCCGTGACCTCGATCAGGGCATCCAGCCCCATCGGCGGCAGTTCGGCGTCCAGCTCTTCAATCCATTCCGGCAGCGCCCGCACCGCCACCACGTCTTTGGCGCGCGGCAGCAGCTTGCGCGCCTCATCGACGAAGGGGCTGTTCTTGCGCGCCTTGGTCAGTACCGCCACCACGGGGATGCCGGCGTTGGCCAGCATGTCGCATAGCTCGATCTCGGCGTCTTCAACGCGATGGCTGCTGTCCTGAATGCAGAGCCACGCCACGTGTAGATGCTTCTCCTGGTCATCGGAAGCGGAACGTTCCAGGATCAGGTCGGCCAGTTGCTGGCGCGACCGCGCGTAGTCGCTTACTTCCAGGCCGCGCGTATCGATGATGGTGAGCGGGTGGCCGGGCTTGGTGTAGGCCTGCGTGGACTGGGTGACGGGCTTGCCCGCCCCGGTCTTGGCCAGTTCGCCCCGGAACACGGCATTGATCAGCGTGCTCTTGCCCACCCCCGTTTTGCCGGCGATCAGGATGTTCACGCGGCCCGCGCCGCGTGTCGCCGTGCTGATGGCATCAGCGATGGCGTCCTGCAAGGCGGGGGAATCGGGGCGGAGGGCGTTCATCGGGCAGTCGCGGAAAAGCCAAGGGGATTGGGCAACGATATCAGAAGTGTCTGATTTGCGTGCCATTGATCTTCTTTCCGGGTCGGGTTGGGCGAAGATCCCGATAGCCCGATGGGGCCATCGCACTGGAATGCACGTCAGTACACAACAACGATAAACGGGGATACCTATGAACCAGGATGGTTCGCACCTGCGGCGCGGCTTGAATGCGCGGCATATTCGTTTCATGGCGTTGGGGTCGGCCATCGGCACCGGGCTGTTCTATGGGTCTGCCAGCGCGATTCAACGCGCGGGGCCATCGGTGTTGCTCGCCTATCTGATCGGCGGGGCCGCTATCTTCCTGACCATGCGCGCCTTGGGCGAAATGGCGGTCAGAACGCCGGTTTCTGGGTCGTTCGGCCATTACGCCACCCGCTATCTGGGACCCTACCTTGGCTTTCTGACCGGCTGGAGCTACGCATTCTCCATGCTGATGGTGTGCCTGGCCGACGTCACCGTGTTCGGCCTGTACATGAGCTTCTGGTTCCCGGACACGCCACGTTGGATCTGGGTGCTGGGCATCGTGCTGGTGATCGGTGGCTTGAACCTGTGTTCGGTGCGGGTATTCGGCGAACTTGAATTCTGGTTGTCGCTGTTGAAGGTCGTGGCCATCGTCGCCATGATCGCGGCGGGCCTGGGCGTGCTGCTGGCGGGGATTCAGCCGGGCGGCGCCACGGCATTGGGCGGCGCCGGGTTCTCCAACCTTTGGCGGCATGGCGGCTTTTTCCCGAATGGCGTGCACGGCACGATCGCGTCGTTCTCGGTGGTGATGTTCGCGTTCGGCGGCATCGAAGTCATTGGCATGACGGCGGGCGAGGCCCGTGACCCCCAGCGCATGATCCCGAAAGCCATCAATTCAGTGCCGTTGCGCATCCTGTTGTTCTATGTGTTGACCTTGACGGTCCTGATGGCCATCTTCCCGTGGCCCGGCATCAATGGCGACAGCAGTCCCTTTGTGCAGATTTTCAGCTCACTGGGGCTGGGGTCTGCGGCCTCGGTGCTGAACCTGGTGGTGATATCCGCCATCGTCTCCGCCATCAACAGCGACATCTTTTCCACCGGACGCATGTTGTACGGCATGGCCGCCAACGGTCAGGCGCCGATGGTGTTCTCGCGGCTGTCACGCTTTGGCGTGCCGTGGATGACGGTATTGGTGATGGGCGTGGCCTTGTTGGGCGGCGTCGTGTTGAACTACCTGCTGCCTGACAAGCTATTCATGACCTTCGCGTCAATGGTGACGTTTTCGGTTGTGTGGGTGTGGCTGATGATCTTGTTGTCGCAGGTCGCCATGCGCCGCGAGCTAGGCCGCCAAGGGGCCGCCGCATTGCATTTCCCCGTACCGTTCTGGCCTTGGGGGCAGATCTTCGCGATTGTCTTCATGTTGTTCATCTTTGTCGTGCTGGGCGTGTTTCCGGACACCCGCCTGGCGTTATACGTCGGCGCCGGCTGGCTGGCCGTGCTGACCGTGGCGTACTGGTTGTGGGTGCGGCCGAATCGCCCCGGCGGCGCTCCGGTGGTCTCCCAATCCCCATGATTCTTCAGGAGGAACCCATGTTGTCCAATCATCATGAATTCAAGCTTCCCGCCTTGACGATCCAGGCCTTCCAGCAAGAAGGCGCCATCTGCGTGCGTCAGCTGTTCACGCCTGACGAGGTTGCGCTGTTGACGCGCGGCATCGAATCCAACCTGGCGGTTCCCAGTCCGCGTGCCAAGGTCGCCAGCGCTGCGGACGATCCCGGCTGGTTCTTCGAGGATTTCTGCAACTGGACCGAGAACGACGACTATCGTCGTTTCATCTTCGACAGTCGCGTCGGGTCGGTGGCCGCGCAATTGATGGGGTGTTCCAGCGCGCGCCTGTATCACGACCATCTGCTGGTAAAAGAGCCCAACACGCGCCAGCCCACGCCGTGGCATCAGGATCAGCCCTATTACAACGTTGAAGGCCGTCAGAATTGCAGCATGTGGATGCCGGTGGACCCAGTGGACCGCGCCTCCACGCTGGAGTTTGTGGCGGGATCGCATCTTGGACCCTGGCTGATGCCACGCACGTTCCTGGATAACCAGGCGCGCTGGTTCCCCGAGGGCAGTCTGGCGGACCTGCCGGATATCGAAGCAGATCGTTCGGCGTGGACCATCCGGGGATGGGAATTGCAACCCGGCGATGCGGTGTTCTTCCACATGCTGACCCTGCACGCCGCCGGGGGCGTGGGCGGCAACCGGCGTCGGCGCGCATTTTCGCTGCGCTTCCTGGGCGAAGACATGCGGCATGCCCCGCGCCAGTGGCGCACCTCGCCCGAGTTTCCAGGCTTGGCCGATGTCTTGCCGGCAGGGGCACCGCTGGAGCATCCGCTGTTTCCGGTGTTGTGGCCCCGCGATGCCGCCTGACGCAGCGCGCCCAGCCTAGGGGGTGATGCCCAGCGCGGCACGGATATCTTCCAGGAAGGCAACGGTGATGTCGTCCAGATACGGCCGCTTCTTGGCCACCATGCTGATGTCGACGTCATAGTGGAAGATCGCGGCGTTCAGGGGGTGCAGCAGGCCCGCCGCCACGTAGGGCGCCGCATAGTGCTCGGGCAAATAGCCCAGGTGCGCGCCCGACAGAATCAGCATGGCGGCGGCTTCCATGTTGTCGGCCTGGGACGTGATGCGTTTGGGGCGTCCCGTGAGCGATGCCTCGGGAAGCGGGTAGGTGCGCCACGTCCAGTCCGCTTCCGCGACGTCTTCCACCGACACGTGGCCTGCCCGTCGTGCCAGCGGGTGCGACGCGCCGCAGTAGGCCACCTGCCGTTCCTGGAATAGCGGCGTGTAGTCCAGCATGGGAACGCGGTGCAGGAAGTAACCCACGGCGACCTGCATTTCGTCTTTCAGCAACAGCTCTTCAAGTTCGCGGGGGCTGCGGATCAGCACCGACAGCCGCACCGCTTCATCGCGCTGCCTGAAGCGTTCGATGGCATGCCCGATGCGCACGTTGTGCGTCATCGTGGCGTTGCCGATCAGACCTAGCGTCAGATCTCCCACCAACTGCCGGTGCATGTTGCGCGCTTCGGCGCTGAAAGCATTCAGCGATGCCAGCGCGCCGCGCGCCAGCTTCTCGAAGCGCTTGCCCTTGGCTGTCAGACGGAAGCCGCCCCGGCCACGTTCGCACAGCTTGAAGTCCAGCCGGGTTTCCAGCGTGGCCAGTTGGCTGCTGATGGTGGATTGCCCAACGCCCAGCATGTCCTGGGCAGCCGATACGCCGCCCGCATCGACGATGGACAGGAACACGCGGATCAACCGCAGATCAAGATCGGAAACATGGGAGAGCATAGGGTTAGCACCTATAAAACATCGATCCATATCGATGTTTGTAAGCCGAACTAGATATGGATTGGAAATGCCGTCATTCCTATTATCCACAAGGCTGGCAGGCTGATGAAAACAGGCGTGCGGAGTCTCCGTCAAACGCATAAAGACAGTGCGGATGCAAAGCACAAGTCAATAACTTCTATTCAGTTCGTTGTTTATCAGGCGAAGGGCAGGAGGAGGCCCTGGACATGATCTTGGACATAGGCGTGGTCGTGGTTTACATGGCGGGCATGCTGCTGCTGGGGTGGTACGGCATGCGGCGGGCGAAGACGCACGAGGACTTCCTGGTCGCCGGGCGCAACCTGGGGCCGGGTTTGTACATGGGCACGATGGCAGCCACGGTGCTGGGCGGTGCCAGCACGGTAGGCACGGTGCGCCTGGGCTATGTGTACGGCATCTCGGGCTTCTGGCTGTGCGCGGCGTTGGGGCTGGGCATCATCGTGCTGAACCTGGTGTTGGCGAAACCCCTGCTGAAGCTGCGCATCTTCACCGTGACGCAGGTGCTGGAGCGCCGCTTCAGCGCCAGCACCAAGCGTGTCAGCGCAGTGGTGATGATGGCCTACGCGCTGATGCTGGCGGCGACCTCGGTCATTGCCATTGGCACGGTGATGCAGGTGCTGTTCGGCTTGCCGTTCTGGATAGCGATCCTGGTGGGCGGCGGTGTCGTGACCTTGTATTCCGCCGTTGGCGGCATGTGGTCGCTGACACTGACCGATATCGTGCAGTTCGTGATCAAGACGGTCGGGTTGATGTTCGTGCTGCTGCCGATCTGTCTGGCTCGCGTGGGCGGCTGGGATGAGCTTGTCGCTCGCTTGCCCGCCGCCAGTTTCGATGTGGCCAACATCGGCTGGAGCACGATCGTCACGTACTTCGTGATCTATTTCCTGGGCATTCTGATCGGGCAAGAGATCTGGCAGCGCGTGTTCACCGCCCGCAATGAGCGCGTGGCCCGGGTCGCGGGCACGGCGGCGGGGTTGTACTGCATCGTCTATGGGCTTGTGGGCGCGCTGATCGGCATGACGGCGAAGGTACTGCTGCCCGACCTGGACAACGTCAACAATGCGTTCGCGGCGATTGTGCAGGCCAGCTTGCCCGATGGCATTCGCGGCCTGGTGATCGCGGCGGCCCTGGCGGCGATGATGTCCACCGCCAGCGCGGCGATGCTGGCGACGTCGACCGTGCTGGCCGAGGATTTGTTGCCTGCGTTGCGAGGCGGGCGTTCCTTCACGGATGTGCGGGTCCACCGGGTGATCACGCTCTTGGCGGGAGGGGCAGCGCTGAGCATTGCACTGATTGTCGATGACGTGCTCAGCGCGTTGACCAGCGCCTACAACCTGTTGGTTGGCGGCATGCTGATTCCGCTGCTGGGCGCCATCTACTGGCGTCGCGCCACGACGGCAGGCGCCATTGCCAGCATGCTGCTGGGCTGCCTTACCGCGATCGGCTTCATGGTGAAGGACGGCCTGGCGGCCAACACGCCGATCTATGCCGCATTGGCGGCAAGCGCAGTGAGCTTCGTCGTGATCAGCCTGATGAGCCGCGCCGGCGCATCGGACTATCGCGACACGGCCCTGCCACAGCCAGAAGCCGATTAGGTTCGCACAAGAAGCACTGATCAGGCATTCCTTTCCGATGTTCCCCGCAGGAGATCTCATGAGCTACACCCCGGAACGACTTGCCGCGTTGCGTGCCCGCTTTGGCGGTGACAACGAGGCCGCGATCCACGATCCGCACTTCAACGCCGTGGCGGCCAACATCATTGACGGCAGCGGCACGCGCAGCGCGCCCTACGCCGGCATGCCCACGCTGATGGACGCGACGGCACGCCAGATCGACTGGAATGCGCCGGACTTTGGCGATCTACAGGTGGCGTTGATGGGCGTGCCGATGGATCTTGGCGCAAGCAACCGCAGCGGTTGCCGCTTCGGGCCGCGTGCGTTGCGCGCGATCGAACGTGTCGGACCATACAACCATGTCTTGCGCTGCACGCCCACCCGCGAATTGCGCGTGGCCGATATTGGCGATGTGCCGATGCGTAGCCGCTTCAGCCTGGAACAATCGCACCAGGACATCCAGCATGCCTACGAGAAGATCCAGGCGGCCGGCGTGATTCCCTTGTCGGCCGGCGGCGACCATTCCGTCACGTTGCCGATCCTGCGGGCATTGGGAAAGCGGCAGCCGCTGGCGCTGATTCACTTTGACGCGCATTGCGATACCGGCGGCCCGTTCGACGGCAGCCGCTTTCATCACGGCGGCCCCTTCCGGCAAGCGGTGCTGGACGGCGTGCTGGACCCGACCCGGACCATCCAGATCGGCATTCGCGGCGCCGCGGAATACTTGTGGGAGTTCTCGTATGAATCCGGCATGACGGTGATCCATGCCGAGGACATCGCCGACATGGGTGTGGCCGCCATCATCGCCCGCGCCCGCGAGATCGTGGGCGACTCGCCCGTGTACGTCTCGTTCGACATCGATTGCCTGGACCCGGCATTCGCGCCGGGCACGGGCACGCCAGAGGTTGGCGGCGTGACGGTTCGGGAAGCGCAGGCGATGCTGCGTGGCCTGGCCGGCATCAACATCATCGGCGGTGATTTGGTGGAAGTGGCGCCAGCCTATGACGCCACGGCGAACACGGCGCACGCGGGCGCGCAGATCATGTTTGAAATATTGAGCCTGATGTGCGCGCGTCACGCCGCATAGTCCGCCAGTGCCGTGCCCGCGCTGAAATTACGTTCAAGGCCCTTTCGCTTTGGCTCAAAACGTAATGGAAGGTACGGGCGTGGCGGCCTGCGCGCCCGGCGTCTTGGTGCGTGGTGCCCGGTAAGCATGCACGGAAATGGTGCGGTTTCAGGTGTGCGGCCAGCACCCATTCCGGTATGTGGGATGTGAGGTTCCGGGGCGCTGAAATGTGAGAAATTGGGGAGCGAACGATGGCTCTCAAAGCTGTTACATCTCAAATGTTTCGGACGCGCATTTGCCCAGTTTGCCTGCGTAGAATCGGCCGCTCATAAGGTTTCGCCGTGCTTTCAACGGCACCGTTCATGACCCGTGTTGCCCTTGTTCCCCGCTTGCTTTGCTCACGCCCTTTGACCAAGGGCTTCCGATACTTTTACCGCTATACACGCGCCGGAGCCTATCGGCATAACGAGACGCTGTGGCCGTTGGTGAAAGTACGGCGGGATGGCGATGAGCGACTGGTGGGCTGCGATCTCCTGGGGGTCACGGGTCCGCGCACCTTGCCGATGGACGACGTTCCACGCCACATCAATGGCGACGCGCACCTGATCCTGAGTGGCCCGTCGGTCGCGCAAATCGATTACGCGCAATGCCGGCTTGGCGCCGTCATGGGTGTCAACGGATCGATCGCGCTGCAACGCCAGCACCCTTCGCTGCGCTTTGACTATTACGCGATGCTGGATGCCGGCTTCGTCAAGCGTCGGCGCGACCTGGTGGCCGAAGTGCTGTCGCAGGATCTGCTGCTGTTCGTCACCCCCGAGGTGTATCGCTGGATCGCCTTCCTGTTTGCCGCGCAGGACATCCGTTGCCGTCTGGTGCTGTTTGAAGAGGTGCATCAGCGCGCCTTGCAGGCACGGGCACGTGCTGAAGAGCTTGAGGCGCAGTTGGCGGGGGACGCCGAGCTGGTGCTGTTCGACGCCCGCAATCCGCAGCACGCGCACGGCTTCAGCCTGAACCCCGCGCGCGGTCTGTTTGGCGGAGGCACCGTTGCCTATACCGCGTTGCAGCTGCTGACCTGGATGGGGGCCCGCACGCTGTACCTGCACGGACTGGACCTGACGGCCACCGCCGGACCCCGTTTCTACGAAAGTGCGGATGCGCAGCTTCCCACTGCGCTGGACCGCCAATTCGCAAGCCATATTGAACCCGCGTTCCGGCAAGCCAGCCGGCTGCTGAGCGCGCGTGGCGTCAAGGTCTACAACTTGTCGCCGGGCAGCCGCCTGGGCGATGACGTGTTTGAAAAGCGCCACTGGAGCTGTTTGCTCAATCAAGCGGAGTCTCCGCCTTCTCCGCATCTGCTCTCGGGCCTGACATCATGAAGATTCTCTACACCAACTTTCATCAGGGCGACGGCGGTGGCCACACCACCTATGTCATGTCGTTGGCGCGCATGCTGCGTCAACGTGCCCAGATCACGGTCGCCGCGCCGCGCGGCAGCCGCTTGCTGGCCGAGGCGGATGCCTTGCCCGGCGTGCATTCGATCGACCTGGAATTCAAGGGCCGCCCGTTTCAGCAGCTGGGCGCATTGCGCCGCCTGCGTGCGCTGTTGCGCAGGGAGCATTTCGACGTGATCCATGTGAACGGGTCCGCCGATCATCGCTTGTGCATGTTGGCCACGCTGGGCATGGGCGCCAAGCGCCCGTTCATCGTCTACACCCAGCACACCGACCGCAGCGCCAATAGCCTGGGCGTGCGCATGCGCGCCAAATGGGGCACGAACCGCGTCATCTGCGTTTGCGGCCATACCTTCCGGCGCATGAAGGATTCCGTGTTTCGCGATGAAGACCTGCGGGTGGTGCATAACGGCGTCGATACCTTGCAATATCGGCCCGCCGGCATCCAGGACGGGCGCGCGGCGCGCGCCACCCTGCTGCCTGAAGGCCTGCGAGGGCGGTTTGTGATTGGTAGCAACGCGGGTACCGCCAGCTACAAGAACTGGCTGGACATGGTGACCGCCGTTTCTTTGCTTCCTGACCATCAGCGCGATCAGGTCGTGATCTTGATCGCTGGCAAGGAGCCCGATGACGCGCAACGCCAGCGGGTGGAAGATCTTGGCATGACGGATCAAGTGGTGTTTACCGGCTTGCTGGAAGACGTCCGCCCGTTCCTGGCCGCCCTGGACGTGGGCTTCGTGCTGTCGTCGCGCCTGGAGACGATCTCGTTTGCGTGCCGCGAGATGATGGCGGCGGGCAAGCCGGTCATCGTCAGCAAGATGGGCGGCTTGACCGAGAACGTCACCGACGGCCGGGATGGCTGGGTGGTGCCGCCCGGCTCGGTGAGCGGCGTGCTGAAGGCGGTATCCGATATGCTGAAGAACCGCAGCGTCGTGGCGCAGATGGGTGCGGAAGCGCGCCATACCGCGCTGCGGGAGTTTTCGCTGGCGCAGTTCGTCGGCCAGACGGAACAGGTCTACCTGGAAGGTCGCATTGGGCCTGGCAGGCAGTGGAGACTGACGTCCTGATCCGCCGGTGCCATCGCCATCGCGCCCGCCCCAGGGCCGTCCTGTTCATGCAATAAAGACCCTGCCGCCAAAGCGCGGCAGGGTCGCTTCGTTCACTCGCTGTAGGTCTTGGTGCTGTACAGGCTGACGGGCAGCAGGTTCAACACCGGCAGGCCGGAGACCGCGTCCTTGGCCTGCTTGTCGATGTAGGCTTGCAGCACGTCCGCATCCAGCACGCCGATATCCTGCCGACGCGCGGCCGGCACGTTGGCCAAGGTCTTGTAGCCGTCGCCGCCGGTGGCGTTGAAGCTCAGGACGAACAGCTTGTACGTGCGCGCGGCGTCCAGCGGCAGCCAATTGCCGCTGGTGGCGTCCCGCACTTCTATGTTCGTCACGCGGTTGCCTTGGGCTTGCGCGGCATTGACGTCCCAGCGCAATCCGCCGGCGTAGGGGTACGGACCCGTGGAACCCCCCGGGCCGTAGACCGCCTGCATGCCGTCTTCCAGCATGCTCTTGACTTCGGCGCCCGTGATTTCCAGGCGCCAGAGCATGTTGCCGAACGGAACCACCTCGATCACATTGGCCGCCGTGACGTTGCCCAGCAAGGGCACGCGCACGCCGCCGCCGCTTTGCAGCGAGATGTCCGCGCCGCCATAGCTGGCGTTGGCCACGTCCAGATAGGCTTGCGCCACCAGTTGCTGGATGTCGCCGCCGCGCAGGCTGACGCTGCCCAGCGTGTTGCAAGCCGCGCTGGAGCGGCTGTAATCGCGTGAGCCGGGGCCGCCGGGCACGCGGCGCGAGCAAAGCTCTTGCGGCACCGACGCAACCTGGCTGGCGCTGAAGGTGTCGACGCGGGCCTTGAAGGGTTGCAGCACCGTCGTGGCTTGGGCGTCGGGTTGCTGAATGCGCAGGAAACCGCTGGCGGCCACATCGGCCAGGATGGCGGCCTTGTCCGCAGGCGCGGGAGCGGCACCGGCCACCGTGAACGAATCGCCCATCAGCACGTGCGGCGTACCGGCGCAGGCCGTCACATCGCCATTGGCGTCAAAGCTGACCTTGAGCTCGCCCACCACCTGCGAATATTCCCAGGCCTGCACCAGGCACACGCGCTTGCCTTCCTTGTTCTGGAGCACGGTCGGGTAGGCGCCGGCCGGCGATCCCACACCATAGGCGACCATCGAATCCGGGCCCAGCAGCGTGTGGGAATCCCCTCCCACCACCACGTCAACGCCGCTCAGGTTGGGGATGATCTGCTTGTCGTAGTCATAGCCGATATGACTCATGACGACGATCTTGTTCACGCCCTTGGCGCGCAGTTCGTCGATCTGCGCCTGCGCGGCGGACGTCTCGTCGGAGAACAGCGTACCGGCGTCGGGGCTGGAGGATTGTTGCGTCTTGTTGGCGATCGTCAGGCCGACGATGCCGATGGGCTGCCCGTCGCGTTGCAGCACGATGGAAGGCTTGACCAGGCCGGGTGCGCGCGACGGGTTCAACGCCGAGGCGGCGGCAAAGGTGACGTTTGCGCTGAGCAAGGGTGTTTGGCACGTGCCGGCATGCAGCAGGTCGATGAAGCGCTTCAGGCCGCTGTCGCCCTTGTCGAATTCATGGTTGCCGAGCGTCATCGCGTCAAAGCAAACCGTGTTCATCATGGCCGCGTCAGCCTCGCCGGCTTCGCCAGCGCGGTTGAAGTACAGCGTGCCGGTGTTGGCATCGCCCGCGTGCAGTTTCAGCACGTTGGCCGACTGCGCCGACAACGCGCTGAAGGCGCCGGTCACGCGCGGGAAACCGCCAACGTCCACGTTCACCGCCACTGATGTGCCGGCGGCGTTCTTGAGTTTCAGGTCTTTTTTCTTGCTGTCCAGATTGGAGTGATGATCGTTGATGTGCAGGATCGTCAGTTCCATCGGCCGGCTGGCCGCGGGTTGCTCTGGCGCGGGCTGTTCCGGCGCTGGATTGTTGGACGCATCGTCATCGTCGTCGTTGCCGCCGCAACCGGCCAGCAACAGGGCGCTCAGCATCGCCGCGCCCGCATTCCTCTTCCACGTAATCATTCGTGTGATCCCTCGTTATGCGAAGGCGAATGGTTGCGGCGGAAGATGACGTGAAGATGAATGACAGTGGTGTCATGAAAGCGCGCGGCGCTGTCTTGTCCATGTCATGAAAAGCGGGTCCGGCGCATGCTGCGCCGGACCCGCTGGATACTGCGGGAAACGGACTTAGAAGTGGATCACGGTGCGGATCGACTTGCCCTCATGCATCAGGTCGAAGGCTTCGTTGATGCGTTCCAGCGGCAGCGTGTGCGTCACGAACGGGTCCAGGTCGATCTTGCCGCTCATGGCGTCTTCCACCATGCCCGGCAGTTGCGTGCGGCCCTTGACGCCGCCGAAGGCCGAACCGCGCCAGACGCGGCCCGTGACCAGCTGGAACGGGCGCGTGCTGATTTCCTGGCCGGCGCCGGCCACGCCGATGATGATGCTTTCGCCCCAACCCTTGTGGCAGCATTCCAGCGCGGCACGCATCACGTGCACATTGCCGATGCACTCGAACGAGAAGTCCACGCCGCCATCGGTCAGTTCGACGATGACGTCCTGGATGGGCTTGTCATGGTCCTTGGGGTTGATGCAGTCGGTGGCGCCCATGGCGCTGGCCAGGACGAACTTGTTCGGGTTGGTGTCGACGGCGATGATGCGGCCGGCCTTGGCCTGCACCGCACCTTGAATCACGGCAAGGCCGATGCCGCCCAGTCCGAATACGGCAACCGTGTCGCCTTCCTTGACCTTGGCCGTGTTGTGCACGGCGCCCAGGCCGGTCGTCACGCCGCAACCCAGCAGGCAGACCTTTTCGTGCGGGGCGGCCGGGTTGATCTTGGCCAGCGAGATCTCATTGACGACGGAGTATTCGCTGAACGTGGAACAACCCATGTAGTGGTACAGCGGCTTGCCTTCATAGCTGAAGCGCGAGGTGCCGTCGGGCATGACGCCCTTGCCTTGGGTGGCGCGCACCTTCTGGCACAGATTGGTCTTGCCGGACAGGCAGAACTTGCATTCGCGGCATTCCGCCGTGTACAGCGGGATGACGTGATCGCCCGGTTTCAGCGAGGTCACGCCTTCGCCCACTTCGACCACGATGCCGGCGCCTTCGTGGCCCAGCACGGCGGGGAACAGACCTTCAGGGTCATCGCCGCTGAGCGTGAAGGCGTCGGTGTGGCAGACACCGGTGTGGGTGATCTGCACCAGTACCTCGCCGCGCTGCGGGGGCGCGACGTCGATTTCAACGATTTCCAGCGGCTTGCCGGGTCCGAATGCGACTGCTGCGCGTGATTTCATAGCGTTACTCCACGAATGTCGGGCGGGTTACTTCAAATAGGAACGGACGATGCGCATCAGCTGATCGACTTCGGCTGCCGTGTCGATTCCAGCGTCTGGCGGGCTGCCCTGGGCGGATTGCAGGAACGTTTCCCGGAGATGGCTTTCAAGCACCTCGGCCATCAGGCCGGTGGCGGCGCCGCGCAGGGCAGCCAGTTGCTGCAACAGCGCACCGCACTCGGTACCCACGTTTACCGCGCGTTCCAATGCTAGCGCTTGGCCCTGGATACGGCGCAGGCGGGTGACAACGCGCTTTTTCTCTTCCGGCGAGTGCGGCATGGCGGACTCCGAAACGATACAGGGGGGGAGTATAGAAAATCTGACGGCGTTCGTCCAATGCGGTCTTGTGCTGCGAAAGACATCTGTACCTGTCTATACTTCATTCTGATTGCCTTCCACCGCCTTGCGGCGCACAACAGGATTCTTCGTGGCTTCTTCCCCTCCCAGATTGCCCGTCCCGGCCAATGCCCTGCCCGCCCCGCTTTACGCGCAGGTCAAACAGATGATCGCGCAGCAGATCCGCAGCGGCGCGTGGCCGGCGCATTACCGGGTGCCCTCGGAAAGCGAACTGGTCGAAGAGCTCGGGTTCAGCCGCATGACGATCAACCGCGCGCTGCGTGAACTGACATCGGAAGGGCTGCTGGTGCGCATGCAGGGCGTAGGCACGTTCGTGGCCCAGCCCAAGGCGCGCTCGGCGCTGTTCGCCGTCAACAATATCGCTGATGAAATCGCGGCGCGCAACCACCGCCACCATAGCCGCGTGGTGCGTTTGGCCGAAGAGCCCGCCGGCGCCGAGCAGGCGCAGGCGCTGGAGATCCGCGCGGGGCAACCGGTCTATCACTCGGTCATCGTCCACTACGAGGACGACGTGCCGATCCAGCTGGAAGACCGCTATGTGAATGTGAGCCTGGCGCCGGACTATCTGAAGCAGGACTTCACGCAACACACCCCCTATGAATACCTGACGCGCGTGGCGCCGTTGAGCGAAGGCGAGCACGTCGTCGAAGCCATTCTTGCCAAGCCGCGCGAATGCCAGCTGCTACAGATCGACCGCGAAGAACCCTGTCTGCTGATCAGCCGCCGCACCTGGTCCGGCGACCGTGCCGTTACCTTGGCGCGGTTGATTCATCCCGGGTCGCGGCATCGTCTGGAAGGCAAGTTCACATCATGACGGCACCCGAAGTCCGCCTCTATCGTGCTGCCGACTATCCGCGCATGCCGTGGCGCAACGGCGGCGGCACCACGCAGGAAGTGGCGTGCCATCCCGCCAGCGGCACGGCCGTCTTCGACTGGCGCTTGTCCATCGCCGACGTGGCGCAGGACGGCGGGTTTTCGGCCTTCACGGGGTATCAGCGCATCATCAGCGTGCTGGAAGGCCAGGGCATCCAGCTGACCGTGGATGGGCGCGACCACCCACCGCTGACGTCGCGTCAGGCCTACGCATTTTCGGGGGACGCGCAGGTGCACTGCCGCCTGCCGGGCGGCCCGATCCGCGATTTCAACCTGATCTACGCACCCGCCCGCTATCACGCCCGCCTGCAATGGGTGGGGGGAACGGGTCCCTGGACCTTTCATAGCGCCGCGCAGACGGTGCTGGTGCTGAATGCGGGCCAGACGCTGTCGGTGCGCGTGAATGGTGCGGCGCACGCGCTGCCTGCGCGCTACGACTGCCTGCATATCGAGGCGCCGGAGGGCCTGGCCGAGTATCGCCTGGACAGTCCGGATCCCTTGGATGCTTGCGTGATCGAACTGGTGCCGCGCACCGCTTGATTCTTCCCATGGCCGCCTTGAGCGGCTTCTTTTTTGATGTGTGGCGCATACGGGAAATCCCTGATCCAAATATCGGTCTTATCATCTTGTATATACAAGCATAGGCATCCTATGATTCAGGCAACCGGCGCGCATGCGATGGGCGCGCAGCTGAACTGATCAAGGAGAGTCTCTTGGACCAATCGAACCGATACCGCGATGTCGTCATCCGCGCTCCGCGCGGCAATCAACTGACGGCCAAGAGCTGGCTGACCGAAGCCCCCTTGCGCATGCTGATGAACAACCTGGACCCGGACGTCGCCGAGAACCCCAAGGAATTGGTGGTGTACGGCGGCATCGGCCGTGCCGCTCGCGACTGGGACTGCTATGACAAGATCGTCGAGTCGCTCAAGGAATTGAACGACGACGAAACGCTGCTGGTGCAATCGGGCAAGCCGGTGGGCGTGTTCAAGACGCATGCCAACGCACCGCGCGTGCTGATCGCCAACTCGAACCTGGTGCCGCACTGGGCCACCTGGGAACACTTCAACGAACTGGACGCCAAGGGCCTGGCCATGTATGGCCAGATGACCGCCGGTAGCTGGATCTACATCGGCAGCCAGGGCATCGTGCAGGGCACCTACGAAACCTTCGTCGAAGCTGGCCGCCAACATTACGGCGGCAATCTTGCGGGACGCTGGGTGCTTACCGCGGGCCTGGGCGGCATGGGCGGTGCGCAACCGCTGGCCGCCACGCTGGCCGGCGCCTGCTCGCTGAACATCGAATGCCAGCAGACCAGCATCGACTTCCGCCTGCGCACCCGCTACGTGGACGAACAGGCCGACAACCTGGACGACGCGCTGGCGCGCATCGCCAAATACACGAAGGAAGGCCGCGCCGTCTCCATCGCCTTGTGCGCCAATGCCGCCGAGATCCTGCCTGAATTGGTGCGCCGTGGCGTGCGCCCCGACATGGTCACCGACCAGACCAGCGCGCACGATCCGCTGAACGGCTATCTGCCGCTGGGCTGGACCTGGCAGGACTACCGCGCACGCGCCAAGCGCGAGCCGGCAGCTGTCATCAAGGCCGCCAAGCAATCAATGGCCGTGCATGTGCAAGCCATGCTGGACTTCCAGCGTCAGGGAATTCCCACCTTCGACTACGGCAACAACATCCGTCAGATGGCCAAGGAAGAAGGCGTGGCGGATGCCTTCGACTTTCCCGGCTTCGTGCCCGCGTACATCCGGCCGCTGTTCTGCCGTGGCGTGGGGCCGTTCCGCTGGGCCGCGCTGTCGGGTGATCCGCAAGACATCTACAAGACTGACGCCAAGGTCAAGGAACTGATTCCCGATGACGCGCACCTGCACCATTGGTTGAGTATGGCGCGCGAACGCATCAACTTCCAGGGTCTGCCTGCCCGCATCTGCTGGGTGGGCTTGGGCCAGCGCGCCAAGCTGGGCCTGGCGTTCAACGAAATGGTTCGTTCCGGCGAACTGTCGGCGCCCATCGTCATCGGCCGCGATCACCTGGATTCCGGATCGGTCGCCAGTCCCAACCGCGAAACCGAATCCATGCGAGACGGCTCTGACGCCGTGTCCGATTGGCCGCTGTTGAACGCCTTGCTGAATACCGCCAGCGGCGCGACGTGGGTATCGCTGCATCACGGCGGCGGCGTGGGCATGGGCTTCTCGCAGCATTCCGGCATGGTCATCGTGTGTGACGGCACGGACGACGCCGCCGAGCGGATCGCCCGCGTCCTGACCAACGATCCGGGCACGGGCGTCATGCGGCATGCGGACGCCGGCTACGACATCGCGATCGAATGCGCGAAGGAACAGGGGCTGAATCTGCCCATGGTGACCGGCAAGCGTTAAGCCCGCCATTCGGCAGGCGTGCAACCATAACCCCGCGTGGGGACCACAACCCGAAAGGCAGGTCCCCTACGTCCTCCACGAGGCAAAGCGATGGCTCAGGATAGTGAAGCAGTGCCAGCACCGCTGATCGAGCGGCGGTCCATTGATTTCATCCCCGAATCCGAACGGCATGGCAAGCTCTACAGCCAGTTCACGCTATGGATGGGCGCCAATCTACAGATCACCGCGATCGTCACCGGTGCGCTGGCGGTGGTGTTGGGCGGTGACGTGTTCTGGTCCTTGATCGGCCTGTTCATCGGACAGGTGCTTGGCGGCGGGGTGATGGCGCTGCACGCGGCGCAAGGGCCCAAGCTGGGTTTGCCGCAGATGATCTCAAGCCGCGTGCAGTTCGGCGTGTATGGGGCGGCGATTCCCATCGTGCTGGTGTGCCTGATGTATCTGGGCTTCACCGCCACGGGCACGGTCCTGTCGGGCCAGGCGCTGGGCCAGTTGTTTGGCGTCAGCGATACCGTCGGCATCCTGATGTTCGCGGCGGTGATCATCGCCGCCACCTTGTTTGGCTACCGGGTGATCCACATCATCGGGCGGGTGGCCACGGTGCTTGGCGTGATCGCCTTCGTCTACCTGTTCAGCCGCGTGATCGCGGTGGGCGACGTGGTTCAGTTATTGCAAATCCGGCATTTCAGCTGGAGTTCGTTCCTGCTGGCGGTATCGCTGGCGGCCTCGTGGCAGATCGCATATGGCCCCTATGTGGCGGACTATTCGCGATATCTGCCTAGCTCCACCTCGTCGGTGAAGACGTTCCTGGCGGTTGGGCTGGGGTCGGTGGTGGGCGCGCAGATCGCGATGGTGCTGGGCGTGTTGGCCGCCGCCATGGCTGCGGGTCAGTTCTCGGGCCGTGAAGTCGCCTACATCGTGGGCCTGGGCGGCACGGGCACGATGGCGGCGCTGCTGTATTTCAGCGTTGCATTCGGCAAGATCACGATCTCCACCTTGAACTCCTACGGCAGCTTCATGTGCATCGCCACGATCATCAGCGGCTTTCGTGGCCAGGTCCAGATCACGCACCGGCAACGTGCCGTGGCCGTGGTGCTGATCGTGGCCGCGGCAACCGCGGTGGCGCTGGTGGGTCAGCATTCCTTCTTGAATGCGTTCAAGTCGTTCATTCTGTTCTTGCTGGCGTTCTTCGTGCCCTGGAGCGCGGTGAACCTGGTGGACTACTACTTTGTCAGCCGGGGCCGCTACGACGTGGCAGCGCTGTCGGACCCCGACGGCCGCTACGGCCGCTGGAACCTGCCGGGCATCCTGGTGTATGCGTTCGGCGTGTTGGTGCAGATGCCTTTCATCTCGACCAAGCTCTACACCGGGCCGATGGTAGAGCGCCTGGGTGGGGTGGATATCTCGTGGATCATCGGCTTGATCGTCCCCAGCATTCTCTATTACCTGTTCGCGCGTCGCGGCGCGCGGCTCCCCCTACATGATCCGGCGCAACGGCCGGCGTGACAACGACATTGCATGATGCCGGCAACCGGCACAGGAGACCCAGAATGGATTTGCATTTGAAACCCGGGCATTTGACGCTGTCGGATCTGCGGCGCGTGTACCAGGAACCGGTGCGCGTGACGCTGGACCCCGGCGCGGCGGACGCCATTGATGCCAGCGTGGCCACGGTCGAGCGCCTTATCGCGGAAGGCCGCACGGTCTACGGCATCAATACGGGTTTTGGCTTGTTGGCTTCCACCAAGATCGCGCGTGAAGACCTTGAGGCGCTGCAAAGCGCTCTGGTGCGTTCGCATGCCGCAGGCGTGGGCGAACCGCTGGACGATGCCATGGTCCGCCTGATCATGGTGTTGAAGATCAATAGCCTGGCGCGTGGTTACTCCGGTATTCGCCGCCACGTGATCGACAGCCTGATTGCGCTGGTGAACGCGGGCGTCTATCCGCATATCCCGCTGAAGGGATCGGTGGGCGCCTCGGGCGATTTGGCCCCGCTGGCGCATATGTCGATGGTATTGCTGGGTGAGAGCCGCGCCCGTTACCAGGGGGAATGGTTGCCCGCGCAAGAGGCGCTGGCGCGCGCCGGGCTGGTGCCGCTGACGCTGGCCGCCAAGGAAGGGCTGGCGCTGTTGAACGGCACCCAGGTATCCACCGCCTATGCCTTGCGCGGCCTGTTTGAAGCCGAAGACATGATGGCTGCCGGGCTGGTGTGCGGCAGCCTCAGCGTGGAAGCAATGCTGGGGTCGCGCGTGCCGTTCGACGCGCGCATCCATGCCGCGCGCGGCCAGCCGGGGCAGATTGCCGTGGCGGCGGTGTACCGTGAACTGCTGGGCAACGATAGCGAGGTCGGCCATTCGCACGCGGACTGCGAAAAAGTCCAGGACCCCTATTCCCTGCGCTGCCAACCCCAGGTGATGGGTGCCTGCCTGTCGCAGATCCGGCATGCGGCGCAGGTGTTGCAGATCGAATCCAACGCCGTGTCGGACAACCCGCTGGTGTTCGTGGCGCAGGGCGACGTGATCTCGGGCGGGAACTTCCACGCCGAGCCGGTGGCGATGGTGGCGGACAACCTGGCGTTGGCGCTGGCCGAGATCGGCGCGCTATCCGAGCGCCGCATCGCGCTGATGATGGACAAGCACATGTCCCAGTTGCCGCCTTTCCTGGTCGCCAAGGGCGGCGTGAATTCAGGATTCATGATCGCCCAGGTGACGGCTGCGGCGCTGGCCAGCGACAACAAGGCGTTGGCGCACCCCGCCAGCGTCGACAGCATGCCGACCTCCGCCAACCAGGAAGACCATGTGTCGATGGCGCCCAACGCCGGCAAGCGGCTTTGGGCCATGGCGGAGAACGTGCGCGACATCCTGGCGATTGAATGGCTGGGTGCATGCCAAGGCCTGGATTTCCGCGAAGGCCTGAAGACGTCGCCCCAGCTTGAGCAAGCGCGCCGCGCCCTGCGCGAGCAAGTGCCGCACTACGAAGAAGACCGCTTCTTCGCGCCCGACATTGCCGCCGCTAGCGGCCTGATTTCAGCGCAAGTCCTGAACAGCCTGATCCCCGCAGGGCTGTTGCCCAGTCTGTAAGTTCGATGCACGGCCCTCTATCCGGGGGGCCGTCATCGCGGCTCGTCCCGTGACAGCGCCCAGAGACGGCGCGCGCGGGCCGATTGATGGTGCTCGCCTATACAAAACCAACACGGAGACAACATGCAGGCCGAATCTCAATCCCCCACGCAGGACCTGAAACGAGGACTCAACGCGCGGCACATCCGCTTCATGGCGTTGGGGTCCGCGATCGGGACCGGACTGTTCTATGGGTCCGCCAAGGCCATTCAGGAAGCGGGCCCTTCGGTGCTGCTTGCCTATCTGATTGCCGGCGCGGCCGTCTACATGGTGATGCGCGCCTTGGGGGAAATGGCCGTGCATAACCCGGTGTCGGGTTCATTCGGCCAGTACGCCACCAGCTATCTGGGGCCGGTGGCCGGATTTCTGACGGGCTGGACGTACGCTTTCGAGATGATCATCGTCTGTCTGGCCGACATCACCGCGTTCGGGCTGTACATGGGTTTGTGGTATCCCGATGTGCCGCGCTGGATCTGGGTGCTGTCGATCGTGTGCTTCATCGGTGCGATCAACCTGTGTTCCGTCAAGGTGTTTGGCGAACTGGAATTCTGGCTGTCCTTGTTGAAGGTGGGTGCGATCATCGCGATGATCGCGGGCGGACTGGGCATCATGCTGTTCGGCTTTGGATTGAACGCGGATAGCGCGGCCACCGGCGTGCACAACCTATGGGAACACGGCGGCTTCATGCCCAACGGCGTGGGCGGGTTGATCGCGTCGCTGGCGGTGGTGGTGTTTGCGTTCGGTGGCATCGAGATCATCGGCATCACCGCGGGCGAGGCGAAAGATCCCGGCCGCACGATCCCGCGCGCCATCAATGCGGTGCCCCTGCGCATCCTGCTGTTCTACGTGTTGACGTTGTTCGTGCTGATGTCGATCTTCCCGTGGACGCAGATTGGCAGCCAAGGCAGTCCGTTCGTGCAGATCTTTTCCAGCCTGGGTATCAGTTCGGCCGCGAACATCTTGAATGTCGTGGTGATTTCCGCGGCCGTGTCGGCGATCAACAGCGATATCTTCGGTGCGGGCCGCATGCTGTTTGGCATGGCGCAACAAGGCCAGGCGCCGCGCGGTTTTGGCTCGGTGTCCAAGAACGGCGTGCCGTGGATGACCGTCGTGGTGATGTCGGTGGCGCTGCTGCTGGGCGTGTTGCTGAACTATCTGATTCCCGAAGGCGTGTTCCTGTTGATCGCCTCGATTGCCACCTTCGCCACGGTATGGGTCTGGTTGATGATCCTGTTGTCGCAAGTGGCGATGCGGCGCAAGATGAGCGCGGAAGAGGTCAGGGCGCTGAAATTTCCGGTGCCGTTCTGGCCGGCGGGGCCGATCGCGGCAATTGTCTTCATGCTGTTCGTGTTTGGGGTGCTGGGCTATTTCCCCCGGACGCAGGCCGCGTTGGCGGTGGGAGTGGTGTGGATCGCGTTGCTGTGCGTGGCCTATCGTATGTGGGTGCATCCCAACCGTCCCGCCGGCGGCGTGACAGTGCCGGTGACGCAGGGGTCGGATTGAATCACGCGGCGGCGGCTGGGTTCGGATCGACGGGCGCGACGCCAGCTTTTAGGAGAATGGGTATGAGACAGGTCTGGCGCAATTGCCATGCCGCGACGATGGCGGATGGCACGTATGGCACGATCGAGCGGGCCGCCATCGTGACACGCGCGGATCGCATCGAATGGGTCGGCCCCGAGGCGGATTTGCCGCCGGTTGATGCCGCGCATGTGCATGACCTGGGCGGCGCCTGGGTGACGCCCGGATTGATCGATTGCCACACGCACCTGGTGTTCGGCGGCAATCGCAGCCTGGAGTTTGAACAGCGCTTGCAAGGCGTGGACTACGCCACCATCGCGGCGCAAGGCGGTGGCATCGCCAGCACCGTGCGCGCCACGCGCGCCGCCTCCGAGGACGAGCTGTACGCCAGCGCCCGCCAGCGGGCCCTGCATCTGCTTGGCGACGGCGTCACCACGCTTGAGGTCAAATCCGGGTACGGCCTGGACTTGCCCAACGAACGCAAGATGCTGCGGGTTGCCCGGCGTCTGGGCCAAACATTGCCGCTGACCGTGCAGGCCACTTGCCTGGCGGCGCACGCCTTGCCGCCGGAGTACGCGGGGCGTTCCGATGACTACATCGATGAGGTGGCGCGGCGCATGCTGCCCGTGCTGGCGGCGGAAGGCCTGGTCGATGCGGTCGATGCGTTCTGCGAGCATCTGGCGTTTTCGCCTGAACAGGTCGAGCGCGTGTTCAAGGCCGCGAAGCACCTGGACCTGCCCGTCAAGTTGCACGCCGAGCAATTGTCTTCGCTGCATGGCGCCACCTTGGCGGCGCGCTACGGCGCCTTGTCGGCGGACCACCTTGAATATCTGACGGAAAGCGATGTGGTGGCCATGGCCGAAGCCGGCACCGTCGCGGTGTTGCTGCCGGGGGCGTTCTACGCCTTGCGTGAAACCCAGTTGCCACCGTTGAACCTGTTGCGTCGTCATGGCGTGCCCATCGCGATCTCCAGCGACCTGAATCCCGGCACGTCGCCCGTGCTGTCCTTGCGGCTGATGCTGAGCATGGCTTGCACGCTGTTCAAGATGACGCCCGAAGAGGCGCTGGCGGGGGTGACGGTGCATGCGGCGCGCGCCTTGGGTTTGCAGGCCACGCACGGCGTGCTGGCGGCCGACAAGATGGCGGACTTCGTGGCCTGGGACGTCGCGCACCCCTCGGAACTGGGCTACTGGATCGGCGGCGATCTGCCCAAGCGGGTGATCCGCCACGGCGCGCAAGTGTGCATCGCATCGCTGGCGTGAATCGGCGGCTTTGTCTTGGTTACTCATGAATTGAAATATTTATACGCATCCACAAGCGGGCAATGAGGCTTCGTTCGCTATCATCCCGGCCTTCCGCGAAGGCCGCATAGAGGATGGGAAGGATGAGCATGAAGAAAATAGCTGGCATGGCGTTGATGGGAGCCAGCCTGCTGCCGTCCGCCGTTTGGGCGGCCGATACGGTTCGGATGGAACCCGTCCGCGTGGTGGAACTGAAAATCGAGTCCGCCTACACCGACGCGAGCGGCAAGTCAGTGCCTGCCGCCAGGCTGCGTCTGTCGGCGCCCCACGTCTGCGGCAGCGATCTGGTTTATCTGACCGCGGAATCGGTGGGCGCACCGCCGGGCACGGATCTGAGCCAGGGCTATCAGCGCCTGACCGAGACGATCAAGTCCGAAACCCCCGTGAAGATCGGCCTGTCCGAATGCATCGGCAAGGCGGTGTTGATTACCGAGTTGAAGGATTGCGAGCCGGGTGAATGCAAGGACCTGCGGCCCAAGCCCGCCGCCAGGGACGGCATCGTCTACCTGGATGAGAATCTGCAATCGGTGACGCGCGCGGACGCGCAATACCAATTGAAATTGCCCTTGCCGCGCGACAAGGCCACGAATCTCTGGACCGTGCGCGTCATGCTGCCTGGCAGTTCGCAGGTGTATTTGCAGGGCTATGCGGATGCCGAGGATTTCGTCTCGGGGAAACTGGTCCGGGGCTATAAGACGTATTACCCCAACGGCCGCGTGGACCAGGACGTCAAGCTTGACGCCGAAGGGCGCCGCGAGGGCCTGACGACCAGTTGGCACGAGAACGGCAAGTTGCACCAGAAGGTGATGTTCAAGGCTGACAAGCCGGCGGACGGCGAATCGGTTGCGTATTGGGACAGCGGCGCGGTGCAGGCCAAGGTCACCTACCAGAACGGCGCCCTGAACGGGCCCTACCAGGAGTTCTATCCGAACGGCCAGCTCAAGCATTCGGGGCCCTTCGTCAATGGCGACAAGGTTGGCCCGGTGCGTGACTATTTTGAAGATGGCGCGCTACAGCACGAGGCCACCTATCTGGCCGAAGGCGTCGACGGGTGGAGCACCCGCTACTACGCCGACGGCAAGGTCGAGGAAAAGCAGTTGTACGACCACGGCACGCAACGCAGTTATGCCCGTTGGAACGAGGCAGGCATCCAGACCGTGCAATGGCAATGGGACCAGAGCCACCGCGAGCAGGGTGAGTTCAAGGAATGGAACGAGGACGGCAGCCTGAAGTCCGTCAAGGCCTACAAGGACGGCAAGCTGCTGTCCGAGTGCCGCGACAAGAGCTGCGGCTAAGCGGGTGGCTAATTGGGCGGGCATGCGCAGCGGGCATTCGCCCGCCGCAGATGCCCGCCCATTGCGCAAGAATCCGTGCGATCAGGCCGTCAAGGCCAGCCGGCGTTGGCCGGATAGCGGATCAGGCTGCTGATCCGGTCGTTGTGCAGGCAGGCGGAAGGTGCTTACCGCGCCTTGCAGGCGTTGCGCCTGGGCTTCCAGCGACGATGCGGCGGCCGCCGCTTGCTCGACCAGCGCCGCGTTCTGCTGCGTGACCTGATCCATTTGCGTGACGGCCGTGTTGACCTGATCGATGCCAATCACCTGCTCTTGCGACGCGGTGGCAATTTGGCTGACCAGCAAGGTCAGGCGTTCGATCGTGCCCTGGATCTCTTCCATGGTGCGCCCGGCGATCTCCACCTGCGTGGAGCCTGCCTGAACCGTGGCGCCTGACGCGCTGAGCAGTTGCTTGATTTCCTTTGCCGCGCCCGCGCTGCGCTGCGCCAGCGAGCGCACTTCCGCTGCCACCACCGCAAACCCCTTGCCCTCTTCCCCCGCGCGTGCCGCTTCCACCGCCGCATTCAGCGCCAGGATATTGGTCTGGAAGGCGATGCCGTCGATGACGCCGACGATGTCCTCGATGCGCCCCGAGTCGTTGGAGATTTCGCGCATGGTGCTTACCGCGTCCTTCACGGCCTGACCGCCGCGCAGCGCGACGGCGGACGCCTCGATGGCGATGGCATTGGCCTGGCGGGCGTTGTCGGCGTTGCTGGTCACGGTGGACAGCAGCTGTTCCATGCTGGCAGCCGTTTCCTCCAGCGATGCCGCCTGTTGTTCGGTGCGGCTGGACAGGTCCTGGTTGCCCGCGGCGATTTCGCTGGAGCCTGCATTGATCTCGACCACGCCTTCGCGCACGGCGTGCACCGTGCTGACCAGGCTGGCTTGCATCTCATGCAGATAGGGAACGATCTGGCCCACGCAGTTGCGGCCGTAGGGGACGATGGGCGTGGTCAGGTCGCCGCCGGCAATGCGCTGGAAATGGCCCTTGAGCGTATCCAGCGGCCGTTTGACGAACGTCACGACGTAGCGGTCGCCCAGCACCAGCAGCAGCAGGCAGATGCCGAGCACCACGCCCATGCCGATATAGGCCTGCTGGCGCTTGGCGGCGGCGTCCTCCCACAGATGGGTTTCGCGCTGCTTGGCATAGGCTTCGTAGTTCTCGATGCTCTTGCCAAAGGCACGGCTGGCCGACACGACGGCGCTGGCCGCATGGGCGCGGGCACGCGGAATGTCGTTCGCCTCCAGGTGCTGCCGCTGCACGGCGATGCCGCCCGTGACCAGGGCATCAAAGCCGGCTTGCATGGATTCCAGGAGCGCTGCCGGTGTGTCTTTGCGCGCCAGGTTCACAAACACGGTTTGCTGGCGGCGGGCTTCCGCCAGCGCGGTGTCAATGCCACGGCCCTCTTCCGCCGCTTGCGCGGTCTGGCCTTCGCTGGCGTATTCCAGTTGGCGCGACAGGCGCAGGCGCGCGCGCATGATCTGATCATTGACCCGGGACAGGGCGGAGACTTCGTGTAGGAGTTCGCTGCTGGAAGCCAGCGCTTCGCCCGAACTATGCAGACCGTTGATGCTGATGGCCGAGAGGCCGGTTAGCAAGGCACTGATCATGAGCAGGGTGCACAAGATCATGCGACGAATGGTGATGTCTTTCAAAAACTGTGTCATACGAGTCGTATCCCTGATACAGCGAGTGCTGCATCAGCAACAACGACCCGGCTTCAGCGATATTTAGCCGCTGTTTCACAACTTACGAATATATCGGCTCGATGCCAGAAAATATCGAAAAATAACGCAACATTGTTGCCAGTTAGCGTTTTCACGCGCTGAAACGCAAGCGCGAAAAACTGGCGATGCAAGCCAGCGCGGCGCATAAGCCGCCTAGCCACAACGCCGCGATCGCGCCGTGCGTCGTGGACACATGGAAGCATGCCGCGACCAGCGCTGCGCCAGTGGCTTGCCCCAGCAGGCGCACGGTGCCGAGCATGCCGCTGGCTCCGCCCGCGCGCGAGGCCGGCGCCGACGTCATGATCGCGCGCAGGTTGGGAGACTGGAAGAAGCCGAATCCCGCGCCGCAGATAGCCATGCGCCACGAGATGTCCCAGACCGAAGGCGTGGCGGGCAGCACCGCCAGCAGCACCATGCCCAGGGCCAGCAAGGCCAGGCCGATGCCGCCCAGGATGCCAGCTGGGTAGTGGTCGGACAGGCGTCCGGCGATCGGCGCCATGATGGCCACCACCACTGGCCAAGGCGTTATCAGGAAACCCGTCTGCACCTGGCTGTAGCCCAGCACGGTTTGGAACAGGAACGGCAGCGATACGAACGCCAGTGCTTGCGCGGCGAAGGCGCAGACCGCCGTGGTGGCCGATAGCGCAAACAAGGGCCGACGCAGCAGGTCCACCGCCAGGATCGGGGCGGGATGGCCGGCCTGACGGCGCATCAACAGCCACAGGCTGGCGATGGCGCCGCCCCACTCCAGCGTCACACGCGGCCAGGGCGCGCCATGGGCCAGTTCATTGGATCCCAGCACGAACAGCCCAAGCGTCAGCGCGCACAGCAGGGCCGCGATGCCGTCGAAGCCATGCGGCGCGCGCGCGGTTTCCGGCAGGCCGCGCAATCCCAGCATGGCGGCGACGATGCCGATCGGTACATTGATCAGGAACAGCCAGTGCCATGAGCCCAGCAGCAGGATGGTCGACGCCGCGGTGGGGCCTGCCGCGAACGACAGGCCGACCACCATCGCGTTCAGGCCCAGGCCGCGGCCCAGCATGTGCGAGGGGTAGATGAAGCGCAGCAGTGCGCCATTCACGCTCATCACGCCGGCCGCGCCCAAGCCTTGCAGAATCCGCGCGGCCACCAGCGTGGGCAGCGACGGCGCCAGCCCGCAGGCCAGCGATGACAAGGTGAACACCACCAGCCCGACGAGATAGACGCGCCGGTGGCCCAGGATTTCGCCCAGGGCCGCCGCAGGCAAGAGTCCCGCCACCATGGCCAATTGATAGCCGCTGATGACCCAGATTGAACCGGCCTCGCTGGCCTGTAGGTCACGCGCGATGGTGGGTAGTGCCGTGTTCGCGATGGCGGTGTCCAGGCTGGCCATGCAAACCGCCAGCAAGACGGCCAGCAATGCGCCAAAGCGTTCGGACGCGGGCACGCCGGCACCTGCCGGATAGACGGTATTTCGGGAGAACGAGAGCATTGGGGGCGGCAGGCGGGCGAGGCGTCCGGGCGGTGCGTCCGGCATCAGGAGGACTGATTCTAATGCGCCATCGCGATTCAACGCTTCGTCAGCGAGTCCGCCGCTTCGCTGCCGCGACGCGCAGGCGCAGATGAAAAGGCCACATGATGCGACCGATCGGTCACATTCGATAATGGCGGGAATTAATCAGCTCATTAATTCTGGGCGTCCATACTCATCGGGCCGTATTACTAATTGAAACTAGAAAAATAGCGCAAATACAACGACTTGTACGGTGCAGATAAGCGCGCGCCGCCATAGCGCAGGGCTTCGGATTGGCGGTCGCGAGCAGGGCGAAATATTAATATTTAGTAATAGTAAGGACGAATAAATGAAACTATTTGGTGCCTGATCAGATTATCCGACGTACGATTATTCCCAGCAGGTTTGGCGGTGTCACTTATTTGGTGGAGATCATCATGATGAAACGCTTGTCCTTGCATGCAGCGGTCTTGTCATTGATTTGCGCTGGGGTCGTGCCCGGTCTGGCGGCCGCGCAAACCAGCCCGACGGCCACATTCAACGTCACGCTCACCATTACTCCCAACTGCGTTATTGACGCCACTGATTTGGCGTTCGGCAGCCACGGCGTGCTGACTGCCGCCGTCTCGGGCAATACCACCCTGAACATCACTTGCAGCAACACCACGCCCTATACCGTTGGCCTGAGCGCCGGCACCGGCGCGGGTTCCACCGGGACCACACGTTTCCTGAACGGCACGGGCGCCAATATCGCAACGGTTGTTTCCTACCAGTTGTACCAACCCGGCAGCCAAACCGTGGTGTGGGGCGATGCCCAAGTGGCCGATCGCGTCAGTGGCGTCGGCAATGGCAGCGCGCAGCCGCTGGTGGTGAATGGCATCGTGCCCGCCCAGACGACGCCCGCGCCGGACACATACTCTTCCACGGTTACCGCCACGGTCTATTTCTGAAAGAGGTGCGGATGCAAGCACTCTTGAGGATCGTACTGGCGTTCTGCATGGGCGCGTGGATGGGCCTTGCCCACGGGGCGGCGTTGCAGATATCGCCGGTATTGGTGGATATGGCGCCCCAGCAGGCGGCCAGCGGCATCATGCTGCGCAACCCCGGTAATACGCCCATTTACGGACAGGTCCGCATTTACCGGTGGGACCAGGAAGGCGGTGATGATGTCTTGACCGCCACCGAAGAAGTCCAGGCCAGTCCGCCGATCATCCAGGTGGCCCCGGGCGGTGAACAATTGGTGCGCCTGGTTCGCGCGTCCCGCGAAGTGGGCCCGACTGAACGCAGCTACCGGCTGATCATCGACGAGATCCCCGATCCCGCCACGCCCGGGATCAGTGGGGTGGTGTTGCGCCTGCGGTATTCCGTGCCCGTCTTCGTGGCGGGGGCGGCGCCTTCGCCCGCGCCTGACCTTGCCTGGCAGGTACAGCAGGCGGGGGATTCCTGGGTGCTGCGGCTGTCCAATACCGGCACGCGGTATGCACAGGTGGCGGCCGTGCAGATTCTGAACGCCGCGGGCAAGCCCATGGCGAATGTGGATGGTCTATTGGGATATGCGTTGGCACAGCGCGCGCGCGAATGGCGCATTCCCGCAAAACAAAAAGCACCGGGTTCGGTGCGGATCAAAGCCCTGATCAACGGCGACGTCGTCACCGTATCCCCACGCATTGATTGACCGCGTACCGGTGCGCCCTGCGGCACACCGGCAGTCAAGAGGAAGGCAGTCCAATGGCAGTGCGCGCTTCCCGTGTCCGCGGGCGACGTGTCTGGGGTTTCGCACTGTATTTACTGGGTGCGGCGGCCCAGGCGGTGGATCAGCCCGATCAACTGGTGTCCTTCGGCAATTTTGCCGAGCGTGATGTGTTTCTGGAGGTGAGTATCAACGGCGTCAATACCTCTCAGTTGCTCCGTTTTCGGGATGCGCAAGGCCGCCTGTCGGTCAGCGGCGATGCCTTGCGGTCAGTGGGGGTGGACTTGTCCAAGATCGGCATTCCCGGCACGAACGAGATTGCGCTGGACCAGGTGGCAGGCCTGAGATACACCTACAACCCCGCCGCGCAGTCCGTCGACATTGTGTTGCCCGATGCATTGCGCGTTCCTTACGAGCTGGGGGGGCGAGAGGGCGCGAGGACGCCGGCTGCGACTGCCGGACGCGGCTTGCTGCTGAACTACGACGCTTATGCGCAGACGGATTCGCGCTACCGAGTGGCGCTGTTCACCGAGCAGCGCTACTTTGACCAATACGGCCTGTTCAGCAATACCGGCACGTCCTACCTGGGCGGCGCGGGCGAGCGCTATGTGCGCTATGACACCTACTGGACCCGTTCCGATCAGGAAACGATGCGCACGCTGCGCCTGGGCGACACCATCACGTCGTCGTTGAATTGGTCGCGTTCGGTGCGCGTGGCCGGCATCCAGTGGGGCAGGAACTTCGCGTTGCGTCCGGACCTGGTGACCTTCCCGGTGTCTTCGCTGAGCGCATCGTCGGTGGTGCCATCCTCCGTGGCGCTGTACGTCAATGGCGTGCAACAGTATTCGGGCAATGTGCCGCCGGGGCCGTTCGTGGTGAACCAGATTCCAGGCATCACCGGCGCCGGCCAGGCCACGCTGGTCACGCGCGATGCGCTCGGGCGCACGGTCAGCACGTCGGTGCCGCTGTATATCGATACGCGCATGCTGGCGGCCGGGCTGTCCAGCTATTCCGTCGAGGCCGGGTTCGTGCGCCGGCTGTTCAGCGTGCGTTCGTTTGATTACGACAGCCAGCCGGTGATGACGGCCTCGGGGCGCTATGGCTATCGCGATGACTTGACCCTGGAAGGGCATTCCGAGGCCAGCGCGGGCCTATACAACGTCGGGGCAGGCGCGCTGGTGAGGCTGGGGCAGGCAGGCGTGATCAGCGGGTCGCTATCGGGCAGCGCGGGCCGCTATGACGGCGCGCAAGTCAGCCTGGGATACCAGTACGTGCAGCCGGCCTTCAGCGTGGACACGCAAGCCACCCGCGTGCTGGGAGACTACGGCGATCTGGGATCGCGCGAAGACACGCCCGTGCCCCGCCAGACCGAGCGCGTGACGGTGTCCGTGCCCTTGACGGGATCGCAAAGCGTGGCGGTCAGCTATATCGGCTACCGGATGCCGAATCTGCCTGCGGCCAGGCTGGGTTCAGCGTCCTATACCGTCAATCTGCACAGCCGGGTCGTCATGACCTTGAGCGCCTACAACGATTTCACGCAATCCGATTCGCGCGGGGTCTACCTGGGCTTGTCCTTCATGTTGGGCGACCGTCAACAGGCGACTGTCTCGATGGGCAGGCAGGGCGGCGAAAACACGTACAGCGTCGGCGCGCAGAGCACGGTGCCGTACGAAGGCGGATGGGGTTGGGCGGCGCAGAACGGACGTTCCGGAGGCATGCAATACAACCAGGGGCAAGCGCAATACCTGGGGCGCTATGGTCTGTTGACGGGAATGGTGCAGGACTACGGCGGCAAGACGCTGGCCGCGGCGCAAGCCTCGGGTTCGATCGCGCTGATGGACGGCGCAGTGTTGCCGTCGCGGCGCATCAACGACAGTTTCGCGGTGGTGTCGACGGAGGGCGCTCCCGATGTGGCGGTCCTGCACGAGAACCGCAAACTGGGCCGGACCAACAGCAGCGGCTATTTGCTGGTGCCGGATCTGAATTCCTATCAGTCGAATCGCATCTCCATCGATCCGGAAGACTTGCCCGTGGATGTGAAGTTGGACACCACGAAGGTGGTGGTCGTGCCGCAGGCGGGAGCGGGTGTGTTGGCGACATTTCAAGTCGAGAAGTACGCGGCGGCTTCGGTCATTCTGAAGATGCCGGATGGCGCGTTCGTGCCCGTGGGGGCGGCAGTGGCGCATGTGGAAAGCGGCAAACGGTCGGTCTTGGGGTATGACGGCCTGACCTTCGTCGAGGATCTACAGGCGCGCAATCATCTGCGGGTGACGGGGGCTGGCGTATCGTGCACGGTGGAGTTCGACTACCAGCACGCAGCGAACCGTCCGATGCCGACGTTGGGTCCGTTTGTATGCCAACCGGCGAACGGAGGGCGTCCATGACGCCGCGGCTTGTCCGAGGCGTGCTGCAAGCGCTGACGGCCCTGTCTCTTGGATATGCCGGCGCATCGCAGGCCAGCTCCTGCGCGTTGGGGGCGGGCACGACTGGCACGGTGGACTTCGGCACGGTCAATCCGCTGCTGCCCGCCGACACGTTCAGCGACGGCGGGCAGATCGTCGTGACCTGTACCTTCACCGCGCTGGGTCTTTTTGCGCGGGTGTGTTTCGGCCTGGGGCTGGGCAGCACCAGCACGTCGACCAACCCGCGCACGCTGGGGGCGGGCGGCAATCGGATGAACTACAACCTGTATACGGACGCGGCGCATTCGCAGGTGTGGGGCGCCTCCACGAGTTCGGGGCCGACGTCGGTCCTGCTGACGGGACCATTGATCATCGGGGGCGGAAATGTGTCCACCGTGTTCAAGTTCTATGGCAAGCTGCCCGGCAATCAGCCGCTGGTCTCCACGGTGAACAACGCCAACACGCAGTACTCGGAAACGTATGCGTCTACCGCGACGGTGGACTATGTGTTCGGTCTGGGTGGGTTGGCGAGTTGTCCGATTGCGCCGACGCAACGAATAACGGTTCCCCTTACCGTCACGGCACTGGTGCAGAAAAACTGCACGATCAGCGCCACCGATCTGGCGTTTCCGCCAAGGGGAGTATTGACCTCCGCAACGACGGCCAACAGTTCGATCACCGTCAAATGCACCAACAAGAATGCGTTCTCGGTGGCCTTGAACGGTGGCTCGGTCGCCAACAATGTGCTGGCCCGGCGGATGAAGCACTCGACTGCCGCCGACACCGTCGGCTATCAGCTGTATCAGGATGGGGGTTACGCCACGGTGTGGGGCGACGCTTCGGGCGGCACCCCGCTGACGGGCACCGGGACCGGTTCCAACCAGACATTCACCGTGTATGGGCGAGTCCCGGCCCAGACGACGCCTCGTCCCGGCGACTACAAGGACGTCGTGACCGCCACCATCACGTTCTGATTCACGCCGATGGCTCGGCGCGGCCGCGCAACATGCCGGCCAGCTCTGCGTAGCATCGCTGCACGGCCGCGCGGGCCTGCGACTCGGGGGCGCGCGTCATCAGGCAGATGCGGCGCGTCATTTGCGGGCGGTGCACGGGCACGATGGCCAGGCCATCCTGGCGCTGGCCTTGCGTGTACAGGCGCGAGATCAACCCCACGCGCAGCCCCGCGCGCACCAGGCTGTAAAGCGTGTCGGTGTAGTTCAGCGTGTCGGTCGCGGCCAGGTCGGCGCCCTGCTGGCGCAAGGTGGATACGATCATTTCGTAGGTACTGCCGCGCGACAGCACGGCCAACGGCTCGTGCTTCAGGTCCTGCCACGTCACGGCGGCGCGGCGCGACAGCCGGTGCGTGGCGGCCAGCACGGCGACCAGTTCGTCTTCGGCCACAAAGGCGGCGGCCACGCCGGGCGCCAAGCCAAAATCCAGCCCCAGGCCAATATCCAGTTCGCCGTTGTTCAAGGCAGCCATCAATTCATCGTTCAGATGGTCGCTGAGGATCAGCACGGTCTCCGGATGCCGCAAGCGCCACTGCGCCACGACCGGCGCCAGCAGATGCATGGTGGATGGAATGCAGCCGATGCGCACGGTGGCAGCCTGCGTATCCAGCAGGCGTTGCAAGTCGTCGGCGCCTTGGGTGTAGGTATTGAGCAGCCATTCGATCTGGGCGCGGGCGGCTAGCCCCGCAGGCGTCAGACGGACGTGATGGGTGCTGCGTTCAAACAGGGCAACGCCCATCAGGGTTTCCAGTTCGCGGATGGCCGACGACAGGGCGGGCTGGCTCAGCGCCAGCGCCTGGGCGGCGCGGCTGAAGCTGGCGTGCCGCGCCACTTCCTTGAAGCCGCGCAATTGGCGCAAGGTGGGCTGGCGCGGCGGCATGGCCGGAGGATCCGGCGCGGGGCGCTTGGTCATAGATTTACCTGATGAATCTATAAAAATATACCATTTCAGTTATTACCCATAGCTGGGTAGGATGGCGCCGTCGCCTTCCTGCGCGCCCTGCCCATGCGCGCGCGTGTCCGTCCGCCCTGACCGCCCCTCACCATGTTCAAACGCCTGTTCCTGTCTGTGTCCGCGCTGGCGGCCTCGGTATGCATCGCTTTCGCGGCCCATGCTCAAACGCCTTGGCCCGGCGCGAAGCCGTTGACATTGATCGTGCCGTTCAGTCCAGGCGGCAATGTGGATACGACGGCGCGTCTGGTCGCGCAGAAGCTGTCGGAACAGCTCAAGCAATCCATCATCGTGGATAACGTGGCAGGCGCCGGCGGCGTGCTGGGCGTGGCCCGTGCCACCCATGCCACGCCCGACGGTTACACGCTGGTGATGGGGTTTGACGGCCCCATCAGCGTGGCCCGGCTGATCAATTCCGCCGTCAAGTACGACGCTGAAAAAGACCTGGTCCCGGTGGCGTTGGTGACGACCGCGCCGGTGGTGTTGCTGGCTCGTCCTGGCCTGCCCGTGAACAACATGAACGAGTTGATCGCGCTGGCCCGCGCCAAGCCGGACACGCTGACCTATGCGTCCTCGGGTGTTGGCACGGTGCTGCATCTGTCGATGGAAGTGATGCAGGACCAGGCCAAGGTGAAGCTGGTCCATGTGCCCTATCGCGGCGGCGCGCAGATCACCAACGATGTGATGGGCGGGCAGGTTGACCTTGGCCTGCTGGTCACGACCAGCGCCACGCCGTTGGTGCAGCAGAACAAGCTGCGCGCCCTGGGCGTGACGTCCGCGGAACGTGTCGCCACGCTGCCGGGCGTGCAGGCCTTCGGCGAGACGCCCGAGTTGAAGGGGTTTGAACTGAACACCTGGATGGGCGTGTTCGCGCCCACGGGCACTGACCCGCAAGTGGTGCGGAAACTGAACCAGGCCTTGAATGACGTGCTGACGCTGGACGACGTGCAGAAGCGCCTGGCTGAAGGCGGCGCCATCGCCGGCCAGGGCACGCCGCAAGATTTCGCCGAATTCCTGAAGAAGGAAAAGGCCGTGTACGCGCACATCGTGAAAAGCGCCAACATTCAGCAGGAATAAGCCTGCTGGCTCCAAGGATGCTCGACGACATGAACGCTTCCACGCTTGGCCCCGTGCTGCCTGAGATTCAGGCTATTTCCCAAGAGATGGTGGCATTGCGCCATCAGATCCACGCGCATCCGGAACTGGCCTACCAAGAGGTCGCGACGGGCGACCTGGTGGCCGAACGCCTGGCTGCCTGGGGTTATGAGGTGCATCGCGGATTGGGCGTGACGGGCGTGGTGGGGACCTTGCGCCGGGGTACGGGCGCGCGCCGGCTGGGCCTGCGCGCCGACATGGACGCCTTGCCCATCCATGAAACCACCGGCCTGCCCTACGCCAGCAAGCACCCGGGAAAGATGCATGCCTGCGGCCACGACGGACACACAGCCACGCTGCTGGCCGCGGCTCGCGCACTGGCTGAGCGCGGCCAATTCGATGGCACCGTGCATCTGATTTTCCAGCCTGCCGAAGAAGGCCATGGCGGCGCGCAGAAGATGATCGCCGATGGCTTGTTTGAACGTTTCCCGTGTGATGCCGTGTATAGCTTTCACAACGAACCGGGCTATCCGGCCGGGCATTTCGGTTTTCGTTCGGGCGTGATGTACAGCTCGTCCGACACCGTGGTGCTGACGGTCAGCGGCGTGGGCGGGCATGGCGCGATGCCGCATGTGGCCGTGGATCCCATCGTGGCCGCGGCCAGCATCGTGCTGGCGTTGCAGACCATCGTTTCGCGTGAGGTTGACCCCAATGACATGGCGGTGGTGACCATCGGCGCCATCCACGGCGGCGACGCACCCAACGTGATTCCAAAGTCGGTGGAGCTGCGCCTGACGGTACGCGCGCGCCGCCCCGAGACGCGCGCGCTGCTGCGCGAGCGCATCACCGCGATCGCCACCGCGCAAGCCGCCGTGCATCGCGCCACGGTCGCGGTGGATTACCGGTGGCGTTATCCGCCGGTCGTCAACGATGCCGGCGCGACGCAATTCGCGTCCGCGGTCGCGTGCGATTGGTTGGGCGCCGAGCGAGTGATCCCCGACCTGCAACCGTTGCAGGCGAGCGACGACTTCGCCTTCATGCTGGAAGCCGTGCCGGGCAGCTACTTCATCGTGGGCAATGGCGAGGGCGAAGGCGGCTGCATGGTGCACAACCCCGACTACGATTTCAACGACGATATCCTGCCGGTCACGGCCAGCTATTGGGTGACGCTGGCCGAGCGCTTCCTGGCCGCCAGCGCACCCGTGTTGTGAGCCCCGCTTTCTCCGTATGACTGCTTCTTACGTTCCGCCCGCCGGCCACGCGCAGGCTTTCGACGCCACGACCGGTTACTGGCAAGAGATCGTCAGCGCCCATGCGCTGTCCATCCCTGCCGAACCGCCCTATTCCCGCGCCTATCCCGCGCGCTTGCCGGATGGCCGCTATTTGGTGCTGCCGTTGCGCGGCGTGCCGGGCGATCCGGATCGCTGCGTGGCGTCGCTGATCGCCAACCATGCCAGTCTGGATGTGGTCGAGGCGCTGGCCGGATTCATGGCCGACCGGGCGCGTGCGTTCCAGGCCGAGGTGGTCGTGGGGCTGCCCACGCTGGGTCTGGCGTTCGCGCCGCTGGTGGCGCGCGGCTTGGGCTTCACCCGCTACGTTCCCTTTGGATACTCTCGCAAGTACTGGTACGACGAACGCCTGGCCGTGCCCGTGCAATCGCTGACCACGCCAGAGGCCGGCAAGCTGCTGTACGTGGATCCGAACCTGGCGGGTAGCCTGAAGGGGCGTCGCGTGTTGGTGGTGGACGATGCGGTCAGCACCGGGCAAACGATGCTGTCCGCCCTGACCTTGCTGGCGCGTTGCGAGGCCCAGGTGGCAGGTATCGTCGTGGCCATGTGCCAAGGCACGCGCTGGCGCAGCCGGCTGGTTGACGCGCAAGGCGTGCCATTGCCGGTGGCCTGCGCCTTCGAGTCGCCGCGCCTTGGCCGAGTGGCAGGCGGCTGGGCGCCCGAAGCCGCCACGTAGCGTGATCCGACGCTAAGGCTGCTCGGGCGCGGGCCGTGGCTTGACCGGCCAGAACAGCGTGGTGGGCCGCTGCCAGATGCGTTGCCTGACGCTTGCCGACAACGAGTCGCGATCGCCACGGCGCAGGTTGCGTGAGCGCAGCGCCACGTTGAATGCCAGCGCAAAGCTCACGCCCACGTTAAGCAACCCCGTCATCGCGGTGCCGGCGATGGCCATCCAGAACACCTGTGTGTGGACGACATCCCATCCCAGCGTGGCGAGCGCGGTGCCGATCTGGCCCGCGCTGAGCGTGACGTGGCGCACTTCCACGTGGGGGCCGAAGAAGCTGACAATGGCGGGCCCCAGGCCCATCATCAAGCCCAGCGACACGTTGCCGGCGATGCCCGAGATATTGCGTTGCCAGAAACCGGCCCAGCGCGCTGCGCCGCGTTCGCCAAACAGGTGCCGCACGCGCCGGCCATAGGCCATCACATCATGCACGCGATGCAGTGCGAACCAGTTGTCGGCCCAGCCGGCGATCAAGCTGGACAGCCACAGCAGCACACCGGTGGCAGCGGCATAAATCGGGGTTCCGCCCCAGATTGACAGTGACGCCAGCGTTTCCTGCGCCTTGTCCGCGCTGATCAGCGGCCGGTCCAAGCCGTTCATGGCCACCCATTGCACCGCCCAGGCCAGCGGGAAGACCACCGCCAGGTTGCCCAGGATGGCCGCCGCATTGGAGCGGATCATGGACAAGGTGTCGTCCAGAAAGGCCTCGCGCCCCTCGGGCGTGTAGGCGTCATCCAGCCGATGGGCCAGCGCCGGTCCCGTCATGGCGGGTTGCTTGGTGGCCAGCGTGAAATGCGCGAAGTGAATCACCAGGAATCCGCCCGCGTAGTTCAGCGACGCCAGCAGTCCTTCAATGAACTTGTCCAGGTGGAGCGAGACGATGAAGAACTTCAGGTAGACCGTGAACACCATGACGAAGCCGCCGCCCAGCGATGCCTTCAGCATCGTCAGGTACTCCACCGCGTCGCGCGCAATGTAGTGTTCGCCGGTTTCGGCGGTGCGCTCCATCACCCTGCGCGCCAACTGCGCGAACGACGAGGCCGCCAGATGCCGGATGCTGCTGCGGGCCTGGGTGGAGCGGATCAATTCAGCCGTCAGGTGCACGTACTTGTGGCGTTGCGTCGGGTCCACCCAGACGCTCAGCAGCAATTCAATGCGGTCCAGCCGCAGCTTCATGCGTTCGATCTGGAACACGACTTCGACCGACACGCCGTTCTTTTCCAGTTCGTCGTAGACGCCTTGGGCAGCGGCGCGGCAACCGTCCAGCAGCGCGCGGAACATGTTCAGCCGGCGGCCGAAGACGTCGCGCGGGGTATCGGAAGCGCTGTCGCACAGTTCGGCCGCGGCGGCGGCCAGCGCGAAGAACGGTGTGTCTTCCACGCGGCCAGGCAGCCGCGACCGGATGTCCTGGCTGAGGCCGGTGGCGCGCACCTGGCTGACCAGCACCTGGATGCTGCTGGTCAGCGCCTGTTCCAGGCGTGGGGTGGGCGCTTCCGGGGCGGCGGGGTCCGTTCGCGCCACGTTGTCTTCAGTGCGGAACAAGGCGCGCATGCGGGCCAGCGTGTTGTCGTCCAGGGACTCGATCCATTGCGCATCGCCTGCACGGCGGAAGATCAGCGAGAACAGGCCGAACATGTCGCCGCGGTTTGGCGGCGGCGGCAACAGACGCGCTTGCGCGCGGTCCCAGAATTCGCCCCAGAAACCGGGGTGCGAGGCGACACCGGTATCGCACAGCAGTGAGGTGGGGTCATTGTCGGCCACCAGCGAGCGCAGCGTGGCGGCGACGGGGGCCGCGCGATCCGGATTGTGTTCCAGCACCTGTAGCAGGTAGCGCAGGCGCGCATGTTGCGGGTGCTGCACGGCATCGGCGGGGTCCGGCGTTGACTCGTCGGCTGACGCCGGCTTGGCGGGCCGGCCAGGGCGGTCCAGCCATCGGCACAGGTCCACCATCCACAGATTGCGTTCGGCGAGCGGCGCGTCCGGGTTGGCGCTGGACAGGATGACATCCAGCTGAGGTCCGCCATGCCGCGCGGTTCGCCACTTGCGCCAAAGAGAGGTAAGCATGGGCGGGCCTCGCGGTTCACAGGGATTCGGGATCTCGGCGTAGAGAGAAGCCTTGCGCTTCGTTCATGGCCAGATAGCTGACATTGCGCGACACCACTGGCGGTTTGTCACCGCTGTGCAACGCGCGCACTTCGTCCAGCACCATCTTGTCCGCCAGCGTCAGGCGGTCGATCATGCGCAGGTATTGCATCCAGCTTTCCACCAGGAACACTTCGCGCCAGACGCCCTCGCGCTCCAGATCGCGGAACAACTGCCATTGCTGTGCGCCGTTGCGCAGGCGCAGCAGCCGCAAGGGGTGCGCAGCACCAATCAGGGCGGACAGCTTGTCGCGTTCGATCAGGTATTCCACTGCGACCAGCACGGAACCATGCTGGGTGTTGAAGCCAGCGGCGGCCATCGCGGGTTCGGTGTTGTCGACGCGCGTCAACGATTGGGTATCCACATGCTCAGGCAGGCGCGACCGATACAGCAAGGCGACGGTGATGCCCAGCATGATGCCGGCGGTGCTGAGCGCGCCAGACACGCCCATGGTGCCCGCAAAATGGCCCCACATGAACGAGCCTGCCGCCAGTCCGCCAAAGATGGCGGTCTGGTAGAGCGCCAGCGCGCGCGCCTTGACCCAATCCGGCACCAGCATCTGAACGGTGGTGTTGTAGGTGGCCAGGACGCCGATCCAGCAACTGCCCGACAGCAGCAACGCGGGAAACGCGACCCACAAGGTGCTGGTCAGGCCCAGCGCCAGCAGGCAGGCGGCCAGTAGAGCCGCCGCCACGGTGACGAGTCCGCTGGCGCCCCAGGCGGCCTGCACGCGGCGCACGAAGGCGCTGCCCAGGATCGCGCCCACGCCCAGTGCGCCCAGCATGTAGCCGTAGAGCAAGGCGCTGCCTTCCTCTTGATCGTGCGCCAGCAGCGGCAGCAACGCCCACAAGGCGCTGGCCGACAGCCCGAACGCGAACGAGCGCAACATCACGACGCGCGTCACCGTGGAATGCTGGGTGTAGCGCAGCGCGGCGACCACGCCTTCAAACAGGCCTTCAGGCGGCAAGCGGCGCACGGGCAGCTCGCGCCGCCAGCGCCAGATCGCCCAGATCAGGCCGCCATAGCAAAAGCAATTCAGCAGGAAGACCCAGGGGGCGCCCATGGCGCCCAGCAACAGGCCGCCGATGGCGGGCCCGACGGCACGCGCCACGTTGTAATTGACGCTATTGAGCAGGACCGCGCTGCCGACGTGCGCACGCGGCACCTGTTCGCCCACCGCGGCCTGCCAGGCCGGGGTGACGATGGCGCTGCCGATGGCAATGCAGAAAACCGAGGCGATCAGCGTGATCGGGTGCAGCAGGCCGGCGAACGCCAGCAGGGTGATGAAGACGCCACCCGCGAGTTCCATCAGCATGCCGATCAGCATGACCTTGCGGCGGTCGTAGTTGTCGGCCAGCACTCCCGTCAGGATGGACAAGGCCACCAGCGGAAACGCGGCGGCCACCTGGATCATGGCCACCATCAAGGGGCTGCTTTGTTCCGTGGTGACGATCCAGGCGGCGGCGACGGATTGCGCCCATGTGCCCAGGTTGGCAAACAGGTTGGCGATCCAGATGATGCGGAATGCTGGAAAAGCGAAGGGGGAAAGCGTGCTGACCGTGAGAGGAGCAGGGGGCGCCACGGGCGAGCCTGGCGGGAGGTCGGCAGAGGGAGAGACGGGGGGGCGCATGCGGAGCTCCGGGGCGTCTTTTCGTTGCGCCCGGGGGCGTGTTCCAAGGTGGCTTAATGGTACGCCTTAATGGTGGCGGATTGTGGCGGCAGACGAGGCGCCAGCGGTGCCATCGCCAGAGGCCGGTGGATAAGTGTGTGGGTAAGTCGGTGGATTTCGGGTGGATAGGCAGTGGATAGCCGGTGGATAAGACGGGATAACTTTTGGTGACGCATGTGTCCACCGATATCCCGGGTTTTCCCGCAGATTTCTAGTACCCTGCCCCGTTGCCTGGTCCGCACTGGATTCGGGCTGCGATGGATCCCGCATTCACGGGGTATCCGCCCTTTCACTCTCTGCTGTTTGTTGCCATGACCCTGACGTTCAATGGGCGCGCGTTCGCCGCCCTGATTGCCGTGACCGCGCTGCTGGCGCTGATCGCCTTGTATGGTGCGCCCTATCCGTTCCTGCGCGGATTCGTAGGGGATGTGGTGGCCGTGGGCTGGGTCTATCTGGTGTATCGCACCTTCATTCGTGCGCGGGTGTGGGTGCTGGCGCTGGCCGCGTTGCTGACGGGGTACGCGGTGGAGTTCGGCCAGTACCTGGCGCGGCTGTACGGCTGGCAGATCGAGCAGCCGGTGCTGCGCGTCGTGCTCGGCAGCGTGCCCGATTGGTGGGACGTGCTGGCCTATACCGTCGGGTTTGCGGTGGTGTTGGTGCTGGCGGGCGCCAATGAGCATCGCCAACGCAATGCCGCGTTGCAGGATGCCCGCGCTCGGGCCAGCTTGCGCGCCCGCCGTTAAGCGGCGGCGTTTCTTGGCCGGGGCGCTCGCCCCGGCATCTTTCGTGTGATCAGCCTGCTTGGCAGACCGGATCGTCGTCGTTGCGACGGGCCGCGGGTGCGGCTGCGCGCAGCGGTTGCAGGCGGGCGTTGCGGAACGGCGCGAACAGCTCGGCCCAGGACGAAGGAAACAACGGCGTGGCGTGGCGCACCGCATCGCGGCGGGCATAGTGCGTCAGCAATTGCTGACCGATCGGGGCGTCTCCCAGGGGATGGCGGGTAGTCATGGTATTTCCGTATTGCATTGAAAGTGTATTCATTGTACTAGCCACGACCGCTACCGTCCACCCGGCCTTCTTCGTCGACAAGTCCTTGATCTGAAAGAGTCTGACCCCGTTTTCCTTGTGTTTCTCCGGGATTGCCCTAGCAGTTGAAAAGAGTAGACGGTATACAATGTTCAACATGGCCGGGCTAGAACAGCCTGGAATTCCTCCCACTGGACTGGAGCGCGTCATGGCAGAACTGATGAACCGAGATGAATTCCGTACCGCGTTGGAAAACGCGATCAAGGGCAAGAGCGCCAACGCTTCGCCCTTTTCCATCGCCTGGGCTGAAGGCAAGCTCAGCCGCGAGCACCTGTCGCGATGGGCCGAGAACCACTACCACTACGTGGGTCCGTTCGCGGACTATCTGGCTTATCTGTATGCCCGCACGCCCGACACCTACACCGAGGCCAAGGACTTCCTGCTGGCCAACATGTATGAAGAGGAAATCGGCGGCGACCGGCATACCGACCTGTTGATACGCTTTGCCGAAGCCTGCGGCACCACCCGGGAACGGGTGACCAATCCCGACAACATGTCGCCCACCACGCGCGCGCTGCAAAGCTGGTGCTACGCCGTAGCCATGCGCGAAGACCCCATCGTTGCGGTGGCGGGTCTTGTCGTGGGGCTGGAATCGCAGGTGCCGTCCATCTACCGCAAGCAGACGCCGACCCTGCGCGACAAGTACGGCTTCACCGATGAGGAAGTGGAGTTCTTCGACCTGCACATCGTGTCGGACGAGATCCACGGCGAACGCGGCTATCAGATCGTGCTGGAACACGCCAACACGGTCGAGCTGCAACAGCGCTGCCTGAAGATCTGCGAAGTCGGCGCCCAGATGCGGCTGCTGTACACCACGGCGCTCTACACCGACTACGTGCAGCAAGAGATCAAGCTTCCCGAACTGGGCCTGGCCGCCTGATCCCTACCCGGTTTTCCCGGCCGCGCCGTGCGAACGGCGCGGCTGGCCCGCAGCTCCTGGACAACAGACTCATGCCTACCGTTGTATTCCATAAAGGCGGCCAGACCTACACCGACGTGGTGAAGGACAACACCAACCTGGTGGTGCGGGCCGGCATCAAGCAGTTTCCCTATCCGCACCTGCGCTATGAATGCGGCATGGGCAAATGCGCCAAATGCGCGTGCCGCGTGCTGGCCGGCGCCGAGCACCTGCCGCCCGTGAACTGGAAGGAAAAAAAGCAGCTGGGCGATCGCGTCGACCAGGGCTACCGGCTGGCGTGCCAGCTATGGCTCAGCAGCGACGTCGAACTGCTACAGGACATGGAGGCATGATGGCGATGGACTCCGTGTATGTGATTCTGACGACCAAGCCCGGGGTGTTCCGCACCGAGGTGGGCGACGAGGTCGACATCATTGAAACCTACGACTATGTGTTCTATGGACGTGCGCTGGCGGTTTTCCGGATCGCCCGCTTGCACGGCGATACGCGCCTGGTCGTGACGGAAGAAACGCCGCCCTATGTGGTGAACCGCGTGCCGTCCAAGTTCCTGGAGAAGTTCGCCTCGGTGGAGGCGGCCCGCAAGGAACTGGCCCACCTGACGCGATTCGGCAGCATGGAATCCACGTTGACGCTGCGGACGAATGCCGCGGTTGCGGAGCATTGAACGACATGGTTCAGATCACTTTCATCTCGAACGGCGGCATGGTGGCGACCGCGCCCGAGAACAGCAACCTGCTGCGCGTGTCGTTGAAGGAAAAAGGCGGCATCCCGTTCAAATGCGGGGGCGGCCTGTGCGGCACCTGCAAGTGCCGCATCGAGGAAGGGCTTGAAAACACCGATGCGATCAAGCCGAAAGAGCGCAAGCACCTGCGCCCTGAAGACTTCGACGCTGGCTACCGCATGGCATGCCAGACGTTCGTGAATGGCGACGTCAAGGTGTCCTGGGTCGTGCAGAACGGCAAGGGCGTCGTGGTGGGTGCCGCGTCCGACACGGTCGACGCCACTCGCTAGGCAGGTCGGGCGGCCAGGCGCCCTTGCGCCGCCCAGGGATTCTCCTCAGTCCGCCGCTGCGTGCTGCTGCTGGGTATCGGTATAGGCCTTGGCCGCGTTGTGCACGTGCTGGCTGGCCAGCAGCGCGGCCAAGTCGCCATTGCCGGCGATGACCGCGTTCAATATCTGCGAGTGCTCGTCCCAGTTTGCCTTGGCGCGGTGCATGTTGCTGGGCGCGAACAGCAACGCCGTGCGGTCGCGCAGCGAACGCATCAGATCCGTCAGCACCACGTTGCCGCCGATGGTGGCCAGCATTTCGTGGAACTGCGAATTCAGCGCCAGGAACTTGTCCAGCTGTTCGCCGCGCGCGGCCTCCGTGCCTTCGCGCAGGAAGGCTTGCAGGCGTTCGACCGTCTTGGCGTCACGGCGTTGGGCGGCCAGTTTGGCGTTCAGGCCTTCCAGCGTGGCGCGAACTTCCACCATGTCGTAGGCGACCGCATCGGACAGCACCGACACGGACGCGCCACGGCGGGGCTCGATGGTGACCAGGCCTTCGGCCGCCAAGGCGCGAAGGGCTTCGCGCACCGGGATGCGCGATACGCCCATTTCCTCGGACAAGCGGCCTTCGACCAGGCGGTCGCCGGGCGTGAACTCGCCACTGAGAATGCGTTCGCGCAGCTTGTCGCGGATCACGGCAAACAGCTGCGGATGCTGCTCGCCGATCTTCAGCGGAGCGGAAGACTGCGTCTCTACGGCTTGCGGGCTGACGGGCGAAGTGGTCATGGCGAGCATGTCTGGATTAATGGATACAGTCTCCATTGTATTACCGGGTGTAGCCGCGCGCCGTTGCAGAAGCGCCGCATCAGGCGCCCCAGAAGGCTTTGACCAACACGCCCGCCGCGCCCAGCGCGCAGACCGCCAGCAGCACGCCGCGCACGGCATGAGGCGGTAACAAGGTGCGCAACCGGTTGGAGACCGCGAAACCTGCCAGCAGGAAGGGCGCCAGGCTGAGTGCCAGCCCGGCGTGGTAACCCGTGTATCGCTTGGCCAGCGCCAGCATGGCCAGCGAGAAGATCGATCCCAGGAACAGCACCACGCCCAGGGTGGCGCGCAGCCGCGGCGGCGCGGTGTGTTGCAGCACGATGGCAATGGGGGGCGCGCCGACCGAGGTCATCGTGCCCATGATGCCGGAGGCCACGCCGGCCCCGGAAACCCGTCCTGGCGTGGCGGTAAAGCGCAGGCCCGCCACGCTGAGCGCGACGGCGGTCAGGATCAGGCAGGCGAACAGCACGCCCAACGCCTGCGGCGCAAAGCGCGCCATGGCGTAGATGGCAATCAACGTGCCCACCACCCGGCCCGCCAGCGCATACGAGACGGCGGACCAGTCGATGAAGGCACGCTCCCGCAGGGCGGTCAGCAGGGAAATGAAGCCGCCCAGCGTCAGCAGCGGGCCCGGGGCCAACTGGGGAAAGAACATCGCCGCCACCGGCGCCGCGAACATCGCGAAGCCGATGCCGCCCACGCCTTGCGCTATCGCGGCGCCGAACACCACCAATGCCATGGCGGCGTAGTGCCAAAGATCGGGAAACGGCAGGGTAGGCAGCATGCGATTGAGTGACCTTATATGTATACGATAGTCAATTTGTGAAAATCGACGATCTCAATGATATTCAGGATTCCTAGGGTAAACCCTTGTTTTTAGCCGGTTATTCATGGGTTTTTCAGAATTATCGGTTTCCCTAGGCGCTGCATATTTCGATTGGTATGGCTCACAACGAAATATAGTATACCGATTGTGGCGACCTAACAGCCACGTCACAAGGGGAATCTCGCATGCAATCCGACGTCGTGCTCAACGCTGCTCATTGGATGTACTTGATCAGCGTGGCCGCCATCATCCTGACGATGATCTTGCGGGCCAACGTGGTGGTGCCATCGGTAATTGGCACTTTCCTGGTGGTGCTGGCCATCACGGGCAATCCGATCAGTGCGCTGATCGGCATTTTCTCGGCCAGCTTCGTGGCCGCGAAAGAGCTGTTCAACATCTTCCTGGTCATTACCTTCATGACCGCCCTGCTGAACGCCTTGAAGACCTTGCAGGCGGATGTGCGCATGGTGCAGCCGTTCCGGCGGGTGATGCGCGGGGGGCATTCCTCCTTCGTGATCATCGCCCTCTGTACCTATGTGATTTCGTTGTTCTTCTGGCCCACGCCTGCCGTGCCGCTGGTATCCGCCATCTTGCTGCCCGCGGCCATCGCGGCCGGGCTGCCGCCGCTGGCCGGTGCCATGGCGATCGCCATCGCCGGCCAAGGCATGGCGCTGTCGTCGGATTACGTGATCGGAGTGGCCCCCAGCATCAGCGCCAAGGCGGCGGGCGCGGCCGTCAGCGCAGCGGTGGTGGCCGACCGTGCGCTGGTGTTGTCGTTGATTACCGGCGCCGTCGCGCTGGTGACGGCCTATCTGTTGATCCGCAAGCACATCGTGCCCGCCAGTCCGGCGTTGCTGGATGCCTGGCAAGCCCGCGCCCAGGACGGCAGCCTGGCGCGTATTGAACAATCGGGCTCGTTTGACAAGGCGGAACTGGCGCGCGGCACGATGGGCGCCGACCCGGCGTTGCCGCAAGGTCCGGCGCTAAGCGACGAAGAGCGCCGTCGCGTGCGTTGGTCCAAGACCTTTGCCGTGGTGACGCCGCTGGCCTTCCTGGCCGTGATCGCCGTCATGGTGGTGCCCCGGATATTCCCGTCGGTGCCGGCCCTGCGGGGCGGCGACGCGGCCGCGCTGGTCGGCGGCGTGGCCTTTGTGGTGATGATGTTGGTGACGCTGGCGGCGGAAGGCCCCCGCAAGATGCTGGACGTGTGCCCCGAGCACGTGACGGACGGCTTCGTCTTTGCCTTCAAGGCCATGGGGTCCGTGCTGCCGATCGCCGGGTTCTTCTTCGTGGGCGCCAACGAGACCGCCGCGCAGATCCTGGGCATGCCGCAGGCGCAAGCCCCCGGGCTGTTGTTCGAGGTGATCTCCGCCGGCCAGCACCTGATTCCAGAAAATCATTTCCTGGTGGCCTTTGGCGTACTGCTGGTGGGCATGATCACCGGCATCGACGGCTCGGGGTTCGCTGGCCTGCCGTTGACCGGCACGCTCTCTGGCGCCCTGGGCCCCGTGGTGGGCGTGGACCCCGCGACCTTGGCGGCCGTGGGTCAGATGGGCGCGGTCTGGACGGGCGGCGGCACCTTGATCGCCTGGTCGTCGCTGATTGCAGTGGCGGGGTTCGCGCGGGTGAACGTGCTGTCGTTGGTGCGCGCCCTGCTGTTACCCGTGCTGCTGGCGCTATTCGTCTCCACCATCTGCGCCGTCCTGATCTGGGCCTGACCACCGGGCCAGACCCCACGAAAAGGGGCCCTGCGGGGCCCCTTTTCACTGGCAAGCCTGGGGTTTTCACGTATCGTCCTTAAGTGATTAAAGTATACAATGTTCAGAAGTTATCTCAGACGACCGATTTCCGGCCACTCCCGCACAGGACAAGGAAGCACTTCCGTGGACGATCTCTCGCAACAGGCATTCATGAACCACATCGGCGGCGCCTGGGTGCCCAGCGCCACCGGCCGGACGGCCCCCAATCTGAATCCCGCAGACACCTCCGATATCGTGGGCCGTTTTCCGGTGTCGGACGCCGAAGACGCCCGGCGCGCGGTGGAGGCGGCCGACGGGGCTTTCGCCAACTGGCGCGACACGCCGATTTCCAAGCGCGCCGCGATCTTGTTCCGCGCCGCCCAGTATCTGGAAGACCACGCCGACGCCTTCGCCCGCGAATTGACCCGCGAAGAGGGCAAGGGCCTCAATCTGGCGAAGGACGAAGTGTTGCGCTCGGCTCAGACGATCCGCTTCTACGCGGTGGAAGGGCAGAGCTTCACGGGCGAGACCTTCGTCAATGACGATCCGGACATGGTCGTCTATAGCCAGCGCGAACCGCTGGGTGTCGTCAGCGTGATCTCGCCGTGGAACTTCCCCATTTCAATTCCCGCCCGCAAGATCGCGCCGGCGCTGATCACGGGCAACACCGTCGTGTTCAAGCCGTCGTCGGACGCGCCGCTGTCCGGCTATCGCTTGGCCGAGGCCTTCGTGCAGGCAGGTTTGCCCGCGGGCGTCCTGAACCTGGTGATCGGCCCTGCCGCCGCCGTCGGGCCGGCGATCACCACCGCCCGCGCGGTACGCGCGATTTCCTTCACCGGTTCCACCGCCGCAGGCGAACAGATCCACCGTGGCGTCGGCCTGACCACTCGCACGCAGATGGAACTGGGCGGCAAGAATCCGTTGATCGTGCTGGCCGACGCTGACCTGGACCGTGCCGTGGACCTGGCCGTGAAGGGCGGTTTTTCGTTAAGCGGCCAGGCATGCACGGGCACCAGCCGCGTGCTGGTGGACGCCAAGGTGCGCCAGGCCTTCACCGACAAGCTGGTGGCGCGGATCAAGGCGCTGACCATCGGCAACGGGCTGGACGGAACTTTCGATCTGGGTCCGCTGGCCACGCGAAAGCAGCTGGACAACGTGCTGAGCTATATCGCGATCGGCAAGGAGGAAGCCACGCATGTGTGCGGTGGCGAGCAACTGACCGGCGCGGGCTTTGACCGTGGCTATTACGTGACACCGGCGCTCTTCACCGATGTCACGCAGCAAATGCGCATTGCGCGCGAAGAGATCTTCGGCCCCGTCATCGCGTTGATCGAAGTCGATGGCTATGACGACGCCATTGCCAAGGCCAATGACACCGAATATGGCCTGTCCGCCGCGATTGCCACGACGGACGCGCGCTATGCGCATCGCTTTGCCCGCGACATCCAGGCGGGCACGGTGAAGATCAACCGCACCACCACGGGCAATCTGATCAACGCCCCGTTTGGCGGACTGAAACACTCCAGTACGTCCACGTTCCGGGAATCCGGCCGTGTGGGCCTGGAGTTCTACACGCAGATCAAGACCGTCTACCGCGCCGGTTAAGGCGCGGACCACTCAAGAGGCTATCCCAATGAAACAGATATATCGCCTGGAACTGGAAGAAGCGCGTGTCATGGTGCGCGCGGCCATGGCCAAGTCAGAAGCGATCGGCGTGCTGGAATCCATCTGCATCGTGGATGACGGCGGCTATCCCATTGCCCTGGAACGCATGGACGGCGCCCGCATCACCGGCCCGCAGATCGCCTGGAACAAGGCCTTCACCGCAGCTGGCCACAAGCGTTCGACGCATCTGTTCAACACGCCGCCCAATGGTCCGGCGCTGCCGGGCAACGAGGCCTTCGGCATCCAGTGGAGCTTTGACGGCAAGTTCGCCGTGTTCGTCGGCGGCTTTCCCATCGTGGTGAACGACGAGGTGATCGGCGGCGTGGGCCTGAGCGGCGGCAACGGCGAACAGGACACCCAGGCGGGCGTGGCTGCATTGGCGGCATTGGCTGAATTGCTGGAGCCGCGTGGCATGAAAGTGCTGGTGCAGGCGGACATCAAGAAATAAGCGAGGCCGGTCATGGCATACCGTGTGCATATCCTGGAAACCGGCGACGCCTTCGTGGTCGACGCGGGTGAATCCGTGCTGGAAGCCGCCGGGCGGGCGGACGTCAAGCTGCCGCACGAGTGCACCTTCGGCGGCTGCGGCACCTGCCGCATCAAGTTGGAGTCCGGCACGGTGCGCTATGACGAATTTCCCATGGCGTTGACGCCGGAAGAGGCCGCCGAAGGCTATGCGCTGGCCTGCCAGGCGCGGCCGGAAAGCGATCTGTGCATCAGCGTGGCAAGCAGCCGCCAGGTGTTTCCGGAACCGCGCCACCTTTCCGCCACCATCGAGCGCATCGAAGCCTATACCGATGACATCCTCCATCTGACGCTGGCCCTGCCCGGTGACGCCTTGGATTTCGTGCCCGGCCAATACATGAATGTATTGTTGCCCGACGGCGAAACGCGCAGTTTTTCCATGGCCAGCGCGTCGCCGGGCCAAACGGTGGATTTTCACGTGCGCCGCATTCCGGGCGGCCGCTACACCGATCATTGGCTGGGCCAGGCGCAGGCCGGCGCCTCCCTGCGGATCGAAGCGCCGCTGGGCGTCTTCAGTTATCACGAGGAAGACTGGCGCCCGCTCATCATGATGGCAACCGGCACCGGCATCGCGCCGATCAAAGCGATTCTGGAATCCCTGCTGGACAAGGAAGATTGCCCGCCCGTCAGCCTGTATTGGGGCATGCGCACCGAAGCCGACCTGTATCTGCAAGACGAGATCGCCAGTTGGGCCGGCCGGTTGTACGAATTCAATTTCGTGCCCGTGTTGTCTCGGGCGGACGCGGGCTGGCAGGGTCGGCGCGGCCATGTGCAGGACGCCGTTCTGGAAGACCACGGCGACCTGTCCGAACACGCCATCTACCTGTGCGGAGCGCCCGCCATGATCCAACAGGCCAAGCATCTGCTGGCAGGACGGGGCGCCAGCCTGGATCATCTATACGCCGACAGCTTTACCTTCCAGCACGCGCTGGCCCCGGCAGCGTGACGCGGCGCGGAACAAGCTAGCGGAACACCAGCACGGGCAGTCGGGTCTTGGCCAGCACGCGCTGGGTCTCGCTGCCCAGCAGGAACCCGGTCATGCCGTGGCGCCCGTGCGAACCCATGATGATCAGGTCGCAGCCCTGGCCCTTCGCGGTCTCGACAATCGCCTCGTGCGGGTGATCGTTGACCATGACGACGATATTGCACGGCACCAGCGCATGACGGGCCTCCATTTCCAGCCCGTCCAGATAGGCCTGCGCGTTCTTGCGCGCCTGGTCGGTGTGATGCGCCTGCGTGGTGCCCAGCATCTCGGCCTGATAGACCAGCAGATGGTCCTCCGGAATGGCGCGGATGAGGGTGATCGTGGCGCCCATTTCCTTGGCGAAAATGAGCCCGCGCTTGAAAGCCGATTCTGACAGCAAGGAGCCATCCACGGCGATGAGCAAGTGCCTGTACATGTTGCCTCTCCTTTAGGAAAAGGAATGTCGAGCAACGGCGAATTCAGTATAGGCTCGCCGTTGCCCGCAATCCAGTCCCGCGTAAGGAGGAGGGCGTCCGTCTGATCGTGGCTGGGTCAGGCCGTTCTGCGCAGCGCCTCCTGGTCTGGACCCGGACCTGGGGAAAGCCCTTGGGGCAACGCGGCGATCAGGCTGCGCGTATAGGGGTGCCGGGCATCGCGCCACAGGGTGGCGTTGGGGCCTTCTTCGACGATCCGGCCCGCATTCATCACCAGCACCCGATCCGCCAGGTAATGAACCACCGACAGGTCGTGCGAGATGAAAAGGTAAGACAAGCGGAATTCGGATTTCAGATCCACCAGCAGGTTCAGGATCTGCGCCTGCACCGAGACGTCCAGCGCAGAGACCGGTTCGTCGCAGATCACCAGCGCCGGGCGCAGCACCAGGGCGCGGGCGATGCCGATACGCTGGCGCTGCCCGCCCGAGAACTCGCTCGGATACCGCGCGAGCGCCTCACGCGGCAGCCCCACCGCATCCAGGATGCGGAGAATGCGCTGACGCCGTTCCTGCCTGTCCTTGACGCGGTGGATGCGCAATGCGGCTTCCAGGATGTCATTGACGGTGTGGCGGGGATTGAGCGAGGCATAGGGGTCCTGGAAGATCATTTGCACGCTCTGCCGGTAGGCGGCCAGGCGGCTGCGGTCCAGATGCGCGGTGTCTTCGCCGCGCAGCAGAATGCGGCCGGATGCGGGCGCCAGCAAGCGCACAAGCGTGCGCGACAGCGTCGACTTTCCGCAGCCAGACTCGCCGACCAGCCCCAGGGTTTCCCCGAGCGCCAGCTGGAACGACACACCGTCCACCGCGGTGCTCGGGCCCTGGGCCGTCTGGTACTGCACCCGAAGGTCCTGCACTTGCAGCAACGGCGGCGCTCCGATGGGCGTGGGGTCGTTGGCGGCAACGGGCACACGGTCGGGCGTGACCAGGCCGAATACCGGACGCCCCGACGCCGGATCGAGGCGCGTGCGGATCTCTGGCAGCCGCAATCTGCTGTAGTGGGTCGCGTCGTCCAGGCGCAGCGAGGCGCCGAGCAGTCCCTGGGTGTAGGGATGGCGCGGCTGGCTCAGCAGGGTCGTGGCGGGTCCTTCCTCGACCTTTTCGCCTCGCACCATCACGGCCACGCGGTCTGCCCATTCTCCGACGACGGCCAGATCATGCGTGATCAGCAGCAGTCCCATGTTCAATTCCGACCGCAGGTCGTCCAACAGTTGCAGGATCTGCGCCTGCACGGTGACGTCCAGGGCGGTGGTGGGCTCGTCGGCCACCAGCAGCGCGGGCTGGCAGGCGATGGCGGCTGCGATCATGGCGCGTTGGCGCTGCCCGCCCGACAGCCGGTGCGGATAGTCGTCCACGCGGCGCTGCGGCTCGGGCACGCGCACCAGGTCCAGCAATTCAATGGCGCGCGCCCGGGCGGCGCGGGCGCTGGCGCCGCGATGCAGGCGCAGTGCCTCGCCAATCTGGTCGCCCAGTGTCAGGACGGGGTTCAGGCTGGTCATCGGCTCCTGGAAGATCATGGCAATACGGTTGCCGCGCAGCGCGCAGCGCTGGCGTTCCGGCAGCGTCAGCAGGTCATGTCCTTCAAACAGGATGCGGCCGGTCGCACGGGCATGGCGCGGCAGCAGGCCCAGCAGGGCGAGCGCGGTGGTGGACTTGCCGCAGCCGGACTCGCCGACGAGCGCCAACGTTTCTCCGCCGCGCAATTGCAGGTCCAGCCCGCGAACGGCCTGGTGGCCGGGAAAGGCCACGTCCAGTCCTTGGATGTCGATTAGCGTAGTCATCATGATGGCCTGGGTTGGGGCTACCGCGCCGCAGCGGGTGCAGGCGCCACGCGATGCCGCCGCAATTTGGGATTGAGCGCGTCGTTGATCGCGTCACTCAGCAGGTTCAAGGCCAGCACCGTGGCCATGATGGTCAGGCCGGGCAGGGCCGTCATGTACCAGGCGGTGCGCAGCGCCTCGCGCCCCGCGCCGACCATGCTGCCCCAGCTGACCACGTTGGGGTCGCCCAGCCCCAGGAATGACAGTCCGGCTTCCGACAGGATGGCGTGCGCGACCAGCACGGCTGTCGTCACGATGATGGGCGGCAGGGCGTTGGGCAGGATTTCAAGGAAGATGATGCGGGCATGGCTTGCCCCCAGTGTTTGCGCGGCGCGGACGAATTCGCGTTCGCGTAGCGAAATGAATTCGCCCCGCGTGAGCCTTGCAATGCCGGTCCAGGAGGTCACGCCCAGGGCGAAGATGATGGTGGCGAGCGACGGGCCCATGATGGCCACCAGCACGATGGCCAGCAGGAAGGACGGCACGGTTTGGAAGAGTTCGGTGATGCGCATCAGCACGGCGTCGGTGCGCGGCCCTGCATAACCCGCGAAGGCGCCCACCAGCAGGCCAATGACCAGCGCGATCGCTGCCGACGCGCCGCCCACCAGCAGGGAGACGCGCGCGCCGTGGAACAATCCGGCCAGGATGTCGCGGCCCATCAGGTCGGTGCCGGCCGGGAAGGCGGCGTCTTCGCCCGGCCAGGTGAAGGGAGCGCCGACCATTTCCAGAGGATCGTCCGGGAATAGCCACGACGCGCTGGCGGCAGCGGCCAGCACGATCAGCAGGATCGTCGCGCCCACGGCGGCCGACGGCGTGCGCAGCAGGCGCAGCGCGGCAAGCGGAATCTGTTTCATGTCTTTCTCACGCGGGGATCCAACAGGCCGTAGCAGGCGTCAACGGCGATGTTCATCAACGCTACCAGCGCCGCGCTCATCAACAGGATGCCCAACAGCAGATTGACGTCTCGGCTGGCAATGGCCTCGAACGACAGCTGGCCCAGGCCTGGCCAGGCGAACACCGTTTCCACCACGATGCTGCCACCCAGCAACGCACTGCTTTGCAGGCCGAGCATGGTGATGACCGGCAGCATGGCGTTCTTCAGCGCATGCCGCCAGATCACGCGCGCCTCGCCATTGCCGCGCGCGCGCGCCGTGCGGATGTAGTCTTCCTGCAAGGTTTCGATCATCGATGCCCGTGACAGCCGCGCATAGATGGCGACGTAGTAGATCGCAACCGTTGCCACGGGCAACGCCAGGTGACGGGCATGATCCACCCACAGCGCCCAGCCCTCATACGCCGCGCCCACGTCGCGGATGCCGCCCACGGGCAGCCAGTTCAGATGCACGCCGAATCCCACGATCAGCATCAGCGCCGTCCAGAACATTGGCGCCGAATAGCCCGCCGTTGCCAGCGCCGACAGCAGGGTGTCCAGCAAGCCGTGCGGGCGGCGTGCCGCCAGCACGCCCAGCAAGACCCCCAACGCCACGGACAGCGCCAGCCCCGTGCCGATCAGTGCCAAGGTGGCCGGCAGGCGTCCGAAGATCAGATCGGCCACGGGTTCGCCGTAGCGGAACGAGTATCCAAGATCCAGCGACAGCAGGCTTTTCAGGTAATAGCCCAATTGCGCCAGCACGCTCTGATCCAGGCCATACGCCACCCGAAGCTCGGCCACGTGTTCGGGCGTGATGCCGCTGTTCTCGGAGGCGATCACATCGACCAGATCACCGGGCACCAGTTTGAGCAGGAAAAAATTGGCGATGGCCGTCGCACCGACCACGAAGAGGATTTGCAGCAGGTAGCGCACCGGGCGGGGCAGGCGTAGGGACATGGCGAATTTCCGGCGGCCGTCAGGCCTTGCCCAGCCAGACATTGGCGAAGTTGTTGCGCGAATGCGATGAAGCGTCGGTCACGTTGCGCAACTGCTTGTCCCAGACACCGAACCAGCGGAACTCGAACAGGCCGATCAGCGGCAGATCGCGTTGCGCCAGACGCTGCACCTCGTTGTACTGGTCGATGCGCTTCTTGGGATCGGTCTCGACCTGCGCGGCTTCGATCGCGCGGTCCATGTCGGGGTTGTTGTAGCCCGACACGTTGTACCAGGGCGTCCCCTTGGCCTCGGCCTTGCTCCAGTAGCGCGTCTCCACGCCCAGTTGCGGATCGATCAGCACCGTGCCCCAGGAACTGATGAGCTGGAAGTTGTAGTCGGTGAAGACGTTGCGCGTCCAGGTGGCCAGGTCCAAGCCGCGCAAGGTCACGTCGATGCCGATCTTGCGCAGCGCCTGCCGCACGAATTCGCCAGTGCGCCGGTAGTCGTCGCCAAAGGGGATGTAGTCGTGGGTCAGGGCAAAGCGCCAGCCGTCGGCCTTTCGCGGGTAGCCCGCTTCGTCCAGCAGCTTTTCGGCCAGCGCCGGATCGTACGGATACTGCTGCACGTTGGGGTTGTGATACGGCTTGACCAGCGAAGGCACGGGGCTGACGAAGGGTTCGGCATAGCCATTCCATACCGTCTTCACCAGTACCTGTTTATTGACGGCGTGCGCGATGGCCTGGCGGACCTTCAGATTGGACAGGATGGGGTCGCGCAGGTTGGCTTCCAGCCAGAGCCAGGCGGCAAAACCGTTGTAGCCCGAGGTGTCCACCGCCAGCTTGGGCAGCTTGGACAGCCGCGTCGCGTCCGTGAAGGCGACCGGGTTGCGTTCGCCGTAGGCGACGCCACCCGTCTCCAGCGCGGTGGCGCGTCCGGACACATCGGGAATGATCTTCCAGACGATGCGGTCCAGATAGGGGCGTTCCGGTTGCCAGTATTTGTCGTTCTTCTCCAGCACGATGTAGTTGCCCCGGTTCCATTCCTTGAACACGAAGGGGCCGGTACCGATCGGCTTGTTGTTGTACGGGTTGTTCTGAATGTCCGTGCCGGCGAACAGATGGCGCGGCAGGATGGGTGCGCCCAGTGAGTCGATGGCATTCAATGCCACTGGCGTGGGCTGCGACAGGTGCAGCACGACGGTGTGGTCGTCGGGCGTCTCGACTTTCTGCAAATACTGGAACACGCGCCGCGCGCTGGGCGCATGCTTTAGCCAGATCTCTTCCGCCGACCATTTGACGTCGGCCGAGGTGAACGGTTTGCCGTCGTGCCACAGCACGCCCTGGCGCAGTTTGAAGGTCAGGGTCTTGCCGTCCTCGGACACGCTCCAGCTTTCAGCCAATACGGGGCGCGGCTTCAAGTCGGGCCCGTATTCCACCAGTCCGTCGAAAATCTTGCTGGCAACCGCGCCGGTGGGCGTGGACGAATTCAGATAGAAGGCCAGCGTCGGCGGCTCCGGGTGGACGACCGCGTTGAGCACGCCGCCGCGCGCCGCGCCATCGATCGTATTGGGCAGGCTCTGGGTGTCGGCGTAGGCGGGCGCGAAGATCACATTGGGAAAGAGGGCGCTTGCACCCATCAGGGCGCCTGCGCTCATCAGCCAGCGGCGCAGAGGGTTGGCGGGTTCGTCCGCGTGGCCGGCTTCGCCAGCGGGGGGCAGTTGCTGCGTCATGAAGGTTTCCTTCGTCAAATGGGGTGCGGCCGGATGTTTCAGGCGGCCAGGCTGGTCAGGGAGGGAAGATCGGCGGGGTCGCGCCGGACCAGCGTGGCCAGAAGCTCGCGGCGCCAGGCGTCGTACAGCGCGATATGGTTGCGGGTGTCCAGACCGGTGGCGCGCTGGTTCAACTGCCAGGAATCACGCAGGTATGGGCCTAGCCTGCGCTGGACGTCTTCGTCCGCCTGGATCAGGCCCGCCACCCAGTCCTCGCGCTGCGCGGGGTCTGCCCGATCCAGCTTGTTCAGCCACCATTGCGTGATGCGGATGCGGTGCGCTTCCTCATCGGGCAGGATGCGGTTTTCGCCGAACTCGCGGTGGCCAAAATCCAGCACTCGCGCCGTGCGCCGGTTCACGAACAGGCGTGCCAGGATGTAGTGCTCGTAGTGGAACTGCCAGGCCAGGAAATTCTGCCAGTTGCGTAGCGCGAACCCGCCGATCAAGTCCCAGGATTCCTGCACGCCTCGCTCAACCTGGTCCAGCGGATCGGCTCCCCGCAATGCCCAGGCGCGTCCGCGCGAGAATTCCGCGTGGGCGCCGTCATCGCCAAGCTGGCGGGCCAGCGCGAATTGAAATTCGGTGTCGTCCTTGAACAGGCCGGCAATGGCGTGGGCCGCGACCTGGGTGATGAACAGATCGTGTACGGTGTTCCAGACGGCGTAATCCGCGGCGGCAAAGCGCTCGTCGCGGTTGGCCAGATCACGCGGGGGATCGATCCGTGCGGGCGGGATGTGCGGCGCGACGGTCAGGCGGATATCGTCGAACAACCGGGCTTCCAGCGCGCCGTCATAATCCAGCGTCAAGGTCGGTCGGGGGAAATCCAGTTCAGGCATGGCGGGTGGTGGACGCGGAAAAGCCTCGACTCTAAGCAAGCGCCGATACCGTCCGCAAACATTCTTTGGTGATTTCGTTATGTGCGGATCGCGCTTGCTAACAAGGGGCGAAGGCGGCGTCAGGCGCATATACCGATTTCAAATAACCGCATAAGAATTCCGTCCTTCCGTGCGCGACGACGCCCCGATAGGCTGCATGTTTTCCCAATGCCGGGGCGCAACATGCCGCACGCTTCAAGCACCACCTCAATTCAGGAAGGGGATGAGGCGCCGCGCCTTGTGCCCGCCGCCCGCATTCGCGACGACGCCCATGCCATCGAAGCCGCGCAAGCGCTGGCGGCCGATTTCGCGCTGGGCGCGGCGCAGCGCGACCGTGAGCGCGGCCTGCCCTGGCGTGAGATCGAACGCTATTCAGCCAGCGGGCTGGGCGGCATCACCGTGCCGCGTGAATATGGCGGCGCCGACGTCTCTCACGTGACGTTGGCCGACGTGTTCCGCCTCATCAGCGCGGCGGACCCGTCCCTGGGCCAGATTCCGCAGAACCATTTCGGCTTCTTGAACCTCTTGCGGCTGACGGGATCGCCCGCGCAGCAACGCCACTACTACGAGGGCGTGCTGGCCGGCCGCCGGCTGGGCAACGCCGGACCAGAACGTCACACGAAGAACACGCGCGACATCGAAGCGCGTCTGGTGCCCGACGGCGAGGGCTATCGCGTCAGCGGGCGCAAGTTCTACTCGACGGGTGCGCTGTTCGCGCATTGGATACCGTCCAAGGTGCTGGACACCGAAGGCCGTCTGGTCACGGTCATTCTGGAACGCGGCACGCCGGGCCTTTCGGTGGTGGACGACTGGTCCAGCTTTGGCCAACGCACGACCGCCAGCGGGACGGTGCTGCTTGATCAGGTGCGCGTGGAGGCGGACAGCATCCTGCCCGCGTGGAAGGCGCAACAGGCGCCGGTCCTGCAAGGGCCATTCGCGCAACTGATCCAGGCTGCAATCGACGTTGGCATCGCCGAGGGTGCGTTGCAGGACGCCGTGACCTTTCTGCGCGAACGCGCGCGTCCATGGGCGGAGGCGAATGTCGAACGCGCCACGCAGGACCCTTACGTGATTGCCGACGTGGGGCAGTTGTACATCGACCTGCACGCCAGCCAGGCGCTCTTGACGGAAGCCGCGCGGTTTCTGGATGACGCACGGGGCCGCACGCTGGATGCCGACGACGTGGCCGCGGCGTCGATCGCCGTCGCGCGCGCCAAGGCCGTGTCCACCGAGGTTGCGTTGGCCGCCAGCGAGAAACTGTTTGAATTGTCTGGCGCGCGGGCGTCGCTGGCCGAATTCAATCTGGACAGGCACTGGCGCAATGCGCGCACGCATACGCTGCACGACCCGGTGCGATGGAAGTATCACGCGGTGGGCAACTACGTGCTCAACGGCCAGCGGCCCAATCGCCATTCCTGGATCTGACGCGATGCCATACGAAAAGATCTCAACCCTGGCGCCGCGCCGCGCGGCGATTATCGACAACGACAGGCAGGCGCTGGATGTGGCACGCACGCTGGCTGAAGACTTCGCGCGCGAGGCTTCGCAGCGCGATCGCGAACGCCGTCTTCCATTGCCTGAGCTGGAGCGTTACTCCCAATCCGGCTTGTGGGGCATTACGGTGCCGCGTGACCACGGCGGGGCCGGCGTATCGCGGGTGACGCTGGCGGAAGTCACGGCCATCATCTCGGCTGCCGACGGCTCGTTGGGCCAGATTCCGCAAAACCACTACTACGCGCTGGAAGTGCTGCGGGTGAACGGCAACGCGGATCAGCACCGCCGCTTCTATGCGAGGGCGCTTGCCGGCGAACGCTTCGGCAATGCGCTGGCCGAAACCGGCACACGTACCGCTGCTGAACGCCGCACCAGCCTGACCCCCGATCCGCAAGGGGGATGGCGCATCAATGGCAGCAAGTTCTATTGCACGGGCGCGCTGTACGCCCAGTGGATTCCGACAGCCGTCGTGGACACGGACGGCATTCAGCGGCTGGCCATCGTGCGTCGCGACAGTCCGGGCGTGGAAATCATCGACGACTGGTCGGGCTTCGGCCAGCGCGTCACCGGCAGCGGCACCGTGCATTTCAAGGATGTGGCGGTGCCAGCCGAGGACGTGTTGCTGTTGGCGGACCCTGCCGGGCCGCCCAATACGATCAAGCCGCTGGCCCAGATCATTCACGCGGCCATCGATCTGGGGATCGGCCAGGCCGCCTTGGCGGACGCCGTGACGTTCGTGCGCGAGCGCTCGCGGCCATGGATCGACGCCAACGTCGAACGAGCCGCGGACGATCCGCTGACCATCAGCGAGTTCGGCCGTCTGTCCATCCGCCTGGACGCGGCCCGCGCGCTGGTCGCGCGAGCCGGGCGGGTGCTTGACGTGGCTACCGCCAGCAGCACGCCCGCCACGGTGGCGGCCGCCGCCATCGCCGTGGCGGAAGCCCGTGCGCTGACAACGGAGGCCTCGCTTGCCGCGGGCACCAAGCTGTTTGAACTGGCCGGCGCGCAATCCACGTTGGACCACCTGAACCTGGACCGGCACTGGCGCAACGCGCGCACGCACACGCTGCATGATCCGGTGCGCTGGAAGCGGCACGCCGTCGGCAACTACTACTTGAACGACATCGCGCCTGGCCGCGTTGGCACGACCTGATCTTGACGGAACCGCACATCATGGCGAAGAAGCAAATCCTCCTGAACGCATTCAACATGAACTGCGTGGGACACATCAATCACGGCCTGTGGACGCATCCGCGGGACACATCGACCCAGTACAAGACCCTGGATTACTGGACCGATCTGGCGAAGTTGCTTGAGCGCGGCCTGTTTGACGGGCTGTTCCTGGCTGACATCGTGGGCGTGTATGACGTCTACCAGGACTCGGCCGACTTGACGTTGCGTGAATCGATTCAACTTCCGGTGAACGACCCGCTGTTGACCATTTCCGCCATGGCGGCGGTCACGCGGAATCTGGGGTTTGGCGTCACGGTGAATCTCACCTATGAAGCGCCGTACCTGCTGGCACGCCGCTTCTCGACCCTTGACCATCTGACTCAAGGCAGGATGGGGTGGAACGTCGTCACGGGCTATCTGGAAAGCGCCGCGCGCGCGATGGGCCTGTCCGAGCAGATTGCGCACGACGAACGCTACGACCGCGCCGATGAATTCCTTGAAGTGACCTACAAGCTCTGGGAAGACAGCTGGGATCGCAACGCCGTGAAGGCCGACAAGCCGGCGCGCGTCTATGCGGACCCCGCGGCCGTGCGCCGGGTGGACCACCAGGGCAAGTATTACAAGGTGCAGGGCTTTCACTTGTCGGAACCGTCGCCGCAGCGCACGCCGGTGCTCTATCAGGCAGGTTCATCGGGACGTGGCCAGGCGTTTGCCGCGCGCCATGCCGAATGCGTGTTCGTGTCGAGCCAGACGAAGGAAGGCTTGCGCAAGCTGGTGGCTGAGGTGCGCGCGGCGGTCGCCCGAGAAGGCCGGGATCCGCGCGAAATCAAGTTCTTCATGGGCGTGACGGCCGTGGTGGGCAGGACGGAGGCGGACGCCCGCGCCAAGCATGCCGAGTACCTGCGCTACGCGAATGCGGAAGCCGGCCTGGCGCACTATGCCAGTTCGACGGGAATCGATTTTTCACGCTATGGGGCGGACGAACCGATCCGCTACGTCAAGAACAACGCAATCGAGTCGGCGGTGAAGCATCTGACGGTTTCCCGGACGGATCGGACGGTGACAGACCTGCTGGCCGACATGGCGCTGGGCGGCAGATACCCGGCACTGGTGGGCAGCGCCGCGCAGGTGGCCGATGAGCTGGAATCCTGGGTGGCCGAGACGGATATCGACGGCTTCAATCTGGCCCGCACCGTGACGCCCGAATGCTATGGCGATTTCATCGATCTGGTGGTGCCCGAGCTGCAAAGCCGCGGCTCCTACAAGACCGCGTATGCGGAAGGACCGCTGCGAGAGAAGCTGTTCGGCGCGGGCAGGGCCGAGCTGCCGCCGGAACACGTAGGACGAAAAGGCACGAAACAGACCGTAGGATGGGTGTAGCGCGAGACGCCTCAAGCAAGAACCCGAATGCCCATCGCGCGCAACCCATCAAGCAACGGTGAACGCCTGGCTACTCCTGCCACGACAGCATCCTTGCCCGATGGGTTGCGTGCGGCAGGCATTGGCTTGCGCGGGAGCAACCGAGCGCACTACACCCATCCTACGATGGCAGGTCATTCCTGCAAGTTCGCCGAAACATCCGCCCTTAACAACCGCACGCAATAACGCCATATTTCCAAATCGCAGTTACCGCGCGATAGCGCAACATCCGCGACATATCTTCATACCGACTAAGTATTTTTCGCCGCTGCGGTGCGATGACAGAATCGTTCCATTCTTTCCAATCCCTGGAACAAGACAATGTCATCGCTGCTCCGCCTGTTTACCGCCGCCACCGTGCTTGGTGTCGCCTTTGCATCACCCGCCGGGGCCGCAGAGAAATCCACGATCACGGTGGGCATCTCGGTCGGCACCGCCGAGAAGATCTTCGATGTGGTCCAGCAAGTTGCCGCTCGCGACGGCCTGACCATCAAGCTCGTCAAATTCAACGACTATCAACTGCCCAACGCCGCGCTCAACGCGGGCGATCTTGACGCCAACGCTTTTCAGCACAAGCCGTTCCTGGAAAACCAGATCAAGGCGCGTGGCTTCGATATCGTTCCCGTCGGCCTGACCATCACGGCCCCGCTGGGCTTCTATTCCCGCAAGATCAAATCGCTGAACGATCTGCCCGAAGGCGCGTCGGTCGGCATTCAGAACGATCCCTCCAACGGCAATCGCGCGCTGCGTCTGCTGGCGGCCTACAAGATCATTACCTTGAAGCCGGAAGCCGAGCAGAAGAACACTGCAACGCCGCTGGATGTGGTGTCCAACCCGCGCAAGATCAAGTTGGTGGCGCTGGACGCCGCCCAGCTGCCCCGGTCGCTGGACGACCTGACGGCAGCCTCCATCAATAACGATTACGCCGAGCAGGCAGGCCTGGTGCCGGCGCGCGACGCGATCGGACGCGAGGCGGCCGACGGCCCCTATGCCAACGTGATTGCCGTGCGCACGAAAGACCGCGACCAGCCCTGGGTAAAAAAGCTGGTGTCCGCGTACCAGTCCCCCGAGGTACGCGCCTACATCGAGAAGGAATTCAAGGGTTCCCTCATTCCCGCTTTCTAACGCGCGACACTGGCGAACCATCATGAGCATCATCACGTTGGCGGGCAGCCCGTCGCAACGTTCCCGTTCTTCCGCTTTGCTGCGCCATGCGGCGCACCTGCTGCGTTCCCGTGGCCTGGGCGTGGTCGAACTGGGCCTGCGGGACATTCCCGCCGAAGAATTGATCGAAGGGCACTATGCTGGCGCCGCCGCGGGCGCGTTGCGGGCGCGCGTGTCGACCGCCGACGCGGTGCTGATTTCAACGCCGGTCTACAAGGCATCGTTTTCCGGCGGCCTGAAGGCCGTGCTGGATTTGCTGGATGAAAAGGCGCTGGCAGGCAAGGTGGTGCTGCCCATTGCCACGGGTGGCAGCCCCGCGCATCTTCTGGCGCTGGAATACGGCCTGAAGCCGGTCCTGTCCGCCTTGGGTGCGCGGCACATCCTGGCCGGCGTCTACGCCACCGACAAACAGGTGCGCGTGGAAGACGATGGCCGCATCCATATCGACGATGACGTGCGCGTACGGCTGGAGGACTCTGTCGACCGGCTGGCCGAACAGGTGCTGCCACGCGGCGTCGTTGCCCATGAAGCCTATGACCTGGGTCGCCTCGCGCTAGCGGGCGGCTTCAGCGTCTGACCCGGAGTTTCCGCAATGGATGTTTTCTGGTTCATCCCCACGCATGGCGATTCTCGCTATCTGGGCACTAGCCAAGGCGCACGCGCCGCCAGCTACGATTATTTCCGCCAGGTGGCCGTGGCCGCCGACACGCTGGGCTATGACGGCGTGCTGCTGCCGACCGGCCGGTCTTGCGAGGACGCATGGGTGGTGGCCTCCAGCCTGATCGGGGCCACCCGCAATCTGAAATTCCTGGTGGCGATCCGTCCCGGCGTCAGTTCTCCGCAGTTCTCGGCGCGCATGGCCGCCACGTTCGACCGCCTGTCCGAAGGCCGCTTGCTGGTCAATGTGGTGACGGGCGGCGACCCGGGCGAATTGGAAGGCGATGGCGTCTTCGTCAGCCACGACGAACGCTACGCGATTACCGCCGACTACCTGAAAATCTGGCGCGGCATCCTGGAAAGCAGCCACGATGCCGAGGGCTACAGCTTTGATGGCGAACAACTGGTGTCCAAAGGCGGGAAGGTGATCTATCCGCCCGTGCAGAAGCCGTATCCGCCCTTGTATTTCGGAGGCTCCTCGGAGGCGGCGCATGAGCTGGCGGCCGAACAGCTGGACGTGTACCTGACGTGGGGCGAGCCGCCCGAGGCCGTGGCCAGGAAGATCGCGGATGTGCGCGAGCGCGCGGCAAGGCACGGCCGCACCGTGCGTTTCGGCATCCGCCTGCACGTCATCGTGCGCGAAACCGAGGCGGCCGCTTGGGCGGCCGCTGACGAACTCATCAGCCACCTTAGCGAAGACTCCGTCCGCGCCGCGCAGGCGGCCTTTTCAAAGATGGACTCTGAAGGCCAGCGCCGCATGGCCGCGCTGCATGGCGGCAAGCTCAGCGATGACCAGGGCGGCCGCTCGCACCTGGAAATCTCGCCTAACCTGTGGGCGGGGGTCGGCCTGGTGCGCGGCGGCGCGGGCACGGCGCTGGTCGGCGATCCGCAGACGGTCGCCGCCCGCATCCAGGAGTACGCCGAACTGGGCATCGACACTTTCATCTTTTCCGGATATCCGCATCTGGAAGAATCCTATCGGTTTGCGGAATTGGTGTTTCCGCTGCTGCCCGGGAAGGTTCAGCGGAAAGTCGGCAACACGGTATTGACGGGACCGTTCGGCGAAGTCATGGCGACCGAACTGGTGCCCAAGGAATCGGCAAGCTGATGACCTCCGCCAGCCTCTCCGGCCGCCGCGGCGTGGTGCGCCTGTTGCTTTCGTCCTGGCTGACGCCCGTGGCGCTGCTGGCGCTTTGGCAATTGGCATCGGCGTCCGGGTGGCTGAACGCAACGTGGTTGCCCGCCCCATCCGCGGTGTGGTCGGCAGCCGCTGCATCGGCCGGGTCGGGCGAGTTGTGGCCGCAGCTTCAAGTCAGTTTGTGGCGCGCAGCCGTGGCGCTGGTGCTGGGCGCGAGTCTGGGCTTGGCATCGGGATTCGCCTTCGGCCTGTCACGCAGCGCGGGGCCGGTACTGGATGCGGGCGTCCGCATGTTGCGTGGCGTGGCGGTGCTGGCGCTTATTGCCTTCCTGTTGCTGGGGCCGGACATTCAGGAAGACGGCAGGCTGGCCCTGTTGTCGGCTGCGGTGTTCTTTCCCGTTTATCAAGCCGCACGTCAAGGCGTGCGCGCCGTGGATCCGAAGCTGATCGAAATGGGCCGCTCGGTCGGCCTGACGGGCGGGCCGCTCTGGCGCGACGTGATCCTGCCCGGCGCCTTGCCCGCCGTGCTGTCGGGCACACGGACGGCGGTTGCGCTGCTTTGGGTCTTGCTGCTGGTCGTCGAGACCGTGGCAGCTCCCTCCGGCATCGGCCATCTGGCGCGACAGCCAGACAACGGTTTGCCGCCGGCCGCTTCGATCTTCTTCGGCGTTCTGCTGGTTGCGCTGCTGGCCAGCGCCACGGACGCGCTGATCCGCGCGTTGACGCGCCGCGCCTTGCGCTGGGACGCCGCTTCGCGCCCTGCCGGCGCTTATTAGGAATTCAACCATGGCCAAGATTCAATCCCTTCAAGATGCACGAGACGCCAGGAACACGGAACCCGCCGGCGCCGCGCCTTCTCGTGGCGCGGACACGGCGCGAGCCGTCGAGACCCTGGCGACGCAATTGGCCGCCACCGCGGTCGAACGCGACCGCCAGGGCGGGCACGCCGTTCAAGAGCGCGAGCTGATCCGCGCAAGCGGCCTGCTGCGCCTGTCGGTGCCCACTGCCCACGGCGGCACGGGCGCCAGCTGGTCGACCGTATTGCACGCGGTGCGCGAATTGGCCCAGGCCGACAGCGCCCTGGCGCACGTGTTCGGATTCCACCATCTGCAAATCGCGGGCGTGCTGCTCTACGGCACGCCCGAGCAGCATGCGTACTTTCTGCGGCCCACGGTCGAGCGCAATTTGTTCTGGGGCAATGCGCTGAACCCGTTGGACCGCCGGGTCGTCGCCCGCGCGGAACTGGACGGCTATCGCATCGATGGCGTCAAGAGCTTCAGTTCAGGCTCGGTCGGGTCCGATCTGTTGACGTTTTCGGCATGGCACAAGGCGTCCGACACGGCGCTGATCGCGGCGCTGCCGACCCGTGCCGATGGCATCACCGTCAATCCGGATTGGGATGCGTTCGGCCAGCGTCAGACCGACAGCGGCACGGTGCGCTTTGATCATGTCAGGTTGGAAGCGATTCAGGTGCTTCAGGCGCCGGGCACGGCGCCCACCGCGCGCGCCACGCTGCGTTCGCAGATTGCGCAATTGATCATGACCAATCTGTACCTGGGCATAGCGCGGGGCGCGTTCCAGGAGGCTCGCCGCTACGTGCGCGAGGACGCGCGGCCGTGGTTCGCCTCTGGCGTGCAGCGTCATGCCGACGATCCTTATGTGCAGGAACGCTTCGGTGAATTCTGGCTGCGCGTGCAAGCGGCCCAGGCGCTGGCTGACCAGGCGGGCCACGCGCTGGACGAGGCGTTGGGACGAGGGCCGTCCGTGACCGCGGAGGAACGTGGACAGGTGGCGGTGGCGGGCGCGCAGGCCAAAGTGCTGGCCCATCGCGCCGCTCTGGAGGTGGGATCCGATCTGTTCGAGGTGACGGGCGCCAGTTCCACCGCCGCGCGCCACGGCTTTGATCGCTTTTGGCGCAACGCCCGCGTGCATACCTTGCATGACCCCGTGGCCTACAAGGTGCGCGATCTGGGGCGCTATGCGCTGCTGGATCAGATTCCCGAACCCACCGCGTATTCCTGATGCGCCCGATCCTGACCGGAACCCCGCGATGAGCCAGATTTCCCCCCTTTCCGCCGTGCCGCAGACGGTGATCCGCCTGGACGCCGTGAGCAAGTCCTACGCCACGCGCGCCGGCCGCTTCGATGCCGTGCGCGACGTGTCCCTGTCGATCCGCGCCGGCGACACCTTCGGCATCATCGGCAAGAGCGGCGCGGGCAAGTCCACGCTGCTGCGCTTGATCAACCTGCTGGAACGCCCGGATGCGGGCGCGGTCCATGTGGCGGGCACGGAGCTGACGGGCTTGTCCAAACGCGAATTGCGCGCCGCGCGGCAGCACATCGGCATGATCTTCCAACAGTTCAATCTATTGCAGAACGAGACCGTGTTCGAGAACGTGGCGTTCCCGCTGCGGGTGCATGGCGGACGGACCCGTGAGCAAATCGCCGAGCGTGTGCGGGATTGCCTGGAGATCGTCGGCCTGACCGACAAAACCGCCAGCCATCCCGCGCAACTATCGGGCGGGCAGAAGCAGCGCGTGGCGATCGCGCGCGCGTTGGCCAGCGAACCTGCCGTGCTGCTGTGTGACGAGCCCACTTCCGCGCTGGACCCCGAGACCACGCGATCGGTGTTGGCCGTGCTGCGCGACATCAACAAGCGCTTGGGCGTGACCATCGTGATCGTCACGCACGAGTTGGCTGTGGTGCGAGCCTTGTGCCGCCACGTGGCCGTCATGGAAAACGGACAGGTGCTGGAGCAGGCCGAGATCTCGGGCGCCAACGTGCATCTGTCTTCCGCTTTGGGGCGCGAGCTTATCCGTGAAGCCACCCATCCCTACGAAGAGGTCGCATGATGCTGGATACCTTTGTGCAGTTGCTGCCCGAGCTGGGCGTGGCGGTCGGCCAGACCTTTCTGATGCTGGCGATTGCGCTGGCGGCGTCCATCCTGCTGGGCGGCCCCCTGGGGGTGCTGGTGTTCCTGACCGGGCCGGGGCAGTCGCTGGACCGCCCCATCCTGCATCGCTTGCTGAGCTGGACGGTGAATACCGTGCGTTCGTTTCCTTTCATCATCCTGCTGGTGGCGCTGGTGCCGTTCACGCGGGTGATCGCGGGCACGTCCATCGGGCCGGTGGCAGCCGCCGTGCCGCTGTCGTTCGCGGCGATTCCCTACTTTGCCCGGCTGGTCGAGCAGTGCCTGCGCGACGTGCCGCGTGGCGTCATCGAAGCCGCGCACGCCGCCGGCGCGTCTGAATTGCAGATTGTGCGGCGCGTGCTGCTGGTGGAGGCGCGTTCGGGACTGGTGCTGGCGCTGACGGTGCTGGCGGTGAGTTTTCTTTCGTACTCGGCGGTGGCCGGCGTGGTGGGAGGCGGCGGCGTCGGCGACCTGGCCATCCGCTATGGCTACTACCGCTTCCAGACCGACGTGATGGTGCTGACCGTGGCGCTGCTCGTCATTCTGGTGCAGATCATCCAGGTTGCCGGCAATACCGTCGCGCGCCGCATCGACAAGCGTTGAATCCATGAGGGCTCCCATGTCATTTCCCCGCCTTACCTTGATCGCGGCATTGGCCGCGCTGACCGTCGCTGGCGCCGCGCAGGCCGCGGACCCGGCCAAGAAAGAAATCGTATTCGGCGCCACCGCCGGCCCCTACAGCGACCAGATCAAGCTGGGCATCAAGCCCATTCTTGAAAAGCAGGGCTATACGGTCAAGATCGTGGAATTCAACGACTACATCCAGCCGAACTTCGCGCTGGCGCAAGGGGCGTTGGACGCCAACGCCTTCCAGCATGTGGTCTATCTGAAAAACTTCGCGGCCAAGAACAAGCTGGAATTGTCGGAACTGGTGAAGGTGCCCACGGCGCCGATCGCCATCTACAGCAAGAAGTACAAGAGCGTGGATGCCGCGCCGGACGGTGTCAGCGTGGCGGTTCCCAATGATCCGACCAATCAGGCGCGTGCGCTGGTGGTGTTGCAGGAGCTGGGCTGGGTGACGCTGCGCGAAGGTTATGACCCCTTGCAGGCGTCCGAGAAGGACGTGGCCGTCAATGTGAAGAAGATCAAGTTGATTCCGCTGGAGGCGGCGCAACTGCCGCGTTCACTGGACGATACCGACTACTCGTTCGTGAACGGCAATTTCGCGCTGGCCTCCGGCCTGAAGCTGACGGCGGCGCTGGCGCTGGAGAAGACGACGCCGACCTATCAGAACCTGGTGGCCGTGCGTACGGCCGACATCGACAAGCCCTACGTGAAGGACATCGCGGCGGCCTATGCGTCGCGGGAATTCCTGGAGGTGACCGAGAAGTCGTTCGCCGGGTTTGTGAAGACCGATTATCAGCAGAAGCTGGAAGCGGCCCGCTAGGGACGTCCGGCGGGAGCGCGCGGCCATGTTTGTCCATCCGAACGAGTTCGAGCTGTTGCAACACCTGGAGGGGCCAGGCCGCACGCCACGTGACGATGGGTCGGACCCGGAAGGCCAGGATGGCTGGCGACCGCTGCGCGTCACCGTGCGAAATCTGGGCAAGCGCTATGGCGCGCACCGCGTATTCAAGGCATTTGATCTGGACATCGCCGCAGGCGAATTCGTGGCCGTCGTGGGGCCAAGCGGCGTGGGCAAGAGCACGCTGTTGCGGATTCTGGCCGGCCTGGAGCGGCCCAGCGGCGAGCAAGGCGGTCTGCCGGCGCGTTCGCCGGTGCTGTTCGACAACTTTCCCCAATGGGCGTCTGACGATCGCGTGCGGCTGTTGTTTCCCGATGCCCGGTTGTTGCCGTGGAAGCGCGTAGGGCAGAACGTGGCGCTGGGTCTGCCGGATACCGCATTGGCCCGCGCCCGGGCCAGCGAGGCATTGCGGCAGGTTGGGCTGGGCGGGCATGGCAACGATTGGCCCGCGCAATTGACGGCTGCCCAGCGGCAGCGCGCGGCGTTGGCGCGCGCGCTTGCGCGGCGGCCAGGGTTGCTGCTGCTGGATGAGCCGTCAGGCGGCCTGGATGCGCTCACGCGCATCCAGGCGCAGGCCTCTCTCGAACAGGCCTGGCGGCGCGACGGATTCACGGCTTTGCTGGCCACCCAGGATGTCCACGAAGCCGTGGCGCTGGCAGACCGCATCGTGGTCATCGAGGGCGGGACGGCGGTGTTCGATGAGCGCGTGGAACTGGCGCGGCCCCGCGCGCCCGGCTCGCCGGCTTTTGCCGCCTTGGCGGCGCGCGTGTTGCGCGCGGTCTTGAAAGAACCCGACCCGCCGGACGCGGAACGGCCGCGGGCGCCGGTGATCCAGATCCGGCATTTACGGCTGGCGGTGTAGCGCCGCGCGGCCTGACATTCACGCAATGGCGCCACGATGGCGCCGCCTTTTCCCTTCAGGAGCAAGACCATGAGCATTCAATCCATCAACGCCCGCAACCAGTTCCGCGGCAAGATCAAGGAAATCATTCTGGGACCGGTGGTGTCCGAGGTGGACGTGGACACGCCCGCGGGCATCGTTACCTCGGTGATCACCACCCGTTCCGTCAAGGAACTGGATTTGCAGGTGGGCACCGAGGTATTGGCCTTCGTGAAGGCAACCGAGGTGTCCGTCGCCAAACTGTGACCGCAAATAGGGCAACGCCGGTACTATCCTTGCGCCGGCGTTAGGCATATATTGTCAACGCGATATCCGGCGGTTTCCTCCTGGCTTGTAGCTTCATGCTTTGCTTCACGGAGAACGGTTCATGCGTCGACTGCAAGGATGGTTTATCGGCTGGCTGTGTCTGGGGTTGGCGGTTTGCCTGCCCGCCGTGGCGCAGACCAAGCTGGACAACGGACAGCTGGATCAACTGATGGCGCCAGTGGCGCTATACCCGGATTCGCTGCTGTCGCAGATACTCATGGGGGCGACGTACCCGGACGACGTTGCCGCTGCCGCCAAATGGTCGGCCGAGCACACGTCGTTATCCGGCGACCAGGCCGTCAAGGCCGTCGAAGCCGAAACCTGGGACCCCAGCGTCAAGTCGCTGGTGGCGTTCCCCTCCGTCATGGACCTGATGGGCCGTCAACCCGACTGGGTGAAATCCGTCGGCAATGCTTTCCTTGCGCAGCCGGATGGGGTGATGGATTCCGTGCAGCGCTTGCGGGTGCAGGCGGAAAAGGCGGGCAACCTCAAGAGCACGCCGCAGCAGAAGGTGACGTCCAGCACCACCGACAACAAGACGGTGGTGGTGATCGAGCCTGCCGATCCGCAAGTGGTCTATGTGCCCAGCTACAACCCAAGCGTGGTCTACGGCGCGTGGGCCTATCCCTCATATCCCCCTTATTACTATCCGCCGCCGGCAGGTTCGGTATTCGCGACGTCGCTGGTGGCGGGCATTGGCTTCGGCCTGGGTGTCGCCGCCGTGGATTCGATGTGGGGCGGTTTCAATTGGGGACACAACGACGTGGACATCGACGTCAATCGGTACAACAACGTCAACGTCAATAACCGGATCAATAACAACAACAAAAATGTGGCGTGGCAGCATAACCCCGCCAATCGTGGCAACACGCCTTATGCCGACCAGGCCAATCGGCAGCGCTACGACGGTCAGCGCCAGGCCGGTTTGCAGAACCGCCAGGCTGGGCAGCGGGCCGGGCAGGGCCAGGGCGGAAGGGCGGCTGGCGCGGCGCCTGCGGCGAATTCCCGCGATCAGGCTCGGGACCGCGCGGCGCAATCCTTCCAGGGACGCACCGGCCAGCCGATTGCGGGTCATGGGGAACCCGGCGCCGGACGCGGGCAAGGTGCCGCGGGCCGAGGTGGCGAGGGCGCTGCCGGCCGCGGTCAGGGACAGGCCGGCGGTGGCGGGCAAGGCGCTCGAGACCGGGGCCAGGGCCAGGGCGCCCAGACCCCGCGCGCCTCGGGGGCATCGACCCATGATCGTCAGGCGGCGGCGCAACGCCAGCATTCCGACGAATCCGCGGCCCGTGACCGGGCTCGGGCCTCCAATAGCAACAGCGCGCTGCGCGATGCCGGCAACGGCGACCGCATGCGCCAGCAAAGCCAACGAGGCGAAATGAGCCGAGGCGGCGGTGGTGGCGTTCAGCGTGGTGGAGGTGGGCATGGCGGTGGCGGTGGGCGCGGCGGTGGCGGCCATGTCGGCGGTCGGAGATAAGCACCATGGACAAGGGAATTTTCATGAAGAATGCCTGGGTTCGTGCACGTGCGCTGGGTGCCGCGACGTTGCTCTCGATCGGCTTTGTGGCGCCTGCGGCGGCGCAAAGTCTGTACCCCACCCCGCAGGCCGCGGCCGATGCATTCAGCAATGCGCTGGCCACCAGTGACCTTGATGCCATGGCGAAGGTGCTGGGCCCCAACCATAGGCAGATTGTGCCGGGCGGCGTGGCGCAGGACGATATCTACCGCTTCCTTGAGGCCTGGGCGAAAAAGCACGAGGTCATCGCCGAGGATGGGCGGGCATGGCTGGCCGTCGGCGACTCCGGTTGGACCATGCCGGTGCCCATCGTGCGCGTCGGGCAGGGATGGCGGTTTGATCCGGCGGCGGGCAAGGCCGAGATCCGGCGCCGCGCGATCGGACGCAACGAGCTGGCGGCCATCGAAACGCTGCAACAATTGCAAGCGGCGCAGACACGTTATCAACAGGGCGTGGGCCAGGGCCGCTACGCGAGCCGCCTGGTCAGCCGGCCCGGCGCCATGGACGGGCTGTACTGGCCGGAAGTGCCCGGTTCGCCACCGCAGGCCTTCGGGCCGGATGCGCTGGCGATGGGGCCGGAAGTGCCGGCAAGCGATGCCTATTTTGGCTACCGCTACAAGGTGCTGCCGGGGGCGCAAGGCACGGCCTACCGTATCGTGGCGTGGCCGGCGCAGTATGGGCAGACGGGCATCGGCACCTTTGTCATCGGGCCGCAGGGCGGGGTGCTGGAATCGGATCTGGGGCCATCGTCCGCCGCCCGCGCGGCGAACCTGCGGGAACGCGATATCGCCTCTGGAGCCTGGATTGACGCCGACGCGCAACCCGTTGGCGCTAAATGAGTTTTTGATGTTTTCGGCGGGTTGGCGGGAGGGGGTTGTTGCGGGGTCGCAACAGGCGTGTGCGTTTGTCGCCAAACCCCTGCCTGTTGCTCTTTTGAAAGGCGGCTATGCCTAAAATGGCGAGCACTGGGATCGTTGTCCGATCCCCTTTTGCCGGATCTTGAAATTGAATCCCTTGCATTTTGTCCGCTACGCCCTGGCCGGCGTGGGGATGGCGCTTAGCGCAGCGGCGGTATCCGCCCCGATCTTTGTCCTGAACTCCCTGGACGCCAATGTCAGCATCGTCGATCCGGTTTCCTACAAGGAACTGCGCCGCGTGCCCACCGGCAAGGAACCGCACCACCTGTATCTGACCCCGGACGAGAAGTCGCTGATGGTGGCCAACGCCACGGGCGATTCCATCACGCTGATGGATCCCAAGACCGGCGAAGTCCAGCGCACGCTGACCGGCATCGTCGATCCCTATCAGTTGCAGTTCTCGCCGGACATGAAGTGGTTCGTCACGGCGGCCAACCGCCTGGACCACATCGACATCTATGCCTGGAAGCCGCTGGAAAAGGGGTTTGACCTGAAGCTGGTCAAGCGCATCCCGGCCGGCAAGACGCCCAGCCACATCATGATCGACAAGAAAAGCACGACCGCCTACGTGACTTTGCAGGATAGCGATCAACTGATCGCCATCGACCTGGCCACGCAGACGCCCAAATGGACGGTGTCCGTTGGCAAGACGCCGGCCGACGTGTTCCTGACGCCCGACCAGAAAACGCTGCTGGTGGCGCTGACCGGTGACTCGTTCGTGGAAGCCTATGACGTCAGCAACGGCCCTGCCAAGCTGATCAAGCGCATCCCGACCGCCGCCGGCGCGCATGCATTCCGCGCGCAGGGCGACAAGCATCACCTGTTCGTCAGCAATCGCACCGCCAATTCCATCAGCCGCATCGACATGCTGACGCTGTCGGTCACCGACACCTTCCCGGTGCCGGGCGGCCCAGACTGCATGGACGTCCTGGCCGATGGCAAGACGCTGCTGGTCACGTCGCGCTGGGCGCGCAAGCTGACGGTGGTGGACCTGGAGCAGAAGAAGGTCGTCAATCAGGTGACGGTGGGCAAGTCTCCCCACGGCGTCTGGACGCTGAACCATGCGCCAACGCGGTAAAGCGGGCATCCTGCCGGCGGTCAAAAGCCTGCTTGCCGCCGTCCTGGCATGCGCTGTTCCGATGGCGCATGCCGCCGCACCGACAACGTGCGACAAGCCTGTCTACCTGACTTTCGACACGGGCCACATGGGTGTGGCGCCGCTGATTGCCGACGTGCTGGCCCGCCACCACGTCAACGTCACGTTCTTCCTGGCCAACGAGCGCACGAAGACCGAGGGTTCCAGCCTGGACGACGTGTGGGCGCCCTGGTGGAAGGCGCGGGCAGCGGAAGGCCATGCCTTCGGCTCGCATACCTACGACCACGTTTATTGGCAGGGCGACCTGCCCGGCGGCAAGTTCCGCGTGAAGCCCAGCGCGGGACCCGACACGGGCAAGACCGCTCAATGGACGGCCGAGCAGTACTGCGCCGAGATCAAGCGTTCCGCCACTCGTTTTCACCAGATGACGGGTCAGAACATGCTGCCGCTGTACCGCGCCCCAGGCGGCAAGACCTCTCCGGCCCTGTTGAAAGCGGCCAAGGCCTGCGGATTCGAGCATGTGGGCTGGGCGCCTGCCGGTTTCCTGGGCGATGAACTGCCCAGCGACAAATTCCCCAATGCCCGCCTGCTGGATCAGGCGCTGCGCACCATCAAGCCCGGCGACATCCTGCTGGCCCACCTGGGCATCTGGTCGCGCCAGGACCCCTGGGCGCCCGCCGTGCTGGAGCCCTTGATTGTGGGCTTGCAGCAGAAGGGCTATTGTTTTGCTACCTTGAATACGCATCCCGCCTACCGCGAGTGGATCGCTACGCATCATTGATCATGGATACGCTTAGTCAATTGTTCGGGGAGTGCCAGCAATGGCTCTTCGAGACCCTGATTCAGCCCGCGCTGTTTCACCTGGGCATGAGCAACTTCATCGAAGACGGCTACGACGCCACGATGTGGCTGCTGGTGGGCCTGGTGCAGATCGTCGTGCTGGTGCTGGTGTTTGGCCCCTTGCAGCGCCTGCGGCCCGTTGAAGCCGTCACCGACCGCCGTCAGATCGGCATTGACGTGCTGTACACGTTGATCCACCGCCTGGGTGTTTTCCGGCTGGCGCTGTTCTTCACGATCGACCCGTTCTGGGACAGCGTCTTCGGGCAACTGCATATCTGGGGTTTCGCACCGTTCCAGCTGGACCAGTACTGGCCCGGCGTGACGGACAAGGCGTGGGTCAGCCTGATCATCTACCTGCTGCTGTTCGACGCGGTGGACTATTTCTACCACCGTGCCCAACATCGTTTTGGCTGGCTCTGGGCGCTGCACGCGGTGCATCACAGCCAGCGGCAGATGACCATCTGGAGCGACGACCGCAACCACTTGCTGGACGACATGCTGCGTGACGTGCTGGTGGTGTTCGTGTCGCAACTGGTGGGGGTGCCGCCGGCACAGTTCGTGGTGATCGTGGCCATCACCCAGTTGGCGCAGAGTTTTTCACACGCCAACCTGCGCCTGCATTTCGGCGCATTGGGCGAACGCTTGCTGGTCAGCCCCCGCTTTCACCGTCATCACCATTCCATCGCCTACGACGCCTCGTCGCCGGGGCCGGTGGGCGGCTACAACTTTGCCGCGTTGTTCCCGATCTGGGACGTGCTGTTCCGCACCGCCCGCTTCGGCGTGGGCTACGGGCCCACGGGCATCCACGACCAGCAGGCGGAATTGGGCGGGCGCGACTACGGCCGGGGGTTCTGGTCGCAGCAATGGCTGGGCATCAAGCGCATGGTGGGCCGTGACCGCGACCCGGTCTCCGCGCCACCCGCGCCGCCGGGCGCTGCCGAACGCGCTTGAGCCCCTTCACGGATTGAGGATCGCGCATGAAAAACCGGGCTTGCGCCCGGTTTTTTTTGGCCTGACTGACGCTTAGGCGGAGGGCGGCGCGTCGTGCGTGGTTTCGCGCTTGATCTCGTCGTGGCGGCGTTCCATTTCCTGGCGCAGCTCGCGGCGCAGGCGCGCGGCCTCGAAGCGTTGTTTTTCTTCCAGGTTACGAGGGGCCAGCGGCGGCACGGCGGTTGATGCGCCCTGGTCGTCCACCGCCACCATCGTGAAATAGCAGCTGTTGGTGTGGCGCACCAGCTTCTTGCGGATGTCCTCGGTGACGACCTTGATGCCGATCTCCATCGAGGTGCGGCCCGTGAAGTTCACGGCGGCAAGGAAGGTCACCAGTTCACCCACGTGGATGGGTTCACGGAACACGACCTGGTCCACGGACAGGGTCACCACATATTGGCCGGCGTACCGGCTGGCACAGGCGTAGGCCACCTGATCCAGGTATTTCAGGATGGTTCCGCCGTGTACGTTTCCTGAAAAATTCGCCATGTCTGGCGTCATCAGGATGGTCATCGACAATTGGTGGCTAAAGGCGTCGTCCATGGAGGGCGTTCATTCGTGAATAAAACGCCTATGGTAGCGGCAGGCGCCCGTCATGGCGCTGTCATTTGCGCGGCGGCTAGGGTTTCTTCGCAGGCGTGGCGCCGGCATCCGCTGGCGGCGTGGCCGCTTCCGATGCCTCCACGGCTTGCGCCGTTTCCTTGGCGGCCTCTGGTTCGTCACGCACCAACACGGGCGGCGTCCACAAGCCGTCCAGCAAGGCCGGCCCGGGCTCGTACGCGCGCAGCAACAGCGTCACCGGCCCCATGGCGGGCACAGGCAGCCAGTTGGCTTGATCCTCGGCCGCCGGGGCCGCGTGGCTGACATGCACGTCCAGGGAGCCGTCGGCGTTGTAGCGCAAGGGCGCGCGGTCGCCCAGGGCATGGCGGTTCAACGGATTGACCGTCGGCATGCCTTGGCCGTCGTAGGCCGCCAGCGACCACAAGGCCTCGGCGGGAGGCAACTGGCCGCTTTCAAAACGCAGCACGTAACGCTGCGTGCCATCGATGGGGGCGCCCTGGCCATCGGCCGCCAGCAGCAGCACCGTCAGATCCTCGGGCAGGCCCGCGCCCGGCTGGGCCTGGGCAGCCAGGGCGCGGCGCAGATAGGAATTGCCGTAGACGCCAATGCTCCCCGTTTCCTGCTGCCAGCCATGCCAATTGCGCAGGGTGCCGCCCGCCGCGGCTTCCATGCGCTCGCGCGCGGCGCGCAGGCCACGACGCAGCCCTTGTTTGACGGGATGGTCCAGTTTGTCGAAGTCGAACGTTCGGCCGGGGATCAGGCCCACGCGGCGCAACTTGGCCAGCACGGGCTGGTCGGTCGCGTGGGGCGGATGCTTGCGCAGCAGTTCGGCGGCGTAGGTGAAAAAGGCGTCGGTCGGCATGGATTCGACCTGTTCGCGGACGGGGATTTTCAGGTCCAGGTTCGGGTCGGACTTCACGCGCTGCGATTGCGCAGGCAGATTCCATTGCGACAGCGGCGTCAGCGTGAAACCGTCCTGCAAGGCGTTGACCACGGGATACTCGGCCGGGCTGTCCGTCTGGATCAGGGCCTTTGCCCAGACGTGGGCCGTGGGGGCGTCGATGCGGGCCATGCCGGAGGGCAGCGTGCCCGTCCAGCCTGGCGGCACGATCACGGTGTTGCCCTTGGCCGTGCCGGTGGTGCGTTTGCCCAGGGTCGCGAACACGTCCGTCCACATATCCAGCAGGGTCAGCGTATACAAGCGGCCGTGGGTGTCGGGCACGGACAGCACCACGGGGCCAGCGGTCAGGTCCAGCCACCCAGTACTGCGCAGCATGTCGGGGTTGGCCCAGGGTGTGGCCGCGCCCGGCTGGGGCAGGGTGCGTCCATGTAGAAAGGCGTTGGATGCCGCACCCTGGGCTCCCTGCGACGGATGCGTGAACTGGCGTCGGGTCAGGTCCATGGTGACCAGGGGGTAGAAGTACAGATAGCCTTCCATGGCCGCCTGATGGGCGGCTTCGGTGGCCGCCGCGGCAGGGCTCAGGGCGGTACGCGCCGGGGCGGCGGCGGCAGGCACGCACATCAGGAGGGCGGCAAGGGACAGGGCCAGCGGGGCAAAGCGGCGCATCGGCGCTCCAGCAATCAGGCGGAAAAAATGGAGAAACAGGCCGCGTCCGTCCACGACCGCCGGCAATGGTAGCAGCCAGGCGACCATCCAAAATCTGCGAACAACTCCCATTTCGCCGCCAAATCGCGGCAGAAAGCCTGGTTAAGACATCTGCACGGCAGGACGGCTTCGGAATATACTCATTGAAATATCCTTGGAAGTTGTAGGGGTTTTTCCTTCGGACTAGCCTCAGGCTTTCGTCATTCACCCGGAGAGGAGTGCTTCATGGTCAACATGAATCGCCGCCAGTTCTTCAAGGTGACAGGTGCAACCCTGGCAGGCTCCAGCCTGGCATTGCTCGGGGTGGCTCCCGGCACAGCCATGGCTGAAGTGCGCCAGTACAAACTTGCGCGCATGACTGAAACGCGCAATACCTGTCCCTACTGTTCGGTCGCCTGTGGTTTGTTGATGTACGGTCTGGGCGATGGCGCCAAGAACTCGCGCGCCAGCATCATGCACATCGAAGGCGACCCCGATCACCCCGTCAACCGTGGCACGCTCTGTCCCAAGGGCGCGGCCCTGATCGACTTCATCCACAGCCCCAACCGCCTGCAATTCCCGGAATACCGGGCGCCCGGGTCGGACAAATGGGTGCGGATGTCGTGGGACGACGCCCTGACGCGCATCACCAAGTTGATGAAAGCCGACCGCGACGCGAACTTCGTCGAGAAGACCGCGGATGGCAAAACGGTAAACCGGTGGCTGACCACCGGCATGTTGGCCGCCTCGGCAAGCAGCAACGAGGTGGGCTACATCACGCACAAGACTGTGCGCAGCATGGGGTTACTGGCGTTCGATAATCAAGCCCGTGTCTGACATGGCCCGACGGTGGCAGGTCTTGCCCCGACGTTTGGCCGTGGAGCGATGACGAACCATTGGGTCGACATCAAGAACGCGGACGTAGTACTGATCATGGGCGGCAATGCCGCCGAGGCCCACCCGTGCGGGTTCAAATGGGTCACGGAAGCAAAAGCCCATAACAAGGCGAAACTGATCGTCGTGGATCCGCGCTTTACGCGGTCGGCATCCGTGGCGGACTTCTACGCGCCCATACGCACCGGCACCGACATCATCTTCCTGGGTGGCGTCATCAAGTACCTGTTGGATCACGACAAGATCCAGCACGAGTACGTGCGCAACTACACCGACTTTTCCTTCATCGTGCGTGAAGACTTCACGTTCGAGGCGGGCCTGTATTCGGGCTACAACGCCGAGAAGCGCAGCTACGACAAGGCAAGCTGGGACTACGAGCGCGGAGACGACGGCTTCGTCAAGACGGACCCGACGCTTGCGCATCCGCGCACCGTCTATCAGCTGATGAAGAAGCACTATTCGCGCTACACCGAAGACATGGTCGAGCGCGTGTGCGGCACGCCCCGCGACAAGTTCCTGAAGGTGTGCGAGATGCTGGCGTCCACCGCCAGCCCCAACCGCGCCGCCACCATCTTGTACGCGCTGGGCTGGACGCAGCACTCCATCGGTTCGCAGATCATCCGTACCGGCGCGATGGTGCAGCTGCTGCTGGGCAACATCGGCATCGCCGGCGGTGGCATGAATGCGCTGCGCGGGCACTCGAACATCCAGGGCCTGACCGACCTGGGCCTGATGTCGAACCTGTTGCCGGGCTACATGACCTTGCCCAACGAGCCCGAACAGGACTACGCCAAGTACATCGAGACCCGCACGCAAAAGCCGCTGCGTCCTAACCAGCTCAGCTACTGGCAGAACTACAACAAGTTCCACGTCAGCCTGATGAAGGCCTGGTGGGGCAAGGCGGCCACGGCGGAAAACAACTGGGCGTTCGACTATCTGCCCAAGCTGGACAAGCTCTACGACATGCTTCAGGTCTACGAGCTCATGTCCCAGGGCAAGATGAACGGCTACATCGCGCAGGGCTTCAACCCCCTGGCCGCGGCGCCGCACAAGGCCAAGCTGAATGATGGCTTCGCCAAGCTGAAGTTCCTGGTCATCATGGACCCGCTGGTCACAGAGACCTCCGAGTTCTGGCGCAACGCGGGCGAGGCCAACGACGTGGATCCGACCAAGATCCAGACGGAAGTCTTCCGCTTGCCCACGACCTGTTTTGCCGAGGAAGACGGCGCACTGGTGAACTCCGGGCGCTGGTTGCAATGGCACTGGAAGGGCGCGGAACCCCCGGGCGAGGCCAAGAGCGACATCGAAATCATGGCGCTGATCTTCACGCGCCTGCGCAAGCTCTACCAGGATGAAGGCGGCAAGTTTCCGGACCCCATCGTCAACCTGTCCTGGCCTTACGGCAATCCGCAGAATCCCACCGCGGAAGAACTGGCCAAGGAATACTCGGGCAGCGCGCTGGTGGACCTGGTTGACCCCAAAGACCCGACCAAGGTCACCCGCAAGGGCGGCGAGCAATTGGCGGGCTTCGCGGAACTGCGCGACGACGGTTCCACGGCCAGCGGCTGTTGGATCTTCGCCGGCGCCTGGGGCCCAACCGGCAACCTGATGGCACGCCGTGACAACAGCGACCCTACCGGCATCGGCCAGACGCTGAACTGGGCCTGGGCATGGCCGGCCAATCGCCGCATCCTGTACAACCGTGCCTCTTGCGACGTGGCGGGCAAGCCGTTCGATCCGCGCCGCAAACTGATCTCCTGGACCGGCAAGATTTGGGCGGGCGCCGACATCCCTGACTTCAAGGGCGACGAGAACCCCGACGGCGGCATGGGGCCGTTCATCATGAATCCGGAAGGGGTGGCGCGTTTCTTCGCGCGGGCGGGCATGGCCGAAGGGCCGTTCCCGGAACACTACGAACCCTTCGAGACGCCGCTGGGCTACAACCCGCTGTATCCAAAGGCCAAGGGCGTCACCAGCAATCCGGCCGCGCGCGTCTTCAAGGACGACCTGGCCGCGATGGGCACGGTGGACAAGTTCCCGTATGTCGCCACCACCTACCGTTTGACGGAGCACTTCCACTACTGGACCAAGAACGTCCGCATCAACGCGATTCTCCAGCCGGAGCAATTCGTGGAGATCGGGGACGCGCTGGCCAAAGAACTGGGGATCGCCAACGGGAGCCGCGTGAAGGTGTCGTCCAACCGTGGCTACATCAAGGCGGTTGCGCTGGTCACCAAGCGCTTGCGGGCGCTGACGGTTGAAGGCAAGACCGTGCACCACGTCGGGATTCCCATCCACTGGGGCTTTGTGGGTATCGCCAAACCCGGCTTCCTCACCAATACCCTGACGCCATTCGTGGGCGACGGCAATTCCCAGACACCGGAATTCAAGTCGTTCCTGGTCAAGGTCGAGAAGGCTTAGGAGAACCGACATGTCCATGCAATCCCTAGACATCAAGCGGCGCTCCGCCACGACCACGCCGCCGCCGGGCATCCGTGAACCCATCACGGGCTCGGTCGCCAAGCTGATCGACGTTTCCAAGTGCATCGGGTGCAAGGCTTGCCAAAGCGCCTGTATGGAATGGAACGATCTGCGCGACGAGATCGGCACCAACGTGGGCGTCTACGACAACCCGGCCGACCTGACCGAGCATTCCTGGACCGTCATGCGCTTCTCGGAATACGAGAACCCCGCAGGCGACCTGGAATGGCTGATCCGCAAGGACGGCTGCATGCACTGCGAAGACCCGGGCTGTCTGAAGGCCTGTCCCTCGCCGGGCGCCATCATCCAGTACAACAACGGCATCGTGGATTTCCATGAAGAAAGCTGTATTGGATGCGGTTACTGCATCACCGGCTGCCCGTTCAACGTGCCGCGCATTTCCAAGAAGGACCATAAGGCGTACAAGTGCACCTTGTGTTCCGACCGCGTGGCCGTTGGTCAGGAGCCCGCCTGCGTGAAGGCCTGTCCCACGGGCGCCATCGTGTTCGGCACCAAGGAAGACATGAAGCAGCACGCCGAGGAACGGATCGTGGACTTGAAGTCCCGCGGTTTCGATCAGGCAGGCCTGTATGACCCGCAGGGCGTGGGCGGCACACACGTCATGTATGTGCTGCATCACGCCGACCAGCCCGGGCTTTATCACGGGCTGCCCAAGGACCCGCATATCAGCCCCATGGTGTCGCTGTGGAAGGGGCTGGCCAAACCGCTGGGCGTGGCCGCGATGGCCTTGACCGCCGTGGCGGGCTTCTTCCACTACGCTCGCGTTGGCCGCAACGAGGTCTCGGAAGAAGACGAACGCCGTGCCGAAGAGGAGGTGCGCCATGACTGAAGATCACCGTCACCGCCGGATCAAGCGCTATACGCCGGGCGAACGCACCAACCACTGGATCATCGCCTTCACGTTCATCCTGTTGGCGCTGTCCGGGTTGGCGCTGTTCCATCCGTCGATGTTCTGGTTGTCGAACCTGTTCGGCGGCGGTCCCTGGACGCGCATCCTGCACCCCTTCATCGGGCTGGTGATGTTTGTCTGCTTCGTCGTGTTCGCCGGCCACATGTGGCGGCACAACATGATGACGAAGGCAGACCGCCAGTGGCTCAAGCAACTGAACGACGTGGTCGAGAACCGCGAAGAGAAGTTGCCCGAGGTCGGCAAGTACAACGCCGGTCAGAAGCTGCTCTTTTACGTGTTGGTGCTGTGCATGCTGGGGCTGTTCGCCAGCGGCATCGTGATCTGGCGCGAGTTCTTCTCGTTCTATTTCCCGATCTGGGTGGTCCGGGCCGCATCCGTGCTGCACGCCGTGACGGCGCTGGTGTTGATTTGCTCGATCATCGTGCATATCTACGCGGCGATCTGGGTCAAGGGGTCGCTGACGGCAATGCTGCGCGGTTACGTGACGGCGGGCTGGGCGTGGAAGCACCATCGCGCCTGGTTTCGCGAACAGGTCAAGAAATAGTAGAAGGGCCCCACGGCGCGCGCACTGCGTGCGCTTCCTGCCCCCCAAGGGGGCGCTTTCCGCCTTGGGGCCCCCCGCCACGTATCGGCCCACGGCTGCTATCCTTCTTTTTGAAGGTAGGCAGCCGTGTTTGTTTTCTTGGAGACGTAATTGCAGCGAATTCTTCCGCGCGGTGAGATCGAAGCGCTAGACCACAACGTTATCCCCCGCGTCAGCCTGCCTGATCGCGCTTCCGTGTTCGCGACACGTGCGGCGCGCTTGCGGCAGTTGGCGGTCGACAGTCCGGTGGCTGACTATCTGCTGCTGATGGCGCAGCTGGTCGATGCCCAGCAGGGCGCGCTGAAGGACTGTGCGGCGCCCGGGGCATCCGAAGATAGCGTTGCCTTGGCGCAGGCCCACGGCATGCCGCCCTTGCAGGCGGTGGGCTGGCCGCGTGATCCGATGTGGCGCGGCATCTTGGCGCGCTTGGTGGACGAGGTGTCGCGCGGCAAGAACGTGCCCGCCGAGGCCATCGAGGTGTGCGCCGCGCTGCGCCGGGCAGTGGATGAGGATCCGGAGTCACTGGAAGACCTGGCCGAAGCCGTGCTGTCCGAGCAGGACCAGGGCGTGGATGGCGCGGCGGCGCCGTTCGTGATGGCGGCCTTGCAGGTCTATTGGACCGACCTGGCCAGCCGGTTCGACGATAAGCAGTTGCCGGTGGTCAGCCCGTTTGGCGTCTGCCCTGTCTGCGCCAGCCTGCCGGTGGCCAGCGTGGTGCGGGTGGGCGGGCAATACGAAGGCTATCGCTACCTGTGTTGCAGCCTGTGCGCCACGCAATGGCACATGGTGCGGGTGAAGTGCACGCACTGCGAAGACGTGGAAGCGGTGGCGTATCAGTCCATCGATGGCCGCTCGCCCGCCATCAAGGCCGAAACCTGCGACCACTGCCACACCTATCGCAAGATCTTCTATCAGGACAAGGACCTGTACGTCGAGCCGGTGGCCGACGATCTGGCCAGCCTGATGCTGGACGTCCTGGTTGGCGAGGCGGGTTATTCGCGTGCAAGCGGCAACCCCTTGTTGTGGCATGGCACCGAGGAATAGCATGGCCGCGCATCCTTCAGCCGGCGGCGCGGCCGCCGTCTCCGATATCCCTGCGCTGGACCGTCTGCTGAACGCCGATGCCCTGCGCGCCACGCTGGACACGCATGGCCGCACGCAGGTGGTCGCCGCGTTGCGGCGCGACCTGGACGCGCTGCGCCAACGCGCGCTGGCGGGCCAGTTGATGGCTCAGGAGCTGGACGCAACCGCCGTGGCGGCCCGAGTGTCGGCAGCGTTGGACAAGGCGGCCCGGCCGCGCCTGCGCGCCGTCTACAACCTGACCGGCACCGTCTTGCACACCAATCTTGGGCGAGCGTTGCTGCCCGACGAAGCCGTCGCCTCGGTGTTGCGCGCGCTGACGGCCCCGGCCAATCTGGAATTCGATCTGGACACCGGCGGCCGTGGCGACCGCGACGACCTGATCGACGACTTGCTATGCGAATTGACAGGGGCCGAAGCCGCCACCGTCGTCAACAATAACGCTGCCGCCGTGCTGCTGATGCTCAATGCACTGGCCGACCGGCGCGAGGTCGTCGTGTCGCGCGGCGAACTGGTCGAGATCGGTGGCGCGTTCCGCATTCCCGACATCATGAAGCGCGCCGGGGCGAAGCTGGTCGAAGTAGGCACCACCAACCGGACCCATGCCGCCGACTACGAAAACGCCATTGGCTCGCGTACCGCGATGTTGATGAAGGTGCATTGCAGCAATTACGCCGTCACCGGTTTCACGAAAAGCGTCAGTGTCGCGGAAGTCGCGGCCTTGGCGCATGCGCAAGGGCTGCCGGCCACGGTGGACCTGGGCAGCGGCACCTTGGTGGATCTGACGCAATTCGGCTTGCCCAAGGAAGACACGGTGCGCGAGACGATCGCTGCCGGGGCCGATCTGGTGACGTTCAGCGGCGACAAGTTGCTGGGCGGGCCCCAAGCCGGCCTGTTGGTGGGCCGCGCCGACCTGATCCGCAAGATCAAGAAGAATCCGCTGAAACGCGCCTTGCGTGTCAGCAAATTGACGTTGGCGGCGCTGGAGCCGGTGCTGGGCTTGTACCGCGCGCCGGAATTCCTGGCCCAACGCTTGACCACGTTGCGTCTGTTGACGCGCCCGCAGCGCGAGATCCAACCGCAGGCCGAACGGCTGCGTGGCGTGCTGGCGCATGCCGTCGGCGCGAATTATGCGGTCCAGGCAATGCCCCTGTTCAGCCAGATTGGCAGCGGGGCGTTGCCGGTGGACCAATTGCCCAGCTGGGGGCTTGCCGTGCGCTACACCGGCAGCGGCCGGCCGGGGCGGCATCTGGACAAACTTGAAACCCAACTGCGCCGCTTGCCGACGCCCGTCATCGGACGCATTGCCGACGATGCCTTGTGGCTGGATCTGCGCTGCCTGGAAGCGCGAGACGAAGCGGCCTTTGCCGCGCAACTGGCGGAGCCCCTGGCATGATCATCGGCACCGCCGGCCATATCGACCACGGCAAGACCACGCTGGTGCGCGCCCTGACGGGCGTCGACACCGATCGGCTCAAAGAAGAGAAGGCGCGCGGCATTTCCATCGAACTGGGCTATGCCTACACGCCGCTGGCCAATGGCGACGTACTGGGTTTCATCGACGTGCCCGGACACGAGAAACTGGTGCACACGATGGCGGCGGGCGCCAGCGGTATCGACTTCGGCCTGTTGGTCGTGGCAGCGGACGATGGCGTCATGCCGCAGACCCGCGAACACCTGGCCATTCTGACCCTGCTTGGCGTGGCGCAGGGCGCAGTGGCCTTGACCAAGAGCGATCGCGCCGACGCCGCGCAGCAAGCCGCCGTGCGTGCCGAGATCGCCGCGCTGGCGGCGGGCACCTTCCTGGAGGGCGCACCCGTGTTCGCCGTGTGTGCGTCGCAACCCGACGATGCCGGCACCGCGGACCTGAACGCTTATCTGCATGCGCAGGCCGAAGGCTTGCGGCAGCGCGACGGCGCTGGCCTGTTCCGCTTGGCGGTGGACCGGGTGTTCACGCTGGCGGGGCACGGCACGGTGGTGACGGGGACGGCGCACGCGGGCCAGGTGCGCGCGGGTGACGACACCGCGGACTTGCGGCTGATGCCAGCCGGCACGCGCGTGCGCGTGCGCAGCATTCATGCGCAGAACCAACCCGCCGACACCGGCTTGGCGGGGCAACGTTGCGCGTTGAATCTGGCGGGCATCGATAAAAGCGCCATCGCGCGCGGTGACTGGATCGCCGACGCACGCTGTTTCCTGCCCTCGCGCCATATCGATGTGGCGATGACCTTGCTGCCTGCCGCCGACGCGCCCGTGCGCGCGTGGGCGCCATTGCATGTGCACATCGGCGCCGCACACCATGTGGCGCACGTGGTGCCGCTTAGCGCGGAGACGCTGGCGCCGGGGCAATCCGGCTGGGTTCAACTGGTGTTTGACGAACCCGTCTGTGCGATGCCGGGTGACCGCTACATTGTCCGTAATGCGCAGGCAACGCGCACGGTCGGCGGAGGCCGGGTGCTGGACCCGAATGCGCCAGACCGCAAGCGCCGGGCGGCCTCGCGTTTGCAGGGCTTGCAGGCACTGTCCGACATGCTGGACGGCGGCGGCCTGCCGCCCGTGCTGGCGCACGCGCCGCTGGGCCTGGACGAAGCCGCCTTGCAGCGCCTGACGGGCAGGCCCGTGCGCGCCATCGACGCGCCACACGGCGCCTTGTGGATCGAGGCGCGCAACGCTCAGGCGCCACGCACCTTGATCCAGGGCGCACATTGGGATGCCTTGCGCGCGCGCGTTGAACAGGCGTTGGCGGCCTTTCATCTGAGCGCGCCTGACGAACCAGGTCCGGACAGCGCACGCTTGCGCCGAATGGCGATGCCAGTGGGGCCGGACGCCTTGTGGACAGCGGTGCTGGACCATCTACAGCGCGACGGTCGCATCGTGCGTAACGGGCCGTGGCTGCATCTGCCCGCCCATACGTCCACGCTGGCCGATGCCGAGTCCGCCTTGGCCGCGCGTCTGTTGCCGCTGCTCGCGCAGGGGGCTTTCGACCCGCCCTGGGTGCGGGACCTGGCCCGCGAGCAGAATGAAACCGAAGAGCGCGTGCGGCAACTGCTGCGCAAGCTGCTGCGCCGCGGAGACGTGGCGCAGGTGGTGAAGGATCTGTTCTATCACCGCGATCAGGTGCGGGCGCTGGCACGGTTGGCGGCGAACCTGGCGGCGCAGCCGGCGGGCTTGAATGCGGCGGTGTTCCGCGACGCGACCGGGCTAGGCCGCAAGCGTGCCATCCAGGTGCTGGAATACTTCGATCGGGTAGGCTACACGCGGCGCTTGCGTGATACGCACGTATTGCGGGCCGACAGCGCCTATGCGGCGATGCAGGCGGACGCAGAGCCGGTATCATAAGCAGTCCGTCACGGAAGGCATTCGTGCCCGGCGGCACGGCTGGGCTTCAAACCCAGTTGGGGGCGTCAGACGTTCCCAGGTAGGTTCGACTCCTGCTGCCTTCCGCCATCAACTGCGCAGCATTCGCGTCACCACGCCCGTCACGCGGTCAGACTGCCAATCCAGTTCTCCCAAATGCCAATACCGGATCGACCCGCCGCGGTCCACCAGGTAGTTGGCGGGCAGGCCGATCGCTTCCCATTTCTTCGACGCCGCGCTGTTTCGGTCATGCAGGACCGTGCCCGCGACGGGCCACTTCGCCAGGAAAGTCGAGACCTTGCCGAGCGCTTCGCCGACATTCACCGCGACCAGGCGCAAACCTTCCTCGCGGTGGCGTTTGGCCATGGCTGACATCAGCGGGATTTCGTCGCGGCAGGGATCGCACCAGGTGGCCCAGAAACTGACGATGACGACGTTGCCACGCCAGGCCGACAGCTTGTGCTCGCGCCCGCCCAGGTCGGGCAGGGCCAGGGCGGGCGTGGGCGCAGTCCATGGCGCCCAGTCGGGACCGGTGGCGGTTTTCAACGCGGAATCGCTGGCGGCCCGGGTCCAAGCGGGCAGGGCGGCCAGCGACAGGCCGGATTGAAGCAGGCGGCGACGGCTGATCAAGGCGGCTTCCTCCGCGGATCGGATCAAATGGCGATGGGTGTCGCGGTGAGCTTGTAGCTGAAGCTATCGGGGTCCAGGCTGTCCAGGCGGCCGGCGCTGGTTTCGCCGTTGGGATACATCAGGAACGGAACGGGGTCATGGGCGGAGCCGGGCAGGGCGACGTCGTGGCCGTGGTTGTACGCCACCCAGTTCATTTCCCAGGCGCCGAACAGCATGACGCGGGCCGCGCGCACCTTGGCGTCGGTCAGTGGCAATTCGCCCGGCGGCTCTTCCAGCATGACCTTGCGCACGTCGGCAGGGTCAACCGGAACCCAGCCGTAGCCGGCCGCATAGAACTCGGCGCGACAGTGCTGGGCCTTGGTCACGTCGCCCGCCTTGCCCAGGCTTTTGTAGCCCAGCTCGGAATTGGCCACGCGCAGCCCATAGGCATCGCGCGCGGGGATGCTGGCGGCGCGCGCCAAGGCCACGAACAGCGCATTGATGTCGGCGCATTTTCCGTTCAGGTCGTTGGCCGTCAGCATGTAGCGCACATCGCCCACGCCGCAGCCGCGCGTGGCGGCCGTTCGACAGGTGTTTTCCACCACCCATTCGTAGATGGCGCGGGCACGCGCCAGATCGCCCTGGTGGCCTTGCGTGATGCGGTCGGCGGTGGCTTTGACGATGCCGTCGGTGGGCAGCAGCGCCGTGGGTTTCAGGTATTCCCTCAGCGCTTCGGGGCGTTCAGGCACGGCATCCGCGGGTGGCGGCTGCGTCAGGTCGACACGGCGGTTGCGGGTCTGGAAGCGGCTGGTCACCGTGACGTTGCGGGGAGCTTGTGCGTCGGGCCATTGCACGGCCAGCATTTGCACGTCATATCCGGGCGTCCGCATCAGCTGGGCGGTGCCGCCGCCGCTGACTTGCCAGGTGCTTTGTGCACCGCGTTGATACGGGGTGTCGGTGGCGTAGGGCACCGGGACCCAGATGCGGGTGTGCGCGCCAGGGTCTTGCACGCTGATGCTGCTGGTCAGTTCAAAGCCGCGCCACCCTGCGGTGACCGGGGCTTGCTGCGCGCGCAGTGTCTGCGGCAGCACTGTTGTGGCGGCGCACAATGCGCCTGAGAATTGGAGAAAGTGTCGGCGATCCATGAAGCCCTCACGCACGGTGAAGATTGGCTATCGGTGCGCCCTTGGTCGGGCGGCCGTCCCTTGGGGGGTGCTCCTTTGCGTACTGCCGAACCATCATAGAGCCAACCCTTGGGGCGGTGCTATCCTTTTTCCATTGACCCACGGAGATTGAAATGACCCAGGATGTTGCCACGACGGCCGTGCCGCGTTTGACTTCACTGTCCCACGGTGGCGGCTGTGGCTGCAAGATCGCGCCCGGCGTGCTCTCCGAATTGCTGAAGCGCTTCGGCCCCGCTGCCAGCTACCCCAACCTGATGGTGGGCACGGAAACCGCCGATGACGCCGCGGTCTACCGGCTGAATGACGAGCAGGCGCTGATCGCCACCACCGACTTCTTCATGCCCATCGTGGACGACCCGTTCGACTTCGGCCGCATTGCGGCAACGAATGCGCTGTCGGACGTGTACGCGATGGGCGGCACGCCCATCATGGCATTGGCCATTGTCGGCATGCCGATCAACGTGCTGCCGCACAGCGTCATCGCCGACATCCTGCGCGGTGGCGAAGCGGTCTGCGAGGACGCGGGCATCCCCGTGGCGGGCGGGCACAGCATTGATTCGGTTGAACCGATCTACGGCCTGGCAGCGATGGGCCTGGTGCATCCCGGCCGCCTCAAGCGCAACGCCGATGCGCGTGCGGGCGACGTGCTGATCCTGGGCAAGGGACTCGGTGTGGGCATCTTGTCGGCCGCGCTGAAAAAGAACCGCCTGGACGACGCCGGCTACCGCGTGATGATCGACACGACGACCCGCCTTAACCGTCCCGGCCCGGCGCTGGCCGCCCTGGATGGCGTGCATGCGATCACCGACGTGACGGGTTTTGGGCTGCTGGGCCATGCGCTGGAGATGGCGCGCGGCGCCAAGCTCACTGCAAGGCTGCGCCTGGACGCGCTGCCCTGGCTGCCGGGCGTGCAAGCCTTCGCGGCGGATGGGGTGATCACGGGCGCGTCCGGCCGTAACTGGGCGTCCTACGGCGAATCCGTGCAGTTGGGGGCCAGCGTGAACGACACCCAGCGCGCATTGCTCACCGATCCGCAAACCTCGGGCGGTTTACTGGTGGCTTGCGCGCCTGGCGTGGCGGACGCGGTGCTGGACCTGTTCCGCACTCAAGGCTTCGACCAAGCCGCCGTGGTGGGCGAGATGACGGCCGGCGAGGCGCAGGTGCGGGTGGAATAAGCGGCGTTATCGGGGGGGCGGATGCCGCTGATGCTGCGTCTGCACCTGGTAATTGATTTGCCAGCGCAGCAGCTCGGGGTAGGCATCCAGCCGTTCTTGCTCGGCCTGTTGCCCGGCGGAGGCTTCTTGCTCTCCGGCCAATGCCAGGCCGGCAGGGGCGGCCCATGGCAGGATCTTTCCGGGGCGGTCACGGCGGTATGCCCCATCCCCCGTGATCATCAGGTTTGGATCATTCATTCCAAAGCACCAGACGGGATCCGGCTGCGCGGCCAGCAGGTTACAGCCGGTGCGGTAGTAAGGCGTGTCCGGCAGGCTCAGCTGGTACAGCGTGGGAAAGATGTCCTTGTGGCTGCCCACCCGCGTCGGGTCATAGGTTGAGCGCGCCCGGTATGAAGGGGGCACGTACAGGTAGAACGGCACGGCGCGGGCCAGCGCGGCGTCTTTGTCGTCCTGGTAGTCGATGCCCAGCAGATTGTGATCCCCCGTGACGGCGACGATGGTGTGCTCACCGCTGGCCGAGGCCTTCAGATGGGTCAGGAAGCGACCCAATTGGTCGTTGGCGTAGCGCAGGGTATCGAAGGTGTCAGCCAGGGAATCCCAGGATTTGAAGTACGGTTGGCGAACGACGCTGTCCAGCGGCAAGCCCCCGTGTTTACCGCCGCCGGGCAAGAGGAACGGCGGGTGATGCGTGGTGGACAGCGCAATGATGAACAACGGCCTGCCGTCTTTGTCCGCGTCGGCCAGACGGCTTTCGATATAGCGGAACATGTACTCGTCAGGCACGCCCCAGGTACCGGCTTCCGCCTCGGGGTAACGGGCTTTCAGGGTCTGTTGGTCAATGAATTCATGCACGCCCAGATGCGTGGCGAAGGTGCCCAGGTTGCGCCAGGTGGCGGCGCCCGACGTGACGAACAGAACGCGGTAGCCCCGGGCCAGATAGGGGGTGAATGCGTTGCTGGCGAACTCGGCGTCGGCCGCCGATGACTGGCCGACAGCGGGTACGGGGCTGCGCACCAGCAGGCGGGCCAGCGAATCGATGGTGCCGTTGCCTTCCGACAGGAAGCGGTCAAAGCGCCAGTCCTGTTCCCAGTGGGGCCGCAACGCGCCCAGCAGATCGCGCCCCGGCTGGTCATAGGCGTTCAGGTGGTGCCCCATGCTTTCCATGACCTGCAACACGACGTGCGGCGGGCGAGCCCGGGCGGCCGGGTTGGCGTCCGTGACCGCCGCGAAGGGTTGCAGGCCTGGCGCGGAATGACCCAGGAAGCGTGTGTACAGCGCCTGGCCTTCCGCCGCCGTCACGGGGTAGAAGCGCTTGTCGTTATCGCGGTCTGCCAGCGCCCAGAAGAACGACGAGATACCGTTGGGTGCAATGTCGTTCAGCAAGCGCACGGTTGAGATGCTGGTGTCGTCCTTGTTCAACGGAAACCGGCCCAGCGACCCGCGACACGCCAGCACCGTGACGGCGAGGATCAGCAGCAGGCGCAGCGCGGAGGAGGCAAACGCGCGGCGGCGCATCGGGGCGCGCAGCACCCTGCGCTGCCAGCGCGCGCCCAGCCACCAAGAACACGCCAGCACCGCCGACAGCAGGAGGCCCGCCTGTATCACGGGGTAGCCGTGCCACAGCGTCATCATGATGGCGCGCGTGTCGTCGTCGATCAGGCCGAACACGAAAATATCGATCGACCGGGAAAAGGTTGCGAAGTAGCAGACGCTGACCACCGTCGATGCGGCGAACAGGGCCGCCAGGCCGGCGCCGATTCCGGGCAGCCAGCGTAGCCAGCGCGCTTGCAGCGGCCGGAAGCCGGCGGACAGCATCGCCAGCAGCAGCAACGCTGAAAACACGATGCTGGCCACCTTGATGTCGAACAGCAGCCCGACTGCCAGCGCCTTTCCCACGTCTTGCGGATGCGTCGCATAGGTGGCGGGCGGCGCATATTTCACCAGCAGATAGGCGCGGCCCGCGAACAGCGCGAGCACGCTGATCAGCCAGGGGGCCAGGATCAGCAGGAAAGAGCGTTGGACGTTGGGGAACCAGTCGTGCCACGCGCACATCGAACGGAAACGCTTCATCTGCACCAAGGGGGTGGAGCTATCGGCGAATGCGCGGATAGCGGCAATAAGACGCCCGCGGTCATTTCAGGGGAAGACCGCCGCTGGGGGCGCGCGTCGGGAAGAGAGGACGGAATGTACTGGAAGCCGGGGCAGAAAGTACAAAGGTTTGTATAGCATTGTGTTACGGGTGTATCGGGTTCAGTCCGTTGCAGGCTGGCCGGTCAGGTCCCGCGCGGTCATGGCGGCCTGTTCCGTGAGCCATTGCGCCACCACGTCGGCGTCTGGCGTGCTGCGGCGCGCGTTGCGTACCAGCCAGTAGGCGTGTTCGGTCGCGTGGGCGGCCTGCCCGCCCACCGCTTGCAGCCGGCCGTCTGCCAGCATGGGCGCGATCAGCGCCAGTCGCCCCAGCGCGATGCCGTGGCCCGCCAGGGCGGCAAGCACGATCTGGTCGTACTGGTTGAAGCGCAGCGTGCCTTTCGCGCGCGTCCGACCCAGCCCGCGTGCGTTCAACCAGTCAGACCATTGCAACCAGGGCCGGGTCGGGTCATCGAATTCCAGCAGCACGTGGCGTTGCAGCTCGCGAGCATCCAGTTCGCGCGCCTGGAGCGAGGGATGCGCCACCGGCACGACGGATTCCCCGAACAGCCATGCCGCGCCGTCCGGCACCATGTCGCGCAAACTGTAACGGATGGCGATGTCCACGCTTTCGCGGTCGATATCGATCAGCCGGTTGTCGGCGGCCACGCGCACGTCGATATGCGGATGCGCCGCCTGGAACTCCCCCAGCCTCGGCAGCAGCCACAGCGAAGCCACGCCGATGGTGGTGGTCACGGTGACTGGCGTGCGCCGTTCGGGCGCGCGCAGCTGTTCCGTCAAGTCGCCCAGCTGGCTGAGCCATACGTCGGCCATGCGGAACAGTTGCGCGCCCTCGGAGGTGAACGACACGCTACGGAATCCGCGCACCAGCAGCGGCACGCCCAAATGGGCCTCCAGGGCGCGGATCTGGCGGCTGACGGCCGATTGCGTCACATGCAGATCCTGCGCCGCAAGGGTGATGCTCATGCGGCGGCCCACGGCGACAAAGCCTCTTACGAGATCAAGTGGGGGAAGTTTGGCCAGAGGATATGGCATTCGTGAAACTCATGCGTATCGGACGGAAATGTCGCTTGAGCCATAGTACGCCGACAGCGTTCAATAGCAGGCATGCGATGGGCTCCCATGGCGCGGCCACTGGAGCCTGGCTATGCTGCCCAAGCACGCTTCGGGCGTCTGAATCGCGTGCGCGGATCGCGCTACTTTCCTAGTCTTGCTGGCCACCCGGAGTGCTTGTGATGACCACGTCTTTGTCTGATTCACCCCGCATGCAGATGTGGTTTGATTTCGCCAGCCCATACAGCTATCTGGCCATCGAGCGCATTGACGTCCTGGCGCGGACGGCCGGCGTGCAGGTTGACCTGAACCCCTTCCTGCTGGGCCCGATCTTCCAGGCGCAGGGATGGAACGACACGCCGTTCCGGCTGTTTCCGGGCAAAGGCGCGTACATGATGCGCGATATCGCCCGCCTGGCCGATAAATACGGGCTGGTCTATAACCGGCCGCGCCTGTTCCCGCGCCTGAGCGTGCTGCCTGCCCGCATTGCGCTGCTGGGGCAGGATGAACCGTGGGGCCGTGATTTCTGCCTGGCCGTTTTCCGCGCCAATTTTCAACATGACCTGGACATCCAGGCCGAGGACGTTGTGCATGACCTGTTGACGGGGCTGTCGCTGGATGCGGACGCCCTGATCGCCCAAGGCAAGGCCGAAGCGGCCAAGGAAGCGCTGCGTCGGCAGGTTGACCGCGCGCGTGATCTGGGCGTGTTCGGCGCACCCACGTTTTTCGTGGGCGGCGAAATGTTCTGGGGCAATGACCGCCTGGAGGATGCCCTGGAATGGGCACGCCGCCCCGTGCCCGCCAGCGCCTGAGGCGGGCGGTTCAAGCCAGGCCACACGTTTTATCGTCAACGCGATCAGCCATGAAAAACGCAAGCAGTGCCTATCGCGGTGCGCCCATGCCGGGCGGCCGTTCGTTCACGCAATTCCGCGCCGCCCGCATCCGGCGCGTCTCGTTCCAGTGGAAGCAGACGGGCCAGCCACAGGCCGATCCCGGCCCGGGCAAGGGCGGCGGGCCGTTCAGCCCTTCGTGACCGGAGCCACCTGCGCCCATTCGTCGTCCGAATACAGCCGGGAGCGCAGCAGGAAGCGCTTGCCTTCCGCGCTGTCCAGCGAGAACGCGCCGCCCCGGCCGGGCACGGCATCGATGATCAGTTGCGTGTGCTCCCAGTAGGCGAACTGGTCCTCGCCCATGTAGAAGGGGCAGCCCTCCAGGTCGCCTAGAAACACGTCCGATCCGCCCACCATGAACTCGCCCAGCGCATAGCACATGGGAGAGCTCCCGTCGCAGCATCCGCCTGACTGGTGGAACATCAGCGGGCCATGCTTGGTCCGCAAGAGATCGATCAACTGGCGTGCCTCGTCGGTCGCGACCACGCGCGGCGTGTGCTCTGCCATGGTGTCATTCCTATCCGGAGCGCCAGACCTTGCGGCCTGGCGCACCCCGGGGCACAGGTTGGGAATCAGAAGAAGCCCAGCTTCTTCGGCGAGTAGCTCACCAGCAGGTTCTTCGTTTGCTGATAGTGGTTAAGCATCATCTTGTGGTTCTCACGTCCGATGCCCGACTGCTTGTAGCCGCCGAACGCCGCGTGGGCGGGATAGGCGTGATAGCAGTTGGTCCACACCCGGCCGGCCTTGATGGCGCGGCCCATCCGATAGCACGTGTTCGCATCGCGCGACCACACGCCCGCGCCCAGGCCGTAGAGCGTGTCGTTGGCCAACGCCAGCGCGTCGTCGGTGTCCTTGAACGTCGTCACGGCGACGACCGGCCCGAAGATCTCTTCCTGGAACACACGCATCTTGTTGTGGCCCTTGAAGACCGTGGGCTGCACGTAATAGCCGCCTTCCAGCGCGCCTGGCATCTGCGCGCGCGAACCGCCGGCCAGCACGTCGGCGCCTTCCTGCTTGCCGATGTCCAGATAGGACAGGATCTTCTCCAGCTGTTCGGTGGACGCCTGCGCGCCCAGCATCGTGTCGCCGTCCAGCGGATTGCCCTGCTTGATCTCGGCAACGCGCTTCAACGCGCGCTCCATGAACTTGTCGTAGAGCGATTCCTGGATCAGCGCGCGGCTGGGGCACGTGCACACTTCGCCCTGGTTCAGCGCGAACATGACGAAGCCCTCAACGGCCTTGTCCAGGAAGTCGTCGTCCTGCGAGGCCACGTCGGCGAAGAAGATATTGGGCGATTTGCCGCCCAATTCCAGCGTGACGGGGATGATGTTCTGCGACGCATACTGCATGATCAGGCGGCCGGTGGTGGTTTCACCAGTGAAGGCGATCTTGGCGATGCGCTTGCTGGAGGCCAGCGGCTTGCCCGCTTCCAGACCAAAGCCCGTGACCACGTTCAGCACGCCCGGGGGCAGGATGTCGGCGATCAGTTCCGCCAGCAGCAGGATGCCCAGCGGTGTTTGTTCAGCGGGCTTGAGCACGACGCAATTGCCGGCGGCAAGCGCGGGCGCCAGCTTCCACGCGGCCATCAGGATGGGGAAGTTCCAAGGAATGATCTGGCCCACCACGCCCAGGGGTTCATTGAAGTGATAGGCCACCGTGTCGTTGTCGATTTCGGACAGGCCGCCTTCCTGGCTGCGGATGCACGACGCGAAGTAGCGGAAGTGATCGATCGCCAGCGGGATGTCGGCGGCGCGGGCTTCGCGAATGGGCTTGCCGTTGTCCCAGGTTTCGGCCGTGGCCAGGCGCTCCAGGTTGGCTTCCATCACGTCCGCGATCTGCATCAACATGCGGGCGCGGTCGGCCGCCGGGGTCGCACCCCATTTCGGCGCGGCGCGATGCGCGGCGTCCAAGGCCAGATCGATGTCGCGCTCCTTCGAGCGCGCATTGCGGGTCAGGATCTGGCCGGTCACCGGGGTCACGTTGTCAAAGTACTCGCCGTCAGCCGGTTTCTGCCATTTGCCATCAATGAAATTGTCGTACTGCGTTTTCAGATCCAGACGGGTGCCGTACGAGTCCGGGGTGATGCGGGTAGCGATGTCCATGCTTGTCTCCGATATTGTTGGATAGCGGCAGTCGGCTGCCTATCCCTGATCAAGCAAGGAACGTGCCAGGGTGGGGCTTCCCCGCTGGACAGCCCGGGCCACGCATGCGACAGTAGATTTTCAAGCGTGAAGGGGCAGTTCTATCGTTGCTTTTTGCGACACTGTCGCGGAACAGGTGTCGCAGAACGCCTGTCCTAGGAGGCATGCATGGCCACTCATTCCCGTCAGCACGCGCTGACGCAAGCGCGCCTGCTGTTCAACCAGCAGGGCGCCGTGCCGGGCGGCATCGTCGCCGAGCCCATCCTGCGGTCTTGGCGGCGCTGCGCCGACCTGGGTTTCGACATGCGGGGTGTGCGCCGCGCCGAGCTCATGACGCAGGGCGAACTGCGCGAAGTCCAGCAGCGCAACGAGGCATTGCGCCGCTTGTCCGAACCCGCCATGTCCTATCTACGCAGCCATGCAGGCGGCAGCGGCAATTTGGTGATTCTGTCCGACGCGCAAGGCCTGGTGCTGGATAGCGGCGGCGACACCGGTTTTGCCAGCCGCGCATCGCGCGTGGCGCTGATGCCCGGTGCTCCCTGGGACGAGGCCGCGGCCGGCACCAACGCCATCGGCACCGCGCTGGTGGAAGGCCGGCCCATCGCCGTGCATGGCGCGGAACATTATTTTGAACCCAATCGCATCCTGACCTGCGCGGCCGTGCCCATCACCGATAGCGAGGGCCGCACGCTGGGCGTGCTGGACTTGTCCAGCCAGGCGCGCGATGTCCGGCCAGATGTGTTGGAACTGGTGCGCGCCGCCGTGGACCTGATCGAACATCGCATGTTTGAACAAGCGTACGAGCACGACGCCGTGCTGCGCTTGCACGACGACCGATCGGGCCTGGGCGCACCCGGCGAAGGCCTGCTGGCCTTCCAGGGTGATCTGCTGATCGGCGCGAACCGCCGTGCGTTGCAGGCGCTGGGGGTGGCCGCGACCGCCTTGGGTGTCTACCGATACGCCGATCTGTTCGATGGTGACTTGGACCGCTGTCCGGATGCCGCGGGGCGGGTGCAAGCCCGCAGCGGCGTGAGTTATCACGCCCGGTTGCGTCTGCCGCGCTCGCGTCCGCCGCAACCGGTGGCGCCAGCTTTGCCGCCGGTTCACGCCGCGCGCCCCGCCACCCCCAGCTTCGACGCCGCGACCTTGGGCGCGCTGGCGCGCGCCGTGCATTTGGCGGACGCGGGCGTGTCCATTCTGCTGCAAGGCGAAACGGGCGTGGGCAAGGAAGTGTTCGCGCGGCAACTGCATGCGCGCAGCAAGCGGGCATCGGGGCCCTTCGTGGCGGTGAATTGCGCGGCGCTGCCTGAAAGCCTGATCGAATCCGAGTTGTTCGGCTATGAAGACGGCGCCTTCACTGGCGCGCGCCGGCAAGGCAGCAAAGGCCTGTTGCGCCAGGCGCACGGGGGCGTCCTGTTTCTGGACGAGATCGGCGATATGCCGCTGATGTTGCAATCGCGGCTGCTGCGCGTCTTGCAGACACGTGAAGTGTCGCCGCTGGGCGCGGCACGGCCGGTGTCGGTGGACTTCGCGCTGGTGTGCGCCACGCACCGCGCGTTGGCGCATGAAGGCCCGGACGCGCCGGTGCGTCCCGACCTGTATTTCCGCATCGCCGAATACACCGTCACGCTGGAACCGCTGCGCATGCGCGCGGATCGTCTGGAACTGTTGCAGGCGCTCTGGGCGGCACAAGGCCCGGGGGTGGTGCTGCCACCCCAGATCGAAGCGCGGCTTGCGGCGTATCCGTGGCCAGGGAACTACCGGCAACTGACCGCCGTGTTGCGCACCTTGCATGTGCTGGCTGGGCCGTCGGGCGTGGTCGACGAAGACATGCTGCCCGCGGAACTGTCACCGCCGGCAGAGGCGCACGCTAGCGCAGCCGGCGTGCGGCCCACGGAGGGCAGCGCGGGGGATCTGCAATCGATGGCGGATGCCGCGATTCGCGATGCACTGGCGGCGCACGGCGGCAATGTCAGTCGCGCGGCGCGGGCCCTGGGCGTGCACCGCAGCACCGTTTACCGCCGCGCCGCGACCTTGGGTCTGCCCCGTTCGCGCTAGCGGCGCGAACGGTAGGCAACCGTGGTGCTTAACCGACCAGCCGTGCCAATTCGGCGCCGGGGTCTTTGGCGCGCATGAAGGCTTCGCCCACCAGGAAGGCATTGACCTTGTGGTCGCGCATCAGCTTGACGTCTTCCGGCTTGAGAATGCCGCTTTCGGTCACGACGCGCTTGCCGGCGGGGATGTTGGGCAGCAGATCCAGCGTATTTTGCAGGCTGGTCTCGAAGGTGCGCAGGTTGCGGTTGTTGATGCCCAAGAGCGGCGTCTTCATGGTCAAGGCCACGTCCAGCTCGCGGGCATCATGCACTTCCACCAGCACGTCCATGCCCAGTTCCATCGCCAGCGTTTCGTAGTCGCGCAATTGCGACGGCGAGAGCGCAGCCACGATCAGCAGCACGCAGTCCGCGCCCATCGCGCGGGCGGCGATGATCTGATAGGGATCGATCACGAAATCCTTGCGCAGCACCGGCAGCGAGCAGGCCGCGCGTGCTTGGCGCAGGTGGTCGTGCGAGCCCTGGAAGAACTGCACGTCGGTCAGCACGGACAGGCAGGCCGCGCCGTGCACGGCATAGGTCGAGGCGATCTCGGCGGGGGCGAAGGTCTCGCGCAGCACGCCCTTGGAGGGTGAGGCTTTCTTGATTTCAGCAATGACGCCGGCCTTGCCCTGCGAGATCTTGTCTTCAATGGCTTGGGCGAAGCCACGCACGTCTTGCCGCGCCTGCGCTTCGCGCAGGACTTCGGCTTCGCTGCGCATCTGGCGAGCGGCGGCGATTTCCTCAACCTTGACGGCGAGGATCTTCGCAAGAATATCGTTCATTTCTGGAATTTCCGGGTATATGCGCAGAATTCTTCCAGCTTGGCTCGCGCCGCGCCGGTGGCAATCAGTTCAAATGCTAGCGCTAAGGCTTCGGGAATGGAATCGGCTTTATTGCCGGCATAGATGGCAAGCCCCGCATTCAAGGCGACGATGTCGCGGGCGGCGCCCTCGACATTGTCCAGCGCCTCGATGACAAGTTCGCGCGACTGCTCGCGATTGGACACCTTGATGGACCGGTTGGACATCATGGATAGCCCGTAGTCCTCGGGGTGGATTTCATATTCCCGTATTTGACCATCTTTCAGCTCGCCGACGAGCGTGGCGCCGCCCAGCGAGGCTTCGTCCATGCCGTCCTTGCCATGCACGACCAGCACATGGCGCGATCCCAGGCGCTCCAGCACGCGCACCTGAATGCCGACCAGGTCCGGGTGGAAGACGCCCATCAGCTGGTTGGCGGCACCCGCCGGGTTGGTCAGCGGGCCGAGGATGTTGAAAATGGTGCGCACGGCCAGTTCCTTGCGCACGGCGGCCACGTTCTTCATGGCGCCGTGGTGGGCCGGCGCGAACATGAAGCCGATGCCGGTGGCCTGGATGCACTCGGCCACGTCTTCGGGCGTCAGGACGAGGTTGGCGCCCAGGGCTTCCAGCACGTCGGCGCTGCCGCTGGAGGACGAGGCGCTGCGGTTGCCGTGCTTGGCGATGGGCACGCCGGCTGCCGCCGCCACGAACATGGCGGTGGTCGAAATGTTGAAGGTGTGGCTGCCGTCGCCGCCCGTGCCGCACATGTCCAGCAGGTCCTGCGGATTGGGGGTGACGACGGGGGTGGCGAATTCGCGCATGACCTGCGCTGCGGCGGTGATCTCGCCGATGGTCTCTTTCTTGACGCGCAGGCCCATCAGCAGCGCGCTGGCGATCTGCGGCGACATCTCGCCGCGCATCAGCATGCGCATCAGATGCAGCATTTCGTCGTGGAAAATTTCGCGGTGTTCAATGCAGCGCGTCAGCGCTTCGGTAGGGGAAATCGTCACGATGCGTCCTTCTTAGGCGAGGTTCAGGAAATTGCGCAGCAGGGCGTGGCCGTGTTCGCTGAGCACGGATTCGGGGTGGAACTGTACTCCGTACAGCGGCAGGGTCTTGTGACGGACCCCCATGATGTCGCCGTCCGGGGCGGTTGCCGTCACGGCCAGGCAGTCGGGCAGCGTGGCGGGGTCGATGGTCAGCGAGTTGTAACGGATCACGGTGTACGGGGTGGGCAGGCCGGTGAAGATATCGGTGCCTGTGTGCGAGATCCGCACCGTCTTGCCGTGCATGATCTGCTGCGCGCGGACGATGTCCCCGCCATAGGCCGCGCCAATGGCCTGATGGCCCAGGCACACGCCCAGAATAGGCTTCTTGCCGGCGAAGGCCTGGATCGCGGCTACCGAAATGCCGGCTTCGGCGGGCGAGCAGGGTCCGGGAGACACGCAAATGCGGTCGGGGTTCAGGGTGGTGATCTCTTCCAGCGTGATCTGGTCATTGCGCGCCACGCGCACGTCTTCGCCCAATTCACCGAAGTATTGGACCAGGTTGTAGGTAAAAGAGTCGTAGTTATCGATCATCAACAGCATTTTTTTCTCCGTGCGGGCGGTATTCGGTTCGGGCGGGGCCGGGATCAGATGGGTTCGTCCAGGCCGTGCTGCACCTGTTCGGCGGCGCGCAGCACCGCGCGGGCCTTGGCTTCCGTTTCGGCCCATTCGGCTTCGGGGTTGGAATCGGCCACGATGCCGGCGGCGGCCTGCACATACAGGGTGCCGTCCTTGATGACGCCGGTACGGATGGCAATGGCCACGTCCATTTCACCGCCATAGGACAGATAACCGGCCGCGCCGCCGTAGATACCGCGGCGCACGGGTTCCAGTTCGTCGATGATCTTCATGGCCTCGACCTTGGGGGCGCCCGTCAGCGTGCCCGCCGGGAAGGACGCGCGCAACACGTCCATGCTGCTCATGCCGGGGTTCAGGTTGCCGGTGACGTTGGACACCAGGTGCATCACGTGTGAATAGCGTTCGATGACCATGGTGTCGCTGACCTTCACCGAGCCCACTTCGGCCACGCGGCCCACGTCGTTGCGCGCCAGGTCGATCAGCATCACGTGTTCGGCCACTTCCTTCGGGTCTGCCTTCAGTTCGGCCGCCAGCGCCGCGTCTTCCTCGGGCGTGGCGCCGCGCTTGCGGGTGCCGGCCAGCGGGCGGATGGTGATCTGCGACTTGGGCACGCCGTTGTCCACCACGCGCTCCTGGCGCACCAGGATCTCGGGGGACGCGCCCACGACCTGGAAGTCACCGAAGTTCCAGAAGTACATGTAGGGGGAGGGGTTCAGGGACCGCAGGGCGCGGTAGAGGGAAAGCGGGGAGTCACGGAAGGGCTTGGCGATGACCTGGCCCACCTGCACTTGCATCAGGTCGCCGGCGGCGATGTGTTCCTTGGCGCGGTGCACCGCCGCCAGATAATCTTCTTTCTTGAAGTCGCGCCGTTCCTCGGTCTGCATGCTGGCGTGGCTGTACGGGATTTCCACCGGACGTCGCAGGCGGGCGCGCAGGTCATGCAGGCGCTGGTGCGCGCGGCTATAGGATTCCGGCTGGCTGGGGTCGGCGTAGACCATCAGGTAGATGCGGCCGGCCAGGTTGTCCACAATGACCAATTCGTCCACGTGCATCAGCATCAGGTCAGGCGTGCCGCCTTCCATGCCTGCCGGGAACGGCTTGACGGCGGGCCCCAGGCAGGGCTCGATGTGACGCACCGTGTCGTAACCGAAGTACCCGGCCAGGCCGCCGCAGAAGCGCGGCATGCCCGGGCGCAGGGCGACCTTGAAGCGGCTTTGGTATTGCTCGATGAAGGCCAGCGGGTCGCCTTCATGGGTTTCCACGACCCGGCCGTCGTGCAGCACTTCCGTCAGCGTGCCGCTGGCGCGGATCACGGTGCGGGCCGGCAGGCCGATGAAGGAATAGCGGCCAAAGCGCTCGCCGCCCACCACGGATTCCATCAGGCAGGTCATGCGGCCGGCCTGCGGGCCGGCATGGGCCAGCTTCAGATAAATGCCCAGCGGCGTGTCCAGATCGGCGTAGGTCTCGGCGACCAGCGGGATGCGGTTGTAGCCTTGTGCCGCAAGGGCCTTGAATTCGATTTCGGTCATGTCGGGGTCTCGTCAGCGATTTTCTGTTTGCTTTCAGACCGGGCGCACAACAAAAAAGCCCGGTCCAGGTAACTGGTTCCGGGCTTGGCTCTGTGTTTACACAGCTACGGCACTAGGCGACATATGCGTCCAGGGCCGGGAGGGATCATCGCCACCCGGAAGACAAACGCCACCAGCGCCACGAGGCGCCGAGCATTTGGTTCTGGAGGGAAGCGTTCATTGATCCGGGTTTGATTCTTGAGCGAACTGTTTGTGTTGCTTGTCCAAGGCCGTTCAGGAGGCGGTTTTTGCGGCGTTCTGGTTTTGGTTCCAGAGCGCAACCCACTGGGCGGCGTTAACAAGCGTGTCCACTATACCATCGACATCCAGCTCGCGCACGTCACGTCCTTCGTTGTAACCATAAGGCACAACCAGGACCTGCGTGCCGGCCGTGCGGCCCGCCTGCGCATCATTGATCGAGTCGCCGATGGTCACGGCTTCGGTCACGGCCACGCCCAGCAGCTCGCAGGCGTGCAGCACCTGATCCGGGTCGGGTTTGCGGCGCGCGCAGGTATCGCCGCAGACCACAGCGTCGAAAAACCCCGCCAAGCCGGTGCGCTGCAAGAGCGGCAGCGTGAATTCGGTGGGCTTGTTGGTCACGACGGCCAGCTTCAGGCCCTGATCGCGCATGAGCTTCAGCCCTTCGATGACGCCGGGATAGACCTGGGCGCGTTCGCCATTGACCAGATGGTAGTGGCGATAGAAGGCCTCGCGGGCACGGTCGAATTCAGCGGCCGACGGGTCGGCCGCGTCCAGGCTGCCCGCCAGGCTGCGGCGCACCAGGTTGTCCACGCCCTTGCCGACAAAGGTGGCGACCACATCTTCGCGCAGCGCGGTCATGCCGAGCTCCACGCGCATGGCGTTGGCCGCGAAGGCCAGGTCAGGGATGGAATCCAGCAGGGTGCCGTCAAGGTCCAGCAGCGCAGCGCGAAAAGCGGTCATGTCGGTTTCCTGATCCTTAGATGGCGGTGGTTTCGCCGATGGCGATCTGTTCGCGCATGGCGGTGATGATGCCGGCATAGTCGGGCTTGCCGAAAATGGCGGAACCGGCCACGAAGGTGTCGGCGCCGGCCCGGCGGATCTCGGCGATGTTGTCGATTTTGACGCCGCCGTCCACTTGCAGCACGATTTCCTGGCCGCCGGCCTGCATCCAGGCGTCGATCCTGGCGCGTGCTTCGCGCAGCTTGGTCAGCGTGCCGGGAATGAAGCTCTGGCCCCCGAAGCCCGGGTTCACCGACATGATCAGGACCAGGTCGATCTTGTCCATCACGTAGTCCATGTAGGACAGCGGGGTGGCGGGGTTGAATACCAGGCCGGCCTTACAGCCGTTCTCGCGGATCAAGGACAGCGTGCGGTCCACGTGGCGGCTGGCGTCCGGGTGGAAGCTGATGTAGTTGGCGCCGGCTTGCGCGAACATCGGCACCAGGGCGTCCACCGGTTCAACCATCAGGTGCACGTCAATCGGCACTTCAACGTGGGGGCGAATCGCCGCGCACACCATCGGGCCGATGGTCAGATTGGGGACGTAGTGGTTGTCCATCACGTCCACGTGGATCCAGTCGGCGCCGGCGGCGACAACGTTGCGGACTTCCTCGCCCAGGCGGGCGAAGTCAGCCGACAGGATGCTGGGGGTGATGCGAGTGGAGGCCGTGGAGGTAGACATGATGTTCGGGGTTGGGAAGGGCATAATGTGCCATTATTGCAGTTTGAGGCGCCGTATCGGGAATAACCCTGTCTTGCGGGTCCGAGAACTGCGTCTTTCAAGCGCCCGGCGCCGTTCCGGCCCGCGCGCGCAGCCACACAGGGAAGGACTGTGAAACCTTACGACCTGAGCGTCTCTGTCTCTCCGCGCTTCGTGCCAGAACAGTCCGATCCGGGCGAACAGCAATTCGTGTTTGCCTACACCGTCCGCATCACCAATACCGGCGAACACCCTGTACAGGTGATCAGCCGCCACTGGGTCATCACCGACGGCAACCAGCGCGTGCAGGAAGTGCGCGGGCTGGGCATCGTGGGCCAGCAGCCTCTGCTGGCACCCGGCGAGACCTTTGAATACACCAGCGGCTGTCCCTTGCCCACCCCGGTGGGCACGATGCGCGGCACCTACCACTGCGTCGGCGAAAACGGAATTCCGTTTGAAGTGTCGATCTCCGAATTTGTCCTGGCCATGCCGCGCACCTTGCACTGAATGGCCTGGCCGTTGCCTGTTTTATCCTCTGCTCATGAAGCGCATTCTTAGCTTGTCCGTGCTGTCAGTCCTGCTGGCGGCATGTTCCACGCCCTCGGAAGTCCCCCCTGAGTCCGGCGGACCCGGCACCCCCGGCACGCGCGTCCCCGCAGCGGCCGATGGCCCCTTGGTGGTGCCATCGCTGTCGGCCCTGCCGGACACGCCGCCGCGCACCTTGGCGGGCAAGTTCAAGCCCGGTAACTGGTCCGAAATGCCGGGGTGGTCTTCGGATGACCTGACGCAGTTCTGGCCGCTGTTCCTGCGCAATTGCCGTGGACTGATGCGGCCGACCAGCGGCAATCTGGCTGCGCCCGCGCGCGCCACGCCCCGTGCCTGGCAGCCAGTCTGCGCCGCCGCCGTCGACCCGTCCCGGGCGCCGGCCGCTGGCGACGGTGAGGGCGTGCGCCGCTTCTTGCAGACGTATCTGCAACCGTGGCGCCTGAACGCGGCCGACGGCAAGCCGGCCACCAACACCGTCACCGGTTATTACGAACCCCTGGTGCGTGGATCGCGCCGCCAGGGTGGCAACTACCAATGGCCGCTGTACGCCGTGCCCGCCGACCTGCTGACGATCGACCTGGGGTCGATCTATCCCGATCTGGCCGGCAAACGGGTGCGCGGCAAGCTGGAAGGCAAGCGCGTGGTGCCTTACGACACCCGCGCCGCCATTGAATCGTCCGGCCGCCGCCCTCCGGTGGTGGTGTGGGTGGACGACCCAGTGGACAACTTCTTCCTGCAAGTGCAGGGCTCGGGCCGCGTGCAGCTGACCGACGGCCCGGACACGGGCAAGACCATCCGCGTGGCGTACGCTGACCATAACGGCCAGCCCTACATGTCCATTGGCCGCTGGTTGATTGACCGTGGCGAACTGACCGCCGACCAGGCGTCCATGCAGAACATCCGGGCCTGGGCGCAGCGCAATCCGAAGCGCGTGCAGGAAATGCTGAACGCCAATCCCGCAGTTGTCTTCTTCCGCGAAGAGCCGGTCATCGACCCTGAGCAAGGCCCGAAGGGCGCCTACGCGATCCCGCTGGCGCCCAAGCGCTCGGTGGCCGTGGATGCCACGTTCGTGCCGCTGGGCACGCCGGTGTATCTGGCCACCACGTTCCCGGCATCCGACCGGCCGCTGCAACGGCTGGTGTTTGCCCAGGACACGGGCACCGCCATCCGGGGCGCCGCGCGCGCCGACTTCTATTGGGGTTATGGCGAAGAGGCCGGCCAGCAGGCGGGCCGCATGAAACAGCGGGGCCAGATGTGGGTGCTGTGGCCCAAGCAAGCGGGGGAGCCCTCGGCAAGATGAGCCATCAAATCGTCGTTTGCGGGGCCGGCATCGTCGGCCTGTCCACCGCCCTGGCGCTGGCCCGGCGCGGTCAGCGTGTTGCCGTCCTGGCGCCGCGCACGTCCGTGCCCGCCGCCGATCCCAACCGCTATCACCCGCGCGTCTATGCCATTTCGCCCGCCAGCCAGCGTTTTCTGGCCGAGCTAGGGGTCTGGGATGCCATGCCCGCGTCCCGTTTGATGCCGGTCGAGGCCATGGAGATTCATGGCGACGCCGATGGGCAGGTCAACCTGAACGCCTGGCAGGCGGCGTTGCCGCAACTTGCCTGGATCGTGGAATCCGGCGAAATCGAGCGCGTGCTGATCCAGGCCGTGCGCATGTTCGGCCTTCCCTGGCTGGAAGACCGCTGCACGGGCTACCGGGATGGCGCGATCGACACCGAAAGCGGCGCGCGCATCCAGGCGGAATTGTTCGTGGGCGCTGACGGTGCGGCCTCGCCGCTGCGTACGGCGGCCGGCATGAAACACGACGCCGTCTCCTATGAGGACACGGGTCTTGTCGTGCACCTGGATGCCGAGCACGCACATCACGGAACGGCGATCCAGTGGTTCCGCGACGACGGCGTTCTGGCGCTTCTGCCCTTGCCCGATACCGCGGACGGCCCCCAGGTTTCAATGGTCTGGTCCATGCGCACCGAACCGGCGCAGGCACTGCTGGCGCTATCGCCCGATGCCCAGGCGGCACGGCTGGAAAGCCTGCTGGCCGAAGCGTCGGAAGGCCGTTTGGGTCGGCTGAAGGTCCGCAGCAAGCTGCACGGCTTTCCGCTGACGCTGGAACGCGCCCAGATGGTGGCGCCCGGCATAGCGCTGGCAGGAGACGCCGCGCACCGCCTGCATCCGCTGGCGGGACAAGGGCTGAATCTGGGCCTGGGTGACGTTGAAGCGCTGGCCCGCACGGTGGCCGGCCGCGAATCCTACCGAACGGCGGGCGACATTCGCGTGTTGCACCGCTACCAGCGTGCGCGCGCTGAACCGGTGCTGGCCATGCGGCTTGCCACCGACGGCCTGCACAAGCTGTTTGCTTCCCGCGCCACGCCATTGGTGTGGCTGCGCAACGCGGGGATGCACTGGGTCGACAAGGCGCCGCTGATCAAGCGCCGCCTGATCGCCGGGGCATCGGCCAACTGAGGCGGGGCCGAGCAATCCCCTTGGAACCTTGAGATTGCGTGCGTGTCTGACAAACACGCACGCCGTTCCCAGACCCATCCCCCCGTCCGGATGGGTTACGCTTTCTCCCAAAGAACACGATAAGTACAGGAGTACGAATGACATTCCGCATCTCCGCCACCCTGGCGGCTTGTTTCCTGGCCGGTGGCTTGGGCTTGTCCGCCACGGCGCTGGCACAGGCGCCCGCCAAGGGCGACAAGGCCGTTTCCACGCAATCCGTGGGACAGCCTGGCAAGGGTGAGAAAAGCGTGTCCACCACGGAGATAGACCCGGTTGCGGACGCCGTGAAGGAACGTTTCCAGCAGCGCTTCACCGGCATGGACGTCACAACCGTGCGCCGCACGCCGTATGGCCTGTTCGAGGTGCAACTGGGCATGGACCTGATCTATACGGACGAAAAAGTCACGTGGGTCATGGAAGGACCGTTGATCGACGCCGTGACGCGCCGCGACGTGACCCGCGAGTCGCAGGAAAAGCTCAGCGCCGTCTCGTTCGACCAGCTTCCGCTGGACCTGGCCATCAAGCAGGTCAAGGGCGACGGCTCGCGCAAGGTCGCGATCTTTGAAGACCCCAACTGCGGCTATTGCAAGCAGTTGCGCAAGACCATGGAAGACCTGGATAACGTCACCGTCTACACGTTCATGTACCCGATCCTGTCGCCCGACTCCAAGGTGAAGGTGCGCGACGTCTGGTGCGCCAAGGACAAGGGCAAGGCTTGGGATGACTGGATGGTGCGCGGCAAGAAGCCCGAGACCGCCAACTGCGACGTGCCCGAAGACAAACTGCTGGCCCTGGGCCACAAGTTGATGGTGCGCGGCACGCCCACGCTGTTCTTCGCCGACGGCTCGCGCGTCAGCGGCGCCATCCCGCTGGACCAACTCAAAGCAAGCTTGAACTGACCGGCGCCATGCGCGCCGGCCGGGTGGCTGGCGCAACAGGCGCCATGCCCACCCGGAGACAACACTTGAAAATCGCAATTCTCGACGATTACCACGACGTAGCCCAGCGCTATGCGGACTGGACCTCGCTGGGCGGTGACGCCGAGGTGCAGATCTTCAATAATTTCATTCCCGACGAGCAGGTCGAGCCCACGCTGGAACCCTTCGACGTGATCGTGGCGATGCGTGAACGCACCCCGTTTCCCGCCGAACGCATCCGCGCGCTGCCCAAGCTGCGCCTGCTTGTCACCACCGGCATGCGCAACAACGCCATCGACATGGCGGCCTGCTCCGCGCAGGGCATCGTCGTGTGCGGCGCACCCGGCAGCGTTGACGCCAACACCGCCACCGCCGAATTGGCCTGGGCGCACATCCTGGGGTTGTTCAAGCACTTGCCCGCCGAAGACGCGGCCATGCGCCGTGGCATGTGGCAAACCGCCATGCCCGAGCCGCTGGCCGGCAAGCGGCTGGGCGTGCTGGGCCTGGGCAAGCTGGGCGCCGCGGTGGCCAAGGTAGGCCTGGCGTTCGGCATGGACGTGGTGGCCTGGAGCCCCAACCTGACGGACGAACGCGCCGAGGCCGCTGGCGTCAAGCGCGTGGACAAGCACGAGCTCTTCGCGACGTCCGACGTCGTCAGCCTGCATCTGATCCTGTCCGACCGCAGTCGCCACGTGGTGGACGCCGCCGCGCTGGCCGCGATGAAGCCCACCGCCTATCTGGTGAATACGTCGCGCGCTGGCCTGGTGGACCAGGACGCGCTGATGGACGCGCTGGTGAAGTTCCGCATCGCGGGCGCCGGCCTGGACGTATACCCCGAAGAGCCACTGTCGCCCACCGATACCGTGCGCGACCTGGACAACGTGATCCTGACCCCGCATCTGGGCTATGTCAGCCGCGAGAACTTTGAGGCGTTCTACCAGAACGCGCTAGAAGCCGTGAAGGCGTTCCAGGCAGGCAAACCGATCCGGGTACTGAACGCCTGAGACAGCAGACGCAGCAACCTTCGGCAAGATCGTAGGATGGGTGTAGCGCGAGAGATTGGGGATAAGAACGCCAACGCCCATCGCGCGCAACCCATCAAGCAACGGCAATGCTGTGGCTGAAATCGCCAAGAATTGCGGCGCTGCTTGATGGGTCGTGGTGTGGCTGAACCGATGAAGAATTGAGACGCTGCTTGATGGGTTTTTGTGTGGCTGAAACCCTCAAGAATTGCGGCGCTGCTTGATGGGTTTTGGTGTGGCTGACACCCCCAAGAATTGTGACGCTGCTTGATGGGTTGCGCGCGCTTGAGATCGAGTTTTTGTCTTCAATCTCTCGCGCTACACCCATCCTACGGCGCACGAAGCGTTATCTCGTGTTCACCCTGCCCGGGTGAACACCACTTTCTTTTCCACGATGGCGCCGGGTTCCAGCACGGCTGGCGTGTCGCCACAGGCGTCGTCGCCGTCTTCGTCCGGGTCCACCGCATCGAATGCCGTGTCGCCGTTGGCGTCCGGCACGCCCGTGGGTTTCAGGCCCACGAAGTCGAACAGGTCGCGGTCCATCAGGTGTGACGGCACCACGCGCGACAGGGCGTTGAACACGTTCCACGAACGGCCTGGGTGCTGCTTGTCCCAATCCTTGATCATCCGGCCCACTTCCTTGCGCTTCAGGTTTTCCTGAGAGCCGCAAAGGTTGCACGGAATGATGGGGAACTGTTTCAGCTCGGCGTAGGCGATCAGGTCCGTCTCAGCCACATAGGCCAGCGGGCGGATCACGGTGTGGCGGCCGTCGTCGGACACCAGCTTGGGCGGCATGCCCTTGGCCTTGCCGCCGTAGAACAGGTTCAGGAAGAACGTGGCCAGGATGTCGTCGCGGTGGTGGCCCAACGCGATCTTGGTGGCGCCCAGTTCAGAGGCAACGCGGTACAGGATGCCCCGGCGCAGGCGAGAGCAAAGCGAGCACATCGTCTTGCCTTCTTCCAGCACGCGCGTGACGATGGAATACGTATCCTGCGTCTCGATGTGGAAGGGCACGCCCAGTTCTTTCAGATACTGGGGCAGGATGTGGTCGGGAAAGTCCGGTTGCTTCTGGTCCAGGTTGACGGCGATCAGCTCGAACTTGAACGGCGCGCGCTTTTGCAGCTGGAGCAGGATGTCCAGCATGGCATACGAGTCCTTGCCGCCAGACAGACAGACCATCACGCGGTCGCCTTCACCGATCATGTTGTAGTCGGACAGGGCGCGCGTGGTTTCGCGGGCCAGGCGCTTGGTCAGCTTGTTGCCTTCGTGGCGGGCTTTTTCTTCCGCTTCGGTACGAAAGCGGATAGGGGGAGCAATATCGTTCATGGTCAGCGGTTGATCTGGATTTCCACGCCCACCGCCGCACAGTCGGAAAAGGCCATGGGCTTGCTGATGCGCAGGCGCAACGAGCGGATTTCCTGGAAGTCGGCCAAAAGGCGCGCGGCGACTTGTTCGGACAGGGTTTCGATCAGGTTCACATGTGCCTGCGTGCATTCTTCAACAATGGCCTCGCGCAGCCGGCGATAGTCCAGCACGCTGTGGATATCGTGGTCGTCCACCGAACGCTGGATATCCACGTCGAATTCGGCATCGACGTGCAGGGGCTGGGTGGCGCGGCGCTCGTGCTCGAGGATGCCGATGCGGGCGTCGAGCGCAAGCCCGGAAAGGATGATGCGGCGTGTGGGCATGATGAAAACCTGGGTGGGATAGCCGGAATTGTAAGGCGACAGCGGGTCGGGGGCGGTGCGCTGGCTACAATTCAGCCATGTCAGGGCGTCGCGGACGACGCCGGTGCAGTCAATAAGGGGTGAAATGCAACAGATGCACGATGCGGTCATTGTAGGCGGCGGCCCGGCCGGCGCTTCCTGCGCCCTGTGGCTGGCCCGGCTCGGCCTGTCCCCGGTATTGGTCGAGGCCAGTGCCCGGCTGGGAGGCCTGGGCAATGACAATCCGTTCGCCGATGATTGGATCGCCGTGCTGCCCGGGGTGACGGGGCAGCAGGTGGCGGCCAATATCGAGACCAGCGTGCGCGCGGCTGGCGTCCCGTTGCGCCTGGAAACCCGTGTGACGGGCGTGCTGCCTTGCAAGGGCGGCATTCAGGCCACCCTGACCGGCCTGGACGGCGGCCAGACCCAGGTGCGTGGCCGCACCCTGGTGATTGCTTCGGGCGTGCGCGCCAAAGGCTTGCCGGATCATCCTCCGTCGGCGCAGTGGCCCGGCGTGCTGATTGGCCCGGGATCCCCCATCGTCGCGCAGGATTACTCCGGCCTGTCGGTCGCGGTGCTGGGCGGCGGGGACAATGCGTTCGAGAATTACGTCTATGTGCGCAACCGGGGCGCTCGCGCCGTGCATCTGTACGCCCGCAGCGTCCGCGCCCAACAACAATGGGTGACGCGCGCGGGCCGCGAAGGCGTGCGCATCGGCCCTTATGTGGTGGACCCCGCGCGGCGCAGCGTGGATGGCCAGCAGTACGACCTGATCCTGGTCTTCTATGGCTGGGAGCCGCAAGCTGCTTTCGCCGATGGCTTGCAGCTGGCGCGCGACGAACGTGGCTATATCCGCACGGATTTCGCGACCGCCGAAACCAGCGTGCCCGACATTTACGCCGTGGGCGAGGTGGCGCATCGCATGCATCCCTGCGTCGTCACGTCGATGGCGGACGGGGTGGTGGCGGCCAAGGCGATCCAGCGGCGGTGGGAGCGGGCAGGGGAGTAGGTCGCACGGAGGCCCGCGTCGCAGACGGTCATCGCCTCGACGGGAAAGATGCGGACGGGGCGGATGCGGTCTGGACAGATGCGATCGGGACTGATGCGATCGCGGCAGATGCGATCGCGGCAGATGCGATCGCGGCAGATGCGGTCGCGGCAGAGGCGATCGGGATAGCGCGATCGGGACAGATGCGGCCATTTGGGTAATAATAATTATTCTCAAATAAAGCCCCGTTACGTCCATGCCCTCCCTGCGTGCCGCCGCCGAACACCACCGCATTGACGCGGCTTTGAATCTGCCCGGCGGCTGCGCCGTCCGCGCCGGCGCGTTCCGCCGCAATGCGACGCAATGGCGCGACGAACCCCTGCATCGCGGCCTGAAGGTCATCTTGCTGGATGGCCATGTGCATAGCCGGATCGAAGACCGCAGCCCGCTGCGTTTGCGCGGACCTACGCTGCTGTTGGCATGGAATACCGGACACGCTCAGGGGGCCGATGCCTTCCAGGCCGGCGTGGACCAGCAATACGCCATGGTCAGCCTGCCCGACACCGCGCTGTGGTCCGACCTGGGCGTGGAGCCCGACTTCTTCCAACGATTGATGCCTGACCAACCTGCGGGGGTCCGGTGATCTGGCACGGTGTGGCCGGGCGCGACGCGCGCCGCATCGCGGACCAGGTGCGGGTCTGCGCCTACGACGGTGCGGCCCGCCATCTCTATCTGGCGGCCAAGGGGCTGGAGCTGGCGGCGGTGGCGCTGGCACAAGCGACGCAAAGCGCCACCGGCAATGCCATCTCTCCCACTGTCCAACACGCCGCCCGCGAACTGGACGCGGCGCATGAAGCGCGTCGCCGCCTGCTGGCCGATCTGCGTCAGCCGCCCTCGGCAGGGGAATTGGCGCGCGACCTTGGCCTGCACACGCGCAAGCTGGATCAGGCATTCAAGCGTGCGTTCGGCCTGAGCATGGCGCGCTGCGTGCAAGAGGCGCGATTGACGCATGGCCGCGAATTGATCCTGAACGGCGGCCTGAGCGTCTCCGAGGCCGCCTGGCATGTCGGTTACGCGCCCGCGCATTTCTCGGTGGCGTTTCGCCGCCGCTTCAACGCCAGTCCCAGCGCATTGCGTTGATGCGGCGCGGCCGCGTCATCGCGGCAGCAGGAACCCCAGCACCGCGTCCATGAATTCGTCGGGCCGCTCGATGTTCGACAGGTGTACCGCCGCCAGTTCCACCAACCGGGCGTTCGGCACCGTGGCCGCGATGGCTGCGCCGTGGCTGGCGGCCGTCACGGTGTCGTCCCGGCCGGTGATCACCAGCGTCGGCCGATCGATCAAGGCGATGGTGCGTCGCAAGTCCATGTCCCGCACCGCCGCGAACGCGCCGGCCAGGCCGTGCTTGTCGGTGTTCATCAACATGCTGCGGAACGTGTCGATGACGGGGCCGCCCGCTTGCAGCATGGGGGCGGGGAACCAGTTTCCCAGGAACGTGTTGGCGGTATCCGTCATGTCAGGCGCTTGCAGGGTGACGGCGATGCGTTCGTCCCATTGCGGCGCGGGGCCCAGGTAGGCCGAGGTATTGGCCAGGATCAGGCGGTCGATGTGCTCGGGCGCATGCACCCCCAACCATTGCGCGATGAAGCCGCCCAGCGACAGCCCCAGGACATGCGCGCGTTGAATGTCCAGGCCGTCCATCAGTTCGACGACATCGCGGCCAAGCCGGTCCAGCGAATAGGCGCCCGCCGGCACGCCGGATGCGCCGTGGCCGCGCGTGTCATAGCGCAGCACGCGGAAGTGCCGGGACAGGGCCGGGATCTGGCTGTCCCACATATGCAGCGTGGTGCCGATGGAGTTGGACAGGATCAGCGTGGGCAAGCTGGCGTCGCCGTCCAGACGGTAGGCGATGCGGACGCCATCGCCAGTGGTGAAGAAAGAAAGGGTTTGCATGAAGGATCTGCCTTGTCGGATGGGATGAGGCAAAGCGTAGTTGCGCCGCAATCCGGAAGAAATTACAAAGTCTGCACAGTCATTGTCAGGAAAACAGACATGAGCGACTTCACCCTGCACGACCTGCAATGCTTCGATGCCGTGGCGCGGGCTGGCGGCTTTCAGGCGGCGGCCACGGCGCTGCATCGTTCGCATCCCGCCGTGTTCGCGGCCGTGGCCAAACTGGAACGCCAGCTGGATCTGGTCTTGCTGGACCGCAGCGGCTACCGCGTGCGGTTGACCCCGGCGGGGGAATCCTTCCGCCAGCGCGCGCAAGGCTTGCTGCGCGAACTGGAAGGCTTGCGCACGCACGCCGCGCAATTGGCGATGGGCGAAGAAAGCGACCTGCGCGTGGTGATCGGAGACCTCTGCCCGCGGCCCTGGATGCTGACCGTGCTGAGCCGCTTTTTCGCGCAATGTCCCGGTACCCGGCTGCACCTGCACTTTGAAGCCGTTGGCGGGCCGGCGGAACGGTTGCTGGATGGCGAGGCGGACCTGATCTTGCACCGCGTGGACAAGCGCGATCCGCGCATCGAATGGCTGGATCTGGCCAAGGTGCCCTTCGTTCCCGTGGCGGCGCCGGGATTCCTGCCGGCCTCGCGCGGCCGCGCGATCAGCCTGCGGCAACTGCGCGATGCCACGCAATGCGTCATGCGTGACACGGCACGCCATACCCCGCCGCGCGACTACTTCATGGTGGACGGCGCCCCGCAATGTACGGTGCCCGATCAGGTCATGAAGAAGGACGTCATCCTGCAAGGCATGGGGTGGGGCCACCTTCCGCGTTTCTTGATCGAGGACGAACTGCGCGACGGCCGGCTGGTGTCGATCGCCAGCCGCCATCTGCCCGGCAGTATCGAGGAACTGGTCGCCGCGCGGCGCAGCGACCGCCCGCAAGGCCCCGTCGCCAACCGCCTTTGGCAGGCACTGCAAGAGGCGGCCGCCGAAATACGAAAGCCTTAGTCCAGAAATCGAAAGCCTTTTCGATTGCCCGCGACTCCTCAGTTGAAGATGATTATCAGTCTTATTTGAAGATGATCACCGGAGGGAATTGTGGGTATCAAGACAGGCGGGGGCCGGCCGGCTCGGCGGGGTGGGGCGCGGGCGGGCGGCGCGGTCTGGCTGGGGCGTAGTGCCATGATGTTCGGCCTGGCAGCGGCCGCCGGGGCCCAGACCGCGCCGGACACCACCACGCTGGCGCCGGTGACGGTGCGGGGCGAGGAGGCGGGCGTCACGGAAGGCAGTCAGTCCTACACCGCGCCCAGCGTCACCATCGGCGGCAAGCTGCCGTTGTCCTTGCGTGAGATTCCGCAATCCGTGTCGGTCATCACGCGCCAGCGCATTGAAGACCAGAACATGACGTCGCTGGAAGATGCCATGGCGCAGACCCCCGGCATCACCATCGACCTGGCGGCCACGGCGGCCATTCCGCAGTTCTATTCACGCGGCTTCCAGATCGAATATTTCCAGTACGACGGCGTGCCCATGCAGACGGGCGGCGCATCGTGGGCGCAGCCCGACCTGTTCATGTTCGACCACGTGGAGCTGCTGCGCGGCGCGGCCGGCCTGTTCAACGGCGCAGGCCAGCCGGGCGGCGTGATCAACCTGGTCCGCAAGCGTCCGACACGTGAATTCCAGTTCTCGGGATCAGCCAGCGCCGGTTCCTGGGACAACTATCGTGGCGAAGCGGACTTGTCGTCGCCGTTGAACGCATCGGGTTCGGTGCGGGGCCGCGTTGCCGCTGCCTATGAAGACCGCAAGTATTTCTACGACGTCGCCAATTCGCAGAAGCAGGCCTACTACGGCATCCTGGAAGCTGACCTGACGCCGGATACGTTGCTGACGCTGGGCGGCAGCTATCAGCAGCGCGATTGGCTGCCGTTCATGATGCAGATGCCACGCTATAAGGACGGCGGCGATCTGGGGCTGACGCGCGGCACGTATCTGGGCGCGGACTGGAACCGCTGGGATTTCGAGAACACGCAGATCTTCGCTGAACTGGCGCACAAGTTCTCGTCGGACTGGACGGTCAAGCTGAACGTCAACCAGGCCGAAGAGACCAGCAAGCTGAAGTACGCCTATGTGCGTGGCGCGGTGGATCGCGCAACCGGGCAGGGGCCGCGCTTATACGGCGGCGGCAACCAGTACCGCAACCGGCAACTGGGCATCGACCTGATGGTGACCGGCGCGTTCGATGCGCTGGGCCGGCGCCACGAACTCGTCTTCGGGGGCAACTGGTACGACCGTAGCGCGCGGTCCTACAACGCCTATTCGCTTCCGGGCTTTCCGCCGCGGCCGGTCGACGTCTTCCACTACGACGTCAACGACTATCCCGAGCCAGCCGATCCGCAGTGGGGCAGCCAGAGCGACATCAAGACGCGCCAGTCCGGCGTCTACGCGATGGCGCGTCTGAAAGTGGCGGACCCGCTGACCTTGGTGCTGGGCACGCGCATGAGCTGGTGGCGCACGCAGAGCGAGAACCTGATGAGCGGCGTGACGGATCCGGCCGTCACCGAGCATGGCCGGATGACGCCTTATGCCGGCCTGGTCTACGACATCGACGACCATTGGACCGCCTACGCCAGCTACGCTGACATCTTTCGCGTGCAAAGCGATCTGCGCACTGCGGATGGCGGGTCGCTACCGCCGGTGGTCGGATCCAACTACGAGGCCGGCGTGAAGAGCGAATGGCTGGAAGGCCGCCTGAACACCTCGTTTGCCCTGTTCCGCATCACCGAACGCAATCGCGCGCAAAGCGATCCCAACTATCCGGAAGTGGGCGATTGCTGCTACCAGTCCAGCGGACAGGTGCGCAGCCAGGGCTTCGAGGCGGAAGTCTCCGGCCGGCTGGCGCCCGGTTGGGAAGTGTCAGGCGGCTACACGTTCAACACCACGCGCTACCTGAAGGACGCCGACAACGAAGGCGCCCCGTTCCGTACCTTCACGCCCAAGCACATCTTCCAATTGTGGACGACCTATCAACTGCCCAGTCAGTGGAACCGTTGGAGCGTGGGCGGCGGCGTGAACGTGAAGAGCGGCGTCTATACCGAAAGCGCCGTGCAGGGACCGGTCAGCGGCAGTTCGGTGCGCGTGTCGCAGGGCGGCTACGCCATCTGGAACGCGCGGATCGGCTATCGCGTGAGTGACCACGTGTCGCTGGGACTGAATGTGAACAACCTGTTCGACAAGGTCTATTACCAGCGGCTGGGCAATGCCGACATGGGCAATGCCTATGGCGAACCGCGCAGCGTCATGTTGAACATGCGCGTCAAGTACTGATCCAACCAGGAGAAAAAACGATGAAGATTTCCTTGCAACAGGCGCTACGCGCCGCCGCCTTGGGGACATGGCTGTGCACGGCTCAGTTCGCGCATGCCGCGACGCCCGCGCCCGGCGCTCAGGCGGCCGAGCCCGCTATCGCATCCGCGGCATTATCCGCGGGTGAATATCGTTGGACGATCGACGATGGCAATGGCGAACCGCCCTACACCTTGCGGTTGTATGTGCAGCCGTTGCCCTCGGGTGATTACATGCTGACCGGCAGCCTGCTGCTGGACGATGCCGAACTGGGCGCGCAGGGCTCGGCGCGCGAGCGCGAGGGCAAGCTGGTGCTGGACCTGACGGCCAGCGGCGGCGTGCTGCAAGCGCCGATGGAGGACAGCAAGCGCCGCCTGTATCCGAAAGGCAAAGCGCCCGAGCGCGTGGACTCGGCGGGCTTCGCGACGATGCGTGCGTTGCTGGACCCCGCCACGCTGGGCGGCGTCATGCAGCGCTACCAGACCAACGTCATGACGGGGCACCACGTGCAGGGTCCGATGTATGCGAATAGCGTGATCCGCCGCCTGCCGTGATTGGCGCGCGAATTGGCATTCGATAGGGGAAAATACGCATGGCATAGCGCTTCGCGCTTCTTCAGAATGCATTCCAGACGCAAGATCGTCATCCAATTTTCGCCGACTGCCAGTGTTGCCAGTCAGGCGTAGGGCAAAAAGGCCCGAGCCGGAATTTCCGGCTCGGGCCTTTTTGTTTTCCGTTTGTAAATCGTCTTCTTTTGAATGGCGCATCGGTGCGCCATGGGCGGAGCTTTGCCCAAAGAAACGAGCGCGCAACGGGCGGACGGCTTTCGTCGTGATGTGGCTGCCCAAGGCGGTTGTCCAATCCCGGACAGCCAGGCCGCAGGCTTGCCTTCTGAAACACACAGGAGCGCATCGATGAGCGAATACAACCGCCGCCGCTTTCTGCAGCACAGCGGCTCCATGGTTCTGTTGAGCGCCGCATCGGGGATGGCAGCATTGCCCCGGCAGGTGTTTGCGCAAGATACCGTGAAGCTGGGTTTGCTGCATTCCTTGTCAGGCACCATCGCGATCGCCGAGGCGTCGCTGGTCGACGCCGAGAAACTGGCGATAGAAGAGATCAACGCCGCAGGCGGCGTCATGGGAAAGATGATCGAGCCGGTGGTCGAAGATGGCGCGAGCGAGAACGCCGTGTTCGCCGAAAAAGCCCGCAAGCTATTGGATCGCGACAAGGTCGCTGCCATCGTGGGTTGCTACACCTCGGCGTCGCGCAAGGCGCTGCTGCCGGTGTTGGCGCGCAGCAAGGGCCTGCTGTACTACCCCACGTACTACGAAGGGCAGGAACAGGACGCCCGCGTGTTCTATCCGTCGCAGGAAGCCACCCAGTCGGTGATCGCCGCCGTCGAGTGGATGGCGCGCGAGAAAGGCAAGACGTTTTTCTTGGTCGGCTCCGACTATATCTATCCGCGCACCTGCAACAAGATCGCCAAGCCGGCCATCGCGCGCATGGATGCAAAGGTGGTGGGCGAAGAATATGCGCCGCTGGGGCACACGGAGTTCTCTTCCATCATCAACAAGATCAAGGCCGCCAAGCCCGAGTGCATCTACAGCACGGTGGTGGGCGGTTCCAACGTGGCGTTCTACAAGCAACTGCGCGCGGCCGGCCTGGATGGCACGCGGGTCGTGCTGCTGTCAACGGTGGTGTCCGAGAACGAAATTGAAGGGATAGGCAAGGACAATGCGGCGGGCTATTACGCCTGCATGGGGTATTTCCAGAGCCTGAAGAATCCGGCCAACGAGAAATTCGTCAAAGCGTTCAAAGCGAAGTACGGACAGGACCGCGTCATCGGAGACCCGATGGAGGTGGCCTACAACAGCGTCTACCTGTGGAAGCTGGGCGTGGAGAAGGCCGGGTCGTTTGATCCCGACAAGGTCATCGCGGCATCAGGGGGCCTGACCTTGCAGGCGCCGGAGGGCACCGTGCGCGTGCATGACAAGAATCACCACGTCTGGAAGAAGGTGCGCGTGGGCCGGGCCCGGCCGGATGGGCAATTCGACGTCGTATGGGAATCGGCCGATCTGGTCGAGCCCAACCCCTTCCCGAAGCTCTAACGGACGCAGGCCGGCCGCCGGCGCATGGAACGTGATCATGAATATCGACATCGCGGCAATGCAGGTTTTCAACGGGATCAGCCTGTTCAGCATTCTCTTGCTGATGGCGATCGGTCTGGCCGTCGTGTTCGGTCTGATGGGCGTCATCAACATGGCGCATGGCGAGTTGATGGCCATGGGCGCCTACACGACCTACCTGGTGTCGGTGATGTTCCAGCGCTGGGCGCCCGGGTGGATGGATGTCTATCTGTTCGCAGCCATTCCCCTGGCGTTCCTGGCGACGTTCGCGTTCGGCTATTTGCTTGAGCGCGGCTTCATACGCTGGTTTTACAACCGTCCTCTGGATACCTTGTTGGCCACTTGGGGGCTCAGCCTGATCCTGCAACAGACCTACCGTTCCGTGTTCGGCGCGCAAGAGGTCAGCGTGCCGCTGGCCTCGTGGCTGAGCGGTGCGTGGGAGCCCACGCCCGATCTGCAATTCCCATTGAACCGGATCTTCATCCTGGGCCTGACCTTGCTGGTGGCGGCGGGCGTCTATCTGCTGCTTTACCGCAGCGCCTGGGGCTTGCGGGTGCGGGCCGTTACCCAGAATCGGGCGATGGCGGGCGCCGTCGGCATCAACACCAAGCGGATCGACGCGCTGACGTTCGCGCTGGGATCGGGCCTGGCGGGCATTGCCGGCTGCGTGTTCACCATGATCGGCTCCACCAATCCGGGCACGGGCCAGTTGTATATCGTCGATTCGTTCATCGTCGTGGTCTTTGGCGGGGTGCAGAGCCTGTTGGGCACGGCCTTCTCGGGCCTGGCCATCGCGCAGTCGCAGACCACGCTGGAATACCTGATGAGCGGCTCGATGGCGAAGGTCACCATCCTGGTGCTGGTGATCGTGGTTCTGTACTTCCGCCCGAACGGGCTGTTCGCCACCAAGACGCGGGGATGACGCGATGAAAACACTGCACCGCAAGACAGAGGAGATCGCGATCCTGCTGGTCGCGCTGCTGATCCTGGTTGTGCTGCCGCTGACGCTGGATCCGTTCCGGCTCAACCTGGTCGGGAAATACATGGCGTTCGCCTTCGTGGCGATCGGCATCGTGTTGACCTGGGGCTACAGCGGCGTGCTGAGCCTGGGGCAAGGGATATTCTTTGGGCTGGGTGGCTACATGATGGCCATGTTCCTGAAGCTTGAAGCCTCCGCGCCGGAGCTGCCGGATTTCATGGTTTGGAGCAGCGTGGACAGCTTGCCGGTGTGGTGGCAACCGTTTCACTCCCTGACGTTGACGCTGCTGCTCATCGTGGCGCTGCCGGGCGCTGCCGCTTATTTATTCTCCTTGGCCATCTTCCGAAAGCGGGTCAGCGGGGTGTACTTCGCGATCGTGACGCTGGCCCTGGCGATGACGCTGACGGTATTGATCATCGGCCAGCAAGGCGATACCGGCGGCGCCAATGGCATCACGGATTTCCGTACCTTGCTGGGCTGGGACATCGTGAGCGACGACAGCAAGCTCGTGCTCTATCTGGTGCAGGCCGTGGCGTTGACGGCCGCGATGCTGGCCGCGCTGCTGGTCGTGCGAAGCCGGCTGGGCAAGATCCTGATCGCCATCCGCGACCGCGAGGATCGCGTGCGCTTCTCGGGCTATGACACCGCGCATGTGAAAGCCTGCGTGTTCTGCGTGGCCGCCGTCCTGTCTTCCATTGGCGGCGCCTTCTTCACGTTGCAGGTTGGCCTGATTTCCCCGGGCGCGATCGGCGTGGTGGCGTCCATCGAGATGGTGATCTACGCGGCGGTAGGGGGCCGGCTGTCGATACCGGGCGCGGTCGTGGGCGCCTTGTTGATCGGATTCCTCAAATCCTATCTATCCGAGACCTTCCCCGAAGTGTGGCTCTATTTTCTGGGCGCTATTTTCATCGTGGTGGTCGTTGCGATGCCCAACGGCCTGGCCGGCGTGTTCGGCCAGATCCAGGCGCGTCGCTCGGCCGGGAGCGCGCGATGAGCGCCGCACTGGATATGCAGGAATCCGCCAGCATGGACCTAAGCATGAGCGACGACAGCCCGGGCGCCGGCGCCATCCTCACGGTCGAGGACCTGACCGTGTCGTTCGACGGGTTTCGCGCGGTGGACGGGCTGAGCCTGTCCGTGGCGCAGGACGAGCTGCGCGTCATCATCGGCCCGAACGGCGCGGGCAAGACCACCTTGCTGGACATCATCTGCGGCAAGACGCGGCCGTCTTCGGGCCGGGTGATGTTCCAGGGCCGGGACCTGGTGCGGATGCCTGAGTTCGACATTGTGCGGGCCGGCGTCGGACGCAAGTTCCAGACCCCATCTGTCTACGAGGACCTGACGGTGCTGGAGAACTTCGAGATATCGCTGCCGAATGCGCACGGTGTGATCCGGTCCCTGCGCTTTCGGCGCTCGAGCGACATCCGCGCGCGCATCGAATCCATGGCCGTCCAGGTATTCCTGGGGGACAGGCTGGAGGAGAAGGCGGGCCGTCTGAGCCATGGACAGAAGCAGTGGCTGGAGATCGGCATGCTTCTGATGCAGGACCCACGACTGTTGCTGCTGGACGAGCCCGTCGCCGGCATGAGCCCGCGCGAGCGTGAGCAGACGGCTGAACTCCTGGCGCGCATCGCGCCCGGGAAATCGGTGGTGGTCATCGAGCACGACATGGATTTCGTCAAGCGAATCGCCCATAAGGTCACGGTGCTGCACCAGGGGCGCGTGCTCAGTGAAGGCACGGCGGCCGAAGTGCAGGCGGACCCGCGCGTGGTTGACGTGTATCTGGGCCATTGACAAGGAGGCCAACGTGTTCCGGATCGACAAATTGAATGTGAGTTACGGCGAATCCCACGTGATCCGAGACGTGTGCTTCGAGGTGGCGCCGAAAGAGTCGGTGGCCATCATGGGACGCAACGGCATGGGCAAGACCACCTTGCTCAAAGCGCTGATTGGCATGCTGCCCACCGGGTCCGGCAGCATCCGGCTGGACGGCGCGGACCTGACGGGTCTGGCGAGCTATCAACGTGTGCGCAACGGGCTGGCGTTCGTGCCACAGGGGCGGATGATCTTCCCGTACCTGACCGTCGAGCAAAACATCATGACCGGCGCCGAGCGCAATGGGCTCAAGGCCGTGCCGGAATATCTGTACCGGTTTTTCCCGGTGCTGCGCGAAATGCGCCGGCGCAAGGGCGGCAACCTTTCGGGCGGTCAGCAGCAGCAGTTGGCGATCGCTCGCGCGCTGATCTCCGATCCGCGCGTGCTGATCCTGGACGAGCCAACCGAAGGCATCCAGCCGTCCATCATCAAGGACATCGCGCGGGCGCTGAACGCACTGCGAGAAGAGCGCGGCTTCGCCATCGTCGTGTCAGAGCAGATGCTGGGCTTTGCGCTGGACCTGGCTGACCGCTTTCTGGTGATCGACCGGGGCCGCATTGTGCATGAAGACTGCCGTTCCAATCTGGACCAGGACAAAGTCCGATCTTTCCTGACGGTATGACCGTTAACCAACGAGGAGCATTGCCATGAGACACGGAGACATCTCCAGCAGCAACGATTGCGTGGGCGTGGCCGTCGTGAACTACAAGATGCCGCGGCTGCACACCAAGGCAGAGGTGATGGAGAACGCCCGCAAGATCGCGGAAATGGTGGTCGGCATGAAGCGCGGCCTGCCGGGCATGGACCTGGTGATCTTTCCCGAGTATTCGACGCACGGCATCATGTACGACGCCAAGGAAATGTACGACACCGCCTCAGCCATCCCCGGCGAGGAAACCGCGGTGTTCGCCGAGGCCTGCCGCCGTGCCAATGTGTGGGGCGTGTTTTCGTTGACGGGGGAGCGGCATGAAGAACATCCGAACAAGGCGCCCTACAACACGCTGATTCTGATGAACAACCAGGGCGAGATCGTGCAGAAGTACCGCAAGATCATGCCCTGGGTGCCCATCGAAGGGTGGTACCCCGGCGATTGCACGTATGTGTCGGATGGCCCCAAGGGCATGAAGATCAGCCTGATCATCTGCGACGACGGCAACTACCCAGAGATTTGGCGCGACTGCGCGATGCGCGGGGCCGAGCTGATCATCCGTTGCCAGGGCTACATGTATCCGGCCAAGGATCAACAGGTGATGGTCTCCAAGGCCATGGCCTGGATGAACAACGTCTATGTGGCGGTGGCCAATGCGGCGGGGTTCGACGGCGTGTATTCCTATTTTGGCCACTCCGCCATCATTGGCTTCGATGGCCGCACGCTTGGCGAATGCGGCGAGGAAAGCATGGGCATTCAGTACGCGGAACTATCGACCAGCCTGATCCGCGACGCGCGCAAGAACATGCAGTCGCAGAATCATCTCTTCAAGCTGGTGCATCGTGGCTACACCGGAAAAATAAATTCCGGCGAGGACGCGAACGGCGTCGCGGCATGCCCGTACAACTTCTACGCGAACTGGATCAACGACCCAGAGGGCACGCGCAAGATGGTCGAGTCCTTCACTCGATCCACCGTGGGCACGCCGGAATGCCCGATGGACGGCATTCCCAATGAGCCGCCGCAGCATCGCTAGCCGTCGTACGTCCCGTTCCGTTATTTCCGCCATCTCCCGCAGACCGGCCGCGCTTCATGGCGGCCGGTCCTTTCCATAGGATACGAACCGTGCCGTCTGCCCTCGACACCTACCGGATTGCGCAAGAACCGTTCTACCGCCCGACGGGCCAGGAAACCGCGCTGTACGAGCATGCCTACGCGCATCGGCTGCCGCTGATTCTGAAAGGCCCCACGGGTTGCGGCAAGACGCGGTTCGTGGAATACATGGCCTGGAAGCTCGGCCGCCCCTTGGTCACGCTGGCGTGCAATGAAGACATGACGGCCTCCGATCTGGTGGGCCGCTACCTGCTGGACGCAGACGGCACCGCCTGGCACGATGGTCCACTGACACTCGCCGTGCGTCATGGCGGCATCTGCTATTTGGATGAGATCGTCGAGGCCCGCCAGGACACGACGGTGGTCATCCACCCGCTGACCGACGCGCGCCGCATCCTGCCGCTGGACAAGAAGGGCGAGGTGTTGCAGGCGCATCCGGATTTCCAGCTGGTGGTGTCCTACAACCCGGGCTACCAGAGCAGCGCCAAGGACCTCAAGCCTTCGACACGGCAGCGCTTCGTCGCCCTGGAATTCGACTATCCCGAGGCGGAGCTTGAAGCGGGGATCGTGGCGCACGAGGCGGGCATCGATTTCGCGCTGGCCCAACGGCTCGTACGCATCGCGCATAGTTCCCGTGAGCTCAAGCGCCATGGGTTGGACGAAGGGGCATCGACGCGCATGCTGATCTACGCCGGCATCCTCATCCGCGATGGCGTCAGCCCGGCGGAGAGCTGCGAAATGACCATGACGCGCGCGCTGACCGATGACCCGGACATGGCGGCGGCCTTGCGGGCGCTGATCGACGCGAACCTTGAATGACCATGCGCGCCATCCTGCCCGTGCAGCCGGGCCTGTCGTGGTTGCTGTGCGGACTGTCGGGCCGAGGGATCTCGGTGGAGCCGCTGCTTGAACCGGCGGCGGACGCGCCCGCGCCGCGCCCGGTGTTGACGGCGACGCACTTGTTGATGCCCGATGGCCTGGCAGCGGCGCCGGGCCCGGAGTTGCCGGCGCTGCTCTGCGCCGCGGCGGCGCACGCGGCCGCGCACCTGCGCTATTCGCCGGCCGCGCAACCGGTGCTTAGCCTGAAGCCCATGGGCGTGGCCGTGGTGTCGGCCATCGAGGACGCGCGGGTGGAGCGCCTGCTGGCGGCTGCCCACCCCGGCGTGCGCCGCTGGTTCCGGCCGTTCGTGCCGCCGCCGCCCGATCCGTCCGACCTTGGGTTCACGGCGTTGATCCAACGCATGAGCCGCCTGCTGATGGATCCCGATCTACGCGACGATAACCACTGGGTGAACAAGGCCCGGACGCTGTTCGAGGCGCAGGCCGTGGACCTGTCGGACACGGCGGCGTTTCGTCGGCTGGCGTCGACGCTTGCGAACGATCTGGGTCAGATGCGAGTGCGCTTCAATCCCCATCAGTACGCGGTGCCGGTCCCGTACCGGGACGACAACGCCTATCTATGGGACTACGGCGAACCGATGGAACCGCCCGAGGCGCTTGCGCTGGGCAGCCAGGGCACGGCCCTCGAACCGCGCGAGGCCGCGCCGGGCGCGGAGGGCAGCCCGCCGGAAGCGGCGGCCGACACGGAGTTGGGACGCTACTGCTATCCCGAATGGGACTACAAGCTGGAGCGCAGCCGGCCGGACTGGTGCACCGTGATCGAGACGCAACCGGGCTGGTCGGGCGCAGGGGAGACCGGCGGCCCCCAGCCGCGGCTGGCCTTGTCGCGGTCGCACCGGCTGAACCGCGCGCGGCGGTTGAGGCGCCAGTGGGAAGGTGATGACATCGACCTGAACGCGGCGATTGAAGTGCTGATCGACCGCAGGCTGCGCCTGGCGCCGGACCCGCGTTTCTTCATGCGGCCAGGCCGCCAGGATTGCACAGGCGGCACATTGGTGCTGCTGGACTTGTCGGCGTCCGCCAACGACAGCACGGCCCAGGCCGGGACCACCGTGCTGGACGTGGAGAAGCGGGCCGCCACGCTGTTGGCGCGCGGGGTGCTGCAAGCCGGCGACCGGATCGCGGTGCATGGCTTCTGTTCCGACACGCGGGCCCAGGTGCGCTACTACCGCCTGCTGGATTTCGACGAACCGTTGACGCCTGTCGCGTTGGGCCGGATCGGCGCCGCGCAGGCTCGCTACTCCACGCGCCTGGGCGCGGCGCTGCGCCACGCTGGCGCGTTGGCGTTGCGCGCCCCGGTCGAGCGAAGAGCCATCATCGTCGTCACCGATGGCGAGCCTTCGGACGTGGACGTGCATGACCCGCGCTACCTGGTGGACGACGTGCGCCAGGCGGTGCTGGCGTTGCGCCACTTGGGCTTGCGTGTGCATTGTGTGGCGTTGGATGTTCGCGCGGAGCCGCGGCTAAGGGAGATGTTCGGCTTTCGCGGTTACCAGATCGTAACGAGTCCCGCCGCGCTGGCGTCCGCGCTGGCCCGTGGCTATGCCCGCGCAAGCGCGGGCTGACCCCCAGGAATCCACGTGTTGACGCCGCTTGGCGCTACGCTGAAACTGATGACCTCGACAAAGGACTGACCTCCGCGCCAGCGGGTGTCCCGACCATGGCAAACAAAGATCCTATCCGTGTGGGCGTGTTGTTCTCGGAAACGGGGGCAACCTCCACCATCGGTCGCTCGCAATTGCAGGGCACGCTGCTGGCCATTGACGAGATCAACGAGGCGGGCGGCGTCGACGGCCGCGAAATCGTTCCCGTGCGTTACGACCCCAGGTCCGACCCGGCCACCTATAGCGTACTGGCGGAAAAGCTGATCACGCAGGACCGCGTCAACGTCATTTTCGGTTGCTACATGTCCAGCAGCCGCAAGGCGGTGCTGCCTATTGTCGAGAAATGGAACCGCCTGCTGTTCTACCCGACGCTGTACGAAGGTTTCGAGTTTTCCAACAACATCATCTATACCGGGGCCGCGCCAAACCAGAACAGCGTGCAGCTTGCGGAATTCATGACGGCCAATTTTGGCGCGCGCGTTTATCTGATCGGCTCGGACTATATCTACCCGTATGAATCCAACCGCATCATGGGCGAACTGGTGTTGCAGCGCCAGGACAGCGCCAAGCTGGGCGAACGCTATCTGCCGCTGACCGCGACGGAGCGCGACTACCGCGAGATTCTGGACGACATTCGGAACAAGCGCCCGGACTTCATTTTTTCCACCGTGGTGGGTAACTCCACGGCGTGCCTGTACCGTGCCTACGCGGATGCGGGCTTTGATCCCAAGGTCATGCCCATCGCCAGCCTGACGACCTCAGAAGCCGAGATTTCGCAGATGGAGCCCGAGGTGGCGGCGGGGCACTTCACTTCCGCACCGTATTTTCAATCCATCGATTCCGCCATCAACCGGCGCTGCCTGGAGCGGCTGCGCCGGCGATTCGGCCATGATTGCGTGCCCAACCTTTGCTGGGAGGCGGCGTACTTCCAGATGCATATCTTCGCCAACGCCTTCCGCGACACGGGCACCGACGAGATCGCCGAGATCCTGCCGCATGTGCTGCAAAGTGAATTCCAGGCGCCGCAGGGGCGCGTTCGCATCGATCCCACCAACCACCATACCTGCCTGTATCCACGGGTCGGCAGGGTCAATGGCAAGGGGCAGTTCACGATTGTGCGCGAGGCGACGCGGCCAGTGCATCCCGATCCGTATCTTGTCACGCATTCGCTGGGCGATTGGACGGCGACGCTGAGCGCGCTGGAGAGCTGACGGTGGAGCCGGCAAGCCGCCTGCGCGTCGTGCGCGCGACGCCCTCGCTTCTGAAAGACCTGCGCACGCTGCGCATCGCGGTCTACCATCCCGACGACGTGGACGGCAGGCAGCTGACGCAGCAGTTGCAGCGCATCGGTTGCCAGGTGCAGACTTTCTGGCCACCCGCACCCACGCTGCCGGACGGGCTGGACGTGGTCTTCCTGGCGGTCAGGCCGGATGTGATCGACCTGGGCTTTGAGTGGGCCAAGAGCGAGGATGCGCCCATGGTGATCGCCATCGTCACCTACGAGAACCCAACGATCGTCGAAGCCGTGCTGCGCATTGGCGCCAAGGCGGTGTTGCCGTCTCCGGTACGCTCGTTCGGGCTGCTCTCCACCCTGGTCGTGGCGCGGCAGGTCTATGACGACATCAAGTCGCACGAGCGCCGCCTGCGTAAATTGGAAGGCAAGCTGCTGGGCGCGCGCCGCATCGCGGAGGCCAAGAGCATTCTCATGCGCACACGCAACGTCACCGAAGGGCAGGCTTACGATCTGATCCGGGAACAGGCGATGAACAAGCGCGTCACCACCGAGGAAATCGCCGGCGCCATCGTCAACGCCAACGAAATCCTGTCGCTCGGAAAATGATGCGCCGCGTGGAATGCTGCGGCGCAAACTTAAGCGCAGGCGAACCCGCTCCTCCATATTCCCGAATAGGCATTTGCGGCCGCGGCGCACACACTGCCCCCTCAAACTGATCCGCTCGACGATCAGGTAGGGAGACAAGCATGTTGCACCCGCAGCGCTGGCTGACCGCTGGTGCGTTGGCGTTCTCCATGGCGAACGCCGCGCACGCAGCCTGGCCTGAACGGCCCATCACCCTCATCATCCCGGCATCGCCCGGCGGCACCACCGACATCGCCGCGCGGTTGATCGCGGACAAGTTGGGCGCCAAGCTGGGGCAGCAGGTCATCGTGGAGAACCGCGCGGGCGCGGCCGGCATCATCGGGGCGCAGACCCTGGCGCGCGCCAAGCCCGACGGCTACACCTTGCTGATGGGCAACATCGGCCCCAACGCGATCAACTACGCGCTGTACAAGACGCTGCCCTACAAGCCTGCCGACTTCGCGCCGGTGACGTTGGTGATCTCGGTGCCCAACGTGCTGGTCGTGAACGAGGCGTCGTCCGTCCGTTCGGTGGCCGATCTGCTGGCCCAGGCCAGGCAGGACCCGGCCAAGGTGTCCTTCGGCAGTTCTGGCGCGGGCCAATCGCCGCATCTGTCGGCCGAACTCTTCAAGCAGCGTGCCGGCATCCCCGGCACGCACGTGCCCTACAAGGGGGCCGGGCCCGCCGTCGCCGCGCTGTTGGGTCAGCAGTTCACCTTCATGATCGACAACCTGCCCAGTTCGATGCCGTACATCCAGTCCGGCAAGTTGCGCGCGCTGGCCGTCACCAGTGATCGTCGGCTGGCCGAGCTGCCAGACGTGCCGACCATGGCCGAGGCCGGCGTGAAGGACATGGTGGTGACCGCCTGGTTTGGCCTGGTCGCGCCTGCGGGCACGCCGGAAGAGGTGGTGGGCAAGATCTACGGCGCCACGCGCGACGTCGTGCGCAGTCCTGAAATCAGTGACCGCTTCAAAGCCATGGGCGGGCAGGCCGGCGGCAACACGCCAGCCGAGTTCACGGCGTTCATCGACCAGGAGCGCGCCCGTTGGAAACAGATCGTGGATACGGCCGGACTGGCACAGGAGCAATAAGTGATCGACAAGATACAAGCATCCATGGCCGAGGCCGTGGCGGTCATCCCGGATGGGGCGTCCGTGCTGGTGGGCGGCTTTGGCGAGGCGGGCGTGCCCTACGAATTGCTGCAATGCCTGGCGGAGTCGGGCCGTCGCGACCTGACCATCATTTCCAACAATGCCGGCACGTTTGAGCGTGGCATCGCCGCGTTGCTGATCCGCAAGCAGGTCCGCAAGATCATCTGTTCGCATCCGCGCCCGCCTAATTCCGATGCCTTCGCCCGTGCGTTTCGTGCCGGCGAGGTAGAGCTGGAATGCGTGCCGCAAGGCACGCTGGCCGAACGGCTGCGTGCGGCCGGGGCGGGGCTGGGACCGTTCTACACGCCCACCGGCTACGGCACCGAATTGGCCGAGGGCCGCCGCCAGGAGGTCATCGGCGGCGTGGGATACGTGCTGGAGCATCCGCTGCGGGGCGACTATGCGCTGATCCGCGCGCACCTGGGCGACCGTTGGGGCAATCTGATGTACCGCCACGCCGCGCGCAACTTCAATCCCGTGATGTGCATGGCGGCAGGCCACGCCATCGCGCAGGTCGACGAGGTCGTGCCGCTGGGCACCTTCGTGCCCGAGCAAGTCATGACGCAAGGCATCTTCGTGAAATCCGTGGTGCGGGTGGAGGCCTGACATGCAAGACATCATCGGCTTGACCCGTCCGCAGATCGCGCAACTGCTGGCCAGCGACATCCCCGACGGTTCCATCGTCAACCTGGGCATCGGCATGCCGACGCTGGTGGGCGACTATCTGCCGTCTGACAAGGACATCCTGCTGCACAGTGAAAACGGCATCCTGGGCATGGGGCCCGCCGCCACCGGCGAAGACGTGGACCTGGACCTGATCAACGCCAGCCGCCAGCCCATCACGCTGCTGGGCGGCGCATCCATCACCGAGCACACCGTGTCGTTCGCGATGATGCGGGGCGGCCACCTGGACTACGCCGTGCTGGGCGCGTTCCAGGTGTCCGAAGCCGGCGATCTGGCCAACTGGAAGACCGACGCGGCCGATGCCATTCCGGCCGTGGGCGGTGCGATGGATCTGGCCGTGGGCGCCAAGCAGGTGCTGGTCACGATGGAGCATCGCGGCCGCGACGGCACGCCGAAGGTGCTGCGCCAATGCACCTATCCCCTGACCGGCAAAGGGGTCGTGACGCGCATCTATACCGATCTTGCGGTGATCGACGTCACGCCGCACGGCTTGAGCGTCTACGCCATGACGGCGGGGGTCAGCGCGGGTTTTCTGCGTTCCGTGACCGATGCGCCGCTGCATTTCCTGGCAGCCCCGCGAGTGATCGTGCTGGACCCGGCCGGCGCACCGCGCTACGCCTGACGGTTTGCGCCCGGTGTCGGGCCAAGGAGACCTCTGATGATCCGTTCCCTTCTGATCGCTGCTTCGCTTTGCGCCTTGTCCCTTGGGGTGCAGGCCGCGCCGGTCTATCCCGACAAGCCCATCACGTTGCTGATCCCGTATCCGCCGGGAGGCAGCGCCGACATGCTGGCCCGGCCGCTTGGGGCGGAACTGCAAAAGAAGTGGGGCCAGCCCGTGGTGCTGGAATACAAGCCGGGCGCCGGAGGCGCCATTGCATCCGCGCAGCTGGCGCGCGCCAAGCCCGATGGCTATACCTTGCTGATGGTGTTGGCCGCGCATGCCATCAACCCCAGCCTGTATCCGTCGCTGCCCTACGACACGCGCCGCGACTTCGCGCCGGTATCGTTGGTGGCGACCTTGCCGATGCTGGTGGCGGCGCCGCTGTCCACGCCCGCCAACACCATTCCCGAACTGATCGCCTACGGCAAGAGCCATCCTGGCAAGCTCAGCTTCGCGTCGGCGGGCAACGGCAACACCAGCCACCTGGCCGCCGAGATGTTCAAGAACCAGACGGGCGTGGACATGATGCACGTGCCCTACAAAGGCAGCGGCCCGGCGGTTGTCGCCCTGCTGGGCGGCGAAGTGTCGTTGATGTTCGACAGCATCTCGACGTCGTTGCCGCAAGTGCAGGCGGGCAAGCTGAAAGCCATCGCGGTGACGGGCGAGCGCCGTTCGCCCTTGCTGCCAGACGTGCCGACCGTGGCCGAAAGCGTGCCCGGCTTCGTCGTCAACGGCTGGTACGGGGTGCTGGCGCCGGCGGGCACGCCGCCCGCCGTGGTGGATGCCTTGAGCCGCGGCATTGCCGAAGCGGTGGCGTTGCCGGCGTTGAAGCAGCAATTGGCCGGCTACGGCTACGAAACCGTGGGATCCACGCCGGCCGAGTTCGCCAGCCATATTGACCGCGAACTGGGCGCGTGGAAACAGGCGGTCGAAGTCTCGGGGGCCAAGCTGAACTGAGCAGGGGCTGTGCCGGCCCCCGCTCTTTGCGCATGGCGTCCGGCCACGCTATACCGTCAGCACGCAGTCCAGTGCTTCAGGTGCAGCAAGCTTCACCCGGAACGCGCGCAATTCGTCGCGGCGGAACACATACACCGTCACGCGGTCACCGGGGCGGTACTGCGCCAGCAGCAGGTCCAGGCCGGCAGGGGCATCCACCCGCAAGCCATCCACCGCCACCAGCACATCGCCCGCCGACAGACCGGCCTTGTGGCCCGCGCCGCCTTCCAGCACGGTGGCCAGCGTCAACGAGTCTCCTTGCTTGCGCGTGCGCACGTCCATCGACGGGATGTTGGCCGCCGTCTTCCATTGCAGCGTAATGCCTTCGGCCGCCAGCAGTTCGGCCAGCGGCACATCGGCCGTGCCGTAGGCGTGGCGCGCGATGAAGCGCCGGACATCCACGCCTGTCGCCTCTTGAATCAGCGCGGGCAGGCCGTCTTCCGGCAAGCCCTGGGGCTTGCCTTGATAGAAGTCGCGGCCATAGCGTTCCCACAACAGCCGCATCACATCGTCCAGCGAATGCTTGCTGGCGCTGTCGCGGCGGATCAGCAGGTCCAGGCCCAGCGCCACCAGCGCACCCTTGGTGTAGTAGCTGACCAGCGCGTTGGGCGAGTTCTCGTCCTGCTTGTAATAGCGCGTCCAGGCGTCGAACGAACTTTCCGCCACCGACTGTTTGGCGCGGCCCGGGGTGCGGGCCACGCTGGTGACGGTCTTGGCCAACAGCCGCAGGTAATCGGACTGCGTGATGGCGCCCGAGCGCAGCAGCAACAGATCATCGTAGTAGGACGTGAAGCCTTCAAACACCCACAGCAGGCGCGTCAGGTCGGGCTGTTCCAGGTGGTAGGGGGCGAACGCTTGGGGCTTGATGCGCTTGACGTTCCAGGTGTGGAAGTATTCGTGGCTGACCAGCCCCAGGAACCCCCGGTAGCCTTCGCCCTGGCCTTGCTGGCCCAGTACCGGCAAGTCCTTGCGTGAGGTCATCAGCGCGGTGCTGGCGCGATGCTCCAGGCCGCCATAGCCGTCGCCCGTCACCATGGTCATGAAGACGTAGCGGTCGGAGCTGTCCAGGAAGGGCGCGCGTTTCGTGCGGGGCTCGAAGAATTCGATCTGCGTTTCACAGATCTTCTTCACGTCGCCCGTGATGCGGGCCAGGTCCAGGTTCGGCGTCACGCCGGTGAAGACCAGTTCGTGTTCCGCGCCATGGGCGGTGAACGTCGCCACATGCGGCGTACCCATTTCGACAGGATGGTCGATCAGCGCGTCGTAGTCGGGCGCCAGGTACAGGCCAAAGCCATGACGGCGGGCCGCGCCCTTGTGGCCGCGCGCTTCCGGCAGGCTGGTGTAGACGCCCCAGCCGTCCAGCCCGCGCGGCGGTTCAAGGTCCACCAGGCAGGGCAGGTGATCCTGGCCATGCACGCGCAGGAACACGCTGGTGCCGTTGAAGAAACCGTGGCTTTCGTCCAGATGCGCGCCGCGCACCGACAGGTCCCAGGCATACACCACATATTCCACCCGCAGCGGGCCCTCGCAAGGCGCGGCCTGCCAGGTGTGATTGTCGATTTTGTCGACATTCACGCGCCGCTTGCCCGCGTGCGCTGACAAGGATGCGATCTGGCGCGAGAAATCGCGGATCAGGTAGCTGCCCGGAATCCAGGCCGGAAGCGACAGGCGCTGGCCTTCCGGAGACGGCGTGTCAATGGTTAGGGTTATCCGGTAGCGGTGTCCTGCCGGATCGAACGGCGCAAGGCGGTAAAGTATCGGAAAAGCGGCATCTGATTTTTTCATGCTTCTATCTTATTACTGGAGACATTCAATGAGCGAGTCGTTTGTACTGGTCGAGACCCGGGGCCGCGTCGGCCTGCTGACGCTGAACCGCCCCAAGGCGCTGAATGCGCTGAACGATCAACTGATGGATGAGCTCGGCGCGGCGCTGCTGGCGTTCGAGGCGAATGCCGACGTCGGCTGCGTGGTCATCACCGGTAGCGAGAAGGCCTTTGCCGCGGGCGCGGACATCGGTGCGATGAAAGACTGGTCGTACATGGATGTGTACGGCAGCGAATACATCACCCGCAACTGGGAAACGCTCAAGCGCATCAAGAAGCCCGTGATCGCCGCGGTGGCCGGCTATGCGCTGGGTGGCGGATGCGAACTGGCCATGATGTGCGACATCATCATCGCCGCCGATACCGCCAAGTTCGGCCAGCCGGAAATCAAGCTGGGCGTGATCCCGGGCGCAGGCGGCACGCAGCGCCTGCCGCGCGCGGTGGGCAAGGCCAAGGCCATGGACATGGCGCTGACCGCCCGCATGATGGGCGCCGAAGAAGCCGAGCGCGCCGGGCTGGTCTCGCGCGTGGTCGCGGCCGACAAGCTGATGGAAGAAGCCCTGGACGCCGCCACCGTCATCGCATCCATGTCGCTGCCGTCGGTCATGATGGCCAAGGAATGCGTGAACCGCGCGTTTGAAGGCTCGTTGAACGAAGGCCTGCTGTTCGAGCGCCGCGTGTTCCATTCGCTGTTTGCCACCGAAGACCAAAAGGAAGGCATGGCGGCTTTCACCGAAAAGCGCAAACCGGACTTTAAACACCGTTAAGGCTTGTTACGTCCGCGCGGCGGGCGCGGGCAAGCCGGATTGATCAGCGCGCCCCACTCGGGGCGCGCTTTTTCATGGGCGCACGGTTCAATTTCGCCGTTGCGCCTTGAAACGTCTAGGCAGCACCTTGTTGCAGACTTCTTCCCTATGCTGGTTGAGCGTCATCAAGAGGTGCCGCGCCAGAATGGCTTGCCCACCCTGGCAAGTCCCGCGCGGCGGCTCGCTTGCAAACAAAATCAAGAAGGAGCCTTGCATGCGTACATTTATCGCCAATCGCCGGTGGTCCACTGCGGTCCTTGCGGGCGCGCTGAGCGTCTGCTTCGTGACCGCCGCCCAGGCTCAATCCCCGCGTTCGACATTGCGCCTGGTGTCTGAAACGCCCTATCCCGCCACGACGTCCGCGCCGCAGATGAGCGAGCAGGAATTGCGCGACACGGCCATCGACGCCTACGTCTACGCCTACCCCATGGTGCTGATGGAGTTGGCTCGCCGCAAGGCCACCGCCGTGCAAAACCCGCTGGACGGCAAGGCTCCCGTGAACCAGTTCGGCCACAAGGCCGCCTTCCCGGATCCGCGCGCGGCGGATACGCCGTGGCCCAGCGCCGACGCGCTTTACTCCAGTTTGTGGTTCGACGTGTCGCAGGCGCCGCTGATCGTGAACCTGCCGGACACGGGCGGACGCTATTCGGTGCTGTCCGCGCTGGATATGTGGAGCGACGTGTTCGCCTCGCGCGGCACCCGCACCAATGGCAATGGCGCGCAGTCCTTCGCCATCGTCGGCCCCAATTGGCAGGGCAGCGTGCCTGCGGGCATCGACGTGATCCGCAGCCCGACTTCAAGCGGCTGGCTGATCGGCTGGATCCAGACCGGCGGCCCGCAGGACTATGCCGCGGTCAACCAGATCCAGGCCGCGATGACCGCCGTGCCGCTGATCGCGCAGACCGCATCCACGCCCGTCCGTGGCAGCAGCCGCTACACGGGCAGCGCCTATCCCCAGACAGGCGCGGGTGTGGGCTCGGCGCCGATCGGCAGCGACTTGCCGTTGCCCACGCCGGTCAACCTGCCCGAGGGCACGCCCGCGGAACAGGCGGCCAGCATGGACGCGGCGTCGTTCTTCGCGCTGTTCTTTGATGTGTTGCGCAACAACCCGCCGCATGCCAATGACTCGCCGATCCTGGATCGGATGCGCCGTATCGGTCTGGACAACCGCCAGCCGTTTTCGTACGGACGCCTGAGCCCGACCGTGCAGCAGGCGCTGGCCGACGCGCAGCCGCTGGCTGGCCGCCGCATCGCCGACGGTGTGTCGCGACTGGGTACGCCGATCAATGGGTGGAACACGGTCCTGTCCGGCATTGGCACATACGGCACGGACTATGCGCGCCGCGCGGCCATCGCTTACGCGGGCCTGGGGGCGCCAACCCCGGAAGACGTGCTGTACCCCGTGACGGTGGCGGATTCAAAGGGCCGCCAGTTGAATTCCAACGAGGACTACGTGCTGCACTTCGACAAGGGCCAGTTGCCGCCGGCAAACGCATTCTGGTCGCTGCATGTCTATAACGACAAGCACGGCTTTCCGGACAATCCCGCCAACCGCTACGCGCTGCGCAGCACGGATGGGCTGAAGTACAACGCGGATGGTTCGCTGGACATCTACATTCAGCGCCGGGATCCTGGCGAAAAGAAGCGCGCCAACTGGATCAGCACGCCGGCCGCTGATGCCCCGTTCCTGTTGAGCATGCGCCTGTACTGGCCGCAAGACACGGCGCTGGACGGTTTGTGGGCGCCGCCGCCGGTCAAGGAAGATTAAGCAAAAGCCGTTTGCACCGTCAGTCGGAACAAAGTGGCCCCGATGCCGGGGCCACTTTTTTTCCTTGGAGAACCGACAGTTGCGCAAGCCTTGCGCAACTGTCTTGGAGATCGTGCTCGCGTCCCTATTTTTGGTACGATCCGGCCGTTGTTTGCACCTTACAAACCGCCGAAAGTTCATTTGCTTGGGCAAAAAGAATCACGCTATACTCTGCGGGTTTGACGCTTGCGGGATAAGAACACGTGGCGGCTGGTAAGCGGTGGACGGGCGCAGTCTGAAGAATCAAGGGTAGGAACGCTAAGCGAAGGCTTAACGGTGGAGGGCTTAAGGCGGAGGGCTCAACGGCGAAAGCTGGACAAGCCATTACCAAAAGCGGCTGCTGAAAGCAGTACCCCAGACAGGCTGAACCCAGACACTAGCGCGTACGGAAAGCGGTGCCTTTGCCCTATGTAGGGCCAAAGCATCAGGTTTCAAGTGCGGGCACGCCGGTTCTGATAGGGGCAAGAAGTACAGCGGGGAAGTTTGATGCAGAACTCGATGCAAAACGCGCAGCAGGGTTTGTTGGACCAGGATGGCGTGGATCAAGTTCTGGTTCTCAGCGACGCGGATCGCGCGGCGTTGAATGCTCAAGCTAGCCGCGGGCTCCTGTTGGCATTGGTGGCGCAAGGCGCCATGGGGCTCGCAGCAGCAGTAATTGCGGGGGTTGTAGGAGGGGCGGCGGCAGGTTGGTCGGCGCTGGCGGGGGCGGGAGCGTATTTCATACCCAATGCGTTGTTCGCATTGCGCCTGGTTGTCAGCGTTCGGGCCGGTCGGGCCAATCCCTTTACCTTTCTCTCTGGTGAGTTGATCAAGTTGTTCGCAACGGCATTGCTGTTGTGGCTGCTTTCGCATGTGGCGCAGGACAGTCTGGTTTGGCCCGCCGCGTTGCTTGGTCTGATACTCACATTGAAGGGCTACCTCCTGCTCTTGATGTTCCGCAAGTTGTCTTAGCGCCGAGTAGTAAGTAGCGGCAAACGTGATCGTGGAATCGTCCGGCTCGCAAGGGTCCGGGCTTACAGCAAAAGGGTAGGATTCAAATGGCTGCTGCCAGCGACGTGTCGCCTCAGTCCGCGTATATTCAGCATCACTTGGTGCACCTGAACAATACCGGTGAGAAACAGAGCGCAATTGCTCAGTTCGACATCATCAATTACGACTCGTTGTTCTGGTCCGGCCTGATGGGTCTGATCGTCATCTTCTTCCTGTGGCGCGCTGCTCGCCGCGCCACCAGTGGCGTGCCGACCCGCTTCCAGGCTTTTGTGGAAATGATCGTCGACATGGTCGACGACCAGGCCAAGGGCATCGTCCACAACGCCAAGAGCCGTCTTTTCATCGCCCCGCTGGCGCTCACCGTGTTCCTCTGGATCATCCTGATGAACGCGCTGGACTTGCTGCCGGTTGACCTGTTGCCCTCCATCTGGCGCCTGACCGGCCTGGGTGCGCAACACGGCGATCCTCTCTATTACCACCGCATTCTGCCGACCGCCGACCTGAACGTGCCGATGGGCATGTCGCTGGGCGTGCTGCTCCTGATGTTCTACTACGGCATCAAGATCAAGCACCCGGGCGGCTTCGTCAAAGAACTGTTCACCGCGCCGTTCCATGCACATGGCTTTGCCGCCGTCGTGCTGGCTCCGTTCAACCTGCTGCTGAACCTGATCGAATACGCCGCCAAGTCCGTATCGCTGGGCATGCGGTTGTTCGGCAACATGTTTGCCGGCGAACTGATTTTCATGCTGATCGCCCTCCTGGGCGGCGCCTGGACCGGCTTCAACGGTGCCAGCATCGGCTTGGGAATCGGCCATATCCTGGCCGGCTCCATCTGGGCGATCTTCCACATCCTGATCGTTCTGTTGCAGGCCTTCATCTTCATGATGCTGACGCTGGTGTATCTCGGCCAGGCACACGAAGGCCACTGATCCCCCGAATTTCTTGCGCTGGCCACCCGGCCAGCGTGGGATAGCAAGATTATCTTGCATTGAGCTGTACCCCTTATTTTTCAATTTTTGACTTCAGATTTCTAACCAAGGAGTTGTCATGACCAACGTCGCTTTCGTTGCCCTCGCTTGCGGTCTCATCATCGGTTTGGGTGCTATCGGCGCTTGCATCGGCATCGCACTGATGGGCGGCAAGTATCTGGAAGCTTCGGCTCGTCAGCCTGAGCTGATGAATGCTCTGCAAACGAAGATGTTCCTGCTGGCTGGCCTGATCGACGCGGCATTCCTGATCGGCGTGGGTATTGCCATGCTGTTCGCCTTCGCCAACCCGTTCGTCGGATAAGGCAGCGCCCGCCGGCGAATAGGCGGGTCATGACGCTGGCGGCGATGTGGGTGCAAGTCCCATCGCCGGTCGGCAAAGTATCGAGTGCTCCGTGACTCCCCTTTCCGGGTGCGGTCGGAGCCGCAAGGTGTTAAAGGAACGACCGTGAATCTGAACGCGACGATCATTTTCCAGATGCTCGTGTTCTTCGTTCTGGGCTGGTTCACGATGAAATTCGTGTGGCCTCCTCTGACGAAGGCGATGGACGAGCGCCGCCAAAAAATCGCCGACGGCCTAGCCGCCGCCGAGAAGGGCAAAGCCGACTTGGCTCAAGCCCAGGCGCGTGTCAGTCTGATCGAGGCTTCTGCCAAGTCCGAAAACCACGCCCGCATCATCGAGGCCGAAAAGCAAGCCGCCTCCCTGATCGAGCAGGCCCGCCGTGAAGCGGAAGCCGAACGCGCCCGTATCGTGGCGCAGGCAGCTCAAGATGCCGCGCAGGAAGTCCAGCGCGCTCGTGACTCGCTGCGCGACGACGTTGCCGCGTTGGCAGTCAAGGGTGCTGAACAGATCCTCAAGCGCGAGGTTGACGCCCGCGCCCACGCTGAGCTGCTGACCCAGCTTCGCGCGCAGCTTTAATCCGGGACCGTCATGGCTGAACTTTCCACTGTTGCCCGGCCCTACGCTGAAGCGCTCTTCAGCGCAGCGCGCGACGACAAAGCCGGCTTGCCGGTGTGGGCCGACCTGGTCAGCGAACTGGCACAGGTCGCCTCCAACCCCGACGTGCGCGAGGCCATGGCCGACCCGCGTCTGGGTGACAAGCAGCGCGTTGAGCTGTTTTCCGGCCTGATCAAGGCCGAACTGCCGCAGGCCGCCCGCAATTTCATCGAGCTGCTGGTTGAAAACGACCGGCTGCTGCTGCTGCCCGACATCGCCACGCAATTCGTGGTGCTGCGGAATCGTCACGAGGGCACGGCGCAGGCGGAAATCACCAGCGCGTTCGAACTGAGCGATGACCAGGTCAAAGAACTGGTTGCCGCCCTCGAACAAAAATTCGGCCTCAAGCTCAAGCCCAACGTCACCGTCGACAAGTCGTTGATCGGCGGCGTGCGCGTGGCTGTCGGTGACCAGGTGCTCGATACTTCCGTACAAGCCCAATTGGTCCGCATGCGCGATCAGCTCGCCGCTTAAGGCAACTAACAGGATTCCAGGAGTCAATATGCAACTCAATCCCTCCGAGATCAGCGAACTGCTCAAGAGCCGCATCGAGGGCCTGGGCGCTTCGGCTGATGTCCGTACTCAGGGCACCGTCGTGTCCGTGACCGACGGTATTACCCGCATCCACGGCTTGTCCGATGTGATGCAGGGCGAAATGCTCGAATTTCCCAACAACGTTTTCGGTCTGGCGCTCAACCTTGAGCGTGATTCCGTCGGCGCCGTTATCCTCGGCGACTACACCGGCATCTCCGAAGGCGACCAGGTCAAGACGACCGGCCGCATTCTGGAAGTTCCGGTTGGTCCGGAACTGAAAGGCCGCGTGGTCAACACGCTGGGCGAGCCGATCGACGGCAAGGGCCCGGTCAATGCCAAGGCCACCGACATCATCGAAAAAGTGGCGCCTGGCGTTATTGCCCGCCGCTCGGTGTCGCAGCCGCTGCAAACCGGCGTCAAGGCTATCGACTCGATGGTTCCGATTGGCCGCGGCCAGCGCGAACTGATCATTGGCGACCGCCAGACCGGCAAGACCGCCGTCGCCGTCGACACGATCATCAGCCAGAAGGGCAAGGGCGTCACCTGCGTGTACGTCGCTATCGGCCAGAAGGCTTCCACGATCAACAACGTGGTCCGCAAGCTGGAAGAGCACGGCGCGATGGAATACACCATCGTCGTGGCCGCTTCGGCTTCCGACTCGGCCGCCATGCAATACCTGGCCGCCTACGCCGGTTGCACGATGGGCGAATACTTCCGCGATCGCGGCGAAGACGCTCTGATCGTTTATGACGATCTGACCAAGCAAGCTTGGGCCTATCGCCAAGTGTCGCTGCTGCTGCGCCGTCCGCCGGGCCGTGAAGCCTACCCGGGCGACGTGTTCTACCTGCACTCGCGTCTGCTGGAACGTGCTGCCCGCGTGAACGAAGACTACGTCGAAAAGTTCACCGATGGCGCCGTCAAGGGCAAGACCGGTTCGCTGACCGCACTGCCGATCATCGAAACCCAGGCAGGCGACGTGTCCGCCTTCGTTCCGACCAACGTGATCTCGATCACCGACGGCCAGATCTTCCTGGAAACCGACCTGTTCAACGCCGGTGTCCGCCCCGCAATCAACGCCGGTATCTCGGTGTCGCGTGTGGGTGGCGCTGCTCAGACCAAGGTCGTGAAGAAGCTGTCCGGCGGTATCCGTACCGACTTGGCGCAGTACCGTGAATTGGCCGCCTTCGCGCAGTTTGCTTCCGACCTGGACGACGCAACCCGTCGCCAGCTGGAACGCGGCAAGCGCGTGGTCGAACTGCTCAAGCAGCCGCAATACCAGCCGCTGCAAGTGTGGGAATTGGCCGTCACGCTGTACACGGTCAACAACGGCTACCTGGATGACGTGGACGTGGCCCAAGTGCTGTCGTTCGAGAAGTCGCTGAAGGATCAACTGAAGGCCAAGCATGCGGCCATGATCCAGCGCATCGAAGACACCAAGGAACTGTCCAAGGACGACGAAGCCGAACTGGCGACCGCCGTCCAGGAATTCAAGAAGCACGGTGCTTTTTAAGAAAGTGATGGGTTAGGCGTCTGCGACGCCTCACCCATCCTTACCGGATGGTTGAGGCGTGAGCGGAACCCATCGGCCAGTCTTCACAGGAAAGCGCAATGCCCGGAATTAAGGAAATCCGAACCAAGATCAAGAGCGTGCAAAACACGCGCAAGATCACCAAGGCGATGGAAATGGTCGCCGCATCCAAAATGCGCAAGGCGCAGGAGCGGATGCGTGCTGGTCGTCCGTACGCCACCAAGGTGCGCGAGATTGCTGCGCACCTGATGCAGGCCAACCCCGAGTACAGCCACCCGTACCTGGTCGAACGCGAAGTCAAGGCGGTCGGCGTGGTCATGGTGACGACTGACAAGGGTTTGTGCGGCGGCTTGAACACCAACATCACTCGCGTGGTGCTGGGCAAGCTGAAAGAGTTCGAGAAAAACGGCGTTGCCGTGCAAGCGACCGCTTTCGGCAATAAGGGCGTGGGTGTGCTGACCCGTATCGGCGCCAATCTGGTTTCCCAGGATGTGCAACTGGGCGACAAGCCGCAACTGGACCGCCTGCTGGGCGCGATCAAGGTGCAGCTGGACGCTTACCTGGAAGGCCGTATCGATGCGCTGTACGTGGCGTCGACCCGCTTCGTCAATACGATGAAGCAGGAGCCGTTGTTCCTGCGTCTGCTGCCTCTGGCCAGTGGTTTGGAAGATCCGTACCAAACGGGTGCTGATAGCCTGGCCAAGACGTCGGAAGTGAAGTCGGACTACAGCTGGGATTACATCTACGAACCCGACGCCCGTAGCGTGATCGACGATCTGCTCCAGCGTTACGTTGAAGGCCTGCTGTATCAAGCCGTGGCCGAGAACATGGCTTCGGAGCAGTCGGCCCGGATGGTCGCCATGAAGGCGGCGTCGGACAACGCCAAGAAGGTCATCGGAGAGCTGCAACTGGTCTACAACAAGACCCGTCAGGCCGCGATCACCAAAGAAATTTCGGAAATCGTAGGGGGCGCTGCCGCCGTTTAAGGCAGGCAGCTCCCGTCTAAAGCTATCAAGCAAGGAATCGACATGAGCAACGGAACCATCGTTCAGTGCATCGGCGCCGTGGTGGATATTCAGTTCCCCCGCGATCACATGCCCAAGATCTATGAAGCGCTTACTCTGGCTGACGACGAGTCTTCCTCGTTCGCCGAAAAGGGTCTGACGCTGGAAGTGCAGCAACAGTTGGGCGACGGCGTGGTGCGTACCATTGCGCTGGGCTCCAGCGACGGCCTGCGCCGCGGCATGAAGGTGAACGGCACGGGCGCCCCGATCTCGGTGCCGGTCGGCACCGGCACGCTGGGCCGCATCATGGACGTGCTGGGTCGTCCCATCGACGAAGCCGGCCCGATCCAACACGAAGAAAAGCGTGGCATTCACCAGAACGCTCCCCGTTTCGACGAACTGTCGCCGTCGGTGGAACTGCTGGAAACCGGCATCAAGGTGATTGACTTGGTGTGCCCGTTCGCCAAGGGCGGCAAGGTCGGCCTGTTCGGCGGCGCCGGCGTGGGCAAGACCGTCAACATGATGGAACTGATCAACAACATCGCCAAGCAGCACAGCGGCTTGTCGGTGTTCGCCGGTGTGGGTGAGCGTACCCGCGAAGGCAACGACTTCTACCACGAAATGGAAGAGTCGAACGTTCTGGACAAGGTTGCGATGGTGTTCGGTCAGATGAACGAACCCCCGGGCAACCGTCTGCGCGTGGCACTGACCGGCCTGACGATGGCCGAGAAGTTCCGTGACGAAGGCCGTGACATCCTGTTCTTCGTGGACAACATCTACCGCTACACGTTGGCCGGTACGGAAGTGTCCGCACTGCTGGGCCGTATGCCTTCGGCCGTGGGCTACCAGCCCACGCTGGCGGAAGAAATGGGCAAGCTGCAAGAGCGCATCACGTCGACCAAGACGGGCTCGATCACCTCGATCCAGGCCGTGTACGTCCCTGCGGATGACTTGACCGACCCGTCGCCTGCCACGACCTTCCAGCATTTGGACTCGACCGTCGTGCTGTCGCGTGACATCGCTTCGCTGGGTATCTACCCGGCCGTGGATCCGCTGGATTCGTCCAGCCGCCAGCTCGACCCGCAAGTCGTTGGCGAAGAGCACTACGCCGTTGCGCGTGGCGTGCAGCAAACGCTGCAACGCTACAAGGAACTGCGCGACATCATCGCGATTCTGGGCATGGACGAACTGTCGCCTGACGACAAGCAAGCCGTGGCCCGTGCGCGTAAGATCCAGCGCTTCCTGTCGCAGCCGTTCCACGTTGCTGAAGTGTTCACCGGCTCGCCCGGCAAGTACGTTCCGCTGGCCGAAACCATCCGTGGTTTCAAGATGATCGTGAACGGCGAATGCGATTCGCTGCCGGAACAGGCCTTCTACATGGTCGGTTCGATCGACGAGGCCTTCGAGAAGGCCAAGAAACTGCAATAAGGAACCGATATGGCTACCCTGCATGTGGATGTCGTTAGCGCAGAGGAAGCGATCTTCTCCGGTGAGGCGAAGTTCGTGGTGCTGCCTGGCGAAGCGGGTGAACTGGGCATTCTGCCCGGCCACACCCCGCTGATTTCGCGCATACGCCCCGGGACGGTCAAGATCGTTCGTGCCGACCAAGGCGAGGAAAACATCTTCGTCGCCGGGGGCATTCTGGAAGTGCAGCCGGGCAGCGTGACGGTTCTGGCCGACACGGCTATCCGTGCCGCCGATCTGGACGAAGCTCGTGCCGTGGAAGCGCGCCAAAAGGCCGAACAGGCCCTGGCAAACGCCAAGGACAAGGCTGACATCGCTGTTGTCGAAGCGGAACTCGCCATGCTGGCTGCACAAGCCATCGCGGCGCGCAAGCTGCGCCAAGGCGGTCGTTCGCACTAAGCGGCAAAGCAGTGTCCCGGGGTTCGCCCCGGACAAGAAAAAAGCGGCCATTGGCCGCTTTTTTCATGCCTGCGCGTTATCCGCCGGCCTGCCGGTGCGCGGCGCACGGGGGTGACCGCAATGCGTTCACTACGAATGGCGGCTCCGGTATCTCGACAGTAGCCTTCAACTTTGCCTACAGAGCCAAAGGGGGAAGCGTGCGAGAAGTCATGGATTGCGGGGTGTTGCTCGCCCCTGGCCACGAAGGCGCCATGCGCGATTGGGTCGCGCGGGACCAACCTCGCCTGTCGCGTGTTCGGCTGCATCTGGTGCCGTTGCCGGTGATGGGAGCGCGTCCCGACGAACCTTTCGAGGCGCAACGGGATGCGCGGCTTGCCGCGCCTGATGTTCGGGCGCTGGCAAGGTTGGCCGTCGTGCTCAAGCGCTTTGACCACTGCATCCTGCCCGTCGCTCCACCGTCACTGGCGTGGGCGCGCACGGCGCTGCAAGAAGCCCATGCCACGCTGGCCACGCCCGTGCTGCTGCTCATTCACGACATGAAGGCGCCCGCCATTGAAGACCTGCTGAATCTGGGCGCGGCGGATTTCATGTCGCCGCCTTGCTGTCTGGAAAGCCTGCGGGTGCGTTTGAAACGCCTGACCAGGCACACGTCCTGGCGCCGGGCGCCCGGGCTGCTGCGAGAACCGGGCGTGGCTTATCTGTCCCCGGAGGTTCCAGCAGATGCTGTGGAGCAGGCCGGCCAACGGCCTCGCGTGGCGAGGCACGTCGTCGAGCAGGCCTTGTCGGGCCTGCGCCACCGAAACGATAGGGGTTCCCAAGAGGCGTTCGGGTTGGCCAAGGCGCGGATAGTGGATGGCTTCGAGTCCGAGTACATCCGTCAGGCCTTGTCGCGCCATGGCGGCAACGTGGCGCAAGCAGCGCGGGCATCCAGCAAGCACCGGCGTGCGTTCTGGGCGCTGATGCGCAAACACGGCATCAGTGCGGCCCCATATCGCAGGCTGAGCGATGACTCGCAACGCTAGGCGCAGCGCCGGCTTGCCTGGTCGCTTGCGCGACGACGCACCAGGCATTTCAGGTGTATCGGCGATATCCGCCTGGTTGAATCGGTGCAAAAAGGGACGCGCCTTGCGCCTTGGCAAGAGGTGGATACCTCGCCCGCGCCCCTTGTCAGCTTAGGGAAGTAAAATCAGGGCTTCCGATCATCGAGGATAGTCGTGTCTGCTTCCAGTTTGAAGAACGATGTGTTCTTGCGCTCGCTGTTGCGCGAGCCCGTGCCCTATACCCCGATCTGGCTGATGCGCCAGGCGGGTCGTTACCTGCCCGAGTACCGCGCCACGCGCGCTCGCGCGGGTTCTTTCATGGGCTTGGCTCAGAATCCGGACTACGCGATGGAAGTCACATTGCAGCCGCTGGAACGTTTTGACCTGGACGCGGCCATCCTGTTCTCGGACATTCTGACGGTGCCGCACGCGATGGGCCTGGGTCTGGACTTCGCCGAAGGCGAGGGTCCCCGCTTTGCCCGGCCGGTGCGTACCGAAGAAGACGTGGCGCGCTTGGCCGTGCCGGACATGGACAAGCTGCGCTATGTGTTTGACGCGGTTAGCGTCATTCGCCGCGAGCTGGACGGCAAGGTGCCGTTGATCGGCTTCGCCGGCAGCCCCTTCACCATCGCGTGCTACATGGTTGAAGGGCAGGGCAGCGACGACTACCGCCTGATCAAGACGATGCTGTATTCGCGTCCTGATTTGCTGCACCGCATTCTGGAAATCAACGCGGAAGCCACGCTGCAATACCTGAACGCGCAGATCGCCGCGGGCGCGCAAGCCGTCATGCTGTTCGACAGCTGGGGCGGCGTGCTGGCCGATGGCCTGTTCCAGCAATTTTCACTGGCGTATACGAAGAAGGTCGTGGCGGGACTGACCCGTGAACACGAAGGCCGGCGCGTTCCGGTCATTGTCTTCACGAAGGGCGGCGGCCAGTGGCTGGAGCAGATCGCGGCTTGCGGTTGCGATGCCGTGGGTTTGGACTGGACGGTGGATCTGGCCGCGGCCCGCCGCCGCACCGGCGACTCGGTGGCTTTCCAGGGCAACCTGGATCCGATGGCGCTGTTTGGCGGCGCGTCCGCCATCCGCGCGGAAGCGCGCCGCGTCATGGACGCCTTCGGCCCGGTGGGCAAGGGCGGCCACGTGTTCAATCTGGGACACGGTATTTCGCGCTTCACGCCGCCGGAAGCCGTAGCGGAATTGGTCGACGAAGTCCACCAACACAGCCGCTCGCTGAGGGGGTAAGTGAGTGAACGCTTCGGCCCGAAGGGCCGAAGTTTGGGGACCCCGACAAGCACTTGTGCACAGCAAGATTTTGTTTGGGGAAAACCCTTTAGAAGCTAGTTTACAATCTTGGAAGCTTATATAAGCTTTTGTTTTAAAAGACAAAAACCAAGTTTTCCACCGGATTGCAACAGTGTCCGCAATCTACGCCTATTCCAAATCTTGACGTTGCCCCAGCCTTTTCCCCAAAGTTATCCACAGGGCCGTTCTTGCGCCATGCCCCGTCCAAGCCTCCATGTCTGACCCGCTGCCGATGACGACTGGGGCGGCCGTCTGCTGGGTGCGCGTGGCGCTGGACGTGCCCTTGCCTGGCCCTTTCGATTACCGCAGCGACGCGCCGGTTCCGGTGGGATTGCGGGTGATCGTGCCGTTCGGACGGCGCAAGATGATTGGCGTGGTGGTGGAGAATCCGGCCGAACCCTCATTCGACCCCAAGCAGATCCGTCCCATCGAACAGGTGCTGGACGACTTGCCGCCCTTCGATGAAGACTGGCTGCGTCTGGCCCGTTTTGCCGCGGACTATTATCAGCGGCCCCTGGGCGAGGTGATGTTGCCGACCTTGCCCCCGCCGTTGCGTAAACCGACCGCGTATCAGGGCAAGCGGTCGGCGGGCGGGCCGGTGGCGCGGCTGGACAATCGCAAGCGCAAGACGGCGCGCGCACCGGCCAAGGCCGACCAGCCACCGGAATTGAACGAGGCGCAATGCGCGGCCGTGGACGCCATCGGCGCATTGACGAGCTTCAAGCCCGTGCTGCTGCATGGCGTCACCGGTAGCGGCAAGACCGAGGTGTATCTACGTGCGGCGGAAAAGGTGCTGGCCCAGGGGCGCCAAGTGCTGCTGATGGTGCCCGAAATCAATCTGACGCCGCAGTTGGAAGGCGCGCTGCGTGCGCGCCTGGAGGCAGTGGTGGGCGCTGATGGCCTGGCGGTCATGCATAGCGGTTTGTCCGATGGGGAACGCTTGCAGTCCTGGGCCCGCGCGCAGCGTGGGGACGCCCGCATGCTGTTGGGCACGCGCATGTCGATCTTCGCGCCCTTGAGCAAGCTTGGCCTGATCGTGGTGGACGAAGAGCACGATGCGTCCTACAAGCAGCAGGACGGCCTGCGTTATTCGGCGCGCGACCTTGCCGTCTGGCGAGCCCATGACCTGAACATTCCCGTGGTGCTGGGCTCGGCCACGCCATCGCTGGAAACCTGGCAACACGCCGAGCGCGGCCGTTATTTGCGCCTGACGCTGCCGGGGCGTGCGCGCTCCAGCACGCTGCCTTCCATGCGCCTGGTGGACACGCGCCGCTTGCAGATGAAGCACGGCATGTCGCCGCAATTGCTGGAGGCCATTGGCCAACGGCTGGAACGCAAAGAACAATCGCTGATTTTCCTGAACCGGCGCGGGTACTCGCCGGTACTGCATTGCCAGTCGTGCGCATGGGTCAGCAATTGTCCGCGTTGCACGGCCTTCACCGTGCTGCATCGTACCGATGGCCGCGGCCATCGCCTGCAATGCCACCATTGCGGCTATCAGGCGCCAGTGCCGCACGCCTGCCCGGAGTGCGGCGACCAGGATCTGGCGCCCATGGGCCGGGGCACGCAGCGTATAGAGGAACATCTGGCCGAGCTGTTTCCGGGCGCGCGCATCTTGCGCATCGACGCTGACAGCACGCGCAAGAAGGGCAGCGCCGAGGCGCTGTTCGCGTCGGTGCATGCGGGCGAGGTCGATATCCTGGTCGGCACGCAGATGGTGGCCAAGGGCCATGATTTTGCGCGACTGGGGCTGGTGGGCGTGCTGAATTCCGATTCCATGCTGTTCGCGCACGACTTCCGTGCGCCGGAACGCCTGTTTGCGCAACTGATGCAGGTGGCGGGTCGCGCGGGACGTCACCAGGGCAACGGCGAGGTGCTGGTTCAGACCGGCTACCCTGAACAACCGGTGTATCAGGCGCTGCTGCGCCACGATTACGCGGGCTTTGCGCGGCACGCGCTGCACGAGCGCGAAAGCACCGGCTTGCCGCCTTTCGTCTACCAGGCGCTGCTGACAGCCGAGGCGCGCGAGCTGAAGGTGGCGCAGGCCTTCCTGGAGCGCGCGCGAGTGCTGCCCGAAGGTGAATGGGCGGCGGACTTCCCGGGCCTGGACGCCATCATGCTGTATGACCCGGTGCCGCTGCGTGTGGTGCGGGTGGCCAATATCGAGCGTGCGCAGTTGCTGGTCGAGAGCAGCAGCCGGCCGGCCTTGCAGGCGTTCCTGGCCTCGTGGTCGCATCATTTGCCATATATCGCCAACGAGGCGCGCGTGCGCTGGCAGCTGGAAGTCGATCCGCTGGAAATCTGACCCTCGGTGTCTACCGATGCGTCATCGATCCGATTGTTCTATGATCTTCTTCCTCTATCGCGCTGGCGCGGCAGGCCCGCTGTGGCGGCTGCGCCCGTCCCCATTTTTTCGCGTATTACCGGCCCGCTGACGGGCGGCCGCGGGTCCCGTGCCCGGCGGCCGCACCCGCATTGCGGCGATCGCGATGCATGACGATCCCACTCAAAATGTCCGCAAGCGAATCCATTGGTCAAGGCATGAACCCCGCTCAGAAAGAGGCGGTGCTCTACCTGGACGGTCCTTGCCTGGTGTTGGCCGGCGCGGGTAGCGGCAAGACGCGCGTGATCACGCAGAAGATCGCTTACCTGTTGCGCGAATGCGGCTACATGGGCCGCAACGTCGTGGCGTTGACCTTCACCAATAAAGCCGCGCGCGAGATGGACGAGCGCGTGAAAACCTTGGTGGACCGCAAGCTGTCCAAAGGCCTGATCATCAGCACGTTCCACTCGCTGGGCGTGAAGATGCTGCGCGAAGAGGCGCGCAATGCAGGCCTGAAGCCCACGTTTTCGATCCTGGATGCCGATGACGCCATGTCCATCATCCAGGAACTGCTGGCCACGACCGACAAGGCTCGCCTGCGCCACGTGCAGGGCATCATCTCGCTATGGAAGAACGCGCTGCTGGAGCCGGACGATGCGGCAAGCCAGGCCATCACGCCGGGCGACGTGGAAGCCGCCAACATCTACCGCAGCTACGCGGCCACGCTGGCTGCCTACCAGGCGGTGGATTTCGACGATTTGATCCGCATCCCCGCGTTGCTGCTGGCCAGCAATGAGGAAGTGCGCACGCGCTGGCAGAACCGGGTGCGCTACCTGTTGGTGGACGAATACCAGGACACCAACGTGTGCCAGTATCGACTGGTGCAGTTGCTGACGGGCTCGCGCGCCATGTTCACGGCGGTGGGCGACGACGACCAGGCGATCTACGCCTGGCGCGGCGCCACGATTGAAAATCTGGCCAAGCTGACGACCGACTACCCCAACATCAAGTTGATCAAGCTGGAGCAGAACTATCGCTCCGTGCAGCGCATTCTGGCTGCCGCCAACCAGGTCATCGAAAAGAATCCCAAGCTGTTTGAGAAGAAGCTGTGGTCGGACCTCGGGGTGGGCGAACCGATCCTGGTGTCGGCGATGGATGGCGAAGAGCAGGAAGCGGAATCCATCGCCATGAAGGTGTCGGCCTCGCGCTTCGAGCGCCAGGCGCAGTGGAAGGATTTTGCCATCCTGTACCGCAGCAACCATCAGTCGCGCATTCTGGAGCAGGCGCTGCGCAACCTGAAGATTCCATACACGATCTCGGGCGGGCAGAGCTTTTTCGACAAGACCGAAGTGCGCGACGTGCTGTCGTATCTGCGCTTGTTGGCCAACGACGACGACGACCCCGCCTTCATTCGCGCCGCCACCACGCCCAAGCGCGGTATCGGCCAGGCGACCTTGCAGGTGCTGGGCCAGTATGCGGCCGCGCGCGAAATCTCGCTGCTGGCGGCCGTGGCCGAAACCGGCCTGGAAAGCCAGCTGGCGCCGCGCCAGCTGGACCCGCTGCGCACCTTTGCCGAGTTCATCCGCCGCATGCAATGGCGTGCCGGGCGTGGCGCGGCCTCGGGCAAGGATGCGGCACCCGCCGAACCCGCGGGCGTCATCCTGGACGACCTGGTGGAAGCGATTCAATACGAACGCCATCTGTTTGAATTGTTCGAGGAGCGTCCCGCGCAGACACGGTGGCAGAACGTGCTGGAATTGACGGGCTGGCTCAAGCGCAAGGCCGAAGAAGACAATATGACGCTCTTCGACCTGGTGCAGCACGTGGCGCTGGTCACCATGTTGGAGCGCGGCGAAGAAGACGAGCCCGATGCCGTCAAGATGTCGACCTTGCATGCCTCCAAGGGGCTGGAGTATCCGCACGTATATCTGGCGGGCGTGGAAGAGGGGCTGCTGCCGCACTTGGGCAAGGACGACGAAGTCGGCGACCCGGCGCGCGCGGCCGAGAACCTGGCCACGCGCATCCAGGAAGAGCGCCGGCTGATGTATGTGGGCATCACGCGCGCACAACGCAGCCTGAACCTGAGCTGGTGCAAGCGCCGCCGCCGCGCCCGCGAGGATCTCGTGCGGGAACCCTCGCGCTTCATCGAAGAGATGGGCCTGGGTGATGTGCGGGTGCAGGAAGACGAAGCGACTGCCGCCATGAATCCCAAGGAGCGCATGGCGATGTTGAAGGCGCTGTTGAAGAAGTAACGCGCGGGGGCCGATGCCATGAAAGACGACGTCCAATATCGCCCGGTGCCTGGCACCCCGGGGCTGGTGCTGGGCCAGGCGCGGTTCAGCGAATTCCAATTCGACCGTCATTACCATGTGGACTATCACATCGGCCTGGTGACGCAGGGCGTGCAGCGCCAGCGATTTCGGGGCAAGAGCATCCTGCTGGGCCCTGGAGGCGTCGCCCTGATGCCGCCCGGCGAGATCCATGACGGTGCAGGCGTCGATGACTATGGCGCGTCCTACACGCTGAAGACGTTTCGTCTGTCGGCCGAGCTGATGCGGGGGTTTCTTGAAGAGGTGTCGGGGGCTGCGGCCGACGAGCGCTTCTTCGGCACCCTGGTGGAAGATGCCGCGCTGGCTGCCCGTTTCATGGCGTTGCATAGCGTGTGGATGTCAGGCGGGCCGGATGAGCCGCTGGCGCAGGAGTCGCAGTCGCTGGCACTGATGGGCGCCTTGTTCTCGCGCACGGGCGCCGTGCAGCCTGAAATCATCAAGGGCGGCCTGTCTGCGCTGCATCTGGGTGCCGTGCGCGACTATTGCCAGGCGCACCTGTGCGAGAAGATCGCCCTGGATGACCTGGCCCGCCTGTGCGGCTTGAGCCGCTTTCAGTTCTTGCGGCGTTTCACGCATTCCGCTGGCCTGACGCCCCATGCGTGGCTGGTGCGTTTGCGCTTGGAGCGCGCCTGCGCGTCGCTGGCTACCGCGCGGGTGTCGGTGGCCCAGGTGGCGGCGGATGTGGGGTTCTATGACCAGAGCCACTTCAACCGCGCCTTCCGCATGGCCTACGGCGCACCGCCTTCGGCGTACCAGCCCGCGGCATAGGCCGCCGGCTGGCACGGCAGGATGGACGTTAAGAGACCCGGGCGCGCAACGCCGCCAGGAAGTGGTCCACGTCCTGCTCTTGCGTCGCGAACGACGTCACCAGGCGCACGACGCCAGGGCCCCAGCGGTCGTGATAGAAGCGGAAGCCGTCGGCCAGCAGGCCTTCGATGGCCTGGGCAGGCAATTGGCAGAACAGGATGTTGGCGTCGACCGTGCCTTGCAATGTCACGCCCGGCAGCCCTTGCATGCCGGCGGCTAGCCGGGCGGCCATGGCGTTGGCCTGGCGGGCGTTGCGCAGCCACAGATTGTTGTCCAGATAGGCTTCCAGTTGCGCCGACAGCAACCGCATCTTCGAGAACAGATGGCCGCCGCGCTTGCGTCGGAATTCCAGTTCGCGGGCCCGTGCCGGATTGAACAGCACGATGGCTTCGGCGCCCAGTACGCCGTTCTTGGTGGCGCCGAACGACAGGATCTCAACTCCGGCCTTCCATGTCATTTCCGCCGGTGTGCAATCCAGGCTGACCAGCGCATTGGCAAAGCGCGCGCCGTCCATGTGCAGCGGCAGGCCGGCGTCGCGGCAGATGCCGCCGATGACGTTGATTTCATCCAGCGTGTAGACGGCGCCGGTCTCGGTGGCCTGGGTGATGCTGACGCAGGAGGGTTGGACGGAATGGACGTCACCCACTTTGCGGCGGGCCTCGACGGCAAGTTCCACGGGATCGATCTTGGCGGCGTCACCGCCCAGCAGCTTCAAGCGCGCGCCATGCGTGTAGAACTCCGGGGCGCCGCATTCGTCATTGGCGATGTGGGCCTGTGTGTGACACAGCACGGCTCCCCAGGGCGGGGTCAATGCGGCCAGGCTGATCGAATTGGCGGCAGTGCCGGTGGGCACCAGCAGCACATCCACGTCGTGTTCAAAAATGTCGGCCAGCTTGCGCTGCACGCGCAACGAGCCGTCGTCGGCGCCATAGGCCGGGGCTTGGCCGGCGCCGGCGCGCATCAGGGCCTCAAACACTTCCGGGCTGGCGCCCGCGATGTTGTCGCTGGAAAAACCCTGTTGCAGGGCGGGGACGGATAAGGGCGTGGTCACGGGGCAGGTTCCGGCAGGTACTGGGAAAAGGCCACTATGCCGGGGAGCGGGCATGCACGCTTGTAGAAAATTGCGGGCTGCTCCTACACTGGGCAGGACTGTCTTGAAGGAGCGCGTCATGTGTCGTTGGCTGGCTTACACCGGTAGTCCCTTGCAGATGGAGAGCGTGCTGTTCAAGGCGAAGCACTCCCTGATCGACCAGAGCCTGCATGCGCGCCTGGGCGCCACCACGACCAACGGCGACGGCTTTGGCCTGGGCTGGTATGGCCGTCCCGCGAATGGCCGCCCGGCTGAACCACCGTTCCGTTACCGCAGCGTGCATCCCGCGTGGAACGACCGCAATCTGCGCGAGGCGGCGCGCGCGATCCATGCGCCCTTGTTCGTGGCGCACATCCGCGCGGCCACCGATACGCCCGCGCAGGAAACCAACTGCCATCCGTTTCGCCACGGGCAATGGCTGTTCGTGCACAACGGCGTGATTCGCGACTATCCCCTGTTGCGCCGTGATCTGATGCTGATGATCGCGCCGGCATATTTCGGTTCGCTGGAAGGGTCCACGGATTCCGAGGTGATGTTCTTGCTGGCCCTGACGTTTGGTCTGGAGGAAGACCCGATACCGGCGTTGGCCCGCATGGTGGGGGCGGTGGAGGAAACGGGGCGGCGTCACGGCGTGACGCATCCCATCAACATGACGGTCTGCGCGCTGGATGGTGAACGCCTGATCGCCGTGCGCTATTCCAGTGAGGCCGATTCGCGCACGTTGTTTCACAACACCTGCGTGCGGCATCTGCGCGAGCTTTATCCCGAAGATCCGCAAATTGCCGCGTTGGACGAGGACGCCTTTCTGCTGTTGTCGGAGCCGCTGACCGAGATGCCAGGTGCCTGGGAAGAGGTGCCGGAGGCCACGGCGATCATCGCAGCGCGTGGCGATGTCATGCACTATCCTTTCGCGCCGATTCCGCCGGGCGCATGACGGGCCGATGAAAAAGCGGCCGGATAGGCCGGAAAGCCCCATAAATTAGGGTCATCAAGCACGTATTGCCCATATAGGGGAGAATGCGTGTCGCATGACTTTGCGACGTCCTGGGCCGCGAAAGCACCCCAACTCAATAAGGAAGTTGCATGACTAATAGCCAAACCCCGCAGGCCTCTGACGCATTGGCGGTGTTTACGCACAGGGGGAGCGCCCCGGAACGCTTTGAATTGCATGACAAGGGCGTGGTTAGCCAGCAAGGCGACACCCGCAGTTACGCCGCATTCGCGGACATCCAGGATCTTTGCCTGTTCGCCTCCGGTTCGGACGCGGAGGCAGACCGGGTCAACAGCTTTGCCTATCGCACCGAAGCGGCGCAGGACTGGACCGTGGTGTCCAGCGGCGTCAGTGAATTCAGCAAGTTCATGGATGCGTTCCGTTCGCGCTATGTCGAACAGCGCCTGCCGGTGCTGGAAGCCATGATTGCCGATGGCGCGCGCGTTCCGTTCCGCTATATCAAGGCGGGCGATTTCCCCGCTCTGGAAACGCAGGAACTGGCTTTGTCTGCCGAAGGCCTGCACATCGGTGGCGACACCTGGCCGTATGAATCGCTCAAGCGCATCGACCTGAACGACTGGACTGAAACGATCACGCTGCAAAACGACAGCGGCAAGACGGTGTTCTCGTGCCTGGCCACGCGCATTCTCAGCTCGGATCTGTTGGTAAACCTGGTATACGACCAGTTGGGGCAGGCGGCGGAATACGCCTGATCGGGGCATGGTCCCCAGCGGCGCTGAGTGCGCTGGCTGTTCCCAGATGAAAAAGGGCCGCTGTCAGCGGCCCTTTTCCATTCAGTGCCCCGCGTGCAGCGCGGGGTTCAAGGTGCCCCAGGCAGCGGTGCGCACAATCGTTTCGACCGCTCCGGTCTGCGAATTGCGGCGGAACAGCAGGCCATGCTGGCCGGCCAGCGCCGCGGCCTTCACCACCGCGCCTTCCGGGGTCAGCACGCGCGTGCCGGCGGTGACGTAGCAGCCAGCCTCCACCACGCAGTCGTCCCCCAGCGAAATGCCGATGCCGGAGTTGGCGCCCAGCAGGCAGCGCTTGCCGATGGAGACGACCTGCTTGCCGCCGCCGGACATGGTGCCCATGATGGACGCGCCGCCGCCGCCGCCGATGTCGCTGCCGTCGTCGACGATGACGCCCGCGCTGATGCGGCCTTCGACCATCGATGCGCCCAGCGTGCCGGCGTTGAAATTGCAGAACCCTTCATGCAGCACGGTGGTGCCAGGCGATAGGTGCGCGCCCAGGCGCACGCGCGCGGTATCGGCGATGCGGACACCGCTGGGCACGACGTAGTCGGTCATGCGCGGGATCTTGTCGATGCCACGGATTTCCAGGGTCTGGCCGGTGGCGCGCAGTTGCCAACGCAGGGCGTCGACCTGATCCACCGCGCAGGGGCCGACGGACGTCCACGCGACGTTGGCCAGCACGCCGAACAAGCCGTCCAAGTTGGCGTCGTGGGGGCGGATGAGGCGGTGGCTGAGCAGATGCAGCCGCAGATAGGCGTCGTGCGCGTCGGCAGGCGGCTCGGCTAGCGAGGGGATCGCGGTGCGGACGGCGACGATGTCGACTTTGCGGCGGGTGTCCCGGATGAGGGCCGTGGGAACGTGCTCGCCAAGCGCGGCGCGTGCCTCTTCAGGCGTCAGATGCCGGGTGCCGCCGGCAGGGGTGTAATCGGCCAGCGACGGACGCGGATACCAGGTATCAAGAATGGTGCCGTCGGCGGCAAGAGTGGCAAGGCCGTAGGCGATGGCGCTTTGAAGTGCGGGTGCGGCGGACATGGCAGGGGTTCTGGACTGGGATTGGGGGGATTCTAGGCGATTGTGGGGGCGGGGCGGGGGATCTGCGTGGGGGCTTCGTTTGGGGGGCTTTAGATCTTTGTGGGATCTGGGTCGGGTCTTCGTGGGGGGGGGCTTTAGATCTTTGTGGGATCTGGGTCGGGTCTTCGTCGGGGGGCTTTAGCTCTTCGTGGGACGCTCGTCGCCGGGGTCGGGTGGGTGGCGCGCGCCCACGATTGCGGTCCGGAGCGTTCGCTCCGGACTGCCCTCTCGTCATCTTCGTTGCGGCCTACGGCCGCTGCCTTCAGATTCCCTCGGGCGCATCAAGGTTGCGCGCCACCCACCCGACCCCGGCGACGAGCTGCGCCGTCTTGGTTCGCGCGCTGCTAGGTTCCCGATTACTGACGAGATTTGCGTTGCCCGCCTCATGCGTCCGCGCGGGCGGCCGCATTCGGCATACGCACTGTCGAGGCGTCGGAGCAGTGATCGCTTGCGCGCCGGTGAAGAGCAGTTTGCCAATGATCCCCGCAGTCACGGGGTGGGGTGGAGCGACGGGCGGCGCGCGGCAGATAGCTGTGTGCGTAGCCAGACCTGCGCGCGCGCCACCCGTCTAATAGGAAGACTGTCGATGCGATCCGGCTGATCGTGAGTCGTAGGATGGGTGGAGCGCGGCAAATCGGGCATGAGGACGCGGCGTCCATCGCGCGTAACCCATTATGGTGACGGGCGTCTAAAAAACCACCACCGCCACAAAAGAACTCAAACCAATTCCCGAAGCAACAATTCCCAGAACTTCAACCGCTGCTCCAGCGTCGACACCAGAATATATTCATTCAACGTATGCGCCCCGTCTCCGTCGGCGCCAAGACCGTCCAACGTCGGAATGCCCATCGCCGACGTGAAGTTCGCGTCGCTGCCGCCGCCGGTCATCGGCGCGTCTTCCAGCAGGAATCCTGCTCGATCCGCATAGCCTTGCACCAGCGCCAGCAGGGCGGCGGCGGCATCGGTCTTCACCATCGGCGGACGGTTCAGTTCGACGTTGATATCCAGTTCCACATCCGGACCCACGGCGCACAATTCGCGCATGCGGCGCAGCACGTCTTCGGCGGCACCCATGTCGGGTACGCGGAAGTCCACCACGCAACGGCACAGTGCCGGGACGGTGTTGGTGACCGTGCCGCCGGCGATCGTGCCGACGCTGACCGTGATGCCACGGTCGTAGTCGGTCATCGCTTCCAGCGCCAGTACCTGATGCGCCATTTCACGGATCGCGCTGCGGCCTTTCTCGTGCTGCATGCCGGCGTGCGCCGGGCGGCCCTTCACGTTCAGGTTCAGCATGCCCGTGCCCTTGCGGGCCGTCACGCATTTGCCGCCGTTGGGGCGGGCGGGTTCGCAGACCAGCGCGTACTTGGCGTTGGCGGCGAAGCGTTCGATATGCACGCGCGAAGCGTGGCTGCCGGTTTCCTCGTCGGGCACCACCAGGAAGTCCACAGGCAACTGCGTCGCGCCCGGGCGGGCCACGCCAGCCAGCGCCGTCAGCGCCAGGTAGATACCGGCCTTCATGTCATAGCTGCCGGGACCGTAGAGGCGGTCGCCGTCGATGCGCACCGGGTTCTCCAGCAAGGTGCCGACCGGATGCACCGTGTCCATGTGCGCCAGGATCAGGATGCCGGGGCGGGTGTCGCCGGGCGCGCGGTTGGTGGCATACAGCAACGGGCCCGTGGTGGGGCCCAGCGACGACAGTTCCACCGTCAGGCCGGCGGCCGCGGCGTAGTCGGCGATGATGCGGGCCATTGCTGCGATGCCGTCGGGAAAGTTAGACGGCGATTCGCATTGCAGCCAGCCTTGAATGCCGGCGACGATCTGTTCAGTGCTTTGAGTATTGGACATGGCGGTATCGGTGTTCAGCAGCGGAGAAATGGGGATGGCGATCAAGCGACTTGCTGGCCGGCCAGACGGGCCAGCTCGGCGTCGTCGGGCATCTTGCCGTCAAACCACAGGCTGGCGCAGACGGCCGACATGGCGCGGCCATCGTGGCCGATGCCAGGCACCACTTGCAGCGTCCAACCGAACGGCACGCCACGGCGTTCGGCTTCTTTGCGGCCGAACTCGAAGTAGTTCTGCGCGCGTGCGAAGCGGTGCGGCCCCTGGCGCATGGCGGCAGGTTCGGACGGCAAGTTGGGGTCGTCCGTGGCGATGTCTTGATCGCCCGCCAGGATGGTCATGGGGTAGGCCAGCAGCTTGACCAGGTGCTCTTCGGTCATGCCCACGCCGTCCATGCCTTCGGGGTAGGGCAGGTCAAACGTGGGCAGCGTGTACCAGCCCGGATTTCCGGCGGTGACTGCCTTGAACGGCGCATGCGATTGGCTGCTCATCAGGCGGTGCACGAACTGGCCGCCGGCCGAATGGCCGAACAGATAGACGTTCTTGCCGTCGGTGATTTCACCGTCGATCATGTCCTTGATGACATTGCCGACCAGCGCGTAGGTCCAGCCATCGATGTGGCGCGGATTGCCGCCAGCCGAGAACACGCGGCCGTTGTTGTAGCTTTCGACGCCGGGCCAGATTTCGTTGGAGAAGGTCAGCGCCACGATCAGCAGCTTGTGCTTGTCGGCGGCTTCTACCCAGAAGTCGCGGTATTCATCGCCGTTGCGCAGCACGCCGTGCTGCACGATGACCACCGGACGGTCGGGGGTGTAGCCGTAGGGGCGGTATGTTTGCAGTTTGAACGGACGATCCGAATTTCGGTCTTCGTCGATGTACTGAATGGTGTTGCGGCCCGCATGGCCCATTTCGATGGCGATGCGGTCCACGTTGGACATGTCGGAGGGTTTCATCAGGCGCTCGCTTCGTTCAGGTGACAGGCCGACCAATGGCCTGCCGAGATTTCTTTCAGGACCGGCGCCTGCTCGCGGCATCGTGGCATGGCGTGGGGGCAACGGGGATTGAAGGTGCAGCCCGAGGGCGGGTTCAGCGGCGACGGGATCTCACCCTTGATCGGCGTGAACTTGCGGCCACGGCGGGCCACGTCCGGCACTTCGGCCATCAAGGCCTGGGTGTAGGGGTGATTGGCACGTGCGAAGATCTCGGCCGACGTGGAAATTTCCACGATCTTGCCCAGATACATGATCGCCACGCGATCCGAGATGTGCTTGACCACGCCCAGATCGTGGCTGATGAACAGGTAGGTGAAGCCGTGCTGTTCGCGCAAGTCCATGAACAGGTTGATGACCTGCGCCTGGATCGACACGTCCAGCGCGGCCACCGGTTCGTCGCAGACCAGGAACTTCGGCGCCACCATCAGCGCGCGGGCAATGCCGATGCGCTGGCGCTGGCCGCCCGAGATCTGGTGCGGGAAACGGTCACGGTATTCGGCGTCCAGGCCCACTTCCTTCAGCGCCTGGTCGATGCGGCCGGGAATCTCGGCCGGCGGGGCCAGCTTGTGCACCTTGAGCGATTCGCCCAGGATCTGTCGCAGGCGCTGGCGCGGGTTCAGCGAGGCCTGCGGATCCTGGAAGATCATCTGCACGCCCAGCGTGTAGGCCAGCTTTTCCGCGCCGCGCAGGCGCACGGCGTCCTGGCCTTGGTACAGCAGTTCGCCTTCGGTCTGGCGGTGCAGGCCGGCCACGACGCGGCCCAGCGTGGACTTGCCGCAGCCGGACTCGCCCACCAGCCCGACCACTTCGCCGCGCTTGATGGACAGGTCGACGCCATTGACGGCGTATACCGTGCGGCGGTCGATGGGGCGGCCGCCCAGGGCCAGGATGCGTTGGGCCAGGTCAGGACGTTGCTCGAAGCGCTTGTGGACGTTCTTGAGTTCGATGACGGGGGTATCGGCTTGGCTCATGCTTCTCGTGCCTCGCGGGCGATCGGCACGTAACAGCGGTAGCTGCGCGAACCTTCAGTGGTGACGGAGGGGGCTTGTTCGGTGCAGCGCGTGACCGCCTTGGCGCAGCGCGGACGGAACGCACAGCCCGACGGACGGCCGGCCAGGCTGGGCGCCATGCCGTTGATCTGGTGCAGACGCGCGCCGGGTTGCGTGGCGCCAGGCATCGAATCCAGCAGGCCCTTGGTGTAAGGGTGCCGCGGCGACTCCAGCACTTGTTCGACCGGGCCGCTTTCAACGATGCGGCCGGCATACATCACGGCCACGCGGTCGGCCAGTTCGGCCACGACGCCCAGATCGTGGGTGATCCAGATCAGCGCCGTGTTGTGCTCGCGGCAGATCTCTTGCATGCGGTAGAGGATCTGGCCCTGGATGGTGACGTCCAGCGCGGTGGTGGGCTCGTCGCAGATGATCAGGTCGGGCTTGTTCAGCATGGCGATCGCGATCGCCACGCGCTGACGCATGCCGCCCGAGAATTCGTGCGGATAGCTTTTCAGGCGCGTTTCGGGCGAGGGAATGCCCACCATGGCCAGCGCCTCGCGGCAGCGTTCCTCCGCTTCGGCGCGCGGCACGTTTTCGTGCGTCAGGATGGCTTCCATCATCTGTTCGCCGATGCGCAGCACCGGGTTCAGCGTCATCAACGGATCCTGGAAGATCATGGCGATGCGGTTGCCGCGCAACTGCCGCATCTGCTCTTCCGTGAGCTTGCGCAGGTCGTTGCCCTTGAACTTCACTTCGCCGTCCACGACTTCCCCGGGCGGGTCGATCAGACCCAGCAGCGAGAAGCCCGTGACGGACTTGCCGGAACCCGATTCGCCGACCAGGCCGACGATTTCGCCGCGGCGCACCGTCAGGTCGACGCCGTCGACCGCCAGGTACGCGCCGGCTTCAGTATGGAATGCGGTGCGCAGGCCGCGCACCTCAAGAAGAATTTCGCTCATGCTCGTCGCGGATCTAGGCTTTCACGCAGGCGGTCACCCACGATATTGATGGAAAGGATCAGCAGCAGCAGGGCAATGCCTGGGAACAGGCTGATCCAGTAGTCGCCCGACAACAGGTATTGGAAGCCGTTGGAGATCAACAGGCCCAGCGACGGTTCGGTGATCGGCACGCCGACGCCCAGGAACGACAGGGTGGCTTCCAGCGCGATGGCGGTGGCGATCTGGATGGTGGCGAACACCATCACCGGACCCAGGCAGTTGGGCAGCAGGTGATAAACCATGATGCGCCAGGCCGGATAGCCCAGATTGGCGGCGGCTTCCACATATTCCTTGCGGCGCTCTTGCAGGGCACGGCTGCGCATGATGCGGGCGTAGTGGCCCCATTGCACCAGCACCAGCGCCAGGATCACCTTGTCCACCCCGCGCCCCAGCACCACCAGCAGCACCAGCGCCACCAGGATGGTCGGAAAGCCCAGGATGAAGTCGACAATGCGCATCAGCACGGTATCGACCAGGCCGCCGACATAGGCGGCGATCAGGCCGACCGCGCCGCCGACGGCGGTGGCCAGCACGACGGCGGACAGGCCCACCATCAGGCTGATTCGCAGGCCATACAGAATGGCGCTGAGCATGTCGCGGCCCTGGTCATCGGTGCCGAGCCAGGCGATGCTGCCGTCCATCAGCGCCTGGCGTGGCGCCAGACGGCCGTCCATCAGCGACAGATTGGCCAGGTCATACGGGTTTTGCGGCGCGAAGTACGGCGCGAAGAGCACCAGCACGACCAGGACGGCCAGCGCGATCGCGGAGCCGCGCACCGTGGGGCGCGCGCGCAGTTTCTTCAGGATGGAGGCGCGCTGCGGCGTCTCAGCCAGGGGCTGGACGGTGCGGGTGCGGCCGGGATTGGGGGAGTTAGCCATGGCGGATTATTGAGCGGGGGTCACGAGCTGCACACGCGGGTCGAGCGCGGCGTACAGGATGTCCACAACCAGGTTGATGACCACGAAGATCAGGGTGACCAGCATCACGTACGCGACCACCACGGGGCGGTCCAGCTGGTAGACGCTATCGATCAGCAGCTTGCCCATGCCGGGCCACGCGAACACGGTCTCGGTGATGGTGGAGTAGGCGATCAGGCTGCCGAATTCCATGCCGATCACCGTGACGACCGGGATCAGGATGTTGCGCAGGATGTGGCGGCGCACGATGCGGCCGGGCTTGACGCCCTTGGCACGCGCGAACTTCACGTAGTCCTGGCTGCGGGCCTCGACGACGCCGGAGGCGGTCAGGCGCAGCACCAGCGCGATATTGGCCAGCGCCAGATTGATGGCCGGCATGATCAGGTGCGACCAGCCGTCGGCGGTCAGGATGGACAGCCGCACGCCCAGCACCGTGACCGTGTCGCCGCGCCCGGTGGCGGGCAGCCAGCCCAGCCAGACGGCGAACAGCAGGATCAGCATCATGCCTTGCCAGAAGTTCGGCAGCGAAAACCCCAGCACGGACGACGCCATGATGCCGCGGCCCAGGTAGTCGTCGCGGTACAGGCCGGCAACCAGCCCCAGCGGGATGCCGACCACACAGGTCAGCATGATGGCCACGAAGACAAGCTCGAACGTGGCGGGAATGCGTTGCACGATCAGTTCGACCGCGGGGATGCCGTGCACGAAGGACGTGCCCAGATCGCCGTGCAGTGCGCGCCACAGGAACCCCGTGTATTGCTGCCACACGGGCAAATCCAGGCCCAGGCGGGCGATCATCGCCTCGCGGGCGGCCTGGCTGGCTTCGGGGCTGACCAGCAGTTCGATCGGGTCGCCCACGGCATACACCGCGAAGAAGACCACGACCGAAACGGCCAGCAGCACGAACAGACTCTGTATCAGTCTGCGTAGGATGAACAAGGCCACGTGATGATTTCCTTGGTGGGCTCAGGGTTTGCGGGCGCCGCGTGCTTACTTGGCGGGCTTGGCCGACATGGCCAGGGTGTATTGATCGGCCCGGCCTTCGTAGACCAGTCCCTTCTTGAACGCCCAGATGCTGCTTTCAAAGTGCAGGGGAATGTTGGGCAGGTCGGCCAGTGCAAGGGTCAGGGACTGTTGCAGCAGCTTTTCCCGCTCGGCCGGGTCCACGGTCACCAGCGCGCGCTTGAACACGCTGTCGAACTCGGGATTGTCGTAACCGCCGTAGTTGCTGGTGCCCAGGCCATGCTCTTTGTCGAACCGGGTAACCCAGTATTGTAGGAAAGACGAGGCCTCGCCGGTTTCCGACGACCAGCCGCCCATCGCGAAGCTGAATTCACGCTTGGCACGCTTGGGGAAATACACCGAGCGCGTCATGGCATCGACGGTGGTCTTGATGCCCACGCGCGACAGGTATTGGGCAACGGCCTGTGAGATCTGGGCGTCGTTGATGTAGCGGTCGTTGGTGGACGAGATGGTCAGTTCAAAGCCGTTGGGGTAGCCGGCTTCGGCCAGCAGCTTCTTGGCGCCCTCCGGGTCGTACTTCAGTTCAGGCGGATGGCGCAGGGTGCCGAACATGCCGTCGGGCAGGAACTGGTTGGCGGGCGTGGCGGCCCCATCCATGACACGCGCGGCGATGGTCTTGCGGTCGATGGCCATGGAAATGGCTCGACGCACGCGCACATCCTGCAAGGGGTTCTTGCCGTCGGCGGCCTTGACCGTCGGGCTGGGGCTGCGCGCCACGTCAAACTGGAAATACACCACGCGCACGGACGGCGTGATCACGTAGCCGTAGCCCGGCGTTTCCGAAATGCGCTTCACGTCGCGCGCGGCGGGGTTTTCGATCAGATCGAAGTCGCCGGCCAGGAGGCCCGTCAGGCGCGGGCCCGCAGCGGGCACCGGCACCATCTTGACGGCCTGCCAGGCCGGCTTGTCGCCCCAGTAGCCCTCATTGCGGGTCAGTTCAATGCCCGTGCCCTTCACGTAGCTCTTCAGCGTGTAGGGACCGGTGCCGATCACATCGCGGCCGCCGTTGAAGTCGGCGACCGTGGGCCAGGGGCCCGTCACGCCGCACTTGTTCTTCAGGTCGAAGGTGATGGGGCCATGTTCGACGATGCCGCTCCACAGCATGGCGGTGCGGGTCAGGTCGTTGGGCAGCAGCGGGTAGGGTTTGTGCGTCTTGATGACCAGCGTGTTGCCGTCGCGCGCCTGCACGTCGGCGAACTTCTGGATGATGGCGGGATACGAGCCGCCGATCGACTGTTCGTTGTTCATCACGCGGCAAAATGTGAAGATCACATCCTGCGCCGTGAAAGGCTGGCCGTTCGAGAACTTGACGCCTTCGCGCAGCGTGAATTCCCAGGTGTGGTCGTCAACCGCTTTCCAGGCCGTCGCCAGTCGCGGAATCAGGTCCATCTTGGCGTCCTGCCCCACCAGGGTCTCGAACATGTGCGAGGTCATCGCATCGTTCGGCGTGGCTTGGTGATAGTGCGGGTCCATCGACGTCGGTTCGGACGACAGGCCGATCGTCAGGGTGGACGGCTTGGACTGGGCCTGGACCTGCATCGCCGCCGTACAGGCGGCAAGCGTACAGGCGAGCAATGCGCTGCGAGTGAATACCTGGGCTGACATGTCTTTCCCTAATTGTTATGGGTAGTGCCGGTAGTGCTGAAAGGCGCCTCTTTGGCGGGCGCTGCTTTGTGTTGAGTCAGGCGTTGGATCAGGCGATAGGCTGCGCCAGACGGACCACCGTCACGCCGGGCCGCAGGTTCGCGGTGGACGGCATGATCAGCACGCAGTTGTCGTAGGGCGTCGTGACGGGTTCGCCTTCGGACCAACCGATGACGGTGCCGGCGGTGGCCAGCGTTTCCAGGCCCTTCCAGGGCTCGGCGAAACGGAAATCTGCGCTTTTGGCGGCGATGGCGTGCGTCACGCGCAGTGCGCGCTGCACCGGAGCGCCGGGTGCGAACCAGTCGCCCGGAATGTCTTCGGCGTCGACCGTGCCGGCTGCCACCAGGAAACGCGCCATCTGGTCGATGGCCACGCCACGCGCTTCGGGTGCGCCATGGAAGCCGCATTCGATCAGCAGGGAACGGGTGCCGTTGTCACCCGCTTCGCCGAACCGGCCATAGTCACGCATGCGCACGCCTGCGGCATGGCCGGCGTCGGCGATGAGGGTGGCGGGGTTGCCCAGTGCCAGCGCCAGCTCGATATTGCGCGCTTCCATGCCGGTCAATTGCAGCGGCACGTCGGAATTGCTCATCGAATGGAAGTCCAGCAGCCAGTCGGCCTGCGCTATCCACGGGCGGATCTCGGCGGCGCGGCGGCGCTCCTGGCTGATCGGCACGGCCAGTTTGTCGTCGCTCCAGACGCGGTTCATGTCTTCGTCCACAAAGCGCGCGGGGGCGTAATTGTGGGCGTCGAAGCGGTCAAAGGCGGCCAGGTTGCAGAACGCCAGGGTCAGCGAGCCACGGCGAGGGCGCAGCCCCGCCGCCAGCGCTTCCTTCAGCGCCCAGGCGCCGCACAGTTCGTTGCCATGGATCAGCGCGCTCAGCATGACGTGCTTGCCCGGCATGTCGGAGTCAAAGTGCCAGACGCCGGGCGTATCCGTATTGCCCAAGCGTTCGGCGGACAAATCCGGACAGGCAAGGAGAAAGGGACGCGGTTGGGGCGCGGAAGCGGGCGTGGGCATGGGGACTCCGATGAAGCGTGTGGATTGTATAGGGGATGGGGCTTCGGGGGCGGCGGCTAGGCGCCGATATCGACAGGCGGCACGGCGCGGCGGTTGGGCGCCGCGCGCGGGCGGCTGGAGACGGCTGCTGACACAGATTTTCCCTTGATTCACGGCGCGTCGTGTGCGCGCCTGTCTGACTGCTTCAGCGAATTCTAGGAGCTCGGAAGCTTTCTCTACAATTAGCATATTTATCCGAAGCCTTGCTGAAAAGGCAAAGCTTTGTCCAAGGGCTGTCATTGGCCGCGAGGGGTTGAACATGCACGGCATCGCCTTGAAGTACTTTCTGGAGGTGGCCCAGGCGGGCAGCCTGAGCGGCGCCTCGGAGCGGCTGCACGTGGCGGTGTCGGCCATCAGCCGGCAGATCGCCAAGCTGGAGGAAGAAGCAGGGGCGCCGCTGTTCGAGCGCGCCGCCCGGGGCATGATCCTGAGCGATGCAGGGCGGTTGCTGCTGGTGCACGCCCGGCGCACCATGCTTGAAGCCGATTCGGTATTGCAGGAAATCGCCGCCGTGAAAGGAGTCGCCCGCAATGAGATCCGGGTGGCCGCCGTCGAAGGCGTGGCGCGTATTTTCGTGCCGTCGGTGATGGCGCGCTTCCGCCAGGACTGGCCCAATGTCCGCTTCGACCTGTTCGTGGGGTCGCCTGCGGAGGTGAGCCGTCGCGTGGCCGAAGGCAATGTGGAACTGGGGATGGCGTTCATCGCCGAGCCCATCAGCGGGGTCAGCGCCCGCTATTCGCGCCGGGCGCCGGTGCATGCGGTGATGGCGGCCGATCACCCCTTGGCTGGCCGACGCAACGTCAGCTTGCAGGACTTGAGCCAGTATCCCCTTGCCCTGACCGGGCCTGGCACCACGACCCGGCAGCTTTTCGACATGGGCTGCACGCTGGAGTCGGTGCAGTTGGAACCCGTGCTGACGTGCAATGACTCGTCGCCCCTGCATGGCTTTGTGTTTGGTTCCGACGCCATCATGCTCAGCGGCTATATCTCGGTGGCCTGGAGCCTGCGCCGCGACGAATTGGTGGCGGTGCCGATTTCCAATACGGAACTACAGTCGCGCACCTTGCAGATCCAGGTCATGCCGGGCCGGGTGCTGCCGCCCAAGGCGGAGGCATTCATCGCGCTGCTCTCCCGGGAGCTGGACCTGGCGCTGGGCGCGGGGCCGGTGGGGTAGGGCTTGCGCCCGAGACGAAAAAAACGGCTGCGAGAACGCAGCCGTTTTTCTGTTCAGGCGGACCTGATTACTTCTTTTCCGGCGTAACCGAGGTGGCCAGCGTGTACTGGTCGCGGCGGCCTTCGTACGTGATGCCCTTGCGGAAGGCCCAGATGCTGCTTTCAAAGTGCAGCGGGATCAGCGGCACGTTGTCCAGGGCGATCTGGGTGGATTCCTGCAACAGCTTTTCGCGCTTGGGCGCATCCACCGTCACGATGGCTTGCTTGTACACCTTGTCGAAATCAGCATTGCTGAAGCCGCCGTAGTTGCTGGTGCCCAGGCTGTTGGGCGAATCCAGGGACGCAACCCACAGCTGGAACAGCGCCGAGGCTTCACCCGTTTCCGCCGGCCAGCCGCCCATCGAGAAGCTGAACTCACGCTTGGCGCGCTTGGGGAAGTAGATCGAAGCCGTCATGGCGTCCACGTTGGTCTTGATGCCGACGCGGGCCAGGTACTGGGCCACGGCCTGGGCCACCTGGCCGTCGTTGACGTAACGGTCGTTGGTGGACGACAGCGTCATTTCAAAGCCGTTTGGGTAGCCCGCTTCGGCCAGCAGCTTCTTGGCGCCTTCCGGGTCGTACTTGATTTCCGGAGCCTTGGGCAGCGCGCCGAACATGCCGTCGGGCATGTACTGGTAGGCCGGGGTGGCCATGCCGTCCATGATGCGGGCGGTGATCGTCTTGCGGTCGATGGCCATGGAAATGGCCTTGCGCACACGCAGATCTTGCAGCGGATTCTTGCCGTCGGTGGTCTTGACGAACGGGCTCGGGTTGCGGCCCACGTCCGGCTGGAAGAACACCAGGCGGGTGGACGGAGTGGCTACGAAACCGAACTTCGGGTTGTCCTTCAGGCGCGGCAGGTCACGGGCGGCCGGGTTTTCGATCATGTCGAAATCGCCGGACAAGAGGCCGGTCAGGCGCGGGCCGGCGGACGGCACCGGCACGAACTTCACTTCCTTCCAGTACGGCTTGTCGCCCCAGTAATTGTCATTGCGGACCAGCTCGATGCCGGTGCCCTTGACGTAGGACTTCAGGGTGAACGGGCCGGTGCCGATGGCATCCTTGCCGTTGTTGAAGTCGGCAACGGTAGGCCAGGCGCCCGTCACGCCGCAACCCTTCTTCGGGTCGAACGTCAGCTTGCCGTGTTCGACGATGCCGTTCCAGATGATCGGCAGCGAACGGGCCATTTCGGCCGGCATCAGCGGGAAAGGCTCGGCGGTCTTGATGATGACGGTGTGCGCATCCGGCGTTTGCACGTCGGTGATGCGCTTGGTCATGTCCATGTAGGACTGCGACACGTTGGTTTCGTTGTTCAGCGTGCGGCAGATCGTGAACAGCACGTCTTCCGACGAGAAAGGCTTGCCGTTCGAGAACTTGACGTCGTCGCGCAGCTTGAATTCCCAGGTCAGGTCGTCCAGGTTTTTCCAGGACGTGGCCAGGGCCGGTATCAGTTTCATGTCGGCGCTACGGCCCACTAGCGAACTGTAGACGTGCGCAGAGAAAGCATCGTTCTGCGTCATCTTGTGATAGTGGGGGTCTGCCGAAGTGGGTTCGGCCGACAGGCCGATCTTCAGCGTCTGGGCTTGGGCGGCAGCCAAGGGAATGGCGGCGGCCAAAAGGGCCAGGGTGGTGCGCAACTTCATGGTGACAACTCCGGATGGATAACGAACCGGATCGTGCTTGCGCAAAAAACCACCGGGGCCGGAGGCGGACAGCGGGTGTCGGCAGAGGGCTTACGGTGTTTTGGCGCCAGGCACGACGGCAAGGGGCCGATTATCGGTAGGGGCTTCGCGCGCTGTCAATGAAGAACGGCGAATCAGGCGCTAGGGAAAACGCCGAGAGGAGGGGGTGGCAGAGATGCCAGGGAGGGCGTCGCGGGGGCTCCCAACAGCTTGAATGGGAGCCGGCGCGGCGCGATGGCGCCGGTGAGGGGCGGGCGCCGAAGGTCCGCTGCAACGGGGCTTGGACCGGCCAAGCGAGCGTTGCGGCGGCAGCGCGCCGGGCGGAATCGCGGGAGATCGTCGCGATTCAGTCCAGCGCAGCTGTACTTACCACTGCGAGCCGGAGAAACGCGAGCTGGCGGCGCGGGCCTTGTTCATCGATTCGTTCACTTCGTCGATGAAAGCAAAGACGCCAGCAACAGCGGCGATCACGGCTTGGCCAGCCTTCTTCAGGTTGGTCAGCGGATGGGAATTCGGTTGGTTTTCGAGGGCGCCGCGAAGCAGGTCGCGCTCCAGCGCGTCGGTCAGGCGGGCAGTGCTATTCAAGGTCAGTTGGCTCATGGTCTTCTCCAGTCCGTTTCGTCTTGGGGTAAACCATTATAGGGATAACCCTAAAATAAAAGCAACGGTCTTTTTAGGGAAAACCCTAGTATGTTGTAAAAATGTTTATTCCACAGGGACTTAGCGCCTTTTTCACCCTGTGGCATGCCTTCTTAGTGCTCTATTTAGTGCCCTTTCTAGTGTCCGTTTCGCAGGGCGCGGGCGGCATCCGCCAGCTCCCCCGCCGTCAGGCCGATCGGGCCGATGCCTTGCGCCACCAGTGCATCGGCGGCGGCGCCGTGCAGCCAGACGGCGCCGGCGACCGCGTGGTCCCAGGGCAGCTTCTGGGCGATCAGCGAGCCCAGCATGCCCGCTAATACGTCCCCCGTTCCGGCGGTGGCCAGCCCGGGGTTGCCGCTGGTATTCACGCGCCAGTCGCCGTCGGGGTCGCAGACGACCGTGCCCGCGCCCTTCAGCACGACCCAGGCCCGAAAGCGTTGCGCCAGTTTGCGCGCCGCGCCAGGCCGGTCGGCCTGCACGTCGGCCGTGCCAATGCCAAGTAGCCGCCCGGCTTCGGCCGGGTGCGGGGTCAGTACGACGGGGCCAGGGCCCCAGTTGGGCTGGATGTCGCCTCGGGCCAGCAGATTCAGGCCATCGGCATCCAGGACCAATGGGGCTTCGTGGCGCAGCACGAACAATTCGGACAGCGCATTGGCCGCCAGCGCGCCCGTGCCGATGCCGCATCCAGCGACCCAGGCGGTGACGCCCCAGTCTTCGTCCAGTAACGACCGGATGTCGCGCAGCATCAGTTCCGGTTGCAGCGGGTCGCAAGCCAGCGGCGCGGCCTCTTGGGCGAAGCCGACCAGCACCTTGCCAGCACCGATTTTCAGGGCGGCCCGCGCCGCCAGCAGCGCGGCGCCCGTCATGCCTGGGCCGCCACCCACCACGCCAACGGTGCCGAAACTGCCTTTATGTGTATCCACGCCACGGGGGGCGAACAGGGCGGGCAGGCTGGCGCGGTCGATCGGGGCGCCGGCGGACGGGGCGGGGGTGTTCATTGGCTGAGGCTCCTTCTGGCTGTCGATGGGTGGACACCGATGTATCCACTATAGTGCGCAAAAACGCGCCGGCCTCAGGCCCGCCCCACTGGTCAAGACACCGCGGAGAAGACAATGACTGATATCACGTTGCAACACTATTCGGCCTACGAATCCCTGAAGCTGCGCCGGCATCCCGGCGGCGTGCTGGAACTGATCATGGGCGCCAAGGGCGGCCAGCCGGGGAAACTGTCCACGGCGGATGACCGCATGCACCGCGAGCTGGCCGACATCTGGCGCGACATCGATACCGATCCCGACACCCGGGTGGTGGTGATCCGTGGCGAAGGCAAGGGCTTTTCGGGCGGTGGCGACCTGGATCTGGTGCAGCAGATGGCGGATGACTTCGACGTACGCACCCGCGTCTGGCGGGAAGCCCGCGACCTGGTCTACAACATCATCAACTGCAACAAACCCATCGTGTCGGCCATGCACGGCGCGGCCGTGGGCGCGGGACTGGTGGCCGGGTTGCTGGCCGATATCTCGATCGCCGCGCGCGATGCGCGGATCATCGACGGCCACACCCGCCTGGGCGTGACGGCGGGCGATCACGCAGCCATCGTCTGGCCGCTTCTGTGCGGCATGGCGAAGGCCAAGTACTACCTGATGCTGTGTGAAACCGTGACGGGCGAGGAAGCCGAACGCATCGGCCTGGTGTCGCTGTGCGTGGACGAAGCCGAACTGATCACCCGCGCGTTCGAGGTGGCCAACAAGCTGGCTGCGGGCTCGCAGACCGCCATCCGCTGGACCAAGTATTCGTTGAATAACTGGTTGCGCATGGCTGGCCCCAGCTTCGATACGTCGCTGGCGCTGGAATTCATGGGTTTTGGCGGGCCGGATGTGAAGGAAGGGATTCAATCCCTGCGCGAACGTCGTGCACCTAATTTCCGGCCGGATTCGCCGTTTTAAGGTGATTTCTCGGCCAGAGTCGTCTTTTTGATGTGATGGGTTGCGCGCGTTTGGATTCGGCGTGCTTGGCGTCGAGCCTCTCGCGCTACACCCATCCTACGAACCGTCCCGTCCCGTCCCGTCCCGTCCCGTCCCGAACCGTACCGAACCGTATCGTAGGATGGGTGTAGCGCGGCACATACGCTGCCAAGCACGACATTACCGAACGCGCGCAACCCATCTCGCCACGCCGCAACGCAACTCGCCACGCCGCAACTCATCTCGCCACGCGCGCAACGCATCTCGCCACGCGCGCAACTCACCTCGCTACGCCGGAACCCATCGCGCCACGCCGCAACTCATCTCACCACCCCGCAACCCCTCTCACCACCCACTACTTCTTAAAGAACTTCGCAAACGCCGCCTGCGCCTCTTCCGTCTGCAATCGGGCGCGGAACTGTTGGGCTTCGTAGTCCAGCGTTTCCTGGATGGCTTGGCGGTCGGCGCGTTTCATCATGGCTTTGGTCAGGCGCAGCGCAACCGGCGGCTGGCGCACCAGATCCGCGGCGGTCGCTTGCGCGGCCGCCAACGCTTCGCCCTTGGGCGTCACCGAGGTGGCCAGGCCAGCCTCGTGCGCGTCGCGGGCCGAGAACGCCTTGCCCTGCATCAGCCACTCGGCCGCGCGGCGTCCGGCCAGTCGGGGCATCAGCAGGCTGGACGCGCCCTCCGGGCACAGACCCAGCGCCACGAACGGCATGCGCAGGGTGGCGCCTTCGCCAATATGAACAAAGTCGCAATGTTGCAACAGGGTCACGCCGATGCCGATGGCATAACCCTCGACGGCGGCGATCACCGGCACATCCGCCATGGTCAACGCCCGCAGGAACGTCAGGCCGGCGCTGTCGCCCGCGCCCCGTTCCGCCTGGAAGTCGCGCAGATCGTTGCCGGCGGTGAAGTGCTCGCCCGCGCCGGTCAGGATGACGGCCGACACTGACAAATCGGCCGACGCCAGCGAGACGTGTTCGGTCAGCGCGGCGTAGGTGGCGGTGTCCAGCGCGTTGCGGCGGTCCTGGCGGTCGATGGTCAGAGTCAGGACGGCGCCCTGGCGCGCGACGTTCAGCCCCGCGCTCATGCGTACGTCCTGCTGGCCAGCTGCGCGCGGGCTTCGTCGTATTCGCGGCGCAGGGTCTCGACGATCTTGCGGGTCGGTTCAACGCTGCCGATGCCACCCACGCCCTGACCCGCGCCCCAGATGTCCTTCCACGGCTTGACCCGGGACGAACCAAAGTTGGACGCGCCGCTGTCGGGCAGCGGCAGGTTGGCCGGGTCCAGCCCAGCAGCCGTGATGCTGGCTTTCAGATAGTTGCCGGGAATGCCGGTGAAGAACGGCGTGTACAGGATATCGGAGGCGCTGGCGTCGACGATGGCGGACTTGTAGCCTTCGCTGGCGTTGGCTTCTTCGCTGGCGATGAAGCGCGTGCCCATATAGGCGAAGTCCGCGCCCATGGCTTGCGCGGCCAGCACGTGTGCGCCGGAAGTGATGGCGCCCGACAGGATCAAGGGGCCGTCATAGAAGCGGCGCACTTCGGACACCAGGGCGAAGGGGCTCAGCGTGCCGGCATGGCCGCCCGCGCCCGCGCACACCAGGATCAGGCCGTCGACGCCCGCTTCCAGCGCCTTTTCCGCATGGCGGATCGTGGTGACGTCGTGGAATACCTTGCCGCCCCAATCGTGCACGCCCTTGACCAGGTCTCCGGGCGCGCGCAGGCTGGTGATGATCAGCGGCACGCGGTGGCTGGCGCACACGGCCAGGTCTTGTTCCAGGCGGTCGTTGGACTGGTGGATGATCTGGTTCACGGCGAACGGCGCCACGGCCGCGCCCGGATTGGCTTCGCGGTACGAGGCCAGGCCGGCCTGCACTTCGTCCAGCCAGTCGGTCAACAGGCTTTGCGGACGCGCGTTCAGCGCGGGGAACGAGCCCACGATGCCGCTGGTGCACTGGGCAACCACCAGCGTCGGGTTAGAGACGATGAACATGGGGGCGCTGATGACCGGCAGGGACATCTGGCCATACAAATCTGTCACGAGAGAGTGGGGCATAGCGTCGTCGCGTTGTGTTCAGGGTCAGTCCATGCGGGGCCGTCTGCGAACAGGCTTGAGTCCCCGAGGCGGATGTGCCTATAATTACCTACCGACCGTCCGGTAATTAATTAATCTTTATTTAACGGCATGCGCCGAACCGCTGTCAATGGAGGGCTGCCCGCCCCGTTGCCGGCCCCCGGCGCAGCCTCTTGCAAAGGCTGTCATGGCGACTTCCGTTCCTCCCGCCCAAAAGCGCGCTCGCGCCGGCCGGCCGCCCACGCTGGTGGCCCCGCGCGAGCGCATCCTGGAAGAGGCCGCCAAGCTGTTCGCCCAAAGCGGCTATGACGGCAGCTCCGTGTCGGATCTGGCCGCGGCCATCGGGGTGTCCAAGGCGGCCATCTATCACTACTACACCACCAAGCAGGACATCTACGACGCCATCATCCTGGGCGTGCTGAGCGGACTGACCCAGAACGTGGGCCAGGATGTCGACCGCGCCGAGGGCGCCACTGCCCAACTCCGCGCGTTCATGGTGGGTCACGCCCGCTACTTTGAGCAGCACCACGCCGAATTCGTGACGATGCTGATCGGCTATTCCGGCATGGCGCTGCCCGAACGCGAAGACGCCGCCCGTCTGCGCGATGGCTACGAGAAGCGGCTGCGCAGCCTGATCGCCCAGGGCGTGGCTGAAGGCGCGTTCCGCTCGCTGGACGTGGCCGCCACCGGCCGCGCCGTGCTGTCCATGCTGAACTGGATGGTGCGTTGGTACAAGCCGGGGCAGGGCGACAGCGCTGAAACCATCGCCGCCGGCTACTTCGATTTATTGGTTGGCGGCATGCGCGCCTGACCGCGCCGCCGCTGGAATTTGCATCGCATCCCTGCATTGCCTCTCTTGTGAGACTCCCATCATGGCCCTGGACACCGAAACCCTGACTCTGTTGCTGGACGCCGTGCGCCGCTTTGTGCACGAACGCCTGATCCCTGCTGAAGACGAACTGGCCTCAAGCGGCCAGGTCCCGCCCGACATCGTCAACGAGATGCGCGAATTGGGTCTGTTCGGCTTGTCGATCGCGCCGGAATTCGGCGGCTTGGGCCTGACGATGGAAGAGGAGGTGCGGGTAGTGTTTGAACTGGGGCAGACGTCGCCCGCGTTCCGTTCACTGGCCGGCACCAATATCGGCATCGGTTCCCAGGCCATCGTGTTGGCCGGCACGGATGACCAGCGCACCCGCTATCTGCCCAAACTGGCCAGCGGCGAACTGATCGGTTCGTTCGCGCTGACCGAGCCCGACGCCGGTTCCGATGCGATGGCCCTGCGCCTGTCCGCCGAACGCGACGGTGACAGCTATGTATTGAACGGCACCAAGCGCTACATCACGAACGCGCCGATCGCCGGCCTGTTTTCGGTGATGGCGCGCACGGCGCCCGAACGCCGCGCCAATTCGATCTCGTGCTTCCTGGTCGAGGCCGGCACCCCTGGCCTGAGCATCGGCAAACCCGACAAGAAAATGGGCCAGGCCGGCGCGTTGACCAGCGACGTGGTGTTCGACAACTGCCGCGTGCCCGTCAGTGCGTTGCTGGGTGGCGAAGAAGGCAACGGCTTCCGCACGTCGATGCGCGTGCTGGACAAGGGGCGCCTGCATATTTCAGCGCTGTGCGTGGGCATTGCCGACCGCCTGTTGGCCGACGCCGTCAAGTACGCCCTGGAACGCAAGCAATTCGGCCAGCCCATCGCCGAGTTCCAGCTGATCCAGGGCATGATCGCCGACAGCCAGGCTGAGCTTTACGCCGCCCGTTGCATGGTGCTGGACGCCGCCCGCATGCGCGACCGGGGCGAGAACACCACCATGCAAGCGGCTTGCGCGAAGCTGTTCTCGACCGAAATGGTGGGCCGCGTCGCCGACCGCGCCGTGCAGATCCATGGCGGCGCGGGTTACATGTCGGAATATGCCGTGGAACGCTTCTATCGCGACGTGCGACTGTTCCGCATCTTTGAAGGTACGTCGCAGATCCAGCAACTGGTGATCGCCCGCGAAACGATCAAGGCCCATTCCTGATCCGTGGGCGGCCCGGCGCGTCCAAGAGGCTAATATCCAGCTTGACGAATGGTGATCCGGGCGCGACCCTAGCGGGCTGCGTCCAGGCATGACGCGCCAGCGGCCCGCGCCGCCGGCATGACGGATTCCAGTCTGGCTTGCGCCGGCCGCCAGCCAGGCGTTTTCATTTCTCATCTAGCGAAAAGAACTCTGATGTCGCAACGTCCCGCTCCCCTTACCGGCATACGTGTGCTGGACCTGACCCGCGTATTGGCGGGCCCCTGGTGCACCCAGAACCTTGCCGACCTTGGCGCCGAAGTCATCAAGATCGAACGCCCCGGCGCGGGCGACGATACGCGCGCCTGGGGGCCTCCGTACCTGAAGGACGAAGCGGGCAACGACACCACCGAAGCCGCCTATTACCTGTCCGCCAACCGCAACAAGCTGTCGGTCGCGCTGGACATCGCTTCGCCGCGCGGCGCCGAACTGGTCCGTGAACTGGCCCTGCAAAGCGACATCCTGGTTGAGAACTTCAAGGTAGGCGGGCTGAAGAAATATGGCCTGGACTATGAAAGCCTGAAGGCCATCAACCCGCGCCTGATCTATTGTTCGATCACTGGCTTCGGCCAGACCGGCCCGTACGCCAGCCGCCCCGGCTACGACTTCATGATCCAGGGCATGGGCGGGCTGATGAGCATCACCGGCGAACGCGATGACCTGCCTGGCGGCGGGCCGCAAAAGGCGGGCGTGGCAGTGGCCGATCTGATGACCGGCATGTATTCCACGGTGGGCATCCTGGCCGCACTGCTGGAACGCGCCAATAGCGGCTTGGGGCAGCACATCGACATGGCCCTGCTGGACTGCCAGGTCACGATGCTGGCCAACCAGAATCTGAATTTCATGACCTCGGGCGTGGCGCCCAAGCGCGCGGGTAACGCGCACCAGAATCTGGTGCCCTACCAAGTGTTCGCGGCCGCTGACGGCCACTTGATCGTGGCGGTCGGCAACGACAGCCAATTCCGCAACTACTGCGGCGCGATCGGCCTGTCCGAGTTGTCGGCCGACCCGCGCTTCTCCACCAACCCGCAGCGCGTGAAGAACCGCGCGGAACTGGTGCCGCTGCTGGCCGAGCGCATGGCAACCGGCGCGCGCGACCATTGGCTGGCCGTGCTGGAAGGCGTGGGCGTGCCAGCGGGTCCGATCAACACGCTGGACCAGGTTTACGAAGACCCGCATGTGCTGGCGCGCGGCATGAAGCGCGAGCTGCCGCACCCGGCGGCAGGCAAGGTGCCGATGGCGTCCAGCCCGCTGAAATTCTCGGACAGCCCGGTCGAGTACCGTCGTCCGCCGCCCATGCTGGGCGAACACACCGCACAGGTCCTGGCAGAAAAGCTGGGGCTGTCCGCCGAAGACATCCAGGCGCTGGCTCAGAGCCAGCCTTGAGCGAAGACGGAGCGGTCTTGCGACGGCTCCGTTTTCCTTTGCGCACGCCACGTCGCGGCGCACGCGATCCATTCCAATAAATGCAGGCAGGAGAGAGTTGATGACAGAGATTCAAACCATCGGCGTCGTGGGCGCCGGGGCCATGGGGCGCGGCATTGCGCAGATTGCGGCGCAAGCCGGCCTGCGCGTGCGCTTGTACGACACCAGCGCCGACGCGGTTGCCGCGGCGCGCGAATCGTTGCGCCAGACCTGGGAAAAGCTGGCCCAGAAGGGCAAGCTCACCACCGCTGACGCGCACGCTGCGCTGGAGCGCGTGGAGTCCGCCACGGCGCTGACCGACATGTCGGCGTGCCAACTGGTGGTGGAAGCCATCGTTGAACGTCTGGACGTCAAGCGTGATCTCTTCGCCGCCCTGGAAGGCGTGGTCTCGGAAGACTGCATCCTGGCGTCGAACACGTCGTCCTTGTCCATCACCGCCATCGCCGCTGCCTGCAAGCACCCGCGTCGCGTGGTGGGCTACCACTTCTTCAACCCGGTGGCGTTGATGAAGGTAGTGGAAGTGATCGACGGCCTGCGCAGCGCGCCCGAAGTGGGCGACGCGCTGGCGGTGCTGGCCCGCCGCATGGGCCACACGCCCGTGCGCGCCAAGGACATGCCGGGCTTCATCGTCAACCATGCCGGCCGTGGCATGAATACCGAAGGCCTGCGCGTGGCGCAGGAGGCCGTGGCCACCTTCGCGCAAGTGGATGCCGTCATGCGCGAGCAGGCGGGCTTTCGCATGGGTCCGTTTGAATTGCTGGACCTGACCGCGCTGGACGTGTCGCACCCGGTGATGGAATCCATCTACCGCCAGTTCTTCGACGAGCCGCGCTTCCGCCCGTCGCCGATCACCACCGTGCGTCTGGCAGGCGGCCTGATTGGCCGCAAGGCGGGCGAAGGCTTCTACGTCTACGCCGACGGCCAGAAGCAGGTGCCCGCCGAACCGCCCGTGCCCGCGCTGCCGGAAGGCCTGAAAGTGTGGGTCAGCCCCAAGCACGCCGAAGGCTACGCGCGTGCGTCGGCACTGGTTGAAAAACTGGGCGCGACGCTGGTCACGGGCGCCACGCCTGATGCCGATGCGCTGATCATCGTCACCCCGTTTGGCGATGACGTGTCCACGTCGGTGTCCGCCCAGGGCTTGAACGCCGGCCGCACCGTGGGTCTGGACACGCTGTATGCGTTCGACGGCGCCAAGCGCCGCACCGTCATGGTGTCGCCGGCGACGGAAGGAAAATGGCGCGATGCCGCCCATGCGCTGCTGGCCGCCGATGGCGTGCCGGTGACGGTGATCGAGGATTCGCCGGGCTTCATCGCTCAGCGCATCGTCGCCATGATCGTCAACATTGCCAGCGATATCGCGCAGCAGCAGATCGCCACGCCGGAAGACATCGACCAGGCCGTGACGCTGGGCCTGGGCTATCCAGTGGGTCCGCTGGCGTTGGGCGACAAGCTGGGCGCCGACCGCATCCTGGAAATCTTGAAGAGCATGCAGCGCGTGACGGGCGACCCCCGCTATCGCCCCAGCCTGTGGCTGCAACGCCGCGTGCAACTGGGCTTGTCCCTGTTGAAGTCGTCGGCCGAATAGGCCTGCGGATTTTTCTGCGGCAATGAAAAAGCCCCTTGAGCGATCAAGGGGCTTTTGCTTTTGCTGTTGATGGGTTACGCGCGGTGGGCGGCTGCGCCTTGGCGCAGGTCGTCTCGCGCTTCACCCATCCTACTTGGCGGCGTCGACCATGTATTGCACGGCGGCGCGGATGTCGTCTTCCGAGGCGTTGGCCGCGCCACCCTTCGGGGGCATCGGCGGCTTGCCTTGCATGGCGACCTTCACCATCGCGTCCATGCCGGTCTTGATGTACGGATCCCACGCGGCCTTGTCGCCGAACTTGGGCGCGTTGGCTACGCCGGTGGCGTGGCAGGCGAAGCAAACGCTCTTGTAGAGCTTTTCGCCGGCCGGGTTGACGGCGGCGGCAGCCACTTGCGGAGCGGCAGCAGCGGGGGCAGCAGCAGCAGGGGCAGCAGCAGTAGCAGCGGCGGCAGCCGGTGCAGCGGCAACGGCCGGTGCGGCCGCAGGTGCCGAGGCTGCCGCGACCGGAGCCGCAGCGGCAGGCGCCGCATCCGCTTCCTTCTTCGCGCCTTCCTCGGCGGGGGCCGCAGGCTCGGGCAGCGAGGCACCGGACTTGTTGGCCATGTAGACGACAGCGCGGGCGACTTCATAGTCGGACAGCGTGGGGTTGCCGCCCTTGGCGGGCATGCCGCCCTTGCCGTGCAGGGCCACGTTCAGCATGGTGTCGTAGCCCGACTTGATGAACGGCGCCCAGGCCGCGTTGTCGCCCATCTTGGGTGCGCCGGCAATACCGGCGGTATGACAGGCGGTACAGACAGCGGCAAACACCTGTTCGCCCGTCTTGAAGACCTTGGGCGCGTTGGCATCGACAAGCGCGAATCCCGCGACGGGAGCAATGCGTTTGGTGACGGCTTCCTCAGACAAGGTATCCGAGCCGGCCCCGACCTTGGTGCCGGAGACCACCATGTTCACCAATAGGATGATGATGGCGATCGGGATCACGAAAGATAGAACGATCGTGACGACCAGTTGCTTGGGGGTCTTGATGGGGGAGGAGTGCTCTTCTATGTGTTCCTGCTCGTTGCTCATGACCAAATCCTGCTAACGGGTGGGGCGCCTAGCGGCGGCAACAGAAAATCAGTAACTGCACAAATCGGCGGACAAGTGACGCATCCGCCTGCAAGCAAACGCTGGATTATATAACGGTGTCATGGACGAGCGTCCAATGCATCTGCCGGGGTTTTCGATGAGATTGATGGAAGATTTGATCCACTTCATGCAGGCTGTCGAAAACTAGGTACAATGTCGCCTCCTTGCGCTGCGCCCGTAGTTCAATGGATAGAATGAGAGTTTCCGAAGCTCTTGATACAGGTTCGATTCCTGTCGGGCGCACCATCAGATCAAGGGGTTACGCAACAAGCGTGACTGTCGCGCAATGCTTGCGTGATCAAAACTCCCCCGCACTTGCCATACGCTGCCTGAATAGATCGGCCATGGTCACTGCTGCGAGCGACAACGGCGTTCCTCGAAGCGTCATGATGCCGATGCTTGCGACTGGCATGGGAACCTCCACTTGAATCCGCGTTGCTTCGTCGCCATAAGGTTTGACGTTGAGCATGCCGGATGGACAAATGATCAGTGCGTCGCTTCGGGTCATCAGATTCCACATGACGCCGAACGTATCGCAGTCGATGACATGTTCGGGCTCTTGCAAGCCTTCCGCGCGCAGGCCTTGCAGAAAGGCCTCGGTGTGGCTGCCTCCCGATACGTTGAGCAGCCATTCGCAACCGCGGATGTCTTCCCAGCGCGTGGCTCGCTCCATCGGGTGGCCGTGCCGGCAGGCGATCATGAATTCAAGTGGCCGCAACGGTTCGAAGTCGAATTCAAACTCGCTGTCGGCCCTGCCCGTCATGCGAGAGGCCAGCGCGAAATCCAGCATTCCATTGCGCAGCGCGGGCTGGACCGCAGCCAGCAGACCTTCCGAGACTTTGACACGGGCGGCGGGCATGCTGCGCCTGAAATCACTCAAGACGGCGGGCAACACGCTCAGCATCACCATGGGGGTCACGCCCACGGCCACTCGCGCCTGGGCGCCGCCAAGCAGTTGACGGATGTCTTGGCGCGCAAGGGTGAGCTGGGCTTGGGCCAGCCGCGCGCGCACCGTCAACCGTTCGCCACATTCGGTGATCGCGATTCCTCTTGAGCTTCGCGTGAGCAGCGGCGCGTCGAGCTCGGCCTCCAATTCCTTGATGGCCTTCGTCACCGCAGCCTGGCTCAGGTGAAGGCTGCGCGCCGCCGACCTGATGCTGCGAAGCTCGGCCACTTTCAACCATGCCCGAAGATGATGGTCCTTCACATGCGCCTCGAGAGTGACAACTATTGGTCGTCACCATAACAAAAATATAGCCTTACTTGCAGCGCTAGAGCTCTCTAAGCTTCACGACGACAAGACTCAATTCAATCCAACGTCTAGTCCGTGTTGCTCTTCAGGAGAACGTCCCATGCTGATTTTTCCGAGTCGTGCCCGCCGGGCCATTTCGCTGTGCTTGGGGTTGCTGGCCATTGCGGGCGGCAGCGCGGCCCGGGCCGAATGGCCTGAACGGTCGATCAAACTTATCGTGCCGTATGTTGCTGGCTCCGGCCCCGATGTGGTCTTGCGTCCGATCGCCGAAGCCGTCGGGCGTGAACTGGGCCAGCCGGTGGTCGTTGATAACCGCGGGGGCGCGGGAGGCATCGTCGGCACTCAGCTATTAGCCACGTCGCCACCGGACGGCTACACGATCGGCTTCGGCAACCTGGTGACGCTGGCGATCAACAAGAGCATGTATCCGAAGCTGGCGTATGACCCGCAGCGCAGTCTCTCGCCCGTCAGCCTTGCCATCAGCAACGCCCTGGTTCTCATTGCCCGCAATGATTTCCCGGCAAGCAATGTTCAGGAATTGATCGACTACGCCAGGAAGCATCCAGGCAAGGTCAGCGTCGGTTCGCTCGGCGTGGGATCCAGCGCCCATCTGGCCGGTGAAATGCTCAAGAGCGAAACGGGCACTTCCATGCTGCACGTGCCTTACAAGAGCGGGCAGCAGGCGGTCGTTGACATCGCCGGCGGGCAACTCGATGTCATGATCGACAACGTGGCTGGCGTCTTGCCCTTCATCCGTTCGGGCCAGGTCAAGGTGTTGGGTGCAACCAGCCTGAAGCGCGTCCCCGTCCTGCCCGACGTACCGACGGTGGATGAATCCGGTTTGAAGGGGTTTGAAGTGGTGTCGTGGGGCGGGATCGTCGTGCCTGCCGGCACGCCCAGGCCGATCATCGACAAACTCAACGCCGCCGTGGCGAAAGCCCTGGAGGACCCGGCGGTCCTCCAGCTCAACGCGACGCTCTCCGTTGACGCGACGCCATCCACGCCCGAGCAATTCGCGGCCCTCATTGCGACCGAGATTCCGCGCTGGGGGGCGATGGTGAAGCGTTCCGGCGCATCGGCCGACTGAGCACGACCATAGAAATTCGGAGCCATCATGATGAACGAACTCTGGCGCTGGAGCGCCGTCGAACTTGCCCACGCCATCCGGACGGGGGAAGTATCAAGCCGGGAAGCCGTGCAAAGCTGCCTGGATCGCGCGGATCAGGTCAACGCCACCTTCAATCCGCTGACCGAGATCTACGCCGATCAGGCGATCAAGGCGGCTGACGCCGCCGACGCCGCCGTTCGTGGCAAGCAGGAACTCGGAATGCTTCATGGCGTGCCGGTGACGATCAAGGCCAACGCCGATCTGGCCGGGTCGGCGACCACCAACGGCGTGGTTGCGTATCGGGACGCCATCGCGAAGGAGAATAATCCGGCGGTCGACAATTGGATAAATGCCGGCGCGGTGGTCATCGGCCGCACGAACGTTCCCGCCTTCTCCTGGCGCTGGTTTACCGACAACGATCTGCATGGACGTACCGTCAATCCGTTCGACGCCGCGCGCACGCCCGGGGGTTCCAGCGGCGGTGCTGCCGTTGCTGCGGCCTTGGGCATTGGCGCCTTGGCGCATGGCAGCGACCAGGGCGGTTCGATCCGCTACCCGGCCTATGCATGCGGCGTGGCGGGGCTGAGACCTTCGCAGGGCCGTGTGCCGGGATACAACGCAAGTCAGAGGTCTGAGCGCGCGGTGGCTTCCCAGATGGCGGCAACCCAAGGCCCCTTGGCGCGGACCATCGCTGACTTGCGATTGGGGCTGGCCGCGATGTCCCCCGGTGATTCCCGTGATCCATGGTGGGTGCCGGCGCCGCTTGATTTGCGGCGTCCCGGCGACAGCCGCCGCGTTGCGCTGTTTGGCGGGACGCCGGCATTCAGGCCCGATCCTGCCGTGTCGGAGGCGTTGCGGCGATCGGCTGCGTGGCTGGAGGATGCCGGATACATCGTTGAAGAAGCGGCGCCGCCCAGATTCGACGAGGCCGTCGACCTATGGCTCAACGTGCTGATGAATGAAGCGTCCGGATCCATGCAGCGTGAGATCGAAACGGTCGGCGATCGGGCGATTCAGCGTGCATATCAAAGCATGCTGACGCACACGTCGATCCTGGACAAGGAAGGCTTCATCAAGGCGATGGCAATGCGTACGACGATACTGCGGGAGTGGGGCGCGTTCTTCGATCGTTATCCCGTTCTGCTGATGCCGGTGTCGCTGGAACGCCCGTTCCCGATCGATCTGGATCAGCAAGGCGACGACATCATAGGAAGAATGATCCGCGCCCAGAGCCCGTTGATCTCAACCGCCATTCTTGGCCTCCCAGGCCTGTCGGTTCCAGTCGGGTTGTCGGATGGCGTGCCGATGGGCGTCCAGCTGGCGGCGGGCCGGTTCAGGGAAGACCTGTGCCTTGCCGCAGGCGAGGCCATCGAGGCGCGCGCGTCGTGGTCTGTCCTGGAGCAGCTACCCGCGGCTATAGCTCGGCCAGCTGCTTGGAATTGAAGGCCCACTGATGGGTGGCGTCGCTGGTGCACTGAACGACCGTCTTGGTGTGCCGCTTGGGGCCGATGTCCTCAAGCTTCAATTCCCCGGAGCATACCGGGCAGTCTCCGCCGATCTTCGTGACGAAGACGCGCCCCGTCTTATCGGCTTCGACGTTGATCAGATGCGGCAGCCGCACGAATCGGTGTCGCATCAGGCCAATCCCCAGAATGAGGGCGAGCGTGCTGGGCATGCCTAGCACGCACCACCAGGCGGCAGCCGACCCGAAGAACAGTTCGGCAAGACTGGCCGCCAGGCCCACCGCGCCGAACAAGGCGAGCCAACGTACTTTGAGGGATCGGTCGCCAAGCGCGATGGGGAGGGTGAATGAACGTCCGAGTTCGGGCCGTTCCCAGCCACCCTCTTTGGATAGCGGCTTTCGGCCCCCCGACGCAATCGGATCCTGAGCGGCGTTGAAATCGCCGCCTGGCGGAGTCGTCTTTGGGCTTGCCAGACCCGACAAGGTCTTTTGGCATTCACTGCAAAGACGATCGCGGCCGCGATGCGCGGCCCCGCAAGTTTCGCAATACACGTGTGCGTCCTCGGGCATCAATACAAGAGACCCAAAGGATACAACTGGCGGGCAACCCCCATAGCCCCAAGGCGGGTTGGCGCGGCCCGTTCCTGTTCGGGGCGGGCCGCGCCGCGCGGTCAGTCGTCCAGCGACGGCACCGTGCCGATCTGGGTCAGGATGCGAGGCGATTCCATGTCGCCGGTTTCCTTGTCGATCCAGACTTCATACGCGGCAACCCCCGCGAATTTTGAAGCCATGGAGTTTGCGATCCGGATGGCTCCGAACTCACTGCTGGCCGGACGGATTTCACCTGGCGCGACACCATTGGCGGCGGCGCGATAGGGAACGACGATGTACTGAACAAGATGAGCGGCTTCGGACACAGGATTCTCCTGGACGACTGTTTTTCGGGCGAGCGAAATGTATCACGTCGCACTGTGTTTTTGTACAGTATTTTTTGACGCCGCACCAACTAATTCTTCTTCGACGGGAAAACCCCTAGCGCGCAGTGATTGCCCGATTTCAGCGCCGCCTCTATTATTTTCGAAAATCTTCTGATTTTTATAAAAAGAGGGCAAGGGATGGAATCGAACCGGTATGACGCCTACCGCGAAGACACCGCAGGCCGCGCCAATGTAGCCGACTCGCCGGAGCGCATCGCCTACTACCAGGAGCTGGCACGCCTGGAGACGGGCGCGTTGTGGACGGTGGCGAACAAGATCGAGCCCTGGGCGCCGCGGTCGGCGTCGGTGCCCGTCGTGTGGCGCTATCAGGACTTGCGCGGCCATGTGCTCAGGTCGGCCGAACTGGTGTCGCCCGAAGAAGCGGGCCGGCGAGTCATCTATCTGAATAATCCCGGCCGGCGCGACGTGGCCGCCGCCGTGGGCTGGCTGTATTCCGGGTTGCAGGTGATGCAGCCCGGGGAACTGGCCTCGGCCCACAAGCATTCGCACTCGGCGCTGCGGTTCATCATGGAAGGCCGGGGTGCCTACACCGTGGTGGACGGTCACAAGATGACGCTGGGCGCGAATGATTTTGTGTTGACGCCCAACGGCACCTGGCACGAGCACGGCGTGGCCGAGGACGGCACCACCTGCATCTGGCAGGACGGCCTGGACATTCCGCTGGTCAACGCGCTGGAGGCCGGTTTCTATGCCGTGCATCCCGATTTGAACCAGACCGTGACCTATCCGGTGGATGACACCAGCGCCGCCTGGGGCGGCGTGGCGTTGCGGCCGCAGGTGTCCGGCTGGACGAAGCCCTATTCGCCGTTGTTCAAGTACGAATGGGAACCCACCTACGAAGCACTGCGCCGCTATGCGCGCACCACGGCCGGCAGCCCTTATGACGGCATCCTGCTGGAATACGTGAATCCGGCAACCGGCGGCTCGGTGATGCCCACCATTGGCGCAAGCATGCAGCTGCTGCGGCCCGGGGAACACACCAAAGCCCACCGCCATACCGGCAGCTTCATCTATCAGGTGGCCAAGGGCAGCGGCTTTTCCATCATCGACGGCAAACGCTATGACTGGACCGAACGCGACATCTTCTGCGTGCCGTCCTGGGCCATTCACGAACACGTCAACCTGTCGTCCAACGACGATGCCTGCCTGTTCTGTTTCAACGACCTGCCCGTGATGCGGTCGCTGGCGCTCTACCGCGAAGAAGCGGTCAAGGAAAACGACGGCCATCAAGTGCTGATCTAGCGTCGTCTCGATTCCCTTATTGAATTTTCATCCGCCGTGCGGGCTTGTCCCGCACGCCTGGCTCAACTCGTTCTGAATCTATGGAGTTCCTATGCGCTTGGTAACGTTTCGCGCTCATCCCACCGCCGCCGCACGTCTTGGCGCGCTGGCCGAGGGCTATGTGGTGGACCTGGCCCTGCTGGGCCGCGCTGGCGGCGTGGACCTGCCCGATGACATGCTGGCGTTCATTGATCTTGGGCCTGTTGCCGTCGCGCAGGCCAGCCGGTTGATGGAGTCGTATCGGGGCGCCTGGCCCGTGGGCACGGCGCTGCCGCAGGAAAACGTGAAGCTGTTGGCGCCGATCCCCCGGCCGCGCAAGAACATCTTCGGCATCGGCCTGAACTACGTGGAACACGTGGCGGAGTCCAGCCGCACGCTGGATACATCGGCCGACCTGCCCAAGCAGCCCGTGATCTTTTCCAAGCCGCCCACCACCGTCATCGGCCCGGGCGACGCCATCGAGCACAACGCCAAGATCACGCAGCAGCTGGACTGGGAAGTGGAGCTGGCGGTGATCATGGGCCGGCGGGCCTCGCGGGTGGCCGAGGCCGATGCGCTGTCCTATGTGTTCGGCTACAGCGTCATGCTGGACATGAGCGCGCGCGACTGCCGCCGCGCCGGCCAGTGGATCTATTCCAAGGGCCAGGACACCTACGCGCCGTTCGGTCCTTGCATCGTCACGGCCGACGAGATTCCCGATCCGCAAGTGTTGGATCTGTGGTTGACGGTCAACGGCGAGAAGAAGCAAGGCTCCAACACGCGGCACATGCTGTTCAAGGTGCCGTTCCTGATTTCCGACATCAGCGCGGGCATCACGCTGGAGCCGGGCGACATCATCGCCACCGGCACGCCGGAAGGCGTGGGCGCGGGCCGCAAGCCGCAGGAATGGCTGTGGCCGGGCGATGTGGTGGTGGCCTGCGTGGAAGGCATCGGCACATTGCGCCATCCGGTGGTGGCGGTTTAGCAAGCGCCCGCCGCCGGGCGGGCAGCGCAGTCTCCAAGGGGAAAACATGATCAAGAAAATGAAACTGAGCGGCGCGGCCGCCGCCGCACTGGGCGCGGTCTTCGCAATGGGCGCGGCGCAGGCGGCGGAACCGGTCAAGATTGGATTCATCGCCACCTTGTCCACGCCGGCGGGCTACATCGGCGAAGACGAGCGCGATGCGTTCAACCTGGCCATCAAACAAGGCGGCGGCGCGCTCGGTGGCGTGCCGGTGCAACTCGTCATCGAGGACGATGGCTTGAAGCCCGCCAACGCCAAGCAGGCGGCTGACCGTTTGCTGCAATCAGGCGTGAAGCTCTACACCGGCGTGAACTTCTCGAACGTGCTGGCGGCGGTCGTGCCCAGCGTGGTGAAGGCGGGCGCGTTCTACGTCAGCCTGAATCCCGGCCCGTCGAACTTCGCGGGTGAAAAGTGCGACCCCAACTACTTCGTCGCGTCATACCAGAACGATGCCTTCCACACGGCGGGCGGCGTGGCGGCCAATGAGCTGGGCTACAAGCGCGTGGTGCTGCTGGCGCCCAACTATCAGGCGGGACGCGACGCGATCGAAGGCTTCAAGCGCACCTACAAGGGCGAGGTGGTGGCCGAGATCTATACCAAGCTGGACCAGTCGGATTTTTCGGTGGAGCTTGCGCGTTTGCGTTCGTTGGCGCCCGAGGCCATCTATCAGTTCCATCCGGGCGGGACAGGCATCAACTTCGTCAAGCAATACGCAGCGGCGGGGTTGAACAAGACCATTCCGATGCTGATGCCCAGTTTCTCGATGGATGCCCGGATGATCCAGGCCACCGGCGATGCGTCGGCGGGGTCGTACACCACCGGCATCTGGTCGCAGGACTTTGACAACGCACAATCCAAGGCCTTCGTGAAAGCGTTCAAGGAAGCCTATGGCCGCGTGCCGACCGATTACGCGATGCAGGCGTATGACACGGCGCAATTGATCGGCGTGGGCCTGAAGGCCACGGGCGGCGATCTGTCGAAGGCGGCGGAATTCCGCGCGGCGCTGCGCAAGCCCGAGTTCACGTCCTTGCGCGGCAAGTTCAGCATGAACACCAACCAGCATCCCATTCAGGACCTGTACCTGATGCGCATCGAGAAAGACAGCGATGGCGGCCTGTCGCCGCACCTGGTCCGCAAGCTGGTGTCCGATGACAAGGACGCCTACGCTCAATTCTGCAAGATGCCATCATGACGCTTCTGTTTGAACAGCTGCTCAACGGCTTGCAGTTCGGCGCCATGCTTTTCATGCTGGCGGCCGGACTGACATTGATCTTCGGGATCATGGGCGTCGTGAACCTGACGCATGGCTCCTTCTACATGGTGGGGGCATACTGCGCGGCATACGCCATCGGCAACACGGGCTCGTTCCTGGCCGGCGTGGTCGCGGCGCTGCTGGGCGCGGGCTTGTACGGGGTGTCCGTTGAAGTCCTGGTGATCCGAAAGCTGTACAAGCGCGACCACCTGTACCAGGTGCTGGCGACGTTCGGCTTGCTGCTGTTCTCGAATGAAGCGGTCAGCCTGATCTTCGGCCGCCGTCCGCCGCTGGTCAGCATCCCCACGTTTCTGGAAGGCGCAGTGACGTTGGCTCCCGGCTTCCAATACCCCTTGATCCGCCTGTCGTTCATCGCCATCGGTGCGTTGGTGGCGGTGGGGCTGTGGTGGCTGGTCAACCGCACGCGCATCGGCATGCTGATCCGCGCAGGCGCCGATGACCGCGAAATGGTGGATGCGCTGGGCGTCGACATCAGAAAGCTCTACACGCTGGTGTTCGGCCTGGGCGCGCTGCTGTGCGGCTTGGCGGGCGTGATGGCCGCGCCGCTGCTGGCGGTGGAAATCGGCATGGGCGAACGCATTCTGATCACGACCTTCGTGGTCATCGTGATCGGCGGGGTGGGATCGGTGCGCGGCGCGCTCGCGGGCGCCTTGCTGGTGGGCATGGTGGACAGCATGGGGCGTGCCTTTTTGCCGCAGTTGCTGTCCACGGTGTTTTCGCCCGCCACGGCGGACCCGCTGGCGGCGGGCCTGGCGTCGGCCAGTATCTATGTGCTGATGGCGATCGTGTTGATCGCCAAGCCGGGCGGCTTGTTTCCGGCGCGAGGATGATGATGGCAAAGACACTTTCGAATCGCGCGCGCTGGGGGCTGGGCGGCCTGGCGGTGTTGATCCTGCTGCCGGCCGCGGCCGTGGCGTCGGGATCCCCGTTCCTGATCGGCGTGGTGACGCGCTTCTTGATTTACGGGCTGGCGGCCGTGAGCCTGGACCTGGTGATCGGCTACGGCGCCATGGTCAGCTTCGGCCACGCCATGTTCTTCGGGCTGGGCGGTTACGCGGTGGGCATCATTGCCTTCCATACGTCAGAAGCCGGGCCGATCTTCGGATGGGCAGGCAGCAATGCGGCGCTGGTGGTGTGGCCGATCGCGCTGGCCGTGTGCGCGCTGGCCGGCTGGATCTTCGGATATCTGGCGCTGCGCACGCGAGGCGTGCAGTTCATCATGATCACCCTGGCGTTCGGCCAGATGGTGTATTTCGTGTTGGTGTCCTTGCAGTTCTACGGCGGCGACGACGGACTGATGATTCCGCAACGCAACGTGCTGCCCGGCATTAATCTGGAAAGCCCCATGGTGTTCTATTACGTGTGCCTGGCGGTGTTGACGGCGTGGACGCTGTTCTGCATCCGCGTCACCAATTCACGCTTCGGCATGGTGTTGCAAGCGTTGCGCCAAAGCGAACGGCGCGCGGTGAACCTGGGGGTTGCGCCCACGCCGTACCGGCTAAGCGCCTTTGTGCTGTCGGCCGTGGGCACGGGCCTGGCGGGCGTGCTGTGGGCCAACTACGCGGGGCTGGTCACGCCCGACATGGCGGCCTGGACCAAATCCGGCGAGCTGATGGCCATTGTGATCCTGGGCGGCGTGGGAACCTTGCTGGGGCCGATTGCGGGCGCCGCGGTCTTCCTGGGCCTGGAGCAGATGCTGTCGTCGCTGACCGAGCATTGGCTGTTGTACATGGGGCCGATCCTGGTGCTGGTGGTGTTGTGGGGGCAGAAAGGCCTGTTCGGAAAACTGCTGGAGACGCGCCATGCCGACTGACGCCAGCGCAAGCCTGTTGCGCCTGACGCAACTGCGCAAGGCCTTTGACGCGGTGGTGGCCACCAACGGCGTGGACCTGGATGTGCGGGCGGGTGAAATCCACGCCATTATCGGCCCCAATGGCGCCGGCAAGTCCACGCTGATCGCGCAGATATGCGGCGAGATCCGGCCGGATTCGGGCACCATCCATCTGGACGGCCGGGACGTGACACCGCTGCGCGCGTTTGAACGTGCGCGGCTGGGTTTGGGCCGGTCGTTCCAGATCACCGAGCTTTGCCACGAATACACCGCGCTGGAAAACGTGATCTTGTCGCGCATGCTCAAGAACGGGCGCGCGTTTCAGGCATGGTCCAATCCGCGCCATGACGCCACCTTGAAGGCCGAGGCCATGCAGTGGCTGACGCACGTGGGGCTTGCGGATCGTCGCCACGTGCGGTCGGCTGATCTGGCGCATGGCGAAAAGCGGCAGTTGGAATTGGCCGTGGCATTGGCGCGTTCGCCCAGGCTGTTGCTGCTTGACGAGCCGATGGCCGGCATGGGGCCCGAGGAATCGGCGCGCATGACCCGGCTGCTGCAAGGGATGAAAGGCAATTACGGCATCTTGCTGGTCGAACACGACATGGACGCCGTCTTTGCCTTGGCCGACCGCATCAGCGTGCTGGTGTACGGCCGCGTGGTATTTAGCGGAGCGCCCGACGAGGTGCGGCGCCATCCCGAGGTGCGCGCAGCCTATCTGGGAGAAGAACATGTTGAAGGTTGACGGACTGACGGGCGGCTACGGATCCAGCAAAGTGCTGTTCGGCATGTCGTTCGAGGCCAGCGAAGGCGAAGTGATTTCGTTGATCGGCCGCAACGGCATGGGCAAGACCACCACCGTCAAGACCCTGATGGGCATGCTGCCTGCCACCGGCGGCACGGTGCAGTTCCGGGGCCAGACGCTGGGCCGATCCGCCCCGAGCACCGTGGCGCGCTTGGGCGTGGGGCTGGTGCCGGAAGGGCGGCGCGTGTTTGGTTCGCTGACCGTGCAGGAGAACCTGGTGGCGACGTCGCGGGCCGCGTCGGGTGGATGGGATTTGGAGCGCGTTTACGCGCTGTTTCCGCGCTTGAAGGAACGTCGCGGCCAGTCCTCGCGCACGCTGTCCGGCGGAGAGCAGCAAATGCTGGTGGTGGGCCGCGCGCTGATGACCAATCCCAAGCTGCTGATTCTGGACGAGGCCACCGAAGGGCTGGCGCCGTTGATCCGGCAGGAGATCTGGCGCTGCCTGCGTGCCTTGAAGGGCGAGGGCCAGACCATTCTGGTCATTGACAAGAACCTGCCGGAAATGGCGACGCTGGTGGACCGTCACTACATCGTGGACAAGGGTCAGGTGGCGTGGTCGGGCAAGCCGGCCGAGTTGTCCCAGCAGCCCGAATTGGCGCAACGGTATTTGGGGATATGAAGCGGCCGCGGAAACCGGCCCGGAAACGGGCATGCCCGCGGCCACGCGCGGGTAGAATGACCCGCCTGCACGCGGGCCGGCGGGCAAGCCGCTGACATCTGGAGAGTATGTTGAAGCCAAGGATCAAAGCTTCCCGCCAGGACGAATCCGGAGCGGACGGGAACGCCGAAGTAGAGGAAATCACGCTGTCCGAGCAGGTCTACCGCCTGCTTCGGCGGGACATCATGAGCGGCGTCTTCGCGCCGGGCCAGTCGTTGCGGCTGGAATTGCTGAGACAGCGTTACGGCAGCAGCTTTTCCCCCATCCGCGAGGCGCTCAACCGCCTGCGCAGCGAACGCATGGTCATCAACACCACGTCGCGCGGTTTCAGCATCGCGCCTTTGTCGGTCGAGGAAATGTGGGATGCCTGTGAAACCCGCATCCTGATCGATTGCGATGCGTTGCGCCGATCGTTGGCCAACGCCGACGACGCCTGGGAAGCGCGGCTGGTCGGCGCCTATCATGCCCTGACGCTGGCCGCGCAGCGCGCGGGCGATGCTCAGTCGCCGTCCGAAGAGCTTGAAGAACTGCTTGAGGCGCGTCATCTGGATTTCCATCATGCGCTGATCGGTGCGTGCCGGTCGCACTGGCTGTTGGACCTTTCCACGCAGCTCTACGCACAAACCGAGCGCTATCGCCGTCCGGCGCGCGCCGGCGCCACGGCCTACGGGCCGGAACGCAACGTCGATGACGAGCATCGCCACCTGCTGGACGCCGCGATCTCGCGCGACGTCGAAGGTTCGGTCGCGATGCTGGCGGCGCATTACCGCAAGACCGCGCAGTTCATTGAACGGATCATTTCACAGCCCGACCCGCAGGCCCGCCATGCATAACGCTGATATCGACCTCTTCTTCTCCTCCATTGCCGAACGCGACGTCCAATACAACGCGCGGGAATCGGTGCCCGACTTTGATGCCTGCGTGCGGCGCTATGCCGAGTCGTCGGCCCGGGTGCGGACGCGCCGGCCCGGCGTGCTGGACCTGCGCTACGGCATGGGCCAGGACGAACGGCTGGACCTGTTCCTGCCCGCGGCCTCGCACGCGCCGGCTCCGCTTTTCGTGTTCATCCACGGCGGCTACTGGCGCGCGCAGAGAAAGGAAGACGCGCCGGTGATGGCCGAGGCATTCAACGCCGCAGGCGCCGCCGTGGCCACCCTGGAGTACACGCTGGTGCCCGAAGCGACCCTGGGCGAAGTGGTGCGCGAAGTGCGTTCCGCCGTGGCGTGGCTGTACCAGAACGTGGCGGCCTATGGGGTGGACCCTGACCGCATTTACGTGGGTGGCAGTTCGGCGGGTGGCCATCTGGCGGGGATGCTGGTCGCGCCGGGCTGGCCGGCCCGGTACGGCGTGCCGGAAGATGTGATCAAGGGCACCCTGGCGCTGAGCGGGCTGTTCGATTTGCGGCCGCTGTGCGACATCCTGCCGAATACCTGGTTGCGGTTGACGCCCGAGCAGGCGGCGCATCAAAGCCCGATCTTCAATCTGCCCGAACACGCGGGTCCGATGCTGCTGGCCGTGGGAGGGCTGGAGACACAGGGTTTCAAGAACCAGACGACGGCGTTTGAGGCCGCCTGGAACGCGGCGGGCCTGGCGTCCACGCGCATCCCCACGCCGCATTGCAACCACTTTGACCTGGTCAACGAACTTGAAGATCCGGCCAGCGATCTGACCCGCGCCACGCTGGCGATGATGGGGGTGGCGGCCCGCTGATCGGCCGCCTGCCGGACGGTCGGCCGATGGCGTAAGCTTGCGCCTCATGGCCGACCTGAAACTCCTTGAAGACCTGATCGCGCTGGCGCGTACCGGCAGCTTCGTGCGCGCGGCCGAGCTGCGCCACGTGACGCATCCTGCCTTCGGGCGGCGCATTCGTGCGTTGGAAGCCTGGGCCGGAGCGCCGTTGGTTGAACGCCAGCACCTGCCGGTCACGTTGACGCCAGAGGGCGAAGCGCTGCTGAAGACGGCCACGCAGGTGGTCGAGCAGATGGGGCTGGTGCGCCATCGCATCCGCAGTTCGGGCGCGGGCGGCGAATCGGTGCTGCGCATTGCCACCGGCCGCAGCCTGGCCCGCACGCTGGTCGCGGACTGGATCGCCCGCCTGCGGCACCGCACGCCCAAGGTGCTGACTGAAGGCACGCAGGTGGAGTTGTCCACCGGCAAGGCGCAGGATCTGGTGGTGCGGCTGGAACAAGGCAAGGTGGACCTGCTGTGCTGTTACGAGCACCCGGCCCTGTCCGTGCCGCTTAGCCCGGCGCGCTATCGCTACATGACCTTGGCAACCGACAAGCTGGTGCCGGTCAGCCAGGTCGACGCGCGTGGCCGCGCCCGCTATGCCTTGCAAGACGGCGGCACGCCCGTGCCATTGATTACCTATACCGGTGGCCTGGCGATGGAACGCATCGTCGGCGACCGCCTGGAAACCACGCCCTATGCGTTGACGCCGTTCGTGCGCAGCGATTCCCTGGATGCGGCGCATGGCGCCGTGGCCAAGGGCGTGGGCGTGGCGTGGCTGCCGTGGTCCATGGTGGCGGCCGACTGCCGCCGGGGCGCGCTGACCGCGTTGGGCGGACGCAGCGAAGAGATCGCTTTCGAGGTGCGCCTGTACCGCCCGCGCGCCCGGCTGACGGATCTGGCGGAAGCCGCCTGGGAAGCGACCGCCAACCGCAAGGCCTGATTGGCCGAAGGCGCCCGCGGGAAGCAGAATAAGCACGAAGATGTGCCGTTTCAGCACGGCATGCACATGGACTGCGCCCGAAAATAGGGCGCTAAACCTCAAACGAGACGGCACCGCCGTCCATCCCCAGCACCCCAAGGAAGAAAACATGAAGTCCAATCTGCATCCGCTGCGTGCAGCGCTTGTTGCGTTCTGTGCCGCCTCCGCCCTGGTTGCCGCACCCACCGTCAGCGCCGCTGATTATCCGGCTCGCAGCGTGTCGTTGATCGTCGGCTACCCGGCTGGTGGCAGTCTGGATCTGACCGCCCGCCTGCTGGGCGAAGAACTGGGCAAACGCCTGGGCCAGACCGTGATCGTGGAAAACGTCGGTGGCGCGGGTGGCACGATCGGCGCCCAGCGCGTGGCGCGTGCGACGCCCGATGGCTATACGATTTTCCTGGGCTCCACCAATGAAATGGTGATTGCCCGCATGATCAACACGGCGGTGAAGTACGACAGCGCGAAGGATTTCACGGCCCTGGGGCTGGTGGCGTCGCAGCCGATGCTGCTGGCCGCCAGCAAGAACTCGGGCGTGAAGACCGCTGCCGACTATCTGAAGAAGCTGCGCGGCGCCGAACCGGGCACCTTCAACTACGGATCATCCGGCGTGGGCACCACGCTGCACCTGGCGGGCGAAATGATCAACCAGGCCACCAGCACCCGCGCCGAACACGTGCCGTACCGTGGCGTGTCGCCGCTGGTCACGGACCTGATGAGCGGTCAGCTGGACTACGGCATGCTGGTGCTGTCCTCGGGGCTGCCGCAAGTGCGCAGCGGAAACATCGTGGCGCTGGGCCTGACCGAGAACAAGCGGTCGCCGGCAGCGCCCGAGATCGCGCCGCTGGCCGCGACGCCGGGCTTCGAGTCCGTTGACATCAACTTGTGGTTCGCGCTGTACGGCCCTGCCGGCTTGCCCGAACCGGTTGTCGCCAAGCTGCGCACTGTGCTGGATGAAACGCTGAAGTCCGAGCCGTTCCGCGCCAAGATGCAGGAAGCGGGTGGCGAAGTGGCCAAGCCGGGTATCGATCTGGTGGCCTATCAGGCTGAAGAAACGAAGAAGTACGGCGCGCTGGTCAAGGCGGCGAAGATCGAAGCGCAGTAATACGCGCACCAGCAACACGCACCTGCAACAAGTACCAGCACCACGCACCTGCACTCACCAGAAAAGCGGACATCATCATGGAATTCAAGCTTCCCGTTCCCGACCTGAGCGCCGAACGCGCCGGCAATACCGATACGCCGGGCGTCTGGCATTTTGATTCAGGCGTGCCGGGCCGGGCGCTGATGGTGTCCGCGTTGGTGCATGGCAACGAACTCTGCGGCGCCTGGGCGTTGAAGGATCTGCTGGCGGCTGGCATCAAACCGCGCCGGGGCAGCCTGACGCTGGCGTTCTGCAACCTGGACGCTTTTGACCGGTTCGACCACGCCAACCATGATGCATCGCGCTTCGTTGCTGAAGACATGAACCGTGTCTGGAGCGCCGAGCGTTTGGATAACCCCACCACGCCGGATCGCCAGCGTGGCGCCGCGTTGCGTCCTTGGGTGCGTCGCGCGGATTGGCTGCTGGACCTGCATTCCATGCACGAGCCGGGTGCCCCCTTGCTGCTGACGGGCGTGTTGCCGCGCAATATCGCACTGGCACGCCGCCTGAAGGCGCCGCAGCACGTGATCGTGGACGCCGGCCACAAGGACGGCGTGCGCATGCGCGATTTCGAGCAGTTCGGCGACCCCGCCCGCGAAGAGGCGTGCGCTTTGCTGATTGAATGCGGCTTCCACGGGGAACTGGCCTCGCGCGATGTGGCGCGCGACATGGTGGCGCGCATGCTGATCGAGTCGGGCGTGGTGGATGCGTCGGATGTGCCGGCCGACTGGTTGTTGCCTGACCCCTTGGCGCAGCGCGTGCTGGAAGTGACGGACGCGGTGGTCGCGCCGTCCATGGATCTGCGGTTCTCAGAGCCGTGGACGGGATTGGAAACGCTGGAGCAGGCGGGGTCTGTGATCGGTTGGGCCGATGGCCAGGCGATCGTGACCCCCTATGACCACTGCACGCTGATCATGCCGTCGTTGCGCCAGTTGAAGCCCGGCGTGACGGTGGTGCGGCTGGCGCGCGACTACGCAGGCTGACCGCCTGCCGCGGTCATTTCTGCGGCGTGTAGCGCAGTTCGTCCAATTGATAGCCTTGCGCGGTGGCGGCAGCCAGCGCGCGGTCCAGTTCTTCCTTGGGCAACTGCGGCGAACGCGACAGAATCCACAGATATTTGCGATCTGGGGTACCCACGACGGACCAGCGGTACTCAGGGTCCAGGCCGATTACCCAGTAATCGCCCTTGAAGGGCTTGGCGAACGAGACTTCAAGCTTGGCGTTGTTGCTGCCTTCAACGACCGTGGCGGTGCCGGATGCAGAATCGATCGTGCCGTCCTTGGTGCGGCAACGGTTGTTCACGCCCACGGTGCCATCGGCATGCGCGGTGTATTCGGCGGTGGTGTCCCCCACGCAGTCGCGCTGGAAGAACATGGGGAAATTCGCGATTTCGTACCACATGCCAGCATAGCGTTTCAGGTCCACCGACGGGACGGTCTGCATGGGCGGCGCGGCATGGACGATTCCCGACATGCTGGCTGCCATGGCCAACAGGAATGTTGCGGTGCGGCGCATGGGAATAACCTCCTAGGTGACAGACGGAGCCCGCGCCGCCTGACTGGCAGGCGGCGCGGACCCAAACCCTAACGATACGCCTTATTTGGGCGGGGCTTTCAGCGCCGCTTGATAGCGGGCAACGTAGGTGGCGAAATCCACCGTGTCCGACTGTTCAATGCGTTGCTGTTCCTGCGTGGATTGTGCCGCCGCCTGCAAATAAGCCGCAGCCAGGTCCGAGGGCAGGGCTTGCGCACGCAAGGTTTCGGCGTGCTTGCGGCTTTGGTCCAGCGAATAGTCGTGGAACGACAGGCCGCTGCTCTTCAACGACGCCAGCAGGCGGGCCGATGGCGTGGTGTCAGGCTGGTCCAGCTTGGTGCGCTGCGCGGCCAGCGCCTCAGCGTAGGCATTGCCGCCCAAGGCAGAGTCGAACAACGCGGCGTAGGGCGCGATCTGGTCCAGCAGTTCATGCCCCCATTGCGTCAGCGCCACGGACTGGCCATCGCGGTCCAGCGTCAGGCCAGGCTTGCGGCCTTCCTTGACGACGGTCGAGAAGTTGTCGGCGCTGCGCTGACAGTAGCCGTTGGCAGGGAAGAACGGGCTGTCCGATGCCGCGCAGAACAGCAGGAAGGCGTCCACGAAGCGGCTCGTGCTGGCATCGATGCCCACGGGCGAATCCGGGTCGATATCCAGGCAGCGCACTTCCACATACTGCACGCCGCGTTCCGCCAGCGCCGTGATGGGGCGTTCGCAGCGGCCGGTGGCACGCTTGGGGCGGATGCTGGAGTAGTACTCGTTTTCGATCTGTAGGACGTTGGTGTTCAGCTGAATCCATTCGCCGTCGCGATGCGTGCCGATTTTTTGGTAATCGGGCCAGGGCTGCGTCACGGCGTCGTACAGACGGCCCAGGAAGGTGTCCAGGTCGTTGTAGCAAAGCTTGAGCTGCGACTGCGCCTTGTTCTGGTAACCCAGGTCGCTCATGCGCAGGCTGGTGGCGTGGGGCAGGTACAGCGTGTGGTCGCCCAGGCGATGCAGCGGATGTTCGCGGCCACGCAGGAAGTCGGCGGCCAGCGCGGGCGCCGCGCCGAACAGGTACATCAGCAACCAGGAATAGCGCGTGAAGTTTCGGATCAGTCCGATATAGCCGCGCGAACGACGATCTTGCGTCGAACCCGGCTGCGTATCGAGCACGGACCAGAGGTCTTCGGCCAACGAGAAGTTGTAGTGCACGCCGGCGATGCATTGCATCGTCTTGCCATAGCGTTCCGCCAAGCCACGGCGGTACACGTGCTTGAGCATGCCGGTATTGGATTTGCCATACCAGGCAATGGGGATATCCGCCTCGGAGGGCAGCGTGGCGGGCATGGACTGATTCCAGATCAGTTCATGGTCCAGCACGCTGTAGACGTGGCGATGGGTGTTGGTCAATTCGGCCAGCAGCGCGTCCACGTCCGTATGCGTGCCGGTGATCAATTCAAGCAGCGATTCGGAATAATCGGTGGTGACGTGTTCGTTGGTCAGCGCCGAACCCAGGCCGGCGGGGTGGGGCGTGCGGGACAGAATGCCCTGCTCGTCCACGCGCAGGCCTTCTTTCTCGATGCCTCGCAGCGTCTGGGTCAGCAGCGAGCGGTTGGCCTCTAGGCGGGAGAGGCGGTTGGCGGCGGTATCAGTCACGGATTCTTCTCGTTGGGGTCTGTCGCCGGATTTTACGGGGTGCCGGCCTCCTGTGCCGAGGGAGCCAGTACTGGGCGCAGGGACAATGCCTGAGCCGTACGCGCCAGCCACTCGTCCAGATCAGCATAAACCGGATCTGAAATGGGGGCCGTTTCATTGAAAATCTCGTGCCAGGCGGTGTCGTACCAGCGCAGCGTCAGCAATTCGGCGGGCGCCCGCTGGGCGAACTGGCGGCTGCCCTCGGCGGCGACGATGGAGTCGTCGCCCGCCACCATCAGCAGGGTCCGGCAGGGCAGCAGCCCGGCCTCGCGCAGGGCGTCCTGACCGCCTTCGTCCACGAAGCGGGCCAACCGGCCCGTCATGCGTCGCCGCACCAGCGGGTCGGAGCGGTAGGCTTTCACGACGGCCCGGTCATGCGAAATCCGGGCGGTGGCCAAGCCGTGCGGCATGCGGACGTCGGGCGCATGCAGGGACATCCAGGTCAGGGTGCGACGCACCCACTGTGGCACGTGCACCACAAAAGGCGGCGAACTGAGCACCAGGGCGTCCAGTTCGACCATGCGGCGGAGGGCGATTCGCACGGCCACCAGTGCGCCCAGGCTGTGGGCCAACAGGATGGGCGGGCGGCCCTGGGCCTGGGTCCAGGCGCGCAGCCGGTCCACGGCGTCCGTGACCAGGTCTTCCTGGTGGCTCAGCGTGGCGGCCGGGCCGCCCGAGCGGCCGTGGCCACGATGGTCGTGCGCGCCCACGGTCCAGCCGCGCGCCGTCAGCCAGCGGGCCAGGCGGTCATAGCGCCCGGCATGTTCGCTCAGTCCGTGCAGCAGATAGACGCTGGGGGTGCCCGGGCCGGTGATCGGCGGGGGCACATTTGGGGCGGCGGGCCACACATAATTGGCCAAAGGGGTGCCGTCGGGCGCGGGGGTCATGGAAATCGGCGACAATTTCTGGATTCCTTGAAATGGATAGACCGTCCAGGTCCTCGGGTAATGACGATTTCATCGCTGTTTCGTTTCATGTTCAAGAAAGCCGGCCTCTTTGTGGGGTTGGCGCTGGTGCTGGCTGCCTGCTCGCCCCGTTACAACTGGCGGGAAGTCGATGTGGCGGACGGCCACGTGCGCGCTGCGTTCCCCGACCGGGTCATGACGGACACCCGCGACCTGCGTCTGGATGCCCACACTTTGCGTTTTACCCTGGCTACCGCCACCGTGGGAGAAGCCGTGTTTGCCATCGGATCCGCCCCCCTGCCGCCGGAGATCGTGGCGGACCCGGTGGCCAAGCAGGCGCTGGGCATGGCCTTGATGCACTCGCTGTACGCCAACATGCAAGCCCCGCCGCCCACGGAATGGCCGGCCTACGGGCAGGATATCGAGGTGCGAGGCAAGGCCATGGGCAAGCCAGGGTGGTTGCAGGCCAAGGTCTGGGTGACCGATACCATGCTGATCGAGGCGGTGGCAGCCGGCACCGAAGAAAGCCTGCCGGCGGAGCGTGCCCGTGAATTCTTGCGATCAGTGGTGATCAATCCGGCCAAACCCATCAAGCCGTGACGGCATCCAGCAGCCCTTGGCGCAGCGCCGCGACGACCGCGGCCCGGCGGCCCCGCACACCGAGCTTGGCGCAGGCGTTGTGCAGATGGAAATTAACGGTGCTTTCGCTGACGCCCAGGATGCGGGCGGTTTCCCAGCTGGTCTTGCCGGCGGCTGACCAATACAGGCACGCGGCCTGGCGGTCGGACAGCGCTTTCACGACGGGTGGCGCGGAAAGCGAGGTCAGCGGCGAGATCGGCGGATGCTGGGCGGATAGGGGCTGGGACGGTACCTGCAAGGACGCCTGCAACGATGGGCGGTACGCGGACAAGCGGCGGATGGCGGTCATGGTGGCGAGGGGCGGGATGCCCTGTAGTTGACGTGTTGCCCCATGCTGCGGTCCTTGCCGCCAGCGGGCAAGCATTGATGCCGCGGCGCATCGATCTCTTTATCTCTGACGGAATAGTCGTATGTTGGCCATCGCCCAGTTTTACCTGTCAGCCATTGTGCTGATGCTGCCTTTGCTGACCTGCGTGGGCATCGGGGTGTTCTGGGGAAAGCGCGATATTCCGTTTGGCGGCACGTTCATCACCACCCTGGTGACGTCGGTGACGACGCCAGCCTTGGTGTTCCACACGTTCGTCACGACTCACCTGGATGACCGCGCGCTGGCCGATGTGGCCGTGGCCACGCTGTTGGCGTTGTTGTTGTGCGCGGTGGTTGGCGCGTTGCTGTTGAAGGTGTGGAAGCTGCCGGTGCGCACGTTGCTGCCCACGGCATTCCTGCCCAATGCCGGCAACCTGGGCCTGCCGATTTCGCAGCTGGCGTTTGGCGACGCCGGCCTGTCGGTGGCGGTGGCGTTCTTCGCGGTGAATTCCTTTGTCATGCACACGATCGCCGTGCGGCTGTTGCCGGGAGTGAATACCAAGGGCAGCTGGAAAAGCCCGATCCTGCTGGCGTCGGTCGTGGCGGTGGCGCTGCGCATGCTGCACATCCCCGTGCCGGACTGGCTGATCGAGACCGCCCGCATGCTGGGCGCCGTGACGGTGCCGCTGATGCTGCTGAGCCTGGGCCACGCGCTGGCGCTGATCCCGTCCAACGGCTTGCGCGACGGCGCCAAGGTGGGGGCGATCCGGCTGGGGGTGGGCCTGGCCGCCGGGCTGGTGGTGGTGTGGGCGCTGGACCTGGAGCCTGTCCTGGCGGGCGCGCTGACCTTGCAGATGGCGATGCCATGCGCCGTGGTCAGCTACATGTACGCCAAGCGCTACACCCCGTTGGGCGACACCGCGGCCGGCGCGGTGCTGGTGTCCACGGTGGTGTTCCTGCTGCTGGCGCCCTTGATGCTGTGGTTCACGCACCACGGGGCATAGCCGCCGGGGCGCATTGCGGTGTCAGGCCACGCCCGCCATCGCCCGCAACTGGGCCATGAGCGAATCGGGTATGTCCACGCCGTGCTTGAGGGCCGCGTCGCGCAGTTTGCGGCGGCGGTCGCCGGGCAGGCGCACGCCTTCGTCTTCCAGCATGGCGTCCACCAGCGTTTCGACGCGCTCAAGATAGGTGTCGTTGCCGGCCAGCGCGCCGGGGTCGATCGCCATGAAGGCTTGCCCCAGCCGGGCGGGGCCGCCTGCGTCGACAAAGAACGATTCCGTCTCGAAACCGAAGTGCGCGCCGGTCAGCGCGCAGGCCAGCAGTTCCACGATCAGCGCCAGCATGGCGCCTTTGACGCCGCCCGCGGGCAGCATGCTGCCGGCCAGGCCGGCCTTGGGGTCCGTGGTGGGCTGGCCGTCCGCGTCCAGCGCCCAGCCCAGCGGAATGGGCTGGTTGTCGCGCGCGGCGATCATCAGCTTGCCGCGCGCCACTTGCGACAGCGACAGGTCGATCACCAGGCGCGCGCCGTTGCGGCGGGGAAAGACCGCGGCGATGGGGTTGGTGCCGAACAGGGGGCGTTTGCCGCCCCAGGCGGGCATGGCGGCCGGCGAATTGCTGAGCGCCAGCGCCACCAGACCGGAATCGGCCAAGGCTTCCAGGTGGTAGCCCGCTTCGCCAAAGTGGTGGCTGTTGGCCACGCCGATGAAGGCGATGCCGTGTTCGCGGGCCCGCGTGGCGGCTTGTTCCACGGCCAGGGCGCAGGCGGGGAAGGCCAGGCCTGAGCCCGCGTCGATCAGTGCCGCGCCGCCGCGTTCATGCACGATGCGTGGCACGGCCGAACCGATGGCGCGGCCGGCCCGCAGGTGGCCGGCGTAGAACGGCACGCGCGACAGACCGTGGGAACTGATGCCCTGGCTTTCGGCGAAGACCAGCGCGCGGGCGGTGCTGTCGGCCATTGCCGGGTTGGCGCCAGCGGCGGCCAGGCCGGCCGCCGCCAGGTGCTGAAGTTCGTCCAGATAGATGTGAGCCATATCCTTCCTGTCAGGGGCGCGCGCCGCGATCGGTTGGGGGCGCCGCCGGTATTGGCTATTGTCCCACCAGCGTGCGGGCAATGGCTGCGCCCGCAAGCAGTGCTAGAATTCTTTTCGCACTATCCATATTTCGGCGCCGATTTGCCTGATCCGCTTGCGGGCGCCTTCCAATAAATCCAGCTAAAGAGGTCCGTATGACCACTCCTGCCCAACATTTGGCCGGTGATTCGGCCAGCGGGTTCGTTCCCGCCACCGTCACGACTTCCGACACCGTTGATCCCGGTACCGTCGGCCTGGTCGCACCTACTTTCATCCGTTTCGATGAGCCGCTGCCTTTGCTCAGCGGCCAGTCGCTGGCGGCCTACGAACTGGCCGTGGAAACCTACGGCACGCTCAACGCCCAGCGCACCAACGCGGTCCTGATCTGCCATGCGCTCAATGCGTCGCACCACGTGGCGGGGCAGGCGGCCGACAACCCCAGCGACGTCGGCTGGTGGGACAACATGGTCGGCCCCGGCAAGCCGGTGGACACCAATATCTTCTTCGTGATCGGCGTGAACAACCTGGGCTCCTGCTTTGGTTCGACAGGGCCGGCCAGCATCAATCCGGCCACCGGCAAGCCCTGGGGTGCCGCGTTTCCAGTGCTGACGGTGGAAGACTGGGTGCGTGCGCAAGCCCGTGTGGCTGACCATTTCGGCATCGAACGCTTTGCGGCGGTGATGGGCGGATCGTTGGGCGGCATGCAGGCGCTCAGCTGGGCCATCACCTTGCCCGACCGTGTGGCCAACTGCGTGGTGATCGCCAGCACGCCGCGCCTGTCGGCGCAGAATATCGGCTTCAATGAGGTCGCGCGCCGCGCCATCATCACCGATCCGGATTTCCACGGCGGCGACTACTACGCGCAGGACACGGTGCCACGCCGTGGCCTGTCGGTGGCGCGCATGATCGGCCACATCACCTACCTGTCGGACGACGACATGGCCGAGAAATTCGGCCGCGCGCAACGCGCGCCCGCCGAAAACGGCGCCTATCACTACGGCTACGACGTCGAATTCGAGGTGGAGTCGTACCTGCGCTACCAGGGCGAAAAGTTCACCCGCTATTTCGACGCCAACACCTATCTGCTGATCACGCGCGCGCTGGACTATTTTGATCCGGCCCGCACGACCGGCGGTGACCTGGCGCGCGCGCTGGCACCGGCCAAGTCCGATTTCCTGCTGGTGTCGTTTTCAACCGATTGGCGTTTTCCGCCCGAGCGGTCACGCGAAATCGTGCGGGCGCTGTTGAAGAATGCCAGCCCCGTGACCTACGCTGAAATCGACGCGCCGCATGGCCACGACGCCTTCCTGCTGGAAGACGCGCGCTACCATGCCGTGGTTCGCGGCTATTACGAACGCATCGCGCGCGAGCTTGGGCTTGGCGGCGCGGCCGCCCCGACCGAAGGACGCTCCGAATGACTCCTGTGACCCCTCGCTATGCCCATAGCGCGCTGCGGCCCGACTTGGCGCGCATTGCCGGATGGATCGAACCCGGCAGCCGCGTCCTGGACCTGGGCTGCGGCGACGGCGCACTGCTGGCGCACCTGCGCGACCACCGCCAGGTGCGGGGCGCGGGCGTGGAGCTGGACGATACCTGCGTGATCGCCTGCGTGCGTCGCGGGGTCGAGGTGATCCAGCAGAACCTGGAAGACGGGCTGGCGCTGTTCGACGATAAGCAGTTCGACACCGTGGTGCTGTCCCAGACCCTGCAATCCATGCACCGCACCGAGCACATCCTGCGCGAGATGGCGCGGGTGGCGCGCTATGGCATCGTGTCCTTTCCCAATTTCGGCTATTGGCCACACGGCTGGGCCATCTTGCGCGGCCGCATGCCGGTGACGGGGCAGATGCCCTACCAGTGGTACAACACGCCGAACATCCACCTGTGCACCCTGCGCGACTTTGAACAGTTGGCCGGTGAAGTGGACGTGCGCATCCTGGAACGCGCGACCTTCAACGAAGGTCATGAGGTGAAGTTGTTCCCCAGCTGGCGTAGCACGCTGGCGGTGTACCGCTTCGAGTCGCCCTGACATTCCGACACCGATCGTCCTGACGGCGCGGGCGAACAAGCCCTAAAATGCCGCAAGCCCCCCGGCGCAACGCCTATTGCGCCGTGCCGGCGTGTTCCAGGAGACCGTCATCACCGCTGTATCCAACGTCTACACCAGCCCCCGCGTGGCCCCTTTGCTGGTCCTGGGCTTTGCCAGTGGACTGCCGTTGGCGCTGACCAGTGGAACCTTGCAAGCCTGGGCGACGGTGGAAGGCGTGCCGTTGCAGGAAATCGGCTTCCTGACCCTGGTGGGCACTGCCTACACCCTGAAATTCCTTTGGGCGCCATTCGTTGACCGCTATGTGCCGCCTTTGCTGGGCCGTCGTCGTGGCTGGATGCTGGTGACGCAACTGCTGCTGGCGTTCACCATCATGGCGATGGGCATGCTGTCGCCGTCAACGGCGCTTCAGTCGCTGGCCTTGCTTGCCGTGCTGGTGGCCTTTCTGTCTGCCACGCAGGACATCGCGTTCGACGCCTATTGCACGGATGTGCTGCGCAAAGAGGAGCGTGGCGCTGGCGCCGCCATCAAGGTGATGGGCTACCGGCTTGCCATGATCGCGTCGGGCGGCCTGGCGCTGATCCTGGCGGACCAGTGGATCGGTTGGGGCTACACCTATGTCCTGATGGGCGGCTTGATGTTGCTGTGCTCGGTGGCCACATTGCTGGCGCCCGAACCCGAACACGTCGCCCGTGCGCCGCGCAATCTGCGCGAGGCGGTGGGCGAACCGCTGCACGAATTCTTCACCCGGCGCGGCGCGCTGGCCATCCTGCTGCTGATCGTGCTGTACAAGCTGGGCGACGCCTTTGCGGGCGCCTTGTCCACGACCTTCCTGATTCGAGGCGCGGGCTTCACGCCCACGGAAGTCGGCACGGTGAACAAGGTGCTGGGACTGGCGGCCACCATCGTGGGGGCGCTGGCGGGCGGAACGCTGATGTCACGCTGGGGGCTGTATCGGTCGTTGATGGCGTTCGGCCTGCTGCAAGCCGTCTCCAACCTGGCGTACTGGCTGATCGCCGTCAGTCCGAAGAACCTGTGGCTGATGGCAACCGGCGTCGGCATCGAGAATCTGTGCGGCGGCCTGGGCACGGCTTCTTTCGTGGGGCTGTTGATGGCGCTATGCCGCCAACGGTTTTCAGCCACGCAGTTCGCGCTGCTGTCGGCGCTGTCGGCGGTGGGCCGGACATATCTGGCCGGACCCCTTACGCCACCGTTGGTGGGCCAATTTGGCTGGCCCGGGTTCTTCCTGCTGACCGTCGTGATCGCGCTGCCCGGCCTGGTGCTGCTGAAGATCCTGCGCGGCACGATCGAGACGATGGAAAAGGAAGGCGACCGGCCAGGCTGAAAGCGCGAATGGGGCGAAACGTTTGAATTGCGCCAACCGCATTAAACGTTTCAACCGTAGGATGGGTGAAGCGCGCAGGACCCGATGCAAGAAAATTGCCGGAAAACGCGCGCAACCCATCGTGCACCGCGTGCACCCGAAAGGCGCCCGCGCTGCTTGATGGGTTGCGCGCGTTAGATGCCGGTGTTCTTGTTTCCGGTTTCTCGCGCTACACCCATCCTACGGTTCGCCGATCAATCGGACGATCAGTAGGTCGCTGGGCAGGGATTCCCGCAGCCACCGCACCCACCGTAGGATGGGTGAAGCGCGCAAGACCCGATGCAAGGAAATTGGTGGCGAACGCGCGCAACCCATCGTGCTGCGTGTGCAACCCATCGTGCTGCGCGCACACCCCATCGTGCTGCGCGTGCACCCGAAAGACGCCCGCGCTGCTTGATGGGTTGCGCGCGTTATATGCCGGTGTTCTTGTTTCCGGCTTCTCGCGCTACACCCATCCTACGATTCG
>NZ_CADIJX010000003.1 GCF_902859625.1 Achromobacter pestifer | reverse complement strand
CGAACACGTCCAGGCCGGCGAACTTCTTGAACAGCACCGCCTTGCCTTCCATGACCGGCTTGGAGGCCAGCGCGCCAATGTTGCCCAGGCCCAGCACGGCCGTGCCGTTGGAGATCACGCCCACCAGGTTGCCACGCGCCGTGTAGCGGTAGACATTGGCCGGGTCGGCCACGATCTCTTCGCAGGCCGCCGCCACGCCGGGCGAGTACGCCAGCGCCAGGTCGCGCTGGTTGACGAGCGGCTTGGAAGCCACCACGGAGATCTTTCCCGGGGTGGGGAATTCGTGATAGTCCAGAGCTGCCTGGCGGTCGGATTCGTTGTTCATGGGGCTGTAGCCTCGCTGTCTTGAATATGCAAAAATTCTAGGCCTCAAGACATAAGGTGATCATTCGGATTTAATATTGTCCCATTACCTTTACATTATGATTTACCTATGACGGCCTTTGACCCGGATGCGGTCATCCGGAAACTGACCTCTCGCCTGAAGATGCGCCACCTGATGCTGCTGCTGCAAATCGAGCAGCACGGGTCGCTGACCCGGGTGGCGGAACACATGGCCACCAGCCAGCCGGCAGTGACGAATGCCTTGGCCGAACTGGAAAGCATGTTCGACGTGCCGCTCTTTGAGCGCTCCGTCCGAGGCATGACGCCCACCGCGCTCGGCGCCGTGGTGCTGGCACGGGCGCGGGGGCTGGTCCAGGACTTGGGCCACCTGGTACAGGAAATGGAGGCCGTGGCGGCAGGACATGCCGCCCACCTGCACATTGGGGTCATCCCTTTCGTGTCGGGCCAGATGCTGTCGGCGGCCATCAGCCGCACCCTGCCGCAAGGCCGCCGGATCACCGCCACCATCCATGAAGGCCAGGGCCCCTCGCTGCTGCGCCAATTGCGAGACCACACGCTGGACATCGTGGTGGGCTGGGCCACGCCGTCGGTCGATCTGAGCAATATCGATTTTGAAGTGCTCTACCACCAGCAACCACGCCTGATCGCCAGCCGCCGCCTGGCGGCGCGGCTGGGACGTTCCCGCCTGGAATGGAACCGGCTGGCCGACCTGGACTGGATTCTGGGCACCCCGGGCAGCCCCATCCGCGAACAGGTGGCCGACATTTTCCTGCGGGCCGGCCTGGCGCCCCCGCCCCCGTCAGTGCAAAGCGATTCGTCCAAGCTGATCGGCGAAATGATCGTCGCCAGCGACCGCGCGGTCTCGATCCTGCCCGCCGATATCGCTGATGAACTGGTGCGCATCGCGGGCGCGGCCATCGTGCCTTATTCCTTCGACTGGACGCTGCCCCCGATCTCGCTGTTCACGCGCGCGGACGGCGTGCGACGCAATGTGGACGCCCTGTTCGCCGCTGCCTTGCGCGAGGTCTATACCAAGGGCGCCCGGCCGTCCGCCTGACGCGCGGCCGCCGCAGGCGGCGATTGGCGCAAATGCCAAGGAATGCAAAGCCTGCGTCCGCGCCGCAACCGGCGATCCTATACTTGCGGCGCCAAGTATCACGCAGGAGGGCACGCCGCTTGTTCATCATCTCGCCACCACGCGCGAGCCGCCGCGCGCTTGTCCTGTTGGGCGCGGCCGCCCTGACCGCGCTGTCCGGTTGCAGCTCGCTGCTCAGCGAAGGCACCGGCGCCGCCGCGGGTATCGCCGGCACCGCCATCGCGAACAAAGTCACTGACAACGCCACGGTCGCCACCGGTATCGGCCTGGGCGTGCAGGCGGGCGCCAAGGCCGCCCTCGCCTATGCGCAACGCAAGACCCGAGGCGAAGAACAAGACGCCATCGCCACCGCCGCCGGCCCGCTGGACGTGGGCGCCGTCGCGCACTGGAGCGTCAAGCACCAGCTTCCCATCGAAAGCGACGCACAAGGACAAGTGGCCGTCAGCCGGCTCATCGGCGGCGTGGGGCTGCAATGCAAGGAAGTCGTCTTCTCCATCGATACCCCGGCCGAAAAGGCCGGCGGTGACCCGCAACGCGAGTTCTTCGTCACGACCGTCTGCCGCGATGGGGCGCAGTGGCGGTGGGCCAGCGCCGAGCCGGCCACGGCCCGCTGGGGATCATTGCAATGATGCGCCGCGCATGCCTGCTGGCGCTGGCCGCCAGCATCGGTCTGGCCGGCTGCCAAAGTTCGTCGATCGGCGGCGCGACCGGCGCGGTGGTGGGCACCATCAGCGGCGCTGCCACCGCCAACCCCGTTGCCGGCTACGCCATCGGCGTCACCGTGCAGGCGGCGGTGGATGCCACCGTGAAGTATGTGCTGCGCGAATGGAAGAACGACCAGCAAAACGTCATGGCCAACGCTGCGGGCGAACTGCCCATCGGCCAGGTTCGGCAATGGCAGATCCGCCATGCCTTGCCCGTCGGCAGCGAGCAGGGCGGCATTCAAGTCGTGCGGGATATCGACACGCCGCTGACGCGCTGCCGCGAAGTGCTGTTCACGGTGGAGCAGGACGACACGCCCGCGCCTGCCTACACCAGCATCATCTGTAGGCAGCCAGGCGGGCAATGGAAGTGGGCGGCCGCCGAGCCCTCGGTGGCGCGTTGGAACGGGCTGCAATAGCCTCTGAAAGCTGCGGTTGCCTGGGCTTGCTTCAAAACGTAACATTTATCAACGTGAAGCTGTTTCCACGCCAGAAACGCAGCCGCTCCGCATAACATGCGGAAAAATTCCGATCCCAGCCCCCGGCAGCGGGCCGCGTCGCGGGAGGCCGTTGGCCCTCCCTTCGCGGAGGCGCCCGTTATCACGACAGAAAATGACAAACGGATCCGGCTCACCCGAGCGATTCCTGATCTCTGACGATCACCCCACGTTTCGGATGGGCATGTGCGAGATCATCCGCCGCATTGCACCGGCAGCGGTGCTGCGCGAAGCAGACCGCCTGGAAGACGTGTTCGCGTTGGTCGGGCAGGAAGGGCCGCCCGATACGCTCGTCCTGGATCTCCTGTTTCCCGAAAGCCATTCCCTGGAGTGGATCTCGGACCTGCGGCGGCTGTGCCCGCGCAGTTCGCTGATCGTCGTCTCCGTCATCAACGACAAGCAGAAGATCGATGCCGTCATGGCCTCGGGCGCGGACGGCTTCATCGGCAAATCGGTTGCGCCCGCGGAGATCGGGGAAGCGATCCTCGCGATCCGCGCAGGCGACATCGTGGTCAGGTACAACAAGCCGAATCTCTCGGGCGATAGTGACTTGGCCAGCGTGATCGCCGGCCTGACCCTGCGGCAACGCGATGTGCTGGCCATGCTGGTCGAAGGCCTCACCAACAAGGAGATCGCCAGACTCCTGGAAATCTCGCCATTCACCGTCCGCATCCATGTGTCGGCCTTGCTCAAGGCGATGAACGTGCCAACGCGGGCCTCCGCCGCGGTCCTGGCCGCCAGGGCGGGCGTGCAGCGGACACCCGCCGCCTGATCACGCACCGGGTACCGGCTCTGGAACCCGGTTACGCGGTTCGGCGGCCAGCGCCAGCGTGGTCAACAGGGATCTCAGCTCCGCCGCGCGGATCGGCTTGGCAAGGATCGGCAGCGCCGGATCATCCACGGCCTCGCGGATCGCCTTGGTGTCATGGCCCGTCAACAGCATGGCGGGCACATTCGCCCCCAACAAGCTCCGGACCCGCACGATGCACTCGGCGCCCGTCATCTCGGCGTTCAAGTCGTAGTCGCTGATGACGACATCGCAATCCGGCGGCGCCTCCGGCAACGCGCTGGCCTGCTCCACCACGCACCCCCACCGTTCCAGCAGCATGGCGGTCGCCATCAGCACGTTCTCGTCATCCTCGATCAGCAGCACACGCAGTCCGTTCAACCGGCTGGCGCCCGCCGCCGTGCGCCGCGTCTCTTCGGGCGGTGCATCCTCCAGTAGCGGGAACCCGTCGACCGTTACCGTCGTGCCCTGCCCGGATCGCGACCGGATGCTGACACGCAACCCAAGCAAGGTGCATAAGCGCTTGACGATCGACAAGCCCAGCCCCAGCCCTTCGATGTCCTTGTCGCGCTGCAACCGCACCCGATAGAACTCTTCAAAGACCATGCCCAAATGCGCCTCGGGAATCCCACGCCCACGGTCGTGGACTTGCAGGGAAAGGGTCGTCCCCCGCCGGCGCACCGCGATCAGCACCTCGCGGCCGCCCCCGTATTTGACGGCGTTCGACAGCAGATTCTGAACAACGGTGCTGAGCAGATTCGGATCGGTTCGGACCCGGTAATCACCCGCGTTGACGCGCACGGGCACCTCCGCCCAGGGTGAAGCGACTTCCCGGAAATCTCGCACCACGGTTTCCAGCACTTCGCGCATGCGCACTGCTTGGGGCTTGGGTTCCAGCTTTCCGCTGTCCAACGTGTAGCTATCCAGAATCGAGCGGAACAAATGCGAAACGCTGTTCAATGACCGATCGATGCTGTCGACCAGATGCCGCTGGTGGCCGTTCAGGTTCTCGTCGCGCAGGCAGTCCGCGAACAAGGCGATCGAATGAATGGGCTGGCGCAGGTCATGGCTGGCTTGCGCCAGGAATCGTGTCTTGGCCAACGTGGCCTCGCGCTCGCGCGCATAGGATTTCTCGTTGCTGCGCAGCAGAAAATGCGTATAGGCAGGAACGATCAGCGCCGCCAGGATCAGCGTCACCGTCACGTAGGGCTGCTCGTGCCAATATGGCGTCAGGTATGCGACCACGGCCAGATCCAGCAACGCAAGCGCCGTTGCGGCCACCAGATAGCGCGAGCCATACCGGACCCCGTACCCGACCGTCATCCAGAGCACGACGGCGTAGACGGGAAGCAGCGCGCGTCCGCCCAGAGCCAGATGGAAACCCAGGGCCGAATAGTCGTTGACCATGGCGAACACACGCCGGGCCGGATAGTTTCCCGGCCAACGGATGATGGCCCATCGCAGCAGTAGCGAAATGATGAGAAACGCCATGCCGTGCGCCGCCAGGAGCGCGGCGCGTTCCATGGGCAACTGCCCTGCCCATGCCAGGGCTGGCGCGTAGACCGTGACGAGCAAGGCGCTCAAGAGCCGCACGGTGGCTTGCGCGCGTTCAGTGTCTTTGACTTGTTCTGCCATGGTCCCCCAGCTTTCCCCCAGGCGTCGCCCCACTGGGCGGTCGACCGGTATTTTCCGCCCCTTTCAAGCGGCCCCGTCTGATCTGCCCGGGTTTCCGGTGTACTAGTACACCGGAAACCCGGGCGAATTCTTGATCGGGCAAACCTGCCCACTTATTATTTGCAGCGCAAAGGCGCAGGCGGGGAGGCTTGGCCGCGCACAATAAAAGGAAAAGCACGTGCGATTCAGTTTTCAACGAGCAGTGTTGGCATGCCTATGCGGCACCTTGCTGACGGCATGCACCACCTGGGACATCGCCCTGGCACGCCAGAAAGGCCGACCGGTCAATGACCTGGTTGCCGAATGGGGTCCGCCCAACAAGGTCTACGCAAGCGACGAGCTTCCGATCGGCCAATTGGTGTATTTGTACTCGACCGCCGACAACGTCGAGTGGAACGAAGCCGTGGGCTCTTACGGCAACTTCAACTACGGCGGCACGATCTACCAGCGCCGCTCCGGGGTGGCGAATTGCTACACCAGCTTCTTCGTCGACGAAAACGGCATCATCGTCGGTGGCAACCTCGAAAATGAGGGGGTGCGTTGCAAGATGTGGTGACCGCGGCCAACTTGCCTTGGCTCAAGTCCCCCATACCGCACGCCTACCGTACTCTCGCGAGCAAACCCAAGATGATTAAAAAAAACACCCTCGTCCCCTGGCTTCTGGCGGCCTTGCTGGGCATCTCGGCAGCAGCCCAAGCCGAAGAGAAAATGAGCCCGGGAGACATTTCCCGCGCTGTCGCCTACACCGATGCGATGCGCGCCCAGGCCTATCAAAAACAAGCCGAACAGTTCAAGGACTGGGCCGACAAAGTCGGCCCCGGCCAAGACGGCTCGGAAGCAATGGGCAAAGCGGTTAAGCTGATGGGATTGGCGAACCAAGCCATGCGGGCCGCCTGCACCCGAGAGCCCCACTATGTGGAAAAAGGCATCAAGGCGTTCCGCTGTAGCGCGTTGAAGTGATTTCGGCGCCGCTGCAACCATCATCGCCGCCTCCGGCAAGGGAAGACGCAACATGAAGAAGACTATTGCCCTCAGCACGACCTTTACCGCACTGGCCATCGCCACCTCCGCAGCACTCGCCCAGCCCGCGCCGGCTGGCATCCAAATGACGCCGGAACAACAGAAGCACCTGGATACCAACAAGGACGGCAAGGTCAGCCGCGCCGAATACCAGACCTTCATGGAAGCGTCGTTCGCGAAGCTGGACGCCAATGCCGACGGCCGCCTCAGCCAGAACGAGTTCCCGAAGAGCCTGACCGCGGAACAGTTTTCGGCCATGGACAGCAACAAGGACGGTCAAGTCGACCGCGCCGAGTTCATGAAGCAGGTCATGAAGGAATACAAGGACTGAACCCGCCTGGGTTCGCCCGCGCATGAAGCCGGCCCAGTTCACCATGCAACGCAGCGCGCTTGCCGGCGTGCAAGCGGTGGCTGCGCAAAGCCGGCACCGCTTCGCCCGGCACACGCATGATCAATTCGGTATCGGCGTCATCCGCGCAGGTGCGCAGGTCTCTCATAGCGGTCGTGGGCAGGTGCAAGCCGGTCCCGGCCACGTCATTACCGTCAACCCCGGCGAGGTCCATGACGGAGCGCCCATCGGCGATGGCATGCGCGCCTGGCAAATGCTGTACCTGGACCCCGACGTGGTGGCGCAAAGCGCAGCCGAATTGATTGCCGACGGACGGCGCTACGAATTTGAACACCCCGCCCAGAACCAGCCAGGCCTGGCGCGCGATGTGCTGGCGCTGTATGCCTGCCTTACCAGTGGCGTCAATGCCACGCTGGCCAGCGACGCCCTGCTATTGCGCATTGTGGCCGCCGCGCACAGCCCCTATGCCCCACAGGCCATCCACCTAGGCGCTCCCGCCTCCATACGTCATGCGCGCGCCCTGATCGACGACGATCCTGCCGCCGAGCGTTCGCTGGCGGACCTGGCCGTGGTCAGCGGCCTGAGCCGTTATCAGGTATTGCGCGCCTTTGCCAACGCCACCGGGCTGACGCCCCACGCCTATCAAATACAACGCCGCCTGCTATTGGCCCGCCGCCTGATTCGTGACGGCGAGCCGTTGGCACACGCGGCCGCGGCGGGCGGCTTTGCCGATCAAAGCCACATGACCCGCTTGTTCGTGCGCGCTTACGGCATATCGCCCAGCCGCTATGCGCTGGCAACGCGCTGACTGCCGTCTTTCCGCTTCCCATCCTGCAATTTCGTTCAAGACCCGCCCCCGGCTCGGGCCCTACGCTGCGTTTTTCTCGACACGCGACGTAGACAGACATGCATGCAAAGAGACTGGGGTATTGCTATCTGGCGGCAGCCATGGCGCTGGTGGGCAGCACGGTGGTGGCCAGCAAGATCATCGGAACCGGGCTGCCGCCCTTCACCGCGACCGCGCTGCGGTTTGCCATCGCGCTGCCCTGCTTTGCGCTGCTGATGGCCGCCACCGGCGCTCGCCTGCCGCGCCTGGGCCGGCGCGATTGGATCTTGCTGGCGGCGCAAGCCATCGCCGGCAGCGTGGGCTACACCACGCTGCTGATCGCCGGACTACAGCGCACATCGGCGGTGGACGGTGGCGTCATTCTGGGAACGCTGCCGCTGGTTACCGCCGCCATCGCGATCCTGCTGCTGGGAGAACGCCCGGGCAAAGCCTTGCTGGCCGCGATTGCCACCGCCGGCTTCGGGGTGTGGCTGATGACGCGCCATGCCAGTGGGGCGAATGGCGTGTCGTCATTGACCGGCAATGCGCTGATCCTGGGCGCGGTGCTGTGCGAAGGGCTGTTTATCCTGCTGAATAAGCGCCTGCGGGTGCCCGTGCCGCCGCTTGCGCTGTCCACCGTCATGACCGGCTTTGGACTGGCGTTCTCGGCATTGGCGAGTCTGGCTGAATCCCCCTGGCAAGGCAGCTTCAGCACAGATGCCGTTCTTGCCGTGGCCTATTACGCCGTGGTGCCCACGGTAGGCGGCTTCCTGCTTTGGTACGCGGGTGCTGCGCGCGTGCAAGGCTCTGAAGCCGCGCTCTTCACCGCGCTGGCGCCCGCATCCGCCGTGGGGCTGGCGGCGGGACTGCTGGGGGAATCATTGACCGGTGCGCAGATCGCGGGCATGGCTTGCGTGCTGGGCGCGGTGACGTTATTGGGCTGGCCACGCCGCAAACGAGCTGCGGCCAGCCATTAACCGTTTGCCGTTGGCCGTTAGTCGTCATCCATCAGCCGCGACTGAACGCCAACGCGAAATCGTCAGAGAAGATATCGGCCAATGATTGCCGCAAGGCGGCCGCGCGCTCTACGCCAAAGGCGGCTTCAAAGCGGTTCTGCGCATCCTTCCACAAGCGTTTGGACTCGGCCAGCTTGGCGCGGCCCGCTTCCGTCAATGCCACGCGGCGGCTGCGGCCATCGTGTTCGTCACGCGCCGTTTGCACATAACCGTCGCGCTCAAGCGGCTTCAGGTTGTGCGCCAGAGCGGAACGGTCCAGCACCATGGCGCGCGCCAGGTCCGTCATCGACGGCGTGCCGGCACGGGCGATATGAATCAGAATCGAATGCTGCGACACTTTCAGGCCGCAAGGCGCAAGCACCGTGTCATACAGCTGCGACACGCGCCGGGTGGCCTTGCGCAAGGCGGCGCCGTTGCAAACAAGCGGGTCCGGCACGACAGCGGAGACGGAAGGATCGGTAGCGGGCATGGCAAGGGGCTAACGCAGGAGCACTCGGGAAGGATTACCCGGCAGCAAGGTCATTACGCTACTGCCGGGACGGGATCGCGTCCAGTTCATTCTTGACAGATATTGGCATATGCACGTAAATTTTACCGCATCCCGTTCTGGTCATCCCCCATGTCAGCGACACCTTCGCCACGCCCCGCCAATGCGCGCTTGCAGGCCATGCTTGAAGCGCCCATCGCCCCGACGCTGGCACGTCTGGCCTGGCCCAATATCCTGATGATGTCGGCGCAATCGGCCACCGGGCTGATCGAGACCTGGTTCCTGGCGCGGCTGGGCACCTCCGTATTGGCGGGCGTGGCGTTGGTGGTGCCAGTGCTGTTCCTGATGGGAAATATGTCACAGGGCGCCATGGGCGGCGGCATTTCCGCCGCGGTGGCGCGTGCGCTGGGCGGCGGCCGGCAACAAGAGGCCGATCAACTTGTGCTGCACGCCGTCGTGCTGAATGCATTGCTCGGCTTGCTCTTCTGCATCCTGCTGCTGGCGTTTGGCCCGCAGCTGTATCGCGCACTCGGCGCGGAAGGCGAAGCGCTGGACGCCGCGCTGGCCTATTCCAACGTCATCTTCGGCGGCATCGTGCTGATGTGGCTGATGAACGCCTTCGCCAGCGTCATCCGGGGCACCGGCAACATGCTGGTGCCCGGCGCAGTGATCTGCGGCGGAGCGTTGTTGCTGATCCCCCTGTCGCCTTGCCTGATCTTCGGCTGGGGCCCCTTTCCCGCCCTGGGCGTGGCCGGTGGCGGTTGGGCGCTGGTCATCTACTACGGCGCGGGCGCGCTTATCCTGGGCGCGTACTGCGCCAGTGGGCGCAATCCTGCGCGGCTGGTCGCCAGCCGGCTGCACCTGAGCCTGATGCGCAGCATCCTTAGCGTGGGTGCGCTGGCCACGTTGAACCCGCTACTGACCAATGCCCTGGTGGCACTGACCGCTGCGTTGGTCGGCGCGTACGCCGGCACGGCGGCGGTGGCCGGTTACGGCATCGCCGTGCGTCTGGAATATCTGCTGATCCCCATCGCCTTCGGACTGGGCGCCCCCATGGTCGCGATGGTCGCATCCAATATCGGCGCTGGCCAACCAGAGCGCGCCATGCGGATCGCCCTGACCGGCGGCGCGATGGCCTTTGTGCTGGCCGAGACCATCGGCTTGGCTGCGGCGTGCTTTCCAGAAGCATGGCTACGGCTGTTCGGCGCTGAAGACCACATGCTGGAAGCCGGCTCCGCGTATCTACGCATGGTCGGCCCGGTATATGGGTTCTTTGCGCTGGGGTTTTCGATGTACTTCGCGTCTCAAGGCGCAGGCCGGCTGAAGTGGCCGTTGGTCGCGGGTTTCCTGCGCTTGCTGATCTGCGTGGGCGCGGGCGGTGTCGCGCTGCACCTGACCGGATCGCTGACCGTGTTCTTTCTGACTGCGGCAGTGGGCATGTGCCTGTACGGCTTGATCATCCTGACCGCCGTAGCGTCCGGGTCGTGGTTCAACCGGGGACATCTTCGCAAGCCCCAGTCGCTGGTGCGTCCGTAGCCGCAGGCGCATCGCGCAGCGCATAGGCCACCAGTTCGGCGGCGTACGCCGGCAAGGCATCGCGCACGCATAGCACCAGATCACGCGAGGCCCAGTCGTCCGCCAGCGCCACGCGCTGCACGCGGGCGGCGCGGCCATAGCGCACTGCGGCCACGCGCGGCACGATGCCGATGCCGACGCCTTGCCCCACCATCCGGCATACCGCGTCAAAGCTGCGCAGGCGCACGCGGTAGGACAGCACCTTGCCGCCACGCCGAGCGTGGTGCGCAAGATGCTCCTGCAATGCACTGCCCTCCACCAGCCCCACGAACTCCTCGTCCGCCACATCGGCCAGCATCACCGACGGGCGACCAGCCAGCCGGTGGCCGTGCGGCACGATCAGCGTCAGCGGATCATGCCGGAAGGTCTGCACATGCAGGCCGTGCAAGTCCGTCGAATCCGCCAGCACGCCGATATCGCAAGCGCCCGCGCGCAAGGCATCGGCGATCTCGTAGCTGAGCCGTTCCTCAAGGTCCACGGACACGCGCGGATGGTCTTTCAGGAAATCTCCCAACACCGCCGGCAGATATTCGCTTAGCGCCGTGGTGTTGCACAGCACGCGCACATGGCCCTTCAGTCCGTGGCCGTAGTGATCCAATTCGCCACGCATGCGGTCCATCTGCGCCAGCACCACCCGCGCGTGATGGGCCAGCGTGCGGCCGGCAGGCGTCGGGTCAACGCCCCGATGCTCGCGCAGCAGCAGCGGCACGCCCAGGGTGTCCTCCATGCCACGGATGCGCTCGCTGGCGGAAGCCAGCGTCATGTGGGAACGCTTGGCGCCCGCCGTGATGGAGCCGGTTTCCTGGACATTCAGGAAGAGCCGCAGATCGGTCAGGTCAAATCGCATTCGGTCAGCGTAGCACGCAAGACTCAGGCTGAACCATAGGCAGGCTATGAAAGATCCCGATGCCGGATTCGGTGACATGCGGCGCAGAATGAGGCGTATCGCCCCTTGTCGCACGGCGCGGAATCCCTCTCATCAGCCCCCGGAACCAGACCATGACCCCGAATCGTTGCACCAGCCTGGCGCGATGGCCAGGCGTGACGCTGCTGTTGCTGGCGTTGCATACCTCAGGCAATGCCATAGCCCAGCCCGGCCTTGCCGCCCACACCACCCCCGCGCAAAAATACGCACTGGCGCTGGAAGCCCAGACCGAGGGCGATGTGCCTGCCATGCTGGCCTGGCTGCGTGCCGCCGCGCGCGATGGCCACGCCCCCGCGCAGCGCCTGCTGGGCATGGCGTTGCTCGGCGGCCCAGCCCTCTACGGCCCGGCCATGCCGACGGATCTGTGCGAAGCCCGGCAATGGCTGCTGCGCGCCGCGCGCCAGGACGGCGCGGGACCCGGGGATGTCGCGTATGCCCTATACGGCCGCCCCAGGCAGACGCAACCCCAACCTTGCGAGCGCTCATGAACCCGCTGGATCTGTTGCCCGGCGGCACACCCGCGTTGTTGGCCACGACCGTCGCCGTGTTTGTCCTGGCGGGCGTGGTGAAGGGCGTGGTGGGCTTGGGCCTGCCCACCATTTCCATGGCGATGCTGGCCCTGGTCATGGCGCCCGCGCAGGCCGCCGCCTTGCTGATCGTGCCGTCGCTGATCACCAATCTGTGGCAAGCCCGGCCCTTGCCCACATTCGGGCAGATCCTGCGCCGCATCGGCGCCATGCAGGCAGGTGTGTGCGTCGGCACCCTCGCCGGCGCGCTGTGGCTAGGTGCGCCAAGCGGCCATTGGGCCAGTGTCTGCCTGGGGTTGGCGCTGATCGCCTACGCGGCCTGGGGCCTGTTGGGATCTCCACCCGCCGTGCCGCCCCAGCACGAGCAGGCGCTGGGCGCTGTGGTCGGCGCGATCACTGGCGTGATCACGGCGGCGACTGGCGTATTCGTGATTCCGGCCGTGCCCTATCTGCAAGCGTTGAACCTGGGCAAGGATGGATTGATTCAGGCCATGGGCATATCGTTCACGGTGTCCACGATCGCCCTGGCTGCGGGCCTGTGGCTGAATGGCGGTTATAACGCCGGCGCCGCCAGCGCTTCGATGCTGATGCTCTTGCCCGCGCTGATCGGCATGGCGTTGGGACAATGGCTGCGCAACAAGTTATCCGCGCGGACCTTCAAGCTGTGCTTCATGATCAGCCTGGCGTTACTGGGCGCGTATCAAGCGGTGCAAGGCTGGACCGCGTAAGTCCTGCCCCGCACCCGGATCCACGCATCAGGCGGCCAGACGGCGCTCGTCGACAAAGCCGATCGAGACCGACATCTCGCGCCAGCGCGCCAGCTCCTGCTGCACCGACTGGATCTTGCCGCGCGCCTGATCAAAGGCGTCCCGGCCCAGAAACAGATGCAGGGGCGCGTATTGCGCCTCGGCGGCGCTGATCAACGCTTGCGCCGCCTTGATCGGATCACCGCCCTGCTCTGGCCTTAGCGGATCGCGTGCGGCCATTTCCGGCGCGCTGGCGCCATCGGCGTTCATACCCGCGCGCATGGCGCCCGGATACACCAGCGACACGCGCACTCCCCACGCCGCGGCCTCTGCCGCCAGCGCTTCGGTCAAACCGCTGACCGCGAATTTGGCGGCGCTATACGCGCCCCATTCCGCGTGGCCGCCATCAAAACCCAGGATCGACGAGATATTGAATACGTGCCCGCTGCGTTGCGTCCGCATGCGCGGCAGCACCGCGCGAATGACGTTCAGCATGCCGAAGACATTGATATCGAACGTGCTGCGCAGCGCGTCGTCGGACAAGCTGTCCAGCGACCCCTGCAAAGCGTCGCCCGCATTGTTCACCACGACATCCACACCGCCGAACGCGGCCATCGTGGCGTCCACCGCGCGGCGCACGTTGTGCTCGTCGGCCAGGTCCACCGACAGCGGCAGGAACTGTCCTTCCAGCTTGGCGCCCACGGCTTCCAGCAGGGCATCGCCATCCCGGGCCGTCGCCGCCACCAGATGCCCCCGGTCCAGCAGCATCTTCACCAACACCAGCCCCAAGCCCGTCGACGCGCCCGTCACCAACCAGATTTTTTCGGATTTCATGCGATACCCTTCCCTTGCTAGCCTGCATGCTTGCAGCCGCCGGCAAGATGCCGAACGGCCAGGCCGGGCCGATGCGTTCATGACGAACCGTTCGGCCCTGAGCCTGGAAGGGATATTAAGAATCCGGCACCCGGACGTACAGGCTCGTTCTTGCGTGAAACCTGCCTATTTCTCCGTTGATGCCTTGGCCGCGGGCGAACGTGGGTTCAACCCAGCGCGCTGCGGTAATGCTCGCTATCGAACGCGGGCGCGGTGTCCTCGGCCACGACGGCCGGTGCCGCAACCGGTTCGTCTGCCGTCTGCACGCCGAACAACGAGAGCTCGGCGTTGACCAATGCCAGTAAGAAATTTGCCATGATGACTCCTAGAGTGAAGCGTCCCGGCCCCGGGACTGCGCCGTGGCCTTGGTAAGGACATGAGCGTCATGGTGCGGGCCATGCCGCGCGGCGTCCATTTGCTTTACTCAATGGTGGCGATAAAGGGCGACGATGCACCGTTGCGGTGCTTGCCCGATCAGCGCCCGAAGCGTCGCCGCTGCCCTGTCTGCCTGACCGCCGTCACCAGCGCCTGCACGGCGGGTTCGACAGAGCGCAAGTAGGCATAGAAGCGCGTGATCGGCAGTTCCGGCATGCCGTCCTCATGCGACAAGGCCCGCAAGCCTTCACGCAATTGACTGCGCGCAACCGGTGCCACGGCGAATCCCGCCAGCGCGGCGGCCAGGCAACCCGCCATGCTGCCGCTTTCAAACGCAGGCACCCATCCTTGCTGTGTCTGGCCCAAGGCGTTGATGGCTGCTTCGCGGTACACGCAAGGTTCGGGAAACACCGCCAACGGCACGGGCCGGCCCGGCTTCCAGGGCTTGTCCTCGCCCCATGCCCACACCAGTTCCTCTTCCCACAAGAGTTCGCCATCGTCCTGCACCCGCGAGCACTGCTTGCCGAACACCACGTCCAGCTTGCCCCGCGCTTGCTGGCGCAGCAGGTCGGCGGTGACGCCCACCTTCAACTCGATGGAGGCCTCCGGGTGGCCGCGATGAAAGGCTTGCAGCACCTCGGCCAACCAGGCCCCTGCAAAGTCCTCGGACGAACCAATGCGCAAGCGGCCCTTCAAGCGCGTGCCGCTCAGACGGGCGCGCGCCTCGCGCTCCAGGTCAACGATGTTGCGCGCATAGGCATACAGCGTCTCGCCCGCCGGCGTCACTTCAAAGCTGCGCGTCGTGCGGTCCAACAGCGTGGCGCCCGCCAACACCTCCAGGCGCTTGATGTGCCCGCTGACGGCCGATGGCGTCAAGGCAAGCACATCGGCGGCCAACGCAAAGCCGCCGCTGTCCACGACCTCCAGGAACGTGCGCAAAAGCGTCAGGTCCAACACCGCGCCTGCGGATTCGGGGATATCCATCGCCTGCCATCCTTCTATTCATGATTTGTTGATAATAAGCGCTAATTCATCAAGAATCATGACAAGACCGGCCGCTATCGTGACAGCACCCTCACCGAAAGAAGGAACTGCATCATGTCCGCCTATGCCCACATCCAGACCCCTTTGCTGGACATCGCCTACCTGGAATGGAATCCTTCCGGATCGCGTAGCGCCGTGCTGGTACATGGCTGGCCCGACAGCCCCGAAAGCTGGAACACCGTGGCCGAACGTCTGGCGGCAGACGGTTACCGCGTGCTTTGCCCCGCCTTGCGCGGCTTCGGCCCGACGCGGTTCCGCGACGCCGCCACGCCGCGCAGCGGTGAACTGGCGGCCCTGGGGCGCGACCTGCTGGACTTCATCGATGCGCTGGGCCTGCAACGGCCACTGCTGGCAGGACACGACTGGGGCGCGCGGGCAACCGCCAACGCCTGCGGCCTGCGGCCTGGCGTGGCGGCTCAGCTGGCGCTGTTATCGGTGGGCTATGGCACCAACGACCCGAATCAGGTTTTGTCGCTGACCCAGGCACGCAACTACTGGTATCACTGGTTCATGGCCACCCCGCGCGGCGCCGACGCGGTGCACGGCAATCGCCGGGAATTCACCCGGACCATGTGGGACACCTGGTCGCCCGGCGCCTGGTATGCCCCCGAGGATTTCGATGAAGCGGCGCGCGCCTTCGACAACCCCGACTGGGCCGACGTGGTGCTGCATTCCTATCGCCATCGCTGGGGGTACGCGGAAGGTGATCCCGCCTACCTCGCCGACACCGCCGTGCTGACGCCCGCCCCGGTGCTGACCGTGCCTACCCTGGTGCTGCACGGCGGCGCCGATGCCTGCAACCAGCCCGCCACCTCAGAAGGCAAAGACGCCTTTTTCACGGGCGGCTATGAACGCCGCGTACTGGACGGCGTGGGCCATTTCCCGCAGCGCGAAGCCCCGCAGGCTGTCGCCGACGCCATCCTGGCGTTCTGCGCCAAAGCCGGTGCCTGAGGCCCGCATTTCCCCGCAGGGCGATGCGCGCCACGTCCCACGCGGGCCGCCCGTTGGGCAGCCCGCCCCGGAATGGCGGATAATCCGTCTGTTTCCCGCCGCTTCATGCGGCGGATTTTCGTGGGCGCACGGCGCCCGACAGCATTCGGAGTCAGCTATGTATCGCGACATTCAGGCGATTGAACAATTCATGGAATCCATCGGCCTGACCTGGCGCCCCGGCTCGACCGAAAGCGCCGAGCTGCGCGTCAGCTACCGCATCGGCAACACCCGCCCCCTGGGCATCGACCGCACCTTGGTGGAATTTCACTGTGACGCCAAGCGTCCCAAGGTCTGGGTTCCGGAGTTTTCCCGCACCAGCTTCCACCAGTGGTTTGAAGTGCCGTTCCAGGACTTTGAATTCACTCCTGGCGGCTCGATGCTGAAAATCAAGGCAGCCGCCCGCGGCAACGCGCCCCCTTACAGCGTGGGCATCAAGCCGCTGGCCTGACGCGCCCCTGTCGCTTGGCGCCGGCTACACCCGTTTGTACATGATCGTTGTCGCATCCAGCTTGCCCGCGTCGTGCGGGTCGCGGCTGAATCCCGGGATCTGGCCCACCACCACATAGCCCAGCGACACATACAAGGGTTCGGCGCTGTCGCCGGTGCGAATATCCAGCGTGATCAGGCTGCGCCCCATGCGCACCGCGTGCGCTTCGGCTTCACGCATCAAGCGCCGGGCAATGCCCTGGCGGCGAAAATCGGGGTGCACCAACAGCTTGCGCACTTCGGCGCGATGCGGCTGATTGGGCGGCGTGTCGCAATCCAATTGCACCGCCCCCGCGATCCGGCCCCCTTGCCGCACCACCCACAACGCCAACTTGCCTTCCAGCAGCGCCGGCAGAACCTTGGCACGCCAGAAGGCTTGAGCGTCTTCGGGCGAATACGGCAACACGAAACTGACGCTGGCGCCGCCCTGCACGCAGGCATGCAGCAGTTCGCCCAGCGCGGGCAGGCTTGCGGCGGCGTCTTCCGCCGTCAACAGGGTCAATTCAAGGCTAGCGTGGTCTTGGGTCATGGCGGGTTCAGACGATGAAGAGCAGGTAACGGGCGCCGCAATGCGGCGGGGTGACAAACAGGCTGGCGCCGAACAACTGATAGCGCAGGCAATCGCCGGGCGCCAGGGAGTGAGTCTGGCCATCGACGGTAATGAGCAATTCGCCTTCCAGCATCAGCAGATGGTGTTCCAGCCCCGGCCGCGGCGATTCCTCGTAGGCAATGCGCGCGTCAGCCTTCAATTCGCAAGCCAGCACTTCGCCGGCCAACTGCTGCGCGGGCGGAGACACCGAGCGCCGACGGAACCCCGCGCTGTCGTCGACCCACACCGCCTGCGCGTGTTCGGGCACCAGCGGCGCGAAGTCGTCTTCCACCAGCATCATCAGCCGCGACATCGTCAGGCCGTGGGCCGCGCACAGCTTTCCCAGCACGCTGGCCGTGGGACTGACTTCCGCATTCTCCAGGCGCGACAGGGTGGCGCGGCTGACGCCGGCCAGGCTGGCCAGCTCATCCAGGGACCAGCCGCGGTCTTGACGCAGGGTCTTCAGGCGCTGGGCGATGCGCCGATCCAGATCGCCATCGATATTGGGTTTTTCCATATATGAGAATTTATCCCTAATACGGAAAATTATCAAGCCCGGGCTTCCGCCACGTTTTTCGGCACAATACGGGCATGTTTCTGGCCAAACCCCTACTTATGACCGCCCTCTGCCTTTCGTTTCTCAGCGGATGCAGCCTGCCCCCGCTGGACAAGCGCAGCGAATCGCAGGCGCTGACACCCGAACAATCCGCCACCACGCCGCTGGGCCGCGGCATTGCACCGCTGGCGGCGGCGCATCCCGGCAAATCGGGCATCCACCCGCTGGCCAATGCCTATGACGCCTTCGCCGCCCGGATGATGCTGGCGCGCGCGGCCGAGCGCAGCCTGGATGTGCAGTACTACATCTGGCACGACGACATGACGGGCACGATGCTGCTGGAAGCCTTGCACGAAGCGGCCGAACGTGGCGTGCGGGTGCGCCTGCTGCTGGACGACAATGGCACCTCGGGCATGGACAAGCTGCTGGCAGCGCTGAATGAACATCCCAATATCGAGGTGCGGCTCTACAACCCGTTTGTGCTGCGCTGGCCGAAGCCATTGGGTTATGTCACCGACTTCAAGCGCTTGAACCGGCGCATGCACAATAAGTCCTTCACCGCCGACAATCAGGCCACCATCATCGGCGGCCGCAACATCGGAGACGAATACTTCGGCGCGGCCAACGGCGTGCTGTTCACGGACTTGGACGTGCTGGCGATCGGCGCGGCGGTCAATGATGTGTCGAAGGATTTTGACCGTTACTGGGCCAGTGAGTCGGCCTACCCCGTGGACCGTTTGCTGAAACAGGCCGAACCTGGCGCGCTGAACGCGCTGGAACAACGAGCCCTCGAAGTCGAGCGCTCTGCGGAAGCTGCCGCCTACGCCAACGCCGTCAAGCAATTGCCTTTCATTCGCCAGTTGCTGCAAAGCGAGCTAAGCCTGGAATGGGCCGAGACCCGCATGGTCAGCGACGACCCGCGCAAGACGCTGGGCACCGCGCCGCCCGAAGCCATGCTGCCGCATCAGCTGCATGAAATCATCGGCACGCCCAAGACGGATCTGGAACTGGTGTCCCCGTATTTCGTGCCGACCGAAGTCGGCACGCAGGCCTTCGCGAAAATGGCCCAAAGCGGCGTCAAGGTGCAAGTGCTGACCAATGCGCTGGAAGCCACGGATGTCGCGGTGGTGCATTCCGGCTATGCCAAGCGCCGCAAGGATCTGCTGGCCAGCGGCGTGGAATTGTTTGAAATGAAGCGCATGTCGAGCGAGGTCGAACGCAACAAGAGCATGGGGCCCTTCGGCAGTTCGGGTTCCAGCCTGCACGCCAAGACCTTTGCAGTGGACGGGCAACGCATTTTCGTCGGATCATTCAATTTTGATCCCCGTTCCGCCACCTTGAACACGGAATTGGGTTTCGTGATCGAGAGCCCGACACTTGCCGGCCACATCGCAGACGCCTTCAAGCAGGAGGTTCCCAAGGGAGCCTACCGCGTCTGCCTGGACGACAAGGGCAATCTTTATTGGCTGGAACAGCGCAACGGGGAAACGATCCGCCACGACACCGAACCGGGCACGACCGCATGGAAGCGGTTTTCCGTCTGGTTTGTGTCACTGCTGCCGCTGGAACCCCTGCTGTGATGCCGCCGCAACAAGCGGAGTTCGCATAGCGAGCGGCAAGCGCAGACTGGAACCTTCGCCGCCCGCCTCTATCGCCCATGGATACCCTGCCCTCCGCCTCCTTGCCCGACCTCGATTGGAACCAGATCACCGAGTCGCTGGACAGGCTCGGCAACGCCATCGTCCCCGGCCTGCTGGCGCCCGCGCAATGCGCCGCGCTGGCGGAGAACTACGCGGCAGCCGACGGCTATCGCAGCCGCATCGTGATGGCGCGGCACGGTTTCGGGCGAGGCGAATACAAGTACTTCTCCTACCCTCTACCGCCCCTGCTGCACGACCTGCGCACCGGTTTGTATCCAAGGCTGGCGCCCATTGCGAATCGCTGGAACCACCAGATGGGCATCGCCGTCCAATACCCTGCCGATCACGCGGCCTTCCTGCAACGCTGCCATGACGCCGGCCAGCGCCGCCCCACGCCGCTGATCCTGGAATACGGCCCTGGCGACTACAACTGCCTGCATCAAGACCTGTACGGCGAACACGTATTCCCCTTGCAGGTGGCGGTGCTGCTGTCGCGCCCCGGCCTGGATTTCACGGGTGGTGAATTCGTGATGACGGAAACCAGCAGCCGCGAACAGCGTGCGGACGTGCTGCCGCTGCAACAAGGCGACGCGCTGATCTTCACCGTGAATCAGCGGCCGGTGCCCGGCACCCGGGGTTGGCGCAAGACCGCCATGCGGCACGGCGTCAGCGCCCTGCGCAGCGGCAGGCGCCACACGCTGGGCCTGATCTTCCACGACGCCCAATGATCATGGCCACGACGCTGGACCTGTTTGGCGACGACGACACTGCGCAAAGCGGCCGGGAGGCCATCGGCCCGCAATCCTTCGTGCTGCGCGGTTTCGCGCTGCCCTATGTCCAGGCGCTGTTGCAAGGCGTGGACACCGTCACCGCGCAGGCGCCGTTCCGGCAGATGGAAACGCCGGGCGGCTACACCATGTCGGTGGCGCTGACCAATTGCGGGCGGCTGGGCTGGACGACGGATGCGCATGGCTATCGCTATACCCGCATCGACCCGCTTTCCGGCCAGCCCTGGCCCGACCTGCCGCTGGCCTTTCTGCAACTGGCCCAAACGGCGGCGGCCGACGCCGGTTTCCCGGACTTTGCCCCGGACGCCTGCCTGGTCAACCGGTACGAACCGGGGTCGCGCCTGTCCCTGCACCAGGACAAGAACGAACGCGACTACAACGCGCCCATCGTGTCCGTGTCGCTGGGCATGCCCGCGGTCTTCCTGTTTGGCGGCAACGAACGCCAGGACAAGACCACGCGCGTGCCCCTGTTGCACGGCGACGTGGTGGTCTGGGGCGGCGTGGACCGGCTGCGCTATCACGGCGTGATGCCGATGAAAGACCTGCCGCACCCCAAGCTGGGTAGCCGGCGAATCAACTTCACCTTGCGCAAGGCGGGCTGAACCGCGCGGCATGCTGGCCAACTGCCATCAGCGCCGCGCAGGGGAACAAGCCTGGCGTGTCGACGCGGCGATGGGCCGATGCCGGGTGACGCTGAGCCCCACAGCAACATGAGGGTTCCCCGCGTCTGGTTGCGCGGACGCGGCGGCCCTACTATGGCGCATCCTTGGCCCTGCGCACCCGCGCCCACGACCGTCCATGCGTCCCCGCTCCCGCTTGTTGTTTGCCAGTTTCCTGTTGCCGGCCTTGCTGCTGCCGGCCTTGGCCGCGTCTGCGGAACCTCCTGCCCTGATCGAGAATTCGCTGGGCATGACCTTCGTGGCCATCCCCGCCGGCACCTTCCAGATGGGTAGTGACGAACCCCCGGAGACCCTGGCCCGCGACTATCCGCAGTACCCCAAGGACCGCTTCACCCAATTATTCGACGAAGCCCCCGTGCATACCGTGCGCATCACGCGCCCGTTCTACCTGGAACGCACGGAAGTCACGGTAGGGCAGTTCCGGCGCTTCATCGAGGCCTCTGGCTACGTACCCGAGTCCGAGGCCGACGGCACCGGCGGCTATGGCTACAACGCCGCCTACGACCCCGACAAATCCGAACGCGGCGACGCCTTTGAAGGCCGCGACCGTCGATACTCCTGGCGCAATCCGGGGTTCGCCCAGAGCGACGATCACCCCGTCGTCAACATCAGCTGGAACGACGCCGAGGCCTTGGCCCGTTGGCTGACCCAGAAAGAAGGCCACGTCTACCGGCTGCCCACCGAAGCCGAATGGGAGTACGCCTGCCGCGCGGGTACTCGTACCCGCTACCAGAATGGCGACAACCCGGCCGACATGCCCGATGCCGGCAACGGCTTCGATGCCGACGCCGAACCGCTGTGGCCGAAATGGCGGGCGTTCGCGTCTTCCCGCCACGACGGTTATACGTTCACCGCGCCGGTCGCCAGCTTCGCCCCCAACGCCTTCGGCCTGTACGACATGCATGGCAATGCCTGGGAATGGGTGGCGGATTGGTACGGCGAGGACTACTACGCGCACTCCCCCACGGATGACCCGAAAGGTCCCGACCATGGCAACGTGCGGGTCCGCCGGGGCGGCTCCTGGCATACCTGGGCGCTCTACACCCGATCGTCCTACCGCAACTGGAATACCCAGGAAACCCGTTATCCCCTGGTGGGACTGCGGCTATTGCGGGAGGCCAATAGCCGGTAAAGCGCCCCGTCGGGTTAGCATAGCCGCACGCTTAACATCAAAAAGAGTCCTGACATGCATTCGCTGGGCCGTCTCGTCCTTCTCGTGAACGACTACGACAATGCCATTTCCTTCTACAAAGACAAGCTGGGCATGGAGGTGGTTGTCGACATGCCCGTGGGCCAGCAACGGTATGTGCACTTGCGCCTGCCGGAGCAACCCGCTGTCGGCGTCTGGCTGCTGCAAGCCCTGACCCAGGCGCAACGCGACCGCGTCGGCGACCAAACCGGTGGCCAGCCGGTGGGCGTGTTCTACACCGACGATGCCGTTCGCGACCACAGTAACTTCGCCGCCCGAGGCGTGCGCTTCACCAAGGAACCCGTCCATGATGAAACCACCGTCTACGCCCACTTCATTGACCTGTACGGCAATGAATTCGTCCTGGTGCAGGTGAAGAAGTAGGCGCTGCCTCACACCCGTCATGCCATTGGCCGAACCGAAACGGGACTGGATACTGCGCGCCGCGCCCTCGGGCGTAGAGCGCATCGAAGCCTACTTCGGCGGTCACGGCTACGATATGCACCGCCACGACACGTACGCCATCGGGCGAACGCTCTCGGGCGTGCAGAGCTTCCACTATCGGCGTGCCTTCCGCCACAGCTTGCCCGGCAGCACCCTCGTGCTGCATCCTGACGAACCTCATGACGGGCAGGCGGGCACGGACGCCGGTTTCCATTACCGCATGATCTACGTCGAACCCGCGCTGATCCAGCAGATCCTGGGCGGCCAGCCGTTGCCGTTCGTCCCTGGCGGCATCTCGACCGATCCCCGGCTGCATGCCGCAAGCAACGCCCTGCTGCAAAGCACGCAGTCCGCTATCGATCCCTTGCAGGAAGACGACGCACTGTACGACTTGGCCCATGCGCTGTGCGCCGCCGCCGGACGCCGCCAGGGGCGCCGCTCAGCCGACTACCCCGCGGCCGAACGCGCCCGGCAGTTTATCCACGCCTCGCTCGACCAGCCCATCACGCTGGACCAGCTGGCGCAGGTTGCCGGCAATGACCGCTGGCGCCTGTCGCGCGACTTCCGTGCACTGTTCGGCACCAGTCCGTATCGCTACGTGATGCTGCGCCGCCTGGACCTGGCGCGGCGCCTGATCGCAGCGGGCCAGCCGCTGGCAGACGCCGCGGCCGGCGCCGGCTTTACCGACCAGAGCCACCTGACGCACCGTCACGTCCAGACCTATGGCATGACCCCCGATCGCTGGCGGCGGATGCTGCACGCATAACCGCGCCTGCGGCAGTCCGGAAAACCTGCAAGAACGTACAAGACAGCACGCGGCCGCGCGCCCTATGCTGCAAGCGTCCCAACTTGTTCAGGCCAAGCCATGTCCCCCATTACCGCCATCAATATCGCCGGCAAGCTGTCGCTATTCTCGGAACACTGGCAACCCAAGGTCATCGCGCAAATGAACGACTACCAATTCAAGGTGGTCAAGGTGCAAGGCGATTTTGTCTGGCACAGCCATGCGGACACCGATGAGACCTTCTTCGTCATCAGCGGGCGATTGCGGATCGAACTGCGCGACGGCCATGTCGATCTGGCCCCCGGTGACATGACGGTGATCCCCAAAGGCGTGGAGCACAAGCCCTGCGCGCTGGAAGAAACGCATCTGATGCTGGTGGAACCCTGTGGCGTGGTCAACACCGGCGACCAGGGCGGCGCACGCAGCGCGCCGAACGATGTCTGGATCTGAGGCCGCGGCGATTCTGCTACCGTGACGGCCACGCAGGAGAAAATCATGTCCAAAGTCATGCTCGTCACCGGCGGCAGCCGCGGCATCGGCGCCGCCGTCGCCAAATTGGCGGCCCGCCGCGGCTATGCGGTGGGCGTCAATTATCACGCGCGGCCGGATGCGGCTGACGCCGTGGTCGCCGAGATCCATCAAGCAGGCGGCAAGGCGCTGGCCATCCAGGCCGACGTCTCCCAAGAGGACCAGGTGCTGCGCATGTTCCGCACGCTGGACGAACGCCTGGGCCGGATCGACGCGCTGGTCAACAACGCCGGCATCCTGGAAACGCAGATGCGCGTGGATCAGATGGACGCCAGCCGCCTGCTGCGCGTGCTGTCCACCAATGTCATCGGCCCCTTCCTGTGCGCCCGCGAGGCCGTGCGCCGGATGTCCCCCCGCCACGGTGGCCAGGGCGGCGCCATCGTCAACGTGTCCTCCGCGGCGGCACGCCTGGGTTCGCCCAACGAATACGTGGATTACGCCGCCTCCAAGGGCGCGCTGGACACAATGACCATCGGTCTGTCCAAAGAGGTCGCGCCCGAAGGCATTCGCGTCAATGGCGTGCGCCCCGGCACGATCTACACCGACATGCACGCAAGCGGCGGCGAGCCAGGCCGGGTGGATCGGCTGAAAGGCGTGATCCCGCTGCGCCGGGGCGGTTCTGTGGAAGAAGTGGCTGGCGCCGTGATGTGGTTGTTCTCGGACGAAGCGGGCTACACCAGCGGCTCGTTCATCGACGTCTCGGGCGGCAACTGAACGCCGGCCGGCGATCAGCCGTCCCGCGCCGGCTTTCCATCGGCGGCAATGACGCTTGCTCTTGCCTGACGGGCCGAAATGCGCGCTTCGACCCGGCGCAACACCGCCAGCACAAATAGCGCCATCAGCGTGCTGACCAGGGCCGTGGCCTCGCGGCCCATCCCTGCCGCCACGCCGATCGCGGCGGTCATCCAGATGCTGGCTGCCGTGGTCAGCCCGCGGATCTCGCGTTCGTCGCTGAGTTTGATGATCGCGCCCGCGCCCAGGAAGCCGATGCCAGCGATCACGCCTTGCAGCACGCGGCTGATATCGCCGACCTGCATGCCTCCCTGCAACGGCACCAGTACGAAGATCGCCGCACCCAGCGCCACCAGCATGTGGGTACGCAGGCCTGCCGCCTTGCCGCTGCGTTCACGCTCGTAGCCCAACAAGCCGCCGAGGATCACGGCCATGCCTAGCCGCAGCACGATGCGCGTGGCCTCGCCCACATCAGGGATATCGGCGAATTCGCTACGCACGGTGGTCCAGATTTCCAGCCAGATTTCCGCCATCGCCATGTCCTTGTCGTCCAGGTGGATTCAGCATAGCAGGCACGGCCCGGAAGGCGCCATGCCGCAATCGGGCTGGCACCGCCGCGCCAACTGGTTTACAACCTAAGCGTTCCCCGCGCGTGCGGGCGTGAATCGACAGGAGCTTTCCATGGACTTGCAGCTGGCCGGAAAACGTGTGCTTATCACGGGCGCTTCCAAGGGCATTGGCTTGGCGTGCGCCGCCGCCTTCGCGCGTGAAGGCGCGGACCCGATCCTGGTGGCGCGCGACGATGCCGCGCTGCATCAGGCCACGGCGTTGATCCGCGAACAGACCGGCCGCATCGCGCAAGCACTCGCATTGGATCTGGCCGTGCCCGGCGCGGCCGAGAAGCTTGCGAAGGAGACCGGCCCCATTGATGTGCTGGTGAACAATGCGGGCGCGGTGCCGGGCGGCGCACTGGATCAGGTGCAGGATGAACGCTGGCGCGCGGGCTGGGACTTGAAAGTGCATGGCTACATCAACCTGGCGCGGCACTACTATCCCGGCATGCGCGAGGCGGGCGCCGGCGTCATCGCCAACATCATCGGCATGGCGGGCGCGGCACCGCGTGCGGATTACATCTGCGGCGCAGCGGCCAATGCCTCATTGATTGCGTTCACCCGCGCCTTGGGCGGCGAGGCGCCACGCCATGGCGTGCGCGTGTTTGGCGTGAACCCATCGCGCACCCGCACCGACCGCGTGCTGACGCTGGCCCGCCAGCGCGCGCAGGCCCGCTGGGGAGACGAATCGCGCTGGCAGGAAACCCTGTCGGACCTGCCCTTCGGCCGCTTGATGGAGCCCGACGAAGTGGCCGACATGATCGTGTTCGGCGCGTCGCCGCGTGCCGGCTACCTGAGCGGCACGGTGATCGATCTGGATGGCGGCGAACAATACGCCAATCACGCGCGCTAGCGGCGCGTGATGGGTCGGCGGCGCTTAACGGGCGCCAGCCTGCCAGCCCGCCAACAGCGCGGGCAGTTGCTTCATATCGGTGAACACGTGGGCCACGCCCACGTCGCGCAAGGCGCTGGCGGCGCTATGGCCATTGGTGTCCGGGCTGTATCCGAACACCGTGGCGCCCGCCGCCACGCCGGCGGTCGCGCCCGTGACGGTATCTTCCACGACCGCGCAACGCTTGGGATCCACGCCCAACACCTGCGCGGCGGCCAGGTACACATCAGGGAACGGCTTGCTGCGCGGCATTTCGTGCCCGCTGAAGACACGCCCATCAAAACAATCGGCGATGCCCACCTTGGCCAGTTGCAATTCCACCTTGCGGCGATCCGCGCCAGAGGCCACGGCGATGCGGCCATCCAACGCCAGGTGCAGGGCGCGCACGGCATCCGGCGCACCGGGAATCTCCAATAGCTCGCGATCCAGGGCGGCATTGCGGCGCTGGCGGAATTCGTCAAACCATTCCGGACCCAGCGTCGTCCCGGTGTGCGACTGGATTCGCGGCAGTTCGTCCCGGACGGCCTTCCCCGTGAAGATGCGCATCGTCTCGTCGTGCGTGATGTCCCAGCCCAGCTCGTTGAGCATCTGGGTCAGCACGTGGCTGGTGATGGGCTCGGAATCAACCAACACGCCGTCGCAATCGAACAGCACGGCGTCAAAGGGGAAATCAGTCATTGCAGGCGCTATGAAGAAGGTTCGTGAAGCCAACAAGCATACTTCAAGGGCTGAGGGCGATACCCGGCCCCCGTCCCGGCCAGCGCAAGCAGCGGAGTGACGCGCGCGCTGCCCGCGCCTATCCTGTGAGTCCGTGCACGCTTTTTCCCTGATTCCCCCATGACGCCTGACCGCCCTTGCCTGAACCAATACGATTGGGGATTGATCGCCCGCCAACTTGACGCCGAGGGCTGGGCGATGCTGCCCGGCCTGTTCCCGGAAGAGATGGCGCGGCGGCTGGCCCAAGCCGGCATCGATCCGGCCTGGCTCAGCGCGCTGCGTGAGGATCTGTACCGGCACTTGCTACCCATCGCCCGCGCCTGGACGGCCGCGCTCGGACTGGACACGGCGTTCCCCGACGATTTCCCCTCCTGGACACAACGCAACCACGATGCTGGGCAAAAGCGGCCCCTGTCCGGCCTGCATCGTCTGCGGCAAGATGGCTATCAACCGCTGATCCAGCATGCCGACGGCGCGCACGTCTTTCCGCTGCAACTCGTTGCGCTGCTGTCCGCCCCCGGCCTGGACTTCACGGGCGGAGAATTCGTGATGACCGAGCAGCGCCCGCGCATGCAGTCGCGCCCCATGGTCCTGCCCCTGGGGCTGGGCGACGCCGCCGTGATCGCGGTGGCGCACCGCCCCTTCCAGGGCACGCGCGACCCCTACCGCGTCACGGCAAGACAAGCGATCAGCCAGGTGCGTACCGGGGAACGGCTGGGGCTGGAAGTGCTGCTGCATGACGGCCCGTAGCCGCGCATGCTTGCTGCTTGTCGAATGCTGCGTGCATTGCCCGCCCCGCCAGATCAAACAGTTGCCGTGCCGCAGGCGTCAGCCCCAGCATATGGATGCAGGCATGGATCATTCCCGGCAGGCGGTGGCTTTGCGCTGCGACTCCGCCATCGTGCAGACGCTTGGCATAGGCCTCGCCTTCGTCACGCAACGGGTCGTACTCGCTGACCAGGACGGTGGCCGGCGGCAAGCCCGCCACCGTCGACACGCGCAGCGGCGACGCATAGGGTGACGCGCCATCCGCCGCATTCAACAAGTACGTAAACCAGCAATAGCGCATGATCTCTTCGGTCAGGAAGAAATTGCGTCCATAAGCCTGGTAGGACTGCGTGGAAAAATCGTGGTCCAACACGGGGTACAACAGCAACTGATGGGCAATGGATGGCCCATCACGGTCGCGCGCCATGATCGCCACGGCGGCGGCCAGATTGCCACCCGCGCTATCGCCGCAAACGGCAATGCGCGACGGGTCGATGCCCAGCGCCGCGGCATTGCCGCTGACCCATTGCAGCCCGGCGTAGACGTCTTCGACGGGCACAGGAAACTTGTTCTCTGGCGCCAGCCGATAGTCCACCGAGAACACCTTGCATCCGGTGGCATTGGCCAAGGCGCGGCAGGGGTTGTCGTACAGATCCAGCGAACACTGGAACCAGCCGCCGCCGTGCGCGAACACCACTGCCGGCAAGGCATCGACATGCCCCAGGCCCGCCGGGGCATACGCCCGTATCCGCAGCGGATGCCCGTCCTGGCAGCGCGCCTCGTGGTCGGTCACGGCGTCCACGGCTTCCGTGTCACCTTGCAGCGCGCGCAGGCTGATCTCTGTCGCGGCCCGAATGTCTTCCAGCACCAGCGGCGCCGACGTGCTCGACAAGCGGGTGAGAAAGGCGTTGATGTTGGCGTCGACGGGCACGTTCAACCCTCCCGCGACAGAAAGGCCAGCAAATGCGCGGAGAATTCCTCGTGGCATTCCTCAGTCACGAAGTGGCCGCAGTCTGGAATGATCACGCCCGTCAGATCGGTGGCGTTGGCGCGCATCGTGATCAGCGGCGCATCGCGCGTGGCGTGTTCTGCGCCAATGGCCAACGTGGGCATGCGTAGCGGCGTCTGGGACCGCGCCTGGTTCTGGCGTATCGTTTCAGGAATGGCGCGATAGTAGGCAAAGCCGCTGCGCAACGCGCCCGGCGCCGAATAGGCGTCGATGTAGACGTCCGCCGCCACGCGGTCCCGCCGATGCGACCATTTGTCGAAAATGAAATTCAGGTAGGCGCGTTCCCGTCCGGTGATCAACGCTTCCGGCAGGTCCTGCAACTGGTTGAACATGAAATGCCACAGGAAGATGTTCTCTTCGGGCGCCACGAAGATCGGCGGCGCGGGCGCCAGGCCCGGAATCACGGCCTCGGTCAAGGCCAGCCGGCGGACGGCCTCGGGATGGTCGCTGGCCAGCGCGTACGCCACCCACATTCCGATGTCATGCCCGACAACCTGATAGGCCGCATGCCCCAACTGCCCCATCAGGCGATGCAGGACGCTGGCGATGGCGCCGGTGTCATAGCCGTGTGCCGGCCGCGCGGAATCGCCCGTGCCTGGCGGGTCCACGGCGATCGCCGTGAAGCCCGCCTGGGCCAGCGCCTTCATGACGTGGCGCCAGGTGAACCAGGTTTGCGGCCAGCCGGGAATCAACAATACCGGCGGCCCGTCGCCTGCCATCGCGCAATGGATGCGGCAGCCGTCCACCAGTACATATTGGTGCGTCACGCCATCGGCGGCGGTGAAGAAAGTAGCGTCTTGATGCGTCATGATGAAAATATCCGCGATTAGGCAATGCCCAGCAGGGCATGAATCTGTTGCTTGTCGATGGCCGCGCCCGCAAAGTCGTCAAACACTTTCGACGTGACGGGGATGATGTGCCGGTTGATGAATTCGACGCCCTCGCGCGCGCCGGTCTCCTGGTCTTTCAGGCAGCACTCCCATTCCAGCGTGGCCCAGCCCGAATAGTCGTATTGCGCCAGCTTCGAGAAGATCGCCTTGAAGTCGACCTGACCGTCTCCCAATGACCGGAAGCGCCCGGCGCGGTTGATCCAGGACTGGTAGCCCCCGTAGATGCCCTGGCGTCCCGACGGATTGAACTCGGCATCTTTCACATGGAACATGCGGATGTGGTCCTTGTAGATGTCCAGGTATTCCAGGTAGTTCAGCTGTTGCAGGACAAAGTGGCTGGGATCGAACAACATCGCGCAGCGGGCGTGCGCGCCAACACGTTCATGGAACATCTCGAAGGTGATGCCGTCATGCAGGTCTTCGCTGGGATGGATCTCGAAACACAGGTTCACCCCTTGCTCGTCGCAAGCGTTCAGCACCGGCAGCCAACGGCGGGCCAGCTCATCGAACGCGGTCTCGATCAGGCCTTCGGGCCGCTGCGGGAACGGGAACAGGTAGGGCCACGCCAGCGACCCTGAAAACGTGCCCATGTCGGTCAGGCCGAGCCGCTTGGAGGCACGCGCCGAATTCAGCAGCCCCTGCTTCGCCCAAGCCGTCCTGGCCTGCGGATTGCCGCGCGCCTCTTGCGGCGCGAAGTTGTCGACCAGCGCGTCATAGGCCGGATGCACGGCCAGCGATTGGCCAAAGATGTGCGTCGTGAGTTCACTGATGACCAGACCATGCGCGGCCAAGGTGCCGGTAACCTCGTCGCAGTAGTCCTGGCTGACGGCCGCCGTTTCCGCATCGAAGAATCGCTGGTCCCAGGCCGGGATCTGCAAAGCCTTGAACCCCACGCCCGCCGCCCATTCCGCGATGGCCGGCAAGCTATTGAACGGCGCAGCGGCGTCACTGAATTGCGCAAGATGCAGGCTGGGTCCCTTGATGGTCTTCATATCGAATCCTTAATTGTTTGTCGATCGACAAAGAATAGGCGATAAATGCGCCGGACGCAAATCGCGTGGCAGGCGGGTACACTGCATCCAGTTCATTTCCCCGAGACCGTGATGGCAGGCAGACCCAGAGAATTCGACCGCGACCTAGCGCTTCAGCAAGCGATGCTGGCGTTCTGGAAGCAAGGGTATGAAGGCACGTCGATGGCGGATCTGGTGGCGGCCACGGGCTTGGCGTCGGCTCGCCTGTATGCGGCCTTCGGGTCCAAGCAGGACCTGTTCCGTGAGGCCGTTGCGCGCTACGAGGCAGGTGACGGCTCGTTCGCCGAGAAGGCCCTGGACACGGATAACGATGTACGCAGCGCGATCGAAGCGCTGCTGACCGAAGCGGTGCTGACCTACACCCGCCGAGGCCGGCCCCAAGGCTGCATGGTGGTCAGCGCCGCCACCAATTACGCCGCCGAGAACGAAGGCGTCATGGCCTGGCTGACCACGCACCGCAAGGCCCGCACGCAAGGCATCATCGACCGCCTTGAATCCGCCTTGCGCAACGGCGAACTCAAGGCCGGCACGGACGTACAGGCCTTGGGGGACTACTACGCCGTTGTCTTGCACGGCCTGTCGGTGCAGGCCCGGGACGGCGTGGGCAAGGCGCGGCTGATGGCCATGATCCCGCCCGCCCTTTGCGCGTTGGACGCAGTGGCGCGCTAACGCCTGCGGGGTGGTGCGCTAACGCCTGCGGCTTAGTTTTCCGCGGTGATGTGGCCGTCGGTCACCACCTTGGCGAATACGGCCGTCTGCGCCTTGATGAAGGCGCGGAATTCATCCTGGCTCATGGGCTGCACCTCGCCGCCCAGTTCACGAATGCTGGCGACGAACTTCTCGTCTTTCAAGCTGCGCCCGATCGCGGCCGCCAGCTTCTGCTGCACCTCGGCCGGTGTGCCTGCCGCCACGAAGACACCAAACCAGTTTTCCAACGCATAGTCCTTCAACGGGGCGTACTCGGCAATCGCCGGAATGTCCGGCGCGAACGATGCGCGCGTGGCCGATGTCACCGCCAGCGGCTTAACCTTGCCGCTCTTGATGAACGGCAGCGCGCCCGCCAGGCTGACGAAGGTCAGGTCCACGCTGCCCGCCGCCACATCCACCAACTGCGCGGACGCGCCCTTGTAGGGCACATGCACCATCTTGATCCCGGCCAGTGACTGCAACAGTTCGCCATTCAGATGCTGCGGGTTGCCCACGCCGCTGGTCGCATAGGTGAGCTTGTCGGGATGCGCGCGGCCATAGGCCACCAATTGCTCCACATTGCTCACCGGCAGCTTGGGATTGGCGACCAGCACGTTGGGCACGCGGGCGATCAACGCAATCGGCACCAGATCCTTTTCCGGCTGGTATTGCATCTTGCCCTTGAAGACCAGCGGGTTGATGGCGGTTTCCCCCGCTGACCCAAGCAGCAGCGTGGAGCCGTCCGGCGTCGACCGCACCACGGTCTGCGCGCCCAGCATGCCGCTGGCGCCAGGCTTGTTTTCCACCACCACCCCCTGCGGCATTTCACTGCGCAGGCGTTCCGCCAACAAACGGCCCATGCCGTCGACGCCGCCGCCCGCGGCAAACGGCACGATCAGGCTGACCGGGCGGCCGGCGTCGGCGGCGCAGGCGGAATGAAACGGGGCCAAGGCGGCCACCGCCACGGCGGCGGCAAGCAGTTGGAATCGGATTCGGGGCATGGTTTGTCTCCTGATCGGCCTGTCCGGATGGCGGCCGGGTTTTTACTTAATTGCATTTTATAGATGCAATATGCAAAACTGGCAGCTATGGAAAACACCAATGCCCTGTTGCGCCACGCCCGTTTCACCCTGGACGGCGCGTCCCACACCTGTCTGGACCTGCCCGCCACCTTTGGCACGGACTATTTCCGCTTGCCCGTTGTGCTGCGCCTGCTCCTGGAGAACGCGCTGCGCAACATGCAGGGAGACGAACGTGATGCGGCGGTGGCGGCGCTGTTTGCGTGGCTTGCGCACGGCACCAGCGACGCCGAGATTGCCTTCCAACCCGGCCGGGTGCTGATGCATGACACCACCAGCACGCCTGCGCTGGTGGACATCGCGGCGATGCGCGACGCACTGGCCGAGGCCGGTGTGGATCCTGCGGTGCTGAATCCCGTGCTGCCGGTGGACGTGTCGGTGGACCATTCCTTGGCCGTCGAGGCCTATGCAGAAGCCGACGCCGCCGTGCGCAACCTGGACCTGGAATTGCGCCGCAACGCCGAGCGCTACCGGTTTCTGCGCTGGGCGTCCAAGGCGCTGTCCAACGTGCGCATCCATCCGCCGGGCACCGGCATCATGCACACCATCAATCTGGAGCAACTGGCCACGGTGGTCTGCCAGGACGAGGACGGCCGCCTGTATCCCGACATGATGATCGGCACCGACAGCCATACGCCGATGATCAACGGCATCGGCGTGCTGGGCTGGGGCGTGGGCGGCCTGGAAGCGCAGACCGTCATGTTCGGCATGCCCACGCTGCTGCGCATTCCCGATGTGATCGGCGTGCGCCTGACCGGTGCGCTGACGGCGGGCGTGACCGCCACCGATCTGGCGTTGACCGTCACGCAGCGGCTGCGGGCGATCGATGTGTCGGGCGAATTCGTGGAGTTTTTCGGCCCCGGCGTCAGCACCTTGTCGGCCGGCAGCCGCTGCGTGGTCGCGAACATGGCGCCGGAATATGGCGCCACCACCGGCTACTTTCCCATCGACGGCGAAACGCTGGCCTATCTGCGCCAGACGGGCCGCGCCGAGGCCCATATCGCGCGCGTCGCGGCCTATGCCGAACGCACCGGCATCGCGCTGGACCCCGAGGCGTCGCCGCGCTATACGCGCGTGATCGAGATCGCGCTGGATCACGTGCAAATGCACGTCGCCGGGCCGAAGCGGCCGCAGGACCTGCACCCCTTCAGCCAGACCCGCACCCTGTTGTCGGCATTGAACTTCGCGCCGGCGAATGGGCCCCACGGCAGTCTGCCCCGCCATCCGATCGCCATCGCCGCCATCACCAGTTGCACCAACACGTCGGACCCGCGTTTGTTGATGGCGGCGGGCCTGTTGGCTCGTAACGCACGCCAGGCCGGTCTTGGCGTGCCGTCCTGGGTCAAAACCTCCCTGGGCCCGGGGTCGCCCGCCGCAGCCGATTACCTTGCCCGCGCCGGCCTGCTGGACGACCTGGCCGCCGTCGGCTTCGATATCGTGGGCTATGGCTGCACGACCTGCATCGGCAACTCGGGCCCCTTGCCCCCGGCCGTGCGCGAGGCCATGGCCGCGGGCGCGGTCCATCCGGTGGCAGTGCTGTCGGGCAACCGCAACTTCACCGGCCGCATCCATCCCGATCTGGACCTGGGCTTTCTGATGTCGCCCCCGCTCGTCATCGCGTTCGCCCTGGCGGGCGATGCCGAACGCGACCTGAGCCAGGAACCGGTGCAGACCACCGCCGACGGCCGCGCCATCCATCTGCGTGACCTATGGCCGGACGAGGCCGATATCGACGCCGCACTGGCGCTGGGCTTGCGGTCGGACGACTTTCACGCCGCCTTCAAGATCGCCAGCGCCAACCCCGCCTGGCAAGCCCTGGAAGCACCGGCGTCGCCGCGCTTTCCCTGGGATGCCGCGTCCACCGCGCTGCGGCGTCCGCCGTTCGCCTCGACCCAAGAGGCCAGCCAACTGGGCCGCTACGCCGCGCATCCGCTGCTGGTGCTGGGCGACGACGTGACCACCGACCACCTGTCGCCCGCCAGCGCCATCCCCCCGGACAGCCTGATCGCGGACTTCCTGGTGGCGCGCGGTGATGACCGCAACGACCTGAACGTGTTCGCCTCCCGGCGGGGCAATTGGGAAGTGATGATGCGCGCGGCCTTCTACAGCAAGAGCCTGAAGAATCTGCTCTGCCCCGAGGCGCCCGTGGGCCACACCCGGCATGCGCCCAGCGGCCGCGTGGAGCCTATCTGGGAAGCCGCCGAGCACTACCGCCAGGAACAACAGCCGGTTGTATTGCTGGCTGGCGCGCGCTTTGGCACCGGTTCATCGCGCGACTGGGCGGCCAAGGGCCAGCGCCTGCTGGGCATCCGCGCGGTGCTGGCCGTCAGCTTTGAACGGATCCACCGGTCCAATCTGATTGGCATGGGCATCCTGCCCTTGCGGCTGCCCGACGGCGTCACACCCGATACGCTGCGCGTGCAGTCCGGCGACCGCATCGAGATCGACGCGCCGGCGGAAACCTTGGCGCCGCGCATCGGCGTGCCGGTACGCATCCTGCGGGCTGATGGGCGCGTCGACGCATGGCATGCCACCGCCGCCGTCGAGACCCAGCTGGAAGTGCGTTTGTTGCGGATGGGCGGCGTCATTCCCGCTATCCTATCGGATACCCTCCGGCCAGCCACGATCCCATGAGCGCGCAAACCAATACCGTCACGAAAATCCTGGACCTGATCCGACAGGACCGCCTGCCCGGCGGCGCACACCTGACGGCGCAGAAACTTGCCGACCGGCTGCGGCTGTCGCGATCGCCAGTCAATGACGCCCTGGGCGTTCTGGAACAACATGGCATCGTGGCGCGCAAGCCCAACCGCGGCTACTTCCTGCAACAGGACTTCGACGCCCTGCCCGATGCCCCCGCCGCGTTGACGCCGCCCTCCGTGGACGACATCGTGACGCAAAGCTATTTCAAGCTGGCTGACGAATTGCTGCGCGGCGAACTGTCCATGCAATGCAGCGAGGCCCAGTTGCGCGCGCGCTATGCCTTGACCAACGCGCAGACGCAGGCCCTGCTGGCCCGCGTGTCGCAAGAAGGCTGGGCGCAACGGCGGCCGGGCTACGGCTGGGAATTCTCATCCATGATGACCACGCCGGACAGCCTGATGCAGTCGTACCGCCTGCGTCTGGCGCTGGAGCCCGCTGCGTTGCTGGAACCCTCGTTCCGCATCGAGAAAAGCACGCTTGCGCGTTGCCGCGCTGCGGAAAAACATCTGCTGGACGGCGGCATCGCGACCGACACGGCCGACCAGTTGCATGAACGCGGCGTGCGCTTTCATGAGTCCCTGGTGGAAGCCTCCGGCAATCCGTTTTTCATTGACACGATCAAGCGCGTCAATCGCGTGCGCCGATTGTTGTCGTACCGCTCCATGCAGGATCGCAGCCGCTACCAGCAGCATTGCGACCAGCACCTGGCGATCCTGGATCTGCTGGAACGCGAACGCAACGAAGAGGCCGCCGCTGCCCTGTCCAGCCACCTGCGCAGCACGCTGGACAACCTGGCCCGCATCAGCGGCATCTTGACTTCCTAGGCCCGGCGCCCGCGCGCATGGCCGCTTATTCTTCAAGCTGAGGGTGGTTTCATGCACGTCTATATCGGTTCTCGCACCACGCGGGAACGCCATGCCCGTGGCGATGGCATCAGTGTGTTCGATTACGCGCAGGAGACCGGCGCGCTGACCTTGACGCAGGTCGTGGGCGGTTTGCTCAATCCGTCGTATCTGCTGCCGCACCCGGCGTTGCCGGTGCTCTACACCGTGCATGGCGATAGCCAGGAAGTCAGCGCCTTGCAGCGCGATCCGCACTCCGGCGCCCTGACGCCATGGCGGCAACAAAGCTGCGAAGGCCGCAATCCCGTGCACCTGGCGCTGGGCGCCTCGGGCCGTTACCTGATGGTGTCCAACCACCTGACCGGCACCTTGGCCGTACTGCCGGTGGCGGGTGACGGCGCGCTGGCACCGGTAGTGCAAACCGTGCCCATGTCTGGCGAACCCGGCCCGCATCGCAAGGAGCAGCCCTACGCCAAACCACACTACAACCTGGTGGATCCCTCGGGCCGCTATGTGGTGGTGCCCGACAAGGGCCTGGACCGCGTCTTCCTTTTTGCGTTGCAGGACGGCGGCGTCAGCGCCGAACCGGCTTGCGTGGTCGACACGCGCGAAGGCGCAGGCCCCCGGCATGCCGCCTTTCACCCCACCGGCCGCTGGCTGTATGTCGTCAACGAACTGGACAACACCGTGGCCGCCTATGCCGTGGAAGCGGGCACGCTGCGGCCCTTCCAGGTACTGCCGACCCTGCCCGACACCTATACCGGCAATAGCCGCGCCGCCGGCATCGCGCTTGATGCGCACGGCCGCCATCTGTATGTGTCGAACCGGGGCGACGACAGCATCGCGGTGTTCCGGGTGGACCCGGCCCACGGCCGGCTGACACCCGTGCAGCACGTGGCCACCGGCGGCAAAACGCCACGCTTCTTCACCCTGGCGCCGGATGGACGCTTCCTGTTCGCCTTGAACGAAGACAGCGACACGCTGGTGCGCTTCCGCGTCAACGCCCAGGACGGCACGTTGGTGCGCGATGGCTATGAAGTCGGCATCGGCAGCCCCGTCTGCATGGTGTTCGCCCGCCGCCGCGCTTGATGGCCAGGCGGCGGACGGTGGTCGATCAGAAGTCCATCGACGCCGACAGCATCACCGTGCGCGGCACGCCCTGCGAGACCGTGCCGTAGGACGCCACGCCGGACCAGTACGCGCGGTTGAACACATTGACGAGATTCGCGCGCAACGTCACCTCCTTGCCCTGGATCTTGGTGGCGTAACGGGCGCCCAGGTCGAACGTCGTCCATGACGGCACCGACTGCGTGTTGGCCTGGTTCACATATTCGCGGCCGGTGTAGATCATGCCGCCGGTCAGTGTCAGGCCCGCCACCCACGGCGTGTCCCATTCCGCGCTCAGGTTGGCCGAGAATTTCGGCACGCCCACGGGTTGGTTGCCAACGGTGGCAGCGTTGTTCGTCCGTGTCAGCTCGGCATTCAGGTACGTCACCCCGCCCAGCAGGCGCAAGCCGCGCGTCGGTTCCCCGGACAGGTTCAATTCCAGGCCACGGTTGCGCTGTTCGCTGTCGGCGCCATACACGCCGTTGGTCAATTGGCCACTGGGCTTGGTGATCTCGAAGGCGCTCAAGGTCAGCATCGCCTGGTCCAGATCCACCTTCACGCCCACTTCCTTCTGACGCGCCTTGTAGGGCTTGAACACCTGGCCCGCGTTGGACGCGGTGGCCGGTGCCACGTCGCCTTTGCTCAGGCCTTCGATGTAGTTGGCGTACAGCGACACATTGCTCCACGGCTTGATCACCAGGCCGGCCAGCGGCGTCGTCGCACTCTCGTCATAGCTGACCGTGCGCACGCCGGTCGTGCCATTGAAGTTACGTGATTCGATGCGTTGCTGGCGCACGCCCAGCGTCAGTTGTGCGCGCTCGTCCAGGATGCTCAGCGTATCCGCCAAGGCAAAGCCGGACAGGTCAGATGACGACACCTTGGGCACGTTGGCCGGCGCCGGAATGTGCTGCTCGGGGCGCGTGATGGGATGGTAGATATTGGACGTCAGCGGCGTGCCCGACACGCTGGCTTGCAGGTTGCGGTCACTGTACAGGCTTCCCATGAAACTGATGGCGTGGCGTACCGGACCCGTATCCAGCTTGGCGCGCAGGCCCGCGTTGTAGGTCGCGCGGTTGACCTGGAAGCGGAAATTATTGGGCGTCACCAGCGTGTCGCCCGCCGCGTTGACGATCGTGGGCGTCTGGTCCGACAAACGTGACACGTCCGTATCCGATCCGCCCGCGTCGGCGAATACCGTCAGGCGGTCGCTGATGTCGTACTCCACCCGCAGCAGCGCCGATTGTCCGTCGGACTTCCACCATCCCCAGGGCTGCGTCGCGTTGCGGCGGCCATCGGCCGCGCGCGGCACGTCAATGCCTGCCGCCACCAAGAAGGGGCGCGTTGGCGCATCCACTTTTTCATTCTGCGTCAGCAGGTCCAACGATGCGCGCAGGCGTTCGCCCTGATAGTCCAGCGACAACGCACCGATGTCCGTGCGGGAATACAGGTTGTCCAGCGGCGTATCGCCCTGGCGATGCATGCCATTGATCCGCACGCCCCATTCGCCGTCATTGCCAAAGCGCCGGCTCAGGTCCACCCGGCCGCCGAACTGCGAATCGCCCACGTAGTCGGCGGACAGGCGCGTCAAGTCTTGTGGCAACGACCGCTTGGGCACCATGTTGATCACACCGCCCACGCCGCTGTTGGGCGACATGCCATACAGCAGGGCCGCCGGCCCCTTCAGTACCTCAACCCGTTCGATGTAGTCGGTGAACACGTGGTAATTGGGCGCCACGCCGTATACGCCGTCGAAGGCGATTTCGCCCAGGTTGCCTTCGCCGATCGGGAAGCCCCGGATGTAGAACGAATCGGTCACCCCGCCAATCTGACCAGTGAAACGCACCGACGGTTCGGCGTTCAGCGCGTCGGCCAAGGTCACCGCTTGGCGGTTGGTCAGCAGTTCCGACGTGTAGCTCGTCACATTGAACGGCGTGTCCATGACGTCGCGGTTGCCCAACAGGCCCAGCCGGCCGCCGCGCGCCACCTGGCCACCGGCGAATTCGGGCGGCAACGCTGAGGGGCTGACTCCCGCCCCGGCAACGGTGATGCTGGGCAGAAGGGTCGCGGCATCGCCCTCGCCCGCCGGCAGCTTGCGCAGGGAATAAGCGCCCGCGCCTTGTTCGGCCAAGGCATAGCCCGAACCGCCGAGCAAGCGCGCAAAGCCCTCGCGCACGGTGTAGTCGCCCGACAAACCCTCGCTGTGCCGCCCGGCCATCATGGCCGGGTCGAACGACAACGGCACGCCGGCCGCTGCCGCGAACTGCGCCAGCACATCGCCCAGCGGGCCGCCAGCAATCGCATAGGACTTGCGCGAGGCGGATGCGCCAGCGCTGGCCGCGTCGGCGGCGGCGGCCGGTGCCGGCACGCCCGCCACCGCCAGCAGCATCAAGCCCATGCCAGTGGCCTGCATGATCGTCGCCAGCGGCGACAGGACGGCTTTGCCACGGGGCGGACGCTGCGAACGGGAAATTCGGGAAACCATGAAACGATCCTTCGTAGGAGACTGGGTGACGCTCGCATGTCGCGACGATTCACCCGGTACACCGGACGAAGCCGAAAAAAGTGTCAGCCTATCGGCGATTAATTTGTAACGCTGGCGCGCGGCGCCACCGTGATCCAGAACGGCGTGATCCGGCTGATTCGCACGGGCAGCGTTTTCTCCAGCAAGCGCAGGCTGCCATCGGTGTCGGCCAGCGGGAAGGCGCCCGAGACCCGCAGCCCCGCCACGGCCGGATCACAACGCAGGACGCCCCGGCGATATCGGGCCAGCTCGTCCACCAGATCGGCCAGCCGCCAGTTGCGCACCGCCAGCATGCCTTGCTCCCAGGACGCCGACGCCGAATCCGCCTCCACCAGCGGTTCCACCGCGTGGGCGTTGAACACCGTCTGCTGGCCGGCCGGCAGCACCACAGCCGCCGCACCGGCGTCCTGCGGCTGGATCTCAACCGCGCCTTCAAACACCGCCACGCGGATGGTGGCGGTTTCATCGCGCACCATGAAGCGCGTGCCCAGCGCGCGCACCGTGCCTTGCGAGGTGCGGACAATGAAGGGCCGATGGGTGGGCGAGGGATCGTGGCCGGTCGTCAACAGGATTTCGCCCGCGCGCAACCACAGTACACGCTGCTCGGGGGTATAGAGAATGTCGACGGCGCTGGCCGTGTTCAGTACCAGGCGAGTACCGTCGGCCAATTCCATGTAGCGCTGTTCGCCCGTGGCGGTGCGCACATCCGCCGCCCACTCTCGCCAAGGCAATGCACGCCATCCTGCCCAGGCCGCCGGCCCCAGCACCAGCAGGGCGCCCAGCGCGCGCATGGCTTGCCGCCGGCCCGGACGGTCCAGCCGGCGCAGCGTGTCGCGGCCGATACGGGGCGGCACCTGGCCAAAGCCTCGCAACATCGTTTCCACGCGCTGCCACGCGGCACCATGCGCGGCGCTGCGGTTCAGCCAACGGTCGAACGCCGCGCGATCCCGGGCGGACAAGGTATCGGATTGAAAGCGCACCAGCCAACCGGCGGCCTCTTCCAGAATCGCGGGGTCGATCACCTCGCTCATGATCCGTGGACCTGATAGGCGATCAAGCAGGCCGTCAACGCCTTCTGCATGTGCCGTTTGACGGTCGCCAGGGACACACGCAGGTCTGCGGCGATGTCGGCGTACGCCATGCCATCGAATTGCGACAACAGGAAGATCTCGCGCGTCTTGGCGGGCAAGGTCCGCAAGGTGGCGTCGATGGCGTGCAGGGTGTCAAGGATCAGCGCCCGCGCTTCCGGCGACGGCACTTGCGGCGCGGGCAATTGCGCCACCACGGCCAGATAGGCATCTTCCAGCGCGCGACGGCGCCAATGGTCCACCACCAGCCCCTTCGCGATATGGGTCAACAACGCGCGCGGCTCGGCGCCCGCGCCGTCCTTGCGCCGCCCCGCCATCAGGCGCACGAAAGTGTCGTGTGCCAGATCCGCGGCGTCGAAAGAGTTGCCCAGCTTCTTGCGCAACCACATCGACAGCCAGCCGTGATGGTCACGATAGAGCTTCGTGACGGTATCGGCGGGCAGGAAGTCGGGCGAAGGCAAGGCGCACCTGGCAAGATTTGTAAATAGGAACGATTTCTATTTTATCTTATCCCTGCCCCGCCCGCTGCCGCGGGTTAGCCCGCCCCCTGCGCCCGCCTCATGCCACCCAACTACAGCTTGGGCGCGTAGCGTACCGTCAGCATCACGTTGCGCGGCTCGCCGTAGTAGTTGTTGCCGCCCACGGTGTTGTAGGACGGCACGTAGTACTTCTTGTCGAACACATTGTTCAGGTTCAAGGCAAAGCTCAACTCCGACGTGGCCTGATAACCCACACGCGCGTTCCAGACCGTGAACCCGGCCAGTTTGAACTCGCGATCCGAACTGATCGTGTCGGTCTGCGTATTGACGCCCGCGCCGACGCTGACGCGGTTCATCATGCCCGGCAGCTTGTAGTTGGCCCACAGACGCAGCATGTGCTTGGGCGTCCAGGTGTTGAAGACCGCGCCCTGATTGTCGGGATCCGACAGGTACTTGGTGGTGTTGTAGGTGTAGCCGGCATACAGTTCCAGGCCCTTGATCACCTCGCCCGAGATCTCGGCTTCGACGCCCTGGCTGCGCACCTTGCCCGACGCGCGCGAGCAATACCAGCCGTCGCAGGCGAAACCGGCGTCGTAGTCGTTGACCGCGCGGTTCTTGTGGTCGTAGCGGAACAGCGCAACCGAGGTATTGACCCGGCCGTCCATCAGTTCACCCTTGACGCCGACTTCGTAGTTGTTGCCCTCCACCGGTTTGAGCAGGCTGCCGTCCAGGCTACGCTCGGTCTGCGGTTCAAACACCGTGGTGTAGCTGGTGTAGGCGGACCAGTTGTCGGTCAGCGAATAGACCAGTCCAACGTAGGGAATGAACTTGCCCGATGTCGTCGATGTCGTGGTGCTGCCGCCGGCGGTGTAGCCGTAGTCGAACCAGCCCACGCGACCGCCGCCGATCAGCGCCAGCGACTCGGTGGGTTTGACGCGCCACGTGCCGTAGATGCCTTTCTGGCGGATGTCGTAGCTGCTGCGCGAGTCATAGCCACTTGTCGCCGCGATGCTGTCGATGTCCTGCCATGGCCGATGGTGATCGATGTCGAAGACATTGCCGCCGGATTCCCAGGCGCGCGTGAAACGGTCGGCGGTCGTCAGCTTGGAATAGGCGGCGCCCACCACGACTTCCTGCTCCATCCCCAACGCGGTGAAATTGCCGCTGACCGACATGTCCAACCCACGCTGCTTGCTCTTGAAATCCACGCCGAAATTGCCGTAGTCCAGTCCGCTTCCATCCGGCTGGATTGGGCCCACCGCGCGCTGATGCACGGTCGTGTTCTTCTCGTTCATGGCCACGCCGGCCAGCCGGAACCGCCATGCATCGTTGAAGCGATGGGTCACGTCGGCGTTGAAGATGGTCTGGTCGTTCTTCGCGCGGTTCCAGGTGGACCCGGTGAAGGTCGAGCGCGGCAGATCGATATCGCCGCCGTCCTCATAGCGCGGATAGCCCACAAACATCGGGCGCGAACGGCTGTAGCGGTTGCTGATGCCGATACCTACCGTGGTGTTCTCGGTGATGTCGTAGTCCAGCGCGGCATACAGGTTGCGCGTCTTGTCCCACACGTAGTCGATGAAGGAATCGCTTTGGTCCTCATCCACCACCACGCGGCCTCGCAGGGTGCCTGCCGCATTCAAGGGGCCGCCCGCATCCAGCTGCAAGCCGTAGTGGTCCCACGAACCGGCCTTGCCGGTGATGACCACCGACGGTTCCGCGCCACCGCGCTTGCGCACCAGGTTGATCGCGCCGCCCGGGCTGCCCGCGCCTTGCAGCAAGCCCGCCGCGCCACGCAGAATTTCCACGCGGTCGTAGAACACCAGCGAATCCTGCTCCCAGTTGCCCAGGCTGTAGCTGTTGCGCAGCAACGCCACGCCGTCGTATTGCAGCAAGTCCACGGGGAAGCCACGCGCGTTGATCGCCACGCCCGGCCCCACGCCCTGCACGCCCACCATGCCCGCCGTGTTGTTGATGGCATCCGGCAAGCTGGTCATGTCCTGGTCATCCATGCGCTGACGGGTCAGCACCGTGATGGACTGCGGAATGTCCTTCAACGCCTGAGTGGTCTTGCCGATCGTCACGGCGGGCGACGTGTACGAACTCGTTCCATCCGTGGTCGCGTTGTAGCTGCCCGTCACCGTCACTGGCGCAAGCGTCGCCGCCTGACCGGGCGCAGCGGCCTGGCGCAAGCGATAACCGCCCTCGGGCCGCGCGACCGCCTGCAAGCCCGTGCCCGCCAGCAGACGCTCAAGCGCCGCAGCCACCGGATACGTACCCGTCACGCCATCGGTTCGCGCGCTGGCCGTCAACGCGGGGTCAGACGCCACCATGACGCCGGCTTGCACGCCAAACGCCCCCAGCGCCGCGCTAAGCGGGCCTGCCGGGATGCTGAAAGCCACCGCGCGCTGGCCGGCCGTCGCCTGCGCGTGCACGGCCGACGGCCACGGCGCGGCAATCACGACGGCAGGCAGCGCAAGCCGCAGCGCGGCGCTCAAACGGGTGCGTGGCAGGGTAAAACGGGCAAGGACCGCGGCGCGGGCAGGACGAGAAGACATGAAGGGATTCCCTGGCTCATGAAGGATCGGCGCAGCCTCGGAGGGGGGATCGTCCGGGTTGCTTTCCTTACATGAAGCGCGAGACCGGGATTTACGCCGTTTCAGTTACAAATTAGACCAGCCCCACCGTGACCCAATAGCGGGTGTAGTGGCGCACCCGCACGGGCAGCACTTCTTGCAACATGGTCAGCACCTTGTCGCCATCGGCCAGCGGGAAGGCGCCCACCACGCGCAGGGCGCCGGCCGCCTCGGAGCAGCTCAGCAAGCCGGGGCGATACCGCCCCAGTTCGCGCAGGAAGTCCGCCAGGGGCAATTCATCGGCGATCAGCATGCCGGTCAGCCACGCGGACGTCGCGGGCTCCAGCGGACTGGCGACAAAGCCGCCCCGGGCTGAGAACTCGGCCTGTTCGCCCGCCGCCACGCGCCGGGGCGCATCTGTCGCCTCCAGGCCACGCACGTCCACCGCCCCCTCCAGCACCGCTACTCGCAGCTTGCGGCCGTCATCCAGGTCACGCACCAGAAAGCGCGTGCCCACGGGCGTCAGCACGCCGCTGCGCGTACGCACGGTGAAGGGGCGGCCTTGTGGGTCTTGCGCGGTGGTCACCAGGATCTCGCCTTCCAACAACACCAGCTCGCGCTGGCTGGCCGTATAACGCAGGTCCACCGCGCTGGCGGTGTTCAGTTCCAGCCGCGTGCCATCCGGCAAGGTCATTGCGCGCCGTTCACCGGTGCCGGTACGCAGGTCCGCCGTCAGGCGGCGGATCGTGCCGCGTTCGCCCACCGCCCACGCGCCCAGGCCCAAGCCGGCCGCCGACACCATCCAGCGGATCGCGTTGCGGCGCGACTGGATCACCGGCGCCTGCCGCAAGGTGCGGGCGGCGACCTCGCTGCCCGCCTCGGACACTCCCAGGGCCACGTCACGGGTCAGCGCGCTCATCCGTTGCCAGGCGAGTTCATGGGCGGGCTGCGCCAGGCGCCAAAGCTCAAACCGCGCGCGATCAGCATCCGTCGCATCCTCGCGCAATCGCGACCACCAATCCGCAGCCTGGCGGATGACCTTGGGATCGATCCGGCCGGCCTCCGGCGCATAGGGCCGCAACAATTTGGCGTTGTCCATCAGACCGTGGCTCATCCGTACACGGCGCTGTAGCAATGCACCAGCGCGCGCGCCAGCGATTTCTGCACGGCGTTGGGCGTCAGGCCCAATTGCTGCCCGATGTCGGCATAGGACATGCCATCCACTTGCGCCATCAGGAAGATCCGGCGGCTGGCCATGGGCAGGCTATCCAGCAATTCGCAAACCTGTTCCAGCGCTTCCAGGATCAGTGCGCGCGCCTCGACCGACGGCTCCACCGCCACCGGTTGCAACGCCACCGATTCGGCATAGGCCGTTTCCAGCGCTGCCCGCCGGGCGCGGCCAATCAGCAAGCGGGTGGCGATGGTGCGCAGATAGGCGCGCGGTTCGCTCAGCGGTTCGCGCACATTGGCGCGAATCAACCGTTCAAACGTGTCGTGCGCCACATCGGCCGCGTCGGAGGCGTTGCCCAGCTTGCGCTGCAACACGCCCCGCAACCATTGGTGGTGGGCCTGATAGACGGATTGCACCTCGGTGCGAGGGGCGAATGAAGAGGATGACATGGCGTTGCGCCCCGGCGTCACCGCCAGATGTCCATACACAATGAAAATGATTCGCAATTATAAATGCGAATCATCCATTGACAAGGACCCCCCGCTTTGCACCGGGAAAGCGGCGTGGGAACGACTACGCGGCAGGCGCCCTGCCGCGCAACTGCTCGACCAACGTCGCCAGCACGGGCTTGTCCAATGTCTGCACGGCGTAGCACAGGCCCACGCGGCGCGACATTTCCAGCCCGTCGATGGGCCGGACGGCCACGCCCGCCTGGCGCCGCGCCAGGGATTCGGGCGCCACGCAGGCGCCCAGCCCTGCCGCCGCCAGTTCCAGCGCCAGGCGCAGCGAGCCCGCGTGTGCAGCGGGCGTGCTGGCTGCCGCGCCGTAGTAGGGCAACAGGCGTTGATGCGTCGGATGGGCCGGACACACAATCCAGGGCAGCGTGGCATCGGCGCCGCTGCCTTCGGGCAGCGCCAACACATAGGGGTCCACGGACAAGGTCAGGAACAGTTCGTCCTCGCAGCGCTCGTCTTCCGTCGACAGCCGCGCGTCACCCACGCAACCTTCAAGCAGATGCACGACCAGCGACGGCACGGCCTCGCGCGCCAACCGCACAAATGCGTTCACGTCCTGCCCCGCGATGTCGGCTTCAACCCCGATCTCGATTTCCGACACGTTGACGCCCTGGCGGAACTGACGTGTCATGGAGTCCGTCTGCGACAGAATGCGGCGTGCCTGCGGATACAGGATGCGCGCGTCTTCCGTCACGGACACGCCGCGCGGCAGGCGCTCGAATAGCTGCGTCCCCAACAAGTCTTCCAGGCTCTTTACCGTGCCGGACAACGCAGGCTGACTCAGATGCAAGCGGCGTGCCGCAGCGGTGATGTTGCGTTCTTCAAAGACGGCGACAAAGGCCTTGAGTTGACGGCTATCCATAAGTTTTCCCGATTGCTGCGAAAAGAATAAACCATTTTTCAGCGGAATTTACCCGGCCTAGAATGGTTTTCATCGTATTCACATATCGAAAACAAATACCTGGAGCCTTAGCATGAGCACCTCGAAGAAGCCCCTCATCATCATCACCGGCGCAAGTTCCGGCATTGGCCTGGCCACCGCCCGCTTGTTCTCATCCCATGGCCATCCGCTGTTGCTCGTGGCCCGCCGGCTGGAACGCATGCAGGCGCTGAACCTGCCCAACACGCGGGCGGTCTCAGTGGACGTGACTGACCGTCAGGCGCTGGCCGCCGCCATCCATGATGCCGAAGCCGCATTCGGCCCCGCCGACGCCATCGTCAACAACGCGGGCGTCATGCTGCTGGGCGACATCACGCGACAAGACCCCTCTGAATGGGACCGCATGCTGGATGTGAACATCAAGGGAGTGCTGAACGGCGTGCACGCCGTGGCGGCCGGCATGGCCGAACGCAAGCGCGGCACCATCATCAACATCAGCTCGGTGGCGGGCCGCAAGACCTTCCCCAACCACGTGGCGTATGTCGGCACCAAATTCGCGGTGCATGGCTTATCGGAAAACCTGCGCGAAGAGCTGTCGGCGCACAACGTGCGCGTGGTGACCATTGCCCCGGGCGCGGTGGAAACCGAATTGCTGGGGCACACCACCGACGACGGCATCAAGACGGGCTATGAAGCCTGGAAGGCCGACATGGGCGGCAAGGTGCTGGCCGCGGAAGATGTGGCCAACGCCGTCCACTACGCCTATGCGCAGCCGGACGGCGTCTGCATCCGCGAAATCGTGCTGGCGGCCACGCGCCAGCAGGCATGACGCGCTAGAACTTCGCGGTCAGGTTCACGAACACGCTTCTGGGTTCGCCGTAGTAAACCTGGTTCCCCACGCCGCCCAGGTAGTACTTCTTGTCGAACAAGTTGTTCAGGTTCAACTGCGCGGACAAGCGCGAATTGAAGTCATAGCGCGCCATCAGGTTGTAGATGGCGTAGGCCTTCTGCTTGGCGGTGACGGTGGCGTCGCCCGCGCTGACTTCGCTGTACGTGGAGATCTGCCAGTTGACGCCGCCGCCCACGGTCAGCTTGCTGAAGTCTCCCGGCAGCCGGTAGGTCGTGAACAGCTTGGCCATCGCGCGCGGCCGCTCTGGGTTGACGGACACGTCTTGCGCATCACGGCTGGTGTAGTAGGTGCCGCCTGCGTAGGCGTTCCAGCCCGGCGCCAGTTGCCCGCTGACTTCCAGTTCGACGCCCTTGGTGGTCACGCCGTCGGCGGTCGTGTAGGCCTGCTCGAACGAGCCTGGCACCAACGCATCGCCATCCAGCACCGCCACCTTGCTCTGCTTGACCTTGAAGAGCGCGATGGACGCATTCACCCTGCCATCCAGGTATTCACCCTTCACGCCAATTTCGTAGTTCTTGCCTTGCACCGGATCCAGGTAGTTGCCGTTGCGGTCGCGGTTGTCCTGCGGCTGGAAGATGTCGGTGTAGCTGGCGTAAGCCGAGTACGTGTCGTTCACGTCATAGATCACCCCGGCATAGGGGATGAACTGGGAATCCTTCTGGTCGCGCGTGTCCGACTTCGATTTCCACGTGGCATAGCGGCCGCCCGTGATCGCGGTCAGGCTGTCCGTCAGCGACCAACGGATCGCCCCGTAGGCCCCTTCCTGGTGTGTCACCGTCGGCCGCAGGCTGGCGGTGGTCCACGTGGGCTGCGCGAACGACCCGTCCCATTGATAGAAATTACCCGTGCTGGCCAGCGACGCGCTGTCAAAGCCATAGCGGTAGAAGTCTTCGCCGTACCGGCTACGCATCGCGCCCATCACCACCTCATGCTTGCGCCCCAGCAAGTTGAACGGCCCCTTCACCTGCAAATCCAGCGACGTCTGCTGCGCGTAGGAATTCCAATAGCCGGGCAGCGGGCGCAGGCCCGTGCCCGTCTCGCGGTCGAGCTCGCCGTACAGGTACAGCAGCTTGGCGTCGTACTTGCTCTTGCGCTGCGACCAGTCCGCCTTGACCTCCCAATCGCTGTCAAAACGATGTGACAGCGTGGCGAACATCGTCTGATTGGTCGTGTGCCAGTAGGTCCAATCGGCTGCCGTGGTCTTGGACCGCCGCCAATCCGTCGCCGTGCCGTCGCTAAACACCACGGGCAGGCTACCCCAGGTGGAGCCACGCGGGCGCTTGTCCTGATAGTCCGCCCCCACGCTCAGTCGCGTGGAAGGCGTCAGATCCGCATCGATCACGCCATAGAAGACCTGCTTGTTGGCGTGGTACAGATCAATGTAGGAATCCCGGCCCTGGTACAGCGCCACCATGCGCGCACGCACGGTGCCTTCCTCATTCAACGGCGTCGACATGTCCACCGTTCCGCGGTATTGGTTCCATGAACCAAAACCCGCGCTCACCGAGCCCGTGAACGTCTTGCTGTTGGCATGTTTGCGAACCAGGTTGATCGACGCGCCCGGGTTGCCCGCGCCCGTCATCAAGCCGGTCGCCCCACGCACCACCTCAATGCGATCGTAGATGAAGGAATCGTTGTCGGATTCCCCATACATCGACAGACCGATGGTGGTCGGCACGCCGTCGTATTGCAGGCTGTCGATGTAGAAGCCGCGCGACCAGAAGTCCGTGCGATCCGAATCCTCGCTGACCACCTGCACACCCACCACATTGCCCATCACCTCGTCCAGCGAACGCAGGTTCTGGTCTTCGATGCGCTGGCGCGTCACCACGCTGACGGACTGGGGCGTCTCGCGCAGCGACAGGGTCAGACCGGTGGCGGCGGATGTCGCCGGCGTCGTGTAGGACCCCGTGCCCTCGGTCACCTGCGGGTCCGAGCTACCCAACACCGTCACGGGCGCCAGGCTGGTCACGCCGCCTTCGCGCGACAAGATGATGCTGTCGCCTTGCCAGCGGTACGCCACGCTCGTGCCTTGCAGCAGACCGCGCAACGCCTCCTCGGGCGGCAGGCTGCCGCGCAAGCCGCGCGTACTCAGCCCGGCCACCACATCGGGCGCATAGAACACGCGCACCTTGGTCTGCGCCGCCCATTGCAACAGCGCATCGCCCAGTGGCTGCGCCCCGATATCGATCGACACCGTGGCACTCTGGGCGCGCGCCGCGCCCGGCGCCGCGCTGATCGCCAAACCCACGGCCAGCACAAGAGAAGAAAGCACAAAGCACGGAGCCGCGCCTGCGCGGCGCGTTGCCGCGATGGAATACCTGCCTGCTGAAAGAGTCACGACTACCTGCTGTTTCGGTTCGACGATGAGAGGGGGTGGCCCGGGCAAAGACGCACGGCGCTCGGGCCTTCCTTCATAGAACGCGCCAACCGAAAATAAACCTGAATCTCATTCCCGTTTATTTTGTAACAGCACGGCCATCGCTCGCGACGGCATGGATATCGATAGGGCCACCGGGACGCGGCGTCAGGCGCACGGGCGCCACGGAGGGCAAGGCATCAACCAGCGCCTCGGGCCGGTCCAGCGTGAACGACGCCGACACCCGCAGGCGCCCCGCCTGTTCATCCGCCAGCCGTAGCGGCGTTGCCAGATAGCGGTTCATTTCACGCACCACCTCCGTCAGCGGCGCGTTCCTGAACACCACGCGCCCATCACGCCATGCGGTCGCGGTCTGCACATCGGCAGGCGCGGGCACGCCGATGGCGCCGCTGCCGGGCACCCGGATGCCGTGCCCCGCCCGCAGCACGGCATGTCCCAGGTTCCACCAATGGCCGCCTGACACTTCCACCGTGCCGGACTCCACCAGCACGGCCACCTGATCGGCATCGCGACGCACGTCGAACACCGTGCCCGTCACGCGCACCACCCCGCTGCCAGCATGCACCGTGAACGGACGCGCGGCATCGGGACTGACAGTGAAATTGATCTCTCCGCGATCCAGCGCCACCTCGCGGCGGCCGGCATACAGCTTGACCTCTGCCCGGCTGCCGCTATTGACCTCAAGCACGGAGCCGTCCGGCAGCGTGACTTGGCGCCGTTCGCCCCGCTCGGTACTGACCATCGTGGTGAACGACGGCGCTTCCACCGGCAAGCTCAACCAGACACCCACGGCCACCGCCGCCACACCCGCACAGGCCATGGCGATCCGCAGTGGAACCAGGCGCCCGCGCCACCAAGAGCCATCCGGCCGCGGGCGTGTCCGCGCCGCCGGCCGCACCGGCACCGGACCTCCCAGCAGCGACTCCACGTGGCCGCGTGGCAAGTCGGCGGCAGCCGAACCCAACTGCTGCATGCGGTCGAACTCCCGCGCGGCCTCGGGATGGTCGCGCCGCCACCGGGCAAACGTGCGCCGGTCCCGGCGCGTCAGCTCGCCCGAGTGCCAGCGCGCGAACCACCACGCAGCGGTGGCCGGTTCGCGCTCAGCATCGCGATCGTTATAGGAAGACATCGTCATGGATTGTGTTCACGCAGCCGGTCGCGCACAAATTCGATTGCGCGCATCACGTAACGCTCGATCATATTCTTGGACAACCCCATATGCTCCGCCACCTCGGCCTGCGTCCAACCTTCAATGCGGTTCAGCACGAAGGCCTCGCGGCACTTGGGGGGCAATTCTGCCAGGACGTTGGCCAGATCATCGGCCAGGCGTGAGGCCCTTATCGGCGCGTCGGGGTCGTCGGACACCAACTGATCGGCTTCGTCCAACTCATCCAGCGAAATGTGCTCAGCCCGGTCCTGCCGGCGCCAGCGATCGATCAGGCGATGCCCGGTCACCTGGAACAGATAACCCCGGGCTTTCAGCGCCACACTGGCGTCCGCTTTCAGCAAGCGCTCGACGGCGTCGTGCGCGGCGTCCTCCGCATCATGCCGGTTACCGGTGCGCCGACTCCATACGCCCACCAGCTCGTCGTAATAGGCGAGCCAGCCAGTGCGGGGCGAGGAAGGGCGGGACATGGACCGATCGGAACGTAAATGAGGCAAGGTTGCGAATTTTACAAATAATTCTCATTATCGCAACTGCTGCCCATCGCGCGCCGGATCAGCCCCGGCCATGCCTGCTAGTAATCCATGGGGATATGGCTTTGCGCCGCCCGCAGTTCCTGGATGTGGCGTTCAGCTTCTTCTTTCTCGGCGTCGGGCGGCAATGGCCGCCAACTCACCATGTTGCCGGGCGTCTTCACCGGCATCCAACCCAACACGCTATACAACGTGATGGCAGTGCGTCCTGTGTCGAACCGTGTTTCGTAATAGCCCTGCCGATCCGGCGCGGTATCGCCGGACGTCCAATCCAACTGAGACATCCATGCCTCCTTATTGAAGCTTATTGGCCGGTGCGTCTGCCCCGCGATTCGGGCGAACTGCCACTTGATCGTATAGCGCCCTTTGATGCCTGTAGCGTCACCTTGCGCCCGCTTTGCAATTCTTGACAGAGGGGAATCCCTAGGATTTGACGGCATGTTGATTGCTAAACCGGGAAAACAAGGGCTAGGATGTAGAAAAATATTCTTACAGACACGGGCACGGGCTTATTCGTTCGCACGGACTCTTGGGCAGACCGCGATGCCAAAATCGATCTTGCTGCGTTACCCGAAAGATCGGCTGGCCGCGTTGGCAAGCGCGAGCGCATTGCGCGCCATACGCGAAGGCCTGCTCTGGACCATGCCCTGCCTGCTGGTCACGGCCCTATTCCTGGTCTTGTCCGTCATCGCCCGCCAGTTTGGCCTGCCTGCCACTATCGTCGAACTGTTGACCAGTGTGCACGACAAGCTTGCGGGCATCATGCCGATCCTGGTGGGCACCTCCATCGGCTACATGCTGTCGTTCCGCCACCGCGTGCCGCATCTACCCACGGCATTCCTGTGCCTGTCATACGTGGTGATCGCCGAGGACTTGCTGGCGCCTTATCCCCAGGCAGCATCCACCCTGGTGCTCTTCATCGCCATCATCTCGCCATTGCTGACCGTGCCCTTGATGGCGTGGTTTTATCGCTGCCGCTGGACGCGGCTGGCGCCTGACGGGCTGATCAGCGAAAACGTCCGCGACACGCTGAACATGGTCGTGCCCGGCCTGCTGATCGCGGGCCTGGTCGTGGTGGCGCTATCCGCCGCATTGCGCATTCCTGGCGTGGCGCAATTCAACATCCCGCTGAGCCTGGCCTCGCTGGACAACCCTTTCACGTCAGGCGCGCTGATGGCGGGGCTGAATTCCCTGCTGTGGTTCTTCGGCATACACGGCTATCACGCGATGGCGCCGGTCATGAACGTCATGGATCAGGCGGCCGTCTTGAATTCCGTCAGCCAAACCGCGGGCTACGAAGGCATGTATGCGTTGAACAGCACCTTGCTGGGCGCCTTCGTCTTCATCGGCGGATCGGGTGCGACGCTATCGTTGGTGGCCGCCATCCTGCTGTTCTCGCGCAGCGATTCCCTGCGCGTGCTGGCGCTGGCGGCGCTTCCCGTGTCGCTCTTGAACGTGAACGAAATCCTGCTGTTCGGGCTGCCCTTGATCCTGAATCCGCGCCTGCTTATTCCCTTCGTCCTGGCGCCCGTGATCAATGTCACCATCGCGTTGGCCGTCGTGTATCTGGGCTGGTTGCCATCCGCCGCCACGGCATTGCCGCTGACCTCGCCGGTGCTGTTCAACGCCTATATCGCCGCCGACGGCCACCTGGGCGGAGTAGTGCTGCAAGTCGTGCTGGTGATGATCGGTACCTGCCTGTATGCCCCCTATGTCGTCGCGCTGGAGCGGCAACGCGCAGAAACCGCGACGGTCTATTTCAAGTCCCTGGACACGACCTTCCCTCGGTTGCAGGAAGAATCCCTGTTGTACGCGCACGATCCCGTCGTGCAGACCTACACCGACCGCGCACGCCGCATGACCGAGAACGCGCGCATCCGCGCGATCAGCCAATACGATTTCTACTTGGAATTCCAGCCGCAGGTGTCATTGCGCAGCGGCCTGTGTACCGGCTGCGAAGCGCTGCTGCGCGCCACCGGCCCGGAAGGCACGCAACAGGCCCCGCTGGAATTCCTGCGGTGGCTTGCGCAGGCCGATCTGATGCGCGAAGTGGACTTGTGGGTAGCCAGGCAGGCGGTGCTGCAATGCCTGCATTGGCGCAAACATGATTTCGTGCTGCCGATGACGATCAACGTCACGGCGGGCACGTTGACGTCCAGCGCCTATCTCGAAAAGTTGATCAAAGTGCTGTCGCAGGCCAGCGGACAGGTCTCGGTGGAACTGACGGAAGACGCGCTGGTGGAAGACGCCCAGGCCCTGCACGCCGCGTTTGACCGCTTGCACGAGATTGGCGCCCGGGTGTACATCGACGACTTTGGAACCGGCTATTCCGCGCTGAGCTACCTGCACCAATTCCAGATCGATGCCGTCAAGATCGACCGCAGCTTCGTCATCGCGCAAGACTCCGATCGTGGGGCCCTGGTCATGAGCGGGCTACTGCGCTTCTGCGAAGCGTTGAACCTGCAAATCATCGTGGAAGGCGTGGAAACCGACCAACAACTGACGACGCTGGAATCCCCCGCCGAGATCATCGTGCAGGGGTGGTACTACAGCAAGGCATTGTCGGGCGAGCACATCATGGACTTCACGCGCCGGCGGCAGGCGTCAGCGCCCGTGCCGGCACATCCCTGGGCCGCAACGTCTACTTGATGCCAATGAACGGCAGGGCCGCGCCCGGCACCTGCGTGGACGGCAGCACGCCATCCCACTTCTCGACCGCATTCAGGCTGACCAGATTGGTGTTGGCAGCCAGCGCCTCGGCCTTGGCACGGATCGACGCCGCTTCGGCGTCGCCGCGCATGCGGATGCCGTCGGCTTCGGCCGTGAACTGCTGACGGCGCGCATCGGCTTCAGCCTTGGCTTTCACCACCTGGATCTCGGCGTTGATCATCGCCGTTTCCTTCTGTTGGCGCGTCGTCTCGATCTGCACCTGGGCCAGCATGCGTTGCTCGATCGAGTGCTCATAGGCCTGCGAAAAACCGACCTCTTCGATCTGCACGCCCACCACTTGCACCGGAGCGCCTTCCATCGTCTTGAGCACGGCGTTGTTCACGTCCAGGCCCAGTTTCTGGCGCTCTTGAATGGCGCGCACGGCGGTGTACTGGCCAAACACATTCTTCACGGCGTCAGGCGTCTTGCGTTCCAGCACGCGCATTTGCAGGTTGGCGATCGTGCCGTACTCGGAATACAGCTCGGCGACGTGCTCGGGCGGCACGCGGTACGTGACGGACACGCGCAGATGCGCGGGCTGCTGGTCATAGCTGTAGGCTTCCAGCTTCTCGAACACGAAGGTGTGGTCGCGCACGGACACCGTCATCACGTTATCAATGAAAGGCGTTTTGAAATCCAGGCCCGGCTCGGACACGCGGACCAGCTTGCCGTTGCGCAGCACGACGCCGCGCTCGCCCTGATCCACCTGGAACCAAGAGCCGAATGCCAGGAACAGAATCAACAAGAACAGGATACCGGTGCCGAGGGCGACCTTTATGCTGCGCGGCTTGACCGCGCCGATCGTCTTGACCATCTGAATGTCTGTCGGCTTCACTTGGAATCCCTTTCTGATTTTGAACGTTTACGATCCGAGAGCACGGCCGCGATTCCACGAGCCAGCAAATAGGCGACCACCGCCGCCCCAACCAAGATCAGGAAATACCTCATCGAGCGCCCCCCCCGGGAATGAAGCATCGGATTCTATCCCGTGAAAGGGATGGAATTCTCATTCAAAACGCCGCCAATGTTGCCAGACATTGCTGAACGTTGCCAGCCATTCCGAAAGCGGTTTTTCAAGCCCCGTAATGCCGCAAACCCAGACGCGACAGTGAGTCCGGATAGTCCCAGAATGCGTGGTCCAGTTCCTCCATTTCCTGTTGCTCCGCCTGCGTCATCGCACCATAGATATCGTTCAGTGCGATGACTTCGGGTGCGTCCTCGAAACGGTCGATCAATCCGCGCATGCGCGACAGCACGGCCAGCATGTTCGATGCGCCGATCTTCTTCAGCGCCTGCAACGCCAGTTGGCAGGTCGGGTCGCCCCAATTGCAAAGGAATTGCATGAAGCCGCCATTGTTGATGTCCGCCTCCATGCGCCATAGCGCGACCAGATCCTGATCGGTTGGCGACAAGTCTTCAAGCCGCCACTGCGCCGCCTGCAATGCCGCCAATGACTGTTCGTAGCGTTGGTCCCAAAGCAGGTCATGCACGTTCAGCATGCCCTCGGCGGAGGGCGCAAGCAGCGCCGGCCACACCACGCCGTGGCCGTCGTCAACCAGTTGCCATTGCTCGCGCTCGGCGGCCGTTGCCTCTGCCAGCCGGATGTAGCGCTTGATGGGTTCGGACAGCGTGTGGCCGCTTGCCAACGTCAACAACAAATCCGTGTCGGTCAATTTGAGGGTCTGGATGCGGTAATCGGAAGACGACATGGGATAGCGGCTGTGCGAGTTCTGGAACGCACGAAAAATACCGGAATGCCTCTACGCTGTCGAGGCACGCGCATCAGGCCCCACGCCAGGCGGATTGGCGGATACGCACGCTTGCTCGCATCAAGCCGCAGACTGTTACGCCCGCCGCGCGAAGTGATCTGCTACCGTGGGCATTCGCACAGACGGAGACCTGACCATGGCGCGTCCTTCCGAATCCGCCCCGCTGATTGGCGTGATCCCGCCCTACGTGCTGGACCGCCTGGCGCAGCATGCCGACGCCCGCGTCAGCATGCCCGCCGTGAAGACCCTGATCATCGACCAGCAACAACGCGGCTTGCGCGAAATGGCGGAGCAGCCGCCGCGCGCCACGCTGGCCCCTTCCCGCCAAGCCGCTCCCGCCGGCACGCCGCAACGGGCCGTGCATGATGCCGACAACACCACTACGCTACCCGGCGCGCTGGCGCGGGCCGAAGGCCGGCCAGCCAGCGGCGACCCGGCAGTGGATGAAGCCTATGCGCATCTGGGCGCCACCTACAAGCTGTTCTGGGACATCTACAAGCGTCACTCCATCGATGGCCACGGCCTGCCGCTGATCGGCACCGTGCACTACGGTGAAGACTATGACAATGCCTTCTGGAACGGGGCACAGATGGTGTTCGGCGATGGCGACGGCGAGGTCTTCAACCGCTTCACCATCGCGGTGGACATCATCGGCCACGAACTTACCCACGGCGTCATCGATGCCGAAGCCGGCTTGCTCTACCAGGGACAATCCGGCGCGCTGAACGAATCGCTATGCGATGTCTTCGGCGTGCTGGTCAAGCAGTACGCGCTGGGCCAAACGGCCAAGCAAGCGGACTGGCTGGTGGGCGCGGGACTGTTCACCGAAAAGATCAGCGCCCGCGCGCTGCGCTCCATGGCCGAACCAGGCAGCGCCTACGATGACCCGCTGCTGGGCAAGGACCCGCAACCCGCGCACATGCGCGACTATGCCGACACGCCGCGCGACAACGGTGGCGTGCACATCAATTCCGGCATCCCCAATCGTGCCTTCTTCCTGGCGGCCACCACGCTGGACGGACCTGCCTGGAAAGGCGCGGGGCAAGTCTGGTATGACGCCTTGTGCGACAAGCGACTGCGCCACGATGCCGACTTCAAGACCTTTGCAGCCCTGACACTGACAGTGGCCACCGAGCGCCATCACGCGAACGTCCGGAAGGCCATTGCAGAGGCCTGGGCCGCCGTGGGAGTCCTGTCATGATCGAACTGCCGCCGTTGGACCTGGTGTTGCTGGTGCGCTTAAGCCGCGAGGGCGGGCTGGCCTACCTTCCCGCGCTGGCGCGACCCCGCAGCATCAATCTGGCAACTTGCCCCCCCGACGTGCGCGAGGAAGTCTGCGAGGCTCTGCAAGGCGCGGCCCCCTTGGCCGTGCCGGAATGTGGCCAATCCGGTGGCGACCAACGCTACTTTCACATCGAAATGGTGATGGACCGCGACGACCAGACGGCCGTCAGTTTCGACGTGCCCGAAGCCGATGCGCCCGACACGCTGGTGCGCCTATGGAAGGTCCACGCCAACCCCGCATGAACTGATCGGCGCTCAGCGCGTGGCTGGCGCGGTCGATGCCGGCCGCACGGCGTGGTCGCGAAATCCGCCAATCTGAATCGCACGTCCGGCATACAGGCCGATCACCGCCATCAACACGCACAGGGCGGCGCACACACCCAGCGCCACGCCCCAACCGCCCAGACGGTCATGCAGCGCCCCCACCAGCGCCGGGCCGCTCGCCGCGAACAAATAGCCCACGCATTGCGCCATGCCAGACAGCGCCGCCGCCTGCTGCGCGTGGCTGGCGCGCAGCCCCACGAACGCCAGTCCCAGGATGATGCCGCCTCCCGTGCCCAAGCCCAGCAGCACGATCCAGGCGGTCGCCCAGCCGGGGGCAATGACCAGGCCCAGGAATGCCACCAACGAGGCCGTCGCCGAGCAGAACGCGGCCCCGCGCTGATCCTTCAGCCGGCGCACCACCGGCGCCAGGAACAGCGCCGGGCCGGCGGACATCAGCTGAAGCAGCCCGTGCAGCGACCCTGCCTGTTCGGCCGAATAGCCCGCATCCCTCAGTATCTCGGGCAGCCAGCTCACGCCCACATAGAACACAAAGGAATTGATCCCCAGAAACAAGGTCACTTGCCAGGCCAGCGGTGAATGCCACAAGCGGCCGCCATGCGGCGCATGGGTGGTGCTGGCAGCGGGCGCGGTGTGATTGGCCAGCTGCGGCAACCACAGCAACAGGCTGACGACAGGCAATGCCAGCAGGCACAGCGTTGAAAACCGCCAGCCGCCCGTCGACAGGTTGGCCAGCGACAGGTTGGCCAGCGGTATAGCAATGGCGGAGGCCACGCCCGCCGCGATGCTCATGGTCAGCACATAGGCCGAGGTCAGCCCGGCCACGCGCTGCGGAAAATCGCGCTTGACCAAGCTGGGCAACAACACATTGCCGATCGCAATGCCCGAGCCGATGATGGCCGTGCCTGCATAGAGGCCCCAGGCCGCACCCTGGGTGCGTGCAACGATGCCGACGGTGATCAGCAACAGCGCACCGAACAACGTGCGCTCCAGCCCGAAACGCCGCGCCAGCCCCGCCGAGAATAGCGACACCACCGCAAACGCCAGCAGCGGCAAAGTAATCAACATGCCGGCCGCGGTCGAGGACAAACCCAGCTGTTCACGGATCATGCCGATCAGCGGTGCCACGCCTGTCACCGGCGCACGCAGCGCCATGGCTATGCAGAGAATGCCCACAAGGAGCAACACCGGACGCGCACCGGGACGGGAGGAAGCGGGAATTCTAGTCATGCCGCCAGCTTACGCAGACACTGCTTTACCGAATTTCGAGACAATGACAAACTATCCCTAAATTCTGCCAATCCGTATTTACCCGAAACCCTTGCTGCGTACGCCCATGCGTCTGCCCCACGATCCGCCCCTGCCTTTCGACACCGACTCCACGGAGCAACGGACGTTTGCCATGCACGTGGATGCGGCCGGCCAGGACAACGAGTCCCCCACCCACCATCACCACATGGGGCAACTGGTGCTGGCGCTGCGCGGCGGGGTCACCTGCTCGGTGCAGCAAGGGCTGTGGATGGTGCCGCCACAGTGCGCCGTGTGGATTCCTGGCGGCGTGCCGCACAGTAACCGCGTCACAGCGAACGGCCGCGTCTGCTTCCTGTTCGTTCCGGCCGACGTCCCCGGACTGCCCGCCCATTGCTGCACGCTGGCAATCACGCCACTGGTGCGCGAACTGCTCGTGCACCTGGCCAACTTGCCCCTGGAAGACGCCGCGACCGCCCCCAACCGTCAGTTGGCGGACGTGCTGGTCGAACAACTGACGCACATGCCCACCGAACACCTGCATCTGCCGATCTCGCAGCATCCGCGCCTGCGCCAGATCGCGGATGCGCTGAACGCGGATCCCGCCGACCGCAGCACGGTCTCGCAATGGGGCAAGCGCGTCGCCATGAGCGAGCGCACGCTGGCCCGGCTGGTGCAGCAGGAAGTGGGCATGAGCTTTGGCCGATGGCGCCAGCAATTGCACATCATCCTGGCCTTGCAGCGTCTGTCCGCGGGTGTCTCCGTGCAACGCACCGCCGAAGACCTGGGCTATGAATCGGTCAGCGCCTTCATCACCATGTTCAAGAAGACGCTGGGCAAGACGCCCGCCCGCTACTTCGCGGACAAATCGGACGCGCAGGCCCAGACCTAGCAGCGATGCCCGATACCGGCCGCGACCGCCGTGTCCCTGACGTCGCGGCGGAACGAAAAATTGTCGGCATGGGCAACGGCGGTCACCAGCGGTACGTCAGCGTCGCCATGACCGTGCGCGGGGCGCCGAAGTAGCAGCGCGTGTTGCTCAGGCAGACGCCGACGTAATCCTTGTCGAACAGGTTGTTCACGTTCAACGCCACGGAGGCATTGCGCCATTGGCCGCCGAACGTGCGCAGGTCGTAGCGCAACGCGGCATCCACCAGCGTGTAGGAGGCCAGTTCGATCGTGTTGGATGCATTGCCGTAGCGCTTGCCCACATATCGCACGCCGCCCCCCGCCCACAAGCCCGCCAGGGCATCGGTAAAGGCATAGTCCAGCCAGGCGGATGCTTGCTGGCGCGGCGTGATGCTGACCTGATTGCCCTCGTAGCCGTCATTGCTGCGCTTGTACTCGGCGTCGGTGTAGGTATAGGACGCCAGCACGCTCAGCTGGCGGCTGAGTTCCAGCTTGCCTTCCAGCTCCACGCCGCGCACCCGGGTTTCGGCGGACTGGACAATGAAGCCGGGGTTCACCGGATCCGTCGTGGCCATGTTCCGTTGCGCCACGTCGAACAGCGCAACGCCGACAAAGCTGTTGTGGCCGGCCGGTTCGTACTTCACGCCCACTTCATACTGCCTGCCGGTTGTCGGCTTGGCGGGCGAACTGGGATAGATCAGGCCCGATGTGGGCTGGAACGATTCGGCGTAGCTGGCGTAAGGCGTCACGCCGCTGTCGAACAGGTACGCCGCCCCCACCCGCGCCGTGAACGCATGGTCGGAACTGCGCGTATTGGTGTCAGACAGGCGATCCATCATGCTTTGACGAACGCGATCCCATCTTCCGCCCAGCGTATACGCCCAGCGGCCCAGCCGGATCTGGTCCTGTGCATAGACCCCGAAACGTTCCTGGTGCTGCAACGCATCGGTGACAGGCAGCTCAGGACGCTGGATCGTCTGCCCGTAGACCGGGTTGAACAGATCAATGGGCGGCGCGCATTCGGCCGTGCCGCAGATCCAGTTCAGGCTGTCATAACGTTGCCGCGCATATTCCACGCCGGTCAGCAGCGTGTGCGTCAACGGTCCCGTGGAAAAGCGCGAGGTCAGCGTCGTATCGACGTTGATGTCGTAGGACGTCTGGTCCGCGTCGAACAAGCGGCGGCGCAAGGTGCGGCGATCGGCCAGCAGGCCGTTGCCGGTGACCGTATCGAACTCCTGGTGCACGCGCGCATAGCGGGCGTTCTGCTGCAACGAGAACGTGTCGTTGAACGTGTGCTCCAGGCTATAGCCCACCGCGGTCTGGTCACGCAGATAGTGTTCGCGATCCGGCTCGCCCACATAGCGGTTGCGCGGCACGCTGCCGTTCGGGTTGTCGCGCAAGGTGCCATCGGCGGGCAGATACTGCGGCAGGAAGCCGATCTTGTCGTGCTGATACTGCGTCAGCAACGTCAGGCGTGTCGCCGCGCTGGGCTGCCAGGTCAGCGAAGGCGCCACGAACACGCGGTCGTTCTTCACATAGTCCACGGCGGTATTGCTGTCGCGCTGCAAGGCGATGACGCGATACAGCCATTCGTCCGTTTCGCCAATGGGACCCGTCAGGTCGATCGCGCCTTGGAAACGGTCCTGGTTGCCTGCCTGCAATTGCACTTCGCCCGCCCGTTCGGCGGCAGGCCGCTTGCTGACCATGCCGGTCAAGCCTCCAGGCCCGCTCTCCCCGTACAACACCGATGCCGGGCCACGCAGGACTTCCACGCGCTCCAGGCCAAAGGGTTCGCTTTGCCAAATGGCTCCGAGGCGCAACCCGTCCAGATAAGACGACGGTGAACTGAATCCGCGCAGCGAGATCCATTCAATCTGATTGTCCATGCCCAGCTGATCCACCGACACGCCCGGCGTGTATTGGATCGCCTCGGTAACCGTCTGCACGTTGCGGGCTTCCATTTCCTTGCGCGTCACGACGCTGACGGATTGCGGGTTCTCAAGAATCGACGTGTCGGTCTTGGTGCCGGTCGCGCTGCGCGAGGCCACCAGCCCCGCCACCGGTCCCCACGCATTTTCGCCCAGTCCGTTTCCCGTGACGGTCACCGTCTCCAGCGTCGCCGCCTCGTCGGCGGCGGGCCGCACGACGATCGCGCCATTCTGTTCTTGCGCCTTCAGGCGGGTGCCCGACAGCAGAGCCTGAACGGCCTGCATGACGGTCATGCGGCCAGACACCGGCCCCGCGGACTTGCCCGCCACCACGCTCGCGTCCACCAGAATGGGCGTGCCGGATTGCAGGGCCAGCGTGTTCAGGGATTGTGGCAAGGGCCCGGCGGGCAGACTCACGTCCACCGCCGCGCCTTGAGCAGCGGCGGCTACGCTGGCGGCGCTGATGGCCGCCGCGAACAGGCCGCGAATAAGGGAATGGCGCGTTGCGCGCCGCTGCGCACTGCGGGTATTGCGTTTGCTCATGGTCAATCCTAGGGAGGGTTCTGACCATGAAAACGAACGAGCGGCACGACACCGGACAATTATTTTCGGACGACGCGATCAATCCGCGTGCCGCCCTCCGCCAGCGCGGTGACGGACACGGGCAACACGTTGGGCAGCGCCGCCAGGAAGCGGCCGGGTTCGCGCGCGGGAAAGCTGCCCGTCACGCGCATTGCAAGCAGCGCCGGCGCGGGAGCCAACATGATCGGCTCGTCGCTCCATGCGTTCCACTGGGCTACCGCCTCGGCCAGCGGCGTGGCGTCAAACACCAACCAGCCCCGCCGCCACGCCTCGTGCGTTCCGGCAGGCACATCGCGCACGGGCTCCAGGCCGGCCGGGGTGGTACGCACCAGCTGGCCCGGCCGCAACAACACGCCGTCCCCGGAGCCGTCCTGCCCCCAAACGCGCACCAGCCCGCGTTCAACCTGTACGTGCATGACGCCAGCCCGGGCGCTGACGCTGAACGCCGTGCCCACTACCTTGACCGTTCCCCAGGGAGTGCGCGCCACGAACGGCCGCCCGGGTTCGGCGCGCACGTCCAGATACACCTGCCCTTGCGACAGATAGAGTTCGCGCGTGTCGCGGTAATAGGCAACGCGCGCTCGTGTGCCCGCATCCACCTCGACGACCGTGCCATCCGGCAACCCCAGCGAACGGACTTCGCGCCGGGCGGTCTGGATGCCCAAGCGGTATAGCGGTTGCGGGTCTTGCCAACGCAGCAGCGCCCCCAGCCCCAATGCCATCCCGCCGCCGGCAAAGGCGCGCAACATGGCCCGCCGGTGTGGCAATGCCGCTTGCGGCTTGGGTAGAAACGCCCGCAGCGCGTCGTTGACGGCGCCATCGGCAGCCCAAAGCCGCTCGGCGCGAGTCCAGGCGGCCCGATGCCGCGCGTCCTGCGCCAACCAGACGGCCACGTGCGCGCGCGCCTTGTCCGCCGTGGCGGCGTCGCCCCCCGTCATGCGGGTGAGATAAGTCAGTGCCCGTTCAATCATCACGGGCGTGGGTTCGTGCAAGCGGTCAGGATGCGGCACGACGCCCCCCGTCCTGCCATGCGGCGCAATCGAGCACCGCGCGCACCACGTGCTTTTCCACTGCCGCGATGCTCAGGCCCAGATGCTGGGCGGTTTCGGCATGGGTATGACCATAGACACGGACCATCAAAAAGACGTCGCGACGCTTCCTGGGCATGACGGCCAGACGCGCCAGCAAGCGCTCCGCTTCCTGCTGGGCGCTGACGACGCGATCCGTGCCGGGCGCCATCGCGGGCGACACCACGGCCAGGGTGTCCAGCATGGCTTGTTCAGCGCGCTTGCGACGCGCCTCGTCGATGATCAGGTTCTTGCCCACCCGATATAGCAACGCCCTCGGCTCTGCGAGCATTCCCGCCCGAAGCTCCATGCCCAGCACACGGGCGTAGCTTTCCTGAACCACATCCGACGCATTGTGGCGGCAGCGCAAGGCGCGCGTGAAAAAGCCGATCAGCTCTTGGTAATAACGTTCAAGCACGGGACGGCTCGGTCGGGGCGTGCGCAAGGCACAGGCTAATTATTAATGGTTCGCATTATCACACAACCAGGCCGCCCCGCCCGCCAATCCGCCAAAGACCCAGGCCTAGGCCTGCTTCGGCCCCGCCACGATGAACAAGCGCGGGAACGGCAACAGCACGGTGCCGTCGGCCAACGCGGGATAGGCTTCCGCGATCAGCGCCTGGTAGCGCGCCAGAAAGCTCGCCTGCTCGGCGGCGTCCAGCTTGTCCAGATAAGGCCGTAGCGCCGTGCCCTTGAACCATTCGACCACGGCGGCGGCCCCCGCCAACGGATGGTGATACGTCGTGCGCCACACATCCAGCACGCCGCAATGCGGCTTCAGCAGTTCGTAATACCACGCAGCGCTGTGCCGCGGCGGATGCTTCACCCCGCCCGTCTTTGCCGCCCAGGGCGCTTCACCCGCCACCTGCCGCGCCAGGCGATGGGCGGGTTCTTCCATGTTGTCGGGCGTTTGGACCGCCAGGCTGCCGCCCGGAGCCAGCTTGCCGACCAGGCGGGGATACAGCGTGGCGTGGTCCGGCACCCACTGCAAGGCGGCATTCGCCAGGATCACGTCGTATTGCTGCGGCGGATTCCAGGTGGCGATGTCGGCCAGATCGAATTGCAGCGACGGCAAGCGCTTGCGGGCAGCCAGGACCATGTCTTCCGAACTGTCCATCCCGGTGACGGCTGCATCGGGGTACCGGCCGGCCAGCACCTCGGTGGAATTGCCGGGACCGCAGCCCAGGTCAACGGCCAGGCCGACGGTCTGATTGGGCAAGGCGGCAACCAGATCGCGCACCGGACGGGTGCGTTCGTTTTCAAAAGCGGAATACTGCTTGGCGGACCAACTGTTGTTGCTCATGACGGCTCCTTGCCTGATGTCTGCGTACGGTTGGACTCTACGCTTGCCGATTCCATATTTCAAATATAGAGATAATCACTCAATCATATTCATACGATATGGCAACCAGCGTAAAAAAGCCCGCCGGACAAGCCGGCGGGTTTTCCACTGAAGCGATGGCCTTTTATGGGGGCCTTCCGCATTTACTGCGCCTTCAATTCAGCCGAGCGGGTTTTCCACAGCGAGAACAGCACGCCACCCAGAATCAGGCTGAACGTCACGCCCAGCGACAGCGCCGCGGGCACCTTGCCGATGAAGCCGACCAGGAAGATCTTCGTGCCGATGAACACCAGGACCAGCGCCAGCGCGTACTTCAGGTAGTGGAAACGGTGGATCATCGCCGCCAGCGCGAAGTACAGCGCACGCAGGCCCAGGATCGCGAAAATGTTGCTGGTGTAGACGATGAACGGATCCGTCGTGATGGCGAAAATGGCCGGCACGGAATCCACCGCGAACACCAGGTCAACAAACTCGATCAGCACCAACGCCAACAACAGCGGCGTCGCGAAACGCACCTTCTTCGACGTGGCCGGATCCGTCTCGGTCACGACGAAAGCATTGCCGCGCAACCCTTCCGTCACACGCATGTGACGCTTCAGGAACTTCAGGATCGGGTTGGTCGCGATGTCCGGCGTCTGATCCGCAATCATCCACATCTTGATGCCCGTGAACACCAGGAACGCGCCGAACAGATACAGCAGCCAGCCAAAATTACTGACCAATGCGGCGCCCAGGCCGATCATGATGGCGCGCAGCACGATCACGCCCAGAATGCCCCAGAACAGCACACGGTGTTGATATTGGCGCGGTATCGCGAAGAAACTGAAAATCAGCGCGATCACGAAAACGTTGTCCATCGACAGCGACTTTTCGATCATGAAGCCGGTGTAGTACGCCATGCCGCTGGCCGCACCCAGTTGCCACCAGACCCAGGCGCCAAACAGCAAGGCCGCGCTGATGTAACCCGCGGACAGCAACAGGCTTTCACGCACGCCGATCTCGCGGTCTTCCTTGTGCAGCACGCCCAGGTCGAAGACCAGCAAGCTGACGACGATGCCGATGAATAGCAGCCAACTCCAGGTCGGTGTCCCCAGAAAATCGGCCATGAAGAAGGTGATTAAGGTGTCCATGAATGCCCCGCTGTGTTCGAAGGCACTCATGATCCAGATCTTGGCAAAATGGAGAAATCAGCCTGAAAGTGAGTTAAGGTTCGAAAAAACCGAAGTGAGCGCAATGATGCTGAACTATCGCCATCTGTACTATTTCTGGATGGTCGCCAAGGAAGGCGGCTTTTCACGTGCCGCCGAACGGCTGGACATGGCCATTCAGACCATCAGCGCCCAAGTGCGTGAATTGGAAAAGAATCTGGGCCACCAACTGCTCAAGCCCGCCGGCCGGGGCGTGGCGTTGACCGACGCCGGCAAGGCCGCTTTCGCCCGGGCCGAAGAGATCTTCCAGATCGGCCATGTGCTGCCGCAAGAAGTGCGCGCGGCAGCCACCAAGCCCGTCATCCGGCTGTCCGTGGGTTTGTCGGACGGCATTTCCAAGCTGGCGGCGCACGCCTTGCTCGGCCCCGTGCTGGACACCCCCGACCTGCGCCTGACCTGCCACGAAGGCGAGGTTGAGGAACTGCTGGGTGAACTGGCCCAGCACCACCTGGACCTGGTGCTGGCCGGCCAGGGCGCACCCGCCAACCCCAACCTGCGGCTCACCAGCGACCGTCTGGTGTCCTCGCCCGTGGACTGGTACGGCCCGGCGCGGCTGGTGCGCAAGTCCGATACGCTGGACTTTCCCCGTTGTCTGGAGCGCCTGCCCGTATTGCTGCCCACGGGGCACTCCGTGCTGCGCCAGACGCTGGACCGCTGGTTCAGCGAACAAGGCGTGTTTCCGAACGTCGTGGGCGAGTTCGAGGACAGCGCGCTGATGTCGGTGTTTGCCGCCCGGGGCCTGGGCGTCTTTCCGCTCAGCCGGCTGGGTGGGGACGACATCGGCTTGCTGCGCGGTTTGCGCCCCCTGGCCCGATGCGATGACGTGCACGAGGAAATCCACGCCATCCGCAACCGCCGCGGCCAACACCATCCGCTGGTCCAGGCGGTGCTGGCACATGCCAAGACTTCGGTTTTTTCTTAATGTTTGTCACAACCACTCTGGTTTTTCAGAAATAGAATCTGCTTTATCGTGGACCCTCTTTTGAAATCGGAGTACCACTGCAATGAAAAAATTCATCTGGCTCGCTTTTGCCGTGCTTGCCGCACTCTGGACCGGGCTGGTGGCGCTGACCTTGCAACTGACCGACTGGGTTCTGGCAACCATCGCCACGGCACAGGTGCCGGGCGCCGCGCTGGATACGTCCCAATGGGTCGCGCCCGCCTGGGCTGCCGGCTGGGTCGATCCGGCCTGGCTGCAATCCCTGCAAGGCGGCCTGGTGTGGGCCGCTCAGGGGCTGAACCAGATCCTGCCCGTGGCCGGTAGCCTGGGCACGCTGATTTCGGTGCTGGGCTGGATCGTCTGGGCCTTCATCATCGTTGGCCTGCTGGTCCTGGCGCTGGTCTTGAGCTGGCTGGCGGGCAAACGTCAGCAGGCCGCCGAAGCGCCGGGCCGCCAAGTGGTGTAATAAGGCGGGCATCGCGCCACCCGGCACGCTGCCTCCCACCAGGAGCGTGCCGTGGCCCCCCGATCTGTTCCAGCCCTGACCTTGTCCTTGGCAACCCTGCTATCCACAGGCGCCATGGCGCCCGCGCAAGCGGCTCCCAGCCCCTCCGGCGTGGAAGTCTGCACGGTGACGGGCACCTCGGGGCAATACAGCGTGCGCGTGCGCAATACGGGCGCAGAGCCCTTGACGCGCGTCGATGTCACCGGCGTACGCCTGGACGCGGGCGGCCAGGCAACCGACCGCCTGACCGTCAGCCTGGCGGACATTCCCCCCGGCAAATACAAAACCGCCATCCTGGCTCGCCATGAGGAATCGGCCGCGCTGGATAGCATCGTGACCTACACCACCGCCCATGGAACGGAAACGCCTCAGCACGAGCTGTTCGCGGGCAAGGTCGCGCACGTCTCGCCCGGTTCGGCCCTGCAATACACGCTGGCGCCACTGGCGGTGCGCGGCTGGACCGTGGCCTACGGCTCGGCCACCTCGCTCAAGCTGGAAGCCGGCAGCGCCGTGCTGCTGTCCTACCCAGTGCGCAGCGGCAAGAAACCCGCCACCCGGCCGGAAGCCGGCCGCACGCCATCCGCCGTCGTGCCGCTGGCGCCCTGCCGGGAACCCGGCAAGAAATCCTGATCAAGTGCCGCTCAGCAGGTCGCGCTCGTTCAAGAGCGCATAGACGATCTCTGGCTTGTTGTCGAAGCCCCGACGAATGGCGGCAGGCAGCGCGGAGCGCGTCTTGCGGCACAGGCCCGGCGCATCCTCCAGCTGGATCGCGATACCGCGCGAGGTACGCACTTCGTTGTCGCTGGGCGTGATGCGGATCACGATGCCCAGTTGCGCCTCGATACGTCCCTGCATGGCCCGCAGGTCATCCAGGCTGGTGATGTTCTCCAGCCGCGCGACCAGGCGCCTTTCCTCTTCCTTCGTCAGCTTCAGGATGCGCACGTCCGCGACGGGATCGGCCAGCAGCCGGTCCCGGTCGCAACTACAGGCGCCGGGGGGACATTCCTGGCGGATGGGAAAGGGAAAGTTCATGGATAACGAAGGGCCGCGCCAACACAGCAGTCAATTTACCCTACCCAGGATGAAGCACGGCCCGGCGTCACGCACTGATCGTTTACCCGCAGCACACTGCGATATAGTTGCCCCCACAAATTCAATGCGAGGACGCGGGTGTTCAAAGGAATTCTGCTTGCGGCCGCATTGGCCGCGCTGGGACAGACTGCCCAGGCGCGCGACATTGCCTACCCCATCAGGGACGGCCTGCCAGCGGTCGTCAGCATCAGCGACGGCCCGGAGCAGCACGTCACGGTGCGCGTGGGCAACGGCCCCGTGCAACGGCTGGGCGCCTTCGATGACGACGCGATCGACCAAGTCGAATCGGTGGATATCGACCACGACGGCTACCTTGACCTGATCCTGGGCCAAAGCGGCGGCAGTTCGCAGATATTCGCGCGTTTGTTCCTGTATCGGCCCAAGGACGGCACGTTCCAGGAAATCCAGCATCCTGGCCAGGACAGCCCCTGCCACCAGTTCGTCAATCCGGTCATCGCCCCAAAGCACGCCGCCATCAGCGTGGGGTGCCGCTTCGGCGCCGCCAGCAACGGCGCCGAGGAATATGTCCTGCGCGCCGACGGCACCGTCCGTGCAACCACGTGGTCAACGCAAGCGCTGTTCGGCCTGGAAAACGAACCGGCCGAACTGACCTACCACTTCCGCGAAGACGGCACGATCGACCGCATCGACATCAACGGCGACGGCTCTCCGCTGGACAGCGGCACCGTGCCCGTCAGCAAGCTGGATTTATACGACGCCCCCGACGTCAACAGCCCCCCGTCCATGACTGCCGCCGAAGGCGAAGCGCTTGCCGTCATCGCGCTGCGCCCGCACGGCTGGCTGCAAGTCCGATACGCCAGCAAGACGGCCGGCGGCGACGTGATCAAGTGGGTGCGTTACAGCGATCTGCGTGTGGACAAATATCAGTACCAAGCCAGCCCCCCGTCAGCGGACGGGCTGGATCTGACGCTATTCAACTACCTGGGTGATTGGGACGACGAATCGGGCGGCCGCTACACCGTGCGGCTGGACAATCGGGGCACGGAAGCCGTCACCCTGGCCTCTCCCCGCATCTGGCTGCTGCTGATCAACGCCCGCGGCGATCGCATCACCCATCCGCTGTACGCGCGTGATGCCGTCACCCTGAGCCCGCCCGACACGCCCGGCAAGGATTCCGTGGTCGGCTGGGCGGACGACCCGATCGTCTGGCGCAAGGACGAAGACGGCACCTTCGCCTACATGGTCAACGACAATGGCTACGGCTACGTGCGGCTGGTACCCGACCTGGCGCCTGGCAAGTACCGGGCAGCGGTCGTCGTGACCGACCCGGCCGGCCTTGCCCGGCCGGTCTACTCGAACGAAGTCCGATTCGACTTTCCGTTCCCGAAGCGAGCCGCTAGGGACGACTAGGCTTCACCAGTAATAGTTCAAGCTCAGCATCGTTTCGCGCTCCATGCCGCGGAACGTATACGTGTAGTAGCGCTTGTCGAACACGTTGTTGATGTTCAACGCAATGCGGTAACGGGGCGTCTCGTAAGCGATGGCCATATCCGCCAGCGTGAAGGCGGAGTTGTAGGGCGTGGAGCCGTCAGCCGCGGTGTTCAGCGGCGCCTCGCCGCGATAGCGCACACCGCCGCCCAGCGACAGGCCCTGGATTTGCCGAGGACGATAGTCCAGCCACAAACTGGCGGTCTGGCGCGCGGTCTGCGACGTCTGGCGGCCAACCTCGCCCGGCCGGTTGCTTTTCGTCGTGCGAGGATCCACATAGGCATACCCCGCCATCACGCGCAACTCACGGGTCAATGGGAACTTGGCTTCCAGTTCCAGTCCCGTTGAACGCACTTCGCCCGTCTGCACGCTGAAACCTGGATGATCCGGATCCTGCGTCGTGACGTTGGTCTGGCGAATATCGAAGACCGCCGCCGTGAACAGGGCATCGGTGCCGGGCGGCTGATACTTCAGCCCGGCTTCATATTGCTTGCCTTCGCGCGGTTTGAACGCACTGCCATCAGACTGCATGCCGGTGATCGGGTCAAACGCGGTGGAGTAGCTGACATAGGGGGCAAACCCGCTATCGAACAAGTACAACAACCCCGCGCTTCCGGTTGTCGCGGAATCCTTGATCTGAGGCTGCGCCGTGCTGCTCTGCCGGGTCGTTGCGAAATCGCGGCGCAAGCTGACATTGGCGACCCAACGATTCCATTTCAGCTGATTCAGCGTATAGATGCCAGTCTGCTTCAGATTGCTTTGTGATTGGTCCATCTCCGGCACATCAATATGCTGCCCATAGACCGGCGCGTAGATATCCAGATTGGGCACGTCCCAGCCATAGCCCATGCCCGTGTCTTCCTGATAGCGCGTGTAGTCCACGCCCACCGAAAACGTATGCTGCACGCCTGCCCAGACCAAGTCCTTGGACGCGCGGCTATCCACCGCCAGCGTCTGGCCGTGGGTGCGCTGGGCAAGGCTGCCTCGCGTGACAGTGCGTTTATCGTCCAGCAGCGCCATGGCATAGATATGCCGGTAGTCGATGTCGATTTCCGAATAGCGAAGATTCTGGCGCAAACGCCAGCCGTTGCCGGTGTCATGCTCGAAGGCATAGCCGATCGACTTCGTGTTCCGATCGAAACGGTCGAAATCGGGATCACCAGCCGTGCGATGCATCGGAAGGTCTTCGATCTCCGAATACGTGAACAAGTTCGGCCACCAGCTCTTGGGGGTGCCGCGCTCCTTGGAGTAGGTTCCCAGCACCGTCAGGCGAGTCTGATTGCTCAGATTCCACAGCACTGTCGGTGAAACGGAAATGCGATCGTCACGCGACCCGTCGGTGCGCCCGTCGGCCTTGCGGCCCGTCACGTTCAGCCGATACAGCACCTTGTCGTTCGCATCGAACGCGCCGCCCAGATCGGCCGTCAGCTGGCGGCGGTTGTACGTGCCATAGCTGACGCCCACGCTATTGACATGGTCCGCCGTGGGACGCTTGGACACCACGTTGATCACGCCGCCCGGGCGTCCCTGTCCGAACAACACCGACGCAGGCCCCTTCAGCACTTCGATACTGTCCAGGTCTTCCAGGTTGTCGTTCCACGACCCATATGTGCCGGCGGACAACTGCTTCAAGCCGTCCTTGTAATAGGCGCTGCCATCGCTGAAACCACGGATCACTGCGCCAACCATGCGCACGTCGCTTGAGCCCGACACTTCAGTCTGCACGCCCGGCGTGTAGGACAGCGCAGCCTCCAGGCTTCTTGGCGCCTGCATCTTGATCTGCTCCTGCGTCACGATCGACACCGAACGTGGCGTTTCGATCAGCGGCACATCCAGCTTGCCGCTGGCGCTGCGCAGCGCGACATAACTGTCGGCCGTGCCGACAGCCACGCCGCGCACCGTCACGGGCTCCAACTCCGTGGCGCCAGCAGACGAAGGCAAGCTCAGCGACACATTGCGCCCGTCGCGCTTGAAGGCAATGCCGGACCCGGCCAACAACGAACGCAGCGCGTCATCCGGCGTGAGACGCCCCATCACCGCAGGTGCATTGCGCCCGCGCACCGTTTCCGGCAAATAGAAGATCACCAGTTCCGCTTGCTCGCCCAGTTGGATCAGTGCATCGCCCAAGGGCTGCGCGGTAATGCTGATCTGCATCGACGCGGTCTGCGCCATGGTGATGGCCGGCGCCGTGCAGGCCAGCACCAAGGTGACTGCGAGCGCATGCCAGCGGGCACCCCCGCCGTTCCATACGCCCTTGCGCGCAGCCGAGGCGCGCGAATTCACTTGCTTGTCCATGATGAGAGAAAAATTCCAGTACAACTGCCCGCGCGATTTGCGCCCGACACCCTTGGCCAAAGGTTGCTTCCAGGGTCGAGATCGACTTACGTGAACACACCCCGTCTAGGGATAGACGCCACGACCGGCAAAATTCCGGAATGATTCTCGCTATGATATTTGAAACAAAATAATTCAGCGCGGCGCCAGCACCCTGCCACCGTCTGCCGGGTACATCACGATCACCGGCGCGATCTGCGGCAGCACAGCCAACACGGCCTCCGGTTCGTCGATGGGCAAGGTCCCCGCCACGCGCAGTTGCGACAAGCGCTTGTCGTCGATCCGCAGCGGGTCGCGCAAATAGCGGTTCAGTTCGCTCACCACCTGAGACAACGGCGTGTCGCGAAATACCAGCCGGCCGCGTTGCCAGGCGGTGATCGCCGCCACGTTTTCCTGATGCGGAGTCTCCACGGCCTCGCCCGGCGCATGCCGCAGCACATAACCTGCTGTCAGATTGCGTGTCGTCCGGTTCCACCACGAACCGGCCGAGAAGGCTACGCTGCCCTCTTCCACCGCCAGCGCCACGGCATCGCCATGGCGGCGCACGTTGAATCGGGTACCGGTCACGCGCACCTGCGCCTGGCCCGCCTGGACAATGAACGGGCGGGCGGCGTCCGGGCTGACCGTGAAAAGGATCTCCCCGGCAAGCAGCAACACTTCGCGCCTGTCCGGGTACAGGGCGACCGTAGCCTGCGTATCCGTATTCAGTTCCAGCAAGGAGCCGTCGGGCAACACGATACGGCTGCGTTCCCCCCTCGCGGTGGTCAGCGTCTGCGCGTAGTCCGCACCGCGCTCCCACACGCGGGGACCGATCACGCCTGCGGCTACCGTCAACGCACAGGCGGCGGTCAATCCCAATGCGAACCGGCGGCGTCCCGTGCGCGCGGGCCCCACCTCGGCGACGAGCGCGGTTTGCGCCAGCAGATCGCGCAACTGCGCTGGCGGCACCGTATCCGCCACCCGCCAGGACGATTCCACGGAATCGTATTGGCGTTGATGCTCGGGGTCGGCTGCCAGCCAGGCGTCGCGCTCCTGACACGCGTTGGCATCCAGCGTGCCCAGGCGCAAGCGCGAGAACCAGTACACAGCCTGGTCTCGGGGCGAATCGGGCCGAGGATCAATGCGGGGCATGATCTTGCAACCGGTCATGGATATGCGCCAGCGCGCGTCTCATGTGCTTTTCCACGGTGCTTTGCGTCAGGCCGAGTTTCTGCGCGATTTCGGCCTGCGTATAGCCCTCCAACTTGTTCCATAAAAAGACCTGCTGGCATTTCACTGGCAGCTCGGTCAGCGCCGCCTTCAGCGCATCGGCCAATTGCGCCGCGCGGATCGAAGACTCCGGATCGGACTGTACCGGATGCTCCGCATCAGGCAGTTCGTCCAGGCTGACCTGATCGCGCCGAGCCTGGCGCCGGATCTCGCCGTTCAGCCGATTCTGACTGGCGCCGTAGAGATAGGCTTTGGGATCCAGCACCGTCGCATCGCCGTTGCGCAACATATTCGCCACCACGTCATGCGCGGCGTCCTCAGCATCGTGGCGGCTGCCGCCTCGGCGCGTCCACGCCCCGATCAGCTCGCAGTAATGGGCGAGCCAGCCTTTGTCGGAAGGTGGATGGCGAGACATGGACGACGGCGGTTCGGCGGTAGGGAGAGGCCCGCATTATCAATCATGATTCTCATTACCACAAACTACTACCGCAAGTAGTGCAGAATGCCTCCCATCCCTACAACACAATCTTTCACGCCATGTCCGCCGCTTCCCGCCCCCTTGGACACCGCTTGGCACGATGCCTGGCCATCTTGATCGTGCTGGTGGTGCTGGCCGCCGCCGCGCTGGCCGCAACCGGTCTGCTCACGCGCGCGCACAGCGCCGACGTGGCGGTGGTGCTGGGCAATACCGTGCAACCGGACGGCCAACCCTCGCGCCGGCTTGCCGCCCGCCTGGACCGCGCCTATGACTGCTACGCGGCGACGCAATGCCGGATCGTGTTCGTCAGTGGCGGCGTGGACCCGGCCGGCGCCGACGAAGCGGCCGTCATGCGCGACTATCTGGTCAAGCGTGGCGTACCGGCCGAACGCATCGTGACCGATAGCGCGGGCGTGGACAGCTGGGCCACGGCCCGCCACGCCAGTGCCTACATGCGCGAACACGGCTACGTCAGCGCGATGGCCGTCACCCAGTATTTCCATGTGCCGCGTACCCTGCTGGCGTTGCGGCGCCACGGCATCGTGGACGTCAGCGGCGGCTACCCGCGCTTCTTTGAACTGCGTGATATCTACTCCGTTTTCCGCGAACTGCCGGCGATGGCGTGGTATGCCTTCCGGCCGCTATAGTTGCGCTTTCGTTCGCCCCATCCCAGGACATCGCCGCCGTGCAGATCTTCCACAATCCCGTCCATGACAAACATGCTGGCCGCCAGGAAATGTTCCGCGGCAAGCTGGTGCCTTGCCACGAAACGCCGGCCCGACTGGAATATGTGCTGGACGCGCTGCGCCAACGCCGCATTGGCGATCTGCTCGCCCCGTCCGCCGCCGACCTGGACCTGATCAAGCGCGTGCACACGCCCCGCTACGTGGACTTCCTGGCCAGCGCCTGGCGGGACTGGGTGGCGTTGGACCCCGCCAACGCCGACATCGACATCCTGCCGTCGGTCTGGCCCGTGCGCGGCTTCCGCCACGATATCGAACCCACCAATTTCGCGGCGCGCGTCGGCCTGTTCTCGTTCGATAGCGGCTGCCCGCTCACAGCCGGAACCTGGGAAGCCGCGACCGTCGGCGCGGCCTGCGCCATCGACGCCGCACGCGCCATCACGACATCGGGCGGGCCACGCGCCGCCATGGCGCTGACGCGCCCGCCAGGCCATCACGCTGGCGCCGACTTCTTCGGCGGCTACTGCTTTCTGAACAACGCCGCGCTGGCCGCGCAGGCACTGCGCGAGGCCGGCGCCGCCCGCGTTGCCATCCTGGACGTGGACTATCACCACGGCAACGGCACGCAGAGCATCTTCTACGAACGCGGCGACGTGCTGACGGTATCCGTTCACGGCGACCCGACCACCGAATACCCGTTCTTCCTGGGCTATGCCGATGAGCGCGGCCAGGGCGCGGGCGAAGGCGCCAACCTGAACCTGCCGCTGGCGGCCGGCACCGGCTTTGCGGCATGGACCGATGCGCTGGAACAAGGCCTGGCCGCCATTCGGGCATTCAAGGCCGATGCGCTCGTGATCGCGCTGGGCGTGGACACCTACGAAGGCGACCCGATCTCCAAGTTCAAGCTCAAAAGTGCTGACTATTTGCAGGTTGGCCGCCTGCTGGCAAGCCTGGGCCTGCCGGCGGTCTTCACGATGGAAGGCGGCTATGCCGTGGCGGACGTCGGCATCAATGTGGCGAACGTCCTTGAAGGCTACGCCGGCTGAGCACCGGCGCGCATCCGTTCCCACAGCGCCTCCACCGACGCCCGCGCGTCGGTGCGATCCCTGAACGCCAGAATGGACACCTCGATGTCCCAATCACGGTTGGCCAAGGGCGCCAGGTCCGCCGATGCCAAGCGTTGCAGCGCGCTATCCGCCAACCACGCGACGCCCAGCTCCTCGGCTGCCATGTCGCCCAGCACGTCCGACATCTCGGCCTCAAAGACGCGCACGCCGTGCAGCGGTTGCTCCGCTGCCTCTATCGCGGCGTCAATCAGGCGGGCGAAGTACACATTGGCGGAATACATCAACAAGGGCACGGGTTTGGCCGCGGTGCCGGGCAGATCCAGACCGGTGCGTTCGATCAGCGCGCGCGCCGCGTACGGGCGTATGAGCTCCCTGCCTAGCGTCAGGCACTCGTAGCGCGCCGGGTCCAGCGGCAAGGGCTGGGCAACCTGATGGAAGCAGATCAGAAAATCCGCCGCCCCCGACGTGAAGGCCGATACCGTGTCGTGCACATTGCCGGTCTGAAGACTGCAACTAAGCAATCTTCCCTCGCTCCAAGAGCGCCACCACATCGGTAGATGCGTGGTCGCAAGCGCATACGAAGTCGCCAGCCGTAGCTGATTCTGGGCCGGCACCGCCGCGATGCCTGCCCGCGCCTCGGCAAGCTGATTGACCAGTTCTATCGCCGCGCCGCGAAAGCGTTCTCCCGCCTCGGTAAGTTGAGTGGGAAATGCGGAGCGATCGATCAGGCGCGCACCCACCCAATTCTCCAGGCTCTGGATACGGCGGCTGAATGCCGCCTGCGACAAATTGCGGGCCTCCGCGGCGCGCGTGAAATTGCGCACCTCGGACAGCGTAATGAAGTCCTGCAACCACCGGGTATCCATGATTCTCCTTGCGTATTGCGCATCGGCCATGCGTGCGACGCATCGCAACGCATGTGTACTTCGCATTGGACGGCGAGTACCCCCTGCCGGACACTGCCTCATCGGTTCCACATTGGAGCCCACACCCCCCGGAGTGTAAATATGGATGAAACCCTGCGCGACGCCGCCCGTGAATACCTGGTCCGCTACGGCGGCGACACGTTTCCCAACCTGTTCACTTCCGCCAAGGGCGTGGTCGTGCGCGACGACACCGGGCGCGAAATCCTGGACTTCACCTCCGGCCAGATGTGCGCCACCATCGGCCACAACCATCCCGCCATCGTCGCGGCGGTGCATCGCGCCGGCGAGACCGCGTTCCATTTCTTCAGCGGCATGATTCCGGAAACGGTGGCCCAATTGGCGGCCACCGTCGCGCGTGATTGGATGCCCTCCGGCCTGACGAAATCGATCTTCGTCAACACGGGCTCCGAAAGCAATGAGATTGCCTTGCGCATGGCCAAGATGCACAAGAGCGGCTTCGAGATTCTGGCCATCGGCGGGTCATGGCACGGCGTGACCAGCGGCGCCGGGTCGGTTTCCTACGCCAGCGATCGCAAGGGCTATGGCGTCCCGGCAGCAGGCACATTCGTCATGCCGGAACCCAACGCCTACCGGCCCTACATCGCCGGCATGGATGCCGAGCAATCCGCATTGGCCTGCCTGGAAATCGGATTGAAGATGTTCGACATGGCCTCCGCTGGCCGGCCGGCCGCCATCATCGTTGAACCCATCATCAGCGCGGGCGGCGTGTTGGTTCCGCCCAAGTCCTACATGCAGGCGCTAAGGCGCGCAGCCGACGCGCGCGGCATGCTGTTGATCTTTGATGAAGCGCAGACCGCGTTTGGCCGCATCGGCTACCGCACCGGTGCCGAGTACTTCGGCGTCACGCCCGACATCATGAGCGTTTCCAAGACCATGGGCGGCGGCCTGCCCCTGGCCGCCGCCGTCACCACGCCTGCGATCGAACAAGACATCCACGAAAAGGGCTTCACGTTCTACACCAGCCACGTGTCGGACCCGTTGCCAGCAACCGTGGGTTTGGCCGTGCTCGACACCATCCGGCGCGAAGGCTTGATCGAACGGGCGAACACGCAGGGCGACTATCTGCGCCGCAGCTTGCTTGAACTGCAACAGCGCCACGAAGCCATCGGTGACGTGCGCGGCCTGGGCCTGCTGCTGGGCGTGGAACTGGTGCAAGACCGTCACACCCGTGAGCCGTTCCATGAACTCGGCGCCTTGACCACGCAGCGCTGCTTTGAACTGGGCTTGTCGATGAATATCCGCCGTCGTCCCGAACGCGGCTCCGTCTGGCGAATTGCACCTCCGCTGACGGTAAGCAACGCCGAAATCGACCGTGCCGTCACGATCCTGGACCAGGCGTTGACCGAAAGCCTGGACAAAGTGTCAAAGCCGGCTGCGCGCGCCGCCTGACGGTTCCTTCCCCACATCCTTCACGCTTCATCCGGCGCCGGGCGCTCGTCCCGGCAGGAGAACGACATGCCGCTACGCCCCCTCACCCTTTGCGCCTTGGCGTTGGCCGCCGTGTCCAGCCAGGCCCTTGCAGGCCCCACCCTGGACATGGTCAAGAAACGGGGGTACCTGCAATGCGGCGTATCAACCGGCATTCAGGGCTTCTCGGCGCCCGACAGCAAAGGGGTCTGGAACGGTCTGGACGTAGACATGTGCCGCGCCATCGCAGCCACCGTGTTCAATGACGCGACGAAGTTCCGCCTGGCCCCGCTCACCACCCAGGCACGCTTCACCGCGCTACAGTCCGGAGAGGTCGACGTCCTTACCCGCAACGTAACGCCCACCATGGCTCGCGACACCACGCTCGGCTTGCTGAGCGTGGCCGTCAACTATTACGACAGCCAAGGCGTGATGGTGTCGCGAAAACTAGGGGTCAAAGCGCTGAAGGAACTGGATGGCGCCACGATCTGCGTGCAACCCGGAACGGTGACCGAATTGGACCTGGCCGACTGGTTCCGCACGCAATCCCTCCACTTCAAACCCGTCGTCATTGAAAAGTACGATGAAATTCTTCGGGCGTTCTCCGCCGGGCGGTGCGACGCTTTCACCTCTGACAAGTCGCAACTTGCAGCGTCGCGCATGACGTTGGAAAACCCCGACAAGTACGTGATCCTGGACGAGAACATTTCAAAGAGCCCGCTCGGCCCCATGGTGCGCCAGGGCGATGACAACTGGATGAATGTCGTGCGATGGTCGCTGAACGCCATGCTGGAGGCTGAAGAGTTCGGCATTTCATCTGCGAATGTCGATGCACAGCTGAACGCCAACAATCCGAATGTGCAACGCATTCTGGGCGTCAGCGCAGGCATGGGGCGCAACCTGGGCGTGGACGACAAGTGGGCCTATAACATCATCAAGCAGGTGGGCAACTATGGCGAAAGCTACGAACGCCACCTGGGCATGAGCAGCCCGATGAAACTGCCACGCGGGCTAAACGCCCAATGGCGTGACGGCGGCCTGATGTATGGCTGGCCGGTGCGCTAGCAGCAAGGCCCGCGCGGTCAGTCGCGCGTTTCCAATACCTTGTTGATGCGCAGTGCCAGCAAGGTGCACGCGGCTCCCGACAGCAGGTAGACGCTGACCGCCACCAAGCCGAAACGCGCCGACAACCCCAAGGCAACCAGCGGCGCAAAGGCCGCGCCGATCAACCACGCCATGTCAGACGTGAGCGCCGCGCCCGTATAACGGAAGCGGCGCGTGAAATTGGCCGTGACGGTGCCGGATGCCTGGCCATACGACAGACCCAGCAGCGCAAAACCCACCAGGATGAAGGCGTCCTGCCCCATTGGGCCGCCGCCCAGCAGCCACGGCGTGAACAACGCGAAGACGGCGATCAGCACGGCCAACAGGCCCAGCGTGGTGCGCCGGCCGATGGTGTCCGCCAGCCAGCCCGACGCCACCGTGCCCAGAATGCCGATGACCGCGCCGATGATCTGCACGATCAACACATCGGTGATCTGTTGCGTGGCGCTGACCGCAATCCACGACAGTGGAAACACCGTGACCAGGTGGAACAAGGCATAGCTGGCCAAGGCCGCAAACGCGCCGATGAACAGGTTGTAGCCCTGCGAACGCACCATCTCGGTAATGCCAATGGGCTCAAGTTCGCCTTCTTCCAGCAGCTGCGTGTATTCCTCGGTGACGACCAGCCGCAGCCGCGCGAACAGCGCCACCACGTTGATGGCGAAGGCAACGAAGAACGGGTAGCGCCAGCCCCACTCAAGAAAGTCGGCTTGGGTCAGCGTGACGTGCAAGTACAGGAACAGTGCGCTGGCCACCATGAAGCCGACGGGTGCGCCCAGCTGGCCCATCATCGAATACCAACCACGGCGGTTGGGCGGCGCGTTCAGCGCCAGCAGCGACGGCAAGCCATCCCAAGATCCGCCAAACGCCAGCCCTTGCACGCAACGGAACACCGCCAGCAAGGTAATGGCGTGCACGCCTATGGTTTCGTAACTGGGCAGGAACGCCATGCCGACCGTGGCCGTGCCCAGCAGGAAGAGCGCGACCGTCAACTTTGTGGCGCGGCCCCAACGCCGCTGGATCGCCATCGACAAGGCCGTGCCGATCGGCCTCATGATGAATGCGAAAGAGAAGATGACGAAGGCCCAGAGCGTGCCTTCCAGCTGCGGTTCGAAGGGGAAGAACACCTTCGGAAAAACCAGCACGCAAGCGATGCCAAACACGAAAAAATCGAAGTATTCGGAGGCTCGCCCCACGACCACGCCAACGGCGATTTCACCGGGGGCCACCTTGGCATGACTGGCCCCGCCAGCCGTCGCCCCCGGGCCGGGAACGGACGGAACATGACCGGGATACCGCGTGGTGGTCGACATGGATTTGCTCACTATAGGAGGATCAAAATACGCCACTGCCCCGCACACTTTTGTTCTTTTTACCCTAGATTTTTCGCGGCTTCCAGCGTAGTGTTGCGTTTACCTCCCACGGTTACGTTTCGAGGTATGGCTATGCAGTCCTTCCCAAGGCTCCGCGGCTTGCTCTTGATTACCGCCCTGCCATTGCTCGCCGGATGCAATGCGGTGCTGCTCTCGCCGTCAGGCGACGTAGCGGTTCAGCAGCGCAATCTCATCATCATCTCAACCGGGTTGATGCTGCTGATCATCGTGCCGGTGATCTTCCTGACCTTTCTGTTCGCGTGGCGCTATCGGGCCAGCAACAAAGAGGCTCACTACGACCCGGAATGGAACCACTCCACCATGCTGGAGCTTCTGATCTGGGCGGCCCCGCTGCTGATCATCATTGCCTTGGGCGCGCTGACGTGGGTCAGTACCCACCAGTTGGATCCTTACCGTCCGCTGGCACGCCTGTCCGAAGGCCGCGAGGTGCCCGCCGGCACCAAGCCGCTGGTCGTGGAAGTGGTGGCGCTGGACTGGAAATGGCTGTTCCTGTACCCCGAGCAAGGCATCGCCACCGTCAACGAACTTGCCGCGCCGGTCGACCGCCCCATCCAGTTCAAGATCACGTCGTCCACGGTGATGAATTCGTTCTTCATCCCCGCGCTGGCGGGTCAGATCTATGCCATGCCCGGCATGCAGACCACGCTGCATGCGGTGATCAACCACCCTGGTGAATACGAAGGGCTGTCGGCCAACTACAGCGGATCCGGTTTCTCGGGAATGCGCTTCAAGTTCCATGGACTGGATCAGCAAGGCTTCGACAAATGGGTGGCGGGCGCCCGCGCATCCACCGACAAGCTCAGCCGCGATGTCTACCTGAAGCTTGAACAGCCCAGCGAACGCAATCCGGTCCAGCATTACGCCACCGTCGCGCCCGGGCTGTTCGATGCCATCGTGAACCGCTGCGTCGAAGGCAACCGCATGTGCATGAAGGACACGATGGCCATCGACTCCCAAGGAGGCATGGGCATCCCCGGCGCGCTCAACGTCACCACCCTTGACCCGGAAACACGCGCACGCCTGGGCCTGACCGGAACACCGCCGCGCAAATATGTCGGCGCCATGTGCACATCCACCGAAGGGCTCGTGTTGTAGCGGCTTGCGCATGTCCGTCGCGATACGGGCCGGCCGATGCAGGGGCTTCATGAAATTGTGGTCTTTACGCTGGAATCAAGATGCCTGATCAACCTGACCTCATCAAGCTGATCTTCGGTCGACTGACCTGGGACGCCATTCCCCTTCACGAACCGATCCTGCTTGCCACCTTCTTCATGGTGGCGGTCGGCGGCATCGTCGTGCTGGGCTCCATCACCTACTACAAGAAATGGGGCTACCTGTGGCACGAATGGTTCACCAGCATCGACCATAAGAAAATCGGGATCATGTATGTGATCCTGGGCATCGTGATGCTGCTGCGCGGCTTTGCCGACGCCATCATGATGCGCTTGCAGCAGGCGGTTGCCTTCGGCGATTCGGCTGGCTACCTGCCCCCGCACCACTACGATCAGATCTTCACCGCGCACGGGGTGATCATGATTTTCTTCGTGGCCATGCCACTGGTCACGGGGCTGATGAACTACATCGTTCCCTTGCAGATCGGTGCACGCGACGTGGCCTTTCCCTTCCTGAACAACTTCAGCTTCTGGATGACCACCGGAGGCGTCATCCTGGTGATGATGTCGCTGTTCGTCGGCGAATTCGCCCGCACCGGCTGGCTGGCGTATCCACCGTTATCGGGGATCATGCAAAGCCCGGATGTCGGCGTCGATTACTACATATGGGCCTTGCAGATAGCGGGGGTGGGAACCCTCCTGTCCGGCGTGAACCTGCTGGTCACCATCGTCAAGATGCGCGCCCCCGGCATGACGATGATGCGCATGCCCATCTTCACCTGGACCGCGCTGTGCACCAACGTGCTGATCGTGGCCGCCTTCCCCGTGCTGACCGCCGTGCTGGCGCTGCTGTCCATGGACCGCTATGTAGGCACCAACTTCTTCACCGCGGACTTCGGCGGCAACGCCATGATGTACGTGAACCTGATCTGGATCTGGGGCCACCCCGAGGTCTACATCCTGATCCTGCCCGCCTTCGGCATTTTCTCGGAAGTGGTGTCCACCTTCTGCAGCAAGCGCCTGTTCGGCTACGCCTCCATGGTGTACGCCACGGTCGTGATCACCGTCCTGTCCTACCTGGTGTGGCTGCATCACTTCTTCACCATGGGGTCGGGCGCCAGCGTGAACTCGTTCTTCGGGATCACCACCATGATCATCTCGATCCCGACCGGAGCCAAGATCTTCAACTGGTTGTTCACGATGTACCGGGGCCGCATCCGCTTTGAAGTCCCGATGTTGTGGACGATGGGCTTCATGGTGACCTTCGTGATCGGCGGGATGACGGGCGTGCTGCTGGCCGTGCCCCCGGCCGACTTCGCGCTGCACAACAGCCTGTTCCTGATCGCCCACTTTCACAACGTCATCATCGGCGGTGTGCTGTTCGGCCTGATGGCCGGCATCACGTACTGGTTTCCCAAGGCCTTCGGCTACAAGCTGGACCCGTTCTGGGGCAAGTGCTCGTTCTGGTTCTGGCTGGTGGGTTTCTACGTGGCGTTCATGCCGCTGTACGTGCTGGGGCTCATGGGCGTGACCCGCCGCGTGAACCACTTTGAAGACATGTCGCTGCAAATCTGGTTCCAGGTGGCGGCTTTCGGCGCCCTGCTGATCGCGTGCGGCATCGCCAGCTTCATCATCCAGCTGGTGGTCAGCTACCGCCGGCGCGACCAGTTGCGCGATGAAACGGGCGACCCGTGGGGCGGCCGCACGCTGGAATGGTCCACGTCGTCGCCTCCGCCCAACTACAACTTCGCGTTCACGCCCCGCGTGCATGACCTGGATGCCTGGTGGCAGATGAAGCAACACGGCTATGAGCGGCCGCAGCAAGGCTTCATCCCCATCCATATGCCCAAGAACACCTGGGCCGGCATCGTGCTGGCGGCGATCAGCGTGGTGATGGGCTTTGCGCTGATCTGGCACATGTGGCCGCTGGCCGTGCTGTCGTTCGCGGCGCTGATCCTGGTGTCCATCGTTCATACCTTCAACTACAAGCGTGACTACTACGTGCCCGCCGATGAAGTGGTGCGCGAAGAAGACACCCGCACGAGGTTGTTAGCAAAACATGTCTGATACCTTGGCCCCTACCCTGCCCGGCGGCGTCACGCCGCCCCCCGAACCCGTGTTCTACGTCGCGGGCGAACATCACCCCAAGAACGGCACCCTATTGGGGTTCTGGGTCTACCTGATGAGCGACTGCCTCATCTTCGCCTGCCTGTTCGCCACCTACGGCGTGCTGGGCCGAAACTATGCGGCGGGCCCGTCAGGCGCCGACCTGTTCGATCTGCCCCTGGTGGCGGTGAACACTTCGCTGCTGCTGCTTTCGTCCATCACCTATGGCTTTGCCATGCTGGAGATGCGGCGCAACCGCGTCGGCGCCACCCAGCTGTGGCTGGCGGTCACCGGCATCCTCGGACTGGGCTTCCTGTCGCTGGAACTCTATGAATTCGCGCACCTGATCCACCAGGGCGCCGGCCCGCAACGCAGCGCCTTCCTGTCGGCCTTCTTCACGCTGGTTGGCACGCACGGTCTGCACGTCACCTTCGGCATCGTCTGGCTGGTGACGATGATGATCCAGGTGCGGATGCACGGCCTGATCCCCGAAAACCGCCGTCGCCTGATGTGCCTGTCGATGTTCTGGCACTTCCTGGACCTGATCTGGGTGGGCGTGTTCACCTTCGTATACCTGATGGGAGTGCTGCCATGACCGCGCACATGGATCATCTGGCCGACTCCGGGCATCACGGCCACGGCCATGGCGGCGGCCACGACCACCACGACGACGATGATGGCGCCGGCCACGGCACCCTGAAAAGCTATGTGACGGGCTTTGTGCTGGCCGCCATCCTGACGGCCATCCCGTTCTGGCTGGTCATGGACCGGGTATTCGCCAATTCGCGCACAACGGCGCTGGTGATCCTGGCCTTTGCCGTAGTGCAGATCGTGGTCCACATCGTGTATTTCCTGCACATGGACGCCAAGTCCGAAAGCGGCTGGAATATGTTGGCGTTAATATTCACCCTGGTGCTGGTCGTAATCACGCTCAGCGGGTCAATCTGGATCATGTATCACTTGAACTCCAATATGATGCCCATGTCCATACACGACATGCGGAATATGCCCTGATGGCAGCAGTAAAAGACACTCACTCCGGCGACACCTCCCGTAATCCGCGCAGCAAAACCACCCTGGTCATCCTGGGGGTGGTTGCTGTTGCGTTGTTCGCGGGCCTGTGCGCCCTGGGCACCTGGCAGGTGCACCGTCTGGCCTGGAAGCGCGACCTGATCGCGCAAGTCAATCAACGCGCCCACGCGGCTACCACGCCCGCGCCCGGCAAGCGGGATTGGCGGGCCTTGACCTTCAACAATGCCGAATATCGTCACGTAGCCGCTTCCGGCACCTTCCAGTACGACCGCCAGACGCTGGTCCAGGCCGCCACCGAACTGGGCAGCGGCTACTGGGTCATGACCCCGCTGCAATTGCCCGAAGGCGGCACGGTCCTGGTCAACCGCGGCTTCGTGCTGCCGGAATGGCGTAAGAACCAGGCCACGGCGACGCAACCGCCGGCAGAAGGAAACGTCACCGGCTTGTTGCGCATGGGCGAACCCGGCAGCGGCTTCCTGCGCAATAACGATCCAGCGGCCAACCTTTGGTATTCGCGCGACCTGCCGGCAATCGCCGCCGCGCGCGGCCTGACCGACGTCGCCCCCTACTTCATCGATGCCGACGCGGCGTCCAGCCCAAGCCGGGACCCCGCCAAAGCGCCCGTCGGCGGCTTGACCGTGCTGAGCTTCCCAAACAATCATCTGGTCTACGCCATCACCTGGTATGCGCTGGCGCTGATGATTGTCGTTGGCGTGGTGATCTTCGTGCGCGAAGAAAAGCGCGCTCGCGGCAAGGCCTGATCGTCATCAAAAAAGCCGTGGCGCCCTTCCAGGCGCCACGGCTTTTTTACGTCACGAGAAGCGCTTAGCGACCGGGCCAGCCGATGCTGCCCGGCTCTGGGCACACCCACGAGCCTTGCAGCCGTTCCCGAATCTGGGCCAGGCTTTGCTCCAGCAGCAGGGTGCCATCGCGGAACACGGGGATCAGCGCGCCCCCCTCGGCCTGCTCGGGGGTCTGCTGATCATGCAGCACATAGCCCGTCGCCGTTTCATCGACCCGCAACAACCCCTTGGCCGACCGCTTCACGCCCGAGTCGGTGACCGGATCCTTCACCAGTTCCTGGGGTTCGCCATTGACTTCGGCATAGGTCGCCTTCAGCGCCCAGCCGAAGGTATCCCGCGTCAGGTACTGATAGGTGTAGGAACCGATGCCCAACACCACGTTGCCCGATGCAAAGCCCTTCTTTTCCAGGCGGACCAGAATGTCGCGGCCGCGGGCCAGGGTGATGGAATCGCCGTAGATCAGGCCCACGTGCGAGTCCAGCAACTTGTAGCCCTGGTCCGTCATCACGCCACCGAAGATGTCCCACAGGCATTGCACTGCGCCTTTCACTTCCGCCTCGCGCAGCGCTTGGCCTGCACGCGCGTCCTCATCCAGCAACCAGTAGCGGCCGGTGGCGGCATCACGCACCGCCTCGAACCCGTCCTGGCGGGCGGCGGCCAATGCGCCAGCCGCGTCCACGCTGGGCACGTCCGTGCAGAAATAGCCGGTCAGGATCTTCACGGGATCGCCCGAATCGGGGCGGAAAACAACCTTGGCGTTGCCGAAGGAACCAGGCACCCGCGCCAGGATTTCCGGCTTCAAGGCCGCGGCGAATTCCGTCACCACTTGCCAGAAGTCCCAGGTGTCCGACACGACCGACACAATGCCACCCGGGTAGACCTGCGTGACCAGACGGCGGATGGTCTCGATCTCGCCTTCCTTGCTGCCCAGGCACATGACCGAGTGCTCGGTCGCGGGCACCGAGCCCCCGATCAGTTCACGATCGGAATCCGCGCCGTAAAGATCTTCCAGATAGTCGATGGCCGGAATCGTGTCGGTGCCGGTGAACGACAGCAAGTGGCCCGCGCCGCACTTGCGGGCGTCATGCAGGCCCGCCATGCCGCGCATCGAGAAATCGTGCCCCTGCCAATTCACGAAATCCGACGGACTGCCAGTCAGGCGAGCGAAATAGGTCAGCAGCTTGCGGTATTCAAAAGCAATCGTGGCGACGGTGGACGCCTTCCAGGATTCGCAGCTGAACAGCGTCTCGATATAGGTCACCAGCCAGGCGAATTCCGGCCGGGTATTGATGAAGGTGACGGGCGGGACGCGAATATCCACGCGCGCGCCTTCCGGCACCGAACGGATTTCCAGCGGCAGGTAACCCAGTGCATACAGCGCCTGCAAGTGGTCCACGGTAACCGCGCCCTTGCCCAGCGCGTTGTCCACGCGGCGTTGGTATTGGCGCACCGCGACACCCGCGGGCTTGCCGAAGAATTCGCGGTTGAACAGATCAATCAAGATTTCCTTGATGAACCCTTGCAGGCCGAACCAGACGATCTTGTCGTCGAACAGTTCGGGCAGCACCGGCGCCAGCCGGGCCGAACGTGGCGTGAAATTGGCCAGGATCTTGTTGGTGCCCTTCGGATACTGGAAGGGGTGGCCCGTCTTGTAGAAATCGGCTTGCAGGAAGGGATTGATGCCGTTCTTGACGGTGAGGGAATCGGGGGCATTCATGGCGTGGTTCCTTCTTAGTTGGCAAGCGCCGGGTTGACTCGCACCGGGGCGTCCAAGCCCGCGCTTTCGGTCCAGTCATAAGCGGTGAAAATGCCCGCATAGCGCGCATTCAGTTCCGTCAGGCCATGGCTGAAGATGCCATGCGTGACGTACAGATAGATGGGTTGGCGCGTCTTGTCGCGCAGGGCGGCCGCCAGTTCCAGGAAAGTACGGCCACCGTCGCAGATATCGTCCACGACCAGCACGGGCTGTTCGGGGATATCGTCAGGTACGCGGGTTTCGGTGATCCGGCCGGTTTGCGTATCGCGAACCTTTTCCGCGTAGCGAACGTCGGTCACGCCCAGTTGCTTGGCCAGCGCCTGCACCCGCTTGCGAGCGCCGGCGTCCGGTGCCATCAAGGTCACGCCGTTGGCAAAAGCCGGGGCGGACAGCGCCCGTTGCACGAAGGCGGTGGCATCGATCACCCGGACGCGCTGCAACAACGCCGGCGTCACATCGCTGTGCGGCTCCACCACGGTCACGGTGGCGTACTGCTGGTCATTGATCAGCTTGCAGAACACGGCGGCACCCAATGCCTCGCCAGGATTGCAAACCCTGTCCTGCCGCGCATAGGGCACGTAGGGCATGTCCAAGTGCACCGGCACGGCAGGGTTCAGGCGACGCAGCGCGTCCGTCAACATCAACAACTGCATGACGTCATTGGCTGATTTCAGCAAGGCATGGATGCGGAATTCGCTGGACGCATCCGCCTGGGCCCGCAATGCGGGCGGAACCGTGACCTGGCTTTCGCCGCCTGGGAACACAAACGCGGCGGGCGTGTCGCGTTGGCGCTTTCCTTCAACTACCGCAGTGATGGTGAACATGATGCTTCCTTAGTGGCACTTTAGAACTAAGTTGTGCCAGTATAAACCTGCTTATTGTTAATATGCAACTATGTTGATTTTCGACGCGGCCAGGGCAGATGCCAAAGAGGCTATCCGACGCTGCGGTCGAACAAGGCGAAGTCTTTCAACCGGTACAGGCGCGCGGGACGCTGCGCGCCCAGCACGTAGTCTTCGGTGGCTTCCAGCACCCCCCAGGCTTCCATCTTCCTGCGGAAATTCGACTTCTCAAGCGGAGTCTGCAAGATGGCTTCATACGTGTGTTGCAGCTCGGTCAGCGTGAAGCATTCCGGCAACAGGAAGAAGGGCAAGGTGGAATAGCTGGATTTGCCACGCAGGCGGGCGACGGCCGCGGCCACGATGTCCGCATGATCAAACGCCAGCGGCGGCAGCGCGTCCACGCTCACGAAACGGAATTCGGCCTGCGCCGCGGCTTCCAACTCGGCCACCGGCACCAGCGCGACGTAGGACACAGACAAGGACCATTGGCGCGGGTCGCGATCAGCGCCCGAAAACACCTGTAGTTGTTCCAGATAGCGCGGTTCAAAACCCGTCTTGTCCCGCAGCACGCGGCGGATGCTGGCTTCGGTGTTGCCGTCTTCATCCGTGTGCACCACCCCGCCCGGCAACGCCATGCCCCCTTTGAAAGGCGCGCGGTCGCGCTGATGCAAGGCGATTTCAAGGCCGCCTGCGCGCAAGGTCAGCAAGACGGCGTCGACGGTGACAAGAGGCAGTGGATAGTCCACGGGGCGGTTCCGTAAATGTAGCTTCGGGGCAAGATGCCACTATGAGGCCAAACGGTCAATCGCTGCCCTGCAACAGAAGCTTTCCGCAGGCCAATCCAAAGGCCGATAATTAAGCGAAATAGCCGGAATATCACACGTAATAAGCAGAAAATAACGTAAGTGTTTTACACTACGGGTTGGGAACACCGCTAGGCAGCATGCCGAGCGTGCTGTTCCCTTTGTTTTTTCCAACCCAAATTCCAGGAGACTTCCGGATGAAAAAGACGCTGCTCGCCGCTGCGATGCTGACCGCTTTCACAGGCATCGCTCAGGCAGAACCGTCAGTCACTCTCTATGGTGTCATCGACACCGGCATCGGCTACAACAAGATCAAAGGCGACGGCTACAGTGGTAGCAAGCTCGGCATGATCAACGGCATCCAGGCCGGCTCCCGCTGGGGCCTGCGCGGATCCGAAGATCTGGGAGACGGATTGCGCGCCGTCTTCAAGCTGGAAAGCGGCTTTGATTCCGGCAACGGCCAACGTGGTCAATCCGGCCGCCTGTTCGGCCGCCAAGCCACCATCGGCCTGGCCAACGACGCTTGGGGCTCGCTGGAATTCGGCCGCCAAGCCACGATCGGCTCGAACTACCTGGCCGACATCGACCCCTTCTACACCAGCTACACCCAATCCAACCTGGGCCTGGGTTTCAGCGCGGCCAACACCATGCGCTGGGACAACATGGTCATGTACCGCACCCCGTCGGTGAACGGCTTTGAATTCGGCGTGGGCTATTCGTTCAACGCGGATGACACGACCGCCGACCAGACGGGCTTCCGTACCGCCGACAACACGCGCGGCATCACCGCCGGTCTGCGCTACGTGCAAGGCCCGCTGAACGTGGCGCTGACGTACGACCAATTGAACGGTTCCAACCGCGGCAATATCGACAGCAACGCCACGCCGCGCCAGTACGCGCTGGGCGTGTCGTATGACCTGGAGGTCGTGAAACTGGCCGCCGCTTACGGCCGCACCACCGATGGCTGGTTCGTTGGCCAGGATCTGCCCGCCGGCACGCCGTTCAGCGACGAATTCGGCACCAACCGCTTCGTGAATGGCTTCAAGGCCAACGCCTACATGCTGGGCGCGACCCTGCCGGTTGGCGGCGCCAGCAGCGTGTTCGCCTCGTGGCAACACGTGGATCCGTCCAACTCCAAGTTGACGGGCGGCAACGCCAACATGAACGTCTACAGCGTCGGCTACACCTATGACCTGTCCAAGCGCACCAATCTGTACGCCTACGGTTCGTATGGCACGGACTATGCGTTCATCGACGGTCTGAAGAGCACTGCGGGTGGCGTGGGCATCCGCCATCAGTTCTAAGCTTCAATCCGCTAGGAAAAAATGCCGGGCGCATCGTGCGCCCGGCATTTTTTTGTGCGCCGCCGGCAAGACGCCTTGCCAGATGGGCCATGCCGGCGCCCGGGAACCGGGAATATCAGCCGCGCGCCTGTGCGCGTTCCAGCAGTTGGATGGTGGCTTTCTGGCCGCGCTCGCGCGCATGCTGTAGCGGCGTGCGTCCGTCTCGGTCAGCCAGGTTCACGTCGGCGCCGTTCTCGATCAGCAACGCGACAATCGCTTGATGGCGCGGCCCGCCATCGCTCAGGATGATGGCTTCCAGCAGCCCCGTCCAGCCCAGACGATTCACATGATTGGGATCCACGCCGGCCTCAAGCAGCGTTTTCACCACTTCGACGTGACCGCGCTCGCACGCCGGGATCAGCGCCGTGCCGCCATAACGGTTGGTGCTTTTCAGGTTGGCCCCGTGGATCAACGTCAACGCCAGGATCTCGCGATAGCCTTGCGCGCCCGCCAATAGATAGGCGCTGTCCTGCATCTGGTTCTGCGCGTTCACGTCCGCGCCAGCCTCGATCAACACACGTGCGGCCTCGGCGTGATTGCCCTGCGTCGCGCGTAGCAGCGCCGTATTGCCTTGCGCATCCCCCGCCTCCAGCGGCGCTCCCTGGGCCAGCAGCTCGCGCACGCGCGCCGTCTCGCCCTGCGCCGCGGCCTCCCGCAAGCGCGCGGCAGGATCCTCCGCCGCCAAGGCGCCCGCGCCCATGGCGCTCAGCGCCAGCACGACGCAGGTCCGCCAGAAGTTGATGAGTGTCATGGCGCGTCTCCTCCAGTCTGAATCAATGGAGAATTATGACCAAGCGCGCCCGCATCTGGAAATCCGCGTCATATTTCAGCAGTGCAATACGCAGGAAACACGGGCCAGTCATGATTGGATACCATTCCATCGATGCCATAGCCGACCCATGAACCAGAATCCTGACCCGCGCGTGCCCGCCCTTCCTCGACCCCGTCTGCGCTCCGTCCAACGCCTGCTGGCCGTGGCCCTGCTGCCGCTGGCGCTGGCTGCCTGCAATAGCAGCGACGATGACGATGTCGCGGAAACCCCCGTGGTCACACCGCCTCCGGTTGTCGTGGACCCGACGCCAGAAGTCGACACGCGCAACCAGGCTTACCTGACGGCCAAGGCCGGCGACGTCATCAAGGTGACGATCGAGGAATTGCATCCGACCCAGGCCGCCATCGGCTATGACCAGATCTACTACAAGCTTGGCCGTTGGCAAGGCGACTTCAGCCGCACCACGTGGGCAGCGGATCCCGTCTTGCAGCTGGACTATCTGAATCGCACAGTCGGCAAGAAGTTCGAGGACTACTGCGAGGACATGGGTGGCGTCACCACCACGCAAAAATTTCAAAGCATCGCCGACATCCAGGCAGCTCGCCTGGACAAGCCCGACACGTTCGCCTGCCAGAAGGCGCCGGGCACCGAGACCGCGAACCTGAAGACCGTCGTGGTGGGTTGGGACGGCAACCTGTACCTGACCGACGGCCATCACACGTTCTCGTCGCTGCGCGCGATTTTCGATGGCGGAGTCAAACTGCCCGTCTGGGTCAAGGTTGATGCCAACTACAGCAACCTCGCCTCGTCCGCCGCCTTCTGGCAGCGCATGGTCGATGAACGCCGCGCCTGGCTGCGCGACGGCCAGAATCAACCCATCACCGTGGACCAGTTGCCCAGCCGCCTGGGCCTGGCCAGCACCGACGAACCCGGTGGCATGCAGGAAGACCGCTACCGTTCGCTGGTGTACTTCACCCGCGACGTTGCCTACAAGAATGGCAGCCTGCCGGAATTCGCGGAATTCCTGTGGGGTGATTGGCTGCGCCGCCAAGTGGCCAGCGGCCAGCTGTCCGCGCTGGACCAGTACAAGATGGTGGCGCCCGCCACGCCCGCGCAGATCCTCGCGGTCAGCACGATGAACTCGTCGGCCGCGCCCACCGGCGCCAATGACAGCTATGCCGCCGCCGTGCGGGACGCATCCTTGAAGATGGGCGCGCTGGCTCCGAGCGACATCGTTTTTGAAGACCGTACGGCAGCAAGCCTGGGCGGCATTCCGCTGGCAGCGAACGTCGCCGCCAGCGTGTCCATCAAGGACCAGCGCGATGCGTTGGAAGAACTGCCCCGCAACGATGTCAAGACAGGCAGCACGCCCGAAGGCACGCCGCGTGGCGCCGGCAAACTGTGGTTCGCCGTCAACTACCGCGCTTGCGGCAAGCCCGCGGCAGGAACCTGCTGGGGCTGGTGACACGCGGGCCGCTGCTTTTCGGGAATCGTGCCGTTGGCGATTCCCGAAAAACACAGCACGATCGGGGGCTTATCCCAGGGCGCATGCCTGTGGATACGCCCCCGATGCGGTTTCTGTACTGCGGTCTGATGCCAAATTCTGCCGTTTATCGCCCTATTGCGGCCTGTGTATTTTTCGCGCGCATCGAGTATCTTGTGGCTCTTCCCGACCTTTCCGAGACCCTGTCAATGAGCATCGATTCCTCTTTCTCCCAGAGCAAGAACGCAACGCCCAGCGCGGACGCTTTTCTTCAGTTCCTGGTTAACCTGGTGAACAACGGCAGCCAGATCGAGAGCATCGGCGTGACGTTGCAGATGGGTGGCATGCTGGTATCGGGATCGATCGTGTCAGGCGCGGAGTACTTTGACCGTTTCGCCGCCAGCTTCACTGATTCGCTAGGCATGCTGGACGCGGATACCCGCACAAGCGTGCATGCGTCCTTGGCCGAACTGGGAGACGTCTTCCGCGTGCCGCAGCCCGCCGATCCGCTACCCAACTACATCCACCTGGCCGATGCCTTGTTTTTCGCGGCAGACGGCACGCCTGTCGCCGGCCAGCCCACGCTATGGCGTGGCCGAACCAGCTCGGTGGACGGCTTCATCCTGGGACGCCTGCAATCGGGCGTGGCGGACTAAATCACCGGCATCAAGCCTGTGCCCGGAGCCTCGGCTCCGGACCTGCCCCACCTTATTCCGTAAAGCGGGTGGTGGACGCCGTAAATGAACGCCATGCGTCACTGTCGGCTTGCAACCAGACGTTCAGGCAGTCGGGGCTTAGCGGCACGGACAACACCGTTCCGCGAAATAGCAAGTCGCTGTGCATGCGCATCCAGGCGAAATCACGGATGTCGTCAACGCCGCTGGCGACAACTTGCAGACCGGCGTTGCGGGCGCGCGCCATCAGCGTAAAGAAATGCCCTTGCAGGAAGCGGTTCTCAAACAACCCCGGGGGTACATTCAGATGCAGGCCCTCGGTGTGCAACACACCGTGTTCCAACGCCTTTCCGTTGGAGCTACAGGGCATCAAACGCACGCGCAAACGCGACTGAAACTCGGGATAACGCGCCAGGCTATCGGTGCAATTCGACAGCTTGGCGCTCAGCGGCAATGTGAACGTCATTCTGGCTGCTGGAATCATCAGAGGCGCGATGCCGTCGTAGCAGGTTTGCTTGTTGACCCATAGCGTGTTGTCGACCAGCCCGATGCCTAGTTCGGCGCATAGGCGTTCAGCCGGACAGCCACCGCCATTCACATCCAGGGGGTGCTCGAATGACAAGGGGATCGGCGGTTTGAATTTCTTGAAGAATGCCACGCTGGCAGCCAGCCCTGCCCCCAAACCGAAGGGCTTCAGCTCCCCCCGCTGAGAGGGGCGGTTGCGCCCCTGCACGGCATACTCATGGACGTGCCCCTGCGACGTGAAGACGGGCTGAAAACGTAGCAGGGAGGACTCCTCATGCAAAGGCCACAGCCGGGTATCGTCCTTCATGGCACCAACCACACTGCCGGCGTGTGCTGAAGGGACTGGACAGTGTCCGCCCATAGCCCCCGGCACCGATTGCTGGCGCAGACCGCCGCGCCTGAGCAGATTCGGGTCAAAGTCATTCTGTTCTCGCTTAAACGTCGAGCCGCTGCGAGGCAAAAGTGGCGCCGTGCCTGAACCCGCCGCGCCGCAACATATTCATAGAGGAATCCATAAGAGAATTGCCGTTCCCTACGAATGGTGCCCAATGACATTGATCGAAAGAACAAGAAAACTCTTAAATCAAGCATGAAAGCGGCCGCCAAGGCGCATGGCGTGGCACGTCAAGGCACCTTTTGAGAAATTAAGCCCTCCCCCTTCATTTTGAGATTCTTCTTATGTTCTTGGTAAGCAGGTATTTCTACGATGGCACAAATGCTGGTAGAAGACCGTGGCGCCCTCGCCCTCGAACCTCAGACCGCGCCACGCGCGGCTTCATTGCTGCTGCACCTGCTTGCAGTGGCTTTGCTCGTCTGTATCGCGGCCGGCGCCACGTTCTATCTGTACTGGGCTTTCAACAATGTCGTGTCTACCTACCGCCGCCACATGAACGCGGCGGCCTATGACGCACAATTGTTCTTCGGCCAGCGTGAATCGCTGCTCCGGTCCATTTCGGCGTCGGCCATACGAAACATCGACGGCATCGGCCAAACGCCATTACGGTTTCGCGGGTCGCGCCAGATCAAAATTCTGGCTCTCAGAAATTCCTCGAGTACTTTTAACTGGGCCTTGGTCTTGACCCAACGCGATCTGCAAAGCGTGAAACAGGCCAACACCAACATAATCTTTGTTTCCCCGCGCGATGCCAGCATGGCGTCAGTGACTTCGCGCGGTCAGGCTGCCCCGGCGGCAATCCCTGTCGAGATCAAGGAATGGCTGACGCAAGCCCTGACTCGCATCGGGTCGGGACCCTTGCCTCAGGGGGAAGCCCAAATCGTCTGGCTGCATCCGCCGCAGAGTGCCACCAAGCGACTCTATCTGTTCACCCCGCTGGATATCTTTCGGCCTGATGCCGGCTGGATTGGGCTTGAAGTCCATGGTGCGGAGTCCGCAGTGGACATGACGCGGATGGGCGCAGGCAACTATGTGCTATTCGACCAGAAAAACCGCGTCGTACTGCAAAGCCCCGACGCCGGCCTCGGGGATCCGACGTTGGCGCGCATCACTCACGAAGACGCATTCGGGCTGCGAGGCCAGGGCTGGCTCCCCGATTACTTGGTTCTGAGCAAATCGATCAGCGTGGATGGCTGGCGCCTGGTGTACTACACGCCGATTACGAACGTCCTGCACGACAATCTCATTGCCTTGCGCAACGCGGCCATCGCGTCTTTACTCTTGATCGCCATCGTCATTCTGCAAATGCGCTACATCCGCCGCCATCTGGTGATGCCAGCGCGACACCAATACGAGGCGCTTGCAGACAGCGTGTCGCTCAATCAGAAACTGATTCAAGTCGCACCTGTCGGATTGTGCCTGCTGCGCCGCTCCGACGGCGCCGTGGTGCTGTCCAATGACATGGCCCGCCGCTGGTTCCAAGGGACTCCCGGTTGGCGCTCAAAGCTTCTGCTGGAAGACGCCATCGAGACTGGCCGCGAACATCATTTCAGCGACGGCCGCAGCGCCTATCTGACGTTCGCGCTGACGACCTATCAGGGCGAGTCCGTCATGCTTTGCGGCATCAGCGATATCTCTGCGTTAAAGCAGGTCGAGCAATCCCTGCTGCAAGCCAAGCGCGATGCCGAAGCCGCCAATCAGGCCAAGACGGCATTCCTTGCCACGATGAGCCACGAGATCCGCACGCCCCTCTACGGCATGCTTGGCACGCTTGAACTATTTTCGCTGACGCAAGTCAGCAGCCAGCAGGCGCAGTACCTTGAGACCGTCCAGCAATCATCGGCGACGTTGCTGCGCACCATCAATGACACGCTGGACCTTTCGCGCATCGAGGCCGGCCGAACGGTGCTGGAGTACGCGCCTTTCTCACCGGTTGATCTGCTGCACAACGTCGTGGCCAGCTTTGCCGCGCGGGCTCAAGCCAAGGGGTTGCGCACCTACGCCGTGGCCGCCCCCGAGGCACCCGCCTCCGTGATTGGCGACAACACCCGCATTCGCCAAATTCTTGACAACCTGGTCAGCAACGCCATCAAGTTCACAGACGCCGGCCAGGTCGTATTGCGCCTGAATATTGGCAGGCGCACTCCAGAAGGAGTGAGCTTGTGCTTTCAGGTCGCCGACACGGGCGCCGGCATCGCGCCGGAGCACCAAGAGCGCTTGTTCGAACCCTACTATCGGGTCGACGCGGACAACACCGTGGCATCGCACGGAACCGGTCTGGGTCTGTCGATCTGCCGCAGCCTGTCCGACATGATGAATGGGCGCATCAATGCAGTCAGCGAGCCCGGCCTGGGCACCAGCATCACATTCGAGATCCGGCTGCCACCCGCGCCGGACAAATCAGACACCGACGACACTGCCCTGGAGGACACCGCCATCTACGTGCAAGGCGCCGTGCCCGAGATCGTGAACAATCTATCCGGCTGGCTGCGCCGATGGGGCGCGGTGGCGCACCCCTTGCCCGTGAATGACGACGCACTGGATACCTCCGCCGTGCTGGTCCATGCGTGGCCACACGTGTGCAAGATCGGCGACTGGCAAGGCGCGCAGGTGATCGTTCACCCACCCGGCCAGCGTCCCAACATTGAAGACGGCCCACACTACTGGTTTGCCAGCGCGTACGATCTGGCCGGCATCAAGCATGCGATCCGATTGGCGCAACGCGGCCTAGCCAGCGACGCCCCCTTGGACCCCAAGGAAACACCCGAAACCCTGGCGCTGCGCGTGCTGGTCGCGGAAGACAACCCCATCAGCCAATTGATCCTGCGCGAACAGCTTGAACATCTTGGCTGCACCGTTGTGCTGGTGGGGAATGGCCACGAAGCCATGAACCTTCCGGACCTGCTGGATTTTGACGTCGTGCTGACCGACCTGAACATGCCGGCGATGGACGGCTATGAACTGACCCGCATGCTACGCATCCGTGGGTACGACCGTCCTATCCTGGGCGTCACGGCGAACGCTTTTCCCCATGAACAACAACGTGCCATGAACGCCGGCATGACCAGTTTGCTGGTCAAACCCCTGGCGTTATCCGCTTTGCATCAAATGCTGCAAGCCGTCAAAGTCCCTCGGGACTAGCCCAGCTGTCTCCCGGCCGTGGCGGGGGTAACGCTACGCCATGGAGCGCGCCCTACCCAACCTCAGACCACTTCCCGCATGTTCAGCCCACGCAAACTGGTAGAAAGCACTACCCGTTCCTTTGCCGCGCAAGCGCGACAAAAGAACCTGCTCTTGTTCTCCACCACCGATCTATCCGTTATCCCTTGGGCAACGGGCGATACGTCAAACCTTCGACAGATTCTCAGCAATCTGCTGAGCAATGCGCTCAGCTTTACTGAATCCGGCCACGTCATCGTTCGGTTGCGTGGCGGTGATCGCACGGACGGAGTGCAGCGGCTAACCTTACAAGTCGTGGATACCGGTATCGGCATCAACCGGGAAGACCAAGCAGGACTTTTCAATTCCGTCCGCCCAATTGGCCATGCCGTACACGGCCGGCGCACCGGCTTGGCCCACTGCGCGCACTTGGCCCAGCTGATGGGTAGCCACATTCGCGTAACCAGTGAACCGGGATTGGGCAGCAGCTTCTCCCTGGACCTGGCGCTACCTGCCTCGGAAGGCGCGGCCGTCGATATCCCCGATCTTCGTGGCATCCGCGTCCTCGTGCGCAGCCCGCATCGTGAACTGAGCAACAACGTCTGTTCATGGCTGTCCCGCTGGGGAGCGAACGCCACCCCCGCAACCGACCCGATTCCCTGCGGAGCATCGGATGACGTGTTCCTTGATCTACTGACCGGCAGCGGTGCCAGGCCCGCCCACTGGACCGGCCACTATCTGTCCACGTGCGCGCCGGGGCCGTTTGCCGCTGACACCATTGAGCCGCTCGATGGATACGACCTGGAGGGCATCGGCTCGGGCATTGCGCGATTGGTCCACGGCACCCCTCTTACCCAACCGCCCGAGGGTGTTCCACCGCAACCCCCCATCCCACACCGATTTCGCCGCCTTTTCCTGGACACCATGCATGACGATTTGGATAAACTAGAACAAGCCATCGCCAGGCGTGATGCGTTTGTCGCGCTACAAGCCTTGCATCGCATGCGTGGCGCGTTGATGATGGTAGCCATGACCACGTTAGCCAATGACATTAAAACCGTCGACACAACGCTCAGGGGTGACGGGTGGAACGAACAGGCTTTTCTGGAAACCTCAAGGCTGGTGCTTGAAATCAGGGATTTCCTGATTCAAGTGTAGTTTCCGAAGCAGAAAATTCCCGCTATTTCACCCGTTTATTTCACAGCGCCATCCCATGGAAAGACTCAGAATAGTCCTAGCCGACGACCACCCGCTGGTGCGGATGGCGATGCGCGATCTGCTGGAACGGGATCTCAGCGTGGAGATCAGCGCGACGTTGTCCAGCCCCACGGCGCTGGTCGAGCATCTGACCCGAGACTTGCCCGATGTGGTCATCACCGACTACTCCATGCCCGGCGATGAAACCTACGGAGACGGCATCCGTCTGATCAAATACCTGACGCGGCATTTCCCTCATCCGCGAGTCGTTGTACTGACCATGGTGTCCAACCCGATGATCATCTCGGCGCTCTATGATGCAGGGGTATCCGCCGTGGTGCTCAAGCGCGATGACCTGACCGAAATCGTGACCGCATTGCAGACGCTGCAAGCCGGCCGCAAGTACTACCCGCCCGGATTTCAACGCGACGGCACCGTGGATTCACGCACCAAATTCATCGGCGAGCGCATCAATAGCCTGTCACCCAAGGAGTTTGAAGTGTTGCGCCATTTCATCCGCGGCGAATCCATGATGCAGGTTGCCGAGACCCTCAAGCGCAGCGTGAAAACCGTCAGCGGACAAAAAATCTCGGCGATGCGCAAGCTGAACGTGCAGACCGACCAGGAGCTGGTGGCGTTTTGCGTGGAAAGCGAGATTTTCCAGTAACTCATTCAGCGCTCCAAGACACTATCCCCCCATCTAAATGCATGGCCCTTGGGCATTCCAGCCCAATCGCAGCAAACCGAGACCCCAGGCATGACGCAAGACGCAGTTGAAACCGTGACGGACCAGAACGTGGATCGCAAGGCCATGCAGGCCTTGATTGAACAAGCAGCGGGCAATCCGCTGTCGTTCCAGGACTGCGACTTCCAAGGTGCCGATTTTTCCCGCCTGGAATTGCAAGGGGCGACATTCACCGCCTGCGCCATTGGAGACACCTCGTTCCAGGGATCCACGCTGGCCGACACCACCTGGGTCCGATGCCGTGGCGGGCGAGCCAATTTTGCCTCGGTTGACGCGAGCGACGCCGTGTTCCAGAACTGCGACCTGAACAACGCCAGCTGGCGCCGCGCCCGCCTGGCGGCGGCAAGGTTCCAGGGCTGCAAATTGACCGGCTCCGATTTCGACGGCATCGCTTGCCTGGGCTGGATCGTGGAGGAATGCCTGCTGGTGGGCGCGCTGCTGCGGGGCGTGTCGTTCCGCAAATCGAACATCATGCAGCTGGATTTCTCAGACGCGGACCTGGCGGGCAGCGATTTCCGCGACACGGTGTTCCATGGCGGCAGCCTGCGCAATGCCAATTTGAAGAACGTGCGCTTTGAAGGCGCCGACCTGCGTGAAGTGGACCTGAACGGGATTGATCTGACCGCCGCCGCGCGGCTGGCCGGCGCCACCATATCCAAGACGCAGGCGGCCGCGCTGTTGGCGGAATTGCGCATCAGCGTGATCTGACACGCACGCGCTGCCCACGGGCCGGAGCCTGTTCAAGGGCTTGACTGCCCGACGGCATGACCGCCGGGCATCTCCCGAAGTCCTACCCCTGCTGCTATGCCTGCGTACCCATCGCGGGATCGCTGACCGTGTGCTTGCCGGTTTCCACGCGCCCGGCAAAGCGGCGGTAGTAGGTCGGATCGGAAGCGCAGGTCACGGCGAAGTCGTACCACTGCCCGCTGCCCTCCAGCGACCAATGGACGGATGCCGTCGCACCGCCCGCCACATTCTGGCGCCATGGCCCGTCCTGGCGGTAGGCCATCGCCGTCACCGTGAAATCGCCCGGGTTGGCGCCCGCGTTCATGAGGTCGGCGTAGACATCGCCATTGGCGATGTCGTAGCAGACGCGGATTTCAGGCGCGACGCCGGTATCGGCGATGCGAGCGGTGTCGCCCTTGAAGTGGCGGTGCATGCCGTTGGGGCCCAACACCCACAGGTCATAACGGCCCAGATTGTCCCGGAACGCATCCCAGGTGTCCGATAGCGACTTTTCCGCCTCGACCACGTAGCGGCGCGGCAGGCGATCCAGGTTGAGGCGGTCATACACGTGGAAAACGGCGGCCTGCCTGCCCGTGTTCGAGAACAGCAACTCGACCATCCCCTCGGCGCTGCAACGCGCGCTGGTGTGCAGTTCGTAGGGCAAGGCGCGCGACGGACGGGTGCCGCTGGCCTGGATCGGCAGTTGCATGTCCGTCGGCAGGGGCATCGCGGGCAAGGCCTCTTGTGCCGTGCGCAACTGATCCACCGCGCTGCGCGTGCTGCGTCCGGCCAAGGTGGGCAGCGCTTCGGTGTTGGGCGTTGCAAAATTGAATGCGCTGGTCAGGTCACCGCAAACAGCCCGGCGGAACGGACTGATGTTGGGTTCCTGAACCCCAAAGCGCGCCTCCAGGAAGCGCAGCACCGACGTGTGGTCGAACACTTGCGAATCGACCCAGCCGCCACGGCTCCACGGCGAAATCACGAACAGCGGCACACGCGGTCCCGGCCCGTAGACGCGACCGTCTGGCGCTGGTTGGGTATGGCTGCCCGCCGGCGCGGGATGCGTGAAGTACTCAAATGCCATGTCGGCGTCGCTGAGTGTCGACTTGCCCGCCTTGCCCGAACCGTCATTGGACGACGGCGCGGACGGCGACGGCACGTGATCGAAGTACCCATCGTTCTCGTCGAAATTCACCAGGACGACGGTCTTGGCCCAGACTTCCGGCACGGCGGTCAGCGCATCCAGCACTTCTTGCAGGAACCAGGCGCCCTGCACGGGACTGGACGGACCAGGATGCTCGCAATAGATGGACGGCGCATTCATCCAGCTGACCTGCGGCAGTTTGCCTTCGCGAATGTCGCGCTTGAAGGCATCCAGGTAGTTCTCCGGCGCCGTACCCGGCAAGGTATTGGCAACGCCCTTGTACAAGGGGTTGTGTGCATTGTCGGTGGCGGCATCGTAGGCGTGATAAGGCAGCGCCTGGCCGGTATTGGCGTACGGCACGCCCGGCTTGCCACCGCTGGATACCGGGAAGCCCGAGGCGATGTTGGCGCGGCGAAATTGCTGGAATGCACCCAGCATGTTGTCGCCCCATTCATCCGGCATGTTCTGGTAGCAGATCCAGCTGACGCCCGCGTCTTCCAGCCGTTCGGCGTAGGTCTTCCAGGTGTAGCCCCTGTTCTGCGACGCGGGGAGTCCGTCGATCCAATCCCATTCATTGTTGACGAACGACGCGCCGCCGGCGGTGGCGCCATTGGTGCCCGTCAAGTGGAAAGAGCGATTGGCGTCGGTGCCGGTGTGCATGGAACAGTGATAGGCGTCACACAAGGTAAAGGCATTGGCCAGCGCGAACTGGAATGGAATCTCGCGTTCTTTGAAATAGCCCATCGAGATGTCGGTCTTTTCCGCAGGCCATTGCGTCATGCGGCCGTGATCCCACGCCGCTTGGCTGTCCACCCAGGTGTGGTGCGCACCGTCCGCGCGCTGCGCGTTGTTGGCGCTGCCGTCCAGATGGTAGGGCGTCAGCACCGCGCCATTGGCGCGTTGCTGCTGCCAGACCTTGCGACCATTGGCCAACGGGATCGTAAAGCGGTCGCCAAACCCGCGTACGCCTTTGAGCGTACCGAAATAGTGGTCGAACGAACGGTTCTCCTGCATCAGGATGATGACGTGCTCCACATCCTTGATGGTGCCTGTGGCATTGTTGGCAGGGATGGCCAGGGCCCGACGAATGCTGGGCGGAAATGCGGCGAGGGCGGCGGCGGCGAAACCTGCGCCGGTGGCAGTCTGTAGGAAATTGCGGCGTGAAGTCATTGGCGGGATTTGGGGTCGTTGAAGGCAGGACGAAACGGACGGGAACAGGCGTCAGTGGCTCAGGGTGCGCAGCGCAGTTGCGGCGCGGGTGGCTGAGGCTGTTCCGTGACGGGAGGTTCCGGATTGGTCGTCGGCGGATCGTCGCTGTCATCGCCGCCACAGGCGGACAGGGTGGTGGCCACGAGCAACGTGACCGCAAGCATTGTTGTTAGGCGTTTGGAGGGCATGGGGAGATCAGAGAGAGGGGAGGAACGAGCTTTCATGCCGCTGTCACCCGGCAAGACCCCGCGAGTCTAGGAATGCGACGTGACAACGCCGTGAATCCCCGCGCGCCACGCGCGGCGGTGATGTATCGGTGTATTTCCGTTGCCGCGCTAGCCAACCGACCGCCGCGCCCCTACACTCGATATCTCCCAGCAAGCCGTCGAAGTCAGCCTGTCTACTAGGAGCAATCATGCTCAACACGGATAGCATTCAAGCGCGGAAGCAACATGGATTGAAAGCCCGCGAACGGGCCAAGCGGTCCTCTCACGGCACGGCCGGCAACACCGACCGGGACCCGATCAAACTCCTGCGCCAGAGCAGCGCCGATCGCGTGGAGGCGCTGATTCCACTGCGCTACGGGCGCATGGCGGCATCCCCCTTCACCTTTTTCCGTGGCAGCGCCATTCTTCAGGCGCACGACTTGGCGGGCACCCCCGTCATGGGCATCAACATTCCCGTCTGCGGCGATGCACACCTGCTGAACTTTGGCGGCTTCGCCACGCCGGAACGACAGCTGTTGTTTGACCTGAACGACTTTGACGAAGTGGCCACGGGCCCCTGGGAATGGGATCTGAAGCGGCTGACGGCCAGTATCGCCATCGCGGGGCAGCACCTGGGCTTCAGCCGCGGCGACGTGGCCGACGCCGTGACGGCGGCAGCTGGCGAGTACCGGCGGCGCATGGCCGAATACGCGCAGAACAGCGCGCTGGACATCTGGTACGAAGGCATCACCTTCGACCGCATGCTTCAGGAGGCGAGCACCCCGCAAGGGCGCCGGCTTATCGCCAAGGCCATGGAGAAGGCCGCCAGCCGTACGCATGAAAGCGTGCTGCGCAAGATGGCGTTCCAGCAGGATGGCCGTTGGCAGATTCGCGATGCCCCGCCCGCCTTGTTCCACCCCAGAGGCCCGAATTCACTTCTGGATCAATCGAACTCCTGGCCCGACACGACGGCCTGGAAGAAGAAGATGGCCAAGTGCTACGGGCACTATCAGGACAGCCTGGCCCCGGATCGCCGTGAACTGCTCAGACACTTTTCAATCCAGGACGTGGTCTTCAAAGTGGTGGGCGTGGGCAGTGTGGGCACGCGGTGCCTGGTCGTGCTGCTGACCGACAGTTGGGACAACCCGCTATTCCTGCAAATCAAGGAAGCCTGCCGCTCAGTGATCGCCCGCTTTACGGCCGCCAAAGCCGAACCCCACGAAGGCTGCCGTGTGGTCAATGGGCAGCGGCTGTTGCAGGCCGCCAGCGATATCTTCCTGGGCTGGGCCAGCGGCCCGCGCGGCCGACACTACTACTTCCGGCAATTGCGAGACATGAAGGTGTCCGCCGACGTCGAAGGATTCGATGCCCGAGTCCTTGCCGGATATGCCCGTCTTTGCGGCTGGGCGCTGGCACGCGCACACGCGAAGGCCAGCGGCCGCGCCATCGAACTGGCGGCGTACATGGGCCGGGGCGACGCCTTTGTCGACGCGCTGGTCGAGTACTCGCAGGAATATGCCCGCCAGAATGAAAAGGACTACCGCGTATTCACCGACGCCTGCCGCTCGGGCAAGCTGCCGCTGCGCACGGACGAGGACATGGCAGCGGACTTTCGGGTGTAAGGCGAGGTCAGCGCCGGCGCAAGAAGCGCTGCTCGACGACGGCGCTGCCCCATTGCCGGCCTTCCGATTCGTCGGTCAGGACAAAGCCCGCTGCCTCGTACAGATGGCGGGCGGCGTCCAACCCTTGGAATGTCCACAGATAGGTCTCGTCGTAATGCGTGTCCGCGAATGCCAGCGCGCGCTCAAGCAGCGCCCGGCCCACACCCATGCCACGCAACGATTCGTCCACGATGAACCAGCGCAGATGAGCCTGCCGGCTGGCCAGATCACCGTCGATCACGATGGAGGCCAGCACCCTGCCCCCTTCCACATACAGCCATATGCCCTTGCCCGGCGCAGGCAACTCTTCGGCGAAGGCGCCGAGTTCGCTGGCGACCTTGCGTTCAAAATACACGCCGAAACCCGAGGCCTGCGCGTAATAGCGCGCGTGCAGACTGGCCACATCGCCGATGCAGCCCGGTACATAGCCGTCATGTATCTGGTCGGCAATGCCGGCCGCCGCCCCCGGCGCCACATTGGGGTTTTCGCGCGAGAGCGCATCGGCGTACAGGGACATGAAACGGATCAGCGATTGCTGGTCGTCCGGCGCCAACTGCCGCAAAGCGCGGGACACCTGATCCGTGGCGAACTGGTCGATCCGCGCACGCAACGCGAGGCCCGCGTCGGTCAGGGCCAGCCGGGAAGATCGCGCGTCATCGCTATCGGTTTCGCGAGCCACCAGCCCCGCGGATTCCAGCTTGGCCAGTTGCCGGCTGGTATTGGACTTGTCCAACCTGAGAATGGCCGCCAGGTCGCGCGCCTGGATGCCCGGCTGCAAACCGATTTCCAAGATGGCATGCACCGCCGATGGCGCCAGATCGCTACCGGCCAGAGACGTGCGCATGAAGCCCAGCTCGCGGACCAGCTTGCGGGAAAACTCACGCAGGTCCTGAATGGTTTGCTCCCGGGACTGGGAGGGAAAATCGATGAGATCCATGGCGGCCCCATAAGTTGCGGTTCGCAACCAATATACTTGCGTGTCGCAACTAAATCAAGGATGCACTGGCACGCGACGCCCAGGGCGGTGTGACGCCGAAATCCGCCGCCACGCGGATCGCGGACACCAGGCCGTCTTCATGGAAACCGTAACCCGCCCACGCCCCGCAGAACCAAGTCCGTGCGCGGCCCTGGATGCGAGCCAGCCGCGCCTGCGCCTCGACGGCGCCGGCATCCAGGATGGGGTGTTCGTACTCGTAGCGGCCCAGCACCCGGTCGGCGGCTGGCTCGCGTTGCGGGTTCAGCGTGACGATCAGGGGGTGCTTGAACGGCAGCGGCTGCAAGTGGTTCAGCAGATAGCTGACCGACATGGGCGCGTCGGGCTGAGGGCCAGCCAGATAATTCCAGGCCGACCACACCGCCCGTCGGCGCGGTAGCAGCGCAGTATCGGTATGCAGGACGGCGACGTTGGGCTGGTAGCGGAAACGCGACAACACGTCGCGCTCGTCTTCGCTGGCATCCAACATCGCCAGCGACGTCGGCGCATGGCAGGCCAGCACCACGGCGTCGAACCGGTCGACCTGTCCCGCACTATGCACCTCCACGCCATCGGGCAGGCGCTTGACGGCATGCACCGGAGTGGCGACACGCACCGACGCGATACGCGGCAGCATCGCGTCGACATATTGGCGCGCGCCCCCCTCCACCGTCTTCCATTGCGGGCGGCCTGCCACCTGCAACAAGCGGTGGTTCAGGCAAAACGACAAGAAGGTGCGCGCGGGTTGGGCCAGCACCATGCTGGGCGGTGTGGACCAGATGGCGCCCGCCATCGGCAGCAGATACCAGTTGCGCATGGCCTGGCCGTAGCCTTCAGCGTCCAACAGATCGCCCAGCAGCGCATGCGGGCCGGATTGCGCCAGATAATGCGCGGCCAGGCGATTGAACCGAAGGATGTCCTTCAACATGCCCAGAAAGGCCGGACGGAATAGATTGCGGCGTTGCGCGAACACCGTGCCCAGACGGGTGCCCGCCCATTCCAGATCGGGTTGCGCAAGCGATACGCTGAACGTCATGTCGCTGGCATGCACCGGAATGTCCAGATGCTGGAACAGCTGCACCAGATTGGGATAGGTCAGGTCGTTGTGCACCAGGAAACCGGTGTCGACCGGATGGCTGACGCCATCCACCACGGCGTCGACGGTATTGGTGTGGCCGCCGACGTAGCGGCCCGCCTCGAACAGCGTCACGTGGAACCTGTCCGATAGCAACCAGGCCGCGCTCAGCCCGGCAACGCCACCGCCAATGACCGCGACGCGGCTGCCTGGTACCACAGGGGGGGAAGAAAGGGTCATTGACGCCGCCTTGCTGTGAACGGACGAAGCCCGATTAAACCACCGCGAGAGAACAACAGCCTGGACGTTTCAGGCCGGCCGTTTGAAGGCGGCCCGGGCGGCCTCGATGGCGGGCTGGCAGACACAGCCGGTCATGTGATCATTGACCATGCCCACTGCCTGCATGAAGGCGTACATCGTCGTGGGACCGACAAACGTCCAGCCTCGTTTTTTCAACGCCCGGGACAATGCGGCCGACGCCGCCGACGTCGGGTTGTGGTTCCAGTAGTCCAGGTCCACTGCCGTCGGCCTATCGCTGGCCGGCGGTTCGTGTCTCCACAACCAGGCCGACAACGATCCCGTTTCCTCGGCCAGCGCCAGCGCTCGGCGCGCGTTGTTGATGGTGGACACGATCTTGGCGCGGTTACGCACGATGGCGGCGTTGCCCATCAGGCGATCCACGTCTTGATCGCCGTAGCGCGCCACCCGTTCAAAATCGAAATCATCGAAGGCTTCGCGAAACGCCTCGCGCTTGCGCAGGATGGTGATCCACGCCATGCCCGCCTGGAAGCCTTCCAGGCAGATCTTTTCGTACAAGCGGCGGTCGTCGACCACCGGCCGCCCCCATTCGTTGTCGTGATAGTCGGGCATGGACGGCTGCCAGAAGCAGCGCGGCATACCCGCTGCGTCCTGGATCAGTCCGGACGGGTCCGGCACGGCGGCCACCTCCAGCATCGTCATTGCTTGCCCGGCACGGGGCAGCTCAGATCGCCTTCCTCGCACTTCAGATAGGCAAGGAGCTCCTTCGTGCGCGCCTGTGTCAACTTATCCAGGCATTGGGTCAACACCATCGGGTAGGCGCTGCCCCCCGTGGTGCCGCTGGATGAAAACGCGCATTCCGCATCGCGGAAAAACAGCCAGGCCTTCTGGGCGGCTTGCAGCTGGGTGGTCGTGGTGCGATCGTCTTTCAGGCGATCGATCACCGTCTTGTAGGCCTTGTTCAGATCAGCATCGGACTTTCGGTAGGCTTGGTCGGCGCACAGGTTCATGTCGGTCTGCGTGGCGGCGTTGGCGCAGTTCAGCGGCTGCGCCTGAGCGCCTGCCGCCAGGATCAGCGCGGCGGCCGTGGCGATCGCGATACGCATAAGCGTTCCTCCTGGTAGTCGGGGTGAATGGACGGTTCCGATGGGAAAGTGTCGCATGGAAGCCCGGGGACGCGCATGTCGCACACGCGCATGTCGCACACGCGCACGTCGCCTAAGATATCGGGCATGAAGATTCAACTGCTCTCCGACCTGCACCTGGAATCCGACCCGACGTTCCTGGCGCAGCCTGCCCCGGGTGCCGACTTGCTGGTGTTGGCCGGCGACATCGGTTCGTATCAGCGAAAGTCAAAACTGACCCGCGACGACTTCGGGCTGGGCAGCTACGCTCCGCGCAACGGCTGGCCCACGCCCGTTGTGTACGTACCCGGCAACCATGAATACGACAACCTGGATTTCGACGAAGCGCACGATCGCCTGCGCGAGCTATGCCACGCCTTGGGCATCCAATGGCTGGAACGCGAAACCTGTGTGATCGACGGCGTGCGCCTGGTCGGCACCACGCTATGGACCGATTTCGACGCACTGGCGGCGGACAGCGACACGTTGGGCGTCGCGCTGACCAAGCGCGCCAAGGCGTTTCGCGCCGCCGACTTCTACCTGGAAAAAGCCCAGATGCAGCGGCACGGCGCCCCCTTCATGGCCGAGCAGATGCGCGAACAGGGCCTGGCCTGTCAGGCGTGGCTGGAGGCTGCCCTGCGCGTGCCCTTCGAGGGGCCAACGCTGGCCATCACCCACTTCGCGCCCACCCTGGCCAGCGCCGATCCGCGCTTCGGCGTGACGCCCGGCACCGCAGGGTTCTGCAACCGTCTGGACGCCCTGCTGCCGCTGGCCCACACCTGGATGCATGGCCACCTGCATTGCCCTCATGACTACATCAAGGACGGCTGCCGCGTCGTGGCCAACCCGTTGGGTTATGCCAAGAAAGGCGAACAGGCGGAGTTCGTGCCTGATCGCCTATGGGAAGTGACGGCCTGACGTTTGCTGCGGATGGTTGAGCCGTGAAAGCGCGGATCAGGGCGCCGGGTTCGGGTGGCGCACGTGGATCTCGTCCACCGCCTTCAGGAGTTCCGGCGACAGCGTGACATCCACGCTGTCAATGTTCTCTTTCAGTTGCGCAAGCGTCGTGGCGCCGATCAGGTTGCTGGTGACGAACGGACGCTGATTCACCCAGGCCAGCGCCAGATGGGTGGGCGACAAGCCGTGCTCACGCGCAAGCGCCACGTATTCGCGGGTGGCGGCTTCGGCCTGCGGATTGCTGTAACGGGTGAACCGCGTGTAGCGGGTCAAGCGCGCGCCTTCGGGGCGGGCACCGTCAAGGTACTTGCCGCAGAGCATGCCCATCGCCAGCGGCGAATAGGCCAGCAGACCCACGCCTTCGTGGTGCGTGAATTCGGACAGGCCGATTTCAAACACACGGTTCAAGAGGCTGTAGGCGTTCTGGATCGACACGATGCGCGGCAACGACTGATTGTCCGCGTGGCGCAGGAACTGGCCAACCCCCCAAGGCGTTTCGTTGGAGACGCCAACGTGGCGCACCTTGCCGGCGCGAACGAAGTCCTGCAAGACCGACAGCGTTTCCTCGATCGGCACGGTGTGATCGTCTTCCACCCAGGGGTAGTTCAGCTGGCCGAACGTGGCGGTAGTGCGATCAGGCCAGTGCAGCTGATACAGGTCCAGATAATCCGTCTGCAAGCGCTTCAGGCTGGCGTCCAGCGCAGCCGTCAGGTTCTTGCGGTCCAGGAAAGTCTTGCCGTCGCGGATGTGGCCAGGACGCTTGGGGTCACGCACCGGGCCGGCCACTTTGCTGGCCAACACGATTTCCTGGCGGCGCTTGCTGCGCGCCAGCCAGGTTCCGATATAGGTTTCGGTCAGGCCCTGGGTCTCGGGCTTGGGCGGCACCGGGTACATCTCGGCCACGTCGACCAGATTGACGCCGCGCGACAGCGCGTAGTCCAGTTGTTGGTGGGCTTCTGCCTCGGTATTCTGTTCGCCCCAGGTCATGGTGCCCAATCCAATCAGGCTGACATCCAGGTCGGTACGGCCGAGTTTGCGGGTTTTCAAGTTCTGCTCCGTGCGGGGGTCTTAGACAGGAAGCGACACCTTACTCCAAGATGTTGGCGTTTCCCTGACAACCCCTACGGGGATTCGGCTACTTGCCTGCGCCTTGCAATCCGCATACGCTGGCTTGTCCGAGACGGGAAAGCGCCATGTTCAGGAATTTCAACGAATCCTATCTGTTCTTCCTTGGCGTCCTGGTCTTCCTGGGCATCATCGAGCTGGGCTTCCGGTTGGGCCGGAAACAACGAAGACCCGCCGATGAGTCCCACAAGACGCACATCACGGCGTTGCAAACTGCCCTGCTCGGCCTGCTGGCCCTGCTGCTGGGATTTACCTTCGCCATGTCGGTCACGCGGTTTGAAGCACGCAAGAACCTGGTGCTGGAAGAGGCCAACGCCATTGGCAACGCTTATTGGCGTTCCCAACTGATCGCACAGTCTGCCCGCGAACAGATCCCCCGGTTATTGCTGGATTACACCAAGGCCGCACTGGATCTGCACGAGGCCGAAAACGACGCGCCCCGGTTCGATGCCGCCAACGCCACCACGCGGCGCATCGAACGCCAGATCCGCACCATCGCCGCAAACTCGGCCGACAATCCGCCCGCGATCTCGACCATCATGTTCATCCAGGCGATCAACGAAATGGCGCAGGTCAATGAAAAGCGCCGCGTTGCGCTGGAAAACCACGTGCCTGAACCGGTGTTCTACCTGCTGTTCATCGTCAGCGCGGGCGCCGTGGCCTTTATTGCCTACGGCACCGGCCTGCATGGGCGCAGGCGGCTGGTATCGACCGGACTGTTCGCTGCCCTGATCTCATTGGTGCTGACGTTCATCGTGGATATCGACCAGCCGGGCAGCGGCGTGATACAGGTCAGCCAGGAAAGCATGGAACGGATGCAGACGACGCTGGAGCACGAACTCTAGCGTCCAAGCGCCGGTTCAGAAGTGGTATTCCAGCACCTCGTCGCCCGCGTCATCCAGCGTGCCGGTGGAGCGCCACCCCAGATGACGGTAAAAGCCGTACGAGCGCACGGCCGGATCGGTGGCGCAGCCCAGGAACAAGCGGGCATGGCCGCGTTTCCGAAGCGCGTCAGCCGTCAGGTTCAAGACCGTCTTGCCCACGCCCTGCCCCTCGTATTGCGGCAACAACGCCAGTACGACGATTTCTCCGGTGTCGCGATGGCCGAAGCAATAGCCAGCCAGCTTGTCGCCATCCAGCGCGACAAAGCCCGGATATAGATCTTCCTGAATCCCCGCAGCCCAGGTTTCGCTGGTGATGCCGGCGTCGGCCAGCTCGGCTTCGGTGACGGCGTTTTCGCGGGTCATGCCGCGCAGCGTGACGCAGGCGGCGGCGTCAGCCGCGACCGCGGGTCTAAACGTGATGTCCATGATTGCTTATTTGCGTCGGCGTGCATTGCTCATGGAAGCCATGATAAATGACGCCGCCAACGCATCATCAACCCTGCGAGAGCTCCGCGACCGACCGCGCCAGATCCAGATACCGGCGGCGCAGGCTCGCCTCGGCCTGATCGCGTGGTTCCAGGCTGTTCTTGTCAGGCTCGTCCAGTTTGGCGGCCTGGAACATCGGCAGCAGATCACGCTTGAAGCTGTCCACCGTCGGCGTGACGGTATGCTCGACGAGCTTGCCCTGCACGTACTTGGACACCTGCATGGACAGGTTGCGCGACTGGCTCATCGACGCCGACGCCAGTGTGCCATGGTCATAGGCCAGATCCGTCCGGGTGCTGGTGGCGTCGTTGACCTGGTAGTAGAGATAATTCTGCGATGCCTTGTCCTCGGTCAGCGCCAGGGCGACCTGGGGCGACAGCGACTTATGAAAGCTGGCCTTCAGGGAGGTCTGCTGGTCTTGCGACACGGCCAGATTCCATCGGGCCTGCCCCGAGACCTTGCTGTTCTGCGACACCTGGAATGCAAACCCATCCACCTCATCGCGCCGGCCTGGGTTGACGCTCTTTGAGGTCTGTTTGATCGAAGCCGAAAAATCCGCCAGGCCTGACAGCAGGCTGCGGTGCGCTTGCGATGCGGGAATGCGCTCGACCGTGCCTGCCGGCTGGGCGCGCTGGGCTTGCGCCGCGCCGTAACTGCCGTGCACCGCAGAGAACGCATCCTTGAAGATGGACATCAACGTCTCGTCGCCCTGCCCTCGGCTGCGCGCACTGTCGAACTGCTGCAAGTACCTGCTGACGGCGGCGGCCTGCTGCTCGGCCGATCCAAACGTGGCCGGCTTGGTCAGGTCAACGCCAACCTTGACCTCGCCAGACGGCCCGGACACGGTCACGGATCGTTGCCCCGCGTCGGCGGAAAATTCGATGCTCTGGACCTCGACGCCATTCGTGCGCGTCGAGGCACGCAGATTCACGGACGACAGCAAGGACGTATCCATATCCGCCAACCCGGCGATGGCCAGGCGCGGGGGCACTTGGGCCAACCCGTCCAGCGCATCCTGAAAGCCGCCGGCCAATGAGGCAATCGCGTTGCGTTCGTCTTCGCTCAACGCCCCATTGGTCACGTCGATCTGCACCGCCATGCCTTCCGTGCCGCGTCGCAGCGAGACCTCGACCTGGGCGCCGCTGGCCGTACCGATGCGCAACGAGACCGTATTGTCGGCCAGCGCGCCCGGTGGCATGGCGCTGTTGGACACGGCTTGCGCGCCCGCTTCCGTGCGTCCGGCCGGCACAAACTGCGTGTAATTTCCCCCGTCGGTGCTGAAGCGGCTGAGCAACGCCGCCCCAACGTCCGAAAACGGATTGCCCCCGCCCAGCGAGAGCACCTTGCTGGACATCGCCACCCAAACGGGATCGGTCAGGGAGCCGGACTGCGTATAGGTCGACGCGCCGGAAGCCAATGCATTCTGACCCAGCCTGACGGCGGTCGACGCAGACGCGCCGGAGGATGGCGCGGCAACAAGCGCGCGCGAGATGGGATTGACGGTGCTGGGTTGGGCAACGCTAGGCAACGCTCCCGACGAACTGATGGCAGTCATGGTGGTGTCTTCCAGGCGCAAGGGCAGCGCCTGCCCTTTGGGATTCTCTTCAACTTGTAACGGCAGCCCCGACGAAAAATTAATGCCCCGATTTGCCAGTCATTCCCCCCTGCGGCGGAAATTCGTCATTGCCTCTCTATTTTTTGTATGCAAAAATATACAAAAATCAGATGAGACAAGCGTGCCCATCACCAAAAGCAATTCGCAGGCCTACGCGGCCTATAACGAAATCAAGCGCCGCATCCTTGCGGGCATGTTCACGCCCCGCGACCGCCTGCGCGAAGTGGAAGTCGCGAGCCTGCTGGAAATGGGCCGCACACCCGTGCGCGAAGCGCTCAAGCGCATCCAGGACGAGGGGCTGATCACGCACGAAGCCGGCCGTGGCCTGGTCGTCACCACCATGGACCAGCAAGAAGTCGGCGAGCTCTATTCCATGCGCGAAGTGCTGGAAAGCACCGCGGCAGGATTTGCCGCCCGCCACGCGACGGAAGCCGACATCGCCAACATGCAGGCCATTCTGGATGATGGCGACGGCGGCGATCCCGTCACGCAAAATCTGCGTTTTCACGAAGCCATCTACAGCGCCGCGCACAACCGGTATTTGATCCGATCGCTGCAATCGCTGACTGAAACCACTTACCTCCTGGGACGCAGCACGCTCAGTTCGCCCGACCGGGCGCAGCGCTCGAACCAGGAACACCAGGCCATCGTGGACGCCATCCGCAACCGCGACGTACAAGGCGCACAAGACGCCGCCCGCCACCATATTCACCAGGCCCTGCTGGAACGCCTAAAGATGCTGCGTCAGGGTTGAACGCGGCCGTCGATCGGAGACAAGTCGATGAGGAAGTCCCACGTATCCCCGCAGCGTCTGCTGGCGGGGCTGGCCCTGCTGTTGCCCGCTTTTTGCGCACCCGCGATGGCGGCCGACGCCTACCCCAGCCGTCCCATCACGCTGGTGGTGCCCTTTGCCGCAGGTGGCGGCACCGATAGCATTGCGCGCGACATGGCGCGCACGCTGGCCGACAAGCTCGGCCAATCGGTGGTGGTGGAGAATCGCGGCGGCGGTGGCGGTTCCATCGGCGCCAGCGCGGTGGCCAACGCCAAGCCCGACGGCTATACGCTGTTGTTCGCCACGTCCACTTTCGTGACCAATGCCGCAGCCGGCATCAGCACCACCTATGACGTGCGCAAATCCTTCGCGCCCGTCGCCATGCTGGGGCGCGGCCCCTTGTTCGTGGTGACTGCCAAGGACTTGAAACTGCACTCCATCGCCGACCTGCGCAAACTGGCCGCCACCCCGGACGCCAACCTGAATTTCTGCTCGGCGGGCAACGGCAGCATCAACCATCTGGCCGGTGAACTGTTCAAGCAGAAGACGCAGACGGCCATGACGCATGTGCCCTACAAGGGCAGCGGCCCCGCCACGGTCGATCTGCTGGCCGGCCGGGTGCAGGTGTTCTTCGCCACGGTCCCCACCATCCTGTCGCAGGTGCGCGACCAGCGCGTGGACCTGCTGGCCGTCACCGGCAAGACGCGCTCGCCGCTGTTCCCCGACACGCCTACCGTCGCCGAGGCGGGCGTTGCGGATTTCGACATCACCACCTGGTGGGGCGTCCTGGCGCCGGCCGGCACCCCAGCTGAAGTCGTGACCACGCTGAACCAGGCCATCAACGCCGCCGCGTCCGACACGCTGGTGCGCGATCGCCTGAAGCATGAAGGCGCCCAGGCCATCAGCGGATCGCCCGACGACTTCGGACAGGCGCTGTCGGCCGAGCTGGAGATGTGGCGCGGCGTTGTGCAGAAGTCTGGCATGGCGCTGGACTGAAGCCTCAACACGAAGCACACCAAGGAGACCATCATGCAGCCTGCACAGCCCCCATCGCGGTTAAGCCGCAGAACGTTGCTTCAAGGCGCCGCGGCCGGGCTGGCCTTGACGCTGGCCGGCGCGGCGCGCGCCGCTGACGCCTATCCGACCAAGCCGGTGACGCTGATCGTGCCCTACGCGCCGGGCGGACAGGGCGACGTGTTCGCCCGGATCCTGGCCGAGCGCCTGGGCACGGAGTTCAAGCAAACCGTCATCGTCGAAAACCGCCCGGGCGCGTCCGGCGCGGTGGGATCGCGGCTGGTGCTGCGCGCCCCGGCCGATGGCTACACGCTGCTGCTGGGCCAGACGGGCGAGATCGCGGTCAATCCCTACGCCATGAAGGCGCTAGGTTATGACCCCTTGCGCGAATTCGCGCCCGTGATCCTGGTGGGCGACTCACCGCTGGTGTTGGCCGTACCCGAAAAATCTCCCTATGCGGACCTGGGCGCGCTGATCGCGGCCGCCCGTGCCAAGCCCGACGCCTTGGCCTATGCCTCGTCCGGCACGGCCACGCCCGGCCATCTTGCCGCGGCCGCGCTGGCGCTGGGTACGCAGACCCGCATGATCCACGCCCCTTACAAAGGGGCCGGCCAAGCCATGTCCGACCTGTTGGGCGGCCATGTGGATTTCTTCTTCTCCAGCGCGTCGGCAGTCATGCCGCACGTCAACAGCGGCCGCCTCAAAGCGCTGGCGGTATCCTCGCGGGAGCGGGTGGCCGTACTGCCCCAAGTACCAACCGTCAGTGAAGTCGCCGTGCCGGACTTCCAATTCAGCCTGTGGGGCGGCGTGTTCGCACCGGCGCAAACGCCCGCGGCGATCGTGGAGCTGCTTAACCAGAAGCTCAATGCGATTCTGGCCGAACCCGCGATCAAATCCAGGCTGGAAGGCGACGGCGCGGCGGTTCGCCCCAACTCCACGCAAGTTTTCTCGGCCTTCGTGCGCAGCGAATCCGCCAAGTATCAACACCTGGTGCAAGCCACCGGGATTCAGGTCGAATAAGCCTGACCGTTCAACTCAACAGGAACACGCATCATGAAAATCGTTGTACTCCCCGGCGACGGCATCGGCCCTGAAACCATGGCGGTTGCCGTGGACGTCCTGGAAGCCGCCTCGCGCCGCTTTGGCCTGAATCTGCAATTCGATCACGACATCGCGGGCCACGACAGCCTGAAGCAGCACGGCGCGACGGTCACGCCCGGCTTGCTGGAAAAGGTGAAGGCCGCCGACGGACTGATGTTGGGCCCCATGGCCACGTACGACTTCAAGGACGAGGCGCGCGGCGAGATCAACCCGTCGATGTACTTCCGCAAGAACCTGGACCTGCACGCCAACATCCGCCCGGCGCGCACGTATCCCGGCATGAACGCACGGCTTGGCGAATTCGACCTGGTGGTCGTGCGCGAGAACACCGAAGGCTTTTACGCCGACCGCAACATCGCCTCGGGCGGCAGCGAAATGCTGATCACGCCGGATGTGGTGGTCTCGTTGCGCCGGATCACCCGCCAATGCTGCGAACGCATCGCGCGCACGGCCTTTGAACTGGCCATGACCCGCAGCAAGCACGTGACCATGGTGCACAAGGCCAACGTGCTCAAGCTGGGCGACGGCATGTTCCTGGAAATGTGCCGCCAAGTGGCCCAGGAATTCCCGGAAGTCCGCGTGGACGACGTCATCGTCGACGCCATGATGGCGCATGTGGTGCGTGCGCCGCAGCGCTATGACGTCATCGTCACCACCAATATGTTTGGCGACATCCTGTCCGACCTGACGGCCGAGCTGTCGGGCAGCCTGGGCCTGGGCGGATCGCTGAACGCCGGACGCGATTACGCCATGGGACAAGCCGCGCACGGCTCGGCGCCCGACATCGCCGGGCAGAACATTGCCAACCCGATCTCGCTGATTCTGTCGGGTGCGATGCTGCTGAACTGGCATGGCCAGAAGACCGGGCAGGCGCAGTTCCTGCAAGCGGCCGCCGCGCTGGAAGCCACCATCGCGGACACCATCTTGTCGCACGAATGCACGCGCGACGTCGGCGGCAAACTGGGTACGCGGGAAGCCGGCGCGGCATTCGTCGCACGCCTGCTGGCGGCCTGAATGAACGCGGCGCCGCTTCCCGCCCGCGCCTGCGACTGCCACGTCCATGTGGTGGCGCCGCAGGCCGGCTACCCCATGCTGCCCGACCGCCACTACACCCCTGGCCCTGCTTCGGTCGAAGACCTGCTTGCGCACCAGGCGCGGTTGGGGCTGGCGCACGCCGTGATCGTGCAGCCCAGCATCTATGGCACCGACAACCGCTTGCTGGTCGATAGCCTGCGCGCGTTGGACGGCGCGGCCCGCGGCGTGGCCGTGTTGGATGCCGAGGTGTCCGACGCCGAGCTGGTCCGCCTGCATGACGCCGGCGTGCGCGGGGTTCGGGTCAATCTTGAAAGCGTGGGCGCCAGCGATGCCGAAGCGGTCAGCCAGGCGCTGTCGGCCTGGGCCGGCCGCCTGGCGGGGCAGCCTTGGCACATTCAGATTTACGCATCGCTGGATGCCATCGCCTCGGCCGCTCCGGCCCTGCGCCGCCTGCCCGTGCCGGTAGTGCTGGATCATTTCGCGATGATTCCGGCGCAGGTGCCGCGACAGGACGCGCGCGTGGCGCAAGTGCTGAGCCTGGTGGCCAGTGGGGCCGCGTACATCAAGCTGTCGGCCGCGTATCGCATCACTGCCGATCCGGCCAACGCCGGCCAAGCTGCCCAAGTCGCGGCGCTGGCGCAAGCCATCGTCGCCTGCAACCCCGAGCGTGCGCTGTGGGCCAGCGATTGGCCGCATACCAATCGCGAGCCAGGCAAGCAGGCCACCGAGGTCAGCGCCTATCGCCCCATTGCCGCGCGGCAATTGCGCCACGAACTGGACGACTGGCTGCCTGACCCCGGCCTGCGGCAACAGGTGCTGGCCATGAACCCTGCCGCGCTGTACGGATTCTAGGAGTGGCTTTCAGCTACTGATCGAGGAATCCGCGCACGGCGTCCAGCACCACGTCTTCGCGTTCGCGATGCGGCACGTGGCCGCAGCCCGGCAGCGGCAGCATGGACGCCGCCCCGCCTGCCAGCGTGACGAATTTCTCGGGATGGCGCATCGATCCGTATTCGTCGTTTTCGCCATGGATGGCCAGGAACGGCACGGTCACGGCGGGCAACACGGCATCCAGGTTCCAATGGGCAAACTCCGCCGACAGCCAGGTTTTCACCCAGGCGTCCAACACCCATTGCGCCTTGTCGCCGTGGTAGCGCTTCAGACGGTCCAATTGGGCCGGATCCTTGAACTGTTCTCCGGCGACCCGGATGCCTTGCAGCGTACGGTCTTCGACGAACTCCTGCGCGGATTCCGTGATGACACCCAGACACTGTTGCGGATAGGCCGCCGCGATCGCCACCGACATCCCGCCGCCGACGCTGTGTCCAAAGACGATGAAGCGGCTCAACTGGAAATGCGCCAACAGCGCGGCAAAGGCGCCCAGCGCCTCGTCGTCAATGAAGCCGACCTGAAGGCGGCCAGGATGCGGATCGGACTTGCCAAAGCCCAATCGGTCATACGCGATCACCGTGCGTCCCGTGGCGCGAGCCAGGTTCGCCGGAAAATCCCGCCACAGGTCCACGCAACCCAGTGAATCGTGCAACAGCACGATAGGCGGGCTGTCGGCGGCCACGCCGGGCCACCATTTTGCATATATCCGGCCCTGCCCGGTCGGGATCAGGGATTCCTGCGGCGCCGCGTTGTCGACCATCATCCATCCTTTGTTCAATCCATCTGCTCGACAGATTCTGATGCGGATGGCGGCAACGAGCAACTCCCCCGGGGCAACGCCCGGAGGACCATGGATCAATAAGCCGCCGCCGAGTGGGACAGCGCCAGCGCCTTGGATGCCGGTGCATGCGTGTCGCCGCGCAGTTTGAACAACGCCACGGTATCGGCCAGCACGCGGGCCTGATCACTCAGCATGGCGGACGCGGCAGCCGATTCTTCCACCAACGCCGCGTTCTGCTGCGTTGCCTGGTCCATGTCGGCCACGCTACGGTCGATCTGGCTGATGCCCACGCTCTGTTCGGTCATCGCGCCATGGATCTCGGTCACCAGGCGCTGTACGCGGGAAATGCCGTCCACGATCTCGCTCATGGTGGAACCGGCGGCCTGCACCCGCTCGGTGCCGCTCTTGACGTTCTCGACCGACGCCTGGATCAGCCCCCGGATTTCTTGCGCGGACGCCGCGCTGCGCTGCGCCAGCGTGCGCACTTCGCCCGCCACCACCGCAAAGCCACGGCCCTGCTCGCCAGCGCGCGCCGCTTCCACGGCCGCGTTCAATGCCAGGATGTTGGTCTGGAAGGCGATGCCGTCGATCACGCTGATGATCTCGGTGATGCGCTGGGACGACTGAGAAATCGCGCTCATCGTCGTCACCGCATCCGTCACGACCTGACCGCCGCGTTCCGCCGCCGAGCTGGCTTCCGTGGCCAGGCGCGTGGCATGTTCCGCGGCCTCTTCCGTCTGCCGGACGCTGGAGGTCAGCTGCGTCAGCGCCGATGAGGTTTCCTGCAAGGAACCCGCCGACGTTTCGGTGCGCTGCGACAAGTCGCGGTTGCCCATGTCGATTTCGCTGGTGGCCGCCGACATCGAATGCACGCCCGTGCGCACATCCAGCATCACGTTGCTAATTTTGTCGACAAAGGCGTTGAAGGACGAAGAGATCTGCGCCACTTCATCATGTCCCACGACTTCCAGGCGATGCGTCATATCGCCGTCGCCGGAGCCGATGGTGTCCATCGCGTCGCGCACGGCCGACAGGCGCTTGAATGCGCGCGAGGTCACGATGCTGGCGATGGCGACCGCCGCGAGCGTCAGCACGACCAGCGAAATCAGCGTGGCGTTCAGCACTTGCGTCAGGCCCGCCGTGGCCTCGGCGCTATCCAGCGCGATCACCAGCGACCAGTCCGTACCCGGGATCTGGCGGGCCTTGATCAGCTTCTGCACGCCATCCAGGCTGACGGTGATGGGTTCCGCGCCATCGCGCGCCATGGCCGCCAGGGCCGCCGGCGTCAATTCAGGCGCAACGTCGGTCGACGGCTTCAGCGCCAGCTTGTCGTTCACGTGCGCAATGACCTGGCCATCCGAGGCCACCACGAAAGCCAGGCTGGACGGCGTGGGACGGATCGCCTTGATGATGTTCTGGATGCCATCCAGCGGCACCGCGCCACTCAGCACACCGGTCGTCTGCCCGCCTCGGATCATGGGGGTGGTAAAGGCCACATAGAGCTTGCCCGTGCCTGAATCGCCATAGGGCTTGGTGACGGTAAGCTTGCCGGCCGCGACCGCGCTCTTGTACCAGGGACGCGCCGTGGGATCGTAGTCCGCGGCAACCTGCGTGGTCGAAAAGAAGGTCTTGTCGGACCAGCCTATCGTCGAGATGGGGAAACCGTTGGTTTCGCCCATCAGCTTGGTCAAGCCGCGCGGGTCGCCCTTTTCCACCACGGCCGCGGTGGCGACGACGGCCTGAGCCTTGTCCTCGGACCAGCGCTCAATGGCACGGCCATTGCCGGCGGCAATGGCGTCCAGGTTGCCCGAGATCGTCGCCATCATGTTGCTGCGCACGATCTGGTAGGTGGTGATACCCGAGAGCACCAGGGCACCGACGACGGTAAAGCAAGTAATCAACAGGATCCGATTACGCAACGAGGTAATTTTCATGCTTGCCTTCTTTCAGCCACTGCCCATATCGGAGGACACGGGTCTCCAGCCCGCCGGAGAACCGGCAGCCACGATGGACTTACGGCAGGTCTTGCCGGGACTTTAGGGAAAACCCTGATAATTTCATTAATTACCTATTTCAAGGGATAGCCGTCTGCCCTTGCCGTTGTCACAATTAAAATCGGGCGATCCTGCCCTCTATTCACTGCACCCCCCTATGTCAACCACCCCGCAAGCCCCCGAGCTCACCCTGCCCGCCCCGGTGCTGCTGGTGGAAGACGAACCCTTGGTCTGTCGCCGGCTGGAAGGCCTGCTGCTGCAACTCGGCTATCAGCCGGATGCCCTGATCTTTGCCGCATCCCTGGCCGAGGCGCGCGCTTGCCTGGCTTCCCAGCCCGTCGCCCTGGCGCTGGTGGACCTGGGCTTGCCGGACGGCAGCGGCATTGACCTGATCGCCGACATGCACGCCGCCGACCCCGGCCTGGCCATCCTGGTCATTTCCGCCTGGTGCACGGAAGACGCGATCCTGGCCGCGCTGCGGGCCGGCGCCACGGGTTATGTACTGAAAGAGCGCGACGACATCGAGGTCTCGCTGTCGTTGCGCAGCGTGCTGCGCGGCGGAGCGCCGATCGACCCCTTTGTTGCCCGCCGCATCATCGACGAACTGCGGCCTCGGCCCTCGGAGCAATCCGATACCGTAACCAGTGAGATACTTAGCCCCCGCGAAAGCCAGATCCTGCGTCTGGTGGCTGAAGGGCTGGCCAATCGCGAAATCGCCGAGCAGTTGTTCCTGTCGCGCTACACCGTCGAATGCCACATCAAGCACATCTACCGCAAACTGGCCGTCTCCTCGCGCACGCGAGCGGTCCATGCCGCGCGCTCGCGCGGTTTGCTGGACTGAGATGGCTGTTTGCTTGCTGGCTGGCGCTATTCGCCCTTCCGGTCTTTGCCGCGCCAGTCACGCCTGTCGCGCCAGCGGCTTGCGCGGTCCAGGTGCTGTCCATCACGGCCGCCCAAGGCACGGCCGACGGCCGCCGGCCTGAGGCCTCGGGTTGGCAGCCCGTGTCGCTGCCCGACAACTGGAGCACCCGTTGGCCTGGCTACAGCGGCACCGTCTGGTATCGCATTGACTGGCAACGCCCATGCCCGGGCCAGATGGGCGAGCCGGTCGGGCTGACGCTGGAATCCATCGTCATGGCTGGCGAAGTGTTCGTCAACGACGAGCTGATCTGGCGTGACTCGCATCTGACTGAACCGCTGTCGCGCAGCTGGAACATGCCGCGCTATTGGCGCCTGCCCGAAGCGCTGGTGCGCGACGGCGTGAACACGGTGTGGGTGCGCGTGGTCGGCGTGGCGCAGCAAACACCTGGGCTGGGGCCCGTGTATCTGGGCCAATCCCGGGCCATGCAGGCGCTACAGGAAGATCTGTGGCTGACGAATCGCACCTTGTACACCCTGAATCTGATCATCTCAGGCGTCATGGGCGCGCTGTTCTTCTGCATCTGGATCGTCCGCCGCGAACAGACCACCTATGGCTGGTACGCGCTGATGTCCTTGTTTTGGGTGCTGTTCATCGCCAACGTGCTGCTGACCAGTCCCTGGCCGTTCACCAGCACCTTGACGGCAGCCCGGGCCAACTCCATGGCCCTGGTGCTCTACACCGCTTGCTTCTGCCTCTTCACCTGGCGCTTCAGCCAACAAATCTGGCCGCGCACCGAACGCATGCTGTGGGTCGCGGCGGCAGGGCTGCTGGCCATGCTGGCCTTCACGCCAGATTCCGCGTTGCCCACGGCGCAGACCATCGGCGTGCTGACATCCGCCGGTGTTTTTCTGTCCAACTGCCTGCTGTTCTCCTGGCACGCCGTGCGCCACCGGCGGCCAGAAAACACCCTGCTGGCGGCATGCCTGCTGATCGTCTTCGTCGTCAGCATTCATGATCTGCTGCTGCTCATGAAGATCATCGGCCCCGGCGTTTCCTATACCTCCGTATCAAGCATCATCGTGACCCTGTTCATGTCCGCCATCCTGGGCTTGCGCCATGCACGCAACGTGCGGCGCATTGAACGCTTCAACCATGAGCTGGCGGAGGGCATTTCGCGGGCGCGCACGGAACTGGCCACCACGCTGGCGCGCGAACACGACCTGGCGATGAGCCATACGCGGCTGCAAGAACGGTTGCAGATTGCGCATGACCTGCATGATGGACTGGGTGGATCCCTGGTGCGCATGATGGCCATGATCGAGCAGGCCAACACGCCGTTGCAGAGCCAGCAATTCCTGTCGATGCTGAAGCTGCTGCGCGACGACCTGCGTCAAACGATCGACACGGGTTCCAGCGCGGGCGTCAAGGTGCCGGCAACGCCGCCAGAATGGTCTGCCCCGCTACGCCATCGTTTCGTGCAGTTGTTCGACGAACTGGACCTGGATTCCAGCTGGCAGGTTCCGCCCCAATGGATCACCCCGCCCAGCCCCTTGCAATGCCTGGCGCTGACCCGGCTGGTGGAAGAGGCCCTGACCAACGTGGTCAAGCACAGCCGTGCGCGCTGCGTGCAGCTGCAACTGCTGCAACCAGGCCCCGACCAACTGGAACTCCGCATCGAGGACGACGGCGCCGGCTTCGACGTGGCGGCCGTGCGGCTGGCAGGCGTCAGCGTCGGCATGCGCAGCATGCATGCCCGTATCGCCCGTGTGCACGGGACGCTGGAAGTCTCGTCGGTGCCGGGTCAGACGATCTTGACCGCGCGCCTGCAATTACCCCCTGCCGCGCTGCAATCGGTCTAGAATCCGTCAACGTTCAGGCCCGGGAATGCCTGGTCCCCGACCCTCTCGCGCGAAGCCCTTCCAGACCCGTGCAGCCCACTACCGGCCCGTCTTCTTCCGCCACTCCTTCCGCCCCATTGCACGCCGCCCGGATCCATCAAGTGCAGGTGGATGCCCTGCGCCGCAGCTTCCCGTTCGCGCTGGCGGGCTCGCTGATATCGGCATGCTTTTCGGCCTATGCCTTGCACGGAGTGCTGCCCCTGCATGAAGTGCTGTGGTGGATCGGCGCCACGCTGACGGTAGGCCTGCTGCGCGTGGCCGCCATGGTCGCCTATGACCGCCACCGTGCCGACCCCACAGCAGCCCGGCGTTGGGTCCGGCGCATGTGGGTGGGCAACCTGTGTTCGGGCGTGCTTTGGGGCCTGCCGTTTGCCTATTGGACGTTTTTCGTTCCGCTGGAATATCAGCTGTTTTTCATCGTCATCCTGTTCGGTCTTGGCACGGGCGCCATCTATTCAAACTACATGCTGTTGCCGGTGATGTATGCATTTGAAGTGCCGGCCTTCGCCCCGATGTTCATCGCGTTGGCGGCGCAGCCTTCCGCCATCCACCTGGCCCTGGTGACGGGCGGGCTGGCGTACCTGGTCGCCACTCTGGCCTTCATCCACCGCATGAACCGCACGCACCTGGATGCGTTGCGTTTGGGCTATGAGAATTTGGCGCTGCTGGATCAGGTACGCCAGGAAAAGATCGCCGCCGAGCGCAGCGATCTTGAGAAATCCCGTTTTCTTGCCGCCGCCAGCCATGACCTGCGACAACCCGTCCATGCCGTGAACCTGTTCCTGGGCCTGCTGACCAACGAATCCCTGTCCCGCCACGGCCGCTACCTGGTGGACAACATCGCAAGTGCCATCTCGGCCATGGGGCATTTGTTTGATGCCCTGCTGAACTTGTCCCGACTGGATGCCGGCGTCATTGAGCCCCGCTGGCTAGGGTTCCGCATTGACCCGTTGCTGGACCAGCTACGCACCGAATACGCGCCGCAAGCCCGGGAAAAAGGCATGTCGCTGCGCGTGCGTGCCTGCTCCGCCAGCGTGTTCTCGGACCCTGTGCTGCTGGAACGCATTCTGCGCAACCTGATCAGCAACGCCATCATGCATACGGCAGGAGGCCGCGTGCTGGTGGGCTGCCGCCGCAGCGCCGGCCAGCTGCGCATCGAAGTCTGGGACAACGGGCCGGGCATCCCGACATCTGAACAAGAACGGATCTTTTGGGAATTCCACCAACTCGGCAATCCGGAACGGGACCGCAGCAAGGGATTGGGGCTGGGACTGGCCATTGTCCGGCGTACTGCGCAGCTACTGGGCCATGCGCTGGCGTTGCGTTCCGAGGAAGGGCTGGGAACGGTCTTCATGGTGACGGTTCCGGTGACGCACGCCGTCGAGTCCGGCACGCTTGTGCCCGACCCCAGCCTGGCGTCTCCGCAGTCCCAGGCACAGCAGGCCGGGTTGCACGGGCAGTTGGCGCTATTGGTGGATGACGATGCCCAAAACCTGGCCGGGCTGACCATGCTATTTGAAAGCTGGGGATGCCGCGTCATCGCGGCGACCAGCGGGAATGCCTTGCTTGAGCGCGTGCTGCCACTGGCCGAGCGCCCTGCCCTGATCGTCAGCGACTATCGCCTGCGCGATCACGAAACGGGCATTCACGTCATTGACCGGCTGCGCGAGGAATACAACGATCCGGACCTGCCCGCCCTGCTGGTCAGCGGCGACACCGATCCGGCGCGGCTGGCGGAAGCGGCCGCGCGCGGCATCCCCCTATTGCACAAGCCGGTAGAAGTGCCGGCATTGCGCGAACGGGTGACGAGCCTGCTGCAAGGAGCCGCCACTCAACCATTCCACGGAGACGCCGAATGACGCCCGTATTGCTCATCGATGACCATGCCATGTTTCGCGAGGCGCTCATCATGGCATTGGCCCATGCCATGCCTGGTTTGACCATCCACCCCGCCGCCAGCGGCCAGGAGGCCCTGGACGTGCTGGATCGCCATGACGGCATCGGCAGCGTCATCATGGATTACTACTTGCCGGACATGGCCGGCGCGGCGCTCTTGCAGCGCCTGCGCCAACGACGTTCGCAGTTGCGCATCCTGGTCCTGTCCGCCTCGCAGGATCCCGAGGACGAGCGCCGCGCGCTGGAAGCTGGCGCGGGAGGCTTCTTGAACAAATCGGCCAGTTGCCAAGAACTGGCCGCTGCCCTGGAAGGAATCCATGCAGCGCCGCGCACCGCATCCGGCGTGAACGCAACGGCCACCTCACAAGACGAAGCCGCCCTGCTGCTTGCACTGACGCCTCGGCAAAGCGAAGTCTTGCGGCTGATGTGCGACGGCCTTCGCAACAAGGAAATATCCGAGCGGCTGAACATGACCGAAAAGACGGTCAAGACGCATGTCTCCGCCATCCTGGGCACGCTAGGCGTGCTTAATCGAACACAGGCGACACTTGTGGCTCGGCGCGGCGGCGTGTTCGGCAAGCCAATCTAAGCGCTGCACTCCCGCTATCGGCGGCGATCCTGCCTTCCACCAACGTGATCTCGCGTCCCGCCGCGGCAATGGTATCCGGCCGATGCGCCACGATCACCCGCGTCATCGCCAATTTGGCGACGGCCATGTTGACCACTCGTTCCCGCTCGATGTCCAGATGGCTGGTCGCTTCGTCCAGGAATAGCAACGCCGGTTGCTTGTACAAGGCCCGCGCCAGCAACACGCGCTGCTTCTGACCACCAGACAATACGGTGCCCAACTCCCCGACCAACGTGTTGTATCCCATCGGCATCGCGCAGATGTCGTCATGGATGGCGGCGGTCTCGGCGCATTGCCGCGCGCGGTCGGAATCATGTTGGGGATCGAAGAAGCTGATGTTCTCGCCGATGGAGCCCGCGAACAACACATCGTCCTGCAATACCGTGCCGGCCATTCTGCGCAGGGCCGCCGCGCCCAGCCCGCGCACCGGGACGCCATCCACCAGCACCTCGCCTTCGCTGGGCGGCAGGATGCCCAACAGGATATTGATCAGCGTCGTCTTGCCGCCGCCGGACGGGCCGGTGATGGCGACGGCCTCGCCAGGTTCAATGCGGAAGTTGACGCCGTCTAGAACGTAGGGCTCCTGCGGGCTGTAGCGAAAGCGCAGATTGCGTACCTCGATCGCTGGCGACCGTATCACGGCGCCGCCCGCACGCGGTGTCTCGTCCACGGGTTCCGGCGTCTCGCGCACGATATCCGCCAGCCGCTCGCCTTGCAGGCGCAGCATTTTCACATCCACGAATTTATCCAACAATGCGGCCACGCGCTTATCGAACAAGGTCTTGTAGACGATGAATGCCAGCAAGGCGCCAACGGTGAACTGGCCGTCCAGCACCAACCGCGCGCCCAGCCAAAGAATCGCGATCGACGACAGGCCAAACAACAGGCCGTTGAATGTGCGAAAGAACAGCGCCCATTTCTGCACGCGCAGATCCGCGTTGATTTCGTTGACCAGCAAGGCCAGCCAGCGCGACCGGCGGTCATCCTGATGCTGGAAGAGCTTGATGGCTTTGACGCCTCGCACCGTTTCCAGAAAATGGGATTGTTCCTTGGCGGCGTGGATGATGTGTTCCTCGGTGGCATAGCGCAACGAGGCATAGCCGGACCAACGGGCCACCCCGTACAACACCATGGCCCCCACGGCGATCCACGCAAGCGGCGGGCTGTAAAGGAACATCAGCACCAGCGTGATCACCATGACGATGCCATCCAGCAACGCTTCCAGGAATGACGTGGTGACGGTGCGTTGAATGGCATCGATAGCGCCAAAACGCGACACGATGTCGCCCAGGTGCCTTTTTTCAAAATAGCCCACCGGCAGTCGCAGCAGGTGCGTGAAGACGTTGCTGCGCCATTGCAGGTTCAGCGTCGTGCCCATGAACATCAGCATCCAGCTGCGCGCCACCGATGTCAGTTGCAGCATCACCATCAGCAGTCCGAAGGCGATTGCCAGCGTGGTCAATAGGTCTCTATCGCCCGTGTTCAACACGTGGTCCACGACCCATTGCAGGAAGAAGGGTTGCACCACCGTCAGCACTTCCAACGCCAGCGCCAGCAATAGCACTTGCGAAAATGCCGCACCCAGGCCCGTGACCCGTCCCGTCAGCTCACGCAGCCGTACCGGCTTGGTTTCGTTGGCGGTCTGGAAATCCGGCGTGGGCCAGAGTTCAAGCGCCACACCGGTATACGACGCCGACAGCTCGCTGATCGCACACTTGCGGATGCCGGATGCGGGATCGATCAGCGTCGCCGACCGGCCGTTGATATCGGTCAGCACCACGAAATGGTTGAATTCCCAATGCAGGATGCAAGGCAGCTTCAGTTTGCTCAACGCCCCCAACCCCGCCTTGACCGGCCGGGATGCCAATCCCAACTGGCTGGCCACGTGGATCAAGGTCGCCAACGTGGAACCTTTCAGCGATATCGGAAAGCGCCCGCGCAGACTCGCCAGGCTTTGGTGATGCCCGTGAAACCCGGCAACCATCCCCACACAGGCCAGGCCGCATTCGGCTGCCTCGGTTTGCAGCAGCCTGGGCACGCGCCGTTTGACGCCCAGCGTCAGGCGTTCAAGCATCGTCACAGTTTCCCCGACAATCGATAGGCGGGATCAAACGCCCATTGGTACAGGCGGCGCGTCTGCTGAAGCAGATCCGCATCCAGCCGCATGCCTGGCCGCAAGGTCAGAACCTGTCCCTGCGGCCCGCGCGCCGGCGCGTCCAGCGTCACGGTGATCCGATACATCGCTTCCTTATCTTTGCCCTCTTCGCTTGCCGCGCCGTCGTTCATCTGCCATTCCGGCAATGCGCTGCGGGTTACCGTCCGCACCACGCCGGACTGCTGGCCGAACGTCTGGTACGGGTAGGCGGCCAGGCGGATCAGTACCGCATCGCCCGGCGCCACGAAGCCCACCGCGCGGCTGGGCGCATAAAGCTCGGCCAGCAGCGTGGCGCCGTCCGGCACGATCGTGGCCAACGGACGCCGGGTATCGACGGCCTGGCCCACCTCGGCCGTGACGGCCGTCAGCACGCCCGCCTGCGGCGCCGTCACGACGACACGCCGCTTGGCTTCACTCTGGGTCAGGTCCACCGCCACGCCAGCCAGATCGCGGTCCAGTTGGGCCAGCTGATTCTGTTGGCGCAAGGTCAGGTCGGCAAGCTGGGTCTTGCGGTTGGACAAGTCCATGGCAATGCCGATTCGATCCCGCAGCAAGGCCTGGAGCTGGTTGCGCTGTTCCAGCAACTCGGCCCGTTTCTGGTCTGACTCCTCCGGCGACAAATAGCCCTTTTCCATCAAGTTTCGATAGCGCTGGGCGCTGTCCTCGGCCAGTTTTATCCGGCCACGCTGACCGTCTATCTGACTGTCGATCGCCGCAAGTTGCGATGTCAGACCGCGGATACCCGCCGCCAAGTTGTCGTGTTCACTTTGCTGTAGCAGCAAGGTCTTTTGGCGCGCTTGACGCAGGCTGTCCTCGCGCTGCCGAATCTGTCCGCTGATGACTTGCTGTGTGTCGCCCAGCGCGCTTTGCTGGTCGCCGGATACGACATACAACACGTCGCCCGCGGTGACGTGCTGGCCCTCTTGCACCGGCCGCTCCAGCACCACGCCAGCCTGCGGCACGTAGAGTTTGAGCAAGCCTGTATCCGGAGCAAGCTGGCCGCTGACCGTCGCGCGCTTGGTGTAGGTGCCAAACGCCAGGAACAGGCACACGGCCAGCACGAAGCCGCCCAGCACGAGGGTAACCATGGCGAACGACACCGGCCGAATCAGGACGATATCGCCCAGTCCGACGGAACGTTGCGCGGCAAGCGCCTGTTTGCGATAGAGCGACATCTGGGAGAGGCCTGGAACCCGCCGTGAAGGGGCACGCGACGGCCGCGCCGCCGCGAGGTAGTGCCCCATGAAAGGCGCCTGGCACACCGGCGCCAGTGGGATCAGGAAGCGAAGTGGAACGCCTTGCCCGCCCCAAGCGTTGCCCCCTGGCGACCGGAGCTGGGTTGGATGTTCACGAAGCTGAGACGGCCCGAGCCCCCGCCCCCGCTGACTTGCTGAATCTCTTCAGCGGTCAAGGGTTCAACTTGAAGGTCCTGCGTCTTGCCTGCCGATTCCGGCTGATGGGTCTTCTTCATATGATTCTCCTGATGCATGCTGGCGGAGGAAACCGCGCCAGCGTCGGCCGAGCAGCCGCTGACGCGCGGCTCTGCCGCGTTGCAATGCTGACGGAGAACCATGGCCCCAATCGCCTATCTGCTCTGGGCGGACAGTAGCAGCGGACCAGTGCGGGCGCATCGGTCTTTAGTCGTAGGACCTGCCATGCGCGCGACGCCCGACTATGGACGCGCCATCGAAGGTGAAACAATAGCCGTAGCCTGCTCCGGTGCTTGCTCACAGGCCACGCGCGTTTCCAGCGATTCCAGCAGTTCCGCTGAGGGCACGAAGAACAGGCTGCCCGTCACGGCGCGGCTGAAATCCAGCAGACGGTCGTAGTTGCCCACCGGCCGGCCCACGAACATGTTTTCAAGCATCTGCTCGATCGGGGCGGGCGAACGCGCGTAGCCGATGAAATACGTACCGAATTCGCCCACGCCCGGGCGGCCGAACGGCATGTTGTCGCGCAAGATCTTTACCTCTTGACCATTCTCTTCCAGCGTCGTCAATGCGCTGTGCGAGGACGCCGGCTTGATGTCGTCGTCCAGCTCCACGTTCGACAGCTTGTGCCGGCCGATGATGCCCTCCTGGTTTTCAACCGTCAGCGCGTTCCAGCCGGTCATGTCGTGCAGATACTTCTGCACCAGCACATAGCTGCCGCCCGCGAATTCCGCGTCTTCGTCACCGATGATGGTGAAGTTGACTGCTTCACGTCCTTCCGGGTTTTCGGTGCCGTCGACAAAGCCGATGATGGCTCGCCGGTCGAAGTAACGGAAGCCGTGAACTTCATCAACCACCGTTATCGCATCGCCCAGGTCGTTTATCAGGATCGTGGCCAGCTCGAAGCAAAGATCCATGGAATCGGCGCGGATATGCAGCAGCAGATCGCCCGGGGTGGACACGGCCACGCGCGCGCCTTCGCCGAACACGCGGAAAGGATGCAGGGACGCAGGGCGCGGCTTTCCGTACAGCGCATCCCAGGCATCAGAACCGAAGGCACAGACACAGGACAGATTTTGCTCGGGAGCCCGAGTCCCTACGGTGCGCACGCGCGCCGCCACATCGGCGCACCAGCCACGAACGGTTTCAGCAGCAGCGGCGCCCGGGTTCAGCGTTGCCACGATGAATATCGCGTGGCGCGTGTTGGGGCTGTGGACAGCTTGAGGTTCGAGAGTAAGGTCAGGCATGGGATCGGATCCTCAGAGCGGGGTGACGGAAATTCTGGTGGAAATTGTATCTGTTCCACCCTGAATTTCCGTCAGCCTGCCAGTGGCTGCGCCCCGCCCGTCAGAAGCGGTACGCCACGCCCACCGAGCCGAACACGTTGGTCTTGCGTTCCGTCAGCGGACTGTCGCGCGCGTCACCCAGCAAGGTGTTGACGCCTATCGTGGATATCGTGCTCCAGCTGGGATTGATCCGATACGACCAGGAGGTGTACAAGCCTACCGACTTGAATCCGGAGGACGGCGAATAGGTCGACAGACCCTCGCGACTGCGAGCCGATTGCGACGGCGTGACGCCGTACCAGGTCTGCATGTAGTCGCTGTTGGCCCATTCAGTGCGAACGCCAACCTGTACCGAGTGTTTCTCCGTCCTCAGGGCCGCATACGACGCGCGCAGTTCCAGCGTGCCGCCGTAGCCGCTGCGCGCCGCCTGCTTATAGCCCGCGCCCAGCGAATACCGGCCCGGGTTCCACTCCACATAGGCGCCGTAGGCGCCATGGAACTTGATATCGTCCAACCCCTTCGTGCGATCGGCATCATCGGCCTTGCGGCCCAGGCCCATCCCCACGAAGACGCCCACATCCAGGTCCTGGGCCAGCGAGGTCTTCAGCCCCATCGCAGGCAAACCCATGCGCGGCGTGATGAAGAAATTGCCCGATTGGTAGTTGATAAGAGGCACCGGCAGCGCCCGGTATTCGCTGGAACCCTCATAGACAGGAACCGCTCCGACCCCCAATCCGATGAAATTCGTGCTTTGCGCATACACGGCGCCAGCCCCGGTGAACATCGCGCCCGCAAGCGCGCCTCTTGCTAATATACCCATCCGCATCAGGGCTTCCTTCCGTTCTATTACTACAGTGGCCGAGGGCGACCGCCCTCGGGGTTGGCCTGCATTGTCCTGAGCAACTTTTAATAATTCTTTAAGACTCCGGTGAAAATCGCCGGAGACGGCTGTGGAGCTTGTTTGCGTATCCTGCTCGTAGAAGACGACGCCATGCTGGGCGATGCCTTGCGCGCGGGCCTGATCCAGGACGGCGCCACCGTGGACTGGGCGCGCGACATGCCCGAAGCGCAACTTGCGCTGGTGGATCACGGCTATCAGGCCGTGCTGCTGGACCTGGGGTTGCCCGATGGCAGCGGTCTGGCCTTGCTGAAGACGCTGCGCGCCCGGTTCGACACGACGCCCGTGCTGATCATCACCGCACGCGACCGCCTCACCGAACGCATCCAGGGGCTGGATGCCGGCGCCGACGACTATCTGGTCAAACCCTTCCAGCTGGACGAACTGCTGGCCCGGATGCGCGCCGTGCTACGCCGCAGCAGCAACAGCGTGGTGTCCGCCTTGCGTTGCCGCGACGTTGTGCTGGAACCCGCGCGCCGAACGGTCACGCAAGGCGGCAACGAAGTCAACCTGAGCGCGCATGAGTACCACACGCTGCTGGCCCTGATGCAACGCATGGGCCATACCGTCAACCGCGATCAGCTGGAAGTGGCCGTCTATGGCAGCAGCGGCACCATTGAAAGCAATACGGTGGCGGTATACATCCATCAGTTGCGGCGCAAACTGGGCGACGGGCTGATCGAGACCCAGCACGGCCTGGGATACCGCATCGTGCCGGACGCAGCGCCGTGACGACACTACGCAGGCAGGTCGCGATCACCTTGCTGCTTGCCATGCTGGCAACCTGGTTGACGGTGTTCGTCCTGATCTACAAGGAGCAGACGCGCGCCGAGACCGGCATGGTCGACCAGGATCTGCGCGACGCCGCCAAGAAGGCGCTGCTGTCGTTGCCCACCAGCCTGTTGCAGACCGCGCCTTCCAGCGTCGATCGTTTTGAACTGTCCGCCTCGAATCGCTTCGACGGCGAATCCTTCAATTTCCAGGTGTGGGCGCTGCCCAACAAGCAACTGGTGATCCAGTCGCCATCGGCGCCAGCCGAACCCTTGATACCGGACTTCCAGGAGGGTTTCCGTGATGTCTCGCTGAAGGGCGAACGCTGGCGTGCCTATGCCGTGGCGGACGCCGATCGCCGCATTCAAGTCCAGTTCGCCAAATCGATGGCGCAATTGCGGGAAGAAACGCTCTCCCGCATGCAAAAGAGCCTGATGTTCCTCAGCGTGCTCTTTCTCGTACTGACCGGACTGACCTGGCTGGTCATGCGCCGCGCCTTCCGCCCGGTAGACCGTGCGCGCGACGCCATCCTGGGCCGTTGCGGCATGGACCTGACGCCATTGCCCACCGCCGGCATGCCCGGCGAACTGCAACCGTTCATCCGATCCATCAATGACCTGCTTGAGCGCCTGTCAGCCTCGCTGGAACGAGAGCGGCGATTCCTGGCCGACGCCGCGCACGAATTGCGCACGCCGTTGGCGGCCCTGGGCGCGTACGCCGAATTGGCGGCGCGCAGCGACACGCCCCAAGCACGCGAACAGGCGGTGGAAAAACTGCGCGCCGTGGCCTGCCGCACGACTCGCCTGGCCGAACAGCTGCTGGATCAGGCACACACGGAAGCGCAAAGCGAAGGCCTCACCGAACCTGTGCCGCTGAACCGCCTGGCGGAAATGATCGTGCGCGACAGCGAAGCCCTTGCCAACCGAAAGCATCAACGCATCAGCCTGGATGCCGAAGCGGTAGTGATGAACGGCAATATCAATGCCCTGGGCGTGCTATTGCGCAATCTGTTGGATAACGCCCTGCGCTATACGCCCGAAGGCGGCCGTGTGGCGGTGTCCTGTGGTCCGCTACCGGACGGCGGAGCGCGGCTTTGCGTGAAAGACAACGGGCCAGGCATCCCCGCTTCCGAACGCGAGCGCATCTTCGATCGTTTCTACCGGCAGCCGGGCACGATAGAGCGTGGCAGCGGCATCGGCTTGTCACTGGTGGCGCGGATTGCCGCGATACACGGTGCGCGGATCGAGTGGGAACCCGGGCTGGACGGCCGGGGCGTGGGGATCGCCGTCACGTTTCCGCCCAGCGGCGGCTAGCACCCGCTGGCCGCTTTCCCCGCGCCCGCGCTACCGCACGTAGCCGCGCAATGTCGCGGCCAGCGACGCCGGCAGCATCTCACCATGGCCCAGCCCCGGAAACACCCGAAGACTGGCGCGTACACGCGGAACGCCGTCCAACGCACGCACAACGCTTTCCGGGCTATCGGGCTGGTCGTCACGCCCCTGCGCTTCCTCGCCAGCCATCACGGTCACCTCCACGCCCGGTTCAGGCACGGCGGCGGGATGCGCCAAGGATTGAAGGATGAACTGCCCGTTCCACCAGATCGACGGGCTGGCCGCCACGTAGTGCTTGAACGCCTGCGGTCGGCTCAGCGCCACGTGCAGCGCGAACAAGCCTCCGTAGGAATGTCCGTACAGCGTGCGGTTGCCGGCATCGACGCGATAACGCCGTTCCACCAACGGCTGGATGCGTTGTTGCAGGATCGCCAGGAAGCGGTCGGCGCCGCCGCCCGGCTTTGCCCACCCGCGCGCATCGGGATCGCGTGGTGACCCTCGGGGCGCATCCGCACCGGGCGAAGGCGGCGTGTAGTCGTATGACCGCGCCGTCACATTGAAGCGTTCGGCGTCCTCGTAGCCAATGCCGACCACGACCGCTTGCAGCCTGGCCCCAGGCGGCAAGGCGGACGTGGTCCGCGCAAGGCTTTCAAACACCGCGTTGCCGTCCAGCATGTAGATCACCGGATACCCCGCCGCCGGCGGTTGCCCCTCCGGCGGCGCCCACACCGAGACGCGGTACTCCGGCCCGCCATCCGGCGCGGCAAGCACATAGCGCTGCACCTGGGCGGCGGGCACGCCGATCGCCAATTCCGGCGGTTGCGCCGCCATGGGCCGGGTGTGTCCGGGTTGCGCCTGGGCAGGCGCGCTCATGCCGATCAGCAACGCGGCAGCCGTCAGAACGAAACGGACGTGTTCAGCCATAGCCGGCGACCCTCATCAACTTGCCAGTTTCCATCCAGACCCGTCGTGCGGGTGCGGTAGTCCACCGGCACGCGCTTGTCCGTCAGGTTCATCACCGCCAGGCGGAAGGTGACATGCGAATTCAGTTCATAGCTGCCGCCCAGATCGAACGTGGTGGCGCCGGGACGCCGGCGCGTTGTCGTCGACACGTTGCGGTAGTTCGCCCAGTACTGTTCGCTTTGCACATTGGCCGATGCATACAGCGACAGGGCATCCGTTGCCCGCCAATCCGCCCGCACATTCAACACGTGGCGCGGCGTGCGGTCCAGCGGCTGCCCCTGCAACGACGTGCCGTCATACGCGACCTCGTCATCGGACTTGCGCTTGGATTGCGTGTAGGTGTAGTTGCCGGTCAGCGTCACCGTGCGCGACAGCGGCAAGGTCAGGCTGGTTTCCACCCCGCGCAACGTGGCGCGTCCGATGTTGCCCCACTCGTACGTGGCGCCGGACGTGCCCGAGCAACCGCTCACGCACTGGCTGTAAATCTTGTTCTTGAACTCGTTGTTGAACAGGGTCAGGCCTGCGGCGTAGCGATCATCGTCCTGGTAGTGCAATCCGATTTCGGTACTGGTGCTGGTCTCGGGCTTCAGGTCGGGGTTACCGGCGATGCTGCCGCGCGGGGCGCCCACGGCGCCGCCCGTGGCCTGGATGTAGTCCGCCGAGCTCTGGCGCAGTTCGGGCGCGCGGAAAGCGCGCGACACGCCGCCCTTCAGCGTCCATGCTTGCGTCAGGTGATAGACCGCGTACCCGCGCGGGCTCCAGTGCTGGCCATAGCGTTCATGGTCGTCCAGGCGCACGCCGCCGGTTAGCGACAGATGGTCGGTCACGGCCCACTCGTCTTCACCGAACAAGGCCCAGGACCGCGTGCTCAACCCAGACACGGTATTGCGGGCCGTGGTGGACGCGGCCTCTTTGTCGGTGCCGTACAGGCGCGTGTCGATGTACTGGCCGCCCACCTTCAGCATGTTGTTCGGCAGGGGCAGCGTCAGCGTCGCGTCCAGCGTCGTGTTGACGAGGCGCGTGTCCGGATACGAGGTGGCCTCCTTATCCCCGATCGTGTTGCTGGCCTTGCCTTCTTCGCGCTGCAAGGACACGTTGGTCGTGCCGAAATTCCAGCGTCCTTCGTGCGAGATCGAATAATGGGTGTGCCGGTTCTTCAAGCGGTAGTCACCGGTTTCGGTGGCCGCCAACGATTTCCCGACCGTGCCGTAGCGGTTGTATTCGTCTTGCCCGGCCTCCAGCAGAATGTCCTGGTCTTTCGTGGGCGTCAGCGTCAGGCGGGCCGTCAGGCCGCGGTCCCGAATGCCGTAGGATCCGTCCACCACATCGGCTTGCGTCCGCTGATTGGACTTGCCGAACAGTTGCAGGCCCAGCTTGTCTTCCTTGATCGGGCCAGCCAGGTAGAAATCAGCCTGCCGGCTGTTGCCCAGTTCGCTGTGCTGTTGCAAGGTGGCGCCCAGATTGATCGAGCCCGTCCACGTTTGCGGCACTTTGCGCGTGATGATGTTGACCACGCCGCCGATGGCATCAGACCCGTACAGCGAAGACATCGGTCCCCGCACGACTTCTATCCGTTCAATGGCGGCCAGCGGCGGAATCTGGCTGGCCTGCACCATGCCCAGCTCTTCACGGTTCAACATCTCGCGCGTGCCCTGCCGCTTGCCGTCCACCAGGATCAGCGTGTATTTACCCGGCATGCCGCGAATGGAGATGTCCTGCTTGTTGGCATTGGCGCCGACGATGCTCACGCCTTCCACATTGCGCAGCGCATCTTGCAGGGTATTGAACGGCTGCCGGGCCAGGTCTTCGTGCGTCAACACGGTGATGCTGGCCGGCGCGTCGGCAATGGTTTGATCGTAGCCGCTGGCGGTTACCACCACCGGGGACAGGGACTGGACGGGGCTGGCGGCGGCCTGGCCAGAAGGCTCGGTGGTTTGCGCCTGGACGGCGCCAGCCATCCCGGCGAATGCCAGGGCCATCATCATCCAGGGCCGGCGGAGGACGAAGACGGCGGGACTTTGGGTCATAATGGTACTGATTCTCATGGTCATTTGGAAGAACGTGCCAATGATTCCATGGAAAACAGGTAAGTATGTTTGCGCAAAGCACCAGATGCTTTGCGGTAGCGTTTTTTGGAGCTGGAATGGCGGGGCCGCGAAAACGAGCGGAAATGGCAGGCGAAATCTCGCCCGCGCAATTACGGGCGGCGGGTGCGCACATAGGCGGATCGCACGACATCGAGTCGCGTCACGGCGCGGGCGCGCGAGCGCCGCTGGAGGGCAGCTTCCAGGTGCTGGCGATGCGGCCCGGCCTGACGCTGCGACGCGCCGACGTGCGCGATTGCGGCGATAACGTGGTGCGCTCCACGCTCGCGCCGGGGTTGAAATTGATCGTGCTGGAGCACGGCGACGTCGAGCTTGAATTCGGCCATCACCATCTACGCCTGCAAGGCCCGGCCGCCGGAGAGGGCCTGCAAGCGCGCCTGTTGATGCTGACCGGGCCTGCCAGCTTCATGCGGCGCGCGGCCCGCAACCACCGCGAACGCTCCATCACCCTGACCGCCGCGCCCCAATGGCTGCAAGACGGTGGCCTGATCCCGGACGGATCGGCCGCGAACGCCGTCGACACCTTGGCCATCCAGTCTTTTTTGCAAACGCATCTGGCCCTGCATGCCTGGACGTTGACGCCTCGCGGCGTCACGCTGGCGCAACGGATTGCGCGCCCGCCCGCGCATGAAGACGGCGTGGACCGGCTGATGCTGGAATCCCGTTGCCTGGCGTTGCTGGGAGAGGGCCTCCGCCACGTGGCGCTGGCCGCGGCCGGCAGCGGCGCCCACGCCCCCGCCAGCCGCATCGATCCGCGTCACGCCAAGCGTTTGCTGGAGTTGCGGGCCCGCATGGACGCCGGCGCCATCGCCAGTCATTGCACCTTGTCGGACCTGGCGGCACAAACCGGCCTGGGTGTGCGCGCACTGCAACAGGGTTTCCAGGCCTTGACGGGGTCGTCCGCCGTCGAATACCTGCGCGAGCAGCGGCTAAGAGCCGCGCAGCGCGCGCTGATCGGCCAAGGCGTGAGCGTCAGCCAGGCCGCCGCGCTTGCCGGCTATTCCAGCGCCGCGAACTTCGCCACCGCCTTCAAGCGCCTGTTCGGCGTGTCCCCCCGCGATGTAAGGATGCATGGGTAGCGTCGCGCTCGTGACGCCCGCGACGCAGCGCAATCCACATCGACAATCCCCCCATGGCCGCGAATAGGCTCGCCGCCACGGCATGCAAGGGCTGTCCCAACAGGTGCCGAAACGCGGGCTGCAACGCCAATGCCGCCGCATCCACGGGCACGAGCGCCATCCACAAGACGGCGGCGGCCAGCCACTGCCTGCGCCAGAGCCGGGCCGGATCGCCCCACACCGCATGCCCCCAGCAGCCCGCCCAGGCCAGGAAAAATGCCAGCACTTCGCGGTCGTGCAGGCCCGCGGCCCCAGGCCAGGCCAGCCGGTTTGCCAAAAAGTAGGCCGCGCAGGCGCAAAGCGGTCCACAGATCATGGCCACATTGATGCGATGGACCGCCGCAGCGAATCGGCCGCCGCGTGCGGACGTGCGCACGGAATACAGCGCCAGACCGGTCGCGATCATCCCGGCGCCCGCCAAGGCCAGCGCAAAATACAGCGCGCGCAACAAGGGCGCGGCGTAGTAGCCGTAGTGCAGCCCGCCCAAGGTGCGTGCCAGCGTCAGCGCGCCGCCGTATCGATTCTGCGTGTCCACGATGCTACCCGTGTCGGCGCGCAGGGACACGCGATCGGGGAACGCCATGAAGCGGTCGTCAAAGACGCGCATCACATCCGCGATTGCGCCTTCCCGCCCCGGTTCGCGCACGATCACCACGCCGGCCTTGCCCGCCCCCAGCACGGTCTCGGCCCGGCGCACCAATTCCGGTAGCGGCAGCATGGAAGCGTCGCCTTGCGCGTGCGTCCCGGGTGGCGCGGGGAATACCTGAGCCGCCATCGCCGCGATGTCATTACCGAAACGCGCATGCACGCCCGCCGGCAGATAAGTCAGCAACAGCGTACTCAGCGCGGTGACCAGAATCATGATCGAAAACGGCAAGGGCAGCACCCCAAGCACGTTATGCGCATCCAGCCAGGCCCGGCCCGCCGACAGCCTCGGGCGGAAAGTGAAGAAATCCGCGAACAGGCGCCGGTGCACGATGATGCCGGTCACCAGCACCAGCAGCAGGCCCAGGCTGCACGCGCCCACCAGGCTTATGCCGGCTTTTCCCGCATGCAGGCTGTAGTGGAACTCAACCAGGAAATCACCGCCTTCGGTATCTCGCGGCACGACCGCCGCGCCTGTGGCGGGGTCCAAACGCACATCTGCCGTGCCATCCGGGCCGCTCCATGACAAGGTCAGCAAGGGCTTGCGCGGCGCGGGAAGCTCCAGCTGCCAGCGCGCGGCGCGCGGCGCCTCCCGATACAGCGCCGCCTCCGCGGTCCGCAAAGCCTGCTGCCGGTCCGCGCGGCCTGCGGCGCCGGTCTCCGGCATCATCCAGCGGCTGATCTCGGGTGCGTAAACGCTTAACGCGCCCGTCACGAATACCGCGAACGCCAGCCATCCCAGCAATAGCCCCGCCCAGGAATGCAACCACGCCATGCGGGCCCGCAGCGTCCCTTCCGGGTCGCCGCTCATTGCCCCGCCCAGGCCCACAAGCCGGCGCTGGACAAGCCGCTTGCCGCCAACACCAGCCAGACCTTGGATACGCTGCGCGCGGCGAAGGCCCAGATGGACAACGCCACATGCGCAGGCACCGCCATCAAGGCCGGATACAGGATCGCGTCCGCCGCTGGCCACGGCAGACACGCGGCCGCGCCCACGGCGGCATAGAGGCAACCGTAGACGCCCGCCGTGGCCGCCAGAGCGCGCGCGGCAATCCGGCCGCGGCCGGCCAGCCCGCTCACCATGCGTACTTCAAGGTCGCCAGCACGACGCGGCCCGCGCCAAAGCTGCATGCCGTGGAAGTCACGCAGGTGCCGACGTAGGTCCGATTGAACAGATTGCTGGCGTTGATGGCCGCGCTTAAACCGTGCAAGGCCGGATTGCGCCGCCCGAAGTCGTAGGACAAGGCGGCATCCGCCAGCGTCACCGCGGGAATGCGCAGCGTGTTTGCCGGATCCCCCCAGTCGGCGCCGATATAGCGCACGCCCGCCCCCAGGCCCAACCCCTGCAACGCGCCTTCCTGGACCGTATAAGCCAGCCATGCGGCAGCCTGGTGGCGCGGCGCGTAGTAAGGGCTCTTGCCCTGCCTAGACTCCGGCACGCCGTTCACGATGTCTACGTTCTGGCTCTTGGTCAACTCCGACTGCGAGTATGAGTAGGAGGCCACGAGGCTCAGTCCGCGCACCAGGTCCGCCTTGCCTTCAAGTTCGATGCCGCGCGCCCGCATCTCACCCGTCTGTGTCTGAAAGCCTGGCGGCCGGCCCGGCGTGGTGTCAGTGGTCAGCGTATCGGTCTGCGTCAACTGATAGACCGAAAGCGTGACCATGCTGTCGCTGCCCGGCGGCTGGTACTTGATCCCCGCTTCAATCTGCTTGCCGCGCGACGGCCGGAACGGTTCGCCCAGATAGTCGGTGCCTCCCGTCGGGGCGAAGGACGTCGAATAGGCGACATAGGGCGCCATGCCGGTGTCGGACAGGTAGGTCAGGCCTGCCCTGCCCGTAAACGCGCTGTCGCGCTGCTCGGCCCGCGTGTCCGCCATCAGGTTGCGGGTCGTGCCGCGCGCCATGTCGTAGCGCCCGCCCAGCGTCAGAAGCCACTTGTCATAGCGGAGCTGGTCTTGCACGTACAGGCCCGATTGCTCGGTGCGCTGGCGTGAATCGATCCGCGCGATCAGGTCCTGCACGCCCGGCCTTGGCCTGCCGTAGACCGGATCGTAGAGATCCAGCGGTGGCACGCCCGCAATGACGTTTGCGAAGGAATAGGCGTCGCGCATGTTCAGGTAGTCGAAGCCGAGCAGCAATTCATGCCCCAGCGCGCCTGTCTGGAAATGGGCCACCGCCTGGGTGTCGACCGTCAGCGTCGTGCCCGAGCCCTGCCCCCGGGACATCGTGCGGGACCACGTGCGCATATCCGCCGGATTCAACAGATAGCCCGAACTGGCCCGGGCCTCGCCCCGCATGTGGCTGTAGCGCAGCTGCTGCCTGAAGGTCCATGTGTCGTTGGCCTGATGCGAGAACAGGTAACCCGCCGACGTCTGCTCGCGCTTGTAGATATCCCAGTCCGGTTCGCCAGCATAGCGATCCCACGGCAACCTGCCGTTGGGGTTGGGCAATAGCGTGCCCGCCGCCGGCAACGTCCCATAAAGCGGCACCTGCCGGTCTTTCTGATAAAAGCCCAGCAGCGTCAACGAGGTGGCGGCATTGGGCTGCCAGGTCAACGCGGGCGCGACGAAACTGCGATCGTCCCGGGTGTAGTGCGGCGACTGCGCGGCATCGCGCTGCAACGCCACCAATCGATAGCGCCACTGCCCTGCCTCATCCGCCGGTCCGCCCAGATCCAACGCGGCCTGGGCCCGGCCATAGCTGCCGGTTTGAAGCTGGATTTCGCGTTGCGGCGTATCGGTGGGCAGCTTGCTGACCATGTTGATCAGCCCGCCTGGCGTGTTCTGGCCGTACAGCACCGACGACGGCCCCTTCAGCACTTCAACCCGTTCCAGTCCGTAGGGTTCGATCTGAAGCATGCCGAAGCTGTAGGCGCCATAGGGCAGCCTGGAGCCGTCCAGATTGTTTCGCGCCGCCTGGCCCCCTCGAAGATAGATGTTGTCGTACCGCAGATCCGCGCTGCCGCCCGGCGCGTAGACGCCTGGCGTGTAAGCCAGCGCTTCCACCACCGTGCGCGCCGCGCGGGCGGTGAACTCGTCGCGCGTCACCACATTGACGGTTTGCGGCACCTCGACCAACGCCGCGTCGGTCTTGGTCCCAGTAGCGCTGCGCTGCGCCACATACCCCAATACCGGGCCATAGGCCGATTCGGCCGCGCCTTCCACCAGGACCGCAGGCAACTGCGCGGCGTCTTCGGGCAGCAGGCGCAACGTGTACACCTTGGGCGCGTCCTGCCTGGCAATCAATGACGTGCCCGCCAGCAAACGCGCCAGCCCGGCATCCACGGAATAGCTGCCTTGAAGGCCAGCCGTGCGGCGTCCCCGGGCCAGGGCCGGATCAAACGACAGGTTGATGCGGGCGGCGCCAGCAAACGCCGTCAGCGCCGCGTCCAGAGGCCCGCCGGGGATATCGAACCGCGCCTGGCTGGCGGGCGCCGAAGGCGGCGTCTGGGCAAACGCCGGCATCGAGGCGGCAAGCGCCAGGCAGAACGCCGCACGGGCCATGCGGCGGCGCTGGACGGGCGTGGATTTTGAATGGGGGACAGGCATCATGCGTATTCCGGCAAGAGCGCCAACTCGGTGGCGTACCAGGGCTTGTCGGACTAGCGCCAAAAAAGTGCCACGCGCGCCGGCTTCACGCCGCCGCGACCGTCACCCAATAGCGGCTGCGGTACACCACTTTCACGGGCAGGCTGCGCGCCACCGCCAGCAACGCCGCATCGGTATCGTCCAGCTGGAATCCACCGGAAATCCGCAGTTCACCCACTTCCGGGTCGCAACGCAGGAGGCCCGGGCGATATCTGCCCAATTCGCGCACAAAGTCCGCAAGGCGCCAGTCGTCCGCATACAGCACGCCGTCTTCCCATGCCCCGGGAGAACGCATGGGTCTCCAGGGCGGCTGCACGGACGCTTCGGAAAAATCGGTGCACGCCCCGGCCTCCAGAATGGCGGCGGGTCCGCCGTTGGGAGATATCCGCACCCGCCCCTCAAGGACCGCAACCTGCGTATGCGCGTCGAACTGCCTGACGGTGAACACCGTGCCCAGCGCCTGCACGGCGCCTTCGGCGCTGCGCAACACCAACGGCCGAGGATCGGCGCTGCGCGATGTGCGCACCAGCACTTCCCCCCGGCGCAAGCGCAGCAGACGCACTGTCTCGTCGTAAGCCAGATCCAGGGCGCTGGCGGTGTTCAGGGTCAGCAGGGTGCCGTCGGGCAACTCAAAACGGCGGCGCTGGCCGCTGTCCGTGGCATAGTCGGCGGCCCAGGACTGCCAGGGGGCCACTTTCCAGGCTAGCCAGCCCGCAGGCAATACGGCGATCAGCCCAGCCAGGGCGCGTACGGCGGCGCGGCGCGATTTCGCCGCTTCCACGGTGGCGCGGCCCAGCCCCTGGGGCAATGCCCCGAACTTTCCCAGCACGGCCTGCGCTCGCTGCCAGGCCCGGTCATGTTCCGCGCTGCGCTGCCGCCAACGCTCGCAAGCCAACCGGTCCGCCTCGGTGAAATGCCCCGAATACAACCGGACCAGCCACTCGGCCGCTTCACCGGCGATGTCGGCATCGATGGCCTTCCCGTCTGCCGCGCTCATGATTCCGCCAGGATGCAATGCTTGAACGCCTCTGCCATGTAACGCTTGACGGTACGCAGGCTCACGCCCATCTCGGCGCCAATCTGCTCATAAGTCAGGCCGTCGAGCTGCGACAGGAGAAAGGCCGCGCGCACCTTGTCCGGCAAGGCAGCCAGCAAGGCGTCCGCCTCGCGCAAGGATTGCAGCACGATCAGGCGCTGCTCTTCCGAAGGCGCGTGCCGCGGCGGCATGGCGGCCAGCGCCTCCAGGTAGGCATGTTCAAGCGCATGGCGCCGGTACATGTCCACCATGAGCCGCTTGGCGATGGTGGTCAGATAAGCGCGCGGCTCGGCCAGCACCGGCAGCGCCCTGCGGCGATGCGTGGACATCAGCCCGACGAACGTGTCTTGCGCCAGGTCGGCGGCATCGGCGCTATTGCCCAGCCGCCTTCGCAGCCAGCCGTACAGCCAGCCGTGATGCGCTTCATAGATGTGCTGCACCGCCGCCGTGGCTGCCTGCTCGGAAGTAGACATGAAAGAGTTTTGTGAATAAGAATCAGTGCTGATTATTGCCTGACTCCGGCCTTGACGGCAATGCGTCTGGCCGCCCCGGGCGAACGTGTTTCATCCACGCCGGAAGGGCCGTCCCCTTCGGGTATAGTCTGGATCACTTTGCGCCCTTAGGAATTTGGCTTCACCATGACCAGCGCCCGCGACCTTGTCTACGGGGAACTCCGCCGACGGCTGATGTCCGGCGTGTTCTTGCCTGGCGAGCATCTGCGCGAAGAGCACATCGCGACGGAACTATCCGTCAGCCGCACGCCGGTTCGCAGCGCGATCGAACGGCTGATCACCGATGGCCTGGTCAAGCGTGAAGGCCGGCGCGGGGCGGTGGTCCTGGGTTGGGTGGACCGCGACATCAATGAAGCGTTCGAGCTGCGGCTGCTGCTGGAGCCTTATGCCGCGCGGAGCGCCGCGGAACGCGCCACCCCTGAACAGATCGACCATCTAGAGCAGATCAACCAACGCATGCTGGACGCCATCCTGTCCGACGACACCGACAAGGTGGCGCGCGTGCAGCATTGCAATAACCTGTTCCATCACGCCTTGCTAGATGCCGCGCAGTCCGCGCGCGTGCGGGCGATGGTCGAAAACCTGCTGGACATGCCGATCATCATCGGCTCGTTCTACTTCTATACGCATGACGACATGCTGCGCAGCGTGGAACACCACCGCCAGATCATCGCCGCGTTGCGCGCCCGTGACCCCGGCTGCGCGGACATCGCCATGCGTTTTCACCTGACCACCACGCACCTGCTGTTCCGCAGCCAGCGCAAGCCCCAGGGCGATGCGCCCACTGCGTGATTGCAGCGTCTTCCTACCGTCCTTTCATGTATTCGCCCCAGATTCTTGTCGCCCTTTTCGTCCTGCTGCTGGCCGTGGCCATTCCGCTGGTCTCCGTCGCGGTTCAGCTGATGCGCTTGTTCCGCTGGTCTTTCCTGGACGACAAGGCGTCGCGAGGCGAACGCCCGCACTTCACCGGGCCGGTGCTGGCCCTGTTGTTCAGTGGCTTGGCGGCCAGCGACTTCACGTCTTATGAGCCGATGCGGACCATTGCCGAATTGAATCCGGTGCCGCTCGCCGCGCGCGCGTACTTCACGGTGACGATGCTGGTGCTGGCGGTGCTGTCGTGGGCTTACGGCGGCGCAGTCAAGAAACGGCTGCTGCACCGCCTGGGCATCACTAAGCGCTAACGACGGACCAGCCGTTCAGGGCTGCCAGCCCTGCGCCTTCAACCGGGCGTCGATCCACGCGGTATCCAGCGTGCCGGCAGCGATCTGCGCCAACATCTGCTCTTCCACGCCATGCTTGGCCGACGCGGCGTCGTACAGCGCCGCCACCTGGTCATACGGCAACGACAACAATCCGTCTTCGTCACCCAGGATCAGGTCACCCGGTTCGATCGTCATGCCGTCCAACGCAATGACGCCGTTGATCTCGCCCGGACCATCCTTGTAAGGTCCACGGTGCGTCACGCCGGCGGCATACACCGGAAATGAGCCGCGCCGGATCGTGCCGCTATCGCGGATCGCACCGTTGATCACGATGCCGGCCAGGCCGCGCGACTGCGCGTAGGTGGTCATGATTTCGCCGATGATGGCGTTGGTCAGGTCGCCGCCGGCGTCCACCACCACCACATCGCCCGGCTGGGCCAGTTCCAGCGCCTTGTGCACCAGCAGATTGTCGCCTGGGCGCGTACGCACCGTCAGCGCCGGACCCGCCAGCGGATGGCCGTCATGCATCGGCCGCAGACGCGCGCCGCCGGCCGTCATGCGTGACATGCAATCACTGATGTTGGCAACGGGGACGTGACGGAACTTCTCGACAAATTCGCTGCTGACCGCGCGCTTGCGCGGGTGAATCTCAAAACCGATCATGACAGGCTCTCCTGGTGCTTCGTCTGTGGATCTCGCAAGATCATTGTTTCGGGATGCCGGCTTCTTGAACGACTTTCCCGAAGATGTCGTGATCGGCGCGATGGCGCTTGCCCAGATCCGCTGGCGTGCCCGTCATGACGCTGTAGCCGGACTCTTCAAGCTTCTTCACAACGTCGGGTTTGGCCTGCGAGGCATTCAGCGCCTGGTTCAGCGTGGCGATCACATCGTCCGGCGTCTTGCCTGGAGCCATCAGCCCCCACCAGATCGTTTGGTTGATGGTCTTGAAACCGCTTTCGGCAAACGTCGGCACGTCGGGCAAGGCGGGCGAACGCTCGTCCGCCACCACGGCCAGCGCGCGGACCTTGCCGCCGCGAATCTGCGGCAGCAGCGACGCGACAGAGCCCGTGTAAAGATCAATGCGGCCGCTGGCCAGATCGGGGAATGCCTGCGACCAGCCACGGTACGGCACATGCATCAGTTCCATGCCCGCGGCCTTGCGCCACAGGTGGCCAATCAGATCGCCGCTGCCACCGATGCCGGGAATGCCCAGCGACACCTGGCCCGGACGCGCCTTGGCCGCCTTCACCACATCGTCCAGCGTCTTGTAGGGGGACTCCGGCACCACCACGAACACGCTCGGCGACGATGCCACGAGGCCCACGGGCTTGAAGTCCTTGAAGGTGTCGTAGCTGAGTTTGTTGTACAGCCACGGGTTCAGCACGATGTTGTCGGTCTGCGCCATGACCAGCGTGTGCCCGTCGGGCTTGGCGCGCGCCGTGGCGTCAAGCGCCAGGTTGCCACCCGCGCCCGGCTTGTTCTCGACCACGATGTTCCAGCCCGTGTCCTGCGCGATGGCGGATCCGATCATGCGGGTCAGGGTGTCGGTTCCCCCGCCCGGCGGAAACGGCGAAATCAACGTGATGGGGGCCGTGCCCATGTCGGCCGCGCTGGCCACGGCGCATGACGCCAGCAGCGTCGCCGCCAGCAGAGTCTTCAAAGATGTCATTGTCTTCCTCACTTGTGTTTTTGGAATGGCGCGGCCCTCTATGGGGCCGGCTCCGCGATTCAGGATTGGCGGGCCAAGGGCGTCAGCCACGCCAGCCGATCCGCGACGGAATCGGGGACGTTGAATGACCCCGCATCGCGCGCTGCCTCGATACCCTTGGTTGTCCGTGCGAAGAGGCGTTCAACGCCATCCAGCACCAACGGCTGCAAACCGGCCTCGACCAATTGTTCGCGCGCCTCGCGCACCTCAGCCAAGCGGCGTGGCGCGTGCAACACATGCGAACGCACGAACGAATCGACGAATGTCGTCAACGGCGTCCGATCCATGTCGGACAACACTTCGTACAGCGATGCCCGCAAGCCCATGCTTTCGGCGGCAACCAGACATTCGACGGCCAGGCTTTCCATGCCCTTGGTCAGAATGCTGCGCAACAGCTTGAGCCGGACGGCATCGCCTGCCTGCCCGTCAATCGCCTGTGCGGGCGCTCCGCAGCCCAGCGTGAATTCCGCCACGGCAGGAGCACCCGTGCCCGCGCACAGCAACGGGGTACGCGCGCCCAGCAGCGCAATGGCGCCCATGATCGCGACATCGGTGAAGGGCACACCGCGCTGTGCGGCGATATCAGCGGCAGCACGCATGTCGGCCGCGCTCGCGGTCGTGAAATCCGCATAGGAGGCGTCGCCGCGCAGATGCGGCAGCGCTTGCGTCGCCACTTTCAGGGCCGCATGGCCGAACACCGCCGACACAACGATGTCGGCTTCCGCCAACCACGGGCCGGGCTCTCCATGCAGCGCGCTGCCATGCGAGGCGGCGCGCGCCTGCATCTCGGCGTCCTGGCGCAGCTCGCAAATGCCGACGATCGAATGCCCCCCGGCTACCCACGCCTGCGCATAGCACTCGCCGACTTCCCCACATCCAATCAATGCAATTTTCATGTTCGTAAATACAAAATAAATACAAACATGGTTATAGCCTGACAGAAAGGCCCGTTATTACTAGGGACAACCCGGATATTTCAATTCAAACAAGAACATAAAAAGTACATTGCTGAAGAAATCCGGCTTCTACCCTGGCCCCCGCCGACACCGGCTTGGGCACCATGGCCGCGCGGATTCTTCCCGCCGCCATCCCTTCTTCAATTGCTGGTAGTCTTGGCCCCAGCCGCGCGGCTTCTGCCGCGCCCGCCTCACTCATTCTGCGAGCCTCGATCATGACCAGCCCCATGTACAACGCCTCTGTTCCCGTCCTCAAGCAAATGCTGTCCGCCTTGTCGGACGTGCTGAAAAAGGCCGAAGCGCACGCCACTGAAAAGAACATCGATCCGTCCGCCTACCTGGGCGCCCGCCTGTTCCCGGACATGTTCCCGCTGTCGCGCCAAGTGCAGATCGCGACGGACTTCGCCAAGGGCATCTCATCGCGCCTGGCGGGTGCGGAAGTGCCGTCCTGGCCGGACGGCGAACCGACCTTCGCCGAATTGCAGGCGTTGATCGCCAAGACCCTGGCCCATGTCGATTCGTTCAAGCCAGAACAGTTCGAGCAAAGCGCGTCCCTGGAAATCGTGCTGCGCCCGGGCACGCCGAAAGAAAAGAAACTGTCGGGCAGCGCCTACCTGCTGCACTACGGTCTGCCGCAATTCTTCTTCCACGTGACCACGGCCTACGCGATCCTGCGCCACAACGGCATCGAAGTCGGCAAGCGCGACTACATGGGCGCCTATTGATGACACGCCGCGCGTGCGCATAACGCACGCCAGCAACGACAAGGGCCGCGAATTCGCGGCCCTTGTCGTTGCTGCTGGTGTTACGTATTCAGGGTTTCTCCCAATCCCACGCTTGTCGATTCCGGTGTCGTCTATTCGTCGTATCAGTACGACCCTCTCAACCTGTAAAGGCGGACACACCATGACTACTGGCACCGTTACCCTCCACCGCGTCCTGCGTTGCGCGCCCGACCGCGTGTATCGCGCTTTCCTTGAAGCCGATGCGATTGCAAGATGGCTTCCCCCCTACGGATTCACCTGCAAGGTCTACCACATGGACCCCACGGCAGGCGGCACCTACAAAATGGCGTTCCACAACTTCGGCTCAGGCCACAGCCATGCCTTTGATGGCGAATACAAGGAACTGGTCCCCGCCGAGAAGATCCGCTATACGGGCAGATTCGAGGATCCGAACCTGCCCGGCCAGATGCAGACCACCATCACCTTGCGCAAGGTCGTCTGCGGCACTGAAATCAACATCGTGCAGGAAGGCATCCCCGCCGTCATTCCACCCGAGATGTGCTACCTGGGCTGGCAGGAATCGCTGTTGCAACTGGCGAGACTGGTGGAACCTGAGATTCCCGACTGACCCGGACGGGCGGCGCGGCGCGGCGCGATGCAGCAAGATTTGAATCGGCGGGCCGGCTATCAATCGCTCGCAGCTTGCGATCCGGTAATCACTCTTGCCGGCAGCAGAGAAGCGGCGCCGCCATCCCATTCACCCTTGATCTTGGCCAGGAAGCCATCGTCGATGCGATGCGCCTCATCGCGAAGGACCTCTTCCATCGCGGTCGCGATCCGTTCGATGACGGCTTCCGGATGGGCGACACCGCACACCGTTCGGCCAAATTGCAGCAGCGCCTTTCGCGTCGGATATTGCCTCTTCTTGTTCATCTTCAGCGCGAGCGTGCGATCTGACAGTTTTCGTCCCGACTGAGGATCGTCCACTTCATAGACGCTGGTCGTCACCACGTCATACAACGGCGCCAATTCGGCGGGTGTCGCGCCAGGATACCGGTATAGCAATCCAAAATTCTTCAGATGCGCATCGCCATTGCGCACCAGAACCGACAACGTCACATACTCGAAATATCGAGCAAGACTCTCCGTACGATTTTCACCGCACAGAAGGCCAATCATCTCGGCAACCGTCTCATACGAGCTTAGGTACTTTTCCTTTGCACTCTTGCGCAACAGCACCGCCATGTCTTCAAACCCAAGCTGCTGGCCATTGTCCAAGTCAAAGCGGCGCATCACGAACAGCGAGCCATCGCCCGACAACCAAAAGTCCGGTACCCGTATGCCGGCCTTCTTGGCGGCGCTCATGCACAGAAACTCGTTCTGGGCCAGGAAGGGATAGTCCTCTCCGGCGGCTTTGACAATCAGGTCGGGAGTAAAGGCAGTGGACTTATCGACGATCGGCCTGACATCCGTGGCATCCGCGTCGGGCATCAGGACCTTGGGCTGAAAACCGGAAATGCCAGAGGTGAGATAGGCGTTGACCAGGTGCTCGAAGAGTTCAATGCTTGCTCCGCTGGTCAACAACGCCGAAAGCCCGACCTCGGGTCGAAGCTGGATGACTTCGCGGCCCGGTTCGTGATATCGCAAACGCCCGATCTGGTGGCTGCCGGTCAAGGCCAGCAAACGCATATCGTCAAGTTCCACGTCCTTGCCAAAGCGCTCCCAGAGTCTTTCGTAAAGATAGCCTTCCGGCCGATTCATCGCGAAGATCGGCGGCACAACGGTATCTGCATAACTCTCGGCGCGATGCGGCATGATCAGGGAAATCTCTCGATCTTGCCCAGGGTGGGTGTAGTTGAATACGAAGCGGGATTCCTTTTGAAGCAACCCCGACTCACCTTGCGGCGTGCTGATCTCCAGCTTCTTGATCTTCGCGTTACTCATCACCCACGCGCCCCACATCGTCGTAATTGATGCTCGCGGTATCGATGCGCAGCCCCATATTGAGCACGGCCAATGCTCTCATTATTGAATGCAGACCCACGTTCTCGCCCTTCTCGATCTGCACGATCAATTGGCGCGTCAGCCCAGCCCGCTGGGCAAGTTCCGCTTGGCTTAGCTTGCGCTGCTTCCGCTCACGCTGAAAGCTGGCCCCGAACTGGGCGGGAATGACGGCAGTTGATACGTACGGCATCGTGGACATTTTCCGGAATCAGACGAGCAATGTTAGATATACCGTACATCTAATTGAGTTGAAAATGTACGGTAATCAGTACATAAATCTCAGTGATTGCCTTTTATGTCGTTTATATCGTACATTCCAAGCATTAAGGGCGGCGACCCGCCTCGACCTGAATCTTCAGTTCCACTTCCGGCTTGAAGCCCATGTCTAGGCCGAAGTTCAGCCCGAAGTCCTTGCGGCTGAACTTCGTCGACACATCGGCGCCGCACACTTCGCGCTTTTCCATCGGGTGCTGAATGCACTTGAAGTCATCGATTTCAAGCACGACCGGGCGCGTGACGCCGCGCAAGGTCAAATCGCCTTTGGCTTCCTCAGGGCGGTCTCCATCGAATTTGGTGAACTTGCCCTTGAACGTGGCAGTGGGATAGCGGGCGGCATCGAAGATGTCGGGCGCGACCGCGTGCTGGTTCATTTCGTCGTGGCCGAAATCCACGGATTTGATGTCCACCGTGACTTCCACGGTACCGGTGCGGGCCTCGCGATCCAGCACCACCACACCCGCTGACTTGTTGAACTTGCCACGCCAGGTGGACAGCCCGCCAAGGTGATCGGCTTCAAAACTGGGGTAGGTATGCGACGGATCCAGATCGTAGGTCACCGGCGCGGCAACAGCAGGCAGGGACAACATCAGCGCGCTTGCGCCCAGCAACAGGGACGGGAACAGCTTCATCAGGACTCCTTGTGACAGGGAAGCGTGCCGTGGACGAACCGCCACGGGCACGCTAGGGAACCCTGACAATACCATTCAGAAAAATGTCAGCACAGACAGGCGTCATTGAAACCTCATGTCTGAATTGCTCACTAAATCGACATACGGCCTTTCTGATTCGAGCAATAATTCGCCTGCACATTTGTCCGCAAACCCAGGAATGACAATGAAAAGAATATTTGCTTTGCTGATTTGCGCTGCCCTGCCGGTGGCTGTCCAGGCACAACCCGACACCGAGCCGCTGAAACTGGACCCGAACAATAAACTGTTCTGCAATGCGCAAACCGACTGGTGCGTCGGCATCAAGACGGACGGAACCCTAGAGACCAACGGCCCGTTTGCCACCAGCCGCACTTTGCGCTCGGATCGCGCATTCTGGGACTTGCCCGATATTCCGGATTTTTCCCAGTTCACGGTATGGCCGCAGGTGATCCGGCTAAGCGAAGAGCGTGCATTGGTGGGCGTGGTCGGCCCTGCCGAACCCGACTACAAGCTGGAAACGTCGTTCTCTGGCGGCAGCTTCATCCGCAAGGATCTTTATCTGTTCGAGGTCAGCCTGGGCGAAGAATCCAGCAGCAACCTGGTGTTCATCACGCCCTGGTCGGCCGAGACGACGATCCGGTCCTGCTTCAATGAGGCCGATGAGAAAAAGCGCGACGGCCATTGCGTCGATGCTTATCGATTCACGACCCAGCTACAAGCCCTGCCCGGGAAGAAGGCGGCTACTGGAAACGAGTATCCGAACCTGCAAATCACCACTCAGGCAACGCGCGCACCGGCCGGCGCCAGCCGCTATGCCGACTCCACCGCGGCACCGGCACCGACGAAGGCGCAGGCGGCCCCCGCCGTCGACAAGCAGTGCAGCTACACAGTGACGTATCAGTGGAAATCGGACGGCTCGGTGTACGAACCGACGTCGCCGCTGCCGGACTGCGCGGAATTCCTACAGGCCTCGCCCAAGGCGAAGCCATAAGGCAACGACAGCCAGCACGGGCAGCGGCCGCATGGGCGCTGCCCATGCCTGCTTACTCTGCGTAGCCCGGATTCTTTCGATCCAGGCGCCGCAAGAGTCCCGGCCATGCCAGCGCCGCCTTGTGCGCCCGATCCGCCGGTGATTCCACGGCGGCGCGTGCCAGGACTTCCGGCGGAATGAAGATCAGCTCGCCGCCCCCCGCCTGCGCGCGCACCTGCGCCATGCAAGCCGCTTCCAGCCGATGCATGGCCTGGAACGCTTCCGCCATCGTCTGGCCCACGGTCAGCAAGCCGTGGTTGCGCAGGATCAGGTAGTTATTGCTGCCCAGGTCATGCACCAGACGCGGCTGCTCTTCCGGATTCAGTGCCAGACCTTCGTAGTCGTGATAGCTGAGCGACCGCAAGGCGATGAACGCAAACTGCGATAGCGGCAGCAGGCCCGCCTTCTGCGCCGACACCGCCACCCCATTGATGGAATGCGTGTGCAGCACGCACATCGCATCCTTGCGGGCCGCGTGGATACAGCTGTGGATGGTGAAGCCGGCCGGATTGATGTCATATTCCGACTCCATGACCTTGTTCCCGTTCAGATCGATCTTGACCAGGCTGGACGCCGTGATCTCGTCGAACATCATCCCGTAGGGATTGATCAGGAAATGTTCGGTGCCCGGCACCTTGGCGGTGATGTGCGTGAAAATCAGGTCGTCCCAACCGAACAGCGCCACCAGCCGATACAGCGCCGCCAAGTCCGTGCGGATTTGCCATTCAGTGGCGCTGACTTGATCGCGCACGCTGACGCCCTGCTTGTTTGCCGTATCCATCCCGTCTCCTCTATTGGTGTTTGTTTGTCTTGGATTTCTCCCGAAGCCGCATCGTTTCGGGTCAGCCAGATACTTTATTGGTTTTGCGCGGCACCGGCACTGCGGAAATGGCCGCCGTCCGTCTGGTGGAAACAATTATCCCGCCCGCCTTCCATTTTCTGCCTATGATGGATTTCCGCTTGCATAATAAAAGCCGCCCGAATCAGGAGACCCCGTCATGTCGCTTGCGCTCTACGGCCACCCCTTTTCCTCATACACGCAAAAAGTCCTGATCGCGCTGTATGAAAACGGGACGCGCTTTGAATTCCGCTGCATCGGCCCCGATACCCCGCAACATGCCGCCGAATGGTTGCGGCGCTGGCCGTTGCATAAATTCCCGCTGCTGGTCGACGGCGAACGCAACGTGGCCGAAACCAGCATCATCATCGAATACCTGCAATTGACGCATCCCGGGCCCGAACTGCTGGTCCCCGCCGATCCTGCCGCCGCGCTGGACGTGCGCTTTCTGGACCGGTTCTTCGATCTGCACGTCATGAACTGGGTGCAGCACGCGGTCAACGGCGCGCTGACGGGGGATGAAACCAAGCGCCGGGAAGGACGGGCGCTGGCCACCGAAAAGCTGGAGCTGGCCTATGGCTGGCTGGACGCGCAACTGGGCGGCCGGGCCTGGGCCACCGGGCCCGACTTCACCATGGCAGACTGTGCCGCCGCGCCAGCGCTGTTCTACGCGGACTGGACGCATCCCATTTCTGAAACCTACCCCGTGCTGCGCGCCTATCGCGCCAGACTGCTTGGCCGGCGCTCGTTCGCGCGGGCCGTGCAAGAGGCGCGGCCGTTCCGTCACTTGTTCCCGCTGGGCGCACCGGATCGGGACTGACGGGACGATGCCATTGCCACAAGGTCCGCGCCAACCCCTGCCCGCCTTTTTCCGATCGCACCTGGAATCGCTGTCCGGCGTCGGCCTGCTGCTGGGCACGCTGTTCTTCGCGGCGTCGCTCACGCCCACGCTGGTTCCCCGCACGTACCTGACCCAAGGCGTTCTGGCGGGCACCTGCCTTGCGGCCGGTTACGGACTAGGTGTGCTGTGGCATTGGTTGTGGGCCTATCTGGAACTGCCAGAGCCCCGCGCACGTGCGGCGCGCGTCACCAACCTGCTGATCACCGCGTTGTGCCTGTTCGTGCTGGTCCTGTTCCTGTGGCGCGCGGCCGAATGGCAGAACACGATCCGGGCCTTGATGAAGATGGACCCGGTGACAAGCGCCCATCCCTTCAAGGTCAGTGCCACGGCCCTGATCACTTTTTCCGCGCTGCTGGCGCTGGGCCGCTTGTTCAAATGGGTGGCCCGCGCGCTGTCCACCCAGGTGCGTCGCGTTGTGCCTCGGCGAGTCGCCAACGTGACGGGCGCGGCCATTGCGATTCTGATCTTCTGGTCGCTGGCCAACAACGTGTTCTTCCGCGCGGCGCTGCACGTGCTGGACGCCTCGTTCCGCGAATACGACGCGCTGATCGAGCCAGAGCGTCCGCAGCCTACCGACCCCGCCAAGACGGGCAGCCCGAACTCTTTGATCGCGTGGAAGCAACTGGGCCGCGCGGGCCGGGAATACATCGCCTCGGGTCCCAGTGCCAGCGAGATCCGCACGCAGACCGGACGCGATGCGATGGAGCCGATCCGCGTCTACGTGGGGTTGCCGGCGGCAAACACGGCGCAGGCTCGGGCCAAGTTGGCCCTGGAAGAAATGAAGCGCGTGGGCGCATTCAAGCGATCCGTCCTGGTTGTGGTGACCCCCACGGGCACGGGCTGGATCGACCCTGCGGCCATGGACACGGCCGAATACCTGTTGCACGGCGACGTGGCCAGCGTGGCCATGCAGTATTCGTATCTATCCAGTCCTCTTTCGCTGCTGGCTCAGCCCGAATACGGCGCGGAGGCCGCACGCGCGCTGTTCACCGAGATCTACGACTACTGGACTGCCTTGCCCAAGGACCAGCGGCCCAAGCTCTATCTGCACGGCCTGAGCCTGGGCGCGATGAACTCCGCCCGATCCGCCGAGCTCTTTGAAATGATCGGCGACCCCATCCAGGGCGCGCTATGGAGCGGCCCGCCCTTCGAAAGCCGGGTCTGGCGCACGATCACCGACGCCCGCAATCCGGGCTCACCCGCCTGGCTGCCCGAACTGCGCGATGGCGCCTTCGTGCGCTTCATGAATCAGAACGGCTCGCCCGTGCCGGCCGACGCGCCATGGGGGCCGATGCGCATCGTCTACCTGCAATACGCCAGCGACGCCGTCACGTTCTTCGACTATCGCGACCTGTACCGGCGCCCCGCCTGGATGGATCACCCGTACGGCCCGGACGTATCGCCCGACCTGCGCTGGGTGCCTGTCGTGACCATGTTGCAGCTTGCGCTGGACATGTCCGTCAGTACCCACACGCCGATCGGCTATGGCCACGTGTACGCGCCGCAACACTATGTGGATGCCTGGCTGGCCGTGACCGGTGTGCAGGATTGGCCGGCCGGCGACTTGGCCAGCCTGAAGCGTCACTTGATGGATCGTGCGCGCGCGGCGATGGACGATGGAGAAGGCAAGGAAGCCGCGTACGACAACCGCGGCGGGTGATCAGTTCGCCTGCACGTCCGCGCTCTCGATGATGCGCTTCCAACGCTCGGTTTCTTCGTTGGACAACTTGGCAAGGTCGGCGCTGGTTCCGGGAAACGGCACCGCGCCCTGCTCAGCCAGGTGGGCAATCATGGACTCGTCCTTGGCCAGGCTGATGACCGTGTCCTGTAGCTTGCGGATCACATCGGCAGGCGTGCCCGCTGGCGCCATCACGCCGTACCAGGATTCGACCACGGCGTCCTTCACCCCAGCCTCGGCCAACGTCGGCACATCGGGAATCGCAGCACTGCGCTGCTCGCTGGCCACGGCCAGTACGCGCACCTTGCCTGACTTGATATACGCCAACACGTTCGGCAGATTCGCAAACAGCACTTGCACCTGCCCCGACAACAGATCGGACGTCGCCGGGCCCGCGCCGCGATAAGGCACATGCTCGAACTTGGCGCCTGATCGGTACATGAACAACTCGCCCGTCAGATGATTGACGGAACCCATCCCCGCCGACGCCATGTTCAATTTTCCAGGGTTCTGCTTCGCATATGCCACCAGTTCCGCGACGTTCCTGGCTGGCGTATCCGCCGACACCGCCAGCACGTTCGGCACCGTGGAAAACAGCGCGACCGGCGCAAAATCCTTGATGGCGTCGTACGGCAGGTTCTTGGTCAGCAACGGTTGAATGGATTGCTGCCCCATCGTCGCCAGCAACAAGGTATAGCCATCGGCCGGCGCCTTGGCGACGAAGTTCGCGCCGATGCTGCCGCCGCCCCCCGGCTTGTTTTCCACAATGACCGTCTGGCCCAGCATCTCTGACATCCGATTGGCAAGCAGGCGCCCCATCAGATTCACCGTTCCACCTGGCGCGAAGGGCACCACCATCGTGATCGGCTTGGAAGGATAGGACTGAGCATGGGCTTGGCCCCCAAGGCCCAACCCCATGGCTGCGGCCACCGCCGCGACATACTTCAACATGATTATTCCCCTTGATTTGTATGGTCGGTCATGCCTGGACGGACGGCACCGCGGACTCGGATGAAACAAGCGCATGCACTCGTTGTTGCAGCAGATCTTGTGCGTTGGCCACACGCTGCGCCGTTGCCGTGATGACGCTGCGCTTGCGCGCCAGCAACGTTCTCTGTTCTTCGATGTGATTAACAACCAGGCCAGGCGCCGGCCCGCCGAACGATTGGCGTGCGGCCACGTTGCGAACCGGGTCCAGGCAGGCGCTGATATCCGCCTGCTGCAACGCGACCTGCCGGCCAAGTTGTTGCGCGGCTGCGGCATTGACCATCTGAGGCGTGATGTCTCGGGCGAAAATGCCCGCTTCCAGCGCCTGCCGCACCACGGCGCCGATGATGTGGTGCGCATCGCGGAAAGAGGCGTCGGCCTTGCGAACCAACAAATCGGCCAGATCCGTGACGGTTGAGAAATCTTCGGCCGCGCGGGACGCCATGCGCGCGCGGTTTGGCTCCACCCGCTGCACCAGCAGCTTGATCAGCGCCAGCGATTTCAGCGCTTCATCGCAGGCTTCCCAGCAGGTCCGGGTGCTTTCCCGGCTGCTGTCTCCGGAATGCGTGAAATGGGTGGACTTGACCGTTGAGAATGCGGCCGACGTCAACCCGATCAAGTGGCCCGTCTTGCCGCGCAGATACTCCAACACGGCCGGATTCTTCTTCTGCGGCATGATGCTGGACGTACTGGCGATGCTGTCAGGAAAAGACAGGAAGCCGAATTCCGGTGTCGACCAGATGTAGAAGTCCTGCACCATCCGGCTGCTGGTGATCATCATGATCGACAATGCCGCGCTCAGCTCCAATGCAAAATCCCGCGAGGCCACGCCGTCCAGCGAATTCGCCAGTGGCGCGCTGAAGCCCAGCATCGCGCTGGTGGCATCTCGATCAATCGGGAACGAGGTACCCGCCAGCGCGCAAGCGCCCAACGGAGACGCATCCGCGGTGTCCAAGGCATGCAGCAAGCGGTCAACGTCCCGCGACCAGGCATCAACCAACGCCGACAGGTAATAGCCATACGTGATCGGTTGCGCGGCTTGCATGTGCGTGTAGCCGGGCATCACACAGTCAGCGTATTTGTCCGCCTGCAAAAGCGCCGCTTCCGCGACGTCGATCAATGCAGCCGCGATCCGCGTGGCGAAATCCCGTGCCCGGATGCGATCAATGGTGGCGCCGATGTCATTGCGGCTGCGCGCGGTATGCAGGCGTCCGCCCAGCTCTTGCCCGACCAGCTTGATCAGATGCGCTTCGTAGTTGAAGTAGGCCTCTTCGCGCGCCGGGTCCAGCTCGATGCCATCCGGGCCATCCGCCTGCATCTTCAGCAAGGCGTCGGCCAGCCGAACCGATGCGCCGTGATCCAGGATGCCCTGCTCATGCAGCATGACCAGATGCGCAAGATTGATCTGATTCAGCATCTCGAAATTGGCGAAGAACTCGCGATTCAAGCGCGGAAGGAAAATGTATTGAAGCACTTCCGGGGCTAGCGGTTGCTTCAGGCGGCTGCTGACTTTGGATTCCATTTCAGTCCGGATGGGAACGGGGGAAACGGTAGTCTCCGTCTGCGCCAACTCATGCGTCAAATCAGATATTTACGGCTTTGAATACATAATTGATATGATTATTCCTCGATTGACCGGGGACGGATCGATGAATTTCAAGCAAGTCGAAGCGTTTCGCGCCGTGATGATGACGCGCTCCATGACCACGGCGGCTGGGCTGCTGCATACCTCGCAACCGAATGTCAGCCGCTGGATCGCCCTGCTGGAAAACGCTCTGGGCTTCGTCCTGTTCAAGCGTGTCGGCACCCGGCTGATCCCCACCGCTGAAGCCGATGCCTTCTACGCCGACGTCGAACGTGCGTTCATCGGTCTGGAATCATTGAACGACAGCGCCAGCTCCATTCGTCGGCGCGGCACGGGTCTGCTCAGGGTCGGCGCCGTGGGTTCCATCATGCAATGCGTACTGCCGGACGCCATCCGCTTGTTCCGGGAAACCGTTTCGGACATCCCTGTCGTGGTCAGTACGGGCGGATCGGATGTGGTGGCCAAATGGATGGCCACCGGCTTTTGCGACATTGGCTTCTGTTCCATCCAGACCGACGTGCCCGGCCTGCACTTCGCACGGATCAACATGGCGCATGGTGTTGGAATCGTGCCCGGCACCCACCGCTTGGCTCGCAAGAAATCACTGAAGCCCGCCGATTTCAATGACGAGAACTTCATCTCGCTGCCGGCCGGCAGTTTCAACCGTGCGGCGGTCGATCGGCACTTTCCGAACGACTCAAGAATCCTCTCAATCGAAACGCCCTACGCCACCACCATCTGCTCGATGGTCAGCAGGGGCTTGGGCGTGTCGATCATCAATCCGGTGGTATCGCGCACGCTGAACATGCCTGAGCTGCGCGAGATCCCTTTCTCGGAGCGCATCGAGTTCCCTAGTTACGCGGTTACCTCCGATCACTTTCCCGTTGGCGCCCTGGCCAGCAAAATGACGGAATGCGTGCAAGCGGTATTCGCTTCCCTGAACCTGGCCAGCCCTGCCCGATGACCCGCCCCCCTTTTCCTGGCCGCCTGACCTCCTACTTCCACAGCGGCGACGCCCTTCGCAGCCGCAGTGTCAGCGGCATCGTGCTGTCGGGCATGGTTGACGTGCCAGCGCCCCCTGACCGCCTGATCGCCGATTGGAACCGCGAGATCGCGACCCGCTTGTGCCTGGAGCCCGGCGACGTCGAAGCCATGCCGTTGGCGCGTACGCAAGTGCGCTGGCCCGACTACAAGCACTGCCTGCAAGCCATGGCTGCGTGGACGCGCACGTTGGGGATGGGCGACGTGCTTGCCGACAGCGATATCGCGCTGATGGCATGCCGCGGCGCCAGGTATCACCATGATGGCGAGCAGTACGGCGGCGCGGCCTTCTGCAATCTATTCCTGAGCGAAGACAAGGGGCTGGACGTGTGCTTTCCATCCACCGGCGACCGGATTGCGCTCACCCGAGGCACCGCCATCGTCTTCGACACCTGCCAGCCACATGCCGTGGTCCCACGCGGCACCAACGCCTTCCAGACAGCTGACTTCGCCACGGGCGAAGATCTCACCCAATTGTTCCTGACATGGGAATTGCCCATCGAAGCGGAGTGCGTGGCGCGGGTGCTTGGGGTGGAATTCGATGTGAGCCCGGACGTCGCGGCGCGCTTGAATGAAGAGCAGGTTTGGAAAGGGGGGGTGCAAGCGATGGTCAGCCCGCAGTCCGGGCGGTGGGAACCTGCCGCCTGAAAGTCCAGGCCCGCCGAACGGGACAGGCCGCCCAGGTGCCCGATTCGCGGGAGGTTTCCATTGCGGCCAAGATAGTTTATTGTTTCTTTCATTGAAACTTATTCCATTCAATGAAACAAAAATAATGACCACCATACCCGAAAACACCTTGGTCGCCCACCTTGGCAGCATGCGCCAACGGCCCATTTCCATGCCCACGCGAGAGCGTCTGGCGCAGGCCCTGCTGGACTGGTTCACTGCCGGATGGTCGGCCAAGGAGGCATCCGCCGCGGCAACCTACCGCAGTGCGGCTCGCGATTGCCATCCTGGGACGGGCGTAGCCCCCGTGTTTGGCGGCTCGGGAATGAACCCCAATGGCGCGGCATTCGCCAACGCGGCCATTGCCCATATCCGGGAAATCGACGACGCGCATCGCGCCGCCATGCTGCATCCGGGCGTTGTCTCCGTCACCCCGGTATTGGCGCTGGCGGCAAACGGAGTCATGACGCAACGGCATGTGGCGGATGCCATCATCGCGGGCTATGAAGTGTCGTTGAGGCTCGGCGAGGCGCTGGGCACACGGCATGCGGCCGGCTTTCATGCCACCGCGACGGCCGGCACCGTGGGGGCTGCTGCAGCGGCTGGCGTTGCCTTGGGGCTGGCGCCGGAGCCATTTCATCATGCGCTGGGCATCGGCGCCACGCAGGCGGCGGGCTTATGGCAACTTGTGGATGATGGCGCGCATGAAGCCAAATCGCTCCACCCCGCCTTTGCGGTGCGCAACGGCATGGCGGCGGCTTACGCCGCGCGTGCCGGGTTGCCCGGCGCTCAACGCTTTGCCACGGGTCCGCGCGGGCTTTATCGCTTGCTGGACGGAGACGGCCCGCTGGGCGCGTTGGACGGCGGCCTGGAGGCGCCCGAACGCCTGAACACCGCCACGATCAAGGCCTGGCCATGCTGCGCGCAGCTCTTCACGCCATTGGATGCCGTCCGGGAATTGCTGGACTTGCATGCGCCCGCTCCACACGAGATCGAATCCGTGGACGTGGAAATCTTCACCCATGCGCTCAAGATCGCCGGTGTCGACTGGCCCGCCAGACCGGCGGAGACCTGCTTCTCGCTGCGGTATGTGGTGTCGCGCTTGCTGCTTGCAGGCGAGCTGGGCATCGCCGACATGGAATCGCCCGATCTGCATGCGCAGGACCTGCTGGCGCTTGCGCGCCGGATCACGGTGCGCGCAAGCGATCTCTTCCAGCAGGAGTTTCCGCGCCTGCGACCCTGCCGTGTCACGCTGACCCTGAAAAACGGGCGTCAGTTGAGCGCGCTGAGAAAGCTGCGCCGGGGCGATCCTGAAGATCCCTATACCTGGGAAGCGCTGCAAACACGTATGCGCGCCTTCGCGCCGGTGATGGACGACGCGACGGCCGGCGCCATCGTGGCTTGGTGCGAGCGATTTATCGACACAAGCCGGGACGGGGACATCTGCCTGCCCGCCCCAATGCTGTTCGGGCAAACACAACGCCTTTAGACGGACCCGGCGCGGGCGAGACGGATGCGTCACGAACAGGCCCGCGGCCTCCAGGCGGCGGGCGGAGAGGTGCGGAACCCTTGCTGCGCCAGTTCGTGGCGCGCAATGTCCACTGCCTTGCGCTGCGCCGCTTCATTGTGGCGCGATGCCAGCCCCAACACTACCAGCGCGCCCACGAAGGCCTCATCGCCGTCGAACACCGGCACGGCTACCGACGCCATTTCCGCGACCCGTTCCGAACGGGTCATGGCATAGCCTTTTTCTTGAATTTCGCGCTCCAACGGCGTGACACCGCCCGTAAACGCCTGCAGCACGTGCGCGGATGATCCACCGTCCTTCAGACTGATCCGCGTGCCGACCTCGACATGGTGACGCACTTCCTTGGAGGTGTTTTCGCGGTACAGGCAGATCCGGTCTTCGCCGCTGCGCACATACAGCGCTACGGTCTCGCCTGTTTGCTCCATGATGCTGCGCAGCACCGGCTGCAGGCGCGAACCCAGGTCGAACGTGTCGCGGTAGAGCATGCCCATGTGCAGCAGCGCTGGTCCCAGCGCGTAGGTGCTGCTGTCGTAGCGGTGAACCATGCGCGCTTTGATGAACACGCCCAGCAAGCGCAGCAGAGTGGCTTTGTCCAGCCCGGTGCGTTCAGCCAGGTCGCGCAGCGACAGGCGCAGATTGCCTTCGCCGAAACACTCCAGGACGGAGATGCCGCGCTCGAGCACGCCGATGGGCGGCTTGGGGGAATTTTCGCTTGACACGGTTTCCAATGCTTCCTATAGTTTTGCTCAATAAAACATATTTTAATCAATGAAACGAGCGGCGACTACCGGACCAGGGACCGCCACCTTGATTTCAACCAGGAGACACACGTCTCGCAGGACCGGGAGCGTCGCCCCGACCATGCGAACCGTAGCATTATGCCCAATCAGATCGATGCATTCGCCACGGCGCTGGGCGCCATCGTCGGCCCGAACTACGTATTAGCCGGCGCGACGGACACGGCCCGCTACACGGCAGACTGGCGCCGTAATTTTCCGGGTGCCGCCCGTGCCGTGGTCCGCCCGGCCAATACGTCCGAGGTGTCGCGCGTGGTGGCGCTATGCGCCGCGCAGGGCGTCGCCGTGGTGCCGCAGGGCGGCAACACGGGGCTGGTCGGCGGCTCGACGCCAGACGCCTCGGGGCGGGAAGTCGTGCTAAGCCTGGATCGCATGACCGCCGTGCGCCACGTGGATGCGCTGGACAACAGCATCGTGCTGGAAGCCGGTTGCACCGTGCTTGCCGCCCAGCAAGCGGCTGGCGGCGCAGGTCGGCTGTTCGCCCTGTCCCTGGCATCGGAGGGCAGCGCCACAGTGGGCGGCGTGGTTTCCACCAACGCTGGCGGCGAACAGGTGCTGCGCTACGGCAACACGCGAGACCTGACCTTGGGACTGGAAGTGGTGCTGGCCGACGGCAGCGTGCTTGCGCAGTTGGGCACGCTGCGCAAGGACAACACCGGCTATGACCTTAAGCACTTGTTCATTGGCGGCGAAGGCACGCTGGGCGTGGTTACTGCCGCCTCATTCAAACTGCACGCCCTGCCTCGCAAAGTGGTGACCGCTTGGGTTGCCACGCCGACGCCGCAGGCGGCGGTGGACCTATTGGCCCGGTTGACGGACGCGGTGGGCGAGCGCGTCACAGCATTCGAATTGATCGGACGCCAGACGCTGACCCAGGTCCTTGCGCATCCGCTGGACGGTATGCGCGATCCGCTGGCGCAGCCGTTCCCGTGGGCGGTGCTGTTCGATGTATCAGAAACCTCTGAGCTAATGGATCCCGAGCCGGCGGTTCACGGCGTGTTGGAAGCAGCGATGGAGCAAGGCGTCGTGACCGACGCCGTAATTGCCTCGTCGGGCCGCCAGGCGCATGAGTTCTGGGCATTGCGCGAGCACGTGCCGGAGGCACAGCGGCTCGACGGCCCCTCCATCAAGCACGATATCTCCGTGGCCGTTTCCCGGATTCCCGAATTCATCGCCACAGCAGGCGCCCGGCTGGAAGCGCTGATGCCCGGCATCCGCATCGTGTGCTTCGGCCACGTCGGCGACGGCAATCTCCACTACAACCAGAGCAAGCCCCCAGGCATGGACGAGGCCGCCTTCCGCGCGCATGAAGACGCAGTGCATGACGTCGTGCATGAAGTTACCGCCAGTCTGGGCGGCTCCATTTCCGCAGAACACGGCATTGGCCGACTCAAGCAACAAGCCTTTCTGCAGTTCAAACCCGCCGTGTCCGTAGAGGTCATGCAGCGCATCAAGCACGCGCTGGATCCCATGGGCACCTTCAACCCGGGCCGTCTCCTGCCACGTCCCGCTCGTCAGTCCTCTTAATCACTCCAGGATCCCGCGTCATGCCCGTTTCCGTCTTCGATATGCAATCGCTCCAGCATCTGTGGAGCACCGATGAACTACGCGACATTTTCTCGGAAGAGAACCGCATTCAGAAGTGGCTGGATTTTGAAGCGGCGCTGGCAGAGGCCCAAGCCGAACTGGGCATCATTCCGGCTGCTGCCGCCAAGGAGATCCGCGCTCAGGCCAAGGTCGCAAACATCGACATCGGTCAAATGTCGGCCGAGATTCGGCGTATCAAGCATTCGCTGGTGCCGGCGCTAAAACAATTGCAGGCGCGCTGCGGCCCGGATCATGGCGAATGGGTGCATTACGGCGCCACCACCCAAGACGTGGTCGACACAGGAGTGGCCTTGCAGCTCAAGCAAGCGCATGCCGTCATCCTGCGCGATGCCGTCGCCGTGGGGCAGGAACTGTCGCGGCTGGCGCAAGCCCATCGCGACACGCCCATGGCCGGGCGCACGCACGGCGTGCAGGCGTTGCCCATCACGTTCGGGCACAAGTGCGCGGTCTGGCTGGATGAAATGGCGCGTCATCATGACCGCCTGAGGGAATGCGAAGCACGCATGCTGGTAGGCATGGTGGTCGGGGCCGTGGGCAGCCAGGCGTCCCTGGGCGAACAGGCGGAAGAAGTCGAGCGCCGCACGCTGACCAAGCTGGGATTGGCTACGCCCGCTGTCAGTTGGGGGCCAGCGCGCGACAGGTTCGCCGAATACGCGCTAGTGCTGGCCATGCTGGGGTCCACGCTGTCGAAGATCGGCAACGAGCTCTTCAATATGCAGCGCAACGAAATCGGCGAAGTCGAGGAAGCATTCTCGGCGGGAAAGCTGGGGTCTTCCACCATGCCTCACAAGCGCAATCCGACCTCGGCCGAAAATCTGGCGGGCCTGTGCCGGCCCTTGCGCGCCAACGCCTCGCTGATGCTGGAAGGCATGGTGCAGGAAGGTGAGCGCGATGGCATCGCCTGGAAGATCGAGTGGAAGGCCTTGCCCGAATGCTGCCTGATCGCCGGCGCCATGCTGTTCCAGGCCAAGAATCTGCTGGCTGGGCTGCGAGTGGACGCGGCCGCCATGGCGCTGAATCTGGACCGCATGCGCGGTTATCTGCTGTCCGAACACGTGATGCTGGAGCTGTCCGAGCGCGTGGGCAAGCAGACCGCGCATGAGTGGATCTATGAAGCTTCCATGCACGGCATCACCCACAAGCTCGATTTCGCCCAGGCGTTGCGCCAGCATAAAGACCTGACCACGCTGCTGGGCGAAGAAGAGATCCTGCGCCTGACCAATCCCGCTGGCTACCTGGGACAGTGTGCCGCTGCAGTGGACCGGGTGGTGCGGAGACATCAAGCCGGATGGCTTGCCGCCTGACACAGTTCCCCCTGATAAAAAAGAAAACAGGAGACAAACACCATGGGCATTTCTTCCGCAACTTTGCTTGTCAAACGCCTCGGAATCCACGCTGCCGTGGCCGCCACGCTGGGGCTGGCCGCCTTGACGGGCGGCGCGGCGCAAGCCGCGTATCCTGACCGCCCCATTACGCTGGTGGTGGGTTTTCCGCCAGGCGGCGGGGGTGACCTCTACGGCCGCCTGATCGCCACGGCCATGGGCAAGACCATCGGCCAAACCGTTATCGTCGAGAACCGGCCAGGCGCGGGCGGCAATATTGCCGCCGGCCTCGTCGCCAAAGCGGCGCCCGATGGCTACACCATCCTGCTGGCCATGAGCGGAAATCTGGCGGTATCGCCCGCATTCAAGCCGCAGAGCCTGCCGTACAAAGTACCGGAAGACTTCACGCCGATCGGCCTTATCCTGGAAGCGCCGCATGGCCTGTTCGTGGCGACGCAATCGCGCTTCAAAAGCGCGCAGGAAGTGATCAATACCGCCAAGGACAAGGAGTTGACCTTCGCGTCCACCGGCACTGGGGGGGCCGCCCACATCGGCATGGAAACCATCAAGGAACTGGGGCACCTGAAGCTGTTGCATGTGCCATACAAGGGTTCAGGCCCCGCCATTACCGACATGATCGGCGGACAGATCGACATGTTCTTCGCCACAGCGTCGCCACTGGTGCCGCAGGTGCAGCAAGGCCAACTGCGCGTACTTGCCCTGACCGGCAGCCAGCGCAGCCCGATCTTGCCCGATGTGCCCACGTTCAAGGAGTTGGGCATCGATATGACCATGACGCAATGGTATGGCCTGGCGGCGCCCGCCGGCACTCCGCCCGACGTGGTCAAGATGCTATCGGACCACCTGTCGCGCGCCCTGAAGGACCCATCGGTGCAAAACACCATCCGCAAGGATGCCGCTATGGAGCGAGACCTGCCGCTGAACCAGTTCAAGCAGTACATCGTCCAGGACATCGCCAATTACCGTAAAGCCGCCACGCCCGATCTGCTCAAGCAGATCGGGCAGTAAGGCCGATCGCAACGCTCGCCGTTAAATCATATTTCAGGACACATCATCATGCTGCAAAACTGGACCGACACGCTCGCCAACAACCGCAAGGCAGGCGAGGCTCTGGGAAAATACAACCCGCAATTGCTCACCGCATTCCGGGCGCTGAATCAGGCGCAGGGGGCCACCGGCACGCTGGACGCCAAGACGCGCGAACTGATCGCCCTGGCAGTGGCCGTCACCACGCGCTGCGACGGCTGCATCGCGGCGCACGCCGACGCAGCGCGCAAGGCGGGCGTGACCGAGGTAGAGCTGAGCGAAGCACTAAGCACCGCCATCGCCTTGAACGCCGGCGCGGCCTACGTCTATTCGCTGCGCGCGATGGATGCCTTGTCGGCCGGCCAGGCTTGAACGGGGCCGCGTATGTACACCACCTTGATCGCCGCGGACGACCTGGCCCGCGCGTTGGCCGAACCTGGGCAGGAAGATGTACTGGTCCTGGATTGCAACTTTGAACTGACGGATCCACAGGCGGGCCGCCGCCACTACGACGCTGGCCATATACCGGGCGCGGCTTATGTGCATCTGGAAGAAACGCTCAGCGGCCCCAAGACAGGCGCCAACGGTCGTCATCCGCTGCCTGAGCCCGCTGCGCTGGCCCGCGCGATGGCCGCACTCGGCGCGAGCAGTCAGACTCAGGTTATTGCCTATGACAATGCCGGCGGCATGTACGCAGCGCGCCTTTGGTGGCTGTTGCGCTGGATTGGGCATGAGGCCGTGGCGGTGCTGGACGGGGGCGAGCTCGCCTGGAAGCGCGCAGGATATCCGTTTACCGCGGATACGCCAGCCAAGCGCGCAGCGGGCTCGCTGCGGGTCCGCGAAGGCCGCCAGCCCACGCTCGGCTACGCGCAACTGCGCCAGGCGCTGGCATCGGGCGGGCGCGTCGTGCTGGATGCGCGCGCTCCCGATCGCTATCGGGGCGAGAACGAAACGCTGGACGCCGTGGGCGGGCATATTCCCGGCGCGTCCAATCGCTTCTTCCGAGACAACCTGGGCACCGACGGCCGTTTCCTGCCAGCCGACCAACTGCGCCAGGCCTTCACCTCCCGCATGAACGGCCGCGCGCCCGCCGAAGTCATCAACCAGTGCGGCTCCGGCGTCACGGCATGCCACAATCTTCTTGCCATGGAAGTCGCGGGGCTGACGGGCGCCACCTTGTATCCCGGCTCATGGAGCGAATGGAGCGCCCAATCAGGCGCCCCGGTCGCCACGGGCCCTGACGCCTGAAAGCACATGAACACCCCTATCTCCCGCTCGCCTCGACCGGACACCGGCCGCAAGCCTCATAGCGCCCATTGGGGCGTTTTCTCTGCCGCCTGGAAGAACGGCGCGCTGGAGGTGCTACCGCATCCAGGCGACCCGGACCCCAACCCGCTAATTCAGAATTTCACCAACGCGCTGGACCATCCGGCGCGGGTCACCGCGCCCATGGTTCGGCGCGGCTGGCTGGAGCGGGGACCTGGCCCGGATGCCACCCGGGGGCGAGACGACTATGTGCAGATCGGCTGGGACCACGCGCTGGACCTGTTGGCTGCGGAACTGCGGCGCGTCCAGGACCGGCACGGCCCGGAAGCTGTCTTCGGCGGGTCGTACGGCTGGTCCAGCGCGGGCCGTTTCCACCACGCGCAAAGCCAGGTGCACCGCTTTCTGAATACGGCGCTGGGCGGCTACGTACGGTCGGTAAACAGCTACAGCGCTGGCGCATCGGCGGTGATTCTGCCACATGTCCTGGGCAGCATGGACGACGTAGCGCGCCGCAACGTCACGTGGGAGCAGATCGTCGGCCACACCGACGTGGTGCTGGCATTCGGCGGCATGGCCTTGAAGAATTCGCGGGTGGCCAGCGGCGGAATCAGCCGCCATATCGAGCGCGAATCCATGCGTCTGGCCGCGGCGCGCGGCTGCCGCTTCATCAACATCAGTCCCCTGTCGTCCGATTTTCCGACGGACGCCAGGGCGGACTGGGTGCAGGCTGTCCCCGGCACCGACGTAGCGCTGATGCTGGCCTTGGTGCATGAGCTGGTGGCCAACGGTTGGCATGACGAAACATTCCTGATGGAAAACTGCGACGGCTGGGACGTTTTCCAGGACTATCTGCTGGGCCGCCAGGACGGACAAGCGAAGACCCCCGCCTGGGCTGCGGCCATCTGCGGCGTACCCGCAGCGAAAATCATCGAGATGGCGAACCTGTTGCCCGGCAAGCGCGTGCTGGTCACGGTTGCTCATTCGCTGCAACGCGCCGAACATGGCGAACAGCCCGTCTGGATGGCCGCCGTGCTAGCCGCCGCGCTGGGGCAACTGGGCCTACCCGGCGGCGGCTACGCCTACGCGCTGGGCACGCTGGCGCATTATGGCAAGCGTAGTAACGCCGTACCGGTGGCGTCGCTGCCGCAAGGCATAAATGGGGTAAAGGCCTTCATTCCCGTTGCTCGGATTTCCGACATGCTGTTGCATCCCGGGGAACCGTTCGACTACAACGGCAAGCGCATGCCGTATCCTCACATCCGCCTGGCCTATTGGGCAGGCGGCAATCCCTTCCATCACCATCAGGACCTCAAACGCCTGACCCGCGCGTTCTCCAAGCTGGACACCTTCATCGTCCACGAGATTGGCTGGACCGCCACGGCGCGCCATGCCGACATCGTACTGCCGTGCACCATGACTCTGGAACGCGAAGACATCGGCGGCGCGCCGACAGACCCGCTGCTGGTGGCCATGCACCGCATCGCCACGCCCAATGGCATGGCGCGCGACGACTATGACATTTTTGCGGACCTGTCCGACCGCCTAGGCACTCAGCAGGCCTTCACCGAAGGGCGCACCAGCGGAGAATGGCTGCGCCACCTGTACGAGAAGACGCGATCCGCCTTGCGGGAAAAGGGCCTGGAGGCACCGGACTTCGACCAGTTCTGGGAACAGGGCGAACTGACGCTCCCGCAACAGGACGACGATGGCGGCATCTTGCGCGCGTTCCGCCAGGATCCCGCTGGAAAGCCGTTACCCACCCCCAGCGGCAAGGTTCAGATCAGTTCATCGGTGATCGCCGCATTCGGCTACGCAGATTGCCCGGGCCACCCGGTATGGCTGGCGCAGAAGGACGCGCCGACGCCGGCCCACCCGCTGTTCCTCGTCGCCAACCAGCCCGCCACCCGGTTGCACAGCCAGCTCGACTTCGGCGCGCACAGCGTGTCGGGAAAACGACAGGGCCGGGAGGTCTGCACGCTGCACCCACAGGACGCGGCCGCGCGAGGCATCGCCGACGGCGATATCGTGCGTCTGTTCAATGACCGCGGTGCCTGCCTGGCCAGCGCCGCGCTTAGCACGACCGTCATGCCAGGCGTGGCACAACTACCCACCGGCGCCTGGTACGACCCGGTGGAAGACGCTCGCGGCGAGGTGGCGCTGTGCGGCCACGGCAACCCCAATATCCTGACCCGCGACATCGGCACGTCATCGCTGGCGCAGGGATGCTGCGGGCAACTGACGGCAGTGCAGATCGAGCGCTTCGACGGCGTCTTGCCGCCTATCCGGGCGTTTGAAGCTCCGGGTTGAGGCTCCAACTCAGTTACAACTGCCCAAACCCGGAAAATGGTGCCACAGTAAAGGCCACCGACGCCGTCATTGCAGTCTGACACCATATCCAACACCCTGTTCGGGTTCGATCGAAGGCGTGCAACAGCTGGCCGCTATACTCGTTGCATCAAAAACACCCTACGCGCTGCACCTCCTGAGCAGCGCTTTTTTTTATGCCAGCTTTGATGGCCTTGCCGCGCCGCATTTACCTGGCGCTATTCTGTGTATTCATCAGCCTGGCCTTTGGCCAGGCAATCGCCGCCCCGCCCACGCTTGCGCAATGCCATGGCGTGAAGGATCTGGCCTTCGTCGCCCATCTGGACGACGACCTGCTATTCATGAATCCGGACATCGCTTCCAATATCGAGGCGGGGGGTTGCGTGCGGGTGATCTACCTGACCGCCAGTGATGCGGGCGAAGGCGAAGGCTATATGCTGGGCCGCGAGCGCGGCATACGTGCGGCCTATGCCTACATGGCGCATCAACCTGATCTTTGGAAAGAAGATGCAGGCACCGCAGGCGGACGCCACATTGCACGCTTCACATTGCAGGGCAATCCGCGCGTGCAGCTTTGGCACATGCGCCTGAAGGACCCGTGGCTGGGCAAGGGCTGGGGCAGCCTGACGCCGCTTAGCCGCACCGAATCGGAACCGGGCCAGAGCGTTGACACGCTGGGCCCCTATCCGCAGGTCTACACGCGCGAGCAACTGATCGATACGCTGGCGGATTTGATCCGCCAATACGGGCCGACCACCGTGCGCCATCTGGACGACACGATTATCGTGCCCTACACGCAACTATGCTGGCGCTGCGCCGGCCATGGGCATCCGGATCACATCGCCAGCGCACGGCTGGCACGCGAGGCCATGCTGCGCGTGCCCGGCAACTATGCCGAAACCGGCTATATCGACTACCCCAGCCAAGAGCGCGCCACCAACCTGGCCGACACGGAAATCGCCAACAAGTCGCTGATCTTCCAACACTACGCCTGGAACGACTACCACTACTGCGCCGGCCCCACCGGCTGCAAAGAGCCTGCCGGCCCCGCGGCCGCCTGGGTGCAGCGCGCCTACTACGTATCGCGCCAGGACATCGCACCGCAGTTGTACCCGGACGGGCGCGGTGGCCTGGTGGTGTTTGCCGCAGGCGAAACCAATGCCGCCGTCAATCGTTGGGATTCCAGTGACCGCCGTTGGCAAAGCCTGGGCGGACGCACCAGCGGCCCGCTGGTCTCGTTCACCCATGCCGACGGCACAGCGGGCCTGATGGCGCGCGACCCCCTGGGCGGCGTCTGGGCGAACAAACAGCGCCATGACGGCACCTGGCAAGGCTGGCAGGCGCTGGGCGGCCTGCGCGTGACGCAGATTCCGGCCGTCGCGCCGCGTGGCGAAGCGGCAGCCGTCGCGCTGGGTTATGACGGCTTGCTGCATTGGATTGCGCCGTCAGGCATCGACGGCAGCTGGAGCACCTGGCAAGACCTGCCGCCCCTGGACGGGGCAACCGGAGCACCTGCCGTCGCGCGCGGCGCCGACGGCCGCTACGTCGTTTTTGCCGCCACGGGCGCAGGCGAACTGTTCTACACGCGCCAACTGCCCGCGCACAAAGGCCAACGCCCCGAATGGCAACACTGGCGCCGCGTGCCGGCGCCCGAAGCCGCGGGCGGGCTGGCCGCGATCCGCAACCATGAGAACCGCGTCGAACTCTATTTCCGTCAGCGCGGCACCAACCATCTGATCAAGCTGGTGGAAGCCGGCGACACCACCGATCTCGACATGGACTGGAGCGCGGCGGCCGATATGGGCGTGCCCTACATCGGACGCCCGGCCATCAGCGCCAATGCCCAGGGCAATGTCATCCTGGCGCTACTGGAACGCGCGGGGGGACCACTTTGGCTTGTGGAACACGACAAGCCCGTCAAACTGGACGCCCAGGCGGCCTCGCCCCCTGCGCTCAACATCATTGACGGCACGCTCTACGTCGTAGCACGCACCACCGGTGGGCCGCAGCAATATCAGGTGTTGTCGCGTCACGACGGCAACTGGAGCGGACGCCTGACACTGGACGGCGTGCCGGCCAGCGGTGGCGGCCCGTTCGCTGCCGTGGCCGCCCGTCCGGCGGATCTGCCCAACCTTGGCGCCAACAATACACACAACGCGGTGGTGGTGCGGCCATCGCCCACCGAGCCCGGCACGCTGACCCAAGAACGCATGCCGACGCAGATTTCGCGTCCGGCCACGCCGACATCGGTGCAGTGACGCGCTAGAAGCGACTGTCCTTCAAGACCCGGGCAACGCCGCGCCCATGGCGGCGAACAAGCCGCCGCACACCTTGTTGAAGCGCCGTCCGGCACGCTCCAGCCAAGGGCGCACGCGATGCGCCAGCCGCGCCAGCACATATTCGACCAGGAACTCAATGACGGCAAAGGTGCCCGCCATGATCACGAACTGCGTGAACAGGCTGCGCGCCGGGTCGATGAATTGCGGCAGGAATGCTCCGTAGAAGAGCAAGGCCTTGGGGTTGGAGATTGCCGACAGGAGGCCCTGGCTGAACATCCGGGCGCGGCGCGGCCGAGGCATCTCGGGCCCGGGCGTCAATTGCACGCCCGGTGACCGCCACAACTGGATGCCTAGCCAGATCAGATAAGCGCCACCCGCCCACTTCAGCACCGTCAGCGCCGGCCCCCAGGCCTTGAGCAATGCACTGATGCCCAGCATCGACAACGCGATCAGGGCAATGAAGCCCACCGCGCCCCCGGCGATGGTGCACAGGGCTTTGCGATGACCGTGCAGCGCGCCATGGGTCAGGGCGAGCAGTGTGTTGGGGCCGGGCGTGATTGACAGGCCGATGACCGCAACCAGGTAGATGAGCCAGCTATGAAGTGCCATGGCGGAAGCAGCAAAATGGGGAAGCGATCAGTCTAGCGCGGGACGCGCAGACCTGCCATGGCGGTTACCGCAACCCTTAGCGGCAGGGTTGCGTCGGCGACGCATAGCCGATCGTGACCGCGGTCACCAGCACATCCTTGAAGACGGCTTCGCCGATGACATCGGGCAAATCCCATGCGCGCGCACGCGGCCACAGACTACGTGGTTTAAGGTGTCAGGCTGACACCTCAAGCACAGGAGAAAATCCATGCCAACGTTCATAGCGATAGGATATGGAGACCGAGCGGGCTACGACCAGACCGCCGCCGCCGTCCGAAATGCCGCTCACGCGCACGACGAGAAATTGCGGAATGACGGCGCATTGATGGGCATTGCCGGCGCCCCGGTGCAGGTGCGCAATACCGAGGCGGCTCGGGTTGAAACGACGAATGGGCCGTACATGCAATCGCGCTTGCCGCTGGCGGGCTTTACCGTCATCGAAGCCGCCGATCTGGCCGAGGCAATAGACATGGTGTCTCGAACCCCCTGCGCCGTTGCGCACGGCGTGGTTGAAGTGTGGCCATTGGAACAGCCCTAGCGGGCCAAACGCCGCACGCGGCTAGAACGCATATGTCGTCGTCAGCATGACGGTGCGGCCAGGCTCCAGGAACATCCGCGTTGCCAGCGCGTGGCCCAGGTACAGCTGCTTGTCGAACACGTTCTTGACGCCTAGCGTCGCCGAGAACTTCGCGTTGCGGTAGAACAGGCTCAGGTCCGTGCGCGTCTGTCCTGGCAGCACCAGATGCCCCAGGCCCAGATCATCAACGGTGTAGGAAGTTCGGCCGTACAGCCCTGCCCCCACTCCCCAGCCATGCCATTCGGGGCGCTGGAATGAGTATGTGGTCCACAGGCTTGCCGTATGCCGCGGGATCTGGTTGATCTGGCCCGCCGACGGCCGGTAGTCGGTATAGGTGTAGCTGCCAATCACCTGCCAGCCCGGCGCCAGTTGGCCCTGGACATTCAATTCCACGCCGCGGCTGTCGCCGCCGTCGACCAACTCGTATCCAATGCCATCTGCCGTGCCCTGCGCAATCTGGCTCTGGGACACTTTGAATAGCGCAATCGAGAAGTCCAGAGGCTTGTCCGGCCAGGCGAACTTGACACCCGCTTCGAGCGTCTTGCCGGTAAGAGGCGGCGCCGTTTGACCGTCTTGCAGCACGTACGGCTGCACGGAAAAGCTGCGAGCGTAGTTTCCATAGACCGAGATTTCAGGCGTCACGTCATAGGCAACGCCGCCTTTGGGCGCCCACGCGGTAGAAGGCCCCGCCCCGACTGACGCGCGGTTGTACGCCACCCCGCCCAGGATGTGCCACTTGCCAATCGAGATGAAGTCTTGTGCGTACACCCGCGTACTGTTCGATTGATCCGTGCTCTTGAACACGTCATCGCCGGGCGCCACCGACGGCAATGGAAGGTCAGGACGGAAGATGTTGCCTTGAACCCCGGGAAGAAAGACGTTGCTGAAATCGGAATCCAAGGTGTACCGGCTGAACCCGAACATCACATCGTGCTTCACCGAGCCGGTGCCCAGGCGGCCTTTCACGTTGTTGTCGAACACCGCGTCCTGTTGGCGGTACTGGCTGACGTAGCCCTGGAAAAATGCATCGCCCGCCGCATCGGCCGGCCCGACATCGTGGGCATAGATCTTGGAGGATTGCCGGGTGAGGCTTGCCGCGCTGTAGAAGGTCCAATCGGTGCCGAGCTTGTGCTCGAATTGATAGTACGGCCGGACCTGATGGAAGTCCGTGTGGTCGTCGGCGTTGCCGAGCGGGCCATTCAGCGCGGCGGGACGGCCCTCCTGCCACACGGTGAAGGGCCGCACCGGCAGCCGGCCTTCCACATACTGCACGCCCAGCAGCAGACGGGTACGGCCGTCATCCCAGGCAAGACTCGGCGCAAGATAACGTTGCCGGAAATCCCGGTAACCGCCAAAGTTGTGATCGGCCTTCTCCGACGACATGATCACGCGATACTGCCAGTGGGAATCTTCAATGGCGTCTCCCAAATCCAGCGCCATCCCAACGTGGCCGTATGAACCTGCTTGTAGCGTGGCCTCCCGCACGGGCGCCTGTTGCGGTTGTTTGAGCTGCACGTTGACGACGCCACCATGCACCACATCGCCCAGCGCCGCTGAATCCAGGCCTTTCAGCACGTCCACCCGTTCAATACCCACTGCGGGCACGCGAAACGTATTCTGCGGCGTGATTCCATCCAACAGCACGCGCGCGGTGTAGCCGCGCAATTCATAGGCATCCGTCGAAAACCCGTAGACCTGCGCGTTGCCGGAGGTGCCGCCAATGTTGCGCAAGATGTCGTCGAGCGTTTGCGCCTGCTGGTCCCGGATGACTTGATTGGTGACGACGTGCACGGACTGGGGAATGTGCTGAAGCGGCGTCGGCACGCCGGTGGCCAAGGATTCGGTCGCGGCCGCATAACCGTCCCGCAGCGGATCGCCCACCACCTTCACCTGTTGCAGTATCGTGGCCGAATCCGTGCTGACGCTCTGCGGCGACACGGCGGGCAGCAAGACATAGCCCTCCGGCCCATCGGCCACGGCCATCAGCCCGCTGCCCTCAAGCAGCTGCGCAAACCCGTCGGCCACGCTGTAGGCACCCGACAGACCGGGGCTGGTCTTCTCCTGCACCAGCGCCGGGGCGTACGACAATGAAATCCCGGCCGCGTCCGCATACCGGCCAAGCACTTGCGCCAGCGGACCCGCCGGGATCAGATAGGCCTTCTGCGCGGGGCTTGCTACGCTGCCCTGCGCGTGAACCCCAGCCGGCATCGCACAGGCCAGCATGGCCAACGCCGCCGGCGCTGTCGCTCGCCAGAGGCCAGCGCAGGCTAGTCGCTTTTTGGTCCGACCGTGACCCAATATGAGCTCAATCGCGAAATGCGTATCGGCAGCGAACTGGCCAACAGCCGCAACGCCAAATCCGTATCGTCCAGGTCGTACCTGCCCGACACCCGCAACGTCGCAACCAAGGGATCACATCGCAGGACGCCTGGGCGATATCGCGCCAGTTCCCGGATCAAATCGCCCAGCGCCACGTTCTCCACCTGGATTCGACCTTGCACCCACAAGAATTCCAACTCGTTCGCCGCGGTGGGCGGCTCCACGGTGGTGCGCGTGAACCTGGCCTGCTGTCCGGCCTGCAATGTCACCGGGGAGGCCCCCGCGTCGGCAGCCGTGATTTCCACTGCCCCCTGCGTGACGGCAACCTGGCTATCCAGCGCGTTCTGACGGACATCGAACCGCGTGCCGATCGCGCGCACGAGACCTTGCCGCGTGCTCACCATGAAGGGCCGGGCGGCTGGGTCGACCGCCGTCGCCACGAAGATCCGGCCGGAAACCAGTTCCACCAGCCGGCGGCTCTCGGTGAAGGAGATATTGACCGAACTGGCGGTGTCCAAGGTGATCCGGCTGCCATCGGCCAGTTCCACCACACGCCGCGAACCCGTCCCCGTTTCATAATCCGCGTTCCACTCATGCCAAGGCAGGCGCAGCGCCAACCAGGTGGCCGGGCCGGCCACCAACAGCACGGAAGCCGCCTTCAGAGCGGCCCGGCGGCGGGCGGCGCGAGGCGCATTCAGGGCAGTCCACCCCATGCTGGGCGGGACGCGCTGCAATCTCTCGGTAAGCGTCTGCGCAAGCTGGCGCAATTGTTCGTGCTGGGGGCTTTGCGACGTCCATTGCCGCCACGCCTCCCAGTCGGATTCGCTGGCGCCCTCGTCCGACAGGCGCATCATCCACGTGGCGGCCTCTTGAACGAGGCCCGGATCTATTCTTTCCTGGCTCATGCCATCGTCGCCAAACATTGAGCGAAGCCAAGCACGATATAGCGCTTGACGGTGCTAAGCGAAATATTCAAACGCTGCGCAATTTCGCTATAGGGAAGTTCTTCAAGTTGGGAAAGCAAAAAGGCCTCGCGCGCTTTTGCCGGCAATTTCTCGAGCATGGCGTCAATCTCGAACAGCGCCTCCAGCATCAGCGCCCGTTCCTCAGGCGAAACGGAATAGGCTTCCGGTCGAGAGGCCAGCTCCTCCAGGTAGGCGTTTTCGATTGCACGGCGCCGATACCAGTTCGACACCAACCCCTTGGCAATCACGGTGAGATACGCCCTGGGCTCTGCCAGGTCGCCCTCCGGCGGTTTGCTCAGCACCCGCACGAACGTGTCCTGCGCAAGATCGGCAGCCGTATCGCTGTCCCCCATCCGCTTGCGCAACCACCCCTTCAACCATGAGTGATGCCCGGCGTACAGATCGGAAATCTTGCGCATATTGCACTCAGTACTCCCCGCTCTTCCGGTACGTCGTCAAAATGCGAGGCTGTGGTTATCTTACGAAACGCTTGGAAAGATTATCACGCAGATTTGGACGGATTCATGTTTTCTGCCCGGTTCAGTCGCCGGGTTTGCATTCCTTTAGATTCTTGGGCTTGCGGCGCCGAACGATGTCCGTCCCTCCCCCGTTAATTACATAGAGTTACATAAGTTCTGTCCGATTGTTGAGCCATTTCCGATGGTTCGAGTGGCAAGCAGAGTAAGCCCCGCCAATGCAGGGCCTGCGTATCTGAGGGCGCGCCATTTCTTTTCTGCCCTCGGTCACCTTTCTGACGATCCAAGCTTATGAAAACCACTCTTGCTTCCGCTGTAATCCTTGCTGGCGCCGTTCTGGGCAGCCAAGCCGCTCTTGCCTCCGATGGCACGATTACCTTCAACGGCTCGGTGTCCGACACCACGTGCAAGATCAATGGTGGAACCACCGGCGATTTCACCGTCACGCTGCCCAACATCCAGGCCACCGCCCTGCCCGCCGCGGGTTCGACCGCGGCCACGACCGGCTTCGTGATCACCCTGTCTGAATGCCAGGGAACGGCCACCAAGGTATCCACCTACTTCGAGGACGGCGGCATGGTCGACGTCAGCACCGGCAAGCTGAAGCTGGATGCGGGTGGCGCCGGCAACGTGCAGATCGGCCTGCTCAAAGCCGATGGCGTGACCCCGATCCAGCTGGGTCAAGGCATTACCGGCCAACAACCCGTGCCGGTCGATATCGCCAACCAGGGCGCTCAACTGCGCTACTTCGCCCAGTACGCGCGCATCACCGGTGATGCCGTCACCCCCGGTGCGGCCGTCACGCGCGTGGTTTATTCGCTGAACTACCAGTAAGCATCGGCTGGCCGGTGCTCCTGCATCGGCCACCCCTCATCTCACTTTGTCTGAACTATGAAAGCCAACTACGCAACCACCACCCTGGCGCGAATGGCCGCGTTCGCCGCAATCGTGCTGGCGATGGGGCACGCGCAGGCGTCGATCGTCATAGCCGGCACCCGCGTGGTGTATCCGGCCAACGAATCCGAAGTCACGCTCAAGCTGTCCAATGAAGGCCAGAACCCTGCGCTGGTTCAGGTGTGGACCGACAAGGGCGACCCCAGCTTGACGCCTTCCGAAGAAGGCGGCCCCTTTCTGGTGACGCCGCCGATCGCGCGGGTCGACCCGCAAAAGAGTCAAACGCTGCGCATCGCCTACACCGGTATGCCGTTGCCGCAAGACCGCGAATCGGTGTTCTGGCTGAACGTGTTGGAAATTCCGCCCAAGCCGGATGCCGACGCCGCCGACGTGAACGCGCTGCAATTCGCCTTTCGATCCCGCATCAAGCTGTTCTTTCGTCCCGCCAAGCTGCCGGGACAACCCGGCGAAGCGCCGGCTCAGGTGGCGTGGCGCGTCGTCGTCAAGGCAGGCACGCAACATCTCGAAGTCCGCAACCCCAGCGCGTATCACGTGAGCTTCTCGACCATCGATATCGGCAGCGGCAACGCGCGCACTTCCATCGATGCCGGGCTCATGCTGGCGCCGGGCGAGACCCGTCTGCTGCCCATGAAGGGCAAGGCCGCATCTTCCACGGAGAAGGTCCGCTATGAAGCGGTGAACGACTACGGCGGCGTCATCTCGGGCGAGGCCACGCTGCAACAAGGCGAAAGCTAGCCAGGCGCTCCGGCCCTCCGCCCTCTCATTTCTTTCTTGTCTTTCCCATGCTGCGTCGTCGCGGCAGGGAGGGAGTCACTCCGAATTCCTGGCGTCTGTTATGAAAAATCGAAGGAAGAATCCGATTCCGCTCCCGTGCCTGCGGCTGCATCCCTGCTACGTGCTGGTGCTGCTGGCCATAGCGGGCGTGGATAGCCACGCAAGCGGCAATAGTGCCCCGGCCCGCGTGGCGGAAGTCCAATTCAACGACCAGTTTCTGCTTCGTGGCGCCGGCCCGACGATCGACTTGAGCCTCTATAACCAGGGCCAAACGGCCGCGCCAGGCAGCTATCGCGCGGATCTTTATGTCAACGAACGCTGGCTTGGCCGTGCGCAGGTAACGCTGCGGCAAATCGGCGACGACCCGCGCAACGTCCAAACGTGCTTCAACCGTGAATTGCTTGAACGCATGGGCGTCGACTTGCAAAAGTTGTCCCCCGAAGCGACGGAGCTGCTGGTCGGTGCCGGCGATTGTCCGACCTTGGCGCAACTGGTACCGGATGCGACGGCATCGTTTGACACTGGTGAGCAACGCCTGAATACCAGCGTGCCGCAGGTGTCGCTCAGCCGTTCCGCGCAAGGCTATGTGGACCCGCGCTACTGGGACGACGGCGTGCCCGCCGCCTTGCTTCAGTACAACGCCAACTTCTATCGATCAACCTCTCAGGGACAATCCTTCAGCCAGGGATACACGGGGCTTACGGGCGGCTTGAACGTCGGCCCCTGGCGCCTTCGCCATAGTGGCAGCCTGTCCACGGCCAGCGGCTATGGCATGCACTACCAGAGCATGCAGACGAATCTGCAACGCTCGATCCCGACACTGCGCAGCCAACTCCTTGTGGGCGATGCCTTCACGGACGGCAGTCTGTTTGACAGCTTCGGGTTTCGGGGCGTGCAGTTGTCCAGCGACGACCGGATGCTGCCCCAGTCGCAGCGCGGCTATGCGCCGCGTGTCACGGGCATCGCCCGCAGCAACGCCGTCGTGCGCGTTCGGCAGAACGGCAACATCATCTATGAAACCAACGTCGCGCCTGGCGCGTTTTCGATCGACGACCTGTACCCCACCGGCTACGGCGGCAACCTGGATGTTGAAGTCACCGAAGCCGACGGCAGCGTGCATGTCTCCAGCGTGCCATACGCGGCGGCCGTGAATGCGTTGCGCCCTGGCATCTCACGCTATGGCGTGACGATCGGACGCTTCCGCGACTCGCAGATCCACGCAGAACCCCTGGTGGCGCAGGCGACGGTGCAGCACGGCTTCACGAATCTGGTGACCGGCTACGGCGGAATCGTGGCCGCCCAAGGCTATGCCGCGGGCCTGGCTGGCGTGGCGCTCAACACCGATTGGGGCGCGGTCGGACTGGACGCGACGCAATCGAAAGCCGACCTGGGCGCGCTGGGTTCGCGAGCCGGCCAGAGCGTGCGACTTTCCTACAGCAAACTCGTTGCCCCCACCAACACCAACATCACCGTGGCCGCCTACCGCTATTCCAGTAGCGGCTACCTGAACCTGCGCGACGCCATGGCGCTGCGCCATGGCGAAAGCGCATACCGCGGAGCCTTTCTTCGCAGCGGCATTGTGCAAAACGGCTTTCTGCAAAACGGTTCGCTGCGCGGCCGTCTGCAAGTGGCCATCAACCAGCAATTGCCGCGCGATTGGGGGTCCGTCTATGTCAGCGGTTCCAGCCAGGACTACTGGAATCGCAAGGGACGGGACACCCAGTTCCAGGCAGGCTACAGCACCAACTTTGGCCGCGTGAGCGCGGGCGTCTCCGTCGCCCGGCAATTCGATGCCACGCTTGGACGATGGGACAACGTCGCCATGCTGAACGTCGGCATTCCCATCGGCGTGGGTTCCCAGCGCCTCTATACCTCGACGAACATCCAGCACGATTTCAATGGCCGCAGCAGCGTGCAGGAGACGGTGACGGGATCAGCCGGCAAGGACAACGCCGTCTCTTTTGGCGTGAACGCCATGCGCGCCACTGACGACGCAAGCGGCACGCGCACCAGTGTCGGCGGCAACGTCGCCTACGCATCGCCGATTGCCACGCTCCAGGCCAATGCTTCGCGGGGCCAGGGATTCTCGCAAATGGGCGCCGGCCTCTCCGGAGGTGTCGTCGCCTTCGGCGGCGGCGTGGTGTTCACGCCCACCTTGGGCGAGACGACGGCGGTGATCGAAGCCGACAAGGCGGCCGGCGCCCGCGTGACCAACGCCAGCGGCGTGCGCGTGGACCGATGGGGTCATGCGGTGGTGCCGAACCTGACGCCGTTTGCAAGCAACGAGATCGAGCTGGATCCGAAGGGCCTGCCACTGAGCGTCGAGTTGAAAACCACGGCGCAGCATGTCGCACCAACAGCTGGGGCCGTCGTGAAGCTGGTGTTCGAGACCGCTGGCGGCGGCAGCTCGGTGCTGGTGCGCGCAACGATGGCCGACGGCAGCCCGGTCCCCTTCGGCGCGCGGGCGACGGACAGCGAGGGCCAGGCTATCGGCACGGTCGCGCAGTTCGGGCAGTTGCTGGTGCGCGGCGCTGAACCTGGCAAACACGAATACCTCGTGTCGTGGGGCGATGGCGCGGCCAGCCAATGCAGATTGCCGGTAACGCTTGCCCCGCCGGCCAAGGAGGACGCGGGCCAGGCATGGACGACAGTAGATGCCCAATGCGGCGCCACGGATCAACAGGTGCAATGATGATGAACACGCAATATTTCAGAACGATGGGAAGGGCGGCGCGGCTTGGAGGCCTGACCATGGCGGCGCTGCTTCTCTGGTTGCCAGGGCATGCCTGGGCGCAAGCAGACAACACCGCCCCGCGCGTCTGCAAGGGCGGCGGCAACACCTACACCTTGACGCTCCCGGCAACGGTGACGGTTCCTCGCGACGTGCCCGTTGGCACCATATTTCTTCCTCCCGTTGTGGGAGCGCAGTTCCCCACTGTGTATCAATGCGACAACTCGACGCGCAACAACTCCGCCGGCGTCTCCAGGCGGTCGGTGAACCTTACGCGATCCGGCATGACCGTCAACTATTCGATCGGTGGCAACAACATCAACAATTCTCCGGTCTACAACACCGGACTGCCTGGCGTCGGCATGATCGTCGCGTTCAGGAACCTGGATACGGGCTGCGCACCGGATATTTGGCACGACGTGGATACGGATGGCAGCCGACGGGGGCCCGTCGAGGGTTGGCCCTCCTCTGGCTGCAACGGAGACGCAGCCGGTAGAACCGCCAACGCGGGCGGGCAATGGGCAATCGGTCTGGTAAAGACTCTGGGTGCCGTGCAGCCGGGCTTGGTCGCCGGCCGAACTGTGATCGAGCTTGCGCTGAACCAGAGAGACAGCAGCAACGCTGGTGTGGACTACATCGCCAAGTACCCCACAGCCCAACACGGCTTTGTCACCATGAGTCCGATCCAGGTCAGCGTTCTGTCTTGTTCGACGCCCAACGTCACCGTACCCATGGGCGACTACCCCAAGTCGGCCTTCAAGGGCGTCGGATCAACGACCAATCCCGTGCGGTTCAAGGTGGCCGTCAACGGTTGCCCGGCAGCCATGAAATCCGTTTCGATCGCGTTTGCCGAGCCCAATAAGCGCTACATCAACGCCGCGCAGGGCGTGGTTCAGCTCAGCAGCGACTCCACTGCCAAGGGCATCGGCCTGAAGCTGACCCAAGCTTCCGACGGAACGCCGATGCTCCTGGACACCTCGGGCTACCTCTTGCGCGGTTATGACCCGGTAAAAGGCGGATCGATGGAGATTGTGTTCGATGCCGCCTACTACCAGGCCGAATCGAAAGTCACCCCGGGCACCGCGAATGCGGTCGTCGAGTTCACGATGAGCTATCTGTAGGCCTGCACAGGCTTGCCTCACAAACACTGGAAGGCCCATGCGCACACCTGATATGCCCGTTAGCCAAACCGCCGCCGCACCGGCGCGTGTCTTCAAGCCTGAACCTGGCCCCATCGGCCAAGATGCCATGCAGGAAGATGACTTGGCGCGCGCCGTCGCGCTGTTCACGGATCTACGCCGGCAAGGCGTCGTCCTGGCCTTTCAGGCCATCGTCGATGCCAGCGGTTTTCCCGGCGAATCCCTGTATCACGAAGGGCTGGCGCGGGCGATCATTCCCGATGCCCCCGGCGGCATGGCCTCACTTGGCGAAGCGATTCAAACCCTTGAACGGCTGGGTCAAATACGCGCATTCGATCGATGCGTCGTCACGGCCACGATCCAGACTTTGCGAGACCATCCCGCGCAGCGGCTTGGCTGCAATATGTCGTCTCAAAGCGTGGTCATCGATGGATTCTGGACGCAACTCATCCAGCAGTTGCGCCGCGAACCGGACGTGGCGCGGCGGCTGGTCATTGAGTTCACGGAGACCACCCGCATCGAGGACCCGATCGCCGCGCTGCAATTCATGCGCACGATGCAAGAACTGGGTTGCAAGATTGCGTTCGATGATTTCGGAACAGGGGCCATCCCACCTGACTTTGTGATTCACGCCAAGCCCGACATCATCAAGATCGACAAAGGCTATCTGGTGCGCGCTCGCGACAACTCGCAAAGCCGGACCATTCTGCGTCGCCTGATCGAATTCTGTGCCGCGATTACCGACACCATCGTGCTTGAAGGCGTTGAAACCCGTGAAGACCAGGCCTTGGCCGAACAGGCGGGCGCGCAATGGATGCAGGGGTTCTGGTTTGCGCGTCCGAATGTCCTACCGCCGGGGCTGCATACGCCATGCGTCGTGATCGCCCCCCTCTCTTCCACGCCCGCCATGGATTAAGCACCATGGGCCAACAAGCATGCCTGCCCGTCGTCGTTCTGTTGCTGGGACAACCCTCAGATGAAGGCCCCGCGCTGGCAGCCGACAGTAACTGGATCTGGGAAGCCCTGAATTCCACCAACATTTTCTTTCGCTGCTGCACGACGGTGGGACAACTGTTCGCGTGGTTGGCAAAGGAACACGACACCATCGTGATCCTGGACTCAGGCACGATCGATAATATGGACGGGCTAACGCTATGCACGCTGCTGAGGCCCATCTTCAAGGCGGGTCTCGTTCTGCTTGTCCGAGGCGGATCCAACGAGCGCATACAGGGGCTGAACGCCGGCGCGGATATCTGTCTTTCCGACCCACTGGACGGGCCGGAATTGACCGCTGTCTTGCATGCGCTCTACCGGCGCACGGCGTTTGCGCAGGGAACGCCCGCCCCCGCCCTGCCGCATCCCGACGCCTCTTTCCTTTCCCCCTTGCACAATGGCGATGCGTCCTGCGACCCGACCAAGGAAGGCGACTGGATTCTTGCCGATCAAGGTTGGGCGCTGCGAACGCCCAACCATCAGATCGTGCGCCTGACAACGGCCGAACGGGAATTCCTGACCCAGCTTTTCGCGTCGCCGGATCACCTGTTCCTGCGCAGCAATCAAGACCAGGGCGGCGCTGCCGATCTGATATCCAAACGTAAATTGGATGTCGTCGTCAGCCGTCTGCGCGTGAAGGTCGGCAACGCGGGACACCCCCTTCCTTTGCATACCTGCCGTGGCATGGGCTATCAGTTTTCCGGAAGGGTGTTGATCGCCGAGTTGAACAGTTTCCCGCACCGTCTCGGACATTCCGGATCAGAAGTCGACCGCGTCACATTCTCTTGAACGCGCCGACGCGCGCTTCACCTGCCCGCGCCTATGCCAGAATCTCCGCGTTGTGCTCGCCCAACCCCGGAGCACGGCCTGCGGCCGCCTTCGGGCTGCCCGAAAAGCGCAGCGGCGTGGATGCACAGCGTAGCGCGCCTTCGGTCGGATGCTCGACGGTCTCGAAGAAGCCCACGTCGGCCAGGTGCGGATCAGTCAGCAGGTCATCCAGGCCGTTGGCCGGTCCTGCCGGAATGTCGTGCTCCAGGAACAGCGCCAGCCATTCGGCCGCATCGCGCGCCAGCAGGCTTTGGCTAACTTCGTCGTATAACGGTTCCGCGTGGCGGATGCGGTCTCCCATGGTCGTGAAGCGGGGGTCCGCCGACAGGTCCGGCCGTTCGAGCAAGGAGAACAGGCGCAGCCATTGCGCATCCGTATTGGCTACCAGGCAGATATACCCTTCACGGGTTTTCAGCGGCCGGTGATAGCGGCTGAAGACCCGTTCATAGCCACGCGGCGCCGGGTCGGATGACGGGCCGTCAAAGATACTGTCGGCCAGGTGTTCAACCAGGTTGAAAGACGCCATGGTCTCGAACATCGGCACTTCCACCAACTGCCCTTTCCCGTTGGCTGCGCGTGCCACCAGCGCCGACGCGATCGCGCCCGCCAGATAGACGCCACAGAGCTTGTCGGTGAACAGCATGGGCACAAAGCCTGGCTCGCCGTACATGCGCGCGTGCAGGCCCGACACTCCGCTCATGCCCTGGATCACATCATCGTAGGCAGGACGCTCGGCATAGCGGCCGTCCTGATGAAAGCCCAGGGCCACGGCGTAGACCAGCCGGGGATGCCGCGTGGCCAGGCTCTCGTAGTCGATGCCCAGCCGACGGGCCGCCGCCGGCCGCATGTTGTGCACAAAGACATCGGCCGTTGCCAATAGCGCGTCCAGGCGGGCAATGTCGTCGGCGTTCTTCAGGTCTAGCGTCACACTGCGCTTGCCCCGGTTCAGGTTGAGGAAGAAGGATCCCATCTTCGGATTGCGCGACTGGCCAACCTGACGCATGGGATCGCCCTGCGGCGGCTCGACCTTGATCACCTCGGCACCCATGTCCGCAAGCAGCTGCGTCGCCATCGGCCCGAATACGAAATTGCTGGCGTCGATGACGCGCATGCCAGACAAGGGACCTGTCATATGTGCTCCTGGTTGGATACCGATCTGGCCGGGTTATTGCTTGGGGATATTCGCGCTTTGCGCGGTGGCGATCTCAAGCTCTATTTCCTTCTTTTGAAACTTGGCCAGGGCTTCCGCGTCGCCGATGAAGGAAATGAAATTGCTCTGCGCCAGAAATTCCTGGGTCTTGGGTTCGGCATAGATGGCCAGCAAGGCATCCTGCAAGGTCTTCACGACTGGCGCGGGCGTCTTGGCCGGCGCGAACATGGCCCACCACGCCACCTTGAAAAAGTCCTTGTATCCCAGTTCCTGCAAGGTCGGCACGTCTGGCACGCTGGCCAGGCGCTTATTCGTCGTCACCGCCAGCAGCCGCAGCTTGCCTGCCTGCACCAAGGCTTGCGCGCCGCTGTATTCCGCGATCACGAAATCCACCTGCTTGCCAGCCAGGTCATTCAGCGCCGGACCCGCGCCCTTGTAGGAAATACCGTTGGCACTCGCCTGCGCCAGTGATAGAAACCACTCGGTGGCGATCTGGTAGGTGGCGCTGCCCGCGCCATAGTTCAGCTTTTTCGGATCCTTCCTGGCGGCCGCCACCAGGTCCGCCACGGAGTGATAGGGCGAATCCTGGTAGACGTAGAAACCCATCGGCGCCTGTGCCAGCACGGCCACCGGCGCCAAGTCCGTCAAGGGATCGTAGGGCAGCTTCGCGAACGCGGCCACGTTGGTCGCCACCGGCGCGTTGGCGGCAAGCAGCAAGGTATAGCCATCAGGCGCCGCCGACACCACGGTCTGGGTTGCGATGATGCCGCTTGCGCCCGGCCGGTTTTCCGCAATCACGGGCTGACCCAGCCTGGCCTCCAGCTGACGCGCGGTGTAGCGCGCCAGCGTGTCGGTGCCGGTGCCCGGCGGATAGGGAACGATCAGCCGGATCGGCTTATCGGGAAAGGCATGGCTTGCCTGTGCGCCCACCGCAAGCGTGACGCCGATGAGTAGCTTGATCAGTCGTTTCATGTCTCCATCTCCTTGAGTGCTTTGTCTTCGCTTTTTTTAGATACGGATCTGAATGCCCGTTATCAGGAAAATCGTTGCGGATGCAGGGCCACGCGCCCGATGACTTCACGAGAGGCCAGGACGGCCAGCGCTTCTTCGTAGGACTCCAGGGCGAAGGTCCGCTGCGTATAGGGTTTCAACGCGCCTTCAACCACCCAACCAGAAAGCGTTGCGAACGCGGCGCGCACCGCGGCGCGGCGCTCCGGCGGGAACGGCACCCGGCCCCAGCCCATGTAGTAGCCCCAATAGATGCCAATGGCCGTCGCGTTCTTCACCAACAGAATGTTGGCGGGGATCTGTGGAATGTCGCCACCGGCGAAACCCATCGGGATCAACCTGCCTTCCGGCGCCACACAACGCAATGATTCCTCGAAGACCTTTCCGCCCACCGGATCGAAGATCACATCCGCGCCGCGCCCGTCGGTCAGGGACAACACGGCGTCGCGGAACTCCCCGTCGCGGTAGTTCAGCCCCGTGTCGGCGCCATGCGCGCACGCGGCATCAAGCTTGGCCTGGGTGCTGGCGCACGCGATGACCTTCGCACCCATCTTCTTGGAAATCTCGATGGCCGCAAGACCGCTACCGCCGCTTGCACCGTGCACCAGGACCGTCTCGCCGGGCTGCAAGCGCGCGCGCCAGCACAGCGCGCCGTACGCCGTGGCGTATATGGTCGGGAACTGCACGGCACTGTCAAAATCCACGCCGTAGGGCAAGGCGAATGTGGTGTCTTCCGGGGCCACCACTTCGCTGGCGAAGCCACCCGAACGCACACCGGCCACCACCCGGTCACCCGGGCGGAACAGGGTCACGTCCGGCGCGCATTCGGTGACGATGCCGGCCACTTCGGTGCCAGGGGTCAGCGGCAGCGCCGGCCGGTTCTGATGTTTGCCTTGCAGCACCAGCAGATTGGCGAAACTGACACCGCAGGAATGCACGGCGATGCGCACGCCGCCTGCGAACATCGGCGGGGCGGAACCCGTTTCCACGCTGACTTGGCTGGGGTCGCCCAGCCCACGACAAATCACGGCTCTCATGGGACTTCCTTACCAGCGCCGGGCACGACGCCATGACGGCCGGCGCCCTGTTCAAAACGTTGCGCACCCGCCCTTGCCTCCAGGCGGCGGGCCTCGGCGGCATAGGCCATTTCGGCCGCCACCGCGTCCCGTTCGGTCACGCCGGCCTGGGCATAGGCCGACTGCCGGTCGGAACGCAGGGCGATCTGGGGAAACTGCGCCATCTGGTGCGCAAGCGCTTCGGCCTCGGCGCGTGCGTGCCCATCCGGGACAACGCGGTTGACAAGCCCGTAGCGCTCGGCCTCTGGCGCGGACACGATGCGGGCCGTCAACAACATGTCCAGCGCCCGGCTCATGCCGATCAACCGAGGCAGGCGCACGGTGGTGCCGTCGCTCATGGGCACGCCCCAACGGCGCGACAGCACCGCGAACGATGCGCTCTCCTCCGCGATCCGCAGGTCGCACCACAAGGCCACGCCCAGCCCGCCCGCGCACGCATGCCCGGCCACCGCCGCGATCACCGGTTTGGACAGCGGTGCGTGCAGCGGACCTTCGGGGCTGCCCGCCCATGGTTCGTAGTCGGTTCCGCCGGCCAGTTCCTTCAGATCGGCGCCGGAACAGAAGGCGCCGCCCGCGCCGCACAGCACGGCCACGCGCGCCTCGTCGTCAGCGTCGAATTCACGCAGGGCATGGGCCAGCCCGGCAGCCGCCTCGCGATCCAGCGCGTTGCGCACTTCGGGCCGGTTGATGATCACCGTCGTCACATAGCCGGTGCGTTCCACCAGGATTTTCGGAGCCATAGATCGCTGTCGTCCTGTTATTTAAATACTACCAATTAGTATCAAAACTAAGTTGAAAAAACCGCGCGAACGTTGGTCATCCGCGCGGCCCGGTTCTTACTGCGGATACGGCAATAGCGCGCTGACCGCGAAGCCGGCCAATTCATCGGCAACACGCTCGCGGTCCTTCGCCGTTTCGTTCTTGCGCGGGTGATACCAGCGTGACGTCCAGTTCAATGCCCCCAGCAACGGCTTGACCAGCAGCTTGGGATCCATCGCACGGAAATCGCCGGACTGCACGCCCGCTTCAATCACGCGCACGTACAGCGCTTCGTTCGCTGCGCGCAGCTTGATGATTTCTTCCAGCTCTGCACGTTCGGACGCCGTGGTGCGGCCCGTCAGGTGCAGTTCCAGGCCCTGCGCAGCCACGCGAAGATATGCCAAGTGTTCCATCATCAGCAGCGTGTGGTCATGCGCCATGCGACGCAACCGGGCAGCAGGCCGCTCGTCGGCAAGCGCATGCGGCTCGATGGCTTCGCGCGTCAATTCCATCGCGCGCCGCTGTACGGCGAAGAACAGCGCGGACTTGTTGCGGTAGTAGTAATAAATGATGCCCTTGGTGGCCCCATACGCCTCGCTGATGTCATCCAGCGAGGCGGCGGAAAAGCCCAGGTTCATGAATACGGACGCGGCGGCATCGAGAATGGCGAGCCGCTTCTCAATCCCTTCCGTACTGTCAATCAGGCTTGGCCGTCCCATGGTGTCCTTGCGATGCCTAGAAACAAACGCGAAATTCTACCCTTAGGCCCGGCCGCCGAATTCCGCGCGGACAGCCTCGGTATGTGCACCGATGGCCGGTACGTCCCCAAGCTGGCGCGGTTCGCCGCGCACCTGGACGGGCGGCGCCACGATCGACGCCTCGCCATGCGCGGTGCGCACCGCCGTGCGCCGCAAATGGGGATGAGCTGACAGTTCCTTCACGCCATTGACGGACGCATAAGCGATCTTCGCCTGCGTCAAGCGTCGCCGCAGTTCGGTCAGGTCCATTTCGCCCAGCACGGATTCAATCTCGGCTTTCAGTTCCACGGCGTGCCGCACCCGGTCCTGATTACTGCCGTAGCGTTCGTCGTCGGCCCATTCAGGCTGCCGCAGCACGTCGCAGGCAAACCGGCGCCATTCACCGTCGTTCTGGACGCCGATCAAAAGCTGCTGCCCATCGCCGCAGGCAAATGCGCCATACGGGGCGATGGTCGGATGCCCCAAGCCCACGCGCGGCCATACCGTGCCGGCATAGTCGTAGTGCAGCAGGGGAACCGTCATCCAATCGGCCATCGCGTCGAACAGCGACACGTGAAGCGCGCTGCCCTGCCCTGTCCGTTCACGTTGCAGCAACGCCTCCAGAATGGCCGCATGCGCGTACATGCCGGTGCCGATATCGCAGGCGGAAATACCGACGCGCCCAGGGGCCTCTGGCGTGCCGGTCACCGACGCAATGCCCGATTCAGCCTGAACCAGCAGGTCGTAGGCGCGCATGCCTGCATACGGGCCTGTCTCGCCGTAGCCGGTGATATCGCAGGTGATGAGGCGGGGATTGGCGGCACGCATTTCCTGCCAGCCAAAGCCCGCGCGCGTTGCGGCGCCTGGCCCCAGGTTCTGGATCAGCACGTCGGCCTGAAGAATCAGCGAGCGCAACAGCGCCATGTCCTCTGGCTGCGCGAAATCCAGGACGATGGACTCCTTGCCGCGGTTGAGCCACACGAAGTACGTGCTGTCGCCCATCACGGCGGCGTCGTAGCCACGCGCAAAATCCCCGGCCGCGCGTTCGATCTTGATCACGCGCGCTCCGGCATCCGCCAGCCGCGACGAGGCATACGGCGCTGCGGCGGCCTGCTCCACAGCGATCACCAACAACCCTTCCAAAGGCAGCGCCATGCTTGTCTCCGATCCAGCATTATTTTTTTAATGCTACCGCGTAGTATTTGAATTCGCAAGCGGCTTGGATCCGTGGTGTCAGGGCTGCCCTTAATTCAGACGTCAGCTGATGGGCTCCACCCGCCCGGTATCCAGGTGATAGAGCCCTCCCGCCACCTTCAGCTTGCCGGTTCTGACCAGGTTCCGAAGGATCGGCGTGGACTCTTGCAGGCGCTTCACGTTCTGCTTGATATTTTCGATGGTGGCCGCGGCCACCAGGGCTTCGCCATTCGCGTTTTTCGACGCCGCGATTACCGCCGGTTTCAGCGCGGTGGCGATGCTTTGTATGTGGCCCGGAAAGGCCGTATTTTTCTGGAATGCGCTGACTGCGGCGCTGACCGCGCCGCAGCTCGTGTGCCCCAGCACCATGATGAATTGCGCCTTCAGTACGGCCACGCCGTATTCCAGGCTGGCAAGCATGTCGTTCGTGACGTAGTTGCCAGCCACCCGCGTGACGAACAGATCTCCCGCCGCTTCGTCGAAGCAAAGCTCGGGGCTTACCCGTGAATCGGCGCAACCCAGGATGCAGGCGTAGGGGTTCTGCCCCATGGCGAGCGCGCCGCGGGTAGCGGCGAAATCCCTGGGCGTGGAGGACTGGTTTGAGACGTAGCGTTCGTTGCCTTGCATCAGGCGTTTTTGCGCGTCGTCAGGCGTCAACACATTGGCGGGCTTGTAGGCCTGCGCCAAACTTGCCCGGGGAAACATGCCCACCGTGCCGGCCAGTGCAACAGTTCCCAAAGCCCCCAGCATCGAGCGTCTGGACGTGGACACGCTATCCGTTCCGGGGAAACGGAGTCTGCATATTGAACACATGGCTGCTCTCCTGAAAGACAGCGTGCACGGCAGATTGCTGCGCGGGGAGACCGCGTTCAGGGATTCTGCGCGCAAAGCCACGCAGCAGCAACAAACGTCATGGATGAGAACTCAGGGTGCCAGGCTGCCAATTCGCCCTAGCCGGAAACTAGTAGCCTGACACCCTATTTGCAGCACCCCATTCGCCAGGCAGCCCGCTTACTTGCGCTGACGCAAGGACACGGGAACACCCCAGATCGGGTCTTCCATGCCTTGCTTGCCCAGCGGCGTAATCTGCATGGGTTCAAGCCTGGACAGCAACTGCTGGTGTTCCGCGCTGACGTTCTTGCGCAGGGAGATAAGTTTCTTCGAATACTCCATGGGCGCCGGGCGGGTGTAGACCGTCATGTTTTCCAGCGGGCACTCGATCATCTTGGACTCGACCGCGCGGCAACCCGATTGCTGATACTTGTAGCTCGGCGTCTTCAGATGCATGCGCTGACTCAGCACCAACTGACCGCTCTTGAGCGTGAAGCTCGCCAGCGCCTGCTTGGGCGGAATGCGTGACTGCACCTTGATGGCAGGAATGTCGCGATACTTCGTATCCTCGCGATAGCCTGCTGATCCCGTCTGCCTGGTCTCGCTGTATTGCTGCTGCCCTTGGCTCACGCAGGCGCCCGAGGCCACATGCACGGCAGTGCAAACCGTGCGTGTCTTGGTCTCGGTGACTTGGCTGGCGTCGTGCCAATTGGTCTGCTTGTAGAACTCGCGATAGAGCTCGGGCGACAGATAGGACGTGCCGTTGGCGCCACGGCCCGAGCCAACCGCGCCGCTCTTGGCTCCGACCTGATCCAGCAGCGCGTTCAGTTGGTAATCATCACCGCCGGTCAGCAGATACTTTCCCGGTGGCAGGATATGAACCTCGAACGCCCGGAACAAGTGGGTCGTGGTGTCCTTTTGCAGCGAATTAGTCTGGAAGCCGCGGCTGAAGGTCACCTGCGGCGCCTCTGAGTGCATCCAAATCACGCGCGACGTGTACTGCGTCATGGCTATCGCATCGCCCAGCGTGGGATGCGGCGTCAGGTCAGCCACCAACACCACCGCCATGTCGGACTTGAGCGCTTCGTCGATCAAATCCAGCAGTTGCGAATAGCGCGGATCATCCCGGGTGCCCTCGTCGCTCATGAACGAATTGGTGGCACATCCCGACAGGGCAAGCGAAAGGGCCAAGGCGGACAACGCAAGTCGGGGTCGCGGCAAAGTCATGGATCGGTCCTTGTGCGGGGCGGGAATGGAAGATTGACCGCGCATGCTACTGAATCAGGGCCGGATCGCAACGGCCACATACGGCGCTGAAACACGCGCAAGGCAGGACCGCCCGCATCGCGGCTGACCTGCCCATGCCTGGCCATCCGAATCATGGCCGAAGCGCCAGTAATGGCGCGGGTTGTAGCCATGCGCCCCTGCTGACGCACGACAATGCCCGCCACGGCCGTGCCAGCGAAGCAGAAAACTATTGTTGCGTTTGTTTCGGGTTTCCCAGGGCGGGGGCCCAAGGTGGCGAGTATCCACGACAGCTGACGGCGGCACAAAAAAACACCCTGATGCCATGAGGCGTCAGGGTGCTCTTGCGTGCAAGACGCGGCGGGCGGGATCAGTTCGCCGTGGCGCGCAGAGCCTTGGCCGCCTTGACCATGTTGGTCAGCGCAGGCAGCACTTCGCTCCATTGGCGGGTCTTCAGGCCGCAATCGGGGTTCACCCACAGGCGCTCGGCAGGCACACGTTCGGCGGCCAGCTTCATCAGTTTCACCATGTACTCTTCATTCGGGATGTTCGGCGAATGGATGTCGTACACGCCCGGGCCGATGTCGTTGGGATACTCGAAGCTCTTGAAGGCGTCGAGCAGCTCCATGTCCGAGCGGCTGGTTTCAATGGTGATCACGTCAGCATCCATGTCGGCGATCGACTTGATGATGTCGTTGAACTCTGAATAGCACATGTGGGTGTGGATCTGGGTTTCGTCGGTCACGCCATTGGCGGTGATGCGGAACGATTCCACGGCCCAATCCAGATACTCTTGCCACTGCGCCTTGCGCAACGGCAGGCCTTCGCGCAACGCGGCTTCGTCGATCTGGATCACGCTGATGCCGGCCTTTTCCAGGTCCAGCACTTCTTCGCGGATTGCCAGCGCCAACTGGTAGCACGACACCGAACGCGGCTGATCGTCACGCACGAACGACCAGTTCAGGATGGTGACCGGGCCGGTCAACATGCCCTTCATGGGCTTGGCCGTCAGCGATTGAGCGTACTTGATCCATTCGACGGTCATGGCCTTGGGACGACTGATGTCGCCAAACAGGATCGGCGGCTTCACGCAACGCGAACCATAGGACTGCACCCAACCGAATTGGCTGAAGGCGTAGCCATCCAGTTGCTCACCGAAGTACTCGACCATGTCGTTACGCTCGGCTTCGCCGTGCACGAACACGTCCAGATCCAGGGCTTCCTGTTCCTTCACGCAGCGGGCGATCTCGGCCTGCATGGCCGTCTTGTAGCCTGCGTCGTCCAGGCGGCCTGCCTTGAATTCGCTACGGGCGTGGCGAATCTCGGCGGTCTGCGGGAACGAACCGATGGTGGTGGTCGGGAACGCCGGCAGCTTCAGCAGTTCAGCCTGCTTGGCGGCACGTTCGGCGTACGGATTCTTGCGCTGGCCAAGCTTGGCGTCCAGCTTGGCAATCGCGGCCTTCACGGCCGGATTGTTCACGCGCGGCGAGTTGCGGCGGGCTTCAACCGCAGCGGCGTTGTCGGCCAGTTCGGCCTTCACGGCATCGCGACCCTGATTCAGCGCCTTCTCCAGCACCGTCAGTTCGCCCAGCTTTTGCTTCGCATACGACAACCACGACTTGACCTCGCCATCCAGCTTCTGTTCGCTGTCCAGATCAACCGGCACATGCAGCAGCGAGCACGACGGGGCCACCCACAGGCGATCGCCCAGTTGCTTGGCCACCGGCTCAAGCCAGTTCAGCACGGCGGTCAGATCGGTCTTCCAGATATTGCGGCCGTTGATCACGCCCAGCGAGATCACGGTCTGCGCCGGCAGCTTGGCAATCAGCGCGTCGACTTCTTCACGAGCATTGATGGCGTCCAGGTGCACGCCCTGAACCGGCAGGCCAGCCACCAGCGGCAGATTGCTCTGCAACTGGCCAAAATAGGTAGCAAGCAGCAGTTTGATCTTGCCCGTGTTCAGCGCCTGATAGGCCTTCTTGAAAGCCGCATCCCAACCGGCTTCCAGTTCGGTCACCAGGATGGGCTCGTCGATCTGCACCCACTCCACGCCTTCGGCGGCAAGCTTGTTCAGCAACTCCACATAGACCGGCAGCAAACGGTCAAGCAAGGCCAGCTTGTCGGACTCATCCTTGGCCTTGCCCAGCGCCAGGTAAGTCACCGGGCCGATGATCACCGGCTTGGCCTTCACCCCTTGCGCCTTGGCTTCGGTCAACTGTTCCAGCAGGCGCGATGCATCCAGATTGAAGGCGGTGTCGGCCTTGAATTCCGGAACGATGTAGTGATAGTTGGTATCGAACCACTTGGTCATTTCGCCCGCGGCCACGCCGCCGCAACAACCGGCGTGCTCTTCGGCGCCTTGAGCCGAACGGCCCCGTGCCACGCGGAAGTAGTTGTCCAGCGCATCGCCATGGAAACCTTGCACACGATTGGGCAGGTTGCCCAAGGTGAAGCTCATGTCGAGCACTTGGTCGTAGAACGCAAAATCACCGACCGGCACCAGATCCAGATTCGATTGCAGCGCCCAGTTGATCTTGCGCTGATCCGCGCCAACGGTCTTGAGCTCATCACGGCTGGACTGGCCCTTCCAATAGGATTCAAGGGCGAACTTCAGTTCGCGTTTTGCGCCGATGCGGGGGAAACCGAGATTATGAAAGCGTGCCACGACGACCATCCTTGTCGATTTTGAATAGGGTTAATGCATCGTATCGACATGGACGCATGAATGAAAATGGTAATTTCTAATTATTCAATGAATTTTGTTCATGAACGGCCATTCTCGAACGTATCCACCTTGCGATCATTCGCGCCGTTGACGAATTTGGCTCGTTGACCGCCGCTGGCGACCCAGGCTGGCGAATACCTGTTGGCGATCCCGTGCCATCAGTGGCTGCTTGAAATCGTCTCGCCTTACCTTGCCCCAAGGCCGGCCGTCGACGTGGACGTCAAACAGAAATTCCAGTTCGGCGGCATTGGCGCATTGTTCGGCTACGAGATCGAATGCTGGTGACACCCGATCCGCTATACAACACGGGCATCGCCAAACAGATTCTCCTTGGCACTCGCGAGGCCGATGGCGATATCGATTATCTACGCGCGTTCATCGACTCGGCGCTCGCGCATCGCTACGCGCAATAACACGGGTTGAAGATGCTCGTGTCCGCCCTCACCGACGCGGGCTCACGTCGCAGCATTGCATGACTCCCAGGGCCTTTGCGCCTTGTATTCAGGTTCAGGTTAACGTCAACGCATAGGTCGAAAATCAGCGGAAGAAGAACCTATAGGAGACAACATCATGTCTCGGAGACTATTGCGTACCCTTCCCGCCTTGGCGCTCGTCCTGTATGGAAGCGCATCGGCGGCGGCTGAAGCGCCTGACGTCGTATTGGGCGCCTCTATTCAGCTTACTGGCCCCGTCGCCAACACCGGACGCTACTATCGCGACGCCTACCAGATGGCGGTAGAGAAGATAAACGCCTCGGGCGGCGTGAAGATCGGTGGCGTTTCCCACAAGCTGGCGCTCAAGATTTACGACAACCAGTCCGACGTCAACCTGAGCGTGCGGCAATACACGCAACTGGTCACGCAAGACAAGGTCAACCTGCTGCTTGGCCCCTTTGCCAGCAACTTCGCGCTGGCGGACTCCGCGGTTTCCGAAAAGTACAAAGTCCCCATGGTCCAGGGAGGCGGCGCTTCCGATCAGATCTTCTCGCGCAAATTCAAATACATCTTCGGCACGCTGGCGCCGGCAAGCAATTACTTCGGCAGCACGGTGGATATGCTCAAGGCGCTCAAGCCCGTGCCTGCCAGCGTGGCGCTGCTGTACGCGGATGACGCATTCGACGTGTCGGTGGCCGACGGCACCCGTCCGCTATTGAAGTCCGCAGGGTTGCAAGTGGCGATGGACGAACGCTACAGCACCAATGCCACCGACTTCAATTCGCTGCTGTCGCAGATCAAAAGCAAGAACGTGGACGTCGTGCTGGTGGCGGGCCACGAGACGGAGATCTTGAATTTCGTGCGTCAGGCCAAGAGCCTGGCCGTCGCACCCAAGATGTATTCATTCACGGTCGGCGTGCCGTCCGAGGACTTCCGCCGCGCGCTTGGCCGCGACGCAGACTACGCCTTCGGCATGACGGCCTGGCTGCCCTCTGCCGCGCTCAAGGACCGCTGGTTCGGCGATGCAGAGCAGTTTGCCCAGGCCTACAAGGCCAAGTACGGCTACGACCCTGACTATCACGCGGCCTCGGGTGTCGCCGATGTGGAAGCGTTGGCGGTGGCCATGGAAACCGCCGGCAGCGTGAACCCGCAGAAAGTGCGCGATGCCTTGGCCTCGTCCAAGTTCGACAGTCTTTACGGCCCTATCGCCTTCAACGCCCAGGGGCAAATTGACTTGCCGCAGGTGGTGATACAGGTGCAAGCCGACAAGCTGGCCGAGATCTACGGGGCCAAAGGCTTCATCACGCAGCCCAAGTACCCCATGCCTGCCTGGAACGCGCGCTAAGCGCCCGCCTGCGGCTTCCGGAGGCGCGATATGGACCTGCTGGCGCAAATCCTTGTCAACGGCATCCTGCTGGGCGGCCTGTACGCGGTGATGGCGCAAGGCTTGGCGCTGGTGTGGGGCGTGTTGAACATCGTCAACCTGGCCCATGGCGCCTTCATCATGCTGGGCGCCTATGCGTCCTGGTATCTGTACGCCGATTTGCGCATAGACCCCTTTCTGGGGCTGCCACTGACCGCCGTGGCCATGTTCGCACTGGGCTACGCGCTGCAACGCGGACTCTTGAACCTGGTGGTGCGGGCGCCCATGTTCAATACGCTGCTCATCACGTTCGGCCTGGAAGTGGTGCTGACCTATCTGGCGCAATTGGCATTCTCGGCTGACTTTCGCACCATCAATCCGCCCTACGCGGGCGACAGCTACGCCTTCGGCCCCGTCACGCTGCCGGTGGCGCGGCTGGCGGCCTTTGGCGTGGCGCTGGCGCTTACCCTGGGCATGTGGCTGTTCCTGCTGCATAGCCGCCTGGGCCGCGCCATCCGTGCCACCGCGCAGAACCTGGTGGCGGCCAGGCTCTACGGCGTAGAACCGCGCCATCTCTATGCCGTCACGTTCGGGCTGGGGCTGGCGTTGGCGGGCGCGGCCGGCGGACTGTACGGAACCGTCTCGCAGATCAACCCCTACATCGGGGCGACCTTGACCGCGAAGTGCTTCGCCATTTCCATCATCGGCGGGCTGGATAACCCGCTGGGCGTCATGGTGGGCGGGCTGTTCCTGGGTATCGTCGAATCGCTCACCACCCTGTACATCGGCCCGACGTTCGCCGATGTCGCCAGTTTCGGCATTCTGGTGCTGGTGCTGTTTCTGCGCCCCAGCGGTCTGTTGGGAAAGACGGCATGACCACGCCGCGCGCGATCCTCATCCTGCTGGGCGTCGCCGCGCTGGCCGGCGTGCCCTGGTACGGCTCGGACGTACTGGTGCAGTTCGGCATCAACACGCTGTTGCTTGCCGTGCTGGCGCAGGGTTGGAACATCATCGGCGGATACGCCGGCTATGCCTCCTTCGGCAATTCCGTCTTTTACGGACTGGGCAGCTACGGCGTGGCGATCGCCATGGTGCAGTGGGAATTGCCCTTCGCCGTGGGCTTGGCGCTGGGCGTCGTGCTGGCGGTGGCCTTCGCGGTGCTGCTGGGCTTGCCGGTGCTACGGTTGCGCGGCCACTACTTCGCCATCGCCACGCTCGCGCTGGCGCAGGTCATGACGGCTATCGTCTCCAACGTCAAGCTGGCCGGCCAGAACATCGGGCTGGTATTGCCGCCGCTCAATAACGATCCGCTGTTCTACGAATTGGCGCTGGGCCTGCTGGTGCTGGCCACGCTGACCGTCGCGTGGCTGACGCGCAGCAAATTCGGCTTTGGCCTGATCGCGATCCGGGAAAATGAGGAAGGCGCGGCTGTCATGGGGGTGAACACCACGCTCTACAAGGTCGCGGCTTTTGCGATATCAGGTGTGTTCAGCGCCTTGGCCGGCGGCATCCATGCGTACTGGATCACCTTCCTGGACCCGGACAGCGCCTTCGACATCAGCCTGAACGTCAAGATGATCATCATGGCGGTGTTTGGCGGGGCGGGCACCGTTCTTGGCCCGATCGCGGGCGCCTTTTCCCTGTCGGCGATATCGGAGCTTCTTTCCAGCGAAATCACCAGCGCCGCCGGCCTGTTCTTTGGCGTGGTCATCGTTGCCGCAGTGGTGCTGATGCCCCGCGGACTGGCGGATCTGTTGCGCCGCTTCCGAAAGTCGGGCTGGCGTTACTTCATCGAGAACATCCGGGCGCACAGGCTATGACCGCCATCCTGGACATACGCAATGTGACGCGGCGCTTCGCGGGCCTGGTGGCCGTCAGCGACGTCAGCTTCACGCTGGCCGAAGGCGAGATCCTGGGCCTGATCGGCCCCAACGGCGCCGGCAAGACCACATTGATCAGCCTGATCAGCGGCACGCTGGCGCCCACGCAAGGCGAGATCCTCTTCCAAGACAAGCCGATCACCCAGCTGCCTGCCTACCGGCGGGCCCGCCTGGGCATCGGCCGCACGTTCCAGATCATGCGGCCTTTTCCCGGCCTGTCGGTCTTGGACAACGTGGCGGTCGGCGCGCTGTTCGGCCGTGAAGGCGGTCAACCCAAATTGGCTCAAGCGCGCGAACAGGCTCGCGCCTGCCTGGATTTCGTTGGCCTGGGCCGCGCCGCCGGCCAGCGGGCCGAGGAACTGGGCGGCCCGGGCCGCAAGCGTCTGGAACTGGCAAAGGCGCTGGCCATGCAGCCAAAGGTGCTGCTATGTGACGAAGTCATGGCCGGACTGAATCTGGTTGAGATCGATGAAGTCATCGAGGTCATCCGCAAGGTGCGCGCAACCGGGATCAGCGTGCTAGTGATCGAGCACGTCATCAAGGCCATCAAGAGCCTGTCGGATCGGCTACTGGTACTGCACCATGGCGAGAAGATCGCGGACGGCGCCCCCGACGAGGTCCTGGCCAATGCGGAAGTGGTGCAGGCCTACCTTGGAAAGGCGCGCGCATGAGCGACGCCGCCGCCCCGCTGCTGAAGGTGGAAGGCCTGAGCGCCGGCTACGGCGAACTGGCTGTGCTGCACGACATATCGCTGGAAGTGCGACGCGCCGAGATCGTGGCGCTGGTCGGCAGCAACGGGGCGGGCAAGACCACGCTGCTGCGAGCGCTATCGCGCGTACTTCCCTGCACAGGCAGCATCGTGATGGACGGCCGCCAGTTGTCGCAGGCCGCGCCGGACCAGGCCTTCGCCTGCGGCATGGTGCAAGTGCCGGAGGGACGGCAACTGTTTGATCGCATGACGGTGCAGGACAATCTGCTGATGGGAGCCTATCGGCGCAGCGACAAGGCGGCCATCGCGCGCAGCCTGGACAAGGTCTATGGCTTCTTTCCCCGGCTAGCCGAAAGGCGTCAACAGCTGGCTGGCAGCATGTCGGGTGGCGAGCAGCAGATGTGCGCCATGGCGCGCGCGCTGATGGCCGCGCCGGTGCTCATGATGATCGATGAAATGAGCCTGGGCCTGGCGCCGGTGGTGGTCGAGCAACTCATGGGCGTGCTGGCCGACATCCAGCGCGAAGGCGTCACGGTACTGCTGGTTGAGCAGGACATCCATCTGGCGCTATCTGCCGCCGACCGCGGTTACGTCATGGAGACCGGCCGCATCGTGCACGGCGGCCCCGCGCAATCGCTGCTGACCGACCCCAAAGTACGGCAAGCGTACTTGGGGGTTTAGGTACTACGCTGAAGCCGCAACCGAAGGCCCGCTCGGGCTGGCTGTCATCTAGCCGATGTTCGCCGCAAGCTCGACTGGCGAAACGGCAGCGCTCTTTGAGGGTTCGCCATCAAGCGCAGCCGGCATATTCTTGCCATGCTTGGCGCGGTAGTCTTCGAGGAACTTGGCGATTCGGCCAATGGCCACCCGCAGGTCCGGTTCGTGCGGCAGGAAAACGATCCGGAAATGATCCGGGCGCGACCAGTTGAACCCCGTGCCTTGCACCAGCATCACCCGCGTGGCTTCAAGAAGTTGCAGGAAGAACTGGCGGTCGTCCTCGATGGGATATACCTCGGGGTCCAGCCGCGGGAACATGTAAAGCGCGGCCTGCGGCTTGACGCAAGTGACACCCGGAATGGCGGTGATCAGTTCGTAGGCCAAGTCGCGCTGACGGCGCAGCCGGCCGCCCTCGCACACCAGATCGTTGATGCTCTGGTAGCCGCCCAACGCCGTCTGGATGGCCCACTGGCCCGGCACGTTGGCACACAGCCGCATGTTGGCCAGCATGGTCAGGCCTTCGATGTAATCGCGGGCACTGTTCTTGTCGCCCGAGACCACCAGCCAGCCCGCGCGGTAGCCGCACGCGCGGTAGCTCTTGGACAGCGAGTTGAAGGTCAGCGTGAGCACGTCGGTCGACAGGCTCGCCATCGCGGTGTGCTGGACGTCGTCGTACAAGACCTTGTCGTACACCTCGTCGGCCAGGATGACCAGCCCGTGTTCGCGCGCGAGGGCGATGATTTCCTGCAACACGTGATCGGGATAGAGCACACCGGTCGGGTTGTTCGGGTTGATCACCACGATGCCCTTGGTACGCGGCGTGATCTTCGCACGCATGTCGTCCAGGTCGGGAATCCAGCCATTGGCCTCGTCGCAGAGGTAATGCACGGGCTTGCCCCCCGACAGACTCGTCACCGCCGTCCACAGCGGGTAGTCGGGCGTGGGCAGCAGCAGTTCGTCGCCGTCGTCGAGCAAGGCGTTGGTCGCCATCGCGATCAGGTCGGACGCGCCGTTGCCCAGGTAGACGTCTTCCAGCGTCACGCCTTGCACGCCCTGCTGCTGGCTGTAATGCATGACCGCCTTGCGCGCGGCGAAGATCCCCTTGCTGTCCGAATAACCAGCCGAATTGGGCAGGTTACGGGCCATGTCCTGCTGGACTTCCTCGGGGGCATCGAAGCCGAACACGGCCAGATTGCCGATATTGAGCTTGATGAGCTGCTGGCCTTCGTCTTCCATCTGCTTGGCCCGATCCATGATGGGACCACGGATGTCGTATAGGACGTGAGCCAGCTTGCTCGATTTTTTTATGGTCTTCATAGACGTCTTTTCAGTGAAATTCCTGCCTCGCAAGGTCTGGCGCATTCAGAGATCGGCGCCCCCCATTACCGGCTGAAGACCAATAATAACTGTCAGGCGGGGTCTGCGCGCGGAAGGTTGCCTGGCCGCCACGCCTCTCCGCCATGGGGTCCTGGCGCGTTTCCCGGGGAGGAACCTGCAACAAATGCGGTCTGAGCTAGTCCAGTCTGACACCTTGGATAAGGTGGGATTCGTTGCGTATGGCCTTCGTTGCAATTCGAAGCCCCCTGCCAGCCCAGTTGACCTATGCTGGTCTGCCCGGCCTTCCGCGGCCGCCTTCCGCAGGAGCCAAGCATGTTGGACCATATCGAGATTCACGTGAGCGACTTTGAGCGCAGCCGGGCGTTCTACCTGAGCGCGCTTGCGGCGTTGGGTTATGTCGCACGCAAACAGTTGCCCACCGGCATGGGCTTCGGCGTAGGCGAGCCCGACGACGCCGGCGACCCGGGCGGCGAATTCTGGATTCACCAGGGCACGCCCAGCACCCCGCGCGTGCATGTGGCCTTTCGGGCCCGCAGCCGTGCCGAGGTCGACGCCTTCCACCGGGCGGCGCTGGCGGGCGGCGGTAGCGATAACGGCGTGCCTGGCATTCGCCCGCAATATCACCCGCACTATTACGGCGCCTTCATCTTGGACCCCGACGGATACAACGTGGAAGCGGTGTACCACCGCCCCGCCTGATCGCATTGCACCCCTTGGGGCGGGACAGCGTGGTGGCCGAGCAGCCGGCTGCCTCATCCCAGCCCTATCACGCCCGCTACAGCACCAACGGGTTCCCTCTCAGCCTGACCTCGGCCACGGTTCGGTCGCCACGCTGATCCAGCGAGAACTCGTATCTGTCGGCGTACCGCAAGGCCAGGCGGCGGCAGAGATTGCCCAACCCGCCGCCGCTCTCGACGAGATCGAACGGCGCCTGCAACTGGCCCGGGTTGTCCACCTCGATGATCAGCTCGTCGCCCTGAAGGCGGGTACGGATGTGGATCAGGAATCGGTCATGTTCCGCCCGCATGCCGTGCTTGACCGCATTTTCCGCCAACCCTTGCAGCGTCATATGGGGAATGTTGATCTGCAACGTGGCCGGGTCGATCTGGCATTGGTACTCAAGCTGCTTGTCAAAGCGCAGGGCCTGTATGCGTATATAGGCCTGGGCGGCCTCGATCTCCTCTTCCAGCCGGCTCAGCCCGCGCCCGCGCCGATCCAGCGAGTAGCGCAGGTAGTTGGCCAGGCGGCGCGTCATCTCTTCGGCAATGGCGGGGCGCTCGGCGATCTCCGCGACGATGGTGTTGAGCGAGTTGAAGAGAAAATGAGGCTCTATCTGCCGCTGTAGATGCTCCAGCTCCAGTTGCAGGGATCGGGTCTCGGCCTTCATCTTGGACATGCGTTCAGTGCGCGCGGATAGCTCCGCCGACACGCCGAAGTAGATCAGCGTCCAGATGGAGAGTATCCCCATGTAGTAGATGAAGCCCAGCCGATACTGATTGCCCGGCAGTACCCGGATTGATCCCGGCGGGAACAGGTGATGGATGGCGTAGGCGATCGAGCCCAGCAGCGCCGACGCGGCCAGGCACAGCAGTACCGCGCAGGCCAGCACCAGGATGGGCGCGTCGCCCTTGCCCGACCGGCGGCCATGCAGCACGGCGCCCGCGCTGGTCAGGACGAACGCCACCGGCTCCAGCGCCAACGTGAGCCAGAAAGCCGCGACGGCATTGCCGAACACCGCCAGGCGGATGGAATAGCCAACGAGCGCAAGAAAGATCCACCCGACGATCTGAGCGCGCCAGAAGCCCGACGAGGACTCCCCTTGGCTGAGCCCCTGGCTGACGGATGTGAACATCATGGACGCGCCCCCTTCGGAAAGGCCCTGTCCAAGCGCGGTAACACGCTCTGGACATGGCGGTAGCCTTATATTTACCCGCGTATCAGACCGAAAGAATATACTCGCCACAACCCGGGCGCCTGAGAGGAACATGCTACGAGTGCTTATCGTCGACGATGAAGCCCCGGCGCGACGCTACCTGCGCCGGCTGCTCGAAGCCGCACCTGGCGTCCAGGTCGCCGGCGAGGCCTCCTCTGCGGAGCAGGCCCGCGGGCTGATCCGGGATCATCATCCCGATGCCCTGTTCCTGGATATCGAACTGACGTCCGGCACCGGGTTCGATCTTCTGGACAGCCTGAATCCCGCGCCCGCCGTGGTCTTCGTCACCGCGCACAACGACTACGCCACCCGCGCCTTCGACGTCGAAGCGGTCGACTACCTGCTCAAGCCGGTCAGCCCGGACAGGCTGGAACAAGCGCTGGCGCGGCTGCGTCCCCGCGCCACCGGCTACCTGTCCATGCGGACACGATCCGGCACCAAGCTCATCAAGTTCGAAGAACTGACGATCGTGCAGGCGCAAGGGGACTACGTGCGCCTGTGCAGCGCGGCCTGCGCGAACGAGCTGATGCACATCACGCTCAAGCGCTTGGCGGCGCAACTTCCCTGCCCGCCCTTCTGTGCCTTGTCGCGGTCGGTCATCATCAATCTGGAACACGTTTCCCATTTGTCGCAACTCCCCGGCGCGCAGACCGAAGTGAGCTTCATCAACGGCGTCGCGCCTCTCGTTCTGGGCCGCGTCGCTTCGTTGCGCCTGCGGCGCGCGGTAGCGCAGGCATAAGGCCCGCGCGGCCGGGCGCCCCACGCGCGCCCTCAGAACGGCACCATCACCTTCAGCGCCGCGCTGTGGCTGCTTACGTGCTGGGAAAACTGGCCTTCGTACTGTAGGCGGAAATCCACGCTGCCCGCCTTCATCACCGCCAGCCCCGCGCCGATCTTGCCGACCACGTCATCGACAGGCAGCGTGGTGTCGAACGCGCCCGTGCCCTGCGGTGCGCCGCGCAGGCGCGCGCTGGAAGTCCAGTCGTCCTGTGACAGGAAGGACGCGCCCGCATACAGGAACGGACGCAGCATCGCCCCGTTCTTCAGTTCCGCACGACCGCCGATTTCGATCATGGGCGACAGGCCCATGACGAACTGGTCGCTGCCGTCGACCGACAGCGCCAGCGGGTTGGAACCCGACTCCGTGTACGCAGGCATGCGGCTGTAGCTGAAGTCCAGGTCCACGTACGGCTTCACGTACATATTGCTGTATGCGAAGGTGCGGGCGGCGCGCAGGCGTGCATTGAAGCCATACACGTCGGGCCGGCTGGACACGGTTTCCTGATAGCCGGCGATGTCGATGCTGCGGTCCATCCGATAGCCGCCATAACCGCCGCCCAAAGCCGCGGAGAACACCCACGGCCCCGCTTCCCGCTTCAGCACCATGCCGGCGTAGCCGCTGTCGCCGTTGCCGCTGACGCTGCCGTCACTGGCGCGCACATGGCTGCTTTCGTACGCCATGGAGCCGCCAAGGAACCAGCCGGTGCTGACCTCGCGCTGGCCGCCGAATTGATACGTGACGGTGTCGTAATTGAAGCCCGAGGTGCCGCCACTGCCGTCCTGGCTGGTGGCCCGCCCGCTTACCTGGCCCCAGAAGCAATTCTGTTCGCCGGTCATCGCGTCGGCGCCGGTGAACGTGGGGCACGACATCATGCCGCTGGTGAACTGCCCCAGGTTGGCCGCGGCCTGCACTGCTGGCGCGAGGGTCACGCCGGGTGACAGATTGGCAACGCTGTCGCGGTAGGCGCCGGCGCCCTGACGCGAGGCCAGGTCCAATTGCGCGAACAGCGGCGCCAGCGCGGAGTTTCCGCCCGCGTCCCAGATGCGTTGCAAGTTGTTCGCGACGCGATCCTGGTTCGCTTTCAAGCCCATGGAAGATGCATTGAAATCGGCGGATTCGACGCGGATGCGGGTTTCGGGCCCGATCTGGCGCGTCTGGTAGTCAAAGACGGGGCTATCCATGGCGGTCAGCGCCCCCTGCGAACTTCCCTGCACCGTCAGCACGGACAGTTCGCGCTTGGGCAGCAGGGCCTGCGGCAGCACGTCCATGCCCCCCGCAAGATTGGCGTCGCCCTTCACGATCATTTGCGAAGACCGCATCTTGTCGAAGTCCACATCGGCGCGCAGCACGCCGCTGGCGGACTGGGTGAAGCTGCCACTGACGGTCAGGGTCTGGAATTGGCCGGGTTTGCCGATCACGATCAGCCCGTCGTTGCGGACGCTGCCGTTGTAGGCCACGGCGTCGGTGGCCACGGCGCCGGCGTGATTGTCGAGGACGCAGGCCGTGTTGCCGTCGGCATTGGCGCACAGCGTGCTGCCGGACAGCGTGCCGTAGTTGTCGATGGTCAGCGTGGAACCCGACCCGGTGCCGTACTTTCCGTCGTAGCGCGCGGCCACTCCCGACAAGGCGCCCAGCGAGGCGCCTGCATTCACAACCAACTGGTTACTCTTTCCGGACGCAATCCAGACGCCGCTGCCGGATCCCGAGCCACCTAGCACATCCCCGCTGACGACGACGGACACCGCGCTGTTGGAGGCAGTGCCGCTGTCGCTTTGCGCGAATATGCCCACCGATCCTGCACCGGTGGCCTGCAAGGTGCCAGACTGCTGGACCTTGACATTGCTTGCGCTGCCGCCCTGCCCGATGGATCCCGCGAATCCGCCTTGGGGACCGCCGGCAAGACCGCCGCCGCCGCCGATCGATTGCGCGATGATGCCATGCGAATTGGCGCCGACCGTCGTGAGGCTGCCATTGAAAGCAACGCTGACCCAGCTGCCCTCGCCGCCATTGGAGTTGATCGTGAGCGACTGTCTGGCGAACCCCGTCGGATTGAATTGAATAGCTTGGGACACGTCGCCCAAGATGCCCCCGCCCCCGCCGATGGATTGGGCGACGATGCCGTGCCCGCCGGCGCCTCGCGTCGTAATGTTGCCGCTCAGTTCAAGCTGCACCCCGCTGGCGTTTGCGCCCAAGGAGCTGTTCAGCAGACTGCCCAGCTCTATCGTACCCATGCCGCTTGCAGCGCCCGTGGTCGCGATGCCGCCGCCGGCGCCGATGGATTGCGCGACGACGCCCATCGCCCTGGCGCCATAGGTGTTCAGATCCAGCCCAGCGGAAACCGTGACGGAGCTGCCGTAGCCATAACCGCTGGCGTTGCCCGCGATCATGCTGAACTGTTGGCTGCCGGGATTGGCCGCCGAACTGGCGCTGCCCGCCATGGCGATGCCCCCGCCTCCGCCGATCGATTGCGCGACCAGGCCGTAGGCGCTGTCGCCCTTGGTCTGGATGGAGGCCCAGCTCCCGTCAGTGACGGTGATGGCGCCGCCGTTGCCCTGCACGCCGCCCAGCTGCATCTGGCCGCGCGCCTGCGGCGAGCCCGAGCCCGCCATGCCGCCGCCGCCGCCGATGGACTGCAACACGACGCCCGCTGCGCCATAGCCCTCGGTATTGAAGGCATTGACGCCGTTGCCGTTCAACCACGCCGTGATGGCGCCACCCGATCCCCCGTTGCCGCCGCGCCCCCCGACCGCCAGGGTCACATTGGACATGGACACACTGGACGACACCGTGGACGCCCCGCCCACGCCACCGCCGCCGCCGATGGATTGCACCACGGCCGCGTCCGCATAGTCGCCATACGTCTGGGTGTAGGCGCCCAGAATGGCCGGCGCGCTGCTGCTGCCGATGGCGCCGCCACTGCCGCCTGCTCCGCCCGTCCCGCCAACGGCCACGTTGAGCTGATAGGTGGTCCCCGAATCGTTCACCCAGGGCAGCGTAGAGGGGGTGCCGCTATTGCCGCCCACGGCGCCGCCCAGACCGCCGGAGCCGCCGATGCTTTGCGCCAGCAGGCCGTCGGCGTCGGCCCCATAGGTGGTGATGTTGCCGTCACTGTTCAGGTTGATCGCACCGCCGTTGCCGCCGCCGCCGCCGCCGCGGCCGACCGAGACCGAACCGTGGACGTCGGTGGTGCTGTCCTCTTCGGTGGCGCTCACCTCCAGGCCGACCTGGCCGCCTTGCGATGCCCCGCCGCCGCCGCCGATGGACTGCACCAGCGCGGCCCGCGCGCCGTCGCCATGCGTGGTCACCGAACTGCTGGGGTCGATCGTCAGGCTGGCGGCGCCGCCATTGCCGCCCGAGTTGCCGCTGCCACCCAAGGCTAGCGAGATCGACACATTGGCGTCGGTATTGATGCTGCGCCCGGTGGCCGATCCCACGCCCCCGGCGCCGCCGCCGCCGCCCACGCTCTGCACCAGGATCGCATTGGCGGAATCCCCCGAGGTGGTGATGCTGCTGCCCTGCATGACGAGCGACGCGGTGCCGCCCGTATTGCCGCTGCCCCCGCTGCCGCCCAGCGTCGCCTGCAACGATCCCCCGACCGAGTCGCCCGTGCCGATCACCGTCGACGTCGCCGAAGCGCTTCCCCCCGCACCGCCGCCGCCACCGATGGACTGCACGATCACACCCTGTGCGTTCTCGCCGCCCGTCGTAACCCCGGCATTGGTCAGCGTGGCCGTGGCCGTGGCCCCTGCCCCGCCCGCGGCGCCCGACCCGCCCATGGCAAAGCTGACCGCGACGCCGAACGAGGCGTCCTCATCGGGAACGGCAACCGTCAAGGCCTTGGCTACCGACGCGCCGCCCGCCCCACCGCCACCGCCGATGGATTGCACGAGCACGCCATGGGCGTCGCTCGCGCCCGTCGTCACGCTGGAATTGGAAAGGTTGGCTGCCGCCGTGCCGCCGGTGCCGCCGTTTCCGCCCGTGCCGCCGATCGCGACCGCCATGGAAAACCCCACGCCGGCATCGTAGGCGGACGCGGCGCCCCCCGTGCCGCCGCCTCCCCCGATCGCCTGCGAAACGATGCCGTAGCCATGATCGCCCCACGCATAGACCGAATTCCCGGTCAGGTTGACCGTGGCCTGACCGCCTGCGCCCCCACCGCCGCCCGTGCCGCCGATCACGGCCACGCCGTTGGCGCTGCCGCCGTCGCCCCCGCCGCCGCCGATGGATTGGGCCAGCATGCCGATGGACGCCGAACCGTTGACGCTCAGGTTCCCGTTCTGGGTGATGTTCACCGTGCCGCCAGCGACAGCGCTGCCGCCTGCGCCGCCCACCGAGACCAGACCGGCGCTGGCGCCCGCCGTGCCGCCACCCCCGCCGATGGCTTGCGCCACGATGCCGTGCGATGAGGTTCCGAAGGTGTTGATGGCGGTGCGGCTATCGATGTTGACCGTGCCGCTGTTGCCGCCGCTGCCGGCATCGGCGCCGGCATTGCCGAACATCTCGAAATTGCCCGTGGTGGTGCCGCCGATGCCGCCCATCGACTGACCCAGGATGCCGATCGAATAATCCGACTGGGTCGTGATCTTGCCACCGGCAGTTCCCGTCGCGGCATCGCCGGTCGTCACGTTGACCGTGCCGCCGGTGCCACCCACCCCCGCGTTCTCCGGCGTGAAATCGACCAGGCCGCTACTGGTCTCCACGCCGCCGCCCGCCCCGCCAACGCTGCGCGCGGCAATGCCGTGGGATTGGATGCCGTAGGTGGAAATACCGGCGCTGCCGCTCATGGCGACCTGGACGGTGCCGCCATTGCCGCCGTTGGCGCCATTGCTGCTTTGGCGTCCAGGGCCGCCATCGCCGCCCTGGCTGATCACGCTCACGCCGGGCAGGTAGGCGCCGCTGGTGGTGATCGACGAGCCGTCGTTCAGCGTGACGGTCGCCGACGACAGGGCCGAGCCCCCGTTGCCCCCCCTTTCGTCGGTGGTGTTGGTGCTGGTCATCGGCCCGCCGCCGCCATTGCCGCCCAGGCCCACCATCACGATGCCGCCGGACAGAGCTGCCAAGGTCGTCGGTTCCGCCAGGGAATTGCTGGTGACCGAAATCTGGCCGTTGTTGACGGCCGCCATGGTGCCGAATCCGCCGCCCTGGCCGCCGTTGTCGCTGCCATCGCTGGAGGTGAACCCCGCATTGCCCTGGCTTGTGACATACAGCCCGCGCACGCCATTGGTCAGGAGGTTGCTGGTAGCGCCGCCCGCAACCTCCACATTGACCACCACCTTTCCGCTGTTCGTGATGATCGTCGCGGCCGCCGGGTTTCCGCCGCCGCCCGTGCCTCCCCAGCCGTTATAGACGCCGCCGGCGCCGCCCAGCGACTCCGCGCCGATGCCCCAGGCGTAGCGGCCGGCACTGCCGGACGACACCGACACCGAGCCGGTGTTGGTGATATTGACGATATCGCTGTTGCCGCCGTTGCCGCCCACCTGATCGCTGCCCACCGCGCTCATCTGGGTGCCGCCGGCGCCGCCTATGCTGGCCCCGTAGATGCCCACGCCGCCATAAGGCAGGCTCTGCATCTGGACCTGTCCGATGTTGCTGATGTTGACGGCCGACCCATTGCCGCCGCTGCCGCCACTGCCACCGCCGAAGTTATCCGGCGGCGTGCCGCCCGTGCCACCCACCGACGCGCCGTAAATGCCGAACTGTGCGCTGTAATCGTCCCAGACCCCCGGCGCGGACCCTTGCGCAGTCTCCGTCGGAGAGACGTCGGTCTCGGCCGATCCGTAGTTGGTGATGGTGATCGCGCCGCCCCAACCGCCAAAGGTGCCGCTGTCCTTGCCGTCGGGTGAACCCGTGCCGCCCTTCAGGCGCACCAGCAGCGCCGCCTGCAAGGGGTTGGGGCCCAGGTAGCCGCTGTTGACCACGATGTAGTTGCCGCCATAGCCGCCGTTGCCGGTGCCGGAGCCCGTGCCGCCCGTGTAGTCGACAGTCAGGTTGCCGCTCTGGTCCGAAGCGACCGTGCAGGTGGTCGTGCTTGAGCTGGACGAGGTTGGCGTTGGACAGGAGATGTCGGCCATCACCGGCTGTGCCAGGATCAGGCCGATGGCGGTCACCGACATCGAGGAAAGCAGCCCAAGATGGGGCCGCGCGGGCCGCGGTGCCGGCTCGAATACGGCGGCGACACTTCTGCGCGCCGTCAGGTTGGCAGTCAGCTTCTTCATCTCTGGTCCTTTGCGGGCCGCCCTGCCCGTCGCAATCGGCTGGCGGCCGTTTCAACTTAAATCGAAGGTGTTTCGATTTAATTCGTGGACCAGAGAAAACACATTCTTTTTTCGACGAATCGTGGATTTGCTTCGTCGGAATGAATCGCTACCGCATCAAGCGCCGATATTTACGCTGAATATTTACAGACGGATTCAAGTAGATTTCGATGAAAGTAAATGAATACGTCCGTCATCCGCGTGACTCAAGATCGTACTTGAACGTCACGCCTTGTTCGGCAAGCCGCCATCCAAGTTTGGGTCCGGCCTCCAAACAGATTCGCGAGCCTGTCCGTCCTTGGCCGTTTGCTGCGCCCGCCGTGCCTGTTTGTCGGCATACATAAGCTGGTCGGCTTCCTTGAGCGCGGCTTGTAGCGAACTGACGGCAGGATCCACGCTCACAATGCCAAAGCTCGCGCCTCGATAGTCGAAACTACAGTCGGCGGAGGTATAGGTACCGATCAGCGGCTGCGCGAGCCGGTTGCGCATCTCGTTGACTACGCCTTGCGGATCGCCGGACATATACGGAGCCACGAGTCCAATAACAACGAACTCGTCGCCCCCCCATCGACCAAGCATATCGCTCGCACGTAGACCGGCCGACATGCGCCGGCCCACCTCGATCAAGAATCTGTCGCCGGCCTCATGCCCATAGGTGTCGTTGATCGGCTTGAATCCATCCAGATCGATAAACGCCACCAGAACCCATTGCTGCGTCCGCTTTGCCAGAGCGAACAACCGCTCCAATTCCGTCAACACCGCACGTCGATTCGGCAGGCCGGTCAGCGCGTCATAGTTGGCCGCATACCGTTCGTCCCGTCGGCGCATCACGATCTGGCTGGCCGCATGGCCTGATAGCAGGATCAGGACCAAGCCGAATAACGCGACCAGCCCTGCCATCCAAAAGTGCTGTCTGCGCATGGGAGCCAGATGCTCCAACGTAGCCAGCGTAAGCAACTGATATTGCGTGCCAGACAACGGCTGGCGCCGCAGCAAATAGGGCGTGCCGTCGATGAGCCACTGGTCGGCAAGGTCTGCGCTGCTTGTCCCGCGCACATCCATGAGCTCGCCTAGCTCTTCTTCGCCGTCCGGCGGAAGCACCGTGCCGGGCGGCAAAAGCGCCGCGACGTTGCGTAGCATGAACGCCTCTGACGAGGCCGTGATCACGCGCCCCTGGCGGTTCACGATCAGCGCGACATGGCGCCCTGTCAAATAAAGCGCAACCTCTGGCGCGTCAAACTTAACCGTGACTGAGCCCAACGGCACGTCGTTCGAGTCCTCGATACGACTGGCCACGAAATAGGACGGGGATTTATTCAACCGCGCAATACCGAAAGAATGGCCATTGCCAGTACGCAGCGCGTCAATGAGATAAGGCCGGCCCGAGTAGATCATGCCCACGATGCTATCGGGCTCGGCCCAATTGCTGGCCGACACCGTATCGTCCGACATATTATTCATGTAAATGCGCGCATAACGCAGATCACTGGCCAGCGCGTTCATGAAGTCGCCGACCCTGCGCACCAACGGGTCGCGCGCGAACTGCGCAGCGCGCTCCTGCCGTGTCAGTTCGGCCGCACCTGGGGCATCTGTGCGATAACGAATCGCCAGTTCAATCACCAGCCCCTGTCGCGCCACCATATTGGCCACGCTCACCATTTCGGTGAACAACCGGTCCATCACGCGCGCAGTCGTTTTGGCTTCGTATTCAGCGCTTGCCGCCAGTCTCGCCAACTGCGCTGTCACGATTCTCTGCGAAATCCACCATCCAAGGCCGGCCACGAGCGCCAACCAGACGACGGCCAAGCCCAGTGTCACCTGGCGCACGGTGGGTCGCGTCTGTTGTTCACGCCTGGCTTGGTGCAGCAACACGTCGTTCTCCCTCACCTGGCCAATCGTCCAAAACAACTTTCTTCAGTATTCATGGCCCTGTTGCTCCTGGCTGTAGTTTGGCGTCGACGGTGGGTCAGATTCCCACCAGCAATACTCAAAAATAATAGTCATACGCGCATCGATATGCCGCAGATTGCGGGTATCGGCTAGCTCAAGCAGGCGTGATCGGCAACACAATATCGCGGTAGCTTATCTCCGATTTATTTATTGACAGTATTTAACAGTGAGATTTCGACAGTTTGATTTGGCATCTCCGGGCTCACAACCGCGCCATTATGGCTGCCTTGGGGTTGGAGATAAGCGAAAAGTACATTATCGACGTGGGTCCCATTGCGTCACTCAAGTTTGGCTTTTGCTAGAAAAGCGTCATCGGACTTGGGATTTTGAATAAAGTCACCCAACTTGCGACACCCCAAGATTTCTATCAGGGCAGCCCCAAAAGCCAAAAACCCGCATGAACATGAGTTCTGCGGGTTTTTCTTGCCTGGGCTTGCCCAGCGAGCGCCACGGGATCCTCATGCGAGGATCCGGATCCCGGCTCTAGGCCATCAGATACTGCGTCAACTTCTCCATCATGGCGTCGCAAGCCTCCAGCTGCGACAGCTCGACGTATTCGTCGGCCTTGTGCGCCACTTCGATGCTGCCCGGTCCACAGATCAGCACCGACGTCTGCGCCCACAGCTGCTGGAACAACCCGCCCTCGGTGCCAAAAGCGGCCTTGGTGAGTGGCGTGTCGGGCGGCAACCACGAGGCCAGCAGCGCGACCGCCTCCGAGTCGTCCGCCGTGGCAAGGCCGGGATAGGTATTGACGGTCGTGACCCGGGGCGGCTCGGCATCGGGCCGGGCGCCCGATGCACGCATTTTCGTCCTGGTGAGCTCCAACACCCGCTCCAGGATCTGGTTCGGGTCATCCTGCGCGACGTTGCGGATCTCGAAATTGACTTCGCATTCCGCGGGCACGATGTTCAGCGCCGTGCCGCCCTTGATGGTGCCCGCATGCACTGTCGTGTACGGCACGTCGTAGCCCGATTCGCGCGGCCCGTGTTCGGCCAGGTCGTGCTGCACGTCGCGCAGGGCGCTGATCAGATCGCTGGCCGTGTGGATGGCATTGACGAAATGCGGCGCCAGTCCGGAGTGGCCGGCCTGCCCGCAGCACAAGGCCCGGTAGGCCGCCTTGCCCTTGTTGCCGGTGCCGATCTTCATCAGCGTGGGCTCACCCACGACGCAGAGCAGCGGAGCCGGTTCCATGTGTTCCAGCGCGCGCAGCATATGGCGCACGCCCACGCAGCCGATTTCCTCATCGAACGACAGCGCCAGATGCAAGGGGCGCGCAAGCGGCTGACGGGCCGCGCGCATCATGGCCATCACGGCGCAGGCGACGAAACCCTTCATGTCCGCGCTGCCCCGCCCATAGATGCGCCCATCGCGCAGGGTTGCCTCAAAGGGCGGCGAGGTCCAGGGCTGGCCGGTCACGGGGACCACATCGGTATGACCCGAGAGCAGGATGCCAGGCACATTCAGCGGGCCGACGGATGCGTACAAATTGCTCCGCCCGGCGTCCTGCGGGTCCGCCACCAGCGTGGACTCGATGCCGGCCTGCGCCAGCAACTCCCGCACACGCTCGATGAGCTCGATGTTCGGCGTCAGCGTGACGGATTGGAACGCGAGCAATTCGCGCAATAGATCTGGACTGTTGTCGGGAGTCGGTTTGCTCATGGTTTGGGTTTGCAAGAATGCGGAGCGCGCGTGCGCCCTCCGTTCATTTGTTTTCGGGAAGCACGTAAGGATCGAAGAAACTGCCTTCGCTCATGCCGGGAATGTATTGATCCGAGATATAGGAGCGGCAGCGCTGCATGAACACCTCGGTCAGGCGCGACGGCTTCATCGGCTTGTAGGTCGTCAGGCCTAGCAGCATGGGGCGGTGTTCACCCACCAGGCGCAGCCGCACCAGCCGCTTGCCGTCCAGCGCTTGTGTGGACTTTGGCCGCACGTTGAACAGGGCATAGCCGATGCCGTTGGCCACCATGGACCGCACCACTTCCTCCGAACGCGAACGCGCCACGATGTTCGGCTCCAGCCCGACCTTCGCGAATAGGGACATGAAGTAGTCCCGGCTCAAGGGCAGGTCCAGCAGCACCATGGGCAGGCGGGCCAGCTCCTCCAGCGTCACTGCGATCTGCTGCGAAAGCGGATGCAGTTCGCTGACCACCACATGCGGCGGCAGGCGTGCCAGTGCCTCGAACGATATCTCGTCGCCCAGCCTCAGGTCGTAGCTCAGCGCGACGTCGATCTCCAGCGTATGCAGCTTGTCGATCAGCAACTGCTGGTCGCCTTCGACCATGTGCAGCTCGACCTTGTCGAACGCACGCGCGAACCCGAAGATCACCTCGGGCGCGATCATGGCCGTGAGCGACTGGAAGCAGCCCACGCGCAAGGTGCCCTGGATGGTATTGCTGGAGACGGACGCGATCTTGTAGAGGCGCGACGCGCGCTCGAGCAGGTCTTCGCATTCGCTCATGACCTGTTGGCCGAGCACCGTCAGGGCCAGGCCCTTGGACGGATGCCGGACGAACAGCTGCACGTCCAACTCGGTTTCAACATGTGCGATGGCGGCCGAAATCGAAGGCGCCGAAATGTGGATCTGGCTGGATGCCGCGGCGATACTGCCATGCTTGGCCGTGGCGACGAAGTACTCCATCTGGCGCAGCGAAATGCGATTGAGCATAGTCCGAAGTGAGAAAACTGGAGCGGGCTGGAGGGAGGTGGCGTTCCGGCTGGCGGGCCGCCACCGTGGCCCGGCGCCGGCATGCGCCGCACCGAGGAAACGGGTCTCCACTATGCCCGGACAGCGGACAGGGCGCTCCTCGGGTTTTCTCGCACTAGCAGCCTGTCACAGATTGCCGGGCACGCCGAAGCTTGGCGCGGCGCGCGGATCCCGGGCCCGGGTAATGTAGTCCTGGATCTGCGGCTCGTAGACCTTCCAGGCGTCGTAAAGCGTCTCGACGGGGCATTGCTCCACCCAGTCCATGCGCAGGTCGACGATAGGCCAATCCAGCTCCGCCACCACCAGCAGCCCGGCCGAATGTACCGGCCCCTCTTCGCCGCCAGCCGCCTGCCCCGCCAGCATGGCCTGCATCAGGCGTTCGGCAAGCGACCCCGGCGTCTTCTCGAACGCCGACAGCATGGCGGCAGGCACGTCCAGCGATGCCAGCATATTGCCGGCGCACGCGGCGTGCTCCCCCTTTGCGCTGGCCAAGCGGCCCAGCGCGTTCGACCCGGTGAAGATGGCCGGCGCCTGCGTGGCGTCGATGGCCATCAACTGCCGGTAGCTGATGAAAGGACGTTCGGCCAGGGACGCCAACGCGCGTTCGGGCGAATGGCCCTGGCTCATCGCGTCAAGGATGAGCGGCCCCAGGGCGGGGTCGGTGATGTTCTGGCTGACCGCCGCGCCCACGCCTGCGCGCGCGCGGACGCAACGCGCCGCGACCGCGGGCGACGACGATGAGACGGCGGCGCCGAATTGGCCTGTGGCCGGACAACGGGCAATGATGGAGAAAGTCATGACCTGGGCCTCCTGTGGCGTCAATCCGGAATAACAGCGGTCGCGTCGATTTCCACCAGCCATTCGGGGCGCGCCAATGCCGACACCACGATACCGGTGGACACGGGGAACACGCCCTTGAGCCACTTGCCGACCACGAGATAGACCTCCTCGCGGTAACGGGGATCAATAAGGTAGATCGTGATCTTGCAGATGTCCTGGAGTTCGCCGCCGGCTTCCTTGAGCAGCATGTCGATGTTCTTCATCGCCTGCTCTGCCTGGCCCGAGGCATCGCCGATGCAGACGCTCTCGGACGTGTCCAGGTTCTGGCCGATCTGCCCGCGCAGGAAGACCGTGCTGCCGCGCGCGACGACGGCCTGGCACAGATCGTTATCGAGTTTCTGTTCCGGGTAGGTTGCCTTGGTATTGAAGGTGCGTATGCGCTTGTGCTTCATGGCTCGACTCTTTATTAGGGTTTATCCGGAGACCCCGCGCCTGCCTGGCAAGCGGCATCGCATAAGGCCGTGATCTGCTCGCTGATGGTCGGCCCAAGCGGGGCAACCGCCTATTTGTTTTTTCCGGCGTCCCGTCTCGGAAATCCTGACGCGGGCGGCGCGCACGGCGATGCGCGCGGCGGTGCGTGTTCGCCAGGCCTCGAGCCGCCTCGCCCGGCCATCAGGAAAATCTATCCATGCCAACGGAAAAGGCGACTTGGTCGCTCGGATCGCGTCTCTCATCATTGGTTTTCGCTAGCTGAAGCAACCTCTCTTTGCAGGGAATCCGGATGAACACCGCCTCAACGCCCCTACCCGCCGCCTATCCCCAATTCCGCTACGACGGTTCTGGCGACCTTGCCCGCATCGGGCTGATCTACATCGCCTCCAGTGTCGTGATGGAAGAAGAGATGTGGGCCATGTCCGGGCCAGGGGTTTCCACCCATACCGCACGCATCAAGCTGCCCAAGGTCACCGTGCAGGGCATCGAGGAAATGATGAACGCCCCCGAGCTGGAGCAGGCTGCTCGCCTGGCGGGCGCGGCCCCCATCGACGTGCTGCTGTTCGGTGGGACCAGCGCTTCGTTTCTGCACGGGACCGCCTACGACCAGGCGCTCATCCAGAAGCTGCGGCAATGGGTGCCGGGGCCGAAGATCACCACGGCGTCCACCGCCACGCTCGCGGCGTTGAAGAAGGTGAAGGCCGGCAAGGTTGCGCTGGCCACGCCGTATCTGCCGGAGATCCATGAACGCGCCATCCGCTTCCTACAGGAAAACGGACACGAGGTCGTCAGGAGCGCCTGCCTGGGCATCTCGGATGACCATGCGCTGGCCGAGGTATCTCTCGAAAAAGTCTATGACCACGTGCTTTCGGTCGACCACCCGGACGCAACGGCCATCTTCGTGTCGTGCACCAACTTCCGGACTGTCGGGGCCATCGAGGCGCTGGAACAGAAACTCGGCAAGCCGGTGATCTCGGCCATCCAGGCCTCGTTCTGGCATTGCCTGGATCTCACTGGCGCGGCAGGCGCCAAGCCCGGTTACGGGTCGCTGTTCAACGCCAACCTGAACAAGGCCGACACGATGTAAGCACTTCGCCACGGCGGATAACCAATAAACAAGGGGAAAAGATGCATCTGCACAAAACCATCACGGCGCTGACACTCGCAAGCGCCTCGTTATTCGTCCTGGCGCCGGTCCATGCCGAGAAGCTGGTGCTCGGCAACGAGGGAAGTTATCCCCCGTTCAGCATGGTCGACCCATCCGGTCGCCTGACGGGCTTCGAACCCGACTTGGCGCGCGAGATGTGCAAACGGATGAAGGTCGATTGCGAAATCGTCGTCATGGACTTCAAAGCGCTGATTCCGGCACTGTTGCAGAAAAAACTGGATGCCGTGGTCAGCCAGACCAAGCCGCTGCCAGAACGCAAGGAAAAGGTGTTATTCGGCCGTGCGGTGCTGTTCAATCCGGACTCCTACGTGGTGCCGGAAGCCAAGAGCTACACCTTCACGCCAGAAGGCCTCAAGGGCGTGCGTATCGGCCTGCAACGCGGTTCGGCGCAAGCCAAATACGTGTCCGAGACGTTCGGCAACGCGGTGCAGATCGTGTTCTACGACAACCCCGACCAGATTCGGCTCGACCTCGCCAACGGACGGCTGGACATGAGCCTGGGCCCCAAGATCAGCTGGACCAACGAGTTCCTGTCCAAGCCCCAGGGCAAGGGCTGGAAATTCGCGGGAGGCGACTTGTGGACCGGTGGCGGCGAAGCCGGTTCAAGCTGGATTGCCCGCAAGGACAGCGGCGAACTGCTCAGCCGCATGAACGCCACGCTTGAAACCATCATCAAGGACTGCACCTTCACCAAGCTGCGTAAACGCTACATGGAAGTGGAGCTCCTGCCCGAGGAAGCGGCCTGCCGCTAGCCGGAGTCGCGCCCCCGCCTGAGCCGCCCGGCACGAGGCCGGAGGACCAGGCGGCATGGTTCATGCGCTTGCCAAGGCCTGTGCAAGGCGCCTTTCAATGTGAACAGGCTTTAGGGATACCTCATGCCTTCGATGGGTTTCGTGCAGCAACTCGCGACCGGCGCGATGATGACGATCCAGGTCGCCGTCTGTGCCTATCTGCTGGCGCTCGCGATCGGGACGTTCTTTGCCCTGATCACGCTACGGCCGACGCTGCTGGCCAGAATCATCTGGATCCCGTATGCGTCCATCTTCACGGGCGTGCCCTCGCTGCTGGTGGGCTTCCTGTTCTATTACGGCGGCTCGCAGATCGTCGCCGGTCTGCTCTCGCCGTTCGGCATCGGCCAGCGCATAGAGATCACGCCGTTCATGGCGGCGGTGGCGGCGCTGGGCATGGTGTACGGCGCCTACCTGGCCGACTTGATACGCAGCGCGATCCAGAACGTGCCCCACGGACAGTTCGAAGCCGCGCGCGTGCTGCTGGTGCCGCGCAGCGCCATCTGGCTGAAGGTCATCCTGCCGCAGATGCTGCGCCTGGCCTTGCCCGGCATGACCAATATGTGGATCGTCGTGCTCAAGGACACCGCTCTCATTTCGCTGATCGGCCTGAAGGAAATCATGGCCTACGCCAAGCTCGCCTCCGGCGTGACCAAGGAACCCTTCGTCTACTACCTGCTCGCGGCGTTCTTCTTCCTCGTGATGACCTGGCTGACCTACTACGTGGCCCGCCGCGTTGAAACGTGGGCCTCGCGCGGATTCCATCCCATCGTGACCAAGGGAGCCTCTCATGCACTTTGATTTCCAGGTGGCCTGGGAGAGCCTGCCCAAACTGCTGGCCGGCGCTGGCACGACATTCGCCGTGCTGCTGCCGGTGCTTGTCCTCGGCCTGCTGCTGGCGCTGCCGGTTGCCCTGGCAAGCTTCCGGCCGGGCGCGCGCGGTATCTTCGCCAGCAGCTATATCGGTTTTTTCCGCGGGGTGCCCAGCCTGGTGTTGCTGTATCTGATCTATAGCGGATTGCCGCAGTTCTCTTTCGTGCGCGATACCTTTCTGTGGAACATTTTTTCAAGCGCCTATGTCTGCGCATGGCTGGGCCTGGCGATGACGCACTCAGGCTTCATGGCCGAGATCATCCGCGGCGGGCTGGCGGCGATTCCCCGGGGCACGATCGAAGCCGCGCAGACCCTGGGCCTGAAGCCCGCCCAGATCCTGTTCCGCTTGCGGCTCCCGCTGGTCGCGCGCTATGTGCTGCGCGCCTATCAGAATGAGTTGCTGATCATGGTGAAGAGCACGGCGGCCGTCAGCGCCATCACGCTGGTTGACCTGACCGCGGCCGCCAACACTGTATTCGACTACACCTATGACCCGTTCACGCCCCTGATCACGGCGGCGGCCATCTACTGGTGCATCACCAACTGCATACGTCTTGGATTCTCGATCGCGGATCGCAAGCTGAACCGCTATCTCGTCAGAGTCTGAACCGTCCGGCCGACCGTCCATCAGAGCGCGAACCATCATGACTGCCATCCTGTCCAGCATCACGCCGCCGTTGTCTTCCGTCCGTTCTGACTGCGCGCCCGCGGTAGCCATCTCGGGCTTGAACAAGTTCTACGGGTCGTTCCACGCCTTGCGCGATATCCACCTTGAGGTGGCCAGCGGTGAAATCGTCATCCTGTGCGGCCCTTCAGGGTCCGGGAAGTCATCGCTCATCCGCTGCATCAACCATCTGGAACAGCATGATTCGGGCGATATCCACGTCAATGGCAACGCGCTGACCCGGCGCCCGGAAAGCGTGGAGCAGGTTCGGCGCCAGCTGGGCATGGTGTTCCAGAGCTTCAATCTCTTTCCGCACATGACGGTGCTGGAAAACTGCACCTTCGCGCTGAAGATCGCCTTGAAGACGCCGGCCGGCGAGGCCGAACAGACGGCACGGGAATACCTCGCCAAGGTCAATGTGATCGAACAGGCCGGCAAGTACCCGATCCAGCTTTCCGGCGGACAGCAGCAGCGCGTGGCCATCGCGCGCGCGCTCTGCCTGCGGCCGCGCATCATGCTCTTTGACGAGCCGACATCGGCACTCGATCCGGAATCGGTCGGGTCCGTGCTGCGCATCATGGAAGACCTGGCCCAGACCGGCATCACCATGATCTGCGTCACCCACGAGATCGGCTTCGCCCGCAAGGTGGCCGACCGCTGTGTGTTCATGGAACGGGGCGAGATCATCGAGACCGCGCCCACCGAACAGTTCTTCGCCTCGCCCAGGAACGAGCGCCTGAAGAATTTCCTCCAGCAGGTTTTGTAGCCAACGACATAGACAAGGGGTTGTCATGATCAAGAAACTTATTTGCGCGGGCATGCTTGCCGGCGCGGCCCTCGCCGGCACGGCGCAGGCGCAGGATGCCCTGGTGGTAAGCACCTGGGGCGGCAGCTTCCGGGACCTTATCGATGAGACCATCGGCCGCGAGTTCACGCGGCAGACAGGGGTGCCGGTGAAGTACATCACGGGCGGCACCATCGACCGCCTGAACAAGGCCAAGCTCGCCAACAAGCCGGAAAGCGACATCACGTTCACCACATCGCACATCGGCTGGCTCTACGTCAATGCCGGCCTGTACGAGAAGCTGGACCTGAGCAAGATTCCCAATTACTCGCACCTGGTCGACCGCGCCAAGATCAGCCCGTACCATATCGGCAGCTGGGCATATGTGTACACCATCGGCTATCGCCCCGATCTGGTTCCCGCCGGCATCACCTTCAACAGCTGGAACGACCTCTGGAACCCGGCGCTGAAAGGCAAGCTGTCCGCGCCCGATTTCGACCCGAGCCACATCATCGACATTTCGGCTTTGCTCTCGGGCGGCGACGCGAGCACCTGGGAAAAGGGCCAGGACAAGCTCAAGGCCCTGAAACCCAACTTCAAGGCCTTCTACACCAACGATGCCAACAGCCAGCAACTGATCGCTGCCGGCGAGACGCCCGTGCAGATCGTGCTGTCCATGAACGCCTATTACATGATCGGCCAAGGCGTGCCGATCAAGGTGGCGATGCCCAAGGAAGGCGCGGTGCTGGGGGTGGATACCATGGCCATCATGAAGGGCAGCGCGAAGAGCGACCTGGCGCACAAGTTCATGAACATCGCGCTGTCTCCGGAAGTGCAGGCCAAGATCGTGGCCGCCAAGAAAGCCAGCCCCGTCATCGACGACGCCAAGGTCTCGCCCGAAGACGCCGCGCTGCCGGGCGTCTTCACGACCAAGCAGCAATGGGATACCCAGGCCATCGTCATCGATGACAAGCTGCGCGCCGAGAAGACCGCCGAGTGGCGCAAGTGGTTTACCGAGAACATCATGAACTGATTGCCGATGCCGCGGCCTCGCGGGCCGCGGCGCCGCCACGCTTTCACCGTATACGAAGGATGGGTCCACCATGGATGCGCGTTCCACCCTGAGGGGATGGCTGATATCCCCGGCCAGCTTCATCGCGCTGTGCATCTGCGTCGCCATGGCGGCCGTGCTGCAATACAGCTTGCGCACTTTCATTCCCGGTTCGCTGGATGTCGGCGGCCTGACGCTCGCGAACTTCTCGGGCATGGGCAAGCAGATCTACGTCGATGCCTTTGTCAACACCTTGCGCCTGAGCGTGGAAACCACGGTCTTCTCCTTGCTCGTCGCGTACCCCTTGGCGTATGCCCTGGTCAGGGTGCGAAACCGCTACATCAAGTCCTTCATCCTGATCGTCTCCATCACCCCGCTCTTCCTGGGTGAGATCGTGCGCACCTATTCGTGGATCATCGTGCTGGGCAGCACGGGTTTCATCAATTCGATGCTGCTCAAGCTGGGCCTGATCGATACGCCGCTTTCGCTGATGTTCAGTCATCTCGGCGTACTGGTGGCGCTGGTGCACGTTACCGTTCCTGTGGTCGTGCTGATGCTGGCCACCGCCATTTCACACATCGACCGCGATTATGAGAAAGCCGCCGAAAGCCTGGGCGCCGGGCCAGTCCGCACGTTCCTGACCATCACGCTTCCGCTGTCGATGCCGGGCATCCTGGCCAGCATCACGACCTCATTCGCCTGGACGTTCAGCGCCTTCGCCACGCCGCAAATGATCGGCGGAGGCCGCGTTCCAACGGTTTCCACATTGGTCTACCAGCTGGGATTCTCGTCCATGAACTTTCCCCTGGCGGCCAGCCTGAGCGTCATGGGCCTGGGCCTGACGGCGATCGCGCTGATGCTGCTCGGCCGCGTCACGCACCGTCTCAAGGTCATTGGAGGACATTGACATGGGTCTCCGTAAATCCCTGCCCCTGTGGCTGCGTATCGGCGCTCCCGTGCTGATCACGCTCATCCTGGGCTTCGTGCTGCTGCCCGTCGTGGTGGTGGTGCTGGCTTCCTTCAATGAAAAAGCCTTGCTCACGTTTCCGCCGCAGGCCTGGTCGTTGCGCTGGTTCGAGCGTGTTTTCACCTACTCCGACTTCCGTGACGGCTTTCGCGCCAGCGTCGTAGTCACCTTCTGGTCGTCGTTGCTGGCGCTGATCATCGGCACCGGCCTGGCGATTGCCGTCAAGCGCATGGCGTTTCCTGGCAAGAACATCCTGCAAGCGATTCTGCTCTCGCCGCTGGTGATCCCGCACTTCACGGTGGGGCTGGGCCTGTTGATCCTGGTGGCGCAGCTGAACATCGATCGTGGCTACGGCATCGTGATCCTGTGCCACGTCATTCTCGTCCTGCCTTTCGTGCTGCGCAGCGTCTATGTCTCGATGGAGAATCTGGACGAGCGCCTGGAGCAAAGCGCCGCCAGCCTGGGAGCGTCGCCGGTGCGGGTCCTGTTCACCATCACCGTGCCACTGCTGGCGCCCGGCTTGTTCGGCGGCTGGCTGTTCGCGGCCATCATGTCGTTCAGCGAATTCACCGCGTCGCTATTCGTGACCACGCAGAGCACGCAGACCCTTCCCGTGACGATGTACAACTATGTGCGCGAGTTCGCCGACCCGACCCTGGCCGCGCTGTCGGTGGTGTATATCGTGGTGACGGCCAGCCTGCTGATCTTCGCCAACCGCTTCCTGGGGCTGGGCAGGATTCTCAATATCGAGGACAACCACTAGGGGATTTTTGGGTGGAATGTTGACGTTTGGTTTTGTGACACCTGGTTCGTTCTTGAGCCGCCGGCGTCCGGACTGCGGGATTCCGATGCTCGGCCCGGTGGTCCTGCGCTTCGGATCCCTCCGCCCGGCCCCCGGCTCACGGCATCTGCCCATGGGCGGGTTCAAGACCACCGGCATCTACCTATGAACGGGTTTCAAAATCCTCGCATTGGGCGGCTGTAAGGCGAGGACCCCGGAGCCATCCGAAGCGCAGCCCCAGTGGGGCGAGCATCGGAATGGCGCAGGGCCGCCTCGGCGGGTTCAGAACCCCGACATCCGCAAGCTGGAAACCTAGCCACCAGCGAACAAGGTCCCGAATATCAACGCCCAAGCAGAAAATTCGCCAGAACGACGGCGAGCGGGCCCGCCGAGCGCTTCAATAGCCGCGCGCCGGATCGACCCGGTTGGCGGGCTCCAGGCCCTGGCTGACTCGCAGTACGTTGTCGGCGACCTGTCCGGCGGCCGATGCCGGAATGGCCACCGAAGCCAGGTGCGGTGTAATGAGCACGTTGTCCATCGCCCAGAGCGGGTCGTCAGCGGGCAAGGGCTCGCGCTCGAACACGTCCAGCGTCGCGCCGCCCAGATGGCCGCTGCGTAACAGATCGGTCAGGGCAGCCTGGTCCACCAGCGCGCCCCGGGCCACATTGATCAGGGCCGCGCCGCGCGGCAGGAGCTGCAAACGTTCGCGATCCAGCAGGCCGCGGGTCTGCGGCGTCAGCGGAAGCATCACCACCAAGATGTCGGCGCGTGATAGCACCGTGTCCAGCGACTCCATGCCGCTGTGGCATTCGACCCCCTCGATGCTGCGCGGGCTGCGCGACCAGCCCAGCACCGTCAGCCCCTGGCGGCACAGCTCCTGCGCCGCGCAGGCGCCCAGCTCGCCCAAGCCCAGCACGGCGACACGGACGTCCTGGGGCGAACGCGGATGGCGATAGGCCCACTCGCCGCGCCGCTGCGCCGCTTCAAAATACGGAATATCGCGCGCATAGCGCAGGGTGGCAAACAGCACGTAGCCCGCCATCATGCGCGCCATATTAGGATCGGTGATGCGCGTGATGGGCACGCCGGCGGGCAAATCCTCGCGGCCGACCAGGAAATCCACCCCCGCGCCCAGGTTCACGATAAGGCGCAGGTTCTTCATGCGCTCGAAGAATCCCAGCGGCGCCTTCCAGGCCAAGGCGTAATGGATGCTGGCCGGATCGTGGTCTTCGCTGCCGTGCACCACGCGCAGGTCCGGCAGGCGAGCCTGCATGGCATCGCGCCATGCCGTGTAGTCGTCGAACTCACTGTAGAAGATCATTGCGCCCGACACAGCGGAGCGGGAGGATGCATGCATGGGCGGTCTACCTCAGGTACTGCGGTTGATCAGACGGGACATGGCCTCGATGGCCAGTTCATAGCCATCTCCGCCCAGTCCCGCGATGACGCCATCGGCGGCCTTTGAAATATACGAATGATGGCGGAAGGCTTCACGCCGCCAGATGTTGCTCATGTGGACTTCGATGATTCTGCCAGGAAAGGACAACAGGGCATCGAGGATGGGCACCGACGAATAGGTCAGGCCGGCTGCGTTGATGATGACGCCCTGCGCGGCGCCGCGCGCTTCCTGGATCCAGTCGACCAGCTGGCCTTCATGGTTGGACTGGACGAAGTTCAACTGGATGCCCAGCGAGGCGGCTTTGCTTTCGCAGCGCTGTTGCAACACGGGGAAGCTGTCGGAGCCATAGATCTTGTTGGCGTCCAGTCCGTAGAGATTGGCGTTCGGCCCATTGAGAAACCAGACCGTGCAGGAGGATGGGGTTGCGCTTGGCGTCGTCATGGAGGCAGTCTCAAGCTTCGTGGGGAAGGGTCGCCTGCATGGCAGGCAAGTCGTTGAATACGGAGAACCACGCGGCGGCGCGCGGATGCGCGGTGCGCCAGTCCAATTCGGGAAAACGGAAATCCAGATACCCCAAGGCGCAAGCGATGGTCAGGTCGCCGATGCTCGGATGCGTTCGCGGCAAGTCGCCAGCCTGCGATTCGATTTCCGCCAGGCAGGCCTGCACCTTGACCAGTTGCGCCTCGCGCCATTGCGGCCACTGGATCTCGGCCGGCCGGGCCGTGTGCTCATAGCGCGCCAGCAGCGCGGCGTCCAGCAGGCCGTCGCCCAGGGCCTGGCGCGTCAACGCCACCCAGCGGGCCGAACCGGCCGGAAACAACTGCGTATCGCCGGCGGTCTCGGCCAGGTATTCGCAGATCACGCGACTGTCGTAGAGCGCTCTGCCGTCCGGCAGGATCAGGGTGGGCACCTTGGCCAGCGGGTTGTGGGCGGCGATGCGCGCGTCACGGTTGACAGGGTGCGCGGCGCTGGCCAGCCATTCGATCTGTGCAGTCTGGCCGGTCAAGTGTGCGCACACCATGACCTTGCGCACGAAGGGGGACGTCGGGGCATAGAGGAGTTTCAATCCATTCTCCGTTTGTCAGGGTTTGAGGACCAGCTTGCCGAACACCTTGCCGCTTTCCAGCAACTGATGCGCGCGCACGGCGTCGGCCAGGGGCAGGCTTTGCGCCATCTTGGGTCTGACGCGGCCTGCGGCGACCAACGGCAGCACATGGCGCCTGAGCGCGACTGCCATCCGGGCCTTCTCGGCATCGGTTTGCGGACGCATGGTCGAAGAGTGCAGGCTCAACTGCTTTTGCATCAGGGTCAACAGCTCGATGGTGACGGCCGATCCTTGCAGGAAGGAAAGGCTCACGTGGCGTCCGCCAAAGGCCAGCGCCTGGAGATTGCGCCGCACATAATCGCCGCCGACGATATCCAGCACGACATCCACGCCACGGCCCTGCGTGAACGCCGCGCAGGCCTCCACGAAATCCGTGTCATGAAAGCAGATCACCTCGTCGGCGCCGAGTTCGCGCAGGGCGTCCAAGCGGCCGCGTTCGCCGTCCGTGGCGATGACCCGCGCGCCGGCGGCATGGGCCATCTGGATGGCCAGCGTGCCGATGCCACCGCCGCCGCCATGGATCAGCACGGTCTCGCCCATGCGCAGGCGGCCCAGTTCGAACAGGTTGTGCCAGACGGTGAACAGGCCTTCCGGCAGGGCGCTTGCCTGCGCGTCGTCCAGCTCCTCGGGCACTGCCAGGGAATGGTCCACGCGAGCCACGCACCACGGCGCATAGCCGCCGCCCGCAAGCAGGCTCATGAGACGCTGCCCGCGCAAGGAATCCGGCACGCCGGGTCCGCAAGCCGCGACCTCGCCGCAAGCTTCCAACCCCAGCACGTCGGTCACACCCGGCGCCGGCTTGCTCACGCCCTGGCGCTGCATGATGTCGGGCCGGTTGATGCCGGCCGAATGCACGAGCAGCAACACTTCACCCGGACCCGGCGCCGGAACGGGTCTGCCGGCCAGCGTCAATACCGTGGCATCGCCGGGCTCGCGGGCGATGATGGCTTGCATTTCAGCGGGAATTTGATTCATGGCACTGTGCCTCGCGGACGAATGGAAACTCGGCGGCTGCGCAGGCGCGGCCGCCAGGAAGGGGACATCGCGTAAAGCCGTCTTCAGGACGGCGCGTTGAAGACACTGACCCCGTGGCCGGGCAGGGCAAGTCCTGCCACCGCGCCCACGGGCCATTCATGGAGGCAGTTCAGGTCGAAGGTGCGCACCATGACGTGCTGGCGCCCCTCCACAGGAATGAGCACCTCCAGGTACAGATCCACGTGATCGCCCTGAAACACGTGGTTGACGACCGTGCCGCTCAGGACCGATCCGCTGTGCAGGGCTTCCAGCTTGATATGTTCTGGCCGTACATAAAGATCAAGCCGGTGGCCCTCGTGCGACCCGCCCACCAGGCGCTGGCGGGGAATATGCGTCAGCCCCGCGCCCAGGCGCAACTGGATGGTTTCCGCGCTGGAGCCGTGATAGTGCGCGGGCAGGATGTTGACGTCGCCCAGGAACGCTGCCACGAACGGATCCTGCGGATTGCGGTATAGCTCGTCCGGCGTGGCGACTTGCCGGATCACGCCCTGGTTCATCACGGCGATGCGATCCGACATGCTGAGGGCCTCGCCCTGGTCATGCGTGACGAAGATCGTCGTCACGCCCAACCTGCGCTGGATATCGCGGATTTCCACCTGCATGGCGCCGCGCAGGCTCTTGTCCAGCGCGGAAAATGGCTCGTCGAGCAACAGTACCTTGGGACGGATCACCAGCGCCCGCGCCAGCGCCACGCGCTGCTGCTGGCCCCCGGACAGCTCGCGCGGCTTGCGCTCGCCCAATCCATCCAGCTTTACCAGGGCCATGGCTTCACGCACCCGCCGTTCGATCTCGGCAGCCGGCACGCGCCGCATCCGCAGGCCATACGCGATATTGCGTTCCACCGTCATGTGCGGAAACAGCGCGTAGTTCTGGAACACGATGCCGATCTGGCGCTGATACGGCGGCAGCGCCGTGACGGACGTATCGTCGATGAAGATCTCGCCGTCGTCTGCGTCGGCAAAACCCGCGATCAGGTTCAGCAAGGTGGTCTTGCCGCAGCCCGACGGGCCCAGCAGCGTCAGGAACTCCCCGCGCTCGATCTTCAGGGACACCTGTTGGAGCACCGCGTGATCGCGATATTTCTTGACCACTCCCTCCAGGCTGACCGCGCTGGAGCTATCGGAGGAATAGGGACTATTCGGCATGGCTGCTGCACTCACAGAGTTCACTTTCCCGGCGCGAGGATTCCGGGAAAAAACAGGCGATGGCCGCATGGCACGCAAGGCTGCGGCGCCAGCGTTCTGGTGCAGTCAAGAATACGGTAAAGCCCTATTTCCAGTGCATTGCCGATGCTGATGGGGGCCATCGGAAAAAAAAAATCACGACGGTGCAAGCGCCGCGGCACGTTCCGCCCCGGGCAAACCGGCACCTTTGCTTTTTCCTAAGTCAGCCGTCCGAAAAACGAAGTTATCAACTCGGGGCTTCGGGGTCACACTGCGTGCCAATCGTTCAGCGCGCACCCTGATCGTGCACGCGGTTCGCCGGCCTTCTTTTCCTTGATCGTCGTGTCAGCCTCGAGACGCACCAGGGTCTCGGTATTCCTTAGGATCTTCACATGTCAATTGAAAAAACCAATACGCTGGTGATCGGCGCCGGCCAGGCCGGCATCGCAATGAGCGAGCACCTCGGCGCCATGGGGATTGCGCATATCGTGCTTGAACGCAAGCGGATCGCCGAACGCTGGCGCTCCGAACGCTGGGACTCGCTGGTGGCCAACGGCCCCGCCTGGCACGACCGCTTTCCCGGTTTGAAGTTCGATGACGTCGGGCCCGATGTCTTCCCGCCCAAGGAGCGCATGGCCCAGTACTTTGAAGACTACGCCAGGATGCTCAATGCGCCGGTGCGCACCGGCGTCGACGTCCTGCGCGTCCAGCGCAACGACAAGCGCCCGGGCTTCACCGTCACCACCTCCGCAGGCACCATCGAAGCCCAGCACGTGGTCGCCGCGACCGGCCCCTTCCAGATCCCCACCTATCCGAAAATCGTGCCGGAAAGCGCCGGCATCCAGCAGCTTCACTCCTCGGCCTACAAGAACCCGGGGCAATTGGCCGACGGCGCCGTGCTCGTCGTAGGCGCGGGCGCCTCCGGTTCGCAGATTGCGGAAGAACTCCGCCAGGCCGGCCGCACCGTCTACCTGTCCGTGGGCGAACACTACCGGCCGCCCCGCTCCTACCGTGGACGCGACTACTGCTGGTGGCTGGGCGCGCTGGGCATGTGGGATGAAGTCAAGAAAAAGCCCAAGCGCGAACACGTCGCCTTCGCCGTGAGCGGCTACGAGAACGGCAAGACCGTCGACTTCCGGCGCCTTGCCCGCGACGGCATCCAGTTGGTCGGCATCACGACCTCCTACGAAAACGGGGTGCTGCACTTCGCCGACAACCTCGGCCGCGATGTCGCCCAGGGCGATGCCGACTACTTTGAAGTCCTGCGCGAAGCCGACGCCTACATCGAGCAGAATGGCCTCGACCTTCCGCCCGAGCCCGATGCCTGGAAACTGCTGCCCGACCCGGAGTGCCTCACCTATCCCATCCTCAGCCTGAACCTGGCCGAGGCCGGCATCAAGACCATCCTGTGGGCGACCGGCTTCAAGGTCGACTTCAGCTGGATCGACGTCGACACTTTCGACCAAAACGGCTACCCCATCCACAAGCGCGGCATCTCCGCCGAGAAAGGCATCTACTTCCTCGGCCTGCCCAACCTCACCAACCGCAGTTCCTCATTCATCTGGGGGGTTTGGCACGACGCCCGCTACATCGCCGACCATATCGGGATCCACCTGGACTACCTGGCGTACAGGAAGGAATGACGGAGTCCGTGTCGGGCGTGCTCAGGGCCTTTTTGTGCGGATGCTCCGGCTGACACTGGAACATCGAAATCCTGGCGCCGGCGGCAAAGCCGAACAGCTATGCCGCCGAATCTACGGCTAGGAACCCTCTACATCCATGGCTATTTTTAGATTACGGTTCTTCTCATCCCTCTAAAAACCAGATGGGTTAGCAAAGACCTTAAGCAGCTTGGCTAGCCAACGCGCTAACACTATCCCAACGACGACCGGGCACCGCAGCCAGCAATGCCTGCGTGTACGGATTCGCGGGATTGCCGAACACCTCTGCGCAAACCCCCTCTTCCACGATCTTGCCGTCTTTCATGACGGCCACGTGGTCGCAGACCTGCGCGGCCACGCGCAGATCGTGCGTGATGAATACGATGGACAGCCCCAATTGCTGGCGTAGCCGCGCCAGCAGCGCCAATACCTGCGCTTGCACGGATACGTCCAACGCCGATACGGGTTCGTCGGCGATCAGGACTTGCGGCCGCAGGGCCAACGCACGCGCCAACCCGACCCGCTGGCGCTGCCCGCCGGAAAATTCATGCGGAAAACGCCGGATGGCGTCCGCCGACAATCCGACCAGCTCGAAAAGTTCCTGTGCGAGCGCCTGCGCCTCGCGCCTGGGCATGCCATGGACGATGGGGCCCTGGGCCACGATTTCGCCGACACGTTGACGGGGGTTCAGTGAGCCGTACGGGTCCTGGAAGACCATCTGCACCCGCTTGGCATGTGCCCTGCGCGCAGCGCCGCCCTTGAACGCCAGGGGCTTGCCGGCCAGCGTGATGCTGCCGGCATCGGGGGGCAGCAAGCCCAGCAGCGTGCGGGCCAGCGTGGATTTGCCCGAACCGCTTTCGCCGACGATACCCAGCGTCTGGCCTTCGCGCAGGGTCAGTTCCACACCGTCCACCGCGTGCGTCACGCGGCCGGGGCGCCCGAACCAGCCATGCTTGCGATAGGTCTTCGACAGCCCCTTCGTCGCCAGCATGACGGGCGCATCGGCGTCCAACGTCGAACGGACGGATGCGGGCTCCAACGGCGGCACAGCGGCGATCAAGGCGCGCGTGTATGGGTGCTGGGGGTGTTTCAGCACCTGGTCAACGGTGCCGCTTTCCACCAGGACACCGCGTTGCATCACTGCGACGCGATCGGCAATCTCGGCGACCACGCCGAAGTCATGAGTGATGAACAGCACCGCCGTGCCCTTGCGCCGCTGCAGATCGTGTATCAAATGCAGGATCTGCGCCTGCGTCGTGACGTCCAGCGCCGTGGTGGGTTCGTCGGCGAGAAGCAATGCCGGTTCCAAGGCCAACGCCATGGCGATCATCGCGCGCTGGCGCTGTCCGCCGGACAGCTCATGCGGGTAGGCGTTGACCGCCTGCGCGGGATCGGGCAAGCGCACGGAATCCAATAGCTCCAACGTGCGCCGGCCGATTTCTGCGCGTCCCAGGCGGGTGTGGGTGCGAAAGACCTCGCCAATCTGATCACCGATGGTGCGCAGCGGGTTCAGCGCAGTCATGGGTTCCTGGAAGATCATGCCAATGCGCCGGCCGCGCAGGCCGCGCAGGGCATCGGGCGCCAGTTGCAGCAGGTCCTGCCCTTCCCAATGGATCTGCCCCGCGCTGGCGTGCACGCCTTGCGGCAACAGCCCCAGGATGGCGCCCGCGGTCAGGGACTTGCCCGACCCGCTTTCACCGACCACACACACGATTTCGCCCGCGTTGACGCTTAAGGAAAGGTCCTTCAGCGCGTGGGGCCGGTCGGCCCCGGCCGGAAGGTCCACGGTAAGGTTCTGGATGCGCAGCAATTCGGTCATGAGCGTTTCAGCCTGGGATTGAGAGCGTCGTTGATTCCCTGCCCCACCAGCGAAATCGCCAATACGGTCAGCAGGATGGCGACGCCGGGAATAGCGGATACGTACCATTGCACCCGGAGGACTCCCCGGCCGCCGCCGATGAGATTGCCCCAGGAAGGCACGTTGGGGTCGGACAGGTTCAGGAAGGCCAGCGCGCTTTCCAGCAGGATGGCGGTGGCCATGATGACGCTGGCGTACACAATGACGGGCGGCAAGGCATTGGGCAGGATTTCGCGGAAGATCAGGCGCAGGTCGCCCATGCCCAGCGCCCGGCCGGCCTGGACGAATTCGCGAGCCTTGAGCGTCAGGAACTCCGACCGCGTCAGGCGCGCTACCGGTGGCCATGACACCAGGCCAATCGCCAGCACGACGGTGTGCAGGTCGGACCCGAACACCGCCACCAGCACCAGCAGCAGCAGGAAGTTGGGCAGGATCTGGAAGGCTTCCGTCACGCGCATCAGCAAGTCGTCGATGGCCCCGCCGTAATAGCCGGCCAGCGCGCCCAGCGTCACCCCGATCAGCACGGACAACAGCGTCGCCACCAGCCCGATCGCCAGCGTGACGCGCGCGCCGTGCAGGATCTGTGCGGCGATGTCGCGCCCGACCTGGTCGGTGCCCAGCACAAAGCGCGCATTTTCGCCAGGCCATTGCAGCGGCCTGCCTGCCAGGCTGAGCGGGTTCTTCGGGTACCACAGGCCAGCGCCTAGCGCGCCGGCACAAACCAGCGCCAGCAGCACCAGTCCGAGCACGGCGATGGGGCTATGGAAGTATCGGCGTATCGTTTCCATGGTTCAGCTCCGTGCAATGCGAGGGTCAAGCCGCGCATACAGCAGATCGACCACGAAGTTGATCGTGATCACCAGCAGCGCCGACACGAACACGATGCCCAGCAAGGTGTTCAGGTCGCGCTGCACCACCGATTCGTAGGCCAGCCGGCCCAGGCCGGGCAAGGCGAAGACACTTTCCACTACGACCGAACCGCCCAGCATGGTGCCGGCCTGCAAGCCCAGCAGCGTGATCATGGGCAGCAGCGCGTTGCGCAGGATGTGCCGCGCGACGACGGCCGTCTCGCGCAGGCCTTTGGCTCGCGCCGTGCGCACGAAGTCGTGCGTGGACACTTCCAGCATCGACGCGCGCATGATGCGCAAATAGGTAGCCAGGAAGATCAACGCAAGCGTGGCGGTCGGCAGCACAAGGTGCCAGGCGATGTCCAGGATGCGCGCCCAGCCCGAGTAGCCGGAGGCGATCGTCTCGAAGCCGCCCGCGGGCACCCAGTCCAGCCACACGGCAAAGACGAAAATCCCCATCAACCCGAACCAGAACGACGGCGTGGCGCAGAACACCAGGCCCAGCGTGGAGATCAGCGCGTCCGCCCAGCCATTGACGCGGCGCGCCGCGATGACGCCCAGCGCCATGCCGCCGGTGAAAGCGAAGGCCAGCGCCGACCCCATCAACAGCAGCGTGGCGGGCAGGCGTTCGGCGATTACCGTCGAAACCGGCTTGCCGTAGATGGCGGAGTAGCCCAGATCCAGGTGTACGAGCCGCCACAGGTAGCTGCCCAGGCGCGACGTCGTGGATTGGTCCAGTTCATAGTGGGTGCGCATGGCGGCGATGGTGGCGGCATCGGCCCCGCCGATCTGCGCCACCAGCGCATCCACCGTGTCGCCCGGCGCCAATTGCAAGAGCAGGAACAAGCCCGCCAGGATAATCAGCAGCGCTGGCGCGGCGGCCGCCAGCCTGCGGGCGGCCAAAGTCAGGAAACCCATGCCCGCGTCCTAGGCCGAGAGCCAGGCGTCATGCCAGTCGCTGGACGGCCAGCGCGCATTGTTGTGGCCGTTTTGCAGCTTGCGGCTAGCGACCGAATAGAACTGCCGTTCCGTCGCCATCCAGATGGGAAGCTCGTCATTGACGGCCGCGACCCACTCCGCGTAAAGCGCCTTGCGGCGGGCCGGGTCGATCTCGGACGCGGCATCGTCGATCAGCTTGTCCACCTTGTCCGATTGCCAGCCGTACTGGTTGGTCCACGGCGCGCCCGCAGGGCTGCCCGAGCGATACCAGACGGTGGTGGAGACGGCGGGATCGCCGCGATACTGGTGCCAGCCCGTGGCGATATCGAATGTATGGTTCTTGTAGACGGACGCCAGCGCGCCAGCGATGTCGTATTGGACGATCTCCACCTTGATGCCGACGGCTTCCAGCGACTGCTGGATGAAGGTGGCCAGCAACGGCACGTCTTCGCCGTTCTGGATGGGCACCAGTTTCAGCGTGAAGCGCGTGCCACCGGCGCCGCGCTTGTAGCCGGCCTCGTCCAGCAGGGCCTCGGAACGCTTGACGTCGAACGGATACGGCGGCTTGCTTGCGGTCGGAAAGAACGTCTCGGACGTGGACGGGATCGGACCGGTCGCGGGCTTGCCCAGCCCGTAAAGGAAGTTCTCGATGAAGAAATCGATGTCTATCGCGTGCACGATGGCGCGGCGGACGCGCACGTCGGCCAGCTCCTTGCGCCGGAAGTTGAATTCCAGCGTGTTGTTGAACACGTTGGCCTCCAGCCCCTTGCTGCGGACTTCAAAGCGCGGGTTTTGCTTGAGCCGGTCCAGGTCCGCCAGGGTCAGCTGCGAGTACGCGCTGAGCTGGATCTGGTCCGTTTCAAGGGCTGCGGTGGCCGCGGACTTATCCGTGATGATGCGCCATACGATGCGGTCCAGATAGGGCTGGTCGCGGCGCCAGTAGTTCGGGTTGCGTTCGGCGATGATGAACTGCCCCCGCTGGTACTGCGCGAACTTGAAGGGTCCCGTGCCCACGGGCGCGGTGTTGGCCGGGTTCTCCAGCACGTCGGTTCCCTCGTACAGATGGCGGGGCACCACGTATCCCAGGTCCGCCAATGCACGCAACAGCAGATCCAGCGGCATGGGCCGGCTATAGCGGAACACGGCCGTATGCGGGTCGGGCGTATCAACGGCATCCAGGTAAAGCTGAAGGGCCGTACCGAAGTTCAGGTGCTTCTTCCAGAGTTCCAGCGCGTTGTATTGCACGTCGGCCGACGTGAAGGGTTTGCCGTCATGCCAGGTCACGCCTTCGCGCAATTTGAAGGTGATGGTCTTGCCGTCGGGTTCGGTCGTCCATGACGTCGCCAGTTGCGCTACCGGCTTGCCGGCGGCGTCCAGGTCCACCAGCGATTCGATGATCTTGCTGGTCACGATGTACACCCCCGTCGAGGCGCGCAACGCAGGGTTGAGGATGCGTTGTTCAGAACCTAGATGGACGTTCAGCACGCCGCCATGACGAGGGGCCGTGGTCTGAGCCAGCAACGATGTGGGGAAAGCCATCGAAGCGGCCAGCGCTCCGGAGGACAGGAGGAATTCACGGCGGGTAGTGCGCATCGGAAGGGACTCTATGGTTCTGCCAGGAAGAAGCTGCGGATCATAGGCCTGCGTTATGAGCCAGGAGAAATGCCGATTTCTCATTTGCTCATGCGTCCGTCCGGCCCCCTATGGCCGATGCTGCGCGCAGGCAGGCTCATGAAGCGCGTTTGACGGCCCGTCGATTGAAAATCAAATATCCACATGCGAATTCAATCGTTCTAGCCAGCCGATGCCTGCGCCAGACTGCCAGTCTTTCCAACGCGCATTCAGGAGCTTTGATGTCTCTCCCGTCAGTCACCGGCCTAGATCACTACATCATCCGCGTCAACGATCTGCAGGCGGCGACCGACCGCTATGTGAAGCTGGGATTCAGCCTTGCGCCGCAAGGCAGGCACCATCGCGGCACCCGCAACCAGACCATCATTCTTGATGCCAACTACCTGGAACTGCTCTATTTCCCCGAGGAATTGAAAGCGGAGTCGCGCTTTAGCGGCTATGACGACGCCTATGAAGGCCCTGTCGCCACCGCCTTGCAGACCACTGACAGCACGGCCGTGCACGCGGAACTGGCGCGGCTGGGCATCACCGCGGAACCGCCGCAAAGCGGCGGCCGCCCGGTGCATCTGCCCGAAGGCAGCGAAGACGCCGCCTGGAACAACACCAATTTTCCGGCCGGCCTGTTGGGCGTGCCCGACTTCTTCACGTGCGGCCACCTGACACGCCACCTGGTATTCCGGCCGGAATGGCAGGAACACGCCAACGGCGCGCGGCGCATCGAATCGCTCATCGCCGTCCATCCCGATCCCGACTCGCTGCGCGCTGGCTATGAACGCGTGTTCGGGCCGATCGCCATCAGCGGACTGCCCGACGGCGGCCTGCAAGTGCGCCGCGGCAGCCTGCGCATCGACTTCCTGAGTCCTGCCGCCTTCGAACAACGCTACCCGCGCGTCCGCGTGCCTGCCGGCTTGCCGGCATCGGCGCACGGCGGCTGGTTCGCCGGATCGGTGATCGGCGTGCGCGATCTGGCGAAGACGCGCGCCCTGTTCGAGGCCAACCAGGTGAATTACCGCGCCAATGCGCAAGGCGAACTGGTGGTGGTGCTCGAAGACGGGGCGGGCGCGTTGCAGGTCTTCGTGCAAGAGGCGGCCTGACATGAGCGGCACCTTGCCCGATTACTGGGATTGCTTTTCCGCCGATTACGCGGCGGCGCGCCGGACGTTCATTGCCGTTGCGACAGAACGCGGCGCGGCGCTGTCCCGCCATGAGCATCCCTCGCTGAAAGATCCGCATGGCCAGCCGCTAAGCGTGGATGTCGCCGTGCTGGGCCGTGCCGATGCGCCGCGCACGCATCTGGCCATCAGCGGCACGCACGGCCTGGAAGGCGCGGCGGGTTCCGCCGTTCAGATCGGCTGGCTGCGCGCCGATGGCGGCAAGCCCTTGCCGGACGACGTGAACGTCGTGCTGGTGCATGCGCTGAATCCTTACGGCTATGCGTACGACACCCGCACGACCGAAAACAACGTCGACCTGAACCGCAACTTCATCGACCACACGCGCCCGACGCCGGTCAACCCGCATTACGCCACGCTGCATCCGCACCTGATTCCAGACGCCTGGACCGAAGCCAGCCTGGAAGCCGGCGCGCGCATGGTGGAAGCGTTCCGCGAAACGCACGGCGCCGACGCGCTGTTCAACACCACCGCCAGCGGCCAATACACGCATCCGGATGGCCTGGTCTACGGCGGCAGCGGCCCCGAGTGGTCCAACCGCACCCTGCGCCGCATCATCGACGAACATCTGGCCGCCAGCGAACGTGTGGCCTTCATCGACTGGCACACCGGCATCGGCGAATACGGCGAACCCTTTTTCCTGTGCTTCAACGAGGAAGGCAGCGCCGAACAGGCGCAGGCCGCCCATTGGTGGGGCGTCGAGCGCGTCCGCGACCAGCGTCCGCATGGCCTGGCGCGCCCTGACTACCAGGGCCTGGTCTTCCGTGGCGTGCAACAGGCGCTGGGCGCGCGCGCACTGGCCGGCGCCGTCGTCGAATTCGGCACACGCGGCCTGCAAATGCGGCCCGCGCTGAGGCTGGACCAGTGGCTGCGTTTCAAGGCGCCGCACGCACCCGACGCCGCACGCGACGCCCAGTTGCGCGCCGACCTGGTCGACGCCTTCGTGCCCATCTCCAGCGTATGGCGGCGCAGCGCCCTCGCCCATGGCCTGGCCATCACCCGCCAGGCGGTCGCCGGCGTGGCGGCCTGGTGAGTTTTCTTCCTATTTCTTCTTCCTACTACTGGCAGTCATGAAAGCAATCGTTTTGCGTGAACACGGCGGCACCGACAAGCTCCGCCTGGAAACCGAATTTCCGGATCCCATCGCCGGGCCGGACGACGTCGTCATTCGCGTGCGCGCGTCCTCCTTGAACTACCACGACGTGTTCACGCGCCGCGGCATGCCCGGCATCAAACTGCCCTTCCCCGTGATCATCGGCCTGGACGTGGCCGGCGAAATCGTGCAGACCGGCGCAAACGTGCAGGACTGGAAGGCTGGCGACCGCGTGCTGGTGGATCCGATCGACCGCGTCGACGGCGGCCTGGTGGGCGAAACCATCCATGGCGGTCTGGCCGAGCTGTGCCGCGTTCCGGCGCACCAGTTGCTGCGCCTGCCCGACGAGGTGAGCTTTGAGCAGGCCGCGGCGCTGCCCGTGGCCTACGGCACCGCGCTGCGCATGATGAACCGCATTGGTCAGATCCAGGCCGGGGAAAAGGTGCTGATCCTGGGCGCCAGCGGCGGCGTGGGCGTGTGCGCGGTGCAACTGGCCAAGCTGGCCGGCGCCGAAGTCATCGCCTGCGCGGGCACGCCCGAGAAAGGCGAAGCGCTGCGCGCCCTGGGTGCCGACCACATCATCCTCTACACCGAGGAAGACTTCCTCAAGGCGGTACAGGAGCGCTTTGGCCGCCCTGCCCGCCGCCGTGGCGCCAAGTCGGGCGGCGTCGATGTGGTGGTGAACTTCACAGGCGGCGACACCTGGGTGAAATCGCTGCGCTGCCTGCGCCTGGGCGGACGGCTCTTGACCTGCGGCGCCACCGCGGGCTTCGACCCCAAGGAAGACCTGCGCTACATCTGGACGTTCGAGTTGCAGATCCGCGGGTCCAACGGCTGGGACCGCGAAGACCTGCATGAACTGCTGGAACTGGTGCGCAGCGGCCGCCTGCACGTGGAGGTGGACCGCAGCTGGCCGCTTGAGCAAGGCGCCGAGGCGTTGGCATCGCTGGAAGATCGCAAGATCGTCGGCAAAGTGTTGGTGACGTCATGAGCGACGTGCTGAATGCCGCCCAGATCCAGGCCAAGTTCGACGATTCGTCCTTCATCGCCTGGCTGGGCCTGTCTGTCAGCGCCGTGGACCACGAGCGCGGCGAACTGACCGTGCTGGCCCCGATGCGGGCCGAATTCGAACGCGGCGCCGCCAGCGGCCAATGGCATGGCGGCCCGTTGGCCGCCGTGATCGACACCGTGGGCGACTTCGCCGTCGGCATGCTGCTGGGCCGCGGCCTGCCCACCATCAACTTCCGCGTCGACTACCTGCGGCCCGCCGTCAACACCGGCCTGACCGCGGTGGCGCGCGTGCGCCGCAATGGGCGCAGCGTCGGCGTGGCCGACGTCGACCTCTACAACGACCAGGGCGCGCTGGTCGCCATCGGTCGCGCCACCTACGCCACGCTCAGCCAAGGCTGAGGCGCATTACCCAACAAGGATGCCATCATGACCCAAGCCCCACGCCTCGGACGGCGCGCCTTCCTGACCCGCACCGCCGCCGGAGGCCTGGCCGCCACCGGCCTGGGCGCACTGCCGCAGGCGCTGTACGCCGCCACCGCCCAACCTGGCTCGGACACTGGCCCCGCCCGCAAGGGCGGCACGCTCGTCGCCACCTGGGGCGGCCTGGAGCCGCAAGCGCTGTTCGTGCCCGGCGGCGGCGGATCCAGCCCGTTCCAGACATCCACCAAGATCCTGGAACGGCTGCTCAAGCTGGATGCCGACCTGAAGTTCCAACCGGCGTTGGCGCTTAGCGTCACCCCGGCGGCGGACTTCCGCAGCTACACCATCAAACTGCGCGAAGGCGTCACTTGGCACGACGGCACGCCGTTCACGTCGGCCGATGTCGTCTACAACGTGTTGCAGCACTGGAAGCCGATCTCGGCGGGCATCGCGCTGAAGTCATTGACGGACGCCACCGCGCCGGACGCGCAGACGGTGATCCTGGCTTTCAACGCGCCGGTGCCGGAATTCTTCCTGAAATCCACGCTGTCCGGCCAGTATCAGCTGTTGGTGCCCAAGCACCTGTACGACGGCAAGGACCTGATCACCAATCCGCTGAACAACACGCCGGTGGGCACGGGTCCCTGGAAATACGGCAAGTGGGTGCGCGGCAGCCACGTCGAATACCAACGCAACGACAAGTACTGGAACCCGGGCGAACCCAACCTGGACAAGCTGGTCATCCGCTGGTGGTCCGACCCTGCCTCGCGCGGCGCCGCGCTGGAAACGGGCGAGTTGGGCCTGGCCTATTCCAATCCGGTTCCCGCCCGCGACATCGACCGCCTGGTCAAGACGGGCAAGGTCGTCGTGGACACGCGCGGCTACCAGAACACGGCCTGGACGGTGACGGCGGAATTCAATCAACGCCGCGACATCGTCAACCGCCGCGAGGTGCGCCAGGCCATCCTGCACGCCATCGACCGCCAGTTCATCGTCAACACCATCTATTACGGCCGCGGCAAACCTGCCATTGCCCCGATCTTCAGCAGCAACCCGCTGTTCTTCACCGAAGACGTGCCGCGCTATCCCTTCGACCCGAAGAAAGCCGCCGCGCTGCTGGACGCCGCCGGCCTGCCCGTCAAGGACGGCAAACGCTTCACCGTCAACCTGGTGGCCGCCGCGTGGTTCGAAGAGAACGCCAAGCTGGGCCAGTACCTGAAGCAGGCGCTGGAAGACGTCGGCATCGCCGTCAAGCTGGATTCGGTGGACCGTGCGACCGCGCTCAAGCGCATCTATGGCGACTACGACTACGACATCGCAGTGTCCAATTTCACCTCGCCGCTGGAACTGGTGCCCACCGTGACCCAGTTCTTCACCACCGACGGCATCGTGAAAGGGGCCGCCTTCCGCAACGCCACCGGCTACTCGAATCCCGAGATGGACGCCCTGGTCGGCAAGCTGGCGGTCGAGACCGCGCCTGAAGCCCGCAAGGCTCTGGCCGCGCAGTTCGCACGCCTGGCCTCGACCGACGTGCCGATCGTGCCGCTGGTGGAAATCCAGTCTTTCACGCTGGCCGGCAAGAACGTGCGCAACTTCACGACCGGTGCGAACGTCCAGGGCGAAACCCTGGCCGACGTCTGGCTGCAAGCGTAAGAGCGCCGCCATGCCATTGCGTTTGATCTTGCGCCGCCTGCTCCAGGCCGTTCCACTGTTGCTGGGCGTGGTGGTGCTTAACTTCGTCCTGATCCAGTCCGTGCCCGGCACGTTCCTGGACGTCATGACGGCCGAGCAGCAGGTCACCGACCCGGCGCTGATCGAACGGCTGCGCGTGACATACGGACTGGACCAGCCGCCGGCCGTCCAATTGCTGAAGTACATCGGCTCGGTCGCCAGGCTGGATTTCGGTTATTCCTACCGGCACAACCTGCCGGTGCTGGACGTGATCCTGGCCCATCTGCCGGCCACGCTGGTGCTGATGCTGGCCAGCATCGCCATCGCCGTGCTGGTCGGCATGGGAGCGGGCATCGTGTCCGCCATCAAGGTCAACACTTGGTGGGACAGCGCGGTCTCGGCCTTTGCCGTGCTGTGCTTTGCCGCGCCCAGTTTCTGGCTGGGCATCATGCTGATCATCCTGTTTTCAGTGAAGCTGGGCTGGTTTCCCGTCGGCGGCATGGTCACCATCGGCCTGGACGGCGGCTTGTGGCGGCAAGCGCTGGACGTGCTGCATCACCTGGTGCTGCCCGCCGTTGCCCTGGGCCTGTTCTATTCCGCGACCTATGCCCGCGTCATGCGGGCGTCGATGCTGGAAGTCAGCCGCATGGACTACGTGCGCACCGCCTACGCCAAGGGCCTGACGCGAACCGCCGTGGTGCTCCGGCACATCCTGCGCAACGCGGTGCTGCCCATCGTGACCTTGCTGGGCCTGCAATTGGGTTCGGTGCTGGGGGGCAGCATCGTGGTCGAAGCCGTGTTCAGTTGGCCCGGCATCGGCGGCGTGCTGTTCGACAGCGTCATGAGCCGCAACTACCCCGTGGTGCTGGGCATCCTGGTGCTGAGCTCCTTCGTGGTGGTCCTGGCCAACATCGCCGTCGATCTTCTCTACACGCGGATGGACCCGCGCATCAAGGCTGTTTGATATGTCCGCCTCCCCTTCCCTCACCACTCTGCCCACCGCCCGCGCCCCTGCCCGTCCGGCCTCGTTCGCCGCCCGATTCGCCAGGAACCGCGGGGCGGTGGCGGGCGCGATCGTCCTGCTGCTGGTGGCGTTGCTGGCCGCCGGCGCCGGCTGGCTGTATCCGACCAACCCGTTGCGCATCGTCGGAGCGCCCGAGATCTGGCCCTTCGAGTCCTGGCGTTATCCGCTGGGCACGGACTCCATGGGCCGCGACATCGCCGCGCTGATCGCGCATGGCGCGCGCGCTACCTTGCTGATCGGCCTGGTCGCCGCCGCGACCGCGACCGCGATCGGGGTCAGCATCGGCGCGGCCGCCGCCTGGTCCGGCGGTTGGATCGACGAAGTGCTGATGCGCGTCACCGAACTGTTCCAGATCATTCCGAACGTGGTCTTCGTGCTGACCGTCGTGTCGGTGCTGGGGCCACATATCGAAGCCATCACGCTGGCCGTCGGACTGGTGTCGTGGCCGCCCATCGCCCGGCTGACCCGCGCCGAATTCCTATCTTTCAAGGAACGGGAATTCGTGCAGGCCAGCCGTGCCGTGGGCATGAGCCCGCTGCGCATCGTCGCCGGCGAGATCCTGCCCAACGCGCTGCCCCCGGTCATCGTGATGTCGTCGCTGGTCGTGGCGGGCGCCATCCTGTACGAATCGGTCGTGTCCTTCCTGGGACTGGGCGACCCCAACATCGCCAGCTGGGGTCGGCTGGTCGGCGAAGGCCGCAGCCTGATCCGGTCCTCCTGGTACATCTGCGCCGTGCCCGGCGTCGCGATCATGCTTGCCGTGCTGTCCCTGAACCTGGTCGGAGACGGCCTGAATGACGCGCTCAACCCCAAGCTGCAAAAGCGTTGAGCGCCAACACTCCCGGAATTTCCCCATGACGCATCCTCTGAAGAACCTGGGCGACCTGGCGGACCCCAGCCGCCCCGCCGACCTGCCTGCCATCGTCGACCTGCGGGTCGCCGAGGCGCCCGTCCATTACTCGCATGGCGACGTCCGCCAACTGGCCGGCGGCGTCGCCGCGTGGCTCACGGCCCGCGGCCTGCCGGCCGGCTCGCGCATCGCCATCGCCGCCCTGAACCGCGCCGAATACCTGATCACGTATTTCGGCATCATGCGCGCCGGCTTCGTGGCCGTGCCGATCAATATCAAGCAGACGCAAGAGAACATCGACTATGTGATCCGCGACGCCGGAATTGCGCTGGCCTTTGTCGACAGCGCGCGCCGCGCCGCCTTCGAGGCCACGGTGCCGGTCGTGGACTTCGACGCCGCCGGGCCGCAGGGCTTCGCCGCGCAGATCCGTCCGACCGCCTTCGACACCGTCACGCCTGCGCATGAGGACGTGGCGCAGATGCTGTACACGTCCGGCTCCACCGGCAAACCCAAGGGGGTTCCGCTGACGCATGCGGGCCAGCTGTGGGCGCTGACCGCCACGTCCGGCCCTGCCGCCACGCCCGACCGCCAGGAACACTACCTGCTGGCGCAGCCGCTCTTTCACATGAACGGCCTCTTCATGGCCAAGCGCGCCTTCGCCAGCAATAGCCTGCTGGTGATCCAACCCGCCTTCGATGTGGCCGCCTATGCCGATGCGCTGGAGCGTTATCGCATCACCGTCCTGACTGCCGTGCCCACCATGTTCGCCAGGCTGGTCAAGGAGCCCGCCCTGCTGCGCGACCGCGACCTGTCCGGGCTGGCGCGCGTCATGCTGGGTTCGGCGCCCATGACCGTCGCGCTGTATGAACGCATCCAGCAGGCCTTGCCGCGAGTGCGCATCACCCATGGCTACGGCACCACCGAAGCCGGACCCGCCGTGTTCGGCCCGCACCCCGATGGGATCCCCACGCCGCCGCTGGCGGTGGGCCACCCGATCGATCCGTCCCAAGTCCGCCTGGCCGACGGCCCCCACCCCGATGAAGGCGTGCTGCTGATGAAGAATCCGGCCGTCTTGTCCGGCTATCACAACCTACCCGAAAAGAGCGCGCAGGTGTTGCGGGACGGCTGGTACTACAGCGGCGACGTCATGCGCCGCGACGCCCAGGGCTTCTACTACTTCGTGGGCCGCGCGGACGACATGTTCGTCTGCGGTGGCGAGAACATCTACCCCGTCGAAGTGGAGAAGCTGTTGGAGTTGCACCCGGACGTGCGCCAAAGCTGCGTCGTGCCCTTGGCCGACGAAGAGCGCGGCCAGATCCCCGTCGCCTTCGTCGTGCGCCGCGACGGCAGCGCCCTGGACACCGAGGCCTTGAAGCGCCATGCGCTGGCCCACGGCCCCGCCTACCAGCATCCGCGGCGCATCCGCTTCGTCGACGAGTTGCCCTGGGCCGGCACCAACAAGATCGACCGCAACGCCCTCCTGTTGCAGGCGCGCGCCCTGGAAGCCCGTCAAGCCTGGACCACGTATGAAACGGAGGCCGCATGAGCCACGCACCTGACAGCTTGGCGGGCAAGACGGCGCTTGTGACCGGCGCTAGCCGCGGCATCGGCCGCGCCATTGCGCTGGCCCTGGGCCGACGCGGCGCGCACGTCGCCGTCCATTACAACGCGGCCAGCGACGCCGCCGATGACGTCGCCGACCAAATCCGCGCCGCAGGGGGCCAGGCCTGGACGTTGCGGGCCGACTTGTCCGCGCCCGAGGCGGCAGCAGGCCTGGCCCGCGATCTGCGCCAGAGCTTGCTGGAACGCAACGGCGCAGATGGCCTGGACATCCTGGTGAACAATGCCGGCGTGGGCCTGCGCGCCCTCTTGGCCGACGTCACCCCCCAGGACTTCGACCACGTGCTGCAAGTCAATCTGAAGTCGCCGTTCTTCCTTATCCAGCACTGCCTGCCATTCCTGCTCGACAACGGTCGCATCGTCAACATATCGTCGATGGGGACCCGCGCCGCCTATCCGGAGATGAGCGTCTATGCGCCTGCCAAAGCGGGGTTGGAAGCGCTGAGCCTGCTGCTGGCCGCCGAACTGGGCGCGCGCGGGATCACGGTCAATGCCGTCCTGCCGGGCGCGACCAGCACGGACCTGAACCAGCGCGCGCGCGACCCGGAGATCAGCCAAGTCATCGCCAAGACGATTGCGCTGGGCCGCGTGGGCCAGCCGGAGGACATCGCGGACATCGTGGCGTTCCTGGCATCGCACGAGGGCCGCTGGATCACCGGGCAAAGCATCGACGCCACCGGCGGGCAGCGCCTGTAGTGCAACCCGAGGGGCTCTGACCGAGGACTGGAATGTGAAGGGCTTCATTGCACCTCCACCAACGACGTTACAGCCGTCAACCCTTGGGACGTCAGATTGGCCAGATGTCGATCAAAGTGACGCTCTCTTTGGTTCCAAGGACATGGCAATCGGGATCAGAGCCAGGTTTTGCGCATTCTCACTGCGTGGGAGAACTCCGTTTCAACGGCGGCGATAAATAGAAATCCAGAAGCTTCGTAGAATGATCGCGCTCGATCGCCAACCACGACGTGCAACGATCGAATTCCATGCTCTATTGCACGATGCTCGGCTTCGTTAAGCAGCCGCGTTCCCACACCCGTTCGCCATAGTTCGGGCGCGACAAACAGGTCTTCGAGTTCCGCCTCGGTGCCGGTACCGGGGACTACCGTTATGAACCCGACGAGCGTTCCATCTAGTTCGGCGACCATGGCGTAGGGTAGATGTGCAGCGGAAAACTGCCTCGCCTCTGGCAGGGCAAGCAACTCGTCAACATGATCGCCCCATGCCAACGCCGACCGCAACTTGAGTGCGCCAAGGGCATCGATGTCGTCGTTGTGCGCGGCTCGAATCAAGAGGTCCAAAGGAATTTTTACCTTATGCCGCCTTCGCGATCAGCTTCTCACGTTACACGCGCACGGCATCCCGGGCGCGGTTTCACACCGAAATCCATATCCAGAACGCCACAACGCCGCGCCATTAGACAGCGCGACGTTGTCACGTCGTGGCATCATCTTGCGTGACAGGCCCGTCGTCGCTTCAGACCTCGCCTTGCATCGCCGGCCTGGCCTTGACCGTGTTCAGCCATGCCTGCACCTTCGGATGGGCGGCCACCGGCGCACCCAAAAAGGCGGTGTAGCCGACCACCGACGCCACCACCAGGTCAGCCAGCGAATACTTGTCGCCCAACATCCACGGCTGGCGCGTCAGATGTGCATCCAGCAGCCCCAACAGGGAATCCAGGTCGGCGATGGCCCGCTCGGCCAAGCGGGCATCGCGGCTTTGCTCATCGCCATGGGCGACGACATGCAGACGCGAGATCACCGCGCCATAGGTCACGTAGGCCCACGTGCACCAAGACATGGCGGCCAGCCGCTGCGCAGTGCCGGCCGCGGGCCACAAGCCCTGCTCGACGCCCCAACGTTCACCCAGCCACAAGTGGATGGCCAAGGCTTCAAACAGCGGCGCACCGTCCACGGTCAGCGTCGGCACCTTGCCGTTGGGGTTCAAGGCCAGGAATTCCGGGCGGCGCTGCTCGCCGGCCCGGATATCCACCTTGACACGTTCGTGCGGGACTTGCAGTTCGGCCAGGGCGCAGGCGATGGGAGAGGCGCTGGACTGGGGGTACCAATAGAAAACGATGGACATGGACAAGCTCCGGATGGTGGGGAGTGCCGCGGCCCCATGGCCGCTGACGACGGACGAACTGTAGAATTCATTGCGGACAGTTTCCGCCCTCGATACGAATTACCGTCAACGCCATGCTTAGCTCCAGCAACCGCCTCCTGCGCCTGCTTTCCTTACTACAGACCCGCCGCCACTGGGCCGGCGCCGAGCTGGCGGAGACGTTGGCCGTGCATCCGCGCACGCTACGGCGCGACATCGACCGGCTGCGCGAACTGGGCTATCCCATTCAGGCCAGCAGCGGCGTCGCGGGCGGCTACGCCTTTCGCGCGGGCAACGCCCTGCCGCCCCTGCTGCTGGACGACGACGAGGCGCTGACGGTGGCCATCACCCTGCGCACCGCAGCGACGGGCTCGGTCGGCGGCGTGGAAGAAGCGGCGCTGCGCGCGCTGGTCAAGCTGGAACAGGTGATGCCCGCGCGCCTGCGCCACAAGCTGGACGCGCTGCGCTCGGCCATCGTGCCGCTGCCGCGCGGCGGCCCGGTGGTCGACGCGGGCCTCTTGGCCGCGCTGGCCGCCGCCTGCCGCGACCAGTTGCGCGTCAATTTTGATTACGCCGACAGCCGCGGCCAGCCCAGCACGCGCCAGGTGGAGCCACAAGGGCTGGCGCACACGGGGCACCGCTGGTACCTGGTGGCGTGGGATCCGGCGCGCGATGACTGGCGCACGTTCCGGCTGGACCGCATCACCGGGGCAGTGGCGCTGGGCGCGCACTTCGCGCCGCGTCCGCCCCCTGAAGGCGGCGATCTGCGGGCCTATGTAGCACGCGCGGTGGGCCTGGCGCCCAGTGCCGAAGAGGCCCGCATCGTGCTGCATGCGCCGCACGCGGCGATGGCCGCGCGCATTCCCGCGCAGGCCGGCCAGGTCGAGGCGTTGGACGATGGCCGCTGCCAGCTGCGCTGCACCGGCCAATCGCTGGAGGCGCTGACGTATTGGCTGCTGGCACTGGAAGTGGAATTCGATGTACTGGCCCCGGCGTCCCTGGCGCAGCGCTTTCAGATCGCGGGCGAACGGGTCGCCCGCATGCTGCAACGGCGCGATACCGCTACGCCGCAGCAGGCAGACGGCCCGGCGGCGAATGGCTAATGCTTCGCTGACCTGCTTGACCTGTTCGGCTTTGGCCAACTGCGGCATCACCCGCGACACATCGGCTTAATTAGTGTTGACAGGTCCTAGGGCAAGCCCCCGTGAAGGCGTAGCGGCCGGAAAGTCGACAGCACGTTGACACCCGTGTCGAAGGCGAATGAGTGTGGAACTGTAGCCCTATGGAAATCAACGACTTGAAAATTTCCCACAATCAGCTTTGGAACGCCAATGTCATTGAGTTTGGAATCTTGCAAAAAAAACGTGGTTGAGTTTGAAACTTAGGGCGAGCTAGGCTCAGCTACCGAACATCTCTAAGACGAAGCTTGATTCAGGCAAGGCTGCACTTCACGAGGTCGGTGCAGCTAGGGTTTTGAAGTGCAACACGGCCTATCATTGGACGATGCCCGAAGGATCCGTCGTCTGGTGCCCGTCTTCGCAAAAGAACCGCAAAGGTCTTGCCTGTTTCAGAACTTGATGGCTGCCATCACAAGGACTATCACTCACGAGAACCGGCACGACCGCGTTTCAACGTGTCGCTAGGCGATTCGCCAAATGCTTGGCGATAGTAGTGAGAGAAACGAGAAAGATGCCGGAATCCCCATTTGATGGCAGTGTCAGATACGGTGCGGTCTGCGGTACAAGCAATCAAATCGCGGAGCGCACCGTTTAGCCGAACGTTCATGAACCAGCGCCCTGGCGTCATGCCCACGCTGCGTCGAAAAATCAATTCAAGGGAGCGCAGCGTATAACCGCTACGCCGCGCGATCTCAACCACGGTGATATCCGAGCCCGCGCCGGAAATCGCTAAGCGTTCGCAGGCTGCGATCAGAGAATGGTGACGTTGCGCCGCCGACGATCGTCCGGACTTGCTAGCCGGCTCTGCGTCGAGCAATGCATCAACATAGCGATTCACAATAGACTCGCCCATCGCTGCCACTAAATCGGGCGCCATGCCTCCTGAGGCCTCAAGACGTCGCGCGACAGCCATGGCGTCATCAGCAAGAACAGTCAAGACGTCCCGTCCCCCCCGACACAATCGTACTGAGTGTGCGGTGTGTTTCGACATCTTCAGTGAACGCCCATTACGCGCTAAAGCAACTTGCTGTAGCCGGTCTTCGGAAACGGTGAAATTCACCCAGCGCGACGAACCGGATGCGTGATACAGAAGTTCCACGCCTGGAGGGTAAATCTGGATATCTTCCTCACCGATCAAGGCGGTGTTGTATCGCGTGACATGGCTGCCATCAGCCATGAATCCAATGCACACAGCATCTTTTGGCATACTGCCCTGCGCCACGACCGGGAAATCGTAACAACCAGATTCAAGTCTCAGATCGCCCAGATTGAGGCGCTGGTGCTCCATGGTTGCCAATTTAGACGACAGTAGGCGATGCTCAAACGTACCTCCGTAGACGATATCAAACGCCTGGGAGGGTTCAAAGCCGGAATAGACGTGTCGCATGTAAGTCGGCTGAAACGACATCGCAAATCCACCCCCAAGATTTCGCTTTTCGGATAGCAGTTCCGGCAGATTAGCACTACCTTTATTCCGAGCCTTCAAGCAAATTGAACCCATATGCTGCCCAAGCATCCACGCAAGAAGATGAGCCCTGCTGCCAACGCGCCAATCGATACATCCACAGTCCGCCCGCCGAAGCACGCTGACTGGTCGGCACTCGCCAAGCTTGTCCGCTATCGAGATGCAGAGACTGGGAACACGTGGTGCGGGTTCGGACGCCCGCCCAATTGGATTCGAGGGAAAGACCGCGAGCGATTTCGCGTTCGTTAGACTCCGATCATCCAAGATCTCCCACTCAAAAACAGATTGAATCCATGCAAAAAGGCGTGCCGCCTTGAGCGTTTTGCACGCCTGCTTTCGCGAGTAGTGAGATCGACGATATCGGGCCCGGTCAATCGGAATAACAGCTATTCTTTCGGATGATCATCCAATACCCGAGCTAACGCGCAGGGTGACGCAGGCGATAAGCAAGATTTCCAGCAAGGAGAAATCGATGGCTTTTCCAAGAACACGCAAAATGGCTGCCATGTGCGTAGCCTCACTCAGCATCGGCGCTACCATCGCCGCGCCTTCCCAGGCCGAAACCGACCGTTTTGAATCGCTTGCCAATTCGCCCTTCAAGCAGAACCGGCCCACAGCCGGAACCGCCAAAACGCTGACCGAAGAACTAGTTTTTCAGCGCGCAACACAGACATACCTCTGGGCCATGCCGCTACTGAACACCATGGGCATGCGGGACGGCTTCGCTGCGTCGTATCCACCTACGTACAACACTATGGCGATCTGGGAAAAGCGCCTGGATGCCAAAACCCTCATCACCACACCCAACTCCGACCTTATCTACGGCATGGTGTTCGTCAACCTTGCCGATACTGGGCCGCTGGTGTTCGAGGCACCTCCCAAACTGCAAGGTATTCTGCTCGACTTCTGGCAGCGGCCCATACCTGTTGACGGTGGCAAGTATTTTGGCGACCTCGGATTGCCCGGTCCTGATGGGGGAAAGGGTGGGAAGTTCCTGATCTTGCCGCCCGGCTATAAAGGCGAAGTGCCCGACGGATATTATGTCTACCGTTCGGCCACCAACAATGTCTTTATATTCCTGCGCTCGTTCTATCAAAGCCTCGACAACATCCAACCAGCAGTGGATGTCCTCAAGCAATCGGTACTCTACCCATTGGGCAAGCGGGACAGCGCCGAAAAGATGAAATTCTTCGACGCCTCGGGCAAGGCACACAACATGCTGCCGCGCTCCGACGCCGACGCGTTCCAGCAGCTCAAGTACCTGGTGGACACCGAAGGCGACAACCTCGCCGATCCCGATTGGCTCGGCATGCTCGCTGGCCTGGGGATCGTGAAGGGAAAGCCGTTCGAGCCGGACGCCCGAACGAAGAAGATCCTTTCTGCCGCCGCGAAGACGGCTTACAAGACCAGCCGCGTCATCGGTCTGCAAGGAAAGTCTGGCGACGCGGACTTCCGTGTGTATGGCGACCGGCAATGGTTGAATCCCGTCAACAATATGGCCGCGCGATGGCCGGATGCGCTGGTCGACCTGAGTTTCACGTCACGTGCGAGCGGGTACCGGGACATCGATAGCCGAGCATGGTTCTTCACGGACTACTACTCCATCAGCCCGGGCATGGTGTCGATGACCCCAGGCAAGGGCGCCTACTACATGATCGCGTTTAACGACAAGGACGGTAGGCCATTGGTCGGTGCAAACGGCTACAAGATCACCCTGCCCGCGAACATCCCCGCCGAACTGTTCTGGTCCGTTACGCTCTACGAAGCCGAGAACGCCTCGGGGCTCGCCAATGGGCAAGCATTCCCCTCGCTCGGCAAGCTCAACAACCCGAAGCAAAACGCAGACGGCAGCACCACGCTGTACATCGGTCCAAAAAGTCCCAAAGGCGCGGAGCATAACTGGCTGGCAACCGCCCCGACACGTGGCTTCTTCGCCATCCTGCGCCTGTACGCTCCATCCCAGCCGGCTCTGGACGGCAGCTGGAAGCCGGGCGATATCGAGCGAGTCAAGTAGCCACCGCGTCCGCGCGACTTCCTACAACCAGGAGCCTTCCCCATGAGAGCCACCAAATCGATTCTTGCGGCCGCAGTGATCTCGATGTTCTCGGCAACCGCGCCTGCGCAGCAAACCATGCCGGTTCCGCCTGTGAATATGACCACGCCGCCACTGCGCGACGTCATCGTCACCAAAGAATACGTGGAAGCGGTCGGGCGCATGGCATATCTTTGGGGCTGGCCGCTCATCAACGAGCGGCACCGCCATGACTCCTTCAACAAAGCCCCCGAGCCAGGTTTGCTTGGTGGCGTGGTGCCGGTTGGCCCATCGGGCTATGTCGGATTGCTGACGGACTACATCGCGCCTGAACAACGCTTCGTCACTTGCCCGAACCAAGATGTGGTCTACGGATTCGGTTTCGCCAAGGTCGACAAGGAGCCCGTCATCATCCAGGTGCCCGACTTCGGGACTCGCTACTGGGTCTATGCACTCTACGACGCGCGCACAAACAGCTTTGGCGGACTGGGCAAGCAATACGGCACGAAGCCTGGCATCTATATGGTGGTGGGACCGAACTGGAAGGGAAAAACACCAAAGGGCGTTACCCAGGTCATTCACGCGCCGACGGACACCATCGGCATGGGGCCGCGCATATTCATGGATGACACGGACCAGGACCGCAAGGCGATCCAGCCTCTGCTCAGCCAGGTCATGGTCTACCCCTTAAGCAAATTCACGGGTAAGTCGCAGACAAAGGACTGGTCGAAAGTGCCAAAATTCCCGGCCGAAGATCAAGGCCAGGGAGAAACCAAGTGGGTCAACCCAGAGACCTTCTTCGACGAACTGCCCGACGTGCTCCGCGAAGTGCCGCCGCTGCCCGGAGAAGAGGCCTGGTATGCACAGATGAAGGTTGTGCTTGACGCTGCGGCGAAAAGCTCGGCTATCAAGGACCAGTTGAGGGCGCTGGCGATCGATGCGGAAAAAACGCTCATGGGGCCGATATTCGAGTTCCGCAACAATGGCATCGCTGTCGGCGATGGCTGGACGACGGCGCCTAACGGTGGCCGCTTCGGCTACGACTACCTCACCCGTGCCGCCATCGCCCGATCCAACATGTACGTGAACAGGCCTGAGGAAACGCGCTACTTCTATCTGGATGTGGACAGCGGGGGCCAACTGCTCAATGGCGCAAATCACTACACGGTGACGTTCAAGACACTTCCGCCCGTCAATGGCTTCTGGTCGCTTACCGTCTACAACGAGCATCACCTCTTCGAGCCGAATGCAATTAATCGTTATTCGCTAGGCACCAAGAGCAAGTCGCTCAAGCGCAACGCGGACGGCACGCTTACGCTTTATGTGCAGGCGGAATCTCCGGGGCCAGACAAAGAATCCAACTGGATCCCCACCCCAAAGGGCAAGTTCTCGCTGTATCAGCGCAACTACTGGCCCAAACAGGAGATTCTTCAAGGGAAATGGACGCCACCCGCAGTCGTCAAGGCCAACTGACAGTTGGCATCGAGACTGCGCGAAATTGATCGCACGCATTACAGGAAGGAGCACGCCAATGATTGCGAAGCAATCCCTTGCTTTGGCCTGCCTAGTCGTTTCGCTCTCGGCAGGCTCGGCCGTCGCGCAGGATACCGTCAGCGTCACGAAGCAGAATTTCTCGCAGGCGATGACGGACCTTGCGATGCAGAAGGAGTTTTCGCAAGGCGCCGACAATACTTGGAACCACCACCGAAAGCCGATGCCTCTTGATGAGCAACCGGCGCCGCTGATGAACCGGGACACCGTCTATTCCTTTGCCATTCTTGATGGCGGTGGGGATGTCGCGATCACCCTGCCAGAGAACGACGGGCGTTACATGTCCCTGCACGTGATGGAGCACAACCACGTGACCTATAAAGTGTTCTATGGTCCAGGCCGCTATGTCATTCCCGCTTCGAAGACCACCGACTTTTTCTACGCAAATGTGCGAATGCAGGTCAACGCGGCGGATCCGGCTGACGTGAAAAAGGTGAACGACTTCCAGGATCGGCTGAAAATAGAGTTTCTGAACAGCTACAAGCCCAAGTCGTTCAAGGCCACGAACTGGAACATGGCGGAGTTCGAAAAGCTGCACAAGATGTACGTGGCCGAAGCACAGAAACAGGGAGTCACGGGCACTATGAGCACGGTGGCTCATCCCGTCTCCATGGAGGCACGCAATCGCGGCGCAGCAATCGCGACAGGGCTGCTTCCCGACAAGGACGCCGTCTACCTGACCGCAATGCACAAGGTCGAAATGGGCAAGACCTACAAGGCGACCTTTGCCGTGCCCGCGATGAGTGACCCTAAGCTTGGCTTCTATTCAGTGACGGTCTATGGCGACGATCAGTACCTGAAGACGGACAAAGGCTCGACGATAAGCAACAGTGAAATCAAGTTGAATCCGGACGGGAAAACGTTTGACATCTACTTCGTGGCAGAGAGCGAGTATGGCAATGGCAAACATGCCAACGAACTCATCGTTCCTACCGCGCCTTTCTGGACCTGCACGCGCATCTACATGCCGGGTGAGTCCGTGGTCAAAGGTGCATACAAACTGCCGAAATTTGCGAGTTAATCGTGGCGTCCAATAGGCAGCTCCCGGCACGCGCTCGCAGGTTGCAGGTTGGACGCCACCTCGCATTGCCAACATGTGCACACGAGAATATGCCGCGCAGGCCGGGTAAAGAGTGATCATCCAGGGGAAATGGGCTCCACCCGCGGTCGTCAAAGCCGATTGAAAGCTCATGTCAAGACATGGGACGGGTGCCTGCAACCAAGGAACATGCCAGTGATTACGAGCCATTCTCCCTACTTGGTCTGCCCGGCCCTTTCACTATCGATGGGTTCGCGTGTCATGCATATCGCACAAGGTTCTGCACCCAAGCGATCTCGTAGGGCTATCTCGCAGCGCGGGCGGGCGGGCACATCCCGATCGTCAAGCCACCTGGCGCACGGGGCCTTTGCGATAGTTCTTGCCATCGGGGCAGTCCCGGCCTGGGCTGCGGACAGCGCAGACCTTGCAAAGCAACTCAGCAATCCCGTTGCCGCATTGATCAGCGTTCCTTTCCAATACAACTACGATCGCGGCATCGGGCCTAACCATAGCGGCCACCGAGATACAGTGAATATCCAACCTGTCGTTCCAATCACGTTGAACGCTGATTGGAACTTGATCTCCCGGACTATCTTGCCAGTAACGTGGCAACACGACGTCACGGGCGACGGATCGAGCCAGAGTGGATTGGGCGACACCGTCCAGAGCTTCTTCTTTTCGCCAGCCAAGCCGACCGCGGCGGGCACCATCTGGGGACTTGGCCCCGCCTTGTTGCTGCCGACCGCGACCGATAGTCAACTTGGCGGGAAAAAATGGGGAGCCGGTCCCACAGGCGTGATATTGCAACAGAGCGGACCATGGACCTATGGGGGATTGGCCAACCATATCTGGTCTTATGCGGGCCAATCGTCTCGACCCGGAGTGTCGTCTACGTTCTTACAGCCCTTCTTGGCATACACCACTCCGGATGCAATCACCTATGGGCTAAACACCGAGTCGACATACGACTGGAAGAAATCGGAATGGTCGGTACCGATCAACCTCCAGGTTTCTAAAGTGGCCAAGATAGGCGATCAGCCCGTCAGTTTCCAGGTCGGCCTGCGCTACTGGGCGGAATCAGCTGAAAACGGCCCAAGAGGTTGGGGCGGGCGCTTCACGGTCACACTCTTGTTTCCTAAATAAGTCCGGCGGGTGTGCGCTCGTAGACGAACGCGATGCAGCACTTTGGCCCTAATGGTTCATTGAGCTTGGATGCTGATTGGGTCCATCACATCGCGAGGTCCCATCCCAGTCCGCCTGGCCGACCCTACAACGGCTGTGAGCTGGACGCGATTGACCAACGACGGCCACCGGCCAGAAGCGGACGTACAGAATCAATCACCTTCGAGGAATCTCTTTTCGCCCTGAGCTTGACACGCGAAATCGGACCTCCATAGACGAAATCCGGCTGAAGGCCGCGCCAGTGCTTGCATATCGGAAATTGCCGATTTCCAAACTGGATGACGCAAATCCCCAGTTAGATGAATTTCGACAATTATCGGGACGGCCTCACCCCCAAAATATGTAACAGCGCCGCTCCCCCCCTTGAACCCCAGAACATCATCCCTATAATTAGCACTCGACACCGGTGAGTGCTAACAGCGCTCCCGGGGGCTAACCGATCATTCACTTTTTAAGTAAACAGGAGTTCCACATGGCCTTGCGTCCCCTGGGCGATCGCGTGATCGTCAAACGCCTCGAAAACGAGCGCAAGACTGCCTCGGGTATCGTCATCCCCGACAGCGCCGCTGAAAAGCCTGATCAAGGCGAAGTCGTGGCCGTCGGCCCCGGCAAGAAGACCGAAGAAGGCAAGATTCTGCCGGTCGACCTGAAGGCTGGTGACAAGGTTCTGTTCGGCAAGTACGCCGGCCAGTCCGTGAAGGTTGATGGCGAAGAACTGCTCGTCATCCGCGAGGACGAAATCCTCGCCGTGGTTCTGTAAACCCCGCCTCAAACACGAATTTTCGAAGGAAGCTAAGAAATGGCTGCCAAGCAAGTATTGTTCGGTGACGACGCCCGCGTGCGCATCGTCCGCGGCGTGAATGTTCTCGCCAACGCTGTTAAGACCACCCTGGGCCCCAAGGGTCGCAACGTCGTGCTGGAGCGCTCGTTCGGCGCCCCGACGGTGACCAAGGACGGCGTGTCCGTCGCCAAGGAAATCGAACTGAAGGACAAGTTCGAGAACATCGGCGCACAACTGGTCAAGGACGTTGCCTCCAAGACCTCCGACAACGCCGGTGACGGCACCACGACCGCCACCGTGCTGGCTCAAGCCATCGTCATGGAAGGCCTGAAGTACGTTGCCGCCGGTTTCAACCCGATCGACCTGAAGCGCGGTATCGACAAGGCTGTCGCCGCTGCCGTGGCTGAACTGAAGAAGCAATCCAAGCCGGTCACGACCAGCAAGGAAATCGCTCAAGTCGGTTCGATCTCGGCCAACAGCGATTCGTCCATCGGCCAGATCATCGCTGACGCGATGGACAAGGTCGGCAAGGAAGGCGTCATCACCGTCGAAGACGGCAAGTCGCTGGAAAACGAACTGGACGTCGTCGAAGGCATGCAATTCGACCGCGGCTACCTGTCGCCCTACTTCATCAACAGCCCGGAAAAGCAAGTTGCCGTGCTGGAAGATCCGTTTGTCCTGATTTTCGACAAGAAGATCAGCAACATCCGTGACCTGCTGCCCGTGCTGGAACAAGTTGCCAAGTCGAGCCGCCCCCTGCTGATCATTGCAGAAGACGTCGAAGGCGAAGCGCTGGCCACCCTGGTTGTGAACAACATCCGTGGCATCCTGAAGACCACCGCCGTCAAGGCTCCGGGCTTCGGCGACCGCCGCAAGGCCATGCTGGAAGACATCGCCATCCTGACGGGCGGCACGGTGATCTCCGAAGAAACCGGCATGTCGCTGGAAAAGGCCGGCCTGGCTGAATTGGGCCAAGCCAAGCGCATCGAAGTGGGCAAGGAAAACACGACGATCATCGACGGCGCTGGCGACAGCAAGTCGATCGAAGCGCGCGTCAAGCAAGTGCGCATCCAGATCGAAGAAGCCACGTCCGACTACGACCGTGAAAAGCTGCAAGAGCGCGTGGCCAAGCTGGCCGGCGGCGTTGCCGTGATTCGCGTTGGCGCTGCCACCGAAGTCGAAATGAAGGAAAAGAAGGCCCGCGTTGAAGACGCCCTGCACGCTACCCGCGCCGCAGTGGAAGAAGGCGTTGTGGCTGGCGGCGGCGTTGCACTGCTGCGCGCCAAGCAAGCCATCGCTGACCTGAAGGGTGACACGCCTGACCAGAACGCCGGTATCAAGCTGATCCTGCGTGCTGTGGAAGAGCCCCTGCGCACCATCGTCACGAACGCCGGCGAAGAAGCCAGCGTCGTGGTCAGCAACGTGCTGCAAGGCAAGGGCAACTACGGCTACAACGCTGCAACCGGCGAGTACACCGACCTGGTTGAGCAAGGCGTTCTGGATCCCACCAAGGTGACCCGTACCGCCCTGCAAAACGCTGCTTCCGTTGCCAGCCTGCTGCTGACGGCTGAAGCCGCCGTGGTCGAACTGGCCGAAGACAAGCCCGCTGCTCCGGCCATGCCGGGTGGCATGGGCGGCATGGGCGGCATGGACTTCTAAGTCCCGCTTCCCTTGCGTGGCCTCCCCGGCGTCAAGCCGGGGAACGCAGTATCCCGAGAAACCCCCGGACCTTCGCCCCGGGGGTTTTTCTTTGCCTGTTGTTTCCAACTCGTCGCCGCCGGGGCCAGGCAAACACCTTTGCGCACAAACTGATGGTTTCGCCGTGGCGTATGCGTCCCTACAATAAAGGGCCCAACGACCGAGCCCAGACCCATGCGCCTTCCCCAGAGCCTGCGAGCCTTGCGTCCGTCCGAGATCGGCGGATTGCTGATGGACTCCGCCAACCAGTGGTCGAGTCATCGCGCCTCCAGCAAAGGCGCGGCACTGGCGCTGTATATGGTGTTTTCACTGGCGCCCATGCTGATCCTGGTGATCGCGGTGGCGGGCGCTTTCTTTGGCGAGGACGCCGTGCGCTCCGAGCTGTTTGCGTCGCTGCGGGACTTGACCGGCGAACGCGGCGCGGAAGTGATCCAGACCGTACTGGCCAGCGCCCATGAATCGGGTGGCGGCTGGATTGCCGCGTTGATTTCGATTTTTGTGCTGATCTTCAGCGCCACGACGGCGTTTGCCGAACTGAAGGCCAGCCTGGACGATTTGTGGGAAGTGCCGCCCAACCAGAAAGGCGGCATCCACGGCATGGTGCGCAGCCGCATGCTGTCGTTTGGCCTGGTGCTGGTGCTGGCCCTGTTCCTCTTGATCTCGCTGACCGTGAATGCCGGCCTGGGTGCCGCGCGCAAGTTCTACGGAGACATGTGGATGGCATCCACGTTTGCCACGGTGGCGGACTGGCTCTCCAGCCTGTTCTCGTTCTCCGTGGTGGTGGCGCTGTTTGCCGTGATCTTCAAACTGCTGCCCAGCGCCAAGATTTCCTGGAAGGACGTGATTCCCGGCGCTATCGTGACAGCCGCGCTGTTTTTGGTCGGCAAGTGGGGCATCGGGGTGTACTTGAGCCGTGGCGCGGCCGTATCCGCCTACGGCGCGGCGGGTTCCCTGATCGCGCTGCTGCTGTGGATCTACTATTCCGCGCAGATTTTCTTCTTCGGCGCGGTATTCACGCGGCAGTTCGCGCTGCGTTTCGGCGACGCGACCCCGCCTGCCGCCTCGGCCGCCCCTTCAGCGGAATCCACGCCGACGCCCGACGCCTGATCCGGCGTCAGGCTGGATCTTGCTGTTCCAGCCCCGCCATCAGCCGCAGGCACTTCAGGAATACTGGCCGCAGTTCTTCCGGGATGGGGGCCAGCACCTGGGCCTCTACCTGGGCATCCTGCGGCAAGATGCGCGCCAGCAGCGCCACGCCTTCATCCGTGATCTCCAGCGCATAAGCGCGGCCGTCCTCGACAGAGCGCGTACGGCGCACGTAGCCTTTGGCGGTCATGCGCGCCATCATTTCGGCAAAAGAGTTGCGATCCAGCGCGATCAATTCGGCGATGCGGTTCTGCGTGGCGCCGGGATTCTGATAGACGGTGATCAGCAAGGCCTTCTGGCGCGGCGTCAGGTCTTCGTCTGGAAACGCTTGCGTGAACAGGGCTTCGGCCCGGAAATGCGCCCGGCGCAGCAGGTGCGAGGCGACCTGGGTCAGATCGAAGGCTTGCAGGACGCGGGGCGCGGCCGCGACGGGGCGGGCAGTGGCGGTCATCGGGCTTCCATGGGTTGTGCCTGACGATTGTAGGCGTTGGCGTTCTCGAAAATGCGCATTGACTTGGTGCCGAGCGGTGCCTATGATCCGGAAATATAGTACGTATACGTATTTATTAACACCTGATCCGCACACTATTCAAGGGGCTAGCTCGTGACGATCCGCCAACTGCGCAACTACATCGACGGCCGCTTTGAAGATGGCACGTCCACATTCGACAAGCACAACCCGGTAGACGGGCAACGCATCGCCCAGGTCCACGAGGCCAGCCGCGAGCAGGTGAACCGCGCCATCGCCGCCGCGCACCGGGCGCTGCCGGCCTGGGCTGGCTTGTCCGTTGAAGCACGCACAGATCACCTGCTGGCGTTGGCCGACGGCATCACGCGGCGTTTCGACGACTTCCTGCAAGCCGAGATCGGGGACACAGGCAAACCTATCAGCTGGGCCAGCAAGATCGACATCCCGCGCGGCGCGGCCAATTTCCGCGCCTTTGCGGAACTGGCCCGCACGCTGGACATGGAAAGCTACATGACGGACACCCCTGACGGCAGGCAGGCGCTGAACTACGCCTACCGCAAGCCGTTGGGCGTGGTGGGCGTGATCTCACCCTGGAACCTGCCCCTGCTGCTACTGACCTGGAAAGTGGCGCCCGCCCTGGCGTTCGGCAACACGGTGATCATGAAGCCGTCGGAAGTCACGCCCAGCACCGCCACACTGCTGGCGGAAGTGGCCGATCAAGCTGGGCTGCCAGTTGGCGTGCTGAACCTGGCACACGGCTTCGGGCCAGACTCCGCAGGCGAATTCCTGACCACGCACCCGGACATCGACGGCATTACCTTCACCGGCGAATCAGCAACCGGCGCCGCCATCATGCGGGCCGTCGCACCGGGCGTGAAGCCGGTGTCATTCGAGCTGGGCGGCAAGAACGCCGCGTTGGTGTTCGCCGATGCAGATTTCGACGCGGCAGTGGATGGCGTCACGCGGTCGGTGTTCTCGAACTGCGGGCAGGTCTGCCTGTGCACCGAACGTGTGTATGTGGAACGCCCGATCTACGAACGCTTCGTTGCCGCGCTGGCGGCGCGTGCGCGCGATATGCGGATCGGCTGGCCCCTGGACCCGAACACGGAGATGGGTCCGCTGGTGTCCCGCGAACACCGCGAAAAAGTCATGTCGTACTTTGCGCTGGCGCGCGAAGAAGGCGCCACCGTGGTGGCTGGCGGCGGCGTGCCGGTATTTGGCGATGCACGCGACGCAGGCGCCTATGTGCAGCCCACCATCTGGACCGGGCTGAAAGAGGATGCCCGCTGCATCAAGGAAGAAGTGTTCGGCCCGGTCTGCCACGTGGCGCCGTTCGATACCGAGGAAGAAGCCATTCGCCTGGCCAACGACACACGCTACGGACTGGCCGCCGCGGTCTGGACGCAAAACCTGACCCGCGGACACCGCGTGGCGCAAGCCATGAAGGTGGGCCTGGCATGGGTGAATTGCTGGTTCCTGCGCGACCTGCGCACCCCGTTTGGTGGCAGCGGGCTGTCTGGCATTGGCCGCGAAGGCGGTCGCCATTCGCTGCATTTCTACACGGAACCCACCAACGTCTGCATCAAGCTCTGATCCCCTCCACGCAAAGGAAAGCACGATGACCCAGCCCAACGTCAGCGCCACCGTCGTCGCCGGCAAGGCCACGCCTCGCGGCAAGTACCCCCACATCAAACGCGCCGGCGACTTCCTGTTCGTCTCCGGCACCAGCTCGCGGCTGGCCGACAACCGCATCGCAGGCGCAGAAGTCGATGCCATGGGCACGACCACGCTGGACATCCGCGTGCAGACGCGCGCCGTCATCGAGAACATCAGCGACATTCTGGCGACCGCAGGCGCCACGCTGACCGATGTGGTCGAGATCAGTACTTTCCTGGTCAACATGAACGACTTCGGTGGATACAATCAGGTCTACGGCGAGTTCTTCGATGCCGATGGCCCGGCGCGCACCACCGTCGCGGTGCATCAGCTGCCGCACCCGCAATTGCTGATTGAGATCAAGGCGGTCGCCTACAAGCCGCTTGCACGCTAGCCCCCGAAGCTACGTGGCAGGCAGATGATGGGCGACGGTATTTCACGTTCACACCGGGAACAGGATGACGGCTCGCGGCGCACCGCCCGGGCCGCCGCACGCATGTCGAACTTTCGCATCACGCCCAACGCGCTTAGCCATAAGCTGAAGCTGCATCAATTGCAGATTTTTGAGCGCGTGCTGGCACGCCGTTCACTATCGCGCGCGGCCAGTGAACTGCACCTGACCCAGCCCACCGTCACCAAGGCCATCCACGACCTGGAAGCCTTTTTCGGCGCCACCCTGTTTGAACGCTCGAACCGGGGCGTCACGCCCACGGAACTGGCCATGGTGCTGGGGCGCCGGGTCCACGCCATGATGGCCGAAATCCGCTACATGGCCGATGACATCGACGCGGTGCTGGGCGGCGCCAGCGGCCACGTCGTTGTCGGTACCCTGATCGCCGCATCCGCCAAACTGTTGCCCGAAGCCATCGCGCGGCTGATGACCGAACACCCCGGCATCCAGGTCACGGTGCGCGAAGGCCCATCCGCCCAACTGCTGCCCGCGCTGGCCACCGGCGACGTCGACATCGTTGTCGGCCGCCTGCCCGGCGCGGACATGGCCTCCATTTCGGGCGTGGCGGTGGACCACCACAAACTCTACCGCGAAGCGCTGTGCCTGGTCGTCGGCGCCCAGCACCCGATGGCCAAGGCGGCATCCGTGTCGCTGTCCGATCTGATCGACCACATCTGGATCCTGCCCGCTCCGACCTCGCCGTTGCGCGCCGCTGTTGAACGCACGTTCTTCGATGCCGGCCTGCGCCTGCCGGCCCGCCATGTCGAATCACTCTCGCTGCTGACCAACATCGGCGTGCTGATGCATAGCGACGCCCTGGCTCTTATCCCTTACGACGCCGCCGCACAATTCCTGTCCATGGGCCTTCTGGCCCGGCTGCCCACCAACGTCTTCGGTGACTTCGGCGACGTCGGCTACTCCATCCGCGCCGATCGCCCGCTGACCCCTGCGTGCCAACGGCTGGTGGACTATCTGAAAGCGATCACGGCGCAGCGCACGCCGACGGAAAGCCTGTAGGCCAGGCAAACGCCGCGCCAGCGCGTCAGGTGCCTGACGCGCTCGTACATCTTCTACGGGAAACCCCGCGATAGATAGCCTGCATACCCAGGCCCACAATTTCTATTGTGCAGCGCCCCCCTGCCCCGCCTAGACTGCATCCATCAAGTCCCCCTCGGAGACCCCCATGCCCGCCTACGGCCCGCCGTTGAATTTCCAGCGCTGGATCCAAGACCACGCCCACCTGTTGAAGCCTCCCGTTGGCAACCAACAGATCTGGCAAGACGCGGACTTCATCGTCACCGTCGTTGGCGGCCCAAACCATCGCACTGACTATCACGATGATCCGCTGGAAGAATTCTTCTACCAGATCCATGGCAATGCCTGGTTGTCGCTCTGGGTGGACGGCAAACCTGAGCGCGTGGACCTGAAGGAAGGAGACATCTTCCTGCTTCCGCCCCACGTGCGGCATTCGCCGCAACGCCCGGAAACCGACAGCGCCTGTCTGGTCATCGAGCGTCAGCGCCCGATGGGCCTGCTGGACGGTTTTGAATGGTATTGCCCGCATTGCCGCCATCTGGTGCACCGCGTGGAAGTACAGCTAAAGAGCATCGTCACCGACCTGCCGCCGCTGTTTCAAGCGTTCTATGACAGCGCCGAACAGCGCACTTGCCCGGCGTGCGGAGAGATCCATCCCGGCAAGGGCCACGCGCCCGCCACCCAAGCCACCCCTGCCTAGTTGCCTTGCGAAGCCGTTTCCCCATGATTCAGAAAATCGACATGCACGCCCACTTCTTTCCGCCGATCACGCGGCAGGAAGCCGCGGCGCTGGACCCTGTGAACGCCCCTTGGCTACGGCCCGATGGCGATGGTTCCACTGGCCAGATCATGGCCGGCGACCGGCCGTTCCGGCCGGTGGACGCAACCTTGTGGGACCCGGCATTGCGCGTTGCCCAGATGGACCGCCACGGCGTGGACGTGCAGATCCTGTGCGCGACTCCCATCATGTTCGGCTACACGTATCCGGGCCAGGCCGCCGCCGATTGGGCCGCCCGCATGAACGACCTGGCGCTGGAACATTGCGCCCACGCGCCAAACCGCCTGAAGGCGCTGGCGCAAGTCCCGCTGCAAGACCTGGACCTGGCCTGCAAGGAAGCGTCGCGCTCACGCGCCGCCGGCCACCTGGGCGTGCAGATCGGCAACCACGTGGGCCCCCGCGACCTGGACGACGACACGCTGGTGCAATTCCTGATCCACTGCGCCAACCATGACATCCCGGTGCTGGTGCATCCCTGGGACATGATGACCGATGGCCGCATGAAGCAATGGATGCTGCCGTGGCTGGTGGCCATGCCCGCCGAAACGCAGCTGGGCATCCTGTCGCTGATCTTGTCTGGCGCCTTCGAACGCATTCCCCGCAGTCTGAAGCTGTGCTTTGCGCACGGTGGCGGCAGCTTCGCGTATCTGCTGGGCCGCGTCGACAACGCCTGGCGCCATCGCGACATCGTCCGCGAAGACTGCCCGCATCCGCCGTCGTCCTACACCGACCGCTTCTATACCGATAGTGCGGTGTTCGACCCGCGTTCGCTGCGCCTGCTGATCGATGTGATGGGCGAGGACCGCGTGCTGCTCGGTTCCGACTACCCCTATCCGCTGGGCGAGCAGGAAGTCGGCCGCCTGGTCACGCATTCCGACCTGAGTCCCACCGTGCAGCAGAAGATCCTGCTGCGCAACACGATGACGTTCTTTGGCTTGACCGCGTAGCTTCGCCATTCACAACACCATGACCGTGACACACGGCAACTCAAGGGAAAACACCATGAAACGCACCACCACGCTGGCCGCCGCTGCGGTCATGGGACTGGCCTTGTCAGCCACCGCGATGGCCGATGTGAAGATCGGCCTGCTGACCACATTGACCGGCCCGGGCTCAGTGCTGGGCCAAGACCAACTGGATGGCTTCATGCTGGCCGTGGAACAAGGCGGCGGCAAGCTGGGCGGCGTCCCCGTGCAGATCATCAAGGAAGACGACCAGTTCAAGCCCGAAGTGGGCGTACAGGCTGCGCGCAAGCTGGTGCAAAGCGACAAGGTGCCGATCATCACCGGCGTGGTGTATTCCAACGTGATGCTGGCCGTGGTGCGCCCGGTCACGACCGCAGGCGTCTTCCTGGTGGGCTCCAACGCCGGCCCGACCAATCTGGCGGGCAAGGACTGTTCGCCCTATTTCTTCTCGACGTCCTGGAACAACACGCAGCGCCACGAAGGCAGCGGCGAAATGGCCAACCAGATGGGCTTCAAGAAGGTCTACCTGTTGGCGCCCAACTACCAGGCCGGCAAGGATGCCATGGCCGGTTTCAAGCGCTTTTACAAGGGCGAGGTCGCCAACGAAGTCTTCACGCAGGTGAACCAGCCTGATTATTCGGTGGAACTGGCGGCATTGGCCGACGCAAAACCGGACGCTGCCTACGTGTTCTTTCCCGGTGGCATGGGCGTGAATTTCATCAAGCAATACCGCCAGGCGGGCCTGTTCGGCAAAATCCCATTGTTGTCGGTGGACACCATCGACGGCGCCACGCTGCCTGCATTGCAAAAGGATGCGCTGGGCGCGGTGACCAACGTGCCGTATTCGCCCGATCTGGACAATGCCGCCAACAAGGTCTTTGCCACCGCATTCCGCCAGAAGTATGGACGTGAGCCCTCCAGCTACGCCGCGCAGTCCTTCGATGCCGCCCAGCTGATTGGTTCGGCGTTGAAGAAGACCGGCGGCAAGGTCGACGACAAGGAGGCATTGCGCAAGGCGCTGGAAGCCGCCGATTTTCAATCGGTGCGCGGCGAGTTCCGCTATCAACCCAATCATTTTCCCGTGGCTGGATTCTTCCGCGCCGACGTGGAGGCGGGTGCGGACGGAAAGGTGGCCTTTGTGAATAAAGGCCCCATCTTCCCGGACCTGTCCAAAGTGTCGGACCAGTACGCCGCGCAATGCGTCATGAAGTAAGCCGGACGGCCACGCCGGCCGCTGGCAAGAGGTGAACCTTATGTCCACGACGCTGTTGCTGGTGCAGGCCTTGAACGGCCTGCAACTTGGCATTCTGTTGTTCCTGTTGGCCGCCGGGCTGACCTTGGTGTTCGGCATCATGAATTTCATCAACCTGGCGCACGGCTCGCTCTACATGATGGGCGCCTTCATCGCGGCCACCGTGTTCCGCCACACCGGCTCGTTCCTGCTGGCGGGCGCCGCGGTCATCGCCGGCATGGCGGCGCTGGGTCTGCTGCTGGACCGCATCGCGCTGGCTCGCCTGTATCCGCGTGAACACCTGGACCAGGTGCTGGCCACCTTCGGCTTCATCCTGTTCTTCAACGAGCTGACCCGCATCATCTGGGGGCCGGCGCCCATCAGCATGGGCCTGCCGTCCTGGCTGTCGGGCACGATCGATATTCTGGGCGTCACGTATCCGCTGTACCGCTTCCTGATTATCGTGGTGGGGCTGTTGGTGGCCGCGGGCTGCTATGTGCTGATCCACCGCACGCGGTTGGGCATGCTGATCCGCGCGGGCTCCACTGACCGCATGATGGTGGGCGCGCTGGGCGTGAACATCGCGCGGCTGAACACCTTGCTGTTCGTGTTGGGTGCGGTGCTGGCGGGCCTGGCGGGGTTGATGGCAGGCCCCATCCTGTCGGCGCAAACCGGCATGGGCGAGCCCATCCTGATTCTGACTTTGGTGGTGATCGTGATCGGCGGCATCGGCTCGGTGCGCGGGGCATTCCTGGCCGCGCTGATGGTGGGCCTGATCGATACGCTGGGCCGCGCGCTGCTGCCGACGTTGCTGCGCGCCGCGTTGCCCCCCGCTGCGGCGAACGCGGCCGGCCCCGCCATCGCGTCAATGTTGATCTACGTCGTGATGGCGCTGGTGCTGGCCTTGCGGCCGCAGGGCCTGTTCCCCGTCAAGCACGGATAAGGGGATTTCATGCAGAACCTATCTCCCCGCACCCTGGTGGCCGCAGCCCTGCTGTTGTTGCTGGCCCTGTTGCCCATTTACGCCCAATGGCAGGGCGAACCTTTTCTGCTGGCGCTGTTCGGGCGCGTGCTGGTCTACGGCGTGGCCGCGCTGGCCCTGAACCTGCTGTTGGGGTATGGCGGCATGGTCAGCTTCGGCCACGCGCTATACCTGGGGCTGGGCGCGTATTCCGTCGGCGTGATGTCGCACTATGGCATTGAAAGCGGTTGGCTGCACCTGGCGGGCGCACTGGGCGCCTGCGCCGTGGTGGGATTGATCAGCGGCTATGTGGTGATGCGTACCTCTGGCATCGCCTTCATCATGATCACGTTGGCGTTTGCGCAGATGTTCTATTTCCTGGCGACGGGCCTGGACGGCTTTGGCGGTGACGACGGCATGTCGCTGTTCGCCGGTAGCGACTTCGGTGCGTTCCGGCTGGATACTCCGCTGGCGCTGTACTACACGGCCTTCGGCGTGTTGCTGCTGGTGCTGGGGCTATTGCACCGCCTGATCCATGCTCCATTTGGCATGGCATTGCGCGGCTGTCAGGCCAACGAACGGCGCATGCGCGCTTTGGGCTTTCCCACCTTGCGCTACCGCCTGGCCGCTTACGTGATCTCGGCAATGATCTGCGGCGTGGCGGGCATGCTGCTGGCCAATCTGACGATGTATGTCTCGCCATCCTATCTGGCATGGACCACGTCGGGTGAACTGATCGTGATGGTGGTGCTGGGCGGCCTGGGCACGTTGTTCGGGCCGGTGGTGGGCGCGCTGGCCTTCCTGCTGCTGGAAGAAGGATTGAAGCTGCTGACCGGGCACTGGATGCTGATCATGGGGCTATTGATTGTCGGCGTGGTGCTGGTGTCCCGCCGAGGCGTGTACGGCAACCTGCCCGACAAGCCATGGCGCAGCCGGACGGCCAACTCCCTGCGCCAGCCCTCCGGAGAACCGCTATGAGCGCGCTGCGCATCGAGAATCTGCTGAAGCGCTATGGCGGCCTGACCGTCACCGACGACCTGTCGCTGGATGTGCACGCCGGTGAACTGCACGCCGTGATCGGGCCAAACGGCGCCGGCAAGACCACGCTGATCGGCCAGTTAAGCGGTGAACTACGGCCCGATGGCGGCCGCGTGTTGCTGGACGGCAGGGACATCACCCGCATGCCCGTTGAAAAGCGCGTGCGTCATGGCCTGGCTCGTTCCTACCAGATCACCTCGGTCTTCAAGCCGTTCACCGCATTGGAGAATGTCGTGATGGCGGTTCAGGCGCGGCGCGGCCACAGCTTCCGGTTCTGGCGCCCGGTACTGTCCACCGCCGCACTGACCACGCCGGCTCAAGAGGCGCTGGCGCTGGCCGGCCTGTCCGCCCGCGCCAACACGCCTGCGGGCGAGCTTGCGCACGGCGAACTGCGGCAGTTGGAACTGGCCATGGTGCTGGCCTGCCAACCGTCCCTGCTGTTGCTGGACGAACCAATGGCGGGCATGAGCCAGCACGAATCCGAAGCCATGACCCGCCTGCTGCTGCAACTGCGCGGGCGCTACACGATCCTGCTGGTGGAACACGATATGCAAGCCGTCTTCGCCCTATCCGACCGCATCACCGTCCTGGTCTACGGCCGCGCGCTGGCGTGCGGCACCGCGGACGACATCCGCAATAACGCGCAGGTGCGCGAATGCTATCTGGGCAGCGAACGTGGCAGCCGCCGCGCGAACAGCCCGCGTCAACGGGCGGCGCACGCATGAGCGCCCTGCTGTCGCTGCGAGGCGTGACCGCGCACTATGGCGCCAGCCAGGCCTTGTTCGGTATCGACCTGGATATCGGGCCTGGCGAATTCGTGACCTTGCTGGGACGCAATGGCATGGGCAAGTCCACCACCGTGAAAACGGTGATGGGCTTGAACCGGGCCACGCAAGGCAGCATCGTCTTCGACGGCCACGACATCAGCCGGCTGCCCGCCTACAAGGTGGCGCAATGCGGCATTGGCTTGGTACCGGAAGGTCGGCATATTTTTCCCAACCTGTCGGTGCGCGAAAACCTGATCGCCACTGCCCACAATCGCCAGGGCGCGGCAGAGCCCTGGACGCTGGACCGGGTGTACGCGCTGTTCCCCCGTCTATCCGAACGTGCGCGCCACTTGGGTAGTCATTTGTCGGGCGGCGAACAGCAGATGCTGGCGATCGGCCGCGCGCTATTGACCAACCCGCGCCTGTTGATCCTGGACGAAGCCACCGAGGGGCTGGCGCCGGTAGTGCGCGAGGAAATCTGGTCCGCGCTGGATACCTTGAAGCAGACGGGATTGGCTGTGTTGTGCATCGACAAGAACCTGGAACCCCTGCTGGCCACGGCGGACCATCACGCCATCGTGGAAAAGGGGCGCGTCGCCTGGACCGGATCATCGCAGGCCTTCCTGGACGACGAGCCCCGGTTGTTGCAGTACCTGGGCGTTTAAAGCCTGCGCGCGGGCGGCGCCACGCCCAAACGCACGCTCCAGGCCGCCATGTCCTCCCACAGCGCCGACGGCACGGGGATGCCTTGCCGCCGACGCTCAGCCTGGGCAGCGGCCTCCGGGTCGCCCGGCATGCGCGGGGCGCCGGGCGCCTGGGCCAACTCCATCGCCATTGCCGCCACCACGCCGGCCAGTGCCGCGCCTCCTGCGAACCGGGCGGGATCGATCACGATGAAGAAGGCTCCCAGTTCACGTGGGCGCTCCAGCGCGTCGTACATGGGAGAGATATGCGGCCCGAACGGATTGCCGTTCAGCGGCCCGCACAGCAGTTCAATCATCATCGCCAGGCCATAGCCCTTGTAGCCATAACCGTCGCCGCCCAACGGGCGCAGCGCGCGAACCTGATCGGCCTCCGTGCAGTCATTTCCTTGCGCGTCCAGCGCCACACCCGGCGGCAAGGCCACGCCATCGCGCCGGGCATTCATGACGCGGTTCCAGGGGATGGCCGTGGTGGCCATGTCCAGGCACAGGGGCTCGGCGCCCGCGCGCGGAAACGCCAGGGAAATAGGATTGGTGCCGAAGAATGGTTGATGGCCGGCGTAAGGCGCCGCGATCGAATCGGAATGCGTGAATGCGATGCCGATCAAGCCCTGCGCGGCCGCCGCGCGGCTGTACAGGCCGATAGCCCCGCAATGCGATGAGTTGCTGACACCCACCGCAGCTATTCCGGCCTCCAGCGCCAGTTCCATCGCCAGCGCGTTGGCCCGATGCGCCACCACGATGCCTTGCCCTCGGCCACCATGCACTTGCGCCGTGCCCGGGCCGGTGCGATCGATCCGGATCGCGGGGCGGGCCAGGATGGAGCCGTGCGCCACGCGGTTCAGGTAGTGCGGCAGGCGCGCGATGCCGTGGGAATCAATGCCCCACAGGCTGGTCTGAGCCAGACTGTCCGCCAGGCACCGCGCGTCTTCCTCGGTAAAGCCCTGGGCACGCAGACAGTCTTGCCCCCACCGTTGCCACTCGACGGCATCCACTCGACATTCCGCGTTCATGCAGCGCTCCTCAGGTAGCGGCCTCCACGGCGTGCAACACGCCATGCTGGCGCAGGGTTTCCAGATGCACGGCCAGCGCCGAGACAAACTCGGACGCTTTGCCCAAATCACCAAACACCGGTTTGAATCCCGACAACACCACCGCACGGCGATGCGCGGCCTGCGACGGCGCGGAAGCGCGGGCGGCGACCTCGGCGCGCGCCAGCAGCTTGGCCAGCCGAGCCGCCATCGGATCCTGGATCTTGTAGCGGCCGCCTGACTCATCCTCGCCACGCAGATAGTGCAGCCACGCCGCGACCGCCAGCGTCAGGCGCTGGATATCGCTGCCCGTGCGCAGCCGGTCGCGTATCGTGTCCAGCAGGCGTTGCGGGACCTTTTGAGATCCATCCATCGCCACTTGCGAGGTCGGGTGCGGTAGCGCGGGGTTCGCGATGCGCGCCAGGAAACGGCGGCGGTATTCCTCCAGCCCGCTATCCGGAATGCCTTTCAGCGTGGGCGCGATCTCCTCTCGCATCATGGCGTCGACGAAATCGCGCAAGGCAGGTGTTTGCACCGCCTGGCTGATCGTCTGGTAGCCCAGCAAGCCGCCCAGATAGGCAAAAGTGGAATGCGGGCCGTTCACCATGCGCAGCTTCAAGCGCTCATAGGGCGCGGCGTTGTGCACGAAGGTGGCGCCGCCATGAGCCTCCCAGGCCGGCCGGCCCGCGGCGAATTTATCCTCGATGACCCAGTTCATATAGGGTTCGCCGACCACGGGCCATGCATCTTCCACGCCCAGTCGCTCGGCGATACGCTGCCGGTCCTCGTCATCGGTGCCCGGCACGATGCGGTCAACCATCGAATTCGGGAAGGTGCAGTGCGTGTCGATCCAACTCGTCAGCGACACATCCACCCGCAAGGCGAAAGCCAGCACCAGGCTGCGCAAGGTATCGCCGTTGCCACGCAGGTTGTCGCATGACAGAAGCGTCACGGGCGGCAGGCCGCGTTCGCGCCGCAGTGCCAGTCCGTACACCAGAATGCCGATCGTGCTGCGCGGGCGGTGCGGGTTTTCCAGATCATGCAGGATGTCCGGATCATCCCAGCGCAAGTAGCCGGTGGCGGGTTCGTGGCTGTAGCCCTTTTCGGTGACGGTCAGGCTGACGATGCGGGTTTGCGGATAAGCGATCCGTTCCAGCACCGCGTTGGGATCTTCTTCCGCCACCATCACGCGCAGTACCGAACCCACGACGCGCAATTGCTCGCGGCTCTGCCCATCTGGCCCGCCGTCGCGCAAGGCCAATGTGTACAGGCCGTCTTGCGGCGTAAGCGCATCGCGCGTGGCGGAGCTGCGCAACGACACGCCCAGAATGCCCCAACTGAGGTCACCGCTGGCCTGCATTGCCAGGTCCGTCATCACCGCCTGATGCGCGCGGTGAAAGGCTCCCAGCCCCAGATGCACGATGCCGGGCGTCAGGCGGCTGCGGTCGTAAATGGGTCTTTCCACGTCTGCGGGCAGGCGCGGCAACGACTCCGTATTCAAACGTTCAAGCATGGTTGACCAATGGCGTAAGGCGCCATGCACCTGTCGAATGACCGGCCAGTCGGCGCGCGAACGAGGATATCCGCTGACGACGATTTCTTCGATATCGGCACAGTGACCAAATGCAACGTGGACGTCCGCGGTGTCACGCAAGATGCGTCTACATCACCGCGCCCAGCTGCCATGGCACAAACTCGTTCTGACCGTAACCGTGCTCTTCACTGCGCGTGCGGCGGCCCGACGCGGTCTGCAACATTAGCTGGAAAATCCGTTCACCCATCTGCGCCACGCTCTGCACGCCATCCACGACGTCGCCGCAGTTGATGTCGATATCGTCCGACTGACGCTGCCACAGCGCCGTGTTGGTCGACAGCTTCAAGGACGGCGCGGGCGCACAGCCGTAGGCGGACCCGCGGCCGGTGGTGAAGCAGATCAGGTTGGCGCCACCCGCCACCTGCCCGGTGGCAGACACGGGGTCGTAGCCCGGCGTGTCCATGAAAACCAGGCCACGCGCGCGGACCGGCTCGGCGTATTCAAACACGTCGGTCAGATTGGTGGTGCCGCTCTTTGCGATGGCTCCCAGCGACTTTTCCAGGATGGTCGTCAGCCCGCCCGCCTTGTTGCCGGCCGATGGGTTGTTGTCCATTTCAGCATCGTTGCGGGCGCAGTAGTCTTCCCACCAGCGCACCCTGGCCAACAGCTTGTCGGCCACGGCGGGGGTTTCCGCGCGGCGCGTCAATAAGTGTTCACCGCCGTAGATTTCAGGCGTTTCCGAGAGGATGGCGGTACCGCCGTGCCGCACCAGCAGATCCACCGCCGCGCCCAGCGCCGGGTTGGCGCTGATACCCGAATAACCATCGGACCCGCCGCATTGCAGGCCGACCGTCAGATGGCTGGCGGGCACCGGCTGGCGACGCACCTGATTGGCCTGCTCCAGCATTCGCTCCACCAGTTCAATCCCGCGCGCCACCGTCTTGCGGGTGCCGCCCGTGTCCTGGATGTTGAAGGTGTGCAGCAGGCCGCTTTCACGCAAGCCTTCCTGTTCCATCAGGCCGCCGATCTGATTCGTTTCACAGCCCAGCCCCACCATCATCAACCCGCCAAAATTGGCATGCCGCGCGTAGCCGCCCAGCGTGCGCCGCAACACCCGCAGCGGCTCGCCTTCGCTGCCGGTGGCACAGCCCGCGCCGTGAGTCAGCGCCACCACGCCATCCACGTTCGGACAGGCGGCCAGCGCATCCGGATGGATATCGCGCCTGAAATGGTCCGCGATGGCGCGTGCCACCGTGGCCGAACAGTTCACACTGGTCAGGATGCCGATGTAGTTGCGGGTAGCGATGCGGCCGTCCCCGCGCACGATGCCGTCGAAAGTGGCCGCTGGCGTCACGTAGTCCGTGGCGTGCGCGCCCTGCCCCACCGCATAGTCGCGTTCGAAATCCGAGAATTCCAGATTCTGCGTATGCACGTGCTGCCCGGGCGCGATGTCCTGCCGCGCCACGCCGATGATCTGGTTGTAGCGGCGTACCGGCTGGCCCGCCGCAATGGCTTGGACGGCCACCTTGTGGCCGGGCGGCACCAGGCCCTGCACCGTCACCCCTTCGCTTTCCAGTCGCGTACCGCTGACCAGCTGTCGCCGGGCGATCACCACGTTGTCCGCCGGATGGATGCGTATCACTGTCGTGTCGTTCTGGGCCATGAGGACTCCGGAAAGTAAGGGGTGCGGATTCAGACGAAGCTCATCCGTCGATCAATGCCGGATCCCAGGCATGAACCCGCTGGCGTTGTTCACCCAGGCCGGCAATGCCCAGCTTGATCTCGTCGCCCGCCTTCAGATAGACCGGCGACGGCTTCTGGCCCATGCCCACGCCCGGCGGCGTGCCGGTGGTGATCAGGTCGCCCGGATACAGGGTCATGAAGCGGCTGACGTAGGCCACCAGTTGCGCCACGCCGAACACCATGGTGCGCGTGCTGCCGTTCTGGTAGCGCTTGCCGTTCACTTCCAGCCACATCTCCAGGTCTTGCGGATTGGGAATTTCGTCCACCGTGGCCAGCCAGGGACCGATGGGACCGAAGGTGTCGCAGCCCTTGCCCTTGTCCCAGGTACCGCCGCGCTCAATCTGGTATTCGCGTTCGGACACATCGTTCACGACGCAATAGCCTGCCACGTGCTGCATCGCGTCGGCCTCGCTGACATAGCGCGCTTTTTCACCGATCACCACGCCAAGCTCGACCTCCCAATCGGTCTTGATGGAATCCTGCGGCAGCACGACGGGGTCGTTCGGCCCCACGACGGCGGACGTGGGCTTCATGAAGATGACCGGTTCGGCCGGCACCGGCAAGCCGGATTCGGCGGCGTGGTCGGCATAGTTCAAACCGATGCAGATGAACTTGCCCATGCCGGTCCAGGGCGGGGCCACGCGGCCCGGATTCGACACAAGCGGCAGCGTGGAAGGATCCAGCGCGCGCAGCTCGGCCAACCGGGCGCTGGTCAGCGTTTGCGCGGTGATGTCGGGCACGACGCCAGACAGATCACGTACCTTGCCTTGCGCGTCGATCAGACCGGGCTTCTCGGCGCCCTTGGCGCCATAGCGCATCAATTTCATAGCAGATTCCTTTGGAAAAACGTTGAACGTTCAGTTCGACCAGCCGCCGTCGATCACTTGGGCGGTGCCGGTGGTAAAGGCGGATTCATCGCTGGCAAGATACACCGCCAGCGCGGCGATTTCAGTGGTGCGGCCGATACGGCCCATCGGCTGGCGTGCCGTGAACGCGGCCTCCACCGCCGCGATGGACTGGCCGCTGGCCTGCGCCTGCGCTTCGATGCGCTGACGCAACGACGGCGACTCCACCGTGCCCGGGCAGATGGCGTTGCAGCGTATGCCCTGCGACACGAAGTCGGCCGCCACGGCCTTGGTCAGCCCGATGACGGCGGCCTTGGTCGCCCCATAGGCGCAACGGTTCGGCGCCCCCTTGATGCTGCCCGCCACCGACGCCATGTTGACGATGGACCCCGACCCGCGCGCCAGCATGCCGGGCAGGCAGGCGCGGATCAGACGGTACATGGAGCGCACATTCAGGTTGAAGGAAAAGTCCCAGGCGTCTTCATCGCAATCCAGGATGGTGCCGGCATGCACGAAGCCCGCGCCGTTGAACAGCACATCGATCGGACCCGCGCTTTCCGCCAGCCCAAGGATGGCGCGGCCATCCGTCACGTCCAGCACCTGGGTGCGGCAGCCGGACAGCGCTTGCAGCGCCGCCGCGTTGATGTCCACGGCCAACACGTCGGCGCCTTCCCGCGCAAAGGCCTCGGCCACGGCGCGGCCGATGCCCTGCCCGGCGGCAGTCACGATGGCGGTCTTGCCTTGCAATCTTCCAGACATGGAGGTGCTCCTGTTATTTGCCGGCCATGCCCATGGCGGTGGGCAGCCAAAGCGTGATCTGAGGAATGTAGGTAATGGCGATCAGCGCCACGAACAGCGGCACCAGCCAAGGAAGAATGGCCATCGTGGTGCGTTCGACCGACAGCCGTGCCACGCGGGCCAGCACGAACAGCACCATCCCCATCGGTGGATGCAGCAGGCCGATCATCAGGTTCAGGGTCATGATCAGGCCGAAGTGGATCGGATCGATGCCCAGCTTCAGCACGATGGGCAACAGAATCGGCACCAGGATGGTGATGGCGGCAATGGTGTCGATGAAGCACCCCACGATCAGGATCAACACGTTGGCCATCAGCAGGAACACCCACTTGTTCTGCGTCACGCTCAGGATGGCGTCGGTCAGCGTTTGTGCGGCCTGCGTGGTGGTCAGCAACCACGCGAAGACCGAGGCCGCCGTCACGATGAACAGCACCGATGCCGTGGTCTCGATGGTGTCGAAAGAGGCCTTGGCCAAGGTCTTCAACGTCATCGAGCGGTAGCGCACCAGACCCAGGAACAACGCCCAGATCACCGCCGCCACGGCGGCTTCGGTGGGCGTGAACCAGCCCAGCGTCATGCCGCCGATCAGAATCACCGGCGCCATCAACGCCATGACGGCGGAAAAATTGAAGCGCCAATCCAGTGCAAGCAAGGCCACGAATGCAATGCCGGTGGCGACGTTGGGCGACACGCCGGCCAGCGTCATCAACCAGATGGACGCGGGAAAGGACAGCACGACCAACACTTCCAGGCCCGCTCCGCCCAGCCGCTTCCAGTTGAACGCCACGTCGCCGCCCCAGTTGTTGCGGCGGGCGTAGTAGGCCACGGTCAGCATCATCAATATCGTCAGCACGGCGCCCGGCAGCAGGCCCGCCAGGAACAACGAGCCGATCGACACGTTGGCCATCATGCCGTAGATCACGAACGGCAATGACGGCGGGATGATCGGCCCCAAGGTGGCCGAGGCCGCGGTGACCCCCACCGCGAATTCGGTCTCGTAGCCGTGATCCTTCATGGCCTTGATTTCGATCGTGCCCAACCCGGCAGCGTCGGCAATCGCCGTGCCCGACATGCCGGCAAACACCACCGAACCAATGATGTTCACCTGGCCGAGTCCGCCGCGCATCCAGCCCACCAGCGCCACCGCGAAGTTGTAGATGCGGCCCGTGATGCCGGCGATGTTCATCAGGTTGCCCGCCAGGATGAAGAACGGCACGGCCAGCAACGGAAACGACTCGACGCCCGCGATCATGCGCTGCGCCACCACCACGTCCGGCACGCTGCCCGAGATCAACACGAACAGCAAGGAAGCGCCCGCCATGGACACCGCCACCGGCAGGCCCAGGATCATCAACAGCAAAAAGGTTCCAATCAGTGTGCCCATGTCTTGCTCCTGGAAAGGCACTGCGGATTCGTAGGGAGTTGGGTGCTGCGAATCTATTCGGCGATCTCAGTCCAGCGACTCGTAGGCCGCGGGGTTTTCCAGGATCGAATAGCCTTGCCGCCAGTTCTGCACGGACACTTGCAGCGACCTCAGAAACATCATCACGAAACCCGCCAGGGCAACCCAATACACATAGGACTTGTTCCAGAACAGCGTCGTCATGGGTTCATCGCCCACCAACACGATGTAGCGGTAAGTCAGCCACACGGCATAGCCAAAGAAGGCCGTGCGCAGGATGTCGATCACCGTGGACAGCACGCGGCCCACCGGTTTGGGCAGATAGCGATACAGGAAATCCACCTGGATATGGCGACAGGCACGCACGCACATCGCGGCGCCCAGGAACACCACGCCGATCAGGCAGTACACCGCCAGCTCTTCGGTCCAGGCATAGGAATCGTTCAGTACATAGCGGGAAAAGAACTGCAAGAAGACCAACATCGCCATCGTCCAGAAGATGGCCAGGCAGATCCAGTCTTCGGGCTGGTAGCCCGCCAGGCTGACCTCATGCTGATCGGCCTCTTCAAAGCTATGGACGATCTCGTCGACGGATGCCTGATGCGGACCCGCCGGCGGCAGGGGATGGTTTGGAGGGTGGCTGGCGGCCGCCAGCGGCGCGGCCTTCGCGTGGATGTGCATGGGATTTCCCCTGGTCGAATGTCGGGTCAAGGATGGCGGGCCGCAACGGCCCGCCTGCGGCTTACTTCACCGCCTGGATCTTTTCCCAATCCGATTTCTGATAGCCGTATTGCTCAAACGGCACCTTCTCCAGCACGGTCTTGCGGAAATCGTCGACATTGACTTCCGCCACGTTCAAGCCACGCTTCTTGAACACCTCGACCATCTTTTTCTCGCTGTCGGCCACTTCGGCCGACGCCTTTTCGGCCGCCTGCTGCGCCACCTCGGAGAAGATCTTCTTGTCGTCGTCCGACAGGCTCTTCCACAGCTTGCCCGAGATCACCGTGTTCAAGTGATCAACGATGTGCCCCGTCAGAATGATGTTCTTCTGCACTTCGTAGAACTTCTTCGCTTCGATGGTGGTCAGCGGGTTCTCTTGCGCTTCCACGGTGCCATTCTGCAAGGCCAGATAGACCTCGGCAAACGCGATGGGCGCGGTGTTGGCGCCACAGGCGCGCGGCATCGCCAGGTAGGCGGCCACGTCCGGCACGCGGATCTTCATGCCCTTCATTTCCGAGCACTTGGTGAACGCGCGGTTGGACGTCGTTTGGCGGGTCCCGTAATAGGTGGTCGCGACGATGTGATTACCGCTTTTCTCGTCGTAACCGCGCGTCAGCTCCTTGTAGATGTCGCTCTTGGTATAGGCGATCAGGTGCTCGGGATTGCGGAAGATGTAGGGGTAGTACGTGACGCCGATGCGGGGAAAGCTCTTGGCGGCAAAGCTGGACCCGGAAATGATCATGTCCACCGTGCCCAGGGTCAGCCCCTGGTTGATGTCGTTTTCCTTGCCCAGCTGAGAGGCGGGATAGACATCGATGTGATAGCGGCCGTTCGTGCGTTTCTCGATTTCCTGAGCCGCCCACACCGACGAGGTATGGAAGGGTTCGGAGGTCTCGTACACATGCGCCCATTTCAGCTTGGTTTGCGCCAGCGCGCTGCCACTGACGGCCAGCGCGACGGCGGCAAACAGCACTTTGATAGCGTTGCCTCGATTCATGTTGTCTCCTCTCTCTGAGGTAGCGGGCGCGGCGAATGGTGTTTTGAGCCGGCTCGCTTTATGTTTCACATCGGGATTTCACATACAGGTTGCACCTTCGTACTGCGACTACGGTTCCCCGGACGGCGTCAGGACGTCGCCGGTTCTTTGCTATCGGCACGCATCGCGTCGACGGCTCCCGGCCAAGTGGCCGTCAAGCGGTCGAACGAGCAGGAAAGATGGTGATGCATAGCGGCGCGCGCGGCGGTTTCATCCCCCGCCGCGATGGCGTCGATGACGCGGCGGTGCTCGGTGATGGCGGCGGCCCAGCTGCCGGGATTCTCGAAGTAATCGCCCAGCTTCACGGACAAGGGGTTATGGCGTTCGTCGAACAATTCGCCCACCACGCGCACCAGCACGGCATTGCTGGCCATTTCGGCCACGCGCAGGTGGAACAGCCTGTCGCCACGGATGGGGACGCTGCCCGCCAGGGCTTCGCCTTCCATCGCGCTTACCGCCTCCAGCAGCCCGTCGACCAGCGCGGGCACGGGGTTGCGGGCCGCCTGAGCGGCAAGCTCACCTTCGATCGTCCAGCGGGCGCGAATGGTTTCAAGGGGGCTTTCGGCAGTCAGGCTGGCGCGCGGCGCACCGGTCAGGCTTTGGACGTACACCCCCGACCCCATGCGCACTTCCACCCATCCCTCGACCTCCAGCGCAATCAGCGCTTCACGCACCGACGGACGCGACACACCCAGCTTCAGCGCCAGGTCGCGCTCGGGCGGCAGGCGGGCGCCAACCGGAAATTCCCCAGCTTCGATCAGCAACCGCAGCTGGTCGGCGATCTGGCGATACAAGCGGCGCGGCTCGATGGTCTGGATCGGCATGGTGACGAGGTGAGGAAAGATAAAAAGGTAAAGTGGCCTTACCAATTGACCAGAATCCTGCGCCTGCGCTCGTCAGGTCACAATTAGGGTTTGCCCATAGCCCTACGCCGCATCACGCGCGCAACCCATATCTGTTAAAAAGCCGCCACACCCGGCTCTCTTTCGCTTCCATGACCTACGATCCGCAACACTCACCCTTCAAAAGCACCGGCGGCGCGCGCCGCATCCTGAATGCGCTGCGCTATTCCTGGCAGGGGCTGAAAGCGGCCGTCAAATACGAAGCGGCGTTTCGCCAGGAGCTGGCACTGGCCGTCCTGATGATCCCGGCGGCTTTCTTCCTGGGCCGGACCACGGTCGAGGTCTTTTTCCTGGTGGGCACCGTGATCATGGTGCTGGCGGCGGAATTGTTGAATTCCGCCATCGAGGCGCTGGCCGATGCGCTGTCCGTCGAACGCCACCCACTATTGGGGCGTGCCAAGGACTTGGGCAGCGCAGCGGTCATGCTATTGCTGATCTTCGCTGGCGCCGTCTGGATCGGGGTGGCCATCAGCCGCTTCGTCATGCATTGACACCGGTGATTCCCCGCTAGGACACACCAGTCTTTATACTGAGAGCCATGATGCCTAACTCGACGTCAGCCCCCTCTCAGCGCATCGTCATCGTCGGCGGCGGTGCCGGCGGCCTGGAATTGGCCGCCAAGCTGGGCCGGATCCATGGCCGGCAACTCATCACCCTGGTCGACAGCCGCCCTTTCCATATCTGGAAGCCCTCGCTGCACGAAGCGGCCGCAGGCACGCTCGACATTCACCAGGAAGGCTTGTCCTACTTGATGCTGGCCCACATGAACGGATTTTCGTTCGCGCAGGGCCGCTTGCTGAGCGTGGATCGTGAACGCCGCCAGATCGTCGTTGATGCCGTCAACGACACGCAGGGCCAGGAAGTCCTGCCCCGCCGCGATCTGGCCTACGACACGCTGGTGCTGGCCCTGGGCAGCACCTCCAATTTCTTCAATACGCCCGGCGCGGCCGAACACGCCGTCACGCTGGACACCACTGAAAACGCCGAACAGTTCCGCCTGACCATGCTGAAGGCCATGGCGCAGGTGGACTTGGCCAAAGTGCGCAACCCGTCGGCCCGGCTGGACCTGGTCATCGTGGGCGGTGGCGCCACCGGCGTCGAACTGGCCGTTGAATTGACGGAAGCCAGCCACGTGGTCAGCGCCTACGGCCTGCCGAACTTCCGCGCCGAACGCGACCTGGCCATCACGCTTGTCGAAGGCGCTCCGCGCATCCTGTCCGCCCTGCCCGAGAAAATCTCTGAAGCCGCCACCAACCGGCTGACCGAATTGGGCATCGGCGTGGAAACGTCCTGCCGCGTATCGGAAGTGACGGGCAACAGCGTCAAGACCGCCGACGGCCGCGAATTCCCCGCCCAGCTGTGCATGTGGGCCGCCGGCATCAAGGGCCCCGCCCTGCTGGCCGACCTGGACCTGCCGCTGAACAAGCTGGGCCAGCTGGAAGTGAACGAACGGCTGGAAACGGCGGACCCCCACATCCTGGCGCTGGGCGATTGCTGCTCGGTGCCCTGGCGCGACGGCCGCACCGTGCCCGCCCGGGCCCAGGCCGCGCACCAGCAGGCCGATTACCTGACCAAGAAGCTCACCGCGCGCCTGCGTGGTTCGGCCGAACCCGCCGGCCCCTACGTCTATCAAGACCACGGGTCGCTGGTGTCGCTGGGCCAGGACGCCGGCGTTGGCAGCCTGATGGGCAAGCTGGCCGGACGAGGACTGTTCGTAAGCGGTACACTGGCGCGCTTGATGTACATGAGCCTGCACCTGATGCACCACAAAGCGGTGCTGGGCATCTCTCGCACCGCCTCCCTTGCCCTGGCCCGCCTGCTGATGCGGCGCACGCGCCCCCGGGTCAAACTGCACTGAACTCCCCATGAATTTCCTGCAAAAACTCGAACACGCCTGGACCACCAGCAACTCGCTCCTGCAAGTTGGGCTGGATCCCGACCCCCAACGCTTTCCGCGCGAATTGCAGGACAAGCCGGACGCCATCTTCCAGTTCTGCCGCGATATCGTCGACGCCACCGCGCCGTATGCGTGCAGCTTCAAGCCGCAGATCGCGTACTTTGCCGCGCACCGCGCCGAAGACCAATTGGAAGCGCTGTGCCAGCACATCCGCGACCACCATCCTGACCTGCCCATCGTGCTGGACGCCAAGCGCGGTGACATCGGCTCCACCGCCGAGAACTACGCCCGTGAAGCCTACGAGCGCTATCAGGCGCATGCGCTGACCGTCAGCCCGTACATGGGCCTGGATTCGGTTGAACCCTATCTGGCCTGGCGCGACCGAGGCGTGATCGTGCTGTGCCGCACGTCCAACCCCGGCGGGTCGGATCTGCAATTCCTGAAGATGGATAACGGCGAACCGCTGTACCTGCACGTCGCAGGTCTGGTGGCCGACAAATGGAATGCCAACGGCCAATGCGGCCTGGTGGTGGGCGCCACGTTCCCGAACGAACTGGCCGCCGTCCGTCAGCGCATCGGCGATGCCCTGCCCCTGCTGGTGCCGGGCATCGGCGCCCAGGGCGGCGACATCACCGCCACCGTGAACGCTGGCGCGAACGCCGCCCGCAGCGGCATGATGATCAATTCCTCGCGCGCCATCATCTACGCCAGCGGCGGCGACGATTGGCGCGAGGCCGCTGGCCGCGCGGCCATGGGCCTGCGCGACGCGATCAACGCCGTACGCTGAACCTCTGGCGCAGGCGTGGGGGCCACGCCTGCTCTAGCGACGGTTGACCGGCGCTCCCAGGAATTCCAACAGTCCCCGTAACGCATACTCCACCGCGGCCTGGCGCACTTGCGCCCGGTCGCCGGGGAACACATGCGTCACGGCGCGGCTGGTAATACCGTCGCCCACGCGCATCGCAAAACCAAAGCACACCATGCCTACCGGCTTGCCCGGCGTGGCGCCGCCCGGCCCGGCGATGCCGGTGGTGGAAACGCCCACATGCGCGGCGGAAGATGCCAGCAGCACGCCGTTGGCCATTTCCAGCGCGACCGGTTCGCTGACCGCGCCAAAGTGATGCAGCGCGTCGGGGGATACGTCCAGCTCGGCCACCTTGGCCTCGTTGCTGTAGGTGACGAACCCCCGCTCGAACCATTCGCTGGAACCCGCCACCGACGTCATGGCGCCAGCCAGCAGGCCTCCCGTGCAGGATTCCGCGGTGCCCAGCATCCACCCATGACGCCGCATGGCATCGCCCAGCCGTTCGGCCAGGCCCAAACTGGTTGCCTCGGCCAGCCCCGCAGCCGGCAGATTGGCCCGCGCACCCGCTTCTTGTTGCTCGTTCATCCCAAGACTCCTGTGCGTGCGACCAGCGCCATCACTAGCAAGGCATAGCCGGCCGCCACGATATCGTCCCACATTACCCCGAAGCCGCCCTTGATATGGGCGTCGAAGAACTTGATGGGAGGCGGCTTGACGATGTCGAACAATCGGAACAGTCCGAACGCCAGCAACTGAGACAACCAGCCTGCGGGCGTCAACCAAAGCACCAGCCAGAACGCCACCATCTCGTCCCAGACCATTCCGACATGATCCGGCTGCCCAAGTTCACGGCCAACGCGATCGCAGGCCCAGCAGCCGTACAGGAACGCCAGCGCCAGGAACACGCCAATCGCCATGTCGGAGGCCGCTGGCGCCGCTGCCACCCAGATCCCCCAGGCCAGCAAGGTACCCCAGGTGCCGGATGCGGGCCGGACCAGGCCGCTGCCCAGGCCGAAGGCGATCAGCCGGCCCGGATCGCGGCACACCCAGGACAGCGTTGGATAGACCGCCCGCGAGCGCTCACGCATGGAAGGGGATGACTTGTCGGTGGGAGGCATGGCGTTCCTGAGCCGTTGAGTAAAGGACGAAGCAGCGGATCAGGCCGCGGGGAAGTGATCAAAACCGGCTGGCAGCGCAGCCATCGGCTGGCCCTGCCCATCCAACACGGACAGGCCTGCCTGCGCCCGCACCTGGCCGATGCGGGTCACGCGGGCGCCAGCCGCACGCGCGGCGGCGTCCACCGCATCGCGCTTGGCGGCGGGCGCGGCAAAGCACAACTGATAGACATCGCCACCGCCCAGCACCGCCCGGCGCAACAGCGCGTCATCCAGGGAGGCCAGGGCAGCGGCCACCGGCATGCGCGTGTATTCCAGGCAAGCCCCCACGCGGCTGGCGGCCAGGATGTGGCCCAGGTCCTGCAACAAGCCATCCGATAAGTCGATGGCGGCATGCGCGATGCCGCGCAGCGCCAAGCCTAGTGCCACCTGCGGCTGCGGCCATTCCAGCGCGCCACGGGTGGCGGCCAGTAAGGCCGGGTCAGCCGGGTACTGGCCGTCCAGCAAGCGGTACGCGACGTCGGCCGCGCCCAACTCCCCCGATACCCAGATGTCGTCACCCGCCTGCGCGCCGTCACGACGCAGCGCCTGACCGGCCGGCACGGCGCCGAACACGGTGACGCTGATCGCCAGGTCGTGCGCGCTGCGCGTGGTGTCGCCACCGATCAACGGGCAGCCATGGGCATCGGCCAGCGCGTGAAAACCGTCCGCGAACGCGGCCAACCACGGTTCGTCCAGGCGTGGCAAGGCCAAGCCCAGAACGCAGCCGATGGGCCGCGCGCCCATGGCCGCCAGGTCAGACAGGTTCACGGCCAGGGCCTTGTGGCCCAAGGCGCGGGGATCCACGTCGGAAAAGAAATGCCGGCCTTCCAGCAGCAAGTCCGTGCTGGTGGCGACCTGTTCGCCAGGCGGCACGGGAAACAGGGCGCAATCGTCCCCCACGCCCAGCAGGCCTGCCGGCGCGGCGCGGGTGAAATAGCGCGCGATCAGATCGAATTCGGACGCCACGGCAACTCCGAGAAGCCGGTCTGAAAACCGGCGATGAAACAAGCCGAAGGGGTCAGGCGCAGACCACGCCTGCCGCATCGGTGAGGATGCGTGCAGGGCGGCATGCGCCTGACCCCTTCGGAGTCCGGCAAGCGCGGATTAGCGCCGTTGCTGCGCCGCGGCCTGAACCTCGTTCGCACGCACGTCGGCAGCCAGCTTGTCGAGCACACCGTTGACGAACTTGAAGCCATCGGTGCCGCCAAACGACTTGGCCAGCTCGACCGCTTCGTTGATGGCAACCTTGTACGGCACTTCGACATGATGAATCAGTTCAAAGCTACCGATCAGCAGGATGCCATGCTCAACGGGCGACAGCTCGGCCAGCGGGCGGTCGACGTAGGGCGTGAAACGCTCGCGCAGCGCGGGCGCTTCGCGCAGAACACCGTGCAGCAAGGTCTTGAACCACTGCGCGTCGGCCTCGGAAAAATCCTCGGTGTCGCGCAGGTGAGCATCGATCTCGCCGGCGTCTTGCGTGCCTTCGCCACCGCGCAGCAGCCACGCATACACGCCTTGCAGCGCGAATTCGCGTGCACGGCGGCGGGCGCTGCGCGCGTTGGCGCGGGCTTGCGCCGCGCTATCAGCGCTTGTCGTCGTCTTCTTCGTCGTCAAAATCTTCGTCCTCGTCGTCTTCTTCGTCGTCTTCGTCTTCTTCCTCGGGTTCCAGCGCTGCCACCAGATTGGCCATTTCAACGGCCACCTGAGCGCAATCGCGACCCTTGCCGGCGGCGCGGGCTTGCGCCTGCTCGTCGGTGTCGACGGTCAGCACGCCGTTTGCAACGGGAATGCCGGTTTCCAGGGAGATACGGGTGATTGCCATGGCCATTTCATTGCTGACCACTTCAAAGTGATAGGTCTCGCCACGGATGACGGCGCCCAGAGCGATCAGGGCGTCGAATTCAAACGTTTCGGCCATATGGGACAGGGCCACGCCCAGTTCCAGGGCGCCGGGAACGGTGGCGACCATCACGTCGCGTTCGTCCACGCCCAATTCGGCCAGTTCCTTCAGGCACGCTTCGAGTTCGGCCTGGCCGATTTCTTCATTGAAGCGGGCGCGTACGATGCCGATGTGCAGCCCTTCGCCGTTCAGGTCGGGGGTAAGGATGTAAGGGTTCATGAGTCGGCCTTCAGTGTGTTGCGGGAGTATTCAGCGGGTCGCAATCGTAACCCGTAATGGTGAGCGAGAAGCCCGCCATGCTGGGCATCTTGCGCGGCCGGGCCAGCAGCTTCATCTGGCCCACATTCAGGTCGCGCAGAATCTGGGCGCCAATGCCGTAGGTGCGCAGGCCGAAACGGTCAGTGCTGGCGGCCGCGTTGGCTTGGGCCTTCGGGTCATTCCAGCCGGCAATCTGGCCAAACAAGTGCTCGGTGGACGATTGGCAATTCATCAACACCAGGACCCCTGCTGGAGCAGCCGCAATGGCCTGCAAGGCTTGCGCCACGCCCCAGCTATGCGGGCTGGCGCCGGTATCCAGTACGTCCAGCACGGAGGCCGGCTCGTGCACGCGCACCAGCGTTTCGACGTCGGGGCTCACGTTACCATGCACCAGCGCCAAATGGGCGGAGCCGGTGGCGGCGTCTTCGTAGGCCACGGCCTCGAAGGTGCCCCAGGCCGTCTGCATGGGGCGCTTGCCCACGCGCTTGACGATGGATTCGTGTTCGCTGCGGTATTGGATCAGGTCGGCGATGGTGCCGATCTTCAGATTGTGCTGGCGGGCGAAGTCCACCAGGTCCGGCAAGCGGGCCATGGTGCCGTCCGGCTTGAGAATTTCGCAAATCACCGCGGCGGGCGTCAGGCCGGCCATCGCGGTCAGGTCGCAGCCGGCTTCAGTGTGGCCGGCGCGCACCAGCACGCCGCCGGGCACCGCGCGCACGGGGAAGATATGGCCGGGCTGAACCAAATCCGACGGTTTGGCGTCGCGCGCCACCGCCACCTGGATGGTGCGGGCGCGGTCGGCGGCCGAAATGCCGGTTTCCACGCCGACGGCAGCTTCAATGGACTGCGTGAAGTTGGTGCCGTAGCGCGTGCCGTTGCGGGCCGCCATCAAGGGCAGGTCCAACTGGCGGCAACGGTCTTCGGTCAGGGTCAGGCAAACCAGGCCGCGGCCGTGCGTCACCATGAAGTTGATGGCTTCAGGCGTGACGAACTCAGCGGCCATGACGAGATCGCCCTCGTTTTCACGGTCTTCTTCGTCAACCAGGATGACGATACGGCCGGCGCGAAGCTCAGCGATGATCTCGGCAACCGAAGCGATGCCGAAGGATTCCGGCTCGGAGCCGGGCAAAGAGGACAACTGAACGGACATGGCAGGCACGCAAACCAGGCGGGAAAGCCCGAATTTTACCGCCCCTGGCGCCAGAACCCCTATCGGGCCGCCAGAACGGCTTGCGGCGGGGGCATCCGGTTAAACTTTCGCCCGGAGATCGCCCCTAAGAAATTACGCCCACACGCTGCGCCTTCGGCTTGCCGCCCCCAAAAAGGGGCGCCTTTTGCCTTGGGACAGCCCGGCAGCAAAAAACGAGGAAAAACCCCATGCAAGCCCTTGCGGCCATGCCTTTGACCGTTGCGGCGGCGGTTCGCGTCGTTCTGACCGATATTGACGACACGCTGACCACCGATGGCCGCCTGCCCGCCGACGCCTATGCCGCGCTGGAGCGCCTGGAACAGGCTGGCGTGCAGGTGGTCCCCATCACCGGCCGCCCCGCCGGCTGGTGCGACCATATCGCCCGCATGTGGCCCGTGCGTGCCGTGGTGGGAGAAAACGGCGCGTTCTACTACGCCTACGACCGCCAGGCCCGCCGCATGACCACGCACTACTGGACGGACGCCGCTTCGCGCCAGGCCAGCCGCAAGCAACTGGATGCCATCCGCGACCGCGTGCTGGCCGAAGTGCCAGGTTCGGCCGTCGCCAGCGACCAGGACTACCGCGTGGCCGACCTGGCCATCGATTTCTGCGAAGACGTGCCCGCCCTGCCCGATTCGGCCGTCAGCAAGATCGTCCAGATCTTCCACGACGCTGGCGCCCAGGCCAAGGTCAGCTCGATCCACGTCAACGGCTGGTTTGGCGACTACGACAAACTGACCATGACCCGCACCATGTTCCAGCGCGAATTCGGCGCGGACGTGGCGGGCGCCCTGGACAGCACCCTGTTCATTGGCGATTCGCCCAATGACGAGCCGATGTTCGCCTACTTCCCGATCTCGGTCGGCGTCGCCAACATCCAAGCCCTGTTGCATCGCCTGACGCACCGCCCGGCCTTTGTCGCGGCCTTCCACGGCGGCGCGGGTTTCGTCGAAATGGCCGACCGGCTGCTGGCGGCCCGCAAGGCTGCGCAGCCATCCCACCCGCAACCGGCCTGAGGTCCGCACACCGTGGCCACCACCAAGACTCCCGCCCCCGCCGCCAATGACGGCCGCCGCAGCATCCAGTCCATCGAAGTGGGCGTGCCGCTGCTGGCCGCCCTGGTCGACGCCGCCAAGCCCCTGACCCTGCGTGACCTGGCCGCGGGCGCCGGCATGACCTCGGCCAAGGCGCACCCCTACCTGGTCAGCTTCATCCGCGTCGGCCTGGTGCAACAAGACACCATCACCGGCCAGTACGAATTAGGCCCCTTTGCCCTGCAAATGGGGCTGGTCAGCCTGCAACGGCTCGACCCGGTGCGCATCGCCATGCCCGAGATCGCCAAGCTGCAATCCGAGATCGGCCACACGCTGGGCATCGCCGTGCTGGGCTCGCATGGCCCCACCATGATCCACATGACCGAAGCCAGCTACCCGGTGCACGTGAACATGCGCAAGGGCACGGTGATGTCCATGCTGCACACGGCCACCGGCCTGGTGTTCGCGGCCTGGCTGCCGCCCAAGGTCAGTGAGCACTACATCGCCCGCGAAGAAGGCGACACGGCAGTCATCGCCAGCGTGCCTCCCCCGCGCAAGGCGTCGCGCGCCAATATCGAAGCCCAATTGGCCGATATTCGGGTGCACGGCATGGCCCGCGCGCTGGGCAACCCGCTGCCTGGCGTGGACGCCTTGTCGGTACCCGTGTTCGACAACACCGGCAATATTGTCCTGGGGTTGACCAGCCTGGGCCCCACGGGCTTGTTCGACGTGTCCTGGGACGGCGCGATCGCGCGTCCGCTGCTGGCTTGCGCGCAAGAAATCTCGCGCAAGCTGGGCTACCGGGGCTGATTCGATCTTGTTCGGTTGTTCGCAAACAAACGAACATAAAACGAACAATACGAACAAAAGTCGAAAAGAAAGGCAGGGACTTTCCCAAGTGTGCCCGTCCCCTCTTATGTGTTTGAATTCAGCAAATATTCAAATTCATCCCATAAGAGGAGACACACCATGCACGCAATGCGTCTATTGCAAGCGGCCGCCCTGGCCGCATTCGCCGTTGGCGGTTCCGCCGCCCAGGCCGCCGATACCTGCACCAACCGGGGTGACCTGGACCAGATGTATTGCGACAACAATAAGGACCTGGTGGCCGATACGCCCACCGATGCATCCAAGCTGAAGACGCCATCCACCCTGGTGTTCACCTACACCCCGGTGGAAGATCCGGCGGTCTACGAAGACATCTTCAAGCCCTTCACCAAGCACCTGTCCGAATGCACGGGCAAGCGCGTGGTGTTCTATCAGGTGCAAAGCAACGCCGCGGAAATCGAAGCCATGCGCTCGGGCCGCCTGCACGTGGGCGGTTTCTCGACCGGCCCGACTGCGTTCGCCGTGAACATCGCCGGCGCCGTGCCGTTCGCCGTCAAGGGCTACGCCGACGGCTTCCAGGGCTACAACCTGATCGTCATCGTCAAGAAAGACAGCCCCTACCAAAAGCTGACCGACCTGAAGGGCAAGAAGCTGGCGCATACCGCCCCCTCGTCCAACTCGGGCCACATGGCGCCGGTGGCGCTGTTCCCCAAGGAAGGCCTGACGCCGGACAAGGACTACAAGGTGGTCTTCTCGGGCAAGCACGACCAGTCCGTCATGGGCGTGAACTCCGGCGACTATGACGCCGCCGCCGTCGCCTCGGACGTGTTCAAGCGCATGGTTGAACGCGGCCAGGTCAAGGAAGCTGACTTCCGCGTGATCTACAAGAGCGAGAAATTCCCCACGTCGTCCTTCGCGTACGCACATGACCTGGAACCGAAGTTCCGCGACCAGATGCTCAAGTGCTTCTACGACTACCGCTTCCCAGCGGAAATGTCGAAGGCCTTCGATGGCGCCGACCGCTTCTATCCGGTGACCTACCAGAAGGACTGGGCCATCGTCCGCCAAGTGGCTGAATCGGGCGGCGAAAGCTTCAACCGCGCCGCCTATGACCGCGAATCCGCCAAGAGCAAGAAGTAATCCAGCATGACGACGTCGCTACGCATCTCCGGCCTGGTCAAGGAATACCGGGCCGGCCGGCCGGTTCTCAATGGCATCGATCTTGAGATCGCCGGCCAGGGGCTGACCGCCATCATCGGACCTTCCGGCACCGGCAAAAGCACGCTTCTGCGTTGCATCAACCGGCTGATCGAACCCACGCAGGGCGAGATCGTGCTGCAATCCAAGGAAGGGTCCGTGGACCTGGCCCGCGTGCGTGGCGCGTCGCTGCGCCGCGCGCGCCGGCGCATCGGCATGGTGTTCCAGGAATACAACCTGGTCGAACGCCTGACCGTCATGGAAAACCTGCTGACGGGACGGCTGGGCTACACCTCGGCCGTCAAGGCCTGGATGCGCCGGTTTGATCCTGAAGATATCGAGCATGCCTACAAGCTGCTGGATACCGTCGGCCTGGCCGGCTTTGCCGACCAGCGCGCCGATGCACTGTCAGGCGGGCAGCGCCAGCGAGTGGGCATCGCCCGCGCGCTGATGCAACGCCCGCAACTGCTGCTGGCAGACGAACCCACGTCGTCGCTGGACCCGAAGACCTCGGTCGAAATCATGGAGCTGCTGTCCGCGCAGGGCAGCGCCACCGGCATTCCCGTCATCGTGAACATCCACGACGTCGAACTGGCCCGACGCTACGCCACCCGCATCGTCGGCATGTCCGGCGGGCACGTGGTCTACGACGGCGACGGCCAGGGCCTGGACGCCACCATGCTCAAGACGATCTACGGAGGCGAGTCTTGGCTGGAATGACGCACCCTCGGGGCAACCGCCCCTTCGCCATGTCCGGGCGCGCGAAGGCGGGCCTGGTGTTGCTGGTGATCTACACCCTCTACGCGGGCGCGCAGCTGGATTTCAGCTGGGCGCGCTTTGAAACCGGCATGGGACACGCATCGACGTTTCTTTCGCGCATGTTCCCGCCCAATTTTGAAAAGCCCGCCACCTTGTGGAAGGGCATTGCGGAAAGCCTGGAAATCGCGGTGCTGGCTTCGGTGCTGGGCATCTTGTTCGCCCTGCCCGTGGGCCTCTTGGGCGCGCGCAACATGATGCCCGCCTGGGTCTCCTGGCCCGCGCGCTCGCTGGTGGCGCTGTGCCGTGCCCTGCATCCGGTCATCGTGGCCATCCTGTTCGTCAAGGCCGTCGGCTTTGGCGCGCTGGCCGGCATCCTGGCGCTGACCGTCGCCTCCATCGGCTTCATCGGCAAGCTGTTCACCGAAGCCATCGAAGAAATATCGTTGAAGCAGGTGGAAGCCGTGCGCGCCTCGGGTGCGTCGTTCGCCAACGTCATCATCTTCGGCGTGCTGCCGCAGGTGTTCGCGCGCTTCATCGGCTTTGCCACCTATCAGTTCGACTCCAACCTGCGCAACTCCACCATGGTGGGCATCGTGGGCGCGGGCGGCGTGGGCGGCACGCTGTTCTCGGCATTCCAGCGTTTTGACTACGACTTCGTGAGCGCCATCCTGCTGACCTTGATCGCCATCATCATGCTGGGCGAAATCCTGGCGGGCTTCGTGCGTGCCGTGTTCCTGGACAACCTGGGCTTTGACCGCATCCTGCAAGGCCGTTTTGCCGGCGCGCGTGGCATCGGTTCCAGCAAGCCGCAGGTGGCCCGCAAGGCGGAGGTGGAAGAATGAATACCCATGCCTCCACCCTGAACCCGGCCGGCTCCCCGCGCGTGTGGCTGCGCTACAGCATGGGCCAGCGGCTGCTGCGCTTTGCGCTGTACCTGCTGCTGGTCGCAGCCATCGCCCAAGCCATCCGTGGCGTGGAAGTCATCCCCGAATTCCTGTATGACGCCCCCGAGCAGATGGCTGATCTGTTCCGCCGCATGTGGCCGATCGACTGGGCTTACTACCCGGGCGGCGTCCACGACGCGCTGATCGAAACGCTGCATATCGCCACGCTGGGCACCATTCTGTCGGTGTTCATGGCGGTGCCCGTAGGCCTGCTGGCGGCCAACAACCTGACGCCCAGCAAGACCATCAACATGCTGGCCCGGCTGATCCTGGTCTCCAGCCGCTCGGTCAATTCGCTGGTGTGGGCGCTGCTGTTCATCGCCATCTTCGGCCCCGGGGCATTGGCGGGCACGCTGGCCATCGCCTTCCGCTCAATCGGCTTTGTGGGCAAGCTGGTCGGCGAAGCCATCGAGGAAGCTCAGCGCGGGCCGATCGAGGCCGTCACCGCCACCGGCGCCAGCAAGGCATCGGTGCTCTGGTACGCCTACTGGCCGCAGATCCGACCGGCGTTCTGGTCCATCGTGCTGCTGCGCTGGGACATCAACGTGCGCGAATCGGCTGTGCTGGGCCTGGTGGGCGCCGGCGGCATCGGCATGGCGCTGGACACCGCGTTGAACCTGTTCCAGTGGGACCGCGTGGCGCTGGTGCTGGCCGCGATCTTCGTCGTCGTCGTATTGGCCGAAATCATCATCACCCAGGCGCGCAAACGCATTCTTTGAACCGCGTCCCCGTTTTACGCTTGTCGGTTTCCCCTGACCAGCGCTCCTTGGCGCCGCCCCGAAAAGGGCGGCGTTTTTTCTTGCCCACCGGGCCGCCCCGGCTTGTCCGTCCGACGCAATCACGTCTATGCTCAATGTGAACAAAATATGAACCGTCATCAAATCCCACCCTCCGGTTGATTAAGATCTCGGCTTTTGCCGTTGGACACCCACCGCCATGTCGGAACAGGAATTGAAACTGCACGTGCCCACGGCTTCGCGCCAGGCCGTGCTGCGAGAGATCAAGCAACGCGAAGCGACACGCATCCGCCTGCATGCCATGTATTTCGACACGCCCGACCGCGAACTCGCGCGGGCCCGCATTGCCATCCGGTTGCGCCAAGAAGGCCGCGACTGGGTACAGACCCTGAAGATGCCTGGCATCAATGCCATCACCCGCATCGAACTGAACCATCCCCGCCCCGGCCCCGTGCTGGACCTATCGGTGTACGCCGGCACCGAAGTGGAAGCCGCCCTGGCCGCCGTCAAGGGTGAACTTGGCCTGCGCTATGAAACCGATGTGCTGCGCCTGCTGCGCAAAGTGCGCACACGCTACGGCACGGTGGAACTGGCGTATGACACCGGCATCCTGCGCGCTGGCGCACTGGAATTGCCGATCTCCGAACTTGAATTTGAATTGATGTCGGGCCGCCCCGCCGCCATTTTCGCCAGCGCGCGCGGCTGGCAGCAACGCCATAGCCTGGTGCTGGACCCGCGCAGCAAGTCGGAGCGTGGCGACGCGCTGGCCCAACTGGCGCAACGCTTGGCCGACGTGGACGCCACCCCGGGCGACGATCTGGAAGCCCGCCGGGCCAATGCCATCGCTCAATTCTGGGCACCGCGCGGCGCGTCGGCCGTCAAGCTGCGCGACGACATGACGCCGTCGCAGGCGATGGGCCGCATCGCCGCGGAATGCCTGGACCAGATCGCGCGCAACGCCGCGGTGCTGGCCGAAGTCGACACCGAAGGCGTGTATCGCGCCGGCAACTCGGAACACGTGCACCAACTGCGCGTGGGCGTGCGCCGGCTGCGTTCGGCCTGGAAACTCTTCGACGGCTGGATCGCGCCCGTGCCCGACTCCATGCTGCAAGGCGTGCGCACGCACTTCGCCGCCTTTGGCGCCAACCGCGACCAGGACGTGCTGAACGAAACCGTGGCGCCCGCGCTGATCCGTGCCGGCATGCCCGTGATTCCGATGGAAGCCGCGCCCCCCGAACAAGACGCCCAGACCATCGCGGGCGGCAAGGCCTTCCAGGCCTGGCTGCTTGAACTGCTGGAATGGAGCCTGGACGTCCCGCCCGCAGTGCCCGCAAGCGAGGGGCAACACATCGCCAACGGCACGCCCAGCGACGCCGCGCCCGAACCCGCCATCCGACTGGAAGGTGGCGTCGCCGGCCCCATCGTCAAGCCCACCATCATTCCCATGCTGGCGCCGGAACCCGATCCCCAACGCCTGCACAAACAGCTGGCTCGCCGCCTGCATCGTTGGCACAGCAAGGTGGCGGATCAGGGCACGCAATTCGCCTCGCTGGACATTCCCACGCGCCATGAACTGCGCAAGCGCGGCAAGCGGCTGCGCTACAGCCTGGCGTTCGCGGAATCACTGCTGCCGGCAGCCAAGCTGCGCGGCTATCGCAAGCTGCTGTCCAAAGTGCAGGACGTACTGGGCGAAATCAACGATTTGGCAGTTGCCAAGGAATACTACGAATCGTGCACCGCCACGCATCCGCAAGCGTGGTTCGCGCTGGGCTGGATCAGCGCGCGCCTGGACGAACTGGCGGACGAAGCGCAAAAGGCTTTTAACGACCTGGCACGCAGCAAGCCGTTCTGGAAGTAGGTTGTTCGCATGACCCGCCATGGCCGCAACGGCCATGGCGAACCCTGTTCCTGCGGATCGGAACGCAATGTTCCCTCAGCACGCCGCGCGGCCGCGCGCGTTTACCGCATCGGAACTTCAATCATTGAATACGTTTTCACCTGGAAACGGTTCTAGCACCGCGTTTCAAAAAAAGCGGTGCCGCAAGCAACGGGTCAGCCGCTTGTAAAAAGAACGACATCCGATGCGCCAATACTGGATCGCTGTCGTCCGGCCCCCATGCGCCGGGCGCATTCGTGGCCCGCTGCATCCGCCCGATATTCGTCCTGTGTGACGGCAAAGGCCCCTGCGGGCCGTCAGCCCATCCACACCGACCACACCATGGAAACCACTTCCCACTTGCTCGCCCATGCAAGACGAGGCCTCATGGCCTTCTGCGCGCTGTCGCTCGTGTTTTCGCTGTCCGCCTGCGGCGGCGACGACAACGATTCGGACGAACCGACTCCCACGCCTCCCACGACGCCCACCACGCCACCCGCCGCGTGCGCGTCGCACTGCGCCCCGTAAGCCCGTTCCCACCCGACCTTCAACGACAGAGAAGCCAATGACGTTCGATGCCTCCAAGAGAAAATTCTTCAAGACCACGTTGGGAACCACCGCCGCGGTCAGCGCGTTGTCGATGTTTCCGCCCAGCATCCGCCGTGCCCTGGCCATCGAGGCCAGCAGCCCCACCGGCACCATTCAGGACGTCAAGCACGTCGTGATGCTGATGCTGGAAAACCGCTCATTCGACGGCTACTTCGGCACCTTCCCCGGCGTGCGCGGTTTTGGCGACCGCTTCCCCATTCCGCTGGCCAATGGCAAGTCGGTGTTCCATCAGACGCGCAGCGACGGCAGCGAAGAACTGCCCTATCACCTGGACGCAGCACTGGGCAATGCGCAGCGCGCGGGCAGCACGCCGCACTCCTGGCCGAATTGCCAGGCAGCCTGGGACCACGGCCGCATGAACAAATGGCCCAGCGCCAAGCAACCGCTATCGATGGGCTACTACGAAACGGCCGAAGTGCCCTTCCATCGGGCGCTGGCCGATGCCTTCACCCTGTGCGACAGCTACCACTGTTCGATGCACGCGGGCACCATCCCCAACCGGCTGTTCTTCTGGACGGGCACCAATGGACCGTCCGGCGACAACGTGTCCGTCGTGATGAACGAAATGAACGACGGCGCCGACGTGGGTCCGTCCACCGAAGGCTGGACCTGGACCACCTACGCCGACCGCTTGCAGCAGGCCGGTGTCAGCTGGAAGGTCTACCAGAACATTCCCGACAACTTCGGCTGCAACGAAATGATGAGCTTTCGGCACTGGCGTGCCGAGATCGAAAAGATGCCCGCGGATCGTCAGGTCACCAACCAGGGCGGCCCCGCCTACAACCCCTCCATCGACGACCAGTACAGTCCGCTGGCCAAAGGCTTCGGCAACACCATGCCCGACGGCGGTTTCCTGCAAAGCCTGCGCGACGACGTCGTGAACGGCACGCTGCCGGAAGTGTCATGGATCATCCCGCCCGCCGCCTACAGCGAACATCCTGGCCCGTCCAGCCCGGCCAAGGGCGCGTGGTACATCCAGGCGGCGCTGGACGCGCTGACGCAATCGCCCGAGGTCTGGAGCAAGACGGTGTTCCTGGTGACCTATGACGAAAACGACGGCTTCTTCGACCACATGCCGACGCCCTCGGCGCCGTCACGAAACGACGACGGCACACTGGCGGGAAAATCCACGATGACGGATGCCGACATGGCATTCGAATACTTCACCTATCCGCCCGCCACGCCCAAGCAACTGACCGCTGACGGCAAACCGTTCGGCCCCGGCATGCGCGTGCCCATGTGGGTGATTTCGCCTTGGAGCCGCGGTGGCTGGGTCAATTCACAAGTGTTCGACCACACGTCGGCGCTGCGCTTCCTGGAACAGCGCTTCGGCGTCGTCGAACCGAACATCAGCGCATTCCGGCGCGCGGTCTGCGGCGACCTCACGTCCACCTTGAATTTCGTGTCGCCCAATAGCGCCGGTCTGCCGACCTTGTCCGGCCGCACTACCAAGACGGATGCTGACGGGCTGACCACCTGGCAAGAAGCACAGCCCGCCATCGCCATCCCCACAGAGCAGACGCTGGCCCAGCAGGCGCAGGGCACGCGCCCCTCTCGCGCCCTGCCCTACGAGCTGCACACCAGCGCCCGCGAAGAGGGGCGTGAGAACCGCGTCAGGCTGCTGTTCGCCAACGCCAGCAGCGGGCAGGCGGCGGCCGTCTTCCATGTGTACGACAAGCTGCATCTGGACCGCATCCCTCGCCGCTACGTGGTCGAGGCGGGCAAATCGCTGGACGACGCCTGGGACGTCTCCGCCGACAGCGGCAAGTACGACTTGTGGGTGTTGGGACCGAATGGCTTTCATCGCGCCTTCACGGGCGACCTGATGCAGACTGGCGGCGCACAACCCGAGATCCAGGTGTGCTACGTGCCCTGCGACGATCCGCAGGTGCAGGTCAAGCTGCACAACAATGGCAGCCAGGCCTGCACGTTCAGCGTGCAAGCGTTGGCGTACCGCAGCGACGGCCCATGGACCACGACCGTGCAGGCGGGCCAGACCGGCGAGCTAAGCTGGCCAGTCAGCGAAAGCGGCAAGTGGTATGACTTCGCGGTCGCGTGCGAAGGCTATGCCGCATTCGCGCGCCGTTTTGCCGGCCGCATGGAAACCGGTGAGGACGGGGTCAGCGATCCCGCAATGGGTCAGGTGAACTGACGGTAGATTCCGGCAGAAAAGCAATGGGGCGGCGCTTGCGCGCCGCCCCATTGACGGGTGTTCCGCCGAAGATCAGTCCGACAGCAAGGCCGCGGCGAATTCATCCGCCACGAACGGTTGCAGGTCTTCCAGACTTTCTCCCACGCCAATCCAATACACCGGAATCGGGCGCACGCCCTGGCTGCCCGCAGCCACGGCGGCCAGCGTGCCGCCCTTGGCGGTGCCGTCCAGCTTGGTCACGACCAGGCCCGTCAAGTTGATCGCGGCGTCAAACGCGCGAATCTGCGCCAGCGCGTTCTGCCCCGTGTTGCCATCCACCACCAGCAACACTTCGTGCGGCGCCGAGGCATCCGCCTTGCCGATGACGCGGCGGATCTTCTTCAGTTCTTCCATCAGGTGCAGCTGCGTGGGCAAACGGCCAGCGGTATCCACCATGACCACGCCCATGCCGCGCGCACGGCCGGCGTTCACGGCGTCGAACGCCACGGCGGCCGGGTCGCCGCCATCCTGTGCAATCACGCTGACGTTGTTGCGGCTGCCCCATTCCACGAGTTGTTCGCGCGCAGCGGCGCGAAACGTGTCGCCCGCAGCCAGCAACACGCTGGCACCCTGGCGTTGGAACGTGTGCGCCAACTTGCCGATGGAGGTCGTCTTGCCCGCGCCATTGACGCCAGCGATCATCACCACCAGCGGCTTGGTGCGGGTCAGGTCAAAGCTGCGCTCCAGCGGACGCAGGTGGTCCGCCAGCAATTGACGCAGGGCCGTCTTCACCTTGGCCGGATCTTCGATGCGATCCTTCTTGACGCGCGCACGCAGCGCCGTCAGCAGCTTCTCGGTAGCCTCCAGGCCCGCATCGGCCATAATGAGCGCCGATTCAAGTTCCTCGAACAGGTTCTCGTCGACCTTGACGCCGATGAAGATGCCGCCAATGCTTTGGCCCGTGCGTGACAGACCTTGCTTGAGCCGGGACAGCCAGGATGCTTTTTTAGGCGCCTCGGCGGCAACCGGCTCGGGAGCAGGCACTGGAACCTGAACAGGCGCCGGGGCCGCCACCGCCGGAGCGGCGGGCACGGGCGCCGGCACGACAGCGGGCGCTGCGGCAGCAGCCACGGCGGCTGGCGGCGCGTTCAGCGGTACGCTGGCAGGCGCTGGGACAGGCGCTTGAATGGGTGCTTGAATGGGAACTTGAACCGGGACTTGAACAGGCGTCTCAACCCGTACGTCCGGCGCTACCGTCGGTGCGGGCGCGGCAATCGGCGCCGACGGCGGTACCGGTGTCGCCACGGGCGCAGGAACAGGAACCGGCGCGGGCGCAGGAACTGGCTCGAAAACGGGAACGGACACCGGCGCCGCGACCTCGGGACGAGGAGCGGGCGCTGGCACGGCAGGCGGTGGAATTACCGGCGCGACGGCGGGCTCCGCAGGCGCGACGGCGGCGTCTACGACCTCTGGCGGCGGCGCGGGCTGGGCCGGCGCGGCGGGCGGAGGGGATTTTTTCTTGAAGAAGCGGCTAAACATGGGTAACAAGTATATTCGTATCGTCGGGGGCCAATACCGGCGCACCCCCATCGCCGTGCCCGACGTGGAGACGCTGCGCCCCACGCCCGATCGGGTACGCGAGACGCTGTTCAACTGGTTGAATCACCTGTGGAGCGGCGAATTCGCCGACAAGCAGGTGCTGGATCTGTTTGCCGGCAGCGGCGCCTTGGGGTTCGAGGCAGCCTCGCGCGGCGTAGCGCATGTGCAGATGGTCGAACGGGACAAGACCGCCGCGTCCGCGCTGCGGACACTGCGCGACAAGCTCAAAGCCGACATGATACGCATCCATGTGGGTGACGCCATGCAAGTGGCCGAGCGCATGGATGCGTCCCGATTTGACTTGATCCTGCTGGATCCGCCCTTCGGACAGGGCTGGCTGCCGCGCCTGTGGCCGATCCTGCCGGGTATTTTGACCGAGCATGGACTAGTCTACGTCGAGGCGGAAACCCCCATCGAACCCCCCGAAGGATTCCAGATCTTGCGGCAGGACAAGGCAGGCGCGGTCCACTACCATCTGCTGGAATTTGCTGCATTGCGCAAATAGATCAATAATCCGAGCTTCGGAGGATGGTGTACACCACTAATAACGGTACGGAGCTCGCATGATCATCGCTGTATATCCCGGCACTTTCGACCCGCTGACCCGGGGCCACGAAGACCTGGTCCGCCGCGCGGCCACGCTTTTCGACAAAGTCGTGGTGGGCATCGCCCTGAGCCGCAACAAGAAGCCTTTCTTCAGCATCGACGAGCGCGTGGAAATCGCCCGTGAAGTCCTGGGCCATTATCCCAACGTCGAAGTACAGAGTTTTGGCGGCCTGCTCAAGGACTTTGTCCGCGACCAAGGCGGCCGAGTCATCGTTCGCGGCCTGCGTGCCGTGTCCGACTTTGAATACGAATTCCAGATGGCGGGCATGAACCGCCACCTGCTGCCCGACGTGGAAACGCTGTTCATGACGCCGTCGGACCAATACCAGTTCATTTCGGGCACGATCGTGCGCGAAATCGCCCAATTGGGCGGCGACGTCAGCAAGTTCGTGTTCCCGTCCGTGGAACGCTGGTTGCAGGAAAAAGCCAAGGAACGCCGCGAGCAGTCCTGGCCGGGCTGAACGCCAGGCACTGCACCATCCCCGAAGGGCGCGATTTCGCGCCCTTCTTGCGCTTTGCCGCCCGGCAGTACAATGTGAATCGCCCCGGCTTTCATGCGTTGCCCATCATGGCCCTGCTAATCACTGAAGAATGCATTAATTGCGACGTTTGCGAGCCCCAGTGCCCGAACGATGCAATTTCCATGGGCGACGACTATTACGTCATCGATCCCGACAAATGCACGGAATGCGTCGGCCATCACGACGAACCCCAGTGCAAGGTGGTGTGCCCGGTGGAGTGCATTGAACTGCACCCGCAATGGAACGAAGGCCAGGAACAGCTCATGGCCAAATACCGCCGCCTGACTGGTGCCGCATGAGCGACACCACGCAAACCAGCATCAACCTTCCCCCCTCTTCCCACCACGCCCGCCGCGACATTTCCGCGTCTGCGGTCGCCGCTGGCTTGGTTGCCGTGCTGGTCAGCTTCGGCGGCACCGCCGTCTTGATGGTGCAAGCCGGCCACGCCGCGGGCCTGGATGCCGCGCGCATCGGTTCCTGGATCGGTTCGCTCAGCCTGGCATTCGGATTCGGCGGCGCGTTCTACAGCCTGCGCACGGGCCTGCCCATCGTCATGGCCTGGTCCACGCCGGGCGCCGCCTTGCTCGTCACCGCGCTGGTCGGCGTCCCGTTCAATGAAGCCATCGGCGCCTACCTGCTTGCTGCCGGCCTGACGTTGGCTTGTGGCCTGTTCGGCTGGATCGATCCCATCCTGCGCCGGATTCCCGGCGAAATCGCCGCCGCCATGCTGGCCGGCGTGCTGCTCAATTTCGGCATGGGCATCTTCAGCAACATCGGCAAGCAGCCCGCGCTGGTTCTGGCCATGTGCGCCACCTATCTGCTGTGCCGGCGCTGGGCCCCGCGTTACGCGGTGCTGGTGGTGATGGTGGTTGCCATTGCCCTGGCGTTCGCGCTGGACCTGATGCAACTGGACTTGCTGGACTGGCATCTGACGGAATTCGTCTGGACCACCCCCGCCTTCAGCGCCCAGGCCGCCGTCAGCCTGGGCATCCCGCTGTTTGTCGTGGCCATGGCGTCGCAGAACCTGCCCGGCCTGGCGATCCTGCAAGCGGCTGGCTATCGCCCCCCGGCTTCCCGCATCGTGGCCGCCACGGGCCTCCTGGGCCTGCTGGCCGCCCCGTTCGGCGCGCACAGCGTCACCATGGGCGCCATCAGCGCTGCCATCTGTACCGGCCCCGAAGCGCACCCCGATCCCGCCAAGCGCTATATCGCGGCAGCCACCTACGGACTGGGCTATGTGGGATTGAGCGTCGTCGCGGGCGCCGTGGCGGTCTTCTTCCAGGCCTTGCCCGCAGCCCTGCTGGCGGCGCTGGCCGGCTTGGCGCTGCTGGGCACGATCATGGGCGGCATGGCCGCCGCCATGGCCAACCCGCAGCGGCGCGAAGCCGCGCTCATCACCTTGCTGGCAACGGCGTCGGGTTTCAGTTTCTGGGGAATCGGATCGGCCTTCTGGGGCCTGGCGGCGGGCCTCGCGACCCACGCGGCATTCGAATACAAGCGCGCCAAGGCGGGCGCCTAAGCAAGACGAACGCTGAGATCGGGCGTCTGATCTCAGCGCATCCCGCGCGTGCAACCCGGCGGGGTGGCTAGACCGAATTCAGGCAGGCCAGGCGGCCACCGGCGTATCCGGATGCACCTTCATGATGCGGCAAGGCACTTGGACGAAGTTCGAGATCCAGGCCGCGGCCAGTTCCCCTTCATCGACCACATCGATGGTCTGCTCGCCCACCTTCATGCTGTAGCGCACGCTGTCGTCGTCTTCGATGACGTCCAGCGGAATATCCATGCGCAGCATGCCCGGCGCCTTCAGCACCAGATAGCCCAAGCGCAGTTCCACCGACACCTCGGCAAGCTTGGGGCACAGTTGACGGTTCAGCCACTGACCGGAATCATTGGCGATCAGCCACTGCCGGTGATAGGCCGCTGCGTTGGACTGCGGCGTGACACCGCATTCCGCGATCGGTTGGAAGGTATCGCCGCTCATTTTCCCAACAACCCTTTCAATGCCTTGTCCACGGCGGCGCCGTTCTTGCCCTTGCCCGTCACGGCTTCGCGCAGCTTGTTCTCCAGGCTGCGCTTGAGGATGCCGCCGATGGCGTCTTTCCACAGCAGCGTGTAGGACGGCTTGTCGAACGGCCCCTTCACATGCACGGGGATGGTCACGTCTTTCAGGTCGATCAGTTCCTTGCCTTCGGGGTCTGCCGCCGGATTGACGACGCGCGCACGCGCCACCAGATTCAGCTCGTTCTTCACGAAGTCAATGCTGGCAGGATCGCCTTGCGTCACGCGCAGCAACGGCGACACAACGTTCAGGCGCTTCACGGTGGCCACGCCTTTGGTAAAGGCCAGATCGGCGTCCATCTCCGAGAATTCCGTCTGCTTGCTGGTGTCGGCCGGCACGGTCTCGTCCTGCGACTCCGGCTTGAACGCGGCCTTCAATTCGCGCAGCGTTTGCGTCAGGTTGATGCCCTTGACCGCACCATCGCGCAAGCGCAACTGCAAGGTGCCGCCCAGACCGCTCTTCATGGCATAGGCATTGGCGCCTGCGGTCTTCAAGTCCAAGGCCAGGCTGCCCGTGCCGCTCAGCACGTTCTGATTCGCCAGATCCATCAGCAACGGTTCAATCGTGATTCCGGCCAGGGACATCTTGGTGGCCAATTGATTACCTTGCGCAGCATCCACCGACATCGCGCCGGCCAGCTTGCCGCCGTACAGGCCGGCCGTCAGGCTGGAGATTTCCAGCTTGCCCTTGTCCAGTTTGACCACGGCAGCCACGTCATCGGCTTTCAGGCCACGCACGACCAGTTTGCCAACCTTCAGCGTGCCGTTGACGCTAGGGCCCACCAACGCGGACAGGTCGATCGAATCATCCACAGGCGCGGCCGGCGCTGCGGGTTGCGCAGGCTTGCTCTCGTCTTTCTTGCCATCAGCCGGCGGCTTGGCCGCCACCACCACCGGGGGCACCAGCTTGTCCAGATCCAGGATGTCCACGGCCAAGGCGAAATTCACCATCGGCGTCTGGGACAACTTGGTGATGTCGGCGCTCAGGTCGAATTTGCCGCCTTCCAGCACCGCGTTGATCTTGCTGCTGGCTTGGTCTTTCAGCAAATCCACTGTCAGGCTGCCGATCACGGGAATCTGCAAATTGCCCTTGGGCAGCCCTGGATCGGTGATGTTCACGTCGCCGCGCAATCCGGACAGGCCGCCACTGCGTTGCAGCAGATTCAAGGTCAAGGGCGAAGCGAAGTTCAGCTTGACCACTCGTTCGCCATTCTTGGACGTGCTGTCCACCTTGGCTTCCTTGATGTCCAGTTCGCCGGCATTGCCACTGATGCCGTTCAGGCCAAAGCTGGCATCCAGGCCGCTGATGCGCACCCGTCCGGTCAGGGCTTCGCCCGTTGCCGACGCGGGCGAAATATTCAGCGCGGGCGCGTCCACGGCAAACTCAAACGGGCCGTCTGGCGACCCGCCCTTGGCGCGCACGGCCAGCTTTTCAATCTGAAGCTGGCTCTTGTGCGGATCGATCGCGAGCTTGGGCATGGCCACGCTGGCTTCCACATTGGTGGCGCGCGCGGCGGGGTCCGTGATGTCGCCCTGGAAAACCACTTCCAGGCCCGACACGTCCAGCGCCGACTTCTGCCCGTTGAAGGCCAGATTGCCGCGCATGGCCAGGCTCTTGGCTTCCGCGCCAGGCAGCTTGCCATCCATGCGCAAGTCCAACTTCTGGGCCGCGTAGCGCTTGGCCGACGGATCCAGCGTCAGCAAGGCCTGACCGGTCAGGTTGGCGTCGACGCGCGGATTGCCGCCCTCGACGCGGGCAGTCATGCGCACATCGAACGGCTGGTTGAATGTGACGCGGCCCGTATTGGCGTTGATCTTCGTGACGGCAACCGCCATGCCCGAGATCTCGTCCTGCAACTGCACTTCGCCGTCCTTCAGGTCCAGGCCGGCGATGTCGATCTGCATGTTGTTGCGCGATGGCGGCAGCGTGCCACTGGTGATGGCCTGGGCTGCGGTCTGAGCCGCGCCCACGATCGCTTCGGCCGGATTCGCCGGTGCAGTCGTAATCGCCGGCGTGCCGCCCACGAGGTTGCTGAAGTTGAACTGGCCGTCCTTGCCCCGCACCACGCGCGCCTTGAGGCCGCTGATGGCCACGTGGTCGACCACGAAGCTGTTGGACAGCAACGGCCACACCGCAACCGCCAGGCGCGTGCTTTCGATGGAAGCGAACGTGTCCGGGCTATTGGGCTCGGACAGGGACACGCCCTGCACCGACAAGCCGATGCGCGGAAAGAGCGATAGCTCGATCTCGCCGTCGATCGTGAGTGTCCGGTGATAGCGTTCCTGGACAAGCTCTTCCAGCTTGTACTTGTACGCGTTGGGGTCGAATGTCAGCAAGAAGATGGCCAGGCCAACGACGGCCACGACAACCAACACCACCAGGCCTATCAAAATGCGCTTGAACCACGTTTTCATTGCCGCCCCGTCGGTACCTCGACTGGAAATCCTTGAATACCGCCCGCCGCGCCAAGCGCGGGGATGGTGCTATAGCGGTGGAAACCACACGCCAATTGGAGCTGTGTGCCTTTTTGGACGAGTCCTCACTCCTGCCGAAAGCCTGCGGCTGCGGCGCCAGGAAAGAGGGTCAAACCAAGGAAGGCCTGCTGAAGACGCCGGCATGGCCAGCGTGCAGATTCCGCTATCGTAACAAATCGGGCCGGCTTCGCGCTGCCCTAAGCGGCCACGATGCCAAAACCCGAGCGATTCGCCCGTGCCGCACGCCCCGATGAGGCCGTGAAGCTGACGATTTTCTGTCTGGCGGATTGTAGGACTAGAATAATTGATCTATCAATCATTGATGTGTCCAACAATGCCCGCCCCCACCCCCAGCACCCCGCATTCGCCCGGCCAGGTGCTTCCTTTCCGGCAAACCCTGCTTGCCATGCTGGGCATGTGCTTCGTCATGATGATGGTCGCTATCGACCAGACGGTGGTGGGCACCGCGCTGCCGACCATTGTGGCCGAACTCAAGGGCTTCGAACTGTATGCATGGGTTGCGACGTCTTACTTGCTGACCTCGGTCATCACCGTGCCGATCTTCGGACGGTTGGGCGATTACTACGGACGCAAGCCCTTCGTGGTGGCGGCGATCATCCTGTTCACGCTGGCCTCGGTGTTGTGCGGGGCCGCCGACAGCATGTTCACGCTGGTGTTGGCGCGCGCCTTGCAAGGCGTCGGCGGCGGCATGCTGGTGGGCACGGCCTTCGCCTCGATCCCCGACCTGTTCCCCGACCCCCACGTGCGGTTGCGCTGGCAGGTCATGCTCAGTTCCGCGTTCGGCATCGCCAACGCGGTCGGCCCGACCTTGGGCGGCGCCTTGACCGAGCACTATGGCTGGCGTTCGGTGTTCTATGTGAACCTGCCCATCGGCATCCTGGGCCTGTGGTTCGTGGCACGCTATCTGCCGCACCTGCGCAACCACACGGAAGGCAAGGTGCGGCTGGACTGGCAAGGCGCGGTGCTGGTCGCGCTGGCACTGGGCAGCCTGCAATTGCTGGTCGAACTCTTGCCCAAAGAGGGCCTCAGCACACCAATCGTGCTGCTGGCGGTAGGCAGCGTCGCTGCCTTCGCGTTGCTGTACTGGTGGGAAAAGCGCTGCCCGCACCCGCTGCTGCCATTGGACATGTTCCGCAATCGCGGCCTGGCCACGCTTTTCACGCTGGCGCTGCTGGTGGGCGTGACGATGTATTCGCTGCTGTTCTATGCCCCCCTGCTGCTGCAAGGCGGCTTTGGCCTGTCGCCCCAGGATGCCGGCCTGCTGATCACGCCCATGGTCGTGTTCATCACGGTGGGCAGCATCATCAATGGTCGCGTCATCACGCGCATTCGAAATCCCAACCGGATGCTCTACGCCGGTTTCCTGCTGATGGCCTTCTCCTGTTTGGGTATTGTTACCACCCATAGCTATACGTCACATGCGCTGATCGCCGCCTACATGCTGATGGCCGGCCTGGGCATGGGCTTCATCATGCCCAACCTGACCGTCTTCGCGCAGCAGACCGCGGGGCGCACGCACCTGGGCATTGCCACGGCGCTGCTGCAATCGCTGCGCATGATCGGCGGCATGCTGGGCACGGCGGTCGTTGGAACCATGGTCAGCCACAGCTATTTCAATGGCGTTGAATCCACCTTGCGCGGCGCTTCGGCGCAATGGTTGCCAGAGCTGAACGATCCGCAGATGCTGGTCAATCCGGCGGCGCAGACGCAGTTCCTGGCACAATTGGCGCATCAAGGCCAGGACGGAACGTCGTTGATCGAGATCGCGCGCGTCGCGCTGGTGGGCGCCATCCACGAAGGGCAGCTCATCGCACTGGCCGTCGCCATCTTCGCGCTGTGGTGCGTGCGGCGCGTGCCCCTGGTGCAATTGGCCCGGCCTCCGAAAACGGAGCCCGCTGGCGTCGGAGAGTAGCTTTTGCCCAAACAACAACAAGGCCTGCAAGTCGTCCAACACATGGGGCAGACGTACCGCCTGATGCAAAGCGCGTTCAGCAGCAAGGTCGGTCACGCCCTGCCCCGCTGGCGCATTCTGCTGGCGCTGCATGAATGCGGGCAATGCTCGCAAAAGCACCTGGCGGAACGCTGCCGGCTGGATCCCGCCTCGCTCACGCGCCAGTTGCAGGCCATGCAGAAACTGGGATGGATATCCCGCGCGACCGACGCGCAGGACAATCGCCTGACCAACGCCAGCCTGACGCCGGCCGGACAAGCCGTGGTGAACGAAGCCCTGCCCAAGCGCGCGGCCTTCTTCGACGAATCGCTCAAGGGCCTTTCAGGCACGGATATCGACACCTTGAATCGCGTACTGAGCGTGCTGGAAGAGAACTTCCTGCGTGCGGCAGGCAGCAAGGCCGCGTAGCCTGCCTGCCGAATGGCGCGTGCCACGCGGACATCAAGCCGCGGAGGCGCGCTGCCAATCGCTGCGATGCTGTTCGATGTGTTCGCGCAGATGCTCCACCAGTGTCCGCGTGGCCATCGACGGAAAACGATTCGGAGCAGTCAGCAAATAGATGGCGTTGCCCACGCCTTCCGGCTCCAGCTCGGGCAGAACCTCGACCAGTTCACCATCGCGCAGCTGGCTCCATACCGCGTAGCGCGGCAACAGCGCCACGCCCAGCCCGGCCAGTACGGCATCGCGCAAGAAGGGGTAGTCGCCGGACTGCAACCTCGGCGCCACGCGCAGCAGCAAGGGGTCGCCGTCTTCGCGCTTGCAGCGCAGATCAAAGCGCCGGCCCAGCGATTGCGGCGCAATCAACGAACAGCGGCCCAACTGCTCCAACGTCGTCACTTGCCCCTGGTCGCGCAGGAACGCCGGCGTCGCACACAAGCACCATTGCACGTCGCAAATGCGACGCGCCACATGGTCTTCTGGCGGTGCGGAAGTGATCTTCAGGGCCATGTCGACCTCGGCCGACACCAAATCGCCGATGGCGTCGTTGATGTGGACACGTAGTGAAATATCGGGATAGCGGCGGGTGAAGTCGAGCAGCACAGGCGCAAGGTAGAGATGACCCAGCCCCGTCGGCAGGCGTATCCGGACGTCGCCGCGCACGGTGCCGTCCAGGCTATGGATGGAGGCTTGCGCAGTGCGCATCTCATCGAGCAGCCGCACGCCGTGCTGGTACAGCAATTGCCCCGCCTGAGTCAGTTCCACATGCCGGGTGGTCCGGCGCAAAAGCTGCGAGCCCATCGCCAGCTCCAGCCGTTTCAGACGGTGGGACATGTTTGAACGGGTCATGCCGCAGCGTTCAGCGGCCGCGCTCAGATTGCGCGATTCCACCATCGCAACGAACAGCCTGACCAAGTTCAGGTCCAGCTCTTTGTCAATCATTGTTCACCATTAAAGGAACAACTGCATGGATTGTCCACCAGACGAGCCGAGTCTACCATCGGCTTGTCAATGTCCTGCCGATGGATGCCATGAACCCTGCTGTTGCCGCCGATTTGGCCTGCGGTCCCTTTTCCGGTTTGCGCGTGCTGGATATCAGCCAGGGCATCGCGGGCCCGTATTGCGCACAAATGCTGTGGCAGCAAGGCGCCGAAGTCATCAAGGTGGAACCGCCTGCGGGCGACTGGGGCCGCCATGTCGGCACATTGAGCGGCACGCACAGCGCGCTATCCGTGGCCTATAACGTCGGCAAACGCGGCGTGTGTCTTGACGCGCGGCACCCCGAGGGGAAAAAGGCGCTGCGCCGCCTTGCCGGAAGCGCCGACGTGCTGATCCAGAACTTCCGGCCCGGCGTTGCCGAACGCATGGGCGTGGGCTACGCGGAGGTGGCGCAGGATGCGCCGGGCATGATCTATGTATCGATCAGCGGCTACGGGCAGGACGGCCCCTATGCCGACGCGCCCGCTTCGGATTCGGTGATGCAAGCCGACAGCGGCCTCATGTATGCCAATCAGGACGCTGCCGGAACGCCGCGCCGCATGGGCATGTTGATGGCAGATATCGGCACCGCCCTGTATGCCGCACAGGCCGCCACGGCTGCGCTGTACCGGCAAGCCAGGACCGGCCTCGGCAGCCATGTCCAACTGAGCCTGTTCCAGGCCTGCGCCGCGCTCCAGGTGAACGACATCCTGGCCCACGGCATGGCAGGCGCGCGTCGCGCCGGCCCCGTCAGCGCCCCCAATGGCGTGTTCGACACGGCGGACGGCCGCCTATCGGTCCTGGCCCTGAACAATGAGCAGTTCGCCCGGTTGTGCCGCGCGCTGGAACGGCCCGAATGGCTACAGAACCCCGCGTACGCGGACAATGCCGCACGCATGGCGCGACGCGACGAACTGCACGAACACATCGCCGCACAGTTGGCAGCCCAGCCTTCCGCACACTGGGTCGAACGGCTGGCGCGCGAAGAAGTCCTGCATGCAAGGGTGCGCGACTACGACGAGTTGGCGACGCATGCTCAGGCTGCGCACGTGCAACTGCTCCAGACGCTGGACCAGCCCGGCGTGGGCTCGCTGCCCTACGCCCCAATACCCGGCCTGACACAGCGGCGGCCATTGACGCCGGCGCCAACGATCGGCCAGCACTCTACCCAGGTGCTGCGGGATTGGGGATGGAGCCCGGCTGACATCCAGGCACTGATGACGACGGGCGCCCTGTTGCAGGACGCCACACAACCGGAGCAGGCATGATGCGCGCCCTGCTTTGCGAAAAATTCGGCCCGGTGCAGGACGTGGCGGTGCGCGATGCACCCGATGCCCGCCCGCCAGGTCCATCCGACATCACGGTCGAGGTGCAATACGCCAGCGTCAGCCACGCCACCAAACTGCTGATCGAAGGCCGATACCAAACCCGCCCTCCCATGCCGTTCGTGCCAGGAACCGAAGCCGTTGGCCGTGTGCTGGCCTGCGGCAGCGCGGTCACACGGCTACGCCCCGGCGACACCGTGGTGGCGCTGGCGCGCTGGGGCTGCTATGCGGAACGGCTGACATTGCCCGAGTACACGGCCTACGCGGTGCCGGATGGCTTGGACCCGTTGCTCGCGCTGCCCGTACCCATCTCCTATGGCACGGCCTACTGCGGTCTGTTGTGGCGCGCGGCCATGCAGCCGGGCGAGACCGTGCTGGTGCTGGGCGCAGGTTCCGGCGTGGGCCTGGCCGCAGTGGAACTCGCCGCCCTGCTGGGCGCTCGGGTCATCGCCTGCGCCAGCACCGAGGCCAAGCGGCAGGCCGCGCTGGCGGCAGGCGCCAGCCACGCCATGCAGGCAGACGCCGACATGCCCGCAGCGGTCAAGACACTGACCGAGGGCCGTGGCGCCGACATCGTGTTCGATCCGGTGGGAGGCTCCGCATTCGACTACGGCGTGCGCGCGGCAGCCGCGAATGCACGCATGCTGTCGGTGGGCTTCGCCAGCGGCAGCGTGCCGCAAGCGCCGCTGAATCTGCTACTGGTCAAGAATATTGCATTGCATGGATTCTTCTTCGGACGCTACATCGGCTGGACTCCCGCCGACGAGCGCGTGACCCATGCGCCCGCCATGCAGCGGGCCATGGCGACCCTGTTTGAATGGGCGCGCGGCAAGCGCATCCATCCCGCAGTAACGGCGATCTATCCGATCGCCGAACTCGCCGCTGCGCTCGAAGCGCTGGAAAGCCGCCAGATCGTGGGCAAAGTGGCGCTCAAAATAAGACCGGAGACTAGCCCATGCCATCCCACCTCGCTCCTTGCGACGCCCCCCACCGACGCCCAGACCTGACATTGCGGCGCACTTGCAGCCGATTTGCCGCGCTGGCGCTGGCCTGCGCCAGCGTGACCGCCACGATGACGGCCGCCGCTGCGGACGCCTACCCCAGCCGTCCGATCACGATGGTGGTGCCGTATCCGCCTGGCGGCCCCACCGACATCGTGTCGCGACTCGTGGCGGCCGAAATGTCCAAGACCATCGGCCAGAACATCATCGTCGACAACCGACCTGGCGCCAGCGGCATGATCGGCGCCGATCTGGTGGCGCGCGCCGCACCCGATGGCTACACGTTCCTGGCCAACGCTTCGCTACACGTCATCAACCCGTACATCTACCGATCCATGCGTTACGACGCATTCAAGGATTTCACGCCGATCACGCAGTTGGCGGACGTGCCGCTGGTGCTGGTGGTGCCACAGTCCAGTCCGGCGAAGACCGTGCAGGACCTGGTGGCGCTCGGCAAGACCCAGCCACTCAACTTCGGTTCGGCCGGTAGCGCCTCGGCGCAGCAGCTGGCGGGTGAATCGTTCAAGACACGCACCGGGCAACCGATGCAGCACGTGCCCTACAAAGGAAGCGCGCCCGCGCTGACCGATCTGGTGGGCGGGCAAATCCAACTCATGTTCGACTCCATGCCCTCGGCCACCCCATTCATCAAGTCGGGCAAGCTGCGGGCGCTGGCAGTCACGGTGCCGCAGCGGGTGGCTGAGCTGCCGGACGTACCCACCATGGCCGAATCAGGTTTCCCCGGCTTCGATATCAGCACGTGGTACGGCCTGTGGGCGCCCAAGGGCACACCACCCGCCATCACGGCCAAACTGGCCGAGCATGCGGCGCTTGCACTCAAGCAGCCAAACGTGATCAGCCAGTACGCGGGCCTGGGCGCCAAGCCGGTGGGGTCGAGTCCAGCGGACTTCGCGCGATTCAATTTGTCTGAAGGCCAGAAGTGGCGCGAGATCGTCACGGCAGCCGGCATCGTGCCGCAGTAGCGCGGCACCGGGATCGGCCGGAGCACAGAGGCTTGCAAGTGCCTGGCAGTCAGGTACCCACTCTGGTTCAGACTCAGGCCGTCTTCAACTCGTAGCTGGTACTGCGGCCGCCCGCCCCCGAGCGTTGCAACACACCAAGCTCAACCAGCTGGTTGATGTCGCGTAGCGCGGTGTCGGGCGAGCACTTGGCAAGTGCTGCCCATTTGCTGCTGGTCAGCTTGCCGTCAAAGCCATCGAGCAAACGATTAAGCACCTTCACCTGCCTGTCGTTCAACGAGGCGCCCGACACGCGCTGCCAGAATCGCGCCTTGCCCAGCACGGCATCCAGCGTGTGATGGGCATGGGACACGGCTTCATCCAGCATACGCAGAAACCACAGCAGCCATTCCGTCACGTCCAGCGTGCCTTTTTGCGTGCGTTCCAAGATGTCGTAGTAGTGCTTTCGTTCACGCTGAAGCTGTGCCGACAGGCTGTAGAAGCGCTGTGGGCTGCCATCTGCGCGCGCCAGCAGCAGATCGCCGATGGCGCGCGCAATGCGGCCGTTGCCATCATCGAAAGGATGCAAGGTCACGAACCACAGATGGCCCAGCCCCGCGCGGATCAGTGCAGGCTCTGGTGAGTCTGACGTGTTCACCCACGCAAGAAAGCGATCCAACTCAATGGGCAGACGTTCCGCAGCGGGCGCTTCGTAATGCACCTTCTGGCGCCCAATGGGACCGGAGACCACTTGCATCGGCCCATGGGCATCATCCCGCCAACTGCCGGTAGTGATTTTGCTCAGGCCGGAGTAGCCCGTTGGAAACAACGCGGCATGCCATCCAAACAGGCGCTCCACCGTAAGGGGCTGGGCGCTGTTGGCACTGGCATCAAGCACCATCTCCACAATCCCCTCCACATTGCGATCCACCGGCGCCAGAGAACCGATATCCACCCCAAGGCGGCGAGCGATGGAGGACCGCACCGAGGCGACGTTCAGGTGCTCACCTTCGATCTCGCTGGTTTTAAGCACGTCATCCGTCAGAGCGGCCAAACTAGCCTCATCGCGCAGACCCAAGCCAACGTCAGCAAGCCGCCCCAAGAGCAGCCCTTGCGCGCGGCTGACCCGAGCCAACGGCTCAGCCAATACGGCCAAGTCGTAGTGCCAGACAGGCCACTTGGGGGCTTGCCAGATGTAGAGGTAATCTCCGCTATTCATGCGGTGATTATGGGAGGAATTCGCCGCAACAGCAAGAACGCAACAAATTGGGCATTCAGCCGCCTAACCCCGCTTTCCGATGATCTGTCCCACCCACGCCAATCTGCCTTGATGCCGGCATGCCGATCACGCTTAAGGCAGCGTCGGATGCACCCGGTTCCTGCGCATCACCCATTCCCACAGATCGGAGAACAGCTTCGCTGAGACCAGGAAGACAACGAACGTGGCAGTCGCGAAGAGGGTGGGCCACTGCTGCGCCAAAGAGAACTCCGACAGCAGCCTCAGCAATAGATGGCCCTCGGCCGCGATAAGGGGCGTGCCGATGATCCATCCGGCGATGATCCATCGATCACGGCGCTGGAACACTTTGGCGAAATCGAGATGGTAAATGAGCCGCGCCACGTAGTAAGCCAACACAGCGCTGAGGAACACCAGGGCATACCCCGCCGGCGTGACGTCCTCGCTGACTCGCACTTGCGCCCAGTGTTGCAGTATGGGATCCCCGATCAGGAGCCACTGGCTCACTGCGGGATCGTAGTGAACGATCGGGATGATTCCCACGCTTCGCGCGAGCCAAGCCAGTCCGTGGAAGCAATACCAGGCAAAGAGGATTGATCCCGCCCCGGCCAACCAGAACCGCAGGCGCTCGAAACGTGCAGCCTTGATGGCTTGCCTCATGTCGCGACGGGTGACTGAAGGTGATTCACTGCCTCTCCTGCATATGCCTGCTGAAGGTGATTCACTGCCTCTCCTGCATGTGCCTGCCAGATGCACCTGGATTCATGGAGTGTATCGTGCACCAACGCAGCATCGCATTCACCCGCCGATATCATTCCCCGGGCAACAACCTACTGATGACTGATCCATCACCCACTGATTCCCCTCGTTCCGCGCCAGGCACGAAAGGCGCGGCACGACCCGTCCTGCCCAGGGCGACGGCATGGTCCCTCGCCCTGACGGCAGGTCTGGGCATGGCGGTACTGGTTTACGTGGTCAATTCCCTGCTTCCCTGGTCGCAGCCAGGCTGCGTCTATGGCGGTATGGGAGTGATGATGCTGTTGCCCTACCTGCTGATGGGTGCCGTCGTCAGCGTGGGCATCTCGTCCGTGGCCGTGTTCGCAGTTGCACTTCGGCTAGGACTGGGCGGCATCGCAGCAACCGTGTGTGTGTTGCTGGGCAGCGCCCTGGCGCTGGTTGGGTTCGTCATGGGTGCCATGACGTAGCGTGCCGGGTACGGCGGCACGTCGGTGCCGCCGCCTCGGTTCAAGCCCAGCCAGGTCGATCAGACGTTGAACAGGAAGTTCATCACATCGCCGTCCTGCACGATGTATTCCTTGCCTTCGGCGCGCATCTTGCCCGCTTCCTTGGCGCCCTGCTCGCCCTTGTACGTGATGAAGTCTTCGTAGGCGATGGTCTGCGCGCGGATGAAGCCGCGTTCAAAGTCGGTGTGGATAACGCCAGCGGCTTGCGGCGCGGTGGCGCCGATGGCCACCGTCCAGGCGCGCACTTCCTTCACGCCAGCGGTGAAGTAGGTTTGCAGGCCCAGCAGCTTGAAGGCAGCGCGGATCAGGCGGTTCAAACCCGGCTCTTCCATGCCCATGTCGGACAGGAAAGCTTGGCGGTCTGCGTCTTCCAGGTCCACGATTTCGGATTCGATGGCCGCGCAGATGGCGACGACCGGCGCGTTGCGGGCGGCGGCGAATTCGGTCAGGCGGTCCAGCAGCGGATTGTTGGTGAAACCATCATCGGCCACGTTGCCCACGTACATCGCGGGCTTGGCGGTGATGAAGCACAGTTGGGCGATGTCGGCCTTTTCTTCCGTCGTCAGGTCCAGCGCGCGGATCGGCTTGGCTTCGTTCAGCTGGGCGATGCACTTTTCCAGCACGGCCACGATGCGCTGCGATTCCTTGTCACCGGAACGGGCGGTCTTCTGATGGCGCAGCAAGGCCTTTTCGGCGGTTTGCATGTCGGCCAGCGCAAGCTCGGTCTCAATGACTTCGATGTCGGCGATAGGGTCGATCTTGCCGGCCACGTGGATCACGTTGGGATCCTCGAAGCAGCGCACGACGTTGACGATGGCATCGGTTTCGCGGATGTGCGACAGGAACTGGTTGCCCAGGCCTTCGCCCTTGCTCGCGCCCGCGACCAAGCCCGCGATGTCGACGAACTCGACCGTGGCGGACAGGATGCGTTCGGGCTTGACGATTTCAGCCAGCTTCTGCAAACGCGGATCCGGCACCTCGACCACACCGACGTTGGGTTCGATGGTGCAGAACGGGTAGTTCTCGGCGGCGATGCCGGCGCGGGTCAGAGCATTGAAAAGTGTCGATTTGCCAACGTTGGGCAGGCCGACGATGCCGCATTGCAGAGCCATGGGAATCCTGTGTAAGTACGGTATTGATCGTTAACGTTCTAGTTTACCCCGGCCAGGGCCAGGAGCACTTCTGGCGGCCCAGGGATGCGGCCCCGCTAATTGGCGGCGGTGGGCGCCCAGCGCATGACAGCCCAGATCATCAAAATGGGGCCGGCGTTGAACGTGGCATGCAGCAAGATGGCCGCGCCGATACCACGCCGCACGCGCATCCATCCCAGCACCAGCCCCGTCAGCCATTGCGGCAACACCAACAGCGGCATCAACCAGTACGGGGTCTTGCTGTAGACGAAGTTCGTCAGATGCACGGCAGCGAACGTCAGCGCCACCAGGTGGAACACCAAGCCAAAGTGCTTCAGGTAATAGCGCCGCCAGGTCGTGTCCCAGCCCTTCAGGGGCTCGGCACGCTGACGCGCGCCCCAGCATGCCAGAAGCACGAATGCCGCCAGCAACAATCCAGTCCAGACCTTCGGGCCATACAACACAACCGGCAGCAAGGCTGGAATCAGCCACAGCACCTGGCGGGGACGCCGCAACCCGTAGCGGAACAGCATTTCCTCGACCAGCGGCGCCCACAGCACGGCGGTCAGCCACGGTAGATTGGCGGGATCGATCCGGTGCGTGGCCCCGCCCATGCCGGCGGCCATCACGGCAACCGGCCCCAGCGCGAACAGATTCAGCATCCACAGCAGCCCGGCCCACGCCAACAAACGCCCCGGCCCGATGCCGGGCCACCAATCGGCCAATAGCGTGCTTCCGCCCGCACGCCCAGGCAGGCGCGAAACGGGATGCGGATGGCGGACAAAACGCCAGAAGTCCGCTATCTCGGTGCGAAAGCGCATTTTTCCGATTGATGTGGCGCGGGGCGTGTCCGTCATCCTGCGACGTTGCCGCTATGCAGTTGGCGAGTCGCCAGCGCGAAATCGCCGGCCAGCATCGCCGGCACGACGGCGCGGCAGCGGTCGATGACGGCTTCGATCTCTTTCTGTTCTTCGCGGCGCGGGGGATGCAGCACGAAGTCGGCCACTTGCTGGGCCAGGTTCAAGGTGCGCGGATGGCCGATGCCGATGCGCAGGCGCCAGAAGTTCGGGCTGCCCAACACCGCCTGGATATCCTTCAAGCCGTTGTGGCCGGCGTGGCCGCCGCCCTGCTTGAGCTTTACCTGGCCAGGCAACAGATCCAGTTCGTCATGCAGCACCAGCACCTGTTCAGGCTCCAACTTATAGAACCGCGCCAGCGCACCGACCGCTTGGCCGGACTTGTTCATGTAAGTGATGGGCTTGAGCAGCAACACGTTGTCCGCGCCCAGGCGCGACTTGGCCACCATGCCGAAAAAAGACTTCTCCAACGAAAAAGAAGTGCGCAGATCGTCCGCCAGATGGTCGGCCAGCCAGAAGCCGGCATTGTGTCGGGTAGTTTCGTAGTCAGGACCGGGATTACCCAATCCCACGATGAGGCGTATGGGAATAGACATGATGGAGGGTGTTTAAACCAAAAAACCCTGCGCATGCAAATGCACACGCAGGGTTTCGAGCATAAGCCGAGAGGAAAGCCCGTAGGCTTTCCGCCAAGACTTAGGCGGCCGGAGCGGCGGCTTCGGCTTCGTCGGCGGCAGCGCCACCCTTGACGACAGCGGCGGCCAGCAGCGGGTTGGCTTCAGCGCCGTGGGGGACGTACGTCACGCCCATGGGCAGCTTGATGTCGGCCAGGTGGATCGAAGCGCCAGCCAGCATGTCGGTCAGGTCGACTTCGATGAACTGGGGCAGAGCCTTCGGCAGGCAGGTGATTTCCAGTTCGGTCGTCACGTGGCTGATGATGGCGCCCGACAGCTTCACGGCCGGCGAGATTTCAGCGTTCACAAAGTGCAGCGGCACCTTGGTACGCAGGGCTTGGTTGGCGTCCACGCGCTGGAAGTCGACGTGCAGGACTTGCGGCTTGTAGGCGTGCCATTGAACCGAACGCAGCAGAACTTGCTCTTCCTTGGCGCCTTCGAGCTGCATTTGCAGGATCGATGCGTGGAATTCTTCCTTGCGCAGGGCGTGGTAGATCTCGTTGTGGTCGAGTTCGATGTTCAACGGGGCAGCCGTTCCACCATAGACAATGGCGGGAACGCGGCCGGCGTGGCGCAGGCGGCGGCTCGCACTCGAACCCTGGACGCTACGCGCAGTGGCGGTAAATTTCATGGAAAACTCCAAAAACAATATGGCGAAGAGACTTCACCAGTTAGCGGCACGGCGCGCAAAATGCGCGCCGTGTTGATTGCGCCTTGCCGCGACCAGCAAGGTGCAAAAACGGGGTGGGCTGTGGTTCAGCTGACGCGCAAGGCGTCAGTCGACGAACAGCGAGCTGACCGATTCCGCGTTGGAAATACGCAGAATGGTCTCGCCCAGCAGCGCGGCGCACGACAGCTGGCGGATCTTGCCGCTGGCCTGGCCTTGCTCGGAGAGCGGGATGGTGTCGGTGACGACCAGTTCGTCCAGTTCCGACGCTTCAATGCGGTCAATGGCGCCGCCCGACAGCACGGGGTGCGTGCAATAGGCGTAAACGGCGCCGGCGCCGCGGTCCTTCAGAGCCTGAGCCGCCTTGCACAGCGTGCCGGCGGTGTCGACCATGTCGTCCATGATGATGCAGGTACGGCCATCGACTTCACCGATGATGTTCATCACTTCCGACACGTTGGCGCGCGGACGACGCTTGTCGATGATGGCCAGATCGGCTTCCAGCTGCTTGGCCAGCGCGCGGGCACGGACCACGCCGCCGATGTCCGGGGACACAACGACCAGGTTCGAGAAATTGCGGCGCCAGATGTCGCCCAGCAAGATCGGACCGGCGTAGATGTTATCCACGGGGATATCGAAGAAGCCCTGGATCTGGTCAGCGTGCAGGTCCATCGTCAGGACGCGGTCAACGCCAGCCACTTGCAACATGTTGGCCACGACCTTGGCCGAGATCGCAACGCGCGCCGAACGCGGGCGGCGGTCTTGGCGGGCGTAACCAAAATAGGGAATCGCGGCGGTGATGCGGCCAGCGGAAGCGCGGCGCAATGCATCAACCATGACCATGATTTCCATCAGGTTGTCATTGGTAGGGGCACAGGTGGGTTGCAGGACGAAGACGTCCTTGCCACGCACGTTCTCGTTGATTTCGACCATCACTTCGCCGTCCGAGAAGCGACCGACGGTCATCTTTCCCAGGGACATATCGAGGTGGTTGACTACGTCCACGGCCAGCCGAGTATTGGCCGTGCCCGTGAAGATCATGAAGCTATCGTTTGCCATGATGGAGATGCGATGGTCGTTTTAAGACACTAACGAGGTGATGCGGGGTGCTACGAAACACCAGCGGACCCGGAAAATAAAAAAGCTGCTGAACCCGGGCCAGTGTCTTACAGGCGTGTTCAACAGCTTTTTTATGTATTCGGTTGGCTGGGGAGGAAGGATTCGAACCTTCGCATGCCGGAATCAAAATCCGGTGCCTTAACCAGCTTGGCGACTCCCCAACTATCTTGCAATCCAATTCCGCAAAGGATGTTCAGTTAAACCAGTACATGCCTGCACTAACCGAAACCCTGGATGCGTTGTGCTGAATGTTTTATCAGCGCCGCGCATTATAGCGGTTATTTCTGCTTTTGCCAAAACGGCTTCGGTAAGTTCGGAAAACTCGGCGAATAAACACGCGCCTGATCCCGACATGCGAACAAGTATGCCCTGTTCACTAAGCCACTGCGATGCCCTGAGAACCTCAGGATATAGACGGTGAACTACCGGCTCCAGATCATTTTTCCCGAAGGAAGAATTAGGCGAAGCAAGAAAGTCCGCTATTGTGATGTAAGAAGAATCCCTTGTCAAATCGGGTGCGGAAAATATTCCAACAGTCGGCACGCTGGTATCCGGTTGCGCCACGAGATAAGCGCGATCCGGCAGGGTCACGGCGGTGAGATCCTCGCCCACGCCTTCCGCGAATGCCGATTGCCCGAACACGAATACCGGGACGTCCGCGCCCAGCGGCAAGGCCAGCGCCATGAGTTCGCGCCGCGTCAGGCCCGTCCCCCACAGTTTGTTCAGCGCGATCAGCACCGTCGCAGCATCGCTGGAGCCGCCGCCCAGGCCGCCGCCCTGCGGAATCCGCTTTTCCAGGGCAATCTGCGCGCCCTGGCGCGTGCCAGTGGCGCGTTGCAGCGCATGGGCCGCGCGCAAGGTCAGATCATCCGCTTCGGATACGCCCGGCAAATCCGTGGCGCGACTGATGATGCCGTCGGTTCGCACATCGAAATGCAACGTGTCGCAAAGATCGATGAAACGGAAGACCGTTTGCAGCAGGTGATAGCCGTCAGCGCGACGGCCCACCACATGCAGGAACAGGTTCAGCTTGGCTGGCGCGGGAACATCGTACAAAGTCACAGAAGACAACCGGTGCGGGACAAGCCCACATTCTAGCCACGCACCGGCCGATCCGCGTTCGCTCAGGCCAGTTGCGGCGTGCCTGCACCCGCCAGGCGCGCGGCGGGCGCATCGATCACCTGTCCGCCAGGCAGCTTGAAGACCGACACGGCGCCCGCCAATTGCCGGGCCTGCTCCTCCAGCGCGCCGGCCGCCGCCGCAGCCTCTTCGACCAATGCAGCATTCTGCTGCGTCACGCTGTCCATCTGCGACACGGCGCGGTTGACCTGATCGATGCCGTTGGCCTGCTCTTCGGATGCCGAGGATATTTCTCCCATCAGGCTGGTCACGCGCTGCACCGACTCCACGATTTCGCGCATGGTGGCGCCCGCGTTCTCGACCTGGCCCGCCCCCATGCCAACCTTCTGCGCGGAATCCTCGATCAACTCCTTGATTTCCTTGGCCGCGGCCGCACTGCGCTGAGCCAAGGTCCGCACCTCACTGGCCACCACCGCAAAGCCCTTGCCTTGCTCGCCCGCACGCGCGGCTTCCACCGCGGCGTTCAACGCCAGGATGTTGGTCTGGAATGCAATGCCATCGATCACGCCGACGATGTCGGCGATACGCGAGGAACTGCCGGAAATGGCGTGCATGGTCTCGACCACGCTGGCCACGGCCTGTCCGCCACGCTGCGCCACGGCGGCGGATGCCGCGACCATGCGGTTGGCCTCGCACGCGGTGTCGGCGTTTTGCTTCACGGTGGACGCCAACTCTTCCATGCTGGCCGCCGTCTCTTCCAGGGACGCAGCCTGCTGCTCCGTGCGGCTGGACAGGTCAGTATTGCCCGACGAGATTTCGCGTGCGCCCACATTGATCTCGTCCACGCCACGACGCACGGCGGACACCGTGCGCACCAGGCTGTCCTGCATGGCCTTCAACGCGGCCAGCAACGCACCAACCTCATTCGTGCCCCGATCCGCCACGCGGCGGGTCAAGTCACCGTCGGCGATACGGCGAAAGATCTCGCCGGCCTCCAGTAACGGCCGCACGATCATGCGGCGGATCAACACCTGGGCGCCCACGGCCATCACCAGGCCCAACGCCAGAATGCCGGCCAACAGCGACGTGAACAGCGTGTGGAACAGGGAAATCTCGTTCATGGCACCGTGCCCTGCCTCTTCAGCGCGAACCATGAAGGCATCGCGCTCGCTGACCAGCAGTTCTTGCACTTGCTGGGTGCCCTGCTTGAAATAGCTTTCCATGTCGCCTGCCTCGAGCACGCGGCCCACGCTTTGCAGATTGGCGCTGAAATTGTTGTAGGCCTGGATCAGATCCGCCGACGCGGCCTTTTCCTCGGCCGACAGGCCATTGGCAAAGCCCTGGAAGGCGCGGTCACCAGAGGCGATGCGCTGGCGTGCCAGCCGCAGCGCGGTCGTATCGCTGGTGTTGCCTTGGGCGACGCGCGTGGCATAGCGGCTCAGATCGGTACGAGCCGCCACCAACGACAGCGCGGCGGTGTTGACGGCGTTGACCTGCTGCGCGGAAAGGCGGTAGAGCTGGGCAACGTCCAGGTTGGTCTGGCGCAGCGCGGCAAACCCCATGCCGCCCACCAGCAGTTGGAACGTGAAAAATATCGCGATGATTCCCAATAGCATCGTCGCGATGCGCGTGTTCCTGAACATAGGCTTTCTCCATAAAGACGGCGACCGGGTGTAGCCGCCGCCACAGTCGCGGTTCGCGCGTAGCAATGCCCCGCGCGGGCATGAGGAGAATTATTCAGTCTGGCCTGATTATTTCAAGCCGTAACAGCGCCGCCTTTGCCTTGCTTATCCGCCCGATTGCGAAACACCGGACGTGATAGGCCGGGCCGCAGGAGGCGGCCAAAGCAAGACATGAGGGAAGACGGCGGGGCGCGACGGCCCCACCGGGATCAAGGCTGATTGACGACCAGCCGGACCATGATGCGGCGACCGGGTTCCTGGCGTTCCAGGACCAGCAGTTGTGGACCCAACGTGTCGTAGCGCGACAGCCTGGCCCGCCAACCGCCTTGCTCGAAGGATGCAGGGCGGCCCAATTCATCGCGCGACACTTCCGTCGCTTCCGGCTGAGGCGGCAACTTCCCGCGCAGCCAATCGCGCAGGCCGGACACCGGCATGCTGCTGCCCAGTGCGTCTTCCGCCAGGGCATCGGGATTGTCGGCGAACAAGCGCGTGCCGTCGGCCTTGGTCAGGCTGGCAGCGCCCGGCTGGCCTTCCACGCGGGCCTCGGTCGAGCCCAGCGGGTTGGTCAGGTCAAGCACATAGCGCCGCCCATCGTCCGACCACGAGAAACCGCCTTGCACGGCATTTTGCTTGCCGCTTTCCTCGTTGACGGTGATGGCGAAGCGGCCGATGCGTGAAAACGCATCGGGGCTGACGCCTTCGATCGGCTTGGGCGTGGTGGTGCAGGCAGCCAGCGTGAGCGCCAGTGCGGCCAGCAGCGCCCAGCGCAGCCAAGCCGACATGCCGAGCAACCGCTGTTGCCCCCCTGCCGTCACAGACCCACCCCCAGACGCTTGACGACGTCCTGGACGGTCTTGTTCTTGGGATCCTTCATCAGCGCGGCGCGCAGCAGTTCAGTCGCCTGGTCGCGCTTGCCTTGGGTCCAGAGCACTTCGGCCAGATGGGCGGCGATGTCGGCTTCGGGACGCACGCTATAGGCGCGGCGCAAGTATTCCGCAGCGGAGTCGGATTCGCCCATGCGGAACTTGACCCATCCCATGCTATCCAGGATGAACGGGTCGTTCGGCGACAGTTCCAGCGCCTGGGTGATCAGGTCCAGCGCTTCGGGCAGGCGCTGGTTGTGGTCGGCCAGCGTGTAACCCAGCGCGTTGTAGGCATGCGCATGGTCCGGATCCAGTGCAATGACCTGGCGCAGCATGCGCTCAAGGTCAGCCAATCGGTTCTGGCGTTCATACAGCATGGCCAGTTCGTACTTGATCTCGACGGTATCCGGCAGCGCTTGGTCGGCCGCCTCCAGTGTGGCCACGGCTTGCGGGACGCGGTCGGCGTCGCGCAGGATCTGCGCTTTGGTCAGCACGCCCAGAGTACGTTCCTCGTCGTCCTGGGGGCCGGCGGAATCGATCATGGCCAGCGCGTCGTCCACCCGGCCACTCTTGGCGCGCAGCGCAGCCTGGCGCATGCGGACGGAATAACGCAGGGTGGGGTCGTCGATGCGGCCAAGTTCATTGATGGCTTCGTCGTACCGACCCTGGTCTTCGGCAATGCGCGCCAACAGCACATGCGCGTCCGCCGCGGCGGCGCCGGCATCGGTTGCGCCGGGCACGGTGGCCCGCTGGCGCTGTTGCTGCACGTCCAGGTACTGCTGAAGCAGCGTCCTGGCTTGCGGCAACTGGCCTGCCTTATAGGCCAACTGGGCCTGCATGAAGAGCAGGTCGAAATCTTCCGGCGAGCGGCGCGACATGGCCTGTAGTTCAGACAATGCGCCGTTGTAGTCGCCGCTGTCGGCAAGTTGCCCGGCCAGCATCAGGCGAACCTTGCGAGCGCCCGGATTGCGGTTGATATAGGCGCGGGCCTCGGTCTGAGCGCGCTGCGGATCCACCTTCGAACCATATTCCAGCACGCGCTGGGCGGCGGCCTCGGACTTGGGATCGGCAGCCAGCGCGGCGCGCGATTCCACGGTCGCGCGCTCGTAGTCGCCTGACGCGGACGCCACGTCGGCCAGCGCCAGATGGGCGGCAGGCAACTTGCGCACGCTGTCGCTCAGGGATTCGTCCAGGATGCGCAGGGCCAGCCGGCGGTCATTCAAACGGCTCAGCACGGCCAAGGCCTGGCCGATGGCGGCCGGTTTGTCGCGCGAGGCATCGATGCGATTGCGCAGCGCCTGGGCCAGGCCCTTGGTTTGCCCATTGGCGGCGGCCAGGGCCAATTCCGTGGAACTGGCTTCGATATCGTTGGGCGACAGGCGTGCCCAGACGCGGGCCGCCTCCAGCGCACCCGGCAAATTACCGCCCGCCAGCTGGAATTCCAGGCCACGACGGGCCAGGCGAGGATCGCCCGTGTCCCGGGCCAGTCCGACCATGGTGGTCGCGGCCGTGCCGTACATGCCGCGCTGTGCGGCAATCTCCGACGCGAGGACGCGGTAGAAGATATCGGCGGTCAGCGATACGTAGGGCAACTGGCCCGGACGCAGGCGGATCACCTCGGTTTCGGGTTGGCGGTTCTGGGGCGCCATGCGGGGCCCGGTCGCGTCGCGCGTCCGGCTGTCGGCCGCTTGGGCCGGCAGCGCAAAACCTGTTGTCAGCGCAAACGCCAACGCGGCGATCCCGATATTCATTTGTTTGAAAGACGACTTCACGCGGCCCGTCCGGTTGATGGCACAATCTTCGTACACGCAATTGATGATCTTACACTGGCTCATGCCGGAACTGCCTGAAGTCGAAACCACCCGTCGAGGAATTGACGCTGTCATCACCGGCCGGACGCTCCAGCGTCTGGTCGTCCATGAAGCCCGCATGCGGTGGCCCATCCCGCCGGAGCTGCCGACGCTGATCAGCGGCCGCGCCGTCCTGGAATGCGCTCGCCGGGGCAAATATCTACTGCTGCGCTTTGAACATGGCACCCAGATCGTGCATCTGGGCATGTCCGGTTCGTTGCGCAGCGTCGCCCCCGGTGAATTCCTGCGCAAACATGACCATGTTGAATGGATATTCGACGAAGCCGTGTTGCGGCTGCATGACCCCCGGCGTTTTGGCGCGGTGCTGTGGCACCCCGACGCCGACGGCCCGATCGAGACCCACCCCCTGCTGGCCAAACTGGGCATTGAACCCTTCGACCCGCGCTTTGACGGGGCGTGGCTGCACCGCCACTTCAAAAACCACGGCGCCGCCGTCAAGCAGGTGCTGCTGGCCGGCCTGGCCGTCGTGGGCGTGGGCAATATCTACGCATCGGAATGTCTGTTCCGGGCGCGGATCAACCCCAAGACGCCGGCCAACAAGCTGTCGCCCGCCCGCTGCGACCGGCTGGCGGACATGATCCGCGCCACGCTGGCCGACGCCCTGACGTCCGGCGGCAGCACCCTGCGGGACTACGTGGGCGCCACGGGCGAACCGGGGGCCTACTTCGACATCCACGCCGCCGTCTACGAGCGCGAGGGCCAGCCGTGCCGGGTCTGCACCACCCCGATCCGGCGCTTCGTCCAGGGCCAGCGCGCCACGTATTACTGCCCGAAATGCCAACGGAATTAATGACCGGAGCCCCCTGAAACCCTCGGGAAATCCCTGTAAAAACAAGGCCATTTGTTTATAGCAAACGTATTGCACAAACACTAACGCCACGCTATATTCCTTTCACACACCTATTCCTAGAACAGTGGAAGGAGCCTCCATGAGCAAGCAATTCGCCTCGCACGCCGACCTGGACGACAAGGTCGTCTCGTTCGAAAAACTGTCCGACAACGCCTATGCCTATACGGCCGAAGGCGACCCCAACACGGGCGTGCTCATCGGCGACGATGCCGTCATGGTGATCGACACCCAGGCCACCCCCACCATGGCCCAAGACGTGATCCGCCGCATCCGCGAAGTCACGGACAAGCCGATCAAGTACATCCTGCTGTCGCACTACCATGCCGTGCGCGTGTTCGGTGCCTCCGCCTACAACGCCCAGGAAATCCTGGCCAGCCGCGATACCTATGACCTGATCGTCGAACGCGGCGAGCAGGACAAGGCCAGCGAGATCGGCCGCTTCCCCCGCCTGTTCCGCGACGCCGAATCGATTCCGCCGGGCCTGGTCTGGCCGACGATGACGTTCAAGGGCGAAATGACCGTCAACCTGGGCAACCTGGAAGTCAAGCTGCTGCAAGTGGGCCGTGGCCACACCAAGGGCGACACCATCGCCTGGCTGCCCGAGCAAAAGATCCTGATGGCGGGCGACCTGGTCGAATACCAGTCCACCCCGTACTGCGGCGACGCCTACTTCCGCGACTGGCCCACCACGCTGGATGCGCTGGCAGGCTTTGAAGCCGAAAAGATGGTGCCCGGCCGCGGCCCGGCCCTCAAGAGCGCCGCCGAGGTCCGCCAAGGCCTGGCTGGCACGCGCGCCTTCCTGACCGACTTGTACAGCGCCGTGAACCGCGGCGTGGCGGAAGGCAAGGATTTGAAGACGATCTACCGCGAGGTCTACGACTTCATGAAGCCGCGCTATAGCGACTGGGTGATCTTCGACCACTGCATGCCGTTCGACGTGTCGCGCGCCTATGACGAGGCCACCGGCCACACCCATCCGCGCATCTGGACCGACAAGCGCGACCTGGAAATGTGGGCGCAGCTGGAAGGCTGATCGGTCAGGGCCGCACAAGACGGCCCGCCCCGCTGGCAAGAACCGGAATCCCGCGCCACCAGGTGGCGCGGTTTCGCGACAAAAAAACAAAATGACCCACACAGGAGACAACCGTGGGAGACATCGACTTTCAGGCGATGGAATTCGCCTATGAAAAGCACGCCGACCAGAACGCCGGCGCCTCGCCCCGGCATCAGGTCGTGGTCGTGGGGGCCGGCCCGGTCGGTCTGACCACGGCGCTGGACCTGGCCCGCCAAGGCGTGCGTGTCGTGGTGCTGGACGATGATTACCGCCTGTCCACAGGATCGCGCGCCATCTGCTTCTCCAAGCGCACCCTGGAGATCTGGGACCGCCTGGGCGTAGGCCAACGCATGATCGACAAGGGCGTGTCGTGGAACGTCGGAAAAGTGTTCTTCCGCGAACAGGAAGTCTGGCGCTTCGACCTGTTGCCTGAGCCCGGCCACCGCCGCCCCGCCTTCATCAACCTTCAGCAGTACTACGCCGAAGGCTACCTATATGAACAGGCGCGTCAGGAACCCAACATCGACCTGCGCTGGAAAAACAAGGTCGCTGGCGTGGTCCAGGCTGAGCACGGCGTTGACCTGACGATCGATACCCCCGAAGGTCCCTATACGCTGCACGCCGATTGGCTGGTGGCCTGCGACGGCGCCCGTTCGCCGGTGCGCAAGCTGATCGGCCAGGAAAGCCACGGCCGCATCTTCCGCGACCGCTTCCTGATCGCCGACGTGAAGATGAAGGCCGATTTTCCAACCGAGCGCTGGTTCTGGTTTGACCCGCCCTTCCACCCCAATCAGTCCGTCTTGCTGCACCGCCAGCCCGACAACGTGTGGCGCATCGACTTCCAGCTGGGCTGGAACGCCGACCCCGCCGAAGCCGTCAAGCCCGAGAACGTGCTGCCGCGCATCCGCGCCCTGCTCGGTCCCGACGCGCAGTTCGATCTGGAATGGGTCAGCGTGTATACCTTTGCGTGCGAACGCATGGACAAGTTCCGCCATGGCCGCGTCGTGTTCGCCGGAGATTCCGCGCACCGCGTATCGCCGTTTGGCGCGCGCGGCGCCAACAGCGGCGTGCAGGACGCCGAAAACCTGGCCTGGAAACTGAAGCTGGTACTGACGGGTCTGGCACCCGAGACGTTGATCGACAGCTACAGCGCCGAACGCGAATATGCCGCCGACGAGAACATCCTGAATTCGTCACGCGCCACCGACTTCATTACGCCCAAGAGTGACGTCAGCCGCAGCTTCCGCAATGCGGTGCTGAATCTGGCCAAGACGCATCCATTCGCGCGTTCACTCGTCAATAGCGGACGCTTGTCGCTGCCGGCCACCTACGCCGGGTCGCCTTTGAATACGCCCGACGAAGACGCATTCTCGGGCCGCATGGTCCCCGGCGCAGTCGCGTTGGACGCGCCCGTGACGCATCAGGGCGGCAACGACTGGTGGATGGCGCAACTGGACGGCGGCTTCGTGCTGGCGCTGTTCTGTGGCGACGCGCAGCCTGGCCCGGACACCCTTGCGGCGTTGCAGGCATTGCGCATGGCGCCCGTACCCGTCAAGGCCGTGTTGGTGGCCGGCGCGCAATGCGACGTGTCCAGCCTGCCGGCCGGCGTACCCGTGGTGACCGACGTCGAAGGCTGCCTGGCCAAGCGCTACGACGCCCAAGCCGGCACCGCCTATCTGATCCGGCCAGACCAGCACATCGCCGCGCGCTGGCGCGCGTTCAACGCTGACGCCATTGCGACTGCCGTCAAGCGGGCCACGGGCCACGTGTGAACCCAGAGGTCAATACCATGCTGATTACCGAAACCAATCTGAGCTCGCCCGACGACTTCTACGAAGCGCTGATCGAAACCCACCGCGACCTGACCAATGAGCAAAGCCAGGAGTTGAACGCGGCGCTGATCCTGCTGCTGGCCAATCACCTGGGCGATGTGGCGTTGCTGCGTGAAGCCTTGCAGCAAGCGCGAGCATCCGTGGTGCAGACGTAGGATGGGGCAGACGTAGGATGGGTGTAGCGCGAGAGACCGTAGCCTGGAACACGGCCGCACAACGCGCGCAACCCATCAAGCAGCGGTGAGTGCCGGCGGGTTCGGCCATGATGTGATTGCTGCACGATGGGTTGCGCGCGTTGTACGCCCATATCCTTCTTCACCGCATCTCGCGCTTCACCCATCCTACGTCCATCATCCCGCAAGTGATTTCATGCGCCGGCATCATCCCGCGAGAGATTTCATGCGTCAGCACCATCCCGCGAATGATTTCATGCGCCGGCACCATCCCGCGAATGATTTCATGCGCCGAAATCATCCCGCAAGTGATTCCATGCACCGGCATCATCCCGCGAGTAAATCCACGCGCCGACGCCCTCCTGCGAACAGGTTCATATATTTCCGCCCACGGCGAACGTATTCACGATCAACGCTCGCAGCCAATGGTTGCCGCCGTCACGGTCCACTCTGCGCTGCCAGTACATGTTGGTCTGTAGCGCGGGCACCTTCACCGGTGGCGTCATGAAGCGCAGGCCGAACGGCGGCGCGGCGCTGGCGGCCAGTTTTTCAGGTACGGTCGCCAGCAGGTCCGTCGCGCTGACGATGTAGGGCACGGCCGAAAAGTGCGGCACGCTGAAATGCTCGGCCAGGTCCACGCCTGCCCGCTCCATCGACTGGTTGACCTGCCCATAGGGCGCCGCGCGCGACACGATCAGATGCCGCTCCGCGCGGAACGCTTTAATGCCCATGCCTGCATGCGCGGTGGGATGCGCCTGGCGGAACAAGGTGGCATAGCCCTGGCGGAACAACATGCGTTGCAGTGTTCCCGCCCCCATCTCATCGAAAGCGCCAATGGCCAGATCCACTCGGCCCGATTCCATTTCACGCGGCAGGTCCGGCCCCTGCACCCGCACCGAATCGATGCGCACATGCGGCGCGACCTGCACACATACCTCCATCAGCCGTGGCATGAAGTGGATTTCGCCCACATCGGTCATGGCCACCCGGAAACGCCGGCTGCTGGTGGCGGCGTCGAACACGTCTTGATCCTGCAAGGCCTGCGTCAACATGGTCAGCGCTTCGCTGACGGGCCCTGCCAGCCGCTGCGCTCGAGGCGTGGGCAGCATGCCTTGCGCGGTACGCACGAAGAGCTCGTCCCCGAAGGCCACGCGCAAGCGGCGCAAGGCATTGCTGACCGCGGGCTGCGTCAGGTCCATGCGCCGCGCCACTGCGGACAGGTTGCGGTCTTCCAGCAGATGTTGAAACAGAATCAACAGGTTCAGATCCACATCGCGCAGTTCGGCCATGCCGCCCCCTACTATTCACAAAATTTATAGTCTCTATTTTTGCATTCCCGTAGCCGTAGCGGGCATTTTTTCCGACAATGACGAATGGCCCTGGATTTGCCCAGACCGCCCCCAAATACCGATACCGACCGCGCGGCCAAGTACCGCGCTGCCACCCAGGAGGATTCCATGGAATTGCAATATCAGACCGGCTTCGGCAACGACTGCTCGACTGAAGCGCTGCCCGGCGCGCTGCCGGTTGGCCGAAACTCCCCCCAGCAATGCCCGTACGGCCTCTATGCCGAGCAACTGTCCGGCACCGCCTTCACCGCCCCGCGTGGTGAAAACCGCCGCTCGTGGCTGTACCGCATCCGCCCGGGTGCGCAGCACAAGCCTTTTGAGCCCTTCGGCGGCGCGGCAGGCTGGGAAAGCACCTTCGGCCATGGGCCGGTGACGCCCAACCAGTTGCGCTGGAGCCCGATGCCCATCCCGGACGCGCCGACCGATTTCCTGGAAGGCGTGAAGACCTGGGGCGGCAATGGCGGCCCGGACGAACAAGGCGGCGTGGCCATCCATATGTACGCCGCCAACCGGTCGATGCAAGGCCGCTATTTCTACAACGCCGACGGCGAACTGCTGCTGGTACCGCAGCAAGGCCGCCTGCGCCTGGCCACCGAGCTGGGCCTGATCGACCTGGAGCCGCTGGAAATCGCCGTGATCCCGCGTGGCGTGCGCTTTCGCGTCGACCTGCTGGACGGCACCGCGCGCGGCTACATGCTGGAGAACTTCGGCGCCGCCTTGCGCCTGCCCGAACTGGGGCCCATCGGCTCGAACTGTCTGGCCAATGCGCGCGATTTCAAGACGCCGGTCGCGTGGTATGAAGACGTGGAGGGTGACTTTGAACTGGTCGCCAAATTCACGGGCGGATTCTGGCGCGCGTCCATCGATCATTCTCCACTGGACGTAGTGGCCTGGCACGGCACGCACGCACCGTACAAGTACGACCTGCGCCACTTCAATGCCATCGGTTCGATCAGCTACGACCATCCGGACCCCTCCATCTTCACCGTGCTGACCGCCCCGTCCGATACCCCGGGCACGGCCAACATGGATTTCGCGATTTTCCCGCCGCGCATCCTGGCAATGGAAGACACGTTCCGTCCGCCCTGGTTCCATCGCAACATTGCCAGCGAATTCATGGGCCTCATCCAAGGCGTGTACGACGCCAAGGCCGATGGCTTCGCCCCTGGCGGCGCCAGCCTGCACAATTGCATGAGCGGCCACGGCCCCGACGCCGAGACCTTCGAGAAGGCCTCGCATGCGGATACGCACAAGGCCCACTACATCCGCGACACGATGGCCTTCATGTTCGAAACGCGGCGCGTCATCCGTCCGACCGAGCAGGCCCTGGCCTCGGTAGAATTGCAGGGCGACTATTACCGGTGCTGGCAGGGCATCGTGAAGCACTTCGACCCCAAGAAGGCGTGACGGCAGCTCCTCGCTGATCCACGCCCACGGCGATGCGCGCAAGCGCATCGCCGTTTGGCGTTTCATTCGGCTTTGGCATTTCATTCGGCTTTTGAATTTTCCGGCGTTGCTGCCCCATCAGACCTGCCGGCCACCCCACACCATTAAAGAGACACGCAAGCCATGACCACCACGATCAACGAAACCCACGATCCCTCATTGAAGAGCTGGATCGTCAGCGCCAATACCGGCACGTCGGATTTTCCGGTCCAGAACCTGCCGTACGGCGCATTCCGCCGCCAAGGCTCCAAAGAGTCCTTCCGCCCCGGCGTGGCGATCGGCGACCAGATCCTGGACCTGGCCGCATTGGCCGCCAAGCAGCCGTTCGACGGCCTGGCAGCCGAAGCGCTGGCCACCTGCGCCAGCGACAACCTGAACGCCCTGATGGCGTTGGGCCAAGCGCACTGGAGCGCCCTGCGCCTGGCCCTGTCGCGCGCGCTGCGTGAAGGCGCCGCCCTCCGTGCCACGGTCGAGCCGTTGCTTGTCGCGCAAGCCGACGCCGAATACACCACGCCCGCCCGCATCGGCGACTACACCGACTTCTATATCTCGGTGCACCATGCGACGGCAGTGGGCAAGCAGTTCCGCCCTGATAATCCTTTGCTGCCAAACTATAAGTGGGTGCCGATCGGCTACCACGGCCGTGCATCCAGCATTGGCGTGGACCAGAAGTTCCCGCGCCCCGTCGGCCAGACCCGTCCGGCCAATGAAGGCGACACGCCGCAATTCGGCCCGTGCGCGCGCCTGGACTACGAGCTGGAACTGGGCATTTTCGTAGGCACCGGCAACGAGCAAGGCGAACGCATCGGCTTGGCCGACGCGGACGCCCACGTGTTCGGTCTGTGCATTCTGAACGACTGGTCGGCGCGCGATATCCAGGCCTGGGAATACCAGCCGCTGGGCCCCTTCCTGTCCAAGAATTTTGCGTCGACGATATCGCCGTGGATCGTCACGATGGAAGCGCTGGAGCCGTTCCGCACGCAGTGGAACCGCGGCCCGGCCGAACCGCAGCCGATGCCCTATCTGGCCTCCGACGCAAACCGCGCCAAGGGCGCCTATGACGTGCAGCTGGAAGTGCTGATGACGACTCAGCAATCGCGCGAAGCCAAGCAGCCCGCAGTGACGCTGTCTCGCAGCAACTTCCGGGATGCGTACTGGAACGTGGCCCAACTGATCGCGCACCACACGGTCAACGGCTGCAATCTGCAACCGGGCGACATGCTGGGTACGGGCACGCTGTCGGGCCCGCAGGCGTCTGAAGCGGGTTCGTTGCTGGAACTCAGCAATGGCGGGAAGACGGCGTTTGATCTGCCTTGGGGTGAGAAGCGGACGTTCCTGCAAGACGGCGACCAGATCATCATGCGGGCCGAGTGCGTGAAGGCGGGATATCCGCGCATCGGATTCGGGCAAAGCGTGGGCACGGTGCTGCCGGCGCGCGTCTGATCTGGCAGGCTGCCGGCACCCGCGCTCAACCAGCGCGGCCTGCCGTCAGCCGCTCGATCTCGTCGTCCTTGGCTTGCCACTGCTTGGCCAGCCAATGATGGAATTCGGTGCGAAACGCTTTGTCGCCGGTGTAGTCGGCGTCACAGAATTCGGGCGGCACCGGCAACTGCCGCATCCGCACGACCACCGAACCCGCGCGGCCGCAAGCCATGTCCCAGAAGCTCGGAATGCCGTCCGGGTAGGCGATGGTGGCGTCGATCATTGAGCGAAAGCGCGCGCCCATCGCGTTCAACGCCACCGCCAGCCCGCCCGCCCTCGGCTTGAGCAGATGGCGATATGGCGATCCCTGCGCGTCGCGCTTGGCCGCGGTGAAACGTGTGCCCTCGGCGAACACCATCACGCTGGTTGGCACCAGCGAGAACTTCGCGCACGCGCGCCGCGCGGCCGCCTGGTCCTCGCGCCCCAGCGCCGGGTTGCGGCGCAGCGCGGCCTTGCCGTGGCGCTTCATGAACGGGAAATCCAGCGCCCACCACGCCAGGCCGATCACGGGCACGTAAATCAGCTGCTGCTTCAGAAAGAACTTCAGCAAGGGGATGCGCCGGTTCAGCGATTGCTGCAACACGAAGATGTCGACCCACGACTGGTGATTGCAATTGACCAGGTACCAATCCGCATACCGCAGCCCGGCATGACCTTGTACGTCCCACGGCGTCCGCTGAATCCGCGCGAACCAACCGGCGTTGCACGACACCCAGGCCGTCGCGATGGCATTGAGCAGCGGGTCGATGCGCCGCCTGACCGCCGCGAACGGCAGCAGCAGCTTGAGCAACGCCACGGGAAACAACAACAGGCACCAGAAGACGGTGCTGACCGATAGCAGCAGCACGCTGAACGTGCCGGTTACCCAGGCGAGCCGGCCGCGCGGCACGGGAATCGCGCGCACGCGCGGCGCGGTAACGACGGCCGGGGCCACTTTCGGGGGTTGGTCGGGATAAGTCATGGCGGGCAGTTTGCAGCGCCTGGACCTGGAGCGGCTTGCGCAGGATCAAGCCAGCCCACATGGGACCGGCCGTCGGGGCTCTGCCCCATCCGGCGCCGTGCCGCTCAAGGCAGGCGGTATTTTTCCTCGCGATAGATCCAGCTTGCCCAGAGCGCATGCGCCAGGGCCTCTTCAGTGAGTGCCGGATCCGTAGGTTGCACGGGATCGTACGTTTCGTCCTGGCCCACGGGTGCGGCCTTGTAGCGGAATTCGCTCGGGGGCTTGGACGGTTCCAGCACCAGGAGTTTATCGCCTTGCAGGTATCCGAAATTGTCGGCGTACTGCATGATGGCGCGGTTCGGATCGCGTTGGGTCAGGTCGGCGCCCAGCATCGGATTCACGTTGTCCAGACCAATCAAGGACAGCAGGGTGGGAGCCATGTCGATCTGGCTGACCAGCCGTTCGTCCTGGCGCGGCGCGATGCCAGCGCCCAGGAACAGCGCGGGGATCTGGAAATGGCGCACGGGAACGGGGATCGAACCATACACGCGCGAATCATGGTCCGCGATGACCAGGAACACCGTATTTTCCCAGTACGGCGCCTTTTTGGCCTTCTCAAAGAACTGGCCCAGGGCCCAATCCGCGTAGCGCACGGTGTTGTCCACGGTGGCCGGGTCGCCCACGGGCTGGATGCGGCCTTCGGGGTACTCCCATGGCGAATGGTTCGTCACTGAAAACGCCAGGGTGAAGACCGGCTTGTCGCCGTCGGCGCGCAGCAGGCGGTCGACCTGGTTGAACATGTCTTCGTCCGAAGCGCCCCATGACCCCTCAAATACCGGGTTCACGAACTTCGGACGGTCGATGACTTCGTCAAAGCCATTGCCCAGGAAGAAGGCGCGCATATTGTCGAAGTGCGATTCGCCGCCGTAGACAAAGCGCGAGTGATAGCCGTGCTTGCCCAGCACCTGTGCCAGCGTGAAGAAACCCGTCTGCGAACGCGGCAGCTTGACCACCGCGTCGGCCACGCTGGGCAGGAAGCCCGCCGTCACCGCTTCGATGCCACGCACCGAGCGTGTGCCCGTGGCGTAGGCACGGTGGAACATCCAGGCTTCCCTGGACAGGCGATCGATGTTGGGGGTCAGGTCGCGACCGCCCAGGCTGCCCACGTATTGCGCGCCCAGGCTTTCCTGCAAGATGATCACGACATTCAGCGGCTTATCGCGGCGCACCGTGGCTTTCTGCTCGTGCAGACTGGGATATCGCGCGTCCAGCGGCGCACCGGTCAGGCCAGCTTTCTCGCGCACGATGGCGTTCATCTGGTCAACCGGCATCTTGGGATACATGGCAGCAGACGAACGCTCGTCCCGCATGCGATAGGCCGCGTCAAACACGCTGTACAGCGAGTTGAGCGCCAGCGAGTTGACCATGGCGTCCGAACTGAAGGCCACCTTGGCCGGGTTGATCGGGCGGTGCTCCAACGTGCCGCGCGCGCCCAACACCGCCAGAGCCAAGATCACGAACGACGCGATCGGCCGTTTCCACCATGCCATGAACGGATCACGCGCGCGCGTCGGGAACAGCTTGACCGCGAGCCAGGCCGCCACCAACAGCACCACGAAGGCGGCCAGCAAGACGCCCTTGTAGCCCTGCCACAGCATGGAACCCACTTCTTTCGGATTCAACAGGTAGATGAAGTACAGGCGGTTCGGGCGCGTGTCGTATTCCGCGATGAATTGCGGCGTGGAGACTTCCAGCAGCACATACAACATCCACCAGATGCGGAACCACCATGCCGTGATGCGGGCAGCCATCGGCCGGTGCCCGAACCAGGGCGAAAACACCGCCGGCAGCGCAACCACCATCGACAACAGGCAGACGTCGATGCGCAACCCGCCGAAGAGCACGGGCAATAAGCCGCCAGCCGCTTGCACGCGGTCCCACATCCAGAATGACAGGCCCAGACGCGACAGCGTCAACATCACCAGGACGGCGAGGATAAACCGGAGTGTCAGGCGACGCATGCGGCAGCCCTCCAAGAGCGGCGCGAGCTCGCTTGTTCAGATGAAGTGATCCTGCTGGGGGTGCCGAGCAAAGCCATGCCGCCTCGTTGTCCTGAAATGAAAACGGGCCAAGGTTAACGCGGTTTCACCGCCATGAACGGCGATATTGCGTGGCTCAAACGTTGTACGACATCATATTTCAACCGCTCGACGCAACCCAACGCCACGCCCCACGCCGGCTACTGCGCGCGGCGCAGGCGTTCGCGGCTATTGCTCAAGTGCGTGCGCATGGCCGCGCGCGCGGCCTCGGCGTCCTGGCGCAGGATGGCGCTGTAGATATCTTCGTGCTCAAGGTTCACGCGCGCCAGATAGGCGGCGCGGTCTTCGTGTGCGAACTTGGCCGAATTGATGCGAGTACGCGGAATGATGGCCGACCCCAGGTGCGACATCAGGTCCGCGAAGTAGCGGTTGTCGGTGGACTGCGCCACCAGCAGGTGAAACTGGAAATCGGGAGTGATCGTATCGCCGCCGTTCTCCAGCGCATTGCGGAACAGGTCCAGCGCACGGCGCATCTCCTGCAACTGCACATCGCTACGACGGATGGCGGCCAGGCCCGCGGCCTCGCTTTCCAGGCAGATGCGCAATTCCAGCAGCACCAGCACATCGCGCACGGTGGCGATGTCGGCCGGATCAATGCGGAAGTCACCGCTGCCGCTGGGTTCCAGCGCATAGGTGCCCACGCCGTGATGCGTTTCGACCAGCCCCGACGCTTGCAGGCGCGACAACGCCTCGCGCACGACGGTTCGGCTGACGCCGAACTGACGCATGATTTCGGATTCGGTGGGCAGCTTGTCGCCGGGGTGGATTTCACCGCTTCGGATGCGTTCGGAAATGCTCTCGACCAGGCCTTGGGCCAAGTTCCGGGGACGACGCTGTGGCAAAACGGGGGTATCGACAGGAGCGTTCATCAGGGATTATCCGAAGGCGGTTGCGCAAAGCTTGACGCTGAAATTTGGCGGTCATTATACTTTGCTGAAGTTGTACGATAACGTACCAGATAAGTCCACTCCACTGCGCCATCCACCGAGCGTTGCGCCATGAGCCGAACTATCAACAACATGCCTGCCTCCTTTCGTTGCCATCGCTTGTTGTTGACTGGCGCGGCGGGCAACCTGGGCCGGGTACTGCGTCCCCGGCTAAAGGCCCACGCGGAAGTGCTGCGCGTGTCGGACCTTGACCTTGCCGCTCTGGAGCCTGCCGGCCAAGGCGAAGAAACCCTCCCCTGCGACTTGGCCGATGCCACGGCGGTACTCCAGCTGGTGCAGGGTGTCGACGCCATTGTGCACCTGGGCGGCGTCTCGGTGGAGCGGCCGTTCGACGAAATCCTGCCTGCCAACATCCAGGGCGTCTACAACCTGTATGAGGCCGCCCGTATCCACAACGTGCGCCGCGTGGTGTTCGCCAGTTCAAACCACGTCATCGGCTTTCATGAGCAGGGCAAGCAGCTGGATGCCAGCGCGCCCCTGCGCCCCGACGGCTACTACGGCCTGAGCAAGGCCTATGGCGAAAACCTGTCACGGTTCTACTTCGACCGATACGGCATCGAAACCGTGTGCCTGCGCATTGGCTCGTCGTTTCCCGAACCCAAGGACCGCCGCATGATGGTCACGTGGCTAAGCTACGACGACCTGAGCGATCTGGTCACGCGGTCGCTGTTCACACCCGGCGTCGGCCACCTGATCGTATATGGCGCATCCGCCAATCGCGATCGTTGGTGGCACGACGACGCAGCCAAGGTATTGGGGTTCGTCCCCCAAGATTCGTCCGAGTCCTTTCGCGCGCAGGTCGAGGCGCAACCCGCGCTGGCGGCCGACGACCCCGCCGCCCGCTACCAGGGCGGGGCGTTCGTCAAAGCGGGACCCTTCCCCTTTCCGCCCTCCTCCCCAACCGAGTAGGCATCACCATGCCGGCAACCGCCGAACGTATCGGAAACCTGTTGTGCGGCACAGGCGAAAGCCCGGTCTGGCGCTCCGCCGACCAGACGTTCACCTGGACCGACATTCCTGGCAAGGCACTGTGGCGCTGGTCGCCCGGAACCGGCGACATCGCGCAGTGGGCGCTGCCGCAGATGGCGGGTTGCATCGCCATGCGCGGCGCAGGCTGGTTGCTGGCGATGGAAGATGGGCTGTACGCCTGCGACGCGCTGCAAGCGGGCGAGCCCTGTGTGCCCCGGCTCCTGGCCAGCGTCCCCCATGCGGCGCCCGGCATGCGCTTCAACGATGGCCGCTGCGACCGCCAAGGCCGCTTCCTGGCCGGCACGATGGTGATGGACATGGGCCTGGCGCAGGCTGCCGGCAAACTCTACCGCTATGACGTCCAAGGCCTCGCCGTGCTGCTGGACGACTTGATCGTGCCCAACGGCATGGCGTTCAGCCCGGATGGCAGGACGATGTACCTGTCGGACTCCCACCCGTCGCGCGCGATGGTCTGGGCCTTCGACTACGACAGCGACACAGGCATGCCGCACAACCGCCGCCCCTTCATCTCCGCCTTGCCGGCCGGCCGGCCCGACGGCGCTGCGGTGGATACGGACGGCGGTTACTGGATCTGCGGCAACGACGCCGGCCGCGTCTACCGCTACACGCCCGATGGCCGCCTGGACCAGACCTACTCCGTGCCCGTCGCCAAGGTCGCGATGTGCGCGTTCGGCGGCGCCGGCATGGACACGCTGTTCATCACGTCGATCCGCCTTCCGTCCGCCGCCCCCGGCGCTCTCGACGGCGCCGTGTTCGCCCTGCGCCCCGGCGCGCAAGGCTTGGAGGAAACCGCAAGCGCCGGCTAGCACCCGATCGGGGAGACCGTCACCCGCCCCAAAAGCGAAGTAAGCAGGTCCGTATCTATCAAAGAGCTTCGAGGCCGTCCCGGCCCTCAACGAAACGCCGTACTCCAACCGGAGGTAGACATGCTGCGCCCCACCCTGACCCGCGCCATTTTGGCGGCGGCCGCCTTGCTGACGCTGATTCCCGCCACCCACGCCGCCGAGCTGCGCTCAGCCGACATCCATCCCGACGACTATCCCACCGTGCTGGCCGTGCGCCACTTCGGTGAACTGGTCAAGCAACGCACCAATGGCCGCATCACCGTCAAGGTGTATGCCGGCGGCGCGCTGGGCAATGAAGACGATTCGATCGAACAGGTGAAGCTGGGTGCCCTGGCCATGGCCCGCGTCTCCAGCGCCGCGATGCACAACATCTGCCAAACCACGCGCGTGCCATCGCTGCCCTTCCTGTTCCGCTCCAAGGAACATCTGCACAAGGTGCTCGATGGCGACATCGGCGACCAGATCCTGCGTTCCTGCGAAGGGGCCGGTTTTGTTGGCCTGGCTTGGTATGACAGCGGCTCGCGTTCGATGTACACGCGCAACAAGCCGATCAAGACGCTGGCCGACGCCAAGGGGCAGAAGATCCGCGTGCAGCAATCCGACCTGTCCGTCGCCATGGTTGAAGCGATGGGCGGCAATGCCACGCCAATGCCGATGGGCGAGGTCTACACGTCCTTGAAAACGGGGTTGGTGGACGCCGCCGAAAACAACTTCCCCAGCTACGAAAGCGCGCATCACTACGAGGTCGCCAAGTACTACGCGATGACCGAGCACACCATGACGCCAGAGATCCTGATCTTCTCCAAGCGCCAATGGGACAAGCTGCCGCCCGAGGACCAGAAGATCCTGCGCGACGCGGCGCGCGAATCCGTTCCGTTCATGCGCAAGCTGTGGGACGAGCGCGAACAGAAATCGCGCGCCGTGGTTGAAAAGGCGGGCTCGCAGATCGTGGAGGTGGACAAGGCATCGTTCCAGGGCGCGATGAAGCCCGTGTACGACCGCTTCGTCACAACACCTGAAATGAAAGACCTGGTCGCGAAGATCCAGGCCGTTCAGTGAGGACACCATGTTGGCCACACCCACGAATGAAACCGATGTCGCCGCGGGGGGCCGGGCGCAAGCCCTGGCTGCCCCGCTGGATGCCTATACGCGCGGTTGCGCGGTGTTGGCGCGTGCCTGCATGTGGACCAGCGTGCTGGGACTGGTCTGCCTGATCGTCGCCGTAACGTTGCAGATCGTCGGCCGCCACGTGCTCAACAGCACACCGACCTGGGCGGAAAGCCTGGCGTTGCTGCTGGTGCTGTACGTCACGATGCTGGGCGCGGCAGTGGGCGTGCGCGATGCGGGCCACATCGGCTTTGAATCGCTGCTGGATGCCCTGCCGAAAGCCGGCCAGCGGCGGCTGCGGATCTTCATCCATCTGCTGGTGCTGCTGTTTGGCGTGCTGATGGCATGGAACTGCGGCGTGTTGGCGGAATCCGTCGCCGCCTACAAGATCCCGAACCTGGGGATATCGAACGCCTGGAAGTACATCCCCGCCACCCTGTCCGGCACCTTGATCGCGCTCTTCTCCATCGAGCACATCATCGCCATCCTACGCAACCATAAGGTGGTACCGGCATGGCGCTGACACTGCTTTCCTTTACGTTCATGGGGTTCCTGGTGATCGGCGTGCCCGTGGCCTTCGCCATCGGCCTGTCGTCCATCACCGCCATCATGGTCGAAGACCTGCCGCTGGCGGTGGCCTTCCAGCAGATGACGTCCGGCATGAACGCCTTCTCGTTCCTGGCCATCCCCTTCTTCATCTTCACGGGTGAACTGATGCTGTACGGCGGCATCGCCGACCGCATCGTGGCGTTTGCCAAGTCGCTGGTGGGGCACGTGCGCGGAGGGCTGGGCATGTCCAACGTGGTGGCCTGCACGCTGTTCGGCGGCGTGTCGGGGTCGCCCGTGGCGGACGTGTCCGCGATGGGTTCGGTGATGATCCCGATGATGAAGCGCGAGGGCTATCACGCGGACTACGCGGTGAACGTGACCACGCATGCCGCCCTGGTCGGCGCGCTGATGCCCACCAGCCACAACATCATCATCTACACGCTGGCCGCAGGCGGCAAGGTATCGATCGCGGCCCTGATCGCGGCAGGCGTCGTGCCAGCAGTGATCCTGACCCTGTGCAATCTGGCCGCGGCGTATTTCGTGGCGCGCAGCCGGGGCTATCCGGCGGGCACGTTCCCGGGGTGGCACATCGTGCTGCGTTCGCTGGTGGCGGCGGCGCCTGGCCTGTTCGTGGTGGTGCTGATCATCACGGGCATCCTGAGCGGCGTCTTCACCGCAACCGAATCCGCGGCGGTGGCGGTGCTGTATGCGCTGGCCCTCACGGTCTTCGTGTATCGATCACTGACTTGGGACCAGTTCGTGCGCGCCGCCAGCAAGGCCGTCAAGACGACGGGCGTCGTGTTACTGCTGATCGGCATCTCAGCCACCTTCGGCTACCTGATCAGCTTCTACGGCGTGGCCGAAAAAACGGGCGAGCTGATGGCTTCGGTATCGACCAGTCCGTGGGCCATCTTCCTGATGGTCAACGTCATCCTGTTCGTGCTGGGCACCTTTCTGGACATGGCCGCCACCATCCTGATCTGCACGCCGATCTTCCTGCCGATCTGCATGCAGTACGGCATGGGGCCGGTGCAATTCGGGATCGTGATGCTGTTGAATTGCGCGCTGGGACTGAACACGCCTCCGGTCGGAACGACACAGTTCGTGGGGTGCGCGATCGGCGGCGTATCGGTGGGCACCGTGATGCGGACGATCTGGCCCTTCTATGGCGCCTTGCTGGCCGCGCTGGCGCTGGTGACCTATGTGCCGGCTTTTTCGCTCTGGTTGCCTGGCGTGTTGCTTAACTGATCGGGTGACTCGTGGGACGGATCGCTAGCGCGGCTCCGTCCCGCGATCAGCGGATAGAAAAACAACGCCGCCAAGAACCACAACAATGCGGCCGACCAGAGCGTCTGGCTCAGAAAATGGGCGCCCTGCACAATGCGCACCGCCGAAAACCCAACACCAGCGGTCACTCCCACGGCCAGGCCCCACCAGCGCCAGGCCGGCCGGTCCAGGGCCCACCCGACAAAGTACAGCGTCAGCATTGAATAGCCCGCGCCCGCATGACCACTGGGCATGGCGCCCCCGGATCGCGCACGCACCCAAGTCCACCAGTGCAGCGGATACGGCGTATAGCCACCCAGGGTTTCCAGATCGTAGGGGCGCGGCAAGGTGGTGTAGTGCTTCAGTTGATTCACGACCACCTGCCCCACCAGGCAGGTGGCGGCCAGCGCCAGAGCCGGCCCACGCCACGGACGCCAGGCCGGAATGCGGAAACTGGCGGCCGCCACGCCGACGGCGGCCAGCGCAACAGCGATCGGCAGCGCCAGCACCATGCGGTGCCCCAGCAGATCCAGCCAGCGGTTCACGTGCAGCGGAAAGTCGTCCAGCACGGGGTCGAAAAGCGCCCGGGCAATGCGCAGATCCAGGCCCGAGGCATTGGCCCACCAGGCCAGGCACGCTAGCGCCAGCGTCACGCCGATCAGCTGACTGCTCAGGTACCAGGCAGGCGTCGGCGCGCGCGCTGCGGACAGCAAAGGGGACGGCATGGGTCGATAGACCAGGGACGCATCGGACAGGTGAAGAGCTTAGTTCGCCGAGAGTCGAAATTTCGTCAAATTCGGCCTTGTCGCTCCGACGCGACACCCCCGGCCGGCGTGGCGGCGCCCCCTCCCTCGAATCGCAGGGAAAAGCGCGTGCCCCGGGATTCCGGCTCGCGCGACGATTCAACGGTCAGCGACCAACCTTGCATGTCGCAGACGCGCTTGGCGATCGCCAGCCCCAACCCCCGGGCGGTTTCATCGCGATCACCCGTATTGGAATCCCGCATCCGTCCGCTGTAGTAGCGGCGGAACAGGAACGGCAGGTCGTCGGTGGCAATTCCCTTGCCATCATCGCTCAGTTCAAGCACGCCTTGCGCGCTGAAACGAGTCGTCAGCGTGGCCGGGGCGGCATGTTCCACGGCGTTGCGCACCAGGTTGCGCAGCACGGTCAAGAGCGCATAGCGGTCTAATGTCAGGACATGGCCGGGCGCGATCTGGTTGTCCAGGCGCAGTTCAGCCTGCCCGGCCAAGGTCTGGTAGCCACGCCAGGCATCTTCCATGCATTCAGCCACATCCACCGGTGCCGGTGGCAGCAGTTGGTCACGCGCCATTGCCCGCGCGCTCTCCAGGCAAACGATCACATCATCCACGTTGTCCACCACCCGGGTCAGGCGCTGGTGTTGATCCGGCGTCAGCGCCTGGGTCAGCAACATCAGTTCACTGTCGGAACGGATGGCCGCCAGCGGCGTGCGGACTTCATGGCTGAGGTTGCCCGCGAATTCGCGTTCACGGGCGATCGATCGATCGACCTGGTTCTGCACGCGGTTGAAAGCCTCGATCAGCCGGCCCGCCTCGTCATCGCGGGTGACCGCCATGTCCGGAGAACCGGGCGCCCAGGTCGACAGCCGATCCGTCAGATCCAGCAGGGGCCCCACCGCCACGGCCGCCACCCGCCGCGACAGCGCATAAGCGCCCACCACGCAGATGGCGCCCACGCCCAACACGATCAGGCCGAAGTCATGAACCCGTTCTTCGTTGTCGGTGGCGTCGTACAGCAGGTAGACCTTGCCCCGGCCTGTCTCGGCCACCATCACGTGCCAGGTATAGGCGCCCGGCTCGATCAGGTGCAGCCCGCTTTCCAGCCCCACCACTTCGTCGGGAATACCCGCCGGGCGCTGGCCATCCACGCTCATCCATGCCCGCATCGCGCCGCCCAGTTCTCGCGCGCCCCGACGCGGCATGAACTCGTCGCTGGCCCGTGCATGCTGGACCAGGCGGTCCATTTCGGTGTTGAGAATGTCGTTGACCAGATCGTCTTCCATCTGGTCGAAGGTCAAGTAGGCCAACAGCGCCAGCGCCGTCACGAACAGCGCAACCGTGCCCGTCAACGCCCACACCACCCGTTGGGTCAATGTGCCGCCGGCCGCCGATGTCATGGCTCGCCCCCGGTCAGCACCAGCCGCCAGCCGGTTCCATGCATGGTCTCGATACCGTCAAAGCCCGCGTCGGCCAAGGCCCGGCGCAGCAGGTGGACCTGACTGCGCAGCGCGTCTGAGGACGGAGGCTCATTGCCCCACAATACGGACTCCAGTTCTTCACGCGCCACCACCCTGCCCGGATCGCGCATCAGGGCTTCCATGATCAGGCCAGCCTTGCGCGTCAGGTGCACGGGGGTATCGTTGACCGACACGCTACGGCTGCGCGTATCGTATTGCAACGGGCCGAATTGGCGGATCGAATCCACCGTGGCCCCCTTGGCGCGCTGGATCAGAGCCAGCAGGCGGGCCTCGACTTCAAGCAGGGCGAACGGCTTGGTCAGATAGTCGTCCGCGCCGTGCGAGAACCCCGCCAACTTATCCTCAAGGCTATCGCGCGCGGTCAGCATCAGCACCGGCACTGCCATCCGCATGTCGTTGCGCAAGGTGTGCAGTACCGCATTGCCGTCCATGCCCGGCAGGCCAATGTCCAGGATCAGGGCATCGAAGCGTTGCTCTTTCGCGCGCTCCAGCGCGGCGTGGCCGGTGTAGGCCACGTCCGGCAAGAATCCGCGTGCCTCCAGAAAGGTGTAAAGGTTGCCGGCGATGATGTGATCATCTTCAACGATCAAGATCCGGTTGTTCGCACCCGCTGCGGGGCTGGCTGCCATGGTTGACGCTCCGAATGGAAAGTACGGCCGGGCCGGTGCGCAAGCGCCCTACGCTTGCAGCACCTTGCCTGGATTCATCAGCCCTTGCGGATCCAGCGCACGCTTGATGCGCAGCATCAGCGCCAGCTCGACGGGGCTCTTGTACCGCGGCAGTTCGTCGCGCTTGAGTTGCCCCACTCCGTGCTCGGCACTGATCGACCCGCTGTGGGCGTGCACGCTGTCATGCACGACGCCATAGATTTCGCTTTGCAGCGCCAACAACTCGCTCTCAGTCTGGCCGGGCGCATTGGCCACGTTGTAATGCAAATTGCCGTCGCCCAGATGCCCGAAGATCACGTGGCGCACGCCGGGAAAGCGCGCTTGCAGCAAGGCATTGGTCTTGTGCACGAACCCGGCGATGGAAGAAATGGGAATGGACACGTCGTGCTTGACCGACTTGCCCAGTTCGGCCTCGGCCAGCGGGATGCTCTCGCGCAAGTGCCAAAGCGCCTTGCTCTGCGCCACGTTGGCGGCAATGGCGGCATCGTCGATCAGGCCCGCATCGATGGCATCGCCCAGCACGGCCTCGAAGCGGTCGCGCGCATGCGCCTCGCTTTCGCTGTCGGACAGCTCAAGCAGCGCGAACCAAGGCGATTCGGCAGCGCCGCCTTCAAAGGGCAGCCGTTGTTGCGGAAACAGGCGCACCACGGCTTGCAGGCAAGCGCCGCTCATGAGTTCAAACCCGGTCAGCGCGGAGCCAAAGCCCGAACGTGCGCGCGCCAGCAGATCCACCGCGTGATCGATGGTGTCCAGCGTCAGTAGCGCGGTGCACGAAGCCACGGGGCGGGGAAATAATTTCAGGGTGGCGGCAGTGATGATGCCCAGCGTCCCTTCACTGCCGATGTACAGGTCACGCAAGTCGTAGCCGGTATTGTCCTTGCGCAGGCCGCGCAGGCCGTTCCAGATCTCGCCCTCCGCGGTAACGACTTCCAGACCTAGCGTCAGGTCGCGCGTGTTGCCGTAGCGCAGCACCTGCGTACCGCCCGCGTTGGTGGCAAGATTGCCGCCAATCGTGCAGCTGCCTTCGGCCGCGAGGCTAAGCGGGAACAAGCGATCCGCCGCCGCGGCGGCCTCTTGCACGGCTTGCAGGATGCAACCGGCTTCCACGGTGATGGTGTCGTTGGCGGTATCCAGGTTGCGCACGGCGGTCAGGCGCGAGGTGGACAACACCACCGCACGGCCGGAGTCGTCCGGCGTGGCGCCGCCGCACAGGCCGGTATTGCCACCTTGCGGCACAAGCGGCACGCCATGATGCAGGCACAGCTTCACCGCCGCAGCGACTTCCTGGGTGGAACCTGGCCGGATCACCGCCAGCGCCACGCCCCGGTAGCGGCGACGCCAATCCAGCACGTAGGATTCAGCGTCCTCGCCGGTCAACACATGGGAGAACCCCAGCAGGGACTGTAGATCGCTCAGCAATGTCATAGGCGCCGCACAAGGAAGGCCTGGTCTCGCCCAGGCGCAGATCAAGGGATGTGCGGACTATTGTAGGGGCGGAATCGCCCGGGCCGAAGCTGGCCCTAACCGACCACCTGGTCCAACCGTGTACCCGTCAGGCCAGAGCAGTAGGCACGGGACGCAATGCGGTTCATGAGAAAAGCCCGGTCGACGCCCGCAGGACCCGGCATTTCGGAGAGAGCACGGTAGGCACGGCGCAGAGCCTCGCCGCGCGTCGCGCCGCATACCAGCAGCCGCGTGCAGGGCAGGCGGCGGTCCACGCAACCGTCGATGCGCATTTCCAGCGCATGGGCGGCATCGGGATCATGCCCCGCCACCGCCGAGCCCGCATGTGGCTGCGCCTGCGCGCCCGTCACCCGGAACACGCCACTGCGGTCGTCCAGCGAAAAAGCCACCGTACCCATCCCCTGCCATCCTCGGTCACGAGCCACATCGGCGGCAATCGTGCGCAGCGCGGCCTCGACGGAAGACGGCAGATGCGGCGCCGGGCACTCGGCGATCAGTACCCGGGCTTCACGCCAGACGCAGCGTTCCCAGGCCCGGCCTGTGGCCAATTCGCCGGCTTCGGATACGAAGACATGGATATCAAGGCGGCGCTCGCGGCCTGCTGCGGGTCCGGCGTAGTCCGTGGGGGGGCCGCGCCTGCTGGTGGCGCCCCGCGATGACATGACAGTAGAAACTTTGGCACCCATGGCCCCTCCCGGTCTTTCTGCTTGCATAGCAAGCGTATCACCTTCGGATGACGAGCAAGTTCCATGCCACGCCGCCGCCCCTGGCAAAGCCCTTGCCGCGTTGCCGCCAACGCACCGGATCAAGGAGCCCGCGCCATCCCGTGCACCAAATCAGGGCGTACGCCAACCCTTAAGATGCCCTACACCGCCCGTTGGATGAGGCAGGCCCGTCCAATGGGGGATAATTCCAACTTGACCCCTTTACTAATCTGATTTTGATGTGCGGGTTTACCATTAAATCCCGTCAGAATCTGCGCAGCTACTCCCTTATCAAGGAATCGTCGTGGGCAAACAAAATCCCTTTCCCTCTTCCGTCTTCAAGGCCTACGACATCCGCGGCACCGTGCCGGATCTGATCGACGCCGACTTCGCCCGCGCCTTGGGCGTGGCACTGGCAGCCCGTGCGCGCGACGCAGGCGTGCAGACGCTGGTCGTAGGCCGGGACGGCCGCCTCAGCAGCGAAATGCTGTCGATCGCGTTGCAGGAAGGTATGTTGGAAGGCGGTGTGGATACCCTCGACGTCGGGATGGTTCCCACGCCCTTGGTCTATTTTGCCGCGAACATCATGCAGACCGGCTCCGGCGTGGCCATCACGGGTAGCCACAATCCGCCCAAATACAACGGCTTCAAGATGATGATGGGCGGCCGCGCCCTGTATGGCGATGACGTCCAGGCCCTGGGGGCTGCCATGAACGGCGCTAGCCCGGCGCCGGCAGAACGCCCCGGCATACGTCGTCAGTTGGACTTGGTTGCCTCCTATATTGCCCGCGTGGCCTCCGGCATCAAGCTGGCCCGTCCCATGAAAATTGCGATCGATTGCGGCAATGGCGTGGCCGGTGCGGTCGCCCCCCAGTTGTTCCGCGCACTGGGCTGCGAGGTCACTGAACTGTTCTGCGAAGTGGACGGCACGTTCCCCAACCACCATCCCGACCCCGCCGAACCCAAGAATCTGCAAGACCTGATCAAGTGCGTGGCGGAAACCGACTGCGAACTGGGATTGGCCTTCGACGGCGACGGCGACCGCCTGGGCGTGGTCACCAAATCGGGCCAGATCATCTGGCCCGACCGCCAACTGGTGCTCTTTGCCCGCGACGTGCTGGACCGCAACCCGGGCGCCACCATCATCTATGACGTGAAGTGCAGCCGCCACGTCGGCCTGTCGGTCGAAGCCGCCGGTGGCGTGCCCTTGATGTGGAAAACCGGCCACTCGCTGGTCAAGGCCAAGCTGGCCGAAACCGGCGCTCCGCTGGCTGGCGAAATGAGCGGCCACATTTTCTTCAAGGAACGCTGGTACGGTTTTGACGACGGCCTGTACACCGGCGCCCGCCTGCTGGAGATCGTGTCGCGCTTTGCCGATGCGTGCGCACCGCTGGAAGCCTTGCCGCAAGACGTGTCCACGCCTGAACTGAAGCTGGAAATGGAAGAAGGCCAGCCCTTCACGCTGGTCCAGGCCTTGCAGGAACAAGGTCAATTCCCCGATGCGCGCCGCGTGATCACCATCGATGGCGTCCGTGCGGAATACGCCGACGGCTTTGGCCTGGCGCGGCCCTCCAATACCACGCCCGTCGTCGTGCTGCGCTTTGAAGCGCAGACCGCCGAGGCGCTGCAACGCATCCAAGCCGACTTCCGCCGCGAACTGGGCAAGCTCGCGCCGGACGCCAAACTGCCTTTCTGAACCGCCCATGTCTCTTCCCAACAGCCCGGCCTGGCATCAATTCACCGCAGCGGCGAATGCCGCACCGCGACGCGGCGAGCAACTGCGCTTGATCAACGCCCCGGGGCTGCGTCTGGACCTGAGCACGCAGGCCCACTCCCCCGCCTTGCAAGAGGCGTCGTCAGCGCTGCTGGCGCAGCAGGGCTTTGACGCTGCCCGCGCCACATTGTTTGACGGTGGCAACGCCAACTGGACCGAAGGACGCGCCGCCTGGCATACCGCCCTGCGTGCGCCCCAGCCGCCCGCAGCGGTCGCCGGCGCAGTGCTGGCCGAACGCGAACGCCTGCGAGAATTCGTGCGCGAGGCCGATGCAGCAGATCGCTACGGCTACGTACTGCACCTGGGCATCGGCGGCAGCGACTGGGGGCCACGCCTGGTGACGCGCGCCCTGCGGCACGGCGGCGCGCGGCGGGAAGTACGTTTTGCCTCCAATGTGGATTCGCATTCCGTCGCCGATGCCATGAGCCGGCTGGATCCGCACGACACGCTGGTCATCGTCGCCTCAAAATCATTCACCACGACCGAACCGCTGGCCAATGCGGAAGTCGCGATGAACTGGCTGCGCGAAGCGGGCGTGGCCGATCCCATCAAGCAGGTCGTGGCGATCACCTCCAACGTCGAGGCCGCGCTGAATCTGGGCATCTTGCCCGACCATATTTTCCAGATCTGGGATTGGGTGGGCGGCCGCTACTCGTTGTGGTCGGCGATCGGCCTGCCGATCGCGCTGGCGCTGGGCAATGACGCATTCGACCAGTTGCTGGCTGGCGCCGCCGCCATGGACGAGCATTTCCGTACCGCGCCGATCACCGAGAACGCGCCGGTGCAACTCGCACTTGCCGGCGTGGTCAACCGCAGCGTGCTGGGCTATGACTCGCTGGTGATCGCGCCCTACGATTCTCGGCTGTACCACATCGTGCCCTGGGCGCAGCAGCTGGAAATGGAATCGCTGGGCAAGGTTGCCACCGCCGACGGCAGCCCGGCGGGCGTGCCGACAGGAGCCGCGATCTGGGGCATGTCGGGCACCGACTGCCAACACACGTTCTTCCAATGGCTGCATCAGGACACCATGGGAGCGCCCGTGGACTTCATCCTGTGCGAACAGCCTGATCACGCCTATGCGCGCCACCATGAATTGCTGATCGCCAATTGTCTGGCGCAGCGTTCCGCGCTGCTGCGTGGCAAATCCTTTGATGAGGCACTGGCGGAGACCTCCGCCACCGAACGCGATCCGGCGCGCGCGCGCCTGTTGGCGCAGCATCGGGTGCATCCGGGCGGACGCCCGTCATCGCTGATCGTGCTGCCGCGCCTGGAAGCCTACACGCTGGGCGCGTTGCTGGCGCTGTATGAGCACAAAGTGTTCGTGCAAGGCGTGATCTGGGGCATCAACCCGTTTGACCAATGGGGCGTGGAGTTTGGCAAGGTGCTGGCCAAGAACATCATGCGCGAATTGGACTCCCCGCAGACCAGCCAGCAAGACCCCTCCACCCGTTTCTGGATCGACGCGATCGCGCGCCGCCACTAGACACTGGGCGCTAGGCAGCGCTCAGTGCGTCGTACAGCGCCACATGAATGCGGGCGACGCGGGCAATATCGAATTCGCGCTCGGCCAGCACCCGGCCAGCGTTGCCCATGGATAGCCGCAACGCCGTGTCGTCCACCAGGCGAGCGATGGCATCAGCCAACGCCTGGGCATCGCGCACGGGCACCAGCAGGCCTGTTTCATTGGGTTCGATCGCGTCACGGCAGCCCGGCACATCGGTCGTCACCACGGCCCTCCCGCATGCCGCTGCCTCGATCAGCGATTTGGGCAGGCCTTCGCGGTACGAGGGCAACACGGCGATGTGGCTGGCCGCGTACAGATCGGCGATATCGGAACGCTCGCCCAGCACCTGCACGGCGCCATCGCGCTTCCAGGCATCAACCTCATCCTGTGTGGCCGACGCCGGATTACCCGCATCCACGCCGCCCACTAATTGCATCGTCACCGGCACGTCGCGCTGGCGCAGCATTTGCGCGGCCTGCACGAATTCCTGCACGCCTTTGTCGCGCAGCAGCCGCGCCACCATGGTGACCACGACGGGTGGCGACGACGGTTCGGGCAGCGCGCGATAGGAGGTCAGGTCCACGCCCGAGCCGCGGATCATGACGACCTGCTCGTCACGCACCGCACCCAGCGATTTGAGCATGTCGCGGTCATTGGCGTTCTGAAAGATCACGCGGCTGTTGGGATGCCCCAGCGCAATCCGGTACAGCCGGGCCACAACCGAACGCACCAGCCGCATCTTCAGCGAATTGGACAGAAATACGAAGCCCAGCCCCGATATCGCAGCGACGACGCCTGGCACCCGGGCAAGGCGGGCGGCGATGCCGCCGTAAAGCACAGGCTTGATGGTGACCAGATGCACCACGTCCGGACGCACGCGGCGGAACAGGCGCAGCAGGGCCAACAACGTACCCAGTTCCTGCAAGGGATGCTTGCCGCTGCGCGTCATGGGAATCGCGTGATGCGTCATGCCCAAGGCCTGGATGTCGGCCACGGCGGGCCCGTCCATCGTGGCCACATGCACGTCGTAGCCCGCCTGTTGGGCAGCTTGCGCCACCGGCACGCGGTGCGACATGAAGAATGCCGGGTTATTGACGACAAACATCAAACGGCGGCCGGCGCTCATGCCTGGACTCCCGAAATGCGGCGCCAGACGGCGAGGTAGCGTTGCACCATCCGGGCAAGGTCAAAATGCTCCAGCACGCGGGCACGTCCGGCTTCGCCCGCACGGCCGCTGCCACGCGCGGCCACGTCGCACAACGCGGTCTCGATGCCTCGCGCCAGCGCCTCGGCTTGTTCTGGCGGCACCACGATGCCCGTATCCCCGACGATATAGGCCGCGTCGCCCACGTCCGTCACCACGCAATAGACGCCGCAAGCCATCGCTTCAGCGACCACATTGGGAAAGCCCTCCGCGCAACTGGACAGCACATGCAAGTCCAACCCGTTCATCACCGCAGGCACGTCGTCGCTAGGCCCCGCCAGGATCAGGCGGTCGCGCAGATTCAGCTTGTCGATCAAGGCTGCCAGCTCGGCATTGTCCGGCGTCATGCCGCGCCCCACCAATACGCAGCGCAGCCCGCCATCCCGGCCATCGCGCACCAGTGCGGCCACGGCGCGCATCAGGTTGGCGTGGTCCTTGAGCGGATCCCAGCGGGCCACGCACCCGATCACAGGCGCGTCTTCGGACAAGCCCCATTGCGCGCGAACGCGCGCGCGGGCTTGAGCGTCGGGCGCATAGCGCGACAAGTCGTAGCCGTTCGAGATCACCACCATGCGATCGCGCCGGTAGCCTTTTTCCGCATGGCGTTCAGCGGCGTTCTGCGCGGCGCATACGATCGCACGGGGAACCACGCCCGACAGCAACGCGCAAGCGCGCAGCACCAGACGCGCCGAACGGCTGCTGCGTTCCAGATGCGCACCGGAATTGCGGATGCCCCAGGCGATGGCGCGCACGCCCGCCAACCGGGCAGCCAGCCCGCCGATCAGGTCGGCGTGATACATCCAGGTCTGCACGGCATCGGGACGCGCGTCGGCGATCAACCGGCGCAAGGCCAGGAACCCGCCCAGGCTGACGCGCCCGCGCTTCATGCCCAGCGCCTGCACCGTTACGCCTGCGGCCCGCAGCCGTTCCCCATAGATACCTTCGTCGGTCAGCGACACAACGATGTGTTCCACGCCCGGTTCCGGATAAGTGGCCAGGCGCAGCAGCACGGATTCCGCGCCGCCCTGCCCCAGGCCGGTAATGACATGCAGGATGCGCAGCGCCGGAGTGCTCATCGCCCCTCCCGCACCGCTTCAAACAATTCGTCCCACTCCGACAACACGCTGGCCAGCGCATAGCGGTGGCGCACCGCCGTTGCGCCGCGCAGACCCAACTGCCGGCGCAGGGCCACGTCGCTCATCACACGCTGCAAGGCGTCCCGCAGGGCGTCACGATTGCCCGCGGGCACCAACAGGGCGTCCTGGCCATCGCGCGTCATCTCGCGCGGACCGCTGGGGCAATCAAACGCCACGCAGGGCAATCCCAGCGACATGGCTTCCAACAGGACATTGGGAAAACCTTCGACCAGCGAGCTCAGCACAAAGGCCTGACCGCGTGCCAACTCGTCCCACGGCGCTTCCGTGCGGCCAGGCAGGCTGACTCGCGATTGCAGACCCAGCCGGGCAACCTGCGCCTCCAGCGCGGCGCGCTCGGGACCTTCGCCCCAAATGCGCAAGTTCCAATCGGGATGCAACGGCGCCAATTGCGCAAACACGTCGATCAGCAGATCGAACTGTTTATCGGTCACCAGCCGGCCCATTGCCAGCAATTCGCGCGGGCCGTCCTCGTCGCGCTGCGGCACGCGCGGCGCGTCCAGCAACGGGGCGGGCAAGGGATTGGGAATGACGGCCAGACGCTTGATGCCAGGCACCTGACGAGAGAACGGGCCAGCGGTGTCTTCCGCCTGCACCGTCACCATGTCGGCGCGCGGATACAGCAGACGCCGCAGACGGCGCCACACCGTTCCCGTGGTCGTCTCGGCCACCGGATTGGTGCGTTCGCAGACGATAAGCGGCACGCCCAGGCCTCGCGTGGCGAGAATGGCGGCCACATTGACGTTGGTCAGAAAGGACACCACCACGTCGGGCTTGGTGTCGCGGATGTGCTTGCGCAACGCCATCAGGCGCTTGAACGCGGCCATCGGACCCGATACGCGCGTACCCGCCAAGTCCGCCAGCCAGGCAAGATCCACCTTATCCGACAAGGGATAAAAGCAGGTGCCTTTGGACGAGTAGGTGGGAGTCAAGGTGACGGAATCCCCGCGTTCGGCCCATGCGTTCACCAGCGTGGCCGCGACCCGTTCGGCGCCGCCCGCATGCATGGAACTGACCAGCATCAATATTCTCATTCGTCAAAGACTCCCAATAGATCCCCCTTGATCCTGTCCTGAGCGATAACGGTCCAGCCAGGCCTGCATCATCAGAACGCCCCACAGATGGCTGTCCCAATTGCGATGACCCGACGTGTGCTCACGCCACTTGCGCAGGATGGGTTCGGGTTCAAACCAGCCCTCCTGGCGCAATCGCGTGGGGTCCAGCAGCGCATCCGCCCATTCACGCAACGGGCCGCGCAGCCAGGCGGCCAGCGGCACGGCGAAGCCGCGCTTGGGGCGGTCCACCAGCGCCTGCGGCACGTGGCGGTGCAGCACCTGGCGCAGCAACCACTTGCCCGTATTGCCGCGCACCTTGTATTGGTGCGGCAGGCTCCAGGCGAATTCATACACGCGGTGATCTATCAGCGGCACCCGCGTTTCCAGGCTGACCGCCATCGCAGCGCGGTCCACCTTGACCAGGATGTCGTCGGGCAGGTAGGTCACCGTGTCCAGCTTCATCATGGATTCAAAAGTGGAGCCTTGCATGGCCCGCGCAAACTCCGATACCGGTTCCACGCCGCCCTTGACCACCGCGGACGGATCGGCCCAGTACGACACGAAGTGGCGGTAGAACTCGCCGCGCGTATCGGCGCGCAGCAGCTCACCCAGCTTTCCGACCTTGCCCCGCCAGGCACCGCGGCCAGGCAGATGGGTGGATGCGCTAAGCAGCGCACCCGCCGGCTTGCGCAACAGCGCAGGGAAGCGTTCGCATTGCTGCCACCAGTTGTTCACGCGGAAATAACGCGAATAGCCGCCGAAGAGCTCGTCACCGCCATCGCCCGACAAGGCAACGGTAACGTGCTGACGCGCCATTTTCGTGACAAGCGAGGTTGGGATCTGCGACGAATCCGCGAACGGTTCGTCGTACATATCCGCCAGAGACGGCACCACCGCCAGGGCGTCCGCCGCAGTCACATAGAGCTCCGTGTGATCGGTGCCCAGATGCGTGGCGACGGCCTTGGCGTGCTGCGCCTCGTCATAGCCCTTCTCGTGAAACCCGATCGCAAAGGTGCGCACCGGCTTGGTGCTCTGCGCCTGCATCAAGGCCACGATGGTGGACGAGTCGATGCCGCCCGACAGGAAGGCGCCCAGACTCACATCCGCCAACATCTGGCCGCCAACGGCTTTGGACAGCACGCCTTCCAGCGCTTCGGTGGCCTGTACGTCGGTGTCGAATGTCAGCAGCGATTTGGCGGCGGTGTCGGCGGCGTCGCGCGCCGACCAGTACACCCGAGGCTCGGGCATGCGGCGGCTGCGGGTATCGTCGGCGGTGAATTCCACCCAGGTGCCCGGCGGCAGCTTGGCGATGCCTTCATAAATGGATTGCGGCGCCGGAATGTAGTTGTGCCGCATGTACGACGCCAGCGCGTTGCGGTTCAGGTCGCGGCCGAATCCGGGAATGGGCATCAGCCCCTTCAACTCGGAGGCGAACACCAGTTCGGCACCCGAGTAACCGTAGTACAGCGGCTTTTCGCCCATGCGGTCGCGCGCCAGCATCAGCTTGCGCGACGCGCGATCCCACAACGCAATCGCGAACATGCCGACAGCGGCTTGCAAGGTCGCCTCGATGCCCAGCGCGGTGAAGCCGGCCAGCAAGGTTTCCGTGTCGGAGTGCCCACGCCAGGACGGTGCCAGCGCGGATTGCTCCAGCTGCTTGCGGATGTCCAGGTGGTTGTAGATCTCGCCGTTGAACACCATCACATACCGCCCGCAGGCGGACGTCATGGGCTGGTGGCCGGCTTCGGTCAGGTCCAGGATTGCCAGGCGCACGTGCGCCAGGGCCAGCTCGGCCTCGGTATCTTCCCAGAACCCGTTGCTGTCCGGCCCGCGATGGCGGATGCGGCGGCAGCTTTCAGCCAGCACGCGCTCCTTGTTCCCGATGGGGCCCCAAATTCCGACTATTCCACACATGATGAAGTTCTCGTGGTCACCGTAGCAACAGCATGCCGCGCGGGCCTAACGGCCCTGTCCGCGCACGCCATCAAAAAGTTCTTGCCATTGTTGCAGCACGCGCGTGGCCGAAAAGCGGTCGCGCACGTCAGTCGCCGCTTGCGCCATTCGCTGACGCGCGACGTCATTGCCCATGACGTCCGCCAGCGCCTTGCTCAGCGCGGACACATCGCCATTGGGCCGGACCAACACACCGTCGATACCTTCGCGCACGATCTCACGCGGGCCGGTGTCGCAATCGAAAGACACGGCGGCAAGGCCGCTGGCCATCGATTCCAGCAAGGTGTTGGACAGGCCTTCAAAGCGCGACGTCAGTACATATAGATCAGCGCTGTCGTACCAATCACCGACATTGCCGGCGCGGCCCGGCATCGAAATGCGCGTCGCCATCCCGGCCTCGGCGACTTGCGCCGTCAGCGCCCCGCGTTCATCGCCTTCTCCGAGAATAACCAGATCCCAATCCGGATGCGACGGCGCCAGCAGCACGAACGCCTGGATAAGCAGGTCGAAGCCCTTGTCCGCATGAAGCCGGCCAACCGCCAGCAGGCGCTTGCGCCCATCGCCGGACACCGGCGTCAGAATCGGTTCGGCGCGCGGCAACGGCCAGTGCACGGGGTTGGGGATGACCGCCAGCCGGGAGCCGGGCACATATTGTTCGAGCCAGTCCGCCGTGCCGCGAGTCAACGCAACGACGCGCGCGGCGCGCGGATACGTCAGACGGCGCAAGCGCAACCACAGACCTGACAGCGTCTGCGACGGTGGATGCGTGTGTTCGGTCGCGATCACGCGGCAACCCAGGCCCGCGCTTGCCAGCACGGAAAGCACGGAGGCCGTGGTCATCATGCCCAGCACGATGTCCGGCCGAAACGCCTTGATCACTCGTCGCAACGCGCGCACGCGCTGCACATTGCTCCAGATGCCACGCAGGCCGCCGCCCTCGCCCGCCGTATGCAGGACTTCACGGCGCACTTTGGGATGCAAGGCGTAGACATCGCCGTCGGCACTGGCCTGCGTCACCACCATCACGTCACGCCCCATCTCGGCCCAGTGGGCACTCAGGTCCGCGGCGACGCGCTCTGCCCCGCCGCCATGCAGCGAATGGATGAACAGCAGGACGCGCAATGCACGGCCGGATTCAGCTTGCGACATTCAATCGGCCTCTTTGGGTTCGGCCTTGCGCATGGCCACCACCAGGTAGCAAGCGAAGGACAGCACATACATGAGGCTGGTTGCCAGCATGATGCCAGCCGCGCCCATCTTGGGCGCCAACACGGTGTTCAACACCGCCTTCAGTGCAAAGTTGGCCACCGCGATGGCGGCCATGATGCGGTAGCGATTCTGGCTGGCCAGCAGTTGCACCAGGATCAGCACGCCAAAATAGAAAGGCAGCTGTAAAAGGCCCCAACGCAGCACATGCGCAACCGCCTCGGTGTTTTCCGCGGTGAACGCGCCACGCTGGAACAGCACCGACACGCCCCACGGCGCCAGCACCCAGCCGACCACGACCGCCGCCGCGCCCGCCACCACCATCAGCACGGACCATTTCAGCGCCATGCTGCGTGCCCGCCCGGTATCGCCCCGGGCCTGCACGTCGGCCAACACCGGCAGTGCGGCGCGGCCCACCGACACCGCTCCGATGCCCAGCAACAAAGACAGCAAGCGGCTGGCGTAACCCAGCGTCGCGTTCGCGTTGGCGCCCAGATTGGCGGCAGCGTATTGATCCAGCGGGCCGACGAAGCTCATGGCCACCTGGCCGATCAGCATCACGCCGGCGGCGGCCATCAGCTCAGGCCAATGCGGCGATCGGAACCTCAGGCGTGGAGCGCCCCAGAAGCCTCCATCCGCGCGCGCCGCCAGCCAGGCCAGCCACACCGTCTGGATGGCATAGCCCACCAACGTGCCCCACAACAGCGGGCCCACGCCATCGGCGCTGACCGCCAGCATGACCCAGGCCAGCGTCGCCACGGCGGGCACGCTATCCAGCAAGGTATTGACGTGGCGTTCGTGCGAACGCAAGCGGGCGGCGCTGATGCCGGCCACCAACAACAAGGCGGATACCGGTGCGAAGGCAACCAGCAGGTCGCCCGTCATGCCGCGCACCCGGTCGGGCAAGCCCTTGCCCAATGTGTCCAGCACGTAGGGCCACGCGAACCAGGTCGCAATGGCCAACGCAATACCGGCGGCGGCTACCCAGCCCTGGAGCTCACTGATGAATTGGTCGCGTTCGGCGTCATCCGCGCGGCGTAGCCGCACCAGCACCGGGATCAGCACCACTGACAAGACGCCCACGATCGTGACCGGCAGCCAGGTGGCCATGGTCATCGTGAATTGGTAGGCATCCACGGCGTCGCTGACGCCGTACCGGTAAGCCACCGCCATCTCTTTGATGGCGCCGGCGGCCTTGCCCAGCAGCAGGAACACCGCCACCCGGAAAGCGCCTTTGAAGATGCGCTGATGGTCCGGGTGGATGTTGCCGAGTTTGCGGATGAGTGCTTTCAAATCAACGCAGGAATTGCGTGTACCAGGGCATGGCCACTTCCAGGCCTTGCAGCACCGTATGCGAAGGCGCGTAGCCCAGCAGACGACCCGCCTTGCTGACGTCGGCCTGCGAGTGGCGCACGTCGCCGGCGCGGAAGTCGGCATACACCGGCTTCTTGCCGTAGTTCACGTTCTGGTTATCCAGGGCCTTCACCAGGAAACCGAACAGATCGTTCAACGTGCTGCGTCCGCTGACGGCCACGTTGTAGACCTGATTACGGGCTTCCGGCGGGGCCATCGCGGCCAGCAGGTTGGCTTGCACCGCATTTTCCACAAAGCAGAAATCGCGGCTGGTCTCGCCGTCGCCGTTGATCGTGACGTCGTCGCCCTTGATCATCGCAGCGGTCCACTTCGGAATCACGGCGGCGTAGGCGCCGTCCGGGTCCTGGCGCTTGCCGAACACGTTGAAGTAGCGCAGGCCCACGGTCTCGAAGCCGTAGGAACGCGCGAAGACGTCCGCATACAGTTCGTTCACGTACTTGGTCACGGCGTAAGGCGACAACGGCTTGCCGATGTTCTCTTCCACCTTGGGCAGTGCCGGATGATCGCCATAGGTCGAGCTGGACGCCGCGTAGACGAACGACTTCACTTCAGCGTCGCGCGCGGCGACCAGCATGTTCAGGAAGCCGCCGATGTTCACCTCGTTGGTGGTGATCGGGTCTTTCAGCGAACGCGGCACGGAACCCAGCGCGGCCTGATGCAGCACGAAGTCCACGCCCTGGGCCGCACGGCGGCAAGCATCCAGGTCGCGGATATCGCCTTCCACAAACGAGAAACGCGCCCATTGCTCGGCCGAGACCGATTCACGGACCTCATCCAGGTTGCGTTGGTGGCCCGTCGCGAAGTTGTCCAGACCGGTTACGGTCTGGTTCAGCTTCAACAGCGTTTCCAGCAGGTTCGAGCCGATGAAGCCGGCGCAGCCGGTCACAAGCCATTTGCGCGGCGCGGCCGAGAGTTCCTGCTTGATGGTTTCAAAGCGTGTTGTCATAGAGAGAAGTCCTTACAGGCGCAGATCAGATTCGTCGGCCGACAACACATACTTCAAGTCATACAGAATGTGTTGTGCCTTGCCCAGTTTGCGGATGCCTTCCGCGCCCAGAGCCTTGAACTGGTTGTGCGCAACCGCCAGGATCACGGCGTCGTACTTGCCCTCTTCCAGCTTGGCGACCGGCGTCAGCCCGTATTCATGCACGGCTTCCTCGGTGTCAACCCACGGGTCATAGACGTCCACTTCGACGTTGTAGTCGCCCAATTCGCGCACGATGTCCACAATGCGGGTGTTGCGCAGGTCGGGGCAGTTTTCCTTGAAGGCCAAACCCATGACCAGCACGCGCGCGCCCTGCACGTGAATGCGCTGCTTGGTCATCGCCTTGACCAGTTGCGACACCACGTAGCCGCCCATCGAATCGTTCAGGCGACGGCCCGCCAGGATGATCTCGGGGTGATAGCCGATCGATTGCGCCTTGTGCGTCAGGTAGTAGGGGTCCACGCCGATGCAATGGCCGCCGACCAGGCCCGGACGGAACGGCAGGAAGTTCCACTTGGTGCCGGCGGCTTGCAGCACGGCTTCGGTGTCGATGCCCATCTTGTTGAAGATCAGGGCCAGTTCGTTGATCAGCGCGATGTTGACGTCACGCTGCGTGTTCTCGATCACCTTGGCGGCTTCGGCCACGCGGATGCTGGATGCCTTGTGGGTGCCGGCGGTGATGATCTGCTTGTACAGCTGATCGACCAGTTCGGCGACTTCCGGCGTGGAACCCGACGTGACCTTCTTGATCGTGCTGACGCGGTGATCCTTGTCGCCCGGGTTGATGCGCTCGGGGCTGTAGCCGGCGTAGAAGTCCTCGTTGAACTTCAGGCCCGACACACGCTCCAGCACCGGCACGCAGTCTTCTTCCGTGGCGCCCGGATATACGGTGGATTCATAGATGACGATGTCGCCGCGCTTGAGCACCGCGCCGATCGTCTCGCTGGCCTTGACCAGCGGAGTCAGGTCCGGTTGCTTGTATTCGTCGATGGGCGTCGGCACGGTCACGATGAACACGTTGGCCTGGCCCAGTTCGGCGCGGTCAGCGGTGTAGGTCAACTGAGCGGCTTCAGCCAGCTCGTCGTCGTTGACTTCCAGCGTGTGATCGTGACCAGCCTTCAAGGCGTCGATGCGGCGCGTATTGATATCGAACCCGATGACCGAGCGCTTCTTGCCGAACTCCACCGCCAGGGGCAGACCGACGTAGCCCAGGCCGACGACAGCAAGTTTCACATCCTGAATTCGCAACATAACTCTCCCTTCACCGTAGAACGATTACGGCATTTAAATATGGTCGGGTGATCGATGAATAACCGAGCCCCCGGCGGCAATCGCCGGGGCACTCAACACTAATCCGAGGTCTTCAAAACAGACGGCAGCAGCAGCCAGCCCGGACGGCGCCAGGACACCAGGCGCGCATACAGCCAGATATAGACGCTGGCGAACACCACGAGGCTGGCGCTGAGGGCCCAAGCGTTGTCCCACCAGATCGTGGCCGGCACCAAGCCGATCAACGCCAGCACCCACATGTAGGGCGAGGCCATCGCGTTGCACAGCGCCGGCACGGCATGGCGCCGGCCTCGGCTGAACGTGACCCGGACCAGGCGGCGGAATACCAGCTGGTGCAAGTGCAGGGCATCCGGTTGATCGACAGGCACGCCACGCTTGAAGCGCCGGCGCCAGATCGAGAATCCGGTTTCAAATACGGGGTAGAACAACACGGCCAGCGCGTAGAACGGCGACACCGACGGATTGCGCACCACCAGCAACACCGCCAGCTCAGCCAGCATGAAGCCCAGGAAATACGCGCCGCCATCGCCCAGGAAGACGCGGCCGAACGGGAAGTTCCAGACCAGGAAACCCAGCGTCGCGGATGCCAACGCGGCGGAAATCAGGAAGATCGGCACATCGCCCACTTGCATCGCCACCAGGCTGATCGACACTGCCATCAGCGTGGCCACCATGCCGGCCAGGCCGTTCATGCCGTCCACGATGTTCAGCGCATGCGTACAGCCACCCACCGCGAACATGGTGAACAACAGGGATACCGGCCAGAACGACAGCACGTAATCCACTGGCGCCATGCCGACACGGCTGACGCCGCCCAGCAACCACCAGGCAATCGCCGCCGACAGAAACGCCGCCAGCAAACGCTTGCTGGCGCCGATGTCTTTCGTAATGTCTTCCAGCAGGCCGGCCACGAACACCGGCAAGGCGGCGACGAACAGCGCGGGCCACAGCCAGGTCAGCGTCATATTGGCGGGGCCCAAGACCAGCAGGCCCAACAGCGTGCCCGCAAGCACGGCCAGCCCGCCAACGCGGGGCGTCGCGCGGGAATGGTTTGCTTGTGGCTTATTAAGGTCGCTGTCGCCGGTAAAGCGCCCATGCCAGCGCTCCGACCACACGATGAGTCCGCCCACCATGAACGCGACCACGCAGATATACAGCCAGGTCACAGAATCACCTCTGGTTGGTCTATCGAGACAGGCCCGCCATTATCGGAGGCAGGTGTAACGCCCATATATGGGAGGGATAAGGAAGTGCAATTCACGGGCACGAAACGTAACACCCGGGATCGAACCGTTCGCCCACCCACTGACCGTCGGTTGAAGGGGGCTGGCGTCACAACACCGCGAAGGCGCGGAAATACAGATTTCATGCGCTGATTGTAGAGCTTTCCGCCCGGCAACACGCGAAATATCCAAGGGAAAACGCGGATGCCTCCATAGGGAGGATATGCCGCCCGCCAGCCTGGCCAGACAAGCTTCCTCAAAAAATAGGGACGTATTGACGGGAGATAAAAAAAAGCCCGAGATCGTAAGATCTCGGGCTAAATCCACCAAAGGAGGAGGGTGGAGGAGACAACCGTGGCATGTTGGGAGCTGGCTTTCTGCTCACTACGCATTCGGGGTTTGGCACCGCGCCGACTGCGTTTCAACATCCGATGACTGAATAGTACCGAGGTTTTTTGTGCGATGCAAGAATTTTTTTAACCTCTTTGGAAGACCTGTTTTCGCGTTGCGTTTTTGCAGCAAATTCCTGCGCCACCCTCTGGAAACCCGCAGCAATGCGTGACCTTACAAAAAAAAGGGTTTTTGCCGAACGGGTAAACCCGCCGGGGGCTAACCCTAGACAATGCCGGGTAATCCCACCCTGTTATTTGCACCAGAACGGTGCGTCTTGCACCAGCATGCGGCGAAATTTGCGCACTGCAACATTTTGGCCACAGCCAGGCTTCAGATCCAATACGCGGTTGTCGTCATCACCTTGGACATCGCCCGCATCGCCGCCTTCACAGGGCCCGGCAATGGCACGCCACCCGCCCGTTCGGCGCTGGCGCGATGCTCTGCCTCGTCGTCCTTCATCTTCCGCACGATCTCGCGCGAACGCTCGTCCTGCACCGGCAAGGTGCGTAAATGTTCTTCCAGATGCGCCTCGACCTGCCGTTCGGTCTCTGCCATGAAACCCAGATTGCGCGGCACGCCCGCATAACTTGCCAGCACGCCCAACGCAAACGATCCGGCATACCAGACCGGGTTAAGCAGGCTGGGCCGGCTACCCAGCTCCGTCAGCCTCTCGTTGCACCAGACCAGATGATCGACTTCCTCGGAAGCGGCATTCAGCAGCAGCGCCCGCGGCGCGGGTTCTCGGCAGACCGATGCCTGCCCACGATACAGCGCCTGCGCGCAGACCTCTCCCACATGATTCACGCGCATCAAGCCCGCCGAATGGCGTTTTTCCTGCGCGCTCATCGCATCTGGCGCTTCCTCGGTCTTGGCTGGGTACGGCCGGCCGGCGGTGGCGTTGTTGGACAGCACCCGCAACGCGCGATCCGCTTCGGCCAGCAAGGCATCGAGGGGGCTGACCCGACGCAGGAAAGAAACGGGGCCGGGCTGGGACAGGGCGGTGGACATGGACAACTCCTAGGCAAAACTGGGGCACACACCCCTGATGCGGGGTGGGACTCTCGTGCCTGGAATTGTACGCAACAGGTATCATCAATCATTGACTGCGCTCAAAGCTCAAGGACACACAAAATGGAATGCACGATCGACTGGGGCGGCCCCAATGGCATGCTCTTTACCGCCAGCACCGGCAGCGGCCACGTGGCCGTGATGGATGGCGCGGTGGATGGCGGCGGACACAACCTGGCGCCCCGCCCGATGGAAATGCTGCTGGCCGGCACCGGCGGCTGCACCGCCTACGACGTCGTGCTGATCCTCAAGCGCGGCCGCCATGCGGTCTCGGGTTGCAGCGTCAAGCTCCAGGCCGATCGCGCAGACGCCGACCCCAAGGTCTTTACCCGCATCCATTTCGCCTTCACGGTCACCGGCCGCAACCTGCCGCAAGCCGCGGTCGAACGCGCCGTACAGCTGTCGCACGAAAAATACTGCTCGGCCTCGGCCATGCTGGAGAAGACCGCCGCGCTGACGTTCTCGGTCGAAATCGTCGACACGCAGGAAGCGCCCGCCACCGCGTAAGCCGCGGCCGCGTGGTGTAATTCGCCCTATTCTCTTCCCTATCTTGATAAGCGCCGCCGCGTCGCACGCGGCGGCCAATTTGCGTCACCCGCGGGGCGGGCGAACACAAGGACCGCCATGAAACAATACCTGGACCTCGTTCAATCCATCCTGGACACCGGCGCGTGGCAGGACAACCGGACGGGCATACGCACCATCAGCATGCCGGGCGCGTCGTTGCGATTCGACCTGCAAAAGGGCTTTCCCGCCGTCACCACCAAGAAACTGGCGTTCAAGTCCGCCATCGGCGAAATGGTGGGTTTCATGCGCGCGTCGCGCAATGCCGCGGAATTCCGCGAACTGGGCTGCAAGGTCTGGGATCAAAACGCCAACGAAAACAGCCAGTGGCTGGCCAACCCGTACCGCGAAGGCCCCGATGACCTGGGCCCGGTCTATGGCGTGCAATGGCGCCAGTGGCCGGCCTACAAGCTGCTGGATGCCAGCCGCCCGGCGCAAATCGAAGACGCCCTGTCTCGCGGCTACGCCAAGGTGTCCGAGCTTGAGGAAGGCGGCGTGCCGAAGGTGCTGCTGTACAAGGCAGTGGACCAATTGCGCCAATGCCTGGACACCATCCACGAGCGTCCGGGCGACCGCCGCATCCTGTTCCACGGCTGGAACTGGGCCCAGATCGAAGAAATGGCCTTGCCGCCCTGCCATCTGCTCTACCAATTCCTGCCCAACGCGACCACCCGCGAAATCTCGCTTTGCCTGTACATCCGTTCCAACGATGTCGGCCTGGGCACGCCCTTCAACCTGACGGAAGGCGCCGCGCTGCTGCATCTGGTGGGACGCCTGACCGGCTACACCCCGCGCTGGTTCACGTATTTCATCGGCGACGCGCACATCTACGAAAACCATCTGCCGATGCTGCGCGAGCAACTGACCCGCGAGCCCTACGAATCGCCCAAGCTGGTGCTGTCCGACCGCATCCCCGATTTCGCCGTGACAGGCCGCTACGAACCGGAATGGCTCGAAAAGGTTGAGCCCGGCGACTTCTCACTGACCGGCTACACGCACCACGCCCCGCTCACGGCCCCCATGGCCGTGTAAGATCGCGCCCGGCGAGCCGGCACCGGCCGCCTGGGACGCGGGCAAGCGGCCGCCGCCGGCCCCGCCCGGTGGTGGATCTGCCGCGCCTGTCGGCCATAAGTGAAGATTGGTGAGCTTCTGGAAGCGCGTTTTCGGTATAACCCATCCCTTAGCCTCGGACGCTTGTCCAGAATGCGTTGCGCGCCGCGGCTTCCGACCGGCCCATGCCGCGCCGCGCCTGTCGCTTGCCGCGAGACCGCGCAGCCCGCCCGGCAGCGCCGACCGCAGGCATTGCCCGCCCCATCCCCCTTCCCGACAAGAGAGTACGTAAATCGCCAGCGTCGACAGCAGGAATTTCCTTGCGACTCAATTGCAACTGTTGACTACTAATTGATTTGATTTGAGGCCGGCGCGACCGTAGTAAGCGCTCAGGACAGGACCCACAAATGCTCGTTGGAACTTATAACCCTTCGCTCGTCCTCGTATCTCTAGGGGTCGCCATCCTGGCGTCATACACGGCGTTGGGCATGGCCAATCGCGTACGGGCCTCGAACGGGCTGCCGGCCGCGCGCTACTGGCTGGCGGGTGGCGCGTTCGCCATGGGCATCGGCATCTGGTCCATGCACTTTGTCGGCATGCTGGCCTTCAGCCTGCCCATCCCCATGGGCTACGACCTGCCGCTGACGGTGCTGTCGCTGGCCATCGCCATCGGCTGCTCGGCCTTTGCCCTGTGGATCGTATGTAAAGACGAGCTCCCCAAGCGCAGGCTGATCGCCGGCGCCTTGCTCATGGGCGTGGGCATCGCCACGATGCACTACCTGGGCATGGCCGCGATGCGCATGGCGCCTGGCATCGTCTACGACACAAAATGGTTCGCGCTGTCCATCGTGATCGCCGTGGTCGCCTCTGGCGCGGCGCTATGGATCACCTATCACTTGCGCCATGATGGGCCCCGCGTGGCCTTCTCCCGGCCGCTCGCATCGGTCGTCATGGGCATCGCCATCGTCGGCATGCACTATTCGGGCATGGAGGCTGCGGGCTTCCCAGCCGGCAGCATCTGCATGGCCGCCGACGGCGGCATCTCGGCCGGTTGGCTGGCCATTGCCGTGACCGCCGTGACGCTGAGCGTCCTGGCCATCGCCCTGGTGGTCGCCGTGCTGGACAACCGATTGGAAGCCCGCACGTCCGCGCTGGCGTCGTCCTTGGCCGAAGCCAACGAAGAATTGGTGCAGCTCGCGCTGCACGACACCCTGACCAAACTGCCGAACCGCATCCTGCTTGAAGACCGGATGGAACAGGCCATCGAAAGCGCCAGCCGCCGCAAGGGTTATTTCGCCGTACTGTTCTTCGACCTGGACGGCTTCAAGGCGGTCAATGACGCCTACGGCCACCACACCGGCGATGCCCTGCTGATCGACCTGGCCCAGCGCATCCGTCAGACGCTGCGCACGCAGGATACCGTCGCGCGCCTGGGCGGCGACGAATTCATCGTGCTGAGCGAAGTGATCGAACCGACCGACGCCGCCAATGTGGCAGACCGGTTGATCGAAGCCATTGCCCGTCCCGTCATGGTCTACGGGCACGAAGTGCTGGTCACGTCCAGCGTGGGCATCGCCATCTATCCCAACGATGGCGAGGACACGCACAGCCTGCTGACCAACGCCGACGCCGCCATGTACCACGCCAAGCGCCTGGGCGGCACCGGATACAGCTTCTTCGAGCCGTCCATGAACGCCGACGCGCACGAACAGATCGAACTGCTGCACGACTTGCGCCTGGCGCAGGAGCGCAATCAATTCGTGCTGCACTACCAACCCAAGTATGAGGCGCCCGCCGGCCCCATCATGGGAGCCGAAGCGCTGCTGCGCTGGAACCATCCGACGCGCGGTCTGGTCGGCCCGGACCAGTTCATTCCCACTGCCGAAAAGACGGGCTTGATCCTGTCCATCGGGGAATGGGTGATCAACGAAGCCTGCCGGCAGATGCGCGAATGGATCAACGCCGGCCAAGGCCACTGGACCATCGCCGTCAACATTTCGGCCCTGCAATTCGCGCACGCCAGCCTGGTTGAAACGGTGCGCTCCGCTCTGGCCAAGCACGATGTCCCGCCCGCCTGCCTGACGCTGGAAGTGACGGAATCCACCGCCATGCGGGATGCCGAGGCCAGCCTGGCCGTGCTCAAGCGCCTGTCGGGCCTGGGCGTGACCATCTCGATCGACGACTTCGGCACCGGCTATTCCAGCCTGCTGTATCTGAAACGCCTGCCCGCCACGGAACTGAAGATCGACCGAGGGTTCGTGAACCAGCTGGAACACGACAACGAAGACGCCGCGATTGTGTCGGCCATCGTCGCGCTGGCGCAGCAACTGAATCTGCGCATCGTCGCCGAAGGCGTGGAAACGGCGGCGCAACAGAAATTCCTGACTGGCCTGGGTTGCGATTCCTTGCAGGGCTTCCTGCTGGGCCGCCCGATGCCCGCGACGGAGTTCCTGGAGCACGCGGCCGGCTAAGACAGGGCGGAATTTGCTACGCTTACGCCGTCTGATTGGCCGAACCCCGGCCGATCCCATCTTTTGCCCGCCCGCATGCCTGCCAGCCTTACCCTGATCGTTGCCTATTCCGACAACCGCGTCATCGGACGCGACAACACCCTGCCCTGGAAATTGCCGGCCGATCTGGCGCATTTCAAGCGCAGTACGCTGGGCCATCCCATCATCATGGGCCGCAAGACCTGGGATTCGCTGGGCCGCCCGCTGCCCGGCCGCAGCAACATCGTGATCAGCCGCAACCCCGCGTTCAGCGCCACGGGCGCGATCGTCACGCCGACCCTGGAAGCCGCCATTGCCGCCTGCGGCGATGTGGCGCAGGCCTACGTGATCGGAGGCGCGCAAATCTACGCGCAGGCACTGCCGCTGGCGCGACGGGTGCTGGCCACCGAAGTCCACGCTCAAGTCGACGGCGACGCCTTCTTCCCGCTGCTGCCAGCCTTCGAATGGAAGGAAACCGCGCGGGAACCGCAGCCCGCCGAAAACGGCTACGACTTCGACTTCGTCACCTACGAGCGCGCCTGATCCGTCAAGCCGCGCCCGCGTTGCGCATGAAGCGCCATAGCGCGGGGGCTTCGGAGTACGCCACGTTGAAGCGCACCCAGGGCGTATCGGCCTCGTCCACCTCGAAGTAAGAACCGGGCGCCAGCCAGATACCGTCCTTCAGTGCCAATTCCGCCAGGCCATTGGCGCCGCGTTCGCGCCACTGGCCGGCGACTTTCGCCCACAGGAACAAGCCGCCTTGCGGCCGCCCATGGATCTCAAAGCCGTGCTGCCGCATCTGTTCGGCCACGACGCCGTGCGCGCTGGCCAGCCGCTCGCGGGTGCGTGCGATGTGCGCGCGGTAACGCCCTTCGCGGATGACCTGGTGGACGATGCGCTCCATGATTTCCGGCGAAGTCAGGCCAACCGCCATCTTGGTGCGCGCGATATCCCGGGTCAGGTCGCGGTGCGCCACCACGTAGCCCACCCGCACCGACGGGCTGATGACTTTGGAATAGCCCCCCAGATAGACCACCCGCCGCGCACCGTCCAGCGCGGCCAGCATCGGCGTCACGCCCGGCGCCAGCTCGCGGGAAATGTCGTCCTCGATCACCCACAGCCCATGCCGCTCGGCCGTTTGCAGGATACGGAAGGCGTTGGCCATGCCGATGCTGGCGCCGGACGGATTCTGCAACGCCGTGTTGATGAACAGCGCCCGTGGCCGGTGCTGGGCCGCCACGCGCTCCAGCGCATCGCAATCCAGTCCGTCGACGGTTCGCGGCACCGACACCACGCGCAATCCCGCCAGCCGCAGCATCTGCAATAGATTGGCGTAGGCGGGCTGCTCGACCACCACGGTATCCCCTGGCCGCAGCAGCGTGCGTATCACCATGTCCAGCCCGTGCGTGACGCCCTGGGTCAGCAGCACCTGCGAAACCTCCACCTCCATGCCCTGCGCACTGAGGCTGGCCGCGATGGTCTCGCGCAGCGGCGCGTAGCCGTACGGATGCCCATAGTTGGCGATGCGCATCGCCGGCACGCGCCCCACGTGGCGCAACGCCACGTGCATGCCTTCTTCGTTCAGCCACTCGCCGGGCAACCAGCCACATCCTGATTTGATCGGGATGGAATGGTCGGCAAAGATATCCGACAGCAGCCAACCCGCATTCAGCCGTGGCGGCTCCCAGGACAGCGGCTCGCCCCGACGCGCGGGCGCGTCCGGCGAGGACACCCGGTAGCCCGCGCCCGGCCGCGCGGCCAACCAGCCCAGCGACACCAACCGGCTATACGCGCTGGCCACCGTGAACGTGCTGATACCGTACTGGCGCGCGAACTCACGCACCGAGGGTAGGGACATACCCGGACGCAGTGTCTGCGCCTCGATGGCTTGCAGGATGGCCGTCACCAGCTGCTCGACCAAGGTCGGCGCAAGTCCACGGGCACGGTTGGGTTGGAAATCGATCACGGGGAAACTGTACAGTTAAGCCACCCCTAACTATACAGTTAGCGGCATTTGCGCAGATCGTATATTTTCATTCCCTGCGGGACGTACCAGAATCATTTGAATCCCGGCGGCTGCACCCTTCCCAAGCAGATCCGCCGGCTGTCTTTCCCTGGAGCCGCCATGAATGCCCCCGCCGAGTTGCCCGATCTGTCCCATCTCTGGATGCCCTTCACTGCCAATAAGCAGTTCAAGGCGCACCCGCGCATGCTGGCAACGGCCAAAGGCATGTACTACACCTCGACCGACGGCCGTCAGGTCCTGGATGGCACCGCCGGCCTGTGGTGCGTCAACGCCGGCCACGGCCGCCAGGAAATCGTCGACGCGATTTCCCGCCAGGCCGGCATCATGGATTACGCCCCCGGCTTCCAATTGGGCCATCCGCTGGCCTTCGAGGCCGCCACCGCCGTCGCGGGCCTGATGCCTCAAGGCCTGGACCGGGTCTTCTTCACGAATTCCGGCTCCGAATCCGTCGACACATCGCTGAAAATCGCCCTGGCCTACCACCGCGCCCGCGGCGAAGGCCAGCGCACCCGCCTGATCGGCCGCGAACGCGGTTATCACGGCGTGGGCTTCGGCGGCATCTCGGTCGGCGGCATCTCGACCAACCGCAAGACCTTCTCCGGCGCGCTGCTACCCGCCGTGGACCACCTGCCCCACACGCACAACCTGGAACAGAACGCCTATTCCAAGGGCCAGCCCGCCTGGGGCGCGAACCTGGCCGACGAACTGGAACGCATCGTCGCGCTGCATGACGCCTCCACCATCGCCGCGGTCATCGTCGAACCGATGGCAGGTTCGACGGGCGTGCTGATCCCGCCCAAGGGCTACCTGGAAAAGCTGCGCGAAATCACGTCCAAGCACGGCATCCTGCTGATTTTTGACGAAGTCATCACCGCCTACGGCCGCCTGGGCGCCGCCACCGCCTCCGAGTTCTTCGGCGTCACGCCCGACATCATCGCCATGGCCAAGGGGGTCAGCAACGCCGCCGTGCCGGCCGGTGCGGTCGCGGTCAAGCGTGAAGTCCACGACGCCATCGTCAACGGCCCGGCGGGCGGCATCGAATTCTTCCACGGCTACACCTATTCGGCGCACCCGTTGGCCGCCGCCGCCATCCTGGCGACGCTGGACATCTATCGTCGCGAAAACCTGTTCGCCCGTGCCCGCAAACTGTCGGGCGTCTTCCAGGAAGCCGTGCACGGCCTGAAGGGTGCGCCGCACGTCATCGACGTGCGCAACCTGGGCCTGGTGGCCGGCATTGAATTGTCGCCACGCGCAGGCGCTCCGGGCGCCCGCGCAAACGAGGTCTTCCAGAAGTGCTTCGACAGCGGCCTGATGGTGCGCTATACCGGCGACATCATCGCCGTCTCGCCCCCCCTGATTATCGAAGAGGCCCAGATCGGCCAGATCTTTGAACAGATCGGGAAGGTCCTGAAAGAGGTTGCGTGAACGAAATGACTCGCCGCCGCCCGCGGCGATGCCGCACGTATTGACACCCTCCCGCGGGCGGCCGATGGCCGCCCTCGGGCGTTTTTGAAGAATCCCGCTTTTCGAGCTTCCACACCCATGAAGAAGATCCCCCATTTCATCAACGGCCAGCACTACGAAGGCCGCAGCAGCCGCTACGCCGACGGCTTCAACCCCGCCACGGGCGAAATCAGCTCGTCGGTTCCCCTGGCCTCCTCCGAGGACGTGGCGCTGGCCGTGGCCGCCGCACGCGACGCATTCCCCGCGTGGTCCGAAACGCCGGCGCTCAAGCGCGCCCGCATCCTGTTCAATTTCAAGGCGCTGCTGGACCAGCACCAGGACGAACTGGCCGAACTGATCACCCGCGAACATGGCAAGGTCTTCTCCGATGCCAAGGGCGAGGTGATGCGCGGGATTGAAATCGTTGAATTCGCCTGCGGCATTCCCCAGTTGCTCAAGGGCCAGTACTCCGACCAGATCGGCGGCGGCATCGACAACTGGAGCATGCGCCAGCCCTTGGGCGTGGTGGCGGGTGTCACGCCCTTCAACTTCCCGATGATGGTGCCGTGCTGGATGTTCCCCGTGGCCATCGCCTGCGGCAACACCTTCGTGCTCAAGCCCTCTGAACGCGATCCCTCGGCATCGCTGCGCCTGGCCGAACTGCTGACCGAAGCCGGCCTGCCCGCCGGCGTCTTCAACGTGGTGCATGGCGACAAGCAGGCGGTCGATGCGCTGATCGCGCATCCCGACGTTGAAGCGCTGTCGTTCGTGGGATCAACGCCGATCGCCGAATACATCTATTCGGAAGGCACCAAGCGCGGCAAGCGCGTGCAGGCCCTGGGCGGCGCCAAGAACCACCTGGTGGTCATGCCCGACGCCGATCTGGACCAAGTCACCGATGCGCTGATGGGCGCGGCCTATGGCTCCGCGGGCGAACGCTGCATGGCGATTTCCGTTGCCGTGGTGGTGGGCGACGTGGCCGACAAGGTCGTCGAACGCCTGATCCCCCGCGTGAAGACGCTGATCGTCAAGGACGGCATGCAATCGGATGCCGAAATGGGGCCCTTGGTCACCGCGCAGCATCGCAACAAGGTCCTGGGTTACATCGAGGACGGTATCGCCTCGGGCGCCGATCTGATCGTGGACGGCCGCGGCCTGAAAGTCCCCGGTAACGAAAAGGGTTTCTTCCTGGGCGGCACGTTGTTCGACAACGTCCGCGCCACCATGAACATCTATCGCGAAGAGATCTTCGGCCCCGTGCTGTGCATCGTGCGCGTGCCCGACTTCGCCAGCGCGGTCGCATTGATCAACGCGCATGAGTTCGGCAATGGCGTGGCGTGCTTCACGTCCGATGGCGGTGTGGCCCGCGCCTTTGCACGCCAGATCAAGGTGGGCATGGTCGGCATCAACGTGCCGATCCCCGTGCCCATGGCGTGGCATTCGTTCGGCGGCTGGAAGCGTTCGCTGTTCGGCGACCACCACGCCTACGGCGAAGAAGGCATCCGCTTCTATTCCCGTTACAAGAGCGTGATGCAGCGTTGGCCGGACAGCATCGCCAAGGGTGCCGAGTTCACCATGCCTGTAGCGAAGTGAACCCACCCCCGAAGCGCTACGCGCTTCCCCCTCAAGGGGGCGTCGCTACGAACCGGCAAAGCCGGTTCCGCGCGACCCCGCTTGGGAGAGTTTCACCGGATTGTGGTGCTGTGCCAGTTTTCTGCGGGAAATAACAGGGGCGCGGCGTAATCCCCGCGCCTTCCGAACATCAGTACGACAAGGGGATCCCTGATGCGGATCGGGATAGGCGGCTTTCAGCACGAAACCAATACGTTCGCGCCTTCGCGCGCCACGTGGGAAGACTTTGCCGAGAAGGGCGGCGGCTGGCCGAAGCTGGTCAGCGGGCCCGCGATGTTCGCCGCCGTCGCAGGCGCGAACATTCCGGTGGCGGGCTTCATCGAAGCCATGGGGCAACACACCCTTGTGCCGACCACCTGGGCCGCGGCCAGCCCATCGGGCCTGGTCACCAAGGATGCGTTTGAACGCATCACTGCCATGATCCTTCAAGGCCTGTCCGCGGCCATGCCGCTGGACGGGGTGTACCTGGATCTGCACGGCGCGATGGTCACCGAGCACCTGGACGACGGCGAAGGCGAATTGCTCAAGCGCGTGCGCGAACTGGTGGGACCCGACGTTCCCGTCGTCGCCAGCCTGGACCTGCACGCCAACGTCACGCGCGCCATGGTGCGGCACGCCGACGCTTTGGTCTGCTACCGCACTTATCCCCACATCGACATGGCCGAGACCGGGCAGCGCGCGGCGGCCCTGCTGTCCTTGCGGCTGGCCGGCGTGCCGCGCCCCTATGCGTCATTGCGCGCGCTGCCCTATCTGATTTCATTGTGCTGGCAATCCACCGATATCGAGCCCTCGCGCAGCCTGTACGGATTGGTGGGCGAGATCGAATCGCGCGGTGCGACCAGCCTGTCGTTCGCCACGGGATTCCCCGCCGCCGACTTCCCTGAATGCGCGCCCACGGTATGGGCCTATGGCGTGACGCAAGCCGACGCCGACGCGGCCGCCGCAGAAATGGCGCGCGCCGTGCTGAATGCGGAACGCGACTTCGGCGGCAGGCTGTACAGCGCCGACGAAGCGGTGCAGGAAGCCATGCGGCTTGCGCGCGATGCCAACAAGCCGGTTGTCATCGCCGACGCACAGGACAACCCCGGCGCGGGCGGCAGCTCAGATACCACCGGCGTGCTGCGTGCGTTGATTCGTCACGATGCCCGCGATGCGGCCATTGGCCTGATCGTGGATCCTGCCGCCGCGCTGGCCGCGCATCGTGCCGGCGTCGGTAACAAGGTCCGGATTGCACTGGGTGGACACTCGGGTATTCCCGACGACGAACCGCTGGACAGCGAATTCATCGTAGAGAAAACATCGGACGGACGCTTCGATACGCATGGCGCGTTCTACCGCGGATTCCACATGGATCTGGGGCCCAGCGCCTGCCTGCGCATCGGCGGCGTCCGCATCATCGTCGCCTCCAACAAGGTACAGATGGCGGACCAGGAGATGTTCCGCTTCGCGGGCGTCGAACCCACGCGCGCCGCGATTCTGGTGGTGAAGAGTTCCGCGCACTTTCGCGCGGATTTCACCTCCGTCGCGCAGACGATCCTGGTGTGCGCGGCCCCTGGTTCCATGCTGATGGATGCGGCAAAACAACCATGGACACGGTTGCGTCCCGGCATCAGAATGGCGCCTTGTGGACCGGTGTTTTCCGGCCGGCCCGCGATAGCCTGACCCTCGCACGCCGACCTTGCGCGGCGCGTTAACGACGTAGCGGCCGACAGTGCCGCTCACTACGCTTCAAGGGGAACCTTCATGCTCAAGTTTGTCCGAGCGGCCACGCTGGCCGGTGCCACGCTGCTGATGGCTCACGGCGCTTACGCCGAAACCGTCATCAAGTCCGTCATGCACTCGCCGCTGCGTCTGACCGATCCGCATGCCACCACCGCGTACATCACGACGTGGCACGGCTACATGATCTACGACACCTTGCTGGCCACCGACGCCGACAACAAGATCCAACCCCAGATGCTTGAAAAGTGGGAAGTCTCGCCCGACGGCAAGACCTACACGATGACGTTGCGCGCGGGTCAAAAGTGGCATGACGGCAAACCCGTGACGTCCGAAGACTGCGTGGCCTCGATCAAGCGCTGGGCTGCCGGCGACGGCATGGGCCGCACCTTGTTGAAGTTCACCGACAAGATCGAAGTCATCGACGACAACAGCTTTCGCATCGTCATGAAGGAACCCACGGACCTGGCGCTGCGCGCCCTGTCCAAGCCCACCGGCACGGCGCCGTTCATGATGCCCAAGCGCATCGCGGATCAAGCCATCGGCCAGCCCATCACCGACATGACGGGTTCGGGCCCGTTCAAGGTCGTGGAATTCAAGCCGGGCGTGAAGACCGTCTACGCCAAGAACACCGACTACGTGCCGCGCAAGGAACCCGCAAGCGCCCTGGCCGGCGGCAAGGTCGTGAACGTGGACAAGGTCGAATGGGACGTCATGCCTGACGCCCTGACGACCGCCAACGCGCTGTTGGGCGGCGAAATCGATTTCGTCGAGCAATTCCCGTATGACCTGCTGCCGATGATCGAAGGCAACAAGGATCTGAAGGAAGAGTCGCTCAGCCCGGTTGGCTACTTCACGATGTACCGCTTCAACTTCAAGTACCCGCCCTTCAACAACAAGAAGATCCGCCAGGCCGCGATGTACGCCATCGGCCAGGAAGATGTGATGAAGGCGCTGGTCGGCAATCCCAAGTACTGGAAGACCTGCGCGTCGCTGTGGGGTTGCGGCACGCCGATGGAAAGCGATATCGGCAAGGACGTCGTGGTCCCGTCGAACATCGAAAAGGCCCGCGCCCTGCTGAAGGAAGCCGGTTACGACAACACGCCCATCCTGGTCATGCATGCGACCGACGTGGGCACCTTGTCCGCCCAACCCGTGGTGATGGCCCAAGCCCTGCGCAAAGCCGGTTTCAACGTCAACCTGGCCGCGATGGACTGGCAGAGCGTGGCCACTCGCCGCGCTTCCAAGGCCGCGCCGGCGGAAGGCGGCTGGAACATCCACAACACCAACTGGTACGCCACGGACGTGATGGACCCGGTGCGCTCCGCGCCCGCCGCCGCCAATGGCGACAACGCCTGGTTCGGCTGGCCCGACTTCCCGCAGGTGGAAGAGCTGCGCACCAAGTTCGCGTTGACCTCCGACCCGGCTGAACAGAAGAAGATCGCCGACGAATTGCAGCGCATCGGCATCGACGAAGGCCTGTACGTGCCGCTGGGTCAGATGTCCGTGCCGACCGTCTATTCGACCAAGCTCTCCGGCCTGGTGCACGCACCGGTCTTTGCGTTCTGGAACGTCAAAAAAGCCCCTTAAAGGGCGGGTAGTTCAGGGGGAAATACATGCTGGCATTTGTCTCACGCCGGCTCCTCGCGACCATCCCCGTTCTGGTGATGGTCGCGGTGGTGGTCTTCGCGATATTGCGTTTCAGCCCGGGAGATCCGGCCATCATCATGGCGGGCGATGGCGCCACGCCTGAACGTATCGTCCAGATACGGCAGACGATGGGCCTGGACCAACCGGTCATCAAGCAGTTCTTCATCTGGGGCGGCAAGCTCCTGCAAGGCGATCTGGGCACCTCTCTGATGTCTGGCGTGCCGGTCACCAAACTGATCGCGCAACGCCTCGAACCGTCGATGAGCCTGGCGGTGCTGACTTTGTTGTTCACTCTGATCGTCGCCATTCCGCTGGGCATTCTGGCGGCATGGCGTCAGGGAAAACTGCTGGATCGCGCCGTGATGGGCTTTTCGGTGCTGGGCTTCTCGGTGCCGGTCTTCGTCACGGGCTATCTGCTGATCTGGCTGTTCGCCATCAAGCTGGGCTGGTTCAATGTGCAGGGTTATACGCCGCTGGACAAGGGTTTCTGGCCCTATCTGCACCGGCTCATCCTGCCGTCGCTGGCCTTGTCCACGGTCTATGTGGCGTTGATTGCGCGCATCACGCGCACCAGCGTCATCGAGGTCATGGGCGAAGACTTCATCCGCACCGCCCGATCCAAGGGCCTGGGTGAAACCGGCGTGCTGCTTGGCCATGCCCTGCGCAATGCCGCCGTGCCCATCGCCACCGTGGTGGGCCTGGGCATCGCACTGCTGATCAGCGGCGTGGTCGTGACCGAATCAGTATTCAACATCCCCGGCCTGGGCCGCTTGGTGGTGGAAGCCGTGCTGGCACGCGACTACCCCGTCATTCAGGGCCTGACGCTGTTCTTCGCGTTCGTCTACGTGTTCATCAATCTTATTGTCGATTGCGCCTACACGGTGTTCGACCCGCGGATCAGGTACTAGGGGCCCCACGCATGCACACGCCAACCGATGCCGCCGCGCAAGCGGCCGCCGACCTTCCCGGAGGCGGCAACCCTCAAGTCACTGCCTGGCGGCAAGTCCGCCAGGGCCTGAAAAGCTGGCCGGTCATGCTGGCGCTGGTGGTGCTGGTCGCCATCATCGCCATCGCCCTGTTCGCGCCGCTGCTGGGCACGGTCGACCCCACCTTCATCAACCCGGGCGCGCGCCTCAAGCAGCCCTTCACCGACTATCTGTTCGGCACCGATGCCTTCGGCCGCGACGTCTGGTCGCGCGTGGCCTACGGCGCGCGCATCTCGCTGATCGCGGGCCTGGGCGCCGCAGTCGTCAGCGTCACCATCGGGCTTTTCATCGGCGTCATCGCCGGCTGGTTTCGTTCGCTCGATGGGTTCATCATGCGCACCATGGACGCCATCATGGCCATCCCCGGCATCCTGCTGGCGATCGCCCTGGTGTCGGTCGCCGGCGCCAGCATCACGACCGTGCTGGTGGCCATCACCATCCCCGAGATTCCCCGGGTGGTGCGACTGGTACGCGGCCAGATCCTGACCGTGCGCGGTGAACCCTATGTCGAAGCCGCGTTGGCGTTGGGCACGCCGCTGCCGCTGCTGCTATGGCGTCACATGGTGCCCAGCACCATCGCGCCGCTGACGGTGCAAGGTACGTATGTGTTCGCATCCGCCATGCTGACCGAGGCCATCCTGAGCTTCCTTGGCGCGGGCATCCCCCCCGAGATCGCGTCATGGGGCAACATCATGTCCGAAGGCCGCATGTACTTCCGCATGCTGCCCGGGCTGATTCTCTTTCCCGGTCTGTTCCTGTCGCTGACGGTGCTCAGCGTGAACATCCTGGGCGACGCCCTGCGCGATGCGCTGGACCCCAAAATGGTGCGCAGGATCTGATGCCGACAACCTACTCCCCTACTCCCCCCGCGGGCGATACCTCGTCCGCCATCCTGGCCATCCGCAACTTGTCGGTGGAAGTCGCGGGCGCGGGCAACCGCGTCGTGCGCAACTTGAGCCTGGACGTGCACGCTGGCGAAACGGTGTGCGTGGTCGGCGAATCCGGCTCAGGCAAGTCCGTCACGTCGCTAGCGGTCATGGGCCTGCTGCCGCCGGGCATCTTGTCGATCAGCGCGGGCTCCTTGCGCGTCGAAGGTGAAGATGTCGCCACCGCCACACCCCGCCGGCTGCGCGAAATGCGCGCCACGCGCATGGCAATGGTGTTCCAGGAACCCATGACGGCGCTGAACCCCGTGCATACGGTGGGCAAGCAGGTCGATGAAGTGCTGCGGCTGCATCGCAAGAACATGACTGCGGCGGAACGCCGCGCCAAGGTGCTGGACATGTTCCAGTCGGTGCACCTGCCGGATGTCGAACGCATCTTCGATGCCTACCCGCATCAATTGTCGGGCGGCCAGCGTCAGCGCATCGTGATTGCGATGGCGCTGATCCTGGAACCCAAGCTATTGATTGCCGACGAACCGACGACGGCGCTGGACGTGACGACACAAAAGCAGATCCTGGCGTTGATCAAGGAACTGCAAGTCAAGCACCAGACCGCGGTGCTGTTCATCACCCACGATTTCGGCGTGGTCGCCGAGATCGCGGATCGCATCGTGGTGATGAACCGGGGCGACCTGATCGAAAGCGGCACCCGCAACGAGATCCTGGCCGAACCCAAACAGTCCTATACCCGGCGACTGGTGTCATCGGTGCCCAGCCTGGTGCCCACCCGCCGCGACGCGCCTGCCGGCCAGCCGGTGCTGCACGTCAAGGGCCTGGGCCGTACCTATGCTGGCAAGAGTTCCCTGTTCTCCCGCAAGACGGCGCAGAACGTCATTGCCGCCACGGATGTGAACCTGACGCTGCGCAAAGGCGAGATCCTGGGCATCGTGGGCGAATCGGGTTCGGGCAAGTCCACGGTGGCGCGCTGCATCGTGCGGCTGATCGAACCCACCGCCGGTCACATGATGATGGGTGGGGAAGATCTGAGCACCCTGTCCGGTTCCGCGCTGCGTCCCGTGCGCCGCCGCATCCAGATCGTGTTCCAGGACCCCTACCGCTCATTGAACCCGCGCCGCACGGTCGGTGAATCCATCATTGAAGGTCTGCTTAACTTCGGCATGCCGCGCGACCAGGCGTTGAAACGCGCCGGCGAAACCCTGACTGTCGTCGGACTGAGCCCGGACGCGATGCGGCGCTACCCGCACCAGTTCTCCGGCGGACAACGACAGCGCATCTGCATCGCGCGCGCGCTCGTCATGGATCCGGAAATCCTGGTGGCCGACGAAGCCGTGTCCGCACTGGACGTATCGGTGCAGGCGCAAGTGCTGGAGCTCCTGGAGCAAGTGCGTCAGCGCACGGGTGTGGGCGTGCTGTTCATCACCCACGATCTGCGCGTGGCCGCGCAGATCTGCGACACCATCATGGTCATGCAGCGCGGCAAGGTCGTCGAGACCGGCTCCGCCGAAACCGTGCTGACCGAGCCTCGCCACGAATACACCCGCGCCCTGATCGACGCGGCCCCGGGACGCGACTGGGATTTCCGCAACTTCCGCCCCGTTGCGGCCCCCCTGGCGCACGCCCCCCGGCCTTGATGCTCTGATTGCCCGCATCCACACACTGGAACCGAGATGCCACAACCGCATGAATTGTCCGCCCAGGAACTGCTGCACGCCTACCGCAACAAGACACTTTCGCCCGTTGAAGCGACGCGCTCCGTGCTGGAGCACATCGAACGCTGGGAACTGCACCTGAAGGCGACCTACGCGCTGGACCCGGAAGGCGCAATGGCAATGGCCCGCGCATCGGAAGCCCGCTGGATGAAAGGCGAACCGCAGTCCACGGGCGGCTATTCGCTGGACGGCGTACCGGCCACCATCAAGGAGAACATCGCCACCCGCGGCACGCCCATTCCACTGGGCACTGCCGCCACCGAGCTGACCCCGGCCGCCGCCGATGCGCCCCCCGCGGCCCGCATGCGCGAAGCCGGCGCCGTGCTGCTGGGCAAGACCACCATGCCCGACTACGGCATGCTGTCCTCGGGCTTGTCCAGTTTCCATGAATTGACGCGCAACCCGTGGGACTTGTCCAAGAACCCCGGCGGCTCCAGCGCGGGTGCGGGCGCCGCTGCCGCCGCCGGCTATGGCCCGCTGCATATTGGCACCGACATCGGCGGCTCGGTTCGCCTGCCGGCCGCCTGGTGCGGCATCGCCACGTTAAAGCCCAGCCTGGGCCGCATACCGATCGACCCGCCGTTCATGGGACGTTGCGCCGGCCCCATGACGCGCACGATCACCGACGCCGCGCTGATGATGGGCGTCCTGTCGCAACCCGACGCGCGCGACCACATGAGCCTGCCATTCCAGGACTTTGATTGGCTGAACCTGGCGCAAGACGTTCGCGGCCTGCGCATTGGCCTGCAAATGGACGCGGGCTGCGGCCTGCCGCTGGACCCCGAGGTACGCGACGCCGTGCAGGCTGCCGCACAGGCCTTCGAGGCGGCCGGCGCCATCGTCACCCCCATGTTGCCCTGGATGACGCCAGAGATGCTGGACGGCGTGGACCGTTTCTGGCGCACCCGTTCTGCGATCGACCTGGCCGCACTGCCTGAAGCCCGCCGCGCGAAGATCCTGCCGTTCATCCGCGCCTGGGCCGAAAGCGGCGGCGGGCAATCCGGCGAAGCCGTTTTCCGCAGCTACTACGAAACGCTGAACGTACGCGCCAGGACGATTGCCGCCTGCGCCCCGTTTGACTACGTGTTGTCTCCCGTGGCGCCCGTGGTGGCCTACAACGCCGAATGGCCGTCGCCCACCAATGACGTCGCCACCACCATGCACCACATCGGCTTCACGCTGCCCTTCAACATGAGCGAACAGCCCGCCGCCTCCGTCAATTGCGGATATACGCGAGCGGGCCTGCCCATCGGGCTGCAAATCGCCGGCGCCCGCTTCGACGATCTGGGCGTGCTGCGCGTGGCGCGCGCCTGGGAGCAGATGCGCCCGGCCCAGCACCCCTGGCCCCAGCCGCCCAAGACGATCTGACTTTCCACAGCAACCCACAGGAATTCCCATGCGTTGGCTTTTGGCAATGATCAAGCACGAGACGAACACCTATTCGCCTGTGCCGACCCCGCTAGAACGTTTTTTCCGCGGCAACCCTGAAATCCTGGCTGGCGAACGCGCCATCAAGGCTTACGAAAACACCGACAGCGGCCTGGGCGGCTATATCGAAGTCGCGCGCCGAGAAGGCGCCGAGATCGTGGTGCCCGTGGCGGCAGAATCCTGGCCCAGCGGCCCTGCCAGCGCCGAGACCCATGAACGGCTATGCAATCTGGTGCTGGATCAGGTCAAGCGGGGCGGCTTCGACGCGATCCTGCTGGACTTGCATGGCGCGATGGTCGCCGAAGGCGTGGAAGACGCGGAAGGCGACCTGTTGCGCCGTCTGCACGACATCGATCCCAAGACGCCGGTGGCCGTCACGCTGGACATGCACGCCAACATCTATGACGACATCGTGAACAACGCCACCGTCATCAGCGGTTTCCACACCTATCCGCACGTGGATATCCGCGAAGCCGGCGTGCGCGCCGCCAATGTGATCGTGCGCACGCTCAAGGGCGAGATCAACCCGGTCATGAGCTGGGCCAACAAGCCCATGCTGCCCCACATCATGTGCCAGGGCACGCACGCCGCCCCCAACAAGCCCTTGCAGGAACGCTGCAAGGAACTGGAGGCCAACGGCGTGCTGGCGGCTTCCGTGTTCGTGGGATTTCCCCACGCCGACATCCGCGAAGCCGGACTGAGCGCGGTCGTCTGTACGGACGGCAAGCCGGAAGAGGCCCGACAGTACCGCGATGAACTGCTGGAACGCGCCTGGACCGGCCGCGCCGACTGGGTGTTCCATCCCGAACCCCTGGCGCCCACCATCGCGCGGGCCAAATTGATCGAACAAGGCCCCGTCGTCTTGCTGGACCACTTCGACAACACCGGCTCCGGCGGCACCATGGACACCACCGCCGTGCTGGCTGAAGTGTTGCGCCAGGAACTGGACAACGTGGTCTTCTACGCCATCTGCGACCCACAGGCTGCCCTGGAAGCCGCCGCAGCGGGGGTGGGCAACACCATCACCTTGAAACTGGGCGGCAAGCTGCCCATGCCTGCCATCAAGGAAGCCAGCGAACCGCTGACGGTGACCGGACGGGTCAAACTGGTGTTCGATGGCGTCTACCTGAACCGCGGCCCCATGTACCGGGGCGTGCGCAACGACACCGGGTTGACTGTCGTCATCGACACGGGCCGGGTCGAGATCGTGGTGGTGTCGCGCCACCAGGAACCCTTCGACATCAACTGCCTGCTGTCAGCCGGCATCGATCCGCTGCAAAAGCGCTACGTGGTGCTGAAAAGCCGCGTGCATTGGCGGGCGGGCTTCTCGGACATGGCCACCCATGTGATCGAATGCACGGGGGTGGGTGTCACCACGTCTGACTACAGCCAGCTGGATTTCAAGCACGTGCGCCGTCCGATTTATCCGCTGGACCCGCTGTAGCAAGCGGGAAATCACGGAATTGTCGACAAAAAGGCCGATGCCCAAGCATCGGCCTTTCATTTTGAAATCTTCGGTAACTGCGCGCACGGTCAGGTGACGGCGTGCCTCGGTATACTCGCCGCCGGGCCCTTACAGGCCGATGAATACGTGTATGCCGACAAGCAGCGCCCTGTTACCGGGGCGCAATGGCGCCAAGCGCCTTGCCTGCCGGATATGACTCGATAATCAACGAAAAAGCAGAACGATGAAAAAGAGCGTAGCGATCACCCTGGGCGTGGTCATAGTGGGAGCGGGAAGCTGGGTCGGCGCCACGTGGTACACCGGCAAGCGCATTGAGGAAAGCTCGCAGCGCCATCTGGCGGAAGCCAATGAAAAACTGGCCAAACTGACGCCTTTGTTCGGTCTGCGCATTGATCAGCTCAAGTACGAGCGCGGTCTGTTCTCGACCCAGGCTCGCTACGGCCTGTCGCTCGTCAAGAACGACAAGAGCCCGGAAGACATCCCCTCCGGCATGGTTGAGTTCGACGCGGTCGTCGAGCACGGCCCCTTCCCCAAGAGCGCATTGGCGCGTGGCGCGATTGCTCCCAAACTGGGGTTCGTCCATGCCGAAATGGCCAAGACGGACAACCTCAAGGAAGTGTTTGAGCTGACCAAGGGCGTGTCGCCCCTGATCAGCGACGCCACGATCAGCTATGGCGGCACCACCGACTCCACGTCCAAGATCGCTCCGGTCACGGTCGACCACGACGGCAACTCGGTCGCTTTCAGCGGCATGACCATCACCGGCTCGTTCGACCGCGCCCTGCAAGGCGTGGTTGCGCACGGCGTGATGGACTCGCTGGCGGTCGACGGCACCAAGAGCAGCGATCCCGTCAAGATCTCCCTGAACGGCCTGACGATCGACGCCAACAGCCGCATGGGCAAGTTCGGCGTGTCGATGGGGGATTCCAATCTGAAGATCAAGCGCATCGACGTCTCCCGGCCCGATGACGAACTCAAGGTCTCGCTGGACAACTTCGGCTACGGCGTGAAGCTGTCGGAAGACGACAAGTCGATCAACGTGCAAGCCGCCTACCAGACGGGCGACCTCACCGTGAACGACGTGGTGCTGGGCAACGGCCAAGCGGTCATCAAGCTGGCCAAGCTTGACGGCCAGGCCGTCAAGCAGTTGTCGGACACCTACAACCAGCTGATGCGCCAATACATGGCGCAAACCGAAGACGAAGGACTGAAGGACGAACAGTTCCAGGTCCTGCTGGACAACGCCGGCAAGCTGCTGGCCGGCAACCCGTCGTTCAGCATCGATCCGCTCAGCTGGAAGACCGCCAAGGGCGAAAGCAAGCTGAACTTCACGCTGGACCTGGCCAATCCGTCTGACGTCAAGAACCTGACGCCGCAGGAAATCGCGGTTCAAGCCATCAAGCGCATCGACGCCACGCTGATCATCTCCAAGCCGATGGTCCAGGACCTGATGACGCAATACGCCGTCAAGAAGGAAGGCCTGGCTGCCGACAAGGCCGCCGAGGAAGCGGAACAGAACGTGCGCCAGATGTCCGGCATGGCCGAAATGTTCAACGTGGGCAAGAACGAAGGCGACAACATCGTCGGCAAGTTCACCTTCGCTGACGGCATGGGCGACCTGAATGGCAAGAAGATCCCGGCCGAGGAACTCTTCTCCGGCCTGCTGGACGCCGCTGGCATGCATCCTTCGGTTGAAGAAGACGACGAAGAATCCATGCCCAGCATGGGCCAGGAAGAACCGGCCGCCAACACCGACGTGGCTGCCGCCGGCGTGATGCAGGATTTCAGCCTGGATACCGTCAGCAGCATGCTGGACGACATGGGCTACACCGTGAAGAAGAGCGACGGTGACGAAGGCCCCGTGCTGGTGCTGGACGCCGGTACCACCGGCGCCAACGACCTGCGCCTGGAATTCCTGTGCAGCGACTTCACCGAGAAGTGCCTGGACCTGGTTGTGACGGCCACGTACAACCCGAAGAAGCCGATGACCCTGAAGGCCATCAACAAGTGGAACCAGGAATACCGCTGGACACGTGCCTACCTGGACGATAAGAACCAGGCTGTGTTGCAGATGGACATGAATGCGGAAGGCGGACTTGGCAAGGAAAACCTGCAAATCCTGCTGAACACCTTCATCAGCATCGCTGAAGACTTCGGCACGCTGAGCAAGGGCGCCGCGGCCAAGTAAGCCCTGCGCACCCCAGCACCAAAAAAAACCCCCATCGGAAGATGGGGGTTTTTTATTGGGGGTTCGGCATCAGGCTGAACCAGCGCCCGGCTTGCGCCGAGCCCCTTGCGTCACGCCATCAAGCGTAGGCTTCGATCGGCAGGCAAGCGCAGACCAGGTTGCGGTCGCCGTAGGCGTTGTCCACCCGGGCAACCGGCGGCCAGTACTTCGCATCGCGCAGCGACGCCACCGGATAGGCCGCCTGCTGGCGCGGGTAGTCGTGCAGCCATTCTTCAGCCAGCAGCATCTGCGCGGTATGCGGCGCATTCTTCAGGACGTTGTCCTCGCGATCACGCTCGCCGCGTTCGACCTGGGCGATCTCTTCACGGATCGAGATCATCGCGTCGATGAAGCGGTCCAGTTCAGCCACGCCTTCGGATTCCGTCGGCTCGACCATCAGCGTGCCGGCCACCGGGAAGCTCATCGTCGGCGCGTGGAAACCGTAGTCCATCAGGCGCTTGGCGATATCCTCGGCGCTGATGCCGCTGGTTTCCTTCAGCGGACGCACGTCCAGGATGCACTCGTGCGCCACGCGGCCATTGCGGCCCGCGTACAAGACCGGGTAGTGGTCGCGCAGACGGGTGGCGATGTAGTTGGCGTTCAGGATGGCGACTTCGGTCGCGCGGCGCAGGCCATCGGCGCCCATCAGCGAGATGTACACGAAGGGGATCGGCAGGATGCCCGCAGAGCCGAACGGCGCGGCCGATACCGGGCCGACCTTCGCGTCGCCGGGCAGCTTGCCCTGTTCATTGACCACGCCCGGCAGGTACGGCGCCAGGTGGGCGCGCACGGCCACCGGACCCACGCCGGGGCCGCCACCGCCGTGCGGGATGCAGAACGTCTTGTGCAGGTTCAAGTGGGACACGTCCGAACCGAACTTGCCCGGCTGGGCCACGCCGACCATGGCGTTCATGTTGGCGCCGTCCAGGTAGACCTGGCCGCCAGCCTGGTGGACCAGATCGCAGATCTCGGTCACGGCTTCTTCAAACACGCCGTGCGTGGACGGATAGGTGATCATCAGCGCGGCCAGCTTGTCGCCAACCTGTTCGATCTTGGCGCGCAGGTCGGCCAAGTCCACGTTGCCGTTGGCATCAGAGGCCACCACCACCACGTCCATGCCGGCCAACTGCGCCGAAGCCGGGTTGGTGCCGTGCGCCGACGACGGGATCAAGCAGATGTTGCGTTGATGCTGGCCATTGGCCTGGTGATAGCCACGGATGGCCAGCAGGCCGGCGTACTCACCCTGCGCGCCCGAATTGGGCTGTAGGCTGATGTTGTCGTAGCCGGTGATCTCGCACAGCGCGGCCGACAGGCGGTCAATCAGCTCGTTGTAGCCCTGGCTTTGCGAGGCCGGCGCGAACGGATGGATGAGCGCAAATTCGGGCCAGGTGATCGGGATCATCTCGGCGGTGGCGTTCAGCTTCATGGTGCACGAACCCAGCGGGATCATCGTGCGGTCCAGCGCCAGGTCCTTGTCGGCCAACTTGCGCAAGTAGCGCAGCATGTCGGTTTCGGATTGCACGCTGGAGAAGACCGGATGCGTCAGGATGGCGCTTTCGCGGGCCACCGATGCGGGAATGCCGCTCGCGGCTGCTGCGTCCAGGGCGTCGATGTCCAGTTCGACATCATCATGCTCCAGGCCGGCGGCAAATACGTTGACCAGCGCTTGCAGGTCTTCAACGGTTACGGTCTCGTCCAGCGACACCGCCAGACGGGCGCCGTCAACGCGGCGCAGGTTGATGTGCTCGCACTCGGCGGCCGTCAGGATGGCCGGGGTGGTCGCGCCGGTTTCCAGCAACAGGGTGTCAAAGAACGTGTCGTTGACGACCTTCACGCCCAGCTTGATCAGTTCGCCGCGCAGGATCGCGGTGCTGCGCTGCACGCGCTGGGCAATGCGGCGGATGCCCGCCGGGCCGTGCCACACGGCGTACATGCCGGCCATCACGGCCAGCAGGACTTGCGCCGTGCAGATGTTGGACGTGGCCTTCTCGCGGCGGATGTGCTGTTCGCGCGTTTGCAGCGCCAGACGCATCGCCGGATTGCCTTGCGCGTCCTTGGACACGCCGACCAGGCGGCCAGCCATGTTGCGCTTGAAGGCATCCTTGCAAGCCATGAAACCGGCGTGCGGGCCGCCGAAACCGAACGGCACGCCAAAGCGCTGCGCCGAGCCGATGGCGATGTCCGCACCCCATTCGCCAGGGGCGGCCAAGACAGCCAGCGCCAGCAGGTCGGTGGCGCATGCCACCACGGCGCCTTGCGCGTGGGCGGCTTCCGCCAGCTTGCGGTAGTCGGCGACGGAACCCGTGCTGTGCGGGTATTGCAGCAGCACGCCAAAGCACTCAGGCAGGCCTTCTGCTTCGTCACCCACCGTGATCTCGATGCCCAAGCCCTCGGCGCGCGTACGCACGACTTCGAGGGTCTGCGGATGCACATGGCGCGAGATGAAGAACACCGGGCTCTTGGACTTGGCGCCGCGGCGGGCCAGCGTCATGGCTTCGGCGGCGGCGGTGCTTTCGTCCAGCAACGAGGCGTTGGAAATGTCCAACCCGGTCAGATCGGCGACCATGGTCTGGTAGTTCAGCAGGGCTTCAAGGCGGCCCTGCGAGATTTCCGGCTGGTAAGGCGTGTAGGCCGTGTACCAGGCAGGATTCTCAAGAATATTGCGCAGCACGACGTTCGGCGTCTGCGTGCCGTAGTAACCCTGGCCAATGTAATTGCGGTAGACCTTGTTGCGGCCCGCGATCTGCTTCAGCTCGGCCAGCACGTCGGTTTCGCTGCGCGAAGGCGGCAGCGCCAGCGGGGCCTGGCTGCGGATCTTGGGAGGCACGACTTCTTCGATCAGGGCGTCCAGACTCGGGCTGCCGATCACGTTGAGCATGGCGGCCTGGTCGGCGTCGGAGGGGCCGATGTGGCGGGGAATGAAGTCGGTATGAGTGTCTAGGGCGCGCGACATTGGGAGGATCTCGGGGTAGCGGGTGTCCGTCCACGGACGGACGGTAGTGCGTCATGCAAAGCGGGCGCGGCGCCTGGGCCGCACCCGCCTTGAACCGGCTTAGCCGTTGGCGACGGCTTCGTAGCCGGCAGCGTCCAGCAGCTTGTCGGCATCGGCGGCGTTGACCGGCTTGATCTTGAAGATCCAGGCGGTGAAGGCCGATTCGTTGATCAGGTTGGGGTTGTTTTCCAGCTCTTCGTTGAAGGCGACGATTTCGCCGTCCACGGGTGCGTAGATGTCGGACGCGGCCTTGACCGATTCGACCACGCCAGCGGTTTCACCCGCGTTCAGCTTGGCGCCGACCTTCACGTCGCCAACGAAAACCAGATCGCCCAATTGATCCTGGGCGGTATCGGTGATGCCAACGACGAACACGTCGCCTTCGGCTTTGACCCATTCATGGGACTGGGTGTACTTGCGATCGGTGGGCAGACTCATGGGAACTCCTGAGGGAATGCGGGTAGATGAATGGTGTTGCGCGCCTCGCGCGGGCGGCGCTTGCCCAGGCTGGGCGGGCGCTCGCGCGAAGCTTCGAGTTTACGAGTGTTCGACGGCTTTGCCGTTACGGACAAACGGCAGTTTGCAGGCCAGGGCGGGCACCCATTTGCCACGGATGTCGACTTCGACCGCGTCGCCCGGACGCACGCCTTGCGGCAGGCGGGCAAAACCGATCGACACGCCAAGCGTGGGCGACATCGTGCCGCTGGTGAGTTCGCCCAAGCCTTCTTTCGTGCGCACCGCCATGTGGGCGCGCATCACGCCGCGCTCTTGCAGCTTCAGGCCGATGAAGGTGGCGGGGGTCGCGAATTGCTCCAGCGCGTCGCGGCCGATGAAACGGCGCTCGGCGTTCTTCAGGGACACGGTCCAGGTCAGGCCGGCCTGATCGGGCTGGGTCAGTTCGTCCATGTCCTGGCCATACAGGTTCATGCCGGCTTCCAGGCGCAGCGTATCGCGCGCGCCCAAGCCGGCCGGACGCACGCCCTGCGCAACCAGATCGCGCCACAGCTGCACGACTTCAGTCGCGGGCAGGACAATTTCAAAGCCGTCTTCGCCGGTGTAGCCAGTACGGGCCACCAGTGTCTCGTCGCCCACAAGGGCAGCCACGAAGGGAGTCAGCGGTTCAGTCGCGGCCTGCCAAGCCGGGCGAGCCGCCCAGACCTTGGCGCGGGCATTGGGCCCTTGCACGGCCACCATGGCCAGATCGCGGCGCGGGGTGATGGCGACATCGAAATTGCCGGCCTGCTTCACGCGCTGCATCCAGGCGATGTCTTTGTCGGCCGTGCCGGCGTTGACCACCACGCGCCATTCGTCGACCGCGAAGAAGTAGACGATCAGGTCGTCGATCACGCCGCCTTGCGGGTTCAGCATGCAGGAGTAGAGCGCTTTGCCGGGCACCGTCAACTTGGCCACGTCATTGGCGATGAGGCGTTGCAGGAAGGCAAAGGCGTCGGGGCCCATGACGTCGACGTTCAGCATGTGCGAGACGTCGAACATGCCGGCGTCCTGGCGCACTGCGTGATGCTCCTCGAGCTGCGAGCCGTAGGCCAAGGGCATGTCCCACCCGCCGAAATCGACCATTCGGGCGCCGGAGGCGATATGTTCTTCGGCCAGCGGGGTGCGTTTGAGGGTTGCGGACATGCGCGGAAACTCCGGGACGGCAGTAATGCCAGGGTTACGGAATGCCGGGTCGCGACAAGCGGACTACGCCTGTACGGCCACGGCTGAATCTTCCGCCCCTCTGTCCTTTTGCCTGAGAGTTGCCCCGCGCAGGGCGGGTTTGCACCTTCGGCGCCTGGGCTGCTCGCTATGTCCCTAGTTCAGGGGCGGCGCCAGGTCTCTCCAGAGTACTGTTTTGCCGCGTCCACACGGTGAGAAAACCGGGACGGGGCAAGCATGTGCGATATCGGTTACCTGAGCGATTCTGGGCGAATTGCGCCTTCGGCGGCGGCCCGGAACAAAAGGCCGCTCTCTCCCGCAAACATGCGTGACAGCGGCGCCAAGCATACAACGAAAACCAGCAGTGGAAAAGCGCGATTTCCCGGGGTGAAATGCCCCGGGAAACGACGCCTGGCCTAGCCCAGCGCCGTATCCAGCAACATCATCAGCACAAAGCCCAGCATCAATCCGCAGGTCGCATAAACCTCATGCCCCTTGCGGTGTGACTCGGGAATGATCTCGTGGCTGATGACAAACAGCATGGCTCCCGCCGCGAATCCAAGTCCCCAGGGCAACAATGGCGCGGACCAGCCGACGATGGCGGCGCCCAGCACAGCGCCCAGCGGTTCCACCAGGCCGGAGAGCATGCCCAGCGCCACGGCGAACGCACGCTTGTAACCCGCGGCCAACAGGGCCACGGCCACCACCAGCCCTTCCGGGATGTCCTGGATGGCGATGCCTGTTGCCAGCGCCGTGCCGCGCACCGGGTCGCTGCCCGCGTAGCCCACGCCGATGGCCAGGCCTTCGGGCAGGTTGTGCAAGGTGATGGCGAACACGAACAGCCAGGTGCGGCGCAGGCGGTGCGCCTCGATGCCTTCGCGGCCTTTGATGAAATGCTCGTGCGGCAGGGTGCGGTCCATGACGAGCAGGACCGCGGCGCCCAACAGAATCGCCGCCCCCACCGTCAAGCCCGCGCCCCACGGGCCCATGCCCTGGGATTCGGCCGCCGAGATGCCCGGCGCCACGAGCGAAAACGCGCTGGCCGCCAGCATCACGCCCGCGCCGAACCCGAACATGCTGTCCTGGACTTTCTGCGGGATGGTGCGTGCGAACAGGATGGGCAAGGTACCCAGCGCGGTGGCGGCGGCGGCCACCAGACCGCCCAGCAGCGCGTCGGCGACGTGCGGCGCGCGCACATCCAGATACGCCCAGAGCTGATGCAGCGCCAGGCAGGACACCATGACGGCGAGCGTCCACACGCTGATGCTGGTGGCCGCGGGCCGCACGCGATGACGGCTGAAGGTGTTCATAGGGCCGCTACCCTCCTTGAGAGAGATGGGCTTAGCCCTTCGCGGCCGCATAGCGGCGAGCCACTTCGGGCCAGTTCACGACATTGTAGAAGGCGCCAATGTATTCCGGACGGCGGTTCTGGTACTTCAGATAGTAGGCGTGCTCCCAGACGTCCAGGCCCAGGATCGGGGTGTTGCCCTGCATCAGCGGGCTGTCCTGGTTGGCGCTGCTTTCGACCACCAGTTTGCCAGCCGGCGTCACGGACAGCCAGGCCCAGCCGCTGCCGAAGCGGGTCAGAGCGGCCTTGGTGAAGGCGTCGCGGAAAGCAGCCAGGCCGCCCAGTTCGGATTCAATGCCCGCTGCCAGCGCGCCATCGGGCTCACCGCCGCCTTCGGGCGACATGACGGACCAGAACAGGCTGTGGTTGGCGTGGCCGCCGCCATGGTTGCGCACCGCGCCCCGGATGGCTTCGGGCAGTTGGTCCAGGCGGGCCACCAGGGCTTCGACCGGTTCGTCCGTGCTGATCCCGGCGCCGTCCAGCGCCGCGTTCAGACTGGTGACATAGGTTTGATGATGCTTGCTGTAGTGGATCTCCATCGTCATTGCGTCGATGTGAGGCTCCAGGGCGTCATAGGCGTACGGCAGGGTCGGAAGGGTGTAGGCCATGCATGTCTCCGGTGGACCCGCCTTCCCGTTGGAAGGCGCAAGTCAATATCGAAAACATAAATGATATGTATTTTTATTTGATATCACAATGGTATTGTGCCAATTCGAGCAATAGCACCCGGCTATGCGCCGGGCGCCAGGCCTACAACGCCTTGCCGCAGGCCACGCCCGAGGCCCAGGCCCACTGGAAGTTGTAGCCCCCCAGCCAGCCGGTCACGTCCACGGCTTCGCCGATGAAGAACAGCCCCGGGGTGGTCTTGGCCTGCATGGACTTCTGGTCCAACCCGCGTGTGTCCACGCCACCGCGCATGACTTCGGCTTTCTTGTAGCCGGCGGTGCCACTGGGCACGAGCGCCCATTGATGAATGTCCTGCGCCAGCGCGCGCAGCGTCTTGTCAGGCGCATCCGCCAGGCGTAGCGCCGCCAGGCCGGGCTTGCCGCCCTGCTCCGCCAGATGCAGCCAACGATCGGCCAGCCGCTTGGGCCACAGGCCCGCCAGGACGGTATGCAGTTGCTGCCGGTTGCCCGACTTGGACGCCAGCAGTTCTTCCGCCAGGTCTCGCCCCGGCGCCAGGTCGATCACAATGGGTTCGCCGGGCTTCCAGTAGCTGGATATCTGTAGGATCGCCGGCCCCGACAGGCCCCTGTGCGTGAACAGCAAGTCTTCCAGGAATTCGCCGCGGGTCTTGCCCTGCCCCGTGTGCAGGTTGACTTCCAGCGCCACGCCCGACAATTCGGACAACGGCTGCCATTGGGCGGAGTCGAAGGTCAACGGCACCAGCGCGGGCCGGGGCTCGACCACCTTCAGGCCAAACTGGCGCGCGATCTTCAAGCCGAAGTCGGTGGCGCCCAGTTGCGGAATCGCCATGCCCCCTGTCGCCACGACCAACTTGGCCGCACGGATCGTGCCCTGGCCCGTGCGCAACTCGAAGCCCTGTTCGCCATGGCCGATCTCGGACACCGGGCAGCCCATGCGCCACTGCACATTGCCCGCGTCGCACTCGGCGCGCAGCATGTCGATGATGGATTCGCTGGAATCGTTGCAGAACAACTGGCCGCGATGCTTCTCGTGCCAGGCGATCTGGTGGCGCTTCATCAGCGCCAGAAAATCCTGCGGCGTATAGGCCGACAGGGCTGACCGGCAAAAATGCGGATTGTCGGACAGGAAATTGGCGGGTCCGGCCCCGATGTTGGTGAAGTTGCAGCGGCCACCGCCGGAAATGCGGATTTTCTCCGCCAGGCGCTCGGCATGGTCGACCAGGACCACGCGCAAGCCGCGCTGGCCGGCTACCGCTGCACACATCATGCCAGCGGCGCCGGCGCCGAGTACGGCTACATCAAACATCAGAACTCCAGACCCGCCGGGCCTCAATCTTCGATCAGGCAATCAACGTAGTAGCGCTTTTCGCCATCCGGACCCACTTCATCGGCCAAGCCGTGAATATAGGTCTCGAAGCCCGGGAAGCGCTCGTTGAATTCGCGCGCGAATTGCAGGTACTGCACGATGGTGCGGTTGAAGCGTTCGCCCGGAATCAGCAGCGGGATGCCCGGCGGGTACGGCGTCAACAGCACGCCGGTCACGCGGCCTTCCAGCTTGTCGATGTCCACACGCTCGACCTCGCGGTGCGCCATGCGGGCGAAGGCGTCGGACGGCTTCAGCGCCGGCACCATGTCGCTCAGGTACATCTCGGTGGTCAGGCGGGCCACGTCGCGCGCGCGGTAGGCTTCGTGGATTTCCTGGCACAGATCACGCAGGCCCATGCGCTCGTAGCGACGGTGAACCTTGCAGAAGTCCGGCAGGATGCGCCACAACGGCTGGTTGCGATCGTAGTCGTCCTTGAACTGCTGCAACGCGGTCAGGAGCGTGTTCCAGCGGCCCTTGGTGATGCCGATGGTGAACAGGATGAAGAACGAGTACAGACCGGTCTTCTCGACCACCACGCCGTGCTCGGTCAGGTACTTGGAGACCAGGGCGGCGGGAATGCCCGTTTCGCCAAAGCTGCCCGACATGTCCAGCCCCGGCGTGATCACCGTGGCCTTGATCGGGTCCAGCATGTTGAAGCCTTCGGCCATCTCGCCAAAGCCGTGCCAGTGGTCGTTGGCTTCCAGGATCCATTCGTCGCGGTTGCCGATGCCTTCGGACACCAGGCGATTCGGGCCCCAGACCTTGAACCACCAGTCGTTCTTGCCGAACTCGGATTCCACCTTGCGCATGGCGCGGCGGAAATCCAGGGCTTCGCGGATGCTCTCCTCGACCAGCGCGGTGCCTCCAGGCGGTTCCATCATGGCGGCAGCCACGTCGCACGACGCGATGATCGCGTACTGCGGGGACGTGGACGTGTGCATCAGGTACGCCTCGTTGAAGACGTTGCGGTCCAGCTTGCGGGTCTCGGACTCCTGCACGATGATCTGCGAGGCTTGCGAAATACCAGCCAGCAGCTTGTGCGTGGAGTGCGTGGCGAAGACCATCGCGTCCTGGCTGCGCGGACGGTTCTGGCCGATGGCGTGCATGTCCTCGTAGAACTCGTGGAACGAGGCGTGCGGCAGCCAGGCTTCATCGAAGTGCAGCGTGTCGACATAGCTGCCGAGCTGCTCTTTGATCATTTCCACGTTGTAGATGACGCCGTCGTACGTGCTTTGCGTCAAGGTCAGGATGCGCGGGTTCTTGTTCACCGCTTCACGCGCAAAAGGATTCGCCTCGATCTTCTTGCGGATGTTGTCCGGATGGAACTCTTCCAGCGGAATCGGGCCGATGATCCCCAGGTGGTTGCGCGTCGGGCGCAGGAACACCGGAATCGCGCCCGTCATCGTGATGGCGTGCAGGATCGACTTGTGACAGTTGCGGTCCACCACCACCACGTCGCCCGCGGCAACGTTGGCATGCCACACGACCTTGTTCGAGGTCGAGGTGCCATTGGTGACGAAGAAGCAATGGTCCGCGTGGAAAATACGCGCGGCGTTCAGCTCGGACTCGGCGATGGGGCCGGTGTGGTCCAGCAGTTGGCCCAGTTCGTCCACGGCGTTGCAGACGTCGGCGCGCAGCATGTTCTCGCCGAAGAATTGGTGGAACATCCGCCCCACCGGGCTCTTCAGGAACGCCACGCCGCCCGAGTGGCCAGGGCAGTGCCAGGAATACGAACCGTCTTGCGCGTACTTCACCAGTTCGCGGAAGAACGGCGGCGGCAGCGAATCCACATAGCTGCGGGCTTCGCGAATGATGTGACGCGCCACGAATTCGGGGGTGTCCTCGAACATGTGGATGAAACCGTGCAGTTCGCGCAGGATGTCGTTCGGGATGTGCTCGGACGTGCGCGTCTCGCCATACAAATAGATGGGGATGTCGGCGTTGCGGAACCGCAGTTCACCGATGAACATGCGCAGGTTCTTGATCGCGCCGGCCACGTCTTCAGGCGAGTCCACGTCGAACTCTTCATCGTCGATGGACAGGATGAAGGCGCTGGCGCGGCTTTGCTGTTGCGCGAACGAACTCAGGTCGCCATAACTGGTCACCCCGATCACCTCGACGCCCTCGGCCTCGATGGCTTCAGATAAGGCACGGATACCCAAACCGGACGCATTCTCGGAACGGTAGTCTTCGTCGATGATGAAGATGGGGAAGCGGAATTTCATGCAGGCGCTCCTGGGGCAAGGCGGGATCGGACGCTTATCGCGGCGCGAGTGTACTTCTAGTAAAAATCCGCCTGATGACAGACGGCGCGAGCACCCACCGGGGAGGCGGGAATGGCGGAATTGTAGGGCTGTTTTTCTTACAGTCCTAAGGGAAATCCCCAGAAGGCCCGCGCAGCCGTTGTCATCGCGCCAAAAGCGGGGGCTTTCAGCACAGGAACAGCGGCGGCAAGGGGGAGCAGACCTAGCGGATGGTGCGGGCTTCGCCCGTCTGCAAGGCGGCCGTGAACTGGTCGAAGTAGGCGGGGATCGCTTCGGTGACGCCGTAGCGGATGCGCCGTTCGACCTTGGCAATGGCGCCAAAACAGATTTCGGAGCCGGGTTCGCCGCATACCAGCACGACCGGATCTTCATCGTCGCAGACCTCGTACAGGCCGCCGTGCGCACGGCGCCCGACCTCGTAGAGGTAAGCGGCGGCACCAACGGTCTGCATGGGGGTAAGAGGCAAAGTCCCGACGTGGGCGGCCTCAAGCGCATCATCCAGCGCGTGGACGCTGGACAGGGAGTAGTCCAGTACGGCGCCCGTGGAACTGGCGGCTTGTACAAAGTCTTGCGCGGCATCCGCCACACGAGCGACGAACTCTTCCTGCACTTCGTCGCGCTTGGCGTCCTGGTTTATCTTGAGGAAACCGAACATCAGTGGCTCCTTTGTGAAAACCGCAAGCGGCAATGAACCCATTATAGGCAGCCGGCCCGCCTATACTGCCCAAAACACCCCCCGACCGTTCCGTATTCCCAACACTTGTACCCATGCCCGATACGCTTGTCAGACGTCTGACCGCCTCCGATGCCCCGTCCCTGCGCCAATTGCGCCTGGAAGCCCTGGTCGAAACGCCGGAATCGTTCGGATCAAGTTACGAAGAGGAACACACGCTGACACTAGAGGACATCCGGGGCTGGATCACACCGCTGGATGATGGCGCGATGTTCGGCTTGTTCGTGGATGACACGCTTGCCGGCATCGTCGGCGTAGGCCGGCAGCGCAAGCTGAAGACCCGCCACAAGGCGCACATCTGGAGCATGTACGTGGCCCCTGCACAGCGTCGGCGCGGCCTGGGCCGCTTGCTGATGCATGCGGCGATCGCGCATGCGCAGACCATGCGCGGCATCCGGCAAGTGCAGTTGAGCGTGACCGCCAACAACGCCGCCGCCGCAACGCTGTACGCCGGCCTGGGCTTCACGGAATACGGCAGGGAACGCGAAGCGCTATGCGTGAACGGCAAGCTCTACGACGAGACCCTGATGGCGCTGGCGCTGTCCGGAAAATAAGTCCGGCTCAGGCGCCGGCTCCGGCCTTGCGCCGCGAACCATACGCGCACACCTGATTGCGGCCGCTGTCCTTGGCTTTGTACAAGGCCTGGTCGGCCGCCTTGATCACCGCGTCGGGCGCTCGCAGGGCGTCGCCGCGTTCGGCCACCCCGATACTGACCGTCACCCGCAACGGGCGCGAACCGCGTGCGCCGCGAGACCCGCGCCGGCGCTGGCCGATCTGGTCCGCCTTGGGCCGTGCCGGCTTGTCACGCAGGCGCATCTGATAGGCCTCGATGGCCCGCCTGACGGTTTCCAGGTGCGGCATGCTTTCCACCGCGGTCTTACCCGGGAACACCAGCGTGAACTCCTCGCCCCCGTACCGGTACGCCTGTCCGCCGCCGGGGACGCGCCGCAATTGCGATGCCACCATGCGCAGCACCTGGTCGCCCACGTCGTGTCCGTGCGTATCGTTGAATATCTTGAAGTGGTCCACATCGGCCATCGCCAACGTGTAGACGCGGCCCATGCGTTGCAGGCGCTCGTTCAACGCACGCCGGCCCGGCAAGCCGGTCAGCTCGTCGCGAAACGCCATGTGAAAGCCTTCATGCGCCAACGAAATGCATAGTGCCGTCAGCGCCGCGGCCGACATCAGAGCCAGTTCAATGGGATGTTCCGCGCCGCGCGGCAAGGCCCATGCCATGCAGACGAAGCCCAGCCACTGCCCGGCCTGCTGCGGACGCCCGTAGCGCAGCAGCAGCAAGGTCAGCGTCAGCCCCGTCAGCAGCAGCGCGACCAACGCCTCGACGGGCACGCCCAATCGCGCCAGCTTGCCCTGCACGGCCAGCGTGCCGAAGACACCGGCCAGGCCATCCTTGCCGATCAACGCAATCACCGCCACGCCAATGGCCATCAACCCAATGCGCGCGGCCATGTCCCACAGCATGCGGGATCGTTCGGACCACAGCGCATTGATCGTGTAGGCCACCGACCACCAGGCCAGCACGGGCCCCAGCGCCCAGGGTGCCTCTCGGACCAACGTCGGCCAGACAGCGGTGGCGGCCAGCACGCACAGCATCAGCGCCATGGTTTGCGATCGCTGGTACATCAGGCAAATCGCCGCGCCGATCAGCGCCATCACCCACGGCACGAACGGTACGATCAGAGTCAGCGCTGGCGGCCAATCCCGCCATAGCAACAGGCCCACCGCAGCCAGGACTGGCAGCGCGGGATAGAACAACAGGGGCAGCCAAGGGATATGGGGGTAACGCACAGGTCGGGCCTTGCTCAGCTTGCAGAGATGACGTCGCCAAATCGGCAAACACATATACCCTTTTTACGGCCGCGGCGCCCTGTTTCTTTAGCGCAAGCCGCGGGCGCAACCGCCCAGCACGCCGTGTCGGGCCCGTGATAAGGTTTCCGGGCCACCTCACTGGAAAACCCCTATGCAGATCCTGGTCAATATCGATGTCCCCGATCTTGAGCACGCCATCAGCTTCTACCAACGCGCATTCGGCTTGACCCTGCACCGGCGGCTAGGGCCGAAGGCAGCGGAAATGCTGGGCGCCAATGCCCCCATCTATCTGCTGGAGAAAGCCGCCGGAACGCCAGCGGCAAGCTCGATACAGCGGGCGCGCGACTACGCGCGGCATTGGACCCCGGTGCATCTGGACGTGGTGGTGGACAACGTGGACCACGCGGTCGAACAAGCCGTGGCGGCCGGCGCCAGCCTTGAAGACCCGGCCGTATCGCACGCTTGGGGCCGCATCGCGCACCTTAGCGATCCTTACGGCCACGGCATCTGCATTTTGCAGTTCCTGGGCCGGGGCTATGACGCGCTGAGCGACGACACGCTGCGGTATCTGCCGGTATCGGAAGCCGACTTCGACGCGCTATCGGCCATTCGCATCGACGCGATGCGCGACAGCCTGGAGCGGCTGGGCCGCTTCGACCCCGACCGGGCACGCGCGCGCCTGCGCAATACGTTCCATCCGGAACATACGTGGGCAATCGAGCACAACGGGCAACGGGTGGGGTTCTACGCCCTGCGTCCGGACGGAGCAGGCTTGCGGCTGGACCACTTGTATCTGGTGCCAGCCGCGCAGCGGCTGGGCCTGGGCGGCCAGGTCATGCGGCGGATCTTGCTGGATGCCGACAGCCAGGGGCTGCCGGTATCCGTGGGCGCGCTGCGCGACAGCGATTCCAACCGTTTCTATCGCCGGCACGGATTCGTCCAGACCGGCGAGAGCGAATGGGACATCGACTACCTGCGCCCTGCACCCGGGCCAGTCGGCTAAGGGATCAGGTACGCGGCAGCGTGACGCCGCGCTGGCCCTGATACTTGCCGCCACGGTCGGCGTACGAGGTCTCGCACACTTCATCGCTTTCCAGGAACAGCATCTGCGCGCAGCCTTCGCCAGCGTAGATCTTGGCGGGCAGCGGCGTGGTGTTCGAGAACTCCAGCGTGACGTGGCCTTCCCATTCGGGTTCCAGCGGCGTCACGTTGACGATGATGCCGCAGCGCGCATAGGTGCTCTTGCCCAGGCAGATCGTCAGGACGCTGCGCGGAATGCGGAAGTATTCGACCGTGCGGGCCAGGGCGAATGAGTTCGGCGGGATGATGCAGACATCTCCCTTGAAGTCCACGAACGAGCCTTCGTCGAAATTCTTCGGATCGACGATGGTGGAATTGATGTTCGTGAAAATCTTGAATTCGTCGGCGCAGCGGACGTCGTAGCCGTAGCTGCTGGTGCCGTAACTGACGATACGCCCGCCATTGGCCGTGCGGACCTGACCCGCTTCAAAGGGTTCGATCATGCCGGTTTCGGCCTGGCGGCGGATCCAGCGGTCGCTTTTGATGCTCATGGTGGGAAGGGTGCTAAAGGGGATGAAATGGGCTTCATTTTATCCCGAGCGCGGCTGGGCTGCCCGCGGGCGGGGCGAGACGCCTTTGTCCCGCCCTGCCCGCGGACCCGCGTTCAGTTCCCCCAGAGGGTCCGATACACCAGCGCGATGCCGTTGACGGACCCGCCCTTCAGGTCCACGGACAGGCCTCGCGCCAGCCGGTAACTGGCCCGCCCAACCGTGTCGCTACCCGCCAGCGCCTGTTCGACGCTCAGGGTGATACCGTTGGCGAACGACTTGCTGGCCACCAGGAACTGCGTCGCCAACTGGCTATCGCTGTCCCGGTTGACGTCGCCCGCGACGGTGCGGTCGGGCAGGATGCTGCCAGAACTGCCAATGTTGCCGGTGCGCACGCTGACGTCGTCCAGCCCGAATTGCTTGTAGAACGGCTGCCCGCCCCCCAGCAGCGCGGTACCCACCGACACAAGCAAGGCCGCGTCGCTGCCGCTTTCATCAGGTCCGCGTCCCAGCAACAGCCACGAGAGCTTCTCCACATCGCTGACGTCAGGGTAGGACACCAGATCGATCCGGGGACGCTGCGCCGTGCCCACGACCTTCACGCCAGCCTCGACTTGCTCGCCGGTGCGCAGGGCCTCGATGTCCAGCAGCGGATTGTCCAGCCGGCCCTGGAAGGTCAGCGTGCCGCGGCTCAGCCGCAGCTTCTGGCCATAGGCCTCGATGCCGCCGCCCCGGGTGCGCAGTTGGCCCACGCCGGTCAGACGGCCCTCGTTGAGCAGGATCTGGATGGAGCCCAGCAAGCCGGCATCCAACCCCATGCCGGTGATGTAGAAACGCGGCCCCATGTCGAACTTCAGGTTCATGCTGGTTTGCAGCGGCGTTGACGCCGCCGTTGGATCCTGGCCGGCCCGGATCACCTTCACATCATCGTCCAGCGAGGGCACGCCTTGCAGGATCTCCAGGCTGAACCAGCCCGCGTCCGCCTTCAGGTCACCCACGATCTCGATCCGGGGCATGGCCGCCTTCAATTCGATGACGCCGGACACCATGGCGTAGCGGTCAGAGCGCTGCAAGGCCGGGAATCGATACAGGGTCAGCTTGATGTCCCCGCCGCCGTCCATGATGTTCCATTGGCCCTTGGCTTCGGCATAGCCGCCTTTGGCCTCGGGGTTGGTCGTGATCCATTCCTTGGTGCGCCATTCCGCCGGCATCACCCGCAGCGACGCCGGAAAGCGCAAGCTGTCCAGCACCAGCCGGTCGCCGTCCAGGCGCGCGCTCAAGGTGCCGTCGATCAGGCGCACGCCGTCATCGATGCGCACCACGCGCAGCTTGTCGCCCCGGATCGTGCCGCTGGCGGACCATTTCCCGGCCAGCGTGCCCTGAGCCTCCAGATTGGCCTTGACGGCGCCGCCGACTTCCATCGAATCGCCCACGAACAGGCTGACCCAGGTCAGGTCCGTGATGTCGGCGTCCAGCTTGGCGCGCAGGGGCTGGCGTTCATCCAGCGCCATGCCGCCCTTGGCATCCACCACCAGCACGGCCGAGCCGGTGCCGTTGACGGCGCCCATCTTGTTGGTGGCCAGGTTGATCTTGGCGTCCAGGCGGCTGGCGTTGGCCGAGGTGGGCGTGGCGGTCACGTCCAGCACCAGCGCCTTCAAGCCCAGCGGAATGGGCGGATCACCAGGAATCAACAAATCGCCTTCGCGCCGCGCGATCCGGGCCTTGCCGGCCAGTCGCCCATCGAATTTCAAGTCCCACAGCACGTCCAGCGCGATACGCCGCTGGCCTTCGGGAACCATTGCGTTCACGCGGCTGGGCCCCTTGCCCAGTTTGGCCGCCGCCTCGGGATCGACGGCGCTGATCACCTGGCGGGCCATGGCCGCCGTGATGACCAGATTGTCGGCCTGGCCAGCAGTCTCCCAGCGCTTGCCACCGCCACGCGAGCCCTGGTGCGCCAGCGTCACCCGTTCCTTGCCAGGCAGCGTCAGGCTCAAGGCGGTCTGCCCAACCTGCCATTGCCACTGCGGCGCCACGGCGGACGGCAGATAGGCCAGCGTGACCGGCCGGTCCACCGTCACGGCAAAGCCCGCGCTGTCGGCCGTCAGCTTGGAAAACGCACCCCGCCAGCCCAGCAACGCTGCCTCTGGCTGACCGGCGGCGCCCTTGCCCCAGGCGCCGGTGAACACAATATTGGCCTTGGCCGGGGCTTGCCCCAGCACACCCGGGCGCGGCTTGGCGGGCGTGTAGCCGGCCGTCAGCTCGCCTCGATGCGCAGCCACGGTGCCCGCAAACTTGCCTTTCAGTTCCGCGCCACCCGGAATGCCGGGCCAGAAGGCATCCAGCTGCGGTGCTTGGGCGTCCAGGGTCAGGGAACCTTCCTTGGCATCCAGTTCGCCGGCCGCCTGAACCCGGTTGCGGCCCAGCTTCAAGTCCACGTCCAAGCCATGGATGCGCAGGCCCGCCAACGGATCGACGGCGGGATCGATGGGCTGTGCGGCGGCATCGGACGCCGCAATGTCCACCTGCACCTTCAACCCGCCCGTCAGCGGCTGCTTGTTCCAGCGCGTGCCGTCCTCGAAACGCAGATCGACTGCGGCATGGCGCAGTTGACTCAGATTTTCGATATCCGCCTGCACATCGCCGCGCACCGTCAACATGGCAGGCGGAATCGCATCGCCCAACCAGGGCGCCAGATCCAGGCGCTGGGCGCTGATGCTACCCACGATACGATCGCGGCCCGTGCCTTGGCTGGCGTCCGATTGCAGGTCGAACTGCGCGGTCAACGTCGATTTATCGGGCAATTGCGCATTGGCTCGGGCGCTGCGCAACACCAGCGCGGTGCGAGGCGCCAGATCGGCAACCACGTCCAGCAGCAAGCCGGAACCCGCGCCGTCCAGTTTGGCCTGGATGCCATCCATGGATCCTGCCGCATCCGCGTGCAAGACCACCTGGCAGGCCGGCGCGGGCGGCCCTGCGAGCTCGGTCGGCTTGGCCTCTGGTTTCGCCTTGGGATCCGGCTTGGCCGCTTTAGGGTTCAGTTTCGACTTGGGATCCGGCTTGGGATCCGGCTTGGCCGGACGGGTGTCGAACACCCCGCTCAGTTTGTCAGCCTGGCACAAGGGGGAATCCGGGCCGGTTCCGCGCGCCGTCACGTCCAGCCGCGCCGCGAACGGCCAGGGATCGGCCATGCCTTGCAGTTCGGCCAGACCCGACACGTCCGCCTGCCCCACTTCGTGGCCCACCCGCAGGCTGGCAATGCGCAATTGCGCTCCCTGCTTGCCTGCCGCGAACGTCGCATTCAGATTGCCTAGCGTCACCGGCAGCGGTTGGCCATCCTGTTCCAATTGGAAGTCGCCCAGCGCCACGCGGTCCACGGCAATATCCACCGGCAGCGATGGCAGCGCGAACGGTGTCCCGTCGTCTTCCTCTGGCGCCGCGTCGGGAGAAGCCGTCAGCGCCACGCGCACCGATCCCGCCGACACATCGCGCACATGCAGCAAGCGGTCGCCCAAAGCGCGCCAATTCACGTCCAGATGCAGATCGCTGATATCAATGCGCGTGCCGCCAACGTCAAGGTTCAGTTGGCCGACCGACACCCCGCGTAGCAGCGAACCGTTCACGTCCACCGCTTGTCCATCCAATTGCTGGGCAGCCGTCGTCAACAGCAGCCGCGTGCCGTTCTGCGACCCCACCAGCCAGAACACGAATCCGCCGGCCAGCACGGCCAGCATCGCCAGGCCGGGCAACCACCACACCAGCACTTGGCGCAGGATTTTGCGCAATACCTTCAAAACGCGATCCCCAACGAAAAGTGCAGACGCAGGTCGCGCTCACGCTGGCCGTAGGCCAGGTCCAGGAACAGCGGTCCTGCCGGCGTACGCACTCGGGCACCCACGCCGTAGCCCACCGCCAGCGACATGTCGCCGAACGACTCCGCGGCGTCGCCCGCGTCAACGAACACCCCCATGCCCCAGCGCTCATTGAAATAGTGGTCATATTCCACGCTGCCCACCACCAGGGTGGGCGCACCGACGACGGCGTTGTCGCGCTGCAAGCCGATGCTTTGGTATTTGTAGCCCCGGATCGAGCGCGCGCCGCCCGTGCGGAAACCGAAATCGTCCGGTACCTGGACTTTGCTGCTGGACCATACGCGGCCCACCTCGCCGCGCACCGTCAGCACGTCCAGCTTGCCGATCGGCCACCATTTCTGGGCCCGCACCCGGGCGCGGGTATAAGGTTCGCCGGTATCCAACGTGACGCCCACGCCGCCGCCCACCGCGATCAGGTTGCCTTCACGCGGGTCGTACTTGTTGTCCACATCGCGGCGCAGCCACTCGGCCGTCGCGGTCAGCGTCGGCAAGGTGTATTCGTCGCCGCCATCGATCTTCACGTGATCCTGCGCCAGCAGCAGGCCCCAGCGAGTTTCGTATTCCACCCGGCTGTCGCCCGCGCCCTTGCGCTCTTGCAGGCGCGTGGCACCCAAGGCGTAGCGGGTCACGTCCAGGCCCTGGATATCGGAATGGTCCGCCAGCACACCGATGGAATCCTTGTAGCCACGCTCGGTCGGGGGCAGCAGGAAGTCGGCATAGGCGCGTTGGCGCAGCCGGTCCACGCTGAAGCCCGTCTCCATCGTCAGCGGCTGACCGAACACCACGTTCTGCCGATACAGCGATTCCACGCGCACGCCGGCTTCATCATCCACGCCTAGTGACGCCGTGAAGCGCTTGGGCGGTGCCTCAACCACCCGCACCTGCACAGGCAAGGTCACTTCACCGTCGGAATCGTAGACAGCCGCTGGCGGCGGCACCGCTCCCGACACGGAGGGATCGCCCGCCGGGGTCGCGGCGGCCAGGTCGGTCGAGCCGGGCGCGCGGGCGCGGTCGGATTTCGGATCCTGGACCTGTTGCTGCACCGCGCCGGGTTGTTCCAGCGACACGAAAGCGCCCCGGAAGAACGCGGTGGACTGCAAGTCTTGCTGCCAGGTGTCCAGCCGATTCTGGTCATAGGCCGAGCCGACGGAATAGCGCACATAGCGCTGCACCAGCTTGTCCGGCACGCGCTTCAAGCCTTCCGTGTTCAGCTCGCCCATGCGCACCTGCGGCCCGCTGTCGATCGTGACGTGCAGCACGGCCGACGCCGTATCGGCCTGGATATCGGCCTGCGAGGCCGTCATGCGCGCCAGCATGAAGTCGCGCGTGGAAATCTCGTCCAACAAGGTCGATTTGGCCTTGTTCCAATCGCTATTGATGAAAGGCTGCCCTGGCTTGAGCTGCCAGTCATCCCGCAGCTTCTGCACGCGCTGCGCATATTCGGGGCGGGTGATGCGGCCCGTGAACTTCAAGTCCACGTCCGACACAGTGGTGCGCTTGCCGGACACGATGCCGATATCCCAGGTTTCCCCGCCGATATCGGTGCCGGCCTCGAGTGTCACCGTGGGCGAGAAATAGCCCTGCGTGGCCAGGGCCGCCAGCGTCGCGTCACGCGCGCGCCGGCGCAGCCGGCTGATTTCACCGCCGTCCTGGTCCTCGGCCAAGCGCGCAATCGCGTCCACCGCCTCGGTAATCGCCTGCAGCGCGGCGGGTGGCACGCCACCCGGGTCCACAATGATCTCCGGGCGTTTGGCCAGCGCCTCGCCCGATACTACGCAAAGTCCAGCCAAGAAGGCTCGGGCTGCCCACCGCATGCGTCAGGTCGGCGACTGCACGACGATGGACGGGAATTTCCCGGCCATGTCGCGCGGTAGCGCCGCGACGCCCGCTGCCAGCTTCCGTGCAATGCCGCGATAGAGCGCGGCGGCTTCGCTGCCTGCGTCCGACACGACGGTCGGCGTGCCGGCATCCGTCTGTTCGCGGATGGCGAGCGTCAACGGCAGGCTGCCCAGCCAGGGGGTTTGATACTGCTCGGCCATGCGCTGGCCACCGCCCTCGCCAAAGATGTGCTCGGCGTGCCCGCATTGCGAGCAGATATGGATCGCCATGTTCTCGACCACGCCCAGGATCGGCACGTCCACCTTCTGGAACATGCGCAAGCCTTTGCGCGCATCCAGCAACGCCACGTCCTGCGGCGTGGTGACGATGACAGCGCCCACCACCGGCACTTTCTGCGCCAGGGTCAGGGCCACGTCGCCCGTGCCCGGGGGCATGTCGACGATCAGGTAGTCCAGGTCGCGCCAATTGGTCTGGCGCAGCAATTGCTCCAGCGCCTGGGTGACCATCGGGCCACGCCAGATGGCCGGCGAATCGGCGTCGATCAGGAAACCGATGGAATTGGCTTGCAGGCCGTGGCCCGTCAGCGGCTCCATGCTTTTGTTGTCCAGGCTTTCCGGGCGGCCGGAAATGCCCAGCATCGTCGGCACGCTGGGGCCGTAGATATCGGCGTCCAGCAGACCCACCTTGGCGCCTTCGGCGGACAGGGCCAATGCCAGGTTCACGGCGGTGGTGCTTTTACCCACGCCGCCCTTGCCCGAGGCCACTGCAATAATGTTGCGCACGTTCGGCAGCGGCTTCAGGCCCTTCTGCACGGCGTGGGCCGCCACTTTCCAGGTAATGGTGACTTGCGCATCCGGGGCGCCGGCGCTCGCCAGCGCGGCAGCGGCAATTTCGCGGATCTGTTCGCGGACGCCTTCGGCCGGATAGCCTAGTTCCAGCGTCAGGGCGACGCGGCCGCCGGTTAATTGAATGTCACGATCTTTTACAGAAACGCCTAGGTCCAATCCGGTGTTCGGGTCGTGCGCGGCGCGCAAAGCGGCGCGGATGTGTTCTATCGTTATACTCATGTCACTATGGTTCCGTAGGCAGCGCGGCTTCTGCGGGCCGCCATCCCCTAAAGGATAGCGGATACACGGGAACCTTTCGCTGCGTTTTGCATCCGACCTTCATGACCAACACACTTATCCGCTTCTTTCGTGCCGTCCTTTTCGCCGCCCTGGCCTTGATCGGTATGGCGATGGCGCTGGTCTTCATGCTGTCCACGGCGATCGCCGTGGCGATCCTGTACGTGGTCGCCAAGGTGCGCGGCAAACCTTTCGGCGTTCGCGCCTATTGGAGCCAGCGCCAAGGCGTCCGACCGGGTCCGTTCCAGTCCGCCACCGCCCCCTTCGCCACGCAGCCGCGTGGTGACGTGATCGACGTCGAAGCGCGCGAAATCCGTTAACGGCGGCTTTCCGTAACCGCTTGCGCCGCCTGCGGCGCAAGCTGGCAGCCGTTTCGCATGCCACCGGGGCGTAGCCGCCCTGACGGCCTGCATCCGGCGCCCGGACGCCTCCCCCATCAACCCGCCTCCTTCGCAGCCTTGCGATGGGCGGGTTGCGTCGTTATCGGTCACCCGAGGCCCCCGGCGCGGGCAAGTCTTCGCCGTTGCCCTAAAATGGCCGACCAACCCCTTTTCCCCTCAACCTCTATTGACAACCATGTCTCGCACCCTATTTGTCACCACTGCGCTGCCCTACGCCAACGGATCTTTCCACATCGGCCACATCATGGAGTACATCCAGGCTGATATCTGGGTTCGTTCGATGCGAATGGCGGGCCACACGGTGCACTTTGTAGGTGCGGATGACGCGCACGGTGCGCCCATCATGTTGAAGGCGGAAAAAGAAGGCATCACGCCGCAGGCGCTGGTCGCCCGCTACGCTGCCGAACGGCCGCAATACCTGAACGGCTTCCACATCCGCTTTGACCACTGGCATTCCACGGATTCCGCCGAGAACGTCGCGCTGTCGCACGACATCTATCGCGCGCTGAAGGCCCAGGGCCTGATCGAAACGCGCTCCATCGAGCAGTTCTACGATCCGGTCAAGGGCATGTTCCTGGCCGACCGCTACATCAAGGGCGAATGCCCCAAGTGCCATGCCAAGGACCAGTACGGCGATTCGTGCGAAGTCTGTGGCGCCGTCTACGCGCCCACCGAGCTGATCAATCCGTACTCGGCGCTGACCGGCGCCACGCCCGTGTTGAAGTCGTCGGACCATTTCTTCTTCAAGCTGTCCGACCCGCGCTGCGTGGAGTTCCTGCAACAATGGACCACCGGCTCGAACGCCAACGGCGGCAAGCACCTGCAACCGGAAATGCTGGCCAAGACCCGCGAATGGCTGGGCGCCGAAGACGGCGAGGCCAAGCTGGGCGACTGGGACATTTCGCGCGATTCGCCCTACTTCGGCATCGAGATCCCTGACGCGCCGGGCAAGTATTTCTACGTGTGGCTGGACGCGCCGGTCGGCTATCTGGCGTCGTTGAAGTCTTACTGCGAGGTCAAGGGCCTGGATTTCGACGCCCTGCTCGATCCCAACGGCACCACCGAACAAGTCCACTTCATCGGCAAGGACATCGTGTATTTCCACGCGCTGTTCTGGCCCGCGATGCTGAAGTTCGCCGGCCGCAAGACGCCGGACGCTGTGAACGTGCACGGTTTCATCACCGTCAGCGGTGAAAAAATGTCCAAGAGCCGCGGCACCGGCATCTCGCCGCTGCGCTATCTGGAAATCGGCATGAACGCCGAATGGATGCGCTACTACATCGCCGCCAAGCTGAACGCCCGGGTCGAAGACATGGACTTCAACCCCGAAGATTTCATCGCCCGCGTCAACAGCGATTTGGTCGGCAAGTACGTCAACATCGCCAGCCGCGCCGCCAGCTTCATTACCAAGCACTTCGACGGCGTGCTGGGTTATTCGGGCGATACCGCCGCGTTGTCCGCGGAGTACGCCGCCCAGGCGGAATCCATTCGCGCCGCATTCGAGGCCCGCGAATACAACCGCGCCATCCGCGAAATCATGGCCTACGCCGACGGCATCAACCAGGCGTTCGACACGGCTCAGCCGTGGGTGCTGGCCAAGGGCATCGCCACCGCGGACGACGCACAGAAGGCCGCGCTGCAAGACATCTGCTCGCGTTCGCTGGCAGGCTTCAAGGCCCTGTCCGTGATGCTGGCCCCCGTGCTGCCTTCGCTGGCCGAGCGCGTGGCGCTGGAGCTCTTCGGCGCCCAGGCCCCGTTCACCTGGGCCGACGCTGCCGTGCTGCCGCAGCGCGTCGCACCGTTCAAACACCTGATGCAGCGCGTTGAACCGCAAATGCTGGAAGACCTGTTCGAGCCGCCCGCCGCCCCGGTGGTGGTCCCTGGCGGCGAACCCCTGGCCGAAACGATTTCCATCGACGACTTCGCCCGCGTCGACCTGCGCATCGCGCAGATCGTCAATTGCGAACAAGTCGAAGGCTCGACCAAGCTGCTGCGCCTGACGCTCGACGTGGGCGAAGGCCGCCACCGCAACGTGTTCTCGGGCATCAAGTCGGCCTACAAGCCGGAAGACCTGATCGGCAAGCTGACCGTCATGGTGGCCAACCTGGCCCCCCGCAAGATGAAGTTCGGCGTGTCCGAAGGCATGGTGCTGGCCGCCAGCCACGCGGACGAAGCCGTGGACACCGGCATCTACGTGCTGGAACCGTTCCCCGGCGCCAAGCCCGGCATGCGCGTGCGCTGATCGCCTCACACCTTGCCCCATGAAAAGAGCCCGCCAATCGGCGGGCTCTTTTCATGGGTAAATCGGCACTACGTGTTACTAGGCGCCAGCTCCGGGTCCAGCGAACGGCGCTCGTCGAACACGAAGCACTTGCCTTCGTAACCCGGGCCGCCGGTTTCCTCGAAGTACTTGAGAATGCCGCCATCCAGCTGGTAGACATTCGAGATGCCGGCTTCGTTCATATAGATGGCGGCCTTCTCGCAGCGGATGCCGCCCGTGCAGAAGCTGACGACGGTCTTGCCTTCGAGTTCGGCGCGATGCGCCTGGACGGCGGCGGGGAATTGCGTGAAACGGTCAATGCGCCAGTCGATGGCGTTCTTGAACGTGCCTTCGTCCACTTCAAACGCATTGCGGGTGTCCAGCATGACGACGGGCCGTCCGGCGTCATCCACGCCCTGCGCCAGCCAGCGCGCCAGCGTCTGCGCGTCCACGCCCGGCGCGCGGCCGGATTCGGGACGGATGGCCGGGTGATCCATGCGGATGATCTCGCGCTTGATCTTCACCAGCAGCTTGCGGAACGGCACGCCGTCGCTGTGGCTGAACTTGACTTCCAGGTCCGCGAAACGTGCATCCACGCGCAGCGTTTGCAGAAAGGCGTCGATGCCCTCGGCCGGGCCCGCCAGGAAAAGGTTGATGCCTTCTTCGGCCAGCAGGATGGTGCCCTTGAGCAAAGCGTCGCCGGCTTGGGCCAGCAGATGGGCGCGTAGCTCGGGCAAGGCATCCAGCGAAACGAATTTGTAGGCGGCGATATTGACGACGGAAGTCATGGCAAAGCGAAGGAAAACGGACGGCGAAGCCCGTAATAGTAATCGCTGGGCGGGTTGGCCCGCCCGCCGCCCACCTTGATCCGGCTCAACGATTGACGATTTCCTGCTCGATCACGGCGTCCAGCACCCAGCGCACGGTCGAGGCGTCGGCCGGCGGATTCGGGTCGGTGACCTCGACCACGCGCAGGCGATAGCGAATGCCCGGTTGGAAATTGAAGCCGGTGATGTCCCCATACCAGAACTGCCAGGGCTGGGAGGCGCTGTCGCGTACCTGGTAGCACATGGCTCGCCCTGCCCCGGCGGTGCAAGGCACCCGTTCCGAATTCACGTAGACCAGCTTGGTCGGCCCCGTCTGGCCACCGGCCACGGGGTCGACGCGACGGCCGAAGTCCAGCGTATCGCCAGAGCTAAGCACCCAGGTCATGCGCTGCGGATTGTTGGTGTTGTCCAGCGACGTGGCGGTGATGCGGGTCAGCCCGGCCAGGAAATCGCGTTCCAGCGCCATGTTCTGCGGGGCGCAGGCCATCATCGTCGCCACCGGATTCGCCTGCACGATCAATTGACCGTTGGCGACCGTATACGGCGCGTTGTACTGGTTGCAGCCCGCAAAGCCCGACATGCGGGGAGAACCCCGATCATGGATGAAGCTGACCGTGATCGGCCGGGAATTCGTGGACGGATGCGGGATGGTGCGCAGGCCGCCGCCCGGCTGGGTCCAGCGTGCCAGGTCCCAGCCGGTTTGCGCCAGGATGTCAGACGCCGACGCAGGTTGGAAGCGGGGATCCTGCCCGTCCGCGGCCCGCGGCGGCGGCGACGCGCAAGCGGCCAGACCGACGGACAAGATGCACGGCGCCACCCAGCGCAAGGAAGCGGAAAAGGACATGAGGGTCTCCCGGAATCGGCAAGGAATGCCTCGCCCCGCGCACGTCGCCGGGGTCGGGCAACGCCATTGTAGGCCTGCCCTGCCCCCGTTTTCATGCGGAAAACCGTCTGAAACGGATATCCGCGATGTCGCGCATTACGGCGTCGGCGGATCCTGGCGGCGCTCGAATTCCAGGACGTCGCCCCCGCGCAGATTGAATGTCAGATGCCGCGGAGCGCCACCGTTATCCAGCGTGAACGTCTCGATGATGGTCAGGCCACGCAAGTAATCCGCTTCCAGGGCGGCGCGCGCGGGCGCCCCGCAGGCCATGCGGGTCGTGGCGGGCGCGTCGATGAAGAGCTTGCCGCTTTCCAGTTTGTACGAACCCATGTACCGGTTGCAGCCCGAAAACCCGTTCACGCGATATTGCTTGCCTTGTGCCAGGAACGTCAGCCGCACGGGTTCGCCGTTGTCGCCATGCGGAATGTCGCGCAACGCGCCACCCGGCTGCGTCCAGCGCACCAATTCCCAACTGGTCTGAGCCAGCGAATCAGCGCTGCTGGCGGCGTTGGCCGCAGCGGCGCCCGAGGCGCGAGCGCCACCGGTGGACCCCGCACAACCCGCCAATGTCACGGCCAAGAGGCTCAGGCAAAGCAGCCGGCAACGCGAGGACAAATGGGTAAGCATGGATGGCACTCCTAAGAAATACATACCCCCCGACTGTAACCGCCACTGGGCCAGAACGTCCTTTCCTCCTCCTACAGCCGTATCCAAAAGCAGCAATCCCAGCCTGGGCTCTCACACCGATGGCGCAGGAAGCTGCATCGAATGCCGCATGGCGGCCGCCTGGGAGGGCGCGCAGAATCGTTGCAGGCCATTTTTTCCGGCCCTCCCGGGCGACACGGGGAAGTGCCGGGAAATGCCACCGATCACAGCGGTACCACGGACGCAAGTGTCCGGCCCCAGGGGCCAACAAAAAGACTACCGGGAGACACGGCGATGGGATTTTTAAGAACCTTACTGGCGCTGTCAGTGGTGCTGGACCACCTGGGCGGCGGCTACGCCGATCATCTGGTCGGAGGCCGGCTGGCAGTACAGCTGTTCTATGTGATTTCGGGTTTCCTGATTTCCTTTGTCTTGACGTCCACGGACAACTACCAGGGCGCAACGGGCAAGTTCTACGCCAACCGCTTCCTACGGCTGTTCCCCATTTATCTGGCGGTGGCCGCCCTGACATTGGTGGCGCATGCGCTGAGCGGCGGTGCATTCTTCCGCTTCTACGACGCGCTGCCCTTTTCCGCTGACCTGTTCCTGGTGCTGTCGAATCTGTTCATTCTGGGCCAGGACTGGCTGATGTTCTTCGGTATTGAGCATTCCGCCCTGGCCTTCACGGGAAGCTTCGCGCACAGCGAAGTGCCTCTGTATCAGGGACTGCTGGTGCCGCAGGCCTGGACGCTGGGCGTGGAGATGAGTTTCTATCTGGTGGCGCCATTCGTGCTGGGCTCCCCCCGCCGGCTGGTCGCGCTGCTGCTGGCGTCGCTGGCCTTGCGCGGCGTGCTCATCATGACCGGCATCGGGCTGACCGACCCATGGACCTACCGTTTCTTCCCCACGGAATTGGCGTTGTTCCTGATCGGATCGCTGTCCCATCAAGTGTTGCTGCCACGGTGCAAGGCCTGGACCCGCCGCTTCAATCGCTTGCCGGAACTGGGCAGCGCCGTGCTGTTCGTCTATTGCCTGCTTCATTTTTCGATCGGCCTGAACCACAACGTGCGCGATGCGCTGGCGGTCCTGCTGTTCGCGGCACTGCTGCCCCTGGCCTTCTTGTTCCAATCGCGGCACCGGCTGGACAAGGCGATCGGAGAACTGAGCTATCCGATCTATATCTGTCATTCGCTGGTGATCATGTTCTTTAGCTGGCTGCTGAACGAAGTCGAGATGCACCAACCCATGCTCTTCGCGGCATTGGTGATCACGGGCTGTATCGGGTTTTCAGCGCTGCTCAACGGCCTGATCGCCGATCCGGTGGAACGCCTGCGCAGCCGGTTGCGCAGTACGCCAGAGGCTCGTGGACCGGCACAAGCGGCGGACACGCGGCGACCGGCGCAACCAGCCCAAGCATTGGGGTCTATTCGCCGCGCGCCTTGATATAGGCGGCAAGCACCAGTTCGATCTGCCGCTTTTCCTGTGAGCTCAGGCGCGAATAAGTCGCGTACGACACCGATTCAAAGGGCCATGCGGGCGGCTGCGCGATACCGCCGCCATTGACGGGCGGCTCTGCGTAGCCCGAATTCAGCATTGGCCCCTCTCCCGTGCTGAGCCACATCGGACTGACCCGCAACGCGCGGGTCAATTTGATGAGGGCATCGCTGGAGGGTTGCAGGCGTTGCCCACTTTCGTAGTTGCCGATGGCGCTTTGCGACAGGTTGCTTGCGACCGCCAAGTCCTTTTGAGTCCATCCCTGAAGCATTCTTGCGTTGCGCAGACGATGGCTAAACGTGTCCAATCGATCAACCTGAGACATTAATATGAATTTATTTATTTGATTAAAACATCTCAATACAGCTGCCAAATAAACGGATTACACCCCAATTGCCGGGCTAATCCGTAAATCGCAACTTTCGTCTGCTTGCTCGCTGATTCCCTTGGCCGCGCCGGGCGGTGCCGCTCTGGCCTGATTCAAAAAAACCTCATTCTTGTCATTGACTTACCGCTCACCCCAGAGAGGTTCACAGCGACGAGGAAGCGGGCATGCAGCGAGCAGGAGCGTCGAAAAAACCAGACCGAGTTTATGGGCATTCCTGCATTAAAAATAGAAAATAATGTATCGGCAATACTTAATAATTTACGGTCTCAAATGCAAAAACAAACACCGTTTCAATCGCTTCCATAGGACATCACCCCGCCGCGAAGTTACCATCAGAAACTAGAGATACGTATCTTCACAAAAAAACACGCCCGTGTTTAAATGAAACACGGGCGTGACTTCCATGCAGGATCGGGTCATCGGCGGCCAGCAGACAAGCGCTACGGCCACGCGCAGGCAAGATCCCGGGCCCGGCCACCGACTGGCCGCTACCACATAGAACCTGGGCAGTAGCCCTGGCCTCTCGCCCACATTCAAACAACACCGCCAGGCGGCCTCGTCATGGCGCGCAGCTTAGAAGGGGGGGTATGCCACCACTGCCGGCGCCGAGGCGCTTCCTCTTCAAGCGCCGCCCCCATGCCGCGCCACCTCATTGGAAGCATCAATGAACAACACGCTGGATGTCATTTTCCTCGGACAGGACGATGCCAGGCACGCCAGGCTTGTGGATGCCTTGTCCCACCTGGGTTTCAGCGTACGCCGCTGCTACGACCTGGTGGACGTCTATGACCGCTATTCGCGCCGGTCCAGTCCGCTTGTGGTGTTGGAGGCCCCGCTTCCCGACATCCATAACGCCGCCGTCCGGTTGCGCGCCGTGGACCGGGGCTTGGGCATTGTGGCAATTGCCACGTTCACGGATACGGAAAGCCGCATCCGCACGCTGCTTTGCGGCGCGGACGCTTGCCTGCCTGCCGACGTCAGCGGGCTGGAGCTCGCCGCGGTACTGCAAGCGCTGGTGCGACGCGCGGTGGGACTGGACGGCATGGATACGATGCCCGACGCGCAAGCCGAAGAGCCCGTGCAGGAAACGTGGAGACTGGCGAATAAAGGCTGGACCCTGGTCAGCCCCTCGGGCCGCACGCTGGGCTTGACCACCGGCGAACGTGACTTCCTGTCCCGCCTGGTGACCGCGCCTGATCGCAAGGTCAGCCGCGACGCCTTCTACGCCGACGGCGCCGACGAGGCAGACAGCGGCATTACGCGCCGCCGATTCGTGGATGTCATGATCAGCCGCCTACGGCGCAAGGCGACCACCAATCAGATGACATTGCCGATCCGCGCGGTACATGGCTGGGGCTATATGTTCGCCGCCGACATTACGCTGGATCTGGACTATCGGGATTCTGGGGATGACAACCGCGTGGACGCGCAGGAAGATTGGCGCCGCGAGACGATGGACGCAAGCGCGTCAAATTGATGGGTGGGTCCGGCTGAAGGCCGGACGAATCGGCCTGCCGTGCAAAGCGGCAGGCGAAAAAAACGCGGCGCTGCCCTCGAGAGGTAAGACGCCGCGCTAAAACAACACGTGAACCCGGAGTCATCAGCCGGCACTGATGCCTTCTACCTGGATCACGCGATTCCAACATTCGTGCCTCATACTACTCACGCACGGTCACGACCGTGAGCCCGAGCGGGGTCTCTAGTCCCCCCACAAGCTGCAACGTGATCAACGCCCGGGGTATGAACTCGCCTGGACTGCTGGCGCGCTTATCGCCCGTATCAGCGGTTTTCCTCTTGGATAGCCGCGTGATGGAAGAAGTTTAGGACTTCGGGCCTGAATCCAGTAATTCTTTGTTGATAGCCTTCTATACATAATAGGTATAGCAGCGCGTTGCGGCCGCTGTCCTAAAATGGCGGCAAAGGACACGCCCCCATGCCCATCAGCCCCCCCTCTCTACGACATCGTTTCAGAAGAGTCCTGGCGTTTTTTCCACCCAACTGGTGCCTGGCCATTCTGGTGGCGCTGGACGGCTATGCCTTCATGCATCCGGTGCTGCGTGAGGTGCGCGCCCGCGAATATTCATTCTGGCTGGCGCTGGACAACTGGCACGAAGTGATGCGCGTGGTGGGACTGCTGGAGATTCCGCGCCTGGTGCTGGGGGTGGGCCTGCAAGTCATTGCGCTGGGCCTGATCCTCAAGGCGCGCATCGCGTGGGCGTTCTCGCTGGTCTTGCTGATCGGCATCGGCACCTTTGCCATCCTGGGAGACGGCGGGCGCGCAGGGCTGGGTATCTACACACTAGTGCTGGTGATCGCGCTGATCGCCTATTGGCGGCGCTTTGATCGCGCAAGCGTCACCGCGGGCTCGCTGTTCGCGGTGGTCAGCGTGCTGTCGCTGCTGATCTACGCCGTCTTCGGCACCCTGTATCTAGGCAGCGAATTCAATCCGCCGATTCTTGACGCCGGCACCGCGCTCTACTTTTCGATCGTGTCCATGTCCACGGTGGGCTATGGCGACATCACGCCGCACAGCACCACCGCCCGACTGTTTACCGCGTCGATTATCATTCTTGGCATCACTGTATTCGCCACTTCCATCAGCGCGATCGCCGGCCCGGTGATCGGCGGCAATCTGAAGCGTCTGGTCAAAGGCAGGTTCTCCACCGCAATGCGTAAAAATCACATCATCATTGCAGGCGCGACCCCGCTGGCGCTGAGCGTCTACGATGGCTTGCGCCGCCGTGGCGACGAAGTGACGGTCATCGTGCCCACCGGGACGCCACAGGAATATCCTGCCGCGACGGACTTGATCGAAGGCGATCCCTCCAGCGTCGAGGTATTGCGCGCCGCCGGTGTGTCGCACGCCCGTTATGTGCTGGCCTTGCGCGCCGACGATGCCGAGAATGCGTTCATCGTGCTGGCCGCCAAGGAAGCCACTGGCGACAATGGCGCCAAGACGGTGGCGCTGGTCAACACCAGCAAGCATCTGGAGAAGATCCGGCGCGTGCAGCCGGACATGGTGTTCTCGGTGCAATTGCTGGGCGCGGAACTGTTGGCGCGCGCGATCAACGGCGAACCCATGGACAGCCAGGCGATCACGGATCTGTTCTTCGCCAAGGCATCGACGCAGACCAAACCGTCCTGAACGTCAGGCAGCATTCGCGCCCGGGCGTGAGTGCTCGGCATGCCAGGGAACGAATTCCGCGGACGACATCGGCCGCGCGAACAGATAGCCCTGAATGAACGTCACTCCGCGCGAGGTCAGATAGTCGAACTGCGCCTGCGTTTCCACGCCTTCCGCCACTACCGCCAGATTCAGCCGGTGTGCCAGCGTGATGATCACATCCAGCACCGGCGCCTCTTCCCCCGTGGGCTGGATGGCGTGCACGAAACCCTTGTCGACCTTCAGGTAATCCACGGGAAACTTCTGCAAGTACGACAGCGAGCAATGGCCGGTGCCGAAATCGTCTATCGCCACCCGCACGCCCTCTGCTCGCAACGCATCGATATTGCGACGCGCCTGCCCATTGTCCGAAATCAGGCTGCGCTCGGTGATCTCAAGCACGATCAACGGACTTCGCTCCGCGATCTTCGCTTTGAAGGCCTGGATGTCGGGCAACAGCTCAGTGCTGGATAGATGTTCAGGCGCGATGTTCACCCCGATGTGGAAGCCGGGCGGCACATTCCAAGTTTGCACGTCGCGTTCGATCAGCCGCAGCAGATGCTGCGTCAGCGGGATGATCATGCCCTCGGCCTCGGCCGCCGCGATGAAGATGTCTGGCCGCACGAGACCCACGCCGGGCCGGTTCCAGCGCATCAATGCTTCGACGCCCTCGCATTGGCCGGTATGCTGGCCATAGACCGGCTGGTAGTACACCTGGAATTCGTTGGCGCGCATGGCGCGGCGCAACTGCTCCTTGAACGACAGCCGGTTCACCTGCAAGCGATAGGCGGCAAACGCCAACCCAGCGCCAATCAGCAACGCCGCAGGCAGGTATGCCAGCATCAGTTTTTGCCAGGCGGCCACCAGGCTCTCCGACGGCGCCAGCACGTTGATGGACAGCGCGACGAGACCGTTATTGCGAGTGATTCCCCGGTACACGAGCTCTGAGAGCCCATTTGACGCATTCCAGGAATCACTGCGGATGGGCGCCCCGTCGCCCACCGTCAGCTCCAGCCGGTAATCGCCGAGCGTGGCCACGGCATTCAACAGATCCAGGATGTAGCGGCCGTCCACCGCCACCGCGCCGCTATACCCCGGCACACCCGGCCTGCCCAGCAGGATCGCCGGGCGATCTGGCGCCAGCGGCGTGCCTGCCACCGAAAACAACCAACGATCAGGCGAGACATCGATGGACCATCTACGGAACTCGCCGACATTGAAATCCACCTCGCCCAGCACCGACGAACAATAGATGTGATCGTCATTGGCCAGGATCAGTGAGCGGAAGTATGGATTGAGCGCTCCCCAGCGTTGCAACACCGGCAGCACCTCGGCACAGGGCTTGGGCGTGAGTTCCGCCACCCGGTCCAACAGGGACCAGGCCTGGGTGAGCACGTTCTCGACCTGGATGCGGACAATCTTCGCGGCGGCCTCAGCCGCGCCACGCTGTTCGCTCTTGGCATGCAACCAGGTCCAGCCCACGCAGAGCAGAACGGGAAACACCAAGGCAAATGCCACCGGCAAATAGCGCCAAGATGGCACACGAACCGTCATTCCTGATGTCGACAAAGCTGCCCCGTTGGAAATTCCGTCAATGTGCAATAGGCCCAGAAAGGGATAGGACACCAAGCAAGCCGCAGCGTCAAGAAACTTGATCGATGCATGCCGACGCATTCGGCTCCAACAATCGGCCGATCAACGCCACGTGCGCCCGCTGTCGTGCCGGCAGGTTCATCTGTTCCCGTGGGCCCAGCAGTGCCGCCATGACGATCGTGTGGATGATGGGAGCCAGCAGCAGCCAAGGGTGCTCCAGCGCCAGGCAATCGCCACACAGCCCGCGAGTCCGGGCGCGCTCAAGCGCCCGACCCATGTCCGCCTGATGCGCTTCAGCGGTGTCCCGCCGCCAGCGGGCCGCCAGATGCGGCACGCGCCCGCTTTCGGCCAGCAGCAGCCGCATCATGCAGATCATCGCCGGGTCTGCCAGGCTGGCATACAGGTGGTCCACAAGACGTTCGGCCAGATCACGCGGCGAGGCCGCACCGTCCACCACGGCATCGACATCCAGCGGCGCCGGGTTCAGATGCCGCGCCAGCAGCGCTTCAAACACGGCCTCCTTGCTGGGGAAATGCGCATAGAGCCCACCCTTGGACAGCCCCGCCCGCAAGGCGATGTCGTCCATCCTGGCGCCAGCATAGCCAGCGTGTGAGAACACCTGCAACGCCGCGTCCAGAATCTGCCCGACGCGCACGGCAGGAGGTAGACGATGGCGTTGCGCACCCATTGCGGCTCCTCTTGCAAGTTTCCGCCATTACAAACCGACTAGTCAGTCGCTAGCTTGACCCGGATCAAGGAAAACGCCGAGCACCATGGGCACAATGAATGCATGCCCCTGGTATCGGGTTCATCCCGGCGCCGGGCCACAAGCCCGCCAGCCGCGGATGCACCCGGTCCCCCATGCTGGAGACCCTTGCATGACTCGCGTTCCGCTTCCGGCCAAGACCGCTCTGCGCATCGCCCCCGCCGTTCTGACCCTGTTGCTGGTGACGGGTTGCGTGTCCATGGCGCCGCCCTACAGCCGGCCTGCCCTGCCCGTACCCGCGACCTATGACGCACCGAATGCCCGCCCGGCCAGTCTGGCGGCATCCGGCATCAGTTGGCGCACCTACTTTTCAGACCCCACGCTGCACCAACTGATCGATACCGCGCTGGTCAACAACCGCGACCTGCGCACCGCCTTGCTGCGCGTGCAGGAAGCACGCGCCCTGTACGGCATCCAGCGTGCCGACCAATTCCCCACCCTGGGCGTGCAGGCCGACGGCACCCGCGGCCGCGTGCCCGGGGACCTGAACCTGACGGGTCAGCCCCAGACAAGCAGCCAGTATCAAGTGGGCGTGGGCCTTGCCAGCTGGGAACTGGACTTCTGGGGCCGTGTGCGCAGCCTGAAGGACGCTGCCCTGCAAAATTACCTGGCCACCGACGCCGCGGCCCAAGCCGCCACGCTCAGCCTGATCACACAAGTGGCCGACAGCTATCTGACGCTGCGTGAATTGGATGAACGACTGGCGCTGACCCAGGAGACCATCGCGTCCCGCGCCGAATCCCTGCGCATTTTTCGCCGCCGGTTTGAAGTGGGTGCGATATCCAAGCTGGACCTGACCCAAGTCGAAACCTTGTGGCAGCAAGCGCGGGCACTGGGCGCCGACCTTGAACGCATTCGCGCCGAACAGGCGCATGCGCTGGCGCTGCTGGTGGGTGCTCCCCTTGACCTGCCAACGCAATCCGTGCGGCTGGAAGACGCGGCCGTGATGCACGAGCTGCCGGCCGGACTTCCATCGGATCTGCTGGTCAACCGCCCCGATATCGTGGCGGCGGAACACCAGTTGCAAGCCGCCAACGCCAACATCGGCGCGGCCCGCGCGGCGTTCCTGCCCAGCATCACGCTGACAGGCGCCTTCGGCACGGCCAGCGCTGAACTCGATGGCCTGTTCTCGGGCGGCAGTCGCGCCTGGAACTTCGCGCCCAGCATCAACCTGCCGATCTTCGACGCTGGCCGCCGTCAGTCCGCGCTGGACCTGGCCGAGGCACGACGCGACCAAGCCGTGGCGGGCTACGAGAAGACCATCCAGACCGCTTTCCGCGACGTATCCGACGCGCTATCGGCGCGGCATTGCCTGGCTGAACAAGTGGAGGTGCTGCGCGCCACCGTCGCCGCGCAAAGCGAGCGCGCCCGCCTGGCGCAACTGCGCTACGACCACGGCGCCTCGCCCTACCTGGAGGTGCTGGATGCCCAGCGCGACCTGTTGGCCGCGCAGCAAACGTTGGTGCAAACGCGCCGCGCCCTGCTGTCTAGCCGGGTCGGTCTGTACGCCGCGCTGGGCGGTGGCACGCAAGTGCAAGCCGACGTCGCGCCCGGCGGCGCCATCCAATAATTCAAGGATCCTCACCATGCGCCTGCCCACCCGAAAACTGATTCCCGCCCTGATCGTCCTGGCCGTGGCCGCCGCCGGCTATGCCGGCTGGCGCATGCTCACGGACACCGGTCCCGGCGAAGGATTCATCAGCGGCAATGGCCGCATCGAAGCCACCGAGATCGATGTGGCCACCAAACTCGCCGGCCGTGTGCAGGACGTGCTGGCGATCGAAGGCGATTTCGTGGCCGCCGGCCAGCCGCTGGCGCGCATGCAGATCGATACGCTGAACGCCCAGCGCGAAGAAGCGCGCGCACAGCATCAGCAAGCCATCAACAGCGCCGCCAGCGCGGCCGCGCAAGTCGCCCAACGCGAAAGCGACAAGCTGGCTGCCGAGGCCGTCGTGGCGCAGCGCGAGAGCGAAGCGGACGCCGCGCGCCGCCGCCTGGCGCGTTCCGAAACCTTGTCCAAGGAAGGCGCATCATCGATTCAGGAACTGGATGACGACCGCGCCCGCGTGCGCAGCGCGCAAGCCGCTGTCAACGCGGCGCGCGCCCAGGTGACCGCCGCCGCCGCCGCGATCGACGCCGCCCGTGCCGCGCAGGTTGGCGCGCAATCCGCCATCACCGCCGCGTTGGCCACCATCGCTCGCATCGAAGCCGACATCGCCGACAGCGAACTGCGCGCTCCGCGCGACGGCCGCGTGCAATATCGCGTGGCGCAGCCGGGCGAAGTGCTGGGCGCCGGCGGGAAAGTGCTGAACATGGTGGACCTGTCCGACGTCTACATGACCTTCTTCCTGCCCGAGCAGGCCGCGGGCCAAGTTGCCCTGGGCCAGGACGTGCGCATCATCCTGGACGCCGCCCCGCAGTATGTCATTCCCGCCAAGGTCTCGTTCGTGGCCAGCACTGCGCAGTTCACGCCGAAGACCGTGGAGACTGCCAGCGAACGGCAGAAACTGATGTTCCGCGTCAAGGCGCAGATCAGCCCGGACTTGCTGCAAAAGCATCTGAAACAGGTCAAGACCGGATTGCCCGGCGTGGCCTGGTTGAAGCTGGACGCCAATGCGTCGTGGCCCGCCAACCTTGAAGTCAAGGTGCCCTGATGGACGCTGCCGCCCCGGTCGTCACGCTACAGGATGTGCGCCTGCGCTATGGCAAGACCGTGGCGCTGGACGGCATCACGCTGGACATTCCTGCCGGGCGCATGGTGGGCTTGATCGGCCCCGACGGCGTGGGCAAGTCCAGCCTGCTGGCGCTGGTGGCGGGTGCGCGCGCCGTGCAGGAAGGCCGCGTCAGCGTGCTGGGTGGCGACATGGCCAACAAGCGGCACCGCGATGACGTCTGCCCCCGTATCGCCTATATGCCACAGGGCCTGGGCAAGAACCTGTATCCCACCCTGTCGGTGGAAGAAAACCTGCAATTCTTCGGCCGCCTGTTCGGCCACGACGACGCCGAACGCCGCCGCCGCATCGACAGCCTGACCCGCAGCACGGGGATGTCGGCCTTCCTGTCGCGCCCTGCCGGCAAGCTGTCTGGCGGCATGAAGCAGAAGTTGGGCTTGTGCTGCGCACTGATCCACGACCCCGACCTGTTGATCCTGGACGAACCGACGACCGGCGTGGACCCCTTGGCTCGCGCGCAGTTCTGGGACTTGATCAACGACATCCGCCAAGATCGACCGAACATGAGCGTGATCGTCGCCACGGCCTACATGGACGAGGCACAGCGTTTCGACTGGCTGATCGCCATGGACGACGGCCGCGTGCTGGCCACCGGCACGCCCGCTGACCTGACGCAGCGCACGGGCACGGATTCCTTGGAGGCCGCCTTCATCGCGTTGCTGCCGCAGGCCAAGCGCCAAGGCCACAAACCCGTGGAAATCGTGCCGCTGGACGTCGATGAGCATGCCGAGATCGCCATTGAAGCCCGCGACCTGACCATGCGCTTTGGCGATTTCGTCGCCGTTGACCACGTCAACTTCCGTATCCGCCGTGGCGAGATATTCGGCTTTCTGGGATCGAACGGCTGCGGCAAATCCACCACCATGAAAATGCTGACCGGCCTGTTGCCCGCCAGCGAAGGGCAGGCGTGGTTGTTCGGCCAGGAGGTCGACCCGAAGAACATCGACACGCGCCGCCGCGTCGGCTACATGTCGCAGGCCTTCTCGCTGTACGGCGAACTGACCGTACGGCAGAACCTGGTGTTGCACGCCCGCCTGTTCCATGTGCCCGAGGCCCACATCACCGACCGCGTGGACGAAATGGTGGCGCGCTTTGAATTGCGCGACGTGCTGGACGCCTTGCCCGAAAACCTGCCGATGGGCGTGCGTCAACGCCTGTCGTTGGCCGTGGCGATGGTGCACAAGCCCGACCTGCTGATCCTGGACGAACCCACCTCCGGCGTGGACCCGATCGCCCGCGACAACTTCTGGCGGCTACTGATTACGCTGGCGCGGCAGGACCAGGTCACCATCTTCATTTCGACGCACTTCATGAACGAAGCGCAGCGCTGTGACCGCATGTCGCTGATGCACGCGGGGAAAGTGCTGGTCAGCGCGTCGCCCGCCGAGATCACGCAGATGCGCGGCGCGAAGACGCTGGAAGAAGCGTTCATCGCGTATCTGATCGATGCCGGCGCCGGCACGCAGCCACAAGACGAAGCGGCGCCTGCCGGCGAAACGTCTGAACCTGAACCCGTCACCGCGCCGCATCGCGGCTTCAGTCTTCAGCGCGCGTTGAGCTATATGTGGCGCGAATCACTGGAACTGCGGCGCGACCCCGTTCGCGCCACGCTGGCGCTGGTGGGATCCCTGCTGCTGATGTTCGTCATGGGCTACGGCATCAGCCTGGACGTGGAAGACTTGCGCTACGCGGTCATGGACCGCGACCAGACCACGCTTAGCCACAACTACAGCCTGAATCTGTCGGGCTCGCGGTACTTCGTCGAACAACCGCCCATCCAGGACTACAACGACATGGACGCCCGCATGCGCAGTGGCGAACTGTCGTTGGCCATCGAGATTCCGCAGGGCTTCGCACGCGACGTGCAGCGCGGCAAGAACGCGCAGATTGGCGTGTGGATTGATGGCGCCATGCCGCAACGCGCCGAAACCATCCGCGGCTATGTGTTGGGCATGCACCAGGGATGGCTGATGCAGCAGGCGCGCGAACAGCTAGGCGCCAGCGCCACGCCGCCCGTCAGCATTGAAACGCGCTTTCGCTACAACCCTGACGTGCGCAGCCTGCCTGCGATGGTGCCGGCGGTGATCCCGCTGCTGCTTTTGATGATGCCCGCAATGCTGACCGCGCTGGCCGTCGTGCGCGAGAAAGAACTGGGGTCCATCATCAATCTGTACGTCACGCCGGTGACGCGGCTGGAATTCCTGCTGGGCAAACAGGCGCCGTACGTGGCGCTGGCGATGCTGAACTTCCTGTTGATGACCTTGCTGGCCGTGACGCTTTTCGGGGTGCCCATCACCGGCAGTTTCGCGACCTTGCTGGCGGCCGCGCTGATCTACAACGTCGTGGCCACGGCGATCGGCCTGCTGGCCTCGACCTTCACGCGCAGCCAGATCGCAGCGCTGTTCTTCACCATGATCGGCACGCTGGTGCCCGCCGTGCAATTCGCGGGCCTGCTCAATCCGGTGTCGTCGCTGGAAGGCGCCGGACGACTGATCGGGCAGATCTATCCCGCCACGCACATGCTGACGATCAGCCGCGGCGTGTTCAGCAAGGCATTGGACTTCCCCGCGCTGCAAGGGTCGTTCTGGCCCTTGCTGGCCGCGATTCCCATCATCCTGGGCGCCTCGGTGTTCCTGCTGAAGAAACAGGAGACCTGAATGAGACACCTGGCCAACATCTTCCGCCTGGGCGTCAAAGAGCTATGGAGTCTGGCGCGCGACCCCATGATGCTGATCCTGATCGCCGTGTCCTTCACGCTGATGATCTACACGGCGGCGACGGCGGTGCCCGAGACGCTGCACAACGCCCCCATCGCGGTGGTCGACGAAGATGTCTCGCCCTTGTCGGCGCGCATCGCGTCGGCCTTTTATCCCCCCCATTTCACGCCCCCGGCCCTGATCACCTCCGCCGAGGCGGACGCGGGCATGGATGCGGGGCGTTACACGTTTTCCGTGAACATCCCGCCCAACTTCCAGCGCGACGTGCTGGCGGGCCGTCCGGCGGAGATCCAGCTGAACGTGGACGCCACCCGGATGAGCCAGGCGTTCACCGGCAGCAGCTACATCCAGCAAATCGTCACCGACGAGATCAACGAGTTCGTCAAGCGCTACCGCGCCCCGACGACGTTGCCGGTGGACCTGGCGGTACGCATGCGCTTCAACCCCAATCTGACGCAGGCGTGGTTTGGCGCGATGATGGAGATCATTAACAACGTCACGATGTTGTCCATCATCCTGACCGGCGCCGCGCTGATCCGCGAGCGCGAACACGGCACCATTGAGCACCTGCTGGTCATGCCCGTCACCCCCACGGAGATCATGGTGGCGAAGGTGTGGTCGATGGGGCTGGTCGTACTGGCCTCGGCTGGGCTATCGTTGACGTTCGTAGTGCGTGGCCTGTTGCACGTGCCGATCGAAGGATCGGTGGCGTTGTTCCTGCTGGGGGCAGCGCTGCATCTATTCGCTACGACCTCCATGGGTATCTTCATGGCCACGCTTGCACGCAGCATGCCGCAATTCGGGATGCTGCTGGTACTAGTGCTGCTGCCTCTGCAAATGCTGTCCGGCGGCACGACGCCGCGCGAGAGCATGCCGGAATTTGTCCAACACATCATGCTGGCCGCCCCCACCACGCACTTCGTGGAACTCGGCCAAGCCATCCTCTACCGCGGCGCGGGATTCAGCGTCGTGTGGCAACCGTTCCTGGCGCTGGCACTGATCGGCACGGCCCTATTCGCGTTCTCTCTGGCGCGCTTTCGCAAGACCCTGAGCCAGATGGCTTAAGGGCTGATTCGTTACCCCTTACCACTCTCTTAAAAGGACGGATGATGAAGAAGACTACTGCCCCCACGACCCAAGGCATCGCCGGCGCCAACGCCGCCTATTGCCAACGGCTGGCCCAGCTTGCGCAAGAAAGCCAACAACGCTGGATGGAACTCGGCCGCCGCCTGGCTGACGACAACGCCGCCCGCTACCTGTCCACCCTTGGCCCGTTGCAACATGGCGGCGACTGGAAGGAGATTGCCCCGGCCCTGGGCGAGATCACGCGCAAGCAATGGCAATGCCAGTTGGAAGCCAGCCAGGCCATCACCCACGCCGCGCTGGAAGAGCAAGCGGCGCTGGCCGCCGGCCTGGGCGAGGCCATGAGCGGCTGGTTCAAGAGCGCCACCGGTGCCGGCATGGCCGTCGACGCCTCGCCCATGACGCAGTTGTGGTCCACGATGTCCAACCAGATGGCTGCGGCCTGCTCGGCCCTGCGCGACGCCAGCCAGCCGGGTGAGCGCCATGACGGCTAAGCGCACGGCGCTGGTCACCGGCGGCGGCGGCCTGGGGCGGGCCATCGCCCTGGCGCTGTGCGACGCCGGCCATGACGTCATCGTCACGTACCACGCCAGCGAGGACGCCACGCGGGCCTGGGTCGACGAAGAAGTCGCCAAGGGCCATCCGATCGCCCTCTACCAAGTGGACGTGAGTGACTATGCCTCGTGCCAGGCGCTGATGGGACGGCTGGAGCGTGACGGCCGTCAGATCGACATCCTGATCAACAATGCCGGCATCACACGCGACGCCCGCCTGCGCAAGATGAGTTTCCAGAACTGGTCCGAAGTCATGCACAGCAATCTGGATTCCATGTTCAACATGACGCAGCCGCTATGCGGCGGCATGGCGGATCGCGGATGGGGCCGCATCGTGAACATCTCGTCCGTGAACGGCAGCAAGGGCGCCTTCGGCCAGACCAATTACGCGGCATCGAAGGCCGGCATCCATGGTTTCACCAAATCCCTGGCGCTGGAACTGGCCAGCAAGGGCGTCACGGTCAATACCGTGTCGCCCGGCTACCTGGACACGCGCATGGTGCAGGTGGTTCCCGAGGAGGTCCTGAAGGAAAAGATATTGCCGCAAATCCCTGTCGGCCGTCTGGGCCAGCCCGAGGAAGTCGCGGCGCTGGTGGCCTTTATTTGCAGCGACGCGGCGGGTTTCATGACCGGTAGCAATGTGGCCATGAACGGCGGCCAGCACATGTATTGATCGCTTTGGTCCGGGCGGCGCGCGGTGGTCAGGCCTGCTGCGCGCCCAACTCTTCCAACAGGAAATCCACAAACGCACGCACCTTCGCCACCATGTGGCGGCGCGATGGATACACCGCGTAGACATAGGTCTCGACGGGAAGCCAATCAGGCAGCACCGCTTGCAGCGCACCGCTGGCCAGATCGTCCTGGACATACACGCGCGGCACCAGGCTGACGCCAAAACCCGCCCGCAGCGCGTCACGCACCGCCAGGCTGGAACTGACCTTGTAGCGCCCTTTTACTGGCACGCGCTGCGTCTGCCCCGCTTGCGTGAACACCCATTCATCCGCATGACCAGACAAGGTGAACTGCACGCATTCCATGCCGCGCACGGCCTCCGGCGATGTCGGCACGCCTGCCCGCCGAAAGTACGCTGGCGCACCACATAGCACGTGATCCAGCGTCATCAGCTGACGCGCCACCAGGCTGGAGTCTTCCAGGCGGTCTGTTCCGCGGATCGCCAGATCGAAACCTTCCTTCACGATATCAACGCGCCGGTCTTCCAGGTTCAGGTCCAGCGACACCCGCGGATAACGTTCCAGGAAGGCAGGAATGGCCGGGCAAATGCGAAGCAGGCTCAAGGACATGGGTGCGCTGACACGCAAGATGCCCGATGGCTCACTTTGCATGGGCCCCAGCGACTGCTCGGCCTCTTGCAGATCGTCCAGGATACGGGCGACCTGCTCGTAATAGCGCGTACCCGCCTCGGTCAGGCTCATGCGGCGGGTCGTGCGATTCAGCAGCCGCGCCGCGACGTGGCGTTCAAGTTCGGCAATGTTCTTGCTGACCGCCGCCGGCGACAAACTCAGTTGGCGTGCCGCTGGGGCGAACCCACCCTGCTCCACCACCTGCCTGAACACTTTCAGCGCCGTCAGATGATCCATTGATTATTCACCCACAGTGAATGATGTTGCGAACAAAATGGATATTATCGTATCCGGACGATTGAATTAGCCTGTGGGCATGGATCCCCGGCAACGTGCAATACCGCCGGCCACGCCCCCGACTGATTGAATGAGACCACCATGAATCACCCCCTGACCGACGCCATCGCCGCCCGCACTTCCGTCAACTTCTTCGACCCGGCCCGCACGCTGGAAGACGATCAGCTGCACACCCTGATCGCGTGGGCCACCCGCGCGCCCACCGCCTTCAACTTGCAGAACTGGCGCTTCATCGCCGTGCGCAGCGACGCTGGCAAGCGCCGCCTGCGCGAACTGGCCTGGAACCAGCCCAAAGTCACCGACGCCGCGGTGACCTTCATTGTGGTGGGCGTGCTGCCGCAAGCCGCCTGGACGGCCGATCGCCTGCAACCGTCGGTGGCGGCCGGCTTCATGCCCGCCGGCATGGTCCCGTCATGGGAGACCGCCGCCAGCCAGCTCTACACAGACGCCCCGCAGACGCAACGTGACGAAGCGGTGCGCAGCGCCACGTTCGGCGCGTCGACGCTGATGCTGGCCGGTCAGGCGCAAGGGCTGTCGGCCAGCCCCATGACGGGCTTCGATCCCGTGGGTGTCGCCGACGCCTTCGGCTTGCGACCCGATGAGGTACCGGTGATGCTGGTCGCCATGGGTTATGCCAAGCCCGGCAATTGGCCGCAGAAGCCTCGCCGTCCCGTCACTGACGTGCTAGAGCTGGCCTGAGCCCACCAGGAGCCACACCATGAGCCGCAGTTCTGATCTTCTGTTGACCGCGCTGGCGCCCGCCATCTGGGGCAGCACCTATGTCGTCACGACGCTGATGCTGCCGGCGGACTATCCGCTGACCGTTGCCATGCTGCGCGCGCTGCCTGCCGGCATCCTATTGCTGCTGGCGGTGCGTCAGTTGCCGCAGGGCATCTGGTGGTTGCGCACGTTCATCCTGGGCGCGCTGAATTTCTCGGTGTTCTGGGCCTTGCTGTTTGTCGCGGCCTATCGCCTGCCGGGCGGCGTGGCCGCCACCTTGGGCGCGATTCAGCCGCTGGTGGTGATTCTGCTTGCCCGCGTGCTGCTGGGTTCTCCTATCCGCAGCCTGTCCGTCGTGGCGGCGATAAGCGGCCTGGCCGGTGTGGCACTGCTGGTGTTGACGCCCAAAGCGACGCTGGATCCGGTGGGCATCGCCGCCGGGCTGGCAAGCGCGGCTTCCATGGGTTTGGGCACCGTGCTCAGCCGACGCTGGCAGCCGCCCGTGTCGGCGTTGACCTTCACGTCGTGGCAGCTGACCGCGGGCGGCATCCTGCTGCTGCCCGTGGCGTTGCTGGCCGAACCCGCCTTGCCGCCGCTGACGGCATTGAATGTGACGGGTCTGGCGTATCTGGGCCTGATCGGCGCTGCGCTGACCTACGTGCTGTGGTTTCGGGGCGTGGCAAGGCTGGAACCCGCCGTGGTGTCATCCCTGGGCTTTCTTAGCCCGATCTCGGCGGTGCTGTTGGGGTGGGGAGTGCTGGGCCAAAGCCTGAGCGCCGCGCAAATGATGGGCATGGCAATCGTGGTGGCCAGCGTGTGGCTGAGCCAACGCGCCCAACGGCTGCCGGCGGCGCCCCTGGCTGGCCGGACGGCTTAGGGTCCGGTTTCTGTACCGCTTCGATCCCTGTCTTCAGCGCCTCCTCTGAAGGCCTGCCCCCCCGACTGAAGGCCCGACCCGGCCTTCAGCCGTCTTGCTGCATGCGATGCATCGCAACCAGGTTCTTCTTGGTTTCCAGAATGTGCGCTTCGACCAGGCGTGCGGCCAGATCGCCGTCCTGATTGCGGCAGGCGTCCAGGATGCGGTGATAGTCCGCCTGCGGGCCATCCTGGCCTGTCGCCTGCAACCGCGCTTCGTCCGTGTAGCGAGCGGTGCTCAAGCCGTATTCTTCGATCAAGCGGCGCAGCCGCGTATTGTTTGCCGGGGCGCACGGGGCCAGATGGAACCGGCGATTCAACTCCGTCCGCTCGGGCACGGAAGCCGCATCGTCATAGGCACGCAGAATGGCATCGAGCGCATCCAGATCCGCCCGCGCCATGTTCGGCACGCCCGCGCGTACCGCATGGCCTTCCAACGCCATCCGGATGTCGAGCAATTCGCAGATCTGCTCCACATCCATGCGGATGACCACAGCGCCACGGTTCAGGGGATAAGCCACCAGACCTTCGGTTTCCAGCTGGCGCAGCGCCTCTCGCACGGGAATGCGGCTGGCCTGGAAACGCGCGGCCAAGGCGTCTTGCTTAAGGGGTGTCCCCGCGGGCAAGGCGCCCGTGAGGATGTCGTGACGCAGCTGATCGCGAATGCGGTGTGGCAAGGCCTGGGCTTGACGGGACGAGCCCTTCGTTTGGGTAATGCTCATGACGATCGGGTATCTCTGAAGCGAAGGACGGCGGCCTGCGAAAAAGCACCATGCAGGTTGATCCGGCGGGCCTCATCGTAGCCCAATGGACCGATGGCGAGAAACGCGCGCAATCGCGAGCCCACGCCTGTCCCGATAGTGAAATTTGATCGTGTGACACGCCCATCCGAGGCATGATCGTTGCTCCTACACCCGTGGAGTCACACCATGAGCAGCAAACCAAGCATCATCCTGGTCCATGGATTCTGGGGCGGCGCCGCCCATTGGGCCCGCGTCATCGTGGAACTGTCGCGCAAAGGCTACCAGGACCTGCATGCCGTTGAAGTGCCGCTGACCTCGCTGGCGGAAGACGCGGAACGCACGCGCAAGATGATTGCCCAGCAAAAGGGGCCCGTCCTGTTGGTGGGCCATTCGTATGGCGGCGCAGTGATCACCGAGGCCGGCAACCAGCCCAATGTGGCCGGCCTGGTTTACATCGCGGCGTTTGCCCCGGATGCGGGTGAAAGCCCCGGCGGGATCACGCAAGAACACCCGCCCGTCGCCGCCCCCAATCTGGCCCCCGATAGCGACGGCTACCTGTGGCTGCGGGCTGACAAGTTCCACGAGAGCTTCTGCCAGGACCTGCCCGCCGACGAAGGGCTGGTCATGAGCGTCACCCAGAAGGCACCGCTGGCCAGCACATTCGGCGATACGGTATCCACGCCCGCATGGCGCAACAAACCGTCGTGGTATCAGATCTCCAGCCAGGACCGCATGATCGCCCCCGAAAACCAAACGCGGATGGCGAGTCGGATGAACACCCGCAAGACCCTCACACTTGATGCCAGCCATGCATCGCTGGCGTCTCGCTCGGCAGACGTCGCCGGCTTGATCGACGAGGCTGCAAAGGCCTGCGCAGCCTAAGCCCAGGGGGAAGACCCGTCTTCCCCAAAAGCACCGTATCAGGGGACGCAGTGCCGTCCTCTGTACTGCCTTTTTTGTAACGGCAGCAACCCGCAAAATTCTGATATGCCTGCATTTTCCCTATGAAGCATTGAGATAAAGGCGGAATTCAAGTCAAACTGATCCGCTTTTTTTTCCATTTTCTGAATCTGTACTAATCAGTGCCCGCGCCCTAACTTCGTTCTGTAGGTTCAACACCCGTCTGCGCATGCCGTCTTGTGACGGTTTCCCGTGCCGGCGACGAAGTCAGGAAGACCGCTATGGATAGCGACGCGCTATTGCTTGCCCGAATACAGTTCGGCTTCACCATCTCGTTTCACATCATTTTCCCCGCCATCACCATCGGCCTGGCCAGCTATCTGGCCGTACTGGAAGGCCTGTGGTTGCGAACGCAAAAAACCGTCTATCGCGACCTCTACCATTTCTGGACCAAGATCTTCGCCGTCAATTTCGGCATGGGCGTCGTGTCCGGCCTGGTGATGGCCTATCAATTCGGCACCAATTGGAGCTTCTTCTCCGATTTCGCGGGCAGTGTGACGGGTCCGCTGCTGGCCTATGAAGTGCTGACCGCCTTCTTCCTGGAAGCCGGCTTCCTGGGCGTGATGCTGTTTGGCTGGTCGCGCGTGGGCCCCGGCCTGCACTTCTTCTCGACCATCATGGTGGCGCTCGGCACGCTGGTGTCGGCCACCTGGATCCTGGCGTCCAACAGCTGGATGCAAACGCCGGCCGGCTACGAAATCCTGGACGGCCGTGTCGTGCCCACCGACTGGCTGGCCGTGATCTTCAACCCATCGTTCCCCTACCGCCTGGCGCACATGGGCATTGCCGCCTTCCTGGCCACCGCGCTGTTGGTGGGAGCCTCCGGCGCCTGGCACCTGTTGCGTGGGGATCGGACCCCGGCCGTGAAGAAAATGTTCGCGATGGCAATGGGCATGCTGCTGCTGGTCGCGCCGCTGCAAGCGGTGGTCGGCGACATCCATGGTTTGAACACGCTGAAGCACCAACCCGCCAAGATCGCCGCCATCGAAGGCCACTGGGAAAACGAGCCGGGCGCAGGCGTGCCGTTGACGCTCTTCGGCATTCCCGACATGGAACGCGAGGAAACCCGCTTTGCGCTGAACGTGCCGCGCCTGGGCAGCCTGATCCTCACGCATAGCTGGGACGGCCAGTTTCCCGGGCTGAAGTCGTACCCGCCCGAAGACCGGCCCAACGCCACCGTCGTGTTCTGGTCCTTCCGCGTCATGGCGGGGCTGGGCATGCTGATGATTCTGCTGGCTGGGTGGGCGCTGTGGACGCGCTGGCGCGGCCGCCTGTATGAATCGCGCGCGCTACAGCGCTTTGCCCTGTGGATGGGACCGTCGGGTCTGGTGGCGATGCTGGCTGGCTGGTATGTGACCGAAATCGGCCGCCAGCCCTGGATCGTCTACGGCGTGATGCGCACGGCGGATGCGGCCACGCCGCACGGGTTGGGCGAACTGACCCTGACGCTGGCGCTGTTCGTCATCGTGTATCTGTTTGTCTTCGGCGCTGGCGTGTCTTACATGTTGCGGTTGATCCGCATGGGTCCCAGCCCGGCACCAGGCCATGCGCCCCTGTCCGGAGGCCCGGGAGAACCCCGGCAACCATCACGCCCGTTGTCCGCCGCATCCACGCAGGCGGGCGTCGACACCGCGCAACACAAGCATTCAGGAGCCTGATGCCATGGGTATCGATCTTGCACTGATATGGGCCGTCATCATCCTGTTTGGCGTGATGATGTATGTGATCATGGATGGTTTCGATCTGGGCATCGGCATCCTCTTTCCGCTGATCCGCGACCGCGAGGAACGCGACGTCATGGTCAACACCGTGGCGCCCGTCTGGGACGGCAACGAGACCTGGCTGGTGCTGGGCGGCGCGGGGCTGATGGCGGCGTTTCCGCTGGCCTATTCCGTCATTCTCAGCGCCTTGCACCTGCCGCTGGTCTTCATGCTGCTGGGACTGATTTTCCGGGGGGTCGCGTTCGAGTTCCGCTTCAAGGCGGACGAGCACCACCGCCCCTTGTGGGATCGCGCCTTCGTGTTCGGGTCGGTGTGCGCCACCTTCTTCCAGGGCGTCACGCTAGGCGCCTACATCGAAGGCATCCCGGTGGTGAACCGCGCTTACCAAGGCGGGGCGTGGGATTGGATCAGTCCGTTCTCGATGTTCACGGGTCTGGGTTTGGTGGCGGGCTATGCGCTGCTGGGCTGCACCTGGCTGATCATGAAGACCGAAGGCCGGCTGCACCGTCACATGTGCGCCATCGCACGGCCGCTGACCCTGACGCTGCTGGCCGTCATCGCGGCGCTTAGCATCTGGACGCCGCTGGCGCAGCCGCAGATCGCGCAGCGCTGGTTCAGCTTGCCCAACATGTTCTGGTTTTTCCCGGTGCCCGTGCTGGTGGCGACGGCCGGCTTCGACCTGATCCGCCGCGTGCGGGGCGCCCCCGTCGCCGGCCCCTTCATGCTGTCGCTGTGCCTGGTGTTCCTGGCCTACAGCGGCCTGGGCATCAGCATCTGGCCCGCGATCATCCCGCCGGATGTGTCTATCTGGACCGCGGCTGCGCCACCGCAAAGCCTGGGCTTCGCATTGGTGGGAGCCTTGCTGATCATTCCCATTATCCTGATGTACACCGCTTGGTCGTACTACGTATTCCGCGGCAAGGTCCGCACCGGCGAGGAGTTCCACTGATGAACGCCATGAACCGACCCTCCCCCGCGCCATCCTCATGGCGCAGCCGCCTGCTATGGCTGGCACTGATCTGGGCAAGCAGCGTTGCCGCGCTGGGTGTGGCGGCGTATGCGCTGCGCCTGGTCATGAGAACCCTGGGCATGTCGACCTGACGCGCACGCCCCACCGGACTACAAAAACGGACACGCCATGAAGCGCTACGAAAAGCTGACAGAAGACATCACCGCCTCGATCCGATCAGGCCTGCTGCAAGTAGGCGACCGCCTTCCCTCGGTACGGCAGACGAGCACCAGCCGCGGTGTCAGTCCGTCCACGGTGTTCAAGGCCTATTACCTGCTGGAGGCTCGCGGGCTGATCCGCGCCCGCGACCGCTCAGGCTATTACGTGCTGCGCGCACCACACGCTGCCTTGCCTGAACTGGACGGGCTGTCCAGCGCCAGCGCGGGCCGCCACCCGGTCGACGTCAGCGACAACGTGCTGCAAGTGCTCAACGCCACCTTGCGCCGCGACATGGTGCCGTTTGGCTCCGCCTTCCCCAGCCCGTCGCTGCTGCCTTATGGGCGGTTGGCCAAGTTCATGGCGTCCACCGTGCAACGGCTGGATCCCTGGGGCTCCATCGACGATCTCAGCCCCGGCGACGCAGCCTTGCGCCGGGCCATCGCGCTGCGCTACCTGGCCGACGGCCTATCCGTGCCGGTGGACGACATCATCATCACCAATGGCGCGCTGGATGCGCTGAACCTGAGCCTGGCGGCGGTCACGAACCCGGGCGACGCCGTGATCGTTGAGTCCCCCACGTTCTACGCCGCGCTGCAATCGCTGGAACGCAATCAGCTGCACGCCATCGAAGTGGCGACGCACCCGCGTGAAGGCATCGACCTGCAAGCGCTGGAGCAAGCCATCTTGCAGCACCGCCCGCGCGCCTGCTGGCTGATGACCACCTTCCAGAATCCGCTGGGCAGCCTGATGCCTGACAGCAAGAAGGAAGCGCTGGTCAAGCTGCTGACCAAACATGGCGTGGCGCTGATTGAAGACGACGTTTACGGCGAACTCTATTTCGGCGAAACCCGGCCCCGCCCCGCCAAGGCCTTCGACACCGAGGGCATCGTGATGCACTGCTCGTCGTTTTCCAAGACGCTGGCGCCGGGCTATCGCGTGGGCTGGGTGGCGGCCGGACGCTATACGCGCAAGATCATGCGCAACAAGCTGACCACCAGCCTGGCGACCGCCGCACCCACGCAGGCCGCCATCGCGGCGTATCTGGAAAAAGGCGGCTTCGACCGTCACCTGCGCCAGTTCCGCCAGGCGCTGGCCTTGCAGCAAGGCGAACTGCTGCAAGCCGTGGCCCGCTACTTCCCCAAGGGCACGCGCGCCACGCGGCCGGCGGGCGGCTATTTCGTCTGGGTGGAACTGCCCGCGCACATCGACACACTGAAGGTGCACCGCGCCGCACTGGACCACGGCATCAGCGTCGCGCCAGGGCCGTTGTTCTCATCGTCCGGCGCGTTCGGGAATTTCCTGCGGCTGAATCACGGCCATCCGTGGAGCGTGGAGCTGGAACAAGGGATGGCAACGTTGGGCAAGCTGCTGGCAAGCGCATAGCCGTGATTGTCTTGGGCGGCGTTCCAAGCGATAAATGAGCGTTATTCCTATTAAACTCATTTGACGTGTCACGAGGGAAATGTGTTGTGCTGTACGCAAGACATCATCGACATACAACTTGAGAAGATAGGATCATGACCCAGCCGCATTCAACACGCCCACCCGCTCACGCACTGAAGGTACGGTACACACCTGCGATGAAGCTTCTCTTTACGTTGGGCCTTGCAACGCTATGGGCTGGCGCCCAAGCCGCCAGTTTTGATTGCAACAAGGCCGCGGGCACTACGGAAAGGTTGATCTGTAGCGATGCCGAGACATCCGCGCTGGATGGAAAATTGCAAGGGGCCTATGAAACAGCGCTAGCCGCAACCAATGCCTATGGCAAGAAAGAATTGACCAAAGAACAGCGCAACTGGATTAAATACGCTCGTGACATTTGTCAAGACAGCGCCTGCTTGCAGCAAGCATACACAACCCGCATCGCCATGCTGGCGCGTAATGAGGAACACATTGCCAATGGCGAGGTGTACTCAGACTGCAAGCTGCCGGGCAACCAAACCGCTAGTGGCGAATGCGTGAATGTTGTGTCGATTCGTGATCCCAACTCCCGTGTTGAATCGTTCAACCAATCGTTGGCGCATCAGAAGCAAAACGGCCGAATCATCGGTTGTAGCCGGCTGATTGATCTACCGGTTGGCGTCGCTGGGAGTAATCACAGTTTTGGCGGCTCCTGCGTATTGCAGGAAGGTACGCAGCGCAAGAACGTGAGGATCTGCAACGACGATATGTTCGGGCATTTCCAAGTAGAGCCGTCCACGCCACAGGATGCCTCAGACAAGCGCTTGGTCGACTTTACTTACGCGCAATGCTATGGCGGTTGATGGTAAGCGCCCGGGCCTATCCGTGATTTTGTGTGCGAGGCATATCATGAGGACTAAGGATCATGGATATGCCGATGAAGAAGAGACGCACAGCAGCCGCCCAGGCGGCGGCCCGTGGGCTGCTGCCTGAAGTGCCGGCCGAGGCTGCTTGAGCAAACACCGGCTTGGGGTAAATAGTCTGCTGGACAGGCACTATTACTCGGGCATGGGCAACAACAACCCGGTCTTCTATGGGGCGCCGCGCAACGTATTTGCGCAGCTGCGGTACAAGTTCTAGCCGGGTCTATCCTGCCGTGGACGGGGCGGCCGCGCGTGCCGCCTCGACCTCGCGCAGCAGCGATGCCGCGTCCGGCCGCAGCGGCAACACAAGCGTGCCCTGGCGGTCGATCGCGCCCCATTCGCCGCCCGACATGAAGCTGTGTTCGCCGTCCGGCGTGAGCATCTTGCGGCAGCCTTCACACACGACGGCCAGGCCCCCGCTGAACCGGTCGACCCATTCATAGGGCGTGGCCAGCACGCGATTCAGTTGGGTGTCGTAATAGGCCATGCCCCCGGACCAGGGGCCGCGTGTCAGCCCCGCTTCAAAGTCGTCGGCGAAATTGTCGTAGGTCAGCACCGCCGCCGACTTGCCGTCGGGCCGGACCCAATGCCAGGAGCGGTTGACGAACACCGGCGACAAGCCATCGGCGTTGTAGTCCATCAAGCGCAACACCTCGGGCCGAAACACCAAGGTGTCCTCGGCCAGGCGCGCGCAATGCTCAGCGGGTTCCATCATTCCGCCTTCGTCCTTCTGGGCGTAATGACAGTTCAAGTCGAATGCGGCGGTGCCCGCAGGCACGGCCGCCAGCAGTGAAAACAGCAAGGTAGAAAGCATGCCGGGAATCCTAGCATGCAGGGGCGGCGCGTCTCAGTTGGCGGTCGCGCCCGAATCCTTGACGGCCTGCGCCCACGTCGCGATTTCCGACTGGATGAACTTGCCGAATTCGGCGGTATTCACGCTGGACGCCTGCGCCCCCTCTTCCATCAGGCGTTGCTTGACGGCAGGCGCCGCCAGCGCCCCGCTAAGAGCCGAATTCAGCGCGGCGACGACCGCATCCGGCGTGCCTGCGGGTGCGACGATGCCGTGCCAGGACACGGCCTGGAAGCCGGGCAAACCCGATTCAGCCATCGTCGGCACGTCAGGCATGGCCGACGAGCGTTGGGGCGAGGTCACGGCCAGCGCGCGCAGGGTGCCCGCCTTCACGTGCGGCAACACGCCTGGGATGGTGGTGAACATGAAATCAATCTGGCCGCCGATCAGATCGGTGATGGCTGGGCTGCCGCCCTTGTAGGGCACATGCGTGAATTGCAGCTTGGCTGCGCTCTTGAACATTTCGCCCGCCAGATGCCCCGGCGTGCCCGCGCCCGCCGACCCCATGTTCGTCTTGTCGCCGCGCGACCGGATGTAGGCGATCAACTCCTGAACGCTCGCGGCCTTCACATTGGGGCCAACGACCAGCACATTCGGCACCGTCGCCAGCAGCGTGACGGGCGTGAAGTCCTTCACTGCGTCGTAGGAAATACGCGAGTACAGCGACGGATTGATGCCGTGCGTGCTGGCGGTGGCCAGCAGCAACATGTAGCCGTCAGGCGCGGATGAGGCGACCTGCTTGGCCGCGATGGTGCCGTTGGCTCCGCCCTTGTTGTCGATGACGATGGTCTGGCCCAAGGTCTTGGCGGCTTCCGCCGCAACGGTGCGGGCCAGGATATCCGAGGTGCCACCGGCCGAATGCGGCACCACCAGCGTGATCGGTTTGGTGGGAAAGGTTTGCGCGTATGCCGCCGGCAGCGCCGGCGACAGACAGGCAGCCAGCGCAACGCGCGCCAGCAGTCGGGTACGGAACATGGAAGTCTCCTGGTTTGTCATTGAATGCGGCGTCTTCAAGGGGCGCCGTCATGTCCACATGGGACGGGGGCCGATCAGTCGGACCCCAGTTGCAGCTTGTTGGGTTGGCGCTTTTCAATGGACCACTTCAGCAGCGCGGCGGATCGATAGATGCCGTGGGCGAACTTGCCGTAAGGCAGCGTCAGGAACAGCGCCATCACCACGCCCAGGTGGATCGCCAAGAGCAACGCCATTGCGCTGCCGTCACGTCCCGCCAGCAACGCCAGGCCCGTGGCGCTGGTCAGGAACAGCAGCATGATGAAGCCGCGGTCCATTGGCTTTTGCGCCGCGTCACCCTGTTGCGGATGGCGCTTGATGTTCAACCAGAGCAATCCCGCCGGTCCAATCAGCAAGCCAATGCCACCCGTGGTGCCCAACAGCACCGGTGCGCTCCAGAACGGATACGGTGCCTGCTGGCCCAACAGATAGTGGTACAGCGTCGCCACGCAGGTGGCGGCAAAACACAGCATGAAGCCATAGAACGTGAAGTGGTGGAACCGGCGTCGCCACAGCGTGAATGCATCGTCCGCGTTGTTGCAGCCCTTGCCATGTCCGCCATCCAGATAGCGCAGCCGCAGCGCGTCATGCGCCGCTTCGGCCACCGCAGCGCCGGAAGCCGCCCCCGGGCTGATGTTGCGCCAGAAGCGCGTCACGCCCACGCCCAACGCCAGCATCGAGAAGCCGAACACCACACCGAACATCAGCGCCAGCGTGTTGTGCGGGAACACGGCATAGAAATTTCCAGCCATCGGCTCGTGGAACAAGCCGCCCGCCATCAACACCGCCAGCACCAGGAACAGCGCCAGGCCGGCAGCGGTAGCCAACGACAACGCCAGGCCATTGCGCTTGTACAGCGTGCCCAGCGCCGCCGGCCAGGCGTAATCGGTATAGGTCTGCACCCGGACCTTGGCCATGGCCTGCGGCACGTTCACCGCGAACTCGTGCGGCGGCGCGTATTGGCACGCATGCAAACAGGCGCCGCAGTTGTGGCACAGGTTGGCCAGGTAGTTCAAATCGGCTTTGCCAAACTCCAGACGGCGGGTCATGGCGGGGAACACCGCGCAGAACCCTTCGCAATAGCGGCAGGCATTGCAGATCTGCATGACGCGGGCCACTTCGGTTTCATCGCCGGTCAGAAGATCCGCCTGCGGCTTGGCCTGTTTGCCAAGCCAGCGTACGGGCTGCTCGGCCATCACGGGCGCGGCCTCGGCATGCGGAGTGGAAAAGGACTGCGCCTCGCGGGCCAGGGCTTCAAGCGGTTTCATGTGGTGCTCTTCGCAAGGGTCTGGGTGCACGCGGCAGCGGCAGCCTGGGTGCCGGCAATGCGGCCGAACGCGGTGCCGATGGACATACCCACCCCCGCCGTATAGCCCTTGCCCAGCACGTTGCCGGCCATCATCTCGCCGGCCACGAACAGGTTGTCGCTAGGCACGCCGTTGAATCGGACTGCGGCGGTGTCGTCCACCTTCAGGCCCAGATAGGTGAAGGTGATGCCCGGGCGCAGCGCATAGCCGTAAAACGGCGCGGTGTCGATCGGCCGCGCCCAATGCGTCTTGGCGGGCGTGACGCCTTCAGTATGGCAATCGTCCAGCGCGGTGTGGTCAAACGTGCCAACCCGACAGGAGGCGTTGTAGTCGCGCAGGGTCTGCTCGAAGGTGGCCGGATCCAAGCCCAGCTTCTCGGCCAGTTCAGGCAGCGTATCGGCCTTGACCCCCGGGAACACCGGCGGCATGAAGCGGCCGATGGCCTTCGCGTCAATGATGGAATAGGCGATCTGCCCCGGCTGCATCGCGGTCAGACGGCCCCAGATGGCGTAGCGCTTGGGCCAGAAGTCCTCGCCTTCGTCGTAGAAGCGCACCGCGTCGCGGTTGACCACCACCCCCAGCGACACGCAGTCGATGCGCGTGCAGATGCCGCCGTCATAGAGGGGCGCGCGCGCATCGATGGCCACGCAATGCGATTGGGAGGGGTCGCCGATGGCATCGGCGCCGGCATCCAGCATGAATTTCAGCAGCACGCCCATGTTGAAGCGCGTGCCGCGGATCAGGAAATTGTCGGCCGGCCATTCTCCGCGTTCGTTCTGACCCCAGGCCTCGCGCAACCATTCCCGGTTGGACTCAAAGCCACCGGCAGCCAGCACACAGGCGCGCGCTTCGATGCGTTCGTCGCCGATGTACGCCGCCTTGAAACGGCCGTCTTCCAGCTCCAGCGAATCCACCGGGGCGTTGTAGCGAATCTGCACGCCCAGCGCTTCCGCGCTGCGGTAATAGGCATTCACCAAGGCTTTGCCGCCGCCCATGAAGAAGGCGTTGGTGCGCGCCACGTGCAGCGCCCCCGACAGTGGCGGCTGGAAGTTCACGCCATGGCGGCGCATCCAGTCACGACACGTCGAGGATTCACGAATGACCAGCCGCGCCAGATGTTCGTCGGTCTGCCCGCCCGTGACCTTCAGCAAGTCTTGCCAATATTCTTCTTCGGGATACGCCTCGATCAAGACGTCCTGCGGCGCATCATGCATGCAGCGCAGGTTGCGCGTGTGTTGCGAATTGCCCCCGCGCCATTCGCGCGGCGCCGCTTCCAGCAGCATCACGCTGGCGCCGGCCTCGCGCGCCATCAGGGCCGCGCACAATGCCGCGTTGCCCCCACCCACCACCAAGACGTCCACCATGCCATCGTCCCCGAATCAAGAGGCCGACTGTACCTAGCGGGTGGCGGTTGCGATATCAGGCAGGCGTCAACAGGTATTCACGAATCGTGAAGAGCCACCACCGCCCACTTTCCGTCCCGCGCCAGCGTGCGAGACACGTCGGCCAGCACCAGCCGGGCCGCCAGCGCGGCGGGCGACAGTTCGTCGTCGGACAGGCTGGCCAACAGATTGGAACGAAACAGATGGGTGTCTTCGATGCGCGCCATGTGCAATTGGCCGGGTGCGATGCGCGCCGTGGCCGAGCTGGGTTGGATGGTGGCCGCGTTGCCCAGCTGCACCACGTCCATCAGCAGCGACAGACCATCCACTTCGGCCACCACGCGCGGCGTCTGCCCCAATTGCTGGAAAGCGTTATTGACCAGCGCCCGCAAGCCGTGGCGGCCGCTGGGCAACACCAGCGGCAGGTGGGCAATGGCTTCCAGCCGCGTCGTGTCGCTGTCGGGCACGCCGGGCATGTCACGCCGGGCGCAAAGAAACAAGGGTTCGTCCAAGAGCGGCATGATGCTCCAGCGCCGTGCGGACTCCGCGTGAAACACGATGGCCAGGTCCAGCAGGCGGCCATTGAGCATGTCGCTCAAGTGGCCCGACAGCGCTTCGACCAGATGCAGGCGGATGTCGGGATAGCGCTCGTTCATGGCCTGCAAGAACGGCGCCCCAAGAATGGCCGCCGTGGTGGACGGCAAGCCCACGCTGACGTGGCCGGCCAGCCGCGCCTGCTGGGCAGCCTGCACCGCGTCATCCGCATGGCGCAGGGCAAGCTGCGCTTGACGGAAAAACGCCAGACCGGCATCGGTAGGCACCACGCCGCTGGCGCTGCGCTGCAACAGACGGGTGGAGAGCTCGCCTTCCAGCCGGCTGATCTGCTGGCTGAGGGCAGAGGTGACCATGCCGATCGACATGGCCGCCCGGCCAATGCTACCCGCTTCGACGACGCGGACGAAGTAACGCAACTGGCGAAGTTCCATGGCGGCCCTGGGATTCTGAAGGAATGACAGGGCCGATTGTAGAAGCTCAGTAGCGCGAGTCCTTGGGTTTCTTGCCGTTGGGGAAGTCTTTGTCCTTGCCAGCGAAGTCCGGACGGGGCATGTGGGTGAAGTATTCCGCCACGTCCACCGCGTCCTGATCGGACAGCACATCGCCTTCACCCCAGTTGCCGTGCGTGTTCACCCCCATCGGCATGCTGTTGCGGATGAACGCGGCGGCCTTGTAGGTGCGCGCCAGTCCCGCGCCGATGTTGAAGGACTCATCCCCCCACAATGGCGGAAACACGATGTCGCCCGCGCGGTCCTTCTTGCCTTCGCCGTTGGCGCCATGGCAGGACGCACATTGCGCGGCATACAGGCCCTTGCCGCGCACCGGGTCGGGCACAAGCTTGGTGTCGATCGGCCAGGCGTTTTGGATCTGCACCTTGGCGCCATGCGGCACGTCCTGCGCCAGCCACTTCATGTAGGCAATCATCGCCTTCATTTCCGCTGAGTCCTTTTCCAGCGGCTTGCCGTTCATCGAACGCATGAAGCAGCCGTTGATGCGGTCCTCCAGCGACACCACGCGGTTCGCGCGCGGGTTGAACTGCGGAAAGGTGTTGACCGTGTTGATGTACGGCGCCCCCATCGGCTTCTTGCCTTCCTGTACGTGGCAGCTATTGCAATTCATGCTGGCACCGGTGTTCTGCGGCAGCAGGCGGCGCGTTTCGTTCAACAGGCGTTTGCCGTAGTTGATCTGGTCCGCATTCGGTTCCTTGGCAATCTGCGTATCCGACGGGATCGTGTAGTCGGGCAAGCGTTTTCCGTCCTTGTCGATCACGGCAAAGGTATTGCGGCTATCCACCGGCGCGCTTGACGCCGGCGTATCGGGCGCCGCGGAGGCGGCGATCCAGCCGCCACCGGCAATCGCAAGCGCCAGCAACGTGGCGATCCTGGTGTGCTTACTCATGCTTGCCTCCGGCGACGATGTTCGGCTTCTTGCTGGCCAGGAAATCGCGAATGTGCGCGACGTCGTTCTCGCCAATCGGCGGAGCCTGGTTCGTCCATGCCGTGCGGATGAAGTTGATGACGTCGGTGACGTCCTGATTGCTCAGGTGCTTGAAGCCCGGCATGGCAAAGGCCATCACGTCCGTGTCGTTGGCCGGCATCTTGCCGCCTTCCAACGTGATTTGAATGATGGACTGCGGGTTCTGGGCGAACACCGCCGAATTGCCCGCCAGCGCGGGGAAAATACGCGGCATGCCTTGCCCGTCCGCCCGGTGGCAGACGACGCACTGCTCCATGTAGATCACGGCGCCGCGTGCATCGTAGCGGCCGTCCCGCAAGGCGGCCGTGGTGGTGTCGGCCTTCGGCGGGAAGGTCGCAAGCTTGCCATTGACGGCGGGCAGCTGCTTCAGGTAGGCCGCGATGCTGGCGATATCGCCATCCGTGAAATAGCGGGTGCTGTGCTCAACCACATCCGCCATCGCGCCAAACGCCGCCACCTTGTCGGTGCGCCCTGTCTTCAGGAACAGGCCGATCTCTTCCGCGCTCCATGACTGCAAGCCCTGGGCCTCGCCGCGCAGGCTCTTGGCCCGCCAGCCATCGATGACGGCGCCTGACAGGAAAGCATCGCCGTCCGCCAGCGACAGCGCCTTTTCCTGATACGCCAGGCCGCGTGGCGTGTGGCAGGCGCCGCAGTGGCCCGGGCCTTCCACCAGATACGCCCCGCGCGTCAGCTTTTCATCCGCTCCTGCTGGCGCCGCAAAATCGCGCTGGCCCGCGAACAGCAACTGCCACCACGCCATGGGCCAGCGCATGTTCAGCGGCCATGGAATCGTGGAATCGGCGCTGGGCTGGCTGACGGGTTCAACCTGCGACATGAAGTACGCATACAGCGCCTGGATATCGGTATCCGGCATGATGGCGTATGACGGATACGGCATGGCCGGGTACAAGGGCGTGCCGTCCTTGCGGATGCCATGCTGCACCGCGTTCTTGAAATCGGCGTAGCTGTAGCTGCCGATGCCCGACTGCTGGTCGGGCGTGATGTTCGACGAATAGATCGTGCCCACCGGCGTCTGCATCGCCAGGCCGCCCGCGAAGGGCTTGCCATTGGGCACGCTGTGACAGGCCACGCAGTCACCGGTGCGCGCAATATAGGCGCCGGCCTCGATCAGCCGCCTGTCATGGATGTCGACGGATGCCGTCGTGTCTGTCTTGCGATTCGCGGTCAGCAGCTGCGCGCCACCGATTGCCAGGCCCGCTGCAATCAGCAGGCCGGCCACCGCCTTGATCCCGAACTTCCTCATTACTACCCTCCGTATCCGCTGGGCAGCGTGCACGTCGGGGAGTTCGTACGGCCTGTCCAGCTTTTGGAGGAAGCTTACGCCTTTCAGTAATAAGCTTATGACTGAAAAACATAACTTCTGCGGGCTTGTTTGATCTCTCGCAAACCCTTAGTGGGTGGCTCGAAAGCCACGCTTGCCGCCACCGCCGGCCACGGCGGCGGCAAGGCCCAGCCTGCTCCTATGCAGCGGCGGCTAGGCCCAGCCTGCCGTTATGCGGCGGCGGGAATCGTCAAGCCCCTGTCCACGGCCGGACGGGCCACGAAGGCTGCCAGCACGCGGGCGATGTTCTTGAACTTCGAGAACTCGACCAGATCACCAGCGTCATAGAAGCCAACCAGGTTGCGCACCCACGGCAGGATGGCGATGTCGGCAATGGTGTATTCATCGCCCATGACCCAATCGCGGCCTTCCAGGCGCTGGTCCAGCACGTTCAGCAAGCGCTTGGACTCGGCCGCGTAGCGGTCGCGCGGGCGCTTGTCTTCGTATTCCTTGCCGGCGAATTTATGAAAGAAGCCCAACTGGCCGAACATTGGGCCGATGCCGCCCATCTGGAACATGATCCATTGCAGCGTCTCGTAGCGGCCCGCGGTATCGGCCGGAATCAACTTGCCCGTCTTGCTGGCCAGATAGACCAGGATGGCGCCGGACTCGAACAGCGCCAACGGCTTGCCGTCCGGACCATTGGGATCCAGGATGGCCGGAATCTTGTTGTTCGGGCTAAGCGACAGGAACTCAGGCGAAAACTGGTCCTGCGTATCAAAACTGACGCGGTGCGCCTCGTAGGGCAAACCCAGTTCTTCCAGCAGGATCGACACCTTCACGCCATTGGGCGTGGGCAAGGAATACAGCTGGATACGGTCGGGATGCTGAGCGGGCCACTTCTTGGTGATGGCAAACGAATCAAGGGAAGTCATGCGAGGGGGGCTCCAGGGAAGGCGGGAAGGTGCAGGCGGTATTTGCGCCGATAATCCTAGCGCAAATCCCGGGCATTTCAATGAAATCCCGGATGGCCGACCTGGCTGAATGGAGGCTGTCCGCCTAGCCTCCACGCCAGGCGGAAAGCCGCCAGACCGCGCCTCTAAGCACCACCGCGACCAGCGCGATGGGCAGCACCATCTGCCACTGCGCCAGGAACAATTCCCGCAGGGCCTCGCCCGGCGCCCAGGTATTGCCAAATACCAGGGGCGCGGGCGGCGCGAGGGCCAGGGCGACCAACGCCGCAGCCAATGTTGCCCCCATCCGCCAACCGGTAGATCGCCGCACCGCCGGAATGCGTTCGGCCAGCGTCAGCAACAGCAGGCCCGCCAGTCCTGCGAGGGCGGCATCCACGAAAAAGTCGCGTGGCTCGTACAGATAGGGCGCATTCGGAACCACCCAGCCGTAGGCGCCCGTCGTCAGTAACGAAGTCAGGCAGGCGCCGAATAGCGCGGCAGCGGCGGAAAGCAGCAGGAAGTCAAAAAAACGAAGCAGGAAGGTAGGCATTGCAACGTGGCGGGGCGCACGCGGAAGAAGCAGATCGGCCGCAGCATGCCACAGCTTGGCGCCGGGCGCAGGCCGCGCCGAGAACGTCTGACACGGGCTACAGTAACGGGCATCCCTCTTACCTCCGGACGTCCATGCGCGCCCCTCGCCTGCTGCCTGCCCTGCTTCTGACCGCCGCGCTGCATGGGGCGGCGTCCGCCGCTCCGCTGATGGACCAGCGCTACGGGCCGGACGCCGCCCAGATCGCCGACGTCTACCTGCCCGCCACCCTCACCCCAGCGCCCGCTCCCGTTCTGGTCATCGTCCACGGCGGGTCATGGAAAAACGGCGACAAGGCCGCGCCGGAAGTCGTCCAGAACAAGCTGGCCCACTGGCTGCCGCAGGGCTTTGTGGTCGTGTCGGTCAACACGCGCTTGCTGCCGCAAGCAAGACCCGAAGCGCAGGCCGAGGACCTGGGCCGCGCCCTGGCCTGGGTCGGCCGACAGGCCGGGGCGTGGAATGCCGACCCCGACCGCCTCGTCGTCATGGGCCATTCATCGGGCGGCCACCTGCTGGCGCTGTTGGCCGCGGATGCCTCGATGCGCCAACGTACCGGCGCACAACTCTGGCGCGTCAGCATCATCCTGGACGGCGCCGGCTTCGACCTGCTGGACGTCATGCCCCGCCCTCACGCCGCATTCTATGACGATGCGTTCGGCGCCGACCCGGCGCAATGGGCGGCGGCGTCGCCCGCCGCGCAGCTACGCGGCAGGCAGCCACCCGCCTTGTTCGTGTGCTCAACGCTGCGCCCAGACCCTTGCCGCCGGTCGCAGGGCTATGCCGACCAATTGGCGGCGCAGGGCGGCATGGCCGAACTGCTGGGCGTCGCCCGCAACCACGCGCAGATCAATGCGGACGTGGGCGCCGACAACGATGAAACGCGCGCGATCAGCGCATTCATCGATGCCAGGCTGGCGCGTTAGCGCAAGTCCTCGGGGTTGATCGACGCATCGCGCACGTACATGTCGCTCGGATCCGGTTTCAGCGACGCCTCGATCGCGGCCGGAAAGGCCGGAATCTTGCTGGTCCGCATCACCATCCACCGCATCAGGGTGTGCAGGTAGTTGAACGGAATCATGGTGATGTACATCAGACCCGGGCTTTGCGCGTCGTTGGCGAAGACCCGTTCCTTGCTGAACGCGAAGGTCTCGCGCCGGCCGTCGACCGGCATGCAGAACTTGACCTCCTGGATCACCGCTTGCGGCCCTTCCTCCATGTAGCGGCGCAGGAACTCCCAATGCGAATAGGCGTTCTCGACCCGGCTCGTGGCAATGCAGAAGGCGAAAGTCTCGCGAACCGTCTGGCCATCGTCATCCAGGATCAGCCCGCGGATGTCCCAATTGAACGAGCCGAACAGCCCTTTGCCGTGGCCCAATGTGAAGTAGATCTTGTCCCAGGGGGCTGACAGCACCGTGCCATCCAGACGGAACACATGTACTTGCCGATGCTTGCGGTCCAGCATGATGGGGTAGTAGGTCCAGCGGAACATTTCCTTGCAGGCCAGCCATGCGCCAAACGCGCCTAACGCGACGAACATGGCGATGCAGGCATAGACGGCTTCCCAGAGGCCGTTCTCGTCGGGAAGGCCGCCCCCGATCAGCAGCCACGAAAAATAAACGACGCCCCAGACCGCAAAGCCAATGGGAATGGCGCCCATCAGCGCCACGAAGCCGCGCCATCCATACCAGCGGTCCACCGAGACCAAGCGCTGCGAGTCCATCTTGACCACGCACAACTGGGCAAGCAACGGCACATCAAGACGCTTTTTTTGCGACAAGCGGTGCTGACGCTCAGCATCCGTCAACGGACGGTTGTTCTGAAACTTCGGCACCAATCCCGTGAAATCCATCAATCCCCTCCCAGGGCCAAGCGCAGATTGTTCATTTCGTCTTGCAGGCCATAGTAATAGTCCGTGCCAGACTGGCCCTGGAACTTGCCCCACAGGCAACGCTTGAGCCATTCCTTGATCTTATCGTCCTTGAAGTACTCGATCAGAATGGCCACGATGATCAAGGCCACCGCGAAAACGATGCCGACGATCGTGGAAGACATCGCGAACGCGGCGATCAGCACCAGGCTGAAGATGCCTGATGCGATGTACAGGCCGCCCATCAGGCCATTGCGCTCGACCGTGATCTGCTGCGCGCCACTCTTGAAATCGAAGATGGCCATGATGACGCCCGTCACGACGCCAACCCGCCCTCCCCACCGCGCCAGCAACGCGCCGGTGGACTCCAGGCCGATGCCCGCCCCCAGCCGCATGCCTGCCGCGCCCTGCGCCTTCAGCGCGACGCCCAGGACTTCCGCGAACGAACCGCCCGCGCCTGCAATGCCCACCACGAACTTCCAGCTGGCGTCCTTGCGCTCATGCAGCATCGCCGTGTCCAGGTCGCTCCATAGCTTGTACAGCGTCACGGCCTGGAACAGGCAACTGACCGCTCCCACCCGCACATCGGTATTGATCGCCGTCCGCCAGCGGGACATTTCCCTGGCTTCGTATTCTTCGATCGTCATGGTGGACTGGGCCAGGCGCCGCGCCTGTTCATTTCCTCGCAGATCCGTCGGCACACTGGAAGCCGCCTCGCGGTCCACCACCATGAACCACTGCTTCTTGTCAGTGCCATCCAAGCGTTCGCCTTTGACCTCCAGGCGACGCAATTCGTCCGAGACGGCGCGCTCCATTTGCCGTACGTTCACCTGTGAACCATGCTGACGCAGGACCTCGCGGATCAGCGCGGCGCGGAACGCCTTTTTACTGCCGACGACGTCAACGATCACCACGGGCTTCTCCGTCACGATCCCCAGCAGCAGCGCGATCTTTCGCGCCATCTGATGATCCACGCCCAGACGCAGCAAGCCCACGATCGGCCCCATCAGTTGCTCCATCAGCCGGGCCGTCTTGTCCAGACGCCCCTTGCCTAGCGATTGCAACGCGGTCTTGTAGGTTTCGTGCAGATTGCCCCACGGAACCGCCTTCCAATCGACGATCGCGTCATGCGCCTCCACGACCTTCTCCGCAACCAGATCCTGGTTGTGGACCATGGCGCGCAGCAGCAGGTTGCCGGTGTCCACCGGGGCCCCCTGCAACCACTGCGTATACAGGTCGAAGCAGGCTCGCTTGTCCTGGGTGCCGTCGATGCACAATGAGAAAACAGTCTGGAAGACCTCGCCGCTGTCCACGTTCTTGACGTCGTAATTGCAGCGGAACGACGAGACCGTGTGATCGCAGGTCATCCATGCCACGTGCGCCTTGGCCATGGGCACGATGACCTCTTGGTCAAACTTGCCCAATCGGCCATCAAATTCCTTTTGCCAATCGGCCCGCGCCTTTTCGTCGTAGGCATCCAGATAGTCCTTCCATTCTTCCCACTTGACCGTCCAGCGCTCCTGCTCCGTGGGATATCGGTAACGATCCGCCTCTGCCTCGCGCTGCTCGCGATGCCCATCGATCAACAAGTCAGCCAATTGCTGGCCAAGCGCGGCGCCACCGCCGCCGGTCCCCATCATGTTCGGCGTGGTCGTACCGTAGACGGATTGGTTGGTCGCATCGGTCGCGCGCCGGTTGAGAAATCGTGTTTCAGCGGACTGCATCACGATCTCGCGCAGCGACTCGATGGACTTGGATACGGTCAACTGGCGAATATCACTGCGGTTCGACACGAATTCGTCAAAGCGGTGGCGCATCAGACGCGCCAGGTCCTGCAACACACCGGTTCCGTCGGGAAGCGCCAGCATCAGACCGTTGCCGGGCGAAAACGCCTCGGCGGCCTCTTCGATCATGCCGCCCATCCACCCCTTGACGTCCATGTAGTTGACGGTGCTCCATCCCGTAAGCTGGTTCTTTTCGCTATGGCTCAGATCCCGCTTGCGCTCCACCACATAGTCCGCCACGGTGTCTTTCAGCGTGTTGATCCGCTTGGCGTTCGGATGCTGCTTGCTGTTCAGCCACGCCTGCACATCGAACTTGAACATGTGCCGCTCGCGCAATGCTGCGCCTGACTTTCCCTTGTGCGCCTTGCAGACATCCTTGGTCCATTGCACGTCCGAAAACGCCAGCCAGACGAACGTGGCGCGGCGTGCATTGGGAATGGTCAGCAGCGACGCCCTCGCCTCATGGTCCATGGTGCAGGTGAAGGCGCGGTCGCAAGCCTCGACCGGTTTATCCAGATCGAAGTTGTACAGCGTGGCGTTCTCATTGACGTAGTACCCCTTCAGCTCTCGGCGCGCTTCGTCGTACACGTAGAGGTAGCCCGTCCGCAACAGGCGTACCCCGTAGCGCGCCCCCTGCCCCAGCGGCTTGTCGACCAGTTCTATTCCCTCGAAGTCGCCCGTCAGCGGCGCGAACATGTCGTTGTTCGGCAGCACCGCATAGCGCAACGGCATGATGGGCAAGCCAACGCGATGGAACGGGCAGTCTTCCTCGCAGTTCAACGAAGACCGTTTTTTGCCGCAATTCTTGGGGTCATCAGCCATGCAGCTCTCCAGTTCGGCTCATATCGGTTTGAATCTGCAACCAATCCTCGTCGTCCAGCGCCTGGGTGGCGGCAACATAGGGATGGTCGTCTTGATCGTCCATCGCAAGCAAACAAGCCTGCACTTGATCGTGGCGGTGAAAATCGGGATGAACCGCCAGGGCGTGGCGCGCAAACGCCTTGCGGTCGGGCTGCGTCCGCAGGCCCAGTTCCCGGGCGGTGCGGAAATGACCGATGACCGTGCGGCCCAAGCGGACACGTTCGTCGATGTCCAGCCCATCCACGTCGGCCAGCACTTCATTCATCGGCTGCACGTGGGTCAGCGTGAATGACTGCTCTGGCGTCAGCGCCAGATGCAAAGACGCTTGCGTCGCCGGAAGCTCGATCGTGCGCCAGGTTTGATGCAGGCACACATGAAACGCCCGCACCGGGCCAAACAGCCAGGCCAACTGGGCCGGCGTCAGCATCCACGGCAATTGCACCAGCACACGCGGATCGAAAAAGCGGAAGAAGCACGCCCCCACGTCCGCAAGCTCGATCACCAGCCGGGACCGCAGATGCCTTGCCACCGTCTCTGCCGGCCTGTCGGATCGCAACAGCACCGCCAACCACGGGTCCTGGCCTTCCTGCACCTGTTGGTTCAAACCGCCCAGCGCTGCCACGATCTGCTGCCTATCCAGCCGCGATAGATCCACCAGGCGAGGCATCAGGGCGGGCATCTCGGCCAGCGCCGCCGGCACGATGGGCTCGGGCTCCAGGAAGTCCGGTACCTCTGGCGTCTGGGCATCCTGGATCAATCCCAGGTGAAATGCCTTCAGGGTTTGATAATCCAGCATGGCGCCCCTAACCCAACGGCACCACGGCGCCGCCCTGCTGGGCCGCACCACGCACCCGGGCCTCACAAAGCGGCGATCCGTCATTGAACGCCAGCTTCGCGTTGCTGGTCTGCGGCCCAATCCAGTTATGCACGCCCGCTTTCAGTTCCACCTTGCCCGGCGCATGCAGTTGGATATTGCCGCCTTCGACGCGCAGATAGGCCCCGCCTGCCGTGGCCAGCACGCGCTTGGCGGCTTGAACGGTCACGCTGGCGTCTGCCGACGCAATCGTCACGGCCTTCTCGCCCGTCAGCGTCATCTTGGCGTCCTGGCTATGCAACCGTAGCTTGCCGCCCGCCGCATGTAGCCGCAGGCCCGGATCCTTGACCGGACGGCCGCCAGACGCCGCCTGCCCCATCGTGTACAGCACGGCACCCGCAGCCACGCCTACCGCCAGGTTGGCGCTGCTGGCCCAGTTCACATCCGGCGCGACTTGCGCGAAAGTCTTGCCCGCCACCAGGAAGGCGTCGCCCGGCGTGTACTGGCCAATGCCGCTGGGTGCGCTGACCTGGATATGCGGTTCACGGTAGGCCGCCACTTTGGCTCCCGCCGTGTTCACGTCGTCCTGCGTGGATTCCACCACGTCAAGAATGTGGGTCAATGCCTCTTGCGCGGGCAGCGTCTCCGGGTCGCCCTCCAGAATGGCCTTCTGTCTGACGGCGGTGCCGGCCAGTTGCGTGGCGGCCTCCATGGCGCGCTTGATCTGTTTGGCGGCTTCAGCGCTGTCCAGCATCGCGCCGTCGGCGTTCTCGCGCAGGTCGGCGCTGATCAACAGGCCCGAACCTCCGCGCACCGCCACCGCTTCCTGGGTGGACAGTTCCGCGCCATGGCCCAGGTCTTCCAAGCGCTCGTTGTCGCGCTGCTGCTTGATATGGCCCAGGTTCAGACGGCTATCGGCCTGCGTGGTGGACGCCGTCAGCCGGGACTGGCCCGGCGTATCGTCCTGCACCAGCTGGTTGTAGCCCCCCGAGCCGGAACCGCTGTCTGCCAGCGCCTGCGTCTTGAACCCCGACATCACCACGTTGTGCGCGTGTCCCGCCTGCCCGCCCGCGAACCAGGCTGGCGCATTGCCAGTCGCGTTGGCGCCGCCTGCCTGCACCTGGTTGTGCGGCGCGTCTTCGGCGCCTTCGCCGTTGTACAGCGCTCCCACCACGACGGGGCGGTCGATGTCGCCATGCAGGAATTCCACCAGCACTTCCTGCCCGACCCGTGGCACGAAATGGCCGCCCCAGTCACCGCCCGCCACCGGCTCCGCCACTCGAACCCAGGTGCCCAGTTCGTCCTTGGCGGGCGCGTTCTCGTCACCCGACGGATGCGCCAGCCGGCTGCTGGAGGCCTTGCCGCGCTGCCAATGAAACTGCACTTTGATGCGGTGGTCACGGTCTGTCAGCACCGGGGCTTCCGCTCCCACCACCAGGGCCGTCTGCGCACCGAACACCGTGGGCTTCGGATGCAGGCGCGCACCATGGCCGTCGACCGTCGCCGCACGGAATTCAGTGTTGATGCCAATGCAGGTGAAGCGGTTGCGGTAGAAGTCTTCGTCGGCCGTGTCCTCGGCCTCGCTGACGGCGCGGCCCAGGTCCGCATCCAGGTTGTTGCGCGCCTGATGCGTCATCGCGATCACGACGTAGGCAGGCTGCCCATCTTGCTGATAATGGCCGGTCAATTCAAAACGCTGCCCCGGCGCCAGTGTGCGCACGGTGCCTGCGCCTTCCACGCAGTCCTGGCGCACCCGCAATGCGGCCAGCGCATTGTGCGCCAGGCGTTCGCCCTGAGCGCTGTCTTCATAGGCATACTGGCCGGGATAGTCGTTGTGGACCAGATCCCGGTCATTGGCCAGCTTGCCGGCGGCGGCCTGCGCGGAAACCGGACGCGCCTGCGCGCCGCGATAATCCCAGCTGGCCAGCCGCACGGCATTGGTCTGCCAGCGCTGCCGCTGGCTCCATGCTTGGATGGAGTCTTCGGTTTCGGTGACATCCGCGCGCGCAAAGCGCACGCTGGCTTGAGGACCGGGCTTGAACGCGCCGTTGTGATCGGCGATGACCAGGGTGTGGCCGTCGGCCTCGTGCTCGAACCAGTAGAACAAGCCCTCCTCGGCCAGCAAGCGGTCCACGAATGCGTAATCGGTCTCGCGATACTGGATGGTCAGACTGCGCTTGGCGTAGCTGGCGCGATCCCGCAGATCCCAACGCCACAACGGGGCCAGCACGCCGCTGGCCTTGTAGTCCGCAAAGATGCTCTCGACGATATCGAACACCGTCCGGTCCTGATAGGCAAAGCTATCGTGCCGTTGGCGCAGGAAGGCCAGCCAGGGCTCCACCGTCAAACCGTATCTGGCCATGCCGCCATTGGCGCCCTGATACGTAGCCTGGGTCACATGGCCGTGCCACAGACGCGGTTGATCGCGGCTTAGCGCCGTTTGCAGGCGCAAGGTCACCGGTTGTCCCAGCAGCGCCTTCAGCGGAATGTGGGCGTCATCGGACAACGCCGTCAGATCCAGGCGAAAGCCTCCGCCCGACAAGCTTTCGGCGCCTGTCAGGGTTTCAGCCACCAGCTTGTTCGTGCCTAGCGGCGTGCTCAGGTCAAGCAGCCGGTTGGCCTGATCGACGCCCGCGGCGGGCAAGCGGGAAAGCGATGTGGAATCGGGAGGCATGGTCGGTATTCCAGATTCAGGACAAGCGATATCGGAAATCGCCGTTCTTGGCCGCCGTCACGCGAATGCGCGCAATGGCCTCGCCCTGCGCCATGCGGCCCAGGACTTGTTCGGCGATCTGCGGCAACAGCGTGCCATTGAGAATGTGGTCGACGTTGCGCGCACCGGTATCAACCTCTGTGCAGCGAGCCAGAACCGCCTCGACCAAAGCGTCGTCCCAGTCGAACACGGCGCGGTGATTGGCCTGCACGCGCGCCGCGATGCGGCCCAGCTTCAGGCCGATGATGCGGACCAGTGCGTCGTCGTCCACCGGATAGTAGGGAACCGTCTTCATGCGGCCCAGGAACGCGGGCTTGAAGGCCTTGTACAACTGCGGGGCCAACAAGGCTTGCAGGGCCTCGGCGTCCGGTCGTTCTTGCGCGCTCTTGTTCAGGCAGGCCTGCATGATGGTGGGCGAGCCCACGTTGGACGTCAGAATGATGAGCGTGTTGCGGAAATCGATCTCGCGGCCTTCGGCATCGTCCATCACGCCCTTGTCGAATACCTGGAAGAACAGCTCCAGCACATCCGGGTGGGCCTTCTCGATTTCGTCCAGCAGTACCACGCTATAGGGCTGCCTGCGCACGGCCTCGGTCAGCACCCCGCCTTCCCCATATCCCACGTAGCCCGGCGGTGATCCTTTCAGACCCGACACGCTATGCGCTTCCTGGTATTCGCTCATGTTGATGGTGACCAGCTTGCGCTCGCCGCCGTACAGCACGTCCGCCACGGCCAGCGCGGTTTCGGTTTTCCCCACGCCCGACGGCCCCACGAACAAGAACACGCCCTTGGGCTTGTTCGGATCTTCCAGGCCCGCGCGCGCGGTTCGCACGCGCTGGGCGATGGCGTGCAGCGCATGGTCCTGCCCAATCACGCGCTCGGCCAGCAGCGGTTGCAGCTCCAGCACCGTACGGATTTCGTCGTTGACCATGCGGCCCAGCGGAATGCCAGTCCAGGCCGACACAATCTCGGCAATGACCTGTGCGTCGACAAAGGCCGGCACCAACGGAGCGTCGCCTTGCAGCGTGCGCAACTGCTGTTGCAGCGCCGCCAGTTGCGTCTGCCCTGGCGACGGTTCGCCCCCCTTGCCCGAGCGGCGCTTGGTCGGCGCTTCGGGCGGCACCGCGTCCCCAGCGGATTCCAGTTCTTCACGCAGCGCGTGAATCTGGCGCACCAGTTCGCTTTCCTGCGCCAGCCGCGATTCGGCTTCGGTCAAATCACCGCGCACGGCCGTCATTTCCTCATCCAGCTCACGCAGGCGTGCGGAGGGACCCGCCGCGCCTGCCGCGGCTTCGCGGCGCAATGCCGCGCGCTCGGTGTCCAGCCTGGCCAAGCGATGCCGCGCGTCATCGATCAGGGCAGGCGTGGCGCTACGACCCAGCGCCACTCTGGCGCATGCCGTATCCAGCACGCTGACCGCCTTGTCGGGCAGTTGCCGACCACTGATGTAGCGGTGCGACAAACGCGCCGCCGCCACGATTGCCTCGTCCAGGACGCGCACCCCAAAGTGCTCTTCCATCAGCGGAGCCATGCCGCGCAGCATGCTGGCGGCCAACGTTTCGCTCGGTTCTTCCACCTTGACCACCTGGAACCGCCGCGCCAGCGCCGCATCTTTCTCGAAGTACTTCTTGTATTCACTCCAGGTCGTGGCGGCAATGGTGCGCAGTTCGCCGCGCGCCAACGCCGGCTTCAGCAGGTTGGCCGCATCATTCTGGCCTGCCTGCCCGCCCGCGCCAATCATGGTGTGCGCTTCGTCGATAAACAGGATGACGGGCGTGGGGCTTTGCTTGACCTCGTCGATCACATGCTTCAGACGGTTCTCAAACTCGCCCTTCACACTGGCCCCGGCTTGCAGCAAGCCCAGGTCCAGCGTGCGCAACGCCACGCCGGCCAGCGCCGGGGGCACATCACCCGCCACGATCCGTAACGCCAGCCCTTCGACTACGGCCGTCTTGCCCACGCCGGCCTCGCCGGTCAGGATGGGATTGTTTTGGCGGCGGCGCGTCAGAATGTCGATCATCTGGCGGATTTCAGCATCGCGCCCGATCACCGGATCAATCTTGCCTTCGCGCGCACGCGCCGTCAGGTCAGCGGTGTATTGATCCAGCGCTGGCGTCTGGGACAGTCCGGCGGCAGGCGCCGCCGGGTCTTGTCTTGCCGTTGCGCCGGCATCATCGCCAAGAGCCACGGATTGGCCCGCCTCTTCCGAACCCGCCGTGACCTCTGCAAACTCATGCTTCAACGCATCCAGCCGGAACGACTCGAACAGGTGCGAACCGCGACGCGCCAACGCCGCCAGGTCCGGCTCCGTCAAGAGTGCCAACAACAAATGCCCTGAACGGATGCGCGTGGTTTGTGTATCCAGCGACGCAATCAGCCAAGCATGTTCAAACAAACGCGGCAGATGCGGCGAAAACACCGGTGTGCGGGTGTTGCCATTCTTGAAGCCGCGAATCTCCGCATTCAAATCGGCTTCCAGCACCGACGCCTGAATACCGCTGCGCCGCGCCACGATGCTGAAATCGCTGGCGGGCCGCTCCAGCAACGCCAGGAACAGGTGTTCAAGGTCCACTTCATAGTGCCCCTGCGCCATGCACAGGCTGGCAGCGCGTTCCGCGGCTTGGCGGCAGGTCTGGTTCAGCTTCGTGATCAGGGTTTTCAGCGGTGTGGCCATGGTCTCGTTCGTATTGTTCTTAATGAATGGTGTGCAATTCGTAGCTGGCGTCGTCGCGGTCGGCGGCGGCGGGTGCCGTGCAAAGAAAGGAATTCCAACCCAGTCGTGTGCCGCTATCGCCCGCGTCGCCCAGCACGCTGCCCGCGACGTCCGCCTGGGCCATCACCAGCCGCACTTCGTACTCGAAGCTCATGCCGCCAAACATGGTCAGCAGCTTCTCCAATGCCTGCGCACGCGCGCCGCCGGGCAGGAATTCCGTGAACGCCTCGCGCGACAAGGGGCCGATCCACAGGCGGATGCGCAGGTCGCGCTGCCAGATGCGGTCGCCTGCCATCGCGGACACGCCCAGCACCGCGCCCGGCATGCCCAGCTGCGTGCGATGTTCGGGAGGCACGTGATACCAGCGCCCCACAAACTGTTCGACGCGCATGTCCACCCGGAAGTAATCGCACAGAACCCGTTGTAGAAATGCGGCGGACACCGGTCGTTGCCTCGCCGCGGCCGCATAGTGCGCAAGCGATTCATCAAAAACCTGCCCGTCGCCCTCATGCAGGCGGTCCCGCAGCGCTGGGTGGCCGATGCCGCCCAGCGCCAGCAGCAGCGGCAGATAGTGGTGGTCTTGCTCGGTCTCGTGGCGCATCGGCATGCGGTACTTCTTCCATGCCTCGTAAAACAGCGCTGCCGCGCGGTTCGAGAAGATATCGAAGAAGGCACGCGCGCCGCGATCGCGTTTGGCGCTTTCACGATGGCTCAGAATTTCGGAGTAGTGCAGTGGCAACGCGCCCTGCGCGCCCAGCAGGCCGAAGAATGCGGGCTCGATTTCCACTCGCCCCAGTTGGCCGGCAGCCAACGCGGCCAGTCGTGATTCGGCATCGTCCAATGGTTGGCCATTCTTGTCATAGGCCGTCAGGGCCGCAATTTCGCTAGCCGGAAAGCCAAGTGACGATGAATTCAGGAAGCGCAGGTGGGCCGGCACGGCTTGCTTGGCGCGGGTCCCTTCCTGCCGTGCAAACCAAAGCTCCAGCACCCGAACGGCCTGGAAGAATTTGAATCGATGCGGCTCGGCCAGCAGCGATTCGATTACGCTAGGATCGCGTCGCCGTTGCATGGAGGACACCGTAGGATTTCTTCCGCGCCGCGGCGCGACAACACAACCAGCTGCACGAAGCTGTTGGCGTGCACGTACAGTCCAAAGAAGCGGTTGATCACCGCCACAAAGGCATGCAGGCTGGTACCCACGAAGTTATCTTCGTTGATCGTCAGCCGGATCTCGATACCTCGGACGAAGGTCGCGAACGGTTCGCCTGGCATCCAATGCGTGGCAGGTTTGTAGTCCAATCCCACCAGCCCTTCGATCTGACGAGCGGCCACGGCCGCATGCGACAGGTCGTACAGCCGCAACGTTTCCTTCAAGGCGGGCAATCCGCTTTGCACGAGCGACAAGTGGTTCAGCGCCAGATGCGAAATCAAGCGCCAATGCGCGGCCCGGCCCTGCTGAAAACGGTGGGTATGGGTGGGCCGGCGCAACAAGCGGATCTCACGCGCGACGGAACCGCCTTCCAGGAACAGGTCACCTCCTGGCTGACCCACCGCCAGATGCGCGGGCAAGTCCCGATTGGTGCACGTCAGTTCCAGGCTCAGGGTTTCGGTCTGCGGCACGGACGGATCGAAGTCGATGTCGACGATGGACATCTCCATCTCGTAGCCGGGGCTGCGCTCCGCCACCATCGCATCGCGTCGCGCCGTCCAATAGTGGCTCGCGCGATCAGGCGTTTCACCATGATGCAGGGAATAGAACGGACGGAACTCCACCACCGAATCGCCTTGCGCGTTCTGCCGGACCTGCCGCACGCGGTCGATCGAATAAACCTCGTAGCCATAGGCACGCCGCGCATCCGCCACCACCGGGTAGGACGCGGCGGCGTGCGTCACGCGAATGGGGTCCGCGCGTTGTGCGAACAGGTTGACGACCGGCGTGCAGCCCAGTCGGAAATGATCGGCCGACGCCGACTCCAGCAGGCGAGCCGTATTGGAATCGGCACGCAGGCCCTTGACGGGCAGATGCAAGGTGAATTCGCGCGCCGTCCCCACTGCGCGCCGCAGCGCCGCCAGGTCGATGTCCACGAAATTGAATTTTTCGGAGAATACGAAGTACTCGGCCAGCAAGCGATACGCCGGATGCGAACTGGCGGGAAAGTCGATCAGTGCGTCCTCTTCCGCCAGCCCGACCTGTGCAAGCGGCACGGCGTCCAGGCGATTCCAGCGGCCAGGCTGGGTTTCCACATAGGCGGCCGCGGTGCGCAGGAACAGGCAATCCCGCAACGCGGCGACAAACGACGGTTCCCCGTGCAGATAGACCCGCAGGGTATCGATGGCCAGGTTGGAGAAATTCTGGGTCTCGGCCAGGCAAGCCAGCGTCAGCGACATTCGCCCTGTCACGCCCGGTGGCAGAGACGTCGACGACGGCGCATTGGCGGTGGATGCAAAGCTGGCGTGGCGGATGGCCACGGGCGCCAGCGTCACGTCATAGGCCGTGCGAAAACGGCAGGACACGCCCCGCATGGGGTGCGATTTCAGTTCGGTTCCGCGCGGCATCCGTACCGGCGCCGTCAATTGCGCCGCGACGCCGCCGGTATCGAACTGCGCCACCGAACACGATGGAAACGGGCGCAGATAGTGCGGGTACATCACCTCGAACAAGGCTTCCGTGAATTCCGGATAGTCGTCGTCCAGCTTCTTGTTGATCCGCGCGCCCAGCAGGGCGAACGATTCGATCATCCGCTCGACATGCGGGTCTTCGCAGGTTTCCCCAGACAAGCCGAGACGCGCCGCGATCTTCGGATAGCGTTGTGCGAAATCGCGTGATGAACCGCGCAGGAATCCCAGCTCGCGTTCGTAATAGGGCAGCAGTTCTTCCATCGTTCCCTTCCTCGCTGGCGGTATGCCGCCCGCGCCCGCGCGCGTTGTTTTTTATCAGGCGACGGCCGCTGCCTTGGCCCATCCCTTGCTGACTGAATACTGCAAGGTGGATGGCTGCAACGTCGCGTCGAACGTCACCGGCTCGTGTGCCGGCCCGACATCCAGCATGGCGGTGATCGCGAAATACAAGACCGACGTCGCGCGGCTGTCCACTTGCAGCACGACCCTTACCTGCGTCAGTCGCGGCTCATGCCGCGCAATCGCTTGCTCAAGCGACCGGCAGATGAATTCGCGGTCGTAATGGCTGGCAAGGCTCAGGCCCGAAAAGTCCGACAGCCCATACGTCAGGATGGACCGCTGGCAATTGGGGTAGCGCTTCAGCGATTCCTCAGTGAAGACCATGCGGGTGTTCAGCAGGGCTTCGATGTCGCGCGCGACGGTTTCCTTGATTTCTTCCACCGACAAGCGCCGCAGGGCATGCGGTGCCTGCCCATCTCCGTCGAACAGCTTGTCGAACAGACTAGGCTCGAATCCTTTCATCACGGACCTCCGTTCAGCAAAGATCGCGCGCCCCGGCGTGGGGCGCGGCCTTTACTGCCTACGCGGTCACGTTCAGACCGAATACGTCTTGTCGTTCTTGGTCAGGCTCCAGGCGCCCTGGGCATTGCCGCCCTGGTTGCCGCCCACCTTCTGCTGCGTGTACTTCCACTGCACGGCGGCGTACTTCAGCGAGAAGGACTCGTGCGGCAGGCCTTCGCTGACGACTTCCGGCGCAACACGCGAAATGATCACGTACTTGAGCTTGATTTCCAGGTACTTGACGCGGTTGCCTTCCCCGTCGGCACGCAGAAAATCGATCGTCACTTCGTCGAAGGTGGTGCCGCCGGAGGCATGCTGATACAGCAGCGGGCTGACAACGTCCAGATCCTTGGTGAAGACCATTTCGCCGTGCTCGGTGCGCTCGGCGGTGTGACCGCCCGAGGTCGAGGCCGTGGCCGAACGCGGCTGGATGATCTCGTGGCGCCACGAACCGACTTCGATCCAGTCAGGGTGGTCCTTATCCTGGGACTCGCCCTTAAGCGCAGGATTGCCAAATTTGACGTAAATGTCCTTCATTCATAGCCTCTCAAGTTGAAAAACCGCTTATCGGACGGGCATCACGATTTCTGAGCCTGGGCGGGAAGTTCCGCGACCAGACGCAACGAAATCGAAAGCTCGTCGAGCTGAAAGTGAGGCCGCAAAAACGCCACGGCCCGGAACACGCCGGGGCGACCCGGCACTTCGGCGACTTGCACCGAGGCTTCCCGCAATGGGAACTGCGCTTTCTGTTCCTGGCCCGCGTTGTCGTCCAGCAGGACGTACTGCGAGACCCAGCGGTTCAGGAAACTTTCGACCGACTGCGCGGACGCAAAACTGCCGATCTTGTCGCGCATCATGGCCTTCAGGTAATGTGCCACGCGCGACACCGAAAATATGTACTGCAACTGGGCCGACAGCACCGCGTTCGCATTGGCGCTGTCAGTGTTGTATTTCTTCGCTTTCTGCACCGATTGCGCGCCGAAGAAGGCCGCGTAGTCGGAGTTCTTGCAGTGGACCAGCGGAATCAGCCCCAGATCGCTGAGTTCCTTTTCGCGCCGATCGGTAATGGCGATCTCAGTCGGGCATTTCAGCGCGATCTCACCGTCATCGGTCTTGAAGGTGTGGGTCGGCAGATTCTCAACCAGGCCGCCGCCTTCCACGCCACGGATGGCCGCGCACCAGCCGAAATCGGCGAATGCCGCCGTCAGGCGCGCACCGAAGGCCCACGCGGCGTTGCACCACAGATATTTGGAGTGATCCGTGCCGTCCACGTCCTCGACGAAGTTGAATCCCTCCACCGACGTGCCTTCCTTCGGGTCATACGGCAAGCGGCCCAGGAAGCGCGGCATGGTCAGGCCGACATAGCGGGAGTCTTCCGAATCGCGGAAGCTGCGCCACTTGGTGTATTCCACCGTGTCGAACACTTTGGCCAGATCGCGCGGGCGACCCAGGTCGGCAAAGCTGTCCAGGCCCAGCAGCTCAGGCGATGCCGATGCGATGAACGGCGCGTGCGAGGCCGCGGCCACATGCGACATCTGCTCGATGAAGTACATGTCCTCGGGCTGACGGGTGACCTCGAAGTTGCCCAGCAAGGCGCCAAAGGGCGAGCCGCCGAACGTGCCGAACTCTTCTTCGTAGACCTTCTTGAACATCAAGCTCTGATCGAAGTCGATGGCGGTCTGAAAATCGCGCACCAGATCGCGCTTGGTGACGTTCAGCACCTTGATCTTCAACATCGGCCCGGTGTTGCTCTCTTGGCACAGGTAGTGCAGGCCGCGCCAGGTGCTTTCCAGCTTCTGGAACTCGGCGCCGTGCATCACTTCACTTAACTGCGCGGAGATCAGCCGGTCGAGTTCGGCAACGCGAGCGTCCAGCATGGCCGACAGGTTGTCGGACACCACGACCGTGCCCTTCATGACTTCGCGGGCCAATTCGCCGATCAGGTCTTTGGCTCGGTCGTGCTCGGCGGTGGACTTGGCCACCCGGCTCTGCTCGACGATCTGGTCAAGCAGGCCCGAATCAGCGCTGGCGGCCGAAGCGGCCGAGGTCTGCGCGGCGGCGGAATTACTCATGGCTGCCTCCCTTGCCGTTCTTGCCGGCTTCGCTGGTCAGTTGCTGCAATTTTTCCGTGCTGCTGAGCACTTCGCCCAGCAGGTCTTCCAGCCTGTCGTTGCCCGCAAGCTTGTTGCGCAGGTCAGCCAGCTTGGTGCGGATGTCCAGCAGCTCTTTCAGCGGCTCGATCTGCTGCACCACGGCCTCGGGCCTGAAATCTTCCACTGACCGGAATTTCAGATCGACGCCGAAGGTGCCGCCTTCATCGGTCAGACGGTTCTTCACGCGATAGGCCGCGCGGGGCTCCAGTCCGCTCATCACGTCATCGAAGTTATCCACGTCGATGTTGACGAACTTGCGGTCCTTCAGGCGCGGCAGCTCGGCTTCGGACTGGGCGCTGAAATCCCCCACGACGCCCACCACGAAGGGAAGCTCTTTTTGCTCGATCGCGTCGCCCTTTTCAACGTCATAAGTCAGTTGAACGCGCGGCGGACGCACTTTCTGGAGTCGTTTCTGAACGCTTTCTTTCTTAGCCATGAGGGCTCCCAGCGAGGTGCTTGTCGATATGGCTGGCAGGGCCGGCGAAGCCGGCGCCCGCGAGCCGATCAGGGTTTGAGAAGATTGCCGAACGGATCTGGCGCACGTCCGCCAGAAGCTGCGGGCGTGGCCGGCGTTACCGACGGCGTAGCGGACGGCGCGGTGGGCGTCGGGTTCGTGGGGGCTGCGGTGGGTGAAGCGGTTCTGGCCGGCGTGGCCGTGGCGGGTGCCGCCGACGCGGGCGCGGCGGCCTCCGTTGCCCCCGGTTCCACGCGCCTGGCCGGCTGACGCGACCGGGCAGCAGGCTTGCGGCCTTCGGGGAACAACACGTCCTGGCCCAGGGTGTCGCGCATGGCGGCAGCAAGCGCCACGGCATCCGTGCGGGCATTGCCCGCCAGCAGCGCGTCTGCCCGCAAGTCGGCCAATGACTGCATGGCGACGCGCAACCCGCCCACGGCGCGCACCGTTTTCGCGGTGAAATCCTCTGGGTCGCGACTCAGCGCCTCGTCTGCTGCCACGATCGCTTCGCCGTATTTCTGCTCGTCAAAACGGATTTTCGCGATGTAAGACCAGGCCTCGCCACGCGAGGGATTGCGTTGTGCGATCTCTTGGAACTCAGCCACCGCCTGATCGCCTCCCTTGGAGGCAAGGCTCTGCGTGGCCTGTGTAATCGACTGCTTGTATTCAGCGTCAGTCTGGGGCTTGACGGTGGCTGCGCAGCCAGTCATCAAGGCCAGAATTCCGCCGATCAGGAAGAGACGGGAAAGTTGCATTTTTGGGCACATGTGGTTGTAACCAAGGCCGCGTATTTCAACAACTTTTTGTTAGTACACCACTACAGTGATTAACTCGATGTAACTCTGCACGAAACGTCGCCTAACGTGCAGCGATCTTCATGCCGCAGCAATGTTCCGGTATAAAGAGCCATGTCAAAACATCTCAATTTATCGCGATGCTTAGCGGCGTTTTTCCTTGCTGCGATGAGCTCGGTAATTAGCGGTTGTGCGGCCGTTTCGGCGATCGGAGCCGTGGCTGGAATGACGGGTAGCGCGCTCGACATCACGGGTCTGAAAAAGGACCCAAACGCGCCCGTCGACGTGAAATTAGCGATTCACGCCGGAGAAAATTTGAATGCGAGCAGTGGCCAACCCATGGCCATCGTTACGAAAACATACTATTTGAAGAATGCCGAGGCATTCCAGCGCGCACCGCTCACGCAATTGGTTGATACTGCGCAGGAAAAGGCGGCACTGGGCGATAGCCTCATCGCTTCCCGCGAGGTCATCCTGACTCCTGGACAGCGTTACGAGAACATGGAGAAAGTGCCTAAAGGCGCGACCTACATCGCGATTGCCGCCTTGTTCTACGCTCCGGCGCCACAGCGCTGGAAGTATGTCTTTGAAGTGAAGTCCGCCGAAGACACCGGCATTGTTCTAGGCGCCCACGCCTGCGCAATGACCGTCGCGACCGGGAAGATCACGCTGCCCCCAGGCGTGCCTGAGTTCGATCCGTCCCGGCTCGCTTCCGTGCAGTGCCCGAATTAACGGCGGTTGCAACCCACGTATTACGAAACGCCCTCTACTTAAATACAAATAAGAGCCAGCCAACGTGAGTTATTCAGCGAAGATCCTTTGGGGTGAGGGCCTGTTTCTGCGGCCCCAGCATTTTCAACGTCAAGATGCCTATCACGAGGCACGCCTCGCCGAAATGAGCCGTGCACTGCACCCCTACTCCTGGGGATTGCGCACGGTGCGATTTGACGCGGCAGCGCTTGCCAACGGCATGCTGCGCGCGACAGAACTGTCTGCCATTTTTCCTGACGGAGAAATCTATAACGCGCCCCACAACGACGATCTGCCGCCAGCCGTGGCGCTGGACGGATTGGATGGCGCGAGCGAAGCGGTGTTCTACCTGGCGCTGCATCCCATGAAGGACGTCGGCGGCAATTACCGCGCTGGCGCACAGACCCAGAGCTTTGATGCCCGTTACGCGCACCAGGACAGCCCGGCACCCGATCTCTATACCAACGCCAATACCGCCGAGCTGGCGTTCCTGCGCAAGAATGTGCGGTTGCTGTCCGAACACGAGCCGCGCGATGCGCTGCTGACCATCCCCGTCGCCCGCGTGCGCCGCACCGCCAGCGCAGGCTATGAACTGGACACCAGTTTCATTGCTCCCAGCCTGACGGTACAGGCTTGCGGCGCGCTCTTTGAACAGCTACGCCGGCTGCTGGACGCGCTGCAAGCCAAGGTCAATGCGCTGTACGGTTTTCATCGCGAGCCCAGCAAGAACATCATCGAATTCCGTTCGGGTGATGTCGCGTCCTTCTGGTTGCTGCACACGGCCAATGAAGCCTATTCCGCACTGTCGCATCTGTTCCACAACCCGCAACTGCATCCCGAGCGTCTCTTCCAGGAGATGCTGCGGCTGGCCGGCGCGCTGATGACGTTCTCGAAGGTACATACCCTGGCGGATCTGCCCGCGTATCGCCACGAACAGCCCGGCGCCGCGTTCGCCAAGTTGGACGAGATTCTGCGCGACTTGCTGGACACCGTCATTTCGACCCGCTATTTCTCCATCGTGCTGGACGAGCTGCGCCCGTCTTTCCACGTTGGCCGGCTGGATTCCGACAAGCTCGACGAAACCACCGCGCTCTACCTATGCGTTTCGGCCACCACGCCTGCAAGCGAACTGGCCGAAACCGTGCCGCTGCGCTTCAAGGTTGGTGCGCCCGACGATGTGGAAAAGCTGGTCCTCTCGGCCATGCCCGGTGTGCAGTTGGTCTACACGCCGCAAGTCCCCCCCGCCGTTCCCGTCAAGCCGGGCGCCTGCTATTTCACCTTGCAAACCCGCGGTTCACTCTATGACCGCATGCTGCAAGCGCGAAGCATCGCCATCTATGCCCCATCCGGCATCCCTGAATTGAAGCTGGATCTCATCGCCGTCACCCGCTAACCGTTGTCCACCGAAAGAGCCCGCCATGACTGCCGACGCGCCCTCTCTGATGCATGGAGCCACGCTCCCTCCCCGTGCCGCCGACTTCTACGGTTCGCGGCCCACCAAATCGCTGCTGGACCTGCTGTACGACGGATTCCTGATGCTGTTCCTGCTTAAAAGCGGGCAGCAGCCAGCCAGCGCGGCGTCGTTTTCGGCCCGCGTGCAGCAATTCCTGGCGGATTTTGAACGCACCGCCAAGAAGCTGGATATCCCCGCCGAAGACGTCTACGCGACCAAGTACGCATTCTGCGCGGCGGTTGATGAAACCGTGCTTAATTCCGGTTTTTCCATCCGCGACGCCTGGATGCTGCAACCCCTGCAATTGACGCTGTTCGGCGAGCAGTTGGCGGGCGAGAATTTCTTTTCCCGCCTGGAAGACTTGCGGGCGCAGGGTGCGCCGCGGCTGCAATCCCTGGAAGTGTTCTACATGTGCCTGCTGCTGGGCTTCCAGGGCAAGTACATGATCGAGGGCCAGGAAAAGCTTGGCTACCTGACGGCGCGTCTGGGTGACGAGATCGCGTTGCTGCGCGGCAAACGCGCCGGCTTCGCGCCGCACTGGCCGCTGCCCGACAAGATTGCGCACACGCTCAAGCGCGACGTGCCGCTATGGAGCATCGGCGCCATCTTCGCGCTGCTGGGCTTGCTGGCGTACCTGGGCATGAGCCATTTCCTGAATGGCGACATGCAGACGGCGATGGCCCCGTATCACGACATCGTGAAGCTTGGGCCGCGCGCCGCCCACCTGACCATCTCGCTTCCTTGACGGTCCCTCCGGACGGCCACGCCCCATGATCGATCGCTCCTCCTCCATCACCGGCTACAGCAGTCTGGACGCCGCCGCCCTTTCCCAGCACGCGCGCCTGCTTCAGGTCAGCACGCCATTGGGCGACGCGCTGACCGCCGAACGCATGCACTTGCAAGAAGGCGTCTCTGAACTCTTCGCCTTGACGCTGGACTGCCTGGCCCCCTCTGCCGAGCTGGACGTGGAACAGCTGCTGGGCAAGGAAATCAGCGTCAGCCTGTTGTTGGCCGATGGCGGCCAACGCCGCTGGCACGCGGTGGTGGAAGGTGTGGACACATTGGGCGCCGACGGCGGTCTGGCGCGTTACCGCCTGCATGCGGCCCCCTGGCTGGCCACCTTGAGATTGCGCCGCGACAGCTTCCTGTACCAGGACAAGTCCGCCACCGACATCCTCAGCGAGATCTTCGCGGACTATCCGCTGGCCTCGTTTTCCTTCGACATCAGCGAGCCGCTAGCGCCACGCGCGGTTCGCACCCAGTACCGCGAGACCGACCTGGCTTTCGTGCTTCGCCTGATGGCGGAGTCCGGCCTGAGCTTTCGCTTTGATCACCAGCAGGACGACCAGCAATCCGGCGGCACGGGTGGCGCGCAACACCGGCTTGTCGTGTTCGACGCGAGCTCGTCGCGTCCGGAAAACCCCGCGTCCCCCCTGCGCTTTCATCGCAGCGACGCCACCGAGTCCGAAGACAGCATTCTTCGCTTTGGCGCCGCGCGTACCCTCCAGCCCAACCGCGTCACGCGCGTCGCCTGGAACGAGCGCACCCTGCTGGCCCACGGCGCGCAAGCGCAGTCAGACCTGGATGCCGGCGCCGTGCCACCGCTGGAAGACTACGACTTCGACGGCCATGGCCGTTACACGGACGATGCCGACGCCGACGCGCTGACCCGGCGCAGCCTGCATTCCCATGAATCCCGCATGGTGCGTTTTGATGGCGGTGGCACCGCGCGCCAGATGATGCCGGGCCACACCTTCGCCCTGACCCAGCACGACCGCTACGCGGAAGGCTCGAGCCAGGCGGTGGACGAATTGGGGGGCAACCGCTACACCCTGCTGCGCGTGACGCACGAAGCCGCCAACAACCTGGGCAGCCAGGCCGCGCAGGTACTGGAAGCGCCGGACCTGGAACGTGGCGCGTACCGCAACACGTTCAATGCCCAGCCCGCGGCGGCCGTGCTGCTTCCCGCCTGGCGCGCAAAGCCTACAGCCCCCGAAGGCGTGACGGCCGTCGTCGTGACGGCGCAGGATGCGGCGGTGTCCTCCGGCCGCGACTTGCGCGTCAAAGTGCAATTTCCGTGGCAACGCGGCAAGCGGCCTCTTGCGGGTGGCCTGCCGCATCGCAGCCATGGCGACGACGCCGGCAATGCGCCGGGCGACGACAGTTCCGGCACCTGGTTGCGCGTCACCGGCGCCCAGGCGGGCCCCAACTGGGGCGCGCATCACCTGCCGCGCCAAGGCACCGAAGTGGTCGTTGAATTTCTGGACGGCGATATCGACCAACCCGTCGTGGTGGCTCAGCTATACAACGACGCCGATTTGCCGCCTTGGACGGCCGGCGTGGACGCCGAGGCCAACCACCCCGGCACGCTGAGCGGATGGCATAGCCAAGGCCTGGACGGCCAGGGTCATAGCCAATGGCTGTTCGATGACACCTCCGGCCAGGTCCGTACTCGCTTGTCCACCTCGACCGCTGCCTCGCAACTGGGCTTGGGTTATCTCGTCACGCAAGGGGCGGACGAATCCAGCCGTGGCGCGTGGCGTGGCACCGGTTTCGAGCTGCGCTCGGACGCCTGGACCGTGGTGCGTTCGGGGCAAGGCATGCTGCTGTCGGCCAACGCGCAAGAGAACGCCCGATCCACGCAGGCGGATGCGCCGCAAGCGCTGGCGCTGATGCGCGGCGCGCAGAATTCCGCGCAGCGCATCAACGCCGCCGCCACGCAGCGCCAAGCCCGTCCACTGGCGGCCACGGACGGTTTCGATGCGCTGACCCAAGCCGTCGACCCCAAGGCCGACGGCCGCTATCCCGCCAGCGTGGGCGGGCAGCAAGCCATCAAAGCCAGCAACGGCGAACGCAGCGGCACGGAGCCCGTGGAACGAATCAACGGCGCGCGCATGCTGATCGACGCGCCCGCATCGCTGAATCTGGCGACGCCAGCCTCAGCCATCCTGCATGCCAGCGAAAACCTGCACGTCACGGCGCAGGCCGATGGCCATGTCGCCGCGCGCCAGACGTTTGCCAGCGCGTCGGGCCGCTCGACCAGCCTGTTCGTGCAGGACGGCGGCATCCGCGCCATCGCCGCCAATGCACCGGTCTCCCTGCACGCGCACACCGACATGCTGGAACTGCTGGCGGGACAGGACATCACCATCACGTCCACCACCGACAGTATCGAAATACTGGCGAACCAGCGCATCACCTTGCAGGCCGCCGGCGGCAGCATCGTCATGGACGGCGCCGACATCGTATTCAAGGGACCGGGCATGTTCTCGGTCAAGGGCGCATCGCACAATCTGATCGGTCCAGCCAGCGACGCCGCGACGTTGCCCGCACTGCCGTCCACGCAGGTGGGTGACGTGATGCTCGTCAAGGCGGAACTGGTCCATCGCCCCACACAAGTACTGCAAGCCCTGGCGGGCTCGGGCCAGGCCGTCAATGCGGCGGGCGCGTCGGACGCGGTGGCAGGCACCGCCGCCGCCGGCGCCGACGCCTCGGTCCTGGGCAGCATGGGCGCCACCCTGGCGAAAGGCGCCAGTGCCGTGTCCAGCGGCGTGTCCGCGCTGACGGACAGCGCCTCCGGCATGCTGGACCGCGCCAAGTCGATGGCCAGCGACGCCCTCAAACCCGTGCAGGATATCGCTGCGCGAGCGAACAGCGCGATGGCCTCGGTGCAACAGGCCGGGTCCGACATGATGTCGGCCGCAACAGGCAAGGTAGGGGACATGGCGGGCTCGGTCTTGGGCAGCGCCGGAGCCGGCGCCAGCAATGTGGCCAGCAATGTTGCCGGCAACATGGCCGGCAACATTGCCAGCGAGGCCATGGCAAACGTGACGCCCTCCCTGATGGGCGGCGCCACACCCTCGCTGATGGGCGGCGTGCCCTCCTTGGCTGAAGGCGCGACGGGCGCCCTGGCATCGGCGATGCCGGCATCGTTGACCCAGGCCGCGGACACCGCGGCCAAGGTGGGCGGCCTGGCAACACAGGCCGGCAACATGGCATCGGGCATATCGGGCGCTGCGGCGGGTGCGGCGGGTGCGGCAGGCAGCACGCAAGGCGGCGTCGGCGCGGCGATCCAACCCGTGATGACCCAGGCGATGAACGCCATGGGCGACAAGGGCGCGGCGCTGGGATCCGCCGTCAACACGCTGATGTCCATGCCGGACGTCAACTCGGGCAACATCCCGGCGGTGGCGGGCGCGATCCTGAGTACCCCCGGGCTGAGCGACTCCGCGATTCCCGCCGTGGTGGGTGCCATTCTGCAATCGCCCAACGTCACCAGCATCACGCTGCCGAAGGTGGCGGAAGCCATCATGAACGTCCCCGCGGTGGCGAACTCTCCCATCCCGGGATTGGCCCGCCGGGTCATGGATGCGGCTGGAATCAGCCTGCCGGGTACCGTGACGCGGCCCGCTGGCCAAGACGGCGCGGCAGGCCCCACGGAAGATCCAGGCGCCGAGGGCGCCGCCCGGGCCGCCTCTGCGTATCGCAGCCAAAGCGGCGCGCAACTGCAATACGTGAACCTGAAAACCACCGACGAACGCTGGAATGATGGCCAGGCGCTGACCAGCCTGGACCGCCAGACCAACCGGCCCAAGATCCGCGTGTCGTTCAACAAGCGCGGCGAACATCGCTTCTCGGTGAAAGTCCTGGCCCGCAGGACCAATGCCGTGTATTCGGCCCGCGAGCGTAGCCGCCAGCCGCTGTACCGCGATCCCGATCAGTCCACCTATCAGTACGTGACCGATCCGGACGGCACCAAGGTCGTCGATAACATCACGCTGCCCGCCGCCGGGTTGAACAGTTATCTGTTCGAGGTCTTGAACGACCAGAACCAGACGGTCATGACCGAAATGATCGAGACCGTGCGCCGCATGTACATCCAGGAAATCCGCATGCCGGGACCCGAGAACATGCAGCGCCGCTACGGCTTCCAGCCTACCGCCGAAGAATATGCGCGTCACGGCATCGACGTGCTGCAACTGCCCTACGTCCAGACGCGCGGCGACGCCAACTCCGACGTCTGGACGGAAGAAGGCGATGCGCGCATGCGGCAGCTGGTGCAGTCGGTCTATCCGCGCTCGGAAGGCGCAAGGCACGAGCCCTACACGATCGCCGTCTGCCACATCGACCGCCTGGTGGCCGCATGGCCGATATCACCGCTCATCATGCGCGCAAACGCCGGCCCGGGCGTGGGTGACGCCAACATGGACCTGCTGGGGCCCGATGGCAATCCCGCCTTCCTTTGGCTGGGCATCGATCCCAACGACGATTGGTACCTGGAGTGCCTGTTTGAATACACAGACCCCACAGGAACCGTCAAACGGGCCGTGGTGCCCAAAGATCGCATCACCCCTATCCCAGACGACCCCGCCGAACCGAACGGCTGCGCGCGCGTCAGGGTGCGTCTGGCGGGCCTGTTGCCCACCCCAGCGGCTGGCCGGATCATCCTGCGCGTCAAACTCATGGAAAGCGCGGCCGGCGGGGTCGCCTTCCTGGGCACCAACATCCTGGGCGTTGCAGTGCGCACGCCCTGGCAACTGGCCACGATGCAATACCAGCAAGAGACCCTGGTCCACGAAATTGGCCATTTGCTGGGCATGACGCCCAGCGGCCCGGATTGGGCCGCTGCCAACGACGACGGCGAACTGTATGACGCATCGAAACTGGACGGCGGCCGTTATTTCTATTCCGACGCCGGCAACCACTGCCACTTCGGCTTGCCCGCAAGCCAGGCCAATTCCCAAAACGTAGGCGCATGCGTGATGTTCGGTGGCGACTGCCAAAGCATCCGCTACTGCGCCTCATGCTCGGATGCCGTGCGCAAGGTGGATATGTCCAATGGCTGGACCACGTCCTGACGCGCGGCGCCGCACGTCGGCGCGCACCCTTGCCCTGCTGTTCAGCGCCGCCGCCTGGGCGTTCATCCCGGCGGCAGCGCCCGCTCAACCCGTTATGCCGAAACCGACCATGAACTCCGACTGGACCGATCCCGCCTCTTTCGCATCCGTGCAGATCGACAGCATGCGCGACCACGCCTGCATGCCGGCAACCCAAGGCTATGACGAACAGCTTCAGATTGCCGCGCCCTCCCGCGTGTGGCTTCGTCCCCCCGGCGTGCTGGTCATTCCGGTCTGCGCACGCGGCATCGTGCCCGCCGTGCAACACCCATCCCTGCCACGTATTGTCGCGACCGACCTGGAAACGCAAAAGGTCTATAACGGCGTGGCCTTCGAGTACAAGCTGCCTACCCAACCCGGCGTTGAAGTGGACACCATCCCAAGTTCACGACCGCCTCGCGGGCGACCGGTGGCCCCGGGCATGAGCGTCGGCACACAGTTCAGCACGGATGCGGCCGCCCGCGCCAAGCTGCCGGCCCATCCCGCCACCTACGAGGTATATATCGAAGCCAATGGCTTGCGGTCGAATACGGTCAAGATCGAGGTGCAGGCGGCGAAGTAGCCGCGTCGCGGTCAGCGTTTGGCTTGCCGGAACAAGCCCAACATCCAGTTTCGGATCGACCGCCCATACACCCAACCCAGCGCTGCAAGACTCAGCATGCCAGCGCCCCATGCGCGGGCAACCCTGTCTCCGGCGGTACGTTTCCCGCCCAAGCGTCTTTTCTCCTGCCTCTACCGCCTATTGATGCGGCTTCGTCGTTTCGATGAACTGCTGCAACTGCGCCGGGCTTGCTTCCCCGGGCTCTGGCAAGCCTTGGAGAAAGCCCGCAGCCCCCGGGCCGGCCGGAGAAGGTTGCACGCGCACCTCTCCACCTGGCAGGAAAATCGCCCAGGCATAACCGCTATGAAAGGGCTCGTAGGGCAAGACAGGAGCGTCGCGCACGGCCAGTTCATTGTCTCCGCGCCTGAACATCGAATCCGAGTTCCATTCGATCCGCATCGTCATGCCAGGCTTCCACTGCGAAGGTAATGAAATGCAGCAAGTACCCGAGGTATAGGCGTGCGCTTGCACACCGCTAGCCCACCCCTGATTGATATAGACCGGAGCCAGGCCTTCATCCAGGTAGTTGATGACACCAAGTCTCAGCGCAATCGTCTCAGGGATGGGCATGGGCTGCGCCCGCGCCGCCCCGACGGCGCAAGCCAAAGCGACCAGACACACCCCGATCACCAGTGGACGACCTGAACGAAGCCAGCGGCCCAGCGCGGACCCGACCTGCGGCGAATATGTCTGCATGATCAGAATCGAGGAATGGCGTTGAAGTTCATCGGCATATTCTGTAGCGCGCGGATCGTGCCTTCCCGGTCCTGCTGGGCTTCCCGTTGTGCCCGGACCTGCGGATTGGTGTAGACCGAGCGCCAGCGCAAATAGCCCCACTGCCAATAGAACTCCCGCCCGCTTGACTGCAATGCCAAGTCGTTCGGATTGGCGCGATACCTCGCCAGCTCAGCCTGCTCTTCCTTGTTCGGCCGCACCACGAGTGCCAGATCGGGACGGCCCTGGGAAACGTACTCCTCGGCCTCCTTTGCGCGCCTTTCCAGCTGTTTGAGGCGATCCTGCTGGATCGACAGCCAGACGTCATCATCCTTGCCTAGCGGCTTGAACCACGCGCGCGAATCATGCACGAAGTTGTCCAGCAGATCGATTACCCCGGCGGCAGGCTTTCCCGGCAGATTCCAGATACCGCGGATCTGATCCAACCACATTTTCTCCTTGGTACCGCGCAGCATCAGCATCAGGCTATCGTAGAGCCGGGCGCCTTCCGCGCCGGGGCCGGGTGCGACGACCGGATTACTCGTCCGCTCAAGCGCATTGTCCGTTGTGAGCTTTCGTACTTCCATCAACAGCTCGTCGTTGGCCTGGACCAGATCCTCATAGTCCTGCGGATAGTTTTCTCTGGCCCGCAGCGCGCTGGGAATGCCGCCGATCCACTCTGGTCCGCGTTCCGCACGCAGGCGCCGCCAACGCAAATATTGAACATAGTGGTTGTAGAGAATTCGGCGAGTCGACGTTTGCTTGCCTGAAATATCCCGAGTCGCCTCCACGTACGCATTGAAAGCAGCACGTAACTCGGGCGACACGCGAAACCGGCTCTGAAATAGATCCGGTGCCGTATGCAGCCTCAGCGGAACACCGGCCTGCACCGCCTCCCGGTACATGTCGCATAAGGGGATCTGGGACAGCTTGTCGCTGTCTTTCGCGCCACGGCCCTGCTCCGCCGGCTTGTAGCCACCGCCCACATCGGAGTGCACTCCCGGGTAGACGATCTCCTCGTAGTTCGGCCCATCAATCAGGTCCAGCGGAAAAGACCCCCGCACTTCGTGCGCACCGACCATGTGGACGCATCGGGAGACGTAGTTAGGTATCTCCATATCCTGCTTGCGCGCCCAGGCGCCATGCCCGTCCCACGCTTCCCCGGGCACGCTTTGAGCGATACCGGCGGAGGCCACCGTATCGAAAAGCCCCATGAAATCGATGTCGACTTTGATGCCCGCCAATCGCAAGATACCGTCGCCGCGAGGATTGTAGAAAGACATGCCTTCCGGCACATCGCAAGCATTCTTCAGCCAATTGGCAAATACGCGAGCTTCGGCCGCACCGCGTGAAAACCCGAAAATGGAAACACGGATGCGCTCAATCTTCGGATTCGTCGCCACATAGCTGGACAGTCTGTCTCGCAAATCCCGGTTGCGTCGGGACAGGACCGTATAGCGGGCCACGTCCTTCGGTTCGGCATAGTTGACTTTCCACACTCTCCAAAGGGTATCCAGGTTGCCTTGCACGCGCCTCGCCAACACATCAGCAGCATCGCCAGGCGCCATGTCGGTATAGGACGCCAAGGGAACCTTGGCCGCCTTCGCCAAGCTCTCGATCTGCAACTGGGACAACGACATGTCCGCGCTCATTTCGCGGATCAGCGTACGTGGATTCTGACCCAGGTCCTCGAACAGGTCCCGCGAAGTAAAGTGGGAATACAGGTGATTCTGAAATTCCAGCAATGCCCAGTTGATGCGCGCCTCGCCGCCCCAGCCAGCCGCTGCGCCCGCCTGCGCATGCGCGCCTGTTCCCGGGTCGCCGACCTTGTCCATGCAAGGCGTTCCCACGCCCTCCACATACGTCCTGAAGCGGTGCTGGCGTGCGCTATAGCTGGGATCCTTCTTGTCGTCGAACACGCTGTACAGTCGCGCCACATTCGTCTGCGTGTGGTTGCCGGCCTTATCGGACAGGTACATGTTATTGCGCGTACCGTCAAAGAAAAATCCGAAGAACAGCTCGATCGAGCAGTCCGTCCCGGCCTTTTCGCCCATGCGCTGGCAAGCCTTGCGCTGTTCCTGGAAATCCAGATCCGAGGGGATCTCACGGCAAGGATTCGCGAAGCGAAATTTAAAGCTCATGATTACGATTCCATTCCGGAGGCGGAAGACGCCTGAAGATGACGCGCAGAAACCAACATCCCCTGGCGGCGCAGCAATGTCAGCGCATGCCGGTAAGCCAGCGCTTCGTTGTCCAGTCCGCGACGCGCCAAGCGCGCCAAGCCTTCCTGGATGATCTGATGCGCGGCCGCGGGCGTACCGCCAAGCACGCCCAGTAGCGGCCCGCGCAACTGCACGAAACGCAATATGGCGTCGGGCAACGCCAGCCGTTTCAAATGACGTTGCTGGTCCGCAGCGATGAGATAAGGCTGTGTGTCCGCGTCAGGGTTGAAATGGGGGCTTCCTTCAATGCGACGCAGGGCGCCAGACCGTTCCACATACGACCACCAGTGAATACCTGCCAACAAGCGTTGGCGTTGCATCGGCGCAAGCACCTCCATCAGCGCCGCGAACGACCGGGTATCCGCCAGACGCAGCAGATACCCCTTTCCTTCAGCATTGACGGCTTCAAGTTGTGCACGCAGGTGGTCCGCCAATTGATCCAGCGACGCCGCACTCTGCAACAAAGACAGCATCGGCTTGCCTTGCGTCAACCGGAACAGCTTGTCGCACAAGGGCTTGCGCAGAGCGGGTACCCACGGCAGCCGCAACAGATACGGGGCCACTTGATCCAACCCATCACCTTCATAGCGGCCGGCGTAAAGCGAGCAGTAATCTTCCGCATCCAGCCAGCGTGCCAGCCGCTGGGGCAGTTGGGGCGAGAAGCCGGCATCAAGCAGGACGTAATGCTCCAGGTCGTCGGGACGTGTCCACGTCTCGTCATAAAGCGCCTTGGCGACTTCCGGGCCGGCGGGATCGATCCAGGTATCGCGGTCCTCAAGCATTCTTCACCGTCATCGCCTGTCCGCCCGCTGCCGCCTCTACCGCACAACTGACGCAGACGCTTTCGGGGAACTGCGGAAAGGGATAGGGCAATTGATCCGGCCCGGCGAACCGCTTATCCGCGGTCTTCACATCGATGCGCCCAGGCGCGGTGACGATAATGTTGCCGCCTTCGATCACGATGCTGGCGCCCGCCGCGTTCGCGATGCGGATGCGCTTGGGCGCGGCAACCTCCACCGCCGTCTGCGCGCTGCCCACGGTCACATCCTTCTGCGCCTGCACGCGCAAGATATCGTGCTGCGCCTGCACATCCACATTGCCCGTGGCGGATATCAGATCCAGGCCTGAGTCTTCTCCGCCCTGCTGCAAGCCCGCGACGATGCCCAGGCCCTGGCCGGTGTGCACGCGCAAGGCCCCCAGCACGGCCAGGTTCTGGTCCTTGCCGGACGACCAGTGCACCGCTTCGCCTGCTGTGTAGTGCATGTGCTGCCCCGCAATCTGCGCCAGTCCCGCGCGCGCCGCCATCAGGACGACCGGGTCGGAAAGATGCGGCACTTTACCGTCGGCCGCCTGGGTATGCTTGGCTGAGGCATCGCCACGCGCGCCGTCCAGGCTGTCGCCAGCAACGGTGCCGGAGACCACGCGGTGCATGGCGGCCAAGGGCGCTTTACCGGCGTCCAGCACGCTGGCCTCCGGCCCCGTGGTTCCCATCGCCGTCGCCAGGCGCAACCCTTGGTGCGCGCCGACCACGCTGTCCAGGGACCGCGCCAACTGGTCCGCCTGACTGGCCAGCGCCTGCACACCCGCTGCATCGCCCGCGGCACTCACATTGGCGCCGGCCGTCGTATAGGTGCTGAGCAGCACCCCTGCCCCGCCGCGCACCGCGCCATAGCCGTCGGTGCGCAGTTCCGCGCCCAGGCCGCGCAGGCCGCCACGATAGTTGCCCGCTTGATGGATCAAATGGCCCAGGTTCAATTCACTGGTTTCCTGACTGCTCTTGATCTGCGTGCGCAGCTGACCGTCCGTGTCGTCAAAGACAATCTGGTTGTAGCCCGCGCCGCCGAATTCCTTGCTCTTGAAGCCGGTCAGCGCGGCGGCATTCCGATGGTTTTCGTCGCCACCGCCCGCGCCGTGCCAGGCCGGCGCATTGCCGGCGGCCAGATTGGCCTGGGCGCTGGGCATGCCGTCGCGCGCGGCGCCATAGACCTGAGTGTCGGATTGGCCGCCCTGGCGTCCGCCCGGAGTGGCGGGCGTGCCGCCTTCGCCGCGTCCGTTGTACAGCGCACCGACCACCACCGGCTGGTCCACGTCGTCGTCCAGGAAGCGCACCAGCACCTCCTGACCGATGCGAGGCACGAAGCTCATGCCCATGCCCGCGCCCGACTGGCGCTGCGCCACGCGAACCCAGCGGCTCTTGGCTTCGCCATCCCTGCCCTCGGCTTGCCAGTGGAAGCGAATGCGCACATCGCCGCGCTGATTGCGCAGTATCTCGTCCTGGCCGTTGGCCTGCGTCGCGCCTTCCGCATCGGTCACCACGGCCGTATGCACGCCGTGCACCGAAGGCGCTCCCGCCAGCCGCGCACCGCGCCCTTGTGGCAACTCGGGCCGCCACGGGCGATCACAACGCACGGCCTCGAAACGATTCGCATAGCCCACCTCGCGCGCCTTGGACAACACGGCGGCGTCAGCGGACAACATCGGGGTGTCTTGCTGGCCTGCGCCCGGAGCCGTCAAGGCGTCGTCGTCCAACACCAGATGCGCATCCAGCCCGCCCAGCCGCTGCGAAAGCGACGCGCGGGTCTCGGGCGGGAGGTTGTTGATGCCCGTGTGCTCAACCCGGTCCAGCACAAAGGTGGGTTCAAAGCCGTTCTCGTTGGCGGGCCCCAGTGATGACATGTCTTGCAGCGTGAAGCGCGTGCCTGACCGGAAGGTGCGCACGCCGCCTTGGCCAATGAATGACTCAGCGCGCGCGCGCACGGCTTCCATCGCCAAGGTCGCTTGGCGTTTGGCCTGGGCTTCGTCGGCGACACCGCCGTGTCCCAACGGTTCATACCATTCCAGGCCCGCGGCGTCGTCCTCGCCATTGGCGGGGTTGACCAGCGCCTCGGCGGCGACGGCGCGCTTGCTGCTGGGGTGCCAGCCCAGCACCGTGATTCGATCAGGTACGCGGCGGCGACAGCGCGCGATGGCCTGCACGGTATCGCGCGTCTCAGTGGCGCCTGCGCGATGAAAGCGTATCCCACCGCCTGCGGATTCCGCATCCTCGTCCAGGCTGCGGCTATCCGTGAAGATCAGCACCGCATGCTTCGCGGGCACGTCAGCGGCCTCTACCACCGTCCACCCCAGCCCCGCCTCGGCCAGCAGGCGGGAGACGAATTCATAGTCGGTTTCCCGATACTGCGTGACATAGGCATGCGGCGTCAGATCCGCCAGCGCCGCTTCCACGTCGGGCGCGATGCGCGTGGCGTAGCCTTCATAGCCATCAAGCACATGCTTCACGATGTCCAGCACGGGCTTGGATTCAAACACGCGGCTGGCGCGTTGCTGCGTGGCAAGCCATAACCACGGCACGACGGTCAGCCGGTAGCGTGCAAGGCCCGCGTCGCCCGAAAGCAATTCGGCCTGACGAATCACACCGCTGCGGCCGGCTTCACTGCCATCCGCTCGCGTCGTCCAAAGCGTCACTGGCCGCGAAATCATGTCCTGCAACGCCAGCCCGGCATTATCTGCCAACACCACGATGCGTAACTGCGCCATGCCGGACAGCGCTTCACGCGCGACCCAGCCTTCAACCTGCAACGCTGCAAGCGCCCCTTCGCCCTCCAGCCGGTAAAGGCGGGCGTCGGAACTGAACAGGCCAGGCGTCGTGGTCGAATCCATTACGGGAAAACCTTTATCAAGGGCGCTCAAGGCTCAATGTGCGCTTGGGCATTGGGGCATTCCGCGGCGGTGCCCCAGTGGCCCGCGCACACGCGCAGGCGGCATTGCTCACTTTCCAGAAAGCCCAGCTTGCGGCATTCCGCCAGCCGCGCCGACAACGGCGAGCCCGGCAATTCGCGGATGAAAATGCCGTCTGTCTTGTAAACCTTGGTACCCGGTGGAGACGCCGGCGGCAAGCCGTAGGACATCAACGCAGCCAACAGCGCGGCATCACTATCGCTGCGCGGACTCTGCTTGGCGCGCGTTGGCGCGGCCTTCGGCGCTGCGGCAGCCTCACGTGCGCGATCTGCGCGTTGCACGGTGGGCCCCGGCGCCTTGGCGGTGGCGGCTGCCGGCGCATTCGAGGCGGTCACGGCAGCGGGCTTGGGTGCGGCGGCAGTGACCGCCAGCGCGGACAAGGGGTTGGAGGGTTCGGGCTCACGCGCATCCAGATCGGGCGCGCGCGCCAACTGCGCGAGTGGATGATCTTCCACGATCGTTGCCGCGGTGGATGCAGGTAGTTCGGGCGCGGGCGCTTGCGCCATCGCTGCAACGGGCAGGTTGGCGTCCTTGGTCGGCCTAGGGGGTTCAGACATGACCCCATCCGCATTGGCCACCACGTTGGGCCGCGCGGGCGTGTCGAACACCGCCCAAAATCCTGCTCCCGCGATACCCAGCAACAGCAGCAACGCCAGCAAAGGGGCTTTGGAACGGCGTTTCGGTGCCAGATGCTTGACCTCTGCTTCCGGCACGCGGCCTTCCAGTGCGGCAAGTATGCGCGACGATTCGCGCGCCTCTGCGGAAGAAGCGCGCCCAGCCAGCAAACTTGGAATAGAGGTCGGTGTGCTCGATCTTTTTTCGTCTTCTGCCATGCGAGGTCCCGTGTCGGCGAAGGACCTGTGGATCCCCCGTAACCAAGGTGATCGAGAATACCCGAGCTTGCTGTTTGGAGCACCGCTTCTTGTTACGATTTCTAAGGCACAGACGCTGTTTGCAACGCCCAAGCGCTTGCCTCAATCCCAAATAGAACAAAAGATTACGCCTTCGTGATCGAGGGATACCTTTGCTACTTCTGCTGCCCCTGTATTTTCTGCTTGCGATAGGCGTGTCCGCGTTGCTGGTCTTCCCCTCTTTCCGCATGGGAACCGCACGCGGCTTACGCGCGTTGGCGCTCGGCGTTCGCCGAATGGTGGCCCGTCGCGCAGGTCAGGCCGCAGGGGTCGTGGGCGGGTCCGCGCAGGGCATGCGAATGGGCTTTGGAAAGGCCGGCGACACGTTCTCGGCCTATCGCTGGCAGATCGCGGCGGTGCTTCTCGTGGTGTTGCTTCCGTCACTTTTCGCTTTCGTCATGCGACACAATCACACATTTTTTTACGAGGATCGAACGGCGGGTCCGGACCCTAGAATTCAGGCGTTATTGACGGGCGAGCGACTGGTGCCTCCGCCCCCTTTGCCGCCTGAAATATTCACCACGCGCGAGGTTGAATTGGTACGCCCGAACCTGGGTGGCGCCAGCCGCGATTGGAATCTTCTGGACGCCGACTATCGTCAGCGCCTGTTGGCCGCGTACCGAGTCATGCGTGAAGAGCACGGCTATGAAATGGTGCTGATCGAGGGCTATCGCAGCCCCGAGCGGCAAACCGAACTGGCCGGCAAGGGATCGCACGTCACCAACGCAGGCGCCTACCAGAGCTATCACCAGTATGGTCTGGCCGCGGACAGTGCGTTCCTGCGCGACGGCAAGGTCGTCGTGTCGGAGAAAGACCCGTGGGCCATGCGCGGCTACGAGCTATTTGGCGAGACGGCCGAGCGCGTTGGCCTGACGTGGGGCGGACGCTGGAAGTTGATGGACTTCGGCCATACCGAGTTGCGCCGCCCCGGCGTGATGCGACGCGACGCGGGGACCGCGCAATGATGCCGTCACGCCGTGCAGTCAGTATGAAAGGAACATCGCCCAAGCGCGCCACGACAACCGCCATTTCCCTGGGGCCTCATGACTCGCGTGCTTAAAACCGGCTTGCTGTTGGCCCTTGTCTTCGGCGTCGTCTGGCTGGCCGTCATTATCTGGTGGCAGGAATCGCACACGCTGCCCACCGGCACGGACATCGGCCTGTACCTCTTCGCCCTGCCGCTGGCGCTGATCGCGGCAGGCTGGGCAGGCGCGCGCGTGGTCCGGGCACGGCGCGAAGCGCGCGCGGCCCCCGCAGGCCCCGCTGCGGCTGGCGATGCCGATGCGGCTCCCGCCGCACCGATAACGCCACGGCTGATCGTGCTGGCCAGCGCGGCACGCGCCGCGCCAGGCAACGACCCGCAAGCCATCCATGCCGCAGTGACCGAACAGCAGCGCCCCGACCTGGACACGTTCTTGAAGAATGCCAAGGGCTTTCCCATTTTCAGCGCACGGGCCGCGCATCTGGACACCGAGATGCTGCGTGATGCCGCTGTCCAGGCGAATGCGCCGCAGGCTGCGCAGGCCGAGGACCGCATGCGCGCCACCACCTTGCTAAGCGAAGTGATTCAGTCCCTGTCGCAAGCCGCCCGCGCACACGTGCTGGACGGCGGCACGCCCCAGCGCGACGATGCGTGGCCGCTTCTGCAACTGGAATTGATGCTGCCCGCGGACTGGCCCGAGGCGGCGTGCGACCATGCCGTCGAACAAGCCCGCGCCGCAACGGTCTGGCCATCCACCCGCACCACCGTTCGCATCCATGCCGCGCAGGACGCCTTGGCCAGCGACAGCCTGCTGCGCCAGTTGGCGCAGGAGCCCTTGACGCCCGCGATCGCCACGATGCGTCTGGTGGCTGCGGCCGACTCCTATATCGATGCCAGTCAAGTGCAGGACTGGGAGGCCCAAGGCACGCTGGCCGGCAATGCCACGCCGCAGGGCCGCATCCCCGGCGAAGCGGCGGCGGGACTCTTGCTGGACCTGGCCATGGCCATGACCCCGGCCCCCGGCATGCCGCCTCCCGCGACGGACTTGGCGCCGCCTGCCGACGCGCTGGTGTTGACGTTGTCCCCCACGGCACAACGGGCCACCCGCGCCGATGCGCGTGGCGCCGTCATGGAACCCATGCTGACCGCGATGGCCACGCAGTTCCTGGAAGGCCACGCCCAACCGGCCGATGCAATCGGCGCGCTGGTCAGCGATGCCGACCATCGCGGCAGCCGTCCGCTGGAGGCCGTCGGGCTGGCCAGTGCCCTTTTTCCCGCGCTGGACCCGAATCAGGATTGCCTGGCGGTGGGAGCCGCTTGCGGCTACACCGGCGCCGCGTCCCACCTGCTGACTCTTGCCGTCGCGAGCGAGGCCTGCACGCAATCAGATTCCCCCGTGCTGGCCGTCTTGACCCAAGACCCCGCCCAACGCACGCTCACCCTTGTCTCTCGCGCCCCTTCCCTCTCCGCCTGACCCACAAAAAAATAGTCAAAACTCATGCGTAGCCCTTCAGGTTTTTTCTCCGGTATTTCCAGCGCGCTAAGCGAAGGCCGGCATTGGTCGTCGCGCTTGCTGGCCAGCCCTCGCACCTTCATGGTGATCGGCCTGCTTGCCTTGGTGGTCTTCCTGTTCCTGTTCGCAGACACCGTGGAAATAGGGCTGACCTGGGCGGCCATCGCGCTGGGTATTTTCCTGTTCCTCTGGTTGTGCGTGCATCTGTGGCGCCGGCGGCGCACGCGGCATGCCAACAAGAAACTGGGCGACATGCTGGAGCAGCAGGTACAGACCGGCGCGGCCGCCAATCGCAGCGAAGTGGACGCCCTGCGCACGCGGCTGACGCAAGCCGTGCGCACGATCAAGACATCGAAGATTGGCCAGGTATCGGGCAATGAAGCCCTGTATGAATTGCCCTGGTACATCGTGATCGGCAACCCGGCGGCGGGCAAGAGCAGCGCGGTGATCAATTCCGGTCTGCAATTCCCGTTTGCTGACAAGAATGGCGCGGCGGTGCGCGGCGTGGGCGGCACGCGCAACTGCGATTGGTTCTTCACCACCGAAGGCATCCTGCTGGACACGGCGGGACGCTATTCGGTGCACGAAGAAGACCGCAACGAATGGATGGGGTTTCTGGACCTGCTCAAGCGCCATCGCCCCAAAGCGCCCATCAACGGCATCATCGTCGCCGCCAGCATCGAAGAACTGACGGGTTCGGGCCCTGAGTTCGCCATCAACCTGGCCAAGAATCTGCGCCAGCGCGTGCAGGAACTGACGGATCGGCTGGAGGTGTACGCGCCCGTCTACATCATCTTCACCAAGGCCGACCTGATATCGGGCTTCAGCGAATTCTTCTCGGACTACGACCAACGCGAGCGCGACCGCGTTTGGGGTGCGACCTTGCCTTATGGGGCGGAAGAGAACCGCGACGTGCTGGCGCTGTTTGACGAGCGCTTTGACGAGCTGTACGAAGGACTGAAGGAGATGGGCACTGCGCAGATCTCCCTGCGCAACAATCGCGAATTGCCGCCGGGACTGTTGACGTTCCCCCTGGAATTCGCCGGGATCAAGCCTGCGCTGCGCACCTTTCTTTCCACGCTGTTCGAGACCAACCCGTTCCAGTACAAGCCAGTATTCCGCGGTTTCTACTTCACCAGCGCCTTGCAGGAAGGCGTGGCGCAAAGCACATCCACCGAGCGCCTGGCCGAACGTTTTGACCTGCACCCCGCGCAACGCGCGCAGCCGCGCAATGTGTCCTCGCACAACGGCTTCTTCCTGCGTGATCTGTTTTCCAGCGTCATCTTCGCTGATAAGAAGTTGGTACGCCAGCACGCCAGTCCGGCCAAGACGCGCATGCGCTACCTGACTTTCTTCGGCCTGGTGCTGGCGCTGGGCCTGGTGCTGGGGGGCTGGAGCTGGTCTTACCTTGGCAATCGGCAGTTGGCGCAGAACGTGCAGGCGGACATGGACAAAGTGGTGCGGCTGCAAAGCGAGCGCACCGACCTGCAAAGCCGGCTGGAAGCCATGGAGATCCTTCAGGACCGCATCGAACAGCTGGACCGCTATTCCTCCAGCCGGCCCTGGTCGTTGGGGCTCGGCCTGTATCAGGGAGACGTGCTGAAGCAACGCCTGCTCGCCGAGTACTACAACGGCGCCCGTCAATTCATGCTGACGCCGGTGAAGGCCAGCCTGGAGGACTTCCTGGCGAAGGTGGACACCTCGGCCGCGGCGGCTGCCGCCGGTGGCACCCCGCAACCGGCGCCGCAGGCCGCGCGCGCCGCGCACAACTCGGGCGGCGACACGCTGTTCCAGGATGCATCTCCCACCAATGCGGACGACGCCTACAACGCGCTGAAGACGTATCTGATGATGGCCAATCATCAGCACGTGGACCCCACGCACCTGTCCGACCAGATCACGCGCTTCTGGCGCGGCTGGCTGGAAACCAATCGCGGCGCCATGCCGCGCGACCAACTGATCCGTAGCGCTGAGCGCCTGATCTCGTTCTATGTCAGCCGCGCACCGGATGCGGGATGGCCTCAGATCGAGACCAATCTGGCCCTGGTGGAAAAAACGCGGGGCAGCCTGCGTTCGGTGATGCAGGGCATGCCGGCGCGCGAACGCGCCTACGCCACCTTGAAGGCGCGCGCGGCAACGCGCTTCCAGACCATGACGGTGGCGCGCATCGTCGGCGAGAACGACGCCGGCGTGGTGGCGGGCAGCTATGCCATCCCGGGCACGTTCACGCGAGAGGCGTGGGAACAATACATCCAGCCGGCGATCGGCGAAGCCGCCAAGAAGGAAGTCCAGACCAGCGATTGGGTGCTGGGCGTGAACGCCCGTGACGACCTGACCCTGGAAGGCAGTCCCGAGCAGATCCAGAAGAGCCTGGCGACGATGTACAAGACGGAATACGCCGAGGAATGGCAGAAGTTCCTGCGCGGCGTGACGATCAAGCCGTTCACCAGTTTCGATCAGTCCGTGACCGCCATGAACCGCCTGGGCGATCCGCAGACCTCCCCCATCGCCAAGCTCATCAACACGACCTACGAGCAGACCTCCTGGGACAACCCCTCGTTGATCAACGCCGGGCTGCAACAGGCCCAAAGCGGCGTGGTCGGCTGGTTCAAGCGCGTGATCCTGCGCCAGACGCCGCCCGCCCCCACCGCCACCGCCGCGAATGGCGAAGCGCTACCCATGGGCCCCATCGGCCGTGAGTTCTCGGACGTGGCGCGGCTGGTGGTCACGCGGGAAAACCAATCGCTGCTGGGCAACTACATGGGAGCCCTTTCCAAGATCCGCACGCGCTTCAACCTGCTGAACAACCAGGGCGATCCTGGGCCTGGCGCGTTGACGCTGATGCGGCAGACGCTGGAAGGCAAGGACTCGGAACTGGCGGACGCCTTGAAGCTGGTGGACGAACAGATGTTGGCAGGCATGAGCGCGACGCAACGCGAAACGCTGCGCCCGCTCTTGGTGCGCCCGCTGATTCAAGCCTATTCCGTCACGATGCAACCCGCCGAGTCGGAACTGAACAAGGTCTGGAATGCGCAGGTCTATCAGCCCTTCAACCTGACGCTGGCTGAAAAGTATCCCTTCGCCGGCCGCGCCAGCGTGGAAGCCAGCAGCGATGAGATCGGCCAAGTGTTCGGGCCGCAAGGCAGCATCGCCAAGTACGTCAATGACACGCTGGGGCCGCTGACCGTGCGACGCGGCGATATCCTCACCGCGCGCACCTGGGGCGACATGGGCGTCAGCCTGCAACCGACCTTCACGGCCAATTTCGCGCAATGGGTCGCGCCCTTGTCGGGCGGCGCGGCAGGCGGCGGCGCCGCCAGCCAGCCGCAGACGCTGTTCCAGATCCAACCGAAGCCGGCGGGCGGCGTCACCGAGTACACCATCGAGATCGACGGCCAGCAGCTGCGCTACCGCAATACGCCGCCGCAATGGGTCAATTTCGTATGGCCTAACGCACAAGGCGCTCCCGGTGCCCGCATCACCGCCACGACGTTCGACGGCAGCGTGGTCGAGATCGTCAACGAGCCCGGCCGCTTCGGCCTGGAACGCCTGATCTCCACCGCCCAACGCACGTCCAACCCGGACGGCAGTTTCAACATGAGCTGGGGCAAGTCCAACGTGACCGTGCCCGTCAAGCTGCGCATCATCAGCAATGCCCAGGCACCCGGTGCCGGTGGCAGCGAGCCCGGCAGCCAGGGCTTGCGCAACTTGCGCCTGCCCTCTTCCGTGGTGGGTACCTCCCCTGAACCCGCCGCCCAGCCGCGACCCGGAGCGCCGCAATGAGCAACGTGCAGTCCCCCCTGTTCCGAACGGCCTACTTCGGCAAGATTCCCTCGCGCGGCGATTTCGTGAAGAACACCTCGCACCCCCAGCTGATGGCTACGCTGGACGCCTGGGTCGCCAATACCATGGAGATCCTGGCGCAGGAACCGCATTGGAAGGCGCTTTACGACGACACCGCGCCCACCCCATTCGCCATCCTGGGCTCGCGCGGCAAGCTGGCCATCGCGGGCCATATACAGCCCAGCCAGGACCAGTCAGGGCGGCGCTTTCCCTTCCTGTCGGCCACGTCCCTTGAAGTGCAACGGCCGCTGGAATTCATTGCGCGCAGCCCCATCGCTTTCAGCAGGATGTGGAACCGCATGAGCGGTGCGGCCAATCTGCTGATGAGCGACGCCGACCCCAGCGCGGCCTTGCAGCAGCTGAACGAACTGGAAGGTGAAATCCGCACGGCGGCCGATGACGGCTTCGACGCCTTCGTGGACTTGCAGACCCTTGAACGCCTGCAAGCCATGCTGCGTAGCAACGGCCATGCCGCCAGCGTGCACGACATTGTCCTGGCGCTGGGCATCCTGCTGGAACCCGTCATGTCCAGCGGATCCTCGCAGTTGGACAAAGGACTGGCCCTGCCGCTGCCGGACGACCCGCTCTACATGAACCTGGTGGCCGCGTACTGGATGACGTTGATCTCGCCGTTCTTGTCCCGCGCGGATTTCGAGATCACGATTTTCATCGGCCGCATCGCGGGCAAACATCGGCTGGTGGCCGGCTTTCGCGGCGCATCGCCACAAACGCTGGCCAGCCTGCTCTCCACCCCACAAGCGTTCGCCGAACAACACATCGTGCTGGAAAACGCGCCTTGGGTGCGCAACCACGTGTCAGCCAGCCATGGCCTGGCCAAGCTCTCCAGCTATCTGGATCAACCGCGGCTGTCCTTGCGCACGGCGCTGGACACCTTCCGCGAAGTTTTCACCGGAGCCTGACCATGCGCGTCTCTCTCCTTCTCATTGCAACGCTGTTTTCATGCGTTGCGGCGGCCCAGGACGGCGCAACGGTCGTTCCGGCCAACGTCGTCCCGCAACCGGGCCAAGTCGTCGCCAGCGGCTCCGTGCCAGACGAAGCCACCAAAGCCGATGTACTGGCGCGGCTGCAACAGGTCTACGGCGTGGGCAATGTGATTGACCAGATCGATGTCGGCGGCGTCGTAGCGCCACCCAACTGGTCGGAGCACGTCGGCAAGCTGATCGGCCCACCGTTGAAGCAGATCAACCGCGGCCAGCTGGAAATCGACGGCACACAGATCCGCTTGCGCGGCGAGGTGCAGAACGAGGCATCGCGACAGCAGATCGCCAGCGCGTTCGCGACGTCACTGAATCCCACCTACAAGATTGTCAACGGCCTGCGCGTGTCGGCCAGCAAGGACGAGCAGGGCCAGCTGGACAAGCTGCTGACCAATCGAGTCGTGGAATTCGAGACCGGAAGCACCACGCTGACGCCGCGTGGACGCGAGTTGCTGGACCTGGTGGCTGATGTCGTCCCAAAGCTGCATAGCGAAAAAGTGCAGATCATCGGCCATACGGACAGTTCCGGCAGCCGCAGCACCAACCTGGCGCTAAGCCAGGCGCGCGCGGATGCCGTCAGGGCCTATCTGGTGGACAAGGGCTTGCCACCCGCCCGTTTTGAAACCCTGGGCGCGGGGCCCGACCAACCGGTGGCGACCAACGCCACGGCGGAAGGCCGCGCCAAGAACCGTCGCATCGAATTCCGGGCAAGCCGCTAGCGCGGCGCGACCGCAGGCGTCCCCGCCAGCCAAGCGGGTCGCCTGCCTTTAACCGCCCTCAGCTATTGCCATCAGGCGGTTTGGGTACGCCCAGCAGCTCTTCCAGCCCCGACAAGGCATCGCCGTTCTTGACGACGGTGCGCAGCCACAGGTGCAGCGACATCTCACCCCAGCTGGCAGCCTTGTCGGCCAGATAGGCCACCGGGCTATGAGGTTCGGTGCGGCGGAAGAATTCGGCCACTTCACGCAACTGCGCCAAGGCCTGATCACGGGTTTGCAGCGGCCCACGGGCGGGCCCGGCAGGCGTGGCGGATGCGGAGGGCGTGTCGGCGGACAAGGAGGGCTCCAGTCGGGTAGCGGCGGGCAAGGTCCCCGCATCAGGCGTGGCCGGTACAAGAGGCGCCAGGTCGGCACGCACCAGCAGCCCGGCCTCGCGCGCAAAGCGATGCGTCAACGCCGTGACATCCCTGAGCGCATCGCGCACGGGCGAAAATGCGGGGCCCTCATCACCCAGGCGTTCGTTCAGCGTCGCCTCCAGCACGTCGACCGCCGCAAAGCAACTTTGCAGATTGGCTTCCAGTTCGGAATAGAAGGCCGGCGGCGTGTCTCGGCGCGCAGCATCGAACTGGTCCATGGTGACCTTGCCGCGCGTCAGGTCCGCGGCATGCTGTGGCGTGCGCTTGACCGCGTTGGCCAGTTGCGCCGCACTGTCCCAAAGCGCCGCGCCAAAGCGACCGCCTTCGGATTGCGTCAACGGCAATTCACGGATCAATTGCTGGGAGCGCGACAGCAGCCAGGCCAGATTGCCCACGCGCTGCTGCACATCGCCTTCCTCGGGCACGGGATGCAGGCCGTCCCAATAGCGCCGGCACAGGCCGTCCACCAGCAGAAAGCCGTCACGCAAACCCGCAAAACCGCGCGTCTTGGCCCAGGCCTCGGCCAGCCAAGCCGCCACGCGCACGTCCTTGCTGCGATCCCGCAGCACTTCGGTGCAGATGCCGATCACCTTTGGCCAATCGGCCTCTTTGATGTCGATGATCCAATCGCCTTGATCCAGATGCGGATCGTCGTGGCGGCGGGCTTCACGGATGGCGTCGAACTCGGCCGAGAACACCATGTCGGTGCCGCAAGGCGCATCGCCCGCAATGGGTTCCAGCAATGGGTCGATATTGCTCATATTGGTCTTGTTGAATGGCTGATTCACGGCCGTCCCGCTTGCGAGTCAGACCGCCCGAAAGAGGTCCGATCATCCCATATCTGTAACGCGCTTACGTTCTAAGATGACACGTCCTATTACAAAGCGCATCACGCACCCTCGATATCATTCCTGTTCCCGACAGCAAGGAACTGCGATGACCAAGTCCTTCCACCAAATGCCTGACGGTCACTTCATCATTGGCACACCGCGCCGCTGCCCAGATGGCACTTACGTCGGTGACGGCGGCCCCATCACGCGCGCCCCCGACGGCACCTATGTTGCCGGAACGCCGCAGCGCGCTCCCAATGGCCGCTACCTGGGTGGAGATGGCCCCGTTCGCATGGCCCCCGACGGCAGCTTCGTGATCGGCACTGCCAGAATGGCGCCGGACGGCGCATATCTGTAAGCACTCTTTACCACTCTCCTGGAGCCCTCCACAGCCATGGCGCAACGATCGGTGATACGCAAGGGCGACCGTACCTCGCACGGCGGGGTGGTCGCCACAGGCGACGACACGGTGATGATCTTCGGACAACCCATGGCTCGGTTGGGTGACCGCGTGACGTGCCCGAAATGCGCGGGCCAGCATGTCATCGTCGAAGGCTCGCCTGGCGTCAGCTCCGATCGGCGCACCGCGCTGGAAGGCATGAAGACGTCCTGCGGCGCCACGCTGATCGCCAGTCAGCAGTTCTACCGGCTGGAGCACGGCGGCGGCTGAACCGCCCCACCGTCAGCGTTCCCCCGGCTGGCGCATGACGCCAGATGCCGTCCACCCGGATTCGCCCCGGCGTGCGTTGTCGGGCACAATCCGGCCACGTTCTTCATCGTGGCATCCCAAGCAGTCCCTATGACGTCTTCGCAGCACACTCCGATCACCCCGCTCGTGTTCGCCGCCGCCCTATGGCTGCTGCTGCCCGCCGTTCAGGCCGCCGAAACTCCCGCGCCCCACAAATCGGCCGTTCACGCCTCATCGCCCCCCGCCGGCATGCCGCAGTTCGGGGTCGGCAAGCATGGCCGCAGCCTGACGCTTGTCCTGCCGACGGACGGCGACAGCATCGCACCGGCGCCCAACACGCCGTACCGGCTGTTCGTGACCGGCAAGGACGACAGCATTCAGAACACCCCCAGCCAGGACGGCATCCTGCATGGCGTCACCGATGCACAGGGCCGAACCGCCTGGGTCTGGACTCAATTGCCGCACGCCGCAAAGGACTTCACGCTGATCCGCCGTATTGGCGACGGCGCCTGGGGCCACTTTTTCCAGCTGAATTCCAGCGGCGACAACGGGCCCCTTCCCGCCTGGCCCTACATCATGACCATGCGCCAGCGCTGGGGCGAACAATGGGTGGACCTGGGCTACACCACGCGCCAAGGCGCCACGGCCTATTTCAGTCATGACGTGCCGGCAGCGTCGCTTTCCCTGTCAATCGACGCACCGCTCATTTACAACCGGGCGTGTTTCGCCGAGCTGGACGCCATCAACCGCAAGTTCAGCCAGAACGACCCGGCCGGCGCGGAGTCATTGATCAACGCCATGCAGTGCGCCGACACGCCGCGCCAGCAACTGGACCTGGCCCACCTGCTACTGCTGGCCGGCCAGCAAGATCAAGCCCGGCACTGGCTGCTGCGTGCCCGCCAGTGGCGCTTTCCGGAATCGCTCACGCGCACAGACACAGAGCTGCTGCAAGACCGCATGAACCTGGAACGCCTGCTGGAAATGCCGCAACTGGCCCTGGCCGATTCCCAAACACTGCAACAGCGCCAAGCCCGCCGCGGGCATGCGCCGGCCGGAACCGAACCCGATCTGGCCAACGAGATTGCCTATTACCTGGCGGACTTTCCCAGCTTTCTGCCTGACGCCCAGGCGCAGGCGCGTCTGTCCATCCGCAACACCGGGCCCAATCCGTACAACCAGGGCACCCTGGGCTGGATTCTGGCCTTGCAAGGCGACACCACGGAAGGCTTGCGCCTGATGCACGAGTCCTACCGCGACATCCCGCGCAACGAAGAAATCGTGGCGGACTACGGCCTGACGCTGTGGCGCAATGGTCAGCCGGAACAAGCCGTGCGCCTGTGGGACGAAGCCCAAGCCCAATGCGTGTGGGGCCGGCGCCTGCACGATGCGATGCGCCAGGCGGAGTATCCGCATCCGTACTTCCAGCCGGCAAGTTCCGACGCAGTGAACGCTTATCGGCAACGCTGCGACAAGCCGTGGACCAAGCGTAAAACGATCACTGGCAGAGCGCCTGGCGATCGCACCCAGGCCAGCTAGTCGGGAATCACGGGATACGCATCGAAGGTTTCCTTCACCAACTCCCGCAACCACACAATGGCGGGATCTTGATGAAACCGCGGATGCCAATGCTGCCGCAACGCAAATGACGGTAGCGGCATCGGCGGTTCAAGCACGCGAACCGAGCCGTAACCGGCAAACACATTGCCCAGCTCTTGCGGCACGGTCGCGATCAGGTCTGGGTGCTGGTCGATCAGCAAAGGCACCACGAGGAAATGCGGCGTCGACAAATAGATGTTGCGCTTGATTCCTTGCTCTTCGATTGCGCTGTCATAGGCCTCGGACGATCGCCCCGCCAATGTCACCACGATCTGCGGCATGCGCTGGAATTGATCCAGCGTCAAGGCGTCGCCCACCTCTGCGTTCTTCACGCTGACCAGCGTGACGAACTTGTGCATGAACAGCTGCTGCTGAAACAGCCCAGACGGCGCGGCCCGCAACGACCCCAAGACCAGATCCACTTCGCCAGATGCCAGCAAGGGTTCAATCTGGGGCACCGGCACCTGCCGGGACCGCAATGTGCAATGGGGCGCCAGCTTGCGCAGCCGCTTGATCAGGGGCGGCAAGAACACCAGTTCACCCATGTCCGTCATGCACAACGTGAACGCGCGCCGCGCCACCGCAGGGTCGAACTGAGCCTGGGACAGCACCTGCGCACGTATCGTCGCCATCAGGTCCAGAATCGCTGGCGCCAGGCTCTCGGATTTTGGCGTCGGCAGCATGCCCTGCCCCGTCTTCACGAATAGCGGGTCATCAAAGAACGATCGCAACCGGTTCACTGCGTGGCTCATCGCGCTTTGTGACAAGCCCAGTTGTTCGCCCGCGCGGGTCACGCTGCGTTCGCGCAGCAGGCTGTCGAATACGGCAAGCAAATTCAGGTCGAACTTCTCGTTATGCATGACGTGCATTCCCAGTATTAGACCCATGACATTGACGCATATTCCGCGTCTGCCTATCTTGCTGTCAAGCGCCGCGCAGATCGGCGTTCCGACTAGGAGACAAATCTTGAAATCCCCCATACGCCTCATTCCCGGGGCGCTGCTTTCCTGCGCCCTGCTTTCCTGTAGCCCCGCCATCGCCGACATCAACATCGGCGTCGTGCTGTCGCTGACCGGGCCCGCCGCATCGCTGGGCGTACCCGCCAAGAACGCCATCGACCTGCTGCCGCGCGAACTGGCCGGCCAGGCCATCCGCTACATCATCCTGGATGACGCCTCCGACACGACGCAAGCCGCCCGCGCCTTTCGCCGCCTGGTCGACGAACACAACGTGGACGTGATTCTGGGCACATCGGTCACGCCCTCAACGTTGGCACTGGTGCCCATCGCGCTGGAAAAACAGGTGCCGTTGCTAAGCCTGGCCGCCAGCGTCAAGATCGTTGAGCCCATGGACTCCCAACGGCGTTGGGTGTTCAAGGTCATCCAGAATGAGAACCTGATGGTGGCCGCCACCCTTGCCCACATGCAGAAGCAAGGCGTCAAGACGCTGGGCTTTATCGGTTTTGCGGATGCCTATGGGGATAGCTGGCTGGCCGAAATCAGCAAGCAGGCAGAACAGGCCGGCATCAAGCTGGTGGCAACCGAACGCTACGTGAAGACCGATACCAGCGTCACGGCCCAAACACTGAAGCTGCTGGGCGCTCGCCCCGATGCCGTGCTGGTGGCGGCGTCCGGAACGCCGGGCGCGCTGCCTCAGAAATCGCTGCGCGAACGCGGCTACCGTAGCGGCATCTATCAAACCTATGGCATCGCCAACCGCGAGTTCCTGCGCATCGCCGGCAAGGATGCCGAAGGCGCGCTGTTTGCCGTCGGCCCCGTGGTGGTCGCCAGCCAGCTGGATGCAGCCAATCCGATCCGCACCGTCGCCACTGACCTGACACAGCGCTACGAAAGCGCCTACGGCAAGGATTCCATGTCGGTGTTCGCCGCCAATGCCTGGGATGCCAGCATCGTGCTGCAACACGCATTGAAGTCCGCATTGAACGCCAACAAGCCCGGCACCGCTGATTTCAGATCAGCCGTGCGCGATGCGCTGGAAGGCACAAGCGATGTTGTGACGTCGCAGGGAATATCCACCATGTCGCCCACCGATCACGTCGGCTATGACGCGCGTGCCGCCGTCATGGTCCAGATCAAGAACGGTGCGTGGCACTACGTGCAATAGGAGCAGATCCATGTTCATCAAAAACACCTGGTATGTGGCCGCCTGGGACAAGGAAGTCAGCGGGGACGGCCTGTTCTCGCGCACCATCATCGGAACCCCCATATTGATGTATCGCGACAGCAACGGCCAGTTGGTGGCGCTGGAAGACCGGTGCTGCCATCGCGGAGCACCGCTGTCGGTCGGTCGGCGCGAAGGCGACTGCGTGCGCTGTCTGTATCACGGCTTGAAATTCGACGCGACGGGCGCCTGTGTGGAAGCGCCCGCGCAACCTCGCATCCCTCCGCAGGCTCGCGTGCGGAAATTCCCCGTGGTGGAACGCCACCGCTGGATCTGGATCTGGATGGGCGACCCGGAACGCGCCGACACGGCGCTGATCCCCGACACGCAATGGCTGGATCATCCCGACTGGCGTAGCCAGGACGGTTATATCCACTACGACGTCAACTATCTGCTGATTGCCGACAACCTGCTGGACTTCTCGCATCTTCCGTTTGTGCACCCCACGACGCTTGGCGGCAGCGAGGACTACGCCGCGGTGTCCCCAAAGGTGGAACGGCTGGCCGACGGCGTGCGCATCACACGTTGGACCATCGACACGGCAGCCCCCGCCTTTGCCACCAAGGTCAAGCAATGGCCGGGCCGCGTGGACCGCTGGAACATCTACAACTTCACCCTCCCCGGCATCTTGCTGATGGATTCCGGCATGGCGCCCACCGGCACCGGCGCACAGGACGGCCAGCGTGTGGATGCCGCCGAATTCCGGGGCTGCCAGGCCTTGACGCCGGAAACCGAGACATCGACCCATTATTTCTTCGCGCATCCGCACAATTTTGCGATCGACCGGCCCGAAGTCACGGCATCCATCCACCAAAGCGTGGTCGCCGCCTTCGACGAAGACCGCGACATCATCACGGCGCAACAACGGTCCTTGTCGCTGGCACCGGATTTCAAGATGGTGCCGCTGTCCATCGACGCCGCGCTGTCGCAGTTCCGATGGGTCGTGTCCCGCCGACTAGAGGAAGAGCAGCAGCAAACATCCGCCATCATTCCGATCACCCCCTCCCGGGAAGTCGCCTGACATGCGGCCGCTGATCATCAGCCGGATCATCCGCGAGGCGGAAGGGGTACGGGGTGTGCTGTTGCGCAGCCCTGACGGCGCCGACTTGCCCGCCTACGCGGCGGGCGCCCATGTCGACGTGGAACTGGGCAACGGCCTGATCCGCCAGTATTCATTGTGTGGCGACCCGGCCAAGCGCGACGTGTACCGGCTGGGCATCGGCCTGGCCGCTGAGTCCCGCGGAGGATCCCGCCACGTCCACGACATGCTGCGCGAAGGCGATCTGCTGAACGTTGGCGACCCGCGCCAGCTTTTTGGCCTGCACGCGGAAGCGGCTTCGCATTGCTTTATTGCGGGCGGCATCGGCATCACGCCTATCCTCGGCATGATCCTGGCCTGCGAACAACGGCAGGAGACGTGGCATCTGCTGTATTGCGCGCGCAGCCGCGGCCATGCCGCCTACCTCCATGAGCTTTCCCCCTACGGAAACCGCGTCCGCCTGCATTTCGACGACGAACAAGGCGGTACGCGCTGTGATCTGGACACGCATCTGGCAGAAACCTTGCAACCGGCCTCGCATGTCTATTGCTGCGGTCCCGCCCCCTTGATGGATGCCGTGGCGTCGGCATGCGAACGCCGTCACCTGCCTGCCGCGCATCTACATGTTGAACGCTTCTCCGCGCCCCCCGCTACGGCGAAAGCAGGGCAGACCGATGCGGGCTTTACCTTGGTGCTGGCCAGAAGCGGCGGACGCTATGACGTCCCAGAGGAAAAATCGGTGCTTGAAGTCCTGGAAGCAGCGGGCATCGCGTGGCCGCACGCCTGCCGTGAAGGACTGTGCCGCAGCTGCGAAGCAGGCGTGCTATCCGGCCAGGTAGACCACCGCGACTATGTGCTGAGCGACGAAGAACGCGCCAGCAACCGCAGCATGATGGTTTGCGTCTCTCGCGGTTGCGGCACACTGGAACTGGATATCTAGGACGCCGCCCTGTAATCTTCCGTATACGCTGCACGCCACGCGCCTGCCGAGCGGCAGCCGCAGGAGACCCCCATGAAATCCCCGCTGATGCACCTGATCACCCTGCTGGCAACCGCCCTACTGCTTAGCGGCTGTGCGCCCGGCAATGGCGGCCCGCCCCACCCTGGCGCGACCAACCCCTACAGCAGCGGCGGCTTCCACGACGCCGGGCCAAACTACCCGGATACGGGACGCTAGGAAAACCTGCTTAGGCCGCGTCTCGAATCGCCGCGATCAAACCGTTCAATTCCGCATCACGGTCAGGTTCATTCGCGCTGACATAGCGTGGCTCGGGATACGCGGCCAATTGCACGACCGCGAGTGCACGCTGGCGGTCGATATAGATGCGCTGACCCGAATGGCCCATGGCCATCATCGCGCCGTCTTCGCGCAACCACCAGCTATAGCCATACGCCGTCAACCCGAGCGCCTGGCGGCTGGCGGAATGGAACGATTCAGGCACCCCGTGCGCCACGGAACTTGCCTGATCGATCCAGCCTTCGGGCAAGACCCGCTGGCCATCGATCACGCCATCATCCAAAACAAACTGTGCCAGCCGCCCCAGATCCCGCAGCGTCATCCCCGCCCGGCTGCCGCCGATTTCTTGGCCGTTCTCGGATTCCAGCGTGTAGAACGCATCGAACTCCATGCCGTACGGCTGCCAGATCTTGCGTGACAGATAGTCCGCCAACGTGCTGCCGGTGGCCGCCGATATCAGCGCGCCCAGCAGATAGGTGTCGCCGGTGTTGTAGTGCCACACGGTGCCCGGAGCATGCAGCCGCCGGCAAGCGCGCAGCAGCGCCAGGACGCCACCCGGCACCTTGTCCGCCAGCGACTTGCTGTAGCGGTTCACGTCCGACAGCTTGTCCGTGTAGTCCTCGGTCCATTCCATGCCCGAGGACATCGTCATCAAATGGCGCACCGTCACCTGCTCGTAGGCGCAGCCCTGCATCGCGGGCAGATAGTGCGTGACGGGATCATCAATGCTGCGAATGGCGCCGTCTTGCAGCGCCGCCCCCACCAACAATGCCGTGATCGATTTGATGGTGGACATCGTGGACCAGCGGTCATGCGGTTGCAGCCCCAAACCGTAACGCTCCAGCACTACCTGCCCCTGGCGCATCACCAGCAATCCCGCCACGTTGTTGCGGTCCATGAACTCGGGCAATTCGCGGTTCACGCCATCGGACAGATACTGCACGCGCAACGCCGGGCCACGCGGCAATTCCCGCACGTTGGCGCCGCGCGCCACCGTGCGCGTCGCGAAGAGCTGATCCACGATGCGGTAGCCATAGGATTGCAGGCACGGCGGCCACAGCAAGAAATCCTCGCTGCGCGGCAGGTGAACCGCGGGCTGGGCAATGGCCGGGGAGATCGGCAGGGAAGACAGGTCGGTCATGGGAAAGGCTCGATGCGGAGCATGCCGCGCAGAAGAAGGGATCAATCGTTCCGGATGCCCAGACGCTGGATGATGGGCCCCCACGTCGCGGCCTCGCGCGTCATGGCTTGCGCCACGGCCTGCCCACCGAACTCGGCGGGCGGCAGCATGTAGATCTGCGCCATCTGCGCCCGCGCCTCAGGGTCGGCCCAGAATTGTTTCGTGGCCTCGGTCAGCCGGGCCAGCACGCCAGCCGGCGTGCCCTTGGGCGCCATCAACCCATACCAACCGTCGCTGGGAAATTCCGTGGCACCCACCTCGAAGATCGTGGGCACGTCGGGCATCTCGGCCACACGCTTGCTGCCAAACACCACCAGCGGAATCGCCTTGCCCGTCTTGATTTGCGGAATCGCGCCCGACAGCGCATCCGCCGTCAAATCAATTTGGCCGCCCACCAGGTCCATCATCGCGGGCGCCGCGCCTTTGTATGGCACATGCGACATCTCAATACCGAAATGCTGCGCCAGGAAGGCCACGTTCAAGTGCGTTGAATTGCCCATCCCGGCCGATCCGTAGTTCAGGACGCCGGGCTTGCTCTTGGCCACGCGGACCAGATCGTCGACGCTCTTGATGCCGCTGGCCGGATTGGTCACCAGCACTTGCGACGTGCCCGCAATCATCGTCACCGGGTCAAAGTCGCGCACCGGGTTGTAGGCCAGCGTCTTGTACGAGAACGGATTCAAGGACATGTTCGACGTGCTGCCGAACAGTAGCGAATAGCCATCCGCCGGCTGCTTGGCCACAAAGGCGGCGGCAATGCTGCCGTTGGCGCCGGGCTTGTTCTCGACGATGACGGTGCCACCTATCGCCTTGGAGACGTAGCTGGCCCAGGCACGCGCCAGCGCATCCGCCGCGCCGCCCGCCGATACCGGCACCACCACGGACACCGGCTTGGCGGGAAACCGCTCTTGCGCCAACACCGGGGCGCCCATGGCCGCGGCAAGCCCGGCCGCCGCCAGCAAACGACACAGCAAACCGCGCGCGCGGCGGTTCCAAACGGCCGGGACGGAAAAGCGGGGGGATAGCGTCGGGACCATGGCGGCTCACTGGATGGCGGATGTTGAAAGGCGACGAATGAGCAGCGATCTTAGGAGCGCCACTAATTGCCGTCCAATGCATAATCGGCTTACCTTCCATAATCAAAATGAATAATTCTGGCGGACCGCATGAACCTACAACAGCTGGACCATTTCCTTGCGGTCGTGGAAACCCAATCATTCAGCCGTGCCGCCGATAAGCTGCACCTGACGCAACCGGCGCTTAGCCGCAGCATCCAGGCATTGGAAGAAGAACTGGGTGGCCCGTTGCTATTGCGCGGTAAAACAAAGACGCTGACCGCGTTGGGAGAATTGGCACTGGCCCGCGCGCGCCGGGTGCGCGTTGAACTGGCGGAGTTGCGGCGCAGTGCCAACATCCTGGCCAACGTCGAAGCGGGCACGCTGCGCCTGGGGCTGGGCCCCGCCCCGACCGCCATGCTGTCCGTGCATTTGCTACAGCACATGATGCAGCGCTATCCCGCCATCAAGGTGCAGCTAAGTGGCGGCACCGCCGACACGCAACTACAGGAACTGCGCGAAGGCGCGGTCGACGCGCTGATCCTGCACCGCACACAAGTGCCCCCTGATGACGACCTGACGCTGGACCTGTTCCCGCGCACCCCACTGGGCTTTGTCTGCCGGGCGGGGCATCCACTGGAGCATCTGCACGCGCTCAGTTTTGCGGAGCTGCGCAAGTATCCGCTGGCCGCCAGCGGACGCGCCATGAGCAACGATGTCATCCACCGCCTGAACGAGTACTTCGGCAATCGCACCCACTTCTACAATGCGATCCAATACCAGTCGAACGACGTGAACGCCCTGGTGGAAGTGGTGCGCAACACCGACGCCATTTTCTTCGGCGTGCTGCAAGTGGCGCGCACGCTGCTGGAACAGGGCGAACTGGTGCAACTGCACCTGTCGCCGCCGCTCTTGCTCAGTTCGGAGTTCATGTTCGTCACGCTCGATGGCAAGACGCCGCCGCCCGCCTTGGAAAAGATCCGGGACTGGTGCGCGGAGCAGATGGCGGGCACCCCTCTGCCCTAGCCGGGCTGCGCCAACAGGCGTTGGATTTCCGCTTCCGTCTCGGCGTAATTGCCCTCGCCGAAATGGCGATAGACAATCTGGCCCTGCTTGTCGATCAGGTAGAACGCCGGCCAATACTGGTTGCGGTAGGCGTCCCAGGTGGCGTAGCGGTTGTCCTGCGCCACGGGATACGTGATCCCGAAACGCTCCAGCGCCTTCTGGACGTTGGGCGTCGAGCGTTCAAATGGAAACTCCGGCGTATGCACACCCACCACGACCAGCCCCTGATCCTTGTACTTCTGATTCCAGCTGGTGACGTAGGGCAGCGTGCGGATGCAGTTGATGCACGTGTAGGTCCAGAAATCGACCAGCACGACCTTGCCGCGTTGCGACGCCAGGGTCAGCGGCGGGCTGTTCAGCCAGTTTTCGATGCCGGTGAATTCCGGCGCGGGAACCGGGCCCGAGGCGGCCCGTGCAACACCGGGCGCCACGGAGGCGGCCAGTGACGTGGCAAGCAACGCGCCCAGCGCGATCTTCTTGAATGAGGCAAGCATGGTCGTACTCCTTGGATGGCAGTGGGGAAGGTCAACTGAACAGATTGCTGATCCAGGCGTAAGCCAGGATGTCGTACTGGAAATAGATGGCGGCCGCGGTCAGGATCAGCAACACGCCAAAGCCCTGTTGCAAGCGGTGCGTGTAGCGGGACAGCCCGCGCACCCTGGCGGCAATGGCTTGCCCGCCATAGGCGATCGCCAGCATGGGAATGCCCGCGCCGATGGCGAACACCAGCAGCAAGGTGCTGGATTGGGTCAGGTTCTGCGCCTTGGCGGCCAAGATCAGGATGGATGCCAGCACGGGCCCCGCGCAGGGTGTCCAGACGGCGCCCAGCGACAGGCCCAGCAGGAAGCCGCCCGCATTGCCACTACCCGAGCCGCCGGCGCCGAACGCCAACTGCTGTAGCGGCCCGCCAAACCGGGCAATCAAGCGGTCATAGGGCTGCGGCCAGATGCGCACCAGGCCGAACAGCGCCAGCAGTCCGATCGAGGCGGATCGCACGGCCTCATGCACCGTCGCGTTCAGGTTGGACAGCAGGCTTAGCGCGATGCCCAGCCCCGCGAACGCCAGCACGAAACCCGATACGACGAACAGGGGACGCAACCGATCCGCCCGTTCCAGCGACGTGCCAAGCAGGACCGGCAGCAGGGGCAGCACACACGGCGATGCAATGGTCAGCATGCCGGCCAGCAGGGCGATGGGGGTGTTGATCAGGTCCATGGGTGTCCTTTGGAAAGAGGCCCCATTGCACCCGTGGCACGTATCCGGCTTGTGCCGGTTTGGTGCGAATTTCCCTGCTTATGTATCCACCGCCCTGGCGTATACAGTACGACACACATCACGGCTGCCTCGGCGCTATAAACCGGTCATCCCTCGTCTTTCGGAGCCCTCCGATGAAACGCCTTCTAGCCGTGCTGTTGCTGTTGTTCGGCGGCTTAAGCGCGGAAGCCGCCAAGCCTTTCCAGTGCCAATTGATCGCCAACACCCGTCCGCGCCGCGATCCCCTGCCCCCGGTATCATGAACGACACGCCCTCCCATCCCACAAAGGCATCCGCAGATGGATCACATTGATCACGTCATGATCGTCGACGACGACCGAGAGATTCGCGAACTTGCCGGCAACTTCCTGAAAAAGAACGGCATGACCGTCACGCTGGCCGCCGACGGCCGGCAAATGCGATCCCTGCTGGAAGGCCTGTCCGTCGACCTGATCGTGCTGGACATCATGATGCCCGGCGACGATGGCCTGGTGCTGTGCCGCGAGCTGCGCAGCGGCAAGCACCGCCGCATCCCCATCCTGATGTTGACCGCTCGCAGCGACGACATGGACCGTGTGATTGGCCTGGAGATGGGTGCCGACGACTATCTGGTCAAGCCTTTCGTGGCGCGCGAACTGCTGGCCCGCATCAAGGCCATCCTGCGCCGCACGCGCATGCTGCCGCCAAACTTCCAGGTGACGGAACCTGGCCGCGAGATCGCGTTCGGCGATTGGCGGCTGGATACGACGTCGCGCCACCTGCTGGACGCGGACGGCACCATCGTGTCGCTGAGCGGCGCCGAATACCGCTTGCTGCGCGTCTTCCTGGACCATCCGCAGCGCGTGCTGAACCGTGATCAGCTGCTGAATCTGACACAAGGCCGCGACGCCGACTTCTTCGGCCGTTCCATCGACCTGCTGGTCAGCCGCCTGCGACAGCGCCTGCGTGAAGACGCCCGCGAGCCCCAATACATCAAGACCGTGCGCAGCGAAGGCTACGTGTTCGCCGCTGCCGTCGATGTCTCGGAATCCAACCCGTGACCACCGCCGCCCCGCGCCGCTTCGCCTGGCCCGGCACGCTGGTCGCCCGGCTATTCCTGATCTTCCTGACGGGCCTGCTTCTGGCCTATGCCCTGTCGTTCGCCTCGCTCTTCTACGAACGCTACGCCGCCACCAAATCCATGATGCTGGGCGACCTGGGACGCGACGTCGCCATCGCCATGGACATCCTTGACCGTCTGCCGGCGAACGAACGCGCCGCCTGGCTGCCGCGCCTGTCCAGCGGCAACCGCGAATACCTGCTTGGCGACGGCGACGCCGACCAGCCCCTGACACTGGATGCCGCCCGCACGGCGGCGCAGGCCATCGAAGCGGCGTTGGGGCCTGCCCGCCACGTAACGATCCGCGCCATGGCCAATGACCCCCACCATATCCAGGCGCGCGTCGTGTTGACCGACGGCCAACCGGTGACGCTGGACATCCACCTTTCCATGATGGGCCTGGCCCCCTGGCTGTTGATCGTGCTGGCGGTGCAATTGGTGCTGCTGATCGGCTGCGCGTGGCTGGCCGTGCGGTTGGCCGTCCGCCCGCTGACGCGGCTGGCGCGGGCCGCCGAAGCGCTGGACCCAAACACCCACAGCCCCGCCTTGGACGAACGCGGGCCGACGGAAGTCGCGCACGCCGTCGCCGCGTTCAACGCCATGCAGGAACGCATCGCCACGCATGTTGCTGAGCGCATGCAGATGCTGGGCGCCATCTCGCACGATCTGCAAACGCCGATCACCCGCATGAAGCTGCGCACGGAATTCATGGAAGACTCCATCGACCGCGACAAACTGACGAACGACCTGAATGAAGTCGAGCGGCTGGTGCGCGAAGGCATCGACTACGCCCGCAGCGCACACGGCAGAGTCGAGCCCCCCGTGCGCGTGGACCTGAACGCCTTTTTGGAAAGCCTGGTGTACGACTACCAAGACACCGGCAAGCAGGTCAGCCTGTCGGGCGATCGCGCCGGCCCGATGCTGACCCGCCCGCACGCGCTGCGGCGGATCCTGGGCAACTTGATCGACAACGCGCTGAAGTTCGCAGGCGCGGCCGAGGTGCGCGTCGCCGCACATCCCGGCAAACCCCTGTCCATCTTCGTACTGGATCGCGGCCCGGGCATCCCCGAACCAGAACTGGCCGCCGTGCTGCAACCGTTCTACCGCGTGGAGAGTTCACGCAACCGCGACACCGGCGGCACCGGGCTGGGTTTGGCCATTGCGCATCAACTGGCCGACGTGCTGGGCGCCACGCTGATATTGAGCAACCGCGACGGCGGCGGCTTGTCGGTGGAAATCCGCATCCCGGCCTGACGGGCTGGGCGCGTTGCTACTTGCCTGACAACACACCCGATTTCAGCAACGGTTCCAGAATGCCTGCGGTGTATACCCGCGCCACGTTCTGCAAAAACGCCGTGAAGTCCATCTTCGCGGCATGATCGGCGCGATCCGATATCACGCGCATCACGGCGAACGGAATACCGAATTCATAGCAGACCTGCGCCATTGCCGCGCCTTCCATTTCCACGCACAGCGCATCGGGCAAGCGCTTGCGTAGCGCCTGGGCCTCGTCGTTATGGCTGACGAAGACATCCCCCGTGGCAATCAGCCCACGATGCACTTTCGGTGCGGCAAGCGTGGTTCTACCGTTGGCGGAGGGCTCGCCGCTTGCCCGAATGAACTGCTCTGCGCCGTCGTGCAACAACGCACTGAGTCCCGCATCTGCGTCAAAACACACGCGGCCCAGCAAGGGAATCTCGTGCTGATCGAACAATGGCCGCGCGTCCATGTCGTGTTGCATCAAGCTACTGGCAACGACCACGTCGCCCACATCCACGTCAGCATGCAAACCGCCTGCCAGCCCGGTGAACAGCACACGAGACACCTGGAATTCCTGAATGACGATAGAGGCCGTCGCGGCGGCGGCGACCTTGCCGATACGGCTTAGCGCGATCACGCAGGGTGTGCCCCAAAGCGTGCCCACATGAAAATCGCGCATGGCGATACGGTGGATGGTTGCGCCCGGGTCCATCGCGGCCAACAGGTCGGCGATCTCTTCGTGCAAGGCGCCCAGGATGGCAAGACGGCCCATGATGTTCTCTCGTAGTGAATAGCGTGTGGCTGAAAGCCGTTCAGGGCGGAACATACCCGATTGCGGCGCAGGTTGACACGGCGTCGGCTTGCCCCCTAGGTTGAATAATAGTGCGCAAGGGAATCGCCGAAACCACGCCTGAACGGCGTGTATCCCAGCGTATCCGGCTGCCCCCGGCGACACACATTCATGCCAACCCCGAGCCCCGCCGACACATTGTCGATACAGCCCGTTGATGCAATGCAGGCTCCAAATCCATCCTGCGGCCCCGCCGCGACACAACCTGGAGCCATCATGGCCAAGCAATTGGAAGAAGTCCTGTACACCGCCCACACCCACACCACCAGCGGCCGCGACGGCACCGGCCGCAGCAGCGATGGCGCGCTGGACGTACTGCTGAGTCCCCCCGGGTCCGGCAAGCCGGGCACCAATCCTGAACAATTGTTCGCCGTGGGCTATTCCGCCTGCTTCATGGGGGCCATGAAACGCGCGGGTGCCGCGCACGGGATTGCGGTGCCAAAGGACGTGGCGATCGACGCCCGTGTGTCGCTGGGCAAGGTCGACAACGGGAAGAATTTTGCGTTGGGGGTGGTGTTGGCCGTGTCGCTGCCCGGGTTGGAAGAGGAGCAGAAACGGCTGTTGGTGGAGGGTGCGCATCAGCTGTGTCCGTATTCACGTGCGATACGGGATAACGTGGATGTGCGGTTTGAAATGGTTTGAGGGGTAATGATCGGGCGGTGGCTTTGGCCACCGCCCTGACAGTTGCCGCATCCGGAATATGTCGTCTGGCCGCATTTAATTCCAGCCCGGCTTTCCCCTGATTTTCAGCGCCGCAAGTGCGGCAGGCTGCATGATATAAAGAGGCCCCAAAACCAGAGGCGCATGGTGCGCCGAGAGCTACGCAGCCATGGCCAAGTTTGACAAAGGTAGCGCCCTTCCCGCTGGCTGGAACGGCCTGGCTCACAAAAGCTGGGTACGGGGCGACGCACAAAGCGCAATTAACATTGTATTGGCGGACTTGAACCGGCACGGCGCCCAAAAGCCTTTAGGGATCATTCTTCAGTTTGCGTTTTATCTCTTTAATGCAGAGGACTTTGAAGCCGCAGCACGCATCCTGGAAGGCGCTCGCGCGGGTTATCCGAAAGATCCGCAATTGCTGCTGAATCTAGCGGTCTGCCTCACTAAAACGAAGCGCCATGAACTCGCGGCTGATCGACTGACGGAACTGATCGCGATTCAACCGGACAATGCCGTTGCCTGGGACGCACTATGCAACGTACGTCGTGCCCAGGGGCGATTCGAAGACGCCGCACAAGCTGGGACGCAAGCCTTGACCTTGAAGGATGAGGCCCAGGCCGAGGCCCCGTCAAATTGGAAGCTGCCAGCAGAAAGCCCGTCCGCCTGGCTTCGTGCTACCGGCAAAGCACAGCATTCCGTCCTGTCATTTTCGCTTTGGGGCTCAGGCCAGAGTTACTTGCGCGGGGCAATCGACAACACATTGGCAGCGGCCCAATTTTATCCAGGCTGGCAAGTTCGCTTTTACCTAGACGATACGGTTCCCGTTGCCGTGCGCGAAACCCTGGCAACCCTGGGTGCCGACGTACGAATGGAAACCGCTGGCCAAAACACCCGCCAGCGACTCACCTGGCGCTTCAAGGTGGCTGACGATCCACACGTGGGACGATTCGTGGTGCGCGACGCCGACTCGGTTGTGAACCAGCGTGAACGATCCGCTGTAGAGGCATGGATTGCATCGGATCGCTGGTTCCACGTCATGAGAGATTGGTGGACGCATACGGATCTGATGCTTGCCGGGATGTGGGGCGGAATCGCTGGCGCGCTACCCAAGATAGAACCGCTGTTGAAGACGTATACGCCGCCGGCCGTGGCAACCAGCACGATCGACCAATGGTTTCTCCGAGACAAGGTCTGGCGATATGTCCGCACAAGCTGCCTCATTCATGATCGTTGCTTCCCGGTTCCCAATGCCGTGCCTTGGCCTGATCCCGCACCTGCCGACGATACGCATGTGGGAATGAACGATCATATTTTGGTCGAAGAGACTCAAGCGACCAGATTGCGCGAGGCGCTTGATCTTCATGTACCGAAGTGGCGTGAAAATTTGGGGTGCCTGAAGTTGTGATGGGGGACGTTTCGGGTCGTTAGGATTTACGGTTTCAGACTATTTTTATACGGAAAGGCAGCTTGGATGGGTTTTGGCCTCATAGCTAGATCGGCCGAAAATTGCAGTCTGACACCTTAAATTGGGAAAAGGGGATGAGAGAAATTTCGACGATTGAGGCTACTGCGGCGGCGGCCTTAAAGGATCACCACGTTCTCACTTAGCTTGAATCGACACCTTAAATCCAAATCTCGGAAGGAAGGTACAACCCCACACCCGAAAAATTGCGCTGCTTCATCTTTTCAGCGAGCTCATTAGAAACTAACAGATGTGCCATATATTCAGAGTCTCTGGCTAACATGTGCCCTCCTAGACAATCCTCATAATATCGTAATTTCTTGAACCCCATAATCCTATCGGTTCCAGGAACAAGTGTGAAAATTGATTCATTTTTATCTATAGCGGTAACAGACGAAATTATGTTAACGAAATAAAATCCATCAACACCCCCATCTTCCGCCTGAATCCTAGCTTCTATTAACTGAATATCATCGGGTGCGTTTTCAATCAAAAAATCAGCAAAGTCTCTACCCACCAATGGCAACATTGCACTGTTTGGTAGGCATGAAAATTCATGCAACAAATTTCCAGAAACACTGAACCGAACTACAGGCATTGCATGCTGATCCGGCAGCCGCTCCCCTCTCCTCAAAGAAAACCTATCCAAACCCTCAGCACTAACATATTCCCCTATGAGAGCTTGAGGATAATCATCGGAAACTCTCCACAAATAGGTCATAACGTTCTTCATTTAGCCCATTCTCGAAAATTCTTATTTAACGCTCGGTCCCCTGACCTCAAACCCGGGCTAGCTCAGTCTGACATCTTGAATTCAAATCCTGTGCCTTTTACCTCCTTAAACCCCTACATCATCTCAATCGTACGTTCTTTCCAAAATTTAGTTTGCTCAGCAGTGCAGCCTAGAAATTGACAAAATCGTTCCGCAGCTTCGAGCCCCCCCTTGATACCGCGATCAACATCATCAGATGCTTGCCGTACATTTGCAGCCAATGCCAAGAAAATTTCAAAGTCCTTAGCTATTGATGTCAACTCCCAATTCGACGATGCCATCGTATTGAGATGGTAAACATGATCTGAGTTACTACTCCCAGATGGCGCAACACAGATTAGATTAGCCTCATACCTTCCCACTGCGACGAGATGTGTACCTTTAAGTTTTTTTATTAAAGACTCACCCGAATTCTCTTTCATCATGCTTTGACCCAGCGGCTCATTTATAGCAGACGGCCACAGAGAAAAAAAACCAATCGAGACCCCGGCAAGACGAAATTCTCGAGCAATAGAAACGTATTTTGGGGGCAAATCCAAAATTGATATTACATCATCCGATATACCACCCACATCGGGCACAACAGCCATCTCAGCAAGAATGCTCGGAAATGAGTAAGATAATTTTATGGTGTACCGACTAACGTCACCAACCGTTTTTAAAATCATACTTATTCCCCGAACTGTTTAAGGTTTCAGACTACGTTTTAGACGGTCGCCCTCGATTTCCCGGCACAACGTTTCGTTGCGATGCAGCCTCCAATTCCATCACGAATTCCGGCTTAGCCGTTGGATGATTGCTTCGAACCATCATTCGTATGACAGCCAAGTCAGCTTCTAGCATTGCCTATTCTATATACTGCACATAAGCCGCCCGGCGCGCAACTGTTGAACTCCCAAGGCCCAGATAAACAGCATATAGATCCAGAATGCGATCGATCGACAAGCCCATACGGCCGCGATAGCTGGACCATCGATAGTCCTCAGGCTTCTCCGCCATGCTTGCCCTCACAGGGTTCTGCTCAATATAGCGGCAACAAGCGAGCAAGTAGGCATCACTCTGCACGGGACTCGACTGAAGCGAAACTCCCACAGCGATCCAGCCCCCCGGAACGCTCGTTTCATCGTCTCGTCGCGCGCCTGGTGACCTCTTTCATCAAGCGGCCTACCGCAGCCACATCATCACCCGGTGTTAAAAGTAAATGCACATGGTTGGTCTTGAGGCAATAGGCATGCTCCACACTGTGATAACAGCATGGGGCAACTATCACCCGTAGGAGCCTTGACGCCATAGCCATCTCAATCTATCAGAGAACCAGTCCGGCACGTTAACCTGGTTTCATCACGACAATGAGAACGATGAGGGTCTATATGGCACATCCTACTGAAATGGCGCAGCCGGATTGACAGGCCATTATTTCAATATTCGGGACTTAATGTGCTAGTGCACATTAATGCGTGGAGCAGAATTGCTCCATGGGAGGGTGAGTGCGAGAACCTGCGACTATTTATGTCACTACTTAGATGGGTTCACAGGATGGCAATATTCCAGCGTCATAGCCATATTTGCCCCAAACTACAGCCAGTAATTTTAAATAATTCACGGCAAAAAAAACGCCGCATGAGACTACATATATTTTATTTTCAGTATCTATTCTTATAATAACCAAAAATCTCATTATCACTTAGAACATATGCAACATGGGCACAAAAATCCTCCTCAAAATTCTCTACCACCCCCTCCCCCGGAGAGACATCCAGATAATCTACCCACCATGATTTGTATAAAATTTCAGCACCACCCTTAGAATCAAAGACACTAAAGTTCGTCATCCCCCCGTCAAGATTCTTATATTTAAAACGAAAACTAGGATCCTCTAAATCAAAATATTTCCCAGAAATCCACAGAAAAATACCGTCATTCTCAACATACATTGCGACAAAACTTCCCCCAACAAAAGCGCCCTCGCCAACCACCTTCATATCGGACAATTCGGACGCAATCTCTATTACCTCACCATTATCAACGTCAAAGTTTAGATAACACTCATGCCAATTGAATTTTCTCAATATCACCAAGCACCTCAATGAGTTTTATCCATATCAAGAAGCATAGTTAACGCCGAATTTTCTTCCAATTTAGATCGGTACTAAAGACTGGGTTAGGATCACTGCTTCCCGATTCCCAATGCCGTGCCTTGGCCTGATCCCGCACCTGCCGACGATACGCATGTGGGAATGAACTATCATATTTTTGTCCAAGAGATCCAAGCGACCAGATTGCGCGAAGCGCTTGATCTTCATATTCAAAACTGGCGTGAAAAACTAGCGTGCTTGAAATTGCAAAGTGAGACGTTTCTGGTCGTTTGCACTTCATTTTAAGGCGTCAGACTGGGCAAACCCAATCTGACACTTTAGTTTTGGGTCGGGGGGAGCGTGCAATCTGATACCTTTAATTTCGAACTGCACTAAATTCTACGAACCAATTGAAACATTCCCGATCTTCGACCCAACGGCCACACCCCGGGACTGCAAAATTAGTCTTGAAAATATCTCCCAATAAATATCCAAATCAGATATCTCCAAATTATCAACCACATCCAAACCACCCAAAAAAAGTGGATTCTTGTAGCCAACGCACTGATCAATCAGTGGCGTCGCTCCCCCGCACGTAATCCACTGCAAATAAAAACTCTCCGCCAACGCCTCTTCACGGCACTCAATCAATTCCTCTTCGTGAAAGGTCAAAATATTACATGGCACTTCCAAAGCATCCCCAGTTCCTGGCTCAAACATTACAACACCAGGCGCTCCGTTCTCTACTCTACGATCATCAACTGCGAATATTCTTCCTAACCAATCCACACCAAAGCAACTTATGTGTGTATTAAATTTTGGAAATGTACGAGAAACCACAGCATTCCAGTTATCGACTGAAGATGCAGAAAAGATCCTATAAATTCCGTTATTAAAACTACAGCCACCAAAATTCTTGAGAAATTCTTTTATGGTGGGAAATTGGGAATCTCCTGCCTCCCAACTTAACAGTTGGTCAGACAGATACGCGGAGACAAAACCTTCAAACATTCATCGATCCTTAATCAGGAAATTCTCAATTAGAGTTCCGGGACATAGATTCTTGATCTGATGCTGAATTTGAACCCCAAATGCTTCGGTTGACACGAAAGTCCCGCTTAAGGTGTCAGACGGCATTCTAGACGGCCGCCCTCGATTTCGCGGCATAACTTTTCGTTGCAACGCAGCCTCCAATTCGTGGCAGAGAGCTTCTTTAGCAACCTCAAGAACGATTTAAGGCATCACCAAGTCTTTCATGGCTGGGAGCACGCGCGGCTGGCGACCTTCAACTACATCGAGGTCTTCTACAACCGCCGGCAAATCCATCAGCGGCTAGGCTATCGAACCCGTGCTCAGGCCGAGGCCGCAGTGCCTTAACCAAACTGTCCGGAAAACCCGGGCTAGCTCAGTCTGACACCTTAAATTTTCTAAGTTCGAGGTGGTTTGAGGGGTGATGGTCGAGCGGTGGCTTTGGCTACCGCCCTGGACGGTAGGCTTGACTGGAAAAGGCAGTCTGACACCATAAACAGAAATTCGTGGAGAAACCTCAGAGTCTGACACCTCAATTTTTAAATTTTCGTTATGAAGCCCACTCGGTTCGGTCTGGCAGGCGCCCCTCCGTCCATTCCCTCATGATCTTTATGGCAGCTCTATTGAAGCAATGTGCCTTATCATCGCCAGGCATGCTCTCTATTAATAATATTTCACCGCTCCCCTTGTTAATCTCAAAAATTCCACAACGAGATTCATCACCCGTAAAACGGTAATTTGCAACAAATCCGTCCTCCCCAACCTTCTCAATCAAAATATAGAAAGCCATATTTATTTACTCCGGAGTCCAATTTCGACCGGCACGCACCGCAGCATCATGCGCAGTTCGGTAGTCAGTCTTAAAAATTCCTTCAAACTTCGATTCGAAAATCTCATGCCTCAGCAAATCGATATCAGCCTGCACGTGACCTCCACCAGCTAGGCGATCCCATGCATTAAAGATATGCGGATCAGCGTCAAACCTTCTGGCCCCAATATCAAGTTGGTGCTCTTTGAAGAACAAATGATCTTTAATGCGACCAATTCTCGCTTCGGACCAACCAATATTCTCGGAAATAGTCATCACATCAGTCGTGCTCTTGCGAATCACATCGTACTTCGACTCCCCTCTGACTTTTGGCCCAGATAGTTATTTTCGGTTTCGATCTGAGCAGCTAGCTTCGCCGTCGACGTATCGCCGCCAAGCGCCTCAGTAAGGCCAGCCACGATACTCGTCACCAAATTGACGCGCGCCTCTTTGTCTTCCGCGGAGAGCTTCTCAGCATCCTTCCCGGTAATGCGATCAACCAGGTTGTTGAGCGCCACACTTACGGCAGCATCCATAGCGCCAACTCCGCAAGCGCCTCCCTTTCCGGCAGCCCCAGCACAACCAACCAGACCCTGCAATGCCGTCCGGGCAACCTCGCTGCCCAATGTGTCGGCAATCGACTTCACTTGGCTGGCACCTAAACCCTGCAAGTAGTTCGCCGCAGTTGCCTGAACGAATTGCCCCGCCCGGTCCCCATTTGGACGCCACCTCATACCGGGCCTTGAGATCCTTCTTAAGCGCGGGGTCTGTCTCAGCATTCGTGGAGCATGACAAAAAAAACCCGGCGATCTCTCGCCGGGAATGTCCCTGCACACACAACACCGAATAATCAGTTCGGGAACACCTTGATCTGGTCGCTTTTCAGTACGTCCGGCGTCAGGCTCTTGTCGATCCATTCCATCGACGTGTCGGCCACGCCCGGGGTGACCAGTTCAGCCGGCACGATGGTGATGTCGGCCAGTACCTTGAACGGGTACTTGTCGCTCTTTTTCGTCACGCCAAACAGTTGCGCTTCCAGGCCCTGGCCGTCGGCGCGGTGCATCTTGACGTCGCGGCCGTAGCCCTTGAAGGTCACGTCGTGCATGGCGGCGGCCACTTGTTCGGGGCTGGGCCAGGCGCCGCCGTTGTCCTTGATGGCCTTCTCGTAGCCTGCTTTCAGGCCCTGGATGGCTTGCACCATGTGGTAGACCGAGTAGATCGGGTAGGCGCCGGTCTTGTCGTGGAATTTCTTCACGAAGGCCTGGTGTTGCGGATCGTCCTTGGTTTCGGGATGGAGGAAGTAGTGGTCGCCGCGGGCGCCGACGTAAACGCCCTCAGGCAAGGCATTGCCCAGGCGTTCCAGCGAGCTCTCGGCCAGCGACAGCACGAAGGTGGAGTTCTTGAACAGGTTGCGCTGCGAAGCCTGACGCACGAAGTTGTCCAGGTCGCCGCCCCACGAGGTGGACACGATGACGTCCGGGCGCAGCGCTTGCAGGCGGCTGATCTCGGTGGAGAAGTCGGCGGCGCCGAATTTGGGGAACATCTCGGCCACGACCTTGACGTCAGGCTTGAACTTCTTCAGCGCGGCCAGGAAGATGTCGCGCGAATCGCGGCCCCAGGCGTAGTCCTGGTTGACGATGGCAATCGTCTTGAAGTCGGGCTTGACCTTCATCAGGTACAGCACCTGGGCCACCATTTCGGTGGTGGCGTTGGCCTGGGTCCGCACCACGTACTTGTATTTCTTGCCTTCCAGCGCCTTCTCCGTGCCGCAGTCCCACAGCACGTTCAACACTTTCAGGTCTTCGGCCACCGGCGCAACGATGTTGCAGTGGCCGCTGGAGATGGCGGACAACATGACGCGCGTGCCGCCTTCCGCCAGGCGGCGGTATTCCGACAACAGCTTTTCACCGCCGCCGCCTTCGTCGATGTAGCTGGGCACCAGTTTGACGCCATCGATGCCGCCGTTGGCATTGATGTCCTGGATCAGAATTTCGGCTGCGTCGCGGGCTGGCACGCCGAATACCGAGGCCGATCCCGACAGGAAAGTCGAAATGCCGATGTTCAGTTCTTTGGGCTTGTCAGCGGCGCCGGCCAGCGCCGTGAAGCCGGACAGCAGGGTGGCGCCCAGCAAGGCCGCCAGTCTTGAGGTTTTCATGGTCTTGTCTCCAGTGTTGTATGGGTCTTGGGCGTGTTTGGCCCGTTGCCCTTAGAAAACGATGGCGTCGCGCAGGCTGCCGCCGGTAGCGAGGTGATCGAACCCTTCGTTGATCTGGTCCAGCGAAAAGGATTTGCCCATCATCCGGTCCACCGGCAACTGCCCTGCCTTGTACAGGTCGATGTAGCGGCTGATGTCGATGGCAGGTACGCCCGAGCCCAAATAGCTGCCGCGTATGTCGCGCTCTTCGCCCACCATCTGCGACAGCGACAAGGGAAAGCTGAGCTTGGGGTTGGGCAGGCCCGAGGTGACGGTGGCGCCGCCCCGACGGGTCAGTTTGTAGGCGGTTTCGAAAGCCGGCACGGCACCGGCCATGTCAAAACCATAGTCCACGCGGCCGCCGGCCAGGTCGAACAGATCGTCGTCCGTCTTGACCTGTTTCGGGTTGACGGTGTGGGTCGCGCCCAGTTCCTTGGCCAGCGCCAGCTTGTCGTCGCTGAGGTCCACGGCAACCACCCGGCGCGCGCCAGCGGCCACGGCCGCCAGCAAGGCGCTAAGCCCCACACCGCCCAGGCCGACGATCGCCGCCGTGTCGCCAGCCTTGATGCGAGCCCGGTTCAGCACCGCGCCTGCTCCGGTCAGGACCGCGCAGCCAAACAGGGCTGCTTCGCGATGGCTGAGTTCGACGTTGACCTTGACGCATGATCGGCGAGACACCACGGCGTACTCGGCGAAGCAGGAAACGCCCGTATGGTGATTGATGGCTTCGTCGCCGATATGCAGGCGGCGGTCGCCGCCCAGCAAGGTGCCCTTCGTGTTGGCGACGGCGCCGGGCTCGCACAGCGCCGGCCGGCCTTCCATGCACGGGTTGCAGCAGCCGCAGCTGGGCACGAACACCAGGGCAACATGGTCGCCCGGCTTCAGGTCCGTGACGCCCGGCCCGGTCTCCACGACTTCACCGGACGACTCGTGGCCCAACACAATGGGCACGCCACGCGGGCGGTCGCCATTGATGACCGACAAGTCGGAATGGCACAGGCCTGCCGCCTTGATCCGAACGAGCACTTCGCCCGTACCGGGCGGGTCCAGTTCGACCTCGGTGATGCTCAAGGGCCGGGTTTTGGCGTAGGGGCCTTCCACCCCCACGCTGCGTAGCAACGCCGCTTTGATTTTCATGCGCTGGTATCCACGGTGAAGAAAGAAACGCCCGGACGGGCCGGGCGTGTGCCAAACCCATCAGACCGTGCGACCGCCGTCGACGGGAAATTCCACCCCGGTGATGAACTCCGCCGCGTCGCTGGCCAGGAACAGGGCGGCAGCCGCCACGTCCGAGGGCTGGCAAAAGCGGCCCAGCGGAATGGTGGAGACGAATTTGGCGCGGTTCTCGGGCGTATCCGGCAACCCCATGAATAGCTCGAACATGCCGGTGATGCCCATCACGGGGCAAATGGCGTTGACGCGAATGCCGTCGGGGCCCAGTTCCACGGCCATGGACTTCGACAACACGTTGACGGCGCCTTTGGAGGCGTTGTACCAGCTAAGGCCGGGACGAGGACGGATGCCGGCCGTCGATCCCACGTTCAGGATCACGCCACGTTTTTGCTTGCGCATCACCGGCACGACGGCTTGCGCCATGTGATAGATCGACTTCACGTTGATGTCGAACATGCGGTCGAACATGGCCTCGTCCACGTCCAGCATCGGCTGGTTCTTGTGGGTGATGGCGGCATTGTTGACCACGATGTCGACCGAGCCAAACCGCTCCAGGCATGCGCGCACGGCGTTGTCGATATCGGCGCGGCTGGACACATCGGCCTTCACCGCCAGTGCGGCGGCGCCAACCTCCGCGGCCACGCGGTCGGCGGCTTCCTTGTTGATATCGGCGATGACGACTTTTGCGCCTTCCTTCGCGTACAGCTTGACGATGCCTTCCCCGAAACCATTGCCCCCGCCCGTGACGATGGCAACCTTGCCTTGCAACTGACTCATGACTTGTCTCCGGATAGCCTGGCGATCATTCGCCGTAGAATTGAATAAGCGTTTTGGTCGTGCTCATTTCTTCCAGGGCGATGAAACCCTTTTCGCGTCCATGGCCGCTTTTCTTCACGCCGCCGAACGGCAGCTCGACGCCGCCACCCGCACCGAATCCATTGATGTAGACCTGGCCGCATTTGATGCCACGCGCGACCCGCTGCTGACGTCCACCGTTTTCAGTCCAGACTGCGCCGAGCAGACCGTAGTCGGTGGCATTGGCCAGCCGGATGGCATCCGCTTCAGAATCAAACGGCAACGCCACCAGAACCGGTCCAAATATTTCTTCGGTCAACAGCGTGCTGTCGTGCGTCGGAGCGCTGAACAAGGTCGGTTTGACGAAGTAGCCGCCGGCCGGCACGCCATCGGCAATACTGCCTTCGGCCGCCACTTTCAGGCCATCCGCCAAGCCCTTGGCGATGTAGTGGTTGACGCGATCGAATTGCGCCTTGTTGACGACGGGCCCGCAAGTCAGGTCCATGTCCGGCGTACCGGCGCGCACCTTTGAAAATTCGGCGGCCAGTGCCTTCATGAAGTCCGCGTAGATGCCCTTCTGCACCAACAAGCGGCTGCCGGCCGTGCAGGTCTGGCCGGTGTTGTGGACGATGCCCTTGACGATGGCAGGGATGGCCAACTTGTAGTTGGCGTCGTCGAACACGATATGCGCGGACTTGCCGCCCAATTCCAGCACGCACTTCACCGCATTGACGGCGGCGGCCTGCTGGATCAGCACGCCCACTTCGTTCGACCCGGTGAAGGTGATGAAGTTGATGTCGGGATGGCGCGACAGACTGGCACCGGCCTCTTCGCCCAGGCCCGTCACGATGTTCAGCGCCCCTGCGGGGAAGCCCACTTCCAGCGCCAGTTCCGCCACGCGGATGATTGACAGGCAGGCGTCTTCGGCGGGTTTGACGACGCTGGCGTTGCCCATGGCCAGCGCCGGGGCGACGCTGCGGCCGAACATCTGCGCCGGATAGTTCCACGGAATGATGTGAGCGGTGACGCCCAGCGGCTCACGGATCAGCTGGACCGAATAATCCTTCTGAAACGGAATGGTCTGGCCATGCACCTTGTCCGCCGCGCCGCCGTAGAACTCGAAGTAGCGCGCCAACACGGTGATGTCGCCGCGCGCCGTGGACATGGGTTTCCCCGTGTCACGCGATTCCAGCTGAGCCAGCTCTTCATGATGCGCCAGCACGGATTCGCCCAGGCGCAGCAGCAGGCGGCCGCGATCCAGCGCCGTCATGCGGCCCCAGTCACCATCAAGCGCGGCACGCGCAGCCTGCACCGCGTCATTCACGTCGGCCTGCTGGCCACGCGGGATCGTGGTGAACACGTCGCCATCGACGGGCGACACCACGTCTATGGTGCGTCCGTCTCGGGCATCGACCGGGCGGCCGTTGATAATCATCTGCGTCATGGATAGTCTCCGGGAATTCAATTCAAGGTGATCGAGCCACGCTCGATCGTCCATATCTGGTCGGGAATGTCACCAAGCAACTTGACGTTGGACTCGGTGATCACCACGCATAGGTCGGGTTGAAGCTCTTTCAGCCTCGCCAGCGCCTCGGTGTAGTCGCGCGCCAGCTTCGGAGCCAGGCCCTGAAAGGGTTCATCCAGCATCAACAGGCGGGTGCCAACCATGATGGCGCGCGCCAGCGCCACCATCTTTCCCTGCCCGCCCGACAATGCGGAACCCGACCGCTTGAGCATCGGTTCCAACTGGGGCATCACCTTCAACACCGTGGCAATGCGCACGGCGATTTCGGCCTTGGATTGGCCCTGCACTTCGCATGGCAGATTCAGGTTTTCTTCCACCGTCATGGTCGGGAAGATCACACGATCCTCGGGTGCGTAGCCCACTTTCAGGGCGGCACGCTTGTGGCCCGGCAAGGCGGTCAAGTCCGTGCCATCGAAGGCAATCTTGCCGGACCTTATCTTGGTCAGGCCCATGATCGAGCGCAGCAGCGTGGTCTTTCCCGCGCCGTTGCGGCCCACGATGCCGATGGTCTTGGACGGTTCAAAATTGGCGTTGACATCACGCAGGATGCGGTTGCCCGCCAGGTCGACGTTGATGGCCGATAGATTCAACATGGTTCAGGCCCCCAACACTTCGCTTTTGATCTGCGGGTTATTCAAGACTTCCTCGGGCGATCCGTCGGCGGCCACCTTGCCCGCGATCCAGGCCGCCACGCGCGTTGCGTAGCGTGACACGATGTCCACGTCGTGCTCGACGAACCAACTGGTCACGCGACGTTCGTCCAGCGCATGCATCACGGTTTCCATCAAGGCGAACTTGTCTTCCGACGCCACGCCGCTGGTCGGCTCATCCATGATCAGCAGCTTGGGCCGCAGCGCCAACGCCATCGCCACATCCAGCAGCTTGCGCTTGCCCTCAGGCAGTTCGATGGACAGCTCGTCTGCTTCGGCAAGCAGGCCCACCAGATCCAGCGTGGCGTCCACTTCCTTGTCGTCGATCGTGCTTTCCAACGACCGGAACCAGCTCAATTCCTTGTTGCGGCGTGCGGCCGCGATCTGCACGCACTGACGCACGGTGTGCTCGGTGAACAACTGCGGCAGCTGGAACGAGCGTCCCAGGCCCAGGCGTACGATCTTGCGCGGCGCCATGGCGGTGACGTCGCGCCCGTCGAAATACACTTTCCCCTTGGACGGCGCCAGGTAGCCCGTGCAGATGTTGATGAAGGTGGTCTTGCCCGCACCGTTCTGACCGATGACGGCCAGGCGCTCGCCTTCATGCAGTTCAAAGTTGATGTTGTCCGCGGCGATCACGCCGCCGAACGCCAGATGCAGGTTCGTGGTTTGAATGAGGGGCTTCATCTTCAGTTCCTCACCGATTGAACACGTGCTTGCACGCGGGCACCCGCCTCCGCGCGTGCCTGGTCCCGCTTTTGCAGGGTCACGCGCTTCATGATCTGACCGACAAATCCCGTTGGGAACATGAAGATCACCAGGATCAACGTAAGGCCCAGCAAGAATTGCCACAGACCGGGGAAGTACGCTGCCGACACCAGCTTGACGGTCTCAAAGCCGACCGCGCCCAGGAATGCACCCGCCGCGTGGCCCGCGCCACCGAGGATCGTGATGAACACGAATTCACCCGAGCGCAGCCAGGATCCGATCTCGGGTGTCACCAGCCCCTGCATCAAGGCCAGGATGGCGCCGGAGAATCCGACCACCACCGCCGACAGCAGATACCCTTTCCACATGATGAAGTAGGCCGAGAACCCCAGGTATTCGATGCGCGTTTCATTCGTCTTGATGGCGGACAAGGCCTGCCCGCTACCCGACCGGAAATAGCGCTGCACCCACCAGGCCAACGCCATGGACAGGATCAGCGTCAGCACCAGCAGTGCGCGTTCAAACGATTCGCGCTCCATCAGCACGCCAGCCATGGAAGGCCGCACGATGCGCATGCCGTCCGAACCGCCGGTCAGGGTGTAGAGCTTGCCCAGCAACGCAAACAGCACCATGCTCAGCGCCAGATTCAACATGCCGAAGAAGATGCCGCGATACCGCACGACGAACAGGCCGATCACAATCGCCGCCAGGAAGCTGGCGACCACGCCCGCCAGGATCAGCACCAAGGCGTCGGTGCCCGGCATGGCACGGGCCAGGAAGGCCACCGTGTATGCCGAGATGCAGGAATACATCGCATGGCCAAACGAGATCTGGCCGGCGCGCGCCATCACCGAGACGCCCAGCGCCGCGATGGCGTATGTCAGGCCGATGACGATAGGGGTGATGGTCCACGAAAAGGAGTAGCCAAGGAATAGCGTGGCCAGCGCGGCCAACAGGCTGAGTGCAGCGACTTTCATCAGATCCTCCGGGCCTGGGCAACCGTGAACAGGCCATGCGGCCGGATGATCAGCACCAACACCATGATGATGTACGGCACTGCCACTTCCAGTTCAGGCGCCGCATACACGGCGATGGCGCGGATGATGCCGATCAGCAGCGCGGCGATCAGCGCCCCGGTGATCTGGCCCAGCCCGGCCGTGGCGACGACCGCGAACGACAGCACGGTCATGTCTGTGCCGGCGCCCGGCACCAGCGACGTGGTGGGTGCGGCCATGGCGCCGCCCAGGGCACCCAGGATGGTGGCGATCACAAAGGTGACGTAACCGATCTTCTTGGCGTTGATGCCCAGGGATGTTGCAACTTCGCGGTTGTGCGTGGTGGCTACCGTCTGTTTGCCCAGCTTGGTGTGGCGCAAGAAGAATTCCAGACACACATAGGCCAGCACGGCCGTCACCGGCACCACGACCAACTGATAAGTCGTATAGGTGATGTCGCCGATCTCGATGTTGCCCAGCCGGTTGACGACTTCGCTGGCGCTGTAGGGCTGCGCGCCCCACAACAGGCGCTGGATGTCTTCCAGCATCAGGAAGCCACCGAAGGTGATCAGCAGCTTCAGGATGGGGTCGTAGTTCTGCGCCCGGCGGATCAGCACGAATTCCATGATGCTGCCCAACGCCAGGCCCACCGCGATGGCGGCGACGAACAGCGCGGCAAACAGCAGGAATGGGGAATCGGTTTTGGGCGCCAGGAACATGACGAGGCTGGCCGCGGCGTACCCGCCGAACGCATAGAAGGCGCCATGGGCAACGTTCAGGATGCCCATCACGCCAAACACCAGGGTTAACCCCATCGACACCAGGAACAGCAGACTGGCATACGCCACGCCGTCCACCAAAGCCAGAGGCAATAGATCCAAGGTCAAGCGTCTTCTCCCAATACGCTAAGCACCTGCCGCGGGGACGATGCGTTGCCGCGGCAACGTGTCTTCCAGCGTGGCGGTGCGGGCTTGTCGCCCTGGGTGCGCTGAGCGCACCCTTGTCTCGTTATGGACCTTGCCGTACCCGCTGCCGCTGCGATACAGCGCGGGCCGGAAGGCGGTTATGTGGCGGGTTCAGGTGGCCCGTAAAGGCGCTGATTCTTACCCGTCCGATAATGGAATCGAAGTATAGGTATGCCCCTTATTCAGCGCCTATTTATCTTTGTGCAAGCCGGGCTTCACAAGCCGTAGAGTGGCCGCTGGCTAGGGGGTTTCCGCACGGGGGTTTACCTGATGCATCACTGCCATTGGCGCCCGGGTTTGGTAGTCGGGGATGATGCGGATCTGCGCTTCGTCGGGCAATTGCACATATCGGCCTAGTCCATCCGGCGCCAGCGCCCCGACCTTCATTCCGGCAAGACGTGCGCCCGTGGCATCGCTGATGTCGATGCGCAGTTGGGGCGGGTTCAATCCGTATGGCTGATCTGGATGGGGCGCCAGCACCCGGTCGCTGCGGGCTTGCGAGAACAAGGCCAGAAAATCCGCCGCATCGAAGCCTTCAGCAATGCTTGCCGGCGTCGCGGTCCAACCCGTGTCGCCGCGAGTCAGCGTGACCGTGGTGGTGGGCGTCGTTAGCGTCACCTTGGCGGCCTGCCCCGCATTCCAGGCGTACAGCCGGGCAGGCTTTCCGGCGTCATCGTGCACATGCGTATGGCCATCGTGCGCGGCCGGGGCCTCGGCGGCGTCCTGCCATTGCCAGGCCGACAGGGCGACGCCGGCCACCAGCAGCAGTAGCCATCCGATGTGCGGGCGCATCACCGGCGCCTCCACCACAGCAGCAATCCCGTCATCAGCGCCAGCAGAGGCAAGGCGACCGTGCTGGTCCAGAACACCGCCCGCATCTGACGGTTGGTGAGTTCGACGCGGCGGCCTTCATAATGGCGCGGCCGGATCGTCAGCAAAGCGTCTTCCCCCGCCAACAGCGTCACCGCGCTGGTGAACAGCGCGCCGTTGCCCAACGTAGCGAAATGGCGGTTGGTGGCAAAGTCGCTGTCACCCGCCACCAGCAGCGTCGGGTGCGCCGCGCCCTCCGCGCTGGCCGCTTGCGCGTTGCGCGTGGCCAGCGCCATCAAGGTATAGCGCGACGCCGGCTGGCCAGGCAGATGCGCCTGGCTGGATGTCTGCGCCAAGGGCGTGACGACCACGCCCTTGGGCAGGCTATCGCCAGCAGGCTCCAGCCCACTGGCGCCGGGAAAGAAACTAAGCGGCAGCCCGCGCGTCATCTTGTGGCGCGTGTAGTCGCTGACGGCTGGACTGCCCGGATCATTGCGGTAATGGCTGCCCGGGTCCGCCAGCGCACCGGGGGGCCGCGCAATGCCGAAATCACTCAGCAGCGCGTCCAGTCCGTGGTTCGTATCCGGCTCCAGCAGCAGCAGGGTCTTGCCGCCTGCTGCGGTCCAATCGCGCAATGCCTGGGCGTCGTCTTGACCGAACGGCGCGCGCGGGCCTGCCGCCACCACCACCGCGCAAGCAGGTAGCGCTTGCGCCACACTGCCAGCGTTCACGCTTCGGGTGGAAAACCCCAGCGTCTGGAGCGCGTTGCGGGCCATCGCCATGCCATGCTGTTCATGGACCTCCACGCGGGCAACCAGGTTTTCGTCGTCGCCATGGTCTTCCAGGTCGTCCAACGAAGTCAGACTGTCCAACACGGCTTCGCGATGCCCCTGCGTGAAGCAGACCGTCTGCGCGCCACGCTGGCTGATGCGGATCAACGCATTGGTGAAGTCGGTTTCGGTACCGCCATTGATCGTCAACTTCCGGGAATCCGAATGCAGCACCGCGCTACCCGCGAACTGAATGCCCGCTTCGCGCGCATCGGCGGGCCGCAGCGCCGGGTCCACGCCGCGCACGCGGATCAGCGGGTTGGCATGCTGGTACTGGCGCAGCAGCTCCAGCGCATCGACCATGCTTTTGTTGCGCAAATCGTAGAACCACGTCACCTCAACCGGCTGCTTGATCTGGCGCGCGACTTCGATGCTCTCGGGCGCCAGGCTGTAGAGCCGTTGCGCGGTCAGATCCATCCGCCCCAGGTGACGGGACGTCCACAGGTTCAGCGCCAGCAATAACGCAGCGACGGCCAGCAACGGCAACCACAGCAACAACCGTCTGCCCGCGCGCCGCCACACCGGATGCGGGTTCATCGCAGTCTCCAGCGTTTCAGGTTGACCGCCGCGATCATCAACGCCAGCATCGTAAGGCTGGCCAGCATCACCGTGGCAGGCCCGGGCAGCACGCCACGGATGAAGTCCACGTGCTGAGCCGACAAGGACAGCGCCTGGAAGAACGGCGACAGCGCGGGGAAGGCGTCCAACGCGGCGGGGTAGTCGATGAACCACAGCAACACCAGAATCCCCCAGGTGGCACTGGCGGCGACAATCTGATTGGTGCAAGTGCTGGATACCGCGATGCCGATCGCCAGGAACAACGCGCCGTACAGGAACACGCCAACATAGCCGCCGACGATCGGCCCGTAATCCGGCTGTCCATACCAGGCCAGCGGCAGTACCGCAGCAGTGGTGCCGGCCAGCATCAGTGCCAGCACCGTCAGCCCGGCCGCATACTTGGCGGCAACCAGCGTGGCGTCCGACAAGGGCAAGGTCAGCAGCAGCTCCAGCGTGCCTTGGCGTGCCTCTTCGGCGAACGCCCGCATGCTGACCAAGGGCATCACCAGGATCAGCAGGATCGTCATGTTGTGAAACGCCGTCACCATCTGGCCCGTGCTGACGAAGAACAGATTGAAGCTGAACAAGTAGCCCGACAGCCCCCAGAACACAGCGACCACCACCAAGGCCACCGGTGACCCGAAATCCGTTCGCAGCTCCTTCCGGTACAGCGCGCCAAATCCTTTCATGCCTGCCTCCGGATTACGGGATCGTTCGGCGCCAGCGCCGCCAACAGCCGCGTTTCCACCGCGTCCTGCAAGGACAGCACCGCACGCAATTCCGCGTGCACCAGCACAATGCGCAGCACGGCGTCGCACGTTGCGCCGCTTGCACCACTTGCGTCGGCGCGGGCCATATCCTTGGCATTCGTATCCCAGCTGATGCGCCATTTGCTGCATGCGCCATCCAGCGCGGTGACGTCCACACCGCGCACGCCCGGGCAGGCGGACAAGGCCGCGTGCAAAGCCCCGTGGTGCGCCGTGGGCAACGCCAGCTTCAGCTGCAACGCCGCCTGCGCGTCCCCCAACGCAGCGTCTTCCACCAACCGGCCCTGCCGCAAGATGACGATGCGCGTGCACAGCGCCTCCACTTCCTGCATCAAGTGGCTGCTGAAAACGACAGCCCGTCCCTGCGCGCAGCGCCGGATCATCGCGCGCGCTTCCACAATCTGCACGGGATCCAGGCCGTTGGTAGCTTCGTCCAGCAACAGCACCGGCGGATCGTGCAACACGGCTTGCGCCAGCCCGACACGCTGGCGCTGCCCCTTGGACAGCCGGCCGATCACGGTGCGCGCCACGGCTTGCAAGTCAAAACCATCGATGGCGCGTTCGATGCTTTGGCGGCGCATGCCCGCCCCGCCCGCCACCTTCACGCCCGCCCCGAACTCCAGGTACTGCGTCACCGTCAACGATTCATAGAGCGGCGCGCGCTCTGGCAGGTAACCGATGTCGGCGTTGCCGCGCCCCGGTGCCGGGGCGTGGCCCCGAATCGTGACGCGGCCGCTGTCGGGCGTGTAGAACCCCGCCATCAGGCGCAGGGTGGTGGTCTTGCCGCTGCCGTTCGGCCCCAACAGGCCCACGATTTCACCGGGCCTGACGGACAGGCTCAGGGAATGCAGGACTTGGCGGGGTCCGAACGACTTGCAGACCTGGTGCAATGCAACAGCCGGCTGCATGGCCATGCCCGTCAGTCGAAGACTTTGGTTTTGGCGTTCTGCGCGTGCTGCTCCGCGTCATGGCTGTACCAAAGCTTGCCCTGGCGCGCGTCACGGATCTGCTTCAGGCGGTCAATCGCCTGCATCGAGGCCGCCGTGTTCCACGTGATGCCAGGAATCACGCCCGCCTCGTTCTCGCCCGTGTAGATCGCGTCTGCCGCCAGCAGCACCGTGCCGGTGTTCTTCAGTTTCACCTGCAAGGACTGGTGGCCCTGCGTGTGGCCCTTGGTGTCCAGCAACACGATCGAGCCGTCGCCAAACAGGTCGAAGTCGCCTTCCACCTGGATGAAGTCGTAGTCGCGCGTGGTGTCGAAGTCCTTCATCACGTAGGCGGCCCGCTGGAACTTTTCCGGCCACCAGGCGGCGCGCAACTCGGCCTTCTGCACAACGTGCCTGGCGTTGGGGAACATCTTGATGTTGCCGGCGTGATCCAGATGGAAGTGGGAGTACACGACGTACTTCACATCGCTGACGTCAAAGCCTGCCGCCTTCAACTGGCGGTCGACGACTTCGTCGCGGCCCTGGATGGAATTGAATGCGCCGCACAAGCCCTGGCCCCAATAGTTGGCGCAGTTGCCGTCGGCGGTGGCCTGGTTCATGCCGGTATCAAACAGCACCAGGCCGCGCGGGTGTTGAATGACATAGGCCGGCACGGGGATCTTGATCTTGGTGCCCACGTCCACCATGGCGGTCATGAAGCCTTTGTCCAGCTCGATCTTGCCGACGGATAGCTGCATCAGTTTGATGTCCGGCGGCGCATCGGCGGCATGCGCCGCGCCCCCCGCCATACCCGCCGCCACACCCACCGCGCCTACAAACGACTTCCAGCTCTTGCTCATTGTTGTCTCCTCGGACCAACAGGGAAAGCCGCTGCCTGCTGGCGGCGGCCGATAGCGAGCTGCCCGGTGTATCCCGGGCTGTCTACTTCGATAGGTTTCGTCTGTGCGGGGGCTGCGGCAGGCGGCGGTGACACCCGCAGCCTGGGACGGCATCTGTCGGCCGTTTTCTCTGTTGCGCACTCTGACGCAGCGCCGAGGGGCTGCCAATCAAGGAATGCTTAAGCTGGGCTTCACGGACGCCGAAGGGGGGTGGGAACCCTTACCGCTCAAGCAGCCCTGCGGATCGCGCCCGACCTACACCAGCACCGCACCCTTGCGTCGCGTGAATTGGGCCAGCGATTGCAGCGCCAGCGCGTGCATGGCTGCTACCGACGGCAACAGTGTTTCTTCTTTGCGGGTCAGAACGCCCACGATGCGCTCCACCGTGGGCTCGGCCAGCGGCACGAATGCCAAGCCGGTGCTGACGGCGGGGCGAGCCAACACCGGCAGCACGGTCACGCCCAGGCCGCTCACCACACTTGCCAACAGCGAGGCGCGGTTGGACACCACCATTGCCGGGTCATCGATGACGCGCCCCAACTGCTGATTCCTCAGCGTGTCGAAAGTGGCGTTGCCAATCAGTCGTTCGGCTTCCAGGGCGGACCAGGGCACCGGGCCGCGACGCCGTGCCAGCGGATGGCTCTTGCGGCAGACCAATCCGAACGCATCGCGCGCGACCGGCGTGAACGCCACCTCGGCGGTACGCGGCACCTGCCCAGCCACGCCAACCTGCACTTCACCGTTCAACACCAGCCGGTGCACGTCCTGCGACGACTCGTCCACGGCCCGAATGCGGATGTCGGGATGGCTGCGCGCATAGCGCGCCAGCAGCCGCGGCAGCCACTCATCCGCCAGCGATGGCATTACCGCCAACGACACTGGCCCGGTATTGCCCATGCCCAACTGGCGTGCGGCATCCAGCACGCGGTCGTGCGTGGACAGCAGTTCGCGAAACAACGGCGCCACCGCCTGGCCCAGTGGCGTCAATTGCGCCCGCTTGCCTGCCTCGAACAAGGGTGCGCCCAGTTGCTGTTCAAGATCCTGCATGGCGGCCGACACCGCCGCCTGCGATCGATGGGTACCCTCGGCCGCCAAGCGAAAACTACCGTGGTCGGCAGCCAGTAGAAACTGGCGCAGGTGCTGGATCTTCAGGGGCGATGGCATGGCGGAGGCGGATTGAATTCAGATTTTCCGAAATTAACTTACGTTAATTTGGATTGTCAAAATTCAACCCGCAATTCAACAATGCATGCATCGTTCATCACGCAGGCATTGGAGCAATGGCATGGCTTTGCAAGTACGCAAAATCGTCAGTTACGTAGAGAAGACCCACATTGAAGGCGGCAAGGCGGCCGAGCGCCCGCTGATCATGATCGTCGCGGCCGCTGTCATCCGCAATCCATGGGCAGGGCTGCCCTTCCAGGAAGATCTGCGGCCGCAGATTCTTGAAAATGCACCGCCTCTGGGCGAACTGCTGGTGGAAGAAATCCTGCGCCAGGCAGGCGGCGCCGACCAGATCGAGGCCTACGGCAAGGCCGCCGTGGTGGGCACCGCTGGCGAAGTCGAGCATGCGTCGGCGCTGATCCATACGCTGCGCTTTGGCAATGCGTACCGCAACGCGGTGGGCGGAACCAGCTACCTGAGCTTCACCAACATGCGCGGCGGCCCTGGCTGCGTGATCACGGTGCCGTTGATGCACAAACTGGACGAAGGCCTGCGGTCGCACTACCTGACCGTGCAGACCACCATCGCCGACGCCCCGGCGCCGGATGAAATCGTAGTCGCACTGGGTGCAGCCACGTCGGGCCGCCCGCATCACCGCATCGGAAACCGCTACTCCGACTTGCAGGAACTGGCGCAAGAGGCGCAACCGAAATGAGCATCCAACGTCAGCGTTCCGGCCGCGGCGAACCGCTGGTGCTGCTGCACGGCGTCGGGCTGGATCACACGCTATGGAACGACCTGGCGCCGTTGCTGGAACCGCATTTCGACGTGCTGCGCTACGACCTGCTGGGTCACGGCGCGGCCCCCGCTATCGAAGGCCGGGCGGGGATCCGGGATTTCATTGCGCAGCTGGATGCGGAACTGGATCTGGCCGGCTGGCCCCAAGCGAACCTGCTGGGATATTCCATGGGCGGGCTGGTGGCAGGCGCCTATGCAGCCGCCCGGCCAAGCCGGGTCTCGCGGCTGATCCTGTTAAGCACCGTGTTCCAGCGCACGCCTGACGAAGTCCGCGCGGTGACGGCGCGATTGGCGGCTGCCGCCACTCAGGACCCGCAGGCCGCTGCGGCGATCTCGCTGGAACGCTGGTTTACCCCGGAATTCCAGGCCGCGCGCCCCGAGCGCGTCGCAAGCATCGGACAACGGCTGATCAACAACGACCGCGCCAACTTCCTGGCCGCCTACCGACTGTTCGCGGAAGGCGACACGATTCTTGCGCAAGCCGCGCCCGCGATCGAACGGCCGACGCTGGCGATGACTGGCAGCGAGGACGTGGGGTCCACCCCGCGCATGACCCGCGACCTGGCGCAAGCGCTACCCAATGCCCGCGCGCAGGTGGTGCCTGGCCAGCGGCATATGCTGCCGGTGGAGGATCCCGCCATCGTGGCCTTGGCGCTGCAAGGCTTTTTACTGCCGCAAGACGCCGAATCGTCCGCCTGACAGAGACGATCGGCCAGGCCCCAAGGTGTGGAGACGGAGACAAACAACATGAATCGCAGAACCCTATTGAAGCAGTTGGCCATCGGCTCGATGGCGCCCATGGCTCTGACGTTGAGCCGCATGGCCGTGGCGCGCGAAGCGCCGCTGCGCGTCATCGTCCCCTTTCCGCCCGGTGGAGGCACCGACGTGCTGGGCCGCGTCATCGCCGCCACGCTGGAAGGCGCGCTTGACCGCTCCGTCATCGTTGAAAACAAGCCCGGCGCCAGCGGCATGCTGGGAGCAGACTACACCGCCAATGGCGCCAAGGATGGCAGCGTGCTGCTATTTGCCGGGCTGGTGCCATCGGTACGCTATTACGCCCGCCCGCCTGAAGACGTGCTCAAGCAGTTGGCGCCCGTCTGCCCGATCGCGCGCTCGCCCTATATGGTGGCCGTCAACAGCGATCTGCCCGCCAAGACACTGGCGGAACTGGTGGCCCAGGCCAAACGGGAACCCAAGGGGCTGACGTTCGGATCACCGGGCAACGCCACGCCGCAACACCTGGCCACCGAACTGTTGCAAGCCGCCTGCGGCATCGACATGCTGCATGTGCCGTATCGCGGCACAGGCCCCATGATGACTGACCTCTTGGGTGGGCAGATTCAACTGGTGGTGGCCACGGTTGCCGCCGTCGAACCTTATTTGAAAAGTGGCCGGTTGCGCGTGCTGGCCGTGACCAGCCGCGAGCGCCTGGCGAAATACCCCGACATTCCCACCATCGCGGAAAGCGGTTACGCCGGCTTCGATGCGCAGATTCAATTCGGCACCTACTGCGCGGCGGGCACGCCCGAAGCCACGATTGCTGCGCTGAATCAGGGCATCAACCGCGCGCTGCAAACCGACGCCGTCCACGCCAAGCTGGCCGAACAGGGGTTCCAGCCGACCGGCGGCACGCCCCAGCAGTTGCAACAGGCGTTGCTGTCCGAAATCCGCGACGTGGCCGGGCTGGTGAAGGCAGGCAAGGTGCGGGTGGACTTGTAGCGATCTGTAGCGGCCGGTAGCGAAAGGGACGCAACGCTGGCAGATGGCGTGATTAGAATTCGGTCTTCTTCATCCCTGCCCGCCTACGATGCCCCGCCCCCTATCCTTCTTGACCGGCGCCCTGACCTTGTCCGCCCTGTTGACGGGTGGCGTGGCGCACGCCGCAAGCGGCCCTTGCCCCGAGGCGGCCGACATCGTGCGAACCGTATATCAAAACCAGGACAAGCCCGACCGCGAAGGCCGCATTCGCTTGAAGCAAGCCCACGCCATCGTGACGCTGTCTGACGCGGACGTCGGCGCGCCCTTCGCGGTGGCCTGCAAGGCCTGGCCGGCCAACCCAGACTTGCTGCTGGTGGCGGTGCCGTTGATGCAAGACACGCCCGACCCCGAAAACGGCCACGAAGGCGATCTGGAAGTGCTTGTGCTGGACCGCCAGACGCTGCAAGCGCGGCAGCGCCGCACGCTGGTTGACCTGATGTCGGACGATGCCTTGCGCATTGCCAGCCTGTCGTTCGATACGGCGCGTTATGACCTCACGGCCGACCGCCGTGCGTTTGGTATCCGCATCGAACGCGAAGGCGCCTCGCGCGCCAACCCCATGGACGAAACCAGTTTGCGGCTCTTCACCGTGGAAGACAACGAATTGCGCCTGGTACTCGACGGCCTGATCGTCAACCACTCGTCCGGCCAGTGGGACACCAGTTGCGCGGGAAAATTCACGGAACGCGCGGTGAGCCTGTCGATAGGCACGGCGCAAACCAAGGGCTACCGCGACTTGGTCGCCGCCGACTCACACTCATCCAGTCGCGCTGCGGTGCAGCAAGGCGGTTGCGAAGAAAAAACCGTCAGCCAGGGCAAGACGCGCCACACGCTGCGCTTTGACGGCAACCGTTATCGGATTCCCAAAGCGCTGCGGTCGATAGACAGCGAGACCGCTGGATAACCACCATTTACAAGCGGGTCCGTCTCTGGGCATGCTGCCTTGCTGATCCGGCGTAGATCGGGCGCAACATGGAGACGACATGCCTAGTCAGGAATCCCTGCATTCCGCCCATATCCGCGAGATCGAACAAGTCGGCCAGGGTCGCCCCACGCAACGCGACGCACACGTCGTGCGCAGTTGGCTGCGCTGCCTGGATCAGTACCAACTGGACCCGGCCCAGGCGTGCGAGGCCTATATCGTGCCGGACGGGCGGCTGCGAGAACATCGCCAGCAATCCGAAGCGCTGATCAGCATTGCCCGCACCGGCCTGGATCACCTGTTTCGGCAAGTCGCCGGCCAGAACTATGTGCTGCTGCTGGCCGACCGCCAGGGCGTCACCGTGGAATTCCTGGGCGACCCGTTACAGACTGACAAGCTGCGCAAGGCCGGCCTGTATCTGGGGTCGGAGTGGTCAGAGCCACGCGCAGGCACCTGCGCGGTGGGCGCCTGCCTGGAAACGGGCGAAGCGCTGACCATCCATCAGACTGACCATTTCGACAACACGCACACGCCGCTGTCCTGCACGGCCGCCCCCATCTACAACGCAGACGGCGAACTAGCCGCCGTGCTGGATATTTCACTGCTCAGTTCGCCCAGCTTGAAAGCCAGCCAGAACCTGGCGCTGCATCTGGTCAACAGCACCACGCGCCGCATCGAACTGGCCAATCTGATGGCGCGCACGCGCAATGAATGGGTGTTGCGCTTTGCCCGTTCGCCCGAGTTCCTGGATGTGGACCCGGAAGCGGCCATTTCGCTGGATGGCAGCGGGCGCATCCTGGGCATGACGCATTCCGGCGCCAAGCTGCTGGCGCGCGCGGCCGGGCTGGACTGGCGCAACCCCGCCAGCCTGATCGGCCAATCCGTCACGCGCTTCTTCGAGGTGCAGCTGGATGACCTGCCCCAATTCACGCGCGGCCGTGCGCCGCAAGACCGCCTGATCGTCGCGCGCGACGGCAATGCGTTGTTCGCGCACGCCATCGAACCCAATCGGCATGCCCGCAGTGCCACGATCGCGGTTCGCGCCTCGCCATCCGCCTTGCGCGGCCTGGACGGCGGCGACGCAAGAATGGCGGCATTGCAGACGCGCGCCGCCAAACTAGCGCGCCAAGGCCTGCCCATCTTGCTGCAAGGGGAAACCGGCGTGGGCAAGGAATACCTGGCGCGCGCCATTCATGAAGACAGCCGGCGTCCGGGCCGCTTCGTTGCCGTGAACTGCGCGGCGATCCCTGAATCGCTCATTGAAAGCGAATTGTTCGGGTATCTGCCGGGCGCCTATACCGGCGCGGCGCCCAAGGGCCGCAAGGGCCTGATTGAGGAATCCGACGGCGGCACGCTGTTCCTGGACGAGATCGGCGACATGCCGCTGACGCTTCAAAGCCGTCTGCTGCGTGTGCTGGCGGAATCGGAAGTCACGCCCATCGGCGCCAACGCACCGCGCGCCGTACGCCTGACCCTGGTGTCGGCGTCCCACCGGGATCTGGCCGCCCGGGTACGCGAAGGACATTTTCGCGAGGATCTGTACTACCGCATCAATGCAGCCACCTTGACGGTGCCACCGCTGCGTGACCGGCAGGATCTGGACTGGTTGATCGCCCGCATGTTGGCGCGGCATCAGGACGAATCCGGAGCGCCGGTCTTGTCGCCCGAGGCATTGTTGGCGTTGAAGGCCCATACGTGGCCCGGCAATATCCGCGAACTGGCCAACGTGATCGCGGTGGCCGCCGCCTTGTGCGAGCACGGCGTGATCGAACTTCAGGACCTGCCCGACACGCTGGCGCCGATGGGCCGGGCGATCACCGCGGAAGAGGCCACGCTGCGCGCGGCCTTGGCCAACTGCGCCGGCAATGTGTCCGAGGCCGCCCGGCGCCTGGGCGTGGACCGGTCAACGGTCCATCGGCAGATGCGGCGCTACGGCCTGTCCTCGCGGCGCTGACCTCAAGGGGCCGCCACACCCTGCCGCCACAGGTGTGGCATCTGCAACAGCGGCTTCCGGCGGCGCAATGCCGCCTTGCCCGCGACAGCGCGGCTTTGCGCCCGCTGGCGCAAGGTGGCACGGCAATTGCATATAGACCGGAGACGCCACCCGCCGAGACAGGCTGGGGAGTCAACGGCCCGGACGGAGTCCATAAGAGATCCGCCATCGGGTTCGCCACGCCAACGACTGCCCTTGAAGGGCAAGGAGACAAGATATGCCGACCGATCACGCCGAAGCCGCGTTGGATGCCGTGCTCGCGCGTCTGAACACCGCGCTGGGTAACAAGGACGTCGATGCCGTTGCCGCGCTGTTCCAGGACGATTGCTACTGGCGCGACCTGGTGCTGTTCAGCTGGAACCTGCGCACGCTGGAAGGACGCGATCAGATCCGCGACATGCTGACGCAGCAGTTGTCGCAGGTGGAACCGGTGCGCTTCACCCGCGACGACCGCGAAGCCGTGTCCGACGAAGGCGGCCTGTTGCAGGCCTGGCTGCACATCGACACCAATCTGGCGCGCGGCTATGGCCATATCCGCGTCAAGCACGGCAAGATCTGGACTTTGCTCACCACCATGTCCGAGCTCAAGGGCCATGAGGAACCCAGCGGCACGCGCCGTCCCAAGGGCGCGGAACACGGCAGCAGCCGCGAACGCCTGACGTGGCAGGAAAAGCGTGAGCGGGAAGCGGCGGAACTGGGCTACACCACGCAGCCATATGTGCTGATCGTCGGCGGCGGCCAAGGCGGCATCGCCCTGGGCGCGCGGCTGCGCCAACTGGACGTGCCCACCATCATCATCGAAAAGAACGAGCGCGCCGGCGATAGCTGGAGGAAACGCTATAAGTCCCTGTGCCTGCATGACCCGGTCTGGTATGACCACCTGCCCTATATCCCGTTTCCCGAGAACTGGCCCGTCTTCGCGCCCAAGGACAAGGTCGGCGACTGGCTTGAGATGTACACCAAGGTGATGGAGCTGAATTACTGGACCTCCAGCGTCTGCGAGTCCGCCCGCTATGACGAGAAAAAGCAGGAATGGGAAGTCACGGTGCAGCGCGACGGCAAGCCCGTGGTGCTGCGGCCCAAGCAACTGGTGCTGGCCACCGGCATGTCGGGCAAGCCGAACATCCCGCGCTTTCCGGGTCAGGACGAATTCCGGGGCGAACAGCAACATTCGTCTCAACACCCCGGCCCCGATGCGTATCGCGGCAAGAACGTCGTGGTGATCGGCGCCAACAATTCCGCCCACGATATCTGCGCGGCGCTATGGGAAGGCGGCGCCAACGTCACCATGGTGCAGCGTTCGTCCACCCATATCGTGCGGTCGGACACGCTGATGGACATTGGTCTGGGCGGCCTGTATTCCGAACAGGCGCTGGCCAACGGCATGACGACGCGCAAGGCGGACCTGACCTTTGCGTCGCTGCCCTACAAGATCATGGCGCAGTTCCAGATCCCGCTGTATGAACAGATGCGCGAGCGCGACGCCGAGTTCTACGGCAAGCTGGAAAAAGCAGGTTTCATGCTGGACTGGGGCGATGACGGCTCTGGCCTCTTCATGAAATACCTGCGGCGCGGCTCGGGCTACTACATCGACGTGGGCGCCTGCGACCTGATCATCGACGGCAGCATCAAGCTGCAATCTGGCACGGACGTCAGCCATCTGGCGCGCGAGGCCGTCGTGCTGAAGAATGGCGTCACCCTGCCGGCGGATCTGGTGGTCTACGCCACCGGCTATGGCTCGATGAACGGCTGGGCCGCCGACCTGATCAGTCCGGAAGTAGCCGACAAGGTAGGCAAGTGCTGGGGCTTGGGTTCGGATACCACCAAAGACCCCGGCCCCTGGGAGGGCGAACAGCGCAACATGTGGAAGCCTACCCAGCAGGAGGGGCTGTGGTTCCACGGTGGCAACCTGCATCAGTCCCGCCATTATTCCCAGTATCTGTCCCTGCAATTGAAGGCGCGGCAAGTGGGGTTGCCCGTGCAGGTCTACGGGGTGCAGGCGGTCCATCACAAGCGGTAGCGCGCCCGCGCACCCCTCTCGCAGGCGGCCTTCGGGCTGCTTGCGCCGGAGCCTTGCTCAAGGTAAATTGTTGACAATCCAGCGTCTCGGGACGCTTTAATTCAAATATTTCCGCTAAAAACGGAAGGATTGTTGACACTATGAGCAAGGTGCTGGCGATGCCGGCCGCCCCGCCCGGCGATGGCGAAACGCTGTCGGATCACATTTTCAAGAAGATCCAGTCCGCCATCGTCAAGGGCGAGATCGCCCCGGGCAGCAAGATTTCCGAACCAGAACTGGCACGGCAGCATGGCGTCAGCCGGGGGCCGCTACGCGAAGCCCTGCATCGGCTGGAAGGCCAGAAGCTGCTGGTGCGCGTGCCGCACGCCGGCGCGCGCGTCGTGTCGCTATCCCAGCAAGAACTGTCCGAGCTCTACGAAATCCGCGAATCGCTGGAAGGCATGGCCTGCCGCCTGGCCGCCGAACGCATGCCGCCGTCCGAAATCGCAGAGCTGCGCGGCGTGCTGGAAGCACACGAGCGCGACGCCGCCTTTCAAGCCGGCCTGGGCTACTACCAGCAGGAAGGCGACTACGATTTCCACTATCGCATCGTCAAGGGCAGTGGCAACCAGATGCTGTTCCGCATGCTGTGCGACGAGCTCTACCAGCTGGCGCGCATGTACCGCATCCAGTATTCGACAACGCCCAACCGCCCCCGGCAGGCCTATGCCGAACACCACCGCATTCTTGACGCCATCGCCGACCGCGATGGCGAGCTGGCCGAAATCCTGATGCGCCGCCACATCCGCGTATCCCGTATCAACATCGAACAACAGATCGCCCAGAGCAACCTGCGGCGCACGGAGGCATGATGAATCACTCGTATCGCAAGACCCTGCCCGGCACCCGGCTGGACTATTTCGACGCCCGCGCTGCGGTCGAGGCCATTGCGCCTGGCGCCTATGCCGGCCTGCCCTACACGTCCCGCGTGCTGGCGGAAAACCTGGTGCGCCGCTGCGACCCGGCGATGCTGACCGACGCCTTGAAGCAGCTGATCGAACGCCGCCGCGACCTGGACTTTCCGTGGTTCCCCGCGCGCGTGGTCTGTCATGACATCCTGGGCCAGACCGCGCTGGTCGACCTGGCGGGCCTGCGTGACGCCATCGCCGAAAAAGGCGGCGACCCGGCCAAGGTGAATCCGGTGGTGCCCGTGCAACTGATCGTGGATCACTCGCTGGCCGTGGAATTCGACGGCAACGATCCCGACGCCTTCGCCAAGAACCGCGCCGTGGAAGATCGTCGCAACGAAGACCGCTTCCACTTCATCGACTGGACCAAGCAGGCCTTTCGCAATATCGAAGTCGTGCCGCCGGGCAACGGCATCATGCACCAGATCAATCTGGAGCGGATGTCGCCGGTGATCTACACGCAAGACGGCGTGGCCTTCCCCGACACGCTGGTGGGCACCGACAGCCACACGCCGCACGTGGATGCACTGGGCGTCATCGCAATCGGCGTGGGCGGCCTGGAAGCCGAAAACGTCATGCTGGGCCGTGCATCCTGGATGCGCCTGCCGGACATCATCGGCGTGGAACTGACCGGCCGCGCGCAACCGGGCATCACCGCTACCGATGTGGTGCTGACGCTGACCGAATTCCTGCGCCGCGAAAAGGTGGTCGGCGCCTATCTGGAGTTCTACGGCGAAGGCGCCGCCAGCCTGACGCTGGGCGACCGCGCCACCATTTCCAACATGGCACCCGAGTACGGCGCCACGGCCGCGATGTTCTCGATCGACCAACAGACGATCGACTACCTGCGCCTGACCGGCCGCGAAGACGAACAGATCGCACTGGTGGAAACCTACGCCAAGACGGCCGGCCTGTGGTCCGACAGCCTGAAGACTGCGGAATACGAGCGCGTGCTGCGCTTTGACCTGTCCACCGTGGTGCGCACGCTGGCTGGCCCGTCCAACCCGCATCGCCGCCTGCCGGTGGCAGATCTGGCCGAACGCGGCATTGCTGGCGTGGTGGAAAACGAGCCTGGCCTGATGCCGGACGGCGCCGTCATCATCGCCGCCATCACCAGTTGCACCAACACCAGCAATCCGCGCAACGTGATCGCAGCGGGCCTGCTGGCGCGCAACGCGAACCGCGCCGGCTTGAACCGCAAGCCCTGGGTGAAGAGCTCACTGGCCCCTGGCTCCAAGGCCGTGCAGTTGTACCTGGACGAAGCCGGCCTGACGGAAGATCTTGAAAAACTGGGCTTCGGCGTGGTGGCCTTTGCCTGTACCACATGCAATGGCATGTCGGGCGCGCTGGACCCGGTGATCCAGCAAGAGATCATCGACCGCGACCTCTACGCCACCGCCGTGCTGTCCGGCAACCGCAACTTCGACGGCCGCATCCATCCCTATGCCAAGCAGGCCTTCCTGGCCTCGCCGCCGCTGGTCGTGGCCTACGCCATTGCCGGCACCATCCGCTTCGACATCGAACGCGATGTGCTGGGCACGGGCGCCGATGGCCGCGAGATCCGTTTGAAGGACATCTGGCCCAGCGACGAAGAGATCGACGCCATGGTCAAGTCCGCGGTCAAGCCGGAGCAGTTCCGCAAAGTCTACGCGCCGATGTTCGGCATTCAGAACGACCGCAAGGCCGCCGTCAGCCCGTTGTACGACTGGCGCCCGCAAAGCACCTACATCCGTCGTCCGCCGTACTGGGAAGGCGCGCTGGCAGGCGAGCGCACGCTGCGCGGCATGCTGCCGCTGGCAGTGCTGGGCGACAACATCACGACCGACCACTTGTCGCCGTCCAACGCCATCCTTCTGGACAGCGCGGCGGGCGAGTACCTGGACAAGATGGGCCTGCCGGAAGAAGACTTCAACTCTTACGCCACGCACCGCGGCGACCACCTGACCGCGCAGCGCGCCACCTTCGCCAACCCCAAGCTCTTCAACGAAATGGTGACGAACGAAGACGGCACCGTGACGCAAGGCTCGCTGGCGCGCGTGGAACCGGAAGGCCAGGTCATGCGCATGTGGGAAGCCATCGAAACCTACATGGACCGCAAGCAGCCGCTGATCATCGTGGCAGGCGCCGACTACGGCCAGGGTTCGTCGCGTGACTGGGCTGCCAAGGGCGTGCGGCTGGCTGGCGTGGAAGCCATCGTGGCCGAAGGCTTCGAGCGCATCCATCGCACCAACCTGATCGGCATGGGCGTCTTGCCGCTGGAATTCAAGCCCGGCGTGAACCGCAAGACGCTCGCGTTGGACGGCACCGAAAGCTATGACGTCACGGGCGAACGCAAGCCGCGCGCCGACCTGACGCTGGTGATCCACCGCCGCAACGGCGAGACCGTTCAAGTGCCGGTGACTTGCCGCCTGGACACGGCCGAAGAAGTGTCGATCTACGAAGCCGGCGGCGTGCTGCAACGCTTTGCGCAAGACTTCCTGGAAGCCGAATCCGCCACTGGCGCCAAGCAAGCCAGCTAAATCACGACTCAACCGGCACAACCCGACAGGCGGACGCCACCGGCGCCCGCCCCTTATACCGAGACATCAGGACTGACCCATGGCCCATGCTCCCCAGACCAGGATTGCCGCCACCTACATGCGCGGCGGCACCAGCAAAGGTGTGTTCTTCAAACTGGACGATCTGCCCGAATCCGCCCGCGCGCCAGGCGCCGCGCGCGACGCGCTGCTGATGCGCGTGATTGGCAGTCCCGATCCCTACGGCAAGCAGATCGACGGCATGGGCGCTGCCACGTCCAGCACCAGCAAGACCGTGATCGTCGGCAAGAGCACGCAGCCAGATCATGACGTCGATTATCTGTTTGGCCAGGTGTCCATCGATCAGCCCTTTGTGGACTGGAGCGGCAACTGCGGCAACCTGTCTGCCGCCGTCGGCCCCTTCGCCATCACCAACGGCCTGATCGACCCCGCCCGCGTACCCGCCAACGGCATTGCCGTGGTGCGCATCTGGCAAGCCAACATCAAGAAGACCATCATCGCCCACGTGCCAATGACCGATGGCGCGGTGCAGGAGACCGGAGATTTTGAACTGGATGGCGTGACCTTTCCCGCCGCCGAATTGCAACTGGAGTTCATGGACCCGGCCGAAGACGGCGACGGCGGTTCGATGTTCCCCACGGGCAATCTGGTGGACGATCTGGAAGTCCCCGGCGTGGGCACGTTCAAGGCCACGATGATCAACTCGGGCATTCCGACGATCTTCCTGAACGCCGAGGCGCTGGGCTACCAGGGCACGGAACTGCAAGATGACATCAACAGCGACGCTGCCGCCCTGGCGCGCTTTGAGACCATCCGGGCGCATGGCGCGCTGCGCATGGGCCTGATTGAAAAGATCGAAGACGCTGCCGGCCGCCAGCACACGCCCAAGGTCGCCTTTGTCGCACCGCCCAAGGCCTACGAATCGTCCGCGGGCAAGCACATCGGCGAAGGCGATATCGATGTACTGGTGCGCGCGCTGTCGATGGGCAAGCTGCATCACGCCATGATGGGAACAGCATCCGTCGCCATCGCGACGGCCGCTGCGGTGCCGGGCACGCTGGTGAATCTGGCGGCGGGCGGCACCGAACGCGACAACGTGTGCTTCGGTCATCCGTCTGGCACGCTGCGCGTGGGCGCGCAAGCGCAATTGGTGGACGGAGAATGGAAGGTCACCAAGGCCATCATGAGCCGCAGCGCGCGCGTGCTGATGGAAGGTCGCGTGCATGTGCCACGCGCGGGCTTCTAGTCCCGCATCGAAACGATTTTCTCCTTGAAAACCCCTTTTTGCAGGGGTTTTTTTACATTTACATCGTTGAGCAAAGGCTCGTGATTTACATTTTTTTGGCAGTTTTTTCGGCCAGACGCTAGACCTCGCCGTCGACTGCCCCTATACTTAACAGATGATGTAACTCTTCACCGGACCCGTCCGATGCTTTGCCATCGAGGGTACCCGTCACACGGCCGCGCACAGCGGCCCGGCGCCAGCGCCGAAACACCACCACCCAGCCGCCTTTTGGCTGCGGAACAAAAACTGCTTACCCAGCAGAACCTTTGCTCGCTGTACTGAGCCGCGTCTTGCGTCATTGACTCATCCGTCCACGACGCCCGGCCTCATTCGGCGGCTAAGCACCGATACGGTGTGAATGTTGTCTGTTCGATCCAGGCCGCCATCCCCTGCCTGATCGCGCGGGCATGCGATCGCGCGCGCAATTCATGCGCCCGTGATCTCTTGGTGTTTCGCCCTGGCCGTGGGAAAGCTAGCCACCCATCGCACTCCGCGGAAACGGCGCTCACGCAGCCACGGCCATCAGGCCGCGACCTGGCTGTCGAGGAGTAAGGACCCAAAAGATGCAAGAGACAGCGTTCTTCCAGTTATCGGCGACGACCGCCATATTGTTGCTTGCCGGCTTCTACGGCGCGACGTTCCTCATGTCGCTGTTCATCGGCGAAAAGAATGAGAATGTCGACGGCTTCATGGTGTCGAACAACGCGGTCGGCTTCGGCCTGTCGACCGCCAGCATGATCGCCACCTGGATCTGGGCCGCCTCGTTCTATGCCAGCGCCACGTCCGGCTACAAATACGGACTATCGGGGCCGCTGCATTACGGATTCTGGGGCGCCTTGATGATTCTCTTCATCTACCCCTTCGGCAAACGCTTCAGGAAACTGGCGCCCAAGGCCCACACGCTGGCGGAAGTCATCCACGCCCGTCACGGCACGTCCAGCCAGATGATCATGGCGGTGTCCAACATCATCGGCAGCTGCATCAGCCTGATGGTGAACTTCACGGCGGCGGGCGCACTGGTGTCCATTCTCAGCCCGCTCACATTCATCCAGGGCGTGCTCATCGCTGGATTGGGCGTGCTGTCGTACACGCTGTGGTCGGGCTTTCGCACGTCGGTCATGACCGACTTCGCGCAGCTGGCGGCCATGATCATCGCGGCGGTCGTCATCATCCCGCTGATCTTCTTCAACGCAGGCGGCCCAGACCTGTTGCAAGCCAACATGTGGCGCTTGAACGCCGACCAGGCCGACTTCTATTCCACCAAGGCGATCCTGGAACAAGGTGCGCCCTACTTCGTCGCGGTGCTGGCCTACGCCATCGGCAACCAGACCATTGCGCAGCGCCTGTTCGCGGTGCGCGAAGACCTGATCAAACCCACCTTCCTGACCGCTACCGTGGGCTACGGCGCTGTCGTGATCGGCCTGGGCATGCTGGGCCTGTTGGCACTGTTCGTTGGACTGGAGCCGGCCAATGGTGACTTGAACAACATCATTCCGCAGATGGCCTCGACCTACCTGCCGCCATTTGGCATCGCGCTGTTCTTCCTGTTGGTCGTGGGCTCGCTATCGTCCACGGCTGACTCCGATCTGGCGGCGCTGTCCGCCATTGTGATGACCGATGTATATGCGAAGAACATCGCGCGCGGCCGTCCGAATCCGCAACGCATGCTGTGGTGGGGCCGCGCCACCATGATCATCGCCACGATGATCGGCGTGATCTTCGCCAGCCTGCGCCTGGACATCCTGGTCATGCTGGTGTTCGTGGGCGCGCTATGGGGCGCCATCGTCTTTCCTGTGATCGCTAGCTTCTACTGGGATCGCGTCAACAACAGGGCATTCGTGTGCTCGGTGCTGGCCGCCGTCGCCATGTTCACGATCGTGCGCTTTGAACTGCTGCCCATGGAAGGCGCCATCGCGGTGTTCTTCGAGATCTGCTCGGCGATCGGCGGCGGTGTCGTGCTGGGCCTGATGGCTTTCGGATTCCTGGGCCGCACGGTGGCCATTGTGGTCGGTGTCATCGGCACCGCCGTCATGCTGCCCGCCTTCGTCGGCAACCTGCGCGACTACATCGTCCTGATGGGATCGTTGACCGCTTATGGCGTCAGCGCCACCGTGTGCGTGGGCTTGAGCCTGCGCAACCGCGAACGCTTCGACTTTCGTCTGCTGGCCGATCGCGTCACGTCGTTTCACCACGAGCAGGATGAGGTGACGGACGCTTCGCCCCGCCATGGCGCCGCTCAACCGGCCAAGGCCTGAACCCTCTCACTTGATCCAAGGAGCTTGATATGTGGCTAACTGCCTATTTTCTGATCTGGCCGGTGATATCCGCCGCCATTCTGACGCTCTTGTGCGTGACGCTGTGGAAGGATGTTCGCGCAGCAAAGCAATCGGGGCAATCGATGGTTTGAGTGGCGCGCGGGAATAGGCTGTCAGGCTGCCTTCCCCAGCGACTTCAACAAGGCTGATGCCGTCGCCACTATGTTTCCGGCGACGGTCAACTCACCTTGCATGAACACCAGACTGGAAGTCGCCCGGACCACGCGGCCACGCACTTCCAGGAACTGACCCGCGCGTGCCGCCATCAGGAAATGCGTGTCCAACTGCACCGTCACGCACGCACGGCGCTCCAGCGCTTCCCACGCGATGGCGCTTAAACCGTGATCCAACAGCGCCGTCAGCAATCCACCATGGACGACGTCTGCGGGATTCAAGTGGCTGGCCGTCGCCAGTATTCCGTACGCCCATCCCTCCGTTTCCTTGCGCACCCACAACGGGCCTATCAGGCCCGCGAAGCCAGGCAAGGACTTCTGACGCCAACCGTCGGCAGTCAATGTTCCGCTGGTTGGTGTCATGGTCATGATGGTCAGCTCCGGGCGGCCAACAGTTGCGACAGCGTATGCGCTTCGGTCTGCAAATCCTTGGCCAGCGCGATGGCCTTGGCGTCATCAAGCTGTTCCGCAAGACCCGCCACAACCAAAGAATGCGTCATGCGATTGTGCCGGTCCAACACCGGCACCGCGATCACGACCACACCGTTGATGTAGTTGTTCCGATCCAGGCTGTAGCCCTCGCGGCGAACAGCATCCACATCGGCCTTCCACGACGCGAATTCGGGTGCCTGATCCCATCGCAACGCCTTGAAGCGGCGTTCCAATTCCTTGTCCGACAGATCCGCGAACGCGGCCACGAGCCGGCCAGTCGCGCTGATCAGCGCGGGGAAGCGGCTACCCACATCCACGTGCAAACGGAACGGCGCCGTCGAGCGTGACAGGGCCAACACCACCATGTGGTCGCCGCCCGCCACCTCCACGCCAATCGCCGTGACGTTGGCCGCGCTGGACAACTTGTCCAGCACCGGCTGCACCAGCGTCGGGAAGGGGCTGCTTTCGATCACGCTGCGGGCCAGCGTCAGCATGCCAACGCCCAGGCTATAGCGCTTGGTACCGGCGTCGACCTTCACCAGCCCCTCTTCCACCAAGACGCGAAGGATGTGCAGGCAGGTGCTGGTCACCATGTCCAGTTCCTGCGAGATCGTCTTCAAGGTCATCGGCTCTCCGCCGCGCCCCAGCAATCGCAGGATGGCGATCGACCGGGTGACGGCCGGCACCGGCCGAACGCGCGGCCCCACGGGCGCGCTGGATTCCTGGGGACTGGACTGACTCATCTGACTCTCCGTTTTATTGCGGCAAGCATACCTTGCCGCTTGGCTCGCCCGTCACGCCGGGCATCCTTATAATTGTCTATATACAATTGATAGACGTAATTGACAATTTAAAAAGCGGCGCGCAAACTCGCTTCAACAGATTGCGGACTTCAACAGGCGCGACGACATGACGACACTGACGCAGGCCATTTCCTACGCGGACGCCCAGGCGCTCTGCACGCCGGACAAGCTTTGGGAGCTGTTCGACGGCGACCGCAAGCAGATGAACATCGCCCATGAATGCATTGATCGTCATGTCGGCCAAGACCAGCCCGCAGTCATCCTGGTCCGGGCGGCGGGCGGCGATGAGTCCTATGGCTTCCGGCAGATTTCCGAAGCCTCGTCGCGCTTCGCGCACTACCTGGCCGACCAGGGCATCCAGGCCGGCGACCGGGTCGCGGTGATGCTGGAACCGTCCCTGGCGTTCTACGTGGCGATGTTCGGCGCGATGAAGGCTGGGGTGATCGCGGTGCCGCTCTTCACGCTGTTCGGCCCGGATGGCATTCGGCTGCGCGTGCAGGACTGCACGCCACGCATGCTGGTGACCAATGCCGAAAAAGCCCCGCTGGCGGGCGCCCGGGAAGACATGCGCGTGGTAATTGCGGACGAGGATTTCATCGCCGGGCTTTCCGCCTTCCCTGCCCAATACACATGTCGGACGCAGGCCGACGACCTGGCCATCTTCCAATACACCTCGGGCACCACCCGCGAACTACCGGACGCGGTCAAGCACACGCACCGGGCGTTGGTCACGCTGATGCTGGCCGCGCTGTACGGCACCGGCGTGCGCCCTGGTGACCGCTTCATGTGCCCCTCGTCGCCCGCCTGGGGGCATGGCCTGTGGCACGGCACGCTGGCCCCGCTGGCGCTGGGCGTGACCATCGGCGCCTACGCCGGCAAGTTCAACGCCGAACGCCTGCTGCAAGCGCTACAGGACCACGGCTTCAACAACATCTCGGCCGCCGCCACGCATTACCGGATGATGCGCAACTCGGGCGTGGCTGGCCAATATCGCTACCACCTGGAAAAAGTCTCTTTCACCGGCGAACCCATCGACAGCGAAACGTCGGCCTTTGTGGAAGCCACCTTCGGACGACCGGTTTGCAGCATGTATGGCACCACGGAAATCGGGGTCTGCCTGGTGAACTACCCTGGCGCACCCGACTTCACGGTCAAGCCCGGCTCGCTGGGCAAGCCCGTACCGGGGGTGCGCGTGGAAGTACAGGATGCCAACGGCGCTCCGTGCCCGTCCGGCGTCACGGGCGAACTGAAGTTGTGGCGCCGCGATGGCTGGGTCGCCACCAAAGACCTGGGACGCATCGATGAGGACGGCTATTTCTGGCACGGCGGCCGCGCTGATGACGTCATCATCTCGGCCGGCTGGACGATGAGCGCCGTTGAGATCGAAGACGCCATCCTGAAGCACCGCGACGTTACCGAGGCCGCCGCCATCGGCGTACCTGATGCCTTGCGCGGGCAGGTCGTCAAGGCCTTCGTGGTGTCGGCACGCGCAGGCGATGACACCTTCATCGAAGAGATCCAGAACACGGTGCGCAGCCAGTTGGCCCAGCACGAGTATCCGCGCCAGGTGGTGTTCGTATCCGAACTGCCCAAGACACCCGCTGGAAAGATTCATCGTAGAAAGTTGCGCGAGCAAGAGCTTGCCGCGACTCCCGTCAATACCGCGCCTGCCGCGCACGCCTAACCCCACGCAGGAGACATCATGCTGACCAAGACCCAGAATGAAAGAAGCTTCCCGAAAATCACCGAGCGCGGCCTGGACGACCTGCGCGAACGGATCGGCGTCAAGATCGGCGCCACGGCTGAGCCGTGGTGCTACGAGGCCACCCGTGACAACATCCGCCACTACGCCCACGGCATCGGCGACGACAACCCCTTGTGGTCCGACCCCGAGTACGCGGCCAAGACCCAGCACGGCGGCATCATCGCGTTGCCCAGCTTCCTGTTTTCAACCAGCCGTATCGTGTCGGGCTATGTGGGCGGACTGCCCGGCGTGCACGCCATGTGGTCGGGCGCCGACTGGACCTGGCACAAGACCGTCAAGCGCAATGACGTCATTTCGACCGAAGCGCATCTGAAGAACCTGATCGAACACCAGACCCGGTTCGCAGGCCGCGCGGTCCAGCAGATCTATCACGTCGATTTCTTCAACCAGGACGGCGATAAAGTTGCCGAAGCCGATAGTTGGTGCTTCCGCACCGAACGCGACCATGCGCGTGAACAAGGCAGCAAGTACAAGGAAGTGCGCGCCCGCGAACCCCGACGCTATAGCCCCGAGGAAATCAAGGAAGCCTACAAGCTGTATGCGCAGGAGGAAGTGCGCGGCGCCACGCCTCGCTACTGGGAAGACGTGAAGGAAGGCGAAGAGCTGCCCGTGATGTTCAAGGGTCCGATGACGGTGACGGGCTTCATTGCCTTCGCGCAAGGCTGGGGTGGCCTGTACATCCGCGCCAACAAGCTGGCGTGGCAACTGATCGACGCGCATCCCGGCGTTGGCATCACCAATCGTTTTGGAATCCCCGACGTGCCCGAACGGGTCCACTGGGAAGAAGAGTTTGCGTTGGAAGTCGGAGCGCCTGGCGCCTACGACTATGGCCCGGAGCGCAACTCGTGGCTGACGCACCATCTGACCAACTGGATGGGCGACGCCGGGTTCCTTCGCAAGTCGACCTGCAAGATCCGCCGCCACAACCCCGAAGGCGACATGCTGTTCTTCAAGGGCCGCGTCACACGCAAGTACATCGAGGACGGCCGCCATCTGGTGGAGATCGAGCAGGAAGCGCGCAACCAGGACGACGAGCTGTCCGTGCTGGGTTCCGGCGTGGTTGAACTGCCCTCCCGCGGGTAACGCCCGGGCCGCCGGCGCGCAACGCCGGACATGACCAAAGCGAGGTCGATGATGTCTGGTTCATTGGAGCATGCGGTACACGCCCCCGACGCCCGCCCCCCTGGCGCGTTGGAGGGCGTTCGGGTCATTGACCTGTCCAGGGTGCTGGCGGGGCCGCTTTGCACCCAGATGCTGGCCGATCAAGGCGCCGACGTCATCAAGATCGAGCCCCCCGGCGGCGACGAGACCCGCACGCTCGGCCCGCCCATCAACGCGGACGGGGATGCCGCCTACTTCACCGCCGTCAATCGCGGCAAGCGCGCTGTCGCGCTGGACCTGTCGCTTGCGGGTGGCCGCGACGTCTTGCTGCGATTGCTGGAAGACGCCGACATCCTGGTCGAGAACTTCATCCCCGGCACGATGGCCAAATGGGGGCTGGACTACGAGGCCGACTTGAAGCCCCGTTTTCCGCAGCTGATCTACTGCGCCATATCGGGCTTTGGCCAAGACGGCCCGTTGGGGGGACTGCCCGGCTATGACGCCATCTTGCAGGCGATGTGCGGGCTGATGAGCGTGAACGGCGACGCCGCCAGCGGCCCCACGCGCATCGGCATTCCCATCGTGGATCACCTGACGGGCTACACGGCGCAGTCGGGCATCTTGTTGGCGCTATATCACCGGGCGCGTAGCGGCCGGGGGCAGCGCGTGGACGCCACACTGTTCGATACCGCGCTCAGCCTGTTGGTGCCGCACGCCGCGAACTGGATGCACACGCAACGCACGCCCGGACTGCTGGGCAGCGCACACCCCAACATTGCGCCGTATGACCGTTTCGCTTGCCAGGACGGCGCGATCTTCCTGGGGATCGTGAACGACCGCCAGTTCCGAAAATTCTGCGACTACATCGGCCTGTCATCGTTGCAGCAAGACGAGCGCTTTTCGACCAATCGCTTGCGGCTGCAACACCGCGATGTGCTGCGGGTGGCCATCGAGGAAGCGCTGATCACCCGCACACGCGATGCGGTCTGCCAGGACCTGATGCGCCTGGGCGTGCCCGTGGGGCCCGTCAATTCCGTGCCGGAAGCCTTGGAGCTTGCGCACGCCAGGCATCGCGGCATGCGCATTGACCGCGACGGCTATCACGGCATTGGCACCGCCACGCGGCTATCCGATGCGCCCATGCGACTGGGCCGCTTGCCCCCCGCCTACGCGCAGCACACCGACGAGGTCCTCCGGGAGGCCGGCCTCGACGACACTCATATCGCGACCCTGCGGGAACAGGGTGTCTTGCCGCGCTGGCCTCCTTCGACGCCGTAGCAACACCGATCGCTACCCAATAAAAAAATCGAGGAGACCACCATGAGAGCATTACGCCTGTTCGCCGCGCTAGCGGCGTCCGCCCTGTTCGCCCAGCCCGTTGCGGCGGCCGACAGCTACCCCAACAAGCCCGTCAGAATCATCGTGCCCTATCAGGCCGGACAAGGCACCGACGTCGCGGGACGCTATCTGGCCGAGTATCTGGCCAAAGCGCTGGGGCAAGCCTTCATCGTTGAAAATCGCCCCGGCGCGGGCGGCAATATCGGCGCGTCCGAAGCCGCCCGCGCGGCGCCCGACGGCTACACGCTACTGATGGGCACCAACGGCACGCACGTGCTGAATCAATACATGTATGCGTCCACCACCTTCGACCCCGAGAAGGACTTTGAACCGATCATGCTGGTCAGCTCATTCCCGATGGTGCTGCTGACCACGCCGGGATCGCCCTACGCCAGCCTGGCCGACTTGCAGGATGCCAAGAAGGCGAAACCCGATAGCGTCAATGTCGGCATGCCAAGCACCACCGCGCGCCTGGTCTTCGAACTGCTCAAGCAACAAGGCGTTGGCAGCATTCGCGGCATTCCGTACAAGGGATCGGCCACCGCCACGACCGATTTGCTGGGCGGACAGGTTCAGATTGGCATCGACACCATCAGCGCCGCGCGATCGTTCATCACGGGCGGCAAGCTGCGGGCCTTGGCCGTGACGTCATTGAAGGAATCCGCGTTGCTGCCCGGTGTGAAGGCCGTGTCCGAGCAAGGCTTGCCCGGGTTTCAAGTCGTCGCCTGGAACGGGCTGTACGCGCCGAAGGGCACGCCACCGGCCGTCGTGCAGAAGCTGAACGTCGAAGTCGCGAAGATCCTGGCTCGCCCCGAAGTCCAGCAACGCCTGCTGGATCTCGGCCACGAACCAGGCGGCGGCTCGCCCGCCGAACTGGCCGCCTTTGCCCGCAGCGAACGCCTGAAATGGCAGCCATTGATTATCCAGGCCGGGTTGAAGGCAGAGTAAGCAGCAGAGGTCATCTCCACACACGGAAAGCGGCGCATTGTCATGCCGCGATGCGCTGCCGCTTCTGGCCCGCAGCCGCGATGGCCAACGCCACCAGAAGCAGCACCGCCGCCAATCCGTAGGTCCAACGCAGGCCCGCCGTCAACGCGGCGGGCAGCGAAAACCGCAAATCCCCCCCGCCGGACGTTGCCGCAAACACCGCGCCCATCAGCGACGCTCCCGTGATGAATCCCAAGTTGCGCGACAGGTTCAACACACCGGAGACGGCACCGCGCTGATCCGTCCCGGCGCAGGTCATCACGGCACTGCTGTTGGCCGCCTGGAAAAGCGCGTAGCCGGCCGTGATCACGCCCAACGGCGCCACGTACCCGATCGCCCCGAATTCCACGGACACCAGGGGCAGGATCGTTGCTCCCGCCGCCATGACGACCAGTGCGGCGCGCATCATCCGCTGCGCGCCGTAGCGGTCCACGCCCCGGCCGGCCGGCACGCCCGCCAGTGCGGCGATGGCCGGCCCGCAGGACATGACCAGGCCTACTCGCGCCGCATCCAGCCCCAACGCACCAGCAAGATAGAACGGCCCCACCACCAGCGTCGTCATCATGACGGTCGAGACCAGCGCATTCGTCGCCACGCCGGCGCTCAATACTGATTGGCGAAACAACGCCAGCCGGATCAATGGCGACGCCGCGGCGGCTTGCGCTCGTACAAACGCTATCGCCGCCACCACCGCCACGACCAGCAACAGCGCAACCCTCCCGTCGATGCGGGTGCCCGCCCGGGTCATCGCCAAGGCATAGGCGGCAATACTCGCCGCCAATAGCAACGATCCCCAGGTGTCGAAGCGCGTCCGCGCTCCGGCAGCCTGCGGCTTGTCCCGCGGCAGATAGCGCCAGGCCAATCCGAACGCCACCATGCCCAGCGGCAGATTGATCAGGAAGACGGACGGCCATCCCAGCCCCGTGATCAGCAAACCACCCAGCGTGGGTCCCAGCGCGGTGCCAACGGCCGACATCGTACCCAGCAGGCCCATGACGCTGCCCGTCTTCCCCTTGGATGCGGCCTCGCTCGCGAACGCCATCGTCAAGGCCATCATGACGGCAGCGCCCATACCTTGCATGGCTCGCGCGGCGATCAGTCCGCCTAGCCAGGGCGTTGCGCCGCACAGCGCCGATGCCACCGAGAACAGGCCGATTCCCATCAGCATCAGACGACGACGGCCCATCAGGTCGCCCAGGCGTCCCATGCTGACGATCAACGTGGTGATGGCAAGCAGGTACGCCAGCACGATCCACTGGACCGTCTGAAAGGGCGCATTGAACGCTCGCGCCAGGGTCGGCAGTGCGACGTTGGCGATGCTCGTGCCCAGTGCGGACAACAGCATGGACAAGGACAGAAAGACCAACAGCGGCAACGATTGCCGGGACGGGGAAGCGGACGGAGTGGGAGAGCGCATCATGTGCCTGCAAGGAATTGGACGCCAACACGACGCCCTGATGCATCCTAGGCGCTACCGACATAAGGCGGAAGACGCAGCATTTGCACTGAATACCTGCATGCGACGCCCTATCAACCCTCGTCGCTGCGGCCTATCCGTGCTACGTTTTCGGAAATGAGCACACCCGACTTGAACTTGCTGATCACCCTGGACGTCTTGCTGTCCGAAGGAAGCGTTGCGGGCGCCGCTCGGCGCTTGCGGCTCAGCCCTTCCGCCATGAGCCGGGCGTTGGCCCGGCTGCGCGAAACCACGGGGGACCCGCTGCTGGTGCGGGCGGGGCGCGGTCTGGTCCCCACGCCCCGCGCACTGGAATTGCGCGACCGGGTGCACCTGCTGGTCCAAGACGTGGAAGCGGTGTTGCGCCCGGCGGCTCAGCTTGACCTGGCGCAGCTTGCGCGCACCTTCACGCTGCGTGCAAGCGACGGCTTTGCAGAGAATTTCGGGCCGGCCCTGCTGGCCCGCACCGGCGCCACAGCGCCCGGCGTGCGGCTGCGCTTCGTGCAGAAGACCGACAAAGACAGCGCACCGCTGCGCGAAGGCGATGTGGACCTGGAAACCGGCATCGTCGGCGACGCGGCCAGTCCCGAACTACGCACGCGGGCGCTGTTCCAGGACCGTTTCGTGGGCGTCATTCGCGCCGGACATCCGCTGAGCCAAGGGCGGGTCACGCTTGCCCGCTATGCGTCCGCCCGCCACATTCTTGTTTCTCGGCGCAATCTGGACAAGGGGCCGGTTGACCACGCCCTGGCCTCGGCCGGGCGCGAACGCGACATTGCCGCCATCACGGGCGGCTTCTCGGCGGCGCTGGCGCTGGCGCGTGGTTCCGATCTGATCGCCACCGTGCCCGAACGGCATACCGGCAGCCTGCGGGCAGGGATGCACAGCTTTCCCCTGCCCTTCACGATGCCGGCGTTCACGATATCGATGCTGTGGCATCCGCGCATGGATGGCGATGCCGCCCATCGCTGGCTGCGCGAATGCGTGCTGCAAAGCGTCTGATGACCCTGCGGGCGCGGCGCCTGACGGGAGTTCCTGTAGGATCGCGTTCCGCCTACCCAGGCAACGCCCAGCGCGCCCAATGGCCCGGCCCGACGGCCCGGCGCCCGCAAATAGGAGACCCGATTGCTCTACACCGTCATCCGCCAGCACCGCAGTGAATACCCGGACCCGTTGATATTTTCCAAGGGTGCCTCACTTGCCATTGGCGAAGAATATGAAGGTCCCGAGGGCTGGGAAAACTGGTATTTCTGCTCGACCGCCGATCACGCGGGCGGATGGGTGCCTGGCCAGATCATCGACCGAATCGACGAAAGTCGGGGTACTGCGCGGGAAGACTTCTGCACGCGCGAATTGGATGTGGACCCGGGCGATGTGCTTTGGGGCCATAGGGACTTGAATGGCTGGCGATGGTGCAGCCGGGAATCCGACGCCAAGACCGGTTGGGTGCCACTGGAAAACCTGGCGCCGATTGGCGGCAGACCCTGACGGAAGCTTGTGTTCCGGGCCTGCCGCGCAACCCTTGACGCTTCGCGCCTTGTTACTTCGCGGCGCTGGCAGCCAGCGTGTCGAACTTCTTGTCCAGGTCTGCCAGCGACTTGTTGATGTGGTCGCGGCGTTCCTTGATCCACTTGTCTTGCGAGGCCAGTTGATCGCGGGCCTCTTTCAGCATGCGGTCCATCTCCGCCGGCTGCGGGCCGCCGCTGGTGGCGCGGTTCTTCACGATGGCCACGGGGTCCAGCGTCGACCGGAATTCGGCTTCGCTCATTGGCAGTTCATTGCCGTACTTTGAATCCTTCATGGCGTCGGCATAAATGCGGCGGGCCTGCTCGTACGGAAAGTCCAACGGCTTGATGTTGTTGGTCTTGGCGTAAGTCACCACTTCGGACGCGAAATGATGACCATCGCGGAATGGCAGCTTGTACTTGCGCATCAGCACATCGGCCAGTTCCTGCGAAGCGGTCCAGTCGCTGTTCAGTTCTTCCAGCGCGCGCTCGGGGCTGATGACCATGGCCTTCAACACGCGGTCCCAACGCTTCAATGCCGAGATGCCGCTGTCGACCATGGCGGAGTTCTGCTTCACATCTTTCGGATCGCTCATGCCCGGTGTGATGTTGTGCGTCTGGATGACCGGTCCCATCGCCAAGGTGATGGCGGTGGATGCGTCGCTGCGGGTGTCGTTGAGCAGACCCGGGTTGCGCTTTTGCGGCATGGCGCTGGACACGTAGGTATTGCCGCCGCCCTCTTCCAACAGGATCCAGGGGCGCGACTGCGCATACTGGGTCATGACGTCTTCGACGAAGTTGCCGGTGCGCAGCGCAATGCTGGTCACGATGGAGGCAACTTCCACCGGCTGGTCCATGGAAGAGATCTGCGAGGCGTCGTAGGCGTTGTCGACCAGGGCCTCGAAGCCCAGGTATTGCGCCATGCGTTTGCGATCCAATGGCCAGCTGGTGCCGTTCAGCACGGTCGTGCCCATGGGCGAGCGGTCAATGCGGACATAGGCCTCGCGGATGCGCTGCGCGTCGCGAGCCAAACCGGCAGCCTGGCCCAACAGATAGTGGCCGTAACTGTTGGGCTGCGCGGCCACGCCATTGGTGTAGTTCGGCACGATCGTGCCGGCATGCTTGCCGGCCAATTCGACCAGCGTCGTGGACGTCTTGTTCAACTGGTCGGCAAGCTCCAGCAATTTGTCGCGCAGGATCGCGCTGCGGTATGTCGCATGCATGTCCTGGCTGGACCGGCCAGCGTGCAACAAGGTCACGTCTTCCCCCGCCGCCTTGATCAGCAACGGTTCAAAGGTAATCACGCTGGCAGGCCGCTTGGCGCCCGGCTGATTGCCTTCGCTGATCACCTTGGCCACGCCTGCCGCCAGTCGCGGCGCGATGGACTTGTCCAGCAGGCCTTCATCCGTGTTGATGACAGCGGTGGCTTTGTTCATTTCGCCAAGCCAGAAGAAGGGATCCCGAGGCACGGCAGCGGCTGTCGCAGGCGCGGCGGCGGGCGCTTGCTGGGCTAGCACGGCATGCGTGCCCAGTGACAAAACAAGGGCGGCTCCCAGCGTGGGGAAAAACTGTCTCATGGCGTTCTCGTTATAGGGGCGGTGCGGTAGTTTATGGAAAAGCCCCGTAGCCGGAAACCCCTGTATTTCACCGATAGCCGGCGAATGCGTAACAAAGACGCTCCGCCCAGGAACCGGCCGCCCGCCAATGATGCATTGCAAAAAAAAGAGCCCCTGCCTTCACGAAGAAAGCAGGGGCGAAGCCGGCGCGCTGGCCCTAGAACAAGTACTGCGCGCTTACCCAGAACAAGGGTTTGTGATCCCGGCTGTCCGACTGCGGCGGGCCGCCATCGGTGCGCCACGCCACCGTGGCTTCGCCACGCCAGCCGCCCACGGCAACGCGGGCGCCAACGCCTGCCCCGGCCACGCGGCGGAAGTTCTCGCCGGCTTGCCAGGGATGGGAGGAAATCTGTACCCGGCCCGCGTCATAGAACGCGAACGGGGTGACCGCGCCAGCCGCATAGCGAACTTCCACTTGCGTCAGCCAGCCACGGTCGCCGTAGCCTTCGCCCACGGGATACGCGCGCACGCCTGCCGGGCCGCCCAGGCCAAAGTCCTCGGACGAATCCAGGTTGTCGTTGGTCCATTGGCCGCTGAAGCGGCCGTACAGGCTCCAACGCGACGACACGGATTGCAGACGCGCGATGTCCAGGTTCAGCTTGCTGTAATGGCCTGCCGACTGTGCGGTCAGACTGTCGGCGACGGCCAGGTTCCCGTCCAGCTTCAGCGTGCCAGGCGTCCAGCTCAGCGCGCCATACGTCAGCCCACCGCCGCCCAGGCTGTCGCGCACATCGAATTGCGCGGCAATCGGCACGCTGTTGCTGAACTTGTCCTGCACGACCTCGACCGCGCGATAGTCGTCACGCAGCTTCTTGTGCAGGAAGTCGACACCGATGGTCAGGTTGCGGCTTTGCGAACGGATCAGCGGATAGCTCAGGCCCACGCTGGCCACCTTGGCGCTGCCGTGGGCGTCCAGCTCGCTGAATTCCTTGCCCAGTTCATAGCCGGTGTAGCCGTAGCCGACCCGGCCACGCAGGCCCGAACTGCCCAGCGGCGCGCTGTAGCCCACATCGCCGTAGTTCAGGTTTTCGCTGGTGCGCTGGGCGCGCAGCGTGATCTGGTCACCGAGCATGAAGGGGCTATTGATCGACAGGGCCGCATTGGCGCGGTACTGCCCCGTATAGCGGTTGCCTTGATTGTCCAGGCCAACGCTGCCGTTGACGCGATCGCCGCGCTCCACTTGCACCACCAAGTCGCCCGTGCCCATTTCCTGGCCGGGGCGGATGATGGGGCTGACGGCAACGCCCGGCAGATCCGACAGCAATAGCGCCGCGCGTTCCAGCGAGGCGCTTTCGATGATCTCGCCGGACTTCAACGGGCTCAGATAGGACTGCGCCTTGGCGGACAAGACGGCATCGCCTTCCGCCTTGACCTCGCCATAGCGTCCTTCGACGACTTGCAGGCGCAGGATGCCGTTCTCCAGCCCTTGCGCCGGCAGATAGACGCGGGCGAACGGGTAGCCCGCGTTGCGGTAGTAACTTGTCAGTTGATTGGCCAGGCCTTGCATGCCGGCCAGGTCATAGGCCTTGTCCTGATAGGCGCCCAGTTGGGCCAGCAACTTGTCCGACGAAAACACCTGATTGCCCGTCAGGTCGATGCGGGATACGGTGGCCTGCGGGCCGCCGGGCGCGGCCGTGCCGGGCACGGGGCTGGTCAGGTTCAGTTCCGGCGAGGGTGCGGGCGGTTGCGGTTCGGTCGCTTGCTCCTGAAGGATGCGGCCGGCATTGGGAATCTGCTGCGCCCAGGCGGGAGCCGTGGCGGGCAAGATTACGGCAAGCGCCAGAGCCAGATAGTGCGGACGGGCGGTAAACGAAGCTAGCGTCATGATCTTGTGAAATCGGGTGTTCGAGGCGGCTGCCCGCAGCCCCGAAGGGCCTTGGGCAGCCGGCAGGCGGATAGGTGGAGTAAGGTTTCCGTATCGATGAAGCGGGATCAGATGCCGCCCTGGACGACGCCGTCCGGCAGACGGATACCCCCATCGATCACCAGCACCTGGGCGGGGCCTTGCACGCTGCGCGCGCCCTGCCCGGCGTTGGAAGCCGGCGGTGTACTGACGTCCTGCGCGGGGGTGCCGGAACTCACCGGCACGAAGCTCAGATCGCCCGACATACTGGGCGGAGGCGTGTTGGTGGAGTCCACCGCGGCCTGCAACCATTGCACTGCCGACAGCGCCGACGTGCGGCGGCTATCCGGCTGCACGGCATTGCTGATGACCAGCGTGCCATCCTGCGTGGCGATCAGGTAGTTACTGTTGGACAGGCCGTTGGCGCCGATCAGGTAGTTGCCTGCCGTCTCGCCCGCCGCACGGCTCAACACCCCTGCCAGCGTATCGTTGCCAACCAGGTTGCCTTGCGCGATGCGCCAGGTCAGCGCCGGATCTGCGTCACCCGCACGCTTGGTCTTGTCGTCCGCGGCGACGGTGATGGCGCGGCGGTCGATCACGGCCTGATGCTGCGTATCGGCCAGCCTGTAGTTGGCCGCCAAGCCGGTGTCGCTGTCGGCCAGCGCGTATTGCACATTGGCGTTGCGGTTGCCCGCGTTGGCGCTGTCGAATTGGGTCGAAGTGCCAACGCCCAGGGTTTCGCCTTCCACCAGGTTGGTCAGCGCGCCCGCTGATGCCTGGCCAGCGACGCTGCCGTCATACGTCTTGCCGGCGACCGTGGTGCCGTCGATGCCCAGCACGCGCTGGGCGATGGCGGCGCGGACGTCCGCGGCGTTCAGCACATAGTTGCCAGCGTCGCCCCCCGTCAGCGAAAAAGCCACCGTCTTGCCCTGGCCCGCATTCTTGTCGGCGAAATTGCCCGCGACGTTCAGCGCATCGCCTGCAATGATGCCGGCAATGGCGTCCGCGCCGGTCACGGCTGCGGCAGTGCTGCCGTCATAGATTTTGTCCAGCGCACCCAGCGCGCCGTTCAATTGGCGTGCAGCGATCGTGGCGGTCGTCGTGGCATTGGCATTGACGGTGTAGTTGCCCGCATCCGTGCCAACCAGCGAACCGCTGACGTTGACCCGCTTGCCGATGGCGGCGTTCTTGTCCGAGAAGACACCAAGCGTGGCCAGCGTCACCGCGTCGCCTGTCACCACACCCGTCAACGAACCCGTCGTGCTGGCGGCAGTGGTGCCGTCATACGTCTTGCCAGCCGCCGTGATGGCGCCGGTCAAGGCCTTTGGCGTGATGCTGGCTGTGGTCGTGGTGTTGGTCGACAACGTGTAGTTGCCCGCATCAACGCCCGACAGCGTGCCGTTCACCGCCACCAGCTTGCCGTTGCCGACGTTCTTGTCGCTGAACAAGCCGGTGCCAATGATGCCGACGTTGTCGCCCAGGACGACGCCGGTCAGCGCGCCACTGGTGGCAGCATTGCGCGACCCGTCATAGACCTTGCCCGCGGCCGTCAAGGCACCCGTGATCGCCTTGGGCGTGATGTTCGCCAGCGTGGTGGTGTTGGCGACCAGCGTGTAGTTGCCAGCGTCAGCGCCGGTCAGCGAGGCGCCGACATTCACCGTCTTGCCGTTGCCCACGTTCTTGTCCGTGAACGCGCCAGTGGTCGACAGCCCCACGGCGTCGGCCAGGATCTGGCCCGCCAGGCTGCCCGACGTGCTGGCGGCCAGCGAACCGTCGTAGACCTTGCCCGCAGCCGTGATGGCGCCAGTGATCGTCTTCGGCGTGATCGTGGCGGTCGTCGTGCCGTTGGCGCTGACGGTGTAGTTGCCTGCATCCGCGCCGATCAGCGAACCATTGACGTTTACGCGCTTGCCCACGCCGGCGTTCTTGTCAGCGAAGGCGCCGGACGTCGACAGCGCGACCGCGTCGCCTACGACCACGCCGTTCAGCGTGCCCGAGGTGTCAGCGGCAGTGGAGCCGTCATACGTCTTGCCTGCCGCCGTGATGGCGCCGGTCAAGGCCTTTGGCGTGATGCTGGCTGTGGTCGTGGTGTTGGTCGACAACGTGTAGTTGCCCGCATCGGCACCAGACAGCGTGCCGTTCACCGCCACCAGCTTGCCGTTGCCGACGTTCTTGTCGCTGAACAGGCCGGTGCCAATGATGCCGATGTTGTCGCCCAGCACCGTGCCGCTCAGCGTGCCAGTGGTGGTGGCATCCCGCGCGCCGTCATAGACCTTGCCCGCGGCGGTCAGGGCACCCGTGATCGCCTTGGGCGTGATGTTCGCCAGCGTGGTGGTGTTGGTGACCAGCGTGTAGTTGCCTGCGTCAGCACCGGACAGCGAGCCGCCCACGTTCACTGTTTTACCGTTGCCGACGTTCTTGTCCGCGAACGCGCCGGTGGTCGACAATGCCACGGCATCGCCCAGTACCGCGCCGCTGAGGCCGCCGTTGGTATTGGCCGCCAAGCTACCGTCGTAGACCTTGCCCGCAGCGGTAATCGCGCCGGTGATGATCTTCGGCGTGATGTTGGCCGTGCCCTTGAACACGCCGTTGCCCAGCGCGTAGTTGCCGGCGTCGGCGCCACCCATCACGTAGGCCACGGCTTTGCCATTGGCCACGTTCTTGTCGTTGAAGCTGCCGGTGAAGATCAAGGAATCGCCCGCGACCACATTCAGGCTGTTCTCGCCAATGACGGAGGCCAGCATGTTGCCGTCATAGATCTTGTCCAACGCGCCCAGCACGCCCGTCAGCTGACGCACGGCGATGTCAGCACTGGCGGTGCTGTTGGCAGTCACCACATAGTTGCCCGCATCCGTGCCGACCAGCGAACCGCTAACGTAGACCCGCTTGCCCGTGCCGGCGTTCTTGTCGGCAAAGACGCCTGTCGTCGACAGCGACACGGAGTCACCCGCAATCGTACCCGTCAGCGAACCCACGGTGCTGGCAGTCAGCGTGCCGTCATAGGTCTTGCCAGAGGCGGTGATGGCGCCCGTCAGCGCCTTGGGCGTGATCGTGGCGGTGGTCGTGGCGTTGGTCGACAGCGTGTAGTTGCCGGCATCGGCGCCCGACAGCGCGCCGCTCACCACCACCAGCTTGCCTGCCCCTGCATTCCTGTCCCCGAACAGGCCCGTGCTGGACAGCGATACGGCGTCGCCAAAGATGGCGCCGATGAGTTCACCCGACGTGACAGCGTCGCGCGTGCCGTCGTAGGTCTTGCCTGCTGCGGTGATCGCGCCCGTCAACGCCTTGGGCGTGATCGTGGCGGTGGCGGTGCTGTTGGTCGTCAGCGTGTAGTTGCCTGCGTCTTGCCCAGTCAGCGTACCAATGACGGACACCAGCTTGCCAACTCCCACGTCCTTGCTGCCGAAGAGTCCCCCGCCAAAAATCCGCACATCATCGCCAAAGACCAGGCCGGCAGTCACAAGGGCGTTGGCGTTCACATTGAGCGTGCCGTCGTAGACCTTGTCGGAAATGGTCACGGTGCCGGTCAAGGCCTTCGGAGTAATGCTGGCGGTAGTTGGAGCAAAGCCACTTCCCAGCACATAGTTGCCGGCATCCCCGCCGGTCATGCCGAATGTGACGAGCTTTCCGTACCCCACATTCTTGTCGCCAAAGCTGGCATTGATCATCAGGTAGTCACCACCAACAATGCCCGAGACAGCTCCCGAATAGTCAGCGGAGATAGAACCGTCATAGACTTTGTTCGATGCCGTGAGCTGGCCCGTCAGCTCGCGGGCGGTGATCGTTGCCGTGGTGGAAGACGCGCCGCCCGTGATGAAGTAGTTGTCCGCGTCGTTGCCCGTCAGCGAGATGCCCCCCAGGATGACCGTCTTGCCGGCTCCCACGTTCTTGTCCGAGAAGCTGCCGGTGCCGCTGACGCCCACGTTGTCGCCAGCGATCAAGCCGCTGCCGACCGAGCCCTGCACATTGGCGTTGGTGGTGCCGTCGTATGTCTTGTTGTCGACGGTAATGTCCGTCGAAATGCCCTTCTTCAGGACGTTCAGGCTCAGGCCGTCGGCATAGATGATGTCGTAGCCTTGCTGATTCGAATACAGGCCGCCGTTGACGCTAAGGCTGCCGTCGGCCAGGCGATAAACGCCGGCATTCTTCGAATTGGTCGTGTAGTTGATGCTGCCGTCCAGCTGTGCACCCGGCTGCGAGGCCACGTAACCAACGCCGCCGCTGATCTGGCCGTCGTAGACCTTGTCGGCAAGACTGACGGTCACTTGCTTCAGGAAGCCGCGCAACAAGGGCGTGGCGGAACCTTCATACATGCGCCAGGTCGTGCCGGTTCCGCCAGCGGCGTCGATGTCCCAGCCCGCATCCGTGAACGTGGACAGTTGCGTCAGTTGCTGGTAGGTCTTCAGACCGCTGGAGGCGTTGACGGTGCCGCCCCGAATGCCGACAAGCGCCGGCGGCACGGGGCCGATGGGCACGCCCGCCGCGTTGGTGCTGGCGGCAAAGCTGTCATTGATGATGCCGGAGCTGTAATTGATTCCGACCAATGCGCCGTAGCCGGATTGCGCACCGAGGTTGCCGAATGTGCTGGTCGAATAGGCCTTGCTGATGGTTCCCCAATTCGCCCCCACCAGGCCGCCCACGTTGTTAAGGCCAGGAAGGAACAGGTCCGAGCTTACCTGACCCGTCGAATAGGCATTCGAGATCGTTCCATAGTTGATGCCAACCAGGCCCCCTGAGCTTTGACTGATCCCATTGGTCCTGACTGTTCCATTGAAATAGACGTTGTCGATCGTGCCGCGGTTTATCCCCGCCAGGCCACCGATTTGATAGAAGCCCCTGACGACGGCCTTGTCCAGCCCGACGTTCTTGACCACGCCACTGACATCGATTTCCCCAAACAACCCACCAAAGGTCTGATTAAGGCCCGTCTGCAGATTGGAGATCGTATGGCCTTGGCCATCCAGGGTACCGGAGAACTGGACCGTGGAGCCCACGGAGACAAAGCCATTCACGCCCCACATACCGCTGCCCACCACCCCCGTCGCCTTGGCATCAATGTCGCGTACCACGGTGTATTTTGCGGTCGGGTCATAGGCCATCAACTGGAGCTGATGGTCGTTGGACAACGCCAGGCTGTATTCGCTGGCCAGGAACGGGCGCGTCATCCCTTCAAGCATGACCCATTGCGCCTTGCCGGCCGAATCCCTCGCGACCCACACATTGTCCGAACCGGGAACCGGCGACCACGTGCCCAGGTTGGCGTACGACGCATAGGAATAGGCGTTGCCGATCGACGAGGTTCCCGTCACGGTGCCTCCGACATCCAATCCCGTGGCATTGGCCTGCCCCGTCGTCGCGGCGTCCCATTGCGCGTTCTCCAGAACGATGCCGTTCCCGATGAACATGCCAACCAGACCGCCCGTACGGCCACCGCCTTGGACACGGCCGGTCGCATATACGTTGGAGACCTTGCTGTTGTCCCGGGCGGAACCGACCAGGCCGCCAATGCCCGAGCCCACGCCATCAACCGCGGCCGTGACGTTGCCGATGGCATAGGCATTGCGAATCACGCCGCCATTGATGCCGACCAGGCCGCCTGCGTCGGTGTTGCCACCGGTCACATTGCCGGTCGCATAAGCGTTGTCGATAACCCCCGCGGTGCTGTTGTTGCCCGCCAGACCGCCCAGGCTGAAGCCCTTCTTGGTGCTGGTGACCTCCGTGCGCGCGTGCGAACCGGTGATCAGATAGCTATTCGCCCCGACCAGGCCGCCCAGGAAGGAGTCGCCCGTGACGCTGCCGGAGGCGGACACGTTGCGGATCGTGCCTTCGTTGCTGCCCGCCAACGTACCCAAGTAGCTTCCGCCGCTGATCGTCGCGTTCGTCACCGCCAGGTCGCGGACCTCGCTGCCTGCGGCGATCGTGCCAAACAGGCCCAGACTGCCACCGTTTCCGGCATTGATGTTCAGGTTGTCTACGGTGTGGCCCAAGCCCGCCAGCGTGCCCCGCAAGTTCGTCACGACCGAACTCGAAAACGTGTTGCCTTTCAGGTCCAGGTCCTGCGCCAGCGCATAGTAGCCATGCCCGGAGGTATTCACGGACTGCAAGTCCTGCAAGGAATGCAGCAGCGTGTAATCTTGCCCGTTGATCTTCAACGTGGCGTTAGCACCGCTCAACGTCACGGGCGCATTGACCGAGTACGAACCGCCGGACGAAGACCCGAGTTGCTTGTAGCCGCCCAAGTTCAGTTCCAGGCCCGCCTGGGCGCCGGTGGCGGTAATGGGAGCATTGATGACCACGTCACCATGCGCGCTCAGCGTCAGCTTGGTGCTGGCGCTCCATTTCACGCCGGCATTGACGTTGATGTTGCCGGCCTGCGATCCGTTGGCAACCGTCATCAGCTCGACGTTGCCGTTATCCAGGTTGGCCGACAGCGTGTCGGCGCCAATGCCGCTGTCATTCTGGCCGCCAGCGCCCGCGCCGACGGTGAAGTCCGTCGGATCGATCAGCCACGAACCATGCTGGCCGCTGGCCGCCTTGGTGGTGATGACGGCGCCGGCCGCCACGGACACCTTCGCCGCCGACGTTTCCACAAACCCGCCCTTGCCGCCGTTCGGGGCGCTGGCGTCCAGCGTGCCGCCTACCGCGATGCGGTCATTGACCATGTCGCCCAGCAATACGATCTTGCCGTTCTCTCCGGTGGCAAGCGTCTTGGCTTGCGTGATGCCCGTGTGGTTGATGACGGTGCTGGCCAGATCGCCTGCGGCCTTGGCCGTCAGGTAGACCATGCCGCCGTCGGCGCGAATGGCGCCGCCCTGCTCGATCAGCGCATCGATGGCGCCTTGCTCGACTTCGATCTTGACCGGGCCGCCCAAATCCAGCTTGACGCGGCTGCCGGCGCCCAGCAGGACGTTGCCCTTGTCCGCCGTCAGGTTGCCGGTGTTGGTGATCTTGGCCGCGATCAGCGCAATGCTGCCGCCCGGCGCCGCCGTGATATTGCCCTGATTGATGATGGCGTTGCTGCTGGCGCCTTCAAACCGGTAGTTGCCCGCCAGGAAATCCTGCGTGCTGATGTTCAGCGTGCTGGCGACGATGCCGCCCACATTGACCTGGGCTGTGGGGGTGAACACCACGCCGTTCGGGTTGACCAGGAATACTTGGCCGTTTGCGTTCAGCGCGCCCTGGATCACCGATACATCCGGCCCCAGCACCCGGTTCAACGCCACGGAATCACGCCCAGGCTGATTGAAGGTGACGCTGTTGCTCTTGCCGATGGAAAAGCTTTGCCAGTCCACTGCCAGCTTGCCCGTCTGCTGGTTGATCGTCATGGCCGACCCGTTCTGGCTGATCGAACCCGATCCCGCCACCACGTTGCCGCCAGTCGGAAGATCCGCGGCAAGCGCCGGCCCTGACAGCAGCAGCGCCGCAGTCAGTGCGGCGGCGCCAGAGGCGTTGCGCTTGCGGCGCGCGCTGGCGTGTTCGGCAACAGGCACGTACACGCCCAATGCGTCATTCCAAACCAGACGAAAGATGTGATTGAGGGAGGGCTTTTTCATCGGATATTCCTGTTGTGCGCAGCGTCACAATTTGTAAATTTCGCTGCTGAAATATACCGATGATTGCGTCCTCAAATCTGAGCAAATCTAAGCAAGTCGTAAATTTCACTCTAATTCATCATGATGAATGAGAATTAGGCGATAAAAGACAGGCGATAAGCGATTTTATGAAATTGCCGCTCCGCGCGACAGATACACATAGATGCTTTTAAGCAACATATTGTCGGATGTCGACAGGGAAAGTAATGCGATCCCTCTACTGCCCCGCCGTCCGTTGCCGAGGAAGGCTCAGGCAAAAACACACCGGCTCGGCGCCGCCCGCGCTCTTCAGGCACACCGAGCCGCCTAGCCGCTCGGCAATCGTCCTGACGAGATACAGCCCCAGCCCGGCCCCCGGATGCCGCAAGGCATTCGGGCCCCGGTAGTATTTCTGGAACAAGCGGTCCTGCTCGGCCTGGGCGATGCGGTCGCCGGCGTTGGCCACATCGATGTGCATGAACTCGCCGTCTTCCCGCAAGGTGACCCGTACCGCCCTGCCCGCCGCGCAATGCCGGTCGGCATTGGCCAGCAGATTGCGCAAGGCAATGCGCAACAGGCCCGCATCCGACAGCAGAACGTGTTCCCCCTGGCCATAGACGCACTGGATGCGCCCCGCCGGAAACTCGCGGTCCAGGTCCGCCAGCAACGCCAACAGATCGCACTGCGTCAGACGCAGTTGGGCGCTGGGTTCGCTCATTCGGTCGTGGGTCAGGTATTCGTCGACCAAGGCCAGCAAGCGCATGGCGGCGCTGCGGATATTGCCGCAGCGCGCCAGGCTCTTTTCGACCGGCGCGGCCAGATTGCGGCCCAACTGCTGCGCCGAGGTGGTGATGATGGCCAGGGGCGTGCGGAATTCATGCGACACCATCGCGACGAATTCCCGTTGCTCGGCGAACACGCGACGCTCCAGTTCCAATGAGGCGCGCAGCTCGTCTTCCAGTTCAACCCGGCGCTGGATCTCGCCTTGCATCTCGGCGGTGCGCAACGCCACTTCCTGCTCCAGCTTGTGGCTGTGTTGCCGCGCCAGGTCCGCCGCCAGATTGGCCTGCTGGCGTTCCTTGCCGCGGCGCTGACGCTCATGGCGTCCGACGATGTTCAGACTGAGCAGCAACATGTGCAGCATCGTGCCCAAGGTGGACACATATTCCGTGAACACGTTGACGGGCAGCACGCCAAGATTGCGCAGGAACGCGATCAGCACGCTGACATAGAACACCCCGAACGCCAGCGCGAAAAAGCGCGCCGGCCGCCACCCTTTCTTCAACAGATACGCCGCCAAGGCCGTGAATCCCACGATCAACGACAAGGCCAGCAACTGGATCGGTTGCATGCCCCACGCATAGTGTCCCGACACGACCAACGCCGAACACACCAGCGCGATGCCCCAGAACAACCATTCCAGCCCTCGTACCGCGCGGGGATACAGCAAGGCCAGGTTCAACTGGGCAAAAGCGATCCGCAGCGCAACGGGCAGGCTGATCGCGATGCCGACGCCCAGCATCCGGTCGCTCCAGGCAACCGGCAAGCCCGTCAGTTGCTGGACCAGCCCCAGCGACACGACCTCGTTGAACACGCAATTGCCGATATAGGCCAGGAACAGACCGCTCATGGGTGCGCGCGTGGCCCACCAAAAGACCGCGTGCACGCAGATCAGCAGCAGATAGAAGCCGAAATACAGCCCGAACAGCAATCCTTCGCGTCGCGACTGATTATCAAACGCCAGGCGTTGCCAGATTTCCAGACGGGTCGCCATCGCGTTCTTGCTTTGCAAGCGCGCCAGGATCACATAGGAACCTGGGGCCGGCGGATCAAACTGGATCACCGGGCTGCGGTAGTCCACCGGCCAATTCCGGCGCGGCACGTCTTCGCCGCTATGGCCCAGCAACGACCAGCCGCCATCCTGGCCAACATAAATGCGCGCGTCGTCCAGCAACGCATTGCTCAGCCGCAGCATCCAGCCACCACGCGCCAGATCGTCCACCTGGATCGGCAAGCGCAGCCAGACCGTGTCTTCTGTGAAGCCCGCGTTCAAGCCGGCGGGCACCGGCGTCCACCCCGTCGCGCCCGCCGCCTGATCGGGCGTCAGTGCCGCGTTCGGATCATCCAGGCGTTCCAGATGGCCCGCGGCATCCGCCAGCCCCCGTTGCGCATTCAGATGCAAGGGCTCGGCGCGCGCCTGCCCGGCGCCCGCCAACATGCCGGCCAACCCCAGCGCCAACAGCATCAATCCTGCCCACACCGTGGGGTAATATTTCCGTTTCATCGAGTCACAGTCCCGTGCAGCCACGCAGATTACACCACCCCTCAAGCGGTTTTCACGCAGGCGCATCGCATGCTTGACGTCATCCTGCTTGAAGACGAACCGGTACTGCGCCAGGAACTTGGCGAGTTCCTGGATGAGCTTGGCTACGCACCGCAATGCGTATCCAGCCTGCAAGAATTCGACCGGCATTTCGATCCCACCCGCCACCATCTTGCGGTGATCGACATCGGTTTGCCCGACGGCTGCGGGCTGGATCTGATCCAACGCTTGCGACGGGAAGGCCAGCGAGTCGGCATTGTCGTGTTCAGCGCGCGTCAGACCAGCGCGGATCGGATTGCGGGCCTGGGACTGGGCGCCGACCATTATCTGGGCAAGGGCTGTGACCTGGACGAACTGGCCGCCACCCTCGCCGCGCTGGTACGCCGCCTGGGCTTGCAGCTGGCCCCCGCCAGCCCGCCGCCGCCCAATTGGACACTGGAAGTCGGACCTCGGCGCCTGCTCATCCCGGGCGCTCCTGCCGTGCCCTTGTCCCAGCAAGACCTGCTGGTGCTGCGCTGCCTGATGAGCCAACCCGGCGAGAACATCAGCCGCCGCCACATCATCGAAGCCCTGGGCTTTGACTACCTGGACTACGACCAGCGTCGGCTGGACACGCAGATGCGCCGGCTGCGGCGCCGCGTCGAAGACGTCAGCGGGCAGACCCTGCCAGTCAAGACACTGCGCAACAGCGGTTATTGCTTCTATCAGCCGGCGAAAGTGCTGGCATAACAGAAAAGCGGTCTGCCCTCTTCTGGACAAGTGGCATGTTCTACCCGTCCGCATCCCTCTAGAATTCCAGAGAGCGACTATCGCCGGGGCGGATCCGTTCCCGAATGCTTAAGGAAAACACCTTGCCGAACCAGACCGACACCCCTGACGGAATTGCCCACGCGGACTACCCGCAGGCCCGCACCGTGGAAGACTTCACGACAAATCTCGCCGCTGTCCAGCGCCGCATTGCGCTGGCTTGCGCGCGCGCCGGCCGCGATGCGGGCAGCGTGCGCCTCTTGCCCGTCAGCAAAACGGTGGATGCCGAACGTGTCCGGTTGTCGTACCAAGCAGGCATCCGCCAACTGGGCGAAAACAAGGTCCAGGAAGCCTATTCCAAATGGGAAGCCTTAAGCGACCTGACCGACATCCAATGGTCGGTCATCGGCCATCTGCAAACCAACAAGGCGAAACTCGTGGCTCGCTTTGCGTCGGAATTCCAGGCGCTGGACAGCTTGCGGGTCGCCGAAGAACTGGACCGTCGCTTGCAGGCCGAGGGCCGCGCGCTGGACGTGTTCGTGCAGGTCAATACGTCGGGCGAAGCCAGCAAGTACGGGCTGGCGCCGGAAGACGTGGAAGCGTTCGTGCAAGCGTTGCCGGCCTTTCAATCTCTGCGGGTCAAGGGGTTCATGACACTGGCGATCTTTTCCAGCGATGTCGACCGCGTGCGGCCCTGCTTCGTCCGGCTGCGCGACCTGCGCGACCGGATGCGCCAGACCGCACCGGCCGGCATGGACCTGTCGGGCTTGTCCATGGGCATGTCCGGCGACTTTGAACTTGCCATTGAAGAAGGCGCCACGGTCGTCCGCGTGGGGCAGGCCATTTATGGCTCGCGCGCGCAGCCGGACAGCTACTACTGGCCTGCGGCGCAGGCGGACACGTAGAAACATCGGCATGCGTCCAAAGTGGTCTGGCAATAGCCATAAAAGCGGCATGAATTAACAGTCCACATCACTCCTACACTTTGCGCTTTGTTCGGGCTGCATCCGCCGCAGCCCCTTTCGCACTGTGGAGTGATTCATGACAACATCGCCGGCACGGCTACGACCCGCCGACTTCTTTTCGCCTACTGTCGCCGCCCTGATCTCAGTGCTGGTCAACTATGGCGGAACCTTTGTGCTGGTGTTCCAGGCCGCCGAACTTGCCCGGCTGACTCCCGCGCAGACCGCTTCATGGGTATGGGCGGTGTCCATCGGTGTGGGCATTACCGGCGCCCTGCTCAGCTTCCGGTACAAAGCGCCCATCATCACTGCCTGGTCCACCCCCGGGGTGGCCTTCCTGGCCACCGTGATGCCGTTCACGCCCTACGGCGAAGTGATCGGCGCCTACCTGATTTCAGCGCTGGGCTTCATCCTGCTGGGCTTGTCCGGCGCCTTTGAAAAACTGGTGCGCATGATCCCCGGCGGCATCGCGGCGGGCCTGCTGGCCGGTATCCTGCTGCAATTCGGCATCAACGCCTTCGGAGGCGCCAGTGTCGATCCTGCCCTGGTGATCGTGCTGGTGGTCTCCTATGCGCTGCTTAAACGCTATACGTCGCGCTTTGCCGTTGTCGGCATCCTGGTCATCGGCGTTGCCATGTTGATTGCGCAGAACCGCATCGACTTCTCGGCCATCCATCTCAGCCTGGCCAAACCCGTATTTGAAATGCCCCGGTTTTCCCTGCAAGCGCTGCTGGGGGTTGCGCTGCCGCTATTCATCATCACGCTGACGGGCCAATACATGCCGGGCATGCTGGTGCTGCGCAACGATGGCTTCCACACCAGCGCCAACCCGATCCTGACCGTCACCGGCCTGGGCTCGTTGATCATGGCTCCGTTTGGGGCCCACGCCTTCAACGTGGCGGCCATTACCGCCGCGATCTGCACCGGCCCCGACGCGCACCCGGACCCGCGCAAGCGCTACCTGGCGGGACTGGCCTGCGGGGCGTTCTACATTCTGGTGGGCACCTTCGGGGTGACACTGGCCACGCTCTTCATGGTGCTGCCCAAGGCCTTCATCACCACGCTGGCCGGACTGGCGTTGCTGGGCGCCATCGGCGGCAGCCTGGCCAATGCCATGGCCGATGCCCGCACCCGGGAAACCGCACTGATCACTTTCCTGGCCACCGCCGCCAATGTCACCCTGTTGGGGGTGGGCGGCGCCTTCTGGGGGCTGGTCGCAGGCCTGACCGCGCACCTGCTGATGCACGGCGGCAGCCGCGCATTGATCGGCAGCCCGGCCAAACCGTAGGCGCAAACCCGCTAGGTCTTCTTTAGCGCAAGGGCCAGCCGCCGCATGGCGCTATCGATCTCGTGCGCGGCCAACGACGAATAACCCAGGATCCAGCCCTGCCGCTTGTCCTCGCCCGCATACAAGCGGCTAAGCCCCGGCAGTTGCAAGCCAGCGCTGGCGGCCTGCCGGATGGTCTTTTCCTCCGACCATCCACGCGCCAGCAGGCAGGGGATCTGAAGCCCGCCTTCTGGCCGCAACGGCATGACAACACCTGCCAGGTGCGTTTCCAGTGCTTGCAGCATGGCGTCACGGCGTGACGCATACAGCTTGCGCATGGCGCGGATGTGCGCGTTGTAGTGCCCGTCTTCCATGAATCGGGCCAAGGTCAGTTGCAGGATCTGCGGCGTGTGGCCATCCAGAATGCTGCGCGCGTAGGCAAAGGCGCTGACCAGTTCACGAGGCAGCGCCATGTAGCCCATCCGCAGTCCCGGATAGAGCGTCTTGCTGAAGGTGCCGATGTAAAGCGTGCGTTCATACTTGTCCAGGCCCTGGACGCAGGCGGTCGGCAGGCCGTCGTAATGGAATTCGCTGTCGTAATCGTCTTCGATGATCCACTTGCCGTTCTCGGCGGCCCAGCGGGTCAGCTCCAGCCGTCGCGCCAGCGACAGGGTCGCGCCCGTGGGGTACTGGTGCGACGGCGTCACATAGACGCAATTGGCACCGCTGCGATCCGCCCGAAGCAGGTCGGTGCGAATGCCCTGTGCGTCGACATCAATGGGAACGATCCGGGCTTCCGCGGATTCAAATGCCTTCTTGGCGCCGAAGTAACCGGGGTTCTCCAGCAAGATCGGCTTGCCGGCATCCACCAGCAACTGCGCACACAGGAACAGGGCCTGCCGCGTGCTGCTGAGCACCAGGATCTGATCCGGCGACACCTTGGCGCCCCGCTCCAGGTTCAGATAGGACGCGATTGCCTTGCGCAGGGGTGCGGCGCCTTGCGGGTCGCCATGCAGCAAGACCTGATCCCGGTGGTCCTTCAGCGCCTGGCGCTGCAAACGCTCCCAGACATCCGTCGGAAACGTCCGGGTTTCAGGCAGCCCCGTGGCAAAAGGCTGGACCACTTGCTGATCCACCACGCCACCACTTGCGTAGATCTGGCGCCCGCGACGGCTTAGGCCCGACCCGGGTTCCGCCGCGCCGCGCTTGTCGTCCGCGAGTTTGACGCGCCGGCTGGCCGCCCCGCGCAACTCGGCGCCCACGGTTTCGGACACGTAACTGCCGGACCCTTCGCGCCGCACGATATAGCCGTCACGGTGCAATTGGACATAGGCATTTTCGACGGTGTCGCGCGCCACGCCCAGCGACGTGGCCAACGTGCGCGTGGCAGGCAGCTTGACGCCAGGGTCCAGCGCGCTGTCCAGGATCAAGGCGCGCAATGCCCGCTGAATCCGCTGATGCAAATCCAGCCGTTGAAGATCCGCATCGTTCATGCGCATCTTCAACGTTTCCAGTTCAAATACCCGGGTCATGCGGTCTGCCTGCCAGAAGAATATGAATGATCGAAGCAGACCATTCTATCTGGTGACCGCGTTTCCCTTCACCCCAGGTATTCGACGTTGCCGCACACCGAAATGCTCTGGCCGCTGATCATCGCGCCTTCGTCAGCGCACAGGAAGGCCACCTGATTCGCCACATCCTCAGGTTGAGTCATGCGGCGCAACGAGACTTTCTCCACCAATTGCGCGCGCATCTCATCGTTGCTGACGCCGCCAGCCGTCGCACGGGCGGCGATCACGCGCTCCACGCGGTCGCCCGCCACGACGCCTGGCAAGACGGAGTTCACGCGGATGCCATCGGGGCCAAGCTCCATCGCCCAGGTCTGCGTCAATCCGGCCAAGCCGAATTTGCTTGCGCTGTAAGGCGAACGCAACGAGAAGCCCAGGCGGCCCGCCACGGACGAGATATTGACGATGGATCCGCCCCCCGCCTCGCGCAGCAACGGCACGGCGCTGCGCGAACAGAGGAACGTGCCGGTCAGGTTCACCTCCAGGGTGTTCCGCCACGCCTCCAGCGTGGTGTCCTCAAGCCGGCTGGTGGGGCCCGACACGCCCGCATTGTTGATCAAGGCGTCAAGCTTGCCCCATCGCTTCGCCACGTCCTTGAACATCGCCAGGACCTGCGCCTCATCCGCAACGTCCGTCACACTGACGTGCAGGCCGGGATGCGCGGCCTTGGCCGCATCGCACGCTTCCGCGTTCACGTCGCAGATATGCACATCGGCGCCGGCCAATAGAAACTTGCGCGCAATGGCCAAACCTATGCCGTGCGCGCCTGCGGTGATCAGGACCCGCTTGCCTTTCAAGGATTCAATCATGTTGCTACACCGGGATGAGGAGGGAAGTCGGATCAGAGCGCGAAAGCCGGCCGGATGCCGCTCTGCAAGGGCAGCCCAAGCATCTCGCGCGCCTCGGCGGGCGTGGCAGGTTCCATATCCATTTCCCGCATCACGCGCACGATGCGCTCGGTCAATTGCACATTGGTGGCCAACTCACCGTGGCGGTAATACAGGTTGTCTTCCAAGCCCACCCGCGCATGCCCGCCCAGCAGCAACGCGCTGATGTTGGCTTCCAACTGCGCCGGGCCGATGCCACTGACGCAGAAGATGCTGTTCTTCGGCAGCAGATCAACCATCATTTGCAGATGCCGGGGCGAAAACGGCATGGCGTTCTGGAAGTTCCGATGTACGTTCATCACCAGGTTGATGAAGTGCGGCCCTTCGTCCAGCCCCTCGTTGATCAGGGTCGTCGCGTCCTGCAAGATATGCGTAGGGCTGAAGACCTCCCATTCGGGCTTGATGCCACGGGCCTGCATGGCGGCCGCCATCTCGCGCGCCTTGGTCAGCGGCGTGTTCATCAGGTATTCGCGGTCGCCAAATGCCAGGTTCAAGGTCGTGGCGTCCAGCGTGCACATCTCGGCGCCGGCCTCCATGCCCTTCAGCCGTTCTTCCCACAAGATCTCCCAGGTGCCCGGCGACGTCTCCTTCACCATGTCGCCATGCACGCCGCCACCCGTGGAATTGTTCAGAACGATGTCGCAGCGCTCACGGATGCGCTGATTCATGTCACGGTAGATATCGGCGTTGCAGGTGGCAAGATCATCCGGCCGGCGCGCGTGCAGCGCCACCACGCTGGCCCCGGCGTTGTAGCAGCGGTAGACGTCGTCGGCGATCTCCGCCGGCTGGGTCGGCAGATGCGGGTTCTGGCTTTTCAGCGCCATGCCCCCCGTCGGGGCGATGGTCACGATGACTTTGCGTTTGGCCATGGAGTTCTCGTTAGGGAATTGAATCGATGAAGGCCCGCTTACTTCCAGAGCGCGCAGCGGCTTTCCGCCTTGGTCGTGAAGGCAGCATTGCCATCAATGGTCTGGAGCACGTTGAAGTAGTCCCAAGGTTCCTTGGACTGTTCGGGCGTCTTGACCTGCAACAAATACATGTCGTGCACCACACGGCCATCCGGGCGGACCACGCCGTCCTTGATGTACAGGTCGTTCAACTTGTTGTCGCGCAAATGGGCCAGTACGCGGTCGGCATCATCGGTTCCCGTGGCCTTGACGGCGCGCAGATACTGCAACGCAGCCGAATAGTCCGCTGCCTGCAATGACGACGGCATGGCCTTGCGGCGCTCGTAGAACTTCTGGCTCCAGGCACGGGTCTCGTCCGACGCATTCCAATACCAGCTGTCGGTCAGATACAGCCCCTGGGCCGCCTGTAGCCCCATGGCGTGGATATCGTTGATGAACATGATCAAGCCGGCCAGCCGCATCGTCTTCGTGATGCCGAACTCATTGGCCGCCTTGATGGCGTTGGTGGCGTCGGCGCCCGCATTCGCCAAAGCAAGAATCTCTGCCTTGCTGCTTTGCGCTTGCAGCAGGAAGGACGAAAAATCATTGGCGGCCAGCGGATGCTTGACTGCTCCCACCACGGTGCCGCCCCCCTCCTGCACGACCTTCGTGGTATCGGCTTGGAGTGCGTGGCCAAAGGCGTAGTCCGCGGTCAGGAAGAACCAGGTCTTGCCCCCGGCCTTGACCACCGCCGTCCCCGTCCCACGCGACTGCGCGACGGTGTCGTAGGCATAGTTCAGGGTGTAGGGCGTGCACTGCTCGTTCGTCAGCGCCGGGGCGCCCGCGCCCACGACGATGATCGGCTTCTTCTTGTCGGCCGCCACCTTGGACATGGCAAGCGCGGTGCTGGAATTGGTGCCACCGATCAGCATGTCCAGGCCCTTCTGGTCGAACCATTCGCGCGCCTTGGCCGATGCGATGTCCGCCTTGTTCTGGTGATCCGCCGTCAGCAGCTCGATCTTCTTGCCGTTGATCTCGCCCCTCATCTCCTCGATGGCCATCTTGATGGCCTCCGCCCCGCCGGGGCCGTCCGGCCCCGAATAGACGCCAGACATGTCGGTGATGAACCCGATCCGAATCACATCGTCGGAAATCTGCGCATGCGCGATGCTCGCGCTCAGCAACGAGGCGGCGCCAGCGCAAGCGAGCGCCGAGCCGGACAACATGCGTGGCATTGACAACATACCTATCTCCTCTTATGGTTTTTCGGCTCTGGGGCCTCGGCTATTCTGTGGCTGGACCCGCCGTGCGGACAGTCATCAAGTTGACAAAGCGCCCTAGGGTTTACCTGTGCGGAACCACCATTGCAGACTTGGGGAAAACTATGCACGGACCACCCACCGGTGCCGGCAACGACTCGTCAGCCGCAAAACGGCGGCCGGCGCCATGCCCTGTCGACAAAATGCTGGATGTTGTCCCCTGGTACAACGGACTGCCAGCGCTTGAACGCAACATGGTGCGCGCAGAATTGCGCACCGTGTCGCTGCGCACGGGCGAATACCTGTTCCGCGAAGGCGCCCGATCGCCCGGCTGGTATGGCGTGGTGGAGGGCCTGGTGAAATGGTCGTCCCGAGGATCGGACGGCCGGTCTTTGTCGCTAGCGGGCTTCAGCACCGGAAGCTGGTTCGGCGAAGCCACCATGATTCGCCATGAGCGGTTTGAATACGAAGTAATTGCACTCAGGCCAAGCCGGGTCGTCATCTTGCCCCGGGACACCTGCGAACGCCTGTGGAACCACAATATCGAGTTCACCAAAGCGTTGATGACGCATCTGGCCCAGCGGGTCAACTGGCTGATGGCGTCCTATACCGGCAATGTGCTGCTGGACGTCGACACCACGGTGGCGCGCGCCGTCGCGGCGCAGCTTGATGCCGAACTGCATTCCGGCACCAACGGCCGTTTGAAGATTTCGCAGGAAGAGATCGCCAGCCTATGCGGGGTGTCCCGCCAGCGCTGCAATACCGCGCTGACGCGGCTGGCCCGCGCAGGCGTCCTGCAAACGCACTACGGCGGACTGACCATACTGGACCGGGACGCGCTGTATCGTCATGCTGGGCGCTCATCTCAGGAGCAGGCATGAAGAAGCCGTCCCCCCTGGCGCGCATGCTGGGCGCGGCGCTGCTTGCAGCCGGGCACGTCGGAAGCGTTTTGGCGCAGGCCGCCCCCGAGGCCCCGGCGGCGGCGCAGCCCCCCGAGCAAGCGCGGCAGAAATATCAAACCATGATGGAACGCGCGTTCGCCAAGCAGGACGTGAATACCAACGGTTTCCTCGACAACGGCCCAATGTTCCAGGAGCTGACCGCCGAGCAACTCGCTGCCATGGACACGGACGGCGACGGCCGCGTCAGCAAGGCTGAATACATGGAGCACGCAATGAAGGGGTATGGCCGCTGATCGCCCGCCCCTAGAGCTCGTGCCCAAGACCAAGCAGGAAATCCACCGCAAGCCGAGTCCGGGCTGAACGGTGACGCGCTTTCTCATAAACCACGGACAACGGTGCGCCGACGCTCTGGAAGTCAGTCAGCACAGGCACCAGTAGACCGGCCGCCAGTGCGGGCGCCACCACGTAGCGCGGCGCCTGCAAGATTCCCCGCCCCCCCACGGCCAGCGCCAACAGTGCCGCCGCGTGATCGCTGGCCAGGGGACCGACTGGGAAGTGGTTGTATGACTGCCCGTCACGGGCGAAGGTCCAGGTACGAAACTGCCCGCTATTGGCCATGACATAGCGCAGGCATGCGTGCGCGGCGAGGTCGCTGGGAGTACGGGGCGTACCGTGCTGTTGCAGATAGGCAGGCGCGGCAATGGTCAGAAAGCGGTGCGCCGGTAACGGGCGGGCCACCAGACGCGAGTCCGGTACCTCGCCCAGCATCACGGCCAGATCAAATCGTTCGGCGGTCATATCGACATGGCGATCCGTCAACACCAATTCAATGTCCAGCCCTGGATGTCCCGCCAGCCATTCGCTCAGCGCCGGCGCCACCACGTACTGGCCGAAACTTACCGGCACGCAGAGTCGCAGTTTTCCGCGCCAGGGCTGCGCCTCTCTTGCCAACATGCTGCGCGCGTCTTCAATGGCCGTCATGCCCTGACGGCAGACTTCAAAGAATGCCTCACCATCACCGGTCAAGGTGATCTGCCGTGGTGAACGATGGAAGAGCTGGACGCCTACCTCGGCCTCCAGCCGCGCCACCGCCTTGCTGACGGCAGAAGGGCTGATCTGAAGCAGTCGCGCCGCGCGGGTGAAATTGCCGGCCTCCGCAGCCCGCACGAAGGTGCTGACATCGCTGAATGGGTCCATTTATCTATTCCTTGAATTCACAATAACTAGTAATCCAAAGGTCTTATCATGCCTTGAGGTCGATCCTATAGTCGATCCCACACGATTTGATGAGGGATCTGACATGATGAAATTCACTCGATGCCTGGTTTCCAGGCTTTTCCTGATGTCCGCCGTCGCCGCGGGCAGCAGCCAGGCCGCCCCGCCCCTGCCCCAAGCAGCCGCGTATCCGCCCTTGCAAGCGCCGGGCGAAGGCCGGGCCGCCCTGGTCATGATCGAATTCGTCAACGAATGGTTGGCGCCGGAAGGAAAATTGCGCGGGTTGATCAAGGATGAAGATCAGTTCACCCGTTCCCAAGAGGCGGCCAGCCAGGCGCTGGCCGCCGCTCGTAGCGCGGGGATACCGGTGATCCACGCGACGCTGCGAATGTCGCCGGACTATCGCGAATTGGGGCGTGCGCGGTTCGGCTTGCGCGGCGCCATCCCCAACGCCGGCACCTGGCAGAAGCAGGACACGGGTTGGCAGTTTCACGGACCCTTCACACCACAAGCGAACGAATTCGTCGTCAGCGGCCGGGCCGGCGCCAGCGCGTTCGCCGCCTCCGATTTGGACAATTACCTGCGCGGCCAGGGCATCACCCGCCTATATTTGGCCGGTTATGCGACGCACGTTTGCATTGAATCCACGTTGCGCGCCGCGCACGACTTGGGCTATGAGGCAGTGGTGCTAAGCGACGCCACGGCAGCGTTCACCGCACAGCAGCAACAACACGTGCTGAGCGAAGTCGTTCACCATTTTGGCTGGGCCATGCCGGTCCAGGCCTTCATCGAACGCTTAACGTCCACGGACACGGGAAGCGCCGGTGACACAAAGGACAGCGCCAAGACGGTGCCGGTAGCGATGCGCGCCATTACGGCTCCGGGACAGGAAATCCCAGGGATCTCGGGGGCCGTGACGGTCAATGACAATCTGGTGCTGCTCAGCGGCCACGTCCCGGTGGCCGCTGACGGCAGCGTGGCGCCCACGCTGGAGGGTCAGTTGGAACAGGCCTTCAAAAATCTGGACAGCACCTTGCGCCATGCCGGCAGTGCGCCGGAACGGATTGCCAAAATGACGCTGTACGTACGCGGCTATCAGCCTGACCAGTTGGAGACCATTCGTGCCGTGCGCGATCGCTGGCTCAAGGGCCACGCGCCGGCAAGCGCATTGATCGGCGTCAAGGCGCTGTTCAGGCCGGACGTACAAGTCGAAATCGATGCCGTGGCCGTGCTGCGCTGAGCTGAGCTGGCATTCCATGGATGGAAGATGGCGCGGGTGTTGAAGGGGGAGATTGGCCGCTGATCGCAAGCGGCCAAGACTCACCATCCGTGTTTGACGTCATCGGGAAACGATCCGTCCTTCACTGCCCGCACGTAGTTTGCGATCGCGCCCTTCACGCTGTCGCTCCCTTCCATGAAGTTGTGAACGAACTTCGCCATCCGGCCAAGATTGATGCCCAGCATGTCGTGCATGACAAGCACCTGCCCGGCGGTTGCGCGGCCGGCGCCGATGCCGATGGTGGCGCAGGTACTCAGATCGCAGGTAATGGATGCGGCAAGCGCGGCAGGCACCATTTCCAGGACCAGCATCGTGGCGCCCGCGTCTTCAAGCGCCGCGCTGTCTTCGCGCAAGCGCGCCGCGGCCTCATCCGTTCTGCCTTGAACACGAAAGCCGCCCAATGACGCCACGGTCTGCGGCGTCAGCCCAAGATGGCCACACACCGGAACGCCACGCTCGACCAAGAACCGCGTCGTCTCCGCGCACCAGCCTCCGCCTTCCAGCTTGACCATTTGCGCGCCCGCGCCCATCAACGCCATTGCCGAGCTTATCGCTTGCTCTTTGGACACCTGATAACTGCCAAAGGGAAGATCCGCCACGATCAGCGACCGGCCGTTGGTGCGCCGAACACCCTCTGCCACACACTGGGTGTGATAGACCATGTCGTCCAGCGAGACACCAACTGTGCCGTTCCGCCCCTGGCACACCATGCCCAACGAATCGCCGACCAGCAGCGTGTCGACGCCTGCGTCATCCGCCACCGCCGCGAACGTCGCGTCATAGGCGGTCAACATGACGATTTTCTCGCCACGGGCACGCATGTCCGCGAAGGACGGAACAGTGACTTTCTTCTGTGGTTCGGCTGATCGCAAGCCATACGGGGCGGCGGCAGACGGAGGATTCTCGGACGTGTTCATCTAATGCGACCTGGCCTTCTGTTGAGTTGAGGGAGCTGGGCGCAGGCGATACGAACACTGGCCTCAAGCGGACTCAAGCGTACGCCATGCGGGCCGCCTGTGGCGAAACTCCCGGGAGAAGGCGGCAGATTGAACCCTCAAGACGGGCAGCCGCTTCGGATTCAAGCAAAGCCCGCCTTTAGGAAATTTCGTACAAGGCACTCAGCAAAGCCCTGGCCGACCATGGCTAGTCGCGCTTGTACTATGCGAGCTATCACTCAACTCAGGCACTTTCTACCCGAGCACACGCCAAGAAATTCACTAGATAGGTAATCACAATGCACGGCAAAGCGCGGCATGGCGCGATACGGCACAGCGCGAAATTCTTCGTTCGCGCTTTTGCGCTTCTTTCATTGATTTATATATTCAATCCCCTCGCGCAAGCGGTCACCATTACTGCCACGGGCAGCCAGTATGAAGCGGCAGGCATCCGTTACTTCTTCACGGTCGAGGATTGGAATAGCAGTAGTTCAGGCCAAAGTTGGTGTCAAAATCCAAACACTATCGTAACCACCTGCAGCTTGTCCATTCGTGGGTTGAGATCCCCTGGAAACTCCCATAACGTGCTTTCAAGCTCATACTCGTGGGACCATATGCCAACGACCGCCACGACAATGGGCGAGCTGTATGGCCAGATGAACAGCAGGGGATTCTGGACCCCATTCAAGGGATCCGTACTTGTCCCCAAGGATATAAACCCACCCCTCGCGAACCCCATCTGCATCGGCTTCACCAGGGCATTTACCAGCGCTAACACCGGCGGATTTATCAGCCCTATCGGCCCATGCAGTGCCGTCATCGCCCCACCGCTCAAATGTGATATCAACGGCGACAGCACCCTCAATCATGGAAAGTTGACCGAAGATCGCGTCGACGGACACGTCGCCACGACTCAACTGACGGTCGCGTGCACGGGCATCAGCAAAATCAAGGTTTCGCTGGTTGATGTCGGATCAGACGGTATACGTCTCAGAAGCGACGGCAGCCTCTACTCGAAGATTCGCATCAACAATCGAGTGATGGATGACAGCGGCGAGCTCTTCCCCATCGACAACATGCTCACGCTGGATGTTTCTTCTCGGCTGTCAACGAGAGGCGACGTGGACCCCGGCCCATTTTCCGGCTCTGCGGTACTCAGAGTGACAAGCCCCTGAATGCACGGGGCGGGCGCAGCCAGTTCGACCGCCGGCGATGGATAGTGGAACGTCAGCGGACGCCCACGGCGCAGCTTGAGAGAAAAGCCGTTGAATCGCCAAGGAGAGTGGAGCGGGTGAAGGAAACAGTAAAATGCGTTCAACCTTTTGATTAATAAAAGGTTTATCGCGTTCGATAGAGCGCGATCCACAAGATTATCCGCATTTGCGAAGCAGTAGACAAGGCATCCGACAGCCTCAAGTTCCACCGTATTCTACTGAGCGCTCCCGAGAGCTACTCGACGTGTGAAAAGCAAGGACGCCGGCGAGTGGGGAACGGCAACACGATCAATCAGCGCATTCGCGCAGCCTGCCGAAAAAATGATCGTTGACGCCAACCCTGGATACGCACGACTCTCCCCGTCGCTCTCATACACGGCGTCGCGACGCACGCGATTGCCAAGGCCCGTCGACACGACTGCGATGAGCTATGAAAGTCTTAACGCTGGTCGCCGACACACAGCCCTATACTACTTTCGCCCCACACGAGACTGCTCTCGCGCAGACTGCCGAGCACCTGCCAGGGCAGATGGGACCGGCACTTTCTGGCGTTGTGGCGCACGGCGTCGCTAGTGCTCATTTGGTCATTGAGATGACCCGAAAAGCCATTGCGAGCAGCAAGACTGCCAGCGCGCAGCTGACGGGTCCAGCGTGTCCCTAGGGCCGCGCTCCGTTCTCATCCGATCCGGTTGCAGCGCATGCCGCACCCGCCGCCCCGCGGCGTCAGAACCGTGACCGATTCGGTCCGACGCTGCCATCAAGAAGTCATCTGTCGCTGCTGCAACCCACAGGGTCTTTACGCGCAGTGAATGCTTGAAAACACTGCCTTCGCACCTTTCAGGTGTCACAAATTTGTCGCTTCTCTGATCGCGAGCCGGAGCTTGCCTCGTCGGCGTGCTCGTTGGATCTGCTTTTGCCTAAAGCAGGAAGCCTCTGAGCGGCAGCGCGCACCGACCATCGGACCGTCCTCTGCGCGCCGCATGTGGCCTTGCCCTTCCCGGCGATCTCGGGCGCGACAAGCACCAACCGACCTACGGCAAACCGTCAAGGAGTTATCCGCTGCACTCGGTGGGCAGCGCGGGACACAAAAGGGGAAGCCCAGGGATGTGCACCTCAGTCAATCTCAACCAGCATGCGAAAGTCTTCTACACCCCTGTCGAAGCAGCGATCCGGTGGACCGGCCTGGCCCACCACGAGAGTCGGATCATCCGTGCACTGCGCGGGAGAAATCGTCCCATGCACCGCGAGCTCGCCCGCTGGCCGCAGTTGCACCTGTACATCGACCGGATATTCGATGGACTCGTCAACGGCGATTTGCCCTATGGGCGTCGCGGCATCACCAGCGATAAGCCCCAGCTTCTGTCCGACCCCGAGCTGACCGTCAGGCACGTCGATCTGCGGATGTGGATGCAGCAGCACTACCCCAACCATCGGCCGGACTTTCTCTTCGACCCCCTGGAGCGCACCCTACACCCAGCCATCAGCATCGAGACCATTCAGATGCTGCTCGTCGAGCGCGAAATCTTGCGCGCCACCTGCGCGACCTGCCAGCGTGACATCGCGGAAGCGAAGGTCGCCTACGAGTCCCTTCAACGCGAGCACGAACGACTCCTCGCACAGCGCCCGCCTGATGACCTGAGCCAGCGCGCCGAAACCACCTACTTGAACGTCATCGGGGCATTGCTGCACTTGATGCTCGCCGAGTCTCCAGCCGGCACACCGTACTCCACCCTTCGCAGCCAGGAAGCTGTCGTGAGTGCCCTGGTGGCACACCACACCGGCTTGATGGGGATTACCGAACGCACGCTGCACGCTAAGTTCGCTGAGGCCAATCGCCGCCTCGCAGCACAGGTCGCATAGCCCGCGCAACACTGTATGTGCAGTCCCCAATACTGCATATGCAATGGCCGGCATTACGCCGCCTCCGGTCGAATACAGATCACGTCCACGACAGCGCCAGCAGCGCCTAGGAGTGATCACCATGACTCAGCAAACATCTTCTGACGCGTCGAATGCCGAGCGACGTATCCTGCGCCGGGCAGAGGTCGAAGCAAAGACAGGCTTCAAACGCGCGCACATTTATCGGTTGATGCATCAGGGGAAGTTCCCCAAGGCGATGCGTCTCGGTGTACGCGCCGTAGGCTGGGATTCAGCCGAAGTCGAGCAGTGGCTAACCGACCGCCGCAATGAGCGCATCTGATCGTCCTCCTCGGAATCGATACGCACCGCAGGAGGATAAACCCATGCTTGTCGTTTCGCTCATATCCACGAAGGGAGGCGTCGGGAAGACAACTGTCGCCGCCAACCTTGGCGGGTTCCTCGCCGACGCCGGGCTGCGCGTGCTGCTGCTCGATCTTGATGCACAGCCAACCCTTTCGAGTTACTTCGCGCTCACGCACCGCGCTGCCGACGGGATCTACGAACTGCTGGCTTCGAACGAGCAAGCCGTCGATCGACTGGCATCGCGCACGTGCATCGAGCGACTGGACCTGGTGGTGTCGAACGACGAGCACGGGCAGCTAGGCACCTTGTTGCTCCACGCTCCAGACGGCCGTCTGCGTCTACGCAACCTGCTGCCCGCCTTCGCGCCGCATTACGACCTCTTGGTCATCGACACCCAGGGCGCGCGCAGCGTGATGCTGGAGATGGCCGTTCTGGCATCCGATCTGGCCGTGTCGCCCGTCACGCCGGAAATTCTGGCTGCTCGCGAATTGCGCCGGGGAACCCTGCAGTTGATCGAGGACATCGCCCCCTACCGTCGACTCGGCATCACGCTCCCGACCCTCCACCTGCTCATCAACCGCGTGCATCCTGTGTCATCGAACGCGCGGCTTATCAAACAGGCGCTTCATCAGATCTTTCGCGATCGGGCGGACGTGCATGTCTTGGCCAACGACATTCCCGCCATCGAGGCCTATCCACGCGCCGCCACACAGGGCTTGCCCGTACATCGGATCGAATATCGCCGTCCCAGCGGCCGCAGTGCACCGGCTGCCTTGGACTCCATCCGAAGCCTGGCCAGCGAGCTCTTCCCTCAGTGGCGCACGCGATTCGACACGGTCACGGGCAAGGCACAAGGAGGGCTGATCCATGCCGACCGCTCGTGAACTCAGCCGCGGACACAAGCGGCTGCTGCCGCTGATCGAGTTTGCCTTGCGCGAAGGTTGGGACGTCCGCCGCACACCGGGTGGGCATCTGAAATTCGTCAAGCCCGGGTTGCCTGCGATCTACACCAGTTCGACTGCCAGTGACCACCGCGCCACCCTCAACGCGCGAGCGCAACTGCGGCGCGCGGAGCTGCGCCGAGTCCGAACCGAAGAGGAAGAGAGAGATGGCTGACCTCACGGCGCAGGACATGGCCAACAAGCTGCTGGCGGACGGCTTCTCGCGCGCCGGCCCGGGCGATCAGACGTTGAGCGACCCGGTGGCCGACACACCGATGGTCGTGACCTTGGACGAACTGCGTCCCTACGAACTGGATCCCCGCGTTACCCGCAACCCCCTGTACGCGGAGATCAAAGATTCCATCCGCGAGCGCGGCTTGGATGCTCCCCCTCCCATTACCCGGCGCCCAGGAGCAGATCACTACATCATCCGCAACGGTGGCAACACCCGGCTCGCGATCCTTCGCGATCTGTGGAGCGAAACCCGCGACGAACGCTTTTTTCGGCTGACCTGCATGTTTCGCCCCTGGCCGGCGCGGGGCGAAATTGTCGCGTTGACAGGCCATCTCGCGGAGAACGAACTACACGGTGGATTGACCTTTATCGAACGCGCCTTGGGCGTGGAGAAAGCCCGCGAACTGTACGAAGAAGAATGCGATGCCAAGCCGCTATCGCAGTCCGAGTTGGCACGTCGCCTTGCTGCCGACGGGTATCCGGTGCAGCAGTCGCACATCAGCCGGATGCAAGACACCGTGCGCTTCCTGCTGCCCGCCATTCCAAACATCCTGTACGCGGGACTCGGCCGGCACCAGGCGGAGAGGCTGGCAGTGCTACGCAGATCTTGCGAGCTTGTCTGGGAGACGCATGCCGTAGGCAAGCGTCTGGCTGTGGACTTTGCAACCCTGTTTCAGGACGTCCTATGCACCTTTGACACGCAGGCAGAGGCGTTCTCCGTGCCGCGCGTCCAGGATGAACTCCTCGGCCAGATGGCGAACGTGCTCGATGCCGACTACACCGCACTGGAACTGGATATCGTGAGCATCGACAACCGGCAGCGCGCCGTGCTCAGCCCTCCCAGGTCGCCTGCCGAGCCGCCTAGGTCTACGCCTGCCCCCTTACCGGCGCTCGGCCCCACGGCTTTGCCGACAGCATCGCCGGCACCGCCTGAAGCTGCGCGAGCAGTGCCCTCGCCTGACGGTGCCAGCGCACGATCTCTTCACGGCGCCACCCCACCCCCTGACACAGTCCCTCAAACCGCACCGACAACTACGCCGGCCTCGGACGCTGCCCAGGCGGATATGGACGCTCGCCTGCAGGGACATATCGTATCGCCGGCTCCAACGAGCGAACGCGTCCACGCCATTCAGCAGTTGGTCGCGGAACACACCGGTGAGGCCGTGCAGGACTTCGCCACAAACGTCCTTCAAGCAATCCCTGTGCAGGTCGGCGGCCTGTATCCGATCACCGACGTCTGGTACATCGACCCAGGTCTAGACGCACACGATCACCTTCGCATCCACATCGCGCAGTTCGCCCGCGAAATCGCTGCCGAGGCCAACCTGGCGGAATACGTCGAACCGATCGATACCGGCATAGGCTTCATGTGTCCCGCATCAGCGCCGCAGGCGTCACCACTTTCCGGCCTCGGCCGAGCGGTGCTCGCACTGCTGCATTCCCTGAGCGTGGGGTACGGTCCGGAGATGTCCTCTCCTTCCGGCCCTGAGCGATCGCAGCTCGACATCGACTTGGGCCCGCTTTTGCAGGGCCAGCCGCATGGTCGCGCCAATGGCGTCGATCGCCTGAGCGACAACAGCCTTGTGAAGTTATTTCGTATGCTGCGGCTCGCCCGTCGATTGCTCGAACTCGATTCTGGCACTGACGAATCGCCCGAACCTTGACCAGGCAGGAGGCGAGCATGTCGGCACCCCATCCGCTGAACCAAGCTGTCATCGCCCAGGCTTTGCACGACTTACGCAACGGCCAGCTACGTCGGTGCCTGGCAATGGGGTTCGGCGAACGCGAGTTGGAGGTACTGAAGCAACCAGCGCTGGTGAGCTTGCTGGCGAACGCGCAGGTGCCGTGGTGCTCCGTCCAGGTGAATCTGGAGGTGCTGTGGCGGCTGCTGCGACAGATGGATGACATTGAGCACGAGATCGCCACCGTCGACCGCATGTTGCGCCTGGGTGCCAGCACTGAGATGGTGAGCAAGTTCTACGGATTGACTCACCAGGAGGTTGCGTTGCGTCGCAACATTCTCGGCCTGCCGAAGCGGAAAGGCCGCTACCCGGTGCTGGACGAGTCGCAAGACACCGAGCTATGGCGGCGCTGGAAGGCGGCTATCGGGGAGCGAGGCGTCGGCTTGGATGACGAGAGGGCAATGCTCACCCTGACGATGGACCTGGCCGAGGTCATGACCCTGCCGATGTCCGTGATCTGGACTGCGATACAGAGCTGGATCGATCAAGGACTGGTGTAGGCGATGGCAACGCAAGGCTCTTCGTCTGTGCGTGGGCCAGTCACGCTGTCGTCAGTGCTCGACGATGCGCTGCATCACCTGGAACCAGCGTCGCCCACAGGCGCCACACCATCCGACGGGTATCTGTACAGCGGCAATCGCCACGACAGCGTGCCACGGGCGCTCTTCTTCGATAGGCGGCTCACGCCGCTGGAGCGCAATGCCTGGCAGGTCTTTCGCTTGCAGCTGAATGACGACGGTCTGACAGCCTTCCCGACCTACGAGCAACTACGCCCCTTCCTGACGTCGATGCCATGCGCGCCCCGGGCATCCAACGAAACGGTGGCGCGTGCGCTGATCCTGTTGCGCCTGACGCGGTGGCTCAGCCTGGTGCGCCACCGCCGCGATGCGAAGACCGGTCGGATACAAGGCAACCTCTATGTGCTTCACGACGAACCGCTGAGCCCCTACGAGGCCATGCAGCTTGACCCCGATTATCTCGGGCTCGTAAGCCATGCGCTGGCACATGCGAGCAAATCCGTCCAACTCGTGGGCTGCCATGTACTACAGGAACTCGCCGAGGACCCGATGCTTGCTGGTCGCGTACTCCCGACGCGCCTGCAGGTGCTGGCCCAACGGCTCGCGCGAGGCGACGAGACCGAGGGGAACACTTATCCACAGGACGACCAACACTACAAATCCGAAGAGAGCGCCGATGCCCCTCTTCGGAATCGCGAACGCCCCACTTCGGAATCCGAAGCAGGGCACCAACCCGCGCCAGGCCACTCCCTTCGGAATCCGAAGCAGGACCGTACTACAGTACTTAGTAGTCGTATTCAAGAAGAACGTACAGTACCGCGCACGCGCGAAGTCCACGGTCTGCGCCTGCCCAGCCGGTTCAGCGCTCTGAAGGACGAGCAGCAGGCTGGCGCTCTGGTCGCACTGCGGCAAGTCGAGGCCACGCAACAACAAGCGGTGCTCGATGAGTGGGCGGCTCGCTGCCGCAGTAGCACGGTGCGCAATCCCGCAGGCTATCTCTTCGGGATCATTCAGAAAGCGCTGCGCGGCGAATTCAAGGCGTGGGCCAGCCAAAACGACGCGCCGAACGGCACCCGACACGTCAGCCCGACACAGACCACCGATCCGGCCAGTGCGCCCAAGCCGGCCAGCCCGGCGGTCGTCCGCGAGCATCTGGCCCGGCTGCGCTCGATCTTGGACAGAGACGCGCCATGAACTCGCTGGTGGTGGGTCTTTCCGCCTCCGTTGGGGACCACCATGGACGTCAGTGGAACTATCCCCAGGGGATAGCTGGGATAGACAGCCTTCCGGGTTTACATGGCCTGGCCGCGTTCCCGGCCACGCGGCGTGATCCTCACTCTCGCTCGCGCCAAACCGGCGACGGGTCGGTGCGGTTTGTTGACTGACCGCCTTCCGGTCTGCCCGGAAGCTACCGACTCGATCATCACCGCGAGTCGTCTCCATGGCCAACGAACCCTTGCAACTGAACCTCGGATCGCTGCGCAGCGCAATGTCGCTGACGCTGCATACCCATCACGCGTCGCGCATCTGGCACGGCCGCGCTGCTGCGGAGAGCAAGCCGGGCATCATCGGTCTGAATGGCTTCGTGTCCATCATGAACAAGCTCAAGCGGGGTGCAGAGCAGGATGACCCGTACTCCGATTGGTGGATGCTGCGCATCGAGGACAAGCTCAACACCACCAAGGAGCAGCTTCAGGCGCTGCGGGAGCAAGTCGACGTGGCCCTCGCCGGTGTGCCACCCGCCCTGAGCATCGGCGAGAACTTGAACGTCCAACCCGTCAAGCTGCCGCTGTTCGTGTCGTCACAACTCGGCTTCATGGCGGTGTATCTGCTAGCCGACTATGACGACCTGGCGCGAAAGCTGATCCTCGCGCACCACACAGCATTGATCGATCGCAGCACACTGGAGCGCTGGCTCAACGAAGGCGCACACGCGCTTCGCAGCCTGTTTTCACTGGCCCAGCAGTACCGCTACTCCGGCGCTAGCCGCGACGACTTTGCAGCGAAGAACGCGGTGGCACGTGCTGCGCTCGAGAAATACGGAGAGCTGCCGCAGGAAGTCCTGGAAGGCACGCTGCGCTCTCGCTATGCGCCGCCTATTGCTCGCCGCTCGCCACTCGCCGGCGCCGCGCAGGACGTTCCGGCGTCGGCCACCGATGCCAGACCTGCGGATATCAGTGGCGACGAGGATCCTTCGCCTGCGGCGGCCGACGAGGAAGAACGAGAATGAGCCCGCCAATCTCCGCCCATGCGGCTGACCGCTTCGTCTCACTGCAACAGGCGGACTTCCAAGCGCTCGAACATGCGTCCTATCTAAAAGGCCTTTTAAAACCCTTTAAAGGTAAAGGGGCCATCGATGCCTGGGCCAGCGAGTGCACAGCGTTGCGCGACGAACTGATTGCACTGGCGCAGCGGCGCGTGCTGCCGCAGGCCGCCGGTTACCCCTTCAGCCTACTGCCCGTCCAACTGGCCCAGCAGGTGACTGGCGCAGGGACCGTCTTTCTGCGCTGGCGCAACCTCGACCGCTCCGCGATGGGGGTGTCGCTGTGGCAGGGTCTGATCGCCAGCCGCGCCACCCCAGACGGCCTCATCGATGATCTGTACGCGATGGAGCTGCAGCGCATCGTCCTCAACATGCAGATCAGCCTGACCCATAGCATCGCCCGGCAGGCCCTCGAATGCGCCAGCAAGATCGCCCACGCCGATGCGGTCTATGCACGACGGACGGGTGCGGGTTCGGCAACCCAGCGGGCTGCGCCATGACCAGCCTTGCGGCCGCCGACAATTGGCTCGACAGGACCCACGTCGGAGACAGCGCCCGGCTGCTTCGGCAGATGCAGGCTGACGGGGTGCGCGTTCAGATGTGCGTGACGAGCCCGCCGTATTTCCGGCTGCGCTCCTACCTGCCGCCCGATCACCCTGACAAGGCGCTTGAGATTGGGATCGAGTCGACGCCGGGCGCTTTCATTTCCAGCCTCGTGTCGGTCTTTCGCGAGGTTCGCCGCGTGCTGGCCGAGGACGGGACACTCTGGGTCAACATCGGCGACGGCTATACGGCTACCGGCAAGTCCGGCGGCGGCAAGCAAGGCGCGCGCTGGGAGAGGTACGGCGCCCGTGCCGTCGGCCCGCGCGGGGGCCGTTGGTCGCCGGCGCCGCCGGGGCTCAAACCGAAAGACCTGCTCGGCATTCCCTGGTTGCTGGCTTTTGCGCTGCGGCAAGACGGATGGTATCTGCGTCAGGACATCATCTGGGCGAAGCCCAACCCGATGCCAGAGTCGGTCAGGGATCGATGCACCCGGTCGCATGAGCATCTTTTTCTGCTCAGCAAGTCAAAGCGCTACCACTTCGACAACGCGGCGATTCGCGAACCCTCGACCGACCCGCGAGGCCCTGGGAACGTGCGTCCTGTGCGTCAGCCCCCCGGAGAACGCGGGTCAGGTCCTAACGCCAACTTGCGCGGCAACTTGCACAGGATCACCGCACGTCCCACGCGCAATCGTCGCGACGTGTGGAGTATCGCCAGTCGCGCCTTCAAGGGCAGCCATTTCGCCGTGTTCCCGCAGGAACTTGTGGCCCTCTGCATCCTGGCCGGCTCGCGTCCCGGCGACACCGTGCTCGACCCCTTTATGGGCAGCGGCACGACTGCCGCCGTGGCGTTGCGACTGCAGCGGCATTTCATCGGCTGCGAACTGAACGGGTCGTTCCTCGACCTGCAGCACCTGCACCGCTGACTCGGTGCGGCAATTTCCATCGACTACGGAGGTATCACCATGAGTACGCGCTTCACCGGCGAGGGCAATATCGGCTCTACGCCCGAGTACCGGGAGTTTCCCAATGGCAACGACGAACCGCGCAGGCTGCTGCGCCTGAATGTCTACTTCGACAATCCCATTCCGCAAAAGGATGGCGAGTTCGAGGATCGCGGCGGCTTCTGGGCGCCGGTGGAGCTGTGGCACCGCGACGCCGCGCACTGGCAGACGCTGTACCAGAAGGGCATGCGGGTGTTGGTGGAAGGACGCACCGTGCGCGACGAGTGGGAAGACGCCGACGAGAACGAGCGTGTGACCTTCAAAGTGGACGCTCGGCGCGTGGGCATCCTGCCGTATCGCATCGAAGCGGTAACGCTTAGCGCCAAGCAGACTGCCTGACCGCTGCGACATTTCAAGGGCGGCTGCGGCAACCCACAGTCGCCCTCCCTGCTCCAGTAGACCTCAGTGGACCTATCCCCAAGGGACGGCTCCACCGTCGTCGGCCGAGCGCCACGCGCTCCCCCCCGACACGACGCTACCACCGGGCAACCCGCTGCCCGCAATGGCGCTGCGGCAACCACCATTTCTTCGGTCAACAAATCGGTGGCGATGGCGTGCCGCTTCTTTGCTGCCCGACCGATCGCTGTCGGCCACGCTGCTGGTCATCCGATGAACAGCACGTATCCAAGGAGGCGGAATGCGCGTGGTCTTGTGCGAGAAGCCGTCCCAGGGCAAGGACATCGCACGAATCCTGGGGGCCACCCAGCGAGGTAACGGCTGCTTCACCGGCACCGGTCTCAGCGTGACCTGGGGCATCGGCCACCTAATCGAAACCGCTCCGCCGGCAGCGTACGGCGAGCAGTACAAGCGATGGGCGCTCGAACCGCTGCCCATCCTTCCCCAGCGCTGGCAGGTCGTGGTCAAAACCACCACCGCAACGCAGTTCAAGGTCGTCAAGCAGTTGCTGGCGCAGGCCACCGACCTGGTGATCGCCACCGACGCCGACCGCGAGGGCGAGATGATCGCCCGCGAACTGATCGACCACTGCGGCTACCGCGGCCCAATCCAGCGGTTGTGGCTGTCGGCACTCAACGATGCGTCGATCCGCAAGGCCCTCGCCACGCTCAAGCCCTCGGCCGAGACGCTGCCGCTGTACCACTCGGCGCTCGCGCGCAGCCGGGCCGACTGGCTCATCGGCATGAACCTCAGCCGGTTGTTCACCGTGTTGGGGCGGCAGGCCGGCTACAACGGCGTGCTCTCGGTCGGCCGAGTGCAGACCCCGACGCTGAAGCTGGTAGTCGATCGCGACCGCGAGATCACGCGATTCGTTTCCGTTCCGTATTGGGCCATCGACGTGGCGCTGTCCGCCAGCGGTCAGACCTTCCTCGCCAACTGGATGCCGCCACAAGGCTCCGTCGACAACGCCGGGCGCTGCCTGCAGCAGCCGGTCGCGCAGCAAGCCGCCGAGCGCATCCGCGCCGCCGGTACGGCGCAGGTCATCGCCGTCGACACCGAGCGCGTACGCGAGCCGCCACCGCTGCCGTTCGACCTCGGCACCTTGCAGGAAGTGTGCTCCCGGCAACTCGGCCTCGACGTTCAGGAGACGCTGGACATTGCGCAATCGCTCTACGAAACACACAAGGCCACGACGTACCCCCGGTCGGATTCGGGTTACCTGCCCGAAAGCATGTTCGCCGAAGTGCCCACCGTCCTCGACAGCCTGGCCAAGACCGACCCAGGACTTCGCCCGCTTCTCGCCCAACTCGATCGCAACCAGCGCTCGCGCGCGTGGAACGACACGAAAGTGACGGCGCACCACGGCATCATCCCGACCTTGGAACCGGCCAACCTGGCCGCGATGAGCGAGAAGGAGCTGGCGGTCTACAAGCTGATCCGCGCCCACTATCTCGCGCAGTTTCTCCCTTACCACGAGTTCGACCGCACCGTCGCACGCCTCGCCTGCGGTGGCCAGGCTCTGCATGCCGTCGGCAAGCAGGTAATCGTGCCCGGCTGGCGTCTGGCGCTGGCCGCACCAGAATCTTCTGACGACGACAGCGACGCTGGGCAGCGCAGCCAGGTGCTGCCGGCGCTGCACGAAGGCGTGGACTGCCAGGTCGCCAACGTCGACCTGAAGGCTCTCAAGACCCTGCCGCCCAAGCCCTACACGCAGGGCGAACTGGTCAAGGCGATGAAAGGTGTCGCCAAGCTCGTCGGCGATCCGAGGTTGAAGCAGAAGCTCAAGGACACGACCGGCATCGGCACCGAGGCTACGCGCGCCAGCATCATCAACGGCCTGCTCGGGCGCGGCTACCTCATCAAGAAAGGCCGCGCCGTCCGCGCCTCCGAAGCCGCCTTCACGTTGATCGACGCCGTGCCGGCGGCGATCGCCGATCCAGGAACGACCGCGATCTGGGAGCAAGCCCTGGACATGATCGAGGCCGGGCAGATGACGCTGGACACCTTCGTCGAGAAGCAGTCTTCCTGGGTCACGCAGCTCGTGCAGCAGTACCGCGGCGCCACCTTGTCCATCAAGCTGCCCGAAGGGCCGGCATGTCCGCTGTGCGGCGCGGCCACGCGCCAGCGCAACGGCAAGAACGGCGCCTTCTGGGCGTGCCCGCGTTATCCCGACTGCAAGGGTAGCGTTCCTATCGACTCCAGTTCGGGACGCCGCGCGAGCGGCGGCACCCGCAGCGCAGCACGCAAGCCGCGCCGGCCACCCAACTAGCTTCCCCATCGCATCGCCGATAGCCGATGCGCCTGCCTCGCGTTCCCCGCGAGGCCCCCAAAGCACGCTCAACCTTCTGCGACGTGTGCCCGTCCGCTCCGGCATTGCCTGCCGGGTCGACGAGAAGGCGGATTCGTCCGCAGTTCGTCTCCACGGACATCGTGCTCTCCCTATTTCCGCCGCTTCGGCGGGTCTCCCAGCGCCTTGCGATGCGAGCCGCCCGGAGACCCGCTGGGTCGCCGGTAGTCGATGCCGGCGCCTACCGGCGAAACAACAGGCTCCTTTTGTGCGCGGATGCGTGCCGAAGGATTTCGGCCCCAGCCACGACACGGGCCGGGTGCGATTGCTGATGCAGCGACAGGCTCCACCGACGGCCACGTTCTGCCACAGCCCACGGGTGGTTTCTTGTTCGCCAGCCGAAGACCTCCAGGTCTTCGGCACCTTTCTCCTGCCTTCCCTTAACCCGAACAGGAGACACGACATGCACCCTCAACACCCCCCGTCGCCCGCGTTGCAGTACGGCAGCGTGTGCAGCGGCATCGAGGCGGTCAGCCTCGCCTGGGAACCGCTCGGCCTGCAGCCGGCCTGGTTCGCCGAAATCGAACCATTCCCTTGCGCGGTGCTCTCGCACCGCTACCCTCGCGTGCCGAACCTTGGCGACATGACCGGCATCGCCCACCAGATCCGTGCAGGCACGGTGCCCGCGCCGGACATCCTGGTCGGCGGAACCCCCTGCCAATCCTTCAGCGTCGCCGGCGCCCGCCAGGGGCTCGCCGATCCGCGCGGCGCGCTCACCCTTGCCTATATGGAGCTTGCCAATGCCATCGACCAAGTCCGCCTCCGCGCTCACCGCCCGGCGGCCACGCTCGTCTGGGAAAATGTCCCCGGCGTCCTCAGCGACCGCAGCAACGCCTTCGGGCATTTCCTGGGCGCACTGGCCGGCGAAGGCCGTGCGCTCGAACCGCCAGGGCCGCGGTGGACGCACGCAGGTTGTGTGTCTGGACCCCGCCGCCGCATCGCGTGGCGCGTCCTCGATGCCCAATTTTTCGGCGTCGCCCAACGTCGCCGTCGCGTGTTTCTTGTGGCAAGTGGTCGAGACGACATCGATCCCGCAGAACTACTTTTTGAGCGCGACGGCCTGCGCGGGGATTCTTCGCCGGGCTTCGCGCCGTGGGAAGACGCTGCCCGCGCTGCTGGATCTGGCCCTGCGGCAGCAGGCGACTATGCAGGACTGAACCGCGACTACGGCAAGGTCAGCATCGCCTTCGGCGGTGGAGCCACCCAGGGGCCGATCGACGTTGGCCCGACGCTGCTGGCGGCACCCGGCCACAAGTACGATTTCGACACTGAGACATTCCTGGTGCAGTCGGTGAGCGGCACCATCAGCCACACCCTGAACACCGCCAACGGCGGCAAGGGCTGTAGCGAGGACGGCACCGGCCGTGGCATTCCGATCATCGCCTTCACTGCTCAGGGTCACGGTGCCGATGCAGCGGTGGAACTAGCGCCGACACTGCGCGCGGGCGGACATCGCAACATCCATGCGAATGCGGGGGTGGTACCGGCGATCGCCTTCGCGCAGAACTCGCGTGGCGAACTTCGTTTCGAGTCAGGCCACGGGCAGATCGCTGGCGCGCTCTCCACGGGCGGCGGCAAACCGGGCCAGGGTCTGCCGATGGTGCTGAGCGCGGCGTTGCGTGGCCGCGAACACGGGCTGCCCGCCGACATGAGCGACGGTATCTCGCCGGCTCCGCGCGCAAGCGGCGCCAAAGCCCCCGTGCTGGCGCCGGCCTACGAAGCTCACTACCGCTACGAGCCGATCGACCCGGGAGCAAAGGGCTGGTCGCAATGGCGGGTGCGCCGCCTGATGCCGGTGGAGTGCGAGCGCCTGCAAGGCATGCCGGACGATCACACGCTGGTGCCATACCGCGGCAAACCCGCAGCCGATGCACCCCGCTACAGGGCGATCGGCAACTCCATGGCGGTCCCATGTGTTGCATGGTTGGGCAGCCGACTCATCCAGGCGCTGAGTTGAACACGGTGAGGGTCGGGTTCCGGTTCTCCGGCGACAGCCTGAGCGCCTACGGCCAATCTCGTATCGTGCGCCGCTGATTCGTCAGCACCACACCAGCAGCTCCGGTCCTCCAGGCTGCGCCGCGGACCCCTCCGCGCCGACCAACCAGTCCGCCTCGCATCGCTGCCTGCGGACGCTCGCCAGCAACGGCGTCGATGCCTCTTTTCTCCTCACTCCGTCCGGCAACTGGCTCGCCCAGTCATGCCATCGCCTGCGCTCGCCTTTCCTGAGCGCCAGTCCTCCACGCGCCCCAATGGGCGCATCACCTTCTCGAAGGAGTTCAACCATGCCCACGATTCATCTCAAGACCAATCAGCACCGCCTGATAGCAAACCTACGCCATGCGTTCAACCAGGCCTCCATGCTGGGGGAAATGCTGCAGAACGCCAGACGCGCCCAGGCCACCCATATTCACATCACCGCGGACGACGACACGCTGACCGTCAGCGACGACGGCACCGGCATCGCCGATCTGCAAACCCTCATCTTCATCGCCGAATCCGGCTGGGACGACGAGTTGATGGTCCGTGAAAATGCCTTTGGCCTGGGCGCTCTGTCCACGCTGTACTTCGCCCGGCACTTGAGCGTGCATTCCGTCGATCGGGCCTTCCACGCCGAAACCGCAGCGATCATCCGCGGCAGCGACGTCGAGGTGGTTCCCGCGCCGCTGCGCATCGGCACCGAGATCCGCCTGAACGGCGTAGCGTCGCCGCAAGCGGGCGTAAGCCTGCCTGACTGGGTAGGACGCGAGCTTGCACGGCTATGCGAGGCGTTTCCCGTCCCCGTCTCGTTCAATGGTGTCGAGGTCGCCCGGCCGCTAGCAAACCCGCGCCTGCCGTGGAGGCAAACCACCATGGGCCGTGTGCTGCTCGATCTCGACGCGTCGCATACGCAATGGCGATGCTTCCTGCAAGGTTTGCCCATTGGCAGGCGACCCACGTTTAGCGGCCACCAAGTCGTGTTCCTGCCCGACGACACGCTCGCCAAGCTCCCGGATCGACAGTGCCTGCTGAACGAGGCGGACGACAGCGAGCGCATCCAGGCCGCGATCGACCTAGCCTATCGCGAGGCCCTGATCGAAGCCAAGGCGCGCTTGGCCAGCAGCGAGTTCGTCGATCGGTACGGATTGATCTGCCAGAATTCCTCGAACGCCGACCTGCTCAACGACGTGCCAGTGGCGCTGCGTAGCTGGTTCCGTAACTGGCACAGTCAGCCCCCTGGCTATCGTCGGTACTGGAAGCGCTACTCGCTCGAAGGGATCGTGGCGAAGCAAGCACTCGAAGCAACCGGCGTCTGGTCCATCGAAGAGGATGCGATCGACGAGCATGTGGCGCAGGTCTATCTGGAGGCGCGCGACGCCTTCCTGCTCGAGGATGGCCGTCTCGACCCAGGGCACTGGCTGCACGGCATGGTCAGAACTCTGGATACGAGCCGGATCGTCATCAAGCAAGGGGCTACGCTGCATCAGGATGCCGACCCTCCGCTGGCCGACGATCCGCTCGTTTTGAAACTGGTCGAGACGCTCAGCGTCAGCCTCGAAGGCGAGCCGGGCGAATACTCGGTCGAAGCTCTGCGCAAGGGTGAGATGCTCTATCTCACCCCCGAGGCAGATGGCGTCACGCGGTTCGTTTCCGACTACATCTTCGACGATCGCTACGACGAGAATAGCGAGAGTGAGGATGAGAACACCATCGCCACCTTCATTGTCATAGGCTGCTCGCAGGATCCGTCGGACGTCGTCCGCGTCTTGCTGCCGCAGTCCCTGCGCCATCATCCGCAGCACCGGCTGGCCGGGGCGATTGTTCGCCTGGTCTTCGATGGCGAAGGCAGGCTACAGGAAGTCACGTCCTGAGCCCATCGTGTGAACGCTCCTTCGGGAGCGTTTTTTTCTTTCGCTACATCCGCTCTTGAATAGGGCGCACGCGGCTCCCCATTCCGGCGTGACGGCCGCACCGATCCGACTGAAGCTGCCGCGCACGCGTCCTCGGTCCGCCTAACCCAGCCCCGCTCTGCGGGGATTTTTTTCGTCTCACGGTTGCGGCAATCGGGGCGGTGGCGACTTCCCATTCCAGCATGACCGATGCCCGCCGCCTGGCCGATTCTCGCTGACATGCGTCGCTGACCTTGTCAGCACCATGCCAGCAGCCCGGGTTCGAGGCTGCCGCGGGACCCTCCGCGATACCCACCAGTCCGCCCCGCATCGCATCGCGGACGAGCGTCCACGTGACGCAGATGCCTTCGTGTCCAACCCTCGGGAGTTCCATGCCCGTCGGGCTATGGGCTCCCGGTTCCTTCAGCCAGGAGAACCCATGTCCCTAGCACCCACATCGGCGCCGTTGAGCGTTGCACAAGCCCGTGCCGACTCCGTCGGCTATCTCGCCCTGATCTATGCGGACAAGCGCCTGCCTCTACAGGTGCGTCAGAGCGCCGCCGGCCACTACATCGGTACAGCCGACAACGACGGTCCGGTCTCTCGCGAATCCATCGAGTACTTCCGCTCCCTACAGGCGGCCGACCGCGCACTGGCGAACGGCCGCTGGAAACAGCGCACCCACCCCTGATCCCTACCAGGAGACGACTCATGAAACTGTCTTTGCCACAAGACATGCTTGATCAGATCGCGGCGGAAAGGCGACATTTCGCCGACGCGCCGAATGCCTTTTTCCAGGCCTGGAAACGCGGCGTGCAACTCGCCGGCACCGCGTGGTTCGGCGAAGGAACACGCGAGGATCTGCAGCGTGCCACCACCAAGTGGGACCTGAGACCGAATGTGGCGATGATCAACGATGCCCTGGGTGTCCTGAGCAGCGGACAGCGCATGTTCCTGGCTGCCATGGTGAGCTTCTACAACGCTCACGATGGCGGTGCGATGCTCAAGCGCTGCGGCTTCGAAGGCCTGTCCGATCTCGGCGGCCTGGATCTGGAACGGCGCCAGGTCATCGCCGACCTGGTGCTGCATTACAGCGGCTGGTGAGCCCGCCACGGCACACCTGACGCCTTTCTTCCACCCCAATGAGGGACATCCGTCCCCTCGGGGCGGTGTCCCTCCTCACTTTCACAGGAGCTACACCATGCCCCGAATCCCATCCATCGCCGTCGTTCTCGAGGGCGGCCTGCTCCAGGCCTTCATCGTCGAGGACTGGCCAAATCAATCCGTGCTGCCCCGCGTCGCCATCGTCGATCACGACACCGAGGGCGCGGATGCCAATGAACTGACGCCGTTCGCGATCGGTAGCGAGATCGTCGAAGCCTTCTGCCGTGGCGAAACGCCCTTGGTGTACGAGGGCGAGGACGATGTCCTGTCTCCCAATCTTGTCCTCGCGGCGATCGGCGAGCCCGTCAACGACGAGGACGAACGGTCGCCGTTGGAAATCGTCCGCGAACTGCGCAAGTACATGGTCGAGTCCGACGAAATGATGATCCGCAACGACCAGGCACCGACCGGCCAGGACTACAACGACCTGTACCGGCTGGTTCACGACAGCCTGATGGAACTGCTGCGCGCCATGGGCCAGCCCGTGCCCGTCTCCGGCTGACCCTCATCGATCCCAATCGCCCGAAGTCCGATGCGGCCTCGGGTTGCCCCGCGCGGATGCTCGTCCGCTCGGACGTGGCTCCGCACCTTCATTTCAAGGAGCCACCATGGCCAACAACTACTTCGACGCTACCGGCGTTCTCGTGCTCGACCAGGTCACGCCGGTCATTTCCACGCTGTTCGGCCGCTTCAGGCTAGACCCGACCTATCCTGGCAACGGGAAGGCCTACATCGCCCGCATCTCCTACTACCGGGTCCCGCAATGGAACGACGTCCTGGTCGACCTGACGGCGCTCGCCGCCCGACTCGACCTCCCGGTGCCTGACATGGGCGACGACGAGGGCGAGGAGGACGACAGCAACGAAGGCGGCGGCGATCTGTCGATCGAGGTCGTTCTCGATCTTCTCGCTTCGCACTTCGGTGCCGAGGAAGACACAGATCTTCAAACCCTCATCAAACACCACGGGTTTCAAGACGAGGCGGACCTTGAAGCCCTGTTCGTGATCGCCACCGCCTTCGATGATGGTCACCGTCTGATCGCCGTCGAGTTCGAGGGCTGCTGGCACTGCAGCAAGCCACGATTGTTCGAGTTCGGCGGCCACGGCTGCTTCCTCAGTCGGGAGGTCACACTCTACGGCGATTCGAGCCAAGCCATATACCTGGGCCAGGACCTGCGCAAGGCGCTCCTGGCCGGCGACCTTGACGAGGCGGCCGCCCGGCTCGCGCTCGAAGCGTCGGGCTGGCTCGAGAGCATCCACGACGAACGCACCCGTGAATCGCTACGCCTGCGGCTGACAGAACGGCTGCTGGCCAACACCGCACCCCACCGCTCCCTCTGAGCGGGTTTCTCACTTCATCTCCCCCGGGGCCGAAATCCCTGCTGGGGATCGGCTCCGCCTATCCTTTAGCCGGAGAAATCCCATGTCCACCGACAACAATCCCTTTGTCCGCGGCTACCAGGGCCTGCACATTGTCCGAACCCTCTGCATCACTTATGCGGACGACAGCCCGCCGGTGTGGCGGCCGCTTCATTCCAGCCAGGCCCATCTTCCTGACGATCAGGTCGCTCAGTTCCCCTGCATCCTTTGCAGCGACTTTGCGCTGATTACCGAAGGCCAGCAAATCCCTGAAGCACTCGAAGCTCAATGCCAGACCGAAGGCATTGTCCGAACCGTGGTGTACGCGGTGGCCGGAGACGACTTCGGCCAGCCCGTTCATGTCGGCGATACCTATTCACAAGAAGCTGCGCGCGAGGTGATACGGCGCCTGAGTTTCGAGACCGGCTTCTACAGTCGTTGCTGGGAAATCAGCACTGTGCACATCACCGAGAAAGCAGGCCGCTACCTGGTCGAACTGGCAGACATCGCCACACCGACCGGCTTCCTGTTCATCGCCTTCCGCATTCCATACAGCCCGGCGATCGGCGTGAAGCTGATCGCCACACCCTGGACAGAAGAAAACCTGCAGAGCATCGAAGGCATCACAGCCAGCGATCTTCGGCAGGAACATCTGGGCAAGGGCGTGCCGCCCTCCTTGGTCGATGTCCTGCATCTGGCCGCCCTTGCTGACGTGCGCATGCTGGTCTTCGATGCCGATGCGCCCGTGCTCGACGGTCTGGCGCTATACGAGGACTGACACCTCGCCGAGCGCCATGACCCACAGCCCCTCATCGAGGGGCTTTTCTTCTGCTTACCACAAATAGGGTGGGCGCTTGATGCCGATTGCGCCCTCGACCTGCTGCGTTCCGATGCCACCCTGCGCCCATGTCCGCTGATGTCGTCAGCGACATCCCCAGGCAGCCCAGACCTTCAAGGCTACGGCGCGGATTCACCGCTTTGGTCGTCGTTCTCTTCGACGCATGCTGCGTCCACTTCTCTCAACCCTCAAGGGATACCCCCTTGCAGGCGGGAGTCCCTTGCATTCTTCAAGGAGTCTCCTATGGACATCAAAACTATTAACGAACTGATGCCGGCGCTCGCAAAGCGCCATCTACCCACCAACGTCTACTCGTATCAATGCGCGATCTACAACGGACGGCCCCAGTATCCCTGGCTCCATTTCGATCCGCATCCATTCAAGGGCAGAGTCATTGCCAAGACCGACGAGGCCATCATCGTGAAGACGGGGCGAGCCAATTTCGCAGCCCTTGACCGGACGCTTGTGACCGATGTGCCCGATGAGGGGGACAGGGTTCATGTTGAACCCTATGCCAGGCGCCGCTTCGATGGTCAACGTGCGGATACGCCCGAGGAACCGACCGGGTTCACCGCCGATGGACTACCGCACGCAGTGAATATTCTCCTCCTGCGCACTTGCGCACCGGCCAAGTTGCCGATTCCGCAAGCGCACTGTCCCTACCTACAAGATTTGATCAATCGACTGGAGCATCAGGCTGCTCCGGACGGCGTCCGCAGCCTCACCCACTTGCTGGTGGATGCGTGTGCCGGCGAGTTCGCCTGGATCGATCCTCCGCCCAAAGACATCATCAGGACGCCACCGAGCATCAGCTTCTCCGTGTCCACCAGAAAGTTTCAGGGCCGTGTCACCGTGCTGTGGCATGTCGGGAGTCTGTCGTATGAGTTCCAACTGCACCGCGATGGCGAGCTCATCAAGCGAGTGGATGACGTGTCCCCCGCCGACCTCGGCAAGACGTTGGAAAGGCTGATCGATGACGGGCAATGGCGACGCATTCGCGTGCAACGCCTACCTCGTCGCGGCCCGCTCCGGCGCTGACCCCAACGCGGCTAACTGCACTCCATGAGCCCCCTCCGTGGGGCTCTTCTTTTGGAACGCGGTGGCGACGCATCGCCGATTTCCGGGCGACTGACGCCGACTCCCACGCCACGCTGTTCTCATGTCCGCTGGCGTTGCCAGCAGCATGCCCAGGCAGTCGAGACCTTCAAGACTGCGGTGCGGCTCGCCGCGCCGGCTGTTCCTTTCCACGGACGCGCCGCGTCCATCCACGCCACCCACAAGGGCTCCCTCCCTTGTGGGCTGGGAGTCCCTTGTTCTTCCTCAAGGAGATTCCCATGGACCGTTCACTCATCAAGACCCTGATGCCTTCGCTCGTCGCGGGCCACGTTTCCCGAAACGTGCGCACGTACAAGTACCGCGTTTTCGATGATCAGCCGCAGTCCTCGACACTGGGCTTCGCCATCGATCCCCAGCCCTTCAACGGCAAAGTGGTCGCGGCCACTGACGATGCCATCGTCGTCAAGCTCAAGCCCAGCGAGTTCGCGGTGCTCGATCCCAGCCTGGTGACCGTCGTTCCCAACGAAGGCGCCAAGGTGCATGTCCAACCCTACGCACGGCGTCGTTTCGACGGCCTGCGCGCTGACACCCCGGAAGAGCGCACGGAGATGACGTCTGACGGCGTTCCCTACACCGTCAAGACGCACATCCTCGGCTCCGCACCAGCCAAGCTGCCCATCCCCAAGCCACAGTGCATGGAACTGGGCCAGCTCATCGAGCAACTGGAGGAAATGCCGGCGCCCGACGGGTTCCGGCGCATCACCCACATGCTGGTCGATGCCGGTGCCCGGGATTTCACCTGGGTCGATCCGAAGCCGTCCAAGATCATCGAAACGCCTCCTGCGATCAGCTTCACGGTCTCGACCGCGAAGTTCAAGGGCCGGGTCACGGTGCTCTACGACCGCGCGGGCGACGCCTACATGGTGGAACTGCACCGCGACGGCGAATTGGTCGATCGGTACAACGAGGTGTATTTCGACATGCTCGGCCGAGTGCTGGAGCGGCTCATCGACGACGGTCGCTGGCGCCTGATCGACGTGAGCTTGATCGACGCGAAGGCGGCCCGGCAACGCCAGGCGCTGCCGGCATGAGGCCTCGCACCGCAACCAGGCGGTTCTTCGGCTGACCCGTGGCTCCCCGCCACGGAGCTTCAGCCCATCCGGTCACATGGCCCACGGGCTCTCCATCCAGCCGGGTGGAGAGCCCTTTCTCTAATTCCACACAGGAGATTCAACCATGTCACTACGATTCAAAGGCTCCGACCTGCGCCCCGTGCTGACCGAGGCGATCGCCAACCGGTGCCGCGCCGTCCTCGTCAAGGACCACGGCGTGTACTTCCTCGCCGAGTGCGGAGAACGCCGCCCGAAGTGACGCCAGAAGCTGCTGGCCTACGCGGTCGGCTGCAACCCGGACACCGACCCGTTCGATGGCTGGTGGCACCTCGCCAATCGCGAGCTGGGCGGCGATGACTTCGCGGAGTTCTTCGACCCGAAGGACGGCCTATTCACTCGCATTCTGCACACCGCGGACGATTTGCTGCTGTCCGCCACCGCCACGCATCTGTCGCTGGAGGTGGTGCCTCACGCATAGAGCGGCAACCCCCGCTCGGCCCTCGCAGCCCCCCGCAGCGGGGGCTTTCTTTTCTCCGCACCACGGCCATCGCCGCGCGTGCGCGTTCGTCTCCGGCCGCCACGGCCCGCCTCGCCGGCCAGCCCGCCGGCATGCCACCGGAGACGACCGCATGCACGACCCGTTCAAGATCACCCAGCCCACCTGCATCAGCTTTTCGGGCGGGCGCACCAGCGCCTACATGCTCTGGCGCGTGTTGCAGGCCAACGGCGGCCTGCCTGCCGATACCGCGATCTGCTTCGCCAATACCGGAAAGGAAGTGGAGCCCACGCTGCGCTTCGTGCGCGACTGCGCCGAGCATTGGCAGGTGCCGATCCACTGGCTCGAATACCTGTCCACGAAGCCGGGCTTCACGCCGGTCGATTTCGAGCGCGCCAGCCGCCAGGGCGAACCCTTCGAGGCCCTGATCCGCAAACGCCAGTACCTGCCCAATCCCGTCGCGCGGGGCTGCACGACCAGCCTGAAGATACGTCCGATGCACCGCTTCCTGCGGCATCTGGGCTGGACGGACTGGGACCAGATGATCGGCATCCGCGCCGACGAACAGCGGCGTGTCGCCAAGATTCGCGCACGCGGCCATTCCACCGAATCGACCCACGAGACCATGTGCATGCCGCTGGCGGATGCCGGCGTCACCGTGCGCGATGTGGGCGCCTTCTGGCAGGCGCAGCCATTCGGTCTCGATCTGCTCACGGTCAACGGACGCACGCTCGAAGGCAACTGCGACCTGTGTTTCCTGAAGCCGCGCGGCCAGCGCCTGGCCCTCATCAAGGCCCGGCCCGAGGCCGCCGTGTGGTGGATTCGCATGGAGTCCCTGAACCTGGCGAGCAAGCCCAGCGGCGCACGGTTCCGCGCCGATGGCCCCAGCTACGCCGATCTGGCGCGTTTCGCCGCCGATCAGGGCGACCTGTTCGATATCGCGGAGGAGCCGATCGCCTGCTTCTGCGGCGACTGATCTGCATGGACAGGCCATCGACCTCGCCACGGCTGCAACTGCTGCCCGTGTCGCTGCGCACCGCCAATGCCTTCGTGCAGGACCACCATCGCCACCACCGCCCGGTGCAGGGGGCGAAGTTCGCCCTGGCTGTCACGCGGCCCGACAGCGAACGCATCTGCGGCGTGGCCATCGTCGGCCGCCCGGTCGCGCGGCACCTGGACGATGGCTGGAGCCTCGAAATCACGAGGCTCTGCACCGATGGCGCACTCAACGCCTGCAGCAAGCTCTACGGGAGCGCCTGGAAGGTGGCCAAGGCGCTGGGCTACACGCGCCTTATCACCTACACCTTGCCGGAGGAAGGCGGCGCCAGCCTGCGCACCGCTGGCTGGCGGCTGATTGGCATGCGCGGCGGCGGCGCCTGGAGCCGCCCGAGCCGTCCCCGTCCCGATACCCCCGGACACCTTCGGGGCCCAAAGTGCCTGTGGGAGGCCCCGGGGCTTTGCGGAAACAAGGAAGCGCCCGAATGCCGATTCATTGCTGCCTCGCGCGCAAGGCCCCGCCATGCTGACCTCATGCCTCGCTGACAGCCGTCGGCAGCATCCCAGGTAGCCACGATCTTCAAGGCTACGACGCGGTACCACCGCGTTGATCACCCAGCTCGCACCGCATCCATGCGCGAGCGGCCACCGGCCTGTCCGGTGGTGGATGTTTCCGCCTTATCAACCCACCGCGGGGGTACGCACCTCTCCCCGCATCGTGGGGATGGTGTGTCTCCGCTTTCTTCCCAATGGAGATTCACCATGAACACCACGTCCAACGAGAAATCGTATTTCGACCTTCACACCTCGGGTATCGGCTATCTGCAACGTGCCCGAGAAGTGCCTGTGAGGGGCGGCCGCCGAGCCCAACCCTTCCTCGCATGCACCATCGCCGCGCTGGTCGGACCCGCAAGGGACCCGCGCTACCGCTACTTCGATGTCAAGGTCTCCGGTGCAGAGGCCAAGGATCTGGTCCAGCGCTACATAGGCGTTGACGATCCCAAGCAGCGGCCTCTGGTGCGCTTCCGCCTCGGGGACCTGTGGGGCGATCCATACATCCGCACCCAAGGCGAGCGGAAGGGCAAGGTCGCCGCGTCTCTCAAGGCACGGCTACTCAAGGCCGAGCTAGTCGACCGCGTCGAGTTCACTTCGATCGCGCAGCACGAACTGATCACCCGCGGCATCGGTTACTTGAACCGTCCGAAGGACGTTACCCCAAAAGCCGGTGATCCGTTCCTGTCGTGCTCTATCGCCGCCCTAGCCGGCCCCGTCGATGAACCAGAGTATCGGTACATCGACACCATCGTCGCCAACCCTGAAGCCGAGCATCTCGTTCGTCGATGCGTACAGGCCATCGAAGGTGACCGCAAGGTGCTGATCGCCTTCCGTCTGAACGATATGAAGATCGATCCGTACATCCGCACCAAGGGTGAGCACGCTGGGGAACCGGCCGCAAGCCTCGAATCGACGCTGGTCCACATCGGTCTGATCAAGATCGATGGCAAACAGGAGTATCCGACGATCCAGGCGCAAGCCGAGACGCCCCCGGCCCAGGACGTACCCGCGCCCGAAGCCGAGGATGCCGCCAACACCGCTTCCGACCAGCCTTCGCAGCCCGCCGAACGCGAGCCCGAAAGTGAAGTGCAGGAGCAGGAGTCGGCATTGGCTGCTTCGTTCTGATCCGGCATGGCCCCTCACGGGGCCTTGCCGTTTTTCCTATTCGTCAAGGAGAACCATCATGGCAGTCACATCGGCGCCCGCGAAATCGGTATCGCCCATCGCCGTCCCGGGCCAGCTGACGCTGCGCACCATTCGCGGCCGCAATGGCCCGTTTACGGTCGGCCGCCTCGCCACGCACCTCGGTGTGTTCGAGGTGAAGGACCCGGAACTGGAACAGTACCCCGAAGGCAAGTACGACGGGGAATTCATCATCCGCTATATTTTCCCGAAGTCCTACCCGGTCGGCGGCGGCATGCGGTTCGAGATCCGTGCCAGCCTGGACGGGATGACGCTCTCGGGCATCGACAAACTGAGCCGGGACGAAGCTCGCAGCTTCGCCGTCCCGGATGTCGACCCGCTCGATGAAGAGCTGGGGACACAGCCTGCGGCAACGCCGGCCAAGCCCGCCAAGGCATCCAGGCCCGCCAAACCTGCACCCGTGCAGACATCTGCGGATCCGCTAGTCGATACCACGCCGTTCGGTGTGGATGCGCCGCCCCCTGCGGCTGCTGCCCCCGGCAGCGCCGAAGACGGCGACGCCGCGCTGTTTGGTCTCCTGTGGCCGCTGGGCGAATCCGTGAAGTTGGATTCGACCATCGACCGCCGAACCTTGCGCGGGCAGATCGCTCGCCTGGGCGAGATGGGCTACGCGTTGAACTTCAAGACGCAGGAGTGGCGCCAGGCCGAACTGCAACCTGCGTAATCGCAGACGCCGCATCCGCGGTGTTCTTCATCCACCCGCTGGGGTTCTTTCCCCATGCGGGGGAGACCCCGGCCTTTTCTTTGGAGGTCTCCATCATGTCCAACATCGCTTCAGATACACACCGTTCCGCACTGGATGAAACCGCGTGGCGGGCGGTCTGCGAGACGGCTGCCAAGCAAGCCATCCATGGCTGCGGACAGTCTCACGACTGGTACGTGGAACTATTCAGTTCAGAAGTTGACGCGCAAGTACATCGGTTACCCGAGCATCAGCAGGCATATGCCCTGCAGATAGCAGAGGAATACGGGGACTACGCAACACCCGCCGAAAGGCGGGAGACTCAGGACTGGAATGCCGAAAACGGCATTTGCATGCACGGCATCGATCGGGATTGCTGCCCGGCCGGTTGCGGTGATCTTGAGTACTGACACGCGACTTCATCGCTGCTAACGCGGCGTTCCATCACCCGCTGGGGGTTCTTCCCCGCGGGGATGCCTCCGGCTCCACTTTTCAGGAGGCCTCTCATGGGCTGGTATTTCTCCCCCCAATCGCGGTCTGAACTGATCGCGGAACTGATTGCACCGCAAGAGACCGAGCGCGCCAGCGTGAAGGTCATCGCACACGCGCTGCGCGGCAACGTCCTCTGGTCCGTCGCGGAAGTGACGGCCCAGGCCGAAGGCGTGCATCGTGATCTGGCGCCGGGACAATCCCTGCGCTACATCCGCTGCGATCTGCTTGAACGCAGTGGCGGTAAATGGGGCTACAAGCCGCTGGAAGAATCCATGCATCCGTACTACTACACATGCCCGTTGAGCTATCTCGACATGGCGCCGGAACAATCACGCGCGTGGCGTGAAGGTGTTCGCGCGTACCACGCACGGCGACGCACGCCTGTCGCGGCGCCGACAGCCTGATACGCAGGTTGTCGGCCATTTATCACCGCATCTGCGGCAATTTCACACACCCACCGGGGCAGCCCCGATGGGGACGCTCCCGGCAATTTCAATCTAGGAGCTTCACCATGAGTCAGCACTACTTCGAAACCGTTCACAAAGGATTTCCCATCACCGTCATCCTCGGCTGGGACCGGCCGATGCAGCATTTTTTTCTGGTCATCAAGAAGCCCGCCGAGCTGATTGGCGACCCCAAGTATTTTCATGACGACGAGGTCTTGTACAGCAACCTGTACGACGCCGACGCTTTCGGGCACGACCTGGACTACTTCGGTGAAGTGCTTCGCTATTTTCAGATCGTCGAACCGCCGAGCATGTTCGTCCAAGTTCTACGCGATTCGCTGAGGAATATCGGCAATCGCGTCGTCAAGCATGAGGCCGACGGTTCGTTCGCCGAACTGGAAGCCTGACATCACCTGCAGCGCAGCCGGGGCATTTGCCCTGGGCACTGCGCGTTTCATCCCCAACGGGGCATTCACTGCCCCTGCGGGCGGTGCGCCCCTCACATCGAGGAAACCACCATGCCTGCCATTTCATCCGACCAGCCCCTGTACCGCATCGACGAATGCAGCGACCTCATGGCCGACGCCTACGTCGGGGACGACCAGGGCAACCTGATCTTCCTGTCGATCTGGGCGCGCGATACCGCAGTCCAGCAGTTCCTCGCTCGCCTGACCCTCGGCCGCGACGAGCAGGGGCTGGACCAGTTCCACATCATCGGCGACCAGGGCGACAGCGTCCCGGTGTTCATCGGCAACGTCGACCGCCTGGAAAAGCGCACCACGCGCGCGTTCCGTCGCACGTTGTTCGGTTCGCTCTCCAACGTGTGGCTGTTCGACCGTCGCTGCATCAAGCCCGACAAGGCCAATGCCAGCGCGCTGGCATTGATACCACGCGACAACGCCCATCGGCTGGACCGCCTGTGGACGTTGGTGCGGGATACCTGCCCGCTTCCCTTGCTCGACCACTGGCGCGAGACCGTGCTGGACCTGCTGCAAACCCGCGAGATGCTGGCGCGACTTCCATTTGCCCTCGGGCCGCTGGAAGGCCATCGACTCGCGATCGACGTGCCTGCACTGACCCAGGCGCTGGGCGGCCTGATCCGCAACGACCTGCTCACCGCCGAGCCGTCTCGGCCCGAAATCGCCTCCGAACTGCCGCTCGAAGTGGCCGCGTGAGGTTTGCCCATCGGGCGTGCTTCCACCGCATACCTGCGGAGCACGCCCGCTTCCCTTTCATCCACGCCACCCAGGAGACTTCCATGGCCCTCATGTTCCCGCGGCTCGCCCGCAATTTCGTGAAGAACGGGTACTTCCCAACGGACGAACCCACGCTCGAAAGAGCCCTCAACGCACTGATGCCCAGCGACGGGCCAATGTGCATCCTCGATCCGTGCGCCGGCGAAGGCGTAGCGATCGCCGAAGCCGCCCACGCACTCGGGCGCGAGCAGGCCAAGGCGTTCGCCGTCGAGTTCGACGCGGAGCGGGCACGCCATGCCCGCCGCCTGGTCGATCACTGCCTGCACGCGGACCTGATGGACACGATGGTCTCCAAGCAATCCTTCGGCTTGCTTTGGCTGAATCCCCCGTATGGCGATCTGTCCAAGGACGTCAACGGCAACATCGGCTATCAGGGCCAGGGCCGTGCCCGCCTCGAAAAGTTGTTCTATCAGCGCAGCCTGTCGCTGTTGCAGTACGGCGGCGTGCTGGTCTTCATCGTCCCCGGCTACGTGCTGGACGCGGAGCTGGTCGGCTGGCTGACGCGCCACTACACGGACCTGCGGATTTACCGAGCGGTGGAAACGCAGTTCAAGCAGGTGGTGATCTTCGGCCGTAGGGTGCGGCAGCGCGAGCAGGTCCCAGATGACGTCAAGGCCGTGCGCAACCTGCTGCTGCAGGTTGGGCTTGGCGAAGCCGAAGCCGAGGAACTGCCGAGCGAATGGCCGTTCCTGCCGTACATCGTCCCCGCCAGTCCGGCCGAGCCGGCGCATTTCTTCCGAGTGACGATGGAGCCGGAGCAGTTCGCCGACGAGGTTGGCCGGCTGCAAGGTCTCTGGCCGTCGCTGGACACGCATCTAGGGGCCGCGCAGCAATCGCTGCGTCCACCGGCGCGGGCCTTGTCCCACTGGCATCTCGCCCTGGCTCTGGCCGCGGGTGCGATCTCCGGCGTGGTGCGCTCCAAGACTGGGCGCCTGCTCGTCGTCAAAGGTGACACCCACAAAGACAAGACGCTCCAGCGCGAATTCACCGAACGCGACGACGGCTCTATCGCCGAGACCCGCATCCTCACCGACAAGTTCGTTCCCGTCATCCGCGCATGGGACATGACCCCTGGCTCCCCGACACGGGGCGAGGTGTTGACCATCCGCTGATCGCTTCTCCACCGCAGACGGTTCGCCGTCTCTCTTCCCACCACGGGGCATGTCATCGGCCCCTGGGGGTGGTGCATGCCCCATTTTCTTTGGAGCATCACCATGTCCCTCGATTTCGATACCACCGCCAACGATGCAACGCCCGTACAGGGTGAACTGCTCGATGCGGAATCTTCCCCTCTGACCCTGAGCCTTCAGGATTTCGTCGGTGAGTTCGGCGACGAACTGCTCGACTCGCTCAACCGCGCCAACCCGCCGGTCTATACGGGCCGGCCGCAGGCGCATCGCCAACTCGTCGTCGCCGGCCTCAAGCGCAAGCTGTTCCCGGCCCAGGCTGAAGTCGTCCATGCCGCCGCCGAGCTACTGATCGACCGCGGCGAACGCGCCGCGATCGTCAATGGCGAGATGGGCTGCGGCAAGACGACCGTCGGAATCGCCACGGCCGCCGTCCTCAACGCCGAAGGCTACCGCCGAACCTTAGTTCTTTCGCCACCCCATTTGGTTTACAAGTGGCGGCGCGAGATCCAGGAGACGGTGGCGGGTGCCAAGGTGTGGGTGCTCAACGGCCCCGACACCTTGGTCAAACTCATCAAACTGCGCCAGCAGTTGGGTGTGCAGCCTACGGGCCAGGAGTTCTTTGTCCTGGGGCGCGTCAGGATGCGGATGGGCTTCCACTGGAAGCCCGTCTTCACCCACCGGCGCACTCGCCACGGTGACTTGGCGGCCTGCCCGGACTGCGGCCATGTCGTTATCGACCTCGATGGCGAGCCGGTCAACCCGGTCGCGCTCGAAGCGGAGGAGTACCGCAGAAAGTGCAGCCATTGCGCCGCGCCTCTGTGGACGCTGATCCGCCCGAGAAGCCTGTCCGGTAGCGACCAGTCCTCGGCCGTCCTTAAAGCCTTGAAACGTATTCCCACCATTGGGGAAGTCACCGCGCAGAAGCTGATGCAGAAGTTCGGCGACGGCTTCCTCGCCTCGATGTTGGGAGACAACGTGCATGAGTTCATTAACCTCATGGACGGCAACGGCGAGCTGGTGTTTTCGGACCGCCAGGCCACGCGCATGGAACGCGCGATGGCGAACATGGAGTTCGGCTTTGGAGAGGGCGGCTACCAGCCGTCCGAGTTCATCAAACGCTACTTGCCGAAAGGCACGTTCGACCTGCTCATCGCCGACGAGGCGCACGAGTACAAGAACGGTGGCAGTGCCCAAGGCCAGGCGATGGCCGTGCTGGCGGCGAAGTCGCGCAAGACGGTGCTACTCACCGGTACGCTGATGGGCGGCTACGGGGACGACCTGTTTCACCTGTTGTTCCGAGCCCTGCCCGGGCGAATGATCGAAGACGGCTACCGCCCGACCACGAGCGGCAGCATGACCGCGGCCGCGATGGCGTTCATGCGCGATCACGGTGTCCTCAAGGACATCTTTTCCGAAGGCACCAGCACGGCGCACAAGACCGCGAAAGGCACGAAAGTCAGTGTCAGAACGGTCAAGGCCCCGGGCTTCGGCCCCAAGGGCGTACTGCGCTGCATCCTGCCATTCACGATCTTCCTCAAGCTCAAGGACATCGGTGGGAACGTCTTGCCGCCGTATGACGAGGAGTTCAGAGAAGTTGCGATGGACACGGCGCAGGGCGCAGCCTACCGCGACCTGGCCGGCCGGCTAACCGCGGAGCTGAAACAGGCTCTGGCGCGACGCGACACGACCTTGCTGGGTCTGGTCCTCAATGTGTTGCTGGCCTGGCCGGACTGCTGCTTCCGGTCGGAGACGGTGACACATCCGCGCACGCGCAACACCCTGGCGTTCGTCCCGGCTCAGTTCAACGAGTTCGAGATCAGTCCCAAGGAGCGTGAGTTGATCGACATCTGTAGGGAAGAGAAGGCACAGGGCCGCAAGGTCCTCGCCTATACGGTCTATACCGGCACGCGCGACACCACGTCACGCCTGAAGGTGCTCCTAGAGCATGAAGGCCTCAAGGTGGCCGTGCTGCGCGCGAGCGTAGATGCGTCCCGCCGGGAAGACTGGATCGCCGAGCAACTGGACCGCGGGATCGATGTCCTGATCACGAACCCGGAGTTGGTCAAGACGGGCCTCGATCTGTTGGAGTTCCCGACGATCGTGTTCATGCAGAGCGGCTACAACGTCTACTCGTTGCAGCAGGCGGCACGGCGCTCGTGGCGTATCGGACAGAAGCTGCCAGTACGCGTGATCTATCTCGGCTACGCCAATTCATCGCAGATGACGTGCCTCGGGTTGATGGCCCGCAAGATCATGGTGTCGCAGAGCACGTCGGGAGACGTGCCCGAGTCAGGGCTCGATGTCCTGAACCAAGACGGCGATTCCGTCGAAGTGGCGCTGGCCAGGCAGTTGGTTGCTGCCTGACGTCCCACACCTACCGCGGCGGCCGCTAGGCCGCCACTTCGTTTCTCCAGCCACGTCCATGCCCATGCCGGGCATGGCGTCGCTGCTATTCCTCACAAGGAGCATCCAATGATCGACGACACCCAGCCGACCACCGATACCGTCAAGGTTCGCCTGACGCTGGACGTTGCCTACCTCCTCAACGGTGAACCCTCGGCCTAGATCTTCGCGCTCTTGCAGCAGATGTGCGAGTACGCCGTCGGCACGGCATGCAGACCGGCCATCCACCCGCATCCAGGGTTTTAAGTCCATAAAACTTGCGAGTTCTTGTGCCTGCACGGCCGTTGTGGATGTAGTTAGGGCCTTTTTCCTGAAGATTGCGCGACTTCAAGCGCAGCCAAAATGATTGCCACTTCTTCCACCGGCAACGACCGCAAGTAGTTCAGCACCTTGGTTTTTGCGGGTTTCCAGAGCTTGGCAAACCATTCGACCGGCTCTTCCATATCCTCTATCTCCTCGATCCAAGCTTCAGCCTCGCCTTCTTGAAGAAACACCGGGATGTGGTCGAGGTAGACCCGTAACGACAACGACTCCGCCACAGTTGGAAGCGGCAGTGCTGCGGCACCCTCAGCCATCGACAGCAATACTCTGGCTTTGAATGACCGGTCGTGAATTCCCGCCATACGACGCAGCACTGCGTCGACAAGTGGCCTTGCATAGACATCGAACGGTGAAAAATTTGCGTCCAGGATCGCAAGGGCAACCGGTGCATCACCGAGGACCGCTCGAATGGCACGGTCGTCGGTTTCACCAAAGCCGCACTCAAGGACTGTGCCAGACTTATCTCCTTCGCTCAGCCACGCCTCGGCGGCGACGCTTCCCGCAAGACCGTCGACGATCAGCATGAGCCCGCATTCGCGCGCCATCGTGCCGACAGCTGCAATCGCGCGCGCGGCTTTCGGTGTGACCCCCAGCGCTCGTAAAGTCTCCACTATTGGTTGGCCGGCCCCAGCCGCCGAACGTACGATGGATGTTCCCTCTCGGGGATCTGCAGGTCTGGACGGCGGTGGAATCGTTCCGACCGGAGGCGCCGGCTGCTCGACTAACTCATCTATCAGTGTCTTGAAGACAACCACTTCGCCGAGCGTTCCCAGCGCGTCAGCTCTCGCTCTATCGAACGCTGCGCGAATCGCTTTGGCAATGGCTGGGGCAATTGCCTTCTGCTCCCGTTCCGCTTGTCGCCGCGTTTCCAACAACTCGGCTTGCTTCTGCTCCAACTGCTGGACGCTTTTGTGAAGTTTCTCCTTCTGCGCAACGAGCAGATCGACCTTCGCTTCTACAAGCTTGTCAACCCGTACACCGATCCTCGGATCGCGCATGACTTCGTCCAGCAATGCGGACATTGCCCCTTCATGTTCGTCGATAGTTGTGAGTTCCGCGCGCAATCTCGCCGCGCGCTCGGAGCTAAGTTTTGGCGCACCCGACGCTATTAAGTCCTGCAACTTTCTCGTCAACGCCTTTGTCGGCTTGTCGGTACCCCAATACTCGCCCGCAAATAGCTTCCGTAGACTCGAAGCAAGTGCTTCGCACTCGTAGATCCCAGACGGTGGCAGCGGTCCCGGAACAAACGCTCGACCCTCTAAACGAAATGCCGTTAGTGCATGCCATGACGGTAGTCCGGCGTCGAACCCTTCGTCCCGGGTCAAGTCTTTGCCCGCGGGAGAACCGACGATTAACTGGTCGCGCAGCAAGAACAGCAGAGGCGTGACACTTGTCCTACCCTCCCCGACGGCGTGCTTTATGTACTCTCGAACGGCATCATGATTGGAGGAGTCGAATGGCACATCGCGCACCTCATAGACTAGGGTCTTGTCAGATGAAATGTGAAAGTTTGTGCGATGGCCTGGATTCGAGCCCTCGTTCTCGGCGACCCGCCAGATGCCGATCTCGCCGCGCTTGGGTTGTCGCGGGATATCTCGCCCCCCAGAGAAAGCAATCAAGTCACCAGAGGAGTAGAAGAGCTTCTTGCGATACTCGTTGTCGGACAGGTCGATCCACGGCCCGTCAGCCGCCCGAATAGCGGAAGGGTGCAAAAAGACGGTTGTCTCTGGAAAATCTCGCGTGCAAACCGCCAGAACCTCATCTCGATCAATATCGAAGGCGAAAGCCTCGCCAGGATGCGCGAAGCTCAACATCTGCAGACCTCGCGCCTCCCCGCTAGAGCGCGCGGACGCCTTCCGGGTGGCGTATTCAGCGAGCAAGCTTCGCACTGCTTGCTGATGGTCAAGGGCCTCAATCGCTATCTGAACGTCCTCGTAGCGGGCGTTGCGCACTGCCTGAACGCCCGCGACGAATGCTGCCGTCGAAGGGGGCAACGACGACAGGAACTCATCCGGATCTCGTCCTTCGGCCAGCGCGACGATCGCCCGACCAAGTTCCTCCGAGAGCGTGTCGAAACTTTGCCCGTTCGGAGTGGGCATCGGTGCCTCCTTCGCTTCAGGCGGGTCGACCGCTCCTCCTGCTTGCGCAGGGCGAAGGAACGACAAGAGATCGGAAGGAGGATCGGTGGAGAACAGGTGTACAAGGCACGAACGGGCGAGCCGCTTCGCTTCATCCTCGGGCGGGCTCTCGCCTGCCTCTTCGTACAGTCGCAGATCTGCGAGTAGCTCGTCGACCGACTTCGGGTCGAGCATCTTCAGATGTTCACCGAACCACTTCTGCACCACTCGGTCGGTCGCCTGAGGTAGCCCCTGTGCTAGCATTCGTATACGCGCAGGCTTGCCATGTGGGGGGTTCTGCACTTTGGCGCCCCTCTGAATCAGTTGTAGCCTCGTCTCTGCAAAAAAGCGCCGAAGCTCGTCATCATCAGCGCCCCACTCGAGCAACTGAGCGAATCGTCTCTTTTCAATCCCCGAATAAGTCATAAGTCTTTGTCTCCCTCCGTCGGATCGCGCTGTTGATGTTGAACTGCCCGGATGTAAGGCATCAGGCGGCTTGTCATGATGGAGCCGAGCCGATACAAGTTTTCGGGGCTGGGGTTGGAGAGGTAGCGCTTGACGTTACGCGCTCCTTCGGCCCCATAGTCTTGAACAACTAGCCGATCGATCCAGCGATTTACGATGACCGTGGGCGGTTGCGGTGCCGCAGGCTCAGCGGCACCGCTCTCTTCGGATGCGTCCAGCGACGCCGGAACGACGCAGCGAAGTTCCCCGAAGCTTCCCGCGTAGAAGTCTTTTGCTGATCCGCCTGGTAACGAAAGCCGCGTCTCCTCGAGAACCCAACCATCGTTCAAGCGCGCGAGGTGCGCCGCGATCCGTGCATTGCCGCAGTCGATGTTGACAGTGCCTGCCGTGAGAGCGTCCGCATCAAGCGGCGCATCCGTGACTAGATCCCACGAGAGATCGACGCTATCAACAGTGACGCCAACGGGACAGAACAACTCGCAGGGTTCAACGCGAAAGATTGCCTGCTCGCTGCCGTCAATAGCGAGGACGTATTCGCATCCGCTCGTCCACGGACCCCTTACTCGGACCCACTCATCGCCTTGCTCGCTGATTTCTGCTCCTCCGGTGCCGACTGACGCAGTCACCGATGTCTCCCCGCTGCCGCTTCTGCGAAGGAGCAATGACTCAGGTGGCTCGGGATACACATACGTACCGTCTACTTCAACGTGGTGTGGAAGTGGGTCCACCATATGGAGCCGCGGTCGGCGGCTACGGATGCGATGCCCCAAAAAGTCGGCAATTTCTTTGGGTAGATCTGGCTTCGATCCAACGAAGACTGAGGGCAGAGCCAGCTCGTAGCTGTACCAGCCACCGAATATTCCTTCCGGCTTCCAACCTAGCGCTGAACCGAGTTCTAACGGCGGAGCGACCTCATGCATCGATAGCAAACGATACCGTGCTCCCCACTCCAACTGTTCGTCGCTGAAAATGAAGCGCCCACCCCTCTCATCGGCGTAAAAAAGATTCCGATCCGCTGAAAATCCGCTGACCTGTCCCACAAGCTCGGCCGCAAGGGCCAGAAGCTGTCCAAAACCGGCGATTTCCGCCAATGGGACCTGCGGCGTCATAGGCACGAGGCGGGTAGCGCAGAGATCGGTATGCTGGTAGGTGCGGTAGCCGAGGCCTGACTGGATTTCTAGACGGCCTACGGCCGTTTCCCCAAGATTGCTGGGCGGGATTCGCAGCCACAGCGACAGCGATGTCCGTCCCGCCTCGGAGGCTAGGAACAGTCCGCAGCTCAACGACTCTCTTTTCCATCGACTTGGCGGCACCCGGATGTGGGGCCCCAGCGCCGTCATTACGGCACTGCCTTGGGAAGGAAAGTAGTTGTCGCAATCGGGCTTGGCGCGGTGGCTGTAGTGCGCAAAGTGCGGCCGGCGTTCTCCGCCAGCGCGCCGACGCACTGGCTCGCCACAGGATGGGCACGTCAAACCGAACCCCGACATTCCGCCCAGCCAAGCCGGCACATCATTGCCCAGGTGATCGCGTGCCCAGTCCACTATCCGACCTGTTGGCTGCGCTTGCGCTTCATATGCATATCGGTGCCGTCGAGCTCCCGAAGAAACTGCTCACTGCGCCAGATCCGGAACTCAGGCATTCGCTCTGCTCGTGGAATAATCCAGCGCACTTTGGCGGCCTCTCCCATCTGCGCCGCCGTAGGCAGGTGGTCGTACCTAGCGCGTTTGTGGTCCCCCCGGAGAAACTGGAGGGCGTTGCTTGCGAGCGAACAGAAGAACACCTCTCGCGCGAGACCATGCTTTGCCATGTCAGGATCAAGGCCCAGCAGGCCAAGGGCCTTGCGTATCAGCCGAAGTCGATAGTTAGGCCCCTGGCCGTAGCCGTGCGAGTCAGCGTAGTGATGACCGACTGACCGCAGATATTCCCGTAAGTCACTGAACAGTTCGTCGGAAATGTGGAAATGACCCCAGCCCGAGGTCAAGCCTATGGGGCTGAAGATCGACTGGCCGTTGATCTTCAGGCGGTTATACAAGGACGAGCGTCCGAGTGCCGACGTGGTCGTGACAGCGACGAGCTTGGCGTGCTTGGATTTCCCCGAGATCACGCCAACGGAGTCGTGATACTTTGCCTGGAAGACGTCAATGACATCCTGGCTACGAATGAGCGACGCGACTAGCTTGCCTCCCAGCAACATGTTGTACGGCGGCACAGCTCCAAGCGCGTAGGCATCCATAAGGTTCACCATCGCATCCATTCGACGATGATGATCCCAGCCAATGAATTCATCTCGGGCTCGCAGGTTGAATACTGCGTCCCCTAACGCGAACAGACCCATGAGCTTGTGATGGTGCTCATCCCACACAAGGAATCGTAAGCGTCGGCCGTAGCCTTCTGAAATCGGGATCCTCCAGTAGTAGCTCGCAAAGCGAAAAAGGTCGCCTTGCCAAGTGCCGGAGCGAACGAGTTCTATGCGGGGGCTGATGCGCTCGACATCAAGTTCAGCCCCGGACGCGAAGTGCTGAATCAAGCTGCTCGATCGCCCCACGATCCATGCGCGGTTGTCTTCAAGACGAGAGTCCCGCTGATGCGCATGCATGTCGCGGTAACTCTGCTTGTCGAGTTTGGGCGGTATCAGAGTACCGTCGGGAGCCCTCAAGAATCCGAGCCGCTTGAAATGGGCACGTACCTTCCGCTTGAGGCGCGCTTCGTCGCCCGGAAGCGCTATGACCAAGCCCGTCTTCACGTGACCTCTCCATAGGCGCCGGGCAAGTCACGCGCAAGTTCAAACGCCGAGAACGCACGGCGATTTGCTCCCGACGCGAACCCATAGTGCGTTGGGTCGACCAACGATGGGAATGAGAAGAACTGCACGTGCCTCCCCAGATGCGCGACCGCATAGGGGGCAGTAGCCGACGGTTCTTCAGACCAGCCCGCAAGCAGCATCATGTCCTTCAGCGGCTGAAGTGTGGACCGCTGCTCGTCATGAGATGGCGCCGCAGGTATGTAACCGTCCCGTGCGTAGCGCAGCAGGTCGAGCGCCAAGCGTCGATCCAGTATTGAGTGATGGAAGCGATTTCCATAATGACGCAGGCATTTGTCACATGATGCCGAACACGTGCACCGGCTCAGTAGGACCTCAGCCCGTGCCATGATTGCCTCAAAGAGTTCCCCCGCCTGCGTCGCATAGCCGGCACCGCCGGATAGCGTGTCGTACACGAAAATGTCGGCGAAGTGTTCTTCACCGACGCGGACGAACCGGAAGCCGGCGTTGATCTCACGGATGTCAATGTCCAGTTCCTGACTTGCGGCCAGAACGAACGCTTCGGCGAGCGATTGCAGCGCGTTTGAAATCGGCTCGCGTTCGGTTGTTATTAGAGGATCGAAGCGCAGCGGCCTCGACAGGGGCAGCCGCACTATGAGAACGTCGGATGCGAAGCCATAGCCGAGATATACCTGTTCGAAGTGACCAGTGCAGCGTCCCGTCCCGCGCGTGGAGAGGAAATAGTCGCGGTCGTGTGGACCCACGCGCTGCGGGTTTGATTCGGCCTTCCCGCAACGATTGCAGATCAGGAAGCCGGGATACTGGCCCGCATCCGCTTCTCCCTTATTGACCATCACGAGCTGTTGATCGCGTGCGGACCCTATGTGGCAGTGAATGCCTAGTCTCCTCAAGTCAAACGCTGGACTTCCAGCCGGCACAGACAGTTGTGCGCTCGTTGCGTTCGTAAAGGTCTGCTCATCGTCGAACTCATCGACCTCCCCGCGGCCTTCGGGAAAGACGACCTGCGGCTCTATAACCGATGCAGCCTGCAGCACGGCGGTGCGGCAAAGCGGGCATTGCTCACTCTCTGGCTCCGTGAGCCTGAACCCGGAGGTGTAATTACATTCTGGGCAATGTACATAGTAGCGGCGCTCAACGAATAGCCGCTCGGCTCGATCGACAACTGCGGTCGAGCCGTTGGCCGCAACCGTTCCAACGCGATAGGTCTTTTTGTCGACCACGACCAGGCGGCCCGGTGCGTACTCAGACAGCGCAACATTTAACCCTTGCTGAGGACGCTGAAGGATCTTTGGCTGCGTGAAGTTTCCGCGCCTCTCGAGCCATTCGATTTGCAGTGCGCACAGGTCGCGTGGGAAGGCGTACGACGGCAGGAATCCCTTCGCAAAGAGGAACTCGATAAGCTTTTCGTCAGCAGGGTCCAACTCTTGCGCGTTCCTCGGCCGCGCGCGCTCCAGCCAAGCAACGAACTCGTTCGCTACTTCTGCGGGCGACTTGTTGAACGACGCCGGCAACCACTGGCCCATTGCGCTGTAACAGGCTTGTGCTGCTTGAGAGCCGGAAAGCCACTCGACAAACGCAGGCAGGCTGAATGGACCTGTGCCGCCATAGAAGTGCATCGTCTCACCCAGTACGGAAAACACGTCTCCGCTCGCCGAGTTGAACGGCTGTGAGTGGAAGTAGGCCTGGATGAGCTGCGCACGGATGTGCCGCTCCACAATCTTGGGATTTGCCGTATCAACTCCGGGCAGAGTCGGTTCACCGGAGATAATCGGCTCAGGATTTGCGAAATAGTGATTGTCGTGAGGACTGTTCTGTGCGTAGGTGACGACCGTCGATACAGCCGATCCTCTTCGCCCGGCACGTCCGGCGCGCTGCTGGTAGTTCTGTCGAAGCGGCGGTACGTTGCGCAGCCCCACGGCGACCAGGGAGCCGATATCAATACCGACTTCCATCGTTGTCGTGCTGCTGAGGACATCAATCGACGTGTCGTTTCGCTCAACCAGAATGTCCCGGAAGCGACGCTCGAATTCCTCGATAGTTGTCGTGGAATCGTCTATGTCCCGGTAGGAGAGCTGAGCCGTATGTTCTTCCACCGATAAGTTGAAGGGGCTCGTCTTCCCTTCCAGTATGTCATTGACCGGATCTCGGAAGAACGCCTTGCGGGCCCGCAGGTACTGCGTTGCTCCGGGGCGAACGGCAGTCACTCCGTTAGCCAGGCAGTTAGGACAGTGCCCCCACCATTCGACTGGCGACACGGTGGCGCACTGCCCGCATTGATGCCAGTCGTGCTGGTCCGACGCAAACTCGAGGGCGAGCCGTCCTGGGACGACGAAAAAGCCAGGACGTCCCGGATGAGCCTGGCACAAGGTCGCAGTCAGCGTATCGAAGATCCGGTCCAGCTCAGGCAAGCGGGCGCGCAAAAACGCCTGCTGTCTCGCCGAGAAGCCGCCATTTCGGTCCAGACCTCCGCCGATGGGATAGCCTGCGGCTTGCGACCTGACACCTTGGGGCAGGTCCGCATCTACGGCGAAGTCGCTTGCAAAGCTTTGAATCCATGCTGTCCACACGGCACGCAGATTTGCTTCGTTGATGCCCTGCAGTTCCAGCAGAATCTGCCGACGCACGCGCGCGATGGGAACGACGTGCGCCAGCGTCAGCGCGCTCAGCGAGTAAAACGGCGAGCCTAGATGCCGCAAGAGGAGCGAGGAGAATCGCGGTGGTTTGGCCGGGGGTGACTCTTCGAGCGCATCGCGCAGTTCGCCCAGGTAGTGGCGGCGATGATCAAGCACATCTCGCTGCAATCGCTCCCGGTCGGCGCCATCGAAGAGCAGTAAAGCGTTCTTTGCGAGCACATGCAGCAAGGCAACGTACATGTGATCGCCGAGTGTGGCTTCGCGCCCGAGTCCGCGTAGTTCTCTCGATGCGAGGAGCAGCAACTGCCGGAAGACATCGTTCTCTATTTCGCGCGGAATGTCCCTTGCCAGACGCGCCGCCTTCTGTCGGCCGTCGGAGAAGAGCAGCGACTTGCGTCCGCCGTTGGGGGAACTGTCCGTTTTCCGCTGCGTGATCGGCTGCAGTTCGACCTGCGTCCGGATCAACTGTGCGAACGGTGCCTCACCCTTTGTGGCCAGATCCATGATCTTGGTCGAACCAGCCTGCCAACGCCGTGTGCACACTGGGCACTCGCGGTTGAAGGACAGCGCCTGCTGTCCTGAAATCGGAACAGGACCATCGGGGCGGACAAGCGCAAGGTATTGATCAAGTTCCGCTGCGGCGGGCGGTGCCTGAACAAGCCTTCCAGTGGCCGTGTGAAGCCACACCTGAGAGCCTTCCATACGCCCATGAGCGCCGGTCGCACGGCGGTCGATCTCAACGAGGAAGTGCGCTTCCATCAGGCCACCCGTTCCCCACAGGCCGCTGGAGGGTTGATGCCAGAGGAACATTCCGAACTGGTCCTGAACGAATCCTCGTATGAATGCCGCTCCGCAATCGCGATGCGTAAGCACTTCGTACACGCGAGCGCCACACTCGCATCGAAGCATCGGCTCCGAATAGAGCTTTCCGAGCCTCCCCGAAGGAACCGAAGAGTCTTTTGAACTGCAGCGCGGATCGGTGCAGGCATAAATGCCTGCAATGCCACGGAAGAACAGGTGCGAGCGTACTGGCGCGAACACGCGTCCGCTATTCTGCTCTTTGGCGAACGACATGAGCGCCAAAGTTGCCTCAATTGCCGCCTCGGCATCGAGCGCACCCGGGAAGGCCAAGGCTGCGACGGCACGCAGTTTTTGCGGATGTGCCGTCACTAGATTAGCAACGAGCGCTGCCGGGCCAAACGACTGAAGCCATTGATAGACGCCGTGCCGAAGTGCGGCCTGATCGCCTCCGGCGACCATTTCTGCTTCTTGTCCCAGTGCCTTTAGCAGCGCACCAAACCCTTCTATGGCCTTGCCCGGGTCGAGTGCGGACTCGTGCAGTGCTGCGATGTCGAAACGTGCCAGTGCGGCCGCCTCTTTTTTCGTGGCGGGCCTGTCCCCTGACTTCGTCAGTTGCTCGCCGCGGATGAGCGTGAACTCGCGTTGGCCTGCGGTGAGGCCGCTCAGATCCGCAGAGAAGGCCTTCATCCGTGTGACCGCCTCTGCCGTCTTGCCAAGGCTGGCGCTGGTCAGAATGTACCGCACCCGGTCCCGACTAATGCCAAGGCGCGCATGAAGCCTTCGGAGCAGGTAGGCAACTTCGGCGCCCCCCGAGCCGCGATACATGTGAGCTTCGTCGAGCACGACGGTGAAATAGTTCGATTGGTCGGCTGCCAACCATGCCGCCGTTTGATCGAAGATGCTCCGCTCAATTGGTCGCAGCAGCATGTACTCCAGCATCGAATAGTTGGTGACGAGCAGGTCAGGGCAACGAGCCTGCATCTCGCCGCGTGACAGCATTTCCGAGTCGTTGGCACCTGTTACGAAAGAGGAGGCCGCGAAGGCATCTAGATCCTTGACGGGCCACTTCCCTTCCTGATCGAGCCGCTCCTTTGCCTCCGCTGGAAGGTCGAGATAGGCATGCTGCACCAACGGTCGCAGGCGTGATTGATCGCGCGCCCTGCTCGTCACTCCGGGATACGGCGTTCGGCTCGTGTACATCCCGAACGTTGCGCGGCCGGGTCGACTGCCGCGAATGTGTTCCGCAATGTCTGGTTGGCCCATCAGACGTCGCAACCGTGAGAGCTGATCGTTGACCAGCGCATTCATCGGGTACAGCAGCAGCGCCCGGCAACCGGGGTTCCGCCACGAATCCGGCCGCTCGGAGGACTCGACTGCGAGCGATCCGAGGATGGGCATGAGGAAACACTCGGTCTTACCGGAGCCGGTGCCGGTGGCGACGATAATCTCCTCACCACGACCAAGGAACGATTCAAGCGCATCCGCTTGGTGTTTGTAGGGCCGCTCGGGAATTCCGGCTCCCGCCTGCCCAGCAGCAAGCTCAAGCACGGCCTTAGCTGGCGAAGGGATTTTCATCTGGGCATACGTGCTTCCCGCGACATAGAACGGCGTCCCCTCAATACGGGGCTCTTGAAACGTCACGCCTTCGGACTCCAGAAGCCGTTTGCGCCCTTCGATCAGGCTTTCATCCCAGATGTGGTATTGGGCCTCCAAGTATCGATGCAATGTCCCCTTCATCCCATCAAAGACAGCGCGGGCAGAGTAGGTCTTGGGGTCACTCATGGTGTTTTGTCTCGCAATTGAGTTCCTGCAGCGCTTCTAGTAGTACCGGTCGACAGGCCGGGGCACCACATGTCCAGACGCGCCCGAATGATTTTGGATCTTCTTCACAGAGCGCGACGAGCAGGCGTCTCATCGATCGGGGAGGAGCCACCGCCAGCGAAATCGTAGTCGTGCCGGAATTAGATGTGATGATGGCCGTGAACGGCTGACTCTGTAGAGCCGCAAGCCCGAATTGAAACCGCGCAGCATCGAGGACCGCGGGCCCCTCCAGAAAGTCTCTTCCAGCTTCGTACTTTCCAAGGAAATAGCGGTAGCGCGACGCGCCGGTTCGCGCACGAAATAGACCGACTCCGCGCCATTCACATGCCGGACTAGTCCCCGCCTGAAACCAGGCCGCCCCGCGGCGCTGTCCGCCAGCTTGTTGGACGGCGAAGATTTGGAGGTTGTCGGCGACGACCGACGGCGCAAGTTCTTTCATTGCCGAATTGATGGCGGACTGGGTCCACGAACTTGCGTCGTTCCCGTCGCTTCCCCGCCAAGCCACCTTCGATTGCCTAGGGAACGCAGCAGTGTCAGCACGATTCATCACGCGTCCCCCACCGGCCCGACGTAAACCTGCAACGTGCCGCTGCAGCTCCAATGTAGGTTGTGGGCCGACTAAGAGGTGGCAGTCGGGGCCGAGCTCAACGGTGCGGACGGGAGCAGGAGTCCAATATCCGCCCCCGAGCGGTTCGGCCTCGCGGAGAAATTGCATGGTTCCGAGGGCCGCCTCCATTGACGGCGCCAAGCCGGCTCGCTCGAACAAGCGGTGGAGCTTCGTAACGTGCGTTTCCCGCGCCGTATCAGCGGCCACAAAGGTCGCCGCGCAAAGCGCGCCACGGGCGAACTCGAGCGGATCGACCGCTGGCGCCGCCGATGCGTATGTAGTTAGAGAGGTAGATGCCGCGCGAAGTGTCATTATTTGTTGAGCGCCGTTTGCGCGTTGGTCATCCTGCGACTACATCGAGGCCACGCTTCTGTACGAGGTGCAGCAGCTTTAGAGCGGTGCCCGTCGGCCTCTTCTGGCCGATCTCCCACTTCTGAACGGTTGATAGGCTGGTATTGAGCAGCCGAGCGAAGACCGCCTGACTGACATGCGAGTTCTCGCGAATGCGCTTGATCTGCGCAGGAGCAAGTGGCTCGACCGGAGGCAGGGCCAACTGGTCGAATTCGCGCAGCGTGACCTGGTTCATCACCCCTGCCTGGTGCAGGCCGTTCGCCGTTTCAGGAACGGCAAGAATGGCTGACTTTATTTTCCGCATCGCAATCGATTTCGATCAACTTCCCGGCACGCTCTGCCTTACCAATGGCCTGCGGTGCGGATGACAGCAGAAGTGCCGCCAGAACTTGTTCAAAGGCTCGGCTTCGTCCTTGCCGATGTCGCTGCGGGCATTCTCGGGAAGTCGAATACGCAGCCCCAGCAACTCCCTCGTTCGTGGTGACCAGCGTGGGGTAGCCACCGCTCCTTCTTCGCCCATCCAATCTCCGTCTTGTTTAGGCCTCCGCCACGATCGGCTTTGAACAGCCCAGTCACGTGCGTTGGCGCAGAAGTTGATGTAGCCAATCCCTTCTTACGGGTCCAGCGGTCAAACCACCGCACCTTTAGATTTCTATGCTCGTCTCACCCATTTAAAGTATGGCACTAAGTGCTATAGGCGCGCAAGCTGAATCCGGCGAAGGTATTGCCTCGCGTCGACATTGGCGCATGCAGCCGGGGCCATGGTGCGTCCCTCGTTGCGCTCGGACTCCAAAGGCAGCCGATGTGCAGGGGCACTCTACGTCGCAGATCAGCGGCCGATCTGTACTAATGCTGGATATACTTGGCTTTGCTTGGTGCATTCGGTGTGCTGCGACGCCGGCGAGGTCAAGGTGATCTGCTGCGATGCGAGCGACACTGACGAGTTCTCAGACGCAGTAAGCGATCACCCCGTCGGAGAGAACGGCACGTCCGTCAGGTGCTGGGCCCACATCCAAACCGCCGATATCGATCCCCACCTTGAATAGGCCCGTCCCTAATCCTAGGCGATTGCGACTACGACGGCCCTTCGGGACCGTCTCTCTTTCCGGTCGACAGGACCGTCAGAGCGTCAACGTCGCGGACAGATGCTTGAACACGTGAGAGACGCGGCGCAGGTGCCGCGACTCTTGACTTGATGCATGAGCAGCCACAGTTCCGTCTCGGCCCCTTCGAGCACCCCGGTCAGTTGCGTCAGATCGGAGCGGTGTCGCGCCAGGAAGAGCGGCAGGATTCCAACACCCAGGCCAAGAGCGACAAGCTCCATGACCGTCAGGATACTGTTGACGCTGTAGTGCGGCTTCACCTGCGGATAGTTCTTCTTGCGCCATACGACGGAAGGATGTTCTGGCAACCCCTCATCAGGCGCGATCCAGCGCGCCGTCGCCGCTTCGAGCTGCTCGTAGCGCTCTGCGGGGCCAAGCTGGCGCGCTGCGAACAGCGCCACATGAATCGACCCGATGTGCTTGCCTACCAAGTGCTCGGGCGGCTGCTTAGTCGCACGCACCGCGATATCCGCGTCTCTGCGGGTCAGGTCGGCGATTTCGTTGCCCGTATGCAGCTCATAGGCAAGCAACGGGTGCATGGTCTGAATCTGCTTGAGCGCTGGCGCCACCATCCCATGCAGGATCGTGTCGGTCGTCGTGATGCGGACAGTGCCACCCAGCTGCCCCGGGGTCAGTTGCGCGGTCGATCTTGCGGACTCCAGTTGAACCTCCATCTGCTCCGCGTTCTCAGCCAATGCCATCGCCAGCTCGCCAGGCTGGTAGCCGGCACGTGAGCGCTCGAACAGACGCTGCTCCAAGCCGCGCTCAATGCGCTGAACGCTCCGAAACACGGTCGATGCGTCGATCCCCAGGCGCTCTCCCGCTTGGGCGAGCGTGCCGGTGCGCACCAGTGCCAAGATGACTTCGAGATCGGCGGCACTGAGTTTGTATTGCATTTTGATGTCTCCGGTCCTTGCGTTTTCGCATACCCAATTTTCCAGCATGCATATTTCCGTTGCATACCCGCAAGACTACAGTGCGTCGGTCTGTCCAAACTGAAAGCGAGCTGAGATGAATCGAGCGGCCATTGCAAGCGGAGCAGCGAACACCTTCGGTGCTCCACTGCTGCGCGTGGCCCTGGGTGTCATGTCGGTCGCGCACGCCTTGCTCAAGCTGCTCGCCTTCACACTCACCGGAACAGGTGAGTCCTTCCATGGCATCGGCCTTGCGGGTTTGCTGGCTTACCCCGCTTTCATCGCTGAACTGGCGGGCGGAGCGGCCCTCGTGCTCGGGATCTATGCTCGCCAAGTGGTCCTGCTGCTCGTGCCGATCGTGGCGTTCGCTGCCTGGGCGCCCTCGCACAGCGGTTGGTCGCACGAGAGCGGCGGAGGCGGCTGGGAATACCCCGTCTTCCTGATTGTCGCATCGGTATCGCTCTGGTTGCTGGGCGACGGCGCGGTTACGCTGAAAACCAGCAGGCGCCTCACACCACAAGCGACCTGAGCCCAGTCGGTCGCGCCGTGAAAGCAAACTTTCTCCTCGTCAGTCACACGCTCTGCCCCTACGTGCAGCGTGCAGCGATCATCCTATCGGAGAAGGGCGTGCCCTTCGAGCGCAGGGACATCGATCTGGGCAACAAGCCCGACTGGTTCCTCAAAGTGTCGCCGCTGGGCAAGACGCCCGTTCTGCTGGTCGGAGACAAGCCCATCTTTGAATCCGCGGTGATCTGCGAGTTCCTGGATGACACGCTTGCCCCGCGCCTTCACCCGAAGGCGCCACTTGCGCGGGCTGAGCATCGCTCATGGATCGAGTTCGGTTCTGCCTTGCTGAACACCATCTGGACCTTCTATAGCGCGCCAGACGAGGCGGGATTGAGGGCCGCGGCAACGGACATCCGGTCGCGGTTTCAAAAGATAGAACGCGCGCTTGGAGCCGGACCCTACTTCAGCGGCCAGCCATTCAGCATCGTGGATGCGACGTACGGCCCGGTTTTCAGGTACTTCGACGTATTCGAGACGATCGGCGATTTCGGCATCCTCGCGGATCTGCCGAAAGTGACTGCTTGGCGCGCCCGGCTTGCCGAGCGGTCGTCCGTGCAGGCAGCCGTTCAACTCGACTACCCCAAGCTACTACTGCACTTTCTGTCGCGCCGCGACTCGGCGCTATCCAGACGAATCAACGGCGAGGCGTCGCGCACATGATGCCCCGCCACAACCGTCGGACGGTTCCCGCTTTTCTACCTGCACTTGAGCGGGATTGCCTCGCTGTGGGTCAATGGTCCACCAACGTAACGAGAACACAGGGAAAGGTCTATGAACGTGGGAAGCCTCGCATTACCGCCGCAACGAGATCACGCTCTTCTGGCGAAGGCAGATATAACGCAGCATGAGATTGCGGCACTGCGGACCCCGTTCAACCTCGCGGACGCCCATACCCACCAAAGCCAAAGTCCGAGCCAGCGCCGCATCGTCGAGAGTCTGCCCCGACTCTGGGACGCGGCCGCCCGGCAAACTCAGTATCAAAGCGAGCAGGACTTTATCCAGGCTTTCTTTCGGCTCCACGGGCAGCACCGTGCGCTGGAGCGCCATGACGAAATTTATCTCGTCTATGCCGCGTCGGTCGGCATGCATATCACCGCCACTTATCTGCAGAAACACGGCCTGCGCGTCGGCCTCATTGAGCCATGCTTCGACAACCTGCATGACCTGATGCAGCACATGCAGGTGCCCATGGTTCCCCTCGGCGAACACTTATTTGCCGACAAGAGTCAGGTGTACCAGAGGCTTCTCGGGCACGCCGATCAAATCGACGCAGTATTCCTGGTCGACCCGAATAATCCAACGGGATTCAGCCTCTTCAACCCGACAGACCTCGCCTTCCGCGAAGTCGTTCGATTCTGCGTCGAACGCGACAAGATCCTGATACTCGATTTCTGCTTCGCGGCATTCATCCTGGCGTCCGGGCAGTCCCGCCCCGATGTGTACGCGATCCTGGAAGACTCGGGCGTTCGCTACATCGCGATGGAGGACACGGGGAAGACTTGGCCTATCCAGGACGCCAAGTGCGCCACCATCACCACCAGCCGCTGCCTCACCGCGGACATTTATCCGATCGTCACCAGCGTCCTCCTGAACGTCTCGCCATTCGTCCTGAAGCTGGTCACCGAGTATGTTCGCGACAGCGCTCAGGATCGCTTTGCGTCGGTGCGCGAACTGCTCGACGAAAACCGCAGCCTCGCGCGGCGGCAACTGGACGGGGGACTACTGCGCTATCGGAGTCCGATGGTGAGAACCAGCGTGGCATGGTTCGAGATCACCGATCCAGCGTGGACGGCCGACTTGCTACAGGCCCATCTGCTGGATTTCGACGTCTACGTCCTATCCGGCAAGTACTTCTACTGGAGCAATCCCTGGAAGGGGCAACGATTCATCCGCCTGGCGCTGGCGAGAGATGCTGACGTCTTCGCCGCGGCCATTGACGCGATATGTACTGCGCTTGAGGAGGTCGAAGCGTGAAGGAAATTCCCTTGTTCATCGACGCCTCGTTCTTCCTGGGCATGCACGATCGCGACGAAACGCGACGGCTACGCTCGCTCAGCTACTTTACCCGGAATTTCTCCAGTCAGCCGCGCATGAACTTCGAGCAGATTGGAATCTGCGACGCGGTCATCTGGGCGCAGAGCCGCCAAGTTCAGGATCTCTACTACCCGTTCATGGACCGCCTGCACAGCGACATGGCCATACAGCGGAGCGGGTACACCTACGACGACATCAACGCGGCGCTCAGCCACCCGCACCTCAAGCAGATGGATCCGGAGCAGGCGCTTCTGGTCGGCCAGCTGTTCCGAAGGGGTGGGCAGTTGGCGACCCATGACCCCGTGCTGCGCACGCTGGACTGCTTACAGGGCCGACTATGGCGCGATGACCAGGACGCCGCCCCGGTCTCCTTTCCATCGGAGCTGCAGGAGCTCTACGATGCGTCCCGGGCCTTCGTCTACAACGCGGACGGGTAGGCAAATGGCAACCGACATCTTCGTGCCGTTGATTACCCCGATCGACTACCGGGGCATGGTATGTGGGCCGAGCGTCCAACGTCTCCTTTCCTCGCTGCGGCATTCTGCCAACGGCTTCATTCCTTGCCTGACGTCGGGAGAGGGCTGGCGCCTCAGTGCGACGCAATGGGAAGACATGTTGCGATTCACGCTGGAACATGCGGGGGCGAGCGCGGTGATCGCCGGCATCGAGCAGCCTTCGACGGCAGAGGTTCATGCCTATGCTGAATCGGCGAAGCGCTTGGGCGCACACGGCGTCATGCTGACGTCTCCGTTCGGTGAATCGGTCACCCAAGCCGGCATCCTCGATCACTACCGACGGGTTCATGACGCCGTAGATCTGAGTATCTACGTCTACAACGAGTCCAGCCTTTCAGGGAACGAGACCCTTTTCGATACCTTGCTTGCCATCGCAGCGCTGCCGCGCGTTGTTGGCATCAAGGATTCGGCGGACGTGGCTCGTAGCTCGGACCAGATCAAGGCTTTGCAGGCGCAGGGGCTGAAGTACTACGTCGGCTGGGAGCATCAGTTGGGTGAGGACTTGCCCGTGGACGGGTGCGTCGTGTCTCTGGCGAACATCGAGCCCGCACTGTGCCGCGTGGCGCTTGCGTGCGAGTGCGCCGCCGTCAGGTCCGAGGTAACCCGGCTCACCGAAGCCTACGCACTGCAGAGCGACGACTGGTATGTTCACATCAAGAAAGAACTGTTCAGCCGCGGCGCCATCTCCACCGCGCGAGCGGCTACATCTTGAGGGGGGTGACATGCAAGCAGTCACTCAGAAGCGCCTGTATCAGTCGAATCGTGCTCGACTGCTCACGCCTGGATATCACGCACCAGAAGTCGATGCGTTCGAGCGCCAATGGATAGCGCATCGGCTGGCTGCACTCGGCACCGTGCCGCTGCCAAGTTCACTGCCAGCGCTGCGAAGCGCCTTAGCGCAACAGGTCCATGATGAACAGCAGGCACCGAACGAGAGCGCTACCTATGTGGCGGACCAGATCCGACGGGATGAGTTTTGCATCCTGGTACAGGAGTTTGCCATCGACGGGCTGACGGAGGCGCAGGTCTTCTACTTCGTGTTGCCACGCCTACCCCTGGAGGCGCAGATGCCGCTTCTGCGAATCATGATCGACGAATTTGGCTCTGGGAACATCAAGCGCGCGCACACAAGCCTTTATCTCGACCTCCTGCGCGAACTCGACATGCCAACGTCGCTGGACTTCTATCCGGATGAAGTCGGCACGGCGAGTTTCGAGTTCGTCAACCTGTTCTACTGGCTGACCCTTCGCGCTGACAGTGTTTCGTACTTTGCCGGCGCGCTGACCTATCTCGAAACCGCAATACCCTCGTTCTTCGACTGCTACGCCCAGGCATGCCGCCGGCTGGGCATTCGAGCACACGCCTACTATACCGAGCACCAACACATTGACGCCTTCCACGCCGTAGAGGGCCAGCGCCTGCTGAGCGCAATGAATGCGACCGGAACGCTCGACGCCGCCAAGGCCTTTCAAGGGGCGTTGTTGGCAAGTCATATCACCGACAAGGCGTTCAAGGACGCCGTCCTGAAGGCACGACTGTCCCACGCTCGTCTAGCGCCAGTCGCGGTCGGCGTCGAGTGATGGACGTCGACGACTACACGGAGGAAGGCAGCTTTACGCTGGTGCTGGATGGTTGCCGGTACCGCATTCCCGCACACTGCCCGCACCGTGCGGGGCGGCTCGCTCACGGACATATCAACCAGGCACGCATGACGATCACCTGCCCGCTACACCACTCGGTCTTCAGCCTGGAGTCGGGCGTACAGCTCGCCGGCCCCGCCTGCGGGGCGCTGAGCGTCAGGTCTCAGCCGCTTAGCTCCTCGGATTCGGCGGGCGACGTTCCTTTCAATCACGACTACGCGCGAGAGGAATAAGACCATGCGCTACGCGACGGAACAACTGTGGACGCCCTTGTCCGAGTCGCTGCTCGGATGGGATGACGCATTTCACGATCTCATGCTCAACGACGCCCTTCGTATGCACGCCTACCGTAAGGCGATCTTCGAGGTTGTTCGGCCCGGAGACCATGTCGTAGACCTGGGCACCGGTACCGGCATCTTGAGCCAATGGGCGCTGCACGCCGGCGCGGCAAGCGTGACCGGCATAGAGATGAACGCCGACATCCTTGCGCTGGCCGTGCAACGCCTAAGCGATGCCGGCTTTCGGGACCGCTTCGTTCCCGTCAATCAGATCTCCTACGACGTCGAACTGCGAGCACCAGTGGACGTGCTGATATCGGAGATCATCGGCAACATGGCCGACAACGAGAACTTTCAGCCGATTCTCGAAGACGCGATCAAGCGCTTCCTGAAGCCGGGCGGCGCCGTCCTGCCGCTTGCGGTCCGATCCTTTCTCGTTCCCGTGGCTGCGGCCAAGGCCCATCGACAGCTGTGCGCCGGCTCCGTGTCTAGCCTTACCGCACACTACGACGTCGCGCAGCTCTACAAGCAACGGGAGATCGGGTCGCCGTTCAGTATCTACTACGACTGCATCCTCCCGCGCGAGCTTTATCTATCCGATCCGCAGCAGCTTTGCTGCTATGGCGGCGCCTGGGATCAGCCGCCCACCTACACGCAGCGCCGGTCGTACGTTCTTCGGGCCGGCGCACGCTTCACCGGCTTCAAGGCCTATTTCGTGGCCGACCTCTCAGCCAACACGGTGCTGGACATCTCCGGGGGTGACATTGCGGCCGGGGAGACATCGGACAGTTGGAAGCACGCCTACCTCCCCATCGAAACCCCCATCGACGTACAAGAGGGTGACATGCTGAACGTAGCATTCACCCGACGCTATCCGAAGAGGCCGGCATCCGGCTTTCAGCAGGTGTACGAGTGGGTCGGAACGGTCGCACGGCAGGGGCAAATCGTAGGGCAGTTCGCGCAGCGCATGGAGAGCTAGACAACATCATCGGCAGCGGTCCGTCGGATGGCCTCTAAAGGTTGCCGGGCCACGCACTAATCGGTCCGCACAGGTTCCCTATTGTTTGCTGATGGAGTCGCCCCCAAGGGCGATGGTGGCGGTTCAGAAAACCTGGAACCGCCCTATGCGACCGATCATCCGTACTCATTACCGTTGGGCCGCCGGCGGGTTGCTGGCGGCCAGCACACTGATTGCAGGCTGCGTCACAGCACCGTCGGAGCCGGCTCCGGCGATCATCGAACAAGCGACAGAAGAAGCACCGGTCACCCAACCCGGATTAGCCGAGCCAGACTGGATTCCGGTCGTCCGCTATGGACGTTACACGCTGGTCGAACTCGCCCCCGGCTCGGCGCAACGCGACCTGTTGGCGCAGATCATCGACGTCACCATGCCCGACACGTCTCGTGCCGACGTGGGCGAGGCCTTGCGGTACGCACTGCTTCGCTCGGGGTATCGGCTTTGCGACAGGGCGGATGCGGCTGCCTTGTATGCGCTTCCACTCCCGGCCGCCCATCTGCGCCTCGGGCCGATCCTGCTGCGCGATGCGTTGCTCACGCTGGCGGGCCCGGCCTGGGACCTGCAGGTCGACGACACCGAACGCCAGGTCTGCTTTGCTCGCCACGACCAGCGCACGCCACCCGCTGATGGCGTGACGCCTCCAGCGCCCGAGAGCGCGCTGGGCGCAGAAGCCTTTCCGATCGCCACCGAGGCTCGGCCGTGAGCACCTTGGCCGAGATCCCCCCCCGTTCCCGGGCAACCTTAGTCCGGGCCGCCGCCGCCACGTGGCTGCTGCTGATCAGCATCGCCGTGATCATCAACCATGTTGCGTTGACGCGGCTGTCCGAGCAGGCTGAGGGTAGCGTCCAAGTGTCGCAGATGACGGCGCTTCAAAGCCGCATGGCCGAACTCGGCCAGCAAATCGACCACGACCGCGAGCAGCCCGCCGCGGTGACCCAGGCCGGTTACGATGCCGACCGCCAAGGATTGGAGCAGCGACTGGCGTCCATCGAGCAGGCGGTGGGCGACCGGCTGCCTGCCGACGGTCTGGTCCCTCTGGAGCAGCGGCTCGACCAATTGGTCGCTCGTCTCGATCAGTTGCAGTCTCGGCAGGCCAAGGCAAAGCCAGATGCCCCTGCACCAGCCCGTGCTCGCGCTACGCCGGCTCCGAAGGCGAAGGCGCCCGAGCCACCGCCGTTCACCGTCCTCGGCGTCGAGATGCGCGGTGGCGAGCGCTTCGTGTCCATCCTGCCCGTTGACAAGGCTGCGTTCTCGGAGGCCCGCCTACTGCACCCCGGTGAGTCGGAGGACGGCTGGTTGCTGGAGTCCGTTGAGGCCGGACTTGCCGTCTTCCGCCAGGGCACCGAGGTCCATCGCCTGGCAGTTGAACGGGGACGGTAATGCGCACTCTCGTCAGCCTCGCTGTAGGGGCCTGCCTCGCCACCTCGGGGCCGCTGCCGGCGATCGCGCAGAGCGTACGCGGCGCATCGCCGACCGTTCAAGCCAGCCAGGAGCGCCCGGCGACAACCTCCCGCAGCGACACAGCGCTCGCTGGAGACTGGGGGCTACGCGCGGAGGAGTGGGGACGCTACAAGGAACTGATGGAGGGTCCCTTGGGGATCTATTCCCCCAATCTCGATCCGCTGACCGCGCTGGGCATCGAGGCACGCTCGGACGAGGAGCGACGCCGCTACGCGGAGTTGCAGGTGGAAGTCGAGGCCCGTCGAGTCGAGAAGACGCTGGCCTATCAACGCGCCTATGACGCGGCCTGGCAGCGTCTACATCCAAGCATGCAGCGCGTGAGCCTACCCGATGTCACCGTCGCGGCCGCACCCGTGCCAGCAGGACCGGAGCGTCTCGCGGTGTTTGTCAAGGACGGCTGCGCGCCGTGTGGAGCGGTCGTCCAGCAGTTGCAGGCATCCTCTGCCGAGTTCGACCTCTATATGGTGGGCAGCCGCGGCGACGATGCACGCATTCGCGACTGGGCAAAGCTCACCAGGATCGACCCGGGCAAGGTGCGCGGCGGCGCGATCACCCTGAATCACGATGCAGGCCGCTGGCTATCGCTAGGCCTGCAGGGGGACCTGCCTGCCGTGGTGCAGCGGGTCGGCGGCCAATGGCAGCGGCGTCCCTAGGCCTGCGGCTGGCCCCGTCGATGCTCGGCGCCTGGCTGGCGTTCATCCCGGCCCACGCACAGGAAGTGCCGCCACCGGCCTACCAGCTCGCGGCTCAGCATGCCGGCATCCCGTCCTCGGTGTTGTACGCGGTCGCATTGCAGGAGAGCGGCATCAAGCGGGGCGACCGGTTCGTGCCCTGGCCCTGGTCGCTCAACGTGGCCGGTGCGCCCCGACGCTTTTCCACCCGTGCCGAGGCCTGCGCCGTCCTTCAGCACGCCCTACGCACGGTGCCGCCGACGCGCGTCGACGCAGGCTTGGGCCAGATCAACCTGGGCTTCCAGAAGCACCGCTACCTGCATCCCTGTGAGCTGCTCGACCCCTACCTGAACCTCGCCATCGCCGCTGAGATCCTGCGCGAGCAGCATACGCCCGGCCAGAACTGGCTCGTGGCTATCGGTCGCTACCACCGGCCGGCCGGCGGCGCACCCGCCGCGCGCTATCGACGCAGCGTCGGCCAGCATCTGGCGCGCGTGCTCGGCCCCGATGCGTCGGCCCATCCACGACAGTCCGCCTCGCCATGAAAACCACGCCCCCATATGTCGCGCAGCGGCCCGGCACATCCGACTTTCCTTCGCATGAGGCATCCAACATGCTCAATCACGCTTGCACCCTCGTTTTCCGTTTGCGCTCCCTGGCTGTCCTCGGGTTATCGCTATGCGCTGGCACCCTCGCCGCCCAGCCTGCGGGTACGCCGCTGATCGTGGTCGAGGACCACGGCGGGAGCGCCGCACAGCCGTACTACGAGGCGCTGGACCTGCAGCCACGCGCCGCGCGCCCGGCATCGCCGCCGCGATCGGTCCCGATGCCCCAGATCGGCCCCGTCGACGAGGCGGCCATGCTTCCGGTGCGCTCGGCGCGCCTGGCGCCGGGCACGGTTTCACGCAGGACAATCCAGGCTGCAGGGCTTTCGCCACTGTTCCTGGTCGGTGACGACGAGCGCTCGCGCGCGTGGCTACGCCAGCGAGTTGCGACCTTGCGTGACCTCAACGCCACTGGCCTTGTGGTCAATGTGGAGTCTGCAAGTGGCCTGGCGGCACTGCGCACACTGGTGCCCGGGCTCACCCTCACCCCAACGTCCGGGGACGATCTTGCCGAACGCTTGAATCTGCGCCATTACCCGGTGCTGATCACTGCCTCGGGTATCGAGCAGTGACTCGCACACCATGGCCCAACCCCATGCGGTCGAGGTGCTGTTGCGCCCTGCGGTGGAGCTATACACCGTCGCCGTCTGCGCCGGCGCCGTGCTGGTTTGCCTGGCGGCACCGTGGTCGCTCGCACTGAGCCCGCGGCTGGGACTCGGCAGCGCGTCGGCCTTCGTCCTATTCGGCGCCATCCGCCTGCGTCAGGCGGTGACGATCCTGCGCTACCGTCGAAACATCCGCCGCCTGCCGCGTTACGTCATGACCAGCCGTGCGGTACCAGTCAGCCAGCAGCGGCTGTTCATTGGCCGCGGCTTCCGGTGGGATCAACGGCACACCCACCGGCTGATGCAAACGTACCGGCCCGAGTTCCGCCGCTACGTCGAACCGACAGTCGCCTATCGGCTCGCACGGCACCTGGAGGAGCGGCTGGAGTTCGCGCCATTTCCGCTATCTCGGCTCGCCAGAACGCTAAGGTGGGACAGCCCCCTGAACCCTGTGCGGCCGCTGCCGCCGGTCGGGGGAATGCCGCGACTACACGGCATCGAGCCCAACGAAGTCGACGTCACGCTTCCGCTGGGCGAGCGGGTGGGACACACCCTGGTCCTGGGCACGACCCGCTGCGGCAAGACGCGCTTGGCCGAACTGTTCATCACGCAGGATATTCGGCGCCGCAACGCCGCCGGTGAACACGAAGTGGTGATCGTCTTCGATCCGAAGGGCGACGCGGATCTGCTGAAAAGGATGTATGTCGAGGCCAAGCGCGCTGGACGCGAGGGCGAGTTCTATGTATTCCACTTGGGCTGGCCCGACATTAGCGCCCGCTACAACGCGGTCGGCCGCTTCGGGCGAATCTCTGAAGTCGCCACGCGTGTCGCTGGGCAACTCTCGGGCGAAGGCAACAGCGCAGCATTCAGAGAGTTCGCGTGGCGCTTTGTGAATATCATTGCTCGCGCCTTGGTCGAGCTGGGTCAGCGTCCGGACTACTTGCTGATCCAGCGCCATGTCGTGAACATCGATGCGCTGTTCATCGAGTACGCCCAACAATTCTTTGCCAAGAACGAGCCAAAAGCGTGGGACGTCATCGTCCAGCTCGAAGGCAAGCTCAACGACAAGAATATTCCGCGCAACATGGTGGGGCGCGAGAAGCGCGTGATCGCGCTCGAGCAGTACTTGTCCCAGGTGCGTACCTACGACCCGGTCCTCGACGGCCTGCGCAGCGCGGTGCGCTACGACCGCACGTATTTCGACAAGATCGTGGCGAGCTTGCTGCCGCTGCTGGAGAAGTTGACCACGGGCAAGATCGCCCAGTTGCTGGCGCCAGACTATTCGGATCTTGCCGACGCGCGGCCCATCTTCGATTGGATGCAGATCATCCGCAAGCGAGCCGTGGTCTATGTCGGCTTGGATGCGTTGTCCGACGCGGAGGTAGCGTCCGCCGTGGGCAACTCGATGTTCTCGGACCTGGTGTCGGTCGCAGGCCACATCTATAAGTTCGGGATCGACGATGGCTTACCAGGGGCAGTAGCCGGCGCGAAGGTGCCGATCAATGTTCATGCCGACGAGTTCAACGAGTTGATGGGAGACGAATTCATCCCGATGATCAACAAAGGCGGCGGTGCCGGCATCCAAGTCACCGCCTACACCCAGACGTTGTCCGATATCGAAGCGCGCATCGGCAACCGGGCCAAAGCCGGCCAGGTCATCGGGAACTTCAACAACTTGGTGATGCTGCGCGTGCGCGAGACGGCCACCGCCGAGTTGCTCACGAAGCAACTCCCTAAAGTCGAGGTCTACACCACGTCCTTGATGAGCGGCGCCACCGACAGTTCGGACATCCGCGGACATACGGATTTCACGTCCAACACCCAAGACCGCATCAGCACGTCGAGTGTTCCCTTAGTCGAACCTGCACATGTTATCGGCCTGCCGAAAGGCCAGGCATTCGCGCTGCTGGAAGGAGGAAATCTTTGGAAAGTGCGCATGCCGTTGCCAGCCCCCGACCCGGACGAGGCGATGCCCAAGGATCTGCAACAGCTCGCCGGATACATGCGGCAGCACTATATGGACGCCGGCGACTGGTGGCAGAACGAGGCGCTACCTGGCTTGCAGGATGGCGGCTTGCCGATGGACCTGCGCGATGACTTCGAGCTCATGGTCGCGGACGTCGAGTCGGGCGATGAGGAGCGTCCATGAGCGATCCTGCCGTCGCGGCACAACGCCAGCAGGCTGCGCAACAAGGCTTGATCGCCGGTCTCGTCACGCTGCCGTTCCGGCTGTTCGGCGTGCTGTGCGGGTCGCTGCTGCTTTGCATCGTGATCGAATGCGTCGGCATGCACTTGTTCTGGCCCGACGAAGGCTGGCGACATGCCCAAGGGATGCTCAACTACGAACTCAACCAACTCTCCAGCCACTTCACACGTAGCGCGCTGGTGCAAGAGCCGGGACGCACGGCACATTGGCTCGTGGAGCTGGCCTACGAGTGGATATTCGTCAAGAGTGGTTTGATCGAGTGGATGCGCAATGCGTCAGCACAGGCCACCGCACCTAGCCAGGGTGTTACGCGCGATTTCCGCTACTACATCAGTCAACTCTATGTTTGGTTGGAGCGCTACCTGATTGCCGCCGCCTTGTCGGTCCTCGTGTTCGTCGTTCGACTCTTTGTATTGGTGCTGTCGCTGCCGCTCTTTCTGCTGGCGGCATTCGTCGGGCTGGTCGATGGACTGGTGCGACGGGACATCCGACGGTTCGGCGCAGGCCGTGAATCCGGGTTTGTTTACCACCGAGCAAAGGCGGCGCTGATGCCGCTGGCCGTGCTCCCTTGGGTGATCTATCTGGCGCTGCCGGTGAGCGTAACGCCGCTGCTCGTGCTACTGCCCGCCGCCCTGCTATTGGCACTGGCGGTGGATATGGCTGCAGGCAGCTTCAAGAAGTACCTGTGACAACAGAAATGCGGTGAAGCGGCAGTCCCCATTGTTTGCGGCTTTCCTAGCGCCGCAGCACCAGCATCGGTCCATTCGCCCTCACTGGAAATGGCACGATGCAACGGACTTACGGCTCAGCGCTTGCATGGCGGCACTCATTCGCCGTGCTGCTGCTCGCGTGCGTATCGACGGCGCAGCAAGCCGTCGCGGCTGACGACGGAAGTGAGCGAGACCGTCTGGCGGCCGTGGTCCGTCAATTGGATCTTCTCGACCACCTAGCCAAGCAGTCCGCCGTCGCCGCGCCGCAAGAGCGGGTTCGCTACCACTTCGACTATGAGCGCCTGGGGACGGACCTGCAGCGGGTTCGGGTCGGGATTCACGACTACCTGACGCCGCAACGCGCCCAGCCACGTGATCCCGCGGACCTGCTTGGCGACTACCGGCAGCAGGCCGAGTCGCAGGACACGCCATGAACGCCAACCAGATCGCCGCCTTTCAGGCCAATGGCGGCTTCGCCGCGTCCGCCGTCGCAGTCGTTCTGGTCGGCGCGGTCTTCGCCGTCCTGTTGCTGTGGGGCGTATGGGCGATGCGCACCGTCTACGTCGGGTGGGCGGAGCAGCGGATTTCCCAGCGTCAGTTTCTCGGCGTCGCGGTGCGCTTCATCGCGATGTACGTGGTGCTGACTTTCTTCCTGCTCTCGTAACAAAGGTAGCCATCATGAATTCGGTCTCCCGTCTCTTCCGCTCGTCGCGCTTCGCGCGCCTCGCCTCGTTGCCCATCCTGGTCGCATTGGCGCCGCTCGCGCAGGCCCAAGGACTGCCTACCCTCGAAGACCCGTCGCGCGGCACCGGCAGCGGAATCATGGAGACGCTGCGCAACTACGGCTACGACATCGTGATGCTGATCGCACTGCTGGTGGTCGCTTCGATGTTCGTTGGCGTGTGCTACCACGCGTACGGTACCTACGCGGAGATCCATACCGGACGCAAGACGTGGGGGCAATTCGGGCTGACCGTGGCGGTCGGCGCCGTTCTGCTCGTGGTGGGCATCTGGCTGCTCACCGAAGCCACGGGCATCCTGTGAGCGTGGCCTAGCGATGCCTGAATACCAGGACATTCGCCCGGACGGCACGGTCGCGTTCCTGCCGCACCGTTTGAACCGCCATCCCGTGGTCGTTCGCGGACTCACGGCGGACGAACTGTGGGTGTGTGCCGGCCTGTCGGGGGCGGTCGGATTGGCATCGGGCATTCCGCTGGCGTTCGTGTTCTCCACAGTCGCCATCGTGCCGACGCTGGTCGTCGCCAGCATCGCCGTGGGCGTTTTTGTGGGCGGTGGTGTGCTGCGCCGGCAGAAGCGCGGCAGGCCAGACACCTGGCTCTACCGGCAACTGCAATGGTGGATTGCGCGTCGCCATCCAGCGTTGGCGCCCTCTGTCGGTGCGCGCGTCCTGGTGATCCGCTCGGGCTACTGGAGCACACGCAGGAGCAGGAACCCATGAGCCGGTTCAAGAACGAGATCCTGCACCTTCAGGGCCATATCAAATCCCTGCGGCTGGGTGCTGGCGCGCTGGTCGGGTTGGCCCTGGTGCTGGGCTTCGGCTGGTGGAGTGCGCCGCGCGACCTGGTGATTCATGTGCCGCCGGACCTGCGCGCTGGCAGCACGCGCCCGTGGTGGCAAACCCCGCCGGAGAGCGTCTACGCCTTCACGTTCTACGTCTGGCAGCAATTGAACCGCTGGCCCGCCAATGGGGATGAGGACTACCAACGCAATATCCACGCGTTGTCGGCTTATTTCACGCCGGCATGCCAGGCGTTCTTGCGTCAGGACTACGAATACCGCCGCACGGCTGGCGAACTTCGACAACGCGTGCGTGGCATCTACGAGATTCCAGGGCGCGGCTACGGCGAGGCGCCGACTTCACGCGTGCGGACGGTATCCGATCGCGACTGGGTAGTGACGTTGGACGTGACCGCCGACGAGTACTACGGAGCCGAACAAGTCAAGCGAGCGTTTGTGCGCTATCCGATCAAAGTCCTGCGCATGGACGTCGACCCCAACCGCAACCCGTTTGGCTTGGCAATCGACTGTTACGACGGCGCGCCGCAGCGCATCGCTGAACCGGAGGTGGCCGCCGCGCAAGGCGGTAGCGGTCCGGACTTATCTGAGGGAGAGACCCAATGAGACGCGTTGCTTCGCACGCGGGTGCCGTACTCGTGCTGCTCCTGTGGATGCCGGCCGGCCACGCGATCGAAATCCTGCACTGGGAACGGCTTCCTCTGGCGGTTCCGCTGCGCGTTGACCAAGAGCGAGTGGTCTTCATCGACCGCAACGTTAGGGTGGGCATGCCAGCCTCGGTTGGGGATCGCCTGCGGGTGCAAAGCGCCGGCGGCGCTCTCTACCTTCGGGCCAGCGAGCCGATCGAGCCGACCCGGCTGCAGTTGCAGGATGCGGACACCGGCGCGGTGATCCTGCTGGACATCGCCGCCGAGCCGGCCCAGGCGGGCCAGGCCGCCTTGGAGCCGATACGCATCGTCGAGGGCGAATCAGCGCCGCAGCGCTACGGCCAGCAGTCGACACAGGCCGAAGGCACGGACGAAGAGACCGCCACCCTGCCAGGAGCGCCGACGCGCGCCGCGCGCGAGACGCCCGTGCCGGTGGTGCTCACGCGCTACGCAGCGCAGTCCCTATACACGCCGTTGCGCACCGTCGAGCCGGTGCCGGGCATCGCGCGCGTGAATTTGCGGCGCGACCTCGCGCTGGACACCTTGCTGCCGACCTTGCCGGTGCGCGGCCAGGCGTTGGCTGCTTGGCGACTCGACGACCTGTGGGTGAGCGCCGTACGACTGAGCAACAAGGCGTCGTCCTGGCTCGACCTCGATCCTCGCGCACTTCAGGGCGATTTCATGACGGCCACCTTCCAGCATCCGATTCTCGGGCCGGTGGGCACATCGGAGGACACCACGGTGGTCTATCTGGTGACGCGCGGGCACGGCCTGGCCGAAGCGTTGCTTCCGGCCATCAGCCCCATCGACGCGACGCTCAACCTGCCGGTGCCGGGCAGCACGGACGGGGGCCGCGATGAGGAGTAATGGCCTGCTGAAGTGGTTGATGATCCCGATGCTGCTGCTGCTCGTGTTTGTCGGCTTTCGTCTGTTCTCCGGAGGCGGCAGCCAGCCTGTGCGAGACCGCGGCAGTCAACTGACCCCGGAAGAAGCCAAGGCCTTGGGCATCGAGGGCGACACACCGCGGGACACCGTGGCGACGCTGGTGGCTCAGGTCAGGCAGTTGCGCACCGAGCTGCAGACCGCGCTTTCCGACAACAAGACGCAGCGCGCCGAGAACGAGCGCCTGCGCCAGCGCGAGGGCTCAATCGACCGGCGCATTCAGAGCGCCTTGGAGACTGAGCGCAGCCAGTTGCGGCAGGACCGCGAACAGGTTGCTTCCCAGCGCCAGCAGACCCAGGGACTGCTGCAGGATCTGCAGCGTCGGCTGGAAGGAGTGGGCGGCACGGACGGCCACGATGATCTGCCGGTCGGCCTGGGCCTGAAACCCGGTGACGGTACTGGACCTGGCGACGGGGTGCGCTGGATCGAACCCGCCGACGCCCCGGCCGAGGCCAAGGGCCGTGCGCCGGGCGCGGGCAGCGGTTTCAGCTTTCCCACCAGCTTCGCACCCGCACAAAAGACCTTAGAGGACACGGCATCCTCGGCGGTGGACGCCGACAGTCGAGCGGTAGGTGTATCCAGCGCCCGGCCGGTCTACACCGTACCGACCAATTCGACGTTGATGGGTTCGGTGGCGATGACCGCCCTGGTCGGCCGTGTGCCGATTGACGGCACTGTCAACGATCCGTATCCGTTCAAAGTGTTGATCGGCCCGGACAACCTGACGGCCAATGGCATCGACATCCCCGATGTTGCCGGCGCGGTGGTCAGCGGCACCGCCTCCGGCGACTGGACGCTCTCGTGCGTACGCGGACAGATCAGGAGCGTCACCTTCGTCTTTCACGACGGCACGATTCGCACCGTTCCCGAGGACCGCGAACGCGGCGGCAATCGCCAGCAGAGCGGCAACAACACGCGGGATGGCCTGGGGTGGATCAGCGACCCATATGGCATTCCCTGCGTCAGTGGCGAACGTCGCAGCAACGCCCAGCAATACCTCGGCACGCAGGCGCTGATCACTGCGGCCGGCGCGGGCGCAGCTTCGCTAATCGACTCGGACAGCGGCCGCATGTCCTATGTCGGCAGCGACGGATCGGTTGGGACGGTGGGAATCTCGGGCAACGAGGCGATGGGCCGGATTCTGGCCGGCGGCGTGCAAGAGATGTCGCAATGGGTGAACCGCTTGTACGGGCAGGCTTTCGCCGCCGTCTATGTCCAACCCAACGCCCGGGTCGCCGTCCATCTCGAAGAACCCATCACGATCGACTACGACCCGAAGGGGCGCAAGGTCGATCATCGCCTCGGAGGTACCTCGGATGTACAGGACCTGGACTAAGGGCGTGACCGCATTGATCGGCGCGGCGCTGCTCGGTGGCTGTGCCACCAGCAAAGAGGAGATGCTGTCCCATGGCGACCAGACCATGCTCGATATCTGGAACACGGGGACCGGCGGTAGCGCCGGGGGCGGCCAAGCCGCACGGCAGTTGCTCGATGCCCGGCAGGTACTGCGGCGCCCGTTGACGACCGAAGATCTGCAGGCCGCACCTGGATTGCAGGCCCGGTACACGCGCACGGCACAGAACGAAATCTACCGGCAGTTCCATCGCCTGCCGAATCCCGATCTCGTCATGTACGTGTTCCCGCACCTCGCCGGCACCGACCCGGTGCCCGTGCCGGGCTACAGCACGGTGTTTCCGTTGTACCAGCGGGTGCAGTACGCGCTACCCGGCGAGCGGGTCGAGGACTATTGATGGCGTGGCCTCTGCTCAAGCGTCGGCCACGGTCGGCGCCGACGACGGCATCTGCCCCACCGCCGGCCGACGCCTGGGAACGCCATGTCGCCCAGCTGCACGCGCATGGCCTGCCCGAGCCCGGCGGCCCCGGCGCCCGGCCGCGCCGCCGGGCGACCGTCGCCGACGAGCAGGCTTTGTACGACGTGGCGCCGTCGTTCGCGGATTTGCTGCCCTGGGCGGAGTACCTGCCTGAGTCGCAGAGCATGTTGCTGGAGGACGGCGCATCGGTGGCAGCGTTCTTCGAGCTGCTGCCGGTCGGAACCGAAGGCCGGGAGCCTGGCTGGCTGGGCCAGGTTCGCGACACCCTCGAGAACGCGCTACAGGACTCGTTCGACGAGTTGGACGAGGACCCGTGGGTCGTCCAGTTGTACGCCCAGGACGAGACCAGTTGGGACCGCTATCTCGAAGACTTGCGTAACTACATCCAGCCACGCGCAAAGGACAGCGCTTTCACCGAGTTCTACCTACGTTTCTTTGCCCACCATCTGCAAGCGGTGGCAAAGTCCGGTGGGCTGTTCGAGGACTCGACAGTCAGCCGCCTGCCGTGGCGCGGCCAAACCCGGCGTGTGCGCATGGTCGTCTACCGGCGTGTCGGCCGGACACCCACGCGTCGCGGGCAATCGCCGGAGCAGGCCCTGAATATGGTCTGCGACCGCCTGGAGGGCGGCCTGGCCAACGCAGGCGTGCGTGCGCGTCGTCTAGGTGCGCCTGACATCCATGCGTGGCTCCTGCGCTGGTTCAACCCGGCGCCACGCATGCTCGGCGACACTGCCGCCGACCTCGAGCGGTTCTACGCGCTGGTCCGCTATCCCGACGAGGCCGAGCCCGGCGAGATCGAACTGGCCAGCGGCACGGACTTCGCGCAGCGACTGTTCTTCGGCCAGCCGCGCTCGGATGTCGCCGAAGGCCTGTGGTACTTCGACGATCTGCCGCACCGGGCCATCGCGGTCGACCGCCTGCGCATGCCGCCGTCCACGGGGCACGTCACCGGCGAGACCCGCAAGGGCGGCGACGCCATCAACGCGCTGTTCGACCAGATGCCCGAAGACACGGTCCTCTGCCTGACGCTCGTGGCGACGCCGCAAGACATCCTCGAAGCGCACCTAAACCACCTTGCGCGCAAGGCAGTCGGCGAGACGCTGGCCTCCGAGCAGGCCCGCCATGACGTGGAACAGGCGCGCGGGCTCATCGGCAGCGCGCACAAACTGTATCGCGGCGCGCTGACGTTCTATCTGCGCGGTCGCGACCAGGCCGAGCTCGAGGCACGGGGCCTGCAGTTGGGGAACATCCTGCTCAACGCCGGCCTGCAGCCCGTGCGCGAGGACGACGAGGTCGCGCCGCTCAATACGTTCCTACGCTGGTTGCCGTGCGTCTACGACCCGGCCAAGGACAAGCGGCAGTGGTACACCCAGCTGATGTTCGTGCAGCACGCAGTCAATATCGCGCCGCTGTGGGGCCGCAGCCAGGGCACCGGACATCCCGGGATCAGCGTCTTCAACCGCGGCGGCGGGCTCGTCACGTTCGATCCGTTGAGCAAGCTCGACCGGCAGATGAACGCTCACCTGTTTCTGTTCGGCCCGACTGGCTCGGGCAAGAGCGCGACGCTCAACAACATCCTTATCCAAGTCACCGCGATCTACAGGCCGCGGCTGTTCGTGGTCGAGGCCGGCAACTCGTTCGGCCTGTTCGGCGAGTTCGCCGCACGACTCGGACTAAGCGTCCATCGCGTGAGGCTGGCGCCCGGCTCGGGTGTGAGCCTGGCGCCGTTCGCTGATGCCCACCGCCTGGTCGACATGCCCGGCCAGGTACAAACGCTCGATGCCGACGCGCTGGACGAGGAGGAAGGCGCCGGCGACGAGCAGCGCGACGTGCTGGGCGAGTTGGAGATCACCGCCCGCCTGATGATTACGGGCGGCGAGGACAAGGAAGAGGCGCGGATGACGCGCGCCGACCGCAGCCTGATCCGCCAGTGCATCCTCGATGCCGCCCAGCGCTGCATGAACGAGCAGCGCACCGTGCTCACGCGCGACGTGCGCGACGCGCTGCGCGAGCGGGGCCGCGATCCCACGCTGCCGGAGACCCGCCGCACGCGTTTGCTGGAAATGGCCGACGCCATGGACATGTTCTGCCAGGGGGCGGACGGCGAGATGTTCGACCGGGCGGGCACCCCGTGGCCCGAGGCAGACATCACCATCGTCGATCTCGCCACCTACGCCAGGGAGGGCTACAACGCACAACTCTCCATCGCGTACATCAGCCTGATCAACACGGTCAACAATATCGCGGAGCGCGACCAGTTCCTGGGCCGGCCGATCATCAACGTCACCGATGAGGGCCACATCATCACCAAGAACGCACTGCTCGGACCGTACGTTCTGAAGATCACGAAAATGTGGCGGAAATTGGGGGCCTGGTTCTGGTTGGCGACGCAGAATCTGGACGACCTGCCCAAGGCAGCGGAACCCATGTTGAACATGATCGAATGGTGGATCTGCCTGAACATGCCGCCTGACGAAGTGGAGAAGATCGCTCGTTTCCGGGAGCTGAATCCGGCGCAGAAAGCACTGATGCTCTCGGCCCGAAAGGAGTCCGGGAAGTTCACCGAAGGCGTGATCCTGTCGAAGTCGTTGGAGATTCTGTTCCGTGCGGTCCCGCCGAGCTTGTATCTCGCCTTGGCACAAACGGAGCCCGAGGAGAAGGCAGAGCGCTTCCAGTTGATGCAGCAGTTCAACATCAGCGAACTGGACGCCGCGGTCAAGGTGGCCGAGAGGATCGACCGCGCCCGAGGCATCGAACCGCTATACGACGCCATTCTCGATGCAGGCTGACATGCCGAACGCACCCCGTACTCGCTCGTCGTACCGGCGTTGGCTCCTGCCACTGGCTACGGTGGTCGGCCTCCTAGCCGCCCTGGTGCTGTGGTCGCTGCCTCATCTTTCGCACGACCCGCGCAGCGCTGCGGGCGATACCACCGAACAACATCCGCCTGGTCCCCCGTGGCGGTATGGCCAGGCGGACGCGCGCTTTACGGTGATCGAATACGCCGATCTCGAATGCCCGTACTGCCAAGCCTATGCGCCGGTCCTGCGCAAGTGGATCGACCAACATCCGGACGTGAGTTTGCAATGGCATCACTTGCCACTGCCCATGCACGAGCCGATGGCGACGCGACTCGCCCGGCTGGCCGAATGCGTGGGCGAAGCACAAGGCCATGCGGGCTTCTGGAAGGCTGTCACGTGGATCTATCAGCACACCCGCAGCGACGGCCAGGGCCTGCCGGCGGGCTTGGACTATCCCGATCAAGATCAGGTCGTGCAAGCCTGCCTCGCGAGCGAGCGGCCCGACGTCATCATCCGCGCTCAGGCCGACGAGGCGCGGCAAGCCGGCGTGATGGCTACACCCACCTTGCGCCTGCTCGACCACAAGAGTGGTCAGTCGCTGATCGTTGCCGGGCCCGCCGAAGGCGACACCTTGCTTTCTGCGCTGGATCTGCTGGCGGCCACCGACGCCACTCGCCCGACCACTGAATTGTCCGCTGACGACGTCAGCGACATGCCCAGGTAGCCGCGGGTCTTCAAGGCTACGGCGCGGGTTCCACCGCGTTGATCCACCCAGTTCGCCACGCATCCCCGGCGCGAACGGCCACCGTGCATCCGGTGGTGGATGCCAATCATCACTGTCCCTGGAGGGTCCGCCCTCCAGGGGACGGGAACCTCCCATTTCCTTGGAGGTTTCGTCATGTCTACATCCCTCGCCACGCTCGGTGGCGCTTCATCATTTAACCCCGCTGCCATTGCGCAGGACGACTGGATCATCAGCCGGGCCATCGAGATCCTGGAGCGCCGTGTCTTCCAGCATGGCCCCAAGTTGCAAGCCCCTTCCGACGTCCGGGATTTCCTGCGCATGAAGTTGTCGGCGGAGCCCAACGAAGTCTTCTCGGTGGTCTTCATGGATACCCAGCATCGTGTCCTGGCCTATGAGGTGCTGTTCCAAGGGACGATCGACTCCGCGTCCGTTCACCCTCGCGTTGTACTCAAGCGTGCCTTGGATCTTCGAGCAGCCGCCTTGGTGCTCTGCCACAACCACCCATCGGGCAACACCACACCCAGCGAGGCCGACAGACGCCTGACGCAGGTAATGAAGGATCTCCTGTTCCAGGTCGATGTTCGCGTACTGGATCATTTCATCGTTGGCGAAGGGACGCCGTACTCGTTTGCCGAATCCGGTCTCTTGTAGCCAACCGTTTCGTGGTGCCTGCATTGGCACCACTTTCACCCGTGCGGGCACCCCAGACCCGCAGGGGTCCGCTCGGTGCCCGCCATCTCACTCTTAGGAGCGCATCATGCAACCGCAACGTCATCACTTTGAAGGCGTCCCCTTCATTGCTACTCCCTATCACACCGGAACCTACATTCGCGAGGACGTGTTCTGGCGCCAGTTCACTATCCTTTGCCATGGCGATACCCTGTACCGGGAGGACGATCCTGCGCTCGGGACCTACTGGTCACCGGGCGTACGCGTACTCGGCTGGTCCGGCTTGATCGAAGAAGCCATGTCGCTGGCCAACGACATCGTCGATCGCGGGGATTTTGGCAGCGACGACGATAGCGAGGCGCTGAGCTTCGCACCGAAGTTGGTCCTAGTCCGTGACCGCAGCGGACGACACGTCCTTGCCGGAGAAGTCCGTAGCGCAGACATCAAGTGGTGCCTGCCGGTTGGGTCGGATCTTGAGGCCGATCAAGTCTTCAACGAAGCACGCGAGTTGCGACGCGGAGCCTCGTTTGAACATATGTGGGACAACTTCGGCACCGAGGAGGATCTGTGCCATCGTGCATCGGTTCTGGAAGGACGGCTGGTGGATAGGCTCTATCGCCACCACGCACTCACGGCCATTCAGACAGCCACTCACTGATCGACGCGGGGGCACTAAGCTCCCGCATCCCTTTTTTTTGCCCCATGTCCGGCTGTGGCGATGTTTCCTGCCGGTAGACTCGCTTCGCCCGCGACGCACTCATATTTCTCGCAACGGACCATCACCCGCATGATCGAGAAGCGGCTGCTCCGCCTCTCGCCCAACGCGTACGGATAACGAGTTTATCCTCCCCGCTTGCCTGGAAAGCACAGAGCAATGGACTCAAACTGTCGCGCCGCCAACAACGAGTCCATAGCTATCCATCCTGGGACAGCGTCAGCCATCAAGCATCATGTCCCGTGACCGGCCCAGGTCGCGCCTCGATCATGCGCCGAAGCAAGGATTCAGCTGCCACGAGAAAGGTTGTAGTGGTGTTCAATGTTTGCTCGACGTGGACAAAGGTTGGTCCAAAGACGATTCCAGATTGCTCACCATCGTCGAGGGTTACGAACTCAAGGCTTCGCAGCGTCGCGTGTCCAGCAGTAAAGGAGTACCCGCGAAACGCAAATTGGTACAGGTCATCCATTCCAGCCTTTTGCGCGGCTTGCTCGACGCTAAGGCTGGCTATGCTTCCTTGGGGTGTAGCCGCCAAGCGGCGCAGGAATTCGGCATGCTCAGGCGAAGTTCGGGACAGCAGTCTGCTGTTATCTACGATGGCATTTGCTTGTGTCCGTCGATGCCTGTCGTCATTGGCATGCATACGATTGAGCAGTTCCGGATCGAAGTGAAGCGCGCCGGAATAGAACAGGCACTCGGCACCAGTACGCACTAGGACTTGGGCTTCCGCAATTAGCGCACGCTCAGCGAGGAGGATCGCGCTTTGAAACGCAGTCATTGCTCTGACCCACAGAGCAACGGCGGCGATCTGTGAATCGCTCCACTCGGCAGGCCATGACCACTCAGAAAAAATAGTGGTCACGCGCTCAGACGCCTCCTCGGCGCTGCGTAGTGCCACCGCATACCGCTCTCTGACGTAGCCGCGGACTTCGGCCGCCTCCTCGGAGAGATAGCCGCGTAGATGCGCGTCGTTCGGTGATGATTTCGGCTCAGCCATCTTTTTCCTTTGACGTATCACAGTCGACGAATGTCAGCTGGCGGCTTTGGCGACGGCCAGACTGCGGCAGTCCGAAGGTCCTTTCCTCTTCTTCTGCCGGAGGTCCTCTTTCGGCTGTTGGTCCCGTTGCTGGCTTAGCCCTGCGGCCCCACCCACAGGCCACGCGCCACCTCGAACAATGCTTCGCCGCGTTCGGCAATGGCAACCTCGTCCCACTCCGTTAGCTGCATCAGGCTTCGATTGAGCTGCAGATTGGAATGCTCGAACAGAGCGGCACGCTTTCGCTCGAATGCATGGTTCTGTAGGCCTCTGTTCACGCCGTAGTGAATCAGCGTGAGATTGCCCATACAGGGTACGGCCGACTCACGATCAAGGACCATCTTCGCGCGTGCGTCCAAGCTGTCTGGCGCATACCGAAGGATACGGGCTTCGCTGACTTCGGCTGAAGTGGCAGTCGTTCCGTCCGGTAGTTCCCAGTAGGTGTGCCAAATCTGGGGAAGGATATGGTCAATGTCCAGCGCGTCCAAGGCTAGCGGCACCCGCTCCTCGCTCTTCTCCGAGCGCATCGCCATTTCCAGGCGGTGGAAGATAGTCCGCAACTTCGGGGCGTCAAGCCTTCCTGGATAGGCATCTCCGTCCAGCCAGTGACGGCGAAGCTCCTCGTCTGCCGGCCAGCGGGATATCTCGCCACCGCCCTCGGACAGCAGCGAACGGACTGCTGCGGCGTTAAGATGACCCGTCTGCAGTTTCTTGAGAAGCTGGGCGAAGACCTTATTGTAGCTTTTGCGAGTGAGCCCGCATATCGCACGACGCACCAGATAGGACTCGATGCTGTCGAAGATACGGCTCTGTTCATCGTGGGGCAGTTTCGACGTTGCCACTCGCAATGCCAACGCATGCGTCTGGGATGCATCCCAAACGCCGATCCGACGACCGAAGATGCCGATCGGGAGATCGCCGGTGCCAGTCACCAAAGCGCGGTAATGCTCAGCGTGCCTGCTGAGCATCTCCAACTGCGAATCTGCACTGCGCAGCGCCGCCGAGTTGTCGACGAAACGACGATATCCAGCGTAGAGCCGCCCGACATCGATCTCGTCGCCGGTCTCTGCCTGCACCGCGGTCTGCACGAACCACTCCAGCCTTGGGCGATTCAGCCGCCCGCGAGACTGCGCCTCCGACCAAAGCGGCGACTCGAACTGGCACCAAAGGTTGGCATACAGGTTGTCAGCATTGGCGCCAGCCCGCATGAAGATGAAATTTCGAATGAGGTCGGTGGCATGCAGCTCGGCGCCATGCCCATTCAGCGTCTCGAAGATCACCTGGGCATCATCCTCCTCTCCTAAGGATATGCAGACCACCGACAGGTCCGTCAGGATGGCAGTTGCCAGTGCCGTTGCGACGGCCTGTGCCGGTTGATCTGGGTGCTCCCGAGCCCAATCTATCATCGCCCCAGAGAAGAACACGATGGCTTCCAACGCGGGAGGATGATCAACGCCGATCTTGCGCAAACCGCCACTTTGCGTGAAGCTGGAAGGGAATCGGTCGCGCAATTCCACCACTGAAGTCGCTGTCATCGCTAGGACATACTGGTCTCGATCACGGAAAGTCGGCCATAATTTGAAACCTTCGATCTCCTGATCCTCCATGGTTTCCGGGTTCGCATTGTGCAAGCAGGCTTCGATGATCGGCAGAAAAGTCAGTTGATCCCATTCCCGCAACGCAAGGGTGAGCGCCGCCAGAACGTACTGCATTGTCGTGAGTCGCTGCTGACCGTCGATGATGTGATGGCGCTCGACGCCCAGGAGCCCTGTCTTCTTCTGCGGCTCCAACACGACCGCCCCCATGAAGTGCGGAACAGATTTGTCGCCACCTAGTCGTGCCTCGGCCTTGTCCCGAATGTCCTCCCAGAGACGGCCCCACTGGTCATCGCGGTTCCACACATAGGGTCGTTGATAGAATGGAACTCGGTACTGGCGCCTGTCTTGGTAAATCTGCTGAATGGTGAACGTTCGGGAATCCACTGCTCTTTCTCCTCTCGCTAGTCCGGCATGCTGCTCTCTCCTGCTCGCAGCCGTCGTGACCAAAAATGATGCCTCTGTCCGCGAGCTTAGCTGGATTCACTTTCGCAGCCCGATCTGCGTCGGTGAGCCTAGTTACAGACCAACAATATTGCACTTGTCAACAGCGTTCGTCCACAGCTATCCATATTGAGCTTTTTCATAGCCATCGATCTGGTCGACCACGATCCGGTCTGCGCGATAGCGGAAGCTACTCGGTGCTTGCGCCGGCTAGCTGTGGAGCATCGAGTGGACGTAGTCCTTGAGAGTATGGCGTTCGACTCTGTGTTCAAGGTAATACACAACAAGAACCGCAGGGGAGCAGGCTGGAGGGAGCAACGCATCCTCGGTCAGCAAGAAAGCATGCATACCACCGCCATACAAGCGAATCAGGAAGATAACGGAGTGGGAACTCTCTCCGACGGCTACGGGATATAGCAAGCCGAGATGTACCTGCCTGGCCTCCCGTTGGAACATCTGCTGCATTTGATCTGACATAGTGGTCAGGGGCACTGCCTCGCTGCCTGTCAGAATGATGTTTCGAATGTGATCGAAACTGTGCGATCGGACGACCTCAGCGCCGTACTCGTAGCACGCGAAGTTCATCCCAATCTTCGCCATGGCCCTGAAGACCTGCTGGTACAACACGGCCATGCCGACGTGAATGCTCGGCCGATTAATCGCCGTCGGTCCAGGGAGCTTCACATTCTGCAACGTGGATAGCGCTTTTCGAGTCTGCGCAAGAAACAGAGCAGTGTCATCTTCCCTCACGACTCGCGCGACATACTGACCGCGCGACCGCTGGAAAAGACGCGGCCATCCGACGGCTTGGCCGTCTGATCCGGCCAGCGCCTCCAACCAAATCCCGTTCGGCGGCTTCGGTTCCCCAGAAGCGCCGCTGCGCAGGTAGATGTCCTGTTCCCAGTCATAGGTGGTCACCTCGAAGCTAACCGTTTCGTCGGCCCTGACCTTCCTAATCACGTTGACGGTATCACCGAGCAGCGTGCCCAGACCCGCAAGAAAGCCTTCGATACGTTCACTGTCCGGCCCACTCAAGTGGAACTCGTTTCCAAAGACCTGAATCTGCGGAAGCGATCGCGGCGCCCCGCCAGTCGTAAATTCAGCCTCTGAGACGATCCCCGTTTCGGGATCGGTCATCTCACATCTGTCGGCCGTGAACTCCGGAGGTTGTGCTTTGCTCCCTTTGCCGCGACCAGTCGGTTGTTGATAAAGCCGTGCCAACGCGAAAGGAGAATTGCGCATTAGCTGCAGTTCTAGCGGAGAGAACACTTTTGTGTTGCAAGTCCCGCAAACAAGGTTCTTAAGCAAGTACTGCCTGTCGTCCCCGCCCAGGCCAGCGGGAAACACATGTTCATCCGTGAAGGTGTCAACTTGACCGCAGTAGATGCAGGTCCCCGGGTCAACGTGAGCGTTGGCGTATAAACGGATACTCACTGAGACGCCTCCCACCTAAATTCGGGCAACACCTTGCTCGGTCTGCACCTTACGAGGAGCCTGATCAGGACGTTCGTATCGAGCGCTTCCATTGCGAGTCAACGCCAGGCATTCATGTCGTCTACAGGAACATGCCTGCCCTTCGGGGCCTTCAGTGTCCCGGCCAGATTGAGGATCGACTTGGTCTTGGCCCGCACGATGATGCCGTCGTCGGGCATGACGTGCCAAACCAGCCGAGTGCCCGGGACGCCGCCAATCTGCGCCCGAATCTCAGCGGGCACCGTGGTCTGACCTTTGGCGTTGATGGTGGACTGTGACATCGAATGCTCTCCTTACATACGATCCATCGTAGTGCGTTCTGCCAGGACAAACAAATCTGGAGCCGCCCCGGGGACTGCGCCACACCGCCGCAATCCGGTCGCGGGCGAGTTCCCTTTGTTTGCGGTGTGTCTCGTTCGGATGGGGTCGACTACCGGTAGATATCCTCTTCCGGTGACAGCCCATGTCCGCATCTCATGATCCCCCCGCCATACGTGCGATTGGCGGCTGGCAGCTCTGGCTGCTGCTGCCGTCCTCTGCGCTTGCCTTCGCCGCCAATGCCTCCGCTGGCGAGGTCTGGGTCGTTACCGACCAACACCACGCAGTCAAGGCATCGCCCACCGTCCGTGTCATCGAACTCGACGCGCCTTCTCGCATCGAGGCAGAACTCTCGGCTGAACTGCCGACGGACCCGGTGCAGGCGACCACGCTCGTTCAGCGGCGCCTGCAAGGTGGTGGCACTGCGCTTCAAGGGCGCATCGGCAACGCTTACCAGGGCGTGATCGATGCGTGGAGTCTGGGCATTACGACGATTCCCGCGGTGGTCGTCGATCGGCGCTATGTGGTTTATGGCGAGCCAGATGTGGACAAAGCCTCCGCACGCATCGAGGCGTACAGGAGGTTGCACCCATGAGGATCGGGCACCGCCTTCGTTGCACCGCGGCCGCGGTCCTGCTCGGCACCGCGTCTGGAGCTTTCGCGCTCAATACCGCCACCATCGTCGCCTCGGCACTGTCGCCGGACTGCCTGGACTACCGCGTGACCGGAATTTGCTACTGGCTTTATTGCACGTGGACCGGGTGCACCGTTCGCACCTCGATCAAAGTCCGGCACTACATCCCTGACGCAGTGGTATCGAGCTATAGCAACACCGGAGAGAGCCCGTGGCTTGAAGTTCGTGCCATGAGCATGCCCAATCCCACGGCCCAAGCCGGCGGCGACGGCACCACCAACGAAGATCACGAGAACAACCTGTCGCGGTTCAAGAACGCCGACGTGATCGGGCATCCGGCCGGCGCGCTATTCAGCGACTTCGCCAGTGCTTCCGGCTACACCTGCGAGGGCGCGGCCACGCCGTTCATGCCGTACCTGCTCAGCACGCTGGACACGCCGGCGTGGCGCTACAACCTGCCGGAAGCCGTTTACCCCGAAGCGCTGATTCCCGGTATGCGCGAGATCGGCAGCCGCAGCGGCCTGAACCTGTGGGGCAACGTGTATCCCCGCGGGGGATTTCTCCACCAGGCCGATGACTACAAAGCGGGCGCCGTGGTGGCGCAGCGTGGCGGCGATGTCGTCACACGCCGCGGACAGATCCACGTCTACCAGCCACTGCTGGCAGATTCCCGTGACGGCTATTGGCCCGCAGGCGGACTTGTCGAGGGCGACGCTTCCACCGGCAAGTGGCAGGAGCTCACGCCCACGCTCTCATCGACGTGCGCCGTCTTTCCCCACACCAACGCGCAGGTCCAGACCCAGCAGGGCGACTATGCCTGGGCACTATGGCGACCCTATAGCTGCTGCCAGCGCCGCGGCCAGGTGTTGTTGAGTAGCGTGGATTTCAATTGAAGGTCGATGCCATGGCGATTTCGTTCCTCAACCGGGCTTTCCGCCCTGCCAGGCCGCTGTGCGCCGGCTTGCTCAGCCTCGCGCTGTCCTTGGTCTGCACCGCAGCCAGTGCACAGACGAGGGTCAACGACTACGGCCTGCAGCATCAGGGCAGCGTCATCGGCGACGACGTGCTCTACAGCATCGGCGGCGGGCGCGCCGTCTCCATGAGTGGCGCGGCCAGCATGCGGTCGATTGGCGTGGGCGTTGGCTGGAACAGCAACCTGATCTGCGGAGATATGAGCCTGGGCACCACGATCCAGAATCAGTTGAACGGCGTTTCCAATGGTTTCCAGAACATCATGTCATCGGTGATCCAGTCCGCGACCAGCGCAGTCGCGTCCTTGCCTGCGCTGATCATCCAGCGAGCCGACCCCGGCTTGTACAACCTGCTGACCAATGGCGTGCTGCAAGCCCGCCTAGATTTCGATCGCTCCAAGATGACCTGCAGGGCCATTGCGAACCGGATGGCCGACACGGCCGGGGGCCAGCTCGGGTGGGACCAGTTGGCCGAGGGCATGGCGCTCAAGCAAGCCGTATCTAGCGCAGACGCTGTCTCCGCCATTGAGCAGGCGGAGTCGAGTCGCGGGAATGCCGGTGTTCCGTGGGTCGGTGGTGGAAACGCCGGTGGTGCCGGGCAGCGGCCCGTCCGCATCGTGGGGGACGTGACCCGGGCCGGGTACAACCTGCTCAATGGCCGTGGTGCCACAGAAACTGGCGCCGTTGACCCCAGCACGTGTGGCGGCAACCTGGCGTGCCAGACCTGGAACTCGCCCGATGCCGCCGCCACCTGGGCCGTGCGCGTGCTCGGCGAGCAGGAGCAGCGCACATGCGAGAGCTGCACCAAGACGGAGACGGTGCCGGGCGTCGGACTTACCCCACTGATCCAGGAAGAATACGAGGCCAAACTGGAGGTCCTGCAGGAACTGATCGCGGGCGGGCGTGCAACCACCTTCGACAACCTGCAGGCCGCGAGCAGCGCTTCGCTGCCGATCACCCGGGGCGTGATCGAGGCACTGCGCGACGAGCCCGACCAGGACATCCTGGCTCGACGCCTGGCATCGGAAGTCGCCTTGGCGTCGGTGCTCGAAAAAGCCTTGCTGTTGCAACGCACGATGCTGACGGGGCGCAAGGAACCGAACGTAGCAGCAAACGACCTGGCCCAGCAGGCCGTCACCCACGAAAGCGATACGCTCGATCGGGAGATCCGGAACCTGAAAGCCGAACTTGAGCTGCGCCGCGAGCTGGCAAGCAACTCCCCAATGGCCATCATCCAGCGCCATGGCGCGCGGGCTGCGGGGTCGCGCGGCATCTATGAGGGCGATCCGACGCGCGACCGGCTCGATCAGTTGCAGCGGCCACCGGCCGGTGGGAGCAACCCGTGAGCGTTGGGAGGCTGCACGTGCGCTGGCGGTTCACCCGTCGTGTAGCGTCGGCGCTGCTATGGACGCTGCTCTTGTTGGCCGTGGCCGTCGCCGTGAACGTGCTCGGCATCCGCTTGGCCGGCAGCGTCGGCGGGTGGCAGCGGTGGATGGAAGCGCATGCAAGCCACTTCCTCGCCTGGCGCCTGCTCCTCTATGCCAGCACTGCCTGGGGCTGGATCTGGATGCGCCGGCGGCTGCGCGAACGTGAGCCGGAGCGTTCAGCCCGGCAGCGCATGTTGCGGGCAGAGATCGCCGCGGTGCTGGCGATCATGGCGCTGGAAATCAGCCAGGTCGTGCAGGTCGGATGACGGGGATGCTGCGATGACGCTCTACACCACCGACTACCTCGAGTACTACCTGACGCTGGTCGCTTGGATCGTCCACAACGGCATCTGGGCGGTGCTGGTCGCGAGCGGCGTGTTCGCTATTCCCTTCCTCGCCATCGTCATTCAAGAGTGGCTAAAGGCGCGCGCTGAGGGTGCGGACGAAGGAAACAAGGGTGTCTTATCCTCGATGCGCATCGAAAATCGGGTCTGGGTCGCGATCGTAGTGATCATGTTCGCCGGCATTCCGTTCATCGATGTGGATTTCGACACCCTCCAGTTCGACCGCTCCCGGTCGGCCCAATGCAACGTGAGCATTCCCGAACCCGCGGAGACAGGTTGGTCGCAGTCCTTCACCACCATCAACAGTCAGAGCGCGAAGGTTCCCGTGTGGTGGTACTTCATGCATGCGATTTCGCGCGCTGTCACAGGCGCATCGGTAGCGGCGATTCCGTGCGGCTCGGACCTGCGGCAGATGCGCATGGAAGTCGATGCAACACGCATCGATGACCCCGTGCTCGCCCAGGATGTCGCAGACTTCACGCACGACTGCTACGGACCGTCTCGGGCGAAGTTGTTCATGAATCGTCCGAGCCTGACCGAGGAGCAGATGTACGACGTCACCTGGATCGGCTCGAACTTCTTCCTGAACTCGCCCGGCTTCTACGACACCTACCGTTCCAAGACGCCACGCGAGGGCTGGCCTTACGACAGCAACCGCGACGCGGGATTGGCCGAAGTACCTAGTGGTGCGGGCTACCCGACTTGCCAGCAGTGGTGGTCGGACGGCAGCGGGCTGCGCGCAAGGCTGCTGGATCAAGTGGATCCCGGTCTGCTGACCCGGATCAGCGGTTGGGCGGGTTTCCTGAGCCAGAACCAGGTGAACGACTCCGTGATCCGTGCCATCGCGTCGCCGCGCCAGCAGAAGCTGAATCAAGGCTCGGTCTACACCGACTACGGCGGGCAGATCGAGATGACGGTGCCTAACATCGTGACTCGGGCTGCCAGCGACGTGGGACTGGCGGTGGGCTCACTCGGCTACTTTCCTGCGATGGACGTCGCGCGCCAGGCTCTGCCAATGGTGCTGGCGCTGCTCAAGATGGCGCTGGTCGTGTGCATTCCGCTCGTGCTCGTGATCGGCACGTACGACCTCAAGACGGTGGTGACCGTCAGCTGCGTCCAGTTCGCCCTGTTCTTCGTGGACTTCTGGTTTCAGCTCGCGCGGTGGATCGACAGCACGATTCTGGATGCGCTCTACGGTCAAGGCTGGGGCTGGAATCGGCCACACACGAACTTCGATCCGATCATGGGCCTCAACAACACGTTCGGCGACATGCTGCTGAACTTTGTGATGGCAACGATGTTTGTCGTGTTGCCTGGATTCTGGGTGATGGCCCTTTCTTGGGCAGGAGTGCGCGCGGGCAATTTCGTGAGCGGACTGACTGTGGGAACCGCAGACGCCAAGTCTGCCGGTAGCATCGGCTCCCGCACCGCGATGGGCGGAGCGAAATCTCTGTTGAAATAGGCGGCGGTTCAGCGCTCGTCCGAATCGCCCATATCAATGCGCCACTCGCTTTTGTCGTACAGGCCGAATCCATCGTGACCATCCCGCCATTCGGGCTGCTTTTCATCGTCTTCGCAGTCCGAATTCCGCGCCACCCACGCCGCCGTAATGGCGAAAGCCGCCAATAGCGCCAGCCAGAAAGAGACGTACAGGGCGAGAGCGAGGAGGACGACTCTCGCCACCCAGAGCAATCCCTTTGCCATTGCGAAAGAGAGGCCAGCACCGGTCATCACGCTCAGGACACGCCGCTCTTGCCGAGCGAACACGCGCCATCCACGACCGAGCCAGCGGCCGAAGCGTTCCGCGTTGCTGCTACCTGAACGTATCGTTGCATTCATCTCGGTTACCTCGAGAATCTTGGTTATTCCGTACTCTAGAGCGGCCCTTACCGGCTGCATTGCTTGGGGCCACTGGCTCGTCGCCAGCCCCCCAAGGGATGCGTTGCCATGCGTTTAGCATGATGGCCGTATATCTCTTGCCCGGCCTTGGTCCCACTGCTGTTCGAGAGCGTGCGCGCCAGGACCAAGCCCTAAGCGGCAGCATCCTGGCGGTAAGGAAACACGCTGCTGCGATCCATGCCCGGAAGAAACTCGCGCGGCAACAAATAGTTGTTCACGAGTTGAGTCCGAACGGCCTGGACATCGACATTGAAGTGCTGGGCGGCATCATCGATCATGTCATCAGAATAGTCCTCATCGAGGAAGTCCTTCAAGCTTTCGATCGGGCACAGAAACTCCGCCGCAAAGGCGCGCTGAGCCTTCTGCCGCGACGTCTTCGCGCCGGTCACCGGTAACCATCGATCCTGGTCGACCGCGACGGCGTGGTCGTAAAGAAACCGCGCCAGTTCGAATCGACGCGCGGGTTCGGTCCGCGGGCGTAGATGCAGGCTGAGATTGCGCCGATCGTGCCGCACAGCCAGCGCAAGCTTCGCGCGCGAGCCGTGGCGGGTATCCATAGCGGTGCCAGGCGCCACGCCCAGCAGACCGCAAAGGTCCTCGTTGGAAACCGGTTGGCCGTTCCAGCCCAGATGGTGCCGAACCGCCAATGCCATCTCCTTGCCTCGGACCCACGCGGGCAAGCGTGGATTCACCCGCCTGGCGTCCTGGCCCCTCGTTGCCGCATCGTCTGGGGTCGCCTCCAGCCCGGGCTCGTGAACCAGCCGACTCACATCGTCCAGCACCTGCGTGGACTGCCCACTGCCGCAGAGCGTGGCGATCTCTTGAACGGCTTCCGCCCCTGCGGCAGGCACAAACTCCTCAAGGCGGCCCAGGATGTCATCGGGTCCCTCGCCGGGATCAAAGCCTGCAACGGCTTCCAAGCGCCGGTATGTGGCCAGGTCCTTATCGTCTCGCTCGTGTCGCAGCTCGTTCCAGAGCTCGTGCAGGCTCGTTCCGCGTAGTTCGACCTTGTCCAAACGCGCAAGCACGCTCTGCACAAACCCATCGACAGTTCGCTCGAAGTCCCCGGCAGGCACGAAGCCGTGCGTCTGCGTCAGATACGTGACCGGTGCCGCGGGCGAGTTCTCCCCCGGTTCGGACCACACTTCGATTACTTCTCCGTCGGACGCGAAGAGCACGCGTGGCCACACATAGCCATAGCCCGCTGCAGCCAGTTCATGCGACATCCGCCACGACAGGCTCGGCTTGCCCGACGCAAGCGACTCCCAGCGCAATCGCCACCAGTTCGCGGCGAACCACAGGGCCAAGGGATAGGCGGACAGCCGTACGTCGTCGCTCACCGTTTTCGACCAGTCGTCGACATTCCGGGTCAGGACGGCGTCATCCAAGCCGATCCGCAATGTCGCCCCCGTCTGGCTAACTTCAGGGGCCTCGTGCTGGGAAGACAGCCAGTTGAAGTCGATCGAGAAGGTCATTGCGCCTCCCACCGGGCGAGCACGTCGCCAATCAGGGGATCGCTGGGGAGCATCGGGTAGCCGTGATAGGTGCCAGTCTCTGCATTCTCCAACATGGCCTCAAGCGGTACACCGTTCGCGGCGACAGCCCAGACATTCTGCGGCCAACCGTTGCGTTCCTGGATGCTGACCAAGCCGCGCCGGAAAGCCGTCCGCAGGAGCGCAACCGCTTCGCTGCGCCTGAACAGTTCGGCATGGTCGCACAGCGATTTGCCCTGACGCGGTTGGGCTGGTGGCTGGAGTCCGAAGTCGCCAGGGTTGCGCTTATGCTCAGGGTTCCCTCCATACGCCACCTTGCTGGCGGCCACGTCCAACCAGCCGCGCTCAACCTCGCTCTGCGGCGCTGCACGCAACTTGCGTTTTGGATTTACGGATCGACGGGGCTTCATTCTTCTAGGCCGATATTGACTGATAGCTTATTAGTTTAGCCTTTAGTTCTACACGCGAATACCCGAGCGTACCTATCTATATCGCCGTGGGCGACTGACACCCCGCAAGGCTGCTTCAAACAACGGTTGATTTTCATGCGACGTCCAATCACGTCCCGTGCCGCGTCCAGAATTCCGCGGGAGTAACGATGGGGTAATCCCCCGCCAAGACAAGCAGATCCTTGTCGCCGGTGATCAGGTAGTCTGCTTTCGCGGCCTTCAGCGTCAGCAGCACGGGCTGGTCGGCAGGATCGCGCAGATTCGTGTCCGGCGTTCCTTCAGGCTCGACAACGTCCGCGAGGAACATGAAGCTGTCGGCCAGATCGCGGATTTCGGCAGGCGTCATCTGAACCCTCGGCAGGCGTGGCAATACCCTGACCATCTCATCGAGAATGTAGTGCGACAACACCACCTCCAGCCCACCCCGACGCCAAGCGGTGACGATGCGTCCGGGCACGCTGCTCGGATAGGCCAACCCCGACACCAGTACGTTGGTATCGAGCACGACACGCAGTCCCGACATCAGCGCTGCTTTCGTTCGGCCGCCACGGCGGCGTCGATCTCTGCCAAGCCTTCGTCGACCGGCACACCGGCATACGCCTGGGCGATCCGGTCGCTCAGGGCGTCGAAACGCTCCCGCATGCGGCGGATGCGGGCGAACAGCTCCGCGTCGACAAGTGCCGCGACCGGCTTGCCGTCCTTGTTGATGACGATGCTGTCGTTGCGGTACTGCACCTGGTTGAGCATTTCGCCCAGGTTCTGCCTGAAGTTCACGGCATTTATTTCGGTGATCATAGAAGACCTCCAACCATATTGATCGATATGGTCATTATGATCGAAATTCAGCGCTGAGTACAGCCTCCCTTCTGGCGGCGGGTACAAATGTGCTGCAGTGGGCAGCCTCGGCGCTGGCATGGGCCCCAGAGCTGCGTCAGTCCTGCCCCTCAGGCGGCAAACCGGTGGCGAACGCGGTTCGCGGGCGGCTTCTCGCCCTCGATGAGATATTCGAGCGCTGGCATCGGAAAATGCAATCACCAGGCTCGCTCTTCAGCCAGTGACTCGTCGATGTTCGCCTTGTCCCGTGTACCAGTGGCCGGCTGCAACAGCAGCCACTGCAGCGCCGTCATCCCCGGGCGCCCCTGCGGCTGTCCCCCGATGAGGCGCTGGTATTCCTCCTCGGACAGCACCACAGCGGCTGCCTTATTACGTTTGACGATATGCACAGGACCACGCCGCAGGCCCTCTTCGATGGCAGCCATGCCACGGCGCTTGATCTCGGCGGCGGTCACGGTATTGTTCAAGGTATGCACTCTTTTGTACTAAATAAGGGGTAAATGGCACCAAATTCAGTACCGAATGGCGAGTTGGCCTCCAACTGTGCGGGAGCACATCGAGGAGACAGCACAGCTGCATTCAAGCGGTCGGTGTCGTTGACGGTGGTCTGGTGTTGGAATTGGGCGGGGTGCGAATCGGCTCACGCGCCGGCAATTCGAGTTCGATGCCGCCAAGTGGCACCACGCGCGCTCGGATCGCATCGACCAGCGATGCGCCCTGCGCCGGCTCGATCGACAGCGCGGTGCGCAGAATGTAGCGTGCCCCATCCTCCATTGCGCGTCCGTGCTCGGCCGCCTGCACGCGAAGTTGCGCCTTGGCCTGGTCATCGATATTGCGGATGGTCCTTGTCGCCATAGAGACCTCCATAAGTCATTGCCCAATTCCAATGTAAACCGGGCCTTGGGCCTTTGCCAACAAGCATCAGGCTGCATTCGGCACCGCCCGCGCAACAACCAGGGGCGCGCATAGCCGCATTGAAGCGCGCAAGTTCGCCCGCGTCCGGTAGAAAGGGGTGACAACGGGAAAAGGCTGGGAAGGGTTGAAGGGAATGGGGAGCAAGGGGAAAGGCCCTACCCGAAAAGGAAAAAGGCACCCCGCCGGCCGCCACTTCAGGTGTTTCGATGTTCACGCTGTTCCAACGAAAGGCCGCCGCGCGAGCGCCCGCTCCGCCGATGGACGCCGCCGCAAAGGGCAAAGGGCCGCTGCGACCGGAGCCGGCCGCGGCGCTGCTGGCGACGCCCCGCCGTCAACGTTTGCTGGAGCACATCTGGCAGCGCACGTCGCTGTCGCGCAAACAGTTCAAGGCGCTGTACCTCGCACCGTTGGAGCGCTACGCCGAACTGGTCCAGCAGTTCCCAGCCTCCGAGAGTCATCATCACGCGTACCCCGGCGGCATGCTGGACCATGGCCTGGAGATCGTGGCGTATGCCCTCAAGTTGCGACAGTCTCACTTGCTGCCCGCCGGTGCCACGCCAGAAGACCAGGCGGCGCAGGCCGAGGCCTGGACAGCCGCGGCGGCCTACGCGGCGCTGCTGCATGACATCGGCAAGATCGCGGTGGACCTGCACGTCGAGCTGGCCGACGGCACCACCTGGCATCCCTGGCACGGCCCAATGCAGCGCCCCTACCGCTTCCGCTACCGGACAGACCGCGAATACCGGCTCCACAGCGCGGCGACGGGCCTGCTCTACCACCAGTTGCTCGATCCCGCCATCTTCGACTGGTTGAGCGGCTATCCGGCACTATGGTCAGCGCTGCTCTATGTGCTGGCCGGCCAGTACGAGCATGCCGGGACGCTGGGGGAACTGGTGAGACAGGCCGACCGCGCCTCGGTGGCCCAGGCGCTGGGGGGCGATCCGGCGAAGGCGATGGCGGCGCCCAAGCACGCGTTGCAACGCAAATTGCTCGACGGGCTGCGCTACCTGCTCAAGGAGGAACTGAAGATCAACCAGCCCCAGGCGTCGGACGGCTGGCTGACACAGGAGGCGCTCTGGCTCGTCTCCAAAACCGTCTCGGACAAGCTACGCGCGCACCTCCTGTCCCAGGGTATCGACGGCATTCCCGCCAGCAACACCGCAGTCTTCAACGTGCTGCAGGACCACGGCATGCTGCAGCCCACGCCTGAAGGCAAAGCGATCTGGCGAGCCACCATCAGCAGTGACACAGGCTGGTCGCACAGCTTCACGCTACTGAAGTTGTCGCCGGCGCTGATCTGGGAATCCAGCGAGCGGCCCGAACCCTTCGCGGGTTCGGTGGTGGCTGAAACCGAATCCACTTCGGAAGCAGCAGACGCGCTTGGCCCGGCACCGCAGGCGGCTGCATCGTTGGAGACCGCAATGGCGAGGGAGACCACGCCGCCACGCCTGTCTCCAACTGCCCCATCAGGGCCTTCCCCGACGGCTCCGACGGGGCCGCCCGATGTGATGGAGGATCTGCTTTCGATGATCGGCGCAAACAGTCCGTCCGACACGGGGCCGCACGCCCTAGTGCCTACCGGCACCGCCTCGGTACCGCCCACACCCCGGGAGCCCAGCATCGTGCGGCCAGAGACGGGCCCACTGCCGCCGTCAGCGCCAGCGCCCGGCGCATCGCCGACACCGGCCTCGCCAGCCACGGCGAGTGCGGCGGACGCGCCCGCCGCACCCACAGGCCCCGCGGCCGCCCCCTCGGGAGAAGACTTCCTTGGCTGGCTGCGAGACGGCGTCCAGGGACGCAAATTGGTCATCAACGATGCGCGCGCGCTCGTGCACACCGTGTCCGATACCGTCTACCTGGTCAGCCCTGGGATATTCCAGCGCTACGTCCAGGAGCGCCCACAGATCGCCATGCTCGCAAAGCAGGAGGACCTACCGGAGTGGCGTTGGGTGCAAAAGCGCTTCGAGAAGCTACAGTTGCACCGCAAACAGGCGAGCGGGCTGAACATCTGGACGTGCGATGTCACAGGACCGCGCAAGACGAGGCGCGTGCACGGCTATCTGCTGGAGACACCCAGTACGATCTTCTCTGACGTACCGCCAAATAACCCGTATCTGTCGTTGATTCGGACTATTTAGAATGCGCAAGAAAAAAACGCATCATCTCGGCGCTGGCATCCGGGCCGGTGACATCCGTGTACGACCCGGTCTCTTCTCCTCCTGCCCAGGCGTGGGGTGCGTCATGAACGACCCAGTGTTCCGCGTCGACGCCAGCCGCGGGCGTCAACTTCCTTCTCGTTGATCGGCGCCCTTCGGCTTGCTCGGCGACCTCCTGGGAAACCGTCGTAGAGATGCCCTCGAACCCCAACAAGAGTTCCCGCCCGTTCGAAGGATGAACTGTCTTATCCAGGTCTCCATGAAAAACGATCAGCGGACGCTGTGGCGCCCACGTGGCGGCGCCTGGGGGTGCATGTGGCGCAAGCGTGCCCACCTTCATTGCGGCCAGAGCCGAGAGCAGGCCCCAGGCGCGCCGATAAGGCAGCCCGGAGTGAATCCCTGCGGCTGCGTAAAGGTCCGGGTAGGTGCTGATCATTATCGCGGCCATTGCGCCGCCAGCCGAGAGGCCAGCGACGTAAACACGCGCTTCATCAACGTCGAAGTCGGTAATGATGTCCCGCGTGATCCCAGCGATAAGGGAAGGCTCGCCCATGTCACGTTGCTGGTGCATGGGCCTGTACCAATTCCAGCACTTGGCAGGATTCGCATAGCGTGGCTGAATCGGATAGGCCACAAGGCATCCGTGCTTCTCGGCAAGCACGTTCATGCCGGTACCCAGCGAAAAGTCCGCTGCATCCTGCTTGCAACCATGCAGCATGATGATCAACGGCATCGGCTTGCGCCCGCAAGCCTGCGGGACGAAAAGCGTGTAGTCCCTTTCGCCCTGGGCGCTCGAGTATCGCAAGTGCTTCAGACCGCGGCCTGTCTCAAAGGTCGCGGACTCCCGCGCCTCCGTGTGTTGAACTTTACTCATCGTCTTTTCTCCGTCAAATATTTGAGCGCCCGCCTGGGCGTGCAGCGGGGTTGCTCGGATTCGGGAAGGCACCCTTCAAAGGCAGTCTGCTGACGGCTGAAACGGTGCGGAGGCGGAGGCAGTGCGGTACACACTTGAAGCACGTCAGAGGCGCCTCGGGTCCGCACGAACCTGAACTTGGCGGTAAAGCCTGCGCCCAGATTCGTTAAGGATAAGGCCATGAATGTTGCATCGCAACATATACATTTTGAAAGTACTGGACGACAAGTTGTGTGGCCTAGACCTTTGGCGATATGGGTGTCATCCAGTTCTGGATCAAACTTGAGGAGTTGCGCGAGCGACGCTTCGACAACGTGCAGGTAACGCTGCGTACTAAGGCCGACTAATGGTGTGAGCGACAGACGCTGCACCAGCCGCATCCCTCTTCAATGACGAGGGATTGACCTCTAAACAGCGTCATGTCTTTTCGATGTAACTATCGCGGCCCAGGTTTCTGGGATAATTCGGAAAATCGGGCTGAACTTGGTCTGCTCTAGCTTGCTGGACTAAATTAAATAATGGCAAAACAAACCTACGCACAGATCCAGAAGGAAATCGAGCGCCTGCAACGCGAAGGCGAAAAGATTCGGAGGCAAGAAGCGGTTGAGGTTGCTGCAAAAATTCGAGAGGCAATTGCCGTCTATGGCTTTACGGCAGACGACCTATTCGGCAATCAGACAACGAAGCGCAGAAAGGCCGGGCCCACGCGTCGCGCGAAGGTCAAGAAAGTTAAGAAAGCCAAGTACGCAGATGGGACGGGAAACACGTGGAGCGGAATGGGGCCGCGACCGGCTTGGTTTCGCTCTGCGCTTGAGGCAGGCAAGAAGGCTGAGGAGTTGCTCGCCTGAACCGACGGCGCAGGCCAGCGGTGCGCTGGGACTCGCTCGATGCAATGGGTACCAGCCAGGCCTCGCGCCTATGGTCGCCAATCTTTGGCCCCGGGATATTCGACGCCATCGCGGTACCTCACGCCTAGCGCGCAAGTGGCATGCGCTCATTCACCATGGCGTGCAGGCGCCGGGCCGCGCGGATTCCCTGGTCCTCAAAGTTCACGTTCACTAGGACTTGAATCGTGAATGCCTTGTCGATCAAGGCCAGCACCTGTTCGGCCAGCCCATCCAGTTCGACATCCGTGTACTCGTAGTTGAATCTCTGGGACGACGCGCTCAGGCCCTTTGCAGCCCAGGTCTCGGCATTGCGGCCATGAAGCCGCACCACAGACAGTGCTGGATGCGTGACCTCCCAGACACCGTGCGCGTAGTTGCCCACGCCCTGCGGCTCATCGACAATGACGTGCACAACGCCCAACTCACGCTCCCACGCCAAGGTGCGTTGTGCACGCCCCTCTCCAAACCACGTAGCGTTCCTGAACTCCACTGCCAGCAGGTACCCTGTCATGCGCCCGATGCACTGCTCGACGTGTGCCTGCCACTCTCTTGTCGACGCCACCCACGGGGCAAACTGAAAATGCACGGCACCGAGTTTTCCCGCGTCTTTCAGGGGTGCTACGGCGTCGATGAATCGGCGCCACAGTTCGTCCTGAACCTCGCGCGGCACATCGGAGTAGTAGTAGTTTTTCTTGCGCCCGCCCAACGGGGGCAACAAGGCGCGTAGGTCTGCCGGTAGCGATTCGGGCGGCGTTTGATGTCCGGTCAGCAGGCGAAAGGCCTTGATGTTGAAAATGAAATCTGCCGGCGTACGCTCGACCCAGAGCATCGAATTTGAGCGTTGCGGCATGGCGAAGAACGAACTGTCCACCTCCACCGTCCCGAACTGGGAGGCGTAATACCGTAGGCGCTGCTCCGCCGTCCCGAATCCGCGTGGATAGAAGCGATGACTCTTGATCAGCGAAACATCTGTCCAACTGCAGGTTCCTACGAGCACATTCGCACTCGGCCCCGCCGGCTCTCTCGTATCGGCGCAAGGGTACGGGTCTAGCTGTGACACATCTGGTACCGACATGGTCCACCCCGCAAAGTTAAGCCGAGATTTCTACCCATACTGGCGCATGGTCGCTCGCGCCGGCCAGTCCGCGCACCGACCGGTCCACCCCGACGTCGCCGATGCGCGGCACCATGCTCGGGCTGAGCAGCATGTGGTCGATGCGCAAGCCTGCGTCGCGGCTCCAGCGATTGCGCAGGTAGCTCCAATAGGTATAAGCAGGCGCCTGGCCCTTGCCATTCTTGAGCGCATCGGTCCAGCCCTGTCGGAGTAGACGGCGGTAAGCCGCTCGCGGACCGGGCTGCAGCAAGGCATTGTCTTGCCACGATGCCGTGGAGTAGATGTCGGCGTCAGTCGGCACGACGTTGTAGTCGCCGGCCAGAATCACCGGATGGCCCGTCTTGATCAGACCGGCGGCGTGCCGATTCAGGCGGTCGTGCCAGGCCAGCTTATAGTCAAACTTGGGGCCGGGCTGCGGATTGCCGTTCGGCGCGTACAGGCAGCCGACGATGATGCCGTTGACAGCCCCTTCGAGATAGCGGCTCTGCTTGTCGGCGTCGTCGCCCGGCAATCCGCGACGGATTTCGAGCGGGGCGTCGCCTCGCGCCAGAATGGCCACGCCATTCCAGGTACGCTGCCCGTGCACCAGTGCGCTGTACCCGAGGTCGCGCAGCTTGTCTGCGGGGAATGCGCTGGTTTCGCACTTCAACTCCTGCAGACAAACCACGTCTGGGCGCGTGACATCGAGCCACGCTCTGAGCGGCTCGAAGCGCCGGACGATCCCGTTCACGTTGTAGGTGGCGATCCGCATGCGCAGGACGCCGATCACCGAGTGGGTGATTCGAAATCGAGCAATTTCATGGCCTTGCCCAATGTCTGCGGCGCGTAGCCCTCCCACGGCGCGTTGCCCTGATCGAGGCGCGTGTGGATGTTGGCTACGGTCCACTGGGCGCCGCTCTTGATCGCGCCGACCTCGTCCCAGTGCACCGGCACGGACACGCCCAGCCCCGGGCGTGCCCGGGCAGACCACGCGGAGGCCGTTGTCGCGCCAAAACCGTTGCGCAGATAGTCGATGAAGATCTTGCCTACCCGGTTGCGCGGTCCACTCTTGGCGACGAACAGCTGTGGCAACGTTCGCGCCAGGTGCTGGACGATCGCCTGCGAGAACGGCTTGACCGTTTCCCACCCGTACTGCTTCTTCAACGGCACCACGACGTGCAGCCCCTTGCCGCCGCTCGTCTTGGCAAAAGACGTGAGGCCGAGTTGTGAGAGAAACGTGCGTACCAATTCGGCCGCCTGCAGCATCGTCTTCCATGGCACGCCCTCGCCGGGGTCCAAATCAAACGTCATGCGGTCAGGCTTGCCGATCGCCGTCTTCACTGCATTCCATGTGTGAAACTCAATCACGTTCATCTGCGCGGCCGAAACCACTGCCTGCGGCGAGGGGACCTCGAGCATGGACGGATGATCCGGATCGAGCGCCTTATCTAGCGCCTTCACGCCCGGCATCTTGCCCTCCAGGTGCTTCTGAAAGAACAGTTCGCCCTGAATCCCCGATGGCGCGCGCACGAGGGAGACTGGACGAGCCTTCAAGTGCTCGACCAACAGGGGCGCGACCAGCGCATAGAAACGCACCACGTCGAGCTTGGTGAGACCCGTGGACGGATCAATGACCCGGTCTGGGTTCGTCACGCGCAGGGGCTGGGTGGAGGTCGACGGCGCCGAGCGGCCGGACTTGGGCTGCGCGGGGGCCTCGGGTTCAACAGATTTCACCGGGTGCGGCTTCTCCCGGGTAATGGCCTTGGCCGGCTTGTCGCTGCGCAGGCCCCGGAACACGGAATGCCGAATGCGGCCTGTGGTCGTCCACTCACCGAACGAGACTTCCGCGACTAACTGCGGCTTGACCCAATGGGCGGTTCGATCCAGGTCAGTGGGGCTGGCGAAGGGACTCTTCGACGTGCCCAAGGCGTCGAGCTTCCTCTTGATATCGCCCAACGTCCTCTCATCAAAGCCGGTGCCGACGTTGCCCGCGTAACGCAACCCGCCATGCTCGTCGTTGACCGCCAGGAGCAGCGAACCAAAGCCGGACCGGGATCCCTTGGGATCGGTGTACCCGGCAATGATGAATTCCTGTCGTTTGGCACATTTCAACTTGATCCAGGTGTCTGAGCGGCGCGTCACATAGGGCGAGCCTCGGCGTTTGCCGATCACCCCCTCCAGGCCCATCCGACAAGCAGAGGCGACCAGGTCCCGCGGCGCTACGTCGAACGCCTCGCTAAAACGCAGGGCCGGCGGCGCACGATCACCAATCAATTGCCGGAGCAACTCCCGCCGGACTTCCAGCGGTTCCCGGCGCAGGTCGCGACCGCCGAGGTACGGCGCATCGAACAGGTAGTAGACGATCTCCGCCGTCCGGGCAGCGTCGAACGCGTTCTGGAGGGCCTGAAAGCTCGGCACACCCGCATCGTTCAACACCACGATCTCGCCATCAAGCCAACCAGCGGACAGCTTCAGTTTTCCGATCGCCGTCGCGAGCTTTTCCAGCTTGTGCGTCCAGTCGTTGCCATTGCGCGTGAATAGCCTGACCGACTCGCCTTCCACGCGCGTCAGCAGCCGGTAGCCGTCGAACTTGATCTCGAACAACCAATCCGCGGGTTCGGCGGGAACACCATCGACCAGCGTCGCCAACTGCGGCGCAAGCGTGGCAGGCAACTCGGCGTCCTCGCCTGGCAGGACCGGCGCGGGCGACACAGGTGCCTTGGACCGCCCGGAAGGACGCTTGGTGGCCTTCATCGCCTTGGTCACCGTGCGTGCCGCCGTGACGGGCTTGCGCAGCGGCACAACGCTGTCGGGCGCCTCATCGACCACGCTGAATTCCGCAGCCGGTCGTACGAACTCGTCCTTTTCCTTGATGAGCAGCCATGGCGGCTGCTTCTCGTCCCGACCCTTCATCCGGATCAGCGCCCATTTTCCTTTGAGCTTGACGCCGTGCAGCTCGAACTTGAGCATGCCGTCGCGGTAGCCCTTGCGCGCGTCCTGCGGCGGGGTCCAACTGCCTTCGTCCCAGATGATGACTTTGCCCGCACCGTACTGCCCGGCGGGAATGTCTCCCTCGAACTGGTTGTACGCGATCGGGTGGTCTTCCACCTGGACCGCCATGCGCTTGTCCTTGGGATCGTAGCTGGGGCCCTTGGGGACCGCCCAGCTCTTCATGACCCCATCGAGTTCAAGCCGCAGATCGTAGTGCAGGCGGCTGGCCCAATGTTTCTGAACCACGAATGCCGGCGCCCGCTCGTTCGGCGCACCGCCGTCGGCGGGCTCGGCGGTCAGCGCAAAGTTGCGCTTCTTCTTGTAGAGCGCCAGGAAGTCGGCCATGTTCAAATCTTCGCCAAGGCGTCAGGCGGTGCGGCGGCCGGTTTTCTTCGGCGGGGCGGTCTTCGCCGCCTTGCCAGCAGGCGTCTTCTTGGCCGGTGCCTTCTTGGCCGGCGCGCTCTTCGTTGGCGCGCGCTTTGCCGAAGGTAAAGCCGTCACCGAGGCAGGCGCACCCTGGGCCGAGCCGGATTTCTTGCCGCCGTCCAGGCTGCGCTTGAGCAGCGCGGTCAAGTCCAGCACGTCCGCGCCCGCAGGTACGCTTGACTCGCGCTCCACCTTGACGACGTCGGCGATTTCGCCAGCCTCGGCCTTGGTTTCGATCAGCTTGTTGATTTCGTCCGCGAACGAATTCCGGAAGTTGTCGGCGTCCCACTTCTGCGTCATGTCTTCGATCAACTGCATCGCCATCGTCATCTCCGCATCCTTGATGCCTGCAGCCTTGGCATCCAGCGGCGGAAGGTTGAGCTGCTCGAAGGAACGGATCTCGCCGCCCCAACGCAGCAGGTTCAGGATCAATGCGCGACCGCAAGGGATCAACACAGCCAAGTGCTGCTTGGTCTGGATCACGACCGTGGCGACGCCGACCTTGTTGCTCTTGCGCAGCGCTTCGCGTAGCAGCGCATAGACCTTCTCGCCACGCTTCAGGGGCGCCGTATAGTACGGCCGCTCCAGGTAGACGAAGGGGATTTCATCCGCGTCGAGAAACGTCTCGATCTCGATGGTCTGGGTGGTCTTGGGGAACGCGGCCGCGATCTCTTCGGGCGAGAGGATCACGTAGCGGCCGTCTTCGTACTCGACGCCCTTCACGATGTCCGAGCTGGCGATTTCCTCGCCCGTGACCTTGTTGATGCGCTTGTAGCCGACTGGCTCCATGCTGCGCTTGTCCAGCCAGTCGAAGTCGATGCCCGAAGTCACCGTCGCGGAGTACAGACCGACTGGAATGTGGACCAGGCCGAAACTGATGGCCCCCTTCCACATGGTCCGGGTGGAGGTCGGGGCCTTGCCGTCGTCGTCAGCCATGGTCGGCTCCAGCCTAGTTGCGCGATTTGAGGTGTTCGCGCACCTTGTCGGCGGAGTTGCCGACCGCCGCGACGGCCTTGCGCAGTTCTTCTTCGCTCACTCCCAGGCTCTGAGTCCAGTCGCGCACCTCGTAGGGCTCGCTCAGGTTGATCAGCTTGCGGTCCAGCGCGGTTTTGCTCTTGTCATCGCTCATGATCGCTCTCCTTTGTTGGAACAGACAACTTAGCACCGCACACCCTACCGTGGCGGTAGGGATTTTGCGGGAATCATGACAAACAGCTTCACTGAGCGCCGGAACACGCCGGACGTTACATAAAAATACACTCTCTCACACACCGGTCCGCGCCGACACTCGACGACGTCTTGCCCATGCAGCTTCGCATGCAACGAATCTAGGCCAGGGTGATTACGGTCGCGTCGAGGCCGCCATCCATCCAGTCCGCCCCGCCGAACGCGAGTGCCTCACGGCAACAGCGAGCGGCGGCTGTCACGCGTGCGAGGATGTGCCCGACGTAGATATCCCTGGTCCGGGGCCTACGCCTTTAGCTCGATATAAAGCCTTTGCGCATCCGCAAAGGTCTCGCCGGTGCCGACCAGCCTTGGTTGACCTTCGCTTTGCCACAGTTCATGGCGATAACGACCTTGCAGCCAGACGCGGCAGATCGTCCAACCGGGTGGCCCGGACCAGTAATAGTCGTCGACCTTTCGCCACTCAATCGCTGCGTTCATGTCCAGTTTGTCTCACAAGATTCCGGACGCCAGCAAGGCGCGAGGCGGGACCGTTAAAAGTATACGAAGGAGCACGAACCCTAGCCACCCAATCGAACGCTTGGGCGGAGGGGCTTCCGGTCTCCCCGCCCGCGACTGCCGGCTGGGCTGGCGAAATCTGACCGGGGATGCCGATGCCGGGCCAACCTTGTTCATTGAAAGTCCCGGCTGCCCGTGGGCAGTTCGCCCAGCAGCGCCGTCAGATCGACCAGTCGGCCCACCACCAGATGTTGTACCCCGGCTTCGGATTGCCATGTGCCGTACGCCCCGAGCAGGCGGGATGTCAGCAATTCTTTGCGCTGACGCTCCACCAGGTCCGGCCGCACGATGAGGTTGATCTGGCCGTCTTCGTCCTCCAGTGTCACGAAGACGATGCCCTTCGAGGTACCGGGACGCTGACGCACCGTGACGATGCCGGCGCCCCGTACCAGCCGGCGGTTCGGCAGGACGCGCAGTTGTGAGGACGAGGAGAACCGCAGTTGCGTCAGCCGTGCGCGCAATAGCGCCAGCGGGTGGCGCCCGAGCGTCAAGCCCAGGTGCCGGTAGTCGGCGACCAGCGTCTGACCTTCGCTCATCGCCGGCAATGCCGGGCGGTCCGACTCCCGGATCTCGGCTTCGCGCAGGAGCCCGCGCTCCGGCGCGCTCACCACGGCGTCCCACAGGGCCTCGCGTCGCTGGCCGGCCAGCGCCCGCAGCGCGTCGGCGCCAGCCAGCACCTGCAGGTCGTGTCGATTCAAGCTCGCCCGGCGGGCCAACTCGGCCACCGATGTGAACGGATGCACCGCACGTGCTTCCTCGATGCGCCAGGCTGCCTCCCGCGCCATGCCACTGATCTGGTTCATGCCCAGACGCACAGCCGGCCGGGCCTCAACGACGGCATCCAACTGGGCTTCCCAACCGCTGCGCGTGACATCAACGGGCAACACGGTCACGCCATGGCGTCGAGCATCCTGAAGCAGTGCCGATGGCGAGTAAAAGCCCATCGGCTGGCTGTTCAGTAGCGCGGCCAAAAACGCCTCCGGTTCGTGGCGCTTGAGCCAACAACTGGCGTAAGCAAGCAGCGCAAAACTGGCCGCATGCGATTCCGGAAAGCCATACTCGCCGAATCCCTGGATCTGCTGATAAAGCTGTTCTGCGAATGCGGGGTCGTAGCCGCGTTCGGTCATCCCGCTGACGATCTTGTCGTAGAAGCGGGCCAGTCCGCCCTTGCGTTTCCAGGCGGCCATCGAACGGCGCAGTTCGTCGGCCTCGCCCGCGCTGAACCCCGCGGCGAGCATCGCGACCTGCATGACCTGCTCTTGAAAGATAGGTACGCCCAACGTCCTCTCCAGGGCGGTGCGCACCGCATCGCTCGGATAAGTGACCGGTTCCAACTTCTGTCGCCTGCGCAGGTAGGGATGAACCATGCCGCCTTGTATGGGGCCTGGCCGCACGATCGCGACCTGGATCACCAGGTCGTAGAACTCACGCGGCTGTAGGCGCGGCAACATGGACATCTGCGCGCGCGACTCGATCTGGAACGCCCCGATGGTGTCTGCCTTGCAGATCATGTCGTAGGTATCACTGTCTTCGGCGGGGATGTCCTGTAGCTCGAACGGTTCACCGCGTTGCTGCGCAACGAAGTCCAACGCCCGGCGGATGACGCTCAGCATCCCCAGCGCCAGAATATCGACCTTGAGCAGCCCGACCGCGTCCAAATCGTCCTTGTCCCACTGCACCACGCTTCGGTTTTCCATAGCGGCCGGCTCGATGGGCACCAGCCGGCACAGCGGGCCTCTTGCGATCACGAAGCCGCCAGGGTGCTGTGACAGGTGGCGCGGAAATCCCAGCAGTCGCTCGGCCAGGACGATCCATTGCTGCGCCACGGGCGATTCGGCATCCAGCCCGCATTCGGCCATGCGCGCGGCCAGGTTTGCGCGTCCATCCCAGTGGTGATGGGCTTTGGCGACGGCATCGACCAGCATCGGATCGACGCCGAGCGCGCGCCCGGCATCACGCAGCGCGCTCTTGGTGCGGTAGCTGATGACCACAGCCGTGAGCGCGGCGCGCTCGCGGCCATACTTGTCGTAGATGTACTGGATGACCTCTTCGCGCCGCTGATGCTCGAAATCCACGTCAATGTCGGGCGGCTCGCCGCGCTCGCGACTGATGAAGCGCTCGAACAAGCTATTGCCGCGCGCGGGATCAACCTCTGTGATCCCCAAGCAGTAACACACGGCGCTGTTGGCCGCCGAGCCGCGGCCCTGACAAAGTATTCCCTGTTTCCGGGCAAACGCCACGATGTCGTAGACGGTCAGGAAATACGGCTCGTACTTCAGCTCGGCGATCAAGGCGAGTTCATGCTCGATCAGATCCTGCACCGAGGATGGAATGCCCTGCCGGAATCGTCGCTGCGCACCGATGTAGGTTTCCTGGCGCAAATACGCGGCCGGCGTCAGGCCTGGCGGGCAAATCTCGTCGGGATACTCGTAGCGCAACTCGTCAAGGTTGAACGGACATTGGCTCGCCACCTCCAGGGTCTCTTCCAGCAACTCCCGCGGGTACAGGTTGGCCAGGCGCAGGCGCGAGCGGAGATGGTGTTCGGCGTTGGAAGCGCGCTCGAAACCGCATTCGGCGATGCTGGTGCGCAACCGGATCGCCGTCAACGTATCGTGCATCGGCTTGCGTGAACGGATGTGCATCTCCACCTGGCCAGTCGCCACCACCGGCATATGGCAGTGCCGGGCCGCCTCCAGCACATGCGTCCGGTGCCGGTCATCCTGGGCGCGGTGCAGCAGCGTGAGGGCCATCCAGCAGCGTGCCCCAAAGGTTGCCTCCGCCCATTGCGCCTGAGCCAACAGTCGCTCGAACGGCGCGCCGTACTCGGGCACAAGCAGCACCACGCATTCGGGCAAGCCTTGCAAGTGCGCGTGCGCTGGCTCGGCGGGATGGTCCAGGTCAGAGGGCAGCAATCTGTACTCGCCCTTCGGGGCGCGGTTGCGCGCCAGGGTGATCAATTCGCACAGATTGCCGTAGCCGGCCCGGGTCTGTGCGAGCGCCACCAACTGGATCGCAGGCCTGCCGTCAGCGTTGCGCAGCGTGAAGCTCGATCCGATAAGGAGCGGGAACTTGTGTTTCTTCGCCTCCACGTGGGCACGAACAACACCGGCGACGGAGCATTCATCGGTGATCGCCAGCGCGGCGTAGCCCAGTTCGATGGCGCGAACGACCAGTTCCTCGGGGTGCGAGGCGCCCTTGAGAAAGCTATAGTTGCTCGTGCATTGCAGCTCGGCGTAGGGAGGCAGGATCGATGGCAGCATGGCGCGTCATCCGAACAGCCCATGCAGGAACCAACCGCTAGCGGTACCACGCTCGCGAAACAGCCAGTAGCGTGCGCCATCGGGTCCCTCGCCCACGAAGTAGTCGCGCACGGTCAGACCACCACCCGCGAGGCCGATCCACCAGCCGTCTTCGATGCGTTCGGGCCCCTGGACGATACGCAGTGGCGCACCGTAGAACGGACGATGATCACGCGTGATCAGCGCGATCGGCGTCTGCAGCAACCAGCAGGGGCGCGTCGCCCCTTGCGCGTAGCGCGCCGGCGCCGCCGTCTCGTCGATGGGCACCCACCGATTCGCGACCTCGGGCCGATGGTCGGCGACGGGACTCGCCTGCAAGACGTTCTCGCGCCCCAGACGCGCGACGAGGAGCGCCAGAACGTGCGCCCGGTCGCTGGCGCTCGCGCCCGGCTCGGGAAACAGGTCAGTTGGCGCGGGCGCCATCGTTTGCAGATCGGCCGCCTGCAGGACCACCGCGATGGCCGGCTGGGGCAAGCTCAGCCTTCCCAGCCGTTCGGTGAGCAGCGGCATCATGCGCGCCGGCGTCCAGCTCGGCTCAGCCAGCCGGATATCAAGGTCGGTGGGTGCGCACGCATGCCGCCCGCGCTCATGTTCGATCGACAGCACGATGCGGGTCGCCGCCTGGTGGTGGGCGACGAGCCAGCCGCACAGCAGCTCGACCAGGCGCCGGCCTATGAACAGCACCCCTTGCGCGTGTTCGATGCGCTCCTGCAACTCGATGCGCCCGGCGAAGACGGGCGGCGCGACCACCCAGGCGTGCAACTCTGGTGCCTCGCCGTAAGCTGCATCGAGTTCGCGCAGCAGTTGCGTATGCGTGCGGCGCTGCAGCGCTGCGCGTGGCAGACGGCGCAGACCGGCCAGTGTGTCGCAGCCGATGCCCGTCAGCCAGTCCAGATGCCGGGCCGCAGCCGGCATGCTGATGCAGGGCAAGGCGTCGAGCCGCTTGGCCAGGGTGAAGAATTTCAGCGTCCGCCGCCGCCGTGCACCGGATGCGGTGGCGAGCAGCCAGGCGCCGCCGGCCGTGGGCGCCACGCTCAGGCGCGCGCTCAGGCCCAGGCCTTGCACGGTCGCGCCAACCCGACGACATAGCGCCCGAATGCCGCGAAACAGGCTCAGGCTGGCGGTGACATCCAGCAGCACGGTATCCGCGTCTGCAAGTGCCACCTCCGGCGTGTACTGCAACAGGGCGAGCGCGGCGTCGTCGCGCGCACGTGCCTGAGCATGCGGGTCGTACTCGATCAGCGCGGCGGTCGGGCACAGAACATTGACGCCGCTGGCGCGCAGGCCCACGCGCACGCCGGCCTGCTCGGCCAGGGGCGAACAGGCGCGGACCTGGCCGCGCTCCAGGATGACGACCGCTTCAGTTCGCCAGCGTGGAAACAGCGTGTCCAGGCTCGCGTGCGTCAACCGCACGGCCATCCATACTCGCATGATGTTTCTCGGAAAGACGGCGCTGCGGGTATAGCGGAACCAGGATTGGACGGTCGCAGAGCAGACCTCTGCGTTTGAGGATGTCCACGGACACAGCGGCGGGGACCGGGCGAAGCGCCACACGCAGCGGCGCGGCTGAGGCCTGACTGGCGGCTGCCAACGGCCGCATCAGCACGAACAAGGCATCGCTCTGCTGAGCAGCCAACTGCAGACGGCGCAGCGTTGCGCCGCGCGCGACATCCTGCCACAGGACGACCGCCGCAAAGGCGGCGCTGCGCACCGCCTGTTCGGCGGCCCACAGCGCGTCGGCGCCGCGCGCCGCACGCACCCACAGCAGTCGGCCGGGATCACTGCCCCAGGCCGCCCAGGCGCTCGCCTGCGGCGGGTGCGGCGGTTGAATCAACATGATCGGCCTCGCATCAGTATCGGCGAGCGCAGCCTGGAGCAGGCGCATTTCGCCCACGCCGGGCTGCTGGACGAGCACGTCGATCAGTTGACCGCGCGGCCAGCCGCCGCCCGGCAATTGGGCAGAGAGTTCAGGGTATCCCGTCGCCAGGTAGCGACCTGGCGTGCGGGACAACTGGGAGGCCCGCCAAAGCGCGGGATGGATTTGTTCGGGAGATAGCAAGATGGCTTCGGCCATGGTGACCCGCGTTCAGGAACATGAATACTGGATAAATATACAGTATTGCTCCCGGCCGATCTGTAACCTTGCATATCGTGGCGTTTGCGCGTCGTTACCCGCTCCAGATTCGGATCTACAGAAGTCCACCGACGTCTGTAATTTATTGAACAAATGGGCTTTTGCCCCCTTTTTTCGTTCCAGCGATGCCCACTGGAATCCAGCCACAGCCGGGACTTTTAAGTTCATTTTTACGGACGCGGCCGGCACCGGATTGTTGCTGGGAGGCGAGGTTGACGGGCACACCATGAATCACCTGACTCATCTGGCAAGTCCCGACACTTCCGCTACTACTGGGCGGCCAAACAGAAACTCATGTCCCTCGGCACTTACCCTGCGGTCGGCCTTCGCGAGGCCCGCGAGGAACGCGACGAGGCCCATGCGCTGCTGGCCAAGGGGATCAATCCCAAGGTCGCTCGCAAGCGCAAGCGTCAGGCCGTGCGCTTGGCGGATGAAAACAGCTTCAAGGCCGTCTACCTCCGGTGGCTGGCCCAGCGCAAGCTGGAACTCAAGGAGGGACGCAACAGTACTCTCGCAAATTCAACGCATACATGCCTAACCTTGCCTTGATACTGCGGCTTGCCAAAGCGTTGAACTGCAGCGCCGCAGCCTTGATCGCGGCCACAAAAGAGCACCTGGGTGGCGTTGGCACCGAGTAGGCCACCATGCGCCGCATGGAGAGCGATTCGATAGATGTAGCCCTTGATGCTTAGCTCCGAGTATCCTTGTGTAACCACCATGGATGCTGCTCCACAACGTGCCCAACCTCAATTTCCAGTTCGCTGATGGCCACACTCGGGTCGATGTCGAGTACGCGCTTCGCGCGGGAGCTGGGCTCAACGTCTGCCTTCTTCAGCTTTCTGAGACGGTCGACGGTGCATTGCATGATGCGACCCGACCGGTCGCCGTGAAGGTGTTGCGCGATTTGCTTGTCGGAGGCCCACAACACCCGCAGCCAGTGCTACAGCAGTTAATGCCGGGTGGTGGGCCAGTCCTTGTGGTCGCTCCTGAATATGCCCTTGGCTCCAATGACTGGGCAGAGGTCGATGCAATCGTACGGGCGGCCAATCGGCCCCTCGTACTGTTGACCGGCTTCGGAGCCTCGATCGGTCAGACGGTGCTCGATTGGCATATCAGTGATGATCCAGTAGGCACCGTGCGCCACTTGTCGTGGCGACAGCACCAGCATCCCATTAGCGGCGCCATGCGGGTAAACGGGGGGTGGTGCTGGGTTCACGAGCCCAACGGCTCCACGCACTGCATCGCATACCTGAAAAATGTCCTTCAACAGGCATTCGAGGCAGTCGCAATCCCAGATATACAAACCGGCGCGACGCTACTTCATCTGCGGTTCGACGATCTCGATCTGTTGCCGCTGATCTGCGCCGACCTGGTGCAGCCAGCCGCACAGAATCCAGCATCGCCGCAAGCACGTCTCCAGAGTATGCTGATGAATCTCTCCAACGACCGGCCGACACTCGTCGTGGGATCGCTTCTGCAGACCGGCTTCAATCAAAATTGGGCGGTTGCGATCGACTCGCTACTCAACGTCGTGTTGGCCGGACGATCGGGCGTCGTCGCACTCTGCAATGTAGCGCACGATGAGCCGGTGGCGAACGAGAGCCATGACCGGTGGCGCAGTCTGAGCGGTGTGTTCGCCCCCTATGGCGCAATGACGCGGGGGCAAGCAAATCTGCCTGCAGCGCGTGCGCTCAACGCTCAAGGTGTTGCCGGTGCAGTTGTGCGCCAGACGCATCCATCGGTTACTGCAGGGATAGTCGCTTGGGCGCCGTACAACCCTGTTAATGGGAACTTTATCTGGCGTGGCAATATGGCCTGCGCGATCCATGCCGATGGCATTGTGGCGCCCATCGCGACCGCGCCAGTCGCTGCTGCCTGCGAGATTGCGCGATTTCTACGCCGGCATCCCCCCGGCCCCGGCTGTGCGCCACGATTAACCATTGGCGTTCGAGAAGTTGATGAGCAACTACGATGCGGCGCCCCGCCCGATCCGGCGTCCATACTCCAATCCACCCTGGACGGAATCCGACCTGCTAAGCCAATGGATCCCGATGCACTTGATGACGCTGAAGTAACTAGTGCGCTCAAGGCGGGGCTCCATGCGCTCGCGACGCTGAAGTCGATTGATGGAATCGGGTGGCAACTTAGTCCTGGTATGGCTGGACAATTGCGTATCGACGCGCAGGATCTTCACCTTCTTGTGTGGCGCTCTCCCAGCGAATCGCCGCGGGCTCTGCAACGTCATCTTTCCGCATGGCGGCTTGAAGGTGGAATGCATCCCTACCTCGTGGTGTTTGGATCTACACGGATGGGCGATCTCGCTGATGGCGAGATTGACGTGGATCGGCGCGACGACATCAGCGTCGCACCTGCCGTCAGCACAGAGCTTTTTGCCACCGGATCGCTCTCACCTGTCGCTGGCGACATCACAACCGCCAAAGGTATGCGGCGCGTGGCGGGCCTCAGCCTTTCACACGTCGCGTCAGTCTATGCTGACTATGACGCCACCGAGGACAATCAGCGCGTCACCACGCTGCTTAATCATATCGGCACCTTCTTCTCGGAGGGGAATTGATGACGGACGGCATCGACCCTGTAGGTCTATCCACCGCGCGCGAGCAGCTCGACGAACTCTGCACGAAGGTTGGCCTCGTGCGGGCAGAGGATCTCCCGCGCCCGGCTACAGCACTCCAGCCGCCCGAAGGGACGACGTTGTGGTTCTCCTCTTACGCGCGCCTCCTGCTCTGGCCCTGCGGGGCAAGCGAGTCAACGTCCGTGGACCAAGCAGCGGCTGTCGGCCAAGCGTGGTTCGACGAGCTTCTCGTTCAAAGCGAACGCAGCATGCGCGGCCGTCCGATCGATGGCTATCTCGTGCTAGCACTTCCGCAAGCCCCTGACCCACAGGCCTTGGAAGATATTCGACGCCTGGAGCTTTCGGCGCAGGTTTGCCGCAAGCATTTGATTTGGCCATCCTCGGCGAACGATGTAGACCACGAGGCTGGCCGATGGCGCCGTGTCGCCGACGTTACTGTCTTGGGATTGCCTGATGCGGCGGCAGCACCTGGACCGGAACTGCGATGGCCGGACCTCGATACCGAGGCCCAGGCTCTATGGACCGAACTCGCTTCCATTGGGGTCTCTGAAGCGATCTTGCGTCACGAGGAAGCCACCTGATGCGAGGCATTCGTCTTTCTTCTTTAAGTGTCGCCCACTTTCGTGGGATCAACGAAACGACGCTGTTCGACTTCAGCGCGCCGCTAACGCTGGTGTTCGCGCCAAACGGAACCGGCAAGACGACAATGTGCGAGGCCACCGAATGGCTTTTGACCGGCCAGGTCGAGCGGTTGAAAGAAGGCAAGGGCTTCGACGCGACAGTGCTCCGCTCCAAGTTTGCGAAGGAGACTGATAGCCCTGCCACAAGCGCCGACATAGTTATTGGCGGTCAAAGGCGTTTCGTCAGACGAGTGGCGGAGGGCGTGCAATCGCCGGCGACCTTCGGGAGTGATCGAGCGAACGCGACCGCGTACCGCCCACACGAACTACTAGCTCTACTTGCGCCCGCGGCCGCAGCGGACGAGGCACATCATCTGACAGCAATCAATTTGCGTCAGCGCTGGCTCAAGGGGACGCGGTTTCTAAGCGCAGAGGCGCTCGCCGCTCTAATTGATACCGACGATGAAACGATCGAGCGACGAACCCAGGTCTTCGCCGACCTGCTGGGCATTCGCCATCTTCTCGACGCGGAGCGCCAGTGCGAGAAGTTTGCGAATGAACTCTCATCTCGGCTTCGCGCACTAAACTCACTCGTCGAGCGGCAATCTGCCGAAGCGGATGCCCTGGAACAGTCTATGGCTGGCGCAGAGGCGGCCGATCCGCCAAGCACAACCTCTGCGCGTTCCGAGGCAAATGCCGCCGCAGAACTCCTTGCGACGGATGAACTACATCAAGCCCTGGAGCAATCGAGTTTCGACGATGTGCTCGGAGCATTAGCCGCCGTTCACGGCCGCCAGCGTCACGCGGTGGATGCACGTACATTCGGTGCTCAGCGAGTAGAAGCTCAGTGGAGCATGTATTCCACCTTGGAACTGGCGGTGAACGAAGGCACTGCGCTCGAAGCACGGCTATCGCGATCGCTTGCGGAAGTCGAAGAGAAGAGCAGGAACGCAGCGGCTAGCGTCGCCGAGCGCAGCTCACAGCGTGCTGTGACGAGCGACGCAGCCCGCGCACTCGCTGCAGCCAAAGATCGGCTATCGCACCTGAGCGCTGTCCTTCTGGCCACGCTTCTCGATACGGGTGCGCTGGACGGGCGTCCACAGACACTCGGCGCACTTTCGGATCTCTATCCCGAGAGCCAGTGGAACACCGACGCGCGCGCGCAGCGGCGCGGAGACTTGGTTGCCCTTGAGACGGCGATCGGTAATGCTGCCGATCAAATTCAGCGCGAGCGCTTGCTTGATGCGGAGATAGCGGCAACCCGTACGGGAGAGGCAACTGAGGAAGAACTCGCGACCTTGCGAAGCGACGTCGCAGGGGCTGATGTCCGTGCGCGAGCCGCGTCGACTCTCCTTGATGCTACGGCCGATCCGGTGGCACGTCTGCAAGCAGCTGCGCGCGCGCTCCTCGCACACGACCACGGCGTCGATGCCGCAAAATGTCCGACATGTTCGCATGACTGGGGCGACGCCGCGCAACTGCGCTCTGCTATCTCCGCCACGCTCTCGGCCGCACCGGAGTTCATTGAAGTGGCGCGCACAGCGGCAGCAGTTGCCTCGGATGCTGCGCGGGTTGCGCGCGAGCGGTTGGACGCAGCGCTTGCCGCTAAGAACCAGATTAATGTGCTGGAAAAGGAGCGCGCAAGCCTGCTTGCTGCCGCCGAGGCACGACGTCGCGAGAGCGAGCGACTCGGTTTCGCTGAAGGTGCTACCCCAGAGATGGCGAGGGTCGCGCGCCTACGTATTGATGTTGCCGATGCCCTCGCAGAGTTCCTTGCCGATTGCGACCGCCTTTCCACCACACTTCTAGGCGGGTCAGACCAACTTCTTGCGCCAGAGGTGCAGGTCTCAGACTTGCTCGATCAGCTCGATAAGACTTTCTCGGAACATGACCGCGCTATTCAGCTCCGGCTTGCTGGACTGGCGAAAGACATCGAGGATACGATAAAGGAGCGCGACCAACTGCGTGCAAGCTACGCTTCCACGCAACAAAATCTGCGCGAGTGCCGCCAAGCCCTGCAGCAGAATTCGGCGGATCTCGCTGCTTTGCGCGCGGCCTGGGAAGAGGCCGCTCCAGGAGTTGACCGGACGGACGCCGAACTATCTGCGCTCAAGACGCATCTTGCGGCCGAAGCACAACGGCTACTGCGCGCCGAGGGTCACATCGAGGCTGCGCGGTCAGCATGGTCGGCCGAATCCCGGCGAGCGAGACTCAGGGATCTGCGCCAAGCACTCCAGCCATCGCTTGATCGGCAGAAGAGAATGAGCGACCAGATCGCCGCGTCCAAACGCGCACGGGCGGTCTTCTACGATGCCTATACGACAATGAGTCGGAAGCGGGTGGAGGATCTCAGTCGTGTCGTCAATCCGCTTTTTGCACGCATGCACGCCAATCGCGTTTTCGATCGTATCAACCTCGGTGATGACCGCGACTTCCTTCACTGGCTGGCTGATGCCGGAGGTCAGCAACTCGACCCTGGCAAGGATTTCAGCCAAGGACAGCGGCAGGACTTGGCGCTCGCGTTGTTCCTAGCGCGGGCGCGTAGTCTCGGGGGTACATTCTTTCTTGATGAGCCAATCACACACCTCGACGATCTCAATCGTGTCGGGCTACTCGATATCTTGCGGGCGACGGTACTTGAGAGCAGCCACTTCCTCAATCTTGTCATTACTACTTCGAGCCGTGCATTGGCTCGCCATCTTATCGAGAAGTTCGCCGGCGTCGAGTTGGTTGAGACGCCTGAAGGCAGGGCTCGCCCGCTTAGAGTGCTGGAGCTTGACGGCAACGGACGCAGTGGTGTCCGGCTGACCGAAGTCTACCCACCCCGTTAGTCCGTTCAATCTCGCGGCATTCCCTTCCGAAGGCTCCTACGGGACATAGGCCGAGGTCGGTGACGCCCACGAAAATTTTCCGCGGCGCACCGTGGGCTATAGGAGTACAGGCTTGGCGGAGACGTCATGTAGAAGGTCAAGCTCTCGGTGTGGTGGCGCGTTCGATAAATCGGGCTAGCGATTCGACCACCTCTCCTGCAGGCCACAGCAGGTAGGTGGTCAAAACGACGTTTTCAGCATCCAGCGGCGGCATGATCACTTCTGCTGTCGCGTCTGAGAATGCGGGGCTTGATCGTCTTGGTCCAGAGCTTGTTCTTCAGATACTCCGAGTCGTAGTCCATCAAGACGACATCGCCGCTCGCTTTCGCGGCGGCAAGGGCTTGCCGCACCTCCAGCGCTAGTCGTTCGACTTCTTCGACGGTCAGGGTCGCCTGCAGAGAGGTATGGGGCCTCATATGTCTAGCTGAGATCGAGTAGCTTAGACGCCTGCGGTTGATCGAGAACGGGCGGTGAGGCGATAGACGAGGCGAAAACATCGTTTTCATTCGCCCGGTGCTTCGCAATACGTTCTTCCCGCTCTGCACGTTTGGTCTCCAGTTCTGCCTGGCGTTCCGACAGCCGCACCCGCATGTCTGCTCCCTGGTCGTGGGGCTCGATCTTGGCGTGCTCATAAAGACGTTCCGCAAGCGTGAGCGCCTTCAGCCCGAGCTTGACGTAGATGCGCTGCCGATCGGAAAAAAACTGCGGGTAATCGGGGGGGTCGTCATAGCCGTACTCGTCGTTCAGCACGCTCGCTTCCGAGTGCGCATACTCGGGAAAGGTGAGTATGTCGGTCATAAGGTTGCTTGGAAGCGATTTCCACTCGACGGTGAAATCCGATGGCTTAAAAGCAGGCGAAGTGACCGTGGCTTGGGCCGTTCCGTTTTCGCCTGCAGGGCGTCCTTCGGAGTACCCATCGTCGTAGCTGACTGAAAGGCATGTTGCCGCATAGGCGCGAAGTGCGGGGGCGATGTGCGAAGCGAGGTACGCCCCATTGATCGCGTTGACTCGTTCGATTTCCTTCCTGCTCGCCCTAGTAGTCATCTTGGCCGTGATGACCGCGCAAGTGATACCGGAGGCGCCGCCGATGAGTGCGGAAATGAGGTCAGGGTTCATAGAAGTAGTGTCGCCGGGCCTGGCCGCGGATGTAATTCCCTCAGGCTACGCTGATCGGCCCAAGCTGCCAATCCAGCAAGTGCACGGACGTCCCAAGCCCGCTGTTTTCGAGGGGCCTGCCGGGGGAGGCTTTGGATTGAGGCAGGGGTGCCAGCGATGCGCCGTTCGGAGGTCGTTGCGCACTCCATGACCCACGCCTCCGGCGTCCATACAAGGCGGCCCTACCCAGCCGTGTGTTGATAGCTATGGACGATCGACGTTGACGACGTGACAGTTTGAGTCCATAACGTCGTCCTTTCCATGCAGGTGGGAAGCAAAATCATGGCCCAACGCCATGGACAGGTCACGCGACCGATGGTCCCGGGTGGGGCATCAGGAATAAGCGACCATCGTGCGACGCCTGGCTGGGTACACGCTTGTCCAGCCGCGGATGGCGCAACGCCCAGGCGCGAGCCAGCGCAATGTTCAACTTGAAGTCGCTTTCCGGGCTGGTGATCACGGGCATCGCGCGCTGCAACAACTCCAACAACAACTCGACCGCTCTGTCGTCTTCAAGGAGCGTTCGCAGATCCTGCACGAACGGTCCGCTGTCCCAGACGGGCGTCTCCCCATGCAAGCCGACGAACCATCGAAAAGCCCGATTGAAAGTGAGCTGGTCGTGCAGCGTCGCTTCGGTCGGAATCGAATAGAGCACCTGAAGCATCAGGGCGCGAGCGATGGTGGCGGGTTCGAGCAGCAGTCGCGGGAAAACCGCAGTGAGCCCGAATGACCAGGCCTGGGTCTGCTGCGCATGCTCAATGGCGTCATTGAGCGGAACCAAGGGGGAACGCAGCGGGACGATGGCAGACGGTTTAGTCGTGCACACCCATGTGTCGTGAGACACGATGACCGCGTAGGGCGAACGGTACCGAAACACCGTGATGGGACGCTTGCGCGCCATCGCGAAGACCTTCGACACATTCATGTCGACGTCCAACAAGCTGACCTTCGAGACGTGTGGGTCAAGAGGGCTGCGACTGCCCTTGTTCGTGGTCTCCATGAGTTCCCGCAGTGGATGGTAGCGGCGGGCAATCCGGGCGCCCGACCATAAGGTGACTTATGGTTAGTAGGCCATAAGCGGGCTTATGGTGTCAACCCTTACGTATGCGCCGCTTATGAATGTCGCCACCCCGTCCTTCCGGCAACGAGAGCTTCGACAACTCTCTGAGCTATACCGTCCTGCGCTTGGCGCACGTCATGCAACGACGTGTCGAGGAGGAATTGCGCGCGTCTGCCGGAATCACCGCCTCCCAGTTCAGGGCGCTTCAAAACATTGACGCCGAACCTGGTATCGGGTCGGCGGCGCTGGGACGCGCACTGCTGATTACCCCGCAAAGCGCCGGCAAACTCGTGGAGGGGCTGGCACGCCTCGGGCATGTGCGCCGCGATGAAACGGCCAAGCCCGGCACCTTGATGGCTGCGACGCTTACCCCCAGCGGCGAATACGTGTTGCAGCAGGCCAGCGAAATTGCAAAGAAAGTGCACATCGAAGACGAAGCCGGCCTCAGCGCGTCGGAAGCGCAGGCGGTCAATCAAGCGTTGCGCCGGTTGCTGGAAAGATTGACCCGCGAGGCGTGAGCCGCCGAACGGCATCTCCCCTTTCGGCCATCAGTTCATTCGCTGAATTGTTCCGATCTGATGCGCGCCAAATCGGCTTCAAACTGTGGCAGATCCTGGTGGATGATCTCCCAAACCTCGTCCAGATCGACCTTATCCATGGGCAGCCAGCTGAAATCCCAGCAGTAGTGCAGCCAGGGATTCAACACCGGTTCGTAGGGCTGGAACCCGGGAAGATCCTGCAAACCCAGCACACCGTGGGCGATAGCACTGAGGTTGTGCGCCACTGCGTCCTGGCGTAACCGGTCATCCCGAAAGTCCTCCCTGTCACAGTCCCGGATGTACATCTGGATCTGGGCGATCGCGCTGGCCAAGGCATCCACACAGGGCGGCAGAAACGCATCTTCGCTGTCGTTCTCCTCGTCCATGTCATCGTGTACTTGCTCCGCGTCCATGTCCTCGTCGGGCATATCGGCTCGGTCCAACGCCTGTGACGGCAGAGCAGCAACGAGTTGCACAACACGTCCCACGACGGCGGATAGCGCAGCTTCGGCCGACTTCAGGTCGAGTTCGGTCATACAGCGGTCGGGGTCCACCATCACTCGGAGTTCGCCGCTTAGAACGCCCTCGCTGTCGCGATTGGGCAGACCGATGACACGCAAGTTGCAGGCGTGGTGCGACAGGGCAATAGATTCCAGTTCCTGTCGATTTCTGAGAAAGACGCGTATTGGGTGCATGCAGTTATCCTCCGAAAACAACCCAGAATTCCGTTGGCAGTCTGGCCAACGTCTCTCGACAGGGCGGCTCAGGTTCTGGGGCGTTACCAGATCCACCTTCTTACCCGCTATTTATTGCCTGGGTAAGTCCAGTCAGGGACTTGCCCAGCGGCTTCGACAGCCTTCGTTTGCTTTCCCGGTTCACCGAACTTTGGCAGTCGGGTGGCTCGTGACTTGCGGCGCAATGCCTGCATTTCAGCGTGGATCACGCGTTGTCGCGTTCAGCGCTGACGGCCCGTCAGTCCGAAACTCCTTCGTTGACCCGCGGCCCCACCGTCTTCTGCTCGTCAGTGCGGCACCACGGGCGGCGTGCCTTCGGCGTTGCCCGGCGGTGGCGCCTCGGTCCAATCGAGGCGCATGATGATCGGCAGGCGAAGTTTCTCGGGCGGCGATTCTCCGATGGGCATCCCCACCAGCAACGCCCTCAACTCCCGCTCCACGGCTGAGCCGGCTTGCTCGTCCAGTTCCAGTCCAGACAACGTCCCATGTCGATCCACCCACACCCGGGCAACCCAGGACTGCGCCGCCCCTGCCTGGGGCTCTGCCGCACGCAGCCGCTGCGTCACCGTGTCGTCGAGCGTCGATAGGGCCGTCTCGATCCGAGCTTTCACCTGACCGGCGTAGGCCATCCATTCTTTCGGTACCCCGACAGTCGTGACAGGCGTGGATGGCGCAGCCTGCGGCGCACCGGACACCCCGACGCCGATGACGCCACTTACGACTGCGTGCCATCCTCGATGCCACAGCCGGCGGACCCGCCGATGGAGCGTGCTCAACGACTGCACGCCTATCTTCCGCAGAAGAAGGGTCGACGCCGGGTCATCGTTTGCTCCCCGAAGCGGCCGTGGCCGCGTCCACCACGTTCTTCATGGCCTGCCCGTCCACCTTGACTGCGGCGCCGTTGGCAAGACCATCGAGATAGGCGCGGGCGATCTGGCCTTGACGCTCCTGCTTCATGCGCGCCCTGAGCCCTTCCTTTGCTTCCTCGAAAGTCGCCGGCTGTGCTTCGCGCGACTCCACGAGCTTGAGCACGTGGAAGCCCGCTGGCGATTGCACCGGTTCGGAAACTTCGCCTGCCTTCAGCTTGGCCACCACGGGCCGAACTTCCGGAAGGAGCTGGTCCAGCGTCACCCAACCGGTCTCGGCAGCCGGCGCCTCCGCTCCTTTTTCGTACTCGGTGATCAACTTGGAGAAATCGGCCTTCGGTCGCCGCGCCTTCTGCGCCGCCTCGTCTGCCGTCTTGCGTGCGGCGGCGACGCCGCCCTGGTCGCCCACCGGCGCCGAAATGAAGACCTGGCTGATGCGGTAGCTGGCCGGCTTGGTGAGGTTCCCCTTGACCCGGTTGTAGGCGGCGGTCAATTCCGTATCGGACGGATAGTCGCTGGGCACCTGGCTCACCGAAGCGAGATAGGAGCGCGCGACGATCTCCCACGTGGCGGCCTCGATCTGCCGGGCGATCTCCGGCCGCTGTGACCACTGCTGCGCAGTCGCTTCCGCGATCAGCAGCTTGTCGGCCAGGCGCCCGCGCACCCATTGCTCCAGCGCTTGTGGATTCTCCGACAGGCGTTGACGCTGCTCCGGCGGCAGGGTCGCGACGAAGTCCTGCACTTCGCTGCGGCCGACCGACACGGAGCCGGATACGGCAACGGCCGACTGAGCGGGCTCAGCGGCCACCGCGACCGGCGCGTGCATCGCGCCCAGCAGGGCCACGGCGCCGAGAAGCGCGTGCCCCGAGAAGATGCCCCGTCGTTGCATCATTGGGCCGTCTCCTTGTCTGCGCCTGCCTTGTCTTTGCCTGCCTTGTCCTTCTCCTTACCGCCACTCGGCTCCTGAAGCGGTGCCGCCTCGCCTTCGGTCGGCTGTACGCCCGGAGCCGCAGGGGCGGCGTCGCCCGGCTGCGACGGTGCAGCGGCGACCGCGTTGTTCGACACGTAGTCCTTCAGGAAGAGCACCAGTTCCTGCATCAAGCGGTCCCACAACTCGGTGGTCGCCCGCAGGTACTTGGGGCTCACCCCACCGGCGACGATCACGTCCTTCTCCAACACCAGGAAAGACGCCTGTTGCGCCAGACGGCCGAAGCGCTTGCGGATATTCCAGCTCTCGACCAGACCGGTCGGAATATCGCCTTGAACGTGCAGTGGACAACTGAGCGTGTAATCGATGAACTCGCTCGGCGCCTGCCCGGGGTTTCCAGGTCGTACTGAGAACCCGATCCCCTGCGTGGCACTGAGCAGCTGCCGCGCGCCTTCGCGCTCGGAGACCGTCACCCGGTAGCCCATGGACTGAAGCAGTTCCTGCAATTGCTCGATGCTCAGCGACTCGATCAGCTTGATCTCTTCTGTCATTAATCGTTCCTCAAAAATTCGTTGGTCATAACCCAGGCCTGTCCGCTACGGCGACCTATGGCCCGGCCGGTTGATCCGGTGGCGTGCCCGCGCCCACCTGGCTCTTGTAGAGCCGGTCGCCGAACTCCTGGGCCTTTTCATCGAACAGCACCCGTGCACGGCCGGAAAACGGCTGGCGAACGGCAAACAGGTCACCCGTTCCAACGGACTCGTAGGCCGTCAACAGCTCACGTCCGGCGCTGTACATCTCCTGGTTCTTGGCAAGGCATACCTGGTACTCACCGTCCCGCTGGGTCAACTGCGTCTTGAGCGTTGCCGCCTCAGACTGCAACGCTCTGGCTTGCCCCTCCAAGGTCTGAAAGGCGGACTGCACCTTGGTGGCTTGCTCGCGACTGCTGGCGACCTGTGCCTGCGCCTGGCGCTTGACCGTCTCTTGATCGCCTTCCAGGCGGTCCACACGCTTGCGCAAGCTGTCCGCCTGGGCACGCAACGTCGCCAGTTCCTTGTTCGCGGCATCGCGCTCCGCCTCGGCCGTGGCCTTGGCGGCGGTGAGCTGCGCCTGTTGGCTCTGGATCTGCTGCAACTTCCCGGTCGTGCTGCGCAACTCCGTGCGTAGCCGATCCTCAATGCTCTGCGCATGCACGCCGGGAGCGATCAGCATCAATGCCGCGATCCATAGTGCTGCTGCCGATACGGGCTGTTTCATGATTCCTCCACGGTCAGAATCGCGCGTTCAGGTCGAATCGAACGAGGTCGACGGACAGCGGCGCGCCATAGACTTCCTTGGAACTGCTCCACGAGAACTGCCCCCAGACGTTCTTGTCGAACGCATAGGCGCCGCCCAGGAAGTAGCCTCGGGCATTGGTGCCGCCCAGATGGAAACCACTGTCGTTGTAGCCGTCCGGAAATGCGTCGGGCTCGATGTACTTGTAGCCGGCGAAGGCGCGCCAATCGCCCTTGCTTTCCAGCTTCAGGCCGCGGCCCACCGTTGCTTGCAGACTCCAGGCGTTCGGACCACTTTCGATGTCGTTGAGGTTGTCGCGCGAGTTGACGATGTTGCCTGTGCCGCCCGCGCGGCGGATCATCTCGTCCTTGTTGTAGGCCAGGTTGCGGATGTAGTTGCCGTCCAGCCGGAAACCCATGCCGTCAATGATCTTGGTCTCCCAGGACATGTTCAAGTCCAGCAAGTTGAACTTGGACGCCAAGCCGACGTACTGCCATTCATTCCAGTCAGCCGGATCGGCCGACCATTGGCGAATGTCACGAAGCAGGAAAAGTGTGTTCCCTTTCTGCATGAACGCCGGGCGCGACCAGTCGGTGTCGCACGCATCGGATGACGTGAAAACCGTACATCCCGACGAGCGCCGACCGGCGATGTTTTCAAAGCGGTAGTAGGCCACCGCACCGGTGAGCGTGTCATCCTGGCTTGGCTTCCACGCCGCGCCGATCTGCCCCCCCAGCAACCACTTGTTCTCGCTTCTACCTTCGGAGTTGGTGTCCGAGCGCCAGGGATTGTTGGCGTACTCCAGCGCGAAAGCGCCCACGTTACCGAACACGGTCACGGGCCGATCTTCAAACGCATGGGACAACTTGGCCGAGATACCGTCGAACTGCAGATCGTCCGAATACAACATGTCGGTGGACTGGAAGGGATTGCTGGCGCGTCCAGCGGTGATGGCCGCCCACGGCGTGGGCCGATAGGTCATGTAGACCTGATCGAGCCAGATGTCTTTCTTGCCCATGCCGCCACCCAGCGTGTCGGAAGTCGAGACGGGGTTGTTGTCGCTGCCGCTGGCCAGCCGAATGCCGGCCGTCCATTCGTCGGCAATCTCGGCCTTCACGCCGAGGCGAGCGCGAAAGCGCCAGAGATTGCGGCGGTCCTGCCGGGTGTTCATCCACGGCAGATCGAAGGGATTCTGCTCATTGCCCACCACCGTGGCGATCGGCCCGTTCTCATTGAAGCGATTGAAGTCGACGATTTCGTTGCTGTTGCGGTCGTCGAACAGGCGCGACTCGTTGCGCACACGCACGTCACCATCGACGGTAATGCGCGAGACCCAATCGGGGAACGTATTGGGCTGGGCCCAGTTCTCCGACTTGGCCTGCGCCATCATGTCTTCCTTGACCTCCTGCTGGATCTGCTTGCGCACCGACGCAGGAATGTAGGGCACACGCACATCGCCGGGCTGCGCGATCGCCGCACCCGGATCGGCAGCGGCCTGGGCTTCCGCGGCCTTGGCCTGGGCTTTGGCTTGCGCTCTTTGCAGCAACGCATTCGCTTGCGCCTGCTGGAGCACGCCTTGCTCCACCAGTAGTTGGATCAGCTCGACTGTGACGTCGTCGCTGGCCGCTGTCTGCGCCTTTACCGGTGCGGAGGCGATGCCAAGCAGCAGCGCGGCGGCCATTACGCTGGCCAGTCGAGTTGGTTGAAAGTTCATAGTGAAGGGCTCCGTGGAATTCAATACCGCACGTCGATCACGACGGGCGGCGGCTGGTCAGTGCCACCTTGGCGGGCATGGTGGTGGTCGAGGTCGGGCGCTGGTCGAAAGCGGTACTTCGCAGAACCGCCAGCACTTGATCGTCGATCGCCGGGTCGCCGCTGGAGCGCGTGATCTCCGCGCGCGTGACCTGGCCTTCGCGATTGATCCAGAGGTCGACGCTCAACCGGTAGACGAGGTTGCGGGTGCTCTCGGCTTCTCGAAGCGTCTTCTGCAACGCATAGCCCAGGTACTGCCCATAGGTGGCATTCCCGAGCCGACCGCCGCCCCCCGAGCCGGCCATGCCCCCGCGGGTGCCCGCGCCGATGTTGAATGCGTCGCTGCCTGCTTGCGCATCGGCGTTCATCTCCATCGGATCGGCCGCGGAGTCGGCTGGGGTGGGCGGGGCGTCCTCGGCGGGTTTCGGCTCCTCGGCGGGCGTCGGTTCGGGCTCGGGCTCGACCATCTTTTCTTCGGGTGGCGGCTCTTCCGGCTCCGGCGGCTTCTCGGGTTCGGGCGGGGGCGGCGGGGGCGGCGGCAGCGGAATGATCGCGGTCATCTCCGGGGGCTTGCGCTGTACGCCGGACATGTCACTGATCCACTGCCAGGCGAAGTACCCCAAGACGCCCACGATCAGCACGGCCACGACAGGCTTGACCACGCGCATGACATCGCGCCGCGGTTCAGCCTGCTTCTCTGCGAACAGTCCGGCCAGTTCCTGTTGTTCTGGTGCCTGGGGCGGACGATTGGGGTTGGGCTCGGTCACAGATCCACTCAGCTTCAGTTTGGCTTGCCGGTAACAAGCCCGATTTGGGACAGTTCCAGCCTGCGTAGCAGATCGAGAACCTCAACGACCTTCTGGTACTGCACGACCGAGTCACCGCGCAGGATCACGGGAAAGTCCGGGTTGAGCGCCTTCTCTGTGCGCAACCGGTCCTCGAGTTCAGGCAAGGTGACCGGATAGGCGTCGAGAAAGACCTGACCGACCTCGTTGATGGATATCGCCTTGGTCTTTGGCTGCGACAGCGACACCGACGAACTCGCCTTCGGCAGGTTCACCTGGATGCCGGAGATCTGCGCGGTCGCCGTCAAGATGAACATGACGAGCACCACCATGAGCACGTCGACCAGCGGGGTGACGTTGATGCCATCGACGGCTACGCCCTCGTCGTCATCGCTTGCTGCGGATACGGAAGCCATCGCTTACTCCTTAGACAGCGGGAACGGGGGAATGGGGCATGGCAGCCTCGGGCCGACGGTCGGCATGGCTGCGCAGATGTGCTGCCTGATGGGCTTCTTCAGCCGCTTGAGATTCGCCGTGCACTTCGGCCAGGCGCGCGACGAATTCATCGACGAACACGCGCATGTCCGCGCCGATTTCCTTGTTGCGGCCCAGGATGCGGTTGTAGCCAAACAGCGCCGGAATCGCGACGAACAGACCCGCAGCGGTCGCGAGCAACGCAGCGGCCATACCCGGCGCTATGGCATTGATGTTCACGTCGCCTGCCATCGCCGTGCCCAGGAACACCACCATGATCCCCAGTACGGTTCCCAGCAGACCGATGTAGGGACCGCCGGCAATGGCATTGGACAGCGTGCCCATGCGGGAGCCGAGTGCCTGCGCCTCCTTGGTGCGCACGGCATCCATGGAAACGCGGATGGCTTCGATGGTGGCCGAAGAGATCGAAGTGGTGTCGGCGCCCTGCTCGCGGCGGACGCGGATTTCATTGACCGCAACCGAGTACAGGCGCCAGAGCGATGAGTCCTGCAACTGCGCCTCGGCGCGGTTGTCATCGGCCAGCAATTCCAAGCGCTTGCCCACCTTGGCAAAGACGGTGCGAAAGCTCGCGTTCGCGCGCTCCAGGCGCTTCAGGCGCCGGCTCTTGACGATCATGATGATCCAGGTCTGCACCATCATGAAGGCCAGCACGGCGAGCACGATCCAGGCATCGAAGGGCACGGCCTTGAGCAGGAAGCCCAGGCCACCGAAGCCGAAACCGGATTGCTCTTCGTCGGCTCCGTACTGAACCAGGCGGGATTCGCTACCCTGAGCTGTGGCATCGGCCAGGATCAGAGCGGCGGGGCGTGCGATTCTGGATAGGCGCACTTCATCAAGTGCGCCCGCAAACGGCGCGAATGCCGTGGGGACAGGCGCCGGTGCCGCCGTAGCGGGGGCACCGCTGGCTGGCGGCGCACCCGCGTTGACCGGCGCTGCAGGCGCGGCCGCAGCCACATCGCCGCCGATCGCCGCAGCGGTGGCCAGTGGCGGTAACGCTACGGCCAGCGTCGCAGCTTGACGGCCATTGACGTACAGGGCGACTTGCGAGCCGTCAGCGGTCACCGCCAGGTGCTGCCACGCACCGGCTGCGAACGGCTGCGCCTGCGGCGTGCGCTGCCCGTTGACCTCAACAAACGGGACGCCTTGGTTCAGGCCGATCAAGAGCGAATTGCCGCCGTCGCGCCGCGCGTACAACAACTGCGCTCCGGCAGACTGGTCGGCGCGCACCCAAGCGCTGAACGTGAACGCCCCCCCAGCAGGCAGCGCCAACGACGGCGAAGCCGGCAACATCAGCTGCGCGCCGCCCGTCAATTGCAAGCCGCGCCCGATCACGCTGTCGACCGTCGTTCCAGCCGTTGTTTGTGCGTGGTTGGCGTACGCCGTGGTATCGCGCTGCGGCGCATCGGCCGCGGCGCCGAAATGGTAGATCAGCGTGTAGTTCGGATCGAACGTCAACTGTCCGTTCGAGGCGGCGGGCGCGGCCTCGTTGCCGTAGTACATCCAGATATCTTGACGCGCCGCACCCGCGACCTCGGGCACGTCCACCCAGATGGTGGCAATGCCCAGCAGCGGGTCGAAGCTCTCGATCTGGTGATTGAGAACGGTCTTGTCATCGGCCGCGACAAAGCGCACGTCCGTGCCGTTATCGGCGACGCCCTCGAAGGAGAAGTTGCCGGTGTGAAGCCGCACCAGCACTGGCGTGCGCCCGACCGACTCGTTGATGGCACCGCCGTTGGGCGTGGTGTCGATCGAAATTTGCTTGCGGTACTTCCAGTCGGGCTGCCACCAGGCGGCATGAGCGACGGAAGGCAGGATGATGCTCGTCACTAGGACAAGCAAGCACATTAGCGAACGTAGCATCGTCGTTAACTCCGGATAAAACTATGGAAGGTTCAAAAACTGGCGCGTAGGTTGAAGTTCAGGCGCGGATCGTGTTTCTTGGTGTTGGGGCCGTCGCGCAGCGGATAGCCCCAGTCCAAGCCCGCCGAGAACCAGTCGTACAGCCGCATACGCGTACCGAGACCGACACTGGCGAGGGCATAGCGGGAGTCCTGCTCAGGTAGCGGATCGCGCAAGCGCAACGCAGCCGCTTCAGCAAATGCATAGAGACGCCATTCCCGCACCGAGCTTCCGAGCCAGTTCCCCAACGACGGCGTGCGCCACTCCTGGCCAACCAGGATGCCGTCGTCGCCGGTGCGCTCGGCCGCGTAGTAGCCCCGCACGCTGGTCGCGCCACCCGCGGCGAACTGCTCGTTCGATACCAACGGTCCGGAGGAAAACTGGAAGGAAGTGCGGGCATGCCACTGCCAGCCGTCGAAGACATCTTGCGTGTGGCTCAGATTGCCCTTGAGGGCGAGGAAACTGGGATTCGCCAAGTAGCGCTTGTCGTCGAACTGCTGCGCGTCGCTACCGATATTGAAAAAGCTGCGTGAACCGCCCACCAAGCTCAGATCGATGACCGTCTGCGATGTGTCGGTCGTACGAAACCCGTTGTATGAGAGGGTGATGGGAACGTAGCGCAGCGGGACCCGCTGGCCGCTTCCGCCGAAGCGCAACTCTTCATCGAAGTTCTTGTAGTCCAGTCCGAGCGATGCCGAGTGATACCAACTGCCTCGTGGCTCCCAGGTGTAGACAGCAGCTAGGCCCAACGAATAGCCCTTGCCGAGCACATTGGTGTCGTTGACGGTAGCGACGTCGCTGTCGGAGTGATAGCCCGAGAACTCGAGGCTCCAGCGATCGGACAACGGCATTGAATAGGAGCCCGTGACCACCTTGGCATCGTCCAGGTGCCTCGGCGCGGTGAAGAAGGTGAGCGATGCCGAATGTCCCTTCTGCCACAGGTTGCTGTTGCTCAGCGTCGCCATCGCACGAAGGTTCGACGTATCAGCGCTGTAGTCGTTGTTCAGGCCCGTACTTCCGCTCCACGGGCTCTTGTCCTCGACCTGCAGGTCCACATCCAAAGTGCCGGGGACTTGGCCCGGCTTCATGGCTGGAATGACTTGCCGATCTGCCGTGCGGTTCAACGCACCTAACTGCTCCTGCGCGAGATGCAGGTCGGGGACTTCGCCTTCCCGGAACGCCGGTACCTGATCACGGATCTCCAGCGGCGAGTGGTACTGCGCGCCAACCACCCGCAACCGGCCCACCTTGGTTTCCGATATCTGCAGGATGACCACACCCCCGACCACCTGCTGCTCGGGCAGCCCGACGTACACCGACTGCAGGCCCTTGTCGTTGTAGACTTTTTGCAGCGCCTCACGCGCGGACTCGATGTCGTCCATCGACCGCTCTGGACCCAGGTACGGAGAGACCGCAAGTTCGATCGTCTCCGCATCGAGCGTGGTGTTACCCCGCACGATGTACTCACGAATGGTGACCTGCGCGGCGCCTGGCGCTTCGGCGGCACTTTGGGCGTCGGGCTGGTCCTGAGCGAGTACCTCGCCGACCGGCCCGTGAAGGGCGATGACCAGCAGTACGGCCCGCGCCACAGATCGCCGCCGCGGCACCGGGCTTCGCATCACTGGTTGTGGAAATCTACGCTGCATCAACTGCAAGCCCCTCAATTGTTCTGATGCCACCGAAGTGACGACAAAGAAATCCTCTGTGGCGTGCCTTGGCAGGCACGCCACAAACGCAATAGGTTAAAGATCACTCTTGACCTCTTGATGTAAAAAGATCGGGAGCTTTTTTCATCGAAGGGGCACAAACACGGATTCGCGGGCGATAGAAAGCACCGCCCGAGCTAAAGCTCGGGAGAATGAAGGTGAACTCGGATGCGCCCCCGCAGGCCGGTGACTTAATCAGTCATGGTCTGCTCGCCTCCTTCGCGTTGAGGCGGCACGGGCTGATCAGCTTCTGACGAGTCCATCGCATCGGCGTGATGGGCGCGCAAGGTATGCAGCAAACCGTGATTGATGCAGAACTCTTCGGTGTCTGCATTGAGCAAAGCGCCGTGGGTCAGTGCGCGGTACACGATGTCGATCACATGCGGATCGGCGCTGACCATCTTGATGTCTTGAATGAACGCCTGCGGTTCGGGTAATGGCTCGGATCGCGCCGTGTAGCCCACGAACCAACGCCACAGCATGTTGTACCCAAGGGCCTCACGCAGGTGCTTGGGGTCTGCCAACGAATAGACCACCTGCAACAGCCATGCGCGCGTGATCATCCGCGCATCGACGCCGCTGGTGCACTGCATGGTGAGATCGCTCATGACATGCCCTTCGTAGGCGAGGACGCTGTCGACCGCCTCCCGCAAGTAAACCAACGCATGGTTCTCGGGTACAAAAGACTTCAGATGGTCGATGTCCACCCACAACACATGCGACACGATCCACACCCACGGCACACCATACCGATCTACTGGTACAGGCCTTTCTCGAGCGATCTCCACATGCTTGGACAGTTCCTTGTCCAAGGTCTGCATCGACACACTCCTGGCCGGGTTTAGTGAGACATTTGGCCTCGCTTTCCTTTTCCTCATCCAGACTTCTCCATCCGCCCCGTACGTGAACGACGCGCAGGCCGCAACCTGTGGTTGTTCGAATTGGCTGCCTTGACTGGGCGAACGCACGCGCGCGTCACACGCAACAAGTTGCTGCTACGCTTACGCGCTACCGTGATCGGGAATGTGTGTGTCTCCCAGCCGTGATTGGTTCAGTCGTGAGAGTCGCGTGGACCCCCGGTCCCACGCCGCCAAACCACTTCCTTATTGCTACAAACTTTACGTGATGTAAATGACGCGGTAATGAAGTAAAACCCCCAACATTCGCGGCGGCGTCTCTGTAATCACAGGCTCATACCAAAGAGCGACAATTGTCGATTGCGCATCAACAAACGGGAGGCTGCCATGCGCCGTCACACCTACTTCATCGTGCTGATTTCCATGACGTGCGGATCAGCGATTGCGACCGAAGCGAGCGATGAGTCCGCCTGCGTTACGGTCGAGGTCAACGGGGTTCCAGCGCTACCTTATGAGTGCTTGAACCGCCAGTTGGCGACGCCCCCACGGAGCGCGAAAGCGCCCAACGACAGGGCTCTGGAGCCGATGTCAGCGCGCACTGCGCAACGACCGCCGAACGAACTCGGGGTGTTCAATCGTTCCGCCACTTCGATTCGCATGGGGTCTAATTTCGGCAGGTCCGCAACACCGCAACGACCGCCGTCGCCGCCCGTGCAATCTCCCTTGGTGCCAGCGCGATAAGTCGCGGCCTCATGCAAGAGAAGGGTGCACACATTGTCCGGATATGACCGGAGCGCACCGAGTTCCTTTTCAGGGAAATGACAGGAACACCCGAGTTTGTCACATAGAGCCACGCGATCGACCGCAGCCCGTGCATAGCGCGCGCAAGATATGTGCGCCGCATTGATACACGGAATGGCCGGTCAAGGAACTCGCACGAGACCGGGAGGGCCGTAGTCGGGTCGTGAAGGTGCTGCGATGCGGATGGGATCACCGGCGCGGTCAACCGTCACCGCATCAGGCTCGATGGACACGAGGGTGACATCGCGCATCAAGGTCTCGCCGGTCATGAAGGCCTTCGGTGGCGCGCCATTGACTGTCAGGACGGCTACCGCACGGTCATGTCGACGGATGAGGCCGACCACGGCAACGTTCAGGCGCAGTTGCCCTGGGCCCAGCCACGCAGCGACCGTCTCGGCAGCGGGATCCGCCACGGCGGCCTGGGCTGCCTGAGCCGGCGGCGGTGCCGCTTTCGGTTGGTACAGCCTATAGCCCCAGAAGGCCACGCTGGCGAGCACCGCGACCAGGCCGAACACCGGCACTAGGCGCGCCGGCGGCACCGAGGAGGGCCATTTCCATGTTCGGGTCATCGTGCAACTCCTTCTAGGTCGGTAAGTGGGAGCAGAGACGCGCTGCGTTTGTCGGGAAAAACGATCAGTATTAGCAGATACGTGTTGGCGGTTCATGTCAACGCCACATTCCGCGCCTATTATTTTTTGGAACTCCCGCAGATCTACATCTGCCCAGCCTGAAATGGCGACGCTGTCTTATGAATCCGCTGCATCGAAGTCGTGGCTTCTCGCTGATCGAGGTGATGGTCGTGCTCGTCATCATCGGTATCGCCGCGGCCGCGATTTCGTTAAACGTTGCACCCGATCCCGCTGAGCCCCTGCGGCTCGATGCACGCGAACTCGCGCAGCGGCTCACCAGCGCGCAGCATGAAGTGCGCATCGATGGCCGGGTCATTGCCTGGGAGGCGCGCGGTGACGGCTACCAGTTCGTGCGAGGTACCTGGGTGAACACACCCGGCAGTGTCGTCCCGGTGGTGTCGACGGGTGGCGAGCTCGATCGCTTCGCGCAGGATGATGCGCTGCGCCCTCGACGCTGGCGCGCCAATCCGGTAGAGGTCACGCCCGCCAATCCGTTGCTGCTGACCTCGGAATGGATTGGCGCCCCCCTGTACTTGGAACTGCGCAGCGGCCCATACAAGGTCACTGTCGTGCGCGACGCCACCGGCGGCTTCCAGGTGCAATGACGCATGTACGTACACCCCACCTCCCATCGACGTTCAAGGCCGCAGCGCCAAGCGGGCTTCACCCTCATCGAAGTGTTGATCGCGCTTGCCATCATCAGCATTGCGCTGGCGGCGTTCGTTCGACTCACTAGCCAGACGGCGACCAATCAGGGACTTCTTGAGCAGCGGTCACTTGCGATGCTCTCAGCGGAAAGCAGCCTGGCCGAACTGCAGATCGGTACGCTGCCGTCGGCCGGCCTGCAGCAGATCCCGTGTCCGCAGGCCGATCAGCCGTTCGTGTGCCGCGTGCAGATTGGCCCTTCTCAGCAGGGGGTACGTTCGGTCTCGGTCGACGTCTATCTGGGTCGCAACAGCGACCAGCGTCTCGCCAGTCTCCAATCACGGCTCCTGGAGCGGCGTCGATGAAGAGGACGAACCGGCTCGGAGAACAGCGCAGCCAATCGGGTTTCACCCTCATCGAGGTCATGATCGCCATCGTAATCATGGCGGTCATCAGCATCCTCGCCTGGCGAGGCCTGGACAGCATGAGCCGCGCCAACACCCAACTGCAGGTGCGCACCGAGGAAACCGCGCGTCTGATGCGCACGCTGCAGCAGATCGAACGGGACCTGACGTGGCGCACCACTGTCGAGCTACCGTCCGCGGCCCTTGATGTGGCGCCCCAAGATGAGGAAGGTACAACCGCCCAGACGCCCGGTGGTGTCAGGCCACCATTGCCGATCGCGCTATTGCCGATGGGCATGGAGGTCCGTCGTTCAAGCCAAGCGTCGTTTCTGATCGAGCTCGTGCGCGCTGCGCCGGCCGCGCCGGGGCGTTGGCAGCGCGTGCAATGGTGGCTCCAGTCCGGCACGCTCTATCGCGCGGCCGGCCCAGCGGTGAGCGGCTATCCATTCCCCGCGCCACAGCCCGCCGATCGTGTTGCGGTGCTGGAAGGCATTGCGTCGTTCGAAGTACGCGCGTGGGAGCCCGAGCAGGGCTGGCGCCGGCTACCAGCGGCCGGCCAAGCCAGGACCCCGGCGTCGGGCCTCGAGGTCGTTCTTGGCGTGCGCCCAAGCACTGGCCCAGCGATGCAATACCGACGGGTCGTTCCGCTGAACTGAGTGGATGGCTGCAGCCTTGCCGGGCAGCGCGTCGGACGCCCGCACGCTCGCCACATCAACAGGACGCTACGGCCGGCCGCCGGCCGTGCACACATCCGGATTCCCGATATCGAGAGCATATCCGGACGCGCTGTCCAGAAGGGCATTCGTGATCGCCGCACGCCACGCGGCCGGAAGCGCAACTAGATTGTCCGGGAGCTGACCGGCCGGATTGATCAGCTTCTGCAAGAACTCCTTCACTTCACCCTCTACCCCTGGCGCGAGGTAGCATTGGTTCACCAGCAGGTACGCGCGCCCATACAATTGGTACCCCGGTGCGGACAAGTCATGCAACGGCGCCCAGTTCGCTGGCTCGGACAGTTCTGACGGCAGCGTCGGCGGCACTGGCTGCGCCGACGTGACATTGACGGGCGTGGCGAGATAACCGCTGATCGATGCGAACTGGTTGAAATCAGGCTGGTCATCGGGCCATTCGTCTGCGCGCACATAGGCCATGTGGTTCGATCCCGCCGCCAACGCATCGAGCAGCGCCTCGGGTCCAAGCGTCGCCACCCAGGAGACCGGCATGCCTACCGAGTCGGCCGGCAGTGCCGACTGCACGGCCTGCTCGAAGTTCGGAGACCTCGTGAAAGCATATCCTGCAGGCAGATAGCCATCGCACTGCTCAGCCAGATATTCCGTGAGCAGTGCCGTCGTCTCTGCCGACTCCTGCCGGTAAACGATCGAGATCGGAGCAATGTCCGCCGTTCCGAAAAGCTGTCCCCAAGTGCGATAGCCTGGCTGATAGGAGAATATCCGGCACACCTGAGCCACGCTGAGCTGCATCTCCCCCACGCCCGGCCTGTTGAACGGCAGGAATACCGGCACGAGTGCGACCGGAACCTGGATCAGTGGACCCCACTGAATCTCGTTGGGCGCATAAAGGGCGAGTTCGGCCTGGGTCAGCGGAATCTGCGTGCCGGCGAAGTGGACCGTCTGCGTAGACGGCCAAGGATTACGGGCCGGGTCGTTCTCATCCACCAGGCCATGGATCGAAGGTTCGTTCTCGATGAAAGCGCGCTTGCCCGCTGCACTGCCGACGAAGGTATAGCTCCACGGGCTTGGCAGGGTTGCGCCCACTTCATCGAACCAGCCTTTAGGGGGCAATGCGCCGCCACCGACCATCGACTGCGCAGACGCCATACTGGTGGCACCGAGCGTCGCGCACGAGAGCGTTAATAGGAATTTCCGGATTGTCTTCATTGCTTCACCCTGATTGAAAGTCAAAGAGATCGCAGCCCGGACCACTCCTATCCGTCGTCGGGTGTGCGCATCTAATAGCGTTGTCGTCGCTTGCTAGACCCGGTGGGAAGCCGTTTTTGTTCGCCTAGCAACTACTCGTGACCAGACGGGATTAACTGGGGCGACCAATGCCATTACAAACATCAGGATTGCCGATGCTCAGCGGAGTCACCAGGGCATAGAAAGTATCCCAAACCGCCTGCTTCCATACGCTCGGAAGCGGATACGCGGTCACGGGATCGTTGCCGCCGGTGTAGTGCGCGTTAAAGAAGGAGCGGATTCTGGCGTTGTCGATGGGGTTCGCGTAGCACTGGCTGAAAATCAAGTTGGTCGTTGCGACGATCGGATAACCAGCGGTCGGGTCAGGATTGTTGATGCCCCAAGCCAAGGGGTTGGCCCGCGCTCCACCGGTCGGGATAGGGACATCTTGCAGTGCAAGCTGTAGACTCGCCGCGGAAGGTAGCCAGCCATTGATGGTTGCAACTTTGGTCGGATCCTCGGAGGCAACGAAGTCGGGGCTGACGTAGCCAATTGAGAAAGGCGTTGTGGTCACCGCAGAGACCACTGCATTGCTGCCAGAGGCACCGACGTAATTCGGGCCACTGACGTCCGCCACAGAGGCGAAGGTGCCGCTCACCGACGGTATTGCGGCGCTGTTGACTGCATTGAGGTGGCGTGTGAGCATCTCCGTAGCGACATTACTGTCGAGCCGATAGACCACGGTGATTGGCTGGCTGGGGCCGCCGACGGCACTCCAGGTCGTGATGTTGCCTGCGAATATATCGGCCAGTTGCTGGCTGGTCAGGTTCAACGAGGTCAAACCTGGCACATTGAATGGCACAGAAACCGTAGTAAGTGCCACCGGTACTTGAATCAGCGGACCGAATATGGACAAACTGTTGGCTGCGTATCCAGCCGCTTGGGCTGCGGTAACCGACGATTCGCAACCCGCATAGTCCACCGTGGTCCCAGCAGGCAGTCCGAGCCACATCGAGTCGTTGCTAAAGAACGCTTGGTGGCCTGCACCACAGCCGACCGGGACGTAGGGTGCGAAACCCGGCAAAGGAACGTTGGTCAAGATGCCGCTGCCTACCGCGGTGCCATAGTATTCGGCGGGCAGTGTGGAACCACCGCCGATGACTTGTTGGGTAAGCGCGGCTGGCGCACCCAGCGCCGCCGCTGACGCCAATAGGAGTCGATACACACTGAGGCGTTTCATGATTTGCTCCTGGTCATAGAGAAGAGTTTGTTGCCGAATATTCCCTACAGGGCTTGGGTGCCAAAGCCCAGGATCTTTACCGAGATCAACGATGGCCGGTATTGGCCCGCCGTCGCCTTTTGCAGATGTACTACCTCCGCGGTGGCCCCGGCCGAAATACTCGGCGCGCCGCGTGCTGGCACTGGAGCCCATTCGAGCCGCTGGTGCCGCGATGCCCTTCAATACACGAGCTCCTTTGGTTTTCCTCCGGTCGAGCCAGTCAGGCCGGCCGACCTACGCCGGTGCAAACGTCGGGATTGCCGATCCGCTGCACGCTGTCGTTGCCGAAGAACGCGTTGAAAATCGCGCTCCTCCAGTTCTCGGGCAACTTGAAGAATGAATGCTCGGCGATCATCGCGTCGTTCACGGTTGAGCCGGGCGCATAGTGCTGCGACAGAAGTTGGCGAATACGGGTTGCGTCGACCAGGCTCTCATAGCACTGACTGAAGATCAGGTTGGTCGCGCCCACGATCGGATATCCCTGGACGGGATTCGCTAGAGGACTCGAGCCTGAAGCGACAAAGCCGATGCCCCAGTTCCGCGCCTGAAGAGCAGACGCACCCGTGGGAGGATCGATGTCCGTCAGCGCGTTCGTAATGTTGACATCGGGTGGTAGCAGGTTCTGAGTCACACCGCCAATCGTGCGGGTGATCGCCACGACCTGGGTCGGATCGTTGAACGCCACCTTGTCCGGGCTGACGTAGGTGATGGAATCGGGGTGCGCCGCCAGGGCCGCCACGACGCCGTCGTCACCCGTAGCAGCGATGTACTTACTGGTATTGCTCACGTTCACCACAGATGCGAATGTGTTACGGAACGCAGCTACTAGGGCTGGATTCACGGCGTTCAGGTGACGCAGGAAGATCTCGCTGGTGCCGCTGCCCTCAGAACGGTAGATCACCTTGATCAGGCGGTTGCCTGGCAGGAACTCGAAGCCGGGAATCTGGTTCCAGCGAACGACCATCGGGTCAGCGAAGATCGAAGCCAGTTGGGCGCTGGTAAGATTCACAGCTGAATACCCCGTGATGTTGTAGGGCACTGCGACTGAGGTGAGCGCCGTTGGAATCTGAATCAGGGCACCGTAGCTCGCGGCACCGAACGTAGGGTGGGCGTTGTAAGCATCCTCCTCAATCGCAGTCACCAAAGAGTCGCTTCCGGCGTAGTCCACCGTGGTACCCGGGCTCAAGACGAGCCCGGTAGGGTCGAGTAGCACGGGATCATTATTGAAGAAAGCGGCCTTGCCCAAACCGCTACCGACACCGACATAGGCACTAAATCCCGGCAACGGTGATCTGACTAGGATGTCGTCGTTGTAGAGGTCTTCCGGCAGCGTAGCTCCGCCGCCTACGACCTGCGCCGTCGACGGGTTCGGCACACCGATGGTTGCCAATGCCATCAAGGCGGGTCCCGCGAGGTCTCTGATGTTCATGATCGCTCCTTTATGTACATACATGAGAGAGGTAGATGTGGCCGCTGTCTATATAGCCTCGTCGCCAAATCCAAGTATCTGTACTGAGATCATCGAAGGCTGGTTCTGGCGCGCCGCAGCTTGCTGCTGACGCACCACTTCGCTTGCCGCTTGGGTTGCAGATGAGGCCGCTGCGCTTGCGGAAGTCAGTGCACCGACATTGACGGCCGCGAGCACAGGAATTCCTCTGGCCTCGCCTTGCACCTGAATGTTCGCCGCATTGACGACGTGAAGCGCCGCGATGTTGACGTTGCCCGAAACACGAATACCGGCCTCGCCGGCGTCGATAGTGCCTAGCGGGGCGATCAGGTCGACATCGCCAGGCTCCACTTCGGGAATGGGGTTAAGCGTGGCGATACCTGCACCGGTGCTGGGCACGTCCGGCGAGATTTCCACATTGCCCACATCGTCATAGACCCGTCGGGGCGGGGTATAGACCACAGTGGTCTTCGAGCCCCGACCGGCGTTGATATCGCCTTCCGCGGACCAGGCCAGTATGTCGCCGCCGAACGTGGTCATGATGCGGCTTTGGCCCAACAGGATGCTGTCGAAGGAGTAAAGCTGAATGTTGCCCTGCCCACGCGTAATCAAGCCCGCCGTGGAGGGCGGTGCTTCGCCCTCGACACCGTAGGTCTGGGTGCCACCTGGAGTGAGGACCTGGATGTCACCGCCAAGGTCAGTGTGAATGCCGGCCCCTCCATATAAGAGAACACTGCCCTCGTAGGCGATCTTGTTGGCCTGCGCATCTGCGGTCGGGAATAATGTGGCAATGGCATTGCGTCCGCGCAGGTAGCTCCCGGGCCGCAGGCCGTCCGGGTCGTTGTACTCGCGGCCGCCTTCTCGCAATTCGGCGAAATAGATCTGTCGTGCGAAGATGCGCTGTTGTTCGGACGCCAAGCCCGTGAAGTACGCAAGCGCCTCGTCGGCCGATCCCTCAAAACCATAGCGATCCCCCAGCCATTCGACCAACTCGTTCTCGTAGGTCTTCGCAACCTTGCCCGGTTGATCGGCCAAGGGGGTGCCCGTCTCCGCGAGGTTAGCCAAAGTCAGATACTGGTCGATGAGGGCCTGGTAGTTGGCGCCGTGGGTACCAAGACCAGCCTGCAGGACAACACTGGCTCCGGGACGGCTGTCACCTGGAAGGATGGGCCCGATGCTATTCACCGCCGTCTCGCCGTATATCGGCTGCCCCTGTAGGGTTTGACCGACCTGGCCAGCCATCAGGATATTGCGGCCAGCCGTAATCTCCAAGGTACCGGGGCCTGCTATGTCAAACGCGCTATAGAGAATGTCGCGACCCGCTTCGACGATGGAGACGTCGGTGATGTCGTTGTGAACGAATAAGTTGCCGGTTCTGGTGCCATTTCCGCTCCCTGAAGCGGTCTGTCTAATCTCCTCCGGAATTCCAGACGGTTGGCCAAGCACTGTCCCGGATCGGACGATATCGCGCCCCGCCCGCATCCACACGGGACCAGCGCCCTCGTACCAAGTCTGGCCGAGCCGCCCGCCGAACGTGAACTCTAGGATTCCGCCACTTTCCAGACCAACGATGTCGCCGTCCCGCGCGTACAGTCTCACGGGTGCTTGCGTTCGCTGCGTAGCATTGGCCGCATTATTTGCGCCGAACGCGAAGATCGGAAACCTGCCAATAGTGACATCCGGCAAGATCGCCTCATTCGACAGGTTATCTACTTGTAGCGCCCCGCTCGAGGACTGGCTGGCGGCGAAGGCCGGCCGGAACGGTGTAGGTATGGCGTCGACGCCAGCCCCGGACTGGGTGATAGCAAAGCCTCCAGCATAGATTGAGTCCCCCGCCAAGACGCTCAGCTTGGCATTCATCGAGGGCGCCAGGATCAAGGACGACATCGGATCTCCTCGCAGGAACACACTGCCCGATGCAGCCGATGCATTCAACTGGGACGGATAAACCAGACGGCCGTCAGTGGCGGCATAGTCGCGCTGATAGGGGCTTAGATTTGAGTTCAGATCCAACTGGGCCACAGGCGCAAGATCGCCCCCCCCTGACATCAGATTAATGGCGGTATTCTCGGTCCACAACGAGAACCAGCCGTAGCCGCCCGATTGGTAAGGTGTCTCGCCGTAGGTGTAGGGCAACGAATCCGGGAGTCGCACCCGTCCCGGATCTCCGCTGCCGGCTAGAACGAGGTCGCCACGTGTAGCCAGCGCAGCTGTGGCATCGCCCAACATCAAAACGATGCCACCCGTAGGCGTACCGAGCGTGGCCGTATATGGATCGTAGGCACGCACCTCGCTGGAATTGGATTGATTTATAGCGGTGCGGTAATGAGTCAGGGCGATGCCACCCAACTCACCTGCCTGCATCTGCACGGCACCGCGCAGATTCGTCAGCACGCCGTTAAGATCTGGGTTCTGCAATCGGTAGTCGTCAGCAGCAGCGTCGGGGCTGCCGCTGCTGGAGGTAGCACGCGCCTGCAGCCCGGCGTTGACGTCCCCACCGACGTGCAATCGCAGATCTCCCCCCCCCGTGAGTAGAAGATCGCCATCGCTCGTGACGCGTCCGCTACTCCCTATAGCAAGCACCAAACCTTCGCTACGAGGCACGTTGTTGTAGGCCACACCGCGACGAGACAGCAGGCCTGCGTTACCGACCACCTCGACAGACAGGTTACCTCCCCCCAAAGTGCCAATCCCAGTAAACCCCACCAGTTCCGGTATGGCAGCTACTGCTTCGCTGTCCACATTGCCCAAGTTGTAGGTAGTGTTCGTCACGCGCGCGCCACGGATATAGGTGCCGAAGTTGATCCACCAACTGGTCGCGATAGGGTCCACACCAACTGTGCCGCCACTGGCTTGGCGCCACAGCCAATTGCCAATGTTTGCACTACCGCGCTGCGGCCTCAGATCCTCGCCGGGATTGCCCGGCTCGTAGGTCGCAAGCAGGTCGCCAGTTAGATTACCGCCCGCACGCAGCAGCAGGTTGCCACCGCCATCTGGGTACCAGGCCGCGTAGGTGTTGTTCGGGCCGCCGTCTACCAGCGATTCGTAGATCGGGCCGGTACCTTCTTCTCCTTCGATCGGTTCGGCACTACGACTGGTGTTCAAGTACGTACCGTCAGCAGCCTTGCCACGCGCGCGATCAAAGGCAGCAGCCTCGCCCCCGGCCTGAGACGCCGTGGCGGTCCCCGCCGTGTAGATACCGTATAGCGATTGCATGGCGACATCGCCGCCGGCGATCAGATCAAGATCGCCGGTCCCCGTGCGTAGCACACTGAAGTTCTGCGCCACGGGGATCACTTTGGTCACATCGCCAACGACGACTTGGTCGGGCGTGCCGGGAATTGGTTCGCCCAAGGAAACGCAGAAGCCATCGGCACACAGGGACTCCCACTCGGGCGGAACGGGCGTCCCTGGGACGAACCCAAAGAGTTCACCCTGTTCGTTCCAAACGTAGGTGACGCGATCGCAAAAACCATCACTGCACAGCGACTCCCATTCCGATGGTACTGGCGTGCCTGGCTCAAATCCGAACAGCTCACCCAGTTCATTCCAATACCAAGCTCCTCCCGGCTGTTCCGGCGTACCGGGGATGACGATTCTCTCGTGCTGGTTGAAAAGACTGTAGTGGCTATCAGCAAGTACAAGCCGGCCGTTCGCTCCGGGCCGCGTCAACCGGGGATCGGCAGCGGCGGTGTCTGCGCCGGCCACCAGCCGCAGGCTCCACGACAAGGACCCCTCCGGCAGCATGGCCGCGACCGCCCAGTTGCGTCCCATGTGGTCCCCAGTCACAGTGCGCAGCGGCACCGACACGGCATCGCCTGGCAGCTTGACATCTGTCATGGAAGGAATAACGGCGCCCACGGGTAACGCGACGCTCGCAGCAAGCGTTGCTGTAACAGGAAGCGCCACGTTCGCCGGCCAACTCATCGCCGCCAATGGAACCGCCTGCAGTAGCCTCGACCCGGCATCCAGGCGGGTTCCAGCCGGCAGTGTCACTGCGGTGTCCATGACCGTGCCTGCCGCGTACAGGATAGTGCCGGACGCATCACGAACGGCAGCGCGCAGCACCGTTCCTGACTGCACCGTCAGGTCTGACGCCAGAACACCCTGTATCGGTAGCTCCGTCCCCGCCGGCAAAGTCATGTCCGCAAGTGGTACGGCGTAGTTCAGTGTCTTGCCAGCAGGGAATCGGGTACCCATGGCAAGCTCCACTCCCGAGCCGGGCACGATGACGTCTCCGCCATAACCCTGCACGCCCGGAGTCAATACCCAGCCGTTATCGTCCGGAGTGTCCGGCGGTGGCGCAAAACCGTCGTTGACACTCCCGAAAATAGATAAGTCGCCACCGGCACGAATTGCCAGTGCACCCGCTTCGCCTGAGCCATACACTGACGTCCGCTGCGTGTGGGGATTCAGACTCGCATAGCGGTGACCCGACAGGTCAAGATCGCCACTCACGATAATGTCGCCATCGGACGTGGCGCTGACGATCTCCACCCCAGGGCGCAGGTGGAAAGCATCCCGATAGGTGGCGTTGTTCAGCCCCGCCAGCTTGTTGCCCAGCAAATCGCTGTTGGCCAGCGCCACATTGATGAAGTCCGTGCTATCGGCGTGCTTGGCATCCAAGTAGGCCTGATCGATAACCTGGTAGGGTCGGCCGCTGGCAGCCTCGTCGGTGCCGTAGGCGGCATCGTCGTAGCGCTGCATGGCATTGACGGCAATGGACCGAGCGCCCTGAATGTCCACGCTGCCGCTGGCATCGATATCGATATCGCCCGACGTCGCGCCGCCCAGGCGCGGGGCGTTCAGTTCCAGCGTGCCACGGGCGCGGCCATCGTGCTGGCCCTTGCCCGTCCCGACTTCGGCCTCAGTCCCATGGCGCAGGTCGATACGCGCACCCTCGGCCAGTGTCAGTTGACCATCTCCCGAGTTCAGCTCGACGATGGCGCGGTTGGGGCTGTCGATGATCTGACCGTAGCTGTCCACGCGCAGCACGGAGCCATGGGCGTCGAGTACCGCGCTGCCGGCCAACGTCAGGCCTTGCCGGCCCGCCAGGCGGATGGAGCCAACCCGCTCTCCGCTCGCGTCGATAACGCCGTCCACGGTGAGGCGGCCATTGTCCAGGGAGACATTGACCTCCGTTGCCTTGAGATCGCTGCCGATGGTCAGGTCACCTTGCTTGAGCTGGAAGCTGCGCAGGCCAATCACCTCGCCATCGTTCAGACGCTGGTTGAGCGCGGCGAATTGCTCGCTCAGACTACCCGTCTCCCCCAAGCGCTGGGCGTAGATGTCGACCCCGCCGGCAAGATAGGGCACGAGAGTGCCGCCAGCGTTGTAGTGCCCGCTTGCGCTGCCGAGAACCTGCCCTTGCAGATCCACCAATCCGGCACCTTCGCTGAGCGCAACGACGGTCAACCGGCCCGCCTGGTTGTACTCAGCCGACAAGTCGATGGTCGAACCCGAGGCTTGGCGGATGTTGCCGGACCTGCTGTCCAGCTTTACATCGCCGCCCCAACTGTACTGGGTGGCATCCTCATCGTCGAAGAACTCGATGCTACGCCCGGACAGATCCAGATGCGCGCGCGCCCCAAGCGATACATCGCCGCCGGCGCTCAACGTTAGTTTTCCGCTGGGTAGCGCCACGGTGGTGTCCAGGCTCAGCCCTTGGCCTGCAGTCAGCGACAACTCTGCCCCAAGATCAGCGACCTCGGACGAATCGGTCGCCCCGGCTTCGGGGGCCATCGTGGTGATGCTGCCCCCAGCGGTGATTGCATTGACCGAACCGGCTTCACCGGTGAGCAACGGCGTAACGAGGCTGAGGTTACCGCCACTGTATTGATAGCCCTCCCCACTCACGTAATCGCCCTGGCTCTGGTAAACCAAGAGCGAACCCTTGTGGTTGGCTGTGATCCGGTCACTGGCACGCAGGCCGACGTTGGCAAAACCCAGCGCTAAACGATCCACTGTGCTTACGCCATCGGGTTGGCTATTTGCACCATAGCCAAACTCGATCCGTTTGGCCTCGATTGCCAGAGTGCCCGTCCCGGTCCCTGCACCACCCGATGCCACGGCCCCGGGCGTGTCGCCAGAACCATTCCAGATCAAGTTGCCGGTTTGGATCAGCGCCACATCGTCTGACCCACCATAGCCATAGATCGCCGGTGTGGTCAGAATCAGATTGTCCAACAAGGACACTCCATTTGCATCGAGGGTGGATAGCGTTACTGTATCGAAGAAGTTGACCGACTGGCCGGCGATCAGCTCCAGCGTCTCGAGAGCTGGTGCTCCTGTGCTTGTATCTCCTTGCAGTAGGCGTTCCATTACCTGCTGGTTCAACACCAGACCCGCGGTCAACGAACCGCGCGCAGATGCCGCAGCCAAAGCCTCGGCGCTACCGATGTTGAAAGCACCGACGCCCAGGCTTAGGTGGCGGGTCCCGTAGCGCACCGCATCGTCGAGTTCAAAATCGTTGTCGGTGACGAAGGCAATGCTGCCCTCGGAGTACAACTGGGTCGTTCCTGTGCAGTCATCCGACGTGCATGTGCCGATACGGATCGGTGTGGCGTGTTCGCTGCCGCTCGATTGTGCCGCTAGCCATTGCAACCGGCCATTAGACACGGCAAGCACACTGGCTGCGCCAGGCTGGTAGATAAATCCGTCACTTGAGTCGTAGGCGGCAGCGCCTTGGCCTAAAGTTCTGATCGACGAACCTTGCTCGATTTCGATGGTGCCACTATTGGATCCGATTCCTTGCGCAATCAGCATCACTTCGGGCGCGGCGAGCTCCGCACCACTGCGCATGATGATCGACCTTGCCGGTCCACCCCCGCGGTCAAACCGGATCAAATTGCCACCTTGGCCATAGATAGCTTGCGGCATGCCGCCGATCGCAAGGCGGTTCACATCGACTTTGCTCAAGTCCGATGCCCGCACGGCCACGCCACCTTGCATGTCCGGCTCGGCACGGTCACCGAGAATTTCGATCCGGTCCCCAAGCACCGCGAGGGTACTGCCGTACCCGTGCTCTGCAGCGTCGCCACGTACCATTCCGTCGAATCGGAAGCTGATCTCGTCACTATCGACGTCGCGGTCGACCAATTGCAGCCGTAGCGTTTTGGCATCGGCCTCCAATTGCGCACGCGGTACACCCAGCCGGGCGGCATCCCCGCGGACGAAATCGGCATATGTCGTTTCGTTGTACTGGGAATAGGTGCGCAGGGTATCGGCCGCGGTCAAGATCACCTGACCGGCTAGGTTGTCGCGGATCTCCGTGCCGGCAATCGACATCACTCCGGAAGTGGACCAGGAGCCGTTGCGCAGGGCCGTCGTGGTGGTCGTTGCGCGCTGCCCAGAAAAACCGTTGATCTCCACCCGGAACGCCCCGGGCAGCAAGGCGTAGGTTGAAGGCAGCAGCGTATACGTCCCAGCGGGCAGACCCGGAACGCCAGCGCCAATAGTGATCTGCTGGCCGAGTATTGGATCGACTGCGCCGGCCTCGCTGGCGGCACTAGGCGCGAGGCCCCCTTGCACGCCTGGCACAATCGCGTAGACCGGGTTGGTATCTAGCCCAGGCAGATTAAAGCCGTGCCTGCCGACCTGCACCAGCGGGTTATAGCGTGCATCAGTGGAACCGCCACGGCCCGAGACGAATCCCGCGCCGGCCAACTCGCCACCGCCCGACAGGTCAATAATTGCACCTTCGTTTACGTCGACGGTTTGTCCGGTCAGCGTAACGCTGCCGATAGCCAACGTACCCACACCCTGCAACGTGACCTGCTCTCCATCGTATTCCCATGTCACGCCGTCGCTAGTACCTCCATAGGGCATGATCAGCCCGTTTGCACTGGCCGAGGTCAGGCTTCCAGCTAGTAAGTTCACTGTCCGGGTGGTACCGCTTGTCGCCTGAACGCCGAGGTTCAATTCGCCTAACGGCGCACGCAGAATAGCCCCCTGCTCGATCGTACGTGCTCCAAGCGTCAGCCTGCCGAATACCGAGTATGGCAACTCTGGGCTCTCATCGGTCGTGCGGCCGAGCTTCAGTATCCTTTCAGGATCAAAATCTCCACTGCTGCTACCTCGCCAGCCCGCGTAGACCGTCGCATTCGCTCCCGTGGCCGGATAAATTTGCGCTGCCGCTAAGGTCAGATCACCCGGAGTGTTCAATACAGTGCCATCGATCACGGTCGTAGCAAGGAAACGCATATCGCCCTGGCTCACCAGTTCCACTTCATCGAATCCACGGCGGTCGACAGCCGTTGCGAGGCCCTCAGTTACCGACGTGCCTCCGCGGGCACCGAAGGCGACCCCATCGCGCATTTCCAACAACTTGCCTGCCTCCGCGCGGAAGCTGCCCACTGGCGCCTGCGTGGATATGCTGCTGACCCCGCCTCGCACTGTCGGTCGAATGTAGTTCTGAAGCGATTCTGTTGCACCGGCACCGGCCAACCTGATGTACGGCGCCGCCAATTCGATGCGGCTGTCTGCTGCAGCGGAATCCGACAGCCCGATCGCGCCGGCATACAGACTCAACGACTGCCCCAGCGAGAGCGAAACATCGCCCTCAAAGCTGAGCAGTCCGTTGCTAACCAGCACTAGGTTATCGAAGCCGCCGCCCTTGACTTGGGCGACATCGAGGCGGCCACGGCCGTACACCAGCGACCCAACTGCCTCTTCGGCATCAATCCCTGATGCGAGGCCGCTTCCCGCGCTGTTCTGAGTCACAACCAACTCACGTACTTGGCGGACCGGTTCACCGGCATCTTCGCTTCGATAGAGCGGCGCTTCCAGAACGGCCGTCAGAGTGCCACCGGCCGCGCCCGCGCCACCCGCTGCCGCGCGCATCAGACCATCTAGGTAGAGCCCATTGCTCGACGCCAAAGTAATACTGCCACCGGCGCTGGCAACCTCGACCGCACCTCGGCCCGGTATGTCCAACACAGCGCTGGAGCCCGAAGCGTCGAGTAGCGCCCCATCGCGTATGACTACGAACAGGTTGTCAGGGTTATTGTTCCCGGTCGCGGCGCTCTGGCGCCCGGCCTCGCCGGTTTCCGGGTCGAATTCGCCACCGATGACGATGTTTCCACCTGCACTCACCCTGCCATAACGATTGCCAAGTTCATCAATTGCCGTGACCGCGCGACCGGCTACGTCGAGTACGGCGTGCTCTCCAATCCAGATAGAACGGCCGTGGCCCGCCGCATCAGCCGGTGTAGTGTCCGGGAAGACTGATCCGAGGACGATTCTTCCGCCCTGCGCGGAGAGTGCTCCGTCCACAGTCAACTGGCCGATGCTGCGCACCGCGATGGCCTGGCCCGGGTCGACTTGCACGACAGCGTTACGTCCGATCACCGCCTGTATGTTCGCTTGGTCCTCCGGCGGCGACAAAAGCGTTCCTGCCTGCAGACTGAGGCTCGCACCGCTACGCTGCGTGAGCATACCCGCGACGGGATCCTCCCCGTACAACGGCGGTGTCCAAACCTCCAAGGCTAACGGCGGCATCTGGCCGGTCTCAAGAGACTGCGCGTCTGGACCAAGACGATATACCGGCATGAGCACGTCGACTTGTGTACCCTCAGCTACGTCTACACCTCGGTTGCCGGTGACTCGGTAATTGGAGAAACCTTTGTCAAAGAAGTTACCTGCTATCTGCAGGGACCCAGCCTCTTCATCCTCCGTTTCCGAGCCGATCAGGATGCTGCCGGCCTGCAAGTCCAACGTCCCGCCGCCCGCTACACCATAACCGCGGAGGTCACCATGCAGCGAAAACACGCCACTACTTGAAGAGCTGTTGGCATTGGCCGCAAGCGTGATGTTGCCGCCACGACCGCCTTGAAAGCTGCCGTCATATAGCACGGCGGCACCAGACGAAACGTCTATCAAGCTTTGCCGACTTAGGATTACGTCACCGCTGCTGCGAATCGACACGCTCCCGCCGTCCTGATAAGGCAGATTGGCGAGGTTCTCCGGGTCCAGAAGCAAGTTGCTCCATAGTCCGCTCACGTCGATCGCCGCGCCGTCAGCCACTTTGACGGATGCTGTAGAGCCGGCGGTCCCGGTAAGAGTTGTGTCTTCGATCCGGGCATTGCTGCTGACCTGATTTAGCACGTTGCCTAACCGAATGAGGCCACCATGGCTTGTCAAGTTGGCATTGACTTCGACCTGTGGACCGTAAAGCGTGATCTCTCCCGCAGGGTTAACGACAAGATCACCGTCCACCGCGATGCCGCCGCGCGCCGCGATCCTGACCGTCCCCAATCCGAAGCCGTTCAACTGCTCCGTGTCGAGGTAAAGCGTGTCCTGGCGATCTTCCGGCAGTTCCGTGCCGAAATCCAATCCGGCCGCGATCTTGTCGTCCGTAGTGCCGAGAATCACGTCCTGGATCGTGCTCCCATCGGCCGTAAGGCGGTATTGCAGCGTGCCGCTGTCCTTGACGTAGTACGGTGTATAGCTGCCAACCACCAACTGGGCACCCCGCGACACCGCGTCCTGCGACTGGTAGTAACCATCCAGCACTGCCTGCGGTGGCCGCGTTTGACGATCCCCCTGGAACGTCTCGCCCACGATGTCGCCTTCCACCACCGCATTGCGCGTGCCTATCACGAGTACGCCAGCGTCTCGGCCTACCGTATAGCCGGGTTCGTAGCGACGCGCGGGGCCGATGAGGGGACTGTAGTAGTACTCGGTGTTCCCCCAGCGCGCGCTGGTGGTCTCATAGCCTCGGTACAGCCCGGTATAGAGCAGGTCTCCAGGGGCGTTGGAGACCTCGTACAAACGACCGTCGCTTCCTCGAAGCCACGATTGCCGGATGTACCCACTTTGCACATCCAGCGTGCCACCCGAAAGATTGATCTGCGAGTCGGCCTGCGTGACGACCTCATTACCCGTGAAGCGTACCGTCCCTCCCTGGGCCATCCATTCACCTACGCTGTGGCCGCTGGTGGCTAGATACCCGCTCACTTCAAGTAAGCCGCCCGCCGTGTACCAACGATCGTTCTCCGCCCCGTTAGTGCCGGCAGGTACGTAAATCAACGAGCGGCGATCTACCCAAATATCGCTGCTGTTCAGGCCACCACTATCGCGGTTGCCGGGGCTATCGCGCTGCTCGTTGCCCTGCACGTTAATCGCGAGGTTGTTATCCTCCATCGCAACTTTGACACCGATCGCACCAGAAACGTCAAGCGCAGCGCCGTCGCGTACCAAGGCGCGCGATCCTGCGTCTACGCCGATCTGACCGCCTGTAGCCAACGTCAGCGAGCCAGACTCGAAATCTACTGTGCTCCCACTCTTGATCTCAATCAGCGACAGGTCGCGCCGATAGGGGTCGGCGGGGACGATGCCGTTGTCGGTGTTATCGACGACAGGTGCCAGCAGGCTGTCCCGCTGACCGTCCAACGCCGTGGCGTCGGTGTCTTCCAGCAGGACGGCCGTAACGGCGTCCTTACCGAGAACCACTCTACCACCGGCACCGGTGGCGTTAAGGTGTATCGTCCCGCGAACGTCTAACGAGGTCGTCGCCAACACCACGCCTTCCTGCACCACGTCGGTCCCGGTGAGCGTAACGTCGCCCGTGGGCGCCTGAATCAATCCCTTGTTGATGACAGTTCCACCGCCACCGGCGGTTACCTCGTTGCCGCGCGTAGTCGATGTCTGGTTGCCCTCGGTACCGTACCCCTTCCTGATGACGAAGTTGTCACCGGCAGCCAACGTCACTTGTCCCGTGGGGGCCGATAGTGTGCCCCTGTTTTCCACCTCCTTACCCAGTAGCAGTACGTAGCCGCCGCCGGTAGTGGAACTTGCCGGTTGTGCTGTCTGGATCACCGCACCAGCCTCAATGCTGACTTTGCCGGTTGCATCGGTGAAGGTAGGATTGGTGCCGTTGTATAGGCCGCTGTTGCGGAACTGCGGGTCCGTGATGTTGCCGGCCGCGACAACCAGATTTCGCACGTTGACCTGGCTGGTTCCCGTGAAGATGACACCATTCTGATTAACGACCATCACCGTGCCATCGCCTTTGATGGCGCCCTGAATCTGGCTGGGTCGAACGTCGGCGCCGACAACGCGATTCAGTACGGAATCACTGGATTGCTGTTGAAAATCGACCGTTGTGTTGCGGCCAACGTTGAACGAATCCCAGTTCAGAATGGCCTTACTCTCGGTCTGCTTGATGCTCACCGTGGTCTCGTGGCCGTCGACCTGCTGCACAGCACGTTCGGCACCTGTCCATGCCAGCAAATCGCCATTGGCATCGCGGTCCCATAGCCCACCTCGCACCAGACCGTCCGGCACGTCGCTGGATGCAATACTGGCCGCATCTCGAGCCGCGCGTTGCGCTGCTTGCTGAGCGGCAATGGCGGACGCCGTTCTCTCCAGATTCGCAACCGATTGCTGTAGCTTTTGCCGGGCGGCTTGTTGCTGTCTGAGAGTCGCTGCCTCAATCCCGGACTCGGGCCTCGCGTGCGGGCGAGCAACGCGACCGGCGCTTCCGCTTTGCGGCGCCGCAAACCACGCTCCACTTACTGGCGATTGCGCGTGGGACGGCACAGTTGATGTCCCCAACACAGCTAGAGTCAGCGCTTCGACGAGCGGCAGTAAGCGCAGACGGCGCACAGTATCAGAAGAGGAGTTAGGAGTGCGCGGACGTGGTTGGTTCATCGTTGGATCACCAAAAATCTAGAATGAGCAGACGTAGGCAACTGGTTTAAATACGGCCCTGTTACTTACTGCGGAAGGCGCGAGGCTAAATTCAGCCCCGATCGAAACCCCAAAAGCCGGATAGGTGCTTGGGCACCTATCCGGCCTGGAAGCGGATCTGAAGTGAACCGGCGGTGCTACACACCGCCAGAGCGATTCATATCCTAGATGTGCGCATCAGCTCGGGCGACCGCTGCCGGTGCAGACATCCGGATTGCCGACCCGCTGGGCGCTGGCGGTATCGAAGAACGCGTTGAACACGGCGCTCCTCCAGTTCTCGGGCAGCTTGATGAACGAATGCTCGGCAATCTTCGCGTCGTTGACCGTGGAGCCGGCGGCGTAATGCTGCGTCAAGAACTGACGAACGCGATTCGAGTCGGTCGCATTGGCGTAGCATTGGCTCAAGATCAAGTTGGTCGCGCCAACAATCGGATAGCCCTGCGAAGGATTGGCGATGGGGCTCGTGCCACTCGCAACGAAGCCGATGCCCCAGTTCCGCGCCTGAAGAGCAGCCGCACCTGTGGGAGGATTGATGCCCGTCAGTGCGTTCGTGACGTTGACCGCAGTCGGCAGCAGATTCTGCGGAACGCCGCCGATCGTGCGGCTGATGGCCACGACTTGGGTCGGATCGCCGAACGCCACCTTGTCCGGGCTGACGTAGGTGATCGAATCGGGGTTCGCCGCCAGGGCTGCCACGACGCCATCGCTGCCGGCGGCGGGGATGTACTTGCCGGTATTGCTGACATTGACGATGGACGCGAAGGTGCTGCTGACGCCTGTTACCAGACTTGGGCTCACGGCGTTCAGGTGACGCAAGAAGATCTCGCTGGTGCCGCTGCTCTCGGAACGGTAGATCACCTTGATCAGGCGAGTGGCCGGCTCGCTCTCGAAGCCGGGGATCTGGTTCCAGCGAACGACGGTTGGGTCAGCGAAGATTCGGGCCAGTTCGGTGCTCGGCAGGTTCACCGCGGTGCGTCCCGTGATGTTGTAGGGCACCGTCACCGAGGTCAGAACCGTCGGCACCTGGATCAGGGCACCGAAGCTCGCGGCGCCGAGCGTGGGGTGTGCGTTGTAGGCATCTTCTTCAGCCGCGGTCACCAGCGAGTCGCTGCCGGCATAGTCCACGGTGATTCCGGCGGCCAGGCCGAACTGGGTGGCGTCGTTGTTGAAGAACGCCGTTTTGCCGCCGCCGCTGCCCACACCGATGTAGGTGTTGAAGCCGGGCAACGGCGCGCGCACCAGGATGTCGTCGTTGTAGAGATCTTCGGGCAGCGTGGCGCCGCCTCCGACCACTTGAGCTGACGCCGCACCGGCTACCGCCATCATGCCGACCGCAAAGATCGCGGACAGCGCCTTGAGTTTGAATACGGATTTCATCGAATACTCCTAAAGTAGATCTGAGAGATTGAGACATCGAAAACGAACTGACCAGACTTGTGGGCGCCACATCCGGAACTCATGCACCACGCCCCGTCACCCTTTGGGTCGACATGCCGCCATTGCTTTGGCGACGAGTTAAGTTTGAAGACTCGCGGTGACATCCTGTTGAACAAGAAACCCCAACACGATCCAAAATTCTCCCGAGTTTTCATGCACTTACAGCGCAGTCGAACCATCGACCAAACTGGTCGAAATGCACTCAACACGACATTGCAAAGCGCGCGCAAGCCATTGATTTTTGGCCTCGAATCGACGGCAGGCACTTCGATCGCGAACATGCTTCGGGCATCCTCGTCAAGCTCCACGGACCAGGACTCGATGACCGATCCTCCCGAACATGCGAATAACGCACGGGAGAACGTGTCCATGACGCGTCTTTGAGCAACTTCGCGAGCGCTACGTGCAGCGCCCCCCATCGCCAAGAGACGGGGGAAAGGGACCTGGGCAGGTCCTGGATTCGTGGAGTCAGGTCTGTCGTCCATCACTGCACCATCTGATTGATTTCCATGATCGGCAGCAACACGGCCAGCACGATCAACATCACCACACCGCCCATGCCAAGGATCATCAAAGGTTCTAGCAACGCGGTCAGTCGCGTAGCGCGGCGCTCAAGATCGCGTGATAGGTTGGCCGCAGCGCGATCGAGCATCGGGGCGAGCGCGCCTGTTTTCTCACCACTGGCTACCAGGTGGATCAGGTTCGAGGGAAACACCTTCTGCACCCGCAGTGCGGGTGCGAGTGGCGCCCCTTCCCTGACGCGCGCGGTGGTATCGGCCACGCAGCGCTTGAGCCGGTCGTTACCCATCGTCTGGCGTGCAGCATCGAGCGCACGAAGTAACGGCACACCGGCGTCCATCAAGATGGAGAGCGTCGACGCGAAGCGCGCAGTGTTCACGCCCAACACGTACTTGCCTATCATCGGCACGCTGAGCAGAGACGTGTGCCAACGCAGGCGCACACCGTCGTCGCGAAGCGACCAACGCCAGAGCGCGAAGGCGCCCACCAGGACAACGGTGGTGAGCCATCCCCACTCGCGAACATAGCTGCTTGCGGACAGCATGACCTGCGTGATCGTGGGTAGCTCCTGACGCGCCTGGGAGAAGGCACTCACCACTTGGGGCACGACGTACCCAAGCAGGAAGATCACGATGCACACGGAGACAAAGGCTACGACTGCGGGGTAGATGAATGCCGTGAGCATCTTGCTGCGCAAGTTGTCACGGCCCTCCAGGTAGTCGGCCAGCCGCTCCATCACACGCGCCAAATCGCCAGAATCCTCTCCGGCGCTCACCAATGCGCGATAGATCGAAGGGAAGTCGCGGGGGCGCTCGGCCAATGCATGGGCGAAGCGCATGCCGCCGCGGACGTGGTTGCACACGTCTGTCAGCGCCTCGGCCACCACCTTTTTCTCCGCCTGTTCGATGGTGGCCATCAGGGCCGATTCCAACGGGAGCCGAGCCTCTAGAAGACTCGCCAGCTCTCGCGTGGCCCAGCACAGGTCCGCCGCACTGAGCTTGGGACCGAGCCAAGAGAGGCCGCCTCCTGATGCGGTCTCGTTTACATCCAGGGCGGTCAACCCACGTTCGCGCAGTTGCAGCCGCACTGCTCGTGACGAATCGGCTTCCATCACACCGGCCTGTATCTGGCCCGTTGCATTGGCGGCTTCAAACTGGAATCGCGGCATCGTTTGTCCTCCTAGCCGTCGTCGCGCGTGACGCGCAGGATTTCGTCGGAGGTACTGATCCCTGCCGCGACCCACCGCTGCCCGTCTTCGCGCATGGTGCGCATGCCGCGGCGGCGCGCCGCCTCGCGCATGGCGTGCTCGTTGCCGCCGTCATGGATGATTCGACGAATCTCGTCGTCGATCACGAAGAGTTCGTGAATGCCAGTACGTCCCTTGAAGCCTGATTGGTTGCAGTGCGCGCAGCCCACAGGGACCCAACGGGTACTGCCGTCGGGCTCCTGCTCGGCGCGCTTACATTCCGGGCACAGGCGTCGCACCAGCCGCTGAGCGAGCACGCCCAAGAGCGATGACGACAGCAGGAAGGGTTCGATCCCCATGTCGGTCATGCGCGTGACCGCGGAGATCGAATCGTTGGTATGCAGCGAGGCGAGCACCCCGTGCCCGGTCAGCGACGACTGAACCGCGATTTGCGCGGTTTCCAGATCGCGTATCTCGCCGATCATGATGTTGTCCGGATCCTGCCGCAGCGCGGCGCGCAACGCAGCCCCGAACGTCATGCCGATCTTGGTATGCACCGGAATCTGGTTGACACCCGGTAAGTCGTACTCGACAGGGTCTTCCACGGAGAGGATGTTGCTCACGCTACGGTCAAGTTCGCCGAGCGCGGCGTAGAGCGTGGTGGTCTTGCCGCTGCCGGTCGGCCCGGTCACAAGTACGATGCCATGCGGCTGTCGGATCAATCGCGTGAGTTCCGCGAGGGTGTCGGGCGCAAGACCCAGGCGCTGCAGTTGTAGTCGGCCGGCGTCCTTCTCCAGCAGGCGCAGTACGGCGCGCTCGCCGTGCACCGTGGGTACGGTGGACACCCGCACATCGATGGGACGTCCGCCCACGCGCAGGGTAATTCGCCCGTCCTGTGGGATACGCTTCTCGGCGATGTCGAGCTGCGCCATGATCTTGATACGTGAGATCAGCGCGGCGTGCAGTGCCTGGCGCGGCGAGACCACGTCGCGCAGCGTGCCGTCCACGCGGTATCGCACGACCGAATGTGTCTCGAACGCCTCGAAATGCACGTCGCTGGCACCATCTCGCGCTGCCTGGGCGAGCAGCGCGTTGATCATGCGAATGACAGGAGCATCGTCCGACGCGTCGAGCAGGTCTTTGACCTCTGGCATGTCCTGCATCAGGCGTTCAAGATCCACTTCTGACTCGGCCGCGCCGACCACGGCGGCAGCGCTACCCGTCTCCGCGTAGCTGGCGGACAGTAGCGCATCCATGTCCTCTTCCGACACTTCGTGCCAGCTATGGATGCCGGTCTGACGCTGCGCTTCGGCGACGGCCCAGCCTGGCGTGCGTGCACTGAACGCGAGTTCCATGACGTCGCCTTCCCTGCGCACGGCGACGCGCTGCGCACGCGCCCAGGCATGCGGCAAGACGGGAGTCGGCTGCAGCACGGCGCTCATGGGGACTCCAGCCTCACATAGTGGTTCAGTTGCCTGACGGCATGCTCCGCCCCGATGATGACTTCTTCCTCCTCGGTGGGCAGCATCGTCAGGGTGTCCAATGCCCCATTGAGCGCGCGCCAGCGTTGCATGGCCACTTCCGAGGTCTTGTTCGGGTAACGGTTGCCGAAGCTGCCGTTCAATCCTCGCCTGCAGGTCAGTCGATGCAGCGCAATCGCGTAGAGATTGGCGGCCTCGCCCACGAACAACCATCCCAATGCAGTGGTCCAGGCTTGCTCAACGTCCATCAGCCCCGTCCCGGGCGCGGGCAGCGCGCATCGCAGGGCGCTCAGTTGATTGGCGATCGCGGGCAGGCGACGCCATTCCTGCAAGTCCGGCAGCGCGATGCGAAGCACTCGATTGGCGTAGAGTGCGTCGATGTCCCGGTGCAGGCGGTACAACACACGCAGGAACCCGGCATAGTGTTCAAGGCTTGCTATCCCGGCGGCGACCTTCATATCGAGTGCGCAGTGGGCAGCGTCGGCCACAGCGATCAGGCATCGGCTGGGGGTGGGCTCGAACCGCGCGACGGATGTTGCCCGTCGTGCCCCTACTGAGGCACGGTACAGGGCGAGCCGTACGGGCTGGACCGCGTTCATGGAGTGACCACTATTTCCGGGTGGTAGCCCAGTTCGCGCAGTACACCCGTCGCGGTATCGACGGACTTCGCGTCTCGCGGCAAGTCGACCCGCACGGCGTAGCCGGTGCCGCCCGGGCCGGTCACGATATAGGCGGGCATTCCACTGATTCGCACGCGCTTGGCCACGCGCACGGCGTCATCCTCCTCGGAGACATCAGCCACCTGCAATACGCTCTTATTGTTCTCGGGTGCTGAATAGAGCACTGCCGGATCGCCGGTGACGCCGACGTTGGATGGCAACCGAGACCGCATTTCGGGTTCGTGCGGCTCGCTCTCCGCTGGCCGTTCGCGCACTTCGCTGGAGGACTGCGTAGCGGGTGCCTGTTGCTCACGCGTTTTGCTCCACTCCTCCGGCCGGAGGTCCACTTCGGGTTTTCGGCCCGCCACGGGTACGTCAGCGGGCGGCAGGATGGGAGCAGCCATGTCGGGCAGCAGTGGATGCTTGCGTGGCTGCATCCGGCTTTGCGCGTTGCGCATGAAGTTGTAGCGGTCCTGTGTCAGACCTCGCCCGGCATTGGCGTCACGGATCACATAGGGACGCAGGAAGACCATCAGGTTCGTCTTCACACGCTGTCGCCGGTCATAGCGAAACAGATTGCCAAGGAATGGAATCGACCCGAGCACGGGGACCGAATCCGAGCCGTTGGTGACGCTGTCCTCCAACAGCCCGCCTAACACCATGATCTGCCCGTCATCGAGCAGCACGCTGGTATCGAGCGCCCGTTTGTTGGTCACGATGCCCGCAACCCCGGAGTTCTGTTCGTCGATGCTCGACACTTCCTGGTAGATATCGAGCTTGACGGTTCCGCCTTCGGAGATCTGCGGCCTTATTTTGAGCTGCAGACCAATGTCTTCGCGTTGCACGGTCTGGAAGGGATTGTCCGAGCCACCGCCGCCCGGCGTGATGTACTGCCCGGATACGAAAGGCACCGTCTTGCCGACGATGATGGATGCCTCTTCGTTGTCGAGCGTCATGATGTTCGGCGTCGACAGGATGTTGGCGCCGCCCTTGGTTTGCAGGGCACGTGCCAACAAGTTGAGATTGAGAATCTCGCCGACCCCTGGCAGATTCACGGTGCCATCGACAATGCCCAGATTGAGCCCCGGGGGCAACAGATCGATCGAGTTGTTCGCATTGACGTTCAGACCAGCGCCACCGCCAAGGTTGGTACCGCCGATGAAGCGGCCGTTGTTCCGCATCCATTGAATGCCAAGCTGCGAAGCATCCTCTTCGGTGACCTCCACGATCAGGCTTTCGACCAGCACTTGCGCACGCCGTTGGTCGAGCAGATCGATGACTCGACGCACGCTGCGATACATGGGCTCGGGTGCGGCGATGATGAGCGTGTTGGTAGTAGCGTCGGCCTGAACCGTCACGCCGTTGGCCGAGAACGCGGTACCCGTATCCGGGCTCCCGGGGATCCCTGCCTGCGCGCTGTTGGCGCCAGTGCCGCCGCCGGCAGCGCCAAAGCGCGTGCTGCCGCCAGTGCTGCTACCCGTCGTACCGATCGAATTCGTGCTCGATGATGAGGAGGTACCCGTTCTCGCTTGGCTGCTCGTTCCACCGGTCGCCCCAACGCCACCCGACATCCCACCCGCCCCAAGCGCGGCCCGGGCGCTGTCGCCGCTACCCAGTGCGGTGCTTCCCGAGTCACCGGTCAGCAGCCCTCGGAGTACACCGGACAAGTACGTCGCCTGGGCGTTGCGCAGGTACACGACGTGAAGATTCCCAGGATCGTCCTGCGAGTTGTCGAGCTGGACGATTAGGTCTCGCGCCAGCGCTGTGCGCGCCGGGCTGCTGGAGCGGATGATCACGCTGTTCGAGCGCGGGTCGGCCAGCACCGCGATGTCCCGCCGGGTATCGTTTCCGTTGCCTTGGAGCAGTTCGTTGGCGAGCCCTGCGATATCGACCGCCACGCCGTTGTAGACCTTGACCACGGCGGTGTCGAGCGAAGTCGGTGTATCGATGCTTTCAACAATGCGCGCGATTCGTTCGAGATTGTCGACGTAGTCGGTGATCACCAGCGTGTTGTTCGCCGCGTAGGCGGCAATGCTGTTCTCCGGCGCGATCATCGGCTTGAGCACAGCGACCAGCGCCTCGGCGTTCTCATAGGCCAGCCGAAACGTGCGCGTCGCAATGCCACCGCCCGGCGCGGTGGCATTGACGTCGCCGCCTTGCACCTTGGCGTCGGCCACCGGGACGACGCGGCTGACGTTACCGACATCCACGATGGTGAAGCCGCGCATGCGCAAAGCCGACACCAGCATGTCGTAGGCCGTATCCGAGGGGATCTCACCATCGGACACGAGGGTGATCTGACCCTTGACGCGCGGATCCATCAGGAAGTTGCGGCCCAGGAATCGGGATAACGCCGAGATCACCGCCTGGATATCCGCATCGACGAAGTTCAGTACCGACTTGTCTTCGGCACCAGCGATAGGCCGACGGGCCGCCCTAGTCCCTGTTGTTGAAGCGCGGCTTTGTCCCACTGGGCGCACCACGCGCCCCTCGCCGCCGGACGCGGTCGGCGTCCCAGGGGCGGGTGGCGGCGCGACTGGCCGCGTCTGGGCCGGTGACTCAGCAGCAGCTCCTGAACTTGGGACGTAGGTTCCGTCCCGGAACAGCGGTTCCTCCGGGGCCGTTGTGGCGCATCCCGCCAGGGCCAGAACGTACACTAGCGCACAGCGCCTTCCCACCTGACCCGCGGTGTCTCGCATCATGACCCGTTCCCTGGTTGTCGTTGCGCCACCACCGTTACCGCAGCTCGGGCGTTGCTCTTCTGGCCCGACGAGCCACTGTCGTCCGAGCGTTGCAGCGTGACTTGCTGCACCGTCATCCCCAGGGGTGTCGGCGCGCTGAGCAGCCAGGCCATCACCCGCGACACGTCGGTGGAGCGTTCAAATTCGATCTGTAGGGCGGGGCCGGCCTCGCGTAGTTGATATGCGCCGGCCAGCCCCGCGCCATCCAGGCTCACCCGCACGCGCTCGGCCGGTTTCAAGGGTGAGTCGGCGGGAGCCGCAGCAGGGCTGCTGACATCGGCCAGCACGTCCTGCAACGCGGCAGCTTGCGAGCGAAGGCGCGGCAACTCGTTGTCCCAGTGCTCTAGGGTCTCCAAAGCCGGCTTGGTGAACAAAAGCCAGAGGATTGCGCCAGTCACGACCGCAACCATCAACAAGACCTGTTGGCGCTCGCGCCGCGACAGGCCGCGCCAACGGCTCCGCACCTGATCAAGACTCGGCTGTAGGCGCGCGCGAAGGCGGCGGCCCCATGCATGCCAAGCCGCTGGGGGACGCGGAGCGCGGCTTATCTGACGCCGCGTGCGAAGCGCGTTCAGCCAGCTGCTCATGGCGTCGCTCCCGAAGCTGGGGGGTCTGCTGCCGCCGTAGCGGACGGTGTGGACGCATCGCCCTCTTGTTCGGCAGCGACGTTCAGGCGCAGGCCGCCATCCTCGGCGTGCACCGCGAGGCCACGCTCATGGGCCCGTCCCTCGATGGACTTCAGCTCCTCCGCATTGGGCGCGGCCCCCTCGCGCCATCGAACAGTTAGTTGACCATCGCGAAAGTCCAGGCGCTGGACCTGTCCCTCGGCTTGCGTCAGCAGCGCCGCGGCAGCGCGTGTGAGCGCGCCGAAGTCCGCTGCATCGACGCTGACAGCGCCTGCGCGTCGCGCGTCGCGTAGCTGGCGTGCTTGTTGAAGCGGATTGAGGACCACCGACACTTCGGGAAACGCGGCCTTCACCTGTGTCGACATCTGTCGCGTCAACGCCTGTCCTTGGGCAGCGACCTGCGAAGCGTAGAGGTTGAGACCCACTAGCCACACCGCCGCAGCTGTGGCAGCCCAGCCCAAGGCCGGGCCCAACCAGCGATGCTCCGCGCCGTGCGTGGACGTGATGCCAGTAGGTATCGTCCAGTTCCACCCGCCTCCAGTCCAGGGCGTGGGCGCTTGACCGGAATCTGCATCGACTGGTCCGCCGACGTCCAACCAGTGCAGTTGCGAGGAATCGGGCAAGAGTGGCTGCAGCCTTGCATTGACCTGTGCAAGCTCGGTGTGACCAGCGGGAACCGGCTGCAAGAACCCTCCGTCAACCTTGGTTCGTACGACAGCCCAGTCATCGATGAGGATCGCACCCGCCGTGCGTTCGGGCCAGGACGCCTCCTCCGGATTGGGGAGGAAGGCAGGCGGTGGATACACCGCGTGCACAGGCAGGCCGTGCTGCTGCAGGTCCCGCAGACTCGTCGCCAGGACGCTGGCGCTCATCCAGGCCACCGGCACGGAACCCGCAGCGTTGCGCACACCGAATCCCACCGCCAGGCTCTTAGGAGGCGCAAGGGCCAGCAGTTCGACAGCACCTAGCACGGCGACGCGCTGGCGCTTGGCGGGCAAGGGGGGCAAGTCGATCTCGGTCATCGACATATCCCCCGGGTGCGGGCAGACCTCGACACGCTTGGGTTGGTAGCGAGCGGAAAGCGCTGCAAGAGTCTCAAACGCATCGCTTTGCCACGCGCCCTGCGGCATCCGAAACGCACATCGCACGGGCGCCGTTTCCATATATCGCGCGGGCGGCAGCATCAGCCGTAGAAGGTCTACGCGCACCATGTCAGGCGCCCTCCCGCAGCCACATCACCTGAGGGAGAGCTTCCTTGTCGTCATGCAGCAGCGCCTGCATTAAGATTGTTGTGCGCGGGGTCTGCAATGCGGTAGAGACGCGAAACCACTGGCTCGTTATACCGATGCGAATGCTGCTCGGGTTGACCCCGGGCATTTGCAGCCGGTTTACGAAATCTCCACGGTTGATGAACCACTGGCCGTTGTCGCGCGCCCGGAGCATGGCGCCAGCACGATCAAGCGACAGCCCCGGCACCCAGGCAGCCAAAACCTCGGCACGGGCTGTGTTCGCATTGATCCAAGTTCGTCGTGGCAACACCGTGACATATGGACGCAGGCGTGCCACGCTGGTGGCATCGACTCCTGATACGGCAAGCAGGTCTTCGACCGTTCGAAGGCGTGGGGCTAGCTCGCGGGCGGGCATACCCGCGAGGCCGAGTTCCTGTGCAGCTTCCTGTGCCGCCTTGGCTTCGGTGGACGCAGTCGGCGGGGGTGACTGTCGATCCGCTTCGACCAGGCTCACCGCCACTCGGCGAGCGATACGGCCTGCTTGATCCGGCGGTACGCCAACCAGCGCACAGAGCCGTAGGAACGCAGCGCTCTCGGCCGGATCGATCCGACCGTAGTTAACCAGGTTGCGCAGATTGAACTTGGATTGCTCGTCAATGATCTCGGTAAAGGCGCGCGCAGGACCTCCCTCAACCTCCCCAAGGACCAGTCCATTCACAGGACGGCTCCATAGCCCATCAAGTCGGGTAGCTGGTTCGCGTATTGCCTCCGAGCGCAATACGACTTGTGCGCGACTGATCTCGCCGCGAAGCAGCCAGCGTGCTTGCGCGTGGGTCTGCTCCGTCTGGACACCGCGAATAGCCGTCGTCTGCCTACCGAGCAGCGCCGATGCAAGCACTGCGATAACCGCAACAACCAGCAGTACGGCGACGACAGCCATACCCTGCTGCGCGTCGCTTGTTTGTGTGCGATGTCGTCGATACAGGCCCGCGGGCTGCCCCTTGATTTCACTCATGAGGTCGCCTACAACTGCCACGAACCGATGTCGGCGTTCGCTTTCTCTCCGCCCGGCTCGCCATCGGCGCCGAGCGAGAACACGTCGATCTCGCCGTTGGTGCCGGGGTTGAGGTATTGGTATGGCCGGCCCCAGGGGTCGTTGGGCAGCCGCTCCAGATAGTTGCGCCAGTTCGGGGACACCCTTCCCGCCGTGGGCTTCTCCACAAGCGCGCGCAACCCTTGAGCAGCGCTCGGATACTCGCCGTTATCGAGGCGGTAGAGCTTGAGCGCTTGCATGATGGAACCGACATCCTGGCGCGCCGCCGTGGCGCGCGCCTGGTCTGGGCGCTCCATCAGGTTAGGCACAACCAACGCCGCGAGCACGCCCATGATGACCAGCACCACCATGATCTCAATGAGCGTGAAGCCCTGCTGCGGCCGCAGGCGCAGGTGCTTCTTTTCGAGGTTCCCTGCGGCCATGTTCTTATCTCCGGGTCGGTGCCAATAACACCCGAAGATGATCGCAACTTAGCGTGTCAGCTTGATGGATAAAACTCGGGAGGATTCGGGCGGTCTTGCACCGAATGCTCCGAAATTCGCCCTTCAACTGGCCTTTCCTCCCGAACATTTACGGAGAGGCCCCTCACAGAGCAACGGGCCGGGTACTTACGTGCGTCGCGCACCCACCCGGCGCGCATATCAATAGGGGCTCGGTCGCCTATCGCGAGTAGCAGACCAGACGTGCTGCCCCAGCGCCAGCCGTGGTGTCGCTGCCGAGTCGCTAGCGCTCGCAGGCTCGAAGGCCGAACCCGGTCTGGACGCAGTTGTGGCGCGCCCCTCGATCCAAACCATCCAGACGGACCATCCATAGATCGGGAGCGATCAGCGCGGCTGGAACCCCATCCTCGCATCATGATTCGTACAACCATCACCTTCTTCAAGCAGGGCCCTTTCAATATCGCAGACGGCGTGCATTGATTCAGAGTCCAAACGCATACCGTCCTCTCCAGCCGTTGCCTTTTACACCTGGAAACGATCGCATAGTTCGGTGTCAGCCTGATGGAATAAGTTCGGGAGAAGTAGACCGCTCGACCCACCCAATGCATGACCCGACCAATTCACGGGTCTTATTGCACCAGAGCTTTCTTCATATAACCGTCATGAAACATCGACGCATTACCCGGCTAAGCCCGCATTGGGACATCACGCGGTATTAGCACGACGAACAAGTCTCTCTATACTTGCCCGGTCGGGTTCACGAGTTCGCTTCCTATTGCGCTTCTGCACGAGTCTCGTGCATGTCTCAGGTTCCGTTTTGGCCGCCGCGCGCGAATCGCCCCGCAATTCCCTGGCGGCGATTCGCACGCCCCCGCAACGCTTAGGCATGGGAGGTCACATGGATCTGCGGCACTTGAGATGCTTCATGGTCGTGGCCGAGGAGCTGCATTTTTCTCGTGCCGCCGAGCGACTGCACATCGAGCCTTCGCCGCTCTCCCGAACCATCAAAGAACTGGAAGAGGATCTCGGTATCCTGCTGTTCAAGCGCGACCGGCGGGGGACCCATCTCACGCATCCTGGCCAGGTATTCCTCGGTGAAGTTCGACGGGTGTTCATGGCGCTCGATCACGCCAAGAAAAGTGTCAAGGCTGCAGCGTCGGGATATCGCAGCACGTTGCGCATCGCATTGTCCGATGGCGTCGCCCAGCCACGCCTTGCCTCCATTCTTGCCCGGTGCAGGGAAGAAGAACCCGAGGTCGAAGTGCGATTGGTTGAGGTCCCACTGGCGGTGCAGTTACGCGGCTTGCGCGATGACACGTTCGACGCCGGCTTTTCCCGCTCGGCCGACGTGGGCGATGCCATCATCGCGCAGCCGGTCTGGTTCGACCCGTTGGTGGTAGCAGTCCCCACGCGTCATCCCTTGCTGTCGCACAAGGAAATCCCCTTAGAGGAGCTCCTTCGCTACCCGCTCGTCCTATGTCACCCCGAAGTCTGTGTGGGGTGTGCCCGCCAGGTCCAGCGCATTCTCCGGATGTCCGACGTGGAGCCCATGGTCGCGGAACATGTCACCTCGACCGACATGATGTTGACGCTGGTTGCCGCGGGGTATGGCTTGGGCTTTGCCACCACATCCCACATCGCAGTCTGCAAGCACCCTGAAGTCGTCGCTCGGCCGCTGGCCGTGGAGGGGTCGGCCCTGACGACCTATTTGCTGACGCCCGAGACAGCGTCCAGTCCGCAGTTGGGAGGCTTTATCGAACGTGTCATGGAAAGCGCGGAGAATTCAATCGATTTATAAACCGTGCGGCGTGGGGGATCAAAGCCGCGAATCGTCTTTACTCGTTTTGCAAACTGGCTTCCGTGGCGGCCACGAGCTCGGCAGCACTGCAATTGAGGGCTTTGGCGATTCTTAGGATAAGGATCAGGGTAGGGACATGCTCACCCCTTTCGATTTTCCCCATGTGGGAGCGTTCGATACCAGCGTGATGGGCCAACGTTTCCTGGGCCAGGCCCTGCTGTATCCGCACTTCGCGTACGGCGGCGCCGAAGGCTCTCCCGGGAGACGCTTCGTAGGTTGTGCGACCGGGGGGCCTTCCCCGCTGAACCGAACGCTTTTGCATCAACAAAAGCGTGATTCAATAGCCTTAATTAAACCACGTTAAATTTAACTCATAGTACGATTTCAGCGGAATAATCACCGACGCCGGGAAAGCCATCCATGCGTGCTCGTACCGACCCTTCGCTCAGCATCTCGGTGTCGTTTGGCGCCATCTCGCCCCGCCTGTCGAGGCTGATGGCGTGCCAGCGCGCAGAGGAGCCCCAGACGCCGATCCATCTGCACGAGGTCGGTCTGGCCGAGCAGTTGCGCGGACTGCAAGACGGCCGCTACCACGGCGGCCTGGCTGTGACGAGCGCGCCCGGCTGCGACCTGCGGGCGCGACCGCTATGGCGCGACGAGTTGGCCGTCGCGATGCCGACGCAGTCGCCTCTGCAGGCGTTCGACGCCGTTCCCCTTGAGGAAGCCGCTCGCTATCCGCTGATTCATTGGCAGTCGCCGGCCTGCGAGCCGGTCAGCGCGCTGGTCGACGCGGCGTTCAAGACGCACGGCCCGCGACCGACGTCCGCGTGCGTGCAGTCCTATGAGCTGATGGCCGTGTTGGTCGCGGCAGGCTATGGCATCGGCGTCGGCGTGCGATCGCGCATCGCCTGGCTGCGGGCGCCGAACATCGCCGTGCGTCCGCTGGCGGGCGACTCCCACGCCGTGACGACCTACCTGCTGCAGCCCAGTTCGGAAACGGTGGCGGCGGTCGATCGCCTGGCGCGCCGGGGCCAGGCGATGCGTACCTGAGTCAAGGCTAACGTGCGCTCGGCTACGCGACGCGTAACGCGGGCCATAGCGATTCTTCGACCGCCTCGCACACCAGGGCCGTGACCCGCTCGAGGTTGCTTGCCATGACGGCCTCAACGGGCGACGCACCATTGAGCTGCGCGTGCGGCCGCGTCAGGGCGTGGTAGACCTGCCAGCTATCGATGCCGGGGTTCGTGCGCGTCAGTACAGACTGCACAAGGCGGCGCTTCAAGGGGTCCAGTTGCCAATCAGGGATCCGCAGGCCCCGGTGCCCCACACTCAGTGCGAGCACGTTGCGCGCCTGGATCTCGTAGCTGATCCAGCGCCTGGATTTGCCCACCAGCTTGGCGTAGTCCACGACGCGCAGGTTGTGCGGCGCCTCGAATAGCTCCAGCAACTCGTTGCGCTCGCGTTGCAGGTCCGAGGGATTGGGCATCGCGTACTCGGGCATTGTCACCGCGGAAAGCCGCTGCGTTCCCGGCGACACCGCGGGCGTGCCCGCTGCGGCGGGGGCCACCACCAGGGTGGGCGCGGCCGGGTTGACCACGGGCGGGTTGGCCGCCGCTTGCCCGGGGATGGTCGGCAGGCCTTGCAGCGTGATGGTCAGGTGCGTGCTGGCAGCCTCGACTTGGTTCTGCTCGAAGAGGTCGAGACGGTCGGCCCAGTCTTGCATCATGATACGGCGCTGCTCGACGTACTCGGCGTGGTTGTAGGTCGCGCTGGTCTTGTCGGGATCCGCATGCGAGAGCTCGGCATCGACCCACTTGGCGGGATAGCCGAGCTCATTGAGCGCGGTCGAGAGGGTGTGGCGAATCCCATGTCCGGTCAGCAGGCCCTCATAGCCCAGGCGCTTGAGTGCAGTATTCAAGGTGTTCTCGCTCACGGGCATTTTGATGTCCCTCTCGCCCGGAAGAAGATAGACCTGAGCCGGCTTGAAGTCGGCCATCAGGTGGCGCACGATCTCCAGCGCCTGGACCGACAGCGGCACGATGTACGGCGGGATTTCGACCAGGCGCTGGCGCTTCTTGCGCTTGAGCTGCTTGCGCTGTTTAAGCCGGACCACCGGAATCAGCCACAGGCGCCGATCCAGGTCGAACTGATCCGGTGTGGCGTGACGCAGTTCGCCGGTACGCACCCCTGTCAGCATCAGCAGACGCACGCCGAGTTGGGTCTTGAGCCTGCCCCGGTACTTGCGCAGCCTTTGCAACATCTCCGGCAGTTCGGGCATGCGCAGGTACGGGTTGGGATCGGCCGGCGGCAGCGGCAGGGCTACCGCGTCCAGGTCGATGGCCGGGTTCTCGGTCATGCTGGGGACGACGACCTTGGCATAACGAAAAAGCTGCTCGAACCAGGTCCGCAGTTTCTCGGCCACCGACAACGAACCGCGCTTCTCGACGCCGGCAATGATCTGCAGCAGGTGCGCCTGGGTGACCTCGTGCATCGCCAAGTGACGCAGCACGGGAAACACGTCTTTCTTGAAGACGCGGGTGATCTGCCCCAGGCTGGTTTGGCGACCTTCCTCCAGGGAGAGCTTGCGGTGGCCATGCCACTGTTCGTACACCGCCATGAAGGTCTGCTCGCCGGCGACGACCGCCGCATGGCGCTTCTTCGTGCGCTCGGCGCGCGGGTTCAGGCCCCTGGCAAGTTGGGCGCGCGCCTCCTCACGCCGGATGCGGGCATCGCGCAAGGAGAGCGCGGGGTAGGTGCCCAGAGAAATATGATGGGGCTTGCCCGCATGGTTGTAGCGAAAGTGCCAGGCCTTCTTGCCCTTGGCAGGGATAAACAGGAAGAGGCCTTCGCCATCGGCCAGGCTGCGCTTCTTGTTCGCAGCTTTGGCCTGCCGGACAGCCAGATCAGTGAGTGCCATGTCATCCAACTCCTGAGAGTTCAGGTTGAATGCATCGTGCCCGGCACCCGCACGCAGGCCCACCAACAATCCGATCCGGGCGCTTGCCCGATTGTTCTACATGAAAATCTACATGTTTGGACCGGATTTCAGTGGATCTCGGGAGACGTCTGTAGAACCTCCAGTCCGGGAAAACTTCCCTGGAATCAAGGACTTGGAGAACTCCAGAGCCTTTGGCAGACCACTGTGGAAAATGGGCGTGGAGCGGGTGAAGGGAATCGAACCCTCGTATGAAGCTTGGGAAGCTGCCGTTCTACCATTGAACTACACCCGCTCGGGTGTCGTGCCGCAGCGCAAGGCCGGGGCAGAGCCAGCGATTATAGCGCGCCTTCTTTCAGAATCCAGTGGGGATTTTCGGGCGCTCGGCCCGTCATCCCTGCCTGTTCTTTTAAATATGTCCCCTATTTAGTCCATCCAGGCGACTACCCCCCGGCAAACCACCCACTACAATTCGGGGCTATGAATACGAACAACCCCGCGGACAAGCCCGCGACGCCCCCTGTGAACACCCCCGACACGACCGCCGATTCCGCCGCGCCGGCCGCCGCGCACGCCGCTGCGCACGCCCCCGTTTCCCCGGAAACCCAGGCTGCGCTGGCCAGTACCGCCCATGCCCCGAACAGCCCGGGCGCCACGCACATCCGCAGCTTCGTGCATCGCCGCGGCCACATCACCCAGGGCCAGCTGGCCGCGCTGGAACGCCTGATGGACCAATGGTCCATTCCGTATTCCGCCCGCCGCCTGGACCCCGCCACCGCGTTCGGCCGCCAGGCGCCGACGGTGCTGGAAATTGGCTTCGGCATGGGCGAGACCACCGAGAAGATCGCGCTGGCCCGCCCAGGCGACAACTTCCTGGGCGTGGAAGTGTTCAACGCCGGCGTGGGCTCGTTGCTGCGCCGCATTGAAGATTCCAGCATCCCGAACCTGCGCATCATCCAGCATGACGCCGTTGAAGTCGTGCGCGACATGATCGCCCCGGATTCGCTGGCCGGCGTGCATGTGTACTTCCCGGACCCGTGGCCCAAGAAGCGCCATCACAAGCGCCGCCTGCTACAGCCGGCATTCGTGTCGCTGCTGGCCAGCCGCATCGCCCCCGGCGGCTACATCCATTGCGCCACCGACTGGGAAGACTACGCGGTGCAGATGCTGGAAGTGCTTAGCGGCGAACCGCTGCTGGCCAACACGGTGGAAGGCTATGCCCCCCGCCCCGATTACCGCCCCCTGACCAAATTCGAGACACGCGGCCTGCGCCTGGGCCACGGCGTCTGGGACCTGATCTTCAAGCGAGTCGCCTAATGCTCTATCCGCCAATCGAACCCTACCGCCACGGCATCCTGGAAACCGAAGACGGCCACCAGATCTATTGGGAAATGTCGGGCAATCCGAACGGCAAGCCCGCCGTGTTCCTGCATGGCGGCCCCGGCAGCGGTTGTTCGCCCGTCCATCGCCAGTTGTTCGATCCGCAACGCTACAACGTGCTGCTGTTCGATCAGCGCGGTTGCGGCCGATCCAAGCCGCACGCCAGCCTGGACAACAACACGACCTGGCACCTGGTGTCCGACATCGAACGCCTGCGCACCGAGATCATGGGCGTGGACAAGTGGTTGGTGTTCGGCGGGTCATGGGGTTCGACTTTGGCGCTGGCCTATGCGGAAACGCATCCTTCGCATGCCAGTGAATTGGTACTGCGCGGCATCTTCGGCCTGCGCCGTGCGGAAATCCAGTGGTTCTATCAGGAAGGCGCGTCGTGGCTGTTTCCTGACCGTTGGGAAGACTATCTGGCGCCTATCCCCGAAGCCGAGCGCGGTGACCTGGTGGCGGCGTATCACAAGCGCCTGACGGGCGATGACCCGGCCGAGCAATTGCGTGCCGCCAAGGCCTGGAGCAAGTGGGAAGACAGCACCATCACCCTGCTGCCCAGCCCGCGCCATCAGCAAAGCCATGCGGCCGACCGCGCCGCGCTGGCCTTTGCCCGCATCGAGAACCACTACTTCGTGAACGCCGGCTTCATGGAAGAGGGTCAACTGATCCGCGACGCCCACAAGCTGCGCGGCATTCCCGGCACCATCATCCAGGGCCGATACGATGTCTGCACGCCTGCACGCACGGCGTGGGACCTGCATCGCGCCTGGCCGGAAGCTGATTTCCATCTGGTGCCCGACGCGGGCCATGCGTTTGATGAACCCGGCACCTTGGCGCGCTTGATCGCCGCCACGGATGCCTACGCAAAACAGTGAGGAGACCTGACATGCACATCACCCTGAATGGCGACGCGCGGGAGTTCCCGCTGGACACCACCGTCATCGAACTGCTGCAAACGCTGGGTTACGCCGGCAAGCGCGTGGCCGTGGAACGCAATGGCGAGATCGTGCCCAAGAGCCAACACGAACAGACGGCCCTGCAAGACGGCGATCAGATCGAGATCGTGGTGGCAGTCGGCGGAGGCTGACCGGCTTCGCATGGTTTTCCGCATGGGGTGTTTCCCGCATTCATTGCGCCGCAAACACTCCAGCACAAGCAAAGGGCCGCTACATTAGCGGCCCTTTGCTTATGCGTTTTTGTCAGGTTTTGATGCATGGCACCATGCGTCCGAGGGGGTTTGCACTTACCGCCCTACGCTCCCTGCAAACTGACGAGCATTCTTGCGTAGTCTGCCATCAGGCTAGCAACCTGTTACACGTTAACCCCTCGTCTGGCGGCAATTCCGCGAGTCATAATCGTTGCTGCTGGTGTTGTTACGTTGTCGTGTTGTTGTTCTAGCGTTGCACATCGCCCCACGGGGCAAGGAGGCATCATGAACACCGCGGTCATCATCAATCTTCTCATCCAGCTTGTCGCTGGCGCAGCCGGCGGCAATGGACTGGGGAAAATGCTCCAGCAGTTCAACCTGGGCCCGCTTGGCAACACCATCGCGGGCGCCATAGGAGGCTTGGCAGGCGGATCGTGGCTGGCGCCCATGATCACCGCCGGCGCGGGAGCAGCGGCAACAGCAGGCAATACCGGGCTGGATCTTTCAGCAATCGCCGGTGACGTGGTGGGCGGCGGCGTCGGTGGCGCCGTGCTTACCTTGATCGTCGGGATCGTGCGCAAGATGCTTGTGGGCCGCGCGCCCTGAAGGCACTTCTCGTTTTCTCACCGCAACATAGATAAAGGAAACACTATGGGTCTGCTCAATTTCATCAAGGACGTTGGAGAAAAGCTCTTCGGCGCCAGCGAGGCCAAGGCCGCGACGGCGGACGAATTGAAGAAAGAGCTGGATAAGCACGGCCTGAACGCGGACGGCCTGCAAATCACGGTGGACGGCGACAAGGTCACGGTGGCGGGAGAAGCCCTGAGCACCGAAGCGGCCGAGAAGATCTCCCTGGCGCTGGGCAACACCGTCGGCGTGGCCGCGGTGGACAATCAGTTGAAAGTGAAACAGGCCACGCCCGAAGCCAAGATGTACACGGTGCAAAAGGGCGACAACCTGTGGAAGATCGCCGAAGCACAGTACGGCAAGGGCCAGGGTGGCAAGAACACGCTGATCTTCGAAGCCAACAAGCCGATGCTGACCAGCCCCGACAAGATCTACCCGGGCCAGGTGCTACGCATTCCGCCCCTGGCGTAAGCCGCGACGCAATCCAACAACCCGGAGAACACACATGCGTTTTCCGGCTTGTGTCGCGGCGAGGCGCCCCCTGCCTGCCGCGATTGCTTGGCCAGACGCAACGTCTGGCCATTTTTTTGTGTACTGCCGGGGCAGGAAGCGCACGCTGCGTGCGCCCCTCCTGGCGTTTACTTCATGCCGAAGCGGCCAAGGCCCTTCATGCCGCCCATGGCGCGCATCATCTTCGCCATGCCGCCCTTCTTCATCTGCTTCATCATGCCCTGCATCTGTTCAAACTGGGCCAGCAGGCGATTGACCTCTTGCACCGGTACGCCAGAGCCCGTGGCGATGCGGCGCTTGCGCGAGGCCTTGATCAGTTCCGGCTTGGCGCGTTCGGCGGCCGTCATGGAGTTCAGGATGCCTTCCGTGCGACGCAGCTGCTTTTCAGCCTGGCCGCCTTGCAGCTGGCCTGCGGCCTGCTGGAACTGAGCCGGCAGTTTTTCAAGCAGCGAACCCATGTCGCCCAATTTCTTCACCTGGCCGAGCTGGTCGCGGAAATCGTTCAGGTCGAACTTGTTGCCCGACTTGATCTTCGCCGCCAACTTCTGGGCTTCGGCGATGTCGATGTTCTTTTGCGCCTGTTCAACGAGCGAAACGATATCGCCCATGCCCAGCACGCGCTGCGCCATGCGGTCGGGATAGAAAGGCTCCAGGCCGTCCAGCTTTTCCGACACGCCGACAAACTTCAGCGGCTTGCCCGTGACATGGCGCACCGACAGGGCCGCGCCGCCTCGGGCGTCGCCGTCCAGCTTGGTCAGCACCACGCCGGTCAGGGGCAGCGCATCGGCAAAGGCGCGCGCGGTGTTGACCGCGTCCTGGCCCTGCATGGCGTCCACGACGAACAGCGTTTCAACCGGTTTGACCAAGTCATGCAGCGCGCGGATTTCGCGCATCATGGCTTCGTCGATGCCCAGACGGCCCGCCGTGTCCAGGATCAGCACGTCGTAGTGATGGCGGCGCGCATGGTCCACCGCGCCGCGCGCGATGTCTTCAGGCTTCTGGCTGGGGTCGGACGGCAGGAAATCCACGCCGACCTGTGCCGCGACGCTCTTCAACTGGTCGATAGCGGCCGGACGGTAGACGTCGGCGGACACCACCAGCACTTTCTTCTTGCCGGTCTTGCGGCCGTGCTGCGTGTGCTGGCCTTCGGACAGCCAGCGGGCCAGCTTGCCGGTAGTGGTGGTTTTGCCGGCGCCTTGCAGGCCGGCCATCAGGATGACGGCGGGCGGCTGCACGGCCAGCGACAGTTCATTGGCGTCGGCGCCCAGGTCGCCGCCCATCAAGGCGGTCAGTTCCTTGTGGACGACGCCCACCAGGGCCTGGCCCGGGCTGAGGCTGCCGGCGACTTCTTCGCCCAGCGCCTTGTCCTTCACACGGGTAACGAATTCGCGGACGACGGGCAGCGCCACGTCGGCCTCCAGCAGGGCCATGCGCACTTCGCGCAGCATCTCCTGGGTGTTGGCCTCGGTCAGGCGGGCTTCGCCGCGCAGCGTCTTGACGACGCGCGACAGGCGTGTAGTTAGGTTATCGAGCATGAGAGGCGTTTCCGCTTAAACTAGTTGATTGAACGGTGGCCGCAGGCGCGGATTCTGCGCTTTCGGGTGACATGCACCCCAAGGCCCCATCCAGACAACGGTTTCTATGTCACTAGGCATTGTATTTCACACAGCGGCTGCCTTGGCGTACGCAGTGCTAGGGGGGTCACTTTGGATCCGACTGGCCGGCGCCGGGGAAGTGGAAAAGACGGGCAAAATCGCCCGTCTGTGCCTGCTGGGGGCCCTGGTTCTCCATGGAATCGGCCTGCAACAAGCGATGCTGGGCGCCCAGCATCTGTTCATTGGGTGGGCACTTGCCCTGTCAGCGGCCATCTGGCTGGGCATGGTGGTGTTCTGGCTGGAAAGCCTGTTGGTGCGCATTGACGGCCTGCAATTGCTGCTGTTGCCGGCCGCCGCCATCGCCAGCGCCCTGGCCGCCGTGTTCCCACAGGGACAGTTCGTGCCCCATGCCGACGACGCCTGGCTGCGCGTCCACCTGCTGATCGCCCTGGCCGCCTATGGCCTGATCACCATCGCCGCCCTGCACGCCATGATGATGGCCCTGCTGGACCGCCATCTGCACCGCCCCCTGGACGCACCCACTGAACGCAGCATCATCGGCCGCGTGCTGGACTCCCAGCCGCCCCTGCTGGTGCAGGAACAGCTGCTGTTCCGTATTATCTGGATCGGTTTCGTGGTGCTGACCCTGGCCGTGGGCTCGGGCTCGGTGGCATCCATGAAACTGACCGGCAAGATTCTGCCGTTTGACCACAAGACCGTCTTCACCCTGCTGTCCTGGCTGACATTCGGCGTGCTGCTGGTGGGCCGCCACGTGTGGGGCTGGCGCGGCCGCGTGGCCCTGCGCTGGACGTTGACGGGCTTTGGTTTCCTGATTCTGGCTTACACCGGTAGCCGGTTCGTGCTTGAAATGATTTTGCATCGAGGCTGACGTGGGCAAGTTGCTGTTTTGGGTGGTTCTGATCATCGCGGTGCTGTTCGTGGCCCGCATCGCCGCGCGCATGGCGGCGGCAAGGCAGGCTGACGAGCAAAAGCCCGCCCGCCGCAATCCCCCCCCGGCCGCGCCCAAGCCGGCCGCGCCCGAGTCCATGGTGCGCTGTGCGCATTGCGGCATCCACCTGCCGCGCTCTGAAGCCGTGCTGCAAAACGGCCTGACCTGGTGCAGCACCGAACACGCTGCGTTAGGCAAAAAGTAAGCCCCCACTCCAGATTTGGGAGGCGGCGGCGACCACGGCATAATGCCTGTTGGATTCACCACGCATGTTCTCTCCCATGGCTCTGCTTCTGGATCGACATGGCTGGCTGGCGCCAGCCCCCGGCATCACCCTCCTGCCCTCGCCCAACCGCGACGCGCGCCCCGCTGGCGCGCAGGTCTCGCTCTTGGTGCTGCACAACATCAGCCTGCCGCCCGGCCAGTTCGGCGGCCCCGAGGTTGCCGGACTATTCCTCAATACCCTGGACTACTCCTCGCACCCCTGGCTGGAACGCCTGCGCGGCTTGCGTGTATCGGCCCACTTCTTCATCCGCCGCGACGGGCGCATCATCCAGTTCGTCTCCACCGACCAACGCGCCTGGCACGCGGGCGTGTCCCGCTTTGGCACACGCGAACGCTGCAACGATTTCTCCATCGGCATTGAACTGGAAGGCACCGACACGCTGCCCTACGCCGACGAGCAATACCTGGCCTTGCGCAAGTTGACGCCGGTGCTGCGCACGCGCTACCCCCTGGCTGCGGCCTGGGGCCACGAACATATCGCCCCGGGCCGCAAGACCGACCCCGGGCCCGCTTTCAACTGGACGCGCTTTTCGCGCGACAGCGGCTTTTCGCGGCGGCAATTGCCGCCCGTCTGACACTACTCAAGGACTGGATATGCTGAAGATCTGGGGACGCCTGACTTCCGTCAACGTACAGAAAGTGATGCTGGCCGTGCGCGAGCTAGCTCTACCGCACACCTTTACCCAGGCAGGCGGCCCGTTCGGCGTGGTCGACACGCCTGAATTCGCCAAGCTGAATCCCAACCGCACGGTGCCGGTCATCGATGACGGCGGCTTCGTACTGTGGGAATCCAACGCCATCGTCCGTTACCTGGCCGCGCGTTACGGCGTGGGGACCTTGTGGCCCGAAGACACGTGCATGCGCGCGGACGCCGACCGCTGGATGGATTGGCAAACGACGGAATGGCAAGGCGCGATGGGTCCGGCGTTCCTGGGCCTGATCCGCACGCCGGAAGACAAGCGCGACAAAGCCGCGATCGAGAACTCCATCAAGCGCTCCAACGCGCGTGCGTTGATTCTGGACCAGGCCTTGCAAGGCCGCGAGTTCATCGCCGGGCGCCATCTGACGATTGGCGACATCGCACTGGTCAGCTCGGCGCATCGCTGGCTGGCGCTGCCGATCGAACGGCCCGACACGCCGGCGCTGTCCGCCTGGTATCGCCGCGTGATGATGCGCCCCGCCCCGCAGGGTGTGCTGACCTTGCCGCTGGAATAAGCCGCCTGCGATCAAACGCATGGACAGGACATGCGGCGCCCGCCGCTTGCCCCGTCCTTGCCAGGCGGTCGATCTATCCGTCTATTCGACCCACGGCGTGCGCGCCCAGATCTGCCGCAGGCGCGCATCATCGCCCTTCAGCCGCGCTTGCCATTGCGGCCCGTCGACATAGTCCATTTCAGTGAATTGCTGCTTCATCTGGGTTTGAAAATCCGGATTCGCGGCAACCTTGCCCAGCGCCTTGCGCAACGTGTCGGCCACCTCGGGCGGCAGGCCCTTCGGTGCGACGATCCCACGCTCCGACGCAAACACCAGATCCACGCCCAGCTCCTTGAAGGTAGGCACATCGGGGCCCAGCGCAGACCGCTTGTCGCTGGCCTGCGCCAACACCCGCATGTTCTTGCCGTGATAGGGCATGACTTCGCCCAGGTTCAAGCCGCCGATGACGGTATGCCCGCCCAGCACGGCGCTGCGCAATGGCCCGGCGCCGTTGTAGGGGACGTGGTTCAAGCGGGTGCCGGTAAGCGACTGGAACAGCACCAGCGCCAGATGATCGTCCGTGCCAACCCCCGTGGACCCGTAGCTGATCGTGCCGGGCTTTTCCTTCGCGGCGGCGATCAAGGCGTCCAAGGTCTGATAGGGGCTATTGCTGGCGACGCTGAACGCGCTGGGGTCCCGCACCAGATTGGCCAGGTAGGTGAAGTCGTCCGGGGTAAAACCCGCCTTGCGTTCAATGGGCAGCGACACCAGCCCGGGCATGTTGGTCATGGCCAGCGTGTAGCCATCGGGCTTGGCGCGCGCCACATACGACAAGGCGATTGCGCTTGATGCGCCCGGCTTGTTTTGCACCACCACCGTCGTTCCCAGCTCCTTTTCCAGGAATACCGCCAGGGAACGCGCGGTCAGGTCCGTGCCGCCGCCAGGCGCGAACCCAACGATCAATTCGATCGGATGATCGGGCCAGGCCCACGCCGGCATTGCGGCGCACAAGCCGGTCATGGTCAGCACAGCACACGCAGCCGCCTTGGGTATCAAGAACATGGTTGTCTCCTCGTTATCTATTTTTTTAAGTGTGATGGCTCAAGCGGCTTGCGCCTCGCGCCAGGCCAGCAGACGGGCTACCCCTTCCGCCATGCCTACCTTGGGTTGCCAGCCGATGTGCTGTCCGGCCAGATCATGTGGAATATGGAACGCGCCGCCCGAGGTCAGCCGCACCGTGCCCGGCGGGTCTGGCTTGATCTCGGGTTGCAGGTCGCTCTTGCAGTAGTCCAGCACCAGGCGCACCAATTCACCGGTGGTGATGGGCGCGGGGCCCGACACATTCACGGCCACATCCGTCGCCGCGCTCTGGAATGCCGCCACATTGGCGCGAGCCACGTCCGAGACATGCACGAAATGCTTGGTGTCCGTGCCGTCGCCCGGCAGCACGGGCCGTTCGCCCTTGCGCACCCGGTCATAGGTTTCCATGATGTAGAGCGAGTTGGCCGCGCGGTAGTGCTGGCGTTCTCCATACACGGTGGAATAGCGCAACACCACGTAATCCAGCCCCGCCTGCTGGTAGTACTGGCGGCAAAGCTGTTCGCCCATGATCTTGGACGCGCCATACAGGATCGCGGCGGGCGGCGCCCCCACGGAATGGAAGGGACCGTTTTCGACCAAAGCGCCCGCGATGCCGCTGCCATAGCCATAGACCGCATTGGACGAGGCAAAGACGATCTTCTTCACCTTGTTCGCGCGGCAGGCCTCCAGCATGTTCTGCGCACCGCGGATGTTCACATCGACCGCCTGCCAGGGAGTTTGGGAAAAACCCAGCGTCATGTAGGCCGCCAGATGCAGCACGCCATCCACGCCTTCGGTGGCCGCCAGCAGATCCGGCAGGCGCATCAGGTCTCCCCGCACGACTTTCACGCGCGGATTGCCTTGCAAATGGGCGATGGCATCGGGTGTGCCAAAGGCGAAGTTGTCCAGCAGGATCACTTCCCGCACGCCAGCCGCCAGCAGGGCGTCGGCGGTGTGCGAGCCCACCAGGCTGGCCGCGCCAGCGATCAGGATGCGGGATTCGGCAAGCGGCAGCGCCGCGCTTTTCTTGTTGGTCGTCATGTTGTTCACAGTCCCATGGGTTTGTCGTGCATGCCCCAGTACAGGCTCTTGACCTGGCTGTAGAGGCGCAAGCCGTGCAGGCCTTTTTCGCGTCCGATGCCGCTGGCCTTGAAGCCGCCAAACGGCGTCGCGATGTGCGATTGCTTGTAGGTGTTGATCCAGATGGAGCCGGCCTCGATCTCGCGCGCGACCCGCCAGGCGCGGGCGTAGTCCCCCGTCCACATGCCGGCGGCCAGACCGAAGGCCGTATCGTTGGCCTGGCTGATCACGTCGTCTTCGTCATCAAACGGCAACGCCACCAGCACGGGCCCGAAAATTTCTTCCTGGCAGACGCGCGCCTGATTGCCCAGGCCGTCGATCACCGTGGGCAGATAGAACCAGCCACGGGCCAGGTCGGGCTGCGATGGCGCCGCGCCGCCCACGAGCACGCGGCCCCCTTCCGAGCGGCCGATATCCACATAGCCCGCAACCTTGTCGCGATGGGCGCGGGACACCAGCGGCCCCATCTGCGTGGCGGGGTCGTCAGGCAGGCCGACACGTAGCTGCCGAGTGCGTTCCACCAGCGTTTCCATGAAGCGCTTGTAGATGGATTTCTGGACGAACAGCCGGGATCCCGCGACACAGCTCTGCCCCGCCGAGCCGAAGATGCCTGAGATCACGCCCGCCACGGCACGATCCAGATCCGCGTCGTCAAAAACGATGTGAGGCGACTTGCCGCCCAGTTCCAATCCCACTGGAATCAAGCGCTGGCCGGCGATGCCGCCAATGGCTCGCCCGGTTTCCGTTCCACCGGTAAACGACACCATGCGCACGCCGGGGTGCTTGACCAGCGCCGCGCCCACGTCTTCGCCATGGCCGGGCAACACGATCAGCAAGCCTTCGGGCAAGCCGGCTTCCGCGCAGATGCGGGCGAGTTCCAGCGCCAGCTGGGGCGTCTCTTCGGAAGGCTTGATCAGCACGGCATTGCCGGCGGCCAAGGCGGGCGCGGCCTTCTGGGCCTCGTTCATGATGGGTGAGTTCCAGGGCGTGATGGCCGCGACCACGCCGAAGGGTTCGGCCAGCGCCATCGAAAAGTACTCGCCGCGCGGCGAGGTCATTTCGTTCTGCCAGGTTTCACACACGGCGGCGTAGTAGCGGAAATGCCCCGCCGCGCTGTCCACCATGTTCAGGCATTCCTTCCAGGGCTTGCCACTGTCTTGCATTTGCAAGCGCGCCAACGCTTCACGCTCGGCCAGCAATCGGCGCCCGATCTCATACAAGGTGGCCGCGCGCTGATCCGGGCGCAGCTTGCGCCACGGTTGCTGCTGAAAGGCGTGCTGGGCGATGGCGACGGCGGTATCCACATCTTGCGGCAGGGCGCGCGTGACAACGCCCGCGATACTACCGTCGGCCGGGTTGATGGAGGTAATGACGGCGTCGCCGTCTTGATGGCGACGCCAGCTGTCGCCGAGTCTGAATGGCTTGGGGGTGATTGCGTCCATAGCGTCTGCGAATCCGGGGAGTTCATCGGTAGACGCCATCATGGTCTGCACGATTCTTAGACACAAATCGATATTTCTCACCTATTCTTAGCTTATGGCTATGAATATCAAATACCGGCCGCTCAAGGCTTTCCTGCTGGCGGTCGACAGCGGCTCATTCACGCACGCCGCCAATCAGCTGGGCGTGACGCAACCGTCGTTCACCGCGTTGATCCAGGACTTGGAAGACGTGCTGGGCTTGCGCCTGTTCGAGCGCACCACGCGCAGCATCAGCCTGACTTCCGCGGGGCAGGATTTCTTTGCTCGCGTGCAGCGCCCCATCGCCGATCTGGAAGAGGCCTACCGGGGGTTGGCCGATCTGGCCGCGATGCGCCGGGGAAATGTCGCGCTGGGCGCCTTGCCTTCCACGGCGCTGACGCTGCTGCCCGCCGCCGTCGGCGCACTGCGCAAAGCGCACCCCGCCTTGAAGGTGCGGGTGGTTGAAGCACACAACGATGAACTGGTCGCCTTGCTGCGCACCAACCAGATCGAATTCGCCGTGGGTGCGTTGGCTGAACCGGTATCCGATCTGTCATTCACGCCCTTGACCGAGGATTGCTTCTGCGCGATCTATCCGGCGGGCCACCCGTTGGGCAAGCAACGCCGCACGCTGCATTGGCGCGACGTGCTCCGGTATGACCTGATTCTGTTGTCGCAGGGCTCCAATGCGCGCCAGCAATTTGATCGCGCGGTGCGGGACGAAGTCGGCGCCCCTGCCACGGCGCTGCGTTACGACGTCACGAACATGGGCACCGCCGCCGGCATGGTGCGCCAGGGGTTGGGCGTCAGCGTGCTGCCGCGCCTGGCCTTGCCCGAACTGAATTTGACCGGCCTGGGTTGCACGCCCCTGGGCGATGCCTCGGCCCGCCGGTACATCGGGCTGCTGCATCGGCGCGACCGGTCGTTGTCGCCCGCCGCCCAGGCGCTGGTGGCGCAGCTGGAAACCGTCATTGCCGGCATTGCGCCGCAATTGCTGCCCTTGCCGCCCCTGGCTGCGGCGCGCTAGCCGCCCTTCAACCCCGGTCTACTTTCCAGCCCATCTCGGCGGAAATGCTGGCCGCCGCGCCCTGCACGACCGCAACCATTTCGTGCATGCGCGCAAGCGACATGTACGGCACCGTGCTGGACACGCTGATCGCGGCCACGATGCCGCTGGACGCATCGCGCACCGGCGCGGCCACACAGCGGATCGAGGGCTCGTTGTCTTCCAGGTCGAACGCATAGCCTTTCGCGGCATAGTCACGCATGCGGTCGCGGAAAGCCTCCCAGGTCTGCTGCCCGCCGGGCGCGCGCGACGACACGGGCGTGCCGATGCGGTGCAACGCCTTCCATTGCGGCTCTTCCGTGTCCAGCAACAGCGCCTTGCCCACGCCCGTGGCGGCCAGCGGCATGCGGTGGCCCACCCGGGAGCGCATTTCCAGCCCCTTCTTGCCGGGGATCTTTTCCAGGTACAGCACGTCGTTGTTGTCCCGCACCGCCAGATGGATCGTGTCGCCCGTCAGCTCGGCCAGGCCGTCCAGGTACGGCCGCGCCAAGGTCGCCATCGGAAACGCTTCGCGCGCCTGGAACCCCAGTTCGATCAGCTTTGGCCCCAGCACATAGCCCACGCCCGGCAAGGCGCGCAGGTAGCGCTCTTGCACCAGGCAACTGGCCAGGCGATGCGTCGTGCTGCGCGCCACGCCGATGCGGGCGCAGATCTCTTTCAGGTCGCGCGCGCCATCGGCCACCGCTTGCACGACGGCCAGGCCGCGCATCAGCGTCTGCGTGCCGGCGGGTGCTGCGCCGTCAGGGTCCAGGGAGGGGGAAGGAGCGGAAGAGACGATGGGGGTCATGAAACAGGCCTACACGGCAAAGACGGGCGCAAACATACCCGGGGCAGATATCCGACCCGGAAAGCCGAGCCGGGTTCCAGGCGACATAGGTGAATTACCGCTGCATTATATTCCCTATATGTGGGATTTAATTCTATATTTTGAGATTTTTTAAGCGCTGATCTAGAATTTTTCGCAAACGCACGCCCTTCGCGTTCTGGCGACGGGCAAGCGACCAACAACGAGTTCCGCCGTGCCCTGCCACTTCGCGCCATGCCTCTGCGCGATTCCGGAAGCCAGCATGGCGGACAAAGACGAGACAGATCAGATGACTACCGGATCGCCCGCCCGCGCGGCGCTTATCGCGCTGGATTGGGGCACCTCATCGTTGCGCGCCTACCGCCTGGATGCCACGGGGCAGACCCTGGACACGCGCCACCTGCCCTGGGGCATCATGCGTCTGCCGCAACCCTTGCAGGACGGCGCGGCCAGTACGGCGCTGTCCGGCTTTGACCTGGCGTTCGAGCAGGCTTGCGGCGACTGGCTGCGCGCCGAGCCGTCGCTGCCCGTGATCGCCTGCGGCATGGTCGGTAGCGCCCAAGGCTGGAAGGAAGCCGCCTACCTGGACGTGCCTGTCGACCTGGAGCGCATTGGCACGCTGCTGACGAAGGTCGAACGCGGCGACGCGACGCCGCTGCATATCGTGCCCGGGCTGATCCAGCGCCATGGCTTGCCCAACGTGATGCGCGGCGAAGAGACGCAAGTCTTCGGCGTCATGTTCGACCAGAACCGCGCTGATTCGCACCCGGCCGATAACGTGTTGATCGGTTTGCCCGGCACGCACTCCAAATGGGTCAATGCCCGCCGTGGCCGCGTCACGCATTTCGACACGTTCATGACCGGCGAGGTCTACGCCGCGCTGCGCGGCCACACCATCCTGGGCCGCACCATGAGCGAGGCGCCCGCCGCCGACATGGCCGCGTTCGAGCGCGGCGTGAAGGTGGCTGGCGCCCCCGCTGGCCGCGCCGGCGTGCTATCCACCATCTTCAGCACGCGCGCGCTGGGCTTGACCGGCGAACTGGCGCCGGGGTCGCAAGCCGACTATCTGTCGGGCCTGCTGATCGGCCACGAAGTCGCCGCCTTGGCCGACATGCTGCGCCAGCAGGGCGAACTGCCTCGCATCGTGCTCTGCGGCGACCCGGCGCTATGCCAGCGCTACATCCTGGCCATGAAGCATTACGGCTTGGGCTCGCCCGAACAAGCCCAGAACGCCACCGAACGCGGCCTGTGGCACCTGGCCCTCTGCGCCGGCTTGGTCACGGCAGCTTCCCCCTCTTCGGCATCCGTCTAGGAACCCCACATGAACCACCCTGGTCTGCAATCCGCCATGGCCCACTGCGGCCTGATCGCCATCCTGCGCGGCATCCAGCCCGCCGAAGCGGAAGCCATCGGCCACGCGCTCTACGACGCAGGCTTCCGCCTGATCGAAGTGCCGCTAAATTCGCCCGACCCCCTGGACAGCATCCGCGCCCTGCGCGCCGCGCTGCCCACCGATTGCCTGATCGGCGCCGGGACCGTCCTGAAGCCCGATGACTGCGTTCGCATCCAGGACGCGGGCGGCGAACTGATCGTCATGCCGCACAGCGACGCCGCCGTGATTCGCGCCGCCAAGAAGCTGGGCATGGCGTCCTGCCCGGGCGTGGCCACGCCCACCGAGGCCTTTGCGGCACTGGCTGCCGGCGCTGACGTGCTGAAGATGTTCCCGGCCGAACAATTGGGCCCCGTCGTGCTGAAGGCCTGGCGTGCCGTGATGCGCCCGCCCATCGCGCTGGTGCCCGTGGGCGGCATCACGCCCGACAACATTTCCATTTATGCCCAGGCGGGCGCCAGCGGCTTCGGCCTGGGCTCCGCCTTGTACAAACCCGGCCTGTCGGCCACCGAAGTCGGCCAGAACGCGCGCGCATTCGTCGCCGCCTGGCAACGTGCCTATTCCGCCCAGGAGACCCAAGCATGAAGATCACCAAGCTCACTACCTACATCGTGCCGCCCCGGTGGTGCTTCCTGAAAATCGAAACGGACGAAGGCATCGTCGGCTGGGGCGAACCCGTCGTCGAAGGCCGCGCCCATTCGGTCGCCGCCGCCGTTGAAGAACTGTCCGATTACCTGATCGGCAAAGACCCGCGCAACATCGAAGACCACTGGACCGTGCTGTATCGGGGCGGCTTCTACCGGGGCGGCGCCATCCACATGAGCGCGCTGGCCGGCATCGACCAGGCGCTGTGGGACATCAAGGGCAAACACCTGGGCGTGCCGGTGTCGCAACTGTTGGGCGGCAACGTGCGCGACCGCATCCGCGTGTATTCGTGGATTGGCGGCGACCGCCCCGCCGACACCGCCGCCGCCGCCAAGAGCGCCGTTGACCGCGGCTTCACCGCCGTGAAGATGAACGGCACCGAAGAACTGCAATACATCGATTCGTTCGACAAGGTAGAGAAGTGCCTGGAGAACGTGGCCGCCGTGCGCGACGCCGTGGGCCCGAACGTTGGCATTGGCGTGGACTTCCACGGCCGCGTCCACAAGCCCATGGCCAAGGTGCTGATGAAAGAGCTGGACCCGTTCAAGCTGATGTTCATCGAAGAGCCCGTGCTGAGCGAACACTACGAAGCGCTGAAGGAACTGGCGCCGCTGACGTCCACCCCCATCGCGCTGGGCGAACGCCTGTTTTCCCGCTGGGACTTCAAGCGCGTGCTGTCCGAAGGCTATGTGGACATCATCCAGCCAGACCCCTCCCACGCGGGCGGCATCACCGAAACCCGCAAGATCGCCGCCATGGCCGAAGCCTATGACGTGGCGCTGGCGCTGCATTGCCCGCTAGGCCCCATTGCGCTGGCCACCTGCTTGCAGATCGACGCCGGTTGCTACAACGCCTTCATCCAGGAGCAAAGCCTGGGCATTCACTACAACGCCGCCAACGACTTGCTGGACTACGTCAGCAACCGCGAGGTGTTCGCCTATGAAGACGGCATGGTCGCGATTCCGCAAGGTCCCGGCCTGGGCATCGAGGTCAACGAGGAATACGTGAAGGAGCGCGCCGCCGTGGGCCACCGCTGGCGCAATCCGATCTGGCGCCATGCCGACGGCAGTTTCGCCGAGTGGTAAGCCAATAAAACAACGAGGAGACGCCCTTGTCGACCACCACTCACGCCGGCCTGCAAAGCGCCCAGCGCCCCACGCGCAGCCGGTACATCATCATGGTGATGCTGTTCATCACCGTCGTCATCAACTACCTGGACCGCAGCAATCTGTCCATCGCCGCGCCCGCGCTCAAGGACGAGTTCGGCCTGGACACATGGCATGAAGGCCTGATCCTGTCCGCCTTCGGCTGGACCTATGCCGCCATGCAGATTCCCGGCGGCTGGCTGGTGGACCGCGTGTCCCCCCGCGTGCTGTACGCCGCGGCGCTGATCCTCTGGTCCGCCGCGACCTTCTTCATGGGTTTCGCCGGCAGCTTCGTCATTCTGTTCGTGCTGCGCCTGGCCGTCGGCGCACTGGAAGCCCCCGCCTATCCCATCAACAACCGCGTCGTCACCACCTGGTTCCCGGAAAAGGAACGCGCCACCGCCATCGGCTTCTACACGTCGGGACAATTCGTCGGCCTGGCGTTCCTGACGCCCGTCCTGGCCTGGTTGCAGCATCACTACGGCTGGCACATGGTGTTTGTCAGCACCGGCCTGCTGGGTGTTGTCTGGGGCGTGCTCTGGTATCTGATCTACCGCGAACCGCGCCAGTTCAAGGGTGCCAACGCCGCGGAAATTGAACTGATCCAGCAAGGCGGCGGCGTGGTCGACCTGGACCGCAGCGTCAAGGAAAAGAAGGCGCCCTTCAACTGGAATGACCTGGGCCTGGTCATGTCCAAGCGCAAACTCTGGGGCGTGTACCTGGGCCAGTTCTGCCTGACGTCCACGCTGTGGTTCTTCTTGACGTGGTTCCCGACCTACCTGGTGAAGTACCGTGGCATGGACTTCATCAAGTCCGGATTCCTGGCGTCGGTACCGTTCCTGGCGGCCTTCGTGGGCGTGTTGTGCTCAGGCGTGCTGTCCGACTTCCTGATCCGCCGCGGCGCCACCGTGGGCCTGGCGCGCAAGCTGCCCATCATCCTGGGCCTCTTGATCTCGACGTCAATGATCGGCGCCAACTTCACTGATTCCACGCCCTGGATCATCTTCTTCCTGGCGGTGGCCTTCTTCGGCAATGGATTGGCATCGATCACGTGGTCGCTGGTGTCGACACTGGCTCCCGTGCGCCTCTTGGGCCTGACGGGCGGTGTCTTCAACTTCGTCGGCAACCTGTCGTCGATCTGCACGCCGATCGTGATCGGCCTCCTGGTGTCCAAGGACAGCTTCGCGCCGGCGATTGTGTACGTATCGTCGCTGGCCTTGCTGGGCGCGCTGTCGTACATCCTGCTGGTGGGCAAGGTGGAACGCATCGACGCCTGATCCGTGCCGAGCTTGAAGCGTTGAATGACGTGGGCGCCTTTGCAGGCGCCCATTTTCCTTGGCGGCCAACAAACGGCAGCGAGCTGAAGCCACCCTTCATTCAACGGGATTTGTCGTTTCAATTAGTTATGATATAACATAACAATAATTGATTGAATCAAACGACGAAGGACCCGCAGTGCTTGAAGCCATCGGCCTGACCAAACGCTACGGCGACCACATTGCGCTGCACCCGCTGGATCTGCGCATCGAACCCGGCGAAATCTATTGCCTGCTGGGCGCGAACGGCGCCGGCAAGACCACCACCATCAATCTGTTCCTGAACTTCATCCAGCCCGACGGCGGGCAGGCGCTGATTCACGGCATGGATGTGGTGCGCGAACCGCTGGCCACCAAGCAGCATGTGGCGTACATCCCCGAACAGGTGAATCTCTACGGCACGTTGACCGGGCTTGAGAACTTGCGTTATTTCGCCGCGCTGGCCTTGGGCGAAGCGCCCCCGCGCGAACGCCTGATGGCATTGCTGGACGAAGTCGGGCTGGACGCCGCCGCCGCGGACAAGCGCGTGGCGGCGTACTCCAAGGGCATGCGCCAAAAGGTCTGGATTGCCGTGGCGCTGGCCAAGAACGCGCGCGCCCTGCTGCTGGATGAGCCCACCTCTGGACTCGACCCGTCGGCGGCAGCCGAGTTCACCCGGCTGCTACAGCGCGCCAGCGAGGCCGGCGTTGCCATCCTGGCGACCACGCATGATCTGTTCCACGCACGGCAGACCGCCACCCGCGTGGGCATCATGAAGCGTGGCCGCCTGGTCGACAGCCTGGACAGCCGGCAGATCGCCGACACCGACCTGCAAGCCTTGTACCTGGACCACATGAGGGCCGAAGCATGATCCTGCTGATCGCGATCAAGGATCTGCGTGAGCGCCTGCGTGACGGCCGGCTGTACTGGGCGGGCGGCATCGTCGCCCTGCTGCTGTTGACCGCGCTGGCGGTGGGATATGCGCATCAACAAGACGCGCGCGCGGAACAAGCCGCCGCGCAGAATTCGGACTACCGCGACTGGCTGCGGCAAGGCGCCCGGCATCCGCACGACGCAGCGCATCAGGGCATGCACGTCTTCAAGCCCGAAGCCGCGCTGTCGTTGCTGGACCCGGGCATCAACCCCTATATCGGCAGCACCGTATGGCTGCAAGCCCACCGGCAGAGTGAGGTGAAATTCCGTCCCGCGCAGGACGCCACGGGGCTTCAGCGCTTTGGCGACCTGTCGGCCGCCTGGATCTTGCAGGCGCTAGGGCCGCTGCTGGTGATCGTGCTGGGATTCAACGCCTTTTCGGGCGAACGCGAGCAAGGCATCCTGCGCCAGACCTTGAGCCTGGGTGTTGCCCCTTGGCGCCTGTTGTGGGGCAAGGCTGCGGCATTGGGCATGAGCCTGGGCCTGCTACTGGCGCCCGCGGCGCTGATCGCCGTGGCAGTGGTATGGACGGCGGGTGGCCGAGCCGACGCGCTGTGGCGTTTCGCCGGACTGGCCGCAGGCTATGCGCTGTACCTGGCGGCATTCATCTTCATCACGCTGGGCGTTTCAGCGGCGGCACGATCGTCGCGCATCGCCATCACGCTTTTGCTGGCGGTCTGGATCGCCAATACCGTCGTCGCGCCGCGCGTGATGGCCGAGCTATCGCGCGCGCTGTACCCCAGCCCGACGCGGCTGGAATTCAATCAGGCCCTGAACGCCGACCTGAAAGCCACGTCCGATCGCGTGTGGATGCAAGCCTTCGGCACCACGGAGCGTTGGAGCCGCGACGTACCGCTGAACAAATGGGGCCTGGCCCTGAAGCTGGATGACCAGTCCAGCTACCTCGTCTACGACCGCCATTTTGGCGGCCTGTGGGACACCTGGGAAAGGCAGCAAACCGTGCAGGAAAGTGTGGGTTGGTTGATGCCGATGCTGGCGATCCGCGCATTCTCCGCGGCCATGGCCGGCACGGATTTCGCGCACCATCGGAACTTCACCGTCGCCGCCGAACAGCAGCGCCGCGTGATCCAGGACATCGTCAGCCAGGACCTGGTGCAGCACGCCGATACGCAGGGTCATGCGCATTTTTCGTATCAGGCCCGTCCCGAGCTCTGGGCGCGTGTGCCTGAATTCCACTACCAGGCGCCACCGGCCGCCTGGGCGCTGCGGCACGGCGCCATGGGCTTGCTGATGCTGTCCGCCGGCCTGCTGCTGAGTATTGCCTTTGCATGGCGCGCAGTCGCCCGGCAGCCCGCCCTGTAGGAGACCCCGGTGCACGCTTCCCAATTTCATCGCTTCCGGCTGGTCGTCCGACACGAACTGCGCTTGATGATCAAAGAGCGCCTGTTGTGGATCGCAGGCGGTCTGTTCCTGCTGCTTGTCGGCTACGCCGTCTTCAACGGACTGCTGCAAACCGCGCTGCGCGACGATGCGCAAGCCGCGCTGGCGAGCACCGACGCAGAGGCCCGCAGCGCCCAGCTGGCTCAGTTGCGCCGCATCATGGATGGCAGCGAAACGCCCACGCCGTTCGGCAACCCCGCCAGTCCCGCCAACATGGGCGGCGGCCTTGGCGCGCACTACGCCATCATGCCCAGTTCAGCCATGGCGCCCGTGGCGCTGGGGCAAACCGACCTGTTCCCCTCCCAATTCAAGGTGACCTACCAAAGCAAGGTCAACTTCATCCACAACAACGACATCGAGAACCCCTGGCATCTGCTCAGCGGCCACTTCGATCTGGCCTTTGTGGTGGTGTACCTGCTGCCGCTGCTGATCTTCGCGCTGGGCTACAACCTGCTCTCTGGCGAGAAGGAAGACGGCACGCTCAGGCTGCTGCTTTCCCAACCGTTGGCGCTGGCAACACTGATCGCCGGCAAGGTCGCGGTGCGCGCGGGCGTGCTGCTGGGTGCTGCCGTGCTGACACCGCTGGCCGTGCTGCTGATCGCGCGTCCCCAGGTGTTGCAGGCTTCGGGCGCCACGCTGTGGTGGGTGCTGTTGGTGGCGGCCTACGCACTGTTCTGGTTCGCCGCCGTGATAGCGGTCAACGCATTCGGCAAGTCGTCCGCAGCCAACGCCATGGTGCTGATGGTTGGCTGGGTGGCGCTGGTGTTGGTGGCGCCCGTGCTGCTGAACATTGCAGCGGGGTTCGCCAGCCCCGCGCCCTCGCGGGCAGAACTGGCCACGCGCACCCGGGTGGCCACCGCGCAAGCCATGCAAGACAACGCGGCATTGCTGTCGTCCGATTACGAACACGTCGACAGGCCCGACGTGCTGCTGCCGCGCGATGGCAGCATCCACATCAGCGGCCGGCCCTTGGGCCAGGCCCGCGTCGAACGTCAGGTAGACGAACGCATGGCGCCGGAGCTTGAGCGCTTCGACGCGCAGATCAAACGTCAGCAAGCACTGGTGGCACGCTACAGCCTGCTATCGCCCGCAGCGGTGGCCTATGAAGGCATCACGGCGCTGGCGGGTACCGGTCAGCGCAGGCACGCCTATTTCATGGCCCAGGTCGACACATATCACCAGGCATGGAAGGCGTTCTTCCTGCCCCGCATTGAACAAGGCCGCGCCATCACGGCGGCGGATTTTCCCAACATGCCAGCGTTTCATTGGCAAGAGGAAGACAGCCGTGTCGCCCGTGCGCAGGCGCTCCGAACCTTGGCGCAACTGCTGCTGCCCACCCTTCTTCTGCTTGGCCTGGCCGCCTGGCGGCTACGCCGGTATCGCATCGTGTAGCGCGTTTTCGTTTACCCCCACCCATCAAGACCATCGGGAAAGATCCATGAGGAAAGTCGTATCCGCCGCCGCGATCGCGGCCTGCGCAGCCGTGCCCGCCGCCCAGGCGCAAGAAGATGAAAATGAACTGCCGGCCATCCGGGTCGAAGCGGCCAGCGACGCCGAAGGCCTGCGCTTGAACGCCAAAAGCGACAGCGCTTCGCGTCTGGGGCTGACGTTGCGTGAAACGCCCGCGTCGGTGGAAATCGTGTCTCAGGAAGCCATGCGCCAGCGTGGCGCAAGCACGCTCAGCGAAGCGCTGCGCGGGGCCACCGGACTGGCCGGCGGCGGCCCGCCTTCGTCGCCCACCACGCTGTCGTCTCGGGGCTTCACCGATATCCTGTATCTGTACGACGGGCTGCGCATGTCCGGCGCGGGTTCAACCAACCGCGTCCAGGACACCTGGAACTACGAACGCATTGAAGTGCTGAAAGGCCCTGCTTCCGTCCTGCAAGGCGACAGCGCCATCGGCGGCATCGTCAACTTCCAGACCAAGCGCCCTGATCGCGACAACCCCGGCCGCGAAGCCATGGTGTCCTACGGCAGCTATGGCACCACGCGCACGGGCATCGGCCTGGGCGACAACTTCGGCCAGACCGGCGCTTATCGCATCGACTACAGCCACAGCGAAACCCAGGTCGGCACCATCGAGCGCAACACCAACAAGCTGGACCACCTGACCACCGGCGTGGCGTTCGACGTGGCGCCTGCTACCCGCCTGGACTTGTCGTTCGACTATTCCCGCGATACCGGACACGCCTACTGGGGCACGCCGCTGGTCCCACGCAGCGTGGCCACCTCCCCCACCAGCGTGGTCAGCACGCCCGACGGCCGCGTGCTCGACCGCGATCTGGTGCGCAACAACTACAACGTGTTGAACGACAGGAACGAGGCGGAAGCCTATTGGCTGCGCGCGCGAGTCACCCACAACCTGACCTCCGCCTGGAGTCTGCGCAACGAGTTCGCCGTGAACAAAGTGGATCGCCTGTGGAAGAATTCCGAGTCCGCCGTCTTCCGCGCGCCATCCTGGATCGACCGTGACCAGACCACGATCACCCATAACCAGCGGTACCTGATCGACCGCTTCGATGCGACGCACACCGGCCAAATCGGCGGCCTGCAAAACAAGTTCGTCGTGGGAGGTGAACTTAGCAAGACTCGTCTGGACAGCGAACGACGCTTCTCCAACCGGTCGGCGGCCACGGCCGATGCGCTGCGCGTCTCGCTGCGCCAACCGAATGTGGGCGACTACAACGACGACCCCGCGCTGATGAGCGGCCCCGGCAACCGCACGGACTTCAGCACGGATGTGCATGGCGCGGCGCTGTTCCTGGAAGATTCACTCAAGCTTGCCGACCCGTGGACAGTGGTGGCCGGCTACCGGTACGACCGCATCCGCGTGGACCGCAGCGTGACCGATCTGAACGAAGGCACGCGCAGCGAATTCGGCACCCGCTATTCCGCCAGTTCGGCACGGCTGGGGTCGGTGCTGGACTTGACGCCCTCATCGTCCGTCTATGCGCAATACACCAACGCCACGCTGCCCGTGAACTCGCTGTTCCTCTTGTCCCAGTCGGGCGCGACCTTCCCCTTGTCCAAGGGCGAGCAATGGGAATTGGGCTTCAAGCAAAGCCTGGACAACCTGGAGTGGACCGCCGCCGTGTATCACATCACGCTGGACAATGTGCTGTCCCGCGATCCGAACAACGCCGCCCTGACCGTCAACAACGGCAAGCAGTCCTCGCGCGGCGTCGAGCTATCCGCCGACTGGCGCGTCACGCCCCAGCTTACGCTGTCTGGCAATGTCGCCATGCTGAATGCCCGCTACGATTCCTTGATCGAAGGCGACGGCGCATCCCGCATCGGCAACACTCCGCCCAACGTACCTGAACGCATCGTCAACCTCTTTGCCAACTATCGGTTCAGCGACGTGCCCATGAATGTCTTCGTCGGCATGAACCACACCGGCAAGATCTACACCGACCGCGCCAACCAGGTCCGCATCAACGGCCACACCACGGTGGACGCCGCCATCAGCTACCGGATCCGGCCCGCGCTGCTGACCTTCCGCGTGCGCAACCTGACCGACAAGCTGTATGCGTACTACGGCGGCCGCGATATCAGCCAGGTCCTGGTGGCGCCCGGGCGCACCTACGAGCTGGCTGCGTCATTCGATTTCTAGAGGTCAAAAAAAACGGCCCGCACACAGCGGGCCGTTGTGATTCCAACGCGGCTCAGCAAGCCTGCATCGCCAGCCTGCGGCGCTGATTCGCCGCGCGCTGCACCAACACCAGGGCCAAGCCCGCGATCGCGATGATGGCGCCGGCGATTGGCACGGCGGCATAGCCCATGCCCGCCGAAATCACCGCGCCGCCCGCCGCCGCGCCCACGGCATTGCCCAGATTGAAGGCGCCCACATTCACCGACGATGCCAGCCCGGGCGCATCGGTGGCGGCGCGCATCACGCCCATCTGCAAGGGCGGCACCACCGCAAACGTCGCCACGCCGAAGATCAGCAGTGAAATCGCCGCGCCGACTGGCGTGGAACCGATCCACGGGAAGGCCAGAAGATCCACGATGACGATCACCAGGAACGTGATCAGCGTGCCATCCAGCGAGCGGTCGGCCATGCGACCGCCCAAGCCGTTGCCCAGCGTGAAGCCCAGGCCGATCAGCACCAGCATGCCCGTGATGAAGCCAGGCGACGCGCCGGTGATGTCCGCCAGGGTCGGCGCGATGTAGGTGTACAGCGTGAACATGGCGCCCGCGCCCAGCACGGTGGTCAGCAGCGCCAGCAACACGACGGGACTCTTCAACACGGCCAGCTCGTGACGCACATTGGGGCGGCGTCCGGCTTCACCCGCCGGCAGCGCGAACCACAGCGACAACATCGCAACCAAGCCCAATACCGCCGTGGCGGCAAACGACATGCGCCAGCCTATCACCTGCCCCAGCCACGTCGCGGCGGGCACCCCGCCCACGTTGGCGATGGTCAAGCCCATGAACATGGTCGCCACCGCGCTGGCCTGCTTGTGGCGCGGCACCACGCTGGCCGCCACCAGAGAACCCAGGCCAAAGAAGGCGCCATGGTTCAGGCTGGTGACCAAACGCGCCAGCAGCAGCGTCGTGTAATTGGGGGACAGCGCCGACAGGATATTGCCGATCGTGAAGATCGCCATCAGCAGGATCAACGCCTTGCGCCGCGACCAGCGCGAAAACGCCAACGTCATCAGCGGCGCACCGACCATCACGCCGATCGCGTAGGCGCTGATCAGCATGCCGGCGCTGGGAATGGACACGCCCACGCCGTCAGCGATGACAGGTAACAGGCCCATGGGAGAAAACTCGGTCACGCCGATGCCAAACGCACCGACGGCGAGCGCCAACAACGGCAGGCCGGCCTTCGCCGGTTGGGTATCTTGCGGGTTCATGCGGTTTCCTTGGGTTCGATGGCGCCGGCAGGGTGTTCCTGGGGCGTCGCCGGCCAGAATTGGCGGGCACATCGGGAAGACAGGCATGCAGTATGACGGCTGGATCCTTGCAGAAAAAGGCGTCTGACGGGTAAACACTTTTGACTTGGAGTCACGAATCCCGCTAATTCAGCCCCAGCAATTGCTCGGTTTCCCGCGCCAGCGCAACCAGCCGGGGACCAATGTCCGCTGCGCGGTCCCGGTAAGGGCCGTCACCCGATGGAACGCCGCAGTTGAAGACGTACAGCAGCGACTGATAGGGACGGCACAGTGGCGCCGCAAAACCATAGGCGTCCGGGCGCCACTGCATGTTGTTGCCGCAATAGCCCTTGCGTTCCAGGTCGCGGGTAGCGGCGGCCAGACTGGAGAAATGCGCGGCGTAGTGGTCGGCGTCGGCCACGCGCAACTGGTTCAGCACCGCCGCCCGTTCGCTGTCCGGCGCGCGGCACAGCCACGCCTTGCCGGCGGCGCTGGCCAACAGCGGCAATGACGCGCCAATATCCGGGCGAGTTTGCAAGGCGTCATTCGACCTGGCGGTTTCCACATACACCATTTGCAGACGGTCGCGCACCACCAGGGACACCGCGCCCCGGGCGTGGTCGGCCAACTGCTTCATCAGCGGCCGTGCCAACTGGCGGATCTGCATGCTGGCCAGCAAGGGATAACTCAACGCCAGCACCGAGGCGCCCAGCCGATAGCGGGATGGCGATCCGGAACGTTGCAGAAAGCCCAGTTCGACCAAGGTATGCGTCAAGCGCGCCACGGCGCTCTTGGACAGGCCGGTCTGCGACGCGAAATCCTTGTTGGCCAGTTCAGGCCGATCCGCCCGGAAGCAGGCCAGGATATCGATGCCATGCGCCAGGGTCGTGGCGAAGTCGCGGTCGCGTTCAAGCGGCATCCTGGCGCTCCAGCATGCTCTCCACCCGCGCCACCAGGGTCAGCAGGCGTGGCGCGATGCGCCGGCGCAGGTCGCCCCCGCGCAAACGCCGCGCTGGCACGCCACAGTTGAAGACGAACACCTGCCCATCAACGCGCCGTCGCATCGGCACGGCCACCGCGTAGACATCCGCATGCCATTCGCCCTCGGCCACGCAGTAACCATGCTGGGCGTAGTCGCGGCGAGCCTGCTCCCAGCCTGCGGCATTGCGCTGCCACGCGGCGGGATCCTGACGCCGCAAGGCCTCCAGCAGCGGTTCTGCTTGCGCGGCGTCGGCCTGCGCCAGCCAGGCGCGGCCCATGGCGGAAGGCAGCAAGGGCAACATGGCCCCGATATCGGGCCGGAACGCCACCGCGTCGTGCCCACGGCAAGTCTCCAGATAGACCATGTGCATGCCGTCGTGCATGCCCAGCGACGCGGATCCGCCCGCTGCGTTCGCCAGGCGCGTCATCAACGGACGCGCCAGCTGCCGCAGCTTGATGCTGGCCAGTAACGGATAGCTAAGCGACAACAACGCGGTACCCAGACGGTAGCGGCGCAGGCTGGCGTCATACCGCAGCAGGCCACGCTGCACCAGCGTGTAGGTCAGTCGCGAGATCGTCGCCTTGGACAAGCCAGTGCGATCGGAGAGTTCGCGGTTGCTCAGCGCCGGTTCGCCATGCCGGAAGGTCTGCAAGACAGACAAGCCGTGCGCCAGGGTGGTGGCGAATGCGGGGTCAGGGTGGCGGCCGCCCAGGGGCGTGGTCATGGTCGCAATCCGGAAGTCGGCACTGCGGCGAATGCGCGGCACCGTTGCTGCTGATGATAGAGCAAGGCCAGGCAGGCTGGCCGTCAAAACGTTCAAGATATCAAAACACTTGTCTCGTATTCTCCGCCGCTTTGCTAGCCTGGGTTTCCAGTCGCCCCGGAACCGGAACGTCGCCGGCAGGCAGGCTGGATATCCAAGAAAAACGGAGACACTTCATGATCAGGGACCCCGACGGTTTCCCCAATTTCCTCGACTCGCTGCGCCGCTTTGTCCGCGAACAGCTGGTGCCGCGAGAGGCCGAAGTGGCTCGCCTGGACGAGGTGCCGGACGATCTGGTGCGCGCCATGGCAGCCCAGGGCATGTTCGGGTATTCGATCCCCGAAGCCTACGGCGGCGCCGGCATGAGCACCGAAGAACTGATCCGGGCCGCGCTTGAACTCTCGCAGTGTTCCGTGGCGTTCCGCGCCCGGGTGGGCACCAATACCGGCATTGGCTCCGAAGCGCTGGTGGCCGACGGCACCGATGAGCAGAAAGCGCGTTATCTGCCCCGGCTGGCATCCGGCGAACTGACGGGCTGCTTCGCCCTGACCGAACCCCAGGCGGGCTCGGACGCCACCGCCTTGCGTACCACCGCCGTGCGCGATGGCGACAGCTACGTGCTGAACGGCGAAAAGTGCTTCATCACCAATGCGCCGTTGGCCGGGCTGTTCACCGTCATGGCGCGCACCGATCCCGACGCCCCTGGCGGCAAAGGCATTTCGGCGTTCATCGTGGAACGCAGCACGCCCGGCCTGTCCACCGGGCAGCCCTACGACAAGATGGGCCAGGCGGGGTCGCCCGTGTCATCCGTTCATTTCGAGGACTGCCGAGTCCCTGCCGCCAACATCATCGGCGGCCAAGCGGGCATGGGTTTCAAGACCGCCATGAAAGTCCTGAACAAGCAACGCATCCATCTGGCCGCGCTGTGCATCGGGCCGGCCATCCGCATGCTGGACGACACCATGCGCTTCGTGGCCGAACGCCAGCAGTTTGGCAAGCCGCTGATGGACTTTCAGCTGATCCAGGCGATGCTGGCCGACTGCCAGACGGAAATCCAGGCCGCGCTGGCGCTGGTGCTGCAAACCGCGCGCGAACGCGACGCCGGCCAGGATGTGACGCTGAATGCATCGATCTGCAAGTACTTCGCGTCGGAAATGTGTGGCCGCGTGGCGGATCGGTGCGTGCAGATGCACGGCGGCTACGGCTACATCGCCGATCAGGGCATTGAACGCTTCTATCGCGATGTGCGCCTGTTCCGCTTGTACGAAGGCACCAGTCAGATCCATCAACTGACCATCGCCCGCCATACGCTGTCCCAAGCAGGTTATATGCCCGGCCGCTAGGCCTGGGCGAACCCCGGGACCCCGGCCACAAGAAGCCGGCGGCCCTGAACCAAAGGAGACTGACATGCTGCACAAGCACCTGCCAAAATGGATCGCCGCCACGGCGGCCGCACTTGCCTTCGCGGCCGTGACGCCGCACGCCGTGGCCGCTTATCCCGACAAGCCCGTCCGGCTGATCATTCCCTTCGCGCCTGGCGGATCGACCGACATTCTGGGACGGCTGCTGGCCGAGGCGCTGCACCCCATCCTGGGCCAGACGGTCATCGTCGAAAACAAGCCTGGCGCCGGCGGCAACATCGGTGGCGACTTCGTTGCCCGCTCCGCCCCCGATGGCTACACGCTGCTGCTGGCCGCGGCCGGTCCCACGGTCATCAACCCCAGCCTGTACGCCAACATGCCGTTCAATCCGGCCAAGGATCTGGTTGCCATCACCTGCATCGAGAAAGAGCACAACCTGATGGTGGTCAAGAAGTCCCTGCCAGCCAAGACCTTGCAGGAATTCTTGCAGTACGCGCGCGCCAATCCGGGCAAGCTGTCTTTCGGTTCACCCGGCAATGGTTCGCCCGCGCAGTTGGCTGGCGAATTGCTCAAGCAAAAGGCCGGCTTGCAAGCAGAGCATGTGCCCTACAAGGGAACGGGCCCCGCGCTCACCGACCTGGTGGCGGGCCATATCGATTTCATGATCGACAACATGCCGGCACTGCTGCCGCAGGTGAAGGCAGGCACCATCCGCGCATTGGCCGTGCCCAGCGATGCGCGTGCTTCCGCCGCGCCCGACGTTCCCACCTTTAGCGAAGCGGGTCAGCCGGGGTTCGTGGTGATGGCCTGGAAAGGTCTGATGGCGCCCGCCGGCACCCCGCCCGCCGTGGTCGACCGCTTGCATGCCGCCGTGGTCAAGGCCTTGCAGGATCCCCAGTTGCGGGCCCGCTTCCAGGAACTGGGCGCCGAACCGTTGGGCAGCACCCCCGCCGAATTCGCCAAGCAGATCGCGGATGAGACCGCATGGTGGGGCAAGCTGGTGCAGTCCACCGGCACCAAGATCCAGTAGCCCGGAGACCGCCATGCATCCATTCACTCAAGCATTGCGTGCGTTGTGCGCCGCCGCTCTCGTGGCAACGGCCGGAACGCCGCTGACCGCCATCGCAGCCTATCCCGATCATCCCATCCGGCTGATCGTGCCCTACGCGGCCGGCGGCGGCGCCGACACCGCCGCCCGCATGATCGCCCGCAAGCTGGCGCCGCTGATTGGCCAGACCGTGGTGGTGGAGAACAAAGCGGGTGGCGCGACGCAGATCGGCACGGCCTATGTGGCTGCGGCGGCCCCCGACGGCTACACCTTGCTGATGGGCACCGCCAACCTGGCCACCAACAGCGTGCTCTACGCAAAGCTGCCCTACGACGTGCAAAAGAACCTGGTGCCCGTGGTGTGGGCCACCGACGTCCCGGTCTATCTGCTATTGCCTGCCGCCAGCCCCATCCACACCCTGGACGCGCTGAAACTCGCCGCCACCCAGCAGCAAGGCCTGACCTTTGCCACGGCAGGCACCGGCAGCATCCCGCATCTGGCTGGCGAACAATTCGCCCACCAGACCGGAATCGCATTGCGGCACATCCCGTACAAGGGCAGCAGTGAAGCCGCGACGGCCCTCGTCGGCGGCCAGGTGCAACTGAGCTTCGACAACCTGGCGCCGGTCTATCCGCAAGTTCAGGCGGGCCGCCTGAGAGCTGTCGCCATCGCCGCGGCGGCACGCAATCCCGAATTGCCCGACGTGCCCACGCTAACGGAATTGGGCGTGCCGCTGGTCGCCTCTTCCTGGTGGGGCGTGATGGCGCCAGCCGGCACGCCGCAGACCGCCATCGCCCTGCTGAACCGCCAGATCAATGCCGTGCTGGCAGACCCCGAGGTTCGACGCTACTTCGCGGGGTTGGGCATGCGAGCCACTGGCGGCACGCCGGAGGCATTCGGCCGGCATATCACCGACGAGACGGACAAGTGGCGAGCCGTGGTCCGTCAGGCCGGCGTGAAGATCGAGGAATAACCCGTCATGCGACAAGAAGATCAACCGAACGGCGACATCGCCTTGCAAGACCTCTGCGAGCGTGTGCGCCAGTTCGTGGACGACGTTGCCATCCCGGCGGAATCGCCCGCCATCGCCCGCGACGTGGCCGCCCTGGACCACTGCGTGGCGGGGCTGCGTGAACAAGCCCGCCGGGCCGGCCTGTATGCCCCCCAATTGCCCACGGAGTGGGGTGGACTGGGCCTGGGCTGGGTCGCGCTGGCCCAAGTGCTGGAAGCGGCGGGACGCGGCTTTCTCGGGCCCGCCGCGCTGAATTGCGCCGCCCCTGACCAACCCAACATGCTGACACTGCTGCGCCTGGGCACGCCCGCCCAGCAGGAGCGTTATCTGCGTCCATTGATCCGCGCGGAGCAGCGCGCTTGCTTTGCCATGACCGAGCCCGCGCCAGGCGCCGGTTCCGACCCGTCGATGCTGCGCACCCGCGCCGAGCGGCACGGCGATCGCTGGGTGCTGAACGGACACAAGCAATTCATCAGCGGCGGCGTGGGTGCGGACTTTGCGCTGGTGCTGGCGCAAACAGATATCGGCGCCACCCTGTTCCTGGTCCCCGCCGACACCCCGGGTTACCGCGTCGTGCGTGACATCGGCATGGTCACCGGTTATCAGATCGGCGGCCACGCCGAGATCGAACTGCACGGCTGCGAGGTGGGCGAGGACGCCGTGCTGGGCGAACCCGGCCGGGGCCTGGAACATGCGCAACTGCGGCTGGAACCCGCGCGTTTGTCCCACTGCATGCGGTACATCGGCCGTGCCCGCCGCGCCCTGGACACCGCACAGGCCTATGTTGCCCAGCGCGAGTCCTTTGGTTCGCGCCTGGCCGACCTGCAACAGATCCAGGCCATGATCGCCGATTCGCACATCGATCTGCACGCCAGCCGCCTGATGACGCTGGACTGCGCCCAACGCATGGATGCAGGGCTATCCGTCAAGCAGCACAGTGCCATGACCAAGGTCTTCGTGTCCGAAGCCGTGAACCGCGTGGCCGACCGCGCAGTGCAGATGATGGGCGCGTCAGGACTGTCGGACGACACGCCGGTCGCCATGATCTGGCAAGAAATGCGCCCTTTCCGCATCTACGACGGCGCCAATGAACTACATCGCGCCACGCTTGCCCGCCGCCTGTTGGCGCGCGCCTGACCCACTTTGGAGACCCGCATGGCCAACCTAGAATTCCAGGCTTATCGGCTGCATGGCAGCCCGGACGGCGCCTTGCCGCAAGGTCGCTTCGACACGCTGTCGGTGGATGAACTATCTGCCGGTGACACGCTGATCAAGGTGGCCTATGCGGGCCTGAACTACAAGGATGCGCTGGCCCAGGCCGGGCGCGGCAACGTCATTCGCAACTACCCGCGCATTGGTGGCATCGACCTGGCCGGCACGGTCGTGCAGTCGGCCGACCCTGCCCTGGCGCCCGGGCAGGAAGTCGTGGTGCATGGCTTTGGCATTGGCGTGGATTGCGACGGCGGCTATGCGGAATATGCGCGCGTGCGTCACGATTGGGTCTTGCCTCTGCCGCGTGGCATCAGCCTGCTGGACGCCGCCGTGTTGGGCGCTGCCGGCTACACGGCCGCCTTGTCGCTGCATTGGATGGAACACTGCGGGCTGACGCCCGACCAGGGCAGCGTCCTGGTCACGGGCGCCACCGGTGGCGTTGCGGGCATTGCCATCGACATACTCAGCCAACGTGGCTACACGGTGTGCGCCATGTCCGGCAAGCCAGAGGCCGAAAGCTATCTGCGGTCGCTGGGCGCCGCCGAGGTTATCGCGCCGCCAGACCTATCGGGTCCGATCAAACCGCTGATGAGCGCGCGCTGGGCTGGCGTCATTGACTCCGTTGGCGGGCCGCTGCTGGCCCACGCCCTGGCCAGCCTGCGCCCGGACGGCGTGGCGGCCGCTTTCGGCAATGCGGGCGGCGCGGACCTGCCCGGCTCGGTCATCCCGTTCATCCTGCGCGGCGTGAAGCTGCTGGGCATCAATGCCAACAGCCCCATGCCGCTGCGCCGCGAACTCTGGCAAAGACTGGCTACCGACTACCGCCCGTCGCGCCTGGCCCTTGCTTCGCGCGTGATCGAACCCAAGGACTTGCCGCAGGCGCTGGCTGCCTTGCTGGAACGCGGCAGCACGGGCCGCAGCGTCGTGCGCTTTGCATGACGGCTGCTTCTGAACATTCTCACCGACACGTCTTCACCCACCCCATGCCTCCGCTTCCCGACCCCTCGCTGTCCCGCCTCTTCAACCCCCGCAGCATTGCCATCGTGGGCGCCTCCGCCACGCCCGGCAAGATCGGCGCCATGCCGGTCAGCTTGCTGCGTCAGCACGGCTACGACGGCCGCATCCTGCCCATCAACCCGCGCGCGCAAGCCGTGCAGGGCCTGCCCACAGCACCGGACCTGGCCGCGTTGGACTCCGAGGCCGATCTCGTCATCCTGGCCGTACCTGCCGCGCACGCCGCCCAGGCACTGGCGCGCGCGCGCCCAGGCCAGGTCGGCGGCGCGGTGGTGTTCACATCGGGATTCTCGGAAACCGGCGCACCCGGCGTCGCCATGCAAGAACAGTTGTGCGGCATCGCTCGCGAACGTGGCATCCGGCTGCTGGGCCCCAATTGCCTGGGCTTCATGAACATCCGGCGCAATATCTACGCCACGTTTTCCCCCGCCCCGGCCAACGGCACGGTCGCCCCCGGCGGCATTGGCATGGTGTCGCAAAGCGGCGCGTTCGGCGCCTATGCATACTGCATGGCGCGAGACCGAGGCCTGGGCCTGTCGCATTGGATCAGCACGGGCAACGAAGCCGACATCGACGTCGCGGACTGCATCGAATGGCTGGCCCATGACGACGACACGCGCGTCATCATGACGTACATGGAAGGCTGCCGTGACGGCACCAAACTGCGCCGCGCCCTGTCCGCCGCGCGCGACGCCGGCAAGCCCGTGGTCGTCACCAAGATCGGCCGCACCCAGGCCGGCGCGCAAGCCGCGGCGTCGCACACCGCTGCGCTGGCAGGCGACGACGCCGTCTACGATGCGCTATTCCGCCAATACGGCGCCGTGCGCGCCCGCACCATCGAAGAATTCTTCAATCTGGGTTATGCGCTGGACACCTGGAAGCAACGGCCCCAAGGCAAGCGCCTGGGCATCTTCACGATCTCGGGCGGAGTCGGCGCCCTGATGGCCGACGATGCGCAAGACGCCGGACTGTCGCTGCCCGAACCCGCAGTGGAGGCCCAGGCCAGGCTGCTGGAACGGGTGCCCTTCGCCAGCGCGCGCAACCCCGTCGACGTCACTGGCCAAGCCGTCTCCGAACCCGGCCTGCTGCTGGCCACCGCCGAAGACATGCTGGCCGACGACCGCTACGACGCCCTGGCCGTCTTCCTGGCCGCGGCGGGGTCGTCGGAAGCCCTTGGCCCCACCTTTGAAACCTTCGCCCGCGAAATGCGTGCACGCAGGCCCAACGTACCGCTGGCCATCTGCGCCCTGTTTCCGCCCGCACGCCGGCGCGAACTGGAACGCCTGGGCGCGCTGGTGTTCACAGACCCCAGCGCCGCGATCCGAACCATCGGCGCGGTAGCCAATCTGGCGACAGATACCGATGCGGATGTCGATGTCGATGCAGACGTGACCACAATCGCTTCCGATGACGCCGCGCCGAAGCTGGCGTCCTATAACGAAGTTCAGGCGATGGCGGTGCTGCGCGAAGCCGGCATGCCCGTGCCCGACTGCACGCTGGCCACTCACGCGGACGCAGCCGTGCTTGCCGCTGCGCGCGCAGGTGGCCCCGTGGTGCTTAAAGTGGTGTCGCCCGACATCCTCCACAAGAGCGACATCGGCGGCGTCAAGCTGGGCCTGTCCGGCGACGACGCCGTGCGCCGCGCCCACGACGCCATCCTGGATAACGTCCGCGCCCATCGCCCCGACGCCCGCATCGACGGCATCCTGGTCGCCCCCATGGCGCCCCAAGGCGTCGAGTGCATCGCGGGCGTGCATTGCGATCCGGTATTCGGCCCCGTCGTCATGTTCGGACTGGGCGGCGTATTCGTGGAAGTGCTGAAAGACGTCAGCTTCCGCCTGGCGCCCTTCGGACGCCAGCAGGCGCTATCGATGATCCGGGAAATCAAGGGTTACGCATTGCTGCAAGGCGCGCGCGGTGCGCCGCCTTGCGATATCGACGCCTTGGCCGATGCGCTGGTCGCGCTGTCGCGCTTTGCCTATTCGCGGCGCAAGGACTTCAGTTCGGCAGAGATCAACCCGTTGTTGGCGCTGCCCGAAGGCAAAGGTGCGCTGGCGTTGGATGCGGTGCTTATTCCCACCGTGTAGCGTGCTTGCGGGTGTTGGCTTTTATCCACCGGCCCAGGCGTTCGATCAGCGTGAATATTGAGAATTTCCCAATGCAACAAACAAAAAGGGCGCCCTCACAGGCGCCCTTCGCTTTACCGCGTTTGCTGATTACTTCAGCAGCAGCGCGTTCAAGCGCTTCACAAACGCAGCCGGGTCGGCGATCTGCGCGCCTTCGGCCAGCAACGCCTGATCCAGCAGCAGACGCGCCCATTGGTCGAACTCGCCGTCTTCCGCCGCGCGGATACGCGCCAGCAACGGGTGCTCCGGATTGATTTCCAGCACCGGCTTCACGTTCGGCGCTTCCTGGCCGGCGGCCTTCAGCATGCGCAACAGATGCGGGCTGAGTTCGTTCTGGCCCACCACCACGCACGCCGGGGAATCCACCAGACGCAACGTCACGCGCACTTCCTTGACCTGCTCTTCCAGCGTCTTTTGCAGGCGCTCGACCAGCGGCTTGAAGTCCTCGGCCACTTCGGCCTGGTGCTTCTTTTCTTCTTCGTCGGCCAGTTCAGCCAGGTCCAGGCCGCCCTTGGCCACCGACACCAGCGACTTGCCATCGAATTCGCGCAGATAGGACAGCATCCATTCGTCCACGCGGTCAGACAGCAGCAGCACTTCGATGCCCTTCTTGCGGAAGATCTCCAGGTGCGGGCTGTTGCTGGCCGCGGCGAAGGTGTCCGCCGTCACGTAGTAAATCTTGTCCTGGCCTTCCTTCATGCGCGACACGTAGTCGGCGAACGACACCGTCTGCGCCTGATCGCCCGAATGCGTGGACGCAAAGCGCATCAGCTTGGCAATGCGTTCCAGGTTGGCCGAGTCTTCGCCCGCGCCTTCCTTCAACACCTGGCCGAATTCCGACCAGAACGTGGCGTAGTCTTCGGGCTTGTTTTCCGCCAGATCTTCCAGCAGCGACAAGATGCGCTTGGCCGAACCTTCACGGATCGCGCGCACATCGCGGCTTTCCTGCAAGATTTCACGCGACACGTTCAGCGGCAGGTCGGCCGAATCGATCACCCCGCGCACGAAGCGCAGATACGACGGCAACAGCTGATCGGCGTCGTCCATGATGAAAACGCGCTTCACGTACAGCTTCACGCCGTGGCGGCCGTCACGGTCCCACATGTCCATCGGCGCGTGCTTCGGCACATACAGCAGCTGCGTGTATTCGCTGCGGCCTTCCACGCGGTTGTGCGTCCAGGCCAACGGATCGTCGTAGTCGTGCGACACCGTCTTGTAGAACTCGCGGTACTGCTCTTCCGTCACGTCCGACTTATTGCGGGCCCACAGCGCGCTGGCCTGGTTCACTGTTTCCAGTTCGTCGGTCTTGACCTGCTCGCCCTTTTCTTGGTCCCAATCTTCCTTGGCCATGCGGATCGGCAGGGAGATGTGGTCCGAATAGCGGCGCAGAATCTCGCGCAGCTTCCAGCCGTTCAACAATTCGTCTTCGTCGGCGCGCAGATGCAGCGTCACGTCAGTGCCGCGCGTGGCTTTTTCAGCGGCGGCAATGGTGAATTCGCCCTGGCCGTCGGACTCCCACTGAATCGCGTCCGTGGCGCCCGCACGGCGGCTGACCACCGTGACCTTGTCCGCCACGATGAACGAGGAATAGAAACCCACGCCAAACTGGCCGATCAGTTGCGCATCCTTCTGCTTGTCGCCCGTCAGTTGGGAAAAGAACTCCCGCGTGCCAGAACGGGCGATCGTGCCCAGGTTGGCCACGGCCTCGTCGCGCGACAGGCCGATCCCGTTGTCGGAGATCGTGATCGTGCGGGCCGCCTTGTCGTAGCTGACGGTGATGGCCAGTTCGCCACCGCCTTCCAGCAGCTCGGGCTGATCGATGGCTTCAAAGCGCAGCTTGTCGCAAGCGTCCGATGCGTTCGACACCAGCTCGCGCAAGAAGATTTCCTTGTTGCTGTACAGCGAATGGATCATCAGGTGCAGCAGCTGCTTCACCTCGGCCTGGAACCCCAGGGTTTCGGACGTGGAGGACGTGGCGGTTTGGCTCATAGTTTTACGTGAAGGTCGATTAAATTAGGGACAAAACAAAGGGATGCCGGGGCGACATGCCCACGCGGGATCCGGGAAACCCTACTGATGTGGGGGCCAATGGAAGGTTTTCAAGACCGGGCCATCCCGCAGCCCGATTTTGATTCAAAACAGCGATAGAAAGCCGCGATACCGGGTCTTCGCTTCCAGGATCGTCTCGCTGGCGGGCGCCGCCATTTTTCCGTCTCTGATCAGCTTGCGGATGTCGTCCATCCTGATTTGCAGGGTCTGTTGCGACCCCAGGAGGAAATCGGCTGCGCCACGGTCCAGGATCCGGTAGATCGGGCTGAAGACCAATTGGCTGCTGCCGGTTTGGTCAAAGTAATAAAGTTGGTCGCCGTTTTGCCAGACCGAGCCAAACCGGTGATACACGTCGCCCAGCTTCTTCCATTCGCCCGTCGGGGCGCCCTTCACCCGATTGATCTGGGTAGCGCGGTAAATCAAACCGCCCCCGCCCCGCGACGATCCCCACGATTCGCGGCCTTGCAGAATCAGCACCTGCTTGCCATCCGAGAACACAAAGGGAGATAGCGCGGTAAAGCGCCCCGACGCAAACGGATCATCGCCAGCCCGTTCCACCCGATCTTTCTGGCTGTTGAAGAAGTAAATGCCGTCCTTGCCCGCAAACAGCGCCTGCTTCACGTGCTCGCTACGGGGGCTAAGCAGGCGGTACGGCGCATGCGCGGCATCAAAAGCCCGCGCCCCCACGTACACCATGCCGTCGCGTCCGTCGTACAGGTACGGCTGCTGATACAGATCGCCGACACGGAAGGTATGCAACGCCGGGGCGTCCGACAGCGCCAACAATTGATCGTGGAAATAAACGTGGCGCCCGTCCGCGAAGAAATCCTCGCTGAGCCGGTCGGCGCCATCCCTGCCCCCACGCAAGCGCCGCATGGTGTCCGAATTCGCCTGCGGCATCGGAAGCCCTTGATAGAAGACGCTGGCGCCGTCCGTCGCCAAATCACGGTCCAGCAGTGACCGATACGGCTGGGCGCTGGCCGGCAAGGCCACGTAGGGATACAGGTACGTCTGCGGCTTGGGGCCTGCGTTCCGTTGGTACTGGAACTTCTGCCACACCTCCTGCAAGCCACCCAGCTCTTTATTGATCACCGTATACGGCGCGCAATAGAAAGCCGCCGTTCCATCGGTGTAATAACTGTTGCCAACCGTCCGCACCGACGCGGGATTCAACCCCGGCAATATCTGATTGCCGCAATACACATGCTGGCGGTCCTTCGCCACCTGCCGGTTCGCATAGTCTTCACCGATGGGCTCGAAAGTCGCCAGATCCGCGCCCGGCATCGGGTAGGAGCCATTGCTGGGAACTGCCGCGTAAATGCGGTCGGCATTACGCTTGTAGATCGTGCCCGAATACGATTGGCCCGCGTCCGCAAGCGCGTTGGCGTCATCATCGGCCAAGGCCAAGAACAGCAATGACATCGGCGACATCGCGATGAGGATCACCAGCGCGCTCAGGATCCATCTCGTCCGTTTCTGCATCATCGATTCTGCATCGTTATTCTTCGCCCGATCAGGTGTTTGGCGGCATCGCGTTAGCGGCCCAAATTCTAGCAAGCCCTGCCCCGAGAGCCCCAACGGCAAGGCTTGCGGGGCGCTCCGGGGCCTTCCCCGCTAAAATCCCGCACTTCTCCTTCACCCCCCACCTGGCCGGCCCCCCGCCATGCAACCCGCCTCCCTAACCCAACCCGCCCCCCACGGCGCCTCCGACGACACGCCCAGCCATGATCTGGTCTACGGCCCCGACGATCGCCCCGCGCCTCCCGTCGCCTTCGTCGCCGCGCTACAGCACCTGCTGGCCATCCTGGTTCCCATCGTCACCCCCGGCCTGCTCATCTGCCAGGCTCTGGGCGTCAGCTCCCGCGACACCACCCTGATCGTGTCCATGTCGCTGGTGATCTCCGGCATCGCCACCTACGTGCAGTGCAAGCGTTTCGGGCCCCTGGGCGCCGGACTGCTGATCGTGCAGGGCACCAGCTTCAACTTCGTGGGGCCGCTCATCGCCGGCGGCTCGGTCATGGTCAAGCAGGGCACCCCGGTGGAAGCCGTGATGGCCGCGATCTTCGGCGTCGTCATCGCCGGCTCGTTCGTCGAGATGGGCATCAGCCGCATCCTGCCCTTCGTGAAGCGCCTGATCACCCCGCTGGTCACCGGCATCGTCGTGCTGCTGATCGGCCTGACCTTGATCAAGGTCGGCCTGATCAGCATGGGCGGCGGCTTCGGCGCCATGGCCAACGGCACCTTCGCCAGCGCCGAGAACCTGACCCTGTCGGGCTTGGTCCTGGGCACCATCATCCTGCTGAACCGCGTGCCGGTCGTATGGATCCGCAGCACCGCCCTGGTCCTGGCCCTGGCCGTCGGCTACATCGCCGCCGCCGCCATGGGACGCCTGGACTTCACCGGCGCCCGCGAAGCCGCCCTGTTCCAGATCCCCGTGCCGCTGCACTTCGGCCTGGGCTTCTCGTGGGCCCTGTTCGTGCCGATGCTGATCATCTACCTGGTCACGTCCCTGGAAGCCATCGGCGACGTCACCGCCACCAGCAAGGTGTCCAAGCAGCCCGTTGAAGGCCCGCTGTGGATGCAGCGCATCAAGGGCGGCGTCCTGGTCAATGGCGCGAATTCGCTCCTGGCCGGCGTCTTCAACACCTTCCCCAGCTCGGTTTTCGCGCAGAACAACGGCGTGATCCAGTTGACCGGCATCGCCAGCCGTCACGTCGGCGTGTGGATCGCCGGCATGCTGATCCTGCTGGGCCTGTTCCCGGGCGTGGCAGGCGTGCTGCAAGCCGTGCCCGAACCCGTCCTGGGCGGCGCTGCGATGGTCATGTTCGGCGCCGTGGCCGCGTCCGGCATCAACATCCTGGCCGGCATCCACCTGGACCGCCGCGCCCTGCTGATCATCGCCGTGTCCCTGGCCCTGGGCCTGGGCGTGTCGCAAGTACCCGAAATCCTGTCGCACCTGCCGCACTCCGTGAAGAGCGTGCTGGAATCGGGCGTGGCCACCGGCGGCATCTGCGCCCTGGTCATGAACTGGTTCCTGCCCGAGAAAAAGTAGTGCTTTGACCGGGGCAAATCTGGGTTTCCGTCTACGAGCGGACCCTGAATTTGCCCCGATCAACAGGCTCCGTTGCAGGGGCGCCTGACAATTTCCGAAAGTACGCATATAATCGCTGTCTTCGTTCTCCCGCAGCCGTCATCTGGACGTGTTCGCGACCCCCTTGCCCGGGTGGTGAAATTGGTAGACGCAGGGGACTCAAAATCCCCCGCCGCAAGGCGTGCCGGTTCGATTCCGGCCCCGGGCACCATCTATAGATCTTCCGATCATTCAAGCATTTGGAAGATATCGCAGTCCAAGCCCCGCATCGGGGGATTCCTTAGCGTTTTGGTCAGATACCGTACTAGTGCAGCGCGTGCCTCTTTGCGAAGCACTCAGGGCTACGAGTGTTGGGACACTACTTTCTCTGATCATTGAAGCGGCGCGCGCCTTCACGCAGGCACTCGCTTGCCCTTGGACCACGCTGAAACCGGATTGGAGTTCTTTGGCTACCCGACAAAGCGAGCGTTCGCTGCCCTACGAGGATCTCCCGCAAAAGCGTTGTAGCCGGAAGTAGAATATACCCAGCCAGGGTAGGATTAGCGCACGATCGGCAATCGCCGGGACATGTCGCTCGTAGTATGTTCCTGCTTATCCTCCACGAGCCTTAGATATTTCATAGCGCTTATCCGCCAGTGATTAACAAGCCTCAACCCACCAAAAAAATTACCATTGAGCAATTATTCAGTGAATATAAATGAAAAAACAAGAGACGTGGAGTACGTCGAAATATTATTAGAACCACTCAGAAAGTGCGCAGATTATCTACCCAAAATGGGCGGCCAAGAAGAAGTCGACCTTGGTGGTTTTAGAGTTCTTTATGGCGCCGATTCATTGTACCGGTGGATGGGTCTGGATTCGCCGTTAATGTTTGCCGCACATAAAGCTGCCGGAGGAATGACCTCTGTCTATCGCCAGCTTGGGATTGGATGCGAACGAATCTTTCGACGCATTTTGCGTGACGAATTACAGCTGACCACTGACCAAGTTGCTTGGTCCTACGAAGTACTACCAGACGACCTGCAAGAGGAAGTCGACACTCAAAAGAAGCCTCGAATTCTTTCTTTAGATGGTCGAATTGAACTCGCCGACATTCGTTCAGACGAATCTCGACTGCGAGTCCAGGAATGGATCAATCAACAACAACGCCTGCTTGACATAACGACCTCATTGCGAGGAGCCGTTTTCGAAGTTCGGCAAGGCTACAAAAGCGCAGATTCCAAGCGTCAAAATGCAGACCTATCCAATGCAGCCCAAGCATTAGGACATGGATTTCTGCCCGTACTTACCCTAATGAGCACGCAAATAAATCAAGTTGTCCACGCTCGATATCGCGTAGGGAACTGGGCAATTTTGACTGGCACAGTAGGGGCCAAAGACGCAAGAAATTCAACCTTTGATTTCTTGCGTACTGTTATTGGCTATGACCTTGCCGCATTTTTTGAAAGAAATACAGAAGCTCTGCGCGAAGGCACAGAATCAATTCTCAGTGCCCTCTTGGATACAAAATGACCCACTCGGCCATGATGGTTAGTCGAAACGAGCACATGACCTTCCGCGCCAATATGGGCGTAGGGCGTCATGGATGGTTGCGCCTTACCCCTGCTTATGGAGTAAGAATAGTTCGAGAACGAATCGCAGCCATGCCCTCGGATAGCGTCATTCTGGACCCTTTTTCGGGAACGGGCACCACCACGCTAGCCGCTGCTGAACGTGGACACTTTGGACAATCAACCGATGTCAACCCATTTTTAGTATGGCTGGGAAATACAAAGCTCAAAAACTACTCGGAAGATGTACTGCTTGACGCATTAGAAGCGGCACGTTCGCTCATTGATGCTCACCCCCACTCCAATCATCATGAGAATCTTTGGCAACCGAATATCCACAACATTGAACGGTGGTGGTCTCCTGGCGCCTTGCAAGCATTAAAAATACTTCGCCATGGAATAGACAAACTGGAAGGCGATGTCCGTAATCTTTTGGACGTGGCTTTTTGCCGGACGCTTATTGCTTGCTCCAACGCTGCTTTTAATCATCAGTCGATGTCGTTCAAAGAATCATCAGCGGCGCCTACTCTATTCAACAGCGATGAAGTCTCATTAATAATCCAATCGTACTACAAAGAAATTGCTGAGATCGTTGACAGCGCCCGTTTCGATTTGGCGGGAAGCGGCGTAGTCGTCCTCGCTGACGCTAGGGCAGCATCAGAGAGCATTCGACAGGCAGATTGCGTCGTAACATCCCCTCCATACGTTAATCGGATGAGCTATATCCGAGAACTTCGGCCGTACATGTACTGGCTGCGCTACCTAGATCAAGCTTCCGACGCTGGGAATCTCGACTGGAAAGCGATAGGTGGAACCTGGGGCACAGCCACAACAAAAGTTGGCGCTTGGTCTCCAGAATTTTCAACCCCTGTCGAAGCTGAACTAGATAAAATCTGCGCAGCCATCAGCTCTGATGGAGGAAAGAATGGCCCTCTTCTTGCGAATTACGTCCGCAAATACCACCATGACATGTGGCTACATTTTCAGGCCGTGACCAAATTGGTCAAGAAAGGCGGGACTCTCTCGTACATCGTGGGCAACTCGACGTTTTACGGACATGATGTGCCTGCCCAAGAATTGTATGCAGAGATGTTGCGAGCGTTGGGATGCGTTGAAGTCGAAGTTGAGACGATACGAAAAAGAAACTCAAACAAACGTCTTTTTGAATACGATGTTACCGCGACGCTTGCATTCTAATTAAGAGAAATTACGCAGCATTCGCCGTAAAGCCAGTGTTGTGAATCCAGATGGTCTTGGTGCAATACATCATCAAGCGCGTAGCCGGGGCTGAAACCCAGCATTTTCCTGGAATGAGAGTTAAGTTTGGTCGTGGCATCGTCCGGTTTACGCTGTATGTCAGGACCGCAGCCCCATGTCAGGTTTTTTGCAACCGCGAGGGAAGCTGGCTGGGCATTCCCGCCCCCTCCCCCGACAGGCTGTCCCGTACATGACGACAAGAACCTACCGGCGCTACCTCTTCGGCATCATCCTATCCATCGCCTTGGCGGCCTGGCTTGCTGCCCTTGGCATCATCGCCGTCACCTCTCCCAACCTGGGCTGGGGCATCGTGGCGTTGATCACGGCGGCGATCTGGGTGGGTGGGCCGTTGGCCATCGTGCTGGTCGTCACCTGGTGCGTCTATCTGGTGCGTGACCGCGGGCAGATGCCGGGGCGTGTGCATGCGCTGCTTTTCATGCCGACATTGCTTGCGTTGCTGATCTACCCGGCAGCCCAATCCATCGAGCAGGGCAAATACAACGCCTTCAGCGCCTCGCATCCCGCGATTGCCGAGACACACGTCAATCTAAGCGGGCGGGATCTGTGGATCGACGCGACGCCCTATGCCAGCACATCCTCGGGCGCGGGCCCCACCATGCCGCTGTCGGCCAGGGAACCCCAGCGTTTCATGGCGTTTATCCGTTATCCCTCACCCGATTCCACGGGTGCCGCCGCTGGGGCTTTTCCGTACCAGGGGGCACGGTTGAGCGACGGCGTCGTGCAATATGCCTATCGTCCTGACGCCTCCGGCGCAGCCACGGCGTTGCCGTTGAAGCGGCTTTCCTACCCGGACCTGACGCCGCTCTTTCCCAATCTGGGCAAAGATGAATCATCGAAGCTCCGATATCTCTATTTCCACTACCCCGACCATGTTGAGGTAGCCCCCGCGTTGCAGCGCCTTGCCGGGATGACGGAGCAACGGCTGGATGCCGCCAGGCAGAAAGGGCTGGTCTTGTTGAAGGCGCAAAACTACACGCCGAACACCATCGTCAGGCTGGAGATCAATGGCCAGACGCTGGATATCGGCGACCGGGCAATGGAATCGGTGGCACCGCTGCCTGCGCCCTGCCACGATTACGCATGGCACGTGGGCGGCGCTTTCGTGGATCTCGACAAGCCGCTGACGCTACGTTGGCAAACGTTGGATGCTCCGCAATCCTGGCATACGGCCACCTTGCGCGTTCCGGCGTTTGCCCAGCCCAAGCCGGTTGATGGAGAATCCACGCTGGCGCGAGCGCTGCTCTATTTCCTGCCCGATGGCACGGTCGAGGGCGAACGGTTTGTGGAAGTCCATATGCCCAAGGCACAACTGGGCATACGGGCGACTGGCATACCGGCGCGAGCGACCGCCTACGCAAGCTGCGGCAGCGCCTTTAGCGCTTTCAATCCGCAGACGGTCAAGTTACTGGCGGACTGAGCAATAATCCCATCTTGGCATCAGGACTCAGCCTGCGGGCTGCCTCCGTTCAAAGCGTGTGCCGTTGACAAAAATCATGATGTTCATTGCATTGCTTCGGATAGGCTTATGCGCAATATAAAAGGCAAGTCCTCGTCCAATAGGGATGGCTATTTGTTTTCTGATCAGGTGGGCCACCTGCTGCGGCGCGTCTACCAGCGGCACACCGCTCTCTTCCAGCAGTACATCCCCGACTCCCAGCTCACCGCGGCGCAGTTCGTCGTGCTGTGTTCGGTGCGGGATCATGGCGCCAGCTCTTTGGCCGATCTGGTGAAGGCGACGGTCATTGACCAGGCCACCGTGCGCGGCGTGGTCGACAGGCTCAAGCAGCGTGAATTGGTCCAGGTGGATCACGATCCCGTGGACCGGCGCAAGGTCGTGATCAACCTGACGCCCATCGGCCAGCAGTTGGTGCAGCAGATGGAACCGTTCGCCAAGCAGATCACCGAAAGCACGTATGGCAATCTGAATCCCGCCGAACGCCTGGCACTGAATTTTCTATTGACGAAAATGCTGAATAGCGACGAGCAGGACTAGCCTGCTCGTCGCCATCGGTACAGCTGCCACTCAGTCAGTCAAACAAGCTTCATTCCAGCGCGCGGTTGCGTGACTCCACGTCCACCGACCAGATGGAAATGGCGCCCGCGATCAGCATGCTGGACAGCACGACCAGCGACAGCGTGAAGTGGCTGCTCATGATGGGCGCGATGATGGCCGGCGCAAACAAGCCGCCAAAGCGCGCAACCGCCCCCGCCATACCCATGCCGCTGGCGCGCAGATCGGTCGGGTACACCTCGGGCGTGAACGCATACAAGGCGCCCCACGTGCCCAGCAACGAGAAGCTCATCAACAAGGTGGAACCGATCACCACGGCTGGCGACGTGCCCAGGCTATAGAGCATGCAACCCACGGCGCTCAGAATCAGGAAGCCGATCAGCGTGGGCTTGCGGCCCCAACGTTCCACTCCATAGGCCGATAGCGCAAACCCCGGCAATTGCACGATCGCCAACAGCACCAGGAATTCCTGACCGCGCATGAAGGCGAAACCTTCCGTGCTGAGCTTCACTGGCAGATAGACAAAAACGCCGTAGTACGCGATGGAGATCAACGCCCATGCCAGAAGCAGGCCAATGCTGCGCCGCCGATAGCTGGCCGAGAACAACGCGAACATGGACTTGTGCACCGGCGTTTCCGGTTGCAGCGCGGGAACGTCGACGTCGCGGCGGTTGACCCGGGCCACGCGCTCCAGCACCTTGCGCGCCTGCTCCGATTTTCCGTTCCTGTTCAGGTACATCGGCGACTCTGGGATGTAGAAGCGCAGCACCACGCCGATCAAGGCCGGCAGCCCGGTCACGAAGAAGATCACGCGCCATGCATCGTCGCCCCAGGACGTTGCCGCCAATGCCAGCAGGGCCAGAAAAATGGTGCCCACGGCCCAGAACGATTCCAGCAACACCAGCCAGCGGCCACGACGCGCGCTAGGCAGGAACTCGGCCATCATCGTGTAGTCCACGGGAAGCGTTCCCCCCACGCCGATGCCAGTCAAGAAGCGCAGGAACAGCAGCCAGGTGAAGTCCGGCGCAAAGGCCGACGCCACGCCTGCGCAAGCGTCGATCACCACCGCGATCATCAAGACCGGACGGCGCCCGATGCGGTCGGCCATGCGGCCAAACACGAAAGCGCCGATCAACATGCCGATAAAGAAAAACGTACCACTCTGCAACGCCTGCGGCACGGTGATGCCGAAGGTCTTGGCGATCGACGGCGCGCTGAAGCCGATCGACAGCACCTGCATGGCATCTGCCATCCACACCAAACCGAAGATGACGAATAGCCGATACTGAAACTTGCCGACGCCCGCCACCTGAATGGCTTTGTCCACTGAAACCAATGAAGCTGACATAGATGAAAAACCCCTTGTTGTGATCAACACAAACTGCCGCACGCGCTATGGCCGCGTTTCCTTTAGTTCAGCTCCGCGTGCTCGCGCAGCTTGCTAATCGTGTTCGTTGGATCTGGCCAGGCTTCTTTCTCTGGCGCATGGCGTTCCCGCAAATAGCCGATCAGATCCGCAATCTGCCTGTCGTCCAGGCTGTCCTTGAATCCCGGCATGTACCCCAGATCGTCGTTGGCCGGAGTCTGGATGCCGTTGAGGATTACCTGGATCAGGTTGTCGGGCGTGGCGGCATGCAAATTGGTGTTCGAGCTCAGCAAGGGCTTCACGCCGAATAGCGTGGGACCACTGCCGGCCTCATGACAGACCGCGCACGCATTCTGATAGACGCGCTCACCGTTCGCGCGCCGGCCCTGTAGGGATTGGATCGTGACGGCGGCGGGCGCAGGTTGCGCAACGGGTGCCGCCGCCTGCGTGGCCGCGACGGGCTTGGCCTTGCTGGCCCCCGACGCTTGCGGCAGGTCCAGCAGATAGGCCGTGATCGCCTTCACGTCGCTGTCGGGCAGTTCGGCCAAGCCATGGATCACCGGCGCCATGGGGCCTGCCGCCACGCCATGCCGGGGCGAGTAGCCCGTGCGCAGGTATTGGAAGAGTTCGTCTCCCGTCCACGCCTGGGCGCCCGTGGCCAGTTGGTTCAGCGCGGGCGCGGTCCAGCCCTCGGCTTCGCCACCGGCCAGGTAATGCACGCCGGTCTTTTCCGCGCCCAAGCGGTTGCGCGGCGAATGGCAGGCCGCGCAATGGCCGGCCCCTTGCACGAGATAAGCGCCGCGCAGCCACTGCGCGTCACGCGACGGATCAGGAGTGAATGGCGTGGCGTCGTGGAACAACGCATTCCAGCCGGCCAGCAAGGGACGGAAGCTGAACGGGAACGCCAATTGCGTCTTGGGAGGCTCGGCCCGCACCGCAGGCTGCGACATCAGATAGCCGTAAAGTGCCTGCATATCGGCATCGGTCAGCTTGGCGTAGGCCGTGTACGGAAACGCGGGATAGAGCTGGCGTCCATCCTGATGCACGCCCTGGCGCATGGCGCGCTCGAACGCGGGATACGACCAACGGCCGATGCCGGTTTCATTGTCAGGCGTGATGTTGGTGGAATAGATCGTGCCGAAAGGCGTGTCCAGCGCGAATCCGCCGGCGTTCGTTTTACCGCCCGGCGCGGTGTGGCAGGCCACGCAGTCGCCCGCAGCCGCGACCAGACGTCCGCGCTCAATCGCACGTAACGAATACAACGACACATCGGGGCCGGCCGTCAGCGGCAACGCCGGCTTGATCGGCCACAGCGCGGCGGCAATCCCGGCCACCGCCGCCATGCCGCCGGCCAGCCATACCCAGCCCCGGCTAAGCGGATTGCGTGAGCGTTCGCGGCGACGGCCGGCGAGCGCCAGCCGCAACTGCTCGGAATCAAACGGCACTTGACGCAGGCGCACGCCCGTCGCGTCCTGAATGGCATTGGCGATGGCGGCGGCGGCGGGCAAGGTCACGACGCCATCCAGGCTCAACTGTCCCTGCGTCACCACGCTGTCTTCGGCCCGGCCCAATGTGGACAAGCCATCGTTTCCTGACGGCGTGCTCAATGCACGGGACGGTTCACCCTTGGACGACAAGGCTGGGCTCGTCCAGTCGTCAAAGGCCGGAGGGCCGGCCAGCAGGCGACGGGCATTGGCCAGCAGGCGCGGGGCTTGGTGTTCGATTTCAGGCTGGATGGATGCGCCTTGCGCTGCCTGCAAATGCTGGCTGTCATGGCCGGCAACGACCCGCGTCACTTCGATCTGGCCGGTCTGAGGCTGCACCGCCACCTCGGCCACCCAGGCGCTCCAGACCATGCGGGCCGCGCCGGTCTCGTCCACGCACGGCACCTGCGTGGTGGCAAATCCGGTTCCCCGCAGCGTTCCGATGCGCTGCGACGTGCCATTGCCATCGCTCGCGTCTTCCTCGGCGGACAGTCCTGCCCTTTCCACCACTTGGCGCGCAAGCGCCCGCCCCTGGCCTTCCGGCAAATGCCGCAGTCGCCAAGGCAGTGGGGCTTCACCACGAGCCAGCGCTTGTTCGTGCCACTGGCTTTCCTGGGCGAAGACTTGCGCGGCGTTCAATTCATCCACACTGGCACGCAACGGGGGGCATGCGTGCTGACTCGTCTGCACCGTGAAGTCCGTGCGCGCCGTCGCCTGCGCGGATGCGGTCGCCTGCCCGGGCTGGCTTAACAGCCGAGCCAGACTCGGGCGCATTGCCCAGGGCGCGTCCGACGCCAGCCTCAGAGGTTGATCGCCCGGATGCCGCGCGTCATGCGCGTCATTCGTGGCTGGCGCATGTTGGCCAGGCATCGTCGCCGATGATTCGGCCGATGGCGGAACATACAACGCCAGTTCCCCCGGGGCCTCTGAGCGGCACGCCACGCAAACCGGCCGGCCCACTTCCTGCGACAGCAACGCCGCATCGGCCGCCGCGTCCATCAGATCCAACGGATGCAAGGCCTCTGGGCCGAAGGTGGACGCCCCATCCGCATCGGTGACCGTCAACCGTATCGTTGCCTCGGGCTGCCGCAGCAATGCCGCCAGTTCGCGCCGCACGAGATGCTGCACGTCCAGCGAGCAGGCGGGCAGCCATACACTCGCATGGCCGTTCAGACTCCATGCCGTGACCCGCGCGTCCGGCCGTGACCCAATCGCGGGCGGCAGAAAACCATAACGAATCTGCCCCGCGACGGATGCGGCCGAGCGTTGCGCCTCGTTCGCCGGCGCGGCTTGCCATACCGGCGCCAAGCCTGCCGCGCCCTGTTGGGCGTATAGCGGCGTCACCGCGACCACCCCTGCGAAATGCGTGCGCTGCACGACGGCGACAACCCCCGCCAAGGTTCGGGCCTGGGCCAATTGCACGCTCTGCAAGCGGCTGCCTCGATAGCGCCCGCCGTCCCACAGCACGTCCGGCGGGCGCAAGGCCACGCCGTGCAGCAGGTCCGTCGGCAAGGCGGCCGGCACATCTTCCGCCCGCAAGGAATCCCCGAATGCGTTCGCGTTCATTGCTGGGATTCGTCCGTCAGGCCAGAGACCGCGGCGCCGGAAGCCGCCGCACCGTTCGTCCGCAATTGCACCGCCCGCCATGCGGCCTGCATGATCTCCACATGCGTGCCGCAACGGCACAGGTTGTGATGCAGCTCACTGCGCAGCACTTGTTCGGAAGGGTTGGGATTGCGGCGCAACAAGGCTTCCACCGTCATGATCATTCCGTTCAGGCAATAACCGCATTGCGCCGCTTGGCATTCGATAAAGGCTTGCTGGGTGGTCCCGGGCCGCTGCCGCGTGCCCAGGCCTTCCAGCGTCGTCACCGCCCGCCCTTGCGCCGCCCTGACCGGGATGACGCAGGAACGCGCGGCCACGCCGTCGATCAGCACCGTGCAGGCGCCGCACTCGCCCAGGCCACAGCCGTACTTGGGACCGTTTAACTCCAGGTCGTTGCGCAGCACATGCAGCAGCGCCGTGTCGGGAGCCGCCGGCACGTCGTGCACATCGCCATTGACCGTCAAGCGAATCGGGTGAGGAGCACTGCTTGAATTGACTGAAGATCCCATGGAGCGTGGCGCCTGTCCGCAGTTCGAAAAGTACGAAGGTTGCCGCTACGCGGCCCAGGGTGCAAGCGCAGCGTGCAGCCGTTCTTGTGCAACGCTGCGCACCGCATCACGCCACGGCCCGGGCCTTGGGGTCGACCAGGGGTTCGCTGAACACGTCGTAACCAAAGCACCACGACGGATCCTCATTGGTGCGCAGCCAGGTATTGTCGTGCGAGATGCGCTGCACCTTGCTGGCGCGCTCGGCGCGATTCGCTTCGTACAGCGCAAAGGCCAGTTCATGCTGATTGACGCCGACTTCCTTGAAGCATCGCGCCAACATGGCGCCGTCTTCAATCGCCATGGCCGCACCCTGCGCCATGTGTGGCTTCATCGGATGACAAGCGTCACCCAGCAGCACCATGCGCCCACGGCTCCACAAGGGCAGCGGATCGCGTTCCAGCAAGGACCACTTGGTCACCTCCACCGTGGCATCGATCAGGGCTTGCACCGTGGGGTGCCAGCCGTGGAAGGCCTCGCGCATTTCGTCCTTGCTGCTGGGCAGCCAGCGGTCGTTCAAGTCCCACTGTTCAACCGGCACGCCGGTTACGTAATAGAGTTCGTCGGCCTTGCCAGTCACGAAATACACCATCATGTGGCGGTCGTCGCTCCACCATTTCACGCAGGAATCGAAGGGCAGCATTCCCGCCTTGATCTGCGGCGTGGGGAATACCGCACGGTGCGCCAGATAGCCTGCGTACTTGGGCAGTTCCGGCCCCAGCAGTTCTTCACGGATTCGAGAATTCACGCCGTCTGCGCCGATCACGATATCGGCCTCTTCCGACGTGCCATCGGCAAATTGCATCACCACCACATTGCCCCGGTCTTCTACCTTGACCAGGGATTTGCCGTAGACCACGGCGCTTTTTGGCAAGGCGTCGATCAGCAGACCGTGAAAATCGCCGCGGTGCACAGTGAGATAAGACGCACCGTATTGCTTGACGGCGTAGTCGCCCAGCGGAATCTGCGCCAGGATGTCACCCGTTTCCCAATGGCGGCTGTACCAATAATCGGGGTGGGAACCCTGGGCGTTCAGCGCGTCCTCGACGCCGATTCGCCGCAAGATCTTCATGACGTTCGGGCCCACGTGGATCCCGGCCCCCAACCGCGAAAAGCCCGGTGCCTGCTCATAGACGCGGACGTTCAAACCTTCCTTGAGCAACAGCGCAGCGGTCGCGGCGCCGCCAAGACCGGCGCCAACGATGGCGATACGAGGGGATGTAGACACGGGGCTTCTCCTTGCGGGATGGTGAAAGACTAGAAAAACGAATGCTTGAACAGGGTGCCGACTGTCGGTCGACGGAATTGGCGCGAGCTTACGAATCTTGAAATTTATGAAGTACACGCTTTATTTCTTGGCGCTGAATCTTTCATTTCAAGCGTAAGCCCAAAGACGGATCACCAAAATAGTGCATATTTTTCACCAAATTAGGTGAAAACCACTACGAAAGCCGGGCTGGCTATCTGTCTCGCTCTTTGCAAGAATAGAGCGTATACGCTTCTTTTGAATTTATCGGAAACCCTAGTCCCACCCCTCAAGGCACCTCATGACGAAGACTTTTCGAATCGGCCAGATCGTCCCCAGTTCCAACACGACCATGGAAACCGAAGTGCCTGCGATGTTGCAGGCACACTCGTCGCTGCGGCCCAGCGACCGCTTCACCTTCCACTCCAGCCGCATGCGCATGAAGAAGGTGCAAAAGGAAGAACTGGCGGCCATGGACGCCGAAAGCGACCGCTGCGCGCTGGAACTCAGCGACGCGCGCGTCGACGTGCTGGGGTACGCCTGCCTGGTGGCCATCATGGCCATGGGCCGTGGCTATCACCGCGTCTCGCAGAAGCGTCTGACGGAGCGCACCACCGAAAACGGCGCGTCCGCGCCGGTCATCACTAGCGCCGGGGCGCTGGTCGACGCGCTGCACGTCATGGGCGCGAAGAAAATCGCGCTGGTGGCGCCCTACATGATTCCTCTGACCGAATTGGTCATGGACTACATTGCGTCGGAAGGCTTTGAAATCGTTGATTGGCGCGCGCTGGAAATCCCCGACAACCTTGAGGTGGGTCGCCACGACCCCGCCAAACTGCCTGGCATCGTCGCAAGCATGAACGTCGCTGATGCTGATGTGATCGTGCTGTCCGCCTGCGTGCAAATGCCTTCGTTGCTGGCCGTCTCCCAGGTCGAAGCAGAAACGGGCAAGCCCGTGCTGACCGCCTCCATTGCCACCACCTACGCCATCCTGAAGGCGCTGAACCTGGATCCCGTGGTGCCGGGCGCGGGCGCGCTTCTGTCCGGTGCGTACCCCTATTCCAGGAACGAACAATGAGCCAGACAGCCAGCACCTTTCTTTACGGCGGCCAGGTCCACGCCAACGGCATCCGCCAGCACTACCTACGCTATGGCGGCAGCGCGGGCGAACGCGCCGAACGCGACGCCGTCGTGCTGATTCCTGGCATCACCAGCCCGGCCGTCACCTGGGGCTTTGTCGCCGAACACCTGGGACGCCAGTTCGACACCTATGTGCTGGACGTGCGCGGACGCGGCCTGTCGGCGTCCGGCCCAGGACTGGACTACGGGCTGGATGCGCAAGCGGCCGACGTCATCGCATTTGCCAAGGAACTGGGGCTTGAACGCTACGCACTGGTCGGCCATTCCATGGGCGGCCGGATTGCGGTTCGCGCCGCAAGCAGCAAACCGGAAGGCCTTGCGCGCCTGGTCATCGTCGACCCGCCCGTGTCGGGCCCGGGCCGCCGGGCCTACCCGGCCAACCTGTCGTGGTACGTGGACTCCATCCGCCAGGCCATCCACGGCATGACCGCCGAAGACATGCGGGCGTTCTGCCCGACCTGGACCGACTCCCAGCGTCAGTTGCGTGCCCAATGGCTGCATACCTGCCACGAACCCGCGATTATCCAGAGCTTCGAGGATTTCGGCCGCGATGACATCCACGCCAACCTGCCCGGCCTAGCCTTGCCAATGCTGCTGATGACCGCCGAAAAAGGCGGCGTGGTGAGCGACGAGGATGTCGCCGAATGGCAAGGCTTGGCCCCGCAGACCCAACACGTGCGAGTGCCCAGCGCCGGCCACATGATCCCCTGGGACAACGAGGCCGGGTTCTACGCCGCCTTTGGCGATTTTCTGGGCCGCCCAGTGGACTGACCGTCACGCCGCGCTTGAAATCTCTCCCTTCAGCTGCCCCAAGGAACATGCCATGTCCGTCAGCGATATCGATCTGATCCACGCCTGGAAGCAGGTGCTTGCGCTGTCCCGGCTTGAGGCCGGCCAGATTGTCACCGTGCTTACCGGCGCAGACACCCACCCGCAAACCCTGCGTTGCGCGATCGCCGCCACCACCGACATGGGCGCCCGCGTCAACCGGCTGGACCTGCCACCCGTCAACGCCGAAAAATCGATCAGCCGGGACGCCCTGGCCTATCTGGGCACCACGCCGCTGACCGGCAACCCGGCCGCCATCGCCGCCCTCAAGGCCAGCGATCTGGTCCTGGATCTGATGACGCTGCTGTTTTCACCCGAGCAGCACGACATCCTGCAAACCGGCACCAAGATCCTGCTGGCGATCGAACCGCCGGAAGTCCTGTGCCGCCTGGTGCCCACCGAGGCTGATCGCGATCGCGTGCAGGCCGCCGCCCGCCTGATCGTGGCGGCCCGCCACATGCACATCACCTCGGCGGCCGGCACCGACCTGCGCTGCCAGCTGGGCGACTTTCCGGCGATCTCGGAATACGGTTTCGTGGACGAGCCTGGCCGCTGGGACCACTGGCCCAGCGGTTTCGTGCTGACCTGGCCCAATGAAGGCCAAAGCAACGGGCGCGTGATCCTGGACCGCGGAGACATCCTGCTGCCCATGAAGGACTACGTGACCGACCCCATCGAGCTTGTCATCGAAAAAGGCTACGTGACCCGCATCAACGGCGGGTTGCAGGCTGACATCCTGAAGGAATACATGGCGGCCTACGAAGACCCGGAAGCCTACGCCGTGTCGCACGTCGGCTGGGGCCTGCAACCCCGCGCCCAGTGGTCCATGCTGGCCCACTACAACAAAGAAGCCCATATCGGCATGGACGCCCGCGCCTTTGAAGGCAATTTCCTCTGGTCCATGGGCCCCAACAACGAGGCTGGCGGCAGCCGCACAACCGCCTGCCACATCGATATCCCGATGCGCCATTGCAGCGTCACCCTGGATGACCAGCCGGTCGTGATCCGTGGCGTGGTGCAGGACGAACCCGGGCTGGCGCGCGCCGCCCGCCGTAAGGAAGACAAATGAACGCCCCCACCCAAATCCGCACGGCCGACAGCACGACAGGCAGCGTCACCGGTGACATTTCAGCCTATTCCCGGCAAGGCTTCGGCACCCCGCTTCCGCTGAAGCCTCCCTTCGGTTTGCTGATCATCGACTTCGTCAACGGTTTCGCCGACCCCGGCGTCCTGGGCGGCGGCAACATCCCCGAGGCCATCGCACAAACCCGCCACCTGCTGGCCCACGCACGTGAACGTGGCTGGCCCGTGGCGCACAGCCGCATCGTCTTCTCTGACGATGATGCCGACAGCAACATTTTCTGCCTGAAAGTGCCCGCCATGCTGGCCCTGAAAGAGCACAGCCACAACAGTGCCATCGTGCCGGAACTGGCGCCAGCCGCGGGCGAATACGTGGTGCGCAAGAGCACCCCCTCCGCCTTCTTCGGCACCATGCTGGCGCCGTGGCTGGCGCAGCGCGGCGTGCAGACGCTGCTGGTGGCCGGCTGCGTGACCAGCGGCTGCGTGCGGGCCAGTGTGGTCGACGCCATGCAAGCGGGCTTTCGTCCGCTGGTGGTCTCGGACTGCTGCGGTGACCGCGCGCTGGGGCCGCACGACGCCAACCTGTTCGACATGGCGCAGAAGTATGCCGCTGTCATGCCGCTGGCCCAGGCGCTTTCGGATACACGCGCGCTGACGGAAAATCCGGTCCCCGGCGCTCGCTGATACCGGCATAATCATTCTTCGGCCTGGACCCTCTTTGCCCCATGAATCTGCCTCAGCCCAATGCAATGGTTGGCGCGCTGCTCGCCCACCCTGATGTCTTGCTGGTCGTGCGCGAGCCCTCGGCTCCGCCGCGACCCGCGCCGGGCCAGCCTGGGGTCGCGTCAGATTATGTCCAGGCAACGCCAGAGATATTCATCGCGGTGGTGGGCGACAGCGGCCTGCTGCATAACGCTACGGCCAGCGAAGGCTGGCGCGTGCTGGCCTTCAATGGCCATGTGGACCTGGGCACCGGCATACGCACATCCCTGGCACAGATCGTCGCGGAAGAACTCGACGTGCCGATGTCGCGCATGGATATGGTGCTGGGCCACACCAATGCAGCCCCCAACCAGGGGCCCACCATTGCCAGCGCCAGCATTCAGATATCCGCGGTTCCATTGCGCCGCGCCGCCGCCCAGGCCCGCGAACATCTGCTGATGCTGGCAGCACAGCAATGGGACTTGCCCCGCGATGCGCTACAGGTCAGCGACGGCACCATCCGCCCCGTGGACCACAACGACCCGCGCCAACTGCACTACGGCCAATTGCTGCACGGCCAACACATCCGGCTGACGCTGGCGCCGCCCGACCAAGCGGTACGGCTGAAACCCGCCGACGACTACAAGATCGTGGGGCAAGGCGTCGCCCGCGTCGACATCCCCGCCAAGGCCACCGGAGAGCTCAGCTTTGTGCATGACGTGCGCGTGCCTGGAATGCGCCACGGGCGCGTGATCCGGCCGCCTCACCCGGGACGCGACGCCGGCGACTTCATCGGGCGCTGTCTTGCGGGACTGGACCGCGACTCCGTCGCTCACCTGCCGGGCAATGTCCAGGTGGTGGCGCAGGGCGACTTCATTGGCGTGGTGGCGGATCGCGAGGAACAGGCGATTGCCGCAATGCGCGCACTGAAAGTGCGCTGGCATCCCATCCCACCCGCGCCCCGCCTGGGCAACATTGCCGACGCCATCCGCGCCCAACCCTCAAGCGCCCGCCCCCTGATTGAAGACGGCGACGTCGACGCCGCTTGCGCCCAGGCCGCCACGCATCTGCGCCGCAGCTATGTCTGGCCTTATCAGATGCATGCCTCCATCGGCCCATCTTGCGCCGTGGCCGACTTCAGCGACGGCCGATTGACCGTCTGGACGGGCTCGCAGAACCCGCACATGCTGCGCACTGACCTGGATCGCCTGCTGCAACTGGGCGAAGGCCAGATAGACCTGGTTCGCCTGGAAGCCGCGGGTTGCTACGGCCGCAACTGCGCGGACGACGTCTGTGCCGATGCAGCGCTGCTTTCCATCGCCGTGGGCGGCCCAGTCCGCGTCCAGCTGACTCGCGAGCAAGAGCATCAGTGGGAACCCAAAGGCACCGGCCAGTTGATGGACGTAGGCGCGGCCATCGACGCCAATGGCGACCTGTTGGCCTACGACTTCGCCGTTCGCTACCCTTCCAACGATGCACCGTTGCTGGCGCTCTTGCTGACCGGCGCCATCCCCGGCCAACCCCGCACGCTGGAAATGGGCGACCGTACGGCGGCACCGCCCTATCGCTATCGAAACCGGCGCGTCGTCTGCCACGACATGGCGCCGCTGGTGCGGGCGTCCTGGCTGCGCGGCGTCTCGGCGCTACCCAACTCCTTTGCGCACGATTGCATGATCGATGAATTGGCGCATGCGGCGGGCGCAGACCCTGTGGCCTACCGCGTGCGCCATCTGGACGATCAGCGTGCCGTGGCGCTGATTGAGGCCACGGCCGCACGCGCGCAGTGGTGTCCTTTGACGCCTGGTAGCCGTGGCACGCCCGGCCCTGACGGCCAACTACGCGGACGCGGCGTGGCCTATGCGCGCTACGTGCATAGCAAGTTTCCTGGCTTCGGCGCCGCCTGGGCCGCCTGGGTCATCGATCTGCGCGTGGATCCCGCCACGGGACGCATCACCATCGAACGCATTGTCGTCGGCCAAGACACCGGCATGGTGGTCAACCCTGACGGCGTGCGCCACCAGATCCACGGCAACGTCAACCAAACGCTAAGCCGCAGCCTGCTGGAGAAAGTCGATTTCGACGACGCGGGCGTGGCCAGCCGAGAATGGGGCGGCTACCCCATCATCGGCTTCAAGGACCTTCCGCCCATCGACGTGCTGCTGATGCCGCGCCAGGACGAGCCCCCGATGGGCGCAGGGGAATCCGCGTCCGTGCCCGGCCCCGCTGCGATCGCCAACGCGCTCTTTGACGCGACGGGCAAGCGCTTTTACGAAGCGCCCTTCACGCCCGACGCCGTGCGTGCCATGCTGGCGGCGTGACGGGCCTTATCAGGCCAGCACTCCTTCGCAAATTCCGCTGGGTGGATTTAACGGGAATTCCCTGATACTCCCGCCCGGGCCCCATGGCTACCATTCCGCGCACATCAGCCTATTGGCTGAAGAATACCCATGCGCATTCTGCGCGGAGACACCATGAAAGCACTCAAACTGGCTGCGGCAGGCACCGCCTTATTCCTCTCGTCCTGGACCGCCCACGCAGGCGTGACTTTCGACAGCATCAAGAGCAAGGGCTTTGTTCAATGCGGCGTCTCCACGGGTGTCGCGGGCTTTTCGGTGAACGACAGCAAGGGTGGATGGATCGGCCTGGACGTCGACCTGTGCCGTGCGCTTGCCATCACCATGTTTGGCGATGCGTCCAAATCCAAGATCATGGCGGTAAGCGCCGTGCAGCGCTTTACCGCCTTGCAGTCCGGTGAGGTCGACGTCCTGCCGCGCAACACCACCCTGTCCCTGACCCGAGACACCACCCTGGGCTTGATCGGCGTCGGCGTGAACTACTACGACAGCCAGGGCATCATGGTGAACAAGTCCCTGAACGTGAAGAGCGCCAAGGAACTGGATGGCGCGACCGTGTGCGTGCAACCCGGCACGACCACCGAACTGAACCTGTCCGACTGGTTCCGCTCGCAGAACATCGTCTTCAAACCGGTTGTCGTGGAACGCCTGGACGAGATCATCCGCGCCTTCGCCGTGGGACGCTGCGACGCCTTCACCGGCGACAAATCGCAGTTGGCCGCGGCCCGCACCAACCTGGAGAACCCGGAAAAGTACGACATTCTTCCGGAGAACTTCTCGAAGGAGCCGCTGGGCCCCATGGTCCGCCAGGGCGATGAGCAGTGGTTCAACGTCGTGCGCTGGACGATGTTCGTGATGCTGGAAGCCGAGGAATACGGCATCACGTCGAAGAACGTGGACGAGATGCTGAAAAGCACGAATCCCAATGTCCAGCGCCTGCTGGGCGTGACGCCAGGAATGGGCAAGAACCTGGGGGTGGATGACAAGTGGGCCTACAACATCATCAAGAACATCGGCAATTACGGCGAGAGCTTCGAGAAGAACCTGGGCGACAGCAGCCCGATGAAGCTGAAACGTGGCCTGAATGCCGGGTACAAGGATGGCGGCCTGATGTACGGATGGCCGGTTCGGTAACTGGTTTTCCATCGCGTTCTGCGACGCCTGCATCCGCCCTGACCCCGGGGCTGGCAAGCGCTCAGGCGGGATAGTGTGATACACACAAGCAAGCGGCTTTCTGTTCTGACGCTTCGGAACAGAAAGCCTGCGCGCCTTGATCTCACACCCGCCACGCATGACGACATCCCCCTATTCCGCTCAATTCTCGCCTCCCGGCTTCATTCCCACCGACGAGCAGAGAAAGATCCAAACGTCGCAGAGCCGGATTAGCCTCGTCATCGCCAACGCCGGGGCCGCGAAAACGACCACGCTCGCCCTGCGCATCGGCGAAGCGATCAGCCGGGGCATGGCCCCCGAAGACATCCTGGCGCTTACCTTCACCCACGAAGCCCGGCAAGTCATGACGGCCCGGCTGGCGGAGGTGGGCATTGCCTACAACGTCGCCAAGCGGGTCAACGTACAGACCGTTGAAGATTTCGCAGCCCGCGTGCTGTCGCGCTTCGAGGACGGCACGCCGGCCCTGATGCCGTCGGTGCGTGAACAAAAACAATTTGCCCTATTGGCGCTGGAGCATGTGGGGTACAACCACCCCGACCACGCCGATCTGCTCGATATCCGCACGCACAACACCGCGGTCAGCCAGTTCCTGAATCACCTGCTGAAGCTGAAAGCCACGATGACACTGGCTGTCGACGATGACAGCGATCCTGTCTACACGGCGGAAACACTGGGCATCCCGCTGACCGACTATCTGTGGGCGATCGAATATGAAAAGCAGCGTATCGATGTGTTCGGCTTCGTTGAGGCCCGAGGCTATTTCGACGCGACCTACGACCTTGCCGGCATGCTGCGATCCCGCCCTGAAATGGCGTCTTCGCTACCCGCTTTCAAACTGCTGGTCTGTGATGAATTGCATGACGTGAATGAAGCGTCGTTTTGCATCATCGAAGCGATGTTGAATACCGGAAACCCCTACTTTGTAGGCGTCGGCGACAAGGATCAGGTCATCTATTCGCACTTGGGCGCGGACGAGGCCTTCCTGCAACATCGGATCCCCACGAGCTTTCCCGGTTGCGTCCGCTTCCCGCTCACGATGACCTATCGCCACGGCCCTCATCTGGCCTACGCGATGGAAGCGTTCAAGCAAAAGCCCGTCGACTCGAATCTTCCGTTGCGCACCGAGATCCAACAGGCCACGTATGCGGAGGCGCCAGAAGCATGCGGAGCCAAAGTGGTGGAAGCGCTTTCTCAATGGAAACGCGACGGCAAGGCGCTGGACAAAAGCTGCGTCCTGTTGCGCGACGGGCATCAATCCATCGCCATTGAAAACGCACTGATGCACGCAGGCATCCAGTACCGCACCTTGACGATGAACAGCTACCTGCTGCGCGACGAGATCCTGTTTCTACGCGGCATGCTCGCCATCGCGCTGGACGACTTTCACAACGTCGCATCGCCCGCCACCCGCGAGGCCATTGTGGAGGCGTTGGCCACCTTTGCCGAAGTTCCGCTGGAGCCTGATGACCTGCGCGAAGCCAAGTCCACGATTTCCCGCGAGCCCTCGACGCTGAAGCACTTCTTCGACGGCCAAATCCAGCGCGTCGGCAGCCTTGCAGCCAGAACTCGCATCGTCAACGCAGTATCGGCCTTGCGCGGCCTGCCGCCCGGAGCGCTTGCCCACGAGGCACTGAACCAGGTCTGTGACATCGTAGAGATGGATAAGCTGGCCCAACGCCTCTACGTACACCCTTACGAAGCGTCGGTCGTGACCAAATCCGTGGCGGGATTCATCGCCACCGCCCAACATCTTGGGAAAGACCTGCGGCAGTTCTCTGAATGGATCGGGGCAGCGGAAGCCTTCGCGGGCGCGCGGCCGAACAAGGACATGGTCCTGATGGACTGCATCGAAAACGCCAAGGGCAAAGAGTTCGACCATGTTGTCTTGCCGTTCCTGGATGCGGGCGAGTTCCCGAACCCGCTGCGGGAACGCGGGGAAGAAGAGAATCTTTTCTACGTCGCGGCCACCCGAACAAAATCACGGCTGACCTTGATTGCCTCCGATGACCCGACGCGGCGCAGCCCATTCATTGCGCAGATGCAGCTGGAAAGCACCCAAAAGCGTGCGGACAATGCCTTGCGTCGAAACCAGGCGGCTCCCGAGCAGGTCCCCGGCCGCCGGGATCTCAAGGTCGCTTATGAAAACAGGGCCGCAGTCAAGGTACTGGGCGCGCAATGGGACAAGACACGGAAGGTCTGGTACGTGCCCGGCAACCTGGATCTGGAGCCGTTCAAGAACTGGCTGGCGGATTGAAAGGAGCGTCAATCGCGGCGTGGGCAAGCGCGCGGCTGGCACTCTGGCACCATTATTTTCAGAGCTCCCCCAAATCCCCGTTTATGATTACAAGGTAGCGAGTACGCCCAAATGCGTTACTCTCCCCTCCCCAAATCAAGCCCTGCAAGGAGCCTCCTCATGGCACAAGCCTCCGCCCGTCACATCCTCGTTTCCACCGAAGCCAAGGCCAACGAACTCAAGACCGCCATTGCCAATGGCGCTGATTTCGCCCAGGTCGCCAAGGAAAACTCCAGCTGCCCGTCGAGCCGTGACGGTGGCAATCTGGGTACGTTCGGCCCGGGCCAGATGGTCAAGGAATTCGATACCGTCGTGTTCAGCGCCCCCGTCGGCGAAGTTCAAGGCCCGGTGAAGACCCAGTTCGGTTATCACCTGGTTGAAGTGACCAGCCGCAAGGACTAAGTCACGCCGCTGCACGCTAAAAGGCCGCCGCCAGGGGAAACCCGGCGGCGGCCTTTTCTATGGGTGCTGGGACGCGGGAGCGCCCGGCCGGATCATTCCTTGCCGGTCATCACCATATGCGCCAGGGCGTCCGCATCCAGCCCGGCGACGTCGCGCTCCATCACCTTGACGCCGCTTTTCAAGATTGCAACGCGATCGGCCAGCGCAACCACGTCTGCCATGTTGTGGCTGATCAGGATGACTGTCCGCCCTTCTTCGCGCAGCTTGCGCACCAGGTTCAGCACCAGCGCGGTTTCTTTGACGCCCAGTGCGGCCGTCGGCTCGTCCATGATGACGACGCGCGCATCCCAGCGCAGTGCACGGGCAATGGCGACGGCTTGCCGCTGGCCGCCGGACATGCGTTCGACCGGACGGTCCATGTCTTCGATCGGTACCGACAGCCGCTGCAAGTATCCCCGTGCATCCAACGCCATGCGGCGCTTGTCCAGGATGCTGAACGGCCCCACGCGGCGCACCCGTTCGGCGCCCATGAAGACGTTTTCCCAGATGGACAGGCGTGGCGCCAGCGCCAAGTCTTGGTAGATCGTTGCAATGCCTTGCACCAGCGCATCGTGCGGCGAACCGAACACGACTTTCTGGCCATTCAGGCTGAGGTCTCCGCCGGTCGGTTCCTGAGCCCCTGAGATGATGCGGATCAGCGTCGATTTGCCAGCCCCGTTGTCGCCGCAGATGGCCATGACACGGCCCTCCGGCACGTCCAGATCCACGCCCTTCAAGGCCTCAACCGCCCCATAGGACTTCCGAATCTGGCGTAGCGACAACGCGATGGTCATGGTGGCGGCTCTGCTTACTTGGCGGCGGGTTGCAGGAATTTCTGGACGTTGGTGGCGTCGACCAGCACGGAATCCATGAACAGGTAGGGGCCGGCGGCCACGGTTTCCCTGGGTTCCTTCTTGACGACGATGCGGTCAATGGAATCGATGGCGCTTTTGCCCAGTTGTTCAAACGGGATCATCATCGTCGCGGTGATCAGGCTGTTGGGGTCGGCGATGCGGCGATACGTTTCCGGGCCGCCATCGACGGACACCAAGGTGATGTCGCCCTTCTTCATGCCCTGGGATTGCAGCAGGTCGTCAATGACGTAGGCCTGGCCGTCGAACGATGCCCAGACGCCTTTGAATTGACCTTGATGGCGCAGGAACAGCGCCTGCATGCCGTTGCGGACGTCGTCGCGCCAGCTTTGGGTTCGGGCCATGCTGAATTTGGCCAGGTCCTTGACGGCGGTGTTCTCCGTCAGGACGGCATCCAGCATCTTGCCGCGGATGCGGGTGCCCGAGTTGCCGTCAAAGCGGGCGGACAGGATGTTTCCCTGGTAGCCCATCTTGCCCAGCAGGTACAGCACGGACTGCGCGCCGGTGGCGTATTCATTGACTTCGATGTCGAACAGCATGTGCGGGCTGGCGCCGGACATGACGCCCACCACGGGGATGCCTTTCTCTTTGGCGGCCTGCAATTGCGCATCGGTTTCCACGGGCTTGCCCATGGCGACGACGATGGCGTCGACCTTCTTGTTGACCAGCGTATCCAGCTGTTCGGCCAGCTTGGGCAACGAGCCTTCGGCATTCAGCTGCGTGACCGTCCAGCCTTTGGCGCGGGCGGCTTCTGCCGCGGCATTGGCCACGCGGGCGTGCGTTTCGGACGACATTTGGAAGGCGACAATGCCCACATCAAAGGCATGGGCGGCGCTGGCAATCAGCGCTTGCGCGGCAAACGCGCTTGCCAGCAGCGTGCGCTTCAAGGTCTTGGTCATGGTGGTTTCCCCTTGGGATCAGAATTTGAAGGCCGCTTTCTTCAGGACGGCCGATGACACCGCGACGGACGCGATCATGATGAAGCCCAGCACGATGTCCTGCACGTAGTACGGCGCCCCCATCAGCACCAGGCCGTTGCCCAGCACCTTCAGGATCAGCGCGGCGACGAGCGTGCCAGGGATATTGGCGTGGCCGGGGTTGAACATGGTCATGCCCAGCAGGACGGCGGCGATTGCGTACAGGAAATAGTCGCCGGCCATGTTGGGCGCGGCGGAAGACAGGCTGGATGTCAGCAGCACGGCGGCCAGGCCGGCACACAAACCGGACAAGGCCAGGCCTATGCTTTTCATGGCCCGAATATTGATGCCGGCCAGCCGTGCGGATTCGCCGGCTTCACCGGTCGCCGTCATGCGGGCGCCGGTACGAGTCCACTTGATCAGGAAATAGGCGACCAGCACCGTGCCCAGCATCCACAAGACCAGGGCCGGGATGCCGAAGGGCTTGGCGCGAGCCAGGTCGGTGAAGGCGGCGGGCCAGCGGCCCACGTACGACACGCCGTCGGTCAGCATGAAGGCGAAGCCGCGCGCCATGGCGGCCATGCCCAGGGTGGCGATCAGCGAGGGGACACGCAAGCGGGTGACGGCAATGCCGTTGACCAGGCCGCAGAGCAAACCCACGCCCAAGCCGGCGGTGATCGCCATCAATACGGGCTGCCCGGTATGCACCAGCGCGCCCGTAACGACCGCCGCCAGACTGGCGACGTCGGCAACGGACAAATCCAGTTCGGCCGTGACCAACGCCAGCGTGAAGCCGATGGCGATGATGGCCAGGAAGCTGGTTTCCTTGGCGATGTTCAACAGATTGTTGGGGGCCGCGAAATTCTGGGCGGCCATTGCGAAGAAGCCCACGAGGACCAATCCCGCGATTGCCGTGCCGTACTTTTCCAAGATGCCGCGCATCGACTTGACCCTTGCTGCGTTGATATTTGTTGTCGTGCAAGGGTTATCCACCACCTGCCGGGCGTTTACGCCCTGATGGCGTAGCAGTTTATACCCGCTCGGCGCCCGACAGGGCGGTCTTGTCGCGGCACCGCACTAGGGTTTTTACGGCAAGCGCAAGGCAGTCAAGGCATGCGATACGGGCGTCAGCGCGGCTTCGGCAGCCTGGAACTGAACGCGCAGTTGACGATAGACGCCAACACGGCCGGGTTGGGGTTCATAACGGCGTGCGATGCGAACCAGCGCGTCTTGCGCCGCCACGAAGCTGTCGTATCGACCCAGGGCGGTCCAGGCGGCAACCGCCGCGCCGATGACGCCGGGCTGGTCGGCATGGCCCACCACCACGGCGCGTTCGCAGATGTCCGCCTTGACCTGGCACCACTGCGGATTGGATGCCGCGCCGCCGCCGAAGCGGATCTCGCCGACTGGGGCGCCCAGGGCCGCTTCGGCGCGTTCCAGCACGGTGCGGTTCAAGAATGCAACGCCTTCCAGCAAGGCCCAAGCCAGATCGCCGGGACCATGGCGGCGGTTCAGGCCGACAAAAGCCCCGCGCAGATGCGGGTCCCAGTACGGAACGCGCTCGCCTTGCAGGTAAGGCAGGAACAAGGCCGGCTGCGGATCGCGGGGCGCGTTCAGCAAGACGTCCATGGCGGCGCCGACGCCGGCCATGCCTTCCGCGCCCACGCGGCCCAGCAAGGGCAGCAGCCAGGCCACCGTATCCGCGCCGTTCTGGCCAGGGCCGCCAATCTGGTGGTTGCCGTTGCCCCAATCCACCGTCATCAGGCCCTGCGCCTGCACCGGTTCGGCGCCCACGGCGCCAAAGACTTCAGTCGTGCCCGAGATGTTGTAGGCGTAGCCGGTGCGCAGCGCGCCCAGCCCCGCCACGGCGGCCCAGGTGTCGTTGGAGCACGCGATGACGGTGCGGCCGGCCAGACGGGCAAGCACGCCCGGCAAACCGGCCACCACCGGGCCGACGGCATCCAAGGGCGCCAGCAGGGGCGGCCCCCAGGCCGGATCGGCGCCCAGGGCCGTCATCAGGTCGGTTGCCTGCCCGTGCGATTGAGCGGCGGCCGACAGGCGTGCCATGGATACCGTGTCGCTGGCCGCCCTGCCCGTCAGGCGAAAGTTCAGGTAGTCCTTGGGTTCCAGCACGACCCGCACCCGCGCCGCGTGTTGCGGCTCGGCGCGCAGCAACCACGCCACGCGCGCCCAGGGGTGAAAGGCGTTGATCTGCTGGCATTCGGGATGGCTGGGCGGCATGGCCGCCAGCCATCCGGCCACGTCCGCGGCCGCGCGCGTATCGCGCCAGGTGATGGCTGGGCGGATAGCGGCGCCCTGCGCATCCACGAACACCTGGGTGCGCGTAACGCCGCAAATGGCAATGGCCTGCACGGCATCAAACGCCGCGCCAGCCTGCCCGGCCAAGGTATCGGACAGGGTTTGCAGGCCGCGCCACCAGGCGTCGGCGTCGATCTCGTCCCACCCCGGTTGGCCGCCTGCCCCCGCCGGGCTGTCGATCGCGCAGGAATGCGCAATGCCGCCCCTGTCATCCACCAGCGCCGCACGAAAGCGGGTGCCGCCCAGGTCTACCGCCAGGACGTAGCCATTTTGGGGGGATTGAGGGGAAGACGGGCGAAGCATCGGGCTGTCGGACATAGCCTGCGATTGTATTTCAGGCGGCTATTCCAAAGTCATCCGCATCAAGTATCCTCGGCACACGCCACCCGGCGTATTGCAAGTTGCCCAGGCGTTACCCCTTCACCAAGAATGGAGACGACGATGAGCGGTTACTTTGTACTGAAGCGTAGCGGGACCGAGTTCATGTTCAATCTGCACGCGGGAAATCACGAGGTGATCCTGACCAGCGAGCAATACACGACCAAGGCCTCGGCCGAGGGCGGCATTGCCGCAGTGCAGAAATACGCGGCCGACGACGCGCGGTATATGCGCAAGACGGCGAAAGATGGCTCGCATTATTTCTCGCTGGTGGCGGCGAATGGCGAGTCGGTCGGGCGCAGCGAGATGTACACGACCGCGCAGGCGCGGGACAAGGGCATCGAATCCGTCAAGACGAACGGCCCCAAGTCGCCGACCAAAGACCAGACTTGATCGCGGTTCCGCAAGAGGCCGCCGCCACGCAATGGCGGCGGCTTTTTACTGGGCACTTGCCACGTTCTGCAATGGCACGCCAGCGGTTGGCCCGCATTCACGCTGCGCCGCAGCACCGTAAAGCCTATCAGTTGATAATTTCTGTTCAAGTGACAAGGCCAGGACCCTGCGACAGAATGGGCCGCACCCCGGGGGAGACAACATCATGAAGAAAACCTTGAATGCGGCCATGGCCACCTTGCTGCTGAGCCTGAGCGGCGCTGCCACTGCCGATGACGGCGTGATCCGCATCGGCTTCATCACCGATATGTCGGGCTTGTCGGCGGATGCCGATGGCCCGGGCGGCGCCGAAGCCATCAAGATGGCGGTGGCGGACATGGGCGGCGCCGTGGCGGGCAAGAAGATCGAGGTATTGGTGGCCGACCATCAAAACCGCGCGGACATCGCCTCGTCACGCGCCCGCGAATGGCTGGATCAGAAAGGCGTCGACATGCTGATCGCCGGCGCCAACTCTGCGGCGGCGCTGGCCATGGCGAAGGTGGCCGAAGAGAAGAAGACGCCGTTCTTCGTGGTCAGCGCGGGCGCATCCGAGCTGACCAATGCGCAATGCACCCCCTACACGGTGCACTATGTCTATGACACGGTATCGCTGTCGCGCGGCACGGCCCGCGCCATGCTTAAAGAAGGCAACAAGGATTGGTACTTCCTGACGGTGGACCATGCGTTCGGGCACGCACTGGAACGTGACGCATCAGCGGTCGTGCAGGCCGATGGCGGCCAGGTGAAAGGCCGCGTGCGCCACCCGCTGAATTCGGCGGATTTCTCCTCGTATATCTTGCAGGCGCAGGCATCCGGCGCAACGGTGTTGGGGCTGGCAAATTCCGCCAACGACACCAGCAATGCGGTCAAGGCGGCAGCCGAGTTCGGCCTGACGCCAAGAATGAAGATCGCGGGCTTGCTGGTATTGATCACCGATATCCACGCGCTAGGCTTGGCTGCGGCGCAAGACATGTATCTGACCACGGCCTGGTACTGGGACCAGGACGACGCCTCACGAAAGTGGGCGGCACGCTTCGAGGAACGCATGAAGAAGAAACCGTCCATGCTTCAGGCGGGCGACTATTCCGTGACCACCACCTATCTGAAAGCGGTGCAGGCCACCGGCTCCACCGACGGCGACACGATCATGAAGTGGCTGAAGGCCAATCCCGTAAACGACTTCTTCGCCAAGGATGCCCACATCCGCGCCGACGGGCTGATGGTGCACGACATGTACCTGATGCAAGTGAAGAAGCCGGCCGAATCCAAAGGGCCGTGGGACTACTACAAGCTGATCGCGCAGATTCCGGGCGATCAGATCTATACGTCGCCACAGGAATCCACCTGCCGGTTGATGCGCAGCCCCAGCGCCGCACGCTAGCCGATCAGTTGGATCGTGTCGCCAAATACCCCCGTGCGGCGAGCCTGGGCCGTGGCGTGCAGCGCGCCCAGCAAGCGTTCGGTCAGATCCTGATTCTGCGCTTCCTGGCGGGTGATCAACACGAAGTCGAACCACTGCCTGGATGCCAGCGGCAAGGCGATCAGGTCGGGGTAGACCGACACGATGTCCGAGGCCGATAGCGCGTTGATCAGGCTGATGCCCTTCACCGCGCGGACGGTTCCCGGCACCAAGGTCATATGCGCCTGCATGCCGGAGTCCAGCAGCATCGAATCGGCCACATCGCCTTGCGCCACCACATAGTCGGACCACAACGGCTTGACGAAGGTGTCTGGCGTGATGTCCGCCACCGCCACCACGCCGCACCCGGCCAGCGGATGGTCCCGATGCGCAATGGCCATCACGTCGGTACGCAGAAAGGGCGTGAAGTTCAGCCGCGGGCTGTCGCGCCCGACAGCCCCCAGGCCGAAGTCCGCCCGCATCGTCTCTACCGCGCTGATCACTTGCACCGACGATTCCACATCCACCGAGAACGGCCGTTTGCCATGTTCGTCCAGGTAACGCTTCACGGCCTCTGGCGCGTAGCACAGCGCCAGTGCTGGCGACGACGCAATGCGCAAACCCCGGCCGCCGAATTGCTCGATGCTATGCAGCGCTTCGTCGATGCGCACCAGCTCGTCCAGCACGAACTTCGCTTCGGTGTACAAATACTGCCCGGCCTCGGTGGGCCGCAAGGTCTTGTGCGAACGGTCGAACAACTGCACGCCCGTGGCGCTTTCCAGGCGCGAGACCGCGTGGCTGATCGCCGGTTGCGTCAGATGCATGATCTGCGCCGCCTGACGGGTCGACCCGGTCATGACGACGGTATAGAAGATACGCAGATCGTGGATGTTGAAGTTGCGTTTCATGCCCCTGGCGCCTACTTCGCCACCCGCTCGATTTCCGGCGAGACCCACTTCCCATTCAGCATGTCCGGCTTGGGCCAGTAGTACCGCATGGTCACCATGAAGGGGCCTTCCGGCGCGGGCAGCCAGTTGGACTCCTTGCCCGTGCCGGGCGATTGCGCCTGGATGTAGAGCGTCAACCCGCCGTCCGCATCCTTCTTCAAGGATGGCAGCATGGAAGAATTGATCAGGTAGCGGTTGATGGGATTCGGTGCCAGCAACTGGTCGGGCAGCCGGTACATGGTCACGGACCAGAACGCATTGACGGGCGGCAGGCTGCGCGGCGCGAAGCGCAGCGTGTATGCGTATCTGCCGTCCAGATCCTGGCCGCGGCTGTCCTTTTCCAGCACGGGATACAGCGCTTCGTCACGGCTGTTGGCGCCGATGCCGATCTGCGCGCCGGTGGCCCGCGACAGATAGTCGTTCTTCAGCGTATTGCGGTCGCCGAAAAGCGTGTCGGTCTTACCGCCCAGCGTCGTGCGGTTCTTGTCGATGTCGTTCTGTGCCGTGTGCATGCCTTCCTGCAAGGCTCGGCGCAACGCCGGATTCCGGCTGTCGACGTTAAAGGGCTGGCCCGGCTTCAGGCCGATGCTGGCGAAGCGTTCGCGCAGCCATTTCTCGGTGGGATGGGTGGGCGCGAATTGCAGCAGGAAGGCCAGCTGGTTGTAGAACTCCAGAGACGTCCGCATCTCGCCGGGCGGCACCGGCGCGATCCAGTCCACCGCTGCGGGCGCGGGCGGCGCAGGCCGCCGGGTAAAGGCCGACAAGGGCTGGATCTTGTAGCGGGCCTGGATGCGCTTGACGTTTTCAAGATCGGCGGCATTGAACAACTGGGTCCGGCCCACCATGTTGACCAGTTCGGTTTCGGACTTGATCACCTTGGTGATGCCTTTGGGCACGGAGCCGTTCCAGCGCGGCCCGGCGATCAGGAAACGGCCTCCGTCGTTGCCCGTGGTACGGCTACCGATATACGCAAAATTGTAGGTATACAGATCCATCAATTGCAGGACGAAGTAACGCCGCTTTTCCATGGGCGGCACGGAAATAACGACAGGTTCGGCGCGCAGATCCAGCACGGCGAATGAATACGGCGTGTCGGCGTTGGGCGTGACCAATGCGGTGTCGTCGGGTGAGAACACCCGTGCGATGTTGTTGACCGTGTTGAACGGCCCTTTGTACTGCGGGTTTTTCTGATCGATGCTGAACGCATACATGGTCTGGTAACTGGCGACCATGGGCGTGCCGTATAGATAGGCTTCGCGGGCGATACTGCGCGCCTGCTGTGCGGTAACGCCTTGAATGCCGACGGATTGCGAGCCCGTGGCTTCGTCGGGCGATGTGAAACTGCATCCGGCCAGACCGCCGGCCAATAAGGCCGTGATGATCCATCGTGCAGGCACCATGCCTGCGGCTTGGGAAAATCCAGTGCTACTCTGGCGGTCACGCATGGTTGACTCCAACACTTTCGTGATGTTGGCAACGCCCTGGTGGCGGCAGCGTCGCGGGCAAGGCAGGGATTCCGGGGACGATTCTGGCATATTTCCCGGAGATGAAGAAGAAGCGGCGCGGCGCGATCGGCACCGCTTCCAACAGGAGCAACATAACAGGCATGGATACGCAGAATAGAAATATGGCCCGCGACGACGATACGGATGCCAATCTGCGCGCGCCGTCGTACTACGTGCTGCAAGCCACGCACGATTGCGCCGGTTGCGGAAAATCCACATCGGTGTTTGCGCTGGCCGTACCGCCCGACCATCTCAGTACGGACGGCGATATCGAATTGGACGATGACGGCGACAGCATGGGGCTGGCGCCCGATGCGTTCCGCGAATGGCTGTTCAGCCCGGCGCAATGGCAAGAGATCGCCGGACCCGCACTGCTTAGTCAGATCGGGATCTTGTCGGCATCTGTCGCAAGCACGCTGGGGCACCTGGCACCCACCCTGCGCCAGAATCCGGATCGGAATGGCGAGTGGACCAATTTCTGCGCCCACTGCGATCGCGCGGTATGGGAAGGCGTGCTGTACCCGAATCCCGGTCAGCCTTTCTGCCCCAAAGACGACGCAGCGGCCGCGCGGATCATGGTGCATGAGGTGCACGAGCCGTTCGCGGCATTCACCGCCATGTGCTGGACAGACCGCTACCGCAACAAGTGGCCGCTGTTCAAACGCCTGGGCGTGGCGTGCAGCGAAGCGGATTGACGCGGTCAGCCTGCGTTATTGCCCGGCGCTTTCCTGCGCCAGTTCGGCCAGGCCTTCCAGCCGTTGCAGGGGAATCGCCACGATGGTGCTTTCCGATGCCCGCGCATCGGTCGTCAAGTGCTGGATCAAGTCCACCGTGGTGGAACGCCGGGTCAACATCAGGCAGGTGACTTCCGCGTCGACCACGCGAGTCGCGTGCCAGCACCCTGGCCGCATGCAGATGCCTTGTCCTTGCGGCACGCGGAAAGCGGCCAGCGACGCCAGGTCCGGGCTGCCGTCAGCGGCGCTTTTGGCCACCACCTGAATGATCTGGCCCGTCAGCGGCACGATGGCCTGCTGCGTCAGCAGATGCTTTTCCAGACTGCCGATTTCCACGGACGGGCTGCGGTAGTTGACCCACAGCAGCTCGGCGTCGCCGCCCGCTCCCGTGTTGAATACGTGTTCCTGCCAGAAATCGGTGGCCGGATTGGAGAACAGCGGCACGCCATTGCCGTCCGGCATGGGCTTGCCCAACATCCAGCCATATGCCGTGAAAGCCTGCGGCGTCAGATCATTGACGGCCAACTGCGTAATGCTTGTCATGCGGAACCCTGTGATGGCTTGAGCGGCGTGCCGCGTTTGGGAAATTCAGCGTCGTAGTCGAAATCACCGCGTGCAATGGCCGCGAGGATGGCCGCCCGGCGATCGGCGGCGCGCTTCAGGTTGGCGGCGGTGGGTTTGACGCGGATGCGCTCGACGCAATGCCGGCCATCATAGAAGAAGCCGATCTCGATGGACGATTCGGACGCGGGCCTGACCCCATCGAACCCCTGGCTCATCGCCTTTCCCGTTGTGATTGCTGATGTTCGACATGATATCGCTTCAAGCGAGTCTGCCGGCGCCCTGATGAATGATCGGTTCAAATCCCGCCGGCCTCGTTAATATGGTTGTACGCCCCCAACCCAAGGATGCGCACCATGACCACCAATCTGTCGACGCACTATGTCTTGCTGGATGCCGCCGGCGCCGCATCCCCCGTGAACGGAGGCGAAGCGTTCTGGTCCCAGTCGCCCGATGAACTGGACCGCTATGGCCGCGATTGGCTGGTGTCCGAATACACCTTCGCCGCGGACTGGCCGCAATGGGAAATGCACCCCGAAGCGGACGAGGTGGTGCGCTTGATGTCGGGCGCGGCCGAGCTGCACCTGGAATGGCCAACAGGCATCCAAGTCGTGAGGATGCTGGCGGGCGACGCCTATGTGATCCCCAAGGGCGCATGGCATACCGTCAAGGTGATCGAACCCTGTGGCATGCTGCACATCACCATGGGCGCCGGCACGCAGCACCGCCCGCTATAGGGTCAGCCGGACACACTGACGGGCCGGACCCGCGTGATCTCGCGGTCGTCTATGGGCCAGTGCAGCATGGCGGACAAGATGCCCAGCGCCATCGCGCCCAGCCATATCAGGTCGTAGGACCGGGTGGCTTCAAACACGACGCCGCCCAGCCACACCCCCAGGAACGAGCCCAGCTGATGGCCAAAGAACACGAAGCCGAACAGCGTGGTGATGTAGCGCACGCCAAACACCTGCGTGATCAAGCCATTGGTCAGCGGCACCGTGCCCAGCCAGACAAACCCTATGATCGCGGCGAACGCATAGACGGTCCAGGTGGATAGCGGCAACAGCAGAAAAAGCGCGATGGCCGCGGTGCGCAACAGATAGATGCCCGCCAGCAGGTACTTGCGGCGATGGCGCGTCCCCAGGACACCGCAGACGTACGTGCCCATCACATTGGTCAGCGCAATGATCGCCAGCGCCGCCACGGCATCGGCGGCGCGCAGGCCTTTGTCCATCAAGTACGCGGGCAGGTGCGTGCCAATGAACGCCAGCTGGAAACCGCAAGCCAGGAATCCCAGGTTCAGCAGCCAGAATCCGGGCTGCGCGAAAGCTTCCCGGATCGCGGCGCGCATGGTCAGCCCCGCATCGGGTGAAGCGGGATCATGCGCGCCGCGAGCAGGCTCGCGCAACGGCCATGCCAGCGGCAGCACGATGGCTAACGTCACTGCGAATACCAGCAAGGCACTGACCCAGCCCCAGCCGCCAATGAGCCATTGCGCGGCCGGCACCATGGTGAACTGGCCCAGTCCGCCCACCGCGCCCGCCCCCCCCAGCGCCCAACCCCGGCGTTCGGCGGGCACCAGGCGGCTCAATGCGCCATAGATGACAGCAAACGCCGTCCCGGACAGCGCAATGCCGATGCACACGCCAGCCGTCAGCAGAAACACAGCAGGCGTCGCGGCATACGCCATGCCGACCAACCCCAGCGCGTAACAAACCAGCCCCCCGGCAATGACCTTGGCCGACCCGAAGCGGTCAGCGATCATGCCGGTAAAAGGCTGCGCGATGCCCCATGTCAGGTTCTGCACGGCCATCGCCATGGCGAAGGTTTCACGGCTCCAGCCCCTATCCATCGACACCGGCAACAGGAACAGGCCCTGCACGTGACGCACGCCCAGGGCCAAGCCCATGACGATACCGCCAGCAAGCACCAGCAGCCATAGCGATGAAGCATCCGGGGAAGACTTGGCAAGCGGGGACGGCATGGCGGTTCTCCTGTCTGACGCAGCGTCCTGATCAAAGGACGCCTGGCGTCTATTACAGAAGGGCGGAGCCCGGACTTCAACTGATTATTTTTTGTCCGCTACATGCATGGCGGGAATGTGATCGGCCCGGGCGGACGCGGGCGTGCGGATCGAAAACACGGACCCCTTGCCCGGCGTGGACCGCAGCAGGATCTCAAAGCCCATCAGCCCCGTCAGCCGCCGCACGATCGCCAGACCCAAGCCCAAACCCAGTCCCTGCCCCGCTGGCGCGCTGGCACCGCGCGTGAATTCGTTGAAAACCGCCTCTTGCGCATCGGGCGCAATACCCACCCCGGTGTCCCAGACCTGGATCAACGCGCCACCCTGTCGAGGACGCGCGCACAACAGCACGCCGCCTTTGGGCGTGTACGACAAAGCGTTGCTCAGCAGGTTGTGCAAGACGCGACGCAGCAGGGTCGGGTCCGTATCCAGCACCAGATGCGTGGGCACCACGGCCAAGCGCAAACCTTGCGCCTGCGCCTGGGGTTCAAAGTCTTGCCGGATTTCGTCGAACAGCGCGTCCAGGCTGACCGGCCGCCGTTCGACGCGCAGCAGATGCGCGTCCATGCGCGACACGTCCAGCAAGCCGTCCAGCAAGCGGTTCAGGCTGGCCAGCACGGTTTGCTGGCGTCGCGCCACGTGCAGCACGTCCTGCGGACTGGCGTCGCCTTGCTGGGCGCGGTTGGCAAGAATGTCGGTGAACAGGCCCAGCGCATGGACAGGTTGGCGCAGATCGTGCCCGGCGGCAGCCAGGAAACGGGTCTTGGCTTGGTCGGCAGCGGCCACGCGGTCCCGTTCGCGCTGCAAGTCGCCGATCAGGCCCAGGTTCTCAAAGCGCAGTGCCACCGTGGTCTTCAGGCTGCGATAGGTGACGATGCTGAAATACAGGTTCACGCCCAGCAAGCAAAGCGCAAAGGCGGCGTAGACCAGATGCAATCCATCGCCCTCGATCAGGCAGGCCACGGTAAACGGCGCCAGCATGGCCAAGGCCGATCCGGCATAGGCCGGCGGGTAGGCCGATAGCGACGGCACCGCACCGCTGCACATGCCGGCCAGCATCACACAGCCAAACGCCAGCATCATGCTGTCGTGTGACAGCACTGCGGCCAGGCCAGCCAGCCCCCACAGCAGGCCCGACAGCCAGGACAAGGCGCAGAACCCGAAGACCCAGCCCTGCACGTCGGCGGGCGCGATCTGGCGCCGCAGAAACTGGCGGTTCACACCCACGCGCAACATCGTCAACACGTAAAGCGCGGCGGCCCAGACGGCCAGCAGCCAGTCCGGCACGCTTGCGCGCATCACGTAGGCCACGGGGATCACGATGACGAAGTTGGCAAACAGCACGCCATATGACTGGCGATAGAGCAGACTGGCCAGCTCGGCGCGATGAGACGCCTGGGGCGTTGGCGCGGACAGCGCAGAAGAAGGGGGGAGCGCGGCTGGGGCGGTCATGCGCCTGATGAGTCCCTATAATGGTGCATCATTTTGACACAAACACGCCCTGCCCCTGATGAGCTTTCCCAACCAGTCTGCCCCGCTGCGCCTCTTGCTGGCGGACGACCACGGCATCGTGCGCGAAGGCTTGAAAATGGTGCTGGCAGGCGCGCAAGCCCCCATCAGCACGATTGACGAAGCGGCCAGCGGTGAACAGGTGCTGGCGCTACTGGCCGCGCATGGGGCCGACATACTGGTGCTGGACCTGGGCATGCCCGGCGTGTCCGGATCGGGGTGGGTACGGGCCGTCCGCGCGCGCTATCCCCTGCTGACCATCATGGTGCTGACCGCCAACACCGACGAGCGCACCCGCCTTGCCGTGCTGAATGCCGGCGCCGACGAATTCCTGGCCAAGAGCGGTGATTCCCAAGCGCTGCTGGCGGCCATCAACCGGCTGGCGGGCAATCCATCGACGCCCCGCGCGCCGCAGGCCGCCCACGCGCACACGCCCGCCGAAACACTGACCTCGCGCGAGCAGCAGGTATTGGCCATGGCGGCCCAAGGCGCGACCGCGATCCAGATCGCCGCCGAACTCCACATCAGCCCGTTCACCGCGCGCAAGCATCGCGAGAACCTGATGCGCAAACTGTCTTTGCACAACACCGCCGAGCTGGTCGCCTACGCCATGCGCCTGGGCCTGCCCACGGCCTGATCCGGGCGCGGCGCCGGGCCGAATTCCGCGTTATCGAGGCGTCGAAAAATACGGCACACGTCGTATTTCCGGCCGCATCCTTCGCCACTAGACTGGCTGGGCAGGACAACGCCATCCCTTCCGAAAGGGCCATGGGGGATCGCGTTCCTGCCCCCAAGAACATTCCCTCATCGCCGTGCCCCCCATGCCCCGACCTTCCGCGTTGACCGCCGCTGTGCCGCCTTCGCCTGCCTGTCCGGTCGGCCTGCTGGTACGCGAAGAAAGCGATCGCCTGCGACGCTTTGTCAGCCGCCATGTCGGCGACTGCTCGGACGCGGACGAGATCACGCAGCAAGCCCTGGTCGAAATGTCGCTGTCATATGACCAATTCCGTGGTGACAGCAAACCTTCAACCTGGCTCTACGGCATTGCGCTCAATCTGATCCGCAATCACCTATCGCGCGCACCGGAACGGCGCTACACGTTCCTGGACATCGACCTGCTGGTGGACGAGCCTTGTTCCCTGCCGGGGCCGGGCGCGCAAGCCGAGATGCGGGAAACGCTGGATCTGCTGGAGCAATCCATCGCGCAGATCCCGCAGGAGTTGCGCGTGCTGCTACGGATGATCTGCGTGGAAGAAGTGTCGTATGAAGACGCGGCCGCAAGGCTAGGCATGCCGGTTGGCACCGTGCGCAGCCGGCTGTCGCGCGCGCGGGCGCTGGTGCGGTCGCTCATGCATGCGCACGGTGCGTGGCACCGCGCATGGCGGTCCCCGCATTAACGTTTTCTCTTTTATCGTTACATTTCCCACGTCATTGACTGGTACCTCTAGTTACAGTGCTGCCTTCGCATAATTTTGGCAGGCACTCGACATGTGGCACGTCCGGCTTGGCGCACTCCTTCCCGCGGACACGCTCCGCGCCATCACGCAATGAGGGGCGCGCTCACGCCCCTGGCGATGGCATTGGCTCTTGCCTTGCCCGGCATCCACGCCACGGCGCAAGCCGATTCCTGGATCGACCGGTGCACCACCAGCTACTACGGCCAGGGTTCCGATACGTACTGCCATCAAGCCTACAGCGAGGGCCTGGCCGCCATGCTGACCGGATCGCGCGCGGACGACGCCGGCGTCTGGGGCTACATCGACAAGCAAGGCCGCATGGCCATTCCTCCTGCCTACTCGGACGCCAAACCGTTCCAGAATGGCCTGGCTGCCGTCAGCCAGGGCGATCTTTGGGGCTATATCGACGCCTCGGGCAAGTGGGTCATCACGCCGCGCTTCAGCACGGCGACGGGCTTTAACGCGGAAGGCACCGCGCTGGCCGAAGAAGACGACCGCGATGTGCTGATCGACCGCCAAGGCAAGGTCATCAAGACCTTTGCGCTGGGCACGCGCACGTGGGGTTTCCAGCCGGGGCAGAAGCTGGCGTCGATGGAAGTGCCTACCCCGCCGCGTCTGTTCAATACCGCGACGGGCAAGGCCGCGTCGTTGCCGGCAGGCGTGATGATGCTGGCAGCCCCCACGGACGGGTATCTGCCGGCGCAGTTGCGCGAGTCCCGCTACAACGGCTGGTGGGGCCTGTTGGATACCCAAGGCCGCTGGGCGCTGCCGCCGGACCTGTTGCGTTCGCGGGAAGCGCCCATGCGTGACGGCGGCGTCATCGCCGTGCGCCGCGACGAAAGATGGGAATTCGTGGATCCGAGCGGCGCCGCGCTGTCGCCAGCGCGCTATGAGCGGGTGGAGCAGGTAGCGCCCGGCCTGTGGCTGGTCCAGCCCGAAAACGGACGTCCGTCATTGCTGGACGCCAAGCTCAATACCCTGCACACCTTCTCGCAGCGCTACGTCGGCGTGCAAGAGCGCGACGGCTGGCGTTACCTGCCGGATGTCTTGGCAACGATGCTGATCAGCCCGGCTGGCAAGCTGACGCAACTGGCGTTGCGCGACGGCCGTGTGGACATCAACCAGGGACGAGCCTGGGTCTATGGCGTACCCCTGTCGTCAGTGGAAACCCCCGGGATAGACGCGCAGGCTACCGCCGCAGGTTCGATGGAAACAGCGGACGCCGCACAGGAAGCCGCCCCCGTCCAGGCCGAGGCCGCCGACGGCGCTCAGGCCGTCGACTATGCGGCGCCCGCGCCAGACGTGGCCGCCGCGACCGACGCTGCCGCAGCCGACAGCACCGCCATTCGCGCGACGGACGCCTCCAAGCCGGCCGAGGAAATGGTCCTCACGGACACCCCCGAAGTCGCCGCGGTTGCCGCGGCTGAAGCCGCTGGCGCAACCCTATCCACCCAGCAAGAGGACAGCGACAGCCAGACCACATCGATGGCCTCGCCGGGCGTTGAGGTCCTGTTCCAGATCTACGCGCAGGACGGCACCCCCATGCTGGATGCGGACACCGCCGCGTCATTGCATGGCTATCAGATCAGCGCGCTCTCCCCAGGCAAGACTGCCCTGCGTGACCAAGGCGCCGCGGACATGCCATTGGCGCTGCTGCGCCCCAACGACTACCAGCAACCGTCGGCAATCCTGACCGCCAGCGGCAAACTGGTCTCGAACCCGGAATGGGACGACATCGACATCTATGACGCCACCATGCCGCTGATCGTGCGGACGACAGGCGGAAAGTTCGGCGCCATTGACGGCAAGGGCAACTGGGCCGTGCCCGCCACATTCAGCGGCATCCGCAAATTCAGCGGCGCCTACACCTGGGCGCGCACCCCGGGCATGTCGCGCGGCGACGCGCTCTTGATCGATAGGCAAGGCAAGACGATACCCATTCCCGCCGAAGTCTCGGCCGACTCGGAACAGCTGAATGGCGAACTGCTGACCTACCGCACACCGGACGAAAATCGTACGCGCCGCTGGGGCATCTGGAATGTCCGCCTGGGCGCACCCGCATTGAAGCCGGCCTACGAACGCATTGAAGAGTTTGAAGACGACTGGGTCCGCGTCCAGGACAAGGACGGCTGGGGCGTCGTCAACCGCGAAGGCAAGTGGGTCGTGCGCCCCACGCACAGCGGCGCTTACGACATGGAATACCTGGGCAACGGCTTCATGCTGGTGGAAGATCCCCAAGGCAAGAACAACGCCGATCACTACGCGCAGAGCCCCTACAAGATCATCAACCTGCGCACCGGCCACGCCAGCGAAACCGTCTACGGCAAACCCAGCAAGGTCAAGGGCGGCAGCTACATCGGCGAACTGGCCGACGGCAGCGCGGTGCTCTTCGATGCGCAAGGCCGCCCCACCCGCCTCTCGGATGGCAGGCCGGAAAGCAAAGACCAGTACGGTGATTGGATCATCGTGCGTAATGACGAACGTGAAGGCGCGATCGACGCGCGCGGCAACCTGGCGGTTCCTGCCCTGTACGGTGAATTCAACCCGTTCTTCGCGCAGCCCGAAGGCCTGGCGCGCGTCAACCTGGGATCGGGCTACCGCCTGATCGACCAAAGCGGCAAGACCGTGTTGGAAAAGCGGGGAGACGGTTTTCCGCTGGCATCGATGAAGCGCCTGCTATTCACGGATTACACGGAATCCAGCTCCATCATGACCGACTTGCAAGGCCGTGAAATCACGCGCTTCGCGGGCCGCCATTCCGTGGAATACAGCCGTGCCAGCGAGGGTGTGGTGCCTTATAGCGACGGCAACGACAAATCGGGCTTTGTGAATGCTGACGGCAAGCGCGTCGTCGGTGCGCATTTCAGTGAACTCGGCCCGATGAAGAACGGCTTGGCCCGCGCACGGCGCGTGGAACGCACCGGAAAACTGTACGGCTATATCGACCTGAGCGGACGCTATGCGATCGCGCCGGCCTTCGCGTGGGCCGATGATTTCCATGACGAACGCGCAATGGTCCTGCGTTCCGGGGTCGTGGAATTCATCGACACCCGTGGCAAGACGACTGCCCGAACCGGCGTGCTGTGCGACCGCGTGGTGATCCTGGATGGGCAAGAGAACCTCACGTGGCCGCCAGAAGAGCTGACTTGCCCCGAAGTCACGAACCCGCCGCCCCCCGTCCTCGACAACGCCAAAGCAGAATAACCATGACGTCACGTGTGATCCACATCACCCGACTCGCCTGCGCCATTGCGGCGTTGGGCGGATCCTTCTCCGCGCAAGCGCAATCCGGCCACCTGTACTGCCTGAATGAAGCCGACTACCGCTCCGGGGCAGATACCGACGATATCTCGGGCGTCAGCCCCTACACCAACGGTTGCATCCGAGCGCTGTCGGACGAGCGCGCCGCCGTGCTGTTGCCCTCGGCGTTGGAGAACATCAACCGCGTGCCCATGGACCAGTCGCTGCGTCGGCATGCCTGGGGCTTCCTGGATCAGAACGGCCGCTTGGCGATCCGCCCCATCTTCCAGGATGTCGGCGATTTCCGCCATGGCCTGGCCGCCGTGCGGTGGAAAGGCAAATGGGGCTTTATCGACACGCGAGGCAGGATGGCGGTGCCGCCGCGCTTTGACAGCGTGCAAGACTACGCCGAGATCGGCCTGGCGGTCGTCACGCTGGACGGGCGCAAGCTATTGATCAACCGCCAGGGTGAGCAGGTGGGAGAGCCCTTGGACGCCGGCATCGAGAACCTGTTCCTGGCCGATGGCATCCCGGCACGGGCCGCCGTGCAGTACAAGGTGGAATATCGCTCCAGCACCGGCGAACGCCGCTTTCCCAAGCCCGGCATCGCCATCACCCGAGCCTACGGCCAGGGGCTTTTCATTGCCAGCAACGACGACCGTCGCTACGGCGTGATGGACCATGACTGGAACTGGGTGATCGAACCGGTCTACGACGGCATCGAGGCGGACCACAAGGGCATGCTGGCCGTGGCCTATGGCCGCGAGGGCGCGGTGCTGATCAGCGCCGACGGCAAGGTGATCGGCGCGGACCAGCACTACCAAAGCATCACCCCCATTGGCGGCGCATTCTGGAGCGCCGAACTCGACCGCCGCAAGGGATATGCCGTCTTGGACGTGGCGGGCACGCCCATTGTCAGCATGACGCCGGAAGAAGCGCAGGCCTCCCAGCGCTTTGGCGACACCATTGTCTATCCGTCCGGCGACAACCTGATGGCCCTGGTGCCGGGGCAGGCCGCGCCGATGACGCTGGGCGGCGGCTTGTCGCCCAACCGGGACGATGCGGGCTTCGTCGTATTCACCGACCAGGCGGGTGCTCCGGCGGGCGTGCTGACCCCCAAAGGCATCTGGGTGCATGGCGGCACGGCCCCCGCCTGGCTGGCCCAGGCAGGAGACATGGATGTCCGCCAGGGCAGGCTATGGATCAGGAAGCAGGGCGGCGGCGGCGTGCTGAACGTGCTGGACGCCGAGGGCCGCGCGCTGCTTACCCCCGAGACGGTGGAAGCGATGCAAGACCTGGAGCTGCTACCCCTGGCGCTGAACGTCGCAGGCGGGCCGTTGGGCGTGCTGAGCCAGGGGCATTGCCAATGCGGCCCTGCCGGCGCTGGCCTGCTGCTGGGCGATGGCAGTCTGGTGACCCATCCGTCATGGAAAGACCTGATCCCGCTGGATGCGCCCGACGAACGCTACAACGATGACCCGGAACGCGACAGCGGATCGGACGCATTGAAGGCCGACCAACTTCGTTACGCCGCCGAGACCGACCGCGGCATGCAACTGCTGGACGCCCAAGGCAAGCCGCTTGATCTGCCGGTGCAGCAGCATATCGGCACGTTCCGCCACGGCTATGCGCTGATCTACGGTGACGGCGTCAACCGGATGATCGACCGCAACGGCAAGACCTATGACCTGCCCGACGTCTTTGAAACGGAAGCGGTGGCGCCCGGTGTCGTCCGCTTCCTCAAGACCGCCAGCGACGATGCCCTGTGGGGTCTGTACGACTTCGTTGCCGGCAAGGAACTGGCCGCCCCTGCCTTTCACCACATCAGCGCCTTCCGTCACGGCCAGGCCGTGGCCTCGCTGGGCACGGATCGCGTGGGCGTGATCGATCTACAGGCGCGGTGGATCATCCCGGCCAGCCACTATGGCATTACCCGCATCAATGACAAGCTGTGGCGGGTGATGCAGGCCGGCGGTCAGGGCGAGGACTACGAACGCAGCGCCGCAGTATTCACCGATAAGGGCCGCGCACTGACGCCGTTCCAGCAGCGGCTGCAAATGTCGGCGGAGGCCGCGGGCTCCATCTCGGCCGACAGCGAACAGGCGCGTTGGATCATTTCCGCCAACGGCGAAAACGCGGTGAACATGGAAGACGCCACCTACGCCCGCAACGGTGACTGGCTGGAAATCCACCGCGCCGTGCGCTACGGCTATTTGAATAGCCAGGGGGGGTGGCAGATCGGGCTGACGGCCGCGATCGGTTCGACCTTCCAGGGCACGCCCGCCCGCGCGCTGTCCACGGATGCAACCGGTTCGCGCCTGATCGACGCGACGGGCAAGACCATCATCACGTTGCCGGGGGGGGATTGGCGATGGCCGTTGGGATCCTCGCTGCTGCTCAGGCATTACGCCGCCAACAACAAGATCGTGACGGATTACGCCGGCCTGGACGGCAAGACCCGCATGAAGGTGGAAGGCACGGCGTCCGCCTACACGGACGGTCGTGCGGTCACGCAGCTGTCGACCAACGCGGCTCGCGCGGTGGACAGCAAGGGCACCTTGAACGGCCCTGCATTCGATGCGCTGGGCGTCTTGCGCGATGGCCTGGCGCCCGCCCGCGCCGACGTCAACTTCGGCTACGTGGACAGCCAGGGCAAGTTCGTCATTCCGCCCGACTACAACGCCGTCACGCCGTTCGCGAACCAGCGCGCGGTGGTGTCCACGATGGATGTGTCGAAAATCCTGGACCCGGAAGGCAACACGCTGGCTAGCGTCGAAATGGTGTGTGGCATCCGCACGTTGACCGGCAGCGCCGGCCAACGCCTGTGGCCGCCGTCCTTGCCGGCACGCTGCCGCCGCTAAGCGCTTGGCGCTGGACGCCTATTGCGCGTCCAGCGCCAGATAGCGCTGCGTCTGCACGATGGCTTCGCGTTCCTTGAAGCTGGTCAGGCGGTCGGCCAATGCACTGCTGTCGCCCGTCTGTTTGATGGCGGCCAAGGTGGCCTGCATGGCGTGAATGGCGGCCCGCTGCAAGTCCGACGGGATGATCGCCAAGCGGTAACCCATCGCCGCCAGATCGGGCAGCGGAACCAGCGGCGTCTTGCCGCCATAGAACATATTGATGAGCTTCAGGCCCGGCAGGCGTTCCGCGATGGCGCGGACCTGCTCCAGCGTTTCTGGCGCTTCCACGAAGACCATGTCCGCGCCCGCCTTCACATAGCGTTCCGCGCGCACGATGGCGGCGTCAAAGCCTTCCACCGCGATGGCGTCCGTCCGCGCGATGACCAGCGCGTCGGCGTCCGACAGCGTTTGGCGCGCGATGTGCACCTTGCGGCACATCTCGTCGGTATCCACCAGGCTCTTGTCGTCCAGATGGCCGCAACGCTTGGGGAATGACTGGTCTTCGATATGGAAGGCAGCCACGCCCGCGCGTTCCATGATGCGCACGGTGCGCTCCACGTTGGCGGATCCGCCGAACCCGGTATCCGCATCCGCCACCACCGGCAGGCCGCTGGCGTCGACAATCTTTTCCACGCGGTCCATCACCTCGGTAAAGCTCAGCAGCCCGATATCCGGATAGCCCGCCGCGCGCGCAATCGCGCCGCCACTGGCATAGACGGCTGAAAAGCCAGCCGCCGCCACCAGCCGGGCCGACATGCCGTCATAGGCGCCGGGCGCGACCACGATGTCGCGCGCCAGATGCTGGCGCAACAGGGTGCTGGGTTTGAGGGGTGCGTTCATGCGGGTTCCTTGAGGGCGAAGAATCAGTGTGTCCATCATCGACCCGCCGCAATAGAATGTCCAATATATGGAAAATTGATAATCAGTACTTTTAAGGTATCGATATGGAACTGCGCCACTTGCGCTATTTCGTCGTGACCGCCGAGGCGCAGCACTTCACCCGCGCGGCCGAATTGCTGGGCATGGCGCAGCCACCGCTCAGCCAGCAGATTCGTCAGCTGGAACAGGAAGTCGGCACGCCGCTGTTTGATCGCACCGGGCGTGGCGTAGTGCTGAACGATGCGGGCCGCGCGTTTCTGATCTGCGCGCAAGACATCCTGCACCGTGCGCAGGCTGCCGTGCAGACGGCGCAGCGCGCCGCGCGCGGCGAAGTCGGCGAATTGACGCTGGGCTTCACGGAATCCGCGTCGTTCAACGGCGTGGTGACGGAACTGATCCGCCAGTACAGGCAGCAGTATCCCGATGTGGAGATGACGTTGTCGCAAGGCGATAGCGAAACGCTGGTGGCGCAGCTACGGGAAGGCGCGATCGACGCTGCCTTCGTGCGCCCGCCCTTTGCGCTGGATGGCGGCTTGACGTTCACGCAACTGGTTGAGGAACCGCTGGTGGTCGCCCTGCCGCTGGGTCACGCGCTGGCGCGGCGCAAGCGATTGGCGCCGGAGGATCTGACGCAGGAACGCTTCATCCTGTATTCGCGCAGGTCTGGCTATGGGCTCAGCGCCGACATCATGGCCGCGTGCCGGCAGCATGGCCTGAATCCGCTCACCGGCCAACGCGCGCCGCAGCTGTCGTCGGCGGTGAACCTGGTTGCGGCAGGCATGGGCGTGGCAGTCGTGCCGGCGTCGTTGCGCCACCTGCGCCCCGACGGGGTGGTCTACCGCCCCTTCACGCTGGACTGGCCGCGCGCGGTGCTGGGCCTGGCGGTGCGTCAGGACAAGCCCGGCGGCAAAGTGGAGAACCTGCTTCGGTTGGCGCGTGGGGCGTGACGGCGATCCGCGGCGATCCGCGGTGATCAGTCGTCGTGCGATTCATGCACCGCCACGGCGCCGCGCTTCCAGTAGCTGGCGGCGCGGATGCGCGTCTTGTCGACGCCATGCTGCGCCACCATGATTTCACGCACGGCCTTGGCGGTGGCGGATTCGGCCGCGACCCACACATAGCCCTCGCCTGCCGGCAGCGACAACTCGCGCGCCGCTTCCAGCAGCAGCGTGCTGTAGCCCGGCGCGGTACCGTCGCGATGTAGCCAGCGTATGGATGCGCGAGCCGCCGACGGCAGCGGGATCTGGTTGGCGGCGGAAGGCACTTCAATCAACACCAGCGCCTCTGCCGCAGCGGGCAGTTCCTCAAGGCGGCGGGCAATGGCGGGCAACGCGGTTTCGTCACCGATCAGCACGTGCCAATCAAACCCCGTGGGCACCACGAACGATCCGCGCGGGCCGCCGATGCCCAGCGTCTGGCCCGGCGCGGCCTGCTCGGCCCAGGTGGATGCGGGGCCATCGCCATGCAAGACGAATTCAATGATCAATTCGCGCGCGGCGGCGTCAAAGCGGCGCGGCGTGTAGTCGCGGGCGGCCGGCTTGGGCACGCCTTCGGGAAACTTGACGCCATCGGGGCCAACCGTGGGCAGTGCCAGCGGTTGCGAAGGGTCGGCGGGGAAGAAAAGCTTCACGTGATCGTCGAACGAAGCGGACACGAAATCGTCCAGGTCGTCGCCGGTGAAGGTGATGCGGGCCAGCAGGCCCGCGACGCGCTCAATGTGCGTCACGGTCAATACGCGCATCTTCAGGTTGTGGCGCACGCGCTCCACGTTCAGGTCGCTACGGGTCATCAAAACTCCAGGATTCGGGGGGACAGGATCAAGCACAGGGCTTGCCGTTGATTTCTGCCGTGGCGCGCGCCAGGATGGCCGCGATACGCCGTTGTTCGGCAGGCGTCGCGTCGGTGCGTTCCAGCAGCGCATGGCGGAGCGCGTGGCGGGCATCCACGAATTCGGGCAACCAGCCGGTGCGCACGTCTTCGCCTTCCGGCCCCAGGTTGCGGGGTTCGCCGCTCCAGGCCTGGCGCATCCAGTCCATCTTGCGGGCGATGTGCTTGAAGCGGTTGAACATCATGGACAAGCGATCGCGGTTGGCTTGCAGGTGCGCCTTGCCCGGTTCGGCCAGGTGGTAGCGCTTCTTGGCGCCGTCTTGCTCGACGGTGGCATAGCCCAACTCTTCCAGATAGGTCAGCGCGGGATACACCATGCCCGGGCTGGGCGTGTAGAAGCCGTTGCTAAGGGTGCCCAATGCCTTGATGAGCTCGTAGCCGTGGCTGGGGTTTTGTTCCAGCAGGCCCAGCAGCATCAGTTGCAGATCGTCGGCGGACACACGGCGGCCGCGCGTGAAGCCGCGCCCGTCGCCGCCAAAGCCATCGGCGTCACCCCGGCCGTCGGGCGGACCCGAAAACCAGTCGCCGCCCGCGGCGGCATGGTGGTGATGGTGGGAATGATGGGCGTGATGCATGGCGTGGCCATGGTGGCCGTGATGGCCGTGGTGAGAATGGGAATGGCGCATGGATTAGCTCTTAAGATGTATCTTTAGATATATATCTTACGATACACCCGCAAAAATCCAGACGTCAAGCGCGGCGTTTATTCCCTGGAACCACGCAAGGCGGTACCCGCCCCGTCCGTGCGTGCTTGCAGCCAGCGTGCAAAGTCCCCGGCGCGCGGCTCTTCGGGCGCCGGCGCGTACACCACCAAACGCAGATGGCGGCTTTCATCCACCGACAAGGTGGCGTGCTCAAACGCCACATCGCCCAGCGATTCCACATGCAATTTGCGCTGGCCCATGCAAGCGCCATGCACGTCGTGCTCACGCCACCAGCCCTTGAAATCCGGCGACACCCTTTCCAATTCATCCACCAGTTCCGCAATGTCGGGCACGCCCGCCGCGCTGGCGAAATCGCGCCGGAAGGTGGACAACATGGCGGGCGCTTGCGCGTGCCAGTCCACGAACACCTGCCGCATCGCGGGCACGGTGAACAGCATCCACAGAAGATTGCGGCGGCCGGGCGCTTGCGCCGAAAAATCGAAGACATGATCGGCGGCGGCATTCCACACCACGACGTCCCAACGCAGATTCAGGATATAGGCGGGCCGCGCGGGCAGATCGTCCATCAACCGGCGCACTTGCGGCGGCACGGTGCACCAGGTGCGCCCGGCTTCAGCCGGAGGACGTTGATGGGCAAGCAGATACAGATGACGGCGCTCGGCGGCATCCAACTTCAGCACGCGGGCCAGGTTTTCAAGAAAGGTGGCCGACACGCTGATGTTGCGCCCCTGTTCAAACCAGGTGTACCAGGCCAGCCCGACGCCGGCCAACGCGGCGACTTCCTCGCGGCGCAGCCCAGGGGTGCGACGACGGCCACCCGCTGGCAAACCCAAGTCCGTGGGGCTAAGACGTTCGCGGCGCAAACGCAGAAATTCAGACAGATCCGCACGGGTGCGGTCCAGGCGGTGAGGGGCTGCGGTATCAGTCATCAGGCGTGAAATCGGCATGGCCGTGAGTAGGCTATTGCAGCCAGTAATAGCATAAACAGCTAAATTGTATAAGGCTAAAGGTCCGCCCAGAATAGCGCCAATCCTGTTTCCGATGGCGCATTCATGACCTCCACCACCCTGCCTGCCGCACGCGCCGAACGCGCACCCGGCGCCCCCACGCTCAGCCCGCTGGGCCTGGCCGTGCTGCTGTCGGGCGGCTTCATCACCATCTTCGACCTGTTCGTGGTGAACGTTGCCATTCCCAGCATGCAGAGCACGCTGTCGGCCAGCTTCGCGCAGATCAATTTCATCATTGCCGCCTACGAGATGGCGTATGGCGTCCTGCTGATCGCCGGCAGCCGGCTGGGCGACCGTCACGGCCGCCGCCGCTTGTTCATGCTGGGCATGGTCGGGTTCGCGCTGGCATCGGCCCTATGTGGACTGGCGCCCACGGCCGACACCCTGATCGGCGCACGCATCCTGCAAGGCGTGGCGGCTGCCATGCTGTTTCCGCAGGTGTACGCGCTGATCCGCGTCAGCTACGACGGCCACGCGCGGCGGCGCGCGTTCGGCCTGATGGGCATGACGTTGGGGTTGGCGGCCATTGCCGGCCAGGTGCTGGGCGGCTGGATCGTGCATGCCGACGTGTTCGGCCTGGCGTGGCGCACCATCTTCCTGATCAATGTGCCTCTGGGCCTGCTGGCCTGGCGACTGGCCCGCCATATCCCCGAATCCCGCGAAGCCTCGGGCGCGTCGATGGACTGGCCCGGCGCGGTCCTGGTGGGCGCGGGCCTGGCCATGCTGCTGCTGGCGTTGATTGAAGGGCCGGCACGGCATTGGCCTGCCTGGACCATCGCCTCCGGTGGCGCGGCGGCCATGCTGCTGGCGCAGTTCGTGCGCATGCAACGCCGCGTACGGTCCCGGGGCGGCGTCCCGCTCGTCGACATGGCGTTGCTGGCACAACCGCGATTTGCCGCCGGCTGCCTGTTGGTGATGCTGGTGTTCTCTACCGCCAGCGCGATGTTTCTTTGCTACGCCCTGTTGGTGCAGACAGGCTTCGGACTGGATGCGTTGACCGCCGGCCTGATCTTCGCCCCCGCCAGCGTGGGCTTTGTCGCGGGGTCGATGGCAGCGCCCTGGTTGGTGGCACGCTTTGGCACGGGCGCCATCGCACTGGCCGCGCTGCTGTATGGCGGGGCCACGGCGGCGTTGATGGCGCAGGTGAGCATTGCAGGCGCGGCGTTGGCGCCATGGTCGCTGGTGCCGGCGCTGGTGTGGCTGGGCGCCGCGCAAGGCGCGGTCAACACCCCGCTGGTGAACCTGGTGCTGGGGCTGGTTGAAGACCGCCAGGCGGGCATGGCGGCCGGTGTGGTGTCGACCTTGCAGCAAGTCGGCGCCGCATTGGGCGTGTCGGCGGCAGGCATGTTGTTTGGCGGCACGTTGCAGGCGAATGCCGACGCCGACGCCCCCACGCGGTACGCCAGCGCCTTTGCGTCGGCCATGCAGTTCAACGTGGCGGCAATCGCGGCGTCGGTCCTGCTGCTGTGGTGGCTTGGGCGTCGGCGCTGAACCAGCCGCCCGCGCGGCTTATCCCGCCGACAATTCGCGCGCGCGCTGTTGCGCCTTGTGGACCGCTTGCGTGATCGCATCGGCAACACCGGCTTCACGCATATGCGACAAGGCGGCGTAAGTGGTGCCGCCTTTTGACGTGACACGATCCTGCAATTCGGTAAGCGGCACCGCATCGCTGGCGGCAAGTTCGGCAGCCCCGCGAAAAGCGGACACGGCCAGTCGGCGCGCATCAGCAGCGGAAAAACCCAGCTCCCGCGCCCCCTGCTCCATAGCCGCCATGAAGTGAAAGACATAGCCTGGCCCGCTGCCCGTCACGGCAGTCACCGCATCGATCATGGCTTCGCTGTCGGTCCAGATACGGTCGCCCACGGCGGCGAACAACGCATCGACCCGATTGCGCTCAACCGCGCCGCAAGCCGGCGTGGCGTACAAGCCCGTCATGCCCAAGCCCACCTTGGCCGGCGTGTTCGGCATGGCGCGCACAATGCGCGCATGCCCCCCCAGCCATTGCGTCAGCGAGGCCAATTCCACACCTGCCGCGATGCTGACCACCGTGGAGGCGGCCGGCAGATATTGATGAAGCTGTGCGCAGGCCTCGCGCAGGACCTGCGGCTTGGTGGCCAGCACGCACAATGTGGCATCGCCGATTTCCGGGCCCACGCTTGCGCGGCAGGTCAGGCCGCGAGCGGCCAAGGCGTCGCGCGTGGGCGCGTACGGTTCGATCACCAGGAAGTCAGCCAGATCACGACCCTGTTTGAGCAGGCCATCGATGATGGCGGAGGCCATGTTGCCGCCGCCGACGAAAACGATCTTTTCACGCATGTTGCTCTGATTCCAAAAAGAATGACTTCAAGACGGGATTAAACGCTTGCGCACCGCTGCGGCATCCAACGCGCCGATGCGAGTGCGGCCCAGCAGCCTTAGCGTATTTTCTAGCTCAGTGCGCAAGATCGCCAGCACTTCCCGCGCGCCAGCCGGGCCACGGCCCGCCAAGCCATACAACGGCGCACGGCCCAGCAGGACGGCGCGCGCACCAAGCGCCACGGCCTTGGCGATATCGCTGCCACGCCGCACGCCGCCATCCACCAGGATTTCCAGCGACTGCCCGAGCTCCGCCGCAACGTCGGGCAGCACCTCAAGCGGGCACGGCGCGCTTTCCAGCTGACGTCCGCCGTGGTTCGACAGCACGATGCCGTCCACGCCATGCGCCTGCGCGCGCCGCGCATCGGCCAAGCCCTGGATGCCCTTGATGACGATGCGGCCACGCCAATGCCGACGCAGCCAGGCCACGTCGTTCCAGCTTAGCGCCAGGTCCATCTGGCGGCTTAGCGCGGAGGCCTGCTCGGTGATGTTCTCGCGCGCGTTGGAACTGACGGCCAAGTTCTTCAACTGCGGCCCGCCATGGCGCAGCATGCGCCAGCACCAGCCTGGATGCGTCGCCAGATCCAGCAACAAACGGCGCGACGGCCGCAGCGGCAACTGGAAGCCATTGCGCTTGTCATGGTCGCGATTGCCGTGCACCGGCACGTCCACCGTCAGGAACAGCACGGTGTAGCCGTTCTGCCAGGCGCGGTCCATCAGATGTTCGGCGATGCGGCGATCACGCTGCACATACAGTTGCAGCCAGAGTTCGCCGGGTGTGGCCGCACGCACGTCTTCCAGCAGCGAGGTCGACGCCGTGGACAAGACGAACGGCAGGCCCGCCTGATGCGCCGCGCGCGCCAGATGCACATCGGCTTCCGGCCAGAACAACCCGTTCAAGCCAGTGGGGCCGACAATGGCCGGCATGGCCGCCCGCGCGCCCAGGACGGGCACGTCCAGATGGCAGTCCGACACATCGACCAACACGTCCGGGCGGAATTCCAGATCGGCATAGGCCGCGCGATTCCGCGTCAGCGCATGCCCGTCTTCCGCCCCACCCTCCAGGTAATCAAACGCCAGCCGGGGCAGCCGTCTTTGCGCCTGCCGCCGGTACTCCATCACGCTGGGAAACATGTCCCTTCCTTGATTTGCGGGAGTCAAATAGAATTGTATTTCGCACGATATGATTGTATTTCGATCATTTTGAAAATCGCAATCGGGAATGGCCACTAGGATCCGATCAAGCCTTGCAGGGCTTGGCCGCGCGGCACGCCGCGTGCTGCAAATCAGACCGATTCATCCCTAGTACATACCCTTGAATCGATTGAAATACGATTATTCAAATCGAAAAGCGATTTAAGTAATCGTATGCTGTGCCTCAATGCGCTCGGCGTTCCGTCGATCTCCGAGCCCCATTCGGGATCACAGACATGACCAACGGCATCACCCTGCTAGAAGCGTTGACCCAGGCCCTGGGCGCGGACGCCATCCTTCATTCCGACGCCGATACCGCCGGCTACACCGAAGACTGGCGCGGCCGCTACAAGGGTCCGGCGTTGTGCGTCGCCCTGCCCGGCAACACGCAGCAGGTCGCCGACATCGTTCTTCTGTGCAATGCGCACGCCACGCCGGTGCTGCCGCAGGGCGGCAACACCAGCCTGTGCGGCGGCGCCGTGCCGGACGCCAGCGGCAAGCCGCCCGTCATCGTGAATCTGGCACGCATGCGCCGCATCCGCCGGGTCGATGCCGCAAACAATTCCATGGAAGTCGAGGCCGGCTGCGTGCTGGCCACGGTGCAGGACGCCGCCGCCGCCGAAGGCAGGCTCTACCCGATCAGCCTGGGCGCCGAAGGCTCATGCCAGATTGGCGGCACCATCGCCACCAATGCCGGCGGCACGGGCGTGCTGCGCTACGGCAACACGCGCGACAACATCCTGGGCCTGGAAGTCGTGCTGCCCGACGGCGCCATCTGGAACGGCCTGACGGCACTGCGCAAGAACAATACCGGCTTTGACTTGAAACACCTGTTCATCGGCGCCGAAGGCACGATGGGCATCGTCACCGCCGCCGTGCTGAAACTGCATCCGCTACCCACCGACCACGCGGTCGCCTGGTTGGCGCCGAACAGCCCGCAGGCCGCGCTGGAGATCCTTGGCCTGTTCCAACGCGCTTGCGGCTCGCGCCTGTCAGCGTTTGAAATGATCGACAGCAACCAGCTGGATATCGTGATGACGCACGTGCCAGGCCGCAAGAATCCGCTGGCTGGCGCGCATCCCTGGCATGTACTGGTTGAACTGTCCGACACCGGCAGCGGCGCCGGATTGCAGGACCTGCTGCAACAGATCCTGGAGCAAGCCTCTGAACTGGGCTTGCTGAACGACGCGGTCGTGGCCAGCAACGACACGCAACGCGCCGCGCTTTGGGAAGTCCGCCACAGTGTGTCGGAAGGCAATAAGAAAGCGGGCGTGGGCCTGACCACCGACAGCGCCGTGCCGGTTTCAAGCGTGCCGCGCTTCATCGACGAAGCCACGGCCGCCGTGCGCCGCCTGGTTCCCGACCTGCCGGTGCTGATCGTGGCGCATCTGGGCGACGGCAACGTGCACTTCATCCCCTTCTTCACGTTCGATGCCTGGAACGCACTGCCCAACCGCGACGCCACGGCCGCCGCCATCCGCCGTGCCGTCAACGACGTGGCCGACGCGCTGGGCGGCACATTCAGCGCCGAACACGGCGTGGGCCGTACGTCGCTGGCCGAAATGGCGCACTACAAGTCACCGGTCGAACTGACCATGATGCGCGCGCTGAAGCACACCTTTGATCCCGCCAATCTTTTCAACCCCGGCCGCTTGCTGCCCTGAGCCGTCGTTCTTGATCCGTCGTCCCTGACCCGCAGGAGTCTTCCATGAAATCGACCCTCCACAACGCTTCGCGCCGCACCGCGCTGAAAACCGTTGCCGCTGGCGCTGCCGCGCTGGCCATGCCCATGATCTGGACGCCATCACGCGCCGCGTCCAAGCGCATCGTCGTACGCGACGACGGCGGCATCTACAGCAAGGCGTATGGCGCCGTGTTCTACAAGCCGTTCACGGAAGCCACCGGCATCCAGGTCGTCGGCGTGCAGGCCAACGCCGAACCCACCGCGCAGATCCGCAGCATGGTGGACACCGGCAACTACACCTGGGACATGGCCAAGATCAGCCAGCCCGCCATCCTGATGCTGACGGAAGGCGGCAAGGTCTACCTGGAAAAGCACGGCCTGGAATTCGACCCGGTCGTGGCCACCATCCCCAAGCAATACATGTCGCCCTACGGCGTGGGCAACAACGTCTACTCGACGGTGCTGGCCTACCGCACGGATGCGTTCAAGGGCCGCCGCGCCCCTGCCTCGTGGGCCGACTTCTGGAACGTGAAGGACATCCCCGGCCGCCGCGGCCTGCGCAAGCACCCGTTCGACACCATCGAAGAAGCGCTGATGGCCGACGGCGTGCCGACCGACAAGGTTTATCCCTGCGATATCGACCGCGCGCTGGCCAGCCTGGACAAGGTCAAGGCATCAGTGGACGTGTGGTGGAACACGGGCGCGCAGGTGGAACAGATGCTGGGGTCGGGCGAAGTCGACATGATCGCCACCTGGGTGTCGCGTGCGCAATCCGCCATCGCCAACGGCGCACCAGTGCAGATCGTCTGGGACCAGAACATCTGGGGTTGCGACAACTGGTCCATCCTGAAGGGCACGCCCAACGCCGATGCCTGCCGCGAATTCATCAAGTTCGCCTCCGACGCCAAGCGCCAGGCCGCGCTGGTGGAGTACTTCGCCGCTGGAGTCACGCAACCCGCCGCCTTCGACTACATCAAGGCCGATGTCGCACGCAACTGCCCGACCCACCCCGACAACATCAAGAGCGGCCTGCACATCAACGCGGCCTATTGGCTGGACAAGCAGCGCGATGTGCTTGAGCGCTTCAACGGCTGGGTCCTGAAGTAATTCCTCCTGAATGAACACCATGTCTTCCTCCAATCTGCAAATCTCGGGCCTGGGCAAACGCTACGGCGACTTCGTCGCCTTGGCGCCCACGCACCTGGACGTCGCTCGCGGCGAATTCCTGACCCTGCTGGGTCCGTCTGGTTCCGGCAAGACCACCCTGCTGAGCCTGATCGCTGGCCTGGCCCAGCCCGACGAGGGCCGCGTGCTGATCGACGGCGCCGATGTCACCTACGGCGCTCCGTATGAACGGGATATCGGCATGGTGTTCCAGAACTACGCGCTGTTCCCGCACATGAGCATCGAGGAGAACATCGCGTTCCCCTTGAAGATGCGCAAGGTGCCGGCGGCCGAAGCCCGCCGCCGCGCGCACGAAGCGCTGGAAATGGTGCGTCTGCCGCACGTGGCCGCACGCCTGCCGCGCGAACTGTCTGGCGGCCAGCAGCAGCGCATCGCGCTGGCTCGCTGCATGGTCTATCGCCCCGCCATCATTCTGATGGACGAACCCCTGGGCGCGCTGGACAAGAAGTTGCGCGACCAGATGCAGCTGGAGATCAAGCGCATCCACCGCGAACTGGGCACCACCATCGTGTACGTCACCCATGACCAGGAAGAAGCGATGACGATGTCCGACCGCATCTGCCTGATGAACGGCGGCGCGATCGAACAACTGGGCACCCCGGCCGATCTGTACTTCCGCCCTCGCACGCTGTTCGTCGCCGACTTCCTGGGTGAATCGAATCTGCTGCAAGGCGAAGTCACCGCCGTGGATGGCGACACGTTGTCGGTGACGCTGGCGCATCAAGGCGTGACCGGGCACGCGCTATCGAACGGCGCCCCCATCAAGGTCGGCCAAAAGGTCACGGTGATGTTGCGCCCGCAGAACCTGCGCGTGCGCGCCGCCACCGAAACGGGCGAAAGCGGGCTCACCGGAAAACTGCTGGACGTGATGGTGACGGGCAGCCTGACCAAGCTGTACCTGGACTTGGGCACGACCGATGCCGCGCCGATTGTCGTGGCCTACCCCACGCAACGTCAGGCCGAGCAATACGCCATCGGCCAGCCGTTGACAGTCAGTTGGCAGGCCGCCGACGCGGTGGCCATTGCGGAGTAATCGCATGACAACCCTTGCCACTCCCCGCAAACGCATGAGTCCCGGCCGCCGCCATTTCCTGATGGCGGCCCCGCTGGTCGTGCTGCTGCTGGCGCTGCTGATCTATCCGGTTGGCCAGCTGCTGCTATTAAGCGTCGTTGGCGAACAAGGCTTCAGCCTGACGCAATACCACCGGCTGTTTGAATCGTCGGTCTACGTGAACGTCCTGCTGATCACGCTGAAGATCTCGCTATGGACCACATTCTTTTCGGTGGTGGCGGGCTACCCCGTGGCCTACCTGATCTCCAGCCTGTCGGCCAAACGCAAGACGTCCCTGCTGTTCTGGGTGTTGCTGTCGTTCTGGACCAGCTTCCTGGTGCGCACCTTCGCCTGGGTGGTGCTGTTGGGCCGCAACGGCGTGGTCAACCAACTGTTGCAGGCCCTTGGCATTCTGGATGCCCCCGCCAACCTGCTCTACAACTTCGGCAGCGTGCTGGTCGGCATGGTGCATGCGCTGATGCCCCTGGCGGTCCTGACAATGCTTTCCGTCATGGAGAACATCGACCGCAATCTGCCCCGCGCGGCTTCCACACTGGGCGCACGCCCCGGCACCGCGTTCTGGAAGATCTACTTCCCGCTGTCGATGCCCGGCGTCGCGGCCGCAGCCATCATGGTGTTCGTGACGGCCATCGGCTTCTTCATCACGCCCGCGCTGCTGGGCGGACGCAAGGAAACGATGATCACGCAGATCATCATCGACCAGATCCAGCAAACCATGAACTGGGAATTCGCCGGCGCGGTGTCGGTGTTGCTGCTGGTGGTGGTGCTGGTGGTCTTCGCCATCTATGACAAGGTGCTGGGTCTGTCCACCATGACCGGCGGCGCGTCCACCCGCGTGCGGGCCTCCGGCAAGGAAAGCCTGTCCCGCCGCGCCGGCGATGCCGTGCTGACCGTGCTGGCCAATATCTCCGATGCCCTGTTCGCGTTGCTGCCCAAGCGGCTGCGCCGTTCGGTATCGGGCACTGGCCAATCGCGCACCTTGTGGTGGGTGGTGCTGGGCATTCTGGCCTTCCTGAGCGCCCCCGCCTTCCTGATGATTCCGCTGTCGTTTGACTCGGGTTCGGGCCTGACATGGCCTCCCAAGGGCTTTTCGCTTCAGTGGTACGAACAGATGTTCACCTCGCCCGTCTGGATGCAGGCGATTACCCGTTCGCTGATCGTGGGCGTGGGCACGGGCCTGCTGGCCATGTTGATCGGCACGCCCGCCGCCTTCCTGCTGGTGCGCGCCAACATGCGCGGCAAATCAGCGATGCTGGCCTTCGTGCTGTCACCCATCGTCGTGCCGCGCATGATCATCGCCGTGGGCATGTTCTATTTCTTCGCCCGCGTCGGTCTGGTGGGTTCCACGATCGGCTTGATCCTGGCGCACACGGTCGTGGCCGTGCCTTACGTGGTGATCACCATGATGGCAGTGCTGCGCAACTACGACACGCGCCTGGACCTGGCCGCGCAAAGCTTGGGGGCTGGCCCCTGGGCCACGCTGCGCTTCGTGACGTTCCCCATTCTGGGGGCCGGGCTGATGTCGTCATTCCTGTTCGCGTTCGCCACCTCGTTCGATGAACTGACGATTGCGCTGTTTGCCTCCGGCGGCCTGAACGCCACCTTGCCCAAGCAATTCTGGGACGAAGTGACGTTGCAGATTTCCCCCGTGATCGCCGCCGTCTCCACGTGCCTCTTCATCTTCATTGCCGCGCTGATCTGGCTGGCCGACCGGTTGCGCCGCCGCAGCCTGGCCAACTGATTCCATGCGCGTTTGTTTTACCTCTTAGGATTCTCGCAACATGCTGAACGCAACCCATCTACGCGGTGTCTTCCCCGCCATCCCGACCCCGGTCAATGCCGATGACACCATCAACGTCCCGGCCGCCCGCGCACTGATCGCCTACCTGCTCAAACAAGGCATCGACGGCATCGTGCCGCTAGGCGGCACGGGCGAATACGGCGCGCTGGCCCGCGCCGAACGCATCCGCATGTGCAAGCTGACGGTTGAAGCCATCGAAGGCCGCGTGCCGGTGATTCCGGGCGTGCTGGACCCCGGCTTCCACGACGCCCTGCAAGCCGGCCACGAATTCGCCGACGCCGGCGCCGACGCGCTGATGGTGCTGACCCCGTACTACACCACGCCCACGCAAGCCGGCATCCGCGACTACTTCCTGCGCTACGCCGACGCCTCGCCGCTGCCCGTGATGATCTACGAAATTCCGTACCGCACGCGCATCGCCATCGCGCCTGAAGTGCTGCACGAACTGTCGCGTCACCAGAACATCATCGGCATGAAGGCATGCAACACCGACATGTACCACTTCCTGCGCACCGTGGCGGGCGTGGATGAGTCGTTTGCTGTCTTCAGCGGCGAAGACACGCTGCTGCCAGTGCACCTTGCCGCCGGCGCGCGCGGCGGCATCGTGGTCACGGCCAGCTTGTTGCCGACAGCGTGGCGCAAGGTGTATGCGCTGGCCTCCGAAGGGCGGACAAGGGAGTCCATGGAATTGCATCGCCGTTTGATTCCGTTGATGGATCTGGCGTTTGCCGAGACGAATCCCGGGCCGATGAAATCGGTGATGGATCTGATTGGCGTGGATGCGCCGGCAGTGCTGCACCCGTTGGTCGCCCCCGCGGATGGGTTGCAGGCAGCATTGCGCCGCGAATTGATTCCGTTGTTGAAGGAATTTGAAGGGGTGGTTTGAGAGGTTGGGAGGGGTGGTTTGAGCGGGGTGGTTTGAGCGCGGTGGTTTGAGCGGGGAGGTTTGAGCGGAGTGGTTTGAGCGGGGCTTGAGTGGTTTGGGGAGATGATGGGTTGCGCGCGATGGGGTGTGGTGTTCTTGTGTTTAATGTGCCGCGCTACACCCATCCTACGCCCATCCTCCGCACATTCACCGCACATTCACCGCACATCCAGCGCACATTCACCGCGCATTCAACGCACATCCAACCCACATCCAACGCACATCCAGCGCACATCCACCGCGCATCCAATACACATCTCGCGCGCATCTCACGCACATCCCGCGCCCGTCGCACGGACTCGAATTCGCCCATATCGCAAAGCGGGCACCGTCACGACGTCTCACGACCCTGTATGCCGATTGTGGCCGCCCGCGCGGCCGCAATCGGCGGGCCCCGTACCTCTCGTCATTGAGCACGGACCTGACGGCGCTACAAGCCTAGACATCGGTAGCTCATTGGCATGGGCGTCTTGGACGCGAGCAACCTCGATGCGCCCGAGGGAATCTGAAGGGAAGGCCAAGGGCCTGGACGAAGATGACGACGGGGCAGTCCGGAGCGGACGCTCCGGACCGCAATCGTGGGCGCGAGCGTCCAAGATGCCCGTGCCAATGAGCGGGCCACGAAGCGCAGCAATCGTCCCGCTACATCACCCCCGAGAAAGACAAACAACAACAGCCCCAAGCCATCACCCAGCTACCTCGCTCACGAGAAAGACAAGCAACAACAGCCCTAAGCCATCACCCCGCTACATCGCCCACGAGAAAGACAAGCAACAACGGCCCTAAACAATCACCTCGAATACGCCGAGAACTTGGACTTGGAGATCGACGTCGCGGCCACCTGAACATGGGGTGCCAACTCAGCCTCTACCCGCGCTACGGTCCACCGTGTCGTCGGCACGGAAATATTGATCGCGGCAACCGCCAGCCCACGATGATCGATCACCGGCGCTGCCACCGAAATATCCCCCAACACCGTCTCGTTCACGATAATCGCGTAACCCTTCTCCGCCACTCGCTGTACGCGGTCCAGCAGCTTGTCGGGATTCACTTCGGTATAGGGCGTGATCGCTTCCAGCCGCGTCTGGCTCAGGATCTCGCGGCGCTGCTCGTCCGACAGGCGGGACAGGATAGCCGTGCCCGATGCCGTGAAAAACGCCGGCAGACGACTACCCACCGCGATATCCACATTCACCAAATGGTGGCCGGGAAAGCGCGCCACGAAAACAATCTCGTGGCCATCCAGCTCTTGCAGATTCGTGGTCTCGCCCAACGTCCGGCTGATGTCCAGCAGATACGGCGACGCCTTGTCGATCAACTCATTCGCGCGCACGTAGTTGTATGAAAATTGCAGCACCTTCGGCGTCAGGCCGTAATTGCGCGTATCTGGAATCCGGCGCAAATAGCCCAGCGTCTCCAGCGTGTAAACCAGGCGCTGGGTCGCGCTGCGATCCAGGCCGGACTCGCGCGCGATATCGGCCAGCGTCATATGGCGTTTTGAACCGTCAAACGCATGCAGCACTTGAAAGGCTTTTTCCGTGGAACCGACAAATAGCGAAGACCGGGTCTCGGTCGGCGCCTGCGGTTTTTCCGTGTCGTCTGGGGGTAATTTGCGCACAGGGAACAGCCTATTGAGTTCTAGGGATGCCACGCAAGAATCAACACGACGAGGGTACATGCCGGCCCATCATCGCGTATTGCGCTCAATTTAATTGTAATTCAATTATTAATAGCAAATATCAATTACTTTCGAGCGATCCCACAGACAGATTTCCCAGCGGCACGCCAGCTTGCGAGGCCGATCGCGTACCCGGAAGCGGGTGGCAGGACTGCGGGTGATACGTATGCACCACCGATAACTTCACCCGGTCGCTGCGGTTGCCCTGCGCCGCATGCAAAGTGCGGCAATGGAAGAACACCACGTCGCCAGCTTCGAGTTCCGGGCACACGGCCCGCGCGATCCAATCGGCATTCTGCGGCGCATCGTCGCGAAAGAATTTCTGGCCGTCGAACTGGTCGGGCGTGAACGCCGCCGCATGCGAACCCGGGATCAAAGACAATCCACCGTTCTCGCGCTTTTCCGTGCCCAACGCCAGCCAACAGGACACCAGGTCCGTATCGGAAAACGACCAGTAGCGGATGTCCTGGTGCCAGCCGGTCAGACTGCCATAGGCGGGATGCTTGGTCATGACGCAATTGTGATGCACCGTGGACAACACCGCGGGCTCACCGAAGTAACTGGCCAGCCATTGCGCAATGCGGGGGTCGGCCGCCCATTGCGCGAACAAGGGGTCACGCGCATAGGCATTGAGCAGCCGGCGCACGGTCAGCCCGCCCTCGGCAGCGCGCGACTCCGGCGCACCCGGATAGCGCAGATCGGCTTCGTATTCGATGGGAGCCACGTGCTCGCGCAAATGGCGTTCGGCCAGCGCACGTAGCGCCGCCACCTGGTCGGGGCCAACGAATTGGCGCGCAACCACAAACCCCTGCTCGCGCAGGACGGCTATCTGATCATCAGGCAGTAACCCGGACATCTCGATCCTCACACCCCGCGGCGTATGCGAAGCGTCTGCGGGCGGGGCAGGCGCGTACCGGGTCAGGCGCCGGTATACGCGGGGATGGCTAGATTACCAAAAGCGCCGGGTGCGCCGGCCTCAGGCACGGGGTGTTTTTTCAACCGATGGCGCAACGGGAGGATGCAAGCGGGCCGCGTCACGCTCTTGCACTTCGTGGTGCACCCATTCGCGCCACACCGCCACCAGCAATGCCATCAGCACCGGGCCGACAAACAGCCCCACGATGCCCATGGTCTTCACGCCGCCCACCAAGCCGAAGAACGTCGGCAGAAACGGCAGCTTGACCGGGCCGCCCACCAGGCGCGGGCGCAGCGTCTTATCGACGATGAAGAGTTCGACGCTGCCCCAGACCATCAACGCGATACCCGCAACCAGATGGCCAGAGCCCACCAGATACAGCGACACCAACGTGAACGACAACGGCGCACCGCCCGGGATCAACGCCATGAATCCCGTGACCACGCCCAGCAACACCGGCGACGGCACACCCGCCACCCAGTACGCAATGCCCAGCACCAACCCTTCGCCCAAGGCGATCAGGCCCATGCCGGTGACGGTGGAATTGATGGTGGCCGGCACCACGCGCGAAAAGCGCTGCCAGCGCGCGGGCAGAATGCGTTCGCCCAGCACATCCAGCTGCGCCACCATGCGGATGCCATCCTTATAGACAAAGAACAGCGTGATCAGCATGAAGAGCACGGTCAGCAACAGTTGGAACACGTTGCCCGTGGCCGCCAGCACCATGCGATAGATGTTGCCCAGATGTTCGCCGCTGACGGCTTCGACCAGCGCCCCCAAGGCGTGAGGCTGGCCAATATACGATTCCCAATACTGGCCCAGCCGTTCGCCCACGGCCGGCATCGAGGTGATCCAGTTGGGCACGGCCACACCATGGCGGTTGGCCGCAATAGCCCAGGCGAAGAAGGTGCTGGCTTCCTTGATGGCATAGGACAGCGCAAAGGTCATCGGCACGATCAGCACGACGACCACCATCAGCAGCGCCAGCGATGCCGCCACCGCCGTGCGGCCGCCGCAGCGTGCCACCAGCCGCTGGTACAACGGCCAGCTGGCCAAGCCAATGATCAGCGCGGCAAGCGCTGGAACGAGGAAGCCACTAAGGAAGTAAACCCCTGCCAACAAGACAAGCAGCAGCAGCCAACGGGCGATCAGGTAAGCGGGTAGAACAGGCTGCATAGAGCGGATCGACAGTAAGGGCGTTGTAGGCTTTGACTGTCGGACTATACAGACGTTTCAAGAAATACGAGGGACACAAGCCCTGTATTTACTACGGGGTTTCCCGTGGTGGCCCAGCGTGGCGGGCCGGCCGGCCCGCCACCTCAGACGCTTACAGGGCGTACTCGGCCGCCTCTTCGCGCGCGCTGCGGCGGCGCGGCGGTGTCGTTTGAAGCAAGGCCGGTTCGGCTTGCGGCTGCACCATGGCGCTGGGCATGCCGAGTTGGCGCTGATAGACACCACAACTGGCCGCCGCCGGATCGGTTTCGTCGCGACCGCTCAGCAGCGGGCAACCGGCAAACAGTTCCGCCACCCAATCCGCAAAGGCGCGCACCTTGGGTGACAACTGCCGGCTTTGCGGATACAGGACGGAAATAGCGGTGGAGCTAGGCTTCCACTGCGGCAGGATCTCGATCAATTCGCCGGTTTGCAGGTGCGGCAACGCCATGTAGCGCGCGGTCTGGATCAGCCCGAAACCCTTCAGGCCGCAATCCAGGTAGGCGCCGGCTTCGTTCACCGCCACCGAACCCTTCATGTCCACTTCCTGGTGCTTGCCGTCCACCTTGAAGTCCCAGGCGCAATTGCGGCCGGTGCGGCTAGAGAAATAATGCACCGCGTGGTGGTCGCGCAAGGCTTCGATCGTTTGCGGCATGCCGTGGCGTGCCACATAGGTTGGCGACGCGCAGGTCACGGTCTGCAAGGTGCCGATGCGACGGGCCACCAGGCTGGAATCTTCCAGCTCGCCCGCGCGAATCACGCAGTCCACGGCCTCTTGCACCATATCCACGGGACGGTCGCCCAAGCCCAGCACCAGCTCGACGTCCGGGTATTTGTCGTGAAAATCACACAATGACGGAATTAGAATCAGCCGCCCGATGCACGTGGGGACGTCGATGCGCAGCCGGCCCTTCAAGCGCAGGGCCGCTTCCTGGAAACAGGCCTCGGTTTCCTCGACGTCGGCCAGGATGCGCACGCAATGCTGGTAATAGCCCGCGCCATCCGGCGTCAGGCCGATACGGCGCGTGGTGCGATTGAGCAGGCGCACGCCCAGCAGGCGTTCGAGGTTCTGAATGATGGTGGTGACGGTGGTGCGCGGAAGCGAGAGGCTGTCGGCCGCCCGAGTGAAGCTATTGGCGTCCACGACGCGCACAAACACCTGCATAGCCTGAAAACGGTCCATGGCGACGGTGTCCTTTTGAGCAAATAAGTCGGGGTGAACGGAGCATAACCCGATTTCGCCGCCGATTAGTCATTTCCACCGAACAGTGTTGCCGGAATAGACATGTTTATCCGGCCCCGCAAAACACTCAGAATGCAAACCATCTTGAAGTGCCCTTGCCTCCCGGCGCCTCCACAGGGCATGTCAATCCTCAGCTTCCGACACCGCAGTGACCCGCCCCGCCAAGGCGCCATTGCCCAGGAAACGCAACACTGTTGCATGCTGCATTGCACCATATGCATCTAAGCATATAGCCGAATGCCACACCAACGGATGTTGAGGACTGCCATACCCCGGATCGCCGCGGCCGCCTCCGCCCCAGGCTCAAACAAGCGCGCTTTCGCACCTATACCACTCAAGGAAACACCATGGTTTCGCGCAATCGTATCGCTATGCTCGTCGTCTTTGCCGCCGTACTCGCGGCCGGAGGCGGCTACGCCCTGACCCGTGGCCCTGCTGGCGGCAACGTCGCCATGGCCCAGGGAGCCCCGACCGCCACGCCCGTCGAGGTGGCCGAAGTCGTCAGCAAGACCATCGTGGACTGGCAGCGCTACTCCGGCCGTCTGGAAGCGATCGACCGTGTCGACATCCGTCCGCTGGTGTCTGGCACCCTGACCGCCGTGCACTTCCAGGACGGCAGCATCGTCAAGAAGGGCGATGTGCTGTTCACCATCGACCCGCGCCCCTATGCGGCCGAGGTGGACCGCGCCGCCGCCGCCCTGACGGCCGCCAAGGCCCGCGCCTCGTATACCGCCACGGAGCTGGCCCGAGGCCAGCGCCTGCTGACGGACAACGCCATCGCCCGCCGCGACTTCGAGGAAAAGCAGAACGCCTCGCGCGAAGCCGCCGCCAATCTGCAAGGCGCCCAAGCCGCCCTGGACTTCGCCAAGTTGAACCTGGGTTACACCCGCATCGAAGCGCCGGTGGCTGGCCGCGTGTCGCGTGCTGAAGTCACCGTGGGCAACGTGGTCGCGGCAGGCGCCGCGTCGGTGCCGCTGACGACGCTGGTTTCGGTGTCGAAGATGTACGCCTCCTTCGACGTGGATGAACAGACCTTCCTGCGCTACGTCAACCCGGCCCGCAACGGCCGCGCGGGCTCGGTGCCGGTCGAGCTGGGCTTGGCCAACGAGGAAGGCTATTCGCGCACCGGCTTTGTGCAGTCGGTGGACAACCGCCTGGATGCGACGTCGGGCACGATCCGCGTGCGCGCCGAATTCGACAACGCCGATGGCTCGCTCCTGCCTGGCCTGTACGCCCGCGTCCGTCTGGGCGGCAGCGACCCGCGCTCGGCCGTGCTGATCGACGAAAAAGCCATCGGCACCGACCAGGACAAGCGCTATGTGCTGGTGCTGGACGACAAGAACCACGCCGTCTACCGCCAAGTGAAGCTGGGCGCCAACCAGGAAGGCCTGCGCGTCGTCGATTCCGGGCTTGCCGCCGGTGAACGCATCGTCGTCAACGGCCTGCAACGCATCCGTCCTGGCGACTCCGTGGCCCCGACCGTCGTACCCATGGTTGCCGCCAAGGCGACCCCGGTCCAGACCGCCGCGGCCGAAGTGAAGTAAGGCCTGCGCGTCTACAGAGAACGTTCATGAATATCTCAAAGTTCTTCATCGACCGGCCGATTTTTGCCGGCGTGTTGTCCATCCTGGTCTTGCTGGCAGGTCTGCTGGCCATGTTCCAGCTGCCCATTTCCGAATACCCGGAAGTCGTGCCGCCGTCGGTCGTGGTGCGCGCGCAGTATCCGGGCGCCAACCCCAAGGTCATCGCCGAAACCGTCGCCTCGCCGCTGGAGGAATCCATCAACGGCGTGGAAGACATGCTGTACATGCAGTCGCAGGCCAACAGCGACGGCAACCTGACCCTGACGGTCAACTTCAAGCTGGGCGTGGACCCGGACAAGGCGCAGCAACTGGTGCAGAACCGCGTGTCGCAAGCGCTGCCGCGCCTGCCGCCGGACGTGCAGCGCCTGGGCGTGACCACGGCCAAGAGCTCGCCCACGCTGACGCTGGTCGTGCACTTGATCTCGCCCAATGACCGCTACGACATCACCTACCTGCGCAACTACGCGATCCTGAACGTCAAGGATCGCCTGGCCCGCATCACGGGCGTGGGCGAAGTGACGGTGTGGGGCTCGGGCAACTACTCGATGCGCGTCTGGCTGGACCCGCAGAAAGTGGCTCAGCGTGGCATGACCGCGTCTGAAGTGGTCGCCGCCATCCGCGAACAGAACGTGCAGGTGGCCGCCGGTGTCATCGGCGCATCGCCCACGCAAGGCGACGTGCCGCTGCAACTGAACGTCAATGCGCGTGGCCGCCTGCAAAGCGAAGAAGAGTTCCGCGACATCATCCTGAAAACCTCGCCCGACGGCGCCGTGACGCATCTGTCCGACGTGGCGCGCGTGGAACTGGATGCGCAGGAATATGGTCTGCGCTCGCTGCTGGATAACAAGCAGGCCGTCGGCATGGGCATCATGCAATCGCCCGGCGCCAATGCCCTGGACGTGTCCAGCAAGGTGCGCGCCGCCATGGCGGAACTGTCGCAAGACTTCCCGCCGGGCGTGGAATACCGCATTGAATACGACCCCACGCAGTTCGTGCGTTCCAGTATCGAAGCCGTGGTGCACACGCTGCTGGAAGCCATCGCGCTGGTCGTGCTGGTGGTGATTCTGTTCCTGCAAACCTGGCGCGCGTCGATCATCCCGCTGCTGGCCGTGCCCGTGTCCATCGTGGGGACGTTCGCGCTGCTGCTGGTGTTCGGCTATTCCATCAACGCCTTGTCGCTGTTCGGGATGGTGCTGGCCATCGGGATTGTGGTGGACGACGCCATCGTGGTGGTCGAAAACGTGGAGCGCAACATCGCGGCGGGTTTAAGTCCACGCGATGCGACCTATCGCGCCATGCGCGAAGTCAGCGGCCCCATCATCGCCATCGCGCTGACGTTGTGCGCCGTGTTCGTGCCGCTGGCTTTCATGACGGGCCTGACCGGCCAGTTCTACAAGCAATTCGCCATGACCATCGCCATCTCGACGGTGATCTCGGCCTTTAACTCGCTGACCTTGTCGCCCGCCTTGTCGGCCCTGCTGCTCAAGGGCCATCACGACAAGCAAGACTGGCTGACCCGTGGCATGAACCGTGTCTTCGGCCGCTTCTTCAACTGGTTCAACAACATGTTCGGCCGCGCGTCCGAGTCGTACGGCACGGGTGTGTCCCGCGTGATCCGCCGCAAGGCCGGCGCGATGGGCGTGTACGGGGTGCTGGTGGCCGCCACGATCGGCGTGTCCTATCTGGTGCCCGGCGGCTTCGTGCCCGCGCAGGACAAGCAGTACCTGATCGGCTTCACGCAGTTGCCCAACGGCGCCTCGCTGGACCGCACGGAAGCCGTGATTCGCCGCATGAGCGACATCGCCCTGAAAGAGCCTGGCGTGCAATCGGCCATCGCCTTCCCCGGCCTGTCGATCAACGGCTTCACCAATAGCTCAAGCGCCGGCATCGTGTTCGTGACGTTGAAGCCCTTTAATGAACGCAAGGGCGCCGCGCTGTCCGGCAACGCCATCGCGGGGTCGCTGAACCAGAAGTTCGCGGCCATCCAGGATTCGTTCATTGCCGTGTTCCCGCCCCCGCCCGTGATGGGTCTGGGCACGCTCGGCGGCTTCAAGCTGCAACTGGAAGATCGCGCCGCCCTGGGATATGCCGAACTGGACAAGGCCAAACAGGCATTCCTGGAAAAAGCCCGCCAAACTCCTGAACTGGGCCCGGCGTTCTCCAGCTACGAAATCAACGTGCCACAGCTGGATGTGGATCTGGACCGCGTGAAGGCCAAGCAGTTGGGCGTGCCGGTGACGGAAGTCTTCGACACCATGCAGATCTACCTGGGCTCGATGTATGTGAACGACTTCAACCGCTTCGGCCGGGTGTTCCAGGTGCGTGCGCAAGCCGACGCGCCGTTCCGCGCCCACGCCGACGACATCCTGCAACTGAAGACCCGCAATGCGGCGGGCGACATGGTGCCGTTGTCGTCGCTGGTGACAGTCAAGCAGACCTTTGGCCCGGAAATGGTGGTGCGCTACAACGGCTACACCGCCGCTGACATCAACGGCGGCCCGGCTCCTGGCTATTCGTCCGACCAGGCGCAAGCCGCGGCCGAACGTGTCGCCGCCGAAACGCTGCCGCGTGGCGTGAAGTTTGAATGGACCGACCTGACGTATCAGCAGATTCTGGCGGGCAATGCCGGTTTGTGGGTGTTCCCGATCAGCGTGCTGCTGGTGTTCCTGGTGCTGGCCGCGCTGTACGAAAGCCTGACCTTGCCGCTGGCCGTGATCCTGATCGTGCCGATGAGCATCCTGGCTGCGCTGACGGGCGTCTACCTGACGGGCAACGACAACAACATCTTCACGCAGATCGGCCTGATGGTGTTGGTGGCGCTATCCGCGAAGAACGCCATTCTGATCGTGGAGTTCGCCCGCGAGCTGGAGATGAATGGCCGCACGCCGCTCGAAGCCGCCATCGAGGCCAGCCGCCTGCGTCTGCGTCCGATCCTGATGACGTCCATCGCGTTCATCATGGGGGTCGTGCCGCTGGTGCTGTCCTCGGGCGCGGGCTCTGAAATGCGCCACGCCATGGGGGTCGCCGTGTTCTTCGGCATGCTGGGCGTCACCTTGTTCGGTCTGTTCCTGACGCCGGTGTTCTATGTGCTGTTGCGCTCGCTGGGCAGCAAGACGCTGCATTCGGCAGCGCCGCATGAAGCGCCCGTGTGCATGCCGCACATCGACCCGAACGCGCCGCCGGCCACGCAACCCCACGCTTGAGGCCAGCGAGACATCAGAGCAGCCAGTGCGTCCCGTCCAGGGTGACGGGACGTGCAACAAAGAGAATTCATCATGATCCAAAGACTGACCCGTGGTTCCGCCCTGCTTGCCGTCCTGCTTGTGCTGGCCGGCTGCGCGGTGGGCCCCACTTACGAAAAGCCGTCGGCCGCCGCGCCCACGGCATTCAAGGAAGCCCCCCTGCCCGCCGCTGAAGCCGGCACCTGGAAGCCCGCCGAACCGTCGGAAGACGCGCTGCGCGGCGCCTGGTGGAAGGTATTCGGCGACGACGGCCTGAACCAGTTGGAAGACGAAGCGCAACAGGCCAATCAGAACCTGCAAGCCGCCGCCGCCCGCCTGGCCCAGTCCCGCGCGTTGCAACGCGAGGCCCGCGCCGGCTTCTTCCCCTCGCTGGACGCCGCCTTCGGTCCCAACCGCCAGCGCCCGTCTGCCGTGTCGCAAGGCCTGCCTGACGGCACGTCCACCAGCCCGGTGACGACGTGGCGTGCGCAAGGCGCGGTGTCTTACGAGGCCGACTTGTTCGGCCGCGTGGCCTCCACCGCGGACGCGGCAACCGCCGATGCCCAGCAGAGCGAAGCGCTGTACCGTTCGGTGCTGCTGGCCTTGCAGGCCGACGTGGCCACCACCTACTTCCTGGTGCGCGAGCAAGACGCCGAATCGCAGCTGTACCGCCAGACGGTCAAGCTGCGTACCGATACGCTGCAACTGATCCAGCGCCGCTACGACGCGGGCGACATCAGCGAACTGGATCTGGCACGCGCCAAGGCGGAACTGGCCTCCGCGCAATCGGAAGCGCTGGGCATCGACCGCCGCCGCGCCACCTCCGAGCATGCGCTGGCCGTGCTGCTGGGCCGCGCGCCGTCGGACTTCACGATGCCGCCGCAACCGATCCAGAAGGTTGCGCTGTCGATTCCCGCCGGCCTGCCGTCGACCTTGCTGGAACGCCGCCCGGACATCGCCGCGGCCGAACGCGCCATGGCCGCCGCCAACTCGCGCGTTGGCGCCGCCAAGTCCGCCTTCTTCCCGCGTCTGGACATCACGGGAGCCTTTGGCTATGAATCGTCGGACCTGGGCAATCTGTTCCAGTGGTCCAGCCGTACCTTCCTGCTGGGTCCGCTGGTGGGCGCCGCGCTGTCGATGCCCATCTTCGACGGCGGCCGCCGCCAAGCCGGCCTGGACCGCGCCCGCGCCGTCTACGAGGAAGACGTGGCCGTCTACCGCCAAACCGTGCTGAACGCATTCCGCGAAGTCGAAGACAACCTGGCCAACCTGCGCATTCTGGCGGACCAGACCAAGGCGCAAGACGCAGCGGTGGAAGCCTCGGCCCGCGCCGCCAAGCTGTCCCATACGCAATACCGCGAAGGTTCGATCAGCTACCTGGACGTGATCGAAGCCGACCGCAGCGTGCTGTTGCAGCAACGGGTCGCCGTGCAGTTGAGCGGCGAACAGGCGCGATCGGCCGTGGGCCTGATTCGAGCGATTGGCGGCGGCTGGGGAAATCCGGTGCCGGTGGATGCGGTGGCATCGAAGTAATCGGGAAGCCGCCTGCGGATTCGGCCGGAAATCACAGCGCGTTGGACAACGGGGACCTACCCAATGTCTGACGCGCCGGGCCTCAGTCACTCTTCAAAGCCACCTTCCCGTTGCCAGACGAGCCGACGCCATCTGCGGACACGTCTATCTCCGGTTCCACCGACATGCCAACCCGAAGGCGCGCAGCGTCCGGCTGATTGGGGTCCAGGCGTATCCGGGCCGTCAGACGCTGGACGATCTTGGTGAAGTTGCCCGTGGCATTTTGCGGGCCCAGCGGTGCATAACTAGCATTGCTGGCTGGAGCCAGGCTATCCACGCTGCCGTGCAGCGTGACGCCGGGCAAGGCGTCGACGCTGATCTTGACCGGTTGTCCCAGGCGGACGCGGGCCAGCTGAGTTTCGCGGTAATTAGCCTCGATATAGACCTCATCCAGCGGCACGATCGCGGCAACGGGTTTGCCCGTGGCGACAAACGCGCCTACCCGCAATGCACGCTGGCCGACAGAGCCAGCGATCGGCGCAACGATACGGGTATAGGACAGGTTCAGTTCCGCAGAGGCCTCTTCCGCCTTCATCTGCGCCAGCGTGGCCTGGGCTTTACGCGATTCGGCGCGATAGATGTCGAGTTGGCGCAGCGCGGCCTGATGGGCGGCTCGGTCTTTTTCAAGGTTGGCGCCGTGGATGGTCGCTTGCGCTTGCGCCTGCTGCAAAGCCTGTACGGTGCCGGATCCGTCCGCCGCCAGGTTGCGGTACCGCGCCAGCTCCGCCTGCGCGAGTCTCAAGGCCGCCCGGTCGGCGGTAACGGTGGCCTCAGCCCTCGATATCTCGCTTTCCTGACGGGCCGATTGGGCTGACAGGCTATCGATGACGGCTTGTGCGCTCAGGATCCTGGCGCGGGCGTGTTCAAGCGCAATGACGAAATCACGATCATCGATCAGGGCCAGGACCTGACCCGATGTCACTCGTTGATTTTCCTCGACCAGGACCTGGGCAATGCGGCCTGAAACCTGGGGCGATACCTGCGTGTAGTCGGCGCGGACATATGCGTTGTTCGTCGACTGGAAGTTCGACGCGCTTTCCGGGCGATTGATATGGAAGAGTGCTGCGATGACGGTAATGGCAAGCAAGGCGCCGACGGCGGTCTTGCCGATCTTGGGTAATGGCATTGGATTATCCGTGAGAGGAAGAAGAGACGGGTTGCGGCGCCGGTATGTACTGGAGGCGCAACACCAAAGGAATCATCAGAAGGGCCAGCAGACCCAGCAATAGATAGACGTCGGATGTCGCCAGAACAAAGGCTTGTTCATGCAGGGCCGACGCTACCTGGTCAGGTCCGATCAAATGCGTCCAGCTCCCGTGGAGAAGCCCTGGGGAGTCCAGCAATGCGTCCGCATGGAATCGTTCGCGCAACACCGTGATCTGACCCACTCCCGCACTGCCGACCAACGTACCGAAGACCCGCAGCGCGTTGATGGTGCCCGACACGTATGGCCCTTCGGGAGGTTTCACCACGCTGGTCGCCAGAAACAGCAGAGACACGACGGCCATGGGCTGACCCAGCGCTTGCAGTATCTGGACAAGAACGAACTGCTCCCAAATCCAGTCCGAGGTCAGGCGCGAACCGAACAGGCACGACAAGGCAATCAGCCCCAGCCCCAATGCGAATACGATGCGCGCGTCGACCCACTTGCGATACAACAACGCGGCAACGCAAGGGCCGAGCAGCAATTGCGGCAAGCCGATGATCAAGCCGATAGGCGCGCTTTGCAGCGCGCGGTATCCCCAGACGCGACCGAGATAGGCGGCCGGCACCGAAGAGCCGGATAGCATCACAATCAACAGGCCCACGAACACGGCAAATCCAAGTCCCAGATTGCGGCGTCCCAGCAAGCGAAGATTGATGAATGGCTCGGGATGGCGCCACTCGCTGACGAGGTAGGCGCCGGTGAACACAAGACCCACCGCAAGCGAACCCGTGATCAGCCGCGATTCGAACCAGTCCAGCCGCACCCCTTGGTCCAGCGCGACGGTGATCAGAGTCAGGCCGATGGATCCCAGGGCCATGCCGGGCCAGTTCGCGCGCCTGAAGCGTTCAGCCTGGGACGGAGCGTCGGGCAGGCCCCATCCCACCAGCGTGCCGGCAAGCAGCAGCATGGGGATCGCTTGCCAGTAGACCAGGCGCAGGTCTGTCAACGTGTCGGTCCAAAGGCCTGCCAGCCAGATCGCCACGTTTGGCGCAAAGGTGGCGGTCATCGCATAAAGCGCCAGGCCGTGCAGCCTGACCGGCGGCGGCAGGAACTTCAATGCGGCCATCATCAGTACCGGGATAAGCGCTCCGCCAGCCAGGCCTTGCAGGCCACGCAACGCCAACAGCAGAGGCAAGCTGTGAATGAACGGCAGGACCAGGGCAATCAATGCGCAAAGTCCGACCATGCCCAGATGAAAACGGCGCAACGACAGCGTGATGGCAAACCATGAGGCGAAAGGCATGGCGACGAGTTCGCCCGCGGTATAGACCGTGCCGAGCCAGGAGGCATCGTCCAGCCCCTGGCCCAGGGCGCCGCGGATGTCCGCCAGCGCCAGGGCACCGACCCGATTGTTCAGGCCGGCAGTCATGGCGGCAAGGAAGATACCGGTCAACGCGACCAGAGGCCGGGCACGGCGCTCGTGGCCCACGGCCGGGGCGGCATGGGCGCTCATAGCCGGGCCCCGCCGTCGCCCTGCGAGGGAACGGAAAACGCGGAGGGGTCCCAGCCGCCTCCCAATGCCTTATACAAAGCCACGATCGTTAGCGTCGATTGGGTCGAACTGTCAGTCAGCGCCAACTGGCTGTCGAGCAAGATGCGCTGCGCGATCAGAACAGGAAGGTAGTCGGCGGCGCCCTGCTCGTATGCCCGCTCGGAAGCCTGCAACGCAAGGCGATTGTGGTCGAAGGCGCGTTGCAGTTCGACGTGATGGCGCTGTTCCGCCGCCCAGGCGTTGAGCGCATCATCGACTTCGTGCCAGGCATGCAGCACGGTCTGCTGGAAGTCGATGGCGGCTTCCTGTTGGCGGGCCTCTGTCAACGCCAAGGTGCTGCGCAGCCTGCCGCCTTCGAAGATCGGCAGATACAGCGTCGGTCCCACGGAGAACTGCCGCGACGCCCAGTTGCCCAGGTCACTGCCTTGAAAAGCCTCGACACCCAGACGGCCTCCGAGCGTCAGTCGGGGATAGAAATCGGCGTCAGCCGCTCCGACGGCGGCCGTGGCCGCCTGTAGACGCGCCTGGGCACGCTGGATGTCGGGACGGCGCCGCGCCAATTCAGACGGCAAACCCACCGGCACGACTTTTGGCGGACTTGGAAGCGCATGCACGGGCCCAAGCTCGATGTCCAGCTCGCGCGGCGCCAAGCCCAATAGCAAGGCCAGTGCATTCATGTGCGCATCACGCTCCCTTGCCAATTCGGGTTGCAGCGCGCGCACCGTCGCCAACTGCGCGTTGGCGGCGGCGGTATCGAAATGCGTGGCGATGCCATTGCGCCGGCGGCTTTCAGCCAAGCGCAGGGCGTGCTCCGCGATCTGCTCATTCTGCCGGGCAATATCGAGTTGAGCCTGCGTACCGCGCAGTTGCAGGTAGTGGCGCGCAATCTCGGTGGCCATGGCGACACGCGCCGCCTCCAAGTCATACCAGGCGGCCGCCATGTCGGCCCCGGCCTGCTCCCGCAACTTGCGCGCATGGCCCCAGAGATCGATTTCCCAGGCGGTCTCGAAACCGGCTTGCCAGTATTCGTAGGAATCGGTTGGCGCCCCCAGTGCAGCCATCTTGCCGTTCGCACTGTCGGCCTCGCGTGCATAGCCGGCTCTGGCGCCCACCCGCGGCAGCAGCCGTGCATCCGCGACACCCAGTCGCGCCCGGCTTTGAGCGACGCGCGAGGCGGCGGCCTGCAAGTCCAGATTGGTTTGTGCGGCCCGGCGTTGCAAACTGGCCAGCATCGGATCTTCGAGCAGATCCCACCAAGCAACAGGCACGGATTCGCGCTCCAACCTGGAGGAAAGCACGTTCGCGTCACGCGGTTGCAGATTTGCGGTAATGAGCTGGTCTGAGGGGGGATGAAATCCCGGCCCCACGGCGCAGCCTGTCAGCATCAGGCCAAGGAGGATGCCGGCGGGGCGTGAAATCGGAAAGCGGATCATTTGACGGGCGAAGCGCGCAGCCTGGCGTCCAGAGACGGATGCCGGCCGTTGCGGAAAGGTTGAGGATGACGCCGCCGCGCCGGCGATTCGGAACATCGACCAGGCTGGCGGGTACAGGCATTCTCTTGCCCATTCCGAATGGCGTCATTCCAAAAAATGGCCAATTCATTGATCGATCCGGCCACTTACATAAATGGCTGGATCGATAAACGAATTGGCTCTTTTCACCAATGACGCCAACCCGGATATACCGTATCGTGACCTACCGCCGCTTCGTCCCGTTCCTGCCTGTGGCTTTATGGAATACGCCCCCGCCTACCTTGATCCCGAGCCTCATCAGATTGACCGACCGGTTGTGGCGGCCAGTATTTCCCTGGTGACGGAGGGGCGTGAATATTCGCCTCATCGCCACCGCAAAGCGCAACTGCTCTACACGGTCTCGGGCATCATCACTTGCGAAACTGAGCAGGGCGTCTGGATGATTCCACCGGGATGTGCCGTATGGATCCCTGGCGGCATCAGCCATCGCGCCAAGCCATCGGGACAAGTCCGCGGCTATGCGCTATTTGTCGAGCCGGACGCCGCTCCCGGCCTGCCGGAGCGGTGTTGCAGCGTCGCGGTTTCATTGTTGTTGCAAGCGTTGATCGACCGGGCCAGCCAACTGCCCAGGCGGTATGACGCGCAAGGCGCCGACGGCCGGATCATGACCGTACTGTTGGACGAATTGGCGGCTGCGCCGATCGAGCAATTGCATCTGCCTCGGCCGTCGGACGCGCGACTGCTGAAGTTGGCCGACGCCATGCTTGCCGATCCGGCTGATTCCGCCACGCTGCACCAGTGGGCAGCCCGCATCGGCATGAGCGAACGCAGCATGAGCCGTTTGTTCCGGCAACAGACCGGAATGAGCGTGGGCCGCTGGCGCAGGCAATGGCATGTCATCGCGGGCCTGCAGCGGCTGACGTCTGGGCTGTCGGTGCAGACCGTGGCCTACGAGCTAGGCTACGACAGCGCCAGCGCCTTCGTGACGATGTTCAAGAAAGCCGCGGGCAAGCCGCCTGGCCGGTTTTTGGCCGAGCGCGCGGCCCCGCGCGACTCAGCCTTCATGGGGCGGCCACCGCAAGATATTCCGCCGTTGCCTGGCCAGTAGCAAGCGCCGTAAGGCGCTCATCGCGCTCATCGGCCCTTACCCATGAACCTGCGCGCCATCTGATACCCCGCAAACACATAGAACCCGCCGCTATTCAGCACAAGCCAAGCCCCTAACCCCGCCAACACCGCCACGACGGGGCCCACGGCCCGCACATCCCCCAGCATCCACGCCAACACACCCGCCCCACCGGCCCCCACCAAGCCCAGCGCCAGCCACTTCAGCACCAACAACCCCGCCGCGCGCCCGGCCATGAACATCACCACCCCTATCGCCAACGCCAGCGCCGTCGCCGCGCAAACTGCCACCAGCGCGAACGCCGCCCAGGCCGCACCAGCAGTGGGCAACAGCAAACTCAGCACCTCGATGCCCATCCCCAGCCCGCCGGCCATCACCAACACGGCCAGCGCCAAGGGTGACCACATCCCGGGCGGTGCGCGCGGGGCATCCATGTCCGCCACAAAGCGATGCATCGCCGCGGACACTGCGGGATCGGTTTCTCCGGCCAACGCCGCCTCCAACCTGCGGCACTGCGCGATCAACGCATTCAGGCCGGCGCCGGAAGCACGCATCACACTCTCGCCGCGCCCGGCGCGTGTTCCGCCACCGTGCTCCGAAGCGCCGCCATCGCTTCCTGCACCGCCATCGGCCGAAACGCATCTTCGCGCCAGTACATCGTCACCGACCCGAACCCCGATAGCCGCACCGGGATGATCCGCATCGCCCGCATTTGCGAAAACCGCAACGCCGCGCGGTGCGATGCCACGCCGATCATGTCGCTGTTGTTGATCAGCGTGAGATTGATCGTGACCGAGTTCGACTCCACGTGATCCGCCGGCGGCGCCTGCCCTGCGGCCGCCAGCGCGGCATCCACCGCATTGCGGATGGGTGTGCCCTTGGGCCACAGAATCCACCGGTACGACAGCAGGTCCGGCCACGTCGGCCGCTCGATCGCGAACAGCGGATGGCGCGGACGCGCCACCAATTGAATCGGTTCCAGATACAGCGCCTCGAAACGGATGGCGGGGTCGTGGTGCTCGGGCGCCGACCGGCCCACCACGATGTCCAGATCGCCTTGCGCCAGTTGCGCCAGCAGGCGGTCAGTCGTGCCTTCCACCAGTTTCACGCGGGCCTGCGGCATGCGCTCCAGCAGCTTCAGCACCGCCAGCGGCACCGTATCGGAGGCCGACGCGCCCGAGGCGCCGATCACCACGCGCCCGCCGCCGCCTTCACGCAGCGCGGCCATATCGGCGCTGGCGCGGTCCAACTGCGCCTCCACGCGCTGGGCGTGCGCAATCAGCACATCGCCGTGCGGCGTGGGACGCAGGCCGCGCGCATGACGTTCAAACAATGGCAGCCCGATGTCGTCTTCCAGGTCTTTCAACCACTTCGACAGGCCGGGCTGCGTGGTGTTGAGCATCGCAGCCGAATGGCTGATGTTGCGCGTCTGGGCAAGGCTGAGCAACATCTTCAGATTGCGCAGGCGCAGGCGGTGGGTCCAGTCCATGCAGGCCCTCCTCTGGGAGGTTTGTCTCGTATGTATATTCTTATTCGTATGGATAATAAGATAATTTCATTTCAAAACACATAGCTGCTTACGCATAATCGTCTCCATATCAGGACCAGCCGCGACCCACGCGGCGGCCAACCCGTAGAAGCCGGCACCAGTCGGACAGACCGGAGACAACCATGCCCGACAGCCATCACAACGGCGCGGAACGCGCTGCTTATTACGCGCGCATCGCCAAGAAGCACATGTCCCCTTTGTGGGAATCGCTGCATAACCTGGTGCCGCGCCAGCCCGCCCCACGCTGCCTCCCCGCCATCTGGAAGTATGACGACGTGCGCGACGACGTCATGGCGTCCGGCTCGCTCATTACCGCGGAAGAAGCCGTGCGGCGCGTGCTCATCCTGGAGAACCCCGGCCTGCCTGGACAGGCCAGCATCACGCAAAGCCTGTACGCCGGCCTGCAACTGATTCTGCCCGGCGAGATCGCGCCCAGCCACCGCCACACACAATCAGCATTGCGCTTCATCGTCGAAGGCCGCGGCGCCTTTACCTCCGTGAACGGCGAACGCACCACCATGCATCCAGGCGACTTCATCATCACGCCGTCCTGGACCTGGCATGACCACGGCAACGCCGAAACCGCCGAGGGCGGCGAACCCGTCGTCTGGCTGGACGGCCTGGATATCCCGCTGCTGCGGTTCCTGGATGCCGGCTTCGCGGAAAACTATCCGCAAGCCACCCAGCCCGTCACGCGCCCCGAAGGTGACAGCATGGCGCGCTTCGGCCACAACATGGCGCCCGTGCGCCATCAGGCCACAAGCGGCACCTCGCCCATCTTCAACTACCCCTACGAACGCAGCCGCGAAGCGCTGGACGCGCTGTACCGGCATGGCGAACTGGATCCCTGGGACGGCGTGAAACTGCGCTACCTGAACCCGGCCACGGGCGGTTACCCGATGCCGACCATGGCCACGTTCATGCAACTGCTGCCCGCAGGGTTCCAAGGCAAGGCCTACCGCGGCACCGACTCCACGGTCTACAGCGTGGTGGAAGGCCGTGGCACCGCCCGCATCGGCGACCAGGAATTCCACTTCGCCCCGCGTGACGTGTTCGTCGCTCCATCCTGGCTGCCCGTGCAACTGGCCGCGCTGGACGACGTCACCCTGTTCAGCTATTCCGACCGCCCGGTGCAGGATGCGCTGGGCTTGTGGCGCGAAGAACGCATCGCTTGATTCAGCCGCGGCGTTCCGCACCCCGCTTTCTCTCTCCTCCATGCCTCAAGGGTGATCCATGTCTTTTGTGTTTGCTCCCGCCGCTCCCGTTGCCGTGCCCATCGCCGGCAGCCAGGACAGCTTTCCCGTGCGCCGCGTCTACTGTGTCGGCCGCAACTATGCCGCTCACGCCCGCGAGATGGGATTCGACCCCGACCGTGAGCCGCCCTTCTTCTTCTGCAAGCCCGCCGACGCGGTCGTGCCGGTGGCGCAGGGCCATACGCTGGACCTGCCGTATCCGCCCGAGACCGCCAATCTGCATTACGAGATTGAACTGGTTGCCGCCATTGGCAAGGGCGGTGCCAACATCCCCGTGGACCAGGCGCTGCAACATGTCTGGGGCTACGCCGTGGGCCTGGACATGACGCGCCGCGACTTGCAGATGAAGATGCGCGAAGCCGGCCGCCCCTGGGAATTGGGCAAGGCCTTTGACCAGAGCGCACCCATCGGCCCATTGCATCCGGCGGCATCGGTGGAGGGCATCGGGCAGGCCGCCATCTGGCTGCAAGTCAACGGCGCCGACAAGCAACGCAGCGACATCGGCAAGCTGATCTGGTCCGTGGCTGAAACCGTCGCCTATCTGTCGAAGTACTTCCGCCTGGAACCGGGTGACCTGATCTACACCGGCACGCCCGAAGGCGTGGGCCCGGTGGTACGCGGCGACATCATGACAGGCAGCGTCGACGGCCTGGGCACGCTAAGCGTGCGGATGGTCTGACCAGGAAACCCGCATGCAACTCCACAGCTTCTTCAACAGTTCCACGTCCTACCGCGTACGCATTGCGCTGGCGCTCAAGGGACTGCCCTACGAATACCTGCCCGTGAACCTGCGCAAGCAGGAACAGCGCGCCACGGACTACGTCGCCAAGAATCCGTCGGCGGGCGTACCGTTGCTGGTTGATGGCGACACCCAGTTGTCGCAGTCGCTTGCCATCATCGACTACCTGGATGCCACCCACCCCGAACCCCGCCTGATCCCTGCCGAAACGCTGGCGCGCGCCCGTGTTCTGGAGCTGTCCGACGCCATCTCCTGCGACATCCATCCCGTCAACAACATGCGCATTCTGCGTTATCTGCAAGACGTGCTGCGCGCCAGCGATGAGCAGAAGAACGCCTGGTACCAGCACTGGATAAAAGAAGGACTGACCGCAGTCGAGGAACTGCTGGCCCGCCATGGGCACGGCCCGTACTGCTTTGGCGATGCCCCTTCGCTTGCCGACTGCTGCCTGGTGCCGCAAGTGGCCAACGCACAACGCATGGGCTGCGACCTGTCCACCTATCCCCGCATCTTGCGGGTTTACGAATACTGCAACGCGCAGCCCGCATTCCAGCAAGCCGCGCCCAGCCGCCAGCCCGACTACATCCAATGACGACGCCCACCCCCATGCAAGAGCCCGATACCCACGGCGCCCCCCTGCGCGAATACACCGACCCCGCCTATCGTCCCCTATGCGCCAACCTGGCCGAGGTGCGCGCCAACATCGACAGGCTGGACGACGAGATCGTACGGCTGATCGCCCAACGCGCCATGTACGTGAAGGATGCCGCGCGCTTCAAGCGCGACAGCTTCCAGGTCAGCGCGCCCGCGCGCCAGGCTCAGGTCTTCGACAAGGTCCGTGCGCTGGCTGAACGCCATAACGCGGGCTTCACCCATCTTGAGCAGGTGGTGGACGCCACCTACCGGGCGATGGTCGCAGCCTTCATCGCCAACGAACAAACCTATTTCGACACGATGAAAAACGTGGGAGACACGCATGCCTAAGTCCTTGCCTCTGGCCCTGGTCCGCCATGCGGCGGCACGCGCCCTGATCTTGGGGCTGGCCGCCACGACGCCGCTTGCGGCTGCGCAGGCCGCCGATACCTGGCCCGCGCAGCCGCTGAAAGCCATCGTGCCCTTCGGGCCAGGTTCCAGCCCTGATCAGGTGGCCCGCATCGTCGGTGAGAAGGCCGGCGCCATCCTTGGCCAGACCATCGTCATCGAGAACAAACCAGGCGCCAGCGGCAATATCGGCACGTTCGCCATCGCCAACGCCAAACCTGACGGCTACACCTTTGGCGTATCGATCACCGGCCCGCTGGTGAACAACACGCTGCTGTTCGACAAACTGCCTTATGCGCCGGCCACCGACCTGTCGCCGCTGACGCTGGCCGTGCACCAGCCCAACGTGCTCGTCGTGCCAGCATCCGCCGGGATCGGCAACGTCGACCAGCTGCTCGACGCGCTGAAGCGGAACCCGGACAAATACAACTTCCCGTCGCCGGGCGCGGGCACCGTGTCGCACCTGGCCGTGGAGCTGCTGCTTCAGCAGATCGGCGCGCGCGCCACGCATGTGCCTTATCCCTCGTCGCCCGCCGCGCTGACGTCATTGCTATCGGGCGATACGCAGTTTGCGGCCTTGCCTCCCATCGCTGTCATGCCGATGGTCAAGGATGGCCGGTTGAAGGCGTTGGCGGTGACGTCGTCCAAACGCTCCGCCCTGCTGCCTGATATTCCGACGCTGGCCGAAGTGGGTGTGCCGGGCATCGAAGGATCGGCGTGGATTGGATTCGTGGTGTCCTCGAAGGTGCCGGCCGATATCCAGAAAAAACTATCCGATGCATTGATCCAGGCCATCCGCGATCCCGAGGTCACCAAGCGATTGCAAGCACAGTTCATGGACCCGGTGGCCAGCACGCCCGCCGAGTTCCGCACCTACATGGACGATGAGCTCACGCGGTGGGCGCCCCTGATCAAGAAGCTGGGCATCAAGGGCCAGTGACAGGCATGCCAAAGAAGGAGATTCACATGGTCATCAACGAACCCGCCCGGCAAGTCCCGCTGTATGGCGAATATGACGTGGTGGTGCTGGGTGGCGGCCCAGCCGGCGTGCTGGCGGCCACCAGCGCCGCGCGCAATGGTGCGCGCGTGCTGCTGGTGGAACGCTATGGCTTTCTCGGCGGCATGGGCACGGCGGCTGGCGTGTCCAACTTTTGCGGGCTGCACGCCAACATCCACGGCGACATCCAGCAAGTGGTCCACGGCATCACCGATGACCTGCTGGGCCGCATGCGCGCCATGGATGGCTTGAATGATCCCCATCTGATCCTGGGCAAGATCCACGCCCAGGCCTATGACATCTCGGCCTTCAAATGCGCGGCCGACGGCCTGGTGCAAGACAGCGGCGCCCAGATACTGTTCCACGCGCTGGCCACCGGCCTGGCACGCGACGAGCAAGGCCGCGTGGATGCGTTGTTCCTGGAAACCAAGTCTGGCCGCTGCGCCGTGCGCGGCAAGGTCTTCATCGATTGCTCAGGCGATGCCGACATCGCGCAATGGGGCGGCTTGCCGTTCGAGAAGGGCGATGCGCACGGCCACATGCTCTATCCCACCTTGATGTTCAAGGTGGGCAACGTGGACGGCGCACGCGCCCAGGAAGCCTGGAAGACCATTCCGCTGTTGATGGACCAGGCGGCAGCCAGCGGTGAATTCACGTTCCCGCGCCGAGGCGCCATCGTGCGTCCACAAAAGCATGACTACGAATGGCGGGTCAACGTCACGCAACTGGCCAACATCGACGGTAGCGCCGCGGACGGCACTGACGCCGGATCCCTATCGGCCGGCGAACTGGAAGGACGCCGCCAGATCATGCAATACCTGGCATTCCTGCGGGCCAAAGTTCCGGGCTTTGAAAATGCCTACGTCCTGGATATCGCACCGCAATTGGGCATCCGCGAAACCCGCCGCATCGTAGGCGAAGCCGTGCTGACGAAGGAACACGTGCTGGGATGCGCCGATTTCACGGACAGCATCGGCGTCAACGGCTGGCCGCTGGAAATGCACACCGCCGGTGACGTGCAATGGATATGGCCGCCCATCCCTGAATCACGCGGCTACAACCAGCTGCCATTCCGCATGATGGTGCCCAAGCGCGGCACAGGCGCCGCGGATAACGTGCTGGTGGCGGGGCGTTGCGCCTCGATGACACACGAAGGCCAGTCGGCCGCGCGCGTCAGCGGCAGCTGCTTCGTCATGGGCGAAGCCGCTGGCACCGCGGCGGCAATGGCGCTGCGGGCCGGCATCGCGCCCGCCGACCTGCCCATTTCAACCTTGCAAGCCCAACTACGGCAACAAGGCGCCTTCCTGGGCGGCCAGGACTGATGAGTTCACGCGGGAAACGACAATGAATGCATCTTCAACGGCCACACAGGCAACGCGCTCCGTCATCGTGGTGGGCGGCGGCATCGGCGGCCTGGCCGCCGCGCTGGCGCTGACTCGGCAAGGCATCGCGGTGCAACTGCTGGAACAGGCCGCGCACATCGGCGAGATCGGCGCCGGCATACAGCTGGGACCCAACGCCTTCGCCGCACTGGATGCGCTGGGCGTGGGTCAGACCGCACGCGCGCGCGCCGTCTTCACCGACCACATCATCATGATGGATGCAGTCGACGCCCGGGAAGTGGTGCGCATCGACACCGGCGACGCCTTCCGCGCACGCTTTGGCGGCCCGTACGCGGTGATCCATCGCGCCGATATCCATCTGTCCATCCTGGAAGCCGTGCAGCAGAACCCGCTGATCCGCTTTCGCACGTCCACCCAGATCGCCAGCATGTCGCAAGACGGACAAGGCGTGGAAGTCGTGGATACGCACGGCAACCGCTATCGGGCGGATGCCGTCGTGGGCGCGGATGGCGTGAAGTCCGTGATCCGTGAACGTACCGTGGGCGACCCCGCGCGCGTGACCGGGCACGTGGTCTACCGAGCCGTCGTCGAACGCGACAACATGCCCGAGGAACTGCGCATCAATGCACCCGTGTTGTGGGCTGGCCCGCATTGCCACCTGGTGCACTACCCGTTGCGCGGCGGCCAGCAATACAACCTGGTCGTCACCTTCCATAGCCGCGAACAAGAGGAATGGGGCGTGCGTGAGGGCAGCAAAGAAGAAGTGCTGTCGTATTTTCAAGGCATCCATCCGCGTCCGCACCAGATGCTGGACCGCCCCACATCCTGGAAACGCTGGGCCACCGCCGACCGCGAACCCGTCGAACATTGGGGCCAAGGCCGGGTCACGCTGCTGGGCGATGCCGCCCATCCCATGACGCAATACATGGCCCAAGGCGCCTGCATGGCGCTGGAAGACGCCGTGACACTCGGCGAAGCGGTGCGCCAATGCGGACACGACCTCGAGGCTGCGTTCCGGCGCTATGAATCGGTGCGCATTCCACGCAGCGCGCGCGTCGTCTGGTCCACCCGCGAGATGGGCCGGCTGTATCACGCACGCGGCGTTGAACGCACCGTGCGCAACATGCTGTGGACCGGCCGCAGCCAGTCCCAGTTCTACGATGCGTTGCAGTGGCTCTATGGCTGGAAGGTGGAGAACTGCCTCGCGGGGCCTATCCCGCAGTAAACAAACCAGGGCACAGGAGGAGACAACCATGAGAAAAATCACAAACCGTACCGCCGCCGCAATCACGCTGGCGCTGGCCGCATGCACGACGTTCCCGGCGATTGCGCAGCAAAAGCCCGTGGACATCGGATTCATCGGCACGCTATCCACGCCCGCCGGCTACATCGGCGAAGACGAGCGCGACGCCTTCATGCTGGCCGTGAAGGAAGGCGGAGGCAAGCTGGGTGGCGTCCCGGTCAACGTGCGCGTCGAAGACGATGCACTCAAACCCGCCAACGCCAAGCAGATCGCCGACAAGATGGTGCAGGATGGCGTGCGCCTGTTCACGGGCGTCAACTTCTCGAACGTCATGGCGGCCGTCGGCCCCACGGTGCTGAACGCTGGCGGCTTCTACGTCAGCTTGAACGCCGGCCCGTCGAACTACGCTGGCAAAGCCTGCAACCCCAATTACTTCGCGGTCGCCTTCCAGAACGACTCTTACGCCGACACTGCCGGCATGGCCGCCAACGAGCTGGGCGCCAAGCGGGTCGTCGTCATGGCCCCCAACTACCAGGCCGGCCGCGACGCCGTGGCTGGCTTCAAGCGCACCTACAAAGGCGAAATTGCCGAAGAGATCTACACCAAGCTGGACCAGTCCGATTTCTCGGTGGAACTGGCCCGCGTTCGATCGCTCAACCCCGACGCCATCTTCCAGTTCCATCCAGGCGGCGCCGGCATCAACCTGACCAAGCAATTCGCCAATTCCGGGCTATCCGACAAGATCAGGATGATCACGCCCATCTACTCGATGGACGAACGCATGCTGGCCGCGACCGGTACTGCGGGCAAAGGCTTCTATCTCAGCTCATTGTGGAGCGCAGACCTGGACAACGCCCAGAACAAGCACTTCGTGGAAGCCTTCACCAAGGCCTATAACCGCGCGCCCACTGCCTATGCCGCACAGGCCTACGACACCGCAAACCTGATCGCCTCGGCCCTGAAAGCCGTCAACGGTGACGTCACCGGCCGCGCCGACGACTTTCGCAACGCCTTGCGCAAAGCCGACTTCCCCACCGTGCGCGGCAAATTCAAGTTCGGCCCCAACCAACACCCGGTCCAAGACTGGTACCTGCTGCACATCGAAGCCGGCCCCGATGGCAAGCTCATCTACAAGAACCAGAAAGTCCTGGCCCGCGACCACACCGACGTGCATGCGGCCGACTGCAAGATGTAGCCAAGACGCTGGCGCAAGCGCCTAATCCTGGCTTTCGCAAAAGCTCAGGCGGTTGCCGAACGGATCGGTAACCGCCAGCACCCGTCCCCAAGGCGCGTCTTCGATACCTGGCCGCATATAGCCGTATTGCGTGGCGCTGAGTTCGGCGTGATACGCATCCACGCCCTGCATCCGCACGAATATTGCCGACCCGGGCGTGGCATCGCCATGGTGTTCGCTGAGATGCAGCACCAGATCCCCTCGATGCACCTGCGCATACAACGGGAAGCCCGCCTCGAAGCGATGTTCCCAGTCCCATGAGAACCCCAAGTAATCCAGATAGAACTCGCGCGCCTTCTCCACCGAGAAGATGCGGAATATGGGAATGGCGGGAGAGAGTTTCATGAAGGGGCCTTGGTGAAATGCATGGATGTCACAGCATAATCCTCGGGTGGAGAATGGCGGGGATGATGGGTTGCGCGCGATGGGCGTCCGTGTTCAGGTGATGATCCCAGCGCGCTTCACCCATCCTACAGGGACGGGCAGCGCCTCGACGCAAGACACCGCGTAAGCTGCGCAAGGCCGCCCGCGCGGCCGCCGCGAAGCGGGCATCGAAAGATCTTCCGCCACCACGCAACCGGTGACCAATACCCTACGCACAAGGCTCGCCCCAGCGGACGCAAGATTGCCGCTGACGGAGCACGTCGCGTCGGTGGCCTGGGGTGCGCGGGGAGTCGGCAAGCCCAAGGGAATCCGTAGGGAGCCGAAGGCGTACGAGGATGACGCAGGGGAAGCCCGGAGCGAACGCTCCGGGCCGCAGCCGTTGACCCGGGCACCCCAGGCCGCCGACGTGGCGGGCGCCTAAAGAACTCAATAAAACGGCCAAAGGAACATCATCCGGGGCGTCTGAAGAAATCGATCAAACCCACGGAGAAACATCGTCCGGCGTGATGCAGAGGTGATGGGTTGCGCGCGATGGGCGTCCGCGTATATGTGATGATCCCAGCGCGCTACACCCATCCTACAGGGACGGGCAGCGCCTCGACGCAAGACACCGCGTAAGCTGCGCAAGGCCGCCCGCGCGGCCGCCGCGAAGCGGGCATCGAAAGATCTTCCGCCACCACGCAACCGGTGACCAATACCCTACGCACAAGGCTCGCCCCAGCGGACGCAAGATTGCCGCTGACGGAGCACGTCGCGTCGGTGGCCTGGGGTGCGCGGGGAGTCGGCAAGCCCAAGGGAATCCGTAGGGAGCCGAAGGCGTACGAGGATGACGCAGGGGAAGCCCGGAGCGAACGCTCCGGGCCGCAGTCGTTGACCCGGGCACCCCAGGCCGCCGACGCGACGGGCGGTTGAAGAACTTAATCAAACGGCAGGAGGAACATCGTCCGGAGCGTCTGAAGAACTCAATCAAACGGCCAGCGGAACATCGTCCGGGGCGGTTGAAGAACTCAATCAAACGGCAGGAGGAACATCGTCCGAGGCGTCTGAAAAAATCAATCAAACGGCCAGAGGAACATCGTCCGGGCGTCTGAAGAACTCAGTCAAACGCACGGAGAAACATCGTCCGGCGTGATGCAGAGATGATGGGTTGCGCGCGGTGGGCGTCCGCGTACGTGTGACGATCCCAGCGCGCTTCACCCATCCTACGAGGACAGGCAGAGATCCGAGCCCCTGGCGCGATGGGCGGAAGAACTCAATCCAACGCCCATCAACACACTCAATTCAAACTAGCCCCGGAAATCTTGACGATTTCCTGATACTTCGTCTTCTCGTTCTTGACGAATTCGGCAAACGCCTCAGGCGTCATCGGCCCCGCCTCTGAACCCATGGTCAGCAGACGTTGCTTCACGTCCGGCTGCTGCATCGCGTCGGCATAGGCCTTGTTCAGCTTCGCCACCACCGGTGCGGGCGTGCCGCCCGTGGTGAAGACGCCGAACCAGGTGCCCAGGTCAAAGCCCTTGATGCCCGATTCCTCAACCGTCGGCACATCCGACAACAAAGACGAACGCTTGGCCGTCGTGACGGCCAGCGCCTTGACCTTGCCGTCCTTGATCAACGGAGCAGAAGCCGCCAGGTTGTCGAACATGAAATCCGACTGGCCCGACAACAAAGCCAATTGCGCAGGCGCCGCGCCTTGATACGGAATGTGCTCGACGCTGATGCCGGCACGCGCCTTCAACAACTCACCCGACAGATGGCCCGCGCTGCCGTTGCCGCCCGAACCGTAATTCAGCTTGCCCGGATTCTTCTTCGCGTACTCGATCAAATCAGCCAGCGACTTGATGTTGTTCTTCTCGGCGAACTCCACATTCATCACCAGCACATTCGGCACCGACGCCACGATCGTGACCGGTGCGAAATCCTTCACCGGGTCATACGGCAGGTTGGCGAACAGCCACGGATTGATCGCGTGCGTGGCCACCGCGCCCATCACCAGCGTATAGCCATCAGCCGGCGCCTTGGCCACCAGATCGGCGCCGATATTGCCGCCCGCGCCCGAACGGTTTTCAACAATCACGGCCTGGCCGAGCGAACCACGCACCTTTTCAGCCAGCATGCGGGCCATGGTGTCCAGCGGGCCGCCAGGCGGGTAAGGCACGACGAAGCGGATCGGCTTGGACGGGAAATCAGTGGCTTGCGCCAGCGCGGGCGCGGCGAACGGCAAGGTGGCGGCAAGCGCCACGGCGCCTTGCAACAAGGCGCGGCGGACGGCGCTGCGGGGGGCTTTGGTCATCATGTTTTTCTCCTCACTCTGGATCAATAGCGGTCAGTAGCATACCGCAGCGAGCAGATCGGCGTAACAAAGGGATACCGGCCCCGATCCACCGGAATTCACCGGATTGACGCCTGCGAGGCCCAAAGAAAAACCGCCCGAAGGCGGCTTGGAGGGATCAGTGCAGGATCTGACTCAAGAACAGCTGGGTCCGTTCGTTCTGCGGATTATCGAAGAACTCGTCGGGCGTGTTCTGCTCGATGATCTCGCCACGATCCATGAAAATCACACGGTTGGCGACCTTGCGCGCGAAGCCCATTTCGTGGGTCACGCAGATCATCGTCATGCCGCTTTCCTGGGCCAGCGTCACCATCACGTCCAGCACTTCCTTGACCATTTCCGGGTCCAGCGCGGACGTCGGCTCATCAAACAGCATGATCTTGGGGCTCATGCACAAGGACCGCGCAATGGCCACGCGCTGCTGCTGCCCACCCGACAACTGGCCGGGGAATTTCTTGGCCTGATCAGGGATGCGCACGCGCTCCAGATACTTCATGGCCGTCGCTTCGGCTTCCGCGCGCGGCTTCTTCAGCACCCACATGGGCCCGAGCGTCAGGTTTTCCAGCACCGTCAGGTGCGGGAACAGGTTGAAGTGCTGGAACACCATGCCAACGTCCTTGCGGATCGTCTCGATGTGCTTCAGGTCATTGGTGAGCTCCGTGCCGTCCACGATGATGTGGCCTTTCTGGTGCTCTTCCAAACGGTTGATGCAGCGGATCATGGTGGACTTGCCCGACCCCGAGGGGCCGCACACCACGATGCGCTCGCCTGGCGCCACGTCCAGGTTGATGTTGCGCAACACGTGGAACTGGCCGTACCACTTGTTCACGTCCTGCAAACGAATAATGGCATCCGACATGCCTGTACTCCCGTAAATATCGCTGTGCGCGCCCGCCTGGCGGCGGACGCGCGGCATTGGCTAGCGTTTGTGATCAGTCGCAAGACGTTTTTCAAGCGCCTGACTGTACTTGGACATGGAAAAGCAGAACACGAAGTAGATCAGCGAGATGAACAGATACGCCTCTACGCCGAATCCGCGCCATGCCGCATCGGACAAGGCTGCCTTGGCCGCCAATGTCAGGTCGAAGATACCGATGATGACCACCAGCGACGTGTCCTTGAACAGCGCGATGAAGATGCTGACCAACGGCGGAATCACGATCTTCAGCGCCTGCGGCAAAATGATCTTGCGCATCTGCTGCCAGTAATTCAGGCCCAGCGAATCCGCGCCTTCATACTGCCCCTTCGGGATGGCTTGCAAACCACCGCGCACCGTCTCCGCGATGTAGGCCGCCGCGAACATGATGATGGCGATCTGCGCGCGCAACAGCTTGTCGATGGTGAAGCCTTCCGGCAGGAACAAGGGCAACATCACCGACGACATGAAGAGCAGGCTGATCAGCGGCACGCCACGGATCAGCTCGATGTACACGACACACAGCGCCTTGATGGCAGGCATCTTCGAGCGCCGGCCCAGGGCCAGCAGCACGCCGATGGGGAACGCGAAGGCGATGCCGAACGTGGACAGGATCAGCGTCAGCGGCAAACCGCCCCAACGCGCGTTTTCCACGTAGCTCAGGCCGAACACGCCGCCCCACATCAACAGCGCCACGGCCGTCAGGCCCACCGTCCAGATGGCGGCCAGCTTCCAGTTCCAGAAGTAGCGGATGCCGCTGCATACGATCACCGCCACCAGGATGACGGTGGCGATCAGCGGACGCCATTGCTCATCGAAAGGATAGGTGCCAAACAGGATCAGCCGGTGCTTCTCGATGATGAACGCCCAGCAGGCGCCCCCCGAGGCCCGGCATTCCTGGGCGTTGGCCGCGTTGAAATCGGCTTTGATGAAGGCCCATTCGACCAGCGCCGGCACCGCCATCAGCAGGAACCACGCAAGCAGTACCGTGATGAGGATGTTCAGCGGCGACGAGAACAGGCGAGACCGGAGCCAGGGCCATGCACCCACGTGGGTGCTGGGCGGCGGTAGGCCTTCGCTGGGGGTATGCGTAGTGCTGCTCATCTCAACGCTCCACCAGCGCGATGCGCTTGTTGTACCAGTTCATGAATATCGAGATCGACAGGCTGACCGTCAGGTACGCGCCCATGATGATGAGAATGCCCTCGATGGCCTGGCCCGTCTGGTTCAAGGTGGTGTTCACCACCGACACGATGTCCGGATAGCCGATGGCGACCGCCAGCGAACTATTCTTCGTCAGATTCAGATACTGGCTGGTCATCGGGGGAATGATCACGCGCAGCGCCTGCGGCAAAATCACCAGGCGCAGCACTTTCGCGCGCGGCAGTCCCAGCGACCCGGCGGCTTCCCACTGGCCGCTATTGACTGCCTGGATGCCCGACCGCACCACTTCGGCGATGAACGCCGACGTGTAGATCACCAGCCCCGCCAGCAATGCGGCGAATTCCGGCGACAGCGTCAGTCCGCCCGAGAAGTTGAAACCCTTGAGTTCCGGCATGTCCAGCGTCAGCGACGCGCCGCTGACCAGCCAGCCGATGACCGGCAGCCCGATCAACAGGGCAATCGCCCAACGGCCCAGCGGGAACATGTGGCCGGTGGCCTCATGGCGCTTCTTGCCGTAGTGGCCCAGGAAGATGATGGCCACGATGGCCAGTCCCAGTCCGGCCAGCATCCAGTCCAGCGAATTGCCTTCCAGCCCGGGCACTTTCAAGCCACGGTTGGAAATGAAGACGCCCGGCAGCGGGTTGTGCGCCTGGCGCGGACCCGGCATGTTTTCCGTGATCAGCGCGTACCAGAAGAACAGTTGGAGCAGCAGCGGCACGTTGCGCATCACTTCGACGTACACCGAAGTGATCTTCGCAACCAGCCAGTTCTTGGACAGGCGGCCGATGCCGATCAGCGTGCCAAGAATGGTGGCCACCACGATGCCGATGACGGCAACGCGCAAGGTGTTCAGCAAGCCGACCAGGATGGCCCGGCCGTAATCGTTTGCGGGGGTGTAGGCGATGGGCGTTTCGCCGATCGCGAACCCGGCCTCACGGTTCAAGAACCCGAAGCCCGTGGCGATGTTGCGCACGGACAGGTTGTGAAGCGTGTTGGAAACCAGGAACCACACGGCCCAGGCAACCGCAGCCAGCGCAAGCACCTGGTAGACCACGGAGCGCACGCCGGGGTCATTCCAGTTCAGCCGCCGGCGGGGCGCCGAAATTGGGGCGTTTTTATTGGAAGTCGTCATGTTGAATCTACAGAAGTCGTACACCGGGTGGCAACGCCGGCAAGGCCACGCCCCCCACTCCTGCCGCCCGCTCTATGGCGGGCTAGGCAAAACGGAGCCCAAGGCTCCGTTTTGCCAGGCAGCCGTGTGTTAGCGCACCGGCCAGCCGTACATCAAACCGCCCTGCTTGTACGATGCGTTCAAACCACGCTCCAGCTTCATCGCGCTGTTCTTGCCCAGCGTGCTTTCGAAGCTTTCACCGTAATTGCCGACGTTCTTGATGATGTTGTAGGCCCACTTGTCATCCACGCCCAGGTTCTTGCCCATGCCCGGCGTCACGCCCAGGATGCGCTGGATGTTGGGATTGGGGCTCTTGAGCATCTCTTCGACGTTGGCCTTGGTAAGACCGTATTCCTCGGCTTCCAACATGGCATTCAGCGACCAGCGGACCACGTTGAACCATTGCTCATCGCCCTGGCGGACCATGGGGCCCAGCGGCTCCTTGGAGAAGTCTTCCGGCAGGATGACGAACTTGTCCGGATTCTCAAGCGTGGTGCGGGTGGAGGCCAGTTGCGACTTGTCGGTCGTGAAGGCGTCGCAGCGGCCGGCCGAGAAGGCGCGGATGATTTCGTCGTACTTGTCGATCACGACAGGCTTGAATTCGATCTTCTGGCCACGGAACCAGTCAGCCAGGTTCAGTTCGGTGGTGGTGCCCGGCTGCACGCAGATGGTGGCGCCGTTCAGTTCCTTGGCGCTCTTGACGTTCAGGTCCTTGGAGACCATGACGCCCTGGCTGTCGTAGTAGTTCACGCCCACGCCGATCAGGCCCAGCGTCGTGTCGCGGGTCAGCGTCACGGTGGTGTTGCGGGTCAGCACATCGACTTCGCCGGATTGCAGCGCGGTGAAGCGTTGCTGCGTGTTCAGCGGCGTGAATTTGACCTTGGTGGCGTCGCCGAACATGGTCGAGGCGATGGCGCGGCACAGGTCCACGTCGATACCCTTGTATTCGCCCTTGCTGTCAGCGATCGAGAAACCCGGAATACCCGTCGAAACCCCGCATTGAACAAACCCTTTCTTCTTGACGTTATCGAAGGTCGCGCCCGCATTGGCAGCCGCGGATGCAGCGAACAATGCCGCGCCAATAGCAGCGAGTTTCAGTACTTTCATCGTGATCTCCGTGTGGGATAAAGCGAGCCTTGCGCGGGCCGGGTTGGGCCGACGCATGGGGCGGATGGTAGCGTCCGCGCAGCAGGCGGCGCATCCGGGAATTCCCTTGAAATATAGGGACACTGGCGAAATCAAACGATGTTTTTGATCAAAAACGGGGACGTGTTTTAGCGATTCGGATTCGTCAAAGGACCCATTCATTTCGTTCGGACGAAAACGTGTCCGGCCGGTCACATGGATACGCTTTTTCACAGGCCAGTCACCAACAGGCTTAGGCCACCTTACTGTCCCCGAGTTACTATTGCGGCTTCATCTGACAGCCGCCATGATCGAATTCCAGCACGTATTCAAATCGTATGGTCGCGGCCGCAATATTCTGGCCGACATCAACTTCCGCGTCAGCGCGGGAGAATTCGTTTTCGTATCGGGGCCGTCCGGCGCCGGTAAATCCACGCTGCTCAAGCTGATTGGCGGGCTGGAGCCCGCCAGCCGGGGATCCATCCAGGTCAACGGTCAGCGGCTGGACAAGCTGCCCTCGCGCGCCCGGCCCTATCTGCGCCGCGCGGTGGGCGTCATCCTGCAAGACACCCATCTGTTGTTCGATCGAAGCGCGTTTGAAAACGTGATGCTGCCGCTGGCCGTCCAGGGGCATCCCTGGGATTCGGCCGCCGCCCGCGCCCGCGCCGCGCTGGACAAGGTGGGTTTGTCGGGCAAGGAAGACATGAACCCCATCGAGCTGTCCGGCGGCGAACAACAGCGCCTGGCGATCGCGCGGGCCATCGTGAACCGGCCCGCCATCCTGATCGCGGACGAACCCACCGCCAACCTTGACCACGACAACGCGCAACGCATCATGAATGTGTTCCGCGACTTCAACCGCGTCGGCGTGACCACGCTGATCGCCTCGCACGACCAGGACCTGATGGCGCGCTATGCCACGCGCACCTTGCGCATCGACCCGGGCAAATTCGCTGACTCCAACGGCACCCAAACCCCGCCCGACGCCGGGCAGCCCCAGGGCGCCCCGGCCCGCACGGGCAGCGGCCGCGCCGAGCCTGGCCTGGGCCATCCGGGAGAATCGGCATGAACGCCTGGTTGCGGCAACACCGCTATGCGCTCATGGTCACCCTGCGCCGGCTGGCCAAGCAGCCGTTCTCCTCGCTGGCGAACCTGCTGGTCATGGCGCTGGCCCTGGCGCTGCCACTACTGGGCAGCGCCATCCTGGTGTCGGTTCAGCCAGTCGCGCGCCAGATGTCCGTCACGCCCGAAGTGACCGTGTTCATGCGCGTGGACGCCCCTGCCGGCGCCGCCGCAGACGTGGCCAAGCGCATCCAGGACGAATATCAGCAAGACGTGCGCGCCGTGCGTGTGGTGGGGCGCGACGCTGCGTTGGCCGACCTGCGCGCCAACCCCGCCTGGCAACAGGCGCTGGCCGTCCTGCCGGGCAACCCGCTGCCCGATGCGGTGGTCGTGACGCTGGCTGACGGCGACAATCTTGCCGGACGCGCCGACAAGCTGGCCGGGGCCTGGAAGCAATGGAACCACGTGGACTTGGTGCAGTTGGACAGCGCCTGGGTGCAACGCCTGGAGGCCATCCTGAGATTCGCCCGTATCGGCCTGGGTTTCCTGGCTATCTGCGTGGCGGTCGTGGTGCTGGCCACGGTGTTCAACACCGTGCGCATGCAAGCGCTGTCGCAACGCGAGGAAATCGGTGTTGCCCGCCTGGTAGGCGCCACCGAATCCTTCGTGCGCCGGCCCTTCCTCTATCTGGGAGCGCTGTCAGGCGCGGTGGCCTCGCTGCTGGCCATCGGCGTGGCCGCCATCGCGTTGTCGCCGTTGAACGACGCCCTGCTGGGGCTGGCCCGCAGCTATGGCGCGGAATTCGCCTTGCATCTGCCCGGCGCATCGGTGCTGATCGCCGCCGTGGTCGCCTCCGCGGCCTTGGGCGCGCTGTCGGCCCGCTGGTCGGTCACCCGCAGCACGCGCTTCTAAACCTGCCCAGCATTGACCGCCCGGGTCCGGACGCTGCGCGTCCCGGACCCTGCGCGAACCGCCCGCCGCACGCCTTCACGCCTAAAGCCACGTATGAAGCCCGATCCTCCCCGTGATCCGGGGAAAGGCTTTCCGCGCCCCGGGCTACGATGAAAGAGCGTTAAAAATCAGGGACGTATCTAATTGTGGCCGTTACAAGCATTTCTCCCGTTGTAAGCTGGGATATGCAAGAATAAAGCGACATTTTTTTACACTTTTTGAAACATTCATTGTTTTACCGAGCGCCGTCCGTCGTGTCCCAATTGCTGTCCTTATCCCTTAAGTCCCATGGTCGCCCGTCTTGAAGCCCGTGCAACGCGCCATTATTTCGATAGCGCGTTCCAATGTCAGGCGGTGAAAGTACTCCCCAACGAGTACTACGTCACCGACGAAGACCTGATGATCTCGACCGTACTCGGGTCGTGTGTCGCCGCCTGCATCCACGATCCGGTCAACGGCGTGGGCGGCATGAATCATTTCATGTTGCCGGAAGGCGACATGCAGTCGCCCGCCTCGGCCACGATGCGCTATGGCGCCTTCGCCATGGAAGTGCTGATCAACGAATTGCTCAAGGCGGGCGCCGTGCGCGACCGCCTGGAAGCCAAGGTATTCGGCGGCGGCGCGGTGCTTAGCGCCATGCAGCAGATGAACATCGGCGAACGCAACGGCCAATTCGTCCTGAACTACCTGAAGACCGAGGGCATTCCCGTCAAGGCGCAAGACCTGGGCGACGTGCATGCGCGCCGCATCAATTATTTCCCGCGCGACGGCCGGGTGATGGTGCGCAAGATGGCCCCGCACCATCAACGCGCCGAAGAAATCATTGCCAAGCGCGAACAGGCCGCGGCACAAAGCGTGCAGGCCAAGACGCAAAGCCCGCCCCGCGTCGAACGCTTCAGCCGGCCTGGGGTGGAGCGCTTTGATCGACCCGCGCGACCCGGCGTGGAACGCTTTGACCGACCGGCCCGCCCCGGTGTCGAACGCTTCGACACCGCGCTTGGCCGCCTGCGCAAATCGGAAACCACCGATAGTTAAGCGCCGCGCCGCGTCAGAACCCGAAACTGGCGCGGTACTGGCTGGGCGACACGCCCAGCCGGCGTGTGAATACCTCGCGCAGATGGCGTGCGTCGCGAAAGCCGCATTCGTAGGCAATGGTTTTCAGCGGCCGCGCTTCGCGTTCCAGACGGCCACGCGCCGCGTCCACCCGCACGCGCTCGACGAATTCGGCCGGCGTCACCCCGGCGTCGCGCAGGAATACCCGTGAAAAATTGCGCCGGCTCATGTTGGCGACGGCCGCCAGCGCGGCCAGGCCCAGATCCGCATCCAGATGACTCAGCACATGGTGCTGCACTTGCGCCACGGCTGACGTCTCTTCCACGAACGGCGTCAGGAACGGGCTGAACTGCGATTGCCCGCCCGCGCGTTGCGTGAACACCACCAGCCGCTTGGCCACATTCAAGGCGACCTCCGGCCCGGCATCCTGCGTCAACAGATACAGCGCCAGGTCGATGCCCGCGGTCACGCCCGCCGACGTATGCAGCCGGCCGTCCTGCACATACAAGCGATCTGCCTCGACCCGCAGCGCGGGATAACGCGCCGCAAGCGCCGGCGCGTCATTCCAATGCGTGGTGACAGTGGCATCTTGCAGCAGGCCCGCCCGCGCCAGCAGGAAGGTGCCGTTGCAAATCGACCCATAGCGCGACGCCCGTCCACACATCGCGCGCAGCCAGGCCAGCGCATCGTCGGGCTCAAGCTGTCCGGGCAAGGCGGGGCCGCCCGCCACCAGCAACAGATCGGGCGGATCTGTCACGTCCGCATAGTGACGCTGCGGCAGGAGCGCCATGCCGTTGGAACAAGGCACCGCGCCCCGAGTCAGCCCAATCAGTTCCAGCTGGTAGTGCTGTGCCGGCAACAGGAAACGATTGGCTTCGGCGAAGACGTCCAGCGGGCCACTGACGTCCAACGCTTGCACCCCGGGGAAGACGACGATGGCAACGGTTTTCATGGCTGGGCGGCAGGCGCCGGATGGCAATACGCTACCTTAGCCGACCCCAGGGGCGGCCGCGCAACCGCAGGGGGACCTGGCCCGAAAGCGCGGCATCGCGGCCCGAATGCCCCCCTTTGCGCCGCGTGGCCGTCAACCGCGCCAGCCTGGCGCGATTCCGCTCTTCTTGGCACGCGACCGCTGCCCATCCTGGCGGCAAGATTCCCCTCTCTGGCCCGGCATGCCGCCGCGCCGCGTTACAGGAATCCCGCCATGACGATGCCCTCTTCGATGCCCCCTGCCTTGGCCAGCGAACGTGTTGGCCCCGCCTTCTCGGTGGACGGCATGCTGGCCGCCCGCAACAAGACCCGCCAGGCCATCGCCGACGTCGCGGCTCGCATCCGCCCCGGCATGGTCGAGGAAGACGCCGTGCAACTGGCGCGGCAAACCCTGATCGATGCTGGCCTGGCGCTTAGCTGGCACCCGACGCGCGTGCGCTTCGGCACCAACACCATGAAAGCCATGCGGCAGCCTTCCGAGCCCGGCGTGATACTGGGCGAACACGATATTTTCTTCCTGGACATCGCGCCGCGCCTGGAGGCCTGGGAAGGCGATGGCGGCCAGTCCTTCACCGTGGGCGACAACGGCTACCATGCGCGCTGCGCCCGCGACGCCGAAGCCTTGTTCCACGACGTGCGCGGCCTGTGGCAGCGCGAAGGGCTGACCGGACAGGCACTCTACGCCTATGCCGACCGGCAGGCGCGCGCACTGGGATGGGAATTGAATTTCGACCTGCCTGGCCATCGCGTGTCCGACTTCCCCCACGCCGCGATCCACACCGGTTCGCTGGCGGATCTGGCCAGCCGCCCGTCGGAAATGCGCTGGATCCTGGAGATCCATTTGCGCGATCCGGCCGGCCGCTTCGGCGCGTTCTTTGAAGACATGCTGCTGGGCGACGAGCACTACGCCTAGGACGCTTCCCGCGCCTACAATCGGCGCATGTCCACCGTCCGTCTCTTCTTCGCCCTGTGGCCGTCGCCCCCGCTTGCCGCGTCACTGGCCGGTTGGGCGGAACAGGCCCGGCTGGCCTGCGGCGGGCGCGTCATGCGTACCGAGACGCTGCATCTGACCTTGGCGTTCCTGGGGCCGGTGGACGCGCAACTGGCCGACACGCTGGCGTGCGCCACGCCGGAACACCGGCTGACACCGGGCGAGGTCGCGCTGGATCACTACGGGGTGTTCAACCGCCAGCGCATTCTCTGGGCCGGCCCGGGCAACACCCCCGCCGGCTTGCAGGCCGCGCATGACGGCCTGTGGCAATGGCTGGCCGGTTTCGGCCTGGCCGCGCCGCCCCAGCCCTTTCGCCCGCACATCACCTTGCTGCGCAACATCGAGCATGCGCAGCCGCCCCAGGGCACGCCTGCGCCCCTTTCCTGGCGCTATGACCGCATGGTGCTGGTGGCGTCCGAATCCCTGACGGGCGGCAGCCGTTACCGCGTCATCGCCCAGTCGCGCCCCCGCGACCCATGAGCCCGGCTCTGGCACAATCGGGCGGTTGCAACGACCCGGAATCACCATGATCATCCTGCTGGACCAAGACGGCGTGCTGGCGGATTTTGAACACGCATTCATCGACGCCTGGCGTGCCCGCCATCCGGACATCGCTCCCGTTGCGTTCGAGGACCGCAAGTCCTTCTATATCCGCCAGGACTATGCCCCGGAACTTCGCGGCATGGCCGAGGCCATCTACACCGCCCCGGGATTCATCCGCAACCTGCCGCCCGTGCCAGGCGCGCTGGATGCGGTGAAGGAACTGCTGGCCCTGGGCATGGATGTCAGGATCTGCACCTCGCCGCTGTCGCAGTTTGAGAACTGCGTGGCCGAGAAATACCTGTGGGTGGAAAAGCACCTGGGGCGCGAGGCCACCAACCGGCTGATCCTGACCAAGGACAAGACCCTGGTGCAAGGCCATCTGCTGATCGACGACAAGCCTTTGATTGAAGGCGCGGTGAAGCCACGCTGGAAGCACATCCTGTTCGACGCCCCCTACAACCGGCAAGTCACCGACCGCCCCCGCATCACCTGGGCGAACTGGCGCAATGTGCTGGCGGGCGAGCTCTATACGGCAGACGAATGAGTCGGGGCGGGTCCTGTTCAGGCGTCATGATTTAGGACTATTCTGTGTTGGCTGTACCCCCACCCCGGAGGAGCCCGCACCATGAATCTGCACCGCCTGCTCAAGCAGCGAGAAGCCGACCACAAGCCTTTGCGAGTTGCATTGCTGGGCGCCGGAAAGTTCGGCGCGATGTTCATGAGCCAAGCCCCTCGTACCCCGGGGATGCGCCTGGTGGCGGTGGCGGACCTGGCGCCCGCCCGCGCCCGCGCCGCCCTGACCCGCGTGGGCTGGCCAGCCAGCGCGCTGACCGCCACCAGCACCCATGACGCGCTGAAGAACGGCAAGGTCTACTTCAGCGACGACCCCCACGCCATCATCGCCAGCCCCGAGGTCGATATCGTCATCGACGCCACGGGCCAGGCCGCCGCCGGCATCAGCCACGTGCTGGCCTGCTGCGAATATGGCAAGGACATCATCATGGTCAACGTGGAAGCCGACGCGCTGGCCGGCCCGCTGCTGGCCCGCCGTGCACGCGAGGCGGGCATCGTCTATTCGCTGGCCTATGGCGACCAGCCGGCCCTGATCTGCGAAATGGTGGATTGGGCGCGCGCCGCCGGCTTCGAGGTCATGGCGGCCGGCAAGGGCACCAAGTACCTGCCGGAATTCCACACGTCCACCCCGGACACGGTATGGCCCTATTACGGGTTCACCGCCGAAATGGTTGCCGCGGGCGATTTCAACGCGCAGATGTTCAACAGCTTTCTGGATGGCACCAAGAGCGCCATCGAAATGGCGGCGGTGTCCAACGCCACGGGCCTGCTGCCGTCCCCGTCGGGCTTGCATTTCCCGCCTTGCGGCGTGGACGACCTGGCTCGCGTGCTGCGCCCCCGCGAAGACGGCGGCATCCTGCACCATCGCGGCCAAGTGGAAGTGATTTCGTCCCTGGAGCGCGACGGCCGCCCGGTGTTCCGCGACCTGCGCTGGGGCGTCTATGTGACGCTGGCCGCGGACAGCGACTATGTGCGGCGCTGCTTCCAGGAGTACGGGCTGGTCACGGACCCCAGCGGCAACTTCACCGCCATGTACAAGCCCTATCACCTGATCGGGCTGGAACTGGGCATCAGCGTGGCCAGCGTGGGCCTGCGGCGCGAACCCACGGGCGCACCGGCCGGCTGGCACGGCGACGTGGTCGCCACCGCCAAGCGCGACCTGCAAGTCGGCCAGGTGTTGGACGGCGAAGGCGGCTACACGGTGTATGGCCGGTTGATGCCGGCCCCCGATTCGGTCGAGGAAGGCTACCTGCCGCTGGGCCTGTCGCACCAGGTCAAACTGAAGAACCCGGTGCGGCAGTCGCAGGCGATCCGCTGGCGCGACGTGGAATACGACGACCGTTCGACGGCCGTGCAATTCCGCCGCGAAATGGAACAGACCTTCGCTTGAGCGTCCCTGCCGGGGCCGGCCTGCGGGCCGGCTATACCGGCGCGGCGCGTTCGGCCTGGAACAGGCGCAGGCGGTCGGCGGCGTTGCGCAAATGTTGTTCCGCGGCGCGGCCCGCGGCATCCGGGTCGGACCCTTCGATGGCGACAAAAATGGCTTGGTGCTCGCTTTGCACGGCGGCCATGCGCTCGGCATACATGCGGGCCGTGTTGTGGCGCGCGCTGCGGATCACCCGGCGCACATTGGCCTCGAGGTAGTCGTTCAGCGCGATCAGGTGCGGGTTGTGCGTGGCCTGCACGATCGCTTGATGGAACTGGTAGTCCTCTTCGTCGCCCAGCTTGTCGTTGATCAGCGCGTATTCCATTCCCACCAGCGCCTGCCGGATCTTCTTCAGGTCTTGCTCGGTGCGGCGCTGTGCCGCGTAGCGCGCGGCGGTGACTTCGATGGACAGCATCAATTCCAGGATGTGTTCCAGGTCTTGGCTGTCGCCCGGCGTGGGCGCGGCGATGCGGAACGCATTGCGCTGGAAATTGGGATCGACGAACACGCCACTACCCTGCTGCGACGTGATCAGGCCTTCCGACTTCAAGCGAGCCAGCGCTTCGCGCACGACCGCGCGACTGACGGAATAGGTTTCGGTCAGCTGCTTTTCGGTGGGCAGGCGGTCACCGGGCGCAAGCGCCCCTTGACGTATCTGCTCGGCCAGCGCATCGCCCAAGGCCGCGGAAAGCGAACTCTTGGGCGCGGCGCGCGGCGGGTCCTGTTCTTGTGTGGGCTGCATGGAAAATCGTTGAGACGTGATGGCGGCGTCCTGCACTTTAAGCGATATAGATGCCGCCGTTGACCTGCATGACTTCGCCCGTGACGAAGCCCGCGAGCGGCGAACACAGGAACGCGATCGCCCCGGCAATCTCCTCGGCCGTGCCAAAACGCCGCAACGGCGTGCTTTCCAGCAACTGTGCGCCCTTCTGGCCGATCAGGTCATGCGTCATCGAGGTGGCGATGATGCCCGGCGCCACCGCGTTCACACGGATCTGCGGCGCCAGTTCCAACGCCAGGCTGCGCGTGAAGCTCTGCACGGCGCCCTTGGATGCCGAATAGGCGGCATGCGCGTAACTGCCGCGCTGCGCGGCCAATGACGTCAGCAGCACGATCGAGCCGTTGTGGCGCAGATGACGCTGCGCCGCCCGGCAGGTGTAGAAGGTGCCGTCCAGATTCACGCGCATCAGCGTGCGCCAGGCCTCGTCGCTGGTGTCCTTGACCAGTTGTTCCGGGTAGATGCCGGCGCAGTGGACCAAGTGATCCAGCCCGCCGAAATGCTTGGCTGCTGACTCAAAAACCCGTTCGCAATCATGCGACACGGACACGTCCAGCGCGTGGGTATAGACCCGCTGGCCGCTGGGATCCAGCTCGGCGGCGATCGCTTCCAACCGCGCGTTGTCGATGTCGGTCAGCACCAGCCGGGCGCCGTGGGCGGCCATCAGCCGCGCCGTCGCCAATCCGATGCCATTGCCCGCGCCCGTGATCGCGGCCACTTGTCCTTCAAACGAAATCATCCTGTCTCCAACGTTCTCTATGGGTGGCCCGCCTGCTCTTCCGGCCGCCGCGGCAAGTTCGATTGAACTCCTGAATGCGCCGCTTGACACGAGAAAAACGCTTGCCCTATGATTTATCGGACAACTTAATAAAGTTGCCTGACAACTTATGCCGAAAGCGTAAATCAACTCACGCATTCAGGCAAGAAGATCAGAAAAATACGGCGGCACGCCCGCATGACAGGCAGGGGACAACCAGGTGGATATCACCGGCAGCACTACCGTATTCGCGATTGCGGCGGACCCGATCGCGCACGTCAAAACGCCGCAGCGGCTGAACGCCCTGTTGCGTGAACGCGCCGTCGACGCCGTCATGGTGCCCTTCCATGTGCCCGCCGACGCGCTGGCCGGGCTGTTCAACGGCCTGCGCGGCCTGGCCAACCTGGGCGGCATCGTGGTGACGGTGCCCCACAAGGAACATGCCGCCGCCCTGTGCGACACCCTGACTCCGGCGGCCCAGCTGATCGGCGCGGTCAACGCCGTGCGCTTGCAGGACGGCGTGTTGACCGGCGGCAACTTCGACGGCCTGGGCTTCGTGGCCGGCCTGCGCAGCCAAGGCCATGATCCAGCCGGCCGCCACATCTATCTGGCCGGCCTGGGCGGCGCGGGCAAGGCCATCGCCTGTGCCATCGCCGACGCTGGCCCCGCCAGCCTGCGCCTGTACAACCGCTCGGCCGACAAGGCCCACGCTTTCGCCCAGCACCTGGCGCGTCAGTACCCGGACCTGCCCATCCAGGTGGCCAGCGACACACCCGAGCCTTGCGACATCGCCATCAATGCGACCTCGCTGGGCCTGCAAGACACCGATCCCCTGCCCTTTTCCCTGCATGCGCTTGCCGCCGGCACCGTGGTCGCCGACGCCGTGATGAGCCGCGTGGACACCCCCTTGCTGCGTGCCGCCGCCGCGCAAGGCTGCCGCGCGCACCCGGGCCTGTACATGCTGGAAGGACAACTCACCGAAATTGCCCGCTTTCTGGGCGTAGAAGAGCCGCAACAAAGCGCGCTTGCTTGATTCACGGACTCACCACTCCCGTTCCACGGAGGAGACACGCATGAAATTGGCTTTCACCACCGGCCTGCTGTGCCTGGCCGGCATTGCCGCATCGGCGCACGCCGCACCCGTCAAGATCGGTCTGATCGAAACGCTGTCCGGCCCCCAGGCCTCGACCGGCCAGATGTTCCGCGCCGCGGTCAAATACGAACTGGACCGCATCAACGCGGCCGGCGGCTGGAATGGCCAGCCGCTGGAACTGGTCGAGTTCGACAACCAAGGCGGCCCCGTGGGCGCCTCTGACCGCTTCCGCGCCGCCGCGGCCGAAGGCGTGCAGATCCTGGTGCAGGGTTCGTCTTCCGCCATCTCGGGCCAATTGACCGAAGACGTGCGCAAGCACAACCTGCGCAACCCGGGCAAGGAAGTCGTCTTCCTGAACGTGGGCGGCGAAGCCCTGGAACTGACGGGCCAGAAGTGCCACTTCTACCACTTCCGCTTCACCACCAACGCCGACCTGCGCGTGAAGTCGCTGGCCTCGGTGATGTCGGCCGACGGCACGCTGGGCAAGCGCGTGTACGCCATCAACCAGAACTACTCCTGGGGCCAGGACATGGAAGGCGCCACCGAGCGCTTCGCCAAGCCGTACGGCTATGAAGTGGTGGGCAAGACGCTGCACGAAGTCAACAAGATCCAGGACTTCGCGCCTTACGTCGCGCGCATCCGCTCGGCCACGCCCGACACCGTCATCACCGGCAACTGGTCCAACGACCTGCTGCTGCTGATGAAGGCCACGCAGGCCGCCGGCCTGAAGGTGCGCTTCGCCACCGTGTTCCTGGACCAGGTGGGCAACCTGGCCAACGCCGGCGACGTGGCACTGGGCCACTACATCGCCCACCCGTACAACATCGAAGCCGCGGGTGAGGAAGGCGCCAAGTTCGCCGAAGACTACAAGGCCAAGACCGGCCACTACCCCAGCTACACGGAACCGCAGACCGTCATCGGCGTGCGGTTCCTGGGCGAAGCGTTAAAGCAGGTGCCGCCGCAAGACGGCAAGCTGTCCGTGCCCGCATTGGCCAAGGCGCTGGAGACAGTCACCTACACCTCGTCGCTCGGCACCTACACGATGCGCGCCGAAGACCATCAGGTGCAGTTGCCGATGGTCGTGTCCAAGGTCAGCAAGAGCGCCAAGTACAAGGCTGACGGCACCGACATGGGCTTTGAGCCGGTCAAGGTGCTGACGGCCGCGGAGGTGTCGGCACCGGTGCAGGCGACTTGCAAGATGCAGCGGCCGGGTTGAGGGCGGGATGATGGGTTGCGCGTGGCGATGCCGGGGTTCTTGGCGCGTGCTGCTTGCGCTTCACCCATCCTACGTGGGAAGGGCGGTTTCACCCATCCTACGTGGGAGGGGCGGTTTCACTCACCCTGCGTAGGGTGGGCGGTCCTCGAACTTCGGCGCCCTGCGCGCGCAAGTCATCAATCCCCCGCAATAACAACGCACACCGGCGCGGGCCGGAAAAAACACGGTGCGTGATGGATCGCGTGCGCCTTGGGCGCCCACGCGAAAGGATTTTGGAGCGGACATGGAATACTTTACCGTCTCGCTGTTGAACGGCGTGATTTACGGCCTGCTGCTATTCATGGTGTCGGCAGGCCTGACTTTGATTTTCGGAATGATGGGCGTGCTGAACTTTGCGCACGCCTCGTTCTACATGATTGGCGCGTATGCCGCCTATACGCTGACGCCCGTGACGGGCTTCTGGGTGGCGCTGGTGCTGGCCACGGTCATTGCGGGCGTGCTGGGCATGGGCGTCGAACGCTTCTTCCTGCGCCGCGTCCACAAGTTCGGCCACGCGCAAGAATTGCTGGTGACGTTTGGCCTGGCGTTCATCGTGGCCGAGCTGATCAAGCTTTTCTACGGTGACTTCCCCGTGGACTATCGCGTGCCGCCATTCCTGAACTTCGCGGCCTTCCGCGTGTTCGGCGCGGACTACCCCTTCTATCGCCTCTTGATGGGCGGCGTATCGCTGGCGATGTTCGTCGTGATCTACCTGCTGCTGTCGCGCACCCGCGTCGGCATCGTGGTGCGTTCCGCCATCTACCGGCCGCGCATGGCCGAGGCCTTGGGCCACAACGTGCCGCTGGTCTTCATGAGCGTGTTCGGCGTGGGCGCGGCCATGGCCGGCCTGGCAGGCGCCGTGGCGGGCGCCTTCTATACGACCAACCCCAACATGGCGCTGGAACTGGGCGTGCTGGTCTTCGTGGTGGTCGTTGTCGGCGGCCTGGGATCACTGGCGGGCGCGATGATCGCGTCGCTGCTGATCGGCCTGATCAGTTCGTTTTCCGTGGGCATCGACGCCAGCCTGGCCACCTTGTTCGGCCTGTTCGGCGCGGGCGAATGGGCGGAAAGCGTGGGCGGCCTGATGACCGTGAAGATTTCCAGCCTGGCCGCCACCTTGCCCTTCCTGCTGATGCTGGTGGTGCTGCTGGTCAAGCCGTCGGGCCTGAAGGGAGAGCAAGCATGACGCAAGGCCTGACGCCTACCCGTATCGCCTCTGGCGCTTTGTTGTTGATCCTTTGCGTGGGCATCTTGTGCGCGCTGCCCTGGTTGTTGCCGCCTGGGCAGCTCGTGGCCGCCGTCCAGATGTTGATTGCCGCGCTGTTTGCCTGCGCCTTCAACCTGCTGGCGGGCCAGGGCGGCATGCTGTCCTTCGGCCATGCCGCGTACTTCGGCGTGGGCACCTTCGCCACCATTCACGCCATGAACGCGCTAGGCGGCGCGGGCCTCCTGCCCACGCCTCTGATGCCGCTGGCGGGCGGCGTGGCCGGATTGCTCTTCGGCCTGATCGCCGGTTGGTTCGCCACGATGCGTTCGGGCGTGTACTTTTCGATGATCACGCTGGCGCTGGCGGAATTGCTGCACGCACTGGCGCCACACCTGAAAGGCGTCTTCGGCGGCGAAGCCGGCGTGTCCGCCATGCGCATGCCGGCCTGGGGCTTCACCTTCGGCTCCGACATCGAGGTGTATTTCCTGGTGCTGGCCTGGGTGCTGATTTCGCTGGCCGCCTTGTACGGACTGACCCGTACGCCGCTGGGCCGCTTGACGCTGGGCCTGCGCGAAAACGCCAACCGCCTGCGCTATCTGGGCTACCGCCCGCACGCGCTGAAGACGATGGTGTTTGCGTTGTCGGCCATGTTCGCGGGTATCGCGGGCGGCCTGCAAGCCTTGAACATCGAAGCCGGCAACTACGTGCTGTTCGAGGTCAAGCTGTCCACCGACGCCGTGCTGTTCGCCTATATCGGCGGGGTCAACGCCTTCCTGGGCCCCGTGCTGGGCGCATCCGTGCTGACCTTTCTGTCGCAGACGCTCGCCGACATCACGCGGTCATGGTTGCTCTACCAGGGCATTCTGTTCGTGCTGGTGATGCTGTTCGTGCCGGACGGCCTGGTTGGCCTGGTGCAGCGCGCCGCCAAATCGCTGCGTGAACGCGGCCTGGCCAACTGGCTGCCGCGCGCCGTTGTATCGGTGGCCGGCGGCCTGCTGCTGACCGCAGCCACCGTCTTCACGGTGGAACTGCTGCAACGCATGTTCGCCCGTGACTACCGCGCGCTGCTGGCGATGAACCCGGAGGCCGGCTGGCCCGCCATTCCCCTCTTCGGCCAGGACTGGGCGCCGCTGGCGCTGTCCACGTGGCTGATCCCGCTGGCGCTGTTCGTGGTGGGTCTGGCCGCCTGCCGCTGGGCCCTGGCCCTGTGGCGCAACGACGATGACGCCGCCCCTGTGCTGGAGCCCGCAAAATGAGCCACGAGATCCTGACCCTGACCGATGTGCGCAAGTCCTTTGGCGACGCGCAGATCATCCGCGGCGTGAACCTGGCGATCGAAGCCGGCGAGCGGCATGCGGTCATCGGCCCCAACGGCGCGGGCAAGTCCACGCTGTTCCACCTGATGTCGGGCTCGTTCGCGCCGACTTCAGGCGACATCAGCCTCCGTTCACGCGCCATTGGCGGCCTGGCCCCTGAAGCCATCAACCGACTGGGGCTGGCGCGTTCGTTCCAGATCACCAACGTCTTTCCGCGCCTGTCGGTGCGAGAAAACCTGCGGCTGGCGGTTCTGCGCATGCACGGTCTGGTCTACAACTTCTGGCGCCCCATCGCGCGCAATCGCGCCGTCAACGAAGACGTGGACCGCCTGCTGGAAAAAGTGCGGCTGACGGCCAAGCAGGACACGGCCGCGGGCGACCTGAATTATTCCGAGCAACGTTCGCTGGAAATCGGCATGACGCTGGCCTCGCGGCCGAAAGTCATCTTGCTGGACGAACCGATGGCCGGCATGTCCCAGCATGAAGTCGACTACACGGTAGAACTGATCAAGGACGTCACGCGCGACTGCACCCTGCTGATCGTGGAACACGACATGCAGGTGGTGTTCTCGCTGGCGGATCGCATCAGCGTGTTGGTCTATGGCGAAATCCTGGCCACCGGCACGCCAGCGGACATCCGCGGCGATGCCCGCGTGCGGGAAGCCTATCTGGGAGAGGAAACGGTATGACGGCGCAATCCCCCCTGCTCAGCCTGCAAGGCGTGCACGCGCACTACGGCAAGAGCCACATCCTGCACGGCATTGACCTGACCATCGGCCACGGCGAAGTCGTCAGCCTGCTGGGCCGCAACGGCGCGGGCCGCTCCACCACCATGAAGAGCATCATGGGCCTGGTGGATGTGACCGGCGGCAGCATCGCCATTGAAGGCAGCGACATCACCAACAAACGCCCCTTCGAGATCGCACGTGCCGGCGTGGGCTTCGTGCCGGAAGAACGCGAAGTCTTCGCGAACCTGACGGTGGACGAAAACCTGCGCATGGGCGAACAGCCCAAACGCGACGACGCGCCCTTCTGGACCGTGGCGCAGATGTTCGACTACTTCCCCCGGCTGAAGGAACGCAGCAACACGCGCGCCGGCAATCTGTCGGGCGGCGAACAGCAGATGCTGACCATGTGCCGTTCGTTGCTGGGCAACCCCAAGGTCATGTTGATCGACGAACCCACGGAAGGACTGGCCCCGAAGATCGTGGAAGTGATCGCCGACGTCATTCGCGATATCCACAAGCGCGGCGTATCCGTGGTGCTGGTGGAGCAGAAGCTGACCATCGCATTGAAGGTGTCAACCCGCGTCAGCGTCATGGGTCATGGCCGCATCGTGTTTGAAGGACCGCCCGCGCAGCTGCATGAGCGCCAGGACGTCGTCCAGGAATGGCTGGCGGTCTGACCGCCGCCGTCACGCAACTACTCAATAGGCACCTCTCTTGGACAACGTTTCCGAAGTCATTCACGCTGAACTGCGCGGCCAGACCGTCGTCATCACTGGCGGCGCCAAAGGCATCGGCTATTCCAGCGCGCAGGCCTTTGTACGCCAAGGCGCGCGCGTCGCCCTGCTGGACATGGACGCCACCGCATTGGACGCGGCCGTGGCAGGCCTGCAAGCCGCAGGCGGCGAGGCCATCGCGGTGCAAGCCTCCGTCACCGATGCCGAAGCCGTCGAACGCGCGTTCGCCCAGGTCGAACAAACCTGGGGCCGCATCGACGTGCTGGTCAACAACGCCGGCATCTCGGCCAACAAGCCCACGCTGGAAGTCACCGTCGACGAATGGCGCCGCGCGGTGGACATCAATCTGACCGGCGTCTTCCTGTGCGCGCAGGCCGCCGGCCGCCGCATGGTGCCGGCAGGCACGGGCAGCATCATCAACCTGGCCTCCATGTACGGCGTGGTGGCCGCGCCCGATCGCGCCGCCTACTGCGCGACCAAAGGCGCGGTGGTGCTGCTGACCGAAACGCTGGCCGTGGAGTGGGGCCCGATGGGCGTGCGCGTCAACGCGCTGGCGCCCGGCTATGTCGAAACCGATCTGGTGCGCGACCTGGCCGCACGCGGCCGGCTGGACCCCGAACGCTTGAAACAACGCACTCCGCTGCGCCGCATGGCGCAGCCGGCCGAAATGGCCGACCTGGCGGTTTTCCTGGCGTCACGCCAGGCCGCCTACATCACCGGACACACCCTGGTGGCAGACGGCGGCTGGAGCCGCTACAGCTACCTCTAACCGCACCGACGCTTAAAAACATTCTGGAGATTCACTCATGGCCACCTACCAATCGCTTGAGCCCCAAGCGCCTTGGCGGCAACTGACGGTCGACGCAAAGGACTGGCAGCAGGCGGACCCCGCCCTGCTCGGCACCATGCTGACCCAGCTGCACTGGATCCGCGCCTTTGAAGAGGCCGTGCTGGACCTGGCCGCCGAAGGCCTGGTGCACGGCCCCGCGCACTCGTCGGTGGGCCAGGAAGGCGGCGCCGTCGGTTCGGTGCTGGCGCTGGGCGCGGGCGACCAGATCAACGGCTCGCACCGCGGCCACCACCAGTTCCTGGCCAAGGCATTGCAGCATGTCGCCCCGCTGGGTCTGGACCCGCGCAACCCGCTGACGCCTGCCATCGACGACGTCCTGCAAAAGACCCTGGCCGAAATCATGGGCCTGGCCCAAGGCTATTGCCGTGGCCGTGGGGGCAGCATGCACCTGCGTTGGCTGGAAGCTGGCGCACTGGGCACCAACGCCATCGTGGGCGGCGGCGTGCCGCTGGCCGCGGGCGCGGGCTGGGCGCACAAGCACGCCGGCACCGACCGCGTGGCCGTGACCTATTTCGGCGACGGCGCGGTGAACATCGGTTCCGTGCTGGAAACGATGAACCTGACCGCCGCATGGAAGACGCCGCTGTGCTTCTTCATCGAAAACAACCGCTACGCCGTGTCGACCACGGTGGAAGAATCCACCGCGGAACCGCGCCTGTCCGCACGCGGCCTGGCATTCAATATTCCGTCGTGGAAAGTCGACGGCATGGACCCGCTGGCCGTTCACCTGGCCATGTCCGAAGCGGTGGCGCACATGCGCGCGGGCAATGGCCCGACCATCGTGGAAGTGGACGTGTACCGCTTCTTCCACCAGAACGGCCCCTTCCCCGGCAGCGCCTTCGGCTACCGCACGAAGGACGAGGAAGCGCAGTGGCGCCGCCGCGATCCGCTGGACAAGATCGCCACCGAAATGGTCGGCCGCCAATTGATCACACAAGCCGAAGTGGATGCGCTGCGCCAGCGCTGCAAAGACGTGATGAAGGACGTCTGCGGCCGTCTGACCGAAGCCGCCGACGGCGGCCGCCGCCGCGTGCGCGCCGACCTGTGGCCCAGCCCCGACTTCCGCGACGTGGGCTTGCGCAGCGATGGCGCCGAACTGGCCGGCCTGCGCTACCAGGACGCCGCCGACTACACGGGCGCCCGTGTCGAACGCAAATTCGTCGACGCCGTGGCTGACGTGCTGGACCGGCGCATGGAAACCGATGGCGGCGTCGTCGTGCTGGGCGAAGACGTCCACCGCCTGAAGGGCGGCACCAACGGCGCCACGCGCGGCCTGAAGGACAAATACCCCGACCGCGTGCTGGGCACCCCGATCTCTGAAAATGCCTTTGCTGGCCTGGGCGGCGGTCTGGCCATGGATGGGCGCTACAAGCCCATCGTCGAATTCATGTACCCGGATTTCATGTGGGTCGCGGCCGATCAGATCTTCAACCAGATCGGCAAGGCACGCCACATGTTCGGCGGCGACATCGATGTGCCCTTCGTGCTGCGCACCAAGATCGCGATGGGCACGGGCTACGGCTCGCAGCACTCGATGGACCCGGCCGGCATCTTCGCCACCGCGCCCGGCTGGCGCATCGTGGCGCCGTCCACGCCGTATGAGTACGTTGGCCTGATGAACACCGCGCTGGCCTCGAAGGACCCGGTGCTGGTCATCGAACACGTGGATCTGTATGCCTCGTCCGGTGAAGTCCCCGTCGACGACCTGGACTACGCCATCCCGTTCGGCCGCGCCCGCGTGCGCCGCGAAGGCAGCAAGGTCACCATCCTGACCTACCTGTCGATGGTCAGCCGCGCGCTGAAGGCCGCCGAGCAAGCCGGCGTGGACGCCGAAGTGATCGACTTGCGCACGCTGGACCGCGCCAGCCTGGACTGGGACACCATCGGCGCCAGCATCCAGAAAACCAATAACGTGCTGATCGTGGAGCAAGGCGCGCGCGGCACGTCCTACGGCGCCATGCTGGCCGACGAGATCCAACGCCGCTACTTCGATTGGCTGGATCAGCCGATCAAGCGCGTGACGGGCGGCGAGGCATCGCCCAGCATCTCCAAGGTACTGGAACGGGCGGCGTTCGCCGATACCGAGGAAGTGCTGGCAGGGCTGGCCGACGTGCTGGCCGATCTGGGAGAACAGGCATGAGCGCGCTATCCATGACCGTGCCGATGGAAGTCGGCCTGTGCTGCAAGAATCTGGACGCACTGCTGGCGTTCTATACGGACGTGGTGGGCCTGACGCTCGTCAACCGTGTCAGCGTCCCTGCCGACAAGGCGCGAGCCACCGGCCTGACGACTCACGGCTACGACGTCGCGCGGCTGCAAACGTCTTACGGTGAACGCATCAAGCTGTTGCAGCCCAGCGTGGCGCCCGAGGCCGCCGTGCGCGGCACGACGATCCTGGACCGCCAGGGCACCACCTACCTGACCTTCATCGTGCGCGATCTGGCCAGCGTGGTGCAGGACCTGCAATCCAAGGGCGTCGTGTTCGACAGCGCGCCCGCACCAATGGAAGTCCGCCCCGGCACCTGGCTGGCCTTCTTCCGCGATCCGGAAGGCAATGTGCTGGAACTGGTCGAGTACGACGACCCCGCCGCCTACCGGCCCGATCTGTCCGTCGCCGCAAACTAGGAAGAACATCGTGGCACACCTTATCAAGCTCCCCTCCGTTGCTGCCGATACGTCCGGCGGCAACCTGCACCAGTGGCTCAAGAAAGAAGGCGACACGGTTGCCGTCGGCGATGCCCTGGCTGAAATCGAAACCGAAAAAGCCATCGTCGAGATCAACGCCGAACATGCGGGCGTGCTGGGTCGTATCGTGGTGCAGGCCGGCGCCGCATCGGTACCGATCAATACCGTGATCGGCGCGCTGCTGGCCGAAGGCGACGATGCATCAGCGATCGATCGTGCGCTGGCTGAGCATGCCGGCGCGGCCGCACCTGCCGCACCGATTTCCGCCACGGCTCCCGCTACCGCCACAGCCACCACCGACGTCACGCCAGCCGCTGCCAAGCCCGTGGCCGCCACCGACGCCACGCCGGCCGCTGCCAAGCCCGCGGCCGCCCCTGACGGTGGCCGCCTGTTCGCCAGCCCGTTGGCCCGTCGCCTGGCCGCGCAATGGCATGTGGACCTGCTGGGCGTGACGGGCACTGGCCCGCATGGCCGCATCGTGCGCCGCGACGTCGAAGCCGCGCGGGACCGCGCACCCGCCGTCGCCGCAGCGGCGCCGTTGGCTGGCCGCCCCGCGGCCCGTCGCGTGCCGCATACCGGCATGCGCCGCGCCATCGCCCGCCGCCTGACCGAAAGCAAGCAGCACGTGCCGCACTTCTACTTGTCCGTGGATTGCCGGATGGACGCGCTGCTGGCTCTGCGCGCGCAGGCCAATCACGGTGGCGCGGTGAAACTGTCGGTCAATGATTTCATCGTGCGCGCCGCCGCGCTGGCGCTGCGTGAAGTGCCCGAAGTAAATGTCAGCTGGCATGAAGATGCCATCGAGTTTCACGCGGGCGCCGATATCTCGGTGGCCGTTGCGACCGACGGCGGCCTGGTCACGCCCATCGTGCGCGGCGCGGACGTGAAGCCGCTATCCGCCATTGCGAGCGAAATCGTCGAACTGGCGGGACGCGCCAAGATCAACCGCTTGAAACCCGAGGAATTCACCGGGGGTTCTCTGACGGTCAGCAACCTGGGCATGTACGGCATCAGCCAATTTGCCGCGATCATCAATCCGCCGCAGGCCGCCATTCTGGCCGTGGGCGCGGCCGAACGCCGGCCCGTGGTGGGCGAGAACGGCGACATCACCGCCGCCACCGTCATGACGGTCACACTGTCGGCCGACCACCGCGCGGTCGATGGCGCTGTGGGCGCGCGCTGGCTGGCCGCCTTTCGCACGCTGATCGAAAACCCTGTGCGCATCCTGTTGTGAGTCCCACGATGACGAAATCCGTGTTTGACCTGATCGTCGTCGGCGGCGGCCCCGGCGGCTACGTCGCTGCCATTCGTGCCACGCAACTAGGCATGTCGGTCGCGCTGGTGGAACGCGCCGAACTGGGCGGCATCTGCCTGAACTGGGGCTGCATTCCCACCAAGGCGCTGCTGCACAGCGCGACCGTGCTGCGCGCCTGCCGCGAGGCCACGCACTACGGCGTGACGGGTGCGGGCGAGGCCCGTCCCGACCTGGCCGCCATGGTGGCGCGGTCCCGCAAGGTGGCCGGGCGCCTGGGCCAAGGCGTGGCGCATCTAATGAAGAAGAACGGCGTGACCGTGTTCGCCGCCAGCGCCACACTGGCGGGGTCGGGCAAGCTGGCGCTGGACAACGGCACCACCCTGTCGGCCAAGCACATCATCCTGGCCACCGGCGCGCGCGCGCGTGATCTGCCGGCCTTGCCGGTGGGCGAACGCATCTGGGCATACCGCCAGGCCCTGGCCCCCGCCGAGATCCCGAAGTCGTTGCTGGTGGTGGGCGCAGGCGCGATCGGCGCGGAGTTCGCCAGCTTCTATCGGGCGATTGGGTCGGATGTCACGCTGATCGACATGACTCCGGAAATCCTGCCGCAGGAAGACGCCGAGATCTCGCAGCTGGCGCGCAAGGCGTTCGAGAAACAAGGCATCCGCGTCCTGACGCAATGCGCCGTCACGGCGTCGTCCCCAACCGCCACGGGCATCAAGGTAACGCTGGACCAGCAAGGCAAGAAGACCGAACTGGACGTCGACCGCGTGATCGTCGCCGCCGGCATCGTGGGCAATGTGGAGGGCCTGGGCCTGGAGAAAACCCGCATCAAGGTCGAGAAGACCCACATCGTCACCGACGCTCAGTGCCGCACCGGCGAACCCGGCGTTTACGCCATTGGCGACGTGGCCGGCGCCCCGTGGCTAGCCCACAAGGCCAGCCACGAAGGCGTGTTGTGCGTGGAGGCCATCGCGGGCCTGCCCACCCACGCCATCGACCCGCTGCGCATTCCCGCCTGCACCTACTCGTATCCGCAAGTCGCCAGCATCGGCATGACCGAAGCCCGCGCGCGCGAACACGTCACGCAGTCGGGCGGCGAAATACGTGTCGGAAAATTCACCTTCGCCGGCAACGGCAAGGCGATTGCGATGGGTGAGGATCAGGGTCTGGTCAAGACCGTGTTCGATGCCAAGTCCGGCGAATTGCTGGGTGCGCACATCATCCATCCCGAGGCGTCCGAGCTGATCACGGGATATGGCGTGGCAGCATCATTGGAAACCACCGAGGAAGATCTGATGCACACCGTGTTCGCGCATCCCACCTTGTCGGAAACGCTGCACGAATCGGTGTTGTCAGCGTTTGGAAGAGCGTTGCACGCTTGAGGCGTGATGGGGTGTGTGCTTGTGGCGTGATGGGTGTGTGCTTGTGGCGTGATGGGTGCGTGCTTTAGGCGTGATGGTGCGTGCTTTAGGCGTGATGGGTTGCGCGCGTTGGGCGATTGCGCCCAGGCGCGCAATTTCTCGCGCTTCACCCATCCTACGGTGCTACGGTGCCAAATGCATCATCGCCGCATGCGGGCAATGGCGCGGGGCATTGTAGGATGGGTGAAGCGCAAAACGCCCGACAAAAAAACCCCGACATCCCACGCGCAACCCATCACCGCAGCCCATCACCGCAGCCCTTCACAGCCCCCCATCACCCCAGCCCTACACCCGCCCCGCGAAGAAATCCAGAAAGCACGCAATCCGCCGCGACAATTGCGTATTCCGGTGATACACCGCGTGCATGGGTTGCAAATGGTCGCTGTACACGCCTTCCATCACCTTCACCAGCCGCCCCGCGGCAATATCCTCACGCACCACGAAGTCCGACAGACAAGCAATGCCCACGCCCCGCAGCGCCAGTTGCCGCTGCGTTTCTCCGCTGGACGTAGCTAGCGTCGGCGTCGCCAGATAGCTGGACCCGCCGGCATGCTTCAGCGGCCATACGTTCAGGCTCTCGGGCTGCGTGAAGCCCAGCACTTCATGCCCCGCCAGATCCTCCACCGTCTGCGGCGCCCCGCGCCGCGCGATGTACTCAGGACTGGCCATCATCCAACGCGGTGACGGCCGCAGCGATCGTGCGTGCAACGTGGAATCCGTCAACGGTCCCATGCGGATCGCGACATCCGTGCGGTGCTCCATCAAATCCACGATGCGGTCGTTGCTGGTCAGCTCCAGCGTGATCTCTGGATACTCGCGCCGGAACTCGCCCACGTGCGGCACCACGCAATGCAGCATCACGGGCACCGACGCATCCACCCGCAACCGGCCCGCCGGCCGCTGATGCACCATCCGCATGCATTCCTCGGCCTCTTCCAGCGACGCCACGATCTGGCGGGCCTTGGGAAGAAAATGCGCCCCCTCCTCGGTCAACTCCATCCGGCGCGTGGTGCGGTTCAAGAGGATGACGCCCAACTCGTCCTCAAGCCGCGACAGGCCTCGACTGACGCCTGACGCGGTCTGTCCGAGCATCTCGGCAGCGGCGCTCATGGAGCCGGCATCGACGACGCCAAGGAACAGGCGCAACGCTTCAGAATTAAGGGACATGGGGGCTCCTGGCGGGATCCAGGAATTTTATCGGGGTTTCCATGATCGGCGCAGTGTTGGTTCGTGAGACGCACGGCGCGCGCGGCCTTTGAGGACTTCCACAGCATCTTGCGGACGAGGCGGCTGCGCGGCGCACAACGCGAAAAACACTCCCCACCAGCGCGCAAGCGACCACCGCACCACGCCCCGCGGATGCGGATGCCGAATGTGGCCGCCCGCGCGGCCGCATGAGGCGGGCCACGCAAATCTCGTCAGCAAGCACGACCTTGCAGCGCGCAAACCAAGACAGCGCCAGCCCGTCGGTGGGGTCGGGCTGATGGCGCGCAACCTTGATGCGCCCGAGGGAATCCGAAGGGAGCCGAAGGCGGACGAGGATGACGACGGGGCAGTCCGGAGCGAAGGCTCCGGACCGCAATCGTGGGCGCGCGCCATCAGCCCGACCCCACCGACGGGCGACCTACGAAGTCTCCACCCACCACAAAACTCACCAACAGAGCCCGCCACACCGCGCAAAAAAAAAGCGGCGCATCAAGCGCCGCTTTTTAATCAAGGCAATACAGCAATCACCGCTTGCCCTTCTGCTTCAACTGCGACAGATCCCGCACCGCACCGCGATCCGCCGACGTCGCCAAGGCGGCATAAGCCTGCAACGCCAAGGACACCACGCGCTCGCGCCCCACCGGCTCCCAACCATCCGCCCGCGCATCCATCGCTGCACGGCGACGCGCCAGTTCCTCGTCGGAAACGGCCAGATGCATCTTCCGGTTCGGAATATCGATTTCGATCACGTCACCTTCTTCCACCAGGCCGATCGTGCCGCCTTCCGCCGCTTCCGGCGACGCATGCCCGATCACCAGCCCCGACGAGCCGCCCGAAAAACGGCCATCCGTGAACAGTGCGCAAGTCTTGCCCAGGCCCTTGGACTTCAAGTACGACGTGGGATACAGCATTTCCTGCATGCCCGGGCCGCCCTTCGGGCCTTCATAGCGGATCACCACCACATCGCCCGCCACGATCTTGTCGCCCAGAATGCCTTCCACCGCGTCGTCCTGGCTTTCAAACACGCGCGCACGGCCCGTGAAGACCCATTGCGACTCGTCCACGCCTGCCGTCTTGACGATGCAACCCTTCTCGGCCAGGTTGCCGTACAGCACGGCCAGGCCGCCGTCCTTGGAATACGCGCTTTCCTTGCTGCGGATGCAGCCCGTCTGGCGATCCGTATCCAGCGTCAGGAACGTCGCGTCCTGGCTGAATGCCACCGTGGTCGGGATGCCGCCAGGCGCCGCGCGATAGAACTTGCGCGCTTCTTCGCTTGCGTCGCCGGCCACGTCCCATTTCTGGATCGCATTGCCCAGCGTGCCGCTATGCACGTTGCCGCAAGACAGATCCAGCAGGTCCGCCCGCGCCAGCTCACCCAGGATGCCCAGGATGCCGCCTGCGCGGTGCACGTCTTCGATGTGGTATTTGTCCGTGGCAGGCGCCGCCTTGCACAGGCACGGCACCTTGCGCGAAATGCGGTCGATGTCGGCCATGGTGAAGTCCACGCCCGCTTCCTGCGCTGCCGCCAGCAAATGCAGCACGGTGTTGGTCGAACCGCCCATGGCCACATCCAGCGCCATGGCGTTCTGGAATGCGCTCTTGGTGGCGATGTTGCGCGGCAGGACCGATTCGTCTTCTTCCACGTAGTAGCGGCGGCACAGGTCCACGACCAGACGGCCGGCCTGCTCGAACAAGCCCTTGCGCCAGGCATGCGTGGCCACGATGGTGCCGTTGCCCGGCAGCGCCAGGCCAATGGCTTCGGTCAGACAGTTCATGGAATTGGCCGTGAACATGCCGGAACAGGAGCCGCACGTCGGGCACGCGCTACGTTCCACTTCGGCGACTTCCGCGTCCGACACCTTCGGGTCGGCGGCCTTGATCATGGCGTCGATCAAGTCGATCTTGGCGATGACCTTGCCATCCACCGGCGACTTGACCTTGCCCGCTTCCATCGGGCCGCCGGACACGAACACGACCGGGATGTTCAGGCGCATGGCGGCCATCAGCATCCCCGGGGTGATCTTGTCGCAGTTCGAGATGCAGACCATGGCGTCGGCGCAATGCGCGTTCACCATGTATTCGACCGAGTCGGCGATCAGTTCACGCGACGGCAGCGAATACAGCATGCCGCCGTGGCCCATGGCGATACCGTCATCGACGGCGATCGTATTGAATTCCTTGGCAACGCCGCCCGCAGCTTCGATTTCCTTGGCGACCAGCGCGCCCAGGTCACGCAGGTGCACGTGGCCCGGCACGAACTGCGTGAACGAGTTCACGACCGCGATGATCGGCTTGCCGAAGTCTCCGTCCTTCATGCCGGTGGCGCGCCACAGGGCGCGGGCGCCGGCCATGTTACGGCCGTGGGTCGATGTGCGGGAACGGTAGTGCGGCATGATTTGTCTCGAGTGCTGTTAGCGTGGCGGCAAAACGGTAAATAATACGCTGGATCGGGACGACGCAGCCCGGCGGCGGCCCGTGGGACGGTTCGTGGCCATCAGGCGGACGCGCCACGACGGGCCGCAAACGCGCTGGGTGACTCGCCGACGGCGCGGCGAAACATGGCCGCGAACGCGCTGGGACTGTCGTATCCCAGGTCCAGCGCCACATCCAGCACCCGCGCGCCGCGCGCCAGCCGCTCCATGGCGGCCAACAGGCGTGCCTGCTGGCGCCAGCGGCCGAATGTCATGCCGGTATGGCGCAGGAACAGGCGGTGCACCGTTTTAGGGTCCACCCCCAGTTCCCGAGCCCAATCCGCCGCCCCCGCCTGCCGTTCGGGATGGCGCACGATGGCGCGGCAAATGCGCGCCAGGCGCGGTTCGGACGGTTGCGGCAAGTGCAGCGGCAGCACCGGTTCCTGGTGCAATTCGTCCAGCAACAGCATCATCAGCCTACCGTCGCGCGTGTCGGGCGCCCAGTCCAACGGCACGTCGGCGGCAGCCACCATCAGTTCTCGCAGCAGCGGGGAAATCGACAGCACGCAGCACTGTCCGGGTAAGTGGGCCGCCGCGCCCGGTTCGACGAAAACAGTGCGCATGCGCGGCTCGCCGCTCATGCGGATGCCATGAGGCACCCAAGCGGGCACCCAGACGCCGCGCGTGGGCGGCACGACCCAAATACCCGCGTCGGTGTCCACCACCATCACGCCCGATATCGCGTAGAGCAATTGCCCACGCCGATGCCGGTGCCGCCGCACGCGGTGGCCGTCTTCGTAATCCACGGCCAGCCCGGCAACCGGCGGCCGAGAGGACTCGTACGGGAACAGGTCCAGATCCGTGGGAGACCGCGATGGGGCGGCGGCGTTGGCAGCAGGCATGTCGGTTCTTCCAGGGTTCATATCCAGGCGGCCGCGCGTGCGGTCATGGGCGCAGGGCCAGCAGCGCGTCTTGCAGGTGACGCAGCCCCCGGCTAAGCGTTTTGTCCCGGCGCAGCACAATGGCCAGGTCGCGCGACAGGCGCGGTGTCAGCGAACGCACGGCCAGCGCGGCACGCTGGCCAGCGCCGGTCACGGCCAGCCGGGGCAGCACCGCGCAACCGAGGCCAGCCGCAACGATTTCCTTCATGGCTTCGGTGCTGCCCAGTTCCATGACGGGCTTGACCGCCACGCCCGCGGCTTCAAACCAATCGTCCACAAGCCGGCGCGTGCGGGCGCCGGGCTCAAACAGCACCAATGGCAGCCGCGCCAGCGATTGCGGCGAAACCGTGTCGGGAATGAAGGCCGGATCGCGGGCAGGAAAGATGGCCACGAATTCGTCTTCCATGACCGGGCTGACCTGGAACATGCGGCCCGGCGCCGGCAGGGTGACCAGCGCCATGTCCAAGGTGTTGTTCTCCAGCCCACGCAGCATGTCGGAGGTATTGCCGGTGCTGGCCACGATATCCAAGGCGGGAAAGCGCCGGCGCAGGTCGGCCAATAGCGGCGGCAGCAAATAGGTGCAGGCGGTGGCGCCGGTACCCAGCCGAATCCGGCCAGACACCTGAGATACGTGCGCGGTCATCGCCTGCTCGGCCTGCGCCAACGCGGCGTCAATGACGCGGATATGGGTCAGCAATTCCAGCCCCGCCGCGGTCGGCCCGGCGCGGCGGCCGATGCGCTCGACCAGTTTCAGACCAAAGCGCCGTTCCAGCTGACGGATTTGCAGGCTGACGGCGGGCTGCGTCACGCCGCCCCGTTCGGCGGCAGCGGAAAAACTGCCCAATTCAACCACCTGGGCAAAGGTCCGCAAGTGATCCAGGTTCAGGCCTCGCATCACACCAATCCAAAGTTTTACTTATGAAAATCATAATAAACCAAAGCTTTATTAATGCACCGCCTTGCGCCACACTGACGTCAGGTTTTCCCCGTGCTTTCCCTGCCCGCTTTCTTTCCTTTTACCCACCCGCCATTCCATGTCGCCCCACACCCCAACCGTCCTGATCCGCGACAGCGCGGAAGCCGACTTGCCCGCCATCAAGACCCTCTATGCGCACCACGTCGAACACGGCACCGCCTCGTTTGAACTGGAGCCGCCCTCGATCGCCGACATGCGCCAGCGACGCGCCGCCGTTCTGGAAAAAGAGATGCCCTACCTGGTGGCGGAGATCAACGGTGAAGTCGTGGGCTACGCCTATGTCACGCCCTACCGCCCGCGTCCGGCCTATCGTCACACGGTGGAGGATTCGGTGTACGTGAAGGCGGGCCGATCCGGTCTGGGCATTGGCGGCATGCTGCTGGCGGCATTGATTGAACGCTGCACCGCTGCCGGTTGGCGCCAGATGCTGGCGGTGGTTGGCGACAGCCGCAACGCCGCGTCCCTGGCCTTGCACGCCAGCCAGGGCTTTCACCCCGTCGGCACATTGCGATCCGTCGGCCATAAGCATGGTGAATGGCGCGACACCGTGCTGATGCAGCGCGCACTGGGCCAGAGCGACACCACACCGCCAGAACGGCCGTGATCCGTCCACGCGCCATCGTCTGCCTGGGCCTGACCCAACTGGTCGGCTGGGGCGTGACGTTCTATCTGATCGGTGCGCTCGGCCCGGCCATGGCGTCCGACCTGGGCTGGAACGCCGCCACGGTCTATGGCGGCTTTTCCGCCGCCATCGTGACCATGGCGCTGGTGTCACCGCTGGCCGGCATGGCCGTCGACCGCTGGGGCGGGCACCGCGTCATGCCTCTGGGCGCCTTGATTGCCGCGTCCGGCTGCGCCCTCTTGGCCGCCGCGCACGCCGTTCCCCTGTATTTCCTGGCCTGGCTGCTACTGGGTGTCGGGATGCGGCTGTGCCTGTACGACGCCGCCTTCGCATCCCTTGCCCGCGCCGCCGGCCCCGCCGCGCGCCGCCCCATGTCGCAGATCACGCTGTTTGGCGGCCTGGCGTCGACCGTGATGTGGCCCGTCGGCCATGCGCTGTCCGCATGGCTGGGCTGGCGCGGCGCGGTGCTGGTCTACGCCGCGCTGGCGCTGGCCACGCTGCCGCTGTACCTGGCGCTACCCCGCCAACGCTACTCGGCCCCCGCCACGGCCACTGGCAATCACGCAACCGGCCTGACCCGCACCCTCAATGAACGCCGCCTGGCCGGCGCGCTGTACGCGGTCATCGCGATGCTGACCAACTTTCTGGCGGCCGGCAACGCCGCCCATCTGATCTCGCTGCTATCCGGCTTGGGGCTGGCCAGCGCCACGGCCGTCAGCGTCGCCGCCTTGTGGGGCGTTGGCCAATTCGCCGCCCGCGTGGCTGATGTCGGACTGGGCTCCAGGCTGCACCCGTTGACGCTGACGCTGGCGGTCAGCGTCCTGTTCCCGCTATGTTTCCTGCTGGCCTTGCTGTCCCAAGGCAACCTGTACGCCACCGCCGCGTACGCCCTGCTCTACGGCGCCTGCAACGGCCTGATGACCATCACGCGCGGCACGCTGCCGTTGGCCCTGTTCGATTTCCGCAGCTACGGAACCCTGGTTGGCGCGCTGCTGATCCCCAGCTTCCTGCTGACCGCCACGGCGCCCGTGGCGTATGCGTATGTGATCGAACAACATAGCGCGCGTGGCGCGATGGCGATGTCTGCGGGATTGGCCGCGGCCATCATGGCGGCGGCATTCGCGCTGCGGTGGCGCTTTATTGCCCGAGTTCGGGCATGACTGCGGCGTAGTGCGCGCGCTGCCCGGCCAATGCGCGGGCGAATTCGTCGCTGGACGACGGCTTGAAGAACAGGAAGCCCTGCATCAGTTCACACCCGGCATCCAACGCGGCCTGATAGTGCGCATCCGTCTCGATGCCCTCAGCCACGGTCGTAATGCCAAGATCCTTCGCCAATTGGCAGATGGACCGCAGCACCTTATGGGAATCTGGATACCGCGCGGCGTTCCAGACAATGGTTTTTTCCAGCTTCAGGCCAGCCAGCGGCAGCGTCGATATCCATTCCAGGTTGTTGTAGCCCTTGCCAAAGTCATCCAGCCACACCTGGACCCCCAGGCTCGTGAACTCCTTCAGAATGGCGCGCACATCGGCGGAGCCCGCATGGGAAGTGGTCTCTTCGGTGATTTCCAGACGCAGGTCACGAGGCGAAAGGCCATTTGAGAACACCCCGAGCAGGATCGCGTCCACGACATCCCGCCGAGCAAAGCTCTGGGGAGAGACATTGATATTGACGACCGTGCCGGATCCGGCTCCGGCCTGCCGCCAGCGGGCCTGATCGGCGGAGATGGTCCGCAGCCCCCAGCCCACCAGCGCATGCGCGGCCTCTGACGCGCATGCGTCCCGCAACAGGCCTTCGACATCCACGTCCATGTCGTCGGCATCTTTCCACCCAAGCGTCGCTTCGGCACAAGCGATCTCCTGGGTTTGCGCCGTGACGATAGGCTGATAGAGAAAGTGCAGCCGATCGTCCTGGATCGCCGTCAGCAACGGATATCGCGGCTCGTCGGCCTTGCGCACAGGCAGTCGGACAGCCGTAGGCGCAGGGACATCTTCGCGCGCGCCGTCCAAACGCAGCTCGCCCGAGAACGAGTATCCCTTGCCCCGCATACTTCGTATGGGGATGCTTGCTCCCACGGTGTTGCCCTTGCGCTTGAGACGGCTGACGATGAGATCAAGCGACCGGCCATTGCCGGCCATGTCCGCGCTATCGATCGTGAAATCACCTCGCCCTACCATTTTCTCGGGATGCACGCGCATGGCTTTCAGGACCGCCTTTTCCATGGGAGTCAGGCTGACGACAATGCCCGCCGGCGAAATCAGCGTCCATTCGTTGTCCCCCAGCCGCCAGGCTTTTTCTGGTGGCACGGTACTGACCGCGGCCGGTCCCGCAACCAGGTCCGACCTGCGTGCGGCGAGACCGGCAGGCGTATAGGAAAGGGTGTGCTTGCGCTGCGCGGACTGGATGGCGGCGGCCACCTCGCTGTAGCTGATGGCGGCGCCATAGCAACTGTCGGCGCCTGCCAGCAGCGCATTGATCCGCACGGCGGGGCTGTCAATATCGCGTATCGCGATAATCGTGGAGGTCAAGAAACTCGCGCGCAGTTGGCCAATGGTGATGTCCATGTCGCGCGGCAGGCACAAATGCGCCAGGATTTCACCGGACAGACGGGCCGCAAACGCCGCATCCTGGAGCGAGATGGGGTGCAAGATAAAACCGATTTGCTCCAGGGAATTGGAAATACCCCGTTTTGCAAACTCGTTGTCGAAAACGAGAATAACCCTCGACCGATTCATGATGATTAAGCCCTGATTGGATAATGCCGTTCCATCGAACGGTATCGAAATGTGTGGACGCATTTCCATACTCTGGACAGAGTCGCAAATAAAGGGGGGCTTAATACGAAAAGGGCGACATTAAGTCCGCCCTTATTGAATAATATTCATATTAATATGAATATTATTCAATATATCAATATAAAACTCATCGACCCGTGAAACATGGCGATACTCGTCAACATGGGTTCACATCGCGTGATGACCCAGCAGCATCAGGCCTTGGCGGCGGTCCACTTTTCCCAACCCGCCCGGCGCAATTCGCAGGCCGGGCAGGTACCGCAGCCGTAGCCCCAACCGTGGCGCGCGCCGCGTTCGCCCAGATAGCACGTATGGCTTTCTTCGACGATGGTCTCGACCAGCGCGTCGCCACCCAGTGTTTGGGCAAGCGCCCAGGTCTCGGATTTGTCGATCCACATCAGCGGGGTCTCGATCGTGACGCGGCTTCCCAGGCCCAGGCCCAGCGCCACCTGCTGCGCCTTGATGGTGTCATCACGGCAATCGGGATAGCCCGAGAAATCCGTCTCGCACATGCCGCCGACCAGCACATCCAGCTGACGTCGATAGCCCAGCGCGGCCGCCAGCGTCAGGAATAGCAGATTGCGGCCCGGCACGAACGTATTGGGCAGGCCATTGGCCTGCATCTCGATCGCGCGGTCGCTGGTCATCGCGGTATCGCCCACCTGGCCCAACACCTTCAGATCCAACAGGTGATCCTCACCCAGCCGCGCCGCCCATTGCGGAAAATTCGCGCGGATGTCGCGCAGCACGTTCAGCCGGGCATCCAGTTCAATGCGGTGACGCTGACCGTAATCGAAAGCCACCGTTTCCACATGGGCATAGCGGTCCAGCGCCCAGGCCAGGCAAGTCGTGGAGTCCTGGCCGCCCGAAAATAGGACAAGTGCGCGGCGTTGATGGTTTTGCATAAAGGGGGCTTGTGGAAAGACGAAGGGAATAGGCGAACTTTAACGCAGCCGCCAAGCCTTTCCCGTAAGCAAGCCTGCGTAAAATCAGATCCGTTTTCTATCCGGTCGTTCTCAGCACCCCCGTTTCCTTCGCCCTTTCCTTCCTCCAGCCGCCAGACGGATCCCTCGCCCGATGAATGCCATCCGCCCGCAGTCCGATTCAGCAGAACCCTTGCGTCACGATATCCGGCTGTTAGGCCGCCTGTTAGGAACGGTCATCGAGGAATGCGAAGGCAAGCGCGTCTTCGACACCATCGAGACCCTGCGCCGCACGGCAGTGAAGTTCCGCCGCGAAGGCAACGACGCCGACAGCAAACTGCTGGAGCAGCGCGTCAAGCGTTTGCAGGGCAACGACCCCAACTCGGTGGCCCGCGCCTTCAGCTACTTCCTGCACCTGGCCAACATTGCCGAAGACCGCGACCAGAACCGCCGCCAGCGCGCCCGGGCCCTGGCCGACGAGACCGCCGCGCGCGGCAGCCTGCGCGACGCGGTGCAGGCGCTGGGCAAGCACGGCGTGGGCGCGGCCCGCATCCGCCGGTTTCTGGCCGATGCCTGCGTGGTGCCGGTATTGACTGCGCACCCCACCGAAGTGCAGCGCAAAAGCACGCTGGACGTACACCGCGAAATCGCATCGGCGCTGACTCTGCGCGACGGCCCGCTGACGCCGGAAGAACTGGCGCAACTGGACGCCGCCCTGCTCGGCCGCGTCGCGACCTTGTGGCAGACCCGCATGCTGCGCTACACGCGCCTGACCGTGGCCGACGAGATCGAGAACGCGCTGTCGTACTACCGCAGCACCTTCCTGCAAGTCATCCCGCGCGTGTACGCCGACCTGTCCCGGCTGCTGAATCGCGAACCCGCCAAGCCGTTTGCCGCGCCGCCGCCGCCGCTGGAACCCTTCCTGCGCATGGGCAGCTGGATCGGCGGCGACCGCGACGGCAATCCGAATGTCGACGCCAGCACGCTGGAACGCGCGCTGCTGCGCCAGGCCACGGTGCTGTTTGAACACTATCTGCAAGAGGTCCATGCGCTGGGTGCGGAACTGTCGATCACCACCCTGCTGATCTCGGCCAACCCCGAACTGCTGGCGCTGGCCGACAGCAGCGGCGACGATTCCCCCCACCGCAGCGACGAACCCTACCGCCGCGCGCTGGTCGGCGTCTACGCCCGCCTGGCCGCCACCGCCCAAGGACTGACCGGCCAGGACCTGGCCCGCCGCAGCACCGTGGCGGCCGCGCCCTATGGCACGCCGCAGGAACTGTCGGCCGACCTGGCCGTGATTGCCGCGTCGCTGGCCGCCCACCACGGCGCACCCATCGGCAAGCTGCGCCTGGCCGGGTTGCAGCAGGCCGTGGAGGTTTTCGGCTTTCACCTGGCCACGGTTGATCTGCGCCAAAGCTCCGATGTGCACGAGCGCGCGCTGGCCGAACTGTTTGCGCGTGCTGGCACTCAGCACAACGGCCAGACGCTGGACTATCTGGCGCTGAGAGAAGAGGAACGGGTGGCCCTGTTGCGAGCCGAGTTGGCACAAGCACGCCCGCTGGCCTCGCCCTGGATCGCCTACAGCGAGGACACCACGCGCGAACTGGCGGTGCTGCGCGCGGCCGCCGCCGGCCGCGCCCGCTACGGCAAGCAGGCCGTGCGCCAGACCATCGTGTCGCACACCGAAACCCTCAGCGATCTGCTGGAAGTGATGGTGTTGCAGAAAGAGGCCGGCCTGATCGCCCCCGCCGGCCAGGACATCGATCCCGAAGACGGCCTGATGGTCGTGCCGCTGTTTGAAACCATCCCCGACTTGCAGCGCGGCGCCAACATCATGGCCGCCTGGCTGGATCTGCCCGAGATCCGCCATCGCGTGAAGCGCGCGCAGAACGGTGCGCAAGAGGTCATGCTGGGCTATTCGGACAGCAACAAGGACGGCGGCTTCCTCACGTCCAACTGGTCGCTCTACCAAGCCGAACGCGCGCTGGTCGACGTGTTCTCGGCCCGCAATGTGCGGCTGCGGCTGTTTCACGGCCGCGGCGGCTCGGTGGGCCGCGGCGGCGGTTCCAGCTTCGACGCCATCCTGGCCCAACCGCCGGGCACCGTTGCCGGACAGATCCGCCTGACCGAACAGGGCGAAGTGATCCAAAGCAAGTACAAGGACGCCGAGGTCGGGCGCTGGCACCTGGAACTGCTGGTGGCCGCCACGCTGGAATCCAGCCTGGCGCCGCGCGCCGAAGCCACCAGTGCCGAAGACGCGCACATGGCGCACCACGGCCCGGCCATGTCGTTCATGTCGGAAACCGCACAGCGCACCTATCGCGGCCTGGTCTACGACACGCCGCGCTTCGCGGAGTACTTCTTCGCCGCCACCCCAATCAGCGAGATCGCCGGCCTGAATATCGGGTCGCGCCCGGCCTCCCGCAAGAAGGGCCAGCGCATCGAAGACCTGCGCGCCATTCCCTGGGGCTTCTCGTGGGCGCAATGCCGCCTGATGCTGACCGGCTGGTACGGCATGGGCTCGGCCATCGAGGCCTACCTGGAAACGGGCGCCCCCGACGCCCCGCGTTCGCGTCGTGGCCGCCTGGCCCAACTGCGCGAAATGGCCCGCGACTGGCCCGCCTTCCGCACGCTGCTGTCCAACATGGAAATGGTGCTGGCGAAATCCGACCTGGCCATTGCCGCGCGCTACGCCCAACTGGTCCCGCAGCGCGCCCTGCGCGAACGCATCTTCGGCGCCATCAGCGCCGAACACGGCCGCACGCTGGCGATGCTGAAGCTGCTGACCCAGCGCGAATTGCTGGCGGACAACCCCATGCTGCAAGACTCGCTGCGCGAACGCTTCGCCTATATCGACCCGCTGAACTACTTGCAGATCGACCTGATCCGGCGCCACCGGGCGGCGCAAAAGCACCCGGATGCCGACATCGACGAGCGCGTGCAACGCGCGATTCACCTGACGATCAACGGGATCGCGGCGGGGCTGCGCAATTCGGGGTAGCGGGGCCGAGGTCACGGCAGCGCCGTCTGCGTGGCCGACGCACGTCTCGCATGATCGCGGTGGCTCGGAAATTACAAAATGAGTATTATTCTCATTTTTTAGCACCGGGCGTCCCTGCGCCGCGTGCGTCCGAGGCGCCCCATGTCGATTACCGAATCCGCCCAGCCGCAGCAGGACATAGAAAGCCTGTATGCCGAGCACCATGGTTGGCTGCGCAGCTGGCTGCGGCGCCGGCTGGGCGACGCTTTCGAGGCGGCCGACCTGGCCCATGACACGTATCTGCGCATCATGAACAGCGGCCGCATGCCCGAACGGCAGCAGTCGCGCCAGCACTTGGCGCAGATCGCCCGTTGCCTGGTCATCGACCTGTATCGCCGCCGCCAGATCGAGGCCGCCTATCTGGACACCATCGCCCACCTGCCCGCCGGGCACGCGCCGTCCGAGGAAACCCGCGCGATGGCGATCCAGGCGCTGATGGAACTGGACGCCATTCTCAACACGCTGCCCGCCAAGGCCCGCGAAGCCCTGCTCCTGTGCAAGCTGGACGGGCTGGGCTACCGCGATATCGCCAACCGCCTGGGCGTGTCGGTGTCATCCGTGAAAAAGTACATCGCCACCGCGTTGCTGGCCTGCTATGAAGCGCAGCAGGCGGCCACGGACGGTTAAGACGCCATGACCGCCACCACCCAATCCCCGCGCGCGGCCCCCATCGACCCAGCCATCATGCGACAGGCGGCCGAATGGATCGCCCAGTTGTGGTCGGACGAGGCCAGCGACCGGGACCGGGCCGAATGCGCCCGCTGGCGCGCGCGCCATCCCGACCACGAACAGGCCTGGCAACGGCTGATCGCGTTCGAGGACAAGCTAGCCGGCGTACCGCGCGATGCCGCCAGCCTGGCGCTACGCAAGCCGGCTGCGGGCAGTGGCCGGCGGCGCGCGCTCCGCACATTGGGCCTGGGCGCGATCCTCATGAGCACCGGCTACGCCGCGCGCCAGACCGACGCCTGGCAAAGCGCCACCTCCGATTTCCACAGCGCCACCGGCGAAATCCGCGCGGTCACCCTGCCCGACGGTTCCCACCTCACCTTGTCTACGGGCTCGACCGTCGACCTGCTGTTTTCCGACAGCGAACGCCTGCTGGTGCTACGCGCCGGCGAGATCCTGGTGTCCACCGCATCCGACCCCTTCGCCCACGCCCGCCCGTTCCTGGTACGCACGCGGCACGGGTCGGTGCAGGCACTGGGCACCCGCTTCACGGTCAGGGACGACGAGGACACGTCCCGCGTCGCCGTATTCGAAGGCGCCGTGCAGATCCGCCCCGCCCGCGCGCCGGAAAGCGCGCTGCGGATCGATGCCGGCCAGGGCTCGCGCTTTTCGCAATATGGCAGCGATGCGCCCGCCCCCGTGACCGAAAACGCAGCCGCCTGGAGCCGTGGCGTGCTGGTGGCGGACGAGATGCGCCTGGACGCTTTCATCGAGGAACTTGGCCGCTATCGGCCAGGCCTGCTGCGCTGCGATCCGCAGGTAGGCGGCTTGCGCGTCAGCGGCGTGTTCCCGCTGCGCGATACCGACCGGGCGCTGGACAACCTGACACGCGGCCTGCCGGTGTCCGTCGTCTACCGCACGCGCTACTGGGTCACGGTGCGGGCGGCGGACTGAACCCGGCCATCCTCCTGTCCTCCCCGCCTTGCCGCCGTTACAAATTTTCGGCAAGAACGATTGTCCCTTTGGCCCTGCTCATTCGGGAAACAGGTTGAACCCCTCAACCTGAACACGATCCGCCAGGCCCAAGACCATGTCCCGTCATTACCCGAAGCATCGCAACGCTTTGCCGCAAGCCACGCAGCCCCCGCGCCTTTGCGCCACGCCGTCCGCCCTGCGCCGCCGCGCTGCCGCGGCCCGTTTCGCGCTATTGCTGAGCGCAGCGTTCGGCGCCGCCGCCGCTGCGCCCGCCACGCAGGCACAGGCGGCCGAGGCCCGCCGCAGCGTCAACATCGCGGGCGGATCGCTAAGCCAGGTGCTGAACGCCTATGCCAACACAACTGGCGTCGAACTGACCATGGACGCCGGCATGCTGCAAGGCAAGCGCAGCAACGGCCTGTCAGGCACCTACACCGTGCGCGAAGGTTTCGCGGAACTGCTGCGCGGACACGGCTTGCAAGCGCAGCCGGAGGCCAATGGCAGCTATACCCTGAAGGCGGCGCCTGCCGCGTCGCAGGACGCCACGTTGCTGGAAGCGGTCACGGTCACCGGCCAGCACAACGAAACCGCGACGGGCCCCTTCCAGGGCTACGCGGCCCGGCTGAGCGCAACGGGCACCAAGACGGACACGGCCATCATCGAAACCCCACAGTCGATCTCGGTAGTGGGCGCGGAAGAAATCGAGACACTCAAATCGCAAAGCCTGCAAGACGCGCTGGGCTACGTGGCGGGGGTCAGCCGCTTCGAAGGCCTGTCGCGCGTGCAGGACACGATTTACCTGCGCGGGTTTCAGGCGCAGGCCGGTACCGGCAGCCTGTATCGCGACGGGACCAAATACTCTGTCAACGCCTTCAACGGTAAACAGGAAATCTACGGTCTGGAACGCATCGAGGTGCTCAAGGGCGCATCGTCGGTGCTGTATGGCTCGGCGGGGCCGGGCGGCATCATCAACATGATCAGCAAGCGCCCCACGTCCACCCCTCTGCATGAGCTCAATGTCGAGCTCGGCAGCTTTGACCGCAGGCAGCTCTCAGGCGACTTTGGCGGCCCCGTGGATACCGATGGCCAGTGGTCCTACCGTCTGACCTTCCTTCAACGCGACAGCAATACCTTCGTGGACCACGTGGCGGATGACCGGACCTTTATCGCCCCGGCGCTGAAATGGCAGCCTAGCGCCTCGACGTCGTTGACCCTGCTGGCCGATTACCAGAAGGACAAAACCAATTATGTTTATTGGTTGCCGGCCCAGGGCACGATTTTTCCCACCATCCACGGGAAAATTCCACGCAATCGATTCACCGGCGAACCCGGATACAGCAAGTTCGATATGGAGCGCTACTCGGTCGGCTACCTTTTCGAACACGCCTTCAACGACCAAATCACGCTCAGGAACAGCCTGCGCTATTTCCACTCGAACAGCGATTTCCCTCAGGTTTGGGTGTCGGGGCTTGCCGCCGACCAACGCACTTCCGCGTACCGGGGCGGCACGCTGCGCTGGGAGCGCTCGTCGGCAATCGTCGCGGACACCTCACTGCAATACCGGGCGTCGCATGGCAGCGTCCAGCACACGATGCTGGTCGGATTCGACTACACCCGTCCCAGGAACCAGTCGGAGCGATACGATCGAACGGCCAGCAACATCGACTACTACGACCCGGTGTATGGCACGCCGCTGGGCGAACCGACGCGCGACAACTGGTGGTCCTACAACGCCGACACCCGACAGCTCGGCGTTTACGCGCAGGACCAGATCAAGATCGCGGACAAATGGGTCGTTTTGCTCGGGGGCCGATACGACCATGCCCGAGACAATCAAAGCAATTTGTTCACGGGCGAAAAATCCATCGACAATGAAACCAGCAAGGCCTTCACGGGTCGTGCCGGAGTGGTCTATCTTGCCGACAACGGCTTCGCGCCCTTCATCAGTTTCAGCCAATCATTCGAACCCACTTCCGGCAGCGATCGCCAGGGCTCGCGCTTCGATCCGTCGACGGGCTCGCAATACGAACTCGGCGCGCGCTACCAGCCTCCCGGCTCGAATACGCTGATCTCGGCCGCCATTTACCAACTGACCCGGCAGAACGTCTCGGTAGCGGATCCGGTTGATCCCACCTATTCGGCCCAGATCGGCGAAGTGCGCTCCCGGGGTATTGAACTGGAAGCGCGCACGCGCCTTGGCCGCAACGCCAACCTGATTGCCGCCTACGCCTACACCGATGCGCGCACGACCAAGGCCAGCCCCCTGCAACCTTCACAGGCGGGCCTGAGGTCTCCCGGCATTCCCTTCCACCAACTCTCGATCTGGAGCGACTACAACTTCGGCAGCTTCGGGATGCCCAATCTCAAGGTGGGCGGCGGCGTGCGCTATCAAAGTTCGACCAAACCCAACTCGGGCAGCTTTGATGTTCCGTCCTTCACGCTGTTCGATGCCATGGCCAGCTACAGCACGGGGCCGTGGAGCTTCGCACTGAACGTCACCAACCTGTTCGACAAGACCTATGTCGGCAGTTGCACCACGGGCTGCTTCTACGGCGAACCACGGCGGGTCATCGGCACCGCGTCCTACCGCTGGTGAGCAAGTCGTCGCGTTGGCTCCCTGGCCGTTGCAAGGGGGAGCCGGCGCGGCGCGGGTACGTCCACTGGACGGACACCCCAAAAACCCCATTTGTCCACCCCCCGCGACTTTGAGTAATATCTTCCTCATAAATTCTATATACGCACAAATGTTCGTATATAGAACAACGATTTTTCTGGCCAGGCGCACAGGAAGACACTGACGGAAGAGACAGGCAGCAAGTCGCTGGTTCCGCTAGTGCCGTCCGCAGGCTGGCCTGTCAGGCACCGAGCGAACCATCATGGATACTCCCCTCAAGAATCTGGCCGTCATCGGCGCAGGCGCCATGGGCAGCGGCATTGCCGCGCTATTCGCCTCGAAGGGACTGAATATCGTCCTGATCGACCCGATGGAGGGCGCCCTTCCCCGCGCCCGGCAAACCATCGACCGCCAACTGAACGTCTACGCGCCCGACGACGTCCAGGAAGCCATCGCACGCATCCGCTTCGCGCCGGATCTGGAAGCCGCGGCAGCCTGCGACCTCGTCATCGAAGCCGTGCCGGAAAACCTGGAGCTCAAACGCGGCATCTTCGCCAAGCTTGACGCCCTGTGCCCGGCGCACACGCTGTTCGCCACCAACACCTCGGGCTTGTCCATCAACGCCATCGCCAGCGCCGTCGCACGCCGCGACCGCTTCGTGGGCGCGCACTTCTTCACCCCCGCCGACGTCATCCCGCTGGTGGAAGTCGTGCGCAATGACGACACCTCGGAAGCCACCGTCGCCCAAGTCATGGCCACGTTGCGTTTCGCCGGCAAGCGGCCCGTGCTGGTGCGCCAAGACATCCCCGGCTTCATCGCCAACCGCATTCAGCACGCACTGGCCCGCGAGGCCATCTCGCTGCTGGAAAAAGGCGTGGCCAGCGCCGAAGACATCGACGAAGTGGTCAAGTGGAGCCTGGGCATCCGCCTGGCCCTGTCCGGCCCGCTGGAACAGCGCGACATGAACGGCATCGACGTGCACTACGCGATCGCCAGCTACCTCTACAAAGACCTGGAGAACCGCACGGAGCCGTCCGAGCTGCTGAAAAGCAAGGTCGAAAGCGGGCAGATCGGCGCCAAGAGCGGCCAGGGCTTCTACACCTGGAGCCCCGAACGCCGCGAGCGCGTGCTGCGCGAGAAAAGCGCCACGCTGGGCGAGCTTGCCGCGTGGTTGAACAGCAAGGCAGGCGACGCCTGACGGCGTCTCTTCGCAGCCAGGACACCGTTTTCACAGAATCGCATTTTCAACACTGCATTTTCAAAAATAAGGCGCGGCGGCCACGGCCAACCGCGCCATCGGGCCACGAGCCCAACCACGCAAAGAAGACCAAACGTCACGCCCGCCCGCATCGCCAGCCGATGGCGGGCAAGGCAAGACACTAGAGAACCCGCCTACGGAGTTTGTTGGAGGCACCATGAATAAACTAGCTTCATTCTTTACCGAGCTGATGCGCAAGTATCTGCCCGATCCTTTCGTTTTCGCGATCGCGCTGACCTTGCTGACCGTCCTGTTGGCCATGGGCATTGAAGGCCAAAGCATCGGCGACGTCACCCGCGCCTGGGGCAAGGGCTTCTGGAGCCTGTTGGCCTTCACGACGCAGATGGCCGTGATCCTGGCGATGGGCTACGTGCTGGCCACCGCCCCGCTGACCGACCGCCTGCTCAACCGCATCGTCAGCCACGTGCACAAGCCGCACACCGCCATCATCGTCGCGACGCTCGTCGGCGGCGTGGGCAGCTACCTGAACTGGGGCTTCGGCCTGGTCATCGGCGGCATCGTCGCCAAGAAGCTGGCGCTGAAGGTCAAGGGCGTGCACTACCCGCTGATCATCGCGGCAGCCTATAGCGGCTTCACCATGTACGGTCTGGGCCTGTCCGCCAGCATCCCGGTGCTGGTCGCCACTCCCGGCCATCCCACCGCCAAGCAGATGGGCACCATCCCGCTGACGGAAACCATCTTCTCGGTGCCCATGCTGATCACCAGCCTGGTCATCATCATCACGCTGCCGCTGCTCAACGCCTGGCTGCACCCGAAGAAGGGCGAGAAGATCGTTGAAGTCGATCCTGACATCGACCGCGACAGCAACAAGTCCGGCGCCACCGAAGACATGCTGGAAAAAGGCACGATTGCCTCCAAGCTGAACAACAGCCGCATCCTCTCCCTGCTGATCGGCGCGCTGGGCATCGCCTATGTCACCTTCCACTTCATGGACGGCGGCTCGCTGGACCTGAACCTGATCAACTTCATCATCCTGTTCCTGGGCATCATCCTGCTGGGCACGCCGGCCGCCTACGTGGCCAAGCTGACCGAAGGCATCAAGACGATCTCCGGGATCATCCTGCAATACCCGTTCTACGCCGGGATCATGGCCATCATGGCCGCCTCGGGCCTGGTGACGTCGATCTCGCAAGTGTTCGTGGACTTCGCCACGCCGGCCACGCTGCCGTTCTGGGGCCTGATCAGTTCGTTCTTCATCAACTTCTTCGCCCCGTCCGCCGGCGGCCACTGGGTCATCCAGGGTCCGTTCATGATCGACGCGGCGAAGGAAATCGGCAGCGCGCTGAACCAGACCACGATGGCCGTCATGCTGGGCAACGCCTGGAACGACCTGGTGCAGCCCTTCTGGATCCTGCCGGCGCTGGCCTTGTCCAAGCTGAAGCTGCGCGATGTGATGGGTTACACCGTCATCATGATGCTGTGGGTCGGCGTGATCCACATCACCGCCGTGCTGGCCTGGGGCTACGCTACACATTAAGCCCCCCCCTACGCGCTCGCGCGCGCCCCCAGGGGCGACACCTACGGACCGGCGGAGCCGGATCCGGTGGTGTCCCCGCTTGGGGGTAGGGCGGCGTCATGCTTGGAAGTCGTGCTTTTTTTGGACATTGAACGGGAACTGATATGAGCAAACCGACTGCGTATCTCGTCACCGGCGGCAGCGCCGGGATTGGCGCCGCCATCATCCGCATGCTGCTGGATGCGGGCCACAAGGTGGTCAACATTGACTACAAGCTGCCCGAGAATCCGCCGGCGGGGCTGGTCTCGTATCAGGCCGATCTGACCGATGAGGCGCGCACCAAGGAAGTTGCCCGTGAAGTGACCCAGGCCTACAACATCGTCGGCCTGGTGAACAACGCGGGCGCCACCCGCCCCGGCACGGCCGACACGGCCACGCTGGCGGATCTGGACTATGTGGTGAACCTGCATCTGCGCACCGCGCTGATCCTGGTGCAAGCGGCGCTGCCCGCCATGCGCGAAGCGGGCTTTGGCCGCATCGTGAACATGTCGTCGCGCGCCGCGCTGGGCAAGCCTGACCGCGTGGTTTATTCGGCCACCAAGGCCGGCCTGGTGGGCCTGACGCGCACGCTGGCCATGGAGCTGGGCGGCGACGGCATCACCGTCAACGCCATCGGTCCCGGCCCCATCGCGACCGACCTCTTCACCAAGAGCAACCCGGCAGGCGCCCCGCAGACCGAACGCATCATCAACAGCATCGTCGTCAAGCGCCTGGGCACGCCGGAAGACGTGGCGCGCGCCGCCATGTTCTTCCTGTCGCCCGACAATGGCTTCGTGACCGGCCAGATGCTGTATGTCTGCGGCGGCACGACGCTGGGCGTCGCTCCTATCTGAGCCCTGCCGCCATGCCCGCCCAGCCCCGCTCCCTGCCTTGCCGCTGGCTTCGCCTAGCGGCGCAGCAGCGCGTGGTTGATCTGATCGGCGGCGTGGCGCAACGGCGGCAGAAATGCCTCCAACATGGCCTCGCGCGAAAAGCGGTTGGAATGTCCGCTGACGTTCATCGCGGCGATCACCCGGCCGCTACGATCGATGATCGGCACGGCGACGGACTGCAAGCCCGGCTCCAGCTCCTGCGCCACGCAGGCGTAGCCGTCGGCGCGCACGCCGGCCAGTACCTGTTTCAACCCGTCGATGCTGGTGACGGTATCGGCGGTGTACGGCTGGATCTGGCTCATGGCCAGCACGCGGTCCAACTCCGCTTCCGGCAGGCCGGCCAGCAGCACGCGGCCCATCGACGTCACCCAGGCCGGCAAGCGACTGCCCACGGCCAGGTTGATCGTCATGACCTTGTGCGTGGACAAGCGCAGGATGTAGACGATGTCCGCGCCTTCCAGCACGGACACGGAACACGACTCGCGCGTCAGCTCGGCCACTTCTTCCATGTAGGGCAGCGCCAGATTCCACAGCGGCGTGCCCGACAGGTAGGCGTAGCCCAGTTCCAGGATGCGCGGCGTCAGCGCGAATTTGCGATCGAAGGCGGTGACGTAACCCAGGTGTTCCAGAGTCAGCAGGATGCGGCGCGCGCCGGCACGGGTCAGCCCTGTCACCGCGGCCACCTCGGACAACGTCATCTGCGAACGATCCGGGCCGAAAGCGCGGATCACCGACAGGCCGCGCGCGAACGATTGCACGTAGCTGTCACTGGGTTGCTGGGTGTCTTGCTCCGCCATCCGTCTGGTCTCACGAGAAAAAAGCTCGCCGCTGGCGAGCCGTCCGTTGCCGCGAAAGGCAACGCAAAACAGTGGAGATTGCACCGCGCCGGCTCGCCTTGACGCTCCGCAGTCCCCATGAAACGATGTTCTTCAGAAGAACGAAAGTTCTAATGAAGAACAAATTATGACACGCCACCTATGAGCGAACATCATGATCTCTAAGCTTGTTGCAAGCGCGGCGGCCGCCCTGGCGGACGTACCCGACGGCGCCACCGTCATGATCGGCGGCTTCGGCACTGCCGGCCAGCCCATGGAATTGATCGACGCCCTGCTCGAACAGGGCGCGAAAGACCTGGTCATCATCAATAACAACGCCGGCAACGGCACCACCGGCCTGGCTGCCCTGCTGGGCGCGAACCGCGTGCGCAAGATCATCTGCTCGTTCCCGCGCCAGGTCGACTCGCAGATCTTCGACGGTCTGTACCGCAGCGGCAAGATCGAACTGGAATTGGTGCCGCAGGGCAACCTGGCCGAGCGCATCCGCGCCGCCGGCGCCGGCATCGGCGGATTCTTCTCGCCCACCGGCTACGGCACCCCGCTGGCCGACGGCAAGGAAGTCCGCGAGATCAACGGCCGCCACTACGTGCTGGAAACGCCGCTGCATGCCGACTACGCGCTGATCAAAGCCGAACGCGGCGACCGCTGGGGCAATCTGGTCTACCGCAAGACCGCCCGCAACTTCGGTCCCATCATGGCCAGCGCCGCGCGCGTGGCCGTGGCGCAGGTGCGTGAAGTGGTCGAGCTGGGCACGCTGGACCCTGAAACCGTCGTCACCCCCGGCATCTTCGTGAAGCGCGTCGTGCAGATCGACGCCACCCCGGCCGCCAAGGAGCAGCAATGAGCACCAAACTGACCCGCGACCAGATCGCCGCCCGCGTCGCGCAGGACATTCCTGAAGGCGCCTACGTCAACCTGGGCATCGGCCTGCCCACGCTCGTCGCCAACCACCTGCCCGCCGACCGCGAAGTCATCCTGCATACCGAAAACGGCATGCTCGGCATGGGCCCCGCCCCCGCCAAGGGCGAGGAAGACTACGACCTGATCAACGCCGGCAAGCAGCCCGTCACCGAGCTGCCCGGTTGCTCGTTCTTCCATCACGCCGATTCGTTCGCCATGATGCGTGGCGGCCATCTGGACATCTGCGTGCTGGGCGCCTTCCAGGTGTCGCAGCACGGCGACCTGGCCAACTGGCACACGGGTGCGCCCGACGCCATCCCCGCCGTGGGCGGCGCGATGGACCTGGCCATCGGCGCCAAGGACGTCTTCGTGATGATGGAATTGCAAACGCGCGAAGGCCAGAGCAAGCTGGTCGACGCCTGCACCTATCCGCTGACGGGCGTGCGCTGCGTGTCGCGCGTGTACACGGACGTAGCGGTGTTCGATATCCGTGCCGACGGCGTGACTGTCATCGACATGTTCGGCGAGGTCACCGCCGACGAGCTGCTGGCCCTGACCGGCCTGCCGCTGAAGTTTTCCGCCTAATCCTGTTTGCCGATACACCGTCCGGGCACTGGCCGGGACGGTTTCTCTGGAGAGTCCATCATGCTGTTCATGGTTCAAATGCAAGTCAATCTTCCCGTCGACATGCCCGCCGACCGCGCCGATAAACTCAAGGCCGACGAAAAGGCCCTGGCGCAGCAACTGCAACGCGACGGCAAGTGGAAGAATCTGTGGCGCGTGGCCGGCCGCTACGCCAACGTCAGCATCTTCGACGTTGAAAGCAATGACGAACTGCACACGCTGCTGTCGTCGCTGCCGCTGTTCCCGTACATGGACATCAACGTCACGGCGCTGGCGCGCCACCCCTCGGCGATCTGACAGGAGCATTCCATGCCCTACATCATCGAAACCTTCGACAAGCCCAACCACCAGGAAGTCCGCCAGCAGCATCGCGCGGCGCACCTGGAATACCTGGACGCCAACAAGCAGCTGCTGCTGGCTTGCGGCGCCAAGCTGCAAGACGACGGCAAGGATGCCGGCGGCGGCCTGTACATCGTTGACCTGGACACGCGCGAAGCCGCGCAGCTGTTCATCGACGCTGATCCGTTCGCCCGCGCCAATCTGTTCGACCGCGTGACCATCACGCGCTGGCGCAAAGCCTATCTCGACGGCACCTGCCATCTGTAGTCCCGTAGCGGCCGCGCGAAGCGTGGCCGCGGCATTACCCTAGGAATCCCACATGTCTTACGCCCAACTCAGCCAGGCACGGCTGTTCTACGTCATCGATGGCCCCGCCGACGCGCCGGTGCTCGTGCTCTCCAATTCGCTGGGCACTTGCTCCGACATGTGGGCTCGCCAGATCCCCGAACTGACCAAGCACTTCCGCGTGCTGCGCTACGACACCCGCGGCCACGGCAAGTCGTCGATTCCCGATGGCGACTACACCTTCGCGCAATTGGCTGGCGACGTCGCCGAGTTGCTGGCGCACCTGAACATCAAGCACGCGCACTTCTGCGGCCTGTCCATGGGCGGCCCCACCGGCATCGCGCTGGCGCTGGCGCACCCGCAACTGGTTGGCAAGCTGATCCTGTGCAACACCGCCGCACGCATCGGTTCCGCCGACGGCTGGAGCACGCGCATCGCCGCCGTCGCCGCCCAGACGCTGGAACAGATGGCCCCCACGCTGGTCGAGCGTTGGCTGACCGACGATTACCGCGCTGCCGAGCCCGGCCTGACGCAAGTGTTGACCGACATGCTGCGCCGCACGCCGGACGCCGGCTATTCGGGCAACTGCGCCGCGCTGCGCGACGCTGACTATCGTCCCCAGGTGTCGACCCTCACCGCCCCCACGCTCGTCATCAGCAGCACCCACGACCTGGCCTGCACCCCGGCACAGGGCCAGGAACTGGCCGCCGCGATCCCGGGCGCCCGCTATGTCGAACTGAATACCTCCCATATCTCGAACTGGGAGCAACCGGAAGCCTTCACCCGCGCGGTCGTCGACTTCCTGACGGAGTAACCGCATGCAGCGCTGGAAACATCGGCCCGAAGGCTCCAACTGGGGCGACTTCGGGCCCGACGACCAACTTGGCCGCCTGAACCTCATCACCGAAGAGCAGGTCTTGAAAGGCGCGCGTGAAATCCGCGCTGGCAAGACGTTCTGCCTGTCGCTGCCCTTGGACCTGCCCGGCGGCAACGTGCTGAATCCGCGCCGCCACCCGCCGCAGCTCAGCCCCACGAAGCTGAAAGACACGCCCTACCTGAACTTCCCGCTGCGCAACGTCAACCCCGATGCGGTGGACGTGCTTAGCGACGATCAGGTGCTGCTGTCCATGCAGTACTCCACCCAGTGGGACGCGCTGGCGCACGTGGGCGCCTTGTTCGATGCCGACGGCGATGGCAAGCCCGAACTGCGCTACTACAACGGCTTCCAGGCCGGCGTGGACGTCGTGGGCCCGGCCGATGGCGATCACACGGGTTGCGGATGCAATAGCGGCGGCCCGTCCGCCGCGCTGAAGCTGGGCGTGGAGAACCTGGCCCAGAAAGGCATGCAAGGACGCGGCGTGCTGGTGGACCTGTTCCGCCACTACGGCCCCGGACGCACGCTGATCGGCCACGCCGAGCTGATGCATGTGCTGAACACGGACGGCATCACGGTCGAGCGCGGCGACATGCTGGTCCTGCGCACCGGCTACGCCGAAGCCGTGGTCGCCATGAACGGCACGCCTGACCCGGATGTGCTGCACACCTACGGCGCCGCGCTGGATGGCACCGACGCCGCGCTGCTGCAATGGATCACGGACAGCGGCATTGCCGCCATCTGCGCCGACAACTACGCCGTCGAAGCCTACCCGGCACGCGAGAAGACGGGTCCGCGCGCCATGCTGCCGCTGCATCACCATTGCCTGTTCAAGCTGGGCCTGCCGCTGGCGGAACTCTGGTATCTGAAAGACCTGGCGGACTTCCTGCATGCCAACGGCCGCCATCACTTCATGCTGACCGCGCCGCCGCTGCGCCTGCCGCATGCGATCGGTTCGCCGGTCACCCCGATTGCCACGGTATAAGAAGGCAAGCGGACAAGCAAAAGCGCCAGGCCCATGGGTCCTGGCGCTTTTTTCTGGAACAGCCGCGAGGCTGCCCCAACACGCATCACGCTTGGCCGATCAGCCCTTCAGGCAGGTGCTCATGAAGGTCTTGCGGGTATCGCCCGTCAGCTTCTGTTCGCCGGCCTTGGCGTTGCAGTCCTTCATCTTCTGCTGCTGCGGCGTCAGTTGCTTGGCTGGCGCCGGGGCCTCGCCCTTCAGGCAGCTGCTCATATAGGCTTTGCGATCATCGCCCGTCTTGCCCGTGGCCGACTTATTGCACTCGGACATGCGCTGCTGCTGCGGCGTAGGGGTCTTGGCGGGCGGGGTCGCGGCGGGGGTCTGAGCATACGCCCCGAAAAAACATGCGGACAACACAATGGCCGAGGCCATCTGGCTAGTACGGGAAAGCATGAGTTTCTCCCTTGAGCGTTGAAGCGCCCGCTTCGCGCGGGTAGGCGCATGGCACCGGGCGGTGCAATTCGCCGGCCACTTGCCGGCCCGGTCATCATCGAACAAACCGCCGGGCTCCGCAAGCATGGAAAAGTTAAGAAAAGCCAGGGAATGCCACCCGGGTTGTTCAGCTTGTCGACAGGCGCGGCGGCAAGACTTCGGCGATCATCCGGCGTCGCGAAAAATCCGTCCGCCAAACACGGAATTCCACCCGGTTCAGCCTCGTCGGATCACTATCGAAATATCTCAATCTAGAGACATTCGGACGCACTTGTGGCATCCGCAATCGAATCTGGGAACAACCTGCGCACCCTGTTACCCATTCATCCTTTTGACCCGTTGTGCGCCGTCACGGAAAGGTGTGAGATACACCTGCCCGCACAATATGCGGGTGGTGCAGACGGCGGCGCGGATTGGCAAGCGCCCCAACGCCAGCGTCCAGGAGACCACCATGAAACTCGCCCTTGCTTCTCTCGTCCTGCTTACCGGCCTGTCCGGCGCCGCTGGCGCGCAAAGCCTGGCGTATGGCGTCACCCTGGGCAATGTGCAGGCGGTGCGCGACACCAACATCAATATGTCGACCATCACGGGATCACTGGCCAATCAATCCGGCCGGCCCATCTCAAGCGCCGTCCTGACCTTCGTGCTGTATGACGCGCAAGGCAGGGAAGTAGGACGGGTCAACGACGATGTGATCGGCCCGATGGCCCCAGGACAGATCCGGCTGGTCAAGGCGATAACGCCGCTGCAATTCACGCGCGTCACCGTATTGGACGTCCGCGCGCAGTAACGGGGGCCCGCGCTTGCCGGCCCTGACCGCCTTTTCCCATTCGGAAAAAGGTCAAAAAACCCTCCTGATATCAGGGTTTAGTCAGGGGGATGTAGGGGCAAGTATGGGAAAATTCCGCTTGTCGACTCGATAACAGGGGCTTCCACACGAAGCCCCTTATTCCGTCTGTCGGCGTGCCAGCAAGCCTGGCCCTGTTACTAGGAAGTGAAGATCATGTTTCCCAAAAGACTCACCGAAGGCTACCAATCATTCCTGGATGGCCGTTTCCATTCGGAAAGCAGCCGCTATCAAAAGCTGGCCGAACTGGGGCAAAGCCCGGAAATCCTGATCATCGGCTGCTGCGACTCCCGCGTGTCGCCCGAAGTGATCTTCGACGCCGGCCCCGGTGAAATGTTCGTGGTGCGCAACGTCGCCAACCTGGTGCCGCCCTGTGAACCCGACTCTGAATCGTCCTATCACGGCACCAGCGCCGCCATCGAATTCGCGGTCAATGGCCTGAACGTCAAGCACATCGTCGTGCTGGGCCATGCGTCCTGCGGCGGCATCCGGTCGTTCTTCGACGATGCCAAGCCCCTGACCAAGGGCGACTTCATCGGCAAGTGGATGTCCCAGATCGAGCCCGTGGCCGAACGCCTGGGCCCGGGCACCGGTGACCGCCAAGCCAATCTGAAGCGTCTGGAACTGGCCGTCGTCGAACACAGCCTGCACAACCTGATGACGTTCCCGTCCATCCGCCGGCGCGTGGAAAAGGGCGACCTGGAACTGCACGGCACCTACTTCGGCGTGGCCACCGGCCTGCTGTTCCTGCGCGATCCCGAAACCGGCGAATTCCATCCCTGCCTGGAAACCGGCATCACCGAATAAACAAAGGCCCTGATGGGCCGGCCAAGACTTTCGGCCAACAAGCCGCCTTGTCCGCGGCATCGGGGCCTGCGTTCGCGCAGGCCCTTTGCACGTCTGGCGGCCCAGTCCGCGCATGCGTGTTTTTGGGGATGGACAACCGTGATCTCTTGCCCAACACTGGCGCCTCTGCTTCGACAAGGTTTCTCATGAAGATCTTCTACTCGCCTGCTTCGCCCTTTGTTCGCAAGTGCATGGTCATCGCGCACGAGCTCGGCCAGGCCGACCGCATCGAAAAGCTGCCCAGCGCCGCCGGCCCCGTGGCCCGCGACCAGAGCATCATCCCGAACAATCCGCTAGGCCAGGTGCCGACGTTCATCACGGACGACGGTCAGATTCTGTTTGATAGCCGGGTGGTCTGCGAATACCTGAACGACTTGGGCGGCGGCGCGCTGTTCCCCACCGGCAAGGAACGCTGGCAGGTGCTGACACAGCAATCCATGGCCGACGGCATGATGGGCGCCGCGCTCCTGGCACGTTATGAAACCGCGCTGCGCCCCGAAGCGCTGCGCTGGGACGACTGGGTCCAAGGCCAACTGGGCAAGGTCCGCGACGGACTGGCCCTGATCGAAAAGAACGCCGCCGCACTGGAAGGCCGCGTGGACATCGGCACCATCGCCATCGGCTGCGCCTTGGGCTATCTGGATTTCCGCTTCCCGGACCTGAACTGGCGTGCCACGCATCCGGCCACCGCCTCCTGGTACGAAGCCTTCAGCCAGCGCCCTTCCATGCAGGCCACGAAGCCCTGATCCGGTTTGGCAGGCGATGCGGCCGGGACACCTCGCCGGAGTTCCAGCAGCCCGCCTGCGTAGTACGGCGCGGCCTTCGGGCAGCACCGCTCAGCCCCTGACTTCGGTCAGGGGCTTTTTTTATCATTCGCCGCCCCGTGTCATCCTTGGGGAATGGGCCGGGAAGGCCGAAGGTATGTCATCCGGGCCATTCCTGTTACATTGAACTTGCCTCTCGCCAAGCGGACTAACCGTCTGGCCAACCACGACAGGGAGTGCCGCAATGAACGTCTCTGCGATCTCCGCCATCCCCCGCGTCGCCGCGCCCTACCCCGCGCGTATTCCCATGCTGGACGACACGCGGCCCACCTGGGAAACGGAACGGGCCACGCAAAACGCCGCCGCCGCCCAAGCCCAACGCACCGCCCAGGCCCAATCGGCCTGGGAAGCCCAACGCCTCGCACGCACCCGCGAGGCCGCCCGTACCGAAGACATGCCGGGCCAGGCACGGGCCGGCCTGGGTCATGACGTCCCGCACCCGCCCATCGCCACCGCGCCGCCCGCGAATCTGGACGCCTTGCGCGACCAATACGCCGACATGCGCATGCGCCGGGCCATCGACGACTACACGGCGCCGCCTGATCCGCAGGCTCCGCGCGCCGGTAGCGCCAACGACTTGGGCACGATCGATGGCCTGACCCCGTTGCAACCCTATCGGGTCGCGATGGGCAATCCGCAAGTCCAGGAATTGCAGGCCGCCGTGGCCATGAAGGCCGCCGGTGCCGCCGTGCCCGCCGTGGCCAACATCGGCGCCACCGAAAACGTCACCGACAACGCGCGCTACCGGCCCGGCTTCACGCCCGAGCGTCCTTGATCGCCACGGTCAGGCCACGTTGCCGCTCACAGCGGCGCGCGGTCTCGCAAAAGAAAAAGCCGCCTGATGCCAGGCGGCTTTTTCATTGACCAAAGGTCAGGCGGCGTCAGATCAGTGGAAGAATTCCGCGATCATGGTGGCGCCCAGGAACGTACCGGCATTGGCGGCCAGCGACACCACCACGATCTTCCAGCCCAGCTTGCGGAAGGCGGGAAGATCCTTCAGGATCGACAGACCGGCCATGGCCAGGATGACGGTCGTGAAGGGCAGGAAGTTCACCTTGCCCACGGCGGCGATGATCTGGTCCGAATACGGCAGCACGCCGGGGCAGCCTGCCGTCATGGCGATCAAAGACAGCACGGCCACGGCGGGCAGCTTGGGCAGCACGCGCAGGATCAGGTCGGTCAGGACCACCAGCAGGATGATGATGCCCATGCCAGGCAGCGCATCCAGGAACGGCACGTTGTAGCCCAGGCGGTTGCCCACCAGCGCGAACAGGCCGCAAATGAGATAGGCAGTCAGGCGATCGCCGAAGCCCATCTTGGTGTTGTGCGCCGGCACGTCTTCCGACACGCTCTCGTCAACCACGGCTTCGGAGGCCTTGCCGCGCGAGAAGCGGCCCAGCACGGGTTCCAGCTTGCCGTACAGGAAGATGGTCGTGGGCAGCGAGATGAACAGCGTGAAGTACACGCCCACCACCGTCGTCAGCAGGTTGGCGGCAGCAGCCAGCGCGGCCACTTGGTGCGCCATCTCGGGCGTTTGCTGGGACGCAATGGCGCCCACGCCGGCCGCCATCATGCTGCCCGAGCCCACGCCGGCGCCCATGGCGAGCGAACGCGGATCAAAGATGTTCAGGCTGGTGATGAAACCGGCCATCAGCGCCACGAACAGCGCGCCGATCACGGTGCCCGTGATGTACTCGGCCATCACGCCACGGCCTTCCGGCGAGTTCATGCCGTAGCGCTCGCCAATGATCGCCAGGCTGGGCTCGCGGCCCACCGAGAAGGTGGCGCCAATGGCCTCGCGCTTGATGCCCAGCAGCAGCGCCAGCGGCAAGCCGATGGCCATCGTGCCGAAGAAGTGACCGAATTCCTGGAACACGAGCGCCCAGCCGGCTTCGCGCACTTGCGGCAGCGAACCACCAACCATCAGACCCAGCTTCGCCAGGAACGGCAGCAGTGCGTATTGCAGATAGCCGCTGATGCGGGTCTGCATGGCCTTGTCGATACCGGAGCCTGCCGGCAGCCGTTGGCCAAACGCCGCCACGATGGCGCCAATGAAGATCGCCCAAAGCATCGGTTGCAGAACGATCTTGCCCGGACCCACCGCGAAAGTGACGCTGCCGATCGCTTCGGAAATGACAACCACCAACAAAATGGCGGCAAGCATGCGAATGCGGGCGGATAGCGGCATGGAAGGCGCGGCCAGACTGACGCTGGCGTGAGACATCGGATTCCCCTGATGAACGTGAATAAGTTTTCGTAGCGGCGCGGCGGCGTATGGACGCAGCGGCGCGGGCAGCAGGCGCGATTTTCGCCCGGGGGCCTTGCGGGCAACCATGACACCACTTGCGCATTAGCGTTGCGTAAAATGCAACACACAGCCTTTTCCTGGGAAAATTTTGCAAGGTATCCGGTATTTTACGGGTAATCCCTAGGAAGGCGCTGTGGATCTCCCGCCGCACTCCGCCTTGAAGAGCCTCGCCATGGATGAAAAACTCGACGCCCGCCGCACCCACTATTTCATGCAGGTCATGAGCCGGGGGTCGGTGCGCGGCGCCGCCGAAGTGCTGGACATGGACCCGTCCGCCGTCAGCCGCGCCATCGCCGCGCTGGAACGCGACTGCGGCATGGCCCTGTTCGAGCGCCGCGGGCGCGGCGTGGTGCCCACCGACGCCGGCCACATGCTGGCCCGCTACGTCAAACGCCAGCAGAACATCCAAGAGAGCTTTTTTTCCGAGATTGACAGCCTGCGCAAGGCTGAACGCGGCCATATTGATCTGGTGCTGGGCGAAGGCTTTGTCGAACTGATGTTCGACCGCGTCCTGCCCGGCTATTGGCACAGCCACCCCGAGGTCACACTCGACATCGACGTGGCCCGCACGTCCGAGATCGTGCAGCGCATCGTGGATGACCGCGCCTATATCGGATTGGTGTTCCAGCCCCCCAACGACGCCCGCCTGCGCACGCACTATTCGCGCCCGGAACCCATCCGCGCCATCGTCCGCCAGGATCATCCGCTGACCCGGCTGCACCGCCCGCTGCTGCTGACCGACCTGGCGGATTATCCCGGCGCGTCGATGCAGGAAGGCTTTGGCGTGCGCCAACACATCCAGGCGGCCGAAATCAGTGAACAGGTGCGGCTGCGCAACGTGCTGACGACGTCGTCTTTCAAGGCGCTGTGGCAATTCGCCGCCGCCGGCATCGGCTATGCACTGACGCCCCCCATCGCCGTCACCGCCGACATGCGGGCACAGCGGCTGGCCAGCCTGCCGCTGGCCAACCCCATCCTGAACCAGGGCAGCCTGCATGTGCTGAGCCGCGCCGGCCGCCACATTTCACCGGCCGCGCGTGAACTGCTGGACCACATCGTGCGCGGCATCGGCGCCCCGGCGGCGCCATCTGATACGGTCGGTTGACGCGAATCTGCCTCTGTTTGGCGAAGACGGGCCGGCCTACAGTGCCGTATCCCCTCATCCGCCAGGAGGCGCATATGCTTAGTTTCCTGCGCACGGTTCGCTCCGTGCTCTGGGGTTTTTTCGGCGTGCGCCGCGGTCGCGGCTACGACGCCGACATCGCCCACAACAAACCCGGCCCCCTCATCGCCACCGGCCTGCTCCTAGCCGCCTGCCTGGTCATCATCCTGGTCTTCGTCGCCCGCTGGGCCGTAAACGCCGCGCTGTAGGATGGGTGTAGCGCGAGAGGCTCTATATAAGAACGAACACGCTCAGCGCGCGCAACCCATCAAGCAACGATGGTGCCGTGGCAGGAGCTGAAGAGAATTCAGCGTTGCTTGATGGGTTGCGCGCGCTGGCTGGCAGGGTTCTTGCGCAGACGCTCTCGCGCTACACCCATCCTACAAAGCCGACGCACGCACAGCAGATCGCCCCCCCATGCCCAGCTCCTGTCGCTTTGGCACCCCTTATTTTCTTATTACCAGAATGACTTAGACGTTGATATCTGCTGCCTGTTACGGTTATGAATCCCCTTTTCCCGCCGCCTCGCGCCGGATGCAAAGAGACTCAGACCGAGAAGACTTCAAGGGCAGTAGACATGTACGTGTATGACCCCGTCGATCAGCAGCTTGTCGAGCAACGTGTGGCGCAGTTTGCCGATCAGACGCGCCGCTTCCTCGATGGCCAGCTCACCGAAGATGAATTCCGCGTTCTGCGCTTGCAGAACGGCCTGTACATCCAGCGCCATGCGCCCATGCTGCGCGTGGCCATTCCGTACGGCATGCTGGCATCGCGCCAATTGCGCACCCTGGCGCACATCGCGCGCAAATGGGATCGTGGCTACGGCCACTTCAGCACCCGCCAGAACATTCAATTCAATTGGCCGAAGCTGGAAGACGTGCCGGACATCCTGGCTGAATTGGCCACCGTCCAGATGCATGCCATCCAGACCAGCGGCAACTGCATCCGCAACACCACCACCGACCACTTCGCGGGCGTCGCGCCAGACGAACTGGTGGACCCGCTGGTCTGGTGCGAGATCATCCGCCAATGGTCCACGCTGCATCCGGAATTCGCCTTCCTGCCGCGCAAGTTCAAGATCGCCGTCAGCGGCGCCGTGCAAGATCGCGCCGCGGTCGGCGTGCATGACATCGGCCTGCAAGCCGTCGAGCGCGACGGCAAGCTGGGATTCCGCGTCTGGGTGGGCGGCGGCATGGGCCGCACGCCCATCGTCGGCAAGCTGATCAATCCCTTCGTCGAATGGCAAGACCTGCTGACCTACATGCAGGCCGCGCTGCGGGTCTACAACCTGCACGGCCGCCGCGACAACAAGTACAAGGCGCGCATCAAGATCCTGGTCAAGGATCTGACGCCCGAGGTCTATGCGCAGCAAGTCGATGAACAATGGCAGCTCATCAAGGGCGGCCCCGACACCATCACCCAGGAATTCGTCGACGGCATCAAGGCCCGCTTCGTCTGGCCGAAATATGACGCCACGGCCGCCGCCGATGCTGACGATACCGCCGCGCTGGCCGCTGGCGACAAGCGTTTTGCGCGCTGGCTGCGCACCAATGTGCACGCACACAAGGTGGCTGGGTACGCCGCGGTCACCGTGTCGCTGAAACCCACCGGCGTGCCGCCGGGCGACATCACCGCCGACCAGATGGATGCCGTGGCCGACCTGGCCGACGCCTATGGCTTTGGCGAACTGCGCGTCTCGCACGAGCAGAACCTGATCCTGGCCGACGTGCGCCGCGCGCAACTGCATGAACTCTGGCAGAAGCTGGAGGCCCTGAACCTGGCCACGCCCAACGTCGGCCTCTTGACCAACATCATCGCCTGTCCGGGCGGAGACTTCTGCGCACTGGCCAACGCCGTCTCCATCCCCGTGGCCGAAGCCATCCAACGCCAATTCGACGACCTGGACTACCTGTTTGAAATCGGCGAACTGGACTTGAACATCTCGGGCTGCATCAACTCCTGTGGCCATCACCACGTGGGCCACATCGGCATCCTGGGCGTCGATAAAGCAGGTGAAGAGTGGTATCAGGTCACGCTGGGCGGCCGCCAGAACGGCGGCGCCAAGCCCTTGCCCGATCTGGAATCCACCCGTGGCGGCGGCGCTGCCGTCGGCCGCATCATCGGCCCGTCGTTCGCCCGTGACCAAGTCCCCGGCGTGGTCGACCGTCTGATCCGCACCTACCTGGGCTTGCGCGACAGCGAAATCGAACGCTTCATCGACGTGGTGGACCGCGTCGGCATCGACCCGTTCAAGCAAGACGTCTACGCCGACCCCGCCTTCGCCAAACCCGCACAAAGCGCCGAGCCCGCCCATGTCTGACCTGTACGCCCACGACGCCCCCGGCCCGCACCTGATCCGCGACGGCCGCCTGCAAGCCGACACGGCCCGCGCTTTCGTGCCCGAGCCCGAAGTCGCCGCCGAAGGCCAAGTGCCCAGCGACGAACCCGGCTGGATTGTGCCGCTATCCGTCTGGAAGACGTCACGCGCGACCTTGCGCCGCCACCAGCATCCCGTTGCCGTATTGCTGGAGCCCGATGCCGACTTGCGTGAGCTGGCCGAGGCCGACGGCACGCTGGACCCCGCCGGCATCGCCTTCATCGCGGTGGACTTCCCGGTCTACACCGACGGACGCGGCTATTCGCTGGCGCAGTTGCTGCGCACGCGCTATCAGTGGACGGGCGAACTGCGCGCGGTTGGCGACGTGATGATCGACACCATCCACTATCAGGCGCGCGTCGGTTTCAACAGTTTTCTCGTCAAGCCCGGCCACGATCCGCACAAGGCACTGGACGCCTTCAAGACCTTTACCGTGCACTACCAGAAGACGTACCGGGCGCCGACGCCGGCAGCCGCCTGACGAAAGCGGCTCTCCGGAGCCGTTTTTTTGAGTGCGTCCTAGGACATCTTCAGGCCAACGATCAGACCGTCAAGGCAGTAGTGCCCGGATGGCTTGCCGGACCGCCGCATCAGCAAGTATCGCTCGATTCAGATCCTTGAATTCAGCATCGTCACTGACGTAACCCCAATGATGTATCGCCCGCACCTTACCGGCAGTATCCAGCACAGGTGAACCTGAGCTGCCATCAGCGGTATCGCACTGATGAGCCATGTCATGCAGACTCGCGTTTAAGGGGGATTTGGCGGGGGCTCTCATATTCGAGCATCCGTTCAGAACCGCTTGTTGAGGGCCTCCTAATGGATGCTGAATGATCACAAGCGGCTGGTTTGGCGCCAGCCTCTCAGAAGCGAACTCCAGTCCAGGCGGAGGATTGTCATTGGCGGGAATCTGTAGTTCCAATACGGCTAAATCCCGCTCCTTGAGCACGTCATTTTTTACAACCGACTTGCAAGGAAACCAACGGGTAGGATTCGACGCATCAGCAATTTCCGCACGGTACCCAAAAATTATCCGAGTGGATTTGCATTGACTCATAGTCGCTACGCAATGGTAGTTGGAAAGCAAATGCCGCTGCCCTATCATGAAACCACTGCAAACACGCAAGCTGCCATTTTCCACCCAATAGAGCAAAGCGACTGAACGCGAAGCCTGTGACAGCGCCTCGCTCTTCACCGTCTCTATGTTCACAAACCGCGGTGGATCCCGAAAGCTGTAGGTTTCTCCCACCGGTTTGACGGCGGTATAGGTGTAGGTAAATTGCAGCTCCGGCCGCACACTGCTCAAACTTTCCAGCTGCAACACGGCCCCGCTGCTACGCATCAGCGGAATCCAGAACTCCTCTTGCGCTGCCATGGCATTTCCATCAATCACATACTCCGGAACCGCCCCCGGCCTGGGCCCGGACTCGTTCCATACGAGCAGACGAAATTCCCCGGTAGACGCACTCAAATTCTTAATCGCCACAAGAAAGTTAGTCGCTCCCATGCTATAGAGCGACGTCTGCCAAATGACCCCAGGCGCATTGCCCATCGCGGCTTCCGTGCGCGAGTCAAATAGCAACGCGGTTTCAGTCACACCCACCCTCAGAGGCGATATGTTTTGGCCCTCCTCCGCGCGACATGCCGCTGAGAGGCAGGCAAGAAAAATGAGCCAGGCAAATCTTCCCATGACATCAGTCCGGAGATTTTGGCTGAGCGGCTGTGAAGTCCTGCAGATCATTCAACGAGACAGGCAAGTCCCCTGCGCCCTCCAGCCAGACATAAACCGGCAGTCTCTTCGATTCGTGAATCAAGGTTCCGTCGACGCGCTGCAAGGTGCGGTTGGACATATAGAAGACTGTATGTTCGCGGTCCAGGTCACTACCGTCGTTACGGTGCAACCGTCTTACCGAATCCAGCAAGATGGCCACTGGGGGATCACTGGCCAGACTGTCTGCCGTCTTGATAAATAATGTCGGAGTCGGCTTATCCATCGCACCAAACCGGACCGATTTGGCGAGTTTTTCCTGGCCTGCCAATGTGACCCACGGCGCATTCAGTGCATAGGCCCGATGGAAATTCAACCGGCCGCCAAATAGTTTTCCACCATTTTTCTGCAATGCTGGACTGAGATCAGACGTGTAGATGAGGCGATTCCTTGCTTGTTCGGGAGGCAACGACGTACCGTGAATGAGCATGGCGGCAGCCGCAGAAGCCACCGCCGCCGCCTGGGACGAACCGGACGCCGCCACCACCTGATTTTTCTGGCGAGAACTTAGCACACTGATCGCCGGAACACCGATGTCGACAGGCGCACCATAATTCGCACCGGGGGCAACATCAGGGTTGCTCACATCATTCGTCAATGCCGTAACCGAAAGCACGTTCCTGCGTTTCGCCGGACAAACAGGAGTGATATCACAAGCCTGAGCACCCAAATCCAGCTTGCTGTTACCTGCGGCAATGACGAAAAGCACATTGCTTGAAGCTCCCAACTCAGTATGACTAGAAATCGCCTGAGCAATCGGATCGTTGCGCGGTTGACTGCCCTTCACTGTCGGTGTGCTGCCCCATGTCGCTTGAGACATCACGCCCCAACTAAGATTGATGATCTCGGCCTGCTCGCTCATCCTTGCCATCAACGCGCCAACATCGCTGTAATAGCTGGCACTGTGCCCTAGCTTGTTCAGATCCAGATCCGCCAATGTCAACTCGAGTTTTTGCTGGGGCAATAGTCCAGGCCCACCATTCGCCGAGTTTTTGGCAATCCACAAACCCAGCAGATGTGTTCCGTGTTCGGCGCGACTCAAAGCCATCGGACTCAACTCGCCGCAGGGGGCATCCACCGCACTTTTCCCAACGATCTCACCGATGCTTTCCAGGGTGATTCCCGATCTGCTGGCGGACAACCGCGACAGGCGTTCCGCCTGGATCATTTTCTTCAGTTCAAATTCGCAGTGCGTTAAATCCGGCATTGAATCTATCAATCCGAGCGTCAACGAATGGCTAGGACTTTTAGCCGACACTGGCATGTACTGAATCAAGGCGGCAAGAGATTTCCGATCCAAGCTAGACCCTTTTTCGTCCAGGGCAACGTCCTCGTCCGAATGCTGTTTCGCCCCAATAGGCGGAGGCACCACATTTTTCAAGAATTGATCCGCCACATCAGGCTTGACGTTGAATCCCGTTGTGATCGTGCCTTCAGTCAAATCTTTTGCGGCCTCCGGAGACAGCGGCAATTCCGTTCGCAGGCGTTGCGAGGGCACCATAATTACGCCTTGATAATCGTCACTCAGCTTCATGCCTGCACTATCTCGATTCAGCCTTTGCAGTCGAGCTCGGCAGGCTGCATCCATTTCGGCGCAACCCGCTCGATCCCTGACGACAATATTCTCGATTCGGTCGCCTTTCTTTTTGGAGTAGGCTCGCACCGACTCGATCGACTGCAGTCGCACATCCGGTATCAGGATCTCAGCCTCTCGCAATGCCGACCACTGGGCCGAAGGCTCAGTGTTGCGGCTGGTTCGTATATGGCATCGGGTCGGGTTGAGTTCACAGACAAGAAAGTCGAGAGCCCGGGGGAAATTCTCGCCGTCACCCTGATACAGGCCCTCGTCCACCATTACTTGCCGGATCTCCCTGCTGTCCTCGGAACGCAAGAGCGTCGTGCGCGTTCCTATAGACACGCCACTTTTGTGAAGTTGGTACAGGGTCTCATAGAGCGAGACGACCTCCGTCTGAATGCCGGCGCGGCTAGCAGCAACACTTTCCCACAATAAAGGTTCAACGACATTTCCCGAATCTTCGGCGTAGGCCGCACTTGCTGTGACGAGGGCCGTGGCCACAACAATGGCGCGCATTGACAGCCTGTCCATGATTGCGCTCTCAGTCTGTGGAAGTTCCCAGAAGTTTTTGAATAGCAGCGCTTACTTTCGGATCTATCTTTGATTTGTTTTCCGTGATGAATTCTGAGAATTTCAACAGAAAATCTCCACCACCTTCAACCTCGACAGCAGCGACACGTAAATTGAAAGTGCGAGAGCCTTTGTCGAAAAACTGCGCCGGCGTGGTCATGCCGATCAGCGCTCGCGACCTGAATGTTGAACCCACGACAACGTCGCCATAGCTCAGCGGAAAAGAGGCGAGGGTCTTTTTTCCGGCCGGATCAGAGCCTGCTTCACTTGAAGCGTCAGCCTTACCAGAGCCGGCCTGCGGAATGGCAGCGAAAACATCTGCCGAGCCCTTAGCCCCATTCGAGGGAGCACTCAGCTCTATCACGAACGACAACGTCTTGGTTGCCGCAGAGCTAGTGCGAATGGACTGAGGTTTGCTGAAATCCAAATAGGTAGGGGTGATTGCTAAGTAGCGCTTATCTTGGTCTACATAATGCAGGACCCATTCCGCGTAGACATGTGGCGGCTCCGCCAAACCAAGCTGGTCCAGGCTTGCGGCGGGCCATGTTTCCGTTTGTCGAGATAGCTGGTCGCCATATAGGCCTGCGCTGTATATGACGCATCCTACGAGGCGGGAAGAATGCTCGGGCAGCACGACAGAGGTCGCAGCGGAATTGCTAGCTGAATACTCTTTGGCTCGAGCCGCTGCGTAGCTAGCCACAAATCCGGTCAATTTGTCGACCAAGCTTGGCACCAATGCGCCGACTAACGAAAGCAGAATGCCAGACTCCGCCCCGCTTGCTTTCCCCTGGTCGCCATATCGCGCCATCGTCTCTGGCAAAGTCTGTATACACGTTTCCTGGAACACCGCCTTGGATGTGTATATCTGGTTAACGGCGGCCGGTTGAGTGGCGGGCTTGGTACCACAAGCCGAGAGCGCAACACTGAGGGCGACTGCGACAGAAATAGCTTTCTTTCCCATTTTCTTTCTCGAGTTGAGACAATAGGAGTACAGGTAGCCCCGTAAAGAAGACGGCACACCACGCTGTCAAGCTGCGCATACAGACGGGACTTTGGGTTCAACAGAAAGCGACGAATAAGTTCTGACACCGGCATCCTTTTCGGTAAACGAATTGAATGCCCGGTGATGCTGACGTAGATACAGAATGTAGCGGGCGAAACAACAAAAGTAGAGCTCGGGAAAGCCCGGGGGTATGTGCGCACCCGCCCCCCGTATTTTTAAACTAGCCAACAAATCTTGAAGTCACGCTTGGTAGATATCCTTTTTCTGATCACCGAACATTCGCGGCTTATCACCAGGACGTCGTATACGCGCCGGGGAACTGCTTGGCCACGAACGCCTTCACTTCATCCGACTGGTAAGCCTTGATGAAGCGGGCGATGCGCGGATCGTTCTTGTTGTCCTCGCGCGCGGCGATCACCACCGCGGCAAACGGCGCATCTTTGCTTTCCAGCGCCAGCGCGTCCTTGGCGGGCGACAGGCCGGCAGGAATGGCATAGGCGGAATTCACGGCCGCCGCGTCCACGTCCGCCAGCGAATGCGGCAATTGCGCCGCTTCGATTTCGATGAACTTCAGATTCTTCGGATTCTCGACCACATCAAACAACGACGCCGTCACCGTCACGCCATCCTTCAACTTGATCAGCTTGGCGGCCTGCAACACCAGCAGCGCGCGGGCGCCGTTGGTCGGGTCATTCGGAATCGCCACCTTGCCGCCCTGCGGCAAATCGTCCAGCGACTTCAGGCGCTTGGAATAAATGCCCATCTGCTGCACCACGGCGGTTGCCACCGGCACCAGCTTGTAGCCGCGCGCCTTGTTCTGCGATTCCAGGAAAGGTTTGTGCTGGTAGATGTTCAGATCCAGCTCCTTGGCGTCCAGCGCCGCGTTCGGCTGGATGAAGTCGCTGAATTCAATCAGCTTGACCTTCAGGCCTTGCTTGGCCGCCACCTGCTGCACCACTTCACCAATCTGCGCATGCGGGCCGACGGTCACGCCCACCTTGAGTTCGGCGTCCTGCGCCATGGCTTGAGTGCTGGCAAAACCAAGCACGGCGGCAAGAACAGCCAGGGAATGACGAAGGCGCATGACGAATCTCTAGAGTGAAAAGAATGACCCGCGATTCTAGTAAGTGCACTTCAAAACCGGAAGCGATGAATATTCATATTGATATGCGTGAAACGATATAAGCGCCCACGCCATGACAAGCTCGCGCCATGCGGACACAATAGCGGCTGCTTTCAATCACACGCACTCATCGCCATGTCCACGCCCAACGAACTCCATCCGCATGCGCGCGCCCTGCTCGCTGACCACCACGCCGCCATCGATGCCGACCTGCCCGCGCTGCTGGACTTGCTGTTCGCGCGCAGCGCCGGGGAAGACTGGCACAAGGCCGGCACGTTCAAGCACCACTTGCTGGGCGTGTACCGCACACTGACGCTGTGGAACCAGCCGCGCGAAGTGCGCCTGCTGGGCCTGTTCCATAGCGTCTACGGCAATGAATACGTGGACCTGACCTTGTTCGACCGTGAGCGTGAACGTTCCACCCTGCGTGAAGTGCTGGGCGCCGAAGCCGAGGAATGGGTCAGCCTGTTCTGCGCGATGCCGCGCACGAAGTTCGTGCAAGCCGTGCTGCAAGGCCAGGGCACGGGCAACGACGGGCTGACCCTGGAAGGCGCCGACGGCCAGGTCTTCACGTTGACGCCTCGTCAGGTCGCCGCCTTCATCGTGGTGTCCGCTGCCGACATCGGTGAACAATGGCACAGCTGGCAGGACGAGATCTTCGCGGGCTATCCGCAGCAACAGCGGCGCGACCTGAAAACGAACTGGGCGTCCTCCCTCTGGCCCGGCCCGCTGAAGCCACCGTCAAACATTCTGTCGATGCTGTCGCATCTGCTGGCGCCGCTGTCGCAGATGCCGGCAGACACCGGCATCCCCATTCCGCCCGCGTTCGATCAATGCCGCGCCACGCTCAGCCCGCGCGACGAAGCGGCCGCCAGCGCGCTGTACTGGCAGGTCATCACGCGCATGCATCCGCTGACGGAAATGGACAGCGCCCGCCATCTGCTGGAAGCCTCCGTCGCGCACAATCCGTGGGTGGGCGAACCCCGTTTGCTGCTGGCGCAATTGGCCCTGACCGCTGGGGATTTCGATGCCGCCGAAGCGCACGCAGCGGCTGGACTGGCCGCGTTGCAGGCCTGGGGCACGGCTTGGGACAAGCGCATCGAATGGGCGGGCTGGATGGCCTGGGCGCGCATCGAACTGCAAAACGCCCGCGCGCGCCAATGGCCCGAGAACCTGGCCGCGCTGAACGGCTTGGGCCTGGTGCAGTAACGCTGACGGTAGAAAGCAGACAGCCCCGCACGCGGGGCTGTTTTTCCAAGCGGGCAAGACCTGTACTACTTCATGCCTTCCCAGTGCGGGCCCGGCACGACGATGTCGAACAGTTCCAGCACGCGCGCCACCGTGTGGTCCACCATCTCTTCGATGGAGGCCGGCCGGTGGTAGAAGGCCGGCAACGGCGGAAACACGATGCCGCCCATTTCCGTCACGGCCGTCATGTTGCGCAGGTGCGCCAGGTTGAAGGGCGTTTCACGCACCATCAGCACCAGGCGCCGGCGTTCCTTCAAGGTCACGTCAGCGGCACGGGTGATGAGGTTATCCGACAGGCCATGGGCCACCGCCGCCAGCGTGCGCATCGAGCACGGCACGATCACCATGCCCGCGGTCTGGAAGGCGCCGCTGGCCAGCGTGGCGCCCACGTCGCGCACTGAATGCACATGATCGGCCAGCGCGTAGATGTCGTGGCGGCCGACATCCAGTTCGTGCTTGATGTTCAGCACGCCGGACGCAGACACCACCAAGTGCGTCTCGACATCCTCCACGCCACGCAAGGCTTGCAGCATGCGCACCGCGTACAGCGCGCCGGTGGCGCCCGTGATGCCGATGACCAGCCGCCGCATCGGCGGCTTTACGCCGTGGCGCCGGATTGCTCCAGCAGCGTTTTCAGTTCACCGGATTCGTTCATCTCATTCATGATGTCCGAGCCGCCGATGAACTCACCCGCCACGTACAGCTGCGGAATGGTGGGCCAGCTGGAGAATTCCTTGATGCCCTGACGGACTTCGTCGTCTTCCAGCACATTGACGGTAACCAGCTTCTTCACGCCACAGCCTTTCAGGATCTGAATGGCCTTGCCGGAAAAGCCGCATTGCGGGAATTGGGCGGTGCCCTTCATGAACAGCACGACGGGGTGCTGGGTCACGGTTTCGCGGATGAATTCTTGAACGTCGCTCATGGTGGTCTCTTGGACAGGCATAACGGAATACGCCAATTATAGGTACAGCCGGAAAAACCGCCCCGATTACCCGGATACGGCGCCGGCCTATGCCGGAAATTCAGCTGCGCAATCTGTAACAACCGGACCGGATCACCGGCCGGCGCCGTTCCAACGTCCGCCGGAGATGCGCTCGATCCCCGCCAGATCCTGGCGGCTATGGACGGCATCGAACCCGGCGGCAGCCAATAGGTCGCGCACGGCCTGCGCCTGGTCCCAGCCATGCTCCATCCACAAGGAGCCCCCCGGTTTCAGGTGCCGGCCGGCCCCCGCCACGATGCGGCCCAGGTCTTCCAGGCCGCCCGCGCCGTCGGTCAGCGCGCCGCGCGGCTCAAACCGCACGTCGCCCTGCCCCAGATGCGGATCGTCACTGGCCACATAAGGCGGATTGGACACGATCAGGTCAAAGCCTTCACCCGCGGGCACGGCCTCGTACCAACTGCCTTCCACAAAACGCACCGAGGCCGTCAGTTCCCAGGCGTTGCCCGCGGCCACGGCCAGCGCGGCTGCGCTGACATCGGACGCCATGACCCGCGCGTCGCGGCGGGCAAGCGCGATGGAAATCGCAATGGCGCCACTGCCCGTGCCCAGATCCAGCACGGCAGGCCCCGCCACGCCGGCCACGCATTCCAGCGCGGTCTCCACCAGCACTTCGGTGTCCGGCCGCGGAATCAGCACGTCTGGCGTCACGCGGAACCGGTGGCCCATGAACTCGCGATGGCCCAGCAGATAGGCCATGGGTTCGCCTGCCAGGCGCCGCGCAAGCAAGGCTTCGTAGGCGGCCGCCACCTGGGGCTCCAGCGGATCGGTATCGTGCGCCAGCAGCCACGCGCGCGGCTTGCCCAGCACGTGTTCCAGCAACATGCGCACTTCCAGGCGTGGCACCCGGGTGTCGGTCAGCAGGCTTTTCAGCTGGAGCGTCGTCATGGCTTGCCTTAGATGTCGTCGCCCAGGGCCGCCAGCTGCTCGGCCTGGTGCTCGGCGATCAGCGCGCCGGTCAACTCTTCCAGATCACCTTCCATGATCTGCTGCAACTTGTACAGCGTCAGGTTGATGCGGTGATCCGTGACCCGGCCCTGCGGGAAGTTATAGGTGCGGATGCGTTCGGATCGGTCGCCCGAGCCGATCAGGCTCTTGCGCTCGGCCGCTTCCTTGCTTTGCCGTTCGCGGGTTTCCTTGTCTTTGAGCCGCGCCGCCAACACCTGCATGGCCTTGTCTTTGTTGCGATGCTGCGAACGGTCGTCCTGGCATTCCACCACCAGGCCGGTCGGCAAGTGGGTGATGCGCACGGCCGAATCGGTCTTGTTGATGTGCTGCCCGCCCGCGCCGCTGGCGCGGAAGGTGTCGATGCGCAGGTCGTTCGCATTGATGACGATTTCCGACATCTCGTCGGCTTCCGCCATGATGGCCACGGTGCAAGCCGACGTATGGATGCGGCCCTGCGCCTCCGTGGCCGGCACACGCTGCACGCGGTGCGCGCCCGACTCGAATTTCAGGCGGCCATAGGCGCCATCGCCATCAATGCGCGCGATCACTTCCTTGTAGCCGCCCAGCTCCGATGCGCTTTCCGACATCAGTTCCACCCGCCAGCCGCGCGTTTCCGCGTAGCGCGAGTACATGCGCAGCAGGTCGCCGGAAAACAGCGCGCTTTCATCGCCGCCCGTGCCCGCGCGGATTTCCAGGAACACGCTGCGGCCGTCATTGGGGTCGCGCGGCAGCAGCAGCAACTGCAACGCGCTTTCCAGCCCTTCCAGTTTGCCGCGGCCCGATTTGATCTCGTCTTCCGCCATCGCCTTCAGGTCGGGATCGGACAGCATTTCCTGGGCTGCCGCCAGGTCGTCTTCGGTGCGGGCAAACGCGGTGAAGGCTTCGACCACGGGCTCCAGCTCGGCGCGTTCGCGCGAGAGCTTGCGGAAGCGGTCCATATCGGACGCGGTTTCCGGTTGCGAAAGCAAGGCGTCCACCTCCGTCAGGCGGTGACACAGATGCTCCAGCCGACTGCGCATGGAAGATTTCATGGGGGAATGACCAAAGAAAAAACAGGAATAGCGGGCGCCCACAAGACGAACGCCCGCCAGGAGGCGGGACGTGGGACAGATTCGCTAACGGCGGGAGTCGCGGCCGGGGAACAGGCGCGGCATCCAGGCAAGCAGTTGCTTGCGCTCGTCGCCTTCGCTGCGGTTCAACGCCGCCAGCGGGCCGTGCAGGTATTTTTGCGTCAGGCCGTGCGCCAGTTGCTCAAGCACGGCTTCGGGGGATTCGCCACGCGCCAGCAGGCGGCGCGCACGTTCCAGTTCAGCGGCGCTGACGTCTTCGGCGGCCTGATGCAGGTCGCGGATGACGGGCACGACTTCGCGGGATTGCATCCAGTGCATGAAGCCCTGGACGCGCGTTTCGATAATGGCTTCGGCCTGCACGACCGCCGCGCGGCGGGCATCGGTGCCGGTCTGTACCAGGCGGCCCAGATCGTCCACCGAATACAGATACACGTCGTCCAGGCGGCCAACTTCGGGTTCGATGTCGCGCGGCACGGCCAGATCAATCATGACCATCGGGCGGTGGCGGCGCAGCCGGGTGGCCCTTTCCACCATCCCCAAGCCGAGGATGGGCAGGGAGCTTGCCGTACAGGAAACAATGACGTCGAATTCCGACAGGCGCTCCGTCAGGTCCGACAATTTCATGGTGCTGGCCGAGAAACGATTGGCCAGGATTTCAGCGCGTTCGGCCGTGCGGTTGGCCACGACCATGCTGCGCGGGCGTTGCGCCGCGAAGTGCGTGGCGCACAATTCAATCATTTCGCCCGCGCCGATGAACAGCGTGCGGGCCTGATCCAGATTGCCAAACACACGCTCGGCCAGACGGACGGCGGCGGCGGCCATGGACACCGATTGGGCGCCGATGGCGGTTTGCGAGCGGACTTCCTTGGCGACCGAGAAGGTGCGCTGGAACATCTGGTGCAGCAAGGTGCCCAGCGATCCGGCTTCACCGGCGGCGCGCACGGCGTCCTTCATCTGACCCACGATCTGGGTTTCGCCCAGCACCATGGAATCCAGGCCGCTGGCCACGCGGAAGGCATGGCGGACGGCGTCGTCTTGATGGTGGCGGTACAGGTGCGGGCGCAGCGTGCCGGCGTCCAGGCGGTTGTGTTCAGCCAGCCAGGCGGGTAGTTGATCGGCAACGTGGCCGTCAGCGGCGCAGTAGATCTCGGTGCGGTTACAGGTGGACAGGATGGCGGCTTCGCGAACCGAGCCGCCGAACGCCGAACGCAGGCCTTCCAGCGCGGGCTTGACCAGATCGACGGGCATGGACACCCGTTCGCGTACCGAAACCGGCGCGGACGTGTGATTCAGACCGAAGGCGAGGACAGCTACCGACATGTGTAAGCGTAAAGAACTGCCACTAAGAACAAGGCGTCACGCCCGGGGCGATACTGCGTACAACTTGCGTACAACTCCCCTGACCGTAACGGTAGACCGCTAACGATTATACCCCTGCGGGTTATCCCCAGGCCAATCCTGACCCCCGCCGCGACCCTGCGTCGCACCCTACCGTGCCATTCACCCAACACTTGGCCGCAAACGCGGCGCCAGAAGAATGCCCCTTATTTTTTCCCAAACTGGCGTCACGCCAAAAAATTGTGTATAGTTGCGGACTTCGTTGGCCTGGTAGCTCAGTCGGTAGAGCAGAGGATTGAAAATCCTTGTGTCGGTGGTTCGATTCCGCCCCAGGCCACCAAAAATGCAATGGGACCCGTTCCCCAAGAAAAG
>NZ_CADIJX010000002.1 GCF_902859625.1 Achromobacter pestifer | reverse complement strand
GAACCCGGTCAGGCCGCTATCCAGCAAGGTGATCTGATCGACGCCGGAACCGGTTGTGATCGCCGTGTTGCCACCAACCGTGACGGTGTCCAAGGTCACGGTGTTGGCGCCGTTACCGGCGTCCACCGTCAGCGATCCGGTCAAGCCGCTATCCAGCAACAGTATCTGGTCCACGCCTGCGCCGGTCGTGATTGCGGTGTTGCCGCCCACCGTCACCGTCTCCAGCGACACGAGGTTACCGCCATCGCCTGCGGCGACCGTCAACGCACCGGTCAGCCCCGTTGCCAACAACCCGATCAGGTCATTGCCCAGGCCAGTTGTGATCGTGGCGTCTCCGGCAACCGTCACCGTATCCAGCAGCACCCCGTTGTCGCCGTCGCCGGCCGTCACGGTCAACGTGCCGCCCACATGGCTGTCGACCAAACCAATCAGGTCAGCGCCCGTTCCAGAAGTGATTGCCGTATTGCCGCCAACGGTCACCGTGTTCAGCACCACGATGTTGTCGCCATCGCCCGCGCCGATGGTAAGCGTGCCGGTCAAGCCACTGTCCAGCAAGGTGATTTGATCCCCACCCGTGCCGGTCGTGATCGCGGTGTCGCCGCCGATCGTCACGGTATCCAGCGATACCGTGTTATCGCCATCGCCCGCGTGAACGACCACCGACTGCGTGAAGCCGCTGTTGGTCAGGCTGATCAGGTCAACGCCGGAGCCGGTCGTGAGTTGCGCCACGCCACCCACCGTCGCCGCTTCAATCAACAGGATGTTGTCGCCATTGCCTGCGTTGACAACCAGCCCGCCGGTCAGGCCACTGTCCAGCAACACAATCAGATCCACGCCCGAACCGGACGTGATCGAGGTGTCGCCCCCGACGCTCAGGGTATCCAACAACAGGCCGTTGTCGCCGTCACCGGCATCCACGGTCAGCGCGCCGGTCAGACTGCTGTCCACCAGCGTGATCTGGTCCGCGCCCGCACCGGTCGTGACCGACGTATCGCCGCCCACCGTCACGGTCTCCACCAGCACGATATTGCCGCCGTCTCCAGCAGCCATCGTCAGCGCGCCGGTCAGGCCGCTATCCCGCAGCGTGATCTGATCCAGGCCCGCACCGGTGATGATCGACGTATCGCCACCGATCGTCGCGGTGTCCAGCAGCACGATGTTGTCGCCTGCGCCGCCGTCCACCGACACATTGCCAGCAACCTGCGTATTCAGGATCGACACCGTGTCGTCGCCCTGCCCGCTTTGTACCGTCACATTGCCGCGCAGGTCCGTGGTGTTGAAGACGATGGTGTCGTCGCCATCCAGCGTCCGCACGGTGGTCTGCTGCTGCTTGACCAGCAGCGCCTGCACCGTGATGCGATCCTGGCCTGCGCCGCCCGTCACGTCCAGCAACGCGCCCTGCGTCAGTGCATTGCCAACATCCACTCCGCCACCGATGTCGGCGGTATTGCTGAAGGTGATGGTGTTGTCGCCAGTCTGGCTGCCATAGACGTAAATCTCTGGCGCCAACAGGCGGCCATTGACGTCGATCACCGTCGCCTTGCCATAGCTGGCCGTGCCACGATCATCGCGATCCGCGCGCAGGTTCATGCGCTGACCGGACTGGATCAGGGCGCCCGGCTGTAGGCCGTTGCGCGCGGCCAGCGACAAGTTGTTGCCCGCCAGCAAACTCAGCACGCCCGCCGTGCGGATCACCGAGTCCGCCGCCAGAACGATGTCACCCGACGCGCCGGCCTGCCCAGCCTCGTAGCGTGCCGCAAGCCAGGCATTATCAGCCTGGATAAAGCCGACGTTCATCGACAGTGCTTGCGATACGCCCTGCGCGTCGTCAGCGCGGCCCGATTGCACCAGCGCCACATTGCCGCCAGCCCGCACGTTGATCGTGGACTGCGCGCCCACCGCCGCGACAATCAGCGCGTCGTTGACCGCCGTGCCCGCGATATCCGGTTGCGCATAGCCGCCGACCGAGCCGGCCGCCACGAAGTACAGGCTGCCGCCGGTCACGACCGCATCGAGGCGGTCGCCGGACAGTCCCGGTTGCGCGGTCTTGTCGTTGACGATGCTGGCCTGGCTGCTCAGGCGGATCTCATCGCGGGACCGCGATTCCACCCTTGCCAATGTCAGGTCGTGCGCGCCCAGCTGGCTTAGCGACACCGTGCCCAGCGCGGAAGCCACCAAGTAGCCAGACATGTCCGTCAGCAGCGGCGAGCCCGCCGTGCCGATGGTGCCCGACAGGGTTTCCAGCCACACATTGCGCGCCGTAATCGCCGCCTGACCCGCCGGCGTTCCGTTCAAGATGGAGTCCAGCGCATAGATGCGCGCGTCGCCGCGCACGCCGTTAGCGTCGACCACATCAATGCCGCCCAGCCGCAAACCATGCATGCCGTACAGATTGACGCCCGTGGTCGCCTCGGCGCGCACCGTGGCCTGCGTGTCGGCCGCCGACACGCTGACCAGCAACGGCGTGCCCTGCTGCGACACATCGCTGCCCAGTTGGCCCACTGACTTGCCGGCGATCAATGCAATCTCGCGCACATAGCCCAGGCCCGCCAGATCCGTCGCGCTCAGGTCCGTCAACATGACGTTGGCGTACTGGCGCTGGCCGGCAGATGTCGCGTTCAGAATCGACTGCCCCGCCTGCAACGTCACGCTGCCCGCCGAGACCACCTGACCCACCAGCAAATTGGCGTCCGTCTTATAGGAAGAGCCGCCCGCCGCCGTGCCCTTGGTGTTGGCAAGCACCAGATTCAGATCCTGCGAACCGAACTGCGCCACCCGCGCCACACCGCCCGCTTCCACATACAGCGAGTGGCCTGCGGCCAGACTCAGTTGCAGATGCTTGCTGGCGTCATATTGGTAGATGCCGTTGTTGTCCTTCGTGCTGCCAACGATGTCCTTGTCCGCCACCAGGCTGACCTGGCCACTGCTCTCCAGCGTGCCAGCATCGGTGCCGATGATGGAACCGCCTTGAGCGCTGACCGTGATCGTGACGCCTTGCTTGCCGTGGATATCACCCAGGCGAATGCTGCCGTTCGGCGAATCCAGGCCGACCGTCGTATCGCTATACGCCGACACCACGCCATTGACGGCCTGCACTGCCAGTGAACGGGTCAGCTTCAAGGTCAGATAACGCGGGTCGCGCATATCGCCAACCAGCATGCCGTTGCTCAAGGCCTGCGGGCTGGCGCCATCCTGCGCCATGTACGGCACGTTAATCTGGCTCCAGACCGGATCCAGGAAGCCGCTTCCAATATCAACCACTTGCACGCCGCCGGCTTGGGCCGCCGCAATATTGGCGGCCAATTGCGCGCGCTGGCCGGCCGTGGCCCCTTCCAGCATCTTGCTGTTGTAGACAAAGACCTCGCGGCCGTTCTGATACAGATCAAAGCGATCCGCAAACAGGAACTGCACGGCGCTATTGGCTGCCAGCGTCGTGCCCAGCATCAGCGAGGCATCGTTGGAGAACAGCGGTTCAAAGCGCTGCCACAGGCTTGTGTCCGTGAAGTCCACGTTGTCGCGATCCAACGGCATCGTGCCGGCTGGGCCAATGTAGCGATACAGCGTGTGATACACGCCCGCCAGGTTGACGGCATTGGCGCGCGACAGCACCGCCTTGTCCGCTTCCGACAGCGAATCAAACACGTTCGCCCGTTCTGAGCCCGGCAGCGTGCTCAAGTCGGGCAGCGCCAGCGTGTAGTCGCCCAGTTCAGCGCCGATCGACCCTTGGCCGGAGGTGCGCAGCACGATGCCCCCGCCCGCCTTCACGTTCAGGAAGCGGTCGGCCGGCGGCGCCCCCTCGGCGGCGCCATCCAGGTCAAAGACCTGTTCGTTGATGGCGGCCGACACCGGGTACAGCAAGTTGTTCTCGATATTGCGCAGCGTGGCCGTCGAGAAGTAGAAGAAGTAGCCCGCGTCGTACGTACTGCCGTACAGCGCGATTTCCTCGGCGGTCTGCGTCGGCGCGTTGGCAAGCTGGGTGTACGTGCGCGTATAGGCAACGACATTCGCGCCATTCAGGCTGGAGGCATCGAACGCCAGCGTGATGGCCTCGCCCATATTGGGATACAAGGCCAGCAGGCCATCGTTCTTGCCCGCGCCGGTCTGGTACAACATGGCGTCAGACAAGGACGCCGCCAGACGAATCGTGCCGTCCGCGCTCACGATCGCGTAGTAAGCCGTGTCGGCCCGAACGTTGCCGATCGACTGCCGGAAATAGATCTCGTCGCCCGTGCGCAGGGCGCGCAGTTGCCCCGTCCCATCGTCCACGATGTTCATATTGGCCAGCTTGAAGCTGCCCGAGCCCACCGATACCAGGCCCGAGGTCGCCGTGCCCACCTGGGACGTCAGACGATCACGCCAGTAATTATGGTATTCGGCAGTCTGCGCCAGTTCCTTGTCGACCACATAGTCGTAGACGACCTGATTGCGCGTGGACTTGATTAGATTCTGCGCTGCCGCCAGATCCAGCACGGCCGGCAGATAGTTCGGATCGAAAGCCTGATTCTTCAGTTGTTCATGCAGTGCCAGCATCTGGGCGCTGAGCCCTGCCGTCGAACCGGCCGGTTGCGACTGGAACAGATGCGTCGATACGGTAAACATGCCGCGGATATTCGCCGCGGAAAAGCCCGTCAGCAACTCGCCTTGAATACCGGCATCCGTGAACAACGCCTTGACCAACGCCTGTCCTTCCGGCGTCTGATTCAGCAGATTGATCTGCTGATACAGCATTGCCTGTTCCTTGGAGGCGAACAACTGGATGGTGTTGTTGGCGCCCACCAGCACGAAGTAGGCAACATCGGTTTGCAGGCTGGAGGTCTTGCCGGTCTGCAAGCGAACGTCATTCAGGTAGACCCGATCGAAGTTCTGTAGCGCGCGATAGCCCGTCACATTGCCGCTTGCATCGGTGACCGGCACGATATCCATGCTGGTCAGCGTGATGACGTTGTCGGCGGTCACGGTCGCGCCGCTGGCAGCGGCGTCCAGCAACTTGACCGTCACCGCGCCCGGCGAACTGCCTGCCAGTCGCAGGATCGCGTCCACGCTCACGGCGGCGGCATTGCCGTTGAACGCGCCATCCACGCTATCGGACAGCGTGACGGAACGGCCATTGACGCTCTTGATGTAGTAAATGGCCGTCTGCGTGGAGTTCGCGAAGCTCAGTTCCACGCGCTGGCCCTGCACCAGGCTGTCGTTGCCCGGCAGTGTCAGTGTCGCGTTGCCGAATTGCGTCAGCGATTGCTGTGCGAAGCCATTGTCAACCAGGCGAATCCCCGCATTCACCTTCATGCCTTGCAGCGTCGGCGTGTAGCTGCCGGCCGAGCTTGTGTCATGAATGTTGGTGTTCTTGTAGATATCCAGGTCTTCCAGCTGCGACTTCTGCGCGTACACGCTGCCGCTGAAGGTGATACGGCCCGTCAGCCAGGCGCTGTCTGGACTGTTCTCGTCCAGCGCGTTGCCAAAGGCATCGACGATGGTCAGGATCTTCACCGTGCCGTTGTCATACACGCCCAGGTCATGGCCCTGCAATGAACCGTTCTGGTTCGTCATGTACAGGTCCAGCCCCGCCAGCGAGATCGACTGACCCGCCTTCAACAAGGCCTTGATGCTGTTGGCCAACTGGGCGCGCGCCGTGTCGCTCATCGCGGCGGTGCTGAGATCCCACGAAAACCCGTTGCCGATGTCCACATACTGGGCATAGTTCGTCGCGCCGCCCGTCTGCGTCTCCGTATAGGTGTGGAACGGCAGCACGTTGCTGCCACCCCAGCCCCAGAAGTAGGACTGAGGTTGGTCCGCCGTCAACACCCCCTGCTTGAGCGCGATGGCGCCAAAGCCGCGAGCCAGGCTATAGGCGATGGTCGGCGCACCCGTCGCCGTCGCTTGACCCAAGCCCGTCAAGCCATATTTCAGCTGTGTGGGCAGCGTCACCGACTGAACGACGTTGGCGGCATTGCGCACGTAGTAGTTCTTCTGGGCGATGGCCGCGCCATCGAACTGGACCGACACGTAGCGTTGGCCGCCGCCGTTGAGCGAGGTCGCCGGCGAGCCGTCGGCCAGCACCAGGTTCAGCGATTCCACGCGACGGGTGTATTCCACCCCGTCCACGGTGAAGGTGATCATGCTGCCGACCAGACCATTGATCGCCGCATTCATCCAGTCGTTGTATCCCTGGACCGTCGTGATGTTGCCCGGCACATTCAGGTTCAACTGCGCCGCCGACAGCGACACCTTGTTGGACGTGACCGTACGTTCGACCACCGACCACGCCGATGCCGGTGGCGTAGGCGAGCCCACCAGGTTCTGGTAGAGCGAACCCGGACCCACCGGAATCATTGCCGACGGATTCGCCAGGTTGTATTGATCAATCGCCGAAATGATCGTCGACGTGATATCCACGTCGCCCGCAGGCAGGCTGCCGACGGCCTGGCCGCTGGCCGGCACCTGGGGTGCCACGGTATTCGCGGTACCCGTATAGCTGCCCGCGCCGGCTTCTCCGGCAGCGTTGCCCAGCACAATGTTCAGGTTGTGATGACCGGTCGCGTCCGTCACCGTCAGATCGCCCACATACGGGGACTTGAGCGTGATCAGGATCGTGTCGAAGCTGGGCGTGCCCCACCAGTTGCCGTTCGTGTTCGTCTGCGTGGGCAGGATCTGATCAATCAGCAACTGCTGATTGCCCACCTTGATATAGGTGAAGGTACGCAGCTTGGCCAGGGCCTGTGCATAGAAGTCGTTGCCGAACGAAAGCCCCGTCAACTGTTCAAGCATGGCTGTCGTCAGCGACAAGCGCAGCGTATCGGACCCCTGTTGCATGTTCAACGTGCCGGATGGCAACGTGAACGTGATGGGCAGGTTGGCGTTGGACACGTCGGTACCGGTGGCCAGCGCATACGCCGGCCCGTACAGCACGCCCTGGCTGCCGGCCGTGTAGCCCAGCGCCGCCAGCGATGCCGGCGCCGCCGTCAAGCCGGTCAGCGGGTCGTACACCGAGAACGAGAAGCGATAGACGCCGCCCACGCCAAAGTCCGCGCCCGGGGTCAGATAACCCAGGATTTCAGTGCGAGCGTTGCCGTTCAGGCTGTTGTTGTAGGCCAGGCGCACCAGGCGGTGATCTTCCACCGCCGCCTTCAGCGCGGACGCATACTGCGCCGCCGTCATGCTGATGGCCAGATATTGGCCGCCTTCGGCCTGGGTGCTCAGGAACGTGCCCACGCCACCCAGCGTGATGGTCGCCGTCTGCAACGAACGCACGCCCGACCAGTAACTGTCGTACTGCGCCAGTTGCGCGCTCAGGTCGGCCAGAATCTTGGCGGTGACCGTCGGATAGGCCTTTTCGGTGGCCGTGCGTGTGTCTGCCAGTTCGCCGTCCAGCAGCGAACCGCCGTTGAGCGTGATGTTGACGCTGCCCATTTCGGCAAACACCGACGCCTGCGGGTTGGACCAATTGACCGGTTTGACCAGCACCAGGTCCGCGTTCAGCACATTCTGTGCCAGGTAGATGCTCTTGTCGGCGCCGGCCGGGCCGCCGGCCAGGCCAGCCTGGGCCGCGAAGCCCTGCCGCGCATGGACCGTCAGCGCCTGGGAAGCCGTGCCGATGGCGCCGTAGCCCGCATTCAGTTCGATGCGGTTGCCCGACACAACCGTGTCGCTACCCGCGGACGCATGCGTGAAGATGCCGTTAAGCGCTTCGATATAGACCGTGCCCGCCGAGGACGCCACTTTTTGCAGCGTCGCCCAGGAACTGTTGCCGCCATCCGAGAAATAGCTCAGGCGGATGTCGTTGCGGGCTTCGGCGCGCGTGAAACCGTTGGAACCCATGATGTTCAGGTTGATCGCGCCACCCAGCGCAATCGCCTCGACATTGACCTGCGCGCCCGCGCCCGACGGCATCTTGCCATCAGGATCGCGCGCCATGATGCCGACTTCGCCTTGCATGGTGATCGACGTCGGCTTGGACGCCGACACGGCTTCGATATGGACTTGCTTGCCATTGCCGACGATCAGATTGCCCGCCAGCGTCACATTGCCGTTGCTGCGGATATAGATGGCGTTTTCGTTGACGCTGGAGCCCATGAAGCTCAGCGTGATTTGCTGGGAAGCGGGCACGTAGAACGTGAACAATTCCTGCTGCTTCTTTTCGACCACTTGCGTCAGCGTGGTGGTCTTGGTGCGCAGCCAGCCGCCGCCACTGGTGTGCGGGCCGTCATTGCGGACCAGCACGCCCGTGTTGAACTTGCGGTATGCCACGGTGAACACGTTGGGGTCCAGCGTTTCGCCACCTGTGGTCGACAAGCTGTAGCGCGTGCCATCCGGCGCCACGATGGAACCGTTGACGTCCTGCACCAGCGTCTGAGTGCCGCTGCCTTCGATCGTGGTCGGCAGCAGCGCGTCGTTCAGCTTGCCGCCGGCGTTCAACTGGTCTTTGAGCGTGTCAGGCACGGAACCCGCGCCGTTGTAGGCGACAACCGTCGATACCAGTACCGGTCTTGGGGTCTCATACACCGTGACCGGGCCGGACTTGGTCGTGTTCTTGTCCGTCAGCCAGCCCAGGGGATCCCAATCGCCAAACAGGTTGAAGCGCTTGGTCGTATAGGTGGTCGTGGTGGTTTCACCGGAACTCCAGCCCATCACCCACACCATCGTCTGGCCAGCTTGCGGCTTGTAGCTGAAATTCAGCGTTTGGCCCGCCGCCAGGGTGCCGGATTCCAGCGCCTTGCCAGCCGTCGTGCGCGCCGTTCCCGCGTCTTCATAGACCCAGATCCAATCCGGCTGACCTACGCTGGTCGGCGTGACCTGCACGAACTTGTTCCAGACGGTATGCACGACGTTATCGACGCCCTGCAATTCATACAGGTCGCGTTGACCGCGCGCCGTATCGATGATTTCGATGCGGCCCCGGCGATACGTGCTGACGTCGATATCGTGTGTGACCAGCGCGTAGGTCGTCTGGTTGTCGATATGCACCGAAGCGTAGCCGTTGGCGACGATCAGGTTGCCGTTGCCCACCGACACGATCTGCCCCGTCAGCGAAATGCTGCCACCCGCCAGGCGGATGGGATCCAGGATGATGGTCTGCGTCGCGTAGTCAAAGCGGCCGGTGATGGCGCCGTACCGGTTCAACGAACCGTCGGCACTGAACGCCACACCCGTGACCGCGTAACCGTTGTAGTCTTGCAGCGCCTTGTCCTGGTCGCCGCGGAACGAACTGTCGATACGGATGTACGCATCGGTCAGGCCGCTTTGGATCTTGCCGTCGATATTCAGCGTCAACGCCGAGATATTCACGGCGCCCAGCGCGAAGATTCGCGAATCGCGTGCGGCCGAGTTGTTGTTCAGGTACTGCGTGAACGGATCCAGCTTGGTGGAGTTCCATGCAAGCAGCACGTTCTGCATCGTGTCGCTGATGCCGGTGCTCTTGCCGCCGTTCTTCAGCGCAAGAATGACGTTGGACCAGCTATCGTTGAGCAGCGTGGGATCCGATCCGGTATTGAACCAGCCCTCGCTTTGCAGGCTGAAGTTGCCCTTGGCCACGATATCCAGGCTGACGGCCTGAATCGTACCGGACACACTGATGCTGCCCAGCGTATTGATCACGGACACCTTGCCCAGCGGGTTCACTACCGAACCCAGCAGGCTCAGGTCCACCGGCGCGTTCTTCAACATGCCGGCCACTTCGCTGTCCAGTGCGCCGCCGAACGGGTCGGTTGCCCAAGTGTTGCGGATCTGGCTGATATTGACTTCCGCCAGATCAGAACCCGACGCGCCCTTGACGGACACGTCATTGATATACAGGTGCCCGGTCTTGAACACCTTCAACTGGCCATCCGAACCCGGCCGGATGATCGTGCCGTCCATGACGACCGCGTCGTTCACATTCATCAACATCGGCGAATCGTTCACGATGTTGATCTGCGTGTTGGCGCGGGCGTCGATGCCGGCCGTCTTCACGCCCGTGACGTCGGTCGCGCTGATGTAGACCGAACCGCCCGATGCGTACATATCGGGAACGTCGATATAGAACGTGCTGAACGAATCCAGATAGCGGATCTGGCCATTGACCACCGTCGTCATCTGGATGCTTTGCAACTGTTGTTTCAGCGCGGCGATGTTCGCCTGGTAACGCGCCACGGCCTGGGCGTCCGACGCATGCTGCGCCTGCATCACCGTCAGCGTGCGGATCTGCTCGCTGATGATGTTCTGCTGGCTGCCGTAGCGCAGCGTGGGCTGCGCGATGTCGGCCGTCTTCAACACGTAGTACATGCTGCCGACCTTGTCGGCGGCAAACGTGCCGAAATCCCAGCTCAGTGCGTCGTCGCGCTGTTCCTGGGTCAGCGATGGATTGCGCAGCCAGTAACCGTTGCTGTAGTTCTCCGTCGCCAGGTTCAGATCCCGGCTGTCCAGGCTGTTGTAGTAGTAGTAATCGTTGCCCTTCTTCACGACCATGCCGGTCGTGACATTGACTTTGATGTCTTCGGCGCGGAAGGCGGTCAGCTCATAGCGCACGTCGATGTTGACGGTGCCGGCAGCGCCATCCAGACTGGTCTTGCCCGCGCCCAGCAGCTTTTCCAGAATGGCCTTGACGATGGGCGAGTTCGGGTCGAACGCCACGGACGGGTTCGACTGCGTGGGCAGGGTCAAGCCGGCCAGTGCCAGCTGGGCCAACAGTTCGGCCGGAATCACAAACAAATTGGCGGCGTTGTTCACGCCGGCGATGATTTGCGTGAGGTTGCCCGTAGCCACCTTGCTGGACGTTGTGTCCACGACGCCATCGGCCAGGTCCGCCGTGGGGTTCAGATTCAGGCCAATCACCTGCACCGACCCATTGACATGGGCCTGGTCCAGTTTCGACGGATTGGTTTCCAGGCGCACGTTGCGCTGCGCCTTCAGCAGCGATCCGTTGCCCGCCACGCCATCAATCAGGACGGTATTGATTTGACGCGCCTTGGCGCCGCTATCCACGTCCGGAATCTGAGCAATGCCCACCAGCGTGAACGACACATTGTCGTTGGCCAGCAGATAACCGGTGGACAACGGGTCTGACGCCTTGCCGCTGCCGGCAAGGGCCAGGATGCTGTCAGCTTCGATCGAGGAATTATTGATCTCGATGGCGTTGCGCACCGTCAGATCATTATTGCTGTCGGACTTGCTGAAGCTGGAAACTGCTACCACCAGCAGGTCGCTGATGGTCGTGGTGACGCCCCGCGTGTTGGCGGCCATGACCACATCGCCAAACGCATTGCGCAGGAACGCCCCCTCGACCTTGACCTTGGACAGCGCGCCGTCGGTGCTGAGCTTATTGGTGGACAGCGTGACCGATACGCCGGACACCCCGGTGATCTTGTTGCGCTGGGTATAGATGATGTCGTTGGTGGCCACCAGGTCCAACATGCCCGGGGTCTGGAAATTGCCACGCGCCTGTACGACGGTCATCCCCGCCGAATCGATGGTGTCGCCCGTCTGCCGTGCACCGGTGATGGTAATCGTCGATTCCGGCTTGATGTCCACGGTGTGCTTGCTGACGTCGGCCCCAGCCACTCTGACCGAATAGCCGCTTAGCGTGGACGTGCCGCGCACGGTATTGTTGCTGCGGATATCCAGCTTGTTGCCGATCACCTGTGCGCCGCCGCTGATGTCGATGCTGGACTTGCCGCCCACATCGACGTCGATCTTGCCCTGCCGGCCGGCCACCAGCGCAATCGTGCCTGCATCCATCTTGACATCGACCGACTGCACCTGGCTGGCGGTAATGCTCAGCAGCGTGCCGTCGATGCGTGCGTTGTTGCCAATCTGAATGCCCGCATCCAGATTCGTCGTCAGGGTCGCGCTATCGATCGACACCGTGACGCCGCCCACTTCCAGCGAACGGGCTTCGGCCAGCAGACCGGCCTCGCCGTTGCGGTCGGTGGTGGCTCCCACCGTGATGCCAATGATCTCGCCTTGCAGCGTCGCGTTATCCACCGACGCTTTCAGCGAACCGCTCAGTATGGTTTCGGCGCTCATCACGCCGACGCCGATCACCCCACCGGTGATTGCCTTGGAATAGGCACGGCCGTAATACGTGCCCTGCGCATTGATGTTGATCATGCCCGGCGTGATACCCAGGCCGGCCGTGGTGGTTGATATGCCTTGCAGCAAAGCGCCGTTCGTCGCTTGTGCCAGCGTCGTCGTGCCAATGTCCACCAAGGCCTTGTTGACGTTGACCGCCAAGCCCGTGGTGGCGGCAACGCCGGCCGTCTGGGTTTGGCTGAAATCCACGCTGACCAGCGCATTCATGTCCACGACGGGTGCCATGACATTGGCGCCGTCCACGGTTGCCGTGGTGGTGTCGCGAGCAATGTTCTCGGCAATCCCCACGCCAATCGCCGCGCCGATCACGCCCACCGCCACACTGACCTGGGTCAGGTCAATCTCGGCGGTCACCTTGGTGTCGGCCTTGATTTCCACCTTGCCCAGCGACCCGACCTTGCCCGGGCCTGAAATCCTGGCACTGACATTGTTGCGCGTGTTGTTGGTCACGCGCACGCCCGCGCCCGACGCGGCAATGCCGCCACCGACGGCCACCGACGCCGTCACGGCATCCAGACCCTTGAAATTGGTCTGTTCCAGCGCCAGCACCGACACGGCGTCGTTCGCCCCGATGTCCTTGCCGCTGACGGTATTGATGTACGCATTGACGGTATTGGCCGCCTCGCTGTCCACCAAGGTGACGGCCAGCGCCAGATTGAAGCCGAACGAGCCCGGCACGGGCAACGAGGCCGAGACCGCCACGCCATAGGCGCCGGACTTCAGGATCGTGCTGGTGTCTTGCGCGCGCACCGTGATGGCGCCCGCGCCACCCGTCATGCCTGCGGTCACGGCCGAATTGTCGATATACGCCGTGGTACGGGTCGCAAAGCGATTGGTCACGTCCACGCCCGAGCCTGCGGCCGAACCGCCCAAGCCGGCCACTGCGACGCTACCGGCGAAATTAACGCTGGTCAGGGTCTCGGTGGAGGTGGCCAGCACCTCGACATTGCCCTTGGTCACCGTGATGTTGCTGTTGTTGATATAGGCCAGCGCGCTGTTCGTGCGGGTGACGCCATTGCCCGAATAGGCACCGAAGGTGTTCTTCGCGATCGACACGCCGATGCTTGCCGCGGCGCCCGCGCCCGTGGCGCTGACCGAAATCGCGCCCGTCACCGCCGAAATCGTGGCGGTGTTGTCGGCCTTGACCGACACCCCCGTCCCCGCCGTGATGTCAGACCCATCAATGAAACCACTGACTTCGTTGGCCGCGATATGGGTGCCTTCCGCGCCCGACCCGCTGACCGACACGCCACTGAAACCCGCTGCCACGGATGCCGCCACCGACACGCCGTCCAGCGCAGCGGTCTCCAGGGCGGACACCGCCACCTTGTCCGATACGCTCAGCGTCGAAGCCGACACGCCGGCCTTCACACTCACGGCCGCGATGTTGCTGGCTACCGATGCGCCCACGGACAGCGAACCGCCTTGCATCGCAAACGCCAATGACGCGCCGATGGCCTTGGCCTCAAGCGTCGTCTTGTCCTCGGCGCCCACCGTCACGCGCGTCATCTGCGCGTTGGCGCCAGACTTCAGCGTGGAATTCGATACCGACGCCTCGACCGCCCCCAGGGCCTTGTTGCTGGCCAGGGCCACGCCCACGGAAAGTGCCAGGCCTTGCGCCGTGCCGGCCAGGCTGGCGCCCGCCGCGGTCGCCTTCAACGTCGACGTGTTCGACGCCTTGACGCTCAGGCTGTCCGCCGCGCGCACATTGGGATCAATCTGTGTCAGCCCGTCGACGCTGGCGCGCGTGACCGCGCGCGACGTGTTGGAGGCCGATGACCCCGCCGCGGCCAACGCCACCCCGTTGTAGGCAATGCCGACCGCGCCCGCGACCACCACGGTTTCCAGGGTCTGGACGGTGTCGGCCGTGACATTGATGGCCCCCAGATTGGAGACCTGCGTATTGCTCAGGCTGGCGCGTGCGCCCGCCGCATCCGTGATCTCGTTCTCGGCAACCGATGCGCCAATGGCCAGCGAACCGCCGGCCGCCGTGAAGGCGACGCTGGCGACCACCACGGTGGCCTTGATCGTGCCGCTCATGTCGGCATCGATGGTCAGCGCGTTGGCGCCATTGCCGTTGATGCGCGAGCCGTTCACCACCGCCACGGCGGAGGAACTGATCACGTTGCGGGCATCCGCGCCGCCACCCGCCAGCGAGATGCCGCCCAGGCCGACGCCCACGGCGATCGAAGCCGCAACCGACACCGTATTGATCGTGGCCTTGCTGTCTGCCTTGACCGTGATCGCGGACGCGCCCGCAAAGTTCACGCCGTCCACCTTGGCCAAGGTGTCGTTGCCCACGTCGTTCTGGGCCAGCGACGCGGCAACCGACAGCGCCGCCGTCGCGCCCAGCGACACCGCCACCGCGATCGCCACGGCGGCGATGGTGCTGTCGATGCGCGCTTGATCCAGCGCGATGACGGACACGCTGCCCGCATTCCAGGCATGCGCCTGGTTCAAATCGGTAATGCGGGCAGTGATGCCCGTCTTGATCTTGTTGACCGCCCGCGCACCGGCGCCGGCCCCCGACACCGCCAGGCTGGCGCCATCCACGATGGGCGGCGCATAGGCCACCGACACCGCGACCGCGCCGGCCACGACCACCGCATCGATGCTCTGCTGCTCGTCAACGCTGCCGTCCGCCTTGAACGTCACGTTGCTGGCATTCACCGTCACCACACCGGCGGTGACCGTGCTGCCATCAATGGAAGCCAGGATTTCATTGACTGGCCGCCCAGCGCCCAATGCCACCACCTGACCCGCACTGTTGACGTCGTAGCCGATGACGTTTTCAGCCATCGCCACGCCCACGGATGCCGATGCGGCAGCGTAATGGCTGACCGACACCGAGGCCGACATGCCCAGCACCACGGCATTGATCTGCGACAGACCCAGCGCCAGCACGTCCAGCGCGCCCAGCGTCCCGCCCGTGCCGGATGTATTGATCACCGCGTCCGCGATGCCTGCCTGCACGCTGGCCGAGATGACGTTGCGCGCCAGCGCCCCGCCTCCGCCGATGGCCGCGTTGGCGCTATCGCCTACCGACACCGCCACCGACGCGCCCAGCACGACCGACAAGATGTCAGCCTGCTGCGAGGCGCTGACCTTCAAGTTGGTCCCGCCCGTTTCGATGCTGCCGCCCTGGATATTGGCGTGCACCGTGTTGAAGACCTTGTTGACCGCCACGCTGGTGCCCACCGCGATGGCCACGCCTGCACTGCCGGCCTGGACACTGACCGCGCCGCCAATGGCAATGGCGGTGATGGAGGCCCTGTCGGATGCCGACACCGTCACGCCCTGGTTGCCGCCGCGTGCGCGGATAACCGAGTTGTCAATCAGCGCCTTGACCACGGTGCTGATGTTGCTGATGGCCACCGACACGCCCACGGACGCGCCCGCGCCCATGCCGCCCGCCGACACCGCCACGGCAAGCGCGCCAGCCACGGCCACGATGCTGCCCGTGTTTTCGGCATTGACGCGCACATCGCCGTTGACGAAGCTGCCCGTCACCGGGTCCACATTCTTGATCGTCGCCTGGACCGACCCGCCGATCGTGTTGCCGCTGCCCGCGCCGGCGCCTGCGCCCGCGAAGCCCTGCCCCACGGCCACCGCCGCCGCCACGCCGATCGATGCCGACACAATCCGCGAGTCGTTGATCGCATCCACGGCAATGCCATTGGCAGATCCGATCTGGGTGCGCAGGCTGCCGTCGTTGATCGCGCTGCCGTCGATATAGGCCGTCGTTTGATTGTTGATGGCGTTGTCGGTTGCCGACACGCCGGCCGCGATCCCTGCCCCGCTGCCCGGCGATACCGCCACGCCCAGGCCGCCGGCCACCGCCAGCACGTAACCATCGTCACGCGCCTGCACGGCCACGCCTGGTGCGCCGCTTGAAGACAGCGCCTCGACCAGACGTGCATTGCGGATGCCCGCCTCATTCTTGCTGTTGACGCGGTTGATCGACACCGCGCCGCCCACCGACACCGCCGCCGTGCCCACCGCTACGGTGCCCGCCAAGGTGACGTTATGGATTTCACCCTTGAACAGCGACGCCACCTGCACGTGCGCACCGCGCACCGCGCCTTGCGTGTCGCGAATCAGGGCGGAAATCGAATGCTCGCGCGAATTGCCCGCTGGCGCGCCACCCAGATAGTTGTAGGACAAGCTGGCGCCCACCGCCACGCCCGCGCCTTGCGAACCCAATCCCAAGGCCACGGCCCCTGCCAGGCTATTGATGGTGGATTCGTCACTGGCCTGGACCACGATATCGCCGTCTGCCACCACATCCTGATTGGCCGCGGTATCGCCGATCTCGGCCGTGATGGTATTGGCGATCCAATTCAGGACGGCCGACCCGCCAAAGCCCACGTTGGCGCCGGAGCCGCCCGCCGCCACCGCGCCGCTGACCGCCATGGCGGAAATCTGCGCATTCAAACCCGGAGACAGGTCATCTGGCTTGGCGAAGGTGGCCAACACCACGATGTCGCCCGCCGCGGACAGCGACGAACGCACCGCGCCGGCATAGACCGTATCGAAGATCTGGTTGACCGCGAATGCCATGCCCGCAGCCACCCGGCCGCCGACCGACACCGCCACGTTGCCCGCCAACGCCGCGATGCTGGCCATGTCGCGCGCCGCAATGCGGATATCGCCCGACGTTGCCGTTACCGAGGCATCGCGGATCTGCGCATGCACCGTGTTCTGGATCGTATTGACGGCAAGCGAGCCGCTCACCGCCACGCCCGCGCCGCCAGCCAAGCCGACCGACACGTTGTAGATGCTGGCACGTTCTTCGGCCCGGACCTGCACGGATTCCGCCTCGACCGTGGCCGACGCAATCGCCGCGCGCACGTTGTTGCGCATGTCCGCCACGCCCACCGACGCGCCGATGGCCGCCGATGCGCCTTGCGTCACCGCAATGCCCAACGCGCCCGTCGCCGTCACGATGCGGCTGGCGTCCTGCGCCGATACCGACACCGCGCCCGCTTCGGCCAAGACCTTCTGGCCGGCCGTTGCACCCGTGTTGTCGATGATGGCGCTGACGTCCGCCCGCGAGATATTCACGCCGATAGCCCCCGCGCCGCCCAGGGACTTGCCCCCGGCGCCAGCCACGGTGATGCTCAACATGCTGTTGGTCAGGGCATGGCCCTGCGTCAGCGAACCGATGTCCAGTGAAATCAGACCGCCAGAGGTGATGCGATCCACCGCCTTTTGCAAGGTGATGCCGCCTGCACCCGTCGCCGCGCCCAGCTGCACGGCGATACCGTCGCGGGCATTGTCCAGCGAACTGGCCAACTGATATTGGTACGCGCCGCCTTGCGAGGCATTGATGACGTAATACCGCTGACCGTCCACCAGCCCTTCGATGGCCGTGCCTTGGCTGCGGTAGATCACCACGTCACCCGTCGCAAGACCGGCGTCGTTGGCAAACTGGAAACTGTTCTCGCCCGCCACCTGCGTCTTGACCGACCCGGCCGTCAAGACGGCATTGGTCGGCGTGCCTTGGGTGATGCTGGTGTTCTGCGTGCCGTCGCTGCCCGTGGACGTGGTTGTCTGCGAGGTCTGCTGTTCCAGCTGCACCTGCGTAAACGCGACCATCGCGTCGGGGTTCACCGAAATCGGCTTGTTCTGGGCGTCCAGCACCTTGTTGCCGCTGGCATCCGTCAGGAAATAGTCATAGCGCTTGGTGCCGGCATTGAATTCCGACACATAGCTCAATGCGGACAACGCCACGCTGGCGCCGTTCACATCGGTAAAACGCAACGTCGTGCCGTTGATCACCTGGACCACATACACGCCGTCATTGGCCAGGCCAGTCAGCACGCCATTGGCCGCAAGATTCACGACGACCTTGTCGCCCGTGGCCAGGCCATGCGCCTTGGGCAGCGTCAAACTGCCATCGGCGTTCAACACCGCGCCTGCGGGATTGTTGACGCTGAAGCGCTGCAAGCCGCCGGTGGTCGATGCGCCGCCAAGATCAATCAGGTTGCCTTGGCCGTCACGCAGCTGGAACGAGGTTTGATCCGCGCTCAGATTGACCACGTAATAGGTCACGCCGACCTTCAGCACATCCTTGCCTTGCGCCAGGATGCGATTGGCCAGCACGTCTTCGATCTGGCCATTGCTGCCGACGGAGCCGCTGTAGACGATGGCCGAGCCTTCCTGCACCCCCGCGAACGGCTGCGTCAGCGTCAGGGTATTGTTGGCAGGGTTGAGCGTCACGGCCGCGTCCACACCGTGGAATGGCTGCAAGTTCACGCTGGTGGCGTCCTGCATGCGCACGTGCGCAAAACCGATGGCCGCCAGATTGGTCACGCTGCCGAATTGCAGGGCCTTGCCGCGCAGCGCATCTTCCTGGCTATCGGCCAGTTGGATAATGGCTTGGCCGTCCGGGGCCTCGCGCCGGATCACGTAGTACACGCGATCATTGCGCAGGCTGGAACCGTCGGCCAGCTTGATGTTGGCGGCGCCTGTGCTCAGGTAGACGCCGTCACCGGTTTGCCAACCCGAGAACTCATTGCCCGTGCTGCCGGTTTGCGCCGGCATGCCAGCGTTGCCGCTAGTGTCCTGCGTGCCATTGATGGCCGCTGCCGCATCGCCCGTGAAGGTCAGCGTGCTGCCGCCCTGGTTCACTTTGATGTCGTTGGCGCCCACGGACAGTTGATCACCGCCGCCCAATTGGGCATTGCCGCCCGCCGCCATCGGATCCACCAGGCCGGCGAAGACGTTCACATTGCCTTGTTTGGCATACACGTCGCTGCGCTGAATGGCGGCGATGACCTTGGGGTTGGTCGTCGCGCCCCCATTGTCGGCCACCGTTGGCGTCGTGACCGCTGCGCCGGAATCGGCCAGGGTGCCGTTATCGAAGGTCAGCAAATTGCGGTCGAACGCCGTGTTGCCACCCATGATGTTGACCGCCACGGCCAAACCCACCGCCGCGCCTTGCGTGCCAATCGCGCCCGCCACCGTGATGGCATACAGCGCCGAGGCGTCTGACGCATTGACCCGCACGGCGTCGCCCGTGAAGCCCGCCAGGCTGCCGGCCTTGATGGTGCTGTCACTGATGCGGGCTTCGGTTGCGCCACGCATCATGTTGACGTTGACCGCGCCGGCCAGCGCGAACTTCTTGGCCAACGCGCCCGCCGCGCCCACCGACACCAGCAGCGGCGACGAATGCGCCGACACGTCGACCTTGCCGCCGACGTCAATATCCGCATATTCGATCAGCGCGCTCGTGCGCGAGCTGAATTCATTGACGCTGACCGAAGCGCCCACGGCCACCGAGCCGCCGGCCGCCACGGCGACGCCGCCCGTCACCGCAACCAGCGTATTATTTTCGGTCGCCTTGACCGTCAGCGCCGTCGCGTCAATGACGCTGCGCGTCGTGACGACGCCATTGCCGTCACGGCTGGGCAGCACATAGGCCGCCACCGCCGAACCGACGCGGTTGACTTGAATGGAGCCCGCGCCCGCGAATTTCGCGTCGCCCATGCCCACGCCCACGCCGACCGCACCGCCGCCCAGGGACGACGTATCTTCCGCCGTGATATTGACGGCGCCCAGCCCGCCCGTGTCCACGGTCGAGCCCTGAATGCCGGCCATGACGGCGTTGCCGATCTCGTTGTAGCTGACGGCGATACCCACGCCGGCCTTCTTGCCCGCGCCCGCGGCGCCGGTGATCGCCACCAGGGTGGTCTGGTCCAGCGCCCGCACGTTCACATCGTGATTGCCAGCGGCCACGCCACTGAGGCTGACCTTGCTGTTGATCACATAGCTGTCAACGCGGTTCGAGACAACGTTGACGGATACCGATCCGCCCACGCCCGCGCCATCGCGCGCCATGCCCAGCGCGCCGGCAAAGCCCACCACCACCTGGGTGGATTGCGCCGACACATCGACGCGGCCCGTGTACAGCAGTTCCGTCACTTGGCGGATGCCTGCCTCGACATTGCTGGTGCTGACGTTGACGGCAATCGCCGCGCCCACGCCCGCCTTGCCTTCCGAGCTGGCGACCGCGCCGGCCACCGTGGCCAGCACGCTCAGATCGCGTGCTTCCAGCGTGACGTCGCGCGCGCTGACCTTGGCCGCGTTACTGAGCACCGCGATATTGGCGTAGTCCGCCACGCCAACGGCTGCCGAGCCGGCCACCGCAACGCCCTTTTGTCCCTTGGCGCCCGCCATGCCGGCGGCAATGGTCACCGCCACGCCCGTGCGGCGCGCGGCCAGCGCCAGATCGGCCGCGACCACCAATTCGCCCACGGCCAGCACTTCGGCGCGCGCCTCGCCACCCAGCATGTTCATGCTGTAAGCGCCCGCGATGCCCACGTTGGACTTGGCGGTATCCGACTGCGCCAAGGCGGCCGAACCCGACAAGGCCAAGGCATGGGTGTTGTTCAGCGCCGTGATGTCGGCATCACCACCGATGGTGATCTTCATGCCGGCGGCATTCACATAGGCTTGCGCGAAGTCGCTGACCATGTTGACGGCCACGGCGCCCGAGATCGCCACGCCCGTCTTGGCTTGCTGGCTGCCAGACGAACCGCCTGGCGCCGGGCTGCCCGATGCCGCGCCCGAGTCTTGCGACAGTTGGGTCACCTGGCCGCTCAGCGCATCCAGTTTGGTGCCCACAGTGTCCGTGGACGTCGGCGTGGAACTGCTTCCACCCGGCACGGCGCTGCCTTGGCCGGTGGGCAGCTTGAGGTCGGTCAGGCTGGTGCCCGTGCCCCCCGCGCCACCCGTGCCACCTGCGCCCGCACCGGTGCCACCGCCCGCGCCCGCCACCGGGCTGGACACGCGCGACCCGGCCACGGCCAGATTGCCGATGAACCCCTTGTTTTCGGCTCGGATCGACAGCGACCCCGCTGAAAAGGCGCCTACCGGCAAGCCCGTGGGTGCGCCATCCGACACGCGCAACGTGTCGCCGATCAGCGCCTGCGTCCAGCGGTTGACGTCGTTGATGGACACGCTCATGCCCACGCCCACCGCCTGCGATCCTGCGGCGGCGCCTGCCACCGTACCGACCCAGGTGGCATCCGTCGCCTGAATGGCGGCCGCGCCGGCGGCCGTGACCGTGGCTCCCTGGCCCACCTGCGCCAAGGTCGTGGCGCTGGTGGAATTCACCAGCACCACGCCATTGAGCGCCAGCGTCTTGGCCTGGCCGCCAGACGCGCCCAGCGTCACCGAGATCAGTTCATTGTTGGCATCGACCGTGAGCTTGCCGGTATTGATCTCGGCCGTGTCGCTGACTACGGCGCGCGTCGTGTGCGTGGCGGCGTTGACATAGACCGACACGCCAATTGCCGAGCCCTCTTTCGAACTGCTGCCGTAATCAAAGCCCTGATACTTCGGCGTCAGGAAACCCTTGACCAGATCCTTGCCATAGCTGAACCGGCCTTCGGCGGCGTCCCGGGGAGCCGCCTTCTGAAGCGATTTCGCCCCGCCGATGGATACCGACGGCAAAATGATGTTGCCCACCAGATTCAGGCGTTGCGACGAGTTTTCGGCTTCAACCGTCACGTCTCCCGCCGCGCCGCCAGACAAGGTCGTGTTGATCTTGCCTGCCACGTTGGCTTGCGTCTGCGTGTCCTGCACCAGCACCGTGAAGGCGCCCGACAAGGCCATTTTCTTGCTCTTGGCGGTGGCGCTGGCCCAACTGCTGAAGCTGGACGAGATTCCGCCCGTGCTGGTCAGCGTGGCCTGGAGATTATTCAGGAAGGCCGCGGCGGCAGCGCCCGCCACCGACATCTTCGCCGTGGTGCCGTCGGCGTTTTTCCATTTGGTGTCGATGCCGTCAAACGGTGCGTAAAGATTGACCAGCCAGAGCTTGTTGGGATCGATCTGGTTCAACGTGCTGGCCGTCACCGCCGCATCGCCGCCCTGGGTCGAGATGCTGGCCAGCTTGTTGACGGTCGCCTGGGTCTTGACGTTGTCGATACCGATGACCACGGCTGCCGCCGCGCCAAAGTCGGAACCATCCGGCCCCGCCGCGCGTTCGGGCTGGTTGGTCGTCAGGTTGTTCTTCTTGTTCAGGAACGCCTGCTTGTCCGCGATCGCCTGGTCATCCACCCCGCTCATTACCGTCAGCTTGGTGTTGTACTGGCTTACCGCATTCACCACGACGTCGCCGCCCATGGTGCTGACCGACGCCGCGACCACACCGTTGCCAATGCGGGCCGTCGTCGTGATGTTGCTCATCGACATGCCCAGCGCCGCGCCTATCTGGAATTCGGTGGAGGGGTTGTCGATTTCCTTCTGGATGTCCGAGTCGTACTTGGCACGATCCTCGAAATCCTTTTCCTGCTTGATTTCCTTGATCTTGTCGCCGAATTTTCCGCCCCGGCTTTCCGACACCAACGCGCTGAAGAAGCTCTTCACGTACTGCGCGCCCGTGCCCAGGCCGCTGACCGCTCCGCCGACGACGGGGGTCACGGTCTTGGCGATTGCTGCGTTCTTGGCCTCGGTCTGCGCCGACGTCAGGAAATCGCTGCCGGTGGCCGCGCGGCCGCCCAGGATGGTCTTGACGGCAATGGCGCTGCCCGTATCCAGCGCTTTCGCCTCCACGGTCACCTTGCCCGCGTCGCGCGTCACCACCGTGCCGTCCATGAAGGCTTCGGTGGTCAGTTGGTTATAGGCAAAGCCGACGGCCACGCCGACCTTGGCATAGCTGGCCTTGTACCGGCCGGTTTCCTTGGACGGATCGATCTTGCCGTCGGCCGCGGTCACTGGCTTGGTGTCGTCGCTTTCGGCCATCGCCCCTGCGGCCGAAATCGAAATCGTGCTCTTGTGGTTGGTGATCGCCTGAATCGTGACGTCGCCGCCCACGTTGCTGACGGTCCCGGTATTCGGGTCCACGTTATGGGCCAGGCCCGTTTCAAGCCTGGCGCCGGTGCCGATATGCACCGAGGACTCGCTGATCACCACCGCCACGCCCACGCCGATGACGGCGGGCACGGCGCCCATATGCCCCGGCAGCAAGGCAATCGCCATTTCGTTCGTGACTTCGGACTTGATGGTGATGGCCTTGGATGCGATCACCGTGCCTTGCACGTCAATGGTGGACCTGTTCTGCAACACGCCCACGGCGATGCCCGCGATCTTGGCCACCAGCGGGCTCAGCGTGACCGTCGCCGACGACGTGGACGTTATCGTCACGTCGCCATTGGATACCAAGCGCGCCTGCGTACCGACATTGATCGACGACTGATAAGTGATGCCGGCCCAGGACGCCATGGCGCTGGCGCCGTCCAGGAACTTCATCAAGGCATCAAAGGCAGAATTCACGCCACCCGCCAGCGTACCCAGCACGCCGCTCTGATTGGCGCCGTTCTTGATCAGCGGGTCCAGATCGTAGTCTTTGCTGTCGATCTTGGTCGTCAGGCTGACGCCGGAACCCGCCGTATCCTTGGCCCACAACGTCGCGTTGTTGATCGTGATGGCGGTTTCAAGCGTGTAGATCTGGGCAAACCCGCTGCGCCAAGGCCGGTAACGCTGCGCCGCCAATTCAACCGCGCCCGCGGCCAGAACGATGTTGGCGCCGCTATTGGCCCCTACCGTGATCTTCTCGCCTTCCAGGCGCAAGGCGTACCCCGCGTCCAGCGTGATGTTCTGCAACACCGAATAGGACTGACCGCGAATGATGACATTGCGCCCGGTCACGGTCAGCGCCTGGTCCAGCGTGCCGTCGCCGATATCCAGCACGTAGTCGAGCTTGTCCGTGTTTGCGCCCAGCGTCACGCCTGCAAGCGCGCCCGTGGAAGAGATCAGGCGCGACAGGTCCGTCCCGGCGCCCAACGCCATGACTTGCACGCTATTGCCCGTGCCGCTGTTCGACGCAAGCGACACCGTGACCGTGCCTGCACTGGTGTCAGCCGGCTGCGTCACCACAAAGGAAACCTGATTCGTATTGCCCTTGAGCGTGTCGTACCCGCCGCTGGTTGCCAGCGTGACCGGCTTGGTCCAGGCCGTGGCGTCCAGCGTGGTCGAGCCGCTGGTGTTGGTCGCGATGACCGTGGCGTCGGTCAGTGAACCCGCCGCGTAACTCACGCTTGCCGTAGACGCGCCACCCGAATCGACGTACGACACGCTGCCATTCGACAGCACGGCGCCCAGGCTGGTGTTGACCACCAGGCTATTGCGTGCGCCAGCGAGCGCGTTGATGGCGTTGCCGCTTCCGGTATTCAGCGTTTGCTGGCCGTAATTGACCACGAAGGTGTTGTCGCCGCCGCCCGAATGGATCGTCGAATTGGCGCCGGCCAGCACAAACTGCGTCTGATGGCCGATGGCCAGCACCGCGCCCGTCAACACGCCCGCCCCCGTGGAACTGCTTTGCATCTGCCCTGCCGCGATCAGGCCCAGCTGATAGGCCGCATCCGACAAGCTGACGGTGGAGTTCGATACCGTGCCGTCCGCGTTCAACGCCGCCTGCATGCCGGGCGCCAGCGCGAACGCGCCGGTAAAGCCTGCCGCGATCGCGTCCTGGCTGTAGGTCACCTGCAAGCGCCCTTGCGCGTCCAGGCTGGCGGTCAAGGCGTACAGGTAATCCCACGCCGTGGTGGTGTCGGTGCTGGGAATCAGCTTGCCCGCGTTTGGACCGCCCACGGCGACGCGCAGCGGTACGCCCGCCGCGTCGACCATGATGCCGGCGCTGATTGCGTCCAGCAGGTCCTGAATGGTGCGCACGCCTTCCAGGCCGACATCGACCCGGGCATTTCCCTTGTTCGGGAACAGGAAGGCCAGCGCCGGGCCTTCGGCCGGCGTATAGCCCGTGGTCAAGTCCGACAGGTAGGTCTGTGTCGTCACACCCGTGAAAGCCCGGGTGTCGACGACGTTGGCGCTGCCGCCCTGCACCACGAAGCGGAAGTCATTCACATTCGTGAATGCGCTGTTGATATTGACGCCACCCTGGCTGATCCGAACCTGGCTGTTGTCCAGGGTCACATTCTTGCCGCCCGTGGACAGCTCGATGGTGTTCGTCCCGGCCGAACCGATCACCTGGGTGGCGTAGGCGTTGCTGATGACGAAGTAGTTGGACAAGCCGGCCGCGCCGTCCAGCACGGCCTGCCCCGCAAAGCGCGAGGTGTCGATCCAATTGCCGTATTCGCCGCTGACGACGCGGGCACTGGTGATTCCGGTGTAAGTCGACGCGGTGGCCAAGGTCTCGCCGGCCGCACGCTTGATCCAGGTGGTGCCGCCGGTCTGCTCGAACGACACATAACCCACGCCGCCACTTGCCGCCGTCTGCGTCACGTAGTCCGCGCCATCGATGCCCGTCAGGCCATCAGCGGCCACCACGAGTTCGGTGGTGGCGTTTGCGCCCGTGCCGCCCGTGACCGCATAGCGCCCGCCCAAGAGCAGGACCTGATGCTTGGTGTTGGCGCCAGAGCCAGACTTGATGACCCCGCCTGCCATCAGGCCGCTGACCAGTACCGTATTGCCGGAAAAGGCGGACGCATCGATCAGCGTCGAACCCAGCCCGCCATTGAGCCGCGCGTCGCCGAACACGCCATGCAAGGTATTGACCAGCGACGGGTTCGCCAGGCCGGCAGCCAATGGCGTGCCGTCAGTGGCATACGTACCGGTGAGCTGCGCGTTGGTCAGCGTGAAATTCCATTCACCGTTTTCGTCCAGCGTATTGCTGAGCGAGCCCGCCTGGGCCCACAGTTCGTTCGCGCCCTGATACCCGGTGAAGGTGTTGTTGCCCAGACCGCCCCGCAGGACGTTGGCGCCCGCGCTGCCAATCAAGGTCAGATCGCCGAGATAGTTCGTGCCGTCCAGCGTGACGACAGTGCCCGCATGATAGGTAGTGTTCAACGCCGCGGCGGCGTCGATGGTGCGATAGTCCTGCAAGGTCACGGCGTTCACGCCGCGCAAGGTCACGGTCGCGACCGTGCCTGCGCCCACGGGCGTGTTCGTCAACGTGGCCGAGGTCTTGTCGCCGCTAAGCGTGGCGTTGCTTTCCACGCCCGCAATGTATTCGGTTGCGCCGCCGATGGCCAGGTTGCCGATCACCAGATCGTTGCCGCCGCCACCGCTGATGCGGTTTTGTCCGCGGCTGTTGGCCACGGTGATGATGTTGTCGCCCAGGCTGCCGACGATGTCGTTGCCGTAGTTGCCGCCCGCGCCGATGACATTGCTGATGTTCAGCACGCCCGCCAGGCCGCTGGCGTCGTAAAGACCCGTATTGCCGTCCTGGAAGTTCAGGTTGACGGTGACGTTGTCTTCGTAGGCCGAGTAGTCCAGCGTGGTCTTGCCGGCCACGCCGAAGAACATCTGAACATCAAGATTGCTGACCAGCGCGGTCGCGCCTGCCATGTTGTTGATGCTGCCGTCTGCGGCCAGCCCGGCGCCCAGGAAGACGCTGACGCCGCCCCCGGTCTGCACGCGGGCCGTCACGTCGGCGCCAAATTGGGAAAGGTCCAGGGTGTTGCCGCTTTGGCCAGCCTGCTGGGTCAGGGTGAATCCGAGAGTGCCGCCCGCGACGATGTAGGTGTTGCCGCCGCCGCTGCCGGTAATGATGTCCTGCGCGCTATTGATGGTGACGGTCGTGTCGCCTACCACCGTGATCTTGTTGCCGCCCTGCGTGGAACCCTTGATTGCGCTGATCGCCCGCACGTAGCCGAATCCGGTCGGCGGCGGCGGCGGAACTTCTTCGCCATTGGCGTCTGCCGTGGGGCCGGACAGATCGACCGTGATGCCGGTTGCATAGCCGCTGTAGTCCAGAAGCGTCTTGCCGTCCAGGGCGGTGCCGATCAGGTTGAAGGTCTTGTCGCCGATCTTCAGGCTTTGCGTGCCGTCGGCCGACTTGAACAGCACGTTGACCGTGTGCTGGGTCCAGTTGTCGTTCGCATCGACGGTTGAATACGTGATCTGGTAGGCGTCGTTGTTGCTGATGATGGCCGTGACGTTGCCCTTGATGCCCGAGAAGTCCAGCGTGTTGTTGCTGTTCTCGTCGTCTTCATTGCGCACCCAGACGCCATTGTCCAGTTTCATGCCCTGGCGCACTTCGATCGTCGTGACGGCGGACGTGGAATTGTTGTTGAAGACAAAGGTGTTGTCGCTGCCGTAGCCGATCAGATGGTCGTTGACCGCCACGCCCTGCAAGGTCGAACCGCCGCTTTGCAGGCCGGTGGCGCTGGCCATCACGCCGTTCCAACTGGCTACCGTCACCGTGTTCGCATCAATCACGCCCTTGCGGTAGTCCAGCGTCCAGTCGCCGCCCAAGGCGGCGCTGCCGACGGTATGGGTCGCTGCCGCGACGTCCGCGCGCGTGATGGCGGACAGGCTGTCCACGAAGGCCACGCCGCCGCGGCCAGAGGCCACGTTGCAGCCATATAGCAAGATGTCGCCGTCTTCCGACAGCGCATCGCCCCAGGCGCGCAACTGTTCCTTATACGTATCAAGCTGGGCTTCGCCCAGCGTGGCCGTGCCCAGCGTCAACGAGCCGGCGCTGCCGTGGCTCATGATCTGCACTGCGGCCAGATCCTTGTGCTGCCCCAGAATCTGCGTGATCTGATCGACGCCGTCGTAGCGACCGTCCAGCACGATGATCTCGGTGTCGTGGCTGCGCAGCACCTGCACCTGCGGGCCCTCGCCCGTGGGTTTGACCAGGCCGTCCAGACCTTCGGTCTTGCCACTGATCAAGCCGTACAGGCCCTGCACGATCTGCTCGGCGTTATCGATGGCCGGATCCACGAAGATGATCTGCCGCACCGGCGTTTGCTCGGACTGCGTGGTGTAGCCAGGAATGTTCGCGGCCAGCGCGGACGCCTTGGCCTGATTCGCTTCCTGGCCGGGCAGCCATGCCTTGGCGTCACCCTGGCGCGTGGCGTTGTTCTTGGCGTACTGCTCAAGCGTCACCATCTCGCTGTGCTGCGTGGCCGCCTTGAAGGCCGCGCGCTCGACCAGATAGGGATGCGAGCCCGGCGCGCTGGGCGTCTTGCCCTGGACGTGCGCGCCTGCGGCCGGATTGGCTGGCGCCACCACGGGCGCTTGATCGCTCGCGGGAGGCGGCGGCGGAACCAGCAGGTCGGCCGACATGAGATAGCGGCGCTCCAGCGCCTCGAAGAGAGGCCGCCTGCGGAACAAGGATTGCTGCACCTCGCGGGAGGAACGGCCGGTCCAAAGTTTGCGCGCCAGTTTCTTCATGCTCATATCGTCGCTCGACATTTGTTATTGCGGGCGCATGAAACGCCCTGATTTAAAACGATTCCGAGCCACCCGGCATAGCACCGGATGGCCCCGCTTTTTCCTTGCGCACGTGCTTGACTGCCGGCACGTGCCCCCTTGCGTTACTGCATCTGCTGGCTGATCGCCGCGATATCCCCGGCGCTAAGCGTTCCCGCTGCTTGTTTGAGCTTCAGGCCGTCCAGCAAAAAGTTGTATCCGGCTTCGGCTTGCTGACGCTTGGCGTTGTAGAGATTGCGCGATGCGTCCAGCACGCTGACGATGTCGTTCAACCCGGCCGTGAACCCTTGTTCCTTCAGCGTCAATGCCTGCTGGAAGGATTCCACCGAGCTGTTCAGCGCCCGCATCCGGTCAATGCCGATCACGATGTTCTGAAACGACGAGAAGACCTGGCGCTGCACCTTGCGGCGCGTCAGGCTCAGATCGGACGATGCCGCGCTCAAACGGCTGGCCGCCGCGTGGCTCATGCCATACGTGTAGCCACCTTGGAAAATCGGCACGGCCAGATTCACCGTGAAGCGCGTGTCGGCCACCGTGCTGCCGCCGCCGAACAGGCTGCCGCCCGTTTCGTTGCGGCCCGTGGAGGCGCGCAGGTTCACGCTGGGGTAGTAGCCCGCGCGCTGCACCTCCACTTCCTTTTCCGCCACGGCAACGCTGGCCGCCGCCGCGCGGATCGACCAGTTCTGGTCCAACGCCGTGCGCAGCCATGCCTGGGCGTCGTTGGGCACCGGCAGCGTCATCGGCAAGTCCTTGCGGACGGGACGCAGCTTCAGGTTGCCGTAGCCGATGATTTCCTGGACAGCCTGTTGCTTGTCCAGGTAATCATTCTTGGCCAGCAACGTGTTGGCGTCCTGGATGTCCAGCCGGGCCTGCACTTCGCTCAAGCCCACGCGGGTTTCCTGGCCACTCTGATAGCGCGCCTGCACCAGGTCTTTCTGCTTTTGGGTCGTGCGGCGCTCGGCTTCGGTGAGCTCGATCTGGTCTTGGGCGGCCAGCACGCTGAGATAGGCCGTGGCCGCGCGCAGCATCAGATCCTGCTGCGCGTAGGCGTAGCTGGCCACTTCCTTGCGCTCGGCTTCCTGTGACTGACGCCACTTGTGATACGCCCCCAGCTCAAACAAGGGCTGGTTCAGCGTCAGCCCCCAGCCGTTCTCGGCCCAACTGGCGCGGCCGGTTTGATACACGGCGTTTTCGCTATCAACGACGTTCTGGCGCACACGGCTTCGGTTGACTTCGCCGCTGATGCTGGGCAGCAGTCCGGCGCGGGCGGACGTCACGCCATACCCCACCGCCTGTAGCTCTTGATAGGCGCCTTGCAACTGCGGATCGTTTCGCAGCGCCATCATGTAGACCTGGTCCAGCGTCATCGGATCGGCCTGATCCGGCAACTGCGCGCCGTTATAGGTCGGCATGTTTTCCGCCAGATAGGACGCCGGCGCCGGCAGCACGGTGTTTTCGTCAAAACGCGGCGCGGGAGTGGGGGCAACTTCATCCATCTGCGCGCTGGGCGTCGTCTTGCCGAAAGCCGACTCCTCTTGCGGGGTGCGTTGCTGCCCCATCTGGAGCGCCCCGCTTTCCGTCTGGACACCCGAGGACGACGCGGAGGCCGGCGCATTGGCGGCAGGCGCCGGCGCGGTAGCCGCCGCCGAACGATCTCGCGTGGCGCAACCCGCCATGGTCAATGCGGCCAGCACCACTACCGCCAGCATGCCCTTGCGCGCAGGCGCAGGGCGGAAGAGAAGCTTGTCGTTGTCAGTCATAGTAGACAGTCAGGAACTCGTGTCCGTCCCGCGCGGCGCCCGCAGCCAGGCTGTAGAGGCTGCGCGGTTCGTCGGGCAAAAGGAAACCCAGAACGTCGCTTTCGGCCAGAGCCAGGCTGGCAGCCAGACGCAGAAGATCGGGGATGAAGGAACGCAAAGGCAGATCTGCCCCGCGAAAAGTGACCGTGAACGAATCGCGCCGGGTATCGGCCTCGTCCACTTCCAGAAACATGAAGCCTGCCGGATCGGCCTGCCCGCAGGCTTGCGTCACGATGTCTTGCGCGACCTGGCGCAGCACCGGATTGGCTAGCTTGGCCAGATACGGCGCCAGATGGGCATCGAACGCGGCCCGGTCTTCCAGATGCCGCATGCGATACGCCGTGACGGCCGCCTCGCGCTGGCTTGCCGGATGCCATTTGTACCCGCACCCCAAGGGCAGGATGCCGTGCTGGCGTAGCGCCTCGGGCGCCGGCATGAATTCCAGGTAGATGCGGTAGGTGCCGGCGCTGCCGTCGGGTTCGTAGGCGAAGAACATGGCGCGGGCGTGCTCCATGTCCTGCACCACGCGCATCCACAAGGATTGCGGCATGGCCAGCGCCTGCGACAGGGTGGAGAAGTCCAGCTGACCCCAGTGTTCGCGCTGGATGCCCAGCATGAACCGGTTGCCGACCAGCCCCGCGGCCGAGAACTTCATCGACCACTCAACACCGTCTATCTGCTTGCCCTTGAAGACGGACAACAGACGGTCGGCCCAGATCCGCGGCTCCCCCCGCAGCGTGTGCAGGGGAATGTGAACGTCCGGCTCGCTGCTGTCCGCGCCGACAGGCTGGCTCATGGCCGGCGTCAGGGTCGCGGTCAGCATGGGGCTGGCGTTCCTGGCGGAATCAGGCTGCGACTTCACTGGGCGCGGCGTCGGTGGAAGACGCCACGTCCTTCTGCTGCTGCGCCTTCAGGCGGCGCTGCTCGTCCAGCTGCATGGCCAGACGCTGGACATTGCCCAGCGACGAACGGTGCAGTTCAATCAGGCGCAGGATGCCCGAGCGATGCAGTTCAACCACGCGGGCATCGTCGATGCCGGCAAACTTCTGCTCGTCCACCACCCAGAAACCGCTCAGGTAGCGGTCGCCATCGGTTTGCGAGATCGTGATCGTCTTGGCCGCCAACAGACCCAGCTCGTGCAGACGCTTGGCCATGTTCTTGGTCAGTTCCATTTCACCCTGGAACACACGCAGGAATTCCATCATCTGCGTCAGGTAGCCCGTTTCCTTGCCGTCTTCAAACAAGGCCACGCCATCGGCGGTATTGATGCCGGGGTAGGACTCGTCGATGCACACGGCCAGGCGGTCGGCCTCGGACGTCGTGCCCAGCACGAAGGGATAGCGGCGGGCGAAGGCGGGCACGTAGGTGTCTGCCTTCCAGGTGCCCTGCTCGGTCACGAACAGATTGGATTTGTCTTCCAGCCCCAGCAGAACGGCCACGTGGAAATTGCCGGCCTCGTCGCCTACGAACACGATGGGATAGTGGCGGCCTGCGTCGGCGAATTCACTTGCCGCGATGGGCAGAGCATTGGTGTCCTGCGCAAACGCATAATGGTCCGGCTGAATCTGAATCTTGGTTTCTTGATGCGCTGCACGATCCAACGCCACGGCCCGTTCGTAAAACACAGTTGCTGACATGTTTCTTTCTCCTTGTCCGGTGATTTGTAACTGACTCGTATCCCCGGTAAAGAGAGAGCGCAACAGATGCGCCAAGCACGTCATACCGAAAAGAGTCAATGCATCATTTGATCTAATGAATGTGAGAATTAGACGGTCTTTGAAACTATTCGTCTATACCTGAAACTAGGCATATCTCCCTATGGCGAGACGTTTTTTTCAACGTCACAAATTGGAAAACACGAACAAACCGATATATTTCAAATTAATCCGCCCAACACATGGACATTTGAATAAATCAGCAGAACTAAGACGATTGGAATGTCACGTGCGAAGCCGGTTTATTGCAATGCAATATCCGCTCCCGGCCGAAATAACCGGGTGCACGAAAAGCGAGAAAGGCGGGAAAAAGCTGGGGTAGCGCGTCGGCTCAAGCCAACATGCCGCACGCCCGGGCGGCGTGTATGGCCTTGGTGCGCGAAGACACCCGCAGCTTGCGATAGATGTGCTTGATATGCCGTTCGACGGTATGGCGCGACAGACACAATTGCTCGGCGATTTCACGATTGCCCAGCCCTTCTGCCACCAGACGCAGAATCTGGCTTTCACGCGGACTCAGCGGCCCGCTGATCTCGGCGTCGACGTCCAACTCGGTGTCGGCGCCGGGCAATTCCGCCGGCTGCGAACGGAACTCCTGGATCAGCCGCCGTGCGATAAGGGGATCAATCGCCGCGCCGCCGCGCAAGGCGCGGCGAATGGCGATCAGCACTTCAAGATCGTCGCGCTCTTTCAGCACGTAACCCACGGCGCCCGCTCGCAAGGCGGCCAGGACCGTTTCCTCACAACTCCATGCGGAGATCACCAGGATCACCCGGTCAGGATTGGCGGCGTGCATCTCGGCGATCAGCGCCAGGCCATCGCCATCGGGCAATCTCAGATCCACCAGCGCCACCGCGATGGGATATGCCGCCAGGCAGGCGCGTGCCTGCGCCATGGAGGACGCGCAAATCACGGCATCCTGCGCATACCCCAAGCGCCGCAACACGGCTACCAGCCGCTGGCTGACCAAAGGCTCGTCTTCCAGCAGCAACACCGGAGCAGGCAGCGGATATGCAAGGTCAACCGAGTCGGCGGGCATGGGAGGTAAACGATGGCTACGACGGCATGCCTGAGAGGCAACGTCGGGGCGCCGTGTCGCGGGCGCAAATCTGAAATACAGGCGACTTAGGCAAGAAGCCCGCCATCACCCCTGTGCGGATGAAAGCGAAGCGCGAAAAATACGGATCAAGCAGTGCAATTTTCGCGAGAGAATACTCCTTGTTCGTTTCTCCGTCGATCATTGCGCCGCGGTAAACAAGCACGCACTAAAGAGATATCACCCAGCGCGTGCAGCCCATGCCAGAACGCCGCGTGCAATCCGGCGCCGGATACTACTGCGTGACGCAACCGCATGATTACTTTGGGCCTTTCCATGAAATTCGACATCTATGGCCGATTTCAACTCGACATCGAACGCGAGGGAAATAGCTGGGCGGTCTACCGGTCGAACCTGGGTAAGCGCGTCCGCAGCACGGACATCGCCGTGCCAGCGGAAATCGCCCCCGGCGAACTATCCGACTATCTGGACGACATCTATCACGAGCTGTCGCCCCCAGGGGGCAAAATCATCCGACTTGAATAGCGCTGACATCGCCCGTCTTCCAACGGTTGTGGCGTGCGTCACTTGTCCTGCGCTTTCTCGGCATCTTCCTGCGCCTGAACATCTTCCAGCTTGACCGTGCTGGTGCAGCCATTCTCCGTGGCGCACTGCGCAGGATTCTGGCTGCGCGTCACGCATGCCGCGAACGCCAGCGCCGCATCGACGGTGGCGAAGTGGTACGAATAGCCGTTCGCAAAAGCGACCTTTCCTTCGACTGAGCAATCCATGAAGCCTCCGGGTAGTAGGTCAATGATGCTACCTGACGAACTCCCCGCTGTCAGTCCGCGTCGCTGGTCAGATCACTTCGGCGGCATAACGGTAAGAAAATCCGCGCCAAGACCCTTGCCGGTGTTCACTTGGAACATCTTCGTCGTGCTCACGTCCGACAACCTGATGTTGTATGTCTTACCTTTAACCAGACGGACGATGTTTCCGATATACGGCGCATTCTCAAGGAATACCCCAAAAGCGACGACTTGCTGATCTTGACCCGTGTCATTTTCAAGCGCGACTCGGATCCGCACATTCTCGACTTTGAATGCCTCGATCTTGTATTTCTCTTTGCTTGACGCTTCCAAGCCTTTCCGGACGTCCTCCGGCAAGCCTGCCACGATGGAATGAGCACCATTCGTTTCGGGATAGGAAATGATCCTGACTCCCTTGGTCTGGGCCCACTCATCATCGCTGCCTAGACCGTAATTCGCGGGAATCTCGAAATTTGCGAACGAGTTGAATTCCTTGCGAAAGCACTCTTTGTAGACCGCGACAGGAAACGCCTTTGCCACCGCATCCCGAACCTTGATCAGCATGTCGGAGGGATTTCTAGAGTCTTTGTGGTCATTGCACGCCGCCACCTCGATCAGAAGACTGGCCTTAGCCGTCTTGATGCCCTCTGAGAGCAGGCCCGATAAAGGCACCTTCGTTTCGACGTCGATTTTGCATCCCGCCAACATGAAGGCGCCAATCACGCCGGCCACTAGCATCTTTTTCACGTTACAGCCCTTTTAAGTGTGCGTTTCCGAACCGGCATTTGTATCACATACTTACTTTTGCTCACGCCATGTCGGGATGCACCTGTCCCGGGGACCGGAGCCAATTCCCTTCCCGTGACACACGTCGTGCCCCGCGACAAACCAGGGAAACCCCGCAAGCCATTGAAATAACTGCAAGTAATGAAAAGGCATAGGAAAACTCCCTATTAGGGAATTTACTTATGCCTTTTAATTATTTGTAGCGCGCATACTTGGTGCGCAAGAATTCGTCCTGAGCATAAAGCAAGACAGATGGAACTACGTCAACTCGAGGCCTTCGCGGCCGTCATGTCCACAGGCAGCGTCACCGCTGCCGGGCGTTTGCTCGGGCGTTCGCAGCCGGCCATCAGCCGCTTGCTGCAAGAGCTTGAAGCCGAGATCGGTTACGCCCTGTTCACGCGCAGCGGCCCGCGGGTCACGCCGACCGAACAGGGCTTTCTGCTGTATGACGATGTGGAACGCGCGCTGGCCAGCCTGCAACAGATTCGCGGCCGCGCCGAAGAGATCGCGCGCGGACAAGCCAAGCCGCTGCTGTTGGCGGCAACCTCTGCCTTGGCGGCGGGGCTGTTGCCCGACGCGCTCAAGCGTATCGAATCCGAATTCAGCGCTACCCGCATCCAGGTGCGCAGCGCCTCGCCCGAACGGGTGGTGCATGCGGTATTGACCGGCGCCGCCCAATTGGGCGCGACCAGCCTGCCGCTGGAGCATCGCGGCTTGACGGTGCATTGGATCGGACAAGCGCCCTGTGTGGTGGCATTGCCGGAAGATGATCCGGCCGCCGCGCAGGAAGTGGTGCCCGTGTCGGCGCTTGCCGGCCGGCGCCTGATCACGATGGCCAATCCCTACCGCCTGCGCCGCCGGCTGGACGCGGCGCTGGCGCCGTCCGGCAATGCGCCGGGCACCATTGAAACCAATTCGTCCGTCAACGCCTTGGCCGCCGTGCGCGCGGGCCTGGGCGTGTCGGTGCTGGAACCGATCACCGCTTATGGCGCCCCGATGGCGGGCGTGGCGATCCGGCCCATCGACCTGGACATCCCCTTTTTCTTCGGAGTCATCACTCCGCAATCGCAACCGTTGACGCCCGCCTGCCAGGCCATGGTGGACGCGCTGGCCGATGCCGCCGCCGCCCTGCTGCCCGGCTTCGTGCTGCGCGACGCTTGCGAGCATTCGGCGCTATTGCAGTCGATCTACGGTGATGACGCCCCTGTCATGGAAACCCCCTCCTTATGAATCTTCCCGTCGCCACCCCGCCGCAAGGCTTAGCCGCGCTGGAGGCCCGCCTGCGGCAAGACCTGTCCTGGCTGGAAATCCCCGCCAAGAACTGGGTCGCCCCCCGCCTGGTGGACGGCGAACCGGTCCTGGACGTTGCCATCATCGGCGGCGGCATGGCCGGTTTGGCCGCTGCGGCGTCCTTGACGCATCTGGGCATCGCCGCGCCGATCTTCGATCAGGCGCCTGAGGGTTACGAAGGCCCCTGGGCCACGACAGCCCGCATGGAAACGTTGCGGTCGCCCAAGCAACTGACGGGCCCTGCCCTGGGCCTGCCGGCGCTGACCTTCCGCGCCTGGTTTGAAGCGCAGTTCGGCTCGCAAGCCTGGGACGCGCTGGACAAGATCCCGCGCCTGCAATGGATGGATTACCTGCGCTGGTATCGCCGCGCGCTGAACCTGGACGTGCGCAACGAACATCGCGTGTTGTCCGTGCAGCCGCGCGCCGACAATCTGGTGCAGCTGGATATCGAATCGCCCGCCGGACGCAGCACCGTGCTGGCCCGCCGCGTCGTGCTGGCCACCGGCCGCGATGGCTTGGGCGGCGCCTATGTGCCTGACTTTGCAAAGAAACTGCCGCGTGACCGCTGGGCGCATTCATCCGACGTGATGGATTACGCCACGCTTGCCGGCAAGCGCGTCGGCGTCGTGGGCGCGGGCGCGTCCGCCATGGACAGCGCGGGCACCGCCTTGGAAGCCGGCGCCGCCAGCGTCGACCTGCTGATCCGCCGCAACGACATTCCGCGCGTGAACAAGGGCAAGGGCGCAGGCAATCCCGGCCTGACCCACGGCCACCTGACGCTGCCCGATGAATGGAAGTGGAAGATCCGCCACTACATCAACGCCGCGCAAGTGCCGCCCCCGCGCGGCAGCACCTTGCGCGTGTCGCGGCATCCGAACGCCCGCTTCAACCTGAGCTGTGGCGTGCAGGACTTGGCCATGGAAGGCGACGAGATCCATGTCACCACGCCCAAGGGCGTGTTCGTGCTGGACTTCCTGATCTTCTCCACGGGTTTCCGCATCGACTGGACCGTGCGTCCGGAATTCGCGCCGCTGGCGCCCCACGTACGCAACTGGGGCGACCGGTTCACCCCGCCCGCCGGCGACGAAGACCAGGAACTGCATGACTCGCCCGACCTGGGCGCCGTCTTTGAATTGCAGGAAAAAACGCCGGGCGCCTGTCCGGGCCTGGACCGCGTGCACTGCTTCTCGTACCCCGCCGCGCTGACCCAAGGCACGATCTCGGGCGACATCCCCGCGATCAGCGAAGGCGCCAAGCGCCTGGCGCAAGGCATCGCCGGCCTGTTCTACCGCGAAGACGTCGAGATCTACTACGCCAACATGGAAGCGTTCTCGGAGCCGGAAGTGTTCGGTGATGAGTGGGTGGCAGCCCCGCCGCCAGCCCCGGCTCCCCAGGCGGAGACGGCGCAATGACAGGTTGGTTGATACGCCGTGTCGCGCAAGCGGCGGTGGTCGTGTTCCTGATGACCTTGATCGTCTTCGTGGGCCTGCACGCCATCGGCAACCCCGTGGACATCCTGATCGGCCAAGACGTCGATCAGGTGGACCGCGCCCGCATCATCGCCGAACTGGGCCTGGACAAGCCGCTGTGGGAGCAGTACCTGGGTTTTCTCAATGGAGCCATCCACGGCAACCTGGGCAACAGCTTCGTCTACAACATCCCCGCCATTGAACTGGTGGTTCAGCGCCTGCCCGCCACGCTGGAACTGGCGATCAGCGCGCTGCTGCTGGCCGTCATCATCGGCCTGCCGCTGGGTCTGGTGGCCGGCCTGTATCCGGACAGCCGCTTTTCCAAGCTGATCATGGCTGGCAGCATCGTCGGCTTCTCGCTGCCGACCTTCTGGGTGGCGCTGATGCTGATCATGACGTTCAGCGTATCGCTGGGCTGGCTGCCCGCCAGCGGCCGCGGCCAGACGGTGGAGTTCCTGGGATTCCAATGGTCGTGGCTGACGGCCGATGGCTGGCGCCATCTGATCCTGCCGGCGCTGAACCTGTCGCTGTTCAAGATCTCGCTAGTGATCCGCCTGACCCGCGCCGGTGTGCGTGACGTGATTCCGCTGGACTTCGTGAAGTTCGCGCGCGCCAAGGGCTTGTCGCCCCTGCGCGTGGTGGGCGTGCACGTGCTGCGCAACACCATGATCCCGCTGGTCACCGTGCTGGGTCTGGAACTGGGTTCCACCATTGCGTTTGCCGTCATCACGGAAAGCATCTTCTCGTGGCCGGGCGCCGGCAAGCTGATCCTGGATAGCCTGAACGCCCTGGACCGCCCCGTGATCGTGGCGTACCTGATCGTGGTCGTGTGCCTGTTCGTGACGCTGAACCTGATCGTGGACATTCTTTATAAAGTGCTGGACCCCCGGGTACGGCTGGAGGGCTCGGCATGAGCACCGCTGCAACCCCCGAGAAGGCCCCCGCGCTGCGCCGCGAATCGCCATGGCGCCGCAACCTGACTGAATTCATGTCGTCCAAGACGGCGGTGTTCGGTCTGGCCGTGGCCACGCTGCTGATCCTGGCGGCTATCTTCGCCCCGTGGATCTCGCCGCAGAATCCCTATGACCTGCTGCAAATCGACGTGCTGGATTCGCGCATGCCGCCGGGGTCCATGAATGGCCTGGATACCTTCCACTACTGGCTGGGCACCGACGGCCAGGGCCGCGACCTGCTGTCGGGCATTCTGTATGGCCTGCGCATCAGCCTGATGGTGGGCGTGGGCTCGGCACTGATCGCCGGCATCGTCGGCACCTTGCTGGGCCTGCTTGCCGCCTACGCGGGCGGCAAGGTCGACGCCTTCATCATGCGTCTGGTCGACCTGATCCTGTCGTTCCCGTCCATCCTGGTTGCCATGATGATCCTGGCCTATCTGGGCAAGGGCGTGGGCAACGTGGTGCTGACCCTGGTGATCCTGGAATGGGCCTACTACGCCCGCACCGCGCGCGGCCAGGCCCTGGTCGAGCGCCGCCGCGAATACGTGGAAGCCGCCCGCTGCCTGGACATCCCCAACTGGCGGATCATGTTGAAGCACATCCTGCCCAACTGCCTGCCGCCGCTGATCGTGATCGGCACCTTGCAGATCGCGCGCGCCATCACGCTGGAAGCCACCCTGAGCTTCCTGGGCCTGGGCGTGCCCGTGACCGAACCGTCGCTGGGCCTGTTGATCTCCAACGGCTTCCAATACATGTTGTCCGGTGAATACTGGATCAGCTTCTACCCCGGCATCGCGCTGCTGATCACCATCGTCGCCATCAATCTGGTGGGCGACCGCCTGCGCGACGTGCTGAACCCGAGGACCCACAAATGACCGACCGCTCCGCATCCGCCAGCGCGCCGGCCACGCTTGAAGTGCGCAACCTGCGCACGCACTTCCACACCCGCGCGGGCGTGCTGCCCGCCGTGGACGACGTTTCCTTCACCTTGGAGCGCGGCAAGATCCTGGGCCTGGTCGGCGAATCCGGTTCGGGCAAATCCGTGACCGGCTTTTCCATCATGGGCCTGGTGGACGCGCCGGGCCGCATCGTCGGCGGCGAAGTGCTGTTCCAAGGCCGCGACCTGACCAAGCTGTCGCCGCGTGAACTGCGCCGCCTGCAAGGCAACCGCATTGCCATGATCTTCCAAGATCCGATGATGACGCTGAACCCCGTTTTGCGGGTGGACGTGCAGATGATCGAAACGGTGCGCGCGCATAACAAGATGAGCAAGGCGCAGGCCCGCATCCTGGCCCGCGACACGCTGGGCATGATGGGCATTCCCAGCCCGGACGAACGCCTGCTGGCCTACCCGCATCAATTGTCCGGCGGCATGCGCCAGCGCGTGGCCATCGCCATTGCCATGCTGCACCGCCCCGACCTGATCATTGCCGACGAACCCACGACCGCGCTGGACGTCACCATCCAGGCGCAGATCCTGTCCGAAGTGCAAAAGCTGGCGCAGCAGCACGGCACCAGCCTGATCTGGATCACGCATGATCTGTCCGTGGTGGCCGGTCTGGCTGACGACGTGGCAGTGATGTACGCCGGCCGCATCGTTGAACACGGCAAGGTCGACGACGTGCTTGACCGCCCGCAGCATCCGTACACCGTCGGTTTGATCGACAGCCTGCCCAGCAACAATCAACGCGGGCAGCGTCTGCGCCAGATCCCCGGCATGACGCCCAACCTGCTGCACCTGCCCGCCGGCTGTGCATTCGCCACGCGCTGCTCGCGCGCGACCGCCGCCTGTGGCCAGCAACCCGGCATTACCCAAGCCTTGCCCGAACATAAAGTGCGCTGCTTCCATCCCACGATCCAAACCAGCGAGGTGACGGCATGACTCTATCAGCCGCCCCCACCCCGCTGATTGACCTTTCGCAAGTCAGCAAGCGCTTTGGCGAACGCAAGATCGGCCCCGCCGGCCGCGCCATGCAACGCCTGGGCCTGTCCAAGCCGCCCGCCATCACCCGCGCCGTCGATGGCGTGGACCTGATCGTGAACCCTGGCGAAGTGGTCGGCCTGGTCGGAGAATCCGGCTGCGGCAAATCCACGCTGGGCCGCATCGCGGCGGGCCTGATGACGCCGTCCGGCGGCGAAGTCCGCATCAATGGCGTGCGCCCGTCGGACATGAACTCCGCCGCCGCCCATGCCGCGCGCCTGACCGTGCAGATGATTTTTCAGGACCCCTACGCCAGCTTGAACCCGCGCCTGCGCGTGGACGAGATCGTGGGCGAAGCGGCCCGCATCCACGGCCTGGTCGGCAACGGCGACTTTGACGACTACGTCAGCGCCCAGCTGGAACGCGCGGGCCTGGACCCCGCTCTGCGCCAACGCTATCCGCACCAGTTCAGCGGCGGCCAGCGCCAGCGCATCGGCATCGCCCGCGCGCTTGCCGTGCAGCCGTCCATGCTGGTCTGCGACGAAGCCGTGGCCGCGCTGGACGTATCGATCCAGGCGCAGATCCTGAACCTGTTCATGGACCTGCGCGAAGAGCTGAACCTGACGTACCTGTTCATCAGCCATGACCTGGGCGTGGTGGAACACCTGTCCGACCGCGTCGTCATCATGTACCTGGGCCGCGTCGTGGAAACGGCCACGGTGGAAGAAGTTTTCCAGCGTCCCAACCACCCGTACACCCAAGCGCTGCTGGCCGAGATTCCCAGCCTGAAGTCGCGCCACAAGATCTTTACCGCGATCAAGGGCGAGATCCCCAGCCCGCTGAACCCGCCCACCGGCTGCCATTTCCATCCGCGATGTCCGCATGCGATGCCGCGTTGCAAGACCGAGGTTCCCACCTTGAAGGGAATCGCCATCAACCATTTAAGCGCCTGTCATCTGAACGACATGGCCTGACCGTAACTGGCCGCGATGCCGCGCATCGCAGCCTTTGGAACACTAACCGCTCGTTCCCCCCCACCAAGGACCACGAACATGAAACGCCTGATTCTTTCGACCCTGACCGCCGCCATCCTGGGCGCCTCCGCCATGGCTTCCGCCGACAACCTGTCCATCGGTTTCGCGGACCCGCTGTCATCCCTGGACCCGCAGCTGAACAACCACGCCGGCGACCGCTCGGTGGCCCTGCACTTCTGGGACCTGCTGATCGAGAACAAGTGGAACAAGCTGCAACCCGGCCTGGCCGTCAGCTGGAAACCGCTGGACCCCACCACCTGGGAATTCAAGCTGCGTGAAGGCGTCAAGTGGCAGGACGGCACCCCGTTCACCGCCGACGACCTGATCTATTCCTACACCCGCGCGCGCGCCGTCCCCGGCAGCGTCGCCACCTACGCCGGCTACCTGCGCACCATCGACACGATGACCGCCAAGGACCCGCTGACCCTCATCGTCAAGACCAAGGCCCCCAACCCCGATCTGCCGCTGAACCTGGCGTCCGTCCACGTCGTCAGCAAGCACGTCGGTGAAAAATCGACCACCGAAGACTACAACTCGGGCAAGGCCATGATCGGCACCGGCCCCTACAAGTTCGTGTCCTACACGCCGGGCGACCGCGTCATCATGGAACGCAACGACGGCTACTGGGGCGACAAGGCCACCTGGGACAAGGTCAACTACCGCTACATCAACAACGCCGCGTCGCGCACCGCCGCCCTCTTGGCAGGCGACGTGGACGTGATCGACAAGGTCTCGGTGGCCGACCTGGCCAAACTGCAAAAAGCCCCCAACGTATCGGTCTACCCGTACGACGGCCTGCGCGTCATGATCCTGCAACCCAGCTTCAACCCCGAGCCCAACCAGTACATCACCGACAACAACGGCAAGCCGCTGGACAAGAACCCGTTGCTGGACGTGCGCGTGCGTCAGGCGCTGAACCTGGCCATCAACCGCAAGGCCATCGCCGACCGCATCCTGCAAGGCGCCGCCACCGAAGCCAACCAGTGGATGCCCAAGGGCACCATCGGCTACAACCCCGACGTCAAGGACATCCCCAACGACGTCGCGCAAGCCAAGAAACTGCTGGCCGAAGCGGGCTTTCCCGACGGCTTCAAGCTCACCATGCACGTGCCTAACGACCGCTACCCGCAAGGCCCGGAAACGGCCCAGGCCGTGGCGCAGTTCTGGACCCGCGTCGGCGTGAAGACCCAAGTGGAAGTGGTGCCATGGGCCGTGTATTCGGGCCGCGCCAACAAGAACGAATTCGCCGTCAGCATGCTGGCATGGGGCAACGGCACGGGCGAAGGCAGCTACGCGCTGGTCAACATCCTGGCCACCGCCGACGCCAAGAAGGGCCTGGGCGCCTCCAACTGGGGCCGCTACACCAACCCCAAGGTGGACGCCGCACTGGAACAATCCACCTCCGAATTCGACGTGGCCAAGCGTGAAGCCATCCTGCGCGACTCGGTCAAGATCGTGTCCGACGACGTGGGCATCATCCCGCTGTTCCACTACAAGAACATCTGGGCCACCAAGAAAGGCCTGAAGGTCACCCCGATGACCAGCGACCGCACGGCCGCCATGATGGTCACCAAAGAACGCGCTGCTGCCGCCGGTAAGTAAGCCATGGTGCCGACCCTGACCATCACCCCCGCGGACGCCCTGATCGACGTGCCGCGCCAGATCCGCGTCGAACACGTCGCCCCGGGCCAGACGGTGGAAATCACCGCCCTGACCCGCCGCAACGGCGTCCTCTGGCAAGCCCAGGCCGCCTACACGGCAGGCGACGACGGCGTCGTCGATCTGACCCGCGACGCGCCCGTCTCGGGCGACTACACCGGCCTGGCCCCCATGGGCCTGGTCTGGTCCCAATCGCCCGTGGACACGCCCAGCCGCGAACACTTCAACCACCCGGTCACCAACGCCTTGGTCACCGACGTGGTCGCCCGTGTGGCGGGCGCCCAGTCGCAAGCCAGCTTCACGCAACGCCTGGCGGCTGACGGCGTCACCCGCCAGGAAGTCCGCGAAGAAGGCCTGGTCGGCACGCTATTCCTGCCGGCAGGCGCCACGCCCGGTTCGCATCCCGCCATCATGATCCTGAACGGCTCGGGCGGCGGCATCAACGAACCGCGCGCGGCGCTGTATGCCTCGCGCGGCTACGCCGCCTTTGCGCTGGCGTATTTCAAAGCGCCGGGCCTGTCCGACTACATCTCGAACACGCCGCTGGAATACTTCCAGACCGGCCTGCGCTGGCTGCGCAAGACGGTCAAGCCCAAGAACGACTTCGTCGCCATCACCGGCCAGTCGCGCGGCGGTGAACTGGTCCTGCTGCTGGGCGCCACCTTCCCCAAGGAAATCTCCGCCGTCGTCGCCTACGTGCCCGGCGCCGTCGTCCACAGCGGCCAGAACGCCTGCGACCCCAAGATCGGCCGCGAAGGCCCCACGTGGTTGCTGGGCGGCAAGCCCATCCCCCACGTCTGGGAAAACAACCGCACCGCCACCTGGGCCCCCTTCGATGAAGGCCCATCGCCGCATCGTCACGAGAAAGCCATCCTGACCGCGCTGCAAGACCCCGACGCCGTCGCCCGCGCCCGCATCCGCGTGGAAGACATCGAAGGCCCCGTCATGCTGCTGTCCGGCACCGACGACGGTTCGTGGCCGTCCAGCCTGTACTCGAAGATGGTGCAAGACAAGCTGGTGGAAGTGAAGCACCCCTACCCCGTCGAATGGCTCGACTACGAGAACGGCGGTCACTCGATCCTGTTCCCCTACGTGCCCACCACCCAGCTCGTCTACGCCCACCCCGTGTCCGGCAAGATCAGCACCAGCGGCGGCAACCCCAAGGACAACGCCCGCGCCGACCAGGAATCCTGGGAAGGCGTGAAGACGTTCCTGGACGCAGCCATCAAAGCCCACGCCGCCCGCACCGCCAAATAAAGAATCCTAGGAGACTCGCATGGCTGAACCCATCGTCTACAACGTCACCGATGACCTCGTCGATCGCCTGATCGGCCTGACGCCCGGCAACAAGACCTACGAAGTGCGCCATCAGCGCGAAAAAGTCGCCGCCGCCACCCAAGGGAGCTACGACGCCCTGTTCGACCCGGCCCTGCCCGGCCTGTCGCTGACGGAACGCCTGCTGGTCGCCCTGTACGCCACCCGCATCAGCCCGTCGCCGGTGCTGGCTGCGCACTACCGCGCCCGTCTGGTCGAAGCCGGCGCCACGCCCGCCGACATCGCCGTTGCCGAATCCGGCAAACCGACCGACGCCGCCGACCCGCGCCTGGCTGCGGTGTTGGAATTCACGCGCAAGCTGATCGAAAACCCCGTCGAAGGCGACGAAGCCGCCCTGAAGACCCTGCCCGCCGCCGGCGTCTCCACGCCTGCGGTGGTCACCCTGTCGCAACTGATCGCCTTCCTGTCGTACCAGACCCGTCTGGTCGCCGGCCTGGCCGCCATGAAAGACCTGGAAGGCCAAGCACCCCGCGCGTCGGCTGTCCCGCCCGCGCCCTTCGAGCCCAACACCGCCGCCACCGCACCCGGCGCCGTCATCAAGGCCCACGGCTTCACCAATGAAGTTCTGGAGTGGAAGGCATGGCTCGACGTCGTCAACGTCGACACCGCCACCCCGGAACAAGTCGCCGTCCTGGAAGAAAGCCACCCCAAGGCCAAGGTCTCGGACTACTACTTGTTTCTGGTCCATCAGCCGGAAATCCTGCGCCAGCGCTCGACCGCGTTCAACGCCATCATGTACGCGCCGGGGGGTTTGTCGCGTGCGGAGCGGGAATTGGGCTCGACGGTGGTGTCGCGCGTGAATGGTTGCGTGTATTGCGCATCGGTCCATGCGCAGCGCTTTGAGCAACTGGCCAAGCGCAATGACGTGATCGCGCAGGTGTTTGAAGATCCCTACACCGCCGGCACGACGGCGCGGGAATTGGCCATTGGCAAGTTCTCGATCCAGATCACGGAAGCGCAAGCGGACGTGAACGCGAACAGCATCCAGGCATTGAAGGACGCGGGTCTAAGCGAAGGTGAAGTGCTGGACCTGCTGCACTCGGATGCGATCTTCGCCTGGGCGAATCGTCTGATGCTGAACCTGGGCGAACCGGTTTTCGCCGGATAGGACCCACCCCCTACCCGCTTACGCGGGCCCCCTCAAGGGGGCGACACCTGCGGACCAGCAAAGCCGGATCCGCGGTGTCCCGGATAGGGGAAGAGCTACCAGGTTTGGGGCAAACCGCCCTATCCACCGATTTCGTTAAACTGACGCTTTCCGCGCCACTACGCGCCCCGCCCCATGCGGGGCGCTTTGCCTTTCCCTCATGTCAGAAAAAACCCACGACATCCGCCCCGGCCAGTCCGTCGAACTGCTAAAAGCCCTGCATATTCTTACCCGCGACGGGAAGATGAATCAGGACAGTCGCCGTAAGCTGAAGCAGGTCTATCACTTGTTTCAGTTCATCGAGCCCTTGCTGAAAGACGTTCAACAAGAACGCGGCGCCGTCACGCTTGCGGATCATGGGGCCGGGAAGTCTTACCTGGGGTTCATCCTGTATGACTTGTTCTTCAAGGAACAGAAGGATGCCGTCGGGAATGGGTCCCATATTTATGGGATTGAGACGCGCGAGGAATTGGTGAAGTCGTCAGAGGAACTGGCGAAGCGGCTGGGGTTTGAGGGGATGTCGTTCTTGAATCTTTCGGTGGCGGAGTCGATTACGTCGGATCGGCTGCCGGGGACGATTGATGTGGTGACTGCGCTGCACGCTTGTAATACGGCGACTGATGACGCGATTCACTTTGCGCTGGAGAAGAAGGCGAAGTACATCGTGGTGGTGCCTTGCTGTCAGGCGGAGGTGGCTTCGGTACTACGGAAGAATAAGGGGAAGGCGTTGGCTGACCCGCTGGCAGAGATTTGGCGGCATCCCTTGCATACGCGGGAGTTTGGGAGCCAGATTACGAATGTGCTGCGGTGTTTGCAGCTGGAAGCGCATGGGTATCAGGTGAGTGTGACGGAGCTGGTGGGGTGGGAGCATTCTATGAAGAATGAGCTGATCATCGCGCAGTACAAGAATCTGCCGACCAGGAAGCCTGCGGAGAGGCTGACGGAGATGTTGGAGCGGATTGGGTTGCAGGAGTTGAAGGATCGGTTTTTTGTGCGGGGAGCTGCTGCGGTGGCTTCTGAATAGCTGCTTGCATAGCCGCCGTGCATGAGCCAGAGATGGCTTTAGCTGGTGGTGGGCTGCCGATCCTTCTCTAATCAGCAGTCTGCGATTGCGCTTGTGTTAGAAAAAAGCGTGATCAATTTGGCACGGAACCGCATTGCGTCCGTCGCCTAACGGGGCATAATCGCCCCGTGGTCCAAAGGATCGCCCGGGTTGACAGCCGGAAAGACAGAACACGTGGCCGCTGCAATGGCGGCCTCCTTTCTTTCATTGCGTCGATAACACCGGAGCGTCGAAATGAGCGACCACCCTTTTACCTATGACCGATGGGCCACGCCGGATGATCCGGAGTTTGGTGTTGTGCGGGTTGATGATTTGCGGAAGATTGATAAGGCTTGCTTGGGGATTTGGGCTATTGCGCGGATTGTGGGGAATAGTGCGAATGAGCCTGGGGCTACGGGGGTAAGGCCGTTGGATGGTTGGGTGGTGTCGATTTTAATGGGTGGGGTTGAGAGCCTAAGCTACCAAGGTGCTGATCTAGTCGCGCGCACAATAGATGCGCAGTCTTTGGACCCGCTGTTGGCAAAAGAAGCACCACCAGCCTAGTAACAAAACCATGTGTGCAAGCATGGGAACTCCTGTTCATAGGCCGCCTAAGACTATATATTCGATTGGCCGTTGCAACGAATTGGCGAAATCGTTGTGCTGAGGTGCCGTAGCCCAGCATCGTCTTTGGTCGCCAGCCCATAGACGAATAGATTTCGTTGAGCTTAGTTTGCGAGATTCGGACTCCGCAGGACACTAAGCAATGCGCCAGTCCAGTAGAAGATACTACTCGGATGATAGGATAGAATTGCTTGGTTGACTATTTTTATTATTGCCACTCGCCATCCCATCACGTCTATGCATCTACAAAGCTTGACATTAACCAATGTTCGTCAATTTGACCAAAGAACTTTCAAATTTCAACCTGGCTTCAACTTGCTCATAGGGGAGAATGGAGCCGGCAAGACGACAATTCTTCGCGGCTTACTCGCAGCGTTGGGTAGCACTCAGCAGATGGGAAGACGTCCAAGACTAGAAGACAACGACATCCGGCTGCGCTCGCGTCTCGCAGAAATCAGTGCAGTAATTTGCCACTCAAATAATACGGTTGAAGCATTTCAATTGCAGAAGACGCTTTGGGAACCTGCAAAACGCTCAGCCAAGCGGGGAAATCTTCCGCTGATTCTACTCTACTCATCAAACGAAGCGATCTGCTCGGCGATGAAAATGAAATCTGCGAGACGGCTCCGAAAATTCTATAGCGATTCATTTCGACGCCACGAGGAGTTTCTCTACTCCTCCGAAAACAACTCTTCTCCAGGGACTGCAATAGCGACTGACCGCCAGTTCGGAAATAGTAATTCGGTGAGAAAATTTGTTAACAAAGTGCTATCCACCTTTTCTCCTGGCATGAGTAAATTCTATTGGCGCTTCGAACCCTATGAGTGCTCACTCGTGCACGATGAAAGTGCAGAAAAAAAAACGCCAGTGGACTCGGAAATACAAAAACAAGCTAGGGCCTTCGCAATGCGCTGGTTCGACGAGCACCAACCTCGGCGAAAGCGCCCTTTTGATTGGCCCGATCAGACAAAAGTAGTCCTCACACCAGCGAGTTCGGAACGCAGACGTGGCGATAGAGACTTACCCCAATTGCGCGATATTTGGAAAGACATACCGGTTTCATCGGCTGATCGAGAGCGTCTAAGTTCTTATTCACTGGAGGTAAAGCTAACGCCAAGAATTATGATCCAACGCAAAATTGGCACACTAAGTCTTAGTCAACTCTCCGATGGTGAGCAACGACTCTTTTCTTTATTTGTTGATATTGCGAGACAGCTATCTATCAAAAACCCAAATGAAAAAATCGGCTTCGGAAAGGCTATTGTCCTTATCGATGAAATTGACGTCCACCTTCATCCAAAATGGCAACGTCGAATCGTACCCGCTTTAGAGGATTTGTTACCTAACTGCCAGTTCATTGCTACGACTCATTCGCCTTTTGTAATTCAGGCAACCCCTCGCCACCAGATCACCCCTATCGATCCGAAGCTTTCAACTGCACACTTAGATGGCGGCAATAGCATCGAAGATATTGCAGAGGACATTCAAGGCGTTTCCGTGCCGCAACGAAGCACACGGGCAGAAAAGTTGAGTGATGCGGCGAAAGAATACTTTACGCTTCTTGAAATGCGCGCGGCTGACGCCCAGCAGGTAACACCGGACGAGTTACGTACCGCTGAGCGGTCCTATCGGGAGGCGAGTGAGCCCTTTACATCCGATCCCGCATTACACGCCCTACTTAAAGTGCTGGCAATGGAGAATAAAGCTCAATGAGGCCCATTACCAGAGTCGCGGCACCGGCGACCTATAAGAAGTATCAGGATGCCATCGAAGATCTCGAAGCATACTTTGGCCGGTACTGCAGTTACTGCGAACGTCATTTTCCTGCACTTCTAGCTGTAGAACACGTATCACCAAAGAGCTCTGATGCCACGCGCGAAACCGATTGGACGAACTTCCTTATTGGTTGCGTTAACTGTAATTCGGCGAAGGGCGACACTCCAACCAACGACGAAGACTTTCTTTGGCCGGACAAGGACAACACTTTAAAGGCTATAGAGTACAGAGAAGGGGGGCTGGTGGAGCCCTCATCAACAATAGATCCTCTCATCGTCCCGAAAGTAGTTGCGCTGATAGATCTTGTTGGACTGGATCGCCACCCAGGAAAACCTCCCGCTAAACAGCCAGCGGGCCGAGATAAGCGCTACTTAGACCGGGAGGAGGCATGGAACCTCGCTAAACGTTCGCGAGACGTGCTGGCACGGAACAACAATGAAGATATCCGAGAAATGATCATTTCTACCGCCAAGTCATCAGGGTTTTTCAGTATTTGGATCGCAGCCTTTCACGAGGATCCAGATATGCGCCGTCGGCTAGTCGAGGCTCATGTAGGGACCGCGAGAGACTGTTTCGAAGATGACTGGACGCTCAAGTCAAGAATCGGTGGCCGCATTTAATAGCTACGGCTCGATGCGAGGTGACCTGCCCCCATAATTGGCACTAAATAAATATACCTTTCAGACGAAACTCTCGAACTCCTTAGTCCGAAATTGCAATTTGCCACGTTATATACCACGATCATCTACGCGGCAGGCGGCGCGGGAACATAAAATCCGTTGGAATCGAGAGTGCTCCTAAATTTAATCCTATCATTCACGTAGTCTAAAAAGTCGACGCAGTGGGCGACGCCATGCCAAAGTCGACTATCCCACGCATTTATACCCAGACATTCCTGCGCTTCGGAGTAACGCCGCTGTAGCACTCTATGAAGTGACGCAGCGGGCACGCCATCAGGAAAGTATTGTCTAAGCTCGCCGATTAGGCCGCTTAACATGCTGGACGCCTCTGCCGCAAAGCGATCGATTAAACCTAGACCCTCGAGGTGGCGTTGCGCGACTTCAGCCGCGGCCTGCATCGCGCCCATTCCTGCACAATAGTATTTGATTGCAAGAGTACCCTCCACGACTGTAACTAAGCAGTGAAGCAGGGCTGTATCCGCATCGACGGAAAAATACGGATGGCAATAGAGCAGATACGCGTTGTGATAATGTTTGGATTTGCGATGATTGCAGCCAAAGCAGATGTAGAGCAGGTTTGCGTGATAAACCGCATACTCGGGAAATGATTCCTTTGGTAAATAGTGATCCCATGTCCGGGGATCGTTGAGCATGCAGTATGCACATCGCTGAAGGTTGACCTCCGATTGCACTTTGAGCGCCCACAGAATATTGTCCTTGTGCGCAGAAAGCGCCATGGTTCCGATGCCATAGCATGACTCGAGAGCAGCGCTTTCTTCTTCTTTCCAGGGTTGCTTTGGAGGGGGGGTCATCGCGTCTATTGCGTTGTCGTATCCATCGCACAGATCGAAAACTTTGTCACGCAAGTTGGTTAGGGTCGCCCTCGTCGCCTTATGCTTTGACTGGATGATGGTCGGCAGATACTTACGGACATCTAGATCGGCAGCCTTCTGATTCCGCATGTCAAGCGTCCTTTGCAGCGCGTAATGACTCGAGATACATGTCTGCGTTCAGGCTAAGTTTTCCGCCAAAACGTTTTCGTATGGCCTCAACGTCGCCACCATCGTCTTCAAACATTCGCTCGAGCACTGCTCGATAGTCCCTATCTGTATCGGGCGACGCGAACACGAATCGTGTTATCTCCGACACGCTCTCTCCGAAAGTCTGAAAAGTCGGCTTGACTACCATCGGCGTCATTCGATCGCGACGGATCACATGGACACATTCCTTCGGCAACTGTTGTATGACGAGCGGAGAGTGGGTAGCTACAATCGAGAATGAATCCTGATCCTCAAGCACTTCATTGAGGGCCTGCACAAGCCCAGTAAGCAATTGCGGATGGAGGTGAAGCTCCGGCTCGTCAAAGAGAATCAAGGTGCGCGGTTCGATCCGCGAAATGATGTGAATGATGCAGTTGACTGCAAGCCGCTGCCCAGCACTTAAACGTTGGTACATTATTTCATTGTTCTCGGGTTCCTCGACAAACGAGTCGAGGTCATCAACCCGAACCAAATTGTGAAGGACCCGCTTTAAAAGAATGCGCTTCTCTTGGGTCATGTCCCGGGACAGAACAGATCGAATTTCCTTTAGCAGGTCGGCTTTCGTTTTTAGCCGCCCCTGTGGATGCTGCAACCCACAGTAGCTATACTGAAACGCTTCACCCTGCAGCTGCGTGGGCCGCTCGAACTCGTCAAACGCGCTAAACGAAACGGCCACGACGGAATAGATGGATGGCACCGGCGAGATGGAGTCGTCCGACTGCAGAGCCGACCGCTTCTCCTTAATCGCCTGTTTCGAAAACCGACTCAGCAGGATGGCCAACCGCGCCATGACTTGAGTTTTTCCCACACCGTTCAGACCAACGATCGAATGCATCCGCCGCGGAACGCCATCAACGGATTCGAAATCGAACACAAATTCGTGGGCTGCGGTAGCGCCATCGAGCTGGATTGCCGCCGAAAAGCTGCTAATGAGTGTGGAGTCCCCGCCAAAGTGGGCGCCGGCCGTGTCCAGTAAAACACGGGCTTCCGATTCACGTAGCAATGAGATCTTGAAGCACTCATCGGACTGAAATTGCTTCCGCACGACCGGTAGAAAAGAACAATCGCGCAGAGTATTCAACAGCGCTCGCGCTAGGTCGATATCTACGTTCCTTAGCTTGTCGTAGTAAACGGTACCGGATCCTAGCGAACCAACGTCACGTAACATCCGTGCCGGAATCTTTTCCCCACTAGCCAGTTTCTCAAACGGCCTGTTTTCTATACCCTCTGCTTGATTCCCCTTCATGATCTTCACGCCACCAAGACTCTCGACACTGCCCGATCCAGACCCAGGAGCAAGCCGCAGCTGCGCCTTAAACAACGTGAAATATGAATAATCGTTCCAGTTATCTCTCTCAAGCACGATACACGGATAAGCCCCATCTGGAACAGTGACCGAAGCGCCCCTGTCTCGAATGAAAACGTCCATAAATAGTAGTCCAAGTTGAGGTCACTGACTCTGAATAGGCTTGCTTACTGCTCTGCCCTAAGAGAAGCCTTAGTACTCATATATTTATAGGCTACCAATGCTAACTTTTAGCCAGAACTAAATTTATTTTATTATGTAGTTCACATATTTATACAATCGGAGGGCCTAATGCCCTCGTGATAAAATTCCGGTCCATCTCAGTAAGACCAGACAGAGCGTTCGCTCTTCTAGAAAGGTATTCGATTGCACCGTCTATATTCGCATCGGCTGGGAGAGGAAAGCGGTCATGCAGTTTTTGGAGAGTTTGGATTGGAATCCCCATTTCCTCCAGCCCAGCCCAGGCTGCCCCAAGATGGTAGTTCTCAAATAGGCTACGGACATGGGCATAGGACACGGCAGTGCCATCACTCCTGCGCTCAGCGACTTCAGTAGTAAGATCCTCGAGTAGGCTAAGCGCCTTGGGCACGGTATAGCTAAAAAGCCGATTTAGTATTTTTAGTTCGTCATTAATTTTCCCCGACAACTGCTCGATATTTCCATCACATGCAGCTACCGCACGGTCAATCTGTTGCTTGAGATACTCTTCATAACTATTGGCGAAGAGATACGCCACGATTTTGGCATGCATGGCATCTTTACTGTTCAAAACACCTAAATGCCGCAGTGTTGTCGCAGAAACCTCATACATAAAATTCGTGAAAACAACGGAGAACCCAGCGTTTGGAATTGAATTAAACAGAAGAGAATTGAATTCGCTCGTACTTAACCCGGCAACAAAGTCAAATGCGTCCTTTATCACTTCAAAAGAGAATGACGCATGCTTTCGAATCAAGTCTTCGTCTACTGGTGAAGATGATGTTTCTTCCTCGAATCTAGCTTGAGAGTAATCTGTCAGATGTTCAGGTTGCAATGCGGCCAATAGATTAATCGGGGTATTTTCGCCTTGAGTCCCTAGAGGGATCTCCACTTCGAACGGCTCATCACCCTCTGGAATTTCCTCCATGCAATAGACATTCCCAACATAGTGAACGCCCATGCGCCCCGCGCGCCCCCTGATGTTTCCATGAGTAAAGCGGTCTACTCCAAAGTTGCCTTGGCGGTTGTCGAAAATAATGACATTCTTAGCTACCGTATTGACACCCTCAATTATTGTGGAGGTACATACGAGGTAAGGTAGTTGCCCAGAGTTAAACCTATCGATAGTATATTGTTGTATAGCTCTCGGTAACCCACCAAAGTGTAATCCGATTCCGTTCACATATGCTTGAACGTAGTCCCATGCTGAGTGGTAGCTGGTCTTCAACCATTCTGAGTATTGGTCATTCAGACTTAAACCAATGCCATGACTGATCAGCAACTTGGAAATCTTTCCCGCCGTAGAAGCCGATCTGCAGTAAATAATGGTTGGTCCGGAAATCGATTGCAGAAGACTGAGCAGCCTCTCGTTCTTTTCATCAACATTGTTCGCCTTAATATTGAAATGCTGAACATTGAGCGCAACCGTATTATAGTCCGTAGGCACGAACGTGTAGCTAGCGTTCACGCTCGATAGCCCAGTGATTCCACTGATGAACGGCCCCGTCATAAAAAACTGACTTGATCCCTTTAGCAGTTTGCTTAGCGCTGAGTTCAGGGCATTGACTCTCTCATCCTCAGTGATTAGCGAACCATCCTTTCGCTTAGTGAAAGCAAGTTTGTAGAATTCGTCCAGGACAAAAAGATCGACGCTCTGCATATCTTCGCGATCATTCACCCGCTCCTGGGTTAGGACGTAAATTGCACGATCGGAAGCCAGAGGTTGCGACCCGTGGTGAATGATTTGAAAGGTATGCCCAAAGCGTTCTCTGAGGCGACGGCGTGTCTCATCGACCAACGCCACTGTGGGCAGCACGATAACCACTTTTTCAAAGCGGCCGGACGCAAGCAGGGAATCGATGATTGCGCTCTTTCCCATGCTCGTAGGCGCGCTCAGAATTACATTTCGGCCTTGAATCAAGAGTTCGTATATTTTGAACTGCATTGAGTGAAAAACGTACTCTCTAGAAAAGGGAGTTCGATATGCCTGCAGCAAGAACTCTTCACTCAGTGTATGGTGTGAGAATTCTTTTCTCAGATAGGGATATAGGCCTGCCTTTCGGACCAAATGGCGTAACAGCGGCAAGACAAGATTAAACCTATCTTTTTGATCCAACGCTCTTATTACTAGCTCGCGACCATGACTTCTTGATTTAGGATTTGAAAGTAGCGAATCCGCCCATTTCAGATATTTAAATGGCGAAAATTCGTCTTTCCTAAGCATCATTAGCGCGAGCTCGAAGATCTCACGCACAGTATTTCTCCAATTCCTGCTGCACTGAATTTAGTAGCGTATTGAGATTAGGTACCGGATAAAAGTAAATTTGTATGTTTATCTGATCAAATTTGGTTGCATCGAGGTCTGCGGCGAAATGTGAAAGCAATTGATTTGTCTGATCTATGAGAGCCACCTCATGGCCATGGGTCTCCGGCTCTGTGAGGAGCGCGGAGTTGTATCCGAAGAACAGAAGGAACCGATAGCGCTTTGAATACTGGTCAAATGCCTTGGTGGTATCTAGGATCTCGTCAATATCATGTTTAAGAAGATACGAATCCTCTTTGATTTCAAGAATTCTGTCTCTAGTGGGATCAATGTTGCCTGCGACATCTCTGTACAGCAGCTCGCGGAGATCCTCGAGACACGTTGAAAGATCGGACCCGGCATACACATGGCTGAAGCCGATCCAAAGTTCATGTTCTTTAGTACCATGCTGAACAATATGAACGTTATTCAGTATTCGCACACCAACAGGATGGTCAACGTACAACGCCGCCGGGATGGGCTGACTCAGGTGAGTCGAACGGATAGCTGCGTGTAGAAGAAGGTTCCCAACGAAATCTTCCAACCCCTTCAGCGACGTTGAAAGTCGTTCCTTAAGTCGCTGAAACTTCTGTTTAGTAGAGAGATTTGCTATATCGGCAATTTCCTGTGGCAGGAGAAGCACCTCCTCTACCCAAGTGCATAGACTTTCAGCAATGTATCTGTATCGATAAGACTTGAGGCTGTAGCTTTGATATAGAAGCTTTCCACTTCGAAACGTGTTTCCGGTCGGAAGCGTAATGTCGCTTAACACTTCCAATACCGGTCGCGTCTTCTTGTTCGCATAGATCTTGGAATGTACGTATGAGTGCTTTTCATGGAATAAAATCTCTTTCCTAAACCAATCCAAGAGATTTTCTCGGTGATAAGTTTTATCGTCTTCGCAATAGATTCGACGAGAAAGCGCACTCTTTTTGGTCAGCGTGATCAAAATACTTTTCAGAATTGCTTCCGCGGCCCGATCTGATGTCAATGGGACGCCTACGACCTCAAGCGCAGCATTGCGAAGATTCTTCAAGGCCAGCAACTCAGCCTCTCTAAGTGACGGAATCACTTCCCACCAAACTCGATCAACCCACTGCGCGACCGTGTTGCCTTTCGGAGCAACGTAATCCTTCAACTTGGCATTAAGGGCCTTAACAAGAACATCACGCCCTTCTTTTACAGAACGGATTGACCTACCAATTCTCAGATAGTCCAAGGCCTTCGTAGGATTTTCGACAGAGATAATTCTGAACGTATGATCGCCGGTCGCCTTTCGAAGTTGTTTCATCTGCTTCTGAACAAGCGAGGTTTGCGCCCCATCAGTGTTGGCGGTGATAGCAGAAATAGTCCAACTCCTATCTTCGGCACCTTTGACTTGCACAAACTCGATCAGGTCAGTCCAGCCAATATCAATATCATCGACCACCTCACAACGCACGAAGCGCATGTTCTTGTCCATTAACATCTCTGTCGTAAGCAAGGCAGCCACATAATCCTGATAGACAAATCCGTGTTTGGCCGCCACTCCTCCTGCATTGCTAGAGTCCATTCTTCTATTCCGAGGCACATTTAACGCAGTCTATTTCACTTGGAGCGACGTGTCCATTCGTGATAATTGTTTAGAAATTCCTCTCGAAATACTCTGGATATATATACAGTTATGGGAAGGTCCGCTATCAGCTGGCTAATGGACACGTCAGCCGATCAATTAGCATCGGCAGCTGCGTGGGCTGTATGTTCTGTGTAGAGACTGTATTGGGTTCCTAAATTTTTAGGGAGCCGTGTCTCTATTGCCTGCCCCATCCTTCAACCTCGCCCCTCCACCCTCCCCCATCTCCCCGCAGCCCCCCCCGCCGCCGCCTTCATCCTCTCCACCACCATCCCAAACCTCTCCACCCCCAACCTCTCCGCCATCGCCGTCACCGTAATCGCCCCCAGCGCCTCCCCTTTCTCCGTCAACACCGGCACCGCCACTGCACTAGTCCCCGGCATCAACCCCGCTGGCGCATGCGCAATCCCCTCCCTCCGCGCCACCTCCACCCTCCCAATCACATCCTCCACCCGCTCCCCCATCACCTCCAACCTCGCCGCATTCCCCCTCACCATCGCCACGCTCTCCTCCACTCCCAAACTCGCCAACAACGCCACCCCCGACACTCCCACGCCTAACGGCCGTCTAACCCCCACCTCAATCGACAGCACCTGTATCGGATGCCTGCCCGTCCGCCGTCCAATACAAATCGAATCGTGCCCATGTCGAATACTCAAAAACACCGTATCCCCCACCTGATCGGCCAGCTCGCTCATATACGGGTCCGCCAGCGTCAATAACGGAAATCGCCGCGTCCTAGCCAGCCCCAGCAAACTAATCTCCTGCCCGATCAAATACCTTCTCGTCTCTGAATCCTGTTCAACTGCGCCCTCTTGCACCAAGGTCTTCAGCAAGCGATGCACGGTCGGCCGATTCAAGCCAGACATCCGTTCCAAATCCACCAACCTCACCCCCCGCTCTTGCCCGCAGGCAATCAGCCGCAGCAGCGCCAAGGCTCTGCGCACGGTCTGTGCGCCGGACGCACTTTTATCTTCTGGTTCGCTCACGCGGCCTCCGGTTTGATGACGGACTTGGGGGTTTGTTGAATACCGCGTTTGGTAACGATGGGGCCTAGCGATGCGTAGTTCGGGCCGCCGATGCGGCAGATGGGACGCAGTAAGGTGGTGTCGATCTTGCCGTCTTGCAGCAGTCCATCGCGAATATGGAACATCACGACTTCGCCCACGAAGAACTCCGCGCCGGTTTCCCCGAACGGCGTGACGCCATGAAAGCGGCATTCCAGGCTGATGGGTGCGGCGGCCAGGCGGGGCGTGGCGATGACTTCGCCGGGTAGCACGCTTAGGCCCAGCACGTCCACCTCGCTGATTTCCGGGGGGTGTTCCTGTGCGCTGTCGTGTAGCGGGTCCAGCAGCGTTTCGTCGCCGATGTTCACGACGAAATGGCCGTTGGCCATGATGTTTTCCGCCGTGTCCTTGCGTTTTCCCGCCTTGCGGCCGATGTTGACGCCGATCATGGGGGGTTTGTTTGAGACGAAGGTGTAGCAGCTGAAGGGCGCCAGGTTGACGCCGCCCAGGACGTTGACGCTGCTGATCCAGGCAATGGGCCGGGGTACGACGATGCCGCTCATCAGGCGGTAGGTTTGTTCGGGGTTCAGGTCGCTTGCGGGAAAGTGCATGGTGGGGGTGTCTCCGTAGTCCGGATATTGAACATTCAACAATAAATAAATCCGCGCGCGCAATATGCGCCTAGGGTAATTCTGCGTAGAAATCGCCCCTGGCCCAACACCACCCTCGACCCGACCTTGCAAAAGAGTCCAATATCCGGATCTTTTTAAAAGATTCGCGTTGTCCCGCCGCGCGCAAATTCCTAGAGTGTCGTCAAACACAACAAACAAAACGTGATGACACGACCAGGAGACAAACCATGCATCGCAATGCGCTTCGCGCCTGCGCCTCGGTGGCGCTGACCGTTCTGACTACTTTTGCCCACGCCGCCTGGCCCGAGAAGCCTGTGAAGATCGTTGTGCCCTACCCGCCGGGGGGCAATGTGGATGTGGCGGCGCGGTTGATTGCGCCGGGTTTGCAGGCGGCGTTTGGGCAGCCGTTCATTGTGGAGAACAAGCCGGGCGCAGGCGGGATGATTGCGGGCGAGCAGGTGGCGAGGTCGGAGCCGGATGGCTACACCTTGTTCATGGCGGCCAATGGTCCGCTGCTGTTCTCGCCGCTGATTTTCAAGCGCGAAGCGTACAAGTGGGATCGGGACTTTGCGCCGATCAGTTCGGTGTCTTACACGCCGCTAGTGTTGCAGGTGAAGCCGGGCTTGCCGGCGAAGACATTGGCGGAATTGCTGGACTTGGCGAAGAAGGAGCCGGGCAAGCTGAATATGGCGTCGCCGGGTGCGGGGACGACGAACCATCTGGTGAGCGAGCTGTTGCAGTCATTGACGGGCGCGCGTTGGACGACGGCGCAATACAAGGGCAACGCGCCGGCCACGACTGACTTGTTGGGCGGTCAGGTGGATTTCAATTTTGATCAGATTTCGGTGGCGCTGCCGTATGTGAAGGACGGTCGCTTGCGTGCGCTGGCGGTGACGACGGCCAAGCGTGTGCCGTCGATGCCGGATGTGCCGACGTTTGCCGAGGCTGGCGTGCAGGGCATGGAGGCGGCGACGTTTACCGGACTGCTGGCGCCCAAGGGCACGCCACCGGATGTGCAGAAGCGCTTGAGCGAGGCGCTGGGCAAGATTCTGGCGCAGCCGACGATTATTCAGCGTTTTGACGAGCTGGGCGCCGAGGCGCGCGGCAGTTCGCCCGAGGAGTTCACGCGGTATCTGGCGTCGGAAGACGCGCGCTGGACGCCGATCATCAAGCGGGCGGGCATCACGGCGAACTAAGGCTGGCAACAGTCTGACCCAACCCGCCAGGCCGCTATGCCCTGACCACCGAATACATCGCGGCCCAGCCTGGCCAATCGCCGCGACGCCGCCCTTCCCCCTTTTCTCTTTACGGAATCCGCCATGAGCAGACGCAGCATCTATGCCGAAGGCTTCAGCCACAAGAACCCCATTCCGGCCGCGTGCCGGCTGGGTCCCATGCTGTTTTCGGGCAGCATCCAGGGCACCGACCCAGCCACGGGCGCGTATGGCGCGACCTTGGAGCGCCAGTGCGAGCTGATGTTCGACCACGTGCGCCGCATTGTTGAGGCGGGCGGCGGCAGGCTGGATCACATCGCGAAGATGACGGTGTGGATGCGTGATCGCAGTCAGCGCAAGGCGCTGAACGCGGTGTGGTTGCAAGCGTTCCCCGATGCGGAGAACCGTCCGGCGCGGCACACGATGCAGGCGGATCTGGATGGCGACAAGCTGATCGAATGTGATTTTGTGGCCGTGATCGGCACAGTGAACGCATAACGGAGCCCCAGACAATGCCGCAATACCAACCCTTTCATTCCCACCCGTCGGCCCCTGCCACACGCCTGCCGCCGCGCGCCTGCGACAGCCAGTTCCATGTGTTTGGCTCTGCCGACCGCTATCCGGTGCGCCCCGGCGCGGCTTACGAGATGCCCAGCGCCACCATCGAGACCGCGTTGGGTCTGCACCGTTTGCTGGGCATCGAGCGCGGCGTGATCGTGCAAGCCACGACGTATGGCGCGGATCACCAGGTGGTGCTGGACGGCCTGGCCGCAGCCGGGCCGTCGTATCGCGGTTGTGCCAATGCGGTGGTGTTGGCCGAGCGCGACGATGCCTATATCCAGAAGCTGCATGATGCCGGCGTGCGCGGAGCGCGGTTCACGCGGCAAGGCTTGGGCATCAGCATGGAGCCGGTTGTCTTTGAGCGTGCGATTGCGCGCATCCGCGAGCTGGGCTGGTACGCAAAGTTTCAGCCGGAGCCCGACGGCATGATGGCGCAGGCGGCGCAGTTCGAGCGGCTGGAGATTCCGGTGCTGCTGGATCACATGGGCCGCGCCGATCCCACGGCAGGCAAGGCAGATCCGACCCGGCGCTTGCTGGAGTCTTTGCTGACGCGCGGCAATTTCTGGGTGATGTTGTCGCTGACCGAGAAGATCTCGCGCACCGGCCCGCCCTGGGACGATGTGACGCCGTTGGCGCAGGCTTTGATCGCCGCGAACCCGGACCGCGTGGTCTGGGGCAGTGATTGGCCGCACCCGGTGTCGGTCAAGCCCACGCCCGACGAGGGGCAGTTGGTGGATCAGCTGGCGCGCTACGCGGGCGGCGCGGCCACGCTGAAGAAGATTCTGGTGGACAACCCCGCTCACCTGTTTGGATTCGACGAATGAAACTGCTTAGCTATACGCATCAAGGTCGCACGCATTTTGGCGCGTTGCGCGGCGACGAAGACATTGTGGCGCTGGACGGCCACGGTTATGACGATCTGCGCGCCGCCTTGGAGGCCGACGCGCTGCCCGCCTTGGCGAAGCTGGCGGCCATGTTGCCGGTGTCGCATCGGCTGGCCGATGTGCGCCTGCTGCCGCCAATTCCGTCGCCCGAGAAGATCATTTGCGTGGGCGTGAACTATGGCAAGCGCAACGAGGAATACCAGGACGGCAGCGCGCCGCCCGCGTATCCCAGCGTGTTCCCGCGCTTTCCTGGTTCGTTCGTGGGGCATGGCGAGCCGCTGCTGCGCCCGCCCGAGTCCGAACAGCTGGACTACGAAGGCGAGATCGCCATCATCATTGGCAAGGCCGGCCGCCGCATTTTGGCGGATGACGCATGGAGCCATATCGCGGGCCTGACCTGCCTGAACGAAGGCACGGTGCGGGATTGGATCAAGCACGGCAAGTTCAACGTCACGCAAGGCAAGAACTTTGACGCCAGCGGCTCGATGGGGCCGTGGATGGTGACGGCCGATGAGTTCGACCCCGCCGCGCCCTTGACCGTGACCACGCGCGTGAATGGCGAACTGCGCCAGCACGACGCCACCGACAACCTGATGTTCCCCTTCGCGGAATTGATCCGCTACATCTCCATCTGGACCACGCTGCAACCCGGCGATGTGATTTCCACCGGCACGCCGATTGGCGCGGGCGTGCGCTTCACGCCGCCGCGCTTTTTGAAGCCGGGCGATGTGGTGGAGGTGGAAGTCAGCGGTATCGGCGTGCTGTCCAACCCGGTGGCGGACGAGACCATCGCATCTGAACAAGGAGCCATCCATGCTTAATGCAAACGACCGCGCCCGCGCGGCCAGCCTGCTGCTGGAAGCCGAGCGCAGCGGCGTGCCCACCACGCAGCTGGACCATGCGTTTCCGGACATCGAGATCGCGGACGCTTACGCGATCCAACAACTGAACATCGACCAGAAGATCGCCGACGGTGCCCGCCTGCGCGGCCACAAGATCGGGCTGACGTCCAAGGCGATGCAGAGCACGGTCGGCATCGACGAGCCGGACTATGGGCATTTGCTGGACACGATGTTCTTTCAGGATGGGCAGACCATTCCCACCGACAAGCTGATCGTGCCGCGCGTGGAAGTCGAGCTGGCCTTTGTGCTGGGCAAGCCCTTGCGCGGGCCGGATGTCAGCCTGTTCGATGTGCTGGACGCGACGGACTACGTCGTGCCCGCGCTGGAGCTCATTGACGGGCGCAGCAAGTATCCGCGCCGCATCGTGGACAACATCGCCGACAATGCCGCCTGCGCTGGCATCGTGCTGGGCGGCCGGCCGGTGCGTCCGCTGGATATCGATCTGCGCTGGGTCGGTGCGCTGCTGCTGAAAAACGGTGTGATCGAAGAGTCTGGCGTGTCCGCCGCCGTGCTGGGGCATCCGGCGCTGGGCATCGCGTGGCTGGCCAATAAGCTGGCGCTGCATGACACGGGGCTTGAGGCCGGGCACATCGTGCTGGCGGGTTCCTTCACGCGCACCGTCGCGGTCAAGCGCGGCGATACGCTGCATGCCGACTACGGCAAGCTGGGCAGCATCTCGGTGTATTTCTCTTAAGGACGGCGCGCATGGAACTCCCCATCAATACGTTCAAACGCGCGCTGCGGGCGCAGCGTCATCAGACCGGACTGTGGGTCACGCTGGGGCATCCGAACAGCACCGAACTGGTGGCGGCCAGCGGCTTTGATTGGCTGCTGCTGGATACCGAGCACACGCCGGTAGTTTTGCCGACGGTGATGGCGCAACTGCAAGCGGCCAGCGCATACAACAGCCACCCTGTCGTGCGGCCGTCGTGGAATGACAAGGTGCAGATCAAACAGTATCTGGATATCGGCGCGCAGACCTTGCTGCTGCCCTATGTGCAGGACGCGGATGAGGCGCAGAGCGCGGTGGCGGGCATGCGGTATGCGCCGCGCGGGGTTCGCGGCGTCAGCGGAACGATGCGTGCGACACGGTATGGGCGCGTGGCAGATTACATGCGGCGCAGTGAGGAGGAGCTTTGCTTGCTGGTGCAGGCCGAGACGGGGGAAGCGCTGGAGAATCTGGACGCCATTATTGCGGTGGATGGCGTCGATGGGGTGTTTATCGGGCCGGCGGACCTTGCAGCCAGTTTGGGCTATCCGGGCGAGCCGCAGCATCCGAAGGTGGTGGCTGAAGTGGAACGCGCCATTCGTCGAATCCGCGCGGCAGGCAAAGCCCCGGGGGTGCTGACCACGGATGAGGCGCTGGCGCGTCGGTACATCGACGCGGGTAGCTTGTTTACGGCTGTTGGCGTGGACGCGGCGATTCTGGTCCGGTATTGCGATCAGTTGGCTGAGCGCTTTGCGGGAGCCTGACTGCTTGTGCCGAAAATGCAGTCTGACACCATGTTGACATCGTGTTTAACGGCCCCGCCCGAAGATCAATTGCTTCGACGCAACTGATCTGTCGACTGCTTGTTCAATCGCTTCGCTTCCTCTTCCGCGTAGTCTTCCTCGCCCTGCTCGTACTTGCCCTCATACATGCAACTGCTGCGGACCAATCCGCACTCGCCAACGATTGAAGAACACCCTGAACTCAGCGCGGCAAGAAACAACACCACCCCGTAACGGCCCAACGTTTGCATCGACATATCGCTCCTTGATGATCGGGGTAGTGTACGGGCGAGGATGCCGCCTGCGGCCGCGTGACTCAGTAAAAAATGGTGTCAGACTACCGGGCTGAGTTAGCGGAACCGTGATCTGGCATCATCGTTCCTTTCAGCAGATAAGTTCTCCATGCCCAAGCTTTTAAGCCTTCTCGACAGCATCGAAGCCATCGCTGCCTGCCACGACGACAGGGATGTATGGGACCGCTATTCCTGGGTCTACGCGACCGATGGCGTTCCGCTTCTTAAGGCGCAGATCTATTTGTCTTCCAGCGAAGACGAGATGGAACTCGTGCTCAATGGCGAAGGCGAGGAACATCCCGCATTCGTCGTCGACCATGGGCTGACCGCTTATCTCGAAGCCTCCACCTTCGCTGACGTGCTGAGCGTGCAGAAGCGGCAGCAACCGCTTTCGCAGCTTGAAGATTATGCGGATGCGCTTGAGCACTATGCTAAGCAGGACGCGTTTTTTGATCGCGGGGAGTTTTATGGCGGTGGCAGCGAGCCGGAGCCATTGCCGGGAGTTTCGCGAGATCTTTACGCTGAGTACGGTCTTCAACTGACAGCGTGTCCAGCGGACCACATCCCTGCCGCTGCACGTGCGACGGCTGAACTGCTACAGATCGGCGTGCCCGATGCGCTCGCCCGTTGCAGGCGGCTTCCGTCAGTGCTGGGGGAACGCATTGATGCACGGCAGCGCGAGCGGATCGAAGCGCGATTCGCCAGTATTTCTTTGCCATTGCGATGCACGACCTACGTATCGTTTGCTTGGCAAATGAGCCGCTAGCTCCTCGCCATTCAACTGGATCAGGCTGCAGCCGCGCAATCTCCAAAACGTGTCGTGTATGAAGAAATTGCAGTCTGACACCTTATTTACTGCTCGGCGGATCTTGCCGCCTGCCGAAGGCATCCGGGTGAGCCGCAGCATCCGACCGTGGTGACGGCCGTCGAAGATGCCATCCGCCGGGTGCGTGCGGCGGGTAAGGCGCCAGGGGTGCTGACAACAGATGAAACCTTGGTACGTCGGTATGTCCCGGCCGGGAGCTTGTTCACCGCGGTGGGGGTAGATGCGGCGATTCTGGTTCGGTATTGCGATTAGTTGGCGGCGCGATTCGATCTCCAGCCATAGTTCGCTAATCCGCAAGTCCATTCCCTGATAACCACCGCTGCTTCATGACTACAAATCATCAAGCACATCCGGAACAAACAGCCACCTATGACGCGGATCGTGATTGCATTGGATCATTGTTTTTCGCCACTTTCCGAAGCCGTCGTCTTCCAGGGCCAATTCGCCCGTGCAATCAGGACACTGCCCACCGATCCGCGTAAGAAAAATATGTCCGGACCTGTTCGCTTCCACGTTGAATAACCACGCAAAGCGATAAAACCGCTTGTCCTTCAAGGCCCATCCCACTTTCATTGCAAAAAGGCTTGGAAGAAGCAGGACGAGCCACCATGCCGTGTGGGATATCACGACGAAACCAAACACGCAGAGCACGGTGCCGACCGTTCCGTACTTTCGAAATTCCGCAGTAGTGGACGGCTTTCCCTTATACGCTGTGGGAATGACTTCAACTCGTTCGGCCCCTCTCGTTTTCCGGCGTACTGCCTTGCGTTCGTCGGAGGGTTCGATACCGGCGTCACCGCTACCGTGAATCGGAAATCCGCCGTCGCCTGCGTCGAATACGCTTGGCTTTGATATTCCGTTTAGTATCCGTTGGCATTCAGCGCACAGACGTTGGCTGCCGCTATGGGCGGCTCCACATTGTTGGCAATACAATGAACTGTCCTTGAAGTCAGGCCCGAGTGGGATTTAAGGTGTCAGGCTGCAAATTTGCTGTCAAACCAAAGTCTGACGCCTCCTATTTGCTCATATATCAAACGGTCCATACCAGGCACAGACAAAATCGCCCACTTGGACGCTAGCAACTTCGGTCAGCCCTTGCAGCCCAGCGAGAACCGCAAGGCGATCTTCTTCGGTTGGCGATTTGCGATCGGCTGCGCTGACAATTCCGTTCGTTTCGATCAACGGCAGTTGGCCACCGATGCCGCAAATCAACAGGTGATTCGCCTCGATCAAATCGACGACCGCGCCCCACCATGTTCCGTAGTTAAGCTCTGTCAGCGGCTGCTTGAATCTGATCTTGACCTCGAAGCACGATTCGCGAAATTCGCCTACACGGAGCTTTTTACGTTGGCGAACGTTGAGTCTGCGAATGCGCTTTCGGGAAGGAGTATGAATCAGCATATGAGAGCAGTTTAAATATGGCGTAAAAATTGACGTATCAGACCACAGATTGGCTGACACGACTGTAGTCTGAACCAATCACTTTTGGCAGTGAGTCGAGTGCGAAGACGCGGCAATGAAGGATTACTTCCTCGGATAAGACCCCAACACCCGAAACTCCCCATTCTTCGCCAGCACCCCCGCCAGCTTCCCCTCCTTGGCGTGCCCCGCCACCTCGATCAAATACCGATGCGTATCCAGGGTCTTTTTGCTAGGCCTTTCATACACCGTCAGCACCTGCACGCCCGCTCCAACAAGCTCCGCCAGCAAAGCACCAAACTTATCGTCGGAGGTATTCAGCAACAGCGACGTCTTATCGTTCCCGGTCGGCGCAGGCATGTCGCGGCCCAGGACCCACCAGCGAGTAACGTTATGGGGCCCCTCTTCGATACCGTCCACCAGCGACACCAGGGAATAAACGCTGGCGCCGACTTTGGGGCCAAACGACGCTTTGTCCAGGGTCGGGCTATTGGCAACCGTCTGGGCTGCGGCGCCGCCGCTGGCGGCGTCGGTGCGGCGGACGTTGGGCATTTCGCGGTCTACCCAGGGTTTGACTTCTTCAAAGGCGACGGGGTGGGCGAAGACTTCTTTGATGTCTTCGCGCTTGGCGCCGGGCCTGGCTAGCAGGCTGTAGCCGAGCATCTTGGGATATTCGGCGACGATGGTGACGTTGGGCAGGTCCAGGACGGCGTCCAGGTACGGCGTGACGCCCACCACGGAGGTAGTGACGGGGACGCAGGCGCGTTCGACTTTGCCGTCGGTATAGTTTTTGAAGAGTTCGTCGCGGGTGAGCGGCACCAGCTCCTTGTCGCCGAAGAGGTCAAGGCAGGCCTGGTGCGTCCAGGAACCGGCGGGGCCCAGGTAGGCGATGGAACCCGCGGCGGCGGCGGGGCCGGCGGAGAGGTTTAGGGTCAGCAAGCCTAAGACGGTAAGCGATGTAAGAGCTTTCATATTCCGTTCCAGAAGGTCGCGGGCAGGTCCGGGGACATGATACCGAGAACGTCGGGAACGTAGCCCCCAGGCGCCGTTCAATTAGCGTACTGGGCCTCGCCGTTGCCGAAGGACCAGTTTTCCTTCTTTACCTCGACCAAGCTGATGAAGACGTCTTCTTTTCTGATCGCAAGCTCTGCATGAAGTCCGTCGACAACGGTTTTGTAGAACTGTTTTTTCTGGTCCAGCGTGCGGCCTTCATTGAGCGTGATCTGGATGTAAACCAGCCCGTCGGTACGCGCAATGCCAAAGTATGCGGGATCGTAGATGAAGTGCGCGGCGTCGTGCTCGTTGAGTATCTGGAAGTTGTCTTTGTCGGGAACGTTCATCGTCGTCCTCAACGAGCGGTAGATGACCTCGCCAATCTTCTTCGCGAACAGCGGGTCGTCGTTCTTCCGGATATCGATGCGAACCAAAGGCATATCGGCGCTCCTTGCGTGTCGGGGGTAGGAAAAGGCGGCCTCGCCTGCCCTCGCGGCATGGCTGGCGGCCTGCGTGCCATTTAGATTACTCTGATAATCTATTTGCAAATAGCGGTTTGCAGGCGCACCCAGTTTCCTCCCATTATTGAAAGGACGCCACACATGGAACACCCAGGAATATCAGAAAAGCTGTTCCTCGACGATCTTGCGGTCGGCGACACGTTCACCAGCGCGGCGCATCAGCTGGACGTGGATCAGGTGCGCCGCTTTGCGGCTGAGTTCGACCCGCAACCCTTTCATCTGGATGAGACCGCAGCCCGGGCATCGCTGTTCCAGGGGCTGGCGGCCAGCGGCTGGCACACGGTGGCCATCACGATGCGATTGTTGGTCGATAGCCTGCCGCTTGCCGACGGCGTAATCGGCGCGGGCGCTGAAATCAGCTGGGCGCGGCCGACGCGGCCGGGCGACACGCTTAGCGTCAAAAGCACGATCTTGAGCATCACGCCGTCTCGCAGCAAGCCGGATCGCGGCATCGTCGTGGTGGAAAGCGTTACCTTGAACCAGGATGGCGATGAGGTGCAGAAGCTGACCAGCAAGGTCGTCAGTTTCAGAAGGAGATAGGCATCATGGGCCGTTCATCCCAGGAAAAGGCGGGCGAGAATCGTCAACGGATTTTGGACGCCGCCGCGCGCCTGTTCCGCGCGCACGGCATCGATGGCGTGTCGATTGCGGACGTCATGCGCGACTGCGGCTTGACGGTGGGCGGCTTCTACAAGCATTTCACGTCCAAGGACGATCTGGCCGCGCAAGCCGTCTCGGGCGTGTTCGATCAGGCCACGGCGTCGTGGCAAAGGGCTTTTGAGGGGGCCGATGCCCGCAAGCAAAGCCGGGTGGGCGCGTTGGTGCCCCAATATCTAAGCAACCGGCGCGCCGAACGCCGCTGCCCTTTGCTGGCTTTTGCGCCGCATGCCGCCCAAGGCGCCCCGAATAGCGACGCGGCGCAGGCCTACACCGCTGGCGCCGGGAAACTGTTCGATCAATTCGTCGAGGATACGCGCGCCCGGGGCGGCGACAATGCAGAGGCCATGGTGTTGTTCGCTGCGATGGTGGGTTATCGCGTGCTGGAACAAGCCGCTGGGAATACAGACTGGATGCGCGCGCTTGAGGCCGCGATCAACGAGAAAGCGGCGTCATGTGAATCGGCCGCGACGCTAGTCACAAATGCCGATGACTGCAAACCATAACCTGCCCCGTCAGTTCGCCAATCAGCTTGGCTAGCCCCCTGGCGCTTCCGTCATCCAGCCATTCTGTCCGGATCATGCGAAAGCCCATCGCCAGGCTAAATTGCCAATCCAGTTCCAGGATCCGGTAGTCGCGGCCATTCTCGGCGCAATGCCATTGCGCGGCGGGGTCCTCGTAGGCGGCGCCGATGAAATCGACATGCGAGTCGAACGGCGGCATGGCTTCCAGCAGTGCGTCTGAACCCGGCAGGCTGGGTTCGGAAAGGTTCTCCCCTACCGCCACGTTCGGTTCGGGGCCGTCGTAGGCCAGCAGCATCAGCGGGAAATGCTTGGGATTTGCGTCGTAGGTGGCTCGTGTGTCGTCCGTAAGATAGGGACGCGCCGCGGGGCCCAGGCAGTACTGAGGGCTGTTCCAGTCACTGCCCTCATTATCAAGATACAGGTCCCCCAGCGTGATACCGTGTTCGGCCAGCAGCGCCAGGGCTTCGTCCATGGTGTCGTTGTGACGTATCGGGATGTCGGCCGGCAGGTACCCCGCCCGCACGTACATCGCAATCACGTCCCCCGTCGTGCGCAGACCTTCCTGGTACTGGTGCGACCCTTCGTTCAGGCAGGCCAAACCGAAGCTCAGGTTCAACAAGGCGCGATACGGAATACCGTCGCCGCGCGGTTCAAGCACGTATCCGCCTTCCAGCAGTTTGGCTTCCAGCGCACGCCAATCAGGCGGCGGCAAGTGCATATCGCGCGGGCATAGAAACTGGTGGTGTTCGGACATGGGCGGGGTGCTCGCTCGAATAGTATGAATGCGGCCAGTTGATGTTGGGTGCGACAAGATCTGGCCGGGCTCGGGCGGATCTTTTTAACATGGCAACGCATGCTCTACGGCCAAATGCGGAACCTTGCACTCGCCGACTATTCGGCCCGCCCGCTGTCCTACGGGTCCAGGAAGAGCGGAACAAGGTAGTCATTCGATGAATGCGCACATTCCTCTCCGGCGAGAGGTCGCTGCGGCCATCCGCGTACGCCAGCAGGAATCAGCTCCGCCGATTATGCTAGGCTTTTTCCGACCGGCAAGTTTCCCTCCGCGCCCTGCTGACCGCGGACATCCGCTTGTAGGCCACCGCCCTACCCCAACCAAACTAACGCGCCAGTTCAAATCAACGACATGATGCAACCCATGATTGTTCGACGGATTTTCTTGGTGCTGGCCACGCTGGCCCTGCCGCCCGCGCTCAGCGCTCAGCCAGCGCCAAACGCCGCCTGGGCCCCAGCAGGCCCCACGACGTGCAACTTCTCTGGCTGGACGACCAACGCGAAACCGGCGATTCCGGTGCGCGCGGCGGCGTCTGCCCAGGCTCAAGTGGTGGGCAACCTGCCGACGACGCTCGGCGATGGTCCTGATCCCGACATCGACTACTACAGCGTCACCTTCGACGTGACCGAGGCGCGCGATGGGTGGCTCAAGATCAAGAACGCCAGCGACGCGATGACGGGTGGCGACCACAGTCAGCCGCGCCCGGTGTATCAGGGGGTGGGCTGGATCGAGGCTGGGGATGCGCAGGTGGGCATTCAATCGGCGCGGGGATACGCGCGCCCGGATGCAGGCAGCGAACGATTACTCGATCTGAAAGACGACTGGCTTACTGAAAGAGCCACGTTGCGGGGCATCGTCGCGTGCGATGGGGAATGGCTTCTGCTGGATTACGAGATGCGCAATAGCGAGAAGTGGGAGCCGCTTGCACCCAAGGACCGCACACGGGGTCGAGCGTGGTTTCGTGGCATTTGCGCATCTTCCGAGACCACCTGCGATATGCGGTCGGTCGACAAATAGCGGGTCCGCAGGGCGGTCGGCGCTAGCCAAACCCGCGCGTCCCACAGGGCGCCGAAATACGGTGCCAAGCTACCAAAGCCGCTGAAATACGACGCTTTTCCTCCGAAGAGGCAAAATCCGGAGCGGCGTATAGGGCCATTGATCTGCGTCAATAGCGCCCGAATTTTTCGGCATTAATCTGAGCTCAGCCTCCCCTGCAAAATCCTCGTACGTCCATGTCCCGCCATGTGCTTAATCCGGAGGCCCTGGCCGCTCTGCCATGGCGATGAACTTCTGAGGCTTTGTTTTTTAATTGCCGATTCGACCCGCCATGCGCGACGCCTGCTCGTCCCCCTCCCTTCCCGGCTCAAACCACGACCGCGCCATCCTGTCCGCGTGCCGTGGTCTGGACGCCGCCCAGTTTATCCCTCTGCTCGCGATCACATCGGTTCCCTGACCGACTGGCCTACCCTCCTGCGCATTTAAGACGCCTGTTGGAATAACAGGGTCATATCTCTCTGCGCGTCGTGCATCTGGCAACATTTGTCGTTGTAGCAACAGCGATAAACAGGCTTATGCTTAGCATTGCCCAAGTCATCGGCAATATCCAAGCTGGCAGGCATCCGCGCAGACGATCAACTTCACTAAATTCCTTTCAGTGAGTAGAGACGATGCAGCCCTTGTCACCCTATGAAGTCCGGTTGCTGTGCAGGCTATCCAGCGCATCGTTAATTGCGTTGGGGGCTTGCCCCTCTTTTGCTCAAACGATCGATGGCGGATCGATCGTGACGGTTCCTGGCACGCAGAGTTCGCCTTGGAATATCGGCGCCGGTGCTCTGACTGTCGGCAACACAAGCACCGGCACGCTGCAAATCGGAGCCGGCGGCGTTGTGTCGAACGGCTCCGGTTTCGTCGGCCGCCAGGCCAGCGGCACGGGCAACGTGACCGTCAACGGCGCCGCAGCACAATGGACAAATTCAGCAGGATTATCGGTCGGGTTTTCTGGCAAGGGCACGCTGGGCATTGCCAATGGAGGCCACGTCACCAGCTTGACAAACACGTATCTCGGCGTAGCGGCCAATAGCACGGGCACCGTGACGGTCAGCGGAATAGGGTCGCAGTTGAACAGCACGGGATTCATGCGTGTCGGCCAAACGGGCAGCGGCACGTTGCAGATCAGCGACCAGGCCATCGTGTCGAACTCGCTTGCCCAGATCGGCTATGACGCCACCGGCGTTGGCGTGGTGACCGTCAACGGCGCCGGGTCGCAGTGGAATAGCAGCGGTGAACTCACCGTGGGCGCTTCCGGCAACGGCAGGCTGAACATCGCGAATGCCGGCGCAGTATCCAGCGCACTTGGAACGATAGGTTCGGGCGCGGGCTCGACTGGCGCGGTCACCGTCGACGGGGCCAGTTCATCATGGACCAATGCCGGCCTACTCACGGTGGGCAATCTGGGCGCCGGCGCATTGACCATTTCGAACAACGCCACCGTCAGCGCGGCAAGTGTACGGGCGGGTGTGGGCAGCGGTTCGCAGGGCGTGATCAATATCGGCGCGGCGGCATTGGCCGTCGCCGTGGCGCCAGGCACGCTCGCCCTGACTGGCCCTTCCCCCACCGTGACGTTAGGCACGACCGGATCGCTAGTTCTTAATCACACCGACAACAGCGGCGGTTATGTGTTTGGGTACGGGATCTCGGGCGCGGGCAAAGTCAATATCTATAGCGGCACCACGGTGCTGACGGCCAACAACACCTATACGGGCGGCACCACGATCGCGGGGGGCACCCTGCAATTGGGCAACGGCGGCGCCACGGGCGCCATCGTGGGCAATGTGACGAACCATGGCGTACTGACGTTCAACCGCTCCGATACGTTGCCGTTCGCCGGCCTAATCTCAGGCAGCGGCAAGGTCAACCAGATCGGCGCTGGCACCACAGTGCTGACGGCCGACAACACTTACACGGGCGGTACCACGATCTCGGCGGGCACCTTGCAGCTGGGCAATGGCGGCGCCACGGGCGCCATCGTGGGCGACGTGGTGAATAATGGCGCGCTGACGTTTAATCGCTCCGACACCTTGGCGTTCGCGGGGCTGATATCCGGCCTGGGCTCGGTCAATCAGAACGGAACGGGCACTACGGTTTTCACCGCGCAACACACCTACAGCGGGGCCACCCACATCAGCGCCGGGGTACTGCGGGCGGGCACCGCGTCCACGTTCAGTCCGAACTCAGCAGTGAATGTGGCAACCGCCGGTACGCTAGACCTTAGCGGCTACAGCCAGAGCGTGGGCGCGGTACACAATGCCGGCCTGATCAATATGGGCACAGGCACCCCTCCCGGCGCGACCCTGACCACACCCACCTACGTCGGCCAGGGCGGCACTATCGCCATGAACACCTATCTTGGCGCGGACGGCTCGCCATCGGACCGGCTTGTGGTCAATGGCGGCATGGTGTCTGGCGCCTCGTCGCTGATCGTCAGCAATGCCGGCGGGGCCGGCGCGGTGACCTTGGGCAACGGTATTCTGCTCGTCGAGGCGGTCAATGGCGCCACCACACCTATGGGCGCGTTCACGCTGGGCAATCCTGGCGGCTATGTCGCCGCAGGCCCCTACGCCTATACGCTTTACCGATCCAGCGTGGACACTAGCGGGCAGCAGAGTTGGTACCTGCGCTCGACCGTGGACTGCGCGGCGGCGCCGAACAACCCCGCCTGCAAGAACCCAGAACCGCCGCCCAATCCCCCCGGCCCGCCTGTTCCTCCTAGCCCGCCCGCGCCGCCGAACTATCGGCCCGAGGTGTCGACGGCGGTGGCGACTCCGGAGCTAGCATTGCGCTATGGATCGACCTTTCTGGACTCGCTGCATGAGCGCATCGGCGAAGAGCGCTTCCAGCACCCGTCTGCCGACATGGGCGGCAACGCCCGCGTTTGGGGCCGCCTGATCGGTGTCACGGGCGAGCGCAATGGCAGCAACGCTGGCATCCTGGGTTCAAGAGGCCCGGATTTCGACTACAAGATCTATGGCTTGCAGTCTGGCGTGGACGTCTACCGGCGGACCAATGCAAACGGCAGCATGGACCACGCCGGCATTTATGCCGCGTTCGGACGCGCCACCGCCGACGTCGACCACCTGGACGGCCGCGCGGCGGGCCAGGCGGCGATGGACGGCGTGACGCTGGGCAGTTATTGGACGCATATTGGCAAAGAAGGCTGGTACATCGACGCGGTCATTCAAGGCACCCGTTACGACGTAGACAACGGCCGTTCGCCCGCGGGCCTGAATCTGCACACCCGTGGTTTCGGCTTCGCGACCTCGCTGGAAAGCGGCTATCCCGTGCGCCTGAATGAGGAATGGGTGATCGAACCGCAGGCGCAGCTCGTCTTCCAGAACATCAACCTCAATGATGCCAACGACGGGGCCGCCAAGATCCGATTCAGTGATGTCGACAGCCTGAGAGGCCGCGTCGGCGTTCGCCTGGCCCGCACGGTGGAACTGGAACCCGGCCAGGGCGGCAAGCGCGTTGCCACGACCTGGCTGCGCGCAAGCCTGGTCAATGAGTTCTTGACGAATCCGACCACGCAGTTCTCCGCGCAGAATGGCTATGTTCCGTTCCGATCCGATATGAAGGGCATGTCCGTCCAGCTGAATGTGGGGGCCGACGTCGGGGTCAAGCGCAACCTTTCCGTGTATGCAAGCGCGGGATCGGAGATCAGCCTCAAAGGCGACGGCCAAAGCTTCAATGGCAAGGTTGGGCTGAAACTGGCGTTCTAGGGCACAACCCGCCTCGACCGAGCACGCGCGGCGGCGCCAATCAGGGGCCCCTCCGCAAGCCCTGTGACATCCAGACCGGCACCGGTACGCGGCGCTCGGATTTGCTCAGGTTCAACAGATTCGCAGTTGATATGCACAGCGGCTTGTCAGGTCGTTACACGCGCAGCCTACGCGCGCCTTTCGACATCCGCCCACGTTCTCACTCGCCCCTAACAGACCTTCAGATTGACGCGAAGCCCAGGCTCACGCCCGTTGACGGCACGGCAGCATTTATAAATCCCCGAGCAGATCAAGGCGGGGGATGCGCAGGTGGCATTCAATCGGCGCGGAGATACGCGCGCCCGGATGCAGGCAGCGAACGATTACTGGATCTGAAAGACGACTGGGCTTACCGAAAGAGCCACGTTGCGGGGCATCGTCGCATGCGATGGTGAATGGCTTCTGCTGGATTCCGCGGAATATGCGCCTCTGCGGAGACCACCTGCGATATGCGGTCGGTCGATAAATAGCGGATGCCCGTCTCAAGCCAGGCCGTGAAAACCCGAAATCACTTATCCGAAGAGAAAATGATTTTCACCGGGTTGTTGGGCTGAGACGTCGCGGCCACGGGCGCAGCGTTGGAAGCGAATGCAGGATGTGACGCCCTGAGTTCCGTGTCGGAAACCCATTCCAGCCGCAATTGATCGTCGGGCGAATATGACTGGAACTGCGTCAGCGCCAAGATGAACGCATTGCACTTCTCCGAGGCGCCAGCTTCAAGCACAGAGACCTGCGTCTGCTCGTCCCAAGTCAAGGATCCGCGCTGTGGGCATTTGCGGACTTCCACGTGATATTTCCCGCTGGGAGATGGAAGATCGGCAATGATCTTGTTGGGACCGCATGCCGTCAGCAGGACGGATGACAGAAGTAGAAGCGGTATGCTTTTTTTCATTGAACAACCTTGTGGCAGCCTGACCGCCGACCCGTGAACAATTCGGCTCCATAATACCGTGCAGCGCCCTGTTCAGCGGATGGCACCATTGATGAATAGCTGCACGGGCATAAGGCGACAAGGCAAGATTTAGGACGATCAATGAACACCCGCTGCCTTTACTGCAATCACGACCTTGCCGGTTTCCTGGCCGATGCCCGCCATGCGCTGATGGATGTGGACGCGCGGCCCGGCTATTGCTTCACGACCACGACGCCTTGCTGCGGCCAAGCGGTGGAAGTGGGACGGCAGGAGTCGTCGCTTTACATGGCCAAGCCGGATTGGAGAAAGTCCGACGATCCGCAGAGCTTGGGGATCGCGGGTCCTTATTGTTGAGCCGGAAGCCGGAAGCCGGTGAATGGCTTCACCGAAACCGCAATTGCCGCCGGCCCAATTCCGCCACCGTTTTGCAGCCCATCAGTTTCATCGCGCGTTCGATTTCCACGCGCATCAACTCCAGCGCCCGTTCCACGCCCGGCCGCCCCGCAGCGGCAAGTGGGAACAGGTAATACCTGCCCAGCCCCACCGCTTTCGCTCCCAGGGCCAGCGCTTTCAAGACTTGCGTGCCACGCTGCACGCCGCCGTCCATCATCACGTCGATCCGGTCGCCCACGGCGTCAACGATTTCCGCCAGTTGGTCGAACGCGCTGCGCGAGCCATCCAGCTGACGCCCGCCGTGGTTGGACAGCACGATGCCGGTGCAGCCGATGTCCACTGCCCGTTTGGCGTCTTCGACGGACATGATGCCTTTCAGGCAGAACTGGCCGCCCCATTCGCGCACCATGGCGGCGACGTCGTCCCAGGACATGGCGGGGTCCAGCATGTCGGTGAAGTAGCGGCTGATGGACATGGCGCCACCGCCCATGTCGACGTGGCCGTCCAGTTGCGGCAGCCTGAAGCGTTCGTGCGTAACGTAGTTGATGGCCCAGGCTGGCTTGGCGGCGAACTGGGCGATGCCGGCCAGGTTAAGGCGGAACGGGATGGCGAAGCCGGTGCGCTTGTCGCGTTCGCGGTTGCCGCCCGTGATGCTGTCCACGGTCAGCATCATGACCTGGACGCCGGCCGCTTTGGCGCGGGCCATCATGTCGCGGTTCAGGCCGCGGTCTTTGTGGAAATAGAACTGGTAGACCTGGGGGCCGCCGCTGATCTTGCGGGCTTCTTCCAGGCTGACGGTGCCCAGCGATGACACGCCAAACATCGTGCCGAACTTGCCGGCGGCGGCGGCCACGGCGCGTTCGCCGTCGTGATGGAACAAGCGTTGCAAGGCCGTCGGGGAACAGTAGACGGGCAGCGCCAGTTTCTGGCCCATGACGGTGACCGACATGTCCACGTTTTCGACGCCGCGCAGCACGTCGGGCACCAGGTCGCAGGCCTCGAAGGCTTCGGTGTTGCGACGATAGGTCGTTTCATCGTCGGCCGCGCCGTCGATGTAATTGAAGATGGGGCCGGGCAGCCGCTGACGTGCCATGCGGCGAAAGTCGTGGAAATTCTGGCACTGGTTCAGACGCATCGGAAGACCTTTATCAACGCTACACGTACAAGACTGCACTGCGACTTTTGCCCGACGGGCTGGCGTAGCGCCAGCTACCCCTGCTGGCTTAACGCCCGGCTGATCCGATTCCTGGACACGGTTGTCTTCGGCACTTTAAACGGAAACCACGTCCGCACATCCTCTTCCAGACCAATGCCGTGCATGTAGTTATAAATTGCCTTTTTCAGCGCGCGGCCCAAGGCGTCATGATCCACCCCCGTGGGGTCGTGAAAGCCAATATCGTTCTTCGCGAACGTCACTTCAGGCAGCGGCTGCAACGTCACGCCATATTCTTCGGGATTCTTCCCGACCGGGGAATGCACCGTACAGGCGAACCGGTGGAAGAAACCGCTTTGAATGCATCCGTTCTCAAACAGTTGGCGCACGTATTCCAGCGCGTCCACGGTGTCTTGCACGGTTTGGGTGGGAAAGCCGTACATCAGGTAGGCGTGCACCAGAATGCCGGCGTCGGTGAAGGCGCGCGTCACCCGCGCCACCTGGTCGACCGAAACGCCTTTCTTCATCAGGTTCAGCAGCCGATCCGATGCCACTTCCAACCCGCCCGACACGGCGATACAGCCGCTGTCGGCCAACAGTTCGCAAAGTTCGGGGCTGAAGGTTTTCTCAAACCGGATATTGCCCCACCACGATATCCCGGCGTTGCGCTCGATCAGTTCATTCGCCAGTGCCTTCAGCGATTTGGGCGGCGCGGCTTCGTCGACAAAGTGGAAACCGGTTTGCCCGGTTTCACGGACGATGGCTTCAATGCGGTCGGCCAACACCGTGGCGGATGCGCCTTCGTAGCGGCCGATATAGTCCAGGCTGACGTCGCAGAAACTGCATTTCTTCCAGTAGCAGCCGTGCGCCACGGTCAGCTTGTTCCAGCGGCCGTCGCTCCATAAACGGTGCATGGGGTTCAGCATGTCCAACAGCGACAGATAGCGATCCAACGGCAGGCCGTCCCACGTTGGGGTGCCCACTTCGGCGAACGCAACATCGGGTTCGACCATGTTGATGTACCGCACGGCGCCGGTATCGCCGTCGCGCAGGAAGGTGCGCACCAGGCGTTGGCGGGAACGCTTGCCCTGCACGTGTTCCAACAGCGCCAGCAAGGGGCGTTCGCCCGCATCCAGCGACACATAGTCGAAGTAATCGAAGACGCGCGGGTCTTTCAGTTCGCGCAATTCGGTATTGACGAATCCGCCGCCCAACACAGTGATGATGCTGGGGTCTTGCGCCTTGATGGCCTGGGCAATACGGAAGGCCGCATAGACGGCGCCGGGAAACGGCACCGACAACAGCACCATCGTCGGCGTGTGGCGCGTCAGCGCTTCCATCGTCAGGTCGCGCAGCGTGTCGTCCACCAGATTCATCGGCGCCGCCAGGGCTTGCGCCAAAGGGTCGAAGGTGGGCTGGCTGCCCGCCAGCGATTCGGCATAGCGCACGAATTCAAAGCGCGGGTCGATGGCGTCCCGCAGCACGTCGGCCAGATCGTTCAGATACAGGGTGGCCAGATGCTTGGCGCGGTCTTGCAGGCCCAAGGCGCCGAACGCCCAACCCAGCGGGTCGCCGCCGTCTTCGTCCATGTACACGTCCAGCGAGCTGAAACGCGGTCCTTCGGGCAGAAAGTTCCTGCCCACGATTCGGTGCGCCAAGGTGGAGTCGCGGCCTTGCAGGAAGGCAATTGCCGGGCCGATCGTGGATAGGTAGCGCGGCTGCATCGCCACGAACGCCTGGATCGCAGGCGTGTGCTTTTCAAGCGGCAAGGCGGCAATCTGATCCGCCACGGCGCGCAGGCCGTCGGCAGAGAGCAAGCGCAGGACCAGGGCAAGCGCCAGGTCTTCCTGGAACGACGTGACGCCGCGCGACCGCAAGAAACCGGTCAGATAGGCGGTGGACGGATAAGGGGTGTTGAGCTGCGTCATCGGCGGGATGACGGACAGCACGCGCAAAGGCAAGGTAGACATGAGGCACGGCAGGACTGCCGTCAAAGCGGGGATTAGGGGAATTATAGGCAGTGGGGAGTGCTGGATTCCGCCGAACCCGCCAAGGCGGGAAAATGTAACCGGCTGGAGGCCGGGTCAGAGGGGGCCGCTACACTGGCGGCTAGCCCATGCCAGCCACGAAACGACCGCCCCATGCGCCGACCGCCAGACCCCTTTGCTCCGCCCAAAAAGCAGCTAGCGACCCGCGTTAGCTCGCTGCTTTGGATTGTTGACCCGTTGGAGCAAGACGCGAACTACATGCACCGACGCATGTTCGGCGCGGATGCGGCATACCTGGATGGATTCTTGTACTTGGTGGTGGCCGACCGGGAGGATCCTTGGAGCGGCTTGCTGGTGTGCACGTCAAAAGATCGGCATGCGGCGCTGACGGCCGAGATTCCCAGCTTGCAGCCTCACCCTGTGCTGGGAAAGTGGCTGTATCTGCCGCAGACGGACGAGGCCTTTGAGACGACCGCCGCCCGGATTGCCGCGCTTGCGCTAGCCCGCGATCCGCGCATGGGCGTGGCGCCCAGGCCCAAGACGTCGAGCCGGAAAGGACCACGGGTGGGCCAATAGCCGGCACCCCATCAGGATTTGAAGACGCGCCCCCAGGCCCGGGTCAGTACCGCCGCGTCGTCCGGGGACACGCATTGCGGTGCGCCCCGCGCCATCGCGGCAAACAGGATGGCATCGCATGCATTGCGCCACAGCGGCTTCAATACGATCTCGATTTCGCCATCTTCTTCGATTCGCGTGAAGGCATTGTCGCCGTCGATGGCATCGGCCCGCTGCCGCAGTAGACTGTGAATCAGCAGGAAACCGGACTGAATGGGCGAGTGTTGCTTGTCGCTGCCCGTGGAGGCGGCTAGCGTGCCCCGCCATTCCTCTTCTTCCATCTGCCGCGTTTCGCCGCGTGCCGTGGACCATCGCATCCATGCCCGGCTATAGGCCGTCCATGCGCTGGGGTGCAGGTTCGCCTCAAGCGCTTGCGCTTCAACGCGCGTCAGCGTGTCGACCCGCGTGATGATGTCCATCACCGCTTCGCCTTGGGGGCCAAACAGGGTCGACAGCGGGATGGCTTCCAATAGCTCAATGGCTTGCGCCCGCCAATAGCCCGGCTGCGCGACCAGGCCGGACATATCGCCCAGCGTCTGGACGCGCACGCGCCACAGTTGACCCGGCCAGCGGCTGCCGATCGTGATGGAGGCAATGGATTGATCCACCACCAGCCACGGCGGCGCAGCCTTGGGCAACCGGACCTCATTCCCTGACCGATCCAGCGCAATGGACGGATCGAGGCAATCAAACCAATAACCTTCAAGGCTGGCCGATGACCGAGGGGGATGAGGAAGCGTCATGAATAAGGTTTGCGATGAAATCGCCGGCAAGTATAGCCAGCAATGGCATTGCTCAATCTTCGCAACGGTTCAAGTCAGCATCGGCGCCATGTCCGGATCGCCTTTCTTCATGGCGCGGGCATACGCCTCGCGTGCGCCAATGCGCTGCAAGTAGGCAAGGATGTTCGGGTAGGCCGACAGGTCATACGGATAGAACAATCGCATCGTCGTCAGCGAGAACACGACAACAATGTCGGCGGCGGTCAGCGCATTGCCCGCCAGGAAGTCCACTTGCCCCAAGCGCTTGTCCATCAATCCCAACGCCAACTGACGCCGTGCATCCGCGAACTGCACCATGGCATGGTCGGCAGGCACATTGACCCGGCTGAGCACCATGTTGCGCATCAGCGCAGGTTGCAGCGAGCCATTGGCGAAGTGGAACCAATAGAGATAGTCCGCGAAGTTCGCGTCATCCGGCGCGGCCACCAGGCGGCCCTTGCCATACTTCGCCAGGAGGTAGTCGACGATGGCTGTGGATTCCGCCAGCACCGTACCGCCATCGTCGATGATCGGTGCGGCGCCCAGCGGGTGCAGGGCTTTGTATTCCGGCGGCGCCAAGCGAGTGACGGGGTCACGGTCATAGACTTTCAGTTCATAGGGAATGGCAAGCTCTTCGCACAGCCAGACGATGCGTTCGGATTGCGATTTGCCCAGGTGATGCACGGTCAGCATGACGATTCCCATGAGTTGAAGGCGATGTGTTGAATACGCCCTGTTGGCGATATCGCTACTCTAGCTTGCCTGGCTGTCTGCCGTATGAACGTTTGAATGTATGAACATCTGAACGTGGGTGCCCGACCCGTCTGAAGGCCCGGCACCCCGCGTTTACTTTGCCAGCCGCACCACCAGCTTGCCGAAGTTGCGCCCTTCCAGCAGGCCGATGAACGCATCAGGCGCTTGCTCCAACCCGTCAACCACGTCTTCGCGCCAGCGCAGCTTCCCTTCCTTGATCCACTGCCCTGCCTCGCGCAGGAAGGCGTCCTGCTGCGCCTCCATGAACTCATACACAATGAATCCGCGCAGCGTGATGCTCTTGGCCAGGATCTCGCGCATGGTGGCCGGCAGCCGATCAGGGCCGCTTGAGGTGGCGGGGCCGTCGTTGTAGTTGGCGATCAACCCGCACACCGGCACGCGGGCAAAATCGTTCAGCAACGGGACCACCGCGTCCCACACATGGCCGCTGACGTTCTCGAAGTAGACGTCGATGCCGTCCGGGCAAGCTTCCGCCAATTTCTGAGCGAAATCAGGCGCTTGGTGATCCACGACCGCATCAAAGCCCAGTTCGTTTTTTACGAAGGCGCACTTTTCCGGACCACCGGCAATGCCCACGGCGCGTGCGCCTTTGAGTCGGGCGATCTGGCCCACGACCGAGCCAACCGCCCCGCTGGCGGCGGCGACCACAACGGTTTCGCCGGGCTTGGGCTGGCCAATATTGAGCAACCCCGCGTAGGCAGTCATGCCCGGCATGCCCAGCACGCCCAATGCGGTGGACGGCGGCGCGATGGCAGGGTCAAGCCGGCGCAGGCCGGTGCCATCCGACAGGGCGTACTGCTGCCAGCCGGCATCGGACAGCACGATATCGCCTTCACGCCATTCCGGATGGCGGGATGTTTTGACTCGGGCAACCGTACCGCCCACGATCACGTCGCCGATGTCGATCGGCGGCGCGTAAGACTTGGCGGCGCTGATGCGCCAGCGCATATAGGGGTCCAGCGACAGATACAGGACTTCCAGCAACACCTGGCCGTCTCCGGGCGTGGGGACAGGTGCCTGTTCGATACGGAAATCACTGGGTTTGGGGCGGCCTACGGGGCGGGAAGCCAGTATGACGCGCAGGTTTTGGGTATCCGACATGGGGAAAATCTCCGTGATCAAGGTCAGCCGATTAGCGACGTCTTCATCCTAGGCACCCTCAAGAGATAAAGGTAGACTGATATCCCATAATTCAGACTTAACGGATTGATAATGTCTGGCGATTTCGACCCCGCTCTGCTGCGCACCTTTGTTGCCGTTTGCCGCCACGGCAGCTTGAGCCGGGCGGCGGACCAAGCCGGCCGCGCGCAGTCGGCGTTAAGCACACAGATACGACGGTTGGAAGAGATGGTGGGCAAGCGGCTGCTGCACCGCACGGGCCGTGGCATGTCACCCACCACCGAAGGCGAACTGCTGCTGAGCTACGCCAACCGCATCCTGGCATTGGGCGAGGCAGCGGCAGCGCGGCTGCGCGAACGCGCCGTGGCGGGCAGCGTCCGCATCGGGCTGTCGGAAGATGTTGCGGTGGCGGCATTGCCAGCGGCGCTGGGCCGGCTGCGCCGATCCTGCCCCCAACTGCATCTGGAGATCGTGGTGGACGACGGCGAACGGCTGGCGTCGCGCTGGCAGGAAGGTTCGCTGGATATCGCCATTGGCGTGTGCGCCGCTTTTGTCGATGAGCCCGTCGAAACGTGGTCGGTCAACCTGCACTGGGTATGCGGCATCGATGACACGCCCGCCCCGGACCTGCCGCTGGATGTGATCGTGTACGCCGAGCCCTGTTCCTGGCGCCGACTGGTGTTCGATGCACTGACTGCGGCGGGACGCGATTTCCGGGTGTCGCTGACCAGCCACAACGTAGGGGCCACCATTGCCGCCGTCGAAAACGGCTTGGGTGTGGCGGTGCTGACGACCGAATGCGTGCGGCCCGACACCATGCGCGTGATCTCGATCGGCCCTGATGGCGCCACGCCGCTGAGCGCGCAGTTTGGCCTATATGCATCAAAACGGCTGAACGAAAGCGGCCGCGCCGCCGTGTCGCTGTTAAGGGAAAGCCTGCGCGGCTGGACGGCGCCTGCCTGGCAGGACAGGTGAACGGAATAGGCCTATAGTTTTTCCCTGCCCGATTCCACCCACTTTTGACAATAGACATGAAGCTATCGCTGCTGGTTCTTTGCCCGCTCGTCCCCGCCAATCTGGACACGCTGAAACAACGCTATGACGTCACCTACGCGCCGACGCCCGACGAACGACAGGCGGCCATCGCTACGCACGGAGCGCGCTTTCAGGCCGCGTTGACCATCGGCACGATTGGGCTGACCGGTGCCGAGATCGCATCCATGCCGGCCCTTCAATTGGTGTCCTGCATGGGCGCCGGATACGAGAACGTGGACGTTGACGCCGCCCGAGCGCGCGGCATTGTCGTGACCAACGGACGCGGCGCCAACGACGAGTGCGTGGCCGACCACGCGATGGGGCTGGTGATTTCGTCCATGCGCAACTTCCGCAAGCTGGACCAGTTGTGCCGCGACGGCGTGTGGCGCACGAAGATCGCCGTGCCTCCCAACGTCTCGGGCAAGCGTCTGGGCATCTTGGGGATGGGCACCATCGGCGAAAAAATCGCCATCCGCGCAAGCGCTTTCCGGATGCCTATCGGCTACCACAACCGTAATCCGAAGCCCGGTTCGCCGCATCAGTATTTCGACAGCCTGCTGGCGCTGGCCGAATGGAGCGACGTGTTGGTATGCGCCGCGCCCGGCGGCGCGTCGACGCATCATCTGGTGAACGCCACCGCCCTGCAAGCGCTGGGCGCCGAGGGTTTTCTGGTCAACGTGGGCCGAGGCAGCATCGTCGATACGCAGGCGCTGGCTACTGCCTTGGCGTCCGGCACCATTGCGGGCGCCGGCATTGACGTCTACGAAAGCGAACCCGAACCGCCGGCCGAACTGATTGGCCTGGATAACGTGATCTTGACGCCGCACCTGGCAGGTTGGTCGCCCGAGGCAATCGGCGCGCAGTTCACGATTTTCCTGGACAACGTTGACGGACATTTCTCGGGACGCGGCGCGGTCACGCCCCTGTAGTCAGCCCCCGACAATCACTTTTTTTAGGGCGCTCGCTATCCATGGCCAATCGTTCGTATCTGTACAGCTTAAGCAATCGGCCCACGTCCTATGCAGACCGGCCCGAAACGATTTCCGGCTTGTCGGAATGGCCCTACTATGTGCCCTTCATGTACCGGCTGCTGATGTCGGGCGATCCGCAGTTGTGCGCGTCGCTGGTGTCCGATGGATTCGACATCGACGAGCCAGAGCAGAAGACGCGGCTGTATGCCATCAGCAGCCACTTCGATACCGGCCTGGAGCGCGTCAAGCGTTTTGCAGAGATCGTGCGGGCCACCACGGCGCTGCTGCCGGATGCCGAGCCACCGCCTGCCAACACGCCGCAGCCGGCATCCTTCCTGAACCGCTTGAAGCTTGTCTTCGCGTCCCAAAAAGAATCGCCACAGCCGTCAACAACGCCGTCAAGTGCGCCTACGGACGAGCTGCTGGCCAATCTTGATGAGACCATCACGTTTCTTGAGACCCACCGCGACACCTATCTGCTGCTTGAGACCATCGAACTGGACACCATGTCCGAATCAGAAGAAGCCGAATTGAAGGCCTGCGTGGAACAGGAGATGGCACGATGCATACAAGCGGGCGCCGCCGTGGATGCATTGCCGGCCAATATCGAAGAAGCCGCATGGCAACTCAGGTTGGCGACGCGGCTGTCCGGCGCGGCGCCGTTCGACGCTTTTTTCCGCTTGCGCCTGGACAACGATTGCGACAGCACGCACACGGAAGAGACAGAATACCCACTAGGCCTGGTGTGGGACGACACGCTGTACTTTGACCTGATGAACCGCAGCGAATTCGAGGCGCAGCAGCGCTAGCGGGCAATCGGCCGCTCAACCCGGGTTCATCACCGCGTGGGTCAGAGCGCGTCAATACGCCTGCTGGACCGTCGCGCCGCAATACCGGCAAACGCGCGCATCCCGCAGAATGCGCTCGCCACATTCGGGACAGTCAACGTGGGTGGCCGGAACCGGCTGCCTGGCATGCGGAGAACGGTCGTCGATGACCATCAGGAAAATCCCCGCCACGATCGGGCTGATCAAGCAGGCCAGCACCGTCCACCCGAAGCCTTTGCGGCCACGGCCGGACGCCGCGACGCCGACCACCATGGCCAACACAATCCAGGGAATGATGAGGTAGATGAGCATGGCGCGATGTTAAACCGATGGCAGCGTCTGTTTTTATGGCCGCTTGAACAAAATCCCGCGCAACCGCATGGCCGTCGGGAGTAATCTTTGACGTAGCGTCATGCCTGACGCGATTCAGTCGTTTGCCACCCAAAGGATGCGTACATGCTTAACACTTTTTCGAAATTGCGTAGAACTGGCGTCGCCGCGTTGACGCTAGGTGTAGCCAGCAGCGTTTTCCTTGCGGGTTGCACCATGAACGGTCCACAAGCGTCGCCCACGGCGGCTGAAAAGCGGCAGGAACTGAATGCCGCCACGACCGCCACCTTGTCCAAGCTGTACGAGGCCGCACCGCAGTCCAAACAGTTGGTGGCGCGGGCTCGTGGCGTCCTGGTGTTTCCGGCGGTGCTAAGCGCCAGCTTCATCGTGGGCGCGCAGCATGGAACGGGCGCGCTGCGGATCAACGGCCAGGACACCGGGTACTACAGCATCACCGGGGGTTCGATCGGCTTGCAGGCTGGCGCGCAGTCCAAAGCCATGGTGGTATTGTTCATGACGGATGACGCCTTGGCCAAGTTCCGCGCCAGCAGCGGCTGGACGATCGGCGCTGATGCCACCGTCGCCGTGGCAAACCTGGGAGCCAATGGCAACATTGATTCCAATACCGTCCAACAGCCCATCGTAGGGTTTGTGATGAACAACGGCGGCTTGATGGCCGGCGTGTCCGTGGACGGCAGCAAGATTTCACCGTTGCTGCTGTAACCCCTTCCCTGATGGACAACGGCCCGCTGATCGGCGGGCCCTGCAACCCTGCGCCGCAGTTCATGACCAGGAGCCCTCCAAGTGATTGACGAACAAGACAAGAAGCACCTTGCGCGGTGCGTGGCACTGGCCAAGCAAGCGCTGGCATCAGGCGATGAGCCTTTTGGTTCGATTCTGGTGTCCGCCAATGGCCAGGTGCTGTTTGAAGACCATAACCACGTGGCCGGCGGCGACCACACCCAACATCCCGAATTTGAGATTGCCCGTTGGGCCGCCAACCACGTGCCAGCCTCCGAACGCGCATCCTGCACCGTCTATACCTCGGGAGAACATTGCCCGATGTGTTCGGCCGCGCATGGATGGGTGGGTCTGGGCCGGATCGTCTATGCCAGCTCGTCCGCGCAGTATTCGCAGTGGATGCGGGAATGGGGCGTGCCGCCCTCTCGCGTGCGGCCACTGGCGATTGGTGACGTGGTTGACGGCATTGAGGTCGACGGGCCGGTGCCGGAATTCGCCGAACAGGTGCGCGCGCTGCACCAAGAGAACGTCAAGAACCGCACCCAAGCCTGAACCCGCAAAGGCTGAATCGGGTTCGGGCAATGGCTGCCGATTTTCTGCATAATCCCCTGACCCGGCCCGCACCCCCTCGGTTAACTAATAGATACATAAGACCGAAAACCGGCAATTATTAGTAGCGATGCGCATGCTAATTTATGCGCCCAAGCGAATACCCAGGGAACACCATGCACGAATACACCGGCGTTGGATCGGCGGTCGCCATTAGAAAAAAACGAATGCCCACCCTTTTGCTTCTGGCGCTAAGCGCAGCGTTGGTGGCGTCGTCGCCCGCCATGGCGCAATCGGCACCCACGCGAGCGCATGGCACCGCGTCGCCTGAACTTCCTGCGCGGGCACCAGCACAACAGAGTCAACAAGCCCCTGCCGCAGCGCCGGCTGCCGCAGCACCGGCTGCCGCAACCTCGGCTCCGGCCGGCGCCTTGGCGCCGGTGCAAAAGACCGATATCAAGAGCCAGGCTGCCTACGAACGCCTGTTGAATAACAGTGGCATCAGCCTGCAATGGCTCTGGTCGGCGCAACGTGGCCAACTGAGCGCAAAAGATACCAATGACGTCGTGCGCATCGACGGCACTCAGGCCAACTTCGAGGGCACGCTGAAAATCAATGGCGAAATCGTCTCGATCGACAGCGACCGGTTTATCTTCCGTGGCACGATCCTGATCCTGGACGCCCCCGATAAAGGCCGACGCTGCGAGCGCACGGGTGACTACGAGTTCCGTGCGACCGGCAAGCGCAAATACTGGCGCCTGCAAAAGATGGAGCAATGCAACGGCCTGACCGATTACGTGGATATCTATTATTAAGCACCACGCATTAAGCACCACGCCGCGCCGGTTGCTCGGCGCGGGATCGCTTCGCCAACAGTAAGTTTGCCCAGCGCCCCACCACAGCCCGGACTTCCGATGCCCCCTACCGCGATCAAATGGCTTTCCAGCATTGCATTTGGCCTGTTGGTCGGTAGAACCGCCTTCAGCGTATTCAATCCGTTGTTGATCATCGCGTTTGGGCTGAATGCGCCGCAGACGGGTGCCTACACCCCCTCGGATTCCGCCACCGTTGACACCATGCAGATGGTGGGCGGGATTATTTCCTTGCTGATCACGGTTGCGGTTACCGCGGCGCTGGTCCGCATTCCCAATATGCGCCGCCTGGTCGGCTGGGGTTGCACGTTGCTTGGGATTTCGCTGCTGCTGACGATCCCGGCCAACCTGCTGCTGATGGATCCCGCCGCGCATGACGCAGCCACCGTGGGTGCACGGGCAGCCAGTGACACGAATACCGCCTTGTTTTTCTGGGTGCTGATTTTTGGGCTGCCCTATATGGGCGGCGGTCTGGTGCTGACGATTGCCGGCATTATCCTGATCCGCAAGAACCCCAAGCAAGTAGCAACGGGATCGCCGCTCGGCTGATCCCGCCCGCCGCAGCACCCTGGCCTCACACCACGGGCAGCTTCAACACCTGCTCGGTGGTCAAGACATCCCCGAACGTGTCATCGATGCTGGCCAAGGCCGCGCGATGCAGGCTGTCATGGCCAACCACGCTGCCATCGGCGCGGTCCAGGTCCCGGGTGGCGCAGGCGTCCTCGGCCACGATCACGCCGTATCCCAAGGGCACCGCATCGCGCGCCGCGCCGGCCACGCAGGCATGCGTCATCAGGCCAGAGATCACCAGTGTCTTGACGCCGCCCGCTTTCAGTTGCTGATCCAGGTCCGTGGTGGGAAACACGCTGACCGAGGACTTGCGCACGACGTGGTGATGCGCCTGCGGCTGCAATTCGGCGTGGAATTCACCGGAGGGGCTCTGGTCGGCGAAAACCGGGCTGCCTGCGGGCGTGACGTGCTGGATGTGGAAAACGGGTATGCCCGCCTTGTCAGCGTGCGCGATCAGGCGCTGCGCATTGCCCAGCGCCGTCTTGCCAGCAGGGATCGGCAGCTTGCCGTTGAAGTATTCGTTCTGAAAATCGATCACCAGCAGCGCGGTGCTGGACGCATCGATGGACGCCGGAGCGGCAGCGCCAGCCAGGGTGCGGATAGTGGGATGGTTCACGGGGTGCCCTCTTTGGTGTGACGTGGAAGAACCCCTAGTGTCCCGCCAGACGAAGGCCGGCGATAGTGGCCCGCTGGACAACTATTGATAGAATCGGGCCAACCCGCTTTGGGCTCTCATGCGAGCAAGCCATGCATACCGTCGCCGTCATCGCCTTTGAAGGCATCAGCCCTTTCCATCTGTCCGTGCCGTGCATGGTGTTTGGCGATGACTTGGCCCGATTGGGCGTGCCGCGCTATCGGCTGCTGGTCTGCGGTGAACAAACGGGGCTGATTGCTACCCAGTCCGGGTTCAAGATCGAGGTGGAACATGATCTGTCGGCGCTGTCCCAGGCCGACACCATCATCATGCCGGCCTGGCGCGACCCGGAAGAACCCGCGCCTGCCGCGCTGCTGAAGGCCCTGCAAGCCGGCCATGCGCGAGGCGCCCGCATCGCGGGGCTCTGCCTGGGCACCTTCGTGCTGGCCGAAGCAGGATTGCTGGACGGACGCACCGCCGCCACGCACTGGGTATGGGGTGACGACTTTGAACGCCGGCATCCGAACGTGCGGCTGGACCGGAAATCGCTATACATCGATGACGGCGATATCCTGACGTCCGCTGGCACGGCCGCGGCCATTGATTGCTGCCTGCACCTATTGCGCCGCGATCACGGCGCCGAGGTCGCCAACCGCGTGGCCCGCCGCATGGTGGTCGCGCCGCATCGGCACGGTGGCCAAGCCCAGTACATCGAACAGCCACTGCCCGAACGTGAAGGCTCGGACAAACTCACCGCCACGCTGGACTGGGCCATCGAAAATCTGCGGCAACCGCTGTCGCTGGATCTGTTGGCCGACAAGGCCGGCATGAGCCGGCGAAACTTCACCCGACGCTTCAAGGAAAAAACAGGCGCCACGGTGTCCGGGTGGGTGCTGAACCACCGCTTGGCCGCCGCGCAACGCCTGCTGGAAACCAGCGGGCAAGCCGTGGACTTGGTGGCAGAAAACGTGGGTTTCGGTTCGTCGGTCTCGTTCCGCCAACATTTCACGCACGCATTCGCGGTGTCGCCGTCAGCCTACCGGAAACAGTTCAGCGAAAACGCTGCGTAGATTGGCGCGCGGCCGTCGGCATTTGCTTTCCTTCAACGGGGCAGAAAAACGGCGTGTAGCCAAGACGGGTTTGGGTGAAGTAGTATAGTCCCCTACACTATATTTTCATTGGCCCGCCATGTCTCACCTTCACTCCCAGCACGACAAACTCATCGCACGTGTTCGCCGCATCAAAGGGCAACTGGAAGGCGTGGAGCGCGCGTTGGAAGCAAATTCGCCTTGCGCGGAAGTCCTGCGTCAGCTGGCCTCGGCCCGCGGCGCCATGAATGGATTGACGGCCGAAGTCATGGAAGATCACCTGCGTGAACACGTCCTGGCGGCCGCCACGGAAGCGGAACGCCAGCAAGGCGGCGAAGAGTTGGTGGAAGTCATGCGCAGTTATCTGAAGTAAGCCGCCCCCCAAAGAGAGACAGCATGAACCACTCGCACGCCTCCGCCCCGGCTTCCGGCCAACACGATCACATGTTCCTGGGCGACGGCCATCGCCGCAACGAGAAAAGGGTCTGGCTGGTCATCGCATTGACGGCGGCCATGATGCTGATCGAAATCGTCGCGGGCACGATCTACGGATCCATGGCGCTGGTGGCCGATGGCTGGCATATGTCCACGCATGCGGCCGCCATGCTGATTGCGGCGTTGGCTTACGGTTACGCCCGGCGTCACGCGCGGGATACGCGCTTTAGTTTCGGCACAGGCAAGTTGGGAGATCTGGCGGGATTCGCCAGCGCGATCGTGCTGGCGTTGGTGTCGCTGATGATCGGCTGGCAAAGCCTGGTCAGGCTTGCCGACCCCGTCGCCATTCAATTCAACGAGGCCATCGGCATCGCCGTCGTCGGCTTGGCCGTGAATCTGGCCAGCGCCTGGCTGCTGAAGGACGATGCGGGCCATCACCATCACGGTGGCGGACATCGGCATGATCACGGTGATGCACACACGCAGGGTCATGGCCATGACCACCATCGCCATGCCGGCCATGGCGCGCGCGACAACAACCTGCGCTCGGCCTATATGCATGTGCTGGCGGACGCACTGACCTCGGTGCTGGCCATTGTGGCGCTGGTCCTGGGCCGCAGCTACGGCTGGCACTGGGCCGATCCGGTCATGGGTATCGTCGGCGCACTGGTTATCGCCAACTGGTCCTGGGGCCTGGTCCGCGATGCGGGCGGCGCGCTGCTGGACAAGACCCCTGCCGGCAGCGATCTTGCGGATAACATCCGATCCGCCATGGAAGACGCCGACACGCAGGTGACCGACCTGCACGTCTGGCAGGTAGGCCCCGGCCATCATGCCGTCATCGTGTCACTCTTGGCCGATCACCCGCAGCCGCCCTCGGGCTACAAATCGCGGCTGGCGCATCTTGCCGGACTTTCCCACGTCACCATCGAAGTCGAACCCGCCACGCCCAGCCCAGCCTAACGATTCACGGCAAGCCAATCGCGCGGAGACGCCCCCATTCGCTGCCGGAAAGCCTTGGACAAAGAGGATGCGCTGGCAAAGCCCAGATCATCAGCGACCCGCTTCACCGGTCGCCCCGATCGCATCATCGACGCGGCCAGGCTCAAGCGCCAGTCCGTCAGGTAGGCCGCCGGCGTGGTGCCCGTGGCGTCCTTGAACGCCGCGGCAAACGCGCTGCGGGACATGCCCGCAATGGCCGCCAATTTCTCAAGCGACCATTCGTCGCGCGGCGCCTGATGCACGGCCACCAGCGCCCGGGCCAGCTTCGGGTCCGACAGCCCTCTGACCAAGCCGCTGCTGATGCCCGCTTCTGACGGGTGGTCAAGAATCCATCGCAGCAACTGAATCAGCACCACCTCAAACAGCCGATCGGCCAGCAGGCGCGCACCGCATCGCACGTTGTCGGCTTCGGCAAACAGCAGATCCAACGCGGGCCGTAGCCCGTCGACGGCATCCAACGGCACCCGCAACACCGGCGGCAAAGACTGCACGATGGGATTGCGTTCGCCCCCATCGAAATCCAGCGCCGCGCACGTGAAATCCGATCCGCCGATGGGCGGATTGATGAACTCGTGGTGCATGGCGCGCGGGTAGAACAGCAAGGTCGGTTCGGTCAGCAGCATGCGCTGCGGCCCGATTGCGCCCGGCAGATGCCGGACCTCCATTTCGCCCTGACGCAATACGTGCAGAAAGCCGCGCCCCGGCAAGGCCTCGAACGTCTGAATGCCGCACAAGGCCCCGGTGTGGAACAAGCTGGCGCGCACCCGGAAGCGGTCCAGCAGGGCCGACAGGCGATCAACGGGGGAAACAAAGGGAGCATTCATGGTTTTGGACGCCAGGACATTTTTTATGGACTAAACAACGCCATTCATCCATGGATTGTACGTACGATTGCCTCACTCCGCCAATATCCGGCGGCGGCAACCCCTTACAGGAGTCATGACCATGACCCGTGTTTCCCTGATTGATCCCGCCCACACCACCGCGGATCGCGCCGCGCTGCTGTCGCAAATCCATGGCGCATTCGGCGCCACGCCCAACATGTTCAAGGCTGTGGCCAATTCGCCAGCGGCGCTGAAAAGCATGTGGGGTTCGTTCGGCGCCTTGGGCGGCGGCGTGATTCCCGCCAAGCTGGGCGAGCAGATCGCCGTTGCCGTGGCCGACCGCAACGCTTGCGAATATTGCCTGGCAGCCCACACGGCGCTAGGCCGCAAGGCCGGCGCCAGCGCGGAAGAAATGACGGCGGCCCAAGACGGCCAAGCCACGGATCCCAAGACTGCGGCGGCGCTGCGCTTTGCGCTGCAACTGGTGGAGGCGCGCGGCCAGATCGGTCAGGCGGACGTGCAGGCCGTACGCGCGGCGGGGTTCAGCGATGAGGAGATCGTCGAAATTCTGGCGCACGTGGCGTTGAACCTGTTCACGAACTACGTGAACGTGGCGTTCGCGGTGCCGGTGGACTTCCCCGGCGTGAAGCTGCGCCGCGCGGTGTAAGCGGATAGTCGGGTTGGCGCTTGCGGCGCATCAGCCCGACTTCTGATTCCGCGTTTCAAACTGCGATGGCGCAGCCAAAATGCGTGCGGCAATTGCAGTTTGAAACGTTTTGGGGCTTTCGGCTCCAATGCGGGCCCGGCGACCCCAGTACAATTCGCGGCGCCTCTTCTTTTATTCCTTCCCGCCGCCTTCCCCATGTCCAATCTCATCGTCCACGGTGGCACGCCTTTGCGTGGCCGCGTCATACCCTCGGCCAACAAGAATGCGGTCCTGCCCATTCTCTGCGCCACCCTGCTAACCGACCAACCGCTGACCTTGAATGGCGTGCCCGACATCACGGACGTGCGCAAGATCCTGGACATCTTCCGCACGCTGGGCAGTGAAGTCCGGCTGGACGAAACGACCCGCACGCTGGAACTGCGCCACCAGAACACGCAGTTCGACGCCAAGGCCCATCGCCTGCCCGAAGAAATGCGTTCTTCGATCATGCTGGTGCCGCCGCTGCTGGCCCGCTTTGGCGTGGCACGGCTGGAAGACAACGTGAAGGGCTGCACGCTGGGCGTGCGCGAGATTGACCCGCACGTGGAGATCTTCCGTTCATTCGGCGGCGAAGTCGAACGCGCCAGCGGCTCGCTGTTGGTACGCAGCAGCGGCGCGCTCAAGCCCACCCATCATTGGCTGGACTACGCTTCCGTCACCACGACCGAGAACTTCGTGTTGTGCGCGGCGGCGGCCGAAGGCGAGTCGACGCTGACCAACGCCGCGTCCGAACCGCATGTGCAGGAATTCTGCCGCTTCATGACGATGATGGGCGCCGATATCGACGGTATTGGCACGTCGCGGCTGACGGTGCGCGGCGGCGCGCGCCTGGGCGGCGGTGAATTCACGTTTGAAGAGGATTTCCACGAAATCACGACGTTCCTGGCCCTGGGCGCGATCACGGGCGGCGATGTGGTGGTGCGCAACCGCACCCCGGGGAATTTCCCGCTGATCGACCGCACGTTCGCCAAGTTCGGCGTGCAAATCGAACACAAGGACGGGTGGTCACGCGCGCTGCGCACGGGTCCGCTGAAGGTGCAAACGCCGTTCACCAGCAACGTGCTGACCAAGGTTGAAGCCGCGCCGTGGCCCTATTTCCCGGTGGACCTGCTGCCGATCTTCATCGCGCTGGGCGTATGCGCCGAAGGCAATGCGATGTTCTGGAACAAGGTCTACGACGGCGCGTTGGGATGGACGGGCGAACTGTCGAAGTTCGGCGCCCATGTGTTTTCGTCGGACCCGCACCGCGTCGTCACCTTTGGCGGCATGCCGCTGACGCCTGCGGTCGTCGAAAGCCCCTACATCATCCGGGTGGCGATCGCCTTGTTCATGGTGGCCAGCAGCATCAAGGGCCGCTCTGAAATCCGCAACGCAACGCCGATCCGCCGCGCGCATCCGCAGTTTGTCGAAAACCTGCGCAGCCTGGGCGTGCAGGTGGAATGGACCAGCGAAGAGTAACGCGCCCCCGCGCGGGGTGAAGACGCTCGGGGGCCGCGGCATTCAACCTGCTTCGTCCCCCACAAACTGCACGACCGCGCCGCCGCTGCCGTAAAGCGGCGCATATTCAAGCACTTCGGCGCGTTTGATTGTTCCCTTCAACGCGCCCAGCACCCAGTGGAAATGCTTGAACCCCATGTCCACGCGGGCCTCCCGCGCGTAGTGCGGAATCTGTTCGCGCAGTGCGTCGACGTCGCCGGACTCAAGCAGGCCCAGCATCCGCTGGTTCCAGGCGTCGTCCGATTCGCTAAGAATGCGGTCGTGCTTGGGCTCCACGGGCTCGCGGAACATTGAATTCGACAGGCCGCCAATGCCCAGCACGGCAACACGCTTGCCTTGGCGGCCGGCGCACTCGGCCGCCAGACGTCCAAGCGCCTCGGTCTGCGCGCCATCGTGGTACAGATTGTTGGCGGCAATCGACACAGGCAGCCCCTGGGATCCGAAACCCATCATGGTGCTGGCGGCGATGGTGCCGGTATCGATCGGAAAGCCGTCATAGTCCACGCCCCGCGCGTGAACGCCCGCGGAGCCGCAGGCATCCACGCAGGCCTGGGCCAACGGCACGTCGCTGAGGATGTCAAAAGGCAGTTCGCCAAACTCGTGCCAGTTCTCGTCCACGTGCACGCCCGTGCTGCGCGCCCGCGTGATCCACAGCTGATCCAGCACGGCCATCCATTGCGTGGAATAGACCAGCACGCAGTCGGGCCGCGATGCTGCCAGCGCCTGGCCGGCGACGCGCATGGCGTCGGCCAGCCGGCCCCACGGCGCAACGTCGGGCCGCAATTGAGGCAGCGGGCTGCCCGGAACCAGGAATGCGGATACGACGGTCATTGTGATGTCTCCGGCTGGTGCGGGGCCGCCCGCGCAATGCGTGACAGGCCGGCGTCTTGCAGATTCCATTCCATGACGGCGTTGCCGGTGCCGATGACCGAGCCGTATCCATAGAAGCGGCCCGGCAGCTCGGGATAATCCATTGCCGCGTGCATCCACGTGAAAGCGCCGGACTTGACCTCGGCGAAGGCCTCGTCGATGAATTGAGGCAGCAGTTGAAAGGTCTCGCGCATCCGGCCCTGCCGCATCAGCTCGATCATTCTGATGTCCCACTTGTAGCCGTCGTACCGTTCGGGATGTTCCTTGGACATGTCTTCGGGTATTTCCGGCTCTTCGTGAAAATGCCAGTGCGACAGGGTATTGCTGGCCAGCAGCACCGCGCGCCGGCCGGACTTGCGGATGGCTTCGCGCGTGGCGCGGCCCAGCAGGTCCATTTCGCCAAGGCCCTCTTTGGTGTCCAGGTAGTAGGGCGTGTTGTTGGCGGAAATGCCCACTACCGGTATGTCCCACTGCGGACGCACCATATGCAAGGTGGTGATGGTGCCGTAGTCGACCCGGAATCGCGGATTGCGCATCATCTTCGTGACCAGGCCGGCGCGGCGCCCTTCCTCGCAACACGCTTCGGCAAGCTCCACATCAACGTTCAGCGAAAAATCGTAGCGGAACAGGTTGGGAAAGATGGGGTCCACCGATTTGCCGGTCAGCCGGGGCACGCCCAGGAAGTGGTGACCGACCTGAGTGATCCAATGCGGGGAATGCACCAGCAGCACGTCCGGCTTGAGCCGTTCGATGCTGTCGCGCGCATGGTCGTACGCCCAGCGCAGCGTTTCCCAGCCGCCTTGCGACCGGGGTTCATTCTGCGGCGGGTTTTCGCCATAGACCAGATGAGGAGGATGGGGGGCCAGGAAGCCCGAGAGAATCTCGCCGTCTTTCATGGTTGTCTCCGTGGTGGCCACTGGGTCTTGCCATGCGACCTTTGGCCGGACTGACACGCGATACGACAGGCGCCGCCATGCAGCAGCATCATTAATTACGTATACGTACTAATAACCGAAAAATGTGGCGAGCATCTCTAGGGACATTCCCTGTAGGACGCTCGCCCGTCTCGCCTGCTGATTATTCCTGCCCCTGCCCCTCGCCCTGTCCGCGCTGCGCCTGCGCCAGAAAATCCAGCACCGCCCGGTACGACCCCTGGTTGCCGGCCGCGTTGGCCGACGGCGTGCCGCCCGCGTCCAGCAGCAGGCCCGACATCGCATGCGGCTTGTTGATCAGGGTGGCAGGCAGATGGGGATAGTGAACATGGTGGCCCGCGCCCGCGCAGACATGGTGCAATGTCGGCAGCGCGTGGGCCTGGCGCTGGCGCACCACCATTTCCGAATAGGCGGTGCTGGGCCAGAAGCCATCGTCCGATGCGCTGACCAGCATGACCGGGCCGGGGTAGTTCTCGATCGGAATCCTGGCGCGTTCAAATGCGGCGCTGTCCCGCGTGGCGCTCAGGAACGCCAGCGTCTGCCGGTACGGTGGTTCAGACGCATAGGCCGCTTCCCAATCCGCCGTGGCGTTGTCCTGCCACAGATGCGGCAGCGGCCGCCCTTCCCTGGTCCAGACTTGGGCGTTGCGACCCGTGCCGGGCGCCCCCGCGCTGACCACGCCATGCATCACGGGCGATGGCACGTAAGCCACCACCGCGCTGACCAGATCCGGATAGTGCGACGCCACCAGCAAAGAGGTCTCGCCTCCGCGGCTAATGCCGGACACCGCGACGAAGCCATCGCGCGGCCTCAGGGTCTGGCGCACCCATTTCAATGCCGCTTCAAAATACTCCAGCGGCAAGTCGTTCAGATACTTGGGCCTGCCGTCGTAGTTGAAGATGGCCAGCGCCAGGCATTGGTATCCACGCGCCGCGAACAAGGCCGCGCGCGGCGCATTCACCCCGCCCGACGAACCGTTCATGTAGATCACGACAGGATGCGGCCCCGGGCCAGCGGGCGTGTAGAGTTCGCCCGCCAAGGTCATGCCGCCCAAGTCCTCACGCACGGAGCGATACGTGACGCCTTCCGCCAGAAAATCCTGGGTCAGCGTGGCCTCGGCGGCCAGCCCGCCGCCTTCGGCTCGGATCCGCACGGTCAGCGCATCGGTCTTGTCGGGCGGGAACACCACGCGATCCATGTCCTGACACACCATGGACCACACGATGCCCATTGCCGAAGGCTCGGCATAGCTTCCCGACACCGGGCAGTCTCGGCTCAGGTCCAGACGGCCGTCGTGGCCGGCCACGAACACGGCTTCGGACTGCCACGCCGCGCCGCACATGTGCATGCTGGCCGTGACGGTGATGAATGCGTAGGGCGGAAATCCTTCGATGCGGATGTCGCGCTCAACGTCGATCAGCGCGCGTTCGGGGGAAATGGTGATGCGAGGCTGCGTCACGGGGCTGCCCTCCTCAGGCTTTCAGATCGGTCTTGGGTACGCCGTTGGTCTTGATGACCCCGGCCCACATGGCGGATTCGTCCGCGATCACTTTGTCCAGATCGGCTGACGAGGTGAATTCCACCGCCACACCCTGGTCCGCGAACTGCTGTACCAGACTGGGGTCGCGCGTGCCTTCGCGCACCGCGTTTTCCAGTACTTTCACGACATCCGCCGGCATGGCTGCGGGGCCCGAAATCATCATGCGCGTATACAGTTCAAAGCCGTCCACGCCCGCCTCTTTCATGGTGGGCACGTCGGGCAAGCTGGATAGGCGCTTGTCGGCGGTCACCGCCAAGACCTGCAACTTGCCGGACTTGATGTTGGGGAGTGCCGACGTCGGAAAGTCGAAGGTGCTTTGCACCGTGCCCGCCATCAAATCCAGTAGCGCGGGGCCGCTGCCTTTGTACGGCACGTCCTGGAATTGGGTGCCGGTCTTTGACTGGAAATGCAGCAACGCCAGATGATTGATGACGCCGCGCCCCGCATGGGCGCAGGTGATATCGCCAGGTTTTTTCTTGGCCAGCGCAATGAATTCCTGCACGTTCTTCACGCCCAACGCCGGGTGCACGATCAGCAGCATGGGCGACTTGCCCATGGACCCCAGTTGCTTGAAGTCCGACTGCTGGTACGGCAGGTTGTTGTAGAGCAACGGGTTCAGGATCATGCCGTTGGTGCCGGCAAACCCCAGCGTATAGCCGTCGGGCTCGGCCCGCGCGACCGCCACCGTGGCGATGATGGCTTGCCCGCCCGGTCGGTTTTCGACGATGACGTTCTGCTTCAGCGCCTTGCCCATGCGTTCGGCCAGCGCGCGCGCGGCAATGTCGGTCAGGCCACCGGGTGCAAAGCCCACCAGCAGGCGCACCGGGCGCGTCGGAAACGTGTTCTGGGCCCAGACGGGGCGAGACATCAAGGGCAGCGCGGCAAGCGCGCCCAAGGCATGGCGGCGGGACATTCGCATACGGATCTCCGGGCTGGGGCGAAGGCAAGATAAAGTATCTTGTATGCAATTTGGTCCGCCCGCCATTTAGGGATATCCCGAAAAGAGAAATGCCGGCAATGCCGGCATTTCCATTCTCAAGCGCCTACGCAGGTGCCCTACTTGAACCCGGCTGCGGGGTCGTCGCTGCCGTAAGTGCTGGTTCCATACGTCGTATCCACTTCGATCTTCACCTTGCTGGCGTCGACCTGCGCTTCGTCGCTCTTGTAATGCATGACCAGCCCCGGGAAGGCCAACACGGCAACCACCATCGCCAACTGGATGACGATGAACGGGATGGAGCCACGGTAGATCTGGCCCGTGGTGACGGGTTCGATCATCTTGCCGGTGACCTTGTCCCGATACCTGTCCTTGGGCGCGACGGATCGTAAATAGAACAGCGCGAAGCCGAACGGCGGATGCATGAACGAGGTTTGCATGTTCACCGCCAGCAAGACGCCAAACCAGATCAGATCGATGCCCAGCTTGTCAGCCACCGGCCCCAACAGCGGCACGATGATGAAAGCCAGTTCAAAGAAGTCCAGGAAGAACGCCAGCACGAAGGTCAGCACGCTGACCGCGATCAGGAAGCCCAGTTCGCCACCCGGCAGGCTGATCAACAGGTGCTCGACCCACAAGTCTCCGTTGACGCCACGGAACGTCAGGCCGAACACCGTGGAACCCACCAGGATGAACACCACGAAGGTGGACAGCTTGGTGGTGGTGTCCATCGCCTGCTTCATCAAGTTCAGCGTGAGACGGCCACGGATCAGGGCCATGACGATGGCGCCCACGGCCCCCATTGCGCCGCCCTCGGTGGGCGTGGCAACACCGATGAAGATCGTGCCCAGCACCAGGAAGATCAGGAACAGCGGCGGAATCATCACGAAGGTGACGCGCTCGGCCAGGGCCGACAGCAAGCCTATCTTGAAGATCTTGTTGACGCCCGCGATGATGAAGGCGGTCAGCCCCCAGATCAGCAGCGACAGCACGATCTGTTCGTCCACCGGCGCGGTGTCGGCTTCGATGTACTGGCCGACGAAGTACGCCGACAAGGCCGAAATCACCATCAGCACCAGCAGCGAGCGGCCGCCGCGCGTGCCGTTGTCTTCGCGGAACGAGCGGGCCTCTTCAGGCAACGCGGGCGCCGAGTCCGGCTTCAGGTACGACTTGATGATGACGTACACCACATACGTGCCCGCCAGCAGGAAGCCCGGGATGATCGCGCCACGGTACATATCGCCGATGGAGCGGCCCAGCTGGTCGGCCAGGATGATCAGAACCAGCGACGGCGGGATGATCTGCGACAGCGTGCCGGACGCAGCGATGATGCCGCTGGCCAGCCTGCGGTCATAGCCGTATCGCAGCATGATAGGCAGCGAAATCAGGCCCATCGAGATCACCGACGCCGATACGACGCCCGTGGTTGCCGCCAGCATCGCGCCCACGAACACCACCGCAATCGCCAGGCCTCCGCGCACGGTGCCGAACAATTGGCCGATGGTTTCCAGCAAGTCTTCCGCCATGCCGGATCGTTCAAGCACCAGCCCCATCAGGGTAAAGAATGGCACCGCCAACAAGGTGTCGTTGGCGATGATGCCGAAGATGCGTTGCGGCAAGGCCTGGAACAAGGCGACATTCAGCAGCCCCAGTTCAATGCCCACCAGCGCGAAGAGAATGCCGTTGGCCGCCAGCGCGAAGGCCACGGGAAAGCCCATCAGCAGGAACACCACCAGCGTGGCGAACATGATGGGGGCCATGTTTGCAGTCAGAAATTCCATGGTCAGCGTCCGTCCTGTCCGTTCTGGTCACGGGCGCCGCCTGGCGCCTTCCCGCCTTGCGCCGCCAGGGCGCGTTCCTCACGCTGCCGCGCTTCTTCCGCGATTTCCAGGGCCAAGGCTTCCTCGGCGGAAATATCGGTTGCGCGGGCGCCTGGATCGGGACACTTGCCCATCAGGAAACCGATGCACTTGATCAGATGCGACAAGCCCGCCAGCACCAGCAAGGCGAAGCCAATCGGAATCAGCAGCTTCACCGGCCAGCGCACCAGCCCGCCGGTGTTGGACGACTGTTCGTTGCTCACGAACGAATCCATGAACACCGGCCACGACAAATACGTGATCAGCAGGCAGGCGGGCATCAGGAAGAAGATGACGCCGAAGATATCGATATAGATCTGCTTGCGCCGTGGCAGGCGCGAGGACAGCACGTCGACGCGCACGTGCTCGTTGCGCAGCAGCGTATAGCCCGCGGCCAACAGGAAGATGGCGCCGAACAGGTACCACTGCAACTCAAGCCAGGCGTTGGAACTGATCTGGAAGACCTTGCGGACGACGGCGTTGCCAGCGCTGACCAAGACGACGACCAGCGTCAGCCACGTCACGCACCGGCCGACCACCGTGTTGATCGCATCGATCAAACGGGATAAGGCTAATAGGGCATTCATGTTGGATTTCCGAACCGGCGCAGGGCATGGCACGCGGTCAATATGCAAAACGAGAGAGGAGAGAACCCGCAAGCGCGCGCGAATGCGGCACATCCGCGCGCGCCGGCACGATCAAATCCGCGGCTTACTTGCGGTTGATCGTGCCCATGTAGCTGTCATAGCTGCCTTCGGCGACACGGAACCAGGGCAGTTCGTTGTCGCGGAAGTTCCTCATGCTTTCGTAGACTTTCTTGAACACCGGGCTCTTGGCGCTCATTTCGTCATACAGCTTGACGGACTCGGCGAAGCAGGCGTCCATCACGGGCTTGGGGAACGATTGCAGCTTGGCACCCTGGGCAATCAGGCGGCGCAGCGCGGCCGGGTTTTCGGCGTCGTACTTGGCGATCATGTCGTTGGTCGCCGCGGCCGAGGCCTGCGCAAGAATGGCCTGGTAGTGCTTGGGCAGCTTGTTGTAGGCGTCCTGGTTGACGTACAGCGAGACTTGCAGCGTGCCTTCCCACCAACCCGGGTAGTAGTAGTGCGGGGCGACCTTGTTGAAGCCCAGCTTTTCATCGTCATAGGGGCCGATCCATTCCGCCGCGTCGATGGTGCCCTTTTCCAGCGCCGGGTAGATGTCGCCGCCGGCGATCTGTTGCGGCACGACGCCCAGGCGCGACAGCACGGCGCCCGCGAAGGCGCTGACGCGGAACTTCAGGCCCTTCAGGTCATCGACCGTCTTGATTTCCTTGCGGAACCAGCCGCCCATCTGCGTGCCCGTGTAGCCGCAAGGGAAGTTGACGATGTTGTAGGTCTTGAAGACCTCGCGCAGCAGCGACAGGCCGTCGCCGTGGCGCATCCAGGAATTCATCTGGCGCGTGTTCAGGCCGAACGGCACGGCGGCATCGAAGCTCAGGACGGGGTCCTTGCCGTAGTAGTAGTACGACGCGCTATGGCCGCATTCAATCGTGCCATTCTGCACGCCGTCCAGCACTTGCAGGGCCGGGACGATTTCACCGGCCGGGAACACGCGAATGGAAAACTTGCCGCCAGTCGCCTCGGACACGTACTTGGCGACGCTTTCACCGCCCGAAAAAATGGCGTCGGCGCTACGCGGAAAACTGGATGCCAGGCGCCAGTTCAGCGTGGGGGCTTCCTGGGCAATGGCGGGCACTGCCAGGGTGGCGCCACCCGCTGCGGCCCCCAAGGTGGCTTTCTTCAAAAACGAACGGCGTTGCATGCAAGTCTCCCAACTTTGGATAAAGTTTTTTCCGGTCCCGGGGCGATTTGGTGGAGCCCCTGGCGCGATCCAGTGGGTAACAAATGGTCGCGCTTTATGATTTTCGGAGCGATGCTATCGGCAAATTTATGTCGGGACGTAGCGGGAAAACCCTTGCCGTAAGTTTCGTGAAATCTTTCTCCTTCGGACGGCTGGTATGACCAGCGGGGGCCAGAAGTGCTTTCTGCACTGCTTAATGTGCCGTATCAGTTGGTGTCACACGACCTTGGCCGCTTGAATAAGAGACCACCCCTATATAACTAGAAAATATTTAGTGTGCCTTGCCCGGTTCGGGGGAGGTCCTGGGTGCTGCCCCCTGCTCTGGCCCCTGCTCTGGCCATTGCTGAGGCACTTTGCGCAGTTGGGCAGGGTCGTAACCCAGGTCGCGCACCTTGTCGACCAACCGCGCGTATTCGGCATCAGGCAAGCTGGGGGTACGCGCCATGATCCACACGTAGTCGCGCTTCGTCCGGCCGATGATCGTCTGCGGGTAGTGCTCGTCCAGGTAGGCAATGACGTATTCCGCCTGGATTGGCCAGATGAACTGCATGCCCCACACGGCATTGCCGGTGTCGGGCTGCACCGTGCCCACCGGACGCATGGTTTCCACGTCGGCCCCGAAGCCGCCGTGCCGGTAGCGGAAGGTGGTTTGGATGCGGCCATCGGGCAACAAGGCGTAGGACTCCACCGCATTGAACGACTGTCGCTCGGGCCAACTGGGGATGCCGGCGATCACGTACCAATCCCCCATGAAACGGGAAATATCCACCTGCGTCACAGGCGGCATGGGCGGCGGGCTGCCGCAACCCGCCAGCGCCATGACGCCGACGATCATGCCGGCCGCCATCCTGGCCACGAGCGGCGCTCTCGCGAATTCACGCATGGCTGCCCCTTTCAATCCGGCCGCGTGTAGCGGTAGTGCGCGATCATCCATTGCTGCCCGCCGTCGTAGTCGAACAGTTCCGCGCAAGCCATCCAGAACATGCGCCAGCGCTGGAACCACAACGGCGCCAACCGAGCGCCATATGCTTGTTCCAGCACCCGCATCACCGCCTCCCGGTTGGCGTCCTGATTGGCCAGCCAGTGATTGGCCGTGCGCGCATAGTGGCGGCCATCGACCCGCCACGACGCCTCGATCCGAAGGTCTTGCTGGAACCACAGCAAAGTGTCCGCCGACGGCATGATGCCGCCCGTGAAGAAATGCCGGCCCAGCCAGTTGTCCGCCCCCTCGGTCTCGAACGGGTACATCAGATCGCGGTGGGCGAAGATATGCACGAAGAGCTTGCCGGCGGGCCGCAGCCATGAATGGATCCGGGCCAGCAGATTCTGGTAATTGCGCATGTGCTCGAACATTTCCACCGACACGCAACGGTCGAATTCCGCCAGCGGCAATTGCAGCGTGTTCACATCACACGTGATGACGTCGACATTGCCCAGCCCGCGCAACTGGCATTGCTGCTGGATATGCAGCCGCTGCGGCGCCGAATTCGACACCGCCGTGATACGCGCGTTGGGATAGCGTTCAGCCATCCAGAGCGTCAGCGATCCCCAGCCGCAGCCCAATTCCAAGATGCGCTGGCCGTCCGCCAATTCGGCGCGGTTGCCGGTTAGCTCCAACATGGCGGCTTCTGCCTGGTCCAGCGTTTCGCGGCCGGTCGCGTAGTAGCAGCCGGAATACTTCAACTGCCGGCCCAGGCATAGCGTGAAAAACTCGGGTGGCAGTTCGTAGTGTTGCGCGTTGGCGGCATCGGCATGGATGGCCAACGGGCTGAGTCGCAGTTGATCAATCAGCGCCTGATAGCGGTTTGCCTGTTCGCCGGGGCCGCCCGCCCTTTCATCGTGCAGACGCTGCGCGCACAGGCGGCGGATGCCCAGGCGCAACAAGGCGTCGGGCACCAGACCGCGCTCGGCCAGGCCAAGCAGGCCGGGAGCCGGACGGTCCACGGGCAACTGAGCGTCATTGAGTATGGCGGAATTCATCGTTCACTCCCTGGCTTGGCTTCGTTTCTTGCTGCGGTGGATCCGGGCTTTGGAAACCAGGGAACCAGCATCGACGTGGTGCGCTGGTATTCGCGATAGTCCTCGCCCCGCGTGCGCAGCGCTTGCGCCTCGGTATAAGGAATGCCGCTGATCCAGCGCAGGAAAATGAACATCACGATCGGCCCCGACCACGCGAGCCAGGCGGTGGGGTGGCCAGACCCAGCCAGCGCCACATAGGCGAACCAGTGGATCCATTCAAAGAAGTAGTTGGGGTGGCGCGAATAACGCCACAGGCCAAGCCGGCAGGTGTGCCCGTGGTTCGCCGGGTCCGCGCGAAACGCCTCCAATTGCCGGTCGGCCAGTGTTTCGCCGGCAACCGCCACGACCCACACCAGCAGCCCCAACCATTGCCACGCTGTCATGCCCGGTACAGGGTTGGCCGCCACGGCGATGAACGGCAGGCTGCACAACAACACCAGCCCGGCCTGCGCCATGAAGAACAGGTAGAACTTGCCCTGATGACCGTTCCAATGGGCGCGCAAAGCGCGGTAACGGCCGTCTTCCTCTGCGTGACGCACGCGCTGCCAGATGTGGAGCGCCAGCCTGCCTGCCCACAGGCCGCCCAGGATGGCCAGCAGCATCCGTGGCGTGGCGGCGCCCCGCCCTGTCAGCGCGATCAAGACTGCGGCCAGGCCCACGCCCGAGGCCCACAGCACGTCAACGATGCCGGCATTGTGATGACGCCGCTGCCACAGCCAACCCGCGCTCATGAGGGGAACGGCCATCGCCACCACGATCAGAATCTGCATGCCCGGGCTCATCGCGCAGCCCCCGCCGCCAAACTCGCCCGCAGCCGTGAATGCCGATCCCAACGGCCTGCCAGCTTGCACAGCAGGAACATGGCCAACGCCCACCCAAGCGCCAGCCACGCCAGGCCGCGCCAAACGGGCTCGGCGAACTGTATGGCGCCCCAGGTCTTTCCTGCCCCCCAATACGCCAAGGGGCCGCCAGCCAGCCCCAACAGCGCGCCCAGCGCCGGCCGGTCCCGCAAATAACGCAGCGAATGGTTGAAGGTCATGGCGAATGACGCCCACAACGCCAGTATCCAGACCGGCGCTCCTCCCACGGGCAGTGCCGGCCAGGACGCGGCATACCGCGCCCACCCGCCGGCCGCCAGCACGCCGTCCAGCGCCACGCCGCAACAGAGCGCCACCGCCACCAGCCGCAAATCGGCACGCCGGTTGGCCGATATCCAGGCCTGCCCCAACACGAACACCGCCGCCAGTGTCAGGCCGGGCCACGGACTGCCCCGGCTGGCGCCGATCACGGCGGCGAACCAGACGATCTGGTATCCGATCAGGTTGGCCCAGAATCTCATGCCAACGCCTCTGCCTCCCGGCCCGTCCACCGCGCATCGCGCGGCATCGCACCGGGGCGTGCCAGCAGCAGGTGCGACACGCCAATGGCGCGTTCACGGAATCCGCCTTCGCAATACGCCAGGTAGAACTCCCACAAGCGGATGAAGCGTTCGTCGAACCCCTGCCCTCGCACCGCGCCCAGCCGCGCCATGAAGCGCTGCCGCCATGCCTGCAAGGTCCGCGCATAAGACAGGCCGAAGTCTTCCAGATGCACCAAGCTCAAGTCGCTGGCGCGGGTCTTGGCTTCCAGCATCGCCTGGATGGACGGCATGAAGCTGCCCGGGAAAATATGGCGCTTGATGAAATCCACCGCTTTCAGCGCCTGGGCATAGCGATGGTCTTCGATGGTGATGGCCTGGATCAGCGCCATGCCATCCGGCTTGAGCAATTCCGCGATCTTGCCGAAGTACGTGGGCAGATAGGACGCCCCGATCGCCTCGATCATTTCAACCGAGACCAGCTTGTCGAACTGGCCATGCAAGTCGCGATAGTCCTGCAACAGCACGTCCACCCGGTACTGCATGCCGGCGCTGTGAATACGTTGGGTCGCCAATGCATGCTGCTCGCGCGAGATGGTGGTGGTGGTGACGTGGCAGCCATAGTGACGCGCCGCGTGCAGCGCGAAGCCGCCCCAGCCGGTGCCAATCTCGACCACGTGCTGGCCGGGTCGCAGGTCCAGCTTGCGGCAGATCACGTCCAGCTTGCGCATGGACGCCTGCTCCAGCGTGTCATCGTCGCCCGCCCACATCGCCGACGAATACATCATGTCGTCCGACAGGAACAGGCGGAAGAAGTCGTTACCCAGGTCGTAGTGGGCCGCGATGTTGCGGCGGCTGCCGGCGCGCGTATTGCGCCGGCAGGCATGCAGCACGCGCATCGCCACGCTGCCCAGGCGAGCCATCCCGCGTTCCATGCCGTCCACCAACTCACGGTTGCGCGCAAGCAGCCGGATCAGGCCCACCAAATCATCGCATTCCCACCAACCGTGGCCGTAGGCCTCGCCCGCGCCGACGCTGCCGTTGCCCGCCAGCGCCCGGTAGAACGCCAGGTTGCGCACGCACACGCGCACGGGCCGGGACTGCCCGGCATCCGGCACACCCAATTCGACACTGCCGGTGACGTCATCCACGATCAACTGGCCGCCGCGCAAGCCCGCCAGACGCCCCAGCAGGCGCTGGCGCAACAGGCGGTCGGTCCAGGGCAAGGCCGCGGCGGCCTCGGGCGCCCAGGCGTCATTCAGCGCCAGGCGTTCGGAGTCGGAGGGGGATCTCATTGGTTTTCTCCCGATCGGGGTAGGGAATGACGCGGGTGGTCGTACACAGGATTTCGCTTGAGCCAGAGGCGCAGCGCCTGCCAGTGGATGGCGCCGATCACGTTCAAGGTCATCAGCGGGTAGCAGCAGAGCACGCGCGCCAGCGAACGCCCGTTCAGTGCATGTCTTTCCAGCGCCAGGTCGGCCTCGAACTCACGGTTCTGTCCCGACAGGACTTTCATATGCACGTGCAGGTCGTCGCCCGGCGGCGTCAGGCGCCATTCGTAGCGGCGCTCCATCGGCATGAAAGGCGACACATGGAATTGCTTGTCGAAACGCCAGCGCAAGGTCCGACCCATCTGATCGGCGTCGTCCACGGGCAGCACGTAGCTGTGGCGTTCGCGCCAAGGCGTATTGGTCACATCGGCCACCACGGTGTCCAGCGTGATGCCATCGGCCTCAAAGCAGTAATAGAAACTGACGGGGTTGAAGGCATAGCCCGCATAGCGCAGATGGGTCAGCAGGCGGATCGGGCCTTGCGGCGCACGGCCGATCGCCTGGCGCACGCGCAACCGCACGGCATCGGCCAGTGGCATGTCGGCAGGCCCCAGGTAGTCGGCGCGACGCCACTCAGCCAGATTGCGGTGGTTGACCGACCACAGCCAGCGCTGGCTGAACACCTGATCCAGTTCGTCCAGGTCCAGCAGCAGTTGGGCCATGCGGTATTGAAAGGCATGCGCATGCGGCGCGTGGCGGCGGTGGATCACCCTGCCTTCGTAAACGGCGCTATGCATGACGGGCGGCATCACGCTTGATTTCATGTCGGGACCCCAACAGATTGGTGGTGTTTCCCTATATACGGATGGCCCTGCCCGTTGGATTCACTCGGGATAACCCGGATACGCGATCAATCATCGCAGCGGCTGACCAGCGGCATGGCCGCCGCCGCGTCCATGTCTTGCCGGCTGGGCGGTGCATCGCGCTCGGCGGGCGGAAAATCCAGTCTGACGTTCTGCGTGCCGCCCGTGTGGTTACGGAGATTACTGATCCCTTCAAAGCGCCACAGGCGGCGATCCGCCTCTGCATAGCTGACCAAAATGGTGGGCGTCGCAAAGCCATACCAGGCATCCAGCCGCATGCGGATGCGGTAGACCGGCGTGCCGTCCATCACCCGGTCCTGGGCGTCTACCTTCAATTCAAACGCGGCAAGGCGGCTGGGCACCAGAAACGGCACCGCGCGTCCACCGGACTGTTCCAGCTGGCGCCAGTGGCTGCGAACATAGGCATCAAAACCCGCATCGATCACCAGATCCGCCGGTGTTGGCAACGGTGCGGATTCCATCGGCTTGCCCTCGCCCTTCTGCACGTAGACTTCGCGCTGGCTGCCGCTACCGCGCACGCCCTCGCGGTAGCCGTCGCGCTGATCGATCAGATCAAAATTCGGGGCGGGATCATCAACCCTGCCCCGCACCCATTTGCGTGCGAACGGTGCGCCGTCGGGACACTGGTACAGCACCAGGCGCGTCTCGTGGCCGTCGGCTTGAAACACCCAATGCGACTCGCGGTAGCGCTCGCGGCCATCCTCCGCGCCATAGGCGATGCCCCGATAGTGCTGGGCCGGGATGGCGGCAATGTCAGAGGCGGCAACCGCCGCTGGCGCCGCCCAGGCGCCCCCCGCCCCCGCGGCAAGCGCCACCATCGCGGCGACCGCGTGGATGGACGGCGCAATCGGCTGACGACGCATCATTGCGCCCCTTGCCGTGCCAGTCCGGGCGGCGCCCTGTCCGCCTGTTGCGAGGGGTGCAGGACAAACGCCGCCAAGTCGTCCAGCACCGGCGCCCGCCAACGCAGTGGACGCGCCAGCGCCCCGGCCAGCATTGCATGGCCCAGCCGGTCATACAGCACCAAGGTCACGGGCACGTGCGCAGCTTGCAAGGCAGCGGCCAGCGCCTCGGCGTTGCGATGCGGATCAACGGTGGTGTCGTCCAGGCCCGCCATCAGCAACGTCGGCGGCGCGGCCGCGCTGACGTGCGCAATGGGCTGCGAGTCCGGTGGCGTGCCAGGAAAGTGGAATACTGGCTTCACATCGCGCGCCACGATCGGCAAGAAGTCATACGGGCCGGCCATGCCGATCCAGCCGCGCAGCATTGCAGGCGAGGCGCCAAAGCGCGCCAGCCAGCGCGCATCCAGCGCCACCATCGCGGCGTTGTAACCGCCCGCGCTATGCCCGGCCACGTAGACCCGGGCGGGGTCGCCCCCGTACTCGGCGATGTGTTGCAGCGTCCAGGCCACGGCCCGCGCCGAGTCCTCCACAAAATCGGGGTAGGACACGGCGGGGTACAGCCGATAGTCGGCGATGACGGCCATGATGCCGCGCGAGGCCAGCGCATCGCCCACGAACTTGTAGTCCGCACGCGATCCATTGCGCCAACTGCCACCGTAGAAGAACACCACCACGGGCGGCTTGTCCACGCCGGGCGGCGCGTAGATGTCCAGCAGCCGGCGCCCCCCCTCGCCATAGGCCACGTCCGGGACGATCCTGCTGGCATGGTCCGGCACGGCCCCGTTCAACACGGTCAATGGCGAACATGCCGCCAGGGCCAGAACCAGCACGCACGCCAGAACAGCCAATTCCAGCGCGCTACGCATCACGCGCCTGCTCGGGGGGCAAAAGGGTCTGCACGGCCGTCTCCTGATGAGCTAGGGGTTTAGCTCATATACGACGGCGGTGTGCAAATGGATGCAGCGGAGCAAAAACGCTCCGCTGCTGTTTCAAGCTGCCAGTGTGGCGCGGCCTTCTCAGGCCTTGGTCATCAGCTTCTTCCAGCCTTCCAGGCCCAGCTTGTTCATCGTTTCGATGTTCTTCTCGTAGATGTCCGAGGCGTCGGGGAACGATTCCACCGCCCGGTCGATACTGTCTTCGCGCAGCAGATGCAGGATCGGGTACGGAGAACGGTTCGTGTAGTTCTCGATATCGTCCGGCTGGGTGTCGGCAAACTGGAATTGCGGGTGGAACGTGGCCACCTGCAATTCGCCCACCAATCGCATGCGCTTTAGCAGGCGATCGGACAGCTCTTCGAAATCGTTGAAATCCAGGAAGTCGTCCAACGCATCCGGGATGATCAGCAAGGTGGTGTCGATCTTTTCGGGATCGGCTTCGGCCAGCAGCGCCAGCTCATCCTGCAAATCGGTCAGCACGCCTTCGGCATCGGTGGCGTCGCTGACCGCAAAGCGGATCTGGTCCTTGACCTGAACCGCCTTGGCGAACGGACAGAGGTTCAGGCCGATCACGGCCTGAGTCAGCCAATGGCGGGTTTCGGCAACCACATTGGCGTAGGAGTCTGAGGTGGAAATCATGTGGGCATGGCGGCCATGGTCTGGGCCACGGCGGCAGTCAGCTTCTTGCCGTAAGGCACGTGCAGGAATTCATTGGGGCCGTGGGCATTGGACTTGGGGCCCAACACGCCGCACACCATGAACTGGGCCTTGGGGAAGCCCTTTTGCAGAATGCTCATCAGCGGAATCGTGCCGCCTTGGCCGATGTAGCCGCACGGCTGGCCGTAGTACTGCTGCGACGCGGCGTCCAGGGCTTGGGTCAGCCACGGCACGGCCGCGGGCGCGTTCCAACCGGTGGCGGCGCCTTCATTGGCCTTGAAGATGACCTTGGCGTTATAGGGCGCGTCGGCTTCCAGCAATTCCTTGATTTCTTGCGAGGCGGCCACGGCATCCACCAGCGGCGGCAGGCGCAGCGACAGCTTGAACGCCGTGCGCGGACGCAGGACGTTGCCGGCGCTCGACAGCGGCGGCAGACCCTCGGCGCCGGTCACCGACAAGGTCGGACGCCAGGTGCGGTTCAGCAGGGCTTGTTCCGGCTCGGTCGTCATGGGCAGCACAAAGCCTCCTTCGGCGCCGCAGCTCCAGGGGAAACGGCGCCAGACTTCATCACCCAGGATGCGCGCAGTGGCGGACACTTGTTCAACCCGTTCAGCGGGGATCTCGCAGTGCAGGCTTTGCGGCAGCAGGCGGCCGGTGCCGCTGTCTTCCAGGCGGTCCAGCAGATGGCGCAAGATGCGGAACGACGACGGCACGACGCCGCTGGAGTCGCCCGAGTGCACGCCTTCGTCCAGCACCTGGACTTCCAGCGTGCCGGACACCATGCCGCGCAGCGACGTGGTCATCCACAACTGGTCATAGTTGCCGGCGCCCGAATCCAGGCACACCACCAGGGCCACGTTGCCCAGCTGGCTGCGCAATGCGTCCACATAGGGCAGCAGGTCATAGCTGCCGGATTCTTCACAGGTTTCCACGATGCCCACGCAACGCGGACGCGGAATCCCCTGCTTGTCCAGCGCCATGATGGCGGTCAGCGAGGCGTACACGGCATAGCCGTCATCCGCGCCGCCTCGGCCGTACAGCTTGCCGTCTTCGTACTTGGGCGTCCACGGGCCCAGACCCGCTCGCCACCCCGAGAATTCCGGCTGCTTGTCCAAGTGGCCATACAGCAGCACGGTGTCGCCGTTGTCGCTGCGGGTAGCGGGCGCGTCGAAGAAGATGACGGGCGTGCGGCCCGGCAAGCGCACCACTTCCAGCTTCAGGCCCGACACCTTCTGCGCTTCGACCCATTGCGCCGCATCGCGCACCACGCGCTCGATGAACGCATTCTTTTCCCAGTCGGCGTCAAACGCCGGGCTTTTGGCGGGGACGGCGATGTAATCGGTCAGCGCGGGGATGATCTCGTTGTCCCACTTGTCATCGACAAATTCCTGGAGAGCCTTGGGATCCAGGGTGGGCGGCAGTGCGTCTTCGGGGATACGGGCGTTCATGGCGCGGAATCCTGTGTGAGTGCGGGAATGGGGTAATCCGCTATTTTATGCCTGCGCGGGCCGGCAGGCATCTTTTGTCCCCGTTTGTTCTTTCCTTCAGCAAAAACGGTGTCGCTATCGGGCCGCATAAGCCTCGATGCGGCTCCATACCTGGCGGGCCAGCGGTTTGGCGTTGTCCACCGACTGGTACACCCGGATCTCCATGTGGATGTCGTTGCGGGCGCTGTCGGCCCGCACCAGCAGGCCGGCGCGCAGGTCCGCTTCGACAAGCGTATGCGGCAGCCAGGCCAGGCCGAAGCCCTGGCGTGCCATGGCGTGCAGCGCATCGGCCAGGTCCGATTCATACTGGGTCTGCAACAACGGCACGACGCACAGCCCGCGCAATCGGTCATGCAGGATGCGGCCCAGCGACATGCTGTCGGCGTAGGCCAGAAACGGCACCGCCGGATCCGACGCCAGCTTGGGCACGGCGTGGCGAGGATGCTTGCCGCCCGGCGCCACCGGCGCGCTGACTGCGACCAGCTTGTCGGCGCCCACGCGCCGGCAGCGGTAGCCGGGATTGTCAATCTTGGCGTACAGCGGTTCATGCGCATGGCACAACAGGAAATCGACCTCGCCATCCGCCAGCATGTCCACGCCATAGTTCAACGTGGTGGTCACGACTTTCAACTGGAACGGCGGCATGCCCTGCTGCACGTTGGCCATCACGCCGGGCAGCACGGAATGCGCCAGCGTCTTGCCCGATGCCATGACGATCTTGCGGCTGCGTTCAAGCTCGGGCTTTTGCAGCGCCTGGCGCGTATCGCGCAGGATATCCAGCACGTCGATGGCGGCGGCCAGCATGCTGCGCCCGGCCGGGTTGAGCGTGGTGGCGTGATGGCCGCGTTCAACCAGCGGCACCCCGGCCCATTCCTCCAGCGCCTTGATGCGGCGGCCAAACGCAGGGTGCGTCACGCTGCGCGCCTCGGCCGCCTGGAACATATTGCGCGACTTCGACAACGCAACGAAGTCCTCCAGCCATTTGATATCCATGTGTCTCTCTCATCCTTCCCCCTGCCCGCCGCGTATTCGTTGATTCCGTTGTTCCCGGCTGGGTCTGTTGTTAGCCACTGTGCCGATTCGGCACAGTGGCTGCTCATTTTGCACAACACTGATACATCTGGCAACTAACATCCCGGCGTCCACTCCCTGGAAACGCCGATGTCCGACACCCCTGTCCTGCTTAAATCCATTCGCAGCCATTTTCTGGGCGGCGCCGAAGCCGTGGCCGGCGGCGTGCCGATGCAGCAGAAAAAGGTGGTGGACAACGCATCGCCGCGTTTGATCGACATGAACGGCGGCTACAGCGTCGGCCAGTTGTATGTGCAGGAATACCGGCTGGCGCAGCCGCTTCATCCCTACCCCGTGCTGTTGTGGCACGGTGGCGGCATGACGGGCGCGCAGTGGGAAAGCACGCCCGACGGCCGCCAGGGCTGGCTGTGGCGCCTGCTGCAAGCAGGCTATGACGTGTTCGTGTCCGACGCCCCTGAACGCGGCCGCGCATCCTGGGCGATGTATCCGCAGGTCTACGACAGCGCGCCGATCTTCCGATCCAAGGAAGAAGCCTGGAGCCTGTTCCGCATCGGCCCGGCCTCGGGCTACGCGCCCGCCGGCCATCCGCGCCAGGCTTATCCCGCGCAACAGTTTCCCACCGACGCCTTCGACACTTTCGCCAAACAGTTCGTGCCGCGCTGGCTGACGCACGGCGACATGGCGCTGGACGCCTACCGGCAATTACTGGACATGGCGGGCCCCTGCATCGTTTTCGGCCACAGCCAGGGCGGCGGCTTCGCCACGCTGCTGGCACAGGAATACGCCGCCACGGTGCGCGCCGTGGTTGCCCTGGAACCCACGGGCACGCCCGCGTCGATCCCCTGTCAGTTGCCGCCGCAACTGCTGGTGTGGGGCGATCACTTTCAGGCGGACGACACCTGGCTGCGTTACCGCGCCCAGACGGACGCCTACTGGCGAGCCCTGCGCCGGGCAGGCGCACGCGCCGACGTGCTGGACCTGCCCGCCGCTGGCATCGCCGGCAACTCCCATTTCTGCATGCTGGACCGCAATAGCGACCAGATAGCCGGATTGATCGTCGATTGGCTCGACCGCAGCCTCGACTAACCTTCGCCTGGAGACACAGATGAACTTCAAGAAATCCACCATCGCCCTGGCGCTGCTGAGCGGCGCGACGCTGGCCGCCGGCGCCGCCTCGGCGCAACAGGCCGCCAGCTACCCCTCCAAGCCCGTCCGCCTGATCGTGCCCTTCGCCCCTGGAGGCACCGCCGACATCATCGGCCGCGTCTTCGCCGCGCAACTGGGCACCGAGCTGGGCGCCACCGTGGTCGTGGAAAACAAGGCCGGCGCGGGCGGCTCGATCGGCACCCGTTTCGTGGCCGACTCCGCCCCCGACGGCTACATCCTGCTGCTGGCCTCGTCCAGCACCCATGGCACCAACCCCGCCGTCTACAAGTCATTGACGTATGACGCCGTGCAGGACTTCACCGCGATCACCCAATTGGTGACCGTGCCGGGCGTGCTTAGCGTCACCAAGGATTTCCCCGCTACGGACCTGAACTCGCTGATCGCCACCTCGAAGGCGAACCCCGACCGCTACACCTATGCGTCGTCCGGCGCGGGCGGTCTGGGCAACCTGGCCATGGAACTGATGAAGTCGATGACGGGCGCCAAGCTCATGCACATCGCCTACCGGGGCGCAGGCCCGGCCTTCACCGACGTGATCAGCGGCCAGGTCTCGATGATCTGGGAACCGGTGCCGGCGTCCCTGCCTTACGTCAAGGGCGGCCAGATTCGTCCGATCGCCATTGCCGCCGACGTCCGTTCGCCCGAACTGCCCGACACGCCGACCTTCAAGGAGGCCGGCCTGCCGCGCTATGAAGCCAACGCATGGAACGGATTGCTGGCGCCCAAGGGCCTGCCGGACGACGTGAAGCAAAAGCTGCACGACGCTTCGGTGAAGGCTCTGAATACCCCAGAAGTGAAGGCCAAGATGGCCAGCCTGGGCGGCACGGTCGTGGCCGGCACCTCGGATGCCTTCCAGCAGGTGATCGCCAGCGACGTGAAGAAGTGGAAGAACGTCGCGGCCGACGCCAAGATCCAGCTGGACCAGTAAGCAGCCGGCCCGAAGGCTGAATCACTGCCTGGGCCCCACGTTGAAAAAGCCCCTTGCGGGGCATTTTTCATTGGCGAATTCACGCGGCCATCAGGCCCCGATCAACGCCGGTTCCGCACCGCGTCCCAATGCAGGCGATTCCGCATCGATCACCCGGCCGCCCGCTTGCAACTTGAACACCGCGACGGCTTCGCGCAGGCGTTGCGCCTGGGTCTCAAGCGACGCGGCCGACGCCGCAGCCTGCTCGACCAGCGCCGCGTTCTGCTGCGTCACGCTGTCCATCTGCGACACCGCCTGGTTCACCTGCTGAATGCCTTGCGACTGCTCTTCGGACGCGCTGGAAATCTCGTTGATGATGTCCGTCACACGGCGTACCGACACCACGATCTCTTGCATGGTGGCGCCCGCGGCTTCCACCTGGTCCGACCCGATCGATACCTTCTGCACGGACTCGTCGATCAAGCCCTTGATTTCCTTGGCGGCCTGCCCGCTGCGCTGCGCCAGCGCGCGCACTTCACTGGCCACCACTGCAAAGCCCTTGCCCTGCTCGCCCGCGCGCGCCGCTTCCACGGCCGCGTTCAACGCCAGGATATTGGTCTGGAAGGCAATGCCGTCGATCACGCCAACGATGTCGGCGATGCGCTTGGAGCTGTCCGCGATGCCGCGCATCGTGCCCACCACGTCACCCACGGCCTTGCCGCCGCGCGTGGCCACTTCGGACGCCACCGTTGCCAGCTGCGAAGCGCTGCGCGAACTATCCGCGTTGTTCTTAACCGTGGAAGACAGTTCGTCCATGCTGGCGGCGGTTTCCTCCAGCGAGGCCGCCTGTTGTTCGGTGCGCGAAGACAGGTCGATATTGCCGGCCGCGATCTCGCGCGAGCCGGTGTGGATCTCTTCCACGCCCAGGCGCACCGCGGAAACCGTGCGAGCCAGGCTGTCTTGCATGCGCTTGACGGCGGCATACAGCACGCCGATCTCGTTGTCGCCGCGCTGTTCGATGCGGTTGCTGAGATCACCGCCCGCGATGCGATCAAACAAGCGGCCGGCGTCGTGCAGCGGACGAAATACCGAGCGGGCGAAGATCGCATACAGGCCCACCACCAGCACGGCCACCACCGCCAACAGACAGATCAGCAGCACAATCGCGCCGTTGATGCGCGCGGATGTCTCGCGGGCCACGCGCTGGCCCACGTCATCCGCATAGTCCACGTATTTCTGGATGGCCTGCGTGAAGGCGATGCCAAGCGGCGTGACCTTTTCCAGATTCAACCGGCTGGCATCCTGCGGCTTACCGGCACGAATGGCGGCCACCATCGGCGCAATGGCGTCGCGTTGGTAGACGTCGTAGGCGGCCAGCGCGGCGTCGAACAAGGGCTTGCCCTCGGCCGACGTCTCGGGCTGCTTGCGGGCGATGTCGATCAGGTCGGACGCCTTTTTCGTATAGCCGTCCAGCCGCTGCATGCTGGCCAGATTGTCGATGCTCTTGCCTTCCAGCAGCGCGCTCTGGGCCGCCAGCAGAACCAGCCGTGCGCGCAGCAATTCGGCGCCTGCGCCGTCCACCGCATTGGCGCGGACCAGGTTAGTGTCCAGCAGCAATTCGATCGAAGTGCGGTTGGACGTCAGTTGTTGATACACGGCGATGCCGGTAATCAGGAAAAGCGCAAAGAAGACGCCCAAGGCGGACGTCAGGATTGCGCGGATACTCAAATTCTTGAACATGAAAGGCCACTCCGGGGTTGCGTAACGCTCCTGGGGTTAACGACCTCATGCAATGAAAAGTTAAGTATCTCATTGGGTTACATGCCTTTGATATCAGTCAAGCACATGCCCGGCCCCTGACTTGCTTGCCGGATGTGAATGAACTACGGTCATTGAGCACGCAAGATGCAGGCCCAACCGGGCAAACCAAGAGCCGAAGCCACAGCACAATTAAAAAGGGGGACATCACTATGAAGTTGCAGCAGGTATTTGATTTTCTTGCCGTCACGCAACACGGCAGCGTCCATGCGGCGGCCCGGGCCACCGGACAAACCCAACCCGCCATGACCAAGTCCCTGCGCCGTCTGGAGCGCACGCTGGGCCTGCCGCTATTTGACCGGCATGCCAAAGGCATGCGCCCCAACGATTACGGCAGACGCTTCCTGCCCCACGCCCAACACCTTGTTCACGAGACCAAACGCGCGCGCGACACCATGGCGCAGATGCGCGGCGATCGCCTGGGCACGGTCCAATATGGCATTTCCGCCGTGGCATCCCTGCTCCTGGCGCCGTCAGCCATCCAGGGATTCCGTCTGATTTATCCGCAGATCGAACTCAGCAGCCGCAGCGGCCTGTGCCACACGCTGACCCCGCAATTGTTGGACGGCCAGCTGGACTTCGCCATCTGCCCGTTAAGCCATGACCTGCCGGACTCGCAGTTGAAAACTCGCCCGCTGATGGAAAGCCCGATGGCAATGGCCGCGCGCCGCGGTCACCCACTGGGGCAAGCGCGCTCGCTGCATGCCTTGCAGGACGTGGTATTCACCATCGCTGGCCCGCCGGGCCAGCCCGGCGCATCCATCTGCCAGGTGTTCGACCAGCACGAACTAGGCCCGCCCAAGGTGGACATGCATACCGACGGATTGATCGATGCGGCCGCCCTGGTCGCCAACAGCGACCGCATGGCGCTGCTGCCCACCGCACTGATCTCGACCGGATTGCTGCGTGAACAACTGGAGATCGTCCCCATCGAGGAACCGCTGCCCAGCTATGTGATCAGCCTGCTCCAACGTACGGTGCAGCCGCTGACGCCCGCAGCCGAAGCTCTGGTCGCCCAGTTTGAACGCCAGGCCTCGCAGCTAGGCGGCACCCTATCCTGATCGCAAGAAAAACGGGCCGCGAAGGCCCGTTTTCTTGCTGAAGCCGGCGGACTGCCGGCCTGGGATGCCACCCGACCTTACTTCAGCCAGACGCGCGCATTGCGGAAAATGCGCATCCACGGGCTGTACATGCCGCCCTTGTCTGCATTGCCCCATTTCTCGGGCGCCCAGGACATCATGACGTTGCGGGTCACGCGCTCCGGGTGCGGCATCATGACAGTGAAGCGGCCGTCGGCGGTCGTGACGGACGTCAGGCCACCCGGGCTGCCGTTCGGGTTGAACGGATAGGCTTCGGTCGCCTGGCCACGGTTGTCGATGTAGCGCGCGGCGGTCAGCACGCGGCTGGCGTCGCCTTGCTGCGAGAAGTCGGCAAACCCTTCGCCATGGGCGACGGCCACCGGGATGCGGGCGCCTTCCATGCCAGCGAAGAAGATGGATGGCGACTTGGCCAATTCCACCATCGACAGACGGGCTTCGTACTTTTCCGACTGGTTGCGCGTGAAGCGCGGCCAGTGCTCGGCACCCGGGATCATCGGCGCCAATGCCGCCATCATCTGGCAACCGTTGCACACGCCCAGCGCGAACGTGTCCGGACGCGCGAAATACGCGGCGAACTGGTCCGACAACTGGCTATTGAAACGGATCGTGCGCGCCCAGCCTTCGCCAGCGCCCAGCACGTCGCCGTAGCTGAAACCGCCCACGGCCACCAGGCCTTGCATCTGCCCCAGGTCCACGCGGCCGGCCAGCAGATCGGTCATGTGGACGTCGATGGCCTCGAAACCCGAGGTATCAAACGCCCAAGCCATTTCGACTTGGCTGTTGCAACCCTGCTCGCGCAGGATCGCCACCCGCGGACGGCGGCCGGTGTTGATGAACGGCGCAGCCACGTTGTCTTGCGGATCGAAAGCCACGCTCGGGCTCATGCCCGGGTCCTTGGTGTCGTTCCAGACGTCCAGTTCCGCCTGCGCGCATGCGGGGTTGTCGCGGCGAGCCATGATGCGGTAGGACACTTCGCTCCAGGCGCGGCCCAGGTCAGCGCGCGGCTGGCCCCAGACCTTTTTGCCGTCGCGGTAGAACTCCACTTCGTCGGCGCCGTTCAGGCCGCCGATGACGTGCGAGTGGGCCGACAGGCCGGCGCCGCGCAGCACTTGCATGACGGCATCGCGTTGGGCAGCCGGCACCTGGATCACGGCGCCCGCTTCTTCCGAGAACAAGGCCTTGAGCGTCAGTTCTTCGCGCTGCACCGCCACCTGTTCGGGGCGGATCTTGAAGTCGCCCCAATCGGCCGATTGAGGATCGAAGGTCAGCATGTCCAGGTTCACCGAGATGCCGGTGCGGCCAGCGAAGGCCATTTCGGTCAGGGTGGCAAACAGGCCGCCGTCGGAACGGTCGTGGTAAGCCAAGAGCGTGCCGGCTTCCGCCAGGGTGCGGATCGTGACGAAGAAGGCGCGCAGGTCTTGCGGCGAATCGATGTCCGGCACGGTCTCGCCGACCTGGTTATAGGTCTGCGCCAGGATCGAACCGCCCATGCGGTGACGGCCACGGCCCAGGTCGATCAGGATCAGCACGCTGTCGCCCGCGTCGGTGCGCAGCTGCGGCGTCAGGCTGGCGCGCACGTCGGCCACCGGCGCGAACGCCGTGATGACCAGCGACACCGGCGCCACCACCTGACGCTGCTCGCCGTCCTGTTCCCAGGACGTCTTCATGGACAGGGAATCCTTGCCCACCGGAATGGACAGGCCGGTGGCCTGGCACAGTTCGCTGACCGCGGACACGGTGTCATACAGCGCGGCGTCTTGACCGTCCACGCCGCAGGCCGCCATCCAGTTGGCCGACAGCTTGATGTCTTCCAGGCGTGCCACGTCGGCGGCGGCCAGGTTGGTCAGGGCTTCCGCCACGGCCATGCGGCCGGAGGCAGGAGCGTCCAGCATGGCGATGGGGGTGCGTTCGCCCATCGACATGGCTTCCCCGCGGAAGCCTTCGTAGTCAGCCAGCGTCACGGCGCAGTCGGCCACCGGGACTTGCCACGGGCCAACCATCTGATCGCGGCTGGACAGGCCACCCACGGTGCGGTCGCCGATCGTGATCAGGAACGACTTGTTGGCCACCGTCGGGTGGCGCAGCACGCGGTAGGCGGCTTCGGTCAGGTCGATGCCAGCCAGGTCCAGCGGGGCCGACACGCCGGGCAGGCGACGAACGTCGCGCGTCATGCGCGGCGGCTTGCCCAGGATCACGTCGATCGGCACGTCCACGGGACGCACTTCGGCTTCGCCTTGCGGGCGGATCGCGTCCAGGCCAGGCAGGCCCTCGCCGTCCACCACGCGCAATTGGCGCTCTTCAGTTGCCACGCCCACCACCGCGTACGGGCAGCGTTCCCGGCGCGCGATGGCGTCAAAGCGTTCCAGATCCTTGGGCAGGATCGACAGGACGTAGCGTTCCTGCGATTCGTTGCTCCAGATTTCAGCGGGCGACAGGCCCGATTCTTCCAGCGGCACGCGCTTCAGGTCAAAGATGGCGCCACGGCCCGCGTCGTTGACCAATTCGGGGAAAGCGTTGGACAGACCGCCCGCGCCCACGTCGTGGATCGCGATGATGGGGTTGTTCTCGGCCTGCTGCCAGCAGCGGTCGATGACTTCCTGCGCGCGGCGTTCGATTTCCGGGTTGCCGCGCTGGACGGAATCAAAGTCCAGTTCGGCCGAGTTGCTGCCCATGCTGATGCTGGAGGCAGCGCCGCCGCCCATGCCGATGCGAAAGCCCGGGCCGCCCAGCTGGATCAGCAGCGCGCCGGGAGGAATCACGTCCTTGTGGGTCAGGCCCGCGTCGATGCTGCCCAGGCCGCCCGCGATCATGATGGGCTTGTGATAGCCCCAGCGCGTGCCGCCAGCGGTCTGTTCAAACGAACGGAAGTAGCCAAGCAGGTTGGGCCGGCCGAATTCATTGTTGAACGCCGCGCCGCCGATGGGGCCGTCGATCATGATGGACAGCGGCGAGGCGATGCGATCCGGCAGGCCGTGATGGTCGGCTTCCCAAGGTTGCAGCGCGTCGTCAAAACGCAGGTGCGACACGGTGAAACCGGTCAGGCCGGCCTTGGGCTTGGAGCCGCGGCCGGTTGCGCCTTCGTCGCGGATTTCGCCGCCATTGCCGGTGGATGCGCCGGGGAACGGTGCGATCGCGGTCGGGTGGTTGTGCGTTTCCACCTTCATCAGCGTGTGCACGGTGGTGTCGCGGCGGATGTACTTGGCGCCATCGGCGCCCTCGCCCGTGACACCCGGCACGCCCGCCTGGAAGCGCTGCGCAGGGCCGCCTGCCATGATGGCGGCGTTGTCCGAGTAGGCAACGACCGTGCCTTCCGGCTGCGCCTTGTGCGTGGCGCGGATCATGCCGAACAGCGTGTTGGGCTGCGACTGGCCGTCGATCACCCATTCAGCGTTGAAGATCTTGTGGCGGCAGTGTTCGCTGTTGGCTTGCGCGAACATCATCAGTTCCACGTCGGTGGGGTCGCGCCCCAGGTCGGTGAAGGACTTGGCCAGGTATTCGATTTCGTCTTCCGACAAGGCCAGGCCCAGCGAGACGTTCGCGTCCGCCAGGGCGGCCACGCCGTTGGCCAGCACGCCCACGGTGCGCATCGGCTTGCCGGCCAGCGTCTGGAACAGGGCCTGGCCGTCAAAACCGGCATCGACCACGGTTTCGGTCATGCGGTCGTGCAGGCAGTCGGCCGCGCGCGCCAGCATGGCGTCGTCGAAGGACTTCGCGCCCAGCAGGCCACGTTCCGGAGTGATCACGTAGCGCACGCCGCGTTCGATGCGGTGTACCGACGACAGGCCACAGTTGTGGGCAATGTCGGTGGCCTTGCTGGCCCACGGGGAAATGGTGCCCAGGCGCGGAATGACCAGCAGCGACAGGCTCTTGGCTGGCACGTCGCCCATGCTGGGCGTGCCGTAATCCAGCAGTTGGGTCAGGTGTTGCTGCTGTTCGGCCGTCAGGGCGGCGTCGGTGCTGACGAAGTGCTCGTAACGAGCGGAGATGTCGGCCACCGGTAGGCCGGCTTCCTTCAGTTGCGCCAGAAGGCGATCACGACGAAAGGAGGACAGGACGGAGGAACCAGGCAGATGCTGAACTAGGGACACGATGCGGGCGCCGTATAAGGATGGGTGCAAAAAAGTGATTTTACCTGTTTAGGGGGTTTTCCCGGAGCGCTTGTTCAAGACACGTCCCAACCCCTTGTTTTCCCCATTGTTACAAAAGAATTCCAGCGTCGGCGCACTGGCATGGTGCATAGCAATATTTCAGGCAAGTGCCCCAAGCGTCGCGGTTTATCCATGACGCCTGCCCTCTTGCGCCGGCGCCTCTGATGCAGCGCAACATGTTGTTGTCGCCCCGCACCACGGGAAAACACGAACTACCGCGTCTCCAGGGCAACGGTAGGATGCAGCGACCTTATTCCTAGAACGCGCGTTCAGCGCCGAAGCCGTCGCCTCACCCCATGTCCCGCCCCGAAGCCCCTGTCGAGCCCGTCGAACCGATCATCCCCGTTGAAGCAGATCCCGCCGTAAAGGTGCCGCTGGCCATCGAAGACTGGCTGGCCGTGATCTTGCTGGCCGTCCTGGCCCTGATCACCTTCATGAACGTGCTGGTGCGCTATTTCACCGACCAGTCGTTTGCGTGGACAGAAGAAATCTCGGTGTTCCTGTTGATCGTGCTGACGATGGCGGGCGGCAGCGTGGCCTTTGTGCGCAACCACCACATCCGCATCGAGATCCTGGCGGACAACGGCTCGCCGCGCCGCCAGTACATCATGGCGCTGATTTCAAACAGCTGCGTGCTGGCATTCTTCCTGTTGCTGACCGTGCTGTCGGTAAAGCTTGTCACGGACGAATTCGTTTACGAAGAGACCTCCCCCGCGATCGGCGTGCCGACCTGGTGGTATTCGATCTGGCTGCCCGTGATGGCGGCCGCGATCTCGCTGCGCACGGTGGGCACGATCCGCCGCCTGGTGCGAAACGGTGTGAAGGACGCCGCATGATCGCCACCCTGCTCTTCGTGGTCTTCATCGTCCTGATGCTGATCGGCGTGCCCGTCGGCGTGGCGCTGGGCATTGGCGGCACTGTCGCAATCGTGCTGTCCAACCTGGACACGCCCTGGTATGGCCTGTTGACCGTGCCGCAGAATTTCTACGCGGGCCTGGCCAAGTACCCGCTGCTGGCCATCCCCATGTTCGTGCTGGTCGGCTCCATCTTCGACCGCTCGGGCGTGGCCAAGCGGCTGGTGGATTTCGCCATCGCCATCGTGGGCCGTGGCCCGGGCATGCTGCCGTTGGTGTCGATCGCAGTGGCCATGTTCCTGGGCGGCATCTCGGGTTCCGGCCCGGCGTGCGCGGCGGCCGTGGGCGCCGTGATGATCACGGCCATGTCGCGTGCGGGCTATCCAGGTTCGTTCTCCGCCGCCGTGGTTGCCGCGGGCGCCGCCACCGACATTCTGATCCCCCCGTCCGTGGCCTTCATCATCTATTCGGTGCTGGTGCCGGGCGCGTCGGTTCCCGCGCTGTTTGCCGCCGGCATGATCCCGGGCGTCCTGGCCGGCTTCGCGCTGATCATTCCCGCCGTGTGGCTGTCGCGCAAGTACAAGATGGGCGCGCTGGAAGCCCACTTGCCGCGTCCGCCCTTCTGGGCCAGCCTGCGCGAAGCGTCCTGGGGCCTGGCCGCGCCGGTGCTGATCCTGGGCGGCATGCGCATGGGCTGGTTCACGCCCACCGAAGCGGCCGTCGTTGCCGTGTTCTACGGCTTGTTCGTGGGCGGCTTCATTCACCGCACGATCAAATTCCGCGACCTGTACAAGATTCTGCGCGAAGCCGCCGAACTATCCGCCGTCATCATGCTGGTGGTGACGCTGGCCGGCATCTTCGCCTGGGCCTTGTCCACGCTTAGCGTCATCGACCCGATCACCAACGCCATCGTCAATTCCGGCCTGGGCGAATGGGGCGTGCTGTCGCTCTTGATCCTGCTGCTGATGACGGTGGGCATGTTCCTGGACGGCATCTCGATCTTCCTGATTTTCGTGCCGCTGCTGATGCCGATCGCCAACGCCTATGGCTGGGATCCGGTGTGGTTCGGCGTGATCCTGACCTTGAAGGTGGCCTTGGGCCAGTTCACCCCGCCGCTGGCCGTGAACCTGATGGTGTCGTGCCGCATCGCGCGCGTGCCGATGGAGTCCACGGTGCGTTGGGTGGTGTGGCTGCTGGGGGCCATGTTCCTGGTGCTGGTGGCGGTGCTGGTGTTCCCGCAACTGGCGCTGTGGTTGCCGAACAAGCTGGGTTATTGAAGCAGGGTTATCGAAGCTGGATTATCGAAGCTAGGTTATCGAAGTGCTGGATCTCAACACAACAACAGACACACTCGCAGAGAGAGGAGACATCACATGAACTTCCGCAACCTGATCGGTGCCGCATTTTGCGCCGCCGCCGTGGTCGGCATGGCGCCCGCGCATGCGCAGAACTACAAACCCGAATACAAGCTGTCCATCGTCGTGGGCACCACCTTCCCGTGGGGCCAGGGCGCCGAGATCTGGTCCAACCTGGTCCGCGAACGCACCCAGGGCCGCATCAACATCAAGGTCTATCCCGGCACCTCGCTGGTCCAGGGCGACCAGACGCGCGAATTCACCGCCATCCGCCAAGGTGTGATCGACATGGCGGTGGGCTCGACCATCAATTGGTCGCCGCAGGTCAAACAATTGAACCTGTTCTCGCTGCCCTTCCTGATGCCTGATTACGCCGCCATCGACGCCTTGGTGCAAGGCGACGTGGGCCGCGAAATGTTCAAGCTGATCGAAAAGGCGGGCGTGGTGCCGCTGGCCTGGGGCGAGAACGGCTACCGCCAGCTCAGCAACTCCAAGCGCGAAATCAAGAAGCCCGAAGACATGAAGGGCATGAAGCTGCGCGTGGTGGGTTCGCCGCTGTACATCGACACGTTCACGGCGCTGGGCGCCAACCCCACGCAAATGAGCTGGGCCGACGCGCAGCCGGCGCTCGCCAGCGGCGCGGTGGACGGCCAGGAAAACCCCCTGTCCATCTACACGGGCTCCAAGCTGTACACCGTGGGCCAGAAGTACCTGACGCTCTGGAACTACGTGGCCGACCCGCTGATCTTCGTGGTCAATCGCGAAGTCTGGAATTCCTGGTCGGAAAAGGACCGCGACATCGTGCGCCAGGCCGCGCTTGACGCCGGCAAGCAGCAAATCGTGATCGCACGCAAGGGCGTCACACCCGAAGATCCGTCGCTGCTGAAGGAAATCGCGGGCCACGGCGTCACCGTGACGTCCCTGACCCCAGCCGAACATGACGCCTTCGCCAAGGTCACCCAGCCCGTCTACGACAAGTGGAAGAAGCAGATCGGCGAAGACCTGGTCAACATGGCCGAAAAGTCGATCGCGGCGCGCAAGAAATAAGCGAAATTTGAATTAGCAGCAAGCCCCAGGGGAACGACGGCGCAAGCCGCCACACCGAGGCAGGGACGTTAGAGCCCTCCCAACCAAACAGGCGCCGGCCACAAGCTGGCGCCTGTTTCCTTTTGGGGGTGGGATTTGCTGAAGGGTGGGGTTTGGTGATGGGCGGGATCGCCGAATGGCGAGGTCGCCGAACGACAGGGCCGCCGAATGGCGACCGGCGCCCGGCGACCCGCAATTCGTAGGATGGGTGTAGCGCGAGAAGGCCGCCATAAATGCACGGGCGTTGCAGCGCGCGCAACCCATCAGGCGCCGCTTGCATTGTGAATGGCAAAGAAATTGCGGCGCTGCTTGATGGGTTGCGCGCGCTGAGCGCGGGCGTTCTTCTTTAGAACCTCTCGCGCTACACCCATCCTACGTCCGAAATCCCGCTAGCCGCCTGGCCACGAATTACGGGTAGCTGACTTCCAGGATATCCAGCTCTTCGATGCCGCCCGGCGTGCGCAGCACGACCGTGTCCCCTTCCCTGGCCTTGATCAGTGCGCGCGCCACCGGCGAGATCCAGCTGATCTTGCCGGCCAGCGGCTCGGCTTCGTCCACGCCAACGATCGTGACTTTGTGGTCTTCGCCGGCCTTGTCCGAATACAGCACCGTGGCGCCGAAGAAAACCTGATCGCGGTTGGGCTGCAAGGCCGGATCGACCACTTCGGCAATGTCCAGCCGCTTGGTCAGGAAACGCATGCGGCGGTCGATCTCGCGCAGGCGCTTCTTGCCATAGAGGTAGTCGCCGTTTTCAGAGCGGTCGCCGTTGGACGCCGCCCATGACACGATTTGCACGACGGACGGACGCTCCACGTTCATCAGGTGCGTCAGCTCTCCGCGCAGGCGTTCGTAGCCTTCGGGGGTGATGTAGTTCTTGGTGCCTGCCGGCAGCGCCTGGGCTTGCGGCAGATCGTCGTCGTCCTCGTTATCGGACTCTTTAACAAAGGCTTTGTTCATGGCGCATGCGCCGCAAGGGCGCGATCACAGTCAATGGCTAGCAGGATGGGCGGCGCGTGCCGCCCGCGTCAGAACCAGTCGTGCCAGACCGGCTTCAAGTCGGACGGCAGCGGCGGCAAACGGCCCAGGTCCATCCGGCTTTCCTTGGGACTATGGAAATCCGAACCGCGCGAGGCCAGAAAACCATAACGGCGCGCGACCTCAGCGTATTGGCGGGCTTCCTCGGCGGTGTGGCTGCCCGTGTTGACCTCGATGCCCACGCCCCCAAGTTGCAGGAATTCGTCGAACAGCGCGGCAAATTGCAGCGGGGTGTATTTATAGCGACCCGGGTGCGCAATGACGGCCAGGCCGCCTGCGCCACGGATCCAGCCCACGGCTTCGGCCAACGTGGCCCATTGCATGGGCACATGGCCGGGGCGGTCATCGCCCAAGTGCTTTGTGAACACGGTTTGCACATCGGGGCAGTAACCGGCTTCGACCAGATAGCGCGCGAAGTGCGTGCGGCTGATCAGTTCCGGATTGCCCGCGAACGGCAACGCGCCTTCGTAGGCGCCTGGCATGCCCATGTCCGCCAGGCGTTCGCCGATGCGCTTGGCACGCTCGGCACGCCCTGACCGGGTCTTGCGCAGACCTTCGACCAAGGCCGTGTTTGCAGGGTCAAAGCGCAAGCCCACGATGTGTACCGTCAGGCCGGCCCACGTCACCGAGATCTCGACCCCGGTGGCAAAGCGCATGCCCAGCTCCTGAGCCATGCTGGCGGCTTCGGCCAAGCCGCCCACCTCGTCATGATCGGTCAATGCCCAGACGTCCACGCCGTTGGCGTGCGCGCGCTGCGCCACATCGCGGGGCGCTAGCGCGCCGTCCGAGACGGTGGAATGGCAATGCAGATCGATGTTCAGGGTGGGCGATGTCATGGGGCTATTGTAGAGAAGGCCCGGCAGCGTGGATAGCGCCGGGCCGTCCCCATAATCGCGGGGCGGACAGTCAGGCCAGCAGGAAGGCCGCGACCGGGTCCACCTGGCTGTCGGAGATCAGCGTCGGCGCGTGCCCCACGCCGGGCACTTCCAGCGCCTGGGCGCGCGGGTTGCGCTCGAGCATTTCGTCCACGGTGGCGCGCGTCAACAGGTCGGACAGTTCGCCTCGCACGATCAGCACCGGGCACGCCACTGCGTCATAGGAACGCCACAGGATCTGCTCGCCGGCAGCCAGTTCCTCGGGGGTCTGGGCCGCCAGCGGCTGGGCCAGTGCCAGATCGTAATGCTTGACCCATTTGCCGCCGTACTCCGGATACAGGTATTGAGCCAGGTCCGCCCATTGCGCATCGGTATGCGGCCCGAAGGTCTGGGAATTGGCGCGCATGGTGGCCACGGCTTCCTCGAACGTGGCGAATTCGCCCGGTTCGCCCACATACTGGCCAATGCGCGACAAGGCGCCCGTTTCCAGCCGGGGGCCCACATCGTTCAACACCAGCTTATCCAGATGAATACCTTGCCCGGGCGGCAACATGCCCGCGTGTGGACGCATGGCCTGCATGGCGCCCGCGAACGCGGCGGCGCCCGACAACGCCATGCCGATCAGTCCGCCCATCGACGTACCCACCCAGGCCAGCCGCCCCGGCCGCAAGCGCGCCACCAGCGTGACCATGTCGGACACGTATTGCGGCACGGTATAGAACGCGGGATTGGCCAGCCAGTCCGACCGGCCGCGTCCCACCACATCGGGGCAGACCACCCGATAGCGCCCAGCCAACCGGCGTGCCAGCGCGTCGAAGTCGCGCCCGCTGCGGGTCAGTCCGTGGACGCAGAGCAACACCTGATCATTGGCCGGGTCGCCCCACTCCCAGTACGCCATGCGGTGCAAACCAGCCGGGCTGGCGCAGGTGACGAAGTCCAAACGGGGTTGCAGGCTGGCGTCCACCATCAAAATACTCCACGGGTCGGCGCGGCCCGAACGGCGGCGCACTGGGCGGACTAGTGTAATCGTGCCAGGTGAACAATCACCTGAAGGGCATGCGAGTGTGGATGCCCAGCCGCCCCCCTGCTCTCGCGCTGGACACTCCGCCCGCGCCTCGCTACGATCAAGCCCATCCTCTTTAACGTACCTGCGGCGCGGCAGGGAATTGCCGTTGCCTATCGGGCCGATCCAATCATTAAATTGGAGTTGCCCGCCAGTTAGGACGAGAGTAATAAGCTTCAAGCGTTGCCAGATCAGTCATCCCAAAATTGATATGGAGTCCGTATGCAGCAAAGCAGTCCTGTCTCTCCGCTGACCGCCGATCATTCATCGCCGGCCGTCAGCCCCCCGCCCCCCGAACCGCCCAAAGTGCTCCAGGACGTGCTGTCGCGCGCCGACGTGCAGATCAACGGCACGCGCCCCTGGGATATCCAGGTGCACGACAAGCACATGTACGAACGTGTCTTCGCCAGCTGGTCGTTGGGGCTGGGCGAGTCCTATATGGATGGGGAATGGGATTGCGACCAGTTGGATGAACTGTTCACCCGCCTGCTGCGCGCGGACATGGGGTCGGCGGCGCTGGGCGTGGCCCGCATCAAACTGATCGCCGAACACCTGCGCCACAAACTGTTCAACCTGCAATCCAAGCACCGGGCCTTTGAGGTCGGTGAACAGCACTACGACGCGGGCAACGATGTCTTTGAAGCCATGCTGGACAGCCGCATGATCTATTCCTGCGCCTACTGGGAAAACGCCAAGACGCTGGAAGAAGCCCAACTGGCCAAGCTGGACATGATCTGCCGCAAGCTGCAACTCAAGCCGGGCGAAACCCTGCTGGACATCGGTTGCGGTTGGGGCGGATTGGCCAAGTTTGCCGCCGAAAATTATGGCGTCACCGTCACAGGCGTGACCGTGTCGAAAGAACAGCTGGCGCTGGCGCAAGAGCGCGTCAAGGGCCTGCCGGTGCAACTCCTGCTGCAAGACTACCGCGACTTGCAAGGCAGCTTCGACAAGGTGGTGTCGGTCGGCATGTTTGAGCACGTCGGCCCCAAGAACTACGACACTTACTTTTCAAATGTGCAACGCCTGATGGCGCCGGATGGCATCTTCCTGCTGCACACGATCGGCATCGCCGCCACCAGCCAAAGCACCGATCCCTGGATCGACCGCTACGTGTTCCCCAACGGCAAGTTGCCCTCCGCGCGCGAAATCGCAACCGCCGTCGAACACCGCTTCATCATCGAAGACTGGCATAACTTCGGCGCCGACTACGACCGCACGCTGATGGCCTGGTGGGACCGGTTTGAACGCGCGTGGCCCGCGCTGCAAGCGCGCTACGGCACACGCTTCTACCGCATGTGGAAATACTATCTGATGTGTTGCGCCGGTTTCTTCCGCTCGCGCGAGGGGCAGCTCTGGCAGGTGATGCTGACGCACCCGCAGCGTCAGGACACCTACCGGTCCCTGCGTTAAGCAGCGTCCTCGCGGATCATGTCGGCGGCACGTTCCGCGATCATGATGGTCGGTGAATTGGTATTGCCCGAGGTAATCAACGGCATGACCGACGCATCGGCAACACGCAGCCCCTCCAGCCCGAACACCCGCAGCCGCGCGTCAACCACCGCGCCGCTGTCGGCGTTCTTGCCCATGGCGCAGGTGCCCACCGGGTGAAAGATGGTCGTGCCGATCTTGCCGGCGGCTTCGCGCAGTTGCTCGTCCGTCTGGTACGCCGGGCCCGGCAGCCACTCTTGCGGCTGATAGCGCTGCAAGGCCGGTGCGGCGGCAATGCGGCGCACCAGCCGGATCGAATCAGCCGCCACTTGTATATCCGCTTCCGTGCTCAGGTAGTTGGCCGCGATGACGGGCGTGGCCGCCTCCGGCGAACCCACCGGCCCTTGTGCATGGATGCTGCCACGCGAGGTCGGCCGCAGATTGCACACGCTGGCAGTGAAAGCGTCAAAGCCATGCAAGGGTTCGCCGAACGCCCCCAACGACAGCGGCTGCACATGGAATTCGACATTGGCGCGGGCCTGCCCCGGGTCGGACTTGGCAAACGCCCCCAGCTGGGACGGCGCCATGCTCATCGGGCCACTGCGGTTGACCAGGTATTCCAGGCCGATGCCGGCCTTGCCCCACCAGGATGAGGCAATGCGGTTCAGCGTCTTCACGCCATTGACCTTGATGATGACCCGCAGTTGCAGATGGTCTTGTAGATTCTCGCCCACGCCGGGCAAGGCATGGCGTAGCGCGATGCCGCTTTCACGCAGGCGGGCAGGTTCGCCAATGCCCGACTGCTCCAGCAGATGCGGCGTATTGACCGCCCCCGCCGCCAGCACCACTTCTCGGCTTGCGCGCACGGTCACGCTTTGCCCATTGCGCCGCAGTTGCACCCCCACGCAGCGCTTGCCTTCGAACACCAGTTGCTCGGCCACCGCGCCCGTCATCACGTGCAGATTGGGACGTTTCGCGACAGGCCGCAAGAACGCCTTGGACGTGTTCCATCGCCAGCCGCGCCGTTGGTTCACTTCAAAATAGCCGCTACCAAAGTTGTCGCCACGATTGAAGTCCTGCACGCGGGGAATGCCCTCTTGTTCGGCGGCGCCCGCGAATGCTTCCAGGATGTCCCACCGTAACCGCTGCGCCTCGACCCGCCATTCGCCGCCCGCGCCGTGAAACTCGTCGGCGCCGCGATGGTAGTCCTCGCTGCGCTTGAAAATAGGCAGCACCTGATCCCAGCTCCAGGCCGGGTCGCCCGACAGCTTCGCCCAATCCTCGTAGTCTTCCCGCTGTCCGCGCATGTAGATCATGCCGTTGATGGACGAACATCCGCCCAGCACGCGGCCCCGCGGATAGATCAGCGAGCGGCCGCCCAGGCCGGGCTCCTTGACCGTGCGGTACATCCAGTCCGTGCGTGGGTTGCCGATGCAATACAGATATCCCACCGGAATATGAATCCAATGGTAGTTATCGCGTCCGCCAGCCTCCAGCAGCAGCACCCGGGTGCCCGGATCCTGGCTCAGGCGGTTGGCCAGCACGCAACCGGCCGACCCCGCCCCCACGATGATGATGTCGTATGTCTCCATAAGCTCTTCTTATCTGGTGGGCGGCGCTTTGGGGGCTGCCGCCTGGTGAGCCGACCCGGCTACGGCGTCTGTACGCGCGCCAGGCATCTGGCATGACTCTGGCGTAGCGGCCCGAAACTGTCCAATGAAATGTTGAAAACCGGTTTATAAGCATCTTTAATAATGCACATCCCTACTGCCGGACATCGCCATGGACCTGAAGCACATTCGGACCTTTGCCGCCGTGGCGCGCGAAGGCAATCTGACCCGCGCAGCCGAACACCTGCACCTGACCCAACCCGCGCTCAGCCTGCAACTGAAGAATTTCCAGGAATCGCTGGATCTGACGCTGTTCTCACGCACGGCGCAGGGGCTTGCGCCCAATGCGGATGGCCGGGCGTTGTTGCCGTCCGCGCTGCGCATCCTGGACGCGCTGGACGACTTTCAGCGCGCCATCAGCGCCCTGCGCGACACGGTGCAGGGCGAATTGCGCATCGGCACCATTCTTGACCCTGAATTCCTGCGTCTGGGCGCCACCTTGCAATACCTGGTGGCGCACTATCCGAAAATCCGCCCTACGCTGCGCCATGGCATGTCGGGGTCGGTGAGCAGGCAGGTGCGGGCCGGGGATCTGGATGTGGGGTTTTCGCTTGGTCCGCATGCCTCCGCCAGCGTCCAGCCTGGCCTTGAGGCATTGCCGCTGGCATCGTTCGCCTATTACGTGGTGGCCCCCAAGGGCTGGGGCGCGCAGGTGGCGGGGCGCGGCTGGACCGAGATCGCCGCATTGCCATGGATCTGGACGCCGCCCGATTCCGTACATCACCGCCTGCTGGCCGACAAATTCGCCTCATTGGGGCTTGCGCCCAACGCGGTGGCGGAAGTGGATCAAGAGGCCTCGATGCTGGATCTGGTGCGCTCGGGCGTCGGCTTGTCGCTGGCGCGGGATTCCATCGCGCTGCGGGAATCCCAGGCCAATGGCCTGTTGCTGGTGAAGGGCCTGACGATCCAGGCCGAGCTGTCCTTCGTTACCCTGGCGTCCCGGCGTGATGATCCGTTGGTGGACGCCGCCTTCGATGCGGTACAGGCGGCGTTCGGTTAAGCATGCGCCGCCAATTTCCGTTTCAAATGTCACGATTTTCCGCACGACCCGCGTTGCACGACAGTTCAATAATGTCCCGAACCCATTGAACCCATCATCGACATGGCTACCATGACCCGAACCGCGTTTCTCAAATTACTGACGAAAAAGCTCTACCCCGTCCTTCATGCGGAAGGATTCGAGGGGTCCGGTCAAACGCTGCGGCGCATTCAAGGTCCGATTGTCCACGTCTTCAACGTCCAGGCCGCCAGCGGCGGCAAGGCGTGCTATCTCAACCTGGGTGCGCATTTCGATTTCCTGCCTTGTGAAGGCGGCTCATTCGTCCCACCCGCCGAGATCGAAGAATCGCATTGCGTCTTCCGTGATCGCATTGATCCCCCGCCCGGCGAGGCTTTCGGCTGGGCCTATGGCACGGACCCGGCGCAGGCGGAAGAGAACGTGGAATTCATCGTCAGCGAATGGGCCCGGCAAGGGCATGCGTTCTTTGCGCAATACGGCGACTATCCCGCCAGTTGCCAACGCTTGCTGCAAGAAACCGATCCCGATGAGATTCACCCAGCCAAGACACTGAATCTGGCGCGTATCGCGCGCCATCTGGGTGAATCCGACCGTGCGCGCGACTTTGCCCAATCGGGGCTGGCGCGCGCGCCACAGGCGGCCACCTCACTGAAGGCCAAGTTGGAGCAGGTATTGGCAGGCTGACGGTTGCCACATGCATCAAGGACGCCCGGCGCCACCTCAGGCGGTTGAACCGTAGTGACTACCCACCCAGGAGACATACGATGGTCAGCAAAAATACGATTTGCCTTTGGTACAACGGCACCGCACTGGACGCCGCGACGTTCTACGCCAAGACCTTCCCGGACAGCGCGGTCAAGGCCGTCCATCGCGCCCCCGGCGACTATCCCGCCGGCAAACAAGGCGATGTCTTGACGGTGGAGTTCACCGTCATGGGCATCCCGTGTCTGGGTTTGAACGGCGGCCCGGCGTTCAAACACAGCGAAGCCTTCTCGTTTCAGGTCGCCACCGACAACCAGGAAGAAACCGACCGCCTGTGGAATGCGATCGTTAACAATGGCGGCACGGAAAGCGAGTGCGGCTGGTGCAAGGACAAGTGGGGGCTGTCGTGGCAGATCACGCCGCGCATCCTGTCGGCCGCGGTCACCGACCCGGACCCTGCGGTGGCCAAGCGTGCCTTCGACGCCATGATGACCATGCAGAAGATCGATATCAGCGCGATCGAGGCCGCCCGGCGCGGCTGAAGAGATTCAGTGCGGTTTCCAGTTCAGCCCATCGGCCGACCGGTATTCGGGAGTGCCGGTGCAGCATCCTCCTGCACCAAACGCCTGCCGGCCGATGAAGGCTGTCACGCGGCCCTTGCTCTCGGTCAGTGATTGGCGAATGCAGATCGTCGGCAGCGGGTAGAAATCGCCTTCCAATACCAAGGTCCAGGCCACGTTGTCGCCTTCGGCCGGGTCAACTTTGTAGACCTTGCATTCGTTCATCAACAAGTGAATCGGCTTGCCTGCCAGCGTGCCCTTGAATTGCAGTTCTGGTGGCGTATTGTTGGTGGCGATGGTCTCGGCGGTCAGCTTCGACCCTGCTGGTGGCGGAGGAAGCGTGGGGTCGCAGCCCGCCAACAGGCCGGCTGCGCATAACGTCACTGCCAATCGGTAGGCTTGCTTCATGCCGTGGGTCCCGGTTCAGGTCACGCTGGCGAAGCGCTGTTCAAGGTAGGCAATGATATCGCTGGATTCATACATCCAGCGTGTGCCGCCCGCCTCTTCGATCCGCAGGCAAGGCACTTTCACCCGCCCTCCTCCCGCCAGCAGTTGCTCGCGCGCCAGGGGATCGCGCTTGACGTCGTGCAGCGCGATCGGGGCATTCAGCTTGTGGATGGCACGCCGGGTCTTGACGCAAAACGGGCAAGCGTGAAATTGATAGAGCGACAGCGCGGCCGCTTCCGTGTTGACCGTCGCCTGGCCTTGCGCCGAACGCTGTTGCGGACGCGGGCGCGTCAGCGCATCGCCCGCCACAATCAATTGACCCAAACCGACACGCAGAGCTTTAACCAGCATAGATAGGCACTCGAAAGGCATAAAGAGGCAGCCAGTCTACTCCCTGGCCGGGTATCGCCTGGCGAACGGTCGCGCGCGGCTGCAATTCCCAGGGTTTGATATCCTGCACGTGGATTGTTTTGCTCGACGGTCAATGGGCTTTCCGCCCACGCCACATAAGAAGACATTCTGATCAAGTCATGAAATCCCTTTCCCTAGCAATTCCCGATCATTCGCGCAGGCGGCTGTTGGCTCTTGCCCTGTCGCTGCTAGCCGTTGGCTCGGCCCATGCCCAGACCGAATCCACCATCGTCATCATTGGCAAGGATGGCTGGCTTTTCCCTGCGTGGGCAAGCCTGGACGATGCGGACGCCAAAGCCATCGATGCCTCCACGCGGCTGATCGCCGATGCAAAGACGCGGTTGGCCGCGCGCGGCGTTCATCTGGAACTGCTGGTCCTGCCCGACAAGGTGCGGTTCTATGAAGACCGCTTGCCCGCGGGCAAGACGGTAAACGACTCGGTGCGGAAACGCTACGAGACCATTCTCGGCTCGTTGCGCAAGGCGAACATCGATGCGCTGAATGCCAAGACCTTGTTCTCGGACCTGCGCGCCTCCGGCGTGGACGTCTACTACCGCAGCGATCAGCATTGGACCTTGGCAGCCTCGGACGCAACGGCCACGGCAATCGCAGCGCGTATCAAGCAGGCGGTGCCAAAACTGGCCGGCGAACCCGGGTCTGGCATGCCGTTGGGCAACGTCAAGCGGGAACGCCGCTATGGCGATCTGGCTGACTTGTTCCTGCCACCCGAGCAACGCGCCGCCGTTGGCCGCGAGACCTTCACCGTGCGCTATGCCGCAGAATCGCTGCCGCTGCTGGACAGCGGCAAGGCACCGGTCCACGTGACCGGGCACAGCATGGTGCAGGCCTATTATGGATTTCCGCAGAAGCTTTCGAACGGCATTGACCGGCCCGTGACCCTGAATTGGAAATCCGGCAATGTCGGCCCGTGGGTCGTGTTGCTGGAATACCTGGAATCAGCCAGCTTTCGCGACAATCCGCCGCAAGCGCTGGTTTGGCAGATGTACGAGCCGGTGTACGGTCTTGGGCCTCAAGCCGAAGGCCAATGGAACAGCGCCTCGCTCATGACTCCCCAGCAATGGCAAGCCAGGCTGCAAAAGGCACTCGCCCGATAGCGCGCGGTCAGAACTCGGCCGTCACAGCAGCAGGGTGTCGGGCCGCGCCAATACGGTGCGACGACGCACAACGCATTGCACCAGTTTGAGGCATTGGCCGCACGCCCGGCACCGGCCAACTTCATGCGGCCGCCCTTCACTTCATGGCTCACCCGCCGCTTTTCCCTCTGAGGCGACCAACCATTCCCGCTGTGCGGCCTCCCTCCCGGCTTTCTGGCACGGTCCTTGCTTAGTTTCCCTGGCAGGCAGCGACGCCCGCATCACAACTTGAGCAGTCCCGGCAAAGGCGCCCCGACCGAAAGGTCCAGGGGCGCCTTTTGCCTTTTTGAATCGCCTATCCAAGACTTGAGGATACCCATGAAAGCAGCGGCCACTCCCGATTCCTTGCAGACCCTGATCGTGATCGGCAACGGCATGGTGGGCCACCATTGCGTCGAACAGTTGATCGCCCGCGGGGCGCTGGAACGCTATCGCATCCATGTTTACGGCGAAGAGTCCCGCCGCGCCTATGACCGCGTGCATCTCTCCGAATACCTGAATGGACGCGATGCCGAGTCGATGGCGATGAGCGACGCGGCGTTCTATGCGCAAGCGGGACTGACGCTGCATTTGGGCGAACCGGTGCTGGAAATCGACCGCCACGCGCGGGAGATCGTGACGGCCCAAGGCCGCACCGCCTACGACAAGCTGGTGCTGGCCACCGGCTCTTATCCCTTCGTGCCGCCCATCGCGGGCGCGGAAGGCGCGTCGCGTCTGGTGTACCGAACCATCGACGACCTGGACCTGATCCGTGCGGCCGCCAGCGGTGCGCGGCGCGGGGTGGTGGTGGGTGGCGGCTTGCTTGGGCTGGAGGCCGCCAATGCGCTGAAGTCGCTGAATCTGGAAGCGCATGTGGTGGAGTTCGCGCCGCGCCTGATGCCGGTGCAGCTGGACGAGGAAGGCGGCAACGCGCTACGCGCACGCATCGAGACGCTGGGCGTTGGCGTGCATCTGTCGCGCGCCACGCAAGACATCAAGCCCGGCACGCAATACCGCTATCGCATGCGCTTTGCCGAAGGCGCACCGCTTGAGACCGACCTGATCGTGTTCTCGGCGGGCATTCGCCCGCAAGTCACGCTGGCGCGCAAGGCCAGCCTGGCGCTGGCCGAACGTGGTGGCGTGGCGATCGACGACCGCTGCCGCAGCAGCGACGAAGATATCTACGCCATTGGAGAATGCGCGGCCTGGAATGGCAGCGTGTTCGGCCTGGTGGCGCCGGGCTACCAGATGGCGCGCATCGCGGCCGCCGACCTGTGCGACACGCCGGAACCGCCGTTCTCCGGCGCCGACATGTCCACGAAGCTGAAACTGCTGGGCGTGGATGTAGGGTCCATCGGCGACGCCCACGGCGCGACGCCAGGCGCGCGCAGCTACCGCTACATCGACGAAGCCGGTTCCAGTTACCGCAGGCTGGTGGTGTCCGCCGATGGCAAGCGCGTCCTGGGCGCCGTGCTGGTGGGTGACAACCGCTATTACGACACGCTATTGCAGTACGTGCAGAACGGCATCGCGCCGCCCGCCGATCCCGCCAGCCTGATCTTGCCGCTAGGCAAGGCCGCCCCGGCTTTGGGCGTGGATGCGCTGCCGGCCACCGCCACCATCTGCTCCTGTCACAACGTCAGCAAAGGCGCGGTCAGCGCGGCCATCGACGGCGGCTGCACCGATCTGGCCGGTGTCAAAACCTGCACCAAGGCCGCTTCCGGTTGCGGCGGCTGCGCCGGGTTGCTCAAGCAGGTGGTGGAACATGAACTGGCCAGCCGCGGCGTCGCCGTCGATAAAAGCCTGTGCGAGCACTTCGCCTACACGCGCCAGGAGCTTTACGCGATTGTGCGCGTGGGCGGCATCGAAACCTTCGAGGCGCTGCTGGCCAGCCACGGCCGCGGGCACGTAGGCTGCGACATCTGCAAGCCAGCCGTCGGGTCCATCCTGGCGTCGTGCTGGAACCGGCCCATCCAGGAACCGCACCTGGTGCCGCTGCAAGACACCAATGACACCTTCATGGCCAATATGCAGAAGAACGGCACCTATTCGGTCGTGCCGCGCATCCCGGCCGGCGAGATCACGCCCGATGGCCTGATCGCCATCGGCGCGGTAGCCAAGAAGTATCAGCTTTACACCAAGATCACGGGCGGCCAGCGCATCGACCTGTTCGGCGCGCAGCTGCATGAACTGCCGGACATCTGGGCCGAATTGATCGCCGCCGGCTTTGAAACCGGGCACGCCTACGGCAAGTCCACCCGCACCGTGAAGTCCTGCGTGGGCAGCACCTGGTGCCGCTATGGCGTTCAAGACAGCGTGCAGATGGCGCTGGACATCGAACACCGCTACAAGGGCCTGCGGTCCCCGCACAAGCTGAAATTCGCGGTATCGGGCTGCACGCGCGAATGCGCTGAAGCGCAAAGCAAGGACATCGGCGTGATCGCCACCGAAAACGGCTGGAACCTCTACGTGTGCGGAAACGGAGGCATGCGCCCGCGCCACGCCGAACTGTTCGCCACCGACCTGGACGATGCCGCGTTGATCCGCACCATTGACCGCGTGCTGATGTTCTACATACGCACCGCCGACAAGCTGCAACGCACGTCCGTCTGGCGTGAATCGCTGGAAGGCGGCCTGGACTATCTGAAGGACGTGGTGCTGAACGATAGCCTGGGACTGGGCGCTGAACTGGACTTGCAGATGCAGCAGGTGGTGGACCGCTATGAATGCGAGTGGGCCAACGCCCTGGGTGACCCTGAAAAGCTCAAACGCTTCCGCACCTTCGTGAACGATCGTAGCGGCGACCCCGACATCCAATTCGTGCAGGAACGGGGCCAACCCCGTCCCGCCCCGGCGCGCGTGCCGTCGCGCGTCATCCCCATCGCCGAGGAGATCGCCTGATGAACGCGCCCAAGGATTGCACCCACTGGCGCCACGCCTGCTTGCGCCAGGATCTGGTGGCTCACTCGGGCGTGGTGGCCCTGGTGGACGGTGAACAGATCGCCTTGTTCTACCTGCCCAACGCCGAAGACGACGGCCTGTACGCGGTCGAAAACCGCGACCCGAAATCAGGCGCGAACGTCATCGGCCGTGGTCTCGTCGGCCATCTCAGCGGCGAGCTGGTGGTGGCGTCACCGCTCTACAAGCAGCACTTTCGGCTGGCGGACGGCAGTTGCGTGCAGTACCCGGACCAATGGCTGCGCACCTGGCAGGCGCGGTTCAACGGGGACTGCGTTGAAATCGCCTGACGGATGGAGCAATGGATGGCGGGCCGCTGCCTAGCGGAACACCCGCTGCGTCAGGCTGACCACTGCCCCAACCAGCGCCAGACCGGCCAGCACGCGGAAGTGATCCAGATTGGCCAGCAGCGCCGACTGCTGGTTCAGCATCTGCGCGATCTGCGCCATGGCCATCTGCTGCGCCTGGGCCGGGTCCGCCACCGCCGCATAGAGACTGCTCAGGTGCGCCTTCGCGGCTTCATAGTTTGCATTGCCCGTGGCAATGCGCGCTTGCAGCACGTTGTAGTGTTCGGACGTCAGCCACTGCTGGCCCACCGTCGCCATCATGATGCCCAACGCCTGCCCGATCTGCGCCAGCATGTTCTTCACCTGCTGCGCATGGGCGAAGACGGCAGGATCGTGGGCAAGGCCGGCGAAGGTGTTCATCGCCGTGGTGGGCATCGCGATCATGAGGAAAGCGCCATAGCAGGCCAGCGCGGGCAAGACGTCGGCCCACGGGTCGGCCTCGGGCGTCAGGCGCGACATCAACACCCCAAACGCCGCCAGCGACAGGAATGCCGTCACGAAGAACTTGCGCGGTGACGGCCAGCGGACCAGCAACTGCGACATCACCGCAAAGGTCAGCACCCCTGCCCCCAGGCCCATCGCAAAGAACATCCCCGCATTGGCCCAGGACAGCCCCAGCGCGCGTTGCAACATCAGCGGCACCAGATAGCCATTGGCGCCCAGCATCAGATAGCAGAACATGAAGAGCGCCAGGCCGCTCAGAAAGCGCACTTCCCGCATGCCGCCCAGCCTGAGCAGCGGGGCGCCGTTGCGCGTTTCCGAACGCACGAAGTACGCCAGCGCCGCCACGCCGGACACGGCGAAAAGCAGCAGCAGATGGCGGTCGCTGAAGAAGTCGTAATAAGAGCGTTGCAGCGAGTGCAAGAGCAAGAAGCTGCCCAGTCCCAGCGCGGCAATCGGCGCCAGCCGGGCCTGGCCAGTGACGGTCGCCCCGCCTTCCTTGCCCGGCATGGACGCGCTGACCGGAATCATCGCCAGCACCGACAATCCAGCCACCAGCCAGAACATCAGCGGCCAGCCGTCGTGATCAACCGCCAGCGACGCCAGCCAAGGCGCCAGCGCGGTGCCGGTGCACAGCCCTATCGCCAACGCTTTGATCCCCTGAAACCGCGCGGGACCAGGCGGGATCAGGTTCACCGTCAGACGCGATGACGTCAGCATCGCCGCGCACCCGGTCGCCATCAGCACCCGGCCCAACAGAAAACCCGCCTCGCCCAGCGACAGCGCGCACATCACCGCGCCCGCGGCCGCCGCGCCCAACGACGCCAACAGGTAGCGGCGCATGCCCAAGTGGTGCACCAGCCAGCCTTGCAGCGCAATCATCACCACGGCGACGCAGGCGTAGATGACCGCAACGGTGGTGTATTCCTCGGGGCTGGCGCCGATCTCACCCATGATGGGCGCGGCAGCAAACCCGACCATCCCGTTTTGCAGGAAATCGATGAAGGTCAGCGAGCCTATCGTCATCAGCAAAGCGGGCGGAATCTTGGGCGGCATGAGGTGTTGAGCGGCTGGCACGTTGGAGATTTCCATTTTTAAGCCCAGGCTGTATATGCCTAGGCAGGTAATCAAGCAAAAAAAAGCGGACGGTTGAATTCAGTCCGCGACGGCGTTGACCAGCAAGCGCGACAACAACTTGTGCAGCGTGTCCGCGTCATCTTCCGAAAAACCAGCCAGCAAGCGCCCCATGGCGACCTCGGTCGCGGCTAGCGCCTGGGGCAGCATCGCCTGGCCTGATTCGGTCAGTTCAATCAGGTAACTGCGCCGATCAGATTCGTTTTCCACCCGCCGGATGAAACCCTTGGCCACGATGCGGTCCAGCAGCCGGGTCATCGCGCCGGAGTCATACGCCAGCACCCGGCAAAAGTCGCTAAGCGTGCGACCCCATCCCTTCGCCAGGCAATTCAGCACCACATACTGCGGCGTGGTGAGTTCGTAGGGCGCCAGTTCACGTTCCAGCGCATCGTGAATGCTGTTGCGCACGGACGTCACCATGAAGCCGAGTTCACCGGTATGAAAGCGGTCCAGCATGGTGGGGTTGGCGGGCGGCATGAGAGGTCTCGCAATGGCGTTGGGGGACGACGAGCAAATATTAACTGCCTAGGCAGTTAATATGCAAGCCTCAAATGACAAGACGGTGGACAACACGGTGCGGCGACCTGGGTCAAGGCAGGTTCTCGCGAAAAATCACCTGGCTGCGTGCCAACTCAACACCTGTCATCGGGCTGCGTTTATCGCGCAGGTTACAGAAGATGCGCACGCAGCTCATCAGCGCTTCCATCGGACTTTGAGTAATGACGGCATCCATCGTGCCGTCGATCAGCAAGGACCGGGTGTCGGGCGTCAGGCCGTGCCCGATGAAAACCACGCGATGCTGCTGGCCCGCTTCCTTCAGCGCCCGGGCCACGCCATCGGACGCCCCGCCGATGTTGTAGATGCCCGCCAGGTTGGGATATTGCTCCAGCAATTGGCGGGTTTGCTCATAGTTGCGCTGGGCATCGTCATAACCTTCGCGCAGGTCCACCACCTGCATCGCCTGAAACTGTTCGGCGTACAGCTGCAAGAAGCCGCTTTCGCGTTCCTCGTGGGCTCGGTAATGGCGTGAGCCGGCAATCAGCGCCACATGCGCGGCGCGCGAGCCAATGAAGCGCGCAATCAGATAGCCGGCGGTGCGGCCGGCGGCGCGGTTGTCCAGCCCCACGTAAGCCACGCGCGCGCTGTTGGCCAGGTCGGAAATCAGTGTCACCGCCGGCACGCCCTGCTGCGCCAGCGTATTGACGGCTTCACGCACCACCGGGTGTTCCAGCGCCATGAAGGCAATGCCGTCGGCCCGCTTGCCGTGCTTGGCCAGCGCCTGCGCCAGCGCGTCGGGGTTGAAGCTTTCCACATATTCGATCTGGCACTTGGCGTTCAGCGGCGCGAAGTGCTCGTGCGCGTAGCTAACGGTGTCGCCCAGCATGCGCAGGTAGCGGTTGCTGCCGCGCGGCAGCAGGAACACCAGCCGCATCGGCTCGGCCGGAAGCGCGGCGCTCAATTCCTGTTCCGGCAGATAGTCCAGTTCGATGGCGGCCTTGAAGACCTTTTGCGCGGTATTGGCCCGCACCCCCGGCCGGCGATTCAGCACGCGGTCGGCCGTGGCGGTGGACACGCCAGCGCGTGCGGCCACGTCGGCCAGGCGGGCAAGCTTGCGTTCGGAGGGAGGCTTGGTCACATCAAAAACCATCACGAATGAGGTTTGACGATGATACTGCCTATTCACTATTGTCCACTCTGCCGCATGGTATTGGCGTTTTGTGGCACATCAAAAAACATCATAACTACGATTATGGAGACAACCATGAAGCTGCTGACACGCCGCAGTGCCTTGCGCCGCCTTTGCGCGGTGCCCGCCGTTGCCCTGACCACGGGCTTCCCGCTGATCGCCCGCGCGGCCGATTTCTCGTTGAAGTACGGCAACAACTTGCCGGTCACCCATCCGTTGAACATCCGCGCACAAGAAGCCGCCGAACGCATCCTGAAGGAAAGCAACGGCCGGGTGGACATCAAGATTTTCCCGAACAACCAATTGGGCGGCGACACCGACATGCTGGCGCAAGTGCGCTCGGGCGGTATCGACTTCTTCACGCCTTCCGCGCTGGTGATCGCCACGCTGGTGCCGGTAGCCGCCATCAACGCGGTCGGCTTCGCGTTCAAGGATTACAACCAGGTGTGGGGCGCCATGGATGGGGCGCTGGGCGCGCACGTGCGTGCTGCCATCGCGCAACGCAAGCTCTACGCCTTTGAAAAGATGTGGGACAACGGCTTCCGCCAAACCACCAGCAGCAAGGCGCCCGTGGCCTCTGCGTCCGACATGAACGGCTTGAAGATCCGCGTGCCGGTGAGCTCCCTGCCGATCTCCATGTTCAAGGGCTTGGGCGCCGCGCCCGCCAGCTTGCAATTCAGCGAAGTCTATTCCTCCTTGCAGACCAAGGTGGTGGACGCCCAGGAAAACCCGTTGCCCATCATTCAGGTCGCCAAGCTGTATGAAGTGCAGAAATATTGCTCGCTGACCAATCACATCTGGGATGGTTACTGGTTCATTGCCAACGGCCGCATGTGGGAAGGCCTGCCGGAAGACCTGAGGACGATCGTCGCGCGCGGCATCAATGAAGCCGGCCTGGCGCAGCGTGAAGACATCAAGAAGCTGAACGCCTCGGTACAGTCCGACCTGGAAGCCAAGGGCCTGCAATTCAACCAGCCGTCCCCTGACAGTTTCCGCGAGCAGCTGCGCAGCGCGGGCTTCTACAAGGAATGGCAAGGCCGCTTCGGCAACGAAGCCTGGTCGCTGCTGGAACAAAGCGTCGGCAAGCTGGCCTGAGGTCGCGCCATGTCTTCCTTGTCCGCTTCCCACGCCGCGGCGCCGGCGCTACCGGCCAATCCCCTGCGCCGGGCCGCCAACGCGCTGGATGGCGTGCTGGGCGGCATCGTCGAGCATGTTGCCGCCGCCATCGTGCTGATCGAGATCATCGTGCTGTTCGCCGGGGTGGTGGCGCGCTATGCGTTTCACAGCCCCCTGGTCTGGTCCGACGAACTCGCGTCCATTCTGTTCCTGTGGCTGTCCATGCTGGGGGCCGTCGTCGCCTTGCGGCGCGGCGAACACATGCGCATGACGGCGCTGGTCAACAACGTCAGCCCGGCTCGCCGCGCGCAGCTTGAAACCGCGGCGCTGGCCGCGTCACTAGCCTTCCTGCTGCTGATCCTGGCGCCGGCCATCGAGTACGCCCACGAAGAACACTTCATCATCACGCCCGCGCTGGAACTCAGCAATGCGTGGCGTGCAGCGGCCATTCCGGTCGGCATGGGCCTGATGGCCGTGGTGGCCGTGTTGCGCCTGCTGCGCACGCAACCGCTGCGGCAAGTCTTGCTGGCGCTGGTTGGCGTGGCCGTGGTCGTCGTCCTGTTCTGGCTGGCGCAACCGCTGTTCAAGGGGCTGGGCAAGCTGAACCTGGTGATCTTCTTCGTGGGAATCGTGGCCGCCACCGTGTTCTCCGGCGTGCCGATTGCGTTCTCGTTCGCGCTGGCGACCTTCTCCTATCTGGCGTTGACCACCAACACGCCGATGGAAGTGATGGTTGGCCGGCTGGACGAAGGCATGTCGCATCTGATGCTGCTGGCGGTGCCGCTGTTCATCTTCCTGGGATCGCTGATTGAAATGACCGGCATGGCGCGCGCCATGATCCAGTTCCTGGCCAGTCTGCTGGGGCATGTGCGCGGCGGCCTGTCCTACGTGCTGATCGGCGCCATGTATCTGGTGTCGGGCATTTCCGGGTCGAAAATCGCCGACATGGCGGCCATTGCGCCCGTGCTGTTCCCTGAAATGCAGAAGCGCGGCGCCAAGCCCGGCGACCTGGTGGCGCTGCTGTCGGCCACCGGCGCGCAAACCGAAACCATCCCGCCGTCCATCGTGCTGATCACCATTGGTTCGGTGACGGGCGTCTCCATCGCCGCTCTGTTCACGGGTGGCCTGCTGCCCGCGGTGGTGTTGGGCCTGGCGCTGTGCTCGGTCGTGTGGTGGCGCTACCGCAAGGAAGACCTGAGCCTGGCGCAACGTTTCAGCGCAAAGGAAATCGGCCGCTTCTTCGTGATTGCCCTGCCGGCCGTTGCCCTGCCCTTCGTGATCCGCGCCGCCGTGGTGGAAGGCGTAGCCACGGCCACCGAGGTCTCCACCATCGGCATCGTGTATTCCGTGCTGATCGGCCTGCTGATCTACCGGCGTTTCAACTGGGCGCGGTTGCGGCCCATGCTGATCGAAACGGCCTCGCTGTCGGGCGCCATCATGTTGATCGTGGGCTGCGCCACGGCCATGGCCTGGGCGCTGACGCAGTCGGGGTTCTCGGGCGATCTGGCCCGCCTGATGGCAGGCATGCCCGGCGGCAGCTACGGTTTCCTGGCCGTATCCATCGTGGCGTTCATCATCCTGGGCAGCGTGCTGGAAGGCATCCCCGCCATCGTGCTGTTCGGGCCACTGTTGTTCCCGATCGCGGTGCAGGCAGGCGTGCATGAAGTGCACTACGCGATGGTCGTGATCTTCGCCATGGGCATTGGCCTGTTCGCGCCGCCCTTCGGCGTGGGGTATTACGGCGCCTGCGCCATCAGCCGCGTCGACCCCAACGAGGGCATCGGCCCGATCTGGGGCTACATCGTCGCGCTGCTGGTGGGCCTGGTCATCGTGGCCGCGTTCCCCTGGTTCTCGATCGGTTTCCTATGACGCGACGCGGCCGGATGCTGACGCCGGCCGCCCCCCTTTCGTCTACTTAGCCTCCTTTTATAAAGATCCATCATGAGTCGTTTCCTGGGCGAAATCCGCCAACTCGGTTATGTGGTGCATGACATCGAAGCCGCCATGGACTACTGGAGCACCACGCTGGGCGTGGGGCCGTGGTACTACAACCCGCGTGTGCCGATCGTGAATTACCAGTACGACGGCGTCGCTCACGAGCCGCACAACTCGGTGGCGCTGGCCAACTCGGGATTCGTGCAGGTTGAACTGATCCAGACCCGCAACGACGTGCCGTCCATGTATCGCGACTTCCTGCAAGCCGGCCGCACCGGCCTGCAACACGTGGCCTACTGGACCGAAAGCTATGACGCCGATCTGGAGCGCCTGCTAGCCCAAGGCTTCAAGCCCAAGATGAGCGGCGAAGTCGGTGAAAAAGGCCGCTTCATCTACTTCGACACCGAATACCACCCCGGCACCGTCATCGAACTGTCGGAAGTGGCCGGCCCCAAGGGTCGCCTGTTCGACTTGATCCGCAATAGCGCCACCGACTGGGACGGCAAGGATCCCGTGCGCCCGTTCCCCGACCTGAATCGCCTCTGAAGCCCCTTGCCACCACATCGCCGTCAGCCGCCACCATGAATGCACAATCGTTTAGCGCCACCTACCTGATCGAAACGCCGATGGACCCCGCCCGGGTCGCAGAGGTCATGGCCGGCGAACAGTCCTGCGGCACCTTCACGCGCGTGCAGGGTGAAACCGACGAGCTGCGCGCCCGTGCTCGCGCCCGCGTCGAATCCGTCGAGCTTCTGGACACGGTGGACGTACCCAGCTTGCCCAACGCCTGGCTGGCGCGGCAGGCCGGCGGCATGCCGCGCCAGTATCACCGCGCCCGCATCCGCATCGCCTTCCCCGTCGCCAACGTGGGCGCCAACCTGGCGACGCTGGCAGCCACGGTGGGCGGCAATCTGTATGACCTGGGCGAAGTCACCGGCTTGCGCCTGGAAAGCATGGAACTGCCCGCCAACTACCGCGCCCAATTCGAGATGCCACGGGTCGGCATCTCCGGAACGCGGGAACTGACCGGCGTGGCGTCGGGGCCTCTGGTGGGCACCATCATCAAGCCGAACGTCGGACTGTCGCCCGAGCAAACCGCACACCTGGTGGCGCAGTTGTGCGCAGCGGGCGTGGACTTCATCAAGGACGACGAGGTCTGTGCCAATCCCACCCACGCCCCGCTGGCGCAGCGCGTTGCGGCCGTGATGGCGGTGGTGCGGGCGCATCGCGAGCGCACGGGCCGGCAAGTCATGGTGGCCTTCAACATCAGCGACGAGACCGACGCCATGCGCCACCACGCCGACATGATTGAACGCGAAGAAGGCACCTGCGTCATGGCCAGCCTGAACTGGTGCGGATTCTCGGCCATTCAAACCCTGCGCCGCAGCACGCCGCTGGCCCTGCATGGCCACCGCAACGGCTACGGCGCCTTGTCCCGCGCGCCGCTGCTGGGCATGGGTTTTCAGGCCTACCAGACGCTGTGGCGGCTGGCGGGCGTGGACCACATGCACGTCCACGGGTTGCAGGGCAAATTCGCGCAAGACGACCGCGAAGTCGTCGACTCCGCGCGCGACTGCCTGGCCTCGCTGACCCTGGGCATCGACGACCCGGTCATGCCGGCGTTCTCGTCCGGCCAGTGGGCCGGCACCGTCCCCGCCACCTGGTCCGCCGTACGCACCGATGACCTCTTGTTCATGTCCGGCGGCGGCATCCTGGCCCACCCGGATGGACCCGCGGCGGGCGTGCAGAGCATCCGCCAAGCCTGGGCGTGCGTGCGCGAAGGCCAGTCTCTGGAGGACTTCGCGCGCCACGCGCCCGAACTGCAACGCGCCCTGGCGTTCTTCGGCAGCCGCGCATGACTCCCGCCGAAGGCAGCATCAGCGCACCGCGCGTCTGCTGGTACGGCGACGACTTCACCGGCGCCACTGACACACTGGCGGAAGTCGCCCGCGCCGGCCTGCGCGGCTTGCTGTTCCTGGGCGTGCCCACGCCCGAACAGCTGCGCCGCGCGGGCCCGCTGGACGCCCTGGGCATCGCGGGCGCCGCGCGCGCCATGACGCCGGACCAGATGGAAACAGAACTGCGCGCCGTCGGCCATTTCATGGCTGGCACCGGCGCGCGGGTGCTGCACTACAAATGCTGCTCCACCTTTGACAGCGCGCCGCACGTCGGCAGCATCGGCGTGGCCGTTCGCGAACTGCGCCGCCACATGCCCAATCCGTTGGTGCCCATCGTCGGCGGGCAACCCAGCATCGGCCGCTATTGCAGCTTTGCCAACCTGTTCGCCCGCGCCGGTACCGCACCCGAGATCCATCGCATCGACCGGCATCCGGTCATGAGCCAGCACCCGGTCACCCCCATGCATGAAGCCGACCTGCGCCGGCATCTGGCGGCACAGGGGCTGGTGGATATCCGCTCGGTACCGCACACCGCCTATCCCCGCCTGCGGCAACCCGCTGACGCGCCCGCCATGGAAGACTGGATCGACGGCATCATCGACACCTCGGATGGCCCCGTGCTGTTCGACTTGACCGACGACGAGCAATTGGCCGTCATCGGCCGCCTGATCTGGCGCGCGGCCGCCTGCGTGCCGCTACTGGCGGTTGGCCCCAGCAGCGTGCAGCAGGCGCTGGCCCGCGCCCAGGCGCCCGGCCGCGAACCCTCGCCCACCGCTCCCTTGCCCCCTGCGACGGGTCCGGTCCTGGTCGTGGCCGGCAGCCTGTCACCCGTCACGGCGCGGCAGATCTCTGCATGCCAGCAATACGCACGCCAGCCGCTGCACGTTCAGCAGTTGCTGGACAACCCGGACTACGCCGCGCGGCAAGTCCAGCAGGCCGCCGCCCTGCTGGCCCAAGGGCGCAACGTGCTGGTCCACACCGACCAGCCGGCGCAAGCCGTCTCCGCACAGCAAGCCGCGGCTGCGGCGAATGCGACCGCGCAACTGGCTGCCGCCATCGTGACGGCCAGCGCGCAGGCGGGCACGCGGCTATCGCGCATGGGCATCGCGGGCGGCGACACCTCCAGCCAGGCCACCCTGGCGCTGGGTCTGTGGGGCCTGGAGTTTCGTTGCGTGCTGGCGCCCGGCGTCACCGTCAGCGTTGCCCGCAGCGACAACCCGGTACTCGACGGCGTCGAACTGATGCTCAAAGGCGGCCAGATGGGCGGCGACCGCCTTTTCGATGATCTGGCGACGGGCACGGTTTGACCGCTGGGGATCGGTCAAGCCATACGCCCTATCGTCCGTGCCAATACCTTGCCGCGCGTTCGCGCTGCGCCCAAACACCAAGCCCCTGCTCGGACGATTCCGCCATCACCGCCCCATCCCGGTCGCTGCGCCAGAACGTTGCCCCCGCGCGCAACCAGCGCCGTTGCACCACGGGTGCGGGATGCCGAAACCGATTCAAATGCCCCGCCTGCGCGATGGCGTGACCAGCCTGCACCGCTGCCACCCAATCCCGCCCTGAAGACGACGCAGATCCATGGTGCGACGCCATCACCACGTCAGTCGCAGGCAAGCCTCGCGCCACCAGATCACGCTCTTGCGCCACACCAATGTCGCCCGTCAGCAGCAGGGAATGGCTGGCCCCAGCCACACGCAACACGCAGCTATCGGCATTGCGGTCTTCCGCCGCCCCGCTTCCGCCCCTGGCTGGATGCAGGAACGTGAACGCGACGCCATCCACTTCCCAGGAGTCGCCCCGCTGGCAACGCCGCATCTCGTCCGGCAAAACGGGCGTCGCCCCCGGCAAGGCTCGACCCGCATCCGGCCATAGCCGCGCATCCCGCCGCACAAACGCCGCCACCTCAAACGAGGCATAACTGCGCCGCACCGGCACCGCCGCCAGCACCGCGCGCGTGCCGCCCACGTGGTCCTGATCGGCATGCGACAGCACCAGCACGTCCAGCGCCCGGATGCCGCGCGCTTGCAAGAACGGCGCCACCACGCGCTCACCCGCGTCGCTGCCGCCGTAATGGCGTGGACCGGCATCAAACAGCAGGGTCTGAGTGGCCGTTTCCACCAGAATGGCGCTGCCCTGCCCCACATCCAAGGCGCTGATGCGCCAATGACCGGGCACGGGTGGATCTGGCCGCCAACAGAGCAACGGCAACATGCACGCCCACCCCAGATGCCGGGCGGGCCAGCCCCGCGTCTGCAACGCCCAAACCATCCCCGCCACCGCCAACAGCAGCCACGGCCACGGCGCGGCCGCCACCGAGATGCTGGCCCAGGCGGCATTGCCAACCCAAGCCACCGGCATCATCGTGTAGTCAAACGCAGCCAACCCCAACTGCCCTGCCCAAGCAGCCGCGTCCTGTCCGCCGGGCAAGACGGACAGCGCCGCGCACAACAACGCCAACGGCGTCACCACAAACGTCACCGACGGAATCGCCACCGCATTGGCCAAGGGCGAGCCCACGGACACCTGATACACCAGAAACGCCAGCAACGGCGTCAGCCCCAAGGTCACCAGCAGTTGCAAGCGGGTTGCCTGCCCCAACCTGGCCCTCCAGCGCCGGCTCCAGCCCGCGTCCGCATCGAACGGCGTATCGGCAATGCGCAATAGAATCGCCACCGCACCAAACGACAACCAGAACCCCGGTGACATCGGCGCCCACGGATCCAGCGCCACCACTCCCGCCGCCGCGCACGCCAGCACCCGCCCCGCCGTCAACGGCAAACGCGACATCGCTGCCGCCAACACCACCGACAACATGAAGAACGTGCGCCGCGCCGGCACACCCCACCCCGCCAGCAGGCAATACCCCAGCGCCACGAAGGCTGCCGCCGCACCGCCCGCGATACGCGACGGCACAATCTCGGCCAGCCCCACACCGCGCCACCGCGCCCGGCGCCAACACGCCGCCAGCAACACGCCCGCAATCCCCGCGATCGACGTGACATGCATGCCGCTGATCGACACCAGATGCGTGATGCCGCTACGGTTGAAAATGCGCCAGTCTTCCCGCGCCACACCCGCCTGATCCCCAATCGCCAAGGCAATCAACACGGGCGCGTAGCGATGGTCCCCCAACGCGGCTCGCAATCCCTCCCGCACATGATGGCGGGCGCGTTCAATGGCAACGCCCGGCGACGCCCAAGGCTGATCGTCCAGCAAACGCGGCTGCCCGCGCACCGTGCCCACGGCACGCAACCCCCGTGCGAACATCCGCGCCTCGGCATCTGGCCCCGCCGGGTTCAACACGCCATGCGGACGCCGCAACACCAACGCCATGCGCCAGACTTGACCGGGCAGCAGCGCAGGCACGGGTTGCCGGCTTCCCGCTTTGCCCCCCGGCGGCGCCTGCCATGTCACCAGGATGCGTGAAGGAATGCCCGGCCGAGAGGGCTCCGCCAGTTCGGCCACAAAACGCTGATGCTGATCATCGCCATCCGGCAATTCCGCCACGCGCACCATCAGGCGCGACACCTGATCCTGATGCAGATCCGCCAATGCGTCGTCCAACCGGAAATGGGCTTGCACGCTGGCGTTGAGCGCCCCGGCGCACACCCCCAGAATCAAGGCGGCGACCAAACGAACGACGTCATGACGCCCGCGCACGCAGAAGAACAAGGCCAGCCCACCTAGTCCCGCCACCATCGACAGAGGCAAGAAGCCCGGCAATGCGGGCAGGCACTGCACCAACGCCGCGCCACCCACGACGCCCAAGCAGAATGAACGACCGGTAATGTCCCTCTCCTAAAGCAAGGAGCGTAGGACACGGTGTCAGGGGGCAGCGCCAAGAGTGAATGCGTTTATCCACCTCGGTAGACCGCAAGCGGGCTTAAGGTAGCAATCCGCGCGGCATCGCCGGGCTCAGCCCGGTTGATGTGTTCCGCGATATTGCAGTCTGACCCCTTATTTACCTGCGGCGCAGTTCGACCACCTGCTCCGCGCCAACGGCGCGAGCGCGCAACTGGCCACAGCCGCCGTCCACATCCTGCCCTGCGCTATTTCTCACCTTGGTCAGCACGCCACGGCTGTGCAGATAGCGGACAATCTCGCGGATGCGCTCGGAATCGGGGCGCTGGTAGTCGTCCCCTTCGAGACTATTGAAGGGAATGACGTTGAGCACGCCGTACTTGCCCTTGAGCAGACGCACGACTGAATCGAGTTCGTCGTTGCCGTCGTTGATGCCCTTGAGCAGCGTCCATTGATACTGGATCGGATAGTCGGTATCGCGAGCGTATCGCTCGCCAAGTTCGATTAGTTCTTCCGGCGAAATTTTCGGCGCGCGCGGCAGCAGGTGTTCGCGCAGTTCGGCTTTGGTCGTGTGCAGCGACAGCGCCAATGCGGGCTTGATGCGTTGTTGCGGCAGGGCTTCGAACACGCGCAGGTCGCCCACGGTGGAGAACACGAGATTCTTGTGGCCGATATTGCCTTCGGTGCCGAGCAGGTCGATGGCTTCGAGCACGTTATCGAGGTTGTGCGCCGGTTCGCCCATGCCCATGAAGACGACTTTCTTCACCGCGCGCAGACGCCGCGCCAGCACGACCTGGGCAAGGATTTCCATGCTCGTGACCTGGCGGATCAGGCCGCTCTTGCCGGTCATGCAGAAGCGGCAGCCGACCGCGCAGCCGACCTGGGTGGAGACGCAGAGTCCATCGCGCGGCAACAGCACGCTTTCCACCATCTGCCCGTCGGCGAGCTCGACGAGCAAGCGCGAGCCGTCATTGCCGGCGTGTTCGGAGCGGACGCGGGCGAGGCCGTCCAGTTCTGCCGTCAAGGCGGGCACGGCGTCGCGCAGCGCGAGAGGCAGAAAGTGCTCGGAGCTCCGCCGTCGCGTGCCGATGTCTAGCGCCTGCCCTTGGAGCCAGGCGCGCACGACCCGGCCACGATGGACGGGCAAGGCGCCGAAAGCGGCGAGGCGTTGGTCGAAGTCGGAGAAGCGCATGGGGGGCGAAGTTTACTCTACCCCCTGGAATGGGCAGGCATTGCACCAACGCCGTGCCGGCCACGACGTCCAAGCAGCATGAACGACCCGTAACACCCCTCTCCTGATGCAAGGAGCGCAGGACACGGAGTCAGGGGCGGCGCTAAGAATGAATGCGACTATCCACGCCCGTTGGCCGTCCGCAGGTTCAAGTTGGCAATGCGCGCGGCATCGTCGTGCCCGCGTCGTCATCGCCATAAATCAGTCCCGGCAACGGTGACTGGCCACGGCCAACGCTTTCCCATAGTGCTTCGACCCAGTCCGCAGCCGTATCGACGATGGCGTCCTGCACGACAAAGCCAGCGCTGGCCGCGCCGAACATCGGCACCGCGGGGCTTACCCCGGTTGAGGTATGCCGGACGTCGAACAAGGTTCTATGCGCATCCACTGCCTTGTTCAGCACATACAGGTCAGGGCCTTCAAGGCTGATCACGACCGAAAACGTGCCTTCGCCGTCCTGGTCCGGAAAGATGCCGACGCGAATTTCGCGGGCCTTTTCAGGCAACGCCTTGATCAGCGCCGTGAGGCTTTCCTGCGCCTTGACGGAATGTCCGTCGAGCACGCGCCGAAGAGCCACTTGATATTCTTGCAGATTCATCGGCTGTGGTCCTGTTCAAGTGGTGCGCGTAGAAGCATGGGTGCGCCAATATACCTGATCGATAGCCCGAACCATGCACCGTGGATCAAGGTGCGGATGCTACCTCTGCCAGTATCAAATCAGCCGCTTTTTCAGCCACTATCATGACGGCCGCCTGGATGTTTCCCGACACCATTGACGGCATGACCGACGCATCGGCGATACGCAGATTCTGCAACCCTTGAACCCGCAGCCTGTCCACTGCTGTTCGAGTCGGCTTCCTGGCGTGTGCGCCCGCACTTGCACCCGCAAGTCCCCATAAGACATCCAGTATCAGGCCATCCGGAAATACGATTTTCCGCCGTTCAACATCGTCCACAATCCCCGCAGCCCTACGCCCAAGCAGCGCGAGGTCACAACAAGAACAGGAGGATGACGGTGGATTCGGTTTATCTGGTGGTGGCGCTGGGTGCGGTGGTTGCGGGTTTTGTACAGGGCTTGTCCGGTTTCGCCTTCGGGCTGGTGGCCATGTCGTTCTGGGCCTGGGCGTTGGAGCCGCGAGTAGCCGCAACGCTGGCGGTATTCGGCGCGCTGGTGGGGCAGATACTGGCGGCCATCACGGTACGGCGCGGCTTCGACTTGAAGCAATTGCTGCCTTTCGTACTAGGTGGGCTGGTCGGCATCCCGATCGGGGTCATGCTGTTACCGCATTTGGACATGGATTGGTTCAAGGCCCTTCTAGGTTCCCTGCTGATCGTCTGGTGCCCAGCCATGTTGTTGGCCAAGCGCTTGCCCAAGATCACGGCCGGTGGCCGCCTGGCCGACGGAACGGTCGGATTGGCGGGCGGTGTGCTTGGAGGAATCGGCGGTTTCTCCGGCACGCTACCGACGCTCTGGTGCACCTTGCGCGGTTTCGAGAAGGACGCGCAGCGCGCCGTCATCCAGAATTTCAATCTTTCCGTGCTGCTGGTGACGATGGGGACGTATCTGTCCACCGGCATCGTCACGCGCGACATGCTGCCGCTATTCGCCATCGTGGCGCCGGCGATGCTGGTGCCCACGCTGCTGGGCGCCAGACTCTACATCGGCATCAGCGAGGCGCGTTTCCGGCAGATCGTTCTGGGCCTGCTCACGGCCTCCGGCCTGGCGCTGTTGACGTCTTCGGTCCCTCGCCTGCTGGAACGCATGGCCTGATGCCGGTGGGCGCGGTGGACCCTACGGCATCCTGAACCCCCGCAGCGGATCTGGCCCTGACACGCAACCCGCCCCCGGGCGGTGGATTCATCAAGACTTTTGGCGTAGAGTCATTGTTTCCACATGAATCCAGGAAGCAGTTTCCGCGGATTCTTGCGATGAGCGCCCATGTCCAGGCCCGGGGTTGTCGAAGCCCCTAAGCCTAATCCGCCAGTGCATGGTTCATGGGTCTGCTCCTTGGCTCGGACATCCTTGACAGGCCGTCAACCCCAGCACTCACGGAACCCCCATGACCGATTACCCCGACACTCTCCTGCTTATCGATAATGAATGGCGCGAAGCGAAAGGCGGCGCGCGCATTGACGTAGTGAACCCTGCCACCGGCAAGAAAATTGGCCAGGTTGCCAGCGCCAAGCGCGAAGATCTGGATCTGGCCCTGGCAGCGGCGCAACGCGGGTTCGAGACCTGGCGCGACATGTCCGCCCATGAACGTTGCGGCATCATGCGCAAGGCCGCCGCCCTTTTGCGCGAACGCGCCGACTCGGTAGCGCGCCTGCTGACCCAGGAGCAAGGCAAGCCGCTGGTCGAAGCCCGCGGTGAAGTGCTTGCCGGCGCCGAGATCATCGACTGGTTCGCCAACGAAGGGCTGCGCGTCTATGGCCGTATCGTGCCGTCGCGCAATCCGGCGGCGCAGCAACTGGTCATCAAGGAACCCGTCGGCCCGGTCGCGGCGTTCACCCCGTGGAATTTCCCCGTCAACCAGATCGTGCGCAAGCTTGGCGCCGCGCTGGCCACGGGCTGCTCGTTCCTGGTGAAAGCCCCCGAAGAAACCCCGGCATCCCCCGCCGCCCTGCTCAATTGCTTTGTCGACGCCGGCATCCCCAAGGGCGTCGTGGGCTTGGTCTTTGGGTCGCCCGCCGAGATTTCCAGCTACCTGATTCCGCATCCGATCATCCGCAAGGTCACGTTTACCGGCTCCACGCCGGTGGGCAAGGAACTCGCGGCGCTGGCAGGCCTGCACATGAAGCGCGTCACGATGGAACTGGGCGGCCACGCCCCGGTGATCGTCGCCGAGGACGCCGATGTGGCATTGGCAGTCAAGGCCGCTGGCGGCGCGAAGTTCCGCAACGCGGGCCAGGTCTGCATTTCGCCGACGCGCTTCCTGGTGCATAAGGACGTCAAGGCCGCATTCGAGCAAGCCTTCATCGCCCACGCTGAAAAACTCAAGCTGGGTGACGGCCTGACCGAAGGCACCACGCTTGGCCCGCTGGCCAACGACCGCCGCCTGACGGCCATGGACAAGATCGTCAAGAATGCCAGGGAAAAGGGCGCGCGCGTTGCGACGGGTGGCGAACGAGTCGGCGGCGCCGGCAATTTCTTCGCGCCCACGATCCTGACCGACGTGCCGCTTGACGCTGACATCTTCAACGAAGAACCCTTCGGCCCGGTCGCCGCGATCCGCAGCTTTGAAACCCTGGACGAAGCCATTCGTGAAGCGAACCGCCTGCCGTTCGGCTTGTCCGCCTACGCCTTCACGCGGTCGATCAAGACCGCGCACGAGTTGTCCCGCCGGCTTGAGGTCGGCATGTTGTGGGTCAACCAACCCGCCACGCCTTCCGCTGAACTCCCGTTCGGTGGCGTGAAGGATTCCGGCTATGGCTCGGAAGGTGGACCGGAAGCGCTCGAATCCTACTTGGTGACGAAGGCTGTCTCCATCGTCGGCGTCTAACGCTTTCAACGTGCCACGGGCTCGGCGCCTTGCCGGCCCCGTGGCACGGCGCCATTAAGGCGCAAGAGGCCCCTCTACTCGGCCTTCACTTGCGCCTTCGCAATGACCCCTCCCCACTTGGCTTTTTCCTCGTGAACAAAAGACCCGGCATCAGGCCGGCTCTTGATCATTGGGAAAGTCCCGATTTCCGCCAGACGCCCTTGCACTTCAGCCTCGCGCAGCACATCGTTGATCGCGATATTCAGCGACTCCAACACGGCTGATGGCGTTCCCTTCGGGGCAAACACGGCAAACCAGCCTGACGTCACCATGCCAGGCAACGTGGACTTGATCAGCGGGATATTCTCAAAACCGGGCAATGTCTGATCCGCGCTCATCGCGATCGGAATCAGCTTGCCGGCCCGCACCAGTGGCACAAGCGGAGCCACGCCGTCGATGTAAACCGGGATATCGCCTTTGATCAACGTCTGCAATGCCTGCGACGTGCCGCTGAAACTGACTTGCCGGAAATCGCGCTCACTGAGTTGCCCCATCAGATACACGGACAGGCTCGGAATCGATCCTCGGGTGGGACTTCCGATCACCAAATCCGAGCTTTCTCCCCCTTTTGCCGCCGCCACAAGATCCGAGACCGTGCGATAGGGAGACTCAGGTGTCGTGACCAGCATCATGGGCGTATAAGCCAGTGTTGCCACCACATCGGTATCGCGCTCGATATCGAACTTCGCCGCCTGATACAGAAATGGCGTGGTGACCGCCGCCGCGGCATGGAACATGGCCAGCGTATAGCCGTCCGAATCGGCTCGGGTCAGCGCGTTCATGCCGATGATCCCGTTGCCGCCGGGCCGGTTCTCGACGATGACGGGCTGCCCCCATCGCTGCCCCAGCTTGTTGGCGATCAATCGAGTAATGATGTCCGGCGCGCTGCCTGCGGCGGTCGGTGCGATGAATCTGACCGGCTTGTCCGGAAATTTTGATACCTGCGCCGCTACCGACGCCGTGCAGCTCACGGCCACGGCCATTCCCAGCAACCATTGATGAAGCCTCATGATGTCTCCTTATGCGGCGTCATCGCGGCAGTTGCCTCGCGCGCAGCTTATTAACAGTCTATCAATTAAATATAAATTTAATTGATAGACTGTTAAATAAGGGTTTACACCACGGCACGACTCGCGCGCCTGCGGGCCGGTTCAGGGCGTCTTGCTGGTGCGCGGTTTGCGCTTGGGCGCAGCCTTGGCGTCAGGCTTCCCTGTCCAATTCGCGATCCCATCAAGCAGGATCTGAAGCCCGGTTTCAAACGCGAGTTCCGTGTCCAAACTGGAAAACGCTTCACTGACGTAGCGCGCGCCCGGGTATTGCGCCGCAGGCATGGCCTCTAGACGGCTAAGGATGAAGTCGCGGTGGTAGACAGGCAGTTGCTTTGCCGCCTCGGCCCGGCTGCTTGCCACCAGGAACTGGGCAAGCAAGTGATAGGCCAGGGCAACCTGCTTGGCCGAAAACCCACCCTGCATGAAAGCCGTTGTCGCATGATTGAAGAACGCCGCGCCGAAATCGGTTTCGCCAGGTTCGACATCCTGGAACAGGCGAAATCGGTTGTGCGAGGCGACGTAGGTACTCACGCCAGGGTTCTCAACCGCGAAGGCGAGACTGACGCGCGCGATCGTCTCGACATCGGCCCGCCAGTCGCCCGTCAACGCCGGCATCCTGACGAGCCGTTCGCGGTAGTAGTTGTTGAGCACACCCGAGATGAGCTTGTCCCTCCCGCCCAGGTAGTAGTGAATCAGCCCCGGCGCCACGCCAAAGTCCTTGGCGAGTTGCACCATCGAAATCTGATCCAGGGATGTCTCGCGCGCAAGCGCAATCGCGCGCGCAATGATGGTTGCGCGGCTGAGCGTAGCCTGGTCATTGATCGGCGATTCGACCCTGGGCGGACGGCCCCGCTTGCGCGGCGCGGCCTCGCTGGTGGGGGGCCCTTTTGTGGCGGCCATATCAGCACTCTTGGAGGTTTGACGAGTTGGAGGCATCCTAAGGTTTTATTGCCTCCCTGGCAAATATCCTGGCGTGGCCCCCACGCGCCTGCCGATGCCACCGCCGCCTCCACCCCACGCTTCGACACGGCGCTACAAGCCGATGCGGCTTCCCAGATAGGCGCCAGCACCCGGCGCTTCCAGCGGCAGATTCAGATGGGCCAGCATTTGCCGGGCCGTGCATATGGCGGTCGACGTCACGGGGATGCCCAATGCTTCTTGGGCACGTTCAATGGCCGCCAGTGACGGCATCTGCACACATGCCGACAGCACCACCGTATCCACGCCAGCGGTATCCAGCGCCTTGACGTCCTCCAGCAAGGCAAGCGGGTCCCGGTTGCCGACTTCCAGATTGTCCAGGATGGAGAAATTCCGGAAGTCCTTCACCTGAATCCCTTCCGCCTCGATGTAATCCACGACCACCCGGGTCAGGGCATCGCTATATGGCGCCAGCAGTGAAATCCGCTTGGCGCCGAACGCCTTCAACTGATCCACCAGGGCGCCAGCCGACGTCATGATGGCCGGGCGCCAAGGCATGGATGCCAGCGCCTCCTGCAACTCGCGCTGTGCCTGTCGATGGTAGCCCTGGCCCATGCACATCGTGGCCACCAGACATGCCGTACTCATGATGTCGACCTGGGCATCCGCCAATTCCAGCGCGCAGCGGCCCATGTCGCTATTCATCCGCTGCAATTCCTCAGGCACCACGCGATGCATGCGCACCCTGCTGGAGTGAAAGGAAAAGCGCTCTGGCAAGGCCCCCATCCGGGCGCCAAAGATCGCAGGCACTTCGCGTTCCATCGTGACATTCGAGCTAGGAACAATCTGGCCAATTTTGTAGGTCATGCCGAGCCTTCGTTCATGTGGGTTTCATAGGCGCCGTGGCGGAGCAGGACCGTTCGGAGAGCGGCCGGGATCGGCGTCCCGATCCGCTCGTCCTGGCGGACGCAGATGGGTGAAAAAACTGCCGAAAAGACAGCGGAACCATCCGGCCGGCATGCGTTGACCTGAATATCGAATGACCGCGTCCGCATCGCGCCCATCTTGCATTCAATCAAGATCACATCTCCTGGCCACAATGTGCCCACGAAGTCGAATGACATGCCTCGGCACGGTGTGCCCACCCCATGCGCATCGCCCAATCGGCGCCCCTCGCCCAGATGCTCCGTATAGAGTGCAACCGCGCCCAGCACGTACTCCGGAAAGCGGCCCGTGTAAACCACGCCGGCGGGATCGCAGTCTCCCCAACGGACTTCGCGGCGGACGACGAATGGGGTGGTCGTCAAGACCATTTCCGTGGCTTTCATGAGGATGCCCCAGCCTGAGCGGGGACCAGGCCTGCCGCCTCGAAACCCATCACCAGCGCGGGATACTGTTCGCGCAATCTTCCGATATCCACCCGTCCGGTGCGCGTCATGAATCGCAACACGAACTCCTGAGGTTCATACGCATCCATCCAGCCGCGGATGTTCTCGTACCAATTGAAGGAGGCTTCGGATGCTCCGATCAGCTTCTGCTTTTGCGGCTGCCGCTCGTCGACATAGCGTCCAAGCGCACACGGAATATCGTCCGGCGATGCATTCAGCGCCTTTGCCAACGCAATCGCGTCCTCCATGGCAATGCGCGTGCCGGAGCCGATCGAGAAGTGTGCGCTGCTCAATGCGTCGCCGATCAGCACTCGATTGCCGACATGCCAATTGCGCGCGCGGATAACCGGGAACTGGCGCCAGGTGGAATGGTTGGACACCAAATTGTGCCCACCCAGTTCCGGGGCGAAGACGCGCTCGAACACCGCTTGCCGCTCGTCGGCGCTCATCGTCTCCATGCCCAGGGTCCGCCACGTCAGGTGATCGCACTCGGCAACGAACGTGCTCATCGATTCCGAATATGGGTAGTAGTGTGCGACGAAGTAGCCTTCACCCTGCTTGCGGAACACCAGGCTTGGAGACGGAAAAGCCTTTGCGACACCGTACCAGGCGAAATGATTGGACAGGCTCGCGCGCTGCACGTCGAATGCATCCGCTTCGCTATCGCGCACCCGTGAATTGATGCCGTCCGCCCCCACCACCACGTCCGCATCCAATTGGGCGAAGTTCTCAATTCGCTGCTCGTAGCGGATGTCCACGCCTAGATCCCGCGCGCGTTCGCCAAGAATCCGCAGCAACTTGATGCGGGATATAGCGCCGCCGCTGCCCGGGCGCTTGATCGTGATCGGTGCCTCACGCGACACGATGATCTGCTGATCACTGAAACGCATGGCCGCCGCCAACGCATCGAACACTTGCGGGTCGGCATGGCGCAATTGGGCAAGGCCCGTGTCGGCCATGACCACGCCGAAGCCGAACGTGGCATCGGCGGAGTTCTGCTCGTACACGGCAATACTGGCGTCCGGCTGGGCCCGCTTCAGCAGGATGGAAAGAAACAGGCCCGAGGGGCCCCCTCCGATGATGGCGGCTTTCATGGCTGCTCCAGCGGCGCGATTACCAATGCGTCCATGTCAAAACGCTCTATGCGCCCCGCAAGGCCGCCCGTCAGCGCTCCATACCAAACGGCCGGCTTGAACCCAAGGGCTTTGCGTTGAAATGCCAACCCCGGAGAGCCTTCGATGCACACGTAACCGTTGCCGGCAGATTTGGAGGAATAACCCGGCGTGGCGTTGGCCACCTCCAGCAGAGCCTTGAACTCGGGAACATCCAGCACGTAGATGGCGGCCCTGCCAGCAGCACTGGCGCCCAGGGCCGCGCCCTTTTCCTGCCACACGGGTTCAATGGCGCTGAATCCCGCCTCTTCCAGCCGCATGGCGGCTTCCAATGTGTTTTTCGCGTCATCAGCGTCCTGCCTGCTGAACGGACGCACCTGCCACGTTATCTCGATCGGATAGCCATTGGGATCGTTGAAGTAGATCGACTCGATCACTTCATGACGGATTTGATAGCGCAAAGGGATACCGACTGCTTCCACCCGCGCGCGCCACTCCAGCAACTCGGCCTCGCTCTCAACACGCCAGGCCGTGTGCGTGGCACGATCCTGATAGTGGTCTGTCGGGACCAACCGTTCTGGCCTGTCCGTGCCGATGTAGTAGAAGAATGCAATCGTGCTGGCGTCCCCGCTATCAAAGAAGAAGTGCAGGAAGTCAGGATGATTCTCTGGCCCCCACCCTTTCGCGGAAATCGCATGCACAAGCGGCAGCCCCAAGAGGTCACGATAGAAATGGACTGTTTCCGAGAGCTTCCAGGTTGGCCTTGCCGTGTGATGCACGCCATGCAGACGCACGGAAGGAATGGACGAGAGATTGGGCAAAGACGTCTTCATTTGGAATCGACTCCGTTCGGGATCTGGCCGTTCTCCGCCTGTAGCATGGCGGCAATTTGACTGCGCAAGGCCTTCTTGCTGAGTTTTCCGGACGCGGACAAAGGGAATTCGTCCACGACCTCCAATCGCTCAGGCCACTTGAACTTGGCCAACCCGGCCGCTTGCAGATGGCTGCAAAGCATGGATAGCGTCAACTGCGATTCGGCATTCCGGGCAATGACAAAGGCACAGGCGCGCTCCCCGTAGACCGGGTCGGGCATCGCCACCACGGCCGAAGTCAATATCTCCGGATGGCCGTTAAGGACGTTCTCCACTTCCTCGGCGTTTATTTTTTCGCCACCACGGTCCACGACGTCCTTGATTCTTCCGCAAAAGAAGTAGTACGCATCGCTTCCAAACGTCTGGCGCCGCATCAAATCCCCGGATCGATAGAAGCCATCTGACGTAAACCGGTGGACATCCTCAGCTTCGGACTTGTAATAGCCGCTGATCGTGTACGGCCCCTTGAACAATGCCTCTCCGACCTGGCCCTCTTCCACCGGCACGTCAGTGCCAATCTCGACGATCCTGACCTCGTCGTGCGTGGACACCGGCCGCCCCACCGAATGCTCCAGCACGTCGGCGCAGTCCCCCGCTTTCGCGAACATGATTACGCCCTCGGTCATGCCGAAGATGTGGAATACCGGCGAACCGGTCGTGCGGCTCATCCCTGCGGCATTACGTGGCGTGATGAAGCGACGACGCGCTTTTTCATCCGGGCTGGCTCGCTTCAATTCAGGCAGGATGCGCGTAAGGATGGGCCCGGCCACTCCGAACCACGTCGGCCGGTACGTTCTTACCAGGCCCTGAAGCGTGGCGTCATCCAGGCTACGGCACACGGTGACCTTTGCGCCGCTAAGCAGGAAGGGGCCAAAAAAGCACCCCATGTTCAGGTTGTGCATGTACGGCGTGGGGAAGAACAGAACATCCTCCGGCGTGTACTGATTCCACGCTGCCACGGCTCTCATGTTGTAGAGATACTCGGCCTGGAAACGGGGGATGATCTTGGGAACGCCTGTCGTGCCGCCCGACAGCTGGAACACGGCAACCTGGAACGGATGGTGCGTGATCGCGGCCAGCCGCATTCGAGCCGTCGCCAGCGGCATCGCCTGGATGAGTTGGTCGATGGTTGTGGCGGACCCTCGGGCGCAGCCTCGTGCTTGAAGCACGAACTTCAACGTCGGAACGTGTTGCTGCATCTCCTCGGCAAACGACACGTCGTCGAACTTGGGATCATCGCCTTGAACCAGATGCAAACGCGCTTGCGCAAGATTCCCCAGGTATTCGATCTCCAGCTTGCGAAATGCCTGCAATGAACATATCGGGATGACACCCGCCTTCAGGCAGGCGCAGAACATGACCAGCAGTTCATGACTGTTGCCGCACTGGAATATTGCGCGGTCCAGCGGCCGCAGGCCCAGATCCAGGAGCGCCGCGGCCAGACGGTCGCTGCGCTCGTCCAGTTCGCGGTATGTGTATTCCGCATCCGGCCCCACCAGGGCAAGGCGATCCGCATGGTCGACAAATGCCTGGCGGAATCCGCCTACCAAGGTCTCTCGCGTCAGGACGCCCTGCCGCACATACGCATTCAACCGGACCTCGTCGGGGTAGCGCACCCCGTCCAATCGCTCAGCCGGCAGGATATTTTCCAAACTCGACATAATTTCCTCTTACGCCCAGACAGGCGTGTCTCCTATCCCTTGGTCCGCCTCGTCTTAGAAGTACGAGCGCAGCCACTCCACCAGATGCCGGGCCGCCACGGTTCGGCCTGCGGGTTCGTCCTTGCTCAGCGCCATGCCGTGGTGATTGCCGCGCACCCGTACATGTGTCTTGGCCGACGCGCCGATCTGCTCGAAGATTGCCGTGATGTCCGTTGGAAAGGTGCATTGATCACCCGTGTATTCCAGCAGCAGCGTTCGCTGCGACACGGCGGGCAACGTCCGTTCCAGTGAAGCATTGGAAGAAAGGCCGGACCACGTCGACAGCCAGGATTCCGGGGTGACGACCCGAGCGAAACCAACGCTACCCCAATTCGACACAAACGGGTCCTTGCCCCACAGCGATCCAATCTTTCGGTCCGAAGGATCCAACGAGGGGTCCCATGCCCGAGGGTCGGCATCGGTACGCCAGACATGGAATATCGGCGCAAACGCCGCCAGCTTCCGATCCGACGCACGCTGCGATCCTGCTTTGACCTGGGCGCGGGCAGACTGCTTTTCGGCCAACAGCTCCCTTGCTCGCTGATCGATGCGCTCGACCCTGTCCCCTTGCGCCGCGCGATATTTTTGGAGAAATGCGGCGTCGTAATGCGCCCGCCCCGCTTGTGGGTCGAAACCATTGGCTTCGGAAAACGGGTCCAATTCAGGATCGGTCTGCATCGGATCCTGCTCATCGACCACGGATGGGTCCAGGCCGGACATCAGCAGCTTTCCTTGCCCCGGATGCGGCGATAGCAATACCAAACCGTCGACGGCCGGCATGGCAAGTTCAGATAGATGAGTGGGCCGGCCCGCCGGTGTCCTGGGGATGCGCTCGGCCGGGCTGACAAGTGATTGCTGGTTGTATAGCGAATACAGGCCCGCGCCACCAGAGTTTCCAAGCAGGACAATGCGCTCGTAGCCAAGCTGGCGCAGGTGCTGCATGCCGGCGGCCACGTCAAATAACGCAATTTCATGCTCCAGGCGAAGGTCATTGCCAATCGAACGGGGGCCCTGCACCCAACATGCGCAACCCGCGTCCAGGACGGCGGGCACCATGTAATGGGTGACCGACATTTCGCGTGGATGCATCAACGACACAACGGTCCGCTCTTTTCCTGACGCCGTAAACAGGAAACCCAACGTGCGTTGGCCATCCGCCGTTCCCAGGCTATACGGGACCACCTTGTACGGACGCTGCATCAACGCTGCGTCCCACGAGGCCCCGCGCATGCCGGCCGTCACGGCGGCGTTTTCGATGTCAGCCATGTGCCTCTCCATTAATTAACACCATGGCAATTAATTTATTGTTTATTTATTACGGTGTCAATTAAAGTTTTGGACGTCTTGCCTGTCACCCGCAGCGCACTCACATGGGCCCCAACGCCTCGCTTGACAAGCCTGCCCACCCAGCCAGACCATACGCAGGCCTCTCGGCCCCCGTTGAACCTGATTCCTTCCCCGCATGGCTGATTCCCACTTCGATCTCTCTGCCCTGGCCCACGCATCCCAGGACCTGTACGCCGCCGTCCGGCGCGACGCGCCGCTGGTGCAATGCCTGACCAATTTCGTGTCCATGAACATCACGGCGAACGTGCTGCTGGCGATGGGCGCGTCCCCTGCCATGGTGCATGCCACGGACGAGGCGCCAGAATTCGCGCGTGTGGCGGGCGCGGTGGTGATCAACATTGGCACCCTGTCCGCGCCATGGCTGGAAAGCATGCTGCTGACCGCCGCGTCCGCCCGGCAGGCCGGCGTGCCCTGGGTGCTGGATCCGGTGGCCCATCACGCCACCGCCTTCCGCCGCAACGCCGTCCAACAATTGCTGGCCTTGCGCCCCGCCATCATCCGCGGCAATGCCTCGGAGATCATCGCGCTGGCCGGCGGCCGAAGCGCCAGCAAAGGCGTGGATGCGCGCGACTCCGTGGCGCAGGCGGAACAGGCCGCACTGGCCATCGCCGTGGCCCACCAAACGGTCGTCGCCGTCACCGGTGAAACGGACTACGTCACGGACGGAAAGCGCTCGGTGCGCGTCACGGGCGGTTCCGCGCTGATGCCTTGCGTCACGGCCACGGGCTGCGCGCTGACGGCGTTGGTCGGCGCCTTCGCCGCTGTGTCCAAAGGCGATCCTTACATCGCCGCCGTGGCCGCCCTGTCCTGCTTCGGCATCGCGGGCCAACGCGCCGGCGCGCTGGCCGAAGGCCCGGGATCCTTTGCCTGGCGCTTCCTGGATACGCTGGCGGCCTTGGAGACCGACAGCCTTACCCGGGAATCGCCATTGCGCTGACGCCCACATCCAGTACTGCGGGCTAAAACATCGCGTTACGCGGTGCCCCTGCCCATGTCACCGTCGGGTCACACACTGTCCCCAAAATTAGTTTCCTTCAAACCAGAAGGAAAGACGGTGAATCCACACGTACGAAAACTCTTTGCGGTGTCCGCCAGCATGGCGCTGGTGGCCGGTCTGGCCAGCTGCGGCGGTGATGACGACGACGATGACACCGGTACCGTCACTCCCCCGCCCGCAGTCAGCGTGCCGGAAGGCGCGTCGTTGGACCTGGCCATTCTTGCCACTACCGACTTGCATGCCAATGTGCTGGGCTACGACTACTACAAGCTGGCCGAGGACAAGAGCTATGGCGTGGACCGAACCGCCACGCTGATCGCCAATGCCCGCAAGCAGTACGCCAATACGCTGCTGTTCGATAACGGCGACACCATCCAGGGCACCGCCCTCTCCGACTACCAGGCGCTGGTATCGCCCGTGCAGTGCTCGGACATGATCGCGATCTACAAGCAGATGAAACTGCTGGCCTACGACGCGGGCACGATGGGCAATCACGAATTCAACTACGGCTTGCCTTTCCTGTCGCAGATCACGAATGTGGATTTCGGCTTGGCCGGCATCGGCAAGGGCACGGCGCAGACCAATCCCGCCGGCGCCAAGGACTGTGCGGCGCCGGGCTTTCCCTTCGTATCGGCCAACGTCGTCTCGGCGGCCAGCAAGCAGCCCATCTTCAAGCCCTGGGTGCTGTTGAACAAAACGTTCAAGGCCACGGACGCCAGCGGTAAATCCATCGACGTTCCGTTGAAGGTGGGCGTCATCGGCTTTGCGCCGCCGCCCATCCTGCAATGGGACAAAGCCAATCTGGAAGGCCATGTGGAAGTCACGGGCTGGAAGGAAACCGCGCAACGCTTCGTGCCTGAAATGAAGGCTGCCGGCGCCGATCTGATCGTGGCGCTAGCACACGGCGGCATTGACATGAAGACGGCCTATAGCCCGTCGATGGAGAATGGCGCGGGCTATCTGAGCCAAGTGCCAGGCATCGATGCGCTGATCACCGGCCACCAGCATTTGCTGTTTCCCGACACCAGCGCCACTTCCCAGTTCCGGGGCCAGCCTGGCATCGATCTGGAAAAGGGATTGATCAACGGCGTGCCCGCGGTTCAGGCCGGCCAATGGGGCAACAACCTGGGCCAGATCTCGTTGAAGCTCTCTTACGACAAGGGCTGGAAAGTGCAAAAAGACGCCACCAGCGTCCAACGCATCTCAACGCGCCTGACCGCCCAGAACGGCGCCACGCCGGCAACCTATGTGGCGTCCGACACGGCCGTGCAGCAGTTGGTGCAGGCCGAGCACACCGCCACCATCGCCTATGTGAAAACGCCCATCGGCCAGAGCCAGTTCGACATGGCCACCTACTACGCGCTGACGGGCGACGTATCCGCGCTGCAAATCGTGAACATGGCGCAGATCGATTACCTGACGGACTACATCACCAAGAACAACCCGTCTTACGGTAACTTGCCCATCCTGTCGGCCGCCGCGCCGTTCAAGGGCGGCCGCAATGGCCCGGGCGACTTCACCTTCGTGAAACAAGGCAACGTGGCGATCAACAACGCCGCCGACCTTTATCTGTATCCCAACACGCTGCAAGTGGTGCGGGTCAACGGCGACATCGTGCGCCAATGGCTGGAGAAGACGGCCGAACAGTTCAAGCAGATCGACCCCAGCCTGGTCGCCCCGCAAGACCTGGTCGACACCAGTTTCCCGACGTTCAACTTCGATGTGCTGTACGCCGCGGGCAATGCGCTGAAGTACCAGATCGATGTCAGCCAACCCAAGGGTGCGCGCATCACCGGGCTGACCTATCAGGGCGCCCCGTTGGATCCGGCCGCACAGTTCCTGGTCGTCACGAACAACTACCGCGCCAGCGGCGGCGGCGACTTCCCGGTCCTGGCTGGCGGCAAGGGCGACATCGTGCTGCAAGCCCCCGACGCCAGCCGCGACGTGCTGATCAGCTACATCAAGAAGAACCCCACGCTGGATCTCGCCACCTTCGGCCTGGACCGCAGCTGGCGCTTCAAGCAGTTGGGCGCGCTGGCCGGCCCGGTCGTGTTCTGGTCAGTGCCCGGCACATTGCCGATGGCCGTCGCGCATGGCGTGACCAACGTCTCGGTGTATGACCCGACGCCAGACGCCACGACGCAACTGTCGCGGTACGCGGTGGATCTCAGCCAGTAGGCCACGGAGGGCTCCCAGGGCGCCCCGATGCAGGGACGCCCTGGGGGTGGGTTGGCGCCGTCACGCAAGCGCAGACATTCAAATGACAGCTTAGGGTGCTTACAATGACGCTGTTGCGCCGCAACATTCAGCGAATCCCCCCCTTGTAATCACATGTCTCACCCTGCCTCCCCGCAGCACCGGCCCGCGCTGGTGTTGCTTGCCCTTGCTGTCGGCAGCTTCGCCATCGGAACCACCGAGTTCGCCACGATGAGCCTGCTGCCCTATTTCGCCCAGTCGCTCGGCATCGACGCTCCCACCGCAGGCCACGTGATCAGCGCTTATGCGCTGGGCGTGGTGGTGGGCGCCCCGATCCTTGCCGTGCTGGGCGCAAGAATGCCTCGCCGCCGGCTGCTGATCGCCCTGATGGCGCTGTTTGCCATCGGCAACGGCCTGAGCGCGATCGCGCCCGACTACCACTGGATGCTGTTCTTCCGCTTTCTTAGCGGGCTGCCGCATGGCGCGTATTTCGGCATCGCATCATTGGTGGCCAGTTCGCTGGTTCCGGCCAACCGCCGCACCGTCGCCGTGGGCCGTGTGTTCCTGGGCCTGACGGTCGCCACCATCGTCGGCGTGCCGCTGGCCAACTGGTTGGGCCAGGTGATCGGATGGCGCTGGAGCTTCGGCCTGGTGTCGCTGCTGGCGGTGCTGACCATGATCAGCGTCGCAATCTACGCACCCGATACGCCGGCTGACCACAAGGCCAGCCCGCTGCGCGAATTGAGCGCGCTGGGGCGTGGTCAGGTTTGGATCACGCTGGCAATCGGCGCGGTCGGCTTTGGCGGCTTGTTCTCGGTCTACACCTATCTGGCCGACACCCTGACCGCCGTCACGCAAGTGGCGCCCACGACCGTGCCATTCGTGCTTAGCGCGTTCGGGGTTGGACTGACCGTGGGCAACATGGTCGTGCCGATCTTTGCCGACCGAGCCGTCATGCGCACCGCTGGACTGCTGCTGCTTTGGTCGGCCGTGGTGCTGGCGCTATTCCCGCTGATGGCGCACAACGTCTGGCTGATTACGCTGAACGTGTTCCTGGTAGGCGTGGGCGGCGCGTTGGGCACCGTGTTGCAAACGCGATTGATGGACGTCGCCGGCGATGCCCAAGGGCTGGCCGCGGCACTGAACCATTCGGCCTTCAATACCGCCAACGCGCTGGGCCCGCTTCTGGGTGGTCTGGCGATTGCTGCGGGCTTTGGCTGGACCTCGACCGGCTGGGTGGGCAGCCTCCTGGCCATCGGCAGCATGCCCCTATGGCTGTGGGCCGTCATGCTGGAACGCCGCCACCGTGCCGCGCGCTCAGGCGGTTTGGTCGCCAGTACCGAGTCGGCACGCTGACAACCGTCAGCGGAACCGACCGCCTCGCCCCGACCGCTGTCCGTTCCTAGCGGTAATACACGCAAATCCGCTTGCCGCCGATTTCATGCACGTCGATCGGCAGTTCATACAACGGACTCAGCACGTCTGGCCGGATCAATTCCGCCGGCGTGCCGTGATGCGCGATTCGCCCCTGCCGCATCGCCACGATGCGATCCGCGTAGCTGGATGCAAAGTTGATGTCGTGCAGAACCAGCACGACCGTCTTGCCCAGCTCATCGGCGGCGCGGCGCAAGGTGCCCATCATGGCGACCGCATGCTTCATGTCCAGGCTATTCAGCGGTTCATCCAGCAGCACATAGCGCGTGTCCTGGCACAGCACCATCGCCACGAACGCGCGCTGGCGCTGTCCGCCAGACATCTCGTCCAGATAGCGGCCGGCAAGCGGCGCAAGATCCAGATAGTCGATGGCACGGTCAATGTGCGTCTTGTCTTCCAGCGTCAGCCTGCCGCCGGTATGCGGGTAGCGGCCGAACGCGACCAGATCATTCACCGTCAGACGCAACGGCAAATGATTGTCCTGGCGCAGGATGGACAGTCGGCGGGCAAGCTCCCGGCTGTCCGCCTTCGTCACGTCCAGCCCGTCCACCAGCACCTGCCCGGCGGACATCGGCAGCAGACGGCTAATCATCGACAGCAACGTCGATTTTCCGGCGCCGTTGGGTCCGATGATGGCGGTGACGCCGTTGGCCGGCAGCTCCAGGCTGACGCCATCGACCACCACGCTGTCGCCGTACTGCTTGCTAAGTTGTTGGATCTTTATCATCGGCGCCCCTTGCGCAGGATCAGGAAGAGGAACATCACGCCGCCCACGAATTCGATCACCACGCTGACGGTGGTATTCAGGCCCAGCACCCGTTCCAGCAGCGTCTGGCCGCCGACCAAGAAGATGACGCTCAGCAGCGTCGCGGCGGGTATCGTGTATCGATGCTTGTCGGACCCCATCGCCTGATAGGCCAGGTTACTGACCAACAAGCCGAAGAACGTCACCGGCCCGACCAACGCCGTCGATACCGACACCAGCACGGCAATCGCGGCCAGCGTCAGCATCAGGCTGCGACGGTAGTCCACGCCCAGGTTCACCGCGATCTCGCGCCCCAACGCCAATACATCGTAGCGATGCCGCATGTGCCAGATCAGAAACGTCGCCACGCACACGGCGGCCAGCGCAATCGGCAACAGCGTCACCCGCACCGAATTGAAGCTGGCGAACATGCGGTCTTGCAGCACCAGGAATTCGTTGGGGTCAATCAGACGCACCACGAAGTTGGACAGGCTGCGAAACAGCAGGCCGAACACAATGCCCACCAGCATCATCAGATGCAGGCTGCGTACCGCATCGGAAAACAGCCAACGAAACAGCAGGCAGGCAAACGCGGTCATGGCGCCCACCTCCAGCAGAAAGGCCGCCACCGGATGATTCGCGGCCGTCGCCGCTTGCCCAAAGCCGAACACCACGACCGCCTGAATCAACACGTACAGCGCATCGAAGCCCATGATGGCGGGGGTCAGGATGCGGTTATGCGTGACGGTCTGGAAAAGCACCGATGACACAGCCACGGCATAAGCCACCAGCAACATCGCCGCCAACTTGCCGCCTCGGAACGGGAGCACGAAGGACCATTGGCCATTGGCGCCCAGCGTCATGAACGCCACGATGCAGATCAGCGCGACGGCGCCCAAGACGATCAGGCGCATCGGCTGCGGCGCGTTCCGCGAAGGCCGGCCGGTTGCCGCAAGCAAGGTCTCAGCCAAGGCGGTTCCTCCGCGTACGCAGCAGCCACAGGAACAGCACGCTACCCAGCACGCCGACGACCGTGCCGATGGGTATTTCGTAGGGATGGATCACCAATCGCCCGATGATGTCGCAGGCCAGGACGAAGACCCCTCCCAACGCGGCCACCCACGGAATGGACCGGCGCATGTTGTCGCCCAGCACCAGGCTGACGGCGTTGGGCACGATCAGCCCCAGGAACGGAATGCCGCCTGCCGTCACCACCACCACGGCGGAAATAGCCGACACAATCAACAGGCCCACCAGCGTCAGGCGTGCGTGGTTCAAGCCCAGGTTGGATGCAAACTCCCGGCCCATGCCCGCCACCGTATAGCGGTCTGCGGCCACATAGGCCGCGCATGCCAGCGCAAAGCCGATCCATAACAGTTCATAGCGCCCGCGCAGCACGCCCGAAAAGTCGCCCGTGGTCCAGGCGTGCAGCGATTGCAACAGGTCAAACCGAAACGCCGCGAAGGTGGTCACGGCGTGAATCACGCCGCCCAGGATCAATCCAATCAGTGGCACGATGAACGGCGTGCGCAACGGCACTCGGCGCAGCAGCGCCAGGAACAGCAACGTACCCGCCAGCGCGAAGACCGTGGCGGTCAACATCTTGCCGATCACCGGCGTATCGGGGGCCAGCAGGGTGATGACCAAGATGCCCAGCGTCGCGGACTCGACGGTGCCGGCCGTCGTCGGTTCCACGAAGCGGTTACGCACCAGCATCTGCATGATCAGGCCTGCCACCGCCAACGACATGCCGGCCAGCAGCAAGGCCAGCGTGCGCGGCACGCGGCTGACCATCAGGAAACGCCAAGCACGCTCGGCCTCTTCGCCCCCACCCCACAGTGCCGCCAGCGACAACTGGCCCGCGCCCAGGCTGACGCTGACCGCGCACAACAGCACCAATGCCATCAACACGGCGGCCAGACCGCCCCAACCGCTGATCATCCGCCGCCTGTTCACCGGCGGCCCTTCCACGCAACATCCATGCCGCTTACTTTCCTTGCGTCAGTGCCGTAGCGATTTCGTCCACATTCTGCTGCATCGATGTCAGCCCGGCGCTACCCAGCAAATACCAGTTGAACCCGTTCAGGTACACCACGCGCTTGTTCTTCCACGCCTTGGTCGGGCGCACCAGATCGTTGTCCAGCATGCGCTGCGCAGACACCCCTTCACGACCAATCGCGGCGTCGCGGTCAATCACGAACAGCCAATCGGGATTGGTCTGTGCAATGAACTCGAACGAGATCGCCTGACCGTGGTTCGACACGTTCAACCCCGTGGCGGCAGGCTTCACGCCGAATGCGTCATGGATCACGCCAAAGCGCGAGCCGGGGCCGTAGGCGCTCATCTTTCCGCCCGTCGTCAACACGATCAACGCCGTGCCGGCGGTGGCGGCCTTGCCTTGCAGCGCCGAGATCGATGCGCGCAACGCCTCCAGCTTTTCCTTGGCCTGCGGCTGTTTGCCATAGATGGCCGCCAACGTCTCGGCATTGCGTGTCACGCTGCCCACCAGATCCTTGACGTTGGCCGTCAGGTCGATGGTGGGCGCCAGCTTGGCCAATTCGTCGTACTTCGGCGCGGAGCGGCCCGCCACGAAGATCACCTGCGGCTGAGCGGCATGGATGACCTCGTAGTTCGGCTCGAACAACGAACCGACTTTCAGGTAGCGTTGATCGGCATACTGGGCAAGCTGGGGCGGCAGCTTGGCGACGGTCGGCACTCCCGTGGCTTCCACGCCCAGTGCCTGCATCGTGTCCAGCACGGCCAGGTCCATCACGACGGTCTTCGTCGGATTGACCGGCACGGCGGTCTCGCCGCGCGCATGCTTGACCGTCACGGTGGTCTGCGCTGCGCATACCGTCGTCGCCGCTCCCAACGTCAGGGCTACGCCAGTCTGAATCAACCACCGGCGGGCACAGCCCATTTTTTCTTGCATCGTCATAGGATCCTCTTCGTGTTGCGGGGGACGCAAGCGTCCCCCTTCGTCAAGATCAGAACTTCACGCCTACGCCCAGCCAATAACGGCGGCCGTCTTCCACGAACTCGTAGTCGTCGTAGGTCACCTGCTTGTCGAACAGGTTGTAGATGCCGGCATACACCGATACGGTCTTGTTCACCGCATACGATCCGCCCAGATCCACGAAGGTGTAGGACGGCGCGATGAACGACGACGACGATGCGCTGGTGATGGGCTGGCTTTCCTTGCCGCGATAGTTCACCCGCGCCCATGCTTGCATCGCGTCGGACGCCTGCCAATTCACGGTCGTGGTGAACAGGTGCTTGGGCAACTGGTTCAGGGGCTGGCCTTGGTACTGGCCCGACTTCTGTTCCGACTTGGTGAACGTGTAGCTGCTGGTCAGCGACCAGTCGCGGGCCAGCGGCAGCTTCATGCTGGCTTCCACGCCACGCGACACCGCCTTGTCCACGTTCATGTAGGTCGTGGGGTTGGCTCCGAACTGGTTGGGGCCATCGGTACATTGCGACGCCGGGCAACCCACACGGGTGATCTTGTCCTTGAAGTCGTTGTTGAACACGGTCAGGCCGGCGTTGAAGCCTTCACCATCGTCATACAGGATGCCGATTTCCTCAGTCACCGACTTTTCCGGCGTCAGGTCCGGGTTGCCGTACATGTTGCCGCCCCGGCTGACCTGCCCCCAACCCGCCACCGTCTGGCGCAGGTCCGGTGCGCGAAAGCCCGTGGAGACCCCGCCCTTCAAGGTCCACCGTTCGGCCATGTGCCACACGCCATACAAGCGAGGACTGAAGTGCGTGCCGAAATTCTCGTCTTCGTCCATGCGCAGGCCGGCGGTGACGGCAAAGCTGTCCGTCAGGCGCCATTCGTCTTCGGCGAACAACGCCCATTGATAGCGGTCAACCTTGTTGGGGCCATTCGCCAATTGGTTGCCGGTCTGATCGTTCAGGCGCTGACTAAGATAGGTGGCCCCCACGCTCAGCATGTGCGAGCCCAGCGGCAACGTCCAGCTGGTTTGCAGGTTCAGGTTCTTGATCTTCATCTGCCGCGAACGGTTGTCGAACTCTTCCTGCTGCACATAGCTGTCCGACACCGCCCACCCCCAACGCCCGGTATGCGACAGCGCCCATTTATTGCTGCGGTAGTCCGTCTGCGACGAAGCGGGGCAGCCATTGCGCCCGCAAGCCACGCCCGGCGCCAACGGCGCAACCGTCTTGCCCAGCGTTTCCTGGATTTTCTGGCGCATCGCCGTGGCTTCCAGCACGATGTCGTGGTCGCGGTTCGGGGTCAGTGCCAGCTTGGCCGTCACGCTGTCCGAATTGCGCTTGCGAAAGCCGCTGACGATATCGTCCTCATCACGCTGCGACGCCTGGCCATAGATCTGCAAGCCCAGCAGATCGCTCTTGATCGGACCCGCCAGATAGAAATTGCCCTGGTAGATATCACCGGACTTATTGCTTTCCTGGATGGTGGTGTCCATGCGGATTTCACCGCCCCACTCGCTGGGCACCTTGCGGGTGATGATGTTGATCACCCCGCCCATGGCGTCCGAGCCGTACAGGGACGACATCGGGCCGCGCACGACTTCAATGCGTTCGATGGCCGCAAGCGGCGGCGTCCAGCCGCCTTCCACGCCAGAGGAATCCGAGTTGGTGCGGGTTTCGCGCGAGTTTTGGCGCTTGCCGTCGATCAGGATCAGCGTGTATTGCGGGCCCATGCCGCGCAGGCTGATGTCTTGGCGGTCGCCGCCGCCCGTGATGATGACGCCCGGCACCTCCAGCAGCGCGTCATTCACGTCGCGGTAGAACTTCTTGTCCAGATCTTCGCGCGTAATCACGCTGATTGACGCCGGAGCGTCCTGGATCTGCTGCTCAAACCCGCTGGCCGTCACCACGACGGTGTCCATGGTCTTGGCAGCTCCAGCGCTTTGCGCCCAAACCACCGCCGGGCCCATGCCCAGGCCTGCTGCGCACAAGGCCGCGGCCAATTGCGTGCGAGACACCCGCATGCGGCCACCCAGGGCCATTTCGTTACTGCTCATGATTCCGACTTCTCCCGTACCGAAACCGCGACGCACCCCGTGTGCGCCAGCGTTCCGCCTCTTATTTCTTAATGAAAACCATTCTCATATTAGAATTGAGGGTAACGGGAGCCGGCAAACGCCTTTCCCCAACTTTTACTTTCTTCGCACTTCTTGACACTCGGCAGCGCGGCAATGCGCCAAACTACCCAGTGCGGAACACTCAATACGGATGTCCTTTTCTCATTCAGTCGTTACGCGCCGTATCCTGCTCATCGACGACGACATCGAACTGGCGCAGATGCTGCGCGAATACCTCGAACCCAATCAGTGCCTGCTCACCCTGGCCCATACCGGCGCCCAAGGCGTGGCCTTGCTGGCGCAGGATGATTACGACCTGATCCTGCTGGACCTGATGCTGCCTGACGGCAACGGCCTGGATTTGCTGAAGCGATACCGGCAGCGCTCACGCCGTCCGGTCATCATGTTCACTGCGCATGGCAGCGAGACCGACCGTGTGCTGGGCCTGGAGTTCGGCGCCGACGATTACCTGGCCAAGCCCTTCAGCCCGCGTGAACTGCAAGCCCGCATCACCGCCGTGCTGCGGCGTTTCGAGGAAGTGCCTGAAACCACCAAGCCCAGCCTGACGCTGGGACCGCTGTCGCTGGATCCGGTCAGCGGCCGCGTCCGGCTGGACGACGAAGACATCCCGCTGACAGGCGCCGAGCAACGCATTCTGGAACTGCTGATGCGTGCGCCCGGCCAGGTCATCGCCCGAGAACAGATCGGCATGTACGCACTGGGCCGCCGGCCCGAACGCTACGACCGCAGCATCGACACCCACATCAGCACCTTGCGCAAGAAACTGCGTATGGATGCCTCCGGCGACACCCTGTCGATCCGCAATCTGCGTGGCTTGGGCTATGTATTGGCGGGCGCGGCCTGATGCGCTGGCCGTTCCCCACCCGGTCGCTTTTCTGGCGCGCGTTCCTGACGTTCTGGTGCGCCATGACCATCATTCTGGTGTGCGGCATGCTGTTTACCGCAACGGTCGCCTGGTATCGGATCAATTCGCTGGACGGCTTGAATCCAGCCAGCCTGACGCATGACGCCCGGCAAGTCGCGCGCACCCATGGCATGGCCGGCCTGGAACGTTGGGTCGAAGCGATGGACAGCCGTTACTCGGCACTCAAGATTTACGTGCTGGACACCCGCGACACCGAGATTCTGGGCCGGACCTTGCCCGCCCGCATGCACGACTGGCTAAGCGCGTACCGCGCCGCCACTGAACGATCCCCCCAAGCAGACTATCTTCAGCCCGACCCGCTTGGCGAACGGGTTTCCTGGTGGCAGCCGCAGTTGCTGGCGCTACCCGACGGTTCCGAGTTGTTGATGCTGTTCTTGCCCTTTGACTCGTCGCATTGGGAGGTGCTGGGCCTGTCACCCGTGGCGCTGGCGCTCTTGCTCTTTGCGCTGGCGGTCACGGCTCCCTTTTGCTGGGCGTTAACCCGTCACGTCACCGCCCCCCTGACGCAATTGCGGCACGCGACGCACGCGCTGGCCGCCGGCCATCTGGACGCGCAGACGCCGCCCAAGCTCGCAAGACGCAAGGACGAACTTGGCCTGCTGGCGCGCGATTTCAACGCAATGGCGGATCGCCTCAAGGCCCTGGTCGATACGCGCGAACAGCTGCTGCGCAATATCGCGCATGAGCTGCGCTCGCCCCTGGCGCGGCTACGGTTGGCCGCCGAGTTGGCGCGGCGCAAGGACGAACGCCAGGATGTGCAGCTGGACCGCATCGAACGCGAATGCGAGCGCCTGGATACCCTGGTCGGCAGCACGCTGCGACTGGCCCGCCTGAGCGCCCAGCCCGAACCTAGCGACATGCTGGACTTGACGGACATCGTGTCCGCCGTCGTGGAAGACGCCCGCTACGAAGCCGGCGAACAACAAGTGCGCATTCTCTGGGACTCTCCCGCCCCCGTGCCAGTGCTCGGTGACCGCGACAGTCTGGCCAGCGCCATCGAAAACGTGTTGCGCAACGCCCTGCGCTTCGCTCCCGCGCATAGCGCGATTCGCGTCCGGCTGCTGGTCGGCGCCCGCGAGGTCTGCCTGGAAATCGAAGACCGTGGCCCAGGCGTGCCCGCTGCGAATCTGGAATCCCTGTTCGAGCCGTTCTTCCGGGTCACGTCCGGCTCGACGGTTCCGGGTTCCGGTGCCGGCCTGGGACTCTCCATCGCGCAAGCCGCGATCGCCGCCCACAAGGGCCGGATCTCGGCTCGCAATGTCTCGCCGCAAGGGTTGAGCGTCAGGATTGAATTGCCGCGGGAAGCCGAATAGCTCGTCATCCCCGCAGCCCAGACGGCATGGGGGCCTTGCAGGCATGCAAGGCCCCCATGCCGCCATCACGCTTAGTTGTAGCGGAACGTGGCGGTCAGCATCGCCGAGCGTCCGGGTGCGACATAGCTGAACAAGCCCACGTGCGACGCCTCGTAAATCGTCTCGTCGGTCAGGTTGTTCAGGTTGAGCTGCAAGCCGAAGTTCTTGGTGAACTGATAGGCCGCCATGGCGTCGTAACGCCAGTACGAAGGCAGTTGATAGATGTTGGCATCATCCACATAGCGCTTGCCCGTATACGTGGCGCCCGCGCCTACCGTCAGTTGCGGTTGCAGTTTGTAGGTGGTCCACAGGCTGGCGCTTTGACGAGCGATGAACTTCATCTGATTGCCGCTGAAGTCCGTGCCGCCGCTCGTGTAGTTCGTCACCTTCGGGTCCATGTAGCTGTAGCCCGCCCAGACTTGCCACTTCGGCGTGATCGAACCTGCCGCGCTTAGCTCGATGCCTCGCACGCGGTTGCTGCCCGCCAGCGTCACATCGCCCGTGATCGGGTCTGCGGAACGCGCGTCCGTCTTGCGGGTTTCAAACACGGCCGCCGTCAGCGACAGGCGCTCGTCGAACATGTCCCACTTGGTGCCCAGTTCCACGCTGCGGCTCTTCTCAGGTGCCAACCCGGCCGTACCAGCCGTCAGGCGCCCGCCCGCCGCGCCGTCCGCCCCCCCGGACTGCCCCGCCGTTTCACCCGACGGATTGGACGATGTGCCGTAAGACACATAGATGCTGCCATTGGGCGCCGGTTTGTAGACCAGGCCCAATTGATAGTTCCACATGTCGTCGGTGCGTTCCACCCCGCCGCTGGACACGCGGTAGTTGTCGTAGCGCAGGCCCACGTTGGTTTCCCATTGTTCGCTGAACTTGATGGTGTCGAACACATAGGCGGCCCGCGTGGAGGTCTTGGCGGCGTCGTACTTCGGACCCCAGCTCAAACTGCCGGTATAGGCCTGGTGCGGGTTCGGGCTGTACAGATCGTCCAACAGCGTCTTGTCGTAGCCGCCGGTGGGCAGACCATCGCGCTTGATGATCTTCTCGGTGCTGTATTCCAGGCCGGCCGCGTAACTGTGACGGATGCTACCCGTGGTGAACTCACCGAACAGGTCAGTCTGGTTGATGAACGACCGGTTGGTCTGGTTCAGTGTCCGCAGGGCTTTGCTGATCTGTAGGCCAGGAGCCTCCGTCGAGCATGGCGACACGCCATAGGCACTGTTGGGCCTGCCGCCCACGCGCGCCGCGCAGTTGTCGAACGAAGGCCGCGTCATGGAGTATTCGTTGCGGGATTCGCTATAGCGCGTCCCGTTGCGCAGCTTCAGCTTGTCGCTGAACTTATGCTCGACCATCAAGGTGCCCATGTCGGCCTGGTTCTTGCGGTAGTCGCGCCCGATCACACCGTAATAATTGTCCCGATCAACCTTGGGCGGCGTCACGCGGCCCGGGCGGGATTCGTTCTTGAACGGAATGCCCAGATCGGGCGTATCGTCATTTTGCAGGTGGTAGTAGCTGAGCGTGACTTGCGTCGGCGTGCCCAACCCCCAGGCAAAGGACGGCGCCACGCCCCAGCGGTCGGTTTCCACATGGTCGCGGCCCGGCACATCGCCGCCTTGCTTCATGACGTTCAGGCGGAAGGCCGAGCTGTCGCTGAACGCCCAATTGCCGTCGCCCGTGACACGCCAGTTGTCATCCGTACCGAAACCCACCGTGCCTTCGGCGAAGTTCTCCAGTTTGGGACTCTTGCTGACAAGGTTGATGCTGCCACCGGTCGAACCGCGACCCGAGTACGCGGAACTGGGGCCCTTCAGGATCTCCACCGATTCCAGGTTGAACGTCTCGTGCGAAAAACGTCCCAGGTCGCGCATGCCGTCGACCATCATGTCCGTGCTGGCCTCGTAGCCGCGGATGAACGGTCGGTCGCCGGTGGGCGTGCCGCCTTCGCCAGCCCCGAAAGTAATGCCTGGCGCCGTACGCAGAACGTCCATCAGGGAGGTTGCGGCGCGATCACGCATCAATTGCTCGGTGATCACCGTAACGGATCGGGGAGTGTCCAGCAGCGGTGCCGTCATTTTGGGCGATGACGCGACATTGGCTTCGTAGCCATCACTGACCGCCTGTCCCTGCACATGCACCGGCGACAACTGATGAACCGTTCCCGGCGCGGCGCTGCCCTGTGCCAAGGCCAGCCCGGGGGACATCAGGGCGCCGCACATGGCGACATAAATTGAGGACGAACTCGTACCTCCGGCGCTTGCGCCAGTAGCAATGGTCTTTTTCATTGGGTTTCCTACAGCCTGCCCCGCAGCAAAGCTGTAAACACGTTTCTAATTTATAGGAACCGCAATGATAGGCATTGCTATTTTGATGTTCAACTATTTGTCAGAATTTATTCAGCTATTTGACGATTTCGAGAAAAATCTTAGAAAAATGATGCATCCACGCGACAACATCCGTCATCGCACAGCGATCAATCAGGGACGGAAATTCAGTCGGCGTCGGCCAGAATGGCTGCCGGCAGACGCGGCAACACGCGCATCGCATTGGCCGTGGTGGCATGCGCCACCTGTGCGGGCGTGATACCGCGCAAGTCCGCCAGCGTGGCGGCGATGCGGGCCAGTTCGCCCGGCCGGTTGCGGCGTTCGGGGGGATGCAGCCAGGCCGGCGGGATGTCCGGCGCATCGGTTTCCAGCACCAAATGGGCCAGATCCACGTCCACCGCGTGGCGGCGGATCTGCAAGGCGCGTTCATACGTCATGGCGCCCCCCAGGCCCAACGCAAAGCCCTGGTCGATAAACGCTTGCGCCTGCTGCGCGCTGCCATTGAAGGCATGCGCGATTCCGCCGATGCGGTCATGGCGGCGCAGATACTTCAGCAGAATGTCTTGGGAGCGGCGTACATGCAGCAACACGGGCAGCTTGAATTCCGCAGCCATCGCCAATTGCGCGGCGTAGAAACGTTCCTGGCGTTCGCGGGGTTCACCCGAGGCAATCTCGGGAACAAAGAAATCCAGGCCGATCTCGCCGATGGCGACAAAGCGGGGGTCGCCCAGAGATTGCTTGATGGCCTGGCGCAGCGCGTCCAGATCGGAATCCTCGGCGCGCTGCACATACAAGGGATGGATGCCCAGCGCATAGGCGCCGCCAGCGACTTGCGCGGCCAGATCGCGCACCACGGTGAAATTGGCGCGCTCGATGGCCGGGATCACGATGGATTGGACGCCGGCCTCGCAAGCATGGTCGGCCACCTGCTGGCGGTCGGCATCAAACTCGGCAGCGTCCAGGTGGCAGTGGGTGTCGATCAGCATGGGCGTGGCCTCCTTGGCAGGATTATCCACCCGTCTTGCCCTATCCCGACACCAGCCGGCCGCTTTCCATCAACAATTGCCGGTCGGCGCGGGCGGCCAGTTCCGGGTCGTGCGTCACGATGGCAAACGCCGTGCCCGATTCCTGATTTACCCGGGTCAGCAATTCAAACATCTTGTGCGCCGTATTGCGGTCCAGGTTACCCGTGGGCTCGTCCGCCAGGACGCACACGGGCCGCGTGACCAGCGCACGCGCCAGCGCCACTCGCTGGCGTTCCCCGCCGGACAACTGTCCCGGAAAGTGATCCTCGCGGGCGGCAAGCCCCACCAGCGCCAGCACCTCCCGCGCGGCCAGGCGGGCCTTGTCGCGGTTTTCGCGGCGCACGATCAGCGGCATCGCCACATTGTCCAACGCCGAGAACTCGGGCAACAGGTGGTGGAATTGGTACACAAAGCCCAGGCTGCTGTTGCGCACCGCGCTTTTCTTGGCTTCGGACAAGCCGATCGCCAGCTTCCCGTCGACCGACACCGAACCACTGCTGGGCATATCCAAAAGACCCAGGATATGCAGCAAGGTGCTCTTGCCCGAACCCGAGGCGCCCACGATGGCGACCATCTCGCCACGCGCCACCGACAGGCTGACATTGCTGAGCACTTCGATGCGCGCGGGGCCTTCGTCGTAGACCTTGACGATGTTCTCGGCCTGCAAGGCGGGCGTCAACGCCGTGACCGTCTGGGAATCAATCATGGCGCAGCACCTGAGCGGGTTGCAGGCGCGACGCGCGCCAACTGGGATACAGCGTCGCCAGCAGCGACAGCACCAGGGAGGTCAGGCCGATCGTGACGATATCGCCGATTTGCGGATCAGACGGCAAGGCGCTGATGAAATAGACCTCGCGCGGCAGGAAATGCACGCCCAACAAGCGCTCGATGAAAGGCACGATCACATCGACGTTGTACGCGATGACGATGCCGCCCACCACGCCCAGCAAGGTGCCGATGACGCCGATCAATGCGCCCTGCACCAGGAAGATACGGGCCACTTCGCCCGGCCCTGCCCCCAGCGTGCGCAAGATCGCGATGTCGGACTGCTTGTCCTTCACCGCCATCACCAGCGACGACAGCAGGTTGAACGCCGCCACCGCCACGATCAGCGCCAGGATCAGGAACATCATGCGCTTTTCGGTCTGCACCGCGGCGAACCAGGTGCGGTTATTGCGCGACCAGTCGCTGGCCATCACGTAAGGCGGCAGCACCTTCTTCAATTCGCTGGCCACTTCCGGCGCTTTCTGCATATCGGCGATGCGCAGGCGCACGCCAGCCGTGCCGCTTTCGCGGAACACGCGCGCGGCATCCTCGTTGTCGACAAACGCCAGCGAGGAATCATATTCATAGTGACCGGACGAGAAAACGCCCACCACCGTGAACTGGCGCATGCGCGGCGCGAAACCGGCCGGGCTGATCGAGCCTTGCGGCGCCATCATCAGCAGCGTATCGCCGACTTTCACACCCAGGCCGTCAGCCAGCTCGTTGCCCAGCACCACGCCGAAACCGCCGGCCTTCAGGTCGGTCAGCTTGCCTGACACCATCTGGCGCGGCAGATCCGACACATTGCCTTCGGTGGCCGGGTCAATGCCGCGCACCTGCACACCCCGCAGCGCCTGGCCTCGCACCAGCATGCCCTGCGCGGCCACAAAGGGCGCTCCGGCCTTGACCTCGGGGTTCTGCTTGGCCGCGGTGGCGAATTGCTGCCACTGCTCCAGCACCCGTTCCGGCAAGGCGCCAGGAATATAGAGTTCGATGTGCGGCAGCACCGACAGCATGCGGTCGCGCACTTCTTTTTGGAATCCGTTCATCACGGACAACACCACGATCAGGGCGGCAACGCCCAGCGCGATGCCCGCCATGGAGCTGGCGGCGATGAAGGAGATGAAGCGATCGCGGCGCCCGCGTCGCTGGCGGATTCGGGCCAACCCGGCATAGCGGGCGCCTATCCAGAGTTCGTAGGGTATTTTCAGCACGTGCGCATTATGGCATTAACAGCCCGGAAATCGCGCCGCGGATGTGCGGTTCCACGACCAGGCGTGTCAACCTATGGCAACCGCCGACGCCGCTTAGTTCCCCGGGCCCACGCGGTCTACAATCCCCGCCATGCTGATCGTCATTCCGGGCGCCCTGCCCGCCCTTCCCGTTGCCGCCGAACTGGCCAAGCTTTTGCCCGAACGCGCCCCCACGCTGCACCGCTGGCTGCTGGCCGGCGCCGCGCGGCCGGCTGCCTTCGATGCACGCACCCAGGGCTGTACCGCCTTCGAGTCCTGGCAATTAAGCCGCGCGGGCTACACCCCCGAACCCGGCCTGCTGCAAGGCGCCGGCCTGGGCCCCCTGCTGGCTGCCGGCCAAGCCCCGGCTGGCCAAGCCATCTGGCTGGCCGAATTGGTCCATCTGGCGCTGGGCGCCGACCAGGCCAACCTGTTGGATCCGGATCAAATGGATCTGCGTCCCGAAGAGTCCGCCGCGCTGCTGGACACGGCCCGCCCCCTATTTGATGGCACCGGCTTTGCCGTGGAGGCCTTGTCGCCGCAGCGCTGGCGCTTGCAGCTGCCCGACGGCCTGCGTCCGCAAACGGCGTCGCCCTTGGTGGTGGCAGGCCAACGGCTGAACGACTGGTGGCGCCAGGACACGGAAACGCGCCCCTGGCGGCGGCTGCTGAATGAAATACAGATGGCGTGGCATGAACACCCCGTCAACGATGACCGCGCGGCCCGTGGTGTGGCTCCCGTCAATGCCTTATGGCTCTACGGCGGCGGCACGCCCTGGCCCGTCACGCCTGCGGGACCGGAACAGGTATTGACCGGACTGGACACGCCGCAACGCACGGGCGACTGGTCTGCCTGGCTGGACGCCCTGGCGGAACTGGACGCTCAGCATCTGCGGCTCCTGGCCGGCAAGCAAGGCGTGCCGGACACGCCCGCTGAATTACTGCTGCTGGGCGATGACCGCACGGTCGCCCTTACCCTCAAACCGCGCGGGGGCCTGCTTGGCTTGCTGCCCGCGCCCAAGAAAAATTGGAGCGCCTGGTGGTCACACCCCGCTTGACAATCCGCCCAGCCGACCAGGACGCTTGTCACGCCCTGGAAGCCTCGGGCATCCATCCCCTGCTGGCCCGCCTGTGGGCCGCACGCGGCGTCACCCATCCTGACCAGACGAAACTGGCGTGGCCGTCTTTGCTGCCGCCCGCCGGCTTGACGCATTCGGCGCACGCCGCCGGCGTGTTGGCCGACGCCGTTCAGGCTGGCAAAAAGCTGCTGATCGTGGCCGACTACGACTGTGACGGCGCCACCGCCTGCGCCGTCGGGCTGCGCGCCTTGTCGGCGATGGGCGCCGACGTGGACTTCCTGGTACCAAACCGCTTCGAGACCGGCTATGGCCTGTCACCCGCCGTGGTCGACCTGGCTGTCCAGCACCGCAGCGGCAAACCCGACATCATCATCACGGTGGACAACGGCATCGCCAGCGTGGACGGCGTGGCGGCCGCCAACGCGGCAGGCATCGGCGTCGTCATCACCGACCACCATTTGCCGGGCGACACCCTGCCCGACGCGCTGGCCATCGTGAACCCCAACCAACCAGGCTGCGGCTTCACGTCCAAGAACCTGGCCGGCGTGGGCGTCATCTTCTACATGATGCTTGCCCTGCGCGCCGAACTGCGCCGCCGTGGCGTCTACGCGGCCGACGGCGGCCCCCGCCTGGATGCGCTGTCCGATCTGGTCGCGTTGGGCACGGTCGCCGACGTGGTCAAGCTTGACGCCAACAACCGTCTGCTGGTCACGCAAGGCCTGCAACGCATGCGCAGCGGCCGCTTGCAACCGGGCCTGCGCGCGCTGTTCGCCGTTGCCGGCCGCGAACCGCGCAGCGCCAATGGTTTCGACCTGGGCTTTGCGCTGGGCCCCCGCATCAATGCGGCGGGCCGCCTCGCCGACATGAGCCTGGGCATCACCTGCCTGACGACGGACGATGAAGCCCAGGCGCTGGAAATGGCGCGGGAACTCGACAATATCAACCGCGAACGCCGCACCATCGAAGCCGAAATGCGTGAACAGGCGCTGGCTGCGATGGAAGAACCCAACGCCTCGGCGGGCGCCACGGTCTGCGTGTTCGACCCCGGCTGGCATCAAGGCGTGGTGGGCCTGGTGGCCTCGCGCTTGAAAGAGAAATTCTGGCGTCCCACGCTGGCCTTCGCGCCCGCGGGCGACGACGAAATCCGCGGCTCCGGACGCTCGATTCCCGACGTGCACCTGCGCGACGCGCTGGATCTCGTGTCCAAGCGCCATCCCAACCTGATCCGCAAGTTCGGCGGCCACGCGATGGCAGCGGGTTTGACCTTGGGCCGCGAGGACTTCCCGGCCTTCGCCCCCGCGTTCGACGCCGCCGTGCGCGAACTGACCGGACGCGACACTTTTGAACCTGTCATTGAAACCGACGGTTCGCTGGAGTCCGGCTACGCCAACGCCGACGTCGCAGGCATGCTGCAACAGCAGGTGTGGGGCGCCGGCTTCGCCGCCCCGCTTTTCCTGGACGAATTCACCGTGCGCAACCAGCGCCTGGTCGGAGAAAAGCACCTGAAACTATCGCTGGAACGCGGCCACCAGCGCTTTGACGCCATCTGGTTTGGCCATGACCAGTCCCTGCCCGAACACATCCAGGCCGCCTACCGCCTGGAGCAAAACGTCTGGAACGGCATGGTGTCCGTGCAATTGGTCATCGAGCACGCGGCATAAGGTCATCGAGCACACGGCATAAGCCGAAAATGCGATCAAGACCGCGATAAACGCGATGACTGTAGGATGGGTGTAGCGCGAGAGCATGGCGGCAAGAACGCTGCTGCTCATCGCGCGCAACCCATCAAGCGGCGGTGCAATTCATAGCGGGTTTTGCCATGAATTCCAAGCTCTTTGCCATGAATTCCAGGCCCTTTGCCATGAATTCCAGACCCTTAGCCATGGATTCCATGGCCGCATGATAGGTTGCGTGCGTCTGCATGATGGGTTGCGCGCGATGCGCATCGGCGTTCTTGCCGCCATGCTCTCGCGCTTCACCCATCCTACTTGTTCACCAGTTTGGCGGGTTGCGCCAGCGCGACCAACGCGCCCACCACCAGGCAGGCGGACAGCATGTACAGCCCGGTGTTGGTCGTGCCTGTCAGGTCCTTCAGCCAGCCCACCAGATAGGGGCTGACAAATCCTGCCAGGTTGCCCACTGAATTGATCAACGCAATGCCCGCCGCGGCCGCCGTGCCGCCCAGCAGGGCCGTCGGCAGGCTCCAGAACAGCGGCAACACCGTGCAGATCCCGATATTGGCCACCGTCAGTGCCAAGATCGCCAGCACCGTATTGCTGCTCCAGATTGCCGAGAACAGCAGGCCCAGCGCACCGAACAGCGCAGGCAACGCCACATGCCAGCGGCGTTCGCGATGGCGGTCAGAATTGCGCGCGATCAGGATCATGCCAATCACGGCAAACAGGTTGGGAATCGCGGTCAGCAGGCCGATCGCCAGCGGGCTTTGCACGCCCGTGCTCTTGATCAGGGTCGGCATCCAGAAACCTACGCCATACAGGCCCATCACGAACGAAAAGTAGATCAGCGCCATCGCCCAGACACGCGGGAGGATCAACGCGGCACGAATCGGCGGATCTTCTTTTTGCTGCTCTTCGGCCGCGATATTGCGGATCAGCACCGCCTTTTCAGTGGCGGTCAGCCACTTGGCCTTGTTGATGCGGTCGTCCAGATAGATCAGCACCAGCACGCCAATCAGCACGGATGGAATCCCCTCAAGCAGGAACAGCCATTGCCAGCCCGACAGGCCGTGGTCGCCATGGAACGTGGCCATGATCCACCCGGAAATCGGCCCGCCGATCAGCCCCGACAAGGGCACGGCGGTCATGAAGAACGTGGTGATGCGCCCACGCCGCGCCGCCGGATACCAGTAGGTCAGGTACAGGATGATGCCCGGGAAGAAGCCCGCCTCGGCCGCGCCCAGCAGAAAGCGCAAGGCATAAAACATGTGCACGCTGGTCACGAACATCATGCAGGCCGAAATAATGCCCCAGGTAATCATGATCCGCGCGATCCATATCCGCGCTCCCACCTTGTGCAAAATGATGTTGCTGGGGATCTCGAACAGGAAATAGCCGATGAAGAAGATGCCCGCGCCCAGCCCGTACATCGTTTCGCTGAACTGAAGCTCCTGCAACATCTGTAGTTTCGCGAAGCCGACGTTCACCCGGTCCAGGTACGCCACCACGTAGCAAACCACCAGTAGCGGCACCAACCGCCATCCCACCTTGCGGTAGATGCGGTCTTCCTCACTCGCCGGGATCGCCGGCGTGACCCCAGGGGTCATCGTGTTTTCCATTTCCGTCTCCAGTCCTCTAGCGGGATCGCCCGGCGGGTTGCCGGTGCGGTGGTCCGTCGCTCCAATGGGGACGCAATGGCCACGAAGACAAGCCTAGAACGCACCCGGTGACAAGAAACTGAACAACTTGCCTGGTTCACGCCCAGCCCCAACAACAGATCCGTCCCCCTTCTTGCAACACGCGCCCGCGTAGTTGGGCCATCCACGGTAAAATGCCAGGTTTCGCACAAAAGTCATCAGGACAGGATCATCATGGAAGCCGAACGTCAGAACCAGCTCGCAGCCCGCCTCGCCGATTACGCGGAGCGCGAACAGGCTCTACGGAGGTATCTTTGACTACGATGCCAAAGCTGAACGCCTGCAAGTCGTAAACGCCGAACTCGAAGACCCGGCCGTCTGGAACGACCCCAAGCACGCCCAGGATCTGGGCCGTGAAAAGAAAGCGCTGGAAGACGTGGTGGAAACGCTCACCGCTCTCGGCACGGGCCTGGCCGACTCAAACGAACTGTTTGAACTGGCAGCGTCCGACGACGACGACGCCACGCTGGAATCCATCGAAAAGGACGCCAGCGCATTCCAGGAAAAGCTCGAAAACCTGGAATTCCGCCGCATGTTCTCCAATCCGGCCGATCCCCTGAACTGCTTCCTGGACATCCAGGCAGGCGCAGGCGGCACGGAGGCCCAGGATTGGGCGTCGATGCTGCTGCGCCAGTATCTCAAGTACGCCGAGCGCAAGGGTTTCAAGGCTGAAGTGCTGGAAGAGTCCGATGGCGACGTCGCGGGCCTGAAGTCCGCCACCATCAAGATCGAAGGCGAATATGCGTTCGGCTACCTGCGCACCGAAACCGGCGTGCACCGCCTGGTCCGCAAGAGCCCGTTCGACTCGTCCGGCGGCCGCCATACCTCGTTCGCCAGCGTGTTCGTCTATCCGGAAGTCGATGATTCGTTCGAGGTCGACGTGAATCCCGCCGACTTGCGTGTCGACACCTACCGCGCATCCGGCGCGGGCGGCCAGCACATCAACAAGACCGACTCCGCCGTGCGTCTGACCCACATGCCCACCGGCATCGTGGTGCAGTGCCAGAACGACCGTTCGCAGCACCGCAACCGCGCCGAAGCCATGCAGATGCTGAAATCCAAGCTCTACGAACTGGAAATGCGCAACCGCATGGCTGAACAGCAGAAGCTGGAAGACTCCAAGACCGATGTGGGCTGGGGCCACCAGATCCGTTCCTACGTGCTGGACCAGAGCCGCATCAAGGACCTGCGCACGAACGTTGAAATCTCCAACACGCAGAAAGTGCTGGACGGCGACCTGGATCCCTTCATCCAGGCCAGCCTGAAGCAAGGCGTCTAAGTTCCGCGATATCCCCCTCACCGCACCCAGAGGTCCACGAATGTCTGACACCATCGCAATTCTGACCGGCGCATCGCGCGGCATTGGCGCCGCCATGGCGCGCGAGCTTGCCAAACCGGGCACCCGCCTGATCACGCTGGCCCGCCGGGAAGATCCCGAACTGGCCGCCTACGCGCGGTCGCAGGACGTGCAGCTGGAACAACTGTCCGTGGACCTCTCGGACCTGGGTACGGTTGAAGCCACCGCCGAACGCATCTGCGCCGCTCTGCCGCGCGATGCCAAACGCTATCTGCTGATCAACAACGCGGGCACGGTCCATCCCATCGCCGGCACTGACGCCCTGATCGACGGCGCGGCCATCACCGCCGCCTTCAATCTGAACGTCACCGCCGTCATGCTGCTGACCGCGCGCTTCCTGGCCGCCGTCGAAGACCTGAAAGCTGACCGCCGCGTGCTGAACATCTCCTCCGGCGCGGGCCGCAACCCGAACGCCGGCTGGGGCGTCTACTGCGCCACCAAGGCCGCGCTCGACATGTATTCGCGCGTGGTCAAGCAGGAACAGGGCGCCGACGGCGCGCGCATCGTCGCGCTGGCCCCCGGCATCGTCGACACCGACATGCAGGTCGCCATCCGTTCCAGCGACCCCGAGAGCTTCCCTGCCCTCGCCAAGTTCCAGGACTTCCACGCCACGGGCAAGCTGTCTTCGCCCGCCAACGTGGCCTCCCGCATCCTCGCCTACCTGGATCGCGAAGATTTCGGCACGACTGAAATCGACGATATCCGCAATTACGACTGATCCCCCGACCATGACCGACCACTCGACCACTCCGGCCCCCGCCCAGGATGAAAACCGCTTGATCGCCGAACGGCGTGCCAAGCTGGCCAAACTGCGCGAAACCGGGGTCGCGTACCCCAACGATTTCGTCCCGGACGCCCGCGCCGCCGCCCTGCATGAGCAGTACGACAACCAAGAACAGGAAGCGCTGACCGCCGCTGCCGTCACCGTCAAGGTGGCCGGCCGCATGATGCTCAAGCGCGTCATGGGCAAGGCCAGCTTCGCCACGCTGCAAGACAGCACCGGCCGCATCCAGATCTACCTGGACCGCGGCACGCTGGGCGAAGACAACTACGCCGCGTTCAAGCAATGGGACATCGGCGACATCATCGCGATCGAAGGGTCGATCTTCAAGACCAACAAGGGCGAACTGTCGGTTCACGCCGCCACCGCCCGCCTGCTGTCGAAGTCGCTGCGCCCGCTGCCGGACAAGTTCCACGGCGTGGCCGACCAGGAGCTGCGCTACCGCCAGCGCTACGTTGACCTGATCATGACGGACGCCACGCGCCGCACGTTCGAGGCGCGCAGCAAGGCCGTGGGCAGCATCCGCCAATTCATGCTGAACGCGGGCTTTCTCGAAGTGGAAACCCCCATGCTGCACCCGATCCCGGGCGGCGCGGCGGCCAAGCCCTTCGTCACGCACCACAATGCGCTGGACATGGAAATGTACCTGCGCATTGCGCCCGAGCTCTACCTGAAGCGCCTGATCGTCGGCGGCTTCGAGCGCGTGTTTGAAGTCAACCGCAACTTCCGCAACGAAGGCGTCAGCCCGCGTCACAACCCCGAATTCACAATGATGGAGTTCTATGCAGCTTTCGCGGAATACCGCTGGCTCATGGACTTCACGGAAGAACTGATCCGCCAGGCCGCGATCTCGGCCACCGGCAGCGCCGTCCTGACGTATCAGGAACGCGAGCTGGACCTGAGCAAGCCGTTCGACCGCCTGACCATCTGCGAAGCCATCATGAAGTACGCGCCGGGCTATACCCAGGCGCAATTGGATGATCCGGTCTTCGTGCGCGCCGAGCTCAAGAAGCTGGGTGCCGACGCCAATGGCCCCGTGCTGTCGCGCGCCGGCCTGGGTGCACTGCAATTGGCGCTGTTTGAAGAAACGGCTGAAGCCAAGCTGTGGAATCCCACGTACATCATCGACTACCCGATCGAAGTGTCGCCGCTGGCTCGCGCCTCGGACACCCGCGAAGGCATCACCGAGCGCTTCGAGCTGTTCATGACGGGCCGCGAAATCGCCAACGGTTTCTCGGAACTGAACGACCCCGAAGACCAGGCCGAACGCTTCCGCTCGCAGGTCGAAGCCAAGGACGCCGGCGACGAAGAAGCCATGTTCTACGACGCGGACTACATCCGCGCCCTGGAATACGGCATGCCTCCGACGGGCGGTTGCGGCATTGGCATCGATCGCCTGGTCATGCTGCTGACCGACAGCCCCAGCATCCGTGACGTCATCCTCTTCCCGCACCTGCGTCGTGAAGACTAAACCGCGGACGGCATCATGATCTTCAAGATCCTGATGCTGCTGTTGGTCGTGGCGGGGCTGGTCTACTGGATCAAGCAACCTCGCCGCGTCCAGCCGGGCACGCCCTACCAACCCGTGCGGCCTCGCCGCCCGGTGTTCATTGCGCTATGCATTGCCAGCGCGATCTCGGTGGTCGCATCGCTGGTGAGCGCCTTGCTGTGGATGGGCGGCGTGGCCGGCGGCGTCACTGGCGGCGGGTATCACGGCGAAGCCGATTTCCTGCTGCCCGTGTCCGGCTCCCTGCTGGCATTGGGCGTTGCCTGCGCCGTCGGCGCTTTCATCAAACGCCGCGGCTAGGCTCCACGGGCCACGCGCCCGCCCCGGTGGGCAGCGCTGGCAAAGATGCCAACAACATCGCATCGATGAACTCGGCGGGCGCCAATCGCCCGCCAGGCTTATACCACTGCACGGTCAGATTCATCGCGCCCAGCACGCAACGCTTGATGACGCGCGCGTCGCCCTTGATCAGCCCGGCATTCACCGCCCCCGTCACCACCGACTGCCACATCGCTTCATAGCGGTCGCTCAGCGCCTTCACGGCCGACTGGCTGGGCGCGGACAAGCTGCGCCATTCATACACCAGCGCGTTCATCGCATCGCCGCCCGCGCCATGCAACATGCTCCACATATGTACGCGGAACAGCGCGGCCAACCGGTCTGCCGGCGCATCGTAGCGGGCCAACGCGCGTTCGCCATCATCGATCACCTCCTGGATGCCGTTGTTCATGACCGCCACCAGGATCTCTTCCTTGCTGCGGAAATGATGGAACAGGCTGCCGGATTGCAGGCCGACGGCCCGCGCCAGCTCCCGCACGGTCGTGCGCTCGTAGCCGTGCTTGCAAAACAGCCGTCCCGCCGTCAGCACCAACTCGCGGCGGCGTTCGGAATCCCCGCTCTCCTCACGCGGCGCAGCAGCTACGGTCTTTTCCATGTCGGGTCACAGCCTCTGGATAATGGTCGCCGTCGCCATGCCATGGCCGATGCACATCAGCTGCATGCCGAATTCGCCTTCCGTCGCCTCCAGCCCGGCCAGCATCTTGGCCATCAGCCCCGCTCCCGTCGCCCCCAGCGGGTGGCCATGCGCGATCGCACCGCCCCACGGATTCACGCGCGCGGGCTTGGCCCCCAGTTCCCGCTGCCAGGCCAGCACCACGCTGGAGAAAGCTTCGTTGATCTCGATCCAATCGATGTCCGCCAATGTCAGCCCGGCACGTTCCAAGGCCAGCCGCGTGGCCGGGATCACGCCCGTCAGTTGCATCACAGGATCCGACCCGACCGCTACCCGCGCCAGAAAGCGTGCGCGTGGACGCAGCCCGTCGGACAGCGCCGTATCGCGGTCAGCCAGCAACACCGCGGCCGCGCCATCCGCCAGCTGGCTGGCATTGGCGGCGGTGACACCGCCTTGCCCCGGCGGACGCAGCGCGGGCGCCAGGGCCGCCATGCGCACCGGGTCGGTCGTCTCGCGGATGCCTTCATCGCGATGCGCGGCCTCTTGCGGGCCCGGCAGCAGTTCCGCGTGCAGGCCCGCCCGCGCGGCCGCCCAGGCGCGCGCGTGGCTTTCGCGCGCCCACTCATCCATCGCAGCCTGCGACAGCTGCCAATGGTCAGCGATGCGCTCCGCGCTTTCAAGCTGATGGATCAGCGGATAGCGTTCCAGCAACCCTGGATTCAGCGATTCAAAGCCACGAAACTCGCTTTGCCCCAACGTCACGTCCAAGAACATCGGCACGCGGCTCATGCTCTCGACACCGCCTGCCACCACGTACCGCATATCCCCAGCGGCAATGGCTTGCGCCCCGAAATGCACTGCCTGCTGGCTGGACCCGCACATGCGGTTCACGGCCACGCCCGGCACCGTTTCCGGCAGGTCTGCCAACATCGCGACCAAGCGCCCGATATTGGCGCCCTGCTCGCCCGCCTGACTGACGCAGCCAGCGATCACGTCCTCGATCTTGCCGCCAGGCAGTCCGGCGCGCGCAAGCATGGCCCGCACTGTCTGCGCCAGCAATGTGTCGGGCCGGGTGTCCGCCCACCATCCGCCACGGCGGCCGAAAGGCGTGCGCACGGCCTCCAGGATCACGGCTTCGTTCATGCCATCGTCTCCTCAACGTAGAGCGTTTCGATTTCGTTCGCGTAAGTACGGTAGATGCTGGCTCGCCTGACCTTCATCGTCGCCGTCACCTCACCGTCGTCATGATCCAGTTCCTTGGTCAACAAATGAAAGCGCTTGATCTGCGCCACGGGCGCCAGACCCGCATTGGCGCGCGCCACCTCCTGCTGGACCAGCTCTCGCACCTGCTCGCATTCGACCAGCGACCGAAAGTGCGTGAACGCGATGCGGCGCGACTCCGCCCATTTCCCCACGGTATCGAACTCCAGCTGGATCAGCGCCGATACATACTTGCGGCCATCGGCGATCACAATGCACTCCTTCACGTACGGACTGCCCTTCACCGCATTCTCGATCTCGGAGGGGGTCAGGTTCTTGCCGCCCGCCGTGATCATGATGTCCTTCAGACGGTCAACGATACGAACCCGCCCATCCTGTTCGGCAACGACGTCTCCCGTATGCAACCAGCCATCGCGCACCGTATCGGCGGTCGCCTCGGCCTGCTTGTAGTAACCCTGGAACACCATGTCGCCGCGCACCAGCAATTCATCGGCCTCGCCCATCTTCCAATCCACGCCCAGGATCGGTTCCCCCACGGTGCCCACCTTCACGCGATCAGGGTGCTGGCCAAAGATCATTCCGGCTGATTCCGTCAACCCGTAGACCTCCAGCAGCGGCACGCCCAGGTTGCGGAAGTAGCGCACCACGTCCGGCGGAATCGGCGCCGCCCCCGTCATCGCGACACGCACGCGCCGCAAGCCGATGAAGTTCTGCAAGGCGCGCAACACCAGCCAATACCACAGGCCATGCGTCAGCCGTTCGCCCAGCGTGTATTGCGCGGGTGATTTCTCCAGGAACGGCAGGCATGCCGCCAACGCCCGCCGATACAGCCATTGCTGCAACCGGCCGGCCTCCTGCATCTTGATCGATATGGATGCGTGCAGCTTTTCCCAAATCCGTGGCACGCCCAGGAAAATCGTCGGCGCCACTTCACGCAGGTCTTCCTGCACCGTGCGGATCGATTCGCCGAAGTTCACTTGCGAGCCCAGATACAGCGGCACGAAGGTCGACAGCATCTGCTCTGCCACGTGGCACAGCGGCAGGTAAGACAGGTGCACGCTCTGCGCATCCATCGACAGCCGGTCGGCAATGCCCGGGGCCACCCCCCGCATGTTGCGATAGCTCAGCATCGCCCCCTTGGGCTTGCCGGTGGAACCCGAGGTGTAGATCATCAGGCCGGTGTCGTCCAGGCGCTGCGCGTCCAGCGCGGTATTCAGCGCCGCCAGTTCCGCCGCTTCCCGCGCGGCGCCGTCAGCCTCAATCTCGGCGAACGTCACGATGTGGGCACGGTCGGCCGGCGCATACGACCGCAACCCCTTGGTCTCCATCATCACGATGCGCCGCAGCAGCGGCAGGCGGCTGGCCACTTGCAGCACCTTGTCGGTCTGCTCCTGGTCTTCGCACACCACCAGTTCGACATCCGCGTGTTCCAGCACATAACCCATTTCTTCTGCGGGGCTTGTCGGATACACCCCCACCGCCACGGCGCCCACGGTCCCCGCGCCCAGCTGCGTCAGCAGCCACTCCACGCGGTTCTCCGACACGATGGCCACCCGCCCGCCCCGACTCAGGCCCAGGGCCCGCAGGCCCAACCCCACGCGGCTGGCTCGTTGCCAGTAGCCCGCCCACGTCAAGGGCTTCCAAATGCCGAAGTCCTTTTGCCGGATCGCGATGGCGGATGCCTGGCGCCGCGCCTGTTCGCGCAGCATCTGGGGCAAGGTCAGCTCGGGCCAAGCAGCGGTATCGATAGAGGCGATCATGGTCTTGTCCTTCATGACAGCCAGCGCTTTCGGCGCTTGTAGTGCTTGATGTCGCGGAACCCCCGGGCCTCGCCCGTCCCCCCCACGCCCAGGTAGAACTCACGCACATCCGGGTCCGCCGCCAGCTTGTCGGCGGTGCCGTCGATCACGACCTTGCCGGTCTCCATGATGTAGCCGTAATGCGCCACCGCCAGCGCCACGGACGCATTCTGTTCCACCAGCAGCATCGACACGCCTTGCTCGGCATTGATGCGCGCGATGATGGAAAAGATGTTCTCCACCAGCATCGGCGACAGGCCAAGCGATGGTTCGTCCAACAGCATCAGCCTGGGCTGCGCGATCAGCGCACGGCCAATGGCCAGCATCTGCTGTTCGCCCCCCGACAGATAGCCCGCCAGACCCCGGCGCCGTTCAAACAGACGCGGAAAATAGCCGTACACCAGGTCGAAATCCACCTTCGCGCCGGGGCGCCCGGTCAACGCATAGGTCGCTGCCACCAGATTCTCTTCAACCGTCAGGTCTTCGAACACCCGGCGCCCCTCCATCACATGCGACAACCCCGCACGCACCAGATTCTGCGGCTTGGCACCCGCCGTATCGCCACCGTTGAAGACAATGTGCCCACGCACCAGCGCACCGTCCTCCAGGTCCAGCAACCCAGACACCGCCTTCAGCGTCGTGGACTTGCCGGCGCCATTGCTGCCCAGCAGGGCCACGATGCTGCCGGCGGGCACCGATAGGGACAGGCCGCGCAACACCTGCACCGCCTTGTTGTAGACGACTTCGATATTGTTGATATCCAGTACCGCCACGGGTGGCGGCGCCGTCGCGGCCTGCGCGTCATGTCCCAGGGTCACAGGCGCCTCACTTCAACACGATCCAATCGGATGCGGGCACCATCTGCTTCTGCTTCACATCGGCGCGATAGATCCGGCCCACCGGAATGGAGTTGCCCTTGATCGAGATCGGCACGCCAATCAGGCCGCCGGTATCGAAGTCCTTGATGCCGTCCAGCGCGGCCTTCATGTTGGCGCTGGTCAGTTCCTTGCCCGCGTCCAACGTGCGCTTGGCCACCTCCGTGAACAACATCGCCGCCAGGAAGCCCTGCATATAGCCTGTGCTCTGGTACTGCGGACGCATCTCGCGGATCTTCTTCAGCATCGGCGCATCGCCTTCCGTGTCGTAGTAGTAGCGATACGGCATCACGCCCATGAAGCCTTCCGCGTCCTCGCCCATCTGCATCACGGTGGAATTGTCCATGGTCCAGAACGTGCCCATGTAGCGCGTCTTCAGCCCCATGCGCTTGCCCTGCCCCACGAATTCCGGGATGGGCGCCAGCACGTAGCCGTGGAAGATCGTGTAGTCGGGATCCGCGCGGCGCAGTTTGATCACCTCGGTCGACACGTCCACGCTGCCCGGCGCCGTCATGATTTCCGTGGCGACCTTCAAGCCCAGTTTTTCCGCCACCGCGCGTGAACTGGCAATCGGGTCGCGGCCAAATTCCGTATCGGAATACACGAACGCCACCTTCGCGCCCGGCTGCTCCTTGGCGATGTAGCGCAACAAGATGCCGAACATCTCGGTGTAGTCCGGCCCCAGCATGAACTGCGCGGGATACTTCGCGGGGTCATTCAACTCGGTCGCAAACGACGCGCCGGTCATCAGGATGTCGCCCGAACGGTTCAACTCAGCGTTAATGGTCTTTGAGAAGCCCGTCGAATCGCCGTAGTAGAAATTCACCTTGTTCTGGCTGGTGATCTTTTTGAACGCCGCCACGGATGCATCGACCTTATAGGCGGTGTCCTCGGGTACGTAGCGCAGCTTGCGCCCCTTCACGCCGCCCTGATCGTTGACGATCTTCACATAGTCGGTAATGCCGGCATGGATCCCCTGCCCTGCAAAGGCGAACACGCCGCTCAACGGAATCGATCCGCCCAGCACCAAGTCGTCCGCCGCATGCGCCACGGGCGCCGCCAATGCCGCTGCCAGGCCCAACGGGGCCAACAACCTCGATAAACCGCTGCCTATCCGGATGCGCTTCATGGTGTGTCTCCTGGGGTCTTATGGGTCTTGCAATCGGCCAATCAGCGCTTAGGTCCGGAATGGCCACAGGTGGAAGAAGCGGCGCACGCGACGCCAGATTTCCGCGAGCCCATGGGGCTCGAAGATCAGAAAGCCCACGATCAGCAGGCCGAAAACGATCGTGCGCACGGGCGACACCAGCCGCAGCGCGTCGCCGCCCACCGGCAGCCAGCCCACGATCAACTTAAGCAGTTCGGGCACCATCGTCATGAAGATGGCACCCAGGATGGAACCCAGGATCGACCCCATGCCGCCCACGATGATGGCGGCCAGGAAGAAAATCGACATGATCAGGGGGAAGCTCTCTGGCGTCACCACGCGGAAGAAGTACGCCCACAGCCCTCCCGCCACGCCGGCGTAGAACGACGACAGCCCGAACGACAGCAGTTTGTAGCGCAGCAGTCGGATACCCAGGACCTCCGCCGAGATATCGCGGTCGCGGATCGCGATGAAGGCTCGACCGATGCGCGTGCGGAACAGGTTTGCCGCACCCAGCACCATCAACACCGTCACCGGCACGATCAACCAATAAATCTTGAACGAGGTATCCAGGTCCACGCCCAGCATCCGCGCGGGTGGCACCTGCAAGCCGGTGGTCCCGCCCGTGAACTGCCAGTTCGCAAAAATGAAATGGGCGATGAACGACGCCGCGATCGTGGCGATCGCCAGGTACAGCCCCTTCACCCGCAACGAAGGAATCCCCACCAGCAGGCCGCCCAGCATCGCCACCACGCCGCCGCCCAGCAGGTTGACCAGCACCGGCGTCCCCAGCCGCAGCTCCATGACGGCCACCGTGTACGCGCCCAGGCCCATGAAGGCCGCTTGCCCCAAGCTCACCAGGCCGGTATAGCCCGTCAAGATATTCAGTCCCGTCGCGCTGGCGATATTGATGGCCACCAGGCAGGCCAGGTACAGCCAATAGGCGTCGGCCACAAACGGGAACAGGGCCAGGGACGCCGCCAGCAAGGCCAGCCACACGTGCTGAGTGCGCGTGTCGAATAGCGCCTCATCGGCCAGGTAGGTCTGTTTCGCGGTCGCGATACGCATGGGTCAGAGCCTCTCGATTTCACGGGTGCCGAACAGCCCATAGGGCCTGACCATCAACACCACCACCAGCACGATGAAGGTTGCCAGCAGCTTGTACTCGCCCCCCATGTAGGCGCCCGCCCAGGCCTCCAGCAAGCCAATGAACACGCCGCCCACCAGGGCGCCGGCCACGCTATCCAAGCCGCCCACGATCACCACGACCAACACCGACAAGCCAAAGACGCCCATCGACGACGAAATTCCCCCGATGGCGCCCACGATCACGCCCGACACCGCCGCCAGCGCGCCCGCCGCGACCCAGGACAGCGAAAACACACGCGGGACATTGATGCCCATCGCATAGGCGGCACCCTGGTCCGACGCCGTGGCACGCAGGGCCACGCCGCCGCGCCAGTAGCGAAACACCACCAGCACCAGCAAGGCCAGCACTACCGCCACCCAGAATCCGTAGAACACCTTGGGCGCCACGAACGCCTCGCCCACCATCACCGGGGCACGCGGCATGAACTCCGGCAAACGCCGCTGATCGGCGGTCCAGATCAGTTCCACGGCTCCCACCAGGATGGAAGCCAGGCCCACCGTCACCATGAAGACCGAGATCGGCGCCTCTCCCAGCATGGGCCGTATCGTCAAGCGTTCGACCACTGCCCCCAAGGCGCCAGATACCACCACCGCCCCCAGGATCGCCAGCCAGATCGGCCATTCCATGCCCGTCGCGAACGCATAAAACACATACGCGCCCAGCATCAGGAATTCACCGATGGCGATATTCACGACGCGCGTCGCCTTGTAGACGATCACGAACGCCAGCGCGGCCAAGGCATACAGTCCGCCGCTGCCCAGCCCCGCCAGCGTCACCTCAAGGAAAAACAACCAGTCCATCAGGCCGCCTCCCTCAAGCGGCGGCGCAAGTCGCCCACATCGCCCGCGCCCAGATAGGCCTTGATGACTTCCGGGTTCGCCTGCACCTGGGCCGGCGTGCCATCCGCGATCACCTGCCCAAAGTTCAGCACCACCACATGGTCCGACAGGTCCATCACCAGACCCATGTCGTGCTCCACCATCAGCACCGTCACGCCCCACTCCGTCCGCGCGTCCAGGATGAAACGCGCCATGTCGTCCGTCTCTTCGCGGTTCATGCCGGCCACGGGTTCGTCCAGCATCAGCACCTTGGGCTGCATCGCCAGCGCGCGGGCCAGCTCCACGCGCTTTTGCAGGCCATAGGACAGGGCCGACACGGGTGCGTGGCGGATGTGGTCGATCTCCAGGAAATCGATGATGCGTTCTTCGATGTCGGCCCGCAGCGCCATCTCTTCGCGGCGCGCTCGGCCCAGGTAGAACAAGGCGTCCAGCACGTTGCAGCGCAGGTGCGCGTGACGGCCCAGCTTGATGTTGTCCAGCACCGTCATGCCGCGAAACAGCGCGATGTTCTGGAAGCTGCGCGCCAGCCCCAGCTTGGCACGCTCGGGCGCCGCGACGCGCGTGATGTCGCGGCCCTCAAACCGGATCTGTCCGGCAGCCGGCTTGTAGAACCCGGAAATGGTATTGAACAACGAGGTCTTGCCGGCGCCATTCGGGCCGATGACCGTGGTGATGGAACCCGGCGCCACGCGAAAGCCCACGCCGGTCAATGCCTTGACCCCGCCGAACGCCAAGGTAACCCCATCCACCTCCAGCAAGGGAGGCTGCTCGGACTGATCCACCATTTGTCTCCTCGCTTTTTGATCGCGAAGTTTCTTGCCGCCTTGGGCGGACATTTTTATCAGCGGTGAATCAGGCGACCCGCAAGCCAGGAGATGCAACGAACCTGTCTTTACCTACGCCAGACCAGCGCCGGAAAATCGTTCTATGCCGTACTTCTATGCGTTACGCTAAGCGTGCTCGATAACAACCAAGCAAGCGCTCGGTTCAGACCATAGCATCGCGGTTTTTGGATCGACAGCTGGTATTTACCCGATAACGGAGACGCGCCATGACCCAAGGACTTCCCACATTCCAGACCGTGCTGCTAGAGGCCGAAGGCACGCTCGCCACGCTGACGCTGAACCGCGCCGACACCTTGAATGCCATCGACGTCGCCATGGCCCGCGACCTGCAACAGGCCGCCCAGTGGTTGGAAACACGCAAGGAAATTCGCGCCGTGCGCCTGCGCGCGGCGGGCAAGGCGTTCTGCGCGGGCGGCGACATCAGCATGTTCACGGGTGACCCTTCCGTGGTGCGCGACACGCTGCTGAACCTCTTTACCCCGCTCAACGATTTCATCTCGCGCATCGGGCGCATGGACAAAGTCTGGCTGGCGGAAGTCCATGGCGTGGCGGCGGGCGCGGGGCTGTCGCTGGTGCTGGCCTGCGACCTTGCCATCGCTGACGCAGGCACACGCTTCATGACTGCCTACCTCAAACTGGGCGCCACCCCGGATGCAGGCATGACGCACGGACTGGCGCGTGCCGTCGGCGTCAAACGCGCGTTGGACTTGCTGCTGCGCCACGACGCCTTCACCGCCAGCGACGCGCTGGGCTGGAGCATCATCACCCGCATCGCGCCAGCCGGCGCGCTTGCCGACGCCGCAGAAACCTATGCACAAGACATCGTGCGGCATGCGCCACACGGCATCGCAGGCGCAAAAGACCTGTTGCGCTCGGCCACGCACGCCTCGCTGGAAACCCAACTGGCGGAAGAGACCGCGCGCTTCCTGGATTCTGCCGCCCGCGCGGATTTCGCCGAAGGTGTGCAGGCATTCCGCGAAAAGCGGGCGCCCGACTTCAAGGGTCAATAAGCGGTCACGCCTGCGGCTCACCCCAAGCCGGCGCACGCTTCTGCACGAAGGCGGCCAAGCCTTCGGCCGCGTCAGGCGTCGCCGCGGCATTGCAAAACACCTCAACCGCCGTCGCCAGTTTGCGGCGGTAGTCGTTGTCATTGGCAAACACAAACGCGCGCCGCCCCATTGCCAGCACCTGGGGCGGCTTGCCGGCCAGGGATTGCGCCAGCTCCCGCGCCTGCTCCAGCAATTGCGCCTCGCGTTCCACCCGCGCCACCAAGCCCAGATCGTGCGCCTCCCGCGCGCCGAATGTCCTGCCGGTGAACAGCAGGTCAAACGCCCGATGCTTGCCGATGATGGCGGGCAGATGCGCGTAGTGGATCGCCGGCAAGACCCCCACGTCGATCTCCGGATAGCCGAAGGTGGCCGTGTCCGCGGCAACGATCATGTCGCTGGAAATGGCCACGGTCATGCCCCCGCCCCGCACGGCGCCGGACACCACCGAAATCGACGGCTTCGTCAGATTGAACTGTGCATCAAAGAGCTTGATGTAAAGCCGGGTCAGCAGCGCATGAACCTGCGCCGGCGAACTCGCCAGCAACTTCTTCATGTCCAGCCCCGCGCAGAACCTGCCAGGCAGATCGCTGGCCAACAGCACCGCGCGCACCGAGGCATCGGCATTGGCACGATCATACGCAGCAATCAGCGCATCCAGCATGTCCACATCCAGCGCATTGACCGGCGCGTGGCACAGATGGATCTCCGCAATCCTGTCGCGGACCTCATAGCGCAAGTAGGTCATGCCGATACTCCTGGTTCTGTTGCTGGTGCCGCCTGCACGCTGCCTGCGGCCAGCATCGCTTCAATCTCTTCGGACGAATAGCCCAAGTCCGCCAGTATCTCGCGGCTATGTTCGCCCAGCAGCGGCGCGGGCCGCGCCGCTTGCCGGGGCTGCCCGCCAAAGCGCACGGGCAGACCAATATTCCTCACTTCACCAAGCGTTGCATGCTGGCTGGTCACGATCAGTTCACGCGCCGCGACTTGCGGATGCGCCAAAGCCTGATCCAAGGTGTGAATGGCAGAGCATGCGATTCCTGCGGGCTTCAATGCCGCCAGCCATGCCGCCACCGTGCGCGTTTCGATGCGCGCCTGCACCAGCGCCACCGTCGCATCGAAGTTCCGCACCCGCGCGGCATTGCTGGAGAATTCGGGGGTATCGACGTAATCCTGCAAGCCGGCCACGGCACAAAAACGCTGCCATTGCGCATCATTGCCCACGCCCAGCATCAGATCGCCATCCGCCGCGCGAAACGCCTGGTAAGGGCACATCGCGGGGTGGCCAGTTCCCATCCTTCGGGGAATCTGCCCCGTACGCCAATAGTTCTGCGCCATGTATGACATCAACCCCAGCGACGTGTCCAACAACGACACGTCCAAGTACTGCCCTGCGCCCGTCTGGCTGCGTTCAAGCAGTGCCGCCAGAATCCCGCTCAACGCGAATGAGCCCGTCCCCAGGTCCACTGGCGAAAAGCTCGCGCGGGCAAAATTTCCGCCCGGCTCACCCATCGTGCTGATCATGCCGCTGAATGCTTGCAGCATCACGTCATACCCCGGCTCTTCGCCCATCGGGCCTTCGCGGCCGTAACCGGAGATCTCGCAATAGATCAGCGTTGGGTTCAGGCGGCTCAGCGTGTCGTAATCCACGCCCAGGCGCGCAGCGGTCTTGCCACCAAAGCCCTGCAACACCACGTCCGCCTGCTTGGCCAGGCGGTGTACCACCGCCCTGCCCGCTTCCGTCTTCAGGTCCACGGCCAAGCTGCGCTTGTTGTGATTCACCGCCAGAAACGTGGCCGACTGCCCGGCATCCTGCGGCAGCCAGGCGCGCGTGTCGTCGCCGGTGCCAACGGGCTCCACCTTGATCACGCGAGCGCCCAACTCACCCAGATACTGGCCGCACAAGGGCCCGGCAAGCACTTTGCTCAAATCCAGGACGGTAATGTTCTTAAGCGGCATCATGCGCGCACCGGTAGGCAGGTTCATCATTCAGCCTTCAGCCCCACCGCATTGGCAGCGTCGGTCCATTGCGCCGTTTCACGCTTGAAGAATGCGTCCAGGTCAGCCGGCGCCACCGACAAGGCTTCCGCGCCACGCTCTTGCATGGCCTTGCGGTATGTCTCGCTCGCCACCACGTTCGCCACCGCCGTGCGCAGCTTCGCCACCACGTCGGGCGGGGTGCCGGCAGGCACTTGCAACGAGAACCAGAACTTCAAATCCAGGCTGGCATAGCCCGCTTCCTTCAACGTCGGCACGTCGGGCAACATCGGCGAGCGTTGCGCCGAGGTGATCGCCAGCGCCTTGAGCCTACCGGCCTGGACTTGCCCGATGCTGGTCGACATGCTGTCGAACAGAAAATCGATCTGCCCGCCAATCACGTCAGTCACCGCGTTGGCGCTACCCTTGTAGGCCACGCCCACGGCCTCGAACTTGGCCAGCTTCTGCAACAGCGCGCCGTACACATGCGGCGAGCTTCCCGGCCCGAACGTGGCGTAGCTCAACCCGTTGGACGCCGCGCGCCCACGCTCGACAAGCTCTTCCAGCGTCTTGACCGGGGTGCGCTCGGGGTTCACGACCAGCAGATTCGGCATGGCGCCGGTGATGCCAACGGGCACGTAGTCCTGCAACGGGTGCATTTTCGCGCTGGGGTACATCAGCGGATTGATCGCCTGCATGCCCACGGTGTTGTGCATCAACGTATAGCCATCCGCGGGACCGTTCAGCACGCTTTGGTAGCCGACGTTGCCGCTGGCTCCCGGCTTGTTCTGCACGATGACCTGCTGCCCCAATTCACGCGACAGCGGCTCGGCCACCAGCCGGGCAATGAAATCGGTCGGCCCGCCCGCCGAAAACGGCACCAGCAGCGTGATGGGCTTCGAGGGCCAGGTGTCGGCCAGGGCCGGGGTGGCAATGACCGTCGTCGCCGCAAGGGCGGCAGCCAGTACTTTCATGAGCGCCATGATGTCTCCGTGTGTTTTTTCGATGGTGGCGCTGCATTATGCGAATCTGGTTGATATATTAGAAATACCGTTTATATATGCGGCCCATAATAAATTTGTGATAACCCGTTGTTCTACAGGCTTCCCTCATGTCGATGTCGATTCGAGCAATGCAGTGTTTTGTGGCCGTGGTTTCCACCGGTTCGATCAGCCGCGCCGCGGTGGCGCTACACGTGGCCCAGCCTGCGCTAAGCCTGTTGATCCGCAATCTGGAGGAAGACCTGGGCGTCGTGCTGCTGCACCGTAGCGCGCGCGGCGTCACACCCACCACGGCCGGCACCCGCCTGCTGGCGCACGCGCGCGAGATCCTCGGCCGCATCGATGCGGCGCGCGCCGATGTGCGTGAAGACCTGACGGCCCCACGCGGCACGGTATCGCTGGCGATGTCGATGTCCATGGCAAAGCTGGTGGCGGTGCCCCTGCTGCGCTTCAGCTTGGAAAACTGGCCGGACGTATATCTGAAGATCGTTGAATCCAGCACGGGATACATTCCCGGCTTTGTCAGCTCGGGCCATGCCGACCTGGGCCTGACGTTCAGCGACGAGGCCGCAGTCGATCTGCGCTTTCAGCACCTGATCGATGAAGAGCTGGTGGTGGTGTCTCCCCCGCCGCGGCATGCCCGCTCGACACCGCGCTCCGCCGAATTGGATGCGCTACCCGCCATCGGGCTGGATGCGCTGGCTGCATTGCCCCTGGTACTGCCCGGCAACCCGCACAGCTTGCGCCGGCTACTGGACCAGTATCAACAACAAGAGCGCGTGACGTTTCGCGTCATTGCCGAAGCCAACGCGATTCCTCAATTGATAGAACTGGTTCAAGCTGGCCTGGCGCACACGATCCTGTCGCATGAAGCCGTAAGAAGGGAGGCCATGCGCGGAGACGTGATGCTGCGCCGGGTCAAGCATCTCCGCATGGCCCGCCCGGTATTTCTGTGCCGCTCCGACGTGCTGCCTTTGTCCATGGCGGCATCAGCGGTGGCCGATCGGGTCAGCCGAATCATCATCGATGGCCGGCCAACCGCATAGTCAGCCCGTCAGATCAAACCGGCACGCTTTTCCACCGCCTGCGCCCAGCGACGCGCCACGGTGGGCGACGTTGCGCAGGTGGCCGATGCCGTCACCACGCGCACGGCGCGCTCCAGCAACTGGATATCGGCCTCGTGCTGACGCGCCACATGTGGATCCTCGAAGAAGATCACGCGCTGACATTGATGCTCCAGGACCAATTCGGCAATCTGCGCGTCGCCTCCCAGCGGGCCGCTCAGATAGCGGTGCACCCATGGCGTATCTTTCGGCCAGCCTCGCGACCAGGCCAAGTCATTCAAGCGGCCGCCGGTCGTGCCCGTTGCCACGCGGCGTGCGAACTGGGACAACACATCGAAGTGCTCGCTGGCAAAGGCCACCATCTCATCCTTGAGCGCATCGTGGGCGATCATCGCCAAGGTCTGGCCCGTGAAATTAAACAGGCGGGACGCCGATGCGTCCGGCGCCAGACCGGCGTGTATGCGCTCGACCTCCATCCACTCAATGGCCCCGGCCAGCGTGGAGATGAAGGGCCGGCCATGCGTGATGCACTGCCGCTTCAGCGCCAATGCCTCCGGAAAAATCGAAGACGGATCCACTGGGTCGATCAGATAGATCGCGCCATCGAACGGTGCTTGCCCATCACGCCCCTCGGTCACGCGGGCCACCAGTTTCATCAAGCCGCCTTCGCGTCCATACGGGTAGCGAATCAGGCCGCTGTACCCCTGCAACATGCCTTCGCGCACGATGGCATCGTGCGTGCGGCCGACGGTGTGCAACTGCACGCCCAGCTCGCGTATCGTGGACGAACACGCACGCAGCCAGGTAAACAGGGCGGCATCGGGGCTTTCGTGGTGCAGTCGGTTGGCGGCCAAGCCAAAACGCAATTGGGCAGCGGGCATCGGTAGACTCAGGCTAATAGGATCAACGGGCAGACCCCTGATGATACCGTGGTCATCGTGACTGCCGCACATGCTTTGCGTGCATGCGGCCCGACAACAAAAAAACGCTCCCCGAGGGGAGCGTTCTTGCTGCGTTCATCAGTCCGCTTCGTCGATCCAGGCCATCTGAATGGCTTCCAGGATCTTCTCGCCGCAATGGTCGGGATCGTCACTGAAATTCGGCAGAGCCATGACCCATTCGCGCAGCTGCGTAAACCGCAGCGTCTTGGGGTCCACGTCAGGATGCGCGTCGACCAGCGCAACGGCAATATCGTAGGTATCGGTCCACTTCATCAATGGCCCTCTTTCGCGTGGTTGATGGTGTACTTGGGAATTTCCACCGTCAGGTCAGTGTCGGTCACCAGCGCCTGGCATGACAAGCGCGACGTCGGGGTCAGGCCCCAGGCCTTGTCCAGCAAGTCCTCTTCGTCGTCGGTCGCATCTTCCAGCGCGGAATAACCCTGCTTGATCACCACGTGACAGGTCGTGCAGGCGCATGACAATTCACATGCGTGTTCGATGTCGATATGGTTGTCCAGGAGCACACGGCAGATCGACACGCCCTTGGGTGCGTCTTCAATCACGGCGCCCTCGGGGCAGTAATCGGGATGAGGCAATACAGTCAGTTTCGGCATAACGTCTTATCAGGCAATCTCATCAAGTTTGCGGCCCGCCAGCGCGGCGCGGATGCTGCGATCCATGCGGCGCGCGGCAAAGTCGTCGGTCGCGGCCGACAGGGCTTGCACCGCGTCTTTCACCGTGTCGACTTCTTCCGCGGATTGCGCACCGATGGCGGCTTGCAGGCATTCGTCCACGTGCTTGCGCTCTTCGGCGTCCAACAGGTCGCCGTCAACGGCCAATGCCGCCTGCACGGATTCCACCAGTTGCCGCGCGTCCACTTGCTGCTCGCGCAACATCCGGGCGCGGGCATCCGTATCCGCCTGCGCCACGCTGTCAGCCAGCATCTGCGCAATCTCGTCGTCGCTCAGTCCGTAGGACGGCTTGACCGACACCGCGGCTTCCACTCCGGTGCTTTGTTCGCGGGCGGTCACGCTCAGCAGGCCATCCGCATCCACCTGGAAGGTCACGCGGATACGCGCCGCACCCGCCACCATGGGCGGAATGCCACGCAGTTCAAACCGCGCCAGCGAACGCGAATCCGACACCAGGTCACGCTCGCCCTGCACCACGTGGATGCTCATGGCCGTCTGGCCATCCTTGAACGTCGTGAATTCCTGGGCGCGGGCCACGGGGATGGTGCTGTTGCGCGGAATCACACGCTCAACCAGCCCCCCCATGGTTTCCAACCCCAGCGATAGGGGAATCACGTCCAGCAGCAGCCAATCTTCGCCCGGTGCGCGATTGCCAGCCAACAGATTGGCCTGCAAGGCGGCGCCCAGCGCCACAACCTGATCCGGGTCCAAGTCAGTCAAGGGCTCGGTGCCGAAGACCTTGCCAACCGCGGCGCGCACGACAGGCATGCGCGTCGCGCCGCCCACCATCACCACCCCGCGCACATCGGCCGGCTTCAACGACGCATCGCGCAGCGCGCGGCGTGCGCAATCCAGCGTGCGTTCCACCAACGGTTGCGCCAGCGCTTCAAACTCGGCGCGCGTCAGCGTCACGTCCACGGCACGGCCATCCGACAGCGTCAGTTGCAGGCTGGCCGATTCGGCATCCGACAACGCTTCGCGCGCCACGCGGGCAGCCATCAGCAGCGCCCGGCGATCCGAGGGCGACAACTCGCCCGCTGCCAATTTGGCCACGGCGTGATCCGCGATCACGGCATCGAAGTCATCACCACCCAGCGCGGTGTCGCCACCCGTGGAAATCACTTCAAACACGCCTTGGGTCAGGCGCAGGATGGAAATATCAAACGTGCCGCCACCCAGGTCGTACACGGCGTAAACGCCTTCCGACGCATGGTCCAGACCATAGGCAATCGCCGCAGCGGTCGGTTCGTTCAGCAATCGCAGCACATTCAGACCCGCCAGGCGGGCGGCGTCGCGTGTCGCCTGGCGCTGAGCATCATCGAAGTAGGCGGGCACCGTGATGACCGCCCCCACCAGATCGTCGCCCAGGACATCTTCGGCGCGCTGGCGCAATACCGCCAGAATCTGCGCGGACACTTCAACCGGGCTCAGGTCACCCTGCGCCGTGCGGATACGCACCATGCCGGGCGCATCCACGAATTCATAAGGTGCGCGCGTGGCGCGCGCCTCTTCCAATGACCGGCCCATGAAACGCTTCACGGACACCACGGTGTTCAAGGGATCTTCCGCCTGCTGAGCCAGCGGCTCCCGGCCCGTGGTGACTTTGCCGCCCGGAAAATAACGCACCGCCGACGGCAGCAAGGCGTAGCCCTGAGCATCAGGCAACACTTCAGCGACGCTACTGCGCACCGCCGCGACTAAGGAATTGGTAGTGCCCAGGTCGATCCCGACCGCCAGCTTGCGCTGGTGCGGCGCGGGCGACTCACCAGGCTCGGATATCTGCAATAAGGCCATGATTGTATTTTTCTGCTCAGTAGGCGGCGAAATCCAGGCACCCGCTTCTCAGGTGCCCTGACGCGCGGCTTTGGCTATCCGGCGGGCTGAGCGTGCGCCAACTCTTCCGCCAGCTTTTCCACGAACATCCATTCCCGAACGCGAAGCCCGGCAGTCGCATAGTCACGCTCGTTGTCCAGCAGGCGCGTCAGCGTGGCGCGCATCGCAACGCGCGCCTCGTCCAACTCCGCCTGCAAGGCAACCAGGGCATCCGCGTCATCGCGAGCATCATCAAGCATCTCGCGCCAGGTCATCTGCTGCATCAGGAAAGCGGTGTCCATCGACGTGTTGCTCTCGGTCTGCAAGTCCACGCCGGCCTGCTCGCACAGGTAACGCGCCCGCAACAAAGGATCCCGCAGCACGCGGTAAGCCTCATTGGCACGCGCAGCCCATTGCATGGCCACGCGGCGTTCCGCGGGGCTTGCCGTGGCATAACGGTCGGGATGCACCTGCGCGGCGACAGCGCGCCACGCAGATTCCAACGCTTGCGCGTCCAGGTCGAAGCGCGCGTGCAAGCCGAACAGGCTGAAGTGATCGTCTCCAGCCAAGACTTACACCGTGAACGACTCGCCGCAGCCGCAGGTCGCCTTTTCGTTGGGGTTGCGGAACTTGAAGCCTTCGTTCAGGCCTTCGCGAGCGTAATCCAGCTCGGTGCCATCCAGATAAGCCAGGCTCTTCGGGTCAATGAAAACCTTGACGCCAAAGCTTTCGAACACGGTGTCTTCCGGCGCCGAGTCGTCCACATATTCCAACTTGTAGGCCATGCCGGAGCAGCCCGTCGTCCTAACGCCGAGCCGCAAGCCGATACCCTTTCCGCGCTTTTGCAAGTAGCGGCCGATATGGGTGGCAGCCTGTTGGGTCAGGGTAACGGACATGATCAGCCTGCCACCGCTTCGGCCGGAACCGAGTGCTTTTCTTTGTAGTTCTGCACCGCGGCCTTGATCGCGTCTTCGGCCAGGATGGAACAGTGGACCTTCACCGGCGGCAACGCCAGTTCTTCGGCGATCTGCGTGTTGCGGATGTTCATCGCCTGATCCAGCGTCTTGCCCTTGACCCATTCGGTCACGAGCGAGCTGGAAGCGATGGCCGACCCGCAGCCGTAGGTCTTGAAGCGCGCGTCTTCGATCACGCCAGCTTCGTTCACCTTGATCTGCAACTTCATGACGTCGCCACAGGCCGGTGCGCCGACCATGCCGGTGCCCACCGACTCGTCCGACTTATCGAACGAACCGACGTTGCGCGGGTTTTCGTAGTGATCCAGAACTTTGGTGCTGTAAGACATGTTATTTCTCCACGTATTTCTTGGCGCGGGCGCTTAGTGCGCGGCCCACTGCACGGTGTTCAAGTCAATGCCTTCCTTGGCCATTTCCCACAGCGGCGACATATCGCGCAGCTTGCCGACGCGGCTCTTGAGCAATTCAATGGCGAAGTCCACTTCCTTTTCGGTCGTGAAGCGGCCCAGGGTGAAACGGATCGAGCTATGCGCCAACTCGTCGTTGCGGCCCAGTGCGCGCAGCACGTAGGACGGCTCCAGGCTGGCCGACGTGCAGGCCGAACCGCTGGATACGGCCAGTTCCTTGATCGCCATGATCAGGGACTCGCCTTCGACATAGTTGAAGCTGACATTCAGGTTGTGCGGAACGCGCTGGTCCATGTCGCCGTTGAGGTAGACCTCTTCGATCTGCGACAGGCCATTCCAGAGACGGTCGCGCAGCATGCGGATGCGCTCGTTCTCGGTGCCCATTTCTTCACGAGCCAGGCGGAAGGCCTCGCCCATGCCCACGATCTGGTGCGTGGCCAGCGTGCCCGAGCGGAAACCGCGCTCGTGACCGCCACCGTGCATTTGCGCTTCGATGCGGATACGCGGCTTGCGGCGCACATACAGCGCGCCGATACCCTTCGGACCGTAAGTCTTGTGGGCCGAGAACGACATCAGGTCGACCTTGAGCTTTTGCAGGTCGATTGCCACCTTGCCGGTCGCCTGCGCGGCGTCCACGTGGAAGATGATGCCCTTTTCACGGCAGATCTCACCCAGCGCTTCGATGTCCTGGATCACGCCGATTTCGTTGTTCACCATCATCACCGACACCAGCACGGTATCGGGGCGCAGCGCGGCCTTGAAGGTGTCCAGATCAATCAGGCCATCGTCTTTCACATTCAGATACGTGACTTCGAAGCCTTGGCGCTCGAGCTCGCGACAGGTATCCAGCACCGCCTTGTGTTCGGTCTTGACGGTGATGATGTGCTTGCCGCGTTCCGCGTAGAAGTTCGCGGCACCCTTGATCGCCAGGTTGTTGGATTCCGTAGCACCGGAAGTCCAGACGATTTCACGCGGGTCGGCGTTGACCAGCTTGGCGACTTCTTCGCGGGCGCGTTCGACGGCTTCTTCGGAATCCCAACCAAACGAGTGGCTGCGCGATGCCGGGTTGCCGAAATTCTCGTACAGCCAGGGCACCATCTTGTCCACGACGCGGGGGTCGACGGGCGTCGTGGCCGAGTAGTCAAAATAAATCGGGCGGGTGGTCATATCTACAACTCCTGATACTGCTTATACGGTGGCATTGGCGGCGACGGTCGTGGTCGGGGCGTTGGCGGCAGCATTGGTGCCCCCCACCCGATTCACACGCACCGCGCAAGCCTGCGCTTGATTGTTGGCTTCCTGCAATTGGCGCACGCGCTGCTGATCAACCAGATCTTGCAGGGACACCGAATCCAGGTAATCGACCATCTTGCGATTCAACGTGGCCCAGAGCTCGTGCGTCATGCACTTGCCCGGCTTGCCGTCGTTGCCGCTCGTACAGTCCCTTTTGCCGCCACAGCTAGTGGCGTCCAGCGGTTCATCGACCGCGAAGATGATGTCGGCAACGGTGACGTTGCGCGCAAGACGCGCAAGCGAATAACCGCCACCCGGGCCACGCACGCTGTCCACGAGTTCGTGGCGACGCAGTTTCCCGAAGAGCTGTTCCAGATAGGAAAGCGAAATATTCTGACGCTGGCTGATGGCCGCAAGAGTGACCGGGCCGCTATGCTGCCGCATAGCCAGATCGATCATGGCAGTCACGGCGAAACGCCCTTTGGTAGTTAGCCGCATGGTGGGTTCCCTGTGATTCGGCAATGGCCGCCAGCGAATCCAGCGGTCAATACCCGAGTAATTGGGTCAAGTATAGCCTATTCCCGACTAATTTGGTATGGCTCCCGGCTAGAAAAAACCGCGCATTTGCGCGGTTTTTTCTTACTCCCAAGTACCCGAGAGCCGCCCTGCTGGCGGCTCTACGAAAAAGCGATCAAGCCGCCTGGTATTGGGTAGCGCGCTTACGGACCAGTTCAAGAACGCCCTGACAGGCGTCTTCCAGGTAATCGAGCACCTTGCCGAAGCCATCCGCGCCGCCATAGTACGGATCGGGCACGGTGGCCTCCTCGAACTCATTGGCGAAGCGCATCAACAGCATCAATTTGTGCTGATAAGTTTTGGGGCACTGCTGCTGCATGGCGGACAGATTGTCCCAATCCATGGCGAGGATAAGATCAAAATCGCGGAAATCCTCCGCGGTGACCTGACGCGCCTCACAGTGCGTGATCTCGTAGCCGCGCTTACGCGCCGCAGCCTGCGCCCGGGCATCAGGCGCCTCGCCGATATGAAACGCGTGCGTGCCAGCGGAGTCGATGCGAACAACGTCGCCCAAACCCGCGTCATTCACCAAATGGCGAAACACGCCCTCTGCGCTCGGCGAGCGACAGATATTGCCCATGCAAACGAAAAGTACCTTGGTCATCATGGAAGTAAGTGTGCGGGAAAACCCGAGATAAGGCAAGCTTTTTTTGCAGTTACCCAATTGGACCAAGGCCGATATCAGTCTATGCTTTATATAGAAAAATCAATAGATTATTGACGATTTTTAATGCAAAACCTGAACTTGAATTCTCAAGTTTTTCCAAGTTTGTGAATCCATCATTGCAACATCGCGGATTTTGCACATTTTCAGCAAGGTGTCAGCTAACAGACACATTTAGATACCCTGCCCGGCTATATTGCGCCATCCAGAAGCACCCGTTGCTTCAACGCCGTCAGGGCATCGCGAGCAGCGGCAGCCTGTTCAAATTCCAGATTCCGGGCATGGTCCATCATCAACTTCTCAAGACGCTTGAGTTCGCGCGCCAGGGCCTTTTCATCCTTCAGGAACTCTGCCGGGACCGCCGCCTCCAGCGCATCGTGCTTGACCGGGGCGACAATGCCGTCGATCAGCTCGCGCACCGCCTTTTGCACCCCGCGCGCGGTGATGCCGTTATCGATGTTGAATTGGAGCTGCTTCGCGCGGCGCCGGCTGGTTTCCTCCATGGCGCGCTGCATCGAATCCGTGATGCGGTCGGCATACAGGATGGCGTGCCCGTTCAGATTTCGCGCCGCTCGGCCAATGGTCTGAATCAAGCTGCGCTCGGATCGCAGGAACCCTTCCTTGTCGGCGTCAAGAATGGCCACGAGCGACACCTCGGGAATGTCCAACCCTTCGCGCAACAGGTTGATCCCGACCAGCACGTCGAACATGCCCAGGCGCAGATCGCGCAAGATTTCCACGCGCTCCACGGTGTCGATGTCGGAGTGCAAATAACGCACCTTCACCCCGTGCTCGCTCAGGAAGTCCGTCAGGTCCTCCGCCATGCGCTTGGTCAGCGTGGTGACCAGCACCCGCTCGCCCTGCGACACGCGCACCTTGATCTGACCCAGCAGATCGTCCACCTGCGTGCGGGCGGGCAACACTTCGACCAGAGGATCGACCAGGCCGGTAGGCCGCACGACCTGCTCCACCACGTTATCGGTGTGTTCTTTCTCGTAGGCCGCCGGCGTGGCCGACACAAATACGCACTGGCGCATCCGCGTCTCGAACTCTTCAAGCTTGAGCGGACGATTATCCAGCGCCGATGGCAGGCGGAAGCCGTACTGCACCAGGGTTTCCTTGCGCGAGCGGTCACCGCGATACATACCACTCAACTGCCCGATGGTGACGTGGCTCTCGTCGATGAACATCAGCGCATCCGACGGCAGATAGTCGATCAGCGTGGGCGGGGGATCCCCCGGCGCCGCGCCGGACAAATGCCGGGAGTAATTCTCGATGCCCTTGCAGAAACCCAGTTCCTGCAACATTTCCAGATCAAACCGGGTGCGTTGTTCCAGACGTTGCGCCTCGACCAGATGGCCGTCATCAATAAAGCGCTTGACGCGCTCGCGCAGCTCTTCCTTGATGGTCTCGATGGCGCGCAGAACCGTGTCGCGCGGCGTCACGTAGTGTGAACCGGGATAGACGGTGAACCGCGGCAGTTTCTGGCGGATGCGGCCCGTCAGCGGATCGAAGAGCTCCAGGCTTTCGATCTCGTCATCGAACAACGTCAGGCGCAGCGCCAGCTCGGGGCTTTCCGCCGGGAAGATATCAATGGTCTCGCCGCGTACTCGAAATACACCTCGAGTGAATTCCGCATCGTTGCGCGTGTACTGCATGGCGACCAGGCGGGCCAGGATCTCACGGCGGGAGATCTGGTCTCCGCTGCGCAAGATCAGCACCATCGCGTGGTAGTCGCCCGGATTGCCGATACCGTAGATGCAGGACACCGTGCCCACGATGATCGTGTCGCGGCGCTCCAACAGGCTCTTGGTGGCCGAAAGGCGCATTTGCTCGATATGTTCATTGATGGATGAATCCTTTTCAATGAACAGGTCGCGCGTCGGCACGTAGGCCTCGGGCTGGTAATAATCGTAATAAGACACGAAGTATTCAACCGCGTTCTTCGGGAAGAACTCCCGCATCTCGGCGTAGAGCTGCGCGGCCAGTGTCTTGTTGGGGGCCAGCACCAGCGCGGGACGCCCCATCTGGGCAATCACGTTGGCCATGGTGTAGGTCTTGCCCGACCCCGTCACGCCCAACAGCGTCTGGAACATGAGGCCGTCTTCGACCCCCTGAGTCAGCCCTTCGATGGCCGCAGGCTGATCGCCCGCCGGGGGATACGGCTGAAACAGCTGAAATGGACTGTCCGGATATTCGACGAATCGGGGCTTGATGTCCTGCCCCGCCACGGAAGCAACCGATGCCGGCGCCGCCGTCAGATCCGCAGCGAGATCATCGTTCAGATCTCCCGCGCTGCTCGGGTCTATTGGGCTCTTTGGCATGCTAGACTGTTCCAGGGTAAACCCCCCATTATCCACAGCACACCGTACTGCGTCCACCCATCCTCATCAGAGTCCCATGAGCAACCTTTTCGATTCCGTCGAACTCGCGCCGCGCGACCCCATTCTTGGTCTGAACGAACAATTCAACGCGGATACGCGCCCCGGTAAAGTCAATCTGGGCGTGGGCGTGTATTACGACGATCAGGGACGGATCCCCCTGCTGGGCGCCGTTCGCAAAGCTGAAACCGCCCGCATCGAAGCCGCCGCCGCGCGTGGCTACCTGCCGATTGAAGGCATCGCCGGCTACAACCAGGGCGCTCAGGCGCTGCTGTTGGGCAATGATTCCCCGCTGGCCGCCGCTGGCCGCGTTCTGACCACCCAAGCGCTGGGTGGCACGGGCGCGCTGAAGATCGGCGCCGATTTCCTGCGCCAGTTGCTGCCGACCTCCAAGGTCCTGATCAGCAACCCCAGCTGGGAAAACCACCGCGCGCTGTTCGAGCGCGCCGGCTTCGAAGTCGGCACGTACTCGTACTACGACGCCACCACGCGCGGCCTGAATTTCGACGCCATGCTGGCGGATCTGAAGGCGGCTCCGGCCAAGACCGTCGTCGTGCTGCACGCCTGCTGCCACAACCCGACCGGCGTGGACCCCACCGCCGAGCAGTGGAAGCAGATCGCCGCCGTCGTGAAAGAAAACCACCTGGTCCCGTTCCTCGACATCGCCTACCAGGGCTTTGGCGAAGGCCTGACGGAAGACGCCTCGGTCGTGCGCATGTTCGCCGACCTGGACATGACCATGTTCATCAGCTCGTCGTTCTCGAAGTCGTTCTCGCTTTACGGTGAGCGCGTCGGCGCACTGACGGTCGTGGCCGGCAGCAAGGAAGAAGCCACTCGCGTGCTGAGCCAGCTCAAGCGCGTGATCCGCACCAACTACTCGAACCCGCCCACCCACGGTGGCACCATCGTGTCGACGGTCCTGAACACGCCTGAACTCTTCGCCATGTGGGAAGAGGAACTGGCTGGCATGCGCGACCGCATTCGCCTGATGCGCAAGCAACTGGTCGACAAGATCAAGGAACATGGCGGCAAGCAGGACTTCAGCTTTGTCCTGCAACAACGCGGCATGTTCTCGTACTCGGGCCTGAATGCAGCGCAAGTGGACCGCCTGCGCGAAGAGCACGGCGTCTACGCCGTCTCCAGCGGCCGCATCTGCGTGGCAGCCCTGAACAGCGGCAACATCGACAAGGTTGCCGCCGGCATCGCAGCCGTGCTGTAACCCAGCAGCCGCGCGGGCCCACGGGCGCGCTCCTGCAAACGGGACCTTCGGGTCCCGTTTTCCATTTTGTGCAAGCCTGCCCGGCGGACACTCGCACCTGCGCCCGCCCGCGGCGGCTTTACTTGTCCAGGAACCGGTTCATCTCTTCGTGGATTATCTGGGCCACGGCTTCCTGGCGCTTTTGCGTCATACGATTATCCAGTGCCGCGACACTGATGCCGCCCAGCACGTCGCCTTCCTTATTCATCAGCGTCACGCCCACGCCGGTCACCTTGCTGACCGCGTGGCTGCCTATCACGGCGTAGCCGCGCTTGCGCGCGCGGGCGATGCGCATGCGCAGTTGCTCCAGCGTGAGCGACTTGTACTTGAGGAAGCGGGCCCTGTTGACCTTGAGGTAATGCTCCGTGACGTCGTCGTCGAAACTCGCCAGCATGGCCAGGCCGCCCGCGCCCACGCCGATGGGCTGGCGGTTGCCGACCGGGATGGCCAACGCCTGGATGGGATAGGCGCCCACTTCCCGGCCAATGCAGAGGGTATCGAGGTCTTGCAGGATCACCAGGAAACTGGCGTCTTCGGTGCGGTCGGAAATACGGCGCAGCAAGGGCCCATAGCGCACGGATAACGACGACTGCGCAGCCAGCGATTCCCCCAGTTTCCGGCAATAGTCGCCCAGGTAGTACTTCTTGCTGCGCGCATCGCGGGCCACCAGCCCCTGCGCCAAGAGTTCGCGCAACAGCCGCAGCGCCGTCGGTTTTTCCAGGCCCTGCTCTCGGCATACATCCGTGAGCCGCAGGCCTTCTTCGTGATGGCGCTGCACGGTCTTGAGCACTCGCAGCGCCTTCTGGATGCTGGAGGATTCCGTCATATCGTCCAGGCCCATACCGGGCATAAAAGTTTCATATGCCGGAACTTTATCCTCTTTTTCACGGGTAAGCAGGGGTTAATCCGGATCGGCCGGCCACGCAGAATAGAGCCACTTATCGACCAGCCGCCTACACCTACCATGAACGTCTATATCACCGGCATCGCCCATACTCCGCTGGGCCGCCACCCGGATCTTTCGGTCAAGCAACTGACCGAACAGGCCGTCAATACTGCCCTGGCCGACAGCGGCCATGGCCTGGAAGACATGCAAGCCGCATGGTTCTCCAACGTGCGCCAGGGCCAGATGGAAAAGCAGAATTCGATCCGCGGCCAGTGCGCGCTGAACGCGATGGGGGTGAGCGGCATCCCTGTCTTCAATAGCGAAAATGCCTGCGCCAGCAGCAGTTCCGGGCTGTTCAACGCCTGCATGGCGATCGAATCGGGCATGTTCGACACGGTACTGGTGGTCGGCGCGGAGAAGATGTTCTACCCCGACAAGAAGACCGAAATGATGAATGCGTTCTTCGGCGGCACCGACATCCATCTGCTGCGCCAGACATGGGATTTCTTCTGCCAGCAAGAGACCGACCCCGCCATCCACGAGCGGCTGAACTCTCCCGGCGCCTGGAATACGCAGAGCTTCTTCATGGACATCTATGCGGCCATGGCGCGCCAGCACATGCGCACTTACGGCACCACGCAGCGGCAGATCGCCAGCGCGGCGGCCAAGAACCACGCGCACTCGACCATGAACCCGCTGGCCCAGTACCAGAACGACATGTCCATCGACGACGTGCTTGCCACTCCGGAGATCGCCTGGCCAGTGACGCGCGCCATGTGCGCGCCCATTTCCGACGGCGCCGCGGCCATCGTGCTGTCCAGCAGCCGCGCCTTGTCCGACGCCCACAGGCAACGGGCCGTCAGGGTCGCGGGCATCGGCGCGGCCAGCACCGTGATCCGCGACATCGCCGACATGGACCGGCACTGCGTGCACCTGGCCGCCAAGCGCGCCTATGCCATGGCCGAGATCACGCCCCAGGATATCGACGTGGCCGAAGTGCATGACGCATCCAGCTTCGCGGAACTGCTGCAGATCGAAAACCTGGGTCTTTGCGCCCGCGGCCAGGGCGGCCCCTACACCGAAAGCGGCGCGACCAGCCTGGGCGGAATCACCCCCGTCAACGTATCGGGCGGCCTGGTGTCCAAGGGGCATCCGATAGCCGCGACGGGCCTGGTCCAGATCCACGAGCTCGTTACGCAACTGCGCCATGAAGCCGGAGCGCGCCAGGTCCAGGGCGCCCGCACCGCGGTGGCCGAAAACGGCGGCGGATTCCTGCATTACGAAGATGCGGCGGCCGTGGTCACGGTGCTCAGCAACAGGCTCTAGCATGCAGCCTATCGATTTTTTCCTGCATGCCGCCATGCGGTACCCGGATCGCATCGCCGCGATCGATGCGGCCACCGGCCGCACCCATACGTACGAAGCGCTGCGCGGCCAGGCGCTGGCGCTGGCCGCGGCGCTGCAACGCCTGTCGGGCAAGCCTCGTCCGGTGATCGCCACGCTGGCCGGCAATTCGCACGCAATGCTGCTGGGCATATTGGCCACTTATGCCTGCGGCGGCGTGCTGGTGCCGCTGACGCCGACCGTCGTCGAACAGGACATCGCCCGCCAACTGGCGACAGCCGCGCCCGATATCGTATTGCACGACGCGGCCTACGACGCGCTGCTGGCTTCCTACCGCGGCCCGCGCATCTGCAACGACGAGCGCCGCGACCTCCATACCGACGCGCTGGTACGTGAACACGCGGGCCAGTCGCCATCGCGCTCCAACCCGGATCCGGGCGAGACGACCGCCATCAAGTTCACGGGCGGATCGTCGGGCGTGCCTAAAGCCGTATTGCAGTCGCTGCGCTGTATCAACACCATGGTGGCGTCGCTGGCCATGGCGTATGGCTTCGACAGCAAGGAACGCTTCCTGCTCGCGCCGCCAATGACGCATGGCGCGGGCACGTTCGTGCTGCCGGTATTGCATGCCGGCGGCTGCCTGGTGATCGCCGGCCGTGCCACGGCCGAGCAACTGCATGCCTTGATGGACACCTGCGGGGTGACGTCCACCTGGGTGCCTCCCACGCTGCTCCAGCGGCTGGTGCAGGCACAGCGCGCCGCGCCGCGCCACCTGCCGGCGCTGCGCAACCTGCTGTATGGCGGCGCGCCATGCCCGGCCCCGCTGCTGTCGCAGGCAATTGCGGCGTTCGGCCCCGTGATGGGCGTTACCTATGGCCTGACGGAAGCGCCGGTCATCATCGCGGGGATGGACGGCGCCACCGGCTCCCAACCGGAAAACCACGGCAGCGCGGGCCGCGTCGGCCCCCTGACGCGGGTCGCGGTCGTCGGCGAAGACGGCCGCCCCGCCGTCAGCCCGAACACTTTGGGCGAAATCGTCGCCGGCGGCGACCTGCTGATGTCGGGCTACCTGAACATGCCCGAGCAGACTGCGGCCGTCCTGAAAGACGGCTGGTTCCACACTGGAGACATCGGCTTCATCGACGAACGCGGGTTCCTCTTCATCAAAGGCCGTTCCAAAGACGTCATCATCAGCGGCGGCTTCAATGTCTATCCCTCCGACGTCGAGAACGCCTATGCGCAACACCCGGACATTGCCGAATGCGTGGTGTTCGGCATCGCCGACGACTACTGGGGCGAACGCGTCGAAATGGCGGTCGTGCCGGTTCGGCCGGACTCGGTCAGCGCCCAGGCGCTGATCGATTACGGCAAGCAGCAGCTGGGGTCCGTGCGGACACCCAAAACTATCCACATCGTGCAGTCTTTTCCAAAAAACACACTAGGCAAACTCGACAAGCGGCGAATCATCGACGACTTGCGCGACGCGAGCCAGCAGGAGGAACATCGATCATGAAATTCAAGACCTGGATTGCCGCCACGGCTGGCGCGCTGACCATCACGCTGGGCGGCTCCGCCGCCGCGGCCTTTCCGGGCCAGCCCATCCGCTTCGTGGTCGGGTTTCCGCCGGGCGGCTCGACCGATATCGTCGCGCGCGTATTGGCCGAGGGCCTATCGCGCGAATTGGGCCAGCCCGTGATCGTCGAGAACAAGGCAGGTGCGGGCGGCACCATCGGCGCCTCGACGGTCGCGCACGCCAAGTCGGACGGCTACACCATATTCCTGGGCACCGTAGCCACCAACGTGATCAACCCGTTGCTGCGCAAGGAACTGAATTTCGACCCGATCAAGGGTTTCACCATGATCGGCGAGGTCGGCTTCTACACCAATCTGGTGCTGGTCAATGCCGATTCGAAATACCAGAACCTGGGCGCGCTGATCGCCGACGCGAAGCAGCGGCAGCTATCCTACTCCAGCCCCGGGGCCGGCACGTCGCCGCACATGACCGGCGAATACTTCAAGATTCTGACCGGCTCGAACATGCAGCACATCCCCTTCTCGGGCAGCGGCCCGGCGTTGACCGCACTGATGGGTAGCCACGTCGACCTCGGATTCGACAATCTGCCCGCCGCCCTGAGCCTGGTGCAATCGGGCAAAGTGCGGGCGCTGGCCATCACCAGCACGACGCGCATCAAGGAACTGCCCGATGTGCCCACCGCCGAGGAACTGGGCGTAAAGAACATGAGCGTGGACGCCTGGGTCAGCGTCATGGGCCCCGCCGGCATTCCGGCCGACCGGCTGTCGGTGCTGAGTTCCGCCTTGCTGAAGACGCTGGCCAAGCCCGACATCGTCCGCAAACTCGAAGACAAAGCCATCACGATCAAGGCCACGCGTCCAGAGGAATTGCAGGACTACATCGAATCCGAGACCCGCAAGTGGCGCGGCGTCATCGAGACGGCCGGTATCAAGCCGGAATAACGCGCGGCGCATCCGCCGGGCCGTCCGTGTCATGGAGCCGGGACCACATGACTTTCCCGCAGACGCGCGCGCCCGATTTCGCCGAGCGCGATCCCTTCGAGGCGTCCTGACCGGCCCCGCCGTCGCGACGCTGGGACGGCCGGCCCCAAGCTTGCTTTTTTGCGCTACGTCCCCCAGAATGGCGCTGTATATATGTACAGTCCGCTCGCACCGGATCATCGCCATGGCCAGCAAACTTACAGACCGCCAGCAACAAATCCTGGACCTCATCAGGCAAACCGTCACGCGCACCGGCTTTCCGCCGACGCGAGCCGAAATCGCCCAGGCCCTGGGTTTCCGCTCCCCCAACGCAGCGGAAGACCACCTCAAGGCATTGGCCCGCAAGGGCGCCATCGAACTCACCGCAGGCGCCTCGCGGGGCATCCGCCTGAAAGACGGCGCCTCTGCGTCCTCGCAAGCCTCCCTGCCCATCCCGTCGCTGGCGCAGCTGTTGCTGCCGCTGGTGGGCCGTGTCGCGGCCGGCAGCCCCATCCTTGCCGCTGAACACGTGGAACGCGAAGTCGGCGTGGACCCTCACCTGTTCGCGCAAGCGCCTGATTACCTCCTGAAGGTACGCGGCATGAGCATGCGCGACGCCGGCATTCTTGAGGGCGATTTGCTGGCCGTGAAAAAGGCCTCTGAAGCCCGCAACGGCCAGATCGTCGTGGCCCGCCTGGGCGACGACGTCACGGTGAAACGCCTTCAGCGCACAAATGGCCACATCGAGCTCCTGCCCGAAAACCCAGACTTCCAAACCATCGTGGTTGAAGCAGACCAGGAATTTGCACTGGAAGGCATCGCCGTTGGCCTGATCCGCACACACGCGCTGCACTAGGCCATGCCTGACTGACCCCGTGGCGCTCAGCATTCACGACGCCCTTCCGCGCAAAAGAAAACCCCGCCGTAGCGGGGTTTTTCATTGGGCGCCTTCTTTCAAAGGCGCCCTGGGACTCACACGGATCAGTGCTTCAGCACCGGATCCGTCGAACCCGGCTCAGCCGGCTTGGCCACCAAAGGCTCCTTGACCGCTTCTTCCTCGGCCAGGGGCTCCGGCAAACGTTCCAGAGCCAGTTCCAGCACCTTGTCGATCCAACGCACTGGCACGATCTCAAGGTGGTTCTTGACGTTGTCCGGAATCTCCGCCAAGTCCTTGACGTTTTCTTCCGGGATCAAGACCGTCTTGATGCCGCCACGGTGAGCCGCCAGCAGCTTTTCCTTCAAGCCACCGATCGGCAGCACTTCGCCGCGCAAGGTGATCTCACCCGTCATGGCGACATCGGCGCGCACCGGGATGCGCGACAAGGCCGACACCATGGCCGTGGTGATCGCGATACCGGCGGACGGACCATCCTTGGGCGTCGCGCCTTCCGGCACGTGCACGTGCATGTCGTGCTTCTCAAAGACGCTATCGGCAAAGCCCAGGCGGCGGGCACGCGAGCGCACCACCGTACGAGCCGCTTCAACCGACTCCTTCATCACATCGCCGAGCGAACCCGTGCGCTGAATGACGCCCTTGCCGGGCATGTCCGCAACTTCGATCGTCAGCAGGTCGCCGCCGACTTCCGTCCACGCCAAACCCGTCACCTGACCGATCTGGTTTTCCTTTTCGGCCATGCCGAAGGTGTAGCGGCGCACACCCAGGTAGTCGCTCAGGTTGTCACCCGTGACGTTGACCGGCTTGACCTCAAAGGTCTTGCCTTCGGCCTTGGCGCGATCGGTCTGAGTCAGCAATTGCTTGATGACCTTGCGGCAGATCTTGCCCACTTCGCGTTCGAGCGCACGCACACCAGCTTCGCGGGTGTAATAGCGCACGATGTCGCGCAGCGCGCTGTCGTCCACGGTCAGTTCGCTATCCTTCACGCCGTTGTTCTTCATCAGCTTGGGCAGCAGATGATCACGGCCGATATGGATCTTTTCCTCTTCCGTGTAACCGGACAGGCGGATCACTTCCATACGGTCCAACAGGGCCGGCGGAATATTCAGCGTATTGCTGGTGGCCACGAACATGACATCGGACAGATCGAAATCGACTTCGATGTAGTGGTCCTGGAACGTATGGTTCTGTTCCGGATCCAGCACTTCGAGCAGCGCCGACGAGGGATCGCCACGGAAATCCATGCCCAGCTTGTCGATTTCATCAAGCAGGAACAGCGGATTGCGCACGCCGACCTTCGACATGTTCTGAACGATCTTGCCCGGCATGGAGCCGATGTACGTCCGGCGGTGGCCACGGATCTCGGCCTCGTCGCGAACGCCGCCCAATGCCATGCGCACGAACTTGCGGTTCGTTGCCTTGGCGATGGACTGACCCAGCGACGTCTTACCGACGCCCGGAGGACCCACCAGGCACAGAATCGGCGCCTTCACCTTGTCCACGCGCTGTTGCACGGCAAGATATTCCAGGATGCGTTCTTTGACCTTTTCCAGACCATAGTGGTCGTTGTCCAGCACCGTCTCGGCGTTGGAGATCGAGTTATTGATCTTGCTCTTCTTTCTCCAGGGGAGATTGATCAGCGTATCGATGTAGTTGCGCACCACGGTGGCTTCGGCCGACATGGGCGACATGAGCTTGAGCTTCTTGAGCTCGGCATCGGCCTTCTTGCGCGCCTCTTTGGGCATGTGGGCAGCGATGATCTTCTTTTCAAGCTCTTCGATGTCCGCGCCCTCTTCGCCTTCGCCCAACTCCTTCTGAATGGCCTTGACCTGCTCATTCAGGTAGTAGTCGCGCTGGCTCTTTTCCATCTGCTTCTTCACGCGGCCGCGAATCCGCTTCTCGACTTGAAGAATGTCGATTTCGGTTTCGAGCTGGGTAAGCAGACCTTCAAGGCGCTCGGAGGTGCCAACGATCTCAAGCATCTTCTGCTTCTGCTCAAGCTTCAGCGGCAGATGCGCGGCGATCGTGTCGGCCAGGCGGCCAGCGTCATCGATGCCCGCAAGCGAGGTCAGGATCTCCGGAGGGATCTTCTTGTTGAGCTTTACGTACTGTTCAAACTGGGCAACGATCGCACGGCGCAGGGCCTCGGTCTCGGAGCCTTGCATGGCGTCCGGTTCGATTGGCGTGACCTGGCAGGTGAAATGCGAATCGGCGTCCTCGATGCTATTGATGCGGGCACGCTGGGTGCCTTCGACCAGCACCTTGACGGTGCCGTCGGGTAGCTTGAGCATTTGCAGGATGCCGGCCACGCAACCGATTTCGTAGACGTCTTCAGGGGTGGGATCATCCTTGCCGGCGGACTTTTGGGCCACCAGCATGATGCTCTTGCCCGCTTCCATCGCAACCTCGAGCGCGCGGATGGAGCGCGGACGGCCGACGAACAGCGGGATGACCATGTGCGGGAACACCACGACATCACGAAGTGGGAGCAGCGGCAGGTCGATCGGGTCGGAAGGCAGGGTCTGGCTGGCAGACATAGGAGGTTCCTCGGTATGACTCGGCGTATCGGGGACAGGAGGCCTGGGTATACCCGGAGCCATCTCTGTCGGTTACGTCTGTTATGGGAACAATAGCCGAAAATTCAAGATCCCGGCGGCCTGATAAACGAAAGGCAAAAAAAAATGCCTCTGAGGCCCCCAGGAAGGAAAAAAACCCGTTACAGGAACGGGTTTTTTTGAAATATCAGGCCGCGGCGTCGCGGACTTCTCCGCGATCCGGCTTTTCAGATTCACCGGCTTCGTCGGCGTAGATCAGCAAGGGCTTGCCTTCGCCTTCGATCGCGTTTTCGTCCACCACGACGCGCTTGACGTTGCCTTGAGAGGGCAACTCGTACATGGTGTCCAACAACGTTTGTTCGATGATCGAACGCAGGCCACGCGCGCCAGTCTTACGCTTGAGCGCCTTGCGAGCGATGGCCTTCAATGCGGCAGGCCGCAGATCCAGTTCAGCGCCTTCCATGGCAAACAGCTTCTGGAATTGCTTGAGCAAGGCATTCTTCGGTTCGGTCAGAATCTGCACCAAAGCCGCCTCGTCCAGCTCATCCAGCGTGGCAACCACGGGCAGACGGCCAACCAGTTCCGGGATCAAGCCGAACTTGATCAGATCCTCGGGTTCGACTTCGGAGAAGAGTTCGCCCACGCCACGCTCGGACTTGGCCCGCACGGACGCCGAAAAACCGATGCCCGATTTCTCGGTGCGATCACGGATGACCTTTTCCAGCCCATCAAAAGCGCCGCCGACGATGAACAGGATGTTCGTCGTGTCAACCTGGACAAAGTCCTGGTTGGGATGCTTGCGGCCACCCTGCGGGGGCACCGATGCAACCGTGCCTTCGATCAACTTCAGCAAGGCCTGTTGCACGCCCTCACCCGATACGTCGCGGGTGATGGACGGGTTGTCGGACTTGCGGGAAATCTTGTCGATTTCGTCGATGTAGATAATGGCGCGTTGCGCCTTCTCGACTTCGTAGTTGCAGTTCTGCAGCAACTTCTGAATGATGTTCTCGACGTCTTCACCCACGTAGCCCGCTTCGGTCAACGTGGTGGCATCAGCCATGACGAACGGCACATTCAGCATGCGTGCCAGCGTCTGCGCCAGGAGCGTCTTGCCCGACCCGGTGGGGCCGATCAGCATGATATTGCTCTTGGAGAGCTCGACCTCGTCACCCTTGATCTCGCCGTGACGAATGCGCTTGTAATGGTTGTAGACCGCCACTGCCAGCATGCGCTTGGGCGAATTTTGCCCAATCACGTACTGATCCAGGAAGGTCTTGATTTCGGCCGGAGTGGGCAGTTCGGAACGAATCGCCGCGCGCGCGGTCGCTTGCGCTTCCTCGCGGATGATGTCGTTGCACAGGTCTATGCATTCATCGCAGATGAATACCGACGGACCCGCGATCAGCTTGCGGACTTCGTGCTGGCTTTTATTGCAAAACGAGCAATGCAGCACTTTTGCGTCTGCCGATCCCTTTTTTTCAGGCATATTTGTTTCGTATCTCAGGTAAAGATGCGCCAGACCGGATAAAGGGTCCAGCGCATGCGCTTACTCAAACTTGATGGCAGCGGGTTCGGATCAACCGGGAAGTCAGCCTTCCGAGCGGGAGGTCATTACCTTGTCCACCAGTCCATACGATACCGCATCTTCGGCTGACATGAAGTTGTCACGCTCCGTGTCCAGGCCGATGCGCTCGATCGACTGGCCGGTATTGTCGGCCAGGATTCGGTTCAGGCGTTCGCGCAGGTCCAGGATCTCGCGAGCCTGGATCTGGATGTCGGACGCTTGGCCTTGGGCGCCGCCGGACGGTTGGTGGATCATGATCCGCGAGTTGGGCAACGTGAAACGCTTGCCCTTCTTGCCAGCCGCCAGCAGGAACGCACCCATGCTGGCCGCCAAACCGGTGCACAACGTCGAGACGTCCGGCTTGATGAACTGCATGGTGTCAAAAATGGCCATTCCCGCATACACCGACCCGCCGGGCGAGTTGATGTACAGGGAAATGTCCTTGTCAGGATTCTCCGATTCCAGGAACAGCAACTGCGCCACAACCAGATTGGCCGTTGCGTCGTTGACCGGACCCACCAGGAAAATGAGCCGTTCGCGGAGCAGACGCGAATAGATGTCGTAGGCGCGCTCGCCGCGCCCCGACTGCTCGATAACCATGGGAATGTAGCCCAGGCCGGTGGGGGTCACCGAAGACCCGCCATTCATTGCCGCATAGAAATCGGTGAATCTCTGCATAGTGTTACGCCATCCCCATCAACTGATCGAAAGGCACCTTTTCGTCGGTGACCTTGGCCTTTTCCAACACGTGCGCGACGACGTTGTCTTCCAGCACGATAGCCTCGATTTCAGCACGACGCTGGCGGTCAGCCAGGTAATAGCTGACAACCTGGGCGGGTTGTTCGTAGTTCTCGGCGAATTCTTCAATGCGCGCGCGAACTTGCTCGGGCTTGGCTTGCAACTGGGCTTGCTTGACCAGTTCCGACACCAGCAGGCCCAGACGGACACGGCGTTCGGATTCGGTCGAGAAGGCTTCGGGCGGGATCGGCACGGACTCGGCGTTCGGGATGCCACGTTGCTTCAGCTCTTCGCGAGCGGCGGCAACACGACCTTGCACGTCGTTGTCGACCAGTGCCTTCGGCACGTCGAACTTGGCGGCTTCGACCAGGGCGTCCATGACGCTGGACTTGGTGCGGCCAGCCGAACGGACCTTGACTTCGCGCTCGATGTTGCTGCGGATGTCGGCCTTCAGCTTTTCGACGTCGCCTTCGGCCTGGCCGAGGGACTTGGCGAATTCGCTGTTCAGTTCGGGCAGGACGCCTTCAGCCACTTCCTTGACGGTGATGGTGAATTCGGCGGTCTTGCCGGCGACTTCCACACCTTGGTAGTCGTCAGGGAACTTGAGTTCGAAGACCTTGGTTTCGCCAGCCTTCAGGCCGCGGGCAGCTTCTTCAAATTCCGGCAGCATGCGGCCTTGGCCGAGCACGAACGGAAAGTCTTCAGCCTTGCCGCCTTCGAACGGCACGCCGTCGATGGTACCGGCGAAGTCCAGCGTGACGCGGTCGCCGTCTTGCGAGGCGCGGCCTTCACGGGCTTCAAACGTGGCGCGCTGCTTGCGCAGAACGTCCAGGGTTTGTTGCACTTCGGCGTCAGTGACGGCGGTGTCATAGCGGGTGACGGCCAGGGCCGACAGATCCGGCACGACGACTTCGGGGTAGACCTCGAACGTGGCGCTGAACGCCAGCGTGTCGTCGGTGACGCCTTCAGTCTTGGGTTCCAGGTTCGGGGCACCAGCGACGCGCAGCTTGGCGCCGTCGATGGCTTGTTCGAACGCACGGCCAACTTGGCTATTGATCACGTCGTAGCGGATGCTGGGGCCATGGCTGCGCTCGAGCATGGCGAGCGGAGCTTTACCCGGGCGGAAGCCGGGGACCTTGGCGGTGCGAGCCACGCGCTTCAATTGCGCCTGGACTTCCTTTTCGACGTCGGCCACCGAGACGGCCAGATCAACACGGCGCTCCAGGCCGGAGAGGGTTTCAACCACAGGCTGCATTAAAAGACCTATTTTCCGAGAGATGAGATTACGGGCGGATAAACGCGGCATTTTACCGGAAACTTCCGGAACCCTAACGCAAAGGGGCCCGAGCCCCGGATTTGCCCGGATGCTCGTGCCCCGTTTTCCACCCGAAAAGGGAGGGAGAACGTCGTTCCGACGTCTTTACTTGGCCTTGGCGATGCGGTCTTCGATGTGCTGAGCACGCTTGGCCGAGGACGGATGCGAGCTCATCATATCGCTCTTGCCGCCATCCAGCTCGGCCAGCTTCTGGAATGCCGTCACCAAACCACGGGTGTTGAGCTTCTTGGCCTGCAATTGATCGAACGAATAGTCGTCCGCATCGCTTTCCTGGGATTGCGAGAATTGCGCGTTGATGAACTTCTCGGTCAAGTCGCCCAATTGCGAGGAATTCAAGGCAGCAACCGTGGCACCACCCGCAGCGCCCGCCGCATCACGCGCGGCCGACACGGTGTAGGCGGTCTGCATCGCCTTCTTGCTGTGGCCCAGCGCCACGTGGCCGATTTCGTGGCCGACCACGCCCAACACTTCGTCGTCGGTCATCATGTCCATCAAGCCGCTATAGACGCGGATGCAACCGTTGGCCATCGCCCAGGCGTTGACGTCCTTGGTGATGTAGACCTTGTAGTTGGCCTTCTGGCCATTGACGGTGCCGCCCAGCGACTTGGCGATCTTCTGCAGGCGGACGTCGTACTTGCTGCCGGGGGCAGCGATCTTTTCCTGCGAATCACTTTGGGCGCAAGCCTTGTCCGACAAGGCCTTGATTTCGGCATCGCTCAGGGTGGCAGCCTGCACGACCTTGCTGCCGGCGCCCACCAAGCCACCGATATCGAAGGCGTGCGACGCGGAGAAAGGGGCAAGCGCAACGGTCAATGCGGCAACGGTGTAGCGGATCTTCATGGGAACAAACTCCTCTTGACTGGCTCTATGCGAGTGAGGCGGCAATTCTATCCATGCCGAAAGCTCTCTAAGCGTTTCGCCACAGAGTTTCGCAAATGGCAGTTTCTCTTACACAAAAGCCCTGCACGCGGTGCCCAAGCGTGCTAGCCGGCGTCCACCAGCGTCATCTTGCGGTCATAAAAAACTGATGCCCGGCATACCCGGGCATTGATAGAATTGCCGCCGCACTTTTTATTGCCCACCATCAAACGGCTCGCACCCAACATGATTCAGAATCCCCCTCCCCGTCTAGGCCTGCTGCCCAGCCTGATCTTCAGTTCCCGCTGGCTACAGCTGCCGCTGTACCTGGGCCTGATCGTCGCTCAAGGCGTTTACGTCATGCTGTTCCTGAAGGAGCTCTGGCACCTGCTCACGCATGCCAACAGCTTCGGCGAAATGGAGATCATGCTGCTGGTCCTGGGGCTGATCGACGTGGTCATGATCTCGAACCTGCTGCTCATGGTGATCGTGGGCGGCTACGAGACCTTCGTGTCCCGCCTGCGCCTGCACAACCATCCGGACCAGCCGGAATGGCTGAGCCACGTCAATGCCAGCGTACTCAAGGTGAAGTTGGCAATGGCCATCATCGGCATCTCGTCGATCCACCTGCTGCGCACCTTCATCGAGGCCGGCACGATCGGCACGCCCAACGCGCGCTTCACCGAGGCGGGTGTCATGTGGCAGACCATCATCCATGCCCTGTTCATCCTGTCCGCGTTGGGGATCGCGCTGGTGGACAAGCTGTCGACGCCGGCGCCCCACAAGCACTGACGCACGGCGCAGAAAAAAAAGCCCCCATGCGTTGCGCATGGGGGCTTTTTTATGGGCCGAACACCGGGAATCCCCGGCGCGCTACCCGAAAAACATCAGGCGGCGACCTTGATGTTCTTGGCGCTGGGACCCTTGGGGCCAGTGCCAACCTCGAAGGTGACGCGCTGGTTTTCCTGCAGCGACTTGTAGCCTTCGCTACGGATTTCGGAGTAATGAGCGAAAAGGTCTTTGCTGCCGTCGTCGGGCATGATGAAGCCATAACCCTTTTCGGCGTTGAACCACTTAACGATGCCGGTTGCCATGGAGTGTCCTTGAACCTAGAAAAAGCGATTTCTCGCGGGGCGCCAGATCATCAAGGATGGGAGGGGAAGCAACCGCAGCACCACTGACGGCGACAAGTTAACGCAGACCGCGTCGCTTGAAAATCTCGCTGAACCCAGTGTATTGGTGAACGCCGAAAAACGTCAAATATGCGAAAGGCCGACACCTGATTGGGAATCGCATCGCGAACCGGCAGGCGCGGCATCAACCGATGTCTGCAATGCCCAAACCCTCGACATTTTCACCTTGGCATGAATAGATACATGCCGATACCGAGCCGTGCCTAGCTAACCCGAGAAGCCGCCGGCATCCAGGAATTCCTGTTCGGCCTGGGTGGTCTGACGCCCCAGCGCCCCGTTGCGATGCGGGAACCGCCCGAAGCGCTTGATGATGTCGCGGTGCAAGACCGCCCAACGCAGCGTATCGGCGTCCAGGGGCTCCATCAGCGCAACGCCACGGTTCTGCACCACCAGGCTCTCCGCGTGCTCAAACGGCATATAAAAGAACTGGCGCAATTGCGGATCCACCGCGAGGTCATGCCCCGTGGCGATTGCGCGTTCGGCGAAATACTGGGCCAGGGGATCCGTGGCGAACATGTGCGCCGTACCCCGAAACGCATTCCGGGGGAACTGGTCCAGCAGAATCATCAGTGCCAGGGCACCCTCGGCATCTTCCAGCCAGGCATCCAGCTGACGCGAGGCGGCAGCCCAGTGCGCGGATTCAAACCGCTTGCGGAATTCGGCGTCGAACGCATCGCTTTTACTGAACCACTGTTGCGGCCCCGCCTCTGTCCAGAACGCGACCACGTCTTGCGGTTGAACGGCAAGCGGCTTCGGGGAAGAGGAAGTCATAACGAGGATCCTGAAGGCATGGAGAGGCGGCGATGACCGCACAAAGCCCGCGCGGCCGGAACTTTGGAAGAATACCGCGCAAAAACAAAAAAAGCCCCCGAAGGGGCTTTTTTGAAAACTCAGACCTTTACAGGACCTGAATCTTCGTAGCTTGCGGGCCCTTGGGGCCATTGGCCGTCACAAAGCTGACGCGCTGGTTCTCTTCCAGAGACTTGAAGCCAGAACCCTGGATTTCGGAGAAGTGAGCGAACAGATCCTTACCACCCGCTTCCGGGGTGATGAAGCCATAGCCTTTTTCCGAATTGAACCACTTAACGACGCCGGTTTCCATACTGTATTTCCTAGAGATAATGGGCAAATGCCCGGAGGTCACGAATCAATCAAGGAGGGGACAGTAGAACAATAACGCTGAGCCGGAAAAGGCACGGCACTGAACGAAAATCGCAACGCTTGTGATCGTGTGCCGACACTATCGTTATGTTCCCCTCACAAGTCAACATAATCCTAAAAAATACGTGCCAATAATGCAACAAAGAGAAACTGCGTTGAAAATTTACACGTTTTCATAGGCAAAACTTGTCCCTGCATAGGTGTAAACACCCATACATCATAAAAAAACAATCAAGGCTTATATAAATGCCTTCTAAACCCGTACTACCCTCATACGCCGTTCAGATAGGCACTTTGGTTTGCCGTCAGGCTTACTCGTCGATAGGTAAACCCAACAAATCGAGCGCCGCGCCAAAAGCATCGGAACCCGAGCAAAGGAAAACCGCCACGTCGCCGGGATTCATATTTTCCAGGACTTGGTCGATTTGTTCTTGCGCATTATCAACATTGTCGACATTTGAAGCGTGTATATCCGCTCCGGCGTCGACTTTTTCAGTGGGAACGATTTCCGCGATCGCATTGAGATCGGTTACGCCCACCACGACATAGACGCTGATGGACTCGCCATCAATCGTCGTGAGCAGCTCGACGCCGCCCGCCACGTCGGCAAGGTGCCGACTTACTATTTCCATGTTCAATCTTCCTTGATCAGCAGGCCAAGCCCGCTTGGACGCACGCACCGTTCAGGTGCAATCTCACGCCCAGGCGCGACTATAACAGCCTTATGCTAATGCTTCTTGACATTCGGTCCCAGGGACTGCCTGGCGGCGCCAGACGTGGCTGCGACGCTACGGCAACGCACCCCGGCCTCGGCCAGAATGCGGATCAACGGCTTCTGGGCGGCCAGGAAAGCCGCCTTGTCGTCGCCCGTGAGCTTGCAGATGAACATCTGCGCCAGCAACTGGGTGCGGCGGGCCTTGCGGTTGCCGGATTCCTCGGCCAGCCACTCGGCCACCCAGGTGGCGGCGGCCTCGGCATCGCCTTGCAGCTTGACGTGGCCAAGCAGGTCGTACACCGTCACGCCGCCAATGCGGTCGTCTTCGCCGCGCGCAAGAAAGAGCTTGGCAGCCTGGCCCGAGTAACCGGGGATCACCGCGAGGCAATCGCGTTCAGCGGGTTTCTTCATAAAGTTCAATGTGTCTTGTTGTCGAGAACCCTGGACTGTAACCCGGCCTTGCGCACTGTCGCATTGGCACCACGGAACTCTGCTATTGTCGGCCTACACATTTTCAATACGGTGAACATCATGCAACGCGATTTCGATCTGGTCGTCACGATTCTGGGCGCCCTGCGCGACGCGCCTGGCCCCAACCTGAGCACGCACGACATCAAGAACGCCGCCCTGGCCCCGCACCCTGAAGAACAAGGCCTGCAAGTCATTGCGCACCACCTGGACCTGCTGTCCGACGCCGGACTGGTCAAGCAAGTCAGCGAGACGGCCGCCAGCGCCGCCGCGACGCGCTGGCGCATCACGTGGAAGGGCTACGACGCTCTGGAGCAGGACGAGGACGACGAAGAAGACGCCGAAGACTTCGACGCCGAAGAATAAAGCGGGTAAGCCTGGGGCTCAGCGGCGCTGCAAGATGCGCCGCGTGAGCAGCGATGCGGCGGTGCCGATCACCAGGCTGAACATGAAGGCGGCGATCGACAGCATCGCCGACAGATCGCTGAAGCCCCCGTGGCGAGACAGCAGGAAGACCGCCACGAATACCGCGGCGGCCAGCGCGACCACTCCCATCAACACGTGCTTGACCGAGCGCAAGCGGCCACACAGCGAGCCGCCGATCAGCGCGGCCGCCACCATCGCGGCCATGGACCAGAACAGGTATTCGTACTGCATGCGGACGTTCTCCCCCGAAGGCATTGAGGCGCCCGCATTATAGGCGCCGGATCATCCCTGAGCGGCGACCGCCACCACGCTGATCTCGACCAGCGCGCCGTAATGCAGTGCACCCGTGGGCACGACGGCCCGCGCGGGACGATGATTGCCGAAAGCGCGTTCGTAAACCCGGTTCACCTCGTCCCATAAGCCGATATCCGAGATGTACACCGTGACATTGGCGACCGTGGCCATTGAGGCGCCGGCAGCCTCAAGAATCGCCTTCACGCTGCGCAGAGCCTCTACGGTCTGGCCGGAGGCCCCGGCCGCCAGTTGCGGTTTGGCCCCGGCCTGCGCGGGGGGCAGGAAACCCAGTTGCCCGGAGACGAAGACAAAGCCATTCGCGCGCACCGCCTGCGAGTAGTGCCCTGCGGGCGGCGTGGCATTGGGGGTATTGATCAAATCCATGTTCCATTCCCGTTGATATGCGTAAAGCGTGGAGCGCAGGCTACCAACCGCGAAAGCGTTCCCAGCGGGCCACGACCCCTGGTTCGCCCGGGCGCACGACCTGATAGGCCTCGTGCTGCGCGCAGGTGGCGCATGCGTGATTCGGGACAATGCGCAGCTTCGTCCCCAACGGCAGATCGGGCAGGCTGGCGCCGCTGCCGGGCCGTAGCGTGATGATGCCCTGCTCCTGATTCGTCTCGGCCAACAGCAGGTCAGGATAGACACGGCCATCGGCGTCGCACACCAGGCCATACAACTGATCGACGGGTTGCTTGGCCGTGCCACGATCGCGCGACATGGCCATCCAGCCCGCGTCGACCAGGATCCAACCCTTGTCGGCTTGATGACCGATGACGGTTGTCAGCACGGTCGTCGCGATGTCCTCGACCGAGCACACACCCAGCCCCGCCATCACCAGATCGAAGAACACATACACACCGGCGCGCACCTCCGTGACACCGTCCAGGTTGCGCGCAAAGTGGGCGGTGGGCGTGGAACCGATGCTGACCACCGGGCACGGCATCCCCGCGTGGCGGATCGTCTCGGCGCAACTGACGGCGGCCCAGCGCTCTTGCTCGGCCATGTCGGCAATGGCGTCGACGCTGCGGCAGCCGTAGGATTCGCCGGCGTGCGTCATGACGCCGCGCAGGCAGCCTGCGTCGTGCAGCACGTTCGCAACCGCCAGCAGATGATCGTGATTGTCTGGCTGCACGCCCGCGCGGTGCCCGTCGCAATCAATCTCGATCAACGTGGGGATGGGGCTGCCTGCCATGGCGGCACGGGCAGCCACCGCCCTCGCCGCTTCGATGCTATCCACCACCACGGTCAGGTCCACGCCCTTTGCGCGCAACGCCAGCACGCGGTCCAGTTTCGAGGGAGACACGCCAACCGCATAGAGCAGGTCAGTGACGCCCGCGGCCGCGAACTGTTCCGCCTCCTGCAACGTGGAGACGGCTGCCGGCCCTTGGGGACTTGTCATCACGCGGCGCGCGACATCGATCGATTTGGGTGTCTTCAGGTGCGGGCGCAATTGCACGCCGTGGCCTGCCATCAGCGCATTCAGACGCTGGATGTTGCGCGTCATGCGCGTTTCGTCCAACAGCAGGCAAGGGGTTTCCAGAGAGTCCAGGGTGGGCGGCAGGCTGGGGGTCGTCATCGGGGCGGTTCTCGGCAAATCAGATCGGAAAGACGTCAGGCGGGCCTGGGTCTGGCTGCCTGTAGTATGGCGCGGCGCGGCTTGTACGTGTTTAATACGAGCTTAATTTTCAATTAAGTCATACCTGAATGATCACCACAGACGACTTGCGATTCTTCCTGAGCCTGGCCGCCACGCAATCGCTCGCGCAGGCCGCGCGCGCGCTGGACGTGACGCCCCCAGCCGTGACGCAGCGGCTGCATGCGCTGGAAAAGCGCTTGGGCGTGAGGCTGGTGAACCGGTCAGGACGCGGCACCGCGCTGACCGATGAAGGACGGCTGCTGGCGTTGCGGGCCGGGCAGATCTGCGGCGAACTGGGCGATCTGGCCGATGAACTGGCCGGACGGCGCGGGGTGGTGGCAGGACATCTGCGTGTGGTGGCGCCGCTGGGTTTCGGCCAGCGATACATCGCCGGGCTGGTGGCCGGTTTCCGCGAAAGCAGCGACAACGTCACCGCCAGCCTGACATTGTCCGACGGCCCGCCCCGGTTGGCCACCGACAACTGGGACGTCATGGTGCACATCGGCGAACTGCGCGATTCGACCTTGGTGGCCTATCCGCTGGCCCCCAACCGCCGCATCCTGTGTGCGGCGCCCTCCTATCTGGCACGCCACGGAGCGCCCGCCAAACCGGAAGACTTGCGCGACCATGACTGCATCGCCTTGCGCGAGAACGATGAAGACGTCACGTTGTGGCGCTTCAAGCGCGGCCGGGGGCCCGCTGTCGGCGTACGCATCGCGCCGGCGCTATCCAGCAATACTGGCGCCGCCGCCGTGGACTGGGCGCTGGCCGGACACGGCATCGTCGCGCGGTCGGAGTGGGATGTCGCGGAGCACTTGAAAACACGATCGCTGGTGCCGCTGCTTGCGGGATGGAACCTGCCCGACGCCAACGTGGTGGCATTGGTGAAATCACGCCAGGACCTGTCCGCCCGGACGGCCGGCTTCCTGGCGCATCTGCGTGCCGCATTCGGCTCCACACCGTGGCGCGACAAGGCCTAGGCGACAACGCTTGCCGCGCCAGACGCGCACTTAATCCAGCATCGCTTCGGCTTCGATCTCGATCAGCCATTCCGGCAACGACAGGCCACTGACGATGACCCATGATGACGGCGGTGGATCGATCGGAAAGCGGTCACGCAAGGTTTGCGCGATCGCTTCCTGATCTTCGCGGGCCGTCTCGCAGATGTAGATCCGCAGCATGATCACCTGAGCCAGCTTGCCGCCCGCCGCGGCCAGCACCCGCTCGATATTGTCCAGCGCGGCCTCGGTCTGCTCTTGCAGGCCTGGTCCGACCGTGCGTTCATGGATGTCGACGCCGACCTGACCCGACAGCAGCATCCTGCGCTGCCCCGTCACGATGACGGCTTGGCTGAATCCATACTGGACGGTGTTGAAAACGGTGTCGGGATTGACGACGGTTCTGGACATGATGTGCTCCTGTGGGCGGCGCGTCCCGCGATGCGCCGGAACCCGCATTCTATCGAGCCGCCCGCGTCAGGACGCCACGCGCCCAGACGCCCGCGTTCGCCCGCCGGGTAACGCCACCAGCAGCACGATGGCGCCCGCGGCGACCGCCGTCCAGAATCCCGCGCGCACGCCATAGTGATCGACCACCCATCCCGCCAACGCGGCACCCGCAGCCACGCCGGCACCCAGCCCCGTCACCAGCCACGTCAGCCCCTCGGTCAGACGCTGGCCCGGCACACTGCTTTCGACCAACGCCATGGCGATGATCATGGTGGGCGCGAACGACAGCCCGGCCAGCAGCACGCCCAGAGACAACGTGATCAGATCGTTCACCAGCAGCAAGGGCAAGGTCGTGAAGGCGGTGACGGCGGCGGCGATCGACAGCATCCGGGGAAGCGGCATCTGGAACTTCAGCACGCCGAAGACCAGCCCCGCCACGCACGACCCCAAGGCATAGGCCGACAGGATCAGACTGGCCCCCGCAGGCACGCCCTGCGCGCGGGCAAACGCAACGCTGAGCACGTCGATGGTGCCGACGATCACACCCATGGCCGACATCATGGCGACAAGCGATCGCATCGAGGGCATGCGCAGCACCGAAGCCTCACGGCCTGCCTCCCTGACCTGCACGGCGGGCGCGGTGCCCCGTTGCAAGACGAACGCGGTCACGCCCACCGCCAGCAACAATGCGGCGGCCAGCGGCGCAGCCTGCGGAAACAGCGCCACGCTCAAGCCTACTGAAATGGGCGGCCCCACAATGAAGCTGAGCTCATCGGCCACCGACTCCAGGGCATACGCGGTACGCAATTGCGGCTGGTCGCGATAGATTTCAGTCCAGCGCGCGCGGATCATGGCCGGCATGCTGGGCAAGGCCCCTGCCATCGCGGCGAAGACAAACAGCGTCCAATCCGGCGCTCCCCATTGGACGCAGGCGGCCAGGCCGAGCAACGCCAGGACGCAAATGCCCGCCGCCACGGGCAACACGCGGCCCTGCCCGTGCCGGTCTACCAGCCGCGAGATGCGCGGGGCAATCAAAGCCGTAGCCAGGGCAAACGTGGCCGCGACCGCCCCTGCCAGCGCGTACGCGCCGCGCACCTCGGACAGCATCGTGATGATGCCGATGCCGATCATCGGCAAGGGCAGGCGTGCGATCGCGCCCGCCAACACAAACCCGGTGGCGCCAGGCGCCTTGAACAACTCACGATACGGATTGGACACCGATAGCCTTTGATACTTGGTAGACGGCGAGATCGTATTCACATACATTGCGTATGTCAATTAACATACGCGCCGTATGTCACTGGAGATACTTGCATGTCGCGTTCCCGCGCCGAGATGATCGAAGCCACCCGGGCCAAGTTGCTGGCCACCGCCCGGCACGCCTTTCAGCATGCCGGCTATGCCGCCACGTCCATGGACGATTTCACCGCAACGGCGGGATTGACGCGAGGGGCTTTGTATCACCACTTTGGTGACAAAAAGGGGTTGCTGGCCGCAGTGGTCGAACAAATCGATGACGAAACGGATCAGCGGCTCAATGCCATCTCGGCACAGGCAACCGACGCCTGGGCCGCCTTCCGCGACCGCTGCCGCGCCTATTTGCGCATGGCGACCGAGCCCGAGATCCGCCGCATCGTGCTGCAAGATGCGCGGGCTGTGCTGGGCCCCACGCCCGACGCCGCGCAACAGCAGTGCATCACCTCGCTTGCTAGGTTGCTGCAACGCCTGATGGACGAACGCATCATCGAAACCGCCGACCCCCAGGCCCTGGCGCGACTGGTGAACGGCAGCCTGACCGAGACCGCATTCTGGATTGCCGACACGCCCGATGGCGCCTCGCGGCTGGAACAAGCATTGCACGCGCTGGACCTGCTGCTGCGCGGCCTGTTGCGGCGCTAACGCCCCGCCATGAACGCGCCCGTCGATTGTGCTTTGGTCGCCTCACACGTATTATCAAAGAATATTCTTGTTTAAATAATTTTGGAGACCGTTGTGGCTGTCAGCACCACCCCTGAGTCAGGCGCATCCTGGGCCGATCTGCTGCACGGGGCGAACGCCCTGCGCTCTATCGCCCTGGCGGGTGGCGTGGCACTGCACGCCATCAATGTCTACATCGTCACCACCATCCTGCCCAGTGTCATTCAGGACATCGGCGGCCTGGAGTACTACGCATGGAACACGACATTGTTCGTCGTGACGTCCATCATCGGGTCGGCGCTATCGGCCAAATTGATCGAAACCCTGGGTCCGCGCGCGGCCTACCTGCTGGCCGTGGCCGTGTTCACCGCGGGTGCGGTCGTCTGTGCCCTGGCCCCCACCATGCCCATGCTGCTGGCGGGCCGCTGCATCCAGGGCCTGGGGGGCGGCATTCTGTTTGCCCTGAGCTACGCGCTGATCCGGCTGGTGTTCGACGCCCCCCTCTGGTCTCGCGCCATGGCGCTGGTGTCCGGCATGTGGGGGGTGGCCACCTTGTGCGGACCCGCGATCGGCGGCATCTTCGCTCAAACCGGGCACTGGCGGCTGGCCTTTTGGGCCTTGCTGCCCGTTGCGGCGGCATTGGCCCTGATCGTGACGTTCAAGGTCGGTGACCGGTCAACGGTGCCCCCTGCCCCGCCCTCGGCTTTGCCGCTGGGCACGCTAGGCCTGTTGGTGGCTTCCGTGCTGGCCATCACGCTGGCCAGCCTGTCAACGGGCCTGGGCTGGAACCTGGCAGGCATTGGCGCAGGCCTGGCCATCGCCATGCTGATCGCTCGCGTGGATTCGCGCGCGGCAAGGCGCCTGTTGCCGACGGGCGCCTATTCCGTCGGCACCTCACTGGGCGCCCTATATGCGGTGATGTGCCTGATTGTGGCTGCCATCACGACCGAGATCTTCGTGCCCTACTTCCTGCAAGTCATCCATGGCCTGTCGCCCCTGGGCGCGGGCTACATGACGGCAGCGATGGCGGCGGGCTGGACGCTTGCGGCCATGCCCAGCGCGACACGCACCGGCAGCGCAGCGGATCGGCTGGTGCGCCTGAGCCCCATCGTGATCCTGGTCTCGTTGATTGGCCTGGCCATCATGACGCCGCTGGCGACCATATTGACGTCCGTGGCAGGACTGGCCGCCTATGTCGTTGCGCTGGCAGGCGTGGGTTTCGGCATCGGCTTGGCTTGGCCGCACTTGCTGACCAGAATCTTCAATGCCGCGCCCAAGGGCGAGGAAACGCTGACGTCGTCGTCGATCACCACCGTGCAACTCTACGCATCGGCGGTCACGGCCGCATTGGCAGGCGTTGTCACCAATAGCGCCGGACTGGCGGACCCTGGCGGCGTAGCGGGCGCGCAGCAGGCGGCGCGTTGGCTATTCGCCGCCTTCGCGCTGGCACCCATCGTGGCGTCGTTGCTGCTTCTACGGACCACGCGAACGGCGGCCGGCAAGCCTTGAGCCTGCGCGTTATGGACGAATCTTGGAAGATACGGGCTGAAATCCACCAAACGCGGTATGGAACGTCACGCAGGTCTTTGTTACGCTGACTGCACCTGAACAGGGTGACGTCCATGAGCAACAAGATCCGACTGCTTTGCGTTCAACCATCCTCGCTATCGGCGCGTTTCGCCTTCATGGCGATCGCTCTGAAGTGGTCAATGGGGGCGACGCCGCGGCCGATGCGGCTGATGATCGGCCCCCACGAACTGGAGCCGGTGGGTTCTGAATCCGCCTTCTGGCAGTTTGCGCTTCGTCACGCCGTGATCGGCCAATCCTTTCTGGTGACGCGCGGTAGCGACTGGGACGTGGCCGCCTCGGTGGATGGCGACGAAATCCGCGCATTCGGTCGAAAGTTCACCCTTAGTCAGTGCCTCTACTGAGCGGCCGCTACACGCCGAATTCGCGCTTGCGGTGAAAGGCCGCAAGCTCCTCGGCCGTCCAGCGTTGCCGAGCCTCTTCCTGACAGCAGGTGCGAAAAACAAGCGCGCCCACTTCCAGGAACCGCCCTACATCGGCATCCGATAACTTGGCCTGCACCTGCAACAGGCAATCCGCATAGGCCGAGAGTATGCCGTCCCAGCCATCCACCTTGCCCGGCGCGACGGGCTGCGAAATCATGCGCACCATCATTTCACTATGGTCCATGCGATTGTCCCCCTTTTGATACCACGCCGTCGCCTCATCAACCTGCGGTCGGTCGCGTGGTACTTGCAGCAAGTGCCGTACCCGCGCCAGTTCCGCCCGCCATCATCGTGGCGGTTCGGTCGTTACGGTAAAGACCGCTCTGTCGAATGAAGAAACTACCGTCGGGCAGGCGTGTCCGGCGCCCTTCCCCGCAACAGCGCGTCCGGATGCGCCTGGAGGTAATCGGACAGCTCCCGCAGCGATCTGGCCGCCCTGCCCAATTCGCGCAATGCGGTATCCGCGCCCTGAGGAAGGGCATCCGGCGCCAGCAAAGCAGTCACGGCCGTCAATGACCGGTTGGCTTGGCGCAGCAGCGCCTGTGCTTCGGGCGCCAACTGCGTATCCAGCCGCTTGAGCAAACCGGATGCCGCACGCAAGGCGCCGCCCAGCTCCGTCCCGATCGCGTCGAACGGCACCTTGTCGAGCTTGGTGAGAATGCTATTGACCTGCTGCTGCAACTGATCAAGATTGTTCGGCACGGTCGGAATAAAGGGCTGCTCCTCCATGGTGAACGTCACAGGTTTGGCATCGGGGAATTCGGCCATCGCCACATACAGTTGTCCGGTCAACAGATTGCCGATGCGCAGTTGCGCCCGCGTGCCGCGCGCGATGATCGCCTCCAGCAGCTTGCCGCTGGGGTGCTGCACATCGCTCCCCGCGTAGTCCTTGATCTCGCGATATGTTTTCCCGCCCAGGCGTTCGGGATACAACGTGGCCGACACGACGGCATAAAATTGCCGGGTCGTTCGATCGAAGTCCAGGTTGATCGCATCCACCTTGCCGATCGTGACGCCGTAGGCATCGACGGGCGCCCCCACCAACAAACCGCGCACCGACTGGTCAAAACGCATGCGAACGCGCAGCGGCACGCCATCTGGCTGGGCCCGAGCGGCTTCCTCATTGGGAAAGATCTCAAACGTCGCTCCGGCTGCTGCCGCCTGACGGCCGTTCGGCTCGGGCGTCTCGAACGCCACTCCGCCGACAATCACCGACAACAAGGATTGCGACCGCATCTGGAGACCCCGAGCATCCACGCTGAAATCCACGCCGCTGGCGTTCCAAAAGCGTGTGCCGTCGTTGACATGGACATCATTGGGGGCGTCGACAAATACCTGCACGTCCACCCCTTCTCCGTCCTTGGCCAAGTGGTATCCCACGACCTGACCCACCGCGATGCGACGGTAATAGACGGGTGATCCGATATCCAGCGATCCCAAATCGCGCGCGTGTAGCGTGAAGCGTTTGCCGGCACGGTCCTGTGCAACCTCTGGGGGTATCTCCAAACCGGTGAATTCGTACCGGCTCTTGGGACGTGATCCGTCTTTGCCGGAGCGCCCCGCCGGATCCAGACCGATGTAGGAACCGGACAGCAAGGTGCTCAGGCCAGACACGCCGCTCAACGTCAGGCGCGGCCTGACCACCCAGAACACCGTGCCATCCTCCAGCAGGCTGCTGGCATCCTTGTCGAGGCGGATCACCACGTCCACGCCGGATCGTTCCAGGTTCAAGGACACGCGCTCGACCAAGCCTACCGCGAGCTCCTTGTAGCGCACCTGTGTCTTGCCTGCCTCCAGCCCTTCGGCGGTCTGGAAATGGATGGTGGCCGTAGGGCCCGCGCTCAACCAGACCTGTAGCACCAGCAGTAGTCCACCTACCGCCGCGACGACCGGCACCAGCCAAATCCAGGACAGCCGCCGCCGTTTCCGCGGCAGGGGCGAAGGCGTGTTACCAGCGGCAGAACCAGGCTCAGCCATAAGGGACATCCCCTTTGAGTACACGTCCGGACGCACGGGCAGATTGCTTCGCTAGCGTCGCGTCGCGACCCGCGCGACGCATGAAGGGAGATTCCCGGTGACTCGTCCCTTGAACCGCCTGCAAACCCCGACATTAGCAGGTAGCATGGCCGTCCTGCTTGGAGGAAGTCAACGTGAATCTCACCATCCGCCCCGCCACCCTCTCGGACGCGGCCCAAATCTATGCGTTCATCACCGAATTGGCCGTCTACGAGCGCGCCGCGAACGAAGTCATTGCCAGCGCCGACGACGTCGCCCGCACCTTGTTCGCCCCGCAGGCCCCCGCCCGCGCCCTGATGTGCATGCTGGACGGGAAAGCCATCGGCTATGCCGTGTATTTCTACAGCTATTCGACCTGGTTAGGCAAGAACGGCATCTATCTGGAAGACCTGTACATCACGCCGGAACACCGCGGCATTGGGGCGGGACGCGACTTGCTACGCCATCTGGCGCAGGAAGCCGTCGCCAACGACTGCGGGCGGCTGGAATGGAGCGTGCTTGACTGGAATCAGCCGGCAATTGATTTCTATCGGTCGATCGGCGCACTGCCGATGGATGAATGGGTGCGTTACCGCCTGACCGACGACGCGCTCACCCGCTTTGCGGAAGGCCGCCGGGCGTAGCCGCCTAGAACTCGGGCAGGTCGAACAGCGTGTGCAGCGTGGAGCTGGGCGCGGGCACGGACGCCAGGTGCTCGCTTCCGTCATCATCGACCAGCACGCGAACCGGGCGCAAGGCCACGCTGGTGCCCTCGACGCTGAACGCGCTTTCAACGTTCGCCCCTTCCTTGATGACGTCAATCACTTCGGATGCCGCCGCCGTCACGGGTTCAGTGGCCCAGCCGGGCACGCCGCGCTCGGCCTGCCCCCAGCGCACATAGGCGATATGTCCGCTGACGGGTTCTTTGCGAACGGCGACGATCACATACAAAGACATCCAGGCCTCCCTAAAGTGTGGCCTGGATCGTATAACAAGTAGACGTAGGCTGGATGACAGTCCGCGTCAGGGCTCGATGTCGATAGGGGCAAAGGATTTCACCAGATCATCCAGCTGCTTGAGCTGCGTCAGGAAGGGTTCCAGCTTGTCCAGCGGCAACGCGCTGGGACCATCGCACTTGGCGTTCTTGGGATCGGGGTGCGCTTCCAGGAACAGGCCAGCCAGGCCGACCGCCATGCCGGCGCGCGCCAATTCGACAACCTGCTCACGACGGCCGCCCGATGCCGCATCAAGCGCCGAACGTTGCTGCAACGCATGCGTTACATCGAAAATCAGCGGGCGATTGCCCGTCACCTTCTTCATCACGCCGAAACCCAGCATGTCGACAACCAGATTGTCGTAGCCAAAGCTGGTGCCGCGGTCGCACAAGATCAATTTATCGTTGCCGGCCTCGGTGAATTTCTCGACGATGTTCAACATCTGGGTCGGGCTCAGGAACTGGGGCTTCTTGATGTTGACCACGCGCTGCGTTTGGGCCAGCGCCACCACCAGATCCGTTTGCCGTGCCAGGAAAGCCGGCAATTGCAGGATGTCGGCCACTTCGGCAACTGGCGCGGCCTGCCAGGGTTCATGCACATCGGTGATGACCGGCACGCCGAACTCTTTCTTGACCGCCTCGAAAATCTTCATTCCTTCTTCCAGCCCCGGGCCGCGATAGGAATGGATGGACGAGCGGTTGGCCTTGTCGAACGACGCCTTGAAGACGTAGGGAATACCCAGTTTGCGGGTCACGCGCTGGTATTCCTCGCCAGCGCGCAATGCCAGATCCAGGGATTCCAACACATTGATGCCGCCGAACAGCACAAAGGGGCGATCATTGGCGCAACGGATCGACGGGGAAATAACGACTTCAGGGGCGGTCATGATGGGTGAAATCCTGTAGAGATAAGGCAGATGACAGTGCGTAATGTACAACCTGCCCTGCCCGCTTTTCACCCCCCAGGCCCTTTTTCCCCCTGTTACCGGCTGCCCAGCATGCGGCGCAGCACGCCGTCGCGCAGCACATAGTGGTGGAACAGGGCCGCGAATGCGTGCAACAGGGCAAGAATGATGATGGTCCACGCCACCGTATCATGCAGCCCGCCGATGAAGCGGCGCTGCTCGTGGTCAATGGCGATCAGCGTGGGCACATCGAACAGGCCGAAGAAGGCGAAAGGCTCGCCTTGCGCCCAGCGGAACAGGAATCCCAGCACGATCTGCGTGGCCATCAACAGGTACAGCAACCCGTGTACGCCCGTACTGGCCACCCGGAGCAAGCCGCTGGATGCCGGCGGCAGGCGTCTGCCCCCAAAACAGCGCCAGACGACGCGCAGGACGAAAACAGCGGCAAACGTCAGGCCGAACGAAATATGCAGCGATTGGAGCAAGCGGCGAGTGGGCGTGCCGCGCGGCAGGAAACCCCAGATTTCTGCCAACGCGAACAGGCCCACGACCAACAGGACCGTCAACCAATGAAAGGTGATCGTGACACGGTCATAGCGTGCACGATCCGGTTGGGCGGCGGGGAAAGGGGACGTCGTCATCAGCAGGGCTCGTGGTCTGACCATGAACAGGCAAGCGTAAGGATTTCCAACTTACGGCGTCCTGAGCGCCCCGCGAGCGACACGCTGACGGATCAGGCGTTGCCCGTATCCGACGTCCAGCTGGCTGAATACGTCTGCGGCAACAGGCTGAGGCTGCCCACCAGCTTCTCCACCCGCTCGTCTTCCTGATGCGTGGTGTAGACGACGGCATGCACTTCCGAACGCCCGCCGTCACGTTGCTGGCTTTCGACGCCACGCAGGCGCAGATTGTGCTTGCCCAGTGCGTTCAGCAATTCGGCGCGCATCATGGCCTCGTCCGAGGACGAGCAAGTCAGCGCAATGTTGTAGTAGCGCTCTTCGGTCTCAGCCTCGGGGACATGGCGGTCCACCAACTTGGCGCCCCGGCGCAGCAGCATGTTCGTGATCAGGATCAAGCCCGTGACCACGCTGGCCTCAGCAAGGAAACCGTAGCCCGCCAATACGCCCACCGCTCCCGTGGCCCAGATGGTGGCTGCCGCGCTTAGCCCGCGAATGGTGAGGCCATCGCGCATGATCAGGCCAGCGCCCAGAAAGCCGATGCCCGTCACTACCTGGCTGCCCAGGCGCATGTCCGAGCCGGCGTCCAGCAAGGCAGGCAGCGAAGCGTAGGCCGCCGCCCCCAGCGAGACCAACGCATGTGTCACAACGCCCGCGTAATTCAGCCGCCACTGGCGTTCGACGCCCACGACGCCGCCCAGCAGCATGGCCAGCACCAGATTGATTGCAATGGAGAATTCACTCATGGATGACTATCCGTACTTCCTATTATTCTTAAATGCGTCCACCAGGAACAAGGGCTGACAGTCGGGCGGTATTATCGCCCGCCCATGCAACTCCCGGCTTTATCGCTGGACGCGAGGGGGTTCACTGGCCACAATGGTCCGTCGCTGGCCGGCCAACGCGCGGCCCGGCAGTTGAATCAAAGGTGGCACATGGGGTTTTTCGATTCTCTCTTTCGGCGCAAGCCCTCGCCGGACCAGTTCGCCAAGCTCTTCATCGCCGCAGCGCGGCGCGACGGCTTCGAGAACGCGCTGACCTACAAGGCCGATGAATTCCGGTTGCTGCTGGGTGAAGGGTCATTCTTCAATCTGCACAACGCCTATCACGCCTATTGCAACACGCGCGGCGCCGAACAAAAGCGCGCCTTGCGGGGTTTCTTGTCCGCGCTTGCCAGCAGCACGCAAAGCACGCCGCAACAAGCGTCCGTGGCCCGGCCGATGCTCAGGGCGGTCATTCGCGGCCGCAGCGCGCTGGAAGACGTGCGGCTGCACCACGTTCGCACCGAAGGCAACGACTCGGCCTTCCATCCCGCTTTCCATCCCTTCGGCGATGATTGCGTGGTGCTGCTGGCGTTGGATCACCCCGACGCCATTTCCACCCTGACCAATGGCCCCGAGGCCGCGTGGAATCTGACGTTTGACCAAGCGTTGGCCATCGCCATCGACAACCTGCGCAATGCGCCCGACCACTTTTCCGAACTTGCCCCGGGCGTCTATCGAGGTGACTGGGCGGACGGTTACGACATCAGCCGCGCCTTGCTGCCCGACATGCTTGAACGGGTGCCGGTGCGCGGCCGCCCGGTGTTCATGATGCCCACGCGCGACGTGCTGCTTGTCACCGGGGACAACGATGACCATGGCCTGGTCGCCATGGTGGAGTTCTGCTATCAGGCGCTGCAAAACGGCCGTGTGGTCAGCGCCCACATGTACCACTACGAAGACCGGCTGCCCACGCGCTACCAGCCCGTCAGCCCCGCATTGACGCACCGTCTGGCGCATCTGGCGCGCTTACTGGACAAGTCTGAATACGACGCGCAAAAAGAGGCGTTGGACCATATCCACGAAGAACAGGGCATGGATATCTTCGTGGCCAACTATAACCTCTTCACCCAGGACGACGACCCGGCCACCTCGTTCTCGCTGGCGTCATGGACGCGAGGCGTGGATACATCGCTACCCAAAGTGGACCGCCTGGCGCTGGTCCGCCCGGATGCGGAGGATGCTCTGGGCGAAGTCCGGGTTGTCTCGTGGGAACAGGCTGCACGCTTGCTGGCGCCCTTGCTGGCGCAAGAAGCCGGCTACCCCGTCAGATACCGCACGTTGGGGTTCCCTGAAGACACCCAACTCGCGCAATTGGACGAGGTACCCTAGGTTCTTGGACTAGCCGCGATCTGCCGCGGGATCGCTGATCATGCGATAGGCAATCGCGCCAATGATGGCCCCGGCAATCGGCGCGACCCAGAACAACCATAGCTGTTCCACCGCCCATCCACCCACGAACAGGGCCGGCCCGGTCGAACGCGCCGGATTCACCGACGTATTGGTGACCGGGATGCTGATCAGGTGGATCAGCGTCAAGGCCAACCCGATCGGAATCGCCGCAAACCCGGCGGGCGCCCGCTTGGACGTGGCGCCAAGGATCACGAACAAAAAGCCCGCCGTCATCACCACTTCCGTCAACAACGCGGATAACAGCGAGTACTTGCCGGGCGAATAAGCGCCGTAGCCGTTAGCCGCGAAATGGCTGCCTTTCAGATCGAAACCCAGCTTGCCGCTGGCAATGCACGCCAAGACAGCCGCCGCCACGATCGCGCCCAACACCTGCGCCACCACGTAGGGCACGATTTCCTTGGCGGGAAAGCGCCCGCCTGCCACCAACCCGATCGTGACCGCCGGGTTGAAATGCCCGCCAGAGATATGGCCCACCGCGAACGCCATCGTCAGAACCGTCAAGCCGAATGCCAACGCGACGCCCGCAAAACCAATCCCCAACTCCGGGAATCCGGCCGCCAGCACTGCGGCTCCGCACCCTCCCAGCACGAGCCAGAACGTACCAAAAAACTCTGCGCCGCAACGCTTTGAAAGCGAGAACATATCAACTCTCCGAATACGAAAAGCTCACGGTATCGCGCAGTCGCGATCACGACTTTAAAGAACTGAAAATCTTGACAGTTCTTGTTCTGGCGCCGGGCCGCGCGGGGCCTGTCGTGACGGTACGGCTCGCGGAGAGAGACGGGGATCGTGCAAATGGACGATGCTGAAAAGCCCCTGCATTTCGCGCTATTCTGATGACCGCCTTCGCGCGGAGCCCATCGGAACATGAACGCGACAACCTTTTTTCTTTATATGGTCGCGGTCAGCGCCGTGATGATCACCCCCGGCCCGTCGATGCTGCTGGCGCTGAACAATGGCGCCTGCCACGGCATGCGCGTGGCACGTTGCGGCATCGCCGGCGCGGCGTTGTCGGACCTGATTCTGATCGGCGCGGTGGGATGCGGACTGGGTGCGCTACTGCAAGCGTCCGAACAACTTTTCTTGATCGTCAAATGGGGCGGCGCAGCCTATCTGCTGTATCTGGCGTGGGCCATCTGGCGCACGCCCGCGCAAGCCTTGCGCGCGCACGCCGCGCAGGGTTCCGTCAGCGGACGCTCAGCATTCTTCAGAGCATTGGTGGTTGGGCTGTCGAACCCAAAGGGCGTTTTGTTCTTTTCGGCGTTCCTGCCGCAATTCATCCAGCCAGCCGCGCCCGTCGCCCAGCAATACCTGGTGCTGGCACTGACCAGTGCCGCCATTGACTGCGTGATGATGAGCCTCTACGCCATGGGCGGACGCCACGCCATGCGGACGTTTTCCGCCCGAGTGATGACGTGGGTCAACCGTGGCTGCGCCGGCATCCTTGCTGTGCTGGCGCTGGGCCTGACGCTATATCGGCGCAGCGATTTACGCTGACCCACGGATTTACGCTGATCCACGAATAGGGATCAGCCCTGCACAGGCGTGCAGAGTTCCACCAAGGTGCCATCGGGGCAACGCAGATAAGACACCACCTGCCCCCACGGCTTGGCCACCGGCGGGCTCAATTCCGTTGCCCCCAGCGAAACCGCCTGCGCATGGGCAGCGGCGACGTCATCCGTCACGAAAGCCAATTCCATGCCCAGGGGCTTGACCGAGGACGAGGCCTCGACGTGCCCGCCGCTGAAATTCATATCGCCCAGTTCGTGCGCGGCAAACGACAAGGTGGTTTCCCCGGTGTCGAGTTCGCCATAGGTTTGGGATTCATGCAGGAAGCGGCGTGAGAATCCAAAGGCACGTTCAAAGAACGTCAGGGATGCTGCGACGTCGGGCACATAGACGATGGTGTAGCCAAATTTCATGATTCGCCTTGCAGAAGGGAAACCGGGCGCGGGCCATGCCTGTATGCGCCCGATGGAACGGGAGATTGAATCATGAAACTGTATATATATCCAGTATATGAACATCTTACCCATAGGATAGTCAAATTATTTTTGACACGATGTCAACTCAACGCAGCATTGTCAAAGAAACATCCGAAGGCAAGAATCGCCAGATAAGCGCGATGCCGTCCGGGGCCCTCCCGCGCGGTGAAACGCGCAACTTCTGGAGACAAACCCATGACCGCGTACTCCCCGCGCCTGTCGCGCCGCCAGTGGTTCCAGCAAACGGCATGCGGCCTGGCCGCGCTGAATCTGCCCCAAGCCGTTTTCGCCCAAGACGCATGGCCATCCAGACCGGTGAAAATCGTCGTGCCCTACAACGCCGGAGGTGCCACCGACATCGTGGCCCGCCTGGTCGCCGAACGGCTGTCCGCGGCGGTTGGGCAACCGGTGCTGGTTGAGAACCGGGGCGGTGCTTCCGGCATCATGGGCACCGACGCCGTGGCCAAAGCACCGCCAGACGGCTATGCGCTGACGGTCTCGCTCAGTTCGTCGCTGCTATTGAACCAATTCCTGTACAAGAACCTGCCTTATGACACGTCCCGCGACCTGATCCTGATTTCGCAGATCGCCATGGCGCCGGTCACCCTTACCGTGCACCCCAGCGTGCCCGCCCGCAACGGCCCCGAACTGCTCGACTACGTGCGCCGCAACCCGGGCAAGCTGGCGTATGGCTCGTGGGGCGTCGGTTCCTATGCGCATTTGGGCGGCGCCTACCTGAGCGAAACGCAAAACGGCGACATGACGCACATTGCCTACAAGGGCGAATCGCCCATGCTGCAAGACCTGATCGGCGGACGAATCCAAATGGCTTTCGCCAGCGCACTGGGCGCCAAGCCCTATATCGACAACGGCAGGCTGGCGCTGATCGGCGTCACAGGCAAGCAGCGCATGCAAGTCCTGCCCGACGCCCCGACCCTGGCGGAGCAAGGCCTGGAGGACGACGCCTACCGCGTGGTCGGCTGGGTGGCGTTGGCAGCGCCCATTCAAACGCCGCAGCCCGTCGTGGCACGCCTGGCCGGCTTGATGCAGGCCATGACGCGCACGCAGGACATGCAAGAGCGCCTGAGCGCGATGGGCTTCATCGCACTGGGCAACACCCCCGAGGCATTCGCCTCGAACTATCGAGGCGAATACGCGGTGTGGCAGGAGCTGGTGCGGAAATCCGGCGCGCAGCTGGATTGAGTCAGACCTTCAGCTGACGGGGATCCAGGCTCCACAAGGCGTGGTCGCTGGTCGACACGCCCACCGCCCCGTGCTTCATGGCGATGCCGATATCCGTCTGATTGCAGACGAACCCCGACGCGACAATCGGCGGCAGGGCCTTCAGGTCCTGTTCCGCCATGTGCGTCAACATGGGCGCAGGCATCAGTTGGACCAGATTGGGGTCGCTCTGCTCCAGCGCCTTGACGCTGCGCGGCCAGGTCGAACGGTCGGTCACGAACACCTTCTGCATCGTGACCATACCCGCCCGATTGGCGCGCTGGATCGTAGCCACCCGGGTGGACACCAGGCTGGCGACGCCGATATCGGCCAGGTATTCGACCCCGCCCTTGTCTTGCGACAGGCCTTCGCAGCTATCTATGTTGACGATCGCGAACTTGCCCGCCCGGTTCAAGGCCGCGATCACGGGCGCCAACTTGCGCAGCTCGACGTTGGCGACGATGCCGATCTCGGCCACGCTGCCCACGAAGGTGTTGATCTGCTCAAGCCCGTACATCGTCGCAATGACCGGATGACGCGCCAGACATGCCCCGAATGACCTATCCATGGTTATCGATTTTCCTGACCATAAGAACGCTGATCGCTCAACCCCAGCTTGCCGGGATTAAGGATATTCTGCGGATCCAGCGTGCGCTTGATCGTGCGCAGCACCTCGAACGCGCTGCCCAGCGATTCCTGCATGTACGGCGCGCGCAACAGGCCCACTCCGTGGTGGTGGCTAAGCGCGGCATTATATTTAATCAGCACCGCGTTGGCGGCATCCCAGGCGGCGCGATACCACTGGGCACGCCGCTCGACCTCGACCTCACCGCGCAATGAAAAGTACAAGCAAGCGCCATCAACATAGGCATGGGATTGGTGTGCCGAACCGGCCAGCGTTCCGGGCACGGCATTGACCGCCGCCACCACTTCATCATAGATGGCGGGCAAATCGCTCCAGCGTCCGGCCATTTCCAGCGTGTCGGCCACGAAACCCGGGCTGCGCTTGAAGCCTTCGGCGCTCTTGCCAGTCAGGTAGCGCGTTTCAAGCCAGCGTTCAAAGACCGCGTCGCCATCCAGCTTTTCGCCCAGTTCCTCGCAGACGCCCTGGCTGATGTCCATCACCGCGTTCACGATCTGGCGCGCGCCCTCGTCGGCCACCAGCAGCACATTCAGATCCGGCCGGTTGAACTGCACCCCGCTTTCCAGTTCGTCATACAGCCGCAGTGCCGCCGGATTGGCGCCGCGCTGCATGATTTCGCGGCATGCCTCCAGGCCGATGGCGAATGTCTTGAAGCCATAGGCGATGGCTCGGCCATAGTCCGGCAGGCGATGCAGTTTCAAGCGCAGGCGCACAATCACGCCCAGCGTGCCCTCCGACCCGATGAAGACCTGTTGTAGATCGGACCCCACCGCCGCGCGCGAATAGCCGCCCACCGTGATCAGGCTGCCATCGGCCAGCACCACGTCCATGCCGAAGACCATGTCTTCAATCTTGCCGTAGCGCGTGGACAACTGGCCCGCCCCCCGGCAGGCCGCCCAACCGCCCACGGTGCTGATACCGAACGACGACGGCCAATGCCCCATCGTCAGTCCGTATTCGCCCTGTACCGTCTGCTCGAACACGTCGCCGAACATGCCGGCCTCGACGTCGACGATCTGGCTTTCGCGGTCCACACTGATCAGCTTGTTCAACTGGCACACGTCCAATACGATGCCGCCGCGCACGGGCAAGGCGGCGCCCGTGACGTTGCTGCGCCCGGCCGATACGGTGACGGGGATGGCATCCGCGTTGGCGATGCGCATGACCGCCTGCACTTGTGCCACCGTGGACACCTTGACGATCACCGCCTGCGGCGTGGCGGGCTTGCCGCCGGTTTCCGACACCATGGTGGCTGCCCACCAATCGCGCGTCCACGCCACGACATTGGCCGTATCGGTCAGCACATCGTCTGCCACATGGCGCAGGGCATCGATCTGCGCGTCGGACACGCGCACGGGATCGCGCTGCATGCCGGGTTCCGATCCTGTCGACGTCAAGCCGGCCGCATAGCTCGGCGGGGTATGTGCGCCCACGACATAGTTGCCACGGTTGTACCCGCGCTTGATGGCTTCTTTGCTGATCATTGTCTTTCTCCCAAGAGTATGGATTTTTCGTGCTTGATGGCAGCCAGGTAGTCACTGACCTGCTGCGCGATGATGGCGGGCGGCAATCCCAGCTCCGCCTGCAAAATCTGTCCCACGCGCGGAGCCGCGCGCGCCGAGGCGTCGCGCGCCATCAGGCGGGTGCGCATGCGGCGCGACAGCACGTCCTCGACGGTGCTCGCCAATTCATGGCGTATCGCGTACACGACTTCGGCTTCGGTGTAGGGCAAGCCGTCAACGACGGGCGCCAGCAACTCGGGCGACGCCTGCATCAGGTCGCTGACGAAACGCGCCTCGGTGCCGTAGCGTTCGCCCAGATGCGCGGACATGCCGCCCGAGGCCACGATGGCCTGCGGGTCGTAGCCCGCCGCGCCCAGCAGATAGGCCTTCTTGGTCTGGCAGGCGTTGCGCTGCCCCAGGACCTGCTGCGCGGCGTCGATGGTCTGCTCGGCCATGTGCCGGGACGTGGTGAGCTTGCCCCCCACGATCGTGACCAACCCGTCGTCGGCCACGCGGATTTCGTGATTGCGCTTGATCTCCAGTGTCTTGCCACCGGGCGGCGCCACCAGCGGCCGGCATCCCGCGATGCTGCCCACCACATCTTCGGCCCGCAGATCGGTTTTCAGCGCGGAGCGCGCGCCTTCCAGCAGGAAGTCCAGTTCTCGACGGGTGCAGTAGACGTCGTCCAGATCGCCTTCGTAATCTTCATCGGTCGTACCCAGGTAGGACACGTTGCCCCAGCGCGTGATGGTGGCGCGGCGGCTACGGCCGGGCACCGGTATGGTCACGGTGCAATCGTTGCGCACCTTCAGCCAAGGCACGGCCACATGCACCCCCTTGGCCGGGCGTACATGCAGCGTGGGCTGCTCGCCTTTCTTCGCCCCCGTCCAGTCGCGCAACCAGACGCCGGTCGCCATGACGACCACGCGGGCGCGGACGCGGATTTCCTGGTCGCCCGCCAAGACGATGGCGCCGTCCACCTTGCCATGCGCAGTGCGCGTCACCTCGATGGCCTTGGCGTGATTCACGACGGCAGCGCCATGAAAGGCCGCGGTGCGCGCCACCGCCAGCGTCAGCCGCGCGTCGTCCACGCGAGCGTCAAAGTACAGGAAGCCGCCCAGCAGGCCGTCTTCCTTGAACGTCGGGCAATGCGACAGGACTTCGGCCGCCGTCAGCTTCTGATGCAGGATGCCTTCGCGCCATCCGCCCGCCAGGTCGTAGGTCCACAGCAGGCTTTCAAAGGCTTTGGACAGGCGCTTGTCGAATACTCCGTCCCGCTCCAGGATCGGAAACAGGAACGGCAGGCGCTGCACCAGGTGCCGCGCATTGCGCCGCAACCGCTGACGCTCATGAAGGGAATGGCGCACCAAGCCCAGATTGCCCTGTTCGATGTAGCGCAATCCGCCATGCACCATCTTCGATGACTTTGACGACGTGCCCGACGCGAAATCATCTTTCTCGATCACGGCCACGCGGTAGCCGCGCAAGCTGGCGTCCAGCGCCGCATAGGCGCCCGTAATGCCGCCCCCCACGATGAGAATGTCAAACTGCTCACTGCCCAACCTGTCCAATTGCTCCTGCCGTATCAGGCGTAATGGCTCGGTGCTGGTCATGTCGGCCCGGTCTCTTCTGGGCTTTCTGGATAGCCACCCGATCATTTGTGCAATGCCTCCTCGTCGTTCTGCTTGAATTGCTTTACATGGCCCAGCTCCGACCCGACACGGGCGTGCCACAAGGCGCGGCGCCGGCCACGTTCGTCCGCGCTCACGGTGGGCTCGAACACGGCCTCGGCCGCGATGGTTTTCCTGGCTTCCTGCAACGACGGCCACAACAGGCCCGACGAGCCCGCCAGATACGCGATACCCCGCAAGCTGGCGCGATCCGCTTCCTCCATCCGGCGGATCGGGATGCCGATCAGGTCCGCCTGGATCTGTAGCAAGGGATCGCTACGCGACAGGCCGCCGCCCACCACCAGTTCGGATACCCGCACGCCAGATGCTTCCTCATCCGCTTCGATGCAACTGGCCACGGAATGCGCGATGCCTTCCAGAATGGCGTAAGCCACTTCGGCCTGCGTCGTGGCCATCGACACGCCGGTCAGCGAGGCGCGCGCGCCCGCCTCCATCCGCGGCACGCGCAACCCTGTCAACGCGGGCACGAACGTCACGCCCTGCGACGAGGCCACGGTCTGGGCCAGCGCGCTGATCTCATGCGCGTCCTGAAACCACTTCAGCTTTTCGCAGACCCAATTCAGCGCCGAACCGGTCGTCGCCACGAAGGTCTCGACCGCGAAGTGCGACACCCCGTTGTGGCGCCGGGCCGTCATCGTCAGCGATCCGTCGGACATGCCGGGATTCATGGGCGGTTCCGTGCCGACGATCAGGTCCACAAAGCTGCCCGTGCCATGCACGCACATCGCCTGCCCCCGGTCCAGGCACCCCAGCCCGATCGCGCCAGCGTGCTGGTCCCCCGCCGACGCCAGGATCGGCACATCGATGCCCAGCACCTCGGGCCGAGTCCGTCCAAAATCGTCCGCATCCTGACGCAACGCGGGCAATAGCTCGAACGGGAAACCCAGCGCTTCCACCCACTCCTGGTAATAGCGGTGATCGGCCAGCACATAGGCCCCGGCGGAGGTCGCGTTCGTGGGCGTGGTCACGCACTCGCGCCGCTGCGAAAAATGCCACAGCAGCCACGTGTCCACGGTGCCGAACGCCAGGCGCCGGTCTCGCCACGCCTGTGCCACTTCAGGCGTATCGCGCAGATGGCGAGCCGCCCACAGGTACAGCGACCGCACGCCGACGGGACGCCCCACCCGCTCGCGCAGCCGCGCATCCCAATCGGGTGCCAAGGTATCCAGCTCATCCACAAAACGGGTGTCCTGCCAGACCATCGCGGGCACCAGCGCACGCCCGGTCTGCGTGTCCCACAACACGGCCGTCGCACGCTGCGTGGCCAGGGCCAGCGCGACAATGTCCTGCCCTGCGCGCCGGGCCTGGGCGATGGTGCCGCGGCAAACTTCGATCGTCCTTTCCAGGATGTCATTGGCGTCCTGCTCCACCACGCCCGGCCTGGGCGATTCGACATGCAGCGTCTGGTATTCCAGGCAGGACACGTGGCCGTCGGCCGACACCGTGGCCGCCCGGGTCCCGGACGTGCCTTCGTCTATGGCCAGAATCACGGAATTTTTTGTCATCGAGCAGCCTTCCCTATGGCGGGATTCAGCGCAGCCAGCGCATCATCACTCTTGAATTGCGGAGCGCCCGCCTCGGTATCGGGGTTGATGGTGGTGCGGGTGGGGTCCCACTTGATCACGAAGCAGATGATGCTGGCGACAAGCGGCACCACCGACAAGATCAGGAAGGTATTTTCCAAACCGTAGTTCTCACGGAAGATCGGAAACACCAGCAGGCCGATCGCCGCGCCCGTCGAACCCAGCGCGCCGATGATGCCGTTGGCGCCGGCCCGCAATTCGCTGCGGAACGACAGCGACGACAGGCTCTTGCCATTGGCGCCTGGACCGCCCGAGTGGAACAGGATGAACAGCGACGGCACCACCACAGCCAGCCACAACGGCATCTTGCCGTGGAACGTACCCAGGATCAGCAGCATCAGGAACACCGCCGCGAAGCCGAAGGCCGATGCGCGCCGCAAGCCCAGCTTGCGGCCGATATACGGCGACAAGAAGCCGCCGAATATGCCGAACACGTTGAACACCAGCGCCCCGATCGTGGCGTAGATAAAGTCCTTGCCGAACAGCGCGGCGCTGATCAGCGGCAGGTACCAGCCCACGGCGAAGTACTGGATCGCCTGCCCGATCTGCACGGTGGCCGCCAGAATCGTGCGAGGCAGATACACACCGCGGAAAATCAGCAAGACGTTGGCAAGGCCCCGCTTGGCCATGTTCGTCACCGGCAAACGCTCATTCAACGGTGCGGCGACGAAGGGTTGCCCGTAGATCCGGGTCATGGCCTGCGCCGCCTGCTCGACGCGCTCCTTGCGCGCCAGCCAGATCGGGCTTTCCACCATGTAGCTCAGTTGCAGCACCAGGATGACGACGGCAAAGATGGCCGTGGCCGCCACCGAGTAGCGCCAGATGGAGTCGCCCACATCCCAGGAGAAGAACAGCATCGCCAGCAGCAGGTTCGTGCACACCGCCGTGTACCACATGCCCTGCCAGGTATTCAGGCGGCTCTTGAACTTGACGGGTGTGAACTCGGCCAGCACCGCCATCGCAATGGCGAAGTCGATGCCATAGGCCGCACCGACAAAGAAGCGCCCCGCCAAAATGACTTCAAAGCTGGGCGCGAACATCACCAGCACCGCACCGATGACCGCCAGGAACTTGGCGATGATCAGAGGCCGGATGCGGCCCCAGCGGTCGGCCATCCATCCGCCAATGGGATTGAAAGCGATGGCCACCCAGGCGGCAAACGACGTCATCAACGCCACCTGCCCCGCCTTCAGGCCAAGGTCGCGCGTCATGGGGCCCAAGCCGGCGCTTAAAGCGGAGTTCGCGAATGCGTCCAGAAATAGCCCGCCCAGCGCCAGCCACCAAATCAGGCCAGCCCGGCCAGCGATGCCGGGGCGTGAATCGATAAAAGCGATGACATCTTCGATGCCACGTATTTTCACGGTCGATGATTGCACAGTCGTCTCCTCTTGGAATTATTTCTGTAAGAGGTCGACGCAAACTGCACGCGATAAAAGACCACCCTACAGATGGTCTTTTATCTAAATCTGTGCGGTGACTTTATGGGTTGCGCGAAGACGTGTCAAGCCGCTGGAGCATCAGGACAAACCCTGTTTCCTCCCAATTTTCACGCCCCCAAAAAAAGTATCCAAAGCCACATAAAAGTATATGGAAAACATGATTCTTATACTTTTTTCTCTTTATTTTTCAATGACTTGCAATAACCCTACAAACTGGCAAACTACGGCCGCACCTGCATCCAGTGCCAGGGCATTTCACAAAAACAATCCACGTTGGCGGCGCTGCATTGATGCGCGCCGCGCACGTGTTCGTCATCAAAACCCGCAAAGAGGCGATCACCCGATCACACAACCCGCTTGAAAAGGAATTCACATGCGATTAATCACCGATCAAGAACTCAGCAACATGTCGACCGAAAACAAGCGTCGCCGCCATCAGGAGCTGGACAAGAAACTATCGGTGGCCGCCGACCGGGGCTGGGCTTGCGCGCACCGCATTGAAGCCAGCCGGGCAAAGGTGCATGCCGCGATCGTGATGGACGTGCAACTGGGCCGCGACGTCGAACCCAGGACCGAAAAGCGGCGCGACCGCATCAAGATCAAGAACTGACCGAGGCCGGCCTGAGCGGAATCAAGGCTTGTACCGGTCAGAAGGTTCTGGATAAATTCCATGTAGCCCGACAACACGGAAAGCCAGCCCATGACGATTGTTGTACATACCCCAAACGCCAAAGGCCTCTGGATGACGATCCAGAACGATCTGAAGCGCACCGATGACGCCTCCGCAAGAGGCGTCAGCGCCTGGCGCAAGGACGACACCGGTCGCGCGGTCAAGATCTACCACGCGCCACCTGCGGGCGGCCTGGACGAACGGGCGTATTTCGTGGGCACCGTGCGCACCGGCCAGTTGCTGCTGCTGGATCTGCTGCCGGGCAGCGAACCGCTGAACTGGACCCGCTTCGGACTGCTGCATGGCCACCTGGTGGGCATGCTGATGACGGAATATGAAAGCGACATCATGTCGCTGAACGTATTCCCGAACCGCCCGGCGCCGGAGACGGAAGGCGGTTGATCTGGTCAGCCTGGTTTGCCTGGTCAGCCTGGTTTGCCTGATTAACCAGGGCCGGATCTGACGGAGGGTGAATCCGACGACAATGCTGGCAGCCCAAGAGAAAAAGCCCCTTGGCACGGGTGCCAAGGGGCTTTTGGTACTACTGCAAGGGTTCCGAAGGCACAATCATGAAGGGGCAAATCCAATCTGCCATGCATTTGCCATGCATCTGCCATGCATTTGCCATGCATTTGCCACTCATTTACTGCTCTCGGCCCCTAAATAGGGTGGTGCGAAGGAGGGGACTCGAACCCCTACACCTGTTACGGCGTCAGGACCTAAACCTGGTGCGTCTACCAATTTCGCCACCTTCGCTAAAGGTCAAGCCCGCTATTGTAGCTTGCTTGTTAAAATCTTGCGTCATGAATCCGCGCCTCGATGCTTTACACCCCTATCCGTTCGAAAAACTGCGGGCGTTGCTGGCCTCGGCCAGCGCCCAGCCGGACGGCCTGACGCCTATCAATTTGTCGATTGGCGAGCCCAAGCACGCCGCGCCGGAGCGCGTCGCGCAGGCGATCCGCGACCATCTGGGCGGACTGTCCGTGTACCCGTCCACGAAGGGCGACCCGGCGCTGCGCCAGGCGATCTCGGGCTGGCTGGCACGCCGCTACAGCATCCCTGCCCCTGATGCGGACACGCAGGTGCTGCCAGCGCTGGGGTCGCGTGAAGCCTTGTTCGCCTTCACGCAGACGGTGATCGACCCGTCGGCAGGCGCGATAGTCATCTGCCCCAACCCGTTCTACCAAATCTACGAAGGCGCCACCCTGCTGGCCGGGGCCACGCCCTACTACGTCAACGCCGATCCGTTGCGCAACTTTTCCAGTGACTGGAATCAGGTGCCGGATGCGGTCTGGAAGAAGACCCGGCTGGTATTCGTGTGTTCGCCGGGGAATCCGGCGGGCAACGTCATGTCGCTGGACGAATGGGAAACGCTGTTCGAGCTTTCCGATCGTCATGGTTTTGTCATTGCGTCGGACGAGTGCTATTCCGAAATCTACCTGGACGAAGGCAACCCGCCGCTGGGCAGCTTGCAGGCGGCGCGGCGGCTGGGGCGCGACGACTACCGCAACCTGGTGGCGTTCTCCAGCCTGTCCAAGCGGTCCAATGTGCCTGGCCTGCGTTCGGGCTTTGTGGCGGGTGACGCGGCGCTGATTGGCCGCTTCCTGCTGTATCGCACGTATCATGGCAGTGCGATGAGCCCGCTGGTTTCAGCGGCCAGCGTCGCGGCCTGGACGGACGAGGCGCATGTGAAGGACAACCGGCGCCTGTACCGCGAGAAATTCGATGCGGTCGTGCCCATTCTGGAAAAAGTGCTGGATGTGTCACGCCCGCAAGCCTCTTTCTACCTCTGGGCGGCCACGCCTGGGGCGGATACGGCCTTCGTGCGCGACCTTTACGGCCGCACCGGTGTTACCGTTCTGCCGGGCAGTTATCTGGCGCGGGAAGCACATGGCGTGAATCCCGGCCACGGCCGCATCCGTATTGCGTTGGTGGCGCCCTTGGCTGACTGCGTGCAGGCAGCCGAGCGCATCGCCCATTTTGTACATACTTCTGTTTGATCAACCTTTAAAAGCTGAGCCGCTATGACTCTCGACTTGCAGACCACCATCGAAAAAGCCTGGGACGACCGGGCCAACCTGTCGCCCGCCGACGCCAGCGCCGAAGTGCGCGAAGCGGTGGAGCACACCATCGACGGCCTGGATCTGGGCCGCTTGCGCGTGGCCGAGAAAATCAATGACGACTGGGTCGTTCACCAGTGGATCAAGAAGGCCGTGCTGCTGTCGTTCCGCCTGAGCGAAAACGCCATCATGGGCCAGGCGCCGCTACAGTTCTACGACAAGGTGCCGCTCAAGTTCTCGGAGTACGGCGACAACGCCTTCAAGCAAGGCGGCTACCGCGTGGTGCCGCCCGCTGTCGCCCGCCGTGGCGCCTTCATCGGCCGCAACGTGGTGCTGATGCCCTCCTACGTGAACATCGGCGCCTACGTCGACGAAGGCACGATGGTTGACACCTGGGCCACCGTCGGTTCGTGCGCCCAGATCGGCAAGAACGTCCACCTGTCGGGTGGCGTGGGCATTGGCGGCGTGCTGGAACCGCTGCAAGCCAACCCCACCATCATCGAAGACAACTGCTTCATCGGCGCCCGTTCGGAAGTGGTGGAAGGCGTGGTCGTGGAAGAGAACTCCGTGCTGGCCATGGGCGTGTTCCTGTCGCAAAGCACCAAGATTTTTGACCGTGCCACCGGCAAGATCACCTACGGCCGCGTGCCCTCGGGTTCGGTCGTGGTTCCGGGTTCGCTGCCGTCGGCCGATGGCTCGCACAGCCTGGCTTGCGCCGTCATCGTCAAGCGGGTCGACGCCCAAACGCGCGCCAAGACCAGCATCAATGATCTGCTGAGGGCCTGATGAGCAGCACGACCGCACAGCCGCCCGAAGGGCGTGCCCCCTCCCTTGGGGAGGCTGCCGCAACGCGGCAGCAGGGCCAACCATCCGGTGCCGTACTGGATCTGGTCAAGGACCTGATCGCCCGCCCGTCGGTCACGCCGGCGGATGAAGACTGCCAGGCGGCGCTTGCCGCCCGGCTGGAACGCATCGGCTTCACGTGCGAGACCATCGCACAGGGCGGCGTCACCAATCTGTGGGCGCGACGCGGAAGCACCGCGCCGCTGACCGTGTTTGCCGGTCACACCGACGTGGTTCCTCCGGGTCCGCGCGAGAAGTGGGAAAGCGACCCGTTCGTGCCCACCGAACGCGACGGCTGGCTGTACGGCCGTGGTGCGGCCGACATGAAGAGCTCGATCGCCGCCTTCGTGGTGGCGGCCGAGGAATTCGTGGCGGCCCATCCGCAACATGAAGGCTCGATTGCCCTGCTGATCACATCCGACGAGGAAGGCCCGTCCATCGACGGCACCGCCATCGTCTGCGACGCGCTGAAGGCGCGCGGCGAACAGTTGGACTACTGCATCGTGGGCGAACCGACCTCCGGTGATGTGCTGGGCGACACCTGCAAGAACGGCCGCCGTGGCTCCCTGTCGGGCAAGTTGACGGTCAAGGGCATCCAAGGCCACGTGGCCTACCCGCACCTGGCGCGCAACCCGGTGCATCAGCTGTCCCCGGCGCTGGCGGAAATCGTCGGCATCGAATGGGATCAGGGCAACGAGTACTTCCCGCCCACGACGTTCCAGGTGTCGAACCTGAACTCGGGCACCGGTGCCACCAACGTGGTCCCGGGCGAAGCCGTGGCGCTGTTCAACTTCCGTTTCTCGACGGCCAGCACGCCGGAAAGCCTGAAGACCCGCGTGCATGCGGTGCTGGACAAGCACGGCCTGGAATATGACCTGGATTGGGAGTTGGGCGGCGAGCCTTTCCTGACGCCGCGCGGATCCTTGACCGATGCGCTGGTGCAGGCGATTCACGCCGAAACCGGCGTCACCGCCGAACTGTCCACCACTGGTGGCACGTCCGACGGCCGCTTCATCGCCAAGATCTGTCCGCAGGTGATCGAGTTTGGTCCCGGCAACGCCACGATCCACAAGGTCAACGAGCGCGTTGAAGTGGCCTCGCTGGACCCGCTGAAGAACATTTATCGGCGCACGCTGGAAAACCTTCTGGTGCCCAAGTAAGAAGACCCTATGTATCAATCCGCCCGCCAAGAACTGCTGACCCTGCGCGACCTCATCCGTTATGGGGTGTCGCGCCTGAACGGCGCCCAGGTGGCGCTGGGACACGGCAGCGACAATGCCTGGGACGAGGCGGTCTATCTGACGCTGCATGCCCTGCACCTGCCGCTGGACACGCTGGAACCGTTCCTGGATGCCCGCGTGGTGCGCGAAGAGCGCGACCGCGTGCTGGACTTGCTGGAACGGCGCGTGACCGAGCGCGTGCCCGCCGCCTATCTCACCAACGAAGCCTGGCTGCGTGGCCATCGCTTCTACGTGGACAAGCGCGTCATCGTGCCGCGCTCGCCCATCGCTGAATTGCTGGATCAGGGGCTGTCGCCGTGGGTGCAGGATGTCCTGGCCGTGGAAAACGTGCTGGACATGTGCACGGGTTCGGGCTGCCTGGCCATCCTGTCCGCCATGGCCTTCCCCTACGCCCATGTAGACGCGGTGGATGTGTCGCCCGATGCGCTGGAAGTCGCCCGCCGCAATGTGGATGACTACGGTCTGGCTGACCGCCTGGACCTGCATGAGAGCAATCTGTTTGATGCGCTGCCCGCGCGTCAGTACGACGTGATCATCTGCAATCCGCCCTATGTGAACAGCGGTTCCATGAATGTGCTGCCGCAGGAATACCGCCACGAACCGCAACTGGCCCTGGCCGGCGGCGAGGACGGCATGGACCTGGTGCGCCGCATTCTGGCAGCCGCGCCGCAATACCTGACGCAAGACGGCGTGATCGTTCTGGAAATCGGCCATGAGCGCGATTTCTTTGAAGCCGCCTTCCCGCAGCTGTCGCCCGTCTGGCTGGACACGGAAGAGGCATCGGACCAGCTTCTGCTGCTTACCCGAGAGCAACTTACCCTGTGATACGCGCTACTGGATTGACCCTGCGCCGCGGTACGAAAGTACTGCTGGACGGCGCTGAATTCGTCGTGCATCCGGGCGAGCGCGTGGGCATCGTGGGCAAGAACGGCGCGGGCAAGTCCTCGCTGTTCGCGCTGTTGACCGGCGCCCTGGACCTGGACGCCGGTACGGTGAACCTGCCTGTCGGCTGGCGCATTGCCAGCGTCAAGCAGGAACTGGATGCCGACGACCGCCCTGCCCGCGAATTCGTCATCGACGGTGATACGCATCTGCGTGAATTGCAGGCCCGTCGCGCCACGCTGACGGACGAGCAAGGCACGCAGATCGCGGAAGTGGAGGCAGCGCTGGTGGAAGCCGGCGCCTGGAGCGCTGCGTCACGCGCGGAACAGCTGCTGGCCGGCCTGGGCTTCAAGCCCAACGAATGGATGATGCCGGTCGAGAGCTTTTCGGGGGGCTGGCGCATGCGCCTGGCCTTGGCAAGCGCGCTGATGGCGCCGTCCGAACTGCTGCTGCTTGACGAGCCCACCAACCACCTGGATCTGGACGCGATGCTGTGGCTGGAGAAATGGCTGGGCGCCTATCCGGGCACCGTCATGCTGATCTCGCACGACACCGAATTCCTGGATGCGGTGGCCAAGTCCATCCTGCACTTCGACCATGCCAAGCTGGTGCGCTACCGCGGCGGCTATGGCGACTTCCTGACGCAACGCGCCGAGCGCCTGCGCCAGACCAATATCGCCTACGAACGCCAGACGCGCGAATCGGCCCGGCTGCAAGGCTTCATCGACCGCTTCAAGGCCAAGGCCTCCAAGGCCAAGCAGGCGCAAAGCCGCGTCAAGGCGCTGGCTCGCATGCAGGTGCTGGCGCCTTTGCACGCCGAAGCCGGCATCGACATCCGGATCCCATCGCCGGACCAGGTGCCCGACCCGTTGCTGACGTTGGAGCATTTATCCGCCGGCTACACGGATGCCGAGGGCAATGCCGTCCCCATCCTGCGCGATGTGACCTTGATGGTGCGCGCAGGCAGCCGCGTTGGCGTCCTGGGCGCCAATGGCGCGGGCAAGAGCACGCTGATCAAGACCCTGGCGGAAGAGATTCCCGTCCAGGCAGGCGAACGCCGCGCCTCGCGCGGGCTGGCGATTGGCTACTTCCACCAGCACCAGTTGGACATGCTGGACGTGGATAGCACCCCGATCGCGCATCTGGCGCGGCTGGCGCCCGAGACCCGCGAGCAGGAGTTGCGCAACTACCTGGGCGGTTTCGGTTTTTCGGGCGATACCGTGACCAGCAAGGTGGGCCCCATGTCCGGGGGTGAAAAAGCGCGTCTGGCGCTGTCCTTGATCGTCTGGCAAAAGCCCAACCTGCTGCTGCTGGATGAACCCAGCAACCACTTGGACGTCGAAACCCGCGAAGCCCTGGCCACCGCGCTGGCCGACTTCGGGGGCAGCATGCTGCTGGTCTCGCACGACCGCCATCTGCTGCGTACCACCGTGGACAGCTTCTGGATCGTGGCGGACGGCGCGGTGCGCGAGTTCGACGGCGACCTTGAGGACTACCGCGACTGGCTGGCTGCCCGCAATGCCGGGGAACGCGCCGAAGCTGCGCGCGAAAATGCCGAAGGCAGCGAACCGGTCGTGGACCGCAAGGCGCAACGCCGGGCCGAAGCCGAACAGCGCCAGCGCGTGTCTGCCCTGCGCAAACCGCTGGAAGCCAAGCTGGCCAAGGTCGAAACAGAAATGGACAAGCTTCGGACCAAGCTCCACGCCCTGGACTCGGTGATCGCCGATCCTGACCTGTATTCGGACGCCCGCCGCGCGGAGCGCCAGAAAGTCATGGCTGAGCACGGTGAACATGGCAAGCGCATCGACGAACTGGAAGAACAATGGCTTGAGATCCAGGGCTCCCTGGAAGAAATCGACCAAAGCGAAGCCTAGCGCGATGCTTGGGTGGCGGGCTTGCCCCGCCTCCCAAGCGTGCTGCGCCATCTATTAATAATAACCATTATCATTTATACTCCGTCGCGAAATTGACTCCATCTGGCGCCAGGCGCCAGCGACATGTCTACGCTTACGGACGTATTCCTCCGCCACTACCGCGAACTGCTTGGCTTTCTCTCGATGCGCACGGGCTCGCGCGACGTGGCCCAGGATTGCGCGCAGGACACGTGGATCAAGCTGGCGGAATTCAATGACCGCACCCGCCCCGACAATGACAGGGCATATGTGTTCCGGGTGGCGGCAAACATCGCAACCGATTGGCACCGCCGCCGCACGCGCGAACTGTCGGCCACCGCCGACTACGCCGCCGCGCAACCCGTTGCCCATGCCGCCGACACCTTCGACGTGGCCGCCGCGCACCAAACGCTGCGCCGCCTGGAATCCGCCCTGCTTGCCCAACCGCGTCGCAGCCTGGATGTTTTCGTGTTGCATCGTCACGAAGGCCTGACCTACCGCGACATTGCCGCGCGCTTCGCGATATCGGTCAGCGCGGTCGAAAAGCACATGATGCGCATCCTGCTGGCCTGCGACCTGGCACTGACAGACTGATGGCCACGCGCGCACGCCCCGCTGACCCCGTGGAAGAAGCCTCGCGCTGGGTGATCCGGCAAAGCGGCCAACGCCTGGATGCCAAGGCACACGCCGCATTTGAAGCGTGGTACCGGGCTGATGTCCGGCACGCGGCGGCTTATGACCGGTTGTCGCGCCTGTGGCGCCGCATGGGTGAGATCGACCGTGGAAAACTTGCCAAGCGCCCCGCCCGCAAGCTTCGGGTCACCGCCATGCTGGTGCTGCTGACGGCTGCGTTCGCCGGTTGGTTCGGATCAACGGACCCCAGGTCTCGGGCGGACTACACCGCGGACGCGAGCGTGCGCCGCATCACCCTGCCTGACGGCTCGATGGTGGTGCTGGATGCCCAAAGCGCCCTGGCGCTGAACTACGCCAATGGCCAGCGCCAGGTGCGCTTGCTGCAAGGTCGCGCCCAGTTTGAACCCGTGCCGCGACAGCCCGGCATGGCGCCGTTCTCCGTGATCACACGGGATGCGTCGGCCACCGCGCTGGGCACGCGCTTCACGGTGGATCTACTGAACGATGGCACCCGGGTCGCGGTTCAGGCACACCAGGTTGCCGTGCGTTGCCTGCCCTGCGCCGATGACCAAGGCTTGACCTTGTCCGCTGGCGAAGCCGTTGAGGTCTCTGCCGCTGGCGTCAAGCGCGACGCCGTGGCCGACACGACGCCGCCCGGCTGGACCCGGGGCCTGCTCAGCTTCGACGACGTGCCGCTGCAAGTCGCGGCGGACACATTGGCGCGCTACACCGGCAAACACATCCTGGTGATGGGCGAGGCGGCCAAGGCGCAACACGTGTCGGGCACGGCCAACGTCGCCAATCCGTTGCGGGCGCTGGAACTGCTGCTGGCGCAGACACCCGTGCGCGTGACGGAACTGCCCGGATTGCTGATCCTGCGTTGAGGCAATTCGCCGCACCCAATCTGTAAATGAGAATCGATATAAATTATTCATCACGATTTTGATGAGGGGTTTGCGCAGTGCCGACGTCCTACGGCTGACATTGCTGCTTAGGACTTACGCATGGCTTCCCGCGCTTTCACCGGCCGCCTTCCTACCCGCCGCCTCCCCGCCGTAGCGCTTGCCTTGAGCGCCGCACTGGCGCTGTGCAGCCCGGCGCCCTCATGGGCCCAGACCCACGCCAAGCCGGCAGACTTCGACATTCCCGCCCAGGCGCTCGGCCCCGCCCTGCTTGCCCTGGGTCAGCAGGCCAACATCGAAATCTCTTTCGTGCCCGCCGTGGTCGCCGGAAGAACCGCGCCCGCATTGCGCGGCACCTTGTCACCGCTGGACGCGCTGGATCAGCTACTGCGCGGGTCGGGCCTGACCCTGCGCGCGGACGGCCCCGGCCGCTACATCATCTATGTGGACAAGGCGAACCCGTTTTCCGCAACCCGGCTCGATGCGGTGAAGGTGTATGGCGGACAGATCGGCGAACGGGTCTACACCCAGGAAGACATTACGAACACACCGAGTTCCAACCGGGATCTGAGCACCTTGGTCGCGACCCACCCGGCCGTGCGCACCAATCCCGGCGCGAACAGTTCGCAGAACCGCGGATCGCTCAACGTCGAGGACATTTCATTTCACGGGTCCAGCCCGTATCAGAACCTGTTCCAGATCGACGGCATGGACGCGACCAATCGCGTGGACCCCGCCAGCAAGAACCTGAATTTGCAGGTTGGCAATATTCCCAGCAATCCGCAGTCGTACTTCGTGGACACGAGCCTGCTTGACGAGGTGCGCGTGCACGACAGTTTCGTACCGGTGGAGTATGGCCGCTTCACAGGGGGCGTCGTCGATGCCCGGTTGCGGCGGTTTTCCGGAGAAAACCACCTGAACCTGGACTATCGCTGGAACACCTCAAAAATGACCCAGCAACAAGTCAGCGAAGGCGACGAGAACAGCTGGGCGCAGGGCAAGCCGGGCTATTCACCTGAATGGAAGAAGCGCTTCTATTCCGCAGTCGGCGATATCGCCTTCAATGAAAAATCCGGCGCCGTGCTGGCCATGTCGCGTCGGGAATCGAACATCACGCGCTGGAACATGGGCGTGGACGACAAGGGACAACCGTCCCCGGGCCAGGACACCTATAACGACAGGATTGACAATTTCCTGGGCAAGTTCAGTGTGCGCGCCAGCGCCGACACCATCGCCGACCTGACGCTCAAATACAGCGACCGCAGCGAGACCCTGGCCAGCGATCTGTTTCGACACACCCGCTGGGATAACAACCACGCCGCGCGCGGCGTCAGCGGCAATGTTGACCATCTCTTCCAAGGCGGGCGATTTTCGGTGCAAGCAGGCTGGGACCGCTCGCTGAGCAACCGCGAATCGGTCGGTGACGAGCTGGTGACTTACCAGCCCTACCGGCTGCCGCTGTATACGGCGGGCGGCTTTGGCAAGGAACAAAAGCGGCAAGATACCTGGACCCTGAAAGGCCGGATCGATCTGGACCCCATCCGCACGGGGGTCTTCACGCACAGCCCATATGCGGGCGCCGAGGTCTCCCGCGTGCAGGCCAATTTCGAGCGTTTCCAGGAGAGCCATTCATACCGACGCGCATATAGCCCGGATGGCAGCTACAAGGACTTCAGCAAGGTCCGGTACCTGCCCGGCACCGTAGACGTGAACTACAACATGGCTAGCCTGTATCTGTCCGACCGCATCGAATGGGAACGGCTGGCCCTGGACGCGGGCCTGCGTTATGACCGGGAGACCTTCCTGGGCAACAACAATGTCTCGCCACGCACCCGGCTGGACTGGGACATGTTCGGTTCGGGCGACACGCTGCTTAGCGCGGGCTGGTCGCGCTACTACGGCTCGCAAGTGCTGGAGACCGCACTGAGAGAGGAAATGAGCCGCTTGCGCCGGCAGGTGCTGGACAGCAAAGGCAACCCCGTTGCAAACGGCAGCAAGGAGTATTTCGTCGAATACCAGGGGCTGCGCATGCCTTATGACGACGAATGGGCCGTCTCGCTGCGCCAGCGCATGGCAGGCGTGGAAGGCGTGCTGAGCTACGTGCGGCGCAACGGCCGAGATCAGTGGACTCAGACCGGCAACGAAACGGAGGGGTACCGCTACACCAACGAGGGCCTGTCCACCACCGACGGCGTAAGCCTGTCGCTGCGCACCCTGGAACCCTGGCGGCTAGGTGAAACGCGCTGGAACATGCAGGCGTCCTGGAGCTGGCAAAAGCGCAAGACCAACGTGGATCTGGTCGACGGCTACAGCGGCGACGCGCGGGCGCCAGACGAGTATGTGTTCTACAACGGATCGCGGACGCGCGCCATCGACCTGCCGCCCAGCACCTTCTACCAGCCGCAGACCGCCTCGCTCGGCCTGATCGGCGCATGGCCACGCACCGGGCTGACCTGGAGCAACATGCTGAACTGGCGCAGCAAGCGCGACGCGACCATCTACGTGGGCCTGGGTCCCAGGCCCGACTATCTGGAACGCTTCGAGTCCGGCGAGATTCCGTCCTACTGGACCTGGGACACCAAACTGACCTGGCAGCCTACCTTTGCGCGCAGCCTGGAGTTCACCGTCGAGGTCCTGAACGTGCTGAACCGCATGCCAGCGGTGACGGCCAGCAACCCGAACCTGAAAACCAATCGCAGCACCTACCAATCGGGACGCGAGCTATGGCTGCAAGTCGGTTACCGCTTCTGATCCTGGGCGCGGTGCTGGCGATGGCGATGGCGGGCGCGGCCAGCGCGCAAGCCCCGGCCAGCCCAGCCGCCACGCGATCCCCGTCCGAGGCGCGCGCTTGCCACGGCCCGGCGGGCTGGGATGCCGCCTGCCTGCGCCGGCTGTACAGCGGCACCAGCCCGACGTGGCCTGCTCCCACGCTGGATCCCGGGGTCAGCTGGACAGAGTGGACGGCAGTGCCGCCCGCGTCCAGTCCCCCACTGAGCTGGCTGGCTGCCAACGCGGGACGCCCGCAACTGGCGGCCGATGCCGCACGCCCCGAGATCGTGACGCTGGGACAGATGCTGTTCTTCGATAGCCGCGTATCGCGCAAGGGCCAGGTGTCTTGCGCGTCCTGTCATCTGCCCCAGCGGGCATTCACGGATGGCCGTGCCTTGGCCGTGGGGGAAGATCAATTGATGGGCAGGCGGCGTTCAACGCCGCTGTATGCGGCGCCGTTTGCGCCCGTCCTGTTCTGGGATGGCCGGGCCGCCACCCTGAAAGAACAGGTACTGGGCCCCATCCATGATCCTCGCGAAATGAACCACGATGCGGCTGGCGTCGTCGCGCGGCTGCGGGAGACGAACCCCTACCCCACCGAATTCCTGCGCGCATTCGGCGCACCTGCCCCGGTGCAGCCCTCCGCGGTGGATGCTGACCGGGTGGCGCGCGCGCTGGCCACCTACGTGGCCACGCTACGCCCCGAACCCACGCGCTTCGATGCGTTTCTTGACGGCAGCAAAACGGCTTTGGACGACACCGAGCTTCTGGGGATGCACCTTTTCCGCACGCAAGCGCGTTGCATGAACTGCCACAGTGGAGCGCTGCTGACAGACAACCAGTTCCACAATATCGGACTGTCCTTCTATGGCCGTCGCAATCAGGATCTGGGCCGTTTCGAGGTCACGCGCGACTTGGCCGATTTGGGTAAATTCCGCACGCCCAGCCTGCGCAACGTGTCGCTGGCCGGACCATGGATGCACAACGGATTGTTCCCGGACTTGAAGGGCCTGCTGCGGATGTACAACGCCGGCATGGGCCGGGATGCGGCCCCGGCGAACCCACCCGATCCCTATGCGCCGCGCAAGTCCGAACACATCCGATCGCTGGATCTCAGCGCGGACGAGATCGACGCCTTGTTGGCGTTCATGAAGGTCTTGTAGGGAAAGGGGAAGGCGGCGCCAGGTGGCTTTGCTGATGCAAGCTGCCGGGCACCGCCAGCCTGGCATTACGAGTACGGGCGCTCGCGCAGGCGGGTGTGGTGGTCAACCACGGTATCGATCACTTCGCGCAGGATGGTTTCAGCCAGCGCGGGCGGAACGCCCGCTTCTTCGGCCAATCGGCGGATGCGTTCGACCTGCTGGGATTCCCGCTGAGGGTCCACCAGATCCATGCCGTGGTTGGTCTTGAGCTCACCGATCATGTCCGTGCAACGGAACCGCACACCCAGCAGCAACATGATCTGCTGATCGATTTCATCGACTTCGGCGCGCAGCGACGCCAACTCGGCTTTCGGAGAATCGTTGTTGGCCATGTCTTCAACCCTGAACAATGTCAAGTTTGGCGATGCCCAGCGCCAAGGTCTTGGCGCCGACGTCGCGGAACTGGATTTCTGCCTGGGCGTCCTGTCCCGCACCGCTCAAGCCAATGATCGTGCCATCGCCAAACCGCGCGTGATGCACGCCCTGACCCACACGATACTGCTTGTCTCCCACCGTGACACCGCTGGCGATGCCGCGCGGTTGACGCGGCGCAATGGTATTGGTGGGCTTGCGTCCGAATGCATCGCCGCGATTGCCCCCGCCCCAGCCAGCACCGGTACTGCTGACCGGTGCCAGGCCAGCTTTGGGTGACAGCCACTTCAGGTGCTCTTCCGGAATCTCGTCCAGGAACCGCGACCGCATGGCGTAGCGGGTCTGGCCATGCAGCATCCGGCTTTGGGCCAGGCTGATGTACAGACGTTGCCGCGCGCGGGTGATCGCGACATACATCAGGCGGCGCTCTTCTTCCAGCCCGGATTGCTCCAGGATGCTGTTCTCATGCGGGAACAGCCCTTCTTCCAGGCCAGTAATGAAGACGGCGTCGAACTCCAAGCCTTTGGCGGCGTGCACCGTCATCAGTTGCACGGCATCCTGGCCTTGCTGGGCCTGGTTGTCGCCGGCTTCCAGCGCCGCGTGCGACAAGAACCCCGCAAGCGGCGTCAGGCCGTCGGACGCCACGATGGGCGCGTCGACCACGCCCGGCATCAACGTCGATGAGGACGCCTGTTCAGGCACCACGCCGGCAGGCATGCCGTCGTAGTTCTCTTCGGAAGCGAACACGGCCGCAGCCGTGATCAGTTCGTTCAAGTTTTCCAGACGCTCGGCGCCTTCGCGCTCGGCCTTGTAGTGGGCATTCAGGCCGCTGGCCTCAAGCATGTGCTCGACCATTTCCGGCAACGGCAGGCCGCGCGTTTCTTCGATCAGGCGGTGGATCAATTGCGCGAACTGGGCCAGATTGGACCCGCCCTTGCCACCCACCAACGCCACCGCCGCATACAGGCTGGTGTCATGCGCGCGGGCCGCGTCGGCCAGTTGTTCCAGCGTGCGCGCGCCAATGCCGCGCGTCGGGAAGTTGACGACCCGCATCCACGACGTGTCGTCGTTGGGGTTGGCCATCAGCCGCAAATACGCCAGCGCGTGCTTGATTTCCTGGCGCTCGAAAAAGCGCAGGCCGCCATAGACCTTGTACGGAATGCCGGCCGAGAAGATGGCATGTTCCAGCACGCGCGATTGCGCGTTGCTGCGATACAGGACGGCAATCTCGCGGCGCAGGCTGCCGTCATGGATCAACGAACGGATTTCGTCCACGATCCACTGGGCTTCCATGCCGTCGGAAGGCTGTTCGATGACACGCACCGGTTCGCCTTCGCCTTGATCGGTCCATAGATTCTTGCCCAAGCGGCCACTGTTGTGACCGATCAGCGCGTTGGCGGAATCCAGGATGTGGCCGAACGAGCGGTAGTTCTGTTCCAGCCGGATCACCGTGCCGTGCGCGTAATCGCGCTCGAAGTCGGACATGTTGCCGACATTCGCGCCGCGGAAGGCATAGATGGACTGGTCATCGTCGCCCACGGCGAAGATGGCCGCGCCGCCGCCGCCCAACAAACGCAGCCACTTGTACTGCAAGGTGTTGGTGTCCTGGAACTCGTCGACCAGGATGTGGCGGAAACGGCGTTGATAGTGTTCACGCACCGGTGCGTTGCGCGACAGCAATTCGTAGGCGCGCAGCAGCAGCTCGGCGAAGTCGACCACGCCTTCGCGCTGGCACTGGGCTTCGTACAGCTGATAGATCTCGATCAGGCGGCGGCGATGGGCGTCGTAGGCCTCGACGTCTTGCGGACGCAGGCCCTCTTCCTTGGCGCCATTGATGAAGCGTTGCACATCGCGCGGCGGGTACTTTTCGTCGTCGACGCCGTTGGCCTTCATCAAGCGCTTGATGGCCGCAAGCTGGTCGGTGACGTCCAGGATCTGGAAGCTCTGCGGCAAGCCGGCGTCGCGGTGGTGCGCGCGCAGCATGCGATTGCACAGGCCGTGGAAGGTGCCGATCCAAAGGCCGCGCGTATCGATCGGCAGGATCGCCGACATACGCGCCAGCATTTCGCGGGCAGCCTTATTGGTGAACGTGACCGCCAGAAGCCCAAAAGGCGAAGCCTGGCCGGTTTGAATCAGCCAGGCCATGCGGGTAGTGAGTACCCGGGTCTTCCCGCTGCCCGCCCCGGCCAAGACCAGGGCGTGCTGCGGTTCTAACGTTACTGCGGCGCGTTGTTCAGGGTTGAGCTTCTCTAGCATCATGCCGCGTAGCGGCGCAGATGTTGAGCAAATTGCTCGAGCCCGGCGATGCCGCTTTGCTGGGCGCGCTGGCACCAGGCCTGCAAGTCATGAAGGAGCTGTTCGCTGCTGGCGCTGGAGCTTTCCCAGATGCGGCCGAGTTCGCGGCGCATCTGCACCAGGGTCGACAGCGACTTGTTCTGGGCGATTGCCTTGTCCACGGCGGCAAGCTGTTCAGGCTGGAGGATGTCCTCGTTGCGGTGGATGGCGCGGCGCACTTGATGCAGCTTGGTGTAGCCGCACTCAGCGTTGCCTTCCTGGCGCGAGGCCTTCAGCTTGCTTAGCTCTTCGCGAGCGGCGCTCTTGATCACGTCCGCATAGCGGGCCATGACTTCGTAGCGGTGCGTGATCACGCCTTGCAGCGTGCGCAGGTCGATACCGGTGCGGGTGTCGTCCAGCTTCAGCTTGGGCGCAACCTTCTTGATCTTGGCCAGGCCAAGGAACTTCAAGATGTTGATGTAGCACCAGCCGATGTCGAATTCGTACCACTTGGCCGAGAACTTGGCCGACGTGCCGTGGGCGTGGTGGTTGTTGTGCAGCTCTTCGCCGCCAATCACGATGCCCCAGGGGAACACGTTGGTGCTGGTGTCCGGGCTGTTGTAGTTGCGGTAGCCCCAGTAGTGGCCGATACCGTTGACAACGCCGGCCGCCCAGAAGGGAATCCAAGCCATCTGCACCGCCCAGACCGTCACGCCGACGGCGCCGAACAGGGCAACGTCGATAGCCAGCATGGACAGCACGCCCCACAAGCTGTGCTTGCTGTAGACGTTGCGTTCAAGCCAGTCGTCCGGGGTGCCGTGGCCGAACTTGGCCATGGTTTCGGTGTTGTTCGATTCTTCGCGATACAGTTCCGCGCCGCGGAACAGCACCTTCCAGATGCCGAACAGCATGGGCGAGTGAGGATCGCCTTCCTTTTCGCACTTGGCGTGATGCTTGCGGTGAATGGCAACCCATTCTTTGGTGACCATGCCGGTCGTCATCCAGAGCCAGAAGCGGAAGAAGTGCATGACAGCCGGATGCAAATCCAGACCGCGGTGCGCTTGGCTGCGATGGAGAAAAACCGTGACCGCAACAATCGTGATGTGCGTCACGACAAGGGTGAATACGACAACCTGCCACCAAGAGGCTTGGGTCAGACCGCCGGCAATGAAGGAGAGGATGTAATCCATAAAGCTGTTATGAGCCTCGCTTGAGAAGTGCCTGAAGTTTAGCTTACCTTTGTCGTCTTATGACAAGGGAGTTTCAAAATAGTTTTTGAGCGAAATCAAGGACTAAGCCCCAGTTTTAGCGCACAAAAACCCTCTCTCGCGGCCGCTTGGGCTGATCGCGAGGCCGAGCCTTGCGGACATCCGGCGCCTGGGCCGGCTACCCCATGAAGGTGGGGGGTATTCGCAATGGCACTAGGTTTTGGCTACATTTCGCTACTAAAGTTCCTGTCAGCAAGGGAATTGGGTCTTGAGAACGCCATTTTCCCGGCGCAAACTTTCCGCCCTTCCCTGTGACCAAACTGTCTCTTTTGCCCAACTGATGTTGCCGAAAAAAATCCGTCCCTATTTGTTTTCAACCCTGGCGTCGCTGGGAATGGCGCTGTCCGTGCCCGCCGCGGCGCAGACGATGAAGTCGGGCGACGTCGTCGTGCTGGCCTCTTATTACGAGATTCGCGGGTCGGATTGCTTGGCGCTGAGGGCTCCGCGCGTACAGATCACGCAGAACCCCACGCTGGGCAAGGCCAGCATCATGCAGACACGCGGCCAGTCCAGTGATTCCGGCCGTTGCGCCTATCGGCCAGTGGCCGTGTCGCAGGTGATCTACCAAGCGGACAAGCCGGGTTCCGACACCTTGGCCTGGGAAGTGAAATACCAGAACAAGACGCTGGGCACCCGTCGCTTCAGCGCAACGGTCGGCGTCACGCCGGCTCCCTGAGCCGGCGTGATCCGGGCGGGGCTCAGGCCGGCTTGTCTTCCTTGGCCGGTTCGGCCTTGGGAGCCGATTCAGCCACGGGGTCGGCCAGGGGCTTCACCTCGGCCTCATCATCGGCAGGCGCCTCGGCGTCGGCCGCGATGTCGGCAGTGATATCGGCTGAGCTATCGGCCGATGCATCAGCATCCAGATCCAGGTTGGTATCCGTCATGTCGGCGGTGTCACCCGTATCAGCGGCAGCCTCTGTCGCGCCCTTCTTTTTGCGTTCAAACACTGCGGCAAAGAACCCGTCCGTGCCGTGCACGTCGGGGCGCAGTTGCACGTAGGGGCCTTCCAGCTTCAGGGTTTCACAACGCGCGGCCAGAATCTCAGCCGCGTCCACCCGTTCAAAATCGGGGTGGCTGGCCAGGAAACGCTCGGCCTGCACCTCGTTTTCCTCGGCCAGCAGGCTGCACGTGGCATACACCAGGCGGCCACCGGGTGCCACGCAACGCGCGGCGCTGTTCAGGATGCGTTCCTGTAGTTGGCCGAGTTCGGCCAGCGCCTCAGGGTGCTGACGCCACTTCAGGTCGGGGTTGCGGCGCAGAGTACCGATGCCGCTGCAAGGCGCATCGACCAGCACGCGCTGCGCCTTGCCAGCCAAGCGTTTCACGCGGGTATCGTTCTCGCTGTCGATCACGACAGGCACAACGTTCGACAGGCCGCTGCGCGCAAAGCGGGGCTTGGCGCGGGCCAGGCGGGCGGCCGACACGTCAAATGCGTACAGGCGGCCGGTGGAGCGCATCAAGGCGCCCAGCAACAGGGTCTTGCCACCCGCGCCAGCGCAGAAATCGATGACCATTTCGCCACGGCGCGGTGCCACGAGCAAGGCCAGCAACTGGCTGCCTTCGTCCTGCACTTCGATACTGCCGTTTTCAAACTGCGGCCAACGGTTGATGGCCGGGCGGCCTTCCATGCGGATGCCCCAAGGCGAGAACGGCATTGCCACGGGTTCGTAGCGGCCCGCGCTTTGTTGCAATTCGGTCAGCATGGCGTCGCGCTCGGCCTTCAGCGGATTGACGCGCAAATCCAGGCTGGCCTGGCGGTTCAGCGCTTCGACCAGGGTTTCCGGGCTGTCCATCTGGCTGAGGCGTTCGTCCAGCCAGTCAGGGATGCTGCCGCGCACCGCGCGGGGCAAGGTGGCCAGATCGATCTGCGACACGCGCTTGAGCCATTCCGCTTCAGCGGCGTCCAGCCCTTCTTCCAGCGCCTCGGCGCCCAGCGTCGCGTTCAGACCCAGGATGGCCAGTCGGCGCGACGCGGGACCCACGCCGCTTTCGCCAAACTGGCGGTAGCGGCGCAGATGGCGCAGCACGTCATAGACGGCTTCGGCAACTTCGGAGCGATCGCGCGCACCCAGGTTCGGGTGATGGCGCAGCCAGTGCGACAGCGCGGAGTCGGCCGGATAGGTCCATTGCAGGATTTCGCCCAGGACACGCTGCACCTGATCGATGCGGATGGCCGCATAGGATTGGCGCGGACGGTTGAATTGGGGCTTTTGCGGCGCTTGCTCGCGATTGCCGCGGTCTTCGCCACGCGGGCCGTCATAGGACGGGCGCGAATCCGGACGGCCTTGGCCTTCTTGACGTTCCGAGCCGTAGGACGGACGATCGCCGCCACGGCTGTCACCGCGCGGGCCGTTGCCGTAGGACGGACGCGAATCCGGGCGGCCTTGGCCCTCACGGCGTTCCGAACCATAGGAAGGACGGTCGCCGCCACGGCTGTCACCGCGCGGGCCGTTGCCGTAGGACGGACGTGAGTCCGGGCGGCCTTGGCCCTCACGGCGTTCCGAGCCGTAGGAAGGACGGTCACCGCCACGGCTGTCGCCACGCGGGCCATTGCCGTAGGACGGACGCGAATCCGGACGGCCTTGGCCCTCACGACGTTCCGAACCATAGGAAGGACGGTCACCGCCACGGCTGTCGCCACGCGGGCCATTGCCGTAGGACGGACGCGAGTCCGGACGGCCTTGGCCTTCACGGCGTTCCGAACCGTAGGAAGCGCGCTCACCGCCACGGCTGTCGCCACGCGGGCCATTGCCGTAGGACGGACGCGAATCCGGACGGCCTTGGCCTTCACGGCGTTCCGAACCATAGGAAGGACGGTCACCGCCACGGCTGTCGCCACGTTGGCCGCCACCACGATTCTCGCCACGCGGCGCGTCAAAGGACGGGCGCGGACCCGGGCGGCCTTGGCCTTCGCGGCGATCGCCGCCGAAGGAGCCACGCTCGCGGTTGTCGCCACGCGGGGCGTCGAACGACGGACGCGGGGCCGGACGGGCGCCATCGCGGCTGGGGCGTTCGTCGCGTACGCGCTCGCCGCGCTCACGCTGCGGGGTTTCGCGGGCGTCGCCCTTGGGACGCGAGAAAAAGGACCGACCGTCGCGCCCTTCGGAGGCTGCCCTCGGGGTGCCTGCCGGACGAGAACGCGGAGATTGGGGTTTAGTCATGGTGTGTTCCAGTGGGGCGGAGGAGTTCCGCCCGGTAAAAGCGATTCAGTGCAATTCGGGGCCGCTCAGGCGGCCGGCGACCAGGTGAACAAGCGCGCGGGGTCACCCTGCACGTCCACCCGGTGGTCATTTGTCAGCGTAACCCGGCCTTCAGCCAGCCAGCGCACCGCGGCCGGAAAAGCCTGATGTTCCACTGCCAGCACGCGATTAGCCAGCAGTTCCGGCGTATCGCCGGCCAGGACCGGGACACAGCCCTGGGCGATGATGGGGCCATGGTCCAGCACCGGCGTCACGAAATGCACCGTGCAACCGTGGACCCGCACGCCAGTCGCCAGCGCCTGGGCATGCGTGTGCAGCCCGGGAAACGCCGGCAGCAGCGACGGATGGATATTGACCAGGCGGCCGGCATAGTGATTGACGAAGCCGGGAGTCAGGACGCGCATGAAGCCGGCAAGAATGACGTAATCAGGCGCGTAACGGTCGATTTCCGCAGCCAGGGCGGCGTCGAAGGCGTCACGGCTGGCGTAGTCCTTATGGTACAGCGCGGCCGTGGGGATGCCTTGGGCGGCGGCCCATTCCAAGCCGCCGGCATCCGGCCGGCTGGCGATGACGGCCGCAATGTCGGCCGGCCAGGCCTCATTGCGGCAGGCTTCTGCCAATGCCTGCATGTTGCTGCCCCGACCAGAGATCAGGATGACGAGGCGGCGTTTGAATAGTTGTGTTTCCGGCAAGATAGAAGAATCCAAAGATTTAGCCCCCCGCGCGCCTGGCACGGGCGCGTGTTGCTTGGCGCAAAGGGCTTGTCCGCCACCATGGTTTGCCCCGGAATGACCGCTGGCAAACGAATGATTGGGGGGATTAGAACAAACCCGGAATCCAAAATTGTAAACTCTCGCTCGTGAAACCATCGCTGCGTATCTACCGATCCCTGCCTCCGCCCGACCGGCGCGCTCCTTGCGCGCTGACGATCGGCAATTTTGACGGCGTCCATCGCGGACACCAGGCCATGCTGGCGCGCGTCTGCCAAGTCGCCCGTGAGCGCGGCTTGGAGCCCGCCGTCATGACCTTCGAGCCACATCCGCGAGAGTATTTCGCCACCTCGAACCAGCGCCCGGAATTGGCACCCACCCGGATTTCCGGGCTGCGCGACAAACTGGCGGCGCTGGCGCGCTACGGCGTGTCCCAGGTCGTGGTGGAACGCTTCAATGCCCGGCTGGCGGAAATGTCGGCCAACGCCTTCATCGAAAACCTGCTGGTGCAGGGGCTGCGGACCAAATGGCTGCTGGTGGGCGAGGACTTCCGTTTTGGCCACAAGCGCAGTGGCGACATCGACCTGCTGCGCGAAGCCGGCATGCGCCATGGCTTCGAGGTGCAGACGCTGGCGGACGTGACCGATCAGCAAGGCCACCGGATTTCCAGTTCCGAGGTTCGCACGGCGTTGGCCGTGGGTGACCTGGAGCGCGCCCGTCACTTGCTGGGTCATCCGTACCACATCAGCGGCCACGTGATCCACGGCCAGAAGCTGGGCCGCACCCTGGGTTTCCCGACGATGAACCTGCGCGTGGCCGAGCGTTGTGCCGCCCGTTCGGGCATTTACGTCGTCCAGGTCTACGGCCTGGCCGACCGCCCCCTGCCCGCCGTGGCCAGCCTGGGCGTGCGCCCGACGGTCGAAGACCGTGGCCGCGTGCTGCTTGAGTCACACCTGCTGGACGATACCGTCGACGCTTACGGTAAACTCGTACGAGTCGAATTCCTGCACAAGCTGCGGGACGAAGAAAAATTTCCTGACCTCCCTTCCCTGACTGCCGCCATCGCCGAAGACGCGCGAAACGCGCGCGCCTATTTTGCCGTTCATGGACTATAAAAAGACCCTCAACCTGCCCGATACCCCCTTCCCCATGCGGGGCGACCTTGCCAAGCGCGAGCCCGCCTGGATTTCGCAATGGGAGGAAAACCACGTCTACCAGGCGATCCGTGCAGCCAGCCGCGGCCGGCCGCGTTTCGTGCTGCACGACGGCCCGCCTTACGCGAACGGCGACATTCACATCGGCCACGCGGTCAACAAGATCCTGAAGGACATCATCGTCAAGAGCCGCAACATGGCCGGCTATGACGCGCATTACGTGCCGGGCTGGGACTGTCACGGCATGCCGATCGAGATTCAGATCGAAAAGAAGTACGGCAAGCACCTGCCCGTGGCGGAAGTGCAATCGAAGGCTCGCGCCTACGCGCTGGAGCAGATCGACCGCCAGCGCAAGGACTTCAAGCGCCTGGGCGTGTTGGGCGGCTGGGATCGTCCGTACATGACGATGAACTTCAGCAATGAAGCCGACGAAATTCGCGCGCTGGGCCGCATCCTGGACAAGGGTTATGTATTCCGCGGCCTGAAGCCCGTGAACTGGTGTTTTGACTGTGGTTCGGCCCTGGCCGAAGCCGAAGTCGAGTACGCCGACCGCGTGGATCCGGCCGTGGACGTGGCCTTCCCGTTTGCCGAACACGCGAAGCTGGCACGCGCCTTTGGCCTGGATTCGGTGGACGACGGCGCCATCGTCATCTGGACGACCACGCCCTGGACCATCCCGTCCAACCAGGCGCTGAACCTGCATCCGGAAATCGAATACGCGCTGGTGCGCGTGTCGCCGGCGCCCAAGTTCGGCCCGCTGCTGCTGATCGCCAAGGACCGCGTTGAAGACTGCCTGAAGGCCTGGCACCTGGAAGGCGACATCATCGCCACCGCTCCCGGTGAAGCCCTGTCCGGCATTGAATTCCGCCATCCGCTGGCCCAATTCAACGCCGCCTACGACCGCCGCGCCCCGGTGTACCTGGGCGACTATGTCACGGCCGATTCCGGCACGGGCGTGGTGCACTCGGCCCCCGCCTATGGCATCGAAGACTTCGTGTCGTGCAAAGAGCACGGCATGAAAGACACCGATTTCATCAGCCCGGTCATGGGCGACGGCAAGTACGTGGACAGCCTGGCGCTGTTTGGCGGCCTGTCCATCTGGGACGCCAACCCCAAGATCGTCGAGGCGCTGACGGAAGCCGGCGCGCTGATGCACGTCGAAAAGCACAAGCACAGCTACATGCATTGCTGGCGCCACAAGACGCCGATCATCTACCGCGCCACCAGCCAATGGTTCGCCGGCATGGACGTGGCCCCGAAGGACGGCGGCCCGACCCTGCGCGAATCGGCCTTGGCCGGCATCGATGCCACGGCCTTCTACCCGGCCTGGGGCCGCGCCCGCCTGCACGCCATGATCGCCAACCGTCCGGACTGGACGTTGTCGCGCCAGCGCCAATGGGGCGTGCCGATGGCCTTCTTCATCCACAAGGAAACGGGCGAGCTGCATCCGCGCACGTCCGAATTGCTGGAGCAAGTGGCGCTGCGCGTCGAGCAAGGCGGCATCGAAGCCTGGCAGGCGATTGAACCCCGCGATCTGCTGGGTGATGAGGCCGACCAATACGAAAAGAACCGCGACACGCTGGACGTGTGGTTCGATTCGGGCAGCACGCACGCCACGGTGCTGGGCGGCAAGGACGGCGAATTCGCCGGCTCGCACGGCGCCGAGCTCGCCTGGCCCGCCGACCTGTACCTGGAAGGCTCGGACCAGCATCGCGGCTGGTTCCACTCTTCGCTGCTGACCGGTTGCATGCTGTATGGCCAGCCGCCCTACAAGGCATTGCTGACGCACGGCTTCGTGGTGGACGGCCAGGGCCGCAAGATGAGCAAGTCCGTGGGCAACGTGATTGCCCCGCAAAAGGTGTCGGACTCCCTGGGCGCGGAAATCCTGCGCTTGTGGGTGGCTTCCACCGATTACTCGGGCGAACTGTCCATTTCGGACGAGATCCTGAAGCGCGTCGTGGAAGGCTATCGCCGCATCCGCAATACGCTGCGCTTCCTGCTGGCCAATGTGGCGGACTTCGACGCGGTGTCGCAATCGGTGCCTTACGGCGAACTCTTCGAGATCGACCGCTACGCGCTGGCCATGACGGCGCAGATGCAGTCCGAGGTGCAGGCCAACTACGAACGCTACGACTTCCACCCGGCTGTCTCGCGCTTGCAGACGTTCTGCTCGGAAGACCTGGGCGCGTTCTACCTGGACATCCTGAAAGACCGCCTGTACACGTCGGCTCCTGGCAGCGTGGCACGCCGCTCGGCGCAGACGGCGCTGCTGGACATCACGCAGACGCTGCTGAAGTTGATGGCGCCGATCCTGTCGTTCACGGCCGAAGAAGCGTGGAAGGAACTGGTGGGCTCTGCCCTGAAGCATCAGGCCGACGCCGCCCGCACGACGATCTTCACCGAGGTCTACCACGCGCTGCCGCCGTTTGCCGACGCCGATGCGCTGTCGGCCAAGTGGACGCGCCTGCGCGCCATCCGGGCTGAAGTCCAGCGCAAGCTGGAGGAAGTTCGCACGGCAGGCGCCATCGGTTCGTCGCTGCAAGCCGAAGTCGATCTGTACGCCAATGGCGCAGACCAGCAACTGCTGGCCAGCCTGGGCGACGATCTGCGCTTTGTGCTGATCGTGTCGCGTGCCACCGTGCATGCGGGCGAAGGCGAGACCCGCATTGAAGTCACGCCGTCGACGCACAAGAAGTGCGAACGCTGCTGGCACTGGCGCCTGGACGTGGGCCAGGACGCGGATCACCCCGAGATCTGCGGCCGTTGCGTGTCCAACCTGTTCGGCTCGGGCGAAGCCCGCGACAAGGCTTGAACATGGCCCGCCCCTCCGATACGGGAGTGACGGGCGCTGCCCCCACCCGCGCCGCACCGGCGCGCGTGGGCGGCTGGCTGGCCTTGGCGTTGTTGATCATCGTGCTGGACCAACTGACCAAGGTGTACTTCAACACCTCGTTCCAGTATGGCGAACGGGTCAACGTGTTGCCGGTGTTCGATTTCACGCTGATGTACAACCGCGGAGCCGCGTTCAGCTTCCTGGCGTCCGAGGAAGGCTGGCAACGCTGGCTGTTCACCGGACTGGGCATCGTGGCGGCGGTGGTCATCACGATCATCCTTCGCCGCACGCATGGACAGCCGCGCTTCTGCCTGGCGCTGACGCTGATCCTGGGCGGCGCCATCGGCAACGTCATTGACCGTGTGGTGTATGGCCACGTGGTGGACTTTCTGTTGTTCTACTGGAACAACTCGTACTTCCCCGCCTTCAACCTGGCGGATGTGGGCATCAGCTGCGGAGCCGTGCTGCTGGTGCTGGACGAGCTTCTGCGTGCCCGCAAAAAGCCGCAAGCCTGACGGCCGCCGCCGGGGCATCACGCCCCGGCGCCCACCTTGCCCCCCAAGGCTTTTGCCTCATTTGATCCCCCCTGAATGCATCGCGAACGGCGCAATGCCGCAATGCGGAATAAAATCATTCTCCATTCCTCGTTTACACGGCGCTGAACCCGCCGCCCAGCCCTCATGCTCGATCTCGCCCGCAAACGCATCGTCCTCGGTCTGACCGGGGGCATCGCCTGCTACAAAATCGCCGAGCTGGTACGGCGCATGACCGAACAAGGCGCCACCGTTGACGTGGTGATGACCGAAGCGGCCACGCACTTCATCACCCCCGTGACCATGCAGGCCCTGTCGGGCCGGCCGGTATTCGTGGATGCCTGGGATGCCCGTGTGCCCAACAACATGGCGCACATCGACCTGACGCGCGGCGCGGATGCCGTGCTGATCGCCCCGGCCAGTGCCGACTTCATGGCGAAGCTGGCGCACGGCATGGCCGACGACCTGCTGTCGACGCTGTGCCTGGCGCGCGCCTGTCCGCTTCTGGTGGCGCCCGCCATGAACCGCGAGATGTGGGCCAACCCGGCCACGCAACGCAATGTGGAAACCTTGCGCGCTGACGGCATCAGCGTGCTGGGTCCGTCTGCCGGCGAACAGGCGTGCGGTGAGACCGGTGACGGCCGCATGCTGGAATCGCATGAACTGCTGACCGACCTGATCGCCTTCTTCCAACCCAAGCTGCTGGCCGGCCGCCACGTGTTGTTGACCGCGGGCCCTACGTCCGAGCCGGTGGACCCCGTGCGCGTGCTGAGCAACCGGTCGTCGGGCAAGACCGGCTACGCGCTGGCGCGCGCCGCCCGCGAAGCCGGCGCCCGTGTCACGCTGATTACCGGCGCCACTTTCCTGCCGATTCCGCGCGGCGTCACCGCGCTGTCGGTCACCACCGCGCGCCAGATGCACGATGCCGTGATGGCCAGCGCCGCCGATGCGGACATTTTCATCGCGGTCGCTGCCGTGGCAGATTGGCGCGTGAAGAACGTCAGCGCTCAAAAACTGAAGAAAACCAGTGAAGGCGGCGGAGCGCCGTTGATGGAGTTCGAGCCGAATCCGGACATCCTGGCTGAAGTGGCCAAGCTGGAAAACGGCCCATGGTGTGTGGGCTTTGCGGCCGAAACCGAAAAACTTGCCGAACATGCTGAAGCCAAGCGCGCGCGCAAGGGCATTCCGCTATTGGTGGGCAACCTGGCGCACAAGGTCATGGACGCGGACACCACTGAACTGGTGCTGTTCGATGAGCAAGGCGCCCATCCCCTGCCCGCTGCCGACAAGCTGGATGCGGCACGGCGCCTGATCGCGGAGATCGCGGCAAGGGTGCCCGGCCTCTGAAGCCAGGCCTCGCGGTGTAACTTGACCGTGGATGAACCCCTGTTTCCGGACAGGGGTTTTTCTTTGCTCGGGAGCTCGCCAAGCCCCCCCGCCCCGCTCAATGTATGTGTTCCTTTTCAGAGCGGTCATCGCGCTCCATCTGTAGGGTCGTGTGGTGCAGGTCGAAATCCGCCTGCAACCGGGTTTCGATGGCGCGACGCACCTGTTCGGCGTCCGACCCGGCCGCCAACACCACGTGGCCTGTCAGCATCGGGTTGCTCTGCGTCACCGCCCACAGGTGTAGGTCGTGGATGGAGGCCACGCCGGCCGTGCCGGCGATGGCGTCGCGCACGGCCTGCAAGCTCATGCCTGGCGGCACGCCTTCGAGCAGGATGTTCACGCATTCGCGCAGCAGCGTCCAGGTGCGCGGGAACACCATGAAACCGATGCCCACCGCTAGCGCCGAATCCACCCAGCGCCAGCCTGTGAACCAGATGAGCACGGCGCCGACGATCACCCCGATCGACCCCAGCATGTCGGCCCATACCTCCAGGTAGGCGCCCTTCACGTTCAGGCTCTCGTCCTTGGCGCTTGCCAGCATGCGCATCGAAATCAGATTGACGACCAACCCGACCACGGCGACGGCCAGCATCCCCAGCGACTGGATATCCTGCGGCGCCGACAAGCGCTGGTAGGCCTCGTACAGAATGTAGAACGCGACGCCCAGCAGCACCAGCGCGTTGACCGCCGCCGCCAGAATCTCGAAGCGGGCGTATCCGTAGGTGCGCATCAGGTCCGCCGCCTTGCGGCCCGCACGTATCGCCACCAGCGCCAGCAGCAGCGCCATGGCGTCGGTCAGCATGTGCATGGCATCTGAAATCAATGCCAGGCTGCCTGTGATCATTCCGCCGGCGATCTCCACCAGCATGAAGGTGCCGGTCAGGGCAAAGGCGATCCAGAGACGGGATTCGGGCAAGACGCGCACGTCACCGTGCTGATGGCTGTCGCTCATGGCTGAACCGCACGCGCGACAGCCGCGCCGCACTGTGCGCAAAAGCTCGTTCCCGCAACGATGGGGGCTCGGCACTGAGGACATGCGGCCGCCGCAAGCGAGGCGCCGCATTGCGAACAATATCGACCGCCCGCCGCCTGCGCTGCGCCGCAACGGTTGCAGGCAACGCCTGTGGCCTGCAAGGGCGCGCCTTGCTGCGGATTCCCGTAAGTGCCGCCTCGATGCCCATCATGGCCATGCCCGCCCCCATGGCGGCTGGCCTGTCCACCCAGCAGATGCTTCAATATGCCCATTCCAGACTCCGAATCGCCGTTCCGGCGTATTGCCAGGCCTCATGAAAAAGCCTGAAGTAGCTTCAGAGTCAAGCGCGGTATCTTGCGGCATGAAAAAACCCTCCGTTTTACGGGAGGGCTTGTCGGCAACCTGTCTTACTGCTCCAGGCTGATATTCGCGGCCTTCACGATATCGGCCCATTGCTTGCGGTCATTTTCCAGGAACTGGTTGGTCTTTTCCGGCGTCATGCCAGTGACCGGTTCAGACCCCAGGCCTGCCATCTTTTCAATGACGGACGGCTGCTTGAGCACGTCTTGCAGCGCGGCGTAATAGGCCGCCAGCACGTCGGCCGGCAACCCTGCGGGCGCGAACACGCCCTGCCACGTTGGCATGTCAAAGCCCTTCAAGCCCTGTTCGTCCAGCGTCGGCACGTTGGGCAATTGCGGCGAACGCTTGATTGATGCCACGGCAATGGCTTTGACCTTGCCTTGGGAGGCCAACGGCGCCGCCGTCGAGATGTTGTCCATCGTCATCGCGATGTGGCCGCCCAACAGGTCGGTGATGACCGGCGCCGCGCCACGGTAGGCGGCATGCGGCACCTTCACGCCCATCTTGTACAGCATCGTCTCGGCGATCAGGTGGTTGGAAATGCCCACGCCAGCGGTGCCATAGGTAGCCGTCGGCGTCTTCTGGAAGTATTCCTTGAGCTCGGCCAGGTTATTGGCCGGTACGTCCTTGTTCACGATGACGACGTTGGGCTGCACGGCAGCCAGCGTGATGGGCGTGAAGTCCGAGGGCTTGTAGTTCGTGCCCTTGGGATTCAGAACATGGGTGATGGCCATGGAGCCGGCCGCGGCGATGCCGATGGTGTAGCCGTCGGCCGGTGACTGCGACAGGCGGTACGCCATGATGTTGCCACCCGCGCCTGCCAGGTTTTCAACGACGACGGTCTGGCCCAGCCGCTGGGACAGCGGTTCGGCCAGCAAACGAGCCAGCGTATCGGCCGAGCCGCCGGGCGCGAAGCCCACCAGCAGCCGCACGGGCTTGGTGGGTTTCCACGCATCGGCGGCGAGCGCGGGCGTGGCCGTCAGGGCGGTGACGGTGAACAGAGCGCCTGCGGCGCGATGCAAAGTACGGCTGAACATGAAAAGACACTCCCAACAATGAATTGACGAAGAACGCTTCGTCTCCCCTCGCCGCTCGTTCGGCCACGCTGCGAACAGACGGCCCGCAGCGTGGCATCGGACAGCTTCGGCGGCGTTATTCCAATAGCTGCGCCAACGCCTGGGCGACCAGGCGGTTGGACAGCAGCACCGGCCGGCCAGACGCTTGCGCGACGGCCTGGCGCATGCGGTCGGCGTAGCCCATGCAATGCATGACGATCAGGTCGCACGAAGCCAACGCCTGCCCGGCTTGCGCAAAGTTGCGCGCGGCTTGATCGGCGTCGGCTTCATACGGCGAGGCGTGCTCGACCTGGGTCTCGCACGACAAGGGCACAGCCATGTGAAAGAAATCGACCTGCTCGGCCAAGGGCACGATCAAACCCACCTTGCGGCAGTGCTGCGACAGACCGGCAACCAGGTGGTCAACGACTTGCTGGGGTTCAACGACCAGCGTGCGCATCGGCGCAATGGCCGTGCCGGTGCATAGCGGCACCAACACGTCATACCCTGCCCCGTCCGCCTGTCGCATGACCTCGGCCAGCCGCGCCTCGGCGGCAGCGGCATCCAATTCGATCTGCGCGCCATCACGCAAGCGCGTGGCGAAGCGGTATTCACCCGCGCGCGGCGCCAGGGCGGCAAGCGCCGCCTCGTCCAGGCCGTCCAATGCGCCGAACTCGTCGATGCGGACCTGTTCGCCCAGCAGGCGCGACATCTCGGGCACGACATCGCTGCGCGGCGACTGGCCGATCGTGAAGAAGGCCACGCGGCGCGATTGCGGCGCGCTCATGCCGTGCCGCCGGTATCGCGGCCCACGGTTTGCAGATGCGCCATCGACCCATAGCGGCTTTGCAGCGCGTGCCACTCCGCCTCATCGAAGAAAGTCATTGTGCGCTGGCCGTACAGCTTGGCGATTTCGATGCAGAAGCGCATCGCGACGTCGGCATCCACGGCGTTGGTGACACCCGTTGCGCAACCCGGCACGGTGGTCTGCGCGGTCAACGCCACGCCCACGACCGGCGCATCGGTGACGATGGCCGGCTGCATCAGCGAATTCACGTGCCACAAGCCATTTTCATAAGGCGTGATGTCTTGCGTGGTCAGCGGCAGGGTCACGGGCAATTCGCCGCTGACCCACCCCATCACGTCCAGCATGGTTTCCGGAATGCGCAGCAGATAGCCTTGCTTGGCGACCGGCGTCAGCGCCACGCCGCGCTTGTTGACCAGGCGATTGCCGCGCGTGGTATCGACGGACAGGATCGCGTCCATGCGCGGGTCCACTTCATGCGACATCATTTCGCGCATGGGGAACGGCGAACGCATCATCGGCACCGGATGGTGCGGGCGCGTGCCCGCGCGCGGGCAGATGTGCGTGCGGATGCGCACCGTGCCGGGCAGGACGTCGCCTTGCCGTGCCATCGCCATCAGCTTGAGCGCCGTCGCAATGGCCACCACCGCACCGTCGCTGTCGGACACCAGGCCCGTGACCGCGGGGCGTGCGCCGATGCCGCCCAGGCGGCCGACGATGCCCAATTGCGGCGCCGAGTCGTCCGCGCCGGGGATGACGATGGACAGGAACTCCGTCGCCGCGCCGTCGCGTTCAAGGCGGGTCACTTCCACATCGCATTGGCCGGCCTGACGCAGCACCTGCGCCACCGCTTCGCCCGTGATGTGCGCGGACGACAGCAGTTCGATGGTATCGATCACCTGCTTCATGCCGGGATCTCCAGCGGGCCAGGGCGGAACACGCGCGGCTCGTCGTGCCCCAGGAACAGCGGAGCATCATGCGGGCCAACCAGCGCGACCTTATCGCCCCGCACGCGCAACGCGGCCCCTTCGGGCAGGCCCAGCACGGGCATGTCCGGGTTCAGCGTGCAGAACTCGGTCAGGCGCTGGGCGCGCGTTTCACCGCGATGTCCGGGCGGATGGGCATTGGTGTAGTGCGGGTTGATCTGGAACGACAGCAGACCCAAGGCATCAAACCCTTCCGGATCGACGATGGGCATGTCGTTGGTGGTGCAGATGCTGGGGCAAGTCAGGTTGGAACCGGCGCTCCAGCCCAGGTAGGCGGCGCCTTCGCGCACGCGGCGAGCCACAACGTCCAGCAAGCCCTGGCGGCGCAACTGGCCCAGCAGATTGAACGTGTTGCCGCCGCCGACGATGATGACTTGGGCGCTTTCCAGCGCCGCCACGGGGTCCTCGGCGCGATGCAGGCCCTGGATGGCCAGGCCGGTGTCCGCCAGCGCGGACACCACCAGGGCGGTGTAGTCGTCCCAGTCACGGGTGACGCCAGCGTACGGCACGAACACGGCGGCCGCGCCTTGCGGCAGGGTGTCGATCAGTTCACGGATGTCCGGCATGGCGTGGACCAGATAACCGGCGTCGCTGCTGGAATTGCTGAGTAGCAAGAGGTTCATGGGAAAGATTCCGTCAAGGGATGTTCTGGATCGCGCCCGCGCGGACGCATCGAAAAAGGAAGAGGTTCAGCCTAGCCAATAGGGATCGTTCAACTCACGGCCCAGCGCCGCCACCTGCTGCAAGACCGAATCGCGCAAGCGCGCGACCCGGGCCGCGTCGGCCTGGAACGAGACGAATGACAGGCACAGGCCACGCAATTCACCGGTGGCCGGGTCACGTACCGCGGCCGCCACGGCGCCGATGCCGGGCATGGCCTGATCGATGGCGACGCCGCAATGGTCGGCGCGCGTCTGTTCCACCAGGCGGACCAGATCCCCCACGGTGGCGGGGCAATCACGGCCTTCCATCGGCAAGGGTTGGGCGGGGTCGGTGCCATACAAGGTTTGGAATTCGACATCGCTCAGGCGCGACAGCAGGGCTCGGCCCATCGCCGTGCCCGAGGCATTGCGGCGCGATCCGGGCGGCGACAGCACTTGCACCGGATGCGAACCATTCAGCCGTTGCAGCACCACCGTTTCACGTTGATTCAGCGTGGATAGATAGGCCGTCAAGCCGCTGTCGTCCGACAAGCGGGCCAGCACGGCGCGGCAACATTCGTCCAGCGGCGTGGCGGCCATGCCGGCACGTACCGCCTGAGCCAGCAAGGCGCCCGTGCGATAGCGCCGCGTGGCCGCATCCTGATCCAGCATGCCGTAATGCTGCATCTGATTCAAGAGGCGTGACGCCGTGCTTTTGGGCATCGCCAGGCGCGCGGCGACTTCGGTAAAGCTCAGGTCCGCCGCGCCTTCCGCATACAGCGCGAGGACACGTTGAACGCCATCTAGAATGCTCATTCTTGTTCCATAAAACGGAACTTAAGTTCCTTAATATCGAACAAGAATAATCCACAGCACAAGGCATGGTCAATACGGGCACACCCCTGGCCAATATTGATTCATTCATTTGAATGAATTATATTTGCGGCCCATTCCTTCCACTTCAGGACCGAGCCATGCCCATGCCCCCTTCTTCCTTGTCCCTGCTTGAACGCGACCGCCGCTGGCAGCTTGCCCGCGAGCTCATGGCCGCCGAGCGCCTGGAAGCCTTGATCGTGTATGGCGACCGGGAGGCCGCAGCGCCGGCCGGCTTTGCGCAGGACTGCTATTTCACCAATGACCGGCCCGGGTCGATGGTGGTCTTCGTCGGTGACGAAACGCCGCGGGTGTACACGTTTGCGTCGTTGATGGTGGCGGACCACATGCAAGCGGCGCTACGCGGCGACCTGCAATGGATCACGCCCGAACAGTTGTTCATCGGCAAGACTGGACGTGACGTTGGCGCTTGGCTGGCAAGCCGCGGCATGAACGGAACCCGAATCGGCGTGATCGGGCTGGAGCCTTACCCGCCCTTCTATTTCGATGGGGCGATGCCCGCGCGGACCCTTCAGGATTTGGCCCAGGCCATGCCGGACGCGGCGTTCATCCCGGTATTCCGGCCATTTTTCCAGCGCGCGTCCATCAAGAGCGACGAGGAAATTGCCTTGCTGCGCTACGCCGCGCATATCGGCGAAGCCATGAGCGAGACCTTGCGGGCAACCGCCAAGCCGGGCGTGTCGGAAGCGGACTTGGTGGCGGCGGTCACGGCAACGTGCTTTTCGATGGGCGGCTACACGGCTGAAATCCTGCTAGGGTCCGGGCCGGAGTACATAGGATGGGGGCCGGCGGCATGGCAGTACCGTGCCCAGGCGCCCCGGATATTGCGCGAGGGCGACCTGGTGTTGTCGGAGATCTTCGCCCTGTACGGCATGATGGAGACGCAGCATCAGGCCGCCGTGGCGATCGGCGAGGTGCATCCCGATATCCTGCGCGCGGCGGACGTTGCCCGCGCCAGCTACGAGGCGGGCGTGCAGTCACTGCGTGTCGGCAGCACCTTCGGCGATGTCGTCGATGCCATGGAGGAGCCGCTGCTGGCGGCCGGCGGCTGGCACGTCCATCCCCTGATCCACAGCCTGAATCCCTACGGCCCGGTGGGATTCGGCACCGCACCTGGCATAGAATCACTGCCCGAAGCCGCCCGTTATCCTGACATCAAGCGCCTCCCCACCGTTGGGCGGGAACTGCCTTTGCAGGAGGGCATGTGCTTTGCCTTTGAACCGAATTGCGCCTTTGGCCGCCACATGGCGAACATCGGCGGCACCGTGCTTGTCGGCCCAACCGCCGGCATCGAGTTGAACGAAAACTCCACGTGGCTGATGCGCGCTGATACCTAGCAAGGCGAGACCGCCAGGACATGATGACTTCGATGCACGACCCAGACACGCTCAATGCCCGCAGCCGCGACACCCGCGACCGGCTGATCCGTGCCGGGCTGGCGCTATTCAGCCGCTTGGGAATCGACGGCGTGCGCACGCGGCAACTGGTGGAGGAAGCTGGCGTGAACCAGTCCGCCATCCCCTACCACTTCGGTGGCAAGGAAGGCGTGTATGCCGCTGTGCTGGAACACGTGGCCGCAAGCATCGTCGAACGCCTGGACCTGCCGCGCGCGGCGGCGGCATCTCCGCAAGCCGCGCGTGCGGCCCTCAAATCAGTCATGCGGGACTTCACCTGCACCCTGCTGGACTCCGAGGCATCGGCGGCGGGCAGCCTGCTGCTGGCGCGCGAACAGATCCGGCCCACGGGAAAGTTCGACGCGCTGTATACGCGGCTGTTCCTGCCCCTGCACGAGACCATCGCGGACCTGGTGGCCCAGGCGCGCAGCGAGGAGCGCGGTCGCCGGGAGCAGGTGCTTCGCGCCCACGCGATCCTGGGCCAGGCGCTTGCATTTGCCGTCGCGCGCGAAGCGCTGCTGCGCCGGCTCGGCGTACCGGCCTTATCGCAGCAGGACATCGCGGATATTGCCGACATGATCGGCGACATGGCCATCGCTGCCTGCGCCTGACCCGCGCAGGCAGCCGGTCATTGCGTCGACAGCACCGACCATTCCGCCAACGGCAACGGCGGCTCCGCATGCAGGATGCGAGCCAGCACCAACTTCAGTTCGGGCCAGCCGCCACGCTCGCTGGGCCAGACCGACGGCGTGACCGGCTTCCAGCTACCGTCCGCCGCGCGTTCAGCCATCTTGAAGCGGAAGCTGTAGTGGCCCGCCATGCCCATGCGCAGATCGCTCACGACCAGCGCGTCGCCGATTGCGTCGTAGCGCAGCCAGTCATCCGTGAACCAGCGCAGGCGCTCGTGCAGCGGGACCTCCGCCAGCGCGCGGCCCAGGTCCAGGTTCAACGGCTGGCGCAGCCACTCCGGCGGCCCGCTGTCAAACAGGCTGCTGACCGATTCGTAGTAGTTCCCATCCGCCGTCTTGGCGATCACGCGCCAAACCAGGGTGTTGAACGGCATCGATACGGCCCGCAATTCCGTGACCGCGATGCCCTGCTTCCGCATGGCGTCGTGCACGCGGTCTTCCGCGACCATGCGGCTGGCCAAGCCAAAGCCCAGATACGCCGTGCTGAAGACCAGCGCGGCGGCCAGCAGGCGGCGCGCGCGATCCGTCATGCCAACCACGATGGCGAACAGCACGCCCGCCAACAACGGCACGGTGTAGACCGGATCAATGATGAAAATGGCCGACCAGCTTTCAGGAATGGTCGTCAAGGGCCAGAAGAGCTGCGTGCCATAGACCGTGAAGGCGTCCAGCACCGGGTGCGTCACCAGCACCAGCCATAAGGTCAGGAACAACCTTCGCCCGCCATAGGGGGCCTGTGGCCAGTATTTGCGTATCAACCAGGTCAGCAACAGCGCCAAACCGGTCAGCACGAACACCGAATGGGAAAACCCCCGGTGATAGGTCATCAGGGAAACCGGGTCCGGATAGCGCATCAGCACGTCCAGGTCTGGCACCGTGGCCAGCGCGGCGCCGTAAATAAGCGCCCGGCGTCCCTGGAAGCGTCCCAGCAGCACGCCTTGTATCCCTGCGCCCAGCACGGCTTGTGTCACCGAATCCATAAATCCTCGATACGTCGCATCATTCAGATAGCCTAGTTAACATTTAGCCACTCAGGCAGGCGTTAAGATACTCGATTGCTTTCAGCTAATTTTCAGATTTCGCCCCATGGACCAATACATAGACAAAATCGGCCTATTCATCGAGGCCAACCAGATGTGGGCGGGCCCAATCACGTTCCTGCTGACCCTGGGCGAATCCATGGTGTTGCTGGGTCTGTTCATCCCCGCCACCGCCTTGATGCTACTGACTGGCGGCCTGATCGGCGCAGGCACGCTGGACCCCTGGAACGTGATCATCTGGGGCATCGCGGGCGCCATCGTGGGTGACGCCCTGTCCTACTGGCTGGGACGCTGGGCGGGCCCGGGCGTGTTGCGCCGCTGGCCGCTCAAGCAGCAACGCACCGGAGTGGCGCGCGCCCGGCTGTTCTTCTACCGCTATGGGTTCGCCTCGGTACTGATCGGCCGCTTCCTGGGCCCGATCCGGTCCACCATTCCGACCGTGGCGGGCGTGATGGGCATGGCGCAAAGCCGCTTCCAACTGGCCAACGTGCTGTCCGCCCTGTTGTGGATGCCGCTGATGCTGGCGCCCGGCTATATCACTGCACGCAGCCTGGGCACTGCGGAAAACGCGCAACAGATTGCCATGATGATCGGCGCAGGCCTCTCTGTACTGCTAGGATGCGGACTTCTGCTGGCCATGGTCCGCAAGCGCCGTCAGCCGGCGCGCGTACGGCGCGGCAATTGAACCGATGAGGGAGTCATGGCGATAGATTCAGAGCCAAAAAATGGCGATTTCGCGCGCTACGTCGAAAACCTGACGAACGCGGGCGGCGCCACGCCCGGCCGGGTCAGCGCCAAGCGCGATGCTGCACGGCAAACTACCGCCCCGGCGAGGGTGCCTGCGCCGGCTTCCGATTCGCTATCCACCGCCCCCTGGGGCAAAACGGCCACGCCGCCGTTGCGGCCACAACCTGACACCCGCGCGCCTGGCTCCACCACGCCCGCCCAAGCGGATGAAGGCGCCGCGTCTCTGGCCCGGCGTGCGCGCCAGCGCAAGATTGGCGCCGTGCTGACGATTGTCGGCATTCTGGCCGGTTGGGCCGCCGTGAACATCGGATTCCGAGCGTTCCGCAGTCCGCAGTTCAATCTTGATGATCTGGTGCCCGCCGTCTTCCTGGGGTTTTTTGCGTTCATGCTGATCAAGGCGGCCGGCGCCGCGCGCAATCCCCGCAAGACGCCACTGGGAAATCTGCCCCCCCTGAAAACGTCGTCCCATCGCAAGGATGGCGACTAGCGGCAAGGCCTACCGGCCAGGAAGCGAAGTGCTAACATTTCCGCCGCAATTGACCAGACCTATGGAACCACGGAGTGAAAGTGAATAACGTTGTCGGATTGAACCAGGCCCAAGCGGCCACGATGCTGAAGTTGCAGGACCACTTGAACAGCATGATCAATCCCGACTGGGTCAACGGCGGAGCCCGCTTCCTGCGCGCCGCCTTCGTCGAGTCCGCCGAAGCCCTGGAACATTACGGCTGGAAGTGGTGGAAGAAGCAGACCATCGACCTGCCCCAGGTACAGATGGAGCTGGTGGACATCCTGCACTTCTACCTGTCCCACACCATCGTCGAATCCCGTGGCCAGCTGGATGGCGCCGCCAGCGCGCTGGTGGCTGACCTGGCCACGCCCGCCTCGGTCGTGCTGGACGGCAAGACCTATGCGCTGGACACCCTGCCGGTGCCGGAGCTGCTGGAACTGATCGGCGGCCTGGCCGTCTGCGGCCGCGCCAGCTACAAGGTGCTGGAACAGACCATGACCGCGTGCGAGATGAGCTGGAACGACGCCTACACGCAGTATGTGTCGAAGAACGTGCTGAACATCTTCCGCCAGCAACATGGCTACAAGGAAGGCACCTACATCAAGATCTGGAACGGCGAAGAAGACAATGTGGTGCTGGCCCGACTGCTGTCGCAGCTGGATCCGGCCAGCGCGGACTTTGCCGATGCGATGCACCGCGAACTGGAACAGGCCTATTCGCGCCTGTAGGCCGCGCCTGGGCTGGAATGAAAAGCGCCGCTTGATCCAAGCGGCGTTTTTTTGTGCACTCGCGGCGGGGTGATGGGTTTCGCGCGTTGGGGGTCTGCGTTCCTTTGGTGATTGTCGCGCGCTACACCCATCCTACGTTTCTGGATCCCGCGGTGGGTCAACGCTGGCCGAAGCGCGTTTCGCCGAACAGGTTTTTCTGCTCGCGCGGTTGCGAACGCCAGTACTGATGCGGCGCGACGACCTGGCCGCCCAATTGAGCCGCCGCGTGCCACGGCCAGCGCGGGTCGTAGAGCATGCCGCGCGCCAGCGCCACCATGTCGGCCTGCCCTTGCGCCAGGATGTCTTCGGCCTGCTGCGCCTCGGTGATCAAGCCGACGGTGATGGTGGGCATCCCGACACGACGCTTGATCTCTTGCGCAAACGGCACCTGGTAATTCGGGCCGACCGGGATCTTCTGCTGCGACGACACGCCGCCGCTGGACACGTCGATGAATTCGCAGCCGCGCTCCTTCAATTGCTGCGCGAACACCAGGGTCTGCTCAAGATCCCAGCCGCCTTCCACCCAATCCGTGGCCGACACGCGCACGCCCAACGCCACGTTGGACGGCGTGACTTCGCGCAGCGCCTGGAAGACTTCCAGCGGAAACCGCATGCGGTTTTCCAGCGAACCGCCATAAGCGTCCTGGCGCTGATTCGACAAGGGCGACAGGAACTGGTGCAGCAGATATCCGTGGGCGGCGTGCAGTTCGATGGCATCGAAGCCCAGGCGGATGGCGCGGCGGGCGCTGGCCACGAATGCGTCGCGCACCCGTGCCAGGCCGGCCTCATCCAGGGCGTGCGGCGGCGGTTCAACCGCGTTGTGGGCAATCGCCGATGGCGCCCAGCCTTGCCAGCCACCGGCGCTTTCCGGCACCAGCTGGCCGCCGTTCCAGGGCGCATCGCTGGATGCCTTGCGGCCCGCGTGCCCCAATTGGATGCCCAGCTTGATGGGGGAATAGCGGCGCACGGCCGCCACCACGCGACCCAAGGCGGCCTCAGTGTCGTCCGACCACAGGCCCAGGTCTCCCGGAGTGATGCGGCCATCGGGTTCGACGGCCGTGGCTTCGACGAACAGCAGCGCCGCGCCCGACAACGCCAGATGACCCAGATGAATCATGTGCCAATCGGTGGCACAGCCCGCTTCGGCCGAGTATTCGCACATGGGCGCGATGATGATGCGATTGGCCAAGGGGACGTTACCGACCGTCGTGGGACTGAACAGATGACTCATGCTGGGGACTCCGGGGCATTGGAGGCGACAGCATAGCGCCCGCCGCCTGGCATCCAGGCCAATCCCAACGCCCCCGTCAGGGTTAAATCCCGCGTGCTATTGACCTTCGATGACGGAATCCAGGAACTGGCGCGTGCGCGCCTCCTTGGGTTCGCCGAACAACACAGGGGACTCGGCGTCTTCGACGATATTGCCTTCATCGAAGAACAGCGTGCGGTCTGAACTACGTTCGGCGAACTTCATCTGATGGGTGACGATGATCATCGTCATGCTCCGGCGCGCGGACAGATCCCGCAGGATCTGCAAGATGCCCCCCACCAGCTCCGGGTCCAACGCGGACGTCACTTCGTCAAACAGCATGATGTCGGGGCACATGGCCAGTGCGCGGGCGATCCCCACGCGCTGCTTCTGGCCGCCGGACAATTGCGCGGGGTAAACGTCCAGCTTGTCGCCCAGGCCCACCATGTCCAGGTATTCCACGGCACGCTCACGAGCCTGGCCTTTCGACATGCCCAACACATGCACGGGCGCTTCCATCGCATTGCCCAGCGCCGTCATGTGCGGGAACAGGTTGAAATGCTGGAACACCATGCCGATCTTGCCGCGCACGCGGCGCAGGTGTTCAGAGTTGGAGCCCACGGGCCGACCTTGCTCATCCTTCCACATCGACTGCCCATCGATTTCGATGTCACCGCTGGTGGGCTGGTCCAACGTCATCAGCACGCGCAGCAAGGTGGACTTGCCCGAGCCCGACGGGCCGATCACCGCCACCGTCTGGCCGGCCGGAATTTCCAGATTGATGCCGCGCAACACCTCCAGCTCTCCGTATTGCTTGTGCAGATTCTTGATGGTCAAGCTGGCGCTCATCGCTTTCCTCCATATCGTTGCAGCCGGGCCTCCAGGCCACGCACGCCCCACGCCGCCACCAGGCTCAAGGCCAGGAACAGCACGCCCACGAGCGTCAGGGGTTCGGTGTAGCGGAACGTGGCGGATCCGATCATCTTGCTTTGTTGAAGCAGTTCCACCACGGTGATGGCCGACAACAGCGGCGTGTCCTTGAACATCGCCACCAGATAGTTGCCCAGGGCCGGCACCACGGGCGGGATCGCCTGCGGCAGCACCACCGCGACGGCGGTGCGCCAACGCGACATGTTCAGCGCGCAAGCCGCTTCCCATTGCCCGCGTGGCACCGCCTCGATGCCTGCGCGGTAGACCTCGGCGCAGTACGTGGCGTAGTGCAGCCCCAGCGCCACGATGCCGGTGGTGAGCGGCGACATCTGCGCCCCCGTCAGCGGCAGCACGTAGAACAGGAAATACATCTGCACCAGCAACGGCGTACTACGCACGAACTCGATCAAGAACGCGGTAGGCAGTGACACGATGCGCAGCCGCGACCGGCGCAGCATCGCCAGCGCCAACCCCAACGTGACCGCCACCAGCATGCCCAGTACCGTCGCCTGAATGGTGATGACCAAGGCGGAACCCAGCGTGGGCAGAATTTCCAGCGCGAAAGACCAATCGAATATCGGTGTCATCGGACGCGGACCCTCCGCTCAAGCAGGCGCACGCCCGCCGTGATCAACAAGGCCACGGCAAAGTACATCAGCAGCATCAGGGTGAAGATCTCGGTGGTGCGCAGGGTTTCGCTGCGCAGCAGCTGCCCTCGGAACGTCAGGTCGGTGATGGTGATCAACGACACCAGCGCCGTGTTCTTCATCAATTCAATCAACAGGTTGCCGGCTGGCGGCAACATCGCGGGCACCGCCTGCGGCACCACGATGCGACGCAGGATCTGCCCGCGGGTCAGGTTCAACGCCACGCCCGCTTCGCGTTGGCCGGGCGGCACGGCACGGATTGCGCCGCGCACCACTTCGGCTCCGTAGGCGCCGGCATTCAGCGCCAGCACCACGATCCCCACCAGCATGGCCGGCAGTTGGACGCCGAAAAGCGGCAGCACGAAATAGAACCAGAACAACTGCACCAGCGCTGACGTGCCTCGGAAGACCTCGACATAGACCGATGCCAGCCAGCGCACGGGCCGCAGGGGCGACAAGCGCCCGATGCCCGAGGCCAGCGCCAGCGGCACCGCCAGCACGACGGCCCCCGCCATGATTTGAAGCGTGACGGCCAAGCCCTCAAGCAGGGGCGGCACCAGCTCCGCGATGTGCTCTGAAATCAGCTGCATCGGCGCCCCTTACTGTCCGGCGCAAAGCTTGGCGGCGGTGATCCCCTGGGGTAGCTCCTGGTCGGTAAAGCCGAAGGGCGCCACCAGTTTCTTGTGCTCGTCCGTGCCGATGTACTTGGCCAATTCCGCGTTGAAGGCGTCGGCGAAGGCCTTGTCATCCGTGCGGAACGCATAAGCGCCATAGCCACGCACGCCCTTGCCGTCGATCACCGGGTCGGTGAACGGATCTGCCTTTTCCAGGCCGCTGCCGTCCTGGGTCTTGCCCATCAGGTCGTTGATCGTCAAGGCGGTGGCGGCATAAGCGTCGGCTCGTCCGGCCTGCACGCCCGACAAGGCGCTGACGGCATCCGGAAACACCACTACCTGACCAGCCGGAATCTTTACTTTTTGGGCGTAATCGCCCTCGATGGCGCCTACCACCACGCCCAGCTTGGCGTCGGGATTCTTCACCACGTCTTCGTAGCTATGCAGATTCTTCGGGTTGCCCTGCTTCACCAGAAAGGCCTCGCCCACCCCATACGTCGGGTCCGAGAATGCCACCTGCTGGCAACGCTCAGGCGTCACGTACATGCCGGCGGCGATGATGTCGAAACGTTTTGCGGCAAGGCCGGGAATCAGCGAACCGAACTCCGTCAGCACGCCTTCCACCTCGTTGATACCCATGCGCTTGAGCACGACGCGAGCGATCTCGACGGATTCCCCCGTGACCTTGGCTTCCTTGCTGTCCATGTAGGCAAACGGCGCCTCATTGGCGTATCCGATGCGGATCTTGCCGGCGGCTTTGGCCGCGTCCAGGGTGCTGGTGGCGCCTGCGGGCGCACCACCGGCCACCGGGGCGGCCTTATCGGCGCCCGAGTCGGAACATGCGGCCAACACGCCCAGGCTCAAGGCCAACAGCATGCGTCTGGATCGAAGCAAGGTCATGGATATTTTCTCCCGTATTTATTTCTAGGTGCATGGCTTCACTAAAAATAATACGCTATTAAATGATTTCGACACGAATCATATAGGCGTAAAAAAGCAGGCCTTAAGCCTGCTTTTGGGGGTGTTGCCCTATGGAACGTTAGAACACGTTACGAACAGTAGTAATTTATGTCAGCGCCTGATCAGCGCGGAAAGCCCACCCCGATTTCCTTACTGCGCATACGAGAACCGGCCGTTCTTGACGACCCCCATGACCCGTGCGCGTTCGTCGAAACCCTGATGATTGTCCTTCGAGATATTCAGCACGCCATTGGGCACAACCAGGTCCTGAGTCGTTTCCAAGGCGTCGCGCAAGGCCAGGCGGAATTCCGGCGTACCGGGCTTTGCCCCCGTCTTCAGCGCCCGAGCCACGGCGGAATCCAGCAACATCCAGGCGCCATAGGCATCACCCGCGAATTGCGTCAGGGTGTTGGCGCCGTATTGCCCTTCGTATTTGTCGGCAAACGCCACGGCCACTTTCTTGACGGGGTTGCTGTCCGGAAGTTCGCGCGCCACCACGCCCGGGCCGGTCGGGAACAGGGTGCCTTCCACGTCCCTGCCGCCCACTTGCAGGAACTCCAGCGTGCCAATGCCGTGCGTTTGGTAGATGGCCCCGGTGTAGCCGCGTTCCAGCAGCGTCTTCTGCGGCAAGGCGGACGGCGTGCCCGCTCCGGCGATCAGCACCGCGTCCGGCTTGGCCGCAATGATCTTCAGCGCCTGGCCCACCACCGATGCATCGGTGCGTTGAAAACGCTCTTGCGCCACGATCTTCAGATCGTTGCCCGCGGCGGCCGTGAATTCCTTCCACCAGCTGTCGCCATACGAATCCGCGAATCCAATAAAGGCCACGTTCTTCAGGCCCTTCTTCTTCATGTCTTCCACCAGGACGGCCGCCATCAGCGAATCGTTCTGCGGCATCTTGAAGGCCCAGGCGCGCTTGGGATCGGACAAGGGCTCCACGATGACGCTGGAGGCCGCAAGCGCGATCATCGGCGTCTTGGTTTCGGCCAGCACGTCCAGCCCGGCCAGCGCCGCCGCCGTGGTGTTGGGGCCGACGATGGCGTCGACATTGTCTTCGGACGTCAGCTTGCGCATGTTCTTCACGGCACGGCTGACATCGGTGCCGTCGTCCAGCACCACGTATCGCGCCGGTTCGCCGCCCAGCGTGTTCGGCCACAGACGGATCGCGTTATTGGTCTGGATGCCGATGGCGGCGGCGGGCCCCGTGGTGGACACGTCCACGCCGATCACGACTTCGGCTTGAACGGACAAAACGGGAAAGACCAGCGCGGCGGCGCAGGCGTAACGAAGGAAATGGCGAGGCATGACGACGGCTCTTGGAGAGAAATGAAAAGAGATGCCGCTATTTTGCCTGATGGAAACCGAGCGCTTCGGCTTACCTGCTGCCATTTGCTGCGCGCCGTCCCTTACCTGCCGTCCCTTACCTGCCGTCCCTTGCCCGCCTCTCTTGCCTGCATCTCTTGCCTGCATCTCATGCCCACCTCTCGTGCCTGCATCCCGTGCCGTTACATCGGCTTGCCGTTGCGCACCGGTGGATTCTGCGCCTGCCCCCCGGCCCCGCCGTATCATCAATGATGCCGCCTTCGGCAACATGCACCGCCCGTCGCGGCGGATCGCATCCCCGCACCGGACGCGCTCGCAACGAGCGCGCCCCCTCAACAGGAGTCCTTATGAAGAAAACCGCATCCGCCGCCTGGTCGGGCGATCTGAAGACTGGCAAGGGCACGATCTCCACCCAAAGCGGTGCGCTTAAAAGCCAGCCTTACGGCTTCAACACCCGCTTTGGCGACACCCCGGGCACCAATCCCGAAGAACTGCTGGGCGCGGCCCACGCCGGCTGCTTCACCATGGCCTTGTCCAATATCCTGGCCGAATCCGGCATGGTCGCGACCAGCCTGGACACCAAGGCCGAAGTCACGCTGGACAAGGTGGACGATGGCTTTTCCATCACCGCCGTTCATCTGACCGTGGAAGCCGTCATCCCCGGCGCCACCGCCCAGGCCTTTGAAGACGCTGCCCGCAAGGCCGAAACCGGTTGCCCGGTGTCCAAGGTACTCAAAGCCAAGATCACCATGGACGCCAAGCTCAAGTCCTGACCCCCTGCTTCCAATGGCGTGTCCGCCGGGCACGCCATTGAAGCGTCATTGGGCGGCCCTATCCCGGGCTTGCTCAAAATCAATTTGACGGCCGGCGTTCACTTCTAGACAATGAGAATCATTCTCAGGAGTGTCGCATGACCCGATTCATCTACGCGATATCAGGCGGCAAGACCGCCTTTGCGCAAGACGCCCAGGTGTCGGCGAACCTGCGGCGCATGGTCGGCTCCGGCATCCTGGTGGCCGTGGGCTACATCGACCCCGGCAATTGGGCCACCGATATCGCCGGCGGCAGCGGCTTCGGGTACGGGCTGCTGATGGTCGTCATTGTCTCGGCCTTTCTGGCGCTGGGTTTCCAGATCCTGGTCTCGCGACTGGCGCTGGCCACCGGCCAGGACCTGGCATCGCTGACCGCCCAGCACCTATCGCCACGTTGGTCCAAGACCGCATGGCTGGCCGGTGAAGCGGCCATCCTGGCAACCGCCCTGGCTGAATTGATCGGCGGCGCGATTGCGCTGCGGCTGCTGTTCGACCTGCCCCTGATTGCCGGCGTGGCCGTGACTGGCGTCGGCACCTTCGCCGTGTTGGCACTGACTCGCGGCAACGCTGACCGCCACGAGCGCGTCATCGCGGTGCTGCTGGCGGTGGTGGCTGCGTCGTTCGTGTTCCTGCTGTTCAAGGCGAACCCGGCCTGGACCGAAGTTGCACATGGCGTCACGCAAACCGGCCGCGCCCTGCGCGATCCACAAGGCTTCCTGATTGCACTGGGCATCTTGGGCGCCACCCTGATGCCTCACAACCTGTACCTGCATTCAGGCTCGTTGGCCGAGCGCGCCAAAGCGTTGCCGCCGACCGCTCGCGACATGGCGATGCGCGTGGCCCGCAACGACACCATCGTGTCGTTGGGCGTTGCCATGTTGATCAACTCCGCCATCATGATCGTGGCGGCGGCGTCGCTGTCGGGTTCCGGGCTGATCGTGTCCAGCCTGGACGACGCCCACGCCGTGATCGGCCAGACCCTGGGTGTCGGCGCCGCCATCGTCTTTGCCGTGGCGCTGTATGCGGCCGGCCAAAGCTCCACGATCACGGGCGTGCTGGCTGGACGCATCCTGTCCAAGGGTTTCCAGATCCGCAGCAATTGGTCGGATCGCCGCCGCGCCCTGATGACGCGGCTGGTCGCGGGAGCCGCCGCCGTGGGCCTGTTGATTTTCACGGGTGGCAAGGATCCCGACGAACTGCTGGTGTTGAGCCAGGTCATCCTGAGCCTGGCTCTGCCCTTCGCGCTGGGTCCACTGGTGCTGCTGGCTTGCCGTAAACGGCTGATGGGCCAGTACGCGCTGCGCGGCGCCTGGGCCTGGGCGGCCGTCGGCGCGACGGTCGGCATCGTCATCCTGGACGGGTACCTGCTCGTGGATATGGTGGTCTGACCCAACACGGTTGGCGTCATCGCGCCGCCTGGGCGCACCCCAAAGAAAAAACGCCAGCAAATGCTGGCGCTTTTTTCTGGCTGACCGCTTGTGCTCAGTGGTGGGCGGAGATCACCGGGTGCTGCTGGCGGCCGGCATCCATGTCATGCAGGACTTCACCGACGGCACCGCCCCAGGAGGCCAGGCGCACTTTCAGGCGCAGCCAGCTGCTGCGATTGAACGGGCCGGACAGGGTTTCCGCTTTGACGGCCTCGCGGATCAAGGACCGCTCCAGCGCATCCGACATACGGGCATTTTTCAACGCGGTATCGCTCATGATTCTCTCCTTGAGAAAGCGCGATGTGGGACAACACGAATTCATGTTAGACCCGCGTTTGCTGCGTTGCAATGGAAATATCAACCATTATTTTGATCGTTGCGCAATGGGTACAAACACCACCATAACGGTGCATGCGGCACCACATTAAGCACTGATTTTGTGCAGCGCAATATGCCGTCAGGCGGATAGATATGCCTGGATCAGCCTGTCGGCCGTGTCAGCCACCCTTCCAGCAGGCCCGTCCTCGCCAAACAGCTGACTGGAGACGAAGGCGCCCTCGATCACCAGCAGCAATCCATCGGCGAGCGCCTCGGGGTCACGCGCCCCCATGCCTGCCGCCATCTCGTTCAGCCTGCGGCGCAAGACCTGCTTGTGCTCGACGGCGACCGCGCGGGCCGGATGCTCGGCCTCGGGATACTCGACCGCCGCATTGGTCAGCCCGCATCCCCGATACCCGCACTGCACGGCGCGCTGGCTCAGCCCCGACAGATACTCCAGCAACTGGGCGCGTGGATTGCCGGGATGGGCGGCGCACGCGGCGTCGAACCGGGCCCAGAACTCGGCGTCGTAATCGCGCAGATAGGTGGCCGCCAACTCGTCCTTGGACGAAAAGCTGCGGTACAGGCTGGGTTTGGTGACACCGGCCTGATTGACGATGGCGTCCACGCCGACGGCGCGGATACCGTCGCGATAGAACATTTCGCGCGCGGTCTTGCGGATGCGGTCAGCCGCCAACAACGGCTTGACCGTGGCTGCATCCGCCGTGTGCATTGAGGAAGATGTCTTGCTGGCCATACAGAGGCTCCTTTTCCTGAGAACGGCTCCGCTAGCGATGAAGCCGCCCTGAAACAGGGTCGCCAAAAAACTGCTTGACGATGTTACTGACCGGTACGTACTATTCGCAAATCCCAATACGTACCGGTCAGTAACATGAGTATAGCCCACCCTCCTTATCCGTTCCGGCACACCGGCCAAAAATACGCATTCGTCGTGGTCGCGGTGATCTTTGTCTCCCTGCTGGTATCCGCTGGTTTGCGCTCGTCGCCCAGCGTCTTGCTGGTGCCACTGGAAGAGGCGTTCGGCTGGAGCCGAAGCTCGATCTCGTTCGCGGCAGCGGTTGGGATATTCCTGTATGGGCTGGTGGGTCCGTTTGCCGCGGCCGCGATGGAACGCTTCGGGCTGCGCCGCGTTCTGATCAGTGCGCTAGTCCTGATGTCTGCCTCCAGCGCCGTCAGCGCCTACATGACCGAACCCTGGCATCTGCTGATGACCTGGGGTGTGTTCTCGGGCCTTAGCTCCGGTGCCGTGGCCTCCGTGTTGGGCGCCACGATCGTGAACCGCTGGTTCACCAAGAATCGCGGCCTGATGATGGGTCTTCTGACCGCCAGCACCGCCAGCGGCACGTTGGTCTTCCTGCCCGTCTTGGCCAAGCTTGCCTCATCTGGCGATTGGACGCTGGTCGTCTGGACCGTGGCGGCCGCCGCTGCCGCCTTGGTACCGCTGGCCTGGTGGCTGGTGCCTGACCGCCCGTCCAGCGTGGGTCTCGTTCCCTACGGCAGCGATCCGCATGCCGTGCCCGCCCCCGTCGCACCGCGCACCGGCATGGTGGCGGCCACCTTCGGCGCCCTGGCGCGTGCCTCCAAGACCCCCACATTCTGGTTCTTGTTCGGGACCTTCTTCATCTGCGGCTTCACCACCAATGGCTTGGTCGGCACCCACCTGATCGCGTTGTGCGGAGACCACGGCATGATTGAAGTGCAAGCGGCCGGGTTGTTGGCGCTGATGGGCATTTTCGATCTGGTGGGCACGACGGCTTCGGGCTGGCTGACTGACCGCTACGATCCGCGCAAGCTGCTCTTCGTCTACTACGCGCTGCGCGGCCTATCGTTGATCTACCTGCCCTATTCTGACTTCTCGTTCTTCAGCCTGTCGATCTTCGCGATCTTCTTCGGTCTGGACTGGATCGCCACCGTGCCGCCCACGCTGCGCCTGACGACGGAAGCCTTCGGCGAGCGCGACTCGGCGATTGTGTTCGGCTGGATCGTCGCCGGCCACCAATTGGGCGCCGCCAGCGCCGCCTGGATGGCTGGCGCCATCCGCGAAGCGCAAGGCAGCTACCTGATGGCCTTCGTGATTTCCGGCGCCACCGGCCTGATCGCCGCCGTGATGGCACTCAGGATCGGCAGGAAGCCCGCCGTGGTGGCGCAACCTGCCTGAACGGGGCGAGCTTGTTCAGGGTTTGACCGCGGCGCCCGGGCGGCCACGAAGGTTGTACGCCTTCTTGCCGCCCACATGCTTGCGGATCAGCGTTTCGGCGCGTTTGCCGTCGCGCGCCATCAGTGCCTGCACGAAAGCCTCGTGATCCGCGACTGCGGTCGTCCATTCGTCGAGGTCAAAGTTGGACTTGTACCGCAAGGCCTGGACCTGTAGGTTCAACCGGTCATACGACTGCGTCAGCGCCGGATTATGCGCCGCGCGGTTGATCGCGATATGCGTGCCCATGCTGGCCGCGAAGTACGCGCGGATATCCCGCTTCTCGTAGTTTTCAAGCATCTGCGCATGCAAGTGCGCAATCTGGCCAAGCTCGGCCTCGGATGCGCGCTCGGCGGCGCTACGCACCGCCAATCCCTCCAGCACGGACAGCACATCGAAAATATTCTCGATGTCTTCGGCCGACAGCTCAATCACCATCGCCCCGCGCTTGGGTTGCAGCGCCACCAAGCCATCCGAGGCCAACATCCGGTAGGCCTCGCGCAGCGGCGTGCGCGAAATCTTCAACTGATCGCATAGATCCCGCTCATTGAGCCAGGTGCCGGGCTTCAGCGTGCCGTCGATGATCAGTTGCCGCAGCCGCTCGGCGACGACCGCAGGAAGGGTCGGATGGTGGATCGCCAAATCAGGGACGGACGCATCCGGTATCGGGCTTTCAGGGTTAGCCATGGGTTGTTCACGCTCGCGACATCGATTATTTTTGTATCTGGTATACCAAACACCAAAGGAATACCAACCTGACCCAATCATAAATCAAGCAACACCTGGGCAGGCCTCATCCACCAAGGAGACTCCATATGAACAAGCATGCTCGCGCCTGGACGGGCGCGCTGGCGATAGCCGCCAGCCTGACCGCCGCCAGCCCCGCCGTGGCGCAAGACCCGGCCAAGTGGCCGGAACGCCCCATCCGCCTGGTTGTCGGTTTCGTGCCGGGCGGCGGCACCGACGTATCGGCCCGCATCCTTTCCGTGCGCCTGTCCACCTTGCTGGGCCAGCAGGTCGTGGTCGAGAACAAGCCGGGCGCGTCCGGCCTGATTGCCGCTGACTTCGTGGCAAAGGCCGAGCCCGACGGCTACACGCTGCTGCTCGCCAATATGCAGTCCACGGTGGCGGCGCCCTATGTCGTGCAATCCAGCATCGACCCCATCCGGGATTTCACCGCGGTGCGCTACATCGGTTCGGTGCCCAATGTGCTGGTCGTGAACCCCGCCAAGCACCGCTACGCCACCGTCCAGAACCTGGTGGACGACGCCCGCGCCAAACCCAAGCAATTGCTCTACGCCTCGTCAGGCATGGGCAGCCCTCAACACCTGAGCGCGGCGCGTTTTTCGCAGATCGCCGGTGTTTCCATGGAACACGTTCCCTACAAAGGCAGCGGCCAGGCCATGACCGATCTGCTGGGCGGCAGCGTGGACATGAACTTCGACACGCTGCCCGGCGCGATCAACCAGATCCAGGCCGGCAAGCTGCGTCCTCTTGCGGTGACCAGCGCCGAACGCAGCAAGCGGCTGCCCGACGTGCCAACCCTGGCCGAATCCGGCATCAAGGGCCTGGATATCGTGCAGTGGTACGCCGTGCTGGCCCCGGCCAAGCTGCCCCGCCCGATCATGGACAAGCTGGACCGGGCCCTGGCCCAAACCCTGGCTGACCCCGAGATCGCCTCCAAGCTGGCCGACCAGGGCATGGACCTGGGCGGCGGGCCGCAAACCCCAGCGGCGTTCGCTGCCTACGTGCAGGACGAATGGACCAAGTACGGCAAGCTCACCGCCAGCCTGGGGCTGACGAAACAGTAATCCCCGGCGGGAGGAACGCCTCCCGCACCTGACCAAAGGAACACCATGAGCGCTACCTCTACCTCCGACTCCTCGCCCATCCTGCTGCAACGCGACGACGATATCGTGACCGTGGTGCTGAACCGGCCCGAAAAGCTCAATGCCTTCACCATCGACGGCTGGCGCCTGCTTGGCGACACCTTCCTGGAACTGGATCGCGACGACAGCGTGCGCTGCGTGGTGCTGCGCGGGGCGGGCGAGAAAGCCTTTTCGCCCGGCAACGACATCAGCGAATTCGAAACCGCACGCAGCAACAAGCGGCAAGCCGTGGAGTACGGCGCCGTCATGCGCCGCACGATCGAGGCCATCGGCGGCTGCCGTCACCCAGTGGTCGCGCAGATACATGGCATCTGCGTGGGGGGCGGAATGGAAATCGCCAGTCTGGCCGACCTGCGCATCTGCGGCGAAAGCTCGCGGTTCGGCGTCCCGATCAAGAACCTGGGCCTGGTGATGTCCTACTCGGAGCTGGCACCGCTGGTACGCCTGGTCGGGCCGACGGTCGCGCTGCAAGTGCTGCTTGAAGGGACCATCTTCGACGCCACCGAAGCCTTGCGCCTGGGTGTGGTCACGCGCGTGGTGCCGGACGATCAGGTCCAAGCGCAAGCGCAGGCTGCCGCGCGCCGCATCGCCGACGGGGCGCCCCTGGTGGCCCGCTGGCACAAGAAGTTCGTCCGCAACCTCATCCAAGGCAAAGCACTGAGCGATGCCGATCGCGACGAAGCGTTCGACTGCTTCGACACCGAGGACTTCCGCGCGGGCTACCGCGCCTTCCTGGCCAAGGCCAAGCCGCAATTCAGCGGCCGCTGATCGCAGATCAAGGAACATGCATGCATAACGACACCCATGGCCCCTCGCCCACCTCGCCATCCGATGCGCCCGCCGGCGCGCTGGCCGGCATGCGCGTGATCGAACTGTCGCAGATCATGGCCGGCCCCACCTGCGGCATGATGCTGGCCGATCTGGGCGCCGACGTGATCAAGGTCGAAAAGATCGACGGCGGTGACGACTCCCGCCAGTATCGCGATCCGCAGATCAATGGCATCTCGGCGCCCTACCTGATGCTCAACCGCAACAAGCGCGCCATCGCGCTGGACTTGAAGCACCCCGAAGGCAAGAAGGTATTGCTTCGGATGATCCGGGACGCCGATGTCGTCACCGAGAACTTCCGCAAAGGCACGATGGAAAAGCTGGGCCTGGGCTATGACACGCTGCGCAAGGAAAACCCGGGTCTGATCTATTGCGCCGTGTCGGGATATGGCACCACCGGCCCCTATGCCGATAAAGGCGGGTTCGATCTGGTCGCGCAGGGCTTCTCCGGCCTGATGGCCATTACCGGCGAACCCGGTGGGCCGCCCCTGCGCACGGGGAATTCGGTAGCCGACATCAATGCGGGCCTGCTAGCGGCGTTTGGGGTGCTGGCGGCGTATCAGCACAAGCAGCGCACCGGCGAAGGCCAGATCGTGGAAACCTCGCTGCTGGAAGCCAGCCTACAACAGTTGTACTGGCACGCCGCGATCTACTTCGGCAGCGGCGTGTCGCCCGGCCCCACCGGATCAGCGCATGTGTTGAGCGCGCCCTACCAGGCATTCCCCACGGGCACCGACTGGATCATCATCGGCGGCGCAAACGAGAAGAACTGGCAACGCATCGCGCAAGCGCTGGGCAAGCCGGAGTGGCTGGACGATCCGCGCTACGCCCGCAACCGCGATCGCATGAATAACCGCGACGAACTGGTGGCAGAGATGTCGGCCATCCTGGAGACGCGCAGCGCGCAGGAATGGCTGGACGTTTTCGACGAGGCTGGCGTGCCCGCTGGCCCGGTGCATTCGATCGCGCAGGCGCTGTCGCATCCGCAGACGCTGGCGCGCGGCATGGTCGTGGAACAGGATCACCCGGTGGCCGGCAAGGTGCGCACCGTAGGCATGCCCGTGAAGCTGTCGGCCACGCCCGCGCAATACCACCGCGCGGCGCCCAGGCTGGGCGAAGACACCATCGCGATCCTGGGAGAGTTCGGCTACGGCCAGCAGGAAATCAACGTACTGATCGAGGACGGCGTGGTCATGGCCGTCGACCGTGAACGCGCGCCGGCTTAGCGCTTTGTTTTGGCAGCATTGCCGACGGTCGGTTTTGTGAGGCGGTGTTCTTAAGTCGCCGATGGCCGGACTGCGGGATTCCGATGCTCGCCCCGGTGGGGCTGCGCTTCGGATCCCTCCGCCCGGCCACCGGCTCACGGCATTTTCCCGTGAACGGGGTCTCAAACCAACGCATGAGGCGGCCGTCAGCCGAGGACCCCGGAGCCATCCGAAGCGCAGCCCCACCGGGGCGAGCATCGGAATGGCGCAGGGCAGCCTCGGCGGCTAAAGAACCTGGGCATCCACAAGCTCGAAGCCCTGCCGCCCCGCACCCAAGATCCGCCGCGCCCTACTCGGACTCGCCAAGATAGGCCGCGCGCACCTTGGGATCGTGCAGCATGTCGCCAGCGGGCCCGGACAGGATGATCTCACCCGACTCCATCACGTAGCCGCGATGGCTGTTTTCCAGCGCCAGTCTCGCGTTCTGCTCGATCAGCAGGATCGTGACGCCTTCGCTGGCGATGGTGCGAACCACCTCGAAGACCTTCTCGACCATCAGGGGCGCCAGCCCCATCGACGGTTCGTCCAGCAGCAGCAGTTTCGGACGCGCGATCATCGCGCGCCCCATCGCCACCATCTGCTGTTCGCCGCCGGACAACGTGCCCGCTGCTTGCTTGCGGCGTTCGGCCAACCGGGGGAACAAGGTGAAGACGCGATCGGTGTCCTGGCGGATCTGCGCTGCGTCGCGACGGATATACGCGCCCATCGCCAGATTTTCCTCGATGGTCAACTGGCCAAAAATGCCACGGCCTTCCGGCACCATGACCAGGCCCTTGCGGACGAGTTCATGCGACTTCTGGCCGCCGATCGAATGCCCGCCATAGACGACTTCACCGCCCGCCAGCGGCACCAGGCCGCAGATGGCCCGCAACGTCGTGCTCTTGCCAGCGCCGTTGGCGCCGATCAGGCACACGAGCTCGCCTTCGTCCACGCGCAGGTCAATCCCGCGCACGGCACGAATACCGCCGTAGGAAACTTGCAGGCCGCGCATTTCCAATAAAGGTTGGGATGCTGCGGTCATGCCGAGGCCTCCTTGTGAATCAGCGGGTCCTGGGCCGCGCCAGCGCCCAGGTACGCTTCGATGACCTTGGGATCGCGCTGCACCTGCGCAGGCTTGCCCATTGCCAGCACCTTGCCATATTCCAGCACCAGCACGCGGTCGCACAGCCCCATGACCAGCTTCATGTCGTGTTCGATCAGCAGCACCGTGACGCCATCATCACGGATCTTCTCGACCAGCTTGCGCAGCACCACCGTTTCCGACGCATTCATGCCGGCGGCAGGTTCATCCAGCGCCAATAGCTTGGGATCCGTCGCCAAGGCGCGCGCGATCTCCAGGCGACGCTGGTCGCCATAAGGCAACGAACGCGCGACGTCATTGGCGCGATGGCCGATGCCGACGTAGTCCAACAGTTCTTGCGCCCGCGCCTCGATGGCGGCCTCTTCGGCGCGCGTGCCGCGCGTGCGCAGCACCGCCCCCAACACGCCTGCCTTGGTGCGCACGTGGCGGCCAATCATCACGTTCTCGATGGCGCTCAGGTTGGCGAACAGCCGGATGTTCTGGAAGGTGCGCGCCAGGCCGGCAAAGGCGACTTCATGCGGCTTCTTGCCCGACATGGATTCACCGTTGAAGGTGCAGCTGCCCTCTTCCGGGATGTACAAACCCGTCAGCACGTTGAACAGCGTGGTCTTGCCGGCCCCGTTTGGGCCGATCAGGCCATAGATCTCGCCTTGCTCGATGTCGAAACTGACATCCGACAAGGCTTGCAGGCCGCCGAAGCGTTTGCCCAGTCCCTGGGCTTGCAGCAGTTTGCTCATGCCGCGCCTCCTTGCGCCTTGGTGGCCAGTTCGCGCTTGCGCACCGCCGACGGCCACAGGCCCGCCGGCCGGAACAACATGACGCAGACCATCGCCAGGCCGAACAGCAGCATGCGGATGCCCTCGGGGTCCAGCACCACGGCGCCGAACACCATATGCTGGACAGGTTCCACCACCGCACGCAGGAATTCCGGCAATGCCGCCAGAATCAGCGCGCCCAGGATCACGCCCGGAATGTGGCCCATGCCGCCCAGCACCACCATGCACAGGATCGAGATCGATTCCATCAGCGAGAAGCTCTCGGGGCTGACAAAGCCCTGCATCGACGCGAACAAGGCGCCAGCCACGCCGCCGAACGATGCCCCCATGGCGAATGCCAGCAGCTTGATGTTGCGGGTATTGATGCCCATTGCCTTGGCGGCAATCTCATCTTCGCGGATGGCTTCCCATGCACGGCCGATGCGTGAATTCTGCAAGCGCACGCACACTACGATAATGATCAGCGTGACAGCCAGCAGCAGGTAGTAGTACTTCTCTGGCCCGGTGAACCGCATGCCAAACAAGCTTTCCGTTCGCCCGAACGCAAACTCGCCCACCTTGAAGGTGTCGATGCGGTTGATGCCCTGCGGCCCGTTGGTGATGTTGATCGGCGCGTTCAGGTTGTTCAGGAAAATTCGGATGATTTCCCCGAATCCCAGCGTCACGATGGCCAGATAGTCCCCTCGCAGCTTCAGCGTCGGCGCCCCCAGCAGCACCCCGAACAGGCAAGCCACGGCCAGCGCGATCGGCAGGATCGCCCAGAACGGCAGATGCAGCCCGAAGTGCGGCGACGCAAGCAAGGCCCACGTATAGGCGCCCACCGCGTAAAACGCGATATAGCCCAAGTCCAGCAGGCCGGCAAAGCCCACCACGATGTTCAGGCCCAGCGACAACATCACGTACAGCAGCGCGAAGTTCAGGATGCGTACCCAGCTCTGGCCGGCCATGCCGATCACAAAGGGCAGCACCGCCAGCACAATGCCGATCAGCGCAATGCCGATCAGGTTGCGGGTCGACAGCCCGCGGGTCTTCAATGCGGTGCTCATGCGCGGTCTCCCACACGTTCGCCCAGCAGGCCGGACGGACGGAAGATCAGCACCAGCACCAGCACGAAGAACGCGAAGACGTCCTGGTAATGGCTGCCCAGGAACCCACCGGTCAGGTCGCCGATATAACCGGCACCCAGCGATTCGATGATGCCCAGCAGCAAGCCGCCGGCCATCGCGCCCACCATGTTGCCGATGCCGCCCAGCACGGCAGCCGTGAAGGCTTTCAGGCCCAGCATGAAGCCCATCGTGTATTGCGACACGCCGTAGTAGGTCGCGACCATCATGCCTGCCACGGCGGCCAGCGCCGATCCGATCAGGAACGCCGCCGAAATCACCGTGTTGATGTTGACGCCCATCAGGCCCGCCACTTCACGGTTCTGCGCGGTGGCGCGCATCGCCGTGCCCAGGCGGGTCTTGTGCACCACGGCCAGCAGGCCGCCCATGATCAAGGCCGCGATCACCACGATGGCGATCTGCAAGCTGCTCATGCGGGCACCGGCAAACTCGAAGACGTGCGGCGACAGCACCTGCGGGAAGTTCAGGTAATTGCGGCCCCAGCTCATCATGGCCACGTTCTGCAAGATGATGGACACGCCGATCGCCGTGATCAGCGCGGCCAGGCGCGGCGCCCGGCGCAGCGGCCGGTAGGCCACGCGCTCGGCCGTCCAGCCCACCGCCATGCACAACGGCACGGACACCAGCAGGCCCACGCCCAGCACCACGAAAGCGGACACGCCAGGGTCGCCGCCCACCAGCGAAATGGCGATCGTCGTGGCCGCCATCGCACCGATCATGACGACATCGCCATGCGCGAAATTGATCAGCCCGATGATGCCGTACACCATGGTGTAGCCAAGGGCGACCAGGGCGTACACGCTGCCTAGCGTGACGCCGTTAATCAGTTGTTGAATGAAGATATCCATAGGGGCCGCGAAAATAAGCCTGGAAAAGTCGCGCAGCGCACGCGGCCGGAGCCATCACGGGCCGGGTGCGGGGTGCGCGCCGCACACGCCGGGCGGCGCGTGCGGACAAAGTGGGCGGACACGCCGGCATGGCCGGGATCCGCCCTGGTCAACCCGCCTTAGTTGGCTTGGCTGACCATCGTTTCAACCATCTCCCACTTGCCATTCTTGACTTCGTAGATGGTGACCGAGATTTCCTTCAGATCGCCCTTGGCATCATAGGAAATGTGCTCGCTGGTGGCGCCCTTGCGGTCCAGCTTGGCCAGCACGGGCAGGTACTTCTCGGGCTTGGCCGAACCGGCCTGCTCGATGGCCGTGATCATGTTCCAGGCGCCGTCATAGGCGTACGGAGCATAGACGCCAGGGGCCTTCTTGAAACGCGCCTGATAGCGCTGCTCGAAGTCCTTGCCGGCGGCCATCTTGTCCAACGGCACACCCGCCAACGACGCGAACGTGCCATCCGCCGCATCGCCAGCCAGCTTGATGAAGGTGTCGCTACGGGTCATTTCGCCCGACACCAGCGGCGCCTTCAGGCCCAGCGTGGCCAACTGGCGCTTCATCGGGCCGGACTGCGCATCCAGGCCGCCGTAGAAAATCGCGTCAGGGGCGGAGCCCTTGATGTTGGTCAGGATGGCGGTGAAGTCATTCGCCTTGTCGGTCGTGTATTCACGGCGAACCACTTCGCCGCCCGCAGCCTTGACGGCCTTTTCAACTTCATCAGCCAGGCCTTGGCCGTAGGCGGTGCGGTCATCGATGATCGCAACCTTCTTGGCCTTCAGATTCTGCACCATGAATTTGCCCACCGCGGCGCCCTGCTGGGTGTCGCTGGTCATCATGCGGAACGTGGTTTCGTAGCCTTGCTTGGTGTATTCAGGCGACGTCGCCATGGCGATCTGGGGCAGACCGGCCTCATGGTAGACACGCGACGCGGGGATCGTCGTGCCGGAGTTGAAGTGGCCCAGGATACCCACGACGTCCTGGTCGACCAGTTGCTGCGCCACCTGCACGCCAACGCGCGGATCGGCCTGGTCATCACGTGAAACCAGCACGAACTTGGCGGGCTGGCCATCAACCTTGATGCCCTTCTTGTTGGCTTCTTCCAGGGCCAGGTTCAGGCCGTTCTGCATGTCTTCGCCATAGTGCGATTGCGGGCCGGTCAGCGGCGCGGCAAAGCCAAGCTTGATGTCGGCGGCGTGGGCGGCGGCCGTCATGCCGACGGCGGCGATGCTGGCGGCGAGAAGCTTCAAAGTGGTGCGGAACTTCATGGGGAATCCTCCGGGGTGTCGGACTTAAGCCTTGTTATACCTGAGCTTTTAGCCAGGCTTTTGGTTTCTTTTACTACCGCAGGCCCGGCGGTGACCAGGTCCTGCGCATGCATTTTCTGCAAAGTCCGGATGCCGGGTTGCGACATCCAGACTTGAGGTGCGACCGGATTTTGCTTCCAGTGCAACCCCACACGATATTGGAGATAACCCTCGGTCCCCAGAGGATTACCTCCTGGTGACGCTCAACCGATCGTCATGAGGCTGGCGTTGCCCCCTGCCGCGGCAGTATTGACGCTGATGGAGCGTTCCGTCAGCAAGCGTTCCGGCACATAAGCCGCGCCTGCGGCCAAGGCGTCGGAGGTCAGGCCATGCACCGAGAGGATCGCCCCCGGACGCTGCGCAATGCGCTGGTTCAGTGCCTGTAACGCATCGCCATCGCCTTCAAACAGCACGGCCTGGTAGTCCGCCTGATCGACCTCGTCGTCGACCAAAATGCCTGCCTGCCCCTGCTGCTCGGCATCCAGCGTCGCCAGCAGCGCCTGGGCGGCCGGCGTGTCGGCGAACCAGGCGTGGTTGCCCGTCAGGCGGGCCACCGACCACTGCGCGCGCGCACCGGCCTCGGTGGCCGCCACGCAATAGACGGCGCCACGCGGCTCGACCAGATAGGTGTTGGTCTCGCCGGTCGGGCCGGGCAAAGCCATGCGCTGCGGCAGCGGCGCGGCGGCATCCAGCGCCGGCGGCAGCCCTGCCGGGCGGGTGCCCAGCAGGCGGTACATGTACAACGGGCCGCCCGCCTTGGGGCCGGTGCCAGACAGGCATTCCCCGCCAAAGGGCTGCACGCCCACGACCGCGCCCACGATATTGCGATTGACGTAGACGTTGCCGGCGTGAACCTGCCCCGTCACATGCGCGATCGTTTCATCAATGCGCGTATGCACGCCGAAAGTCAGACCGTAGCCGGTGCCGTTGATCGCATCCAGCAAGGCATCCAGCTCGTCGCGCTGGTAGCGCACCACGTGCAGCACCGGGCCGAACACTTCGCGCGTCAGCTCGCTGATGTGATCGATCTCGATGATGGTGGGCGCCACAAAGGTGCCATGGCGGCATTCGCCGTTCAGCTCCACTTGGTCCACGCGATGCCCCGCCGTGCGCATCGTCTCGATGTGACGCTGGATGCCATTGCGCGCTTCAGTATCGATCACCGGTCCCACATCCACCGACAGGCGATCCGGATTGCCCACGCTGAGCTCGCGCATGGCGCCGCGCAGCATCGTCAGCACGTGATCGGCGTTGTCTTCCTGCACGCACAGCACACGCAGCGCCGAACAGCGCTGGCCGGCGGAATCGAAGGCCGAGCTCAATACATCGAACACCACCTGTTCGGACAGCGCGGACGAATCCACCACCATGGCGTTCTGACCACCCGTTTCGGCGATCAGCGGAATGGTGTGGCCGTCGTCATCCAGGCGGTCGGCCAGCGTGCGCGCGATGATGCGCGCCACATCGGTCGACCCCGTGAACATCACGCCGCGCACGCCCGGACTGGCCACCAGCTGGGCCCCCACGGTTTCGCCACGGCCCGGCAGCAATTGCACGGCGCCGACGGGCACGCCGGCCGCGCGCAGGATGGCCACGGCTTGCGCGGCGATCAGCGGGGTCTGTTCCGCGGGCTTGGCCACGACGGTATTGCCGGCGGCCAACGCGGCCGCGACTTGGCCCGTGAAGATGGCCAGCGGGAAGTTCCAGGGGCTGATGCACAGCACGGTGCCCAGCGGACGGTGCGTGTCATTGCTGAATTCCTGTTCGGCCTGGTCGGCGTAGTAGCGCAGGAAGTCCACGGCCTCGCGCACTTCGGCGATGGCGTTGGGCAATGATTTGCCGGCTTCGCGCACGATCAGGCCCAACAGGGTCTGCATTTGCTCTTCCAGCAATTGGGCCGCACGGCGCAGGCACTGCGCCCGCTCCGCGACCGGAGTCGACTGCCAGATGGGCGCCGTATTGGCGGCGGCGCGCAGGGCGGCATCGGCCTCGTCGGCTTGTGCTTCAACCACGTGGCCCACGACGTCACGCAGGTTGGCGGGATTGCGCACTTCGATGGCGCGGGCCGCGTCCCAGGCATGGTCGCCGTCGCCCAGCATCGGACCCGCGCGCCACGGTGTGCCGGCGCTGGCCAGCAACGCCGCGGACAGCGAGCCCAGCCGATGTTCGTTGGTGAGATCCAGGCCTGCCGAGTTGGCGCGGGCGCCTTGCTGCGGATTGCCATAGAGTTCGCGAGGCAGCGCGATTTTCTCGTGCGGCGCCCCCAACGGCACGATGCGCGCGGCGGCTTCGACCGGATCGGCCACCAACGTCTCCACCGGAATGCTGTCGTCGCCGATCAAGTTCACGAAAGAGGTGTTCGCGCCGTTTTCCAACAGGCGGCGTACCAGGTAGGCCAACAGCGTTTCATGCGTGCCGACCGGTGCGTAGATGCGGCAGGGACGGTTCAGCTTGCCCTGGGCCAGCGAGCCGACCACTTCGTCGTACAGCGGCTCGCCCATGCCGTGCAGGCACTGGAATTCGTACTGGCCGGGATAGTAGTTCTGACCAGCCAGTTGATAGATGGCCGCCACGGTGTAGGCGTTGTGCGTGGCGAACTGCGGGTACACCGCTTCCGGTGCGCCCAGCAGCTTGCGGGCACACGCCAGATAGGCCACGTCGGTGTACAGCTTGCGGGTATAGACGGGATAGCCTTCCAGGCCATCCACCTGGGCGCGCTTGATCTCGCTGTCCCAGTACGCCCCTTTCACCAGACGCACCATCACGCGGTGGCGGCTGCGGCGGGCCAGATCAATCACATAGTCGATCACGAACGGCGCGCGCTTCTGATAGGCCTGGATGACGAATCCGATACCGTTCCAGCCGTCGAGCTCAGGGGCGAAGCAGAGCGCCTCCAGCAAGTCGAGCGAGATTTCCAGACGATCGGCCTCTTCCGCATCGATGTTCAGGCCGATGTCGTAGCTGCGAGCCAAGGCCGTCAGCGCCTTCACACGCGGCAGCAGCTCGGCGATGACCCGTTCGCGCTGGCTGCGGGAATAGCGCGGATGCAACGCCGACAACTTGATCGAAATGCCCGGACCTTCGTAGATGCCCCGGCCGGCCGCGGCCTTGCCGATGGCATGAATGGCTTGTTCATACGAAGCGTAGTAGCGGTCGGCGTCTTCAGCCGTGGTCGCGGCTTCGCCCAGCATGTCATACGAATAACGGAACCCGCGCGCTTCCATCTTGCGGTTGTTGGCCAGCGCTTCAGAGATCGTCTGGCCCGACACGAACTGTTCGCCCATCATGCGCATGGCCATGTTCACGCCCTTGCGCACCAGCGGTTCGCCGCCTTTGCCGATCAGGCGGGTCAGCGCCTTGGACAACGACTGCTCGCTGCTCACGGCCACCAGCTTGCCGGTGATCATCAGCCCCCAGGTGGCGGCGTTGACGAACAGCGATTGCGAGCCGCCCATGTGGGACTTCCAGTCGCCACGGGCAACCTTGTCGCGGATCAGCGCGTCGCGCGTGGCCCGATCCGGAATCCGCAGCAGCGCTTCGGCCAGGCACATCAGCGCCACGCCTTCCTGACTGGACAAGGAAAATTCCTGGATCAGCCCTTCCACCCCGCCGCCGCTGCGCTTGCCGCGCAGCTTCTTGACGAGATCCGAGGCCATCGCATGCACCTTTTCCAGATTGGGCATGCGCGCCTGGCCCAGCAACAGCGGCACGCACTCCGGCTCGGGACGACGGTAGGCCGCGGTGATCGCAGCGCGCAGCACGGACTGCGGCTGCACGTCCTGGCCAAACTCATAGAACGGCGGGACGGGCGCCAATTGGCTGTCATTAGCCTCATCATCCACGCCCGCGTCGATACCCAGATGCGACATTTCGGCGGGCAGGTGGCCGCGCTCGATCTTGTCCAGGTAGGCAAGGATTGCCTGCTTGTGCAGCCAATGCGGCGTGCAATTGAGCTTGTGCGCGGCTGCCTTCAGGCGGTCGCGTAGTGCGTCATCGACTTTGACGCCAAGGGTCGTGCTGGCCATAAGAGATTGCTTCCTGTCGCATGGCAAAGGTAATACGGGTTCCGAACGGAATTCCGCATGGGTAGGACCGTATGCTAGACAGGTTGCAACCGCGTTTGTATTAAGGTTAACCCTTGGTTAACCGCTTGAGATCACGCGAGTTTCTCAGTCTTTCAGGGCCGAGCAACCCAACATCTGCACGGAGCCCGAGCCCGCCGGGGTCTGGCCACGGATCGCCGAGGCCATCACGCCAGCCAGGCTGACCACCGCACGCTGCTGCGCGGCGATCAACGCGGGGATACCCGTTTCCGCAACCGTCTCGGTGACCACGCTGCGGCACAACAGGCCAGCGCCCTTCATGTTGACCGGCCGCACCCGCCACGTAGCGTCCAGCTGGGCCATGCTGCCCGACACGAGCTCAAAACGCTGCACATCCGTCTGCACCCGCCAAACCGGCGCCGCGGGGCCAGGCTTGACCATTTGCACATCCAGCGCGCCCAGTTCACGCTTCAGCGCGTCCGACAGCGCCCCACGCAATTCGTCGCCCAGCGGCGAACTCCAGCGTTCGGAATACAGCGCGGACACACTGCCGTCGCCCGTGCGCACCATCAATTGCGGCTGATCCGCCTGGGTCGACAGGCTGACCGGTTGGACTTCGATCAGGAAGTTGGCAGGCGCCCCCGAGGCTGCCGATGCCGGCGCCGCCGGACCTTGCAACGTGTAGTAGTGCACGGGCGGCGACGAGCCGCAACCCGCCAGGGCCGCTCCCAGCACCAGCAGGGACAGGACAGAACGCATCGGAGAAATAGTCATGATTCTTCAGTTCCTGACAGGGCCTGCGCCGGGAATCGGGTCATTGCCACGGCCACGCAGCAAGGCTTCGGGGTTCGATTGCAGGAAGTCGGCCAGTGCGCGCAACGAACGCGCCGCGCGGCCCAATTCCTGCATCGCCTTTTCAGTATTGACCGGCAAGGAAGCGTCCGACGCCAGCATCGCATTGATGTTCGCCATGGATTCCTTGGCCTGCTTCAACATGTTCTGCGCTTCGGGAGCCACCTGCTTGTCCAGGCGGTTCATCAGCTTGGAGGTGCTGGACAGCGTGGTGCGCAAATCCTCCCCGATCTTGTCGAACGGAATCTTCTCGATCTTGGCGACGATGTTGCTGACCTGCTGCTGCAACTGATCCAGATTGCCCGGAATCGTCGGGATCAAGGCAGGGTCGGAAGGCTTGAACTCCACCGGCTTGGCATTCGGGAAATCGTCCAGCACCACGTACAGTTGGCCCGTCAGCAAGTTGGAGGTGCGCAGCTGTGCACGCAGTCCATGCTTGATCATCACGCCCAACAGGCGGTTGCCGGCCACATCACCGTCCTTGACGGCACGGTCGCGCACCTCTTCATACACCCGGCCCAGGCGTTCCGGGTACAGCGTGGCGTCCACCAGCGAATAGAAGCGCTTGGTGACCGGATCGAAGTCCAGGTTGATCTGCGTGACGTTGCCCAGGGTGATGCCGCTGAAGTCGATCGGCGCACCGACCGAGAGCCCGCGAATCGACTGGTCAAAGCGCATGCGGATCGGGAACGCCTCGCCATCCGGGTTGGCCTTGGCGGCGGCTTCCGTCTCGTACAGGTCGAAATTGGCATCGGCCGGCGCCTGTGTGTTGCCATCGCGCGCGCTCTGAACCGGCTCGAACGCCACGCCGCCCACCGCCATCGACACCAGCGATTGCGTGCGTACTTTCAGACCGTCCGCGTTCACACTGAAGTCCACGCCGCTGGCGTTCCAGAAGCGTGTGCCGTTGGTCACGAATTGATCATTGGGCGCGTCCACGAACACCTCGACATTGACGGCATTGCCGGTCTTGTCCAGTGCATAGCCGATCACGCGGCCCACATTGATGCGGCGGAAATACACCGGCGAACCAATGTCCAGCGAACCCAGGTCGGACGCTTTCAGCATGAAGCGCTTGCCCGCGCGGTCATGCGTGACCGCAGGGGGAATCTCCAGGCCCTCGAAGTTGAGCTTGGTGGCCTTGCTGCTTGAACCGTTCTTGCCTTCAACCGCATCCACGCCAATGTAGGCGCCGGACAACAGTGTACCCAGGCCCGACACCCCGCTCACGTCGAGCCGCGGCCGGACCACCCAGAAATTGGTGCCTTCGCGCGCCAGATCCGCCACTTCCTTGGCCAGCTCGGCCTGCACGACCACCTTGCTGCGATCCTCATTGAAACCGATGGACTTCACCGTGCCGATGTTCACGTCCTTGAAGCGCAGCCGGGTCTTGCCGACCTCCAGCCCGTCGGCGGTATTGAATGAAATGGTGATGTCCGGACCCGCCTGCATCCACGTGCGCACGACTAGCGATAAGCCCATCAGCGCCGCCACGATGGGCACCAGCCAGATCCATGAGATCCGGCTCTTCTGCTTGCGCGAAATGGTCGGCGTTTGATACTTCTCTTCGCCAGATCCAGGAGCTTGGTCGGACATCAACTTTCCTTTTTATTCTTAAGCAGGAGAACCACGGTACCGCTAACCCACTTCTTTGCTTGTTACGGGTGCCACCTGCTGCGGCACCTGGGCGGGACGCGCCCGCCCCTCGACTTCAGGTGCATCAATCTCGCTTACGCCTTCCAGATCCCAACTGCGGCGAAGGTCAAAACTCATGGCCGCCAACATGGTCAGAATCACGACCACGCCAAAGGCCGCAGCGCCCGCGCCAGCGCTGATCTCCATCAGCCCCTGAAAATCGGCCAGCGCCGCCAGCAATATAACGACAAAAACATCCAGCATGGACCATTGGCCAATGAACTCCACCATTTGATACAGGCGGGTGCGGGGACGCAAATTGGTCGTGCTGCGCCACTGCTCGGTCAACAGCAGCAGAATCAATGCCAACAGCTTGGTCAGCGGCACGGCCACGCTGGCGATGAAGACGATCAGCGCAATGTCCCACGAACCCATCTGCCAGAGCTCGACCACTCCGCCCAGAATGGTATGGGCGCTATCGCCCAGCACCGAACTGACTTGCATGACCGGCAGCACGTTGGCGGGAATATAAAACACCACCGCCGCCAGCAGCAGCGCCCAAGTGCGGGCCAGGTGATCCGGCTTGCGGTAATGCACCACGGCTTCGCAGCGCACGCAATGGTGTTCTTCTTCAGGATCCGCGTCACGCGGCAGGGCCTGCACCTGGCCGCACACATGGCAGCCGGCCAGAACGGTATCGGGCCCGCTTTCCGGCACGTGCACGGGCACCACGTTGACGGTTTCCGCATAGCGCCACAGCACGTGCGGCGACAAGCGCCCAAGTATCGTCAGGAAGATGGTCAGCACGCCAAAGGCGCCTAGCCCAATGCCGGGCAGCACCGCGGCCATGCCGGCCAGCTTCACCACCGCCACCAGCACGCCCAGCAGGAACACGGGCACCATGCACCACGGCCGCAACGCGCCCAGCAAACGCATGGCGCCGCGAAACGCCACCGGTTCCCGGCCTTGTGACAGCGGGCCCAGCACCCATAGCAGCACGAGCAGCTGCATCAGCGGCAGCGCAAAGCCGGCCAGCCCCGTCATGACGGCGACGACCCAATGGCCTTGGCGCCAGGTAATGGATATGGCGTCCAGCAAGGAGGCTTCTTGCACCATGCCCTGCACGGACATCGAAGCGACCGGATAGGCGTTGGCCACCCCGAAGACAATCAGGGCAGAGATGGCGAGGGCCAGCCAATTGGACAAAGTAAGCCCGCTGTAGCGCCAGAGTATGGCTCCGCAGCGGGCGCAATTGGCGGTCTCGCCAGGTTCAAGCTGATATCGGCGATAAACGCTTGCGCAATGTTCGCACTCAATCAGCGGCTGGCGTTCCGCGGTCATCAATCGATCAGTTCGACTTCCTGCTTATCCGGCGCATCCGACGAAGGCGGCTTGCCGCTGTCGTCGAAGTCCAGCGTCACCTTGCCCGCATCATCCAGGTCTACCGTGACCGATCCGCCATCAACCAACTTGCCGAACAGCAGCTCGTCGGCTAGCGCGCGGCGGATGGTGTCCTGGATAAGACGTTGCATGGGACGTGCGCCCATGAGCGGGTCGAACCCCTCCTTGGCTAGGTGTTCGCGCAGTCGCGTCGTGAATACGGCTTCCACGCGGCGCTCATGCAGCTGGTCTTCCAGTTGCATGAGGAACTTGTCCACCACGCGCAGGATGACCTCGCGGTCCAACGCGGCGAACGGAATGATCGCATCAAGACGGTTACGGAATTCAGGCGTGAACATACGGCGGATTTCCGCCATTTCGTCGCCCAGCATCCGCGAATTGGCAAAACCGATCGACGGACGGTTCAAGGTTTCGGCGCCCGCGTTCGTCGTCATGATGAGGATGACGTTACGGAAGTCCGCCTTGCGGCCGTTGTTGTCGGTCAGCGTGCCGTGGTCCATGACCTGGAGCAGGATGTTGAATACATCCGGGTGCGCCTTTTCGATTTCATCCAGCAGCAACACGCAATGCGGCTGCTTCGTGATGGCTTCGGTCAACAGACCGCCCTGGTCGAATCCGACATAGCCCGGAGGCGCACCGATCAGGCGCGACACCGCATGGCGTTCCATGTATTCCGACATATCGAAACGCAGCAGCTCGACGCCCAGCGTGAAGGCCAGTTGACGCGCCACTTCGGTCTTGCCCACACCGGTGGGGCCAGACAACAGGAAGGCGCCAATCGGCTTTTCCGGCTTACCCAGACCCGACCGCGCCATCTTGATGGCGGCGGCCAGCGCGTCAATCGCGCCGTCCTGGCCGAAGACGACCGTTTTAAGGTCGCGGTCCAGCGTGGCCAGCTTGCTGCGGTCGTCGTTGGACACCGATTGCGGCGGAATGCGCGCGATCTTGGACACGATGTTCTCGATGTCCACCTTGCCAATCACTTTCTTCTGGCGCGAACGCGGCAGCAGCCGCTGGGCGGCACCGGCCTCGTCGATCACGTCGATCGCCTTGTCAGGCAGATGACGGTCATTGATGAAGCGGGCCGACAGTTCCGCGGCAGCCGACAGGGCCGCAGCCGAATAACGGACGCTATGGTGTTCTTCAAAGCGGCTCTTCAGCCCACGCAGGATCTGCACGGTCTGCTCGACGCTGGGCTCCGGCACGTCAATCTTCTGGAACCGGCGCGACAGCGCGTGATCCTTTTCAAAGACGCCACGGTATTCCGTATACGTGGTGGCGCCAATACACTTGAGCTGCCCGGAAGACAGAGCCGGCTTCAGCAGATTGGACGCATCCAGCGTACCGCCGGAGGCCGAACCGGCCCCGATCAGCGTGTGGATTTCATCGATGAACAGGATGGCATCGGGATTACCGCGAATTTGCTTGAGCACGCCCTTCAGACGCTGTTCAAAATCGCCGCGATACTTGGTGCCGGCCAGCAGTGCGCCCATGTCCAGCGAAAAGACCTGGGCCGCTTGCAGGATTTCCGGCACTTCGCCGCGCGTGATGCGCCAGGCCAGGCCTTCGGCGATGGCGGTCTTGCCCACCCCGGCCTCGCCGACCAGCAACGGGTTGTTCTTGCGGCGGCGGCACAACACCTGGATGACGCGCTCGACTTCGTGCTCGCGTCCGATCAGGGGATCGATGCGGCCCGCCAGCGCGGCGGCGTTCAGGTCGGTCGCGTACTGATCCAGCGGAGACTGACGCGATTCGCCCTGCTCTTCACCATTGGTCTGCTGCTCTTTCTGCACGGCGGCGGACTCCACCTGGGGCTGTTTGGTAATGCCATGCGACAGGAAATTGACCACATCCAGCCGTGTCACGCCCTGCTGTTGCAGGTAGTACACAGCGTGAGAATCCTTTTCGCCGAAAATGGCCACCAGCACGTTTGCGCCTGTGACCGGTTTCTTACCGGTGCCACCTGCGGAAACATGCATGATCGCGCGTTGAATCACGCGCTGGAAGCCCAGCGTCGGCTGCGTGTCGACCTCGGCGCCGCTGGGGATCACGGGCGTGTTCTCCGAGACGAACTGGCGCAGGTTGCGGCGCAAATCGTCCAGGTTCGCCGCGCAAGCGCGCAGAACCTCGACTGCCGAAGCGTTATCGAGCAGTGCCAACAGCAGGTGCTCGACGGTAATAAATTCGTGCCGGGCCGAACGGGCCTCGACGAAAGCCATATGCAGGCTAACTTCAAGCTCTTGAGAAATCACGCTTCCTCCGTATTGCATCGAAGCGGTCAAATACACGATTCATATTCTATGCCGATCATGGCGTAACGCCAGAGATTTCAAAAACCACTCTGTCGTGACGGCCTTGTGTGTCCATGACGGTAAGCGTATACCGGCCGTCTTGCGCCAGCACTAATTTAAACGGATGACCTGACGCGCCGTGATTCACCACGCGCCCATCAAGCATCCACCATACTTCGCCTTCGGCGCCCTGCACTTCCACATCCACTGCCACCTGCCTGCTGCCAGGCACGGGCCGCAACACCGAACCGTTCGCCACGCCACCCAAGCGCAACGGCCCTTGCGTGGCGTCGGCATAGCCGGCAAAAGACGGCGGCGCCGTTTCGTTCAGCAGCCAGGCCGCGCGCTGTTCGGGGCATTCCCCCGTCGGCCCGCTGCCCAACCGGTAACCCAATGGCCAGCATGTCACGGCCGCCTGCACCGTTTCGGGCCGGCTACGGACCTGCTGCGCGCCTTCCGGCAACGCCGCCACAATATCCTGCAACAGGGGCGCTGCCACATTCGCCCCGAAAAATCCGGGGTTCGGTGTGCCATCGGGGCGGCCGACCCAGACGCCAAGCGTCCACCTGTCGGTCACTCCAATCGCCCAGGCATCCCGGAATCCGAAGCTGGTTCCGGTCTTCCAGGCCAGCCGCCGCGCCGGACTGCCCGACTGATAAAACGGCCGGTCGGGATGCCCGCCACCTTCCAGAATATCGCGGACAATCCAGGCGGCTCCCGCGCTCATCATACGGGACTCAATCTTGGGCTGCTCCGCACGTAAACGCGGCCGGCCGGAGATCCCGTCCCGGGCCAACGCCCGATAAGCGCCGACCAGTTCTTCCAATGTGGTGCCACCCCCGCCCAAAATCAAGCTCAAATTTGGTTCGGCACCCGCGGGCAAACGTAACCGGACGCCGCCAGCCAGCATAACCGAGGCAAAACTGACGGGCCCAACGCGGTCCAGCAGGTCCACCGCAGGCACATTCAGCGACCGTTGCAATGCCTGCGCCACACTGACCGGCCCCGAAAACGACGCCTGGAAATTGCCCGGCGCATACCCCCCGAACGACATGGGCGCGTCGATCAGCAGGCTTTCGGAATGGATCAGGCCTTCGTCCAGCGCCTGTGCATACAAAAACGGCTTCAGAGTAGAACCCGGCGAACGCACGCCGCGCACCATATCCACATGGGCGTAACGGGTATCGTCGGAAAAATCGGCGGATCCGGCGTAGGCCTTGACCTCCAGCGTATCGTTGTCCATGACCAACACCGCCATCGACACCTTGGGCGGCAAGCCGTCCACCCGATCCAGCAACATGCGCTCCACCGACGCCTGCATATCGGCGTCCAGGGTGGACGTAACCAGCGGCGGGCGCTGCCCCGGCCGGCGCGCGACGGATTTTCCGCCCGCTTCCTGCAACAAGCGTTGCGCTGCCAGCGGCGCCAGCCAGCGCGCCCGCAGCGGCGGTGCAATCACGTTTTCGATCTTGGCATCGGCGACGTCTTCCGGTGTCCAACGGCCCAACTCGGCCATGCGGTCCAGCACCTTGTCGCGGGCGGCTTGCGCCGCTTCGGGATGGCGGTCGGGACGCAAGCGCGAAGGTGCCTGGGGCAAGGCGGTCAGCATGGCGGCCTCAGCTGGCCCCAAGTCGCGGGCGGGCTTGCCCAGCCACAGGCGCGATCCCATTTCCACGCCCTCCACGATGCCGCCCATCGGCGCATGGGTCAGGTACAGGGACAGGATCTCATCCTTGCTGTAGTGCATTTCCAGCTGCACAGCACGCCAGGCTTGTCGCAATTTTGCGGACATCGACCGCGACGGCTTGCCGGCCAGTTGCGGGTCGATCAGCCGGGCCACCTGCATGGTCAACGTGGACCCGCCCGACACAATGCGGCGGTTGGTGGCCCATTGCCAACCCGCGCGCACGAGCGACACGGGATTCACTCCGGGGTGCCAATAGAACCAGCGGTCCTCGTAGGTCAGCAGCGTATCCAGATAATGCGGGGATACCTGGCTTGGCTTGACCGGATAGCGCCAGATGCCATCACGGCTGGGATAGTTGCGCAACGGCGTGCCGTCGGCGGCAACGACGACGGCCGCTCCGCCCGAGTCGATGGCGGGAAGCGGATACAGGCGGTCCAGCACGAATAACAACGCGGCCAGCGCAAACAACACGCTGGCCGCGATGATGCCGCGCCGCCGCCAGCGACGGGCGCGCTGTGCGCCCGTCACGGGGGTGGCGGCGGCGGTCAAGGACGCTTGGCGCCGCGATCGCGGATTTCGACCGTGCTCCATTGCTCACCCACGCCGCGGATTTCGGGACGATACATATCCTCGGCCACCGTCGACGGCACCGCGTAGCGGCCCGGCGTCACGACACGCACCAGATAGAACACGTCCACCTTGCCACGGCCCAGAGACACGGCGGCCACGTAACGGTCGTCGCGGAACTCGCGATGCTTGATGTTGGAGTCCGACATGGCTTCGGCCACGCGGCGTCCGCCAATCGTCCATTCCTGCATCTCGGGGCTTTGCGACAGGTTCAGGTTCTCGACTTCAAAGCCTGCCGGCACGCGGTCCTCGATCAAGGCATCAGGAATGTTCTGGTTGGCGCTGGCCTGCACCCACACCACCATCATGTCGCCCGTCTGCAAGGTGCCACCATCCCACGGACGGCCGTCCGGGCGGTACCAACCGCGCTTGAGCTGGATGACATCGTTGCGCGGCTTGGGCGCGACCATCGGGCTGCCTTGGATGTCATATTCGACAAACAACGACTGCGAACCCGTGTTGACCAGTTGCGTATTGGCCAGATCGGCCGCCGACAGCGACACCATCTGATCACTCGTGCCGCCGTCAAGCGGCTTGGCCTTGCCGCCGATGGTCAGCGCGGCTTCCCACGGCGTGCCCTTGTCGCCGCCAATCGTGCGGGCTGCCAGCAGCAGGGACATTTGTTCCTGTGTGGACAGATACGAGCGATTGCCCAGGCGCGAGGTCAGCTGCGTCAGCATGTTGTCCAGGCGTTCATGCTTCAGGCCGTACTGGTTCGCCACGGCATAGCCCAGCGCATAGTCACGCACGCTGCTGCCGTAGTCGCCCAGCCATTCGTCATAGACGGCGTTGTAGTTGCGGCGCGGGAAGCCATATTCGCGCGTCATGGCGGCGTCCAGCGCGGACTTCATGCGCCCTTCGTCGCCCATCAGCTTGAATGCAGCCGCCAGCTGGATCAGCGGCAACGGCGAGCGCGCGCGCTCCTGGTAGTTGTCGAACAGCTGACGCACGGTGGACAGCGGCGCCTTCTTGTCGCGCGCCAGTGCCAGCGCGGCGGTGGCCAGGCCGGCAAAGCGGCGATGGTCTTCACGCAGGACGTTGGCGTCGCTGCCGTCGATGCGGCCGGCTTCGACATTGCGGCGCAGATTGGCCGACCACACGCCAAAGCCGTTGGCGGTCTGCTGCACTTGCTCCAGCAGCCACTGGCGCGAACGGTCCAGCGCGGCCTCGGGCACTTCAAAGCCCTTGTCGCGCGCATCTTGCAGGAAGCCCACGGCATAGGCCGTCAGCCACACATCGCGCGAAGTCGAACCGCTCCACAAGTTATAGGAACCCACGGCGTTACGCATGCCCGACAAGCGTCCGACCGCGCCAGCCACCTTGGCCGCGCGTTCCGCTTGCGAGTGAGGCTTCAAGCCGAACTGCTTGGCGGTGGCGTCGTCAATCATGACCCACGGCAATGCCGAGCTGATGGTTTGCTCGGTGCAGCCATAGGGATACGTCAGCAGGCCCTGTACCAGGCGGTTGACGTTGATCGGCGGCCGATTCGACACGGTCATGCTGATGGTGGCCGAATCAGGATAGTAGCCAGACACCCACGACGCTTGCGGCACGTTCGTTTCGCCCGGATTCAGGCGCACGCGGCGCACTTGGCGTTCGCCCGCATACGCCGGCTGCACCTGCAACACCGACTCGCGCACGATGTGCACGGGCTTGGCACCGCCCTGCCCGTCAACCGTCAGGCGGATCAGGCCCAGGCCGTACGAGCCGGTGGTGGTGGCGTTAAAGCGCAGCGTCATGCGTTGCTTGTCCTTGAGCGTCACGGTACGCACGCCATCAGGAATCGCCAACGGATCCAGCGCCTCGAGTTTGATCGTCACCTTTTGCTCGGCGCCGCTCAGGTTGGTCACGTCCAGCGCAATCGCCGCCTGGTCGCCCGGGGTGACGAAGCGCGGCGTATTCAGCTCGGCCACGATCGGCGCCGCCACGACCATTTCGGCGTCGGTGCTGCCGTAGTTGTCCGGCGTGAAGGCCACGGCCATCAGGCGCAGCGTGCCGTTGAAGTCGGGCAGGTCCAGCGGAATGTCCGCTTCGCCCTGCGCGTTCAGCGTCACCGGACCCGAGAACAGGTCGACCAGCTTGACCTTCTTGGGCAGGCTCTTGCTGTCGCCGCGCATGGCGGCGTCGCCGCCCCACTTCAGCTTGCCCTTGGTGCCGTCCATCTTCTCAATCAGCTTGCCGTACATGTCCAGCAATTCGGGCGCGTAGCGGTGCTTGCCAAAGAAGAAGTCCAACGGGTCGGGCGTCTTGTACTGGTTGATGTTCAGGATGCCCACATCCACGGCCGACAACGTCACCGTGGCTTGCTTGCCCTGCGCGCCATCCACCTTGACGCGCACGGTCGTCTTGGTTTCGGGTTCGGTCTTGGCAGGCGCCGTCAGTTTGACGTCCAGCTTGCGATCACCGCTGGCGATCGGCAGGAACGTCAAGCCCAGTGCGCGCGCCGGCGTCACGCGGTCCCCTTCGCTGCCCGGGCGGAACACCGCCGCGGCCACGTACAGGTCGTGACGCTTCCAATCCTTGTTGATGGGGATCTCGACTTGCGTGCCCGTCGCCTTCACGGCCACCCACGTCGACCACAACATGCGATCACCTTCAACGGTGATCAGCGCCTGGCCGTCATGCGGCGGCGTCAGGGTCAGCTTGACGGTGTCGCCGGGCTTGACCGGTGCGCCTTCCAGCTTCATCTGCACGCGATCGGGGCGATTGCCCATCGCGTCCGCGTCCTGTGCGTTCCAGCCTGCATAGAAGCGATAGCGCAGGGTTTCACCCGTTTCCGGATCCGCGATTTCCAGGCGATAACGGCCCCACTTGAGCGGCACGGTCAGCTGAGTACGGTCCTTCAACGCGATTTCACGCGAGTCGACCAGTTCGTCTGTTTCGGTATAGCCGCTATTCCAGCCACGCTGGTCGTCAAAGCGCCAGTAGTACTGACGTTCCTCACGGTACAGGCGCACTTGTGCCTGAGCCAGCGGTTCGATCTTGCCTTGCGCGTTCGCGCGGATCACTTCAAACGTGGCCGGCTTGCCTTCACGCGCGACGTCGCTGTCAAAGTCGGGACGCACGCCAATCAGTTTGTCAGCAGGCCAGACGCTGCGCTCGATGGAACGCACCACCGGGCGGCCGCCCGATTCCAGCAGGCTGGCGGACACCCGAATTTTCATGGGTGAATGCGTGCCGGCCGTGCTTGAAGGCACTTCCAACTGTGCATAGCCCTTGTCATCCAGCGCCGCTTCAGGCAGTTCTCCGAACATGCGGCGCGAATCATCAGCCACGTCTCCGAAGATGAAGCCCGGCCATTGCTGAGCCAGGGCAAAGCGGTCGCGCTTGACCTGGAACGTGGACAGCAGCCGGTTGCCGGCAGCGGGTGCGCCATACAGATAGTCGCCCTGCACATCCACGGTCAGATCGTCGCCCACGGACAGCGTGTCCTGCTCGGACGTCAGCGTCATCTTCATGCGTTCGGGCAGGAATTCCTCAACCTGGAACTTCCACGAGGCATCCGGCGATTTCGAGGCGGGATCGACACGCAACTCCAACATCCACGAACCCGTCTGGGCGTCCGGCGGCAGATCAATGGCGCGCTCGACATAGCCCGGCAGATCCTTCTTGGGCTGCCACAACGTCGTCTGCACCACGCGGCCATCAGGACGCTTGATCGTGGCCGTAAGCGGCGACGGGGCCAGCACACGGCCGTCCAAGTCACGCGGCAGCACCGACACGTTGAAGGTTTCGCCCGGACGATAAAGATTGCGGCCGGCGTAAACGAACAGGTTGTTCGGGCGGGAAACATGGCCGCCCGTGTCGAACTCGGACAGATCCAACGCCGGCTCGGCCAGTGCCAAGACGGTCATTTCCTTGTCACGCGATGCGCGGATGACGCGGGCGTTCGTGAAGCTGCCTTCAAACAATACATGGCCTTGCGCGTCGGCTGCGGCCTTGGCCAGCGTCTTGCCTCCGCCGTCCACCAGTTCGAACATTGCGCCCGAAATCGCCTGGCCGCTCTTGAGCGACACCGAATAGGCTTCAATGCGGTCGCTGTAGCGGCGCGCGTGCAAACCGATATCGCTGACGTAGAAATACGTCACCTGGTACTCATAGCGGAAACGGCCGGGCTGGCTCATCACCGCAACGTAGATGCCGGGCTCTTGCAGTTCCTTCACGCCTTCAACGGGCAGGAACGTCACATGGCGGCGGTTGGGTTTGTCATCGGTGATGAAGCGGCCTTGATAGACGCTGGTGGTCAGCGAATTCAAGCGGTCCAGATCCCAGTTGCTGACCGAGCCCTTCAGGCTGCGGTTGTCGGAGTAGCGCCAGTCCGATTCGTCGTAGCGGCCGCCGTCGTCGTCCTCGTCGGACTCGGCAGCCGTGTTGCGGCCAATGCCCAGGACGGTTTCAAACAGTTCCGGGACACGATCCGGCGCCACGCGCAGGAACTGCACATCGACTTCGGGCACGTTGACCGTAGCCACGGGCAGCCCCCCGTTCTGACCTGCCGGCAGCACGACGCCACGGCTGGCGAAATAGAACGACGGCGGCATCGCCTGGGTGCTCACCTCGCAATTCGAGGTTTCAGCCAGCACCACCTTGTCGCCTACGCCGGGCAGACCCGAGCGCACCAGGATCGCGTACTTGCGTTGCGGTTGAACGTAGGGGAAATACACCATGCGCGGGTTATCGCCGACGACCCAGCTGCCCTTGACGATCTTGCCCTTGGGAGCGGAATCGCCTGCCTTCACCGAGGCGGGCTGGCTGCCCGGCGCGGCGCTGGATTCGGTATCTTCGTCTGCCTTGCCGGAGATCGCACCAACATCGGTCACCTGGAGGAAGCTCTCCAGGTTCGCCTTGGCGTCCACCGGTTGCGTGAAGGTGATGGATAGCGACAGCGCGTCGTTGTATTGACGCGGCTGGCAGGTCAGTGCCGCGAAAGGATCGGCGGCGCCGACCGTCGCGCTGGCGGGCAGCGCGGGCTTGGCATCCGGTGCGGCAGGTGCGGCCGTGCCGGTTGCTTGAGCCGTTACTGCGGGAGGCGGCGTCGGATTGACCGTTTGCCTGTCCTTGCCCATCCACCAGCCCACGCCGATGGCCCCAGCCAATACCGCAACGCCAGCAACCGCCAGCCAAGTCTTGCTGATCTTTCCGCTCACGGCAAACCCCTCCGCCTACTCAAATTCAATGCTCCTTTGCGGCGGAGCTGCCGACCAACCTACCCGCGCGCTTCCCGGTGCGCGGATACTACTGCCAAGCAAATGCCGGACAGCAGAACGCCGCCATCCCTGGCGGCGCCTTCATTCTTAGTATTAAACCGGTTCCATCACGCATTGCAGCGGATGCTGGCGTGCCCGGGCATACTGCCCCACTTGCGCGATGCGGGTCGCGGCGAGGTCGCGGGGATACACCCCGCATACTCCACGCCCTTCGTGATGCACTTGCAACATGATCCGCGTTGCCTCTTCGTGGTTCTTATTGAAGAATTTTTGCAGGACTTTCACGACGAACTCCATCGGCGTGTAGTCGTCATTGAGCAACAAGACCTGGTACATCGGAGGCGGCGCGGCGCGTGCCGGTGCCTTCTCGACGGCCAAATCATGCTGGGTATCCAAGGTAGAACTCATAGGGCGGCTATTCTATTTAAACTGGGGACGCCTAACGTGTAACTTACGCAAAATTACACGCAGAAATACGTAGTTTCCATACTTGACGACACGAAGAAAAGCAGAGCATTATCAGCGCATTCTGGGGTTTTCAACTCATCGAAAATCTGCCAGGAAGCCGGAGGGGGGACAGGGGTCTTGACCGCGATGCCCTTCTGTCAACATACGATTCAATGAGGCAGTCCGCATGTCTGATACGACCGCAACCGCCGTCCAAGGGGACAATCCCAAATCGACGGGCACCGTCAAATGGTTCAACGATGCAAAAGGGTTTGGCTTCATTACGCCCGACGACGGCGGTGAAGATCTGTTCGCCCATTTTTCGTCCATCCAGATGAATGGTTTTAAAACCCTGAAAGAAGGCCAGAAAGTAGCCTTTGAAATTATCCAGGGGCCCAAAGGAAAACAGGCGCTTAATATTACTGCTGCCTGAGTGTTACCCTTAAAGTGCAACGGTAAGGTTGCGCCATTAATTCAGGCGGGGCTTTCGAGCCCCGCCTTGTTATTTCTCTATTACCAAGTCAGGCCATGCTGAAGAATGCTGTGTTGTTCCCTGTCAGTCGCACGTTGTTCAAGACAGCGTTCTTTAAATCAGCGCCATTGAAAGCTCTATCCGCGGCATTGGCCGCCGCAGCGCTCACCTTGAGCGCCGGTGCTCAGGCGCAGACCGGCCCGCAGGCGCCGCTGCCCACCACTCAGCTTTCGGCAGGCATCCATATTATCCGCGCAGAAGTCGCCAACACGGAAGCCACACGGCGCGACGGCCTCATGTTCCGCAAAGAGCTTCCGGGCAACGACGGCATGCTGTTTGTGTTTGAACAGCCCGACGTGCAATGTTTCTGGATGCGCAACACGATTCTGCCGCTCTCGATCGCCTTTATCGCCGACGACGGCACGATCGTCAACATTGACGACATGGCGCCACAAACCGAAGATCCGCACTGCGCGAAGAAGCCCGTGCGCTATGCGCTGGAAATGGCCCAAGGCTGGTTTGACGAGCACGGCATCAAGGCCGGGCGAAAAATCGACGGCCTGCCCTGAGCGGCACGCTCAGGGGCGCCAGCGCCCCCTCCAGATACGACAAGGGAGCCCCGAAGGGCTCCCTTTTCATTCCCGCTCTGAATGGGCAGCGGGAAAAAAACAACACTCGGGCGTCAGACGCGCTCGATGATCATCGCAATGCCCTGCCCCACGCCGATGCACATCGTGCACAGCGCATAGCGGCCGCCGGTGCGGTGCAGTTGGTTGATCGCGGTGGTGGCCAGACGCGCGCCACTGGCGCCCAGCGGATGGCCCAGGGCGATCGCGCCGCCGTTGGGGTTCACGCGCGGGTCGTTGTCGGCAAGGCCCAACTGGCGCATCACGGCCAAGCCCTGGGCGGCGAACGCTTCGTTCAGTTCAATCACATCCATCTGGTCGAGGGTCAGGCCGGTTTGGGCCAACACCTTCAGCGTGGCGGGCGCCGGGCCGATGCCCATGATGCGCGGCGCAACGCCGGCAGTGGCCATGCCAACCACACGGGCGCGCGGGGTCAGGCCGTGACGGGCAGCAGCCTTTTCGTCGGCGAGCAGCAGCGCGGCAGCGCCGTCGTTCACGCCCGAGGCGTTGCCGGCCGTGACGGTACCGCCTTCACGGACCACGCCCTTCAGCTTGGCCAGTGATTCCAAGCTGGTTTCACGCGGGTGCTCGTCCTTGTCGACGATGATGGCATCGCCCTTTTTCTGGGCGATCGACACCGGCACGATCTCGGCGTCGAACACGCCTTCTTTTTGAGCACGGGCCGTCTTCTGCTGGCTGGCCAGCGCGAACAAGTCCTGGTCTTCACGGCTGATCTTGAAATCGTCGGCGACGTTCTCGGCCGTCTCGGGCATCGAGTCCACGCCGTACTTCGCCTTCATCAGCTTATTGATGAAGCGCCAGCCGATCGTCGTGTCATAGATGGCGGCGCTGCGCGAAAACGCGCTGTCGGCCTTGCCCATCACGAACGGGGCGCGGCTCATGCTTTCAACGCCGCCGGCCAGCATCAGCCCGGCTTCGCCGGCGCGGATGGCGCGGGCGGCGGTGCCGATGGCGTCCAGGCCCGAACCGCACAGACGGTTGACGGTGGCGCCGGGCACTTCAATCGGCAAACCTGCCAGCAGCGTCGCCATGCGCGCGACGTTGCGGTTGTCTTCCCCAGCCTGGTTTGCGCAACCCATGATTGCGTCGTCCAGTTCTTCCCAGCGTACGCCAGGATTGCGCGCTACCAGGGCCTTGATGGCGACGGCAGCCAGATCGTCAGGGCGCACGCTGGCCAGCGCGCCGCCGTAGCGGCCGAAGGGAGTGCGGATCGCATCACAAATAAAGGCATTCACGGTCATGAGAAGCTCGGAGTGAAGTGAGAAAAACGGGATCGGTCGATGTTAACGCAGCGCTTTTCGCGCCAAGTTGGTGCAAGGCGATCATGTCCGCCACACGGACAGTGTCCAGTAGGTGTTCACCCTGATAGGGCGCGGCACGCACCATTCTCGTGCATGGCAATCAGGCCACGGGCGGCTTGGCGCCAGCAGCCCCTGCTTCCGATTTTGCCGCGCGCCCGGCTTCCACAATTGCCTGGCGACGAAAGCGTCCGGCGGCCAGATGGTAGAACGGCTGCGGGCAGAATTGGCGCGACACGCCGGACGCCAGCAATGATCCCACCAGCAACCAGAACAGCATGGGCTGGCTGCCCGTCATTTCCATGACCACCACGCTGGCCGTCAGCGGCGCCTGCGTGGCCGCGGCCAGGAATGCCGCCATCGACACCAGCACCAGCACGCGCTGGTCGACGCCCTCGCCCGCCAACTGCCAGATGTGCTGGCCGATGCCGGCGCCCGTCGTCAGGGCCGGCGTGAAAATGCCGCCAGGAATGCCCGCCCAATAGGAAGCGACGGTAGCCGCCATCTTGGCCAGCCCGAAACCAGCAGGCGCGGTGTCATGGCCCGACAGCAGGTTCGCCGCCACGCCGTAGCCCGTGCCATAGACGCTGCCCGCCGTGCACAGGCCGATCACGGCCAGGACCAAACCCATGATGAAGGCAGTCCAGATAGGATGCGCGCGGATCCAGGCACGCCAGGCCGCCGGCGCGGAACCGGCCGCCCCCTTGCCCAGCAGCCGCGCGAAAATGCCGCCCAGCGCGCCATTGAGCGCGCCGCAGATGACAACCCACATCACCATGCCCTGTGTCAGCGGGGCGCCGCCGAAGACGCCGAAGTATGGGTTGTTGCCTTGCACGGCCACAACCAGGAAGCCTGCCGCCAGCACGCCGATCAGCACCAGCCGCTGCCATCGCAGCACGGTGCCACGGCCCAGTTCCTCGATGGCGAAGATGACGCCGGCCAGCGGCGCATTGAAGGCGGCGGCCAACCCGCCCGCCGCGCCTGCGGCGATCAGTTCGTTGGCATGAAAGCCGCGCAGCTGCACGCCACGCCGTTTCCAGAAGTCGCCCCAGGCCAGCATGAGTGCGGCCCCGACCTGCACCGACGGCCCTTCACGGCCAATCGATGCACCAGCCAGCATGCCCAGAAACGCAAGCGGCACTTTCCATAGCGCCTGGACCAGCGACACCAGGCTGCTCTGGCTGGGACCGGGAGGCAATGACAATGCGCCGATGACTTGGGGAATGCCGCTGCCCGACGCATTGGGCGCGAATCGCAGCGTCAGCCAACGCAAGGCCGCCAGGCTGAATGGCAACACCACCAAGGCCAGCCAGCCGTTGTGGCCGACCCATTCGCGATTCCAGTCCAGCGCCTTGTCGGCCAGATAGGCAAAGCCCAGCGACATCAGGGCCACCAGGCCGGCGCCGCCCAACAGCAAGGCCATTTGCAGGCTCTTGCGCGACAGGCGGTTGATCTGGCGCACCTTTCGGCGCATCAGCCGGCGCACGCCTGTGGCGGTTCGGCGGAAAGAATCACTCAGGCTCATGGGCTGCGAGATAGCGGCGGGAAGTGGCTAACCTTACCACTCCAAGCTGACCAGCAGCCCACAAGACTGCCCGCTTAAAACGTGGACCAGTCGTCATCCGACGCTTGGGCCAGCGCACGGCGCGCTGGAGGCGCCACGGTCTTGCGCGGCGCGACGGATACGGCCTGCACAAGCCTTGTCTGTGCATCGCGCGCCGAACCCGCTCCCGCCTCGACCTTGAAGCGGCGCACTTCCTGCGCCAAGCGAGAAGCCTGTTCCTGCATGCTGCCGGCAGCCGCGGCGGCCTCTTCGACCAGCGCGGCGTTCTGCTGCGTCACGGTGTCCATCTGCGCCACGGCCTGATTGACCTGGCCGATGCCCGAGGATTGCTCTTCGGACGCGCTGGCGATCTCGCGCACCAAGACGGCCACTTGGCGCACACTGTCGACCACGTCGCGCATGGTGCGGCCCGCTTCGTCGACCTGGCGCGTGCCCCCTTCGACTCGCGCGGCCGATTCATCGATCAAGGCCTTGATTTCCTTGGCAGCAACGGCCGAGCGTTGCGCCAGCGTCCGGACTTCACCCGCGACCACGGCAAAACCACGGCCCTGCTCCCCCGCGCGCGCCGCTTCCACGGCGGCATTGAGCGCCAGGATGTTGGTCTGGAATGCAATGCCGTCAATCACGCCCGTGATGTCGGCGATGCGGCGCGAACTATCGGCAATGGCGCTCATGGTCTGCACCACACCTTCAACCACTTCTCCGCCCCGCACCGCGACGCTGGACGCCTGGCTGACCAGGCGATCGGCCTCGCTGGCGTTGTTGGCGTTTTGCTGCACGGTGCTGGTCAGCTCTTCCATCGACGCCGCGGTCTCTTCCAGCGACGAGGCCTGTTCTTCCGTGCGCTGCGACAGGTCGGAGTTGCCTTGCGCGATCTGCGACGAGGCCGAGGCGATGCTCTCGCAGCCATCGCGCACGTCCGCGACGATGCGGGCCAGGCTTTCATTCATGGCCTTGAGCGCGCCCATCAGATCGCCCGTCTCATCACGGGTGGAAACCTGAATATTGGTCGTCAAATCACCAGCGGCGACCTGCCGAGCCGCCTTGACGGCCTGCTCCAGCGGACGCACGATGCCGCGCGTGACCAGCCACCCGAGCAGCATGCCAATGGCGACACCCGCCACGGCCAGCGCAATCATCACCGCGCGCATCGTGCCATACAGATCGGTGCCTTCCTGCACGGACTGCGCGGCGACCTTCTCCTTGCCCACCGCCAGATTGGTCATCAAATCATCCAGCTTTTGCGACGAGACAATCACCCGTTTTTCGATTTCAGCCACGCGCGGATCCGTCTGCGTCAGCGACTGCGACTGCGCTGCGGCAAAGAACGCAGCGGACTCGCGCTTCCAGACCTGCTCCGTTTCCGCGAATTGCGCCAGCAGGCGCTTGCCTTCTTCCTCATGGAAATTGGCGGCAGCCTTCTCGCGCAGGGCGTCCATGTTCTTGACGGCGTCGTCAAACTGCTTCTTGAGCGCCTGACGCTCCTGATCGCTGGTGGCAGCCAGATAGCCGCTGCGGGCACGGCCCGCGTAGATCAGATTGATATTGGCTTCTTTCAAATCCGAAATGCCGCGCAGCTCGGTGTCGTACAACCGGTCGTTCATTTCATTGATGCGTGACAACCCCCACACGCCAAAGGTCCCGATCGCACCGCCGATCACTGCAACCAGCAAAAACGCGCCCGACAGGCGCGCTCCAATCCGCAAGCCCGAAAATAACCGCAACATGCTTCCCTCTTCCCTATAGTTACCCCGGTTTATGGCGGGCAAGCCGCAGTCGTTGGCCCCGTGGGTCAGTCTCAGACCGATGGCAACAATAGCGGGAGGGAAATCTAGGGATAACCCTAAAGAAAAGGATGTTTTCTTGTTATTTCGCCGCAATGAATTCGACAATCGACAGGGCGACGAAAACTGAATTTTTCCTGAACAAAAAAAGAAAAACCCCTCGGACATGCGAGGGGTTTTTCATCAGGCGCCGCGGTGCGCGCACCGCGGATGCTGCCTGCCTTGCCGATCAGGCAAAGTTCTTGGCGGCGAACTCCCAGTTCACGAGCGCCCAGAAGTTCTCCAGATACTTGGGACGCGCGTTACGGTAGTCGATGTAGTAAGCGTGTTCCCAGACATCACAGGTGATCAGCGCCTTGTCGGCGGTGGTCAGCGGCGTCGCGGCATTGCTGGTGTTGACGATATCGACCGAACCGTCAGCCTTCTTGACCAGCCAGGTCCAGCCCGAACCGAAGTTGCCGGCTGCCGACTTGTTGAACGCTTCCTTGAAAGCGTCGAAGCTGCCCCACTTGGCATTGATGGCGTCAGCCAGCTTGCCCGAGGGTGCGCCACCGGCCTTGGGAGCCAGGCTGTTCCAGTAGAACGTGTGGTTCCAGATCTGAGCGGCGTTGTTGAAAATGCCACCCGAGGACTTCTTCACGATGTCTTCCAGCGACAGCGTTTCGAATTCCGTACCCGGGATCAGGTTGTTCAGGTTCGTGACGTACGTCTGGTGATGCTTACCGTAGTGGAACTCCAGCGTTTCCTTGGAGATATGCGGAGCCAGCGCGTCCAGTTCGTAAGGCAGGGGGGGAAGAGTATGTGCCATGTGTTGGTTCCTTCTGTTGAGTGCACGATCAAGCCGTTCAATTGTATCGGCAACTAATGAGGATACCTTGTTAAACCCGCGCCTGCGCGGGGTTAACGGACACATGTGCTTATGACTGGGATGCCTGATTTTTGTAAACGCTACTCTTTCTCGTATCGCAGTTCCCGGCCGCTGCTGGCTTCGACCAATGCGCCGTCTTTATGCAACGCCAGTGTCTTGTGCAATGGCGCGGTGGCAGCGGATTCAGGCAAGGTCAGATCGACGCGAACCGCGCGCGTCGCGGCATCGATCTTGCTGATGTCCACATCGTGCCAGCGCGCGCCGGCGGGCAGCGGCACATAGACGGCCATGGCTTTCAAGGCGCCCGGTGCGATCGGCGCGCTGACGCCGTCCGCGCCTTCGGATTGGCGTGGCGTGCCGGCGTAGTCGGCTTCGGCCGACGACATCGCCACGTCCACTTTCACGGGACGATCCTGGTAGTACACCCGCACCGTCAATTGGCCGGGTTGGGCCGGCCGCGTGTCCGCGCGCACGTCCGCAATGGCCGAGTACGGCTGGATGGGCGGCGAATCCAGATAGACGTGCCTGCCGTCGCTGCGCCAGGTGCCGCGTGCCACGATATCGACCGCGCCATAGCTCATCAGATAGTCGAAACTGCCGTCGCCAGACAGCAGCAACTCGCTGCCCACTTCGCGCATGCCGCGCAGGTAATAGTGGCCGGGCAGGCCGCCGGACGACGCCGATTTGCTGACCGCCTTGCCGCCCGCTCCACGCAACGCCACCGGCTGCGCGCAATCCGTGATGCCGGCCACGCCCGCCGCTTGCAAGGCGCGGCCGAATTCGGGCGCTGATTGGCACGACAGCGTGGCTTGGAAGGATTGCCCGGCGGGCGCGCTGGCGGTATCGAAGCGTGCATCATGACGCGCCAGCATCGCCAGCATCCCGGGCTGTCCGGTCTCCAGCGCGACCCATGCCGCGCTACGGCCCGCCGCATCGGCGGAATCCGGACTGGCGCCTGCTTCCAACAACGCCTCGGCCAAGTCCGCACGACCCAAGGTGATCGCCATGTTCAACGCGGTATCGCCCTTGCCCAACGGCGCGTCCAGGTCCATGCCGGCCGTCTTCAATTGACGCAACACCTGCACCACCGTGTCATGGCGCGCCACCGTCAATTGACGTCCATGCAGCAACAACGACACGATGCGCTGCGGCAAAGGCTCAGCATCGTGGACGCAGGCAACGGACTTGCCCGTGAATCCTGCCCGCGCCAATTCGGCAAAATAGCCGGGCTTGTCCAGCAGGATGAATTCACCATTCTGGGGCATGCACGCATCCGACACACGCTGGCCATTGGCCTGCGACACGCGCTGCACCAACGCCATGTCGCCTGACGCCACCGCGGCATTCAACAAGGCATACGGCGCGGGCGCTTGCGGCAGACGCGGGTCATCCAGGCGCGCGCCAGCGCGCAGCAAGCGTTCCAGCATGGCGTTGCCGTCCTGCCGGGCAATCAGCCAGTACAGCGCGCTCTCTCCTTCCGGCGTCAACGCCAAGGGATCTGCCCCCTTGGCCAGCAACTTCTCGATGATCGCGTTCTGACGCAGAGCAACCGCCAGCAAAAGCGGCGGCGTGCCCTGTCGGTCGTCGCGCGTTTCGCCTGACGGGGCCGCAGCAACCGTGCGCGGATTGACCGGCACGCCGGCATCGATCAACGTCATGGCCGTCGCTTCGTCGCGGTTCTCCAACGCTTGGCGGATGGCCTCCGCATCCAGCGTCTTCAAGTCAAATCCCGCATCGACCAATTGCCGCAACATCGCAGCGCCCTGCTTGCCGCGTTGGCGCAGCACCCAGGCCAGGGGCGAATGGTCGGGCCCGCGCGACAACGCCTGCAAGGCGTCTGGCGTCATCGCGGCCAGCAGCACGCGCAGCATCGAAGCATCATCTTCTTGAATCGCGATTTCCAACGCCGACTTCAGGTCATAGCCCTGATGTTTCAAGCCCGGGTCCGCGCCGGCAGCCAACAAGACCCGCACGGCATCCGGCTTGTGCGCCAACACCGCATCGGCCAAGGGCGTGTTGCCATACTGTTCGGCGGGATCGCCTTCCACCGGTGCCCCCAGCGACAGCAGGCGCTGCAACGTGACGACATCACCCTGTTTGGCAGCCAGATTCATGATGGGCCGACTGGCCGTTTCGATCTTGGTGAAAATCAATTCCGATGACTCGGTGATCGGCCCGCGTTGCGCGAACGGCATACCGGCACGCAGCAGCTGCGACGCGATCTCGGGGTGGCCGCCCTCGACCGCGGCTTGCGCGGCATCCAGCCACGCATCACGCTCGACGCTTGCGCCCTGGCCGGTCGCCGACACCTCGCGCGGCCCCAATTCCATCAACGTGGACACAGCGCCCGCATTGCCCACATACGCCGCAAGCGCCAGCGCGGTCAGCCCATCATCGTAGGCCGGCTTGCTGCCACGGGCGGCCAATGCCTGCAAGGGTGCCGCGCCCTCGGTCATTTCCACCATAGGCGCCCAGGCCAGAAAATCCGCCGCAGGGCGGACTCGGCCTTGCTCGTCAGTGAAAAGACGGCGCAGGGACTCGTCAGCGGGCTCGTCAACATACATAAAGGGCCGCGTCGCGCCGGCATTGAACAAGGCCAGGACCATGCGCGTCATATCCTGCCGGCCCACCAGACGAGGCAGATAGGTCATGCGTACCGCAAATTCAAAATCGCGGTTCAACAGGAATTCCAGCGGTTTGCGATTGTCGTCGCCGCGCTGATCCGGCTTGGCGCCAGCCGCCAACAAGCGGTCCATGATCTCGGGCGTGCCGTACAGCAAGGCCAGGTGCAAGGGCGGACGCCGAGATTGGTAAGTCACGTCATCCAACGCTGGCTTCGTGGCCAGCAACGCAGTCAGCATGCGCATGCGGATCGGCAGAATCGCTTGATAGCCTTCACGGATGCGCGCGACCTCCTCGGGCGTCATGCTCCAGTAGACGTCTTTGGATCGCAAGCTGCGCGGCGGCATCAGCAAGAAATGCAAGAGCGGCACGCCTTCAAGTGCGTAGTCACCTGGATGGTCCACCTGCGCCAACGCGGTGGAAAACGCACCTTCGTCGCTGCGCGTGACGGCGTCAAACAACGCTTGGGTCTGCGGTGTATCGGCCTGCTTGTACTCGCGATAGGGCGAATCGCAGTCGCAAGGCGGCGGTGATCCCTCGCGAGGGGCTTGCAAGGTTGGATCGGTCTTCACCCCTTCGGCCACGGGCACGGAAGCCTTGACCGTGGCGGGGGCCGCGGTTGCAAGGCGGGCCGTTGCCGCTTGCCCCAGCACCAACGCCGTTCCGGCCAAAACGCCGGCCATCCATCCCAAGCCTCTGTGCTGCGTCATCGCGTTGCCCTTGATTGCATGGAACTACTCCGCGCGCCGATTGCAGTATCGCTGGCCGCACGCCATGCCGCGCATGGCGGCCGGCCGCCAGAGCGTCAGGTCGCGTCGCGGGTCTTGCGTGTTTGCTGCACTTCGACCTGGGCACCACCTTGCGCAAAGCTCAGGTCCAGTGCCTGGCCCGTGGCCAACGCCGTGGCGTCACGCACGATCCGGCCCTCAGCATCGCGCGCAATCGCATAGCCACGCGCCAGCGTATTGCCCGGATCCAGCGCCCGCAGTTGGGCCGTGGCCGCAGCCAGCCGATTTCGGTTCTGGACCAGCAGGCGAGCATGCGCTTGCCCCAATTGGCGCACGGCGCCAGCCAGGCGATCGGCGGCGCGGCCCGTATCAGGCACGCGGTGCGTCAAGCGCTGGGCCAGCAGGTTGACTCGCGCGGTACGCCGCCCTTGCGGCCCGGACCAAGCCGAGGCCAGCCGGAACCGCAAGCTGTTCAGACGTTCCCGTTGATGCTCCAGTCGCTGCGCTGGAGACACCAGTTGCGCCGCGGCGCGGTCCAGGCGCTGCGCGGCGCGTTCCAGACGGCGTTGCTGCCCACGCGCCATGGCTTGGGCGGTTTGCATCACGCGGCCCAGCAATTCCGAGCGCGGCGCGCAGGCCAATTCAGCAGCGGCGGTGGGTGTCGGTGCGCGCACATCGGCCACGAAGTCCACGATGGTGAAGTCGGTCTCGTGCCCGACGCCGCTGATCACGGGAATCTCGCTGGCCGCCACCTGACGCGCCAGGTCTTCGTCGTTGAAGCTCCAAAGGTCTTCAATGCTGCCCCCACCGCGCACCAGCAACAAGGTGTCGACTTCGGCGCGTTGGTTGGCCATCCGCACCTGGGCCGACAGACGGCCGGCGGCATCCGCGCCCTGAACCGGGGCCGGATAGATGATGACAGGCACCTGGGGAGCCCGCCGGGCCAGCGCCGACAGCACGTCGCGCAACGCGGCGGCGTGCAACGAGGTCACCACGCCGATCGCACGTGGCAGGCGGACAGGGTCGCGCTTGCGAGCCGGATCGAACAGGCCTTCAGAGGCCAATTGCTCTTTCAGGCGTAGAAATGCTTCATATAGATTGCCCAGCCCTGCCCGACGCATGGCATCGGCCTGCAACTGGTAGTCGCCACGGGGTTCATACAGGGAAACCCTGGCCCGGATCTCAACCTGGTCACCCGCACGGGGCACGAAACCCACTGCGCTGGCGCGGCTGCGGAACATGACTGCCCGCACGGAGGCCCGGCTGTCCTTGAGCGTGAAGTACCAATGCCCGGATGCCGCCAGCGTGAAGTTGGAAATCTCTCCGCGCACCCATATTGCGGGGATGCTGCGCTCCAACAACTGCCCCACTGCTTGGTTTAGCTGGGCAACCGTCAGGATATCCCGCGTGAATGCGTTGTTTGTGACTGCAAATTCAATTGTCATGAGGCTTTCCGATGCGTACCTGTCCACAGGGCATACGTAGCGGGCCGCAATGATACCGCGTCCACAATTTTTTGCAGCAGCGGCCCCGATAGCCAGCATTTTCAATGCAACTCATTGATTTATATGCAATTTTTACAAAAACACGGTTGCGCTCTTTTGAAGCAAACAAGCGCAAGCCCTGGGCCCATAAGCGTTCTGGCGGAGTTTTGCACAGAATTATCCACAATTTCTGTGGATAATTCGGGGGTCGACCCGCCTTGCCACAACCCCGCCGCACCGTTACAGTTTCGGCTTGATCAGATGCCATTGCGCGCCATCCCGCCCGCCATGGTTTCCCCGGGAGTTGAACGCTTTGCTTTCCATTTTGCGCGAGGCCGGCTGGCCTATCTGGCCCCTGCTGGCAACATCCGTGCTGGGTCTGGCGCTGATCTTCGAGCGCTTCCTTTCCCTGCGCCGAAGCCTGATCCTGCCGCGCGGCCTGAACGAGCAGGTTGCGGACATGCTGCGCAACCATCAGGACACCCCCGAATCGATCAACCGGCTGGAACGCAATTCGCCGCTGGGCAGGGTGTTGGCCGAAGTGATGCGTCACCGTCATCTGCCCCGTGAGGAATTGCGCAATGTGGTCGAGGACACCGGCCGCGCCGTGGCCCATGACCTCAGCCGCTACATTCCTGCCATTGGCACCATCGCCGTCGTCGCCCCGCTGATGGGACTATTTGGCACCGTCGTCGGCATGATCGAGATTTTCGGCTCATACACGCCTGGCGGCGGCGACCCGGCCCAACTGGCGCGCGGCATCTCGATCGCGCTGTACAACACCGGTTTCGGCATCTTGATCGCGATTCCCGCCATGATTGCGCACCGCTATCTGCGCAGCCGCGTGGACGGCTACCTCAGCGCCATGGAGCAATCCGCGTCGCGGCTGGTTCGCGCCGTCACGTCGTCCCCCGCCTCGCGTGAGGGGCATTCATGAATTTCCGCGGCTCCCGGGGTGATCGCGATGAGCTGGACATCAACCTGATTCCGCTCATTGACGTTCTGCTGGTCATCCTGATCTTCCTGGCAGCGACCACCTCGTTCGCGCGATTCACGCAATTGAAGGTGACGCTGCCTCAGGCCTCATCCGAACAGGACACCCCGCCCGCGCTGGAAGTTGCCGTCAGCCAGGATGGGCGCTATGCCCTGAACGGCACGCTGATCGACGTTTCCACGCCCCCCGAAATTGCCGACGCCCTGCGTCAGGCCGCGGCCGGCAAGACCGAGCCGCTGGTCGTCATCAACGCCGACGCCCAGGCCACCCATCAATCCGTGATCAACGTCATGGAAGCCGCCCGGCTGGCCGGCATCGGCCGCGTCAACTTCGCCGCCCAGACCTCCCGGTGACCGCCAAGCGCCCTTCAACCTCGCTGCTGGCTCGCCAATGGCAGCACGGCGGCTGGCTTTCGACCCTGTTATTGCCCCTGTCCGCCCTGACCGCATGGGCGGTTGCCCGCAAGCGCAGGCAGTACCAGGACGGCTCACGGCCCGCCTACCGCGCCCCCGTGCCGGTGGTGGTGGTTGGCAACGTCTACGTGGGCGGCACCGGCAAAACCCCCATGGTGATCGCCACGGTCGAAGGGCTGCGCGCCCGGGGCTATACCCCGGGCGTGGTCAGCCGGGGCTACGGGGTCAAGATCGGCCCGCATGCCCGCGTTGGCATCGGTGCGCTGGAGGCGGCCCGCTTTGGTGACGAACCGGCACTGATCGCCCGTGCCACGGGCGCCCCGGTATCCGTGCATCCCAAGCGCGCCCTGGCGGCCCAGGCCTTGCTGGATGCACACCCCGCCGTGGATGTCATCGTGTCCGACGACGGCCTGCAACATCTGGCGCTGGCCCGCGATATCGAAATCGTGGTGCAGGATGAACGGGGGGTGGGCAATGGCCGCCTGCTGCCCGCCGGGCCATTGCGCGAGCCCGCCAGCCGTTTGCAGGAAGTTGACGCAATCATCACCAATATCGGTACGCCCGATGGCCGCCCTGCCCTGGCAACCGGCGCTCGCCCGCGACAGGTGCGGATGTGGCTGGAACCGGGCGAGGCGCGTCGCATTGAAGGCCGCGGCACGCGCCCGCTGTCCGCCTTTGCGGGGCAAGCGCGCATCGCGGCAGCGGCCGGCATCGGCAACCCCGAGCGCTTTTTCACGACGTTGCGCGCCGCTGGCCTGACGCTGGACGCGACACTGCCGCTGCCGGACCACCACGACTATGCCGACTCGCCCTTCCAGGCGCTGGCGGCGGACACCATCCTGGTGACGTCCAAGGACGCGATCAAGTGTGCCGACTTGCACGATGCCCGCTTGTGGGAGGTTCCGGTGCAGGCTGCGTTTTCAGACCCGCAATTGTTCGACTGGCTGGCGCAGGCCTTGCGCCAGCCCAAGAGTCGCTCAAAACATGACATTCATTGACAGACCAGGGGGCTCGCGGCGTTCCGGCCACGAGCCAATGCCGTTCTTCCCGGGAAGCCCGGGGCGTCCACGCCCAAAACTGTTTTAGAATCGCGGTCATGGAATCCCGACTTCTCGACATCCTTGTCTGCCCCTTGTGTAAGGGCCGCCTCGAACACGACCGGCAGCAAGCCGAACTGGTTTGCCGTGCCGACCGCCTGGCCTTCCCGCTGCGAGACGGCATTCCCGTCATGCTGGAGTCGGAAGCGCGCGCGCTGGACGACACCACCGCCACCTGACCCGCCCCATCGTGAGCTTCATCGCCCTGATTCCGGCTCGGACCGCTTCGACGCGCCTGCCCGACAAACCGCTTGCCGACATCGCCGGCAAGCCGATGGTCGTCCGTACGGCCGAACGCGCCGCGCTGTCAGGCGCGTCACGGCTGTACATCGCGACGGATGACATCCGCGTGCAGACGGCCGCCCAGGCGCATGGCCTGACGGCCCTGATGACGCGCGGCGATCATCCCACCGGCACCGACCGCCTGGCCGAAGCCGTGGACCAATTGGGCCTGCCCGATGACGCCATCGTGGTGAACGTCCAGGGCGATGAACCGCTGATCGAACCCGAACTCATCGACGCGGTCGCGACCAAGCTCCAAGCCAACCCCGATGCCGACATCGCCACCTGCGCATGCCCGCTGGCCGACGCCGAGGCGCTGTTCAACCCGAATGTCGTCAAGCTGGTTTGCGCCGCCAATGATCGCGCCCTGTATTTCTCGCGCGCGCCCATTCCCTGGGCCCGCGACGCGCTTGCCTCGGGTGCGCGGGTGCTGGCAGAAGGCTTGCCCGCCTGGCATCACATCGGGCTTTACGCCTATCGCGTGTCCTTCCTGCGCCGCTTCCCGACCCTGCCGCAAGGCGTACTGGAACGGTTCGAGTCGCTGGAACAGCTGCGCGCCATGGAACATGGCCATCACATCGTCGTACACCGGGCGTCCAGCCCCCCCGCGGCAGGGGTAGATACCCCGGCGGATCTGGAGCGCGTCAGGTTGATCTACAGCAAACAGATATAAGGGTTATTTCCCATGGCGCAGCTCCGCATTGGCTGCTGCATTGCGGCATAATCCCCCGGATCACAAAAAATAAACCCCATCAGGAGCACTCATGCGTCTCATCTTGCTCGGACCCCCCGGCGCCGGCAAAGGCACCCAGGCCGCGTTTCTCACCCAACACTTCGGCATTCCCCAAATCTCCACCGGCGACATGCTGCGAGCCGCGGTGAAGGCAGGCACGCCGCTGGGTATTGAAGCCAAGAAGGTCATGGATGCCGGCGGCCTGGTTTCCGACGAGATCATCATCGGCCTGGTGCAGGACCGCCTCAAGCAGCCCGACTGCGCCGGCGGTTACCTGTTCGACGGCTTCCCCCGCACCATCCCGCAAGCCGACGCGCTCAAGAGCGCCGGCGTCAAGCTGGACTACGTGGTGGAAATCGAAGTTCCTGAAGAAGACATCATCGAACGCATGAGCGGCCGCCGCGTGCACCAGCCCAGCGGCCGCAGCTACCACGTGCGCTTCAACCCGCCCAAGGTGGCAGGCCACGACGACGTCACCGGCGAAGAACTGATCCAGCGCGACGATGATCGCGAGGAAACAGTGCGTCACCGCCTGTCCGTGTACCGCGAACAAACGCGCCCCTTGGTCGACTACTACTCGACCTGGGCACAGCAGAACGCCGCCGAAGCCCCGAAATACCGCAAGATTTCGGGCGTGGGCGCCGTCGACGAAATCAAGTCGCGCCTGTTCGAGGCCGTCAACAGCTGATTGGCGCATTGATGGCCCAAAGGCCTTCGGCGCCGGCCGGGACGCGATGCGTTCCAGCCCCGGCCCGAAGGCTTTGTCACATTCGGCGCCCGCCGCGCCGCATTCATCCCCTTGAACTGATCTGGTGGTAGAAACATGGAAATCGCGAACAAGGTATTCATCGTTACGGGCGGCGCGTCCGGCCTGGGTGCAGGCACCGTGCGCATGTTGGTGGAAAACGGCGCCAAGGTCGTCATCGCCGATGTGCAAGACGAGCCGGGCCAAGCCCTGGCCAAGGAACTCGGCCAGGGCTACGTCCATTGCGACGTGACTCAAGAAGCCGACGGCAAGAGCGCTGTCGCCGCGGCCCTGGAACTGGGCAAGCTTTTCGGCCTGGTGAACTGCGCGGGCGTCGCCCCTGCCGCCAAGATCGTGGGCAAGAACGGCGCGCATCCGCTGGACCTGTTCCAGAAGGTCGTGTCGATCAACCTGATCGGTAGCTTCAACATGATGCGCCTGGCCGCCGAGGCCATGAGCGCCAACACGCCCGAACCCACTGGCGAGCGTGGCGTGATGATCAACACGGCATCGGTTGCCGCCTTTGACGGCCAGATCGGCCAAGCGGCTTACGCCGCATCGAAGGCAGGCGTGGCCGGCATGACGCTGCCGATCGCCCGCGATCTGTCCAAGACCGGCATCCGCTGCATGACCATCGCCCCGGGCATCTTCGGCACCCCGATGATCTTCGGCATGCCCCAGGAAGTGCAAGATTCGCTGGCCGCCAGCATCCCCTTCCCCGCCCGCCTGGGCCGCCCGGAAGACTACGCCAAGCTGGTCCACAGCATCATCACGAACGATATGCTGAATGGCGAAACCATCCGCTTGGACGGCGCCATCCGCATGCCGCCGAAGTGATGTAGTACAAAGGCAGGCCCACGTCGTGGGCCGCCTTTTTTGATTCATAGCACCCTAGTTCCACGCAGTCGCTTCGGGCCGGCCCGCACTTTTTTCAGTAGTCCATCCATGAGCCTGTTTCGTTCGGCAGCCACGGTCAGCAGCTTCACGTTGCTGTCCCGCATTTCCGGCCTGATCCGCGACATCCTGGTCGCCCGCGCGTTCGGCGCCGGCCCCCTCACCGACGCCTTCTGGGTCGCGTTCCGCATTCCCAACCTGTTGCGACGCCTGTTCGCCGAGGGCGCTTTTGCCCAGGCCTTCGTGCCCATCCTGGGGTCCGCGCGCAACAACCGCTCTGAAGAAGAAGTCCGCACGCTGCTTGACCGCGTGGCCCTGCTGCTGACGGCAGCCCTGATGCTGATCACGCTGATCGGGATCGTCGCCGCGCCCTGGGTCGTGTCCGCCATGGCCAGCGGCCTGCGCGGTGCCGCTCGCGATACCGAATTCGGCGCCGCCGTCTGGATGACGCGGATGATGTTCCCCTACATCTTCTGCATGTCCTTGATCGCCTTCGCCTCGGGCGTGCTCAACACCTGGCGCCGCTTTGCCGTCCCGGCGTTCACGCCGGTGCTGCTGAACCTGGCCATGATCGGCGCCTGCATCTGGCTCGCGCCCCGCATGGATGTCCCCATTTACGCGCTGGCCATCGGCGTCATGATCGGCGGCGTGGCGCAATTGGCCGTGCAATGGGTCGCCCTGTCGCGGCTGGGCCTGACTCCACGCTTTTCCCTGCGTTTCCGCCAGGCGTGGGCCGATCCCACCGTGCAGCGCATCCTGAAGCAGATGGCTCCGGCCACGCTGGGCGTCTCGGTGGCGCAGATATCCCTGCTGATCAATACCAACATCGCCACCTGGCTGACGCCGGGCAGCGTGACCTGGCTGTCATTCGCCGACCGCCTGATGGAATTCCCCACCGCGCTGCTGGGCGTCGCCCTGGGCACGGTGCTGCTGCCCAGCCTGTCGGCGGCGCACGCCCGCGATGACCACGGCGGCTATAGCGCGCTGCTGGACTGGGGCCTGCGCCTGGTACTGCTGCTGGGCCTGCCCGCCGCGGTCGGCTTGGCGCTGTTGTCGGACGGCCTGGTCGCCACGTTGTTTCACTATGGCGCGTTTGCTGCGCAAGACGTGATGCAGACCCGGCTGGCCGTCATGTCGTATTCCGCTGGCTTGATCGGCCTGCTGGCGGTGAAGATCCTGGCGCCGGGTTTCTATGCCAAGCAAGACATCCGCACGCCAGTCAAGATCGCGATTGGCGTGCTGGTCCTGACGCAGCTGATGAATCTGGTGCTGGTGCCGTTCATGGCTCACGCGGGCCTGGCCCTGGCCATCGGCCTGGGTGCCTGCCTGAACGCACTGGCGCTGTTGATCGGGCTGCGCCGCCGTGGCGTGTATCAGCCCGCCCCTGGATGGGCGGTATTCACGCTGCGCCTGATCCCGGCGCTGGCCGCGTTGGCCGCGCTGCTTTGGTATGCGGACGGCCGGATCGACTGGATCGGCTTGCAAGCCCACGCGGGCCAGCGGGCGGCCTGGCTGGGCGGCGTCGTGGCGGCTAGCGGACTGGTCTACTTCGGGATGTTGTTACTCTTTGGCTTCCGAATTAAGGACTTTGGACGACGTCCAGCCCGCTAAATCCGGCACTTCGACCAACATTCCTATCCAAAAGCCGGCTTTATGCCGGCTTTTTGCATTAGATTCGTCAAGAATTGACAAGCGGGCCGTAATCTTTGGTAAAAAACCTTTATTATTTACAAATTGCCAACGAAAGGATCCCCGTCAGCACGCATGCGGGAAAATGAAGTGAAGTACGCCCAAGGACAACCCATGGCGGACCAGGTGATCAATTGGTTGCTGCTGCTGCGCTCCGGTAAAGCAACAGCGCAGGACTACAACGACTTCCTGGCGTGGCGTGCGGCTGACCCTATCCATGAGAATGCCTGGCAACAATTGACAGGCACCCTCTCAGGATCGACGTTCGGCCGACTTGGCGACGCCTACCCCGCTGGGTACGCCGCCGGATCGCCCGCACAGCCCCTGATCCCTCCGCCCCCGGCCATCGTGCCGCCCCGCCGCCGCTTTTTGACCGGCGCGTTGGCGCTTGCCAGTACGGGCGCCTGCGCAGCGTACGTCGGCAACGCCTTCTATCCATTGAATAATGTTGCGGCAGATGCCGCCACCGCCACGGGCGAACGACGCCGTTACGTGCTGTCAGATGGCAGCCAATTGCTGCTGGACGCGCGTAGCCGCGTCAATCTGGACTTCACGCCCGCCTACCGGCAGGTCCGCCTGCTGGATGGCGCAGTGACGGTATCCGTTGCTCCTGATGCGCGCCGCCCTTTCCTGGTACAGACCGCCGAAGGCACTGTGCGCGCCCTGGGTACGCGGTACATGGTGCGCCAGCAGGCACAACGCACGGTCGTGGTGGTGCATGAACACGAAGTCGAGGTGGAAACCATGTCGGGCGCCCACGGCACCGTGCGCGCCGGCACCGGCGCCCGTTTCGATGCGTCCCGAATGGATACTCCCCGCGCCGAACTGATGGCTGAGGCCGCATGGGAATCTGGCTGGGTCGATGCCCGCGGCCGCCCGCTGGCCGAAGTCATCGCCGCGCTGCGCCCCTACCGCAGCGGCACGTTGCGCGTGTCCATGGCGGCCGGCGGCTTGCCCGTTTCGGGCCATTTCCCGCTGGACGACACCAATGCGGCGCTCGACACCCTTAAAGACATGATGCCCATCAGCGTCCGCCGCTATACGCCCTGGTTCGTGTCCATCAACGTCGCCACCTGACAACGCTTCACCCCGGGCCTGTGCCTACAGCCCGCTTCGTTGTATACTCAGTACCGTGTTTTTATCCAGTAGGCGCCGCGGGTTTTTCCTCAAGGCTTTTTGAGGACCATCCGCCAGGGTTGTCCAGCTACAAGGACTCGAAGTTTGGGAATTTCCCACCAAGAGTTCTCTAGCCCAGGAACTGCTCCCTTAGCGCCCCCCGCCCGGTTGACGGGCGCTCCATCGGTAGATCAAACATTAAAAGCTTGCAATCCCATAGGGACTTGCTACAATGTTCGACTTTGCCGAATTCAACTTACATAGCAACATGGCCAATACCGCCCAAGCCCGCAAGCGCGCTCGCCAATCCGTTGAGCGCAACAAGCACAATTCCAGCCTGCGCTCGATGCTGCGCACCGCCATCAAGCGCGTTCGCCAATCCATCGCCGCTGGCGACAAAGCTGCGGCTGGCGACGTGTTCCAGAAGGCCTCGAGCGTGATCGATCGCGTGGCTGACAAGAACATCATCCACAAGAACAAGGCTGCTCGCCACAAGAGCCGCCTGGCTGCCGCTATCAAGGCGCTGGCCTAAGATTCTGCCGCCCCATCTTTTTTGGGGCGTCATGAATACGGCAAATGAAGAAGGATGCCCCTGGGCATCCTTTTTTGTTGCCTGATCGGTATGCGGCCAGTGGCACGCCGCGCCGTCGCTTGCCCTCTGTTTCGCCCCCCCGTTCCCCCGCCCTCCGTAGCCTCGTGCCCGCCCTATTGCGCCATGCTGGACGCCAGCCTGTCCTTGATGGCCGTGGCCGCCTCGACCAGAGACGCCGTGAATGCGTCCACCAGCGGGTTCGCCGGACGATGTTCCGGAAAAACCAGGTTGACGCGGAAGGGAAACGACTGGCCCAGCGGACGGATATGCAGGCCACGGCCTGAAAAATCCAATGCCGTCAGCGGGTTCACGATGGCCAGACCCAGCCCCTGGCGTACAAACGTGCACACGGACACCGCTGTCGGCGTTTCAACGATCGCGCGCCGCAACACGCCCGCTTCAGCGAAAGCCTCGTCGATCTGGATCCGATAAGGATCACTGGATGACAGACTGACAAAGGCCTCCCCCTCGAAATCAGGCAGATCAATCGTCGGCTTCGCCAGCAACGGATGACCGTCAGGCAATACGCATACCTCATCCACTTGCAATAGCAACTGCACGCGCGTGCCGGCCGGCGCCGCGTCGTGTTCGGTCAAGCCCAAGTCATAGCGCTGCGCGGTCAGCCATTCCTCCAGGAACGGCGATTCCTGGGCTTCAACCGACAGACTGACCCCGGGATGCCGATCGTGGAAGCGCCGGAAAGCATCAGGCAGGATGGAATGCGAAAACGCCGGCAAGGCAATCACCGATAGCTGGCCACCCCGAAAGGCCCGCAATCGGGCGGCGGCGGACGCCACCCGCTCCAGGCCAACATAGGACTGCCTGATTTCATCGTAAAGCGCCAGGGCCGGCATGGTGGGCCGCAGCCGTCCATGCACACGTTCAAACAACGCAAACCCGATGCCCTGCTCCATCCGCGCCAGCTCACGGCTGACCGTTGGCTGCGACGAGCCCAGCAACTCGGCCGCCCGGGTCACGCTACCGGCAATCATCACCGCCCGGAACACTTCGATATGCCGATGCGTCAGCATGGATCACTCCATATCAAGAATGAATGGATCTTTGAACTTTAGGCATTTTACTGGATGCCTTGAAACAGGCATCATGCCGCCTGGTTTCCATTCCCCATCAAGGTCCGCCCGTCATGGCATTCGATCCCCGCCAACTCACCCAACTCGCCACCCAGCACGGCACGCCGCTGTGGGTATACGACGCCGCCGTCATCCGCGAACGCATCGCGCAACTGCGCCGCTTCGACACTATCCGCTATGCGCAGAAAGCCTGCTCCAACCTGCACATCCTGCGCCTGATGCGCGAGGAAGGCGCGGTGGTCGACGCCGTGTCGCTGGGTGAGATCGAACGCAGCCTGGCCGCTGGCTTCGAGCCGCAAGGCGAGCCCGAAGGCATGGTCTTCACCGCCGACCTGATCGACCACGCCACGCTGGCCACGGTGCTCAAGCACGGCATCACCGTCAACGCCGGCTCCCTGGACATGCTGGACCGCGTGGGCCAGGCCTCGCGCGGGCATCGCGTCTGGCTGCGCATCAACCCCGGCTTTGGCCACGGCCATAGCAACAAGACCAATACGGGCGGCCCGCAAAGCAAGCATGGCATCTGGATCGATGACGTGGCCGAAGCCGTGTCCATCGTGCGCCGCCACGGCCTGAAGCTGGTGGGCATCCACATGCACATCGGTTCGGGCGTCGATTACGGCCACCTGTCCAGCGTGTGCGACGCCATGGTCGACGTCGTGCGTTCGCTGGACCATGACATCGAAGCCATCTCGGCCGGCGGCGGCCTGTCCATCCCCTACCGCGACGGCGAACCGCGCATCGATTGCGACCATTACTTTGAACAATGGGACGCCGCCCGCAAGCGCGTTGAACAATTCCTGGGCCATGCCGTCCGGCTGGAGATCGAACCCGGCCGCTTCCTGATCGCCGAAGCCGGCGTACTGGTGTCGGAAGTGCATTCGATCAACCGTCGCCCCGAACGCGACTTCGCGCTGGTGGACGCAGGCTTCAATGACCTGATGCGGCCGGCCATGTATGGCAGCTATCACCGCATCTCGGTGCATGCGCCCGATGGCAGCCAACCCCAAGGCGTGCCGGAAACGCGCATCGCGGTCGCCGGCCCGCTATGTGAATCGGGCGACGTGTTCACGCAGGACGAAGGCGGCGTCATGTCGGACCAGTTGCTGCCGCAACCGCGCATCGGCGACTTCATGGTCTTTCACAATGCGGGCGCCTACGGGTCGTCGATGTCCTCGAACTACAACAGCCGGCCGCTGGCTCCCGAGGTGCTGCTGGACCAGGGCGAAGCCCGCTTGATCCGCCGCCGCCAGACCGTCAGCGAACTGCTGGCGCTGGAAGCGTAAGCCAACAAAAAGCCCCGCCGACCACCATCGCGGGGCTTTTTTTCACGCAGGCATTTCAGGTTGGGAAAGCATCGCGCAGCGCGAACGTCGCCTGCTTGAACACACCCAAGTCCGTCCCCACCGCGACGAAGTGCATGCCCATGTCCAGGTAACGGCGCGCGTCCGCGTGCACGGGCGCCAGGATGCCCACGGCCTTGCCCTGCGCCGTGACCCGCTGGTGCAGGTGGCGAATGGCCTCTTGCACTTCCGGGTGGCCCGGGTTGCCGATATGGCCCAATGCCGCGGCCAAATCGGAGGGGCCGATAAAGACGCCATCCACGCCTTCGACCGACGCGATCTCATCGACCGCATCGATGCCCGGCCGACTTTCGATCTGCAACAGCACGCAGATGTTGTCGTTGATGGTCTGTAGATAGTCGGGCACCGTGCCATAGCGGTTGCTGCGCTGCGCGCCCGCCACGCCACGGATGCCCTGCGGCGGATAGCGCGTGGCCGCGACGGCCAGGCGCGCGTCGGCCTCGGACTCGATGAACGGGATCAGCAAGTTATAGAACCCGATGTCCAGCAGACGCTTGATCTGCACCGGGTCATTCCATGACGGACGCCCGACGGCGGCGCTGCCGCTGCCCTGCAACGCTTGCAGCTGTTGCAGGAACATCGGCACTTCATTGGGCGAGTGTTCGCCATCCAGAAGCAGCCAGTCGAAGTCGGCCAGCCCGACAAGCTCGGCCGTGATGTGGCTGGACATGCACATCCAGAATCCGATCAGGCGTTCACGGGCCAGGATGCGTTGCCGGAAACGGTTAGGTAAGGGTGAGTTCATTGCCGCCTTCGTTTTGCAGAAAATAGAGTTAGTCCATGCGGGCGCCGGACGCCTTGGCGGCCTTGCCCCACTTCGTGATTTCGTTGTCGACAAATGCCGAGAATGATTTCGGATCATCCCCCACCACCACGAAGCCCACGCTCTCAAGCTTTTGCCGGATGTCGGGCGAAGCCAGCGCCTTCACCGTGGCTTGGTTCAGGCGCTGAATCACGGCGGGCGGCGTCTTCGCGGGTGCGGACAAACCGAACCACGACTCCGCCGAGAAACCGGGGTAGCCGGATTCCGCCACCGTTGGCGTATCAGGGTAAGCGGGGTTGCGCTTGGCGCTGGCCACGGCCAACGCACGCAGCTTGCCGGAGGTCACCTGCGGCAGCAGCGTGTCCTGATTCAGGAACATCACCGAGACACGCCCACCGATCATGTCGGTGATCGCGGCCGCGCCGCCCTTGTATGGCACATGCACCAGATCGATCTTGGCATCCTGCTTCAACATCTCCATGGCCAAATGGCCCGACGAGCCGCTGCCCGAGCTGGCATGCGTGTATTTGCCCGGATTCTCGCGCGCCAGCCGGATGAAGTCCGCAAACGTCTTGCCAGGAAACTCCATATTGGCAACCAGCACGTTCGGGCCCGTCGCCAGCAACGAGATATGCGCGAAGTCGCTGTTGCGATACGGCATGTTCTGGTAGACCGCATAGCTGATGGCGTTGGACCCAACGCCAGACAGCAGCAAGGTGTAGCCGTCCGGCTCGGCCTTGGCCACGACGTCCGAGCCGATGTTGCCGTTCGCCCCGCCCTTGTTTTCAACGATGACGCTTTGGCCCAGTTCCTTGGAAAGTTCGGCCGCCAACAGCCGGCCCACGGAATCCGTGCTGCCACCAGCCGGGAACGGCACCACCAGCTTCACGGGTTTCGCGGGCCAGGCTCCGGCCTGCGCCATCGCGCCGCCAGGCAGCAGGGTCAGCGCCCCGATCGCCGCGGCAGCCAGGATGGCAAGGCGTCTGTGCGCCCGGAGTTTGTTCTGTTGCATGGTTGTCTCCTCATGGTTTTTGTAGGTATGGCGCCCGGTGTCCGGGTCTGTGGTTATCGCTGTATTCGGTACGACGAAGCGGGACGATTCACATATCGTCCAGCAAATACGGCGTGCCAGCGCGCTCGCAGATGCCGCGCAGGCGTTCGGCCAGGGCGGCGGAAATCGGGATGCCCTGGCGCAAGCGTCGTGCGCGTTCCGCCGCTTCCGGTTCGCCAGCCACCAGCACGGGCTCTTCGGGATTGGCGGGCGGCGTGTCGTGCAGGGCATCGATCATGTCGTCCATATCGGATTCAAAAGAACCCGCAGCGCGGAATGCATCGGGATTCAGCGCCAGGAAGAAATGCCCCACATCATCGGGCTCGCCCGGACGGCGCGTCGGCGCGCGGCGCGCGGCGAAGGCACTGCCACTGAGCGTGCCGCCCAGGATCTGCGCCATCATCGCCAGGCCGTAGCCCTTGTGGCTGCTCATTGCGGAGGTGCCGCCCAACGGCGTCAGCCCGCCTTCCGGCCGCTTGAAGATGAACTGCATGGCGGCATCGGCGTCCGTGACCGCCGCTCCCTGCCCGTCCACCGCCCAGCCCGGAGGCAACGGCTTGTCGAGAAAATCGTAGACCTTGACCTTGTTGGCCGCGACCGTGGTCGTCGCCATGTCCAGCACAAAGGGTTCGTTGTGCGCCGCGGGCGCACCGAACGCGATGGGATTGGTGCCCAACATGGGCATGGCGCCGCGCGTGGGCACCATGATGACGCCGTTGGCGCTGCTGGTGACCAACCCGACCACGCCGCGCTGCACCGCGATGCGCGCATAGACGCCGGCCGCGCCAAAGTGATGGGAGTTGCAGACGGACACGGCGCCCACACCGTGTTCCAGGGCCTTGTCGACCGCCAGATGCATGGCTTGCGACGCCACCGGGTAGCCCAGACCGCCCATGCCGTCGATCAAGGCGCTGGCGCCACTGTCGCGCAAGACTCGCGCCCGCGCATCCAGTCGCAATGAGCCGGCACGCCACTTTTCCTCGTAAGACGGCAGCATCGAAATGCCATGGGAATCAATCCCCAGCATATCCGTCTGCGCCATCAGGCCCGCCGTGGTGTGCGCCAGGTCCTCATCCATGCCCCAGGCTTGCAGCACCTGCAAAATCTGCTCGCGAACCTGCTCTACCGGCACGCCCTTGGCTATTGCTCCATTCCCTTGCACTCGTAGTCTCCGTTGGTCGTTGATGTGTGGTGGCGGGCTCAGCGGCGGATCACGGACGCAGATGTCAGGCGCGGCCGTCAGTCCCGCTCGCGGTCCACCAGGCGATGCCGCGCCTGCCCCAGATGGAACTGCATGGCGACGCGGGCGCGCTCGCTATCTTGCTCGCGGATGGCGTCCAGGATGGTGGCGTGCTCGTCCACGACGCGCTGGGCGCGTTGCCGGGAACCCGTCCGCGTCAGGCTCAAGGTCAGCCGCATGAAGCCGTTGATGGATTCGTGGATGCTCTCCAGCACGCCCAGATAGAAATCGTTGCCGCTGGCTTCGGCAATGCTGGCATGAAAGGCCAGGTCGGCCTCGGGCGAGACCTGGCCGTGCGTCAGGCTATCGGCAAACGCCGCGTGCGCATCAGCGATCTTCTTCAGCTGTTCGTCCGTGCGCCGCAACGCGGCCAAGCGTGCCGCGTCGCCTTCCAGCGCCACACGCACTTCTTGCGCGCGCAGATAGGCACTGACGTTCTGCACATCGTTGAAGGTCTTCAACCTTGGCGCGGGCTGGTGGCTGACGAAGGTGCCCAAGCCCTGATGCGCGGTGATCAAGCCATCGGCGCGCAGACGCAGCAGCGCTTCGCGGACAACTGGCCGCGACACGCCAAAGCGTTCCGAGATCTCGTTTTCGGAAGGCAGCTTGTCGCCTACGTTCAATCCGCCGGACACGATCTGTTCAAAAATCTGTCCGTAGACTTGATCCGCCAGCCGCACCCGGTGCCCGCGTTCAAGCACGGGCGAACCGGCCGCATCGGACTCGACGGGCGCCTGTGGCTCGGATGACGTTGGTGCTTTGGATCTGGCCACGAAACCTCCTGAATGCTTAGGCCCGTTCACCGTTGCGGGAACAGCGCCCATCGTACTGCCAACAGGCGATTCAACGGGCAGCATGCGGCCATTGCGCAGACGGTCAGGCCGCCACGGCTTCCTTGTCCCAGGCCGCCAACGCGCGCGCCACGGGCGCCACGCGGTCACGTTCGGCGCTGGAAATACCGGTCAGAAGCGGCAGCATCGGCCCCATGTTCGCCACGCCCGACAGGGTCACGGCGTCATGCAGCACGCGAATGGGGCTGATGCCGTCGCGGCAGTCTTCCAGCCCCAGATAGTGCTGACGCACGGCTTCGGCCTCGTCGTAGCGGCCTTCGCGCAGCAGGTGCAGCAGGCGCATCGATCCGCGCGGCGCCACGCAGACCGAGCCGGACGTGAAGCTCTTCAGCCCAAAGTCGCGATAGTGGACGATGGCCGGGCGTTCGCCAATGCCGCTGACGACCCAGCGCGCGTCCACCGATTGCAAAAATGAAGACAGATAGGCGTCCTTCTCCGGACGCTCCCGCACCACGGCATATTTGAATGCCACGATGCGGCCTTCCTCGATCAGGCGTGCGGCCGTTTCCGGCGACAGATAGTCGGCTGACTTGATGTAGATCACGGCGGGTTTGCCCAAGGCATCGGTAAAGCGCCGCACGCCATCGGCCAGCCCGGCATCCGTGTACGGAAACGACATCGGAAGCAGCATCGCCGTGGGGAACGGGCGCGAACGCAGAATCGCCGCCTGATCCATCATCTTGCCGTAATCCGGCCCCACCGACGGCAGGATCCATGTGTCCGAACCCGCCAGGCCCGCCAGCATGTCCACGATGCGCGCGTACTCGCTGACGCCCACGTTGTAGAAGTTGGCGTTGCCGCCATACATGACGTTGCGCACGCCGCCGGCTTCCAGATGCCCCAGCAGTGCCTTGTTGGCCGCTTCGTTCAAGGACAGATCGTCGTGTCGCGCCAGCGGCGGCACGGCAATGACGGAACGTTGCAAGTCCTGGGCGGACACCGGGGAAGTTTTCATGGACGGGCTCCTGGCAGATCCAGTTGTCAGATGAGTAAGCTGAAAAAAGTATACTTGGTTGACAAGTATATTCTCAATACTTATATTTGTTTGACAAGTAGAACGGCAGCAAAACGCAGGGTGCGGCATGCGCCTGGCGCGCTTCAAACCTCGGGCGACGCCAGGGGTGAATTCCCCACAAACGATGCGCGGCCACGCGCACACCGAGGAGACACGTTCCATGCAAGCACCCCCCGTGCATCGCCGCTTGTTCACCGCCGCCTGTTTGGCGGCCACGGCCTTGATGCTGCCGGCCGCAGCGTCCGCCGCCGATTACCCCGATCGTGATGTGAAGATCATCGTGCCCTTCCCCGCAGGCGGCACGGCAGACATCGCCGCCCGCGTCGTGGCCGCCGAATTGGGCAAGAGCTGGAACAAGTCCGTGGTGGTGGACAACAAGGCAGGCGCAGGCGGAAACGTCGGCAGTGCCGAAGCCGCGCGCGCGCCCGCCGATGGCTACACCTTGCTGATGGGCACCGTGAGCACCCATGCCATCAACCAGTCCGTCTACGCCAAGCTGCCCTATGACCCGGTCAAGGACTTCGTGCCCGTGACGCTCGTCATCCCGGTGCCGAACGTGCTTGAATTGAATCCCAAGTTCGCCGACAAGCACGGCATCCGCACCGTGGCCGATCTGATCAAGTACCTGAAGGCCAACCCGGACAGCGTCAACATGGCGTCCACGGGCAACGGCACCTCCACGCATCTCTCGGGCGAGCTCTTCCAAAGCATGACGGGCACGCGCATGACACATGTGCCGTACAAGGGCAGCAGCCCCGCGCTGACCGACGTGATGGGCGGCTCCGCCGACCTCATCTTCGACAACCTGCCGTCTTCCATGGGCTACATCAAGGGCGGCAAGCTGCGGCCGCTGGCGGTCACCACCCCCTCGCGTTCGCCCGCCTTGCCCGATGTGCCAACGATGGCCGAGGCCGGCGTGAAGGGCTACGAGGCGTCCAGCTGGTTCGGCCTGCTGGCACCCGCTGGCACGCCATCCGCCATCGTCGACAAAATCCAGCGCGACGTGGCGACCGCCTTGCAACAAGAACCCGTGCGTGCGCAATTGCAGGCGCAGGGTGCCACGCCATCAGGCAACACTCCCGCCCAGTTCAAGCAATTCATGGCGCAAGAAACCGTGAAGTGGGCCGAAGTCGTGAAAACATCAGGCGCCAAGGTCGACTGACCCGGCGCAGATCCAGGCCCGTGCGAAAAGCGTGAGCGGCGGGCTTTTCATTATCACGCGCACCAGGAGACAACATGAATAAACTGATCTGCGCCATCGCGGCGGGTGCCGTCCTGCTTGGCGGGCCGGCGGTCCAGGCCGCCGGCTATCCCGACAAGCCGGTCACCATGATCGTGCCCTTCGTACCCGGCGGCTCATCCGATATCACCGCACGCTCCGTCACCCCGGCGCTATCCAAGCTGCTGGGCCAGACCTTCGTGGTCGAGAACAAGCCGGGCGCCAACAGTGCCATCGGCGCGCAAGCCCTGGCTCGCAGCACGCCCGATGGCTACACCATGATGGTGGGTTCGATCGGCACGTTCGCCATCAACGAAGCGCTGTACAAGAACCTGAACTACAACCCCAGCAAGGATTTCACGTACTTGACGCAGGCCGTGCGCAACCCCAACGTGCTGGTCGCCGCCACCTCCTTTCCCGTCACCACCGTCGCGGAACTGGTCGCCTATGCGAAGAAGAATCCAGGCAGCGTGTCGTACGCCTCGTCAGGCACCGGTTCGTCCGACCACCTGTCCGCCGTGCTGTTCCGCCAGCGCACCGACAGCACCGGCGTGGACGTGCCCTACAAAGGCGGCGGCGCCGCCATCGCGGACTTGATCGGCGGCCAGGTCAACGTGTCGTTCCAGAACCTGGGCGCGGTGCAGAACCATATCAAGGCGGGCAAGCTCAAGGCGCTGGCCATCACCGGCGATACGCGCGCGGCGGACCTGCCCAACGTGCCCACCTTGGCCGAAGCCGGCATCAAGGACATGGTGGTGTATTCCTGGCAGGGTTTCGCCGTGCCCAAGGGCACCCCGCCCGCAGTGGTGCAGCAATTGTCCAAAGCCCTGCAAACCGCTTTGCGCGATCCGAAGACTGAACAGACGCTGCAAGGCCTGGGCTTTGAAGTCGTGGCCAATACGCCGCAGCAGTTCACGGAATTCCAGCAAGGCGAAGTCAAGCGTTGGAAAGACGTCATCCAGAAGGCCAACATCCAGTTGGAATAAGCCCGCAGGAACTGCTGAGGGGATGCCTGCGGGCATCCCCTCAGCGGATTTCAAGGCTGGATCAAGTAGCATGACCGTTTTCGCCACCCACCCGTACGACAACATGACCACTAAGCAACGCATCATCCAGGTCGGCTCGCTGGCCGGCTCCCCCTCCGCCAACAAGAACCTTGCCGACCGCTATGACGTTGTCGAGCTGTGGAAATTCCCTGACCGCAAAGCCGCATTGGCTGAACACGGCAAGGGCATCACCGCGGTCGTCACGTCGGCCAACTTCGGCGCCAACGCCGAGCTCATCAACGCCCTGCCCGACCTGAAAGCCATTTGCAGCTGGGGCGTGGGTTACGAGACCATTGATGTGGAAGCCGCCCACAAACGCGGCGTGCAGGTCAGCAACACACCGGACGTGTTGACGGACTGCGTGGCGGATCTGGCCTGGGGCCTGTTGATCGCGGGCGCCCGCCGCATGGGCCAGGGTGAACGCTTCGTGCGCGCCGGCCAATGGGGCCAGGTGCACGGCAGCATTCCGCTGGGCCAACGGGTCAGCGGCAAGAAGCTGGGCATCGTGGGCCTGGGCCGCATCGGCGAAGCCATCGCCAAGCGCGGCGTGGGGTTCGACATGGATGTGCGCTATCACAATCGCCGCAAGCGCGACGACATCGCCTACGGCTATGAGGCTTCGCTGGTGGATCTGGCCAAGTGGGCCGACTTCCTGATCGTGGCGACCGTGGGCGGCCCCAGCACGCGCCACCTGGTGAACCAGCCGGTACTGGAAGCGCTGGGCCCCAAGGGCATCATCGTCAACATCGCGCGCGGCCCGGTCATTGATGAAACCGCGCTGGTCGCAGCATTGGACGCCGGCAAGCTGGGCTGCGCCGCGCTGGATGTGTTTGAACATGAACCCAAGGTGCCGGAAGCCCTGATCCAGAGCGACAACGCCGTTGTCCTGCCGCACATCGGCAGCGCCACGCTGGAGACGCGCCTGGACATGGAAAACCTGATGCTGCAAAACCTGCAAGCCTACTTCGACACGGGCCGGGTCATCACGCCAGTGGAATAAGCCCGATCGGCACGGCTCAGAAACGAAAAAGCCTCTCGGTGCCCATACCGAGAGGCTTTCGACTTTCCGGCCCCGCGGGATCGGCAGTCTTCCTGCAAAGGAACTACGTTGGGCTTTACAGCCCCTTGCTTACTTCGCCGGCGTCGTGCTGCCGGAGTGGTCCATCTTCGATGTTGCGCCTGACTTTGCGCCCCCCTGTTTGGCGGACGTTTTATCAGACTTGTGATGCTTGTGCTGCGCCTGGGTCTTGGTTTCGCCCGTCTTGGCCGAGGCATCGGCGCCCGCCGCGAACGCCGAAGGCGCAGCAGCAAGACCGAGGCACAAGGCCGAGGTGGACAAGAACGCAGCAATACGGGAGTGAGTCGTCATTTCATGAACTCCTGAATGTACAAGGCCGAAGCCTTTTCCGACACGGGGCGGCAACATCGCCGCTTACCCCGTACTCCGTTTGAAGGCGCCCCCCGCAGAAGGTTCACGCCGGAACCACAAACTTTCGGTCGCTAACGGTTGGAAATATGCACTGCCCGCCGGGAAGAAGCCCCACGCCACGCACACGATGCGTGGGCTATGCCTCAAATGCCAGCAACGCCACCGTCGCGAAGAGCATCAACGCGAAGCATGCTCTCAGCTTCCGTTCAGGCAGCTTGTACGCCAATCTGACGCCGATCGGCACGAACAGCAGGCTGCCGATGGCAAGCGGCAGACCCACCATCCAACTGGCCTGTCCCGCCCACGCATAAGTGATCAGTGCAATCGTTGAACCCGGAATCACCATGCTCAGCGCCAACGCTTGCGCCGTGGTTTGCGGTAGCCGGAAGATCGTGGTGATGATCGGCACCGCCAGCACGGCCCCACCCACACCGAAGAAGCCGCCCAACGTGCCGCACAGCATGCCCAGCACGCTGGCACGGCGAGGCGTGAAGACTGGCGCCACGCGCTTGTCTGCTTGCGGGCGACGCTCGGCCGGACGGCTTGCGCGCCAGGTTTGCCAAACATAGAACAAGGCGATGAAGAACAGGAAGACGGCAAAGCTCTGGCGCAGCACGCTGGAATCGATGCCCAATGCCAAGCGCGCACCGACCCACGTAAAGACCACGGCGCCGGCCGCGCCCGCGGCTGCGACACGCTTGTCGATCCGCGTCTGCTGATTGTATTTGCGCACGGCCATCGTGATGGCAGGCAGCACCATGATCAACGCGGTGCCCTGCGCCAATTGCTGCGACATCCCCATCAACAGGACCAATGCGGGAATGGCGATCAGCCCGCCTCCGATGCCCAGCACGCCGCCCATGAAACCAATCAGGCCACCCGCGGCCAGGCACGTGGCGATAACAAACAGACTCACGACTTGCTCCAGCAAACCCGGCCTTGTCCAGGATGGGCGATCAGAAAGGGAAATTCAAGAACGGCCGCCTGCCCGCCGCGACGGGCAGCCCGCGATATCAACGCAATTTATCCAGCGCGGCATCCAGCCGGTCCACCGCCCAGATCTCCAGCCCTTCGATAGGCTGGCGCGGCGCGTTGGCCTTGGGGATGAGCGCAATGGAAAAGCCCAGCTTGGCCGCCTCGCGCAAGCGTTCCTGGCCACGCGGCGCGGGCCGGATCTCGCCCGCCAGACCGACTTCGCCGAAGGCGATCAGGCCGCGCGGCAGCGGCTTGTCGCGCAAGGACGACATGATGGCCAGCAGCACCGGCAAGTCGGCGGCCGGTTCGGTGATGCGCACGCCACCCACCGCATTGACGAAAACGTCCTGGTCGAACGTGGTGACACCGGCGTGCCGGTGCAGCACGGCCAACAGCATGGCCAAGCGGTTGCCTTCCAACCCGACCGTCAGCCGGCGCGGATTGGGCGCGTGAGAACTGTCGACCAAGGCCTGGATTTCAACCAGCAATGGGCGCGTGCCCTCTTGCGTGGCCATCACGCAGGAACCCGCCACCTGCTGCTCGTGCTGCGACAGGAACAGCGCGGAAGGATTGGCCACGCCGCGCAAACCCCGGTCGGTCATGGCGAATACGCCCAGTTCGTTGACCGCGCCGAAACGGTTCTTGAACGCGCGCACCAGCCGGAACGACGAATGCGTGTCGCCTTCAAAGTACAGGACCGTATCCACGATGTGCTCCAGCACGCGCGGGCCCGCCAGCGCGCCGTCTTTCGTGACGTGGCCGATCATGACGATGGCAATGCCTGTTTGCTTGGCCAGTCGCGTCAATTGCGCCGCGCATTCACGCACCTGCGATACCGAACCCGGCGCGGCGCTGAGTTCACCGCTATATAGGGTTTGGATCGAATCGATCACGGCGACGGTCGGCTTCTGTTCGGACACGGCAGCCTGGATGGCCTCCAGCCGGATTTCCGCCAGCAGGTTGACGTTGCCCGTCTGCAAGTCCAGGCGACGGGCGCGCAACGCGACCTGCTCGGCCGACTCCTCGCCCGTCACATACAGGACGCTGGTGGTCTGGGACATCGACGCCAAGGCCTGCAACAGCAACGTGGACTTGCCGATACCGGGGTCGCCACCAATCAGCACGACCGCGCCGGCCACCAGGCCGCCACCCAGCACCCGGTCGAATTCGTCCAGCCCGGTGGGTTGGCGCGGCGTTTCACGCGCTTCAATTTCAGACAGGCTGCGCACCGGGCTGGCCGAGGCCAGCGGCGCGTAGCGATGGGACGACGCGGCGGGCGACGACGACTCCACCGTTTCTTCCAGGGTGTTCCAGGCGTTGCAATGCGGGCATTTGCCCTGCCACTTCGGGGTGGTGCCGCCACAGTCGGCGCACACGTATACGGTTCGGGATTTGGCCATGCGCGAAAGTGTACCGGCAACCCACCTTTCCAGCGCGCGCACCGCGCATCAAAGCGCGCGTCCGGACGTCTGATTGCCCCGCCCCGGTGCACGAATCTGTCATTTCCCTTTCACTAACGGGGACAGGCCAAAGTTACATCATGCAAATAGAAGAAATTCCCTGCTGGATTCCGACAAATCGCGCATAATCGACGGGTGCAGCGCATTGTCGAACCGCCCGTTCAGGGCGGCATACCCGGCGCCGAACGCCCTTGTCGGGCGCAGCAACGGGAATCGCGGCGCAATCGCCCTGCGGTCTTTGCCAAGGCCGCATAAACCGGAACAAGACCCCAGCCCAGACGAGACCGCCGGACCACCGGCGCGGTGCAAAGCAAAGGTCAAACGCGGATACGTCCTGCCACCGGGCGTATGCGCGAGGAGTACGCGCATGAGCATTACCTATCGCCCCCCTTTCGATGAAGACGATGAACGGGATCTGCGCGCCTTGTACCGTAAGCCCAGACCCGGGACCAGTCCCGAACTGGACGCAGCGGTACGCCGCAGCTGGCACCCTGGTCACAGCTGGCACCCCGGCTGGGCCGCGGCCGCTTGCGCCGCCATGGTGGCCGGACTGTTCGCCTGGACCGACATGCGCGAAAGCGCCGACATGCAAGACCTGAACGCGCAACTGGTCGCCCCCCACGAAGTTGGCACCAGCGCCGAGCGCTCGCCCGCGCCCACCGCGCTGACCGAGGCATTGACGGACAAGCCAGCCTCGCCGGCCGTCACCCAGCGTGTCGTGGCCCCCCAGAACGACGCAGCCTCCAGCCAGCCGCCAGCCGCCCCCGCCACCTCGGAAGCAGCCGCCCCGGCAACCGCCGAAACGGCTCAGCAAGGCGACGCGGCAACCACGGAAGTCGTGGCGTTCAGTGAGCAGGACATCGAGGCGCGCGTCGCCCACATCCGCTCGCTGGTCCAGGACGATCAGCAAGACGAGGCCGTGCAGGCGCTGCGCGAATTGCAGCAAGGCGCACCCGACTTGACCCTGCCCGACGATCTGCAAGAACTGGCCCAGCAAAACCCGGCCTGACCTGTCCCCCTCTACGGCCATCGGTCCCGCTCAAAAGAGGCGGCATCGATGGCCGTGTCGCAAGTGCGACGCATGCAAATATTGGTCAGAATCTGGACGGCTTCTTGCTAACATAGCCGCCATGAGTCCGAGCTTCCACCACCGCAATCTTCCCCACCTGCTGCTTTACGCGCGCGAAACCCTGATGGCGCATTTCCGCCCCGTGTTGCACGCGGCCGGCGTCACCGAACAACAATGGCGGGTGCTGCGCACCTTGAGCGAAGTGGGCTCGATGGAACCCAACCAGATCGCGCGCAGTTGCCAGATCCTCAGCCCCAGCCTGACCCGCATGCTGGCCGGCATGGAAGAGCAAGGCCTGATCAAGCGCGTGCGTTCCAGCGCCGACCAGCGGCGCCAGGAAATATCGCTGACTCCCAAAAGCAACAAGTTGATTGACCGCATGCGCCCGCAGGTGGATGCGAAGTATCAAGAGATCGAAGGCAAGATCGGCAAGGAATTGCTGGACCGCCTATATCGCGATGTCGACGCCATGGTCGATCTGATCAAGCGCGACGTGCCAGCGTCGCGCGAATCCAGCGACGCCTGATCTCAGGCTGGCACCGGGAAGATCGCATTGATCTGTCCCGTGCCGGAACTGGTGAAGTAATCGGTGACGATCTCCACCGGCTGGTCGTAGCCATCCCATCCCAGCAGTCCCAGCAGCATGGCGGTGTCGTGCATGCCACCCTCGCCCACGCAAAGCTCGGCGTATTCGGGCAGCATCGCGCAGAACGTCTTCCAGTCTCCCTGGCGCCATAGCTCAACCACGCGCAAATCCACCTGACGATAGAACTCGCGGCTGATCCGGTGCATGGCGGCTTCCGGGCTGCCGTTGTCGTTGAAGCGGTGCGACAGCGATCCGCTGGCCAGCACGGCGACACGGCTGTCGCTGGCCTCGATGGCCTGACGCAACGCCGCGCCAAAGCGCCGGCTCTCATCCAACCCGTGCCACGCGCACCACGCGGCCACCGACACCACGTTGAAGCGGCCGTCGCCGTTCATGTAGCGCATCGGCACCAGCGTGCCGTACTCCAGTTCCAGGCTGTCTATTTCGTGCGACCGCGTGCCGACGCCGGCCGCCGTGGCGCATTCGGCGATACGCCGCCCCAGTTCTGGATTGCCACGGTAGGCGTAGTCCATGTCCTTGATGAAATGCGGCAGCTCATTGCTGGTGTAGCAGCCCTTGAAGCGCGCATTGGCGTTCACGTGATAGCCCGCGTTGACCAGCCAATGCACATCCAGCACGACGATCGTGTCCACATCCAGATCACGGCAACGCTGGCCGATCACGCGGTGCCCTTGAATGGCTGCTTCGCGGCAGCCGTGGTGCTTGCCGGGAAGTTCCGACAGATACATGGACGGCACGTGTGTCACCTTGGCCGCCAGCGCGAGCTTACCCATGATGCTTGTCTCCTTGTTCCTAGGACTTATACGCCCCATTTCGGGATATGGTGACTGCCCAGGGACACGCACACGTTCTTGATCTCGGCGAATACTTCATAGCTGTATTCGCCGCCTTCGCGTCCCGTGCCCGATTCTTTCGTGCCGCCAAACGGCTGGCGCAGGTCGCGCACGTTCTGGCTGTTGATGAACACCATGCCCGCTTCGATGCCGCGCGCCAGGCGGTGGGCTCGCCCGATATCGCGGGTCCAGATGTAGGACGCCAACCCGTACTTCACGTCGTTGGCCAAGGCCAGGCCCTCGGCCTCGTCCTTGAACGGGATCAGGCAGGCCACCGGCCCGAAAATCTCTTCCTGGGCACAGCGCATGCGGTTGTCCACATCAGCCAACACGGTTGGACGCACGAAATTGCCACCCGCCAAATGCGCAGGCAAACCCGCAGGCCGGCCGGCGCCACCCGCCAGGATGCGGGCACCTTCCTGTTCGGCCAATTGAATGTAGCCCGTCACCTTTTCCCAATGCTGGCGCGTGATCATCGCACCCACATGGGTTTTCTCATCGCCCGGGTCGCCCACCGCCAAGCGCTCGGCGCGCGCGGCGAATTGACGCACGAAGTCGTCGTAGATGCTCTGTTGGACGAAGATGCGCGAGCCCGCCGTGCAACGTTCGCCGTTCAGCGAAAAGATGGTGAACAACGCCGCATCCAGCGCGCGCTCGACGTCCGCGTCATCAAAAATCAGGACGGGCGACTTGCCGCCCAATTCCATGGAGAACTTCTTGATGCCGCCGGCACTGGACAGAATCTTCTTGCCCGTCACGGTGCCCCCCGTGAACGAGATCGCGCGCACGCCGGGATGGCGCACCAGCGCATCGCCCGCGGTGGCGCCGTATCCCTGCACCACGTTCAGCACGCCAGCGGGAATGCCGGCTTCGCGCGCCAGCATGCCCAATTGATCGGCCGTCAACGGTGATAGTTCAGACATCTTCAGCACGGCGGTATTACCCAGCGCCAGGCAAGGCGCCGTTTTCCAGGTAGCCGTCATGAACGGCACGTTCCAGGGTGACACCAACGCGCACACGCCCACCGGCTGATACAGCGTGTAGTTCAGCATCTGGTCGTCCACCGGATACGTGTGGCCGTTCATGCGCGTGCACACCTCGGCGAAGAAATTGAAATTCTCCGAGGCGCGTGGGATCAATTGCTTGCGAGTCTGCGAAATCGGTAGACCCGTATCCTGGGTTTCCAGATCGGCCAGTTGCGGCACGTTCTGGTCGATCAATTCGCCCAAGCGCCGCATCAGGCGGGCGCGCTCCTTGGCAGGCGTATTGGCCCATTTGGGAAAGGCGTCCGCCGCGGCGGAAACGGCGGCATCGATCTCAGCCTGCCCGCCTGCGGCGACCTCGGCAATGGCTTCGCCAGTGGCCGGGTTATAGGTGACAAAGCGGTCGGGGCTGTCGACCTGCTTGCCGTTGATCCAATGCTTGATGCTCACGTGCGGCTCCTCGTCCATGGCCACGATGGTCATGATCGCCATCAATTTAATTAACACGTTAACATTATGCTTGCGGCGCGCTGCTGTCAATGTCGGGAAACCCCGATCCCGCCCTTATGGCCCAGGGCCTGCTCCGCATTGCTGCGGCAGGCCATTTTCACTATGATAATTAACATGCTAACAATGTGCCGAGACCGTCGACATGCCTCATATCTGGATTGAGTATTCCGGCAACCTGGACCTGGACACGCGCACGTTGATGCGCACCGTGCAGGACGCCGCCGTGGGTGACGGCAGCCTGTTTCCGCTGGCCGGCGCCCGTACGCGCGCACTGCGCGTGGACGACTGCCTGATTGTCGACGGGCATCCCGACAATGCCTTTGTCCATGTCGTGCTTCGCATCGGCCATGGACGCAGCGATGCCCAGAAATCGGCGCTGGGCGAGCGGGTGTTCCAGGCCCTGACCACGGCGCTTGCATCGCACATGGACGCAGGCCCGCTAGGCATTTCGCTACAGATCGAAGAAGCCGACCCGGTGCTGAACTACAAACTGAACAACTACCGCGACTACTTGGCCGCCCGCGCCGCCAAGAGCGCCACGGAGATGGCGCTGCCTCGCACCGTGGTGGGTGCCGCGCTGAACACGCGCCAATCGCTGGAGGCCTTGGGCGACGCCGTAAACGCCCCGCCCTACAAGGCCGCGCCGCACGCCCCTGTGCTCTACATCAAACCCGCCAACACCTACGCACAAGATGGCGACACCATCACGTTGCCGGCCGACGTGGACGAAATAGAGATCGGCGCCTGCCTGGCCGTGGAGTTCTCGCGCCGCGCCTCACGGGTCACGGAGGCCGAGGCGCTGGACCATGTGGCGGGCTATCGCGTGGTGGCCGACTTGTCGGTGCCGCATGCCAGCTACTTCCGCCCCGCGCTCAAGCAGAAATGCCGTGACGGCTTCTGTCCGATTGGCCGCGATCTGGTGCCGACCGCTTCCGTCCTCAACCCCGACGCGCTGGATATCGAAGTCCATGTGGACGGCGTCTTGGCGCAGCGCGCCAGCACGGCCGACCTGATCCGTCCCGTTGCGCGGCTGATCGCCGACGTGACGCAATTCATGAGTTTCGAGGCCGGCGACCTTCTGCTGGTTGGCGCTCCGCATGGCGCGCCACGCGCGCGCGCCGGACAGCGCTACGACATCCACATCTCGCAGGTTGGCACGCTGGGCAACCCGCTGGCCGCCGCCACCGTTTGAGGACGCCGCCATGAAACATGCACGCATCGCCTACCAGGGCGCCATTCATGCCGCCACCGAGGCGTCGCCAGGCCTGGTCCGCCTGGCCGACGGCCGCGTCCTGGCCGAAGAGGCCGTGACCTGGCTACCGCCCATCGAACCCCGCACCACCTTCACGCTGGCCATCAATTACGCGGACCACGCCAAGGAACTCGCCTTCAAGGCGCCTGAAGAGCCTCTGGGCTTCTTGAAGGCGGCCAATACATTCGTCGGACACCGTGCCCGCACCCTGCGCCCGGCGGACGTCGCCTTCATGCACTATGAATGCGAGCTTGCAGTCGTGATTGGCAAGACCGCCAGCCGCGTCAAGCGCGGTCAGGCGTACGACTACGTCGCGGGCTACACGGTCGCCAACGACTACGCGCTGCGCGACTACCTGGAAAACTGGTATCGCCCCAACCTGCGTGTGAAAAGCCGCGATACCTGCACACCGCTGGGCCCCTGGCTGGTAGACCGCGACGACGTGCCCGACCCGATGAACCTGAATCTGCGCACCACCGTCAACGGCATAGAGACTCAACGCGGCAACACGCGAGACATGGTGTTCGACGTGCCCGCCCTGATCGAATACTTCAGCAGCTTCATGACGCTGTCGCCCGGCGACCTGATCCTGACCGGCACGCCCGACGGCATCGTCAACGTGATGCCCGGCGACGAAGTCGTGACCGAAATCGAAGGCGTCGGACGGCTGATCAACACGCTCGCCCCCTTTCCCTCGTGATCCTCATTTTTGGATGTTTCCCATGCTAGATTCCCAAACCGTGCACGCCATTGCCGCACGCCTGCACGACGCCGAACGCACGCGCACGCAAATCCGCCAGATCTCGCTGGACCACCCCGACATCAACATTGCCGATGCCTACGCCATCCAGCGCGCGTGGATGGACATCAAACTGGCGGAAGGCCGCGTGAAGCGCGGTCACAAGATCGGGCTGACCTCCCGCGCCATGCAGCAAGCCTCGCAGATCGAAGAGCCCGATTTCGGCATGCTGCTGGATGACATGTTCTTCGAGGACGGCGGCAACATCCCCGCCAGCCGCTTCATCCTGCCGCGCCTGGAAGTCGAACTGGCCTTCGTGCTGGGCAAGCGCCTGCAAGGCCCGAACGTCACGCTGTTCCAGGTGTACGACGCCGTCGACTACGTGATCCCCGCGCTGGAAATCATCGACGCGCGATCCCACGGGCTCGACCCCGATACCAAGCGGCCGCGCAAGGTGTTCGACACCATCGCCGACAACGCCGCCAATGCCGGCGTGGTGATGGGCGGAAGACCCGTGAAGATGGGCGACATGGACCTGCGCTGGATCGGCGCCATCCTGTCGCGCAATGCCGTCATCGAGGAAACCGGCGTGGCCGCGGGCGTCTTGAATCACCCTGCCAATGGCGTAGTATGGCTGGCTAACAAGCTGGCCGCCCATGACGTGGCGCTGGAAGCCGGAGAAGTCATCCTGTCGGGCTCATTCACCCGTCCGGTGGCTGCCCGGCCCGGCGACACGTTCAATGTTGATTACGGCGCGCTGGGTTCCGTCAACTGTCATTTCATCTAACACGGCATGCAGTCCATGGACATCCTTACCAATACCTTCAAGCAAGCCTTGCGCAACCGTCAGCCCCAGATCGGCCTGTGGGCCGGATTGGCCAGCGCCTATACCTCGGAAATCGTCGCGGGGGCCGGATTCGACTGGCTGCTGATCGATGGCGAACACGCCCCCAATACCTTGCAGACCACGCTGTCGCAATTGCAATCGGTAGCCGCCTACCCCGTGGCGCCCGTCGTGCGCCCGGCCTGGAATGATCCGGTGCAAATCAAGCAGATCCTGGACACGGGTGCGCAAAGCCTGCTGGTGCCCATGATCCAGTCCGCCGAAGAAGCCGCCGCCGCCGTAGCCGCGGTGCGCTACCCTCCTGCCGGCATCCGGGGCGTGGGCAGCGCGTTGGCGCGCTCCTCGCGCTGGAACCGTATCCCCAACTATCTGGAGCGCGCCAACGACCAGATGTGTGTGCTGGTGCAGATTGAAACGCCACGCGGCATCGAAGCACTGGACGAGATCCTGGCGGTGGATGGCGTGGATGGCGCCTTCATCGGCCCCGCGGACTTGTCCGCCAGCATGGGCTATCTGGGCCAGCCCGAGCATCCGGAAGTCCTGAAGACCATCGATGACGCCATCGCCCGCATCGTGCGCTCAGGCAAGGCCGCCGGCATCCTGCACAGCGGCGTCGCGCAGGCCAAGCATTACCTGTCGCTGGGCGCGACCTTCGTCGCCGTGGGCGTCGATGCCGTGCTGCTGGCACGGGCGGCGGAAAAGCTGGCGGGCGAGTTCAAGGACGTGAAGCCGGTGGCTGCCGGCAAGGGCCCGTACTAAACCAGCGGGACCGGGCGCGACGGCCTCAGGCGTCGTCCGCGTCCGGCACGCCCAGCAGCAGATTGCGCTTGGCGAATTCAGCAAGCTCCACCACCGACGCCATTCCCAATTTTTGCAGCAACCGCGTCTTGTACGTGCTGACGGTCTTATTGCTGATCAACAGCGTTTCACCGATTTCCTTGTTCGACTGGCCCTGCGCCAGGTATTGCAGCACCATCATCTCGCGGTCGGACAAGCGCTTGATCATGTCAGGTTCCGGCAACCGCCCATGCTCGGACGCTACCGACATTGACGGAAACACGCTATAGCCGGCCATCACGGCCTTGATGGCGCTGACCAGCTTGTTCAGGTCTTCGTCCTTGCTGATAAAGCCCTTGGCCCCCGCCTGCATGCAGCGATGGCAGAACGCTTCAGACGACTGTGAGGTCAGCACCAACACGTTGGTCGCGGGATTGATGGCGAGCATCCGCGAAATCACGCTCAGACCGTCCAGTTTGGGAATGCCAATGTCCAGTATCACCACATCCGGGGAAAGGTCGCGGAAAGCCTGCACCGCTTCGATGCCATTGCCGACTTCGCCTACAACATTGAAGCCGTTGGTCTCAAGCAGCATGCGTACCGCCAGCCGCACGAGGGGATGATCGTCAACGATCAGGATTGTGTTCATGGCACGCAACCGCACTTCCTGTAATTAAGTAAGCATCCGTCGCTGCACACCGACTTCAGCCTGCCAGCGCCAAGCATGGGGACTTGCAATTTTAGACGCAGGCCGCTTCTCCGCGGAGACGAGAAGCGGCGAATCGCAGTATTCCATCGTTTTCTGCCTTACTAGGAGGCTTCAATACAACTTTGAGGTTGATTAGGAATTTTCCTACAAATCACTACTCCGTATCCTATTTTCGCGTTGCACCACGATTCCTACACTGCTTTCAGCTTCAAGACAGCGCTAATTAAACGACGAATATGCCAGCAATTCAGCGCATCAATTCGTCGCCAAATGATCGCTATGCCCGAAGCCTATAACCTCCAACTAGGACATCGTGATGAAACTGAACAAACTGGCCCTGCTCCTCGCAACGATCACGCTCGGCGCCGCCTCCTCGGCAAGCTTTGCCGCCGACAGGGATGGTGAGATCACCTTCAAGGGATCGATCGTCGACGCACCTTGCTCCATCACCTCGGAATCGGCGACGCAAACCGTCCAGCTGGACAAGATCTCGAACTCTGCGCTGAAGAATGGCGGAAAGTCCAACCCCAAGGCATTCCAAATCAAGCTGACCGGCTGCGACCTGACTGATACCAAGAAGAACGTCACCGCAACGTTCGTTGGCCAACCCTCCGTTGCACAGCCCGATCTGCTGAAGTTCACGGGCGGCGTTGCCGATGGCGCAAGCCTGGCCATCGCCGATGCCCGCGGCAATCTGATCAAGCTGAATACCGCATCGCCGGCCACCAAGTTGGTCAACATCGACAACGTGCTGGAATTCCAAGCCTATTTGAAGGGTGACATGGACGGTGACAAGGGCGCCAACATCACCCCGGGCGAATTCTCCACGTCCGCGACCTTCACGCTTGCCTATCAGTAAATCCCCCCGCGGATAGACATGTCCGGAGCGCGCGACCACTGCGCGCTCCGGGCGCCATCGGGGAGATATCTGATGCATCGGTTCAAGACCGCTTCGCGCTCTGGCCTGCTGCTTCTGCTGATAGCGCACGTGACTGGTGCCGTGGATCCGGCCAACGCACAGGCGCTGGAAGGAAAAGTAAACATGAGCGGCGCCATCGTAAACGGGGCGTGTTCGATCCAGGTGGAAACCAAGGATCAGACCATCAGCATGGTGCCCGCGCCAATCAGCGGGTTGGTGAGCGGCGAAGCCACCATCCAGCAGCCATTCACACTTCAACTCGTCAATTGCAGCCCAGGCAGCAACTCCACCTCTGTCACCACCGGCAGCAATGCATTCACGTTGATCTTCGAGGGTGCCGGCGACAGTCAGATGTTCCTGGCCAGAGGATCCGCCAAAGGCATTGCGATACGCATCAAGGACAGCCGCGGGAATCCGGTGATGCCGGGCGTTCCGATGCACGAACTTCTGCCGTCCTCCGGCGACCTGGCACTGAACTATGCGCTGCGTCTGACAGGCACAGGGGCGGCGCTTCAAGCGGGCGATTACCAAATCACCATTCGGCTCCGGATGAATTACTTCTGACCGGCCGAATCACTATTGGGAAACTAAAGGATGTTGTTCTCGTGAATCGCCGAAGCCTGTTGAACATTGCGGTTCTATTGCTGGTTGCTTGCACGGCAGATGCCGCCGAGGAACTTGAGTTCAATACGGACGTCTTGGACATCAAAGATCGCGAGAACATGGACCTGAGCGTATTTTCCCGGGCGAACTACATCATGCCCGGCACCTACGGCCTCATGCTCCACGTCAACCAGCATCAGTTGACCGATAACGACATCGCCTTCCTGCCTCCCGAAGATGATCCCAAAGGCAGCGTGCCCTGCCTGCCTGCCGACGTCGTGACCAAACTTGGACTGAAGACAAGCACCGCCAGACAAGTGACCTGGTGGAACGAAGGCCAATGCTTGAACACGGACAGCATTCCCGGCATGACGGTACGCACGGATCTCGGTTCTTCCGGCCTGTACGTGGTCATCCCCCAGGCGGAACTTGAATACACCGCATCCAACTGGGATCCACCGTCCCGATGGGACGAGGGAATTCCCGGCGTATTGCTGGACTACAACCTGAATGCCCTGTCAACCCGCCGTGCGCATGGCGAAGGCAACAGCACCAACCTGAGCGGCAACGGCACGCTGGGCATGAACCTGGGTGCCTGGCGCCTGCGCGCGGATTGGCAGGCACAAGCTCAACGCACCACGGGGCAGCAGCGTCAACAGCGTTTCGACTGGAGCCGCTTCTATGCCATGCGGGCGCTTCCCGCATGGCGTTCGACCCTGATCGTGGGCGAAGACTATCTGGACTCCAATATGTTCGGCAGTTTCCGCTACACCGGCGCCAGCCTGGCAAGCAACGACAGCATGTTGCCGCCGAACCTGCGCGGCTATGCTCCCGAAATATCGGGAGTGGCCCGCACCAATGCGCGCGTCGTCATCCGGCAACAGGGTCGCGTGCTGTACGACACGCAAGTGCCGCCGGGCCCTTTTCGCATCCAGGACCTGAACGACGCGGTCAGCGGCAAACTGGACGTGCGCGTGGAAGAACAAGACGGCAGCATTCAGCAGTTTCAGGTCGACACCGCCAACATTCCCTACCTGACCCGTCCGGGCTCGGTGCGGTTCCAGTTCGCGGCTGGCAAGCCTTCCGGGTGGAACCACCGCATGAACGGGCCGGCCTTCGGCTCCGGCGAGTTCTCCTGGGGGGTCAGCAACGGCTGGTCTCTCTACGGGGGAGCCCTTGGAGCCAAGGACTATGCGGCAATGGCTGTCGGGGTGGGCCGAGACTTGATGGCCTTCGGCGCCCTGTCCGTGGACGTGACGCAATCCCGCGCGGTGTTGGCCGGCCGTCAAATCCTGTCCGGCAAATCCTACCGCGCAAGCTACTCGAAGCGTTTCGAGGAATACGACAGCCAGGTCACCTTTGCGGGTTATCGGTTCTCGCAGCGTGACTTCATGAACATGAACGAGTTCCTCGACGTGCGTCAGAGCGGCAGGCCGGCGAACCAGAGCAAAGCCATGTATACGGCCACCGTCAGCAAACAGTTCCGCAACGCCAACACCAGCCTCTACGCCAACTACAACCACCAAACCTACTGGAACAGCGGGTCGAGCGACCGCTACAGCCTGTCGGCTTCGCGCTACTTCGACTTGGGCAGCCTGAAAAACCTGAGCCTGTCAGTCACCGGATATCAGACTCAGGCCAATGGCTCCACTGACCGCGGCGCTTATCTATCGTTGAGTATTCCGTTGGGCAACAGCGCATCCATCAGCTATAGCGCATCCTTGGACCGTAGCAACAACACGCATAACGTGAGCTACTACGACCGCCTGGATGACCGCAACAATTACATGATCAGCGCGGGCGCCGGCAATAGCGGCGGTTCCGCCAGTGGCTACCTTACACACGAAGGCTCGATGTCCCGCGTCGTGGCTAGCGTCAGCCATGAGTCCGGCTCTTACAGTTCTGGAAGCCTGTCCATGCAGGGCGGCATGACTCTCACCGCCCAAGGTGCCGCGCTACACCGGACGGCCAGCAATGGCGGCACGCGCTTGATGATCGACACCGATGGCGTAAGTGGCGTCCCCGTGCGCGGCAATGGCGGCATCACCAAATCAAACGCGCTTGGCACGGCGGTGATCACCGATATCAACAGCTACTACCGCAATCAAGCCAGCATCGACCTCGACAGCTTGGCGGACAACATCGAGGCCACCCAGTCGGTGGTGCAGGCAACGCTGACTGAAGGCGCCATTGGCTATCGCACGCTGGATTTGATCTCTGGCGACAAAGCCATGGTGACGATCCGCCTTGTCGATGGATCGTCGCCGCCATTCGGCGTCACGGTACGCAATCGCCGCAAGCAGGCCACCGGCATCGTCAGCGACGACGGATCCGTTTACCTGAGTGGCATGAAGTCCGGCGAAGTCATGACCCTGAAATGGGGATCCCACCCCCCGTGCACCTTCGTGATTCCTGAATTGGCCGAAGGCGCCGAGCCACGCACTGAATTCCTCTGTCGGCCGACCCCGTAGTGCTCGGCGTGCCACAGCCCCTTGTCCCTATATCCAATCCTCAAGATCCCTCAATACCATGATGCCCCTGATTTTTAGAAAACTCGCTTTAACGTCCGTATTCTGCTTGTTTGCATCGCAGACCGCTGTAGCCGCCATCTCACTGGACCGGACCCGAATCGTGTACCCCGGCCAGGACCGATCCGTCAGCCTGAACATCAGCAATCAGAACGATCAACTGCCCTACCTGGCGCAAGCCTGGATAGAGAACGACAAGGACGAGAAAATCACGTCCCCATTGATTGTCCTCCCGCCTCTTCAACGGCTTGAACCCAACGGCAATAGCCAGGTAAAGATCCAGGCGTTGCCCGACGCACAGCAATTGCCACAAGACCGAGAATCTCTCTTCTACTTCAACCTGCGCGAAGTTCCACCGCGCAGCGACAAAGCCAATACCTTGCAGATTGCGCTGCAAACCCGGGTCAAGCTCTTTTACCGCCCCGAAGCCCTGGCGATTGCGTCCGGTTCGTCGACGCCGCCTTGGCAGGAACAAATCCGCTTGAAGCGCCAGGGTGACCAATACACCGTGGACAACCCCACTGCCTACTACGTCACCCTCGTCGACGCGGCTAGCAGCGCCAATGGAGAATCCATCGCAAACTTCGAACCGTTGATGATCGCGCCGCACTCACAAGCGCCGCTGAATGTAGGAGCAAACAGCCTGGGTAACAAGCCCGTGCTGACTTACATCAACGACTACGGCGGCCGGCCCAAACTGGAATTTCACTGCACCGGATCGGACTGCACCGCCACCCCCATCGGCAAATAGTGCCCTGGGCGTTGCACGAATCCTTCACGTTGCGAGGCAATCCCCCATGACCATAGACCGAAATCGCCGACAGATCTTCCGCGCCCGCTTGTGCGCCATCCTGCTATGCGGCGCCAGCACACTGTACGGCGCGGCGCATGCTGCGGAATTCAGCAGCGCCGACGATTTCAATGCCATCTTTCATGTGACGGGATCGCTACTGGAAAGCGCATGCCATCTGGATATGAGCTCGGCATACCAAGAGGTCAGGCTGGGGGAAATCGCCACCGCCAACCTTGTGCGCCCGGGAGACCAAGGCACGCCCGTGGCGGTGCAGCTGACGTTGCGCGGCTGCATCCGCACCCGTGGCGGCCGACGTGAAGCGAACGGCGGCGAGATGGCTTGGAGCGATGTCGAACCCGTGGTGGGTATCACGTTCCGGGCAGACGCCGATCCGGACACCCCCGAACTCGTCGGTGTGCGCGGAGCACGCGGCTTCGGCCTGCGACTGACCGACTCCCAGCACCACCCCATCGCATTAGACGTGCATTCGCGCGCCTGGTTCGTGGCGCCCGGAGACGCAATCCTGACCTACTACGTCACGCCAGAACGGACATCCGCTCCGCTGCAACCCGGCATTTTCCACGCCTATATCAATTTATTCCTGACTTATGACTAAGCCTGCCCGCGGGAAGACACTCTCTTTGCAATTGGCCGGCCAGCTCATCGCTCTTGCGCCGGCCTTCGTGGCGCAGGCCAACACCCTGGTCGAGGTCACCGGATTCATCTATGCCGCCATCCCCTGCACCGTCAAGGGCAAACAGAGCAACATGATCGAGGTGGCTTTCGGCACCGTGCTTACCTCGCGGATTGACGGCGCCTACAAGATCCAGAATATTCAATACGACCTGGACTGTAGCCGTTCACATACGAATGCCTTGCGAATGCGGGTGACCGGCAGGATTGCAGAATTTGGCAATGGATTGCTGGGCATTCCGGCTCAGCCAAATATTGCCATTTCCCTGAAAAACGGCACAAGCAATCTTGCCGTGGACCAATGGTTCAACTTCACCTCCACCACGCCACCAGATCTGAAGGCGGTACTGGTCAAGGCCACTGAAGGCAGCATCAAAGCGGGAGAATTCAGCGTCGGCGCGACTCTTGTGGTGGATTACCGATGAACATGATCAACCCTCTGCGCCGTATTGGTCGTATCGCGCTTCTCATCGTTCTGGGCAACTTTTCCCAGCCGATCGGAGCTGCCGAGAACATGCGTTTCACCGGAATGCTTCAAGCCCCGGCATGTGTGGTGACCGACCAAGGCGGTCGCATCAACGTCACTTTCAACACCAACATCTCCATCGAAAAGATCGATGGCGAGCAGTACCGCCAGCCCATTTCCTACGATATCGAATGCCCCAACGAACCGCCTTGGCGCATCAAGTTGACGCTGGTGGCCACCGAGACGTCGTTCGACCCCGCTGCCGTGCAGACCTCCATCCCTGATCTGGGCATCCGGATTCTGCTGAATAACAAACCGTTCATTCTCAATGAGACGCAGCGGCTTCAAATGAACGACCGGACGCAGCGCCCACAGCTGGAAGCGGTACCTGTCAGGAAAAGTGGAGCGAGATTGCCTCAGGCCGAATTCGAGGCTTGGGCATTGTTGGTTGCCGAACTCTACTAGGAGCCTCAATGCATATCCTTGCAAGGACCACCCTCCACGTGGCCGCCCTCGCGGCAAGCACTTTTCTGTTTTCCGGATCCGCGGCAGCCCAAGCCACGGGAAACAACAACATGCACTTCAAAGGTCGCCTGGTGGCCGAACCCTGCTCGTTGGCGCCAGGCAGCGCACAACGCGAACTGCATTTCCTGAGTGTCCCCGTTAAGGATATGTACTCTACCGGCCGCAGCATCAGCCGGCCTATTACGGTGCATCTGCAAAACTGCAATATCGCGGAAGGCTGGACCAACATCAAAGTCACGTTCATGGGTACTGAAAGCCTGCCACTGCCAGGCTTCCTGCAACTGGATGGCGGAGGCGCGACTGGCGTGGCGATCGGGCTGGAGACTGCGGATCATCGTTCATTGCCGTTGCACAAGGCCACCCAGGTCGGCAAGCTCGTCGTCGGCAACAACGACCTTACGTTCATGGCCTTTCTGAAGGGCGAGCCCGATGCGTTGAAAGATCGAAAAATCGGCCTGGGTGACACAAATGCCACCGTGACATTCGCCTTCAGCTATGACTGAGCTGCGGGATCGCCGCCTTTACGGACGATCACGCAGTTGGACGAGTGCCCGCTCCAGTTGCTGCAAGGCCAATCGCAAACCTTCGACGGCAGATGCCAGAGAGGTTCCGCCGTTCGGCCCAACAGCGCAAGCCTGTTCCACTGCTGAGCAGGCCTGCACCACCGCTTCCGCCCTGACCATGTTTGCGGCACCCTTGATGCGATGCGCGATTTCCGCAATCTGTGATACATCGCCGTTCTTGGCGTAGTCCACCAAACGCTGGGCATCTTCACGGTTTACCCGTATCAATTCGTTCAGCAAGCGCCCTTGACGATCGACATCGCCACCCGTGACTTCCTGCAACGGCACTAAGTCGAACAAGGCCGTACTGGCATCTGCCGGCGGCGCGTCGTTCGCCTGCGGTGCGATATCAACCAAACGCGCGGCCAGCGCATCCAACCCCACCGGCTTGACCAGGCATTCGTCCATGCCGGCTTGCACGCAGCGTTCGATTTCCTCCGGCTGAGCGTCAGCCGTAATGCCAATGATAAGGCTCCGGGCGACGCCGCTCAGGTGTTCGGCTTGCCGGATGGCGCTGGCCAATTCGGCCCCGCTCATGCCTGGCATGCGGCAATCCGTAAAGATGACGTCGAAAGCGCCTGCCTCGAACAATCGCAGCGCAGACGCGCCATCCGGAGCCTCTTCTACATCGTGGCCCAGGAATCCCAACTGCTGCATCAGGATCAGGCGATTGACGGAATGATCGTCCACCACCAGAACCCGCAATTTCCGTTCGGCCTGAGTCCGAATGGCCACAGGCTTGGAACTCAACGCCACCGTCTCCAGCTTCTGTACCCGCAAGTCCGCCGTGACCGTGGTGCCACGCCCCAGCACACTTGATAACGTCAGGCGCCCACCCATCATTTCGCACAGAGAGCGGCTGATGACCAAGCCCAGCCCGGTCCCTCTTGCGGCCTGGCTGCCGCCTTGAACCTGGACGAACGGCCGGAAAAGGCGTTGCTGATCTTCATTGGAGATGCCGATGCCCGAATCTTCGACGGAGACACTCACCTGCAAGACCGATGGTTCCGCCTCCACGACTTGCACTCGGATCCTGACAAACCCCGTCTCGGTGTGATTGATGGCATTGCCGATCAGATTGGACAAGATCTGCTTGAAGCGCAGTGCGTCCATCAGCACGTCCGTTTGAGCCTCGGCATCAATCTCCAGCATGAGGTTCAAGCCTTTCTGCCGCGCCAGTCCGTCAAATATCCGGGCCGCGGATTCGACTTGCTCCCGAAGGTTCGCACGCACCGGGAACAAGCTAAGGCGTCCAGATTCAATGCGCACGATATCCAGGATGTCTCCGATCAGCAAAAGCAGGCTTTGTGCCGAGGCATAGGCGATCTGGACGCTCTGGCGGTCGATGGGTTGCGTGTCGGCCCGCTTCAGCGCAAGTTCCAATGTGCCGATGATGGCGCTCATCGGCGTGCGAATTTCGTGGCTCATGGTGGCCAGGAAGGTCGTCTTGGCGCGACTTGCCGCCAGCGCCTCGTCCTTCGCGGTTTCAAGTTCCTGGATCAGGTTGCGGTGAGCAGTGATATCGATCCATCCGCAAATGACCCCGCTATTGACACCCGCGTAGTCCTGAAATGGTTGTATCCAGTGCTCCATCCAGATCTCGTTGCCATGGAGCCGGACGTTGTGCACACCCGTGATGCTTTCGCCAGTCCGCATGGCTTGCAGATAGCTGGTATGAAAGTACTCGGCGGCTTCAAACGTGCCGCTGGGCAAATCTGTCGCCGTCCTGCCCATGACATCCTCGGCGCTCAACCCAACGCTGTCCAGATAGCTGCGATTACAGGCCAGCATGCGACCTTTCGTATCACGCACGTAGATAGGCGGCGGCATGCTGTCGATCAACGTCCTGACAAACTGGAGCTGGTCTTTCAGCAACTGCTTGGCTTGGACCTTGACGCGGACAGTCCGACGCAGTGACATGGCCCAGGCCAACGCGATCAGCAAGAGTACTGCCGCCGCCACCACGACTTTGACGATGATCGTTGCGTAGTCACGCCAGGTCTCGCCCGCCATGCCGGGTATTGCCTTCCAGCGGTTGGTGAACGCACTGAACTGATAGGGCGTCAGAACGGCAAGCGTCTTGTCCAGAATCGACTGCAACTCCGCGTCGCTACGGCGCACGGCAAAGCTGATGCCGATCGGCACGACGTCCAGCATGTCGCTGATGGCCAGGCCGTCGCCGAACAAGCGGTTGCTGTAGTAGCGCGCCGACGGCAAGGACATGATGCCCGCGTCGGCGTCACCGGCGTTGACCATGTTCAGCGCGTCCAGCGAGGAATCGACGTAGGTAATCTCGGAGTGGGGATAGTGGGCGCTAAGCAGCGCCGTGGCAACATGGCCATCGGCGATGGCAATGCGGCGCGGGTTCTCGGCGGCTTCTGCCCCACCCGCACCGCGCTTCATGACCAACACCAGGGGATCATTGGCAATGGGCTTGGTGAAGCGTAGTGTCTTTTCCCGTTGGTCGGTGGCAGTCATGATGCCGATATCGGCACCGCCCTCTTCGATCAGATCGATTTGATCGGGAAAACTGCCACGACGGCTGACGACGTCAAATTTCAAGCCAGTCTGGAAGGACACCATTTCCAGCAAATCCGACGCCAATCCCCCAAAGTGGCCGTTGTCGTTGAAGAATGCGACCGGCGCCAGATCGTCGTTGATCACCAGCCGCAAGCGGGGATGCGCCGCGATCCAGCGAAGCTCGTCCGGTGTAAAAGCGACATTCTTGCTGTCGGGGATGAAACCGCTGCCCACCCAGCTGCGGGCGATTTCGGGCAACGCGCCGCCGATGGCAGCGATAGCCTCATCGACAACACCCCGCAGCCGCTCGTTGCCAGGATTGAACACGTAGCGGTAATGGATCGACATGTCCGCGAAGCGATCGAACACGACATAGCCATAGAAGGAACCATTGATACGGTAGTAGGCCGTCAGCACCCCTTCCAGGTAGGCATCGCTATGGCCGAATCCCAACGCCGCCATGGCCTGGTCGGCGGTTTCGTACGTCACGATCTTGGCCTCGGGATACTGTTTGGCCGCGGCCGCAGCAATCGCTTTATCTGCAACGGCAACGGTCAGGCCATGCAAGTCCGGCGCGAACTCCCGGGTATCGCTGGTGCGTCGAAACAGCGCGATCTTGTCGGTGACATAGGGTGCGCTGGACAGCAGGTCAGCCTGAGCTTCAGAGGCACGTGCGCTGCCGATCACGTCGATCTTCTTGTCCGCCAACGCCCTGAGTGCGGCATCCTTATCCGGAAACGCCACCAACCGGATCTGCAAACCCAGAAATTGCGCCACCAGCGAGCTCACGTCCGCTGTGATTCCCTTGTAGCTGCCATCCCGGTATAGAAGGTCGAACGGCGCCTGATCTCGGTCGACGACACCCAGGATCAAATCGCGCTTTTCGCGCAGCCAAGCCCAGTCATCCTGGGAAATCGTCGAGGGCGCGCGCTGTAGGTGCACTTGGCTTTGCACGGTCAGCAAGAAAGGGGCTGGCAATTCGGCCGCCCCCACAGGCAACTGGGCGGCGGCCAACCACAGAAGGCAACAGACGAGGAGTCGCCGCAAAATCGAATTCCGGATGACAGAGGCCTGTAGCGGACGCATGAATGCGGTGAGCGCCCGAAAGTCTAGGCCGAGAGGGAACAGATTTTAAAGGATCAGCAGCATTGCACTACCCAATCCTGTCAAAAGCACGACCAATTCCCAGACAATCCCGGCCAGAGCGGCATCCCACGGCAGACAAGCGCGGCCGTTGGCCAGCGCTACGAACGACCGCCCAGGCTGCCGCCGCCATCCACGCCCAGCACTTGGCCGGTGATGAAACCGGCGTCGTCGGACAGCAGGAAAGCGATGGCCGCTGCCACTTCGGCCGGCGTGCCCAGGCGCTTCATTGGCACCGAGGCCAGCGCGCGTTTTTCACCCTCGCTGCCCGCAGGACGGGTGGCGCGGAACATTTCAGTTTCAATCGGGCCGGGTGCGACCGCGTTCGCGGTGACGCCGTATTCCGCCAGTTCCAGTGCCCAGGTGCGGGTACAACCCACCAGCGCATTCTTGGCTGCGGAGTAGGCGGTGCGGTCCAGCCCGCCGTGGATGGCGCGGCTGACCACGTTGACGATGCGGCCGGCACGGCGCACCTTCATGGATTCGACGAAGGCCTGCGTCACCTGCACGGCCACGCGCACGTTCAAGTCCAGCACGTTATAGAGCGTGGCCAGGTCGATTTCGCCCAGGGGTTGCGGAGACGCGATGCCCACGTTGTTGACCACGGCATCAACGGGGAATTTGTCGCGGATTTCGCGCAGGACTTCTTCGGTGCGACCGGCATCGGCCAAATCACAGGCATAAAGATAGCCAGGGAAATCGACGTCCGTGGTGTTGCGCGCGATACCGACCACATGACAACCCATGTCGGACAGCCGCTGCGTGAGCGCCCAGCCTATGCCTTTCGTGGCGCCCGTGATGAGCACGCATTTGTCCTTCATGGATCGAAACCTCGTCGTCTGATTGCTGGGTCAAAAACGGGCGCTTGAGCGCCCGGTTACTTAAGTAGACACCATCCGGCGTCGGCTGTCTTGTAAATTGCGTAGCAATTCTTGCACCCCGGACACCCCTGAACGAAAGGGGTATTGGGAGCCAGTCTGGAAAAATGCAGGCCGTTCAGCTGTCTCGGGTGACGGGGACGCGCGGCGCCAGGGCACATAGCAGCTCGTAGCCGATGGTACCGGCGGCCTGGGCGACCTCGTCGACGGACGGGCCGTCTTCGCCCCAGAGCGTCACGGGCGCCCCGACGCCCGCGGCCGGGATGGGATCCAGATCGACGATCAGCATGTCCATGGAGACGCGGCCGACCAATTGGGTACGGATGCCGGCCACGACGACCGGTGTCCCGGTGGTGGCGTGGCGCGGGTAGCCGTCGGCGTAGCCGCAGGCGACGATACCGACGCGCTTGGCCCGTTCGGCGCGGTAGATGGCGCCGTAACCGACCGAATCGCCCGCCTTCAGCTCTTGCACCGCGATGATCTCGGAGCTGAGCGACATGGCTGGCTTCAGCCCGAACGTGGAGGCTTCGGCGTCAGCGAACGGCGAGGCGCCGTACAGGCAGATGCCGGGGCGCACCCAATGCGTCTGCGTGGCGGAACCCACCGCAATGTCCGCGAAACGCAGCGTGGCGGCGGAATTGCAGACGCTGATCGCGCCCGGCAGCTTATGCGTCACCGAATTAAAAACGGCCAATTGCTCGGTCACGCCCTGGGGACCGTCCGCGCAGGCGAAGTGGGTCATTTTGCCGACCGAACCCACGGTGCCCTGCTGTTGCAGCAACTGAGCGCGTTCGTGTGCGGCCGCATAGGACGCCGGGCTGAAACCCAACCGGTTCATGCCGCTATTGAGCTTCAGCATGATGTCCACCCGGCGCGAGAACCGCGCACGGGCCAGCATGTCCAGTTGCTCCCGGTTATGCACCGTGATGCTCAGGTGATAGCGGTCGACCAGATCCAGGTCCGACGGGCTGAAAAACCCCTCTAGCAGCAGGATGGGGCCGCCCCAGCCTGCCTCGCGGCAGCGCACGGCTTCATCCAGGTCCAGCATCGCCAGGCCCTGTGCCTTGGAAAACCCCGTTACCGCTTGTTCGATGCCGTGCCCGTAGGCGTTGGCCTTGATGACCGCCCAGATGGACGGCGGCAGGCCGGATGCGGCGGCGGCAGTCTGTTCAAGGTGACGGCGCACGGCGGCAAGATTGTGCGCAAGGGCAGAAACGGAGACAGTGGCTGAAATTGGGCGCGGCATGATGTGAGATCCTGTGGCGCTTAAGTCTAACTGATCGCCGTCCATGCCGGGATGGCATCGCGCCTTGAAAAGCGACTACTCTAAAATGATACGGACACCGACCCCGGGAACCGTCCCGACCCGCTAATCATGTCCATCGATCACTACGAGAACTTTCCCGTCGCCTCGCTGCTGCTGCCGCGCAGGCTGCGCGGCGCCGTGACCGATATCTACCGGTTCGCCCGCGCTGCGGACGACATCGCCGATGAAGGCAGCGCCACCGACAACGAACGCCTGGCCCAACTGGCTGCGTTCCGCACCGAGCTGCACCGCATCGGCGCCGAACCCGGCACGACGCCCGCGCCCGGTCTGCCGCCATTGGCCGATATCTTCACGCCGCTGGCCAAGACCATTGCCCAACACCAACTGCCCATCACGCCGTTCTATGACCTGTTGTCCGCCTTCGAGCAGGACATTACCGTCAAACGCTACGAGGACTTTGCCACGCTGGCGGATTACTGCACGCGCTCGGCCAACCCGGTCGGCCGGCTGATGCTGCATCTGTTCGACGCCACCACCCCGCAGGATGTCGCTGAAAGCGACGCGATCTGCTCGGGCTTGCAGTTGGTGAACTTCTGGCAGGATGTGCGGGTGGATTGGCACAAGCAGCGCGTCTACCTGCCGCAGGAAGACTTGCGACGCCACGGCGTCACCGACGACGACCTGGCCGCCTGCCGCCTGACGCCCGCATGGCGCGAACTGATGGCCTTTCAAGTCGAACGCACGCGAGCGCTGCTACACTTCGGCGCTCCGCTGGCGCGTCGCCTGCCCGGCCGCATCGGCCTGGAGCTGCGCCTGGTGGTGCAAGGCGGGCTGCGCGTGCTGGAGCGTATCGAGGCGAGCGGCTACGATGTATTCATGAATCGCCCCGAATTGGGCGCCAAAGACTGGGCCATCATGCTGTGGCGCTCTATCAAGTAACAGGCCCTGCCTATCTATGACCCCTGACGAATATTGCCAGGAGAAAGCCGCCAAGAGCGGTTCCAGCTTCTACTACTCTTTCCTGTTTCTGCCGCCCGAACGCCGCCGCGCGATCACGGCGCTTTACGCCTACTGCCGCGAAGTGGACGACGTGGTTGACGAATGCACCGACCCGTCCCTGGCCCGCATCAAGCTGGCGTGGTGGCGCACGCAGGTCGACCAGATGTTCGATGGCAAGCCCGATCACCCCGTGACGCGCGCGCTGCAACCGCACCTGCAAAGCTGTTCGATCACCCGCGAGCGCCTGTTGGCGGTGGTGGACGGCATGGAAATGGACCTGGACCAGACCCGCTACCTGGATTGGCCTGGCCTGCGCAAATACTGCTGGCACGCCGCAGGCGTTGTCGGCGAACTGTCCGCCGGCGTCTTCGGCTACAGCGATCCCAAAACGCTGGTCTATGCCGAAAAGCTGGGCCTGGCGTTCCAGATGACGAACATCATCCGCGACGTCGGCGACGATGCGCGCCGCGGCCGCATCTACATCCCCGTCAACGACATGCAGCAGTTCGAGGTCAAGGCCTCGGACATCTTGAACGGCGAATACTCGGATCGTTTCAGTGCATTGATGAAGTTCCAGGCCGCGCGCGCCCGCGAGCTTTACCGCGAAGCGATGAGCAACCTGCCCGAAGCCGACCGCCGGTCGCAACGGCCGGGGCTGATGATGGCCGCCATTTATTACGCACTGCTGGACGAAATTGAGCGCGACAACTGGCAGGTGCTGCACCAGCGCATCTCGCTGACGCCGCTGCGCAAGCTGTGGCTGGCATGGAAAACCTGGGTAGGCGGCGGACGCGGACTGGTCCGCCGGTTGGCACGGTGAAGGCGGCGGTTATCGGCGCGGGCTGGGCAGGTTTGGCGGCCAGCGTCGCGCTGCGTGAAGCGGGCGCCAAGGTCACGGTCTTTGAAGCCGGCCACACGCCCGGCGGCCGCGCCCGCCGCGTGTTCCACGGCGACTTTGAAGCCCCCTTGGATAACGGCCAGCATTTGTTGTCGGGCGCTTATAAACACACCCTGGCGTTGATGCGCCGGGTCGGCCGCAATCCGGACGCCCTGCTGATGCGCCGACCCCTGCGCCTGTCCACGCTGGACGGCCGCTTCCATCTGTCGGCGCCGCGCTTGCCTGCCCCCCTGCACATGGCCATCGCCATCCTGCGCGCGCGCGGCTTGTCGTGGGCTGACCGGTTTGCGTCCTTGCGCCTGATGCGCGGCCTGAAGGCCATGTCCTGGATACCCCCGCGCGACTGGACGGTTCAGCACCTGCTGCACTACCACGCGCAGTCGGACACGCTGATCCGCCAGGTCTGGGAACCGCTCTGCCTGGCCGCGTTGAACACGCCTGCCGCCACGGCCAGCGCCGCGCTGTTTGCCCGCGTATTGCGCGACAGCCTGGCCGGCAGCCGCGAAGACAGCGACCTGTTGCTGCCCTGCACTGACTTGTCCGCGCTATGGCCGGACGCTGCCGCGCGTCAGGTCACGATGCGCTACGGCAGCACCGTCCGTCAGCTGGACCCGTCGGACGACGGCATTGTCGTCAACCAGGAACGTTTTGACGCCGCCGTGCTGGCGGTGCCGCCCACGTTCGCGGCCCGGTTGCTGGACGCGCCCTTGCGGCAAGCCGGCGCCACGGGCCTGCTGGATGCGCTGAAAGCTTTCGATTACCTGCCCATTGCCACCCTGAACCTGCGGCTGGCGGAACCCTGGAAGTTGCCTGAACCCATGATGATGCTGCGCGAGGAAGCGGCGCGCGGCCACGTCGGGCAATGGCTGTTCGACCGCGCGCAGTTGGCGGGCGACACCAAGACGGGTGAACTGGCCGTGGTGGCCAGCGCCGCCACCAGCATTGCGGAACGCAATCGCCATCAGGTGATCGAGGCCTTGATCGACCAGGTGGCTGAACAGGCAGCACGCCACCCTGCACGCCTGCCTGCGATGCCGGAAGTGACCGCGGCGGAACTGCTGATTGAAAAGCGCGCCACTTTCGCAGCAGTGCCGGGCCTGACGCGCCCGCTGAATTCCACGCCCTGGCCCACCCTGGCGCTGGCCGGAGACTGGACCGACACGGGATATCCCGGTGTATTGGAAGGCGCGGTGCAAAGCGGCTTGCAGGCCGCCCGCGTGTTGAATCCTCGAGCCGATTGACCCGGCGGCGCGGCGCAATGATTGCACCGCGCCGCCGGCGTGCTGGCCGTAGCGCCTAACGCAGCAGATGCGCCGTGGCGATGCCTGCCGCCGTCAACGCCAACGATCCTGCCAGGCTAAGGCCCGCGTAACCCAGCGCGCTGCCGTAGGCGCCACGCTCCAGCATGCCCACGGTTTCCGCCGAGAAGGTGGAGAAGGTGGTCAATCCGCCCATGAAACCGGTGATGGCGCCCAAGCGCACCCAGGCTGGCCATTCCGGGTGCCCGGCCACCAACGCCAGCAGCAACCCGACAAGATACCCCCCTGCCAGGTTCACGGTGAACGTGCCCCAAGGCCAGGATTCGACATTCAGCCAGAGGCTGACCAGCCAGCGGGTCCAGGCGCCCAGGATGGCGCCCAGGCCCACGGCCAGGAAGTTCAGGGGGATCAGGGTTTGATAGGCGGACATGGGCTTTTAGGGCGCTCGGTGCTGTTTGAGGCGCAAGGAAAAGACCAGCAGCAGTATGCCAAAAAACACCGCATAGATGCCGATCACCCAGACCAGCGCCAGCGCGCCTGCTCCGGGCTGCGCGATCAACATCGCGCCGAACAGGATCGACACGATGCCCGACAGGCCAAGCAGCCATTCGTTGCGGATGTCCTTGCGGAAACGGATGGCTGCGACCACCTGGAACACGCCCGCCACCAGCGCCCAGATCGCGATGATGTAGAGCAGCAGCAGCGCCGTCAGCCCCGGCCACAGAAAGGTCACGATGCCTGCGGCCACGCCCAGCAGGCCGACGATGATCAACGCCCACAGCGGTTTGCCGTTGTCGCGTATGCGCACGCCGGCGATCAGTGCCAGCACGCCATCGACCAGCGCGAACGCGCCCCAGACCAGTACCAGCGCAGACAAGGTAATGGCCGGCATGAAGAGCGCCATCAAGCCGAACAGGATGGCGACCACGCCGCGCAAGGCGACCCACCCCCAATGACGACCGATATGATCCACCAATTTCGGTTCCAGCATGACGCTCTCCGGTGTTGGTAACAGGTGGCCCATCTTATCCCCGCGACGGGACGCCGGCCACACCTGGCTCCGAAACGGATTGAAATCGCCATCTATCCGCAACAGGGGTATTTATAAGAGTAATTCTCATTAAATGTTAGAATCCGCGGCTTCAAACCGAATCCCGCATGGACAGTCAACCCACCCCAAGGCGCCGGGCCTATTGGCTCAAAACGCTGCACCAATGGCACTGGATCAGCTCGGCGCTATGCCTGCTGGGCATGCTGCTATTCGCCATCACCGGCTTGACGCTGAACAACGCCTCGCACATTGAATCCAAAGCGGTCGTGACCAGCCGGCAGGCGCAATTGCCCCCGCCCGTGCTCAAGCAACTGACCGCACCGTCCGGGCAGAAAAAAGCTCCCTTGCCCGCCCCGGTGGCGCAATGGCTGGACGACACGCTGGACGCAGCCACCGCGGGAAAAACCGCCGAATGGTCCGCCGACGAGATCTATCTATCGTTGCCGCGTGCCGGTGGGGATGCCTGGTTATCCATTGATCTAGCCAGCGGCGACGTGGAATACGAACGCACGGATCGTGGCTGGGTGTCGTACTTGAACGATTTGCACAAGGGCCGCAACACCGGCCTGGCCTGGAGCTGGTTCCTGGACATCTTCGCCGCCGCCTGTCTGGTCTTTTCGTTGACGGGACTGGTACTACTGAAGATGCACGCCGGCAACCGCAGCGCGACCTGGCCCATGGTGGGGCTGGGCGTCGTGATCCCGGTGGTCCTGGCCCTGCTCTTCATTCACTGATTCCATCGATCCGCCCCTGGAGATTTCCATGCGCAAACTGCTCTTGTCGGCCCTGCTGGCCGGCCTGATCGCCCGAACGGCCCAAGCGGCCGACATCGGCCTGTCCATCGAGGTGCCGCGTCTGGATGTGGCCGAATACCACCGCCCCTACGTGGCGATCTGGATCGAGAACCCTGATCAGAGCGTGGCCGCTGATCTGGCCGTCTGGTACGACGTGGCCAAGAAGAACAACGAAGGCACCGAGTGGCTGAAGGACATGCGCCAATGGTGGCGTCGCAGCGGCCGCAATCAACAGTTTCCGGTTGACGGCGTCAGCGGCGCGACCAAGCCGGTCGGCAAGCACGCCCTGAGTTTCGACGCGGCGGCCAAGCCCCTGTCGACCCTGAAGCCCGGCCAATACGCCGTGGTGGTCGAAGCCGCGCGTGAGGTGGGCGGCCGCGAACTGCTGCGCATCCCCTTCCAGTGGCCGCCGCAAAAAGCCGAGCAACTGACGGCGCGCGGCGAACATGAACTGGGCGCCATCGCGCTCGACCTCAAACCCTGATGTCCATCAATCCGCCTTCAAGGAGCGCAACCATGAAATCCGCCGCCAAACTGGCCGCCGCCCTGGCGCTGTGCCTGCCCTTCGCCTCGCAAGCGCATGACGTCTGGATCGTGCCGTCCTCTACCGTGCTGTCGGGCACCGACAGCTGGATCACGGTCGACGCGGCTGTGGGCAACGACAAGTTCTATTTCAATCACGCGCCGTTGCGCCTGGACGGCCTGACCGTCATCGCCCCGGACGGCACGACCGCCGACGCCGAGAACTTGAACCGCGGCAAGCTGCGCAGCACCTTCGACCTGCAACTGAAGCAAAGCGGCACCTACCGCGTGGCGGTCGTCAACGATGGCGTCTTCGCGCGCTGGAAGGAAGACGGCAAGAACAAGCGCTATTTCGGCAAGGTGGAAGGCATGGCGCAAGCCGTGCCCGCCAAGGCGGAAGAGCTTGAAGTCTCGCAAAGCCTGGGCCGCGTCGAAACCTTCGTGACCGCCGGCAAGCCGACGGCCGTCAAGCCCGTGGGCCGCGGCCTGGAGCTGGCGCCCGTCACCCATCCCAACGACCTGTTCACGGACGAGCCCGCCACCTTCCAAATGCTCCTGGATGGCAAGCCCGCCGCAGAGCTGGAAGTGAACGTGGTGCCCGGCGGCAGCCGCTATCGCGACAAGGTCGGTGAGATCAAGCTGAAGACGGACAAGGACGGCAAGTTCTCGGTGAAGTGGCCGCAGCCTGGGCTGTACTGGATCGAGGCGGGCATGGAAGACGCCAAGGTCACCGTGCCACAAGCCAAGAAGCGCCGCCTGTCGTACGCCGGCACCGTCGAAGTGCTGCAACCCTAAGCCACCCAAACCGCGTGCCGGCTTCTCCTTCCTACGCACCGCGCGGCGCGGCGGCGCCCGCCGTCCGCGTGGCCTATGGCGCCATGCCGACGGCGCTTGCCGTGCCGGCCGCCCTGGCGGGCGCAACCATGGGCACGACCTGGTCGGCGCGCATGGCCCTGCCCGCAGGGTGTAGCGACCACGCGGCGCGGCTGGCTATCCAGACCGCGCTGGACGAGGTGGTGGCCCAGATGAGCACGTGGGAAGCCGGTTCCGACATCTCTCTGTTCAACCAGGCCGGCCCCGGCTGGCGGGCCTTGCCCGACGCCTTCTTCCACGTGCTGCGTCATGCCATGACGCTGGCCGAGGAGAGCGCCGGGGCCTACGACCCCACGGTGGGGCCGCTGGTGAATGCCTGGGGTTTCGGCCCGCATCAACGCGCCTTTGAACCGCCCTCGCCCGCCGCCATCGACACGGCTCGCGCGCGTTGCGGTTGGCAGCGCGTGATGCTGGATGAGGCCCGGCAGGCTGCCTACCAGCCGGGCGGCGCCTATCTGGACTTGTCCTCCATCGCCAAGGGCTACGGTGTGGACCGCGCGGCGATGGCGTTGGATGCCTTGGGGATCACGCAATATCTGGTGGAAGTCGGCGGCGAACTGCGTGCACGCGGCAAGCGGCCCGACGGACAGCCCTGGCACGTGGCGGTCGAAGTCCCCGACGCCAGCGACGACCATGCTCTGGCCTTGCCGCTGGAAGATCGCAGCATCGCCACGTCGGGCGACTACCGGCGCCATGCAGGCAGCGGTGACGCGCGCTACGCGCACACGATCGACCCGCGCACCGGCCAGCCCGTGCGCAACAACGTGGCATCGGTGTCGGTGCTGCATCCAGTCTGCATGCAGGCCGACGCCTTGGCCACGGTGCTGACGGTGCTGGGTGAAACCGATGGCATGGCCTATGCGCGGCGCCACGATCTGGCAGCGCTATTCATCCTGCGAGACGCCGACGCTTACCGCGTGATTGCGACCCCGGCGTTCCAGGCGCTGGCGCATCCCCGCTGATCCCATGAGTCTGACCCGATTGATCGCTGCGGCGTGCGTGGTGGGCATCTGGCTGCTGCTCTGCCTGTGGGCGTGGCGCCGTGCCGGACGGCAGTCGGCGCAGCAAGCGCGCGCGCTGCAAGCCCTGAACGCCCCGCCTCCCGAAGACACGTTGCTGATCGCCCATGCCACGCAGACAGGCTACGCCGAAACGCTGGCCACGCAAACCGCGGAGTCATTGCGCGCGGGCGGCCTGAACGTGCGCGTGGCAGCGCTGGGCCAGTTGGACCTTGCCCGGCTGGCAGCCTATCGCCGTGTCTTGCTCGTTGTCAGCACCTATGGCGAAGGCGACCCGCCTGACGCTGCCGCGGCATTTGCCGGCCAGATGCAGGCCACCTCCGGCGCCACGCCGGCGCTGACGGCAACACAATATGCCGTGCTGGCGCTGGGCGACAGTGAATACACGCAGTTCTGCGGTTTTGGTCACCGGCTTAACGACTGGCTACACGCACAAGGCGCGACGCCCCTGTTCGACTTGGTGGAAGTGGACAACGGCGACCCTGCCGCACTACGCCATTGGCAGCACCATCTGGGCCTGCTGGCCGGCCGTAGCGACTTGCCCGACTGGCAAGCCCCCGTCTACGACACCTGGCGCCTGACCGACCGCAAGCTGCTGAACCCGGATAGTCAGGGCGGCCCCTGCTATCTGCTGACCTTGTCCCCCCCGCCGGGCGCGACGTCGCAATGGCTGGCGGGCGACATCGCCGAAATCGGGCCGCGCCAAACGCGCGGCGGCCCGCTGCTCGCTCACCGCGAATACTCGATTGCCTCGCTGCCCGAAGATGGCGCTATCCAGCTGCTGGTACGCCAGATGCGCAGCGCCGATGGCGGATTAGGGTTGGGCAGCGGCTGGCTGACTCATATTGCCCAGGCAGGCGACGACATCGACCTGCGCGTGCGCACCAATCGAAACTTCCATGCGCCGGATGACGGACGCCCGTTGATTCTGGTCGGCAATGGGACCGGCCTGGCCGGCCTGCGGGCCTTGATCAAGGCCCGCCGTGCCGCAGGCCACAAGCGTAACTGGCTGATCTTTGGTGAGCGCAACGCCGCGCATGACGGCTTCTGCCGCGAGGACATCGCCGCTTGGCAGCAAGACGGCACGCTGGAGCGCTTGGATGCCGTCTATTCCCGCGACCAGCCAGAACGCCGCTACGTGCAGCACCTGCTGCGCGAACAGGCCGACTCGGTGCGGGCCTGGGTGGATGCCGGCGCCGCGATCTATGTCTGCGGCAGCTTGCAAGGCATGGCGGGCGGCGTGGACGCTGCCCTGCAAGACATTCTGGGCGATGACCGCCTGCAAGCCATGCAGCACGGCGGCCGTTATCGCCGTGATGTGTACTGACCCGTCCTATTGCAGCTTGATCTGCGCGCGGTCAATCACCGTCTTCCAACGGTCCCGTTCGGTGCGGATCTGTTCCGCGAATTCAGCCGGCGTATTGCCTAGCGGGAAAGCGCCCGTCTCTTCCATCTTTGCCGCCGTGGCCGGATCGCGCACGGCTTGGGCGAAAGCCTGGGCCAGCTTGTCGCGCACGTCCGCGGGCATACCGGCCGGCCCAACCACGCCGTACCACGCCGTGACGTCATAGTCCTTGTAGCCCTGCTCGGCAAACGTGGGTACATCCGGCAGGCGCGGGTTGCGCTCGGTGCCCGTGATGGCCAGCGCGCGCAAATGCTTGCTCTTCAGATACGGCAACGACGAAGGAAAATTGTCGAAGATCACCGGCACCACGCCGCCCACGGTGTCGGTCAACGCAGGCGCGGAGCCACGGTACGAGATGCTGTTCATCTTGCCGCCGATGATTTGCAGGAACCAGATCATGCCCAGGTCATTCACCCCGCCCGCGCCAGCGTTGGCATAGCCGTCCTTGTTCGGATTGGCGCGCACGTGCGACACGAATTCACCCAGTGTCTGCACGGGAAATTTCGGATTCACGCTCAGGATGTTGGGGCTGGTGACCAGATTGCTGATGGGCGTGAAGTCCTTCACCGGGTCGTAGGCCAGATTGGGAAACAGATGCGGCGCGGTGCCATGCGTGCTGACGGTGGCCAGGCCCACGGTATAGCCGTCCGGCTTGGCGCGCGCCGTGGCGGCCATGCCGATGGTGCCCGATGCGCCCGTGCGGTTTTCCACCACGATCTGCTGGCCCAGGATCTCGCCCGCTTTGGCCGCCGCCACACGGCCGACGATATCAGTGGGGCCGCCAGCCGGGAATGGCACGATCAACGTGATGGGATGGTCCGGAAAGGCGGCGTGAGCAGCGGGCAACGCGGCCGCGAGCAGCACGGCGGCACAAGTTTTGCGCATCATCATGATGAGGTTGTCTCCTGAAGGATGGTTGCTGTTGTTATTGGATGTCTTGATCGGCCGCCGCGAGGCCTCGCCGCAGTATTTTCCCGGGCCGCGCCATGCCGTCAGCGGCCGGAAACACGATTTGGCCATTGACCAGCACGTGTTCGATGCCGGTGGACGCCAAGGTGGGCAACTCCCACGTGGCGCGGTCCATCACCGAGTCCGCGTCGAACACCGTGACGTCCGCCCACGCGCCCACGCTGAGCTGGCCGCGTCCGTGCAGGCCGAACACCCGCGCCGGCAGCGCCGTCATCTTGGCGACGGCGGCTTCCAGCGTCAGTAATTCGGCCTCGCGCACATAGCGGCCCAGCACGCGCGTGAAGCTGCCCCACAGGCGGGGGTGCGGATGCGTGTCATTGGGCAAGCCGTCCGACCCGACCATGCAGCATTCGTGCTGGAAAATACGCCGCACTTCGGCCTCATCCATCGCAAAATAAATGGCGCCTGCGGGACACAGCCTTTTGGCGGCTGTCGTCTTGTCGCACCCCCAGCGCGCGGCAATATCGCCAAGCGATTCGCCGCTGCATTCAGGATGGGGGGTGGACCAGGTGATGCGGATATCGTCGATGCTCTCGGCGCGTTCGGGAATCAGGATGGTGGAGCTTCCCGGATACGGATAGATATCCAGCGCCACGTCCACGCCTTCGGCGCGGGCACGATCCACATTGGCCAGCGTGGCGTGGCTCTTGCCCCAGTTGCGCGGCATCATGCACTTGTGGTGCGACAGCACGGTGGCGCAGCCAGTGTTGCGCCCCACGGCCAGCACCTCGTCCACGGCAGCTTCGACCTCATCGCCTTCGTTGCGGATATGGCTGGTGTGCAGCGCGCCGTGCGTCGCCGCCACACCGGCCAGGCCTTCCAGTTCGGCTTGCTCCGCCACACCGCCCGGCTGGTACGCCAGGCCTGTGCTGAACCCCACCGCGCCAGCCGCCAGCGCGTCGGCCAGCATCTGCTGCATGGCCGCTTGTTCTTCCTTGCTGGGCGCCGAGGTCGGATCGCGCATGACGGCCAGTCGCAAGTTTGCGTGGCCCACCAGCGCGGCCACGTTGATCATCGGCTGGCGCACGCGCAGCTCGTCAAAATAGGCTTGCATGTCCGCGAACAGCGGCGTTTCGCCCAGCAAGGCCAAGGCGGCGGCCGTATTGCCCGGCAAGGGCGCGGGCGCCCCGCTGACGCCGCAATTGCCCACCACGACGGACGTGATGCCTTGGCTGGTCTTCCATTCCAATCCAGGCTTTTCGACGAACATCAGGTCGTCATGGCCGTGCACGTCGATGAAGCCTGGCGCCACGATCTTGCCCCGTGCGTCGATCCGGCGCGCGGCAGCCACGCCAGCCAGATCGCCGATGGCCGCGATGCGCTCGCCCGCGATACCGACGTCGGCGCGTCGCCGAGGGGTGCCCAGGCCATCGATGACCCAGCCGCCTTCAATGATCAGATCCAATGTTTCTTGCTGCATGATTGTCCTGCCTGGTGGAAGGCCCTAGTATCGTCGCCGCGATCAATCTGGAAAAATTGTTTTTATTGATCCATCCATCGTGATTTGAAATGAATCGCCTGCCCAAGCACGTCACCTTGAAGCACCTGACCGCCTTTGTGGCGGTGGCGCAGGAATCCAGCTTCACCCATGCGGCCAAGCGCCTGTTTCAGACGCAATCGTCGGTGACCAGCCTGGTGCGGCAACTTGAAGACGCACTGGCCACCCAGCTGTTCGCACGCACCAGCCGGCGCGTGTTGCTGACCGCTGCTGGCGAGGAATTCCTGCCCCGCGTGATGCGGCTGCTGGCGGATTTCGATGGCGTGATCGAAGACGTGGTGCGCTATGGCGCGCTGGAACGCGGACGGGTGGGCGTGGCGGCGGCGCCATCGGCCATCACCGAGATCATCGCGCCGGCGGCCACCGGCTTCTCGGCGCAATACCCGGCCGTGCGTCTGTACCTGAGCGACGACAATTCCGGCCGCATCCAGCGCAAGGTCGCCGCGCGCGAAGTCGACTTCGGCTTGACCAGCCGTTGGGCTGACGCGCCCGGACTACGCTTTGACCCGGTGCTGGAAGACCGTTTCGGCGTGCTGTACCGCGCAGACGATGACAGCCTGAAGCCCGGTCGCGATGGCACGATGCGCTGGGCGGACCTGGCGCAGCGCAAGCTGGTGGGCGTGGTGGACGAAACCGGGATCATGGCGCTGCTGCGCGCGCGTGCGGACTTGCCGATCGAGGCCGGCGCCCCCTTCTACGAAGCATCAAGCACCACGTCACAGGCGGCCCTGGTGAAAGCCGGCCTGGGCGTGGCAGTGTTGCCCGCGCTGGCCGCCGAGCGCGTGCTGGAACCCGGGCTGGCCTATGCGCTGCTGGCCCGGCCCACGGTGATACGCACCGTCTGCATCATCCGGCACAAGGAATACCCGCTAAGCCCGGCCGCCCAGGCGCTGATCCGGGCCATTCATGACTACTTGCGCGATGCGGCGCTGCCGGCCGGATGCAAGCGCATTCCCGCCGCCAGGAAGACGTTGGCCGCCTAAGCCGCCCCGCGCAACGCCTCATCCAATGCCGCCAGGCCTGCGGCGAACACCCCTTGCCCCACGGCCTGTGCCACATCGCTCAAGGGTGCGCCTTCCACGCGGAAATCAGCCCACCACTCAACCAGGGTGTGGCCGCTTTCCGTGATTGGGCGCAGAGACACCCCCGCCACGTAGTCACGCATTGGCAGATCCGTCTCGATGATGGAGTAGCGCAGCGCGGTGCCAGGATCATCCAGCATCAGCAACTGCTCGCGCACGAACCCCGAAGGCTTCAGGGTCAGATGCCGCACACTGCCCACCGCATCGTGGCGGCCGCCGGCTTCCAGGCGGCTTTGCGCCACGCCCGGATGCCAGCCGCCCAATCCGTCAAAATCACGAAACAATGGCCAGACTTTTTCCAGCGGGGCATGGACGACGGCACTGATGTGTACGGTATGCGGCATGGGACGCTCTCAGAAGGTCAGGTTTTTGAACTCGCGCGTGGCTGCGGTCAGCGCTTGTTCGGTGGGCAGGCGCTCCATCGAGCTGGCGCCATAGAAACCGTGGCAATGCTTGCAGGCGCGCAGTACGTGCGCGGCGTCCTCGGGCGTGGCGATGGGGCCGCCGTGACACAGGACGATGATATCCGGACGCACCGCCAGCGCGGCTTGGGCGATGCGGTCGATGGCGGCAACGCAGCCATCCAGCGTCTGCGAGGTCTCGGCGCCAATGGAGCCGCCTGTCGTCAGGCCCATGTGCGCAACGATGATGTCGGCACCCGCCTTGGCCATCGCCACGGCATCGTCTTCATTGAACACATAGGGCGTGGTCAGCATGCCCTTCTTGTGCGCCAGGCGGATCATGTCGACTTCCAGCGCATAGCCCATGCCGGTCTCTTCCAGGTTGGCGCGAAAGGTGCCGTCGATGAGCCCCACGGTGGGAAAGTTCTGCACACCGGAAAAGCCCTGGCGCTTCAGATCGTCCAGGAACACATCAAAATCGCAGAACGGATCGGTGCCGTTCACGCCGGCCAGGACCGGCGTCTTCTTCACCACGGGCAACACTTCGCGGCCCATGTCCACGACGATCTCGTTCGCGTTGCCGTAGGCCAGCAGCCCGGCCAGCGAGCCCCGGCCTGCCATGCGGTAACGGCCGGAGTTATAGATCACGATCAGGTCGATGCCGCCCGCTTCCTCGCACTTGGCCGACAACCCCGTGCCCGCGCCACCGCCCACGATGGGCGTGCGTGCGCGCACCATGGCGCGAAACTTGTCCAATAGCTCGTTACGGTCGAAACGCGGCATGACGGCAATCCTCAATGGGTAGCAATTTCAAGAAAATGATCGACCGCTGTCTTCGCGAACAACGGGTCGTTGATATGGCAAGGCACGCGCACCAGTCGGCGCTGCGGCGTCTGCACAAGATTGGCCTCCAGCGCCGCGAACAGGGCAGCATCGGCCTCGGAGTCCCAGAACGCCTGGCCCGGCGCGTCCAGGGCGGACACGCCGCCCTCCGGAATCAGAAAGCGCACCGGTCCTTCGCACTGGTTCAGCTTCGCGGCGATCCACTCGCCTTGACGGGTGTTTTCGGCGACCGTCGTGCGCATCAGCGTGACCTGCGGATTGTGCGGATAGAAGGTGCGGCCTTGATAGCGATCAGGAACGGTATCCATCCCGCCAAAATTCACCATGTCGAGCGCACCGCAGGAACCCACGTAGGGCGCGCGGGTGCGGGCCACGGCGCCAAAACGGTCTTCCGTGCAGGCCAGTACGCCGCCGAACAGGAAATCGCAGACTTCCGTGGTGGTCAGGTCCAGCACGCCGCCCAGCAAATGGCTGTCCAGCAGCTTTTCCATCGACTGCCCGCCCGTGCCCGTGGCATGGAACACCAGGCAGTCGTAACGGGATTCCAGCAAAGGCGTCACCTGCTGCACGCAGGCGGTGGTGACGCCGAACATCGTGATGCCGACAGCGGGCCGGCCATCGTCCTCGATGGCGACGCCCGCCTGCCGGAACGCGCCGCCAATCGCGCCGGCGGCATTGGCCAGCACGCGGCGGGAAATGCGGTTCAGCCCGGCGACGTCGGTCACCGAATACATCATGGCGATATCCGACGGGCCAACATAAGGCGCGACATTGCCCGACGCCATGGTCGACACCATCAACTTGGGCGTGCCGATGGGCAGCGCCCGCATGGCCGGCGTGATCAACGCGGTGCCGCCGGAGCCACCCAGGCCCAGCAAGGCGCCAATGGCGTCATTGCCAGCGGCGTAGCGTTCAAAGGCCAGCGCCATGGCCGCGATGGCGGTGCCACGGTCGCCGGTGAATACGGCTTGCGGGCCGCCCGGATGACTGCGTGCCACTTCCTGCGCCTGCACCTGCGCGGCGCTGGCGGCGCCGGACGTGGATACGTCCACCGACACCACGTCCAGGCCCTCGCGCTTCAACAAATTCACCACGTATTCGGCTTCGTGGCCCTTGGTGTCGTAGGTGGCGGCGACAACGATGCGCCGGTTGGAATGCGTCATGGCTCCTCCGCGGGCGGCTACACTCGGTGCGCGCCTCGATATGTGAGGCCGCAAGGCCTGTAGAATCTAGAAATGAGACGAAAGAATCATACTGAGACACCTGTCTCACGTCAAACCTCCGTTCCTGCCCCATCCGCTGCCCAGCCGGGCGGCACGGCACGCCTGATCGCGCCCGCCAGCCGACAGGCCGCAGCCAGCGGAGAACCGCCGCATGGGCCACGCGCGCGCATGCGCAAGACGCTGCTGGATGCGGCGCAACAGCTGATGGCGCAAGGCATCACGCCGTCGGTTGCCGAGCTGGCCGAACACGCCCAGGTTTCACGCGCGACGGCCTACCGCTACTTCCCCAGCCAAAGCGCGCTGATCGCCGCCGTGGTGGACGAAAGCCTGGGCCCGATCCTGGCCTGGAATTCCGCCGCCCCCGACGCCGCCACGCGCGTCGACGAACTGCTGCGCTTTGCCTATCCGCGCCTGGAATCCCACGAAGCCCCGCTACGCGCCGCCATCATGGTGTCGTTGCAGCAGCACGCGGAAGCCAGCGCGGGCAGGACCACCGCCGAGCCCCGGCTGGTGCGCGGGCACCGGGTCGACATCCTGAAGCGCGCCATCGCTCCGCTGGCGGCCGACCTGACCCCGGCGCAGCAGGACCGCGTGGCGCAGGCCTTGTCGCTGGTGTATGGCACTGAAGTGTTCCTGGTGTTGAAAGACATCTGGAATCTCGACCTGCCCGAGATCACGGACGTTGTGCGGTGGACGGCGAACGCCATCGTCAAACAGGCGCTGGCCGAGGCGACCAAGCGTTAGCACGGCCCCGTCAGGCGTGCCGCTGCATGTTGACGGAAATCGTCCTGGCCGTGCGGCAGAGTGGCTCCAGGCACTGCTCCAGCATCTGGTCGGTCGTGCGCACTCCTTGAATCCACACCACGTTCACGCAACCGTAGATCCGCCCGGAGGCCGCCATGATGGGCACGGCCATGGCCTCCAGCCTGTCGTTCTGATCTTTGCGCGGCTTGTCGTAATCCCCCCCGAAGCGCTGGTCGCGCAGGCCGTAACCCTGATGCCGGGTACGGGCCAGCATGGCCTCGATGGCCGCGCCGTCATGCGCCAACGCATCGCCTTCCCGCGAGCTCTTGCGCAACGCCGCCAAAATCGATTCCCGTTCGCGGTCGGCACAGAAAGCCAGGTAGGCCCGCCCCACGGCAGACCGGAGCATGTTGATCCGAAAGCCGATGTTGTCCCGACGGATCGTGAAATAGGATTGGCTGCGATTGGTTTCGCGCACCGTCATCGCGCTGCCGCTGCGCACGGCAAGATCGGACGGCCACAAGACCTCGGCCTGTAGGCGGTCCAGTTCGGGCGCTGCGCACTGCCCCAGCATATCCAACACCCGCGCTTGGCGGCCGCGCGCATTGAGCGAACTGGCGGGGCAGAAAAAATCATCAGCGATGCGTCGCCAGATGAGGCCGCGCAATTGCAACGTGGCCAGGATACGCAGCAGCGTGGCCTTGGCGTAGCCCGTGCTGACATGCAGCGCCTGAAGGCTCGCGCCCTGCGTGGCGCGCACTTCGTCAAGCACGATCAAGCCGCGCTCAAGCGCATCGATCGTTTTCACTTTCGGCTCCCACCTGCTCATGTTCTCGGTTCCTTGGCAACATCCAGCTAGTTTCACCTGGTGAAACTCTAGCAAATCCTGCTTGAGATGCCCAGCACCGCGAAATATCGTTGCATCGAACGGTCGCCAATCGGGCGGTCAGAAAAGGACACGAGGCTGGGATGCGAGGAAAAGCCGTAAAAAACGTGCTGTGGATCATGTGCGACCAACTCCGCTGGGACTACCTGTCCTGCTATGGTCACCCCCGCTTGCACACGCCCAACATCGATCGCCTGGCCGCCGAGGGCATGCGCTTTGACAATGCCTTCGTGCAAGGTCCGGTCTGCGGGCCGTCCCGCATGTCCTACTACACGGGCCGCTATGTCGCGAGCCACGGCGCCGTGTGGAATTTCGTGCCCATGCCGGTCAGCGAAATGACACTGGGAGACTACCTGCGCCCGCTGGGCGTGCGTGTCGCGGTGGCCGGAAAGACGCATGTGGAAGCGGACCTGCCAGGCATGCGCCGCCTGGGCATCGACCTGGACAGCGCAAGCGGCAGCCTGGCCCGCCAAGGTGGCTTTGAACCCTTTGACCGCGACGACGGCATCTGGCCGCCGGGCTTTGCGGACGCCTCGCACCGCTACACGCAGTACCTGCGCGAACGCGGCTACGACGGCGCCAATCCCTGGCATGACCATGCCAACTCCGCGTTGGGCGAAAACGGAGACATCCTGTCCGGCTGGGACATGCGTCACGCGGGATTGCCGGCACGCATCCAGGAAGCAGATTCCGAAACGCCCTACATGACCCGGCGCGCGATCGAGTTCATGGAACAAAGCGGCGACCGGCCCTGGACGCTGCACCTGTCCTACATCAAACCGCACTGGCCCTATGTGGCACCGGCGCCATATCACGCGATGTACTCGCGTGACGATGTGCAGGCAGTCAAGCGCAGCCCGCGAGAACTGCTGCATGCCCATCCCGTGCTGGAGGGCTTTCGCCGGACGGAAGTCAGCCAGAACTTCTCACGCGATGAGGTGCGCGAAACCGTCATCCCCACCTACATGGGCTTGGTCAAGCAGGTGGACGATCAATTGGGCGTCCTGTTTGACTACCTGCGCCGCGCGGGCCGTTACGACGACACCATGATCATCTTCTGTAGCGACCATGGCGACTACCTGGGCGACCACTATCTGGGCGAGAAAGAGCTGTTCCACGATTGCGTGACCAAAGTGCCGCTGATCATCCGCATGCCGGGCGACGACGTAAGACGCGGCGCGGTGGAATCCCGCCTGGTCGAAGCCATCGACCTGGTTCCGACCATCCTGGACGCTTACGGCGCGGATATCCCGGACCACATCCTGGAAGGACGCTCGCTGCTGCCCTTGCTGCGCGGCGATGATCCGACCCACTGGCGCGATGCCGTGTTCTCGGAAAACAACTATGCCTTCCGTGACTGCGTGCGTGAACCGCTGGAGCGTCCGGCAGAGGGATGCCGCACGGTCATGGTGCGCGATCACCAATGGAAGTACGTGCACTACGAAGGGCTGCGGCCGCAGCTGTTCGACCTGGCCGCCGATCCGGACGAATTCGAGGATCTGGGCATCGACCCTGCCTACGCCCCCATTCGGGAGCGTTGCCAGATGATGCTGTTCGACTGGCTGCGCAATCGCAAGATCCACCCCACGGTCAGCCACGCGGCCATGACCAGTTGGACCCGCAAGGAGGAAGCGTCCGGCATCCATATCGGCAGGTGGTAGCACAGAGCGTCCGACGAAGGACGCCTTGAACAACATCAGGAGACAGCATGAAATCGCAGTTCCTTGCGCTTGCGGCCTGTGTGGCCGCCAGCCTGGCCGGCTACGCCCAGGCATCGGATGATTGGCCCAACCGCACCATCCGCATCGTGGTCGCCTTTCCGCCGGGTTCCCCCGGCGACACCGCCGCGCGCATCGTGGCTGATGCAGCCGGGCGGACGCTCAAACAGGCATTGATCGTGGAGAACCGTCCGGGCGCGGGCGGCAATATCGGCGCCGAGGCGGTCTCTCGCTCGCCTGCCGACGGCTATACCTTCCTGCAAGCGCCGGACACGGTTGTCACCGTCAATCCCGCGCTCTATCGCAAGCTCAACTTCAGGCCAGAAGACCTGATACCTGTCGTGGCACTGGCGAACTTCAACCAGATGCTGGTGTGCACACCGGCTTCGGGCTTGCGCACCCTGGCCGACCTGAATGCGCAGGCCCGCAAGGCGCCCGGAACGCTTAGCTATGCATCGGGCGGACAAGGCGTGCCCGGCCATCTGGCGATGGAACTCTACCTGGCCGACGCGGGCCTCAGCATTCTGCACGTCCCTTACAAAGGGCCGTCCCCCGCCACCCAGGACGTCTTGGCCGGGCAGGTGCCGTGCGGCTTTCTGGCCTCGCCCGTGGTTGCGCCCTACGTCGCGGCCGGCAAGTTGTTCGGGCTGGCGGTGTCGGGCAGCGCGCGATCGATCCAGGCTCCCGATGTGCCAACGATGGCGCAAGCCGGCGTCACTGGCTACGACGCCACCTTCAGGGAAATGCTGTTCGCCCCCAAGGGCACGCCTGCGGACATCGTCGAGCGCATGAACGCAGCCGTGGCGCAAGCGCTTGCGCAGCCGGAGGTCCGGCAGAAGCTACAGGGCAACGACCTGGACCCCACGCCTGAGTCACCCGCGCAGACAGCGTTGCACCTGAACGAAGACGCCGCCAAGTGGGCCGGCGTCATCCGCAAGAACAATCTGCGGATGGATTGATCCGTCCTGCCCAACCGCCCCAGGAGGCACCATGAATACTGCCCTATCCCCCACCGTCTTCGGCTCGCTTGCGCGCTACCGCAAGGGCACCATCGAGATCACCACGGGCTCGGCCCGTCACTACGTCTTTTCCAACGTTTTCGACGTCGCCGCCACGTCGGCGCCGTATGAACGAGTCGTGGTCGGCAAGAACCTGGAATACGTGATCGAAGCCGTGCGGGCCGAAGGCGTTTCCCCTTGGTACACGTGCAGCCATGATGAATTCGCGATCCTGATGGACGGCCAGGCTCAAGTCGAGTTCCTGGCCCTGGACGCCGCATCCGCGCCCGCCGACGGCGCCGTGCTGGCAGGGGCCGCGCCCGCCGGCAAACCCATGGGGCGGGTGATGTTGGGACGAGGGCATCAATGCCTGCTGCCCGCCGGCTGCGCCTATCGCTTCGCGGCGCCCTATGCAGGCGTGCTCCTGATCCAGACCCGGCTGGGCGAACTGTCCGTCGAAAAATGGGCCGACATCTGCGCGGCATGACGCGCGCCCGCCTCTCTCTTTACCCAAGGAACCAACATGGCCATGCTTGACACCCCCACTCACGCTCCCGCTTTCGCCGCCGGCAAGGTGGACGCCAGCGCCGCCGACCCCGCCACCGGGTACAAGCGCTTCCGTCTGGGCGCTTTCGAGTTCGTCCGCGATGAGTATTTTGCCAAAGTGCACTGGCCCGCCAAAGGCCAGGTCCGCACGCACGCCATCCCGGCCGACGCCTTCCTGCGTGCCCTGATGCGGGATGTCGCCTGGGGGTTCTTCTACGGATGGGTCAACTTCGACCAAGTGTTCGGCACGCGCAATCACTACGGCAAGGTCGATGTCTATGCAGGCTCTTTCAATGGCGTCATGAAGGCCGCGGGCGTGGACTACACCGAGACGTTCGAGACGCCACTCATCATGGCCACCTTCAAGGCCATGCTGCACGACTGGACGAACGCCGGCTTCGATCCCTTCGCCGCGCCCGAAGAAACGGGTTCCGCCTTTGGCCGCAAACACGGTGAGAACAGCGCAGCGATCGAACGGTCCCGGATCGCCACGCGGCGCATGCCGGGCCTGCCGGAAGATTCGCCGCTGCGCGACGATTTGCCGGTCAACCGCGCGTTTTCCGATGTCACTCAGGACGAACCCACGATCCAGGCGGAACCGGGCTTCGAGGGCACCTTGCATGCCTTCAACCTGTTCAAGTACCTATCGCGATCGGATGTCACCTGGAACCCCTCCGTCACCTCGGTATGCGGCGCAAGCCTGTTCTGCCCCACCACCGAAGAATTCATCCTGCCCGTGTTCCACGGCAACGATCGGGTGGAGTGGTTCTTGCAGCTGTCCGACGAGATCGTCTGGGATATCGGCGACAAGGACACCGGCGCTCCGCGTGCCCGCATCACCATGCGCGCGGGGGATATATGCGCCATGCCCGCCGACATTCGCCACCAGGGCTACTCGACCAAGCGGTCCATGCTGCTGGTCTGGGAGAACGCCACGCCCGGCCTGCCTGAGCGTTATGAAAGCGGTGAATTCAAACCCTATCCGGTCGAATTCTGAGCGGCGCCTGCCTTCCTATCCTCTTTCCAGCGAATCCCAGCCATGCAGAACAAACTCTTTATCGACGGCCGCTTTGTGGACGCGGCCGCCCACGGCACGATCGACGTGCTCAATCCCCACGACGGTTCCCGCATCACTGCCATTGCGGCCGCCGAGGCCGAAGACGTGGACCTGGCGGTGCGAGCCGCGCAACGCGCCTTCCCGGCCTGGTCGCGGATGGCCGCGGCCGAGCGAGGCCGTCTGCTGCTGAAGCTGGCCGACAGGATCGATGCCGAAACCGAAGCGCTGGCGCAGCTGGAAACGCTGGACACCGGGCATCCCATCCGGGACACACGCGGCCTGGACGTGCCGCGCACCGCAGGCTGCTTCCGCTATTTCGGCGGCATGGCCGATAAGCTGCAAGGCAGCGTCATTCCCGTGGAAGCGGGTTTCCTGAACTACGTGCAGCGCGCGCCCATCGGCGTCGTGGGCCAGATCGTTCCGTGGAATTTTCCGCTGATGTTCACCAGCTGGAAACTAGGCCCCGCCCTGGCAGCCGGCAATACCGTCGTGCTCAAGCCTTCCGAACTGACGCCGCTGTCGTCCCTGCGGATCGCCGAGCTGATCGCGGAAACGGGTTTTCCGGACGGCGTCGTGAATGTGGTTCCCGGCTACGGCCACACGGCGGGCCAGCGGCTTGCCGAACATCCGCACGTGGGCAAGATCGCGTTCACCGGATCGACCGCCACGGGCCGCCGCATTGTCCAGGCCTCGCAGGGCAACCTCAAGCGGGTGCAACTGGAATTGGGTGGCAAGGGCGCCAACATCGTCTTTGGGGATGCCGACCTGGACGCCGCGATCAACGGCGCCGCCTGGGCAATCTTTCACAATCAAGGGCAGGCGTGCATCGCGGGCTCTCGCCTGATGCTGCATGACAGCATCGCCGATGCATTTCTGGAACGCTTCACGGCGCTGGCTGACTCCATCCGCTTGGGCGATCCACGCTTGCCCGATACCGAGATGGGGCCGCTGACGTCGGCGCAGCATCGCGACAAGGTGGTGTCGTACCTGGGCATTGCGCGCGAACAGGGTGCGCGTGTGCTGGCGGGGGGTGGCAAGCTCGCCGATGGTCTGTCCCACGGCTACTACGTCGCACCGACCATCGTCGAAGCGAAGCCAACCGATCGAGTCGCCCAGGAAGAAGTGTTCGGCCCCTTCGTCACGGTGCTGCGATTCAGCAGCGACGAAGAGGCGCTGGCCATGGCAAACGCAACAGACTACGGACTGGGTAGCGGCTTGTGGACGCGCGACCTGGCGCGGGCGCACAAGATGGCCGGGGCGATTCACGCGGGCATGTGCTGGATCAACTGCTACAAGCGGGTCAACCCGGGCAGCCCCTTCGGTGGCGTGGGGCAATCTGGTTATGGGCGAGAAATGGGCTTCGAGGCCATGCACGACTATACCGAGGCCAGATCCGTCTGGGTTAACGTAGACGCCACGACGCCCGCGCACTTCAAGCGCTGAGGGACAAACTGCCATGCGTGATTTCATCTACCAAAGCCTGCCATCGCGGGTGATCTTCCGCAGCGGCGCGATCGACACGCTTGCGGACGAAGTCGAACGGTTGGGCGCCCGCCGCGCGCTGGTGCTGACCACGCCGGGACAACGCGGCTTGGGCGAGCAGGCCGCCCGGACGTTGGGCCGCCTGGCGGCCGGGGTACACGACGGCGCCGTCATGCATGTGCCGCGCGAAGCCGCCGACGCCGCCCGCGCGGAAGCGCTCCGCCTGGGCGCCGACTGCTGCGTCGCCATCGGCGGCGGTTCGACCATCGGGCTGGGCAAGGCCATCGCGCTGACGACTGGCCTGCCCATCGTGGCCGTGCCCACCACCTACGCCGGCTCGGAGATGACGCCCATCCATGGCATGACCGAAGACGGCCTGAAGCGAACCGGACGCGATCCGCGCGTGCTGCCCAAGACCGTGATCTACGACCCGGGACTGACCCTGGACCTGCCTTCCGGCATCTCCGCCGCGTCCGGCATGAACGCCATGGCGCACGCGGTCGAGGCGCTGTATGCCCAGGACGCCAACCCCATCGTCAGCCTGATGGCGGAAGAAGCCATCCGCAGCCTGGCGGGCGCCCTGCCGGTGGTGGTGGTCAACATGCATGACGGCCAAGTACGGGCCGAAGCCTTGTACGGCGCCTGGCTGGCGGGCGTTTGCCTGGGTGCGGTCGGCATGGCGCTGCATCACAAGCTCTGCCACACCTTGGGCGGCACGTTCGATCTGCCCCATGCCCAGACCCATGCCGTCCTGTTGCCCTATTCCGCTCACTACAACCATGGCGCGGCCTCCCAGGCGCTGCAACGAGTATCCCGCGCGCTGGGCGGCCAGACGCCGGAGCAAGCCGGGCCTTTGCTGGCCGCGCTCAACCGCAGCCTGGGACTGCCCGGTTCCCTGGCCGAGATCGGCATGCCCCAAGATGGGCTTGCGCGGGCCGCCAAGCTGGCCACGGACAACCCTTACTACAACCCTCGGCCGCTACGGTACGAGGACATCCTGGACCTGCTGCAACGCGCCTGGCGCGGCACGCCGCCGGCATGACTTGCCCTTCTCTCCCGACCCCCACAGGAGGCGCCATGAACACGAGCCATCAACAAGCGGAAGCCCTCTTGACCGATGAGGTCGTCGCCGCTTTCGCCGGTACGCCCGATCCCCGGTTGCGACAACTGATGCAAGCCCTGGTGCGGCACCTGCACGCCTTTGTTTCCGACACGCAGCCCACCGAGGCCGAGTGGATGGCCGCCATCCGCTTTCTGACCCAGACCGGGCAGATCTGTGACGACGTGGTGCGGCAGGAATTCATCTTGCTGTCCGACACCCTTGGCGTGTCGATGCTGGTGGACGCCATCAACCACCGCAAGCCCGGCGTCGCCACCGAGAGCACCGTGTTCGGTCCTTTCTACATCGCCGGCATGCCCGAACGCGCCCTGGGCGAAGACATGGCGCAGACGCCGGGCGAACCGGCACTGGTCCACGGCTACGTCCGGGACACCGAAGGCCGGCCCGTGCCGGGCGCCGTGCTGGACGTCTGGCAGACCGCCGCCAACGGCATGTATTCGGGACAGGACACGGCCCAGCCCCAGGGCAATCTACGTGGCCGCTACCATAGCGACGACACAGGCTATTACGCGATCCGCACCATCCTCCCGGTGTCGTATCCCATTCCTGGCGATGGTCCGGTCGGCCGCATGATGGCGGCCACCGGACGCCATATCTTCCGGCCCGCGCACCTGCATTTCATGATCGAAGCGCCGCGCCACCGAACCCTGGTCACCCATCTCTTCAACGCCGGCGATCCATACCTGTCGTCCGATGCCGTGTTCGGCGTCAAGCCATCCCTGGTGGTGGCCTACCAGCAACGCGGCGCGGATGATCCGCTGGCCGCACGATTCGGATTGCGGACGGACTTTCACGAGGGGGTGTATGACTTCGTACTGCCCGCTGAATGACGCACGCGACGACGCCCTGCCACTGTGCCGCGTCGACGACATCCCTGACGGCGGCTCCCTCGGTGTTCGCGCGGCCGCGCAGCCGCTGATCCTGTTGCGCCGCGGCGCGTGCGTGTGGGGCTACGCGAATCGTTGCCCTCATTTCTCCGTTCCGCTGGACAGCCCCTCTGGCGCCATCCTGACGTACGACGGCCAGGTGGTCATGTGCGCGCACCATTCGGCCCTTTTCCGTTTCGAGGACGGAGTATGCGTCGAAGGCCCCTGCGAGGGAGCCGCGCTGGATCGCCTGTCCGTTGACGTTGTCGACGGGCATGTCTACGTGGCCTGAGTCAGCCTGCGCCCGGCGCCAAGAATGGTTCACGCCACTGTCATTCCTGCGTCACTCGCCGCCTGCATAGTGCGCGCTCCGCGGCCATGCCTTCGCATGCCGCCCGACGTTGGAGTGTGTCCATGCAGTTCGAAGTATCCCGCTTGCGGCGGGCCATCATGCCCTTGTCGCTGGTTTGCGTCACCCTGTTGAGCGCCTGCGGCGGCAGCGATGATGAGGATGAGGAAACCAGCACGCCCACCCCGCCGGTGGTGACCGAACCCACGCCGGTCGATCCCAAGCCTGTCGAAACCGGCGCATGGACCACCGGCGATCTGCACGTACACACGTATCAGTCGGACGATGCGCAGGTCAGCCTGGAAAGCGCGCTTGACCAAGCCTTTGACCGCTACAAGCTGGACTGGGCAGCGATTTCCAACCATCTGCGCCTGTCCGGCCGCGACCACACCGGCATCGCCATTCCCGGCGGCTCCATCCCGTTCTCGACCGGCATGGCGCGTTACGAAGTGCCGTTCATCAAAACGGCGCAGGCCGCTGGCCGCTATGTCGGCAAGATCATCTTTTCCTCGTTTGAATGGGACATGCCCACGCATGACCACGTCAACATCGGCATTGGCGTGAACGATCCGCTATCGGCCAAGTCGCTGGAAGCGGTGGCGGAATTTGAATACCTGTTCACCAACCGCGACCCCGCGCTCTTCGACCCGCTGCTGGTATCGCGCCTGGCAGGCGAAACCCGCGCCTACACCACGCACGCCGATTCGCTGGCCGCGTTGAAGTGGCTGCGTGACAAGCATCCCGACAGCTACATGCTGCTGAACCACCCGTCGCGTTACGCGGGCAAGTACACCGTCGCGCAGTTGCGCGAGATGAACGATCTGGCACCAAGCGTCTTCTTCGCCATCGAAGGCATGGTGGGCAACCAGATGGAACCCGACCGCGGCGGCTACGCCACGGCCTACACCGACGCCTTCCTGCCCAACCGCACCTACGGCGGCGTGGACTACCTGGTGGCGCACCTGGGCGGCACGTGGGACGCACTCTTGGGTGAAGGCCGCCGCATCTGGACGGTGGCGGATTCCGACTTCCACTTCCGCACGGCGTCAGGCCTGTACAGCTCGGGCTACGCGCCCGGCGAGTACGCCAAGACGCACGTCTGGAAAGACGGCAAGGACATGGCGGCAGTGGTGGCTGGCTTGAAGAGCGGCCGCGTGTTCGGCGTGTTCGGCGACCTGATCGACGCGCTGGACTTCCAGGCCCAGGGCGCAAGCGGCGCGGTGCACATGGGCGGTGAACTGAAGGCGGCCAAGGGCGAGAAGGTCGAAGTCACCATCCGCTTCCGCAGCCCGGCCAGCAACAACTATGAATACCCGATCGAAAGCGGCAATCCCACCTACGTGAAACCCACCGTCAACCACGTGGATCTGATCGTGGGCGATGTCGGCGCCCGAGCCGCTGCGGGGACGCCGGGCTATGACGCCGATACCAACCCCACGACCCGCGTGCTGGCCCGCTTCACCAGCGCCGACTGGACGGTGGACGCCGAAGGCTACAACGTCATCAAGACGACGGTGACGGCTGACAAGAGCCAGTACCTGCGCCTGCGCGGCACCAACCTGGGGGTGAACGTGACCGGTGAAACCGCAGCCGGCGAACCGCTGCCCGACGCCAAGGTGGATCTGGCCGACAACGTTGCGCGCTTCAATGCCGTCAACGCGCGCAACTACAACGACCTGTGGTTCTACTCGAACCCGGTGTTCGTGACGGTTGCGCCGTAAGGCAGGGAAAGGTGAAATTTCGGGCGGTGCGGGCGCGATGTCCATCGCGTCCGCACCGCCCGATTGTCAAAGCACAGCCAGCGTTTCGTCCAGCGCGGCCAGCAGCCGGTCTGCGTCGGCTTTTGAGAACGGCAACGGCGGACGTATCTTCAGCGTATTGGCGTGTTCGCCCGCGCTGCCGGTCAGCACTTGGCGGTCACGCAGGCCGTTGACGATGCGGGCCGCTTCCTCGGTGGCCGGCTCACGCGACCGGCGGTCACGCACCAGCTCCACGCCAATGAACAGTCCCGCACCACGCACGTCGCCGATGATGTCGTGCCGCGCCGCCAGTCCCCGCAACCCGTCTTGCAGATAGGCGCCCACCTGTTCCGCGTTCTCCATCAGGCGTTCGCCCTGCACCGCGCGCAACACCGCCAAGCCTGCCGCAGCCGAGACCGGGTTGCCGCCGAACGTATTGAAATACCGCCCGTTGCGGCCGAACGCTTCCAACACATCGGCCCGTGCCGCCACGCCCGCCACGGGATGGCCGTTGCCCAGCGGCTTGCCCATGGTGACCAGGTCGGGCGCGACCCCATGCCGCATGAACCCCCACATCGCCTGCCCCGTGCGGCCCATGCCCGCTTGCACTTCATCGGCGATGAACAGGCCACCCGCCGCGCGCACCGCATCGACGGCTTCACCAAGAAAACCTGCCGGCGCCGCCTGGACGCCATCGCTGGAGAAGATCGTGTCCACCAGCAACGCGGCCGGCCGCAAGCCCTGCCGGGCCAGATCGGCAATGGCCTCGCGCACGGCTTGCGCCAACGCCGGTCCCACCGCCGCTGCCCCTTGCCGGTAGGTATCCGGTGCGGCCACCGTGCGCACCGCGGGTCCCAGCGTGGCATAGCGGCCGAGCGACGGCGATGCCTGAGCGATCGACAGCGTGACGCCGTGATAGGCAAACCGCGTGACGATGAGCCCAGTGGCGCCAGTGTGTCCCTGCGCGATGCGTAGCGCCAGATCGTTGGCTTCGCTGCCCGTGCAGGTGAACATCACCTGGCCGAGCCCCGCCGGAAAGGTGGCTAGCAGCGCCTCGGCGTAGTCCAGCACGGTTTCATGCACATACCGCGTGTGCGTATTCAGGATGGACGCCTGCCGCGTGATCGCCTCGACCACGCCCGGGTGACAGTGTCCCAGCGGCACGACGTTGTTGTAGGCATCCAGGTAGGGCTTGCCCTGCGCGTCATACAGCCAGACGCCCTCCCCGCGCACCAAGTGCACGGGTGATTCGTAGAACAAGCGGTAGGCGGGGCCCAGCAGACGCTGGCGCCGTGCGATCAGGTCGGCGGTGCGGACGGCGGCAGCGTCCTCGGCATTCGACATTGGCAAATTCATCAAGGCGTCCTTTTATCAGTATCCGCAAGCCGCGCGCAGCTGTTCCCGCGCGCGCTCGCGCGGCATGTCGTCGCATGCCTGCAAGCGTGACCAGGACACAGCGTTGTTGCGCAGGATGTAGTCGCGGTTCTCCGGGTAGCGTGCCGCCCGCCAACCGCCAATGGCAACCACCATGACCAGCCGCGCCATCATCAGGTCGAACAAGACATCGACCTCGGCCCGTTCCAGCGGGCTGACCTGGTGATACGCCGCCACGAACCCGAGCGCCGGCTGCAACACCTGGCCACCGGGCTCCAGCTGATAGGACGCGGCCACCGCCACGTCGTTGATGAGCGGCGCCCGCACCATGTCGCCAAAGTCAAGAATGCCGGCGATGCGGTCGGGATCTTGCGGATCAACCAGTACGTTGTACAGGTTCAGGTCGTTGTGGATAGCCTGTGCACGCAGGCTGGGCAAGGCAGGCTTTGCATGGTCAACGAAACGCGCCAGGGCGCGCTCCGCCAACGCGCGCCGCGCCGGATCGTCGATATGGGCCAGCAAGGGCGCAACACCATCGGTGCGCTGGATATCCCATGGCAGCGCCAACGCCCCCGCAGGATGGTCAAAGCCGCGCAGCGCCAGTCCCAGCCTGGCCAGCACTTGCGCCAGATTGCGCCGTTGGGCGTCGGAGCGTGGCGCATCGGGCAACGGTCGTCCCGGCAGATAGGTGAAAAGCCGCACCACGCGCGGTGGCGCGTCCGGTGCCTGATACCAGACGGACGGCTCGCCGTCCGCTGCGGGCATCACGCGCTGCACGGGCAGGTCCGGATCCGCGCGTTCGACGTGCAGCAATGCCCGCGCCTGGAAATCCGCCACGCGCGGGTCTTCCGCCGGATGCGAGAATTTCAGCACGTACTCGCGGCCCTCATCAGTACGCAGATGGAAATTGCGATCGCGCTCGCCCGTCAAGCGGCGCACTGCGGCGTCCACGCCAAAGTGCTGCCGCGCCAGTTGCGCGGCGCGCGCGTCATCGATGTCCGGCGAGGCCGTGGCCAGCACGTCCTCGGCGCAGTCCTGATCGGTCATGTCGGCCTCCTCAGGCGGCGGATGCGAAGCCGCGCAGCGCGCTGGCAAGATTGGGGCCCAGATCATCCGACAGATAGCCGCCTTCCTGCACCAGCACCGTGGGCAAGCCCAGCGCGGCCACTTCAGCCAGGATCGCGCCGAAGCCATCGGTGGTGACAGCCAGCCCCTTGTAGGGGTCGCGCTCGTGCGCGTCCAGGCCCAGCGCCACCACCAGCGCGCCGGGCGCAAAGGCCTTGATATCCAGGAACACGCGACGCAGCGCCGCCAGATAACCCGCATCGCCCGTGCCGACCGGCAAGGGGCGATTGATGTTGTAGCCCAGGCCATCGGCTTCGCCGGTTTCGTGCGCATGGCCCACGAAGAACGGCGTGGTGCTGTGCGCGTCCGCATGCATGGACACCGTCAGCACATCGGCGCGGCGATAGAAGATGCCCTGCGTGCCGTTGCCATGATGGACGTCCAGGTCCAGGATGGCCACCCGCCGATGCGCGGTGCGCAGATGCTGGGCGGCGATCGCGGCATTGTTCAAATAGCAAAAGCCGTTGGCGCGGTCCACGTAGGCATGGTGTCCGGGCGGGCGGCACAGCGCATAGGCGGCGCGTTCCCCATCCATGACCAATTGGGCCGCATGGGTGGCGCAATGCGCCGACCACATGGCCGCTTCCCAGGTGCCGGCGCCGATGGGACAAGCGGTGTCGCCCATGTGATAGCCGGCCAGGCCCACGATGTGCTCGGGGTAGGTGCAGGGTTGCCCCGGAAACGGATGCACGTTGGCAACCACTTCCTCTGAGGCGTCGGGCAATTCTCGCCAACGGGCGTAAGCAGTTTCCAGAAAGCGCAGATATTGCGGCGTATGCACAGCCGCGCGCGGGGCGGCGCCATGATCGTCCGGCGTAATGATCTCGTGCCCATCGCGCCGCACCGCCGCCAACAGGCGGGCGCCGCGCTCGGGTTGTTCATTGCTGCGTTTTACCTTGCCGCGCACGATGAAGAACTGCGGATCGTGGAGCTGATGCTTATCGCTGTAGACGACTTTCATGGCTTGCTGCTGCCCCTTGGTTTTTCGCCCGCCGCGCCATGCTGCGAGACGAACAGGTTGCGGACGTGCTCCCAGGCATCGTCCAGGTGAACCTTCATGCAGGCCTGCGCGGCCGGCACATCGCGTTTGGTCAAGGCGTCCAGGATGGGCTGGTGCGTGGCCGCGACCATTTCCGGATCCTGGTACACGTTGTCGATCAGCGAAATGATCATGCGCATTTCGGTCTGCGTGCTGGAGAACAGGCGCAACAGGTATGCGTTGCCGGACAGCTCGCAGATCAGGGTGTGAAAGCTCAGGTCGAGTTCGATCCGGCGGTGCTGCGGCGCATCCGCCGCTTCGGCGATCATCAGGTCAAGCAGCTGGGACAAACGCGCCATGCCGGCCGCGTCCGCGTGTTCGCAAGCCGCCGCCACGGCAGTCAATTCCAGGCTGAGCCGGACCTGGAACAGGTCGTCGATCTCACGCACGGACATCTCGCGCACGAAAAACCCGCGACGCGGCTTGGACACCAGGATGCCCTGGCGTTCCAGCCGGCGCGAGGCCTCGCGCACCGGCGCCCGGCTGATCGCCATCTGCCTGGCGATCTCGGCTTCGACCACCCGGCTGCCCGGCGGCAACCGCCCCTGCACGATCGCCTGGGTGAGCCGGTCCTCCACCACCCCGACCAGATCAGGGACATTGACGGATTCAAACGTGCTGGAAGCGGCCGGGGTTGCGGTCATGGAATTCTCGATCAGGGGTGGAAAAGCGGGTAGCGCGTGAGCTGTATAACACCCCGGTTTTTTCCAGCATATCAGTGTTACTGCTAACTGTCGACAGTTGACTATCGACGCATAATGCCTCGCATCCGGCCTGCTACCGCTGCCGGTCTCAACGAGGACGCATCGATGGTCAATTCCCAGGAAACCGCGCCGGAAACCATGAGCGCGGCGGAGCAGAAGGTCCGCCACGACTTGGCGGCGTGTTATCGGCTGATCGCGCATTTCGGCATGGACGACAGCATCTACACGCACATTTCGGCGCATGTTCCAGACGAGCCGGGGGTGTTCCTGATCAACCCCTACGGGCACTTGTTCCGCGAGATCACGCCGGAATCCCTGGTCAAGGTCGGCATGGACGGACGGCCCGTGGCCGCAACGCCCTATGACGTGAATCCGGCCGGCTTCACCATCCACAGCGCCGTGCATGGCGGGCGTCCGGACGTGGCCTGCGTACTGCACACCCATACCGTGGCGGGCGTGGCCGTGTCGTCCCTGGCTTGCGGCCTGCAACCCGTGAACCAATGGGCGTTGCAGTTCTATAACCGCGTGGCCTATCACGACTACGAAGGCATCGCCCTGGACCTGGACGAACGCGAACGGCTGGTGGCGGATCTGGGCTCGCACAAGGCCATGATCCTGCGTAACCACGGCCTGCTGACCACGGGTGCGACGGTGGCCGAAGCCTTCATCCTGATGCTGAATCTGGACCGCGCCTGCCGGGTGCAACTGGCCATTCAAGCTACCGGTCAGGCCACCTACCCGGTCAGCCCGCAAGTCAGCGAAAAGACGGCTCGCCAATACGCCAGCGGCGACACCAACCGCCTGCCCGGCGCCCCCGATCCCAGCGAACGCGAATGGCGTGCGCTGCTCAAGCTGGTCGAGCTTCCGTCCGGCACCGACACCAGGAGAACCGCATGAATCGTCGCGACTTTCTGATCGCCAGCGCCGCCACGGCCGGATGGTGGAGCGGCAGCGCCGCCGTGCCCGCGTGGGCAGCCGCCGCCCGCAATGGCGTGCTGAACATCGCCGTGCAGCCGGAACCGCCCGGACTGATGCTGGGCATCATCCAGAACGGCCCCACGCAGATGATCGGGGGCAACATCTACGAAAGCCTGTTGCGCTACGACGAAAAGCTGGAACCCATGCCCAGCCTGGCCACGTCCTGGACGGTCAACGACACGGCCACCGTCTACACCTTCAAGCTCAAGGAAGGCGTGCTCTGGCACGACGGCAAGCCGTTCACCGCGCACGACGTGGTATTCAGCGTGGATCAGTTCCTGCGCAAGACGCACGCGCGGCTGCGTGCGGGCCTGGCGTTCGTGGACAGCATCAAGGCACTGGACGACCACACGGTGGAATTCCGCCTGCCCCGGCCCTTCGGCCCCTTCCTGGGCCTGTTCGAGACGGGCACGATGCCCATGGTGCCGCGCCATATCTACGAAGGCACGGACTACCTGAGCAATCCCGCCAACAACACGCCCATCGGCACGGGCCCCTACAAATTCAAGGAATGGCGCCGCGGCTCGTTCATCCAGCTGGTCCGCAACGAGCAATACCACGAGCCCGGCCTGCCCAGCGTTGAAACCGTCTACTTCCACGTCATCCCCGACGCCGCCTCGCGCGCCGCCGCCTTCGAGTCCGGCAAGCTGGACATCCTGCCCGGCGGCACGGTCGAGTACTTCGACATCGAGCGTCTGAAGAGCCTGCCCAACGTTGATATCACCACCAAGGGCTGGGAGTTCTTCGGCCCGCACTCCTTCATGTGGCTGAACAACCGCCATCCCGTGCTGGCCGACGTGCGCGTGCGCCGCGCCATCATGTACGCCCTGGACCGCGAAGCCATGCGCAACGTGGCCTGGTACGGCTTTGGCAAAGTCGCCACCGGCCCCTTCAACAGCACCGTGCGCTACCACACCGATAACGTCACCCGTTATCCGCGCGACGTGGCTCGCGCCAAGCAATTGCTGAAAGAGGCCGGCTACAAGGGCCAGACGCTACGCCTGTTGCCGCTGCCGTATGGAGAAACCTGGCAGCGCTTTGCCGAAATTGCCCGGCAGAACCTGGCCGAAGCCGGCATCAAACTGGAAATGACCGCCACCGATGTCGCCGGCTGGAGCGAAAAGACGGCCAACTGGGACTACGACATCGCCTTTTGCTACCTGTACCAGTATGGCGACGCGGCGCTCGGCGTCAGCCGCAACTATCTCACTTCCACCATCGCCAAGGGATCGCCCTGGAACAACGTGGAGGGCTACAGCAACCCGAAAGTCGACGACCTGCTTGAACGCGGCTCACGCGAGTCCGACCCGGAGGTCCGGCGCCAGTTGTACGAGGAAGCGCAGCGCATCCTGGTCGATGACGTGCCCGTGGCCTGGCTGCTGGAACTGCAGTTCCCAACGCTATACCGCAACAACATCAACAACCTGATCAATTCGGGCATCGGCATCAACGATAGCCTGGCGCGCGCCAAGCTGGTTTAAGCCGCGACGATCCAGACAGGGGGAATGCTTCATGAAGAAACTTGCTTACCTGATGCGCCGCATCGTGCAGGGCCTGCTTGTGCTGGCCCTGATCGCGGTCATCAATTTCTTGCTGATACGCGCCGCGCCCGGCGACCCGGCCACCGTCATGGCCGGGGAAGCGGGCGCCACCGATGAAGTCTTCATGGCGCAGGTAAGGGAGCGCTTCGGACTGGACAAACCCCTGCCCCAACAACTGCTGAACTATCTGTCGCACGCGGCGCGGCTGGATCTTGGCGACTCCTACCGCCAGCAGCGTCCGGTGATGAGCCTGATCGCCGAGCGGCTGCCCGCCACGTTGCTGCTGACGATGACCGCCTTCGTTGTCTCGTTGTCGATGGGGGTGGCGCTGGGCGCCTGGACCAGTGCCCGCGCGGGAACCTGGGTGGACAGCCTGGTCAGCACGCTATCCATGCTGTTCTACGCCACTCCGCTTTTCTGGCTGGCGCTGATGGGCGTGCTGCTGTTCTCCGTCAAGCTTGAATGGCTGCCCGGCTTTGGCTTCGAGACGGTCGGGGCCGGGTATGCGGGGTTGACGCGCGCCGCCGACATCGCGAGCCATCTGGTGCTGCCCGCGGCCACGCTGGCGCTCTTCTACATGGCGGTCTATGCGCGGATGACGCGCACCGCCATGCTGGAAGTCGCGCAGATGGACTTCGTGAAAACCGCGCGCGCCAAAGGGCTGTCGCCACGACGCATCCAGCGGCGTCACATCCTGCGCAACGCGCTGCTGCCGGTCATCACGCTGGCCGGCATTCAGGCGGGATCCATGGTGGGCGGCACCGTGCTGATCGAGACCGTGTTCGCCTGGCCCGGCATCGGCCGCCTGATGTTCGACGCCCTGGTGCAACGCGACTACAACCTGCTGCTGGGCACGTTCCTGATCACTGCCGCGCTTGCCGTGGCGTTCAACATCGTCACCGACCTGCTCTACACGTTGGCCGACCCAAGGATCGAACTGCAATGAACAACGGATTCTGGCGGCGCTTTCGCCGCAACAAAGGGGCCGTGGCAGGCCTGGCCGTCATGGCCTTGGTGCTGTTGCTTGCCCTGACCGCGCCGCTTATCGCCGCGCACGACCCCTGGGCCATGGTGCAGCGCCCGTTCCTGCCCCCGCTGGATATCTCGGGCCTGCCCTTTGGCACCGACACCCTGGGCCGCGACATCGGTTCCGGGCTGGCCTATGGCGCGCGCATATCGCTACTGATCGGCCTGATCTCCACGTTGGCCGGCCTGTTGATCGGCGTATCCATCGGTGCGCTGGCCGGCTATTACGGCGGCTGGATCGACAACAGCCTGATGCGCTTCACTGAACTGTTCCAGGCGATTCCCAGCTTTGCGCTGGCCATCGTGCTGGTGGCGATCTTCCAGCCATCGGTAGGGTCCATCGTGACCGCCATCGCGCTGGTGTCCTGGCCCCCCGTGGCGCGACTGGTGCGCAGTGAATTCCTGACGCTGCGCCATCGCGATTTCGTCCACGCCGCGCACCTGGCGGGCGAATCGAACCTGCGCATCATCATCACGCAGATCCTGCCCAATGCCGCCGCCCCCATCGTCGTCATGGGCTCGTTGATGGTCGCCACCGCCATCCTGCTGGAATCCAGCCTGAGCTTCATGGGCCTGGGCGATCCGAATGTCATGAGCTGGGGCTACATGATCGGCGCGGCGCGCACCGCCCTGCGGCAAGCCTGGTGGATCAGCCTGTTTCCCGGCATCGCCATCCTGCTGACCGTGCTGGCATTGAACCTGATCGGAGAAGGCTTGAGCGACGGCCTGAATACCCGGCTGGACGCAAGGAGCCGCGCATGAACGCATCCGCATCCCTTCTGGACATCCAAGGCTTGAGCATCCGGCTGCCGGCAGGCGCCGACCGCGCGCTGGCCGTCAAGGAAGCCAGTCTGTCGATCACAAGCGGTGAAACACTGTGCATCGTGGGCGAAAGCGGCTCGGGAAAATCCATGATCGCCAACGCCGTCATGGGCCTGCTGCCCCAACCCCAGGTGCGCCCCGTTGCGGGCAGCATCGTCTTCCAGGGCCATGATCTGCTGGCCTTGCCCGAGCCGCAGTGGCGTGCCCTGCGCGGCAACCGTATCGGCATGATCTTCCAAGACCCCATGTCGGCGCTCAACCCGGTCATGCGCATCGGCGACCAGCTGGAGGAAGCGCTGGACGCACACGTCAAGCTGTCGTCCGCCGACAAGCGCACGCGCATCCTTGCTGCCTTGGACGACGTGCGCCTGCCAGACCCCGCGGGCATCGCCGCCAGCTATCCGGGCCGCCTGTCGGGCGGGCAACGTCAACGTATCATGATTGCCTGCGCGCTGATGCTGGAACCCGCGCTACTGATCGCCGACGAACCGACGACGGCGCTCGACGTGACCACCCAGGCGCAGATCCTGGACCTGATTCGCGACCTGCAAGCCAAGCGTGGCACCGCCGTGCTGTTCATCACGCACGATTTTGGCGTGGTGTCGCAGATCGCTGACCGCGTGGCCGTCATGCAGTTGGGGGAAATCGTAGAGGCCGGCACGGCCGAACAGGTGTTGAGCCATCCCCGCCACGACTACACACGCAAGCTCATCGCCGCCATCCCGCATGGGGAGCCCACCGCCAGCATCGCCGCCGCGCAAGATCCGGTGTTGCTGGACGTGCGCAACCTGAGCAAAACCTACGTGTCCGGCGGCGGACTGTTCCGGCGCGGCCGGGAAACGCCAGCCATGCGCGACATCAGCTTCAGCCTGCGCCGTGGCGAAGTCCTGGGCTTGGTTGGCGAATCCGGTTCCGGCAAATCCACGCTGGGCCGTTGCATTGCGGGCTTGCTGGCGCAGGACGGCGGCCAGATCCTCTTTAACGGCAAGGCGCGCGGCCCCCAAGGCGCTGCGCGGCCCGAGCCCGGCCGCATCCAGATGGTGTTCCAGGATCCGCAGGCATCGCTGAACCCACGGCATACCGTTGGGCGTTCGATCATGGCCGGCCCGCTTGCACAAGGCATGGCGCCCGCCCAGGCAAGAGCGCGTGCCGCCGAATTGCTGCAACGGGTCGGGCTCAGCCCCGACGCCGTCACACGCTACCCGCACGAATTCTCAGGCGGCCAGCGCCAACGCATCGGCATCGCCCGCGCCCTGGCGTCCGACCCCGAGCTCATCGTGGCTGACGAACCCGTTTCCGCCCTGGACGTTTCCGTGCAGGCCCAAGTGCTGGCGCTGTTTGCCAGCGTGCGGGAACAATTCAAACTCAGCATGCTGTTCGTCACCCACGACCTGCGCGTCGCGGCGCAGATGTGCGACCGCATTGCGGTCATGCAACAAGGCCGCATCATCGAATGCGGCCCCGCCGCGCAGATCATCCAGCAGCCCGAACAAGCCTATACGCGCGAACTGGTGCAGGCCGTGCCCGATTTCACCCGCATCGTCTCCGGACGCCACGGGCGCGAGGTAGCCGCCGCATGAACGCCCCGCTCTCACTTGCCGCCACCGGCCGTCCGCCCTGCATCGCCCTGCTTAGCCGCGTCCTGGACATGCGCTACCTCGTTCCCGCCTTCCAGGCGCTGCGCCCCGATATCGCCTGGCGCACCGTGGAGACCCTGGACAAGCCGGAGGACATCGATGCGGCCGTCTGTTGGCTGCCGCCCCCCGGCCTGCTTCGCACGCTGCCCAACCTGCGCCTGATCCAATCGATCGGCGCGGGCGTGGACCACATCTACGCCGACCCCGCCATCCCGCCCGACGTGCCGGTCTGCCGCATCGCCGAAACCGGCATGGCGGACGGCATGACCACCTACGTCACCTGGGCGGTCATCAACCACCACCGCCATTTTCCGGACTATGTTCGCAACCACGCCCAAGGCCTGTGGCGCGAAAGCCCCATCGTGCCGCCATCCGCGCACCGCGTCGCCATCGCGGGCCTGGGCCGGCTAGGCATGAAGGCGGCTGGGGCATTGGCCGCCCTGGGCTACCCCGTATCCGGCTGGAGCCGCACGCCCAAGTCAGACCTGCCTGCCGGGATCACGGGTTACCACGGCGCCGAGGACTTGCCTGCCTTCCTGGCCGGCGCCAATACCCTGGTGTGTCTGCTGCCGTTGACCCACGACACACGCGGATTCCTCAACGCCGCCACCTTTGCCCAGTTGCCCCGGGGCGCCCACGTCATCAACGCGGGCCGTGGCGAACACCTGGACGCCCAGGCGCTGCTGGAGGCACTGAACACGGGGCATCTTTCCTACGCCACGCTGGATGCCACCCCCGAGGAACCGCTACCGGCCGATCACCCGCTGTGGCGTCACCCGCGCGTGCTGGTCACACCGCATATCGCCACCCGCACCCCGGCCGCCGCCATCGCCGCGCAAACCCTGGAGAACCTGCTCCTTATACAGTCCGGCAAACGCCCGGACACCTGTGCCGACGCGACATTGGGGTATTGATTCCCGTACGCCGAACAAGCCTGATGCCTTCCGAGCGACTTGCCCTGCTGGCGGGCGACGGGCCAAGTCCGCGCGAATGCGCGATTATCGACGCACAAAAAAAAGCCCGGCTTGCGCCGGGCTTTTTCTTCCTTGCTGGATTACTGCAAGGTTCGGGTGAAGACGAATTCACCGTCCTGCCAATCCACCGGCACCACATCGCGTGGCCCGAACTTGCCTTCCAGGATCAGGCGTGCCACCGGGTTCTCGATCTGTTGCTGGATCGCGCGCTTCAAGGGGCGCGCGCCAAACACCGGATCGAAACCAGAGCGCGCCAGTTCCGCCAACGCGGCCTCGGTGACTTCCAGCCGCATTTCCTGCTTTTCCAGCCGAGCGCCAAGACGGCGCAACTGGATGCGGGCAATGGACTCGATGTGCTGCGCCTCCAGACCGTGGAACACGACCACTTCGTCGATGCGGTTCAGGAATTCAGGCCGCAGGGTCTGCTTGAGCTCGCCCCACACCACTTCCTTGATCACGTCGTACGGTTGGCCCGCCAGGCTCTGGATGTGATGCGAGCCCAGGTTGGACGTCATCACGATCACCGTGTTGCGGAAGTCCACCGTGCGGCCTTGACCGTCGGTCAGACGGCCATCATCCAGCACTTGCAGCAGCACGTTGAATACATCCGGGTGCGCCTTTTCCACTTCGTCCAGCAGGATCACGCTATACGGCTTGCGGCGCACGGCCTCGGTCAGATAGCCGCCCTCTTCGTAGCCCACGTATCCCGGCGGAGCGCCAATCAGCCGCGCCACCGAATGCTTCTCCATGAATTCGCTCATGTCGATGCGGATCAGGTGCTCTTCGGAGTCGAACATGAACTCGGCCAGCGCGCGCGTCAGCTCGGTCTTGCCCACGCCGGTCGGGCCCAGGAACAGGAACGATCCGTAAGGCCGTGCCGGATCCGCCAGACCTGCGCGTGAACGCCGGATGGCGTCGGACACGAGGCGCACGGCCTCGTCCTGACCCACGACGCGCTTGTGCAGGAATTCCTCCATGTGGAGCAGCTTCTCGCGTTCGCCCTGCATCATCTTCGACACGGGGATGCCCGTGGCGCGCGACACGACTTCAGCGATTTCCTCGGCACCAACCCGGGTGCGCAACAAGCGCGGCCGGCTTTCAGTGCCTTCGGCGTCTTCAGCCGCCTGGGCCGCGCCTACCTCGGCTGCCTTCAGGCGCGATTCCAGATCCGGCAGCTTGCCGTATTGCAGTTCGGCCAACTTGTCGAACTGGCCCTTGCGCTGCAATTCGGCCATTTCGGCGCGCACGCTGTCGATCTCTTCCTTGATCGCCTGCGTGCCTTGCACCGCTGCTTTCTCGGCCTTCCAGATTTCCTCGAAATCGTTGTATTCGCGTTGCAGCTTTTCCAGTTCGTCTTCAATGACGCCCAGGCGGCGCTTGGACGCATCGTCGGTTTCCTTCTTGACGGCCTCGCGCTCGATCTTCAATTGAATGATGCGGCGATCCAGCTTGTCCATCACCTCCGGCTTGGAGTCGATTTCCATGCGGATGCGCGCACCGGCCTCGTCGATCAGGTCAATGGCCTTGTCGGGCAGGAAGCGGTCGGTGATGTAGCGGTGCGACAGCTCGGCCGCGGCCACGATGGCCGGATCGGTGATCTCGACGCCGTGGTGGATCTCATAGCGTTCCTGCAACCCGCGCAGGATCGCGATGGTGGATTCCACATCGGGTTCGTCCACCAGCACCTTCTGGAAGCGCCGTTCCAGCGCCGCGTCTTTTTCGATGTACTTGCGGTATTCGTCCAGCGTGGTTGCGCCGATGCAATGCAGCTCGCCGCGCGCCAGCGCCGGCTTGAGCATGTTGCCCGCGTCCATCGCGCCTTCGGCCTTGCCCGCGCCAACCATGGTGTGCAGCTCGTCGATGAAGACGATATTGCTGCCATCGTCCTGGCCCAGCTCTTTCAGCACGGCCTTCAGGCGTTCCTCGAATTCACCGCGGAACTTGGCGCCTGCCAAGAGCGCGGCCAGGTCCAGCGACAGCACGCGCTTGCCGCGCAGGCTCTCAGGCACTTCGTCGTTGACGATGCGCTGCGCCAGGCCTTCAACGATGGCGGTCTTGCCCACGCCGGGTTCGCCGATCAGAACCGGGTTGTTCTTGGTGCGGCGCTGCAAGATCTGGATGGTGCGGCGGATTTCATCGTCGCGGCCGATCACCGGGTCCAGCTTGCCCTGACGAGCGCGCTCGGTCAGGTCCATGGTGTACTTGGACAAGGCTTCGCGGTTGGACTCACCTTCCGCGCCGGACACGTTTTCGCCGCCGCGCACGGCGTCGATCGCGGCCTCGAGTGCCTTCTTCTGCAAGCCCGCTTCACGCAGGATGCGGCCGGCGTCGCCCTTGTCGTCGGCCAGCGCCAGTAGGAACAGTTCGCTGGCAATATAGGTGTCGCCACGACGGGCGGCTTCCTTGTCGGTGCGCGTCAGCACGGCGTTCAGGTCGCGGCCGACTTGCACGTTGTCGTCGCCTTGCACCTGCGGCAGCGACTTCATCGCGCTATCCAACGCGGATTGCACGCGGTTGACCGCCACACCGGCGCGCGCCAGCAAGCTGCCCGCGCCGCTATCCGGATCAGACAGCAACGCCGACAACACGTGGACGGGTTCGATGTAGGGGTGGTCGTTACGGGCGGCCAGACTTTGGGCGTCGGCCAGGGCTTGCTGGAACTTGGTTGTCAGTTTGTCGAATCGCATAATGGTCGTTTGGCTAGTTAGGGGAGCCTGACCGATACGTGCCGGCTGGCTCGATATCCTGAATATGCGGCCGGATGCGAAAATTTCAACACCTGCCAGCCGCCTGATTTGCTTCGACGTGCAGCAACAATCTGACCTATGAGCATATACGTTTTTGTCTACGGCACCCTACGCGCCGGCGAAATCAATGATCTGGCGCAAGCCTCCGCCAGACGGGGGCTGCCTGCGGCCCGTTTGGTGGGCGCGGCCTCCGTGCCCGGCGTGTTGGTGGACTTCGGCGACTGGCCTGGCCTGATTCCCGTGGCGGACGGCCGCCGCGTGCGCGGCGACGTCTACCAGGTGCAACCGGCCTTGATCGCGTTGATGGACGAGATCGAGGAATACGTGCCCGGACAGCCTTGCTGCTTTGTCCGCCGCGAGATCGCCGCACGCCTGGAAGCGCCAGCGGACGGCCTCACGGAAATCCTCTGCCAGTACTACCCCATCGACCCCGCATTGCGGGGCGCCGCCACCGATATCGCGGGCGAGGATTGGATCGCGCATCGACGGGCGCGATCGACTGGCGGCTTCCCGTAAAACGCCCGTAGTAACAACAGACTACAATAGGCATTGTCATCACGCTTTACACCCGTTTCGCCCCTGGCGCGCAACGGGCACTATAGAGGTCATCGTATGCAAAAACGGGTTCCCGTTGCCCCTGATGCCGCCCACTGTTCCACGTGTATGTTGGGCCACGTGTGTGTGCCTGTGGGCATGGCTGCCGCCGAAGTGGAAAAGCTGGACGAGCTGGTGAAAGAGCGTGTGCGCCTGGAAAAGGGCAAAACGCTGTACTCGCTGGATCACCCGCTTGACGCCGTATATGGCGTGCGCTTTGGCAGCATCAAGACTCAGCTGGAAGACGCCACCGGCCAAATCCAGATCACCGGCTTTCACCTGCCCGGCGAAATCGTCGGCATGGACGGCATGCTGGACGGCAAGCACGTGTCGGCCGCCGTCGCGCTGGAGGATTCCGAAGTCTGCGTCATCCGCCTGAGCGAAGTCGACCGCGTGGCCGCGCACCTGCCGTCGCTGCAACAGCAGTTCCGGCGTCTGATGAGCCGTGAAATCACGCGCTCGCACCAGATGCTGGCGTCGCTGGGCTCGATGCGTTCCGAACAGCGCCTGGCGGCCTTCCTGTTGAATCTGTCGCAGCGTTATGCCTCGCTCGGCTATTCGTCGACCGAGTTCGTGCTGCGCATGAGCCGCGAGGAAATCGGCAGCTATCTGGGCCTGACGCTGGAAACGGTCAGCCGACTGTTCTCGCGCTTCGCCCGCGAAGGCCTGATCAAGATCAATCAGCGAGAAGTCCGCATCCTGGACCTGCCCGCGCTGAAGCAGCTGCTGGGTCACGAGAGCTGCTAACAAGCCACCGCGCCATGCGCCGCGCGCCCGCCTCTTCCGCGCCCCAACTACCGCACGTTCACACGTGCCGGCGTTTCGGGCGCCGACTGAGCGCCGCGCTGACGCTGGCCGCCGTGCTCGCGCCCTGGGCCATTCACGCCCAGACCCCGCTGCCCGATCCCTACGACTACGACGAAACCGCGCCGGCGCCCAAGCGCGTGGCGCCGCTGCGCTGGCAGACCGTGGAACTGGGCAAGGCGGGGCACCGGTACAAGATGCCGGTCTACTCCAACCGCAATCTGGCCAAGGACGACCTGCGCGACATCAAGCAGGTCCTTATCGTCATCCATGGCGTCAAGCGCGACGCCGACCGCTACTACGACACGGCCGCGGACCTGCTGACGCAGAATCCGGAACGCGCGCGGGACACCCTGATCCTGGCGCCTCGCTTTCCCGGGTCCATTGATTCCGGCTTTGCCGGGATGGCCGCGTGGCGAAAATCCAGTTGGGAGGACGGCGAAGACAGCATCCAGGCCGCGGGACGCCCCGCGCCCGTCTCGTCTTTTCAGGTGCTGGACGACCTGCTGCGCAGCCTGGACGACCGCAAGCGCCTGCCTGCCCTGACGAACATGGTGCTGGCCGGCCACTCGGCGGGCGGCCAACTGGTTCAACGCTACGCCGTACTGAACAACACCGACGGCCCGCTGCGCCGCGACGGGCTGGCCTTGCGCTACGTGATTGCCAACCCCTCGTCCTACCTGTACCTGACCAACGAACGCCCACGCGCCAACGGCAAGGGCTACGCGCCCTATGAGCGCGGAATCTGCCCCACCTACAACCAGTACAAGTACGGCACCGACAAGCTGCCGTCGTATGCGCGGGAAACCGACGACACCCGCCTGTTCATCCGCTATGCCGCCCGGGACGTGACCTACCTGCTGGGCGGGGCGGACAACAACCCCGAACACCGCCTGCTGGACAAGACCTGCGGCGCCGAGGCCCAAGGCTCGACACGGCTGGCCCGCGGGACCGCGTACGTGCAGTATGAATATCAACTGGCCGCGCGCGGACCCAAACCCGTGACCCTGCACCACAACAGCTTCGAGGTAGGTGGCGTCGGGCACGACAACAAAGGCATGTTCGGGTCCGTCTGCGGCGCCCAGGCCCTGCTGGGCCCCGATGCCCAGGTGGGCGATCGTGCAGCCGCCTGCGACATCATCAAGCCAAGCCGCAAGTAAGCCCGTCAACCCGGGCCCGCGCGCCCGTGATGCGGCGCGAATCCTGACAAAACCCTGAAATAAAAACAGTGTGCCAGCACGTGCATTTCGGCGTGGGCAGGCGCAACATACGGCGATGCGTGTTCCATTTCGCGGCTGGCCTTGCGATCTTGACGGGCGAGGATAAGGCGCGGTCGCGTGTCCGGCGACTCCCGACAAGCTCACTCCGAGAACAGCCATGACGCAATCGTATCTCGCCATGCCCGACGCAAAACGCCGCATCAAGGCCATCTTCGTCGGCTCCATGGGCAATCTGGTCGAGTGGTACGACTTCTACGCCTATACCGCCTTTGCCCTGTATTTCGCCCCCGCCTTCTTCCCGTCCCACGACCCCGTTGTCCAGCAATTGAATGCCGCCACGCTATTCGCGGCCGGCTTCATCGTGCGCCCGTTGGGCGGCTGGCTGTTCGGCCATCTTGCCGACCGGCACGGGCGGCGCTTATCGCTGATGGTGTCGGTGGGGATGATGTGCGTGGGATCGCTGATCATTGCCTTGACGCCCACCTACGCGACCATCGGACTGGCGGCGCCCGCGCTGCTGGCGCTGGCCCGCGTGATCGAAGGCCTGAGCCTGGGCGGCGAATACGGCGCCAGCGCCACCTACCTGACCGAGATCTCCGATCCGGAGCATCGCGGCTTCTATTCCAGCTTCCAGTACGTCACGCTGATCGGCGGCCAGCTCTGCGCGATCCTGGTGTTGCTGCTGCTGCAAAACGTGTTCCTGACCCATGAGCAACTGGTCGAATGGGGCTGGCGCATCCCCTTCGTGATCGGCGCGATGCTGGCCATCGTGACCGCGCTGATGCGGCGCGACATGCCCGAGACCGACTCGTACAAGGAAGCGCAGAAGACCAAGCCGAAGACCAGTTCGATACGCGGCCTGATGAAGTATCCGCGCGAAGTGGCGATCGTGGTCGGGCTGACGGCCGGCGGCACCGCGGCCTTCTACACCTTCACCACCTACATGCAGACGTTCGTGCGCCAGACCTCGGGGTTCTCGGACATCACCACCACCTACATCATCGCCGCCTCGCTGATCTTCGCGCTGATCCTGCAACCGCTGTATGGCGCGCTGTCGGACAAGATCGGACGCAAGCCGCTGCTGATTTTCTTTGGCGTGGCAGGCGCGGCGCTGACGGTACCCATCCTGATGACGCTGTCGCATACCCGGTCGCCGTTCATTGCCTTCCTGCTGATCTGCGGCGCCTGGGTCTTCACCGCCGGCTACACCTCGATCAATGCGGTGGTGAAGGCTGAACTGTTCCCCACCAATATCCGCGCAACGGGCGTTGCCGTGCCCTACGCCGTCACCGTGTCGATCTTCGGCGGCACCGCCCCGGCCATCGCGCTGTTCTTCAAGCAGCAGGGGCATGAAGAATGGTTCTACTACTACCTGGCCGGCGTGATCTTCCTGTCCCTGCTGGTGTACGCGACCATGCGCGACACCAAACACCAATCGGCCATGCACCGGCACGATTGACCTAGGGAAATTCCTGACACTGCCGGATTGACGCCGGCAGTTTTTTAGGTAGATACTTAACCTTATGGTTAACTTAAACGACAGTGCCAACGCCAACGCGCTGGACCGCATCTTCTCCGCCCTGGCCGACGGCACCCGCAGACGAGTGCTGGCCGACCTGGAACAGGGCACGGCGTCGGTCAGCGAACTGGCCCGGCCCCACGCCATGTCGCTACCCGCCTTCCTGAAGCATCTGCGGGTGCTGGAAGACGCCGGGCTGATCGCCCGCGCCAAGGACGGCCGCGTGGTCAGTTGCACCTTGTCGCCCGAACCCATGCAAGCGGCATCGAACTGGTTGGCACGCTACGAGAAGTTCTGGAACGGCCAACTGGATTCGCTGGCCCGCTACCTGTATCACGATCAGGAGATCCACCCATGTCAACCCGACGCTCCCCCGACCACCCCATCGAACTCCGGCTCTGCCGCCACTTTGCCGCCCCCGTCGAGCGGGTCTGGCAAGCCTGGACGGACCCGCAAGCGCTGATGCGCTGGTTCGGCCCGGCCGGCACGCGGCAAGTGCTGGTGGCGGACACCGACGTGCGGGTGGGCGGCGCCTACCTCGTAGGCTTTGTCACCGAAGACGGGCAGTCGCACTACGCCAGCGGCGAGTACCGCGAAGTAGAGCCCCAGCGCAGGCTGGTCTTCACCTGGGCCTGGCGCGACACCCCCGAAGAAGCGTCCCTGATCACCCTGGACTTCTCCCCCGCGCAGGGCGGCACTGAACTGGCCTTCCTGCAAACCCCGTTCGTCGACCAGGCAACCCGCGACAGCCACGAAAACGGCTGGGCGGGCGCGATGGACCGACTGGCGGACCATCTGGCAAGGCGGGACTGAACCCGCCCTTGCCCGCGCGAGCCTCTCCGGCCCGTGTCCCGCAAAGGAGTACACAATGCAGACCCCTCATCCTGTCGTATCCCGCCCGCAATGGGACGCCGCCCGTGAAGCGCTTCTTGCCCGGGAAAAAGCGATGACCCGAGCCCAGGACGCCCTGGCCCAAGACCGGCTTGGCCTGCCCTGGGTGCAGGTGGACAAGCCCTACCAATTCCAGGACGCAAGCGGTGCCCACGGCCTGGCAGATCTGTTCGGCGGCAAGCGTCAACTCATCCTCTATCACTTCATGTATGGCCCGGACTGGGAGGAAGGCTGCATGGGCTGCTCCTTCCTGGCGGACCACCTGGACAGTGCCTTAATGCACTTGCGCCACCATGACGTGTCGGTGGTGGCGGTGTCGCGTGCGCCGCTGGCCAAGCTGGAGGCATTCAAGCAGCGCATGGGCTGGCGCTTCGACTGGTTCTCGTCGGAGGGCTGCGACTTCAATTTCGACTTTCACGCATCGGTGCCGCTGGCCGATGGAAGCATCGAAGAACGCTCGGGCGCCAGCGCCTTCTTCCACGATCCCGATGGAGAAATCTTCCATACCTATTCGACCTTTGAACGCGGGGTGGAACGCTTGGTGGGCGCCTACAACTATCTGGATCTCGCCCCCTTGGGCCGCAACGAAACGGGGCCGCATTTCAACCTGGGCGACTGGGTACGTCACCATGACCGGTACGACGACACCCCAAAGAGTTGCCACGCTTGCGGATAGCCGGCTACGCGCCATGACGGCGCTGTGGCTGCTCTGTCTGATCGCCATGGCGTTGGGCCTTTGGCTCGACACGCGCCATATGCCTGCGGCGTTGCTGGCCAGCGAATGCGGTGCGCCAGGCGGCCTGCTGGACATGGCAGGGCGCCATGGCACCCTGATGCCTGCCAGCAGCGCGGCCATGGCGCTGGCCGCGCTGGCACCGTGGTCCGCGGGACGCACGCCCGCACCGCCGCTGGCTGAACGCCTGATTTGCGCGCTGTCGATGGGGCTGGGAATGATTCTTGGAGCGCGGTGGGGCGTGCCGCTAGCGCTTGCGCTGGGCATGGCGCCCTTTCCCGGCATGGCGCTGGGCATGGCCGTCGGCATGGCCGCAGGCTTGCTGCCGGTCTACGTGTTCAGCGCCGGGCGCCCGTAAGCGGCCGTGCCACGGCAGGCGGCGCGGCTTCGATCAACGCCGCTTGTGGCGCCTGGATTTCCAGCGCCGATTCGGCTTGGGCCACGCACGGCAGGATCCAGCCCTCTTCCTTCTCGTCGCGCGACAGACCGGGCCATTCGATGCGGTAGGTCACCGCCCCTTCCAGCATCAGGCACATGCAGGCCCGGCAGGTGCCGTTGCGGCAGGAGCTAGGCAGCTTGATGCCTGCGGCCTGCGCCGCCAGCAAGACGGAAGTGCCCGCCTCGGCATCGAAACGCAGACCAGCGGGTTGGACCAGGACCGGGAAGGCAGGCATGTCAGCCAGCGTTGTCCTGCCAATCCAGCTGCCAGGCGCCAGACAGCACGTTCTGCATCCACAGCACGCAGGTCAGCGTCTTGGCGTCCGTGACCTCGCCCTTGCTGCATGCCGCCAGCAATTCAGCCGGACCCGCGCTGATCACATCCAGGAACTCGTCCTGGTCCAACTGGCGCGGGCCAGCTCGCAAGCCGCGAGCGAAGAAGATGTGAATGATCTCGGTGGAATAGGCGATGGCCAGATGCAAGGCGCCGGCATGCGCCCATTGGTCAGCGGTATAGCCGGTTTCTTCCAGCAATTCACGCTTGCCGCACACCAGCGGGTCTTCGCCGGGATCCAGCTTGCCGGCGGGAAACTCCGTCATGACACGGCCGATGGGATAGCGGAACTGACGTTCAAGCAGAACCCGGCCGTCATCCAGCAACGGAATCACCACCACCGCGCCGGGATGCACGACGTATTCGCGCGTGGCCGTGTTGCCGTTGGGCAGGCTGACGGTATCCCGGCGTATTTTCAGAAAGGCGCCTTCATACGGCGCTTCGCTGGTCACCAGCGTTTCAACAAGATGGGTATCGGTTGGGCGGGTCATGAGGCGTCTTGGTCTGTTCGATCAGGCAGGCGCCGGGGCGCCGTCGGCAAGCCATGCAGCTTACCACCGCCGCCCCCGGCCATTGCCCTGCCCGCCCCCTCGACTTACTTGCCGACCCGGATGACGATCTTGCCGAAATGGCCGCCCGAGGCCAGATGCTCAAACGCGGCGCGAGCCTCATCGAATCCATAGACTTGGTCGATGACCGGCTTGATGCCCGCCACCTCCACGAATCGCGCCACGTCCTCCAGCATCTTGCGGCTGCCCACGAAAATGCCTTCAAGGCGCTTGCCGCCCGCGATCAGCGCCAAGGGTGCCACGGGCACGGAGGCGAACCCGCTGACGCCGCCGATCACGGCGACTGCCCCGCCCATGCGCGCCGCTGTCACGGAGCGCGCTAGCGTGCCTTCGCCGCCCACTTCCACCACGACATGCGCGCCCTCACCGCCGGTCAGGCGCAGCACTTCGTCCTGCCATTCCGGCGTCTCGCGGTAGTTGATCAAACCATCGGCGCCCATGGCCTGGGCGCGCGCCAGTTTTTCGGTGCTGGACGATGTGATGACCGCGCGCAGGCCTGCCGCCTTGGCCAATTGCAAACCCCAGATCGACACGCCGCCCGTGCCCAGGAACAGCGCCGTTTGGCCCGCCTTGGCGCGGCCGGCGACAAATAGCGCGTTCCAGGCGGTGACTGCCGCGCAAGGCAGGGTCGACGCTTGTTCGTCGCTCAATGAGGGCGGCGTGGCGGCCAGCGCGGATTCGGCGAAAACCCGTTCCGTGGCCAGCACGCCATCCGTTGCCGCGCCCGGCGCCACGTGCGTGGTCGCGGGCGTGGCCTCTCCGTCGATCCAATCCGGAAAGAATGAGCCCATCACGCGGTCGCCCACGGCAAACCGCGTGACCTCGGCGCCCACGGCGATGACGTCGCCGGCCGCGTCGGATGCCGGAATGACAGGGTCGCTGGAACCCTGGAGGTAGTCGCCCCGCGCCACCATCAGGTCACGGAAGTTAAGCGATACCGCATTGATGCGCACGCGCACCTCCCGCGGTCCCAGCGCCTGCGGTTCGCGCGTGACGCGGGCAAGGGAGGCAAGGTCGCCACCGCTGATGATCGTATAGGCCTGCATGATTTTCTCCTGTTCGGTTCAAGACGGGCCGCGTCCGTTCCATGACAACGCGGCCGAGTACCGATAAGATATGCGGAATTCATATCGCCAATGGCAACATTAATTCGTTTCAATGTCGCCCAAAGGGAACCAATAAGACGCCGGAGACATAGCCATGGCCACACCCATTACCCATGACAGGCTGGGCGGAATCGAAGTCTTCGTCCAGGCCGTGGAAGCCGGCAGCTTTGCGTTGGCGGCCGACCGCCTGAACCTGACGCGATCCGCCGTCGGCAAATCCGTCGCGCGCCTGGAGGCGCGGCTGGGCGTCCGCCTGTTCCATCGCACGACCCGGCAACAAAGCCTGACGGACGACGGCCAGGCCTACTACGACCGGTGCGTCCGCGCGCTGGCGGAGCTGCAACTGGCCGAAGCCGAATTGGACAGCGGCCGCTGCGAACCGCAGGGGCGCCTGCGGGTCAGCGCGCCGCTGGTGTTCGGAAGACATTGCGTGGCGCCCGTGCTGCGTGAATTGGCCATGCGCCATCCGCAGTTGCAAGTGGACATTTCGTTCAACGACCGCGTGGTTGATCTGATCGAAGAAGGCTACGACCTGGGCATCCGCGTTGGCACGCTGCCCGACAGCGCCAGCCTGGCCGCCCGGCGGCTAGGCATGCAGACCATGGGCATCGGGGCCTCTCCCGCCTATATCCGGGCGCATGGGCGTCCGTCCACCATCGACGAATTGAAGCAACATGCCGGGATCGTCTATGCGCACGCCGGGGTGGAATGGGGATGGGCGGTCAAGGATGCGGACGGGCAAGTCATGTCGTTGCGCGTCCAGCCGCGCCTGCGGCTGGATGACTTGCAGGCCATTGCCGACGCCGCGATTGCAGGCGCGGGCATCGCCTGGCTTCCCTGCTGGATGCTGACGCACTACGTGCGCTCTGGCGAATTGGAGGTCCTGATGCATGGCGACCGGCTGGCCGCTCAAGAAGTCCATGCCATCTGGCCTCAAGCGCGCTACCTGCCATCCAAGACGCGCACCGCCATCGATGCGCTGGCGGCGCGGGTGCCTGCAATGCTCGGGGCTTAGAACCCCGGGGCTCTAGCGGGTCAGTCGAACTTGCGACGCGCGTCCAGCGCCAGGCCAGCGCCGATGCTGCCGAACAGATCGCCTTCGACGCTGCGCGCACCCGGCACCAGCGCCGACACGGTTTCACGCAGGCGCGGCACGCGGCTGGAACCGCCGGTGAAGAACACCGTATCCACATCGGTTGTCGCCACGCCGGCATCGCGCAACAGCGCGCCCACCGTGGTTTCGACCTTTTCGATCAAGCGGCCAACGCAGGCGTCGAACGACGGGCGCGTCACATCCACGCCCATGTCCGGGGCAATGCGCGACAGATCGATACGGGCCGACGCCGATTCCGACAGCGCGATCTTGGCCTCTTCCACCTGCACCGCCACCCAATGTCCCGCACGCTGCTTGACCAGATTGAGCAGCAGATCGATCTTCTCGCGGTCGCCGGCTTCGGCACGGATGTAGGCGAAGTGCTCGGCGGCCTTGCGTGTATAGGCCTGGTTGATGGTGTGCCAGCAAGCCAGGTTGCCGTATTGCGTGGACGGCACGTCCTTGCCGCTGCGCAACTGGCTGCCCAGCCCCAACAGGGGCATGACATGCGCCAGGCTCAATTGCTTGTCGAAATCCACCCCGCCAATATGCACGCCGCCGTAGGCCAGGATGTCGTCGCGCCGATCAGCCTTGCCCGCGCGATCCGGTCCCAGGCGAATCAGGGAAAAGTCGGAAGTACCCCCACCGATGTCGATGACCAGCACGAGCTCTTCGCGGTCGATCTGCGATTCATAGTCGAATGCGGCGGCCAGCGGTTCAAACTGGAATTCGATATCGGTAAAGCCGACGCTGCGCGCAATTTCCCCCAACGTGTCCTGGGCAGTCTGGTCAGCGGCGGAGTTGTCGTCCACGAAGAAAACCGGCCGCCCCAGCACGGCGCGCGTGAAGTCACGGCCTGCGGCGGTTTCGGCACGCCGCTTCAGTTCCGCGATAAAGCGGGTCAGCAGCACGCGAAATGGAATCGAACGCCCCTGCACTTCCGTCGACCCATCGATCAGCGAGCTGCCCAACAGGCTTTTCATCGAACGCATCAGGCGCCCATCGTAGCCGGCCAGATAGTCGGAAATAGCCGCGCGGCCATAGCTGACCTCGGCGTCTTCGTCGTGGAAGAAAATGGCGGATGGCAAGGTGGTCTTGCCGTCTTCCAGGGTAAGGAGCGCGCGTTGGTCGGGGCGGCTCCAGCCCACGGTGGAGTTGGATGTGCCGAAGTCAACGCCGCATGCAGTGGAAATCATGAAAATTCTGGGGCTTAGAGCAAAACGGCGGACAAGTGTACTCGCTTCGCCGCCAGCGGGCCGACGCGCGTGTTCGGCCCCACCCGCATCCGGCCCCAGATTCTGCTTGGAAATGGAGCGCCGATCAGGTGGCCAGCACCCGTCGCAACGCCAACCCCGTAAACAGCAAGGTCACGACGGCCACCGTCAGGCCGCTTGCAAAACCACCTGCGTAACCGATATGGGCAGCCAGCCCCGTCATCATCGACGAGGTCAGGATTTCGCCCAGATCGCGCGCGCTCTGCACCACCGTCATATCCGTGCCCGATTGCCTGCCCTGCCGGGCGAAGCGCATCGCCAGCGTCATCAGCGCGACTGACGCCGCCCCCGCGCCGAACGACCCCAGGCCTTGGGCCACGAAGGCAATGCCCGGTTGCACGGGTGTCCAGCCGTGCGCCTGCGCCATCCAGCCCAGCGCGGCAAGACCAGAAGCCGACAGCCCTAGCGCCAGCACGGCCCGCGCACCCAGTTTTCCGATCAGCCAGGCTCCTCCGCCGCATCCCAGCAACACCGTGACCATGCCCCCGGCCATGCCGATACGGCCCACGGCCTCCAGTTCCCAGCCCGCATCCACCAGATACAGCTTGGACAAGCCATAGCCCGCCACGGCGGTCATCGCCGACAGGAAGGCGGCCAGCGCCAGCATCCAGGCGCCTGGGCGGCGGATGAAACCCTTCAACGATGCGCGCTGGCTCGGCGCCGCGGCATCGCGCCCTGCCTGCGGCGTCTCGCGCCACGTCACGGCCATCAACAGGCTGAACGCCACGACGGTGGCCAACACGGCCAGCGCGCCGCCTTGTCCGATATGGCCCGCCATCATCAACGCCCCAGGGCCGCCGAAGAAGAAGCCCACCATCGTCCCGCCCACCTGGACGGCATTGGCGCGCGCCAATGCCTGGCCCTCAAAGCGCTCGGCGGTCAACCCGTCGGTGGCGATGTCCTGCGTGGCGCTGGCCAACGACGCCGCAGCCATCAGGCCGACCACCCACGGTGCGCTGGCGGAGGAAATGCCCAGCATCGCCACCCCCGCCATGCAAACCAGCACGACCGACTGCATGGGCACGATCCAGCTGCGCCTGCGCCCCACGGAAGGCCGCCAACGGTTGTCGACCTGGGGCGCCCATAGAAACTTCAGCACCCATGGCAGGCCGACCAGCGGCAACCAGGCCAGCGCGCCCAGGCCGGCGCCGTCGCGGCGCAACAGCGTGGGCAAGGCTTCCATTGCCACGCCCAACGGGATGCCTTGCGAAAAATACAGGGCGGCGATCATGATGAACAAGCGCCCGTTTGCCGATCGATTCACAGTCTAGGTTTCCTAATGGGGGATGCCGCCACGCGGCGGTGTTCGCTGCCGTGCCCCGGCGTGACGAACAGGATTTTTCCAGGACAGGCCACATGCAGCCGATGCCACACACCGCGCGGCACGACCGTCCCGTGCCGGTGCTCCAGCAACACGTCGGTTTCCGCCCCGCCGTCTTCCATCAGGGTCAGCACCACGCGACCCTCAAGCACGCACAGCATCTCGTCGCCGGCTGGATGGCGTTCCCATACATCGCCATGCACATCGGCATCGTTTTCCACGGCTTTGACGCCAACCAGCCAGCCGTCATGCGGCGACAGGCGGCGCGGCTTGCCAACCTCGCGCAGGCCGCCGCCTTGGCCCAACGCGATGAAATGGTCCAGCCAGTCAAAGACGGCCGGAGGCGAAATGGCTTCCTCGGTCTTCATTGCGAAACTCCCGGAGAGTGAAGCGGGCGGCGCGGCGTTCACGCCAGTCCGAAGCAGATGGTCAGTACTGCGCACGCAGCGTCAGCATCGCGTTGCGCGGTTCGCCGTAGCGGTTATTCCATGACGTCCCCGACAGGCTTTGGTAATAGCCGCGGTCAAAGACGTTGTTCAGGTTCAGCGCCACCGTCAGGTGCTTGTCCAAGCGATACGCCGCGCGCAGGTCCACCAGCGTGACGCCCCCCTGACGCAAGGTCACGGGGCCGTACACCGTTGAGTAGCCGGACTGCATCTGCACGCCGCCGCCCACGCTCAGGCGCCGCTCCAGCACGGGCAACGCATAATTCGTCCAGACGCGGAAGATGTGCTTGGGCGTGAAACTCGCGAACGCTTGCCCGTTGGAGACCGCATCCTTCAGGTATTTGCTGGTATTGAAGGTGTAGCCGCCCGCCACCGACCAATGAGGCGTGATCTGCCCGCTGGCCTCGGCCTCGATGCCCCGGCTACGGACTTCGCCGCCCGAGACGTAATAGCAGTTGTTGCCCACGCAGGGCCAATCCGGGTCCTGCTGCGCTCGGTTCTTCTGCTGGATCTGAAACACCGCCAGCGATACATTCAACGCCCCGTCCGCCAGTTCGCCTTTCACACCGGCCTCGTAGTTCGTGCCGGTGACGGGGTCCAGAGATTTGCCCTCGCGGGTCAACTGGCTTTGCGGCTGGAACACTTGGGCATAGCTGCCGTATAGCGACCATTGCCGGTCCAGGTCCACGATCAGGCCGCCATACGGCGTGAATTCGGGATCGATTTGCTGGCGCGCACCCGGCGCGGTCTGGTTCCACCAGCTCATGCGTCCGCCCAGCACCAGCGTGACCGGATCAGCCAGCGAAAAGCGTCCCATGGCATAGATGCCCTGCTGCTTCAGGCGCGTTTCGCCGGGGGACGTATAGGGGCCAACGCCCGGTTCCGCCACGCTATGCGGATCCCAGTCGAAGACGTTCACCGGCACGTTCAGCGCCGGCGTCAGCATGCCGGTGTATTGCTCGGTCGTGGTGCGTTGCACGTTTCCGCCCAGCAGCAATTCATGGCGCCGGCCAAACCATTGGACGGGACCGCTGACATAAGCGTCCATGCTCGCTTGCGTGTTGTCGAATTTGTAGGCGCCGCCCATCAGGCGGGAGCCCATGCCGGTTTGCCGGTCGATGGCGCCGTACGCGCCGGCATACTTCAAATTGCTATCCGCGGTCAGGTAATTGGCACTGACCTTGGCGGTCCATCCGTCGCCAAATCGGTGTTCCAGATCGGCGAACACCCGGGTCGTGTCCCAATTGAAGCGGTCCCAGGCGGCGTCCAGATACGTGGAACGCCGCAGACCGATATCGCCGCCATCCTTGTAGCGTGGCACGCCGGCCATGTTGGTGGTGGAGCGGATGCGCTGGGTCTGCACACCCGCCGACAGCACGGTTCGTGGCCCCAGGTCCACTTCCCCGATGGCGTAGAGCAAGGCGGATTGCTGATCGGCCACATCATAGAAATAGCCGCGATCCTCAACCGCGCTGACGATGCGCCCGCGCACGCTGCCGCTATCGTTCAAAGGACCGCCCAGATCGGCTTCGGCGCGATAGCGGTCCCAACTGCCAGCACTGACCGAACCGCTGAATGAAAACTCGCGCTGCGGGCGCTTGCGCACCAGATTCACCGTTGCCGCCGGGTTGCCGGCGCCATGCATCAGGCCGTTGGCGCCGCGCAGGATTTCCACCCGTTCATACACCGCCATGTCTTGCGGCGAGGCGGCCATATTGCCCATCAGCACCGGCACGCCGTCCTGCTCGAACGAATCCACCTTGAAGCCGCGTGCGTAGTACGCCGTGGTCAGCAGTTGATAAGGCTGCACGATGATGCCGGGAGCGTGCTGCATGACGTCGTCCAGACTCTGCATGTTTTGCTCACGCATCTGTTCCAGTCCAATCACCGTGACGGATTGCGGGATCTCACGCACCGTCAGCGGCAACTTGGCCATCGTGGGGGTATCGCGCGCCACGCCTTCGCCACTGACCGTGACCGCCGGCAACGACGGCGCCTCCTCCGCCGACGCGGACGCCATGGCCACCGCCAACCATAGCGGCCAATGCATGACGCGCGCCACGCCTCGCTGCGGTCTCGCCGCCTCTGTTTTCACCTGTTTACGCACCGCCATTCCTCTATATTCATTACTGAGAATTATTCTCAAATAATTCTAGAGACGGCCCGATTGGCCCGCTGGCGATTGCGGAAGTTTCACTGGTGATTGCGGAAGTATCCCGTCGGGATCGCGGCGAAACCTGGAATCAGTTGCGCGGCACAAGGCTGCTGGGCAACACGCCGTAGCGGTGTCGAAAGGCCTTGGTGAAGTGTGAATCGGTATAGCCGCAAGCGTAGGCGGCCTCGGAGACGGTCAACGCACCGGCGGCCAACAAGGCGTGCGCCTGCTCCATGCGGCGTTCGCGCACAAAGGCATAGACGCTCAGGCCGAACAGCTTGCGAAACCCCGTGGTCAGCTTGTTCACATTGGTACCCGCCAACCGCGCCAATTCGGGCAGTGAAGGCGGATCCTGCAAATCCGCCAGAAGCAGGTCACGCGCATGGTGCAGTCGGTCGGCATCGCCGCGCGACAAGCCTTCCTGCGCGACACCCGGCCGTGCCGGCTGCAAGCCGTTGAACGCCAACGCAGCCAGTTCCAGCGCCTTGGCCGACAGGTACATGCGCTTGAGCGCTCCTTGCATCGGGCAGGCCAGCATCTGCTGGCCCAGCGACAACAACGCGGGATTCACTCGCAAGTTGGCTTCGGCATAGGGCAATCCACCGCGCGGAGAATGCAACAACAGACCCAATTCGGCGGGCTCCATGGCAAAGGCGCCACGAAGGTGGTCCAGGCTGGTGCGCAGGGATACGAACCGCAAGGCCCGGCCGGCGCCAAACTCATGTTCCATGCCCATCCCGTCTTGGCATAGGCTCATGTGCAGGGAAGGTCCGCTGACATGGGTGGCGGGCGCGTCGCGCACGCGGTAGCGCAGGTCGCCGTCCAGCACCAGGACCAACTTCAGACCGGGATCCAGATGTTCATGCACCCGCTCCGCCTGGCCGAAACGCAACGTGCCGCCTGCCAACGACATCGCGGGCATGGCGGCGGATACGGTCCAGTCAAGTTCAGAGCGGGTCGTGGGCGCGGTCACGGATACGGCCGCTATGTGCGGGCGGGCAGAGTTGATGAGATTGAATATTATTACCGTTTGACCAGAACGGAAAGCCCGCGCGCGTCAGGACCGGGGCCGCCCTTACTGCTGGCGGCGCTGCTCCAGTTCTTTCAGGCATTGCGCGACACCAGCCTGCATCTGGGCATTCGACACGGCCGCACGGTCAGAAACTTCGCGGCAGCGCACATACTCGGCCTGGCTTTCGGCGGAATCGCGGATGACGACGGGCGCATCTCCCGGCGCCGGCGTGACCGTCATGCGCAAGGTGGAAGGCGGCGACTGGCTGCCATCCTTGGAGGGCAAGCTGGGATATTGGTATTCCTGCGTCGCGGGCACGGCGTTTTGGGCCTGCGCAACGCCCGTGGCGCACAAGGCGGCAAACAGGAAGGCGGAAAGGGTGTGTTTCTTCATGGCGACCTCTCTTCAAATAAGCAATCGCCCTGGGGCATGAACGCGGTGGCCCGCCCCGGGCGAGCCGCCTTATGGTAGCGCCAGCCACCAGCGCGTGCCGTGCCAAGACGCTACAGCGGCAACCGGAGTTGTTTCCCGCGGTTTCCCGCCACCCGAATCAGGGTTTCGGCTTTGACTTGCGCAATGGCGTCAGCAAGGACGACAGGCCGTTGTGGTCCAGTTCAAGCATCAAGGCCAGCAGACGGCCAAGTTCGCCCGGCGGAAAACCCTTGCGCGCGAACCAGGCCAGATAGTTTCCGGGCAAGTCCGCGATCAGGCGCCCCTTGAACTTGCCAAAGGGCATCTCGCGCGTGACCAGCAGATTAAGCAGTTCAGGATCCATGGAATTCAATAGGCTGGTGCGTTCAATGCGTTGCGCTGCTGTCAAAAACGATATCGGCGGCAGGCACCGCCCTGATCTTCACGCCGAAGCTGGAGATGGCGGACAACGTAGCGTTGTGATGTACGCGGATCTGTCCTCCGGTGGCATGCGCCTTGTCCTGCGTGGTGTGGGCGTCGGCCACCAACGTGACGGGCAGCCCCAGGCCCGCCGCGCGTCGCACGGTGGTGTCCACGCAAAACTCGGTGGCATAGCCGCACACCATCAATTCCGTCACGCCCATGTCAGTCAACAACTGCCGCAGCGTCGTGCCCAGGAAAGAGTCTGGTGTGGTCTTGCGCACGCGGGCATCGTCTGCGGCCGGGGACAAGCGCGTATCAAGGTCCCAGCCTGGCTGGCCATGCGCCAATGCACCCGTCGGACTTTCGTGCTGCACGTAGACCACGGGAACTCCCGCGGCGCGGGCCTGGTCGGCCAAGAAATTGATGCGGTCCAGAACCTGGATGGCATCGGCGGGCGGCGGCACCGTTTCAAACAGGGCGCGCTGTACATCAATCACGATCAAGGCGGTTGTCATGGAATTCCGGACAAGAAGTCAGGCGGGAAGTCTACCTCACGGCGTCAGCACGAAAACGGGCCGTCAACCGCAGTCCGCCAGGTTTGACGGCAGTGGCCAAACGCGCGCATACATCCAGAAATGGCGCGGCTCTCCGCGCACTGCGCGATAGTTGTGCAACAGACCTTCGCGGTGAAAACGGCTGCGCTCCAGCACGCCCGCCGACACGGTATTGGTGTCCAGGACCGTGGCCTGGATGCGGGCAAAGCCCAAGGTCCGCAGAGCCCAGTCCGCCAGCGCCCCGCATGCCTTGGTCGCCACCCCCTGTCGCCAATGCGTGGGTGCGATGTCGTAGGCGATTTCAGCACGCCGATGCGCCAGCGCGATCTCGTTCAGGCCGATAGTGCCGATCAACCGGTCGTCCTGTCCGGCGATGGCCAGACGCATGCCGCCTGACAGGCCGGGCTGCGCATACCCCCGGATCAACGTCAGCAAATCCTCAGGCCCGTCCAATTGCCAGCTGGTGTGCAGGGTGACCGCTTCTTGCCGCAGGTAGTCGTACCAGTCAGCCGCGTCGGACGCTTGAAGGGCGCGCAAGTGCAAGCCAGGCACGCCCAATTCGGGATAGCTTCGCGGCCAGTCATCCAGGTTGAGAAGAGTCATCGTGGTGTCAATGAAAAAAAGTAGGCATGAGGCCAGACCCGATCAGAAATCCAGCCGCCCCCGCAACTCGCCAAACGGCACCATCACGTGTTCGCGATAGGCCGGGCGCTGTTGCAAGCGTTCGTACCAGGCTTGCACCTGTGTCAAAGGCGGATGCGGGATGTCCAGTTCATGGTAGCGGTACAAGGCCGTGGCGGCTGGCACGTCGGCCAAGCCAAGTGCATCCCCTCCCAGATAGGGCCTATCCGACAGCGCCTTGTCCAATTGGCGCAGGCACTCATGCGTCTCGGCGATGCTGCGTGCAATGGCCGTAGCATCGCGCTGGGCCTCGGGGGTCCGGTAGTAGCCCCAGAAAACGCCGCCCAGGAACGCGGGCTGGAACGCTGTCTGTGCCCAGTCCATCCAGCCATCCGCCTGAGCGCGCGCGGCAGGGGCCTGGGGCCAGAACGCGCTGCCGCCATGGCGTGCCGCCAGATAGCGCAAAATCGCGTGCGATTCCCAAACCGTGGTGTCGCCATCGCGCAGCACCGGCACCCTGCCATGCGGATTCATGCGCAGGAAATCAGGCGTATCCAGCAAACCGAACTGTCCGCCCGCTGGCACATGGTGGTAGTCCAGGCCCAGTTCATCCGCCAGCCACAATACCTTCTGCACATTGAAGGAACTGCGGCGCCCCCAGATCGTGATTGCGGCGTCGGCGGTCATGAGGCGAACACAATGCGCGGTTCGCATCGCACCGGAAAGTTCACCGAATTGGCGATATAGCAAAAATGATGCGCCTTGTCGTGCAGTTCGGCGGCCAGTGCGGCATCGTCGCCCGCGCGAATCGTGACCTGGGGCCGCAGCGTGACCCGGGTGATCGCGCCACCACGCGCCGGGTCTTCGACCATGACGCCCTGCGCCTCGTCGTGGTACGCCACCACCGTCACGCCCTCGACCGCGCAAAGGTGCAGATACCACAGTTTGTGACAGGCAGACAGCGACGCGATAAGCAGGTCCTCGGGGTTCCATCGCGACGGGTCGCCGCGAAAGGCCGGGTCGGACGAACCGGGCACGTCGGGCTTGCCGGCAGCCCGAATCACGTGGTCGCGGGAATAAGACTTGTAATGGGATGTCCCGGTGCCGGTGTTACCCGTCCAGTCCACGGTGACGGTGTAGTGATGCTCGCCTTTTGCTTCGCTCATGATTGCCCAAAGATGCAAGCGCCGATGCGTCGACAAGACGACCCGGCCAGGAAAGACATCAAGCGTAGCGCAAGCCGGAAACGACGCAAAACCCTTGCTGCATTACATCCGGTTTCAGCATCATGCCGTTACTGTCCGTATGGTGGGCGCGTTACCCACAGGAGCTCGCCATGATGAAAACCACCCTGACCTGCACCCTGAGCCTTGCCCTGCTTGCCGGCTGCGCCCCCTCCAAGCCCCATAACGCCCGCGACACCCCGGCCGACAGCCACACCGCGCGCAACTCGCTCGACTGGCCCGGCAGCTATGACGGCACGCTGCCGTGCGCCGACTGCCCCGGCATCAAGACCCGCCTGACCTTGCTGAAGGACGACCGGTACGAACGCCAGACGCAGTATCTGGATCGCGAGCCCCAGCCCGAGATTGTCACGGGCACGTTCAGCTGGGAATCCGACGGCAGCACCATCCGGCTGGATGCGTCCGGCGACAGCCAACGCTACTTCGTCGGTGAAAACCAGGTGACGATGCTGTATCGCGACGGCACCCGTCCGACCGGCCCGCTGGCCCCGCACTACGTGCTGCGCCGCGCCCAATAACGCATCGCGAAAGGGCATCGCGCAAGTCCCCTGCTTCCGGCTATCCTTTGGGGTATTGCGCGCCTTTGGGCGCGGCCCCACCCAAGGAAGCCATGAAGACCGACCACGAGCTGCTCTCCGCCTTCGCCCCCACTGGCACGTTGCGCGCGTCCATCAATCTGGGCAATCCGATCCTGGCCAACGCCGATCCCGCGACGGGCAAGCCCGGCGGCGTGTCGGTGGATCTGGCTACGGAACTGGCGCGGCGCCTGGACGTCAAGCTGGAACTGGTGGTGTTCAAGTCCGCGGGCGAATCCGTCAACGCCGTGGCCGCCGAACAGGCGGACGTCGGCTTCTTTGCCATCGACCCCTTGCGCGGTGAACAGATCGCCTTCACCGCGCCCTACGTGGTGATCGAAGGCGCGTATCTGGTGCGCCAGGACTCCCCCATCACCGCGATGGATCAGGTTGACAGCCAGGGGCTGCGCGTGGTGGTCGGCAAGGGCAGCGCGTATGACCTCTACCTGACGCGCGAACTCAAGCAGGCCGAGATCTTCCGCGCGCCCACGTCCCCCGCCGTGGTCGACACCTTCATCAAGGAAAACCTGGAAGTCGCGGCCGGCGTGAAGCAACAGCTGGAAGCCGACGCGCAGCGCCTGGGCGGACTCCGGCTATTGGATAGCCACTTCATGCTGATCCGCCAGGCGATGGGCGTGCCCAAGAGCCGTGGCAACAAGGCCAGCGCCTATCTGGCCGCTTACGTCGAAGCGATGAAGAAGTCGGGCTTCGTAGCCGAAGCCCTGGCACGCCACAATATCCAAGGCGCAGCCGTCGCACCGTTGGAAGCCTGACGGCGCCTGCACACGGATGCACGGGATGCTCGGGATGCATGGGATGCTCGGATGCTCGCGATGCACGGATGCACGGATGCACGGATGCACGGATGCTCGGGATGCTCGGGATGCTCGGGATGCTCGGGATGCTCGGATGCTCGGGATGCGTAGGATGGGTGAAGCGCGAGAATCACGTCCCAAACACACAGCCCCCAACGCGCGCAACCCATCAAGCAACGCTGAATGTTCAGCCGCCTCAGCCACGGCACCGCAACGCTGAACGTTCAGCTGCATCGCAGCCGCCGCTTGATGGGTTGCGCGCGTTGGGCGTTGGTTTGCTGTTCTGGATTTTCTCGCGCTTCACCCATCCTACGAGATGAAGAAGGGCCGGACAATTGTCCGGCCCTTGCCTCTTCTTCGCACTAGGGGTCAGTGGCTGATCATCCAGGGCCTGGCGCCGGCGAATGACTTTGCGCCATCGGCGGTGGTGCGCGTCTTGCCTGATGTGCGTCCACCCGTGCAACAACCACAATTCATGCCATGGCCCGACCGCGAACTGCGCGGTTCGTTTGCACTGCGCTCGTTCACGGCGCGTGCCCGGTTCACGGCGGATGACAGCGCTGAAATCGCTGGTGCCCCGCCGATGATGCGGCCAGAAGCCTCGCCGCATTGCGGGCAGGCCGCGGGATCGCGCCACTGCGCCAAGGGGCGCAACGCGGCGAACTCACCGCATTCGCCGCAGGCATAGTCGTACATGGGCATCGTGATCTCCTAGCGGTCGCGGGACAGTGGCATGTCCACCCCGCCCTTGATGTGCTTGATGGGTCCGGATGCGGAGGGCTGGATATCGAAGTCGAATATCTCGGTCGGCAGCCAGAGCGTCGCGCAAGAGTTGGGAATGTCGACAACCCCGCTGATATGCCCTTGCACCGGTGCGCAACCCAGCAGCGAATAGGCCTGGGCGCCTGAATAGCCGAATTTCTTCAGGTATTCGATGGCATTCAGGCAGGCTTGCCGGTAGGCCACGTTCACGTCCAGGTAATGCTGCTTACCCGTTTCGTCCACCGAGATGCCTTCAAAGATCAAGTAGTCCTTATAGGCAGGCGTGATCGGGCTAGGCTTGAAGATCGGGTTCTTGATGGCGTACTTCTCCATGCCGCCCTTGATGAGCGTCACCCGCATATGGACCCAGCCCGCCATTTCGATGGCGCCGCAGAAGGTGATTTCGCCATCGCCTTGCGAAAAGTGCAGATCGCCCACGGACAGGCCGCCGCCCTTCACATAGACCGGAAAAAAGACCCGGGCGCCGCGCGACAGGTCTTTGATGTCGCAGTTGCCGCCATGTTCACGCGGCGGCACGGTGCGTGCGCCTTCGCCCGCCGCGCGATCACGATCCGCGCCCTGCATCGCTCCCATGTGCGCCGTCTTCGGCGCGGGCGGGTTGGCTAGCGGCGGCACGCGATTGGGGTTGGTGTCGATCAGCGCCTGTTCGCGCCGGTTCCAGGTGTCCAGCAGCTTCTTGTCGGGCAGGCAGCCGATCAACCCCGGATGGATCAACCCCGCGAAATTCACACCAGGGATATGCCGCGACGAGGTGAACATGCCGTGGAAATCCCAGATGGATTTCTGTGCATGCGGAAAGTGTTCGGTCAGGAAGCCGCCGCCATTGTTGCGGCTGAAAAATCCGTTGAAGCCCCACAGGCTGTCGGATTTGGCGCCGATATCCAACAGATCAACCACCAGCAGATCGCCGGGCTCGGCGCCTTCCACACCCACCGGGCCAGACAGGAAGTGCACCGTGGACAAGTCCACATCGCGCACATCGTCGGCGCTGTCGTCGTTCTTGATTGCGCCGCCTGTCCAATCGTAGGTTTCCAGCACGAAATCATCGCCCGGCTTCACCCATGTGGCCATGGGAATGTCGGGATGCCACCGATTATGAATCTGCTTGTTCTCGTACGGGGACTGGTCCAGATCGACCTTGATGAGGGTATTGGTCATTCTCTTTCATCTCCAACACAGTGTTGATAAAACAGAACTTTCGAATGCTATCTGGCGAATGCAGCGGGCGATTCCGAACGTCGGAAGCCATTGATGTGTCATGCACGGTAGGACAGTTTGGGACAGCTGTAAACCGGGTTTTCGAGGAGCTCCACCCAAGCGCGTGAGCAAGGTCTTGAAGACCATGACCGCGTTCATGCGGCCTGGACGTGCCGCGCACTACGTAAGACGGCCCCGAGGGCTGCCCATACCTGCTTGACGCCCGGCGCAGATTTAGCGCCTACAAACAAAAACGGAAATTAGCAGCATCCCGATGAATGTTCCGCCCATGGCAATCGCTGCGCGTTCCGCACGATCAGAACCGTGGAAATAGAGAACACAGGAGACCCTGGCGGTGAGCTCACACCCCGCACACGGCAAATCTGAGTCTGCTCATGGGCTTTATCGAAAAAACATGGCCGGGACTCAATACTGCCAAACATTCCGCCGGCGGAATAGTCTTTTCCGGATCGAGCACGGATGAGGCACAACGCCGGACGTGCCTCCATTTTTGAATTGTCCACATTCACGTTTCAAAGCCGCTCAATCAATACTTGCTGTTGCGCGAACTCCGAGGCTCACACAGACTGGAGACGCACCACTTTTAAATCAGCGCCGATTTATTCCGTTTGAAACCCACAGCATGAGTGAAACCCGTGACAGCTTTGCGAACATCCGGCGTGGCGCCAAGGATCAACCTTGCAGTGCCACTAGTACTCTCTATATATTGACAACCCCGTCCTCAGACATTCGACGCCCACAAAACGATGCTCCGATCACTCATCCGCAGTCCTCGATCGCTATTTGGCGCGCTGGCGCTGGCCATCTTGTCGCAGACCAGCCCCACGGCCCACGCCGCGGAACGGGTCGTGTATAGCGGAACGCTGCAAGGCGCGGGTGATGTCGTCATGGAACTGGACAGCCAGCCCGGCAAAGACGGCGCCGTGCAAGGCCGCTATTTCCATGCAAAAAATGGCGTCGATATTCCCTTGAGCGGTACGGACAAGGCGCTCGTTGAACCAAAGCCTTTATGGGAATCGCAACAGGCACAGCAAGCAGCCGGCGCGAAGGCGTCCGCCACCGCCGCAACCTGGCAAGGCGTACGTGACGCCGATAGGTTTCGCGGACTATGGATCGATGCCAACACCGGCAAACAGCATCGCTTTGACTTGCGGCGTGTGGCGCAGTATGACGCCCCGCCCGCCAACGGCAACAGCGCCAACGCGGACATCAATGCCCAGCAAGCCCCCTACGACACCTTGAAGCTGGCAGGTCACGCCGCCCCCGTCGGTCAGGACATTGGCAACGCCCAGGTGGCCTACCGCATGTGGCGCGACCCGCGCACCAAATTCTCGTATCCACGCCTGAGCCGCCATCCCGACGCGCAGGTGTTTCAGCGCGTCAACCATTTGCTTGAACAACGTCATTGGAAGAAAAACCTGGGTGCGCTGGCATGCATGGCGGCGGCATACACCCGTGGGGGGCCGGAGACAGGCACGCTGGGCAACTATGACGAAGAAGTGATCACGGTCACCTGGCTGTCGCGCGCGTTGATGACCGTGACCGAAGCGGGCAGCCTGGATTGCGGCGGCGCGCATCCCTACAACCATTTCGAGCCCTATACCTATGATTTGCTGCGCGGGGAAAACCTGAATTGGAATCTGATCTTCGACGCCTACGACGACAGCAAACCGCGCACGCCCAAGGCCAGTCCGATCCTGGCCCAGCTGGCGGAACAGGCGCGCGAACAATTCACGGCGTCCAACGCCGCGGACTCGGGCAAGCGACCGAACCTGGAAGATTGCGCGGACCTCTGGCCCGACTACCTGGTGGTGGGCGCCACGAAGCCGGGCGCATTGAGCCTGTCGGTATCCGGTGTCGGCCACGCCAGCGGCGCATGCCTGGGGACGCACGCGCAAGTGCCCTTCAAGGATTTGGCGCCTTACCTGAAGCCAGGCGGACAGGCGTACCTGGTCAGTGAATAGGCAACAGGCCTGTTTTCGTAGCAGTTATGATGCAGTCCATTGTCACTGCATCACCAAGGTTTTCCGCATGCCGGCTACGCAACGCCTGTCCCTGGCCGCCCTTCTGGCGCTATCCCTTTGCGCCATCGCGCCTGCCTACGCCAATGACGATTGCGTCGCGCGAGTGGACGCCGGGCTTGCCAGTATCCAGCGCGCGCAAAACGTGCAGCGCACTCGCGAAGCGGCCAATGACCTGCAACTGAATCGCGAACTGTGCCAGGGCCGCCTGGACCTGCTGGATGCTCGCTTCGCGCTTAGCGATGACTTTGAATCCTGCCGCCGCAAGGGCGCCACGTTCTCAGACAGCGTCGTGCGCAACCTGACCCAGGCGTCGGAAGAGCTGACGGATATGAAAGCGGCCTGGGTCCGGACCTGCGGCCGGCACATGAAAGACTGACCAATCCCCTTGGCGATCAGACGGCCGTCGCCATTTCCGCGCGTTGCGGATAGAAGATGGCTCGACTGGGATCAAAGCCGTAAAGGCTTTCAAAGTCGGTCGCGTCCGCCGCCAGCGCCAAGACCGATTCCCGAATGAAATCCGCCTTGTCCTCCGACAGCAACGCGCTGAAGTTCAACCTGACAAAACCGGGCTTTTCGATTTCGCGGCCATCAAGAATGGCCTGACGCATTTGCAGCGACTCGGACTCGTCAATGTCCAGCAGCCGATGCACATAGGGGCCAGCGCAGGCGCAACCGCCGCGGGCCTGAATGCCGAAGCGATCGCTCAGCATGCGCGTCACCAACTGTTGATGCACGAAGCCGCCTTTGCCGTTGCGCACACGGAAAGAGAATATCGGCAAGCGGGCGGCGGTCAGCGAACCCAGCAATTCAAGCCGCTCCACGCCCTGCCAGGCGGCAAGCGCTTGCTGCACGAAGTGCGCGTTGCGCCGCTGCATGTAGTCAACGCCCAAGGCTTCCTTCACCAGCAGGACCAACGCGGCGCGAATGTCACCCACCACGTTGGGCGTGCCCGCCTCTTCCCGGGCTTCCAGGCTGCCGCTGTAATCGTGGCCAACAGGCGAAACGAATTTGACGGTGCCACCCCCCGGCCACGAAGGCGTCGTGTCGAGCACGGCGTCGCGGCGCACGATCAGCACGCCGGATGCACCAGGGCCTCCGATGAATTTGTGCGGTGAGAACACGATGGCATCAATCTGCGCATCGGCGGCCGGCGACATCTGGATCGGCAGGTAAGGCGCACCACCCGCGTAGTCCCACAGCATCTTCGCGCCGGCTTGCTTGACCTGCCGGGTGATCCCGGCGATGTCCGCCACGATGCCGGTCACGTTGGACGCGGCCGACAGCGAGCAGATCACCAGCGCGCCGTCCCCGGCTTGCAGGGCAGCGGCCAACTGGACCGGATCGGGTCCGCCATCCGGGTCTTCTGCCAATTCAACGATCTCGGCGCCGCATTCGCGCCAAGGCAAAATGTTTGAATGATGTTCGTAAGGCCCAATGATCACGCGGACTTTTCTGCCGGTGGCAATCGCCGCCCGCACGCCGAAGAGATGCACCAGGCGGTTGATGCCCGCGGTGGCGCCCGAACCGGCAAAAATCACGGCGTGCGCGTCGCTGGCGCCGCAGCACCGGGCGATGGTGGCACGCGCCTCACGGCGCAAGCGCGTAATGAAACCGCCGCAGTAAGAGGCTTCGGTATGCGAGTTTGCGTAGTACGGCAGCACTTGCTCAAGGACAAAGCGCTCCACTTGCATGAGGGCGCGGCCCGACGCGACATAGTCGGCGTAGACCAGCGGCTTGATGCCGAACGGACCTTCGATAAAGGCATCCTTGCCGATGAGCCCATCGGCAAGTGCCGCGGCGACGTCGCCTGCTTTCAGGCTGTCTTGAAATTTCTGCAACGGTCCTGTCGTGGCGGGCGCCGTCGCGGTGAGCGTATTCATGTGGGGCTGGTTCCGAGATATCTGGAAATATCATACGATGGAAGCCAAGATGAAACATCACCGATATTTTGCCAAAAACCGGCAAAAACAGATCAAATGATCGAATCCATGGAAAAAATAGACAAACTTGATCTAAGCATCATCTCTTGCCTGCAAAAGGATGGCGCGCTGTCGCAACGGGAACTGGCCGATCGCGTCGGTTTGTCTCAGAACGCATGCTGGCGCAGGCTACAGCGCTTGAACGCCTGCGGCATTATCCGAGGCACGCGCGCCGAGGTCAGCCTGGCCGCGCTGGGGCTCGATCTGACGGTCTTTGTGATGATCCGGACCAGCCATCATGCCAAGGCCTGGGCCGATGGATTCCGCCAGCACGTTGAACGCCTGCCGGAGGTGACGGAGTTCTATCGTATTGGCGGCGACTGGGATTATCTGATCAAGGTGGTCTGCCGTGGCATGGTGGGCTACGACCGCTTCTATCAAAAACTGATCACGGATTTTGAACTGTCGACGGTGACCGGATTCTTCAGCATGGAAGCCATCATTGAAAACCGGCCGCCGGATCTTCGGATATTGGAAGGCTGATATTCTTCGCCGTATCGGCGCCGCGCGGCAGGAACTTTTCCGCGCCGTCCCCTTCCAACGATGCATGCCCCCATCGCGGAGATCCGCAAGACCATGATTCTCTAAGCCCTCCCCCTGATCCTCCTTGCCGCATTGCGGGCAAGGTGTCTCATCGATCCGGAGCGCTATTCATGGCCCAGTCTTCGCACGCGCCGTCTCAGGCACACCCTCATCCATCCGTAGTTCCCCCCTTCATCAGCATGCATCACGTCAGCCACGCGCTGCCCAGTGGCCGCGTTCTGCTGGACGCCGTGAGCCATGACTTCACCGCAGCCTGCCACGGCTTGATCGGCCGCAACGGCGCGGGAAAATCCTTGTTGTTGCGCATATTGCATGGCAGCTTGCCCCCACAATCGGGCCGCGTCACGCGCCATGGCCGGATCGCCTACGTACCGCAGGCGCTGATCCACGCGCCCAGCGCCACGCTGGCCGATGTGGCGGGCATCGGCGCCATCCTGCGCGCCCTGGCCAACATCGAGGCAGGCAGCGCCGAGCCAGCCGACTTTGATCTCGCCGACGGCCGCTGGCTGATCCTAGACGATTGGACACGGATGCTTGCCGACGCGGGCCTGCCCGCCTGGTCGCCCAGCCACCCAGCAGGCGCCCTCAGCGGCGGCGAACTGACCCGCGTCGCGCTGGTGGGCGCCCTGCTGCTGCAAGAGGCGGATGGCCTGCTGCTGGACGAACCCAGCAACCACCTGGACGCCCGTGCACGCGATTGGCTGATCGACAAGATCCGCGCGTGGCGAGGCGGCCTGATCGTCGTCAGCCACGACCGCAGCTTGCTGAGCGCCATGTCCCATATCGTCGAACTGGACGGCGGCACGCTCACCGGCCATGCCGGCAACTACGCCGCTTATCGCGCTCAGCGCGACCTGCAAAGCGCCGCCGCCGACGCCGCGCTGGCCCAAGCCCGCCACGAACGCGACGCGGGCTTGCGCGTTCTGCGGCAGCAGCACGACGCACAGCAGCAACGCGCCGCCCGCAATGCCCGTCAAGCGCGCGACACGAACCAGGCGCCCATCTTGCTAGGCATGAAGAAGGCCAACGCTCAAGCGCATGCCGGTCGCGAACGGCTACGCCGCCAGCAGGCCGGCGCGGCGCTGGACGACGCCGTCAGGCAAGCCGCCGCCCGCGTGATCGCATCGCCCGGCGTGGCCCTGGCCTTGCCGGAAACCGTCGTGCCCGCGGGCCGGCGCGTCTTGCATCTGGAACACGCCACGCCCCCTCATCCGGCAGGAGCGCGGGCGTTGACGCTAAGCCTGAACGGCCCCTTCCGTCTGGCGATCCAAGGACCAAACGGCTGCGGCAAAAGCACCTTGCTATCGATGCTGGGCGGCGAGCTTCGTGCCGCGCAAGGGATTTGCGACGTGCGCGTGCCTACCGCCATGCTGGATCAGCGGGCGGCGGGCCTGCCGCCGGATCGGTCGTTATTGCAGGCGCTGGATGCGTTGGGCGCGTCGTTGCCACAGGGAGATCTGCGCAGTCGCCTGGCGTTGCTGGGCCTGGGGCCAGCCCAGGTCGACGCGCCAACTGCAACGCTAAGCGGGGGTGAACGCATCAAAGCCGCGCTGGCCTGCGCGCTGTGGCGCAAGCAACCGGCGCAATTGCTGCTGCTGGACGAACCCACGAATCACCTGGATATCGCATCCGCGGAGGCCTTGGAACAAGCGCTGAGGGAGTATCCCGGCGCAATGGCCGTGGTGTCGCACGATGGGGATTTCTTGGCGTCCCTCGCACCAACGCATCGCTTGATCTGGGACGAGGACGCGGGATGGAACCTGCGCGAAGAATAAGGCTGGCGAGGAGGCTGAATGCTGATTGATGGACTGGCCTGGAATATTCCCCTTCACCCGTTTGGGAGATTCCCGAGATGACCGGTCTTTCTGGAAAACACGTAAACGTGCCGATGCTCGTCATCCATGTGATGCCGCGCGCCCCGCACGCCCACGATGTCAGGCACGAACTCGTCGAAGCCCCCATTGCCATCCACGTCGACCGGAAACGGCGCGCGTTCCAGCCTGTCGTTGTAGCCCAGCACCAGCAAGCCACCCGGCTTGAGCACCCAATGGCATTGCGCAATCAGCCGATGAAAGTCCGCCTGCGTGTCCACGCCGAAGCCGATCAAGCCATTGGCCACCACCACGTCGAACGCATTTTCCGCGTATAGCTCGGCCATCTGCATCGCGTTGCCAACCTTGTGGCGGCCACGGCGCCCGTACACCGCGTTTTTCTTCTTGAGGTCCAGCGAATGGAAATCCACCGACAACAGCCGGGGGTAGTGCCAGTTGTGCTTGTCGAGACCCACGAACAGGAAATCCAAGCCCGCATCCGATTCAGCGGCAAGGCGGTTCACATAGGTGAAGATTTCGTTTTCGAGAAAGGCCCTGTTCGGTGCATGCAGCCTGAAATCAATATTGCAGTGCGCCGCAACCCCAGGCGACAGCCGGAACAGCGCTCGCTTGAGCACGTATTTGAGTTTTCGCACCGTGTTTCCCCCGCCTCTGGCTTATTGATCCCGCAGCGCGGATTTCACGCCCATAGGTGGGATACGCGGGCAAGGTAGCTTGGGACGCTCCGGCGGGACCATCAGAAGAATCTTGAAAACACCCATCCCCTCGGGTTATCCCGAATGCCTCCATAGCAACAAATCGTCAATAATTCGCCAACGTTTTGTCATCAATCCGTCCCATACCGCCCCCCTTTCATGCCTGTATCCGTCCGGGACGCCATTGTTTCCTCTGCCCATCTCGCCTCTTCCGCCCCGGAATTATCCGAGGTGGAATTCGGCCTGATCATCGCGTCCCACGCCTTCAACCGCTGGATGGTGCGTTGCATGGCCTGCGCAGGCCTGCCCGAACTGACCTCGCTGGACATCCTGGTGCTGAACCATGTGTTTCACCGTGGCCGTGGCAAGAAACTGGCGGATATCTGCTTCACGCTGAACGTCGAAGACACCCACCTGGTGAACTATTCGCTGAAGAAGCTTGAGCGGCTGGGCGTGGTGCAAAGCGCCAAGACGGGCAAGGAAGTGATCTACACGACCACCGAGGCAGGCGCCGCCGCGATCCAGCGCTACGCCGAAGTGCGCGAGCAATGCCTCGTCAAATCGTTCATCGACTCCCCCGCCGCGGACGACGCCAACCACCAGTTGGCCAATACCCTGCGCACCCTGTCGGGCCTGTACGACCAGGCTGCCCGCGCCGCCACCTCGCTGTGAGAATCCACGTTGTCTAGCACTACTGCATCTTCATCCGCCCCGCTGCTGTCCGTGCGCGGCGTATCGGTTGATTTCAATACCGAGAATGGCGTGTTCCGCGCTGTCGACGGACTGGACTTTGATGTCCGGCCCGGCAGGACGCTGGCCATCGTCGGCGAATCGGGCTCCGGGAAATCCGTCACGTCCATGGCAATCATGCGGCTGACCGACTACACCAGCGGCCGCATCGCCACGGGTCAGATCCTGTTCCGCGACAACGACGGCCGCGAAACCGACCTGACGACCGCCACCGATGAGCAGATGCGCGCCATTCGCGGCAATGACATCGCGATGATCTTCCAGGAGCCGATGACGTCGTTGAACCCGGTGTTCACGATCGGCGACCAGATCGTCGAGGCCATCATGCTGCACCAGCAGCTGTCGCGCTCGGCGGCCCGCCAATCGGCCCGCAAGCTGCTTGAAAAGGTGCGCCTGCCGGACGCGGAGCAATTGCTGGACCGCTACCCGCATCAACTGTCGGGTGGCATGCGCCAGCGCGTGATGATCGCCATGGCGCTGTCGTGCCAGCCGCGCCTGTTGATCGCCGACGAGCCCACCACGGCGCTGGACGTGACGATCCAGGCGCAGATCCTGAACACCATCCGCGAATTGCAGCGCGACCTGGGCACCGCCGTCATCTTCATCACGCACGACATGGGCGTGGTGGCCGAGATGGCCGACGACGTGGTGGTGATGCTGCGCGGCAAGAAGGTCGAACAAGGCACCGTCGACGAGATCTTCAACGCGCCCAAGCATCCCTACACGCGCGCGCTGCTGGCCGCCGTCCCACGGCTGGGCAGCCTGACCGGCAGCGATCTGCCGCTGCGCACGCCGCAGACCGTACTGGATGGCGACACCCTGCGCGAAGTGGGCGAAACGCGCGAGCAGGACACGGCAAGCTATGACGAGCCCGTGCTGCGCGTGGAAAAGCTGACCACCCGCTTCGACGTGGGCCACAACCTGTTTGGCCGCGTCACGCATCGCGTGCATGCCGTTGAAGAAGTGAGCTTTGACGTCTACCCTGGCGAAACGCTGGCGTTGGTGGGCGAGTCCGGCAGCGGCAAGTCCACCATCGGCAAGACCTTGCAGCAACTGGTGGCGCCCACGTCCGGCGCCGTGCGCTATAACGGCCAGGACATCTTTTCGATGGACAGCGCTGGCCGCCAACGACTGCGCCAGGAAATCCAGTACATCTTCCAAGATCCCTATGCGTCGCTTGATCCGCGCAAGACGGTGGCGTTCAGCATCGCCGAACCCATCCGCACGCACGGCCTGCTGAGTGGCGAGGACGCCATCGCCCGCCGCGTGGGCGAACTGCTTGAGCAAGTGGGCCTGAAGCCTGAACACGCCCGCCGCTATCCGCATGAATTCTCGGGCGGCCAGCGCCAGCGCGTGTGCATCGCGCGCGCGCTGGCCAGCAACCCCAAGCTGATCATCGCCGACGAATCCGTGTCGGCGCTGGACGTGTCCATCCAGGCGCAGATCCTGAACTTGCTGATGGACCTGCAAAAAGACCGTGGCCTGTCCTATCTGTTCATCACCCACGACATGGCGGTGGTGGAAAAGGTCAGCCACCGCGTCGCCGTGCTGTATCTGGGCCAGATCGTGGAACTGGGCACGCGCCGGCAGATCTTTGAATCGCCGCAACACGCCTACACCCGCAAACTGCTGGCCGCGGTGCCGGTGGCCGAACCTGGCCGCCACATCGACACATCGTTGATTGAAGGCGAGATCCCCAGCCCGGTGCGCCGCGTGGGCGACGAACCCGCCATCATCCCCCTGATCGAATTCGCGCCCGGCCATCAAGTGGCCCGCGCGGCTTGAAGCCCCCCTTTTTTCATCTCGGCCCAATCCGAGTTCCCGTCCCTGGAGCGAACATGCAATTCCTACGCACCACCTTCACCGCCACCGCCCTGACTCTGGCGCTGGGCGGCGCGCTGCCCGCCGTCTTCTCGACCGCGCATGCCGCAGGCACGCTTAGCGTCGCCATCAACCAGGACCCGGGCAGCTGGGATCCGATCGACACCTTCGTGACCTTCTGGGGTTCGGTGGGTGGCAACCTGTACGACGGCCTGACGATGCGCGGCGCCGACCTGAAGCTGCAACCGGGCTTGGCCACCAGCTGGGAATACCTGGACGACAACAAGCGCCTGCGCTTCAAGCTGCGCGAAGGCGTGAAGTTCCACAATGGCGAACCCTTCAACGCCGAAGCGGTGAAGTTCACGTTCGAGCGCCTGCTGGGCGCCGAAGGCGCCAAGGGCCCGCAAAAGTCCAACTATGACTCGATCGGCGAAATCAAGGTCGTGGACGAATTCACGGTGGACTTCATCTTGAAGCAGCCCGATCCTGTCCTGCTGACCAAGCTGGCGGGCTACGGCGCGATGATCGTCCCGCCGAAGTACATCAAGGAAAAGGGAGAGGACTTCTTCAACACGAACCCGGTCGGCACGGGCCCGTTCAAGTTTGAGAGCTACCAGCCCAAGGTCAACGTGACCCTGGCGCGCAATGACGAGTATTGGGGCGGCAAGCCCAAGCTGGACAAGGTCGTCTACCGCTTCATCGGCGAACCCGGCACCCAGGTCGCTGAGCTGCAAGCCGGCCGCATCGACATCGCCACGCTGATCCCCCTGGGCCTGATCGAGACGGTGAAGAAGTCCGGCAACGCCGACGTCATCTCGACTGGCGGCCCGGTGGCCTTCGCCCTGCGCTACAACACCAAGGGCGGCATCACCCAGAACCGTGACGTGCGCCGCGCACTGATCATGGCCGTCGACCGCGAAGCCATCGTCAAGCAGCTGCTGCTGGGCCAGGCCAAGGTCATCGCCAGCTTCCAGGGTCCGCAGTCGTTTGGCTACAACCCCGAACAAAAGCCCCTGCCCTTCAACCCCGCCGAAGCCAAGAAGTTGCTGGCCGCGGCCGGTGTGAAGCCAGGCGCCACCGTGCAGATCGACGTGCGCGGCAGCGATTCCAACTTCCGCGAAGTGGCGCAGGCCGTGTCGGGCTATCTGCAAGCCGTGGGCGTGCGGGCCACCATCAAGCCGTATGAAACCGGTGTGCTGCTCAATGACATCATCCCGGGTGGCAAGACGGGTGAAATGTGGCAGAACCAATGGGGCGGCTGGACGTACGACTACGACAACACCGCATACCTGATGTATCACACGGGCCAGAAGTGGAACCCGTATGACAACGACGCCAAGCTCAACGGCATGCTGGAAGCGCAACGCACCGTCTACGACGTGAAGAAGCGCGAAGCCATGTTGCAGGAAATCGCCGGCTATGTCGCTGACCAGGCATTGGAACTGCCGCTCTACAGCCTGAACACGATCGTGGGTGTGAACAAGCGCGTGAAGAACCTGGAAGTCCCGGGCGACATCCGCTTCCGCTTCCTTGAAGCCAGCGTGGAGTAAGTAAGCCCACCCCCGAAGCGCTACCGCGCTTCCCCCTCAAGGGGGCATGCCTGCGGACCGGCAAAGCCGGCTCCGCGGCATCTCACTGGCACTGTGCCCCTTGTGTAGCATTAACTCCACCGATCCGCTCCGGCGCAAGCCGGGGCGGCGCCTTATGACCGGATTTCTCATTAAACGTGTGTTGCAGGCCGTCTTCGTGATCGTTGCCGTGACACTGCTTGTCTCTTATGCCGTGCGCCTGACCGGCGACCCCGCGCTGATGCTCAGCCAGGGCTCGGGCAGCGTCACCGAGCAGGACCTGGCGAACATCCGCCAGGCGCTGGGCCTGAACCGCCCCTTCCACGAGCAATACCTGTCTTACATGCAGGGGCTGCTGCACGGAGATTTCGGCCGCAGCTTCATGGGCGGCACGTCTGTCGCCAAGCTGATCGGCGATGCCCTGCCCGCGACCCTGATGCTGGCCTTCACCTCGTTGATCTTCTCGATCCTGATCTCGCTGCCGCTGGGTATTCAGGCAGCGATCAAGCGCGGCAAGGCAACCGACCAGGCCATCCGCATCCTGTCGTTGGTGGGCCTGTCGTTCCCCAACTTCTGGCTGGCGCTGATGCTGGTGCTGTTGCTGTCGATCACATTCCCGCTGCTGCCGCCTTCGGGCTGGAGCGGCCCGGCCAGCCTGATACTGCCGTCCCTGACGATGGCCATCATCCTCAGCGCGACCAATATCCGCCTGGTGCGGACCACCATGCTTGAAACCCTGTCGGCGCAGTACATCATGGTGGCGCGCAGCAAGGGGCTGAAAGAGCGCGTCGTGCTGTACAAGCATGCGCTGCGCAACTGCGCCATTCCGCTGATCACCTATCTGGGCCTACAGTTCGGCGGCCTGATCGGCGGCATCGTCGTCATCGAAATGGTATTTAACTGGCCTGGCCTGGGCACGCTGGCGTTTGACGCCATTTCGGGCCGCGATTACCCGGTATTGCAGGGCACGGTCACCGTGCTGGCCACCGTCATCGTCCTGGTCAACCTGATCGTCGACATCGCCTATGGCATCGTCGACCCCCGTATCCGCACGCGGTAAGCCTTATGCAGACAACTACCCCCACCGCCGCCGCCCCCAAGACCGTCAAGCCGCGCAGCCGCTATCGCTCGCTGGAATTCGTGCTGGGCGCCTCGCTGACCGGCGTCATGATCTTGCTGGTGCTGACCTCTGGCTGGCTATTCCCCGATGGCGGCGAGTCCATGGACCTGGCCGCCCGCCTGATGGCGCCTTTCTCGTCGGCCGCCCACCCGTTCGGCACCGATCCGTTGGGCCGCGACGTCTTGGCCCGCGTGATCGTCGGCGGCAAGATTTCGCTGATGGTGGGCTTTGCGTCCGTCATTGGCGGCGCGTTTCTGGGCATCATCATGGGCCTGATCGCCGGCTACTACCGCGGCTTCTGGGACATGATCGTCATGCGCTTTGCCGATGTGCAGCTGGCGCTGCCGTTCATCCTGGTGGCGATTACGTTCATTGCCATCCTGGGCGGCGGACTGTTCAACGTGATCTTCTTCATGATCGTGTCGCAATGGGTGCAGTATGCGCGCCTGGTGCGGGCGCAAGTGCTCGCGCTGCGTGAACGGGAATTCGTGCTGGCCGCCCGCGCCTTCGGCGTGCGCGACCTGGCCATGATCCGCCATCACATCGTGCCCAATCTGCTGGGCCCGCTGGTGATCCTGATGACCTTGAACGTGGCCAACAACATCTTGCTGGAAAGCAGCCTGACCTTCCTGGGCCTGGGCGTGGATCCGATGATCCCCAGCTGGGGCGGCATGCTGGCCGATGGCCGCACCTACATGCAAACGGCATGGTGGGTCAGCGTCTTCCCGGGACTGGCGATTATGCTGACGGTACTGGGCCTGAACCTGCTGGGCGACTGGCTGCGCGACCGCTTGGACCCCACCGGAAAGGTGTAGGCCGCAAATGCCCCGAAAGGGGCATTTTTCCCATTGCCGGATGACGCAAGAACTCCGAAGGAACACAAAGCATGTCTTTGCTTGAAAAAACATTCGACCGGACGCTGGACGCCTGGACACATGCGTACATGGCGCCGGCCTGGCGCGGCGCGGTGGTGGAAGGCTGGCTGTTCGAAGGCGTGGATGCGCGCCGCGCGGCAGAGGCCCGATTGGCGCAGGCAGGCGTCACGGCGCGCTTTCGCAGCGCCTACAAGCCGCTGGTGCATTTCTTCCTGGAAGACGTGGATCGCGACGGCCTGACGTCCGTCCTGGTGCGTTACCCGCTGCATGAACATGCGCAAGCCAAGCGCTTCACGCTGGAAGCCTACCCGCTGGTCGCGCTGCTGGATGGCGTGCGCGTCGTCATGCAGGCAGGCGCATCCGACCTGCACTACGACGTCACCTTGACCTACGCCGACGGCAGCCAACGCGAGACGCGCGTCTTCGCCCCCAATCAGCTGGGCCAATCGCAGGATGGCAAGCCTGAATTGTCGCCCACCGGCTGGCTGCGGGTGCGCGACGCGGAAGGCGTGATCCAGACCGATGCCGCGCAGGCCACGGAGTACCAGCAGGTATTCCGCAGCATCGTGGACACCGTGCGCAGCCATCCCTGGGGTACGCACGAGCCCTACTTCGACCGTCTGGAAATTCGCGTCGATCTGCCCGGCATGGATTTCTCGCTGCCGGTGGACGAAGAGATCGTCAGCACGTTTGAAGCCCTGCACGAAGACGTGTATTTCTCGTTGCTGGAGCACTTCCAGCACCACTCGGGCCGCCCCTCGGGCGACCGCGGCTTGCAGCCCGGCCAGATCATTCCCGACATTCGCCGCCATGACGGCGCGGCACGGGTACAGATCTCGTTGGAACCGTTTGAAGCTCCGGCGCCCATCGTTGCCGCATCGCTTGACGGCCCGCTGGCCCAACGCCGAGATCCCTTGTCCGCCGGCCAGATCGCCGGCTGCATGGCGGCGTTCGGCGGCGATGCATTCCAGGCCGTTTCGCGCCAGGGCCGCCCCGTGCTGGGCACTTATGTGCGCGGCCCTGGCCCGGCCGTCTTCATCTCGGGCGCGCAGCACGCCAATGAGACGTCTGGCGTCGTGGGCGCGCTGCGTGCCGCGCAAACGCTGGCCGCTGGCGGCAACGCACACTTTGCACTGATCGCGGCTGAAAACCCAGACGGCTACGCGCTGTTCAACCGTCTGCGCGAACACCATCCGCGCCACATGCTGCACGCCTCGCGCTACAGCGCCCTGGGCGACGATATCGCCTATCGCGAACACGCTCCCTTCTTCGAGCGCGACGGCCGCCACCAGGCGCATGCCATCAGCGGCGCGCAGTTGCACATCAACCTGCACGGCTACCCGGCGCATGAATGGACGCGCCCGCTGTCGGGCTATCTGCCCCGCAACTTTGAGTTGTGGACGGTGCCCAAGGGGTTCTTTCTGGTGCTGCGCCATCATCCGGGCTGGGGCGAACGTGCCCGACGCCTGATCGAAGGCGTCACGGCCCGCTTGGCCCGCAATGTACCGGGGCTGGTGGAATTCAATGCGCGCCAGCTGGAACTCTTTCATGCGCACGCGCTCGAATCTGGGTTCGACGTGCTGAACGGCATCCCGGTCCAGGTAACGGAAAGTGATCGCGAAGAACTGCCGCTGGCGCTGATTTCGGAGTTTCCGGATGAAACCGTCTACGGCGACCGCTTTGTTTTCGCGCATACTGTGCAGATGGAAACCGTCCTGGCGGCTACCGAGCTCTATCGTTCAGGACTGTAAGCGCCATCAAGGCGCGGCGGCCAAGGACCGCGGCGCCTTTCGATAAACAGAATCAATAAGAAAATGAATATTCGAGAACGCAATCACGGCGACGATCTGGCCCTGGTGGACATCTGGCTCCGTTCAGTGCGCGCGACGCACTCTTTCCTGACCGAAAAAGAAATCCAGGCCATGTACCCGCAGGTGCTCAATACCTACCTGCCATCCGTGCGCGTGTGGGTCTGTGAGGACGATGCCGGTGAAGTCGCCGGCTTCATTGGCCTGTCCGACAACAAAGTCGAAATGCTGTTCGTGGACGCGAACAAACGCGGCAAAGGCGCCGGCCGCCGACTGCTGAACTTCGCGCGTTCTTTGCACGGCACCTTGCTGGTGGATGTGAACGAACAGAACCCGCAGGCCCATGGCTTCTACAAGCACTACGGATTCGAGGATGTGGGCCGTTCGGCGCAAGACGACGCCGGCCGCCCGTTCCCGATCATCCACATGAAGCTGGCGGGCTGAGCCTGCTGCCGGCGGGATGACGGTTCGCCGTCAGCCTCCGGGTTTGACGGCGTCGTGCTCGGGATGCCGTGCGCGCCAGGCCTTGAGCGCCTGGCGGTAGCGGTCCATGGCCTCGTCGTACATGTCATAGACGCAAGGAATGCATCCACTGTTGCAGCATTCCTCGGGCGCGGGGCGTTCGGGGGGAACAGGCTGCGGGTCGTCTTCGGGAATCGTCGTCGTGCTCATGCCGCAATGTTAGCGCTGATCGGCTACCCAACTGCCTGCGCATGCCGTGCCCGCCAGTCGGCGCGATGGATCTCATAACGGACCTTGGGGTTGGCATCGTCACGCCCGCCCGCCGATTCGCCGACATACCGCAAGCCCGTCTTTTCCATGACGCGGCGTGAAGCCGTATTGGACCGCACCGCCACGGCCGACAGTACCTCTACCGGCAACAGTTTGAACCCCAGTTCGATCAGCGACGCCGCGATTTCCGCCGCATAGCCCTGCCCCCAGCAATCCGGCTGAAAGGCATAGGCCAGTTCAACGGCGGCATGGGCGTCGGATACGGTGTACTTCAAGCCGGCCCGGCCCGCCATTGCCCCCGTGCGCCGTTCGTCCAGCACATACATGCCATAACCGTACTCGGCCCAATGGGAGACGTTCTGCGCCAGGTAAAGACGGCTGGCGGCAGCGTCTCGCGTGCCGCCCATTGTTTCCATCAGATCGGGATTGGCATTCATCCGCGTGACGAACGGCAAGTGCGCCTGCCGCATGCGCTGCGCGCGCAAGCGCTGAGTCAGGAACACGTCGGGGAACATGGCATGCGGCATGACAATCGTGAAAATCCAAAGACGTTCTCATCATAGCGGCAGCCGCCCACGGGCGACACTACGCGCGCTGCAATCCCAGAAAACTCCAACGTACATCCGCGCGGTCCAGCATGTCCTCGCGCGAGTTCTGGTGCAGGGTGGCAAGACCGTGCCGCGCCGCAAGCGCCAGGGTTTCTTCGGCCGAGACGTCGAACATGCGACGGCCCGCCGGCACTGGCCCATGACGCAGCGACATCAGGATCCGGCCTTGCGGCGCTAGCAACGCGGCCAGGCTGGCCATGCCCCGGGCACGTTCGTCAGCGTCCAGGTGCATCCACACGGCCGTCAGCATGATCACGTCGAATTCCCGGCCACGCGCGCGCAAGCCATCCAGGTCCGGCAGCGCGTCGTCCACCCATTCCAGATTAGCCAGCGTGTGTCGACGCTGCCCTTCCCGGCGTAGTTCAGGCGTGGGCTCCGCGGCCACCACCAGGTGCCCCATGCGAACCAGGGCGGCGGCATCCCGCCCCGAGCCCGCGCCAATGTCCGCGATGCGCGCGGGCGCGGGCGGGATCAGGTGCATCACATCGCGATGCACGTCGGCGAACGCGATGCTCTCGTACTGATCCGCCAGCGCCGCCGCGTTTTCACCGTACCCTTCGGTACCGGAGGTCTGCGCCAGACTCATTTCGGCGGAAGCGCGCGCGCCGCAGCCGGAGGATCGGCTTTCAGGACATCCAGGATGCGCTTGCCAACGCGGCCGTCCTGCGGCAAGTTGCGGCGCTCTTGTTCGGCGCGCACCGCGTCGCGGGTCTTGGCGCCGGGAATGCCATCTGCCACGCCGATGTCATAGCCACGGCCGTAGAGATCTTCCTGCAATTGCTTGATCTCGGCGCGCGACAGGCCGGGGTCATCGGTGGGCCAGGCGGCGACGATGCCGGGGCCGCCCTGCAAGCGATTCAGCAGCAGGGAGACGGCAAGGCCGTATCGGCGCGACTGGTTGTAGTGCAGGATGGCGTCGAAATTCACCGTGGCCAGGAAGACTGGGCCCTTGGCGCCCGTGGGCGCGAACAGATAGGCCTGTTCGTCGTTGCCTGACGGCAGCTTCAGCACCGAGCCGTCGCCTTGTTTCAGCCCTGCCTGGGACCATTGCGCAATGGTGCGGCGGTCTTGCGAACCCACGTATTCCGCATCGGGTTCCGGCGGGATCGCGGCTGCCACGTCAGCCGGCACACGCACTTCCACCACCGCAGGCAGGCCATGCGTCCATTTGGCGCGGCGCTTGCGCAAGTGGTTGGCGGTGGAGGCCAGCGCGTCGGGCAAGGAGTTGTAGAGATCGATGCGGCCATCGCCGTCGCCGTCCGCCGCCAGTTCGTAGAACGAGGTCGGGATGAACTGCGTCATGCCGAACGCGCCGCTCCACGACCCCACGAAGCTGTCCGCGGGGACCGTGCCGTCACGCAGCAAGCGTACGGAGGCGTAGGCGTTCTTTTCCCACAGCGTCTTGTTCTCGGTGCAGGCGCGGGTCAGCCAGGCGTCCAGCACGTTGGTCTTGCCGATCTGGCGGCCGTAGTTGGTCTCGATGCCGAAGATGGCGACGAGCGTGGCCGGATCCACCTGGTACTGCTGGCCGATCGCGGCCAGCTGCGGCCCCACCTTCTTCATCACGGCGCGACCGTCGTTGACGCGCTCGTCATCCACGGTCTTGGCAATGTAGTCCCACCAGCTTTCGCGCCCTTCCGGTTGGCCCTTGGCGGATGCCACGGTCGTGGGCAGCAGTTTGGCGTTGGCGGTGTACTTGTCCCAATCAGCGACGGTCAGGCCGTTCGCGGTAGCCCCCTTGCGCAGCTTGGCGATACACGCCTTGGTGTCCAATTCGGTCGGGATGATGACCGTGGGCGGCGTTGCGGCTGGCTCGGCGGACGCCGCAGCCGGCGCGGCCTTCGGCGCAGTGGGAACAATGACATCAGGAGCTTGCACCGGCGTTTCAGGAGGCGCCTTCCCCGCCTCTTGCGCGGAGGTCACATCGTCGAACGTGCGCTTGGGCGTCAAGGTCGGCTGCACCGGCGTCGGCGCGGGCGATTGGGTACGTGATCCGGTCGCGGATGAGGGCGATTGGGCCTGTACGGCGCTGGTGGCGGCCGCCATCACGGCGGCGGCCAGCAAGGCGCGGGAAAGGGTATCGATTCGAGGGCCTGAGAAACGCTGACGCATGGTAATCCTGAAAAATCGAAGTCAGCCAGGATCGTACCGCGACCAGCCGCCGAAATCGAACCGCGGGCAGGCGCCTAGGCGGCCTGCCTGACGGCCAGCATGGCGGGCGGTGCGCGCAACACGCGCAGGCAGAAGACCATGGCGATCACGCTGAACAAGGCGAAGCCCAGCGTCTGGCCCAGCATCACGCCCTCGGGGCCGCCATAATGCGCGCCCAGCCAGACGAACGGCAAGGTGCCCAGCGTGGAACGCAGCCAGCCGATGACCGTGGAATAGGCGGCGTAGCCCAGGTTGTTGAACACGGCGATCGAGACGAAGAACAGGCTGTTCAACGCCCAGGCGAAGCTGCCGTAGCGGCAGAAGGCAATGATCAGGTCGCGGCCCGGCCCGGTCACCTGGAACACATCCGGCACCCAAGGGGCCACCAGCGCCAGCAAGGTGGCCGCGGCAAAACCGTAAGACAGTGCCCACCGCGAGGTGAGCCTTACCGTCTGTTTCACGCGGTCCCATTGGCCTGAACCCAGGTTCTGCCCAAGAATGGGGCCAATGGCGCCGGGCAATACGAAAAACAGCGAATAGGCCAATTGCAACACGCGGTCCACCACCGTGGCGCCCGCCATCACGCTAGGGCCGAAGCTGGCATAGGTAGACACCGTGAAGATCACCGCCGCGGGCGTGGCCAGCGTCGTCAGCGCGGCGGGCAGCGCAATCTTTCCGATCGCGGCCAGGTTGGCGCGCAGTTCACGCAGCGGCGGCCATGTCACCAGGCGATGCTTGCGAAACACCAGCCAGCCGCCCAGCGCCACCGTCGCCAGGCGCCCCACCCCACCGGCCCACGCAATGCCCTCCATGCCGCCATCCAGCATGAAGATGACGATGGGGTCCAGCGCCGCCACCGTGGCGGTGCCCGCCAGCAGCACCCACATGGACTGACGCCCATGCCCCGCTGAGCGCAACAGATTCGACAGCATCATGCCGATGCCCATCACCACCGCGAACGGCGTGGTGATCAGCACATAGGACAGCAGATGGCCGCGCACGTCCTCGGCCAAGCCAATGGCGGCAGTGAACGGCCCGATTGCCGCCAAGAACAGGATGCCCGCGGCCACTGCCGATACCGCCATCAGAATCAACGACGTCCCGGCCAGCGTGCGGGCGCGCGGCGCGTTTCCCGCCCCCAATGCGCGCGACACCAGCGCTGCGCCGCCCACGGTGACGCCTATGCATACCGACGTGATCGTGAACTGCGTCATCGACCCAAAGCCCACGGCGCCCAGCACGGCTTCATCCTTCAGCGTGCCCAGATACAACAACGACAGAAACTCCACCGCGAAGACCGCCAGCATGCTGGCCCAGCCGGTCAGGATCATTTCAAGCACATGCGGGCCCAAGGGCCCGGACACGAAACGGGCGCGCGGGTCGGCGGTGGTGGCGCTCAAGGCGTGGCCGGCCGTTGTGCAGCCTGCTCGCGCAACTGCTGCAAACGCTCGATGGCGCCCTCATACCCCTGCGCCGCGGCGGCTTCGTACCAGCGCAGCGCCTCTTTCATGTCAACAGATTCAAGCATCATGGCCTGCATGAATTGCGCACTGGGATTGCCCCGCTGCGCGTCGGCCAGCAAGGCGCGCTGGGCGATGGCATCCTGACGCGGCGACTCCCCGTAGACATGCGTGTCTCCGCTTGATTCGCCGCTCACCTGGTTGCGCAAGGACGGCGGCGTGTTCGCGAATTGGTGGCGCCAGAACAGCGCGGTCAACACCACGGACAAGAGCAGCAGCACGATCGAAAGGGACAGGCTTTTGACGGTCATTGAAAGATCAGGTTGACGGCGACCTCAGCCGCCGGAAAGTGAAAAGAAACCTCTCCGAAAACCACGCCTACTGGCTGGCCGGCGCGAACCAATACTGGAACGTGCTGCCTTCGTTGAAGTACCAGGGCAACAAGCCGATCCAATCGGACTCATGCTGCACGGTCACCAGCAGGCCGCCGGCCTCGGGGCGCAGCAGCGCCACGTTACGCCGCACGCCCATGGATTCGTGCTGACGCCAGTCGTGCCGCACGCTGATCCACAGCCTGCCCTGTATGCAGCCCGCATGGCGCTGGATCCCGTTGGGAAAGGGGAATCCGGCGTCGTTGGGCAAACTGGCCGGATCTTGCGCACCATTCAACAGCGCCAGATGCGCGACTGAACGCGCCCCGCGTCCATCCAGGGCCTGCACGTCCCATCCGCCAGCGGTGGACGTGAAGGCCACGGTGGCCTCGGGCGTGGACTGCCATTCGGGCAAGGGGTCATCGCGCATGCCCGGCAGATCCAGCGGGTAGTACAGGAATTTGCGCAGGTCTTTCAAGGCAGCCGAGTCACGGTCGCCCGAGCGGAACTCGCCTTGCGCCCGGTACAGGCCGGTCAGGTCCGGGCATTGCGCCGGATCCGACGGCAACACCACGGGCGTGCCCTCCCGGAAGGGGGGCCAGGTGACGGACACCCCGTCCACCTTGGACACGCCGCATGCGCTCAGGGCCAGCATCACCAGCCCCGCCCCGGCAAGCCGGACGGTGCGCCACACGCCAGATTTCGCTGTATTCATGACCGTTTCCTCCCTGGCCGGCTACCGGGCAATCGCCCCTGACGTCTGTCGCGTTCCCATGGCGCCGCCTGGCGCGAACTATATCTGAATCCCGCGCGAGCGTTGCCAAGCGCCCAGTGCGGGAGAATAATCGGCACATTCCCCCCGATCCCGCGCCATGACACCCTTTCGAGGCAAGCTCCGTATTCGGCACCTGGAGATCGTGCTGACCGTCTCCGAATTGGGCAACTTGTCCAAGGCGGCGGCGCAACTGCACAGCACGCAATCCGGCCTGTCGCGCGCCATCGCCGAAATTGAAGAACTGGTGGGTGCACGCCTGTTTGAACGGACGGCCAAAGGCACCACCTGCACACCCCTGGGCGAAGCCATGTGCCGCCATGCCCGTTTGCTGCTGACGGACTTTCGCAAAGCCGAGATCGATCTGGCGGCCGTCTCTCGCGGCGACGAAGGCAGCCTGAGCGTCGGGTGCTTTTCGATGTTCGCTGGCTGGCCCGTGGCGCAAGCCGCGCGCAGCTTCCGGCAGGCCTATCCCCGCATCACCCTGACCATCGAGATCGGCACCCACGAACGCCTGATCGAAGACCTGGACGCTGGCGGGCTGGATGTGCTGATCAGCCGTTTTTCATCCACCGTCAATCCGCAGATCTACCGGTCCACCACCTTGCTGGAAGACCCCGTGGTGCTGGCTTGCGCCACCGGCCATCCGCTGGCCGGGCGGGCGGACACTTCCCTGGCCGACTACGTGGCCTATCCGTGGATCACCGCGCTGCCAGGCAGCCGCATCCGCGGCGAACTGGAGATGTCGCTGCGACAGGCCGGTTTGGCGATTCCGGATATGATCGGCGCCCTATCCCTGGAATTCGGCCGTGAAATGCTGCTGGATGGGCAGTATTTATGGATGTTGCCGGGTAGCGTGGCCGCCGTCCGCCAAGCGCGCGGCGAACTCTTCGTGCTGCCGGCGCTGCCCAAGCTGGGAAAATCGCCCTTGGCTGCGATCTGGCGCCGCGACCGTCCCAGCACGCGCCAGGCACGCGCCTTTGCCGCGCATCTGGAGCAGGCCATCCAGGCAGACCGCATCGCGCTGGCAGCCTAGATGGCGCCACCCCGAATTGGCATCACCCATTTTTATCGGAGCACCCATGTACGACTGGCTCAACGCATTGCCCAAGGCGGAACTGCACTTGCATCTGGAGGGCTCGCTGGAACCCGAGCTGCTGTTCCGGCTGGCGCAGCGCAACGGCGTCGCGCTGCCCTGGCCCGACATCGATGCGCTGCGCGGCGCCTATAACTACGGCAATCTTCAGGAATTCCTGGACTTGTACTACCTGGGCGCGGACGTGCTGCGCACCGAGCAAGACTTCTACGACCTGACCTGGGCCTACCTGTTGAAGTGCCGCGAACAGAATGTGGTGCATACCGAGCCCTTCTTCGATCCCCAGACCCACACCGACCGTGACGTGCCGTTTGCCGTCGTGCTCAACGGCATCAGCCAGGCGCTGGAAGACGGCCGCAAGCAGCTGGGCGTGAGCAGCGGCCTGATCCTGAGCTTTCTGCGTCATCTGCCCGAAGAGCAGGCCATGCGCACACTTGAGGACGCACTGCCCTTTCGCGACGCCTTCATCGCGGTGGGGCTGGACAGCAGTGAAAAGGGCTTCCCGCCGCGCCTGTTCCAGCGCGTGTTCGACCGCGCCCGCGCCGAAGGCCTGCCGGCCGTCGCCCATGCGGGCGAGGAAGGCCCGCCCGAGTACATCTGGGAAGCGCTGGACCTGCTGAAAGTGCTGCGCGTGGACCACGGCGTGCGCGCCGCTGAAGACCCCAATCTGATCGCGCGCCTGATCGACGAGCAAATCCCCCTGACGGTCTGCCCCTTGTCGAACACCCGCCTGCGCGTCTTTGAACACATGCGCGACCACAACATCCTGTCACTGCTGGATGCTGGCGTGAAGGTCACCGTCAACTCCGATGACCCGGCCTACTTCGGCGGTTACGTCAATGAGAACTTCCACGCGCTGTACGAACACCTGGGCATGTCGCAAGCGCAGGCGCAAGCCCTGGCCGACAACAGCCTGGATGCGCGCATCGCCAAATAGGTAGCCGCGTCAATATCAGCGGCGCACCCCGCCGCTGCGCCCCGGCCATGCGAGTTCCGCATGGCCTTGTTCAAAACCGGCATGACTGCCCTGCCCCGTTCGTCCCTACCATGGTCCCACGGTAGCGGCGCCCTTCGGCGCCGTCCGCACGACAATGATGCAAGGGGCAGGATATGAGTCATTCCGTCCAGGCGGTGCTGAAAGCCGGCACGCTGACTGGGGCACGCGATGCGCGCGGCATCAGCCGCTACAGCGCCATTCCCTATGCGCAAGCGCCGGTGGGCCGCCTGCGCTTCGCGCCACCGCAACCGCCGACATGGCGCGGTGAACGCGACGCCACCCAAAACGGCGCCGTGTCGCCGCAACTGCCTTCGCGGCTGCGCGCCGCCATGGGCGACTTCGACGCGCCGCAATCCGAAGACTGCCTGCATCTGACCGTGTGGACCCCCGGCGCGGACCAGGCTCGACGACCCGTGGTGGTGTGGTTGCATGGCGGCGCCTGGCAAAGTGGCGGCGGCGCACTGGATTGGTACGACGGTTCGTCGCTCGCGGCCCGGGGCGACCTGGTGGTGGTGGCGGTCAACTATCGCCTGGCCGCGCTGGGCTGGTTGTTCGTGCCAGGGCAAACCGCCAACGTGGGGTTGCTGGACCAGGAAGCGGCGATCGACTGGGTGCGCGACAACATCCACGATCTGGGCGGCGATCCAGACCGCATCACGCTCATGGGCCAGTCCGCGGGCGCCTCGTCCATCTGCGCGATGCTGGCCCGCCAGCCGCGCTTTTCGCGCGCCATCTTGCAAAGCGCCGCGCTGGGCCGCGGCTTTCGCACCGCCGCGCAGGCCAACGTGCTGGGGCAGGCCTTCCTGCACGCCGCCGGCGCCGACTCCCTTGAAGCCGCGCGTGAATTGCCGGTGTCCGCCCTGCTGGCGGCGCAGCAGGCGCCCGTTGTCCAGGAAGCGCTACAGGCCGAAGGCAGTAGCCGCAGCCAATTCTGCCCCGTGCTGGACGGCCAGGTGCTGCCGCACGATATCGCGCCTGCGTTGAAGCAGGCCGCGTCCCGCGCGGACGTGCTGATCAGCTATACCCGGCACGAAATGGCCGCCTTTCCCGGCCATGGCACGGATGCCGTCGACCAGCAGATTGGCGATGCGGTCTTCTGCACCCCTTCCCGACAATGGGCGGCCGACGCCGTGGCGCAGGGCCGTCAGGCGTGGCTTGCGCGCTTTGACGTGGCGCCGACAGATCGTTTCGGCGCCTGCCATTGCATTGAACTGCCCTTCGTATTCGACACCTTGAAGGCATTTTCCGCCGCGCCCATGCTGGCGGGCTTGCCCGCCGATCAAGCCACGCAATTGGTACACCGCACGCAACAGGCCTGGATCGCCTTCATACGCGGCGACGCGCCCGACTGGCCGATGGCGCCGCACCAGCAAATCCTGGCCTGAGACCAGACCATTGCCAATACCAACAATCACAAGGGGAATTTCATGTTCAAGCAAACCGCGCTGGCGCTGGCGCTGCTGACGCCATTGGCCGCCATGGCCGCCTATCCCGACAAACCCGTGAAGATCATCGTGTCCAATCCGCCCGGCGGACCCGTCGATGTGATGCTGCGCGTGCTGGCCAGCAAGCTGGGAGCCGCCTGGGGCCAGCCCGTTGTGGTGGAAAACCGGCCTGGCGCCTCCGGCATCATCAGTACCGGCGCCCTGGTCAAGTCCGCGCCCGACGGCTATACGCTGGGCATGGTGGTGGCGTCGTCCGTCACCATCCTGCCATTCGCGGTGGATTCGCTGCCCTTCGACACGCAGAAGGACCTGGAACCGATTTCTCTGGTGGCGCGCACGCCGTTCCTTTTCATCGTGCCCAGTGACAGCCCGCTCAAGACCTGGGAAGACTTCGTTCGCGAAAGCAAGACGCGCAACCTGAGCGTGGGCTCGTTCTCCATTGGCACTGCCTTCCACCTGGTCTGGGAGCAGACCGCCCGGCGCGCTGGCATCAAGGCGCTGTATGTGCCGTCGTCCTCATCCGGCAAAACCCAGAATGACTTGATCGGCGGCCAGTTGGATGTGGGCCTGGACGCGCCCTCCAGTTCCAAAGGCTTGATCGATAGCGGCCGCCTGCGCGCGCTGGCCATCACCAGCCCGGAACGCTTCGGTGGCCTGCCCAACACGCCCACGCTGAAGGAATCCGGTTTGAAGGACTATGCGCCGCAACCGTGGATCGGCCTGATGGCTCCTGCGGGGGTTCCGAAGGACCGCGTGGCGTTGATCCAGAAATCCGTGTCCGACATTTTGAAGGAACCCGCGATGCGCGCGCAGATGGAAACGCTGGGCATGATCCCGATCGGCAGCTCGCCGGAAGAACTCGCCGCCACCATCGAGGCGGATCGCGCCGACATGGCGCCCTTGATCAAGGAACTGGGCATCAAGCTGCAATGACTTGTCGGCCCGGCAAGGGCAGCCGCCCTTGCCGGAACGATATCGAGAATGCGTTCTTTTAAATTGACCGACGGTCAGTCAATTAATAGAATGGGGTTTGTCCATTCGATTCCCCTCCCCATGCAAGCCTCTCGCCGCCGCGTCCTGGTCCTGGCCGTCAACCTGGGCAGCTTCATCACCATCCTGGATATCAGCATCGTCAATGTCGCCTTGCCGACCATGCAAGCCGCGCTGCGGATCGACATGGCCGGCCTGCAATGGGTGGTCGACGCCTACGCCCTGTTCCTGTCCGCCTTCATGTTGTCCGCCGGGCCGCTGGGCGACCGCTATGGCCGCAAGCGTTCGTGGCTGGCGGGTGTGCTGCTGTTCACGGTGGGTTCCGCGCTGTGCGGTTGGGCAGGCAATCTGCCCGTGCTTCTGATCGGACGCGCCGTGCAAGGCTTGGCGGGCGCGCTGCTGATCCCCGGCGCGCTGTCCCTGCTGACCCAGGCCTTCCCTGCCCCGAAGGAACGCGCGCAAGCCATCGGCGTGTGGGCCTCCTGCAATGCGATCTCCTTGATCGTCGGGCCGATGTTGGGCGGCGTGCTGGTCGCGCATCTAAGCTGGCAAAGCATCTTCCTGATCAACCTGCCGGTGGGCGCGCTGGCCATCGCGCTGGGTGCATGGAGCATTCAGGAAAGCGCGAATCCCGAACACGCCGCATTCGATCCGGCAGGCCAGGCGCTAAGCGTGATCTGGCTGGGCGCGCTGACCTATGGCCTGATCACCGCGGGCGAACGGGGCTGGACCGATGCGCACGCGCTGGCGTCTCTGGGCATCGCGGCGACAGCGCTGGCCGCCTTCCTGATGGTTGAGTCGCGCGTGGCACGCCCCCTTCTGCCGCTGGGCCTGTTCCGCGACGCGGGCTTCGCCGCCACCAACTTCGCGTCCTTCGTGCTGGGCTTTTCCGGCTACAGCAGTTTGTTCTTCTTCTCGCTCTACCTGCAACATGTGCAGGGCCTGTCGCCCCTATCTGCCGGGTGGCGGATGGCGCCGCAATTCGTCGCGGCCGGGCTGATGTCCACGGTGTTCGGCCGCCTGAATCTGCGCTTCGGACTACCCTGGCTGATGATTGCCGGTTACGGCCTGATCGGCGCAGCCATGCTGGGCATGATGCAGTTCGAGGCGCAGACCCCCTGGCTGCTTTCCGGATCGTTGATGGTGGTGCTGGGCGTGGGCATGGGGTTGGCCGTGCCGTCGACCAGCATGGCCGTCATGGCCACGGTGCCGCGCGAACGTTCAGGCATGGCGTCCGCCACGATGAATGCGTTGCGCCAGACCGGCATGACGATAGGCATCGCGCTGCTGGGCGCGCTGATGAGCGGGCAAGCGGTCCACGCGCTGGCACGAACGCTGGCCCAAGCGGGCGTGGCCGACGCATGGAACATGGCGCGCGCCGCGATCACGCAGCATGTGATGCCCGCGCAGCCCGCAGGCGCTGCCGCCTGGTTTGCCGATGCGCTGGCAAGGGGCTTTCACACCGCAATGCTGATCTCGGGCGCCGCATCGATCGTGGCGGCAATGCTGCTGCTTGTCGTGGCGCGCGGCGCCAGGCCCGCGCTGCACACGGCTTGAACGCCTGCTGATCGCACCTCTGATTTCGGACGCCGGAATTCCATCTCCCGGAATCAAACCGCGCTGATTTTAAGCATCCGTAACAAACGTGCCGGCCATGCGGAGCTTGGGTAAGATCCTCATCCAATAACAGGTTAACAACCACGAGGAGAAGACAATGCAGTCCCGCAAAACGTTGTTCCGGCTGGCACCGTTGGCGCTTGCCGCCCATTTGCTGATGGCCGGCCCCGCTGCCGCACAAAGCGCGCCCGGCACGCAAGGCCCCTTGCCCCCCGCCCCCAATGCAGCCCTGTCTGAACAGATCGACCAGCGCGCAAAAGCGATCGAAGACAAGCTCATCGCCTGGCGCCGCGACATCCATCAGCACCCCGAACTGGGCAACCAGGAAACGCGCACCGCCAAGCTTGTGGCCGACCACCTGCGCGCGCTCGGCATGGAAGTGAAGACGGGTGTGGCGGGCACGGGCGTCGTGGCCCTGCTGAAGGGCGGCAAGCCCGGCCCGGTCGTGGCGTTGCGCGCCGACATGGACGCCCTGCCCGTCAAAGAGCAGGTGGACGTGCCCTTTGCCTCGAAGGCCAAAGGCACCTACCTGGGCAAGGAAGTTGACGTGATGCACGCCTGCGGCCATGACACCCACACCGCCATCCTGATGGCCACCGCCGAAGTCCTGGCCGGCATGAAAGACCAGTTGCCCGGCAGCGTGAAATTCATTTTCCAGCCCGCCGAGGAAAGCCCGGCGGACTTCGAGCCGGACGGCAAGAAGATCTGGGGCGCGAAGATGATGGTGCAAGAAGGCGTGCTGGAAAATCCCAAGGTGGACGCCATCTTCGGCCTGCACGTGTCCAGCGCCTATCCGACCGGCTGGTTGTCCTGGCGCAGCGGCCCGGCCATGGCCGCCGCCGACCAGTTCTGGATCGACGTCACCGGCAAGCAGACCCATGGTGCGCGCCCCTGGTCTGGCATCGACCCCATCGTGGTCAGCTCCCAGATCATCCTGGGTTTGCAGACGATTCCCAGCCGCCAGATCAACACCATGCTGGAGCCGGCCGTCATTACCGTGGGCGCCATCCACGGCGGCAACCGCATGAACATCGTGCCGGAAAACGTCGCCATGACGGGCACCATCCGCACGTATGACGAAGGCATGAAGAAAGACATCCACCAGCGCATCACCCGCACGGCCGAGATGATTGCGCAAAGCGCGGGCGCCAAGGCGGATGTGCGCGTGGTCGAACTCTATAACGCCACCATCAACAACCCCGCGCTGACCGAGCAGATGGGTTCCACGTTGCGCCGCGTGGCGGGCGAAGGCAACTATGGCCTGCAACCCAAGTCCTCGGCATCGGAGGACTTTTCCTTCTACCAGGAAAAGGTGCCCGGCATGTTCTTCTACCTGGGCGTGACACCCAAGGGTACGGACGTGGAGAAGGCCGCACCCAACCATTCGCCGCGCTTCTACGTGGATGAATCGGGCCTGATCAACGGTGTGCGCGCCTTGTCGAACTTGACCATCGACTACATGGCCCGCGCGCAGAAAGGCAGCTGACCGGCGCACCATGCGCCCTTGAAGTACACCCGCCGCGCAACGCGCGGCGGGCATAAGCAAACGGCTACAAATTCTTTGTCAGGCGTTGTCCGGTTTTCTACAGTACGCCCCTTTGCCGCCCGCGCGGCCGTCACGTAGAAGCCACGCCATGCCGCTTTCCCGCCGAAAATTCATGCTTACCAGTGCATTGGCGCTGCCGTTGGCGCGTCCGCGCGCCGCGCGTGCCGCCGCCTGGCCCGAGCGTCCGATCCGCCTGGTCGTCACGTTCCCGCCGGGAGGCGCCAGCGACATCGCCGCCCGCCTCATCGCGCCAGTGCTGGCCGAACGGATCGGTCAGCCGATCGTCATCGAAAACAAGCCTGGCGCGGGGTCCACCATCGGCGCCAGCCTGGTGGCGCACGCGCCGGCTGACGGCTACACCTTGCTGATGTCGAATTCGGCGCCCTTGTCGATTTCCCCCGCATTGATGCCGCAAGGCGGCTATGACGCTTTGGCCAGTTTCAGGCACGTCGCGTACATCGGCGCGGTGCCCACCGTCTTTGTCGTTCACCCATCGGTGCCCGTGTCCAGCTTCGCCGAACTGACCGCCTGGATCCGAGCTCAGGACAAGCCTGTCCAGTACGGCAGCGGCGGGCTGGCTTCCGTGGGCCAGATCGTGGGCGAACTGTATTCCCGGCAGGCTGGCGTCGCCTTGCAGCACATTCCCTACAAAGGGTCGGGCGCCATGCGCAACGACTTGCTGGGCGGACAGATCCGCTTTGCGGTGGATGCCTTGCCGCAGAACCTGCCCTTCCTACGCTCCGGCCAATTGCGCCTGCTGGCCGTCACTACCCAGCAACGGGTATCGCAGGCGCCCGATATTCCCGCCGTGGGCGAACTGGGCTATCCCGGATTGGTCGCCGAGAACTTCATCGGTTTGTCCGGCCCTGCCGGCCTGCCTGATGCGGTATCCCGTCGCTTGAACGACGATATCGCACAGGTGCTAGCAGAGCCGTTGCTGCGCGCCAAGCTGGAGGGACAAGGCTTTGTCCTGGCGCGAAAATCCCCCGCTGAATTCACTGAATTCGTCCGGCTCCAGGCCGAGGCCTGGGGACCGGTCGTGCAAGCCACCGGGGCCAGCCTGTGAACGCCCGCCGCATCCTTGTATTGTTCGGCCATCCTGGTCGGGGCGGCTTCAACGAAGCCGCCGTGCAAGGCGCCGAACGCGCCGCGCAAGCGGGCCACCCCTTGCAGCTGGAATGGATTGCCGCGAACGACGCCATGGCGCGCGCCGAGCGCATTGCGCAGTTGTGCGTCGCGGATCCGGATCTGGTCATCGTGCATGGCGGCCAGGGCGACGCGCCCATCGCCCTGGTGGCGCCGCGCTATCCGCGCACGCAATTCGTCATCACCCAAGGGCACCACACCGCCGCTAACGTCGCCTCATACGAAATCCTGCAAGAACACTCGGCCTTCCTGGCCGGCATCCTGGCTGGGCTGCGCGCCGGCAACGGCCGTGCAGCCCATCTATCTGGCGAACGTGTGCGGCCCGGGTTGAAAGGCCGCGCCGCTTTTGCCGACGGCGTGCGGCGCGTCTCGGGCCAAGATCCGCTGACCGCGTTTTGCGGCAACCAGCACGAACCGGAATTGGCCGCCGCGTGGACGCGGGCGCTGTCCGCCCGCGATGCCCGCGTGTTGTTCGCCATGATGGATGGCGGTCGTGACGGCGTGACGCGGGTATGCCGCGAGACCGGCGTGTGGCAGATCGGCAATGTGCTGGACTGGGTGGCCCGCGATCCGCAGGTTTATCTGGCGTCGGCCCTGGCGGATTCGGGCCTGTGCGTGCAACGCGCCGCCGCCGACCATGCCGCAGGGACGCTGGCCGTGGGCCGCGTCACCCGCTTCGGCCTGGAGGAAGCCGCATCGTTGCGCCTGGTGCTGGGCGCGAAGGTCGGCGTGGAAGAACGCCGCGTGCTGGATGAGTGGGCGGAACGGCTCGCGTCAGGAACCCTGGATATTGCGCCCGATTACGCAGGCGCGGAATTCTCGCTGCCGGAACCTTCCCGTCCTCATGCCGATCACGCCCGTCACGCGATCGCTTCAAACCCCTTGTGATACGCGACCTGGCCTTGCGCCGGCTGCGTGAACACCTGCGCCATGAAGTACTCGGGCGGCACGCCGGGATAAGTCAGCGCCGGCGTCTGGGCGAAACCGAAACGGGTGTAATACGACGGCTCGCCCATCACCACGCAGCCCGCCGCGCCTAGCGCCTTCAACCGTTCCAACCCTTCCTGGATCAGCGCCGCCCCGATGCCCTGGCCTTGCAGGCCGGGCAGCACGGCTACCGGCCCCAGTCCGTACCAATCCGTCGAACCGTCGCTGATCACCACCGGAGAGAACGCGATGTGTCCCGCGGCACGCCCATCAACCCACGCGACCAGCGACAGCGTCAGCGCGCCCGCCTCGCGCAGCGCGTTGTTGATGTAGCCCTCGGTTTGCTGGCTATGCGGGTGGTCCTTGAACGCCGCTTGGGTCAGCGCGAAAATCGCGTCACGGTCGTCGGGGGTTTCGGGAAGAATACGCATACCTGTTCTCCAATCAAATCAGAGGCGAAGTGTAGCGCTGCCCTGCGGCCATTCCGCATTGACGCCTGTCTGCACGGTGGATAAAGTGGCCGGCAGCCTTCTGGCCTTACCATTGACGCCTCTCTCTTTGTGATCTCCCCGCGGCCCCCCGCGACTCAACTCTGGACCCTTATGAACAGCTACCGCGTCGGCATCGCCGGCTTCGGCGCCATCGGCCAGGCCGTGGCGCAATCCCTGGATGCCGGCTTGCCCGGCCTGACCCTGGCCGCCGTCGCCGTGCGCGACCCCAAGGCCCCGCCCGCCTTCGCGTGGACGCAGCCGGCGCCCGCCTTCACCACCATCGATGCCTTGCACGAACATTGCGATGTGGTGGTGGAATGCGCGCCGGCCGCCGTGTTCCGCAACATCGCCGAACCCGTGCTGCGCAGCGGCAAGAAGATGGTGGTGCTGAGCTCTGGCGCCCTGCTGCGCCACGATGACCTGATTGAACTTGCGCGTCAGCATCATGGCCAGATCCTGGTGCCGTCAGGCGCCATCCTGGGCCTGGACGCCATCACGGCCGCCGCCGAAGGCATCATCCATTCCGTCACGATGATCACCCGCAAGCCCGTGCGCGGCCTGCTTGGCGCCCCTTACCTGACCGACAACAACATCGACATCGCTGACATCACCGAACCGCGCCTGATCTTCCGGGGTTCGCCGCGCGAGGCCGCGGTCGGCTTTCCCGCCAATCTGAACGTGGCGGTCAGCGTGTCGCTAGCCGGTATCGGCCCCGACCGCACCACGCTCGAAATCTGGGCCGACCCTTCTCTGGAACGCAATATCCATCGCGTCGAAGTCGTCTCCGATTCCGCGTCTTTCTCGATGGAAATCCAGAACATTCCGTCGGCCAATCCCAAGACCGGCCGCATCACCGCGCAAAGCGTGATCGCCGCGCTGCGCAAGCTGACGGGCCCGCTGCGCGTGGGCACCTGACGTCGTGCAGACACCCGGCGGCCGCCATCGGGCCGCCGGTCTGAATGCCTCAGGCCACGGCGCGCAATGCCGTTCCGGCAGCGGGCGGCGCCATCGGCCCCGCCGTCCAGTTGCCCTCGCCGTCCAACGCCAGCCGGTGCGTATGGAACGGATCCAGCGTGCTGCGATGGCCCACACTGACCAGCATGCAGTCCGGCAAAGCGCCGCGCAACAGGCCGTACAGCATGAATTCCAGCCCTTCATCCACGGCCGACGTGGCTTCGTCCAGGAAGACAATGGCCGGCCGGTTGAACAACACACGCGCAAACGCCACGCGCTGCTGTTCGCCCAGGGACAAGATGCGGGACCAATCCGCCACTTCATCCAGGCGATGGCTCAGGTGTCCAAGATTCACCTGGCGCAACACATCGGCCAGCCTCGCATCGTCTTCCGGCTGCGCCAGCTTTGGATAGGCCACCGCGCCGCGCAAATCGCCCAACGGCAGATAGGGTCGCTGCGACAGGAACAACGCCGACGCGCCCTGCGGCCGACGCACATGGCCTTCCACATAAGGCCACAGCCCGGCCAAGGCACGCAGCAACGTCGTCTTGCCACTGCCCGACGGCCCCTTGATCAACAAGGTCTGGCCGGGACGCATCTGCACATTCAGCTTGCGCAACAACACGCTGCCGTCGGGCCGCATCACGGTGACATCCCGAATCTCCATCGCGTCCGGCAGTGATTCCGTCTGCAAGGCCGGCAAGGCGCGTGCGGCCTCGTTGGCGTCCAGGAATCCGTTCAAGCGGTTCAAGGTGGCGCGGTATTGCGCGAAGGAATCGTAGGACGTGCGGAAGAATGACAGCGCATCCTGCACTTGGCCGAATGCCTGGGATGTCTGCATCACATCCCCCAGCTTGATCGCGCCGCTGAAAAATCGCGGCGCTTGCAGGATGAAGGGAAACACCACTGCCACCTGACTGACCGACAGGTTGAAGCCGTCAAACTTCAGTCCCCGATAGACCCGTGCCCACAGGTTCGCGATATAGGCGGTGAAACGTGTCCACAAGGTGGCGCGCTCCGCCGCTTCGCCCTGATAGAACGCCACGTTCTCGGCGTTTTCACGCAGGCGGACCAACGCATAGCGGAAGTTGGCGGTCAGCCGCTCCGACAGGAAATTCAGCTGAATCAATGGCCGGCCGATCTTGAAGGCGAACCACGTCGCGACGATGACATACAGGAAGACCACGAACACCATGGCGCGCGGAATCTCGAAGCCGGCCACCGACAGGGGGCCGGACAAGCCCCACAAGATGCCCGTGAACGCCACCAGCGACACGATCGCGCTGAGCGCGCCGATGGCCAGCGTGCGTGAACCGGTGACGAACATCGCGATGTCTTGTTCGATACGCTGATCGGGGTTGTCGACGGGCTCGTTCACGAAATGGCCGCGATAATACGCACCCGCGCCCAGCCAATCGCGCGTCAGGCGGTCATTGAGCCAGACGCGCCAATGGATATCAAAGGACTGGCCAACATAGCTATCGGCCAGCGAGCGCACGACATGAATACAGGCCAGCACCGAAAAGATGCCCAGGAAGCGCCAGAACGCGGAGGGGTCCAGCGCTTGCAGCGCGCTGTAGAAACCGTTGTACCAAAACGAGAACAGCACGGTCATGCGCACTGCGGCCATCGCCAGGACCAGCAGCAACAGCAGCGACAACAAGGGTCGCCAACTGCGCCTTGGCGTCAGGTACGGCCAGGCCAGGCGCCAGAATTTGCGGCCCCAATCGGTGGTCCGCGCCAACACGATCGCCGCCACGGCCGTCGTGGCGGCCGTGATCCCCACGGCGCACACAAGCCACAGCGCGCTTTCCGTCAATTGCTGCTGCCAGTTCAAATCCATGGCCAAGCCCCCCGAAAAACCGTTTCTGGTTAGACGGGGTGGGCGAGCCGGGTTCCGAAGAAAATGCCGTTTTAAGCCTGGCTTAAGCGTTCTGAAAGGACTTCTGAATGCGCAGTGAAAGACTGGGCCGAAATCAGCGTGGACCCAGATCCAGATTGGCGAACAGGTCGGCCAGCGTGGGCACGGAACGGGCGGGCCAGATGGCGCTTAAATCAAAACTGGGCAAGGTCTGGCCGTCGCGCACTTCACAAAAGCGCACGCCGCCAAAGTTCATCGTCCGAATCCAGCTGGGCAAGAGCGCCACGCCGCAGCCACCCGCCACGCAGGACAGCACGGTCAGCGTCCGGTTGGCCTCTTGCGCCACCTGGGCGTCGTGGCCGCCCTTGCGCATCGCGTCCAGAATGCCGGCGTAGAATGCCGGCAACTGCGCCTGCGGATACATCACCAGGCCCGCTTGCGCGATTTGCGCCATCGATACTTGCCCGTCTTCCGCCACGACGAATTCGTCCGGCACCGCTGCCACCAGCCGGTCGCGCAGCAATTGCCGTTCTCGCATGCGCCCGCCCACGGCAACCGGTGTGTGCATCAGGCCAATATCGATCTCACCCGTCTGCAAGGCTTCGGCCTGTTCGGCGTTGCTCATTTCACGCAGGATGATGCGCACGCCCGGCGCTTGCCGCCGCATCTCTCGCAACGCGCGCGGCAAGGTGTCGAACAGCGCCGACGACACCAGCCCCACGGTCAATTGCCCCGCGCTGCCCCGGCCGATCTCGCGCGCCCGCTGCGCGGCCGCATCGATGCGTGCAACGCTGGTCCGCACGTCCTCCAGAATGGCAAGCGCCGCTGGCGTGGGCGCGGCGCCCTGGCGCGAACGCTCGAACAGGCGCACGCCCAGGTCTTTCTCCATGCGGCCGAGCGCCTGGCTCAAGGCCGGCTGCGCAATGCCCAGCCATTCCGAAGCGCGGCTGACGCTGCCGTGGTCCACCACGGCCAGGAAATAACGTAGATGCCTGGTTTCCATATTGTTTTGATATATAAAAAGCCATTTTCAACAATAGAAAACTATACCCTGACTTCTTAGAATCCCGCCTTATAGAACAGCGCGGATTGAACGCATCGGCGCACAAGACAGGAGACCGCTTTGCCCCCGTTTGCGACCGCCGCCGCCGTCGACTCCCACGCTCACGTATTCCGGCAAGGCCTGGCGCTTGCGAACTCGCGCCGCCACACCCCCGACTACGACGCCACGCTGGATGACTACCTGGCCCTGTTGGACACGCACGGGCTCAGCCATGGCGTACTGGTGCAACCCAGCTTCCTGGGCACGGACAATAGCCACATGCTCTCCGCCCTGCGTGCTGCCCCCCATCGGCTGCGCGGCGTGGCGGTGGTCGCGCCCGGCATCCGCAATGCCGACTTGCAAACCCTGGCAGATGCCGGTGTGGTGGGCATCCGCTTGAACCTGATCGGGCTGCCCGTTCCCGACCTGGACACCCCGGACTGGCAGCGCCTGCTTGCCCGCGTGAATGCACTGGGCTGGCACGTTGAAGTCCATTTGCAGGCCGCCCGCTTGCCGGAGATCCTGCCTGCGCTGGCAACGGCAGGCTGCCGTGTGGTCGTCGACCACTTCGGCCGCCCCGATCCGGCGCTGGGCATCGCCGACCCTGGCTTTCAGTACCTGCTGCGCCAGGCCGCCAGCGGCCACGTATGGGTCAAGCTATCAGCGCCCTACCGCAACTGGCAACCCGCCGACTGCGCCCCGTCCGGCCGGCTGGCCACGCAACAACTGCTAGCCGCCTTCACCGCCGAACGCCTGATGTGGGGCAGTGACTGGCCCCATACCGAACATCGCCACCTGGCGTCCTACCCCGCCGCGACACAGTGGCTGGACGCCTGGATCGACGACCCCACGCAACGGCACGCCGTGCTTGCCGACACGCCGTTGCAGCTGTTCCAATTCCAAGGAGACAACCCATGACCCATCCGTTCAAACGCCTGGCACGCCGCGGCACCCTGCTCATTGCGGCCGGCCTGCTGGCCGGTGCCGCAGGCGCGGCAGCCGCCGCCTATCCCGAACGTGCCATCACGCTGGTCGTGACCTATCCGCCCGGCGGCACCGTGGATGTGGTGGCCCGCCTGATCGGCCCCAAGCTGGCCGCTGAACTGGGCCAGCCCGTCGTCATTGAAAACCGCGGAGGCGCCGGCGGCATGATCGGTGGCGCGGTCGTGGCCAAGGCGCAGCCTGACGGCTACACGCTGATGCTGGATGCCTCCAATCACGCACAAAACCCCGCGCTGCATCCCAAGATGCAGTTCGACACGCTGACCGCATTTGCGCCGGTCTCGTTGCTGCTGCGCGTGCCGAACGTGCTGGTCGTTACCCCGTCGTATGAAGTCAAGACGGTGGCTGACCTGATCAAGCTGGGCCAACCCGGCGCCAAGGATCACGTGTACTTCGCATCGGCCGGCCCGGGCTCCGCGCAACACCTGGCGGGCGAATTGTTCAACCTGCTGGCCAAGACGCAGTTGCAGCACGTGGCGTACAAGGGCGGCGGCCCGGCCATGATCGACGTCATGTCGGGCCAGGTTCCCGTCATGTTCGCCAGCATGGGCTCGGCGTGGCAGCACGTGAAGAACGGCAAGCTGCGCGCAGTGGCCGTCGGCGGCCTGGAACGCTCCAAGACCGCCCCCGACCTGCCCACCATCGCCGAATCAGGCGTGCCGGGCTACGAAAGCTACGAATGGAACGCCGTGTTCGCGCCCGCGGGCACCCCGCCTGCCATCCTCGACCAGGTGTCGCAAGCGCTGGCCAAGGTACTGAAGGATCCCGCCATCGCCGAACAGCTTGCCGGCATCGGTGCGGAAACGATCGGATCGACGCCCGCTGAATTGGACACTTTCCGTCGCGCCGAGATCGCCAAATGGCAGCGCGTGGTGAAGGAAGCCCATCTGAAACTGGATTGAGTACTGCCGGGCCGCCAGGCCCGGTCACCGGATTGCCGGTCTTGCGGCGCTCGAAAGAGCGCCGTTTTTTTTGGGCGTTCTTCGGGCGCAGCTATCATCACCTCTTGAAGCAGAACTCCGGACAGGCAGGCAAGATGGACAAGATTCGACTCGACAAATGGCTTTGGGCCGCCCGTTTCTACAAAACGCGCAGCCTGGCCGTGCAGGAAATCGGCAAAGGCCGCGTCTTTGTGAATGAGCAGCCCGCCAAGCCCTCGCGCGAAGTTGCCCCGGGGGATCTCGTCACCGTGCGCAAGGAAGATCCGGCGCTGCATGTCCGGGTCGTGGCGGTCAGCGGTGTGCGCGGCCCCGCACCGGTTGCGCGTCTGTTGTACGAAGAAACGCCAGAGAGCATCGCCGCCCGCGAACGCGCGGCGGAAATGCGGCGCCTGGCGCCAGAGCCCGCCTTGGGGATCGAAGCGGGCCGCCCGACCAAGCGTGACAGGCGTCTGATCGACCTGATGCGCGGCAAGTAAGGCCCGCAGGGCTGGCATAATCCCCGGCATACCCTTGATTCCTTCCGCAAGCCCATCATGAAACGCAGTTCAACCGGCGGTCTCGTCTATTCCACCGAAAGCGGCCGCATGTGCCCCGTTTGCCGCCAGGCGCTGGCGCAATGCCAATGCAAGTCATCCGCACCCGCGCCTGCCGGCGATGGCGTGGCTCGCGTCTCGCGCGAAACCAAGGGGCGCGGCGGCAAAAGCGTGACGCTTGTGCGCGGGCTGGCGCTGGATCCGGTGGCGCTCGGCGTGTTGGGCAAGCAGTTGCGCACGGCCTGCGGCTCGGGCGGAACGGTCAAGGATGGCGTGATCGAGGTGCAGGGAGACCACTGCGACCGGATCATCGACACGCTGACCAAAAGCGGCCATCGCGCCAAGCGCGCGGGCGGCTGAACCTGACGAGAAAATCATGACCGATATCGCCGTGAGTCGCGTTGCCAGCTGGCATGCCCATGTGTATTTCGACGAAACCAGCCGTGACGCCGCGTTCGCCTTGCGCGAGCGCGTGATGGCGCATTTCGACGGCAAGATGGAAATGGGGCGCTTCCATGAGCGCCCCGTCGGCCCGCATCCGCTGTGGAGCTACCAAATCGCGTTCACCCCGGCGCAATTCTCGGAGATCGCAACCTGGTTGACCTTGAACCACGGCGCGCTGGACGTCTTCATGCATCCGAACACCGGTGATTCGCTGCGTGACCATCGCGACTGCGCCGTGTGGATCGGAAACAGCCACGTCCTGAACCTGCCGGCACTGGGCGCCTGAGCGCGCCCGGTCAAGCTGGGGCGACTACAGCGCCCGGCCCACGATCAAGGGGTCCAGCGCCATGCCGGCGTCACCGCTCTTGCCCTCGTACGGCAAGCGGCTCAGCACATAGCGCATCGCATTCAGCCGTGCACGCTTCTTGCAGTCGGACTTCACCACGATCCACGGCGCATCGGCGGTGTCCGTATGCGCGAACATCGCTTCCTTGGCGCGCGTGTAATCGTCCCACTTATCCAGCGAGGCCAGATCCACGGGGCTCAGTTTCCACTGCTTCAGCGGATGCACCTTGCGTTGCAGGAAGCGGCGGCGCTGTTCTTCCTGGCTGACCGAGAACCAGAACTTGACCAGGTGGATGCCGCTGCTGACCAGATGACGCTCGAAGTCGGGCACCTGACGCAGAAAGTCCAGGTATTCCTGCTGCGAGCAAAAACCCATCACGCGCTCGACGCCTGCGCGGTTGTACCAGGACCGATCGAACATCACGATCTCGCCCGCAGTGGGCAGGTGCTGCACATAGCGCTGGAAGTACCACTGGCCCTTTTCGGTGTCGGACGGCTTTTCCAGTGCAACCACGCGCGCGCCGCGAGGATTCAGGTGTTCCATCATGCGCTTGATGGTGCCGCCCTTGCCTGCCGCGTCGCGCCCTTCAAACAGGATCACCACGCGCTGCCCAGTGGCCTTGACCCAGGCTTGCAGCTTCAGCAGCTCGACTTGCAGTTGGTACTTCTGCTTTTCATAATTGCGACGCAGCATGCGGTGGCGGTACGGATAGATGCCCTCGCGCCAATCGGTAGCCAGTTCCTCATCCGGATTGCGGCGTCCGATGGGCGCCTGCGCGTTCGCGTCCAGCAGGGCGCGATGCACGGCGCGCGCATCGTCCGGCGACAGCTCTTCAATGACTGAACGCAGGGCTTCGTGGGCCTGCGCTTCGGTTCCAACCGTATAGCGGCGCGCGATATCGCTCAGCACGGATACGGTTTCCTCGCGGGCGGCATCTTCGCGGGCAGCCACGCGCTTGCGCGCCTGGACCACCGGCTCGATGGCGGGTGCCGCCCCCTGTGCGGTCTGGGTGGCGTCGGTGGCCTGAGTGGCCTGAGTGGGCTGAGCGGGCTGAGCGGGTTTAGCCGACCGTGCGCGGCGCGTGCCCGTCGTGCGTTTGGCTGCGCCCTGCGCACCGCCCACACGCTTCTTGGGCGTGACGGCAACATCTTGTTCGGCGGCTTGCGGTGTCTTTTCTGTCATTGATCCTATCCTTGCTGCGCTTGTCGTCTGGTCTGCCTCGGCCGGCCAGTCGCCGGCGACCCGTCAGGCAAAAGCGCTACCCTAACCCGCGCGCACTGGCGCAGAATTGACGTGAATCAAAGGGTGTAACATTTTTTACACGCTTGGGGGCAGCTACACTGCACGATCCGCCCCTGATTCAATACTTGCTGCCATGTGGTCACGCATCAAGCGGTTCCTGAATGGTCCGCCTCCCCCAGAAGACCCCTTGCGCGAAACCGTGCGTTTCGATGACGCCGGCCTGACCCGCAGCAGCGAACTGGCGCGGGTGATGGGCTTGCAGGAATTCTGGCCCTGGAGCGACATTCACGAATTCGGATTCGTCTTCACCCAGGCGATGTACCCCGATCCCTGGATCGGGGACTACATGGAAAGCCTGTGGTTCGTTCGCGTGCCCACCGACGGCGGCGGATTGATGCGCATGGATCTGGATGAACACGTGTTGGATATCGACCATCTGCCACCTGCCCTTCTGCACCACCTGCCCGGGCTGGACATGGGGGTGCTGCGCGACGGGCTGGCGACAGCCCGCCGAGGCGTGCATTACGTCGAAGGAGCAGGCGAATGGGTGGCGTGGCGGCGCGCGCCACCCGACAGCCTCAAACCCGGTCCAGCCCCTGCTTGAGATCGGCCAGGATGTCTTCGGGCGTCTCCAGCCCCACCGACAAACGCAGCAACCCTTCGGACAGGCCGTACTTCTCGCGGTCTTCGGCGGAGTAGCTCGCATGCGTCATCGACGCGGGATGCTGGATCAATGTTTCCGGATCCCCCAGGCTGACCGCGATACGCGCCAGCTTCAGGCTATTGAGCAGATTGCGGCCTGCGGCTAGCCCGCCCTTCAACTCAAACGCCACCAGCCCGCCGCCCGCGGCCTGCTGACGCTGCGCAATATCCGCCCCGGCGGACCCTTCCAGTCCCGGATAGAACACGTCCGCCACCGCCCGGTGTGCGCGCAGCAACTTCGCCAACTTCAACGCCGATTCACTATGGCGCAGCACGCGCAGTTCCAGCGTCTTGATGCCGCGCAGCACCAGGAAGGCGGTAAAGGGCGACAAGGTGGCGCCCGTGAAGTAGCGCAGGCCTTGCAGGCGGATCGCATCGATGTGCTCCTTTCGGCCCACCACCGCCCCGGCCAGCAGGTCGCCATGGCCCCCCAGATATTTGGTGGCCGAGTGCAGCACGATATCCGCGCCATGCGCGATCGGACGTTGCAGCACCGGCGTGGCAAACGTGTTGTCCACGATGGTCAGCACGCCCTTGCCGCGCGCGATGGCGGACACGGCAGCGATATCGACCAGGCGCAGGTTGGGGTTGGCCGGCGTTTCAAAATAGATCGCGCGCGTTTTGGGGCCGATGGCAGCGGCGACTGTCTCAGGGCGCGTGAAATCGGCGAAGACGGCCCGCACGCCAAAGCGCGTCAGCCCTTGCGTGAACAAGGTGAAGGCGGTGCCGTAGACGATCTGGTCCACCACGATTTCATCGCCGCTTTGCAGCAGCGAAAACAAGGTGGCGGAAATGGCCGCCATGCCGGATGCCGTGACGACCCCGGCCTCGGCGCCTTCCAATGACGCCAGCCGTTCTTCCAACAGCGCCTGCGTCGGATTGCGCGTGCGGCCATAGACATAGCCTTGCTTGTCACCCAGACGGATCTGATCGAAGGTTTCGATGCTGTCCTGGGTGTAGGTGGACGTCAGGTACAACGGTGGCGACAAGGCGCCTTGCTCGTCCAGCGGGTCATAGCCCAGATGAATGGCGCGGGTGGCAAAACCTTGCTGCAAGGTATCGGACATATCTGAACTCCTGTTGTCGGCGATGGCAACGGCCTCATGCCCTTGCCAGAAAACTGCGTTACATTGAAAACTCTGTCCCCAGTTCTTGGAGCACCATGACTTCCCAAGACACGCCCCTGCGATCCACGCGAACGTGGCGAGGCTGGCCGCGCGTTGCGCTGATCGCCGGCCTGGGCGTGTTGGTGTCCCTGGTCCTGATCGGGCTGAACAACGCCAGCGAGCGGGCGCAGGAAAGGGTGGCCACCGCCGAGATCCGCAAAGTCGCGGACACCTTGCGCCTGATGGTCAACGGCGAAGTCGACGGCCCCGAGCCACTGCCGGTCATCGACCCCACGCCCAAGGCCACGGGCTTCTATGGCGAATTGGAACGTGTCATCAAAACGGTTGCCGGCGAACGGCTGGCGCAACACAAGGCCTACCTTCAGGATCTGAAGGACATCGGCATGCCCCGGCTGTTGGATGCGCACCGGCTGGCCCGGGATACCGGCCTGGTGGAAAGCCGGATGATTCTTGAGCAGGCCGAACATCTGGTGCCGAAGTACCAGCAACAAAGCATGCAGGTTCTGAAAGACATGCCCAGGCTGATTGGGTCGCTGGAGATTCGCGAGCCGGAAAAGCAAAAGATGCTGACCAGCCTGAACGCCTCGCTGCCGCGCCGCAGCGCCAGCCTGGAACAGGTCTGGTCCCTTGAGACGCGCATCCTGCATGAGTTCGGCCAGATGATCACGCTGCTTGACGACAACCGCTCGTATTGGTTCGCGGACCACGACGAACTGATGTTTGAACGCGACAGCGACCTGAAGCGCTTTCACCAGCACATGGCGGCGATCGGCAAGATGGCGTCCGAACAGGAACAGCTGGGCAAGCAGCAGTTGGCGAACATTTTCTCGGCGCTGCCCTGATCCGTCTTGCGCGCAAGTCCGCATGGCCGCCCCCGTCCTACCGCTTGTGGTCGGCCCGGCGCGACAGCCATTCGCCCGTGAACTGAACGATCGACACCAGCGCAATCAGAATCACGATCACCTCGAACATCACGCGGGTTTCATAGCGTTCGTAGCCATAGCGGATCGCCAGATCACCCAGGCCTCCCGCGCCCACCGCGCCCGCCATGGCCGATGCGTTGATCATGGCGATGACGCTGACGGTCATGCCACCGATGATGCCGGGCAAGGCCTCTGGCAACAGTACATGGCGCACGATGTGCCAACGCCGGCACCCCATGGCGCGCGCCGCTTCCACCAATCCGTGGTCCACATCATTCAAGCTGACCTGCGCGATGCGCGCGAAGAACGGCACCAGGTTGGCCGACAGCGGCACGATGGCCGCCCACGTGCCCAGCGTGGTGCCCACCAGGAATCGGGTGAACGGCAGCATGGCCACCAACAGGATGATGAAAGGGATGGCGCGGAACGTGTTCACCGTGATCGACAACGCCTTGTTCAAGCGTGGCTTCGGGTACAGGTTTCCGGGCGCGGTCACGGTCAACACGATGGCTAGCGTCAGGCCCAGTCCGATCGCGATGACGGCGGACACACTCACCATCGCCAGCGTTTGCAGAAAGGCCTGCAAGTATTTATCAAGCATTGGCAGCGACATATCCCAGCACCTTGATGTGATCAGCCAGCAGCGCGGCTCGCGTGGCCTCAACCTGTAATGCGCCCGCGGGCACCGACACCAGCAGGCTGCCCTGCGCATGGCCGCGCAAGCGGTCCAGTCCGCCATGCAGCAACGTCGCGCCTGACCCCAATGCGGCCAGCGCCTGCAACGGCACGCCATCGGGCCGCCCCTGCCCCGTGAAGCTCAACCGCAATACGGCAACGCCGTCGCGGCCGCCCAGGTCGGGCACCAATTGGGCCGCCAAATCCGCCGGCAATTCATGTTGCAACGGCCGCAGCAAGGCACGAGTTGCATCTGCCTGCGGGTTGCCGAATACGCGCCAGACTTCGCCGTGCTCCACCTTGCGCCCGCCGTCCAGCACCAGTACTTGATGGCAGACCTCTCGGATGACCGCCATATCGTGCGTGATCAGCACGACCGTCAGCCCAAGCTTGCGATTGATGTCCAGCAGCAGAGCCAGGATGGATTGCGTCGTTTCAGGGTCCAGCGCGCTGGTGGCTTCGTCGCAAAGCAGGATTTCCGGCTCGTGGACCAGCGCGCGCGCAATGCCCACCCGCTGCTTCTGGCCGCCTGACAGCTTCGACGGATAGACATCCGCCTTGTCGCGCAGCCCCACCATGTCCAGCAGCGCGTCGACCCGTGCCCGCGCGGCGGCGGGTTTCACGCCGGCCACGCGCAGCGGCAGCGCGACGTTCTCGGCCACCGTCTTGGCGGACAACAAATTGAAGTGCTGGAAAATCATGCCAATGCGCCGCCGCAACCCCACCAGCGCGTCTTCGTCCAGTTCGCCCACGTCCACATCATCGACCAACACCCGTCCGGCCGAAGGACGTTCCAGCATATTGATGGAACGCAGCAACGTGGACTTGCCCGCGCCACTGCGCCCGATGATGCCGAACACTTCACCGCGCGCCACCGCGAACGACACATCGGACAGCGCCGTCACCGTGCCCTGAGCGCTTTGATACCGTTTTTGCAGTCCCTCGAAGACAATGTGACGGTCAGGCTGCGGCGAGGCCTCGGCCGCAGTGATTGGCCGAGGAAGGGAAATTTCGTGTTGCATCTTAGAAAACCGGAATCACCGAGCCCTCGTACTTGCTCAGGATGAACTGGCGGACTTCCTCGGAGTGATAGGCCTTGACCAGTTCCGGCACCCACGGCGCGTTCTTGTCCTGTTCGCGTACCGCAATGATGTTCACGTAGGGATTGTTTTCTTTCTTTTCGACCGCGATGCCGTCGCGCGTGGCGATCAGGCCAGCCTGGTAGGCAAAGCTGTTGACGATCGCGGCGGTATCCACGTCCGGCAGCGACCGCGCCAGCACCACCGAAGCGCTTTCAACGAAATTCAGCTTCTTGGGATTGGAGGTCACATCGGCCAGCGTGGCCGTGCCGGTCGCGGGATCAAAGCCGGCCCGCAGGGTAATCAAACCCTGATCGCGCAATATCACCAGGGCGCGGGTCTGATTGCTGGGATCGTTCGGAATGCCCACCTTGGCGCCATCCGGCAGGTCGTTCAGCGATTTGTATTTCTTGGAATAGAAGGCAATGGGCGAGATCAGCGTATTCGCCACCGACACCAGCTTGTAGCCACGCTGTTTGATCTGATCGTTCAGGAATGGGATGTGCTGGAACGCATTGGCTTGCAGGTCGCCATTGTTCAGCGCTTCGTTGGGGCTGGCGGTGCCGGTGATGACCACCGGCTCGACGGCCAGCCCGTTCTTCTTGGCGACCTGCGCCACCACTTCCCAGATCTGCTCGTCCACCCCGCCGCGCACGCCCACTTTCAGGGGCTTGGGATCGGCCGAGAACGCGGGGCCATGGAACATCGCGGCGGAAGCCAGCACGGCGCCAACCAGCGCTTTGAGAATCAGGCGAGTCCGCTTGACGGGCCGGACATTGCCTTGCGCGGAGGTGGTCCCTAGAAAACGGGTAGTCATGATGGAATCGCCTCTAAGTCAATGCAGTTATGAGAGAGACGATTCTAGGGACGGCACCAGCGGCCGCGAACGAATACTTCGTTGAGTCCTTATTACAGCGATCTTTGGATATGGCCGGGCGATATAAGCGGCTGGCTGGCGCGCGGTGTCAGAACGGTTTGACCACGACCAGGGTCACGATGACCGCACAGCCCACGACCGTCAGCGGCGCATACAAATCCACCAGCGGCGGCGCTTTGGCGCTGCCGCCAGCCAGGCGACGCAACGCCGCGCTTTGAATGCCGAGCAAGGCGGACAATGCCAACGCGATGCCAACCTTGACCCAGAGCCAGCTCATGGCGAACCAGCCATAGGTCATGGCCAGATGCAGGCCGATCAGCCACGTGATGACCATGGCGGGCGTGGTCACCCACAGCGTCCAACGGCGCAAGACGCCCAGCATCTTGCGTTCCTTGGGGGCCTCGTCGCTGTCTTGCGGTGGCGACGACAGCAGGAACAGAGAGACGAACAGCGAGCCGCCAATCCAGGCGACCACGGCTGCCACGTGAACCATCTTCAATAGTTGGTAAGTCATGGCCGGCATTATCACCGGTTGCGGGCAAGCCGGGAATGCGTGCGTATGACCAATTTGCGCCAGAACAAACTAGCGGACTTAGTTACCCGTCGCCGGCGTGGGGGTTGTTGGCGTTGTCGCGGTGGTGGTGGAAGGTGCGGTGGTGGTGGCGGGTGCCGTCGTGGCCGCTGCGGGCGACGGCGCCGTCGGCGCGGCGCTGGATTCGGTATTGCTCGGCGATGACGTCGGCGCTGGCGCTGGCGCTGGCGCTGGCGCGGACGCCGGCGTGGGTTTGTCCGCCGGCGCGGAAGGACCATTGGCGGTCGCCGGATTCAGGGTATCCGCGGGCGCATCCGGCGACACCACCGGGTCCGCGGGCACCACGGGCGGCTTGGCTTGCTGTGCCCGCGTCTTGTTGGATGCCGGCACATGCGGGGCGGCCGCCGCTTCGGCATCCGGCAGGAATCCCTGCAAGAGCTGGAAGAAGCCTTCATAGAACTTGGGCCGCGACACCGTCTGACTGGCCGTTTTCACCAGCGAGTCGTCACTGGAACCGAACGGCATCGACACCTGCCCCAAGACGCTGACGCCAACGCTGGCGGAACTGCTGGTGCGCTTGATGGAATAGCGGTCCTGCACGGCATTGGCGAACACCGTCGCACGCTGGTTGGCGCTGCCATCCGAGGCGCAATCGATGTTGAAGTTGATCTGAGTGTGCAACCCGTCTTCGCCCTGGAAATTCTTGTGGCCGGACACACGCGCAGCGTCGAAGCGATCAATGTTGTAGCCCTGGCTCAGCAAGGCCCGGCGGCCCGCATCGCACGCTGTCGTGCTGGCGGTGGGAAAGCTACGCGAAAACACGTCGTTCTGCGTGAAATCCTCTCGTTCGTAGGCGGGCTTGGGTGCGGTGCATCCTGCAAGCGCGGCCAACAGGATGGCGAACAGCGGGAGGGGGAAACGACGAATAACGCGAGGCATAAAGGGGATCCGGCTTCAGGGCGACGGGGAATTATCTGTCAGGACAGGCATTCCAACGCCCCCGGCAAGCGGATGAAGTGATACGTTGAAACAGGTTTATAGCGCATCCCCGCCCCGCATGCTTTTACCGGAGGTTGCCGTTTCGACACACCGGTAACGCCCTGGCCGTCACCGGGCGCAGCCCTCGGGGTGCGGCCTCGTGGGTGCGGCCCCGTGGGTGCGGTCCTTAGGGCGCGTCCCTCAGGGCGCGGCGGGTGGCGTACCGCGCCCAGCCAACTCGAAGATGAAGTCCTTCAGCCCCCTGGGCTCGCGGCCCAGTGCCGCCGTCAAGGCCAGTGAGTTGCCCGGCAGGCCAGCCCGCGCGTAGTGCTCGAAAACCTTCTCGAACAGCGCCAGCTGCGCCGCATCGTAGGGAAGCTTGGCGCCGATTGCCCAGGCCTTGAAACCGGGCGCCTGCGGCACGATCCTGCGGCCCAGCGCTTCGCTCATCATGGCCGCGATTTCCTCGCGGTTGAACGCCCCGTCCGCGCACAATTCCAGGGTTGCGTAGGCAAGCCGGTCCTGCGTCAACGCAATAGCGGCCACTTCGGCCACATCACGGTAATCCACCCTGGCGATACGGGTATCCGTTGGGAAGGGTTCCGCGAACACGCCCTGCTCCCGCACCCTGGGCCACGTCCCCTTGATGTTCTGCATGAAATTCGCGGGGTGCAGCACGGTGTATTCCAGCCCTGACGAATACAGCGCGTTCTCCACGGGAATCTTGCTGGCGTGGTTGGCGAGGTCCGTCTGAGTGGGATGGATCACGGACGAAAAGACGAATTTGCGCACGCCTGCCGCCTGGGCGCTTTGCACCATGCGCACCCCCATCCCCGCTTCATCAGGGCTGAAGGCGGGTCCCAGGTAAAACACCCCGTCCGCGCCGCTTGCCGCCTCGCGCAAGCTGGCGCCGTCGCGCAGGTCTCCAATGACGGCCTCCTGGACGCCTGCCCGCCGCAGCGCCTCTGCTTCTTCGACGGAGCGCACCAAGGCGCGCACGCGGGCGCCGCGCGCCAGCAGCGCCGGCACGACCAGGCCGGCAAATTTGCCGGCAGCGCCGACGACCAATACGGTGGGGGAGTGAAGCGTCATGGCATTTCCGATGCAGAGTGGACCGAACCGCCAAGATATCGACTCCCGAAAATGCTGACAATTGCCTATTTTTAATATAATTTATCTCGATTTTGGAGATAATCGCATGAGCCGCATCCAGGATCTGGAAGCCTTTATCGCCATCATCGACCACGGCAGCCTGACAGCCGCCGCGCGCGAACTCGGCCGGCCCCTGCAATCCGTCAGCCGGTCGCTGGCCGCACTCGAAGCCTCGATGGGCGTCGAACTGATCCGCCGCACGACGCGCAGCGCGACGCACACCGACACGGGCCTGGCCTTCTACCAGCGTGTGAAGCCGGCGGTCGAGGAAATCCAGGGGGCCAGGCAGGAAGCGGCCAACCAGCGGCGCGAGCCCGCCGGCACACTGCGCATCGGCGCACCGGTGCTGTTCGCGCCTGAATTCGTGATGCCGGTCATCGCCGAATACATGCGCAGGTTTCCAAAAGTCCAAGTGGAACTGCTGATCTCGGACACCTTCGTCGACCTGAGCGCATCCGGCATTGACGTCATGGTCCGCATCGGCAACCTGCCCGACTCCAGCCTGCGCGCCAGGCGTCTGGGAGCCTTGCGGCGCGTGGTCTTCGGATCGCCTGCCTATTTCGCCGCGCACGGCCGGCCCATCCATCCTCAGGAATTGGCCGGGCATCAATGCCTGGTACGCACGGTGGCCGAGCGCACCGGGGAATGGATGTTCCAGATCGACGGCAAGGCCCGAGCGGTCAAGGTGTCGGGCGGCTTTCGCAGTGACGCGATGTCTGCCCTCTACGCGGGAGCCCGGCTGGGCCTGGGGTTGGGCTACTCCCCCTACTGGCAAGTGCAGGCATGGATCGAAGACGGCAGCCTGGAACTGGCGCTGGAAGATTTCGAGCCCACGCCAGTGCCCGTGCACGCACTATGGGTCGGCGCGAACCCATCGCGCAAAGTGCGCGAGATGATCGAACTGCTGCGCGCCACGCTACAGATCGGCGACGACTGACGCCACGCGCCATCCCTGCGCTTCACGCGGCGTTCACGCTTTGCGCTTCCCGATCCAGGCTGTGTCGATAGGCTGCGCATCCTTTCCACAGCAAGCCGATGCAAAGCAGCGTCGCCACGCCAACCAGGATGGACAGCGACTGCCCCACGGCCGAAGGTTGCTTGAACCAGCGGTCGGTCAACAGGGCAACCGCGGTGGTGCCCATGCCCAGGCCGATCAGATTGGAGATCAGCAGGAACAAGGCCGACACCTGGGCGCGGATCTGATTGGGCGGCAGGATCTGCATGGCCGCCGTCGAGGTGGGCATGGGAAAGGACGCGAAGAACATCGCCGGCAGCAGCAAGCCCACCGATAACCACAAGCTGTCCACATGCGTGAAGGCTACTGCCGGCAGGGCCATGCCGACCGCGCCGATCACGCCTGCGCGCAACGGGGCATCGCGATATCCCCGCTTGGCCAGCCAGTCCATCAGCCAGCCGCCACAGAACACGCCCGCGGTATTGGCCACCAATACCACCACGCCCAGCATGTAGCCCACGTCCGCCGGCAGCATGCCGAACTTGCGCATATAGAACGCGGGGGTCCAGCTGAGTAGCGCGAACAGCACCATGGCATAGAACGAGAAGCCCAGGTAATGGCAGAAGAACGTACCCCGGTGCTGCCCCAGAAAACGAAAGGTGTCCCGCAGCGTGGGCTTTTGCGCCTGCCCGGCCGCATTGCGGCGCAGGCCCAGCCGCTGCGGATCGCGTACGGTCAGCAGGATCAGCAAGGCCACCAACAGCCCGGGCAAGCCAACGATGAAGAACGTGACCTGCCAAGGCCGCATCGCGCCGATCCACGGCACCACCACGGTGTCCACGCTTTTCAGCAGGTTGATGACATACCCGCCAATCAGGAAAGCCATGCCTCCGCCGATGAACGAGCCGATCGAATAGATGCCCACGGCACGCCCCAGTTTTTCCCGGGGAAACATATCGCTAAGCATGGAATAGGTTGCGGGCGACAAGGCGGCCTCGCCCACGCCCACGCCAATGCGCGCCAGGAACATCTGCGCGAAGTTGCGCGACAAGCCACAGGCGGCCGTGGCCAGGCTCCAGAACGCCACGCCGATGGCGATGATCTTCGGCCGGGAATAGCGATCGGCCAACAAGGCGATGGGAATGCCCATGAAGGCATAGAACAACGAGAACGCCAAGCCGTGCAGCAGGCTGAACTGCGTGTCGGACAGTTGCAGGTCATGCTTGATCGGTTCGATCATCAGCGCCAGGATCTGTCTGTCGACGAAGGAAAATATGTACGCTAGCATGCATATCAGCACGACATACCACTCGTAGGCGTAGCTTCGTCCTGTCCCCTGCTGCCGAGCGGCGTCTGTCATGTTTTTCCCTTGGGTTGTACTGGGTTCGTCCCCTTTCCGCATCACGGATCGGGTTGCGTCCCACTTGTCCATCTGTTGTAGGTCTTTGCGCGAACTGACTCTATACGCAGGACGCAAAGACTATTCCCACTGCGCAGGAAAGCATGTTCAACGACACCTATCCGCTGAACCGTCATTGCTTGCTGAACTCGGGCAACGTCTCCGAGATCACGGATCAAGTCAGCCAACACCTGTGGTCGCATCGCATGTGCGTCGCCCAGGGAAAACCCTTGCGATCGCAGTTGTACGGCGTGTTCTTCGGCAGCGCGGCGCTGTTTGACTTGCACTACGGCGCAGAGGTCGAAATCGATGCCGGCGACATCGCCAGCTACTACCTGATCCGCATCACGCTGCAAGGCTCCGGCCAGGTCACGCTAGGCAACCGCCACGCCGTGATGCGCGAAGGCGGCCTGACGATTTCGTCGCCCTCCGAACCCAGCGTGATCAGCATCGGCCGAGATTGCCGCAACCTGATCCTGCGTGTGGAACGCCAGGCGCTGGAACATCAGCTGCAACGCCTGCTGGATCGGCCCCTGCGGCATGCCCTGGTGTTCGACCTGGAAGTGGATGCCGACGCCCCCGGTCTGGCCGCCGTGCGAGAAACGCTGGACTATCTGTGCCGGCTATACCAGCACCCCGCCATCAACGGCGTCACGCAGACGCTGGCGACAGGTTTCTCCGACTATCTGCTTGCGTTGCTGCTGACCCAGTTGCCCCATAACTATTCGGACCTGCTGCGCGCGGACCACCGGCAACCCCTCCCCCAGCACGTGCGCCGAGCACGCGACTACATCGAAACCCACGTCGACGAAACGATTTCGCTGGCGGATCTGGCCGCGCACTGCGGCGTGTCGATCCGCACACTGCAAAACGGCTTCGCGCAGTTCTTGAAGCAAAGCCCCAGCGATTACGTGCGCAATCAACGCCTGACGCTGGTGCATGCGGCGCTCGAAGCCGCACACACAGGCGACAGCGTCACCGACATCCTGCTGCGCCACGGCGTCACAAGCTTCGGCCATTTCGCCACGCACTACCGCAAGCGCTATGGCTGCCTGCCGTCGGACACCTTGCGCCGGCACCGCGGGTAGGCATGGCGCATTCCCTTGCCGGATCGGAATGACGCTTGCGCGTTTGGCGCAGCCCCTGCGCCGCGCCGCCGCTAGGATCAAGCTTCCATCGAAGGAGCTTGATCATGCGAATCAGCGTAATAGGCGGCGGCCACGGCTGCTATGCGGCAGCCGCCGAGCTGGCGGAAAACGGGCACGAAGTGCGCTGGTGGCGTCGTGACGGAACCGCGTTCCAGGGCCTGCGGGACGCGGGCGCGCTTACCGTCACCGACTACCGGGGCACGCGCCGCGTCCCATTGGGTACAGGCACGGGGCACCTGCAACTGACCCCAGCCCTGCAAGACGCGGTGGCCGACGCACAGGTGCTGGTCATCCCCCTGCCGTCCACCACGCACGAGGCGCTGGCGTCCGAGCTTGGGCCGTTGCTGCGCGACGGGCAGGTCGTGTTCCTGCCGCCTGGCACGTTTGGCAGCTATGTCTTCGCTCGCGCCCAGAAAGACGCTGGCAACCATGCCGAGGTGGCCTATGCGGAAACCGGCACCCTGCCCTATCTGGCCCGCAAGCACGGCAACACCGTCGTGATCAGCGGCTATGCCACCCGCCTGCCCACCGGCGTGTTCCCCAGCCGCCTGTCGAACAATGCATTGGCGATATTGGCGCAGGTCTACCCCGCGATCGAAGCGATTGAAAATGGCCTATCCGGCGCGTTGATGAACGCCGGCCCCATCATCCATCCGCCGCTCATCATGATGAATGCCGGCCCGCTGGAACACTTCGACAAGTGGGACATCCATAACGAAGGCACCCAGGCATCGATCCGCCGCGTGACGGACACCCTGGACGCCGAGCGCATCGCCATCCGCGAAGCGCTGGGTTACGCCGCGCCACACTTCCCGTTGGCCGACCATTACGCCAGCGAGGGCGATGAATGGATGTATGGCCGGGGTGCGCACGGCAAACTGACCGACAGCGGCGATTGGCGCGAAACCATCGACCTGCACACGCATCGCTACATGCTGGAAGACACGCGCCTGGGTCTGTCCTTCCTGGTATCGGCGGGCCGCTGGGCAGACGTGCCCACGCCGGTGGCGCAAGGCTTGCTTAGCGTCGCCAGCGCAATCACGGGGCGCGACCTGTATGCCGAAGGCCGCACCCTGGAACGCCTGGGCCTGGACCATCTGTCGCGTAGCGGCATGGCGGAACTGCTGGAACAAGGATGCTGACCATGAATGACAGAATCGGCATCATCGGCGCCGGCCGCATGGGTGAAGGCATCACCGTGTCCTACCTCCTGGCGGGACGGGACGTCACGCTGGTGGATATCAAACCCCGATCGCCCGACGCGCAAAAAGAGCTTCACGCGCGCGTGCTTGCCAACCTGCGGCGCGAGCTTGGCACGCTCTGCCAACTGGGTCTGCTGAACGCCGACCAGGCAGACGCCGCGATGCACCGCGTGCGCCTATGCCACCGCGATGAGGCCGCCGCCGACCTGCGGGCCGCGCGCGTCATTTTCGAGGCCGTGCCGGAACGGCTGGACGCCAAGCGCGATGCCTTCCAGTGGCTGGGGCAAACGTGCGCGCCGGACGGCATCATCGCCTCCACCACGTCCACCTTCCTTGTCACCGAACTGGCCGGACTGGTGCCGCACCCCGAACGTTTCCTGAACGCACACTGGCTGAACCCCGCCTATCTGATCCCGCTGGTGGAAGTCAGCCGGGGGCCCCGGACGGGCGACGCCGCCGTGCAGGAACTGCTGGACGTACTGCGTCAGGCCGGCAAGGTGCCGGTGCAATGTGCCCCGGCCGCAGGCTACATCGTGCCCCGCATCCAGGCCCTGGCCATGAACGAGGCCGCCCGGATGGTGGAAGAAGGCGTGGCCAGCGCCGAAGACATCGACACCGCCGTGCGGCTGGGCTTCGGGCTGCGCTTTTCGGTGTTGGGCCTGCTGGAATTCATCGACTGGGGCGGCGGCGACATTCTCTACTACGCCTCGCGCTACCTGTCGGAAGCCATCGCCCCCCGATTTGCCTCGCCCGAGGTCATTGCCAGCAATATGGAAAATGGCCGCAACGGCCTGCGGGACGGCCAGGGCTTTTACGACTACGCCGGCGTGGACGTGAACGCCTACAAGTTGGAACGGCTGAAGCAATTGTGCCAGCGGCTGGAGATGATGGGACGGCTTCCGCGCATTGACGCCGCCCGAACAGCGCCCCCCTCCGTCGCCCCTTAGCGCGCCAGTGCTTCCAGAATCTGATACGCCAACCGCACCCGGGCCTCGTTTGGATAGTTCTTGTTGGCCAGGATCACGATGCCCATCTTCCTGGCCGGCACGAACGCCACGTAGGCGCCGAAGCCGTTGGTGGAACCGGTCTTGTTGATCCATACCGCGTCTTGCGGCGCCAGCGGCGGATGCAACGTGGTGGCCGGATGGCTCTGACTGTTCAAGGTGCCCGCGTTGGCCACCAACAGCGCGTCCAAGGTGACCGGATAGGAAAGCTGCTCCCAGGCCAGGTCCTGCGTCATGTCGCCTATCTGGTAATAGCCCACATGCGTGCGTGCGATGGCGCGCTTGATGGCGGTGTCGCCCGCCGTATCCATATTGACCTCGACAAAGCGCAGCAGATCTCGCGCGCTGGTCTTCACGCCGTAGGCCTCCGCCGCCAGCACACCGGGATTCACGCGCACGGGCGCATCTTGCTTGGTGTAGCCCTGCGCGTAGTCCGCCATCATGGCGGCCGGCACGTTGATGAACGTGCGCGACAGGCCCAACTGGGGAAACAATGTCTTCTCCATGGCCTGCGTGAACGGCTGCTCCAGGCTCTTGGCGGCCACCATCCCCAGCATGCCGATGCTGGGATTGGCGTAGGTGCGCTGCGTGCCGGCCGGGTACTGGGGCTTCCAAGCCTTCAGATAGTCCATCAACTGCGCATCGTTGCGCACGGCGTCCGGCACCTGAAGGGGAAATCCGCCACCCGTGTGCGTGCCCAGATGGACCAGCGTCAGTTTCCCGAAATCCGATCCCTGCAAGGCGGGCACGAAACGCGCGGGGCTGTCATTCAAGGACAACTTTCCCAAGGCTTCCGCGTACGTCGCCAAGGTTGCGGTATAGGTCTTGCTGATCGAACCGACCTCGAACAGCGTGTCGCGGCTGACCTTGGCCTTTGTCTGACGCGACGCCACGCCGTAGGTGTGAAATTGCTGGCGGCCGTCGCGGGTGATGCCAATCGCCAGCCCGGGCACGCCATGTTCGCGCATGACGGCCTCTGCGGCTTCGTCGATCCGTCGCCCGGCCTCCAACGCGCCCGCCGGATCTGCCACCGCATCCGCCGCCGCGGCAAACGCCTGCGAGGCGCCTCCTGCCAGGGCAAAAGTAGCCAGTGCAAACAAGGTGGCCCGTCGCCGTCCGTCAAAACTCATTCTCATCGTCCTACCTTTCATCCGCTGGCCCGTGTGGCTTGCCCGACATAGTACTAACCCTGAATCCCACACGACAAGAAGTTGGCTATCCTAGCGCTCGTCGATTCAAAACTGCGTAGAAGAGACCGGCCCTTGCGGCTGGCGCCGACGGAGCAACCGCCCCGGAAACTCTCAGGCAACAGGACTGCGCAAGTCTAGACAATCTGGAGAGAGGCGCCATGCGCGCCCACCGAAGGGGAACCCCTGGCCACAAACGCCACGGGTGAAGCTCTCAGGTACCAAGACAGATGGGGTGCTGTGGCCATATTGGGTCGCGGCCACTCAATCTGGAGCCATCATGCCCCGCATCGCCATCATTGGCGCCGGTATCACCGGTGTCACGTCCGCCTATGCCTTGTCCAAGCTGGGATATCAGGTCACCGTCTATGACCGCCAGCGCTACCCCGCCATGGAAACGTCCTACGCCAACGGCGGCCAGCTATCGGCCAGCAATGCCGAAGTCTGGAACAGCACGGCCACCGTCCTTAAGGGATTGCGCTGGATGTGGCGCAAGAACGCCCCCTTGCTACTGAACCCGAAGTTCAGCTGGCACAAGTATTCGTGGCTGGCGCAGTTCATGGCGCAGATTCCCAACTACCGCGAGAACACCATTGCCACCACCCGCCTGGCGATCGAAGCGCGCCAGCATCTGTTCGACATGGCCGAAGCCGAAGGCATCGATTTCGACCTTGAGCGCCGGGGCATCCTGCACATCTATCACGACGCAGCCAGCTTCGAGGCTGCCCGCCGCGCCAACACCCTGCTGCAAGCCGGAGGCCTGGAACGCTACGCCGTGTCCGGCAGCGAGGCGCGCAACATCGAGCCCACGCTGCAAACGGATTGCCATGGCGGCTTCTATACGCCCTCGGACGCCACGGGAGACATCCACAAATTCACGAGCGGCCTGGCGCGCGCCTGCGAACGCCAAGGCGTCACCTTCGTGCAAGATGCCGAAATCGAGCAGATCAGCCGCGACGGGCGGCCCTATGTGCTGGACGTCCTGCGCAATGGCGGCACCCAACGCGAACGGCATGAAGCCAATGCCATCGTCATCTGCGCCGGCGCGGTCAGCCGCAAGTTCGCCCGGCAGATGGGCGATTCGCTGAACATCTATCCGGTCAAGGGCTATTCCATCAGCGTGCATCTGGACGACGCACAAAGCCAGGCGGGCGCACCCAGCGTCAGCCTGCTGGATGAAGCGGCCAAGATCGTCACCAGCCGCCTGGGCGATCGCTTCCGCGTGGCCGGCACGGCGGAGTTCAACGGCTTCAACATGGACATCCGCGCCGAGCGCGTGCAGCCGCTGGTCGATTGGACGCGCAAGCACTTCCCTCACATCAGAACGTCGCGCGTGGTGCCGTGGTGCGGCCTGCGTCCGATGACACCCAACATGATGCCGCGAGTGGGGCCCGGCAAGCGGCCGGGTGTGTTCTACAACACCGGGCACGGGCACTTGGGCTGGACCTTGTCGGCCGCCACCGCGCAGATGCTGGCGGCAAGCGTGGGGAAAGTCCTGCCGCTGCCTTGAAGGGAAATCGCTGCGGAAGGCCATGGGCCTTCCGCAGCGAAACCACCCTATCCGCGCATGGTCAACGCGCGATCAATAACGCCACGTCATGCCCACGGAGCCGGCATTCTCGCGATTGCCGCCGCCGTATTGGCCGCTATACGTGATGCCGATCGTGGCGGAACGAGACACCGCCAGGTCCACGCCCAGTTCGGTGAACGCCGCGTTGCGCGCCAGCGGAGCACCGGTCACGGTAAAGGGCTGGCTGCCGTCAAACGCCAGGCGCGTGCGGGACTCGACGTCGCCAAACGCATGACGCCACCCCGCCGCCGCACGCACGGCGCCTTCCGTCTTGCCGGCCGTGAACGCCGTCTTGCCGCGCAGGCCCAGCGTCGTCGTGGTCAGCGAGTTACGGTTGCTTTGACCGCTGAGCGCCGCGATGCCGCCCGACTCCTGGAAACCCCGAGTGCGCGTATCCGCCCAGGCCACGCCCGCAAACGGCTCCAGCTGCGAGCGCTCTGCCACCGGCAAGGCATAGCCCAGTTCAGTGAAGAGCTGACCCGTGCTGGCGCCATAATCCGCGGTCAGTTTTTCCTGTGCGCCCGCGACGGCGACGTTGCGCGTCGTTGAGACGTTGTGCCACGTATAGCCTGCGCCGACCAGCAGATTGATCTTGCCCGGGCCCGCCAGGAAAGCCTTGCCGCCGTAGATCGTGGCGCTGTAGCTATCCACATCCGCCTTGGACGAATTGGCATCGACGCGAATCCGGCTATCCGTATAGCCCAGCGCGCCACCCAGACGCCAGCCTGCGCCCACGGCATGGTCGGCGCCGACGAACACACCGCCGGTACGCTGATCCACACGCGACGCATTGCCGTCGCCATTCAAGGTCTGCCAATTGCCCACAAGCTCGGCCCAGGCGGGTTGTGCCTTGGAGCCAGGCAGCGCGGAAGCCGGCGTGATCCCGCCAGCTTGCGCGGTTGCAGCGCCCGGTTCCTGGCCTGCGTCCAGATTCGTGCGCAGGCTCTTGAACGGCAGATTGCGGGACAGGCCGCTGAGGTTGCTCAGGCCAGACGTCACGCTGGCGTGTGCCTCACCCGACAGGCTATTGAATACGCCCGCTGGCGCGCCTTCCGGCAGCGTCAGCACGTACTGGTACAGCGGATTGCTTGCGGACAAGCTGTCCAGCGCATTCGCCGTGGCGCGCTGATTCAACGTGCCTGCCGCGTCTGCGAAACGCATCGGGCGCGTCGGCACGGAAGGCTCGATGGGCGTCGAAGGATCAACGGGCACGACCTTGCGATCCAGCCGCAACGTGACCGCCTGCGCGTCATAGCCCAGGTTGGCGTCCAGATAGGCGAACGTGGACGATGCGGAAGCAAACGTGCCATTCACGCGGTTGGCGGTCAGGATCGTGTACGTGCGTTCTCCGGCCAGATTGCCATCGGGCCCCACGTGCACCACCGAACCACCCAGATTGGCCGTGCCGCTGACCGCGATGCGATCGCTGTTGTTGGTCAGCGGATCCGCTTCCACGCGATAGACGGATCCGGCGTCCAGCGTCAGATCGCCGGCCACGTTCAACGTGCCAATGGAATTTCCCGGCGCGATCGCACCACCGGACTGCACGATGGTCGTGCCGACGGTGCCGGTGCCTTGCAGCACCGCGTCACGGGCGACGGTGACCCGCCCACCCAACTTGCCTTGCCCGTTGGTGCCCACGGACAGAATGCCCTGATTCACCGTCGTCGTGCCAGCAAAGCCCGAACTGTCGCCCGTCAACGCCAGCATGCCCGCGCCGTTCTTGGCCAGCGCGCCCGTGCCCGACACCACACCGGTGAAGGTCGACGACTGCGGTGCATCCAGATGCAGCGAACCTGCCGCGCCCAGATCCACATTACCCGACATGGCATTGGCCGTTGCGGCCAGCGTGCCACCGGCAACGCGCCAGTTCTGCGCACTATGCCCCGTCAAGGTCAGCATGCCTGCGCCGGTCTTGGTGGACTCACCCGAGCCGGAGATGTCACCCGCGAAGATGCCATTGGCCGTTTGATCGAACACGACCGCAGCGTCGTTGCGCAAATTGCCGCGAATCGAATCCGTATTGCCGACCAATGTGCCGGCATCGACGCGCGTGTTGCCATAGGCGTTCGCGCCCGTCAGCACCAGCGTGCCTGCGCCCAGCTTGACGAGATCACCGGCACCCGACAGTGCCTGGCTGACCGCGAAGCGATTGCTCGTCGATGCAATATCGAAGGCCCCGCCCTGCGCGCTCCATTGCAGCCGGCGAGCGGTCTGCGCGAAGCTGTCACCCGTGATGCGCAAGGTTCCGCCGCTGAAAACCACGGCGCCCGCGCTGTCGCCCAGGCTGTCGTCCCGGGACACGCTCAACACGCCTTCGGACAAGCGGGTGCCGCCGGTGTAGCCGTTCACGCCATTCAGCACCAGCGTGCCGCCGCCCGTCTTGGTCACGGCACCCGCGCCCTGGATCGGCGCACCCACCGTCGCGGTCACGTCAGCCAGCACCCGCAGTTCGCTGCCACCGCTGGCCGTCTGCAAGCTACCGCCATCCGCATGCTGCGCAAGCTGCCAACCGTCGGTGACGAATTGCAGGCCGGTGAATGCCTGCGGGCCCAGAATGGAAACGGTCCCCGGCGCGTCTTTGAAGACGGCGTGCTGGGCACCCCAGGCGCCTGACCAGTTGGGCTGGCCTTCGGATTGCCATTGCAGACTATTGCCGTCCCAGGTCCCCGTGCCGCCGTTCCATACCAGCAAGGTATCTGGCGCAGCCCCTACCGGCGCCACGCGCAGATCCACGATGCCAGCGCGCGACGTATCGATCGAGAATTGATCGCGCGAATGCCCCGCAGGAATCCGATCCAGCGCCAGACCCGTTCCGCTCAGCGTGCCGCCGTAGGTGAACAGGCGGTAGTACCCCAGCGTGGGCTGCGCGTTATCCAGCACCTGAAGCTTGGCGTTCAGATCCAGGTTGCCCGTGACCCGCGTCACGCCGGTGGTGCCTGCGGTAGCGGCATCCGAACCAGGATCGCCCAAGTAATAGCGCACCGTGGACCCGTCCCTCAGGAACAAATCACCCGCCACTCGCAACCGGGTATAGCCAGAGCTGACCAGCATGCCGCCAGAAAGGACGTCGGTTGTGCCAACACGGCCCGTGCCCTGGAGGCGAGCGCCGCTTTTTACCGTCACCGCACCACCCAGCGAACCACCATTCGATAGCAACAGCTCTCCGGCCTCAATCACCGTGGCGCCCGTGAAGGCCGTTCCATCACCTGAGTACTGCCATCTAGCCGATCCGGTTTTTCTAACGACGCCTTCACCAGACAGGTTCTCCGACAGCAGCATGAGCTGACTGTTTTCAAACCCCAGCTCCGCACCGGCCGCGACATTGATCGCCCCCGGCATGATCATGGTCGGAGCGAAATGATTGACAAGCTGCAACGTGCCGTTCTCAACGCTGACCCGCGAATCAAAACCCGTTACTGAACTGGTCAAGGTCAGCTTGCCGCCTCCTTTCTTTACCAGCACGCCTTTTGAAAACCCTATGACGTTCGCGACCACGGTATCGTCGCTGCGGTTGAACACCAGCGTGCCCCCGTCGGCCGAATAGATCCGCCCCGCACCCACGGTACCGGACGTTCCGCCATCGCCCACTTCGAGCGTGCCGCCATTCGTGACGGAGGTTTCACCCGCGTACGAATTGTTGGCAGTCAACGTCAGCTTTCCCTGACCATTGTGAAGAAGCTCGCCCAATCCAGAAATTGTGTTGCCCACGCGCGTATCTGTATCGCGCTGAAAAGCTAGCCGGCCATTGTTAAGGACGGCACTGGTACCCAGGGCGTCTGCGGCACCCGGTATCGCGCGTGCGTCACCGGCAACGATAATCTGCGAATCCATGTCGATCGTCGTGGCGCCACTGTAGGTATTCGCGCCCACCAACCCGACGATCGTGCCTTCGGTGGCGCGAATGCTCCCGGTACCGGAGATATCCCCCGAAATTCCACCAGTGAAACCCTTCAACACGAGCGAAGCATTGTTGACGACCCTGCCGGCGCTTCCTGGGCTGCCATATGACCCGGAGCCGCTCAATTGCACCGTCCCCTCCGAGATCGTGATACGTCCCGGCTGGGCCGTACTTCCGGAAAGCTCCAGCGTTCCAGCCGAGACCTTCTCCAGACCGTCCCCCCCCCAGATCTCACCGGAAAACCTGCCTTGCTCCACGGTCAGGAATTCAGACGAGCCGAATCCGACATAGACCTTTCCCGAACCCTGAAGATTCTTGACGTAGGCCGTCGCACCCGCGAAATCAAGCGAGCCTTCCGCACCCAGGTAGGTTTGCGCCGCCTGACGGGTAATCGCGCCCAGGATATTTTGCCCAGGCGCATTTATTACTCGGCCGCCGTCAACATGTAATTCGGCTTGCGCTCCGACTACGACCGGACCATAGACGAGCTGAATGTCCCCCTCGTTACCGATGCTGCCGAAATGCGCGATTCCCTGAATATCCAGGCCGCCGCCCAGCGTCAATGTGTTGCCGCCCCACGCTGCCACGGTACTGCTTTTGCCAGCCACGAATACCAATTGCTGAAGCGGCGACAAGGTATGGTCCATCGTGGCAAGCAACGTGCCGCCAGACATATAAATCGCGCTGTTGTCCAACACTTCATTCGGCACGCTGCGCGTCGAGTACTCGTCGATCACCGTGGCGTGCGCCAAGGCCGACCCCAGCAACATCGCCCCGCCAATGGCCCATGCCGGGGCGCCACTGCGAGCAATCGCCGACGCCAACGGGCGCAGCGTCATGACAGGGAGTTTCTTGTTCGGGGAAATATCATCGTGTAGCGCGTTATTCGGGACGTTCTTGTTTCTTGTTTTCATACCGGATTTTTATAACTAGACTGTTATTCATTCAGGCAGGCGCCTGATCCCGTTGCCATTCAAGTTCCGCAGGCGACGGAATGATATCCCACAAAGAAACACATTAACTATTAAATTGATACATTTAGGTCGTCGCAGCTTTTCCACGACACAACGACAAGATTTGATAACAAGCAGCCCCGCCGGTTACTGGTAAAGCAGCCGTCGCTTGCCTTCCCCGTTTGTTTCTTATTGGTATTGGGGTGAAGGCAGACGATGTGTCAGGTGGCGAAAGGTGGATCCCAAGCGCTGCATCCGCCGTTGGCGGGCAGGCGGCCTCCAAGATGGCCGCGTCAGGCAACGCGGTTACGCCTGGTACCCGCCCGATCCCGGCCGGCACGCCATGGTGAATCCAAACGTGTTGACGCCGTTTTCGCTGCGCACGAAGACATCGCCCTGATGAATCGACGCGATGGCTTTGACGATGGACAAGCCCAAGCCATGATGCTTGTCGCTTTGCGTGCGCGCGGATTCGACTCTGAAGAAACGTTCAAACAGACGCGGGATGTGCTCCGCGTCGATGGGTTCGCCCACGTTGGAAACGCACACTTGCGCCATGCCCGTCCGTTCCTGCATCACGACCGCGACATCGGTGCCCGCCGTTGCATGGAAGGCGGCGTTCTCCAGCAGATTCGCCAGCGCGCGATGGAACAGCCGGCGGTCAATCAGCGCGTGCGCATCGCCGCTAAGCGTCACGGTCAATGCCTTGTCGCCGAACAACGGCTCGACGTACTCGGTCGTCTTGGCCGCCTCTTCGCGCAGCGACACATCGCTCAAGTCCATCGTCATCCGGCCGACTTGCGCATGCGACAGGAACAGCATGTCGTTGACGATCGACGTCATCCGCTCAAGCTCTTCCAGATTGGACTGAAGCAACTCCTTGAATTCATGCACGTCCTTGCCCACGGCCAAGCCCAACTGCGTCTGGCCCACCAGATTGGTAAGCGGCGTGCGCAGCTCGTGCGCGACATCAGCATTGAAACTCTCAAGCTGGCGCCATGCCACTTCTTGCCGTGCCAACACGCCATTGAAGGAGACCGCCATGTCCTTGATTTCAGCCGGCAGGTTCGCGGTGGCCAGACGTTGGCCGGTATCGCCTGGCACCAGGCCATGCGCCTGCGTGCTCAGACGCCTGACCGGGAACAGGCCCAGACGCGCAATGAAATAACCCAGCAGCGCGACGATCAAGGTGCCTGCAACGGACATGCCGATCAACGTATTGGTGAAGTCACCCAGGGTCTTCATGTAGGGCGTGGAGTCCAGCGCCACCACAAAGCGAACCTGCGGCCGGGTGCCTGATGGTTCCAGGGTCGTGATCAGCACGTTGAGCGGGCAACAGCTCCGTTGGGCTGGCAGTGTTGAATAGCCATCGGGAACGCTGTTCCAATTGATCCCCGGCGGGGCGTCGCCGCCATAGCTGAAATACGGATCATCGCTGACGACCCAATGTTGCGCGTCGGGGCCGTCATCTGGCGCCAGGGCGCTGAGCTTTTGGATGACTTTTGGCCAGGATTCCCGAGAATCGCGCGACATCAACAAGGGATCCAGGAATGAGTGGCGCAGTTCCAGCTCGTTGCGCATCTGCTGCTGCAAGGATTCCTTCAACGACCCATGCAGCAACACCGCGCACACCGAGACGATCAGCGCCACTGACAGACCGAACATCAACGCCAGGCGCGTTGAAATGGAGGCTCTCATCACTCAGTCGACCGTTTGCGCCGTGCTGGGCAGGTCTCGGCTTTCAAGCAGGTAGCCCATGCCCCGAACCGTATGCAGCAGTTTTCTCTCGTAGGGCGCGTCAACCTTGACCCGCAAGCGCCGCATGGCCACTTCGACCACGTTGGCGTCACTATCGAAATTCATGTCCCAGACCTGTTCGGCGATCATCAGCTTGGACAGGATTTCACCTTCATGCCGGGCCAACAGGCTGAGCAGCGCGAATTCCTTGGCCGTCAGGTCCAAGCGCTGTCCGCCGCGCATCGCCCTGCGCGCCATCATGTCGACCTGCAAGTCCGCCACTTGCAGCAATGTGGATTCTCCGACCGCGCCTGCGCCACGGCGCAGCAGCGCCTGAATACGCGCCACCAGTTCCGTGAACGAGAACGGCTTGGGCAGGTAATCATCGGCGCCTTTGCGCAGCCCTTTCACCCGCTCATCGACCGAACCTCGCGCCGACAGCATGAGCACCGGTGTCTGTTTACGCGCGCGCAGCAGTTCCAGGACCGTGTAGCCATCGTGGCCAGGCAGCATGACGTCCAGGATGATGCCGTCGTAATCCTGTTCCAGCGCCAGAAACAAGCCTTCGGTGCCGTCGTCGGCCACGTCCACGGTATACCCCAGACCGGTCAGGCCCCGTTTGATGTACGAGGCCGTTTTGGGCTCGTCTTCCAGAAGTAACAGGCGCATTTTCTCCGAGGGCCTTCTCAGTAGGTCTTGATTGAACACGACGACCGCCAGGTGAATCTGCCGGGATGCATGCATCCCGCCACCGACGGAAGGCGCACCGTGACTCTAGCCTGGCAACACCGTCAAGAACATGACTCGAACCTGACGTATTTGTCAGCAAGGTTTTTGTCAGTTTCATGTCGCTCTCGCGTCAGTAGCGGGTCACGCTTAGGTCAGTCGCACCTGACTAGAGTGCCAGGAATCCGAACCCTGAAGCAAGCGTCATTCGCCTTGCGGGTGCCGGCGCCGCGATCATGAAAATTCTCTATACCAATTATCACAAGGGCGATGGCGGTGGGCACACCACCTATCTCACCACCCTGATCCAGCATTTGAGACACGAGCATGGGGTGGTCCTGGCCGCGCCCGCCTCCAGCCGCCTGTACCAGGAATCCCATCAGGCCGGCCTGAGCGAGGCCGTTGCAGTGAACTATTCCAGCCGCCTCTGGCATACGCCTGCGGTGGTAGCACGGCTGGCCGGCATCTTGAAGGCAGGGAAATTCGATATCGTGCATGTGAATGGCTCGCTGGACCACCGCTGCGTGATGCTGGCCAGGATGAAACTGGCCGGACCACGGCCGCGAATTGTCTACACCAAGCACGACAACCACGAGATCTCCGGATTGGGGCCGTACCTGCGGGCGAACATGGCTACCGATCATGTCATTGCGGTCTGCGAAGACACGCGGCGCAAACTGCGAGAATCATCCTACGCGCACTGCCCCATCTCGACCGTGAAGAACGGCGTGGACACGGACAGGTTTCAGCCCTATGCGGCCACGGAGAGCGCCCGCCTGCGCAGCGCCTGGCCCGTCCGTCCCGAAGGCCGGTTGGTCATCGGCAGCAACGCGGGCACGGCCGCGTACAAGAACTGGCTGCATATGGTCGAAGCGGTTGCCCTGCTGCCCCAAGCGTTGCGCCAGCAGGTCCTGGTCGCGGTGGCGGGCGGCCCACCCAGCGTCGAACAACAGGCCCGCATCCTGGACCTGGGCATGGCCGACCAGGTCTATTACGCCGGCCAGTTATCCGATGTACGGCCATTCGTGGCGGCCTTGGACATCGGCTTTGTGCTGTCCACCCGGATCGAGACCATTTCCTTCGCTTGCCGCGAAATGATGGCGATGGGCAAGCCGGTGATGGTCAGCCGGTATGCAGGGCTGCCCGAGAACATCGATCACGAGGTCGACGGCTGGATCGTGGACCCTGGATCGCCGGCCAGCATCGCGCAATGCCTGGCGCGGATCATCCCGCAGCGCCAGCACTTGCCCGAGATGGGTCGCGCAGCGCGCGCGAAAAGCCTGGCTGAATTTGGCGTGCAGCGTTTCGTGGGTCAAACGCTGGACATCTACGACAGCCTGCTGGCCGCCTGAGGCGGAACACCCAGCGCCGTCATCCCTCCCGGATGACGGGCACATCGCTGTAGACCCCCAACGTCTGGTAGATCTCCACCCAGCGCAAGGCGACATCGATCTTGGCGCTGGAGAGCGAACGCTGGATATCGTAGGCGCTGCGTTCCGCGTCCAGCACTTCCAGCAGTGACACCATGCCCGCCTCGTACTGCCGACGCGCCAGGGTAACCGCCTGCTCGGCGGCCCTTGCGGCGGCTTCCAGCCGTGCTTCGCGGCGCATGGACTGGCCATAGCCGTGAATGCTGGTCTGGCTTTGCCGCACGGCCAGCCTCAGCGCCGATTCGTATGCCAACCGACTCTGCGCCAGCCTGGCGTCCGCGCCATCGATGCGCGCTTGAATTCTGCCGAAGTCGAACAATGGTTGCAGCAGTTGCATGCTGAGCGTCCAGGCGGGGCCGCTGACCCCCTGCTCGACGCCGCCCAGACTACCCAAGGTCAACTGCGGGAAACGCGCAGCGCGTTCGGCCGCCAGATTGCCGCCGGAGGCCGCCATGCGTCTTTCCGCCGCCCGCACATCGGGCCGCCAACGCAGCGAATCCACCGGCATCGCCAGCAACGCATCCAACGCGCCGCGATGCGGTACGCGCGGCTGCCCGGGGCCTTGCGCGAGCACGTCGTCGATGGCGGTCACGTCAGTGGCCAGCAGGTAGGCCAGCGCATGGCGGGCGGCGGTGACTTGCTGCTGCGCCAGTGGCACTTCCGCATACGTCGATTCATACTCAGCGATCATGCGCTCGGAATCCAGGCGGTTGGCCATGCCCAGGCGCCGGCGCGCATCCACCAGCGCGCTGGTCCGCCTGAGCACTTCGCCCGTGCTTTCCGCCAATAGCGCCTGCTGTTCGGCCAGACGCAATTGCAGATACGCCACCGCCACCTCGGCCATCAAGCTCAAGCGCAAGGCCTGGTAATCCTGCACGGTCGCCTGCAACTCGGCCTGCGACGCATCGCGTAGCGCACGTAACCGCCCGAACAGGTCGATCTCCCACGACAGATCCAGGCCGGCCCAGGACGCCGGTTCGACTGCCGCGGCCCGCTGCGCGCTGGCCCCCGCGTTCAGGACCGGAAACAAGGCGGCCCCGGACAATCGGCGCAGCGCACGCTGCTCGCGGATGCGTTCGGCTGCCGTGGCCAGGTCCAGGTTTGAGGCCAAGGCCAAGCCCAGCAATCGGTCCAGCGCGGGATCCTCGAAGCTCTCCCACCAGCGCAAAGGCATCCCTGACTGCTCAAGCAGCCCGTCCACCGATTGGTCCGGGGTCGGCCCTGCGGGTTCCGGCGGCACCGAGGAACACGCGGCCAACAACATCAATCCGACCAGGGCCGGCAACCGTTTCATGCGATTCATCATGCCGATCCGCTCTTCTTCAACTCTGGCTCCGCAGGCCTCGCGGCCCGGCGCTCCAGGAACAGGCGATTCAACGCCAGGAACACGACAGGCGTGGTCAACAGCGTCAGGATCTGGCTGACGGCCAGCCCCCCCACGATGGCAACGCCCAAGGGCTCGCGCAGTTCGGCGCCGGTGCCAAAGGCCATCATCAGCGGCACCGCGCCCAGCGCGGCCGCCAGTGTCGTCATGATGATGGGCCGGAACCGGGTCAGGCAGGCTTCCCGGATCGCCTCTTGCGCAGACAGTCCGCGTTCACGCTGGGCTTGCAGCGCAAAGTCCACCAGCAAGATGCCGTTCTTCTTGACGATGCCGATCAGCAGGATCAGCCCGATCAACGCCATGACCGAGAAATCCAGACGCCACAACCATAGGAAGAGAATGGCGCCCAGCCCCGCCGACGGCAACGTGGAGAGGATCGTCAACGGATGGACGAAGCTCTCGTAGAGCACACCCAGAATGATGTAGACCGCCAGCAAGGCCGCCAAGATCAGCCAGGGCTGGCTGGCCAGCGAGTCCTGGAACGCCTGGGCCGCACCTTGGAAGCTGCCGGTGACATTGGCCGGCATGTTCAGATTCGCGCGGATCTGCTCCAACCGGTCCACGGCGTCGCCCAGCGGCGCCCCCGGGGCCAGGTTGAACGACAGGTTGACCGCCGGCAGCAGCGCATCATGCACGATCACGGCCGGCCCCCTGACCGAAGGCTCGATGCGCACAAAGCTCAGCAAAGGCACCATGTCGCCAGTCAGCGGCGAACGCAGCTGGAAATACGCCAGGCTGTCCGCCGTTCCGCGCTGGTGCCGGTCAACTTCCAACACCACGTAGTACTGATTGGTCTCGGTCTGGATCTGGTTGATCTGGCGTTGTCCGAAAGCGTCGTACAGCGCATTGTCCACATCGCTTGCCGAGAATCCGTAGCGCGCCGCCTCGGCCCGGTCTATCGTCAGACGGGTGATCTGGGCGTCCCATTGCAGGTCGTGCGAGGCATCCCGGAACAAGGGGTCGCGCTGGAGTTCGGCCGTCAGTTTTTCCGCCCACTCGGCCAATTGCGCGCTGTCTTGCGCCCGCATCACGTACAGATACTGCGCACGCGGCTGCCCTGCGCCGATGTTGATGTCCTGCGCCGCCCGCAGAAACACCTGGATGCCGGGAATCTCCGCAAACTGCGGCCGCAGCCTGTCGATGATCTGACTGGCTGAGGCATCGCGGTCATCCGGATCGCTCAGCACCAGCCACAGGCGGCCGTTGCCGAGCGTCGCCGCACCGCCCACCGCGTGGTTGACGCCCACGACATCCGGGTCAGCCTGGACAATGGCCTCGATCCGTTTGTGCTTTTCCACCATGTCCTCGTACGAGATATCAGAGGCCGCGCGCGTCACGCCGATGATGAACCCGGTGTCCTGCAATGGGAAGAAGCCCTTGGGAATGGCGACGAAGCTGGCAATGCTGGCGAGCACGGTCGCCAGGAACACCAGCAAGGTCACGCGCTGACGAGCCAGCACCCAGTCCAGCGCCCGCTCGTATAGCTTCACCAAGCGGCCGGACGGGCCCGAAGGCGTGCCGGGCGGATGCGCTTGCGGCTTCATGAAGAGACTGGCCAGCGTGGGCGCCAGCGTCAGGCAGACCACCATGGACAACATGATCGCGGCGGTGGCCGTCAGCGCGAACTCGCTGAACAGACGGCCTACGATGCCGTCCATGAACAGCAGCGGTGTAAAGGCCGCCACCAACGACACGCTGATGGACATGACGGTGAACGCGATTTCGCGCGTGCCTTTCATCGCCGCTTCGCGCATGCCGGCGCCCGCTTCAAGATGCCGGTGGATATTCTCGATGACCACGATGGCGTCGTCCACGATGAAGCCCACCGCCACCACAATCGCCACCAAGGTCAGGTTGTTCAGGCTGAATCCGGCCAGCGACATCACCGCGAAGGTCGCCACCAGCGACACGCCCAGCACCGCGGACACGATCAGGGTGGCGGACACCTGCCGCAAGAATGCCGCCATCACGGCGATCACCAGCACGATGGCCACCGCCAGCGTCAACTGCACCTCATGCAGCGACGACCGGATGGTGCGCGTGCGGTCGTTATAGATTTCCACCGCCACGTCCGCCGGCAGTGCGGCTTGCAAGGCAGGCAAAGCCTCCAGAATGCGGTCTGCCGTTGCCACGATATTGGCCCCGGGCTGACGCCTGATGATCACCCCGACGCCCGGCTTTCCGTTGGGCCATACACCGGAGTAGTCATCTTCCGACCCGTGTTCCACGGTGGCCACGTCCTTCAGCAAGACGGGCTGGCCTTCGCGGTAGCCGATCACCAGGTCGCCGTAGTCCGCTGGGTCGAACAATTGATCGTTCACGTCCAGCGTCGCCACGCGGTCGGCACTGAACAACGCCCCTTTGGGCAGGTTCACGCTGCTGCGCTGAATGGCGTTGCGCACGTCTTCCAGGCTGCTGCGCGTGGCGGCCAGCGCCTCGGGATTGGCACGGATGCGTATCGCGGGCCGCCGCTGGCCGGTCAGCGAAATCTGACCCACCCCCTCCACCTGGCTCAACTGACGCGCCAGCACGGTTTCCGTGTGATCGCTCAGCTCTGTCAGTGACAGCGTCTCGGACGTCACGCTAAGAATCAGGATGGGGCTATCCGCCGGATTCACCTTGCGCCAGGTCGGCAGATTGGGCATGTCCGCGGGCAGGCGGCCGGCGGCGGTATTGATGGCGGCCTGAAGTTCCTGGGCCGCCACGTCGATGTCCTTGTCCAGCACAAACTGCAAGGTCAGCGTGGTGGCGCCGATGGAACTGGACGAGGTCATCTCGCTGACGCCAGGAATGGCGCTGAACTGAACCTCCAGCGGCGTGGCGACGGACGAGGCCATGGTCTGGGCGCTGGCGCCGGGCAGCCGGGCTTCGACCTGAATGGTAGGGAAGTCCACTTCGGGCAGCGGCGCCACGGGTAGCCTGGCATACGCCAGCGCGCCCAGCAGCACGACGGCGACGGTCAACAGCACCGTGCCCACCGGGTGCGCGATGCACCAGCCGTAAAGACTAGCGCGTTGCATCGGCAACCACCTTGCCCGCGATCGCGACGCCAGGTCGCTGCGCGTCACCGCCACTGGCCCCTTCCGTGCGCACCCGTGCCCCCGGATACAGCCGGGATGCACCGTCCACGACGACCGATGCGCCTTCATCCACTCCTGACACCACCGCCTGCGTATCGGTCTGATGCAACACGCTCACGTCCTGCGGCTGGGCCGTGCCATCCTGCACCCGCCACACGAACATGCGACCGTCTCCCCGCTGCAATGCCCGCGCGGGCACGACAAGCACGCCACGCATCATCTGCAATTGCACCGACGCCACCACAGACTGTCCCGGCCAGAGCCTCCCGTCAGGATTATCGAATAGTGCTTTCAGGCGGATGGTGCCGCTGGCGGTGGAGACCTGATTGTCGATGAGCGCCAGCCGGCCCTCACCCAGTACCGCCCCACCGTCGCTGGCGTAGGCCTGCACGGGAACATCGGACATGCCCGACAAGGCGTCCTGAATGCGTGGCAGCAGGGACTGCGGCACGGATACCTCGACCGCGATCGGATCCATCTGCATGATCGTGAACATCACCTGGGATTCGGCGGAGCGCAGCACGTTGCCCGCATGCAGCCGCAACAGGCCAACCCGGCCATTGAGCGGCGACCGGATCTCTGTATGCGACAGCAATACCTTCTGCGTCTGCACGGCGGCCTCCAGATTTCGCGTGGAGGCCTGCAATTCGTTGACGCGGGCGACCTGCTGCTCCAGGATCTGCGCGGAAACGGCCTCTTCCTTGCGCAGGCTGCGATAGCGCGCCAAGTCCAGGCGTGCCACCTGCAACTGCGCGGCCGCCATGCCGTGCTGCGCCTGGGCCTGGGCCAACTCGGATTCGATGATTCGGGGGTCGATGCGAGCCAGGACATCTCCGGCCCGTACCATCGCGCCCTCCTCGGCGGCGATTTCGTTCAACACGCCATCCACCTGCGTGCGCACATCGACGCTGCGCAACGAACGGACATCGCCCGGTGAACGCAAGAGCATTGGCATTTCGTCCTGCCGCTCCACCATCGTGATGCGCACCGGGACGGCAGGACGTTCGGGAGCAGTGGCCGCACCGGTATCGCGCGGCCACCATAGATAAGCCGCCGCCGTGACCGCCAGCGCGAAGAAGGACATGGACGCGATAAACCGCGGGCGCGTCAGGAATTGCGTGGAAGACATCATGGCTGCATCGCCCCGATAGACGTGAAGAGAATGCGGCCGGGCGGCATGGCAGCCACGCGGCATGGCGCAGGCTGTCGTCCCGCACGTGCCGTGCTGACCTGCCTACACTCTAAATTCCCGACACTGACCTGAGGGTGACGCCTTGCTGACGTGGAAATAACGAAACGGCATGCATCTGAAAATGCACGCCGCCGAAGCTGACAAAGATGTTAGGTGCGGGTCACGGTCTGGTCAGGCTCTCCTGTTCAGAATGGCGTCACGGATCGGACAACGCCGATTCCACCCAGCCGCTTCCATGCGGTCAACAGGAGATCTCAACATGACCATCAAATTCGCAACCGTCGCCGCAATGCTCGCCCTCGTGCTTGGCACGGGCAACGCTTTCGCCGCCGAAGAAACCGATGTGCCGCCCCCCAAGCCCAGCACCATGACGCAGGCCGACGTCAAAGCCGATCTGCGCGCATGGCGTGAGTCCGGACTGGCCGACCTCTCGCGCACGCAAGACACGCTGGACACCAACAGCACCGAATACCGACAGCGCTACGCGGAATACCTGCGGTTGCTGGGACGGGCGCCGCAAGGCTCGGTCCCGACGGCGGAACAACGCGGCTGACGCGCTGCGCTCATGCGCCGGGGCTGACGCCCCAGCGCTTATTCACTGATAGCGCTCGCGATAGCCCACAGGCGACATGCCGCAGTACTTGTTGAAAATATCGCGGAACGCCTTGGTGTCGTTGTAGCCCACTTCATACATGACCTCCGACACGCTTTTTCGGGATGTCTCCAGCCGCTTCTTCGCAGCCTCCACGCGGACCCGCTGCACGTATTCCACGATGCTGTTTCCCGTGGCCTGCCGAAACCGACGCTCCAGTGTGCGGCGGCCCATCGCGTGGCGATCGGCCAGATCTTCGACGGTGATCTTTTCCGTGTAGCGGCCTTCGATGTCGTTCTGCACCGCCCGTACCGCATCGTCGGCATGGGCCTTCTGGCCCATGAACACCGCGAAGGGCAGCTGGCTCTGCCGGCTCCAGTCCAGCTGGAAATACTTGGCGCACCAAATGGCGGTGTCGCGATCCGTGTACTTCTCGATCAGGTGCAACACCAGATGCGCCGCCGAAAACGCGCCGCCGCTGGTGTAGACGCCGTTGTCCGCCATGACGACCCGGTCACTGACCCACTGCACATTGGGAAACAAACTGGCGTACAGGTTCTGCGCGACCCAATGCACGACCGCTTGCTGGCCGTCCAGCACCCCACCCGCCGCCAGCAATGCAGCGCCCATGCACAGGCTGGCGACTTCGCCGCCCTCGCGGTGGTGCCGCGATAACCAGTCAATGAGCTCGCGGTTGGACAACACGGCGTCGGACACGGCGCCCAACAGAGGCGGCGCGATGCAAATGTCGATATCCGGCGCGTCGGCCAGCACCAGATCGGCTTGCACCTTGATGCGCCCATCGTCCAGGCTGACCTCGCGGGTCAGCGCCAGCGTGCGCACCCAAAACTGCGGTTCGCGGCCATGCGCGGCCAGATATTCATTGGCCACCAGAAAGCCGTGGCGCGCGGTTTCAAGGGAGGCAATATTGGCTCCCGTCGGTAGAAGAAAGGCGACGTTTTTCATGGCGTTAAGCATACGCCTGCGGACTGACGCAATCCACCCGCAAGAATGTCGCAAATCCCTATCTGAAAGTGCCTCCGATCCAGATAAAGTGACATCCGCTGGCTTCGATGCCAGACGGCGTCAAGCGTGACCAGCGGGCATGCCTGGCGCCGGATAGAACAACAAGGATCAAAGGAGTGTTTGATGGAAAAGTACATAGATGGTTACCTCCTCGCCGTGCCTCAGGCGAACCTGCCGGCATATCAGAAAATGGCGGAACTAGCCAAAGGCATCTGGCTGGAATTCGGCGCGCTGGACTACCGCGAATGCGTGGCGGACGACATCGACATGGAAGGCTTCGGCTCGTTCACGGCGGCGGCTGGCGCGCAAGAGGGGGAAACGGTCGTGTTCGCCTGGATTCTGTTTGAAAACAAGGCCGAACGCGACCGGATCAACGCCAAGGTCATGGCCGACCCCAGGCTGGCCAACATGTCTTGCGAAGGCGTGTTCGATTTCAAGCGCATGTGCATAGGCGGCTTCAAAACCTTGGTTGGCAAGTAAAGAAAAAGCGGGCGGCTTGTCGAAATTGGCACCGCCCGTTCGTCGTATGAATGGGAACCGCCTGCGTCGCCCTGCGTGCCAGCGTTCCGTCCCCGACAGCCCTATCAATGATTCTGGAGAAACACCATGGCTACGCCCGCAAAGAAACCCATCCCCGACGGCATGCACACGCTGACCGCGCACATCGTGTGCGAAGGCGCCTCGGATGCCATCGCCTTCTACAAGAAAGCCTTCAATGCCGAAGAGCTTGCGCGTTTACCCGGGCCGGGTGGCAAGATCATGCATGCCGCCATCCGCATCGGGGACTCCGTGATGATGCTGATGGACGACTTCCCCGAATGGGGCAGCCTGGGCGCCAAGGCGCTGAAGGGCTCGCCCGTGACGCTGCACCTGTACGTGACCGATGTGGATGCCGCGATGAAGCAGGCCGTGGCCGCCGGCGCCACCGTGACCATGCCCGTGGCGGACATGTTCTGGGGCGACCGCTACGGCCAGGTCGTGGACCCATTCGGCCACCGCTGGTCCATCGCCACGCATAAATTCGACTACTCGCCCGAGGAAATCCAGCAAAACATGGCCAAGATGGGCGACATGACCGGCTGCGGCGACGCTGCCGCCAAATCCAAGCAGTAGAACGCCACCTAAAAACGGCCCGTGGAAGGAGAGGGTTAAGCGCCCTGTCCCGCCACGGGCCTTTTTCGTTCGCCCGCGGCTTACCCCGTGTACGGGCCCAGGAAGTCCAATTTGCCGATTTTCACGCCCGCGTTGCGCAAGATCGCGTAGGCGGCCGTGACGTGGAAATAGAAATTCGGCAGCGCGAACGTCAGCAAGTAGTCATCGCCCTGAAACTCCGGCTTGAAGTCACCGAAGTTCACGACGACCTTGCGGCTTTCCGCGCCGTCCACTTGATCCGGCGTCACGCTCTGCAAATACGCAATGGTGTCGGCGATGCGTTGCTGCAACTGCGCAAAGGTTGTCTCTTCGTCCGGAAACTTGGGCGCTTGCCCCTGGGACAAGCGCTGGACGGCGAACTTGGCGGCGTCGCTGGCGCGCTGGATCTGGCCAGACAAGGGATACATGTCCGGCGCCAGGCGCGCGTTGACGAGCGCGGCGGGGTCCAGCCCTTCGGCATCGGCGTGGGCAGCGGCCTTTTCCAGCAAGTCGGCCAGCACGGTCATGCCGCGCACGAACAGAGGCACGGACGCTTGATAGATAGAGAGGGACATAGCGAGGATTTCCAAAAAGGCCTGCCTGGGCGGAACGCGCATTCCGCGTGGACCAGGAATGCGGCGATCTTACCGCCGCGCCGCCCTCTTTCGCCGTGGCCCGGCCTCGACAACTCCATTCCCAATTCGCGAACAATACCGCCTACCTGTCCGGCTGCCCAGCCCCCGCCCGGCGCAGCCCCTGAAAGAAGCGCCACACCAGCGCCGACGCATCCGGCCCGCCGCGCGCGTGGTACTTCACCGAGGCATCACCGCCGCTCCAGGCATGTTCCAGCCGTGTGATTTCGCATAGCCGCAGGATGGTCTTGCGTCCACGCAGCAGGTCGACCCGGCGGTACGCCTTGTCGGTGCCCAGGCCCAGCACACGCTCGACCGGCACGTCTTCCGGACGCAGGTCGTTCAAGGCGCGGAACTGTTCAAACAGCTGCTTGGCATTGCGCGGCGCCACCGCCGGGTCCAGTTGTCCTTGCAGGATCAGGGCCGGCATGCCCAACTGGAACACGGCAGGGTCAGACACGCTTTCCAATAGTGGCACCAACGGTTTCAGGCTGCCCCGGCGCATGGTGCCGATGCCGCCGGCGGCGCTATGGGCGTCGCCCACCACGGGACCGGAATGCATGGCCACCGCGGCGATCATCGAGGGATGCCGCAACGCCACCAACGCCGCCATGCCTGCCCCGGCGGACAAACCGGCAACATACACCCGTTCCGGGTCCAGACCGTGGCGCTCGACTTCCGATTGGATCAGCGCCGCGATCAGGTCCGCCTCGGCACCGCCATGCAGGGCATCGGGCTGAAACCAGCGCCAGCAACGCTGGACCTGCCGGGTCATGGATTGCTGGGGATACAACACCATGAAACTACCCGCATCGGCCCATTGGTTCATGCGCGTGCCGCGCGCAAACGCCAATGCCGTCTGCCGGCAACCATGCAGCATCACCACCAGCGGCATGCCCGAGCGTGGAGCGGAAACCGGGGTATAGCGCGCGAAGGTCAACTGACGCCCCGCGCTGTCGGAAAAACGCCGTGATGGTTCCCAGCGCCCACCGCCCAATGCAGGCGCCGCCGGCTGGCGGGGCGCCGTGACCGCCGGCGCGGGCCTGGCCGCCTTGCGTACGGGTGCCGCCCGCTTACCCGCGGTCTTGGGGGTCGCCATGCGCATGGCCGCGCGCTGAAGCTTGCTTAGTTTCTTTGCGGCTTTGAAAAACAGACTGGTAAAACTGCGCGCCATTGCTAGGCCTCGGCCAGTAAACCTTCTTGACTTCGCGTCGGCGTCTTGACGCCGCGGGGCCGCTTGCCACGGCACGCCGGCCATCGCGCCCGCAACGTCGCGGACGCCTGGATCTTAAAATCTTGCAGCTGGGCCGACGCCGCCTGTCAACAATTGCAGACAGGACATCAACGCGACGGCGATGGTCAGTATGGACAACACCCTGACCACCTTGCTGGAGTCGGGACGGGTCAACATGGCCGTCATCCGCGTGACGATGTACGCCCCAACCATAAGGCCAATTGCCGGAATCATCGGTGCCTCCCCTAAAAATGTCTGTTGCGGACGCTCGGACCTGCCATCGCAGCGCCGAACCCGGGAAAAGAACAATTGCCGCCTTCTACGGGCGGGTAGGTTTCTGCGTGAAATGTATCACAGGGTAACTTCCAAGCCGCGTATTTCCTTGCTCACGGCGCTTGTTGCATTTGCAGAAAATCAAGCCTTGCCGCATCTGCGCCGCCGCGCGCCGCCCAGCCCTTGAGCCAACAGCGTAAAGCGCCTATGGTGTAAATCTCGTATCGACAAGACGACAAGACGCATTCATGTTTCCTAACGACAGACCCCAGACCTTGGGCGAAGAAATCGCCAACACCATCAGCCATGGCGTGGGCGCGGCAGGCGCCGTCGCCGCCGCCCCCTTCCTGATCGTGGCCGCCGTGCGCCAAGGCGATGCCACTTTCATCGCGGGCGCGGCCGTTTTCGCCGCATCGATGTGCCTGCTGTATCTGGCATCCACCATCTATCACGCGCTGCCGCGTTGCCGCGCCAAGCAAATTTTCAATGTGCTGGACCATTCAGCCATCTATCTGCTGATCGCGGGCACCTATACGCCGTTTGCCCTGGGTGCGCTGCGCGGGCCCTGGGGCTGGACCTTGTTCGGTCTGGTCTGGGGGCTGGCGCTGCTGGGCGTGGGATTGAAAGCCAGCAAGCGCCTGAACCGGCCCGCCATTTCCACCGGGCTCTATCTGGCCATGGGCTGGCTGGTGATCATTGCGGCGAACCCATTGATCGAGCGCGTGCCGACGGGCGGGTTGTGGTGGCTGGTGGCGGGCGGCTTGGCTTACACAGGCGGCGTGGTGTTTTTCGTGTTCGACAACCGCTGGCGCTACAGCCATTTCATCTGGCATCTGTTCGTGCTGGCCGGCACGGTCTGCCATTTCTTCGCAGTGCTTTGGTATTCGGCCTGACGCCGCACTGATTGGCGGCGTTCAGGCCGCGTCGCGGCTATGGGCGGCGGGCCGCCTCCGCCTCGGGCATCGCCAGCAGCCCGCGCTTCATCAAGCTGCGCACACCGGGCACCAGCAGCGAACCACCGAACAACAGATCACGCCATAACCCCGGGCCCGACGCCTGGAAACAAGGCGTCAAGGCGCGGCTCAACGTCTGGTACATGCGCGACGGCAGCAGCCGGCTGCGCGCATAACGCGCCGGCCCCTCGACGGCGCCATGCCGTCTCAAGGCAGCCGCCAACGCCAGCGCGTCCAAGACCGCCAATGTCGTACCCAACCCCAGTTGCGGGCTCATCGCATGGCCCGCGTCCCCCACAGCGCAATACGGCCCGGTCGCCAGGCCGCGCGGCCATGTGTGACGATAGGTGGCCACGGCCAGGTCATCATGCCGGGACACCTGATCCAGCACCGGCGCGGCGTCAGGCCACAATGCCAGCAACTGATCCTTCCATTGTCCGATCGGCGCGGCACGCCACGCCGGCAAGGCGTCATGCCGAATGCTCCAGAACAGCGACAAGCGCACGCCCTGCGGCCCGATCTCGGTGGGCAACAAGCCCATCATCTGGCGCGTGCCCCGAAAGCGCTGCAACAGCTGCGTGGCGCCCGCCCAATCCTGTACCCAGAACTGCCCCCACAACGCGCCCCATTGGTAAACACGGGACTTGGCGGCCAACCCGACCTGTTCGCGCAATAGGGACGCCGCGCCGTCGGCCACCACGAACACGTCAAACGTCGACTCTGCCTGGACGCTGCCTTCGCCGTGCACCACGCGCGCCTTGCCATCCTGGCGGTCCAACGCCTGCACCGGGCAGCCGAACGAAAACGTGACCCCTGCACGCTGGCAGGCATCGAACAACACGCCGCCCAACGCCGCACGAGTCACCGCGCGGGCGCCATCGCCTACGTAGTCGATATCGACAATGCGCCAGCCGCGATGCGACAAGCCCAGCAAGCGGTCGATGGGCGCACCGACATTCAGCGCGGCCACGTCCACGCCGAGCGTGCGCAGTGCGCGTACCCCGGGCGGCTGTAGCAGCAGGCCCGCGCCCATCGTGGTGAAACCCTGATGCTTTTCAAAGACATGTACCTGATGGCCGGCCTGCGCCAGCGCCAGCGCCGTAGCCAGCCCGGCGCTGCCGGCTCCGGCAATACCAATGGAAAGCGGCAAATGCAAATTGGTCATCGTGTCCTAATCCTGGTGCAAATACGCCGTGGGCGGGCGCCCCAACACACGCCGGAACATGGTGGAGAAGGCCGCCGGGCTCTGGTAGCCGAAGTCCAGGGCAATCGCGGTGACGGAGGAACCTGCGGCCAACCGCGCCAACGCCAGAACCACGCAAGCCCGCTGCCGCCAGGCCGAAAACGCCATCCCGGTCTGCTGGTGGAAATAGCGGCTGAACGTGCGCAGGCTCATGTGCAGACGATCGGCCCAGGCCTGCGGCGGCACGCGGGCATCGGGCGCGGCGATGAACGCCCGGCAGAGCGGTGCCAGACGCCTGTCGCGCGGCAGTGGAATGTGCAGCGGCAGGACCGGTGCGCGCGCGACCTCATGCAGCAGCAGGTTCGCCAGCGCCCCGTCGCGCCCCGCCAATTCATATTCGGCGGGCATCTCCACGGCATCCATCAATAACTGCCGCAGCAATGGCGATACCTCGATCACTTCGCACGCCGTGCTACGCAAGCGCGCCGCACCGGGCTCGATGTAGGCGCTGCGGGTACTGACACCCAGCATGCGCACCTGGTGCGTGACGCCAGCGGGAATCCAGACGGCGCGTTGCGGCGGCACCACCCAATTGCCGTCGCGCGTCACCACGTGCATGACACCGGTGGCGCCATATAGCAGTTGAGCGCGGCGATGCGCGTGCGCGGGCAGCAGATGGCCAGGCGGGTAGTCGTTGCCGATGGCGACCAGCGCGCGATCCAGCGCGTCGTAGCGGTCGATATGGGTATTGCGCATGACGCGGCGGGCGCCTTTTTGGCCGAAACGCGAACATTATTGTCCAATCCTGGAAAGTAGGCCACTGCCAGCCGCCGTATCGTGGCGTCTTTGCGGATCGGGATGAACGGTATGTTGTATCTGGTATTGGCGTTGTTCGGTGCGCTAAGCGGCGTGACCACGGTGTTGTTCGGCTTTGGCGGCGGGTTCGTCGTGGTGCCGGTGTTGTATGGGATGCTGGCTGCCACGCACGGCACCCAGGACGCGATCGGACAGTCCGCCATGCATATCGCGGTGGCCACGTCCACTTGCGTGATGATCGTGAGTGCCGTGGCCGCTACCCGCAAGCACCGGCGCGCTGGCAATATCGTGCGCGCCCACATCTGGCCCTTGGCCGCCTTCATCGGCGTCGGCGCGTTGCTTGGGGCGCTGGCCGCCAGGCACGCCAGCGGCGAACTCGTGCGTTACGCCTTCATCGCCTATCTGGGCGTGACCATTCTTGATTGCCTGCTGCGCCAGGGCTTCATCGCTCGGAACGACGCGCAGGCTGTGCAGCCGCTGGGCCCGGGTTTGACGGTGGGCGGCGGCGTTGCCATCGGTGCGATCGCCACCTTTCTAGGTGTGGGGGGCAGCGTCATGACGGTGCCGCTGTTGCGCCGTCGCGGCCTGCCCATGACAAAAGCGGCGGCCATGGCCAACCCGCTGACCCTGCCCGTGGCGATCGTGGGCACGCTGGCTTACCTGGCGGCGGCGCGCGACCTGCCCGCGCCGCTGGCGCCATGGATCGTCGGCTACGTGGACCTGCTGGCCTTTGCCGCATTGGCACTGGGTTCATTGGCGGGCATCTGGATCGCCGCTCCCCTCATCCCCCGCATTCCCGACCGCCTGCATGCTCGCGTGTACGTCCTGCTGCTGGCGCTGGTGATGCTGGCCATGATGCTGGCCTAGCGCCCGGCAGAAACGCCGCCAGGGCGCCAGAAACTACTTCGCCAGGAACGCCACGGCCTGGGCAACCAGCGCCGGGTCGCGCAGCGCGCGCGTGTGTCCCATTTTTTCGGTGGAGACCAGTTCGGCGCCCGGCCACGCCGCCGCCAATACGGTCGCATCTTCGTAGGGGCTTTCACGATCGCCGCGATCATGGAGGATCAGCAGCGGCGCCGACATTCCGGGCGCCAGCCGCGCCGGTTCCATTTCAGGGAAGGTAATGCCGAGCCAGCCCTGGGCGTGCTTGACCACCAGCGGCATGACGGTCGCGGGCAGGTTCATCATGCGCCGGGAATATTCCCATACGCTGTCATAACGGCTGACAGGGCCCAGGAAGACCGCGCGCCCGGGGGAGAATCCCCGCGACATCGCAAACGTCACGGCAGCCGCGCCCAGGGAATGCGCCACCACGCCCTGGAACGGCCCATAGACCTCTGCGGCATTGGCGACGCAGGGCTCAAAATGCCTGACCGATGCACGCTTGCCAGACGATCTTCCATGCGCGGGCATGTCGATGGCCACCACCTGATACCCCTGCTGGCGCAAAGGTTCAACGTAAGCCGTCATCTGTGCGGCGTCGCCGCCCCAGCCGTGCACCAGCAGCACGCGCGGCCCGGCCTCGCCCCAAACGTAGTGGTAGACCGTCTGTCCATCAATGGTGTGCCGATCCACCCGGGCCTGCGCCAGAATGCCGCGTCCCGGCTCCGATGGTTTCAGACGAGTCGGCGAGAAGATCAGCCGCTGGACCAGCCGGGCGGTCAGATCGGGCGCCAGGGTGCCCGCGACCCCGAACGCGCCGCCGATGAGACTGGCGACGAACGGCTTCTTCCGAGGGCTTCTGGAGGCAACGGGCGCGGGCATCTTGTTTTCAGTTGTCATACGTCGATTCATCCTGGTAACAGTGATAAGCGAACGGCGGACCCGACAATCGATACAGAGAATACGCCTATCACCAGAGCCGCGGCACGCTGCAACTTTTCCGGGTTGATGAAACTGAAGCGCTGCCCTCCCAGGACCGCCCCGAACTTGATCCAGATGAAGGCGATGGGCACCAGCAGGCAGGCGAATTGCAATATGGAGCCCAGGTATGTCTGCATGCGCTCAAACGAATGCGCCGGAAACAGTGTCGAGGCAAACACCAGTGCCTTGGGATTGAGCAATGTGGCCATGAACAGCGCGTAAGGGCCGATAGGTTCCTTGCGCGTTGTCGCGTGCTCGCCTGCCGCGCACCAGATCTTGACCGCGACATAGGCCAGGTAGACGCTGCTTGCGACCCGAACCACGATGCCCACCCAAGGGTAGGCAGTTTGCGCGAAAGCCAGGAACAGCCCCCACGCCGTGATCCCGGTCAAATAGCCCGCCAGTTCAAAACCGACCAGGGGTGCCGCCTGCCGTACGCCCTTCGCCAAGCCTGCCGCCGCCAGCAGCGTGTTGGTCGGGCCCGGGGTCAGCAGGATCGCGGCGGTGCCCAGCAGAAAGACGGTATCGATACCGGCCATTGGAACGTCCTCAGACCAGAACGCGATCAATGTTGTGCTGGAACATGCCCAGCAGCCCTTCTTCCAGGCCCAGCGTATGGTGCGTATTGGCGCCGCTATGCAGGCCGGCCTGCACGCCTTCCACGATACCGAAGTCCTCGTGGTGGAAAACGGCATCGATATTGCCGAAGCGCTGCGCCAGCGTCGCCTGCCCCTCCTCGCCTGCGTAATCGGCCTCGCGGTACAGCATGTCGTGCGTCCAGATCGTCTTGTCTGGCGCAATGGGGTAGAAGGAATTCAGCGACACAATATTGGCGTGGTTGATCAGGAAAGTATTGGGAAAGAGCGTGTAGAACACCGAAGCGTAGTCCAGGATGCGCCACGATTCCGGATCGAGGCTGGCGGCGTCCATCAGGTTGGTCTTGGCCGCCGCGATGCGGATGTGCGGGCCATGTTCAAAGTGCGCGATCACGCCTTTCTCGAACACCGGGGCGATGGTGTTCTTGTGCAGGATCGGCACGTGATAGCGCTCCAGATACGTCTTCAGCAGCAGCTTCCAATTGGCGTTCAGGGTGCTGACCTTGCGGCCGTGCAAGCTCAAATCATCCAGCTTGAAGCCCTGGATCTCATCACTCATCTCGGCCCCCAGGCTGGCAGCCAGATCGATCTTCGCCCCCGGCGTCGGATGCAGCCAGACCAGCCCCATGTGCTCGGTCACCGTCAGTTCCACCAGATTGTGCTTCTGGCAGTCGAGGTCCGGAAAATTGTGCGGCTTGGTGACGCCTTTCAAGGCGCCGTCCAGGCCGTAGACCCATCCATGAAAAGGACAGGTGAAGAATTTCAGCTCTGTTTCCTTGCCGGATACCAGGCGCGCACCGCGATGGCGGCAGACGTTCAGGAATGCCCGCAATTCGCCAGTCTTGTCGCGCACCACCACGAAGGGCAGCTTGTCCCAGGGGCTGAGCAGGTAGGAGCCTGGTTGCCTTACTTGGGACGACGCCCCCACCACCAGCGGATAGTCGTGAAAGGCGGTTTCCAGTTCGCGTTCCAGAATGCCGTTGTCCATATACACGCGCGCAGGGACTTCCACCACCCTGCCCAGCATGTCCTCATCGCGGTCGACTTCACGCAGCTTGAACATTTTCCGCAGTGTTTCTACTTGAGTCGCGTGTTTCATCAGAGATCCCGAGTCGTGTGAAAAGCGTCTTGTGAAAGGCATGCCCCGGCCCCGCCCCGCAGGCGCCGGGGGGCACCGGGGGTCACGCTGGCGCAGCGGCGTGCTCCCGCAGGTCTTGCAAATACGTCCCGACCCGCCTGCCAACTTTGGACAAGCCCAGGATTTCGAAGTGGCCCGCACCATCAACGATCTCCAGCGTGGAACCCGGCCATGCCCGGTGCAGCTCGTCCGCATGCGCGGGCGGCACGAAATCGTCGCTGCCACCGTGGATGACCAGCCCCGGCATATCCAGGCCGCCCGCGATGTGCCGCGGCGAATAGTCCGTCCACAGGGTCGCGCCGTAGCGGCGTTGCAGCTCGTCGCACAGCGCGGTCTCCACGTCGTGTCCAAGCTGATTGAGCTGGACGAACTTCTCGACCAGGAACCGCGTGGTGGACGGGGTGGAGATCGAGACGAAGGCATCGGCGCGAAAGCCCTGGTGCATGGCCGACAACGCCCATAGCCCGCCCAGCGAGTGGCTGACGACGGCATGGACATTGCCCAGCCGCCCGCAGACCTTGCGGATGAAGTCCCGCACCTGGACGGGATCCGTGCCCGTGCCCGCCGCCTCGCCGTGCGCCGGCACGTCGAACAACACCACTTCATAGCCCAGGTCCAGCAGTTGTTCCGCGATGGGGACCATGCTGCCCAGATGGCTATGGATGCCATGCGCCAGCACCACCGTGGGCCCGACGCCACGGCGGTAGTACTTGTAGACGCCGTCGTTCACCTTCACGGAAAACGACTGGCAGCGCCGAAGGAACGCCCGGGTGAATTCGTCGTAAGGCACCCGGGTAATGGCAAAGTACTTTTCCAGAATGGCGGCAAAGGCCGGATCTTGGCTTGGGGAGGTCATGGTCAGTTCCCCGCCATGGCCGCCAGGCACTGCTTGGCCCGCTCTGGAAGCACGTATTCGCCGTCGCGCTCGATCTGTTCGTACAGACGCTCGACCCGCTCGTAGTGGGCGTCCAGGTTCTGATCCAGCAAGTGGTGCCGGGTCTTGTTGTAGACGCCGAACTGCAAATCGGTCAGCAGTTCAAACGGATTGATGTGACCGTAGGGCTTGCCAAAGATCATCTGCAAGAACTCGTCGATGTCGTGATAGCCCAAGGCCGTCAGCAGGAACTCGATGCCGGCGCGTTTGCGCTTGGTCTGGTAGGCGCGCTCTTTGGGATCCACGATGAAATCCAGCCCGCTCGTCATGCCCGCCGGGTACTCCACTTTGGAGAAGCAGCGGAAGTCGATCGTGACGCGGTCCTCGGTGGCTTGCGGCAACGTGCTGTCCGCATGCGCGCGGTAGTTGTCGAAGAACAGCGCCTGTCCCACCTTGGAATCGCAGAACCAGCCGGAAGCGGGCTTGTCGGCGTACTTCTTTTCCCAGTATTTGGCCATCAGGAAGTCCCGCACCGTAGGCAGGTCGATCTCCGACAGCAGCCCTTCCGCGTACAGGTACAGGGCCTTGTCGATGGCCGCCCTTTCGTCTGGGTCCAGATCCATATCCAGCATCTTCATGTAGACGAAGTTCAGGTTGGGCGCTTCGACCTCGGCATCTTCAAAGATCACGAAAGGCTGGCGGGTCAACGGCGTGGGCGTCAGGGCCGTGTGGAAGCTCTTGTAGTGCTTGGGAAAGCCCAACCCCTTCTTGACCAACGACGGAATCTGCAAGGCGATGCCGCTGGCCGAGTGCGTGCCGTAGGGCTTCTTGCCCTTGGGCACCACGAAGGCGTTGACCACGGTGGTGGCCGCCAACGGGAAGTGCTCCATCACCTTGTCTTGATTGCGGTCGTAAAAGCGCTTGGCCGAAGGGATGAACAAGGCGCTGTTCTCGAACATGGTCGACAAGGGAAAGTACGTACCCACCGACGTATCCGAGAAGCTGCCCGCCACCTTGGCTTGCAGGCGCAGTTCGCGGCGCAGTTTCACCGCCAGATCCGCGTCCACATTCATCGGGATGACCCGGGTGGGCTCGGTCTCGGGGTAGAAGCAGCACGTGTTCAGCGCGCGGTTGGGCGGCAGCCGGGACGCGACGGCGTCCTTGTCCACCGTGTAGCGGTCCAGCACGCGGACCAGGTGGCGGGCATGGACACCCGCCGCTTCATTCAGGAACGTGCCCGTCTTTTGCCAAATGCCCGTGCCTTGGGCTTCAGATGACGCGGCTGCCGGATGCTCTTGCAATTCGAGGGTAGTCATTCAAATCCTCCACGGATCGTGGGAAGGGGTCTGAGGATGCCGCCCGGCGGGCAGCGCCTGCACGGCGCTGGCCAGGCGGCATGTCTAACTCGCTCAAGCCGGTTGCGACACCGGGGACATCTCCTGCGCTTGCTGCCTGGCCGGCAAAGCGGCCACGATTCTTTCCACGTAGGGCTGGACGTGCTTGCCATCCACCGGCGGGCAGGCGTAGACCGCGCCACCGAACACGTCGTCGCCCACGGGGAAGCAATCAAACATCTGCTCCAGGTCGCTCTGCACGCCCAAGCCATCCAGCACGGCTGCGATCCGGGCGATCGAACTCTTGGGATGGGCCTGCGCGTAAGCCAGCGCCTCTTCCTTCCACTGGTCGAAAGGCACGCTGCCGACCTGCACGCCCGCGCCGCGGATATGCTGGACCAAGCTGTTGAACCCTGGCGCATTGGGATTGGCAAAGTCGTAGTCCTTGCCGATCCGCTCCTGATCGCGGGTCATCACCTGGGCGATCACCCGCGCCAGGTAGTCCACCGGCAGCACGCCGCCGATGTCCGAGCCCAGCAAGGGGAAGTTCCCCATCGCAATGCAGCCTGAGATCAGGTTGTGCAGGAAGTCGCCCTTGTCCAGCCGGAAGTGGCCGCTGGCCGAACTGGCGCCCACGAACGGCAAGCGGTAGATCGAGGCCCGCGCCCCACGTCTGCGCGCGGCAGCCACCATCTGCTCGGCCATGTACTTGGAACTGAGGTAGCCGAACTCACGCTCTTCCTTGGATACCTCGTAGCCCAGGTAACGGGGCAGCGTGGCGGCAGTGGACACGAAATGCACCGCCTTGCCGCACCCACGCGAAGCTAGCCGCAGCACCTCGTGCGTACCGACCACGTTGGGCGCCAGGTAGTTGTCCAGCGGCAGCATCCAGTCGACCAGCGCGCCCGAATGGCAGATCGCGTCCACCTGGTTGGCCAACTGGTCGAACTCGTGTTCAGACAGGCCGAACAAGGGTTGGGTCAGGTCGCCGACGACCGGGTTCAGCAAGGCCGCGTATTCGGGTTTCCAGAGGTCGTACTTCTGCAAGATCTCCACTTGCCGCGCCATCGCCTTTTCCGCATCGTCCGCGCGCACCAGGCAGTACGCGATGACATTGGCGCTGAGCAGCTCGTGCAGCAGGAAGGCGCCGACAAAGCCGGTGGCCCCGGTCACGAAGACCGCTTCCGGGTCCGTTTCCATGGCCGCAACGTTGTCGAACTGCAAGTCGGGTTCCAGGAAGCCGCGTCGGGCCACCCGGTCGTCCATGCGCTTGGCGCCTGCCGCATCCTTGGGCGCCGCCCCCTCCACCGGCGCCGCCTCTTGGCTTTCCAGACCCGCCTCCGTCAGCTTTTCCAGCAGGAACTGGCTCAGCGCACGCAGGTTGGGATGGTCAAAGGCGATCTTGGCGGGCAAGGCCAGGCCCGTCATGTCTGAAAGCTGGTTACGCAGCAACACGGCCGTCAGCGAATCGATGCCGATGTCCTGTAGCGGCAAGCTGACGTCCACGTCTTCCGCCGACGCGAATTCCAGCGCCTTGGCGACTTCGGCGCGCACCGCTTCCAGTACCACGGCTTCGCGCTGTTCCACCGCGGTTTCCACCAGCAGCTTGCGCAGGCCGCTACCGCCGCCTCCCGCCCCCTGCCCGCGGGCACGGGCCGAGCGGCTGAACAGATCGCGGTACAAGGCCGGCGCCGCGCCGCCGTTGTTGTCCTCCAGCGTGCGTTGCAGGCGGCCCAGGTCCAGCGCTGCCGCCACGGCTGCCGGGGCGTCGCTCATCACGGCGGACTCGAACAGGTCCAGCGCCTCGGTCGGACCCAGCGCCTCCATGCCTTGACGGCTAAAGCGCGTCTTGTCGGCGTCGCTCAGGCGCGAGGCCATGCCCTGCCCGTCCCAGGCGCCCCATGCGACCGAGGTCGCCGCCAGGCCCTTGGCCCGGCGATGGTGCGCCAATGCGTCCAGGAAGGTGTTGGCGGCGGCATAGTTGCCCTGGCCCGGCGCTCCGGTCACGCCCGATATCGACGAGAACAGAACGAAGAAGTCCAGCGGCAGGTCCTGCGTCAGCTGATGCAGGTGCCAGGCGCCGTCCACCTTGGGTGCGAAGACCGTGTCGAAGCGCTCCGGCGTCTGGCCCGACAACATGCCGTCGTCCAGAATGCCTGCCGCGTGCACGACGCCCCGCAGCGGCCGCGCTTCGCTGAACTCGCCGACCACCGATTCCAAGCCTTGATAGTCGGCCGCGTCGCACGCCACCACCGTCGCCCGCGCCCCGAGCTCGGCCAGTTCCGCCACGAAGCTTTCCGCATCGGGCGACGTCATGCCGCTGCGCGAGGTCAGCACAAGATCCCGCACGTGGTGGTTCTGAACCAGCCACTTCGACACATAGCGGCCCAAGCCACCCAAGCCCCCGGTGACCAGCACCGCGCCATCGGGTTCGACCATGCTGCGGCGCTTCATCGGCACCAGCACGACCTTGCCCACGTGGCGGGCTTGCGCAATGAACCGCAAGGCGTCGGACGCACAATCCAGCGGGAATGTGCGCAGCGGCAAGGGCTTGAGTTTGCCTTCTGCGAACAGCGTGGCAATCGATGTCAGCATCTGCTGGATGGTTTCGACGCCCGCTTCCGGCAGGTTGTAGACCCGGTAGGTCACGCCGGGGTGGTTGGCCTCGACCCAGGTCTGGTCGCGCAGGTCGATCTTGCCCATTTCCAGGAAGCGGCCGCCCGGCTTGAGCATGGCGAAGCTTGCATCGATGAACTCGCGCGCCAGCGAATTGAGCACGATATCGAAGCTGCGGCCAGGTGCTGTCTGGGCGAATTCCTGCGCGAAGTCCAAGCTGCGCGAAGAACCGATATGGCTGTCCTCCAGTCCCAGCTTGCGCAACGCCGGCCACTTGGGCTCGCTGGCGGTGCCGTAGACCTCCGCACCGTGCAGCAAGGCCAACTGCACTGCCGCCATGCCCACCCCGCCCGCCGCCGCATGCACCAGCACGCGCTCACCGGGCTGCATATTGCCCAGTATGTGCAGGCCGTACCACGCCGTCAGGAAGGTCATGGGTATCGTGGCGGCTTCCTCGAAACTCAGGTTCTCAGGCTTGGCGACGACCTGCCGCGCATCCACCACGATGGACGAGCCGAACGCACCGCGCGCCAAGCCCAGCACCGGATCCCCGGGTTTCAGGTGCTTCACGGCGCTGCCCACTTCGGTCACGACACCGGCGAATTCCAGGCCCAGCGCAGGAATCTCCACCATCCCCAGCGCGTTCAGCACATCCAGGAAATTCACGCCGGTGGCTTTCACCGCCGCTCGGATCTCGCCCGCAGCCAGCGGTTCGTCCACCACCGTCTTCACCGACAAGGGCTGGTCCAAACGGCCCTTGGTGGCGATTTCCAGGCGCCAATTACCGTCGGCCGGCAAGGCCAGCCCGGCGGTCGACGGCGCCTTCTTCAGCCGCGCCGCCAGGATCTTGCCGCCGCGCACCGCGCACTCCGGCTCACCTTCCAGCGCCAAGGCGGCCGCCAGCGGATCCATCCCCGCCGCGTGCTCACCCAAGTCGATGATGCGCAGGTTCAGCTCGGGGTGTTCGTTGCGCGCGGTGCGCAGCAACCCCCACAAGGGACTGATGCCCAGATCGGCCACCGGGTCATCGCTGCTGGTGCCCACGGCGCCGCGCGTCACCCAGATCATGGGTTTGGCGAATCCGGCCAGCGCCAGTTCCTGCACTTGCAGCAACGCGACGGAGGCATAGCGGTGGGATTGGTCCACCACTTGCTTGTCCGCGCCCCACAGCTGGATCACCCCATCGCAGGCTTCCGCCTCGTTCAGCTGAGAGATGTCGATGATCTGCGCCCCGGCCTGTGCCAAGCGCGTGCGGACCTCGTCCGCCCAAGCGGTGTCGGCGCCGCCCATCAGCCCCCACGTACCGCCGAACACGGCCTCGGGCGCCTCAACCGGCTGCCACTCCATCCTGAAGAGATAGCGGTCCACCCCGGCGGATGCCAGGCGGCGCAACGCCGCGCGGTCGATTCGGCGGGCATGCAGACGGTGCAGCCGGCCCACGTGTTCGCCCGTGGCGTCATACAGATCCAGCGACGCCCAGAACTCGCCCTCGCCCATCTCAAATTCCGCCACACGCACCCACAATTCAGCCAAGCCGTCCTTCCAGACCGACAGGCGTTCGGCCTCGAACGGCACGAATACATCGTCGCCCACCTGATCCTTCAAGCGCTGCGTCAGCAGCAGCGAATGCATGGACGAATCCAACAGCGCGGGATGCAGGCCGTAGCGGATAGCCGACGGGGCGGCAGCCTCCGGCAGCGCCACACGCGCCCATACGTCACCATCCACATGCCAGGCCGCGGTGATGCCCTGGAAGGTCGGGCCGTAGCCGTAGCCCAGCTCGTGCAGGTCTTGATAAAGCGCGGTCACATCGATGGGGTCGCCATCCGGCGGCGGCAGTTGCGCCGCCTCGCGGCGCTCGGTCTGCGCAGGCACCAGCTTGCCTTCCGCATGCAACTGCCAATCCGCATCCTCGTCGGATTCGGGCGAACTGTATACATGCACCGTGCGCACACCGGCCGACTCGGCGCCCACCGTGATCTGCATGCGCAGGGGCGCCCCTGGGGTCAGCACCATGGGTGCCAGGATGATCACGTCGGCCAGGTCCCACTGGCCCTTGATGTGCTTGCCCGCCGCGCGCATGGCTTCGAAGAACGCCGTGCCGGGCATCAGCACGGCGTCCATCACTTGGTGCTCCTGCACCCAAGCCGGTTCGTCATCGGCCACCACCGTCGTGAACATCGTCAAGTCGGTGCCGGCGATCCGCACGCCACCGCCCAACAATTGGTGGTCCGCGTCATTCAGCCCCGCGCCAACCGCGCGCGTAGGCATGGGTTCCAGCCAATAGCGTTCACGCTGGAACGCATAGCAAGGCAGCTTCACGCGGTCACCGCCATATGGGGCGAAGAAGCCGCGCCAGTTGACCGGCGCACCCAGCACGTGCAGTTCGGCCAGGCCTTTCTGCATCGTCAGGGCCTCATCCTTGGCCGGATTGATGGACGTCACCCAAGCCACGGGACCATCGTCAGCCAGGCAAGCCGCGCCCATGCCGGCCAGGACCGGCTGCGGACCCAGCTCCAGGAAGGTGTTGACGCCCTGTTCGTAGAGGGTGCGCATGCCGGCGTTGAAGCGCACGGCCTGACGCGCCTGCTGCACCCAATATTCCGGCTGCGTCATCTCGCCGCTCTTGGCCAGCACGCCGGTCAGGCTGCTGACCAGCATCAGCTTGGGCGCGACGAAGCTCAGCGATTCGGCCACCTGGCGGAACTCCTCCAGCATGGGTTCCAGCAGATGAGAGTGGAACGCATGCGAGACTTCCAGTCGCTTGGCCTTGCGTTGCAGCGTCTTGAAGTGCGCCACCACACGCTCGATGCTTTCGATATCGCCCGACACCACCGTCTGCTGCGGCGCATTCAGGCCTGCCAGGGAAACCCTGGCGCCCAGGTCCAGCGCCGCCAACGCGGCCTCGGCTTCGGCGCCGCTGGCTTCAAGCGAGGCCATGCCACCGCCCGCGGGCAGGGCCTGCATGAGACGGCCCCGTGCGGCGACCAACCGGCAAGCATCGTCCAGGTCGAATACCCCCGCCACGTGCGCGGCGGCGATCTCGCCGATGCTGTGTCCCAGCAGCAGGTCCGGCTGCACGCCCCAGCTTTCCCAAACGCGCCACAACGCCACTTCCAGCGCAAAGAGCGCGGGCTGGGTGAAGTCGGTGCGGTTGAGCAATGCGGCGTCGGCGCTGCCCGCTTGCGCGAACATGACCTCCAGCAAAGGCTTCTCCAACGAGGTGAAACGCTGTGCGATGTCGTCCAGCGCCTGCTTGAACACCGGATTCGACTGATACAGACCATGTCCCATGCCGGGCAGTTGGCTGCCCTGGCCGGTGAACAGCAACGCCAGGCGGCATTCCTTGTCGCGGTCTTCCGCCGTGCTGACGGCGCCCGCCGGCAACTCACCGGTGCGGCCATACGCGGCCAGCGAATCCAGAAGATCGGACTTGCCCTTGGCGAACACCACCAGCCGCTTGCGGAAATGCGTGCGGGAGGTCGCCAGCGAGTACGCCACATCCAGGAAGCGGTCCTGAATGTTCATGCCCATGTGCAGGTGCAGCTTGTCTGCCTGTGCGCGCAACGCAGGCACGGTGAAGCCCGACAGTACGAAAGGCAGGGTCTCGGGCGGCGCGACCAACTTGGAGGTCTTGACCGCTGCTGTGGATTTGGGCGGCTCTTCCACGATGACGTGCGCGTTCGTGCCGCCAATGCCGAAAGAACTGACGCCTGCCCGACGCGGACGTTCGCCAGGCAGCCACGGCTGCTCCTGCTGCACCAGCGCCATCTGGGCTGCCGCCCAATCCACGGCAGGCGTGGGTTCGACCACATGCAGCGTGATGGGCAGCTTGTCGTGATGCATGGCCAGCACGGCCTTCATGACGCCGGCCAACCCCGCCGCCGCCTGGGTGTGGCCCAGGTTCGACTTGACGGAACCCACCCACAGCGGCTTGTCCGTCGTGTGGCTGCCCCCGAAAACGTCGGCCAGCCCATTGGCCTCGATCGGGTCGCCGAGCTTGGTGCCCGTGCCGTGCGCTTCCAGATAATCGATGTCCGCAGGCTTCAGCCCCGACATGGACAATGCCTGACGGATCACCCGCTGTTGCGCGGGGCCGCTGGGCGTGGTCAGGCTGGCGCTATGGCCGGCATGGTTCACGGCGGTGCCGCGCAGCACGGCCAGGATCGGGTCGCCGTCTCGCTGCGCGTCCGACAAACGCTTGAGCACCACCACGGCCGCGCCCTCGCTCCAGCCGGTACCGTCGGTGTTGGACGAGAACGACTTGCAGCGACCATCCGGCGACATGCCTCGCAGCCGGCTGAATTCCACGTGCAGGTCGGGCGACAGCATCAGCGTCACGCCAGCCGCCACCGCCAGGTCGCATTCCCCCTGGCGCAAGGCATTGCACGCCAAGTGGGTCGTGACCAGCGACGACGAGCACGCCGTGTCCACCGTCATGCTGGGCCCCTCAAGCCCCAACACATACGACACCCGGCCAGACATGGTGCTGCCGGCCGAACCCGTGCCGACGTAGCCATCCAGGTCGGCCAGGCCTCCCGCCAGCGCCAGGCCATACTCGTGATAGCCCTTGCCGATGCCGATGAAGACGCCCGTCTGGCTACCGCGCAGCTGGTCCATCGAATAGCCGGCCAGCTCGATCGCCTCTGAGGTCACTTCCAGCATCATGCGTTGGGCCGGGTCCAGCGCCCGGGCCTCGCGCGGAGAAATGCCGAAGAACGGCGCGTCGAACAGGTCGATCGGCGTGACGAAGCCTCCGCGCATGCAGTAGGACTTGCCGCGCGCGTCGGGGTCCGCGTCATAGATGGCCGCGGCATCCCAGCGTTCCTTGGGCACCTCGACAATGCCGTCGCCGCCCCGCTCCAGCAAGGTCCACAGGTCTTCGGCGCTGTTCACGTTGCCCGGCAAGCGGCACGCCATCGACACGATGGCAATGGGTTCGTCGGCCAGCGCATTGCGGCGCTTGGGCGTATTAAGCGCCGCGACCTTCTTGTTACCCGCCAGATAGGCCGCCAGGTCCTTGATGGTGAAGTGCTCGTACAGGGTCGACGTCGACACATTGCGGCCCAGCAGCTTTTGCAGCTCGGCCTGCACCCGCACCACACGCAGGGAATTTCCGCCAATCTTGAAGAAACTGTCGTTGATGCCGATGCGGTCGTGCCCCAGCACGTCGGCCCACACCGCCTGAAGCTGCTGCTCCAGTTCGTTGGTGGGTTGCACCGCCGGCTCCAGCATCACCTCGGTCGGTTCCGGCAAGGCCTTGCGGTCTATCTTGCCGTTGGGCGTCAGCGGAAACTCGTCAAGTTCCACGAAGAAGTCCGGGATCATGTATCCGGGCAAGCGCGTTTCCAGCCATGGCCGCAGCACTCGTTGCAAGACCGGCCGCGGCGGCGCCCCGGCGGTGGGCTGGTTGGCGAACTGCGACAGCGCGTCGCGGTCCATGGGCCTTGCGGCCTGCCAGGTGAAATCTGGCTGCGCGCCCGGCTTCCAGAACACCGCGTCGAACGCCCAGATATCGCGTTCGCGGCTGGGCAGCATCCGCATCTGGTAGCCCGCCGCCTCGGCCGCTTGCTTCAGGTCGCGCGGGTCCACCCACTGACCAGGGCCCGCCGCTGGCTTGACGCTCAGCACATGCCCCACCCGCTGCTGCACATCCGCCAACCGGCCGTTGGGAATATTGGCAACGGTCAGCTGCTTGTCTCCCTTGGCCAAGCGCTTGGCCAGCGCCGGCAGGTCAAGCCGGTCCTTCTTCCAATCCTGCGCCGCCATGGCCTGCGGCTTGCCGCGCGCAGAGGCAGGCACGGACACGCCGATGTGCAGTGTCACGTCATAACGGAAGCGCGTCATTTCATTGACGTAGCCGCCATCGCGCAACGCCACTTCAACCCGGGTGATTTGCGGGTATGCCGTGGGCAGATTGGCGAAAAACTCGGGCGACAGCACCAGCTCGCGCTCAGACCGCAGCGCACGCTGAACACGACGGTTCAATTCGTCGGCAGACAGGCTGCACAAACCTTGGAAGTTGGCGACATCGGCATGGAAGGCCTCCAGCAACGACAGATCCCGCACGTCGCCAATGAAGATTCGGCCCTGGGTCACGGCCTTCGTCGCCCAGTCCAGCACCGACAGCAGATACCCGGCATTGGGGAAATACTGCGCCACGGAATTGATGACCACGGTGTCGAAGCTGCCCGGCTCCACATCGGGCAGATCACTGGCCAGACGATGTTCGCAAGAGGCCTGCGGCAAGCCCGAAAGATGGCGGTTCGTTTTTTCCACCGCTTGGCTGGAGGCGTCGATGGCCCGATATTGACTCACCTTGGGCGCCACCCCGAACAACACCAGGCCCGTGCCGGACCCGATCTCGAAAACACGCTCGGGCGCGTTCGACAAAATGCGGTCCACGGTGCTCTTCTGCCAATCCCGCATCTCGTCCGCCGAAAACGGCAAGCCGTCATAGCTGTTGTACCAGCCGGCGGTGTTGAAACTGGGGTCGGCAGCGCCCGGTTCGTAGGCGCGGTCCCAGACGTCGCGCCACTCGGTCACGGCGGTATTTTCAGCGCGGCGGTCCTGCACGGCGCCAGAGGGCGCGGAATTGCGCAGGCAATAGGCAACCAATTGATCGTTGCGGCCCACCACCACGGCGCGGCTGATGTCCTCGTGGCTGGCCACCGTGTCCTCGACTTCGCCCAGTTCAATGCGGAAGCCCCGCAGCTTGATCTGGCCGTCGTTGCGGCCTAGCACCACCAGCTTTCCGGGCTCTTTGAAGCAGGCCAGGTCGCCCGTGCGGTACAGCGACCCCGGCGCAAACGGATTGGGACCGAACTGCGCGCGGGTCTGCGCCGCGTCCTTGTGGTAGCCGCGCGCCACGCCCGCGCCGCCGATGCACAATTCACCGGGAAAGCCCGCAGGCACCAACGAGAGATTCGCGTCCAGCACATACAACTGCGTGTTGGCGATGGGTTTGCCGATGACGATGTCTTCGCCCGGACGCACCTGCCACACGCTGGACCACACGGTGGTTTCCGTTGGACCGTACATGTTCCAAACCGACTCGGCCCGGGCCAGCAGCTCGTCCGCCAGCTGGCGCGGCAAGGCTTCGCCGCCACATAGGATGCGCTTGAGCGATGAGGCGCCCTGCTGCCATCCCGATTGCAGCAATAGCTGCCAGGTGGTGGGCGTGGCCTGCATCATCGTCACGGCGTGACGCTGCATCAGCGCCAGCAGCGTCTGTCCGTCCATGCTCTCCTGCTGGCGCGCGATGACCACGCTGGCGCCGCTGATCAACGGCAGGAACAGCTCCAGCGCGGCAATGTCGAACGAAATGGTCGTCACGGCCAACAGGCTGTCCGCGGCATCGCAACCCGGCTCCGTGCGCATGGACAAGAGGAAATTGCCCAGCGCGCCGTGCGTGACTTCCACGCCTTTGGGTTTGCCCGTTGAGCCGGAGGTGAAGATGACATAAGCCAAGTCTTCGGCCTGAGCCGAACTCGGCGGATTGGCCGAATCGGCCTCCGCGTCCGCCAGCGCCGCGTCGATATCCAGACAGCGGTCAGCCCAGGCACGCAGGCCCGACGTCCGCGCGGCCGGCGGTGCGATCAGCAACGCGGGCTGGGCGGCCTCCAGCATCTGCCGGATCCGTTCGGCCGGAAAATCCATGTCGACCGGCACATAGGCGGCGCCGGACTTCAGCACCGCAAGCAGCGCCACCACCATATCGATGGACCGATCCAGGCAAACGCCCACCAGTTGGCCACGCTTCACGCCTTTCTGGCGCAATGCGCTGGCCAGCCGATTGGCGGCGGCGTTCAGCTCACCATAGGACATTTCCTGGTCAGCGCATCGCAATGCCACCCGGCTCTCATGCTGCGCGGCGGCCTGTTCAAACAGTTGATGAACCACGGCGCCCAACGCGGCTTCGTTGCCCGTGTTGTTAAAGGTCTCCAGCAGTGCCTGCTTCTCGCTTGCGGGCAGCGCATCCAGCTCTCCCGGCGTCAGACTGGCGGCATCGGGCAGGCGACGGCACCAATCCGCCCATTGCGCGGCCAATTGCGCCGCCGTCCGGCGGGTGATTTTCCTGGGATTGAAATGCAGTTCAAACGCATCACTGCCCGGCAATACGACGAACTCCAGCGCGGGGCGCGCTTCGTCCGAGGCGTAGCTTGCGGGCACCTTGCTCGACACCAGCACGTCCGGCGTCAGTTCGCCCCGCTGGAAGCGCCCTGCCAGCCCGGCATCGCGGCCGATCAAGTCGCGGCGGATCAGACCGTGGGCGCACGAGTCGCGCAGGGTCTTGGCGATGATCTCCAGGTTCCGGGACACGGACGCAGCCGGGTCCACCTGCACCAACAGGGGCGTCCAGGCGCAGAACACATCGCGGTATTCCGGCGCCACGTCCGCGCACGCTGCCGCGATCGCCACATGTACGTCGGTCACGCCCGACGCGCGGGCCAGAAATGTGCACAAGCCGCCTACGGCCTGCTCGACGAACGCCTGCTCCTGGTCGCGTCCCTTGGGCGCGGCGGGCAGCTTGCCCACAATGGGCGCCGTATTGATTTCGGGCGATGCCGGCCGCGAATACGGCAGGCGATATGGCTGATAGGCAGCCAGTTGTCCGCGCCAGAATGCCGTCGCTTCGGACGCGGCCGATCCCGCCACCGTGACTTGCGCGCGTGCCGGCTCATCGGCCGACGCCAGGCTCGCGCCCGCTTGCAAGCTGCCGGCGTTCACCAGGTCGGCCAACGAAACATCCGCACCTTCCAGCGTGCATAGGGATTCCAGGCGGATTGCCCGGTTGCCGGTGGCAATGCTTGCGCCATTGGCGTCGACAGCAAGCACGTCGCCCGGCGTGGCGCCGGCGGCACGGGCGCCAATACTGGCCTTGCGCACCGCCAGGATACGGTCGTCGATCAGCACCTTGGGCCAGACCAACGGGCTGCTGAAGGGGCCGTTGTCTGTGGCGCGTACCAGCGCGGCAATCTGTTCCGCGTCCTGGTTCCAGTCAATCAGGCCTTCGGCCGAAATCTGCGAGTGCCGGGAAAAGTAGCGGCGGCGGGACAAGTCCTGCGGGGTTTCCTGTTCACGACCGGCAGCCAGGTCATCAACCAGCGTGCCAAAACTCTGAATGGCGGTCTCGTCGCATTTCAAGCCCAGCGACAATGCCGTATCCGTCGATTCGATCGGCACCGGCATGCGCTTCAAGATGCTGCCGCCGTCAATGATCTCGCCAATACGATGCCAGGTAATGGCGTAGTCAGTGGCGCGGTCATGTACCGCCCACGCCGGCACATGCAGGCCCGAGTATTCCGGCAGCGGACCATAGTGATAGTTGATGCTCATGCGCCGGGCGCGTTTGAGCAGGGAATCGGGGATCACCGAGTAATTCCCGATGCTAAAGAGGATGTCGGCCGAGAACTGGGACTCAAGCTTGACCGCATCGCTCAGGCTGTACTGCTGAATGCCTGCCTTGGCAGCCCATGAACGCACTATCAAGTCCGATGAAATCACTGCCTGTATGCGGTGCCCCTTCGCCATCAGCACTTCGCCGCAACGAACCAGAACACTCCCGTCTCCAACCAAAAGCGATACGAAACTCGTCATGATCTTATCTTCCTTTGAAGGACTACTCTGACCTTGGCGGCAGCACTTATTTCTTCTAATCCATTGCTTGCCGCCAGCGTGCTCGCGTCGACGAATTCTTATACAGATGATTCCAAATTTCCAGATACCTCACGGCGCCGAACACGTACGTTCACGGCCAATATTCGATTCAAAAATTCGCTTATTCATACGTTGTTCATGATGGCGAATCCAGCCCAAAAATGATGCTGATCATTTTCTCTGAAAGCCCCTGAATACGGGCTTCTTCACGTTATTTTCCCGACAGAAAACTGCCAAATTTCGATCTATTTTTTTGGCTTATTTCCACCTTGAAATCAGTACGTACGTGGACAGGCTGACGGCACCGAACTACGTATTCGCATACGTGGATGCACGTATAGAGATACGTACTTGCAACGCCCTACACTTAGTTCGCATAAGCACACCGCAGCGCAAGGGGAGAGACACATGTTCGATGACACGGGCGTTTCGATCGTGGGCAGCGGCCATACGCCGTTTGGCCGGTTGGATGCATTGAATCTTGAGCAGCTCATCGTGATGGCCGCGAAAGAGGCGATCGAAGACGCTGGGGTCGATCCCGCCGAGATCGACGCGGTGTACCTGGGGCATTTCAACGCGGGACTGGTGCCCGACGCTTTCGCCTCATCCCTGGTTCATCAGGCGCATCCCGCCTTGCGCTTCAAGCCCGCCACCCGATGCGAGAACGCCTGTGCTTCCGGCTCCGCAGCCATCCATGCGGGGCTGCGCGCCATCCAGTCCGGCGCCGCTCGCACGGTGCTGGTGATCGGCGTGGAGAAGATGACCTCGCGCACCACGCCCGAAGTCACCGAGGCCCTGGCCTGCGCCGGGTACAAGAACGATCCGCTTGAAAGTGCATTGAGCTTTCCGCAGCAGTTCGCCCGACTGGCCGATGAATACGCCGCGCGCTATCACGACCCCCTGCCCGTCATGGCCACCATCGCCGCGAAAAATCACGCCAACGCCCTTCGCAACCCGCTGGCGCAATTGCGGCGCGAATTGGATGCGGCGTTCTGCAACACGGTGTCGGAGCGCAACCCCATGATCGCGCCGCCCTTGCGCATGACCGACTGTTCCCCGATCAGCGATGGCGCAGCCGCGGTCATCATGACCTCCGAGCACCATGCCCCCCGGTATGCGCGGCAGGTCCGCGTTCGCTCTGCCACGCACGTCAGCGACATACTGCCGCTGGACGGCCGCGACCTGCTCGCCTTCGAAGGGCCGCACCGCGCCATGCAGCGCGCCTATGCAGACGCCGGCATCTCCGTGCAAGACCTGGATTTCGCCGAGGTGCACGACTGCTTCACCATCGCCGAACTGCTGATCTACGAAGCCATGGGACTGGCCGCGGCCGGCCAGGGTCATCGCGTACTGGACGAAGGCACGGTGCAGCGCGGTGGCGGCCTGCCCGTCAATCTGTCGGGCGGGCTCAAGGCCAAGGGGCACCCCGTGGGCGCAACGGGCGTATCCATGCATGCCCTGGCCTACCGCCAGCTCACGGGCCGAGCCGGCGACATGCAATGCCCTGGCGCCGAACTCGGACTCGTATTCAACATGGGTGGCATGGCCGTGGCGAACTACGCCTCGGTACTTGAAGCCGTACGAGCATAGCGCGCGATGAATATCGCCAACTGGTTGCAGGCCGCCGCCCTGGAGCACGGGTCCCGGCCGGCCCTATTCACGGGCCTGCGGTTGCATGCGAGCTACCGCGACTTCGCCCGCCGTGCCGCGGCGCTGGCTGACTGGCTGCATCGCGAACACCGCGTGGCGGCGGGTGACCGCGTGGCCCTGTTCGCCCGCAACCGCGCCGAGTATCTGGAATTACTGTACGCGGCATGGTGGTTGGGCGCGGTGGTGGTGCCCATCAATCCCAAGCTGCACGCCAAGGAAGTCGGTTGGATCGCCGAGAACGCCGGGGCCAGCGTCCTCTTCACCGACCGCTTGCATGACCTGCCGGCGGAATATCTGCCCGCCGGCTGTCATCACCTGGAAATCGACGGCCCCGACTACGCGGCTGCCTGCCAGACACCCGGCCCCTGGGCGCCGCCCGCGCCGCTTGCCGCGGACGCACTGGCCTGGCTGTTCTATACCTCGGGCACGACGGGCCGGCCCAAGGGCGTGATGCTCAGCCACCGGAACCTCGTGGCCATGGGGTTGTGCTATTCGGTGGACGTGGAAACCGTGGAGCCGGGAGACGGCATGCTGTATGCCGCCCCCATGTCGCACGGCGCGGGGCTCTACCACGTGCTGTACGTGCGCAAAGCGGCGCGGCACATCGTGCCCGAGTCCCGCGGTTTCGAGCCCGCCGAGATTCTGGCGCTGGCCGAGCAGACCGGCCCCCTGTCGCTGTTCGCGGCGCCCACCATGATCAAGCGCCTGGTCGAACAGGCGCGCGCCAGCGGCGGCGACGGCCGTGGCATCAAGACCATCATCTACGGCGGCGCCCCGATGTATCTCGCCGACCTGGAAGAAGCGCTGACCGTGTTGGGACAACGCTTCGTGCAGATCTACGGCCAGGGCGAAAGCCCCATGACCATCACCGCGCTATCACGCGAAGTGATCGCCGACGCCGCGCATCCTGAACGCGCGGCACGCCTGGCATCGGTGGGCACCGCCCAAAGCTGCATGGAACTGCGTGTGGTCGACGCCGCTCTGCAATCCGTGCCCTTCTGTACCGAAGGCGAGGTGCTGGTGCGTGGCAACGCCGTCATGCAAGGGTATTGGCGCAACGCGCCCGCCACTGCCGAAACACTGGTGGACGGCTGGTTGCGCACGGGCGATATCGGGCGGCTGGACCAGGCGGGCTTCTTGACGCTGACTGACCGCAGCAAAGACGTGATCATCTCCGGCGGCTCCAACATCTACCCCCGGGAAGTCGAGGAAACGCTGGCACGCCACCCCGGCGTGCGCGAAGTCGCGGTAGTGGGAGCACCCAGCGCGCAATGGGGCGAAGAAGTCGTCGCGTTCGTGGTGTCCCGCCCTGGCGCGACGCTTGTGCCCGAAGAACTCGATGCGTGGTGCCGCAGCGAAATCGCCTCGTTCAAGAAGCCCAAACGCTACGTCTTTCACGAAGAGCTGCCCAAGAACAGCTACGGAAAGATTCTGAAGACCGCATTGCGAGAAGCGCTGCGGCTCGCTGAATCCACCGGCTAGGGCGCTTCGATGCCCGGCCCATTCACCGGCGGAATCACACGCCGGAATCCCCCAAGGAGGAGAGCATGAGAAGACGCGATTTCATCAAGACGGCGGCCATTCTGGCCAGCGCTTCGGCGCCGGCCATCTGGACGGGCCGGGCCGCGGCAGCCGCCAAGCCGATCACGATCAAGTTCGACAGCTACATCAGCGAGACCGCGGGACCGTCCCGGCTGGATGACTGGTATCTCAAGCAACTGGAGACCCGGACCAACGGCGCCGTCAAAGTCCGCCGATACTGGGCGCAATCGCTGAACAAGGTCGGCGAACACCTGTCCGCCGTGCGCGACGGCACGTCGGAAATGTCGCTCATCTCTCCGGGCTACTACCAGTCGCAGCTGCCCGTCACCCGAGGGCTGGAATGGTACTACCGCATGCAGCGTTCGGACGCGCTGCAATGGCTGTGCCGTGACGTCTATGCCGAATACCAGCCACTGCGCGACGAATGGGAACGCCGCTACAACAGCAAGGTTCTCTATTGGACCAACTGGTACTACGCACCGTTGGTCACCCGTCAGCCCATCCGATCCATCGAAGACCTGCGCGGCAAGCGCATCCGTGGTTATGGCGCTGCCAACGAAGTCATCGAACGCTTGGGCGGCACCGCCGTTCCCATGGCCGCGCCCGAGGTCTACACCGCGCTGGAGCGCGGGGTGCTGGATGGCGTCTACGGCTTCGACTTCATCACCGCCGTGGCTTACAAGCTGCACGAGATCGCCCCGTACTTCACCGATATCGGCGACGGCCCGCACGGGCCGGCCGCGACCATCCTGAATGCCCGCACCTGGAATAACTATCCCGATCCGGTCAAGCAGGTCAGCGACGAAATCGTCAGCGAGATCTATGGCGGCAAGTATGCGCAGATCTATGATGCCGCCGCGCGCCAGTACGTGAAGACCGCCAAGGCCGAGGGCGCGAAGTTCTCGTCGCTGCCTCAATCGGAAAAGGACCGGGCCCGGGCGCTCGTGCAGCCGGCGCAGACCAACGGCTGGGAGGAAAGGGTCGCCAAGCCCGCAGGGGTGGATGGTCCGGCGATGCAGGCGTTGATCAATGCGGGAATAAGCAAGTACGACACGCAAGGCACGCTGAAGCGTTTCGACGAATTGGCCGCCGAAGCCTGACCCTCCGTCCCACGGCCCGGCCTCGGCGCCGGGCCGTCATAGGCAGACACTCATGGACCACACTTCCCGCCTGGGCGCGGCGTTGCGCGCCATCTCCAATGTCTTCGGCGCCATCGCCACCCTGTTCCTGCTGTTCCTGATGTTCGCCATCACACTGGATGCCTGCGTCCGGTTCTTCTATCAGCACTCCATACCGGGCGTGTTTGAAATGTCGGAGTTAAGCCTGGTGGTCATCGTCTTTCTCGGCCTGGGCTGGACCCAGATGGACGACGCCCACATCCGCGTCACCTTATTGCACAAGCGCGTGCCGCCGCGCGTCGCGCAATGGATGGACGCGCTGGCCTGGCTGGCGGCCGCCGCCGTGCTGGTCACGCTGGCCTATCCCGCCACGGGCGAAGCCCTGGAATCCGTCCAGATCCGCGAGTTCCGCTGGGGCTATGTCGAGGTTCCCATCTGGTGGACCAAGGTGATCGTGGCGGCCGGCTTGTGGTTCGGCGCCTTGCAAATGCTTGCCCAGGCCGGCTGTGCGCTATGTCGCACCGAAGCGGTTGCTCCCGCCTCGCCCGTGCTGGCCTCTCACTGATCTCCTCCGGGAACCCCTTCCATGGACGCCGTTACCGTTACGCTGATTGCCATCGGCCTGATCTTCGTGCTGCTTTTGCTTGGTGCGCCCGTGTTCGCCGCGCTGGCGCTGTCGGGCATCGTCGGGTTGATCATGGTTGAAGACACCACCTTTGTCTTGAACCGGCTCAAGTCCTATTCCTACGCCCAGTCGGCGTCCTACCTGTTGACCGTTATTCCGCTCTTTATCCTGATGGGGGCCTTCGCCCACCACGCCGGGGTGGGCAAGCGGCTCTTCGACGTGGCACGCAAATGGGTGGGACACATGCCTGGCGGGCTGGCCATCGCCAGTGTGCTGACCTGCGCAGGCTTCGCCGCCACATCGGGATCCAGCGTGGCCACCGCCGCAACCGTGGGCGCGGTGGCCATCCCCGAGATGAAGCGTGCCGGCTACGACCCACGCCTGTCGGCCGGGGCGGTGGCGGCAGGCGGCGTGCTGGGGGTGCTGATTCCTCCCAGCGTGCTGCTGATCTTCTATGCCGCGCTGACCGAGGTGTCCGCCGGAAAGATGCTGGTGGCCGGCGTGCTGCCTGGCCTGCTGTCGGCGCTGATCTTCATCATCGGCATCCGCGTGATCTGCACATCGCCGCGCATGTCGGCCGCTGTCCTGCCGAAGAGCCCATGGCGTGAGCGCCTCTTCTCGATCAAGAACGGCTGGCAAGTGCTGGTGTTGTTCGCCATCGTGCTGGGCGGCATCTACCTGGGTTTGGTCACCGCCACCGAAGCCGCTGCCGTGGGCGCGTTCGCCGCGTTCATCATGCTGCTGTTTGCGCGCCAGACCCGCAGCGACCTCAAGAGCAAGCTGTACGAAAGCCTGCGCAATGCCATCACTACGACGGTCATGATTCTCTTCACCATGCTGGGAGCAGGCATATTCAGCCTGTTCCTGAGCCTGGTGCAAGTGCCGCAGCAGATCGCCGAAGTCATCGTCTCGTCGGACGTGCCCCCGCTATTGATCGTGGGCCTGATGTTGCTGGCCTACTTCCCGCTGGGCATGTTCCTGGATGCGTTCTCGATGTTGGTCATTACGCTGCCGATCATGTTTCCCACGGTGGTTTCCCTGGGCTTCGACCCCATCTGGTTCGGCATCCTCGCCGTGAAGATGTGCGAGATCGGCCTGATCACGCCGCCAGTCGGGCTGAATGTATTCGTCATCGCGGGCATCGACCGCCAGACACCGCTCACGCAGATCTTTCACGGTGCCTGGTGGTTCGTCATCATGGAAATCGTCACCACGCTGATCCTGTTCGCATTTCCGGTCATCGTCACGATACTGCCCGAAATGATGCTCGGAAAATGACGCGGGTGAACCGGAGTTGAGCTCAGGAAATATTGTCGACCAGGATGATCTTCGATACCAATTCAGCGGTGTTTTTCGCGTCCAGCTTGCGCATGAGCCGGGCACGATGAACCTCCACCGTCCGATACGAGATATTGAGCCGAACGGCGATCTCCTTACAGCTCAGGCCGTTGGCAACATAAGCAGAGATTTCCCGTTCCCGGCGGGTCAGGTTGGCCGTGCGCAAACAGTTTTCGGCGATTCGTTCGAAGCTCCATATCATGAGCTCGAACGGATCTTCGGGGGTAAGCGTGATACCGCGCGCACGGGCCCAGAATACTTCGCGGCTGCGATGCTGCATGAAGCGCTCGTCTTCGTAGTAGCAGTTGCTTTCCAGGTGTCTAAGGCAACGTTGGCCAATCTGATAGAAGTCGGACAACGAGGGATACAGTTGCAGAATCGATTTACCCACCAGCTCCTTGCGCGTGTAGCCGAACAAATTTGCGAAGGAGTGATTGCATTCCGATATTTTGCGCGCGCTACATATCACTTGCGGCGCTGGGGATTCCTTGAAGGCGAGCAATGTCAGGTGAAAGTCACTCATATTGTCTCCCCGGTAAGTGCCGGTTTTGCCGTTGCGCAGCGGAATCCGCAGCGTGTTTTTGGCGGCCCGAATCTTGTCTGCACGGGCTTCGAGCGGCTAGTGTATAAGAAGCATTTGCCGCCTGGAATGCTCTTTTTCAGGCGGTTTGAAATTGAATTTCCCGCCCCCTGGAGTACGGGTAATTCCTCTGTTTTTCAGTACGATTGATCCCCATTTTTCTCGACCCAAAAACGGTGTTTTCCGTGCCTGATGCTGACCCCGATGAAATCCGGATTCGGACACGCTCCATGCGGCAGCCCGTCCTGAACCAAGACGAGGCGCCGGATCCCTGGGCGCCGTTTCCGGTAACACCGCGCCTACTCCAGCAAGTGCGACGAATCACGCCCGAAGAGATGGGGCGCGATGACCTGCCGCCCGGCAAGCGCAGGCAGGCGGAGTTTCAGGCGGGCCGCGAACTGGCCGCCGCCCTGCTCGCCTCGCTGGGTTCGGCATCGACACAAGTTGGCGTGGCCAAAGACCGGTCACCCATCTGGCCGGACGGCTATCTCGGATCCATCAGCCACAGCCGGCGGCTGGTGGGCGTGGCGATAGGCCGGAAACGGGAGGTGCGCGGTATCGGGATCGACATCGAGGCCATCGCCAACGAACGCGAAGTCGAAGCGATTGAATCGGTCTGCATGCGGCCCGAGGAACGCAAGATGGATCCCGGCGCGCTGACGCGCGCGCAGTTCACCACCCTGCTCTTCTCATCCAAGGAAGCGTTCTACAAATGCATGCATCCGCTGACCCGTTTCGAGTTCGATTTCACCGATGTCTCCCTGACCCGAATTGACCCTTCCCGCCAGCGCCTGGAGATGCAGCTGGTGCGCACGGCAACGCCCGAGTTCAGGCAGGGACACCTGTTTCACTGTGGTTATCAGATAGGACAAGGCCACGTCTATACTGCATTGGAGCTTGGCTATTGAGGCGCCCACCCGCAGCGCCAGACATCGCAATACGCAGCAAACAAGCCACGCGGCAGCCACGGGCGACACTCATCGCCGCCCTTGGGAATTCACCGCAAGTGCGCCCCTTTTTTTCGGTTGTTCCCTATCGATAGGAGAGTTCGCATGACTGACCATATTGTTATCGTGAGTGCCGTCCGCACACCGCTTGCTGCCTTCCAGGGCGAGTTTTCCACGCTGTCCGCCAATGAGTTGGGTGCTACCGCCATCAGCGCCGCCATCGAGCGTGCTGGCTTGAAGCCCGACCAGATCGATGCCGTGCTGATGGGCAACGTGTTGCAAGCAGGACAAGGCCAGGCGCCTGCCCGTCAGGCGTCCATCAAGGCTGGCATCCCCAGCTCTGTCGGCGCCATCACCGTATCCAAAGTCTGCGGCTCCGGCATGCAAGCCGCCATGCTCGCGCACGACGCCATCATTGCCGACACGCATGGCGTGGTCGTGGCAGGCGGCATGGAATCCATGACCAACGCCCCCTACCTGTTGACCAAGGCCCGTGGCGGCTACCGCATCGGCCACGGCACCATGTACGACCACATGATGCTGGACGGTCTGGAAGACGCTTATCAAGTGGGCCGCGCGATGGGCACGTTCGGCGAAGACTGCGCCGCCAAGTACGGCTTCACACGCGAAGAGCAGGATGCGTTCGCGGTGGAATCCGTATCGCGGGCACAAACCGCCGCCAAGGATGGCGCCCTGAAATGGGAAACCGTACCCGTCGTCATCAAGTCCAAGAAGGGCGATACGGTGATTGACCGCGACGAGCGCCCGCAAAAGCTCAACGTGGAGAAGATCCCCACGCTCAAGCCCGCCTTCGCCGCGAACGGCACCATCACGGCGGCATCCTCGTCGGGCAATGCCGACGGCGCCGCCGCGATGATCCTGATGCGGGAATCCACCGCGAAGAAACTGGGTTGCAAGCCGATCGCGAAGATCGTCGGCCACGCCAGCTTTGCGCAAGAACCGGAATGGTTCACCACCGCCCCCGTGGGCGCCATCAAGAAGCTGTACGACAAGGTGGGTTGGAAGACCACGGATGTCGACCTGTTCGAGATCAACGAAGCCTTCGCGGCAGTCACCATGGCGGCCATGAAAGAGCACGACATTCCGCGTGACAAGGTCAACATCCACGGCGGCGCATGCGCGGTCGGCCATCCCATCGGCGCATCCGGCGCGCGCATCATGGTGTCGCTGCTGGGCGCCCTGAAGGCCACGAACGGCAAGCGCGGCGTGGCCACGCTGTGCATCGGCGGCGGGGAAGCCACCGCCATCGCGTTGGAGCTGCTCTAAAGCGGCCGCGCGGGCGGGCTCTGCACCCGCCCGCCCGCAATTCCTGCGCGTTTCGCGGCCCCGACAGCGCCAATGCGGGCCGCGCAAACGATCTCTCAATGTCACAGAATGGCGCGAAAACGTTTCTGCGGCGCCCCAGGCGCCGCCCTCCTGCGCCGGCGCGCGCTACGGTGGCCTGCCGACACAGGAAAACACATTGCGAAACTTGAACCCCCTGCGGCGGCTTGTCATCATGATTGGACATTCATCCGGAACAAGGAGGTTTCATGCAGCGTTCCACTTACGCATTCCTATCCGCCGCCATTCTGACGACGGCGCTGTCCGGTGCCCCCGCCTTGGCGCAAAACGCGAGCCAGCCGCCGGCTCAGCCGCAAATGGCCCCCGCCATTCAACAGCCCACTGATCAGCAATTGCAGCGCTTCGCATCTGCATCGCAGAAGGTGTCCGGCGTGGTCGACGAATATCGTCCCAAGGTCGACGCCGCGAAGTCGGACGAAGCCAAGCAGAAGGTCGTCCAGGAAGCGGATGCCAAGATGGTGCAATTGGTTCGCGCTGACGGACTGACCGTCGAAGAATTCAATGGCATCGGCCAGGCCGTGCAGCAGAATCCGCAGTTGAAGCAGAAGGTCATGAACATGAGCCAGGGCGCTCCGAAATAACCCAAGGCCGAACCGGGGATTGTCCGGCCTGCGCCACGCGCCCCTTGGGCACGTGGCGCTTTTTCTTGGGCTCTCCGCTCACCCCTGGGTGCACGTCCCGCCGGAGAAAGCAGTATCCTGGCTGCGGTTCTCACCCAACATGCACGTCCAAGGAGCGCGGTATCTTGACCCCGGATCTCACCCTCTATGACCTGGCTGGCGCCGACTCGTCGCTACGTTTCAGCCCGCACTGCTGGAAAACACACATGGCGCTTGCCCACAAGGGCCTGTCCGCCACGACCGTGCCCTGGCATTTCACGGAAAAAGAAGCGATCGACTTTTCCGGCCAGAAGCTGGTTCCCGTGCTGGTTCACGGCACTCATGTCGTCAGTGATTCGTGGCAGATCGCCTGCTACCTGGAAGACACCTTTCCTGAACGGCCATCGCTGTTTGGCGGCACGGGGGGTCGCGCGGTCAGCCTGTTTGCGAATGCCTGGGGCGATACGACGCTGGTGCCGGTTCTGGCTCGCCTGCTGCTGCCCGCCATTCATGGCCTGATCCACGAGAAGGACCAGGACTACTTCCGGACCACGCGAGAAAAGCGCTTTGGCAGGCTGGAAGACCTGCCGGCGGGCTACACCGAGCAGATCACCGCGCTGCGGGCAGCGCTGCTGCCGTTGCGTCAGACGCTGGGCAAACAGCACTATCTGTCGGGTGAGCAGCACGCCTACGCCGACTACGCGGTCTTCGGCCTGTTCATGTGGGCCCGCTGCACCAGCCCGCTGGAATTACTGGCCGAGGACGACCCCGTCCATGCGTGGCGCGAACGGCTGCTGGATGCCTTCGACGGCTTGGCCCGCCGCGCGCCCACGGCCATGGGTTGATCAGGTCTTCAGGCGGTAACCCGTCTTGAAGATCCAGCGCACCCCGATCAGGCAGGCAAAGAGGAACACCAGGGTCATGCCAACGCTGACGCCCAGGCTGACGTCTGACACGCCGTAGAACGCCCAGCGAAAGCCGCTGACCAGGTACACCACCGGATTGAACAAGGTAGCCGTTTGCCAGAACGGCGGCAGCATCTTGATCGAATAGAAGGTGCCCCCCAGGAAGGTCAGCGGCGTGATGATCATCAGCGGGATGATCTGCAACTTCTCGAAGCCGTCGGCCCAGACGCCGATGATGAAGCCGAACAGGCTGAACGTGACGGCCGTCAGCACAAGGAAGCTCAGCATCCAGATCGGGTGCGCGACCTCGAAAGACACGAACAGCCGTGCGGTAGCCAGCATGATCAGCCCCAGGATGATGGACTTGCTGGCCGCGGCCCCCACATAGCCCATGACGATCTCCACATACGAGATCGGCGCCGAGTGGATCTCGTAGATGGTGCCGGAAAACCGGGGCATGTAGATGCCAAAGGACGCATTGGCGATGCTTTGTGTCAGCAGCGACAGCATGATCATGCCGGGCACGATGAACGCGCCATAGCTCACCCCGTCGATTTCGACCATGTGCGAACCGATGGCCGACCCGAACACCACGAAATACAGCGACGTGGAAATGACTGGCGACAACACGCTTTGCATCAACGTGCGCCAGGCACGGGCCATTTCAAACAGATAGATAGCGCGGATGGCGTAGAAGTTCATGATTGACCGTGTACCAGGCTGACAAAGATATCCTCAAGCGAGCTTTCCGATGAATTCAGATCCGTGAATTCGATCTCAAGCCGGCTCAGGTCGTGCAGCAGCTGCGACATCTGGCCGCCGCCCTGGTTGTCGTAGGTGTAAACCAGCTTATAGCCGTCGGCGGACAGGTCCAGCTGATAGGCGTCCAGCGCGGTCGGGATGCCCGGCAGCGGCGCCTTCAAGGTCAGGCTCAGTTGGCGCTTGCCCAGCTTGGCCATCAGGGCGTCCTTTTCTTCGACCAGGATGATCTCGCCTTTGCGGATCACACCGATGCGGTCGGCCATTTCCTGCGCTTCTTCGATGTAGTGCGTGGTCAGGATGATGGTGACGCCGCTTTCGCGCAGCCGCCGCACCATTTCCCACATGCCACGGCGCAGCTCCACGTCCACGCCTGCCGTGGGCTCGTCCAGGAACAGAATGGCGGGTTCATGCGATAGCGCCTTGGCGATCATGACGCGGCGCTTCATGCCACCCGACAGCGCCATGATGCGGCTGTCCTTCTTATCCCACAGGGACAAGTCGCGCAGCACCTTTTCGATGTAGGCGGGATTGGCCGGCTTGCCGAACAAACCACGGCTGAACGTCACGGTGTTCCACACGCTTTCAAAGGCGTCGGTGGAGATCTCTTGCGGCACCAGGCCGATCTTGGAACGCGCGGCGCGGAAGTCCGACACGATATCGTGGCCGTCGGCCAGTACCCGGCCGTCGCTGGGGTTGACGATGCCGCAGATGATGCTGATCAGCGTCGTCTTGCCCGCGCCGTTTGGCCCAAGCAAGGCGAAGATCTCGCCCCGCTGGATTTCCAGGTTGACACTCTTGAGCGCCTGAAATCCCGAGGCGTACCGTTTGGATAACCCTTGAACTGAAATAACCGGCTGCACGCGAGCCCCCAACATGATCGATAGTCAGGGATTTTACCCGCCATGCGGGGGCTCGCTTGGTCGGTCAGGCGGAACGCTGTGTTCGGGTTTCGAGAATTACCGGCCCCAGCGCAGGACCAGGGGGTCCAGCCTGCGGGCGGTTTCCAGCAGGCCCTGGCGGACCTCGGCACGCATGGGCGGGAACGGATGCCGGGGTGCCTCGCAATCGATCACGCCACCCGCCTTCATCAGCGCCTTGGCCGTCAGGATGCCGCCCTGGCGGTTTTCGTAGTTGATCAGCGGCAGCCAACGCTCGTACAGGCGATAGGCTTCGTCCCGCCGACCGGCCTGGTGCGCCTGGATAATGGGCCGGATCCCGTCCGCAAAGCCGCCGCCCGTCATCGAGCCCGTGGCGCCGGCGTCCAGGTCGGGCAACAAGGTGATGGCTTCCTCGCCGTCCCAAGGGCCTTCCACGGCATCTCCGCCCAGCGCGATCAGGTCGCGCAGCTTGGAGGCCGCGCCCGCGGTTTCAATCTTGAAGTAAGACACGTGTTGGATCTCGCGCGCCATCTTCGCCAGCAGCGCGGCCGACAACGGCGTACCCGCCACCGGCGCGTCCTGGATCATGATGGGAATGTCCACCGCATCCGACACCTGCTGGAAAAAAGCCTCGACCTGCGCGTCGGATACCCGGATCGTGGCCCCATGGTAAGGCGGCATGATCATCAGCATGGCTGCGCCCAGCTCCTGCGCGCGCCGGCTGCGCGCCGCGCAGATGCGGGTGCTGAAGTGCGTGGTCGTGACGATGACGGGCACACGGCCCGCCACGTGCTCCAGGATGGTCCGGGCCAGCACCTCGCGTTCCTCGTCCGACAGCACGAACTGTTCGGAGAAGTTGGCCAGGATGCACAGTCCATCCACGCCCGAATCGATCATGAAGTCCACCGCGCGCTTCTGGCTGGGCAGGTCCAGGTCGCCCGATTCCGTGAAAGGGGTGGGCACCACCGGGAAAATGCCGCGATAGCGCGGCGCCTGGATTGTCGTCATGGCGGGTTTACTCAATGATGTTGAAATCGTTCAGGTACTCGGTCTTCAGGGTCAGCCCCAGACCTGGCTTGTTGTCATCCAGATCGATGAAGCCTTCCTTGGCCACGGGTTCGCCGTCGAAGATGTAATAGAAGAGCTCATTGCCGACTTCCACATCGAACATCGGGAAATACTCGCTCATGGGCGAGGCCAGCGTGCTCATCGTCAGATGGTAGTTGTGCATCTGGCCGGCGTGCGGCACCACCGGCACGCTATAGGCCTCGCACAGGGCGTTGATCTTGTGCGCCGCCGTGATGCCGCCCACGCGGTTCGTGTCGTACTGCACCACCGACACCGCCTTGCGGTCCAGCAACTGCTTGAACCCGTACAGCGAAAACTCGTGTTCGCCGCCTGAGATCGGAATCGACGTCAGCTGGTTCAGCTCCGCATAGCCGTCGATATCGTCCGCGATGACCGGCTCCTCCAACCAACGCGGTTCATATTTTTCAAGCTTGGGCAGCATGCGCTTGGCGTATTCCAGGTTCCAGCCCATATAGCATTCCAGCATCAGGTCGGTGTCATACCCGATGACTTCGCGCACCGCCGCCACCGACTTCAGGTTCTCGCTCACGCCCTTCTGCAAGTGCGCCGGCCCGTAGCCAAAGCGCATCTTGAACGCCGTGAAGCCCTGGTCCAGATAGGTCTGCGCTTCGTCCTGCATGGCCTTCAGATCCGTGCGGTACAGCTTGGAGTAGTAAACGGGAATCTTCTCCTTCGTGCGGCCGCCCAGCAGTTTGAAGACCGGCTTGCCCACCGACTTGCCCAGGATGTCCCAGATAGCCAGGTCCACACCGGAGATCGCGGCCATCGTCACGCCTTTGCGGCCCCAGGCGTGCGTCGCCCGGTACATGCGCTGCCACAGGTATTCGTAGTCCCATGGGTCCTGCCCCACCACCAGCGGCGCCAAGTATTGGTCGATGATGGCCTTGGCCACACGCGGGGCCAGCGCCACATTGCCCAGACCCACGATGCCGTCGTCCGTTTCCACTTCGACGACGGTCCAGCCGTGAAAGCGGAACGTACTCATGGTTTCCTGCTTGGAATACAGCAGGTCCATGGCGTTGGAGCAGAAATTTCCTTGGGGCGGCACGGTCTTGCCGGTCCATTCAAAAACACGGGCACGGACGGATTTGATCTTCATGTCGGATTCCTACTTGAAAGAGGAGATGCGGTGCGAGACGCCCATGCGGCACGCAATCAGGAAGGCCTGCCAGGTGGCATCCACGTTGGCGCGGCCCTGACCGGCGATGTCGTAGGCGGTGCCGTGAGCCGGCGTGGTGATGGGAATGGGCAGCCCGCCCTGCACCGTCACCCCACGCGAAAAACCAAGCAGCTTGATCGCGATCTGCCCTTGATCGTGATACATGGTGACGATCGCCTGAAATTCGCCGGCTTGCGCCTTCAGGAAAATGGTGTCGGCCGGAAACGGTCCCTGCACGGGCAACCCTTCCTCGTTCAGTTGCCGCACGGCCGGCGCGATGATGTCGACCTCTTCGCGGCCGCAGGTGCCGCCGTCGCCGCCGTGCGGATTGAAGGCGGCCACGGCCACCCGCGGCGCGGCCACGCCGTTGGCCTGCAACGACCGGTAGATCAGCCGCGTGGCCGCCTTGATGCCGTCAACGCTCAGCGCCGCCGCGGCGTCTTTCAGCGGAATATGCGAGGACACCCGCGACGTCCAAAGATCGCCCAACGTATTGAATTCACAGAAGTAGCCGGTCACGCCCAAGTACTGCGCGAAGTGGTGCAGTTCGTCGTCGTGCTTCAGGCCGCCCAGCTTCATGGCGAACTTGTTCAGCGGCGCAAAGCAGATGGCATCGACATGCCCGTTGCGCGCAGCGTCCATGCAGGCGTCCAGCACACGCAACACCGACGCGCCGCCCGCGGCCTGCGGCTGACCCACCGCCACCTGCTCGGGGCGCACGGTCTCCATCGGCAGCCAGGCCGGCAGGTCCGTATCCGGCCGCTCACGCACCGCGTCGATGCGATCCACGGTGCGCGTCTGAATCTGAACCCCCGCCACGCGCTGGCCTTCTTGCCACAGCCAGGCATCGCCCACCAGCACGATGTTGGCCAGTTGGCAGGCCTCGGGCCGGGCCAGCAGGCGGGCAATCAGTTCGGCCCCTATGCCGGCAGGATCGCCCAGGGTCAGGGCAATAACGGGTTTCTGCTGCGTATTCATGCGGTCATTCCACGGAAATGTTGTTCTTCTTGATGATGCCGGCGTAACGCTGGTTTTCGGCCTTGTGGAACTGCGCGAACTGTTCCTGGCTCATCGGCGTGATGTCGGCGCCAATGGCCAGCAAACGGCTCTGCGTTTCGGGCAGCGCCAGAATCTGGTTGACGTCGTCATGGATGCGCTTCTGGATGGCGGCGGGCGTGGCGCTGGGCATGTAGATGCCGTACCAGGCGCTCATTTCGACGCCGGGCACGCCGGCTTCGGCCATCGTGGGCACATCGGGCAACTGGGCGTTGCGACGGGCGCTCAGCACGGCCAGCGCGCGCACCTTGCCGCTTTTGATATGCGGGATGACGGACGACGCGGTTTCAAAGGCGATCTGCACCTGCCCGCCCATCAGGTCCACCATGGCCGGGCCACTGCCCCGGTACGGGATATGCGTCATCTGCACGCCCGTGGCGTCCTTGAACAGTTCGGCGGCGATATGCTGGGTGCTGCCCGAACCGCTACTGGCGAAGTTGTATTCACCCGGTTTGCGCTTCAACAGCGCAATCAGTTCCTGCACCGACTGCGCGGGCACCTGATTGTTGACCACCAGGATATTGGGCACGGCGCCCACGAACACCACGGGCGTCAGGTCGCGGTCATTGTCGTAGCCCAGCTTCAGCAGATGCGGTGCGATCGCATGCGCGGTCGACACACCCATCACCATGGTGTGGTTGTCCGCGGACTTTGCGGCCAGGTCGGCGGCCAGCGTATTGGACGCGCCGGGCTTGTTCTCGACCACCACCGTCTGCTTGAGCATCGGCCCAAGCCTGTCGGCCACCGCGCGCGCCATGGCGTCCGTGCCGCCGCCGGGCGCGGACCCGACCAGCAGGCGCAGGGGCTTGGTGGGCCAATCGGCCGATTGCGCCTGCGCAAGGCCCGGCGTGGGCAGACTCAGGGCACTCGCCGCCATCGCGGCCAATACCAATACGCGGATCTTCATGGTTGTCTCCTTGATGACTTCTTTGCCGCTGACGGGCAATTTGTTGTGAAGGCATCTTATGAAGAACCGTTGTTTCCGTAAAATGAAACTTTTGCACCAACCGTTCACCCTAGGCGATCAATCATGGAACGCACCCTGAACGTCCCCGCCCTGCTGGCGCGACTGCGCATGCGGCAGATCGTGCTGCTGCTTGCCATCGACGACCGTGGCACGCTGCGCGCGGCCGCGACGCAACTGAACATGACCCAATCGGCCGCCAGCAAGATGCTGCATGAATTGGAATTGGCGCTGGGTCAGCCACTGTTTGAGCGCATAGGCCGGGGCCTGACGCTGACACCCGCGGGCGAATGCGTCATGGGGTATTTCCGAGGCATGCGCGGCACGGTGTCGTCGCTGGCCCGCGAACTGGACGAACTGCGGCTGGGCAGCGCCGGCAAACTGTTCATCGGCAGCATCATGGCGGCCTCGCCCGGCCACCTGACCGATGCCCTCTTGCGCCTGAAGCAGACGTATCCGCTGCTGGCCGTGGAGATCTCCACCGGCACCAGCGACCTGCTGATCGCGCAACTGAACGAGGGCAAGCTGGATGTGGTGATCGGCCGCATGCTGACCCTGCCGGAACGCAACTTCCTGTTCCGCCCCATCGGCGACGAAGCGCTGTCGGTGATCGCCGCCGTGGACCATCCCCTGGCCGGCAAACGGCGCGTCAGTTTCGATGCCATGCAGGCCTACCCCTGGATCCTGCAACCGCATGGCAGTCCGATGCGAGACGTGATCGAACATGAATTCCGGTCACACAACACAGCCATGCCTGCCGGGCTGATCGAATCCGCCTCCATCCTGACCACCACCAACCTGGCGATCAAGTCGCAGATGCTGGGCGTGATTCCGGAATCCGTCGCCAGCCGCTATGCCCGCCATGGCCTGCTGGCGATCCTGCCCTACCAGATTCAGCAGTCGTTGACGGCATTTGGCAGCATCGTGCCGCGCGACCGCCCCCTGACGGCAGCCGGCCAGCATTTTGTCGACTTACTGCATGAAAATACATGAAGATAGAGGCACGTTCAGCGCAAAACAACGTCTATCCCGACGTACAATCATGCATTGCGCGATCCGCGCGTTTTACCTGAGGTCCACCCGTGAGTGCATTGCCCGCCTGTCCGAAGTGCCAATCCGAATTCACCTATGAAGACGGCAGCGCCTACGTCTGCCCGGAATGCGCGCATGAATGGTCAGCAGAAGACGCCACGCCTGCCGATGACGAGGCCCGCGTCTACCGCGATTCCGCCGGCAATGTCCTGCAAGACGGCGACACCATCACCGTCATCAAGGACCTGAAGCTCAAAGGGTCGGGCGGCGTGGTCAAGATGGGCACGAAAGTCAAAGGCATTCGCCTGGTCGACAGTGACCACGACATCGATTGCAAGATCGACGGCTTCGGCCAGATGAGCCTGAAGTCAGAGTTCGTCAAAAAGGTCTGACGCAGCGCCCGCCCGCAGGCGGGCCACCCCTGCCCGCGCCGTGACCATTACGGACGGGCAGGAAGACCCCGGCATTACAGCGCGTCGTCCTCGTCGGCTTTAGGCATCAGGTACGCCGTCAACGTGCTGGACAAGCTGGCCATCACCCACAGCACGAAGAACGACACGGTGTAGAAGCCCGTGCGTCCCGTGGGGACATGCCCGAAGATCGCCACGTCCAGCGGGTCGATCAGCGCGAATATCAAGACGCTACCCATCGCAGCCGCCAGGAATGACGGCCACAGAATCCACATCAATGAACGCAGGCCCATCTGTGTCCTCCTGTCAGGGGTTGGCGCGCGCGGCGCCCGCACCCTGCGACGGCGCACCGTCACCGGTCTTCGGCGCTACCTGTTCAATCACCAGGCCACGCTTGACCACGCCGTCCAGGATTGGCTCGTGCACGAAATTGCTGTAGGCGAAGTAGATGGTGATGAAGCACCCGACCATGGCCGCGAACGGGCCAGCCATCAGGATCCAGGGCCAGGGTTCTTGATACCAGGGTTTGAGCGCCGGAGTGGCGGATTGGGCGATGGTCATGTGTTTGTCCTTTGCTTATTCAATCGGGCACGTAGAAGCTGGCGGGTTCGTCGGTCTCGATCGACCGGTTTTCACCGTCGTGACCGCGCGCGCGCAACGTGATGGCGTGCGCGCCCGGTTCGGCACCCGCAGGCGCCCGGATCACCATGGGAACCAGTTTGTTGGCAGCGGGCTCCACGTCCACCACGTCGGTCCCCTGTTGGCCCGCCATCACGGCCAGCCCCGGGATGCCATCGGCAGACAGCTGCAAGCGCATCGCCGTGTCTGAGGTGTTGATGATCTGCAAGCGGTAGACGTTCTCGATCTGGCCGCCCGCCACTTCCCTGCCCAACGCGCCACGGTCTCGGATGACATCGACCCGCAACGGGTTGCGCATCGCCAGCGACGCCACGAACGCAGCCACCAGGATCAAGATCAGCGTGCCATAGACCAGCACGCGCGGGCGTAGCAAGTGCGAACGCGCGCTCTTGCCGGACAGGCCTTCCTGCATGGCGCGATCCGACGTATAGCGGATCAGGCCGGGCTCGTATTGCATCTTGTCCATGACCTGCTCGCAGGCGTCAATACAGGCGCCGCAACCGATGCACATGTACTGCAAGCCTTCCCGGATGTCGATGCCGGTGGGGCAGACCTGCACGCACAAGCTGCAATCCACGCAGTCGCCCAGGCCGGCGGCCTTGTGATCCACCTTGCGCGAACGCCCCCCGCGCGGATCGCCACGCACTTTGTCATAGGTGACGACGAACGTATCGGGGTCCACCATCACGCTCTGGAAGCGCGCGTAGGGGCACATGTACTTGCAGACGGATTCACGCATGAACCCGGCATTGCCCCAGGTGGCAAAGCCATAGAAGAGCATCCAGAACCACTGCCACGGCCCCAGCTGCAACGTGAACAGTTCATGGCCCAATTCCCGGATCGGCGCGAAATAGCCAATGAACGTGGAGCCCGTCCACCAGGCCAGCGCGATCCACAGGAAATGCTTGGTGATCTTCAAACGTGCCTTGCGCCACGTCCAAGGCGATTCGTCCAGGCGGATGCGTGCGATGCGGTCGCCTTCGACCTTGCGCTCGATCCACATGAAGATCTCGGTGTAGACCGTTTGCGGACACGCATAGCCGCAGAACAGCCGCCCCGCCACCGCCGTGAACAGGAACAGCGCCAGCGCGGAAATCACCAGCAGCACGGCCAGGTACACCACGTCCTGCGGCCACAGCACCAGGCCGAACAGGTAGAACTTGCGTGCGCCCAGATCAAATAGCACCGCCTGCCGGCCATTCCATTGCAGCCAGGGCAGTCCGTAGAAGATCAGTTGGGTGATAAAGACGAAGGCGACGCGCCAACGGGCAAAGACGCCACTGACGGATCGCGGATAGATCTTGCTGCGCACGCCCGCCAGGGTTTGCTCCAGCGTTTCCTGCCCGGGGCGCGGCGGCCGAGTGTGCGGCCGCCAGGGTGGCGGGTCCCCGCCGGGCGAAGTGCCGACGCTTGCGGTTGACCCATCTTCCATTTGCTGCTCCGTACATTAAGTCCAATGATGTGGGGGCCGCATGCTGCGCCCCCCACCTAAACACCGCTGGCCGGCTTACTTGGCCGCCGTGCTGACGGCGGGCGGATTCCCCGCCGTCGTGGCCGCTGCTTGCGCGGCGGCTTCCGGCTTGTTCGACAGACCCCATACCCAGGCCGTCAGGATCTTGATCTGCTCGGGGCTCAGGATGTGTTCGTGCGCCGGCATGCGGTTGTCACGCCCGTCCAGGATCGTTTTGACAATCGATGCCTCGGAACTGCCGTACAGCCAGACGTCGTCCGTCAGGTTGGGCGCACCCAATAGCTGGTTGCCCTTTCCATCCACGCCGTGACAGGCCACGCAGAAGTTCGCGAACTCGCGCTTGCCGCGGAACACACGAATGTCATCCGACGTCAGACCCGACAACGAACGCACGTACTGCGCGATGTCGCCTGCCGTCTTGGCATCAATTGCGGCTTTCCAGGGCGGCATCACGCCATGGCGTCCTTTCGTGATGGTTTCCATGATGACTTCCGGCGAACCGCCATACAGCCAATCGCCATCGGTCAGGTTCGGAAAGCTGGGACCACCCTTCGCATCCGATCCGTGGCACTGCGCGCAGGTGTTCAAGAACAACCGTTGCCCCATTTCCCGGGCGCTGGGATCCCCCGCCACTTGCGGCACCGTCATGGTTTCAAAGCGCGCATAGATCGGACGCACGGCCTCGGCCATCTTGGCCTGGTGGCGCGCAACTTCCTCGGTGCTGCTATAGCCCAACTGGCCCTTGTACGAACCCAGCCCCGGCATGAAGAACAGGTATCCCAGCGCGAACACGCACGCCAGCAGATACATCCAGGTCCACCATGTGGGAACAGGGTTGTTAAGCTCGGTCAGGTCGCCATCCCACACGTGGCCGGTATCTTCGACCTGTCCGCTGGCCGGCTTGGTGCTGAGCCAGCGGCGCTGCGTGTACAGCAGCCACAGGCACCAGACCACACCGCCCACGGCGACGACCGAGATGAAAATCCCCCAGAAGCCATTAACGAAATCGCTCATGACCGATTCGCTCCATCTTGTTGTGCCTGATTGAACTCATCGGGCAAGGCGAACGGCAGCATGGCCGATTCGCGGTTGGCGCTCTGGCGGCCGCGCGAGCAGGCCCACCAGACAATGCCGAAAAAGGTTGCCATCGAAATGGCCGTAACGATTGCGCTCAGGTAGCCCACCATGATCAGCCTCCCGTTGCCGCTTGCGCGGCAGGTTGCTCTGCGGACGGCACGGAGGCTTGAGCAGCCTTTTTGGCTGCTTCGGCCTTCTTCGCGTCCTCAGCCTTCTTGGCTTCCTCGGCTTGCTTGATCTGCGCCTTGCGCACGCCTACGCCCAGGTCTTGCAGGTAGGCAACCAGCGCGTCCTCTTCCGTCTTGCCTTCGATGGCCTTCGGCGCAGCGGCGATGTCGGCATCGGTGTATGGCACACCCAAGACTCGCAGGGCGCGCATGCGTTCGGCCACGTTCTGGCCGGTGATGACCGTCTTCTCCAGCCACGGATAGGCGGGCATGTTCGACTCGGGCACCACCTTGCGCGGATCGCGCAAGTGGATGCGATGCCAATCATCCGAGTAGCGTTCACCGACACGGGCCAGGTCAGGCCCGGTGCGCTTGGAACCCCACAGGAACGGGTGGTCGAAGACCGATTCCGCTGCCGTCGAGTACGAACCGTAACGCTGCACTTCGGCAGCCAGCACACGCACCTGCTGCGAGTGACAGCCCACGCAGCCTTCACGGATGTACACGTCACGGCCCATCAGCCGCAGCGGGCTGTAGGGCTCGACGCCCGCAACGGGTTGCGTCGTGCTGTGCTGGAAGAACAGCGGAACGATCTGGACCAGGCCCGCGAAGGACACCACCAGGATGCTGGCGATGATCATCCAGCCGATGTTCTTCTCAAGCGTCTGGTGAGAAAAGAAGCCAGGTTTCTTGTTGGCCATGATGTCCTCGTCAAACAGTAGCCGGCGCGGCGGTCACGGCGACCGGCGGGCGAGCAGCATGGGGATCGTCTTGCGGAATGGCGGGGTTGACCGGTTGCGCGCCGCGCACCGTCATCCACACGTTCCAGGCCATGACAAACACACCAGACAGGAACAACGCGCCGCCGAGCAAACGGATCAGGTAGTACGGGACGCGCGTCTTCAGTTCTTCGACGAAGCTGTAGACCAACGTGCCGTCGGAGGCCGTGTCGCGCCACATCAGGCCCTGTTGCACCCCGGCAATCCACATGGCGGCGATGTACAGCACCACGCCAATGGTCGCGATCCAGAAGTGCAGTTCGATTGCCTTCACGCTGTGCATCTTTTCGCGGCCGTACAAGCGCGGGATCAGGTAGTACAGGGAACCGAAGGAAATCATGGCGACCCAGCCCAGCGCACCGGAGTGCACGTGGCCGATGGTCCAGTCCGTGTAGTGCGACAGCGCGTTGACCGTGCGGATCGACATCATCGAGCCTTCGAAGGTCGACATGCCGTAGAACGACAGCGCCGTCACCATGAACTTCAGGATCGGATCGGTGCGCAGCTTGTGCCAGGCGCCTTGCAGGGTCATGATGCCGTTGATCATGCCGCCCCACGAGGGTGCCAGCAGAATCAGCGAGAACGTCATGCCCAGCGACTGGGTCCAGTCCGGCAGCGAGGTATACAGCAGGTGGTGCGGGCCCGCCCACATGTACGTGAAGGCCAGCGCCCAGAAGTGGACGATGGACAAGCGGTACGAATAGATCGGACGGCCGGCCTGCTTGGGCACGAAGTAATACATCATGCCCAGGAAGCTGGTGGTCAGGAAGAAGCCCACCGCGTTGTGGCCGTACCACCACTGCACCATGGCGTCTTGCACACCGGCGTAGGCCGAGTACGACTTCCACATCGACACCGGCATTTCGATGTTGTTGAAGATGTGCAGGAGGGCGATGGTCAGGATGTACGAGCCAAAGAACCAGTTGGCCACGTAGATGTGCTTGGACCGGCGCTTGATGATCGTGCCGAAGAACACGATGGCGTAGGCCACCCAGACCAGCGTGATCAGGATGTCGATGGGCCATTCCAGTTCAGCGTATTCCTTGCTGCTGGTGAACCCCATCGGCAACGTGATCGCCGCGGCGACGATGACGATCTGCCAGCCCCAGAACGTGAAGGCGGCCAACGGGCCACAGAACAGACGCGCCTGACAGGTGCGCTGAACGACGTAGTACGACGTTGTGAATAGTGCGCTACCGCCAAAGGCGAAGATCACCGCGTTGGTATGCAGCGGGCGCAGACGCCCGTAGCTGAGCCATGCGGTATCAAAGTTCAACTGAGGCCAAATCAGCTGCGCGGCGATAAAAACGCCCACAGCCATGCCGACAATGCCCCAAACCACCGTCATGAGCGCGAACTGCCTCACGATCTTGTAGTTGAAGGTATCGGCCTTGCTTGCGATTGCGGCGCAATCGTTCATCACCCTTCCCCCAAAGTAACAAATAGCTCCAGGCTCAGATGATGGGACTAGTCACACAAGTCGGCGTTGATATGGATCAAGCTACCGACGCGCCGGTCGGGAACGCGGCGCGAGCGCAACGGAACAACATGAACTTTGAGAATTTTCTTAATCGAAAACGACGCAAGACGTCAGCACCGGCAGAGGGTGCCACGGAGGCCTCCGGTGTATGCCAGCGCTCAACCGCGGCTGGCTGGCCCGCTGTCGTCGTCGCGCAGGATGGCCGTGCCCGCGTCGTCGGTATCGTCGTACTGGCCATTGAATACGGCCCACCACAGCGATATGCCGATGGCCAGCACGAACAGCAGGGACACGGGCAACAGCAAGTACAGGATGGTCATTGCGCAGCCTCGAGCGCGCCGGACGGCACGCCTTCGCCGGACCAGTCCCGGCGGCAGAGGCGCCAGGAGTTATAGGCCACCGCCAGCGACGACACCAGCATGGTGATCGCGGCCAGCCATGGCGTGACCCAGCCCACCAGCGCCAGGGGCGTCATGAGCAGGTGCCAGATCAGCGACCCGTTGAGGTTCTGGCGGGCCTTGTGACGGGCCTGCCGCAGTAATTCGTCCAGCGCGGCATCCGGCATGGCGGGCTGGGCCGCCAACGCCGAATGCGCCGACGCCATGGCCGTGGGCACCGCCATCGACATGGCGCAAGGACAGCTCATCACCAGTAGCGCCACCATGACGGAGATGCTGTGCGCGGGGTCGATGTACGCCCATGCCGCCCCTGCCGCCAGCGCCAGGGCCACTTGCGCCAGGACGAAGCGTGACGCCAGGCGGTCGGCGCGGGCGCCAAGCTCCAGGCGCTGAGCCTCTACCCGCTGGTGCCGCACGCCGCCCGACGCCCCGCCGAAGGACTGGCGGGCGCAAAGCTCCAGATAGCGCGCGGTCAACAGGAACGCCACGAACATCGTGACGGAATCGAAATAGACTTCGCCACGGCCGGTCCAGGTGGCGTGAACGCTGGGGATGAAGGCGGCGACGATGCCCAGCGCCACCGGCACGTCCATGCCGGCACGGCCATGACGCAGGTTGTCGCCGGCATGGCGCCAGATGGGCCAGGCCGAATACAGCACCACGGGGATCGTCAACGCGAAGCTGGCCCAGTTCATCAGCACGATGGCCCAGTCCAGCGTTTCCAATGCGTCAACGGGCATGCTGTCGTGCCGCAGATAGCCGGGCCACGCGAACATCATGACCTGCATCATCGCCAGCCACGCCAGCGACAGGCGCACCAGCGCATGGCGGCGCTGCTGACGGTCGGCATCGGGCAGGGAGGCCGGGACGGCGAAGATCGATTTTGCTCGCATGCGCCGATGGTAACCAGCGCCTCGGCTAGGCGCCTTGATCTGGATCAAGGCGCCTTCCACCCCATGCGCAAGGTGGCAAGCGGATCAGGCGGCGGAGCGGATCAGGGACGTTGCTGGCGCAGCACGTCCACCACGGCACCCATCAACGTGGCCAATTCGTCATCGGCGATCGTCAACGCGGGCGTCAGGTACACCACGTTGCCGAACGGACGCACCCACACCCCTGCCTGAACCAGGCGGCGCTTCAGGCCTTCGCGGTCGGCGATACCCTCCAGTTCCACCACGCCAATCGCGCCCAGCACCCGCACATCGCGCACCCAGGGCAATTCACGGCAGGGTTCCAGGCCCGTGGCCAGGGCCGCCGACAGGGCTTGCGCCTGCGCCAGACGGGGTTCGCTCTGGAACAAGTCCAACGACGCATTGGCGGCCGCGCAGGCCAAGGCATTGCCCATGAAGGTCGGGCCATGCATCAGCGCGTGCGCCGGGTTGTCCGACCAGAAGGCGTCGAACACCCGATTGCTGGCCACCGTGGCGGCCAAAGGCAGCGTGCCGCCCGTCAACGCCTTGGACAGGGTGATGATGTCGGGCCGGATGCCGGCCTGCTCGAACGCGAACATCGTCCCCGTCCGCCCGAACCCGGTGAAGATCTCGTCGAAGATCAGCAACAGGCCGTGCCGGTCTGCCAACCGCCGCAGGCGGCGCAGCACTTCCGGATCATGCAGCAGCATGCCACCCGCGCCCTGCACCAGCGGTTCCACCAGGATCCCGGCCAATTGGGGTCCCCGGGTCTCCAGGAATTGATCCAGCGCGGCCATCCCGGCCTCGTCGCGCGGCAGATCCACGATATCGTGCTCGGCCAGCATGCCCCGATACAGGCTGTGCATGCCCTCGTCCGGGTCGCACACCGCCATGGTGCCGAAGGTGTCGCCGTGATAGCCGCCGCGAAACGCCAGGAACCGGCTGCGGCCGCGTTCGCCCTGGTTCAACCAGAACTGCACGGCCATCTTCATGGCGACTTCCACCGCCACGGACCCCGAATCGGTATAGAACACCCGGTCCAGCCCCGGCCCGAGCTGACCGGCCAGCCGGCGTGCCAGGGTCAGCGCGGGTTCATGGGTCAGACCGCCAAACATCACATGCGGCATGGCGTCCAACTGCGCGCGTACCGCCTGGGCGATATGCGGATGGTTGTAACCGTGGCAGGCCGTCCACCAGGATGCGACCCCATCAATCAGGCTGCGCCCATCGGCCAATTCCAGCCGGCTGCCCTGGCTGCGCACGACGGGCAACGGCGGCGTCGCCGTCTTCATTTGGGCATACGGCAGCCAGATATGGGGCTGGCCCTGGGCCACCCAGTCGGGTGTCTGCATGATTGAACTCCGCTCCACTACAATGGCCCGCATTCTACGGCCTGGCGCGGGTACACCCTTGCCCGGCCGCTGCCGGAACGATTGATGTCAAAGCTGGATTCCCTGTTTTCTTCCGAGTTGGCCGACGCCGACTCCCGCCGCGTGCGCCGTCGCCTGCGCACCGCCACGGCCGCACCGCCCGGCCGGATCGTGCTGAACGGCTCGCCCGTGCTGAATTTTTCCAGCAACGACTACCTGGGCTTGTCCAAGCACCCGCTGTTGATCGAGCGCGCCCGGGAATGGGCGGCCCGCCACGGCGCGGGCGCCCAGGCCTCGCGCCTGGTCTGCGGCAATCTGGATTTGCACGAACAAGTGGAAGCCAAGCTTGCCCGGTTAAAGGGCACCGAGGCGGCGCTGCTGCTGGCCTCGGGCTGGCAGGCCAACGCCGCCGTGCTGCCCGCCCTGCTGCGCGCGGCCGCAGCCCAAGGCCCGGTCGAGCTTTATGCCGACAAGCTCAACCATGCCAGCCTGCACCACGGCTGCCAGGCGGCCGGAATCAAGCAGATCCGCTTCCGGCATAACGATCTGGAGCATCTGGAACGGTTGCTGAAGGCCAAAGCGGACGCAGATTCCCACGCCCACGTCTCCCGGTTCATCATCACGGAAAGCGTGTTCAGCATGGACGGCGACCGGACAGATGTCGTCCGGCTGGCAGAACTGGCCGACCGCTATCAAGCGTTTGTCTATCTGGACGAAGCCCACGCCACCGGCGTGCTTGGCCCGGACGGCATGGGATTGGCCGGGCTGGCGCCCGGCCGCATCGATCTGGCCATGGGCACGTTCAGCAAGGCGCTGGGCGGATTCGGCGCCTATGTGGCGGGTTCCCGGGCAATGTGCGACTACCTGATCAACACCTGCTCCGGGTTCATCTACACCACGGCGCTACCGCCTGCCGTGCTGGGCGCCATGGATGCCGCGCTGGACCTGGTGCCCACGCTGAACGCGGAACGCGCCCGTCTGGCGGCGGCTGGCGACCGGCTGCGCTCAGCGCTCCAGGACCTGGGGCTGGATACCGGCGCCTCATCCACGCAGATCGTGCCGGCCATCGTGGGCGATGAAGGCCGCGCGCTGACCATGGCGGCGGGCCTGGAGCGCCAGGGCCTGCTGGCCGTGGCGATCCGTCCCCCCACCGTGCCGGCCGGCACCAGCCGGCTGCGCGTGACGCTCAGCGCCGCGCACCGCGATGCCGATGTGGCGCAACTGATCGAAGGCTTCGCGGCGGTGCTGGCATGACCGCCGCCCGCCCCACCCTGCTGTTCGTTCACGGCTGGGCCTTCGATGCGTCGGTCTGGGCGCCGCTCAGGGCAGAACTGATGGATTGGCCGCACGCGGTCGCCGACGCCGGTTACTTCGGGCCCGCCCAGATCCCGAAGATCGACGGGCCAGTGGTGGCCATCGGCCATTCCATGGGCGTGCTGCGCCTGCTGCGCGGTTTGCCGCCCGCCTGCACGGGGCTGGTCTCCCTTAACGGATTTCCCCGCTTTGGCGCTGGCCCCGGTTTCGACGCGGGCGTGCCGCGCCGCATGCTGGACCGGATGTTGAAGCGTTTTTCAGTGGAACCCACGGCCGTGTTGCAGGACTTCCGCCAGCGCTGTGGTGACGCCACCGCTTTTGGTCCCCCCCGGCTGGAACCGCTGGTGCAAGACTTGCAAGCCCTGCGCGACGAAGACCAGCGCGACGCCCTGGCGGCGCTACCCGTCCCCTTGCTGATCCTGACGGGCCAGGACGACCCGATCGTCCCCACCCCGATGACGCAAGCCGCCTTTGACGGACGTCCGGACGACGAACGGCATGACCGGGAACACGGCGGCCATCTGTTGCCGGTGTCGGACGCGCCCTGGTGCGCGCGTCACATCACCGGATTCATCACCCGCCTGACGCGGGCCGCCTGATTGCCGGGCCGGTTCACACGCACCATGACGCAAGCCCAACACAACAAGCAGATCGGCGCCCGTTTCGGCGCCGCCGCGCGCCGCTATGACGATCACGCGCGCATCCAGCGCATCACGGCCGAACGGCTGGCCGACGACATCAGCCGGCTGCGGCTGCCATCACGTCCCCGTATCCTGGAGATCGGCTGCGGCACCGGCCTGCTGACCCAGGCGCTGGCACGCCGGCTAGGCCCAGCGGACTGGACCATCACGGACATCTCGCCCGCCATGCTGGCCGCATCGCAACGCGGCCCCGCGCTACCCGGAACAGCCCGCTATCAGGTGTTGGACGGCGAATACCCCGAGGTCCTCGCGGGCCCCTACGATCTGATCTGCTCCAGCCTTGCCGTGCAGTGGTTTACGGACTTGAATGCCGGCCTGGGCCGATTGGCCGGGCTGCTGGCGCCGGAGGGCCACCTTGCCGTGGCGACGCTGGCCGACGGCACGTTCGGCGAATGGCAGGCAGCGCATCAGGCCGCGGGCCTCGTCGCGGCCACGCCACGCTATCCCTCGCACGCCGCCATCCGTCCGGCCATGAGCAATCTGGCCGGTGGCGTGCACAACGAACGGCTGATACAAAATCATCCTGATGGCCTGCATTTCTTGAAAGGCCTGAAAGGCATCGGCGCCACCACGCCCGCGCCCGGGCGCTCGCCGCTCAGTGCGGCGGAGCTGCGCCGCGTGCTGGCGGCGTTTGACGAACAAGGAGCCATGGTGACGTATCACCTGGCCTACGGTATGTGGAAAAAATCGACGCAACGCCCCGCCGGGGTTTTCGTGACCGGCACCGACACCGGCATCGGCAAGACGCTGGTGTCCGCCATTCTTGCGCGCGCCTGGAACGCTGATTATTGGAAACCGGTGCAAACCGGCGTATCCGAAGAGCCGGGCGACACCGACACGGTGGCCCAACTGGCGCAGTTGCCGCCCCATCGCCTGCACCTGCCTGCCTACGTGCTGCAAGCGCCGCTGTCGCCTTGGGCGGCCGCCACGCTGGAAGACACCGTGGTCGACGCCACCACCATCGTGCCGCCAACCACTCGCGCCCCGCTGATCGTGGAAGGCGCGGGCGGCTTGTACGTGCCGATCGACGACACGCACATGATGATCGATTTGATCGCCCGCCTGGACATGCCGGTGGTGCTGGCCGCGCGCAGCGGCCTGGGCACCATCAACCACACCCTGCTAAGCCTGGAAGCGCTGAAACGCCGCGGCATCCCCGTTCTGGGCGTCGTCATGAGCGGCCCGCTGTCGGCCGGCAACAAAGAGGCCATCGAGCGCTTCGGCAACGTGCGCGTGCTGGCCGAGATTCCGCCTCTGTCCAAGGTGGATGCCGCCGCCGTCGACGCCCTGGCGCAAGGCATCCCGCCGCTTGAAGAATGCCTGGCGGCACTCAGCGACGCACCGGCCCAGGCGGATTAGCGGACGCATCGCATCCGCTTATCCCAATGCCCCCTGGCGCCGTAGTTCCTCTACCCGGTTTGCCGGTATTCCCACTTCCGCCAGCACCGCTTCGCTATGTTCGCCAAAGGCGGGCGCCGCGCGAGGCGTGTCTGGCCGCGTGCGGCCGAATTTGATGGCTTGGGCAAAGCCTCGGTAGCTGCCCACCACGGGATGCTCGAATGTCGAGATCATGTGTTCGGCCTGCACCTGCGGGAAATCGAACATGTCCTCGACGCCGCGCGCCGCGGCGCAGGGAACCTCCTCGCCAAACAGTGCCTCCCATTCCAGCGCCGAGCGTGCGCGCAGCGCATCGTGCAGCCGCGGCACGATCTCGTCACAGTGTTCGGCGCGCTTGCGCACGGAGTCGTAGCGTTCGTTGGCCGCCAATTCGTGCAGCCCGGTCTTGGCGCACAGCGCCTGCCAGAAATGCGGCGTGTTGGCCGAGATGTACAGATAGCCTTCGCCGGTGGGATGAATGCCCGTGATGCCGCCCGAGCGCATGTCGCGCCCGACATGGCGCGGCTCGCCTTCGGCCCAGACCAGCCTGGCCGATTGCAGCGCCAGCGCGCTGCGCAGCAGCGACACCCCCACGAACTGGCCGCGCCCGCTGCGTTCCCGTTCATACAGCGCCGACGCGACACCAGCCGCCACCATGGACGAGGCGTAGTAATCCACCACCGACCCATACAGGACTTCCGGCGGACCTTCAGCCTTGCCCTGCAACGCGCACATGCCCGTCATCGTTTGCAGCACCTGGTCGTATCCCGCCTTGTCCTTCAAGGGGCCGGTTTCACCGTAGCCCGTGACCGCGCAATAGATCAACCGAGGGTTGATCTCGGCCAACTGCTCGTAAGAGATACCCAGCCGCGCCGGCACGCTGGGCCGGAAGTTGTGCACCAACACGTCCGCCTGACGCGCCAGTTCATGCAGCACGGCCAGCGCTTGCGGCTTCTTCAAGTCCAGCACCAGCCCGCGCTTGCCACGGTTCACCCCCAAGAAGGCCCGGCTTTCAGCTTCCAGCGTTGACGGATATTTGCGTAGGTTGTCGCCGCTGGGCGGCTCCACCTTCACCACGTCGGCCCCTTGGTCCGCCAACAATGCGCAACCATAGGGACCGGCGATGTAGGCGCTAAGGTCCAGCACCCGCACGCCCGCCAATGGCCCGCCCGTTGATTCCAACGCCGCCATCATTGCGCCTCCGTGATTTGCACCAGCCCCAACCCGGCGGCCGCGCGCAACACCGCCTCGGCGCGGCGCAGGAACGGGCCATCGATCATGCGCCCGTCCACCACGAACGCCGCCACGCCTTTCGCGCAAGCCTCTCGCGCGGCCTGCACCACGCGGCCCGCGTGCGCGATTTCATCATCGGTCGGACGGAACGCTGCATTGGCCAGCGGCACCTGACGCGGGTGGATGCAGCTTTTTCCGATATAGCCCAGTGCGCGCGCCAGTTCGGCCTCGGCACGGTAGCCGGCCTCGTCCTCGATGTTGGCGAAAGCGGAGTCATAGGCGAACACGCCGGCCTCGGCTGCCGCCATGCGCAGCGCGAACATCGCCTGCTGCACGGCGGCGGGCTCCCGCCGGCCGATTCCGGCCGGCTCAAACAAATCACCCAAACCCAGTTGCAAGCCGACCACGGAGGGATGCGCCGCCGCCAGGCAGGCGGCTTGACGCAGCGCGCGCGGCGACTCGATGTTCAGCAACAATCCCACCGGTTCTTCCACGCCGTTGGCGCAGCGCGCCTGCTCGATGGCACTGGCCGCCGCCACCACGTCGGCCTCGCGCTCTGCTTTGGGCAGGTTCACCAGATGCAGGCCCCGCCGCACCACCGCCTGGACGTCCGCATGGAAGTGTCCCGAATCCAGTGCATTGACACGCACGATCAGCGTCTTGCCCGACGCGGCGGCTTCAGGTGCGGCCAGCATGCTGGCCAGGTAGCCACGAGCCTCGTCCTTGCGTGTCGGGGCCACCGCGTCCTCCAGGTCGAACGACAGGGCATCGGCGTCGCCCGCCAAGGCTTTGGCGAACAATTCGGGACGCGATCCGGGTACGAACAGTTTGCTTCTCATGCTTGCACTCAGGGAAAGAGGAATGGATGCGGGAACGTTGCTTACTGGACGGAGATGTTGCGGTCGCGAGCCACCTGCTTCCACTTGGCGGCATCGGCTTCCACCAACGCAGCGAACTGCGGCACGGTCAGTTCGGCAGGCACCGCGCTTTCCTCGGCGAACATGGCGCGCATTTTCTGATCGTTGACGATGCCGCGGATCTCGGCGTTCAACTTGTCGACCAAGGGCGCGGGCGTGCCCGCCGGCGCCAGCACGCCCCACCACAGCTCCACCGAATAACCGGGCTGGCCTTCGCCGATGGTGGGCAGCGCGGGATAGAACTGCGACCGCTCGGGTGACGTCACGGCCAGCACGCGCAGCTTGCCGCCCTTGAGCAATGACGCGGTTGAAGCGAAGCTGCCGATCACGAAATCCACCCGGCCGCCGGCCAGGTCATTCAAGGCGTGCGACATGCCCTTGTAGGGCACGTGCGTGAATGCCGTTTTCTCGCCCCCCGCCAGGATTTCGCTGGCCATCTGGTTGACCGACCCCAGGCCGGCGCTGCCATACGTCAGCTTGCCGGGTTCCTGGCGGCCAGCCGCCAGCAGATCGGCCATGGTCTGGTAGGGCGAATCCTTGCCCACCACCAACGCCATCGGGCTGCGCGCCAGCATCGCCACCGGAGCGAAGCTGCGCACCACGTCGTACTTCAGGTTGGTCTGCACGGCGGCATTGGTCGTCAGCGTGGAGGACGACAGCATCAGCACGGAACCGTCCTTGGGCGCCCTGGCCACGTACTCCGCACCGATCGCGCCGCCCGCGCCGGGCCGGTTTTCAACAATGACCGTGGTCGACAGGCGGCCGCCCAGTTTCTCCGCCAGCACGCGGGCGAACACATCGTTGCTGCCGCCCGGCGGGAACGGCACGACCATCGTGATGGTGGCCGGCACGGCGGGTGCGGCCTGGGCGACGGACATGCCCGGCACGCCCAGCGCCATAGTCAACGCCAGCGTGGGCAACAGGGACGGCAACAAGACGGCGCGCAGGCCGGCTAGGGTCTTCTTCATGGATGTCTCCTCGGTGGCGGTCTGGCCGGCAGGCGTTCCACGCCACCGCTCCAGCCGCTTATCGTTTTGTCTGAAGCGAATACTAGGTCGCCTTCCTAGTGATATAAAGCGAGGATTCTTAAAACACTACGTGAGGATTTCTGATGAAGATCGAATCTTTCCGTACGCTCAACGCCGTGCTGCGCGGCGGCAGCTTCGCGGCGGGTGCGGCGGACATGAACCTGTCTCCCAGCGCGGTCAGCCTTCAGATGAAGCAGATGGAGGAGTATTTCGGGCAGCCCTTGTTCGATCGCTCCGCGCTGCAAGTGCGGCCCAATGCCTTCGCGGCGGAAGTCGACGCGGTATTGCAGGATGCGCTGGGCCGCCTGGACGAACTGCGCCGGCGCAGCACGCCCGCGGTGGAAGGACGTGTCCGGCTGGGCACCATCGAACCGCTGCAAGTCACACTGTTGCCGCCGCTGCTGCGCAAACTCCGCGAGCGCTATCCCCTGCTGGATGTGAGGCTGGTGCGAGGACGCGCCACGGAGCTGACGGACAAGCTCAAAAAAGGCGAAATCGACGCCGCCATCATCACGCAGCCTGAAACCGGCGGTTCCAGCCGCCTGTCCTGGACGCCGCTGTTTCGCGAAACCCTGGTGCTGATCGCTCCGCCCGATTCGCAGGAGACGCGCGTCACCGAACTGTTCAAGCAGTACGAATGGATCCGCTTCGACAAGACCACCATCGGCGGACGGCTTGCCGCGCGCTACGTGGCGCAGCATGCCCCGCATGCCCGCTGCCGCATCGACATGCAGTCGCTGGCGGCGCTGACGGCGCTGGTATCCGCCGGGCTGGGCGTATGCGTGCTGCCTGAACCGGGCCCGAACCTGCTGGACGTGCATCCCGTGCGCGTGCTGCCGCTGGGCAAGCAGGCGCCCTACCGGCAGATCTCGTTCGTCTGCCGCTTGGCGGACCAGGACAACCGGCTGGTGCAGGCCCTGCTGGAAGGCGCGCGGCCTTGAACCATCAATCGGGCGAAGGACTTGGGCGTCCTTCCAGTCTGGCCATGTCGATGAACGCCCGCAACGCCGACGACACACGCCGCTGCCGTGGGTAGTACAGCGTAAAACCCGGAAACGGCGGGCACCAGTCTTCCAGCAGCCGCACCAGCCGGCCAGAGTCCAGCAAGTCGTTCACGTAGTATTCCGGCACGCAGCCGATCCCGATGCCGTCGACCGCTGCCCGCACCTCGGCGTGCACATCGCTCAGTGCAATGCGGCCCGCCACATCCAGTTCGATCGCCTCGCCGCCTTTCTCGAATTCCCACTTGTAGAAGCGGCCGCTGGCAAAGCGGTAGCGCACGCATTCGTGCCGCATCAAATCGTTGGGATGACGGGGGGCCTCGCGCGCCGCCAGATAGGCGGGCGACGCCACGACCGCCATGCGCAGATTGGGGCCGATCGACACCGCCACCATGTCCTCGGGCACGGCTTCCAGCAGGCGCACCCCCGCGTCGAAGCCTGACCCGACGATATCGACAAAGCTGTCGTCTTCACCGATTTCCAGCTGGATGTCCGGGTAGGCCGCCAGAAAGCGCGCCGCAAACGGCATCAGCAGCATGTAGGACGCCGCCCGCGACGTATTGATGCGCAACGTGCCGGATGCCGAGCCCCGGAAATGGTTCATTTCCTCAAGCGCGTCGCCCAGGTCGTGCAGCACCGGCAGCAGGCGTTCGGACAGCCGCTGGCCGGCATCGGTCAACGCCACGCTGCGCGTGGTGCGGTTGAACAGATTCACCCCCAGCCGCTCCTCCAGGTTGCGAATGGCATAGCTGACCGCCGACGTCGACAAGCCCAGTTCCTCGCCGGCGCGGCGAAAGCTGCTATGACGGGCCACGGCCGCAAAGGCCGCCAGATGCGACAAATTATCGGGCAGCATGATTATGCAAATCCTTCGAACAAAGCATGCGGAAATTCTAGCTTGATGCCCGGTTTCGGCCAGCATATTGTGAACACCTGCTTAACAGACTTCATTCGAGACCCTGATGATTCAAGCCCGAGGCTACGCCGCCCACAGTACCGACACCCCGCTGGTTCCGTTCAGTTTCACCCGGCGCGAACCGGGCGACGACGACGTGCTGATCGAGATCCTGTACAGCGGCATCTGCCATTCCGACCTGCACCAGGCGCGCGGCGATTGGGGCAACTCGATCTACCCGATGGTGCCGGGCCACGAAATCGTGGGCCGCGTCACCCAGGTCGGCAAGAACGTCACCCGGTTCAAGGCCGGCGACTTCGCCGGCGTGGGCTGCATGGTGGATTCCTGCCTGCACTGCAAGGCTTGCCGCCTGAACCTGGAGCAATACTGCGAGGAAGGGCCCACGCCCACCTACAACGGCACGGAACGCGGCAGCGACCAACTGACCTTTGGCGGATATTCAGACCGCATCGTCGTCAAGGAACGCTTCGTCGTGAAGGTGTCCGACCAACTGGACCTGAAGGCCGTCGCCCCGCTGCTGTGCGCCGGCATCACCACCTACTCTCCTTTGCGCCACTGGAAAGTCGGCCCCGGCCAGAAGGTCGGCGTCATCGGCCTGGGCGGCCTGGGCCACATGGGCGTGAAGTTCGCCCGCGCCCTGGGCGCGCAGGTAGTGATGATCACGACCTCGGCCGACAAGGGGCGCGACGCCAAGCGCCTGGGCGCTGACGACGTATTGGTTTCTCGCGATGCCGAGGCCATGGCGGCGCACGCAGGCAGTTTCGATTTCCTGCTGAACACGGTGCCCGTCAGCCACGACGTGAATCCGTACATGGCGCTGTTGACCTTGAACGGCACCATGGTGATGGTGGGCGCGTTGACGCCGCTGGACCCGATCCCGGGCATCAACCTGATCCTGGGCCGCAAGTCGCTGGCCGGCTCCGCCATCGGCGGCATGGAAGAAACGCAAGAGATGATGGACTTCTGCGCCGAACACGGCATCGTCAGCGACGTGGAGATCGTGCCGATCCAATCGGTCAACGATGCCTACGAACGCCTGTTGAAAAACGATGTGAAGTACCGCTTCGTGATGGACATGGCTTCGTTGACCGATGCGCCGGTAGCCGCCTGATCTTCCACTTTCAAGCGTGTCACCGCCCTGCCCCCCAGGGCGGACAAGCGACCGACGATGCGCCCCGGAACATTGAAAACCGGAGTGGCCGTTTACGGCTCGTGCCCCCCGCGCCAGGGAATCAAGCCGGCTTTTTCCAGCTTCCAACGCGGGATCTTATATTCATACGACGCTTCCTCCAGCGTTTGATAGCGCTGCAACCAGGGCGCGGCGAACTGTTCAATATCCGCCGGCATCGCCGCCAGCCAATCGGCGAGGTCTTCCGGGCTGCTAATTTTGATCACCGCGCCGCTGCCCAGGGTTGGGTCCTGGGTCAACCCTCTGCCCGGGATCAGATAGGCGCGGCGGTACAACCGCCCCTTGTCCCAGATGTCGGACAAGACGTCGATCGATTCCGGCCAATGGCGTTCATAAGGAACCGACACGAATAGGCCGAGGGATACCCATTGCATGTTGTCGAACGACGCTTTGTGACGTATCAGTTCCACCCCTTGGCTCACATCGCCCAAAGCTTGCCACAGGCTCCGTTTCGATCACGTCGAATTCAATTGGCATGCCTGACTCTGGCCTGTGCGATGGATACGGGGCACATTCGACACCGATCAGGCGTGCGATGTGCGGCAAATGATGACAGCTGAAACGGAAATTGACGGGTATCTTGGCGGCACAAAAAAAGGGTGCCCGAAGGCACCCCGAATCCACCCTACAACAGCACCTACAACTGCAACTGCAAAGACTTATCCAGGCACTTACGCAACCTTCTGCGCCTTGCCGTGTTCAAACTGGGCCTCTTCCGTCGAGCCGGTCAGCGCGGTGGTCGAGGACTGGCCGTTCTCGATCGTCTGCGTCACCGCGTCGAAGTAGCCCGTACCCACTTCGCGCTGATGCTTGACGGCCGTGAAGCCCATTTCGGCGGCGGCGAATTCCTTCTGCTGCAATTCGACGAACGCGCTCATCTGACGGCGGGCGTAGCCATGAGCCAGCTCGAACATGCCGTAGTTCAGCGAATGGAAACCGGCCAGCGTGATGAACTGGAACTTGTAGCCCATGGCGCCCAGCTCGCGCTGGAACTTGGCGATCGTGGCGTCGTCCAGGTTCTTCTTCCAGTTGAACGACGGCGAGCAGTTGTACGCCAGCAGCTTGCCGGGGAATTGACGGTGGATCGCATCCGCGAATTTGCGGGCGTATTCCAGGTTGGGCGTGGACGTTTCGCACCAGATCAGGTCGGCGTAAGGCGCATAGGCCAGACCGCGCGAAATTGCCTGGTCGATACCGGCCTTGGTGCGGAAGAAGCCTTCCACGGTGCGTTCGCCCGTGATGAACGGACGGTCGTTTTCGTCGACGTCGCTGGTCACCAGATCGGCCGCGTCGGCATCCGTGCGGGCCAGCAACAACGTGGGCGTGCCCATCGTGTCCGCCGCCAGGCGGGCCGACACCAGCTTGGCCACGGCCTCGCGGGTGGGCACCAGCACCTTGCCGCCCATGTGGCCGCACTTCTTCACCGACGCCAACTGGTCTTCAAAGTGCACGCCCGCCGCGCCAGCGTCGATCATGGCCTTCATCAATTCGAAGGCGTTCAGCACGCCGCCAAAGCCGGCTTCGGCATCCGCCACGATGGGCGCGAAATAATCGATGTAGCCTTCGTCGCCGGGGTTTTTGCCTTCCATCCACTGGATCTGGTCGCAACGAGCCAGCGAGTTGTTGATGCGGCGGACCACTTGCGGCACCGAGTTGGCGGGGTACAGAGACTGATCGGGATACATTTCACCGGCCAGGTTGGCGTCACCGGCCACTTGCCAACCAGACAGGTAAATCGCCTTCAGGCCAGCCTTGACCTGCTGCATGGCCTGGTTGCCGGTCAAGGCGCCCAGCGAATTCACGAAAGGCTCGCTATGCAGTTGCTCCCACAGACGGGTGGCGCCACGCTGGGCCAGCGTGTGCTGCACGCTGATGGAGCCGCGCAGGCGGATGACATCTTCAGCGCTGTAGTCGCGCTTGATGCCCTGCCAACGGGTGTTTTCGGCCCAATCTTTCTGCAAATTGCGGATTTCGGTTTCGCGAGTGGTCATGGTGATGCTCCTGGTCAGTGATGGGAAGACTTCAAAAGATTCGCGTCCTGCATTGCGTGAATCGTTGGATAAAGTCTATGCCTGTGCTGCGGAGCAATGTGGGCTTATGTCTTATAGAAGAGGAAAAATATTTCCCTTTAAAATCATCATATTAAAAATTCAATTTCGCATTGCGAAACGATATTGCCATCTGTGAAATGGACTCTCGCTGCGTAGCAACAGGGACTTTCACATGACGAGACTTACATTTCACAATATGAAAAACGAAGGGTTTTACGACCGCCTACAATGCCCCCATTCCCCTTGTTTCTCTGATTCCGCCATGACCCTGTCTCACGGCCCGCTGGGCCAGAGCGTGGCCTACGCCTCGCAATACGACCCCTCGTTGCTTTTCCCCATCGCGCGCTCGCACAACCGCGCCGCGCTGAACCTGACCGCCGGCAACCTGCCCTTTACAGGCGTGGACTTGTGGAATGCCTATGAGTTGTCGTGGCTGGACGCCAAGGGAAAACCGCGCGTCGCCATGGCCACCTTCTCGGTGCCCGCCGACAGCCCCAACATCATCGAGTCCAAGTCATTCAAGCTTTACCTGAACTCGTTCAACCAGACGCGCCTGGTCAATTCAGCCGCCTTGCGCGGTCGCCTGGAGCGCGACCTGAGCGCCGCCGCTGGCGCCCCGGTGGGCCTGGACTTCTTCCTGCCGCAGCGCTTTTCCGAATTGCAGATGGGCGAACTGGACGGCATCTATATAGACAAGCTGGATATCGAGATCGACACCTACGAGCCCGCGCCCGAGGTGCTGCGCACCCGGCCCGGTGATGTCGTCGAGGAAACGCTGGCCTCGCGCCTGCTGAAGTCGAACTGCCCCGTCACCGGACAGCCCGATTGGGCCAGCGTGCAGATCCGTTATCGCGGTGCGCCAATCGACCGCGAATCGCTACTGCGCTATGTCGTATCGTTTCGCCAACATGCGGAATTCCACGAGCATTGCGTCGAACGCATCTTCAGCGACATCATGCAAGCCTGCGCGCCCGAGCAACTGACGGTCTATGCGCGCTATACGCGCCGTGGCGGGTTGGATATCAACCCGTGGCGCAGCAACGTCGAAACCGTCCCCCCGGCGGACGTGCGCACCGTCCGCCAGTAAGCGCACGGCGCGCGACCCCGCCTACTTCATGAATGGCTCAGGGCGGGGCGTGTCCGCTTCAGACGGCGGCAGCAAGGGATATTGAATCACCGGCTGGTCGCCTGTCAGCGTTTTCAGGAACGCCACAATGTCGGCGTTCTCTTCCTCGGTGAACTTGCGGCCCAGCTGCAAGCGGCCCATCACATCCACGGCCTGGGTCAGCGTGGCGGCCTCGCCGTCATGGAAGTACGGATAGGTCAGTGCCACGTTGCGCAAGGTCGGCACCTTGAAGTTGAAGCGGTCTGCGTCCTTGCCCGTCACGCCGGCCCGGCCTTCGGCCTTGTTGTCGGTCTGGTAGGGCTCGATCAACCCCATCTTCTGAAACGAGTTGCCGCCCACGGCCACGCCGTTGTGACAGGCAACGCATCCGCTGTTCTTGAACAACGTGTAGCCCGCCAGTTCCTTCACCGTCAACGCGCGGTCATTGCCTTTCAACCACTGGTCGAAACGCGAATTCGGTGTCACCAGGGTTTCTTCAAAAGCGGCCAGCGCACCGGTGACTTCGTCGATCGTGATGCCGTCCTTGCCAAACACCTGCTTGAACTCCGCCCGATAACCCGGAATCGAGTTCAACACCTGCACGGCCAGTTCATGCGTGGACGCCATCTCCATCGGGTTGGCGATGGGCCCGCCCGCTTGCTCGCGCAAGTCCTTCGCGCGGCCATCCCAGAACTGCGCGATATTCAGGCTGGAATTCAGAACCGTGGGCGAATTGATGGATCCCTGCTGCCACTTATGCCCAATGGACGCCTTCAGGTTATCGGACCCGCCCATGCCCAGGTTGTGACAGGAGTTGCAGGAGATCGCACCCGAGCGCGACAGGCGCGGATCGAAGAACAACTTCTTGCCTAGCTCGACCTTGGCCGGGTCCTTCACCACCGCCGCCTCGATCGGTTCAATGGGTTCCTGCCGCGCCGCCGCATTTGCCTGGCCCGCCCACAGGCCCAAGACGAGCCCCGCAGCCAGCATCGCACCATGCTTTTTCATGTGCTTCTCTCCTGTTGAATAACCCTTTTGCTCTTCTGGTTATTACATCGGGAGCCGGAAGCCCGGACCTTGCGTCGCGTCAATTCGCGGACCCGCCGGGCTCCGGGCGCAACGCCGGTTTGATATGCCGCAACCCGCAGATCAGTTGACCGGGGGGAATCAGTCCAGCGGCGCGTGGGTGCGCAAGTGAGCTTCCAGAAAGTCCACGCACACCCGTACCTTGGCCGACGCATTCAGGCGCGTGGGATACACGGCCCACACGTTCGCCTCTTGGCGATACTGGGGCAGCACCTGCACGAGCTTGCCCTGCGCGATCAACGGGCCCACATCCCAAGTCGAGCGCAGCACAATGCCACGGCCGTCCACGGCCCACTGCACCGCCATTTCCCCGTTATTGGCGGACAACGGCCCGCGCACCTTCACGGTGTATTCCTTCCGCCCGCGATGCATGCGCCACACGCCGAACGGATGGTCCCGTTCCTTGATGACCAGGCAGTCGTGCGCCGATAGCTCGGCCAGCGCGCGGGGTGCGCCGCGCGCGGCCAGGTAGGCAGGGGCCGCGCACAGCACGCGGTGGTTGTTGGCAATCTTGCGCGCGATCACGTGGGGTGCAATGTCGTCGCCCACTCGCACGTCCAGGTCATAGCCTTCGGCCGCCACGTCGATCAGGCGGTCGGACACATCAAAGCGCACCTGCATCGCGGGATACTGGCCCACGAACGCCGACAGCGCCGGCGCCACCACGCGCCGGCCAAAGCCGAAGCTGCTGCACACACGCAACAAGCCGCGCGGTTCGCGCCGCGACGCGCTGACCTCTTCAACCAGATGATCCATATCATCCAGCACCCGCTGCGCCCAGTGATAGACGCGCTCGCCGGCCTCGCTGATGACCACGCGCCTTGTCGTGCGATGGAACAACTTCACGCCCAGGCTTTCTTCCATCAGCCGGATGCGCTTGGTGACATAGGCGGGCGACATGCCCAGCCCCAGGGCCGCCTTGGAAAAGCTGGAGGCGCGCACCACCGCGTTGAAGACGCGCAAGTCGGCGGGCAGCAAGTCATTATTCACGATGTGTGCATAGTCATTTCACGATGACGCCCATTGTAAATGCGTACCACGCGCCCCTACCATGGCCGCACCTTGTTTCCCTCTTGAAGCGACATTCTCATGCCCCAGGTTTTCAAAATCGCAGCCATCGCCGGTGACGGCATCGGCAATGAAGTCATGCCCGAAGGCTTGCGCGCCGTCGACGCCGCCGCCAAGCGGTTCGGCCTGTCCCTGCAAATCGACACCTTCCCCTGGGCCAATTGCGACTACTACGCTGAGCACGGCGAGATGATGCCGGCCGACTGGAAGGCGCAGTTGCAAGGCTACGACGCCATCTTCTTCGGCGCGGTGGGCTGGCCCGCCACGGTGCCGGACCACATCTCGTTGTGGGGTTCGCTGCTGAAATTCCGCCGTGAGTTCGACCAGTACATCAATCTGCGCCATGTGCGCTTGTTCGATGGCGTGCCCTGCCCGCTGGTCGGCCGCCGCGCGGGCGACATCGACTTCTTCATCGTTCGCGAGAACACCGAAGGCGAATACACCAATCTGGGCGGCCGCCTGTTCGCCGACACTGACCGCGAAATCGTCATCCAGGAATCGGTGTTCACGCGGCACGGCACTGACCGCGTCATGCGCTATGCCTTCGAATTGGCCAACCGCCGCGCGCGCAAGCAATTGACCGTGGCCACCAAAAGCAACGGCATCGCCATCAGCATGCCGTGGTGGGACGAGCGCGCCGACGCCATGGGCAAGCACTATCCGGACGTCAAGACCGACAAGCAGCACATCGATATCCTGGCGGCCCGCTTCGTGTTGCAACCGCAGCGTTTCGACGTGGTGGTGGCCTCCAACCTGTTCGGCGACATCCTGTCCGACCTGGGGCCGGCCTGCACCGGCACCATCGGCATCGCGCCGTCCGCCAACCTGAATCCCGAGCGCACGTTCCCATCGCTGTTCGAGCCCGTGCACGGATCGGCGCCCGACATTTATGGCAAAGGCATCGCCAACCCCATCGCCATGATCTGGTCGGGCGCGCTGATGCTGCAATTCCTGGGCAGCCAGGACGCGCACGACGCCATCCTGGCCGCCATCGAACACTGCCTGAAGGACGGTCCCCGCACCCCGGACCTGGGTGGAGAAGCCCGCACGGAGGACATCGGCCGCGCCATCGCGGAACACATCGCGGCGCATGCCTGATCGCCGGTGTCAGCGTGCGCGGGACGTGCGCTTGCGTGCGCTGACGACGGCCGTTGGTCTGACAATCATCGGTAGCCAATCCGCATCGAGGTGATTTCGTCTATGGTTTGCCATGGCATTCACCCGGGCAGCAACGCCCGGGTTTCCATCCGCACATCAGACATTCACCTTCTGGCAGGAGGCCGCAATGCAGGTCCGTGATTGGTTTGTCGAACATCAGGCTGAATTTGCCGCTTGGCGGCGTGACATTCATGCTCACCCCGAATTGAGCTTCCAGGAACAACGCACCTCTGATCTGGTTGCGGCCAAACTGGATGAGTGGGGTATCGAGATCCACCGGGGTGTCGGCAAGACCGGCGTGGTGGGCGTGCTGCAAGGCGAACGGGCAGGCCCGCGCAGCCTGGGCTTGCGCGCGGACATGGATGCCCTGCCCATGCAGGAAAAAACAGGGCTTGCGTACCGTTCCACCCACGACGGCAGCTTCCATGGCTGTGGTCATGATGGCCACACGGCAACGCTGCTGGCCGTGGCGCGGTACCTGTCCCTGCACCGCGACTTTGCCGGCACCGTCAATTTCATCTTCCAGCCTGCCGAAGAAACCCTGTCGGGTGGCGCAGCCATGCTGGAAGACGGCTTGTTCAAACGGTTTCCCTGCGACGAGATCTACGGCCTGCACAACAACCCGATGCTGGGCAAGGGCCGCGTGGCCGTGGGCGAAGGCGCCATCCTGTCCGCCTGTGACGCCTTCAGCATCAAGGTGCATGGCATCGGCAGCCACGGCGCCATGCCGCACCAGGGCAACGACCCCATCGTCATCGCGTGCCAACTGGTCGGCATGTTGCAGACCATCGTCAGCCGGTCGCTGGATCCGCTGGTGGCGGGCGTGGTCAGTGTCGGCATGATGCATGGCGGTTCGGCGCCCAACGTGATCCCGGATTTGATGGAACTGCAAGGCACGGTTCGCACGCTGTCGACAGCCGCACGCGACACCGCATTGCGCCGCATGCGGGAAATCTGCGATGGCCTGGCGCTTAGCCACGGCACCCGCATCGACTGCGAAGTTGGCTTGGGTTGTCCGCCCACCATCAATGCCGCAGGCCCGGCCGCCACGGTCGCCGCCGCGGCCGCCCGCGTCGTCGGCGCGGAATCAGTCAACGCCCACATCACGCCACTGATGGCCTCGGAAGACTTCTCGTATCTGCTCCAGGCCTGCCCCGGCGCGTACTTCTTCATCGGCCAGGACGGCCACTTCTGCCATCACCCAGAGTTCGATTTCGACGACGACATCCTGCCCATCGGCGCCAGCGTCTTCGTCGAGATAGTGCGCGACCGTCTGGGCTGAATCCCCGATTCCCTTTATTTCCCACGGGACGTGGCGCAATGCGCCGCGCCCCGCGTCCCCTTGCGTCTTGTCACGCCTGCTGGAGTCCGTCATGCCATCCCATTGCCCCCCCACCTACGAGGTCTCAGCCAACATGCGCCGGCGCGTCGTCATCGCGTCGGTGCTGGGCAACGCCTTCGAGTGGTTCGATTTCGCCATCTACGGCATGTTCGCCGCCGTGATCTCCAGGCTGTACTTCCCGGCAGCGGACAACGCGAAATCCTTGTTGTTGGGTTTGGCCACCTTCGGCGTGGCTTTTGCCGTGCGCCCCATCGGTGGCCTGGTCCTGGGCATCTATGCCGACCGCCACGGACGTCGGCGCGCGCTGTCGCTGATGATCTTGATGATGGCCGGCGGCACCGCCATGATCGGCGTGCTGCCCACCTATGCCTCCATCGGCATGGCGGCCAGCGTGCTGATGTTGGTCGCGCGGCTGATCCAGGGGTTCTCGGTCGGCGGGGAATACGCCAGCGCCAGCGCGATGCTGGTGGAGTTTGCCCCCAAAGGCCGCAGAGGCCTGTATGGCAGCTTCCAGATGTGTTCGCAGTCGCTCGCGTTCTCGGCAGGCGCCGGCGTGGTGTATCTACTGTCCTCCAATTTGTCGACGGCCGACCTGGAAAGCTGGGGCTGGCGCGTGCCTTTCCTGTTCGGCATGTTGATCGGCCCGATTGGCTTCTACCTGCGCACGCAAGTTGACGAGACGCCAGAGTTCCGCCGCTTCCAGGATCAGCGCATCAAACCCGAACGCACGACGTTGCGTACGCTTTTCACGCGCTATCCGCGTGAACTGATCGGCTCATTCTGCCTGGTGGTGACAGGCACGGCGTCGAACTACGTGATGCTGCTGTACCTGCCCATCTACGCCGTGCAGGAATTGGGCTTGACCATGGGCGACGCGCAACTGAGCAGCGCGCTGGCGGGCGCCTTGTTGCTGGTGCTGTGCCCGATATCCGGAGCGCTGTCCGACAAGCTATCGCGTCGCGCGCTGATTCTTCCGGCCACGGTGGCGTTCGGCGTCGTCACCTGGATCATGCTGGCGCGTGTTCTGCAAAACCCGGGCTTTTCGACCCTGCTCCAGGCGCAGTTGTTGGCGGCGGCATGCATGGGCTTCATGTGGGGGCCGACACCCGCGCTGACCACCGAGATTCTGCCCGTGAACCTGCGGTCGACAGGCGTCTCGCTGTCGTACAACCTGGGGGTGATGCTGTTCGGCGGTTTGGCGCCATTCATCAACACGGCGCTGATTCAATACACCGGCAACCGCATGGTTCCGGCCTATTACGTGATGGTTGCCGTCGTCATTGGCCTGGGAGGATTGCTCTTGCTGGGTAACCGCGTACGCCCCCCCGGCGACGAGCTGACACCCGCGTTGCAACGGCCGTAGGTGCCGGGCCCGAGCCCTCGTGAAAACGGCGCCTTGCAAGGCGCCGTGGTTCATTCCGGAACAGCGTTGAAATCAGGAACGGGCCGCAGCCGTGGCCGCCATCGCAGGATCCGCCCGCCGTGCCTGCACCGCGATCCATTGCGCCAGGAACGCCGCCGCGGTGAATGCCACGCCAGCCCCCACCCACGGTCCCTGGCGGATGCCTGCGTCCAGCAACAGGCCGAACGCCAACGGCCCGAGCGCCGAGCCGACATCCATGCCGGAATACACCAAGCCATACACCGAACCCGTCGAGCCCTTGGGGGTCACCCGGCGAATCAGCATGTCGCGTGACGGTGCGGCCACGCCCGAGCAGAAGCCCGCCAATGCCACGACCGGCGCGGCCAGCGCCGCTGGCACCAAGCCCAGCGCCAGCACGACCAATGTCAGCCCCGCCAGGATCAAGGCCACCATCACCGTGCGTTCCGTCCGGGGATTGGCCGACACCAGGAAACCGCCCGCCGCCATGCCCACGGCCGATGCGACCATATAGCCTGACAAGGCCGAGCTGGCCGCCACCTTGGATAGGTCATACAGCTGGCCCAACAGCGGAATCGTGTAGTTCTGCACCGAAGACAGCGCGATGGACGTGCAGGCGAAGAACAGGAATGCCCCCCACAGCGCCGGCTTGGATAGCAGCGTGGTCAGCGTGACCAGCACGCCTTCCTGCGGTTTGGTGCCCGGCTTCGGGGACTTTGCATCGCCCTGGGCCTCCAGCGGCGACGGCCCGCCAATCAGATCACGGCCGATCACCGTCAGCAGCAACACCAGCGCCACCAGGCCGGCGGCGCTATAGGCCGCCACGCGCCAGTCCGCCAACAAGGTAATGGTGGTCATGAAGACCGGCGTCAGCGCCCAGCCGAGGTTGCCCGTCAACCCGTGCGCCGAAAATGCATGGCCCAGCCGGGGTGCGGTAATGCGATGGTTGATGATGGAGTAGTCGGCAGGATGGAACACCGAATTGCCGATTCCGCCCACCACCGCCGCGGCAATCAGCATCGTGTAGCCCGTGGCCGACCCGATCAGCAAGCCGGACACCACGAAGCATGTCAGCCCGAACCACAGCACCGGCCGCGCGCCGATGCGGTCGACCACGAAACCGGATGAGGCCTGTCCAATACCCGATACGACGTAGAACGTGGACACCAGCAAGCCCAGCCGCGCGAAGTCCAGTCCGAACTCATTGCCCAGCGACACATACAGCGAAGGCAGCACCAGTTGGAAGAAATGCGACGACGCATGCGCGACGCCAATCAGCAGAATGATTTTCCAGTCGCGTCGACGGACGTCGGCATCCGAAGGCAGGGTATTGGCAGCGGTGTTCATGACAAAAGGCCGCGGCAAGCGGCAGGTTACGCCCGCCTGAGGCGGTGCGCGGGGTTGTCTCCGGCAACGTCCGGGTGGCCCCGACGTTGTGTTCTCGGCGAATTCGGCCGGCACGTCCGGCGGATCGCTCTTGAAATGCCACGGCGGCCGTCTAGCGCGAGCCGGGCCGCCGGGGGTAGCGAAAAATGCATGGCCAGCGCGCAGGCGCCAGCCATTTCATCCAATATTACAGGGCCTTCTCGCGGATGGCGGGCCAGGCACGCTGTAGGTAGTACAGCATCGACCACACCGTCAGCACCGCCGCCACGATGATCAGCACATCACCCATCAGCTTGGTGCTGATGCCGTAGACCGGCTGGTTGTACAGCAGGCACGGAATCGCCACCATCTGGGCGGCCGTCTTGAACTTGCCCAAGCGGTGCACGGCCACGCTGGCGCTGGCGCCGATCTTGGCCATCCATTCGCGCAACGCCGAAATGGTGATTTCACGGCCGATGATGATCAGCGAGATGAAGGCATCGACGCGGCTCAGGTCCAGCAGGACAATCAGCGCGGCACAGACCATCAGCTTGTCGGCGACGGGGTCCAGGAAGGCGCCAAAGGCCGACGTCTGGTTCCAGCGGCGGGCCAGCCATCCGTCAAACCAGTCGGTCAGCGCCGCAATGATGAACGCCCACGCGGCAAAGGTGTCGCGCGTGGGGACCGACATCCAGCTTTCGGGCAGGTAGAACAGCCCGACCACCAGCGGAATCATGGCGATGCGCAGCCATGTCAGGATAATGGGTACGTTAATTGGCATAGTGTTCGTATGCTACATCAGCCGGGTGACACTGGCAGTATCGGCGCGGCGCGGCGGCCGCCCTCCGGCCGCTGGGACGCGGCGGTTATCCACGCAAGGCCTCATAGATGCGTTCGGCCAGATCCTGGGAAATGCCGTCCACCGACGCCAGGTCTTCGATGCTGGCCGAGGCCACGCCCGAAAATCCCCCAAACCGGGCCAACAGGCGCTGGCGCCGCCGGGCGCCGACGCCTTCGATTTCTTCCAGCCGTGACACATTGCGCGTTTTCGCGCGCCGCGCCCGCATGCCGGTAATGGCAAACCGGTGCGCCTCGTCGCGCACCTGGGCGATCAGCATCAGTGCGGCGGACTCGCCTCCCAGGGCCACGGGGGGCCGGTCATCGGCGAACACCAGGGTTTCCAGGCCCACTTTCCGCCCTTCCCCTTTGGCCACGCCCACCAGCGTCTGGATATCCAGGCCCAATTCCACGAAAACCTGGCGGGCGACTTCCACTTGGCCCTTGCCGCCATCGATCAGCACCAGGCCAGGCATTTGCGCGTCGCCGTCGGCCACTTTGGCAAACCGGCGCGTCAGCACTTGGCGCATGGCGGCGTAGTCATCGCCCGGGGTGATTCCGGCAATGTTGTAACGGCGATACAGCGAAGGCTGCATGTCATGGTGTTCAAACACCACGCAAGACGCCTGGGTGGCTTCGCCGGCCGTATGGCTGATGTCGAAACACTCGATGCGCAGCGCGTCCAGCGCGGCTTCGTCGGTATCCAGATCCAGCGCTTCGGCCAGCGCCAGGGTGCGGCCCGCGCGCGCGCCAGATTCCGTCAAGGCCCGCGCCAGCGCCATCTCGGCATTCTTTCCCGCCTGTTCCAGCCACGATCGGCGTGCGCCTTGCGGGCGCGTCAGCATCCTGGACGGCCGGCCGCCTGCTTGCTCGACCAGCAGATCGATCAGATCCGGATCGGGCAAGGCGTGCGAACAGACCAGCACGGGCGGCATGGCGTTGTCGGTGTAGTGCTGCGCCAGGAAGGCTTCCAGCACCTGGGGCGCGGCCTCGCCCTCGGCATGCGACGGAAAGAAGGGCTTGTCACCCAAATGGCGGCCGCCACGCACCATCGCCAGGTTCACGCATACCTTACCGCCCGCCACCGCCACGGCGATGATGTCGGTGTCTTCGCCGCTGGTGTTCTCCATGGTCTGCTGGTGCAGCACGCGCGCCAGCGAACCCATCTGGTCCCGCAACACCGCGGCTTCCTCAAAGCGCAACTCACCGGCCGCCTGCTGCATGCGGGTCTCGATCTCGCCCATCACATCCCGGGCTTCACCATTCAGGAACCGCACCGCGCGCTGCACGTCGCGTTCATATTCCTGCGCTTCGATGGCACCCACGCACGGCGCCGAACAGCGCCCGATCTGATGCAGCAGACAGGGCCGCGAGCGGTTGGCGAAGACCGTGTCTTCACAGGTTCGCAGGCGGAAGACCTTTTGCAGGATCTGGATGGTTTCACGCACGGCCCAGGCATTGGGAAATGGCCCGAAGTACTGCCCGCGCTTGTTCGTCGCGCCGCGGTAATACGCAATGCGCGGCCAGTCATGGCCCGTGATCAGCAGGTAGGGATAGGACTTGTCGTCGCGGAACAGGATGTTGTAGCGCGGCTTCAGGCTCTTTATGAGGTTGTTTTCCAGGATCAGCGCTTCGGCTTCCGAGCGCGTCACCGTCACCTCAAGCCGGGCCACCTTCGACACCATCTGGGCGATGCGGGGGCTGGCCAGATTCTTCTGGAAATACGACGAGACGCGCTTCTTCAGGTCGCGCGCCTTGCCGACATACATGACTTCACCTGCCGCATCCAGGTGCCGGTAGACACCCGGCAGATGCGGCAGATCAGTCAGGAACGATTTGAGATTGAAGTCGTCGGGCATTCTGGTAACGGCTTTCGGCCTGCAAGGTATCCCAGTCAGGGGCATCAAAACGCGGCATCAGGCGGCGAATGCGTTCAACCGATTCGGGCGCATGGTCGAACTTCAGGCGCGACAGCAATTCATCGGCCAGATCCGGCCGATTGCATACCAGCACCATGTCGCAGCCGGCGCGCAACGCAGCGTTGGCACGGTCCAGGATATCGCCAGCGACCGACGCGCCTTCCATCGTCAGGTCGTCGGAGAACACCACGCCGTCATAGCCCAGGCGTTTGCGGAGTATGCCCTGCACCCAGCGCTTGGAGAAACCCGCCGGATGCTTGTCGACCTTGGGATAGATCACGTGGGCCGGCATGACGGACGGCAGCACGGCGTCGCCCAGCCAGGCGTAGGGCGCGGCGTCGTCCTTCAGGATCTCGTCCAGGCCGCGGGGATCCACGGGAATCTCGTGGTGCGAATCAGCGCCCACGAAGCCATGGCCCGGAAAGTGCTTGCCGCAGGCCGACATGCCCGCCAGGGCCAAACCTTGGATAAGCGCGCGCGACAACATCGTGACCACGCGCGGGTCAGCGTGGAAAGCACGGTTGCCGATCACCTTGCTGACGCCGTAATCCAGGTCCAGCACGGGCGTGAAGCTCATGTCCACGCCGCAGGCACGCAGCTCGGCGGCCAGCACATAGCCGGCCTCGGTTGCCAGGCGCATGGCCTGTAGCGGATCGCGTTCCCACAAGGAACCCAGGTCATGCATCGCGGGCAAGGCGGTGAAACCGTCCTCGCGGAAACGCTGCACGCGGCCGCCCTCGTGGTCCACCAGGATCAACAGCGGCTCTTTGCGGGCCTTGTGGATCTGGCGCGTCAGCTTGGTCAGCTGCTTGCGGCTTTCAAAATTGCGGGCGAAGAGAATCACGCCACCCACCAACGGATGGCGAAGGCGACTCTTCTCTTCCTTCGTCAGCGTGAATCCCGCCACATCGACCATCACGGGGCCGGGGGGCAGGACCGCCTTGGATTTTTTCTTGGCCATGGGGCTGTCCTTGTGTCTATGTCAGGCAAGTTGATACCGCTGGCCCGGCAATCAGCGCCGGGCTTGGGGATCAGGGCTTGCGTTCGACCACCACGTAAGCGGCGGCCATGTCGGATTCGTCGGTAATGGAAACATGCGCCGCACCGAAGCGCTGGGCATACCATTCCAGCAAGTCGGGCGCGATCACCAGCACCGGGCGGCCGCCAGGCGCATTCAAGGTCTGCACCCGGCGCCACGTCATGGGCATCCGCATGCCCAGGCCGATTGCCTTGGAAAATGCTTCTTTGGCGGCAAAGCGCGTAGCCAGGAAGCGCACCCCGCGCACCGGATCCCGGGCACGGCGCGCGTGGAATTTCTGCAATTCTTCCACGCCCAGGATCTTTTCCGCAAAGCGGTCGCCGTGGCGTTCCAACGCGCGTTCGATGCGATCGATACGCAGCAGGTCCATGCCAATGCCGGCAATGGCGCCGGCCGGCGCCGGGGTTTTGGGCGTATCAGACATGGGTTTGCCCCCAGGGCATCGTCGCGGAACGCGCGGTGCGGGTTTCTATCATCCGGCCTGCGGTGGTCACAAGCCGCGCAGCGCTTGCAGGCGAGCCTGCACCATCAACGCCTTCATATCGCGCACGGCCTTTTCCCAGCCGTCGAACACCGCCTGCGCCACGATGGCGTGGCCAATGTTCAGTTCGGAAATGCCGTCGATCGCGGCCACCGGCGAAACGTTGCCCACATGCAGCCCATGCCCGGCGTTCACACGCAAGCCATGGCGCAAGCCTTCGGTCACGGCCAGCCGGATCCGTTGCAGTTCAGCCTGGGCAGCGTCACCCTCGGCTTCAGCATACGCGCCCGTATGCAATTCGATCACCGTCGCGCCGGCCTTGGCCGCCGCGGCGATTTGCACCGGGTCCGGATCAATGAAGAGCGACACGCGGATGCCGGCTTCAACCAGCAAGCTCACGGCATCGGACACCGGCCCCATCGCGCCCGCCACTTCCAGCCCACCCTCGGTAGTCAGTTCAGTGCGCTTTTCAGGCACCAGGCAGACGTCTTGGGGTTTGACCGCGCAAGCGATCTCCAGCATTTCGTCCGTCACCGCGCACTCCAGGTTCATGCGGGTGCGCAGCAGCGGACGAATGGCGTAGACGTCCGCGTCCTGGATGTGACGCCGGTCTTCACGCAGATGCAGCGTAATCAGATCGGCGCCGGCGTCCTCCGCGCGCAGCGCGGCGGCCACCGGATCCGGATACACCGTATGGCGTTGTTGCCGCAACGTGGCAACGTGATCGATATTTACACCAAGTTCTATCATTGAGCAGTCGTCGTAACTTTGGTCGGTTCTTTCGTGGTTTCTTCCCAGCCGCCGCCCAACGCCTTGTAGAGCTCCACGCGGTTGATCAGCGCGGCCAAACCGGTTTGCACCAGCGAAAGCTGGGCATTGAAGAAGTCCACCTGTGCAGTCTGCACTTGCAGGTAGCTGTCGATGCCATTCGTATAGCGCAGGTTCGACAGTTCCAGCGTGCGCGCGGACGAATCCTGCAATGCACGCTGCGCGTCAAGCTGGGCACCGTACGTGGCTTCACCAGCCAGCGCATCCGACACTTCCCGGAAGGCCTGCTGAATGGACTGTTCATACTGCGCCACGGCGATATTGTCGCGTGCACGGGCCAGGTTCAGACCTTCCCGGATGCTTCCGCCCGCGAACAACGGCGTCGTGATGGACGGCGAAAAGCTCCAGTAACCCTGGCCACCCTTGAACAGGTCACCCAGCGACGGGCTGGCCACGCCCAACAGGCCGGTCAGCGAAATGGTCGGGAAGAACGCTGCACGCGCCGCGCCGATGTTGGCGTTGGCTGCCTTTAGCTGGTTTTCCGCCGCAAGAATGTCGGGGCGGCGTTCCAGCAAGTCGGACGGCAGGCCGGACGGTACCGTCGCCAGCAGTTGGTCGCGGCCGAACGTTGCCGCTGCGGGCAGGTCTTCCGGCAAGGGCGTCCCCACCAGCAGCACCAGCGCATTCAGCGCCTGCGCCCGAGCACGGGCCAATTGCGCCAGGTCGGACGATGCCGTATCCAGCAGCGACTTGGATTGGTTCAAATCCAGTTCGGAAGCCACGCCGCCATCAAAGCGGCGCTTGACCAGGTTGTAGGATTCCTGGCGCGATGCCAATGTGCGCTGCGTCAGGTCGAGCTGGACTTCGGCGGCACGCAGATTGAAATACGACTGCGCCACGGAACCGACCAGCGTGATCTGCACGGTCTTCTGCGCCTGTTCGGTCGACAGGTATTGCTGATACGCCGCCTCGGACAGGTTGCGCAAGCGGCCGAACAGATCAATCTCGAAGGTCGTCAGGCCGATACCCGCCTGGTACGAACTGCTGATCGACGAGGAATCCGGACCACCCGCCCGCATGTTGGGGGGCAAGTGCTGGCGCTGGCCCTGGATGCCGGCGCCAATGCTGGGCCACTGCGCGCCGCGTTGCACGCCGTACTGGGCGCGTGCTTCTTCGACACGCTGCACGGCCACCCGCAGGTCGCGGTTGTTGACGAGCGACAGCGAGATCAGGCTTTGCAGACGAGGATCGCGGAAAAACTCGCGCCAGCCCAGGTCGGCGGCGGGCGTGCCTTCTTGCGGCATCACCGCCGTCGAAGGCTGCGTGCCCAGCGTCGACGGATTGGCGTAGCCGCCGTATTGCACCTTGGGCTGATCGGGCCAGGTGCCCGTCACCGGCGCATCGGGCCGCTTGTAGTCGGGAGCCAGCGAGCAGCCGGCCAACGCCACCGCCACAAAGGCGGACAGGGCGGTCTGTTTGAACATCAGGGCTTTCATACCTTGCCCTCCGGGCCACCGTTGGGTTGTGCGGGAGTGTGCGTCGCGTCGGGGGCAGCGGGTGCGTCCGGCGCCGTTTCGCCGGCGGCCTTCTTGGCGGCCTGCTCTTCTTCCCAGGCACGCAACTCGGCGCCCAGCAGGCGGGGACGGGTCTTGAACAGGCCCAGCACCACCACGAAGAACGTCGGCACGAAGATCACGGCGAACGGCGTGGCGGCCAACATGCCGCCCAGCACGCCCAGACCCACCGCGCGCTGGCTGGCCGCGCCGGCGCCGGTGGCCATCGCCAACGGCACCACGCCCAGGATGAACGCCAGCGACGTCATCAGAATCGGCCGGAACCGCAAGCGCGCGGCTTCCACCGCGGACTCGTAGAGGCCCATGCCCCGCGCGTACTGATCCTTTGCGAACTCCACGATCAGAATGGCGTTTTTGGCCGCCAGCCCGATCACCGTCACCATCCCCACCTGGAAGTACACGTCGTTCGACATGCCCAGGGCGCTGACCAGCGCCACCGCACCCAGCATGCCCAGCGGCACCACCAGCATGACCGAGATCGGGATGGCCCAGCTTTCATACAGCGCGGCCAACACCAGGAACACGATCAGCAGCGACAGGCCCATCAGGATCGGGGCCTGGTTGCCGGCCTGGCGCTCTTGGTAGGACAAGCCGGTCCATTCGTAGCCGAAGCCTTGCGGCAACTGCGCCACCAGGCTCTGCATTTCTTCCATGGCCTGGCCCGTGGTGTAGCCCGGCGCGGCCGTGCCGCCGATACGCATGGACTCGTAGCTGTTGTAGCGCACCACCTGCACCGGCCCCTGGACCCATTCCGCCGACACGAAGGTCGACAGCGGCACCATTCCGCCCTGCGCGTTGCGCGCATTCAGCTTGAGGATGTCGGACAACTGCATGCGATACGGCGCATCCGCCTGCACCCAGATGTTCTGCATCCGGCCCATGTTGGGGAACTTGCTCAGGTAGGCGGAGCCGACAGCCGTCGAGACGAGCGAGGCCGCCTCGTTGAAGTCCACGCCCAAGGCGGCCGCCTTGTCGCGGTCGATGTTCAGCGTCAGCTGCGCGCCCGCCGCAAGACCCGTGATCCGGACCTGCGACAACACCGGGCTCTTCATCGCCATGCCCATCAGCTGGCCAGTCGCCGCCGCCAGGGCTTCCGTGCCGCCCGACCCGCGATCCTGCAAGCGCAGGTCGAAGCCGGTGGCATTGCCCAGGGACGAGATCGCCGGTGGCACCAGCGTGAACACCATCGCGTCGTGCACACCCATCAGCTGCTTCTGGAACGCATTGAACGCGATCGCGCCCGCGGAATCGTCGTGGGCCTTGCGGTCCTTGAAGTCCTTCAGCGTGGTGAACGCGATGGCGGCGTTCAAGCCGTTGCCGTTGAAACTGTAGCCTTGCACGGTAATGACGTTCTCGACCGCCGGAATACCGCGGAAGTACTCCTCGACCTGCTCGATCACTTCAATCGTGCGGTTGGCGCTGGCGCCGGTGGGCAGCTCGATGTTGCTGATCACGTAACCCTGGTCTTCCTCGGGCAGGAACGACGACGGCAGGCGCAGATACAACCAGCCCAGCAGCACGACCAGGACCAGGAACGCCAGCATCATGCGGCCGCCCTTGTGCAGGACACGGGACACCCAGTTCTGGTAACCGTGGGTGGTGGCGTCGAACTTGCGGTTGAACCAGCCGAAGAAGCCCTTCTTTTCGTTGTGATGCCCCTTGGGCACCGGCTTCAAGATCGTCGCGCACAGCGCCGGCGTGAAAGTCAGCGCCAGCAATGCCGAGAAGAAGATCGACACGGCCATGGCCACCGAGAACTGGCGGTAGATCACGCCCACCGATCCGCTCATGAAGGCCAGCGGCAGGAACACCGTCACCAGCACCAGCGTGATGCCGATGATGGCCCCGCTGATCTGCGGCATGGCTTTCTTGGTGGCTTCCTTGGGCGGCAAGCCTTCTGTCGCCATGATCCGTTCGACGTTCTCGACCACCACGATGGCGTCATCCACCAGAATCCCGATGGCCAGCACCATCGCGAACATGGTCAGCACGTTGATGGAGAACCCCAGCGCCAGCATCACCGCGAACGATCCCAGCATGGCCACCGGCACGACCAGTGCCGGGATCAGCGTGTAGCGCACGTTCTGCAGGAACAGGTACATCACCAGGAACACCAGCACCATGGCTTCGGCCAGGGTGTGCAGCACCTGCTCGATCGACACCTTCACGTAGGGTGCGGTGTCGTAGGGGATGGAGTATTGAATGTTGCCCGGAAAGTACTTGGACAGTTCTTCCATCTGCTGGCGCACGCCCTGGGCCGTGGCCAGGGCGTTGGCGTTCGGCGACAGCACGATGGCGAATGCCGCCGTGGGCTTGCCGTTCAGGCGGGCCCCGAACTGGTAGTTGTCGGCGCCCACTTCAATGCGGGCGACGTCGCGCAGCAGCACCTTGGAACCGTCGGTATTGGCGCGCAGGACGATCTTGCCGAAGCCGTCGACGGTGCTCAGTTGGCCGTTGGCCGTGACCGTGGCGGTGATGCGCTGCGAATCCGGGTTGGGCGGTGCGCCGATGCTGCCGCCCGAGATTAGTACGTTCTGCCCGGAGATCGCCTGGTTGACCTCGGACATGCTCAGGTTGAAGCCCACCAGCTTGGCGGGATCGACCCAGACGCGCATGGCGCGCGGCGCCGCGAACAACTGGAACTGCCCCACGCCGGCCACCCGCGATACCGGGTTCTGCACGTTGCGTGTGATGTAGTCGGCCAGCGCGGTCTGATCCAGCGTACCGTCGGTGGACGACAGCGTCACGATCATCAGGAAGCCGGTGCTGGTCTGCTCGTATTGCAGGCCTTGCTGTTGCACGGCGGCCGGCAACTGCGCGATCACGTTCGATACGCGGTTCTGCACGTCCACCTGCGCCAGGTCGGGGTTGGTGCCCGGTGCGAAGGTGGAAGTGATCGTCGAGGTGCCGTAGGAATCGCTGACCGACTCGTAGTAGATCAGGCCCTTGGCGCCGTTGAGCTTGTCTTCGATGATGCTGGTGACGGATTCCGCCACTTCCTTGGCGGACGCGCCAGGGTAGGTCGCGGTGATCGTGATCGCCGGCGGCGCCACGTCAGGGTACTGCGCCACTGGCATGTTCGGGATGGCCAACACCCCTGCCAGCAGAATGAACAGGGCGACTACCCAGGCGAAAATTGGTCGATCAATAAAAAATTGCGGCATGTGGGCTGACTCTGAAAGCGATGCTCACCAAAGGGGAACGCGGCGCTTGTTGCGCCGCGTGCCGCTTACGATTTCTGGCCTGCTGCCTTGTCCTGCTGGGCAGGCGCGGCAGGCTTGGGCGATTCGGCAGGCGCAGCCGGCTTGGCGCCGGGTTGCGCCGCCGCTGGCTGGCCGCCTGGCGCTGGAGCGCCGTTCTTGCTCCATTGGCTGACCTGCACGGGTGCGCCGGGGCGGACCTTCTGGAAGCCTTCCACCACGACGACGTCACCGGCCTTCAAGCCGCTGGTGATCAACCAGTTGTTCTTGATGGCGCCGCCGGTCGTGACGGGCAACTGTTCAATCTTGTTGTCCTTGACCAGCATCAGGCTTTGCGACCCGTCGGCGGTACGTTGCAGCGCCTGCTGCGGTACCACCAGCGCCTGGTCGTTCACGCCCTGTTCCAGCCGCACGCGCACGTACATGCCGGGCAGCAGGACGCCGTCGGGGTTGGGCACTTCGGCGCGCAGGTTCACCTGGCCCGTGGACGGATCCACGGTGATGCCGGTGAACAGCAGCTTGCCGGGGTGCGAGTATTCAGAGCCGTCTTCCAGCACCACGGTGGCGCGGGCGGTGTCCTTGCCTACCTGCTGCAACTGACCGCTGGCGAATGCACGACGCAGCGTGGCCAATTCCGCGGTGGACTGGGTGAAGTCCACGTATACGGGATCCAGCTGCTGCACCGTGGCCATTTGCGTGGCCGACGTGGATTCAACCAACGCGCCTTCCGTGACCAGAGGCTTGCCGATGCGGCCGGTGATGGGCGACGTAACGTCGGTGTAGCCCAGGTTGATGGCCGCATTGTCTTGGGCCGCCTTGGCGGCAGCCACGGCAGCATCCGCCTGGCGGAACGAGGCCACGGCGTTGTCGTATTCCTGCTTGCTGACGGCGTTTGCCTTGACCAGGGGCGCATAGCGATCCGCCAGCAGCTTGGCGCTGAACAGATTGGCTTGTGCCTGCTTCAACTGCGCCGTCGCCTGATCGTAGGCAGCCTTGTAAGGCGCCGGATCGATCTTGAACAGCAGTTGATTTTCCTTGACGTCACCGCCCTGCTCGAAGGTGATCTTCTGGACGATGCCGGTCACGCGCGAACGGATCTGCGCGTCGCGCACCGCGTCCACGCGGCCGGGCAATTCGGAAACGATGGGGGCACGCTCAGGTTGCACGGTAATGACGCTGACCTGAGGCATGCCGGGGTTCATCTGGGGTTTTTCACCGCACCCCGCCAATATCAGCGCGAGGACGCCACCGGAAAAAGCCAGACCTGAAACACGTTTAGGCGAAAACCGCATTGAAACCCCCGCGTAGCGTAGTTAACCGCTTCAATTAACCGCGTCAAGCCAGCGCAATGTTCAATCGCGACGGCCATGCGCGATCAGAATAAGCCATGCGTCGTTGATGACACGTGAATAGCCCGATAATGTAACTCAGTTATTGGGGAAATTACGTATTTTCAGGCCGTGGCTTGATGCGCGAGGGTGACAATTACGTAACAGGTTCAGCGGTGGGGAATCTCCCTGAGATTGCCCAGGAACACATAGCCCGCGCCATGCACGGTATGCAGCGGCAGGCGGGTGCCGGTCTGTAGAACCTTATGGCGCAGCCGGCAAATGGCAAGATTCAGGCTGCGCATGTTGGTGCGGCTGCGCAATACCAGCAAGTCATCGCGCAGCAGCTCCCGGCCCGGATTTTGCAGCATGCAAAGGAAGCAGGCGCGCTCCGTTGCGGTCAGGTCGACGCGGACGCCGCTGGGCGTCACCAAGGTCCATCCCAGATAAAGCAGGTTCCACCAGCCGTCGATGTGGTCGGACGTCGAGGAAACGGGCGCGTTGCCCAAGTCGGGCAATGGCAGATGGCGTACAGGTTCCAGCGCCGGGTTCTGGCGGACGAAAGAGTCGGGAGCGTTCATGACGGGTCTCCACCGGGGCGGCCGCGCCAGGGATGGCGGCAGCCTGATCCGGAACAAAGTTGCTGATTGTCCCGAAAGGCTACCGGGGAGTCCGATGCCTTGGGTCACATTGCAGCAACTTTCAGACTAGTCCTGCTCCCTCGTGCTAACTGTGTTTTCCGTTGCGATGAATATCGTGCGTGACAAAGCAACTGTCCTCGGTAGGCCGAGCCAGAATCCCGGGTTTGGCCAGGGTCTGACGGATATCGGACAAACCGGACTCCCAGTGCTCGCGCATGGCCTCGGTGCCAAACTCGTAGTCCTTGGAGAAGCGTTCCAGGTGCTTGGATTCGTAGATGAGGTTGATGATATTGGTCGCGGGGGTATGCGACAACTTGCGGATTTCGGCCAGATCGGGCGCCTTGCGTTCATCCTCGGGCAGCCGTTCCAGGAGCCGCTGCAAACCATGACGCAGCTTCAGCACCCGCCGCAACTGGTCAGTGACCAGACGGGTCCGGCTGGAATACTGGATGTCCTTCTGGCGTTCAGCCACTTCTTCAAGCGAGGTGGGCAAACCGCCCCGCGCGGGCCACAAGTCCACCTGGAAGGCCAGCGTGTCGCGCATGTTATCGGTGGTCAACACCTGCGCCAACGGGGTGTTCGACACGACGCCCCCGTCCCAATAGTGTTCGCCGTCGATTTCCACGGATGGGAAACCGGGGGGCAAGGCACCGGACGCCATGATGTGCTCCGGGGTCAAGGTGTCCTTCAAGCTATCGAAATAGGCGAAGTTGCCCGTGCGCACGTTGACCACGCCAAAGCTGGCCCGCACCGCGCCGCTGTTGAGTAGGTCGAAATCCACGAACTCGCGCAGGGTGGCTGCCAGGGGCGTGGTGTCATAGAAGCTGGTGGACGCGGCCCCGCGCCCATGCACCAAATAGGGCGGCGGAATGCGAGGCTTGAAAAATCCGGGCTGCCCGGAGAACAGCGCCTGAAACGCCGACACCTGGCCGTTCAAGGCCGCCGAGCCGAACCCGAAGGGTATGCCGTCAAACATGCTTGCCAAGCTGTCGCCCCAGGGCACCGAGGCAAACCCGGAAGGACGGCAAATGCTCTCCCAGAATCCACGCAGCCGGTCAATGCGCTCATCCTCGCGGGAGCCCGCGATGATGGCGGCATTGATTGAACCGATGGAAATGCCCGATATCCAGTTGGGCCGAATGCCCGCCTCGTGCAAGCCTTGGTAGACCCCTGCCTGATAGGACCCCAGCGCACCGCCGCCTTGCAGTACCAGTGCGACGGTTTCGTAAGGCGGCGTATCGCCGGTGTCTTTGGACGGGGCCTTGCGGCGAGTGGTCATTCGGCTACCTCTGGCTAGGGTTTGCTTTTGTCCGGCAATTGCGGTGCGGCAACGCCCGCCCGGAACGGATACTTGGCGAAGATCTCGGCGACCGCCTTGTCGACGTTTTGCGGCGAACCGGCAGCTTCTGGGTTTCGGACTTCACCCACGGCGACGCCCTCCCACACCAATTGCTTGCGGCGTGTATCGACCAGGTCGATGTTCAGCGTGCCTTCGGTGTATTGATAGACGTCGTCGCCCCAGCCGTAGCCGGGCCAGCCGCCGTAGAACCCCGTCCGGTAGCCATAGTACGGCCCCATGGGCGGCGGCGCCGGCGTGACCTGGGTTTTTTGCTGGAGCTTCGCGCTGAAATTAACGAGCAAATCGGGGTTGGTCGCACTGTAGGCGTAGCCGCGCATTTCCATCTGGCCGCGCGTCGCGTCCTTGAGCCGTTCGGTCAGCAGGCTGCTGTAGCCCGCCTTGTCCGTGCCCAATGGGTTCATGTAGCCAAACGTCCGGTACTGCGCAAAATCGGCTTGGTGATCGTAATCGCCTTTTACCGTGGGGCCGGACGCGCAGGCCGCCAGCAATGCCGTCATGGAACCCGCCGTCACCCATTTCAACGCTGTAAACGCTTTCATGTCGATCTCTCCGAGAGCTCAGGGCCTGAACATAGTGCCGCGAACCCCATAAAGTTTCAACAGAATCTCATTCGCATCCTGCGAAAACGCAAGGAATCGATGGGCGCGCGTCCATTACACTCTGGCTGATTCCTCACCCTGATACAGACCTATAAAAGCATGTTGGAACTCGATGGCTCCATCTGGTTTCGTTCCGGCGCCCAGACCTGGGGCGGAAAGAACCGAATTGACCTACTGGCGCAGATTGACGCCACTGGCTCGATCACCGCGGCCGCCCGTGCCGTGGGCATGAGCTACAAGGGAGCCTGGGACGCCATCGACGCGATGAACAACCTGGCGGGCGAACCCCTGGTCGTGCGAGCGGCCGGAGGCAAAGGCGGCGGCGGCACACAGCTGACCGACCGCGCCCGCCGCCTGATTGCCACGTTCCGGGCCTTGGAAAACGAGCACCGGAAGTTCATGGAAAACCTGACGCGCGCGGGCCTGGATGCCAGCGGCGACATCGACCTGATGAGGCGTTTTATGTTGAAGACCAGCGCACGTAATAAATTCCTGGGCACCGTCGTCGAAATCCGCACCGGAGCCGTCAACGACGAAATCCTGCTGCGCATCGCCGGCGGCCAAACCATCACCGCCACGATCACCCGCGAAAGCACGGCCGAATTGGGCCTGGAAGCCGGCAAGGAAGCCATTGCCCTGGTCAAGGCATCGTCCGTCATCGTGGGTGCGCCGGGCCCCGGCTTGCGCGTGTCGGCCCGCAATCAATTGCAGGGCAAGATCACCGCCGTGCGTCCGGGCGCCGTCAACAGCGAAATCCTGATCGGCATGGAAGGCGGCACCACGATGGTGGCCATCGTCACCAACGAAAGCGCCACCGACCTGGGGCTGGGCGCCGGTGCGCCGGCCGTGGCGATTTTCAAGGCTTCCAGCGTGATCCTGGGCGTGCTGGACTGAACGCGGCGGGCGTCAGACGCCCAGATCGTCTTGGCGACGGCCGACCTTGCCGTCGCGCACTTCAAAAACTTCGTCGGCCAGGGCGTCGACGTCGGCAGGATCGTGCGTGATCAGCAGCATCGGCACGTCCAATTGCCGCTGCAAGGCATTCAGTTCCTGGCGCATCCTGCCGCGCAGTTGCGAATCCAGGGCCGAAAAGGGCTCGTCCAGCAGCAGGATGTCGGGTTGCAGCATCAGCGCCCGCGCCAGCGCCACGCGCTGTTTCTGCCCGCCCGATATCTCGTGCGGGTAGCTGCCCACGATAGCGCCCAATTCAAACGCATCCACCCAGCGCTTCGCCTGCGGACCAACCTCGCGCCGGGGCGGGTTGAGCCAGCCGCGACGCAGGCCGAACGCAATGTTCTGCGCCACCGTCAGATGGGGAAACAGCGCATAGTCCTGGAATAAATAAGCCACGCGCCGCGATTGCGTCGGCATGCAGACGCCCGCCTGGCTATCGAACAGCACATGGCCATTGATGTCGATGCGACCGGCATCCGGCCGCAACAGGCCCGCCACCGCGCGCAGGGTCAAGCTCTTGCCCGCGCCGGACGGGCCGAACAAGGCAATACGCTTGGACGACGAGGTGAACGCCACGTCAAGTTCAAAGTGGCGATCGCCCGACACCATCTTCTTTTTGATCTGGATGCCGACGCTCATCGTCCGCCTCCGTTGCGCTGGCCAGCGCCTATCGGCACGAGCTTGCCCGCCAACAACAGCACCACCACGCATGTCACGGACGTGACCAACACCAGCATGTTGGCGGTGCGGTCATCCCCCGCCTGCACTGCTTCGTAGATGGCGACCGACAGGGTTTGGGTGCGGCCCGGCAGGTTGCCGGCGATCATCAGCGTGGCGCCGAATTCGCCCAAGGCGCGCGCAAACGCCAACAGCACGCCCGCCGCGATCCCGCGAGCAGCCAGAGGCAAGGTCACGCGGAAGAACACGCCCGCTTCGCGCACACCCAGCACGCGCGCCGCGTTCTCCAGTTGGGGGTCCACATTTTCAAAGGCGGCCCGCGCCGACTTGAACACCAAAGGAAACGCCACGACGGACGCCGCGATCACAGCGCCCTGCCACGTGAAGACCAATTCGATGCCCCACTCCGCAAGGGTCTCGCCGATGACGCCACGGCGACCCAACAGCACCAACAGGTAGTAGCCCAACACGGTGGGAGGCAACACCAACGGCAGTGTCAGGATGGCGTCCAGCAGGTCGCGCCCTGGCCAGCGCCAGCGCGACAAGCCGAACGCCGCGGCGGTTCCGGCCACGGTGGCCAACAGCGTTGCCCAACCTGCCACTTTCAACGAAAGCAGCAGGGGCACCCAAACGGGATCAGTCATCAATACCTACAGCATCAACAAGGCTCAGGGCTTCTGGAAGCCGTAGCGCGACAGGATTTCCTGGCCAGCAGGCGACAGCACATAAGCCACGAAGCTTTCGGCTTCCTTGGGGGCGGCTTCGCGCGTGGTCACGGCGATGGGATACGTGACCGGGGTTTGCGACGGCACGCGCACGGCGATCTTGACCTTGTCCGGCATGACGGCGGCATCGGTGGCGAACACAAAGCCCGCGTCGACTTCACCGCGCGACACGTAATCCAGGCTTTGCCGCACGTTTTGCGCCAGCACGCTCTTGGCCTGCACGGCGGTCCACAAGCCGGCGGCTTCCAGCGCGCCTTGCGTGTACCGGCCGACCGGCACCGAGGCCGGATTGCCGTAGGCGATGCGCTTGACGTCATCGCGCGTCAGGTCTTTCAGGGCGGTGATGTTGGCCTTGCTGTCCGTCGGAACGATCAGCACGATCTGATTGGCCGCGAAGTCCACGCGCGAAGCGGGCTTGACGGCCTTTTCCTCGACGGCCTTGTCCATCGCCTTCTGATCGGCGGAGGCGAACACGTCCGCGGGCGCCCCCTTCACGATCTGCTGGAGCAACACATCCGAGGCGCCGAAATTCAGGACGACCTTGGTGCCGGCGTGCTGCTTTTCGTAGGCTTGCGCCACTTCCTTGAATGCGTTGGTCAGGCTGGCGGCGGCGGACACCACCAAGTCCCCGGCGTGGGCGCTGGCGCCCCAGAGGGCGGACAGCGCCAATGACAGCGCCAATACGGGGCGTTTGCAAGACATGATCTTCTCCTCGGATATCGCAATGGGCAGGCAATGGCTATCGCCATGTTCGTAACGAAATATATAGAGGTATATAACGCCAGTCAATTTCGCCCCTCAGGGCGATTTGCGCGATATCAAGCCGAAATGAAAGACGGATCAGCCGCGCGCCACGGTCGTGACGCGCACGGTTTCCGGGGCCAGCGCGGTTTGCAGATGCGCCAGCGCCAGCTCGGGCAGCGCGGCGCCGCACATGAAGATGTCCAGTGCCGCGAACTGGTGTTCCGGCCAGGAATGGATGCTGATGTGGGATTCGCTCAGCATCACCACGCCCGTCACGCCCGCGCCTTCGCCGAAATGGTGGAAATGCGCGCTCAGCACCTGCGCGCCCGCCGCCTGCGCAGCCGCGATCAATTGCGCTTCCAGCGCTTTGGCATCCGTCAGGCGCGCGGCCGGCACGCCGCGAAAATCCGCCAGGACGTGACGGCCAGGGGTGGCGTGCACGGTCACTTGTGGGATCCGCCCGACGACCAGCCCGAACTGCCGGACGAACTGCTGCCCCAGCTGCTGCTACTGCTGCTGCTGCCACCGCTGCCACCCGAGAAGCGGACACCGGGCGCACTGGCGCCAGTGGCCGCCATCACCACCACCAGCGCATAGACCGCATAGAGGAACTTGCCCATCGTCCTAGTCGTCCTTTCCGGAGAGCTTGTCTGCCAGCTTGGCCGGAATCCATAGGAATGCCATCCCGATCAGAACCGGGATGAAGCGGCCACCCAGGATATTGCTTATGTTCATGAAGCCCAGCGCAATCATCGCGACCCGTGCCCACGAGCCATACCGGCCAGACTTGCCGCCGCCCATGGGCCGTGACTTCACATTGGCCAGTTGGGCGTCGCCGAACCATTCCGCCAATTGCGTTGGCGACACCGGCGCCGACGCCGACCATCCCAACTCGTTGTCGGCCAGCTCTCGCGTCAGTTTCAGCGTGCCGGCCTTGTAATCGGTGATCTTCGTGGTGTCGCCCGCCTTGACGCGCCAATTGAACGCGCCCAGCGGTATCTCGACTCGCGAGGTGTAGTCGTACAGCTTCTGGTACAGCTTCGAGCGCCAGCGCACGCTGGACGCATTGTTCAAGCTAGGCCAGGTATCGCACACTTGCACGCGCTCCCAGCCTTCGTCCGTTTCCACCAGCCAGATGAATCCCTTGACCGGGTTGAACAACAGATATTCGATCCAGTCGGAAGGCTCTTCGGGATCGGGATCCGCGCATTTCATCAGCCCGATCAGCGTATAGCTGGCGCCCTCGATCTTGGCCACGGCGCCGAGCGCCAGCGTGGTCTTGATCGACTTGACCTTTTGCGCCTTCTCGATGACTTCCGCCGTGGGGCCCGAACAATCCACCGCAGCCGCACACGACGGGCAGACCACATGGGTCGCCATCGCTGCCACGAAACTGATCGGAGCGCCGCAATTCGGGCAGTCCAACGCCTTGATCTGGCCACGGAAGCGGCCGGCGGTTTCTTCGATCTGCTCGTTGGTGCGCAACGACCCCGCCTCCATGGCGGACAGATCGAACGCCTTGCCGATATAGAGCTCGGGCTCTGGCGCGTCGGAAAAATCCAGCGTCAGGAAGGCATCCAGGCTACGGAAGTCCGCGGTCTTGGCCTCCCAGCCGTCGCCCGGCACGAAGGGCAGTTCGCCTTGGGCGCCACCCGCCTTGCTGGTCCGCACGTCAGAGGCGACAAAGCGCTGGCCGTCCAGCTTCAACTCGTCGCCAGGCGCAATGTCGGCAAACGCCGGCATGCCCTGTGTGGATTTGACCTTGCGGCGGCGTGTCAGGGCGTACTGGCCCGAGGCATCCGACAGCCAGCCGTCGGACCCGTCGTCAAACCAGACGTACCACTCGTTCCAGAAACCCTCGTCGAAACGCAGCTGGATTCGGCCAATCACGTCGAACCGCTTGGTCTCGTACTTGCCGGTCGCGCCCAGGCACAACGGCGAATAGTCTTCCAGCACGTCGGCCATTTCGCCGATGCGCTTGACCGATTCGGCATCCTTTAGCAAGGTGCTGCGGCACGCGCCGCAGACCGCCATCACGGATGCGGTGGACGTGAATTTGACCGGGGCGCCGCATTGGGGACACAGAACCTGCTGCATGGGGCCTTAGCTGGTAAGTTTCTTCAGCACTTCCGCCTTGGCCGTGTCGTAATCGGCCGCGGTGATCAACCCCTTGTCCAGCAGGTCCTTGAGCTGTTGCAAGCGCGCGACCGGATCGACGCCGGCTGCCGCGGCGGGAGCCGCTGCTGGCGCGGCTGGCGCTGCTGGCTGGGCTTGCCCCACGCCCAGGCCGGCCGCCATCGTCTGCCCCAGCGCGGCGCCAGCCGCCAGGCCCGCGCCGATGCCGGCGATACCGCCTTCGTTCTGCGCCGCCAGCGGGATGGACGTGGCCGTCTGGTACTGGGTGAACTTGCCCAGATCACCCGCCATGCCCATCGAAATCCGCGTATCCAGCGCCTTTTGCAGCTCTTCGGGCAACGACACGTTTTCAACCGTGAAATTGTCCAGCTTGACGCCGTAGCGGTCGAACACGGGCGCCAGTTGTTCGCTGATGCTCTGCGACATCAGCCCCTGGTTGCCAGCGATGTCCAGGAACGGCACCTTGGAGCTACCGAGGGCGGTCGTCATGGCCGCGACCACCATGTTGCGCAATTGCGCTTCCAGGTCGTCGACCGTGTATTCGTCGCGCGTGCCGCTGATCTCGCGATAGAACTTGGCGGGGTCCGTGATCTGGTAGGAATACACACCAAAGGCGCGCAGGCGCACCATGCCGAATTCGCTATCGCGCAAGGTCACGGGCTGCGCCGTGCCCCAGCGCCGGCCCAATTGCAGCCGCGTGCTGAAGAAGATCACGTCCGACTTGAAGGGCGACTCGAACAGCTTGTCCCAGTTCTTCAGGTAGGTCAGGACCGGCAGCGTCTGCGTGGTCAGCTTGTACATGCCGGGGCCGAACACGTCGGCCACTTTGCCTTCGTTGACGAACACCGCCATCTGCGATTCGCGCACGGTCAGGCTGGCGCCGTACTGGATTTCGAAATCCTGCATCGGATGACGCCAGGCGAGCACGCCGTCGCGATCCTCGTTCCATTGCAGGATGTCAATGAACTGCTTGCGGATAAATGAACCGAGACTCATGGAAAGTCCTCCCGTGTCAGATCAGATGCAGCGCGCCTGCCATCAGGCCAGGCAGGCGGCGTTGACGACGCCCGCGGACAGCGAAATCGCGCCCATCAGGCCGCCCATGGCGATATTGTTTTGTTCGATGGCTTCGTCCATGCCGCGTATGGTCTTGTCCATGGCCACGTACACGACCAGCTGGACCACCATGGCGGCCACGCCCCACACCAGGAACATCACGAAGCTGGCATGCACGGCAATGCTGGAAGCCAGGGTAAAGCTGAAACCCACCAGCGCGCCGCCGTAGGACAGCACGGCGGCAATGTTGCCCTCGCGGATCAGCTCGAATTCCTTGTAGCTGGTCACCGCAGTGTAGACCGCGGTGAAAATGCCCAGCATGACCAACGCCGAGACGATATAGATCAGATAGACCACAGCCGGATGCATCGCTTCTCCCATTGCCATCCTCCCAATTGCGCGCAGTATATACGCGGCGTTCGATATACTGCGAACGCATTTTTCGCCCCGGAACCCTCATGCGCGACCGCGTTCTCATCCTATCGGTATTGATCGTTGCTTCCTGCGGTTTGGGCTATGAGCTCATCAGCAGTGCGCTGGCCAGCTATTTACTGGGCGATTCGATACTCCAGTTCTCTTCCGTCATCGGCTGCTATTTGTTCGCCATGGGCATCGGCTCATGGTTGTCAAAATATGTAAAAGACGAAGACGTTTTGAATCGGTTTATCGACGTCGAACTACTGGTCGCCCTATTGGGGGGAGTTTCCGCCGCCGTCCTGTTCCTGGTGTTCGCGTGGCTGTCGGCGCCCTTTCGCGCAGCCCTGTATGTGGGCGTGTTCCTCATCGGCCTGATGGTCGGCATGGAAATCCCGCTGGTCATGCGCGTCTTCAACCAGCGCAAGGCGGAATTCCGGGAAATCGTCAGCCGTGTGCTGACGTTCGACTACCTGGGCGCGCTGGCCGTGTCGCTTGTCTTCCCGCTGCTGCTTGCGCCCAAGCTGGGCCTGCTGCGCACCAGCTTCCTGTTTGGCATCATGAACGCCAGCGTGGCGCTCTGGACCACCTGGCTGTTTCGCGCCGAAATCCGCCGCCCCGGTGAAAAAGCCATCCGCGCCAGTGTCGTGATCGGCTTCCTGGCGCTGGGATTCATCTATTCCACCTCCATGACGGCGTGGGCCGAAAAGGGCCTGTACGGCGACGACGTGGTGCATGCCGAAACCACGCCCTATCAACGCCTGGTGGTCACGAAGTGGCACGACGACCTGCGCCTGTATATCAACAACAACCTGCAATTCTCGTCGCGCGACGAACATCGCTATCACGAATCGCTGGTGCATCCCGGGCTGCAAGCCCTGCCCTGGGCGCGCAATGTGCTGGTGCTGGGCGGCGGCGACGGCCTGGCCGTGCGCGAAATCCTCAAATACAAGAATATCCAGCACGTGACGCTGGTGGACCTGGACCCCGCCATGACGGGGCTGTTCTCGCGCTCGGAACCGCTGGTCGAACTGAACCAGGGATCTTTGAAGGATCCGCGCGTCACCGTCATCAACGACGATGCCGGCCGCTGGCTGGAAACCCATGCCGAGGTCTATGACTTCATCGTGGTGGATTTTCCCGATCCGTCCAACTTCGGCCTGGGCCGGCTGTACTCGGTGCCGGTCTACCACCTGATGGCGCGCCACCTGGCCGAAAACGGCTATATGGTCATCCAGTCCACGTCGCCCTACTTCGCGCCGCGCTCGTTCTGGAGCGTGGACGCCACCTTGAAGGAAGCCGGCCTGAACACATGGCCGTACCATACCTATGTGCCGTCCTTCGGCGACTGGGGCTTCATCCTGGCCAGCAAGCGACGCGACTACACGCCGCCCGACAAGATCACGGTGCCCACGCGCTACCTGGACTCGGCGACCACGCGCGAATTGTTCCACTTCCCCGCCGACATGCCACGCCTGGCGATGCCGCCCAACCGCTTGAATGAGCAGTCGCTGGTGCGCTATTTCGACGAGGACTGGCGCAAGGTCATCCGCTGATGCGCCGCCGCAGCTTCCTGCTGGGCGCGGCGACGGCGGCGGTGGCCGGCACCGCCGGCTACTACCGGTCGCGCATCATCGAGACCTCGCCCGACGTCCACTATCCGGGCATGCAGGCCGGCCACGCCTTGCGCGATGGCACGGCGCTGCCTGCCCCGTCCGCCAGCACCCAGCACGACGTCGCCATCCTGGGTGCGGGCGTCGCCGGCCTGTCCTGCGCCTGGAAGCTGGCACGGGAAGGCTTCACTGATTTTGTCGTGGTGCAAGGCCCGGAATTTGCCGGCAACGCCGCCGCCGGGCGGCGCGATGAACTGGATTATCCGCTGGGCGCGCACTACCTGCCTCTGCCTTCCCTGGCGTCCACCCATGTGCGCGAGATGCTGGCCGATTTCGGCATCATCGAACGCGGCGCCAACGACGTTCGCCCGTATTACGACGAATCCATCCTGGTGCATTCACCGCAGGAACGCCTGCTGCGCAATGGGCACTGGGAGGACGGCCTGCTGCCCATGACCGGGTTGCCCGAGGCCGATGTGGCGCAGCACCACCGGTTCCTGGCGCTGATCGACCGGCTGCACACGCAAGTGGGCAATGACGGCCGCAAAGTGTTCAGCATTCCCCTCGTGCTGTCGTCCCGCGATCCCGCGTGGCGCGCGCTGGACGCCATGACCTTCAAGCAATGGCTGGAACGCGAAGGCTACACGTCGCCCGCCCTGCACTGGTATCTGAACTACTGCTGCCGCGACGACTATGGCGCGCAATACGACGTCGTGTCGGCATGGGCCGGCCTGCACTACTTCGCCAGCCGCGACGGCCATGCCGCCAATGCCGCCGAAGGCGCGGTGCTGACCTGGCCCGGCGGCCTGGCGGTACTGGCCGACCGCATGCGCGCAGCCATCGACCGAGCGCTGGGACATCGCCGCTGGCTGATTCCAGGCACCGCGATGCGCGTGGACGACACGCCCGCCGGCCCGCGCGTGACCTGCGTCGCGGGCGGCGCCACGCCTGGCACCTACACCCTGCAAACGCGGCGCACCGTTTGCGCGATGCCGCTGTTCGTGGCGCAGCGCATCCTGCCGGACATCCGCGCTTACGGCTATGACCCGGCCGTGCACACCTCATCGCACGCGCCCTGGCTGGTGTCCAACTTCGTGCTCGAAGGCTATCCGCTGGAAGCGCCTGGCGAACCGCTGTCCTGGGACAACGTGGTCTATCAGGGGCGCGCACTGGGGTATGTGGTGTCCACGCACCAACTGTTGCGCGTCACGCGGTCTCCGCGCACGGTGTTCACGGCGTATCACGCGCTTAGCGGGCAAAGCCCCAGCGCCGCGCGGCAGTGGCTGGCCACGGCCAGCCCGCAGGACCTGCGCGACGAGGCCGCCGCCGATCTGGTCGCCGCCTACGGCCGCGAGTTCTGGCGCAATGCGCGGCAACTGGACATTACGGTGCGCGGCCACGCCATGGCCTCGCCACTGTGCGGCTTCTTGAGCAATCCGGGACTGGCCGCGCTGCGCGACGTGGACGGGCCCGTGCTGTTCGCCCATGCGGACTTGTCGGGCTATTCCGTCTTCGAGGAAGCGTCCTGGTGGGGTGTCGTGGCCGCCGGCCGCATCCTGGGGCAAAAGCCCGCGCAGGCCTGAACGCGCCGAGCGCCGATTTTTCTTCTTGGCCCCACGGCGGCGGCCCTACAATTCCCCGTCCTGGCCGCTTCAAAGAAAAACACATGGGAAAGCACGTCATCGTCTTGGGCGCGGGCATCGTAGGGGTGTGCTGCGCGTTGGAGTTGTTGCGCCGTGGCGCCAAGGTCACGCTCATCGACAAGCAAGACCCGGGCATGGAAACATCCCTGGGCAATGCGGGCGTGCTGGCGCGCAGTTCGCTGATGCCGTTCAACCACCCAGGCTTGTGGGGCCAACTACCCCGTCTGCTGAAGAACAACACCGTCCAGTTCCGCTACCGCCCGCAATACCTGGCGCGGAACCTGGGCTGGGCGGCCCGCTTCCTGCTGAATGCACGGCCCGCCGTGTTCCAGGAAACCGTCGAAGCGCTGGACGGACTGATCCGGCTGTCCGCCCCCGAACACCTGAAATTGCTGGACGCCGCCGGCGTACGCCATCGCTTGCGCGACACGGGCTGGGTGTTCCTGTACCGCAGCGAATCCGCATGGAACGGCAGCGAATTGGCGCGCAAAACCTTTGCGCGGCATCAGGTTCCGACCCAAATCCTGAGCCCCGCTGAACTGGCGCAAATGGAACCCGCGCTGGCCCCGATCTTCCATCGGGCATTGTGGATTCAAGGCTCGTATTCCGTGGACGACCCGCACGCCGTGGTCGCCGCCTATGCGGATCTATTCCGCCGTTCGGGGGGAACGTTTCAACACCTGACCGCCACCAGCATCCGCCGCGACGGCTCGCGCTGGACAGTACTGGGAGCCGAGGGGTCGAAATCGCTTTCGGCGGATCAACTGGTCGTGGCGCTGGGGCCATGGTCGAAAGCGTTGCTGAAGACCACGGGCATCAATCTACCCATGGCGTTCGAGCGCGGCTATCACATGCATTACCGCGGCGTGGACGGTGCCAGCGTCAGCCGGCCCATCCATGACACCGGCGGCGGATACGTGCTGTCGCCCATGGCGCGCGGCCTGCGCCTGACGACTGGCGTGGAACTGGACGCCTGCGATGCGCCTGGCAAGTCCGTGCAGTTGGAATTGGCCGAGTCGCGGGCCAGGGAGGCTTTCCCGCTGGGCGAGCGTCTGGACGCAACGCCTTGGCTCGGCCGTCGCCCCACCCTGCCCGACAGCCGCCCGATGATCGGCGAGGCGCCGCGCCACCCCGGACTGTGGCTGGCACTGGGACATCAGCACATTGGGTTCAGCACCGCGCCGGGCACGGCGAGGATATTGGGCGAACTGATGTATGACAGCGGTGCGGAAGGCAGCGAGACGTCTCGTCATCGCGCCTTCCGGCCGGGCCGATTTCTTTGACGCGGCAGCCAGGGTCAGGCCAGTTCTCTCGACTCGGCCAGCGCCTCTTGCAGCGCCGCTTCAAAAATATCCAGGCCTTCCTCCAGTTGCGCGAACGGGATCGTCAACGGTGCCAACACGCGCACGACGTTGCCATATACGCCGCAAGTCAACAGGATCAATCCCCGGTCAGCGGCTGAACGGGTCAGCGCCTTGACGAGCTCCGGCCACGGTTCTCGCGACTCCCGGTCTTTGACGAACTCCACCGCCACCATCGCACCCAGGCCTCGCACATCCCCCACGCATTGAAAACGATCGTCGTCCGACCACGCCTTGAAGCGGCGCGTCACTCGCTCGCCCACTTGTATCGCGCGTTCGGCCAGACTTTCCTCGGCCAGAATGTCGATCACGGCCAACGCGGCGGCGCAAGACAAGGGATTGCCGGCGAACGTGGAGCCCAGTCCCCCTGCGGGGATCTTATCCATGACGCTGGCGCGACCGGTGATCGCGGCAATCGGAAAGCCGCCGCCCAGGCCCTTCGCCATCGTGATGATGTCCGGCGCGACGCCCATGTGCTCCATGGCGAACATGCGGCCCGTGCGGCAAAAGCCGGTCTGGATCTCATCCGCGATCAACAAGATGCCGTGCGTGTCGCACAACTGACGCAGGCTCCTCATCAGGGAAGCGCTAGCGGGATTGAAGCCCCCCTCGCCTTGCACCGGTTCGATGATGATGCCGGCCACCCGTCCCGGATCCACCTCGGATTTGAACAGGGTATCCAGGGCGCGCAAGCTGTCGGCTTCGGTAATGCCCCGGTACGGCGTGGGAAACGGCACGTGGTAGACGTCGGGCACCAGCGGGCCAAAGCCCGCCTTGTATGGCACCGTCTTTCCGGTCAGGCTCATCGTCATCAGCGTGCGCCCGTGGAATGCGCCGGAAAACGCCACGAAGGCCGATCGTCCCGTCGCTGCCCGCGCCACCTTGATCGCGTTTTCATTGGCCTCCGCCCCCGTGTTCACGAGGAACGTCTTTTTCGGAAAGTCGCCAGGCGTCAAGGTGTTCAAGCGTTCGCACAGCGCAAGGTAGCCCTCATAGGGCGTCGTCTGGAATGACACGTGCGTATAGCGGTCCAACTGCGATTTGACCTGCGCAACGACCTTGGGATGGCGATGGCCCGTATTGGCCACCGCAATGCCCGCGCCGAAGTCGATGTAGCGCTTGCCGGCCTCATCCCAGTACTCGGCGTTTTCCGCGCGGTCGATCATCATATCCAGGTGCTGCGCCAGGCCAGCGGGAATCGCAGCCTTGCGGCGTTCGGTGAAAGTCTTGTTCTGGGACATCGTCCCCTCCTCCAGGTAAGTCTGCACCGCCCCGCGACCGCAGGGCGGCGTTGCCTCAAGCCTGCGCCGTCTCAAGCGCGCCTTCGCGCTGGGAAGCGCCATGCCTGGCTTCGCGCTCGCGCGCCCAATCCACGCACCACGATGAGCAGAAAAGACGCCCATCGGGCTCCACGCGCTTTGCCACGTCGTCCTCGGTGCCTTCGTAGATCAGCACGCCGCAATTGACGCACTTGATGTAGCGCTCGATATACAACCCGTTCTGAGAGAACTTCATGCTTATGCTCCTTGATAGTCGTAGTACCGACGCGCCGTGTCGGCCGACACGTAGCCTTCGTTCACGTCCTCTGCCACCGCCTCCGGCGCGCGGGCCTTCGGATCGCCGTAACCACCACCGCCTGGCGTGACGAGACGCACACGGTCTCCGCGCCGGATCACCACATTGGAGTACCGGCTGGAAGAGGCCTTGCCATAGGCTTCGCACATGGTTTCCCATGATTCGCCCCCTGCCTTCTGCACCAGAGTGGCGCCCAGGCCGCCTTCCGTGCCGCCATTCAAGCCCCAGGGCGCGAACTCGTGCCGGTCGGTCATCTGCGAGCAAGTAATGCTCTCGTTCAAGCAAAGCATCTGCTTGGAGTAGCCCACGCCGCCGCGATATTCACCCGCGCCGCAAGAGTCCTGGTTGAACGCCAGGCTTTCAATGCGCCAAGGGAAGCGTGTCTCATACACCTCCACGGGCGTGATGCGGCAATTGCCGTTGATGGAATCCACTGCGTCATTGCCATCGGCAAACGCACGCCCTCCCCAGCCCACGGCTTCCAGGTCATAGCATGCGAAGTACTCGCCGGAATCCGCCGACACGCCGCCGAACACGAAATTGCAGTGCGTGGCGCCTTCGGCCGCCATCACGCGGTTGGGCACGGCCTTGGCCATTGCGCCCAGGATCGTCCCAACGATGCGCGGGTGCGTTTCCGTGTTGCCGCCCACTTCGGGGGCCGGAAAGTCCACGTTGACGATGGTGCCAGGCGGCGCCACGACGCGAATCGGACGGAAGCACCCTGAGTTGCGCGGAATCGACGGGTCCGTCATATGCAGGACGGCGTTGTAGGCGGCCGACGTCGCCACGCCCAGCGTCGCATTGATGGGGCCGGCAGCCTGCGGCGACGATCCCGTGTAGTCGACGATGATCTCGCCGCCGCGCTTGTGTACTTCCACCTGCACCAGATATCTGCGATCCGCGTCGATGCCGTCGCTCTCGATCAGATCGTCAAAGGCGTAGATGCCGTCGGGAATGGCTTCAAGCTCGGCGCGCATGCGGCGTTCGGAATACAGCAACAGGTCATTGACCGTGCTGAGCATCTTTTCCTTGCCATACTTGGCGTAGACCTGCTTCATCTGGCGTTCGCCCAGATCGACCGCCGCGATCAAGGCACGTAAATCGCCGTAGTTGCTGCGTGGCGTGCGCACGTTGGCCAGCAGCAGCTTCCAGACATCGCGGTTGTCCTTGCCGCGCGACTTGATCTTCACCGGCGGAATGCGCAGGCCTTCCTGGAAGATTTCCGTCGCCTCGCCGCAGAAGCCGCCCGGCGCCATGCCCCCCACCTCGGCCAGGTGGCCGATGGCCACCGCCCAGCCCACCATCTCGCCCTCGACGAAAATCGGCTTGAAGAAGGTATGTTCCGGCGTGTGCAGGCCGCCCCGGTACGGGTCATTGTGCAAGATGATGTCGCCGTCTTCCAGCTCGTCCAGCGGCATTTCCCGCATGCACGACTTCACCAGCAGCGGCATGCCGCCGATCTGCGCGGGGCAATAGTCCGCCACCGCGATCATGTCGCCATTGCGATCCGCCAGGCCGCAGGTGAAATCCAGGGCTTCGTTGAAGATCGTCGAGTACGACGTCTTCATGAGCGTGATGCCCATTTCCCGGCAGATGGAAACCATGGTGGATTCCAGGATGTTCATCGTTACCATATCCATCGTGGTACTCCTTATGCCGAAATGATCAGGTTGCCGAACGGATCCACGCGCAACGTCTGGTTCGCGCGCAGGATCGTGACGGATGCGCTTTCCTCGATGACCGCCGGCCCAGTCACGACGTGGCCTTGCTTGAATGTCTCGCGGTCATAAGTAGGCGTATCGATCCAGCCTTCGTCGAGCCGCACGCGGCGGCTGCCTGATGCGGGCGGGCTGCCTTCGCCGCGAGCAAGCTCGCGCAGCACCGGTTTCTCGGACACCGCCACGGCAATGACTTTCAGGTTGACCATCTCGATGGTCTCGCCCGGGATGGCGAAGCCGAAGCGGGCTTCGTGCTGCTCATGGAAGCGCGCCCATAGCGCCGCGACGCTGGCATCGTCGAATTCGTCGCCATCCAGCATCACCTCCAGTTCGTGGTTCTGGCCCAGATAGCGCGCCTCGACCGACCGGTACACCTCCACGCCGCTGACATAACCTTGCGCATGTAGTTCGCCCACGGCGTCCTGCACCAGGGATTTCATCGCCGCCGTGACGCGCGCCTGCTCGAAGCGCGTGGACACCTGCTGCACCGTGCGATGCCGGTCCACCCGCGCATCGGTCATGATGAAGCCGAAGGCCGAAAACTGACCCGGATAGTTCGGCACCATGCCCTGCGGGATGCCGCTGATTTCCATCAGGTCGCATATATGCACCGGCCCCGCTCCGCCCGAGGCCACCAGCGTGAAATCACGCGGATCCAGTCCGCGTTGCAGCAATACCGCCCGCAACGCCCCCAACATGTTGTTGTTGGCGATCTGCACCATGGCGTAGGCGGTCTGGTCGACTTCCATGCCAAGTTCACCGGCAATGCGGGCAACCGCGCGGTGCGCGGCCTCGGCATCCAGCTTCATGCGGCCGCCCAGAAAATAATCGGGGTTGATGCGGCCCAGCACCACATTGGCGTCGGTCACGGTGGCGTGCTCGCCGCCCCGGCCGTAGCAGGCCGGCCCCGGATCGGCGCCTGCCGACTGCGGCCCCATGCGCAACATTCCGCCCTTGTCGATCCAGGCAATGGAACCTCCGCCCGCCCCGATCGTGTGGATATCGATCATGGGCACCTGGATCGGCAGCCCCCATTCGATCTCGAAGTTGGTCGTTACGTTCTCCATGCCGTCCACGACCGTGGAGCAATCCGTCGACGTTCCTCCCATGTCGAAGGTGACCAGGTTGCGCAGACCCGTCAATTGCGCCACCGCGCGGGTAGCGACCACGGCGCCGGTAGGCCCCGACAAGGTCATCTGCACGGGCGCGGCCGCAGCGCCCTTCAACGTCGATTCGCCGCCATTGGACTTGATGACACCCACCTTGCCACCGACGCCGATCTCGTCCAGACGCTTTTGCATGCGTTCAAAATTGCGCGAGACAATTGGCTTCAGATAGGCATCCGCAATCGTGGTGGATGCACGGTCATACTCTTTCCACTTGGGCAGCACGTCGTACGACACTGACACCGGCATGCCAGGAAGCTCCTCGGCAAGGATCTCGCGGATGCGGTGCTCGTGCGCCGGGTCGATATAGGAAAACAAAGTGCAGACGGCCACCGCTTCGATGTCGCCGCTTTCGCGAATGCGCGCCGCGACGTCACGCACGACAGCCTCGTCCAGCGCCTGCACGACGTCGCCGCTTGCCGACAGCCGCTCCGCCACTTCATAGCAGTCCGCGCGCTTGACCAACGGCTTGGTCTTGATCCAGGTGATGTCGTAATGGCTGCGGCGGTCTCCACGCTGGATGAAGGGCACGTCACGAAAGCCCTGCGTCGTGATGTAGGCGACCTTGGCGCCACGCCGCGTCAGCAACGCATTGGTCGCAATGGTGGTTCCCAGGCGGATCTTGGATACGGAATCCAGGTCCTGGTGTTGAGAAAGCCCTTGCAGGACGCCTTCGATCGGCTCCTTGGGGGTAGTCAGGTTCTTCCAGTTCCGTATGGCGCCGGTCTCAGCGTCATACGAGACAAAGTCGGTGAATGTGCCGCCTATGTCGATACCGACGATGTTGATGTCCTGCATTGCTTTCTCCCTTGAATTCCGCCAGAGCGAGCTGGCGGTGAACTAGTGATCGCTATAGGCAGCCGCGATCCGGCGCCAGGAATCCTGGATGTGGTCACGCAAGGCCTTGGCCGCTCTGTCCGGGTCACCCGAGGCGACTGCGTCGACGACGGGATAGTGGTCAACGGCCGCCGCTTCCAGGCTTTCAAAACGGTGTTCCACAAGCGTGATGAATATCTGCACTTCGGCATGCAGATTGTTGAAAGCCCGCAACGTCTGTGTGTTGCCGGACAATTCACAAATACGCTGATGAAAGCCGATGTCTTTCTGCACCAGCTCCATCTCCTTGCCCGCGTTGGCGGCTTCGACCATGCCGTCGACCATCTTGCGCAGGCCCTCGACATCGGCCGGCGTGATGCGCGTCAGCGCCTGACGGACGGCGAAATCCTCCACCATGGTCCGAAACGAGAACACGTCTTCGATGTCCTGCTTGGTGAATGACCGCACGAACGTCCCGCGCCGTGGCGAAGACACCAACAGGCCACGCTCCTCCAGCTTGCGGATCGCTTCGCGGATGGGATTTCGGCTGATGCCCAAGGTGCGCGCCAGCTCGGCCTCGTTGATGCGCTGCCCGCCTCGCAGCCGCCCCGACACCAGTTCGCGGAACAGGTGCTCCGCGACCTGATCGGACAGCATGCGGCTATCGATCAGGACGTTGCTGAGCAGCGGTTCATCAGGGGATGCCGTGTGCGGATAGGACGAAGTCATAAGTGGTTTATTCCTGTTTTTCAGACCGTGCCGGCCAGGTGAACTCGCGTCCACCCATCAGGCCTTCTCGCCGGTAAATGAGGATGAGCAACATCGCAGCGGCCAGCACCAGTTCCTGGGCGCCGCTTGGCAACGTGAATTGTGCTCCTCCCAGCGAAACGCCGCTTTCAAACTGGCGAAACACATCGATGACCAGTTGCACGAATACCACCCCCACCACGGCGCCAGCCAGGCTGCGCATGCCCCCCACGACCAGCATGGCAAGCGTGATGAATGTCAGATTCAGGAAAAAAGAGTCGACCGAGATCGTTCCCACGAAGTGCGCCTGCAAGACGCCCGCCATGCCCATGACCGCGCCGGACAAGGTGAAGGCGATCAGGCGGCTGCCGTACAACGACACGCCAGCCGCTCGCGCCGCGACTTCGTCCTCGCGCGCGGCCCGCAACACCAGCCCCCAGCGTGAACGCTGGTAGACGTACGCCGCCAGGATGCTGATCGTCGCGGCGCCGAAGGCCACGCCTGGCGTCACGAAGGTAGGCAGGCCCACGACCGAGGCGGTGCCCATGGTCACGCTATCCCAGTTGGAATACACCACGTTCAGGATGAACAGGATCGCCAATGTGGAAATCGACGCGGCCAGTCCCGACAACCGCATCAAGACCAGCCCGACGATGAAGGCGGCCACGGTGGCGGCAGCGACCGAAGTCGCCGCCGACATCCATACCGGCAGCGACTGCCCCAGCAGAAAGTCCGGCAAGCCCGACATGACAATAGGCTTCAATGCTTCGCAGCAGGTTTGCCACGCGGCGGCATACGCCGCTACCGCCATGAACGAAACCTGGCCAAACGAAACAATGCCGGAGTTGCCGATGAAGATGTACATCCCCACCACGGTGACGATGCGGATCAGCGCCAGGATCACGCTGCTTTGCAAAGACAGGCTGCCGTATTCGGCGGCCAGCAGACTGGCCAGCCCCAGCGGCACGACCAGCGCAAGAACCGGCATGGCGCCTTGCCATCCACGGCGTTGATTTGTAGCAGGTTGAGCATGTATCACACGCGCTCCCGGTTGGCACTGGTGGCAATCAGGCCCGACGGCCGCCACAGCAGCGTCAGGATCACAAGCGTGAAAACGCCGGCATCGCGGAAGGGCCGCAAATCCGCCGGCAGGTAGGATTGCAGCAGCACGCTGGCCGCGCCCACCAGGAATCCGCCGAGCGCCGCGCCCGGCAAGGACCCCATGCCACCGATGACGGTCGCAAAGAATGCATAGATGACCGGCATCATGCCCATGCGCATGTCCAGCGTGCCCGTCTGCATGATGAGCAACAACGACACCGTGCCCGACAACAGGCCGCTGACCGCGAACGCCACGGCAATCACGCGATTGGCGGGCACGCCCAGCAGCCGCGCCATCTGGAAATTCTCGGCCGCCGCGCGCATCTGCACACCGATGGATGTCCGCTTCAGGAACAGCACCAGCGCCACCAGCAGCACTGCGGTCACCCCCATCGTGAGCAGTTGCGTGCCCGGCAGCCGTAGTCCCCCGATATCGATCGCGCGCCCCATCCCGCCGCTGATGTCGATGGATTTCGGCCGCCCGGTATGCACCAGCATGATCAGGTGCTGAAGAAAGTAGCTGACGGCGAACGACGACACCAGCAAGGTCGCCGGATTGGTCTGACGCAGCGGCCGGAACGCGATGCGTTCGGTGGCCAACGCCAGGATGACGACAGTGAGCAATACCGCAATGACCATCAGCGGCGCGGGCAACGCGCCAAAAAGCAAGGGCGGCGCAACGCTGGCCGTGGGCACCACCAGCGCGTAGGCGCCCACCGTGATGTAGTCGCCCTGAGCAAAGTTGATCAGGCGCATGATGCCGAAGACGAAGCCGATCGCCAGCGACACCAGCGCATACAGGCTGCCTAGTGCTGCGGCATCTACCAGGGTTTGAATGAAGCTCATCATGGCGGGCTCCTAGATGTGCAAGGCCGGGTTGTCGGACTTGTGGCCCAGGTAGGCTCGCCGCACCTCCGGGTCCGCCTGGATTTCCTGCGGCGAGCCTTCGGCCAGGCTGCGTCCGCCGTCCAGCACGTGGATGCGGTGGCACGCGCCCATGATTACCTGCATGTTGTGTTCAATCAGCAGCACGCCGCAGCCGAAGCGGCCAGGAATCCCGGAGATCAGATGCATGAGGTCTTCGCATTCGGCGTCGTTCATGCCAGAGGCGGGCTCGTCCAGCAGCGCGAACGACGGTCCCAGCGCCAATGCGCGGCCGATGCCGATACGCCGCTCATGGCCATAGGACAGGCTGTCGCAGCGTTGGGCCGCCAGATCGCCGCATCCGATCCAGTCCAGAACTTCGAGCGCGCGCAGCCGTGCCGGACGGCTGCGCAAGCCGCTGCCCAGCGCCGCGACCATCAGGTTTTCAAGCACCGTCAGATCCTTGAACAGCCGACCGGCCTGGAAGCTACGCGCAATGCCGGCGCGCGCCGCGCGGCTGGGGCCGGATTCGGCCACGGGGCGGCCCGCCAGCCGCACGGTGCCGCGCGTGGGCTGCTGAAAGCCGCTAAGCACATTGACCATGGTGGTCTTGCCCGCGCCGTTCGGCCCAATCAGCCCGAATACCTGGCCGGGCGCAATCGTCAGATTCACCCCGGACAATGCCGAGATGCCGCCGAACGTCACATGAACGTCACGCGCTTCCAGCATCGCTGCTGTGTCGATGGACATCATCGTTTCCCTGGCCATCGTGCTCAGGCGCCCACCCGGAACAGCAACTTCAAATCCGGCGTGAACTGATTGCGGTACATCTCCACGGCACGGAACGACCCGTCCTTGACGGTCATGATGAGCCATGGCCGATTCACCTGCACGTGCAGATCCTTGGTGTAGCTGGTGGGGCCCACCAGGAACGGCTGGTCCTTGTATCCGTTCATCACCGCCAGCGTCTTGTCCGAGTCCGTACTCTTGGCTTCGGTCACGGCATGCGCCCATTGCTCGATCAGGCTGTAACCCAGCACGGAATAGGAAGACACTGGTGGCTCACCCCAGCGCGCCTTGAAGGCCTGAACGAACTGGTTCATTTCGGGGCGGGGATCGTCGCCGTATAGCGACATGAAGCCGGGCAGATAGAAATCCTTGAGGTTCGGCACAGCGTTAAGCCAATAGTTGTCCACCATGGCGGTCGTACCCAGGATGGGCATGTCCAGCCCGGCCGCGCGCAGTTGCCGGATGGCGGACGCCCCGCCCGGCGTGTAGCTGCACAGGAAGACCGAATCTGGCTTGTTCTTCAGGCCTTGCAAACGGGTGATCTGCGCGGCGATCGACGGGTCGTCATTGCGAAAAACATCCCCGCCCAGGATGCTCTCCTTGCCATTGACACGTGCCCAGGCCGCTCGGAATCCCGCGCACCCGGACTTGTTGTATTCAATGGAGACGTCCTCCAGCACATAGGTGGTTTTCAGCCCCAGCTTCTGCTGCGCGTATTCGGCAATGGCGATGCCTTCGGATTGGGCCGCGCTATTGGCGGTGAAGGCGAAATTGCCCACGCCCTGCACGCCCATCTTTGGATCGGCCGCGCAAAGACTCATTGAAATGATCTTGGCTTTCTGGGCAGCCAGCGCCGCCGGTGCGCCAAAGTCGTAATCGCACGACACCACCAGCATGTCCACGCCAGACTGCACCAGCTCAGCCCCGGCGCTGGCGGATCGCTCGCGCTCGGTCTTGGTATCCAAGACGCGGTACTTCACCTCGCGCCCCAGCAATCCGCCCGCCTTATTGATCTCGTCGATTTTCATGACGGCCGCACGAAACGGCGCGGCGTCGTAGTTGTGCAGCCAGCCAGACTCAGCGATGGCAAAACCGATAACGATGGGTTTGTCGGCGGCATGCCCTGCGCCGCTGCTGAGAACTCCGGCGCCGAGGACTGCCGCCAGACGAAGAAACTTCAGAAATTTTGACAACGTGCGCATCACTTCCCCTTGCGGAGTGCGCTCTTGGTCGCACCCCGGTTGTGTTTATGAATCACGACTCAATTTCTGACCACTGTTAACTGAAGACTGTGGACAGTTTGAATCTTGATCTTTAGAATTTGCAGCGTCAACCCGATTCATCCTAGTAACTTCCCTTACCCGGCTCTGGCAGCGCATGCGCTGGCCACGGTCTTCCCAAGAGGTGGTTCATGCTGGAAATCAAGGATCTGCACGCGGCCTATGGCCGTCTGGCCGCCCTCAAGGGAGTGGACATCCAGGTGCCCAAAGGCGGCATCGTCTTTGTGGTCGGGCCTAACGGTGCGGGGAAGTCCACCCTGTTGAAATCCATCGCCGGATTGGTCAAACCGGTGGGCGGCTCGATCGACTTTGAAAGTGTCCGCATCAATGGCCGCGCGCCTGAACGTTTATGCCGGGATGGACTGGTGCTGGTGCCCGAGGGCCGCCACATCTTTGGCACGTTGACGGTGGAAGAAAACCTCAAGCTGGCCATGAGCGCCCGCAAGCACAAGGCCGAGGCCGCTGCGGATCTGATGCAGGCGCTGGACGCCTTTCCCATCTTGCGCGAACGCTACAAGGGCGCGGCCGGCTATCTGTCAGGCGGCGAACAGCAGCAATTGGCGATCGCGCGCGCCATGCTGCTGCGGCCCCGTCTCTTGATGATCGACGAACCGTCATTGGGCTTGGCGCCCCTGGTCATTGATCAGGTCTATGACAAGCTGAGAATGTTGAATGCTTCGGGCATGACGTTGCTGGTGATCGAACAATCGACCGCCCGCGTCATGGATCTGGCGACCCACGTCTATGTGCTGCGCAATGGCAAAGTGGCGCTGGATTGCGACGCGCGTCATATCGGCGACGGCCGCGCGCTGGAGAATGCGTACTTCGGTTATGAGGCGGCGCAAGGCGTGGCGGTAGCAGCCTGAAACGCCGCCCCACCCTCAAGAAAAAGCGCCCGGCGCACACCCCTGGTGGGCATGCGCCGGGCGCGTATTCCGCCAATGCCGGGAATCAGCCCAGCAACAAGGCGTCGTCCGACAGTTTCTCGCCGCGTACGCGCTCGAACATGGCCAGCAAGTCTGGCACATCCATGCCACGGCGTTCGTCGCCGGACACGTCCAGCACTACCTGGCCTTGATGCAGCATCACGGTTCGGTCGCCCACGTCCAGCGCCTGGCGCATGCTGTGCGTGACCATCATGGTGGTCAGCTGATTCTCGGCCACGATGCGGGCAGTCAGTTGCAACACGAAGTCGGCCGTGCGCGGGTCCAGTGCTGCGGTGTGTTCGTCCAACAGCAGGATGCGAGACGGCTGCAAGGCCGCCATCAGCAAGCTGACCGCCTGGCGCTGACCGCCTGACAAGAGGCCGATGCGATCCGTCAACCGATCTTCCAGACCCAGGCCCAGCGTGGACAGGCGTTCACGGAAACCGTCCTTCATCGACGCCTTGACCGCGCGGCTGTAGCCGCGGCGCGCGCCGCGCATCTGCGCCAGCGCCATGTTTTCTTCGATGGTCAGGTCTTCGCAGGTGCCCGCCATGGGGTCTTGGAACACGCGGGCGACCCGGCCGGCGCGGGCCCAGACGGGCTGGCGCGTGACGTCCACGCCGTTGATGTCGATGCGCCCCGTGTCGATGGGCAGGTCGCCCGACACGGCGTTCAGGAACGTGGACTTGCCGGCGCCGTTGGAACCGATGACGGTCACGAACTGGCCCGACGGAATATCCAGCGACAGGCCGCGCAGGGCGCGGGTTTCGATGGGCGTCCCGGCGTTGAACGTAATTTTCAGGTCTTGTGCGGACAACATATCAGCGCCCCTTCTTGCCGACCAGGCGGCGCTTGAGCATGGGGATGACCAGGGCGACCGTGACCAGCACCGCGGTGACGAGGTTCAAGTCTTGCGCCTTCAGGCCGATGAAATCGCTATTCAGCGCCAAGGCGATGAAGAAGCGGTAGACGATGGCGCCAATGATGACGGCAAGCGTCGCCAGCACCAGCTTGCGCGAGGGCAGGATGCTTTCGCCGACGATCACCGCGGCCAGGCCGATCACAATGGTGCCGATGCCCATCGAGATGTCCGCACCGCCTTGCGTTTGTGCGAACAGCGCGCCCGCCAGGGCGACCAGCGCATTGGACAGCGCCATGCCGCCCAGGATCATGCGGCCGGTATTGACGCCTTGTGCGCGAGCCATCCGGCCGTTGGAGCCGGTAGCGCGCACGGCCAGGCCGGTCTGCGTGGCGAAGAACCAGTCCAGCGCCAGCTTGGCCAGGATCACGATCACGATCAAGATCAACGGACGGGCGACGTAGTCGGAAATCCAGGCGGGCTGCAAGATCGTGAAGACGGTGGATTCCGTGATCAACGGCACGTTGGGCTTGCCCATGATGCGCAGGTTGACCGAGTACAGCGCGATCATCATCAGGATGCTGGCCAGCAGATCCATGATCTTCAGCTTGACGTTCAGCCAGCCGGTCACCAGGCCCGCGGCCGCGCCAGCAAAGGTGGCGATGAGGGTGGCCAAAAACGGGTCGGTGCCCGAGGCGATCAGCGTGGCACAGACGGCGCCGCCCAAGGGGAAGCTGCCGTCAACGGTCAGGTCGGGGAAGCGCAGCAGGCGAAAGGAGATAAACACGCCCAAGGCCACCAGGCTGAAGATCAGCCCGATCTCCAACGCGCCTAACAACGAGAACAATGACATGGGTCAAATCCAATCAGGGTAAGGAAGGTGCATATTAAAGACTTGAAACGTCGGATTTCTTGCGTTTGGGGGTCAGTTTTACCCGAGCTTTCGCAATAAACGTTTCCCGGCCCGTCATTTTCACTTGTTTTCTGCCAAAGCGTCTCCGCGCGTGTCGGCCGGGCCGCAAGCGGAGTCGTTCAGGACCGTTCAGGGAGCAAAAACGCCACGGGCGGACAGGCGCCCCGGCAAGGCATCTAAAAAAACCTAACAAAAACCCCGCGCACGCCGGATAGGCGTGGCGGGGTCCGTGCGGAACCGCTTTACTTCACGACCACCGCAGCCGACTTGATGATGGCATCCGACAAGGTCACGCCTTGCTTGGCGGCAGCGCCCGGATTCACATACAGCTCAAGCTTGGAGATGGTTTCCGAGGGAATCGCGCCCGGCTTCTCGCCCTTCAGGATACGCACGACCACCTTGCCCGTCTGCACGCCCAGATCGTGGTAGTTGATGCCCAGGGCGGCAATGCCACCGCGCTTGACGCTATCGGTGTCCGAGGCGATCAGCGGGATCTTGGCGTCGTTGCCGACCTTCACCAGCGATTCATACGCGGACACGACGTTGTTGTCGGTGTTGGTGTAGATGACGTCGACCTTGCCGATCAGGCTGCGCGCGGCCGAGGCCACGTCGACGGAACGCGGAGCGGCGGCTTCAACCAGGCTCATGCCCGACTTGGGCAGGATTTCCTGAAGCTTCTTCACGACCACGACCGAGTTGGCTTCGCCCGGATTGTAGACAATACCGACGCGCTTGGCGTTCGGAACGATCTTCTTGATCAGTTCCACTTGCTTGTCCAGCGCCAGCAGATCGGACACGCCCGTCACGTTGGTGCCCGATGCGTCCATGCTGGCAACCAGTTGGGCAGCAACGGGGTCGGTCACGGCGGAATACACCACCGGCACGTCCTTGGTGGCGGCCACGACGGCCTGGGCCGACGGCGTGGCGATGGCGACGATCGCGTCGGGCTTGTCGCCGACGAACTTGCGGGCGATCTGCGCGGCGGTGCCGTTATTGCCCTGCGCACTTTGGTACTGCCACTTCAGGTTCTTGCCCGGCTCGTAGCCAGCTTGCTTGAGGGCGTCTTGCACCCCGTCACGCACGGCATCCAGTGCCGGGTGCTCGACGATGGCGGTGATCGCCACCGACTTCTGCTGCGCGGCCACAGGCGCGGCGATAGCCATCGCCAGCGCCATGGCGCCAACCGTCAGAAAATGTTTTTTTCCGATCAGCATACGTAAGCTCCTTGAACCCTTGGTAGTTGTTCGTTTAGGGGGTTGTCATGATTACGGCCGGGTCGGCGGCTTCCCGTCGGTTGCGCTGGCCGTAAAGCCGTATAGTCTAACTTGCCGCCAAGCAAAAGAACTTGGGGGGAATCCCTGAAATGGTGCATGCCAGGACTCGCATGCCCCAAGCCGGGGCGCGCGGCGCCAATATACTAAATCGGCGTGGCCGCCCTTCCCGCTGCCCGCTGCCGCATCCAAAGGCCACACCATGATCAAACGCGCTCTGGGCCGTTCCGGCCTGCAAATTCCCCCACTCACCTTCGGCGGCAACGTCTTCGGCTGGACCGTCGACGAGGCCGGCACGTATTCACTGCTGGACGCCCTGGTCGACGCGGGCCTGAACTTCATCGACACCGCAGATGTCTATTCGCGCTGGGTCCCGGGCAACCAGGGCGGCGAATCCGAAACGCTGATCGGCAAATGGTTGAAGCGTTCCGGCAAGCGCGACCGCGTGCTGATCGCCACCAAGGTCGGCATGGAAATGGGGCCCAACGCGCAGGGCTTGGCGCCCGCCTACATCCGGCGTTCACTGGAAGCCTCGCTGACTCGTCTGCAAACGGATCATGTGGACCTGTATCAGTCGCACAAGGACGATCCCGACACGCCCTTGACCGACACACTGGGCGAATACGCCAAGCACATCGAATCCGGCAAGGTGCGCGCCATCGGCGCGTCAAACTACACGGCGGTGCGCTTGTCCGAAGCGCTGATCTCCGCCGAACGGCACAACCTGCCGCGCTACGAGAGCATTCAGCCGGAATACAACCTCTATAGCCGCGAGCCCTTTGAATCGGGCTTGCAGAGCCTGGTGAAGACGCAGCAGATGGGCACCATCAACTATTACGCCCTGGCCAGCGGCTTTCTCAGCGGCAAGTACCGCAGCGCGGCCGACGTGGGCAAGAGCGCGCGCGGCAAGAAGATTGTCGACACCTACCTGAACGACCGCGGCTTGCGCATCCTGAAGGCGCTGGACGAGGTGTCCGAAGACGCCGGCTGCACACCCGCGCAAGCGGCGCTGGCCTGGCAGATCGCGCAGCCCGGCATCACATCGCCCATCGTCAGCGCCACCTCGATCGCTCAGCTGGACGAACTCGTCAAGGCCGCCAGCCTGACGCTGACGCACGACCAGCTGACCCGGCTGAGCCAGGCCAGCGAGTGGCGTTGAGCGCCAGGCGTCGAACACTGCCCCCTAGAAGCGCTGTGTCAACGTGACCAGCGCGGTTCGGCCTTCACCATAGAAGACCGAGTTATAGAAGCCCATCGAGCGGTAGTACTTCTTGTCGGCCAGGTTGCGCACGTTCAATTGCACCTGCGTCTTGTCCGAGAAGTTGTACTGGGCCATCAGATCAAACAGCGCATAGGGCTTTTGCACAATGGAACCGGATTGCAGGCCGTAATACGTCTGTGCGCTGGTCTGGCTCTGCCAGCGCACGCCGCCGCCCACCGTCAACTTATTCCACGCGCCGGGCAGCCGGTACGCCGTGCTTAGCTTCAGCAACTGCTCCGGCTGGGTGGTCTGCACCTTCTTGCCATTGTTGTCCTTGGACTGGCGATACGTGTAGCCCAGGAACACATTCCAGCCCGGCATCACTTCGCCAGCCAGCTCGGCCTCGAAACCACGGGTGCGAGTGCCGTCCAGGATGTAGTACCAGCCGTCGTCGTGCGCATAGTCGTAGCCGCCATACTCGGCCACATCCTTCTGATCGGTCTGGAACACCGCCACGGATGCATTCAGGCGGCCGTCCAGGTATGACGCCTTCAGGCCCGCTTCGTAGTTGTGGCCATACGCGGGCCCTGCCATGTCCCACGTCTGCGTCTTCACCATTTGCGGCTGGAAGATGTTGGTGTAGCTGGCGTAGGCCGTGTAGGTGTCGTTCAGGTCATAGGTGACGCCCACATAAGGCGTGACTTCGGAATACGTATGCGAATAGCCCGTCACGCCCGCGCTGGTCTCGGTGGATTCCCAACGAGTCCAGCGGGCGCCGGTCAGCAAGTGCAGCCGCTCGGTCAAGCCCAGGCGCAACGTGCCGTAGACGCCCGTCTGCTTGTTGCGGTTGGTTTGCGACAGCGCCAGGATGTCCCAGTTTGGCGTGGGCCAGTCGCCCGTCCAGTGGTTGACGTCAGGAATGGGGTACGTTGCCTGATCGGAGGTATCCCAGCTTTGGTTCCATGCCTTGATGATGGAATGGGAGAAACCCACATTGAACTGGTGACGCCGGCCAAAGGCATTGAAGTCGCCGTCCATGGAGCCGCCGTAAACATCCTGATCACTGCCGCCCACGAACTTGCGCAGCAGCGGCGGCGTCGAGAAGCCGTCGATCGTCACAGGCACGTCGGACGTGAACAACAACGGCGCATCGAACTTGTTTTCCAGGCGCGTATACGACAGGCGCGCGTTCCAGCCATTGGCGAAACCGTGGTCGATCTGCGCGAAGTACTCGTGGGAATCCGTATCCCAACGCGACCACTTGGCGCCCATGGCCTGCCCCTTGGGCCAATCAATCGGCTTGCCGTTGGCGTCCAGGGCGGGCAAGCCGCCCCAACTGATGCCGCTGGGCCGCGTGCGCTGCACCGAACCGCCGATGCTGACGGTGGTGGCGTCCGCCACGTCCGCCTCGATGATGCCGTAGAGCACATCGCGCTTTTTCTTGTAGAGGTCCATGGTGTCGCCGCGCCGTTCCTTGGCGCCGACGATGCGCCCTCGCACCGAGCCGGATTCGTTGAACGGCGTGGACAGATCCACTTCGCCACGGTAGGTATCCTCAGTGCCGGCCGAGAGTTTGACGTCGCCCTGGAATTCGCGCGTGGGACGCTTGCGGATGAAGTTCACCGAACCGCCGGGGTTGCCGGTGCCGCTCATCAGGCCCGTGGCGCCGCGAATGATCTCCACGTGGTCGTAGATGACCGGGTCCAGGTTGCCGTCGCCGAACTGGTACAGGCCGTTCAGCGGCTTGACCACGCCGTCGAACTGAAACGTGTCCATGGAAAAACCGCGTGAGTAATAGGTCAGCCGCTCGGACTCCGCCTGCTGCACGTTCATGCCCGTGGCGTTTTCCATGACGTCGCGCACCGACGTGATGGATCGATCGTCCATCTGCTGCCGGGTCAGCACGCTGGTCGACTGTGGCGTCTCGCGCTGCGACAGCACCAGGCCATTGGCCGACCGCATCCAGTCAGCGGTGTACAGCCCGGTGCCTTCGGTGGTGGCGCCCGCCCCCAGCACCACCACGGGAGCGAGCTGGGTGGCCGATTCGCCGCCCGCGCGTTGCAGCAGGTAATCGTTATCCGACCGGCGCACGGCCTCAAGCCCAGTGCCCGCCAACAGTGCGGCAAAGCCCTGTTCCACGCCGTACCCGCCTTGCAGGCCGGCGGTCTCCATGCCGGCAGCCAGCGCCGGGTCGAAGGACAGCAGCACCTGGGTCTGCTGGGCAAAGCTGGACAGCGCCGTGCCTAAAGCGCCCGGCGGCACATTGACGGAGTGGCGTAGCGACGCAGCAGCGTCCACAGGTTGGGCTTGGACCGAGGCCGGCGACAATGCGGCGCCGGCCATCGCAGCCAGCACCAGCGCGGCAAAAGCCTTCATGCGCAGGCCCGCTGGCGCGGCATGGTGGGAAGGAAAAAAGGGCAGAGACATATCGTTGGGTTCCAGGCGAAATCATTCGTTGCTTCACCCGTATGCCAATCGAGAATGCAAAAGTGACAGAAGAAATCAGCTTTTCGCGCGCAGCACCACCCAATATCGCGTGTAGCGGTCGGCGCGCACCGGCAGTGCGCGCTCGATGGCGGCCAAGATGCGGTCGGTGTCGCCCAGCGGGAACGATCCTGAAATGCGCAGTCCCGCCACGGACGGATCGCATACCAGCCTGCCCTTGCGGTAGCGGCTCAATTCATCGGTGAATGCGTCCAGCCGCATGCCATCAGCGAACAGGGCGCCCCGCACCCAATCGTCGGCGTGGGGCGCCGGCCTCGCCGCCCGCACGGCGCGTTCATCGAAATAGGTACCTGTGCCCGCTTCGATCACGCGGGCGGCATCCTTGTCCGCCCTGGCCGGTTCGATCCTGACGGCTCCTTCAGTCACGGCCACCCAGGTTTCGCCGTCCAGCAGCCTGACGACAAATCGCGTGCCCAGGGCCGTGATCCGGCCCATTGGCGTGGCGACCACAAGCGGCCGAGGCGGGATCATGGGATCGCCATGGGACGCAATATGCAGTTCCCCCCGGCGCAGCACGACCAGGCGCTGCACGTCATCGAAACGCATGTCGGCCGCGCTGTCGGTGTTCAAGATAAGCGCGCTGCCATCGGACAGCGTGGCGTTGCGCCGTTCGCCAACCGCCGTGCCGAAGTCCGACGTCCAGGCACGCCAAGGCAGACCCGCGGCAGCCAGCCCGCCCGCGCCCAGCCCCAGCGACAGCATCTTCAGCGCCTGACGCCGGCCACGCGACGCCCCTCGGTCCAGCACCGCCAGGCCTGCCTGCGGCTCAACCTGCCCGAATTGGCGCCCCAGCATCTCCACGCGCTCCCAGGCCAGCCGATGCAAGGGACTGGCATCGATCCAGCGGCGACAGGCGGCGTCATCTTCAGCGGTCACCTCTTCGGCGCCCAGACGCACGAACCAGATGCTGGCTTCGCGGATGACCGATGGCGGCAACTCCGCCCGGCCGGTCGCGCGCCCGCTCACCAGGCCGCCAGGCAGTGCTGCATGGCGCGGGCCAGATACTGGCGCACCGAACTGACGGACACCTGCATGCGTTCGGCGATCTCGCCGTGGCGCAGCCCTTCCAGCTGTGCCAGCAGGAACGCCCTGCGCACCTTGGACGGCAAGCCGTCAAGCAGGCGGTCGATCTCGATCAGCGCCTCCAGCGCCAGGGCACGCCGCTCGGGTGACGGCGCCGCCGCGTCCTCGACCAGCGCCAAGCTGTCCAGATAAGCGCGTTCTATGTCGCGCCGCCGGAACAGATTGACCATCAGTCCGTGCGCAATCGTCGTCAGATAGGCGCGCGGCTCGCGCAAGACCCGCGCGTCGTCGTCGCGCACCAGCACTTTCAGATAGGTATCGTGGGTCAGGTCGGCCGCGTCGAACGGGCACCCTGTCTTTCTGCGCAGCCAATCACGCAGCCACGATTGATGCTGGATGTAGAGCCCCTCGATGGGGGCTGGGGAACCGCTCTGATTCATGGCATTCGACGGATCGGAAGACAAACTTACCAATGATAACGATTATCAATAGTAATTGAAATCCGATCCGCGAGTGCATCAATCCAGCTTCACGCCGGAATCCTTGACCACTTTGGCCCAGCGATCCACCTCGCTGTCGACGAATTTTCCAAAATCCGCGCCCGTCAGCGTGGGTACCGACGATCCGTTGCCGGCCCAGGTTTCCTTGATCTTCGGCGTATTCAACGCCTTGGTGATTTCGACGGCCATTTTGTCGACCGCCTCTTTCGGTGTGCCCGCTGGCGCCCAGATGGCGTACCAGGTCGACACAACGTAATTGGGCACCCCCGCCTCGGCAGCGGTGGGCACATCGGGTAACGATGCCGAACGCTCGCTGGCGGCCACCGCAAGAGGCTTGATCACACCCGCTCGAATGTGACCCGAAGACGAACCCAACCCATCAAAGGCCAAATCCACCTGGCCTCCGATCAGGGCCGATAGCATCGGACCCGCGCCTTGGTAGGGCACGTCCACCAGCTTGATCCCGGTCTGCATGGCGAATAGCTCGCCGGCCAGGTGGTGCGTGCTGCCCTTACCGGCCGTGCCATAGTTGATTTCGCCCGGATGCTTCTTGGCGTAGTCGATGAATTCCTGCAAGGTCTTCACCGGCAGTTTGCTGGCGTTGATGACCACCACCTGCGGCGGCTGCGCCACCAGGGCAACCGGCACGAAGTCCTTCTGGATGTTGTAGTTCAGGCTCTTGTACAACGATGGAGCCAGCGCATGGTGCGCGCCGCCCATGAAGAACGTGTAGCCATCGGGCCGGGCCTTGGCGGCCACGCCTGCGCCCACCGTGCCGCCGGCGCCACCCTTGTTGTCGATCACGACCGTCTGCCCCAACTGCATGGTCAGTTGCTGGGCCAGCGGACGGGCGAAGGTATCCGTGCCCCCGCCTGCGGGGAACGGGACGATCAGCGTGATGGGGCGCTCGGGCCATTGCGCAGCGGCCGTGCCGCCGAAACCCAGGGCTGCCACGGCGAATAAGGCCGCGGCTGTCGTGCGATATCTCATATTGTCTCCTCTTGCTGCATCTTGGGGACGGCGCGATTTTGTGCGTCTCGTCTCTTGAAATTCTTATGGAATGAAGCTGCCAGAACGGCATGACGTTGTAGGGGGATGACCTCCTTGGATAAAAAATGCCGGCCCCATGAGACCGGCATTCTGGATGGCGTCAAAGTGCCTTGTAGGTTTCACGCAGCACGTTCTTCTGCACCTTGCCCATGGTGTTTCGCGGCAACTGCTCGATGATATGCACGCGCTTTGGCACCTTGAAATTCGCAATGCGCGACTTCAATTCAAGCTGCATCGCTGCCGCGTCCAGCGACACGCCGTCCTTGGGCACGACCACGGCCACCACGGCCTCGCCGAAGTCCGCATGCGGCACACCAATCACCGCCGATTCCGCCACGCCGGGCATGTCGTCGATCAGGGTCTCGATCTCTTTCGGGTAGACGTTGAAGCCACCAGAAATAATCAAGTCCTTGCTGCGGCCCACGATGGACAGATAGTCGGCCGGCACGTCTCGCCCGGCGGATTCCCCGCCCCAGCGGCCCACGTCGCCCGTCTTGAACCAGCCGTCTTCCGTGAATTCCTCGCGGGTTTTTTCCGGCATGCGCCAGTAGCCCGAGAACACGTTGGGCCCGCGCACCTGCACGTTGCCGATCTCGCCCGGTGCCAGCGCGATGCCGGTATCGTCCACCACGCGCACTTGCACACCCGGCAGCGCGCGGCCCACCGTGCCAGCCAGGCGCTCGCCCAGCTTGGCATCGTAGGGGTTGGACGTCAGCATGACGGTTTCGCTCATGCCGTAGCGTTCCAGGATCGCGTGCCCGCTGCGCTTCTGGAAGTCAGAGAAGGTCTCGGCCAACAACGGTGCCGACCCCGAAATGAACAGGCGCATGTTGGCGCAGGCATCGCGGTCGAAACGCGGGTCCGCCAGCAGGCGCACGTAATACGTCGGCACGCCCATCATCACCGTGCTTTGTGGCAGGTAACGCAGTGCCTGGTCGGCGTCCAGCTTGGGCAGCCAGATCATCTTGGCGCCGGCCAGCAAGGCCCCGTGCGACGCAACGAACAAGCCATGTACGTGGAAGATCGGCAGCATGTGCAGCAAGACGTCATCCTGGCGCCAGCCCCAGTATTCATGCAGAACCTGCGCGTTGGCGGCCAGATTGCCGTGCGACAGCATCGCACCCTTGCTACGCCCAGTGGTGCCGGACGTATACAGGATGGCGGCCAGGTCGTCGGGCTTGCGGCTCACCGTCTTGAAGGTCTGCGGCAAGCCACCCGCCGCGGCCAACAGCGTGCCCGTACGGTCCTCGTCCAGCGTGTAGACGTGCGCGCAACCGGCCTTGTCGGCGGCGCGCTGCACCCAATCCAGGTTCTTGCTGGCGCAAACCACCACGGCGGGCTCGGCGTTGCCCAGGAAGTACTCGATCTCGGATTCGCGGTAGGCGGTGTTCAGCGGCAGATACACCAGCCCGGCGCGCAACGTGGCCAGGTACAGCAACAGCGCTTCCGGCGACTTTTCAACCTGAACCGCCACGCGCGCACCCGCCGGCAGCTTCAACGACGTCAGCAGATTGGCCAGGCACGCCGTGGCGCGGTCGATGTCATCCCACGTGTATTCCAGGTCGGGCGTTTCCAGCGCGACTTTGCTGCGATCTTTGGGAAAGCCGCCTTGCAGGACGGCATAGAGGTTGGCGTTGCTCACCTTGGTCAGTCTCCGGAAAAGGAAGGGTCGACGCCGGCCAGGAAAGCGCGCACGCCTTCCTTGTGGTCCCGGCTTTCGGCATACGAGAAATAATCCTGGTACTCGTCCTCGGTCAAGGCGCCGCCTTGGGTCAGCCTTGCGGACAAGCGTTTATTGATGCGGGCGGCCAACGGCGCCCCCTGAGCGATGCGGTCGGCGCTGCGGCGCACGGCGGCGGCCACCTGATCATCCGCGACCACGCGGGTCAGCAGGCCGAGACTACGCGCCTCTTGGGCATCGAACACACGGCCTTCCAGCAAGATGGCCAATGTGGCGGCACGGCCGACCAGCGCCAGCAGGCCCCGCATTTCATCGGGCGCCATGGGAAAGCCCAGGCGGTTGATCGGCACGCCGAAACGCGCCGACGCACCGGCGATGCGCACGTCGCACTGGCTGGCGATTTCCATTCCGCCGCCCACGCATACGCCGTCGATCTGCGCGATCACGGGCTGCGGGCACGCCGCCACGGCCTGCAAGGCGGGCGCCAGGATCTCCCGGTGATAGCGTTGCACGCCGGCCATGTCGGCCCGTTCGACGGGAAACTCCCGGATATCGGCGCCGGCGGCGAAGTTGCCGCCTTCACCGCGCACGATCACGCAGCGCACGGTATCGTCGGCGCCGATCTGCGTGAACACGTCTTGCAGTTCACGCCACATGCCCACGGTGATCGCATTCAAGCGGCCCGGATGCGATAGCGTCACCCAGGCCAAATGCCCTTCGCGTTCCAGCCGCACACGGCCAGCCACGTCTTGCGTCATGTCCCCTCCTGCCCTGTCGTTCTTATGGTTTCCCTGTCCGGCCTACCTTGTGCCGGCAGGCTTCATCAGACCGCGCGCCCCACGCTTCGGCTGACCTGCGGCTTGCCCTCGCCCAGCTTCGCCAGATTCGTGTCCAGTTCATCCAGGTCGTACAGATAGTTCACCATCAGTCCGCAAGACTGCTTCAAGCCTTTCTGGGACGTATCTGCCGCCCAGTTCAGGCGTTCGATGCGCGCGCCGTTGCCCAGGTGAAAGCGGGCCACGGCATCCAGCGGCAAGCTGTTCTTCATGGTCTGCAAATAGCTGGCAGCCAGACGGAAGCCGGCACGCTTGACGACGTCTGAGGTGCTGCCTTGCGCCGCCTTGGCCAGCCGCGACACCCAGCGCTGCCCGTCGGGCACGCCTTCGCGCTGGCGCTCCTTGGCGCGCGCCTTGTCATCGCGCACGATGGCCTCGACGGCCGCGGCATCCAGCTTGCCCAACCAATCCGAGAAGCCAGGGATCGGGGACAAGGTGGCAAACGCCTTCAGCTTGGGCAATTCTTCCAGCAGTTGCTCGACGACTCGCTTCAGCAGGAAGTTGCCGAAGCTGATGCCCTTCAGGCCAGGTTGCGTGTTCGAGATGGAATAGAAGATCGCCCAGCGCGCCTTGTCCAGGTCCTGCGGCGGCAAAGTGCTGTCCAGCAACACCTGCACGTTGTCGGCCATCTGGCTGGCAAACGCCACTTCCACAAAGATCAACGGCACGCCCGGCATCTGCGGATGGAAGTAGGCATAGCAGCGCCGATCAGGCGACACGCGGCGGCGCAGGTCATCCCACGAGGTGATTTCGTGCACGGCTTCGTAGAGGATCAGCTTTTCCAAGAGTGAGGCCGGCGAATCCCAGGTCAGCGGGCGCAGCTCCAGCAAACCCACATCGAACCACGCCGACAACTGGCCTTCCAGTTCCTTGTCCAGGCTCTGGATGCCCGCCACCTGCTTGCGCCAACGCTGCATGTCGGCGCGCAGGTCCACCAGGAAACGCAGGCCTTGCGGCTGAGCATTGAAGCGTTTGAACAGGCGTGCGCCCTCGCCGCCGTCGTTGGCATAGGTGGCGCGCACTTGCGCCAGCGCAGCCAGCATCAAGCGGCGGTCCTTGCTGTCGGCCGCGCTGTATTGTTCGCACCAGCGGCGAGCCAGCTTGTTCGCGGCCACATCGGTCAGCCGCGCCTCGAACAGGCGCCGCACGTCGGATTCACTGGGCAAGCGCCCCCGTTCCCACAACCGGCCCAGCCGCGTGATCAGGCTGGACCCCTCAGCGGCCGAGGCGGCGTCGATGGCCTCGTTGTCGGGCTCAGGCGTGCGTGCGCCCCGCGCGGGCGCGAGATTGGCGGGTACGGACATGGATGGGCTCCTGGATGACGATGGGATCGGATAACGCCGGATCGGCGGCGTCTTCATTGGCCAATGCGCGCAGCGCTTCCAGCTGCCGCATCAAATGGGTGTGCGCCAGCGCTTGCGCGGCGTTGCTGTCATGCGCCTTCAGGGCGGCGAAAATGGCCAGATGCTCGGCGCAGGACTGTTCGATGCGCCCGGGCCGGGCCAGGCTGCGGTGCCGCGACAGGCTGAGCACCTTGCGCAGATTGCCCACCATGTCGTTCAACCACTGGTTCCCGGACAAGGCCTGCACGGCCTCATGGATCAGGTAGTTGGTCTGGTAATAGGCATCGATGCGGCCCGCTTCGGCGTGGCCCGCCAATTCGGCGTGCAAGGGCTCCAGCGCGGCGAGTTCCTCGTCGCTGGCCTTGCGCGCGGCCTCGAATGCGCAGCGCCCTTCCAGCATGGCCATCAGGGGAAAGATGTCTTCCAGGTCTTGGGTGGACAACTCGTTGACGAAGCAGCCGCGCCGCGGCTCCAGCCGCACCAGCCCTTCGGTGGCCAGCACCTTCAGGGCTTCGCGCAGCGGCGTGCGGGAAATGCCCAGTTCGCCCGCCAGACGCAATTCGTCGATCCATTCGCCGTTGGTCAGCGCGCGCGCATGGATCATGGCGCGCAGCCGATCCGCGACTTCCAGGTACAGGGCTTGGCGAACGATGGGTTGGCTCATGGGGAAACGGTTTTGACTTCACCGTAATTCATAATTATGAACAAACCCATCATAGATCCCAGGGCGGAAAAAGGGAAACCCCTTCCGCCCCGTGACTACCCTAATGCACCCAGGACTTAGAAATGCAGAACGCCGTCCACGGCGTGGCGGGTCAGCGCCCGCGCCCAGCGGCGAGCCGGCAGGCCATATTTGGATTCCACGACCTCGGCGCGCGCCAGCAGCTCGGCCGGCGTGACCGCCAGGCGTGGCCCCGAAAAGGCCAGCACGATCTGGTTGCCCGCGTCGACTTCGGGCAGCAGCAGCACGCGGTCGTCAAACGCCTTGGACATGTTGTCGATGTTCTTGCCGAAGCTCTCGTGGCGGCCGAACAGATTGACGGCCAACACCCCGACATCGCCCAGCACGCGGCGGCAGTCGCGATAGAACTTCACGCTATCGCGCACCGGCCCTTGCGCCGACGCATCGTACAGGTCAACCATCAGCACCGGGCAACGCCCCGCGTTCATCGGGTCGGCCACCCAGACGCCGGCGTCCGCGTGTTCGACTTCCAGCCGGTTCGATCCCGGCAGGCGGAAGAACATATGACAGGCGGCCGTCACGCGCGGATTCCATTCCACGGCCAACAAGGGGCTGCGCGTGTGCTTCACGCAGAACCGCACAAGCGAGCCGGCGCCCAGGCCCAGCATGCCCACGGCCTCTTCCTTGGGCGGTTCCAGGAACAACAGCCAGGCCATCATCTGGCCGGTATATTCCAGCACCAGTTCCGACGGATTCTTGATGCGCATGGCGCCCTGAACCCATTCGGTGTTGAAGTGCAGATAGCGGACGCCGTCCACTTCGGACAGCGTCGGCTGGTCCAGTTCAGAGGGGAGGTTCGATTTGTTCATGGCGGGATTGTAGGTCGGACACGGCCCAACGTCAGGCCACCCGCCCCACCCTAGCCCATGGCCACGGCCGCCCCCTGGGCGCCCCCTTCCCAGATGCGCTCAAGCAGTTCCGTGCTGGACGCCTCGGCATGCAGGCTGGCCGCCAGCCGCAGCACACGCTTCAGGTACAGATGCGCGTCGCACTCCCAGGTCACGCCCATCGCGCCGTGCGTCTGGATGGCATTTTGGGCGGCACGCCGGCCGCCTTCCACGGCCAGCAAGGGCACGTACAGGCTGTCGCGATCCGCCGACGCTTGCCCGGCATCGTGCGCGGATGCCGCCGCGGTGCCAGCCAGGCGCGCGTCATCCAGCGCCATCCAATCGTCGGCCAGACGATGTTTGATCGCCTGGTTGGCGCCGATGGCGCGGTCAAACTGGCGGCGTTCGCGGGCATAGGCCGCCGCCATGTCCAGCGCGGCCGAAGCCGCCCCCAGCAGTTCGGCCGAGCGCAACAGGGACAGCCGCGTGCGCAGCCGCCGCCAGGTGCCGGCGTCCACGCTCAGGTCGATACGATCCTGCAATTCGGGCCGAGCCACCCGCGCCACCGCCATCGTCGGGTCCAGTCCCGCCGCGCCGGGCACCGGCGCATAGCGTTCCAGCCTCAAGGTCTGGGGGCCAACGGCGCTGACAGCCAGCGCCGGCACGCCTTCGCCAGCGCCTTCAATAAAGGCTGAACCGTCCGGATACAACGTGACGTCGGCAAAATAGGCGCCGCCTTCCATCATCGTGCGCGCCCAGTCCGCCGGCCGCCCATCGATGCCGGCTTCGCACAAGGTCGGCAGCACAACCATGTTGGCCACCAGTGGCAGGCTCAACAGATGCCGCCCGGCCGCCTCGGCCACGATCCAGGCTTCACGCAGGCCCAAGCCCAGGCCGTCGAATGCCGCCGGCGCCAGCAGCGCGGGCCAGCCTTGCGCCGCGAGTTCGCCCCACAGGGCCAGCCGGGCATCCGCCGGCCGGATGGCCGCGCCACGCGCGGCCGAGACAGGATGGCGTTGCGCCAGGAAGCGCTGGGCCGCGTCTTGCAGCATGCGCTGGTCTTCAGTCAAAGGCAGGTTCATAGCGGGATCAGGGTGTGGGGCTGAAAACAGGGGATCAACATGCGGAATTCAACGTCGTCCGACGTCAGGCCTTGGGTAGCCCCAACATCTGTTCGGCGATGATGTTGCGCTGGATCTCGGAGGTGCCCGCCAGGATGGTTTCAGCACGCGACCACAGGTAGGCATGGGTCAACGCCACGGCTTGTTCGCCTGCGCCGTCCGCCAGGCAAGCCGTTTCGCCCAGCAGTTGCATGGACAGTTCCAGCAGGCGCTGATGCGCCTCGCTCCAATGGATTTTCGTGGACGAGCCTTCCGGCCCCGGAGGATCGCCCCGCATGGCCCCGGCCAATGCGCGCTGCGACTTCAGCGCCAGCACATGGCTGTCGGCTGCCAGCCGCGCCCATTGGTGGCGCACGGCTGCGGAGGACGCCGGCACATGGCCCTGCGCATCAGGACGCAACGCCAGATCGCGCACCAGCTCCAGCTCTTGCGCAAAGCGCACCAGACGCGGAATGAAGTAGGTGCCGCGCTCGAAACTGGCGGCGGCCATCGCCACTTTCCAGCCCTGATTCTGTTCGCCCAGCAACAGGTCTTGCGGCACAAAGACGTTTTCGAAGAACACCTCGCAAAACTCCGCGTCCCCCGTGATCTGCCGGATGGGCGCCACCCGCACGCCGGGGCTCTGCATGTCCACCAGCAGGAAACTCAGGCCTCGATGCTTGGGCGCCTGCGGATCGGTTCGAGCCAGCACGAAGCACCACTGCGCCCGATCCGCGAACGACGTCCAGATCTTGTGGCCATTCAGCAGATAGCCGCCCGCAGTCGGCTCGGCGCGCGTACGCACCGAGGCCAGGTCGGAACCGGCCCCCGGCTCCGAATAGCCCTGGCACCAAACCTCGTGGTTCGACAAGATACCCGGCAGGAAGCGCCGCTTTTGCGCCTCGGTGCCGAAGTGCAAGAGCGTCGGCGCAAGAATGCCGTGGCCGATCAGGTTCACCCCCAACGGCGCTCCGCTACGCGCATGCTCTTCATGGAACACGGCCTGCCGCGACAACGGCAAGGCCTGCCCGCCGTGCTCAGTCGGCCAACCCAACCCCGACCATCCGTTGGCGCACAACAGGTCTTCCCATGCGCGGCGAAAATCCAGGTCACGCGGCGCCGCCCCGCCCGGCCAGTCCCGGGCGAAGCCTGCGTAGGCCGACTCCAGCCAGCCGCGCAGTGTCTGGCGAAAGGCGGCGTCATCCTGCGCCGCATTTTCCAATCGACTCATTCCTGCTACTCCAGACGGATATTGGACTCGCGCGCCACCTTCGCCCAGGTCGTGACGTCCTGCCGGATGAAGGCGGAGAACGTCTTGGGATCGCTGCCGATGATGTCCAGCCCCAACCCCACGAACTGCGCCTTCACATCGGGCTGTTCCAGGATCTGCGCCAGGTTCTGATAGAGCTTGTCGATCACCGGCTGTGGCGTGCGCGCGGGCGCCACCAAGCCCAGCCACGGCATGGCCGAATAGCCCGGCAGGCCCGATGCGGCGACCGTCGACAAGTCCGGCACCGAGGCCGATGGGCGGGTCGTGGTCACGGCCAGCGCACGCAGCTTGCCGTCCTTGACGAAGGGGCCTGACGACGCCCAGGCATCGAACATCACCTGGATGCGTCCCGCCACTAGATCGTTCAGCGCGGGCGCGCTGCCTTTGTAGGGGATATGCGCCATCTGCACGCCCGCCATGCTGTTGAAGAGCTCGGCTTCCAGATGCGTCGAACTGCCGGTGCCCACCGAGCCGTAGCTGACCTTGCCCGGATTGGCCTTCAGATACGCGATCAGCTCGCCCACGTTCTTGGCCGGAATCGATGGATGCACCTCCAGCACGTGCACCACCGACGCCACCTGGCTGACCGGCGCGAAGTCCTTGATCGGGTCGTAATTGACCTTGGCGTAAATGCTGGGCGCAATGCCCAGGGAAGACGCCGCCATCAACAAGGTGTAGCCATCCGGTTCGGCGCGCGCCACGTAGTCGGACGCGATCATCGTCCCGCCGCCCGGCTTGTTTTCGACGATCACGGTCTGTCCCAGCTTCGCGGTCAGCCGTTCGGCCAGCAGCCGGCTCATGATGTCCGCCGCGCCGCCTGGCGAAAACGGCACCACGAGGCGCACGGGACGGCTGGGATAAGGGTCCTGGGCATGCGCCGGGTTCGCGACGCCGATGCAGGCCAGCGCGACGCCGGCCAATAGTCTCTTCATCATGCTTGTCTCCTCCTGGGGATACGCTGCGCGAGTTGCGTGATTGCGTGTTCGCGCTACGGGGTTGCGGGCAGGATCAGCGCGTCCAGTACCGCGACGCCTTGTCCCGCCTCTTTGATCAGCAATGGGTTGACTTCAATCTCCGCCACGTTGGCGGGCGCCGCAAGCAAGGCATTGCCCACGGCCACAATGCTCCGGCACGCCGCCGCCAGATCGGCGCGGGGCTTGCCCCGGTAGCCATCCAGCAGGGGATATGCCTTGAGTTCGCGCAACATCTGCAAGGCGATGTCTTCGTCGACCGGCAGCAGACGGTGGCTGGTGTCCTGGTAAAGCTCTGTCAGGACGCCCCCCAGGCCCACGGTCAGCACGGGCCCGAACACCGGGTCACGGGTCGCGCCGACGATGATCTCGGCCACGCCACGTTCCATCTTTTGCACCATCACGCCGTCAATCCGCGCATCAGGCTGCGCCTGGCTGGCCGACCGGACGACCTGATCGCAGGCGGCCTGCACTGCCTCGTCATCCGACAGGCCCAGCACCACGCCACCGGCCTCGGTCTTGTGTGCGATATCCGCGCTAAGGATCTTCAAAGCCACGGGATAGCCCGCCGCACGCGCATCCGCCACTGCGTCGCGGGCGTCGCGTGCCGCGTGCGCCCGAGCCTGCGGCAATCCGAAAGCGGCGACATACGCCCGCGCATCGACTTCGTTGCAAGGCAGCGTCGGCACGGCCACCGCCTCCGGGACCGGTGCCTGGGCCACGCGCTTGGCGCCGCGCGCCTCGCACCACAACAGGTACGGAGCCAAGGCAGACACCGCCTGCCCCAAGTCTTCAAACACCGCCACCTCGGCCTCGCGCAACGCAGCACGGCTTTGCGCCAACCCGGTATCGATCGCGACGAACAGGCGCGAATGTTGGCGCGAGGCTTCGGCCAGCGCATCCGCCATGCGGTCCAGCATGTAGCCCGGGGCATAGACCACCACGGCGTCGATCGCGTCCGTCGTGGCCAAGGCCTGCAACACGGTGCGCACGAAATCCGGGTCGTTGACCACATTGCCCGTCACGTCCACGGGGTTGCCGACCATGCCGTAGTCCGGGATGCCGCCGCGCAACACGCTTTGCAGCGTGTCGGGCAGATCGGGCAAGTCCAGCCCGGCGCCGATGAACTTGTCGGCCAGAATCGCCCCCAATGCCCCCGACATCGTCAGCACGGCCACCCGCTTGCCGGCGCTGCGATGGCGCAGCGTCGCCAGGCTGGCCAGGTGCGCCATTTGCGCAAAGTCCGACGCCTCGATGACATTCAACTGGCGAAACGCCGCCGCGTACACGCGCCGATCCCCGGCAAGCGCGGACGTATGGGACCGCACGGCCTGCGCCCCCTTCTCCGTGCTGCCCGCCTTCAACGCGATCAACAGCTTGCCCTGGCGTTCCAGCTCGCGGCAGGCGCGCACAAAGCGGTCGCCGTCACGCAATTGCTCGATGTAGCCCAGCACGATTTCCGTGTGTGGATCGGCCGCCAGATATTCCAGGTACTGCGAAAAATCCAGGCACGCTTCATTGCCGGTATTGATGAAGTGCGAAAACGGCAGATCCAATCTGCGCGCAATGGCATACACCGCCGCGCACACGTTGCCGCTTTGCGTCAGCAGGCTGACCACGCCCGGCCTGGTTTGCGCGGGCGCAGTCTTGAAGACCGAGGCGAACGCCGTATGCGCCTGCGTGTTCAGGTTGGCGAATCCCATGCAGTTCGGGCCCGCAACCGCCATGCCGCTTTCCGCCACGAAGGCTTCCAATTCATCCTGCAAACGCACGCCATCACCGCCCGCTTCCGCAAAGCCCGCCGCATAGACGATGGCCGCGCGCACGCCCTTGGCGTGACAACGGCGCAGCATGGGCGTGACCTCGGCCGCGGCAATTGCCAGCACCGCCAGATCAACGGGTTCGGGCACGGACTCGATGTCCGGCCAACAGCGCTTGCCGAACACTTCCTGATACTTCGGATTCACCGGATAGATGCCGCCGGCATAGCCGAAGCGGGTCAGCAGTTCCAAGGGCATTCCGCCAATGCGCCCCGCGTTCGCGCTGGCGCCGACCATGGCGATGGACGCTGGGTTCAGCAAGCAATCCAAAGGCGTTCTCATGCCGCCTCGCCCTTCTTGTTGCGCTGGATGGCCTGGGCCAGGCCGCGTTCGCGCACAGCCTGGAATTCCTCGCTCAGGTGCGAGAGCTGATGCGTATCAAAGTGCGCCGACAGCGCGGTGCGAAACCCCTGGGCATCCGCAGTGCGGTTCAGTGACCGCTTGATCAGGCGCAGGCCGAACGGTGGCGCCTGGGCAATGCGACGCGCCAACGCCAACGTGGCGTCATCCAGCTCGGCCTCGGGCACCACGCGGTTCACCATGCCGATGCGCAATGCCTCCTGCGCGTCGACCTTCTCACCGGTGTAAAGCATTTCCTTGGCTTTGCGCAGGCCCATGACCCACGGGTGGATCAGCACTTCGGTGGCCGCTGCCGCCAGCGTATGGCCGACCGGATCCGAGAAGTACGCCGTGTCGGAACACACCACCAGGTCGCACATGTTGGCGATCATGAATCCGCCGGCCACGCAGGCGCCCTGCACCTGGGCGACGGTCGGCTTCGGAAAGTCCCAAATGCGCAGGCAATAGCCGTAATAGCGGCGCGACTCGTAGTCCCAGCGCTCTTCCACCGTGAAGTCCGCGCGCTTGGCCTGCGCCTCCTTCAGATCATGGCCCGCCGAAAAATGCGCACCGCGCCCGGCCAGCACAACCACGCGCACCGCGTCGTCCTGCTCGGCCCGCGTCAGGGCGTCATCCAGTTCGTCCAGCATCTGCTGGCTTTGAGCATTGCGCGCGGATTCGCGCGCCAGGCTGATACGGCAAATCGAGTCAAGCCGTTCGACGGCCAGGGTGGCGTATTCCATAGTCTCCTCGTCTCTTGCTATGCCCGCGCTCGAAGCCGGCGCGGATCGACTGGATTGAATTAACGCACCTTAAATCCTAGAATACAAAATATTCGATCAATAATTCCCACAATATGAACAAATCAACTGCCACCGGCGGCACGCAAAGCATGCGCCGCGCCCTAGGGCTGCTGCGCGTGCTGGCGCAGCACCAGGAAGACGGGATCGACCTGCAAGGCGTGATGAATGCCAGCGGCCTGGAACGCTCGACCGCGCATCGCCTGCTGAGCTGCCTGCTGGAAGAACAGTTCGCCGAACGCGACAACCGCACCCGGCGCTACCGTCTGGGCGTGGATTCCATGCAGTTGGGGTTTGCCGCCCTGCGGCGCACGCCCCTGCTGGACGCGCTGCGGCCGTTCGCGCAGAAACTCGCGCGTTTGTCGGGCGACACGGTCTTTCTGGTGATCCGCCAAGGCGACTACGCCTTGTGCCTGCTGCGGGAGGCCGGGTCGTTTCCGGTCAAGGTATTCACGATCGACCAGGGCGAACGCCGCCTGCTGGGCGTGGGCGCGGGCGGCTTGGCGCTGATGGCCAGCTTGCCGGACGAGGAGATCGCATCGCTATACGCGCGCCATGCCGCCAGCTATGCGCAGATCGGCGTCAGCAGCAGCGCCTTGATGAAAGCGGTCAAGCAAACCCGCACGACGGGATACTCCGAGATCGTGGATACGATCACGCCGGGCGTGTCAGGGGTGGGGGTGGCATTCCCGGTGTCGGAACTGACCTGGGTAGCGTTCAGTTTCGGGGCGATCAGCAGCCGGCTGGATGGGCCGCGTCGCGTAACGATGGGCGCGCTGCTGCGCGCCGAATGCCTGGCGTGGGCCCAGGACTACCTGGGCCACGCCTGAAGGCCGCGCGTGCCGCCACGGGTGGCGGAACGCGCGGCCTTCAGGCTTAGATGCGCTCGAAGATAGCCGCGATGCCTTGCCCGCCACCGATGCACATCGTCACCAGCGCGTAGCGGCCGCCCACGCGCTGCAACTCGTGCAGCGCCTTGACGGTGATGATCGCGCCCGTGGCGCCAATGGGGTGCCCCAAACCGATGCCGCTGCCGTTGGGGTTGACCTTGGCCGGATCCAGCTTCAGCTCACGCGACACGGCGCAGGCCTGCGCCGCGAAGGCCTCGTTGGCTTCGATGACATCCAACTGATCCACCGTCAGGCCGGCGCGCTTGAGCGCGGCCTGCGTGGCCGGAATCGGGCCGATGCCCATGATGTCGGGATCCACGCCCGCGTGGGCATAGGCCACCAGACGGGCCAGCGGCTTGATGCCACGCTTGGCGGCCACCGAGGCATTCATCAACACCAGCGCGCCCGCGCCGTCGTTCAAGCCCGAGGCATTGCCCGCCGTGACGGTGCCGTTCTCTTTCTGGAAGACCGGCTTGAGCGTGGCCATGGTGGCAGCCGAGACATCGCGGCGCACGTGCTCATCGGTGTCGAACACGACTTCGCCCTTGCGCGTCTTCTGGACCACCGGCACGATCTGGTCACGGAAATAGCCTGCGTCGATGGCGGCGGCCGCGCGACGATGCGATTCCGCTGCCAAGGCGTCTTGATCCTGGCGGCTGATGCCGAACTTGGCCGCCACGTTCTCGGCCGTGACGCCCATGTGCATGCGGCCGAACGGGTCCGACAAGGCGCCCGTCATCATGTCCAGCATGACGCTGTCGCCCATGCGGGCGCCCCAGCGCTGGGACGGCACGATATAGGGGGCACGGCTCATGCTTTCGGCGCCCGCGCCGATGGCGATCTCGGCGTCGCCCAGCATGATGGTCTGCGCCGCCGACACGATGGCCTGCAAGCCCGAACCGCACAAACGGTTGACGTTGAAAGCCGGCGTTTCCTTGGCAATGCCCGCATTCATGGCGGCCACGCGCGCCAAATACATGTCGCGCGGCTCAGTGTTGATGACGTGGCCGACCGCCACATGGCCAACTTCGTCACCCTTGACGCCTGCGCGTTCCAGCGCGGCGCGGATGACGGTGGCGCCCAGATCGCACGGCGGCACGTCTTTCAGCGCGCCCCCAAAGTCGCCGATAGCGGTGCGGACGGCCGAAGCGACGATGACTTCATTCATGGTGTTTCCTCCTTGTAATACGTTCCATCATACCGCCGGCCCGCCGACGCCGTGCCGTCCCCAGCGGGCAAGTCCGGGTCAACCCGGAAGGTCACGCCCGGGGTTTGCGCGCCGCCCGCTGCGCGACAAAGTGGCCCACGGCATCCGCGTGCGCCTGCGTCTTGTGGGCCAGTGCCTGATAGGCAGCCGACAGTTCCAGCAAGGTGTCCAACCGCACGTGCTGGCTTTCGCGCAGCAGGCGCTTGGTCAGGCGTACCGCATCCGGGGAATTCGCCGCCATGCGCGCGGCCAGCGCTTGCGCGGCGGGCAACAATTCCACCGTCGGCACCACCCGCGACACCAGCCCCCAGTCCAACGCCGTGCCCGCATCAACGGCATCCCCGGTGAATGACATTTCGGCGGCCCGCGCCATGCCGATCAGCCGGGGCAGGAACCAGGCGCCGCCGTCGCCGGGAACAATGCCCAGCTTGACGAAACTCTCAGCGAAGCTCGCCGTTTCCGCCGCTATCCGCACATCGCACATGCAAGCGAGATCGCAGCCCGCCCCAATGGCAGGGCCATTGACGGCGGCGATGGTCGGCACTTCCAGCGCATGCAGGGCCAGCGGCAGGCGCTGAATGCCATGGCGATATTCTTGGCGCAAGGCGGCGCTGCCCACCTCGGGACCGATCTGGCGCTGCATGTCGTTGACGTTGCCGCCCGACGAAAACACATTGCCCGTTGCCGTCAGGATCAACACGCGCACGCCCGGATCGCGCTCAATGCGCGCGAACGCCGCCAGCAGCTGGTCCACCATGTCGCTGCCCGTCAACGCATTGCGCGTGGCGGGATCATCCAGCGTCAGCGTCACAATGCCATCCGCGCTCTGCTCGTAGTGCACGAGTTCCGTCATGCCTGTCTCCTGACCTCTAGGGTTCGTGATTCGCCGCCAACTGCGGCCCGATGCTCCGGACAGCGTAAGCAGGCAAGGCACCGCCGTCCAATATTAGTTTTTGCACTGGTGATACAGGATCGGTATCGAAAAACCAGAAAATAATATTGGACGACCGACATCACGCTCGGGGATAGTGGCCGTCAGCGCCCTTCCCATGACACGGCCCAGACCGCACCGGAGCACCCATGATCGACACGCTGGAACTCACTGCCATCCCTCCTGGGGACGAGGCCCTGCGCGCCGAGGTGCGCGCCTTTCTCGCTGACGCATTGGATGGCCTGGAACCCGACGAACGCGCGCGGTCATGGATGGGCTTTGACGCGGGATTCAGCCGCCAACTGGCCGAGCGCGGTTGGCTGGGCTTGACCTTGCCGCAAGAGCATGGCGGCGCGGCACGCGGCCACTTCGCGCGCTTTGTCCTGTCGGAAGAATTGTTGGGTGCGGGAGCACCCGTGTCGGCCCACTGGATCGCCGACCGGCAAAGCGCGCCGCTGATCCACAAATACGGCACGGCCGCGCAACAGGCCTTCTATCTGCCCCGAATCTGCCGCGCCGAAGCGTTCTTCTGCATCGGCATGAGTGAGCCCGGGTCCGGATCCGACCTGGCCAGCATCCGCAGCCGGGCCGAGCCCATGGCGGATGGATGGCGGCTGAACGGCAGCAAGATCTGGACGACCAACGCGCATCGTTCGCACTACATGATTGCGCTGGTCCGCACTTCCGGCACGGCGGAAGACCGCCATCAGGGCTTGTCGCAACTGATCATTGACTTGTCGCTGCCGGGTGTGTCCATCCGTCCCATCGAAGACTTGGCGGGCGACGCCCATTTCTCGGAAGTCTTCTTCGACAATGTCGAACTGGCCCCCGACGCCTTGATCGGTGAAGCCGGCGCGGGCTGGGCCCAGGTGAATGCCGAACTGGCATTCGAGCGCAGCGGCCCCGAGCGCCTGTATTCCAGCATCGCCCTGTTGGAATGCTGGCTGACGCATTGTCGCAACCTGTCGGACGATGCCGGCAGCCGTGCCGCGCTGGGCAATATCCTGTCGCAGATGGCGGTGCTGCGTGCCATGTCGCTGTCGATAGCCGGCAAGCTGGCCGCCGGGGGCAGCCCCGCCACGGAGGCCGCATTGGTCAAGGATCTGGGTACGGAACTTGAACAGCTTATTCCTCGCCTGATCGGCGACGTACTGGGCCGCCGTCCCGATGTGCCGCCGCCGTTGCCGCTGCTGCGCACGCTCGCGTATTTGGAACAGGTCAGCCCCACGTTTTCCTTGCGCGGCGGCACCCGTGAAATCCTGCGCGGCATCATCGCCCGCGGCCTTGGCCTTCGATAAGGACGACCTTCATGGACAATCTGCTTGGTGACGCCGCCGAACGCCTGTTCGCGCAGACCTGCACGCCCGAACAACTCCGCCGCATCGAGCAAGGCCACGCCGTCGCCGAAGCGTGGGCGGCCTGCGAAGCGGCCGGCTTTGCCGACGCGCTGGTGCCCGACGCGCAAGGCGGCGCAGGGCTGGACTTGCCCGATGCGTTGCCCGTGGTGCTGGCCGCCGGCCGCCACCTTTGCCCCTACCCGATCGCGCACACCTTGCTGGCACGCGCCTGGCTTGCCAACGCGGGACGCTCCCGGCCTGCGGGGTCGATCACCATCGCCGCGCACGGCCTGGCGATCCAAGGCAAGCGGGTGACAGGCAGCAACGTGCCCTGGATTCGGGTGGCGGACAATGTGCTGGCGCAGATCAATGGGCAGGCCTGGCTGCTGCCCGCGCAAGCCGGCTGCATCCACCCCAACGGCATCCATGGCAGTCTGGACGGCGAAGCGTCATGGACGTTGGCGGACGCGGAGTGCCTTGGCAGTGGCACGTTGCTGGACGAACTGTCGGCCACCGCCTATGCCGGCCTGATGGCGGGCGCGATGGACCGGGTCCTGGCGCTGACGCTGGACTACGCCAATACCCGCACGCAATTCGGCAAACCCATCGGCCGCTTCCAGGCGGTGCAGCAGCAGATCAGCGTGATGGCCGAGCAGGTTTGGGCCGTCCGCATGGCCGCGCAACTGGCCTTCCAGGGCCACGGCGCGCTGCCGCAAGCGCTGCTGGCTGCCATGGGCAAGGCCCGCGCCAGCCAGGCGGTGCCGGTCGTCGCCGACATCGCGCATGCCGTGCACGGCGCGATCGGCATCACGGCGGAATACGATCTGCAATTGCATACCCGGCGCTTGCGCGATTGGCGGCTGGCGGGCGGGTCCGAGTCCTATTGGCACGAACGCATTGGCGCGCACGCGCTGGCCAGCGGCGCGGACGCCCTGACCTACCTGCGCACGGCGCTTCAAGGCCAGGCATGACGCGCTGATACCAAAGGGATAGCACCGATGCCGTTGCCGATACGTGCGCCGTATCATCCAGGGCAACCATCGCCTCGGGCCGCCCCTATGGATTTCCGCCATCTACAGCAGTTCCTGGTGCTTGCCGACACGCTGAATTTCCACCGCGCGGCAGAAAAGCTGCACATGTCGCAACCGCCTTTGTCGGTTTCGATCCGCAAGCTTGAAGAAGCCGTGGGCGTGCCGCTATTCGTGCGTGGCCGTCAGGGCGTGCAATTGACCGAAGCCGGGCTGGCCGCCCGGGACGAAGCGCGCCGCGCCCTGTTCCATGCCGAACAGTTTCGGCTGGCGGCGCGCGCGGGCGCCGCCGGTGAAGGCGGCACCGTGCGGATCGGTTTCGTGGGCTCCGCCACCCACGGCATCCTGCCTCGCATCCTGCCGCTATTTCGCCAACGTTACCCTGGCGTGACGGTCGTGCTGCGCGAAGCGACGTCGATCCGCATCATGCAGGACCTGGCGGAAGATGCGCTGGAGGTCGGCATCGTGCGTGTGCCGGTCGCCATGGGGTCGAACGTGCGCCTGGCGCCGTTGACCACCGAGAACTTCGCGCTGGCCGTGCCCAAGGGGCATCCGCTTGCGCGCCGTGGCCGCATCCGCTTGACCGATCTGGCGGACGAAGCCTTCATCATGTATACCGCGACGGAAGCGGCGGGGTTGCGCATGGCGGCGATCAACGCCTGCCAGTTGCGCGGCTTCACTCCCCGCATCACGCAGGAGGCGGTACAGGTGCAAACGCTGCTGAGCCTGGTCGAAAGCGGGCTGGGCGTGGCGTTGGTGCCCGCCGGCAGCCGCCGCCATCCCGGCCCCAACGTGGTCTACAAGACGTTGGCCGACTTCCCGGCAGATGCCTCCATCGGCATTTCACTGGCATGGAATCCCGACACGGAACGCAGCGCCGCACGCAACCTGCGAGAGATGGCCAGCCAGGCATTCCGCGACAAGCCCGTCAAATATCCCGAGCCGCGCTTGCGGCAAGGTGGCCGGCAGGCTTAGGATGGAGCATGGTAGCGACGCGCGGCACCCCGCGGGGCCGAGCCCGCGACATGCGGTCCACGTTTGAACCTTGCAAGCGATTCGGGAGCACATCGTGAAGACAGTTGCTGAGATTCTCAGGGAAAAGCCGAACCAATCCGTCGTGACGGTTGCGCCGGACACATCGGTGTATGACGCCATCAAGACCATGGCCGAACGCAGCATCGGCGCGGTGGTCGTTGTGGAAGGCGATACCGTGCTGGGCATGCTGTCCGAGCGCGACTATGCACGCAAGGTCGTTCTGCAAGACCGTTCATCGCGCAGCACCAAGGTGCGCGACATCATGACGGACTCGGTCTATTACGTTGGTCCCGGTGACACCCGGGAACACTGTATGGCCATGATGACCGAACGGCACTTTCGCCATCTTCCGGTCATCGATAACGAAAAACTGATTGGCCTGCTGTCCATTGGCGATTTGGTCAAGGACGTCATGAGCGAACAGAAATTCATCATCCATGAACTGGAACGCTACATCAGCGGCGGCCACGCCTGAGCGTCCTTGCCGCGGCGCCGATGCGTTGACGGGCTAGCTCGTCGCCAGTATCCGCGCCGCCGGCACGATCAGTCCCAGGCCGGCGGCCAGCAGCAGTACAAACACCATGCGCTTGACGGTCTTCATCGAGCCAACCGTGCCGTAGCGCCGTGCCACCCAGGTCACGCCGATCACCACCGGCAGCGCCTGCACGCTGAGCCAGAACGACGAGGCCATGAATGCCCCCTGTCCGGTCACCAAGGCCAGGCGCACCGCGGCGTTCACTGAAAACAGCACGAGCAGGCTGTTGCGGATGGACGCCAGCGGCAAGGGTTGACGGTACAGGTGATAAACCATTGGCGGCCCGGCGCTGGAAAACAGTCCACCCAGCACGCCCGATATGCCGCCGAAGAAGACGAACGACAGCTTGGACGACAGCCGTTCCAACGGCTTCGCGCGCGCCACCAACAGGACGGCGCAAGCCAGGATCGTGACGCCCAGCAGCAGTTGCAACACCACCGTCGTCGAGCCACTGATCCACGTCAGCACCGCCACGCCCACACCCACGCCCGCCAGGCTTGCGGCCATCGCCGGCCGCATCACCGACCAGTTCACCTGCGGCTTGGCACGCGCCAGGGTCACGGCGGCGTTCACCAGCGACAGCACGCTGACCACATTCGCCACTTCGGACACCGACGCCAACTGAAACACGCCGGACAGCCCCAGCAGCACCAACCCGAACGCGAACCCGGTCATGGTCTGGGCATAGGTGGCAAGCGCCACGCAGGCCAGGAACAGCAGGTGTTGGGAGATGCTCATGCGTAAGGTTTTTTTGTCGCGGGCCGCCCCAGGACAACAGGCGCCCGTCAGGGGACGGCAAACCCGCACCGCGGATGCTGCGTGCGAGCTTTCAAGGGGATTTTCCTAAGGCGGCGATGATATCACCGGGGTACTGACACCCCGCTCAACGGCACCCGACGGGCCTGTTCACATATCTTGTCACAAATGGAAGCGTCCCTGCACCACGCCTTTGGCGCACTGCCGCTATCCTTGCCGCCCTGTCAGTCCTTACCGGTAAGACCTTGCCTGAATGACGCCCAAACAGACCACGATCAATACCGTGACGCTGACCTGCTCAACGTGCGGCAGCGCCCAGTTCACCAAATTGGCCCCAAACGAATACCGTTGCAACCACTGCCACGCCTTGACGCTGGTAGAGGACGACGTTGCTCAGCGGTTGGAAAAGATCCTGCGCGGCATGCAGCAGCCCAACGCTACGCCGCAGGTCAAGCCCGGCGCGGTCGCGGCAATCGTGCTGGCCGTGGTGGCCGCGATCGCCATCCCGCTTGTCGCCTCGCTGATGAATTCGGGCACCGCACCGGCCCCGCGCCGCGCCGCGCCGCCCCCGCCGATCGATGCCTCGCTGGTCAAGCTGACCGACGTACGCGAAACGCAGACGCGCGGCCGCAAGCAGTTGGTCATGATGATGCGCAACGAAACCGGCAAGAAGATCGATTCGCCGCGCGTGACCGCCACCTTCTTCCAGGGCGAATTAACGCTGTCGTCGACCTCCGCGTCCCCGTCGTCGCGCACATTGCAGCCGGGCGAATACGCCCCCGTGCTGATCACGGTGCCCGACAAGGCCTATACCCGCTATGCGCTGGAAGTGGCTACGCCGTCGCCCGCGCGCGGAAAGAACAATGACGTGACGCCCAGCAAGGTGCAATTGGTGCGCAACGACGGCTCGTACCGGCTGGTGGGCCTGCTGAAAAACCAGGGCTCGACGGTGGCCAACAGTACCCAGATCACCGTCATGCTCTATGGCGACGACGGCGCCCTGATCGGCACCGGCAACGGCTATGCCACTGCCGGTGCCCTGGCGCCCGGCGCGGTGACGGTGTTCGAGGCGCACTGCGAGATGCTAGGCGACGGCAACGTCGCGTCCTACGATTACATGGTGCAAAGTGAAAGCTGAACCGAAGCCCCTGTCCTGGCCGGCCAAGGCCGGATTGGCGCTGGTCGTTGTGGCCGCTGCCGGCTTTGCCCTGGCCAAGCACACCCCGATCGGCCCCTGGGTCGCGCAGCAGTTCGCGCCGCCCGCCCCCCCGCAGGCCGCTGCCGCGCCCAAGGATGAAGCGCCCAAGGACATTGGCCCTGCCAGCCGTATCGTGCGGGTCAGCCCGGCCAATACCCGGGTCATTGACCACGTACGCCTTACGACTGAAGAGCTGCTGGACCCGGATTTCGCGCTGTTCGACTCCAAGTCCTATGCCCTGTCCGAGCCCCGCAAGCTGTTGGACGAGATCGAACGGCCGGTCCTGTATGCCGAACTGGTCAACACCAGCGACAGCTACGTCGCCTTGTCGCCGGAGGTGAAGATCTCTGTGTTCGACGGGTCGCGCGGCGTGGACTTGCGCCAGGACTGGCGCCTGCCCGCCTACCTGTACCCGGGCGAACGGGTGCCGGTGGCCATGTCCGGTGGACGCTACGAACGGATAACCGAGGTCAAGGCGGATTGGCGGCCCGCCAAGCGCGCCGCGCTGCCCGGCCCCCGCGCGAAGCTGGCCGTCACGGTTGAGAAGACCGAGGCCGGCGTGGGCACCGGCACCCTCAATTTCAGCTACCGTTACCGTTACAAATACGTCACCGTCCACGGCCGGGTTCGTAATGACGACCAGATCGAGGTCGACAAGGTGCGCGTCTGGATCAGCCTGTATGACGCCCAGGACAAACTGTCGGGCGCCACGTACCAGGAACTGCGGTTGCCCAAGTTGAAACCTGGGGAAAGCGCGCCATTCGAGACCCAAGTCAAGCAATACGGCGGTAATTTCGCCCGCGTGGGACTGGTCTACGACACGGCGACCCGCTAGCCCCCGATCCGGCGCCTTCCCGTGGCGCGCACGCGAAACAGGCGGCCTGCGGGCCGTCTTTTTCTTGCCTGTGATGCTGCCGCGCGCCGTCTCCCGTCGCCGGTAAGCAACAGCTATCGGCTCAAGTCTTATATAAGATATAAGACATTTGCTAGCCGCCCCCTGTTACCTCTACAATTCTGCCCAACAACCCTTCTTCCAACCCGACTTTGAGCAGGCCTCACATGCTGGATAACTACCGCCAACACGTTGCCGAACGCGCGGCTCTGGGGATTCCCCCGCTGCCCCTTACGGCCAAACAAACCGCTGAACTGATCGAACTGCTGAAGAACCCGCCCGCTGGCGAGGAGCAGAATCTGGTCGAACTGCTGACCCATCGCGTGCCGGCCGGCGTGGATGATGCCGCCAAAGTGAAGGCGTCCTACCTGGCTGCCGTGGCGCTGGGCAAGGAAGCTTGTGCGTTGATCAGCCGTGCCAAGGCGACCGAACTGCTGGGCACGATGCTCGGCGGTTACAACATTGGCCCGCTGGTCGATCTGCTGGACGATGCGGAAATCGGCACCATCGCCGCCGATGCGCTGAAAAAGACCCTGCTGATGTTTGACGCCTTCCACGACGTGAAGGAAAAGGCCGATCGCGGCAATGCCAACGCCAAGTCCGTGCTGCAAAGCTGGGCCGACGCCGAATGGTTCACCAGCCGCCCGGAACTGCCGGAAAGCCTGACCATCACCGTCTTCAAGGTGCCTGGCGAAACCAACACCGACGATCTGTCGCCGGCGCCTGACGCCACGACCCGCCCCGACATCCCGATGCACGCCCTGGCGATGCTGAAGAACAAGCGCGACGGCGCCGCGTTCGAACCGGAAGAAGACGGCAAGCGCGGCCCGGTCAAGTTCATCGAATCGCTGAAGGACAAGGGCCACCTGGTCGCCTACGTGGGTGACGTGGTGGGCACGGGTTCGTCGCGCAAGTCGGCCACCAACTCGGTGCTGTGGTTCACGGGCGAAGACATCCCCTTCGTGCCGAACAAGCGCTTTGGCGGCGTCTGCCTGGGCAACAAGATTGCCCCGATCTTCTACAACACGATGGAAGACGCCGGCGCCCTGCCGATCGAACTCGACGTTTCCAAGATGGAAATGGGCGACGTGGTCGAACTGCGCCCCTATGATGGCAAGGCCATCAAGAACGGCGAAGTCATCGCTGAATTTGAAGTGAAGTCCGACGTGCTGTTCGACGAAGTGCGCGCCGGTGGCCGCATTCCGCTGATCATCGGCCGTGGCCTGACCGCCAAGGCGCGTGAAGCGCTGGGCCTGCCGGCCTCGACGCTGTTCCGTCTGCCCAAGGACCCGGTCGATTCGGGCAAGGGTTTCACCCTGGCCCAGAAGATGGTCGGCCGCGCTTGCGGCATGCCGGAAGGCCAAGGCATCCGCCCGGGCACCTACTGCGAACCGAAGATGACTTCGGTCGGCAGCCAGGACACCACCGGCCCGATGACCCGCGACGAACTGAAAGACCTGGCTTGCCTGGGCTTCTCGGCCGATCTGGTGATGCAGTCGTTCTGCCACACCGCCGCCTACCCCAAGCCCGTGGACGTCAAGACGCACCACACGCTGCCGGAATTCATCAGCACCCGTGGCGGCATCTCGCTGCGTCCGGGTGATGGCGTGATCCACTCGTGGCTGAACCGCATGCTGTTGCCCGACACCGTCGGCACCGGCGGCGACTCGCACACCCGCTTCCCCATCGGCATCTCGTTCCCCGCCGGTTCGGGCCTGGTGGCCTTTGCCGCCGCCACGGGCGTGATGCCCCTGGACATGCCGGAATCGGTGCTGGTCCGCTTCAAGGGCAAGCTGCAACCTGGCGTCACCCTGCGCGATCTGGTCAACGCCATTCCGCTGTACGCCATCAAGCAAGGCCTGTTGACGGTCGCCAAGCAAGGCAAGAAGAACATCTTCTCCGGCCGCATCCTGGAAATCGAAGGCCTGCCCGACCTGAAGGTCGAACAAGCCTTTGAACTGTCGGATGCTTCCGCTGAACGTTCGGCCGCCGGCTGCTCGGTGCACCTGAACAAAGAACCGATCATCGAATACATCAACAGCAACATCGTGATGCTGAAGTGGATGATCGCCAACGGCTACGAAGACGAACGCACGCTGGGCCGCCGCATCAAGGCGATGGAAGCCTGGCTGGCCGATCCCAAGCTGCTGGCGCCGGACGCCGACGCGGAATACGCCGCCGTCATCGAGATCGACCTGGCCGACGTGCATGAGCCCATCGTGGCCTGCCCGAACGACCCGGACGACGTCAAGACGCTGTCGGAAGTCGCTGGCGCCACGATCGACGAAGTGTTCATCGGCAGCTGCATGACCAACATCGGCCACTTCCGCGCAGCGTCCAAGCTGCTGGAAGGCAAGCGCGACATTCCGGTCAAGCTGTGGATTGCACCGCCGACCAAGATGGACGCCACGCAACTGACCGAAGAAGGCCACTACGGCGTGTTCGGCACGGCCGGCGCCCGTACGGAAATGCCGGGCTGCTCGCTGTGCATGGGTAACCAGGCTCAAGTGCGCGAAGGCGCCACCGTCATGTCGACCAGCACCCGTAACTTCCCGAACCGCCTGGGCAAGAACACGAACGTGTACCTGGGTTCGGCCGAGCTGGCCGCCATCTGCTCGAAGCTGGGTCGCATCCCGACCAAGGACGAGTACATGACCGACATGGGCGTCATCAACAAGAGCGGCGACCAGATCTATCAATACCTGAACTTCGACAAGATCGCGGACTACAAGGACGTGGCGGACGTGATCGAGGTCTAAGCCTCGCACGACCCGGCCAGGCCTCCTGGCCTGCACGACGGCCCCGGCGCAATCCGGGGCCGTTTTTATTTGCCCGCCACGGACGGGCGACGTGGTATTTCAGGGACGGAACTTTTTCCGCGATACGTTTTCATACAATCGCGCTACCTTGTGACACTTAGCCCTTGAACCGGCGCGGCTTGCCGCCTGCGCCCCCTTACAGGAGGACGCCCGCCAATGACCCGGCTTTTGCTGCCGCCGCTGCTACTGCTGGCGCTTGCCGGTTGCGCCACGGCGCCGCCATCCAACCCCGAGAACATTTGCGCGATCTTCCGTGAAAAGCCGGACTGGCACGACGCCGCCCTGAAGGTGCAGAAGAAATGGGGCGCCCCCGTGCCGGTGCCGATGGCCATGATGTACCAGGAGTCCTCGTTCAAGCAGGACGCCGTGCCGCCCCGCTACTACTTCCTGGGCATCATCCCCTGGGGCCGCGTCAGTTCCGCCTACGGCTACGCACAAGCCAAGGACGAGACCTGGGCCGACTACAAGAAGGATGCCGGTGGCTGGGGCTCAAGCCGCGACAACTTCGCCGACGCGCTGGATTTCATGGGCTGGTACATGAGCAAGTCGCAGCGCATCAACGGGGTATCGAAGTGGGATGCTTACGGCCAATACCTGAATTACCACGAAGGCTGGACCGGCTACCGCAACCGCAGCTATGACCGCAAGGCATGGCTGAAAACGGTGTCGCAAAAGGTGCAGGCGCGCGCGGAGAAGTTCACATCGCAGTACAAGAGCTGCGAGGCCGATCTGACGCGGGGCGGATGGTTCTGGTGAGAATGCGCCAACCAGAAGCCGCCCGGCGAGGCGGCGAGTACCAAGCAAAACCCCGGCGCCAGGCCGGGGTTTTTTTCATCCATGCCAGCGCAAGCCGGCCGCGATCAGAAGTCCATGCTGGCCGATAGCAGGAACGTGCGCGGGCCGCCCAGGACCAGATAGCCGTTGCCGGGATAGCCGCCCACCGACGACCAGTAGTTGCGGTTGGCGATATTCTCGACGCGCGCGCGCAGGGTCACGACGTGGCCGTCGATGTCCGTCATGTAGCGCAGGCCGGCATCGAAACGGGTCCAGCCCGGCACCTTGAGGGTATTCGCGTCGTCCGCGTAGGACGAACCGGTGTAGACGACGCGGCCGTCCACGGCCAGGCCTTGCACGCCGGGGATGTCCCATTCCACGCCCATATTGGCCTGGAAGCGCGGCACGCCGATCACGCGGTTGCCGTCGATCGCCGCATTGCCGGTGGAGCGTTGCTGAGCATCCAGCCAGGTCAGACCGCCCAGCACGCGCACGCTCTTGATCGGTTCGCCGTAGACGGTCAGCTCCGCGCCCTGATGGCGGTCCTTGCCCGAGGTGGTCAGCTCGTTGCTGGCGTTGTACATCGCGCGCGGCTTGTCGGTGGAAAAGAGCGCCAGCCCGGCTCCCAACCCATCGCCTTCATACTTCACGCCGATTTCCTTTTGCTTGGACACGTACGGTTGCAGGCTCTGGCCCACGTTAGGCACCGGCCTGCCATTGGCGTTCGCGGGCGCGGTCGGTCCCGCGACCAGCGCTTCGATGTAGTTCGCATACAGCGAAACGCTGGGCGCCACCTTGAAGACAATGCCCGCGGCGGGTGAATTTCGGCTGGCGTCATACGCGCCGTTTTCCTTGCCGGTGTTGTAGGCGTAGTCGCGCTGGGACAAGCGCTGATGGCGGATGCCCAGGGTCAGCAGCACCTTGTCGTCCAGGAAGGACAACGTATCGCCCAGGGCATAACTGCTCATGCGCGTGCGCCCTTGCAGCGCAGGGTTATCGATATCGTTGCCCCGCAGCGCGCCCGCGCTGAAGGCCGGCTTGTCGTAGGACACCGGGTCGTAGATGTTGGTCGCGAACGTGTTGGCGTAATCCATGATGTAGGCGTTCTTCTTCTTCAGATCGAAGAAGGAGGCCGACACGACGAATTCATGGCCCACCGGACCCGTGCGCACCTTGGCGCGCAGGCCCAATTCGCCGGTATTGACGCTGTCTTCACGGGTGTTGTCGAAACGGTAGAAGTTGCCTGCGCCCGTGCTGCCGTTGGTCAACGTCACGTTGCCCAACGAGTTCGCCTCGTCACTGCGGCGGAACCCGTATGCCGCCCAGCCCGTCAGCTTGTCGCTGAAATCGTGCTCGGCGCGCACCGTGCCGAACACGTCGCGTTCGTTGGAATAGGACCACGGCTGCGCATAGTTGGAGCTGGCGTCCGGCGCGTCGGGCACGCTGGTGACGCCGGCGCCCATCGTCACATTCGGCCGCGCGCGCTTCAGCTTGTTTTCCTGCCAGCCGATATCGGCGGACAAGCGCGTATCGGCCGACCGCCAATCCAGCCCCAGCGAAACCAGGCTGGTGCGGGAATGCTCATCATCGATCGCGGTATCGCCGCTGCGTTGCGCGGCGTTCAGACGGATGCCGGTGCTGTCGTCCGGGCCGAAACGGCGGGCGATGTCGGTGGACAACTGGAATTGGCCGCCGCTGGAAATGCCGGTGGTCACGCGGGTCAGCGGATCATTCGGCGCGCGCTTGGGCACCAGGTTGATCACGCCGCCGATGCCGCCGCCGCCGGGAGTCGCCCCCGTCAGGAAGGCCGTTGCGCCGCGCAGCACTTCGACGCGCTCGAACAGCTCGGTGGCGATGTACTGGCGGGGCAGCAGGCTGTACAGCCCGTTGTAGGCCACATCGTCCGAGCTGAGGACGAAGCCGCGGATGAAGTACGACTCTTGGAAATTACCGAAACCGCGCGCCACGCGCACGCCCGAATCATTTTGCAGCACGTCGCCCACGCTGCGGGCCTGCTTGTCCTGGATCAGTTCGTTCGTGTAGCTGGTGATGCTGAACGGCGTGCTCAAATTGTCTAGCGTACCCAGCACGCCGACGCGCCCACCGGTTGCCACCTGCCCGCCCGCGAACGGTGCGGCCAGACCGCCCGCCGAGGCGTCAGCGCTGGCTTCAACCTTGATGGCATCCATCGACACGACGGAGCCGCTGGCGCCGGCGGCTTGGGTTTCGGGGGAGGCAGTCTGGCCATAGGCAACGCCCAGGCACGGCAGCGTAGCGGCCACGCAGGCAAGAGTTCGGATTTTCATATGGGGATCGTGATAAGCAAGGGGAGCGCGTCGCCGCGCAAAGAAACACAAAATCCCGATGGGGTCACGCGCGGAAAACGGCTTATCAGATCGCACTACCGCAAGGCCGGGCAGCGGCCTTGCCGAGCCCGTTCGCCATGGGGTCTTGAGGTCTTACTTCGGAAATATTATCAAACGAAGAATCATTCTCATTCCGTCCCCAAAATAGAAAGGCAGTTCGTTGCCTGACTGCAACAAACACCCCTTGTCCGCATAGGGTTATGCGGCCAGGTCTTTTCTCACCTGGCCGCAGTCTCCCGCTTCATGGGCCGCCAGCGCCCTTGCCAGGCCACGCTGGCTGGACATCGCGATCTGGCCTTGCCTGAAAACAGGTTCGTCGACGGCATGACCGGCAACGAATACAAAATAGGTTCCCGCAAGCCCGCGCAAGCCATCAATCAATCCAGCTTGATCGCATTCGCCCGAATGACGGCGCCCCACCGTTCGCGGTCTTCGGAAACATATCGGTCGGTCTCCGCCTGCGTGCGCGGCGCCTGGATCACCAACCCAAGGGTTTGAAAGCGTTCCCGGAAATCCGGTTGGCTCATGACCTTCGCCACGGCGTCTTGCAGCGCCCGGGCCTCGGCGGCCGGTGTGGCCTGCGGCACGGCGATGCCAAACCAGGTCGCGGCGCGGAAGCCTGGAAATCCACTTTCCGCCACCGTGGGCACATCAGGCAATACGGACAGTCGCTCGGCCGTCGTCACCGCCAGCGCCTTGATCTTGCTTTCCTTCACCAGCGGCAAGGACGTGCTGATGACGTCCACCATCAACTGCGTGTCATTGGCCATCAATGAACTCAGGGCGGGCGCGCTGCCGTTGTACGGAATGTGCGCAATATCGATGCCCGTTCGTGACTTGAGCAGTTCCGTCGCCAGTTGCAGCGGGTTGCCAATGCCGACCGATGCATAGTTGAGCTTGCCCGGCCGCGTCTTTGCATAGCTGACGAACTGCGCCAGCGTCGTGGCGGGCACCTCGTTATTCGCCACGACCACCAAGGGCAGCTCCGCCACCACCGACAGCACGCGGAAATCGCGCGCCGCGTCGTAGGATATCTTCTGATAAAGCATGGGGTTAAGCACCATGCTGGCGTTGCTGGCCAGGAACAGCGTGTAGCCATCGGGTTGGGCGCGGGCCACCTGGGTCGCGGCGATCATGGTGTTGGCACCCGGCTTGTTTTCCACCACCACGGGTTGCGCGAGCTCGCGCGACAGGCGTTCGGCCAACACGCGCGACAACTGGTCGGCCGCGCCGCCAGGCGTGTAGGGCACCACCAATTTGACGGGCCTGTCGGGAAATGCCGCCAGGGCTTGCGGGGCGCCGGCGGCGCACACCAGCATCATGGCCGCCGCGCGGCCGAACCAACCATTCATCTTCAACATGCTTGTCTCCCGAGTCTTGGCCGACTCTTGTAGTGGGTACTGCCTGGAGGTACTGATCGAAGGAACTGCCGACCTGTCGGACGGGCCGCACGCATCGCTACACCTTGCGCGCCTGCCCTTCCCAGAATTCCGCCCTCAGGCGCCGCTTGGCGATCTTGCCGTTGTCGTCGCGCGGCAGCATCTGCCGCAGCAGCAACTCGCGCGGAACCTTGTAGCGTGCGATGCGGGAAGCCAGCCATTGCATGGCGTCCTCCACATTCAACGTGGCATCCGGCACGGGTTGGATGAGCCCCAGCAGACGCTCGCCGAATTCCGCGTCCGGCACGCCGAAGACCGCGCAATCGGCCACGCCCGGGTACTGCATCAGGTGATGCTCGATTTCCGCCGGATAGATGTTCACGCCGCCCGAAATCACCAAATCCGATTCGCGGTCGCACACGAATAGAAAACCATCCTCGTCGACGTAGCCGAGGTCACCCAGCCCGATCAGGCCGTCGTGCTCCACGGCCTGGCGGGCCTCGGGATGATTGCGGTAGGTGAAGTCGGCATAGGCCGGCTGGCGCACATGGATGCGCCCGATCTGGCCGGCCGGGCAGGCCGAACCATCTTCCGCGTAGATGCGCACCTGCGCCGGCCCGATCGGCCGCCCCGCGCTGCCCGGCTTTGCCAGGGCTTCGTGCGAATCAATCACCGTCACCATGCCCGCCTCGCTGGAGGCATAGGTTTCATGCACCACCGGCCCCAGCCAATCGATCATCGCGCGCTTGAGTTCGGGTGCGCAGGGCGCACCGGTCGACGCCACGAAGCGCAACGATGACAGGTCGAATGACGCCCGCACGCTGGCGTCCAGCTTCAGTAGGCGCACATACATGATGGGCACCAGATAAACGGTATCGATGCGGTGCTGCTCGATCAGGCGCAAGACCTCCACGGGGTCAAAACGCGCGGTCACCACCAGCGTGTCGCAAACGCGCAGGGCCACCTGCGCAAAGACGCTGGGCGCGCTGTGATAGATCGGCGCGGGCAGCAAGGCGCGGCATCCCGGGCGCAGTCCATAGGCTTGCTCCACCACGGCCTCCACGGCAGCCAGATGCTCGGCCAGGTGTTCCACGGGAAAAGGCTGGCGCACCACGCCTTTGGGGCGGCCCGTCGTGCCCGACGTATAGGCCATGTGGCCACGCGGCGCGACCAGCGGGCCGTCGTAGCGCGGCTGCGCGTTGCGCCAGGCCTCGTAATCGTTAGCCTCGAACGCGGATTCCCCGGCCCCCATCACCCGCAGCGCGGGCACATTCTTCGGTAGCGCCGTCCAGACCTGGCGCCACAGATCGTCCTCGGCGATCAACAGCTTCGCACCGCTGTCATTCACCAGGAATGCCACCTCATCAGGCAGGTAATGCCAATTGATCGGGCAGTAATAGCAGCCCAGGCGCTTGCAGGCCTGAATGATTTCCAGATACGGCATGCCATTGCGCAGCAGCACCGCGATCACATCGCCTTCGCGTATGCCCATGGCCGCCAGCCCTGCCGCCACCTGCTCGCCTCGCGCGATCAGGGCATCGCGCTCCAGGCTGACGTCTCCGGCAATGATGCGTCCGCTCATGCCGGCTTCCCGGCGCGCAAGGCCTTGTCTTGAGCCGTACGCGCTTCAATCGCGGCGCGGGCAGCGGCCCAGTCTTGCTCCGTCCATTCAAAGTACTGTTTGAAGTACGCACCGTTGGCCAGATAATCGCCACCATCCAGCGCGATCGTCTGGCCATTGATCCAGTCGTTGCCCGGCCCCAGCAGGAAGGCCGCCAATTCGCCAATGTCATGTCCGGTCCCCAGGCGCCGCATGGGATTCTGCTGGATCAAGGCGTCCTGGCCGTCACCATTCGGGCGCAGCCGCGCCGTCGCGCCTTCGGTCGGGATCACCCCGGGCGCGATGGCGTTCAGGCGGATGCCATGGCGGCCCCATTCAACGGCCAGCGATTTCGTCATTGCGTCGATGCCGGCCTTGGACATGGCCGATGGCACCACGAACGGCGATCCGGTCCAAACCCATGTCACAACGATGGAGAGGACCGCGCCCTGCGAACCGGTGGCGATCCAGCGCTTGCCCACCGCCTGCGTGGTGTAGAAGGTGCCACGAAACACGGTGTCCGCGATGGCGTTGAAGCCACGCGCCGACAGTTTTTCGGTCGGACTGATGAAATTGCCGGCAGCGTTGTTGATCAAGCCGTCCAAGCCGCCGTGGGCGGTCCAGATCCCCTCCACCATCGCGTCCACCGCGTCCGCATCGCGGATGTCCACGGCATGAGCGTGGGCCTGCCCGCCATGCCTGGCTCGCAGGGTGGCGGCCGCTTCTTCAAGTACCGACAGCCGGCGCCCACACAAATGCACGGTGGCGCCCAGGGATGCCAATTGCTCAGCCATCGCAAAACCCAGCCCGGTTCCCCCGCCGGTGACGAGGATGCGCTGGCCGCGGAACAAATCCGCCCGGAACATGCTTTGAGGCATGGTTTGTCTCCTGTTGTTGGGATGCCAGCACCGGACAGGTGAATCCGATGCGCTTCGGGCCCAGAATATCAACGGGCAGATATCGCGACAATCCTTCGTCTTGAGTAAACTCTGTTTCCTCACAGGCAACAATTGACGCCACCCATGTCCACCTTGCCCGCGCTGGACCTGAACCTGATTCAGCTGTTCGTGACCATCGTCGAAGCGGGCACGCTCAGTGAAGCGGCGCTGCGCCAAGGCGTGACCCGATCGCACGTCAGCCGCAATCTGCAAAAACTGGAACGCGCGTTTGGCGCACAACTGATCCGGCGCACCACCCGCCGCCTGGAACTGACCCATCAAGGCACCGTGCTGTACGAACATGGCGCCCGCATGGCCCGCGAAGTGGAATCCGCCCGCCATGCCTTGCAGAAACTGGGCGCCGAACCCACCGGCCATGTGCGCCTTTCCCTGCCCACCGGTCTGGGCGAACTGGATGCGTTGCGTCCGCTGCTGGTGCGTTTCGCCCTGGAACATCCCAGCCTGAGCCTGCGCGTGTTGTTCTCCAACCGGGTCAGCGACCTGATTTCCTCGGAGATCGACGTGGCCTTGCGGGTGGTTTCTTCACCCCCGCAGGACTATGTGGCGCGCGAACTGGGCGAAGTGAAATGGCATTTGTGCGCCGCGCCCGGCTACTTGCAACGCGCGGGCACGCCCTTGCATCCCCGCGACCTGGGCCGGCTGGATTTTCTTTGCCCACCGGGCCCCAAGAACCAGGCCACGCTGCGCCTGCACCGCAAGGGGCAGACCTACGAGACCAAGCTGGCGCCTCGGCTGCAATCCGAGTACTTCCCCTTTTTGGCCGAAGCGGCGCGCAACGGCGCGGGCGTGGCGCTGCTGCCTGCCTACATCGTGCAACCCGACCTTCAGGCCAAGCGGCTGCGTGAGGTATTGCCGGCCTACAAGGCCGAGGGCCCCGGGGACAAGCTCTTCATCCTGACTTCGCCCACCCCCTACCCCTCCACCGCCCAACGCGCGTTGGTGGATTATCTGAAGACCGAACTGGAACCGCTGCTGCGCGATTTCCTGGCATGAACCAGCGCCGACCGTCCAGGGCGCCCGGCCCACGGGCGGCCGCCATGCAACGGTAGGACTTTCTTGGTAAAACCGCAGGGTCTTGCAGGCTTGGCCCATGTCCGCCAAAGTAGGGGTTTTGCAGTTCCGGATGGAACCCTGCCGGAACACCGCCGGAACTTTGACGCGCAACCCAAGTCTTATATAAGATATAAGACACAAGGCCACACGCGGGCTTGTCTGTCCCTACAATGACAAACGCGCCAAAACGCCAGAAAATGCTGCCTTCAGTCGGGCAAAACCACGGAGTCCATCATGCCGCACAACACCCTAGACACCCTTAAGAACTTCAAGATCGGCAATAAATCCTGTCAGTACTATTCGCTGCCGGCGCTGGGAAAATCCCTCGGCATCGATGTGCAGCGGCTCCCGGTTTCAATCCGCATCGTCCTGGAATCCGTGCTGCGCAACTGTGACGGCAAGAAGGTCACGGAAGAGCACGTCAAGCAACTCGCCAACTGGCAGGCCAATGCCCGCCGCGAAGACGAAATCCCCTTCGTCGTGGCCCGCGTGGTGCTGCAAGACTTCACCGGCGTACCGCTGCTGGCTGACATCGCCGCCATGCGTTCGGTGGCCGACAAGATGGGCAAAAGCCCCAAGAGCATCGAACCGCTGGTGCCGGTGGACCTGGTGGTGGACCACTCGGTCATGATCGACTACTTCGGCACCAAGAATGCGCTGGACCTGAACATGAAGCTGGAATTCAAGCGCAACCAGGAGCGCTACCAGTTCATGAAGTGGGGCATGCAGGCCTTCGACACCTTCGGCGTCGTGCCTCCGGGCTTTGGCATCGTCCACCAGGTCAACCTGGAATACCTGGCGCGCGGCGTGCACCAGGACAAAAAGAACAACGTCTATTACCCCGACTCGCTGGTGGGCACCGACAGCCACACCACGATGATCAACGGCATCGGCGTGGTGGGCTGGGGCGTGGGCGGCATCGAAGCCGAAGCCGGCATGCTGGGCCAGCCCGTGTACTTCCTGACCCCCGACGTGGTGGGCGTGGAGCTCAAGGGCCAGTTGCGCGGCGGCGTCACCGCCACCGACCTGGTGCTGACCATCACCGAAATGCTGCGCCGTGAGAAAGTGGTGGGCAAATTCGTCGAGTTCTGCGGCGAAGGCACCGCCAGCCTGACCGTGGCCGAACGCGCCACCATCGGCAACATGGCGCCCGAGTACGGCGCCACCATGGGCTTCTTCCCCGTCGACGACCGCACCATCGACTACTTCCGCGGCACGGGCCGCACGGAAGCCGAGATCGCCGCCTTTGAAGCCTATTTCAAGGCGCAGAAGATGTTCGGCATCCCGACCGCCCAAGACATCAACTTCACCAAGCTGCTGACGCTGGACCTGTCCACCGTGGCTCCGTCGCTGGCCGGCCCGAAGCGTCCCCAGGACCGCATCGAAATCGGCAACGTCAAGAACACGTTCATTGACCTGTTCTCCAAGCCCATCGCGGAAAACGGCTTCAACCAGCCCGCCGAAAAGCTGGGCCAGACCTTCACCACCAGCGCCGGCACCAAGATCAAGAATGGCGACATCCTGATTGCCGCCATCACGTCCTGCACCAACACGTCCAACCCCAACGTGCTGCTGGCGGCCGGCCTGCTGGCCAAGAAGGCCGTGGAAGCGGGCCTGAAGGTGCCCAAGCACATCAAGACCTCGCTGGCCCCGGGCTCGCGCGTCGTCACCGACTACCTGACCAAGACGGGCCTGTTGCCCTACCTGGAAAAGCTGGGCTTCGACGTGGCCGCCTACGGTTGCACCACCTGCATCGGCAACGCGGGCGACCTGACGCCGGACCTGAACGAAGCCATCATCGGCAACGACCTGGTCTGCTCGGCCGTGCTGTCCGGCAACCGCAACTTCGAAGCGCGCATCCACCCGAACATCAAGGCCAACTTCCTGGCCTCGCCCCCGCTGGTGGTGGCCTACGCGCTGGCCGGCACCGTCACCCGTGACCTGATGACCGAACCCGTCGGCCGCGGCAAGAACGGCGACGTCTGGCTGGGCGACATCTGGCCCACCTCCGAAGAAGTCGAAGCGCTGCTCAAGCATGCGCTGGACCCGAAGGTCTTCGAGGCCAACTACGGCCAGGTCAAGAGCAATCCGGGCAAGCTGTGGGAGCACATCAAGGGCGTCAGCGGCGACACCTACAACTGGCCGGATTCGACCTACATCGCCGAACCGCCCTTCTTCCAGGGCTTCGACATGACGCCGGCCGCCATGCCCACCGTCAAGGGCGCGCGCGCGCTCGGCGTGTTTGGCGACTCGGTCACGACCGACCACATCTCGCCCGCAGGCTCCATCAAGGAAACCTCGCCCGCAGGCAAGTGGCTGAAGGAAAACGGCGTCATGAAGGCCGATTTCAACAGCTACGGCTCGCGCCGCGGCAACCATGAAATCATGATGCGCGGCACCTTCGCCAACGTGCGCATCAAGAACCTGATGATCCCGTCGCTGCCGGACGGCAGCCGTTTCGAAGGCGGTGAGACCCTGTTCCAGCCCACCGGCGAACAGATGTCCATCTATGACGCAGCCATGAAGTACGTGGCTGATGGCACCCCCACCGTGGTGTTTGGCGGCGAAGAGTACGGCACTGGCTCCTCGCGAGACTGGGCGGCCAAGGGCACGCAGTTGCTGGGCGTGAAGGCCGTGGTCACCCGCAGCTTTGAACGCATCCACCGCAGCAACCTGGTGGGCATGGGCGTACTGCCGCTACAGTTCAAGGGCGCCGACAGCGTGCAGTCGCTGGGCATCACCGGCGAAGAAACGTACGACATCTCGGGCCTGGAAGATGGCATCAAGCCGATGCAGGACGTCACGTTGACGATCACCCGCAAGGATGGGTCCAAGCAAGACGTGACGGTGCTGCTGCGCATCGACACGCCGATCGAAGTCGACTACTACCAGCATGGCGGCATCCTGCCCTTCGTGCTGCGCCAATTGCTGGCCGCCTGAGTCCCACTCCGGCCGTTGCAATGAAGAAAGCCCCGGAACCTTGCGGTTCCGGGGCTTTTTTACATCGGGGCGGATGAGCTAGTCGTCAAACTGATAAGCGTCCATGGCCAGCGCGCCATAGGAGACCTCGTCGATCAGCCGCTTGGCGGATGCGCCGCCCGCGCCCAGCGCCACATACAGCGGCATCAGGTGGTCGTCGTGCGGATGCGCCTGCATGGCCCCTGGCGCCTGCGCCTGCCAGTCCAGCAAGGCCGGCACATCGTGCTCTGCCAAGTGTTGCGCATACCAATCCTGAAACGCCGGCACATAGGGCACGACGGGTGCATTCTGTGGCATCCGCACATGACGCAAATTGTGCGTCAACGAGCCCGACCCAATGATCAGGATGTCTTCGTCGCGCAGTGGCGCCAACGCGCGGCCCAACGCCAGCTGACCGGCGGCGTCGCGCCCCATGTCCAGCGACAACTGCACCACCGGCACATCCACATCGGGGTATAGATAGCGCAGCGGCACCCAGGCGCCGTGGTCCAACGGACGACGCGGGTCCCGGTCAGCGGCAATGCCCGAACCGGCCAGCAGGGCCTGCACCCGCGCCGCCAGCTCAGGGGACCCCGGCGCCGCATACTGCAAGGTGTAGAGCTCGGGCGGAAATCCGCCAAAATCATGCCAGGCCACCTGCTGATCACGAGTCGACAACGCCAACCCTTCGCCCATCCAGTGCGGCGAGACCACCAGGATGCCACGGGGCTTGCGGCCTTGAGCAATGCTCCAGTCCGCAAGCGCGGGGCCCGTCAGGCCCGGTTCCACGGCCAGCATGGGCGAACCGTGGGAAACAAAAAGCGTAGGCCAACGCATGGCGATGCCTCCAGGAATCAAGTTGATGAGTACATTTTCGGACGTTTCCAATCAGCAATAAACCCCTTCGATGGGGATGATCTGTTGCCATTTCAGCACCAATCTGGAAACACCATCGCCGATGGCCTTTCCCGCCCGCACTTGCGATGGCACTTGCGCGGTCGCCAGGTTCGCCCTCATGCCAGCGCGCGCCGCGAGCGTTAAACTACGTCGTTACACACTTACTGGACGTCCCCCGAAGTTATGGCCCGATCCCGCAGCCAATCCGCTCCCCGCATGACCCGTGACGCGAACCGCCTGGTGGCGCTTGCCCAGGCGCTCAACCGCTCGGGCAGCCGCGTCGAAGACGTGTTCTGGGAGAACCAGCTTGGCGAAGCGATTCCCAAGCTGCTCAAGGCTGGCCAGGACGCCCCGTTGGAGGCGGCCCTGGACCACCTTGCGCAAAGCGACATAGGCGCCTACGAAGTCTTGATCGAACAAGCGGAAACCCTGTCCGAATCGATGAAGATGGAAAAGAACGGCGTCCGGTACGACATCTTGCTGATCGTCGCGCCGATTGTCGCCTGGACCCGTTACGCGATCCCCACCGGTCCCATCGCCGCCCCCGCCCAGCAAGCCCTGCTGGCCCAGCTGCATGGCCACGTACTGTCCAGCCAGGCGCAGACCGCCCTGATGCCGATGCTGGTCAGCGTGGACCAGATGCCGCGCACCTTCGGCGAAACCTGGCAGTGGCTGCAACGCCTGGGTACGCAGGCGCTGGGGGCCGAAACCACCAAGCCCGCGCTGAATACGGAAGCCGAAACCGCGAACATGCTTGCGGACACGCGCTATATCGTCGGCGCCGTGGCCGTGCCCGAAAACGCGCCCATCTTCCGCTGGCAGGAACAGTTGGGCGAAGCCGACGCCAGCCGCGACGCTTGCCAGGAACAATGGGCCGCGCAAGCCCAGCCCACCCTGGCGGCCCTGTTGCCCGGCTGCGGTTTTGAAGCACTGCTGCCCGATGCCTATTACGTCAGCAACCGCGAAGCCGACCGGCGCGTGCGCCCCTTGTCGCTGCGCGCGGCCATCAGCTGGCTGGAAGGCGCCGTCAGCCTGGAAGCCTCGCAATTGCGCGCAGTGGTGGCCGGCTGCGGTGAAAGCCGCATCGACGAATACCGCATCGGGTTCACGGCGCGCAGCAGTAACGACGTCTACTACGGCTGCGTGTGGCCCTTGTACGGCCGTGAGGAAGAATCGCCGTCCGACGAAGGCCAACCCGACGTTGTGGACGAAATCGCGGCCTTGCTGAAGGAATATGGCGTGACCGAAGTCCGTCGCATCCCGGGCGTGTTGCCCGCCGAATACTGCGAAGACTGCGGCGCCCCCTATTTTCCGAATCCGCTGGGCGAACTGGTGCACGCCGAATTGCCCGAAGACGCCGAAGCCGCGCCTGCCAAGTTCCACTAAGCAGCCATGCAAGCGGACATTTTTTGCCGGGTCGTCGATAACTACGGCGACATCGGCGTCTGCTGGCGCCTGGCACGGCGGCTGTCGCAAGGCCGCGGCTGGGATGTCCGCCTATGGGTGGATGACCTGGCCAGCTTCGCTCGCATCCAGCCCGGCATCGATAGCCGGGCGGCGCGACAGCGTCTGGGCGGCGTCGACATCGTGCATTGGTCCGACACGCCAGACCCCGCGCTCACCGCGCGCGACGTCGTCATCGAGGCATTCGCCTGCGATCCCCCGCAGACGTTCGTGGACAGCATGCGCCGCGTGCATCCCGCCTGGATCAACCTGGAATATCTAAGCGCCGAAGCCTGGGTGGAAAGCTGCCATGGCCTGCCGTCCCAACGGCCGGATGGCCTGGTGAAGCATTTTTTCTTCCCCGGTTTCACTGCCGCCACCGGCGGCCTGCTGCGCGAACCTGGGCTAAGCGCCGAACGCGATGCCCTGCAAGCGTCGATGGACCAGCAGAATGCCTTCCTGCGATCGCTGGGCGTGGATGAAGCGTTGCTGTTGCGCCGCCGCGACGGTGCCCGCACGGTGTCCCTGTTTTGCTATCCCACGGCCCCCGCCGACGCCCTGGTCCAGGCACTGGCGGCCGACGCGCGTCCCAGCGTGCTGTTGGCCCCCGAAGGCATCGCCCCTGGGCTGGAGCCCGCGTGTGCGGCGCCGGGCGCCCCTTTGCTGGCGCGTCTGCCTTTCGTGGCCCAGCCTGATTTCGATCGTCTGTTGTGGTGCGCCGACCTGAACTTCGTGCGAGGCGAAGACTCCTTCATCCGTGCGGCCTGGGCAGCCCGCCCCCTGGTATGGCAGATCTACCCGCAAGACCAGAACATCCATCTGGAGAAACTGGAGGCCTGGTTGGCGCGCTATCCGGCCCCGGATACGGCCCAGGCGCTGATTCGAGCCTGGAATCAGCCGGAAACAGGCCAGACTGCTGCCGCCCTGACGCAAGCCCTGGCGCCCAACTCCTGGCAAGCTTGGTCCGACGCCGCGCAACGCTGGGATGCCAGTCAAGCCGCCCTGCCCGATCTGGCCGAAAATCTGGCGGACTTTTGCGCAGACTTGGCCAAGAAACGTTAGAATAGAGAGTTTTCTGAGTCGCCCTGGATTTTGTCGGGCCTCAACAATGACGCCTCCCGGGGTGTGCATGAAACCGCTGTCAGGGTCTTTGGCCCTGCCCTATCGCTCGTATTTATTCGCGACGGCGGCTTTTTGCAAGCACGGCGAGTGCACCCATCACCCCCGGAGTTTTATCGATGAAAACCGCTCAGGAATTGCGAGTCGGCAACGTGATCATGGTCGGCAAGGATCCCCTCGTGGTCCAGAAAGCCGAATACAACAAGTCTGGCCGTAACGCTGCTGTTGTGAAGCTGAAGTTCAAGAACCTCTTGACCGCCTCGGCCAGCGAATCGGTCTACAAGGCCGACGAAAAGTTTGAAGTCGTCCAACTGGATCGCAAGGAGTGCACGTACTCCTACTTCGGCGACCCGATGTACGTCTTCATGGACGAAGAGTACAACCAGTACGAAATCGAAGCGGAAAGCATGGGCGATGCCCTGAACTACCTGGAAGAAGCGATGCCCGTGGAAGTGGTCTTCTACGACGGCCGCGCCATCTCGGTTGAACTGCCCACCACGCTCGTTCGCGAAATCACCTACACCGAACCCGCCGTCCGTGGCGATACGTCGGGCAAGGTCACCAAGCCGGCCAAGATCAACACCGGCTACGAACTGAACGTGCCGCTGTTCTGCGCCATCGGCGACAAGATCGAAATCGACACCCGCACGAACGAATACCGCAGCCGCGTCAACAACTGATCCGGCAAGCAGGTACAAAAAAGCCAGACCTTTTGGGGTCTGGCTTTTTTATTGCCTGTATCCACCGCGCTCTCAAGTGCCGCGAATCTTCGCTGCCACGCTTTACTGCAAGCGTTCGTCATCCAGGAAATCGGGCACGGCCATGACGTCAATGCCGTCATCGGCCAGCGCCTCGCGTTCTTCCGGGGTGGCGGTGCCACGGATGGGGCGCTCGTCGGCATCGCCTTCATGGATGCGGCGAGCCTCTTCCGCAAACCGTGGCCCGACGTTTTCGGTATTGCGCAGCAACGCCCGCACCTGCTTCATCACCACGGCCTGCAACGCAGCCATTTTTTCGGCCTCGGAAGCGCCAGCTGGCACGGCGGGCGGCTGAGCTGGCGCATGCAGATGCGACACGTTCAGGCGCGGCGCCGACAGACGCTTGGTAATGCTGGCCGACCCACAAACCGGGCACGTGACCAGGCCACGCGCCTGCTGCGCGTCATAGTCTTCGTGCGAACCGAACCAGCCTTCAAAGATGTGGCTGTGTTCGCACTGGAGATCGAAAACTTTAAGAGCCATGGTTGCTATATGGGGTCCGACATCCAGAATACAAGAAAGCCCCCGCAATGGGTGCGATCCCCCGCGTGATACGGGGGCCGCCCCAAGTAAAAACGGGCCCGCAGGCCCGTTCTGGCGAATGACGCCGCTTACTTGCCGCGCTTGGCGGCCGGGCTGGCGTCGATTTGTGCCTGCTGAGCCTGCAAGGAATCGATCTGGCGTTGCAGATCGCGCAGTTGCTGGCGCACATCCTTTTGCTGATCGGCCAATGCCGTGGCTTCCTGGCGCGACTGCTCCTGGCGTGCCGCAACCTGCTCTTCCTGCTGCATGCGCAGCGTACGGTCAGCCTGCAAGGTGCTGAGCTGGGCGTTGCGGCTGGCCAACAGTTTCTCGGCGTGGGCGTATTCAGCCTGAAGCTTGATGCGCTTGATGTCCACTTCGGCCAGATCGGCCGATTGCGTCGCGAAAGCACGATACGTGGTTTCAGCCTGCTTTTCCGACACCGTCTTCAGCACGCGCCAAAAGTCTTTCTGCTGGAACAGGGCAACGTAATAGGTCAGATCGTCCGGCTTGAACAACAGGCTGGCACCATACGAGCCGTTATAGGCCGTACGCAATTCGGAAACCTGCCGATTCTGGATCAGCCCCTGCAATTCGGCCACGGTCGAAGACGGCCGCGCGGCGGCTGCGGGAGCAGCGGCGGGCGGCGGGGTCACCGGCGTCGCGGCGTCGGGCTTGTCCTCGACCTGCTTAACCGTGGGCCGCGGCGCTTCGGATTGCGCGCTGGCGCAAGCCGCCAGGCCGGACAACGCCGCGCCTAACAGCGCCATGCGAGTGGCGGCACGGATAAATTGGACGTTCATGCCTTCCCCAAAAAAATCGTTGCGGAACTATAGCAATTTATTTCGCTCACGGTTGATCCACTTACATTCACCGCGAGCAAATTTGTGGCCCTCTACGGGCCTTTCCCTATTGCACGATCAGGACGCCTCGACAATCCCTTCTGCCGTTTCGCCCTGGCCACCCCCAAGATGCAGTTTTCGCATCTTCTCCCAGAGCACCTTGCGGCTGATGCCCAAGGTATTGGCGGTGTCCTGGCGGCGCCAGCCGTTGACGTCCAGCGCAGCCAGGATACGAGCGCGTTCCGCGCGTTCGGCGTCGGTGAACACGGGCGGTTCGCACAATGCGCTGGTACCGCCCAGTGCGCCGGCGGCGCGCAGCGGTTCGCCGATCTGGTCAAAAATGCGTTCAATTCGTGCCTGGTCCCAGCTTTTGAACTGCCGGCGCATGATCGCCACGCGCTCCGCCACGTTGGACAGCTCGCGCACATTGCCCGCGTAGCGGGTGCGCGCCACGCGCTCCAGCAGCCAATCCGGCGGCTCGCCCTCTCCGCCCAGGCGATCCAGCAGCGCTCGGAAAATAGCGATCTTCTCTTCGGGTCCGCGCTGTTCCAGGTTGGGAATGCGCAATTCGATCACCGCCAGGCGGTAATACAGGTCTGCCCGGAACTCGTCCTGGCCGACCAGCACCCGAAGGTCCTTGTTGGTCGCAGCCACCAGCCGGAAATCCACCGGTATCTCGACGGTGGAACCCAGCCGCGTGACCGCGCTTTGCTCCAGCACCCGCAGCAACTTCACCTGCTGATACAAGGGCAAGTCGCCGATTTCGTCCAGGAACAGCGTACCGCCGCTGGCCTGCTCGAAGTAACCCTTGTGCGCACCGACCGCCCCGGTGAAAGCGCCCTTTGCGTGGCCGAAGAAATGCGCTTCAAACAGGCCTTCGGGAATGGCGCCGCAATTGACCGCCACGAAGGGGCCGTCCGACCAGGCTGCCCGATCATGCAACAGACGGGCAATGCGCTCCTTGCCCACGCCTGTTTCACCGTGGATCAGCGCGTTGCTGCGGCAATCCGCAAACATCTCGGCCTCGGCCAGCAGTGCGCGCATCGACTCGGACACGGCAATCAACGCCTGCTCGCGCTTGGGCGCCGTGCGGTTCAACTGGTCCAGCGTTCCCAGCAACTCAAACAACAGCTTGCGCAAATCAGCGGTCGTGAACGACAGCGGCAAGGTGTAGGAATACTCGGGCGGGTAATAGCGCGAATCGCGCCCCCGGGCTTCAGCCGCGACCCAGATCACCGGCATGGCCTGCACCGCCAGCCAGTCATAGCCGCTGAAGCGGTTGTCGCCCATCACCGATACCGACACCAGCGCCACCGCCGGGCGCGTCGGGTCGCGTGGTGGCGGGAACGCCGTACCCGCGTCCGCACGCACCAACGAGACATCCATGCCGACCAGGCAACGCTCCGCCCGGGAGGCAATATCGGAAGTGCCTTCCCAAACGTATACGTCGAACTCGTCGCGGGCGAATTTTTGAGTCATGGCTGGGACCATGCTGGCAAAAGGGAAGCGGAAATCACAAACATCATCATCAGTACACCAAACGGGGCTGGCCGCAATCCACGGACAGCAGCGAGACATCGGTCTGACCGACGCTCAGGCCAAGCAGGTTGAGCAGTTGTTGCAGCAACGTCGACAGCGGCGCCAGCACCGGTTGCAGCAAGTTCACGACAATGGACAGCACGCCGCTGACTTGAGAGCCGCCGTTCAACGCCAAAGCGGAAACCGAGTTGATACGGCACTGCCGGATGGCGCTTGGCGTGATGCCCAGGGCGCAGACCACGTCATTGATCGGCGCCACCAGCAGCGAGGTCAGGATATTGCCCACCAACTGCAACGTCCCGCCCAGCACCCCCGTCAAGCCGCCCGTACTCAGGCGCTGGCCCAATTGGTTCAGGGCAGTCGTGGACCACTGTATGTCATTGAAAACCTGCGAAATCGACTTGCCTGCGTTGCTGCCGCCACCGCCCACCAATTTCGTGGCCAGCGCCGTGCGCTCCGCATCCGACAAGGGCGTTCCGGTATTGAAGAGATCCCCCAGAATGCCGCCGATCACGGCATCCGCCAGATTCGAGGCCAGCGTGCCCAGGTTGATGGACGTTGCGGTAACCGTCTGGGTCGACGGCGTGCCCGGCGGCTCGGTCAGCGTGACGGAGACCGGTGAAGTGGAATTGAAGACAGGCAGCGTGACCTTGGCGGTCAGCGGCAGGATGCCCAGCACATTCAACACCTGATAGCGCTGAATCGCGGCAAACGAACTGGGCTGGCAGCTATTGGTTAAAGAGACGAAGTTGGCCGCATTCTGGTCCGTGCTGGACGACATGCCCGGAAAGCGCCCCAGGCAGATGTTCGCCACCGAGGAGTTCACGGCGATGGTGGCCTGCGACTGCGTCAACGGCGCCTGGCACAGATTGGTCAACGTGCCCGTGGATTGCGCCACGTCGATGATGATGGGCAGATCCACATACGTGTTCAGCGTATTCGCCAGCAAGGGCCCTATCAGCGGAATATTGCTGGTATTGACGCGCAGGTACACGCGAATACCCGCGCTGGTGGCTTGCGTGCCGATGCCGCCGACGGCCAGCGTAGGCGGCTCCACGACACGCACTCGGGCGTCCACCCCCAGGATGGGCACGCTCAGGCCCAGGTTGATCAGGTTCTGGCCGTTGGCAATGACCAGTGCGGTTTCCAGAATATTCAGTGCGTTGACGTTCGCCGCCAAGGCCCCGGTGGCGTCACCGCCCACCACCGACAGGTTCAGCACGCCGCCATCACCGAACAGCTTGACGGGCAGGTTCAGCGGCATGACGGCGAGCACGGTATTGATGGCGTTGTTGATCAGCCCGATGCTGGCGCCTGCGGTGCCGCTCTGGTTGACCACCGTCAACGTGGCGTTCAGCAACTGGCCCAGCGTCAGGTTATTCACCGCCGCCAATTCCGCAGGCGTGCCCACGCCGGTCGCCACCGACAATGGCAATCCCAGCGCCTTCAGCAAGCCCGACGGCGTGATGTTGACACTGGCCAGGCCCGCCGCATCCAGCACGTCCAGTTGCGCGGGCGTCGCCCCGACGGAGGCCAGCAACTGCGACAGCAGGCCGCCGCGCTCCAACCGCACCAGGCGCGAGCCCACGGTGAAGGCCGCGACGGGCGCCGTGCTCGTGGCCACGGCAGTCGTCGTGACCAGCGTGCCGTTGTCCGCACCGGCTGAAAACTTGGGAATGATGCTGGTCAGTCTTTTGCTCACGGTCACGCGAACGGCGTTGAACGGCTGTCCGCTTGTGGCATCGAAGACATGCATCCCCGTGGCGTCGGCCCGGCTTGAATCCCAGACCTTGCACTCAACGGTGACGTTGGCCGCCGTGAACGTATCGAAGAAACCGGGCACGTTGGCCAATGCCGAGGTGCGGCCTGCGGTAACCGCCCGCGCGCAATCCGCTGACGCCCCCATGCCCAGCACCTGGACGGCCGACAAGGCCGCCAGGTCTGCCCCCTTCTGCATTTCTCGCTTCATGTAGAAGCTGTAGGCAAGATGCACCACCCCAAGCAACACCAACCCCACCAACACCGCGAATACGACAGCCACGGTGATGCTGCCGCGCTGGCGAAGCAAAGAAGCGGAACGCATTGGGGCGGCTCGCATGATCTGGCGACTCCGGCTCGTCTCCAAGCCTTAGTTGGTGTTCTTGGTCTCGACCCGTTTCTGGAACCATTCCGGGATGGGCTGTTTGAAGCTATCCACGTAGCGGTTCCAAGCGGCGGAAGAGACCGGCCCCAAGATGGGCAGCACGCCTCCCGCGCGACGCCCGTCGGCCTGCGCGGCCAGCAGGCCCCGCGTCACATCCCCAAACCCCTCACGCGCCTCGGCAGCGGCGGGCGCTGGTGCAGCCTGCTGCGTCGCCTGTGCCGTTCCTGGCTGCGCGGCAGGCGCTTCCGCTTGCGGCATCGCCGAGGGCACTTGTTGCACCACAGGCCTGTCAGGCAGGGTCGCGGCTGGCAGTGGCGCGGGCTGCGGCGCGGCCTGCGCGCCACCTGACATGTTCCCCGTCAGCGGCGCATTGGACTGGGCATGGGCCCCCAGGGGCGCCAACACGGCCAGCACCAGGGTCAAGGTGAAGGAAGGAATCAATCGCGGTTGAGACATAAAGAGTTTCCTGAACACGGAGTTAACGCACGATGGGCCCATTGCCCAGGCCATCGATCAACGGACTCATCATTGGCATCACGGCGCCGTCGCCGCTGGACACGCGGGTGGGCGCCTGCCCCCCCACCGCCGCGGCGGCCGGCATGGGCGCGGGTGCGCGTTGGCTGCGGATATCGGAGGCCAGGCGCAACACCTGACCGCGCGCATCATCCCCAAGGCGAGCCCGATCCATCACTTGCTGGGCCTTGACCGGATCGCCCTCGACCAGCAGCAAGACCGCCAAGTTGGCCAGGACCTTGCCGTTGTCCGGCGCCAATTCGGCTGCTTGGCCAAGGGGCACTCGAGCCCCCTCCACGTCGCCGGCCCGCAATCTTGCATAACCCAGGTCACCCAGGATCCGTGCGTTCATGGGCGCCAGCCTGGCCGCCCGGGAAAAATTGTCGACCGCCTGATCAAACTGGCCACGCCCGCCCGCGATCAGGCCAAGTCCATGCCACCCGTCCGCCGCCTGATCACCACTGGTCAGAGCGCGATAGGCCTGCTCGGCCAATGCGGTCTGGCCAGTCTGGCGCAAGGCGTCTGCACGCATGACGGCCAGCCGGCTGTCATTGCCGAATTTCTGCTGATACGCCTCGATGTACGCCAGAGAGGCGAAATAGCGTTCCTGACGCTGCGCCTCTGCGATCAGGGAGAGCATCATCTCGGGCTCCTTGGGCCGGCGCCGGCCCTCGGCTTCGTCTTCTTTCTGCCGCGCCAGCGCTTGTTCCTGCTGCTGTTGCTGCATCAACTGCCACGCCGTTTCCGCACTGTTGGTCTTGCATCCGCTCAAACCCGCGGTCACCGACACCGCCGCAGCCACAAGGGTCCAGCGCAATGCGCCCTGCCGACTTCCCATAGCGCTCGCCATCACGTCCCCCCCATGCGCGACATCGCGCGTATCACCGCAACAAACCCAGATCCGCCCGTGACGATCAACAGGGCAGGCAGCAAGGTCACGATCATGACTCCCGTCATCTTGACCGTCGTCTTGCCCACTTTCTCTTTCAATTCAAGCCGTCGAGAATCACGCAGCCGTTCGCCAAAGCGGTTCAGCGGCTCCTGCACCGCTCCGCCATGTTGATCCACCTGCGCGATCAGGCGGCAGATAGCGGACAGGTCATCGTTATCGAATCCAGCAGCCAGCCTGGACAGCGATTGCTCGCGCGTGCGGCCGCGCACATAGAGTTCCGAGGCCAGGCGCAATTCCTGCGACAGCACCGGCAACACCTGTCCGAACTCCGTCACCAGCACCTGCATGCTCTGATCAATCGACAGCCCCACGCCTTGCAACAGGCGCAGCAGGTCAATCAGCAAAGGCAGCTCATCGGCCGCCATCCGGCGGCGTTGCGCCACGCGCCGCCGCACGAACCACTTGGGAAGCATGTAGCCAACCGCGAAACCAAAGAAGGCGGCAACCAGCATTCCCGACAACGAATCGACGTAGTGGTAATGAATGGCCAGCGTCACTGCGGCGATGGGCAGCAGAATCGCCAGCCCGAACCGCAATACGACAAAACGCGACCTTGCCGCGGCGGCATCGGCATAGCCGGCGATGTCCACCAGTTTCCGGTCCTCGGCGGCCAGCAAGGCTTCCGCCAACCGGCCTTCGCTCAGACGCTTGCCGAACGAATCCGCCGCGCGCGTGGCGGCCGCGAATCTGCCCTGCCCGTCTTGCGGGGGCAAGGTGGCCGCCGCCGCGCCCCCCATCTGGCGCGATGCCAGCGCATGATCCACGATCTGCCGATTCCTGCTTTGGCCACGCAGCCGGCGCACGATGCCGATGCCCAACACCAGCATTGCTGCGGCGATCAGCATCAATCCCATCGCCAATACGGAGGAGACACTCCAGGATTTCAGGATATCCATCACGCCTCTCCCATCAAATGGACTTGGCCATGCGATACAGCCAATAGCTGCCGCCGATCTGCAAGAGCACGGCGGTCACCAACATCTTGAATCCCGCCGGGTCGCGCCACAGATTCATGAACAGATCGTTGTTCGTCAACATGATGAAACCCGCGATGCCCACCGGCAGCAGCGCCAGGACCCAGGCCGACAAGCGGATCTCGGCGGAACTCGCCGACAACTCATTGCGCGCCTGCGACACGTCGCGCATGAAAGCCGCCATGCGCTCCAGCACCTGGTCGCTGCGGCCGCCGAAACGCATCGCCAACGACACCACGGCGGCGATCATGTATAGCTCTTTCAATCCGTACAGCCGGGACACGTGCACCAGCGCCGCGTCCAGTTCCTTGGCCGAACGGCTAAGGCTGGCGGCCATTTCCACGACCTCGCGCAGCGGTTCGTCCGTGGTGGCGGACGCCGTCTGAAACGCGGCTCCCATGCTGTTGCCGATGGTGATCAGGCGAACAATGTTGTCCAGGAAGGCAGGCAGTTGCGAGATCATCCGGCGCTGCCGTTTGTCTGCCCGCAACCACAGCAGGAAATACTCGAAGACGGCCACAAGCAACAGCGTCACGATGCCCGACAGGATGCCCAACGTCAGCCACGCCAGCGCGGTCAGTCCCAACAGGGGCACGGCAAGCCGTACATAGAGCCCCGTGCTTTGGCGCACGCCGGCCAGCAGCAACAGGCGGTCCCATCCCGGCAGTCCGCTACGCAAGGCACGCGAGCTTTCGAAAATCGGCTCGGGTTTGGAAGATCCGTCGCGCCCCCGGTTCAGTTGATTTTCCAGGAACGTCGAACTCGCCGCCCGGCGAGCGCCGCTGCTGGCATTGCGCCAAAGCAGCACCGCACCGATCCCCAACACCAACGCCAGGCCCGCCAACACCAGGGCTTCCATCATCAGCGCCTCCGACTCCAGAATCCGCCGCCTTCGGTGTCGCCCGGGCCAGGCTCGTTGGTGCGCGCCTCGTTGCGCATCTTGGCGAGCTTGGGCGTATGGGGATGGATCCCCAGCCAGTTCCAACGATCCTTTTCTTCGCCCTCGGGCGTCGTGAACGTTTCGTGGCGATAGAGCTCCTGGGTGGAAATCACGTTGTCGCCCATGCCAGTGACCTCGGTCACCGACAGCACGCGGCGCTTGCCGCTGGACAAGCGGCCGATCTGCACAATGAAGTCCAGTGCGCTGGCGATCTGCCTGCGCAAACTGTCCTCGCTGCCCTGGAACCCGGCAAAGCCCGCCAACATCTCGATGCGATACAGGCATTCACGCGGCGAGTTCGCGTGGATGGTCGCCATCGACCCTTCATGGCCCGTGTTCATCGCCTGGAGCATGTCCATGACTTCGGCGCCGCGCACTTCACCCACCACGACGCGATCCGGCCGCATCCGCAGGCTATTGCGGATCAATTCGCGAATACTGACCGAGCCGCTACCGTCAAAGCCCCCCTGACGCGACTCCAACCGCACCACGTGCGGGTGATTCAGCGAGAGTTCCGCCGTGTCTTCCACCGTGACCACGCGCTCCGTTTCCGGAATGAAGAACGCCAGCGCGTTAAGCAGAGATGTCTTCCCGGAGCTGGTGCCGCCAGACACAAGCACATTGCAGCGGTTCTTCACCGCCTCGTGCAGCAGCCGGTAGATCTCTTCGTCAAACGAGCCCAGCGTCAGCAGGTCGGCAGGCTTTAGCGGGTCTTGCCGGAACTTCCGGATCGACACCATCGGCCCGTCCACCGCCAGGGGTTCGATCACCACGTTCAGACGGCCGCCATCCGGCAGCCGGGCATCGACCATGGGGCTGGACTCGTCCAGGCGGCGGCCGATGGGGGCCAGAATGCGGCGCACGATGCGCAGCACGTGCTGGTTGTCGGTGAAGCGCAGCGTCTCGCGGGCAAGCACCCCGCGGCGCGATACGAACACATTGTCGTAGCCGTTGATCAGGATATCTTCGACCGCCGGGTCCGCCAACAGATCCTCCAAGGGCCCCAGGCCGGCCAATTCCTTGGTCAGGGCTTCGGCTATCTGCCTCATTTCCCCTTCATTGATTGGCACCCTGCGCAGGCGCACGAAGTTCGCGACCTCGATATCGACGAATTCCTGAATCGCCGAGCGCGCCCAACGGCCGAACTCCGCGCCCAATTCCTCGATACGGGAAAGCAGGTGTTCGTACGCCGCCGTCTTCACTTCCTGAAAGCGGTTCGACGTCGAGAATCCCTTGTCGCCATCACCGCCAAACTCTATTGTCGCTGTCATGATCATGTCGGCTTCCGTTGCAATCCTTGCGTCGTTCCGTTAACCGACGACCATACGGCGATGCACACCGGGCAGCCAGGTGGCCAGCCAGCTTGCGCGCCCACCGGGCGTGCTTTCTTCCGCCCCCAGCTTTTCCACCAGTGTCTGCACTGCACGCACATAGACGTCGCGCTCGGCGTCCTCATGCAGCAGATGTCCCTGGTTCGTGCACACCATCAAGGCCAGCGTACGGTCAGGCAAAGTGCCCACCAGTTCCAGCTGGAAGCGCTCGGCGATTTGCTGCGCCGTCATGCCGTAACGTTCGTCGTAGCGGTTGACGATCAGGCCCAGGCTGCGGCGATCCACGTGCAACTGCTCCAGCTCTTGCAGCAACCCCGCCAGCGACACCAAGGCGCCGACGCTCTGATCGGTCACGATCCAGTTCTGCTCCGAGGCGCGCGCCAGGCCCGCCACGAACTCAGGATTGGTGAAGCCGCCCGAGTCCGCGATCACCACACCGAAATGCTGGCGCATGCGCTCAAACACCAAGAGCGAATCGGACTGTGAGACATCGCGCATCAGGGCCAGATCACGCGGCAACGACAGCACGCTCAGGCCGTTCGGCGTATGCGGCATGGCCGAGGCCAGCAACGTGGAATCCAGACGGCGCAGGTTGCGCGCAGCCTCGGAAAAATCGAACTCTCCGCCGATGTTCAGATAAAGCTGGCAATCGCCCACGGGCCACCCCAGGTCCATCAGCGCCACACGGCTCGACAAGGGCAGCGAAGCCCCCGACTCAGCCGCGGCGGCCTTGGCGCTCTTGCCGCCATTGGCCGTGGCACGGGCCCCGTGCGACTGTTTCAGGCGATCCTGTGCCATATGGGCCAGATGCACGGCCAAGGTGCTGGCGCCCACGCCGGGCCGTGCGCCCAGAAGCAGGACGCTACGCCGCGAACCGCCCGCGCGCCCACCGTCGGTCTGAGCGTCCAGCAGACGCAGCACGATTTCCTTGATTTCCTCGGGCGCGACCGTGGGGTCGACAAAATCGCTGACGCCCGCCCGCAGCGCGGCAATAGCCCCTTCCGGCTGACTCAGCAGACCCACCGCCACGCGCGGCAAGGTGGGTGCGATGCGCGCCAACAAACGCGCCAGCTCGGCGGACTTGAACAGTTTCCCAGGCTCGTCTTCGCTGAGCGTGAAATCCAGGAACACCACCTGCGGCGATATCTCGGCCAGACGCCGCGCCAATTCTTCATTGCCGGGAGACTCCTGGGTCAGCATGCCCATGTCGCCCAACACCTGCCCCAATTGCACAGCGACATCCGCACCCTTGGAGCAGAACAAAAAACGCTTGCTGTTTTGCAGGCCAACCCACTCGCTTGCATGTGTCTTCATATTGTTCACCGCGAAAAACCCGGCATTTGCTGGCCGCCCATTGGAGCCGTCAGGTAGTAGCCCCAGGCGTTAAAGCCGTTGTCCGCACGCTCTTGCTTTTCCCCTGGCAGTGGCAGATTCACCCCGCGTGCGATGGGGCGAACCAAGCGAGGTGTCACCACGATGACCAGTTCCGTTTCCTCTTGCGAGTAATCGAGGCTGCGGAAGAAGGCGCCGATGATCGGCAAATCGCCCAACAACGGCACCTTGCTGACCATGGCCTTGGTCTGGCGCGATACCAGGCCGCTGATCACGAAACTCTCGCCATCGCCCAGTTCGACGGTGGTATCGGCGCGGCGGGTGCGCAACGCCGGAATGATCGAGCTGGAATCCGTGCCGCTGTTCAGCACAATGCCGTTGCTGTAGTCCAGTTCGCTGGCCTCGGGCGCCACCTTCAGTGAAATGCGGTCCCGCGACAGCACCGTGGGCGTCACCGTCAACCCGATACCGAAAGGCTTGAAGGTGACCGACACCGTCCCCAGCCCGCCGGCTTCCGGAATGGGCAATTCACCGCCAGCCAGGAAACTGGCGCTTTGCCCTGTCATGGCCACCAGCGTGGGTTCGGCCAGCACGCGCGCCATGCCGTTGGTCTGCAACAGGCGCAGGTTCGCGGAGAAATTCTTGGTGTCGTAGAACAGTGAAAAGCCGGATGCCGCCGAAGCCAGGCTTGACGGCATCAAATTATTGGTCGCGCTCCAAGGGCCGCTGCCACCCGCGCTCCAATTGATGCCTGCCTCTTTCATCACCGAGCGCGACACCTCAACGACCTTGACCTCCACCTGCACAATGCCACCGGTGCCAGCGGAAGACAGATCGACGACGTTCTTCTCGCCGCCCACGGCGGAAGCCGCTATCGCGGCAGAGGCCACCTGCCCCATCGGCGTCTCGGCGTACCCGGACACCACCGCCCGGTCTCCCGCGATATCGACATTCGCCCCGCCGGCGATGCCTCGCGTGGCCAGTGCCCCCTGGACGCTGCCGCCTACGCGAAGGTTCCAGATCTGCGGCGCCGCGTTGTTGCCACTCCATATCTGCAACTGTGTCGTACCCGCCTTCTTGCCATAAATCAGCAGCGAGCCCGCGCGCTTGTTGGAGGCAGGCAAGACCTTCACGTCAGCCACCTCAGGGTCGCCGATCGCGATCCGCGACGGCACCGCGCCGTCCAGCAGTAGCGTCTGTTGCCCCTTCACGGCCAAGGCAAGATCTCGAACCGGCGCCGGCGCATTCGAGCCCGGCGCGGGCGCGGTGCTCTGCGCGGAGGCGATGACGCCATAGGACATCGATGCTGCCGCGGACAGGACGCAGATCATGGTGGTGCGCTGATATTTCATCATTGTGCTGAATCTAGTCATAAGAGAGAGTCCAGCCACGCGCGGCGACAAGCCGCGCGGAGCCACGTTCAATAACGGACACGTTCGGATTTGTCTCCGCGCAAGATTTCCACGGTTCTACCGCCGCCCGCCCCCGAGTTCGCACCGCGCACAGGTGCGGTAGGGGCACGCGCAGCAGAGGTCGAGCCGTCAAGCTGAACCAGGCTTTCACCGGCAAACGCGCGATTCGGCCCCAGCTTGAGCGCATCGCGTTGCTCCGGACTCAAGTCCGCGCGAACCGGCAATACCGTGCCGCGCTGGGCGAACAATTGCGTGTCGGGCATGCTGTCGTCATTCAACGGGCGCAACGCCAGTTGCAGGCGGCCAGAGCGGCTGGCCAATATCAATTCGTTCACGTGTTCGACCGGCACGGCCAGTACCGCGGTCTTGGCGGGCTGCGCTGGCGCACCCTGCTGCCCCACCGGCTTTTCTTCCGGCCCATCCACGGAATCCCTGCCGTACGCCAGCACGCGCACCTGCGATTGCAGCAACCGCGCCTGGCCGCCGGGCACTTCCTGGCCCTTTTCGATCATGAAGAACACATCCACCCAGTCGCCCGGCGCGACGCGATTGCCACCGCCGATCACTTCGTCCACCGCGATCGCCACGGCACGCTCGCCCGCCTTCAACTGCCGGGCCAACCCTTGCGCCAGCAAGCTGGGCAAGAGGGGATCGCCCTTGGCAATATCAACCTTGGCCACGGCGCCTTCCAAGGCGGCCTTGGTGCTATATCCGCCGGATAGCGGCGCCTGCCATTCGGCCACCGTCAACATGGTTTCGCTGTTGATGCGCGTGCCGGCCGGAATCGGATCCTTGGCCACGACAACCGAGTAAAGCTGGACCGGCGTGGCGGCAGCCGCCGGCGCCGAGGGCGCGGGCGTGGTGCTGACGGGCGGACTAGCGGGCGCGGATGCCAGACGCCAGGCGACGAAGGCCAGCACAAGGCCCGCCACCAACAAAAACCCTGCGACGATCTTGCTCAAACTGCTCATGGTGTCCCTTGCGATATCTGAACAACGGCTTGCGAATGCAATCGGGTAGGAATCCAGCTTGGCCCGACACCCGGCAGCGTGGTGATCAGGCGCTGAAGAGTGGCCAAGAGCGGCCAGGACTGGGTGTTGTAGGTCAGGCCAACGGTGGCGCAATTCGCTTGCTGCCCCCCCGAGCCCGTCCAGGCGCACGGTGCGCTGGTCGTCGCGCAGACGACAGCGGAACCCGAAGAGAAAGCGCTCATCGCGGCAGCGCAGGCGGCCACCGGGACATTCGCCTGGCCGTTGAACTTTGCGAACACCGCCGCGCGCGCGCCGTCAGTCGCGGCAGACGCCAGTTGCTGCTGCATCCAGAACAGCACCCCGAAGCTCAGCACGCCCAAGATGAACATCAGCAACATGATCAGGGTCAAAGAGAATTCCAGCGCTGCGATGCCACGCTGCCGCAAGAATGAAGAGTGGCCGGCACGGTGCCGCGGTTTGGCGCGCATATCAGCCTTCCCCATTCAAATGCACCGTGGCGCGAGCGCTCAGCACGCCAGAGGCCGGCATGAGCACCGTGCGCAGCAGCGGCAGCGAGGGAATCAGCGGATGTGCGCCATAGGCATAGGACACGGTGACCTCGACCTGCCCGTCGGCAAGGGGCCGGCCGCTGCAAGCCCCGCCCGTGGAGCTGCTAAGCGCGCCCGTGCTGCCGCAGACCGCCACCTGGACGGTGGCGGCGGACATGGAGCTGATCCATTGCGCCTGATACAAGGCGGCATCGCGCCCCGCGTTGGCCCGCACCGTCAATGACGGCGTGCCCGCCTGCCACTGCAAGACCTTGCGCGCGCCTTCCTGCGCGGCCAATGTCACGGATTGCTGTGCGGCGGCCACCAACGAATACGTCAGAATTGCGTAGAACACCAGGAAGAACACCACGAATACCAGGCCGAATTCAACGGCATAGACGCCACGCTGAGCGCGGCGACTCCCAAGTACGCGGCGTAGGGAATCTGGCGAATGCGATGGCTCAGCGGCCAGTAGCGCGACACGATCAGATACAGCAAACCATGCAGGCCGGCCAGCAGGCTCGCCAGTACCAGAATCAGAATCAGCGGTGCGATCCCCAGCAGCAGTCCGAGGATGGCGATGGCCTTGACGTCGCCCGCTCCCATCCAGCGCCGGGCCCACAAGAACATGAACGGTATTGCCGCCAAGAACCCGGCAAGCGCCATGAACCAGCCCGACCATCGAGGCGGGTAGACCCACCCCGGCACCACCCATGCGGCCACCAACCAAAGCAGCTGCGCCACGAACCCCACGATGATCAACCCGTTGGGGACACGGCGGAAGCGCAGATCGTTGTAGATCAGCACCAGATTCCAGCTTGCGAATAGCAGCCACCACAACACTTCCCCTGGATACAAGGCGGGACCTTCCGATAATTCAAAAAAACCAGACTTCAGAAGTGTTCGATCGGAACGGCAGAATCCTGCTGAAGCCAATGAATACGTCGTACAGCCTGCCCGTCGGGATGGCCCAAAGGGCCATCGCGACATGGACTAGGCTTGCCGGGCGTTAAATTGCCCCACCCTGGGAGGTAAGCTTGGCGCCCAAGTCTGTGAACAGACTGGTCAAGCCTCCAGTAAAGAAGCCAATCGCAGCGATGATCGCCACTGCCATCAGCCCGGCAATCAGCCCATACTCCAGGGCAGTGATGCCTTCTTCGTCATTCCAGAACTGCGCAAGTTTCGCTTTCATGTCGAGCTCCTAACACTCGATTGATCATTGAGCTGTGCCGCCTCGCGGTACTAGCCCCCTATGCCCGGAACTGCTTGCTTTGCGGATGTGCGACCCGCGCGCAAACCGGGGCCTTGCTAACCCGGCCCCAGCGGAGATCCAGGCACCCTGCCTGAATCCGACACTGGTGCCGATTCAATGAACGAGTCGATACGTTGCGCCATGCGGGCGCGAAACCGGGTTGATGCCCGCTGCAATTGCCAACGCATGATCAGCAAGATGACAGCGGACAGGGCAAAGGCGATATACGGCAACATCAGCCCGCCAATTTGCAGGCTGGAATAGTCCCGTGGCGTGGTGCAGATAACCGTGCCAGCCGCCGCGCCGGTGTAATGCATGCCGCACACGGCTATTGCCATCAAAACGGCGGCTCCGGCGCGTTGAAACTCATTCTGCGTATTGAAAGCCAGCCACAGCGCGGCTGACGCGGCAATTACCGCGATAAACACCGATAAAACAACCATCGGCAGATTCCAAAGCAATACGGCCGGCATGCGCATGGCGCCCATGCCCAGATAATGCATGGCAGCTACGCCCAAGCCGGCGGCAAGCCCGCCCACGAGGCAGCGCCCAAACGTGAAACTGTCGCGGCCGACATACCAGAACGCCCAGCCGGAGAAACCCGCGGCCACGACGAAGCTGAGTATGGTCAGGCCAACCTGGTAACCCACATCGAAGGGGAAGTCCTGCGCTTGCATGCCAATGAAATGCATGCTCCAGATACCCACCCCACCCATGGCCACGGCACCGATGAGGATGTAACCGATACGTATTTCACCGTCTTGGGTTTCGGCGCGGATACCGGCCGCGGCGAGCAATGCAACGTATGAACCCAATGCTGCCATCAGGAACGACAAGGCAACGAGACCGGCATTGAACGAGAGGGGAACAATGTCACCCGGGTTCATGGACGACCCCAGTGAAATAGCCTGCAATCGCGGGGTTCCGCTGGCAGGCCTTTACGAGATGTACTGCAGTCACACGCGCCCATCTTGTGGACTCCCGATAGCCCGAAAACCGATGTGTTTTGATACGTTTATATAGTCTTATCTATTAACATTTAATACACATCAGGGTTTACACCGATATTCGCGATACTACGACAGCAGACATGTAACGAATGCACGTAAATTCGCATGAATCTTATTAAAAACCACTAGTTAACCCTGACGTTCTCAATATGCATCAGTTGAAGAAAATTTCGCAATGTTGTTATCTTGCTGTTTCCGATCGGTCACAATGAAATAAATTGTCATTATCCTGAGCGACTGGCACCATACCGCCTACGGCGCACCGAATCCCTTCTTACTAATGTTATGTCCCTCAATAAATTCAATATTTAACGAATATCGAATACATGGCGGGACAGCGCCTGCGGAAATGAGAGACATAAAAGGCATGAGACGCACGTTCCAGGCAAGTCCGCTTACCCTCGCTCTTATCTGTGCCCTTGCCGTCAGTGCGAATGCGCGCGCGGATGGACCGTTGCGAGGAAACCCCGTTGACTCGCTGCCAACGCTTGAACGACCACCCGGCGCCGTCCCGCCGCCTCCCGTCGTGGAAACGGCCACTCCCGAGCAATTGGCATTGCGGGCCAGACTGGCGCAGCGCATCGTGCCGCTCAACTTCGACGTCAGTGGCGTGCACGCCATTCCGTTTGAAGAGGTGTCCGGCATTCTTGCCCCGCTGTCCGGCAAAGAGATCAGCTTGGGCGAACTGGTGCAGCAGGTTGACAAGATCACTCAGCTATACCGCGACAAGGGTTATCCGCTGTCATTCGCGCTGGTGCAGAACCAGACCTTCGCCAATGGTCTGGTCGTTGTGACAGTGGTCGAGGGCTATATCGGGAATGTGCGGATTGAAGGCGATATCGGCAATGCGCTGGACCGGCTGGAAACGCTGGCCGGCCCCCTGAAGGAAGACCGTCCGTTGCAACAGGCGACGCTGGAGCGCCAGTTGAATCTGATGCGTACGGTGCCTGGAGTTAAATTCACGCCCAATCTTGACCTGCCGCGCCGTGCGGACGGAGCGACGGAATTGGTGCTGACCGCCACCCGCCAACCGGTCAGCTTGACGGCGGGGATCGCCGACCTGGGCACCGGCATGCAGCCATTAGTCAATATGGGCACCAATAGCCTGACGCCATTGGGCGAGCAGGTGAAACTGACCGCTGCCGTTCCGTTCAATACCGACGACGTTAAATATGTCATGGGCGAAGTCCGCGTGCCCATTGGCCCGGACGGCCTGGCGATCAAGGTCGATGGTTATCACTACGACGCCAAGCCCAAGGACGATGCCATCGAGTACCTGGGATTCGAGCGCCGCGTAAAGAACGACCGCATCGGCATCGGCGTCAGTTATCCCTTTCTGCTGAACAACACGCGCTCCCTGACGGGTACGTTGGGGGTTTATGCCGCCAACTCAAAGGACCGATACGACTCCAAAACCTCGGATCTTTGGTTGCAGCAGGATGCGCGAGTGCGCGCCGCCAACGCAGAGCTCCGATATATTCAGGTGTCTGAAAGCAAAACAACAGACGTTACCGCCAGCGTATCCAAGGGGTTTGACGCGGCGGGTGCAAAGAAGGACATCACGACAAACTATGGATATTCGGCCACGCCGATCCTCGATTTGGATTTCACCCGTTACAACCTGAACGCCAAGCAAACGTTTGCCTTGCCCGCGCAGTTCGGTTTGACCTTTTCGGGTGCCGCGCAATACTCCAGCAATATATTGCCCTCGTCAGAGCAAGTGTCTTTCGGCAGCTGGCGATACGCCATGGGGTATGCGCAAGGCGAACAAAGCGGCGATAAGGGCGTCGGCGTATCTGCCGAAGTCAACCGTCGTTTCGGTACTGGTTGGGAATACCTGTCCAGTGTCCAACCGTATGCCTTGGTGGACTTTGCGCGCACCTGGTACAACAACAAGAGCTTGCAGGCACTTAACCAACGGCACTTGTCGTCGCTCGCGCTGGGCCTTCGGTTCACCGACGATAAATACTATCTGTTTGATTTCAACGTGGCCAAGCCGATCGGCTCCGCGTCCACCAACAACGACCGGGACGTGCGCTTCAACGCCAACTATTCCTTGTTCTACGACGCCTTCTAAGCCGAAGGCGATCCCCTCCCCGCTGATCAGCGCCTGTATTCACAGGCGCTTTTTTTTGCCGATTTCACACAGCACGTTACGTAACGTTGCCCGTAACGTAACGGGGATTAACCTTCCATTCGTAACATTCGCAGGGTTTTTGTGGTCGCAAAAGTGAGGGTTTCACAAGATTGGTATAAACCCTCAAAATTTACTGCAAGTCATTGATTTACAAGTATTTTATTTTCATCAAAACACTGACCAAGGGCAAAAATCCGGGCACGGAAAAAATATTGGCACGGTTTGTGCATGTAGAGACGTATCGGGCAGTTTCAACGCCTGACCTATCCAACCCAAGGAGCTCGCCATGTCTACCAAAGTCGAAGCAAACCGTGTTCAACGTATTCTGACCTCCACCGTCATGGCCGCCGCTCTGATGAGCGCTTTGGCTGCTTGCGGTGGTGGCGGCGGCGGCAGCAAGTCTGCCGGCCTGCCTGGTACCGATATTCCGACCAATCCCGGCGGCGGCAACCCCACCAACCCGGGCGGCGGCAACCCGACCAATCCCGGCGGCACCGATCCCAATCCTCCCACCAATCCGGTCACCGCCGGCTTGCTGCAAACGACGCTTGGCAATACCGGCAGCGCCGTGGATAACACCCTGCCCCTTAATCTGGGCACGACGCTGGGCGGCGTGGGCAAAGCGCTGGATCCGACGCTCGCCCCCGTGGTCGATACCGTCGTGGGCCTGACTCAGCAAGTCGGCGCCACGACGGGCTTGGGCCAACCCGTGGATGGCATCACCAAGCAAGTCGGCGGCCTGGTCAGCGACCTGGGCACCACGGTGAAAGGCTCGGGACTCCCTGGTGGCCTGAGCTCGGGTGTCGGCGGTTTGGTGGACGGCTTGGGCAAGACGGTGGCCAGCACGGGCGGCCTGCTGAACGCCAGCGCCAGCAACCCGCAACCGCTGACGACCATTCTGGGTAACGCGACGAACGCCGTGGGTGCATTGACCGCAGGGCTCTCTGGCCAAGGCGGATTGCTGAACCCGGTTACCCAAACGCTCGGCGGCATCACTGGCGGCGTGCTGGGCGGCCCCTCCAAGCCGATTCTGGAACCTGCTCTGGGCAACGTAGGCAAGACGGTGGACAACGTGTTGCCGCTTGGCCTGCAACCCACGTTGGCCGGCCTCGGCGCCGCACTGGACCCCACCGCCAGCCCGCTGGTCGGCACGGTCACGGGCTTGACGCAACAGGTCGGCGCGACGACCAAACTGGGCGCTCCGGTCGCCGGCCTCTTGACGAGCCTGGGCGGCACGCTGGCTAGCGCGGGCGGATCGCTGCCCGGCAACACGGCTGGCCTGAACGGCGTGCTGCAAGGATTGGGCGGCGCCGTCGCCAGCGCCGGTGGATTGCTGAACGCAACGCCGGGCAACACGAATCCGCTGGGCGCAACCCTGGCCAACGCCACCAACGCGGTCGCATCGCTGACGGGCGGCCTGGGTCTTGGCGGTGTCACGGGCGGCCTGACCGGCGGCGCTGGCGGCACGGGCGGTTTGTTGAGCCCCATCACCGGCATCCTGGGTGGCGTGGGCGGCGTAGGCGGCACGCCGGCCGCTGGCGGCATTGGCGGTTTGCTGGCTCCGGTGACCGGCTTGCTGGGCGGCGTGACCGGATCGGTCGGCGGCACGGCGGGCGGGACGGCCAACGGCGGCCTGCTGGGCGGCCTGTTGGGTGGCGTGACAGGCGGGGCGACGGGCGGGACGACGGGTGGAACGACCGGCGGTACGGCGGGCGGTACCAACAACGGCGGCCTGCTGGGTGGTTTGCTGGGTGGCGTGGTGGGTGGTGTCTCGGTCGGTGCAACGACGGGCACGGGTGCCAGTGCAGGCGCCAGCGCCGGTGGCGCAGCCGGAGCCGGCACGACCAACAATGGTGGCTTGCTGGGCGGTCTGCTGGGTGGCGTCACAGGTGGCGTGACGGGTTCCTCGACGACGGGCGGCGCAACGAATGGCGGCCTGCTGGGCGGTCTGTTGGGCGGCCTGTCGGCCAAGAAGTAATCCACCATATCCGCAAGGGAGCGACATCATGCTGCAACAAGAAACCATCGTTCACCACGAGCATGTGACCGTGATGCCTGAATCTCGCACGAGTGACCTGCGCCCGGGAATGCTTGACGATATCGCCCTGATGCTGGGTCGGCAGTTTTCGGTGTACAACGCCGCGTGCCAGTCGGCCCTGGCGGAAAAGCTGGGTATCCCCCTGGCGGATCTGAAAGCGCTGGAACTGGTGATGGAATTTGATGCCTTGCCCACCGGGCAACTCGCCCAACTGATGGGCATCAGTTCCGGCGGCGCGACCGCGTTGATCAACCGGCTGGAGGCGGCAGGATATGTGCAACGCGGCCGCCACCCGCTGGATCGCCGGATGATCGTGATCCGGCCGGTCGAAGAGCAGTGCCAGCATCTGTCGCAGGAGCGGCAGTGGATTGCCGAAGCGGTCATGTTGATGGCACGCCGCTACGACACAACCGAGCTGGAAACGGTTCATGCCTTCCTGGCGCAATGCGTCCGCACCTTGAGGCACGACACGTTGGTTTGGCTGGAAACCCGCAGCGCGCACCACGACGATCACTGACCCCGATCCGCGCGCAGCAGGTATGCGCCCGACGCGCCCTGATCCCACAAGATCAGGGCGCGTTTTTCATGGGCCATGCGCTTGTTGGCAGGACTTGGCGCCAGCGATCAGTCTGAGTCGGCAGCGCCGAATTGCAGCCGAGGCACCGCAGCCAGCAAACGGCGCGTCAGATCCTGTTGAGGTGCATGCAACACCGCATCAGCCTGCCCGAGCTCAACGATGCGACCGCCATCCATGACGGCGATGCGATCCGCCAGATATTCGACCACGCCGAAGTTGTGCGTGATGAACAGATAGGCCATGCCGAGTTCATCCTGAAGTTCGCGCAGCAGATCCAGGATCTGTGCTTGAACGGAGACGTCCAGCGCCGACGTGGGTTCGTCGCAGATCAGCACCTTGGGCTCTACCGCCAACGCCCGGGCAATGGCGATGCGCTGGCGCTGGCCGCCAGAGAATTCGTGCGGGTAGCGCGTCAGCGTGTTGATCGGCAAGCCCACGCGCTCGATCAATTGCGCGGCGTGCGCGGCGCGCGCTTCCTTGCTCATGCCGCGACGCAGGGATGCCAGCCCTTCGTCCAGGATCTCACCCACGCGCATGCGGGGATCAAGCGAGGCGTAGGGATCCTGGAACACGATCTGGATGTCTTGGCGAAGTTCACGCAGCGTGCGCCGGTCGGCCGACAGCACATCCTTGCCCAGCAGCATGGCCCGGCCGGAAATCCGCGCCCCATCGATCAGGCGCAACAACGCCTTGCCGGTGGTCGTCTTGCCGCAACCGGACTCGCCCAGCAGCGCCAGCGTTTCTCCGGCCCGCAGCGAAAAGGTCACGCCGTCAACCGCCTTGACCCACGACACGATGCGGCGCAACGGTCCCTTGCGCACGGGGTAATGCACTTTAAGGTCTTGCACGTCCAGGACGAGATCGCCTGCTTTGCGCTCGGGGCGGGCGCCCCGTGAGCCGCCGTCCCGCTGCGCGATGGCCTGGCGGCGTTGGTCCGTCAACGGCACGCCCCGTTTTTCAAACGTGGGAATCGCTTCAAACAGCTGCCGCGCATAGGGGTGCTTGGGCGCATGGAAGAATTCTTCGGCGCTGGCGCTTTCGACGATTTCGCCGCCGCGCATCAGCGCCACGTGATGGGCCACATTCTTCACGACCGCCAGATCATGCGTGATGAGCAGCACCGCCATGCCCATTTCCCGCTGTATGTCGGCCAGCAGGTCCAGCACCTGCGCCTGCACCGTGACGTCGAGCGCCGTGGTGGGTTCGTCCGCGATCAGCAGCAAGGGTTCGGCCGCCAGCGCGATGGCGATCATGACGCGCTGCTTCTGTCCGCCCGAGAATTGGAATGGATAGTCGTCGACTCGCCGCTCGGGTTCCGGGATGCCCACCCGGCGCAGCCAGTCGATGGCGCGGGCGCGCGCCGCGGCACCGCGCAGCGGCGTATGCGCCGTCAGCGTTTCGATGATCTGGTCACCCACGCGCATGACCGGGTTCAGGCTGGTGGACGGCTCCTGGAAGATGATGCCGATGCGGCCGCCGCGGACGCCGCGCATCGCGCTTTCGGGCAGGCGGTTGAGGTCTTCGCCATCCAGGTCGATCTGCCCGCCGACGATGCGGCCAGCGTCGGGCAACAGACGCAACAACGCCAGCGCCGTCATGCTCTTGCCACACCCGGATTCGCCGACCAGCGCAAAGGTCTGCCGCTGGGAAATAGCCAGTTGCAAGCGCTTGACCGCATGGGTCATGCCACTTTCACCTGCGATGTCGACGTCCAGGCCGTGCACGTCCAGCAGAATCGTGCCGTTGCTCATGGGGCGTCTCCCGATTTTGAGGGCCGTGGTTCGGCCGCAAGCGCGGGCGCGGGCCGGCGGCCGAACCAGCCACCCAAGCGGGCCATGCGGCCGGGCTTGTAGCGGCGGGTGCGCGGATCGAATGCGTCGCGCACGGCATCCGCGAACAGGTTGGCCGCCAGCACCAGCGCCAGCATGAACAGGAAAGCGGTCATCAAGCTCCACCAGATCATGGGATCCCGGGACATTTCCAAACGGGCGCCATCGATCATGGAACCAAAGGAATTCATGCTGGGATCCACGCCAATCCCCAGATAGGACAGCACGGCCTCGTAGAGCACCAGGCCCGAGAACTCCAGCACGACGGTAATCAGCACCAGATGCGCGACGTTGGGCAACAGGTGGCGCGTCATGATGCGCCAGTGCGACACGCCGAATGCGCGCGCCGCCTGCACGTATTCCAGCTCGCGCAGCTTCAAGGTTTCCGCACGCAACAACCGGCACAGTCCCGCCCAGCCGGTCAGGCCCAGGATCATGCACAGCAGGAACAGCCGCAGGTCCGCCCGTGCAACCGAGGTATCGAACAGGTCGGCGTGGTTGTCGATATAGACCTGCATCATCAGCGCGCACGCGGCCACCAACAGCACGCCGGGAATCGAGGTGATCGTGGTGTACAGGTACTGGATGGCGTCGTCGACCTTGCCCTTGAAGTAGCCGGCGGCGATGCCGAAGATGATGGCAGGCGGCAGCATGGCGATGGTCGTCAGGCTGCCGATGACCAGCGCCGTCCGGATGCTCTTGAGCGCCTGCCACAGCACGTCGTTGCCAATACGATCGGTGCCCAGCGCGTGATAGCCGCTGGACAGGCCTGCCAGCGCGCCGACCGTCAGGCAGAGCACGGCAAAAGTGATCGTCATGGCTCGCCATGGCACATCGGATCGTCCGCCCAGCATGGCCTCGGCCGCTTCCGCGGACGAGCGCGCGCGGCGTGCCAGGCAGGCAAAGAGCAAGGCCGCAGACAGCAGCGCAACGCCCAATCCGCCGGCCAGACCGAGCCCCAGGCGCTTGAGGACGTCGCCCCGGTACTCCTTGTCGGGATCGGTCAGGTGCGTGGCGGCGCCGCGCAGGCGCGGAAAATCGCGCACCGGCTTGTCGTCGACCAGCATGGTTTCCTTCAGGAACAGCTTGACCGCCAAGGGCTCGGAGTAGTTTCTTTCAGGCTGCGTCAACACCGTGCCGGCCAGCAGGCCATCCAGTGCCGACTTGACCACGGGGGCATAGACAGGCGCGGCGTCAGCCGCAGCACCCGGCACGGGGGGCAACTGAGGCCGGTAATGCACGGAATCCAGCAACCCGACCACGGTGAAGGCGACCAGGACAATGGCCGAACACATGGCGGGAGTGTCGCGTGCCACGCGGCCCCACGTCGCACGCAAGTTGGGGCTGCGGCGAACGTGCCAGACGTAGGCCAACGCGCCCAGCACCATGAGCCACAGTGCGACATCAGTCCATAGGAAGACGATCTTGGGCATGGCGGCTACTCGAATCGAACGCGGGGATCAGCCAGCGTGTAGGAAATATCGGCCAGGATCAATCCCACGATGTAGAGCGCGGCCCCCAGGAACACCATGGCACGCACGACGGAGAAGTCCTGCGCGTTGATGGCGTCGATGGTGTAGCTGCCCAGACCAGGGATGCCGAAGAAGGATTCGGCGATCAGGCTGCCCATGAATAGCAGTGGCAAGGCGGCAACCGTGCTGGTCAGGATGGGCAGCATGGCGTTGCGCAGGACATGGCGGAAGAGCACCACGCGCTCGGCCAGCCCCTTGGCGCGTGCGGTGCGCACATAGTCCTTGCCGATTTCCTCAAGGAAGAGCGTGCGGTAGAACCGCGCCTCTGGGCCCAGTCGCGACACGATCGCGATGAATACCGGCAAGGCCAGGAACTTGACCACGTCCAGCCCTCCCGAAAACCCTGAAAACGGCACCAGACGCAGCAGCTTGGCGAAGACCCACTGGCCCGCGATGATGTAGAACAGACTGGAAATCGATAGCAGCAACACGCACACCACCACGCCCCAGAAGTCCAGGCGGGTGGCCCTGAAATACACCAGCGTCAGCGAAAAGACGATGCTGACGAAGAGCCCAAGAAAGAACGTGGGCACGGCCAGCGCCAAGCTGGGCCCCATGCGGGTCTGGATCTCGCGACCGATGTCGCGGCCGCTGTCCGAGGCGCCGAACTCCATCGCCAACAAGGGCACCGACCGCTGATAGAACACGGTATCGGTCAATTGCCCCGTGCCTTGCGCCTTGGCGTTGAAGAACAAGGGTTTGTCGTAACCGCGTTCAACCTTCCATTTTTCAACCGCATCCTGGCTGGCGCGCTGCCCGCCGATGGCCAGCCGCGCCATGTCGTCGGGCGTATTGACCGCGAAGAACAGGATGAACGTGAAGAGATTCACGCCGATCAGAATCAGCACGCCATACAGCAGCCGGCGGATCACGTAGCCGATCATGATTGATGCTCCTTACGGCCGGCCGGGCCAAAGGCCGTCTGGCGTTCACGCCGCTTCAACGCGACATACGACGGCCAGATCGCCAGGACAAGCAGCAACACGAACAAGCCGATCGGCCACCACCGGGGGAAATTCCATTCGTCGATCTTCTGCTGCCGCAGCACGGGGTCGATCTTCAGGTATTGAAGCGTGTTGCGAACCATCTGCGTGGGCTTGGCGTTGCCGACCCATTGCTGATAGGCGCCGCCCGACATCGGAAAGTAGCCGAACATCCAGGGCGCGTCGCGCTGCACGATGGCCACCATTCTGGCGATCAGTTTTTCCTTCTCCGGGCCGTCATCCAGGAACTTCATCTGTTCAAACAGCTTGTCGAATTCGGGACTGTCGTAGTTGGCTGCGTTTTCACCGCCGCCATTGGCCTTGGCGTTGGGGCCATAAAGCAGGAACAGGAAGTTCTCGGCATCGGGATAGTCGGCGTTCCAGCCCCACAGGAATATCTGCGCCGCGCCACGCTTCATCTTGTCCTGGAAGCGGTTGTAGTCGGTGGACCGGATATCCAGCTGGACGCCTATCTTGGCCATCTGGCGACGCATCCAGTCAAAGCGCGGGTTCGAGCCTCCGCCCTGCATGGCGTCGTAATACAGCACCAGTGGCGCACCGGTCTTGGCATTGCGGCCGTCGGGATAGCCGGCTTCCGCCAGCAGGCGTTTGGCGACATCGACGGATTTGCGCACGGGCTTGCCGTCCACCAGGTCGTACACGACCGGATTCACGCCTTCCGGCTTGCTGGGTTCCTGGTAGCCCAACACGCCGGGCGGAACCGGCCCCTGTGCCACGGAAGCCTGATCGTTCTCGAACACCGTGACGAATTCTTCCCAGTCAAACACGATGCTGATGGCCTGGCGCAGCTTTCGGTTCTTTTCCGCCTGTTCAGGCGTATCGCCCTTGCCCACGACCGGATCCAGCCAATTGAAACCCATGTACCAGTTGGCGGTCTCCACCGTGGTGGGCAAGCGGATGCCGTGTTCGCGGTACTGCTTGGCTTTGTCTTCGCTATCGCCCGCCGCCACCAACATGGCGACGCCGTATTCACCGCGTTCGATCTGCGGCACGTCGTAATAGCCCTGCATGAACTTGCCAATGAGCGGAATGGCTTCCTTTTCCAGGCTGAATACCGCGCGATCAATAAAAGGCGTGGGCTTGCCGCAATCGTCCAGCATGCCGGCTGCCTTGTCGCCGGGCGCCCCTTCGCAGGGATAGGCTTCGCCATGGAAATTGGGATTGCGAACCAGCACGTGGCGACGGTTCTGCAACGATTCCGCCATCATGTAGGGACCGGTTCCGACAGGCCAGGTGTTCAGCGACAGGTCGTGCGAGGCCATGCCCGGCTGGCTGTAGAAACGGTCGGCCTCCCAGGGGATGGGCGCCGTGAACGTCATGGCCAGCCAGTATTTGAACTGGGGATACTTGCCCTTGACCCGGATGCGCAACGTGTGGGGGTCCAGCGCCTGGATACCCGTGAAGCCATCAGCGTCGCGCAGGTCCAGCCACGACGAAGCGCCGCCGCCCGGCAGGTCGCGCCGCAGGGCCTGATCGCGCTTGCGCAGGCGGTCGCCGTATTCCTGCATGCCCATGACGTGGTCGGCCATCACGGAATAGATGGGAGACACCACCCGCGGGCTGGCCAGGCGGCGGAATGCGTAGACGTAATCGTCCGCGGTCAGCTCGCGCGTGCCGGTGCGCGGAAAGTCGGGTATGTAGTATTTGCCATCGAGCTCGCCGTCGGCCAATGGGTAGTAGTCGTAGCTGCCGTCCGTCTTGCGGGCAAAAGCCGGATGCGGCTGGAAGCGCACGCCCGGACGCAGCTTGATGTCGTAGATGCTTTCGGCGATCTGCTCGCCCGGCGCGTCGGCTGGCAGCGGGTTGCCCTGCGCATCCAGATACTGCGGGAGATCAATGGACTGGGCGGCGCGCGGCACCAGCTCGTAGGGCCGCTTCAGATAGTGATAGCCGTACAACGTCTCATAGATGTTGTAGGTATAAGCCGTTTCGTCGACGGAATAAGAGCTTGCCGGGTCCAGATATTTCGGCGAACGCTGGACGAATGCGGTGTAGATCGTGTTCTGGCTTTCAGCGCCGGACGGATACGGGCTGTTGATGGGGCTTTCTTGCGAGCAACCCGTCAACGCCAGCGACAGCAGCATGGCCGTCGCCCAGAGCCGCTTCAGTACACGCATGGAACCCTTCCCTTCAAATCGTTGCGACAGAGGATAGCAAACGCGGGACGGAGCCAGTACCCAGGCATCCCCCTAGCGGTACGGGCGGGCTCAGCCGCACTGGCGTTGACGCCAGCAGTCGTAGCGCCATTTCCAGGGCTGGATGGCGCCCTGCTGCACCCACAGGCCACGGCCCGCGTCCTTGGCCTGGCGTTGCAGGTCGGGCATGGCCTTGTCGCGCAAATAGTCGCCTTTCCTGGCGGTATAGGCCCAGGCGTAGCCGGACTCCACCTGTAGGCGGTTGGCCGAACGGCCATCTTCCAGGATCAAGGCGCACACATCCCGGCCGTACTGGTCTTGCTCGTAGCACTGGGCGGTCAGCGTCTTGCCGGCCACCAGACTGGCCAGATTCTTGCGCGAGGCCTCGGCATAGGGTTGGCCGGGCTGGTCGGCGCCATGGCCTTCTTCCGGCGCGTCGATACTGTCCATGCGGATGCGCCGCTGGCCATCCGGGGCGCGCAGCGTGACCGTGTCGCCGTCGGCGACGTTGACGATGGCGCCCGTCAACGTGTAGCTGCCCCGGGGCACGCCACCCGCCAGAGGGGGACCGGGGCGGGTCTGGGCCTGGGATTGGGGCTGGCCAGAAGCCGTGGAGGCGCCAGTGGTGGGCGGACGCGGTTCGTCACGCCCAGACGGTTGCAGCCAATTGACGATGGCGCCCGCCGCCGCAAGAATCAGGGCGACGATCAGGGCGGTCAGCTTATTACCGCCGCGAAAGGAAGATTTGCCACGCACCGGCCGGGCTCCAGGTTGGAAACGCAGGAAGTTTGCCACACCCGGCCCGGTTGTAGCCGCCGAACGCGCGGAAAGATCGCGCGCCAGCGATCCGGCAGGCCGAGCCGTGCCTGAGCCGTACCTTATAGCCAGCCGGACTTGCGGAAACGCCAGTACAGGACGGAACAGATCGACACGATAACGCCCAGGGTGATGGGATAGCCCCAAGGCGACTTCAGTTCCGGCATGAATTCAAAATTCATGCCATAGATGCCGGCGATTGCCGTGGGCACCGCCAGAATGGCGGCCCAGGACGCCAGCTTGCGGGTGGTGTCGTTCTGCGCAGCCTGGCCGATCATCAGGCTGGCTTCAAACGCGAAAGCCAACGACTCGCGCAGGGCGTTGAACAGTTCGTCCACGCGCAGCACGCGATCCGCGACTTCGCCGAAATAGGGGCGCGCATGCTCATCCACGGCCGACATCTCGACTCGCGCCAGACGGCGGCAGATCTCGGCCATCGGCGACACAACAGTATGGATGCGCAACAAGTCGCGGCGCTGGCGGTACAGCCGGCGGATGTCGGAATCCTTGGCGCCGCGGATCAGTAGCTTCTGCTCGGCGCCTTCCACCACGCTTTCGATTTTTCCTGCCGCGGCGACGTAGCGGTCCACCAGCCAGTCCAGCACCTCGGACGCAACGTAGTCACTGCCGCGCTTGAGCAGGTCTGGTGACGCTTCCAGGCGTTCCCGCAAGGGGCTGTGCGCGGCCGTGGCGCCACGCCGCACCGTGACCAGGAAACCATCGCCGATCAAGAGCTGGGTCTCGCCGAAGATCGGGCGTTCGGCCTCGACCTCTACCGTGATGGTCACGATGAGAACCATATTGCCGTAGTCGATGATCTTCGGCCGCCGGTGCGGCTCCAGCATTTCTTCCTGGTTCTTGTCGCAAGCGCCAAGTTCCCCGACGACTCGTGACAGCAATTCCGGCGTGGGATTGCGCAGGCCGATCCAGAGCATGCCGGGCGGCTGGCCCTGCGTTTGGCCGTTGTACCGGCTGATGTGCTGCCCCACCTCGTCGATGGGAACCTCGCGGTCGCGCCGTCCGTTTACGTAAGCAATTGACGCGACAACCTCGCCCTTGTGGGCGTCGACGAAACTTTCTTCAGCGGACATGGACTACCTCTGGCAATGCGATCCCTACCGAACAGCTTATGGGTATCGGCCGATGATAGCCCAGCCTAGGAGAACAGACTGCGGACCCGTTTGGTGACGTCGATGCTGGGGGCTTGCGGCTGCTTGGGCTGCCCGCCCCCGGGCAGGTCGGGCAACGCGGGCGGCTTGGGCAGGTGGTCAAACAGCGGCAGCATCGCATTTGTGATGTAGCGCGTGCGCGAACCATAGACGTGACGGTCACCCATGCCCGTTTGTTGATGCACGTAGAAGCGTTGCGGCACGATCAGCTGCAAGCGCTCTTTGGCGCGGGTCATGGCCACGTACAACAGGCGGCGCTCTTCTTCGATCTCTTCAGCGGTGCCGGTGCTCATGTCGGACGGGATGCAGCCGTCGACCACATTCAGCACATACACAGCCTTCCATTCCTGACCTTTGGCGGAATGGATGGTGGACAGGATCATGTAGTCCTCATCACGCGAAGGCACGCCGGACTCGTCGCTGGTGGCATCGGGGGGATCCAACGTCAATTCGGTCAGGAAACGTTCGCGCGACGGATAGCCCGCCGCCAGCCGCACCAATTGGTCCAGGTCGGTCTTGCGCACGCGCGCATCGTCGTACAGGCGTTCCAGTTGGCCGGCGTACCAGCGAAGCGCCAGATCCACGTCGGCGGGCCAGCGCAGGCCGGGATCACAGAGCGCCGCATAGGTGTCGGCGAACGCGCCCCACTCTTCCTGGGCCGCCGCCCCCGGCTTGAATTCGCGCAATGCGCGCAAGGGTTCAGCGGACGCGGCCATGGCGTCCATCAATTTTCCAGCGGTGACGGGACCAATGCCGGGCATCAACTGCGACACGCGAAAGCCCGCCATGCGGCCGCGCGGGTTTTCCGCCCAGCGCAACAGAGACAGCAGATCCTTCACGTGCGCCGCTTCCAGGAAGCGCAGGCCGCCGAACTTCACGAAGGGAATGTTGCGGCGGGTCAGTTCCAGTTCCAGCGCGGCGCTGTGGCTGGCCGTGCGGAACAGCGCGGCCTGTGATTTCAGCGTGGCGCCGCCTTCGCGCTGGGCCAGCACCTGATCGGCGACCCAGCGCGCCTGCCCGGCTTCATCGCTGACCGACACCAGCTCCGGCAGTTGCGACGAGGCGCGATCGGTCCAGAGGTCTTTGGCGAACCGTTCCGTCGCCAGTCCGATCACCGCGTTGGACGCATTCAGGATGGGCTGGGTGGAGCGGTAATTGCGGTCCAGCGTGATGACCCGGGCCGGCTGGGGAAACTGGTTGGGAAAATCCAGGATGTTGCGCACGGTCGCGGCGCGGAAGGAATAGATGGACTGGGCGTCGTCGCCCACCACGGTCAGGCCGCGCCCGTCCGGCTTCATGGCCAGCAGGATGGCCGACTGCAAGCGGTTGGTGTCCTGATATTCGTCAACCAGCACATGGTCAAACCGCGCGCCCACGTCGGCGGCAATGCCCGGATCAGCCATCATTTCGGCCCAATACAACAGCAGGTCGTCGTAATCCAGCACCTGCTGGTCCTGCTTGGCGGCGACGTAGCCACGGAACAGGTTTTTCAGTTCGTCTTCCCATTGGGCGCACCAGGGGAAGGTGGTCTTCAGCACGTCGGCCACCGGCGTCTGGCTGTTGACCACGCGCGAATAAATCGCCAGGCACGTCCCTTTCAGCGGAAAGCGCGACTTGGTGGATGACAGGCCTTGTTCGTGCCGGACCATGCCCATCAGGTCTTCGGCGTCACCGCGATCGTGGATGGTGAAGGCTTCGGACAGACCGATCCGCAATGCGCAATCGCGCAGCAGCCGTGCCCCGATGGCGTGGAAGGTGCCCGCCCAAGGCAATGACGGCGCTTGCTGCGAGCCGCGCAAGTTCATGACCCGCTGCAATACCGACCCCACGCGGCGGTCCATTTCCTGGGCCGCGCGGCGCGAAAAGGTCAGCAACAGCATACGCTGCGGATCAGCGCCATTCAGGATCAGATGGGCCACCCGGTGGGCCAGCGTATTGGTCTTGCCCGACCCCGCCCCGGCGATGACCAGCAAGGGGCCGCCGTCACCCGATGCGCCGCCGACGCCGAACTCGGCGGCTTCGCGCTGGGCGGGATTCAGGTCGGCCAAAGGGTCGGGGCGGTTGTTCGCGGAAGAGGAATTCTGGTCGGACATGACGCTTGAGATGTGCCGCTTAAGGGGGCCGCTTGAAGCGGGCAATGCGGGCTGGACGGGATACGCCCCCTGAACGTTTCCTGCTGAACAGCGGGGCGAATAACTGGCTATATATCCAGCTATCATAGCAGCGTGGCCGCCCTTGGCCGCGCCTTGCACAAACCACGCTTTTTCCCATGCGCATCCTGACCGGCACCGCCTCCTGGACCGATCCCACGCTGCTGGCCTGCGGGCGCTTCTATCCGCCCCAGGCTCGAAGCGCGGAAGAGCGCCTGCGTTTTTACGCATCGCGCTACCGCATGGCCGAGGTCGATTCCAGCTATTACGCCCTGCCCTCGGCGGAAAACGCCTATCTTTGGACACAGCGCACGCCGGATGATTTTGTCTTCAACATCAAGGCCTTCCGCTTGTTCACGGGCCATCAGACGCCTCTTGCCTCGCTGCCTGCTGATATCCGACGCGAGCTGGACGATTGGCCGGAACCCGTCATTTATCACGACCAGATGCCCGAAGACCTGCGCGACGAACTCTGGCGCCGGTACCAACTGGCGTTGGAGCCCTTGCGCATGGCCGGCAAGCTGGGTGCCGTGCATTTCCAGTTTCCGCCCTGGATCCGTGCCGATGCGCGCGGCCGGGCGCGCGTGCTCGATTGCGCGCGGCGCATGGAAGAACATCTGATCTCGGTGGAATTTCGGCATCAGAGCTGGTTCCAGGCGCCAGCGGCCACGGCGGACACGCTTGCGTTCGAGCGCGATCTGGGCGTGGTGCATACCGTGGTCGATGCGCCGCATGGCTTTGACAACACGGTGCCTGCCGTCTGGGAAACCACGCACCCCGACCTGGCGCTACTACGGCTGCATGGCCGCAACGCGGCGGCCTGGAACGTGTCCGGCACGGCTTCGTCGGGGCGTTTTCAATACGAGTACACGGAACAGGAACTGGCCGAACTGGCCGAACGCTTCTCGCGCCTGGCAACGCAAAGCGCCCAGGCGCACGCCGTGTTCAATACCAATTTCGAGGACCAGGGCACGCGCAACGCTGCTGCCTTCGCGCAGGCGCTGCTGCACTACTAGGGCCGTCCGATCACGCCGCCGCAGGTTTGCGCGCGACTTCCGCCAGGCTTTCCAGCAGCACCTCGAACTTGCGCGCGATGTCGTGCTCGGGCACACAGGCGTAGCCCAGCAGCAGGCCGGGCCGCCGTCCTTCCGCATTCACGTAATACCGCGACAAGGCGCGCGTCAGCACGCCCTTGCTGCGCGCCACGTCCACCACGCGCAGGTCGTCCATGTCTGGCGGCAGGGTCAGCACCAGGTGCAGGCCGGCCATGCTGGCATCGCGGTGCAGCCATTCCGGGCCCAGGCGGCGTTCGATCAGGTTGACCAGCATGGCGCGGCGCCGGCCATACAACATGCGCATCCGGCGGATATGGGCCGCGTAATGACCTTCGGAAATGAAGGTCGCCAGCGCCGCGTGGGTCATCAGATGCCCCTCGCGATACAGCTCGGCATGCGCGGCCTGGAAGGCGGCGGTCAGGGGCTTGGGCAGCACCAGGTATCCGACGCGCAGCCCCGGATACAGGGTCTTGCTGAAGGTGCCCATGTAGATGACGGGCGCGTCAGGTTCCAGGCCCAGCAACGACGCGATGGGCCGGCCCGAGAAGCGGAATTCACTGTCGTAATCATCCTCGATGATCCAGCTGCCGCTTTGCCTGGCCACCGCCAGCAGTTGACGCCGCCGGGTCAGCGACATGACGGGACCCAAGGGGTATTGGTGGGAAGGCGTGACGAAAATGAAGCGCGGTGGCGTGCCACCGGCCTCGGGCAGCCGCATGCCCTCTTCGTCCACCGGCAGATGCACGGTATGCAGGCCATTGGCTTGCAGGATGGTGCGCGCGCCCCAGTAGCCGGGGTCTTCGACCCAGGCCGTTTCACCGGCTTCGCCCAGGATGCGAGTCGTCAGGTCGATGGCCTGGTGGGACCCTTCAGTGATGATGATCTGTTCAGGGTCGCAGTCGATCGAGCGCGTCAGCGCCAAATGCTGAGCCAGCGCTTCGCGCAGCGCCGGCAAGCCGCCCCCGTAGGCGTAGGTCAGCAGGTCGGGCGAGGGATTGCGCCACAGGTTGCTTACGATGCGGCCGAATTTCTTATGCGGGAATTCGGTCAGGTCGGGTACCCCGGGCATGAAGGCGCCCCACTGATACGGCGAAGCCGATACCCCGTCGACGATGGCTGCGCCGCGCGGCGACAGCGCCGGCCGCGGCTGAGACTGCGGCGGCTGGCGCAGGCGGCGGCCGCTGGCCAGGTAGGAATCCGGGACCGACGCATTGACGAAGGTGCCGTTGCCCTGGCGGCTGCGCGTATAGCCTTCGGCCAGCAACTGGCTGTAGACGTGAACCACGGTATTGCGGGCAATGCCAAGTTCGGCGGCCAGATCGCGCGACGCCGGCAAACGCGAGTCGGCGGCAATGGCGCCATCCAGGATCGATTCGCGGATGCCGCGGTACAGCCGCTTGTTCATGGGCTCGTTGGATCCGTCCGCCAAGCGCAGCAGCAGCAAGTCACCTACAATGGACCGCAATTGGTTCTACCTGTTTTATCAAAGTGGTTCCCACAAATGGGGCCATCGTAGCATTAAATAAGGTTTTTCCCGCCCACCACGTACCTCGAGGCTGAGATGAAGAATCAGGACCTGAATACCCGCCGTTCCCTGGCCACCCCGCGTGGCGTCGGCGTCATGTGCGACTTCTACGCCGTGCGCGCCGAAAACGCGACGCTGTGGGATACCAACGGCAAGGAATACATCGATTTCGCGGGCGGCATCGCCGTCCTGAACACCGGCCATCTGCACCCCAAGGTGAAGGCCGCCGTCGCCGCCCAGCTGGACAACTTCACGCACACGGCCTATCAGATCGTGCCGTATGAAAGCTATATCTCGCTGGCAGAGCGCATCAACCGCCTGGCGCCCATCGACGGCCTGAAGAAGACCGCCTTCTTCACCACCGGCGTCGAAGCCGTTGAAAACGCCATCAAGATCGCACGCTCGGCCACCGGCCGTTCGGGCGTCATCGCCTTCTCGGGTTCGTTCCATGGCCGCACCATGCTGGGCATGGCGCTGACCGGCAAGGTTGCCCCCTACAAGCTGTCGTTCGGTCCCATGCCGGGCGACATCTACCACGTGCCGTTCCCCAACAGCACGCAGTCCATCACCGTGGCGGATTCGCTCAAGGCGCTGGATCTGCTGTTCAAGTGCGACATCGACCCGAAGCGCGTTGCCGCCATCATCATCGAACCGGTGCAAGGCGAAGGCGGCTTCAACATCACCCCGCCTGAACTGATGACCGCGCTGCGCAAGCTCTGCGACGAACACGGCATTCTCTTGATCGCCGACGAAGTGCAGACGGGCTTTGGCCGTACCGGCAAGCTCTACGCGATGGAACACCACTCGGTGCAGGCGGACATCATCACGATGGCCAAGAGCCTGGGCGGCGGTTTCCCGATTTCGGGCGTGGTCGGCCGCGCCGACGTGATGGACGGCCCGGCCGCAGGCGGCCTGGGTGGCACCTACGCCGGCAACCCGCTGGCGGTTGCCGCGGCGCATGCCGTGCTGGACGTCATCGCCGAAGAAAAGCTGTGCGAACGCGCCGTCGTGCTGGGCGACAAGCTGCGCGCCCACCTGGAAGGCCTGCGCGCCAAGGTGCCGGGCATCGCCGACGTGCGTGGCCTGGGTTCGATGGTGGCACTGGAACTCAACGATGCCCAGGGCAAGCCGGACGCCGACGCCGTCAAGCGCGTGCAAGCCCGCGCGCTGGAACAAGGCCTGCTCTTGCTGAGCTGCGGCGTGTACGGCAACGTGCTGCGCTTCCTGTATCCGCTGACGATCCCCGACGCGCAATTCGACCGCGCGTTGGCTATTCTGTCCGAAGCGCTGGCCGCTTGATGTTCAGGGCCTGACCCCCGAGCTTCGGCTGGGCAGGCATGGCAATTGCGGGCGTGCTGCGGTTTTCCGCCACGCCCGCAGCCGTTTCCTGGCCCCGCTGCATTTCATTCAAGGAGACTTCGATAATGACCGCATTGACCCATCCCCTGTCGCGCCCTGAACTGCTGCGCGACGCCTGCTATATCGACGGCAAGTGGGTAGGCGCCGGCAGCGGCGCGTCGATCCCGGTGGAAAACCCCTCCACCGGCAAGACCATCGTGTCCGTGCCCAAGCTGGGCCGCAAGGAAACGGAACAGGCCATCGCCAGCGCGCAGGCCGCGCTGCCGGCCTGGAGCGCCAAGACGGGCAAGGAACGCGCCGCGATCCTGCTGAAGTGGGCGCAGTTGATGATGCAGAACCAGCAGGATCTGGCTGCCATCATGACCTCCGAACAGGGCAAGCCCGTGACCGAGGCCGCCGGCGAAATCGCCTATGCCGCGTCGTTCCTGGAGTGGTTCGCCGAAGAGGCCAAGCGCATCGACGGCGACGTGCTGCAAAGCCCGAAGGCCGGCCAGCGCCTGTTGGCACTGAAGCAGCCCATCGGCGTCACCGCGGCCATCACGCCGTGGAACTTCCCGGCAGCCATGATCACCCGCAAGGTCGGCCCGGCACTGGCCGCTGGCTGCACGATGGTGGTCAAGCCCGCGCAGCAAACCCCGCTGACCGCGCTGGCACTGGCTGTGCTGGCTGAAGAAGCCGGCGTGCCGGCTGGCGTGTTCCACGTCATCACCGGCAGTTCGCGCGACATCGGCGCCGCCCTGTGCGAAAGCGATGTGGTGCGCAAGCTGAGCTTCACCGGATCGACCGAAGTCGGCCGCACGCTGATGGAGCAATGCGCGCCCACGATCAAGAAGCTGTCGCTGGAACTGGGCGGCAATGCGCCCTTCATCGTGTTCGACGACGCCGACCTGGACCGCGCCGTGGACGGCATCCTGGCCTCGAAATACCGCAACGCCGGCCAGACCTGCGTGTGCGCCAACCGCATCTACGTGCAGGCCGGCGTGTACGAGGAAATCGCCAAGCGGCTGGTGGCCAAGGTCAACGCCATGAAGGTGGGCGATGGCTTTGCCGACGGCGTGACGCAAGGTCCGTTGATCGATGCCAGCGCCATTGAAAAGGTGCAGGAGCACATTGCCGACGCCACCGCGCACGGCGCCAAAGTGATCGCCGGCGGCAAGCCGCATGCGCTGGGCGGCACGTTCTTCGAGCCGACTGTCGTGCGCGACGTCACCCAGGCCATGCGTTTCGCGACCGAAGAAACCTTCGGCCCCGTCGCCCCGCTGTTCCGCTTTGAAACGGAAGAAGAAGTCATTGGCATGGCCAACGACACCATCTTCGGCTTGGCCGCCTACTTCTTCACGCGCGACTACGCCCGCATCTGGCGCGTGTCGGAATCGCTGGAGTACGGCATCGTCGGCATCAACACCGGCCTGATCTCCAACGAAGTCGGCCCGTTCGGCGGCGTCAAGCAATCGGGTCTGGGCCGCGAAGGCTCCAAGTACGGGATCGAGGAATACCTCGAGATCAAGTACCTGTGCGTCGATTTGGGCGGTTGATAGCGCCCCCACGCTGCGCGTGCTGCGTCCGCTTGCTGCCCCCCGCCTTGGGGCGGCCCGGCAGCGGCGCCGGCTTCCGCGCGGCGGGCCGGGGATAAGCAGGTTTCAGGCCCGCTTATCCCCAGCAACTGTGGACAACCCGGCAGATAACTTCTGCACAGCCCCGAAAAGTCCTTTCATTCCAGGCACTTACAAATCACGATCAATTGCCGCTCAGGCGTGATAGATTTGCGCGTTCCCTGGATGAGTCAGTATGAGCAGAACTTTTACCCGCGAGGACACCCGCAAGCTTGCCGTCGTGCTGGCCGAAACCGCCCTGGCGGAGGTCATGCCGCGTTACCGCAACCTGCCGGAAGGCTCCGTGCGGGGCAAGAGTTCACCGCGCGACCTGGTGACCGATGCGGACGAGGCTGCCGAACGCCTGATCTGCGCCCGATTGGCCAAGCTGCATCCCGGCGCCGTGCTGATCGGCGAGGAAGCCTCCTCACGCAATCCCGCCCTGTTGAACATGCTGGTCGACGCCGATCTGGCCTTTCTGATCGACCCCATCGACGGCACCCGCAACTACGTGGCCGGGCTGCCGCTCTTCGGCATGATGATCGCGGCCTGTCACCGTGGCGACGTGATCGCCGGCGTGATCTACGACCCGGTCAACCGCGACAGCGCGCTGGCCGTGCGTGGCGAAGGCGCCTGGATGGAATATGAAAACGGCAGGCAAGTGCCGCTGACCGTGGCCAACCCCGCACCGCCCGAAGAGATGGATGGCTTGATTTCCACCGGCGCGTTGCCTGAACCGCTGCGCACCACCGTCAACGGCAATCTGTCGCGCCTGGGCAGCACCGCGTCGCTGCGCTGCGCCGCGCATGAATACCGGATGCTGGCCGCCGGCCACTGCCACGTCGCCCTCTACAACCAGTTGACGGCCTGGGACCACGCGGCCGGCTGGTTGCTGCACCGGGAGGCCGGCGGTTATGCCGCCCGCTTTGACGGGTCGCCCTACAAACCCACGCATCGCACCGGGGGGCTGCTGTACGCGCCGGACGCCGGCAGTTGGCACGCCGCCCGCAAAGCCTTGCTGGGCGACGCCATTGAGGCGATTGAGGCCTGAAATTCGGGGTTATCCCTAGGAATTATCCACAGTTCCTGTGGACAACCCTATGGAAAGGTCTGTAACAGCGCGAAAAATCCCTTACAGGGCAAGCACTTGCTTAAACCGGTCAAAAACCGGCCGGCAAAAAGCGTGCCTACAGGGCATCCAGCGCTACCGCGCAAGGCTGTTCCACCTTCAGGGTCAATAACGGATCGGCCCGGGTGCGGCCCAGATTGATGGCGGCGATTGGCATGCCATTGCGGGAGGCCGCGGTGACGAAACGGTAGCCTGAATACACCATCAGCGACGATCCCACGACCAGTACCGCGTCAGCGCTCATCAGGCCGGCGTTGGCACGGTCCACCCGGTCGCGCGGCACGGTTTCGCCGAAGAAGACCACGTCCGGCTTGACGATGCCGCCGCAGCGCGGACACGCAGGGATGGTGAAGCGCGAGAAATCCTCGCCTTCCAGATCGGCATCGCCGTCGGGCGCATCCGTGGCGTCCAGCGACGTCCACTCCGGGTTGCTGTGTTGCAGCGCCTCTTGCCAATCTTGCCGGCCACCCCGCCAGTCGCAATTCATGCAGCGCACTTCGTCCAGCCGGCCGTGCAAGTCCACGACTTCGCGGCTGCCTGCGGCTTCATGCAAGCCATCCACGTTCTGCGTGACCAACACGGTGACATGGCCGCGCGACTCCAGCCGCGCCAGCGCACGATGCGAATCGTTGGGCTTGACGCTGCCAAAGCGGCGCCAGCCAACCATGCTGCGAGCCCAATAACGGGCACGCGCCAGGTCATTGCCCATGAAGGTCTGGAGCGTCATGGGCGGCTTGCGCTTCCATTCGCCTTCGGTGTCACGGTAGTCGGGAATGCCGGAATCGGTACTGACGCCAGCGCCCGTCAGCACGAACAGCCGCGGGTGGCGGTCGATGAAGCCGCGCAGCGCGGCCAGATCCGAGACTCGTGTATCCATCCTGACTCCTCTGTCCTGACCGCAACCGCATGCCCCGCATGGAACCGGCGTTCAGCCGCCCAGGCCGCAATCCGGCATGTCGCTGACCAGGCTGGCCTGGGTGACGTTGCTACCCGGCGCCACACTGCGCGTCAGCCAGACGTTACCGCCGATGGTCGATCCCTTGCCGATCGTGACGCGGCCGAGAATCGTGGCGCCAGCGTATATCACGACATCGTCTTCGATCAACGGGTGGCGCGGCAAGCCCTTCTTCAATTCGCCGTTTTCGCCCGGAGGGAAGCGCTTGGCGCCCAGCGTCACCATCTGGTAGAGGCGCACGCGGTCGCCGATGATGGCGGTCTCGCCAATGACCACACCCGTGCCGTGGTCGATGAAGAAGCTGCGGCCGATGGTGGCGCCGGGATGGATGTCGATGCCGGTATCGGCATGGGCGATCTCGGCCACGATACGGGCCAGCATCGGCACGTTCAGGCGATACAGGACGTTGGCCAGGCGATGATGGATCATTGCCGCCACGCCGGGATAGCACAGCAGTACTTCGTCCACGCTGTGCGCCGCCGGATCCCCCTGATAGGCCGCGGTCACGTCCAGGTCGAGTGCCGCGCGCACACGCGGCAGCTCGGCGCCGAATTGCCGCACGATCTCGATAGCGCGGCGCTGCGTGTCCGCCGGGTCCACGTGGTCATGGCGAGCGACGTATTGCAGTTCCAGGCCGACCTGATGCAACAGCGCGTCCAGCGCCGCGCCGATGGTGTGCCCGACGTAGAAGTCTTCGACTTCCTCGCGCAGATCGATGGGACCCAGGCGCATCGGGAACAAGGCGCCACAGAGGTCCTTGACGATCTGGCGCAGGCTTTCCTGCGACGGAAATTCACGCATGCCCGCGTCATCGCGCAGGCGGCCGCGCGGGCCACGCCAGGCGACGCGCGCATCGCGCAGACCGGACACGATGCTGTCCAGGTTCCAGTGGGCCTGCGGAAGGTACGAGGGGCCGCTCATTGCCGCTGCCCCAGCAAGACGCCGTTAAGCCCGGCATTGGGAAGGAATTCAAACATGGGAGTGCCTCACTGACGGTGCATGGCCCGGCCAGCCTGGCCGCCGGGCTATGTTGCTACGCAATAATCCCGTCAACTGTAACCGCTACCGCCCCTGTTCCGGAATCCCTCCGACATGGCATTGGGGTTATGCGGTGGCTTGGCCAGCCTTGACCCCTTCAAGCTCAGCCGTCTCGTAGCCCTGCGGATTGCCCTGCTGCCAACGCCATCCGTCGGCGCACATGGCGGCCACGTCATGCGTGCTGCGCCAGCCCAACAGGGTGGCCGCCAGGGCCGGGTCTGCCCACATCCGCTCGATATCACCCGCCCGCCGCGCCTGCGTGCGCAGGGGGATGCGGCAACCATTGACCTGTTCAAACGCGCGTACCAGTTCCAGCACGCTGGTACCCTGCCCCGTTCCCAGGTTCACCGCGACAAAACCCGGATGCCCCTCCGAATACGACAGCGCCTGCACATGGCCCTGCGCAAGGTCCATGACATGCAGATAGTCACGCACGCCCGTGCCGTCGGCCGTGCCGTAATCGTCTCCGAAGACGCGCAGAAAGGGTTGCCGGCCCACGGCGACCTGGGTGATGAAGGGGAACAGATTGTTGGGCAGGTCGCGCGGGCTTTCACCGATCAGCCCGCTTGGGTGCGCACCGATGGGGTTGAAGTAGCGCAGCGTGACCGCACTGAAGGCGGGGTCTGCAACGCAGACATCCCGCAGCATCTCTTCCACCATCTGCTTGGTGCGGCCATAGGGGTTGGTCGGCGCCAGCGGATGCGCCTCGGTGAATGGCAGGTACTTCGGTTCGCCATAGACGGTGGCCGATGAACTGAACACCAACCTTGAGACGCCCGTGTCGCGCATGGCGCGCAACAGCGCCATCGAACCCGCCACATTGTTGTCGTAGTACTTCAGCGGGTCCGCTACCGATTCCCCGACGGCCTTGCAACCCGCCAGGTGCAGCACCGCCTGCACCGGCGAGCCCCGCGCGACGGCGCCTGCCAGCACCGATTCCACCAGGCCCGGGGTGCGGATATCGCCCTCGATCAGCGGGATCGGCCGACCGCACAGGCGTTCGACCCGGCGCACGGCCTCGCGGCTGCCGTTGCTGAAGTTATCCAGCACCAGCGGCCGCTGGCCCGCCGCCAGCATCGCCACCAGCGTGTGCGTGCCGATATAGCCCGCCCCGCCCGTCACCAGCACATGCAGGTCTGGCATGCCCGCCTCCGTCAAAGATGCGCTGCCATGCCCGGCACCCATGCATGCCGCGGCCGCGGCGCCTGGGCGTGGCCGCGATAGCGGTCAATCCAGTACGACGTGGATGCGTCGTGGCCCCAGTCCACCACGCCCGCCGATACCGGCACCGCCAGTTCGCGTTCGATGCCGGTGGCCAGGCGCTTGCCCAGCTCCACGCCCCATTGATCAAAGGGATTGATCCCCCAGACCACGCTCTGCACAAACACCTTGTGTTCATACAGCGCCAGCAGCGCGCCCAGCCCGCGCGGGTCCAGTTGGCGCAAGACGATCAGCGTCGACGGCCGTCCGCCCGGATGCACCATGTGTTGCGCCAGGCTCAGCGCGCGCTCCTGGTCGTCGATATGGGCCACGTCCAGCAGCGCTTGCTCCAGGCACTTTCCGCGCAAGAGCGCTTGGCGCTGCGCCAGGCAATTGGCCAGCAGCATGCGGTGCGCATCGGGGCTGTCGGCATGGCCTTGCAGGCTGGCGATGAAGTCGACGGGCGCCCCATCCTCGCTTTGATGCAGCCATTGGAAGAACGTGTGCTGTCCGTCCGTGCCCGGCATGCCCCAGATGATGGGGGCCGTCGGCACGCCGACTGCCGCGCCGTCGCCCGCGACACGCTTGCCCAGCGATTCCATTTCCAACTGCTGTAGATAGGTCACCAGGTGGAGCAAGCGTGCGCTGTAGGCCGCGATGTTCAGCGAGTTGTGGCCCAGCACGCTGCAATTCACCAAGCCGGCCAGCGCCAGCTGGATCGGCGCATTCGAGGCGAACGGCGCTTGCTGAAAATGCTGGTCCATGGCCTCGGCGCCGGCCCGCATGCCAATCAGCACATCCGCGCCCACGGTCAACGCGATCGACAGGCCGGCCACCGACCACACCGAATAGCGGCCGCCCACCCAGTCACACATCTTGAACACCTGGCTTGTCGGCACGCCCAGGGCGCGCGCGGCCGGGGCATTGGCGGTAACCGCGGCCAGATGCTCGGACACGTCGGCGACGCCGCCCTGCTTGAGCCAGGCGATGGCCGCCCGCGCATTGTGCAGGGTCTCGGACGTGGTGAAGGATTTGGACGACACCACCACCAGGCAGCGGCGGGGGTCCAGCCCGGCCACGGCATCATGAAAGGCATGGCCGTCGATGTTCGACACGAAACGGATCTGACGGCGCTGCGAAGGACCGCCGAACGCCTGGATGGCCAGCCGGGGGCCCCAGTCGCTGCCACCGATGCCGATGTGCAGCACGGTGGAAAAATCCGCCGTCTGGTCCACTTTGCGAACGAAATCGGTCATGCGCGAGTATTCGCAAACCGAATCCGCATCCTGGCCGTCCGGCTGTTCACGGGTACGCCCAGCACGCAACGCGGTATGCCAGGCGGGCTTGCCTTCGGTCCAGTTGACGGGATCACCCGCGAACAACGCATGGCGCGCATCCGCCACGCCGCGCGCCTGTAGCAGATTCAACGCTGCCGCCTCCAGCGCCGGCGACTGCCGTTGCATGGTCAGGTCCACGCACAATCCTGCCGCCTCGATCACTTTCAACGTGCCGGCATCCAATCCGGCATTCTGCGCGGATTGCGCAAACGCCTGCCACTCGGGGCTGTGCGCCAGGCCGGAGTTCGCCCTTAACGCCTCAATCGCATAGTTGGCCTTACCCATCGCGTGATGCTCCTTAGAACGGTAAACGAACATGAGGTGCAATGCGCCGGAACGCAGTGCGAAAGTCCTCCTCGATACGGGCCAATGCGGCCACGGTGTCTCCTTCAAAACGCAAAACCACCGTTGGCGTAGTGTTGGACGGACGCGCCAGGCCGAAGCCGTCGGCATAGTCCACCCGAACGCCATCCAGATCGTTGATGGACACGGCGCCAGGGAATTCCCCCTGCGCTCGCAGTCTTTCCACCAGTTCGAACTGTTCGCCTTCAGCGGTGTCCAGCTTGATTTCGGGGGTGGCGCAGGATTGCGGCAGGCTTTCCAGCAAGCCCGACGGGTCCGGCGCCGACGACAGAATCTCCAACAGCCGGGCTGCGGCATAGATGCCATCGTCAAAGCCGTACCAGCGCTCTTTGAAAAACAGGTGGCCGCTCATCTCGCCGGCCAAAAGGGCGCCCGTCTCCCGCATCTTGGCCTTGATGAGTGAATGCCCGGTCTTCCACATCGTGGCCTTGCCGCCAGCCTCGACGATGGCGCGCGCCACGTGGCGGCTGCACTTGACGTCATAGATGATCTCGGCGCCCGGATTGCGCGCCAGCACGTCGCGCGCGAACAGGATCAGTTGCCGATCCGGCCAGATGATCTGGCCGGATTTGGTGACCACGCCCAGCCGATCGCCATCGCCGTCGAAGGCCAAGCCGACCTCGCAGTCGGAATAGCGCAGGCAATAGATCAGGTCTTGCAGGTTCTGCGGATCGGCAGGATCAGGATGGTGGCCGGGAAACGAGCCATCCACTTCGCAAAAGAGTTCAGTCACTTCGCAGCCCAGCGCCCGGAACAGCGCCGGCGCCACCGCGCCGGCCACGCCGCTGCCGCAGTCGATGGCGATCTTCATCGGACGCGCCATCCGGATGTCGCCAATCAAGCGTGCGGCGTAGCAGGGCTGAATGTGCATCTGTGTGCGCCCCCCCGCCACGGGGGCCGATTCGATCGGCAAGCGCATCGCATCTCGCAAGGCGGTGATGCCTTCGCCATACAGCGATGCGCTATCCAGCACGATCTTGAAGCCGTTGTGCGCGGGGGGATTATGGCTACCCGTGACGGCGATGCCGGCCCCGGTGTCCATCAGGCGCGTGGCGAAATACACCATCGGCGTGGTCGCCATGCCGATGTCGATCACATGCACGCCCGCCGAGCGCAGCCCTGCCTGTAGCGCCGCGGCCAATTCCACGCTGCTGATCCGGCCGTCGCGGCCCACCACCATCGAGCGTGCACCCAGCTCTCGCGCCCGGGTGCCGGCGGCCATGCCCAGGCTGTGGGCGAAGCGCGCATCGATTTCATCCGGCACCGTGCCGCGTATGTCGTAAGCCTTGAAAACCGCATCCAGAATTTGCGGGGTATCCCAGCCAAAAGTTCCGTGCATGCCAGTTTCTCCGGGTGGCGTTATTTGGGGCCGTTCTGTTTTAGGTCACCGTAATACGCCGCACGGGAGTATCGATAGCTCCCGTACTTGGACCGGAAGCCAAAGCGCTCCGGCATCAGCTTGAGTCCGTTGAAGAGCACGCCGTCCACCGGCGCTCCGGCCTGGATCAGCCGCTTGGCAGTCTCGCGGATCTCGCCCACGGTGTTCATGCCGCTGCGCACCACCACCATGACCGCCGCCGCGTGCGTGCCCACCACCGCCGCATCGGGCGAGGACAGCACGGGCGCCGTGTCCAGGATCACCATGTCGTATTGCGAGGCCAGCTCGCGCAGGGTGGCGCCAAACACGGGAGACGCCAGCAGTTCGGAAGGATCGAAGGTGACGGCGCCCGTGGCAATGAAGTCCACGCCTTCGGACACGCTGTGCTTGCGAACGCGCGCCAGCGGAATCGTGCCCGACAGCACTTCAAACAATCCGTCCTCCTTGGGCACGCCGAAATAGCGGTTCAACTGCCCTTTGCGGAAGTCAGCGTCGATCAGCAGCACGCGCTTGCCCACGCCGCCTTGGATGAAGGCAAAGTTGGCCGACAGGAACGACTTGCCCACGCCCGCCACCGGGCCGGTGAACATGACCATGTTGTTGGCGGACTGGCGCAATGACGCCTGCAACACATTGCGGAAGGAACGCAGGCTTTCAATGGGCGGCGCATTGCCCTGGCTTTGAGCAAGCAGCGCGGGCACCGTGGCGCTCTTGCGGCGGCTGCGGCGCCACAGTTTGTCTTGCAAGTCGCTGTAGGGAATGGCGGCCAACACCGGCAGGCCCGTGTAGCGTTCAACGTCTTCGGGTTCCGACAGGCCACCGAACAGCGCGTTGCGCACAAAGGCGCACAACATGCCGAAGATCAGGCCGATGACCGTGGCCACGCCGACGATGATGGCGGCCTTGGGACGCACGGGGCGGTCGGGTTGCACCGCGGCATCCAGGATGCGCACATTACCCACCTTGCCGGCGCGGATCAGCCGCAGTTGCTGCGCATTGTTCAGCAGCCCCGTGTAGAGCTCGGTATTGACCCGCACGTCGCGCACCAGGCGCACCACGTCCTGTTCCAGGTCGGGCAGTTGCTTGATGGTGTTGCCGATACGGCTGACGTCGCCGCTGAGCGATGCAATCTGCCGGTCGATGGCCACGATGCTGGGGTGGGTCGGCGCAAATCGCGTGATCAGTTCCTGGCGCTTGGAACGCAGTTCCATCACCTTCGTCTGCGCGTCCACCGATTGCGCCAGGATCAGCTTGGCCTCTTCGCTCAGGTCGATGGTGCCGCGCTTGTTGCGCAGGGCGTTGTACTTGGTCTCGGCCGCGTCCAGCTCACCCTTCAGGATGGGCAACTGCTGCTCCAGGAACGTCAGCGACTTCTCGGCCTGGGCCGATTTCCGGTTGACGTTCTGCTGCACGTATTCCTGGCCGATCTGGTTCAGCACCGCAGTGGTCAGCGCGGGATCATTGCCCTCCAGCGAGACGCCGATCACGCCCGACGCGCGGCCGCGCTCGAAGATGCCAAGATGAGATTGCACGTCTTCGATGGCCGCCAGGCGCGAGCTGCGCGATACCGTGAATTCCGTGCCGGGGCGGCCCGCCAACGCATCGATATGCACATCCATCGCACCACCGCCGGGCAACAGGAAGTGCTGTGGCTTGCCGACCGTGCCGTTGAACGTGGCGCCCGTGAACTTGTCGGTCAGCGTGTATCGGCCTTCGCCCAGCGTGGTCACGCGAAAGGGCTTGCCCAGCCATTCGTTGGGCACGTCCAATTGCGAGATCGCAATGGACTCCCCGCCCCACGCATACCCGCCGCGCGGCAGGCTGGACGGATACGGCAATGCCTCATAGCGTTGCGCCAGCCATTCGCCCACGACGGGGAAATAACGGGGCTTGGCGTGGATGTACAGCAGGAATTTGTCGACGGCAGGTCCCACCACCATGCGCGAACGCAGCACTTCCATTTCGCCGGAGGTCTCTGCCTTGGTGTCGAACATGGCGGAGACATCGCCCAGCAGGCTGCGCGCCTGACCATTGGGCATTTCCTCTTCGACCTGGACGATGATGTCGGCCGAATACACGGAGGGCGTCACCATCACGTAGGCCAACGCGCCAAAGAAGGCAAGCAAGGTGATCGCGATGATCATCCACCGATTCGATACGATGGCGTCCACATGCGAGGACAACGGGGTTTCCTGCTGTCGAGCCGGGACGTTCGGCTCGAATGATTCGATAGGCAACGACATGCAGCTCTCCAGACGTGGGCGCCGCCGCGGTTGCGGCCCCCCAAAGGCGTGGTTTAGGGCCTGCGGCCCCGAAAGTCGGACTAGTTGATCGATTTCACGGTCTGTACCGTTTGCGCGCTCGGGAACAGGTTGCTGATGAAGCGGTTCCACCGCACCAGCGCGGCCGTATCCACGAACACGACGTCTTTGGGTTCCAACTCGAACTTCGCTCCTACCGCCAGCGCCTGCGGCGACTTGGAGTTCAGATGGAACACCAATGGCGTCGCCTGCTCGGTGCTGCGGACCACAAACACTTGCGACGCATCTGCCGTGAGCTGGTTCGGTCCTCCCGCCATGCCCAGCGCCTCGGTCAACGACATGCGTCCGTCACGCATCACTACCGTGGTGGGCAGGAACACTTCGCCCATCACGAAAATCTTGCTGTCATCGCGTGGCGTCACGCGCACAATGTCACCCGACTTCAGCATCACTTGATTCAAGTCCTGGCCACGTTCGATCAGCGCCGGCAAGTTCACCCGCGTACGGCGTCCATCACGAATCACATAGACGGCGCTGCGGTCTGCGGTGGGCAATAAACCGCCCGCGCGGTTGACCGCTTCAAGCAAAGTCATCGGAATGTCGTTGATGGCAACCGTGCCCGGCAACTTGACCTCGCCTTCGACGTAGACACGCTTGCTGCGATAGCCCAGCACGCGCACCGTGATCTGCGGATCCTGGATGTACTTGCCGGAACTATTCACTATGAGATTGCGCGCCTGAAGTTCCGTCAACCCCGCCACTTTCAGCAATCCTGTATAGGGAAATTGGATATATCCAGAGGATGAGACCGTATAGCCCGGAATGCCCGAGGCGGTATCTCCCATGATTAGTTCGGTCACCCCTGTTCCGATGGCGTAGGTTTGCGTCGGAAGGACGAGCTCGGGGTGATCCCACACCACGATGGAGAGGATGTCTCCGGCGCCGATGCGATAGGGTTCGACACTGCCAACGAGGCGATCCACGCCATCGTTGTCGATCAGCGCCATGCGGGCGCGCAGGTCGTCCACAACCAGGGACGGCGTGATTTCCTTGATCTGCGCCACGGAGTTCGGATCCAGGGGATCGACGAGGTGTTTGGCGTCAAAGGTCATACCGGGAGACAGGGCGCAGGCGCCCAGCGAGGACACGAGCGCGATAGCGGCGATGGCTCGGCTCAACGTTCCGAAAAATGTCGTCATGGCAAATCCACTGTGAATGACTTCGTTGCTTGGAATGGAGCCCGATGCGTAACGGGTTGCGACATTCCACTCTCTTTTCCACGCCCCGCACATTCGACGGATGTCCTAAGCCTTCTCCTACATCGTTTGGAGGTTTCGGGTACGCCTGGCACTCAATAAGATTTCGTCGGTAGCCACATGTTTTGCGGCACTGCATCGTTTTTTTCCCGGCCGCAAGAAGACTCCCCACGAACAGGAGTGCGCGATGGACCCGTCCAACACGGACACGTCGGCAAGATTCGGCGGAGCAAGTTATCTGTACCGCCTGCTAGACGCCGCGATCGTCATCACCTGCGGCCTGACCGCCACCGGTTTGAAATTCTCGGACGAAGCTCTGGCGGACCCGCCGCAGATTCATCTGTTCCTGATCTACCTGTGCGGCTTGGGCGTGATTGCCCTGTTCCCGGCGTTCCGCCTGTACGTGTCGTGGCGGGGCCGCCTGCTGACCGATCTGGTCGTGCGCAGCCTGATGGCTTGGGCCACGGTGTTCGCGCTGGGCATTCTTGTCAGTTTTCTCATGCATCAGACCGCCGCGATATCCCGCCTATGGGCGGCTACCTGGTTTGGCATGGCCGCGTTGACGCTGGCCGGCGTGCGCATCGCCGTCTATGCGGTGTTGGGCGCCGCACGCGACCGCGGGCTGAACAAGAAGAACGTCTTGCTGGTGGGATTTGGCGCACTGGGCCATGACCTGTGGCGGCGCGTTGAGCGATTCCGGGGCGCGGGTTACGAAGTGGCCGGCATCTACGCCGAACCCCATGAAAGCCTGCCGCCGCAAGTGCGCCGTCTGCACGATCTGGACAACCTGCACGCCTTCGTCCATGAACACAAGGTGCGCGAGATCTGGATCGTGCTTCCGATGGAGGCGGGCCAGGAATTGCGGGAAGTGCTCTACCACCTGCGTAACGACCTGGTGGATATCCGCTGGATCCCCGACGTGATGTCGATTCAGTTGCTGGGCCACCGCATCGGTGAATTCCTGGGCTTGCCGGCGATTCAGCTCAACAGCCTGCCGGCCGCCGGCGTGCGCGGCTGGGCCAAGGAAGTGTTCGACCGGGGATTCGCCGTGTGCGCGCTGGCCGGGCTGGCACCGGTGATGCTGTCCATCGCCCTGTTGGTGAAGCTGACCTCGCGCGGCCCCGTTTTCTTCACCCAGCCGCGGCTGGGCGTGGACGGCAAGGTGTTCCATGTCTACAAATTCCGCACCATGACCCTGCATCAGGAGCATGGCACGGTCACGCAGGCGACCCGCAACGACGCGCGCATCACCCGCATTGGCGGCTTCCTGCGGCGTACCAGTCTGGATGAGTTGCCGCAATTCCTGAACGTGCTGATGGGCGATATGTCCGTCGTCGGCCCTCGGCCGCATGCGCTGGAGCACAACGAAATGTACAAGGACCTGGTGCAGCGCTACATGATGCGCCATCGGGTCAAGCCGGGCATCACGGGCTGGGCCCAGATCAACGGGTTCCGGGGACAGACGGACACGCTGCGCAAGATGAGCGATCGCGTCGAGCACGACATCTACTACATCCAGCATTGGACGTTCCGGATGGACCTGCTGATCATCGCCCGCACGGCCGTGTCGGGATGGACGGGCCGCAATGTCTACTAAGCCTTTGGGATGGCCCGGCCCCCACACCGAGGCGCATGCCGTCCGTGGCGGCATGCTGGCGCGCGCCGATTTCCGCCAGGCGGTGGAAATGCTGCCACTGGTGTCCATTGACCTGTTGCTGCGCGACATCAATGGCCGCTACCTGACCGGTCTGCGGACCAATCCGCCCGCCCGAGGCGCCTGGTTCGTGCCCGGCGGCCGCATCCGCAAGAACGAGTCCTTGCGCAACGCGCTGGACCGCATCGCCCGCGAAGAGCTCGGGCTGCCCATCGCGGCCGATGCCTGGACCCCGCGCGGCGTGTACGAACACTTCTATGGCACCAATTTCGCGGGTGAAGCCGGACGCTCCACCCATTACGTCGTCCTCGCCTACGAGGCCGAGCTTTCGTTGGACATCGCAAGCCTTCCGCAGGCCCAGCATCAGAGCTATCGCTGGCTGCCTGCGGACGAGATCGCCGCCGACCCCGGCGTGCATCCGTACACCCAGGCCTACTTCAAGGAGTGAGCGCCATGACGAATCCCCCTCCCCCCTACCGGGCTGTCATTCTTTGCGGCGGCTCCGGTTCGCGCCTGTGGCCGTTGTCGCGCGAGCTGCTGCCCAAGCAGTTCATCCGTTTGACCGATGACCGCAGCCTGTTGCAGAACACCTTGCTTCGACTGGCTTCGGCCGGCGCCCAGGCCAGGCCGATGCTGGTCTGCAACGACGCCCACCGCTACATTGCGGCGGAGCAGGCGCAGGAGCTGGGCATCAAGGATGTGGAAGTGGTGCTGGAGCCGTTTGCACGCAACACGGCGCCTGCGATCGCTGCGGCCACGCTGCGCGCCATGCAGGACGGCGAAGACCCCATCATGCTGATCATGCCGTCGGACCACGTGCTGGAGGACGGCGAGGTGCTTAGCGCCGCGTTCGCCGACGCCTACGAGGCCGCACGCCAGGGCGCGCTGGTGACCTTCGGGATCACCCCCACCGCGCCGCTCAGCGGCTACGGCTATATCCAGGCCGAAGAACCGGGCGCAATGGCGCCTGCCCGCCGGGTACGCCGCTTCGTCGAAAAGCCGTCGCCGGAAGTCGCGCAGCGCTTCATCGAAGACGGCGGCTACTACTGGAACAGCGGCATGTTCGCGTTCCAGGCGTCGGTCTTCCTGTCGGAGATGGCGCGGCTGGCGCCGAAGATCCTGGAGCAGGTGCAGGCCGCCGTGGCCACGGGCCACGGCGAAAACGCGCTGTTTCACCTGGACGGCCCCTCGTTCGAGGCCTGCCCCAGCGATTCGATGGACTACGCCATCATGGAACGCACCGACAGCGCGGTCGTCATCCCCCTGGCGGCCTCGTGGAGCGATGTGGGCGCCTGGGATGCGGTATGGGGCATCGCCCAAAAGACGGTCGAAGGCAACTCCACCACGGGCGACGTCATGGTGGAGGACTCGCGCAACTGCCTGATCCATTCGACCAGCCGGCTGGTCGCCTCCGTGGGGCTGGACGACATCGTGGTGATCGAAACCGCCGACGCCGTGCTGGTGGCCCACAAGTCCCGGTCGCAGGACGTCAAGCGCCTGGTCGAGATCTTCAAGACCCAGCACCGCTCGGAATTGAACCACCACCGCGAAGTGCAGCGCCCGTGGGGGTCTTACGACTCGGTGGGCCATGGGCCGCGCTACCAGGTCAAGCGCATCACGGTGAAGCCCGGCGCCAGGCTGTCGTCCCAGATGCACCACCACCGGGCCGAACACTGGATCGTGGTGTCAGGCACGGCGCGCATCTACAACGGCGACAAGCAATACCTGCTGACCGAGAACCAGTCGACCTATATCCCGCTGGGTGAAGTCCATAGCCTGGAGAACCCGGGAAAGATCCCGCTGGAGATCATCGAAGTGCAATCCGGCGCCTATCTGGGCGAGGACGACATCGTGCGATTCCAGGACATGTATGGCCGGGTATGAAAAGGGCACGCCTCCCAAGGAGGCGCCCTTTGCCCGGGGACTGCCTGACGGTAGCGCGCCCTTCTGGCGGCCGGGAATGGCGCGCATCTGCCTGCCGATAGCCGGGTTGTTCTTCCTGGTCCTGGTGACCGTGGGCAACCTGCCCGGCCTGGCCGCGGACATGTCCGATGCCTTCGGCGACAAGCGGTTGCACCTGGCGGCTTACGCCTTCCTGACCGGACTAGTCTACGTGTCGGTCAACCGGCGCCCCGCGCTGGTGGCCCTGCTGTCGGCTACCGCATTGGGTGCGTTGGATGAATCAATCCAGTCCTTTTTTCCCTATCGACAGGCTGAACTCTTAGACCTTTTGGCCGATATCTTGGCGGCTGGTGCAACAGTAATCTCATTGCACATTGGTTCCGCAGCCTTCGGCTCCTTTCGTGCAGTCACTAAGTCTTAAGGACACAACCATGCCAAAACGGGCACTGATTACCGGCGTTACCGGCCAAGACGGGGCCTATCTGGCGGAGTTCCTGCTGGCCAAGGGCTATGAGGTCCACGGCATCAAGCGGCGTGCTTCGCTGTTTAATACCGCGCGCATCGATCACCTGTACCAGGATCCGCACGATCAACCGCGAAATTTCGTGTTGCACCACGGCGACATGACCGATTCGTGCAGCCTGATCCGCATTGTTCAATCGGTGCAACCAGACGAAATCTACAACCTGGCGGCACAAAGCCATGTGGGGGTCTCGTTCGAGGAACCGGAGTACACGGCGAATGCCGACGGGCTGGGCACCTTGCGCCTGCTGGAAGCCATCCGCATCCTGAAGCTTGAGGAGAAAGCGCGCTTCTATCAGGCCTCCACGTCGGAACTGTATGGCTTGGTGCAGGAAACGCCGCAGAAGGAAACCACCCCCTTCTACCCGCGCAGCCCCTACGCCGCCGCCAAGCTTTACGCCTATTGGATCAGCGTGAACTACCGCGAGGCGTATGGCATGTACGCCTGCAACGGCATTCTGTTCAACCATGAATCGCCCAAGCGCGGTGAGACCTTCGTCACCCGCAAGATCACTCGCGGACTGGCGCGTATTGTGCTGGGCTTGCAGGAATGCCTGTACCTGGGCAATTTGTCTGCCCTGCGTGACTGGGGCCATGCCCGCGACTACGTGGAAATGCAGTGGCTGATGCTGCAACAGGACACGCCCGAGGACTACGTCATCGCGACCGGCATGCAATACAGCGTGCGCGAGTTCATCAATACGGCGGCGCGCGAGCTGGGCATCCTGCTGGCCTGGGAAGGCGAAGGACTGGAAGAGACGGCCACCGTGCTGTTCTCGCCCGTCCATGACATCAAGCCGGGGCAGGTCATCGTGCGCGTCGACCCGCGCTATTTCCGCCCGACCGAAGTGGAAACCTTGCTGGGCGACCCCACGAAGGCACGGGAAAAACTTGGCTGGTCGCCGCGCACCACCTTTGCGCAACTGGTCAAAGAGATGGTGGAGAGCGACCTGAAAGATGCGCGCCGCGACGCATTGGTCGAACAGAACGGCTACGAAATCTACGCCTACAAGGAGTAGTCCGCCATGACGAACCTGGACCAACGCGTGTTTGTCGCCGGCCATCGCGGCATGGTCGGCGCCGCGATCACCCGCGAACTGCACCGCCGCGGCTATCCGCACGTGCTGACCCGTGGCCGGGCCGAGCTGGACCTGGAAAACCAGAACCAGGTACATCGCTTCTTCTCGACCACGCCGGTCGACGTGGTGTACCTGGCGGCCGCCAAGGTGGGCGGCATCCTGGCCAATCAGAATCATCCGGTCGACTTTCTGTACAAAAACCTGATGATCCAGTGCAACGTCATCCGCGCCGCTTACGCGGCCGGCGTACGCAAGCTGTTGTTCCTGGGGTCGTCCTGCATCTACCCCCGCGATGCGCCGCAACCGATCCGTGAAGACGCCCTGCTAACCGGCCCGCTGGAATCCTCCAACGAACCGTACGCCATCGCCAAGATCGCGGGGCTGAAGTTGTGCCAGGCCTATCAGCGCGAGCACGGCGCGCGTTTCATCTGCGCCATGCCCACCAACCTGTATGGTCCGCACGACAACTACGACCTGCATAGCAGCCACGTATTGCCGGCGCTGATCCGCAAGTTCCACGAGGGCCGGGAATCCGGCCAGGAAAGCGTGACCATCTGGGGCACCGGCACACCGTTGCGCGAGTTCCTGTACGTGGACGACCTGGCCCAAGCCTGCGTGATGCTGATGGAGCACCCCGACGCCGAAGGCATCTACAACATCGGCGCGGGCAAGGACATCGCCATCGCCGACCTGGCAGCGCTGGTCGCGCGCGTGGTGGGCTACCGCGGGCGCATCGTCCACGACACCAGCAAGCCGGACGGCACGCCACGCAAGCTCATGGATTCCTCGCGCGTGCAGGCGCTGGGCTGGCAGCCCGAGATCTCTCTGACCGACGGCATCACGCTGGCCTATGGGCACTTTCTGCGTGAACGCGCCGACCAAACCCAACAGGCGCTGCCCGTGGCCTGAAGGCCGCGCCAGCATGAACCACAGGCTACCCGATGCTTGGATTCGTCAGGAAACACATCGCCGGCAATGCTTCTTTCTGGGGGCTGGTGGAATATGGCATCGGCCCTGTCGCGGCGCTGATCGCCTTGCCCATCCTGTTCCGCCAACTGGGCACGGTGGGCTTCGGCCAGTATTCGATGATCATCGCGCTGGCCGGATTCGGCAATGCCGCCAACCTGGGCGCGGCCGTCACCGCGACCAAGCTGGTGTCCGAGCGGATGCACGAACCCGGCGGCGCCTACCGCGCGGCGGGCGTCAGCATGTCGCTGATTGGCTGCGCGCTGGGCGTGGTCACGCTGGCCGCTGTGCTGCTGTGGGCTGTCGTGGGCCTGGGCTGGCCCGCCGCCACCTTCGGCGGCGTGGCGGTGACGTTGTTGGCCATGCCGGCGCTGGCCATCTATCTGACGCAGCAATATGACCAGCTCTTCTCGGGCTGCCTCAAAGGACGCGAGGATTTTCGCGCCACGGCGTTGTGCGAAGTCTTCAGCCGCACGGGCACGATGGCGCTGGCCTGCGCCACTGCCTGGCTGACTGCCTCGCCCACCTGGACAGGTCTGGCGCAAGCCGTCGGACTGCTGGTCGCAGGCACCGTGAAGATGCGCGTGTTCTCCCGCGCCTATGGCCGGGTGCTGGTGCGCCCCGTGCGCGATCGCAGCGCCATGATGGACGCCTTCAAGTTCTCTCGCTGGTCCTGGCTGAACAGCCTGAGCGCGCTGGCGTTCGGATCGGTGGACCGCGTGCTGGTGGGCAGTCTGATGGGGCCCGCAGCGCTGGCAATCTATACGGTCGGCGTCCAGGTCGGGCAGATCATTCATACCGCTGCGGTGGCGATCTTCCAGAAAGCCATGCCGCGCGTCAGCCGACTGTCGGTGTCGCCGCCCTCCACGGGCGCGGCAGAACGCGAGATCCGCCGCATGATGTTGTGGAATCTGGTGCTGTCGGCCAGCGCCACGCTGGCGGTGCTGGCGGTCAGCCATCCGTTGCTGAACCTGCTGTTGGGCGACAACGTGGCCAACGGCCATCTTGCGACCTTCCGTTTGCTGATCGTGGCGTCGGGGTTGCTGTCCCTGAATGCCGCGGCGCACTTTTCGCTGCTCGGACTTGGGAATTCCCGCGCGGTCGCCATCCTGAACGGGTTGGGCGGACTGGCGATGCTATGCGTCATGGCGGGACTGGTACACGCGGCGGGCGAACACGCCGCGGCTTGGGGCCGCATGGCCTACGCGGCGATCACGCTGGCCGGCGTGGCTCTCGCCATCCGTCAATCCCGCCCCGACTTCCCGGGCGCATTGCCAGCGGCCACCCGATAACACCTACATGTTGAGGTCTTACATGCGCAAGCGTCATAACGAGTACTCACGTCAGCTCATCGACTTCGTCCGCGAGCTCCGCCCGCCCGCGCCGATCGCCGGAGGCCTGTTGCCCAAGGTGACCATCGTGACCCCCTCGTTCAACCAGGCCAAGTTCCTGGAACGCACCATCTTGTCCGTGCTGAACCAGGGCTATCCGCGGCTGGAATACATCATCATCGATGGGGGTTCCACCGACGGCAGCGTGGACATCATCCGTAAGTATGAACGCTACCTGACTTACTGGGAAAGCACGCCAGACCGCGGCCAATCCCATGCCATCAACAAGGGGTTCGAGCGCGCCACCGGCGACTACGTGGGCTGGCAGAACTCCGACGACCTGTACTTCCCCGGTGCGCTGCGCAAGCTGGGCACGGCGGCGGCCCGAGGCCGTGCGCCGATTGTCAGCGGCAACCTGTTCGTCGCCGATGCCAACAACCATATCTTCCGCAAGATCCACTACACACCGGTCAATCGTGGCACGTTGACGGTGGTGAAGGCATCCATTCCCAACCAGTCCGCCATCTTCCGCCGCGACCTGCTGCGCAAATATGGCCTGCTACAGGAGAGCATGCGCTACTGCATGGACCTGGAACTGTGGAGCCGCCTGCTGCGTGAAGGCAAGAACCTGATCGTGCCGGACGCGCTGGGGGTGTATACGGCGCACGACGAGACCAAGACGGCCTTGATGCAGGACGTGCTGCTGGAAGAGCGCGAACAGATCGTCACCCGCATCCGGCGCACGGAACCCGGGATGGGCCGTCTGTTTGAACTGTCCTGCCGCGCATCGAAAGTGGCCGCCCATGCCCGCCAGGGAGACCTGTCCTACCTGTTCGAGAAGCTGACCACGAAGATCTTCGGGCGCGACGACTGGGCCGCGCACTAGGACAACGCCGACATGAGCCCGCATCGCCGTTTTTCCACTCTGCATCTGCTGGGGCTGTTTGCGTTCACCGCACTGGCCCTGAACGATGACCGCTTCATCTTGGGGGTGGGCAGCTTCAAGCTGTCCCCTTTCGACGTGCTGTTCGTCGCCATGCTGATCGTCAAGGCGCTGCGGCTGGCAGAACCCAGCGCCTATGCATTGCCACGCGGCATGCTGGGTGCGCTGCTGGGCCTGCAAGCGATGTCGGTGATCTACCTGCTGTTGGTATCGGCGCACCATCCCGGCATCGAAACGGGCGACGTGGCGCGCGACCTGCGCATCGTGTTCTATTTCTTGTGCACGCCGTTTCTTTGCTACAAGGACATCGACAGTCCCGCCGCCTACGCCGTGCTGCAGAAGTACATCGTTGCGGCTTGCCTGGCCGTCGCCACGCTGATGCTTCTGGAACAATTGCAGGGTTTCAGCGTGTCCAATCCGTTGCGCAACGTGCGGTTGGGCGTCTGGGCCATTCCGTTCGGGGTGGTGTCGCTGCTGTACTTCCGCCGCACGCTGAACGTGTCCGGGCCCAAGGCCTATGCCTTGACGGTGTACATGCTGCTGGCGCTGGTGTTCTCGCTGAACCGCAGCCAGTACTTGCAGCTGGCGGTGTCGGTGATCATCGCGGTGCTGCTGGGTTCCGGCCCCGAGATCCGTCGACGCGCCGTGCTGGTCTTCGCGCCAGCGGCCGTCGCCGGCGTGCTGGTCTTCGCCAGCATCGGCTATCTGGACGTCCTGACCAACCGCATCTTCAGTGTCGAGAAACTGGATGAGGACTCCAGCTATGGCGCCCGCATCCAGGAGATGCAAGGGCAGATGGATTTCTTTGCCGAAAGCCCTGTGTTCGGCAAGGGCGCGGGGTTTCGCAGCTGGGTGATGGGCGAGAACGGCTTTGAGCTAAGCACCTTTGCGCACAATTCCTGGGCCTTCTATCTGATGAAGTTCGGCGTGGTCGGCACCATCATGATCATGCTGCCGCCTTTGCTGATTCTGCTGCTGACGCTATTCAGGCGGTATCACCATCCCGGGCTGGAGATGCACCGGCGATACCTGCTGGCGACCGCGCCCATCTATATCTTCATCGATTCGCTGTCGGGCGGGCTGGCCTATGCGCCCAAGACCGCGTTCACCGGATTCCTGCTGTGCTATTGCCTGTCGCTGATGCGCAATGCCCAGACCATGCCCGTGCCTCAAGCGGACGCTTCGACCGCGCCGTCCCCCTCCAGCCATCGTCCGGACGCCGTGCGCCGGACGCCACCGCGAGTACTCCCCCATGCCTGATGTCTTGTTCGTCGCGCCAGACTTGCACGGCGGCGTCGGAAGATGCGTTGCCTTCATCGTGGACGCCTTGCCGGAACGGGGTATCGATTCGGCCCTGTTCCTGCTGCGTTCGCGCAATCGCGAATACCCGGTCGGCAACCCCAAGGTCACCCGTGCGCTGCCCGTCATCGAATCCCCCACTCGGCTCAGGCTGATGCTGCCGCTGGCCTTCCTGCGCCTGTTGGCCCAGATCCGGCGCGACAAGCCCGCCATCGTGTGCTCGCACGGTTTGTTGTGCAACATGCTGGTCGTGCTGGCCAAGAAGATCTTGGGCGGCACCTTCAGGACCGTCGCGTTTGAACACAGCAGCCCCGCCATCCATTACGGCGCGTCACGAATGCGGCGTCTGAAGTTCTGGTTGGTCAGCCAGACCTATCGCCGCCATGATGCCGTGGTGGGCGTATCGCGCGGCGTGAAGGAAGACCTGGTCAGCATGTTTCCGCCGCTGCGCGGCAAGGTGCACACCATCTACAACGGCGTGCCGCTGGACAACGTGCGCAGACAAGGCGCCCGGCGCCAGGACAACGACGGCAACGCGCCCTACCACGTGGTGGCCGTCGGCCGGCTGGAAGCGGTGAAGGACTATGCCACGCTTGTCGACGCGGCCGCGCTGCTGGACGACCCGGGCATCGCCTTCACCATCCTGGGCGAAGGCTCCGAGCACGCGGCGCTGCAAAAGCGCATCGATGAGCGCGCCTCGCGCACGTCCGTCACCCTGGCCGGCCACATCGACAACCCCTTCCCCGTGATCGCGGGTGCGGGCGCCTTCGTGCTGACTTCCATCCGCGAGAGCTTTGGCAATGTGCTGGTCGAAGCACTGTGCCTGGGCGTGCCGGTGATTTCCACCGACTGTCCTCACGGCCCGGCAGAGATTCTGGATGCGGGCCGCTACGGGCTGCTAGTGCCCGTGGGCGACGCCGCGGCGCTGGCCGATGCCGTGCGCCGCCTGGCCTACGACGGCAGCATCCGCGAACAACTGGCCGCCCAGGGCCCCGAGCGCGCCGACGCCTTTTCTCTAGAGCGGCATTGCCGCAACGTCATCGCGTTATTCCAGCCGCTGATGCAACGCGGCACGCTTTGAACAGGACAGCATCATGCAGAAGATACCGGTTTCCGTGGTGGTCATGACGAAAAACGAGGAACGCAATATCGCCAAGTGCCTGAAGGCCCTTGTGGAGTTCGACGAAGTATTCGTGGTGGACTCCAACAGCACCGACGCCACGTGCGCGATGGCAACGGCCCTGGGCGCCCGCGTCTCGAATTTCCAGTGGAACGGCAAGTACCCCAAGAAAAAGCAATGGTGCCTGGAACAACTGCCGTTCTCGCATCCGGTGGTGCTGTACGTGGACGCGGATGAGGAAATGACGCCCGCGCTGGCCGCCGAGATCCGTGAGGTGCTGCCACGCTTCGCCACTGGCGCGGGCGGCGCCTTCGTGCCGTTCGACTACGTGTTCTGCGGCAAGAAGCTGGAACACGGTCACCGCGTCTATAAGTTGGCGCTGCTGGCGCGCGATCAGTCGCGCTTCCTGGACTACGACGACCTGGACGTGGCCCATATGTGGGAAGTGGAAGGCCACTATCAGCCGCAAGTCCAGGGCGAGACCTTTGCACTGCGCCAACGCATGGTGCACAACGATCACGATTCGCTGTTCCACTATTTCGACAAGCACAACCGCTATTCGGACTGGGAAGCCAACCTGCGCACCAAAGGGTTGATGAACGACCCGCGTGAAGCCAACGTCGGCGCGCGCGCGTTGCTCAAGCGCATCTTCCAGGCCATGCCTTTCAAGGCGCCAATCTCGTTCCTGCACTCCTACGTCTTTCGCCTGGGCTTTCTGGATGGCAAGGCCGGCTATGACTACGCGGTCGCGCGCGCCATGTACTACTGGCAGATCCGCATCAAGACCGAAGAGCTGCAAAAGGCGCGACAAGCGCGAGCCAGCGACCCGCAATCCGACACCGTGGCAGGAGCCGCCAAATGAGTGCACTTCAGCAATTGGATCGCTTTGCGCTGGCCCCCGGCCAGCGTGGCCGCTCCGCGTTGACGGTGCAGGTGTGGTGGATGGTGCAGGGCACGCTGTTCCGATGGTCACCACAGGTGGCGTACGGCTTTCGCCGCTGGCTGTTGCGCTGCTTCGGCGCGCGCGTGGGCCGCAAGGTGCTGATCCGGCCGACGGCCACCGTCACCTATCCCTGGAAGGTGGAGATCGGCGACTACGCCTGGATTGGCGACGACGCCGTGATCTACAGCCTTGGCCCCATTCATATCGGTGCGCATGCCGTGGTGTCGCAGCGCAGCTATCTGTGTGCCGCCGACCATGACGCGGGGCAGGCGGATTTTCCCCTGCGCGAACGCGCCGTCCGTATCGAGGACGGCGCCTGGGTGGCGACGGATGTATTCGTCGGCCCGGGCGTGACCATTGGCCGCGAGGCCGTGGTGGGCGCGCGCAGTTCAGTATTTCGCAACATGCCGCCCGCGATGGTGTGTCACGGCAACCCTTGCCGGCCCGTCCGCCCTCGCATGGCGACGTCGAAATGAAGATACTGATCTATGGCATCAACTACGCGCCGGAACTGACGGGCATCGGCAAATACAGCGCCGAAATGGCCGAATGGCTGGCCGCGCACGGACACGAAGTCAACGTCGTGACCGCCCCGCCCTACTACCCCCAATGGCAGGTTCACGATGGCTACCGCGCAGGCCGTTATCGCAAGGAAAAGCGGGGCGGCGTCACTGTGCGCCGCGCGCCGCTTTGGGTGCCGACGCGCCCTGGGGGCCTCAAGCGCCTGATTCACCTGGCCAGCTTCGCCGTGTCCAGCCTGCCCTCGCTGCTGCGCGCGGCCGCGGGCCGGCCGGACCTGATCCTGGTGGTGGAACCCGCGCTGTTTTGCGCCCCCGCCGCCTGGTTGACCGCACGCCTGTGCGGCGCACGCGCCTGGCTGCATATCCAGGACTACGAAGTCGACGCGGCATTTGAACTGGGGCTGCTCAAGGGCGCTGGCATGCGTGCCTTGGTCAAGCGAGCCGAGAGTTGGCTGATGCGCCGTTTCGATCGCGTGTCGACGATATCGCACCGCATGCTGGATCTGGCACTGGCCAAAGGCGTGGCCCCCGAGCGCGCCGTGCTGTTGCCCAATTGGATCGATGTCAACGCCATCACGCCCGATGCGGACGGCGGCGACTACCGCGCCGAACTCGGCATCCCGGCAGACGCGATCGTCGCCTTGTATTCGGGCAACATGGGCGGCAAGCAGGGCCTGCAAACGCTGGCCGATGTCGCGCGGCGACTGAACGCGGATAGCCGGCTATGGTTCGTGTTCTGCGGCCAGGGCCCCGAGCGCGCGCCGCTGCAAGCCGCCTGCGACGGTCTGCCTCGCGTCATCTTCCTGGACCTGCAACCGGCCAACAGGCTGGGCGCGCTCCTGAACACCGCCGACATTCACCTGCTGCCACAACGCGCTGGCGCGGCGGACCTGGTGATGCCGTCCAAGCTGACCGGCATGCTGGCCAGCGGCCGTCCCGTCATTTGCGGCGCGGCGGCGGGCACGGAACTGGCTGAAGTCGTCGCCCATTGCGGACTGCTCACGCCCCCCGAGGATGCCGTCGCCATGGCCGATGCCGTACGTGCGCTGAGCGCCAATGCGCAGGCCCGCGAAACGCTGGGGGCCGCAGCCCGCCAGTACGCACTGACCCATCTGCATGTGGATGCGGTACTGGCCGCGGCCGAACGCGAGTTCGCGGCCATCGTGGGGACCCGGGGCAACCCTGTCGTCCCCGCGGATGACCGCCGCGGCTAAGCCCTAGCTGCTGTCCGCCTTGCCAGGCACAGGCATGCCGGCGCTTCTGACCAATCCCATCTGCACCGCGATATAGGCCGCCTCGGCCTGATTGCGCGCGTTCAGCTTCCAATACAGCGTGCGCGCGTGGCTCTTCACCGTGGCGACGGAGATGCCGACCTGCTGGCCGATCTCCCGCATCGTCTTGCCTTGCACCAGCAGTTGCAGGATCTCTTCCTGCCGCTGTGTCAGTTCGCGTAGTTCTTGGGCTGGCGCGTGCGACGCACCGTGAGGTCGGCCCGCCGGCTGGGGATAGCACTCGCCGCCGGCCATCACCAGGCTGACCGCGGCGGCCAGCGCATCCGGGCTGGAGGCCTTGGGCAGATAGCCCGCCACGCTGGCTCGCGCGCAGATAGCCATGACAGACGGGTCCAGCACCGAGTACAGCACCAACACCAGCCGGGGCATGAAGAAGGCCATCGACTGGGAGATAAGCCCGATGTCCTGCTCGGCCATGCCACTGCAACCGATGACCAGAAGTTCCACTGGACGGTTGATGGAACTGGACATGTTAAGCAAGTGGGCTGGCGAAATGGCCAGGATGTCGTCGGCATTCCGAACACGTTCCAGCACATGCTGAATTGCGACGCGAAGCAGAGCGTAGTCTTCGATCAGTACGGTTGTCATCCCGGGAAGAACCTTGTGACGCATGGCCCATACACGGTTCCCGCGACGTCGCCGCATCACGCTGCAAAGGCAGGATCTGGTGGCGCACCGGCGTAACGGGAATCTCGTCCGCGCTATTGGATTTTGATCGCGAGGCGTTGTGATTCGCGCTCTCAACCCATGCTTGCGGACACAACCCATGCTATCAGCGGCTACGTCCGCTGAATCTCGTTCAGGAGGATGATTGGAGGAGGAAGGACGTGTCCCGAAGGCTCGCGGACACTGCTATCTACGCCTTAGCCAAGATGGCTATGAAAACCCGGCAGCAACGGAACCTGTGCGTTCCAGGCTGCCGGGCAGGCAGCGCAACCTGCTATTACCCCAGCTTGCGCCCAAAGAGCTGCCCGGCATCCGTGTCCCTGCTATTGGGCTCATGCCATTCCAAGGTCGCGCCGCGTTGCAGCGCTGCGTATACCGCTTCGCCCTTGTTCTTGACATGCAGGCGCTGGTAAAGCGTGCAAGCGTGCGTCTTGGCGGTCGCGACCGAGATGTTGAGCATCCGGCTGACCGTCTTGATCGGATAGCCCCTGGCCAGCAACACCAGGACTTCGTACTGACGCGGCGTGATCTGAAGCAATTGCGCACCGGCGCTGACCGGCATCGTGCCCTTCCCTGAGACGTCCTCGCCATCGCGAGACGGCAAGGCGCAGACCGTAGCCGCCGGCGCTTGCAATGCCTGCTCGCTGGGAAAACACTGCCCGCCCGCCATGACCAGGCGTATCGCCGCTTCAAGAATCTCGACCGAGGCGGTCTTCATCAAGCAGCCATACACGCTTGCACCGGGCAACCCTTGCACCGGCATGGGCAGCGGCATCACGTCGGTCAAAAGCAGAATCCGCTTGGGGGTGAGCACACGCTGTATCTCGTGCAATGCACTCCATGCTTCGTCGGTATCCACCGGCAACCCGTAGATCAGAAGATCGGCGCCCGCGTGCGCGCCGTCGGCCTTGGACAAGTCCGCCAGGCCCATCCCCTCGATTTCCCACACATCGTCCAACTTGCTAAGTATCTGCCACAACCCCAACCGCAATAGCGGATGGGCTTCAATCAGGACCATCTTGGCCATGGTGTCCTCCCGGTTTTACGACGGGCCTAGAAGGGATCTTCGCTGTGCTGAAGACTATTTTTTTTCCAACCCCGCGGTGGGTGGTCCGCACTCTCCCGGAATATCTAATGAAGCTGGACCGGGGCGTTTGGGCTGGGCAACTTTGGTAGCCAACATAACGGATGGCATGAACCCATCTTATGGTCCGAAACTCTCAAAATCAAGACGTTTCAGGGCGATATAATCCGACAAAAACAGAAATCATTCGTTAGCCTTAATCACTCTCGTAAATACGGATGAGATGAGTCTCTCCGCCTTTTTGACGCTAGGGTTATTACTTAGATTCCTTTCGTTCCCTATGGGATTCCCTTCTTTCCTCACGATGAGGAGGCGCCCAAACGACGGGGGTTGAGTCCCGAATCCGTCAAAAAAAAACCGCGCCAGGGCTCGCCCCCGCCGCGGTACGAATGACGGATCTTTGATGAACAATCTGACGATATGTTTCCGCGGACACATCATGCCCGTGCGGAAACCTTGCAATCGAAATATGGGTAACATTTTAATTTTTGTGCCCAATGCATCATTTACTCCATATAGGCGAAGTCAAATACCGTATGGCCCCCTTGATGATGCCAATGGTGCATTGAAGCATGACGCTTGCCCAAAAAGCTTGCGTAATGAATTTCGCCATCCGTTTCCACGTAGGTGGACGGCGAAAGCTCCTCGATCCGGTTCAGCGACACGCCTTTTCCGTAATGGCAGAAGCCCTGGTACTGGGCGCAGCGGATCACCTCTCCGCTAGGAGAGACAACGATTCCAGCGTTGCGGGCACGCATCGGATTGCGCACGATGGGGTTGCACGCATGCGGCGTCCAGACCGTGGAACGGGGGGAGTCCGAAAAAAACGCGAACAGTTCATCACAATGGCTTTGACCATCCGTTCTGTCGATATTTGTTAATAACCACCAATATTCACCGTGCTTGAAAATAATCGTATCCACGGCAGATATATTCGTCATCAAAGTGACATCCAGCTCCCATTTAAGCGGAAATTCCGTGCATTTCCATAACTCAATACTTCGATTTCCGCACGTTTCCGGCACCATGTATGTCACGCCATCGTGCTCAAATATATACGGAAACGATAAATGATATGGCAGGTTCAGGGCAGTGCCCAACAGCCGGAAAGCCCCGTCGGAGTATGTCGCAACCGAGATCGTCCCCTTGCGGGAAGTAAAATCGTAATCCTCGAAAAAAATATATGGTTTTTTTTCGTGGGTATAAACAAACGGATCTGCAAAGAAACGACCCTTGGGCGGTTGCAGGACCATCGCATCGGAAATCACGGCCTGCTGCCGGGATGACGGAAACATACCAATCCGCCATCGAACATTGCGTTTCATGATGCGGCGCACAATCAAATCCGATATTAACCAGGCCTGGCGTGCGATATAGGCTGCGCTATCCCATTCCACGGGGTCGGTGCGCCGAGGCCCGCTCATGATCTGCATCTCGGGGGCTGTCACGGCTTGCTGGGCGCGGGCCAGCGCCTGTAGCGCGTCGTAGAGCATGAAATTCCCCAGACTGAAGGCGCGCGCCTGGTTCTTCAACCAGAACAGTTCCGTGTTGAAACTGCGCTGGTCCAGCAATTCATCCTGATCCGCTTCCGGGCCAACGCGCCAGAGTTTCACCGTGGTGTGGTCCTCGCGCTGATATACCTCCCAAAAACCCGCGTAGCGGCTGGTCGACACGGCGATATCCGAATAGCTCAACTGCCATACGCCCAGCCGCGCCCATCCCATCATCTGCGAGCGTGTCGCCGACGACGCGCCCAGCGTGATCACCAGATCCAGACCCAACGCAGCCACCACGTCCTCGCCGCCATCGGCAGGTTGCCCCGGCGCCAGCGCCAAGACGGGCAAGCCAGGCGGCATGCTTTGCCGCATATCGCGGCAGGCTGCCAGCATCTGGCGTTGCTTGGCCGGCAGCAGTCGCGCCTCGAAGCGCGACAGGGTGCCAAAAAATGCCTTCACGCCCAGCCTCGGCGCTTTACCGGTGCTTTCCGCGCTCATCACCAGTAAGGCGGACAGACCGAAGTCTTGGCTATGAATCAACCAGTCCACCATCTCATGCATCCAGCCGGGTTGCTCATACCCATCAACCAGCAGTCCCACTCGATAGGTCTTCATTTGTCCTGCTCCTGTGTCAGGGCGCACGGGCCGCAGCGGTTTGGCAAACGAGCCCGCGCCGCGAGTCGCCACCGATGCAACATGTTCAAGTCCTCGCGCTGATACTGCGGCGTTTTGGGCGCATCTTCCAGACCACATTCATCCTAGGTCGGCTGTACGAGGACAAACGGATCAGCTACCCGCCCAGGGATCCAGGCCTGTGCCGTCCGATCGCGCGGGCAGCCTCGTCCATCTGGTCTAGCTGCCCCGGTGCCTCAATACCCAAAAGGTGCAAATCAACCGGAGCAAAAAGCCGTTACGGGTAAACCCTATTGGGGATAGCCGAGGCTCGCTTCTCCTCTTTCCCTCACGCATAATGTTTTTAAACAAACGTTTGAATTCAACCTTATGCAAGAAATCAGAACCACAAACACTCGCGAATCCATCCTGGACACGGCCGAAGCGCTATTTGCGCAACAAGGTCATGACGGCACGTCGATGCGACAGATCACCGGCGCGGCCGGCGTGAACCTTGCGTCGGTGAACTATCACTTCGGATCCAAAGAGTCACTCGTGCAGGCGGTGCTCAAACGGCGCCTGGAAGTCCTGAATCGCGAGCGTCTGCGCCTGTTGGATGAACTCGAGGCGCAATCCGGCGGCAAGCCCCTGAAGGCGTCGCAGATTGTGGACGCCTTCTTCGGCACGCTGCTGCGCCTGGCCGCCGATCCGGCTCAGGCGGGAAGCACCTTCCTGCCCCTGCTTGAACGCACCATGACCGACCCGTCCGACTTCATCCGCGCGCTATTCGCGGAGGAATACGCCGACGTGCTGGAGCGTTATCGCAACGCCCTGTTTGCCGCGCTGCCCGATGTGCCCAAGGCCGAGATCGTGTGGCGCTTCCAATTCATGCTGGGCGCGACGTCCTACGCCATCATCGGCACCGACCTGCTGCGGTCTGTCACGGGATGGACGCTGGACGAAGCCGAGCAACCCGACAACCCCGACCTGCTGCTGCCCCGGCTGATGAGCTTCCTGCTGGGCGGCCTGCGCGCGCCGCTACCGCCCGTGGCCAGCACGTAGCCCGCCCCCCGGACAGGCAGCCAGAACAGAACCCATACGGAGACAAAGAAATGAACGCAGTCCTCTTCGCGCTGGTCGTCATCGCGCTCCTTGCCGCCCTTGTGCTGGGCGTGCGCCCCCTCCGTCGGGCACTGTTGTCGGCGCCGATCTTCAACCTGTACCGGAAAGTGCTGCCGCAGATGTCGGACACCGAGCGCGATGCGCTGGAGGCAGGCACGGTGTGGTGGGAAGGCGAACTGTTTCGTGGCCGGCCCGACTGGAGCCGCCTGCTGGCCTACCCGCGCCCGCGCCTGACCGACGCGGAGCAGCACTTCCTGGACAACCAGGCCGAAGAAGCCTGCCGCATGGTCAACGACTGGAGCGTCACGCAAGAGCGTTACGACCTGCCCGCGGAAGTCTGGAACTTCCTGAAGACCCAGGGCTTCCTGGGCATGATCATCCCCAAGGAATACGGCGGCCTGGCGTTCTCGGCGTACGCGCACTCCGAGATCGTGACCAAGCTGTCCACGCGCTCGTCCGCACTGGCCGTGTCGGTCATGGTGCCCAATTCACTCGGCCCCGCCGAACTGCTGCTGCACTACGGCACCGACGAACAAAAGAACCACTACCTGCCCCGCCTGGCGCGCGGCGAAGAGGTACCCGCCTTCGCGTTGACCAGCCCCTGGGCCGGATCGGATGCGGCGGCCATTCCCGATAGCGGCATCGTCTGCAAGGGTGAATGGCAAGGCCGCGAAGTGATCGGCATGCGAGTCACCTGGGACAAGCGCTACATCACGCTTGCCCCCGTCTGCACCTTGCTGGGCCTGGCGTTTCGCCTGTATGACCCGGAAGGCTTGCTGGGCGGCAAGAAAGACCTGGGCATCACGTGCGCGCTGGTGCCCCACGACCACCCTGGCGTGGATACGGGCCGCCGCCATTTCCCGCTGAATGCGATGTTCATGAACGGGCCCACGCGCGGCACCGACGTTTTCATGCCGCTGGATTTCATCATCGGCGGCCCCCCGATGGCAGGCCAGGGCTGGCGCATGCTGATGGAATGCCTGGCCGCCGGCCGCTCGATTTCGCTGCCCTCGTCCAACACCGGCATGTCCAAGCTGACCGCCCGCGCCGTGGGCGGCTATGCCCGCGTGCGCAGTCAGTTCCGCATGCCGGTCGGCAAGTTTGAAGGCGTCGAAGAGGCGCTGGCGCGCATCGGCGGCCACACCTACATGATGGATGCGGCCCGCAGCATGACGGCGGGCGCGGTGGACCTGGGTGAAAAGCCTTCGGTCGTGTCCGCGATCGTCAAATACCACGTGACCGAACGTGCGCGCCAGGTCGTCAACGACGGCATGGATGTGATCGGCGGCAAAGGCATCTGCCTGGGCCCCAACAATTTCCTGGGACGTGCGTATCAGCAGATTCCCATCGGCATCACCGTGGAAGGCGCCAACATCCTGACGCGCAGCCTGATCATCTTCGGTCAAGGCGCGATCCGCTGCCATCCGTATGTGCTGGCCGAGATGCAGGCCGCGCAATCGGCGGATCGCCAGCAAGGCCTGACCGACTTCGACCGCGCCTTCTGGGGCCATGTGGGTTTTGTCGCGAAGAACAAACTGCGTGCGCTGGGCACCGCGCTGACCGGCGCACGCTACGTTGGCGTGAACGCCGACGTAGCGCCTGACATGAAGCGGTACTACCAATTGGTCAGCCGCTACTCTGCCGCCTTCGCCTTGCTTGCCGACACCTCGATGCTGGTGCTGGGCGGCAGCCTGAAGCGCCGCGAGCGCCTGTCGGCGCGGCTGGGCGACGTGCTGTCGCAGATGTACCTGATCAGCACCACGCTCAAGCGCTTTGAGGATGAAGGCCGCCAGGCCGCCGACGCGCCGCTTGCGCACTGGTCGATTCAAGACGCGCTGTTCAAGTTGCAGGAAGCCTTCGACGGTGTATTGGAGAACTATCCCAATCGCTTCGTGGCCTGGTGCCTTGCGCGCATCATCTTCCCCTGGGGCCGCACGCAATCACTGCCGTCCGACCAGCTTGGCCAGGACGTGGCGCGGTTGCTGATCAATCCCAGCGCCACCCGTGACCGCCTGACCGCAGGCTGCCACCTGCCCGCCAGCGCCGACGAACCCGTGGGCGCCATCGAGCAAGCGCTGGCTGCCACGCTTGAGGCCGAACCCATTGAAGCCAAGATTCGCGAACTGGAAAAACGCGGCGGGCTGGAAGGCAATCCGCAGGCCAACGTGCGCGACATCGCCGATGCCGTCTACGCCGTCGGCGGCATCACCGCCGAAGAATATGCGGTGGTGAAACGCCGCAATAGCTTGCGCGATACCGTCGTGAAAGTGGATGATTTCCCCTTTGATCTCTGTGCGTCGGACGCAGTCCATCCCACCGCCGAGCGCAAGGTCGCATAAGAGAGGGAACGGATGGCATTCAAACCGGTTTACGTCGTCGACGGCGCCCGCACGCCCTTCTTGAAGGCGCGCACCGGGCCCGGCCCGTTCTCGGCAGGCGATCTGGCCGTACAGGCCGGCCGCGGCCTGCTGCTGCGCCAGCCTTTTTCACCCACGGACCTGGACGAGGTCATTGTGGGTTGCGCCGCGCCGTCGCCCGAAGAAGTCAACATCGGTCGCGTCATTGCATTGCGCCTGGGTTGCGGCAACAAGGTGCCCGGCTGGACGGTGATGCGTAATTGCGCATCGGGCATGCAAGCCTTGGATTCCGGCATCGCCAACATTCAGTCCGGCCGTTCTCAACTGGTGCTGGCCGGCGGCACGGATGCGCTGTCGCGCGCGCCAGTGTTGTTCTCGGACGACATGGTGCGCTGGTTGGCGGGCTGGTACGCGGCACGCGGCGCGGGCGCCAAGCTGGCCGCGTTGCGCCGCTTCAAGCTGAAGAGCCTGGCGCCCGTCATCGGCCTGCTGAAAGGCCTGACCGATCCGGTCGTGGGCCTGTCGATGGGCCAGACCGCTGAGAACATCGCCACCCGTTTCGGTATCGACCGCGCGGCCATGGACGCTTATTCCGCCAGCAGCCACCAACGCGCGCTGGCCGCGCGCGCGGCGGGCGCCATGACCGAGATCACGCCGCTGATCGATACGCAGGGCAAGCTGTACCCCGATGATGACGGCGTGCGGGAAGACTCCACGCCCGAAAAGCTGGCCAAGCTCAAGCCCGTGTTCGACAAGCCCTGGGGCAACATCACCGCCGGCAACAGCTCGCAAGTGACCGACGGCGCGGCCATGCTGGTGCTGGCCTCTGAAGAGGCCGTGGCCAAATGGAATTTGCGCCCGCTGGGCCGTATCGTCGACAGCCAATGGGCGGGTCTGGACCCGGCGCAGATGGGCCTGGGCCCCGTGCATGCGGCCACTCCCATCCTGCAACGCCACGGTCTGGGCTTGAATGACCTGGACTTGTGGGAAATCAACGAGGCCTTCGCGGCCCAAGTGCTAGGCTGCCTGGCAGCATGGCGCGACGACGCCTATTGCCAAGAGCACTTCGGTACGCCAGCATGGGGATCTCTCGACCCGGCCAAGCTCAACGTGGATGGCGGCGCAATAGCGATCGGACATCCCGTGGGCGCTTCCGGCGCCCGCATCGTGCTGCATCTGCTTGACGCCCTGAAGCGTCGCGGCGCCAAGCGCGGCATGGCGGCCATTTGCATCGGCGGCGGCCAAGGCGGCGCGATGCTGGTCGAAACCCTGGACGAGGACCAGCCATGACGACACTGGACACGCTTTCACACTGGCGCCTGGAGCGCGACGCCGATGGCCTCGCCTGGCTGACGTTCGACCGAGCAGGCAGCGCCGTCAATGCCCTGTCGGCTGACACCATGACCGAACTTGCCGTGGTGCTGGACGCGCTGGACGCCGCGCTGCCCAAGGGCCTGATCATCCAATCCGGCAAGGCAACGGGCTTCATCGTCGGCGCTGACGTGAATGAATTCGCCAGCCTGGACACGCCCGAGCAAGCGCGCGCGCTGGTCGCCCGCGGATGGAATCTGTTCAAGCGATTGGCTGCGGTGCGCTATCCCACGCTGGCGCTGATCCAGGGCCATTGCCTGGGCGGCGGACTGGAACTGGCCCTGGCCTGCCGCTACCGGCTGGTCGCCGACCAGCCCGGCACGTCGCTGGCGCTGCCCGAGGTCATGCTGGGCATCTTCCCGGGCTGGGGCGGCATGCTGCGCTTGCCTCAGGTGATCGGCGCCCCCGCCGCACTGGACATGATGCTGACCGGCCGTGGCGCGGATGCGCGCCGCGCCGCCGCGCTGGGTCTGGCGGACGCCCGCGTGCCTCCCCGCCTGCTGCTGGCCGCTGCCCGCCAGCTGGTGCTGTCCAAGCAGCCTGCGCGCCGCGCGCGCGGGCTGGGCGCGTTGGCCAACCACTGGCCGCTGAAATCCATCGTGGCCAACCGCGCCCGCAACCTGTTGCGCGTGTTCCGCTTGCAGGAACGCCTGAAGGCCAATGGCAAGCAGATCGGGATCAGCCCTGCCAAGCACGTCCACGTGGTCGGTGCTGGCGTCATGGGCGGCGATATCGCGGCGTGGTGCGCATTGAAGGGCATGACGGTGACATTGCAGGACCAAGACATGACACGCATCGCGCCCGCCATTCAACGCGCGGCAACGCTCTATGCACGCCGCCTGAAAGATCCCCGCCTGGCGCGCGCGGCGTTCGACCGGCTGATCCCCGACCCGGCGGGCAACGGCGTGCCGCTGGCGGACATCGTGATCGAGGCCATCAGCGAGCAACCCGAGGCCAAGCGTGCGCTGTATCGGTCGCTTGAGCCGCGCCTGAAACCCGGCGCGCTGCTGGCCACCAATACCTCCAGCCTGTCGCTGGAAACGCTGCGTGCCGGCTTGACACGCCCCGAACGGCTGATCGGCATCCATTTCTTCAACCCGGTGGCCAAGATGCCCCTGGTGGAAGTGGTGCACGCCGAGGGCGATACCGGCGATGCCTTGGCTCGTGCCTGCGCCTTCGTCGGCCAGATCGACAAGCTGGCACTGCCCGTCAAGAGCGCGCCCGGCTTCCTCGTGAACGCCGTGCTGGCGCCCTACATGCTGCAAGCCATGCGCAGCGTGGACGACGGCATCGCGCCTGAAACCGTTGACGCCGCGATGGTGGCGTTCGGCATGCCGATGGGGCCGCTGGAATTGGCCGATACCGTGGGGCTGGACATCGCGCGCGCGGCCGGCGAGGAGCTGGCAGGCGGCGCCGAGCCTCCGCGCTGCCTGGCCGAACGGCTGGCGCGCGGCGATCTCGGCAAGAAAAGCGGCAGGGGCTTCTACACCTGGCGCGACGGCAAACCGGTCAAGCAAAGCGCAGGCAGCCCCGCCGCCGCGCCCGCCGGCCTGGCGCAGCGCTTGATCCAACCGTTGGTGGACGCCACCCGGCAGCGCGTGGAGGCCGGCGTCGTTGCCGACGCCGATCTGGCCGATGCCGGTGTGATTTTCGGAACGGGTTTCGCGCCATTCACGGGCGGACCCTTGCATTACCAAGGTAGCAATGCGTAGCACGGAAGTAAAACGGCTCATGCCAAGTAGACCGGCCCGACAAGAGGACCGGCAGTGCCATAGAGACATACATCCAACTCGAGGAGGCAGTACCATGCGCAGACGTTCATTGTCCCTGAGCACCTTGTCGGCCATTGTGGTCGGCCTGGGCGCATCCGCAACGTCCTATGCCGCCGGCTTTCAGCTCTTGGAGCAGAACGCCAGTGGCTTGGGCAACGCCTATGCAGGCTCGGCGGCCAACCCGGAAAACGCCAGCATCATCTACTACAACCCGGCAGGCATGACATATCTGCCCGGCGTCAACTTTTCGGGCGGCGTCAACCTGATCAAACCATCGTTCAAATTCTCGGACAACGGCAACAGCCGCAATCCCAGCGTGCCCGGGCTGCCCGGTTCGGGCCTGAACGGATCGGTCCCCACTGGCGGCAACGGCGGCGACGCCGGCAACCTCGGGGTCGTACCCAACCTGTATGCCTCCTGGCAATTGAATGAGCAGTGGTACATCGGCCTGGGCGTGGGCGCCCCCTTCGGCCTGATGACCGAATACGACGATGGTTGGGTGGGCCAATACCATTCCAACAAATTCGAGATCAAGACCATCAACGTGAACCCGTCGATCGCCTACAAGGTCAACGACAAGTTCTCGATGGGCTTTGGCGTGAACTGGCAGCACATCGACGCCAACTACAAGAAAAAGACGGTGGTGCCAATCGCCGGCCTGCCTGTCGCCACCAACGGCGATGCGGACCTGAACCTGAAGGGCGATGCCTGGGGCTGGAACGTCGGCTTCATGCTTCAACCCACCGAAGACACCCGTATCGGCCTGTCGTACCGCTCGAAGATCAAGCACACGGCCAAGGGCGACACCGACATCACCAGCATCGGCCCCACCAAGCAGTCGGTGTCCTTCGACGCCAAGGCCTCGGTCGACCTGCCCGATTCGCTGATCCTTAGCGCGGCGCACCAATTGAACGAGCGCTGGGAACTGCTGGGCGATGTATCGTGGACGGGCTGGAGCAGCATCCCCGACCTGAAGATCCGCAACTCCGGCGCCGGCGCGCGCGACGACGACCTGCCGCTGAACTTCCGCGACACCTGGCGCGTCGCCGTGGGCGCGAACTATAAGTTCGCCCCCGACTGGAAGTGGAAGTTCGGCCTGGCCTACGACCAGTCCCCGGTCCACAAGGAAGCCGACCGCCCGACCTCGCTGCCCGACAACGACCGCTACTGGTTCTCGACGGGCGTGCAATGGCAGGCCACCAAGAGCACCACGCTGGATCTGGGCTATACCTATCTGTACCTGCGCAAGACGGACATCGACACCACGTCCGGCAGCCAGCTATCCAAGGGCCGCGTCGCGGGCACCTATGACAGCAGCGGCCACATCTTCGGCCTGCAATTGTCGTCCCGCTTCTAGCCTTGCGCGGGCGGGTGGCGCGGTGCCACTCGCCCGCTTTTCCAGGAGAATCCCTTGAGCAAGTTCGTCGTCAAACACGTTGCCGTCCTGGGTGCCGGCGTCATGGGCGCGCAGATCGCCGCCCACCTGGCCAATGCCGGCGTGCCGGTCACGCTATTCGACCTGGCCGCCGCCGAAGGTGACCGCAACGGCATCGTCAAGAAGGCACTGGCCGGCCTGAAAAAGCTGGAACCCGCGCCGCTGGCCGGCGCCGCCCGCATTGCCCTGATCACCCCCGCGAACTACGACGACCACCTGGACGCGCTGCGCGGCTGCGACCTGGTCATCGAAGCGATCGCCGAACGCATGGACTGGAAGACGGCACTGTACGAGCGCATCGCGCCCCATGTGTCGCCCAACGCCATCATTGCCTCGAACACGTCCGGCCTGTCGATCGACGCGCTGGCCAATGCCCTGCCCGCAAGCTTGCGCGACCGCTTCTGCGGCATCCATTTCTTCAATCCGCCGCGCTACATGCGGTTGGTGGAAATCATCGCCACGTCCCATACGCAGGCGTCCGTGCTGGACCAGCTGGAAACCTGGCTGACGTCCACGTTGGGCAAAGGCGTGGTCCGTGCCCTGGACACGCCCAACTTCGTCGCCAACCGCATCGGCGTGTTCTCGATCCTGGCCGCCATGCACCATACCGCGCGCCTGGGACTGGGCTTTGACGAGGTCGACGCGCTGACCGGCCCGAAGATCGGCCGCCCCAAGAGCGCCACCTACCGCACCGCCGACGTGGTCGGGCTGGACACGCTGGCCCACGTGGTCGGCACCATGGAAAAGAACCTGCCCGACGACCCCTGGCACCGCTATTTCCAGCTGCCGCAGTGGCTGTCCGCACTGATTCAGAAAGGCGCGCTGGGCCAGAAGACCGGTGCCGGCGTCTACCGCAAGCAAGGCCGCGACATTCTGGTGCTGGACCTGAAAGCGCAAGACTACGTGCCCAGTGCCGGCAAGCTGGCGGACGACGTTGCCGCGCTGCTGAAGGAACGCGATCCGGCCAAGCGCTTTGCCGCGCTGCGCGCAAGCGACCATCCGCAGGCGCAGTTCCTGTGGAGCCTGTTCCGCGACATCTTCCACTACAGCGCCGTGCAGCTTGAGCACGTGGCCGACAACGCACGCGACCTGGACCTGGCCATGCGCTGGGGCTTCGGCTGGTCGCAAGGCCCGTTCGAGACCTGGCAAGCCGCCGGCTGGCAGGCGATTGCCGCCGCCGTCGCCGAGGACATTGCCGCGGGCCGCGCCATGAGCGACGCTCCCCTGCCCGCCTGGGCACTGGAACCCGGCCGCCAAGGCGTGCACACGCCGGAAGGCTCGTATTCCGCACGCACCGGCCAGTTGCATCCGCGTTCGGCATTGCCGGTGTACCAGCGCCAGTTGTTCCCGGAGCGCGTGTTCGGTGAAGGGGCCGATGACCGTGGCGTCACGGTCTGGGAAAACGAAGGCGTGCGCCTCTGGAATCTGCCCGACGTGGATGCCGGCATCGCCATCCTGTCGGTCACGTCCAAGAACCACACCCTGGGCGGCGAGGTACTGGAAGGCGTGTTGCAGGCCGTCACGAAAGCGGAACGCGAGTTCGACGGCCTGGTGATCTGGCACGAACCGCCTTTCGCGGTGGGCGCCAACCTGCAACAAGTGGTCGAGGCCTGCGCGGCTGGCCAATGGGACATGCTGGAGGCCATGGTCGAGAAATTCCAGCGTGCGTCCCAGTCGTTCAAGTACGCGCAGATTCCCACCGTGGCTGCCGTGCAGGGCATGGCGCTGGGCGGTGGCTGCGAATTCCTGATGCATGCCTCGCACCGCGTCCTGGCGCTGGAAAGCTATATCGGCTTGGTGGAAGCGGGCGTCGGCCTGATCCCGGCCGGTGGCGGCAGCAAGGAGTTCGCCGGACGCGCCGCCGCGTTGGCGGCCAAGACGGCCACCCCGGGCGAGGTCTTCCCCTACCTGCAACCCATCTTTCAGACCATCGCCACGGCGCAGGTCGCCAAGAGCGCGCTGGAAGCCATCGACACGGGCTTCGCCCGCGAGCACGACGTTGTGCTGTTCCACCCCGACGAGTTGCTGTTCGTCGCCATCGGTCAGGCGCGCGCCGCGGCTCAGGCCGGTTATCAGCCGCCGCCTCGCCTGGCGAACATTCCGGTCGCCGGCCGCAACGGCATCGCCAACTTCGAGATGGTGTTGGTGAACATGCGCGAGGGCGGCATGATCAGCGCGCATGACTACCGCGTGGCGCGCAGCGCCGCCGTGGCCCTGTGCGGAGGCGAAGTCGACACCGGCACGAAGGTTGACGAGGAATGGCTGTTGGCGGTGGAGCGCCGCGAATTCGTCGCGCTCCTGCGCACGCCTGAAACCCAGGCCCGCATCCGTCACACGCTGGAAACCGGCAAGCCGTTGCGCAACTAAGGACACGATCATGACCAAGCAGATTCAAGACGCTTACATCGTCGCCGCCACGCGCTTGCCGGTGGGCAAGCGCAACGGCGCCTACATCACGACGCGCCCAGACGACATGCTGGCTGCCGCACTGAACGGCGTGCTGGCTCAGGTGCCCGGGCTGGACCACGCGCGCATCGAAGACGTGATTGCCGGCTGCGCCATGCCGGAAGCCGAGCAAGGCATGAACGTGGCGCGCATCGGCCTGTTGCTGGCCGGCCTGCCGCAAAGCGTGGCCGGCGTCACCGTCAACCGCTTCTGCGCGTCTGGCTTGCAGGCGGTGGCGGACGCCGCCGCCCGCATCCGCATGGGCGAGGCCGACATCATGATCGGCGCGGGCACCGAATCCATGAGCGCCATGCCGCAGATCATGGGCAACAAGGTGTCGTTGAACCCCAAGATCTTCGCCCACGAAGAGAATATTGGCATCGCCTTCGGCATGGGCCTGACCGGCGAAAAGGTTGCCGAACGCTGGAAGGTCTCGCGCGAGGATCAGGATGCCTTTGCATTGGCTTCGCACCAAAAAGCCGTCGCCGCCATCGCTGCCGGCCACTTCCGTGCCGAGACCACGCCGTTTGAAGTGGTGTCGCACCTGCCCGATGGCGCCACCGGCGCCGTGCGCGAGGTGCGCCGCCTGGTCGAGGTCGATGAAGGCCCCCGCCCCGACAGCAGCGCGGAAGCGTTGGCCCGCCTGCGCCCGGTATTCGCGGCGCGCGGCAGCGTCACCGCCGGCAATAGCTCGCAAATGTCCGACGGCGCGGCCGCCGTGGTCCTGGTGTCCGACCGCGTGCTGCGCGAACTCAACCTGAGCCCGCTGGCGCGCTTTGTGAGCTTCTCGGTTGCCGGGGTGCCGCCCGAAGTGATGGGCATCGGCCCCATCGCCGCCATTCCCAAGGTACTGAGCCGCGCGGGCATCACGCAAGACGCGCTGGATTGGATCGAACTGAACGAAGCCTTCGCCGCCCAATCGCTGGCCGTGATCCGCGATCTGAAACTGGACCCGACCAAGATCAACCCCTTGGGCGGCGCCATCGCGCTGGGCCACCCGCTGGGCGCAACCGGCGCGATCCGCACCGCCACGATCACGCACGGTCTGCGCCGCACGGGCGGCAAGTACGGGCTGGTCACCATGTGCATCGGCACCGGCATGGGCGCGGCCGGCCTGTTTGAAGCGATGTGATGCACGAGTCGGCCGCCAGGTAACCGCAAGCAAAGGCAAAAAGCGTGAAGCCCTATTGGTTCAAGAACCTGTCGCCGACATGGCGCGCGCGCCTGATGCGGGTGGGATTCAACCTGCACCCGGCGTTTCGCGCCACGGGCGGCCGGGTGTTGCACGTATCCCCGGACTTCCAGCACATCCGCATCAAGCTGCCCTTGCTAAGACGCACGCGAAATATCGTTGGTTCGATGTATGGCGGGTCGCTGTTCGCCGTGACGGACGGCGCCCACCCCACGATGCTGATGTCCGCGCTGGGCGCGGACCACATCGTGTGGGACAAGGCGGCGTCGATCCGCTACCGCAAGCCTGCCTACACGACCTTGTATGTGGATTTCCGGCTGCCGCCCGGCGAGATCGCGGACATCCGCCGCATCCTCGCACGGGACCACGAAACGACCCGCACGTACACCGTGGAATTGAAGGACAAGGACGGCGTGGTCTATGCCGTCGTGGAACGCACGATCTATATCGCCGACAAGAAGTTCTACAAGCGAAAGAACACAGGAGGAGACCCATGCATCGAATCTCTGGAGGGCGATCCGCCGCCCTGAGTCTTATTCTTGCCGCCAGCCTGGCAGGCCCGCCTGCCCTTGCCGCCGACATGGAGATCGCGGGTGTGCGCGTGCCGGAACAGCTGTCCGAAGGTGGTCACGCGCTGGTGCTCAATGGCGCCGGACTGCGAACAAAGTTCGTCGTGAAGGTCTACGTCGCCGCGCTGTACGCCACCACCAAAAGCAGTGATGCCGCCATGGTGGTCAACAGTACGGAGCCACGCCGCGTCCGCCTGCAATTGCTGCGCGATGTGGACAGCAAAAGCCTGGACGACGCTTTGCAGGAAGGTTTGCGCGACAATACACCCAAGCAAGAGCTTGCCGCGCTGAAAGCGCCGGCTGACCGTTTATCCCGCATGATGGCCGAGATCGGCACCGCCAAGACGGGCGACGTGATCGATCTGGATTTCGACGCTCGTGGTGTCACGCTCACGGGCAACGGCAAGCAACGGGGCCGCATCGACAGCCCCGATTTCGCGCGTGCCTTGCTGCGCGTCTGGCTGGGCGAGAACCCCGCGCAGGCCTCCTTGAAGAAAGCCCTCTTGGGCAACTAGGCGGAATCCCACCACAATGGAACGAATCTGGCACAAGAGCTATCCCGCAGGCGTTCCCGCGGACATCGAGATGGACGGCGTGACAACGCTGGTCTCGATCGTCCGGGACAGCTGCCGCCGGTACGCCGACAAGACGGCCTACATCAGCATGGGAAGGTCCATCAGCTATGCCGAACTGGACGCGCTGACACGCGACTTCGCCGCCTGGCTGCACGCCAACGGATTAGGCAAAGGCGACCGCATCGCGCTGATGATGCCCAATCTGCTGCAATATCCGGTCTGCCTGTTCGGCGCCCTGCGCGCCGGCTGCATCATCGTCAACTGCAATCCGCTCTATACCGCGCACGAGCTTGAGCACCAGTTGGCCGACTCGGGTGCCCGCGCCATCGTCGTGGCCGACAACTTCGCGGCGACGCTGCAAAAGGCCCTGCCCCGGACGTCGATCGAGCGCGTACTGGTGACCTCGATTGGCGAGATGCTTCGCCCCGTCAAAGGCGCGTTCGTCGACTTCGTGGTCCGCCGCGTCAAGCGCATGGTGCCCGCGTGGTCGCTGCCCGGCGCCGTCCGCCTGGGGGCAGCGCTGCGCGCTGGCCGCAACGCGCCCTTCACCGAGGTGGCGCTGGACCAGCGCGACCTGGCTTGCCTGCAATACACCGGTGGCACGACAGGCGTGGCCAAGGCCGCGATGCTCTCGCATGGCAACCTGGTGGCCAATCTTAGCCAGGCCCACGCCTGGATCAAGCCGCTGGTCACGGAAGGAAAAGAGTGCATCGTGACGGCCCTGCCGCTCTATCACATCTTCGCGCTGACGGCGAACTGCCTGACCTTCATGAAAATCGGCGCCAGCAACCTGCTGATCATCAATCCGCGCGACATTCCTGGTTTGATCAAAGAAATGAGCAAGGTGCCGTTTTCCTGCTTCACTGGGGTCAACACCTTGTTCAACGCCCTGCTCAACCACCCCGACTTCGCCAAGCTGGATTTTTCGCAACTGCGGCTGACGATGGGCGGCGGCATGGCGGTGCAACGCGCGGTGGCCGACCGCTGGCGTGCCGTCACCGGCAAATCGCTGGCACAAGCCTATGGCCTGACCGAGACCTCGCCTGCCGTCACCCTCAATCCGCTGGACGTCAAGGTCTTCACCGGATCGATCGGCTTGCCGATACCGTCGACGGAAATCTCCATCCGCGACGATGATGGCGTGGAACAAGGCATCGGCGAGAACGGCGAGATCTGCGTGCGCGGCCCCCAGGTCACACAGGGCTATTGGAACCGGCCCGACGAAACCGCGCTGGTGATGTACGCGGACGGTTTCCTGCGCACGGGCGATATTGGCTACGTGGATGAAGACGGCTATGTGTTTCTGGTCGACCGCAAGAAGGACATGATCCTGGTGTCGGGCTTCAACGTATATCCCAACGAGGTCGAAGACGCCGCGGCGTTGCACCCTGGCGTGCGTGAAGTGGCTGCGGTGGGCGTGCCGGACGAGCGCGCGGGCGAAGCGGTGAAGCTGTATGTGATCCGCAAGGATCCTCATCTGACCGCCGAGGCGCTGATCGCCCACTGCCGCACGCAACTGACGGGGTACAAGGTGCCGCGTTATGTGGAATTCCGTGATGATCTACCGCGCACCAACGTGGGCAAGATCTTGCGACGGGAGTTGAAGCCGGAAGCGCAGCAGGCGGCACCGCAGCCCGAAACGCAGTCATCCAGCCAGGTCTGAACGGTCTTCGGGAGGAGCGCCCCCCCCCCGAAGACCACCCCCTACCACTGCCCGAAAAACACACCCGCGCGCTTGTGCGCGTTGGTGGCGTTTTCCACGGCCTCGTCACTGATGGTGGTGCGACGCTTGCCGCGCAGCATCCAGTCCAGCAGCCGCTGGCGCAGTTCCAGGCGCACGCTGGCGTGCGCGGTGCTTCGTCCCAGGTCCTGGAATTCATCCGGGTCGGCATGCAGGTCAAAAAGCTGTTCGGGTTCGTCCAGCCAATACACGTAGCGCCAGCGGTCTGTGCGCACCGACCAGGCGCGCGCGTTTTGCGGCGTCTTGCCGCGCAGCACACGCGCCTGGCGGAAGCTGTAGTCCAGCTCTGAAAACACACAGTCCCGCCACGGCGTCGCCGCATCGCGGCCGTGCAGCAGCGTTTGCAGCTCGCGGCCTTCCAGCCGGTGTGCCGGCCCCGGCGTGCCCAGCGCGCGCAGCACGGTCGGCACCACATCCACGCTCTCCACCATATCGGCCAATGCGCGGCCTCTTGTGGCGTCGGCATCGGCTGACGGGTCCATCAGAATGAAGGGAACCCGTTGCACGGTGTCGTAGAACAGTTCCTTTTCCCCCAGCCAATGGTCGCCCAGGAAATCGCCATGATCCGCCGTGAACACGATCAGCGTGTTCTTCATCAGCCCCGCGCCTTCCATGTAGTCGAACAGGCGGCCCAGGTGGTCGTCCAGTTGCCGGATCAACCCTTGATAGGCAGGCCGCACCACGCGCACGCATTCATCAGTGGAAAAGCTGACGCTTTCTTCCTGCTGGCGATAGGCCGCCACGACGGGATGCGCGTCTGTCAGTTCTTCGCGGTTGCGCCGTACCGGCAGGCATTGATCGGCGGAGTAGCGCTGGTGGTATGGGGCGGGCGCCATGTAGGGCCAGTGCGGCTTGACGTAGCTCAGGTGCAACACCCAGGGTTGGCTGCCGCGCTGCTTCATGAAGTCCAGCGCCTGGTCCGTCATATAGGCGGTTTCGGAATGCGGTTCGGCAACACGCGACGGCAGATGCACGTTGCGCATGTTCCAACCACTGACGATCTGGCCGCTGGCGTCCACGCCTGCAATCACGTAGTCGGTCCAGGGGTCCGCGCTGTCATAGCCGTTGCGGCGCAGGAAGGCGGGATAGCCGCTTTCCTTGCCCGGGGCATGGTGGCCGTCGTAGCGGTCCAGCTCGGTGAAGCCCCCGCGGCTCAGCAGCACGCCCAGTTCGGATGCGCCGTCGATGGCCAGTCGTTCCATGCCGGCTTTGTCGGGGATGATGTGGGTCTTGCCCGCCAGCGCCAGTTCCCGCCCCTGCCCCGCCAGGTATTCGCCCAGCGTGATCTCATTGACCGACAGCGGCACGCGGTTCCATGTCGCGCCGTGGCGGGAGGGGTAGCGCCCCGTGTAGTAGCTCATGCGCGAGGGGCCGCAGACGCCTGAGTTCACAAAGGCGCGGTCAAAGCGCACACCGCGCGCCGCCAGCGCATCCAGGCTGGGGGTCTGCAAGTAGGGATGCCCATAACAGCTCAGATGGTCGGCCCGTAGCTGGTCGGCCATGATGAACAACACATTCTGCACCGTGCTCATTGCCGCTCCCTTCATTGCGTGGCCGTGAAGCCGGATGCCCGCACCACGGGCTCCCATTGCTTGCGGTAGGCCGTCAGCGCGTCGGCAGTGCCTGCCGCATCCAACGACACTGGCTCCAGGTACGCATCGCGCACGGCTGCCTGCATGGCGGGCTCTTTCAGGATGGCGGCAATGTCCGCGCCCAGCCGCTCGATCTTGGCCGCGGGCATCGCCGCGGGAGCAAAGAAAGCGTTCCAGCCGTCGGCCGCCAGGTTCACGCCGCTTTCGCGGAACGTGGGCACATCCTTCAAGTCCGCATCACGCGCGTCGCCAGAGGTGGCCAGGATGCGGATCTTGCCCGCCCGGTGCTGCGGCAACAGGGTATCCAGCGTGTCGATCCCTTGAGGCAATATGCCGCCGATCAGTTCTGAGATCAGCGGGGCCGATCCCCGGTAACCGACCACTTCCGGCTCCTGGCTGATCTCGCGGCCCAGCATCAGCGCGAAAAAGTGCGGCAGGCTGCCCGTGGCCGGCACGCCCACGGTGAACTGCTTGGGGTTGGCGCGCAGCCATTGGCGCAGGGCTTGCACGTCGTTGATCGAGGAACTGGCCGGCACCGCCAAGGCGAACTTGTAGCGGCTGACCAGCGACACCGGCTTGAAATCACGCTGGGCGTCGTAGCCCGGCTGGGCATAGACCAGCGGCGCCACCACCATCACGGCCGGGTTGGCCAGCATCAGCACGTTCTGAGTAGCCGGCGCGGCATGCAGGCCCTGTGCCGCGATGCGGCCGCCAGCGCCTGTCTTGTTCTCGACCACGACGGGCACGCCCACCCGGTCCTTGAGCCGATCCGCCACCAACCGCGCAATACGATCGGAACTGCCGCCTGGCGGATAACCCACCACAATGGTCAGCGCGCCATCCAGCGGCGCCTGCTGCGCACAGGCCAGCGACGCCGCCCCTGACAACATCGTCGCCGCCAAGGCGCCCGTCATCCACTTACGCATTGTCTTCTCCTGGAGACAGTGGCCCGCTGTCGGTTATGGTTATTCATGCCCGGCCGATACCCAAATGAGTGGATTGACTGTAGCAACCCGGCCATTGGTTGATCTAATCCAGGACTTTCCATAACGATATGCACGCCCTGCCATCCCAGCCTTCCCCCAGCCAGCGCAGTCTTGCGGACATGCTGATGTACCGGCTGTATCAGGCATGGTCCCAATCCAACCCCGTCTTTCTGCGGCTATGCGAAGGGCGTTTTGGCATCACGCGGCGCGAGTGGCGGATCCTGGCCTGCGCCGTTGAAGGCGGCATCATGAATTCGGCAGAGCTTGCCTCGGCGGCCAAGTTGGATCTGGCCCGTACGTCACGCACGGTGGGTGCGCTGTGCGAAAAGGGGTGGTTGCGGCGGCTGCATGACAGCGCGGATCGCCGCGTCGTGCGCGTGGAGGCCACCGCCGACGGCATCGCCCGCTATCAGGCGCTGCTACCCGAAGTCTCGCACTTGAACGACCTGTTGGTGCAAGACCTGAGTGATAGCGAAGTCGCGCTGTTTCGCGACTTTCTGGCCCGCATCGAACAGCGCGGGCGGCTCATGGCGGAAGGCAACCTGGTCGCCGAGAAGGCCAGCCGCCGCGAGGGGGGCACGCGCCGGGCGCGATACACCTGAATCGTCCCTGCATGGCGGCGCCCCGGTACAAGCGCCGCCATGCCACCGTCGCCGGGACTGGGGGAAACCTGTACGTACTAGCTGTACGTACAGGTGTACACTGTCGGTTTTCAACCCCCTGACAGACGCGCCAACGAACGTCTGCAACCCACCAGAACCGTCCTGGAGACTCCGCAAGTGTCGACCACCGCACCTTCTCGTTCGCCCTTTTTTGGCACCATGCAAAAAATCCCTGGTGGATTGATGCTTGTGCCGCTGATCCTGGGTTCCCTGATCGGCACCTTCGCCCCTGACGCGCTCGCCATCGGCGGGTTCACCACCGCCCTGTTCAAGAACAGCGCCCTGCCGCTGATCGCGCTGCTGATCTTCGCGACCGGCACGCAAGTCAACGCCCGCACGGGCGGCCCCATCCTGGCCACCGCCGGCACCATCCTGCTGATGAAGACGCTGGTGCCTGCCACCCTGATCATCATCCTGGGCAGCTATGTCGGCCTGGACGGCGTGATGGGCGTATCCATCCTGGCCCTGCTGGCCGCCTTCGACAACAGCAACGGCGGCCTGTGGCTGGCCTATACCGGCCAATACGGCGATGCCCGCGACCGCGGCGCCTATGTGGCCAGCGCGGTCAACGACGGCCCCTTCTTCAGCCTGCTGTTCCTCGGCGCATCTGGCCTGGCCGACATTCCGATGATCGCCCTGGTGGCGGCCCTGGTGCCCTTCCTGCTGGGTGTGGTCGTGGGTAACCTGGACCCGAAGTGGCGCGACGTGCTCAAGCCCGTGCCCAACATCGTCATCCCGTTCTTCGCTTTCGCGCTGGGCACCGGCATCAACCTGGGCGCGGTGATCAGCGGTGGCACCAGCGGATTGATCCTGGGTCTGATCATCAGCCCCATCACCGGCGGCTTGGTGTATCTGGGCTATCGCATGATCCTGCGCCGTGGCGGCAAGAGCGGTCTGGGCTTCGCGGCAGGCACGACCGCCGGCAACGCCATCGCCACGCCCGCCGTGGTCGCGGCTGCCGACCCCAACTTCCAGCAATACGTGTCGACCGCCACCGCGCAGGTTGCGGCCTGCGTGCTGATCAGTTCGATCCTGGCGCCGATGCTGGCCTCGTATTTCCTGAAACGGGCGGGTGAACTCAAATCCGAGGACGCCGACCCCACCAACGCCACGCCCACGTTGGGCGAAGCGCGCGGAGAGGCTCTTTGAATCCCACTATCGCCATCGTTGCCGATGATCTGACCGGTTCCGGCGACACCGCGGTGCAGTTCGTGCGCGCGGGCTGGAGCACGCATCTTTCCATCGGCGGCGCCGACGAAGCATTGTCCGGCCCGGCGACGGCTGGCGTGGAAGTCCTGGCCGTCACGACCAACAGCCGGGCCCTGCCCGCCGCCGAGGCCGCGCAGGTCATTACGCAGAACGTGCAACAGCTACGCGCCGCTGGCGTTTCGCGTCTGTACAAGAAGGTGGACTCCACCTTGCGCGGCGCATTCAAAGCCGAGATCGACGCCGCGCGCGCCGCCTGGGGTCCGGACACGGTGGCGGTCATCTGCCCCGCGTTCCCGGCCACCGGCCGCACCGTCGAGCAAGGCATTCTCTACGTGAACGGCAAACCGGTCACCGAGACCTCGGCGGCCACCGATCCGGTCACCCCGGTGACGGAAAGCCATATCCCCACCCTGCTGGGCTGCGCGCACGTCGCGGTGTTGGACGGCGACACGCCGGACGCACTGGCCGCCCGCATCCAGCAGGCGGGCCACACGGTGGTGGTCGACGCCACCACTGACGCCGACCTGGAACGGTTGGCGCGCGCCATCGGACTGCTGGGCGAACACGTCCTGCCCGTGGGCGCGGGCGGCCTGGCCGTGCCGCTGGCCCGAGTCTGGGCCGGCGCCGATCAGCGGGCACCCGTCGTGGTCGTCGTCACGTCGCAGCACAGCGCCGCGCGCGCACAAGCCGCGGCCCTGCAAGCCTCGGGCGCCGACACCTGGACGCCGTCGCTTGCCCAACTGGCAGACGACGCGGCGTGGCAGGCCTGGGCCCAACCCCTGCTGCGCGCACACGCGCAAGCCCCCGCCGAAGCCGGCACGGTGCTGCTGCTGGCGCCCGAAGGCCAATTGGATGGCCTGGATTCCGAGCGGGTCGCCGAACGTCTGGGCAGCCTGGCTGCGCAATTGATCACGGTCTCGCGCGCGGCGGGCGTGGTCGCCACCGGAGGCGACGGCGCGCGCAGCGTGCTGGTGGCGCTTGCCGCCCGCGGCATCGCCCTGGTGGATGAAGTCATGGGCGGCGTGCCTCTGGGCACGCTGACCGGAGGCACGGCCGCTGGCCTGCCCGTGGTGACCAAGGCCGGCGGCTTTGGCACCGAAGATGTACTGGTTCGCGCAGTGCGCGCGATCCGCGATAGGAGATTCAAGCGATGACACAATCCCAACCCAACAAGCTGCCGTTGCTGGCCGTCACCCTGGGCGACGTAGCGGGCATCGGCCCGGAAATCACGGCCAAGATGCTGATGGGCCATGACGAGCTGCGCCAGAAGGCCCGCCTGCTGGTCGTCGGCGACGTCGACGTCATGATCAATGCCGTGCGCGGCCTGGGCGGCGACCCCGCCATCGTGCGCAAGCTGGACCGTGCGGCCGATTGCACCAACACCCCGGGCACGATCGAAGTCCTGCAAGCCGGCCCGTCGTTGGCCCACGTCAAGCTGGGTGAAATCAGCGCGGACGCGGGCGACGGTTCGGTGCGCTTCGTCACCACGGCCTGCGCCCTGGCGCGTGCCGGCGAAGTCGACGGCATCGTCACCGCGCCGCTGAACAAGGCCGCCATGCACGCCGCCGGCCACAAGTGGCCCGGCCATACCGAACTGCTGGCCCACGAGTTCGGCGTCAAGACGTTCTCGCTGGTGCTGTCGGCGGGCGACCTCTATATTTTCCACGCCACCACCCACGTATCGCTGCGCCAGGCCATCGAAGACCTGACGCCCGTGCGCATGCGTGCGGTGCTGCGCCTGGCCGGATCCTTCGCCAAGGCCCTGGGCCGTGGCGACCAGCCGGTGGCCGTGTCGGGCCTGAACCCGCATGCGGGCGAAAACGGCATCTTCGGCAGCGAAGACGCCGACATCCTGGCCCCCGCCGTGGCCGAAGCCAACGCGGCCGGCATCCTGGCTGCCGGCCCGATCCCGGCCGATGCCCTGTTCCCGCAAGCCGTGCGCGGCAAGTGGCAGTTCGTGATCGCCTGTTACCACGACCAGGGCCACGCGCCCTTCAAGGCCGTCTATGGCGACGACGGCGTGAACATCACGGTCGGCCTGCCGGTCGTGCGCGTCTCGGTGGACCACGGCACCGCCTTCGACATCGCCGGAAAGGGCATTGCGCGCGAAGACAGCTTGATCCTGGCCGCCGAGCGCGCCGCGCATCTGGCCCCGGGCTGGACGCATGTATGGGAAACTGCGCGGGCACAAACCGGAGGTTGATTCCCATGGCGCCCGCCACGCACGACGCATTGCCCATTCTTGACCGCTCCGGCGATATCCCGCTGCACGCCCAGGTGGCGACCTTGCTGCGTGGCGACATCCGGACCAGCAAGCTTGCGGCAGGCGCCGTGCTGCCCAGCGAAGCCGCGCTGTGCGACCGCTTCGGCGTGGCGCGCAGCGTGGTGCGCCAGGCGCTTGCCGCCCTGGCCGCCGAAGGGCTGATCCAACGTGAAACCGGGCGCCCCGCCACCGTGGCGGCGCCCCAGGAACACCGCCGCTTGGTGCAGCGCTCCACGGGCCTGTACGAACAATTCGCCCAATCAGGCGTGACCTTGCAGACCCGCGTGCTGGCCTTCGCGCGCGCCGAGCCGCCCGCCGATGTCGCAGCGTTTTTCGGCACTACGCAATTGCTGATGCTGGAACGCCTGCGTCACGTGGCCGATGCGCCGCTGGCCTACGTGCGCACCTGGCTGCCCGCCAGCGCGGTGCCTGGCCTGCGCGCAGAGGACCTGACGGATGCCTCGCTGCATGGCGTGTTGACCCGGCAATTCGGTCTGCGCCCCGGCGCCGGACGCAATCAGATCCGCGCGATGGCCGCCGACAAGAAACTGGCCGAACTACTGGACACCCAAGCCGGCACCCCGCTGCTGATGCTGCAAGGCCAAGGCATGGACCAGCACGGCAAGCCGCTGGAATGGTTCACCACCTGGCACCGGGCGGAGCAGCTTGTGTTCGACGTCGACGTCAGCATGGGCCACGAGAGCGTGCAGCCCCGGCTGCAAGACACCGCCGCCCAGCCGGATGCCGCGCCCAATGGACACGATCCGCTTGAACGGGCGCAGGCCCTGGTGGCCGAGCTTTCCGCCGAACTGGCCAGGCTACGCAGTCAGTCCTGAACTTCGCGCCGTAGATCCTTGAGCCGTCAGGTTCTTGCTTGCGGCCATGGGATGCGTGCGGCAAAATAAGCCCCGCCTTCCGCCGCCTTCCCCCTCAGGGTTGGCCAGTCCAATGACCGACTCCGTCTTATTGTTCAACCGTCACCGGCCTCGTTTGTACGGGATCGCCTACCGCATGCTGGGCGCGGTCGCCGAGGCGGAAGATGTGGTGCAGGATGCCTGGCTACGTTGGCACGATACCGACCGTGGCGCCATCGAAAATGCCGAGGCCTGGCTCGTCACCGTCACCACCCGCTTGTCCATCGATCGCCTCCGCGCGGCCAAGGCCGAACGGGCCAACTATGTGGGTGTCTGGCTGCCAGAGCCGATGTTGATGGCCGCGCCGTCCACGCCGGAGCAGATCCGTGAGTTCGCCGATGACGTTTCGGTGGCGTTCCTGTTCATGCTGGAACGGCTGTCGCCGGACGCTCGCGCGGCGTTCCTGATGCGCGAAGTGTTCGACGCCGACTACGACGACATTGCCCTTACCCTGGACAAGACCCAAGCTGCGTGCCGCCAGCTGGTGCGGCGGGCCAAGCAGCAATTGCGCCAGGGCACCCCGCGCGAGGCGGTGCCGCGCGCGACGCTGCAACGCCTGCTGGTCACCTTTGCCGATGCCATGCAGCGTAGCGACTTCCATGGCCTGCACGCCTTGCTTAGCGACGATGCCGAGCTCATCGGCGATGGCGGCGGCAAGGTCACCAGCTTTGCCAGCCTGGTGGGCGGCAAGCGCCTGGCGCAGCTGTTCTACGCCGGCAAGCGGCGCTTTCGCGATGCGCTGGATGTTCAAGTGGTTCAGGTGAACGGGCAATGGACACTGCTGCGTTTCATCGACGGCAGCCTGGAGTCCGTGCAGTCCTACGAAACCGATGGCCAGCGCCTGACCCGAGTCCTGGTGCAGCGCAACCCGGACAAACTGGCACGCATCGCCGCCGCGCTGGTCCAGGGCTGACACCCGGCTTTGGTGCATGGCAGGCAACACGGTGATCCCCTGCGCGTGGCTACCGCCGCGCCGCCCGGGCTTCTACGATTGGCCTGCCAATACAGCCCAAGGAAAAGCCATGTCGAAGATCGCCAAAATCGGATTGCCCTTTATCGCAGCCGGCGCGCTGCTGAGCCCGTTGGCCCACGCAGCGCAGCATGCCACGCACGCCGCCACGCCGGCCGATCCCATCGTCACGGCGCTGATGAACAAGGACCTGCCGGACATTCCCGGCAAGGACGCGCTGATGATCGTCGTCGACTATCCGCCTGGCGCCGCCGACCCCATCCACCGCCATGACGCCTATAGCTTCGTCTATGTGCTGGAAGGCAGCATCATCATGCAAGTCAAGGGTGGCAAGGAAGTCACGCTGACGCCCGGCCAGACGTTCTACGAGGGCCCGGACGATATCCATACGGTGGGCCGCAACGCCAGCCAGACCCAGCCCGCCAAGTTCCTGGTTGTGCTGATCAAGAAGCAAGGCGCCCCCGCGCTGCTTCCCGCCAATTAATAAGGGACAAATCAACCCGATTTCCAAGGGTCGGTGCTGACACGGCTCACCGCTGGTCTTTCCCCGTATTTTTGGGAGAGCCAGCATTTTTTTTGCGACCAGTGTCACAACGGGGGCCAGCGCCACGTCTTAGCGATAGGATCAACCATTCGCGGCGCCGCCACCATGTCGACACCCTTATCAGTTCCCTCGATCACCACGCTCTCCAATGGGTCGGACTCCCTGGCCGACAGCTTTGCCACCAGTTATGCCGGCGTCGTGGCGTTTATCGCCGTCGCCGCCGAAGGCAACTTCGCCAAGGCCGGGGACCGTCTGGGCATCGGCCGGTCGGCAGTCAGCCGCAGCGTGCAAAAACTGGAAGACCAACTCGGCACGCGCCTGTTCGTGCGAACCACCCGCAGCACGACATTGACCAGTGAGGGCGAACGCTTCTTTGAAAACTGCCATCCGGGCGTGGATCGGATCGTCCAAGCCATCGACGACATGCGGGAATTGCGTGAAGGCCCACCCTCGGGCCTGCTGCGCGTCTGTTCCACCGTGGGCTTTGGACGCAAGGTCGTCGCCCCCCTGCTGAATGGCTTTCGTGAAGCCAACCCGAGCATCGCGGTCGAGCTGACGCTGGATGACCGCCCCACCGACTTCACGATGGACCGCATCGACGTGTCGTTCCGCAACGGCCGCATGGAAGACAGCCAGGTCATCGCCAAGAAAGTGATTCCCATGCAGATGCTGCTGTGTGCCTCGCCCTCTTATGCCGCCAGGCATGGCCTGCCCGGCGATATCGATGAATTGTCCAGACATGACTGCGTGAATTTTCGGCTGGCATCCGGGCGCGTGTATGAATGGGAATTCAAGGTGGGCGGCCATCTGCGCAAGGTGGCGCCACCCGCCATGCTGACCTTCAACGACGCGGATCTGGTGCTTCAGTCGGTGCTGGACGGCCATGGCGTCGCGCAGATGGCGGGCTATCAGGTCTGCGACCATCTGCGCAACGGCACGCTGGTGGCCTGCCTGCCGCAATACGCGCCCGATGACCGCGGCCATTACCTGTGCTTTCTCAGCCGCCAGCACCTGCCCACGCGCATGCGCGTGTTCATCGATTACATGACGGAACACATCCGCGCACTGGACTTGCCGATTCTGGATAGCCTGCTGTCCGCGCAACCCTGAATCGCTATTGCGTCAACGCCACCACGCTTTCGATTCCGTTCTGGGCCATCTTGGAATAGGGACAAAGGCGCTCCGTATTGCGCACCAGTTCCTCGGCCACGGCCTTGGCCACCCCAGGCAGGTGGATATTGATATCCGCGGTCAACGCAAACAAGCCATCGACCGGATCGCGGCCAAACGAGATGGTAGCCGTCACGGACGCATCCGGGATGAGCACGCCCGCGCGCTCGGCCAACATGCTGAGCGCGCCATGAAAGCAGGCGGCGTAGCCGGCCGCGAACAGCTGTTCGGGGTTGGTCCCGCCCCCGGAGCCGCCCAATTCGGCGGGCAATCGCAGGTTCACCAACAGTTCGCCATCGTCCGACGCGGCGATGCCGGAGGCACGTCCGTGCCCGGCCTCCCCGCCTCGAACGGTGACGCTGGTGGTGTACTGGGGATGAAAATCCTCCCCCCGGTACTTGTCCAGCAGTGTCTGGGGAGGAGGCCGTAGTTTGCTCATGAAGGTCCTTGCGTTCGCCGTTACTTTCTTGCGCCCGACTGGCTGAACCACGTCTCGAAGTCGATCGTGCCCAGACGCGGCCGGGTGCCGGGCACCAGGGTATCGTCATTGAGTAGCGCGCCAAAATAGCGCGCGCTGGCGTCCGCCTGCACGGTGCGGGCATCGCCCGTCTTACCCATGTAGCGTTGCGCCAGTTCGGCCAGACGCACGCGGTGGGGGCCAGCAATCTCGACAATGCCGTTCACCGGCGCCCCCAGCGTGGCATCGGCCATGGCCAATGCCACGTCATCGGAAGCAATCGGCTGCACATAGGCGGGCGACAGCCGTACCTCGTTGCCCTGCGTGCCCGATTGCACGATGCCGCCCAAAAACTCGAAGAACTGCGTGCTATGGACGATGGTGTAGGGGATATCCGCCGCTTCGATCAGAGCTTCCTGAGCGATCTTGCCACGGAAGTATCCACTTTCGGCCAGGCGGTGCGTGCCGACCACCGACAGTGCAACGTGGTGACGCACGCCCGCCTTGGCCTCAGCCGCCAGCAGGTTGCGGCCGGACGTCTGGAAGAATTCCAGCACGGCCTTGTCCTCAAAGGACGGCGAATTGGCCACATCGACCACGACATCAACGCCGGCCAGCGCGTCGTCCAGCCCTTCGCCGGTGATCGTGTTGACGCCGGTGGAGGGGGCCGCGCCAATGGCGTCATGTCCACGTTCAATGAGTCGTTTGACGAGTTTGGACCCGATCAGGCCGGTACCGCCGATTACCAGGATTTTCATGATGAGGTCCTTAGTTCAGTTGAGCCTTGTCCAGCCCGTAAGCCTTGTCCGCGGAGCCGGGAACGGTGCGGAACCCCACGTTGAGGCGGTTCCAGCCATTGATCGCCATGATCGCGAAACTGAGATCCGAGATTTCTTTCTCGGACAACTGGGTCCGCACACGCTCATAGATCTCGTCGGGCACGCCCGTCGCGGGCAAGGTCGTCAGCGCCTCGGTCCAGGCCAGGGCGGCACGCTCGCGGGGCGAGAATTGCGTGGATTCACGCCAGATCGCGATGTGGTGCAGGCGCAATTCGCGTTCACCGTGAATCTTGGCTTCTTTCACGTGCATGTCCACGCAAAAGCCGCAGCCATTGATTTGCGAGGCGCGGATCTCGATCAGATCCAGGATCGACTGTTCGATCGTCCCGGCTTTCAAGAGCATGCCGAATTCGACAAATTTCTTGAACAGCTCGGGCGATTGACCGAAAGCGTTTAGACGTTGACTCATGGTGACTCCCTCGATTGGTTGGCGCTGTCCGGCGGGGCTCAACCGGGTGCGGCGCATCTGGAACAACGCCCAAATCGTAGGTCGCGGGAGGAAGTGGCAGAAGACCCGGCCAAGGGATCACGATGTTGCCTCAATGGCAACAATCCGAAGACGGCGCGCGCGGCGGCCAAAGGGCCACGCAACGCGCCGTCCCTTTATTGCAGGACGCTGTTGGCGGCCACTTGCCGCGCCAACGCCTTGCGGTCGACTTTGCCCACCGCATTCTCTGGCAGGCGTTCAATCCACAGCACCTCGCGGGGCACGTAGATCCGGCCCAGCCGCGCCAGCACCTCGGCCTGTATGCCGGAGGCATCGGGTGCGGCCTCGCCATTGCGCTGCACGAAGATCACCGGCACTTCGCCCAGATCCTCGTCCGGGGCGCCCACCACGCAGCAGGCCGCCACCCCTGGCACCGCCGTCACCACGCCTTCGATCAAGGCTGGCGAGATGTTCTCGCCGCCCCGGATGATCACGTCCTTGATGCGGCCGGTAATGGTCAGGTATCCCTGCGCATCGAAACGCCCCAAGTCTCCCGTGTGAAAGCGTGACGCTGTCCCGCCATCCGCCTGCTCCACGCCCAGGTAGCCCAGCATCAGGCTATCGCCTTCAATGCTGATCTCGCCTTCACCGCCCGGCGCGGCCTCCGAACCGTCCGGCAACCGCAGCGTCACGCGCTGCCCGGCCAGCACCGTTCCCACTGAACCGACGCGCCGCGCGGCAGGCGGATTCATCGTCGACGTGCACGTGGCCTCGGACAGGCCGTAGGACACCACCAGCGGGCACCCCAGGAAGGCCTCGATACGCCGGTGCAGCGCTTCGGTGATGGGCGCCGACCCGCACCGTGCAAAGCGCAAACCCGCCAGGCTTTGCGGATCAAACGCCAGTTCCAGCATGCGGGCGTACATGGTGGGCACGCCGGTGATGATGGTCGGTTGGAACGCGCGCAGCAAACCCGGCATGTCGTCGGCCCGGAAACGGCCCGCCAGGGCCACGCAGGCGCCCGCCAGCAGCGGCGTGAAGATCTGGTTATTCAGGGCATTGGTGTGATGCAGGGGCATCACGTGCAGCAGACGGTCGTCCAGCCTTAGTCCGGTGTGCGCCAGCACGCCCCGTGCATTATTTGCCAAACCCAGATGGCTAAGCAGCACGCCCTTGGGGTTGCCGGTACTGCCCGAGGTGAACAGCAGCAAACCGGGATTCGCGGTCGGGACATCGCTGCCCGCCCAGTCCACCGGCCCCAACGCCACGCGGGCGGCTGGCAGCAAGCGGGCGGGTTGCAGGCCGCTTGCCTTCGCCGTCTCGGCATTGGCATCGTCGTGCAGCATCCACGCCAGGCCCACCGCCGACACGCGACGCGCGGTTTCCTCGACCGACAGCCGTGGCTCCAGCGGGCAAGGGCAAGCCCCCGCCGCCATCACGCCCAAAATGGCCACGACTTGCGCCAGCGAACGCTCCATCGCCACCGCCACAAATCCACCGCGCGGAACGCCAGCGGCGCGCAGGCCGCCTGCCACTTGGCCCACCCGGCGATGCAATTGCGCATAGCTCAGCGTTTCATCCGCGGTCACGATGGCGGGCCGCGTCGCCCATTCTGGCTGGCTCCACGCACGCGCAAACGCCGCCACCAAGGTGGCATCGGCAATCGTCATGGCGTTCTCCCCTAGCGCAGCGCGACAGCCGCGTCGCGTTCAAACTGCCCATCCGCGTCCAGCTCGCGCAAGGCGCGAGCCTCGTTCGCTGAAGGGGGCTCGGTCGGCACGGCGCCCGTGGCATCGAACTCGAAGCCGGTGCGTTCGCGCACTTCCGACAAGCTGCATTCCGGATGCCAGGATTGCAGCGCCAGCCGCCCGTCCCGCTTGATGAACACGGCGATCGGCGTGACCACGCCGTGGAAGCCGCCCCAAGACGTCATGAAATCCAGCTTCTGCACGAACGTGCGACGCGAATGCTCGGTGCGCCAGGTGCAGGCCCGCTTGGCCGTGGGCAGCATGACCGCCCCGCCGCCACCGCCGGGCAAGCGCACCTTGGGTTCATGCCAATCACCGATGCAGGAGTTGTTGGCGCAGCCAGCGCCATCGATCTGCGCCGCGCCCAGAAAGGTCAGATCCATTCGGCCGCGCGTGCACAGGTCGTAGAAATCCTCGTTCGAGAAGATCGACGCCGTCTGTTCGGCCAACACCGGATCAGAGCTGGAAATTGGAATGTGCGAGGGCTTCGGATTCACCCCGCCCGCCACGTTGATATAGACGAAGTCCCAGTCGTAGGCGCGCTTGGCCAGCAGGCAGGCCAACATCGGCATCGTGGAATTCACGCCGCTGAATGTGATTTCGTCGGGGCGGATGAACCGCGCCAGATTGGTGACGATGTACGAAAAACCCGACCATTGCTCAGCCATGATTCCCCCCTTGCGCTTCGGGCGCCGCGGCCAGATGCGCTTGCAGATCGCTGTTCTTGTCCATGTAGGCTTCCACCGCCGGATAGTCGATGGCGTAATCGGGCCAGCAAGACCCCGGCCACGCACTGCCCGGCGCCACTGCGTAGGCTTGCACCATGAAGTACGGCACCAGCGTGGATTCCGGCTGCGCCTGGAAAACGGCGGTATCCACCACCTTTTCAGCCACCACCAGCACGCTGCCCGCGGCACGCGACATGATGCGGTCCCAATGTGCCGTGCCATGAACACGCACATTGCCCTGAGCATCCACTTCCGACGCCTGGATCACGGCGAAGTCAGGCCGGATCGCGGGCACCACCCAGGTCTTCTGCCCACTGCCGTAGGGATCATCCAGGCAGGCCCAACCATTCAACGCCGGCAGGCCGCTGCCATGCAGGCCGCCACATGGCTGGAACGGCACGCCGAACGCCGCGGCGCGCAGTCCGGCCGTCAAACTGGCGCACGCATGTTCTTCCAATTCGATTTCTCGCCGCTCCACCGCACGCCGATACCACGGCGCCAGGCCGAAGTTGCCTTCCATCGCCACGATGCCCGCGCGCACGCGGCGCAGCACGCCAGCGCGACACAGAATATCGACGTCGTACCCGGGCGATTGCTTGATCAATTCCAAATCACGCTTGCCCTGGCGGATCAGTTCGCGCACGAACGCGAACGGCCCGCGATGCAAGAAACTACCGCCCAAGGCGATCGATGCGCCGTCCGGCACCAGCGCCGCCAGCTCTGCCAGCGAACACTGCTTGTTCTGTTGATTGAAACCCGAAGCCATTGTCATCCTCCCTGCTGATTTTTTTCGTTAGCGCGCTTGCAGATAGGCGGCCACGCGGTCTTTCAACCCCGGCGCGGCCGCCGACCGCACCAGACGGGCCAAGTCGGCGTCAGGTGTCTCAAGCGACAGCGCCGCATAGAGTTGGACGCGGCTGGCGTCCGACAACGCGGCAGCCGTATCCGATGCCTGCTGCTCCACGTCAGGCCATTCCTGCGGCGCCGCCAGGCGGCTGGCGAAGCCGTCGCGCAATGCGTCTTCCGCGCTGAACGTTGCGGCCTGCTCCAGCACCGTGCGAGCACGCTCGGCCCCCACCAATGAAGCAAAACGGCGCGAGCCCAGCACCAGCCCGAACTTCAAGCCCGGCATCCGGAACGTGGCGTCGGGCGCGCTGATGCGCCATTTGCAGGCGCCGAACACGTCGACACCCGCGCCGAAGTTGCGGCCATGCGCCAGTGCCACCGTCAGGCACGGCGATGCCGCCAGCCGTTGCAGCAAGGTCTCGATGCGCACGAAACGCAACAACAGATCACCCTCGCTTTGCGTCTGCCAATCGCTGAAATCAAAGCCAGCGCTGAAGTTCTTGCCCTCGCCCTTGAGCACGATCAGCTTTGCGCCCTGCGCCTCGGCATCATCCACCGCCGTCAACAACGCTTCCACCAGTTCGGCGGACAAGGCGTTCATCTTCTCGGCACGTGTCAACGTCAGCACGTGCCGTGTGCCCTGCTTGTCGATCCGCAGCACGCCGGTCATGCCGTCACCCCTTTCTTCGCGGCGCGCAACTTGCCCAGCACCTCGTCGTTGTGCTCGCCCAGCGCTGGCGGGCGCAAGCGCAACGCCGTGGTCTGACCGTCGAACCGCACCGGCAGGCCGAAGGTGCGGGTCTGCACGCCGTTGGGCAATTCAACCGGCTGCACCCACCCCATGTGCTCCACCTGCGGGTCCGCCAGCACTTCGGAATACGTGTTGATCGGCGCGCAAGGCACGCCCGCCGCGCGGAACCGTCCCAGCCATGTCTGCGCGTCCTCGGCGGCGAAGATCGCCTCCAGGATCTCGCGCAGCGCCGTCTGGTTGCGGGCGCGGGCGCTGGTGTCGGTAAAGCGCGGGTCGGCCAGCAGGTCTTCGCGGCCCACCGTGGCGCACACGCCCTTCCACAGCGCCTGGTTGCCTGCCGCCATGCCGAAATAGCCGCCCTTGCAACGGAACGCCTGATAGGGCGCGTTGCGCGGATGCGCGGAACCCAGCTTGACCGGATCCTTGCCGCTGCCGAAGAACTCCGACGTTTGCAACGCGGCGATACCCAGCGTGGCGCCCAGCATCGGCACATCGATATGCGTGCCCTGCCCGCTGGCCTGCGCGGCGCGCAATGCAGACGCGATGGCGAATGCGCCATACAAGCCCGCCGAAAAATCTGCCACGGGCACGCCGCATTTCACGGGTTCGCCCCCGGCTTCGCCCGTCACGCTCATCAAGCCGCTCATGGCCTGGATGGTCAGGTCGAAACCCCCTTCCTGCGAACGCGGGCCTGACTGCCCATAGGCCGAGATCGAGCAATAGACCAGCTTGGGATTGGCCTCGCGCAATTCCGCATAGCCAAGTCCCAACCGATCCATCACGCCCGGCCTGTTGTTCTCGATCAACACATCCGCGGTCAGCGCCAATTCACGCGCCAGGGCCAAGTCGCCGGGATCTTTCAAGTTCAACGTCACCGACTTCTTGTTGCGGTTCAAGGACGCGAAATTCTCGCTATAGCCGTCGGAAATAGGCGGCCAGCTGCGCAAGGTGTCGCCGCCCTCGGGGTTCTCGACCTTGATCACGTCGGCGCCCATGTCGGCCAACAACATGCCGCAAAAGGGTCCCGCCGCGACATTGCAAATCTCCAGCACCGTGATGCCGGCAAGTGCCGAACTGGGTGTCATGTCTGACCTCTCATTATAAAAATTCAATATTTAGGACTTATAAAACAGTATAAGAGCGCCGCTTTCCAGATGGCATCATTCTGGGCCAGCCTGCGCGGTCACGCCAGAGATGCCGATGATTACTAGAGCAATCCCTAGGTGCAGCGCTTAATTGTTGACCAGCATATCACCGTGTGGAATTCTAGGTAAACCATTTATTGGAATACGAGTCCTATATATTAGGACACATAAAAACTGGACCGCAGCGTTACCAGCGACCGCAACCGCGGCATGCCCTCACGCATGACGGCCCGCCCCACCAAGGAGACTTTCATGAAGCAGACGTGGCGCATTGCCCTTGCCAGCGCCGTGCTGGCGTTCGCCGCCAGCCCCGCCCTGGCACAAACCTGGCCTTCAAAACCCGTGCGCATGGTGGTGCCGTTCCCACCCGGTGGCGCCACGGATGCCGCTGCCCGCATCTACGCGCAGCACTTGGGCGACTTCCTGGGACAAGGCGTGGTGGTCGAGAACAAAGCGGGCGCGGGCGGCGAGATCGGAGCCGAATACGTGGCCAAATCGGCCCCCGATGGCTACACGCTGCTGATGGGCGCGGTGGGCAGCCACGCGATTCACGCTGCCATGCCGGACAAGCCGGGTTATGACTTCGCCACCGCTTTTGTCGGCGTATCCATGGCGACCAGCATGCCGATGGCCGTTGCCGTCAACAGCAAGGTGCCCGTCAAGAATGTGCAGGAACTCATCGCACTGGCAAAGAGCAAGCCAGGCACCATCACATTCGGCTCGGCCGGCCCTGGCACCTCGCAGCACATGGCGGGCGAACTATTCCAGGTGGTGACGGGCACCCGGCTGATGCATGTGCCGTACCGAGGCAGCGGCCCGGCCATCACCGATTTGTTGGGCGGCCAGATCGATATGGTGATCGAAACACTGCCCGCATTGCTGCCGCAGGTCGCCAGCGGCAAGATCCGGCTGCTGGGGGTCACGACCGCCACGCGCGCCACCGCCCTGCCCGACCTGCCCACGCTGATGGAACAAGGCGTGAAGGACTATTCCGTTGCCACCGCATATGCCCTGCTCGCGCCCGCCGGCACGCCGCCTGAGGTCGTGGAGAAACTGTCGGCAGGCATGCAAAAAGCCGCCGCCATGCCGTCGGTGCAGCAGGCCGCGCTGAAGCTTGGCGCCGACGCGGTGGCCACCTCGCCCACCGACACCAGCCGTGTGCTGAAGCAGGAAGTCGCCCGTTGGGCGGACGTGGTGCGCATGTCGTCGGCGAAATGATGCCAGCCGCCCCACGCTCTTCGTCGATGGCCGCGGACCTGGCCATCGTGGGCGGCGGCTCGGTCGCCGTCAGCCTGCTGTATCAGTTCCTGCTCGTGCGGGAAGCCGCCGGCGTCAGTCCTGCCTGCCCACCGCTCCACATCGTCCTGTTTGAACCCCAAGCCGAACCCGGGCCGGGCGGCGCCTATCAGGACGACTTGCCCAGCAACCTGCTGAACATCCCCGCCGGCAACATGTCGGCTCGGGCCGACCGGCGGATGGACTTTGTTGATTGGCTGCGCGAACAGGATCCCGCCTGGCTGCGCGGGATGGGCGTCGATGGAGTAGCCGCTTCGGACTTCCTGCCGCGCCCGCTGTTCGGCGCCTATCTGCGTGCCGTCCATGCGCGCTGCCGCAAGCTGGCGGCAGCGCTTGGCGTCACGCTGCTGCATGTGCAAAGCCGGGTGCGGCGTGTCGTCCCGTTGCCCGATGGCGGCGCGCGCATCGATCCCGAACACGGAGCTTCCTGGCTTGCCCGCCATGCCGTGCTGTGCAACGGCAACTTGCCCTCGCAGGCATTTCCGGACTTGCAGGACAAGCCGGGCTATTTCAACAGCCCATACCCCGTCTCGCAATTGGCCAGCACGATTCCCCAGGATGCCTCGGTGTGCGTGGTCGGAACCAGTCTCAGCGCGGTGGACGCCATCGCCGCCTTGCAGCAAAGCGGTCATCACGGCCCCATCTTGTGCGCGTCGCGCAACGGGCGGCTGCCATCGGTACGCAGCCCTCACAATCAAGCACCTGCCGCGTTGCGCCATCTAAGCCGGGACGGCGCCGTGCAATTGGCCGCGCGCCATGGTGGCGCGCTGTCGGTGGACGTGATCGCACAAGCGTTGAAAGACGAGGTGCAGGCATTGGGCGGGACCTTGGATCCGGACGAGATCGTGGGCCTGCCGGCCGACGCGCAAACCGCCCTGGATGAAGAGATCCGCCGTTCATCGCACGGCGCCCGGCCCTGGCAAGCCGTGGCCGCCGCCACCAACGCGGCGGTGGACCAGATCTGGCATTTGATGCCGGATTCGGAGCGCCATCGTTTTCAATCGCAATGGCGGTCCCTCTGGATGGCACGCCGCGCGACCTTTCCGATGCGCAACGCGCTCAAGCTGCAAGCGTTGTTGAAAACCGGCCAACTGCAAGTGCACGCCGGGTATGTGGACAGCCATTACGACCCGGCGAGCCAGCAGTTCCACACGCAACTGCGCAGCGCCGATGGCAATGTGACACATCGCAGCCAGTATCTGATCAACGCCACGAGTTTTTCGGTGGATGCGCAGCGCACCCGCGACCCGCTGATTGCCGCTCTGCTACACGACGGCCATGCCCGTCCCGATCCGTTCGGCGGTCTGGCGCTGGATTTTGAGACGGGCTGCCTGAAAGACACGAACGACTCAGTGCTACCGCAGATATCAGTGCTGGGCAGCTTGGCCGGCGGCACCTACTTCTGGACCACGTCAATGGACGTCAATGCGCGGCTGGCCCGTGATCAGGCGCAACGGATCGCGGCTGCGCTCGGACGCCCTGCCACGCTTACTGATCCAGAAACCCCCGCCGATAACCCATCCCCTGCGAGATGGACTGCGCACAGGCCGACACATCCGGCGCCAGCAGCTTCATCCTAGCGGCGCTCAGGCGGTCCAGCGGGCCCGAGATCCCCACGGCCGCCACGGGCTGGTCCAAGCTGTTGAACAGAGTCACGGCCAGCCCGCCCACGCCTTCGCGCCATTCGCCGCGATTCACGGCATAGCCCGCACGGGCGATCTTGCGCAGTTCGTCCTTCAACAGCGCCATGGACACGATGGTGGAAGGCGTGTGGCGCACCAGTTGTTCGGCGTAGCGCTCGACATATCCCTCAGGTTGGTACGCCAGCAAGGCCTTGCCGGTGGCGACCGCGTAAGCGGGCGCGCGTCCGCCCACCATCGAATAGGCGCGAATGGGCTGGGGGCTGTCGATCTTGTCCACGTACACGACGTCAAACCCGTCCAGCACCGACAAGTGCACGGTTTCGCCGGTCTGGTCCGCCAGGGTGCGCATGAATGGCGCGGCCAGTTTGCGCACATCCAACTGCGCCAGCTGCCGGGCAGCCAGTTCAAACAAACGCACCGCGCCGCGGTACCCGCCCCCGTCATCGTCCTTGATGACATAGCCCGCGTGGATCAAGGTCTGCAATGTGCGATGCGTATTGCTGCGAGTCAGGCCGACCCGGGCAGCCAGCGCATCGATGGTGCGCGGCGGATTGTCCACGTCAGTCACCGCCTCCAACACCATCAACCCCTTGAGCAGTGTCTTATCCATTTTCTTTTTTCCTAATATTTAGGACAGAAACATAGCATGAGACGCCACGTGCGAACAGCGCTTTCAGGCGACCGGCCGTTCGCTTTTCATCCAGGGATCGCCGCGCGCACGGCGGCGGAGCGGTCCCACAAGTTGGGCAGGCTAGGCGATGAATAGCCGGAAACAAACGGCTTGGGCTGCCCGGTCGCCGGATCATAAACATGACGCGACACGGCGCCGATATTGCCGCCGTAAAGGTGAACGCTGATCGACACGCGATCCGCGAAAGCGTTGGACACACGGTGGATGTCCCCCTCTTCGGGAGACAGGCGTTCAACATCCCCCGGCTGCAACGTAGTGGCCTCGCCCGCAGCCGTCAAGCGGCCGTCGGGCTGGCGCGTGTAGCGCTGATTGATCTCGGCGCCGCGCAACATGCCCACATATCCCCACACCTCGTGGTCATGCACGGGCGTGAATTGCCCCGCCCCCCAGACAAAGCTGACCAGCGAAAAACGCTCCAGGGGATCGCAATGCAGCAGGTACTGCTGGTAATACTGAGGATGCGGCGCGGTACAGGCGTCGGGCAGCCAATCGTCATGGCGCACCAGGTCAGCGAAGGCGGCTTGCAGCGCGGGCGTCTGCGCCAGCGCGTCCGGCGCCGCCAACCGGGTCGCGGTGGCGATAAAGCGGCGAAGCCGGTCCAGACCGGGGGAAGCATCAGACATTGCGGGTCTCCAACTCATGGGGCAAATCCCAGATGAGAAAAATAGTATCCACCATTCAGGATTCTTATGCACGCTTGCCCCTGCCGCCTTCCCGGCGATCGGCTGCAAGCCGCGCTTGACAGGCCTGCCCCTGAGCGCGCAGCGTAGCGGACTGTCTTCAAGGTTGGAAATGAAAAACACGCATCACGATATTCCGCCCGCGCTGGTGGATGCGTTGCGCAGCGCGCAGCGCATCGTCGTCTTCACTGGCGCAGGCGTCTCTGCGGAAAGCGGCATTGCCACTTTCCGGGATGCGTTGACAGGCTTGTGGTCGCGCTTCGACGCGCAGGCGTTGGCGACACCGGAAGCGTTCCGCGCGCACCCCGATATCGTTTGGGGCTGGTATGAATGGCGCCGCGCGCAAGCGCTGAGCGCCGAGCCGAACGCCGCGCACCGCGCCATCGCGGAACTGGCCCGCCACGTGCCAGAACTGATCGTCGTCACGCAGAACGTGGACGACCTGCATGAGCGCGCCGGCAGCACACGGGTGGCCCATCTGCATGGCAGTTTGCACGCGCCGCGCTGTTCTGCCTGCGCCGCGCCACATGCCTTTCCTGTTGCCATGCCAGACGAACCCGACGAAGGACGCCGCATCCCGCCACCCGCCTGTACCCAATGCGGCGCACCGGTACGGCCCGGAGTCGTGTGGTTTGGGGAAAGCCTGCCCGCCGACGCCTGGAGCGCCGCCTTGCGCGCAGCCGAACAATGCGACCTGCTGTTCAGCATCGGCACATCGGCGCTGGTCTACCCCGCCGCCGAACTACCGCAACGCGCGTTGGCCGCTGGCGCGACCGTGGTTCAGGTGAACCCCATGGCGACGCCGCTGGACCATCAAGCCCACTGCAATCTGCACGGCGCGGCCGCCGACGTGATGCCACGCCTGCTGGCAGCAAGCTTCGGGCCCGACGCCCGTTGATTCCCCCCTTTCAGCCCTGATCCATCAACGTATCGGCTACCCCTGGCACCCGGCAAAACACGCAAGCCATCAACCCTTGGCGACGGGCAACGCCGGGAGGATGGCGTCGTGTTTGGTGAGCATTTGTGAAGATCTTTAGGGGCAATGTGGAGTAGAAACAAGCTTGCCGCACCAGTCGAGGGGAAACCCCAAATCTCACCGCTTCCCCAGCAGATTACATTGATGGAAGTGGTTTCGGTCGTGGAGAGCATCATCCCTTTTTCCTGGAGACTTCCCGATGTTTTCGTGCGTTCATCAGACGGTGTCTTGCATCGTGTGGTGCGGCACGCCACAACCACGGAAACCATCGCCAAACTTGAGAACATTCCCAGCAATTTCCATCTGGATTGCGAATGCATGCTCGACAATGGCGAAACGCTTTCCTGGATAGGCAGTAATCGATACCGTCAGACCAATGGCGATACCATATACATCGCCGAATCCGACATCACGACGCCTCGTGGCGAATTCCGCAAAAGCGGTGCCACCAAACGGAACGTGCCGGATGCATACCGGACTGCCCCGCACAAGAAACTGACTGCGGCAAGCAATCCGCTACCACTAGCTGTCGTCAATCTAAAAACCGGCAACAATTGGAGTTTGATACGCGCCTGGCGTGAGCACCTCAATATCAGCACTGCGGATATGGCTGCCCGACTTGGCGTCGATCACTCTATATACATTGAATTGGAACGGCCACGTCCACGGCCACGCCAGGTAGTCCTGGACCGCGTATCAGAAGCATTGGGCGTGTCACCCGACCAACTCGATGATTCATTGTTAGGAGGACGTTTTCTTTAATGCCGCGCGGGGTTTCCCCGATTTCGTCTGGCATCTTGAAACGTCCACGTGACTTTGGCGCCGCAGGAATGACGGCCCGCGCAGGAGGTATGCAGTATGCTCGGCACCGCAAGACGATTGACGGATGTGCTTGTCACGTCCCCCGATGGCACCCTGTATCGCATTGAACGCTTCGTGGCCGATCTCGACGCTTATTCCGCGTTGGGCACATCGCGCTTCGACCCGAAGATGCATTGCATCTGCCGGACCAGTTCAGGCGAGAAGGTCACCTGGCTTGGCGGGCAGGCCTACCAGATGCTCAAGAACGGCATCTCATTGACGGCGGTTGATCGACGACGGCGCTGACCGCCCCCCTACCGCGTGAACCGCTCAACCAGGAAGTCCACGAAAGTCGTGAGCTTGGGCAACGCCTGCCGGTCCTTCGGATACAGCAGCGTGATCGGTCGCGCGGCAGGCCAATACGGCTGCAAGATGGGCACCAGCCGGCCCGCGCGCACATCCTCGCCCAACAACAGTTCGGGTTGCAGCACCACGCCAAAGCCCGCCAACGACGCCTGCCTCAGCGCCTGGCCATTGTTGGACACAAAGCGGCCACTGGGATACCCCACCTGGTTGCCGTCCTCGCTGTTCAACTGCCAACCCGTACGCCGCCGCCAATAGGAAAAATCCAGGCACTGGTGGCGCATCAGATCATCGGGCGTCATGGGGGTGCCGTAGCGTTCCAGATAGGCGGGGGCGGCGCAGATGATCATCTGATAGCGCCCGATCGTGCGGGCAACCAAACCCGAGTCCGCAGGTTCACCGATGCGTACCGCCAAGTCAAAACGTGCGGCCACGATGTCTTCCACGGCATCGCTCAACATCAGCTCCGTGCTCACATCGGGATAGATGGAAAGGTAATCGGCGATGGCCGGCGTCAGCGCAAACGACCCGAAGGTAACGGTCGATGTAATGCGCAGATGCCCTCGGGGAGTCAGGCGCAATGCCTCCGCACCCTGTTCCGCCTCGCGGATCTCGGCCAGGATCGTCTTGCAACGCGCGAAATACGCCTGCCCCGCTTCGGTCAGGCTCTGCCGGCGCGTGGTGCGGGTCATCAACCGCACCCCCAGGCGGGCCTCCAGGCCCTTGATGTGCTTGGCCGCCATCGCCGGCGACATCTCGTGCCGTGCCGCCGCAGCGGTCAGGCTACCCAGATCCACGACCGCCACGAACACTTCCATGCTGAGCAAGCGGTCCATGAATTACGCACCCTGAGTGTGAAGTGTTTCCACCATTACCGCATTTTTCCATGGAAATCGAACGGCGAGAATGGATGCATGCACTGGCACTGGGCCAGTGACCCAAACTCAGCAGGATTCGGGCAAGCCCCGGGAGAGACTCTATGAAAATCATCCTTATCGGCGCCACCGGCACCATCGGCCGGGCCGTCGCGGAAGTGCTTGGCCAACACCACGAGATCATTGCGGTCGGCAAGACCCACGGGCAATACCAGGTCGACATCACGCGCAGCGACAGCATCCGCAGCCTGTTCGAGCGTGTGGGCAAGGTCGATGCCATAGTCTCCACCACGGGCAACCTGCACTTTGGCCCCTTGTCCGAGATGACGGCGGAACAGTTCAAGATCGGGCTGCATGACAAATTGCTGGGCCAGGTCGATCTGGCGCTGATCGGCCAGCACTACGTCAATGCGGGCGGCTCCATCACGCTGACCAGCGGCATCGTCAGCGACGAACCCATCCGCTTCGGCGCCAACGCATCCGCGGTGAATTCCGCCATCGATGGCTTTGTGCGCGGCGCGGCGGTGGAACTGCAAGACATCCGCATCAACTCGGTCAGCCCGACGGTACTGCAAGAGTCGATGCCCAGCTACGGCCCCTACTTCCCGGGCTTTGAAGCCGCGCCGGCCAGCCGCGTGGCCCTGGCCTACCGCCGCAGTGTCGAAGGCGCACAGACGGGCCGTACGATCCGCGTATGGTGATCAGCGTAGGTGATCCGCATATGGTGATCCCAGGGGGCTGGATCCGAACGCATCTGTCCGGTGATCCCCCGCAGTCTCTGCCGCAGTCACAGCAATAAAAAAAAGCGGCTTGATGGAAGACCATCAAGCCGCTTTATCTATTGCTTTTGCCTTTCGGCTGAACCGCGGCATCAGTGATACCGCCTGTTCAAAATAAGTTGGTGCGCCCGGCAGGATTCGAACCTACGACCCCCTGGTTCGTAGCCAGGTACTCTATCCAGCTGAGCTACGGGCGCCCCGAAAGAGGCGTGTTTATAACATGAAAAAATACGATCATGCAAATCGCCAGATAAAAACATGCTGTTTTCGATGGGAATGGTCCGCATGCCTTGCGCCACATCAACGCTGGCGTGGCACTCGCGCATTACGCTGAATGTGCAGCAACCCGGGCCCCATCCCGACCGACATCAAGCACAGGCAGACCATGGCCAAGAAATTTCCAATGCATCCCAAACACCCCGAACGCATCTGCTGGGGCTGTGATCGCTATTGCCCGACAGATGCCATGAGCTGCGGCAATGGCTCCGACCGCACCATGCATCCCATCGAACTGCTGGGCGATGATTGGGCAAGCGTGGGCGATTGGGGATTTGAAGACGCAGAGGATGCGCAGCGTGGTTCGCAGGCATCGACCACGTAAGGTGAGGCCGCGACAGGCCATTCATCGATAGCGCATTGCGCGCCAACAAAACAAAAAGGCCTTCGATGCGAGATCAAAGGCCTTTCCATTTTCTTTGTCTTTCAGTGCTTGATCACGAATGATCGGCACTGGTTTTTGGTGCGCCCGGCAGGATTCGAACCTACGACCCCCTGGTTCGTAGCCAGGTACTCTATCCAGCTGAGCTACGGGCGCATCAAAAAGCAAGCCTTGAATAATAGCGTTGTTTCAGAAAACGCGCAAGTCGAGGCGGGGGAATTTCACATCAAAGCGCCTGCGCCGCTTGGCATCACTGCGGCATGCCGCACACGCATACAGCTTGATGACAGCGGATGGTCACATCGATAGAACCTTGACTCTTTAGCCTAGCGGCCGTGAACGATGCCGGCTGTCATCCGGCGATCCCGTAGCGCAATGACAGTGCGCCACGCCACCTGCTAGCTCAAGAGTCCTTCCTCATGTCTGACAAAGAAAAGAACACCGACGCACCGTCCGCCGCGCCTTCGGACGCGGAGCCCCCGATGCGTCCCACGCGCCGTGGATTTCTGACCGGCATCGCCGCGCTGGGCGCCAGTGCCGCGGCGATGGGCGCCCTGTCCGGCTGCTCCAGCGACGACGACGATGACAGCCCCGCCACGCCCGCGCCGCCCACTACGCCAACCACGCCCGTCCCCGCGCCCGATCTGACCAAGCAATTGCGCGACAACGTGAAGACGGTGGTGGTGATCTTTGCCGAGAACCGCAGCTTCAACAACTTGTTCGCCAATTTTCCTGGCGTGGAAAAGCCCCTGTCCGCATTGACTGCCGCGGACTACGCGCAGAACGACCGCGACGGCACGCCGCTGTCCGTGCTGCCGCCCGTGTGGAACGGCATGGTGCCCACCTCGCAGCAGGCCAACCACATCACGTATCAGGTCGACCAGGCCGCGCCCTACATGAACAACCTGCCCAACGCGCCGTTTTCGCTGTTGGGACCGCAAGGCGAACCGCTGCCACAGGGCGTCGTCACGCGCGACCTCTGGCACGTGTTCTATCAGAACCAGATGCAGATCAACGGCGGCAAGAATGACCGCTTCGTCGCCTGGGCCGACTCCGGCGCGCTCGTCATGGGCTACTACAGCGACTCCGCCTACAACCTGCGCTTGTGGAAGCTCGCCCAAGAATTCGTTCTGTGCGACAACTTCTTCCAAGGCGCGTTTGGCGGCTCATTCCTGAACCACCAGTATCTGGCCTCTGGACGCCCGCCCTTCTATCCCGATGTGGCGAACTCGGTCGCGAAGACCCAAATCGCGCAACTGCAAAGCGCCGACCCGACCGATCCGCGCCTGCAACCCAAGTCCACGTCGCCCGCCAGCGCACTGACGGGTATTCCGCAATTCGGCGCCAGCGCCTTGTCGCCTGACGGCTACGGCGTCAACACCATGGCTCCGCCCTATTGGCCTTCGTTCAGCCGCGACGCGACCGATCCGACGCTGGCCGACGCCACCAATCCGCAAACGATGGTGCCGCAAACGCACAGCAATATCGGCGACCTGATGACCGCCAAGGGCCTGGACTGGGCCTGGTATGCCGGCGGCTGGCAGGCCGCCGTGGACTCCACCGCCAACAACGGCTTTCCGTCGTCGCCCAACTTCCAGGCGCATCATCAGCCCTTCAACTACTTCAAGAGCACCGCGCCCGGTACTGCCGCGCGCACGGCGCACTTGCGCGACGGCGGCCTGGGTGATCTGTCGTCCACCAATAAATTCCTGGCTGATGCCGAAGCCGGCAAACTGCCTGCGCTGACGTTCTACAAGCCGCAAGGCAATCTGAACATGCACGCGGGATATGCGGACGTGGATTCAGGCGACCGCCATATCGCCCACATCGTCGACAGCCTGCGCAAGAGCGCACAATGGGAGAACATGGTGATTGTGATCACCGTGGACGAGAACGGCGGCTGGTGGGACCACGTGGCGCCTCCGCAGGGTGATCGCTGGGGGCCGGGCACGCGCATCCCCGCGCTGGTGATCTCGCCCTTTGCAAAGAAGGGCACGGTGGACCACACGGTGTACGACACGGGTTCGATTCTGCGCCTGGCGACGCGCGTGTTCGACTTGCCGATGCTGGAAGGCCTGAAGGCACGCGATGACGCGATGACGGCGCGTGGCCAGCTCGCCATGGGCGACCTGAGCAATGCGCTGACGTTCAGCGCTTAGGCGCGAAGACCCAGGCGGGCGGCGCCCACCTGGGTCATTCAGTAAAGCACCAGCGTCGGCCGCCTGGCGCTGCTACCGTTCCAGGCGACTGGCAGGCCAGTCGCTTCGGCGGTGCGCACAATCAATTCGCCGACCCGCAGCATGTCCGCATCCGCGCCTTCGGGTGCGCCCCAGAAAGCCAGGTCCAGTCGACCTTCTTTCTTTGCCCGGTTGCGGTCCTGCCGCGTGTAAAAGCAGAAGCCGTGCAGGCCGGCCGTTGCGCCGCCGCGCTCGTGAAAGATCTCCGCACAATCAGAAAACCCGTCCGACTGCGTCGTCCCCGCATCCTGCAACGCCACCAGGCCCGCCTCCGTCAACGACGCAAACAGCACATCCAGCCGGACTTGCGCCTCGCGCCATTGCGCGGCGCTGAGCTTGACGGGGTCGGGCTCCGGTTCCGGCACTTCCAGCGCCACGCCTGTCAGCGCGGACAATAACGCTTGTACCTCGGGCATCATCGCATTCACGGTGATGTGATTGCCGTGGGCATCACGAATATCCGCGTTGGCGCCCGCGTCGATCAGCAATTGCACCGCATCAGTACTGGGCGCGAACTCGGCGGCCAGATACAGAGCCGTGCGCCCTTCACTCTGGAATTCAAGCGGACTGCCGGCATCAATCAGCAATCTGAGCACCGCCAGATTCCCTGGGATGTCCGTGTCATTGGCCCCCATCGCGGCCCGCTGAAGCGCGGTGAATCCATACGAATCAACCGCTGCCGGGTCCGCGCCCGCCGCCAGGCAAGCGCCTACCCCTTTCACATCGCCACTACTGGCAGCGTCGAATATCTTGGTGAGCTTCATCGGTGGCTCCTAGGTTTGCGTCTTGCCCGCGCCATGCACGAGCATCGCATAGATCTCCGCAACCCGTTCTGTCGTAATGCCCCTGCGCTGCTCGACGGCCAGGGGATGATCGGTGGGTTCCAATTCAATCGAAGGCCTGAGGCCGCCGTCGCGCAGATGCACATGCGTCTTCAAGCTCAGCGTGTCCGGGTAAGGATCCAATCGCGTATTCAACCAGCCGAACATGGCAGGCGTTTGCGCCCGTTCCGGCGCATCGGACGTGCGTACCCACGTCTCGTAACTGGCCAGGCTGACCGACACCCATACCCCCCACACGAAGGGCTCGGGATAATCCTGGATGGGAAGCTCGATGCAAGCGCGCACGAAGAAATGCTGCTCGTCGATCACGCAGTCATCGCTGCCCAGATCACAGCGCTGTTCCCGCTCTTGCGGCGCGATGCGGTAGTAACTTTCAGGCGCATCGGCGCCAAAGCTCGGCAGGCCGTGGTGAACCTGATCACATGTGGCGCATTTGAATGAGAATTCCATATTCCTGGCAGGCAAGACGAATGCGGGGATGATAGCAACCCAGCGGATCAAACCCGCGCGGCGGGAAAGCCATTATTCTAGTGAGCTCTTTCCCGTCCTTTTCGATCAACGCAACGGCGCTTAACGTGAAACACCTGCTCGCCAGCCTAGACAAGCTGGCTGAATTCGACGAGATCATCGATGTGCGCTCGCCGCTTGAATACGCCGACGACCACATTCCCGGGGCCATCAACGCCCCGGTGCTCAGCAATGAAGAGCGCGTGCAGGTCGGCACCTTGTACCGCCAGGTCTCGCCCTTCGAGGCATCCCGCACCGGCGCCGCGATCGTCGCGCGCAACATCGCGCGCCACCTGGAAACCACCTTTGCCGACCGGCCACAGGGTTGGCGTCCGCTGGTGTATTGCTGGCGCGGCGGCAAACGTTCCGGTTCGATGACGGTGATGTTCAACATGATCGGTTGGCGTGCGCGCCAGCTGGATGGCGGCTACAAACGCTATCGTGGCGCCACGCTGGAAGCCTTGGATGCGCTGCCGGCGGCGTTGCAATGCGTGGTGCTTGTCGGCCCCACCGGCAGCGGCAAGACGCGCTTGCTCACCGCTCTGGACCAGGCGGGCGCACAGACGCTGGACCTGGAACGACTGGCCTCGCATCGGGGGTCACTGCTGGGCGCCTTGCCGGGCATCGCGCAACCTTCGCAAAAGCGGTTCGATACGCTATTGGCCGCACGCCTGCGCGAATTCGATGCCAGTCAACCGGTTTACGTTGAAGCGGAAAGCCGCAAGATCGGGTCGGTGGCGCTGCCGCCCGCGTTGCTGCAAGCCATGCACCAGGGCAACTGCGTCGAAGTGATCTCCACGCGCGAAGACCGCGCAGCCTTCCTGCAACAAGACTACGCACAACTGTTCGAGAATCCTGATTGGCTGAAGGCGCAACTGCAACGCCTGCTGGGCTTGCATAGCCGCGACGTCATCAACAGCTGGCTGCGGATGGTGGACGAAGGCCGTCGCATTGATCTGGCACGCGAATTGATCGACCGCCACTACGACCCTGCCTACACCCGCAGTTGCCACACGCACTTCACGCAATTGCCGCAAGCCCTGCAAATGCCATTCCGGCCGAACGACCCGGACGTTGTGGATCAGGCCCGAGCGCTACTCAATTCCGCACGCCCATAAACGATTGCTTCACGCCCTTGAATCCATGAAGAACATCACCGTTGAATATCGCCATAACTTTCCGCTGGATCCGCTGGACGTCGTTCGCGTCTTCGATCAATCGGGAATCAAGCGTCCGACCAGCGATCTCCCAAGAATCGCGCGCATGTTCGCCGCGCCCAGCCTCGTACTGTCGGCATGGGTTGATGGCGAGCTCGTGGGAGTGAGCCGATCACTGACCGACTATGCGTATTGCTGCTATCTATCGGATCTGGCCGTCAACAAGCAATATCAAGGCGCCGGCATAGGCAAAGAACTGATCAAACGCACCCAGGCCATCATTGGCGAAGAGGTGTCCTTGATACTGCTCTCCGCGCCCGACGCCATGTCCTACTACCCGACGCTAGGCTTTGAACTTGCCGGCAATGCGTACGTCATCAGGCGCAAGCGCTAGACAACACGCGGCCATCGCCAGGCGCCTTACAGCATGAAGGGCAAGAGGATGATGCCGTGGAGCAGAACAAACGCGCCAAATATAGCCATCAAGGTGTGCCTCTGTCAGAAAGCCCGTCAGGGAAGATAGGGCCAGCGGGAAAACGAGATGCCCGCGTCGCTGGCCCACATGATGACCGCAAGAAGGGTCATGATGCCCACCAGGATGGCTAGTGGACGAATCGTATTGGTGTAGGCGCGCTTCGTTGAATCAGAAGCGCCTTCCCCGCCCGCGTCGGCCGCCTTCCAAAGACGCTTGAGGATGGTCATTATCCAGATCCCAGATCTTGTTCTGACCGCATTCTACTGTCGAGGCGTGAAGACATCGAGCGTGCATTCACCCACGCAAACGCCGCCCATGAAAAAAAACCGCAATCACTTTCGCGATTGCGGGTTTTTTATCTTCAACGCTGGTACTGAGCCAGCGCCGAAGCTTATCTGGCGGAGACGGTGACACTAGCGGGATCTCCTAAAACCCGCCACCAGAAAGCGACAGTCAGTCCTAAAAAAAAAATACCCGCAACGAATTTGGCCGCATTACCAAGCAGAAATCATCACCAGACCCGTCCATGCTCTCGCAAAAAAAAACACAATATGTGACGCCACGTAACGAATGGGCTATAAAGCGGGAAGACAAATTTTCGAGTCACGCCATGCGTTCGCTTTTTCCTGGACACTACCGACCCAGCATACCGTTTCCTGATGCGCTAAAGGGCGCATTGGTTATCTTTGACACGAACGCACTATTGAACTTTTACAGCTTATCTGAAGCATCACGGAAAAAGTTGTTCGGTCTTATGGAGACGTTGGAAGATCAGCGTTGGATCCCTCATCAAGTTGCGCTGGAGTTCCATCGAAATCGGATAAACCTCGTCGATAAAGCCAATGCCACTTACCAAAAGATTCCCACCGAAGTAGCGGGCGCGGTGACTAAGGTCAGGCAGCTCTGCGACGCGCAGGATATTTTGCGCATAGCGCATGCCACACCGGGCCTCCTGCAAGCGTTCGAAGATAGCGGCAAAGCGCTCATCGAGCACTTGAGCGCCTGTGCCGCCGATCTTCCTAAGCACGGCAATCAAGACGCCATATCGGAAACATTTGCCGATTTGTTTGAACACCGCGTAGGTCCAGCTCCGGAGTCACAAGAAGCCCTAAATAAGTTGTGGGATGATGGTGACGCACGATACGAGGCGGAAATTCCGCCCGGGTTTGGAGACGTTAAAAAGGCGGAGGTTTACCGTCACGGCACGCTGCAATACAAGAGCAAATTTGGGGACTTGATCCTCTGGCGCCAGATCCTCGCTCACGTTGTGTCGTTGAATGCGCAAGGCCCTCGGCAACTTATTTTCGTGACCGACGACGCTAAGAAGGATTGGTGGCTAACGGCGGGATCGAACTCGCTTGGACCCCGGCCGGAACTAGCAATGGAGCTTAAAGAGGCAGATCCAAATTGGTCGCTTTGGATGTTCACATCCTCGAAGTTTTTCCAAGAAGTGGCGAAAGTCAATGCACATACCCTTGATAAAAACACCATTGCGGATGTGGAGCATGCGGCGAGGGCCGGCCAGCTCGCCACAATGGAACAATTCATCGACGTTGCACCACACGAAGAGGAACTGGCCCTAGACCTCACTCAAGATTTCGCGAGCCGGACTCTTAAGGATCACCTGATAGCGTTTCGAAAAAATGGAACGAAGCTCGCATCGTCCGCATTTGTCGATTGGCTGCGCACGCATTACGACGTGATTAAGGTTACCTCAGCCCCATTTAGCTCTGCCGTATTGCAAGCCATTGTCCGGCCAGAAGGTCAACCTGACGACGTTCTACCAACCGTAATGTTGTTTCTCCACGCCCATTTACCCGGCCGTGGATTTGAAAAGCAGCTCGAAGAATTAGGCAAATTTGCAAGCAAGGTAGGCAATCCAGTGATAGCCACGATTCACCTACGCAATCGAGCGAGCAGAACCACTTCGGGGATGGTGAAAATGAGCGCCACTGAAATGCAGATCGAAGCACTTAACATCGTTCACACCCATCCAGACGTTCAAAAGTTGGCAGGCGTTAATTTCAGCACCCATCGCCCAGAGTTCAATGTGTGGCCGGTGCTGCCATAGCCTTCATGTGATTCCGAGTTAGCTTTGCGTCGCAGCTGCGTCTATCTGAGTCGCATGCAATGCCCCCCCAGGCGGGATAAGCGCATCAAGCCTGACAGATGCCCCCTCGTGGGTGAGTCTTTTCCCCTAGATTTAGCGCGCAGGCGTGGAGGGGGGGAAGACTGCGCGCCAAAGGGTCTACCCACCCACATTGCTGTATGTATACACAGCACCATGAGAACCCCATCAGGTTGCGTTCCGTGCATCAGAGGATCGGCCAAAAAAAAGCGCCCTCCATGGGGCGCTGATTGGTACGCGCGGTGAGGATCAGCCTTTAAGCCACTGCATCCACCACCCTTGGTAGTAGCGCTTGCCGTCGATCTCCTCGAAGCCACAGACCATCATCCCCCGATCCGACGAGAACGTAAGCAGCTCGGGCTGTAGCAGGTCAGGGATGGGGCTTTTCGCAGTGGCGCCGAACTTGGCTAGATCATCCATCGTCATGACGCGGATGTACCGCTTCAAGCCCTCGCGCAGCACCGAGTACATCCGTACCGTCCCGGTGATGGTGGGGCCGGGGTCTCGATCGTGGCGTTTCTCGCCTGGGTGGTGGGTGCGAACGACAGTGCAGAGCATGATTTTCCGCTCGGAAACACTGTATAAGCATGCCTAGAATTCGCATGACTGAAGTGGAATGGACGCAGCGGGACGCTTACTGCTGGCAGGAGCCGCCAAGCTGGACGATCTGCTGCGTGTTTGTCGATGGCATGTGGCAGTACGAACTATTATCCAGCCGTAGCGGTACTGGCACTATCTACTTGTGCTTGTCGCGCGCCGCCTTCATCGTGACTTCGGGATAGACGCCCAGCGCCATCGTGCGTGCGCGGTCGATGAACCGATAGTCATAGCGCCAATACTTGCCACCATCCGCCTTGACCAGCAGGTACAGGCCGCCGCCGTCCGAAAGCTTGTGGTTCGTTCGGCCCGGGCTTGGCCGAACGAACGTTGATCTCTGTGAGCTTCTCCAGCGCCTTGACGGTCATATGCAGGTATTTTTCCGGTGTATGAACGGGTTACCCCGAAGTACCTGCAAAAATACCTGCCTATGTGGTGACCTGTCCAGGTACGAGCTGGGACAACGAGAACCAATGAAAAACCCGCAGAGCGTTAGCTTCTGCGGGTTTTGAGACATCGCGGTTTATCGCGGTATCTGTATTTGGCGGAGACGGTGGGATTCGAACCCACGATGCAGTTTTTAGCCACATACTCCCTTAGCAGGGGAGCCCCTTCAGCCTCTCGGGCACGTCTCCGAAAAGAGAACGAGATTCTAGCACGAATTTTTTCAGTGTTGCCCGCAAACGGGGCCATCATGAAAAAAAACGTGCCGGAGCCGTTGCCTTATTCCTTCGCGGCGGGCGCTTGGTCCAGGCCAAAGGCCTTGTGCAAGGCGCGCACGCCCAATTCCATGTACTTGTCGTCGATGATGACGGACGTCTTGATTTCGCTGGTGCTGATCATCTGGATGTTGATGCCTTCTTGCGAAAGCGTCTGGAACATCAAGCTGGCCACGCCCACGTGCGAACGCATGCCGATGCCCACGATCGAGACCTTGGCAACCTTTTCGTCGGTGGACAGTTCACGCGCACCCACGGCGGGGATGACTTCGCGCTTGAGCAAGTCCACGGCGCGCGCGAACTCGTTGCGGTTCACGGTGAACGAGAAGTCGGTCGTGCCAGCCACGGACTGGTTCTGCACGATCATATCGACATCGATATTGGCGGCGGCGACCGGGCCCAGGATGGAGAAAGCGATGCCCGGTTTGTCGGGCACGGCCAGCAAGGTGATTTTGGCTTCGTCGCGGCTGAAGGCGATGCCGGAGACAACGGCGGCTTCCATTTTTTCGTCTTCCTCAAAAGTAATCAGCGTGCCCGAGACCATTTCTTCGTCGAGCGGAATGAGCGGGTCGGTCAACGAGGACAGAACCCGGACCGGTACACGATATTTGCCGGCGAATTCAACCGAGCGGATCTGGAGCACCTTGGAACCCAGCGACGCCATTTCCAGCATTTCCTCGAAGGAAACGACGGCCATGCGGCGCGCTTCGGGCACCACGCGCGGGTCGGTCGTGTAGACGCCGTCCACATCGGTGTAGATCAGGCATTCGTCGGCCTTGACGGCCGCTGCCACGGCCACGGCCGAGGTATCCGAACCGCCACGGCCCAGCGTCGTGATGTGGCCTTCCGGGTCAATGCCCTGGAAGCCCGTCACGATCACCACGCGGCCCGCATCGAGATCGGCGCGGATGCGCGTGTCGTCAATGGACTTGATGCGCGCCTTGGTGAAGGACGAATCGGTGCATATGGGCACTTGCCAACCGGCATAGCTGCGCGCCGGCACGCCTTCGGCCTGCAAGGCGATAGCCAACAAACCGCTGCTGGCTTGCTCGCCGGTGGCGGCGATCATATCGAGTTCGCGGCCGTCGGGCTGGGGCGAAATTTCGCGTGCCAGGCCAAGCAGGCGATTCGTTTCGCCCGCCATTGCCGACGGCACAACAACAACCTGGTGGCCGGCAGCATGCCACTTTGCGACGCGACGCGCCACGTTTCTGATGCGCTCGACCGAGCCCATCGAAGTACCGCCATATTTGTGAACGATCAGGGACATCTCGTACTCTGGCTGGAAACCCGCCGCAAGAGTGTTGACGGGCAAAACCATATATTCTAGCGCGGCGGTAAAAATTTGCTCAGTTTGAGGAAATTTATGTTCATTGCACGGCTATTTTTCTGCGGATTCTTTCCAAGACAGCCATTTTCACCCTCTGGGCTCTACCCAGACGCGCCCCCGGTGGCAACGGACGACATGCCCCGCCTGCTCCACCCGCAGCTGGCGGTCATGCCCCAGGCTGTGTAGTTCACGCAGTTGGCGCAGCAAGTCGCGCAGGCGCGCGTCGGTCGGCATCCGGGCACCGTTTCGGGCAAGCCAGTGGCGCAGCACGTGCGCCTGGCGTGCCGCGGACAACGCGCGCCACGCCAGCAATGAAAAACTCACGCCGTCCGGGCTGGGTTCCAACCGGGCGAAATCCTCGCGCGCCACTTCGTCCAGAATCTGCGCCGCTTCGGCCATGTGGCCTGCGTGCCGGGCGACGATGCCCCGCCAACCCGGCCAACGGCCATCCAGCACGGGTGCCAGCAGTTCACGCACCGCGGCCCGCGTGTAGCGGGGGTCGGCATTGGTCGGGTCTTGCACCGGCTTCCAGCCGCAAGCGGCCTCCACCGAAGCCGCAGCCTGCAAGATCGCCGCGCGGTCCTGCGCGAGCCATGGGCGCAGGTACAGAATCCCGTCACGCTGCGTGGCCGCAGACATGGCCGCCATGCCGGCCAGCCCCGTGCCGCGCAACAGGCGCAGCAACACGGTTTCGGCCTGATCGTTGCGGTGATGGGCCAGCAACACGTGGCGCGTGCCGTGCGCATCGGCCAGTTGGGCCAACGCCGCGTAGCGCGCGTCACGAGCAGCAGCCTCGATGCCTTTGCCCGCGGCTTGCTCGACCTGGACCCGGGCCTCGGCCACGGGCACGCCCAGCAAGCCGCCCAGCGCATGCACCTGACCGCCCCAGGCATCGGCTGCGGCTTGCAAGCCGTGATGCACATGGAACAACGACACGCCGATACCCAGTTCGCGGGCCACCGCCGCCGCATGCACGGCCAGCATGGCCGAGTCCGCGCCGCCGCTGACGGCCACCGCGATGCGCGCGGGGCGCTCAGGCAGGGCCAGCAGCGCCTGCCGCAATGCGACGGCCAGATCAGGGGACAGGGGTAGCGCAGGCGGCCCGGAATGCACAACGCCCGACGGGACCGCTAAGGGAGTGTCGGGCGTTGGCCGGGCGTTCATGAGGGGTGGCGCGGAAAGCGCGGTCGTGGAGCAGGCACTACTGCCGACTCCCCTGGCCGCGTCAGGCGCGCACTTCCTGGTAGGCGCCGTAGGACAGCAGGCGTTGCACGCGCTGTTCCACGAGTTGCTCGGGCGTCATGCCCTGAAGCTGGCGCAGGGCATCGCCCAGCGCGCGGCGCAGCAAGCGCGCCATGACGCGGGGGTCGCGGTGCGCGCCACCCACGGGTTCGTTCACCACGCGGTCCACCAGGCCCAGGTCCTTCAGGCGCGGCGCGATGATGGCCAGCGCCTCGGCGGCGTCGGGCGCCTTGTCGGCGCTGCGCCACAGGATCGAGGCGCAGCCTTCCGGCGAAATCACGGCATAGGTGGCGTATTGCAGCATCAACACGGCATTGCCCACGGCAATGGCCAGCGCCCCGCCCGAACCGCCTTCACCGATGATCGTGCAGATCACGGGAACCTTGAGTTCGGCCATGGCGTACAGGTTATGGCCGATGGCTTCGGACTGGCCGCGCTCTTCGGCGCCGATGCCGGGATAGGCACCCGGGGTGTCCACGAAGGTGAACACGGGGATGCCGAATTTCTCAGCCAGGCGCATCAGGCGCAGGGCCTTGCGATAGCCTTCAGGACGCGGCATGCCGAAATTGCGCGCGGCGCGTTCCTTGGTGTCGCGGCCTTTCTGGTGACCGATCACCATGCAGGGGGTGCCATTGAACCGCGCCAGGCCACCGATGATGGACTGGTCATCGGCGTACATGCGGTCGCCGTGCAGTTCATGGAAGTCGGTGAACATTTCGCGCACGTAGTCCAGCGTGTAGGGACGCTGGGGGTGGCGGGCGACAAGAGCCGTCTGCCAGGGCGTGAGCTTGGCGTAGATTTCCTTGGCCAAGGTCTGGCTCTTCTGCTGTAGACGACCGATTTCATCGGAGATGTCTACCGCGGAATCGGCCTGCACGTAGCGCAGCTGCTCGATCTTGTTCTCAAGTTCGGCCAGCGGCTGTTCAAATTCCAGAAATGTATTGCGCATGTAGTGTGGTTCCGTAGATGGGCTGCCTGGGATGCATCAGTATTGAACCGGTGTCGGTTCCAGACTGCGCCATAAGTACCAGGTTGCCACGGTACGCCAGGGCTGCCACGCCAGCGAGACTTCGCGAGCCTCGAAGCGCGAGACAGGCTCGCCACTGAAATAGTGTAGCGAGATTGCCTTGAGCAACCCGGGATCATCCAGCGGCAGAACGTCAGGCCGCTGTAGATTGAAAATCAAAAACATCTCCGCCGTCCAGCGCCCGATGCCCCGGATGGCGACCAATTCAGAAATAACCGCCTCATCGTCCATGGCCGCCCACTTTTCGGGGTGGACTCGGCGTTCGCCGAAATGCACGGCCAGATCCTGTACGTATTCCGCCTTGCGCTGGGACAGGCCGGCCTGTCGCAAGCCCTCCACGCCCACGCGCAGGACGGCGATCGGCGTGGGGCGCTTGCCCACGGCATCGATGAACTTGGTCCAAACGGCGTCGGCCGCCTTGGTGGAGATCTGTTGGCCGATGATTGCCCGCGCCAGCGTCACAAACGGCGTGCCGCGCGAGGTCAGCCAAACCTCGGGATGCTGAGGAATGACCTTCTTCAGGATGCGGTCGCGCCGCATCAGGTGGGCAACAGCGGCCTCCCAATACTCGGGCTTGGGGATGTCGAGATCGGCGGTGGACATATCAGGCGTATCCACTGGGCTCACGCCCGGCGCCATTGCGTCAAGCCACCCGGCTTGTCGTCAAGCTCGATGCCGGCATCGCGCAATTCCGCACGGATGCGGTCTGCCTCGGCGAAGTTGCGGGCCGCCTTGGCAGCCGCGCGGGCGTCGATCAGGGACTGGATCGCGTCGGCTTCCAGCATGGCGCGCTGGCCTTGCTCGATGGCTGCCGCGGAATAACGGGTGGGCGACTGGAAATATGCCGCCGGATCCTGTTGGAGCAAGCCCAACAGCGACGCCAGCGCCTTCATTTGCCCAGCGCTGCGTGCGCTTTTGCCACGATTGGCCTCGGACGCGAGTTCAAACAGGGCCGCCACGGCGCCCGAGCTGTTGAAGTCATCGTCCATGGCCGCCTTGAAGGCCTGGGCCTGCGGCTCGTTCCAGTCGATGCCCTGGTCGTCGGCCGCCACGTTCTGCAGCGCCTGGTACAGACGGTCCAGCGCGTTCTGCGCGTCGACCAGATTGTCCGGCGTGTAGTTCTGCGGGCTGCGATAGTGGTTGCGCACGATGAAGAAGCGCACCATTTCGGCTTCACGCAGGTTGACGCGATAAGTCGCTTCGTCGGCGGTCGGGTCACCCTGGGCAATCGTCTGGCGGATGGTGCGGAAATTGCCCAGCGACTTGGACATCTTGTCCGAATCAACCATCAGCGGGCCGCAATGCATCCAGATATTGGCAAGCGCGCCGCCAAAGGCGCCTTCAGTCTGGGCGATTTCGTTTTCGTGGTGCGGGAATTTCAGGTCTGGACCGCCGCCATGGATATCCAGCGGCAGACCCAGCAACGACTTGCTCATGGCCGAGCACTCGATGTGCCAGCCCGGGCGGCCCAGGCCGTAAGGGGACTCCCACTTGGTGTCGGCGGGTTCCTCGGCCTTGGCCGATTTCCACAGCACGAAATCCAGCGGGTCGCGCTTGGCCGAACCCACGGCCACGCGCTCACCGGCGCGCAGGTCGTCCAGGGTCTTGCCCGACAACTTGCCGTAGCCCGGGAAGCCCCGAACGGCGTAATTCACGTCGCCGTCGTCAGCTTGGTATGCCAAGCCTTTTTGCTCCAGCTTGCCGATGATGTCCAGCATTTCGCCCACGTACTGGGTTGCCCGCGGCTCGCGGTCGGGGCTTTCGACACCCAGCGCCTGCTCGTCGGCGTGCATGGCGGCAATGTAGAACTCGGTGACTTCGCCAATACGGCGGCCGGTTTCAACGGCGCGACGGATGATCTTGTCGTCGATATCCGTGATGTTGCGCACGTAATCCACCGCCAGCCCGCTGGCGCGCAGCCAACGCTGCACGACGTCGAACGAGACCAGCATGCGGGCGTGACCCAAATGGCAGAAGTCGTACACGGTCATGCCACACACGTACATGCGCACCTGACCAGCCTGGGCCGGTTTGAACGGTTCTTTGGTACGCGATAACGTGTTGTAGATTTGCAGCATGGCGCTTTAGGATTCGTCTAATTGCTTCCGTGGCGGATTCGGAAAGTTGCTGGCGAAGGACGATACCTTCGCAAGCCTGCCGCCAACACCATCATTACAGGGCCTTGCTCACAGTCTCAAATACTGGGCTTGCTCCCAGTTTCAAGAGCGGCTGTCCCCGGTCTCAAGGCCAATGTCGAGCCAAAAACTCAACCGGGGCTAAAATGGCGGTCGTCAAGTATAGCAAGCGGCCCGGTCGCGCGCGTAAGTGCGGGCCGGCCACGACTTTTAACGGATACCCACGTGACTATCAAGCCGCGTTTTTGTGTCGCCCTGCTCGCCCTGGCTTTTGCCGGTGCTCCGCTTGGAACCGCCCTTGCCCAGTCGATGGCCGGCGGCGGGGGATCCAGCCCCAACGCCAGCCGCACCACGCTGGACCCGATTCCGCCTGAAGGCGGCTGGGAAGGCCTGGCCAAACTACTGGAAGCCGCCAAGCCCGCTGTCGACACCCGCCTGGCTCCTTCGGCTTCGCAGGTGACCGCGCGCATCGAAATGCTGCTGAACCGCGGCGACGCCGATGAAGCCCTGGCGCTGATCGAGAAACGCGAAGAAGAGACCAAGGACCAGCGCGGCACCGACGTGCAACTGATGTTCCAGCATGCACGCGCGTTGGCGGCGCTGCACCGCACCAACGAGGCCATCGACATCTACACGGACATGACCACGCGCTTCCCGGAGCTACCGGAACCTTGGAACAACCTGGCGGCTCTATATGCCAGCCGCGGTGAACTTGAAAAAGCGCAGGATGCCCTACAAATGGCATTGCGCGCCGACCCAGGCTACGCCGCCGCCCGCGCCAATTTGGGCGACCTGCAACTTCTGCAAGCCTTGCAGACCTACAAGAAGGCCGCCAGCGATGGCGTGCCGGGCATGCAGGACAAGGCCCGTGAAGTCGAAACCATGCTGAAGGATAAACAAGGCAAATGATGTCCCGTTACTCCCCCTTCCACCTGCTGCGCCTGACGGCGTGCTCGTTCGCGCTGGCCGCATTTGCCCCAGCCCTAGTCAGCGCCGCCCCGGCGGCCACTTCTTCCACCTCCACCACTGAAGGCACAAAAGCCATGAGCACCAATCCCCGCGTCAAGCTCCACACGAACCTCGGCGACATGGTCATCACCCTGGACGCCGCCAAGGCTCCCAAGACCGTTGAGAACTTCCTGACCTACGTCAAGGAAGGCTTCTACAACGGCACGGTGTTCCATCGCGTGATCGATGGCTTCATGATCCAAGGCGGCGGTTTCGAGCCCGGCATGAAGCAAAAGCAGACCCATGCCACCATCGAAAACGAAGCCAACAACGGCCTGAAGAACGACAAGTACACCCTGGCGATGGCCCGCACCAGCGACCCGCACTCGGCGACTGCCCAGTTCTTCATCAACGTGTCGAACAACGACTTCCTGAACTTCACGTCGCCCACGCCGAATGGCTGGGGCTACGCAGTGTTCGGCACCATCACCGAAGGCACGGACGTGGTCGAGAAGATCAAGGGCGTGAAGACCGGCAACAAGGGCTTCCACCAGAACGTGCCGAACGAAGACGTAGTCATCGAGAAGGCCGAGATTCTTGAATAAGATTGCCCTGTCCGGCCCGATCTGGCTGGCGTCCGACCTGCACTTGGGGCCGGCCACGCCGGCTACCTCGGAGGCCTTCCTGGCCTTTTTGCAAGCCGCGCAAGAAGACGCTGCCGCCCTGCTCCTGCCGGGCGACATCTTCGACGCCTGGATCGGTGACGACGTGATCCGCGCTGCCCCACCGTGGCTTGCCACGGTGTTGTCGGCGCTGCGGGAAACCGCCGGGCGCATCCCGGTATGGCTGGGCCGCGGCAACCGCGACTTCCTGATCGGGGAAGAACTGGCCACCACGGTAGGTGCCAAGCTGCTGCCCGAGCCTGCGCTTCTGGAAACGGATTTCGGCCAGGTATTGCTGACGCACGGCGACGAGTTCTGTACGGACGACGCCGCGTACCAGCAGTTCCGCAAGATGGTGCGTGATCCCAAATGGCAGGCCGAGTTCCTGGCCAAGACCATTCCTGAACGCCTGGCGATGGCGCAACAGGCCCGTGGCGAAAGCCAGGCGGCCAACCAGACGAAATCCATGGAGATCATGGACGTCAACGGCGCCGCCATCGACGCCATCTTCCGCGAGACCGGCGTGCGCGTGCTGGTGCATGGCCACACGCACCGTCCTGCCCGCCACGTGCTGGAAGTGGACGGCAAGAAGCGCGAACGCTGGGTGCTGCCCGATTGGGACTGCGACCACGTATCGCCTGCCCGCGGCGGCTGGCTCGTCATCGACCGCGACGGCCTGGAGTTCTACGACCTGGAAATGTAGGATGGGTGAAGTGTGGCAGGATCTACCGAAGAGGTCGGGTGCTTGCCGCCAAGCGACAGGTCTACCGAAGACGTCAGAGACTTGCCGCACGGAATCCATCGTGCTCATGTTGATGATGGGTTGCGCGCGGCGAGCGTTCTGGCTTTTTCTCCAGGACTTGCCGCGCTACACCCATCCTACGGACACACCATAGGATGGGTGTCGCGCAAGATAACGTAGGTTAGGTGCCGCGCACGATACCGTAGGATAGGTGCCGCGCACGATAACGTAGGATGGGTGTCACGCAAGATGCCGTAGGTTAGGTGTCGCGCAAGATACCGTAGGATGGGTGTAGCGCAAGATTGCGTAGGCAAGAACACGGTATCCCGCACGCGCAACCCATCAGGCAGCATGTAAAAAGGGCCTCGCACAACGCGAGGCCCTTTTCTTTGCCGTGCCGGACACGCACCTAGCGCGTGAAGACCCACGCGGCGACCACGGCGCCGAACACGATCCGGTACCAGGCAAACACGCGATACGTGTGGTTGGCCACGAAACGCAGCACGGCGCGCACCACCACCATCGCGCTCAGGAAGGCCGCGATGAAGCCCACGGCGATGCCGGACAGGTCATGCTGGGTCAGCACGCCGAAATTCTTGTACATGTCGAAGACCGCCGCGCCCAGCATCGTGGGCATGGCCAGGAAGAACGAGAACTCGGTGGCCGTCTTGCGTTGAATACCCGCAATCATGCCGCCGATGATGGTAGCGCCCGAACGCGACGTACCGGGAATCATGGCGAAACACTGCGCCACGCCCACGCCAAGCGCCTGCTTCCAGGTGATCTGCTCCAGCGTGTGCGCCGATGCCTTTTCGTCGGAGGCCGTGTCGTCCGCCGCTCCCGGCACATCGCCCGGGGTGTGGTGCGTCTTGCGTTCGACGTACAACATGATCAAGCCGCCCAGCACCAACGTCACCACCACCACCCCCGGGTGGTAGAACACCGATTTGATTGCCTTGATGAAGATTGCGCCGATGACGGCGGCGGGCAAGAAGGCAATGATCAGGTTGCGGGCGAAGGCCACTTCACTGGGCACGCCCGTCAGCGCGCCGCGGATCAGCTGCATCAGCCGTGCGCGGAACACCCACATCACAGCCAGGATGGATCCCAGCTGGATCACGACCTCGAACACCTTGCCATCGCCGGATTGGAAATTGATCCAATCGCCGACCAGGATAAGGTGGCCTGTACTGGAGACCGGAATGAATTCCGTCAGGCCTTCCAGGATGCCAAGGATGAAGGCCTTGATCAGATAGAGCGCGTTTTCAGTCACGATGCGTTAGCGGTTCCGGTTAATCGTTTGCTAGGGATGCTTCATCGGAGAGCATTTCATGGGGCCGCTTTTCAACGCGCACCAGCGCAATGCGACGGCCATCCATTTCAAGGACTTCAAAGCGGAAATGCTGATGGTGGATTTCGTATTCGCAGACATCGCCCGGCTTGGGCAAATGGCCGAAACGCGACAACAGATAGCCCGCCAGCGTTGAAAAATCCTGGGCTTCGTCGACCAGGCCTTCGGTTTCCAGCACCTGTTCAACATGGTGCAAGTCAGCCGCCCCGTCGATCTTCCAGGTGTTATCGCCATCGGCCACGATGTCCGGCAATTCGTCTTCATCGGGGAATTCACCCGCGATTGCCTCGAAGACGTCGATGGGCGTGACAAGGCCCTCGATGGCGCCGAATTCGTCGGCCACCAGCACAAGCTGGCCACGCGAACGCTTCAGCGTATCCATCAGGCGCAGGATGCCAATGGCCTCGTGCACGATGATCGGGTCACGCAGGCGGTTGCGGCGCACCCGGCCTTCCGTGATCAGGTCGGCCACCAGGTCCTTGGCGCGCGCGATCCCCAGCACCTCATCCAGCGAACCCCGGCACACGGGGAAGAAACTGTGCGGCGCCTCGGTCAGCTGGTGACGGATGATTTCCGGATCGTCGTCGATATTGATCCAGGACACGTCCGTGCGCGGCGTCATGATCGACCGGATGGAGCGTTCGGCCAGGGTCAGCACCCCGCTCACCATGTTGCGTTCCTCGACGCCAAATGCCGGCATGGCCGGGCCGTTGGCGTTGGGCAGGTCGGGCTCGTCGCTGGCGGGCGGGCGCTTGCCCAGCATGCGCAGCACGGCCGACGCCGTGCGTTCACGCATCGGACGGCGGGCGTCCAGCTTCAGCAAGTTGCGGCGAGCCACCTGGTTGAGCGCTTCGATGGCCACCGAGAAGCCGATGGCGGCGTACAGGTAGCCCTTGGGCACTTTGAAGCCAAAGGCCTCGGCCAACAGCGAGAAGCCGATCATCAGCAAGAAGCCCAGGCACAGCACGACCACGGTCGGGTGCGCGTTGACAAAGCGCGTCAGGGGCTTGGAGGCCAGCAGCATGATGCCGATGGCGATGATGACGGCGATCATCATGATGGCCAGGTGGTCCACCATGCCCACGGCGGTGATCACGGAGTCCAGCGAGAACACGGCATCCAGCACCACGATCTGCGTCACGATGACCCAGAAGCTGGCGTACACGCGCGGCCCGGAGGAGCCAGCATGCTGGCCGCCTTCCAGGCGCTCGTGCAGTTCCATCGTGCCCTTGAACAGCAGGAAGAGGCCACCCACCATCAGGATCAGGTCGCGACCCGAAGGGGACACTGGACCCACGGAAAACAGGGGAGTGGTCAAGGTGACCAGCCACGACATGACGGACAGGAGGCCCAGCCGCATGATCAGCGCCAAGCTCAACCCCATGATGCGCGCACGATCGCGTTGCGCAGGGGGTAATTTGTCCGCCAGGATGGCGATGAAAATCAGGTTATCAATGCCCAGGACGATCTCAAGGACGACCAGGGTAAGCAAGCCGACCCACGCAGCGGGGTCTAGCAGCCACTCCATCAGGAGCTCCAGAAGTTACACGACCGGTAATCGTACATGGAAAAGCCGTGACACGCCGGTGACACGGCCCGTCCGTATGCCTGACGGCCAATGGTTTTCAGCCTTTGGGACGAGTGACGGAACAAAAAAAGCCGGCGCGAAAGCCAGCCTCTTTCAACCCGGGGTCAGCGAAAAATCAGCCGCCCAGCTTCAGAACCCCCTTCATCATGGCCCAATGGCCGGGGAAGGAGCAGAAATAGGCGTAGGTTTCGCCTGCGGCGAGCTTGGACACGTCAAAGGTGACCGAATCGGATTCGCCGCCGCCGATGACCTTGGTATGGGCAATGACACGGGCATCGCCCGCCTTGACATAGTCCTGGGCCAGGCCGGCGCCCATGCCATCCGTGGCGACTGCCTGCTTGTCGGCATCCTTCGTCACGACCAGATTGTGGCCCATCGCGACCTTCGCCATCTTGCCCACGTGCTTCAAATGCACGGTGAACTGCTTGCAGCTCTTGTCGACGACGATCTCCTTGACGTTGTACTGCATGGCGTCGTTGCTTTCGACGGTCGTCTCGCATTGCGCGGCGAGCACGGGCAGGCTGGCTGCGGATAGAAGAATGGCCAGGGTGGTTTTTGCAAGCATGAATCTCTCCGATGACAAGGCGGTTTGTCTGCGCGTCCGCGGCACATGCCCTTAGCGCTACCGCCTCTGCCGAGTCTAGGGCCCGCTCAACGCCCATCGGTTGATGCGCATCAATAGCAAGCGGCCTTAACCACGTACACCCCTATGGTCAATAGGGGTATTACTGATGTCACTGCTCCGTTTGACAAACCGCAACGTGGCTCGCGCGGCACGTTCGTAGGATGGCTGCAAATAAACAGAACCAATAAGAGCGAGAGCATGCGCGGCAGTTCGGCGGTACGTCACGGATCCACCCCCTTCATCCGGGCCCTCTGCATCGCATGGCTGTTCTGCGCCGCAATGCTCGGACACGCCGCTCAGGCGCAGCGGCTTCCCGATTACCTGGCGGCCGCGCCGATTGCCGAGATCTTCCCCGGCGCCGACCGCATCGGCCCGCCCGAGGGCAAGCCGATGAGTGCCCGCGCGTATGCCGGCGACCGTCCGCTGGGGCGAATCTACCTTACCTCCGATGTGGTCAACACCCGCGGCTACTCCAGCAAACCCATCGACGTGCTGGTCGGCCTGGCGGACGACGGCCGCATCGTCGGGGCAAAGCTCGTCGAGCATCACGAGCCCATCGTCCTGATCGGCATCCCGCAGTCGAAGGTGGATCATTTCATCCGCGGCTACGTCGGCCTGAATTTCGTGGACTCCCCGCCCCGCCATGGCGCACCGCCGCCCGTGGACATCGTCAGCGGCGCCACGGTCACCCTCATGGTCATCGGCGACAGCATCACACGATCGGCCATCGCCGTGGCCCGCGCCTATGCCATCGACAAGGCACCCGCGACGCGACACGCCGCGGCGGCCGCCCCTCCCGCACGGGAGGTGGACGATACGCGCGATGCCGTCTTGGCCTGGCCGGCGTTGATCGAGACTGGTGCCGTCAAGAACCTGCGCCTGACGCCCGCGGACGTAGACCTGGCGTTCCGCCAATCCGGCCGGCAAGACGCCGCCGGGCATGGCCAGGCAAGCGCGCAAGACGACACTTTCATCGACCTGTACGTGGCGCTGGTCAGCGTGCCCGCCATTGGACGAAGCCTGCTCGGCGACACCGAATGGCAACGCCTGAAAGACCGGCTCAAGCCCGGACAGCAGGCGATCTTGGTGGCGGGCAACGGCGCCTATTCGTTCAAGGGCTCGGGCTATGTGCGCGGCGGCATCTTCGACCGCATCGAGATCATCCAGGACGAAGACAGCTTCCGCTTCCGTGATCGCAACCATCAGCGGCTGGCCGACATCGAGGCGCAGGGCGCGCCGTCGCTGAAGGAAGTCGCCCTGTTCGTGGTGCCCGAAGACACGTCGCTGGACCCCGTGAAGCCCTGGCGCCTGCAATTAATGGTGCAGCGCGTGCTGAGCGTGTCGGACAAGGCCTTCGTGACCTTCGACCTGCCTTATGAACTGCCTGCGGCCTACACCCGGACCCGCCCGCAAGCCACGGTCACGCAGCAAGCCTCCGCCGCCACGCCCGTGACGACGGAAGCGGCGGCCGACGAAGGCGCCGCTCCTGCCCTGTGGAAGCAGATCTGGCGGGGCAAGCTCGGCCAAGTGGCCATCCTGACGGTGGCGTTGATCGTGCTGGTCGGCATTTTCTTCTTCCAGGACCAACTGACCAGCCGCCCTCTTCTGCATGACCGCCTGCGACTGGCATTCCTGGCGTTCGCCCTGTTCTGGATCGGCTGGTATGGCCAAGCGCAACTGTCCATCGTCAATGTGCTGACGTTCTTTTCAGCGCTGCGCAGCGATTTCCGCTGGGAGTACTTCCTGATGGATCCGCTGGTGTTCATCCTGTGGTGCGCCACTGCGATCTCGATGGTCTTCTGGAACCGCGGCGCATTCTGCGGCTGGTTGTGTCCGTTCGGCGCCTTGCAGGAATTGACCAACCGCATCGCCAAGCGGCTGGGCGTGCGCCAGATCACCATCCGCCACGGCGTGAACCAGCGCCTGTCGACCTTGAAGTATGTGATTTTCCTGCTGCTGTTTGGCTTCTCGCTGTATGACCTGGCGGTGGCCGAGCAACTGGCCGAGATCGAGCCCTTCAAGACGGCGATCATCCTGCGCTTCATGCGCTACTGGCCCTTCGTGGCGTTCGCGGTGGCGCTGCTTGTCGCCGGCCTGTTCGTAGAGCGCTTTTTCTGCCGCTACCTCTGTCCGCTGGGAGCCGCGCTGGCCATTCCCGCGCGCCTGCGGATCTTCAACTGGCTGCGCCGCTATCGCGAATGCGGCAATCCCTGTCAACGCTGCAATCACGAATGCCCGGTGCAAGCGATTGAACCCACCGGCGAAATCAATCCGAACGAGTGCATTCAGTGCCTGCATTGCCAGATGCTCTATCACCACGAGCAGAAATGCCCGCACCTGATCCAGAAAAGGAACAAGCGCGAACGTCGGCGCGCGCCGGACGCGGAACCGGTCGAACAAGAGATCGTCATGCATCGCAAGCCGAACCCGAACGTCCCCGCCAGCCCCGAGCCATCCGAATCATGAAACTGAATTTTCGCACTGCGGCGCCAAACGCCGTCCCTCTCAAGGAGTTATCCATGTCCGACAAGAACCCCGACAAAGCCGGCCTGACCCGCCGCAGCTTCCTGGGAACCGCCGCCATCACCGGAGCCGCCGGCCTGGTCGGAGGCGCGCAGCTTTCCACCGCCCACGGCAAGGAGGCGAAAGCCAGCGGCGGCGAAGTCCTGGGCCACGTCGCACCGGGTGACCTCGACGAATACTATGCCTTCAACTCCAGCGGCCAATCGGGCGAGGTGCGCGTACTGGGCCTGCCGTCCATGCGTGAACTGCTCCGCATCCCCGTCTTCAACCATTGCAGCGCCACCGGCTGGGGCCGTACGAACGAAAGCCGCAAGATCCTCACCGACGGCCTCACGCCCGAAACGCGCGAGTACCTGAAGGACAAGGGCGGCGTATTCCTGAACGGCGATGCACACCATCCCCACCTGTCGTTCACCGACCGCACCTATGACGGGCGTTACCTCTTCATCAACGACAAGGCGAACAACCGCGTCGCGCGCATCCGCCTGGATGTCATGAAGACGGACAAGATCACCGAACTGCCGAACGTATCCGGCGTGCACGGCCTGCGCCCCCAGCGCTACCCGCGCACCGGTTACGTATTCGCCAACGGCGAACACATCATTCCGCTGCCCAACGATGGCAAGATCGTCGACGATCCCAAGAAGAATTTCTTCGCCATCTATACCGCGCTTGACGGCGACACCATGAAGGTCGCCTGGCAAGTACTGGTTGACGGCAACCTGGACAATGGCGACGCGGACTATCAAGGCAAGTACTCCTTCTCCACCTGCTACAACTCGGAGAAGGGCGTCACGGTGGAGGAAGCCTCGGCCAACGAGCAAGACTGGGTGGTGGTGTTCAACATCAAGCGCATCGAGGAAGCCGTCAAGAAAGGCGACTTCAAGACGATGGGCGGCGTGCCGGTGATCGACGGGCGCCATGGTTCCAAATACACCCGCTACATCCCCGTGCCCAATTCGCCGCACGGCTGCAATGCCGCACCCGACGGCATCCACCTGGTGCTCAATGGCAAGCTGTCGCCGACCGTGACGGTGCTGGACGTGCGCACGCTGGACGACTTGTTCGACGACAAGATCAAGCCGCGCGATTGCGTCGTGGCCGAGCCGCAGTTGGGCCTGGGCCCCCTGCATACGGCCTTCGACGGCCGCGGCAACGCCTACACCACGCTGTTCATCGACAGCCAGATGGTCAAGTGGAACATCGATAAGGCCAAGCGCGCCTTCAAGGGCGAAAAGGTCGATCCGATCATCCAGAAGCTGGACGTGCACTATCAGCCCGGCCACAACCACTCCACCATGGGAGAGACGAAGGAAGCGGACGGCAAATGGCTGGTCTCGCTGAACAAGTTCTCCAAGGACCGCTTCCTGAACGTCGGGCCGCTCAAGCCGGAAAACGATCAGCTCATCGATATTTCCGGCGACGAAATGAAACTGGTGCATGACGGCCCAAGTTTCGCGGAGCCGCATGACATGTGCCTGGTGCACCGCTCCAAGATCCATCCCGTCAGCGTCTGGAAACGCGACGATCCCATGTGGGAGGAAGCCCGCCAGATGGCCAAGAAGGACGGCGTCGCGCTGGACGACGCCGCCAAGGTCGTACGCGACGGCAACAAGGTGCGCGTGTACATGATGGCGGTTGCCCCCATGTTCAGCGTCAAGCGGTTCGAGGTCAACCAGGGCGACGAGGTCACCGTGGTGGTGACGAACATGGAGGTGATCGAAGACCTGACCCATGGATTCACGCTTGAAGGCCACGGCATTGCCATGGAGATCGGGCCTCAGGCCACGGCGTCGGTGACCTTCACCGCAGACCGGCCGGGCGTGCATTGGTACTACTGCCAATGGTTCTGCCACGCGCTGCACATGGAGATGTCGGGCCAGATGGTCGTTCATCCCAAGAAGACCGCGTAGTGTCCATGACGTTCATCGCAAGGTTGACGATGGGCGCCAGGAAGGCTGCCGGCATCGCGCTGGCGGTCTTCGGGCTGGCGCTGTCCAGCGCCGCCAGCGGCGCCCAGGTGCAGGTGGACGCCGGCGCCGACCTGGCGGCGGCCATCGCGGCCGCCCGGGAAGGCGACGTGCTGACGCTGGCGCCGGGCGTCTACGCCGGCGGCATCGTCATCGACAAGCCGCTGACCTTGGAAGGGCCAGTGGACCGCTCCGCCATCATCCGGGGAACCCGCCAGGGACGCACGCTGTGGGTCAAGGCCGCCGGCGTGTCCGTGCGCAACCTGACGATCACCTTGTCCGGGTTGAGCCTGTCCGACATGGATGCAGGCATCTTCCTGGACCGCACGGCGCATCGCGCCGTGATCGAGCAAAACGACATCCTGGACAACCTGGTTGGCGTCCACGTATGGGGCCCCTTGGACGCGACCGTCCGGGCCAACCGCATCGTGGGCAACCGCGAGCTCCGCGTAGCCGAACGGGGTAACGGCGTCACGCTCTGGAACACGCCAGGCACGCGCATCCTGGACAACGACATCTCCGCGGGACGCGATGGCATTTTCGTGAACACCAGCAAGCTGAACACGTTCAGCGGCAATCGGTTTCACGACCTGCGCTATGCGATCCACTACATGTACACCAACGACAGTGAAGTGAGCCGCAATGTCGCAACAGGCACCGACATCGCCTACGCGATCATGTATTCGCACCGGTTGGTGATCAAAGACAACGTGGCGGTCGACAGCCTTGAGCAGGGCCTGATGCTGAACTATGCCAACCAGTCGCAAATCACCGGCAATACGGTCGACCATGCCGGCAAATGCGTGTTCATCTACAACGCCAACAAGAACGCCTTCCTGGACAACCGCTTTGCCAATTGCGACATCGGCGTGCATTTCACCGCAGGATCCGAAGGCAACCAGATATCGGGCAACGCATTCATCAACAACAAGAACCAGGTCAAGTACGTGGGCACGCGCACGCTGGACTGGTCCGTCGACGGGCGCGGCAACTTCTGGAGCGACAACACCGCCTTCGACCTGAATGGCGACGGTATCGCCGACACCGCTTATCGGCCCAATGATGTCGTGGACCAATTGCTATGGCGCGCACCGGCTGCCCGCATCTTGCTCAACAGCCCGTCGATCTCCATCGTGCGCTGGGCGCAGTCGCAGTTTCCCGCCCTGCTGCCCGGTGGCGTCATCGATAGCGCGCCGCTGATGAATCCGCCGCCGCCGTCGACCCGCTTGAAGGAAACACCATGAATACCGAACTTGTGACGCTGTCCAACGTCAGCAAGCACTATGGTTCGCAGCAGGCCATAGAAGGCCTGGACCTGCAATTGCACGAGGGCGAGTGCGTGGCGCTGGCCGGGCACAACGGCGCGGGAAAAAGCACCTTGATCAAGCTGATCCTGGGCCTGATCCGCCCTACCCGCGGCCGTGTCGCGCTATTCGGGCATGACGCTCATGGCGCCGCTGCCGCGCGCCTGCGCGGCAAGATCGGTTATCTGCCCGAGACGGTTGCGCTGCATCCGTCCATGACCGGCGCAGAAACGCTTGCGTTCTACGCCAGGCTCAAGCGTCAACCCATCTCCGGCAACGCCGCGCTGCTTGAGAAAGTTGGCATTGCGGGCGCCGCCCACCGGCGCGTGGGAGACTATTCCAAGGGCATGCGCCAGCGTCTGGCCTTGGCGCAGGCGCTGCTTGGCCAACCCCGTGTCCTGCTGTTTGACGAACCCACCACCGGGCTGGATCCGGCGTCTCGCCTGATGTTCTACGAGATCGTGCATGAACTGCGGACAGCAGGCGCCACCATCCTGCTCAGCACGCACGCCTTGTCCGAACTGGCAGGGCACGCCGATCGCATCGTGGTGATGAAAGCCGGCAAGAAGATCGCCGACGGCGCGCTGTCCGCGCTGCGCCGCTCGACCGGTCTGCCCATTCGCATCCGCCTGACGTTGGAAGAGAGCCCCGAAGCCAGCGCACCGCTGCCGCAAGCCTGGCGCCGGATCGACGCCGGACGCTATGAATTGGCTTGTCTGGAACGCGACAAGATCGACGCGATACGCGGCATCGGCGCGATCTCCCAACCCATCGCCGACCTGGACATTCAGGTACCCGGCATGGACGACATCTATGCACACCTGCTTGAACGGGAAGACGTATGAACGCGGTACTCACCATCATCGGCAAGGAAATACGCGACGGTCTGCGCAACCGCTGGGTATTGGCCACCGCCCTGCTCCTGGCCGCGCTGGCCCTGGCGCTGGGTCTGCTGGGCAGCTCCCCCACGGGCACGGTCAAAGCCGATCCGCTGGCCGTCACCGTGGTCAGCCTGTCGAGCCTGTCGATCTTCCTGGTTCCGCTCATCGCGATGCTGCTGGCCTACGATGCCGTGGTCGGCGAGATAGACCGCGGCACCATGGCCCTGCTGCTGAGCTACCCGGTGTCGCGCGGGCAGGTGATCGTGGGCAAGTTCGTCGGCCACCTGGCCATCCTGGCGCTGGCGACCGGCGCAGGCTATGGTTCCGCAGGCTTGGCGCTGCAATGGGCCTACGGCGGCCTGGACGCAAGCGCCTGGCAACCGTTTGCGCTGCTGATTGGCGCAAGCGTGCTGCTGGGCGCCAGTTTCCTGGCCATGGGTTACCTGATCAGCACGCTGGTGCGCGAACGCGCAACCGCAGCGGGCATCGCCGTCGGCGTATGGCTGTTTTTCGTGGTGATCTACGACATGGCGCTGCTGGGCGTGCTGGCGGCGGACCAAGGCCGTCACGTCAGCCCCGGCCTGCTTAACGCGCTGCTGTTGCTCAACCCGTCGGACGTGTACCGCCTGTTGAACCTCACTGGCTTTGAAAATATCTCGCAGTACGCAGGCATGACCGGTGTCAGCGACCAAGCCAGCCTGCCCATGTCCGTCCTGGTAGCGGCGCAACTGCTGTGGATCGCCATTCCCTTCGTGCTGGCATCGGGCGCTTTCGGGAGAAAGCCGCTATGAGACGCCTTGCGCTTTCCTTGAGTCTGGCCGCCCTCATCGCCATCACCGCTTGCGGCGACAACCGAGGGTCAACTCCCCCGCCCCCGCCGCAATCCGTCACGCAGCAATCGGTCGGCCATTACTGCGGCATGGCGCTGGCCGACCATGCGGGCCCCAAAGGACAGATCTTCATCCAGGGACGTCCGGACCCGGTATGGTTCTCGTCGATCAAACAGGTCTTCGCCTACACGTTGCTGCCCGAGGAACCGAAAGCCATCGCTGCCATCTACGTCAACGACATGGCGGCGTCCGGCCCGGACAGCGCGCCGGATCCCAGCGCCTGGATCGACGCGCGCCAGGCCTTCTATGTCATCGAAGGCCGCTTCATCGGCGGCATGGGTGCGGAAGACGCCATGCCGTTTTCCCAACGCGCCAGCGCCGATGCGTTCGCCCAGGCCCACGGCGGACGGGTCGTCACCTTCGCCGACATGCCGGAACCGTACGTCTTCGCGCAATAGATGCCGCCGCGCCCACGCCCCTTGAGCTCTCACGCCATGAATCCCACCCGCCGCCGTTTCATCGGCATCGCCGCTGCCTCCTCGCTGATGCTTGCCTCCCTTCCGATGCGCCGCGCCGCGGCCGCCATCGCCCCGATCACCTGGCAAGGCGTCGCACTGGGCGCCGACGCGGAGCTGCGCATCTATCATCCCGATCCAGACGCGGCGCGGCGCCTGATCACGCAGTCGCTGCAAGAGCTGCACCGGCTGGAAACCGTGTTCAGCCTGTACCGGGACGACAGCGCCCTCTCTCGATTGAACCGTCAGGGATTCCTGAACGAACCGCCCGCCGACCTACTGCGCCTGCTTAGCGAAAGCCGCCGATGCAGCCAATTGACGGACGGGGCGTTCGACCCCACCGTGCAGCCGTTATGGCGGTTGTATGCCGGGTACTTCGCGCAAGCGGGCGCGCTTGCCGATGGCCCCGCTGCCGCGGACATCGCGCAGGCGCTATCGCGCGTGTCGTACCTGGACGTGATGCTGGATAGCCGGCGCATCCAGCTGATCAAACCCGGGATGGGCATTACGCTGAACGGCATCGCGCAGGGCTATATCACCGACCGCATCACGGACCTGCTCAGGCAAGGCGGATTGGAACGCGCGCTGGTGGACATGGGTGAGATACGCGGGCTGGACACACGCGCATCGCCAAGCGAATGGCGGGTCGGACTGGCGGACCCGCTGGCCCCCGAACGAATTCTGACCGGGGTGCCCATCAGAAACCAGGCGCTGGCCACCTCTGGCGGCTACGGCACGGCTATCGATGCCGCGGGGCGGCATACGCACTTGTTCGATCCGCACACAGGCAGCGCGCAGCCGCGCTACCGCAGCGTGTCCGTCAGGGCCTCCGACGCCACCACGGCGGATGCGCTTTCCACGGCCTTTTCCCACATGCCGCTGCAAGCCACCGCGCGGATTGTGCAGGAACAGGGATTGCGCGCCTGGTTCGTCCTTCCGGACGGCCAACTGGTCCGCCAGGGAGCGCCCGCATAACTGGCGTCATACCCAGGTCCACCCGGTAGCCTCCGGGACGACGCCATAAAAAAAACCGGCCAATGGGCCGGTTTTTACTTGCAAGACGGATCCGTCCAGCGTCAGGCGGCCGACGGCGGGTTCAGCGACGTCAGCATTTGCGTGAAGATCTTCGGGCTGGCAGCCAGCACGTTGCCGCTGTCCATCCAGCCTTGTTCGCCGTCGAAGTCGGCGATCAGGCCGCCAGCTTCCAGCACCATCAGGCTGCCGGCCGCCAAGTCCCAGGGCTTCAGGCCCACGCCGCAGAAGCCGTCCAGGCGACCGCAGGCCACGTAGGCCAGGTCCAGCACGGTGGCGCCCAGGCGGCGCACGCCCGTGGCGTTTTCCGCCATCTGGCGAAAGCGCTGCGAACCTTGCTCGGGATCACCGGCGCTGGGCCAGTGAGCGCCCAGCAGGGCCTCGTGGAAGCGGGTACGGCCCGAGACGCGCACGCGGCGGTCGTTCAGGAAGGTGCCGCTGCCACGGCTGGCCGTGAACAGTTCATTGCGCGACGGGTCATAGATGACCGCCTGCGTGACCTGGCCGCGCTGCGTCAGCGCGATCGACACGGCGTAGTTGGGCAGGCCGTGAATGAAGTTCGTGGTGCCGTCCAAGGGATCGATGATCCACTGGAATTCAGCCTGGTCGGGACCTTGCAGCCCGAATTCCTCGCCCAGCACGGCATGGTCCGGGTAAGCGGCATGCAGTGTCTCGACGATGGACTCCTCGGCGGCGCGATCGACTTCCGTGACATAATCGCGCGGCCCCTTGCGAGCCACGCTGAGTCGTTCCAAATCCATGCTGGCACGGTTGATAATGGTGCCGGCACGCCGGGCCGCCTTGATGGCGATGTTGAGCATCGGGTGCATAAAATTCCGTACGTATGCGGTGGGTTCGCGTGATGGTTGGCCGCTTGCCGCCCCCTCGGGTCCGTCGTTGCCCCAACCGGGGAAATCGACCCAAAAAACCAGGAAGGCACTTAGCCAAACGTGCCATTTTAAATGACTCAAGCATTTTCACGTGTTCGCTTCGTTATGGTGAACCCCAGCCACCCCGGAAACGTCGGTTCGGCGGCCCGTGCAATCAAGACAATGGGCTTCTCGGAACTGGTGCTGGTGGAACCAAAATTTCCAGATGTAACCAGCCAGCCGGAAGCCGTTGCGCTGGCTAGCGGCGCGCTGGACGTGCTGGAGAACGCCCGCATCTACCCGTCGCTGGAAGCCGCTCTGGCCCCCGTCACCATGGCCTTCGCCCTGACCGCGCGGGTGCGGGACCTGGGCCCTCCGCCTTGCGACATCCGCCAGGCGGCCGATTTGGCCTGCGCCCATTTGGCCGATACGGGCGAGGGCGTGGCCGCCATCGTGCTGGGCACCGAGCGGGCTGGGCTGACCAACGCGCAAATCGCGCTGTGCCACCGCATCTGTCATATCCCCGCCAATCCCGAGTACAGCTCGTTGAACGTGGCCCAGGCGCTGCAACTGGCCGCTTGGGAACTGCGCTACGCGCTGCTGATGGATCAGGGCGCCCCGCTGCTGCCCGTCTCCACCGCCCAGGAACCCTCACGCGGTGCGGAACCGGCCTCCAGCGAAGCCGTGCAGGCCTTCCTGGCGCACTGGGAAGAAGCCCTGATCGGCATCCAGTTCCTGGACCCCGCGCATCCCAAGAAGCTGATGCCGCGCATGCGCCACCTGTTCTCGCGCCCGGCCCTGACCCGCGACGAAGTGGACATGATGCGCGGCGTTTGCACCGCCATGCTGGCCACGGCACGGCGCAACGGCGGCGCAAAAAAATAGGGACAGGAAAAAGCCCGTCCCTTTCTGATCGCCCCCCTGGCGGCTGGCCGCCAGGGAATCCGATAGGTGCTTAGTCCACCGTGGCGCCCGAGGCCTTGATCACCGGCGCCCAGCCTTCCACTTCCGACTTGATGAACTGGCCGAATTCGGCCGGCGTGGTCTTCACGCCCACGGCGCCCAGCTTCTCGAAGCTGGTCTGCACGGACGCCTTGTCCAGCGCTTGCTGCATGGCAGCGTTCAGCTTGTTGATCACTTCCGGCGGCGTGCCGGCCGGGGCCAGCAGGCCAAACCACGAGGACACGTCGAAATCGGGGAAGCCCGATTCCTTCATCGTGGGCAGATCCGGCGCGCTCTTGGAGCGATCGCTGGTCGTGACGGCCAGGGCGCGCAGCTTGCCCGACTGGGCATGCGGCCATGCCGAGGGCATGTTGTCGAACATGAATTGCACTTGGCCGCCGATCAGGTCGGTCATGGCCGGCGCGCTGCCCTTGTAGGGCACGTGCAGCACGTCAATGCCGGCCTTCATCTTGAAGAGCTCGCCCGCCATGTGGATGGAGGTGCCGCTGCCCGACGAGGCGAACGCCAACTTGCCGGGATTCTTCTTCGCGTATTCGACCAGCTCTTGCACCGACTTCACCGGTACTTGCGGGTTCACGACCAGGATGTTCGGCACCTTGGCGCCCAGGGCCACGGGTGCGAAGTCCTTCGTCAGATCGAACGTGACGTTCTTGTACAGCGTCTGGTTGATGGCGCTGGTCACGGCCACGAACAGCAGCGTGTAACCGTCAGGCGTGGCGCGCTGCACTTGATCGGTGGCGATGTTGCTGCCAGCGCCCGGCTTGTTCTCAACTACGAACGATTGGCCCAGGCTCTCGGTGAGCTCCTTGGCCATGATGCGGGCGATCACGTCAGTCGTGCCACCAGCAGAAAAACCGACCACGATGCGGACAGGCTTGTCAGGGTATGCAGCATGGGCGGAACCCATGGCGAGTGCGCTTGCGGCGGTGGCCAGAAGGGTGGCGGCCAGACGCCGCAGGCCAGGCTTTTGACCTGTAGTCATAATGTCTCCGTGCAGGTACTGTCCATCTAGTGGACGATTCGAATTATTGGATGATGCATTCTGAGCTATACACGGCGATTGCATCAAGGTAGAGTCCACGCTACGGACGATGGTTTTCCCTTGATCGTTCCGCAATAACCTAGAGCTCTCAGAGATTTGCATGCAAGACAGTGATGCCGCGGCCGCAGGCCCACGCACGTTGCGGCGCGGTTTGGCCGTTCTAGCCGCCCTGCGCGATCAAGGGCCCGATGGCCTCAGCGTGACGGATATCGCCCGCCTGACGGGCATACAGCGCCCCACCATATACCGCTTGCTGGCCGCCCTGCTCGACGCGGGCCTGGTCCTGCCGGTGACGGGCACCAAGAAGTACCGAGCCCAACTGGCGGTGGACCCGGACACGCGCTCGCGTGATCCCCGGGTGCGCCAGTTGCTGCCCGTGTTGCGCCGCTTGGCCGACCGCACGGGCGATGCCGTATTTCTGGTCGTGCGCGACGAGGACGACTCCATCAGCCTGCATCGCGAAATCGGCAGCTACCCGGTGCAAATCCTGGCCACCTACGCCGGCAAGCGCCAGCCGCTGGGCGTGGGTTCGGGCGGCATGGCCTTGCTGGCGGCGTTGCCCGACGATCTGGCGCGCAGCATCGTGGAACGCAATTCCGGACGGTTGGACGAATACGGCGGCATGACACCGCAGGAAATGTACCGACTGATCGAAAACACCCGGGCGCGCGGCTATTCGGTGGTGGGCAACCACGCCGTGCGCGGCGCGCTGGGCGTGGGCTGCGCCTTGCTGGACTCGCACGGCCTCCCCTTGCTGGCGGTCAGCGTCACGGCCATCATCGACCGCATGCCGGCCCAGCGCCAGCGCGAGATCGCGGGCTGGATCAAAGCAGAATTGGCGCGTCTGGCCGTCCAGGCCTGAACGCCCGAGGCAGAACCAAAGGAACGGGCGCCCGAAGGCGCCCGTTCCTTTGACCAAACCCTAGGCTGACACCTGGATGATCAGGTCGCCGCGCTGCTGGCGGCCTTGTCGGCCTTGTCCGCGGCCTTCGGGTTCTGGATCTCGCGCAGCGGGATCGGCGGTTGGAAACCCGCGGCTTCCAGCGAACTGCGGATCTGCTGGTACAGGCCCCAGCGCAAGTCCCAGTACTTGCTGGCTTCGGCCCACACGCGCACATTCACGATGACGCCGTTTTCCTTGTACTCGAACACCTTGACCAGCGGTTCGGGGTCTTTCAGGGCATCAGGACGCGCATCGACGATTTCCTTCAGCTTGGCCAACACCACTTCCAGATCATCGCCATAGCGCACCGGCACCGGGATATCCAGGCGGCGGGTCTTGTTGCGGCTGTAGTTCGTGATGGTGGCGTTCCAGACGGTGCTGTTGGGCAACGTCAGGTGGATGCCGTCGACCTGCACCAAACGGGTCAGGAACAGGCCGACTTCCTCGACCGTGCCGTCCGCGCCCGAGCTAAGCGCCACGTACTCGCCCGCGCGGATCGGACGCAGGATCAGCAGCATGATGCCTGCCGCGATGTTTTGCAGCGTGCCCTGCAAGGCCAAACCCACGGCCAGGCCGGCAGCACCCAACACCGCGATCAGGCTGGCCGTTTGCACGCCGAAACGTGCCAACACGGCAATGACCGTGAAGATGCGTACCGTCCACACGACCGTGCTGTAGAACATCGGCACGATGGTGGGATCGATCTTGGTGGAGCGCGTGGCGGCACGGCGGACCCATCCGCCCAACAGCGACGACACCCACCAGCCGACGACCAGAATCAGTAAGGCAACCAACAGATTGGCGCCCATATCCACCAGCCTGGGCGCCCAGGCGCCCAATTCCCTCAAGGCATCTTCCATGGAATCTCCCGCAAAAAATTGACAACCAAAAACTGTATCAGAGGAACGATACGCCAAGGGCCGCAACGCGGCCCCGGTATGTCAAGCTTTGTAAGAATACGCCAATGCAGGCGCCATGCCGCGTCACGCAGGCACGATGCGGAAGTGATTGTCCCAGGACACCTCGCGTGACGGCGGCAACACTGGCGACTCCCGGCCCGCGGCGTCGGTGCGCAACATCGCGCCCAGCCCGCTGCTGACCAGAAAGCCGGCATCGGCCGCAGGCGCCACGCCGCATCCATCGGCCAGCCGTGTCGTGCCCAGGCAGCGGCCACTGGCCGCGTCCCAATAGATCACCTGTCCGCCCACCGGACTGGACGTGGCGACGATGCCACCCGAGGCATCCACGGTGACCGAGCCGACATAGTTGCGCATGTTGCGCAGGGTCTCGACCGGTCCTTCAAACAGTTCCAACGCCGCGCCACGGCGGTGACGGCCCACCAGTGCAGGGCGATCCGCTGCCGGCCCCATGTATTGGCAGCCAAACCACACGCAACCATCCGAGGCCAACGCCAGATGCCGGATCGACAAGCGATGCAGTTCGGGCGCGAACTCCACCTTTTCAAGCAGTTGGCCGCTGGCGGCGTCGATATAAGCCAGCGATGGCCGCATCGTGTCCAGGTTCAGTTCCAGCTTGCCGTAGTCGGGGTGCGTCAAGATACCGCCGTTGGCCACGCATAGCGTTTTGCCGTCGGGCATCAACACGACTTCATGCGGACCAATGCCGCCGGAATCGAATTCACCAATGCGCCGCCAGGCACTGCCGGGCGAGGCATCATAAATGCCCAGCACGCCGCGGCCTGCCTCGAAGTCGTTTTCGGTGGCGGCCAACAACCTGCCCCCGTCCACAAAGGCGCCGTGACCGAAGAAATGGCGTTCATCGGGCATCGGCAGCGCCTGCGGTTCTTCACCGCCACGCAGCGAAAACGCCACCGCGAAGAATCCGGGCTGACGGCCAAACACCACCGCCCGCTGCGTCGCGGGATCAATGGCGAAACTGTGCCCGCGCGCCGGCATGGGCACCACCAGCCGGTCGCCGCCGGTTTCGTCCAGCAGCACCGCTTCGTCACGCCCGCCGCGCTTGCGCGCGCTAAGGTACAACGGCCCGCCATTGGCGGGCAGCACTGCCAGCGCGGCGCCGGGCGACAGCCCCAGCGCGGCGGCCAGCGACAGGAAACGGCGGCGGTCAATCACCATCGAGCGCATTGAATCCGATAGTGACACCCAACGCTGGCGCCAGGTCCTGGTCCACAATGGCCTTGGCGTTCTTGATCGTCAGCGAGGCCAGTTGCAATTGGCGCCGGCCGTCCTCATTTTGCAGCGCCGTTTCAAGCGGCGTGGGCACAGCCTGCAAGGTCTGGGCGGCATTCTGCAATTCACCGCGCACGGACACGTCCATCCAGTCGCTGCCCGCAGGCAGCGGATAGGCGCCCGCCTGATAGAACGCTTTCAATCCGTCCAGGTTGGCGGCCAGCAAGCGCGTGGACAGATCGCTGCGCCAAAAGGCCGCGCGCTTGGGCCGCGCGGCATCGGGCGAATCGCCCAGCACCGGCAGGATCTTCACATCGCGCGCGAATTGCAGCCCGGTGGACAAGGCCTTCATGGCTTCGGCCGCGACTTCCTGCGAGTCACGGTACAGGTCGTTGGCGGCTTGCGGCTTGGCGAACTGGCGGCCGAACTCGCCTTGGGGGCTCCAGGCCTGTGCCACATCACGGGAAATCGTCGCGACATTGCCGGCCACCGCGCGGGCATAGCCGCAGGCGTAGGCGAATGTCGGCGCACTGGTCTGCTTGAGCAGCGCGGGGTCACCGTACAGCACATATTCCAACGCTGGCAGCCCTTGCACCGCCACGCTGCGGCCCGCCAGCGCGCCCGGCGCCAGCAATGCCGGGTCACCGGCGGCGATCAACTGCTGCACCTGCCTGGGCATCACGCCGCGCGTGTCGGGCCAGAAGGCCACCCGCTCGAAACGGTTGGCCTGCACCAGCGGGCCAAAGCGCAGAATCTCAACACCCGACCACGCCAGCGCCAGCTTCGTGAACGCATCACCAACGCGCGTCGCGCCTGCCGCGTCCGGCTTGGCGCACCAGCCGCCCAGCGCGCTGTCCAGCGCAGCGGCGGCGTCCACCATGTTGCCCACGGCCGGACGGGCGTAATCACGCGCCAGACGCTCGCCCAGATCGGCGGGCAATTCGGCCTGCGCGGCCAGCGGCGCAGCCGTCAACAGCGCGACCGCCAAGGCGTGTCCAAGCACAGGCGGAAAGGATCGGACCATTACAACGACTCCAGGAAACGAATCAGGTCAGCGCGTTCTTCGGGCGTCATCGCCACGACGCGGTCACGCGCGGGCTTGCCCGCGCCGCCATGCCACAACACGGCTTCCAGCAAACTGCGGGCACGCCCGTCATGCAACCAGGTGGCACTGGGGTTGACGGTCTTGGTCAGGCCAATGCCCCACAGCGGCGGCGTGCGCCATTCGCGTCCGTTGGCTTCGCCATCGGACACGCCGTCGGCCAAGTCATCACCCATGTCATGGACCAGCATGTCGGTGTAGGGCCAGATCAACTGAAAGCGATGCTCGGGCTGCTTGGCGTCGCGGCTTGTCACGTACTTGGGTACATGGCAGGCCACGCAATTGGCTTCATAGAAGAGCTTCTTGCCTGCCAGCACGCGCGCATCATCGGCGTCGCGGCGCTGCGGCACGGCCAGATTGGTGGAGTAGATCGTCACGAAGTCCATCAACTTGGCTGGCACTTCCTCGGGGCCAAAGCGCGGCTGCGCGCCATGCGGCATGTCCAGGCACTGCTTCTGCGCGGGCGTGCAGTCGCCCGAGTGCTTGGGGAACATCGGCGTGGACAACCCCATGTCGTTGGAAAACGCGGCGGCGCTTTGCTGTTCGACCGTCGGCTGCCCGGCCTTCAGGTTGAAACGGCCCAGCACGCGCGCGCCCGTGCGCGCATCCGTCACCCAGTTGGCCTTGCCGACGATCCCATCGCGCTTGTCCGCCCCCACGTTGGCCAGGATATCGGCTTGGTGGATGGATTCCAGCAGACCCAACCCGATCATGGGCGGCGCCAGGCGCGGCGAAATCTGCGTATCCGCGCGCATCGGGCCGTAGCCCAGGTTTTCAATCCGGTACGTGGGCTTCATCAACGTGGCGGTTTCGCCCCCGTTGAGCGCCACCGCGATCGATTCGTACTCGATCTCCATGCGGCCTTCGGCGGGCAGGCCCGCCACCGCGAAGTTCTGGAGTTGCACGCCATACACCGGTTCCGGCAAAGCGGCGATTTCGCCCGGGGCAAGTGTGGGATGCCCGCGATCGGGGCCTTGCGGCACCGCCAGGCGCAGCAGCAGCGCCACGGCATCCGTGCGTTCCAAAGGATCGAAACCCGGCACCGTGCCGCGTCCGTCCTTGGTATGACAGGCCTGGCAGGAGCGCGCGTTGAACAGCGGCCCCAACCCGTCTGACGCCTGCGTGGAAGCAGGCGCCGATACCCAATCCTTGCGGAACAGGCCATTGCCAACCTGGAATTCCTGTCGACCCTCGAAGCTCATGTTGGCCGACGGTTGCGAAAAGATATCGGCGTTGATGAGCTTGTTGGTGGTGCCCGCCCCGGCTTGCATGGTCTCGAAGGTTTCCACCTTCGAGAAATCGCGCGTGGGCGCAGTAATGGCGGTAACACGCTTCTGGTCTTCGGGCGTAAGGTCATCACGCCCGGCGGGACCGTCAGGGGCGGCGGCGGCGGCGGCGTGGGCCGACGCCGCCAGTACGGCGGCTAATACGAGTTTCACTTGAATACGGCGTCGGGTTTATCCAGGCTGTCGGAACCTTCGATGGCGACCTTGCCCAGCTCCAGCAACGCGATCACGCGCTCCAGGCTGCGGGTCTGGTCAACCAGGCGGTCGATGGCGGCCTGAACCACCGCGTTGCCTTCCTTGTTGCCGTCAGCAATCATCTGATCGTAGGTTTCGACGGTTTCCGCGCGGGTCTTCATCGCCTGCATGGCGGCCACGGTGGCATCCAGCTTGGCCCGCACTTCGGCGTCCAGCTTCGGATCGCGAGCCTTGACCAGTTCCGACAGGCTGGCGCCCTTCACTTCCTTGCCATCGATGCGGGTGTAGGCGCCCACGTAGACGTTACGGATGCCGATCTGGTCGTAGTAGTGCGAATTGTGCGTGTTGTCCGAGAAGCAATCGTGCTCTTCCTCGGGGTCATGCAGCATCAGGCCCAGCTTCATGCGTTCGCCAGCCAGTTCGCCGTACGACAGGCTGCCCAGGCCCGTCAGCATGGCGATCAAGCCTGCCTTGGGATCTTCTTCCACGGCCTTGCGCGCGGCGCCATCCTTCTTCCAATTACCCACCATTTCTTCCAGGTCGGTCACCAGCAGATCCGTCACGGCCTTCAGGAATTCAATGCGGCGTTCGCAGTGGCCGCCCGTGCATTGCTTGGGATCAAAGTCGGTATGCGGGCGGTTGCCCGAATGGCGTTCTTGCGGCGTGCCCTTGCGGTCTGCCGACGCGGGGCCGGTACCGTTCAGGTCCTGGCCCCACAGCAGGAATTCGATGGCGTGGTAGCCGGTAGCCACGTTGGCTTCGTTGCCGTCGGCTTCGTGCAGCACTTCGGACAGCAGTTGCGGCGTGATCTTGCTGACGTCCACCGTCTTGCCGCCGACCGAGATCTTGGAATTGGCGATGACGTTGACGGCGTAATAGGCGTTCTCGTCGTTACCGGTGCCGTAGGAGGCGTCCACATAATCGATCAGGCCTTCGTCCAGCGGCCAGGCATTCACGCGGCCTTCCCAGTCGTCGACGATGGGATTGCCGAAGCGGTAGGCCTCGGTCTGCTGATACGGCACGCGGGCAGCCAGCCAGGCTTCGCGCGCGGCCTTCAGCGTTTCGGGCGTGGGCTTGGCGACCAAGGCGTTGATGGCGGTACGCAGCGTCTTGGCGGAGGTCAGCGAATCTTCATAACCCGCCAACGCCAGATCCGAATAGGTGGCAACCACGGCCTTCGGTTCAACCGCGGCGTGGGCCGTTCCCCCGAATATCGCGGCGGCCAGCGCCACGCCCAAAATCAACTTACGCATCAACTTTCTCCCGTAACTCGAACGGTGTCCGCCCCCACGGCGGGCCATTCCGACTTCAATTTTGTGGATGCGAGTGTAAACAATTTTCGTTTGAGATTCAGCGTAAAGTCAGATACCTGACATTTTTTTGAACACCGGACCCGGACAAATCCTCCCGAAAACAGGGCTTCCACCGCTACTATCCGCCATTCCCGTCCCTGATTTCACCGCTATGGAACTTCGCCAACTTCGCTACTTCGTTCGCGTGGCCGAATTGGGCAGCATCGGCCGCGCCGCGCGCGACCTGGGCGTGGTCGCGTCGGCGCTAAGCCAGCAGATCAGCCGTCTGGAAAGCGAACTGGCGACGCGGCTGCTGATGCGCACGCACACCGGCGTGGTCCCCACGGCGGCGGGCACGGCGTTCCTGCGGCAGGCCCGGCTGACGCTGCGCCACGCGGACAACGCGATGGCCGCCGCGCGCGAAGCCCGTCTGTCCGGCATGGTCAGCGTGGGGTTTGCCCCCACCACGGCATCGGTGCTGGCCAAGCCGTTCTACGCCGGCATGGCCGAGCGTTATCCCAACGTGCGGCTGCATCTGGTCGAAGGCCTGTCGGGCAATCTGGGCGAACAACTGAACAACCGCCGGCTGGATCTGGCGGTACTGTTCCAGAACGACAGCGGCCAGGGGCGCAGCGCGATCCCGGTCCTGGACGAACGTCTATTCCTGCTGGCGCGGCGCGGAATGTTCGCCCAGCCTGACGGCCAACCCGTCACCATTGCCCAGTTGGCAGCCCTGCCACTGGCGGTGACGAGCAAGGCGCACGGCCTGCGCGCCTGGGTAGAGGCCGCGTTTGAACGCGCAGGCATCGAACCCTGGGTCGAGGTCGAAGTCGACGGCCTGACCACGCTGATGGACCTGGTGCAGGCCAACGCCATTGCCACCATCCAACCGGGCGCCGCGGTGGCGCGGGCCGAGGCCGGGCTGCTGAACATGCACCCCATTGACGACCCGTTCCTGTTTCGCCGCAACGCCGTGCACTGCATCAATGAAGAAGAACTGTCGCCGGCCGCACTGGCGGCGCGCGTGGTGCTGGTCGACGTGATGCGCGCACAGGTGCGCCACGGCGCCTGGCCCGGAGCCACCCTTCTCGATTCGTGATGCCCCCATGCCGGCCGCATGGCTAGGCCGGCGAGGGTCCCCCGGATAAATTGCCTTCATGGATGCGGCGGCATCGTGCCGCGGCAACGGACCCTCTTGAAATCCGATGACGACTGACACCCGACGCCCGGGCTTGCTTCCCATTTCTTCCATGCGGCACCACTGTTCCGAACAGGAATGGCAGGCGCGCGTGGATTTGGCCGCCTGTTACCGGCTGGTTGAACACTACGGCATGGCCGACATGATGGCCAATCACATCTCGGCGCGCGTGCCGGGCGAAGACAACGCCTTCCTCATCAACCCCTACGGCATGATGTACGAAGAGATCACGGCGTCCTGCCTGATCAAGGTGGATCTGGATGGCACGATCCTGGCCAAGCCCGATTTTGGCGCCTTGGACTATGGCATCAACAAGGCAGGCTATGTGATCCACAGCGCCATACATGCGGCGCGTCATGACGTCGATTGCGTGATCCACACGCACAGCTGGGCGTCCATGGCCGTCGCCTCGCTGGATTGTGGCTTGCTGCCGCTGACGCAAACCGCCATGCGCTTCCTGAAGATCGGCTACCACGACTACGAGGGGGTGGTGCTGGACCTGAAGGAACAGGAATCCCTGCTGCAAGACCTGGGCCAGGGTGAAGCGCTGATCCTGCGCAACCATGGCGCGTTGACTGTCGGCAGAACCGTGGGCGAGGCGTTCAACTGGATGCATCGACTGGAACTGGCGTGCCGCGCGCAATTGGCGGCGATGGCCACGGGCGCCTCCCTGCGGGCGGTCAGCCCGGCCGTGCTGGAAGAAACCTGGAGCAACTATCAGCCCGGCACGCGACGCCCCTACGGCGTCATGGAATGGCCGGCCCTGTTGCGCAAACTGGATCGCATGGATCCCGGCTTCCGGGACTGATATCGATTTTCCCCAGCGCCGGCCGACGTGGCGGCACGGCGCTGCATAAACCAAGACAACAACCACGAACGGAGACGATATGAACACTGCCCGAGCCCTGCTCGCCGCCGCGGTGGCGGCGTGCGCCTGTGCGTCGCCCGCCGTGGCGGCGGACTACCCCGACAAACCCGTCAAGGTCATTGTGGCGTTCACTGCGGGCGGCACGACCGACACGCTGACGCGCAGCATGTCCAATTCGCTGTCCAAGAAACTGGGGCAGTCTTTCGTCGTTGAGAACAAACCTGGGGCCGGCGGCAACATCGGCACCGAATTCGTCGTGCGTGCCGCCCCGGACGGGCACACGCTCATCGTCAATTCCGTGGGGCCCATCGCGGTGAATTCGTCACTGACGAAACTGTCCTTCGACCCCCTGACGGACCTCATCCCGATGGTGCAGATCGCCACGGTGCCCAATGTGCTGGTCGTGCCGCCCTCGTCCCCCGCCAAGGACATCAAGAGCTTCCTCCAGTACGTCAAGACCGCATCCCACCTGAACTACAGCTCCACCGGCGTGGGCACGTCCTCGCACCTGTCCAGCTACATGCTGATGGATCAGCTGGGCGTCGAAGCCACCCACGTGCCCTACAAGGGCGCAGACGCCGTCAACGACCTGCTGGCGGGACGCATCGACTTCATGTTTGCCACCATTCCCTCGGTGATCGGGCAAATCCGCGCCGGCAAGCTACGCCCCCTTGCGGTCAGCACCCTGCAACGTTCGGCCACCCTGCCCGACCTGCCCACCATCGCGGAATCCGGCTACCCCGGCTTCGACGCCGGCTCCTGGTTTGGATTCTTTGCACCCAAGGGCACACCGCCCGTCGTGGTCGACACCATCAACCGCGAAGTCAATGCCGCCCTGCCGGCGCTGCAAGCGCAGATGCTGAGCGAAGGGGCCGAGCCCGTCGGCGGCACGCCGGCGCAATTCGCCGCCTTCATCCGGAAGGAACACGACAAGTGGGCCGCGCTGGTGCGCAAGTTTGATCCCCAAGCCAACTGACCTCCCATGACGCAACACGACGACCTCCGCATCCTGTGCTCGCCCGCCGAGGCTCCCGCGCTGCACCAGGCGCTGGCGGGCAGCGGCCAGCCCTACACGCTGTGCCACCCTCAGCATGGCAAGCCCAGTGATGCCCAGGTGGCCTTCGTTTCCCGCGATATCACTGGCGCCTCGACCAAGTTCCAGATCACGCCCGAAACGGCGCTCTACTACGAGGCGATGCGCGATGCGCCAGCGCTGCGTTGGGCGCACGTGCATTCAGCGGGCGCCGACCGGGAAATCTATCAAAGCCTGCATGCGCGCGGCGTCGCCATCACCACCTCCCAAGGTGCCAGCGACGCCGTGGTGGCGCAAACCGCCATCGGCGGCGTGCTGGCCCTGGCGCGCTGTTTGCCCCAACTGGCCGCCGATCAACGCGAGCATGCGTGGCGCCCCTTGCTGGGCCCGCGTACGCCCCGCGATCTGGCCGGGCAACATGCGGTGGTGGTTGGCTGGGGCGGCATCGGCCAACGCATCGGCGAATGGCTGCTTGCGCTGGGACTGACACTGTCAGTCGTGCGCCACTCCGCAACGCCCGTGGCGCAGGCGCGGCGCACCGTGGTGTACGGCGAGCTTCCCGGCTTGCTGCCCGAGGCGGACTGGCTGGTACTGGCGTGCCCGCTGACGCCTGCCACGCGGGAACTGGTTGACAGGCGAGCGCTTGCCGCGCTGCCCGCGCACGCTTCGGTGATCAACGTGGCGCGCGGCCATGTCATCGATGAACCCGCCCTGATCGATGCCCTGGCGGCCGGCCGGCTGGGCGGCGCCTTCCTGGACGTGTTCCAGCAGGAACCCCTGCCGCCGGAATCCCCGCTATGGGCGCTGGACAATGTCATCGTCACGCCGCACAGCGCAGGATTCTCGGATGGCAACCCCGCCCGCGTGCGGGGCTTGTTCCTGGACAACCTGCGCCGTTGGATGCAAGACGAACCGCTGGTTCATCGCTTGATCGGCTGATTCCGCTCTCGGGTCGCGCAGGCAAAAAAAAGCCCGGAGCAGTGTCCGGGCCAAATCCAGAAGTCATCTCGGAACCGCGCGTGGCACGGCCACGCGCGAAACACCATCAGCGCTGCAAGGGCGCCTTGGCCGTTTCCTTGGCCGCCAACAGCGCAATCGCCGTCACCACCAGCGCCGCTGCCACATACAGCGAAATCGCGAAGGTCGAATCCCAGGATTTGTACAAGCTGGCGATGATCAACGGCGCGAAGCCTCCGCCCACGATACCGGCCAGCGTGTAGGCCAGCGACGAACCCGCGTAGCGCACGCGCCCGGGGAACTGCTCGGTGATGAAGGCGGCTTGCGGCCCGTACATCAACGCATGGATCAGCAGGCCCACCACCACCGCCGCGCAGATCGCGATGGGATGGGCCGTGTCCATCAACACGAAGAACACGAACGCCCAGATCATGCCCAGCACCGCGCCCGCCAGATAGACGGGACGACGACCAATCCTGTCGGACAGCGCCCCGCACAGCGGCACGGCTATCGCATTGAGCGCCGCGCCCAGCATCGTGGCGGTCAACGCCAGCGGCCGCGACAAATGCAGCACCGTCGTCACATAGGTCAGCGTGAACACCACGACCAGCGCATACAACACGTCCGAGCCGATGCGCGAACCGCCCGCGATCAACAGCTGGCGCCAGTGCTGGCCCAGTACTTCCTTGATGGGCGTGCTGGCGGTCTCGCGGCGGGCTTCCATTTCCCGGAACACCGGCGTTTCTTCCACGCCACGGCGCAGCCACAGGCCGAACATCACCAGCGCCACGCTGGAGACGAACGGAATGCGCCAGCCCCAGGCCTGGAAGTCCTCGGCGCTGACAAATGCCGTGACCAGCGCAATGAAGCCGGTGCCGATCAGCGTGCCGCACGACGGCCCCACCTGCGTGAACGACGCATTGCGCCCGCGCTGGTTCGGCTTGCCATGTTCCATGGACAGCAACACCGCGCCCGCCCATTCCCCGCCCAGGGCAACGCCCTGCACGAAGCGCAGCGCCACCAGCGCCACGGGCGCCCAGACGCCCCACGACGCATAGGTGGGCAACAGGCCCATCAGTCCGGTCGAAATACCCATGATGACCAGCGTCGTGACCAGCACGAACTTGCGCCCCAGGCGATCGCCCAGGTGACCGAAGACAAAACCGCCCAGCGGCCGCGATAGGTAGCCCACCGCATAGGTGGAGAACGCCAGGATGGTGCCTGTCAGCGGATCGAAGGACGGAAAGAAAATGGAGTTGAAAACCAGCGCCGCCATCAGGTTGTAGATGGTGAAGTCGTACCACTCCAGCGTGGTGCCGACCGAGCTGGCCATGGCCAGCCGCCGCATCTTGTTCGGCACGGCCGCCGTGCTGGACGCCGCCTGGGCGGGCAAAGTCTGTTCAGCCATGGGGTTCCCCTTGATTGTTGTAAATCGAAAAATTGGGTGGCGCGGAAGGACTCAGCGCAGGTCCGAGGCGTGCAGCTTCCAGCCCAGTTCAAGCAGCCAGGCATTGGCGGCGTTCGTCGCGAAGGCGCCGGCAGCCCGATCACATAGCGCTTGCGCGGCGGATTCGGTGCTTGCCTCCACCACGAAGAGCGGCGCAAGAATGCGCTGTTCGGTGGATTCGCGCGGCAGCGGCGTGCTGAGCTTCGTGTCAGGCACCAGCAAATAGGACTGCACGAAGCCATCCGCCTCGGCCAGGGCCAAGCCCAGTTCGCGGGCCTTGGCGATGCAGTCTTCCGCATGTTCAACGGCCGGCAACGTCAGCACGGCCAGCTGGCTGCCACTACCAAAACCAGTCACCGCCTCGACAGCGCAGACACGGCGCATCGGGTCGCGCATGCGATCCAGGTTGGCGACCGACCACGGCGTCTGGCGCTCAAACGCGGCGCGGTAGCCTGCGGTGGAGAAGGCGGCAAGCGAGTCCGTGCGGTACAGGCCCAGGTACTTGCGTCCGCCCTGGCGCGACACATAGCGCGCGCCCGACAGGAAGCCGGGGATGCGAACGCGCTCCTCGACATGTTCGCGGTCGTACCAGCGGTTGAAATCAGGCTCGTCGGCAGCGTCCACGTCGGACGCGACGAACAGCAAACCATTGGGAATCAAAGCGGATGCGACAGAGTGGCTCATAAACGGAAGACCTGGTTCCTTCGATTTCAGAAGGCCCCATCTTCGTCCGCCGGGCAGGGTAAGGACAAACGACTAATTCTTCCTCACAGCAATAGAATTACTGAGCGCCGCCCTAGGGATAACACTATTGCGCGGAGCCGAAACGCGGTTCCACCACCGACGTGGTGAACTGATCCGAGGCGCGGCTGGCCAGTTCCGCCACCAGCCGGATCGCGTCCGAGCCGGCGCTATCCAGGTAACTCACCACCAGCAGTTGCGGTGGCACCGGCATGTCGCTGCGGATCACTTGCACTTCGCCTCGCGCCACGTATTCATAGATAGGCGGCAGCGGCACCAGCGCGCGGCCAAAGCCGCTTTTCACCAGCCGCGCCAAGGCCGAAATGGAACTGACGCAATGCACCTTGCCTTGCGGCATCCCAACCTCGCGGTACAGCGCCTTCAGCGCTTCGTGCGGCTGCGAACCGGGGCTCATGGTCAGCACGGGTTCACTCAGCAATTGCTGCACGGTCAACGATTCCTCGTCGCCCGCGCGCCCTACCCAGCCCATTTCCATGGGCAGACAGGCCGTGCTGATGATCCCCGAATCGCTCAGCAAATCCGTTTGCAGCGCGATGTCCAGCGCCCCTTCCCGCAGCCCCCGATGCAGTCCCCGCGTGGTTTCGGACGTCAATTGCACCTCGATGCCCGGATACGTGGACCGCAGGTTCGTCAAGAAGCCGATCAGCCAGGTGTGCACGACCGTTTCGATCGCGCCGATGCGAACCAGGCCGAAGACTTCGTCGCCCCGCTTGCCCAAGGACAGGATCTGCTGGCGAATTTCCAGCAGGCGTTCACCGTAGTCCAGCAGCCGAGTGCCGACCGAGGTCAGGCGCAGTTCCTTGGCGTCGCGCTCGAACAGGCGCGCACCGATGTCCTCTTCCAGCGACGCGATGCGATTGGCCACCGCGGCCTGGGTAATGTGCAGACGGTCGCTGGCGGCACGGAAACTGCCCAGCCGGGCCGACCACAGGAATGCTTCAACAAAGCGCGTATTCATAGTGAACCGGCGCCCACTGGCGGCGCCCATTATTTTCGTCAACTCCCGGACGCGATAGGTCCGGGCAGGCATACATGCTACTGCCTCGCCCCACCAGCCGGTCCGGCGGCCCATTGCGAAGGTTGTGTCCCCTTCAGTGGTGCGCCATGCACCAAAGTGGTTCATGACGAGCACCAGGCCGAGGCCCGTCCAGCCCGGCCTCATAGGGAAACCGCCTCCGGCAACAAGCTGGCACGGGTCTTGCTTGATGACTGGTATGCAAGCTTGTCTACAAGACGAGTGCCATCAAGATCCGCAGCAAACCGCCAGGAGCCTCCATGATCAACCGCAATGCGCCCTTTGCCTTCAACGCCACCCGCCGCCGCCTGATCCAGGGAGCCGCGATGGGAGCCGCAACGCTGGCCGCCCCCGCGCTGGTCCGCGCGCAATCGGGCCCCGTGATCCGCATCGGCTTCTGGCCCGTCGCCGCAGGCCTGCCCTTTTATGCCGCCGTCGAAAAAGGCTACTTCAAGGAGGCCGGCCTGAACGTCGAACCGCTGAAGTTCGCTGGCGCGCAACAAGTCATGGAGGCCATGCTGGCTGGACGCGCCGATGGCAGCGCCAACGGCACGGGCTCGGCCAATCTGGCCATCGGCGAAATTGCCTCGCCTGGCCTGTTCAAGATTTTCGCGTCCAACCCCAGCAACGCCAAGAACGTGCTGGACGAGTTCATTGTCGCGAAAGACAGTCCCATCACATCCATAGCAGACCTCAAGGGGAAAAAGGTCGGATCTGGACCCGGCATCCAGAACGCCACGCTGGCCAAAGCAGTACTGGAGCGCGCCGGCGCAACCGGGGCAACCGTGGTCGAGTTGGCGATCAGCCAGCACGTCGCCGCGGTTGCTGCCGGCCAGTTGGATGCCTGCTACACCCTGGAGCCCACGGGCACGGTGGGCCGCTTGAACGGCACGACGCGCGTGCTGGAAACCGGTGTCATCGCCAAGTACGTCTTGGGCGACCCAATGGCGCCGTGGTTCGGCGGATCAGCGTCTTTGACCACCGCCTTCCTGAAAAAGCACCCCGAAGAAAGCAAGAAATTCATCGCCGCCTATGCGCGCGGCATTGAACTGATCCGCACCAAGCCGGAAGAGGCACGCCCGTTCATGAAGGGCTACACCGCCATCGAAGGCCCCATGACCAACGAAGTTCCGTTGGCTGCCTACACGCTCTACAACGAGTTCACGCCCAGCGACATCGCGTACTTCCAGAAATTCTTCGACCTGTTCACGGACAAGGGCATCTTTGCCCAAAAGGTCGACGTGGCGTCCATGCTTTACAAGGGCTGATCCATGACCGCGACAACGGCAAGCGGCGCCGCCGGCGCCCCGGCTTCCAAGCCGCCCCGCAAGTTCAATGCGTCGCGCTTTTTGCCCCTGATCGGCCCGCTGGCGCTGTTCGTGGTGTGGGACCTGGTGGTGCGCCTGCAACTGGTCAGCCCCGTGCTGCTGCCCACGCCCAGCGCCACCCTCGTGGCCTTGGTCAAGGGGCTGGCGGGCGGCCCCTTGCTGTGGGATTTCCTGTCGTCACTGAACCGTACCCTGCAAGCATTCGTGATTGCCGGCGTGATCGGCGTGCCGCTGGGCGTGCTGCTGGGTAGCAATGAAAAGGCCTATCGCAGCGTCGAATTCCTGGTGGACTTCTTCCGTTCAACGCCATCGTCCGCGCTGATCCCGCTGTTCCTGATGATCTTCGGCGTGACCGACATGAACAAGATTGCCATCGCCGCGTTTGCCGCCGTTCTGGTCATCTTGTTCAACAGCGCATACGGCGTCATCAATGCGCGCAAACAGCGCGTCATGGCGGCCCGCGTGATGGGCGCCTCGCGCTGGCAGATCTTCAAGGACGTGCTGATCTGGGAAAGCCTGCAACCCACCTTCGTGGGTTTGCGCAGCGGCGTATCGATGGCCCTGGTGATCGTGATCGTGGCGGAAATGTTCATCGGGTCCGACAGCGGACTGGGCAATCGCATCATCAACTCGCAGCAGGTGCTGAACGTGCGCGAAATGTATGCGTCGATCCTGGCTGCTGGTGCGCTGGGCTATGTGCTGAACATTCTTTTTCTTGTGCTGGAAAAGCGCGTGGTTCATTGGAGCGGCCGATAAATGTCCACTGTCATCAATCCCATCATCGCCCCCGCGCCCGCGGCCGCGCCCTTCGCGCCCGGCCCGCTGGGCACGCACATCACGATCCGCGGGTTGACCAAGTATTTCGCCGGCTGGCCGTTGTACGAAGACTTCAACCTGGACATCCCCAAGGGCAAGATCGTCTCGGTGTTCGGCCCCAACGGCTGCGGCAAGTCCACGCTGATCAACATGATCGCGGGCCTGATCCCCATCGACGCGGGCGAGATCCTGTTCGACGGGAAATCGCTGGCGCAAACCAAGATCGGCTACGTGTTCCAGAACTATCGCGAAGCCATGTTTCCGTGGCTGCGCACCATCGACAACATCGCCTACCCCTTGCGTCTGGAAGGCCGCAGCAAGGCCCAGGTGGATGCGCGCGTGGAGGAGCTGGTGGCTTCGTTCGATGTGAAGTTCGACCTGAAGCGCTACCCCTATGAATTGTCGGGCGGCCAGCAGCAGACGGCTTCGATCATGCGCGCGCTGGCGCCCGGACCCGAAGTGCTGTTCCTGGATGAACCGTTCTCGGCGCTGGATTTCGAGATGACGCTGTTCATCCGTGAAAAGCTCCAGGAAGTCTTTCTGCAAACCGGCACCACCATGTTGCTGGTGTCGCATGATCTGGAAGAAGCGGTGTATCTGGCCGACCAGGTGTTGCTTCTGACCAAGCGGCCTACCCGCGTGGCGGAAATCCTGGATTACACCGACGCTCGCCCCCGCACCGTGGAAACCCTGTCCGAGCCCAGCTTCATCCAGATGAAGAAATTAAGCCTGGAGATCTTCCAGCGCGAAGTGCGCAAGTAACCCATCCAGTCCATCGGGAGCATCCGCCATGACCCAGGAAACCATCGATCAATACGTGCGCAGCGCCCTGGCGCTGTCGGGCTACGCCCTGCGCGAATCCACCACGACTGAAGTCGTGCAGCAGTTCGCGCGCATTCACGATATCGCGGCCAGCTTCGTGGACGAAGCGCTGCCCGTGGAATTGGAATCGGCTTCGGTGTTCCGCCCGTGACCGGCCCAGCAGCAGACATCGCCCGCCAAGTCGCCAGCGGCGAACGCAGCGCCCTGGCCGTGCTGGATGCCACCCTGGCGCGTATTCGCGAACACGACCCTCGTTATCACTGCTTCACGGCCATCACCGAAAGCCGTGCTCGGCAAGAGGCTGCCGCCATCGACGCGCGCCGAGCCCGCGGCGAGCCCTTGCCGCCCTTGGCGGGCGTGCCCTATGCGGTCAAGAATCTGTTCGACATCGCCGACCAGGTCACGCTGGCGGGAGGACGGGTGAATGCCTCCAATGCGCCGGCTCGCCATGACGCCCGCCTGGTCACGCGCATGCGCGAGGCCGGCGCCGTGCTGGTCGGGGCGCTGAACATGGATGAACACGCCTACGGCTTCACCACTGAAAACACCCATTACGGCACGTGCCGTAATCCGCACGACACCACCCGCATTGCGGGTGGCTCGTCCGGCGGTAGCGCCGCCGCCGTTGCGGGCGGGCTGGTGCCGCTGACGTTGGGATCGGACACCAATGGGTCCATCCGCGTGCCGGCCTCGCTATGCGGCATTTTCGGCTTGAAGCCGACACTGGGGCGCTTACCGCGCACAGGGTCGTTCCCCTTCGTGGGCAGCCTGGATCATCTGGGTCCGTTCGCTGCCAGCGTCAGTGACCTGGCCGCCGCCTACGACGTGCTGCAAGGCCCGGACGCCGACGACGCGGCGTGCGCGCAGTACCCCGCCGAGCCCGTCCTGCCCGGCCTGCAATCCGGCGCACGCCCACTCCGCGTGGCAGTGCTGGGCGGGTATTTTTCGGAATGGGCGGGGCCGCAGGCACGCCGCGCCGTCGAGAGCGCGGCCCGCGCGCTGGACGCCACCGCCATCGTTGAATTGCCCGGCGCGGCGCAGGCCCGCGCCGCGGCCTTCATCATCACCGCGGCCGAAGGCGGTGCGCTGCATCGCCGCAAACTGGTGACGCACTATGACTACTACGAACCCCATTCCCGCGACCGCCTGGTCGCGGGCAGCCTGGTGCCCGCCGCGTGGGTGCAGCAAGCGCAGCGTGTCCGCCATCGCGTCTATCGCGAAGCGATGGCGCTCTTCAAGCAGTATGACGTGCTGATCGCGCCCGCCACTCCGGTTTCCGCCACGCAAGTGGGCACCGACTGGCTGACGCTGGCGGGCAAGCAACTGCCGGCACGAGCCAGCATGGGCCTGCTGACGCAACCGATCTCATGCATTGGCCTGCCCGTCTGCACCGCGCCCACCTGGCCCGAAACCGAACATGATGGCCATCTGCCGCTGGGCGTGCAATTGATTGGCGCTCCCTGGCGCGAAGCCGATTGCCTGCAAGCCGCCTACGCGCTGGAGCAGGCTGGCGTGTCGCGGGTCCGCACCTGCTGAACCCTCCCATTCCCAGACCCCTTCTGAAGGCTACGCCATGGAAACCGCTTTCGCCGCCATCGACATGCCGCGCACCCTGGCCGATACGGCCTATGGCGCGCTGAAACGGGACATCCTGGATTTCCGGCTGGCGCCGGGCGATCGCTTCACGGAAACCGAGATCGCGGATCGCTTGCAGGTCAGCCGCACGCCGGTGCGCGAAGCGTTGTTCCGGCTGGAGCGCGAGGGCTATCTAGAGGTGCGGCAGCGCAACGGCTGGCTGGTCAAGCCGCTGGACTTCAATACGCTGGACCATTTCTATGAACTGCGCAGCGTGCTGGAGGTTGCCGCCGTCCATGCGATATGCACGCCTGGCCAGGCCCCCGACGCCCTGCGTACCTTGCAGTCCCTGGCGGACATCTGGCTGGTGGACGACACTGACCGCTCCAGCGATGGCGAGTGGCTGGCCGACCTGGACGAACGTTTCCACATCGACCTGGTCGCCGCCGCGGGCAACCCCGAGATATCACGGGTGCACCGCGCCGCCACCGAACGCATCCGCATCGTGCGGCGGCTGGACTTCACCTTGCCCGACCGGGTAGGCAAGACCTACGAAGAACACGGCACGATCCTGCAAGCGCTGCTGGCCGGCGACGCGAGCAACGCCGCCCGGCTGCTGCAATCCCATATCCTGGAGAGCCAGACAGCCGTACGCAAGATCACGCTGCACCGGCTGTACTCCACTCGCCGGGTCAAGGCGGCTTAAAGCGCGGCCCCAAACCGGCATCAACCCGCCCCTAGCCAGCGATGCAGCACGCGCGTGATGACGGGAATGCAGATGAACACCATGATGGGCGTCAAGATCACACTGGTGATCAGCACGCGCCAGAATATCGGCAGAATGTTCAAGTGCTCGCTGACCAGTATCGAGAACACCAGCAAGACCGGAAAGTAGGCCAGCCAGATGCTGACGGCCTGCTTCCAGCGTGGCGGCGCGCTGGCGGCCTTGGGTGCAAACCAGCCGTCGGTGCCGCTGACGCGGTGCTCGTGACTCGCCCGCACCAATGTCGCCCCGCGTTCCAGCCACATCCGGCGCGGCAGGGATTTTTCCCAGCGGCCCAGGCTGATCTCATCGGTAAAGCGCAGCACGATCTGGTATTGATCACCGCCTTCCGGCGGCTGCAACACCCCCGACCCCAGAAACCCCGGGAACCCTGCCGCCAGGATTTCGCCCTGGCGCATCCAGGACAGAAAATCGCTATAGCGCTCGGGTGCGATATGCCGTGTGACCAGCATGGTGACAGGGGCGGAAACAGCGGAACGGGACATGATGGAACTCCTGGGCAGCAGTGCAGCTTGTTATGCAGTGTTAACCCTAGCAAGCCGCGTGCCAGCCCGATGGCGCTGCCATTCCCCCGCAGGCGTCGCATGCCTGAAGGCTTCCCCGGGATTGGCGCACCGCAACAGACACCATATTGGTGATTACCCTAGAACGCGCACCGCATTGGTGCATTCGGAGAAGACCTCATGAATATCAATCTGCCTGACATCGTGGCCGAGGTGACGGCGGCCTGTGAGCGCTACGAGACCGCGCTGGTCAACAACCAGGTCGACGTGCTGGATGCCTTGTTCTGGAACAGCCCGCACACCCTGCGTTACGGCGCGGGCGAAAATCTGTACGGCTACGACGCCATCCGCGCCTTCCGGGCCGCGCGTTCGCCGCAAGGCCTGGCACGCCGCGTGCTGCGCACGGCCATCACCACCTACGGCACGGACTTCGCCACCGCCAACCTGGAATTCCAGCGCGATGGCAGCGACCGCATCGGCCGTCAGAGCCAGACGTGGATGCGCACGCCCGAGGGCTGGCGCGTGGTGTCCGCGCACGTCAGCCTGATGACATAGGGCTGTCATTGCTGGCAGCCACACTTGGCCCACGACCGCAGGGGTTCGACGCGATATCGATATTCGCAATCGGCATTGAGCAGGCTGCGGTCCAGGTCTACACTGGTCATTCCTTTTACGTTGGAGCACACGCCCCATGAGCACCTACAAGATTGCGGTTTTCGTCGGAAGCCTGCGCGCCGCCTCGATCAATTTGCGACTTGCCCGTGCGCTTGAAAAGCTGGTTCCCGCCGATTTCAAGTTCGAGTACGTGAGTCTGGGCGACATCCCGCTTTACAACCAGGACAACGAAAACAACCTGCCCGCGCCGGCCGCCAAGCTCAAGCAGCAGATCGCTGACGCGCAGGGCATTTTGTTCGTCTCGCCCGAGCACAACCGCTCGCTGCCCGCCGCCATCAAGAACGCCATCGACTGGGGTTCGCGCCCGTGGGGCCAGAACTCGTGGCCCGGCAAGGCCGTCGGCATCGTCGGCGCATCGCCCAGCGCCGCCGGTACCGCCATGATGCAACAGCATCTGCGCAACATCCTCGCCGCCGAAGGCGCCAATACGCTGACGACGCCCGAAGTCTTCCTGCAATATGCGGAAGGCTTGGTCGACGATCAGTTCAACATCACCAACGAAGGCACGCGCAAGTTCCTGCAAGGCTGGATCGACCGCTATGTGGATTGGGTCAAGAAGCTGAATGCCTGATCGCCGCCGCTGCTGGCCGGGGCCATGCCCCAGCCAGCGCCGATCGCCCGATCTACCTCCGGGCGATCAAGCCCCCCGATGCGTCGGGGGGCTTTTTTTAGATCGGATCCACGGGGCCAAGGCAAACCCGCCAGATGCTTTACAGTCCAGGTTCTTGTCTACGAAGGAACGGGATTGATGAAGATGCGATGCGCGCTGCCATTCGCCATACTGCTGCTGGCCACAAGCGCTGCACAGGCCGACCCGCTGGATGCGTTCTATCAGAATCCGATCTACCGGACGGGCGATGATCCAAAGTCGTGCCAGACGTTGCCTGGCGGATTGCCACGCAAGATGGGCGTCACGGAAGACACGCGGACAGTCGCCAAGGTCCACTTGAGCGGCCGCGCGGTGACAGTCATGTGGACAGACGAGGAAGGAGGCCTGCGTTCCAGCTATTTCTACTTGCGCAAGGAAGACTGCGATTGGCTGGAACTACAGATCGCGCCCCCGGCGTTGCGTGTCGATCCCGACAAGTATGTCGCGGACCTCAAGGCCAAGTACGACAAACGCATCCACTTCCAGACGCCGCACGCCGAAAAGGTCGTCCGCGAATACCGGCTGGAATGCCCGCTGAAACCCCAACGCTATGTTCCGTTGACGAGTCTGCTGTATTCCAGCTTGTCCAGCATCGACCGCCCGAAAAGCTGGCTTGAAATCATCGTCGAGGACGACGATGGCAATATCCGCATCATCAACGACTTCCGCGGCCCCAGCGTCCCTCCCGGCGCCAACGACGGCCCGGAACGCAATGGTCCGCGCATCGACCGCTCAGGCAAGATCACGATGCGCAATACCAGCATCGTCGACACCGCATGCGGCGGCTACATGGGACCGATCTGGCGGGACAAGTAGCGCGCGCGGCGTAGCCCCCCCTACACTTATCCCCGCCAACTGTGGAGAACGTTGAGGACAGCTTTGGGGTAGACCCGAAATTCCCTGTCCTGCCAAGCACTTGCAAGGGGTGATCAAACAATGCGCAATCATCCTTTTGGATGAGTTTTCCGGCATTTATCCCCTGAAAGCCTGGATGTCCGTCCAGGCCTTTTCGCCTTGCGCCGTCGCGTGTGGAATTGTCCCAGCATTCTGTGGAAAAGCATGAGGACAGCTTGAGGGAAGACCCGAAATCCCTTGCGATATCAATGCCCTGCAAGGGGTGAGCAAGAAAGGCTCAATCGTCCCATTCCAGGCTCGGGTTGTCCCCGTCAAATGTGGATAAGCCTGAGGACAGTCCAAGGGCAGTCGCCAAAATCCCTTATGCGACAAAGACTTGGAGCATGCGCGCAAGAAACGCTCAATCGATGGCATGTTCGGCATGGGCATGAGCCCGCGCGAAACGCCGGGGATAAGGGAATAGGCTTGTCCCCATGGAATGTGGACAAGCCTATGAACAGTCGGATAACAAGCCTGAAAAGTCCTTATCCGACAGTCACTTGGAAGGGCTGCTCAAAAAAGGCGCAGCACCGAGGAATTACTTGTCCCCTTCCAGCCGCATGCCGATCTTCAACCCAACCTGCCAATGCGCCACTTTGCCGTTCTTGATGTGGCCTCGCACTTCAGTGACTTCAAACCAATCCAGATTACGCAAGGTCTCCGAGGCGCGCTCGATGGCTTTGGCAATCGCATCATCGGTGGACTTGGTGGAAGAGCCCACCAGTTCGATCTGCTTGTAGACATGATTCGACATAGCTCGTCTCCGCTAAGGGGGTGAGTCGTGAATCGTCGGCGTGCGGGCCTTTCCGGCACTTACGACCGGCAATCCATTCGAACACACAGAATACTGCTGCGGCGCTAGAGTGGTGTTACGAGTTCCGTCGCCCGGTCTCGGCAGGCGACGGAATCCCCTCCCGCAATCCAGCAAGGAGATCCCCATGCCTGAACGAAAAACCCTGGAACGGGCCAAGCGCGACAAACGCCAAGGCAAGTCGGCGTCCACGCAGGCCGGAGAATTCGTACGCGAGGAAATCGAGCACGTGCGTGAGGGCAAGCACGGTGTGCGGTCCACCAAGCAGGCCATCGCGATCGGACTGTCCAAGGCACGCCGCGCCGGTGTGAAGTTACCTGCATCCAAGACCGCCAGCGCCGCCACCAAGCGCAAAGCAGAACAGGACGCCCATGCTGCCAAGGATGGACATGCCAAATCCGCCACGCGCGCCCGGGCCACCACCACGGCATTGAAAAAGGAAAGTGCAAAGCCCGCGTCGCGCGCGGCGCTGTCCCGCCAGGCCACCAAGACGGCCAGCCAACGTAGCGCCGCGGATCGCTCGACAGCCGCAAAGAAGGCGGCGGCCACCAAAGGCGCCGCGGGGCGATCGGCGGCCGCGAAGAAAGCGGCACGCACCCGGGCCGCGAACAAACAGGCGGGCGGCGCGCACCATCGCGCAACGCATTGATCCGCCTGGCGGTTAGCCCGCGTCGAACAGCCTGAACCGTTCCTGCAAAAACTCGCGCATGCGCTTGACGGCTGGCGACAGCAGCATGCGATGCACGCACAACAGATACAGCGGCGAAGGCTCGGTGGTGTAGCCCGGCAGCAGCTCAACCAAGCGGCCCGCGCGCAGATCGGACAGCACGTCGTAATGCGACTTGTAGGCCACGCCGTGCCCTGCCAGCGCCCAGCGCCGCACCAGATCGCCGTCGTCTCCGACGCGGTCACCCTTGACGGGCACCGTGGTGCTGGTGCCCTCACGCTCAAACGTCCAGCGGTCGTGCAAGGTTTCGCCCAGCACGAAGGACAGGCAATTGTGGCGGCGCAGATCGGCCGGCACCTGCGGCACGCCATGGCGTGCCAGATAGGCGGGCGCTGCACACACCACGCGCCGGTTGTGCTCGGCCAGCGGCAAGGCCACCAGCCCCGAATCGTTCGGCGTCCCGTAGCGGATCGCGATATCGACGGGCTGACGGTACAGGTCGGCCAAGCGGTCGCTGATCCGCACCTGGAAACTCACGCGAGGATGCTGGTGCTGGAAATCATCCAACCAAGGCAGCAGCACGTGCCGCCCCAGATCCGACGGGATGGAGACCGACAAGGTGCCGGAAATCGCGGTCTTGTCGCGAGCCATCGCGTTCTTGCCCGCTTCCAGCGTGGCGATCGCAGCTCGTGCGTATTCCAGGTAGCGTTCGCCATCGCTGGTCAGCCGCAGGCTGCGCGTGGACCGCACGAACAGGCGCGTCTCAAGCGTCAGCTCCAACCGCTTGAGCGCGGCACTGGCCACCGCCGGCGTCAGATCCAGTTCGCGCGCAGCAGCGGAAAAACTGCCTTGATCGGCCGCCGCCACAAAGATCCTCAAGTCCTCGAATCGGACCATGCCCGCCTCATTTTCAAAAAATTATTGAAACTGAGTGCGATGCTAGCCGGTTTTTCAATGCACCGGACTGGGTAATGATGGCTCCATTCCCCGAGATCTTTGGAGTCACCGTATGAAAATCGAACTGAACGGCAAGAAAGCCCTGGTCACTGGGTCCTCAGGCGGTATCGGCCTGGCCATCGCCTTTGGACTGGCCGAAGCCGGCGCGGAAGTCGTGCTGCACGGCCGCAACGCCGACAAGCTGGCCCGCGCCGCGGCCGCCATCACCCAGAAATTCCCGGCCGCCCGCGTGGGCACCGTGCAAGCGGACCTGGCCACGGCCGACGGCGCGGCGTCGATCAGCGCGGCCCATCCCGATGTCGACATCCTGGTCAACAACGCCGGTTTCTTCGCCCCCAAGTCCTTCACCGAAATCACGGATGACGATTGGCAGACCATGCTGGATACCAACGTCATGAGCGGCATCCGTCTGTCGCGCTACTACCTGCCGCGCATGATGGCCGCCAACTGGGGCCGCATTGTTTTCATCTCCAGCGAATCCGCCGTGCAGATCCCTGCGGAAATGATCCACTACGGCGTCAGCAAGACGGCATTGCTGGGCGTGTCACGCGGATTGGCTGAACTGACCGCCGGCACGGGCGTCACCGTCAACGCGGTGTTGCCGGGGCCGACACGCTCGGAAGGCGTGGCGGACTTCTTCGCCGAAATGGCCAAGGAGCAAGGCGTATCCCAAGACGCCATGGAACGCGACTTCATCGCCCAGCATCGCCCGTCGTCCTTGCTGCGCCGCCTGGCCACGGTGGAAGAAGTGGCCAACATGGTCGTCTACACCTGCTCTGCACAAGCCTCCGCCACCAACGGCGCCGCCCTGCGCGTGGACGGCGGCGTTGTCCGCTCCATTCTTTGATCCCCTGAACCGAGCCGCCCCATGAAAGCCATTGCTTACTTCAAGAACCTGCCTGCCGACCACGCCGACGCACTGCAAGACATCACCGTGGACGAACCCGTGCCCGGTGACCATGACCTGTTGGTCGACGTGCACGCCATTTCCGTCAATCCGGTGGACGTGAAGATCCGCGCCAATCGTGCCCCCAAGGATGGCCAGCCTGAAATCATAGGTTGGGATGCCGCCGGGATCGTGCGCGCCGTGGGCGCCAAGACCAGCCTGTTCAAGCCCGGCGACCGTGTCTGGTACGCAGGCGCCCTGAACCGCCCAGGCGCCAACAGCGAACGCCATGTGGTGGACGAACGCATCGTCGGCCGCATGCCTGACAGCCTGGACTTCGCGCAAGCCGCCGCGCTGCCGCTGACGACCATCACCGCCTGGGAACTGCTGTTCGATCGCCTGCGGGTATTGGACAACGCCGCGCCCAGCCAACGCAGCCTGCTCGTCATCGGCGCGGCCGGTGGCGTAGGATCGATCCTGGTGCAGTTGGCACGCCAACTGACCGGCCTGACCGTGATCGGCACCGCCTCGCGGCCCGAAACGCAAGCCTGGGTACGTGAGCTGGGCGCCCATCACGTCATCGATCACGGCAAACCGCTGACGGAAGAACTCAAGCGCATCGGCTTTGATCACGTCAGCTACATCGCCGGCCTGAATCAGACCGACAAGCACTTCCCGCAAATGGCCGCAGCGATCGCCCCGCAAGGCAAGATCGCCTTGATCGACGATCCGGCCGCGATCGACGTTCGCCTCTTGAAAGGCAAATCCGCGTCGCTGCACTGGGAATTCATGTTCGCCCGCCCGCTGCACAACACGCCCGACCTGATTGCCCAACACGAACTGCTGAACCAAGCGGCCCGCCTGATCGACAACGGCACCTTGCGCACAACGCTGGGCGAGCACTACGGCAAGATCAACGCCGCCAACCTGCGCCGCGCCCACGCTTTCATCGAAAGCGGCAAGGCGCAGGGCAAAGTGGTGCTGGAAGGGTTCTGAATCCGGCTGGCCGGTCAGTTTCCCCTAGGGGCCCGCCAGATTCCTGGCGGGGCATCTCGCCATTCGGGCCAGAACGCGGTAAAAACTCGAGCGGGCTGTTCCGCCACGTGAAATTACCGGGAGTTTCCCCTGCTTGCCCATCTAATCGAACAAACGCAGGAACCTCTCTTGTGGGGGATGGCCGCGTTTACCTTGTTGATGCTACGGATGGCTCCGCTACAAGGCTGGAAGGCCGTCATCGTGGCCGGCATCGTCGCCGGCATGGTGTTCGACACCATCCAATTCCGCGTGGGGCCGCCACGCCTGTGGGATTCACTGGTGCTGAGTTCGATCCTGGCCGCATTGCTGGCGGCGGCCGTTCTGGAAACGGCCTTTCACCTGTTGGTGCGGGCGCGCGCGCGGCGGGCTCAGGGCTGAATGCTCGACGCCTGCCGGGGGCCTGGCAGCACCAGATCGTCGACCCGGTAGGTATGGAATTCGCTCACGGACACCTCATCCAACTGACGGAATTTCTGCAAGAACACGGGGTCAGAGAAGAACTCTTCCACGTTGCCCTCACCTGAAATCGCCTCGATATTCACGACTGTCTTGCCATCCGTGCTTTTGGCCAGATTGCTCCAAAGAAAGCCCGGCTTGGTTTCCGCCACATAGTGAACGACATCCTGAATCGCCTTGAATGCGTCCTCTTGCCGGCCGGGATGGGCATGGATGACGTTGACGATGAATACCGTGGCCTGCGGCGCTGGCGAAAACATGGCCTTGGGGATAAGCGACATCAATAGCTCCTGTTGAAACAACAGAAGCCACTATGGCCGCAACACGCCCCTGAAAAAAGAGGCCGGCAGGCGCAACACTGCGGACATGCGCGTCCGCAATCAATATGCGCCACGGAACGCCAGGAGGCGCCTAGCCGCGCCCTTCCCGCTTGGCGCGGGCATGTGGGTCATTGATCTCGGCTTCGATTTCGGCAATCAACCAGTCGAACCAGCCCGTCTCCGTCCGGGCGTACACCACGGCAGAAGGCGTCTTGCCATCGCGCCAGCCGGCTTGATGCGTATCCATCCAGGAAGCCAGGCTCTTGTGCGGGGCCAACAGACCCGACAGCCACGTCCAGACGTACTCCGGCACATTGCGCCGGAAGCCCTTCGCGCTGGCGTAAACGGTGGGCTCAAGCGGCAAGTTGCCTGAACGGGCCAGCTTCGCCTGCACCCGGCGCAGCGTCTCGGCCGCAGCCTGCAATTGTTCGGTGCTGAGCTTTTTCACGTAGGACTCCTGGATTGGGATTGCCCGGATTATCGCCGGAGGAACCGGCGGTTTCCAAGCCTGGCGTTCAGCCAGCATCGCGCGGGCTCGCGCCCGTCATCCCCGCTGAGCGCGAGGCAGCGTCAGGCCCAGCAACGCCGTCGCACTGAAGCGCGCCCCCGGCTCCAGTAACCGCATGCCTGTCCGCGTATCGCCCGCCGCCGCCAGATTGAAGGCGTCCGCCACCTGAGTGACCGGCTCCACACACAGGAAATCAGCGCCCGGCGCGGTGTACACGACCAGATGCGCAAAGGCCGCGTCCGCGTGCAGCGCCAGTGCATGTCCGTCCGCCCAATGCAAGGTCGCGCGCCCCTCCCATTGCGACAGGTAGATATCGCAGCCCTCGGCCGATTGCCGCAGTTCCCGTACATGCTTGACCTGACTACCCGTGGGCAAGCCATCCGTGTCCGCCGGCCACACGCGCCGCGCGTTCAACGTGACCCGCTCGGCCGTGAAATACGGGTGGATGCCCAAGCCGAAAGGCATGGGCGTCTCGCCTTGGTTGATGATGCTGAGCGACAGGCTCAGCCCGCGCGCATCCAGCCGGTAGCGCTGCACGCATTCAAACGGCCAGGGCCAACCCAGCACGCCCGCAGGCTGGTTCAGCACCAGATCCACCGAGTCCGCCGCATGATTGCGCACCTGCCACGCCTGAAACAGGCCCGCGCCATGTATCGCGTGGGGTCTTCCCGGCACGGATTGCAGCGCGTGCCTCGCGCCATCGAAGGTGAACACACCGTCGCGGATGCGATTGGAATATGGCGCCAGCGGGTAAGACCCCGCGCGCGGCCATTTGCCCGCCGGCCATGCCGTGGCGGTCAGCGGCACGATCCAGTCATGCGCACCGGTGGACAGACGGGTCAAACGCCCGCCCCCGCCCGGCGCGAATTCGGCTTGATGCGCCCCGCTGGCGATGACAACGCGCTCGGCCGCATCCAGGGGATCGGCGAAAGGAAAATCCGGCATTTCGTACTCCCACGGCGCACAGAAGGCCGCGTGGCAGGATTGTGCCGCCCGCCTCCCGGCGCGGCAAGTTCACCTAGCGCAGCAGCGCCTTCATCATGCGCCCGAGCCAACGCCCTCGCGGGCCCGCAAAGCGAACGCCCGGACGTCCTGTCCGTCAGCCGCTTGCAGGTCGCGTCACGCTCGACGCGGCGCCTCTCCCTGCTGGCGATCTGATCTGGTCATCTAGATGTCACTGTGACCGACTATCTTCTGTGCCACACCGCCGCCCGCGAAGGTATCCCATGCTTACGTTGCCCTATCTAGAAACCCTGTTCGCCCACCACGGCACCGCCTACTACGGCGGCGAAGCCATCAGCCAGACCGAACACGCCCTGCAATGCGCGCAACTGGCCGAACAGGCAGGCGAACCCGCACCCCTTATCGTGGCGGCGCTGCTGCATGACATCGGCCACCTCATGCTTGCCGAGAACATCACCACCGACATGCGCCACCAGGAAGTCGCCGCCGACGCCCTGGCCCAATTATTCAACCACGACGTCACCGCCCCCGTGCGCCTGCACGTCGCGGCCAAACGCTATCTGGGTGCGATGGATCCGGCTTACGTGGATACGCTGTCTCCGGCCTCGGTGCACAGCCTGGAACTACAGGGCGGCGTCTTCACGCCGGAGCAGACCGAAAGGTTCACCACGCAACCCCACGCCCTGGCGGCAGTGCGCCTGCGCCGCTATGACGACTTGGCCAAGGTGGTCGGTTTGAGTACGCCGCCGCTGGAACACTATCTGGGGATTGCCCAGCGGTGTTTGCGGACGATTTAAGACGCCCAGCGCTGGACCGCAATCCGTGCCCCGAGGAATGGAGGTATCACTGATATCAGGGATATTTGTAAACGTATGATTTTAATGGGTCATTACCGATAAGGAATTGCTGGCCTGCCAGGCAGCCAGTTGATTTGCTGACTGGCGCAGGGATTGCGGCGCATGGAGGAAGAGCTACCAGACTGTAGCTGCCACCATCTTGGTGGCAACCCACTGCGCCAGGACAAACAAGTCCTGCCCTCCTTTCCCTGCCCCCTCTCCGGCCCGATACAATCACGGGCATGAATTCAGCAACACAAACCACCGCCGCCGACGCCCACGCGGGCCACACCCCCATGATGCAGCAATACCTCCGCTTGAAAGCGGAGGCAGGCCCCTTGCTGCTCTTCTACCGCATGGGCGACTTCTATGAAATGTTCTATGAAGACGCGGAACGTGGCGCGCGGCTGCTGAACCTGACGCTCACCAAGCGCGGTTCCTCCAACGGTATTCCGATCCCCATGGCCGGCCTGCCCGTGCACGCCATGGAGCAATACCTGGCCCGCCTGGTCGCGATGGGCGAATCCATCGCCATCTGCGAACAGATCGGCGATCCGGCCACGTCCAAGGGGCCGGTCGAGCGCCGCATCGTGCGCATCGTCACGCCCGGCACCTTGACCGACGACGCGCTGTTGCCGGCCAAGGCGGATCGCGCGCTGGCCGCCGTGTTCGTCTCGGGCAACGCGCGCGCGCCGCGCGCCGGCCTGGCATGGCTGAACCTGGCCAGCGGTGAATTCCGCGTGACCGAATGCGCGCCGGCCCAGCTTGAATCCGAACTGCACCGCGTCGCCCCCGCCGAGATCATCTGCGCCGACACCGCCGATTTCGATTTCCCGTTTGACGGCGCCCGCGCCCGCGTCCCGGACTGGCACTTTGAAAGCGACGGCGCGCGCGCGCACCTGCTCGCGCACTTCAAGACCGACACGCTGGCGGGCTTCGACATCGAGGACATGCCAGCAGGCATTTGCGCTGCTGGCGCGCTGCTGCGCTATGCGGCACGCACCCAGTCGCAAGCATTGGCCCACGTGCAAAGCCTGTCGGCCGAACGCCCAGGCCAATACGTGCTGCTGGATCCCGTCACCCGCCGCAACCTGGAACTGACGCAAACGCTATCGGGTGAAGACTCGCCCACGCTGTTCTCGTTGCTGGACGGCTGCCGCACGCCGATGGGCAGCCGCCTGCTGCGCCGGTGGCTGCACCATCCGCTGCGCGAGAACGAACAGGCGCTGGCACGTCAGCAAGCCATCTCGGCGCTGCTGGCCGGCCGCATGGACGTCGAACAGACCTTTGGCTCGGCCGGCCTGCTGGAAGCGATGCGCACCGCGCTGAACGCCTTCCCCGACATTGAACGCATCGCCGCGCGCCTGGCGCTGCGCTCGGTGCGCCCGCGTGAACTGGCCAGCCTGCGCGATGCGCTGGAGTCCCTGCCGGCCTTGCGCGACCTGGTTGAACCCATGGCGGACTCCCCCCGCCTGGGCGAATTGATCTCGCACCTGTCCGTGGACCCGGCGCTGGCCGCGTTGCTGGTGCGCTCCATCGCGCCGGAGCCGTCCGTGGCCATCCGCGACGGCGGCGTGCTGGCCACGGGTTTCGATGCTGAATTGGACGAACTGCGAGGCCTGGCAGCAGACGGCGGCGACTTCCTGATTCAACTGGAAGCGCGTGAGCGCGAGCGCACGGGCATCAGTAACCTGCGCGTGGAATTCAACCGCGTGCATGGCTTCTATATCGAAGTCAGCAAGGGCCAGACGGCCAAGGTGCCGGAAGACTACCGCCGCCGCCAGACACTGAAGAACGCCGAACGCTACATCACGCCCGAGCTCAAGACCTGGGAAGACAAGGTACTGTCCGCGCAAGACCGTTCGCTTGCCCGTGAAAAGTGGCTGTTCGAGCAATTGCTGGATGTGCTGGCCGAACACGTGCGGCCGCTGTCGGATTGCGCCGCCGCACTGGCTGAACTGGACACGCTGGCGGCGCTGGCCGACCATGCGCGCCGCCACGACTGGATGGCGCCCGACCTGTCCGAACAGGCCGATATCGATATCGAAGCCGGCCGCCATCCGGTGGTTGAACACGCCATCGAACGCTTCACCCCCAACGGTTGCCGCTTGGATCCCGCGCGCCGCATGCTGCTGATCACCGGCCCGAACATGGGCGGTAAATCGACGTACATGCGGCAGATAGCGTTGATTGTTCTGCTGGCGCGCATCGGCAGCTTCGTGCCGGCCACACGCGCCCGGATCGGCAAGATCGACCGTATCTTCACCCGCATCGGCGCAGCCGACGACCTGGCGGGTGGACGCTCGACCTTCATGATGGAAATGACCGAAGCGGCCGCCATCCTGTCGGCCAGCACGCCCAACAGCCTGGTGCTGATGGACGAAATCGGTCGCGGCACGTCCACCTATGACGGCTTGGCCCTGGCCTGGGCCATTGCCTGCCGCCTGCTGGCCCACAACCGTGCGCTGACGCTGTTTGCCACCCACTATTTTGAACTGACGCGACTGCCGGCGGAACAGCCGGCATCCGCCAACGTGCATCTGGCTGCGGCGGAATCGGCCAGCGGCATCGTCTTCCTGCACGAAGTGCGTGAAGGCCCCGCCAGCCGCAGCTACGGGATTCAAGTAGCGCAACGCGCCGGCGTCCCCGCCGCCGTGATCCGTCAAGCCACGCGCGAACTCGAACGCTTGGAAGCGCAGGGTTCGCCCACACCGCAACTGGGCCTGTTCTCGGCGGCCGCAGATGCCGACGCGCAGGCCTATGCCGAGTCCGAGCGTTCGGACACCATCGAAGCGCTGGACGCCTTGCGCGAAGCGCTTGCCGGCATCGACCCCGACAGCCTCACCCCGCGCGAAGCGCTGGATGCCCTCTACCGCCTGAAGAAGCACCTTCAATGAACCTCGACCAACGCCTGCCGCTGCTGGGCAACCAAAGCCCCAACGACTTCATGCGCCGCTATTGGCAGCGCAAGCCGCTGCTGATCCGCCAGGCCATCCCCAACTTCAAGCCGCCGCTGACCATTGCCGCCATCAAGAAGCTGGCACGCCGCGATGACGTGGAATCGCGCCTGATCTGGCGTGAGAACGGTGAATGGCAAATGGAGAATGGCCCGTTCGCCCGTCTGCCCAAAGACAATGAAGGGGACTGGACGCTGTTGGTGCAAAGCGTGGACCTGCTGAGCGATGCGGCGTCCGAACTGATGGGACTGTTCCGCTTCATTCCCGACGCCCGCCTGGATGACGTAATGATCAGCATCGCCAGCCACGGCGGCGGCGTGGGCCCGCACTTCGACAGCTATGACGTGTTCCTGCTGCAAGCCGCAGGCGAACGTGAATGGAGCTACGGCCGCCAGAAAGACCTGTCGCTGGAAGAGGGTCTGCCGCTGAAGATCCTCAGCAATTTCCAGCCCGAGGAAAAAGCCGTGCTGGCCCCTGGCGACATGCTTTACCTGCCGCCGCAGGCTGCCCATGACGGCATCGCCGTGGGCGATGGCTGCATGACGATCTCGATCGGTTTCCGCGCCCCCACGCAGGCGACGCTTGCGCGCGGTCTGCTGGAAGCCGCCGCCGATCAGGTCATGGCGCGCGTCGGGCTGCTGGGTGGTCCTTACGGCGAACCGGCCTTGCCCGGCCCGAAGCTGTCGGCCGTCTACCGGGATCCGGGCCAACCGGCCGTCGACACCCCGGCTGCCCTGCCCGATGCCCTGGTGGCTGCCACGCTTGAAACCGTTGAAAAGCTGCGCTTCGACGATGCGCTGGCTTCACGCTTTTTGGGCTGCTGGCTCACCGAGCCCCACAACCTCAGCGTGTTCGACGCACCCGACGGCATGAACGTGGATCTTGAAGAGGACTGGCCTGCATCCGGCCGCCTTGTGCTGGATCGCCGCAGCCGCATGCTGTATCGCGGCAAGCAACTGTTCATCAACGGTGAAACCGCGATGACGCCCGCCGAAGCCGCGCTGCGTACGCTGGCAGACGCGCGCAGCCTGGATTGCTCGGACCCGGCTTGCGCCAAGCTTTCGGACGACGCACGGTCATGTCTGGCGGATTGGTTGGATTCGGGGTGGATTCACTACGTCGCGGCGTAGTATCCAGACACCTGCGCGTATCTGACTTGCACAGAAAGCAATCAGGTCTATGCTTCCGGTCACATAAGGAAAGACATAACACGGAGCTGAAAGGTTTGTTGCCGTTGGGATGCGACCTTTTTAACTTTTACACGCGATCGAGCGTCGGCTTCCTGTAGCCTGAGTTCTGGTTTCCCCTAAGGGGGTTTCAAGAGTCGTCATCTACAGGAGTCCAAAAATGATGAGCAAAACCTTGATTATTGCCTCGGTGCTGGCAGTCTCGCTCAGCGCTTGCAACAAGAAGGAAGATGCCCCGGCGCCCGCGACCAACCCCACTCCGGGCGCAAGCACACCTGCACCCTCCACCACGCCTCCGGCGACGTCGCCGGCTCCGGCCCCCACCCCCGGCACCACGCCTGGTGGCGGATCGAACACCCCGGGCGGCTCGACCACGCCCGCGTCTTAATAAAAACAGAGACGAACCCCCGCTCTGAAGACGTGAAAAAGCCCCGGCAGTCAAACTGCCGGGGCTTTTTTTGCGTCTATCGCCGCCAAAGAAAAAGGCCCCCGGCAAGGGGGCCTTTCACATCAAACCGGCGCCAAGGCACCGGCTTGGCGCACTTTACATCTTGTCCTTCAAGACGCTCAGCAGGCGCTGGGCCGTGGCGCTGTTGTCGCGGGCACCGGTAGAGTCCAACACCGTCACCGTGGTCTGATCGCCCGTGGCGGCCAGGTGGATGCGGTATTGCGCAGCCTCGGCCTTCTTGTCGCCCGAGAACATGCGGCTGAAGAAGCCCGGCTGTTCGTTCTTCTCGCCCGTGTCGGTATCGACATAGCGTACGAAGTAGTCGCCGGCAGAACGGTCGCGGTCATCGACGGCAAAGCCACCGCCATCCAGCGCCACGCCAACACGGCGCCATGCGCGGTCAAACGATTCGGCAACCAGCAACGAAGAGCCTTGCGTACGCACGTCTTCCTGCACCGCGGGCTTCTGCGGCGCGGCCTCAGCCTGCTGCACCAGCTTGCGGGCATTGTCCACGTCGGAACCCAGGTAGACCATCATGCGGGCCAGCATGGCGGCGTTCAGGCCCGGATCTTCCTTGCCGTTCTGCCATTGCACTTGACCGCCATCGGTGCCGACGCGCTTTTCGAGCATCTGGCGATGGCTGACATAGACTTCGGTATGACCATTGACGCGCTCGACGCGGGTACGGAATTTCTCGCGTTCGCCGCTATCCCAGGCCGATTCCAGCACCGCGCCCAGGGCTTGGCGCAGCCAGCTTTCCGGGATCTTGGCGCGGTTTTCCGCCCAGTCGGTTTCGATCAGGCCAGCGCCAGGATTGTTGCTGGCGACGGTAAAGCCGTTTTCGGTCCAGAAGTCGACCAAACGCGGGAAGACGTCTTCGGGAGCACGGTCAACGACCAGCCAGCGCAGGTCGCCGTCACGCTCGACGCGCATGTCCTGGCGGCCAGGAAGCACGTTGCTGGTTTTCGGGGCGGTGGCTTGCGCCTGGCCCTGTTGCTGGAACTGCGAGTACGTCGTCGAGCCTGAAGCGGGCGCGCGATAACGCGGGTCGCTGTTGGCCTGAGTCAGATCCGGCGGGATGCTCAGAGGCTCTCCACGCTGGGTGACGGCGCTCTTGTAGTTGACGGATTCTTCATTGCCCAGGAATTGATTGACCTCACTGCAACCGGCCAACAACACCAGAGACATCAATGCCGACAAACCGGCATGACGCTTGTTCATACGTATCCTCACGATATTTAGAGCAGACCCGTTTCCTGGAGCGCGCGACGCACGACTTCGTGGTTCTGCGATCCCAGTTCAACCAGCGGGAGCCGGTAGCCCAGTGCGCCGTGGCCCATTTCGGCCAACGCCCACTTGACGGGGATGGGATTGGCTTCAACGAACAAAGCCTTGTTCAGACGCGCCAGGAAGGCGTTTAGTTCACGCACCTTCGGCACATCGCCGGCAAGGGCTGCTGCACAGAGGTCGTGCATCAGCTTGGGCGCCACGTTGGCGGTCACGGAAATGTTGCCGCGCGCACCCAGCAGGATCAGGGCAGCGGCAGTGGGGTCATCACCGCTGAACACCTGGAAGCTTGCGGGCGCTTCGCGCAGCAGCAGGCCGCCGCGGGCGATGTCGCCGGTGGCGTCCTTGATGCCGATGATGCCAGGCACCTGCGCCAGGCGCAGAACCGTTTCGTTGCTCATGTCAGCAACGGTGCGACCCGGCACGTTGTACAGGATCGTTGGCAGATCGACGGCTTCCGCGATGGTGCGGAAATGGCGGTACAGACCTTCTTGCGAAGGCTTGTTGTAATAGGGAACGACCGACAGGCCGGCCTGCGCGCCCACTGCCTTGGCGTGGCGCGTCAGGTGGATGGCTTCGTCGGTGGAGTTGGCGCCCACGCCAGCAATGACCGGGATGCGGCCAGCGGCATGTTCAACCGCGACGCGGATCAATTCCGCGTGCTCTTCCATGGAGACCGTGGGTGACTCCCCGGTGGTGCCCACCACCACCAGCGCGTCGGTTCCTTCCTGGACGTGCCAGTCGATCAATGACCGATAAGCTGCGTAATCCAGGCTGCCATCGGGCTGCATGGGAGTGACCAGGGCCACCAAGCTGCCCTGGAAATTAACGCCTGCGGCGGTTGCAGGGGATGCCATAAATGTAGGGCTCCAACGCCCCATGGCAGGATGCCTCAGGGCCAGAATCAATGAAACCGCTGAGTTTAACGGAAATTGGCCGGAATCCTAAAGAAACCACTGAACGATAGTCGTTCCAAATTCGTACACCGGACGCATCAGAAGCCAGAGCACGTCGGTCACTAGAAGGACGATGACGATCATCAGGCCATATGGCTCGATTTTCGAGTATTGCCAGGCCAGGCGGTTCGGCAGCAGGCTGAACAGGATGCGTCCCCCATCCAGCGGCAGGATCGGCAGCAAATTCAGCGCCATCAGCACCAGGTTGATGTTCACCCCGGCCACACCCATCTGGAACCAGAAAGACTCCTGCATGCCGGATTCCAGCATCATGCGCAGCGAGAACGCCCACAGGATTGCCATCAGCAAATTGGCGGCAGGCCCCGCCAGTGCCACCCACAGCATGTCGCGCTTGGGGCGGCGCAAGCGGCCGAAATCCACCGGCACCGGTTTGGCCCAGCCAAACAGCATGCCCGGGCTGCCCAGCAGTTTGGACGCCAGCAGGATGACCACCGGCACCAGCAGTGTGCCGACGGGGTCGATATGGCGCATCGGGTTCAGGCTGACGCGGCCGGCCTCGTAGGCCGTCGGGTCGCCGAACATCCGCGCGACGTAGCCATGTGCGGCTTCGTGCAAGGTGATGGCGAAGATAACCGGTATCGCGTAGACCGCAATGGTTTGGATGATGTCGTTCATGGCGAACCGGATTGTAGATGAGCCGCGTGCCGGCAAGCGCCGGCACGCGAGGCATTGCAGTAAAAGGGGAAGTCAGGCAAGGCCAAGCGTGGCCGGATCGCCGCGGCCGACGCGCACCACCACCGGATCATCGCTGGTCAGGTCGATCACGGTGGTTGGCGATTGAGGGCAAGCGCCCGCGTCGATGATGGCAGCCAGATCGTGGTCGTAGCGTGCGCGGATGTCTTCGGCGTCGTTCAAGGCGTCGGTTTCGTCCTTGGGGATGAGCGTCGTGGAAAGCAAAGGCGCCCCCACTTGCTCAAGCAGGCCCAACATGACGACGTGATCCGGCACGCGGATGCCGATGGTCTTGCGGGATGGGTGCGATACCCGTCGCGGCACTTCCTTGGTGGCTTCAAGAATGAAGGTCCACGGGCCCGGTGTTGCCGCCTTCAACAAGCGGTATTGTTTGTTGTCCACGCGCGCGAAGTGGCCGATTTCGGCGAGATCGCGGCAAAGCAGCGTCAGGTGATGTCTTTCGTCCAGGCCACGTAGCCGGCGCAAGCCGTCTGCGGCGTCCTTGTCGTCCAGCCGCGCGACAACGGCGTAGCTGGAATCGGTGGGTACGGCCACAAGGCCCCCATCGTTCAGCCATTGGGCTGCCTGCTTGAGCAGGCGAGGTTGAGGATTCGCGGGATGAATAGATAAATGCAGGGCCATGGGTTTATCCTAACACTCTTGAATGCCGCCCAGTACAGCGCGGCGATGCAAAATGGCGGGAACGCCGACCCGCCCGGAGAAACAGTATGCGCCTCGATGACTCGCGTGAAAGCGACAATGTGGAAGACCGACGAGCCAGTGGCCCACGTATCGGCGGCCGTGGAACCATAGGCATCGGTACGATAGTACTTGCGTTGGTGGCCATGTACTTTGGCGTGGATCCCAGCGTGGTCCTGCAAATGGCCGAAGGACCACCCGCAACCCAGCAGCAGGCGCCCGCCACGCGACCGCCCGTCGACGATCCGCAAGCCCGCTTCGTGGCCAAGGTGCTGGGCGAAACCGAAGACACCTGGAGCGGGATCTTCCAAAAAGATCTCAACCGCCAGTACGTCGCACCCAAGCTTGTGTTGTTCCGCGGCGCCACGCCCACGGCCTGCGGTACGGGCCAATCCGCGATGGGTCCGTTCTACTGCCCCGGCGACAGCAAGGTGTACATCGACCTGGCGTTCTTCGACGAATTGCAGAACAAGTTCAAGGCGCCGGGCGACTTCGCCCAGGCCTATGTGATTGCGCATGAAGTCGGCCACCACGTGCAGCATCTGCTGGGCATATCGGACCAGGTGGACCAGTTGCGCCGCCGCAATCCTTCGCAAGCCAACGCGCTGTCGGTGCGTGTGGAACTTCAGGCCGATTGCTTTGCCGGACTGTGGGCGCAACGCGCCAACGCCGCACGCAACATCCTGGAGGGCGGCGACGTCGAAGAAGCACTGGCTGCGGCCACTGCCATTGGCGACGATCGCCTGCAAAAGCAGGCCCAGGGTTATGCCGTGCCGGACTCGTTCACGCATGGCTCGTCGGCTCAGCGCGTGCGCTGGTTCAAGCGGGGCCTGGAAAGCGGCAACATCAAGCAATGCGATACGTTCGCAGCCAGTTCGCTTTGAACCACCGCTGATCTGCTTTTGCTCGCTCGCTTTGGCTGTATGGATATACAGTCAAAGCGAGCCCACCATCTTCATCTTGTAAGATTACGCCCCCTCGCACTGTTTGCGCGCATGAGTTCCCTGCGCCCTGTCGCGAGCGGCGCAGCGCATCCGCAGCGCAATTCCAAGACCCTAGATCTGTTCCATGGCCAACAAGTTCGAACCGTTAATCACCGTTGATGAGGTGCAAGAGATCCTTGCCGAACCCAAGGAAACCGTTAAACCGATCTCCTGGATTCCCAAGCCCGCCGCCAACAACCTCCAATGGATGGAGTTCGCCTGTGCGTGCAAGGTCAAGGGCGACGTGCGCGACGACGTGATTTTCCGGCTGACCTATCGCGGTGCCCGCACCGCCGTGCACGGCCAGGCCACGATCTTCCTGACGGAAGCGTTCTGTGCCAGCCTGTTTGTCGGCCCGCACCGGGTGTTTGGCGTGGACACGGACGATTCCTTCCACACCAGCTTGGTGGGCGTGGGCCGGCCGCAATACCGCAAGCCGCTGGCAGACCGCAGTCATGAACATATCTGGGTGGACGAAGGCGAAGGCTATGCCGAGCCCATCGTGCCCGCCCTGCACAATATCGGCGCGCTGATGCAGTACTTCCTGCCGCGAGCGAACCTGACGCTTGCCGGCGGATTTGCGCATCCCCTCAAAGGCCGCCAAATCGAACTGATCCTATGAGCAATTTTCTGGAAGCCTCCGGCTGGACTGTCCTGCCGGCCGGTGAACACGCCATTCGCGCGGTGTCGCCCATGACCTTGGGGCTGGACGGCCAGCATGCCGCCTTCTTCATCGCGCATCCCGACGACACGTCGTTCTACCTGACCGACGCCTGTGAGACTTCGATGCACGCATCCAGCTACGGCATCGAAGTGGGCGCCAAGCGCATTGATCTGTTGAACGAAACCCCTGGCGTCAGCCTGGCGCACTTCGACCGCGATGGCGCGATCGTCGCATCAGGCCCCAACGAACAGTTGCAGGAAGCGCTGTGGGATGCGGTGAAGCTGGCGATGGCCCTGTCCTTCCAGTGCGCCAAGTGGATGCCCAAGTTCAGTCAATTGCGGTTCCGCGCCCAGGTCGGCCGTGCGCTGGCCGAAGGCGTCGGTGTGAATCGCATGGTCAAGGGCGCGCGCGCCAAGGGCAGTAGCGGCCACACGGCGGACTTCGCGTTCGCGGTTCGCTCAGCCGGCAGCACGGCGCTGACCTACATCGAACCGATCGCGCTCAAGGCCGGCAAGAAAATGGATTGGACCCAGGTCTACCAGACGCACGGCAAGATGTCGGACGTGAAAATGGCGGATGCGCGCAATTCGCGCATGGTCATCTTGGAAGACGGCGCGTCGGCTGAGGAATTCAAGAAGGCCGTGACCATACTCGAGCAGTCCGCGACGGTGCAGACGCTAGCCAAGACACGGGATTGGCGGGAAGTCTTTTCCGGCTAGGACGGCATGTTCGTCAGGCCGTCAACGATCTCGCGGCCATGCAATATGGCTGCGTGCACGGCTTCTCGCGGACTGAAGACAAAACCGCCGTCGGCGAAACGGGGAACCGGATATTCGTCGCCGCCTTCCAGCACCGCGCCAGCCTGAACCACCATTATCGACGCGACGAATACGGGGCCGCTGGGCAACGCCTGGACTTCAGCGTCCGCGCCCCGGGAGACCTTGGCCGTAAGCCGGTATCCCTTGTAGATCAAATTGTTCTGATGCACTTCGGATGCCCTCTTTCTCCAATCGAGCATACCCCGCCTGTTCATGACAGTTCAGATATGTTTTGTAACGCAGGCAGTAGCTAGAAACATTGTTGCGGTGCGAGACCTACGTCCCCATTTCTCACATGCTAGGAAACCGGACGGGAAATTTGGCGCATCGGCAAGCCTGATGCGGTCTGTGGCCTGGCATGGCCCGTGCGCCAAACGCCACTTGCAGCCTGTTTATCGGGATTTCCCTAGGTCCTGTTGCGAAAGCGCATCTTCGGACCAAGTCATGCCCGTTGCCTGCATGTAATCCGCCAATTTCCAGCCCCGGCCCAGCAGGATCATCCGCGTATGCAGGTCCTCCAGCACCGGGGCGGCAACATCAGCGCCCAGGTAGCGCAACTGCTTGCGCCGCAGATCCACGTAGCCCAGTTCGTAATGCCGTGCCAGGCCCATCCAGAGGCGGTGCGCGCCTGCGGATTGGCGCGCGCCGCTGATGATGCAGAGCCCGGCGTCCAATCCCCATCGATAGACCGCCGTTGCCAAACCCATTCCCTGATAGGGCGCGGCATATTTTGAATGCGGCGCACGCACGTAAGGGTCGGCCCGCCTGCCCACTTCGATCAACCGGTTGAACACCGTATAGCCCGCCACGCGATCGCGCCGCACATCCACCACATACACGTAGTACTCGCCGTCGGCTTCGCGATAGCGAAGCACAATGCCAGGGATATCCGTCTTGACCTCCGGCAGCCCATGCAAGCGGTCCAAAGGACGAGTCATCCGATTGTGTATGGCATCGAGTTCTTTCTCCACCTCGTGCGGAGCATGATTGACGTCGATGCGAAGTTCCGTCACGAAACGCGACAAGGAACGGTATGCGTGCAGTGCCAACGTAGGCAAGGCCACCTCCTGGTGTGGGTTGATCAGCGAGTGGCTGAAAGATTGGTGTGCGCCGGCTTCAAACCGACGAAAAAAAAGCCGCATTCGCGGCTGGAATGGCTGTGTTCGATGCGCCGTCTGAAAACGGAACCCTTGTTGCGCGGCACGGACAAGTTCAGGCTATGCCGCTGCATGCTTGCCCTCTTGCCAGCCGCCGGCCGCGGACGCATCGGCCTTGCCGAAGAACGCCGGAAACTGCTGCGTGCCTTTGCGCGTGACGGAAAGCGCGCGCGAGTCCAGATCCTTGCTGATCCAGCCCCGTTGCTCCAGCGCATCCAACAGCGCGGCACCCAGGGCTCCCCCCAGATGCGAGCGACGTTCGCTCCAGTCCAGGCACGAGCACGCGAAGCGGCGACGGCGCTGCCGCGCCTGCGCCACATCCACGCCGACCTGCGCCAGTGAGGCCTCGCCCAACGGGGTCAATACGTAGTCGCGGCCGTCGGCCACCAGCCATTGGCGTGCCAGCATGGCGTCGTGGATGCGCACGGCAAGCGTGCCTGCCATGTGGTCGTAGCACGTGCGGGCTTCCCGCAGGGCCGATGGCGTGTTGGGCTTGAACGGCGCGCGTTCGGCGCCAGCCACCACCAACAGCGCCTCAAGCGCATGCGCGACCTCGCTATTGGCCAGGCGGAAGTAGCGATGCTTGCCTTGCACCGCCATGTCGACCAGCCCCTGTTCACGCAATCGCTGGAAATGGCTGCTGGCCGTGGAAGCGCCGATGTCGGCCGCCACGGCCAGTTCCGTCGCCGTACGGGCTCGGCCGTCCAGCAGCTGGCACAGCATGCGCGCGCGGGCCGGGTCGGCAATGGCGCCCGCCACGGCCGATAGATTGATGTCGGCGAACTCGGATTCCATGATTCGCTGTAAGCCAAAGTGTTGTGTGCAGGACCCAAGCATACTGCGAATCATCCCGACAAGACATTCGACACCTACGCAAAAGAACGCAAAACCATGACTTCTGATCGCCCCTTCTTTGGCTGGAAAGTGCTGGCCGCTACGTTCACGCTGGCCATCTTCGGTTGGGGTGTCGGCTTTTACGGTCCTCCCGTATTTCTGCATGCCGTGGTGCAGCGCACGGGCTGGAGCGTGGCGCTGGTGTCGGGCGCCGTCACCCTGCACTTTCTGGCGGGCACCGTGGTGGTCGCCAACCTGCCCCGCCTGTATCGACGCGCCGGCGTCCCGCAAACCACCTTCGCCGGGGCGGTGCTGCTGGCGCTGGGCGCGGCGGGCTGGTCGCTGGCGATGGCGCCCTGGCAGTTGTACGCGGCCGCCGTGTTGAGCGGCATGGGCTGGGTGGCCCTGGGCGCCGCCGCGGTCAACGCGCTGATCGCGCCATGGTTCGTGCGGCGGCGTCCTGCCGCGCTGGGCATGGCCTACAACGGCGCCAGCGTGGGCGGCATTGTGTTCTCTCCGCTGTGGGTGTTCTTGATTGCTCAGGTGGGGTTCGCGCAGGCCGCGCTCTGGGTGGGGGTCTTGATGGTTGCCGTGATCGCGGTGCTGTCACGCAAGGTCTTTGCCATCACGCCGCGGCAATTGGGCCAGCTTGCCGACGGCGACCGCGTGGCCACGCCCGCGAGCGCCGGCACCCTGACGCAGCCGCGCGTGGGCAACTTGTGGCGTGATGGTGCGTTTCTGACGCTGGCGGGCGGCATGGCACTGGGGCTGTTTGCGCAGATCGGCCTGATCGCTCATCTGTTATCGCTGCTGGCCCCTTTGCTGGGTGCGCAGATGGCCGGCGTGGCCATGGGCCTGGCCACCGCAGCCGCCATCGCGGGACGCACCTTGGTGGGATGGCTGATGCCGGCTGGCGTGGATCGCCGCAAAGTGGCCTGCCTGGCTTACGGCATCCAGATCTGCGGATCGCTCATCCTGATGCTGGCGGCAGAGCATCAATGGGCCGTATGGACGGGGGTAGTGCTGTTTGGCTCCGGCATCGGCAACGCGACCTCGCTGCCGCCCCTGATCGCACAGACGGAATTCGCACGCGAAGACACCGCGCGCGTCGTACCGCTGATTGTGGCGCTATCTCAAGGCGCTTATGCATTTGCGCCTGCCTTGTTCGGATTGCTGCGCACCTTGCTGGACGCCACGGGTGAATCGATGGTGGGCTTCCTGGCGGTGGCCGCCTTGCTGCAAGCCGCAGCCATCGCCTGCTTTGCCGCCGGCAAGGGCGCAAGCGCCGTCAGGCCGGACCACCCCGTCGCGCCACCAATCCAGCCATGACGGCATCACCGCGTTCATTCGCCAGGCCTTCCACCACGCCCTGGCGATCGGCGACGGTGCGGTTCTGGCTGACTTTCCATTTGCCTTCGATGCGCGAGATCGGGATTTCCACGCCGATGATGGCGCGCATCTGCGCCGCGATGAAATCGGCGGGCGCCTGATCCACGCTCCAAGGCTGGGTGCGCGCCTTTTCCTGGCTTTCGGTCAAGGCATCCAGCTGAGCGCGCAGCCAGGCGGGATTGTCCTGAATCACGGGCGTGCCCCAGACGTGCACGGCCACGAAATTCCACGTCGGCACGACCTTGTGCGTCTCGGCCTTGGTGGCATACCAGGACGGCGTGATGTAGGCCTGCGCGCCATGAAAGGCCACCAGGCATTCTTGCCCAGCCGCCAGGTGCGCCAGCTGCGGATTGGCGCGCGCCATGTGCAAGCGCAGCACGCCGTGCGGGCCTTCTGGATAGAGTAGACAGGGGATATGGTTGGCCATCAGCCCGCCCTCCCCGCTGGTCATGACAACGCCCAGCGGGTGGGCGCGGATAAAGTCGTGCTGGACGGCAAGATCGTCTTCACGAAAGGCGGACGGCAGATACATGGCGGCGGCGTGGTTGCTGGGAAAAACACAACATACCGCCTTCGTGGCTCCATGCACAGGGCCATCAGATTTCTCTTTTATGGAGCCAGCAAGACGATTCCGGCGTGACAGCGGGCCGGCGGCCTATCGTCGAACACGCTCGTAGGCCTGATTCATGCGGTCCCGCGCCTCGGTTTCAAGCGCATAGGCACGGTCGTAGCTCGCCAGGCATCCCGGCGTGGGGTTGGGCCATTTGATCGCGGCGATCGCGGTGGTGAGCTCATCTCGGGCGCGCTGCCATTCTTTGACAGCGGCGTACCAATCTTTCGCGGTGTCCATAGTTTCCTCCCTATGTGCACGCCTTCCATCGTAGCCCCCCCGCCTTCCCTGCGAACCACTCGCCGCCCGGGAAGAAGGATGATCTCCATTTCCTGAGAGGGTTTACCCAAGCCCGCGCCCGGCAGCCGCCCGCAAAAAAACGGCACGGGCTGGCGGGTGCCGGCAGATAATCAACGCTGCGCCGGCACGGATGCCGCCATTGCCTGGAAAGGAACGCCCATGACCTCCCGATTGACCTTGGCCGCTGCCTGTGTCGTCATCACCCTGGTTGGCTGCACCAACCTGCCCCGTGCGCAAGACTATTCCACGTCGCTCGGCGAAAGCCAGACGCAGCTTCAGCCTGACCCAGCCTGGAGCGCCGGGCGCGTCTGGGTACGCCCCGGCCCGTCGATCGGCAGCGTGTACGAAAAGAAACTGATCCTGGAAACGATGACCTACATCCCCGGCGACCGGCCAGACGATCTGGGATTCAAGGACAACCCGGCGTTGCGCGAACGTGTGCTGGCCTACATGAACGAGGCCGTGCATCGAGAATTTTCGCAAGCAGGCTATCAATTGCTGACAAAGCCCGCGCCACACGCGCTACGTGTGCGAGCAGCGATCACCGGCACCTTCAAGAACGACCGTGATCCCAGGGCGATGGAGTACATTCCGATCGGCTACGTCATCGGGCAGACCGCCAAGGCAGCGGGCTATCGCGATCAATCAGCTCGCCTGCTGATGGAGGCCTCGGTACGCGACGCCAACACAAATGAGTTGCTGATTGCGTCGCTGGGCACCGTCACCGGCAGCAATCTTCCCGCAGACCAAAAGCCCACGGCGGACGACGTACGTTCGGCCATCGACGACTGGGCGCGGCAGGTGCGCGAACAATTCGACCGCAACTGGCTGAACGCGAAGCCCTAGCTGAAAAGGCTGGCGGTCTGGCATCGCCGACACCGTGAATCCGCGATAACATGCGCCCCGCATCACACTGCGGTTCGGCCTGCGGATGCGTATTGCACCGCAGGTGGGGAACATAGTTGCCGCCAATGCGGTCCAATTGCCCAAATTTTTCTTAAAAATCACGATGTGATGAATATTGACGTCAACCCTCACTTACTCACGGCCACGGCTAATGCTACTGTTCCGCCTGTGCAAGGAGTACATGCAATGGATCAGAAAACGAAGCCCTGGGCTTTTCCCAAACCCCATCCGGAAAACACCCCACGCGGTGAGCGCAACAAACAGGAGTTTGATGCTCCGCCCGAAACCAAGAAGCCCGCGCCTAAACCGCGCGCCAAGAAAGAACCGCCGGCGGCCAGCCGGGTTCGTACATGACGCTATCAGCCTGGACGCGCTCCGCCGCCGCGGTGGCGCTGTCCACGCTATCCCTGGCCGCTGCCGCCGCCCCCGATGTGCAGACCGGCGACCTGGTGTTCCAACAATCCAGGTCAGCACAAAGCCTGGCCATCCAGCAGGCCACGCACTCTCCCTATAGCCACATGGGCATGATCGTGACGCGACAGGGCCTCCCCTACGTGCTGGAGGCGGCCGCCCGCGTGAGCTACACCCCGCTGGATCAATGGGTGGCACAAGGCGAACGCGGCCACTATGTCGTCAAGCGCCTGCGCGACGCGGCGCTACTGACGCCCGTCGTGCGCGAACAACTGGCGGCAACCGGCGCGACCTACGTGGGCAAGCCTTACGACCTGGTGTTTGGCTGGTCGGACGACAAGATCTATTGCTCGGAGCTTGTCTGGAAAATCTACCAGCGCACGCTGGGCCTGGAAATCGGCGCGCTGGCACCACTGAAGCGCTTTGATCTGAGCTCGCCCGCCGTGCAGGCCAAGATGCAGGAACGCTACGGCAAGAACATCCCCTGGGACGAGCCCATCATCTCGCCCGCGGCCATGTACGAATCAGACATGCTGGCAACCGTCAGCGACCGTTGACCCTTCCTGGCCCGATCTGGAACCCCATGATCGCTTCCATCCTGACAGGCACCGCCGTCGCGCTCGTCGCCGCTTGGGGCGCGCTGGCGCTATGGATACGCGCACCGTTGCCGCGCGGCGCAAGAACCGTGTTGACGCTAGCCTGGCTGGCGTCGGCGCTTGCCGCCATTGCCGCGTTGGCCTGGCCCGCGTGGCATCCCGCCGCTTACGCATTCATCGCAGCCGTGCTGGCGTTGCTGATCTGGTGGCACACCATCCGGCCATCCAATGACCGGAACTGGCTTCCGGAGGTTGCACGGCAGACCCATGGCGAAGTCGATGGCAACCAGGTCACGCTGCACAACATCCGCAATTTCGACTGGCGCACGCGCACCGACTTCACGCCCCATTGGGAAACGCGACACTACGCGCTGGACGCGCTGCAATCGGTGGATGTGGCGCTGTCTTACTGGAACCGTCCCGCCATCGCCCACGCCCTGGTGTCATTTGGTTTCGGCCACGACAATTACGTGGTCTTCTCGGTGGAAATCCGGCGCAAGGCAGGCGACAACTTTTCAGAGATCGGCGGCTTCTTCAAACAATATGAACTGAGCGTCATCGCATCCACGGAAGAAGACAGCCTGCGCGTGCGCACCAACGTGCGGGGCGAAGACGGCTATCTATACCGCGTCCATATGCCCCTGGACGATGCCCGGTCGCTGTTCCTGGCTTACGTTGACAGCGCCAACCGCTTGCGCGACACGCCGCGCTTCTATCACACGCTGACCGCCAACTGCAGCACCATCGTGTTCCAGATGGCGCGTCGCATCGTGCCCGGCCTGCCGTTGGACTACCGGCAACTGGTGTCGGGCTATTTGCCGGAATACCTGTACGACCTGCACGTCCTGGAAGGCGCGGACAGCGTCGCGCAATATCGCCGGCTGGGGCGCTATACGGATCGGGCGCTGGCGAGTGGAACGGCGACGGAATTTTCACGAGATATCCGGCAACAGGTGCCGGGAATCAAGCCCTCGTAACCCTCCCGCCTCTAGCAAGGCGTCATCCCTTGCCTTCCGCGGCAGCCGTGGCTGCCGGCGTCGCTCGGAACGAGATCCCCAGGCGATTGAACGCATTCATCAGCCCAATCGCGTAGGTCAGGTCGGCAAGCTCCTTGTCATTGAATTCAGCGGCAGCAGCGGCGTAGGCTTGATCTGGAACACCGGTATCGGCCACGCGCGTGACGGTTTCCGCCCACGCCAGCGCTGCGCGCTCGCGGCTGCTGAACACCGCCCCCGCCTCATGCCAGACCGGCACCAGCACCAGCTTGTCGACGGTCAGCCCTGCCTTGATCAAGTCGCGCGAGTGCATGTCGATGCAATAGGCGCAGCCGTTCAACTGCGACACGCGCAGATAAACCAGGTCGATCAGTATTTTGGGAAGTCCGCATTTCTGCAGGTAGCCATACACAGCGCCGAAGGCTTTGTAACCATCGGGGGAAGCTTTGGCGTAATCAAGGCGGGAAGTCATGGTGCGTCCTGGGAGAGAGTTCAGTACGGCTATGGTGCCGTATCTTGGTCCACACCAACAGATCCATAATTTGCAATAGGAACTAGGCCATCGCCTACCCCCGCCCACACAACGTCCGCCAGGTCGCATTGCCTTCGTGAATCTGCCGACGGATATCGGCTGGTGTGGTGTCTACCTGGTCCGCATCGCCAAAATAGATCGGTCGCGCGTGCTCGCAATATTCAACGCCCACTCTTGCGGGCGCCGCGCACCCAATCGCGCTTAAGCTCAGCAGCAATTGCAGCGTCATCCATGCGAGCCGTCTGTTCCTGCACATGCTTCCCCTCCTGACGGGCACGCTCGGCCTGCCCGTTGATCCGATTGGCCCGTTCCTCGCGCTCGGCGCTGCGGCCGGCGCCGCGCCCCCGCAGATACGCCATCAACAACAAGACGATGGCCGCACCTGCCGCCACCACCATTCCCTGGAATCGCTCAAGCCACGCGCGCATCCTGCCCTCCCACCACTGCCACTGATTGGGCATGCAACGAATGCCACGTCTGCGGATGCGGCTTGCCGGGACGCCAAGTCCGCAAATAGAGATCCCAAGCGCCCTGCGCGTCGTTGATCGCTGGCAGCCGCCCGGCATCCGTCCATAGCAACAAACGGGCAAAGGCGGCGGCAAGCACATCATCCTTGTCCAATGCCTCGTACACAGCTGCCGCCATCGGTACGACATTGCGGACGCGACAAATCCGACTGGCCTCGTTGCGGCTGACTGGATGCGTCAGCACCCCACGTACGCCGCCTCCTTTTTCAAACTGCCAGAATCCACGCGCCGGACCACCGATTTGACGGCGGTGCAGAAAGCGGCTTTCCTGCAAGCCGATCGCCAACAGCATGACGCGCGCCTCTGGCGCGTCCATCCGCGCAGGCAGCAGCGCCAACGCAGGAGAGATGGCAGAGCCGTTGATGAGATCAAGATCCACGGCCATCTCCCCCGCCTTGCCGCATGCCCAGCAATTTGGCACGGACGTCGGCCAACCACACCAGCACGCCTTTTTGCCGCATGCTGGCCATCCACCGCATATACGCTCCCAGCACCCACCATGCAGGCAATCCCGCCAGTAGCATGCTGGGCCCCAGCACATAGAACTTCGCCAGCAGCGCGTCATCACTGCCCGCGCCGTGATGGGCCAGCCACGTCATGGCCTCCATCAAGGTGGGCTTCCAGGCGATGACGGCACCCGCCAGCGCCGGGCCGAACAGGAAGGAACACGCAACGGTGGATATGGTGCGCACGGTGAATTCCCGAACGGTACGCGGCGGCATGATCAACAGGCCAAGCATGGCAGTGATCGCGGCGGGAATGCCGTACGCCATGGCGACCTTCAAGGCGGCAAGGCCTCCTAGGCCTGTTGAACCGGGTTCCATGGTGGTGTTGCTCCTGAATAGCGTATGCAGGATGGCCTCCTGTAGGGACGAAAAAAAGCCCGCCGAAGCGGGCACCACAATCACATCGACCAGTACCTAGTTGGGCAGCACCAATTCGGGCAGCAGACTTATCAACTCCTGCGGCGAGAGTTCCGAGCGCAAACCGGCGACGACGTCGGCCCGAATGCTGTAGAACTTCTCCCAGACAAGACTGCGCCACGCCCGAAACGCTTTGCCTTCTGCCTGGTACTTTGGGCTGGCGGGTTCGTCTGCGTAGGAGATGGCTGTCTTCAGATCGTCGTAGATGCTCCGACGTGCTCGCTCATCCATGTGAAGTTGAACCAGCGCGATCAGATGCCGCTCCGACTCGGTAGGATCAACGGCGGGCTTTTTGAACATGCCGTCCTCATATAGGTCGCCCGTGCCGGTGTTTGCGTCGCAAATAACCCATTGAAAGTCAGGGTGAAAGCGCCCCTCGGGGTCGAAAGCGGTAATCTCGGCTACCGCGCCGTTTTGGATCAATGCCCAGAGTTTCATGTTGTTCACCATTCAACGATAACAAGACCGGAAGCGCCTGAAGCAGCGCTGGTAACCGTTCTGCCGGCACCGCCCATTCCCGGCTGCCCCGCAGTGTGGACACCACTTCCACCGTACGGTGACCAGAACCCACCGCCCGCCCCGCCAAGAATTCCGGTACCAAAAACGTCTCGCACAGGCACACTGCCGAACCCGCCAGTCCAACCAATTCCGGAGGTACCTGTCGATGTTCCACCCACCGCGGCGCTCGAATTGATCGAACCACCAGAGCCCCCCATCGCGGAGCAATACGCGCCGAATGAAGATGCCCCCCCGGCCCCACCGCTACCGCCATCCGCCGCGGCGCCAACTCCCCCCGCCCCCACGGTGATGCCCACGGACGCGACGGCCGATACATCGAATAGACCTTCCCAGTAACCGCCCTGGCCCCCGCCGGATGGGCCGGGAGCAATGCTGTAGCGAGCGCCACCACCACCTGCCGCCCAGACTCGAACAAACGCCCATTTAACCCAGGCTGGCCTGTCCCACTTGAATAAACCAGCCGTACTGAACGTTTGCATTCCTCTTGTCATCGACAGCACTGCGGAGAGCTTCTTTGGCGTAATGAACGTCGTATCGTCCACCAATGCCAGCGCCAGGGCATCGCTCGAGCGCTTCGCGATACCTGGGCCTTCTTCAGTGGCGGTTGGGAACCGGCTCACGCCCGGGTGGTATGCCCACTCGGTCCATATCGCGTTATAGCGAGCACGCGAGAACATTTCGCCCGTGTCATAAACGATATAAAGCTGCGTGGTGATTTGCGCGCCCGCCATCCCTACGGCAAGCGTCCCGGCCCTGCTTATCGGGTAATGACGTGCAACAGATGCATTGGCATTCTGGCTTTGCCCGTAATTGCCTGGAGTGAGAACGGTATCAAGGTCCACGGTTCCAAGCGGGTTGTCAGCCCCCAAACCAAACGCATTACCAACCGTGAGCAGCCGACCTACCGTCGCGTCGTTTGGCCCCGTCTGCGTATCCAGCTCGTGGGTATGACTGGTGGTTGTCACCGCATTGGTGGACGTCGACGAAAGTCTGGTCGGCGTACCCAATGTGAACGTGCGATTTGCACCAAGAGTTCCGCCGCCGCTCAACCCGTTTCCTGCGGTCAAAGTCACGCCGGCGTTGGCCTTCAGAACCAATGCGTCTTGCAGACCTGCAACATTGTTGACATCGGAGCGGGCAAAGGAGAGGGAGCCACTCGGAAGCGTCAACGAGACCGTCTCGAAAGCCGTAACCGGTTCGACTTTCCATCCAATGCCCCAAGCTGCCACCGTGGCGCCTGAAGCGTTGTACTTGGCCTGCACCTCTGCAATGGTAACCGTCGGGTATTGCCAGACCTTGCCCGTCTCACCCAGCCAAATGCAGAGATTTCCGGCCGCGTCGGAACCGAATCGAACGGGAATATCGGCAGCAGGAACGCCAGCGACAATCGTCGCGCCACAGCGACTCCATACCTTGCTCGTCTGCACATAACCATGGAGCAACACAGAAACCGGCGGCATGTCCGGCAAGTACTCGAACATGTCTACACGAAGCCGTAGCATTGTGTTCGGTCCAATAGCCACCGGCGGAAGTGTGATCTTCATTGCCCCAGTCACTGACGCAAGATGCGAAGAGAATCCGCCGCCATCGGGTAGAAGGACATGTGCCGTTCTTCCAGAGCTAGCGTTGCTCCCGTACTGCGCTCCTATCACCGCCCCCGTCCCCAGCAATACCGGCCCCGAGATTTCCCCGCCCGCCTTCGGAAACGCTTGAATATCCTCCAACACTTGCGCCGACGTGCGCGACACCAATGCCCCGGTTCCCGCACCCGTCAGATAAGTGCCCGCAGCAACCGTCGCCAATCCCGTACCACCACGCGCCACCGGTAACGTACCGGCGTTAGCCTTGGACACATCCAGCCCCGTGACGTTGAACGCGACGTTGGCCGAGCCGTCGAAGGTTGCCGCTGCGGCCGTAGCGCCGCCCGTGATCGCAAAGCTGCGGGCCGTGGCCAGCTTCGTTGCGCTTGCAGCGTTGCCCACCGCGACTTCTCCTGCCGCCGACACGCGCCCCTTTGCATCCACCGTGAACGTCGGCACCGCGTTGGCGTTGCCGTAGTTGCCCGCGGTCACGCCACTGGCGCTGAGCGTCAGGCCGAGCGACAGGTTGGCGGAGCCGTCGAACGATCCGCTGCCCGTTGCATCGCCCGTCGTGGCAATGGTGCGTGCGGTAGCCAGTTTCTGGGCGGCGCCTGCCGTCAGCGTCGACGCCGTTCCAGATAGCCTCGCCACGGGCACCGTGCCACTCTTGAGGTTGGTCGCATTCAGGTTCTGCTGCGCGTAGCTAAGCGCATCGAAGCCGTTGGCCGCGAGCGGCCGGCCCGTTACCGCGGCCAGGCCGTCCAGCTGCTTGTACAGCCACACGAGGCGCTCGTCCGTCGTCTGCTGAACCTTGTTGAACTGTTCGACGGAAGGCGGAACGGAACCGATGAACGACCAACCCGTCTTGTATTGCAGGTCGGTAATGCCTTCGGTCAGGCCGTTTTGTGCCCAGGTCGATTTGAAGAGGTCGAAGAATGTAGGGTCTGCCATCAATAGATACCTCGCGCCAGCACGCCGACGCCAAAGCCAAAGAAACCTTGCTCGCGGAAACCAAACGGTTTCTCGGTCGAGCCGGTGATGAGTTGCACGCCGACGCCGGCGGCTTGCGGGACCCACTTGTAGGGATTCGCCATAAGCGGGTCGTTGGGGCCAGGAATTCGGCTGACCCAGATCCGGATCTTTGCGTTGCCCGCGTTCTGCACGATCACGCGGGTCACGTCGAAGATCGGCTTGAGCGAGCTCGCGATCTCTGGCGCGGTGCCATGCCCGTTGTTCAGCGCGATCTTCCAATACAGCAACTTGCGGTACTCGGCATCGAGCAGCGTCGTCGAACCGGCTACCGGCCGTTCATTGGCACGCCGGAAACGGGCATCGTCAAAGCCGCCGACATTCGGTTGCCCCTGAAACCCGAAGAAGCGGATGTAGATCGCCTCATCGATGACGCGGGGCAGACCGACTATCTCGCCGATACCGTCCAGCTGCCTGCCCACCGCCGTCTCCAGCCAGCGGTCTTCATACAGCGCCCGCAGTGCGCCTTGCAGGCCGTCGGCGGGCTTTAGAAGCGCTTTGACCAGCGCCTCCAGCCGCCGCTTGGCCTGGAACTGACCCAGCCAATGCCCCCACGCCGTCTGCGCATGGTCTTGAGTCAAGTCCATTACGTCACCTCGATGCGCGAAAGGTCGAACGCGGCCACTTGCGAGTCCTTGATCGCGACGTTCGCGGCGCGGTAGTCGGCGGGAGCGGGCACGAATGCGGGGTTGGTGGAAAACGCCAGCGCCAGGTCCACCGACGCCAAGCCAGGCGTGCGGTAGATTGCGCCGTACAACCGTTGCAGGATGACGTCTTCGCCGACGCTGAACGCCTCGCCCACCTGGGCGACGTTTTCCGCGATCGTCTGGAATCCATCTGGCGGAAATGCCTGCTCGGACGGCGGCAAAAGCGTGGTCGCGCAGCGTACCCACAGAAAGACGCGCTCGGGCCGGTCAAAGCGGATCATCTGATCGGCGCCGTCTGCGTCCTTGACCACCACAGCCTGTTGGCCGTGGGTATCGATTCCTGCCGCCACCACGCGGAAGATGGCATCAGCCACCTCGTCGTCCAGGCCGCCGTCCACCACGGCATGCACGCTGTGCGGAGGCCGTCCCGAGGCATCCGGCTGATCCGTGTTGTTCATGAACACCTTCACGGTGCGCACCCCCGCCACGCGATCCCGCACGTTGGGGCCAATGCTGGGCAGCGTCGCCGCGCCCAGACGGAACAAGCCGGTGGGATAGCGTGCGCGCAATTCGGCGGCGTTTTCAGCCAAGCGTCCGGCCACGCCCGCCTGCAAATTGTCCACGGCAGTCCACCCGTCAACCTGCGTCACGACGCCGTTCAGGTCTCCCACCGCCGCGGCCTCGGTAGAGGCGCCAGCGGTCTGCACCAATGCGGGCGATCCCATCCGGATCAGGGCCAACTTGTCCGACCAGGTGACGGCTACCGCCAGGCGGCCGTCCGTATGGATCCGAACGGCTGCGCCATCACTGGACACATCCAGGCCACTGGCCGATAGTGCCGTGACCAGACCGGCCAGGATCTGCGGCAGATTTGTCGTGGGGCCCGACGCATAAGCGTACGGTCTGCCCTCGATCGACACACGGTAATCGGCGTTCGCCGCGACGGTCGGCTGAAGCGTGATGTCAGCCGCCGCGCCAGCAAGGATTTTTGTATCGGCGGACACCATCCACAGGTTCTGGCTGGCGCGATGGCGCACCAGTGCCCCCGCCGGAACGTTGGCGCCCGCCACGCCATACAGCACGACATACGCCCGTGACGGTTCATTGCCGTAACGCGACACGCCGGTGAACGACACGGCGCGGTCCAATGAGACCCCTGTCGCGGAACCGGGATACATGGCGTAGTACACGCCCTCGGCCTGTTCCCATAGCGTGGCTTCGCGTTCGGCGAAGGTATCGATCAGCAGACCGGTAATACTGTCGGGGCGGGTTTCCACCGCACCATTGAATCCGGCGGATTGCATGCGAGCGCGCAAGTCCGCCACGATCTCCTGGCGGATCTCGGGCAGGCGCGGACGTACGAACCCGTCCGGTGTGACACCGTAGGCCATAGGTACCTCGTAGAAATTAAGGGGTTAGGACTTGCCTAGTTCAACGACCCGTTCGAGCCGTCCCGCCGCGGTATCCGCGTCATAGGTCACGCGCAGCACGCGCAGCTGGCGTTCTACTTGCAGGTCAAGACCGCGTACGCGGTCCACGCCGGGCACCGCCCGGATCCGGGCGCGAAGAATCGCTTCAATGCCGGCGCGGTCAGGCGACTTGACCAAGATGTCTTCCAGATACGGGACACCGAAGGTCGTATCCAGAAACCATTCACCCATGAAGGCCAGCAACGTGATCTTGATCTGCTGAGCGATACGGTCTGCGCCATCCACGAACGACGTGCGACCGAGCAGATCAATATCCAGATCGTGATCGGCGGTTAGCGTTAGGTCCAAAGCCATCACACAGGTGCCTCCGTCGTGCCGCCAGCGTAGGGATGGCGGTGCGTGTCGCCGATGCTTTTGCCGTTGTGGGTGATGGCGCTTCCTTCAAACGCCACGCCCCCACGGATTCGCATCGATGCCCCGCCTTCGCCGCCCTCACCCGACAGGCCTTGGGTGTAGGTCAGGGGTCCATTGACCGTGACCGGGGTGTTGAAGGTGGTCTGCTCGGCCTGCACGGTCCAGGTCTTCACGTGAAAGGTCAGGTCGCCGGACGACGACAGTTTTACCGTGCCGGGTCCATATTGGATGCTGACGTTTTGCGTGTCCGCCGCCATCTTGCCGGGCCGAAGCAACGGGGATGCAAAGGCGTCAGACAGGTCGAATTGCCGGGGGTCGTCCGGAGGACCGTTATCGCCCGCCAGCCAGTTCTCCAGCGCACGCGCAGAGAACGACAGCTTGATGGCATCCCCCGGCTTCAACGGCACCGAAATCAGCGCCTGCGCGCCGTTGACATCGCCCACCGGCCAGCAAACAGGCACGCGCACCACTTGCGGCGGTGGCAGCGCCTCGCCGTTGGCCAGCCGCTTGGCCAACGCGGGCCGCGCGGTGACGAACGTGCCGTCATAGGCCACGACTTCACCGGGAAGCGTCGTGTAGATATCCGCCAACTCCGTCGCGATGATGCGGCGGATGGCGGTGAGTGCATTGCTCATTTCGGGTCCTTTTTCTTGGGTGGCGCATCGCGGTCGACCAGCTCGAGCTCAGTCTGCCAGTCACCGCCTTCGCTATCGCCCGTGTGGTGCACTTTCTCCACACGCTGAAAGGCCTGGACGCTGCGGCTTTCCAGCTTGACCAAGTCACCGGGATTGATCGTCGGCAACAACAACGACTTCACTTTCCAACCATCACGTTGTTGGTGGCCGCTGGCCGGCTTGGCAGCAACGGGCTGCCCTTTTGCAGACGCCTTCTCGGTGGGCGCTTCCCGCATGCGTTCCGGATAGCCCAGCAAGCCGGTATCCACCGCCAGGACAACCGCCTGACGCCGCGTCGTTCCCAAGCGCTGGACGACCTGCAATTGCTGGTTCTGGATCGACCATTCCAGGCCGGTCCCTTGGGTGACTTTATGCAGTGCAGTGCGCGCCGCGCCGTAGAACGAAAACCCCTGTTCCCAGCGCCGATCAGGCACGTCGTCGGCCATCAGTAACGGCAAGCCCATCTGACGCGCGATATCCCGGATGATGGCACTGGCCTGGGCGCCAGGCCCCAGGCCGATCGACACTGCCGTGTCACGTATCTCGATATAGCCATCCTTGACCGTCAGTTCGGTCACTACGTCCGGCTGTTGGAACTTCGTATACGCATACACGATGCTGCCAGACGCCATCAGCAACGGCCCGCCCTCTTCGGCGTAGCCGGCATACAACACGCAGCGCAACCCGGGCTCTTCCAACATCCGGCGAGTACTGGCCGCCAGGTTGTACAGGGAGATCTTGGCGTCATTGGGTTCCTCGTCGGCGTTCTTCGCAATGTCGAACGTCACGCGGATGGGCGGAATGACCTCCAGCCCTTGGGCGCTACCCTTGCCAACGAGCAAGCGGTAGACCCGATCAAACCTGGCCATCGGCGACCTCCTGCGAATTCGCGTAAATCAGCGCCACTTCGCCTGAGGGCAACGCGGCCCGGCTGACGGTGTCGCGGCGGTCAGGAGCCAACGCCACCAGTTCTCCGGCAGGCACCGCCAAGTGCCGGTAACCGGCCAGCAGCGGTACACCGGGCACCAGAGCGATGCCCGCCACGATCAGCTCGTTGTAGGCGTTCTCGATCGACAGCACCCATAGTTCGGCCTCACTGTTCCACGACAGCCGCAGAAAGTAGGTCACCCCTTCAAGCTCCACCTCGGTGAGGCTGTCGTTGACGTCGGGAATGGGGATCTGGATCATATGGAGAGCAGCACAGGTTTGTTGGAGCCGCCGCCTTGCTTCGGGCTGACGTCGGCGCCGCGGGCCTTGCCCGCATTGGTCTTGGTTGACCCAGCCTTGCCGGTTGCACTGCCCGATGTCTTCTCGGGTGGAATGTCCGCTTGGCGCAGCGTCACCTTGCGGATCCGCTTGAAGCTGGCCGAAATCTCGAACCGATCGCCGCTGCCATTGCCGCGCCCGATGTCGCAGCTCTCCATCACAAAATCAGCATAGACATCCAGGCCCGTGGCAATGGTGATGGGCAGGCGGTCTGCATGGATCTTGCGTAGCGCATCCTTCGCGCTGATCAGTTTGGACCGACTGGAGCCTGTGAACAGCCCACCCTGAGTGACTCCACGCGCATTCCGTCCACCCAGCAACGCGATCTCCGCTGCGGTCACCCATCCATCCAATGTCAGCTGTTCGGACTCCTGGACCACATGATCCGTGACCGGTGGGCCGTCTTCCACGGCATACGAGGTTGCGCGGCTATTCAACGACGTCTTCTCGCTCAACAGCGCATCAAGCGGAACCGTGCCGATGCTGCTGCCGCCGTTCCAACCGAAAATCATGGAAACAAAATTCATGGTTGCTCCTAGCTCCGCACTTCCACGGCCGAAGTCACGTCAAAATTCTGGGTCAAGGTGTCAAGGTTGTTTTGCAAACCCCGATTCAAGCCCTGCACCACTCCTGAACGAACCGCTTGCGCGTCGTTCGCGCTTACATTGACAACGATGTCGTTGTTGCTTTGGTAAACAAACGGGGCGCGGCCAGGGCTTGGCGTGGCGCCAACCACCGTGCCGGCAGCCACGTAGGGCACGGATATTCCGCCCGCAACGGCGGCCCATTGCGGCGGCACGTCCGCCATCGCACGCGGTGCATCCATGACGGACGCTTGCTCGTCGTCCTTCATCCAATCCGGCACCAGCCCCTTGAACCAGTCCTTGGCTTTATTGACTTTGTCCAACACCCACGTCTGGATCGCGCCGCCAATCTCTTTGATCGTGGCGATCATGCGGCCGCCCATGCCCGAGAAGAACGTCCACAGTCCGTTGAACGCCCCCAGCCAATGCTTGACGGCGCCGTCCCAGTCCCCGGTGAATGCAGCCACCACGCCTTTGACGATCTCCGACCACAGGTTCCACAACGCGGTGATGTACTCGATCACCGGGCCCAGGAACCCGTCATACGCCATGACCATCAGCTGATCCCACGACGCCGATATGTACGCCTTGATCAAATCCCAGTTTTCCCAGATCTGCCACAGGGCAATAGCCAGTAGGGAAATCGCCGAGATGATCCGCCCGATCGGCGTCATGGCGAAGGTATTCCACAGCATCGGGATCACGGTCCTGGCAATGTCAAGCAGTGCGTTCCCCAACATCGGCACCACTGTCCCGGCCAGGTACCGGAACCCGCTCGAAAGGAAAGGCAACGCGATTCTGGCCAAGGACAGGATCACTCCACCGATAGGCGACAGGATCTGCCACAGGCCGTAGGCCATGACCGCAATCGTTCCGAACTGCATGACCCAAGGTCCCAGCGCCTGACCTGCGCCACCCAGCAGATCCTTCACGAAGGTCAGGGCCGCCGACACCGCGTCAATTTCGCCGCGCCACGCTTCCACACCGCCGATCCAACCGCCCAGCACGGAGTCCCCGCCATTCAACCAACTGACGATATCGGTCCCGATCAGATAGATCGTGGTCAGTATCGCGGCCATGCGCAACAAGGGCACCAGCGATCGAGTCCATGTCGACAGCATCTGCATGGCGCCTGCGGGCCCGTTGCGCAACGCCATGGCGGAATCCAGTCCAATCGCCACGCGCGTGGCGGCATACAGACTTCGGATCAGTCCACCCGATTGCAGCGTGGCTTGCCGCAGCCAGGAACCCAACGAGACCAGGCCCAGACTTGCTCCCGCCAGCGCCAGCAGTTTGACGACAGTGTCGATGTTGTCGGCCAAATACTGAACCGAGTTCGTGATCGCCCGCAACACGGTTTGACCGCCTGGCAATGTCTCGCCGAAGTAGCGCTGCAAGGCATCGTTGAAGACAGCCATCGACCCCGAGATGGACGCTGGCGCGCTCTCGGCTTCGGCACGCATCCTGGGCAACTGCGACTGCAACGCGGGCAGCACCCGGTCAGATGTCATCAGGCCGCCGCGCACCTGTTCGCGCAACTGGCCACGGTCTACATCGAGACCCGCAGCCAGCGCATCCTGCATGCGCAGGGGCAGCGTGTTGTACTCCTCTAAACCCAGCTTGCCTTGCTCGATCATCCTGACCAGAGACGTGACCACCCCACCCCGGTCCTGTGCCTGGGTGCCTGACAAGGTCATGCTCAATGCGAGCGCCTCGGTGATGCGGGAAGCGTCTTGCGCAGGCTTTCCCTGATCCTCCAGGACTTGCCGCGCACGCATGAACGTATCGGCGTTATCCGCGTAAGACGTTCGGCTGACCCGGGAGATTCGGGCCACGTCGCGGTCGGCCTCGCCATACTGCGTTTCCGACCTTGTCGCCTGCCGCATGCGCGCCTGCATCTGCGTCCACGAGTCGATGTCACCCAGTATCCGTTTGAATGGGGTGGCACCCAGCGTCAACTCAATGACACCACGCAGGCCACCCAAGGCGGTCGTGTGTGGCCGGGCAGCCGATGCGCCCTGCTGCTGCGACGGGGCCATTGCGTTCACGGCCTGCCGCGTGTTCAGCGCAACAGGAAGCACACCCGCGAACGCCTGGCGCAGCATCGCCGCCGCCTGATCGCAAGCTTTCGTCATGGTCGACAGCATGTCGCCAAATGCCTGCTGAAGCGCCTTCAGCTCCGAATCATCAGCCTGGTAACGCACCAGCGTCACCAGTTCTCGTACAACGCTCATCGTTACCTCGCCTTTCGTTCTGCCGCAGCCAACGCCTCCTGGGCGTCCATCAGCGCATTCAGCTTCAAGATGTCCAGGAGGTCCACGTCACCGCGTTTGACGGCGTCCAAACTGACATGGCGGGCCAGGATGGGCCGCCAAATGATCAACTCTTGTTCAAAGCCTGAGTCGAATCGGCCGACGGGCTCGCCAACTTCGCGCGGGCCGGACCAAAGCGGCCGGCCCAACGCGCCAAAGGGCCGGCGAAGTTGTGCTCAAGGATGTGGAACAGCAGCTCGAGGATTTCGGCGTAATCGATGAACGCCAAGCCCCGATGGGCGGCAGTCAGTTTCTGGGGCTCGCGCCCCGAAAGCTCGAAACTGACCAGTTCAGCGTCGATCAGGCGTTCCGCCCAGCCGGCCAGGGCGTCACCGCCCAGCTTGGCTGACAGTTCACGAAACGCATGCAACATCGCCTGCTCGTCGCGCTGCTGCGCCACGGCGTCAGCGCCCAGCACGGCGGTCAGCATCGAGCCCGCCGCCGGCAACACTTCCTTTTGCAAATCACCCAGCAGCTTCAACTGGCGAAACGGGTCAAACCGCGAAATGCGGAATACCGTCGAGCCAATTACCACCTCTTTGATCGCACCCATCAGGTGTTCCCTCCGATGACGTTGATGGCCGGACCCGTTTCGATCACCCATGCGCGGCTGCCGACCTTGGCGCCGTAACCGGCGTCCGGGGTCTTGACGATCCACGCGGAATCCGAGGCGTGCAACGAAGAGCCGCGCAGGTCGGTCACGGAAATCGGCACGGCGCCGTTGCCGTCGGTGGCACGGTCGGCCTGATGCAATGCCGACAGCGCGGCATTGCTGGCGCTGGTCTGCATCAGCGTCAAGGTGATGCGCAGGCGGGTGTCCCGCGACATCGAGCGCGCCACTTCGCCATCGGCGCCGACGATGGACGCAATGCCCTCGCCGATTTCGGCCACGGTGACAAACGCGTCTTCGGCCAGGCCAGAGATGGGCAGCGCGCCCACCACAATCTTCACCTGATTCGGTGCGTAGGTTTTGACGGACATTGAAGTACCCCGATTACAGTTGTTGGTAGGTGAGGTTGCCCTTGATTTCGGCAACATGAATGGCGCCCGCCAAGCGGGCACTGAACGTCAGGTCACGCAGGATGCGGTTGGCCTTGTCGTTCGAGGAAATGCTGGCGGCGCGCGGCACGTTGATCACGAAGCCGGGAATCTTTCGGCCCGCATCATCGATCTCGTCGGGTGCGACAAGACCGCGACTCTGACCCAGCAACAGCGCTTGACGAATGCCGTTCACCAGAATCTGGATGCCCACATCGGTGTACGGCACCTTGCCGTTCGCGTTGATCAGCTGCGAGGCCACATTGATCTTCACCTGCTCGGCAAGCCAGTCGCGGCCGCGGATCACGTCGATCCATTCGCCCGCGGCCACCTTGCCGTTCTGCGTCACGGCGAAGTTACGCATCTGCTCGAAGGTATTGGCGTTCTTGGCGTGAGCCGCCAGCGCCTGGCCTTCACTCAGGTTGTCGTAGGTCACACCCGACAACCGCGTGTTTGCCCAGGTTTCGCCACCCGGGTAGAAGGTGAAACGGTTGGCGCTGACTGCGGCTTCCAGCGCTTCGCCACGCGCCTGGCCGTGGTACCAGACATGGGTACGGAAATACTGCTTCTGCTGGCATCTCGATGCGATATCGCTGGACACGGCCGCATCGATGATGCCGGCCTGATCGCTGGAGACGCCAAAAAGGCGTTCATTCGATTCCACCCATTCCGCGGCATCCAGCACGTCGGCCTCGACACGGCTGGCCAGCGCCACGCCATACCAATCACCGTTTTCGCGCAGGCACGCATTCAACGCCGCCGACGGCGTCTCGGTGCTTTCCGGCGCCGACAATTGCAGGTTGCCCCGGGCGGCAACGGCCACGGCTTGCCCGGCCTGCTTGGCCGTCATCGACACCTCGGCGCCTACCGCCGTGGCGGTTGCCGGTGCATCGGTCTGCGCAATGGCCGAGGCCAACGCCGTGGCGATGGTCTGGGGCGTGCTGTCCGCGAGCCCGGTGACCGACACGTCGGCTTTCTGCACGACACCGTTGGCATCGCGCCAGGACAACGACACCCCGTATTCCGACATCGTGGCCTGCTTCACCGTCAAGCGCGATACGTCCACTTGGCGGCGGCCCACGAACACGCGGGTCACGGTCGGGATCTGCTTGAACGCATCGCGCACCGCGATGTACAGAGCGTCGGTCTGCGAGATGCCCATGTCGAGCAGTTCACCTGGCTCGGTGACAACCAGGACACGATTGACGGCCAGCGCATGCGCGCCCAGGATCAGGATGTCAGAGAAATTCTGCTCCTTGATCGCCGTGGTGTTCAGCGAGATCGCCACATTGACGATCCGGTCGATTTTTGCCATTTGCGGCTCCAATAAAAAAGCCGCCCGTAGGCGGCAGGACAACATTAAGAAGATCGGAACGCTAGGGCGCGGTCACAGTCTTCGCGGTGAAAGAAGTTTCCAGGGAAGGCATGAGCCCGCCCGTCGTGGTGATCGTGCCGGTCACGGTTTCGATGACGCCAACAAAATCGGTATACGTTTGGGCATAGCGGATACCCACCTCCAGCGCGCGATGCGCCGGAGCACCCGTGCCATCCACCGCAGCCGGAACCGATTCCAGTCGGCCAACGTGATACAGCGCCAGGCCCAGCGCCTCGGCACGGTCCTCGAACACCGGATGTCGCAAGACCAGGCCCAGCTTGCCGAGCGCACGGTACGCGCCCTCGCCAAATCCCTGCAACGCAACCGTCGCATCGCGATGGTCATGAACAGCCTGATTGCCCTGGTCATCTACCCGGCCCTCTTCAGCGGGACCGGCGTCCACCCAACGCAACGCCAACGTGATGTACGGCAGCGGCGGGCGTGGATCTGGCGTATCCGAAAAGAGAAGAGGAACACCGCCCGCGGCGGCCTCCACCAGCGAGAAAATCGCATCTTCTGGCGTCATGGCGGTGATCTGAAATACCCAACAAGGATTGGAAAATAAAAAAGCCCGCAAACCTTTCGGCGGGCGGGCTGCATGCCGGATGTCGTATCCCGGCTACGTTTCGTTGGGGCGCACTGCCCCGCAGCTATTGTCTCAAATCCGATCCGAAACGGGGAGGATTTCCATCATGTCCATGTCCCAATTCAGACCATGCATATGCGGCCGATTTGGTATTGCCGCCGCAACGCTGCACGTGCCCCGCGTCCAGCAAATGCTCAAGCACGCGGCGGGTTCCACGACGCATCGCCTCGCGGGCGCCAGATGCCACTGGCATGCCACGGCTGACATGCCGCAAGATCTCCGCCATCCGGAATTCGCGTCCTGGATACGCGGCCAGTAGATCGATCACCTCATGTGCGTACTTCACTTGAATGCCCTCCAAACCTGTTGCTTGAAACTGCCGAGCGCCACCTTGTAATAAGGCAGCGTGATGCCAATCACGCGGCACGCTTTACCCTGCCGCAAGTGGGCGGCCAGGTCGCCGTAGTCGGCGCGGCGCGTGTATTCCGCCTGGATGACCCGCCGCTCCACAAGCGGCAGCATTTCATACAGCACGTGTACCCGGTTCGCGCGCACCTGGTTAACAGGAATCGGAAGCGGTTCATCGTCATCGTCATGACCCGGCTGTGGAGGGAATTCACACACACCCGGCGCGTCTTCCCGCATCCGCCGCGGGCCGGGCCAATCCCCTTCCCATTGGGAGCGCGCCCAATTGCGTATTTCGTCCTCGACCCACCGCGGCAATCCTTCGTTCATTCGACACCCCCATCCTGATTCCATTGCTTGTGTTGTATTGCGCCCGAGGCCTTCGCCTGCATGAGCATCTCGGAAATGGCTTTCGTCGGATGCCCGCCCAGCGCAATGCGCGCCTCCCATTTACTGATCCAGTCCCTGGGCGAACGGCTACGCGCTAACGCCGCCTTGCCCGCCCCCATCTTCCGCAGCGCGGCCTCTACCTGATCTCGCGTGGCCAGCGTCTGGCCAGGCGCCGGCAACGCTGCGCGCGGCTCGGGAATGGCGGCCCAGGTGCCCTTGCCTAATTCGTCCGCCAAGGTTCTTTCCCACCGCGCCTTGATCGCGCCGTAAGTGCTGTTCAGCAGATCGACCGTACTGACGCCCACCGCCGCCCAATACACCGCCGGGTGCGACCACATGCCGAGCTCGCCCCGCCGGCGCGCGGACAATCCACGCACGGCCTCGTGATAGGCCACCTCTGGCGTAAGCCACGGACAACACAGCTTCAAGAATTCCGGCATCGTCGGCGGCCATTCGCGCGTCAGGCAGGCCATCAAGCCGCGACGCACGTGCATTTCGTCCAGGCCAGCCAGCTTCTGATTCCAGGAGTCCTTCAGTTCGCGAGGCGTCAGGCCTTCCCATTGCTGCGCAAACTTGGCGCCATAGAGCAGCAGCATTTCATTGACGACCAGCGCCCCCCACCCGGCTGATGCGTTAGCGACTGGCATCGATCACCCCCATATCGATTTCCTTGCGCGAACGGCCTTCCGCCAAGACATCGCGCAGTTCCGATGACCAGGCCGCGCGTTGCCGCGCACGGCTGGGTGACGCAACGCTGGATGCCGAGCGAGGGGGGAACAGGCCTTGATAGCCGCCCGCGATGCTATTGGCGATGACAGCGCCGGGCGCCACGCCATCCGCCAAATAGCCGGCAAGCTGCTGAAGTTGGCGGCGGGCTCCCTCCTCCGTGACGGGCTTCTTGCGAGCCTTCCGGTCGGAGACCCAACTGACCCAGTCTTCGCGGTCCAGCCACTGCGGCAGCGCAATCGTGGCCGCATCGAATGGCGGAGTCCGGCGAAGGGGTACAGGGGGTTCTTCCTGGCTACTGGTTCCTGGTTCTGGTTCCTGGTTGGTTGCACCGCTGTTCAACGGCTGTTGAACAGCAGATGCAACGCCCTGCGCTTTCTGGGCCCGCTTGGCAGCGCTAGCCTTGCCGGCTGCGGACTTCGCACTCTGGTTGCCGTGATAGCGCGCGATTTCGGCGTCGCACCGCGCGTGTGCCCAGCCGTGCGGCGTCTGCGTGAAGAATTCGCTCAGCACCTGGGTAACGGCTGCGCGCTCTTCTTCCGACCGCGCGATCAACAACCGGCACAATTTGTCGGCATCCCCCGACAAGGGCGCCTCGGTGTCGTAATACAGCTCGATCAAATCCCGGTAGACGCTGCGTTCGATGCGCGTCAGGTGCCGCGTGGCGCTATTGAAATCGCCAATGTGGTGGGGGTAATAGTTCATGGCTTCCTCCCACGCATCGTCGGGCGTGCCCCCCCTTGCAAGCGAGACAGGAATGTCCCACCGTGCACTTCGCCCCTGTCGTTGCGCGACTTAGAATCAGTCGTCGTCACCTTGTCCTTTTCCACGCTTGATGGCTTCATTGCGCCTTTGCCCCTTCGGCCAGCTCGGGCCAGATTCGATTGCAATCGGCGGGACGCAGGTCACGCCGGGTAACCGCGCCGCCAGTGGCTTGCTCGATGGGCGCGCAGTGCTTGACCGGAACAGGTCGGCGGCCCGTGCGCCACTGGTAGATCAGCGCAGGGGAAACGCCCACGCGCCGAGCCAGCGCCGCAGCAGAAAGCGCTTCATCCCGGTCGAAGTAATCGTGTAGATTCATCACTAAAACTATAGCGTTGCTACATTCAATAAGCAAGCCATGCTATAGTTAAACTTGAATAGCATTGCTATATGAGAATCTGGACTATCGAAGAGGAAGCCGCTGCTCTGCGCGCACGCTTTGAAGGCGTGAACCGCGCGGCTTTCGCTCGCGATCACGAAGTGAAGGGCGGCCAGGCGATGATTTATCAGCACATCACCGGCCGCCGCCCGATCGGGATAGAGGCCGCGATGGCCTACGCCGAGGGTTTCGGATGTTCGCTTGCAGCGATCAGCCCGCGCCTGGCCGCAGAGACACAAAAGGCTGCGTCCTTATCCGCGAATGCGCCCGTTGCGGCGCCAGCGACAGACGGTGCGTGGCCCTTCCCATCCGTGCCGGCGTCCTTGGTCAAAGGATTGGCCGACGACCAGCTCAAGCGACTGGAAGGTGCGTTGCTATTGGCGTTGGGGCAGATGGGTGTGAAGACGAAGGGGACGGCCTCCTCCGCCAAGCTGGCCTCGGCCAAGCGCGGCGCGGTCGTAAGCATCGATAACGCCGCTGACGAATTCCCGATGGCGCCGTTATCGCCGGGCCCCTGGGCGCCCGACGGCACGACGACCCATCAAACCGAACGAGCGCAACTGCTGCGGATCAGCCAGGCCACCAACGTTGGGCATGTTGCCCACGCTGGGTATTCCGCAAACGATCAGGAATTCATGCCTATCCCCGAGCTGGACGTACGTCTGGCTGCGGGACGACTTGGCATTGAGAACTACCATGAGACGGAAATCGGCGAGATCCTATTGCGCCGCTCGTTCCTGGAATCCTTCAAGCTGCCGATCGAGCGCATGAAGATCGTCTACGCCGACGGCGACAGCATGGAACCCGTCATCCGCAACCGCGGCCCGATGCTGTTCTTCGAGGATCCCATCACCGATACCACCCAGATCGATCCCCGCACGGTCTACGCCATCAACCACGGCGGCAAGATGATCGTGAAGTGCATCGCGCGCGACCGAGACGGTTCCTGGCTGGCGAAATCTCTGAACCCTGAGTACAAGGTCTTCCCGCTGGAAAAGGAAGACGGGTGCGAAGTGCGTATCGTGGGGCGCATTCTCTGGTCGCCCTATGACCTGAGAAATGGGGTGGATGAGCGGTTGCTGTAGCCGGATGCGTTAATGGCATGGAAACCGAGCGAATAAACGCTCGGTTTCATCCGATCGGTGGCAATTATGGATTGAATCCGAATTTCTTGCGGAAATCGGCTTCCATCAGTTCGCAGGCACCTGCGATAAATCGTTGATCCCCGGGAGTCAGCGACTTTTTCTCTTGCTGCTTCCAACATAGAGATATTGCATCCCGGGCGTGCCTACGCTCCTGAGCTTCCGGGGTATTCCCCACCGTCGCGCCAAAGACCAGAAATGCGATTACAGCGCCTCCGAGCCAAAGCAGGGCTTTAGCCCAGCGCCCCATCCTCTTATTATTAACTTCCTTCGGTGTTGTTGAATCCGACGGCTCTTCTTTAGATTCTTTGCCATTCAACACCTTCGCTTTGGCCCTCTCAAATTCGGCGGTACTAAGGACCCCTTTTTCCCGTAATAATGCGAGTTTTTCAAGTTCATCCGCTACTGCCATTAATCCCCCAAACAAGGTAGGTAACAAAGAGCTTTCCGGATAGTAGCTTATTCACTAATGAGATTCGCGCACGCCAAAACGCGAAGGCCTCGCACGGAAGGCGAGGATAGTCCCAGTATTTTTTTTACTTTTTTTTCCGCGTCCGTAAGCACGCGGCGTAAGCAATATCCTCAAACTCATCGACAGCAGCCGATTGCGCAGTCTCACCTGTATATATGGGTCTCCTGAACGCATCTTCGATGTATATGCCCATCAAATCACCCCAATAACCACCCACCGACTCAGCTTCTTCCATCAACTCCGACATTCGAACGCCGTATTGACGCAACTGCATGACAACACGCGCCATTTCAGACATGGCTTTGCAGTGCTTTAGATCCACAGCTGAGGGGGCTGCGATGATCGGATTCGCACCGAAAATGATTGCCGCAGACAATGACGCTAGGACACCTATTTTCATCTTGAACACTGACGAGCTCCCCTGTGAGGTATCGAGTGTAACTAGCTTGCCGGAGTGGGACACCAGAACCGCAGCGCCCCCCAGCCGCCAGGTCGCTAAGTGGAATTTCTGGAGTTGCGGAAAGTCGACATGGAGGCCGCTGGCGTTTCAGTGGGATTTGCCAAGGCCAAGGTCGGTGACGCGCTGCGCAAAGGGTCGATCGAATGAACGCCGGCGCCGCGCCAAATTGTTCGCAGAATTCGCCCAGTTGGATCGGCCCGCCCGAGATGGGGAATCGGCCATTCCGGAATCGATGTTCGTTCTCACCAACCGCGATGGCCAGCCCGTTACGGAACAGAGGTTCAAGGCGCTCTGGTCGAAAATCATGGCTGACTGGGTAGCGGTGCCGGATCGTGAGCGGTTCACATCCCATGACTTGCGGGCATACTACATGACGGTGCTGTTGGGCCGTGATGAGAACCCGGAAACGCCGCAAATCCGACGACGACGCGGCATATTTACGAGCGCCGACGAGTGGTGGAGATCAAGAGCAGCGCGTGACCGATACCACCAAATGCTGTTCGCGCCACCATTTCACAAATGGCACAAAAGAAAAAAGCCGCTCTAGGCGGCTATTTTCATTGAATTCTTTGGGGTGGCTGATGGGGCTCGAACCCACGACAACTGGAATCACAATCCAGGACTCTACCAACTGAGCTACAGCCACCTCTGGTACTGCTTTTTTGCACTGCTTTTTTTACTGCTCTCTTTCTGCCGCCGCCCTTCAAATAGAAGGTCAGCAACGAAGAGGCCGAACTATAGCACATTTTTTTATCTCGTCAAAAGCCCCTTGCGCCGTCCGTTTCCCCTCGCCCGCTCCTTGCTATCCTTCCGCATGGTTCCCCCTTGGAGGCAGTCGCTTACGCCATCGCTATGGATCGCATACACGAGATTTTGATCGATTACTGGCCCCATCTGGTTTTTGCCATCAGCATCGTGGCGGGGACTGGGGCGGCGGTGCATGCCGCGATGACCAAGCAGGATGTGCGGGCGGCCATCGGTTGGGTGGGGGTGGCGTTGTTCTCGCCCCTGTTCGGTGCCATGTTCTATTTCGTGGCGGGCATCAACCGTATCCGCAAGACGCGGCTGTCGCAGCAGCGCGACGAGGCGATGGTGGTGGATGCCGAGCAAGTCGAGACCCTGCCAGTGGATGTGGCGCCGATTTCGGGGCCGCAATTCGCGTCGCTGAAGGTGCTGGGCGACCGCGTCAGCCGGTTCCGGCTGCTGGGCGGCAATGCGGTGCAGCCGTTGGCGGGGGGTGACGAAACCTACCCGGCCATGCTGCAAGCCATCCGTGATGCGCGCCACGCCGTGGCGATGCAAAGCTATATCTTCGACAACGATCCGATTGGGCGCGAGTTGGCGCAGGCGCTGATCGAGGCTCAGGCACGGGGTGTCGAGGTTCGAGTATTGATCGACGCCATCGGCTCGAAGTATTCGCGTCCGCCCATCGTGCGCATGCTGGCCCGTGGCGGCGTGCCGGTCGCGCGCTTCATGACGAACCCGCTGGGCGTGCTGCGCATGCCCTATGCGAATCTGCGCAGCCACCGCAAGGTGCTGGTGATCGATGGGCGCGTCGGGTTCACGGGCGGTATGAATGTGCGGGCTGCCTTTGTCAGTGCGCTGGCGGGTGACGCCACCAACCACGACACGCATTTCCGCGTGGAGGGGCCGATCGTGACGCAGCTGATGTCGGTGTTTGCACACGATTGGAATTTCACCACGCATGAGTCCCTGCCGGCCAAGCCGTGGTTCGATCCGCACGCTTTCCCGCCTACGGGCGACGTGCCGATGCGCTGCGTGCCGTCCGGGCCCGACCGGGCATTGGGCAGTTCGCACAATATGTTGCTGGGTGCGCTGGCCGTGGCCCAGCGCCACGTGCGTATCCAGTCGCCCTACTTCCTGCCCGATCAAACCCTGATCGGCGCGCTGGCCACCGCCGCGCGGCGCGGTATCCGGGTGGACATCGTCATCCCCGGCAAGAACAACCTGCGCCTGGTCGACTACGCGATGTCGGCGCAGTTGGATCAGGTGGTGCGCACGGGCTGCCACGTCTGGCGCGCGCAGGGCGCGTTCGATCACTCCAAGTTGATGACGGTGGATGACGCTTGGGCGTATGTGGGTTCGTCCAATCTGGATCCCCGCAGCCTGCGCTTGAATTTTGAACTGGACACCGAAATCTACGACCCCACGGTGGCCCGCTGGATCGGCAGCCGGATCGACACGCTGATTGGCCAGGCCAAGCGCGAGACCCTGGAGGCACTGACGATGGCGCCGTTTGCCAAGCGCCTGCGCAACAAGATCATCTGGCTGGCCACGCCGTATCTATGACGCGGCAGATGCATCTACGGTAATCTTGCGGCATGCGCTACGAACTCACAGATCTCCGTCTTTTCCTTGCCATCGCCGAGGCGAAAAGCTTGTCGGGCGGGGCCAACACGGTACACCTGACCGCGTCATCCGCCAGTTACCGGCTGAAGAATCTGGAGTTCGCGATGGGCGTGCCGCTGTTCAAGCGCGAGGCGCGCGGCATGGAGCTCACGGCGGAAGGCACGTTCGTGCTGAAGCATGTGCGCTCGCTGCTGGCAGGCGTTGAACGCATGCACGGCGAAGTCAGCGGCTTTGCCAGCGGGCTGAAGGGCAGCGTCAAGCTGTTCGCCAACAGCAGTTCGTTGAATGGGTTCATCGTGCCCAGTCTGAGCCGTTTCCTGTCGGCCAACCCCAATGTGAACATCCTGCTGGAAGAGCGCTCCAGCAACACGATTGAAGCCGCCATCGCAGGCCAGGAAGCGGATATCGGCATCTTTGCCGGCCAGGCGAAATCCGCAGGCGTGAACGCCGTCCGCTACGCGATTGATGAGCTCATCATTGCCGCGCCGCTGAATCATCCGGTGGTGGAGAGTTCACCCGTGCGCTTCCCGGCGGTGCTGGATCTGGACTTCGTCTGCATGAGCCGCGCCAGCAGCAATTACATTTTCCTGCGCGACATGGCCAAGCTGGCCGGCAAGACGCCCAAGGTGCGCATCCATGTGCATACCTTCGACGCCGTGCTGTCCATGGTTGAGGCCGGCGTGGGGGTGTCGCTGGTGCCGCGCAGCATCGCCGCCACCGCGCTACGCGAGAAGCGTATCGCGGCGGTGGCGATCAGCGAGCCCTGGGCGCTGCGCGAACTGACGTTGGTGACGCAGGCCGGCGTGCCGCTGTCGCCGTTCGTTGAACAGGTTGCCGAATACCTGCTGGACGACCCGGTTGTCGCGGCAACACGCGGGGCGGGCTGATCAGCCCTTGCGTTCGCGCTTGCTTGCCAGGAATTCGTTCATGAATTTCTGCGGTTCGCCGGTGTTGAAGGCTGCGCCGAATTCCGCGACGCTATCCTCGATCGCCTCATCCACGGACATGGTTTCCCAGCGGCGCAGCAGCTTCTTCTGCTGACGCAAGGCCGCCGGCCCCAACGCCGCGAAGCCTTCGGCCAGCTTGCGCACGGCCTGATCCAATTCGGCCTGCGGCACGGCGGCGTTGACCAGCCCCCAGTCTTGCGCGCGGCGGGCATCGATCAATTCACCCGTCAGCAACATCCACGCGCTGTTGGCCGCGCCAATCAACTGCGGCATCAGCGCGGCATGAATCACCGACGGAATGCCGACCTTGACTTCAGGCATGCCGAATTGCGCGTGGTCGGCGCAGATGCGCAAGTCGCAGGCCAGGGCGAATTCCAGGCCGCCGCCCAGGCACCATCCCGGAATGCGGGCGATGACGGGCACCGGGAAGTGGCGCACGGCGTTGCAAAGATCACGCAGGTTCGAGATAAAGCGCTGGGCGCGCTGTTCATCCAGGGCGGCCATTTCCGCGATGTCGGCGCCTGCGACGAACGCCCGGTCGCTGGCGCCTCGCAATACCAGCACGCGCACCGAGTCGTCTTGGCGCAATTGGTCAAGCGCCTCGCGCAGGCCGTTGATCACGGGCGTGCTCAGAATGTTCAGCACCCCGGCGTCTTCGATGGTCAGGGTGGCGATGCCAGCGGCGTCTATTTCAGCGCTGGCGTGGGGAAAGGCTAGGTTTCTGGTAGTCACGTGGGTTCCTCTTACTGCATTTTCTCGAATTTGATGTCTTCGACCACCGTCTTCCAGTGGGCGTAGGACTGCGCGATCAGGGCGCCGAATTCGTCACGCGACATCGGGCTGGGCACCGCGCCCTGCTTCTCGATGGCGTCGATGGTTGCTGGGTCGGCCAGTGCCTGGCGCACCGCCGCGTTCAGTTTGTCCAGCACCGGCGCTGGCGTGCCGGCGGGCGCGGCCAGGCCGAACCACGACGGGTTGTTCATGGCCGGCAAGCCGGCCTCCGCGTAGGTCGGCACATCCGGCAGGACTTTGAGCCGCTGCTTGGCGGCCACTGCCAACGGGCGGATGCGTTGCCCCTGGATCAAGGGATAGGACGACGGAATGTTGTCGAACACCACCTGCACTTGTCCCGCGACCAGATCGTTCAACGCCGGCCCCAAGCCTTTGTACGGCACGTGCAGCATGCGCGTGCCGGTGGTCTTCATGAACAATTCGCCATTCATGTGGCTCAGGCCGCCATTGCCCGAGGAGCCGAATGCGTACTTGTTGGGATCGGCCTTGAGCAGCTTCAGGAACGCAGCCAGGTCTTGCGCGGGAAGCGCCGGATTCACGACCAGCACGTTGGGCACGTCGGCCAGGTTGCTGATGGGGGCAAAGTCGCGGACGGGGTCGTAAGCACTCTTGGCGTAGACGTTGGGATTGACCGCATGCGAGCTTTCGACGGCCATCACCAGGGTGTAGCCGTCGGCAGGTTGCTTGGCGGCGTAGGCCGAACCGATGCTGCCGCCAGCACCGGGCTTGTTCTCGATGATGACGGATTGGCCCAGTTGCATGCCGAGTTTGTTGCTGACAACGCGAGCAATGATGTCGGTGGTGCCGCCCACTGCGTAAGGCACGACCAGACGGATCGGCCGGTCGGGATAGTCCGCGGCGGCAAGGCCCGGCAACGCCAGGCAGGCCAGCGCGACGGCTAGCGGGAATTTGATGGGTTTCATTGTTGTCTCCTCGGGGTCGTTCAAATCGTGGCCGGGTTCGTCAGCACGGCGTCTGTGTGCTCGCCCAGCAGCGGCGGCGCCGCTCCCAGGGCGCTGGCAGGTGTGCCGGCCAGTAGCGGGTTGCGCACCAGCCGGACTTCGCCCAGCACCGGGTGCTGAGTGGTCTGAAGCAGTTCACGGTGCTGCACCTGCGGATGCGCAAAGACCTCGTCCAAGGTGTGGATGGGCCCCCATGGCACACCGGCTGCGTCAAACGCATCGGTCCAATGCTTGCGCGGCGCGGACGCCAGTGCGGCGGCGACCAGCGGGCGCAGGCTGTCCATGTGCGCCAACCGCGCGCTGTTGGTGGCATAGCGTGCATCGGCCGCCCATTCGGGCTGGCCAACCACGCCGCTGAAGCGCGCGAATTGACCGTCGTTGCCGATCGCCAGGATCACGTGCCCATCCGCGCAGCCGAACACCTCGTACGGCGCGCAGTTCGGATGGGCATTGCCGCTGCGCTTGGGCGCCACGCCCGACACCAGATAGTTGGCGCCCTGATTGGCGTTCAGCGCCACCGCCACATCCAGCAAACAGATGTCCAGCGGCAGGCCCTGGCCGGTCTGGTCGCGCTGGCGCAAGGCGGCCAGCACGGCAGACGTCGCGTACATGCCCGTCATCAGGTCCACCACCGCGACGCCTGTGCGCAGTGGGCCCGCGCCCGGAGTGCCGTCGGGTTGGCCGGTGTAGCTCATCAGGCCGCCCATGCCCTGGAACACGTAGTCATATCCCGGCTTGCCAGCCATGGGGCCGGACTGGCCGTAACCGGTGATGGACAGGTAGATCAGGCGCGGGTTGATACGGGCAAGCGATGCGTAGTCCAGTCCGTACTTGCGCAAGCCGCCAGCCTTGTAGTTTTCAACCAGGATGTCGGCGTCAGCCACCAGTTCGCGCACGCGCGCAGCCCCCGCTTCCGAGGCGAAGTCGATGGCAACCGACTGCTTGCCTCGGTTGCAGGCCATGAAATACGCCGACATGGACGCGCTGCCATCATCGGAATGAAGGTCGGGGGGCCCCCAGCCGCGCGTGTCGTCGCCGCGCTCCGGGTGTTCGATCTTGATGACCTCCGCACCAAGATCCGACAGGTTTTGCGTGCACCAGGGGCCCGCGAGAATGCGCGACAAGTCCACGACTTTGATACCGCGCAAGGCGTTGTGAAGCATAGTGTCTCCGTGATTCAGCCGCTTTTCGAAAATTATGTCAGCGGCCCCGTCCCACGAGGAGTTGAAAGTTTCGAACGCTGCGTTCGCGGGGGTTCAAGGCGGGTTCTGCCACGGGCAAGCCCGGCCCCGCTTTAGAAAACCGCGAACGTTGAGTTCGAATATTTCGGATGGAATAGTGCGACCCGCGCGGCCATACTGGCCTGACCGAAGCGCATCGACTGCCGCGCTGCCCGGACGATAAAAATTCCCTGGAGACAACCATGAACCGCAATATCCTGCGACGCGGCGCGACCGGTGCGCTGCTTTTTTGCAGCCTGGCCGCAAGCGTCGCCCACACGGCTCACGCCGAATATCCCGATCATCCTGTCACCGTCGTGGTGGCGTTCGCGCCCGGCGGCATGACGGACATCGTCGCACGCCTGCTGTCAGCCGAATTGGGAAAACGCTTCAAGCAGACCTTCGTGGTCGAGAACAAGCCCGGCGCCGCCGGACAAGTCGGCACCGAGTTGGTGGCACGCCAGAAGAACGACGGCTACACGCTGCTGGTCAGCGCCACGGGCCATGTGATCGGGCCGGCGGTCAATGACAAGGTTCGCTACGACCCCGTCAAGGACTTCGCGCCGATCGGCATCCTGGCCCGAGCGCCGAACCTGGTGGTGGTCAATGCGGGCCTGCCGGTCAAGACCATCCCTGAATTTCTGGCATGGGGAAAATCCCAGCCTGGCGTGCCGTATGGCTCCGCGGGCTTCGGGGGGTCGACCCACCTGGGTGGAGAGTGGTTGAAGAAGATCACGGGCGTGCCGATGGAGCACGTGCCCTACAAGGGTGCGTCGCCCGCCACCAATGCGGTGGTATCCGGTGAGCTCAAGGTGGCGGTGCAGGATGCGATGAGCGTCGCCCCATTCATCAAGTCGGGCCAATTGCGTCCGATTGGCGTGGCCAGCGCAGAACGCAGCAAGCTGTTCCCGGATCTGCCGACATTCGCGGAATCGGGTGCGCCGGGCCTGGACGTCTACACCTGGCTGGGATTCTATGCACCGGCCGGCACGGACCCGGCCATCGTGGCCAAGCTGAATCAAGCCACGAACGACATCATGAATTCACCGGAAATGGTGGCGCGTCTGGCGGGGCAGAACAGCGAACCGCTAGGTCCGATGACGCCGGAGCAGGTGACTGCATTCGTGACGGGCGAAACCGCCAAATGGCGCAATGTCGTGAAGACGACCGGCGTCAAGGTCGAGTGATGGCTTGGGATGCGCACCGCGCGCATCCCCGGGGCACGCCTCCGTCAAGGCGGCCTGCCCCTTAGCCGTCGGATGCCGGTGTTGGCGCGGCCCGCACGGCGAACACTGCGTTCGCCTTCAGCATGCTGCGGCCTTCCACCAACAGCAGGCAATTCGCGTAGATCAGCCGCTTGCCCTGTTTGTCGATGCGCACATGCGCCTCCAGCCAGTCCCCCGGCTTGACGGCATTCAGGTATTCCACCGACATCTGCACCGTCACCACGGACACCTGCGCCTGCTGCGCGATCGTGAACCCCAGCGCACTATCGGCCAGCGTGGCCAACAGGCCGCCGTGGGCAATCGCGTGCATATTGGTGTGGGCATGTGCGACGCGCATGCCCAGGACCGAATCGGCATCGCGGCGGTACAGCGCGCCAAGTTCGGTCAGATGCGTCATGAAGGGACTACTTGGCTGCCAGGGCTCGAAGCCAGAAGGGATAGTGTCTGTCATGGGCTCACGCGGAAAGGTCCGGAATGGACCTGGGAGTGGGTTTGAATGCTGGCGGGTATGCCCCAGTATCGCAAAGAAGGCCGCGCCGGCATGGTGCCAGGCGCGGCCCTGACCGCTCTGCGGACGTCTTGCGGTGACGCCGCGGGACGCCTGCCGAGGGCGTCTCAGAACGCGGTTGCGCCTTCGACGGCCTTCCGTTCCAGCAGCGCGGCGGGTTTCCAGTGTTCACCATGCGCCTGTCGCAATGCGCGGATCTTCTCCAGCGTGACGCCAAGCCCAAGCGTCTGCGCATAGAACATCGGGCCGCCGCGCGCGCCGGGGAATCCGTATCCGTGCACGTAGACCACATCCACATCCGATGCGCGCTGCGCGATGCCTTCGTCGATGATCTGCGCCCCCTCATTCACCAGCGCCAGCATGCAGCGTTCAACGATTTCCTGATCGCTGACCGCGCGCCGGACGATACCGGCCTCACGCGCACAATCCTCGATGATGCCGTCGACCACTGGGTCGGGCAGCGGCTGACGGCTGCCTGGCTCGTAGCGGTAATAGCCAGCCTGCGTCTTCTGCCCAAAACGGCCCAGTTCGCAGATGCGGTCGGCCACCTTGGAATACCGCAGATGCGCGGGCCGGGTCGGCGCCAGGCGCTTGCGGGTTGCCCAGTTGATATCCATGCCAGCCAAGTCCGCCATCGCCAAGGGTCCCATGGCCATGCCGAAGCGCGTCAGCGCGGCGTCAATCTGCTGCGGGCTGGCGCCCTCTTCCAGCAGAAAGCCGGCCTCGCGCCAGTAGCCTGTCAACATGCGGTTGCCGACGAAGCCTTCGCATACGCCGACCAGCACCGGGATCTTGCCGATCTTCTGCGCCGCCGCCATGCAGGTGGCGATAACGTCAGCGCTGGTGCGCGCCCCCCGCACCACCTCCAGCAGCTTCATCACGTTCGCCGGGCTGAAGAAATGCAGACCGATCACCGCTTCCGGCCGCGACGTGCTGGCAGCGATCTCATCGATGTTCAGGCGCGACGTGTTGGTGGCCAGGATGGCGCCAGGTTTGCAGACGGCATCCAGCTGGCGGAACACGGCTTGCTTGACCGCCATGTCCTCGAACACGGCTTCGATCACCAGATCCGCTTGGGCCAGATCCTGGATATCCAGGCTGGGGGTGATGCGCGCCATACGGGCGGCAACGCCGTCCGCGTCGAGCTTGCCTTTGGCTGCGGTGATGTCGTAGTTCTTGCGGATGAGCGCCAAACCACGGTCCAACGCGGCGGACTCGCGCTCATGCAACAGCACCGCGTAGCCCGCGTTCGCGAATGCCATGGCGATACCTCCGCCCATGGTGCCCGCGCCCAGAATGGCCACCTGCGCAACCGACCCCGCCTGACCGCCATCGGCCACGCGCGGGGCTTCCTTTTCCGCGAAGAACAGATGGCGTAGCGCCTTGGACGCATCGCCGGCAACCAGCGTGTCGAACTGCCGGCGCTCTTCATCCAGCCCTGCTTCAATGGGCAGATGCGTCGCCGCCTCGACGCAGTCCGTTGCCGCCCGCTGGGCCTCAGCATTGCGCGCCTTGGAACTCAGCTTGGCGCGTGCCGCGTCGAAGTCGATGCCGCTACCGTCCACCTTGCGTTGCGCCGCAACCGGATGCCCGTCGTGCGCGGCGCGGTCTCGCGCGTAGGCCAGCGCAAATTCCAGGAGATCGCCGTCCGCCACGGCATCCAGCAACCCTGACTGCAACGCAGCCGCCGCATCAATGGGCGTTCCCGTTTGGATCATTTTTAGCGCAGGGGCCACACCGATCAGGCGCGGCAGCCGTTGCGTGCCGCCGCCTCCGGGCACCAGTCCCAGATTCACTTCGGGCAGACCCAGTCGCGCACCTGCCTGTGCCACGCGATAGTGGCAGCCCAAGGCGAGTTCCAGGCCTCCCCCCAATGCAAAGCCATGGATGGCCGCAACGACCGGCTTGTCCGACACCTCGATCGCCGCGATCACGTCGCGCAGCATGGGTTTGGCCACGGCGGCCGGCGTGTTGAACTGGCGGATGTCGGCGCCGCCGCAGAAAGCCTTGCCGGCCCCCACGATGACGATGGCGTCGACGTTGGCATCGGCGCGCGCCCGGGCCAACCCGGCATGCACTCCGCTGCGCACGGTGTCGCCCAGGCCATTGACGGGCGGATTATCAAGAAATAGCACCGCGACGCGCCCGTGCAATGCGTAGCGCACAGTACTGGAGACGTCATCAGACGTGGGGGGGACGATCAGCGTCATGTTGGTTCCTTGCGGTGGCGCGGCTTACGCCCGCGCCAGCCGCTGATAGCGGTTGAGATGATGGCGAGTGTCGCCAAGCGTGTATTCAATGGCCAGCAGGCGTTTGACGTAATGTCCCACGGGAAGCTCATCGGTCATGCCCATGCCGCCATGCAGCTGGATGCTCTGCTGGCTGATGTAGCGGGCGGCCTCGCCGCATCGGGCCTTGGCGGCCGACACCAGCCGGCCACGCAGCCGCGCATCGGCCGTATCCGCGCGGGCGGCTGTCCAGGTGAGCGATCGCGCCTGTTCCAGCACCAGCAACATATCGACCAAACGGTGCTGGACGGCCTGGAATCCGCTGAGCGCGCGGCCGAACTGGCGACGCGCATCGGTGTGTTCGCGCGTGGCATCCAGCAACGCCTGCATGGCGCCCAGCGCTTCCGCGCACAAGGCGATGCGCGTCGTGTCCGCCGCTTGCTCCAGGGCGTTGCCCACCTCGCCCAATCGCGCCGCGTCTGGCACGCGGCATCCGTTGAAGGTGATGTCCGCATAACTGCGTCCGTCCACGCCCACAGCGCCCTGGCGAGTCACGCCCGGCATCACGTTGTGCGCTTCCGCTTCGACCAGGAACAGCCCAACGCCCTGGGCGTCGCGCGCCGTGACCAGCAATTGCCTTGCCCCCGCGCCAAACGGCACCCGCCGCTTCACGCCGTTCAGAATCCAGTCCTCGCCCTGACGCTCCGCCGTGACGCCCTCACCATCCAATGACCATTCCGACCTGGGTCCCGCAGAGGCCAGCACCGGCGCGGCCGAACCTTGCGCAATGCCAGCAAGCAAACGGTGGACCGTGCCGCCATCCGGCATCAACGCCAGTAACTGGCCACACAGCAACGCGCTGGCATCATAGGGCTCGGTCACCAGGTGGCGGCCGAACTGCTGCATCAGCACGCAGACGTCGGTCAACGCGGATTCCATGCCACCCGCCGCTGCGGGCAGGCCCAACCCAAGCAACCCCATGTCGGCGAAGGTCCGCCAATGCGGCGAGGACGCGGGGTCGGCATCGACGGGTAACGCGGGCCTGCCGGCAGGCGCGGGGTATTCGCCTTGCAGATAGCGCGCGACGGCATCATCCAAGGCGCGTTCGTCGTCGGAGTAGTCGTCCGCGGCGCCCAGCGCCAACTTGGCGATGATGTTCTTCTGCACTTCGTCCGTGCCGCCGTAGATCGATATCTTGCGCAGATTCAGATAGAAGCCGGGCATGGCTTCCAGCGCTTCCTCCATGGTCGGCTCGCCGTGCTCGTAATCACGCTCCAAGGCCAGGGATTGATAAGCCAGCGCGTGCGAACCCGCAGTGTCGACCAATGCCTCGCTGATGCGCTGCGCGAGCGTGGACCCCAGGTATTTCAGGATGGACGCTTCGGCGCCATGACCCGCGCCGCGCTGATCACGCGCAATCAGCCGCAGATTGGTCTGTTCCAGCGCCAGCGTATCGATCTCCAGCTGCGCCAGGCGATGCGCGAACACAGGATCGTCGGCCAGCGTCACGCCGTCCACCACCCGTTGCGCCGCCAACCGTTGCAAATGACCCAATTCGCGTTTTGCCCGCCCTACCCGCGCCGCGCCGAAGCGTTCGTGCGACAGCAGATACTTGGCGTATGTCCAGCCACGATCCGCCTCGCCCACCAGATGGGTCGCGGGCACCACCACGTCATCCAGGAAGACTTCGTTGATTTCGTCGCCGCCGTCCAGCGTCCGGATCGGACGCAACGACACACCCGGGCTGCGCATGTCGATCAGCAGGAAAGAAATGCCTTCCTGCGCCTTGGCATCGGGATCCGTGCGCGCCAGGCAGAACATCATGTCGGCGTACTGCGCATAGGTCGTCCAGGTCTTCTGGCCGTTGACCACAAAGGTGTCGCCCTCGCGCCGTGCCCGGGTGGACAACGACGCCAGATCCGACCCCGCCCCCGGTTCGGAATAGCCTTGGCACCACCAATCCTGTCCACTGAGGATTCGCGGCAAGAAATGGCTTTTCTGCCAGGCCGAGCCGTAGGCCATGATGACCGGCGCCACCATCCGCAGCCCGAAGGGCACGGTTTCAGGGGCGCCAGCCAGCGCGCATTCCTCGTCGAACACGTTGCGCTGCCCGATATCCCAAGCCGCGCCGCCATGCTCTTTTGGCCAATTCGGCGCAACCCAGCCGCGCTCGTGCAGGATCTGATGCCAGCGCAGGAAATCCTGCTTCTCCAGCCGCTGGTGATCCAGCACCTTGCGCCGCAAATCGACGGGAAGACGGTCACACAGGAAGGCGCGGACTTCGGTGCGGAACCCCTCCAAGTCCGTATCAACCGGCATGGTCAACATCCGTGGCAAAGCGCAGCGGCGCGTCGGTGGCCGCCTGCAAGGCTTCGCGGGTCAGACCGGGCGCCATGTCGCGCACCAGGAATCCTTCGGGTGTTATGTCCAGCGTGGCCAGGTCGGTATAGACGCGATCGACGCAGCCGGCGCCCGTCAAGGGTAGGTCGCATACGCGGCGCAAGCGGGAACGGCCGTCACGGGTGGTGTGCTCCATCAGCACATGGACGCGCTTGGCACCCACGGCCAGATCCATGGCGCCGCCCACCGCCGCAGCCACGCCGGGCTGGCCAAGCGACCAATTCGCCAGGTCGCCGTTTTCCGAGACCTGGTAGGCCCCCAGGATGCAATAGTCCAGATGACCGCCCCGCATCATGGCGAAGGAGTCGGCATGATTGAAGAAGCTGCCGCCGGCCGACAAGGCCACATGCTTCTTGGCCGCATTGGTAAGGTCGGGATCCACCGGGTCGTCTTGCGAGCGCGCCCGCATGCCCAGGATGCCATTCTCGCTGTGCACGATGACGCCGTGTTCGGGCGTCCAGTAGTCCAGCGCCATGACGGGCATGCCGATCCCCAGGTTGACGTAGGCGCCAGCAGGAATGTCAGCGGCCGCCCGGCGAGCGATGTCCTCGCGCGTGTAACGTTGGGTCATTGCAAGGCTCCGGTCAGTTGGGTGTCGGGGATGCGCAGTACGCGCTGCACGAAGATCCCCGGCGTGACGATGTGCTCCGGGTCCAGCCCGCCCACTTCTGCCAGGGCATGCACTTGCACGATGGCGGTGGCCGAGGCCATGCACATCAGCGGCCCGAAATTGCGCCCGGCCTTGCGATAGACCAGATTGCCCAGGGGGTCTGCGCAATAGGCTTTCACCAGCGCATAGTCGGCATGCAAGGGCTCTTCGAAGACATGGCCGACGCCTTTGATGACGCGCGTTTCCTTGCCCTGCGCCAGCAGCGTGCCGTAGCCCGTCGGGGTGAAGAAACCGCCCAGGCCCGAACCCGCCGCGCGCAACCGTTCGGCCAGTGTGCCCTGCGGCACGCACTCGTATTCGATCTTGCCTTCGGCATAGGCCGATTCAAAGGCTTGGGATTCCGCGCCGCGCGGATAGGACGCGATCAGTTTGCGCACGCGGCCCAGCCGGATCAGGCGGGCCAGACCGCTATCGCGGCTGCCGCTGTTGTTGCACGCAACCGTCAGTTCACGCGCGCCCTGCTCCACCAGCGCGTCCAGCAGGTCCACCGGCTGGCCGGACAAGCCAAAGCCACTGACAAGGACCGTGGCGCCATCGGGGATATCCGCCACGGCCTGCGCGGCGGAATCGACTGTCTTGTTCATGGGATCCGTCATCACAAGGTATGGGAAAGAATGGCCGTGGCCTGGCTGGACAACACGCCGCCATTGCCATGCACCAGCGCCACGTCGGCTTTGCCGACCTGGCGTTCACCGGCCTCGCGGCGCAACTGCGCCACGGCTTCGATCACCAGGAAGATGCTGTACATGCCCGGGTGCGTGAACGACAGCCCGCCGCCATTGGTATTCATCGGAAAGTCGCCACCCGGCTCGATCCGGCCGCCGCCGATGAACGCGCCGCCCTCGCCCTTGGCGCAAAAGCCCAGATCTTCCAGGAACAGGATGGGATTGATGGTGAAGGCGTCGTACAGTTCGACCAGATCGATGTCGGCCGGCGTCAGGCCAGCTTCGGCAAAGGCGGCCCGGCCCGAATCCACGGCCGGCGTCACGGTGACATCCGGCATGCAGGATATCTGCCGGTGCCAGTGTGCGTGGCCGGTTCCCAACACGTAGATCGGACGCGGGTGCAGATCGCGCGCACGATCGGCGCGCGTCACGACGAAGGCGCCCGCGCCGTCGGTCACCAGGCAGCAATCGCGCACGGTCAGCGGGTCCGAGATCATTTTTGCGCCCAGCACATCGTCGATCGTCAGCGGCGTGCGCAGGAAAGCGTCGGGGTTCAACTGCGCCCACTTGCGCGCAGCCACCGCCACTTCAGCCAACTGGCGCCGCGTGGTGCCGTACTGATGCATATGACGAGCCGCGGCCAGCGCGTAGCTGGTCACCGGGTTGAATGGCTTGTAAGGATGTTCGTAGGGCTGCGGGTCCAGCGCCGCGCGCATCTGATTGATCTGCGTGCTGCTGGGCGCGCTGCGCGGATTGGCGCCGTAGCACACCAGCACATGGTCACATTGGCCGGCCTCGATGGCCATGGCCGCGATCTTCAAGTCTGCGATGAACGACGACCCGCCGAACATCGTGCTGTCGGAAAAGCGCGGCTGGATGCCCAGGTATTCCGACATGCGCATGACCCACCAGGGCGAGGTCAGGCTAGACGTGATGATGCCGTCGATGTCCTGCATCTTCAGACCGCTGGCGGCCACGGCGCGGTGGGCGGCCTGCGCGATGATTTCCTGCTCGGTGCGTCCGCCGCAGTCTCCCAGACCGGCCATGCCCGTACCCAGAACGGCAATCGCGCCGCGATAGCTGCGGCCGCTCATGCCCGTTCCCCGGGTTGCGCAACGAATACCAGCAACGGTTCGCCGTCGACGGTATCGATCCGTGCTTGCACCGGCATCCCGATACGGACGGCGTCAGGCGGCATATCCACCACGCGGCTCATCAGGCGCGGGCCTTCGGCCAGGTCGACGAGACACACGGTGTAGTCGCCGGCCTTGCTGCGCACGATGGTGGTGGAATAGACCTGACCCTGGCCGCTGGGCTCGGTCCAGCGCAGTGTGTCCGCGCCGCAATGCGGGCAGATCACCCGGGGATAGAAATGATGCCGGGCGCAGGCTTGGCATTGCGGAATCATGAAGCGGCCCTGCGCAAGCTGCTCGAAGTAATGGCGTTCGGCACTGGCGGCCGGCTCGGTTGCGGTGTGCGGCATGCTGATCGTGTCCGCCCGGAAGGCGGCGGTCTCCGTTATAGGTCGTTGTCCGTCTGGCATGGCTGCCATGCGTCAAACGATTTTAGGAATGTGGCCCGCCACTGACCATCCGAAAGTTTCGAAGGCATCATTCGGCATATACGAAACGCGCGCGGGCCAGCCGGAAAGACGGAGTAAGATTTACGCCACAACACACACCTACACATGGCAGGAGCAGTGCAAGATGGCGAAAGTTGGCATGGTTGGAATCGGTCTCATGGGCCACGGCATTGCAAGTAACCTGGTGAAGCACGGTCACACCCTGACCGTGCTGGAACACCCGGGCAATCAACCCCTGGACGCCCTGAAGGCCGCTGGCGCGACCAGCGTTGCCGATGGCGCCACGCTGGCCGCCCAGTCGGATGTGATCATTCTTTGCGTGACGGGCAGCCCGCAGGTCGAAGCCGTGCTGCTGTCGGCAAACGGCGTGCTGGAAGGCCTGCGTCCCGGCACCGTGATCATCGATTGCTCGACCGCCATCCCGTCCTCCACCGTGAAGGTGGCGCAGGCCGTCACCGACTCGGGCGGCCGCTTCCTGGACGCGCCGATGACACGCACGCCAAAAGAAGCCGCCGAAGGCCGGCTGAATCTGCTGGTGGGCGGCGATGCAGCCCTGTTTGAGGAATGCAAGCCGATCCTGGCCTGCTTTGCCGAGAACATCACGCACGCCGGTCCCGTGGGCGCCGGACACCGCATGAAATTGCTGCACAACTACGTGTCGCTGGGTGTCGTGGCGTTGCTGTCGGAAGCGGCGGCGTGCGCGCTGCGTTCGGATATCGACCCGGCCGTGTTTGCCGACGTGCTGGCCAAGGGCGGCGGCGGCGGCGTGGCGCTGGAACGCATCAAGCCATATCTGCTGGAACAGGATCCGTCGTCGCTACGCTTTTTCATGTCGAACGCGCAGAAGGACCTGTCCTACTACAACACCATGGCGGCCGAAGCCGGCGCCGTGCGCGAAATCGGTGCTGCCGTCCAGCACACCTTCGACCAGGCCGTCACGCAGGGCGGCGGCGAGCGCTACGTGCCCGAACTGATCTCGCTGCTGAAAGACCGCTAGATCAGCGGCCCACGGCTGCCGGCGCGCGCATCAAGCCGCGCCCCGGCAGCCGCAGCGAAATCGCCGCAGCCAGCAACAGCAACACGCCTGCCGATCCAAAGGCGACCCAATGCGTGCCGAAGACATCGTAGGCCCATCCGCCCAACCACGAACTGATCATGCCGCCCACCTGGTGGCCCAGATAGGTCAGGCCGTATAGCACGCCAACCAGCCGAATGCCGTAGACGTCGGCCAGAATCGCGGACGACAAGGCAATGCTGCCCGCCCACACAATGCCGCCGATGGTGGCAGCGGCGTACAGCTCCCAATGGGCGCCCACCATGACCAGCGCAAAAAATCCCAGCCCACGCACCAGATAGATCGCTGCCAGGATGTTGCGGCGCTCAACCTGATCGGACATGCGGCCCAGCACCAGCGTGCTGAAAATCGCGACCAGCCCGATCAGGCCAATGCCCAAGGAACTGGTGGTGGCATCGAAGCCGTGATCCATCAGCATCGGCATGCCGTGGGTACCCAGCAAGTTCATGCTGTAGCCACAGGCGAACAGCCCCAACGCCACTTGCCAGAACGGCAGCGTGCGCAAGGCGTTGCGCACATTGGGCGCCGGGCCACGCGCGGCGGGTTTGGCGGACGCCTTGCTGTCGACGATCTGGTGGGGCAATAGGTCAGTGTGTTCCGGTGCCACGTCGCGCATCACGAACAGCGCCACCGGCACGGTCAACAGGGCGAACAGCACGGCAAAGGCCAGCAGTGTCTCCTGCCAACCCACGGCCGCGATCGCGAACGTCAGGGTGGGCGTCATCAACGCAATCCCCGCCATCGATCCGGTGGACAGGAAGAACAGCGCCATGCCGCGCTGGCGAGTGAACCAGCGGCTGATCACGGGCGTCAGCGCGACCGGACTGGTGAAGGCCAGCCCGACAGAAAGCGCCACGCCAAAGGACAGCAGGAATTCGATGGGCCCCCGCGCGAACACGGTCCACAAGGACGAGGCCACGACAATGGCCGTGCCCGTCAACAAGACGAACCGGGTGCCGCGCGTACTGACCAGATAGCCGGCCAAGGGCATGGCCAGCCCGTAGCACAGCATGCCGATCGCCACGATGCCCGACAGCAGGCTGCGCGAAAATCCCAGCCCGTCCGCCATTGGCAGGAAGAACGGCCCGATGCCCATGCGCAGGCCGACCGTCAACAGGGTGAGTACCGCAGCGGCGCCGACGATGTTCCAGCCGAAATACCAGCCGCCCGACTCTTGCTTGTCCAAGTGCTTCTCCTCGATGTCTTTTTATGGCCGCTTGCGCCAGGGCTTACAGACACCGCAGGGGAGGCGCGGAAGGTGCTCCGCTATCGACACGGGTGGGAAGGACGAGGCGTGAATCGGCTTGTTGTGACCGGCCGCCAAGGCGGCCGGACGCGACATATTACTCCTGGCTATAAGGCTCCACCCACGCCGCTCGCGAAATTCCTGTTCGATCATCGGTCGTCCTGGTCGATTCGCAAATTTCGGCCGACCAAATATAATTGATATCGATTTGCATTTATCACTCACTCTGATCGGTAGCGTTTTCGCGGTTCCGGTCCCCACGCGCAAGCCATGCCTTCGGCAACCTCCCGCCCCGATTCCGAGCTGCATGCCTGGTATGTCGACCACGGCGGGTGGCTGCTCGCCTGGCTGAAAAAGAAGCTGGGTTGCCCGCACAATGCGGCGGACATGGCCCACGACACCTTTACCCGGATCCTGGCGTCGCGCGATGCCCTGGCCGCGGTGCGCGAGCCCCGAGCTTATCTGTCGGTGACCGCCACGCGGCTCATGATCGACCAGACGCGCCGCCGCCAGGTGGAAGACGCCTATCTGGCCGAACTGAACCTGGCCATGGCGGACCATCCCGGGGCGCCCTCGCCCGAACAGATTCTGATGACGTCGCAGGCGCTGGCCCAGATCAGCGCCATTCTGGAAGGACTGGCGGCGCGTCCGCGCCAAGCCTTCTTGCTGCATTACCTGGATGGCGACACGCATGCCGAGATTGCCGACAAGCTGGGCGTGACCGACCGCATGGTGCGCAAGTACCTGGTGACGGCCCTGGTGCATTGCCACGAAGGTGTGGACGCATGAGCAACGCCGCCACCCAATCCATCACGCACGAAGCCGCCCAATGGCTGATGCGCCTGACCGAAGACCAGGCCAGCCCGGCCGAACGCGACCGCCTGCGCCAAGACTTCATGACGTGGAAGCATGCCGATCCGCGCCATGAGGCGGCAGCCCAGCGCATGGAAGCGGTGCTGACGCAGCTAAGCGCGCTACGCGACGATGCCCAAGGGCAGACCACGCCCTTGCACGCCGGCCTGAAGGCGGGCTGGCTGGGCAGCCGCCGCCGGCGCATCCGGCGCGTGGCCGCCAGTCTGGCGCTGGCAGCGGCACTGGCCACGCCGCTTGCGATATTCCTGCATTTTTATCCGTCGTCCTATCTGCTGGCAGACATGCGCAGCGGCACCGGCCAATGGCAAACCCATATGCTGGCCGACCAAAGCCGCGTCACGCTGGAGCCCGGCACGGCCGTCAACCTGCATTTCGATCCCTTGCGCCGCGAAGTCGAACTGGTGCGCGGCGACATCCTGGTGGAAGTCGCACACGATGCAGCGCGGCCGTTCATCGTGCGCACCGCCCAGGGCACCGTGCGGGCGCTGGGCACGCGCTTTGTGGTCAGCGCGGAGTCCGGCGTCACGGTCCTGAGCATGCTGGATTCCAAGGTGCTGGCCACCGCCCACGGGGAAGCCGGCACGACCCGCGAACGGCAGGTGCAGGCTGGCGAACAGGTGCGCATCACCCCCCAAGGGGTCAGCGCGCCGCAACCGCTGGACGCCGCCGCCGTCGAGGACGCCTGGAAATACCATCGCCTGGTGGTGCAGGACAAGCCGCTGGCCGACGTGCTGGATCTACTGGGCCGCTACCGCGGCGGCCTGCTGCGCGTCGACCGGGAAGCGCTTGCCGGCATGCAAGTCAATGCCGTCCTGCCCCTGGACGATCCCGACCGCGCCCTGCAACTGCTGGCCTCAAGCTTCCCCATCCGGGTGCGCACAATGACCCCGTGGATCGTCATGATCGACCGGGCCGAACCCAAGCGCTGACTTTTCTTGCATGGCAGTTCCGCTTTTTCCATCTGGTGCGTCATAGCAATCAGGACACTCACGCACACGGAACCTTCCATGCCCTTGCCGACCTTGAATCTTCGCTACACCCCGCTGGCCTTCAGCCTGTTGCTGGCCACGCTGAGCACCGCCGCCCTGCCCGCCCACGCGCAGCAACAGACCGACGCGGCGATCCAGTACGACATCCCCGCCGGCCCGCTCGCTCTCGCCCTGAATCGCTACGCCCAGCAGGCGGGCGTGGCGATTTCCGTGGACGCCAATCGCATCCAGGGCTTGACCACCCCTGGGCTGCAAGGCCGCTACCGGCTGGATGAAGGTTTCCGCATGCTGCTGGCGGGCAGCGGCTATGCGGCCACGCGCAGCGCGGGCGGCTACGTGCTGGTGCCGGCCCCGCAACCGGGCACCACCACCCTGCCCGCCGTGCGTGTCAGCGGCCAAGGTTTTGCTGGCGCCCTGGAGCCCACGTCGGGCCTGTTGGCGTCCACCAGCACCAGCGCCACCAAGACCGATACGCCGTTGCGTGAAATACCGCAATCGGTCTCGGTCGTGACCCGCGAACAGATCGACGAGCAAAAGCCGCGCAGCGTGACGGAGGCGTTGCGCTACACGCCGGGCGCATTCACGGGGCTGGTGGGCGCTGCCGACCGCTATGACTATGTGGCGCTGCGTGGGTTCATCGAAAACAGCACCGACAACACCATTTATGACGGTCTGAAGCTGTTGAGCGATTCCGGCACGTTCAGCTCGATCCAGATCGACCCGTACTTCGTCGAGCGCATCGACGTGTTTCGCGGGCCCTCGTCCGTGCTGTTTGGCCGCAGCGCGCCGGGCGGCCTGGTGCAACTGACCAGCAAGCGCCCCCTGTTCGATCCCTACCGTTCGGTGGAGGTGTCCTACGGTACCCAGGGCCAGAAGAGCGCGGGCTTCGACTTCGCCGGCCCCGTCGACGACAACGGCAAGGTCGCCTACCGCCTGACCGGCCTGGGCCGCTCTACCGACACCCAGTTCAACAACACCCGCGAAGAGCGCTACGCCATTGCGCCGCAGGTGATGTTCAACGTCACGCCGGACACCAGCCTGTTGTTGCAGGCCTATCTGCAACGCGACCCCAGCGGCGGCTTCCACAGCGGCGTGCCGGCGGACGCCAGCATCACCGACGACCATGCCGGGCAGCGCATCTCGCGCCATTTCGTGGATTCCGATCCCGACAACAATGAATTCAAGCGCAACGAACGCATTTTCAGCTATCAGTTGGACCACCGCTTCAATGACCGCTGGACGTTCCGCCAGAACGCGCGCTACGTCTCCTCCGACGTCAGGCTGAAGCAGGCCTACGGCTACGGCTGGGCCAACGACACCGAACTGACCCGTTACTACTCCGGCGCCGATGAATCCCTGAACGCCTTCGCGATCGATAACCAGATTCAAGGCAAGTTCGAGACAGGTGCTGTCAAGCACACCGTGCTGCTGGGGCTGGACTACCAGAACCGCCACGCTGACGGCCGCTGGGATTCCGGCACCGCGTCCAACCTGGATGCATTCCACCCCAACTACGCCGATGGCAACGTGCAGATCACGAGCCGCACCTTTTTCGACCGCCGCCTGGAACAGACAGGCTTCTATCTGCAAGACCAACTGGCCTATGACCGCTGGCGCTTCACCGTCAGCGGCCGTCAGGATGAAGTGCGCATCAAGGAATCCAACCGCACGGGCGACTACTCCACGAAGCAGGACTGGAGAGGATCCAAGTTCACCAAACGCGCAGGCCTGGTCTATTTGTTCGACAACGGCGTGTCGCCCTACCTGAGCTACAGCGAATCGTTCAACCCCAACGCCTACACGGACCAGCAGGGCAATCTGCTGCCGCCCACGCAAAGCAAGCAATACGAAGCGGGCGTGAAGTTCCAGCAGCCTGGCACCGAGAATATGGTGTCGATGGCGGCCTTCGACCTGACGCAGGACAACGTGGCCAACCGCGTGCTGGCACAGACCTACTACGCACCGGCCGGCAAGGTCCGGTCGCGCGGAATCGAACTGGAAGGCAAGGCTCGCCTGACCGACAACCTCACGCTGCTGGCCGCCTACACCTTCACCGCGATGACGTACCGCGAATCCACCGAAGGCCTGACGGGCAATACGCCTTACCAGGCGCCGCGCCACATGGCTTCGCTTTGGGGCGATTACCAGTTTGACTCTGGCCTCGGCGTGGGCGCGGGCGTGCGCTATGTGGGCACCAGTTGGGCCGACAGCGCCAACACGCTGAAGGTGCCGGCCTACACGCTCGTCGACCTGTCCGTGCGCTATGACCTGGGACGCTTGTCCTCGTCATTGAAGGGGATGAGCGTGCGCGTGGCCGCCAACAACCTGCTGGACAAGACCTACGTGGCATCTTGCGCCAGCCTGAACTACTGCTACTACGGCGAAGAGCGCAATGTGGTCGCTACGTTGAAGTACGAGTTCTGATGCAACGGCGCGCGAATCGGCAACCGTTTCGCGCGCCTCTACCGCAGCACATTGCGCACAAAGCGCAGGCGGGTATCGCCCTCGTTGAAGTAGGCATAAGGCTGCGCGCTGCTGTAGATCGCGAAATCATCGGTGGCGACCGTTTGCGAAACGCCAGACAGGTCCAGCCGTAGCGCACCCTCGGTCACGTAGACCATCTCGTGCCATCCCTCGGGGTCGGGTTCGGCCGCGTACTGCTCACCCGGCGCCAGCGTCCAGATCCATAATTGCGCCTCGCAACTGGCGGGCGCCGCGCCCAGCAGCATGGCCTGGCTGCCCGGCAGCTTGCCGCGCCAGGCCATGGCCTCGATGCGGCGCCGTTCGCGATCCGGGTCGCTGACCAGATCCACAAACCCCACGTTCAAAGCGTCGGCCAGCTTGTCCAGGCTGGCCAGGCTGATGTTGGCCGCCCCGCCCTCCAGCCCGGCGATCATGCGCCGGCTGATACCCGACGCCTCGGCCAGATTCGCCTGCGTCAGGCCGGCCAGTTTGCGGATCCGGCGCAGATTGGCCCCGACGTGCGTGAGGACATCGCTGCCAGACCCCTTGATGTGCAGTATATTGCTCATAATTTCAGTGCTGTTGACGTCAACCGTGACTCCCAAAACCTCGATGTTCGCCCTATCCCGCCAGGAAATCGCCCTGGTGCTGGTCACCATGCTATGGGGAAGCACGTTCCTCATTATTCATATCGCCATGCAGCATAGCGGACCCCTGTTCTTCGTGGGACTGCGATTTACGATTGCCGGCTTGATGGCGCTGCTGCTATTCAGAAAGCACATGGCGGGCTTGACCCGATTTGAGCTCGGCGCAGGCATTGCCATCGGTTGCGCACTGTTCCTGGGCTATTTCCTGCAAACCCAGGGCTTGCGCACCATCACCAGCAGCCAATCGGCCTTCATCACGGCGCTGTACGTGCCCATCGTGCCGCTGCTGCAATGGGTCGTGCTGAAGCGTCCGCCGGGGCTGATGAGCTGGGTCGGCGTCGCGCTGGCCTTCACCGGATTGATCCTGCTGGCGGGGCCGGACGCCGGCGCGCTGAACTTCAGCCCCGGCGAAGTCGCCACGCTGGCCGGTGCCGTCGCCATCGCCGCCGAAATCATCCTGATCGGCCTGTTCGCCAAGCGCGTGGACAGCCGCCGCGTCACCTTCGTGCAGTTGCTGACGGCCGGGCTGGTGTCATTTGCGCTGATGCCCGTGATGGGGGAAGGGATTCCGGCGTTTTCCTGGCTGTGGGCGGGGGCCGCCATCGGCCTGGGTCTAGCCAGCGCCATCATTCAACTGACCATGAATCGGGCGCAAAAATCGGTGTCCCCCACCCGCGCCACCGTCATTTACGCAGGCGAACCGGTATGGGGCGGCATCGTCGGCCGCCTGGCTGGCGACCGGTTGCCGGCGTTGGCGCTGGCCGGAGCCGCCTTGATCGTGGCGGGCGTGTTGGCCAGTGAAGTCAAATTCCGCCGCAAGCAACCCGTTGCGGTGAGGGTCAACGAGGGCTGAGGCGCCTCGGGCCTGACGGCCTATCAGGCCGCCTGTTCCAGAAACGCCTGCAAGGCCGGCACCGTGTTCAACACATGCTGACGCATCGCGGCCTCGCAGCGTGCGGGATCGCGGGTATTCAAGGCGTCGATCAATTCCTGATGCGATTCGCGCACACGCAGCACGCGCCCAGTCTGTGCCGCCCATAACCGCATATACGGTTCGACCACCGAGTGCAGTTCCGAAATCTGGCGGAGCAGCCGCGGCTGTTGGCAGAAGCTGCACAAGTATTCGTGGAATTCGCGGTGGGCGGTGGTCCAGTCCAGATAGTCGCCGGACCCCTGCTCCAGCTGATCCAGCATACTGGCCAGGCGGCGGACGTGCTCGGCGTTCATGTTCAGTACGGCATTGCGCATGGCCAGGCCTTCCAGCACCGAGCGCATCTCAAACACCTCCAGCATTTCTTGCTGGTTCAGTCCGCGCACCACCGCGCCACGGTTGGCACGAATTTCCACCAGCCCCTCGGATGCCAGCCGGCGCAACGCGCCGCGCACCGGCATGCGGCTGGTGCCGATCTCGTTGGCGACCACATCGGGCACCAGCCGCTGGCCCGGCGCGTAGCGGCCCAACCGGATCTCGCGCTGCAAGTGCAGGTACGCCTCGTCTTCGGCACTGATCGCTGTCTTCTGAAATTGCAGCATCGTCGTCCCTGGGCTTGGAAAGCCGCAATGATAGATAAATGCAAAAATAACACAAACTGGATCCAGTGATCCATGGATGCAAATACCTATGGTCTTGCCCGCCGGCCTTCCCGTCTAATCCTCTCCGGCGGGCGCTTTTCCGTACGCCCGACGCGCCGGAACGGGCAGCAGACCCGCCTGGCGGCACTTGTTTTCCATAACGCGATCAAGGGGAATCCATGAAATTTCGTCTCATCCGGACGCTGGCCGGCGCTGCTGCCTTCGCCTTCGCGGCCCAAGCCGGCGCACAAAGCGCCGCCGCGGCCACGGACTGGCCGCAGCATCCCGTGCGCATCGTCGTGCCCTTCCAAGCCGGCTCCGCCACCGATCTGATCTCGCGCCAACTGGGCGCCGCGCTGGCCACCGAACTGGGCCAGCCCTTCGTCGTCGAAGCCCGCCCCGGCGCCGCCGCCGCGATCGGCAGCGCCTCGGTGGCCCGCTCCGCCCCGGACGGCTACACGCTGCTGATGGGTGGCCCCGCCGCCGTCGTCACCAACCGCTTCCTGCAAAAGCGCCTGGCCTATGACCCCGACGCCTTCGCGCTGGTGTCCATGGTGGCCTACACACCGAACATCCTGTTGGCCAATCCGCAGCAGCCGTTCAAGACGCTGCCCGAAATGGTCGCCTATGCCCGCGCCAACCCAGGCAAGCTGACGTATGCCTCGTTTGGCACCGGCACCACCTCGCACATGGCCGGCGAAATGTTGAAGTCCATCGCGGGCATCGATATCCTGCACGTGCCGTACAAGGGCGCGGGCGAAGCCATTCCCGCGCTGCTCTCCGGCCAGGTGTCGATGTACTTCGACACCATCATGACCGGCCTGCCCCAGGTCAAGAGCGGCTCGCTGCTGGCACTTGGCATGTCGAATTCGCAACGCTCGGCGCTGGCCCCGAACATCCCCACCATCGCGGAACAAGGCTACGCCGGCTACGACATCGCCCCGTGGTACGGTCTGGTCGCGCCCGAAGGCACGCCGGCCCCCATCCTCGAAAAGCTGAACCGCGCCGTCAACAAGGTGCTTGCCGATCCCGCATTGCGCGGTAAGCTCGCCGAAGCCGGCGCCGAACCGCGCGGCGGCAGCCGCGAGGAATTCGCCGCCTTCATCAAGGCCGAAATCCCGCGCACCAAGCAATTGATCGATCAAGCCGGCATCACCCCGCAGTAAACATTCCTACGAGCACCAGCATCCATGTCCTCCCCCTTCGATTGGTCTTTTCCGTACGCTTCCCGAAAAATGCCGGTCCTGGCCGCCAATGCGGTCGCGACCAGCCAGCCGCTGGCTGCGCAGGCGGGACTACGCATGCTGCTGGTCGGTGGCAATGCCGTTGACAGCGCCATTGCCACCGCGATTGCCCTGACCGTGGTTGAACCCGTCATGAACGGGATCGGCGGCGACATGTTCGCGCTGGTCTGGCACGACGGCCGCCTGCATGGCTTGAACTCCAGCGGTTGCGCGCCCGCCGCATGGACACCCGACTACTTCAATGGCCGCGACGCCATGCCCGGCACCGGCTGGGGCACCGTCACCGTGCCCGGCCAGGTGGCGGGCTGGAAGGCGTTGTCCGAACGCTTCGGCAAGCTGCCGTTCGCCAAATTGTTTGAACCCGCCATCGCCTATGCCGAAGACGGTTTCGCGGTATCACCCACCATCGCGCGCCAGTGGGCGACCCAAGCACCCAAGCTGGCGCACGAACCTGGTTTCGCCGACGCCTTCCTGCCGCAGGGCCGTGCCCCGCAGGCTGGCGAATGGTGGCGCTTTCCCGAGCAAGCCAAGACGCTGCGCGAGATTGCTGAAAGCGGCGGTGACAGCTTCTATCGCGGCGAACTCGCCCGCAAGATCACGGACTTTGCCAGCCAAACCGGCGGCGCCCTGAGCGCCGCCGACCTGGCCGAACACCGCCCCGAATGGGTCACTCCCATCTCGCAATCGTTCCGCGACGTCGAGCTGCATGAAATCCCGCCCAACGGCCAAGGCATTTCCGCGCTGATGGCGCTCGGCATGCTTGAACAGTTCGACCTGGAAGGCATGGGTCGCGACAGCGCCGACTACTATCACGTCAGCATTGAAGCGATGAAGCTGGCGTTTGCGGACCTGCATCATCACGTGGCCGACCCGCGCCACATGCGCACCGACGCCCGCGCCCTGCTTGACCGCGCCTATCTGGCCGAACGCGCGCGCCTGATTTCCATGGACCGCGCCAGCGTGCCCACGGCAGGCACCCCCGCCACCGGCGGCACGGTGTACCTGACCGCGGCGGATGCGAATGGCACGATGGTGTCCTTCATCCAGTCCAACTATCACGGCTTCGGTTCGGGCGTGGTCGTGCCCGGCACCGGCATCAGCCTGCACAACCGGGGACTGAATTTCGTCTTGACGCCAGGGCACGCCAACCAGGTCGCTCCGCGCAAGAAACCCATGCATACGATCATCCCCGCATTCGTGACGCGCGGCGGGCAACCGCTGATGTCGTTCGGCGTGATGGGCGGATCGATGCAAGCGCAAGGTCATCTACAGATGGTCACGCGCCTGGCCGCATTCGGCCAGAATCCGCAGGCAATGAGCGATGCGCCGCGCTTTCGCGTGGAGAAGGGTCCGGTCGTCAATGTGGAGTCACACCTGCCGTCGGATGTGGTGGAGGCGCTGCGCGCCCGTGGCCACAACGTGGCCGTTGCGCCCGTCGACAGCCTGGAATTCGGCTCAGCCCAACTCATCTGCCGCTTGCCGCAAGGCGGCTATGTCGCCGCCTCCGACTCGCGGCGCGACGGCCAGGCCGTCGGCTTCTGACCAGGCAGGCGTTCAGGCCCCGCTCCAGGCAGCCTGCTACGCCCGCGCAAGCATCTGGCATTCGCCGTCCTTCAGTTGGGTTTGCACTGCGTCGACGCCGTACCTGATCAGGTCGGCGTCGCGTTCCAGGCCCAGCTTTCTCATGGCGCTTCTTTTCTGCGAACTCACGGTCTGCACGCTGCGATGCGACCGCTCCGAAATCTCGGTCACGGTGGCGCCTGCACAGAACAGCCGCACGATTTCGGCTTCACGCTTGGTCAATCGCGCCCGCGTCAAGGAAAACGCCTGATTCGCAGCCATGTGCTGGATCGTCGGCGAATGGTACGTTCTGCCCTGGAACATTGCGTGGACCGCATTGATGATGTGGGCGGTGGAATCCGACTTGCTCAGCACGCAAAGGTTTTCGTAGCCCAGCAGCGCGCGGATCAGCGTGGGATTGGAGACCATGGTCAGCACGGCAATGTGCAGTGCGGGATAGCGCCGCCGCAACAATGAAATCAGCCCCAGTCCATCGCCATATTTTCCGCCCGGCATCGTGTAGTCGGACACCACGACATCGCATTCCTGCGACTCAAGCCGGGCAATCAAATCGGTGGAATTCTCAACACAGCCGATGACGTCGATGGCTGGGTCCAACCCCAGCTCATAACTGACCCCCAACGCCACGGCGGGATGATCGTCGGCAACGATGACGCGAATATATCGTGAAGGCATTGTTGCATTTCCCCCCTTCCATGACAGGACTCCTTTGGCGATCTTCATTCACGCTTGAAGCATTGCGTACGAATCAATCGCAGTGTTTCAATTGACGAGCACCTAGCATGGACGTTTTGCCAGTGTTGAACGACTTTCGGCAGATCAATATATTGCTGCCACCGTCCCAATAAAAAAATAGGAGGAATACGAAAGTACCTATGCGGCACAATGGCAGCACATGAGTCATCCTGCCTTCCCCTCCGCTACGCCGTCCCTCTCTCGATCCGAGCGCCACGAACAACGGTTTCGCATGCTCGGCAACTTGACGTCCGCCGACCCCGCGCGTATCCGTGCGCTGGTCAATGCCTTCATCGACGCCAATGATCAGGATCTACAGCAGTTGCGCGCGCTCTATGCGAATCGGGACCGGGCGGCATTGCATCTGCTTGCCCACCGCATCAAAGGCGCTGCCCAAATGACCGGCGACCATCAACTGAGCGCGCGATGCACCGAACTAGGGCGGATCTGCGACGATCCGAACGAAGGCGAACAAGCACTCGACGCCTGCATCCAGCGCATCGAAATGGCCATCAACGAATTTGGCGAGTCCTGCCTCCAGATTTCGCGTGAAGTGCAACTGGACTGATAGATGAAGTGCAACTGGACTGATAGTTCTTATCCCTGACGCCGCCTCGGCGCCAGGACAACGCCGCTACACTGGCTGTGCGCAGCCCGCCCCGCGCCCCGCATTTCTTCGACCGGAATCCATCGCAAGGATCCGGCCATGCAACGCAGTACCGGAGGCAATGTGAATACGGACATGATCAATCTCTCGATAGACCAGGTCTACGATTTATCGGTTGAAGTACTTGGCCGGAATGGCTTTTCGGCGCCGCATGCCGCGGTGATCGCGCAGACGATCACCGCCGGCCAGCGCGACGATTGCCAGTCGCACGGACTCTATCGCCTGATGGGATGCGTGCGCACGCTGAAATCAGGTCTGGTGGATCCCTCTGCCCAGCCCATCATCACGCATCCCGCAGCCGGCGTCGTGCAAGTGGATGCGCAACGCGCCTATTCGCTGCTGGCGTTCCAGGAAGGCCTGCCACACCTGGCGGAGAAAGCAAAACGCAACGGCGTGGCCGTGCTGGCGATCAATAACTGCTTCCACTTTTCGGCCTTGTGGCCGGAAGTCGAAGCCATCGCGCAGCACGGACTGGCCGGCATCGCCATGACGCCCAGCCACAGCTGGGTGGCACCGGCCGGCGGGACGCGCCCCGTGTTCGGCACCAACCCGCTGGCATTCGCCTGGCCGCGTCCCGGCGGCAATCCGTATGTGTTCGACTTTGCCACCAGCATGGTGGCACGCGGCGAAATCGAATTGCACCGCCGCTCCGGCAAGCCCATTCCCGAAGGCTGGGCGATCGACAAGAACGGGCAACCGACCACCGACGCCGCCGCCGGGCTTGACGGCGCGATGCTGACCTTCGGCTCTTACAAGGGGTCGGCGCTGTCCACCATGATCGAACTGCTGGCAGGCCCGTTGATCGGCGACTGGACCAGCCTGCAATCGCAAGCCTTCGATGGCTCCACCGGGGGCACGCCCCTGCACGGCGAACTGCTGATCGCACTGGACCCGGACATTCTTGGCCGTGGGCAGCGCGCCATCAATACCGCTGGCGCCGAAGCCATGCTGGACGCCATCAGCGGCCAGGGCGCCCGCCTGCCCTCTGAACGACGGTTCATCGCGCGCGCCAAGAGCGAACGGGAAGGCGTTTGGGTCAACCGGGCTCTGTACGACGAAATCAAGAGCCTGGGCGCAACGCCTTCACCCCAGGCTTAGACCAGGTTTCTTGCGCGCGGATCGTGCTTGCCCAGGCGAGTCAGCAGATGGTCGACTTCGACCTTCGCCTGGGGCGTCAGCGCGCCACCTGGACGGCGTTGCGCCGCGCTGGACAGGATGCCCCGGCGCATCATCACATACTTGCGCACCGCCAGGCCCACGCCTGGCTGCTGCTCGTAGCGCAACAGCGGCAGGTGCGCGTCAAACAGATCATGCGCGGCTTCCGTCTTGCCCTCGCCGACCCACTTTACGAAGTCGCACAGCATGTCCGGAAAGCAGTAGCCGGTGTTGGCGCCATCGGCCCCGCGCGCCATCTCGTAATCCAGGAACAGGCCGTTGTTGCCGCACAGGATCGAGATGTGGCGCATCGCGCCTTCGGCCTCGAAGCGGCGCAACGCCGAGATCTTTTCCAGGCCGGGCCAGTCTTCGTGCTTCAACATCACGCACGACGCCAGATCGGTCACGATGCGCCGGATGACCGACGGGGCCATCTGCACGGAAAACGTCAGCGGATAGTCTTGCAGCACGAACGGCACATCGTCGCCGATGGCTTCGACGGCTTGATGGTAGTAGGTGACGATCTGGTCGTCGGTACGCAAGGTGTTGGGCGGCGCGATCATCACGCCGGCCGCGCCGCGGTCCATCACCGCGCGCGTCAGCGAGCGCATGGACGCGAAGCCCGGCGCCGACACGCCCACCACGATGGGCATGCCGCCGGCTTTGCCGATCACTTGCGAGGCAATCTCCAGCGATTCCGCGAAATCCAGTTTCGGCGCCTCACCCAACTGGCCCAGCACCGTCAAGCCGGTCGCGCCGCAAGACTGGTAGAAATCCATCATCCGGTCGATCGACGCATGGTCCACCGCGCCATCATCGAAGAACGGGGTGGGCGCGATCGGAAACACGCCTTTGGCATCAGCTGTCAATGTCATCGTCAAAGTCCTTGAGTGTCTTGATGGCGTTCAGATACTGGCGATCAGGCCGCCGTCCACGCGGATCGTCGATCCGGTAATGTAGCTGGCGCGGGCACTGGCCAGGAAGGCCACGGCGTCGCCATATTCCTTCGGATTGCCATAGCGCCCTACCGGGATGCTGGCCGTGCTTTCGCGGCTGACGTCTTCCGCGCTGCGTCCTTCGCGCTTGGCGCGCGCTTCATCCAGGAAGGTAATGCGGGCGGTGGCGATGCGTCCGGGCAGCACGATGTTCGACGTGATGCCGTCCTGGCCCACTTCGCGCGCCAGGGTCTTGGACCAGCCCACCAGGGACATGCGCAGGGCGTTGGAGATACCCAGGTTGGCAATCGGCGCGATCACGCCAGACGAGGTGCTTGTGATGATCCTGCCCCATTGCCGTTCACGCATGCCGGGCAGCACGCGGTCAGTCAGCTTGATGACGGACAACACCATGCCCTCAAAGTGTTCGCGCCACAGGTCGGCGGCCTGACCGGACGAAGGCGTCGGCGGCGGGCCGCCCGTGTTGTTGACCAGGATATCGACGGGGCCCACCTGGGACTCGATCCACGCGACCTGGCTGTCGATCGCATCCAAGGCGCGCAGATCCCATTGCATGGGAATCGCGGTCAGTCCGCTGGCCTTGATCTTGTCCGCCGTGGCGGTCGCCGCGTCCAGGTTCAGATCGGCCACCACCACGCGCGCCCCTTCCTGAGCCAGCGATTCGGCAATGGCGCTACCCAGCCCGCCCCCGCCGCCCAACACCAGCGCGATCTTGTTCTTGATACCCAAATCCATCATTACCTCCGTTGTCGATCCAGCCTGGACCGGCCCATGCGCGCCCGTCCTTTGGTCTTATTTTCGGTCAAGCAATGTCGTTGTAAAAATGGAAAATACGCAGGCACATCATTCATTTTATGAATGAACTAGCCAGACAGGTTTCGGCGTCCGCCTTGAGTTTCATCATTGGGGACCGCGCCCTCACGGTATAGTGAACGCCCCCTCGCTCATGTATTTCCAGAATGAATCCGCGCCGCTTGACCCCGTCCATGTCGCTGCTGCTGGCGTTTGAAGCCAGTGCGCGTCATCTCAGCTTCACCCGTGCCGCAACCGAGCTGGCCTTGACCCAAAGCGCCGTCAGCCGGCAAGTGCAGGCGCTGGAAGATCTGCTGGAAGTAGCGCTGTTCCGGCGCGAGAAACGGCGCATTCTGCTGACCGAGGTCGGCATGCGGTATCAGAAGGAACTGGAAGCGGCCCTGCAACGCATCCGCAGCGCATCGCTGCAAGCGATCTCGTACCGCACCGGGCGCGGCGCCTTCCACCTGGCAGCGTTGCCCACCTTTACCGCGAAATGGCTGATGCCCCGGCTAAACCGCTTCTACGCGCAGCACCCCGGCATCCTGGTCCACCTGCATTCCCGGGTCACGCGCTTTGATCTGGACCTGGCCGGCATCGACGCCGTCATCGCCGTGGGTGATGGTGATTGGCCGGGGCTGGCGTCTTACCGCTTGATGGACGAACACCTCATCCCGGTGATCAGCCCCACGCTTCTGGCCAGCCACCCTATTCGCAAGCCGGCCGATCTGGCGCAGCACAGCTTGCTTCAAGTCGCCGCCCGCCCTGCGGTATGGCAGCGCTGGTTTGAAGCGCACGGCCTGCCCGTGCGGACGATGCGTTGGGGCGCGCAATTTGAACTGACCACCCACTTGATCCAGGCGGTGGCGTCAGGCATTGGCATCGGGCTGCTGCCGACGTTCCTGGTGGAAGACGAACTGCGCCAGGGCGTGCTGGCACCCGCCCTTGACGAATCCTTCAGCACCGGCGCGGGTTATTTCTTCCTGGCGCCGCCGGACAAACTTGCCACCCCACCGGTCGCGGCGTTCAGGGACTGGCTGCTGGAGGAAAGCGGCCAGGCGCGCTGAGCCTTTGCGCTGACCTCTTGCGCGGACCCCTTACACGATCGGATCACGCCGCGCGTGCGGCCGTCGGCGCATCAATTCGGCCAGACGTTCCAGCGCCAGGGCCAGTTCCTGGCGGTCTTTCACGCCGCCCAGCGAAATACGAATGGCGTTGTGGCCCGGCGCTTGTCCCACTTGGAAGGCATCGGACGACGTCACGCTCAGGCCTTCGTCCCGCGCCACGCGAGCCAGGTCCAAAGCCGTCCATTGCGGCGGCAACACCTGCCACAGATGGATGCCGGCCGGATTGGCGTGAAACGGGCCGGGCAGCAGTTGGCGCGCTAGCCGTTGACGGGCCTGGGCTTCGGCCCGCACGCCGTTCAGCACCGCATCCGCGGCGCCGCTTGTGATCCATTGCGTGGTCAAGGCGCCCATCAAGGGCGTAGCCATCAGCGCGAACGAACGCATGGCGGCCAGTACCCGTTCGCGGCTGTCCTGATCGGGACTTAGCACGAAGGCGGTGCGCAAACCCGGCGTCAGGCACTTGGCCAGCGTGGCGATATGGAACACCGACGCCGGGGCATAGCTGGCCAAGGGCGGCGGCGCGTCGTCCAGGAACAAGCGGTAGGGGTCATCCTCGATAATGCGGGCGCCACAAGCCGAGGCCGAACGAACCAGATCGCGCCGGCGCCGCGCGCTCATCGTGTGCGTGGTGGGGTTCTGCAAAGTAGGGTTCAGATAGACCAGCCTGCTACCGCTTTCGCGGCAGGCGCGTTCCAGCCCGGCGGGCGTCATGCCGTCGCCATCGACCTCGGCAGCCAGCACTTCGCGGCCCAGATGCCGCGCGGCGCTAAGCAGCCCCGGATACACCAGCGGTTCAGCGATGATCGGGTCCCCTGGCTGGCTGTACGCCAGGATCAAGGCGGCCAGCGCGGCCTGCGCCCCGGGGCACACCAGCACCAGCGCGGGGTCAATCGGCCCGACGGCCTGCGCCAGCCATTGCGCGCCGGCCGCACGGGCTTCCGGGCCGCCGCCTGCCAGGTGATAGGCCATCATCACGTTGACGTCGTGGCGGTCCATCACCTTGGCCAGCCCGCGCTGCACCAGATCTTGCAGGTCACAGCCCAGCGGCGCGGGCGGCATGTTCATGCCCAGATCGATCAGTTGCGCGGCTTGCGCGGGCGGCCGGGCGATGAAGGTGCCCGAGGCTCCACGCGGATCCAACAGGCCGCGCTGCCCCGCTTCGGCGTAGGCCCGCGTGACGGTCGTCAAATCCACGCCCAGCCGTTGGGCCAGCCCCCGTTGCGGCGGCAGGCGGTCGCCCGGCTGAAGCTGGTTTTCAGCGACGGCGCGCTCGATGAAATCCGCGATCTGACGATAGCGAGGGCCCCCGCCGCGCGTCAGATTTTGCGGCCAAATTGCATACAAATCTTCTTCTTGCATGGATATACCTGCGCCAGAATGTCGCAATGTATGGATGATATTAATCAATTAGTATGGCAACAAACTTGAATTAAGTCCATACATTAGAAATCTTGTACGGCTTTATGCCGGACAGATGCTGTTGCGCGCCTGCCCGACCCAATCCCTGGCTGATGTGTGGACTTAGTGTCCTTAACCAAGGGATATCACATGTCCAACTCTAGACCCTGGGCCCGCTTGGCCGGCGCCCGGGCATCCTGCCTGCGCGCCGCGCCCCGCGTCGCCTGCGCCGCCCTGCTGCCCGTGTTGCTAAGCGGCTGCGACTGGGCCCTGTTCGCGCCCAAGGGCGACATCGGCGTCCAGACCAAGAACCTGATCCTGATCGCCTCGGGCCTGATGCTGCTGGTGGTGATCCCCGTGATCCTGCTGACGCTGTACTTCGGCTGGCGCTACCGCGAAACGAACACCCGCGCGCGCTACGAACCGAAGTGGTCGCATTCGACGACCATCGAAGTCGTCGTCTGGACCATACCCTGCATCATCGTGGCCATCCTGGGCGTGTTGATCTGGAAGACCACGCACGAACTGGACCCCTACAAACCGCTGGAGTCCGAAGTGACGCCGCTGCGCATCGAAGTCGTGGCGCTGGACTGGAAGTGGCTGTTCATCTACCCCGACTACGGCGTGGCCACCATCAACCAATTGCCGGTTCCGGTGGGTACCCCGCTGGAATTCAAGCTGACCGCCCAGTCAATGATGAACTCCTTCTTCATTCCGCAACTGGGCACGCAGATCTACGCGATGGCGGGCATGCAAACGCGCCTGCACCTGATCGCCGACGAGCCCGGCGATTTCCCGGGTCTGTCCGCCGCCTATAGCGGCCCGGGCTTTTCCGACATGCACTTTCTGACCCACGCGACCTCGCGCGCGGACTTCGACGCCTGGATCAAGCAGGCGCAGAACGCGCCGCAGAAACTGGACGCCGCCGCCTATGAACGCCTGGCACAGCCCAGCGGGCGCATGGAACCGGCCGTGTATTCGCAAGTGCAACCTGCGTTGTTCGACACCATCGTCAACCTGTACATGCACGACCACGGCACCCCGCGCGCAACCGCCAGGCAACTGGCGCTTACGCAATCCCTGGAACAAGCAATAGCGAGCGAACTATGTTCGGCAAACTGACCCTAGAGGCGGTCCCCTATCACGAGCCCATCATCATGGGCACGCTGGGAGTCGTCATCCTGCTCGGCCTGGCCCTGGTGGCCGCCATGACGTACTACCGGAAATGGGGCTACATCTGGACCGAGTGGATCACCACCGTCGACCACAAGCGCATCGGTGCGATGTACATCATCCTGGCGCTGATCATGCTGCTGCGCGGCTTTGCCGACGCCATCATGATGCGCGCCCAGCAAGCGATGGCCGTGGGCGACGCCGCCGGCTATCTGCCGCCGCATCACTACGACCAGATCTTCACGGCGCACGGCGTCATCATGATCTTCTTCGTGGCCACCCCGTTGATCCTGGGACTGATGAACGTGGTCGTGCCGCTGCAAATCGGCGCGCGCGACGTGGCTTATCCGCTGGTGAATTCGCTGGGTTTCTGGCTGTCGGCCGTGGGCGCCATCCTGGTCATGATCTCGATGTTCGTGGGCGACTTCGCCGCCACGGGCTGGGTCGCGTATCCGCCACTATCTGGGTTGCAATACAGTCCGACGGTCGGGGTGGACTACTACATCTGGTCCTTGCAGATATCGGGGCTGGGAACCACGCTGTCGGGCATCAACTTCATCGTGACCATCCTGCGCATGCGCGCCCCGGGCATGAATCTGATGAAGATGCCGGTGTTCACGTGGACCGCGCTGATCACCAACATCCTGATCGTGGCGGTGTTCCCCGTGCTGACGGCGACCTTGGCGCTGCTGACGATGGACCGGTACTTCGACATGCATTTCTTCACCAACGAACTTGGTGGAAACGCGATGATGTACATCAACCTGATCTGGATCTGGGGACACCCCGAGGTCTACATCCTGATCTTGCCGGCGTTTGGCGCCTTCTCGGAAATCATCGCCACGTTCTCGCGCAAGCCGCTGTTCGGCTACAAGTCGATGGTGTACGCCACGTCGTCCATCGGCATCCTGTCGTTCTTCGTCTGGCTGCACCACTTCTTCACCATGGGCTCGGGCGCCAACGTGAATGCCTTCTTCGGCATCATGACGTCGATCATTTCGATTCCCACCGGCGTGAAGCTGTTCAACTGGCTGTTCACGATGTTCCGCGGCCGGATCCGCTACCACTCCGCCACCTTGTGGACGATCGGCTTCATGGTGACGTTCGCCATCGGCGGCATGACGGGCGTGCTGCTTGCCGTACCGGGCGCCGACTTCGTGCTGCACAACAGCTTGTTCCTGGTTGCCCACTTCCATAACGTCATCATCGGCGGCGTGGTGTTCGGCTGCCTGGCGGGCCTGACGTTCTGGTTCCCCAAGGTGTATGGATTCACCTTGAATGAATTCTGGGGCAAGACGTCGTTCTGGTGCTGGCTGATCGGCTTCTTCCTGGCCTTCATGCCGCTGTACATCCTGGGGTTCAAGGGCATGACGCGCCGCATGAACCACTACCCGCACGCGGACTGGCAACCCTACCTGATCGTGGCGCTGGTTGGCGCGGTCATCATCGGCCTGGGCATCCTGGCGTTGTTGATCCAGATCGCCGTCAGCATCCGGGACCGCAAGCAGAACCGCGACCTCACGGGCGACCCCTGGGATGCGCGCAGCCTGGAATGGGCCACCGCGTCACCGGTGCCGTCCTACAACTTTGCCGTGACGCCGGAAATCACGTCGCTGGAGCAGCATTGGGACAACAAGCAGTCGGGCCGCGCCTATGTGCGCCCGGCCAAGTACGACCCCATCCATATGCCGCGCAACACCGCGGTGGGCTTCGTCATTTCGATGTGGGGCCTGCTGCTGTGCTTTGCCCTGGTCTGGCACATGTGGGCCGTGGCGGCGGGCAGCCTCATCGCCATCGTTGTCACCTTCGTGGTGCGCAGCTATGACCGCGACGTGGACTTCTACATCCCTGCGGCGGAAGTCGAGAGAATCGAGAACGCCCGCTATGACCGACTGCAAGAGGCCGCGTAAGCCATGAGCCATCTGACCCTGAGCAACGCCCCGGGCGCGCACGCTGCGCACGACGGGCACGAAGAACATCACGACGACGGATCCAAGACCACGATGGGGTTCTGGATCTACCTGATGAGTGATTGCCTGATCTTCGCCGTGCTGTTCGCCACCTTCGCGGTGCTGGGCAATAGCACTGCGGGCGGGCACACCGGCGCGGAACTGTTCCACCTGCCCTTCGTGCTGGGCGAAACGATGCTGCTGCTGATCAGCAGCTTCACCTTCGGCGTGGCCATGCTGGGCATGCAGGCCGGACGCAAGCAGCAAGTCATCACCTGGCTGGGCATCACCTTCCTGGTGGGCGCCGGCTTCATCGCGATGGAGCTTTATGAGTTCTCGGTGCTGCTGGCCGAGGGCGCCAGCCCCAGCACCAGCGCATACCTGTCGGCCTACTTCACGCTGGTCGGCACGCACGGGCTGCACGTGTCGTTCGGCCTGATCTGGATCCTCGTCCTGATGCACCAGGTGCACCGCTTCGGCCTGGACGGCATCGTCACGCGCCGCCTGTCCTGCCTGTCGATGTTCTGGCACTTCCTGGACCTGGTCTGGATCTGCGTCTTCACCTTTGTCTACCTGCGCGAGTTCGTATGAGCACGATCACCCATCCTTCCCCCCAAGGCGCGCACGCGAACACGCATGACGCTTCGCACGGCAGCCTGAAGAGCTATATCGTCGGCTTCCTGCTGTCGCTTGTGCTGACGCTGGCCTCGTTCGGTGCGGTCATGACGGACCTGGTGCCGCGAGAAGGCCGGTTGCTGGCCCTGGTGGTGTTGTGCATTGTGCAATTGATGGTGCAGTTGGTGTACTTCCTGCACCTGGGCGCGTCCCGCACGCAGCGCGACAACACGGGCGTCTTTATCTGCACGGCGCTGCTGATCGCCATCATCGTGGCAGGTTCGCTGTGGGTCATGCACAACGCCAACGAGAACATGATGCCCATGCAGATGTCCGTGGATCAGGCGAAGCTGCGCCCATAAGGAAGGCATGATGGAACGCCTGCGGCCATATCCGCCCGCCCTCTACCTGGACGCCCAGGGCAATATCCCCCAGTTTGAGAGCGTGCGCCAGGCCCGGGCCGAACTGCGCGTGGGCGGATCGGCGCAAGCCGCCGCCGACGCCGGTCTGTACGCCGAGGCCGTTGGCGGGCTGGTGTTCGGCGACAGCCGCGACGGCCAGGACCCCCGACGCTTCCTGACCCATCCCGCAGCCAGCGGCACGCATGCCTTGACGCTGGGCGCCCACCTGCTGGCGGGCATGCCACCCACCCGGCGCGTCTATCTGCCCACGCCCAGCTGGAGCAACCATCAGCGCATCTTTGAAGAGGCCGGGCTGACGGTCGGGCATTACCCCTACTTCGATGCGCACGAACGCCAGCTGGACGTTGCCGCCCTGGTCGGCTTCCTGTGCCGCCTGCCGGAACCCGGCATCATCGTGCTGCAAGCCAGCTGCCACAATCCCACCGGCAGCGACCTTAGCCACGACCAGTGGAATGTCATCGCCGATGTCATCCAGGCGTTGGGGCACATCCCCTTCATCGACATGGCCTACCAGGGCCTGGGCGACACGCTACATGACGACAACTACGGCGTCACCGCGATGGCCGACCGTGGCGTCTTCACGCTGGTGGCGCAATCGTGTTCAAAGATATTCCAACTGTCGGACGCCCGCTGTGGCAGCCTGAACGCCTACTGTCCGTCGGCGGATCTGGCACAGCCGCTACAGCGCACCATGCAGTCCTGGACCCGCATGGACGCGCCGCCGGCATCGGTCGGCGTCGTGGCCCGCATCCTCAGCCAACCTGGCCTGCGCAAGCTGTGGCAAGACGAACTGACCGGCATGCGGGATCGCGTCAACCAGGTGCGAACCGCGCTGCACAAGGCGCTGTGCCGGCTGTCCCCCGCCTGGGACTGGTCATATCTGACGCAGCAACGGGGTTTCTTCAGCTACGACCCGGCGCTGCATCCCAGCGCACACCCGTCGGACGACGCCGGCCTGCCAGATCGCCGTATCGTGTCGCCCTCCGGGCGGCTGGGCATTTCGCTCATCACTGAGCGCAACCTGCCCGAGATCGCTCATGCCATCGCCGGGGCCAGCGCGCCCTGACCGGCGACGGGGCACGCAGCGCCGTGCCCGCTTCCTCTCTTCGGGATTCCAGGAACATGGCTTCATTTCTCGATATGAATATGAAATGATATAACATCATATTAATTAGAAAACGCGCTGCGTCGAACAGACGAAGCGCTGGCCGGCCTTTTCCTCTTACGGAGCCCCCATGAAAGTCCTTTCTTCCCTCAAAGACGCCAAGAACCGCCATCGCGACTGCCAGGTCGTCAAACGGCGGGGGCGGATCTACGTCATCTGCAAGTCGAACCCGCGTTTCAAGGCACGCCAGGGCGGCGCGAAGCGCAAGTAGGCCAACGCCGCGCCCCTCCCCTCAGGCACCTCGGTGCTGCTGGATGAGGGTCACCGAAAAAGCGCGATTGTGTACTTGTATGCAGCACACGCCGCCGATTCTTCACATTCTTTAAAGATACCCAGGAAAATTGCGGCCTCCCTCCCGATACATTGCCGCCAGCGGTCGCCAGACCGCACTACACGGCATGCACTACACGGAATGGGAGGCCGCCAATGTCGGAAGTCGTTGTCTATGTCAGAAGCCAGCCTCAGCTGGGCGACCAGATCGTTGCGCTACCGGCGCTGTATCAGCTGAAGTCCTGGTGGCCAGGCAAACGCATCAGGGTCGTCGCCCGCGACGACGTAGGCAGCTTCTATCGTGCCCTGCCCTGGGTGGACGAATTCGTGCGGGCGACGACGTTCGGCGATTATCTGCGCAGCCTGAAAAAAGAAACGCGCATATCGGTCAGCCTGCATCACAGCAGCGAACGCTTCGGCATCATCAATCTGCTGCGTCGGCCCGCGATCCGACTGGGCTTCGTCAACGCGCGGATCAGCGATTTGATCTGGACGCATTGCCACCGGAAAACCACGGCGGAATACATCGGTCTGGCGAACCTTCGCCTGCTGGCCTCGTATCGGAAATTTGATGCGGAAAGCACGATGCGTCGCTGCTTTCAGGCACTTGCCGGCACGCATCGGCACACCACGGAAAGCGTCGATGTCGTCATGATTCCCGGTGGCGGGGCTGGCGTATTCAAACGATGGAGCCTGTCGAATTATCTTCTTCTGACCGAACGGCTCAGGACCTTGCTAGGCCCCCATGTCCGGTTCCTGTTCGTGCTAGGTCAACAAGAAGCGAACGAGCGCGCGGCGCTTGAAGCGATGGATCGCCCTGACCTGTCAATCGCCTACTGCAAGACCCTGCCTGAGTTGAGCGCCATCATGTTGCGCGCGCGCCTGGTGGTGGCCAACGACTGCGGGCCGTCGCACATCGCGCAAGGCGCTTGCGTGCCTTACGTCGGAATCTTCAACGAGCCCAACCCGGAATGGTTCTGGAATCGGAGCCACTCGGCCGCCGTCACGCCACGCCATCCGCAAGACGGCATCAACACGATCACGCCCGACGAAGTGCTAAGCGCCTGTCGCAAAGTCCTGGAGCAACATGCGCATCCTGCACACGGTGGCTGAACGCAGCCTGGGCGGACTGGAATTCCGCACCCTTGAACAAGCCAGTTGGCTACAGAGCCACGGCCACGACGTCGCCATCGCGTCGCCCACGGGCAGCGCCATCAGCCGCGAGGCTAGACTGCGCAAACTCAGCACGGTGGACATCGACTTCAAGTCGGCGTATTCGCCCGCCACGGTCCTGACGCTGCGGCGCACGGTCAAAGCGCTGGGCATCCAGGTCATCGACAGTCATAGCCGGGCGGACGGCAAAACCGCCGCGCTGTGCCGTGATCTCTGCTCGGTCGTCAGGACACGCCACTTCGCCAAACCCATGCGCAGTTCTCCTCGCCGCCGGTTGGAATGGAAGATCGGCTGCGACCATGTCATCGCGACCAGCGATGTCGGCAAGCAGGAACTGTTGGCGGCACGCCTGGCTCCCGAAGATCGGATCAGCGTGGTGGGTGAATGGGCGGGCGACGATTTCTTCCGGACGCTGGATGTGCCCGAAGCGCGGCATCTGCGCAGGCTCATGCGAAGCGACCTGGAGATTCCAGAAGCCTACGAGGCTTTCGTCATCACCACGGTGGGCATGCTGCGGCCGGAAAAAGGCCAGGCCGATCTGTTGCGCGTCGTGAAGCATTTGCGTTGCCAGGGCGTGCCCGCCGTGGGTCTGGTGGTGGGCATGCCAACCCCCAGCACCACGTCCTATGCCTACGATCTCTACAAACTGGCGGTGGACCTGGGCATTGCGGAACACATGGTGTTTGCCGGCCACCGCACCGATGTGGCCGACCTGATTCAAGCCTCGGACATCATGCTGGTGCCGTCAGCCACCGAAGCCTGGTCGCGCATCGTGCCAGAGGCCTTTGCCGTGGGGCGGCCAGTCATCGCCAGCGATGTCGGCGGATTGCCAGAAATTGTCGTCCCCGGGCAAACCGGCTGGCTGGCCCCGCCAGGAGACATCGCAGGCTTTGCAGATCGCGTCATGCAGATTCGCAGCCAGCCCGCGCAAGCGGCAGCCATGGTGGCCAACGCCCGCGCCTTTGCAGAGGCGAACTTCCGGATCAGCGCAAAGATGCAGAGCACGCTAGAGGCGTACCAGCGGGCGAAGCGGGGGGAATGAGGCGGGGACGAGGACAAAGCAAAGGACTGCGCGCAGTCAAGGTCAAGGTGACCACCCGATCAGCCGCGAACTCCAGTCACAGACCGGATTCGGCTAAGGCTTTTAGCCTCGCCGCGGACGCAGCCGGCGACCACCGGCGTGCGCCATTGCATGAAGACGTTCTTACTCATCAGCACAACAATTTTTGTACTGGCCGGCATCTCCACACAGATGATCTCGTCCATTATTTTCTGTGACGGCCAGATCGCAAGCAAAGAAGCCACTGACAGCACCACTGCCCTATTCAGCATCCCAAATTCGCACGTCGATATGGATCGCGAAGTGTAGTGAGGGATCTGACGCATCGCCGATAGTAAAGGCAATGAAAACGGACAGAAAGTATCTAACAGGTTAACTATATTTCGATTTATTCCGACATAAAAATCATCGAGATAAAAGCCGAGTGCTTACCACCCGCTATTCTTGCGCCGCAGCCGGTCGGCTTCCGCCTTGTTGAGACGCCTGGCTTCGTCTTCGGCCTGATCGCTTTCGCCTGATTCGTACGCGCCTTCGTACAAGCATTTGCTGCGGTTCCAGCCGCATTGATCGCTAAGCCGGCCGGGGGTGGAATTGCGGTCGGAACCAAGGAAGGAACAACCAGGAACCCGTGCGGAAAGAAGCAACGCGACACCGCAGCGGTTCAATGTTTGAACGGACATTGTCGCTGGCCCTACAAAGATGCATCAGACCAATTTATAACAAGCCGTTCAATGTGGCTTCCACCGTTCAGTTGCCAAACGCGCGGCGCAGCCGTTCCAGTTCGGCCGTGTTCAGGCGCTTCGCTTCTTGCTCGGCGTAGTTCCGTTCCCCTGCATCGTATGAGCCTTCGTAGATGCACCGACTGCGAAGAAATTTGCAATTGTCGCTGACGACTCGCTCCGAAGCCGCGGCCGCACGAGATGAAGAACCGGTACTGGATGATCCAGGAAGGATCGAGGAGCACCCGGAAACGAGTGCGGCGAACAAGAGCGCTACGCCGTAGCGGCTCAGCGTGTGAATGGACATCTTTCTGGCCCTGGATAGCTGTTGCAGCCATGTTTATAGCAAGCCCTGGCCGGAAAAGGCGTTCCAAGTGGTAGCAGCGCAAACTCCCCCGGGAAGGAGATATCGGCGTTGTGTTCCGGCAACTCTGCAACGGCTTCCCCGCCGTAAAATGACTCATATACGGGGACGATAACGATGAAAAGAATCACAGAGTACGCTGGCCTGCTCACCGAAGATTCAGCAGTAGATTTGGCGGAATCTTGGGCGCTTTCCCATCACAAGGACTTGGAGCGCAGCAGGAACTTTGCCATTCAGTGGCATCAAGAGACGCCCACAGAAGAAAGGGATCAAGAGAGGTTGGCCAGGGACCTGTCCTTCTTCTTCGAGGCGTCATCCAAGGACGCCCTCTACTGGCGATCCGTGGGCGACTTCACGGAAGAGGCAACGGGCGTCTGGGGGATGCAGGCCCTTAAGGCGCTGGTGTGCCTGAACCTGACGGGGCTCTTGGTGGTGATCATTCTGTTCTATGCGAACAGCGCCGCCGTTCCCGTCTTGGGATTGCTGGGCGCCGGAATCGCATTCCTGGTTGGCGTCGTTCTCGCCATTCCCGCCCTGAAACTGACCGCGATATCGCGGGCCCGTGCAAGCGCCTCGGCGGCCTTGCATAGCCACAAGGCGCAAACCGCATCCACATGGGAACAGCTCAAGGCCGCCAACAATGCGGACCCCAACGTTGGCCGTACCGAACGAAAAGTCGCCACCCGCATGGCGCTCGCCATGATTGTGACGGCCATCATAGGTTGCACCACCCTCATCGTGACCGTGTGGTTCTAGGACAGCGAAATGGGAATGACTGCCAGGCGCCATTTTTAGACACCATTTCTATCAAACACAGGCCTCCTGCACCGGGCCGGTAATCCTAGAATCGCGTCATTGCCACATCCGTCGAGGTCAGCCATGCAACACCCCCGCTCGAAAGTTCTCGTGATCATCGCCGCCAGCTGTATCGCCTTGGCCGGCCAGTCCTTTGCGGCCCCGCCAGAAGGCAAAGGCAAGCCCGACAATGCCGGACAGGGACAAGGCAACAAGGGCAATGGCAATGGCAATGGCAATGGCAACAAAGGACAATCGTCCAAGGGCAAAAGCGGAGACGGCGATGGAGGCGGAGTAAACATAACGCTCCAGCACGCCGGCATAACGCTGTCGACCGCCCGGGGCTATGCACAAGAATATGGGCTGTCAGGCTATCACTCGCTTCCCCCCGGTATCCGCAAGAATCTTGCGCGAGGAAAGCCGCTGCCTCCGGGTATCGCGAAGAAGATGGTTCCCGGTCCCATGCTGGCCAGACTGCCGGTCTATCCGGGCTATGAATGGCAAGTCGCCGGATCAGATCTGATCCTTGTCGCCATCACGACGGCGATCGTGGCCGACGTGCTCTTGAATGTGTTCGACTAAGCCCTGGCGTGTTGGCGAGCGCGTCGGAATGATCGCAAATCTTGGTTCACCCCAATGCTGTAATCCCTAGGAGAACGGCTGGGCCAACTCTGATATTCTGGTTTGGACGCAAGACAGGACTGCGCATCATGTCCAACAGAGTTCGACTGTACCAATTCAAGCCCACCACGATCGGCGCGCAGTTCTCGCTGCTGGGCGTGGCCATCAAATGGTCGCTCGGGATGGCCCCTCCGCCTTCCGCGCTGATAGTCGACGGGGAACTGTTCCAGCTTGCCCCCAGATCCGAAATCCAGTTTTGGAAATTCGCGATTCGCCTTGCATTCGTCGGCGTCGCCCTCATCGTGACGCGAAACGGCACGTGGGACCCGTCAGGGACGGTCGACAGCGGCGGGGTCCACGCCTTTGGGCAAGACTTCGAGCTGCGGATCGATTAGCGGCCAGGCCAGCCCATCCATTGCACGCCCGTATTTCAGCCCGTCGCCGATGATGGGTCTCGCGTTCGGGTATCAAGCAGCTGAAATATGGCGCGAAGCGGGCGTCGTTGTTCTAAGGGATCCGCTACCAGCGGACCAGAAAAGGCCGTAGCGCTTGTATTGACGTGTTTTCTGGCGCGGCAGGAGGGGCTCGAACCCCCGACCCCGGGCTTAGAAGGCCCGTGCTCTATCCAGCTGAGCTACTGCCGCGCAGTGTGGCGATGCCCCGGAAGAGATCCGGGCGCCGCATTTTACCTTGTTGCGGGAAAAGGTGGGCTGACACAAACGTCCCCCCTATTCTTCCTCGATATCCGCGTGCGTGGACACCCACAGCACGATGGCGTCTTCCGGGCTCAGACTGATCACCCGGTGCCCCATGCGGCTGTCTATATAGAAGCTTTCGCCGGCTTTCAGCCGCGCGGGTTCGTAGAACTCGGTATAGAGCAGAACCTCGCCTTCCAGCACGTAGACGAACTCTTCGCCGCCGTGGCGGCTCCAGTCCTGGAATTCGTCAAACGCGCGCGCTTTGACGCGGGTATGGAACGGCATCATGCGCTTGTGTGACAGCGCGGTGCACAGCAGGCGGTGCGTAGTACGGCGTTTCGTACTGGCGGCCTTCGCCCTGGCGGCTAAGGCTGCGCCGGCCGGTACCCATGTGGGCGTCGGAGGCGATGAAGAGTTCGGCGACGTCCAGGTCCAGGCCGGCGGCGATCTTGATCAGGTTGTCATACGTGGGCGACAGCAGGCTGTTTTCGATTTTGGACAGAGTGGACGCGGACACGCCGGTGGCCGCCGCCGCCTGCTTCAGTGTCCAATCCCGCTCCTGGCGCAGGGCTCGCAGCCGTTGTGCCAATGCGCTCTGTTTGTTGCCTTGCATCTGTGTACCTTGTCATGCCCGCGTGGAGCGCTCTCGCCACCAGTCGCGCGCCTGGTAAGACCAATAAGTCAGTTGAACCGCCGCCGTGCCCAGGCCGCCGCCGTTCCAAGCCAGCCCGAATGGCTCGAACAATTTATAGCGCTGGGTGTCGCCCGTGATCCCCTCGGCCACGACGCGCCCGCCGATCGACGTGGTATTCATGCCGTGCCCGCCGAACGCCGTGCAATACCAGACGTCCGGCGCCAACTGGCCGATCTGTGGCATCAGGTGGCGCGCGTAGGCCATGCGCCCCGACCAAGCGGTCTCGACGCGCAGCCCCTGCAATTGGGGGTAAACGGACAGCAATTCGCGGCGCAAGGACTCGGCCAGATCGGGAGGGTCGTCGACACGGGTGGTGATTCTACTGCCCCAGCCGATGCGGCCGCCATCCAGTACCCGGTAATAGTTGCCAGCGCGGCGGTCGTCGCCGATGGCCGCCGTGCTGCGGATGGCCTCCCGCACGCGGTCGCCCAGCGGCTCGGTCAGCATGATGTAGGTGGCGATCGGCAACATCGCCCGGCGCAACGCCGGCACGACATTGCCCGTGTAGCCGCCGGTTGCCAGCACGACGGTACGGGCGTCGATCTGGCCTCGCTCTGTTTTCAGGTGCTTGACCGCGCCTGTCAGCGTGACACCGGTGACGGGCGAATCTTCGTGGATGCGTACGCCCAGGCGTACACACTCCCGGGCCAGCGCGCGGGCGTAGTTCAGCGGATGGAAATGGAACGAGCTGGGGTCCTCGACGCCTTGGTGGTAGACGTCGGAGACCAGGCGTTCACGCACTTGGCTGCGGGTCAGGAAACGCACGTCGCGGCCAAAATCGCGGCGCTGGGCATCGCACCACTGGTTCAAGGAGTCCGTGGCTTCGTAACGCACCACGCGCAGCCGGCCGTCCACCTGGTGCGCGTCGGTGATGGCCAGGCTGCGGATGTTGTCGCGGATGATTTCCACGCCTTCCATCGACAGCCGGTACAACTGCCGATAGTGGTCTTCGTCCACGTGCTTCCTGATGGCGTCTGCGCCGGCCGAGAACGCGGGCGAGACCGAGCCGCCGTTGCGGCCGGACGCCCCCCATGCGATGCGCCTGCCTTCAAGCAAGGTGACGTTGCGCCCACGGCGGGCCAATTCCAGGGCGGTGGACAAACCCGCCAGCCCTCCACCGATCACGCAAACGTCGGTGCTGGACACACCCGCCAGCGGCGGATAGTAGGTCTCGCTGTCAGACAGCGTGCGCTTGTAATAGGTATCGATGTACTCGGAGGCCATGCCGATGGGGTCCGTGTCAGTGCAGGCTTGCGCCCTGCAAGCCGCCCGTCAGGCGCTTTTCCAGCCAATTGGCCAGACGCAATAGCGGGTAGCAGTAAAGGAAATAGATGACGGCGATCATGCCGTAGATGAACAGGGACTTGGCCGGGAACGTGATGATGAACACTTCACCTTGCCGGGTCAGTTCCGTGATGCCGACCACCGACAGAATGGCCGTGCTTTTGATCAGCATGACGTAGACGCCGCTCATGGGCTGCACGATCAAGCGCATGGCCTGCGGCAGGATGACCAACCGCAGGATTTGCAGGGGGCGCAGGCCCAGCGTCATGGCCCCTTCGGTCTGGCCGCGGGGCACGGACTGAATGGCGCCCATGACGATTTCAGCGACATAGCAGGACGTATAGACGGACAGCGACACGAAGGCCGCCGTGCCGGAGTCCCAATGCAGCCATTCAATGCCGGAACTGGGCAGCACGAAGTAGAAGATGTAGAGCTGCACCAGGAACGGCGTGCCGCGCAGGACGTGGATGTACAGGCCCAGCAATTGATGGATGCCGCGAATGCGGTAGCTGCGGATCACGCCGATCACGAAACCCAGCAGCGATCCGGCGATGATGGCCACAAACGAGATCTTCAGCGTTTCCCAGAAGCCCTTCAACAAGAAGGGCAGCACGACGCCGGCGGTGGAAAGATAGGAATCCAGCATGCTTACCTCGCGTTCCAGGCGGGACCCGCCAGCCAAAGGCTGACGCCTCGGGACAACAACAGCATGACGCCGTAGATCAGCAGATAACCCGCGGCGATGGTCAGGAAGCTTTCGTTGGGCACGATGCGGTCGCTATTCATCTGCACGCCGGCAGCGACCAGTTCAAACACGGTGATCAGCGATAGCAGCGAGGTGTCCTTGATCAGCACGGCGGTTTGCCCCAGCAAGGGCGGCAGCGTGTTGACGAAAGCCTGTGGCAGCACGACGTAGCGCAAGCGCTGCTGATAGTTCATGCCGCAAGCCTTGGCGCCTTCGATCTGGCCGCGCGGCACGGATTCAATGCCCACGCGGATGATCTCGCTCATGTAGGCGGCGTGGTGCAGGGTCATGGCAAGAATGCCCAGCACCATCTCGCTCCAGCCTTTGGCGCCCGGAATCAGCATGGGCACCGCGTAATAGACCAGATAGATCTGCACCAGCAACGGTGTGGAGCGGATGAATTGCACGTAGCCGGCCACGGGACGCCAGACGGCGGCGCGGCGCGACATGTGCAGCAAGGCCAGCGGCACGCCGGCCAGCACGGACAGCACCAGGCTTGCGCCCGCCGCGATCAGCGTGTTGGCCAGGCCGGTGGCGAATTGGCCCGTGTACTGGCTGACGATGCGCCAGTTGTAGTAATCGATCAGCCAGTCCATGGGCGGTCCCGTCTTCGCTTAGTGGTCTTTCTTCCAATCGGTGGAATACCAGTACTTCACCTGTTCGGGCAGCGTGTTGTCGGCCGTCTTCAGGGTCTGCCAGTTATCCAGCCAGAACTTCAGGCGGAAGGCGTTGGGGCCGACGGCAAACGCCAGCGGCTCGCGCACCATCACACCGTCCAACACGCGCAGGTTGCCGAAGTCCACCAGGAACTGGTTGGCGGTGGACATGGACATGATGCCGGCGTCCAGACGGCCGCTGGACAGCGCCTGCCCAACCGGGGCGCTACCGCCCGAGAACTCTTTCATCGTGGCCTTGGGCAACATCTTCTTGCCCACTTCCGCGTAGGTGCTGGCGCCAAGCACGCCGACGTTGACACCTGCCTTGTCCAGTTCTTCGTACGACTTGTACGGCGAATCCTTGGGCACGACCGCCACGGTTTCGGCGTAGAACATCGGGGCCGAGAACAGGACCTGCGCCGCGCGTTGCGGCGTGGGTGTCATGTCGGCGGCCACCATGTCCGCCTTGCCCGACAGCAGCGCCGGCAGCAAACCCTTCCATTCATAGTCCTGCAAGACCAGCTTCACGCCCAGGTCGTCGGCCATGCGTTTGGCCACTTCCACGGCCAGGCCGGTGCGATTGCCGGTCTTGTCCATGAAGCTCATCAGCGGGCCGGAAGTCTGCACCGCCACGCGCAATTCCCCGCGCTTGATGATGTCGCCCAATTCGTCGGCTTGCGCGGGCAACGCCACGGTGGCGGCCGCCAGGGCAACGCCCGCCACGCCTAGCCATTGTTTGATTTTCAGCATTTCAATATCCCCTAGAGGTGGATGAAACCTTTTCATTCCGGGCATCGTGTTGCGTCATGGCCGGCAGCGCCCGGATTAGCGGGACCGGCCTCCTTACCGCCTGGCGCCGCGCACGCGCGAACGCCCTTCCTGTTGCTGCGTGGTGGTGCATGGTGCTGCGTGGTGCTTCTGATACCTACTACTGCTTGGACTACAGAATCTTGTCCAGGAACGCGCGGGTGCGCGCTTCCTTGGGGTGCACGAATACCTCGTCGGGCGTGCCCATTTCGACGATGCGGCCCGCATCCATGAACAAGGCCCGATCGCCGACATCGCGCGCGAAACCCATTTCGTGGGTGACGACCGCCATGGTCATGCCGTCGCGGGCCAGCCCGCGCATCAGTTCCAGGATGCCGCCGACGGTTTCCGGATCCAGCGCGGACGTGGCTTCGTCGAACAGCATCAATTTGGGGTCCATCGCCAGCGCGCGGGCGATGGCCACGCGCTGCTGCTGGCCGCCGGATAATTGACTGGGATAGCGTTGGCCGAAATCCGCCATGCCCACGCGGCCCAGCAGGTCGCGGGCATAGCGTTCGGCATCGGCGCGGCTGCGGCCACGGACCACACGTTGGGGTAGCGCGACGTTGTCCAGCGCAGTACGGTGTTGGAACAGGTTGAAGTGCTGGAACACCATGCCGATTTCGGTGCGCCAGCGGTTGACGTCGGTGGCGGGGTCCGTGAGTGACACGCCGTCCACGCGGATCGTGCCGCTGTCGATGCTTTCCAGGCCGTTCAGCGTGCGCAGCAAGGTGCTCTTGCCCGAACCAGACGGCCCGACCACCACCATGACTTCACCCCGGTTCAACTGGCAGTCGACACCATCCAGCGCCCGATGCGGCGGCTGCCCGTCGCGCTGGTAGGTCTTGGTGACTGCCTGGACATCCAGTAAAGCGTCTGCCACTGATGCACCCCGAAAGAGGTTTTCCGTGCCGGCCAGGGGCGCTTCGGGAAAGGAAGCGGAGCTTAAGCCGGTTTAGAAAAAAAGTTTCGCAATTCACGCTGGAGTTTCGTATAGTAAATTTTTTTCCAGAATCGCCACTTAGGCATAACCCTTAAGCGAAGACACGGCTTCGCTGGCAATCCAAGGAACCGGCATGGACACCCCCCAAGACATCCTGCGCGCGCTCGGCCTGAACCCCGACACGCTTACCGGCGGCACGTTGACCGCACGCAGCCCGATCGACGGCGCTGAACTGGCCCAGGTGCATGAACACACGGTGGCGCAGGCCCATTCGGCCATCACCCGCGCCCGCCAGGCCAGCCTGGCCTGGCGCGATGTGCCGGCCCCGCGCCGGGGGGAGCTGATCCGTCTGCTGGGCGAGACGCTGCGCGAGAACAAGACCGCGCTCGGCCGTCTGGTCAGCCTTGAAGCCGGCAAGATCGTGGCGGAAGGCGAAGGCGAAGTGCAGGAAATGATCGACATCTGCGACTTCGCCGTCGGCCTGTCGCGCCAGTTGTACGGTCTGACCATCGCTTCCGAACGCCCCGGCCACCGCATGATGGAAACCTGGCACCCGCTGGGCGTCATCGGCATCATCAGCGCCTTCAACTTCCCCGTGGCCGTGTGGTCGTGGAATGCGGCGCTGGCGATCGTCTGCGGCAACGCCGTGGTGTGGAAGCCGTCCGAGAAAACCCCGTTGACGGCGTTGGCCTGCCAAGCCCTGTTCGCTCAGGCCGTGCAACGTTTCGGCGACGCGCCTGCCGGCCTGTCCGAAGTGCTGATCGGCGGCCGTGAAGTCGGCGAAGCATTGGTGGATTCGCATGCAGTGGCGCTGGTGTCGGCCACGGGTTCGACCCGCATGGGCCGCCAGGTCGGCCCGCGCGTGGCGCAACGCTTTGGTCGCGTGCTGCTGGAACTGGGCGGCAACAACGCCATCATCGTCGGCCCCACCGCCGACCTGGACATGGCCGCGCGCGGCATCGTGTTCGGCGCCATCGGCACGGCCGGCCAGCGCTGCACCACCACGCGCCGCCTGATCGTGCACGAAAGCGTGGCGGACGCGCTGGTCCAGCGCCTGCACAAGGCCTACGCCAGCGCGCCGATCGGCAACCCGCTGGACAGCGGCAACCTCGTCGGCCCGCTGATTGACCGCGTGTCCTTCGACGCCATGCAAGAGGCCCTGAAAGCCGCGCGCGAACAAGGCGGCAAGGTCACGGGCGGCGAACGGGTCCTGGCCGATGACTACCCCAACGCCTGGTACGTGCGCCCGGCGATTGCCGAAATGCCCGGCCAGACCGACGTGGTCTGCCATGAAACCTTCGCGCCCATCCTGTACGTGATGCGCTACAAGGAGTTCGGCGACGCACTTGCCCTGCAAAATGGCGTGCCGCAAGGCCTGTCATCAGCCATCTTCACCAATGATCTGCGTGAAGCCGAGACCTTCCTGTCGGCCTCGGGTTCGGACTGCGGCATCGCCAACGTCAACATCGGCACCTCGGGCGCGGAAATCGGCGGCGCCTTCGGTGGCGAAAAGGAAACCGGCGGCGGCCGCGAGTCGGGTTCGGACGCCTGGCGCAATTACATGCGCCGCGCGACCAACACCATCAATTACTCGCGCAACCTGCCGCTGGCGCAAGGCATCAAGTTCGGCGAGTAAGCACCTAAGCCCGTACCCAAGCCCGCGCCAGCCCGGTCGGGCACGCAGGCCTCCAAGGCCCCGCGCATTGTCGACAATGCGCGGGGCCTTGTCGCAAGAACGCTGCGCAACAGGCAACGCCGCGCCGTTCCGACATCCTGAGTAACACCTATTTATTACACGTCCTACATCCGATAAGCCTGCCTTACAAACAGTTTCGGCGCGCGATGCTACATTGCCTCGTCACAAAAAAACATCGCGCGCCATGCCCCTACACCGTCACACACCGTCCCTTTTCGCCATGCGCGCCCTTGTGGCCGTGATTGCCCTGGGTGCAGCCGGCTCCGCCGCCGCAGGCGTGTCGTATCGCCTGGACCGCCCGTCCGCCGCCCCCGGCGAAACGGTCACGATCGAAGCGGTGTATTTCAACGAAGACAGCGCGCGCGCCAACTGGCAAGCGCCGCCCGAACTGGTGCTGCAATGGCGCAGCCAGGACGGCCAGATCGTGCGTAGCCTGGCCAAGCTGGTCGGCGACCGGGCCAGCTACAGCGTGCCCGTCAACAACTTCGCGCGCATGGCGTGGACTGCCGTCGTGCCCAGCACGGCGCGCGGCCTGCAAGCCGTATCCATCGAAGGGCAACCTTCGATGATGGCGCTGGACGCCACCGGCCGTGACAGCGGCACGCTGGCCAGCACGCCCGCCCAAGGCCCCGTGGTGGACGCACGCAGCGGCGAACCCGTGCCCGTGGCCGCCGTCACCGCCGTCGGCGCATCGCCCGAAGGCGGCCCCTCGCCCGATTCGGCCGTCGTGCCCACGGTGGCCCAGCAAACGGCGTTCGACCGCTTCCGCAGTTCGATCTCGGAGTACAAGCCCGTGTACTTCGACATTGGCACTCGCGGCCAAACCACCGCCCGCTTCCAGATCAGCGCCAAGTACCGGCTCTTCAGCCCCAGCGGCGGCCGCCCGGCAACCTGGGGCGAGAACTTCTACCTGGCCTACACCCAAACTTCGTTGTGGGACTTGCAGGGCGACTCCATGCCCTTCATCGACACCACCTTCAACCCCAGCGCCTTCTGGCTATCGGACAGTATCTGGCAGTCCGCCAACCAGAACTGGCGCTTTGGCATGAACACGGGCGTCGAACACAATTCCAACGGCAAGGACGGCGAAGATTCCCGGTCGGTGAACGACGGCTACATCGAGCCGCGCTTTCACTACCGTCTGGACAGCGGCAGCACGTTGACCTTCGCCCCCAAGGTCAAGGCCTACTTCGGCGTCGCTGACGAAAACCGCGACTACGCCGACTACGCTGGCCACGTCGACTGGCAATTGCGCTGGGCCCAGGACAACGGCGCGGTCGTCTCGGCCATGTACCGCCAGGGCGACCAAAAGCGCCGCACGACTCAGCTGGACTTCGCGTGGCCCTTGCAGCGCACGTGGCTGAACATGAACGGGTATTTGCACTTGCAGTACTTCAATGGGTATGGGGAAACGCTGCTGGGATATAACCAGCGCAATGAATCACAGTTCCGCGTGGGGTTGTCGCTGGTGCCGTAGGGGGCGCGTGGGTGACTTGGCGGCATGATGGGTTGCGCGCGCTTGGTTATGGATTGCTTGGGACGATAGTGCCGCGCTTCACCCATCCTACGTGCTGTCCCCGCAACGATATCGCCAACGAGGAGTGAATTCCATCATGATGTCCCGCGCTGAAGTCACCGAACTGATCGTTACCCGCAAGTTGGAAAAGAAACTGACCTGGACCGCCATCGCGGAAGCGGTTGGCCAAAGCAAGGAATGGACCACGGCCGCGCTGCTGGGCCAGATGACGCTGACTGAAGCGCAGGCACAGGCCGCCGCGCGCGTGCTGGATCTGCCCGACGACGCCGTTGTGCAGCTGCAAGTCGTGCCCTACAAAGGGTCCCTGCCCACCTCCGTGCCCACCGATCCGCTGATCTACCGCTTCTATGAATTGATCAATGTCTACGGCACCACGTTCAAAGCGCTGATCAACGAAGAGTTCGGTGACGGCATCATGAGCGCCATCGACTTCAAGATGGATTTGTCGCGCGAAGCGGACCCCAAGGGCGACCGCGTGCAGATCGTGATGAGCGGAAAGTTCCTGCCGTACAAGACGTACTGATCGGGCATGCCATGGGCGGGCCTGGCAGCCCGATCAGTGCCCCGCCTAGTCTTCCACCGCCAGTTCTTCCCAGGCCAGTTCGCGCGTGCGCTCCAGGGTCGCCGTCACTTGGGCGGCGGCCTCGCGCACGGCTTCAGGCAGGTCTTGCCCCGTCAGCAGCCGGGCCGTCACGCTGGCCATGAACACGTCGCCGGTGCCATGCACCGAGGGTGGGATGGCGATCTCGGGGTGGGTCACCACGCTGGCCTTGTCACCCGTCACCACGACCAGTTGCAAGGTGCCGGGCGCGGCGGCCATCGGCGCGGCGCTGGTCACGACGATCCAATCCGGCCCCTGTGCGATCAGCTCGCGTGCCGCCGCCACCACGTCATCAATGGACGTCAACGGGCGGCCCACCAGCAGTTCCAGTTCAAAGTGGTTCGGCGTCATGCCGTCGGCCAGCGGCACCAGCAGATCGCGGTATTGAGCCACCAGGCCAGCGTCCACGTACAGACCGTCGTTGCGATCGCCCATCACCGGATCAATGTGCACGCGCAAGTCCGGACGGGCGGCGCGCAACGCCGGCAGCCAGCGCGCCAGCAGATCCGCCTGGCCAGGCTGGCCCAGGTAGCCGCAGACGACGGCCCGCGCCACCTTGGTCACCCCGCGTTCATCCAACCCGCGTAGCAGGCCTTCAAACCAATCCAGCGGCACGGCACCGCCATGCAGCGTCGGGTAGTGCGGCGTATTGCTCAGAATGACGGTGGGTACCGCGATGGCGCGCAAACCCGCGCGACGGAAAATCGGCATGGCGGCGTTGTTGCCCACATAGCCATAGACGACTTGGGACTGAATGGAAACGATGTCCACCTGCACGGTGTAGGCGGGCAACGCTGCGCCCGGCACGGGGGCAGCGGAGATGGCAGTCATACGGCGGGCTCCTGACAGGAACTAGGGTTGCACTCCGGCGCAGCGCCGGATGGGCATCATTCTAGTCCCGCGCGCCCTCGCCTCCCGCGGCGACCAGCCACCCCGCGCCGTCCAGCACCGCATCGGAGATCCCCGCCAGGTGCGGCGCGTAGGGATAGGCCACGGACGACACGATCTGGCATTGCGACAATTGCGGGTGAGCGGCGTTCAGCAGGTACTGAAAACCGCCCGCGGCCGACGGCACCCGCAGCAACAGCGTGTCGCCGCGAGCCAGCCAGGCATTGCCGATCCCCCGGGTGGCGGGCAGATCGGTTTCCCAATGCAAGGGCGGGTCGGCGTCGCTGACGGTGTGATCCGGCGCCATCACCTCCAGCAGGAAGTAATGGCTAGGCAAGGCCCGCGGATGCGCCACTTCCGACAAGGCCAGCCGCGCGAACACGGCCGCAGTCGGATTCGCGTCCAGCACCACCACCGGCGCACCCGCGCCATGCCAGCGGCCCGCGGGCCGGGCGCGCGGTTGCAGATCCTGGCTGTTGCTCAAGCGCCAGAGCGCAATCATGGACCATTTCCTTCATCGATGTTGACCAGCCATTGTTCGATCATCGCGGCATATCGTCCGTGCTGGCACAGCAGCAAAGGCACCCGTCCATGCAGCCGCCGCTTGGGGCTGCGCAGCCATTGATGCGCCTGTTCGCGGTCGCCGAACACCTGTTCGGCCAACCACGTCACCCGCAGCGCCCGGTACAGCACGCGCAAGTCGGACAAGTCCAACCCCAGGTCGCGCGACGGATCCCTGGCGCGGGCCGGCGCCTGTTCGGGCACCAGCGGAAACCAGCGCCCCAACTCGTCGGGATAGGTCTGGCGCAGGGCTTGCAGCAATGCCGCCGTGCATTGCAGGCTGGCGGGCGGCTGGGCATTGCCCAACGCCCCCTTCAGGCGCGCATCCAGCGCCCGGTTGATGGCACTTGCCGCCTGCGGCGCCGTAGTGTCACGGTGCGCGGGCGACGGCCGGCTTGGCCGCTTGGTTGGCTGCGCTTTGTTCAAACGCGGCATTGAGGGCCGCGCCATCGATGCTGACGGTACCGGCATTCAATAAGCCCTCCAGATAGGCCCGCGCGGCCAATTCCTGACGTTGGGAGCGTAGCGCGGCGCGCAGCTCTTCCTTCACCTGATCAAACGGCGTGACGCTGGCCGGATGAAAGCCGGACAGCTTCAGAATGTGGAATCCCGCCGCCGACTGCACCGGGGCCGATACGTCACCTTCCTTCATCTGCTCGATCACCGGGCGCATTTCCGGCATCAGCTGCGCCAGCGGCACAAAGCCGATGTCGCCGCCTTGTGCGCGCGTGGTGTCATCGCGCGAGAAATTCTGCGCCAGTGCGGCGAAATCAGCTTTGGGCGCTTGCGCCCGCTTGACCAGATCTTGCGCCTGCTTGCGGGCCGCCGCCACGGCATCGGCATCCCCCAATGCGGCCGGCAGATAGATCTGGCTGACCCGGTACTGCGCGGCAACCGCCAACTGCGGCTTGGCGCGTTCATAGGCGGCTTGCAGATCGGCCTGCGCCGGATAGTCATCGGGCGCCCGGCTGACGGATTCCAGATAGCTTTGCAGCACGATCCTTTCCTGCGCCGCCTGGAACGCGCGTTTGAGCTCCGGCTTGTCCTGCCAACCCTGCGCGCGCGCCTGCTCGATCAGCGCCTTCTCGGCCAATCTGGCACGCAGCCATTGGTCGATTCCCGCCCGGTTGTCCTTCAACTGTTCACGCGCCTGCGGCGGCATTGCCTGCAACTGGCGCAGCAGTTCATCGCGGTCGACTTGCACGGCGCCCAGCGTGGCAATGGCGGGAGGCCGGCTGGCCGGCGCCGTGGCGGGCGTACCTGCGGTCGTCGTGACGCCCGTGCTGGCGGGAGCCGCGGAAGCCACCGTTTTGGCGGTGGTGGTTTCACTGCTTTGGGCATCTTTGCCGCGCATCAGCGCGACGGCGCCAGCCAGTACGGCAATCAGCAGAACCGCCGCGGTCAGGCGCAGCCGGTTGGAGGAGGTCAGGGTCTTGGTCATGGTGGAACCTCTGCATGGCATCAGGGCGCCGCCGCACGCGCAAGCATCCGGCGGCACCCTGCGGGGCACGTTACGCGGTAGCCGTCGTCTCGGCGGTTTCAGTGATTTCAGTGTCGGCGTCCTGCGCGTCCTGCGCGTCCGGGGCGGCCTCGGCGGCGTCCTGGGCCGACGCATTGGCGCGCAGGAACAGCAGGAATTCCTGCAACAGGCGGTCCCACAACTCGGTGGTGGCGCGCAGATAGTTCTCCGACACGCCGCCAGCCACGATCACGTCCAGCTCCAGCACCAGGAACACGCCTTGCACCGACAGGCGGGCGAAACGCTTTTCCACGTTCCAGCGATCCGCCAGGCCGGCCGGCAGTTCGCCTTGCACGCGCAGCGCGCAACTCAATGTGTAGTCCAGATAGTGGCCTTCCTGCTGAGCCGGATTGCCCATGCGCGCGGCAAAGCCCACGCCCTGGCTGGCGCTCAACAGCTGGACCATGCCGTTCTGTTCGGACAGGGTCACGCGGTAGCCCACGGATTGCAGCAGCGTTTGCAGGCGCTCGGCGTTCACGTCAAGAATCAGGCTGGTTTCGGTCATTTCGGTATTTCCTGGATAAAGAAAAGGGGCAATCAGGGACAGATTACGGATTGGACGTTGCAGCAGCTTGACTCCGGGGCACCTGGGCGTCGTACAGCTTGTCGCCATACGCTTGCGCCTGTTCCTCGAACTTCACGCGCGCCTTGCCCGCGAAAGGCTGCTTCAACGCCAGAACGTCACCCGTGCTGATGCGTTCATAGGCGTTGAGAATTTCCTTGCCGGCCTCGTACATGTCACGGTTCTTGGCCACGCACACTTTGACTTCCTCATCGCGCTGGGCCAGGTTGCGGGCCAGCGTCTGGCGTTCCGCCTCCTTGGCGCGCGACAGGGTCAAGAGCTCGTCATAGGCGCCCTTGAACTTGCCCAGTTGCGCATGGGTGGCGGCGACCTGCGCCTGGGCGCTTTCCATCACCGCGCCCTGCTGCTCGGCCAATTTCTCGGCCTGCCCACGGCTCTTGGCCAGTTGTGCGCGCAGCGACTCCAGCTCTTTCTGCGCGGCATCGCGTTGCGCTTCGGCCGCCGCCTTGGCGGCGTTGACCTGCGCCTGCTCGCTTTGCAATTGCTGCAACTGCTGCGTGGTGCTGCGCAACTGGGCGCGCAGGCGCTCTTCCATGCTTTCGGCCTGCGCGCCGCCGGTCAGGCTCAGCCCGGCCGCGCACAAGGCCACGGCGGCGGCGAACCGCCGGCCGCGTCCCATGGCGGGCGAGTGGCGGGATTCATCCCATACGATGTGCATGTCCATGACCTCAGAACCTGGCGTTGATTTCAAACTGCATCGTGTCGATGGCCAAGGGAGGGCCGTAGATCTCCTTGGTGCTCATCCACCGGAAGACGCCGTAGACGTTCTTCTCGAAGGCGTAGCTGGCGCCGATGTAGTAGCCGCGCGCATTGGTGCCGCCCTGGTGGAACGACGAATCATTGAACGCATCGGGCAGCGCATCCGGCTGGATGTACTTGTAGCCAACGAAGGCCAGCCAGTCGCCCTTTTCCTTCAGGTCGAAAGAACGGCCCAGCGTGGCTTGCAACATCCAGGCGTTGGGGCCGCTTTCGATGTCGCCATTGCCGTCAAAGTTGTTGACGATGTAGCCCTGCGAACGGCTTGCCATCTTGCTCTTGCTGTAAGCCAGGTTGCGGATGTAGTTACCGTTCAGGCGCAGGCCCAGGCCGTCGAACACGCGGGTGTCCCAGCGCAGGTTCAGGTCCAGCAGATCGAACTTGGACGCCAGGCCTACATACTGCGGCTGCGGCGTGTCCGCCGGATTGAGCGGATTGGGCGCGATGTTGCGCAACAGGAACAGCGTGTTGCCCTTCTGCATGAAGGCCGGACGCGACCAGTCGGTGTCGCAGTTTTCGTCGCCCGCCCACGGCGAGCAGGAGCTGGAGCGCTTGCCCGCGATGTTGTCGAAGTGGTAGTAGGCCAGCGCGCCGCGCAGGCTGTTCTGGTTGTTGACCTTCCAGTCGGCGCCAATCTGCGCGCCCAGCAGCCATTTGTTCTCGCTGCCGCCTTCGCTCATCGACGACGAGTTCCAACCGTTGTTCGCGTACTCGGTCGCGAATGCGCCCAGCGTGCCGAACAAGGTAACGTCGCGGCCTTCCAAGGGCTGCTTGAAGATCGCGGCGATACCGTCGAAGTTCAGATCGTTGGAGAACAGCGTATCGGTGGACTCGAACGGATTGCCAATACGGCCGCCGGTGACGGTGGCCCATTTGGCGGGGCGGTAGGTCAGGTAGGCCTGGTCCAGCCAGATGTCCTTCTTGCCCATGCCGCCGCCCAGGGTCTGAGACGTGGACACCGGGCTGTCGTCGCTGCCCGTTGCCAGGCGAATGCCGGCCGACCAGGCTTCCGAAATCTCGGCACGCACACCCAGACGGGCACGGATGCGCAACTGGTTGCGACGGTCTTCGCGCGTGTTCAGCATCGGCGGGAAGCCGCCGTTGGTGTTCGTGTTGACGTCGTAAGGACCCTTGGCGTTGAGCTTGGCGAAATCCGTGATTTCGTTGCTGTTGCCGCCGTTGTAGAAGCGCGATTCGTCGCGCACGCGGACGTCGCCTTCCACCGTGATGCGCGACACCCACTCGGGAAAGGTGTTGGGCTGCGCCCAGTTCTCTTCCTTGGCCTGCACCATGACTTCGGCCTTGACCTCGTCACGAATCTGATCGCGCACGGTCTGCGGGATGTAGGGCACGCGCACGTCGCCCGTCTGCGCCACGACAGCGCCGCGATCAGGCGTTGCCTGACGGGCGGACTTGGCTTCGGCTTCGGCCTGGGCGACCAGCGCCTCGGCTTGTTCGGGCTTGAGCACGCCTTGCTGCACCAGCAGGCGGATCAGGTTGATGGTGGCGTTCTCGGACGGGGCGGGCGCGCTATGGGCCGGCAACGCGACGGCGCCCGCCGCGGCCAGCGCCAGCGATGCCGCCAACCGGTTTAGTTCGAACTTCATTCTGTAGTCACTCCGGGATCAGGTCTGTTCGGAAATTCAAGAAGGCCGGCGGCCAGTCAGCGACGCGCGGATGGGCATGTTGGCCGAGGCCGGCGGGCGTTCATCCAGGCCCGGTACGGCGCGCAAGGCAGCGACCACGCGAGCATCGACATCGGCGTCGCCGCTGCCTCGAGTCAGCTCCACCCGCGTGATCTGGCCGGCCGCCGTCAGCCAGATGTTGGCTTGCAGGCGGAAAGTCAGATTGCGGGTGCGCTCGTCTTCGCGCAGGATCTTTTGCAGCGCATAGGCCAGGTACTGGCTATAGGTCGCGTTGCCCGCACGACCGCCACCACCGCCCGCCATGCCCTTGCCCTGCCCCGCGCCGATGTTGAATGCGTCGCTGCCAGCCTGCGCATCGCCATCGATCTGCATCGGGTTGGCCAAGTCGTCGGCCGGACGCGGAGGCGCTTCGTCCTGCGGCTTGGGCGGTTCGGGCGTGGGTTGCGGCTCGGGTTCAGGCGTGGCCACGGGTTCTTCCTTGGGCTGCTCGGGCTCCGGCGGCTTCTCGGGTTCAGGCGGGGGCGGCGGAGGCGGCGGCAGCGGGATGATGGCCGTGACCTTGGGCGCATCGCGCCGGACCCCGGACATATCGTTGGCCCAGCGCCAGAGCGCGTAGGCGGCCACGGCCACCGCCACCGCCACGGCCGCCAGCTTCAGCCAGCGGCGTGCCGAATGCGGGACGCGCGAGGAATCGGATGCGTGTTGCGGCATGACGTTGGTCCCGGCCCCTATTGCGGCTTACCAGTCACCAGACCGACCTGGGCAAGTTCCAGGCGGCGCAGCAGATCCAGCACTTCCACGACCTTCTGGTACTGCACGGCGGCATCGCCGCGCACAATCACCGGGAAGTCGGGGTTCAGCGCTTTCTCCGTGCGCAGCCGGTCTTCCAGCTCGGGCAAGGTGACCGGATAGGCGTCCAGGAAAACCTGGCCGGCGTCGTTGACGGAGATCGCCTTGGTCTTCGGCTGCGACAAGGACATGGTGGAACTGGCCTTGGGCAGATTGACCTTGATGCCGGCGATCTGCGCGGTGGCGGTCAGAATGAACATGACCAGCACGACCATCAGCACGTCGACCAGCGGCGTGATGTTGATGCCGTCCACGGGTGCGTCGTCGTCATCGTCCTGGGATGCGGATACGGAAGCCATGGATGCTCCTTATGCCTCGGCGGGTTGCGGGGCAAGCACGGCCGGGCGGCTGGCCGCGGGCGCACGCATTGCGGGGTGGTGGGCGGCTTCCTGCGCCTGCGTCTCGCCGTGCACTTCGGCCAGGCGCGTGACGAATTCGTCAACGAACACGCGCATGTCGGCGCTGACTTCCTTATTGCGCGACACCAGGCGGTTGTAGCCAAACAGGGCCGGAATCGCGACGAACAGGCCCATGGCGGTTGCCAGCAAGGCGGCGGCCATGCCCGGGGCGATGGCATTGATGTTCACGTCGCCGGCCATGGCCGTGCCCAGGAACACCACCATGATGCCCAGCACCGTGCCTAGCAGGCCGATGTAAGGGCCACCGGCAATGGCGTTGGACAGCGAGCCCAACTTGGAACCCAGTACCTGGTTTTCCTTGGTGCGAACGGCATCCATGGACGCGCGGATCGCTTCAATGGTGGCTGCCGAAATCGAGGTCGTGTCGGCGCCTTGAGCGCGGCGCGTGCGGATTTCGTTGATGGCCACGCGGTACAGGCGCCACAGCGAGGCGTGTTCCAGCCTGGCGGCAAGCGCCTTGTCGTCGGCCAGCAATTCCAGACGTTGGCCAACGGTGGCGAACGACTCGCGGAAGATCTCGTTGGCGCGCGCCAGGCGGGCCACATTGCGGCTCTTCTTGATCATGATGATCCAGGACTGCACCATCATCAGCACCAGCACGCCGATGATGACCCAGGCGTCGATCGGCACGGCTTTCAGCAGAAAGCCCAAGCCGCCGAAGCCGAAGCCCGACTGCTCTTCGTCGGCGCCGTAGGCCACCAGGCGGGACTCCGCGCCCTGCGACGACGCATCGGCGTAGATCAGGGCGGCGGGACGCGCCACCTTGGACAAACGGACTTCATCGATGGCGCCCACGAACGGCGCGTAGACCGGGTGCGGCGCAGGCGCCGCTTCAACCGGGACTGAACCATCGGCGGCAGGCGTGACGGCAGGCGCCGGCGGCGCAACCGGCGCGGGCACGTCGCCCCCCAGGGCAGCGGTGGTGGCAAGCGGCGGCAGGCTGGCGGCCAGCGACGCGGTGGCGCGGCCATTCACGTACAGATGAACTTGGCTGCCATCCGCCGTCACGGCCACGTGTTGCCAGGCGGCCGGCGTCAGCGGCTGGCCGGGCTGGCTGCGCTGGCCGTTCACTTCCACGAACGGAACGCCCTGGTTGATACCAATCAACAAGGCATTGCCGGCGTCGCGGCGGGCGTAGATCAGTTGTTCGCCGGCCGGTTGGTCGGCACGGACCCAGGCGCTGAACGTGAAGGCGCCCGCGGCGGGAATGGCCAGCGAGGGGCTGGCAGGCAGCATCAGGGGCGCTGCGCCCGCGAACTGCGCGGCACGGCCGATGACGCCATCCACTGCGGCGCCCGTCGGGGTCTGGCCGTGGTTGCTGTAGGCGGTGGTGTCACGCGGCGGCGCACCTGCGGCGCCGTCAAAGTGATAGACCAAGGTGTAGTTCGGATCGAAAGTCAGCTGGCCATTGGCCGACGCGGGGGCTTTCTGATTGCCGTAGTACATCCAGATGTCCTGACGCTGGCCATCGGCCACCTCGGGCACATCCACCCACACCAGCGCCATGCCCAGCAAGGGGTCGAAGGCTTCCAACTGATGGTTCAGCACGGTCTGGTCGTCGGCCGCCACAAAGCGGATGTCGGCGCCCTTCTCGTTGATGCCGTCGAAGGTGAAGTTACCGGTGTGCAGGCGCACCAGCAGCGGCGTGCGGCCGGCCGAGCCGCCCAGCGGCATGCCCTGCGCGGTGCTGTCGACGGTGATTTGCTTGCGGTACTGCCAGTCGGGCTGCCACCAGGCGTTGGCGGCGGACGGCAGTACGCCGGCCAGCACGGTCAGTAGGAGCATCAATAAGCGTTGCATGGTTAGGACTCCGGGGGAAATGCGGTTATCGCGTGAGCTCAGTTCGGTTTTCGCGTGCGCTCAGAAGCTGGCGCGTACGCTGAAGTTCAGACGGGGATCGTGTTTGCGGGTGTTGGGGCCGTCCTTGAGCGGATAGCCCCAGTCCATCGAGCCCGACAGCCAGTCCAGCACCTGTAGGCGGGTGCCCAGGCCGACGCTGGCGAGCGAGTAGCTGGAATGCTGTTCGGGTAGCGGGTCGCGCAGGCGCAGCGTGGCGGCGTCTGCGAAGGCGTAGAAGCGCCATTCGTTGACGTTGCTTCCCAGCCAGCGCGCCAGCGACGGCGTGCGCCATTCCACCGAGCCCAGGACGCCGTCGTCGCCTGTGCGTTCGGCAGCCAGATAGCCGCGCACGCTGGTCGCGCCACCGGCCGAGAACTGTTCGTTGGAGACCAACGCACCCGAGGCCAATTGGAATGACCCGCGCAGGCCCAGTTGCCAGTCGCCAAACAGGTTTTGCGTGTGCGTGCCGTCACCGCGCAGCAAGGCGAAGCTGGGGCTGGCGCGGTAGCGCTTGTCGTCGAATTCCTTCCAGCCGCTGCCCTGGTTGAAGAACGAGCCGCTGGCGCCCACGACGGACAGGCCCAGGCTGCTTTGCGACGACTCCGAATAGCGGTAGCCGTTGTAGGCCAGCGTGAACGGCAGATACTTGATCGGGATCTCATCTACGTTGTTGCCGAAGCGGGTAGCCTCGTCGAACTTCTTGTAGTCCAGGCCGACGGACAGCGAATTGCTCCAGTCGCCTTGCGGGTCCATCGTGTAGATGGCGGACAGGCCAAAGGAGTAGCCCTTGCCCAACACGTTGGTGCCGCCGATGGTGGCCACGTTGCTATCGCTCTTGTAGCCCGAGAACTGCAAGCCCCAGCGGCTGGACAGCGGCATGGAGTACGACCCGGACCAGACCTTGGCGTTGTCGGTTTCCTGTGGCGCGGTGAAGAAGGTCAGGTTGAAGGAATGGCCCAACTGCCACAAGTTGTCGTAACCCAGTGACGCGGTGCTGCGCAGACGCGAGGTGTCGGCGCTGTAGTCGTTGTTCAGGCCCACGCTGGCGTGCCAGGGGCTCTTGTCCTCGACCTTCAGGTCCACGTCCATCGTGCCCGGCATGCGGCCTTCCTTCACCAGCGGCACGACCTGGCGGCTGGCGCCCTTGTTCAGGTTGGTCAGCTCGGCCTGCGCGCGGTTGAAGTTGGGAACCTGGCCTTCTTGCAGCGCCGGCACTTCATCGCGGATCGCCAGCGGGGAATAGTGCTGCGCGCCCACCACCCGCACGCGCCCCACCTTGGTCTCGGACACTTGCAGGAATACGATGCCGTCGGCCACCTGCTGCTCGGGCAGGTCGACATAGACGGACTGGTAGCCGCGTTCCTGATAGATGGTCTGCAAGGCCTCGCGGGCGGATTCGATATCGGCCAGCGTCCGGTCGGGTCCCAGATAGGGATACACGGCGCGCTCGATGTCGCGCGCTTCCAGCACGGTGTTGCCGCGCACGATGTATTCATTGATATTGACGCGGCGGTCGTTGGCGCCGGCCGCCGCGGCATTGGCCGGCGCGGCCCCGGGTGCGGGCGCCTCCTGCGCCCACGCTGCATTGATGGCTGCGGTCAGAACCAACGCTTGCGGCGCGCGGCGCAATATGGCGCGCAATGCGCTGCCCCTACTTTCGAAATCATGCATAGCGATGCACTCAGTTCCTTGTGTGAAAGCCGGTCTGGAACCGGCAGCTTCCGTGCAGTGCGCTTCGCGACAATCCCGTTACGGTTTCAGCCCGCAACCCCGCGTCTACAGCTTCTGCTTGTTACTAGACGTACTGGGAAGCCGAAGACCGCGCGTTGTAAGAAAAACTTCATGAAAAAGAATCGGCCCAAGGGCGATGGGGAGCTGCACGGGAATTCCATACCGGGATTCTGGCCAACGGACATGACGGCGCTAGCGTTTCGCGGCGCAAGAAAAAGGCCGGCGAAAGCCGGCCTGAGTGATGGGCGTTGAACACAGTTACGTATATCGGTGTTTCCGCGTGACGACGGCGTTACAACGGACGGCCGTCGCCGTCCGTTGTCATCGTCATCGAACGGTCATGGCCGTTCACATGGTCAGCTTGCGCTTCTCTTGCGGACTCAGCTTGCGCATCTCGGCCTCGTCCAGCGCTCCCGCGCCCAACACCTGCACGGCGCTGGCGGCGTCGTACTTCGGCGCGGTGGCTGACGGACTGTCTTGCGGCGCCGCCGCGGCGCCCGCCATGGGCTCTTCGCCAAACCCCAGGATCTGCACACTGATCACCGACGGCTGGTTCTGCCGCGCCTGGCTCTGCGCACGCTGCGCCGAGTCCTGCGCCGCATTGACCGCGGAAGTCGCTGCCGCGCTGGCCGAAGACAGCGCCCCGGTATTGACCGATGCCGTCACCGGCACGCCCTTGCTGTCGCCCTGCGCCTGGATATTGGCCGCGTTCACGACCTGCAAGGCCGCGATGTTCACGTTGCCCGACACCCGGATGCCGGCCTCGCCCGCGTCGATGGTGCCCAACGGCGCGTACAGATCCACATCGCCCGCCGGCACTTCCGGCAACGGCGCCAGCGTCGCGATGCCCGCGCCAGTGCTGGGCGCATTGGGTGACAAGGTCACGTTGCCAACCGCGTCGTAGACACGCTTGGGCGGCGTGTACAGCACCGTGGTCTTGGATCCCCGGCCCGCGTTGATGTCGCCTTCGGCCGACCAGGCGGTAATGCCGCCGCCAAAGGTCGTCATGACGCGGCTTTGGCCCAGCAGGATGCTGCCCAGCGCATACAACTGGATGTTGCCCTCGCCCTGCGTGATGATGCCGGCGGTGGCGGGCGGTGCAACCCCTTCCACGCCAAACACCTGCTTGCCGCCCGGCGTCATCAGCTGGATATCACCGCCAAAGGTGCTGCGGATGCCCGCCGCGCCGTACAGCGTAATGTCGCCTTGATAAGCGTCCGGCGCGGTATCCGGGAACAACGCCGCGATGGCTTGACGGCCCCGCAGGTAACTGCCGTTGCGCGGATGCGTCTTGTCGTTGTATTCGCGACCGCCCGACCGAAGCTCGGCAAAATACACCTGGCGCGCGAAGATGCGCTGCTGCTCGGCGGGCAATGCGGCGAAATACGCACGCGCGTCCTCGGTGTTGCCGGCGAAACCGTAGCGCTGCGTCAGCCACAGCAACAGCTCCGACTCGTAGGTCTTGAACGCCAGCCCTTGGTCCACCAGCGGACGGCTGGGGTCGGCCGCCTTGGCCCGGTCCAGGTAGCGTGCCAGGAAGCCTGCGTAGTCCGGCCCGTCGGCACCCACCCCCGCCTGCACGGCAATCGACGCGCCCAAGCGGCGGTCACCCGGCAACACCGCGCCCAAGCTCGTGATCGATGCCCGGTCGGCCATCAGCACATGGCGGCCTGCCGACACTTCCAACGTGCCCGGACCCGCTACCTGGAACGAGCTGTACAGAATGTCGCGGCCCGCCGACACCCGGGACACATCCCGTTCGTCGTGGTGCAGGAACAGATTGCCGGTGGACGTTGCCGATTCGCCGCTCCCGCCTCCAAAGCCATAGCCATTGGTGCTGGGAACCGCGGTCTGCGTACCCGTTGGCGTGCCCGAGGCCACGATGTCACGGCCAGCGATCATCCAGACCGGTCCCGACGCTTCGTACCACGTCTGCCCGGTGTTCTCACCCTTGACGATGGCCATCGTCTCGCCAGTGCGCAGGCCCACGATATCGCCATCGCGAGCGTAGAAGCGCGTCACCAGATTGGAACCCGCCGCACTTGCCGTTGGGGCATTGAAATAGAACAAGGGGAAGTGGGTATTGCGGGCCTCGGGCAGGCCGTTGACCCCTTGATTGCTCAAGGCAGCCACGGAACTTTCCGCCATGACGTATCCCGCGAAGGCCGGCGCCAGCACGTTGGCGACGCTGGCCGGATCGGCTCCAGACCGGTTGATGGCGTAGCCGCCCGCGTAGATTGAATTACCCGCCAGCAATTCAAGTTGGCCGCGCGCGCCGGGCGCGAGCGACAGCGAATACCCCAGCCCCGAGGACTCGTTGTTCAAGTACCCCGCCGACAAACCGGCATAAATACTGCCGTCGTATGCGGTTGCGCGCAGGATCGACGGATAGAGATACCGCGCGTCCGACGCTGAAGTATTGCGCCCGGTTTGCACCGCCAAGCCTTGCGCGCTGTGCGAGGTCTGCCGGCTGGGCGTCAGATTGCCGCCCGCGCTGGACAGTTCAATGGCGGTATTCTCCGCCCACATCGAGAACCAGCTGTAGCCGCCTCCATTCTGCAACGTGCCATCGCGCAGCCGGAACGGCGTGCTGTTCTGCAACGCGACGCGGCCCGGATCGCTGGCCCCGCTTACGACCAGATCGCCCCGCGTATCCAGGCGGATGACCGAGTCGCCAGGAATCAGCACCAGTCCGCCCGTGGCGCTGGACATCGTGGACACATAGGGGTCGTAGCCGCGGCTGTCCTGGCCGTCCTGCTGATTGGCCTGGTTGCCGTAACGCAGGTTCAGCCCGCCAACCGCGCCGCCCGTCAACTGCACATGGCCACGCAGATTGATCAGCGCGCCCTGCAAGTCCAGAGCGGGTTCGCCGTAGTACGGCGTCGGCCCGGTGGTCGAGGACACCAGTCCGCGCGCGCTCTGCGTGGGATTCACGCCGCCGCCCACCCGAATGTCAATATCGCCGCCGCCCGTCAGCGCCATGCTGCCGTCGGCCGCGATGCGGCCCGTGCTGCCCACGGCCACGATCAGGCCCTGGCTGCGCGGATTACTGATTGATCCCCGGGATTCGATGTTTCCGGCATCTCCGTCCACGCGCATGCTGACATTGCCGCCGCCCAACGCGCCAAAGCCCGTGAAGCCCACCAGCAAAGGCGTGTCGTCCTTGAAGGCGGAAGGCGCGCGCGTATAGCTGCCAAAGTTGATCCACCACGCCGTGGGCGTATCGCCGCCGTTGGCGCTGCCCGTGCCTTGACGCCACAACCAGTTGCCCACGCCCACGCTGGGGTCCAGCACGCGGCCGTCGAAATTGACGCCCGAGGTCTTGCCCCACACGTCGCCGCGCAACGCGCCGCCGGCATACAAGCTGAAGTTGCCGCCTGCTTCGGGATACCACGCCTGATAACCCGAACCTGGCGTGACGAAAGGTTCATACGTCGTCGAATGCGCGTCGCCCAGAACCGTGGCGCCAAAACGGCCACGAGGCAGTTGGTAAGCACTACCGACGCCTGCCGACTGCGTGCCTGCGGTGTACACGCCGTAGGCCGACATCAGACTGATATCGCCGCCCGCGGCCAGATCCAGATCTCCCGTGCCCGTGCGCAGCACGCTGAAATTCTGCGTATGCGTCACGACGGAGGTCGACAAGCGATTCTCGACGCACTGGCCCTCGAAGCCGGTACAGATATCCAGCTCGGCGTCGGATACCGGCGTCCCTGCGGGGTAGCCCCACCAATTGTCCTCGGCCCAGACCCATCGGGGCGGTGACACGCACAGCCCTTCTATCACCCCGCATAGCCATGCCAGATCATCCGGCACCGGCGTTCCCGGTTCAAAGCCGGAAGGCTCCGCGTCGGGGCCCCAAACCAGACTGGCGCCTTTCACCAGGCTGGCGTTGTAGTGGCTGTCGGCCAGCGTCAGCTTGCCCGCGGCCGGCCCCGGCAGAACCCGGCGCGGATCGGCCGCATCCAGGTCGGCGCCCGCCACCAACTGCACGGACCACGACTGGCTGCCGGCAGGCAGCATCTGCGCCAGCGCCCAGTTCAGCCGTTGATCCGTGGCCGTGCCAGGACGCAGTTCCACATAGTCGGTGCCTTCCGGGAACACCAGCTTGGTTTGCGACGGAATGAACGCGCCTTGCTTGAGCGTGATGTCGCTGCCCGTCAGCAGTACGTTGGGCTCATAGCCTTGCGTGGTGTGTAGATTGGGCAAAGCGACGTTTGCCGGCCACGTGAACGCCATCATGGACGTGCCGCTGGTCAACACCGTGCCGGCGCCCAAACGGGTGCCGGCGGGCAAGTCCACCGCTTGCTTGAGGACGCTGCCTGCGGCATACAGCAGCTGGCCTGATGTATCGCGCACGTCGCCCGACAGCACCGTGCCCGCGGCCAACGACAGCACCTGGTCCAGCGCGGCCTCCACCGGCAAGCGCGTGCCTGCCGCCAGCTTCGTCGCCTGCAAGGGCAAGGGATAGTTCAGCGTCTTGCCACCCGGAAACTCCGTGCCCGCAGCCAGCACCACGCCGCCACGCGGCAACACCACATCACCCCCAAAGGGTTGTGCGCCGGGCGTCAGGATCCAGCCGTTCTCGTCGTCCGGCGTCGGCTGCGGCGGCGCGAAGCCGTCGTTGATGCTGCCGTAGATGTCCAGGTTTCCCTTGGCGCGCAACGTCAATGCGCCGGCTTCGCCCGAGCCGTAGGCAGACGTCATCGGCGTGCGCGGATTCACGCTCGCATAGCGATAGCGCGACAGATCCAGATCGCCCTGCACCACCAGGTCGCCATCGGCGGTCTTGCTGACGATTTCCACGCCCGGCCGCAGGTGGAACACCTCGCGATACGTTGCGTTGTTCAGGCCCGCCAACTTGCCGTCCATCAGATTGCCGTTGGCAAGCGCCTGGCGCATGAACGTGGTGCTGTCGCGGTGCTTCGCGTCCAGGTAGGCCTGATCGATGATCTGGTAGTCGCGGCCGCTGGTCCGGTCTGCCGGGTCGCCCGGTCGGGCATCGTCGTACCGCTGCGTGGCAACAAGTGCGATGGACTTGGCGCCGTCGATCACGATCGGCCCGCGCGCGTCAATCGCGATATCACCGTAGGTAGCGGCGGAGCCGGCAACGTCCCCCCCATTGATCCCGGCATTGCCCGTTGCGTCGATACGCGGCGCCAACAGATCCAGCGTGCCACGTGCCGCGCCATCATGCTGTCCTGCCGCAGTGCCCGGCGTGGCCGACGTGCCGTGGCGCAGGTCGATGCGCGAACCGCTGGCCAAGGTCAGCGTGCCCCGGCCGGAATTCAGTTCCACCACGGCGCGGTTGGGCGCGTCGATGATCTTTCCATAGCTGTCCACGCGCAGCACGGTGCCGTGCGCATCGAGCACGGCGGTTGACGCCAGGGTCAGCCCATCGCGCGCCGCCAGCCGGATGCGGCCCACACGCTCACCGCTGGCGTCCACCACGCCGGCCACGGTCAGGCTGCCGCCGTCGATCGACAGATTGATGTCGTTGGCACGCAGCGCGTTGCCCACCGTCAGACTGCCCTGCTTGATCTGGAAGCTGCGTGCGCCCAGCAGTCCGCCATCGTTCAAGCGCTGGTTCAACGCATCAAAATCCGCATTCAGCGCCCCGGGCGCTCCCAGGTGCTGGGCACGGATATCCACGCTGCCCGCCCGGTAGGGCACGGCGGTGCCGCCAGCGTCGTAGTGGCCCGAGCTAGTGCCCACGATGCGGCCTTGCAAGTCCACCACGCCAGCGCCAGCTGACAGCGCCGTTGCCCGCAGGCTGCCCGCATCGTTCTGCTGCGCCGACAGATCAATCAGCGCGCCGGCTTCTTGACGAATGCTGCCCTGGCTGCTTTCCAGCGTCAGGTCGCCGCCCCAGCTGTAGCGCAGCACGTCGTTGAACGCAATCGCGCGGCCAGACAGATCCACGTGCGACGCGCCCGACAACAGCACGCTGTCACGCCCCTGTAGCGTCAGCTTGCCACTGGGCAGCGCCACCAAGCCGTCGACCCGAACGTTCGCGCCGGACAGGCTCAGTTCCGCGCCCAGGTCCTGTACCGAGGCCGCCGGCACGCCAGATGCGCCTGGCATGGCCATGACACGGACATCACCGCCCGCCGTGATGCGGTTGACGGAACCCGCCTGGCCCGTCAGCAATGGCGTGCTCAGATTGAGATTGCCACCGCTGTACGCATAGCCCGTGCCGCTATCGAAAGCGCCTTGCGATTCATAGACGGCAAGGCTGCCGCGATGGTTGGCCGTGATGCGGTCGCTGGCGTTCAGGTTCACCGTAGAAAAGCCCAGCGTCAGCCTGGCGTTGTCATCCAGGCCGCTAGGCTGGGCGCCCTGCCCATAGCCAAACTCGATCCGTTCGGCATCGATGCGCAACACGCCCTTGCCCGTGCCCGCGCCGCCCGTGGCCACCGAGCCCGGCGCCTGCGTCGCGCCATTCCAGATCAGGTTCTGCGTACGGATGCTGGCCTCGTCGGCCGCATCCCCATATCCATAAATAGCCGGCGTGCCCAACGCCAGCGTGGCCAGGCTGTACTTGCCCGTGATGGGATCGCGCGTGTCCAGCGCCACGGTGCCATAGAAATTCATGGCCTCGCGCGCGGTCAACGTCAACACTTCCAGCGCGGGGGCGCCAGCGCTGGTATCGCCGCGCAACAGACGGCTCAGGATGTCCTGATTCAGCGCCAACCCATTGGGCAGAACACCGCGCGCGGCGGCTTGCTCCAAGGCAGCGCTTGTCCCCACGTTCACCGCCCCGACCGCCAGCGCCAGATTGCGGGTGCCGTACTGCACCTGTTCGCCCAAGTCGAAGGTGCCATTGGTCGCGGCGGCGATCGTGCCTTCGGAGTACAGGCGCGTCACGCCCTGGCACGGCTGCGCGGCACACGTGCCGATGCGGATTTCACCCGTGGCCTGCGCGTCGGGCGCCAGCACGTCCAGGCGGCCATTGGATACGGCCAGCAATCCCGCGCTACCCGGTTGGAAGGCATAGCCGTTGGTCGAATCCACTGACGGCGCACCACGGCCCAACGTCGATATGCCGGCGCCCGCTTCGATCTCGATCGCCTGAGACGAGATCAACACCTCCGGCGCCGTCAATTGCGCACCCGCACGCAGCACTACCCGATTGACGCTGCCCTGGAAGGTGTAGAAGCGCCCGCCCTGCCCATAGATCACCACCGGCAGCGCGCCGATCACCAGGCGGCTGGCGCCCAGCGCGGCTAACGCATCCGCGTGCATCGACACGCCCGAAAAACCTGCCGTGGGCGCCTGGCCCGGCGCCAGCACCTCGACCGTGTTGCTGCCGCCACTCACCGCCGCCGTGCCGCCAAAGCCGCCCTGAGCCGCCTTGAAGTCCGCCAAGCCCTCGAAGCTAAGCGATTGCCCATCCTGGGAGCCCGGATGAATCGCCAGGCGCAAGGTGCGGGCGTCGGCGGGCAACATGGCGCGAGGCACGCCGCGCGTCACGGCGTCCGCCCGCACAAAGCTGGCGTAGCTCATCTCGTTGTATTGCGAGTAGGTGCGCAGCACATCCGCCGACGTCAGAATCACCGAGCTGGCCAGGCTATTCACCACGCCCGTGCCTGCGGTGGACAGTGTGCCGCTGGCCGCCCATGACTGGTTGCGCATCCGCATCGGCGTCGTGCCCGCCCCCGCCGTCGCACCACCATTGATTTCAACGCGGAACGCGCCGGGCAGTAGTGCATAGGTCGACGGCATCAACGTGTAAGTCCCCGCCGGCAGCCCGGGCACGCCCGCGCCGAGCGTGATTTGCTGCCCCACGCCCGGTGCCGACGCGCCCGCCTCGCCACCCACCGGTGCGTATGCCGCCTGCGCCCCCGGTACGATGGCGTAAACCGGATTTCCGGCCAGGCCCGGCAAGGTGAATCCGCCGGTGGGATTCATCCGCACCAACGGGGAATAGCGCGCGTCAGTCGAGCCGCCACGACCAGACACAAAGCCCGCCCCCGTCAATTCACCGCCGCCGGACAAGTCCAGCAGCGATCCCGGCAAGGCGTCCACGTCACGGAACCCCAGCGTGATGCCCGTGCGCAACGACGCGCCTTGGCCATCCCCCCGCCCGCCGCCCACGCCCATCAACGACACCTCTGCGCCGTTGAACTTGTACGACACGCCATCGGTCGTGCCGCCATATGGCATGAACAGACCGGCGCCACTGACGGACGTCACGCTTCCCGGCAACAACGCCAGGCGCTCCGTGCCCATCAATGCGCCCATATCACCCAGCACGATCACGCCCAGCGGCGCGCGCAACACACCGCCCTGCTCCACGTTGGCGGCCGCCAGACGCAGCGTGCCGAACGCCGAATAAGGCATGGCGGGCATCGATGCGGATGCGCCGTCGTGGCGGGCGATTCGCAGCTTGCGCGCCGGATCGTAGAAATAAATGCCAGACGCGGGATTGTGCGTGTAACCCGCCAGCAGTTCCGCCTCTGCACCCGTGGTCGGATACAGCTGCGCGGCGATCAGATCCAGATCCCCCCGCGTCCACAATCGCGTGCGCGGCTCGTTATCGTTCTGCGCCAGAAAACGCATATCGCCGCCGCTGTCCAGCGTCACCTGGTCAAAGCCGGTTCGGGCGACGGCCAGCGCGCCGCCCACGCTGCGGTTGATGGTGCCTTGCGTGCCGAAGGACAGGCTGTTGCCGACCTCCAGCAGATTGCCGGCACGCACCGTGAACGCGCCTTCGCCGACATCGGGCGCATCGCCGAACAACACGCGCGGCCGCAGCACGCCATTGGTGGCGTAGTACTTGCCCGGCCCCGACAGGCGCACATACGACGCCGCCAGGTTCACGCGCGTCAGAACGTCCGCCCCTGGCGCCAGCGAGAATGCGCCCGCGTACAGACGCAGGCTTTGCGCCACGGCAATGTCCACGTCGCCGTCGAAAGACATCAGGCCATTGGACAGCAGCCCTAGATGGTCGAAGCCGCCACCGGCCAGCAAGCGCGTGGCATCCAGGCGGGTCTGTCCGTAACGCAGGCCGTCGGCCGCGTCGCCGGGCTTCAGGTCGGCGCCCAGGGCATTGCCCGCGCCTGCCGCCAACACCAGTTCACGCGGCACCTGCACGTCCACGCCTGCGACGCCTTCGCCCCAGGTTCGGTACAGCGGCGTTTCCAGCGCGATATCCAGGGTGCCGCCAGACGCATTCGCGCCCCCTGCGCGCGCCAGGAACGTGCCATCCAGATGCAGTCCGTTATACGAGCTGAGCGAAATGCGGCCGCCATCGCGGCTCAGTTGCACCGGGCCCACCCCGTTCACATCCACGGTGGCTCCCGCGCCCGATGCGTCCAGCACGGCGCCCGGGCGCACGATCACATAGGCGTCGGCGGAGGTCGCCGTCGCGCGGTCGTGATTGATCTCACCGCCAACCACGATGACGCCGCCCGCATCCGCCACGCCGTAGCGGCGGCCCTGCGTATCCATCCCCGTTTCCGCCTGGCCGGCCACGTTCAGCACGGCCTGCTCTCCGATCCAGATCGACCGGTTGTGCACCATGCCTTCGGCGATCTCCCCGGACTCGGCCATATCCATCTCGCCCAGACGCAGCTGACGGATATCGATCTTGCCACCCGGCGCGGTCAACGCACCCAGCACCGTGATCTGTCCTTCGCCACGCAACTGGATCGCTTGCCCCGGGTCCACGCTGACGTGCGCGTCCTGACCAATCATCAATACCGCATTGGCCTCACGGCCAGCAGCCGAGATGGCGCGGCCGCCTTGCAACGACAGGCTGGCGCCCTTGCGGCGCGTCACGGTCCCTGCAACGGGATCATGTTGATAGACCGGCGGCAGCCAGACTTCCATGGCGGCCGACGGATCCGTGCCAGACGGCCGCCCGGCAGCGCCCGACACTGGCCGATAGACCGGCATCAACACCTCAATGCGCGCCCCCTCCGCCACGGTCAAGCCATCGCGTCCAGTCACTTCGTAGCGTGAAAAACCTTGCTGGAAGAACGGCGCCGCAAGCGTCAGCACCTCCTGGCCATCGTCGGCCTGGCGGTCTCCCAGCACGACCTTGCCTGCCGCCACCGACAGGGTGCCGCCGCCCTCCACGCCATAACCGCGCAGCTCGGCGCCCAGGGCCAGCCGGCCCCCGGCCTCGGTCCCCGCGGCAACGGTCTCCACCGTCACGCTGCCGCCCTTGCCGCCCGTCACCTTGCCTTTGCCGCGCAGCGCCGCGCCGGACCCGACGTCGATCACGCTGCCGGCATCCAGCAGGACATCACCGCTGCCGCGCAGCGACACCGTGCCGCCATTCAGATATGCCATGCCGTTGATCTGCTCGGGCGACATGGCCAGATTCGACCACAGCCCCGTTGCATCCAGCCGGGTGCGCGCACTCAGCGTCAGCGTCGCCGCTTCGCCGGGAACACCGATACTGGCATCGATCATGCCCGACGGCGAGATCTGATTCAGCACGTTGCCCAAGCGAATGCTGCCGGCGCGCGCCGTCAGGTTCGCATCCACCGCCACCTTGTTCGCGAACAGCGTGATGTCCCCCCCAGGCGTCACGGCCAGGTCGGACTGCACGGCAATCTCATTCGCGGCGATCTTGACGGCGCCCAGCCCGAAGCCGTTCAACCGCGCCGTGTCCAATTGCAGGATGCCCGCGCGGTCTTCGGGCAGCGCCGTACCCAAGTCCAGGCCGGCCGCGATGGCCGCCACGCGATCAGACAGCAATACCTGCTGGATCGTGTCTTCCGACCGCCCCAGCGCATATTGCAGCGCGCCCGTGGCCTTGGCGTAATAAGGCGTATACGTGCCCACGACCAGCTGCGCGCCACGCGCCACCGCCCGTTGCGACTGCTGATAGCCATCCAGGCCGGCTTGCGCGGCGGCGTTCTGGCGGTCTCCCTGATAGGTCAGGCCGACCAGTTCGCCCTCCAGCACCGCGCTCTTGGTGCCAATGACCAAGCGGCCCGCGTCGCGGCCGACCGTGTAGCCGGTCTCGAAACGTTCACGCGGCGCGATCAGCGGGTTATAGAAATAACGGGTCTGGCCCCAGCGTTCGCTTTGCGCCTCGTACCCTTTGTACAGCCCGGTATAAGCCAGGTCGCCGGGCGCGCGCGACACGTCGTACAGCCTGCCGTCCACGCCACGCAGCCACGTCTGCTGGATCTTGCCGTCCTGCACATCCAGCGTGCCGCCCGACACGTTGATCAACGAACCGGCGCGCGTCACGACATCGCCGCCTGCGAACTCCACGTTGCCGCCCTGTGCCATCCATTCATTGATGGCGTGCCCTTGCGTGCCCAGATAACCGCTGACTTCCAGCAAGCCGCCCGCCGTGTACCAGCGGTCGGTCGCATAGCCGTTGGTGCCTGCGGGCACCAGGACGAGATCCCGCGCGTCCACCCAGACGTCGTTGCTGTTGAGCTTGCCGCTGTCCCGGTTGATCGGCGCGTCGCGCTGCTCATTGCCCTGGACGTTGATCTTGACGTTGTTGTTTTCCATGGCAACGGGCACGCCCACCGCGCCCGCCACGTCCAGCACCGCCCCGTCGCGCACCAGACTGCGCTGGGTTGCCCGCACGGCAATCTGCCCGCCCGTCGCCAGCGTGATTGACCCCGACGCAAAATCCACCGTGCCGGAACTACCAATTTCCACCCGCGACAGCTCGCGCCGGTCGGCGCCGGCAGCCACCAGGGCCGAGTCCGTTTGTGCCGTGACGGGCACGCGCAAGCCGTCCCGCTGACTGTCCAGCGCCAGCGCGCCACTGCGGTCCAGCAGGATGGCCGTCGTGCTGTTCTCGGCCAGCGTGATCCTGCCGCCCTCGCCCGATGCGTTCAGGTGCACCGTTCCGCGCGTATCCACCGACGTGCTGGACAACACCACCCCGCCCTGCACCACATCACCGCCCGCCAGCGTCACGTCGCCCAGGGCGGCCTGCATCAGTCCGGTATTCTCAACCCGGCCCGGCGTACCCAAAGGCGTGACCTCGTTGCCCTTGGTCGTGGAGACGAGATTGCCCGACGTTCCCAGGCCGCGCTTGATGACGAAACTATCTCCGGCCGCCAGCAGCGCCTGGCCGCCCGGCGTGTCGATCGTGCCCGCGTTGGCCGTTTCCTTGCCCAACAGCAGCACATAGCCGCCGCCCGTGGTGGACGTAGCCGGCGTCGCCGTCCGGATCTGGGCGCCCGCCTGCACCTCGACGCGGCCCAGCGCATCCTGGAACGTCGGTTGCGCGCCATTGTCGGCGTACAGCCCCTTGTCGCGGAATTGCGCGTCCGTGACCGTGCCGGCCGCCGCCACCAGATTGCGCACATTCACCTGGCTGGTGCCAGTGAAGATCACGCCGTTCTGGTTCACCACCATCACCGTGCCGTCGGCCTTGATCGCCCCCTGGATCTGGCTGGGCTTGGCCGATGCGCCCACCACGCGGTTCAGCACCGCGTCGTCCGCACCTTGCTTGAATTGCACGGTCGTGTTGCGGCCCACGTTGAACGTGTCCCAATTCAGGATCGCACGCGACTGCGTCTGCTCGATGGTCACGACCTGGCGGCCATTCTCGACGCTGGGCGTGGCCGCCTTGGCGCCTTCCCATTTCGCCAAACCGCCCTCGGCAGCCCACAAGCCGCCTTCCACCAAGCCGTCGGGCACGCTCCCGCCGTTGGCTGCCGCGGCCGCGCGCGCTGCCGCCTGCGCCGCCTGCTGCGCGGCCACCGCCGCCGCCGTGCGGTTCAGGTTGTCCAGCGAACGCTGCAACTGTTGACGCGATTGCGCCTGCTGACGCGCCGCGCTGCCGATGCCGGCCATGCTGCCATCCGGCATCCGTCCCGTGCGTTGCGCGGTGGACTGCACGGCATTCTTGTCGGAAAACCAGCCAGGGCTGAAAGCGCGCGACTGCGCTTGCGCGGCGCCGGTCGCGCTACCGGCGATCAACAACGCCGTCACCGCCTGCGACAGCGGCGTCGGACGCCAGTTTGGGCGCCCGCGCCTTGGCGTGCGCACCGTGTTTCTCTTACCGCCCATTTCCGACATCCCTGCCTGCATGATCGCCATCCCTTGTTCCAATCGCGCGTGTTCGTCACCTAGAACAAGACAGACGGATGGAAAAATGCCGACCAGAACCCTGTCACAAATAATTCATCAAGACGCCAGGGCGGAACGCTTCTATGACAGCAGGACGACACCCGCGGGAAGATGTGTCACACGGGCGCCATAAGCGTCGCGGATCAGGCGTTCGGCATCAGCCACCTGCGCCAATGAAAAGCGCGCCTGCACCAGCCGCCTGCCCAGTTGTTCGTTCATCAACACCAGGCGTCCGCGCCGGTAGCGGTTCAGCTCGTCCACCACCTGCGCCAACGGCTGTTGCTCGAACACCAGCCAACCCTGGCGCCATGCGGTCACAACCGCCGGGTCGACCCGAACCGGCGGCATCACTCGCGCATCGTCGTAGCGCAACTCGCGGTTGGCCACCACGTCGAACACCCCTTGCGCGTGCACCAGACGCAGCGCGCCAGACAGGCAGCACAGCCGGGTCTCGCCGCCGATATAGCGCAGGTTGAACGTGGCATCCCGGGCCGTAATGCGGCCCTTGCCCGCCACCACCACGGCGGCCGTGGCTCCGCTGCGGATTTCGGCTTCCCCTTCGGCCAGCTCGATGACCGAGCCGTCGTTGCCGGCGCTGACGTTGATGCGCGTCAGCGTATTCATTTCGACCTCCACCGCGTTGGCCAGCGACACGCGCCGCTGTTCGCCCGCCGCCGTGTAGTAATCCGCGCCCAGCGTATCCAGACTGGGCCACAGACCCAGCGGAGGCTTGAACGCCAGATAGGCCGCCGACGCCGCCAACGCACCGCCCAGGAACGCCCGTCGCCCGGTCAGGACAGACTGGCGCGCGCGCTTGCGTGCGCTTTCCGCCGCCACCTCCAACACAGCAGGCCCCAGGTCGTGCCACAACTGCTTTTGCTGGTCAAAGGCAGTCTGATGCCGTGGATCACCGCGCAGCCAATCGCGAAACGCCTGGGCATCGGCCTCGGTGGCGCGGCCCGACGTCAGCGTCAGTAGCCAGGTCCGCGCTTCGCGCGCGGCGCCGTCTTGGTTCTTGTTATTTCCGGGCATGATCATCGTCAGCGCCATGGTTCTTCGTCCTGGCCCGAGGTCTGGCCGGGCTCGGCTGCATTGCCCGCCCAGTTACCCGCCACGTGCAGTTCCCGCGCACAGTGTTCCAGCGCGCGCTTGAGTTCTTTGGAGACGATGCGTTCCGACACCCCATAGCGCCGCGCAATCTCGGCGTGAGGCAATTCGTGCACGCGCGCGGCCAGCAGCATCTGCTGCGTGCGTTCGGGTAATTTACGCAGCGCGCGCTGAAAAGCACCGACCTGACTGCGGCCCTGCGCAATGCGCGCGGGGTCCGCTGCCTCGTCCGTGAGGTGGATCAATTCGCTGATCTCCACGCCCGTCAACAAGCGGGAGTCCCTGCGCCGCTGGTCTTCGGCGATGTTCAGGGCGACACGGAACAGATAGGCCGCGGGCTGCTGGATCGACGAACTGGCAGGTAGATCATTGACCTTCAAAAAGGCTTCCTGCATGGCGTCGTGCGCCAGGTCGTCCGACCCCAGCCGCCGCTTGAGCTGAGTCCGGAAGTCGTTGTAACGTTCCAGGAACAGGGACCGCAACGACGATTCCGGTTTGCTATCCTGCACGGCCCGCTCCCGAATCGGCAGCACATTCGGCCGCACTACGAGGCTCAAGCAGCACCGTCAACGGCTGCGGCATGCCCGCCGGCAAGGGGCCGATCACCACGCCACGCAACGCCGCCTCCAAGTTGCCGTCCAAACCCGCGGATCCGGTCGTTGCCACCCAACCGACCCGGCTGACCCGCCAGGTCTTGTCGAACCACAACTGCACCAGCGCGCGATAACTACCCGGCTGCGTACCCGTCGCCTTGCACAATGCACGTTTCAGCGCACCCTGCACCACGGCGGCGTATGGCGTATCGCGCAACCGCTTGCCGGATGTCGCCCCCCCCGCCGCCGCATCATCCAGCGTGGAGACCAGCGTGAACGATTGGGAACTGGCATAGCGGATTGCCAGCGGCGACCCTGCCAGCAGTTTGCGCAGGGCATCGCCTGGCGTGTAGTTGCCCACCACCGCGGGAGCTTGCCTGCCTGCGGTCAGCGCGCTGTCCACCAACACGGTCAACCCGCTGACCAGGCTGTACTCGACCAGCGCCTGTGCCAAGGGCTGCGCCGCGATGGCGAAGGCAACGGGTTTGGGCGGCGGTTCCGCGCGGGCCGGCGTCAGCGTAAACAGGCCCAAGGCCAGACAGGCGCGCAGCGCCACGCCGCGTCCCGTGAAGGCGCCGCTCATGAACGTGATCGCAAGGGGGAAGTACCAGACATGGCGGCCGCACCGGGCACCTCGGCGCCCGCCCTAACAAAAGCCGCCATGCTAGAGCCGCTGAATGACGCATTCGTGACACGCTTGCCGACATCGGCGCGCAATCGCCACGCAACGGTCACCTGCGCAGCGCTGGCCATCTCTATACTTTGGCAATGCTACCGGCCGCGACAGGCCGGCTTTGTTCAAGGAGCGCGCATGCGCAGAGTTCCTCTGGCCGCTGGCCGCATCGTCCTGTTGTTGCTGTCCGCCGCGCTGGCGGGTGCACCGCTATGGGCCGCCGAAACCCAAGTGCCCGCTCCTCCTGCCGCGCCCGCCGCGGTCGAGCCGAAGCCCGCCGCCCCCGGCGGGGCGTGCATCGAAACGGAAGTCAACGGATATCGGGCACTGTCTTATGACTGCCTGAACCAGAGGATGGCGCCCGACGCCACGCACCGGCCGGCGCCGGGGCTGGAATCCGAAGCGATCACGCAGCGTCCGCCCAATCAATTGGGCCTGCCCACACCAGCCACCATCGGCAACCGCATGGGAAATACCTTCGGTACGTCGGCCTACCCGCAACGGCCGCAGCCGTGATGGCCGGGCGTCAGCCCAGGCGCGTGATGAAGTAGATCTTCTTGACGAACTGATCCACTTCCCAGCGCCCCGTATACCCTTCCGGCATGACGAAAGCTTCGCCCACCGTCAGTTCGTGCACGGTGCCGTCCGGGTCCACCAGGCGTGCCGAACCTTCGACGATATAGCCGAATTCGATATAGCCAGTGGTGTTCGATTGGAATACGCCTGCGGTGCTTTCCCACACGCCGGCTTCGGCCTTGCCCGCATTGCCTTCAAATGCCGTCACGGTAAGAAAGGCCGCGTCGCCCGAAATCGGACGGCGGGGTTTGCCGGGCACGGGATCCTTCAGCGGGCCGGCATCGATGCGGACCAGCCGCGATTGGTCATGTTTCATGGCGTACCTTTGAATGTTGTTATGCGATAGCCGACGGACGATGCTTAATGCGCCGCCACCACCAGCACCTCGGCCATGGCTCGGCTGACGGTGCGCATGCGGTGCGGCAGTTCGGAATCAAAATAGACGGAATCCCCGGTTTCCAGGCGGAACTCGCGTTCGCCAACCTGGACTTCGATGGCGCCCTTGAGCACCAGCAGGAATTCCTCGCCCGGATGCGGAAACACCGCGGTGGCGTCCGGAAATTCGCGGGGCGGATGCACCACGAATGGCTCCATCGCCTTGACCTTGCGCCGACCGGCCAAGGATTCGTAATGATATTCGCTACCCAGCCCCCGGCGTTGCAGGGCCTCGCGATCCGCCACGCGGACCACGCTGACCACTTCGTCCTGGGCGGTGTCATCCGTCCCCACCAACTGCGAAACGCCGACGCCATAGGCTTCAGCCAACCGCAGCACGGTGGATATCGAGGGTTCGCTCAGGCCGCGCTCAAGCTTCGATAAATAGCTTTTGGTCAGGCCCGTGCGTTGCGCCAGCTGCTCCAGGGACAGGGATTGCTGGCGGCGCAGGGTGCGTAGGCGATGGGGCAGGTCGATCATGGGCAAAGGGTCGAAAATCCAACCAGTAAGCATGCCCGAAACCGGCCTCGCCGTCGAGCCGCCTCGTGCCGCCTGCCCCCGGCCTCCCTAGGCCAGTACGTCCGCATGCGTGCGCAGCGCGCGGCGGGCGTAATAGGAAAAGCCCACTTGGGAACGCTTGGGCGTCAGAATCCAATCATGCGCCTCGCGGCCCAGCGCCGGCGGAATGGGCTGGATCTTGCCGGCCGACATGGCCAGCAGCTGCATGCGCGCGGCCCGTTCAAACTGCAAGGCCAACACGCAAGCTTCTTCCACGGAACCCGCGGCGATCAACATGCCATGGTGCGACAGCAGAATGGCGCGCTTGTCCCCCAGCGCCGCCGAAATGATCTCGCCTTCCTCGTTGCCCACCGGCACGCCCGGCCAATCCTTCAAGAACGCCACATCGCCATACAACGGGCAGTTGTCCATATGCGAGATTTCCAGCGGCACTTCCAGCATCGACAACGACGCCACATGCAGCGGGTGCGTATGAATAATGCAATTCACGTCCGGACGCGCGCGGTAGATCCAGGAATGGAAGCGATTCGCCGGATTCGGCATGCCGCCGCCTTCCAGCACGCGCAAATCCTCGTCCACCACCAGCAGGTTACTGGCCGATATCTCATCAAAACCCAAGCCCAGCCGCTGCGTGTAATAGCGGCCCGGCTCCGCCGTCCGCGCAGTGATCTGCCCGGCCAGCCCTGAATCATGTCCGCCGTCGAACAGAATGCGGCAGGTCAATGCCAGACGTTCGCGCAAGCTCCATTGCGGCGTGTCGAACTGGCGCTGCATCTCGGCTTTCGCGCGCGCGATCAGTTCGTCTTTCCCAAGGTGCATCGTGTCGCTCATCATGTCTCCGTCATGCCGTTTCCATCAACGGCGTAAATCCCGGCAACGCGCGCATGCGCGCAAGCCAGGCATCAAGTGAGGGGAAGGCGGACAGATCGTAGCCGCCCTGGTCCGCCATGCTGGTATAGGGATACAGCGCAACGTCCGCGATGGTTGGCGCGGTGCCCACGAAATAGGTCCGATCCGCCAGATGCGCATCCATCAACGTGGCCGCCTTCATGCCGATGGCGCGCCATGCCACCATCGCCGGATCGTCCACGGCCGCCGTCTGGCGCAGATGAATCAGCAACCGAGGCTGCGCAAACGCATGCATATGCTGTGTCTGCTCGAAGCTGAGCCAACTGCTGACCTGCGCCTGCGCCAGCCGGTCTTCGGGCAACCAGGGCGTGCCTTGCGCCAAATACCACAGGATCGCCTGCGATTCCGCCAGCCATTCGCCTTCAGGCGTCAGCAACGCCGGCACCTGCCGCCAGGGATTGATGCGCGCAAACGCATCCGTCTCAAGGTCGCCCTGAACGATGTCGAAAGTGCGACGCGCAAGCGGCAAGCCCATGAAACCGCAAGCCAGCCGGATCTTCCACGCATTGCCCGAACGCAGCGTGTCAGCCAGTACCAGCGGCTTGCCCGCCAAGGGATGCAAGGTCTGCGTCATGAGGTCACTCCATCTTGATGTTGGCGCGCTTCACGATCTGAGCCCACTTGGTCTTCTCGCCCGCGATAAAGCGCTGATATTCGTCGGGCGTCCCGGTATACAGCTGCGTACCCTGGGCCACCAGCCGCTCTTTCAGTTCCGGCGAGGCCAGCGTCTTCTGCAAGGCAGCATTCAATGCCGCCAACACCTCGGGCGGTGTACCGGCCGGCGCGAAGAATGCATTCCACGAACTGATCTGCAACGCCGCATCGCCCACTTCACTACTGGAGGGCACCGCGGGCGCCGACGGCAAACGCTTGTCCGCCGCTACCGCCAGCGCACGCAACTTGCCGGACGTCACATGCGGCATGATGACCGGGCTGGCATCCATCACCACATCAACCTGCTCGCCGATAGCGGCATTGACCGCTTCACTACCGCTCTTGAACGGCACGTGAACAATGTCCAGGCCCGCCGTCAACTTCAGCAGCTCCAGCCCCAGATGGGGCGAACTGGCATTGCCCGCGGAGCCAAAATTCAACCGTGCCGGATTGGCCTTGGCATAGGCCACGAATTCACTGAACGACGCCGCCGGCAACCCCGCCCGCACCGCCAGCAGATAGGGAGACCCCGACACCATGCCCACTGGCGCGAACTTGTCCGGGTCATAGCTGAGCTTTGCATAGATCAGCGGATTGACGACCTGCGTGCCCACCGTCCCCATGAAAATCGTATAGCCATCAGCCGGCGCCGTGGCAGCCACCTGCGCGGCAATCACGCCACCCGCGCCGGGGCGGTTTTCAATCACGATGCCCTGCCCCAGCACATCGCCCATCCCCTTGCCGACCTGCCGCGCCACGATATCCGTGATCCCGCCCGCGCCAAACGGCACCACCAACCGGATCGTCCGTTCAGGAAACGCAGCTTGCGCACCGCCCGCCATTCCCGCCGTTAGCGCCAACGCCAGCGCGGCCATCTTGCCCAGAATCTTCATACCATTCCCCGTGATTGCGCCGTGTCGGCTCTAATGACACAAAGTGTCCTATAGAGCATTGATTTTCCGCAAGAGGAATGTGATTAGGGGATTCCCTGGGTGGCGGGAATAGCGTTTTTCTTTTTCGTTGGGGTCCGCCTTTGGGCTTTGGCGGCCAAGACCAGCCACTGAGCGGACATCTTCTTCTTCCGCGCAGATGGACGGCCCGCAGGTTGAAGAAAGGCGAACTTCGCGATAAGCGAGATTGAATTGGCGCGACGGTTCTAGCCCGTGGATTTGGGCCCACTCGTACGGGCAGTGTGAAAGAGGCGCTGACGCCGCGGGGCACTCGGCTGTCAGCTCCGAATTTTCAGAGTAAGAAGCGTCGTGCTTTGTATTGATGGCGCGGAGGCGCTGGTGGCCAGTGGCCCCCAGCCAAAAGCCTTTGTGCAATCAGAAGTCGCCATGTGGGCCGACGTCGTGCACCAGAGCGGCGTGCAGATCGACTGGGCCGGGTGTTGCCCGGCAAGCCGATGGCAAGACTCCCGCTGGCGTCCGCCGCGCCGGCCAGGCATCAATCGATGACGATGTTCTCGCGCTTGACGACATGAGAAAGCTGTTCGACCTCATACCCGATGCGCGTGGACAATTCCTTCGGATTGCGCATGACGACGATACCCTGCGCACTGAGTGAGGTATTGGCAGCGGGCTGCTCCATCGCGCGCTTGGACTGCTCGTACAAGGTGTCGATAATCTGGGCAGGCGTGCCTGCCGGAGCGAACAGGCCCAGCCAGAAAGTGACATCGATGTTCGGATAGCCTGCCTCGGTCATCGTGGGGATATCCGGCATCTGGGAAATCCGTTGCTTCTGCGTGACTGCCAGGGCTTTCAACTTGCCGGCCGCCACTTGCGGTGCGCTGGCCAGCGTATCGAAAGACGTGTTCACCTCGCCCGCCATGACCGCCATGCTTGCTTGCGAGGCCGACTTGTAAGGGACATGGGTTGCCTTGAACTGGGCGTCATTGCTCAGTTGCGCAAACGCCAGATGGGCCAGGTTGCCCTGGCCTCCCGACCCATAGGTGAGGTCGCCCGGATTCTTCCTGGCGTACTCAACCAGGTCCTTGACCGACTCGATGGCGTGCTTCTTGGCCCATTCGGGGTTGACGTTCAGAATGAACGGCGCGTCCAGAACCAGGGCGATGGGAGCGAAATCCTTGGCCTTGTACTGGGAGTTCTTGTAGATCAAGGGATTGACGGTGATGCTGCTGCTGTTGGTGGCCAGCAGCGTGTAGCCGTCCGGCGCCGAACGGGCGACCTCGGCCGCCCCGATCGATCCATTGGCACCGCCCTTGTTCTCCACGATGACGGGCTGCTTGAGCGTCTTGGACAAAGAATCCGACAGCAGGCGAGCCATCGTGTCCGTGATCGAACCGGCCGGGAACGGCACGATGATCTTGATGGCTTTAGTGGGCCATGCTTTGTCCTGCGCGAACGCGGCAGTAGACCCCAGCCCCAATGCCGAAGCCACGGCGAGGTGCGCGGAAGTGATGAGGAAGTTACGGCGGGAATCGGATGTAGTCATTGTTTGTCTCCACGAAAATTTAGATCTTGTGCATTGCGTCGTGCTTGCGGGGCTTGTCAGGCCACCTTCCTGGTTGCGGTGTTTCCTATGATTCCGTCTCGCTCCAGCGTCTGTTGCTGATCCACGCTCATGCCCAGCACGCGGGAAAACACATCGCCATTGTGCTGCCCGAGCGTAGGCGCCGGACGCACCGCCGCGACCCTGGCGGCCGGCTCCCGGAACCAGGGCGTGGTCGCCAGAAACTCGCCGATATAAGGGCGGGAAGTCGCCTTGAAAAACTCACGGGCCCTGAGATGCGGGTCATCGAGCACCGTCCAGATCGGCTTGACCTCTCCTGCGCTGATGCCGGCCTGCTGCAATTCGGCCATTGCGCTTTGAGCGGAACGCGCGCGGGTCCATGCGTTGATCCGGCGGTCTATCTCTTCCTGCCGGGTCCGTCGGCCTGCCGCCTTCTCCAGAACAGGGTCCAGGGCAAGATCAGCTGCCTGCATGACCGCCAGCAATGCCTGCCATTGCGCATCGCTCGTGATGCTCACCACCACCCAGGCGTCATCGCCCGCGCATTGGTAGATCCCCTGCGGGGCATGTAGAGGATGCGCATTGCCGCTGCGGGGCGCGGTAGTGCCGTGCACAGACTGCTCAATGACGAACGGCGCTGTCATGGGCAGCATGCATTCCACCTGAGACAGGTTGACGTGGCGCCCCTTGCCCGAGCGTTGCTGCACGAACAGCGCCAACAACGCCGCCGCCCCCCCGTTGAAGCCACCCACCGGATCCCCATAAGCGTACGAGGTCAGCGCCGGTGGGTTCTGCGCGAAACCGGTGTGATGCGGCAGGCCGCTAGCCTGCTCCAGCGTGCCGCCATAGGCCCTGATCGTGCTCCATTCATTGCCCGACCCGAATGCCGGCATGGATACCATGACCAACCGCGGGTTGACCTGGGACAGCACGGCATAGTCCAGCCCGAGTTTGGGCAACACCTCGGTCGAGTAATTCTCGATAACGATATCGGCCTTGGCCACCAGATCGAACAGGACCGCTCGTCCTTGAGCATGGGTCAGATCGAGCGTGATGCCCAACTTGTTGCGGTTCATCAGCGCAAAGTTCGAGTTCTTTTCATACAGCTTTTCCTGATAGAACTCATCGGTGTAATGCGTGCCTCGCCACCAGTCCGGATAGCGCGTGCTTTCAACCTTGATGACTTCCGCGCCAAAGTCCGCCAGCGTCCTTGCCGCCAATGGCCCGGCCCACCCCATCGTCAGATCCACCACCCGGATTTTGCGTAAGGGCAGCGCGTCCGGCGCAGCCCTGGTCAAGCCGGCGGCCGGCGTCAGACTCGCCGCTTCACGGTAGCTGGGGCCATCAGCGTCCAGGAGCGCTGCCTTGCCGCCCGGCAAGGGCCCCGCATCGCCCATGGGCAGCGGAACGACCGGCCCCTCGAATTCGGCCGTCCCCGCCTTGACGGGAACAAACGCGCCGCGTTCGCGATGCACGCCTTGTTGAAGCAGTTCTGCCATGGTCGGCACGATGACCGCGGGGAATTTCTCCTTGCGCAACACATCGAACCATTCCTCGGCTGTCCTGGCGCGCAGACTGGGGATCAGGAACGCATCGATTTCGTCCGCATGGACGATACGGGTCGGCCCGCTCGCAAAGCGCGGATCCGCAGCCTGGTCCGGGTAGCCGATGGCGGCGCACAGCGCTGCCCACTGCGGGCCGGTATGGGCGAACAGCCCAACCCAGCCCTCCTTTGTCTCGTAGATGCCGGCAGGATGCGTCGTGCAGAACCGGTTGACACCCAGCCGAGCCAAGGGATGCCGGCCATCCTGCACCATGCCGGCTTCCATCTCCACCAGCGAAAACGCAATCTCATGGATGCTCAGCACATAACGCCGGCTGCCGTCGGATCGTCCCAGCAACGCGGCGGTCGCGCTCGAGAATGCTGCGACACCGGCGGCAATGGCGGTCTGGATGTCGTGCGGCAGATGGGGGGGGCCCTGCTCCGCGCCGCTGCAATACACCGCGCCGGCCAGGGCGCGGCACACGGCCTCGGTTCCCACGAAACCACTGTAGGGCCCGGACTCGCCGAACCAGGTCAGACATACTTCGATCGGCGCATTGCCCTGGCTGTCATTCCCTTCGCCAGCGTATACGGGGTGCTTCAGAACCTCCAAGCCTTCGTCCAGAGCCCGAGCATCGAGAATCACATCGCATGTCCGCGCGATCCCTGACAGCCACGCGGTATCCGCGCCGGTCTTTCTACGATAGGCCACGCTGCGCTTGTTGGTATTGAGCCAGGCATGCAAGGCGCTTGCGGGCTCCCCATTGGCCTCCTTCAAAAGGGGAGGCAGGCGGCGCAACGTGTCGCCGTCGGCGTCCTCCAGCTTGATGACCTCAGCGCCAAAATCCGCAAAGAGCTTCCCGGCGTAAGCCACTGCCGCTCCGCAGCCGATTTCCAGCACGCGCAACCCGGAGAAGGCGAGCCGGCTTTCAGATGTTTCCATAGTCGCAACCTGTTCCAACGGAGTTCGCCTCGATTACCAGGTATCGACAAAGGCGCGGCGGGCCCGGCTGGCGCGCAAAGATGCCGACGCGATGCCTTGGCGTATCCACGTGCGGGTCTGCGCGGGATCGATGACGGCGTCGATCTCCGTCGTGGACGCGACATTGATAGCGTGCCCGCGCTCGTAGGCGCGAGCCACCAACTGGTCATAAAGCGCCTGGCGCTGCGGCCCCTCGGGGACGTTCTCGAGCTCCTTCTTGAAGCCCAGCCGGATGGATCCTTCCAGGCCCATGGGGCCGAATTCGCCCGTTGGCCACGAAACCGCGCAACTGGCCGAGCGAAAGCCGCCGCCGGCCATGGCCATGGCTCCCAGACCGTAGCCCTTGCGCAAGGCAATTGCCAAGATGGCGACTCGCAGCTTGGCCGCGACCACGAACATGCGCGACACATGCCGGACTTGCGCCTTGGCCTCTTCCTCCGGCCCGACCATGAATCCCGGCGTATCGATCAACGAAATGATGGGCAGACCGTGGATATCGCAAAGATTCATGAAGCGTGCCGCCTTGTCGGCCGCGTCGGCATCGATGGCGCCTCCCAGGTGGTGCGGATTGTTGGCGATGATCCCTACAGGCTGCCCTTCCACACGAGCCAGGGCGGTGTGCATTCCCAGGCCGAACCCCGAGCGCAGCATCAATACACTGCCTACGTCGGCAATGCCTTCGATGACCTTACGGCTGTCGTAGACACGCAAGCGATTCTCCGGCACCACATGACGGAGGTGGCGCGGGTCGGGAGCCACCCAGTCCTTGGTGCGGCCCCGGAACATGGACAGATAGTGCTTCGCCGCCGCGACGGCCTGCGCCTCGTTGTCGACCAGGATGTCGATGACGCCATTGGCGAACTGCACCGGCGCGGGGCCGACGTCCTCTGGCCGGAAGATGCCCAGTCCTCCGCCTTCGATCATCGCCGGGCCGGCCATGCCGATGTTGGCGCTCTTGTCCGCGATGATGACATCGCAGACCCCCAGAAAGGCGGCGTTGCCCGCGAAACAGCGTCCGGAAACAATGCCGAGCAAAGGCACTTCGCCACTGAGTTCGGCCAGCGCGGCGAACGACGGCTGATACAGCCCGGATACGAAGGGAAAATCGACATCGCCCGGCCGACCGCCGCCGCCTTCGGCGAACAACACCATCGGCATCTCGTCGCGGCGGGCACGTTCCACCAGCCTGTCGGTCTTGATGTGGTTGCGTTTGCCCTGCGTGCCCGCCAGCACCGTCGCGTCATAGGCCATCACGGCGGTCAGCGACCCGTCGTAGCCGAATGCGTCGCCGTTGACGTTGCCAATGCCGGTGACAATGCCGTCCGCTGGCGTGTTGGCGATCAGGTCTTCCTTGCTGCGGCGGCTTGCCTGCGCGGCAATGACCAATGCGCCAAACTCCACGAACGAGCCTTCATCGCACAGATCGTCCACGTTCTCCCGTGCGGTGCGCTGCCCTCGCGAACGGCGCTTTGCCACGGCCTGTGGGCGCGCGTCATCATAAAGCGACGCATGGCGATCGAGTACGGCTTGCAGGTCAGGGCGCACGGCATCCAGATCGATCGCGTCTGTCACGACCTCGGTGTCGACACCACTCGATTCCTGTTCCAGCAAGACCAGGATCTCGCCTTCCTGCACATTGCCGCCACTGACGGCCGGCACCTCGACAACCTTGCCATTGAAATCGGCGACGACGGTGTACTCCATTTTCATCGCTTCGATCACGGCGATGGGTTGGCCCTTGAGCACGAGAGCGCCAGCGCTGACGGACACCTCGACCAGACGCCCACTCAAAGGCGCGCGCGATGCCGAGAGCCCTTCCGGCACCGCGGCCTGCGCGGCCTGCGGCAGGTTGGCCGCCGAAGCACTGCGCCCCCCCGAATCCCCGATCAGGCTGTCCTTGGCCTGCTGCTCTTGCGCGTACTGCTCGGCCGCTGCAAGCAGTTCCCCGAGGATGGCCTCGATGTAGCGCGTATGGTTGCGCTGCGTCAGGAAGTCCTCCCGGGCCACGAGCGCCTGCAAAAGATGGATATTCGTCGCTACACCGGCAATCCGGAACTCGGCCAGGCAGCGGCGCAAACGCCGCACCACGCCCGAGAAATCGTCACTGCCGCTGAACACGATCAGCTTGGCCAGCAGCGTGTCGAACGCCGGGGCGGGCGAGTACCCGCTGTAGGCATGGGTGTCGACGCGCACCTCGGGGCCGGCGGGCGGCTCGAAACGCTCCAGCCTGCCGTGTGCCGGGCGTGCCATGCCCGTGGCATCAATCGATTCTGCATTGATGCGGAGCTGAATGGCATAACCGTTCAGGCCCGGTGGGTTGGTCGGGTCCACTCCCAGTTCGGCCAGGCGCTTTCCCTGCGCGACCCCAATCTGCAAGGCCACCAGATCCACGCCCGTAACCTGCTCGGTGATCGTATGCTCGACTTGCAGCCGGGGATTGGCTTCGATGAATACAAAGTCCGTCTGCACCCCCTGCTCGTTTTCTTCGACCAGGAATTCAAAGGTTCCCAGGCTGCGGTACTCCACCTTAGCCGCCATTTTCTTTGCTGCGGCCAGAATGGCGGTGCGCAGAGTGGCGCTCAGCACCGGGCTGGGCGCGATCTCGACCACTTTCTGAAAGCGGCGTTGCAGCGTGCAATCCCGATCGCCGAGCGCGACCACCGACGCACCGTCGCCGGCGATCTGCACTTCGATATGACGCGCGCGATTGACCAGACGCTCCGCGTACAGCGCGTCCACACCGAAGGCCGACATTGCTTCCGACCGGCAGCGCGCATAGAGCTCGGCGATATCGGCTTTGGACTTGACGACGCGCATCCCGCGTCCGCCGCCTCCGCCGACCGCCTTGATGACGATACCGACTCCGCCCTGCTCGTCGAAGAACTGCTCGACGTCCGCAAGTGTTGCACCGCCCGCCGTGGCAGGCATGACAGGCACGCCGCATTCGCGGGCCAGTTGCAAAGCGCGGCCTTTGTCTCCGAACAGAGCGAGGTGATCGGCGTTCGGGCCGATGAACGTGATATCCGCCGCATCGCAAGCCAGGGCGAAATCCGCCCTTTCACTCAAGAAGCCATACCCTGGATGGATGGCATCGCAATGCTCCGCCCTGGCTGCGGCAATGATGGCGTCGATATCGATATAAGCCGCTGGACCGGAGCCGGTCAGCGCAACCGAGGTATCCGCGAGAATTCGATGTCTTGAGTTTGAATCGTCCTGGGAATACACGGCGACGCTTTCCAACCCGAGGTCGCGCACGGCGCGAATGGCTCGCACGGCGATTTCGCCACGATTGGCAACCAACACTCTCTTCATGGTGATCCTATGTCTCTGCTCTAACTCTTATGCTCAAGTCCCTAAGCTGCTGCCCATAGCCTTTGCATGTTCCTGCCAGACGAGACGCGCCTGCGGGCAGGCGCCGAAAAGCATTAACATGGAAATGGATACGCGCAATCGCAGCCCAGCTTGATCCGGCGGTTGTCGTTAACTTGGCGAGGATGGTAGGTGTCGTGCAACAGCCACACAATTCACATTTTTCTCTGACCCCTATAGCCGTTCGGCATGTGTCTCGATAAAAGCGGGCGGAAATGGAACTCAGGCAGTTAAGAACGGTTTTGGCGATCGCGGAAACCGGCAGCCTCACCAAGGCGGCGGAACTGCTGCATGTCGTGCAGCCCGCCCTGTCCCGACAGCTGAAACAGCTGGAAGACGAACTGGGCACTCCGCTTTTCGAGCGCAACCGGCTCGGGATGGTACTGACCGTGCCAGGGCGCCGGTTTGTCGATCAGGTGCGGGTTTCCCTTAAGGGGCTCAATGAAGCCCGGGCCGGCATCGGCGCCGCAAAATCGGATCTTCTTGGCACCGTGTCCATCGGCATGCTGCCCGGCCTGGCAGCCGCGCTTGCCGGCCCACTCGTCATTGCGCTGCAGCAGCAGTATCCCAATCTCCGCGTGCGCATCGCCACCGGCTTCTCGGATTTCCTGCAAGAAGGCCTGGAGGGCGGCAAGCTTGATATCTGCCTCATGGGCGACTATCTGCAATCCGAACTTCTGCAAACCTCGCCCGTTTATTCCGAGCCCATATACGTCCTCGGCCTGCCGGGATCCGGATTGTCCGAGGACGCCCCGATGACGCTCGAGGCAGTCTCCAGAATGCCCATGGTGGTTCCGGAAGCGCGCAGCTTGCGCAACGTGATAGACCGGGCCTGCACCATCCTTGGCGTCAACCTGAATCTGGTTGCCGAGTCGGACAGCACTGCGGTCATTCTCGAACTGGTGTTACGCGGCGTCGGCTACACCATCCTGCCAGTCATCCCCATCATGACGATGCTGGCCGAAAAGCGCATCGAAGGCGCTCCCATCATCAGCCCCACGCTGCAACGCACCGTGATCGTCGGCACCGCCGTCCTGAACCGCAATCCCCGCATCGTCAATGCCCTGCATGCCGAGCTCATCCGCGTGCTCGAGCCCTACATCAAACAGTTCGACCACGTCGGCGTACGCTGGCTGGCTGACTGAATACCCCCTCTGCGCGCGAACCCGGCACGCACCGGGCCACGGCCGAGCTATGCTCAATCGCTATGCCCCTCGTCAAAATTAGTTAATTGTCCCGAGACGGCTCGCCCCCCTAACATCCTTCGAGCGTCGTGGCGTCGCCAGCAGACAAGCCATGCACCCAACGGGTGTATGTGCCGTCCGCCTGCCGGCCGGCCGCGGCCACAGAATCTTGGGAGGCGAATGTGCAGAATTCCTCTAACAGCACACACACAGCGGGCGACGAGGCAGTCGGCCCGGAGCAGTACTTCCAGCGCATGCTCGAACAAGGGCAGTTCATGATTCAGCGCTGCGAAACAACCGGCCGCGCCGTTTTCTATCCTCGAGCCATATCCCCATATGGCGGCGGACGCTTGCGCTGGGAAACCGCCGATGGCGGCGGCACCATCTATTCGACCACCGTCGTGCGCCAACGCCCCGAACGGGGTGGGAACTATTGCGTCGTCCTGGTGGACCTTGACGAAGGACCGCGCCTGATGAGCACCGTTGTCGATATGGAGCCCCTGGCGGTGACGATCGGCATGCGAGTGCGTGCGCAAGTGCGCCGCCAGTCCTCTGGCGTGCCGCGTGTGGTGTTTGTGCGCGCGGACTGACCGCGCGGCCCATGATAATTGGAATGATTTGATGGCTACTAGTACAAGAGGGGCCTCGGCGATTGTCGGGATCGGCGCCACGCCTGGCTGGAACAGCCCCGGGTTCTCGGCTTTGGACCAACTCGGCATCGCCGTTCAGGCGGCGGCGGCCGATGCGGGCATCGGCGTGGACCAGATCGACGGCTTGTTCACGTCCACACTGACGCATTTCATGCCCGCCCTGTCCGTGGCGGAGTATCTCGGCATCCATCCGACCTATATGGATGGCACCAACATCGGCGGATCCTCATTTCTGGCCCACCTGTTGTCGGCCACGCTTGCCCTGCAAGCCGGGCTGTGCAAAGTGGCCTGCATTTGCTATGGGTCGAACCAACTGTCGGCGGGCGGCAAGCTGACCACCCTGACCGAACCCGCGCCCTGGGAGGCGATGTATTCGCCGCGCAACCCCATCAGTGGCTACGCCTTGGCTACCGCGCGCCACATGCACCAGTACGGAACCACGCGCGAGCAGTTGGCCAGCGTCGCGGTCGCTGCGCGCCAATGGGCGCAGCTCAATCCTGCCGCTCACGAGCGCGGCCCCATGAGCATCGCCGATGTTCTGGATTCCCGGCCCATATCCGATCCTCTCACGCTGCGGGACTGCTGCCTGGTGACCGACGGCGGCGGAGCGATGATTCTCGTCGCCGCGGAGCGCGTGCCGGAATTTACCAACACGCCGGCCTATGTTCTGGGTGTCGGTGAGGCAACCACGCATCGCCAGATTTCGAGCATGGAAGACCTCACAGTCACCGGTGCCGTGCAATCCGGCCGACGCGCTTTCGAGATGGCGCGCGTCGCGCCACAAGAGATCGACGTCCTGCAGCTCTATGACGCATTCACCATCAACCCGATTCTGTTTCTTGAAGACCTGGGTTACTGCGCCAAGGGCGAAGGTGGCGCGTTCGTGGCGTCAGGCGTGACCGCGCCCGGTGGTGCACTGCCGGTCAACACCAACGGCGGCGGCCTGTCCTGCAATCACCCGGGCATGTATGGCATCTTCGCGGCCATCGAAGCCGTGCACCAGATCCGCCGCTCCGCAGGCGCCAGACAGGTTGACGGCGTCGATCTGGCCCTGGCCCACGGCAATGGCGGCCAGTTGGCCAGCCAGGTCACGGCGATTCTCGGATCGCGCGCCACCCTGTAAACGCTGAAACCGCGGACACAATCATGAGCAGCACAACCAGCACGCAAGTCGTCACCTACCATCTTCAGGCCGACGTGGCCTGCATTTCAATCGACAACCCGCCTGTCAATGCGCTCTCTCAGGCAGTGCGGGCGGGCCTGGAATCCGCCATCGCCGCCGCGCAGGCCGACGCGAGCGTCAAAGCCGTGGTGTTGCTGTGCAAGGGAAAGACTTTCTTTGCCGGTGCCGACATCAAAGAGTTCGCCCTCCCGCCCCAGGAGCCTAAGCTGGCCGATGTCATACAGTGCCTGGAACAATCGCAAAAACCCGTGATCGCGGCCATGCACGGAACCGCGCTGGGCGGCGGGCTTGAGGTCGCGCTTGGCTGCCACTACCGCATCGCCACACCGGACGCCCGCTTCGGCCTGCCCGAAGTCAAGCTCGGCCTGTTGCCCGGCGCGGGTGGAACCCAACGCCTGCCCCGCCTGATCGGTGCTGCCGAGGCATTGGAGATGATCGTCGACGGAAAACCGATCTCGGCCCAACACGCGCTGCGCATCGGCTTGGTCGATGAGCTTGCCGATGCGGATCTGGCAAGCGCGGCATTGGCCCTGGCAAGACGGGTTCAGCACGAAGACCTGGCGCAGCGAAGAGTGAGCGCCTTGGCTGCCCCCGAGGCAGATTCAGAGCTCTTCACTGCTGCCGAACAACGCCTGCGGCAACGACACCGCGGCTTTGAAGCGCCGATAAGTTGCGTGAAAGCGGTGCGCGCGGCGGTGGAGCAACCCTTTGACAAAGGGTTGCAGATCGAGCGGGCCTTGTTCGATGAACTGAAAGCATCGCCACAGTCACGCGCACTGCGCCATGCCTTCTTTGCCGAGCGTCAATTGCACAAGCTGCCGTTTGCGGCCAAGGCCAGGCCCGTCAGCCGGGCGGCGGTGATAGGCGCCGGCACGATGGGCGGCGGCATTGCGATGTGCTTCGCCAACGCCGGCATACCCGTGGTGCTGCTGGAGAAAGACGCCGAGCGTCTCAGTCAAGGCCTGGCGCGCATCGAAGAAAACTACGCCAACTCCGCTCGGCGCGGCCGGCTCAGCGCAGGCGACGTCGCGCAGCGTCTCGCATGCATACAGGGCAGCACACGCTTCGAGGATCTGGCCGACGTGGATCTGGTCATTGAAGCGGTGTTCGAGGAAATCGGGCTCAAACACGAGATATTCAAGACGCTCGATCTGGTCTGCAAACCCGGCGCCATCCTGGCCTCCAACACTTCCTACCTGGACATCGACAATATTGCGAGCGCCACGGGGCGGCCCCAGGACGTGGTCGGGATGCACTTTTTCAGTCCCGCCAACGTCATGCAGTTGCTGGAGAACGTGCGCGGCTCCGCCACCTCTGACGACGTGTGCGCCACCGTCATGGAAGTGGGCCGCCGCCTGGGCAAGGTCGCCGTGCTGGTGCGCTCCTGCGACGGATTCGTCGGCAACCGCATGTTGAGCAAGCGCACGCGCGAAAGCTATTTCCTGCTCCAGGAAGGCGCTTCGCCCTTTCAGATCGACCGAGTCCTGCGCGACTTCGGCCTCCCGATGGGACCGTTCGCCATGGCGGACCTGGCAGGCCTGGACGTGGGCTGGCGCAATCGCCAGAGCCGCCTGCGGAACCTGACGCCGCGCGAGCGCGAGTGCGACATGCTGGACCGCATGGTCGCCGCGGGCCGACTGGGCCAGAAGACCCAGGGTGGCTTCTACGACTATGACAGCGACCGCAAGGCCACCCCGTCACCTGCTGCCGAAACACTGGTCGCCGCACACCGCGCAGCCTCCGGCCGACAGGCGCGACAGATCTCCGACCAGGAAATCCTGGAGCGCTGCCTGTACTCCATGATCAACGAAGCCGCCTACATCCTGGAGGAGAACATCGTCGAACGCGCCTCCGACATCGACGTCGTCTGGCTCAAGGGTTACGGCTTTCCCGCCTATCGGGGCGGCCCGCTGTGCTACGCGGACCAGATCGGCCTGCCTGCCATCCTGGCTGGGCTGCGCAAGTACGAAGCCGAGCACGGATCCCAATACTGGAAGCCAGCCAATCTCATCGTCAAGCTCGCTCAGGAGGGGCGACGTTTTCACGATGGCCCTGCCTGAAGCCGTGCACACGCAATAAGAGAGAGCTCGTCAACGGTGTCCTCAAGGGATGCAGGCACGGTCGATACCTGACCTGCGTGGGCAGCGGACCAGGCATATACAGAGGTTTTGATAAATACAACAACCCGGAGACAAGCGTGTCTGACAAGCAACTGCATCGCATCCCTTTGAGCCGCAACCTGGCCGCCATCATCATCTGCGGCAGCAGCGCCCTGCTCGCGCCTGAAGTCGCGGCTGCCGCCGATTGGCCCGACGGCAAACCCATCACCATCGTCGTCCCGTTTTCGCCTGGCGGCTTCACGGATCTGGTTGCGCGCCGCTTCGCTCAGGACCTGGGCAATGAGTTGAAGACGACCATCGTGGTTCAGAACAAGCCCGGCGCCAGCGGCCAGATCGGTACTGCGCTCGTCGCGCGCGAGAAGCCGGACGGCTACAACCTGCTCATCACGGCCACGCAGCACGTGATCTATCCCGGCCTGCAACCCAACCTGCCCTACGACCCGAAGAAAAGCTTCTCCAACGTGGCCATTCTGGCTTACGCGCCTAACGTCCTGCTGGTTCCCGCCAAATCTCCCATCTCCAACGCCAAGGAATTCACGGCCTACGCCAACAAACAACCTGGCGGTCTGGCTTTCGGCTCCAGCAGCGTGGGCGGCTCGGCGCACATGTCCGGCGAACTCTACAAAATGGTCGCCGGCGCCAATCTGCGCCATATCCCCTACAAGGGCGCCGCGCCTGCCGTCACCGACCTGATAGGCGCGCAGATCCCGGCGGCATTTCTGGACGCAACATCGGCAGCCGCCTTCATCCGCTCGGGCGACGTCAAAGCCCTGGCCGTCACCTCAAAAGACCGTCTGCCCAGCTTGCCCGATGTCCCCACCGTCGCCGAATCCGGCTATCCGAGCTATGAATCACAGGCCTGGATAGGCCTCTTCGGCCCCGCCGGCATGCCGACACCCATCGTGCAGAAACTGAACCAGATCGCCATCGACAGCGCCCACACCGAAGCCAACATCAAATGGCTCAACGACAACAATGCCACGCCGGCCAAGCTCTCGCCGGCACAGGTCACGGGCTTCGTCGACGCCGAGCTCGACAAATGGAAAGCCGTCATCGACCAGGCGCACGTCACGGTCCAATAGCACGGTGAGGCGCTCGCAAGCGGGCGCCGTAACCCCAAAGCGGCCCGGGCCGGCCGCAAAGGCCGGCCCTTCGGGTCGATTGGGCGCAGGAGTGCCCGCCGCCGTTGATCCCGCTGCGCGACCGCCCGAGGCGTCTTAGCAACAGAGCAATTCACGGCAAGGCGTTGACGATCGACAACAATGGTTGAGATGGGCCGGCCAATACTGACTTCGTCCTCGAAGACGCCGTGCCGAACACCTGTCCACAGAAGAGCGCGAGTCGATCTCTCGAGGGCTCGCCAGTGGCGCGAGTTATCGAGCTATCGGCCGCGAGTGGGGCCGCTCAGCGTCGTCGGCGACCGAAACCTTACCTCCTAGCCACTGCGCCGGAGCTGCGCAAGGTCGTGATATTTGTGTTGGAGGCTGACTGGTCCCAGAGCAGATTTCGGGATGGCTGAAACGTCGATCGCCTGACGGAAAGACCATGTGTATTTCGCACGAGGCAATCTATCGATCATTGTTTGTTCAAGCCTGCGGGGTACGACGAGAAGAGCCGTACCTAGTTGAAGGAATGTACGGTACGTTGCATCCGCAGGCACTGTCGTACTGGCTTGGAGTAGCTGCGATCGGCCAAGTGACTCAGGCTTACGCACGGACGCACTTGTGGTTAGTGGCCGCTTTCGGCCATTAACGGTCCCACACAATGCGGGGTAGTTCCCACCCGTCAAGGCAGATTTCGGACGTTCATACCGGCCCGAGGTTGGACAAAGCCCACGTCTTGCCGAATAACGCCATCTCGGGCCTATAGGTATAAAAACCCGCCTCAATGCCCCCCTTTTTTCCTCGTGCGCATAGCTGGGGCTCGACGAGCCCGGCCGTCGCCGAGTTCCCGAGAAGCAGTTGAGTTGGATATATGAAGGATTGGGGGGAGTGAGCCGATCTTGTCTCTCTGGTTCAAAGCCGAGCATGGCGACACGAATTCAAGCCGCCCCCCCAAAAGACTATGTCGAACGGAAATTGCGCTTGAGCTTTCGAATTGGCACCACCGGACTTAGCTCTCCCCTTGAGCCTCAACATCAGTGGCGCCTCCATCGCTATCGCACTCTCTTGACTTTCCCATCCTGGTAGACCTCAGAATTTCTCCCCTTGGACTGGGCTTGGGTGCCACGAATAGTAGGTTGCCAACCTGCCAATGATCGGAGTTCGCCCAAAGAAGATAGCCGCTCCATTTTTGCGATGAACTGGTAAAGCGACCACGATGAAACTTACCACCTCCAGGCAAGAACTCCTTCGCAACATCCGAGCCAGACATCGACGGTTTCGCGTGGAACTTGCCACCGTCCCCCCAAGTGTCCGGAGAGTTTTCCCCGAAAAAGCTCGCCGCGAGAACGCCGACGCGTCCATGGTGATGATCGACGTGATTCTTTGGAACACGATGATCCTGCAGATGGCGAACGACCCGACGCCGCCAGTCTTCTTTTATCAAGTGGATCCTATGCTGAGGAGGGCCGAGCACCTCTCGCCCGTATTCCAACGCCGTTTCGCTGGCACATGTCATCATGAATTGGCACAGCTAACAGCCAGCGGTCAGGAACGGCTGCTAGATTGCGTTGCCCGTCACTCGAATACCACCCTCTTTGACCCCTCGGTCCGGTCGTTCGAAACTCTCGGCCGCAGGATCCAGTGCTTCACCTCAATGGCCTACGCTGAAGCTTTTTCGCGGTTGCGCCATTGGAAACTAATCATGGAACTCGTGCGAGCCTCCAATAGTCGCTGCTCTGGTCGTCCCGCCGCAAGATAAATGGCGGCGGGCATCCAATGTCGCGCGCGGCATACCGACACATCCGGGCGGGCCGGCGGACGTCTATGCTCCAGTGCCCGATGGCCTCGTGTCCTCTCGCCAGCCCCCTCCCAGAGCCTTGTATAGCTCGATAAGATTACTCAGCCGTGCCAGCCGGGTTTGCACCAGAACCTGCTGCGTGCCATACAACGTGCGGTAGGCATCGAGCAGCGTGAGGTAGTCGTCTTCGCCTTCAGTAAACCGCTGATCGGCTAGCTCGTAGGCGCTGCGGCTGGCTGCCATCGATAGCTGCTCCGAGTGAATCTGCGCGTCGAGCGTGCGCTTGCCCGCCAGCCCATCGGCCACTTCGCGGAAGGCTGCCTGGACGGCCTTTTCATAGTTGGCGATCTCGATGCGTTTTTGTACATGCGCCACGTCAAGATTCGCCGCCAAGGCGCCGCCACGGAAGATGGGCACTGTGATCCGGGGCAAGAAGCTCCAGGCGCCCGAGCTGGCCCCGAAAAGTCCGTCTAATGAAGCGCTGGCCGTCCCCGCCGACCCCGTCAGGCTGATCGTCGGAAAGAACGCGGCACGCGCGGCGCCGATATTGGCATTGGCGCCCCGCAGCGTCTGCTCAGCCGCGCGAATGTCGGGCCGGCGTGCAAGCAGTTCCGATGGCAATCCGCTCGGCAAGTCAGTGGGCACGATGCCGTCGGGTAGCGTGGTGGCCTCGTCCAGTTGTCGCGAAAGCGCCGGCGTCAGCGGCTGACCCATCAACAGCACGAGAGCGTTGCGGTCCTTGGCCGCCTGCCGCGTGTAGGCCGCGTGATGGGCCTCGGCATTGCGCAGCGTAATCTCCGCCAGGCGCAGGTCGAGCTGCGTGGCGTTGCCGGCTTCCACAAGCCGGGCAGTCAGTTCGTATGAACGCTTCTGCGTGGTCAGGGTGTCGTCAGTCAGACGCAGCAGTTCCTGGTCGGCGCGTAGCGTGAGGTAGGCAATGGCCACTTCGGACAGCAGGCTCATCTGCGTGGCGGTGCGGGTTTCAGCCAGGGCCAGATATGAGGCCAGGGCCTGGTCGCTAAGGCTGCGGATGCGGCCCCAGAGGTCGAGCTCCCAGGCGGCCGTTACGCCTGCCAATTCGTAGCGCCGGGCGACACGGGCAGCGCCTGTGGCGTCAAGGTCGGCCGGCACGCGCTCGGCCGCGGCGCTGGCGGAAACGCCCAGGTTTGGCAGCATCTCGGCGCGTTGGATTCGGTACATCGCCTGCGCCGCTTCGACATTGAGCGCGGCTTTGCGCAGATCCCGATTGTTGCTCAACGAGACTTCGATCAATTGCTGCAACAACGGATCGCGGAAAAAATCCCGCCATCCGATGTCGGCGGCGACCGCCTCGCCGGGCTTGCTGAATGCGGAGAGATCATAGGCAGCTCCCGAAGGGTAGGTTGCGTCGATGGGAGCCGCCGGGCGCTCATGCGTCGGCGCCAGGGAGCAGCCGGCCAGCGCGGCAGCTAGGGCAACTGGCGCCAGGGGCCGGGCTTGGCGGCAGAGTGAAAAAAGTGTCTTCATGTCCAGTATTTTCCTAGCGGTCAGGCGCGCTGGTCGATTGAACCGGTGCGGGTTTCAGGGGCGACACGGCGCAAGGCCAGCTTGCGCACGACGACGTAGAACACAGGCGTCAGCAACAAGCCGAACAGCGTCACGCCCAGCATGCCGGCGAAGACCGCGATGCCCATGGCGTGGCGCATCTCGGCACCGGCGCCGGTGGCAAGCACTAGCGGCACCACGCCGGCGATGAAGGCGAAGGAGGTCATCAGGATGGGGCGCAGGCGCAACCGCGCCGCTTCCAGAACCGCGGCCAGCGGCTCAGCACCTTCGATTTCCTTGGCGCGGGCGAATTCGACGATCAAGATCGCATTCTTGGCCGCCAAGCCAACCAGCACCACGAAGCCGATCTGCGTGAAGATGTTGTTGTCGCCGCCCGAAACCCAGACCCCCGCGATCGCCGACAGCAGCGCCATCGGCGCAATTAGCAGCACCGAGAAAGGCAGCGACCAACTGTTGTATTGGGCCGCCAGGATCAGGAAGGCCAGCAGCACCGCCAGCGGGAAGATGTACAGCGCCGAATTGCCCGCCTGCTTTTCCTGGAAGACCAGGTCCGTCCACTCGTGAACCATTCCTTCGGGCAGCGTATCGCGAACGATCTTCTCGATCGCGTCCGTGGCCTGGCCCGATGAATAGCCAGGCGCCGGGCCTCCGCTGATGTCCGCGGAGGGGAAGCCGTTGTAGTGAACGATCCGATCCGGGCCTGATCCACGCGTGATGGTCACGAACGCGCTGAGCGGAATCATGTCACCGGCCGCGTTACGCACCTTGAGCAGGCCGATGTCCTCGGCCTGCATGCGAAACGGCGCGTCCGCTTGGGCCATGACCCGATAGGTGCGTCCGAAACGATTGAAGTCGTTGACGTAGAGCGACCCCAGGTTGATTTGCAGCGTCTCGAACACGTCGGTCAGCGACACGCCCAAGGACTTGGCCTTCACCCTGTCGACTTCCACCCCCAATTGCGGGGCGTTGGTCTGGAAACTGGCAAGCATGTTCGCCAGTTCGGGAACCTGCATGGCCTTGCCCATGATCTCGCTCTGCGCCTGCGCCAACGCTTCGAAGCCCAATCCTGCCCGATCTTCGATCTGCAGCTTGAAGCCCCCCATGGCGCCCAGTCCAGGCACCGGAGGCGGCGGGAAGATGCCGACAAAGCCATCCGGGATCTGGCTGAACTTGCCCATCAGTTTTCCTGCGATGGCGTTGGCCGTAAGCGAAGCGTCCTTGCGCTCGTCGAACGGTTTAAGCATGGCGAACATCAGCGCCGAATTCGGCACGTTCACCGGACCGTTGACCGAAAGGCCCGGGAAGGCCACCACGCTTTCCACGCCGGGCTCGGCTAGCGCGATCCGGGACATCTCTTTCACGACGGCCTCCGTGCGGTCGAGTGAAGCGCCGCTGGGCAACTGGGCGATGCCGACGAGGAAGTACTTGTCCTGGGCCGGCACGAATCCATTAGGCACCTGATTGAAACCCAGCCAGGTCAAGCCCACGAAGCCGGCGTAAAGCAGCAGCACGATAGCGCTACCGCGCACCGCCCGCCGGACGGCCGCGACGTAGGATTCCGAAGCTCTGTCGAAAAACCGATTGAAGCGTCGAAAGAACCCGCCGAACACGCTTCCGATGATCCGCGTGAGCCAATCGGACTTGGCCGTCTCGTGATGCGGCTTGAGCAAGATCGCGGCAAGCGCCGGGGACAGCGTGAGCGAATTGATGGCCGATAGAACGGTTGAGATGGCGATCGTCAAAGCGAATTGGCGATAGAACTCGCCCTGCAGACCTGAGAGGAATGCCGACGGGATGAACACCGCCGCCAGCACCGATGTAATGGCCAGAATCGGCCCGGTCACCTCGTCCATGGCTTTTCTGGCGGCCTCCTTGGGTGGCTCGCCCAGCGCCATATGGCGTTCCACGTTTTCGACCACCACGATGGCGTCGTCCACCACGATGCCTATCGATAGAACAAGGCCGAACAGGGACAGCGTGTTCAGCGAGAAGCCGAACATGTGCATCACGGCGAAGGTGCCCACCAGCGACACCGGCACCGCCACCAGTGGAATGATCGAGGCGCGCCAAGTCTGCAGGAACAGCACGACGACGATGACGACTAGGGCGATGGCCTCCAGCAGCGTGACGGCCACGGATTGCAGCGAGGCGCGCACGAAGACCGTGGGGTCATAGGCGATCCGGTACGCAATGTCCTCCGGAAAGCCCCGCTGAAGCTCCTGCATCTTGGCGCGGACAGCATTGGAAACGTCGATGGCGTTGGCGCCAGGGCTCTGGATGATCTGCAGGGCCGGGGCCGACTCGCCATCGATCAGGCTGCGCAGGGTATAGGCATCGGCGCCCAGGGACACGCGGGCGACGTCGCGAAGGCGGGTGATCTGGCCATCGGCGCCCGTCTTCACGACGATTTCGCCGAACTGTTCCACACTGGCCAGGCGTCCAAGCGTATTGACGGTCACCTGGAAAGCTGCCGACGTGTCCGGCTGCTGCCCCACGGATCCCGCGGCGACTTGCACGTTCTGTTCACGCAAGGCCGCCACCACGTCGCTGGCAGTCAACCCGCGCGTGGCGACCTTGGATGGGTCCAGCCAGACTCGCATGGAGTACTCTCCGGCGCCCCACACCAGGACATCGCCGACACCGGGCAGGCGCGCGAGTTCGTCGCGCACCTGCCGGATGGCGAAGTTCGACAGATAGAGCGGGTCGTACCGCTTTTCCGGCGAGACGATGTGCACGACCATCAACACGTCCGGAGACGTCTTCTGCGTGACGACGCCGATGCGCTGTACTTCCTCGGGCAGCCGCGGCAAAGCGCGCGAGACCCGGTTCTGTACCTGGATCTGCGCCATGTCGGGGTCCGTTCCCTGCTTGAACGCAACGGTGAGCACCATCCGGCCATCGGTGGCCATCTGGGAATTCATGTAGAGCATTCCCTCAACGCCATTGATCACTTGCTCAAGGGGGGCTGCTACCGTGTCGGCGATCACCTCGGGATTGGCGCCGGGGTAGCTAGCCGTAACCTGTACTGTGGGCGGCGTGACGGCGGGATATTCGCTCAGCGGGAGTTGCCAGAAGGCGATGGCCCCAGCCAGCAGCATGAGCAAGGACAGGACGATGGCGAAGATCGGCCGCGCGATGAAGAAGTGTGGGAATTTCATTGGCGCGCCTCCCTCGGACCGGTGTCGTCTGCCTTGGCGCTTGCCGAGGCGTGCGTCGGGGTCGCATCCGAGACGGCGGCCTGCTGCATGGGCACCGGGCGGGGCTGGACCGCCATGCCGGGGCGCACCAGCCCCTTGATGACAATCCTGTCGCCACTTTGCAAACCGGTATTGATGACGCGCAGCCCTTCCTTTATCGGGCCCAGCTCGACCGCGCGATACTGGGCCGTGTTGTCCTTGCCCACGACCAGCACATAGTTCTTCCCTTGGTCAGTGCCCACTGCCTGATCGTCCACCAGGATGGCCGGTCGCTTGTCGCCCGTCACAAGCCTGGCCCGGGCGAACAAACCCGGCGCCAGCTGACCATCGGGGTTCGGTATCACGGCGCGGGCGCGGATCGTGCCGGTACTGCGATCGATCTGGTTGGACACAAAGTCGAGCGTGCCTGTGTAGGGGAAGCCCTTGTCCGTGGTCAGCCCCACGGCGACAGGCAGCACCGGATTGGCGCTGACATCGGGCCGGGCGTGTCTCACAGCGTTGAGGTAGCTTGCCTCGTCAATGTCGAAGTACACGTGCACGGGATCGATCGACACGATCGTGGTCAGCAGCGTTGCAGTGCCCGCCGCACCGCCGCTGACCAGATTGCCTTCGGTCACCAGCACCCGGTCGACACGTCCGGAGATCGGCGCGGTAATGCGCGCGTAGGAGAGATCTAGCCGCGCAGCGGCAACGGCCGCCTTGGCCACCTGCACCTGGGCTTGGCTGGCGTTGCGCGCCGACAAGGCATCGTCGTAGCTTTTGCGCGAAACCGCGCCGGTAGATACGAGCCGATGGGCCCGGTCGAAGTCGGCCTGGGCTTGGCCGGCCAGCACCTCCGCCTGGCGCAATTGAGCCGTGGCGGTATCTAACGCGACTTGAAATGGACGCGGGTCGATCTGGAACAGCTGTTGTCCCTTACGTACCAGGCCACCTTCGGGAACGCTGACTACATCGACGGCTCCGCCCACGCGTGAGCGCAGCTCGACAGTCTTGGGAGCCCTCAGAAATCCTGTGAAATCAGTCGACGGCGCGATGGTGCGCACAATGACCTCCGCCACAGGCACCTGCGGCCCCATTGGCGCCGGCGCTTTGCCTTCCTCCCCCGAAACCTTGCTGGGAACGAACGCAATGGTTCCGGCTGCCGCGATGACACCCGCCAGCACGGCAATCTTCAATTTTCGACGCATGAATAAGCCCTTTCCATGCAGCAGGGCGTCGGCCTTTCCGAAACCTCTCTGCAAGATTTTTCGGGAGGTTAGACATTGCAGCGACTGGAAGGTCAAGGCTTTCGTATGTGTTCCTGCAAGGTATTGACATTGCAATCGTTGGAAAGAATAGATTGATCCCGTCGGTTGAAGGCCGACACGTTTCGAGCTATCGAACCCACCTTGAGAACTTGGAGAAACCATGCAGAATAGTCACAGCGCCGAGCATCATTCTCACGCGGCAAGTATCACTTCTTCCTTCGACGATAGTCCTTCCACAGAGGCATACCGCGCCGTCAATGAACGCATGCATGCGGACATGATGATCGACGCCACGGGCGATGCCGACGTGGATTTCATGCGAGGCATGATTCCTCACCATCAAGGTGCCATCGACATGGCGAAAGTGGCGCTTCTGTATGGCAAGGACCCGGTGGTCCGCGCCCTGGCCGAAACCGTGATCCGGGCCCAGGATGGCGAAATCGCAATGATGCGGGAGTGGCTCGACGCGCAGGGCCAGCGATGAAGACGGCGCCCGGATATCCCTCGCGACTTCTCGTCTACACCACCCCAACGTGCCCGGATTGCTTAGCGCTGAAGAATTGGCTATCCCGACAGCACATTGCATTTGAAGAACGTGACCTCACCGATCCGGAGATCGCAGCAGAGGCCAAGTCGCGCACGGGCGTGCGGGTTGCGCCTATTTCGATCGTCGGCGAGGATGTGTTCTACGGCACGTTCCAAAGCCAGAAGCCTGGCTTGATGAAGGCGCTGGGCATTCTGGCCGAAGATTGAAGGAACCCAGGCATGAACATCAAAACGGTCGATATCCGGCAGGCGCGAACCAGGCTGCCGGCTCGTGATGGGCAGTCCATTCTTGAGACTGCGCTTCAAAATGGTATTCCCTATCCGCATGGCTGTCGTTCCGGCCGCTGCGGAAGCTGCAAATCGCGCTTGATCGAGGGCGAGGTCGAGATGCTCCCGCACTCGCGCTTTGCATTGACCAATGAGGAGAAGGCCGGCGGCCTCATCCTTGCGTGCCGAGCGGTCCCAAAAACCGATGTCGCGGTGGCCTGGGTCGTGGCTGCGGGCGAAGCCGCTCCAGGCCCGGCTCAAAAGTTGCAAGGCATGGTCGTCTCCATTGACGACCTGACCCACGACATCAAGCGCTTCAGGATTCGTCCGGATGGCGCCGCGCTTGCTTTTTCCGCAGGGCAATATGCCGATCTCGGATTCGGAGAACTGCCGTCGCGCAGTTACTCGATGGCCAACCGACCGGGCGATCCTGAACTGGAATTCCATATTCGCCGGGTGCGAGGCGGCGCGGTTTCGGACTATGTGCATGCTTTCGTTAAGACCGGGGACCGGGTTGCACTCGAAGCGCCACGAGGTGCTTCGCATCTTCGCGAATATCACGGCGGGCCGATGCTCTGTGTCGCGGGAGGATCTGGATTGGCTCCCATCAAGTCGATAGTCGAAACCGCTCTCGCCCATGGTGTGCGGCAAGCGATCCATATCTATTTTGGCGCACGGACAGAGCGGGATCTTTACCTTGTCGAACACTTCGAGGGCCTAGCCCGGCAAAACGCCAATCTGTTCTTTACCCCCGTGTTGTCCCGGGCGAAGACCACGCCGCGTCGCCAGGGCATCGTTACACAAGCTGTCGCGGATGATCTGCCGGATCTCGCCAACTGGAAGGCCTATGTCGCCGGGCCGCCGCCAATGGTGGATGCGGCCATGGAGAGCGCGTTCGCGCGAGGGCTGAAAGCCGAAGACATGCACGCCGACGTGTTTTTCACGCCGCAGGACCAAGCCGCGTCCGGAGCGGCGGAATGAAATCATGCGCTTGACCTTCCTAAGGTTGGAAGCTTTAACGTATCCCTCATGCCTACTTTGAACTATGGGAGCAAGCCATGAGCATGCCAAGTACCCGTGACGCTCGCGCCTTCGCCGCTACGATAAGCCTGCCTATCGAGGGCATGACCTGCGCAAGCTGCGTTGGCCGGGTCGAGGCCGCCCTGACCAAGGTCGAGGGCGTCGGCAAGGTGTCCGTAAACCTGGCCACCGAGCGCGCGGACATTGTCGCCGTCGGCCCGGTCGATCGCGTGGCGTTGATCCAGGCGGTCGAAAAGGTGGGCTACGACGTGCCCGCCGGCACTGTCGAACTGGCGGTCGGGGGCATGACTTGCGCTTCGTGCGTGGGCCGCGTCGAAAAGGCGCTGAAGGCGGTGCCCGGCGTCACGCAGGCGACGGTGAACCTGGCGACCGAGCGTGCCACAGTGCACGGCGTTGCCGCGGCGCAAGACCTGATCGCGGCCATCGAAAAGGCTGGCTACGAGGCGCGTCCCGTCGATACCGGCGCGCACGCTGAAGAAGCTGCTGCGCAAAAGAAGGATGCCGAACGGGCGGAACTCAAGCGCGACCTGATCCTAGCCAGCGTGCTGGCCTTGCCGGTGTTCGTGCTGGAAATGGGGTCGCACATCATCCCCGGTATGCACGAATGGGTCATGAACACCATCGGCATCCAGGAGAGCTGGTACTTGCAGTTCGCGCTGACGCTGCTGGTGCTGACCGTTCCGGGCCGACGCTTTTACCTGAAGGGCTTTCCGGCGCTGGCACGTTTGGCCCCGGACATGAATTCGCTTGTGGCGGTCGGCACCGCGGCAGCGTTCGGCTATTCACTGGTGGCCACGTTTGCCCCGGGCCTGCTGCCGGAAGGTACCGTCAACGTCTATTACGAGGCGGCCGCCGTCATCGTGGCGCTGATCCTGCTGGGGCGGTATCTGGAGGCGCGTGCCAAGGGACGGACCTCCGAGGCCATCAAGCGTCTGGTCGGCCTGCAAGCCAAGGTTGCGCATGTCTCGCGCGATGGCCGTGTCGTGGACATTCCGATCAGCGACGTGGCCCTGGACGATATTGTGGAAGTCCGGCCTGGCGAGCGGGTTCCGGTCGATGGCGAAGTGACCGAAGGCCGCAGCTTCGTGGACGAGTCGATGATCACGGGCGAGCCCATTCCCGTCGAGAAAGAGGCAGGCAGCGCCGTCGTTGGCGGTACCGTCAACCAGAAGGGTGCACTGACGCTGCGTGCCACCGCCGTGGGCGGGCAGACGATGCTGGCGCAGATCATCCGCCTGGTCGAACAGGCACAAGGTTCCAAGCTGCCTATCCAGGCGGTGGTCGACAAGGTGACGCTGTGGTTCGTGCCGGCGGTGATGGTCGCCGCCGTGCTGACCTTCCTGGTCTGGCTCGTGTTCGGGCCCTCGCCGGCTCTGACCTTTGCGCTGGTCAATGCCGTGGCGGTGCTGATCATCGCTTGTCCCTGCGCCATGGGTCTGGCCACGCCGACCTCAATTATGGTCGGCACCGGCCGAGGCGCCGAGATGGGCGTGTTGTTCCGCAAGGGCGAGGCGCTGCAGTTGCTCAAGGATGCCCAGGTGGTGGCCGTGGACAAGACCGGCACGCTGACTGAAGGCCGGCCTGTCCTGACCGATCTGGAAATCGCTGCGGGCTTCGACCGCAACGAGGTGCTGGCGAAGGTGGCCGCGGTGGAATCGCGGTCGGAACATCCGATCGCACGTGCCATCGTCGAGGCCGCCGTGGAAGACGGCGCCGCCCTTCCGGCAATGACGGATTTCGAGTCTGTCACGGGCATGGGCGTGCGCGCCATGGTGGGTGGCGCCCGCGTGGAAGTGGGCGCCGACCGCTACATGCGTGAACTGGGCCTGGACGTGGGCGGCTTTGCGCAAACCGCCGAGCGCCTGGGCGACGAAGGCAAGTCGCCGCTGTACGCGGCGATCGATGGGCGCTTGGCCGCCGTCATCGCCGTCGCCGACCCGATCAAGCCCAGCACGCCCGCGGCCATCGCGGCGTTGCATCAACTTGGCCTGAAGGTCGCCATGATCACCGGCGACAACGCCCGTACGGCCCAGGCCATCGCCAAGCAATTGGGCATCGATGAAGTGGTGGCCGAAGTGTTGCCGGAAGGCAAGGTGGACGCAGTGCGCCGGTTGAAGGCGGCGTATGGCCAGATCGCGTTCGTGGGCGACGGCATCAACGACGCTCCGGCGCTGGCAGAGGCCGACGTGGGCCTGGCCATCGGCACCGGGACCGACGTCGCGGTCGAGTCCGCTGACGTTGTCCTGATGTCCGGCAACCTGCTGGGCGTGCCCAACGCCATCGCGCTGTCGAAAGCCACCATCGGCAACATCCGCCAGAACCTGTTCTGGGCCTTTGCCTACAACACGGCGCTGATCCCCGTGGCGGCCGGGGCGCTGTATCCCACCTGGGGCGTGCTGCTGTCGCCGGTTTTCGCGGCCGGCGCCATGGCGATGTCGAGCGTGTTCGTGCTTGGCAACGCGCTGCGCCTGCGCCGCTTCCAGCCACCGCTAACAACGGCTGCCGGCACCACTCATTGATCAGGAGCAAACCATGAACATTGGCGAAGCATCAACGGAGTCCAAAGTCTCAGCCAAGATGATCCGATACTACGAGCAAATCGGCCTCATTCCAGCTGCGGACCGCACCGAATCGGGCTATCGCACCTACACCAAGGCCGCCGTCCACCGGCTGCACTTCATCCGGCGCGCTCGCGACCTTGGGTTCTCGGTGGCCGAGATCAGTGAATTACTGAGCCTGTGGAATGACCACTCGCGTCAGAGTGCCGACGTGAAGCGCTTGGCCCAGGCGCACATCACCGAGCTGGACCGGCGGATCGAGAGCATGCAACAGGTGTCGGAGACACTGAAGACGCTCATTCGTTGCTGCTCCGGTGACGAACGGCCCGACTGTCCCATATTGCTTAAGCTTGAGCAGCCCGACCACGGCGACCCGAAGCGCGAAGCGCATATTCACGCCGACCTGCGCCGCCAAGTCGATAGTGGGTTGAACAAGCGTTCGCCATCGCATTAACGGAGAACCGCATGCCCAAAATCACCGTACTTCCCCACGCCGACCTTGCCCCCGAAGGCGTCACTTTGGAAGTACCAGTCGGCATCTCTGTTTGCGAAGCGCTACTGAAAAATGGCGTCGAAATAGAGCACGCGTGCGACATGAGTTGCGCGTGCACGACCTGCCACTGCATCGTACGCAAGGGTTCTCATTCTCTCAATGAGGTCGAAGAGTGTGAAGACGACCTGCTCGACCGAGCTTGGGGGCTAGAGGCGCAGTCGCGCTTGAGTTGCCAAGCAATCGTGGCCCACGAAGACCTGACAATCGAAATCCCCAAATACACGGTCAACCATGCGAAGGAGAACCACTAAACCTCGACGTGCCCTTGTCCCGATCATTCCACCCGCCGCAAGACGGCGGTTCGATTCGCCTTGACCTTCCAACCGAAGCAAGCGCCAAACTGCCAAGCATTCCCAACACGAAAGGAGCTTTTCATGCAATTTCATCTTGATGACATGACCTGCGGCGGCTGCGCCCGTACCGTCACGAAGGCGGTTCAGTCCGTAGATCCAGGCGCCACCGTCACCGCGGACCCACCCACCCGTCTGATCCAAGTCGACACTTCAGCCTCTGAGGCGCAGATTGTTACGGCCCTGCGCGAGGCAGGTTTCCCGCCTCGCGCCGAGTAACTGCAATCGCGTTAGAACCCTGTTACCGCGGCACAGCATGTGCCGCAGCTGATCCTGTTTGGCGGGCGCGAGTGTCGCGACCGCATCGTAGATCATCCACTTTGCAGCGGTCCAGACCTGGGTGAAATTTTCGCTGCCCGTGTCGGTCAATTAGGCCCGCATGAACTGGCTGTCTTCCTCATCGGGCGCGGAAACGCGTAGAAAGCACTATTCGCATCGACGCGAAACTAGCTGCCAATACTAGCGACCTTCTCGAGAGAGTGCCCGCATGAACGAAACCTCTTACTTCGTGCAGATTGAGCGGAAAGAGGTACGAGCGACGACAGCAACCATAAAGTTCGGCTCCCACACTCCGTTGGCGAACGGCTCGCGACGCCGAAGGTAGTGCCAACAAACAAAACCCCGAACCAGCACCCTCGAATTGCTTTTCGCTTTCACCGACCGGACGACGGGTCAGCCAATCACGCACTTCGACGAGGAATTGACGCAGGAACTCCACGTGTTGGCGACCGACAGTAATTTCTCGAGCTTCGTGCACGAGCATGCCAGCAAGCTTGGGCCAGATGGGCGATTTCGGGTCACGATGCGCTTTCCGAAGCCGGGAACCTATCATGTCTACGCTGACGCCGTGCCGTCAGGACTCGGCCAACAAGTCGTACGCTTCGACTTACCTGTGGGCACATCCACGGCCCCAGCTGCGCCAAAACAATCGCCGGTCGATACCGAACAAGGATCTGACGGCCCTTATACTGTTAAGTTGGGCACCTCGACTCTCCGAGCTGGAGCCGAGAGCATGATGGCGTTGACGATCCTGAAGGACGGCAAACCAGCAGGGGACGTCGGGCTTTATCTCGGAGTGCCGGCGCATGCCGTGTTCGTGAGCATGGACGATCTCAATTACGTTCACGCTCACGCAATGGGGGGGTGGCGCTTCGAACGGCAACCACGCCTCAAGCGGGTCGCATGACGAGTCGATGGCTGCTATCCCAGGCGAACTAGTGCTTCACGCGACGCCCCCTCGAGCGGGTCAGTATGCGCTGTGGATCCAGTACAAAGGCGGTGGCCAGGTGCGCACTGTGCCATTCCTCGTCGCTGTTCAGGCAGCGTCGTGACGTAACACAGCATTTTGGCAATAACAAAGAGATCCTGTGCTCCGATTCAACACGCAAGTTTGTGAGTGTCCGCTTCGGGTCGAGATCCGCCATTCGTGAACGACGGCATTTGGCCGTTTCAGGCCTCCCCGTCCTGTTTAGCAGCTAAACACCACGAACGGTCCCCCGGAATACATCGCAGAAACCGGTCAGGTCATTCGCCAGTATTGACCTGCACAGCCAATAGCCGCTAGGATTGCAGGCATGACTATTCGCTCCAACTCCCTCCTTTCGCTGGTTCGTGCATGTTGTCAGAACGTGCCGAGGGGAGACTGCGTCTGGCAATAGCTACACGTTGAATCAATCGCCTCTGGCCGCCCGTTGCAAAACCGGCGGCCTTTTTGTTTTTGTCTGCGCCCTTCAATACGGAGAAAGCTGATGCCACTTGCGTTGTATGACACCTGGTCGCGTACCGTGCGCTCGTTCACGCCAATCCACGCTGGCCATGTCGGCATGTATTGCTGCGGACCCACCGTCTATGACCATGCGCATATTGGCAATCTAAGAACGTATGTGTTTGAAGACATTCTGCGCCGGGTACTCATTCGCAATGGCTACGAGGTCCGTCACGTCGTTAATATCACCGACGTCGGTCATCTGACTTCGGATGCCGACGAAGGCGAAGACAAGATGGAAAAAGGTAGCAGACGGACCGGAGAGTCCGCATATGCTATTGCTCAGCGCTACACCGAGGCCTTCGTCGCGGATTGGCATGCCCTCAACTTGCTGGAGCCGACGGTATGGTGCCGCGCGACCGATCACATCGCCGAACAGATCGCGTTCATCGGCGAGTTGGACCGGTCCGGCTACGTGTATAGGACCAACGACGGTCTCTATTTCGACACAAGCAAACAGGATGATTACGGTTTTCTGGCCCGGCTCGACCGTGCCGGCCTGCAGGCGGGCAAGCGCGTAGCACTTGGCGCGAAGCAGAACATCACGGATTTTGCGCTATGGAAATTCAGTCCGGAGGGAGTGACACGGCAGATGGAATGGGATAGCCCATGGGGGCGTGGATTTCCGGGCTGGCATATTGAGTGCTCGGCCATGTCGGCGAAATACCTCGGCACCTGGTTCGACATCCACTGTGGCGGAGAAGACCATATCGCCGTGCATCACAGCAACGAAATTGCGCAAACACAAGCGGCCCACGGCACTCGTCTGGCGAACTTCTGGATTCACGGACATTTTCTAACACTCAATGCCGACACTAAGATGTCGAAGTCGAGTGGGGATTTTGTTCGCTTGCAGACCTTGCGCAGTCGGAACGTCGATCCGCTTGCCTACCGTTACCTGTGCATGACAGCTCATTACCGGAGCAAGCTGCATTTCAGTTGGGCGTCTCTTGATGCAGCGCAGACAGCCTTGAACCGGCTGCGACGTCTCTATTCCGGTTGGTCGGACGGTGGCCGCATCGATCCGGATTTCGCCGCGCGCTTCAACGCCGAATTGAATGATGACCTGAATCTGCCGAGAGCATTGGCCGTGCTATGGGAACTCGTCAAGAGCGAGCTCCCACCTGCGACCTTGAAAGCGACTGTGGACAGCTTTGATTCTGTACTGGGTCTAGGGTTACGCGATTGGAACCCAGTTGCGTCTGACATTCCGGAAAGTATCCGGGGGCTGCTCGGTGAACGCGCTCAAGCCCGAGTGGCAAAGAACTGGGCAAAAGCCGATGAGATACGGAAGATGTTGAACACCCGAGGCTGGAGAGTCGAGGATGGCAACGACGGGCAACGCCTGACTGAAATCGCCACACCCCCCAAAGATATCGAAAGCTAGTGGTAACAGCATGGACGCCCAACTGAATGTCCCGTTGGCGCAGGCTCGATTGACCGTTGTGGGTCGGAAGCGGTCTGTCGTCAAAGACGGCTCCCGGCCAGAGCCGGCCATTCATATACAGCGTGTTAGGACCGACGCGCAGCGAAAACTGCGGCATTGAGTGAGGCACAATGATCGAAGCATCGGACGTTTACGGAACACGTGAAATGGAGTATTCCTTGCCCCCACTGCCTCCTCCCTCTGTCCCTCAGTCCTTATGCGACATGCTCAAGGACTATCCGGACTGTGTCGAGCGATTGCAAGACTGCCTGAACAGATATGTAGGCAACCCTTCCTATCGAGACCTATTTAGAGGCGCCATTTTGGCGCTTCAAGGCACGCTGCAAACCTTATCAGCCGAAGCTGGCAATAAACTCGCTGCTGCCAAAGTCACCGACGATACGGGAATGATCGCCAGCGCATCCAAGAGGCAACAGCAGCTATTTACTGCGGGATGGTTCGTCTTCGAGATGGTGGATATGGAGGACCTTTGGGCTTACTTTCGGGCAAACAAGGACGCTTTCAGATGAGCACTCCTGTGTATCGGTTGAGCCAAGGTATGCGGTCAATTAGAGACGCCTCTCAGCATACGCGAGCCGTTGAACTTGACATTCTCTACCGTAAAGTCATTGAACTTGGGCGACGCTTTGTTTCCTGCCCTCATATGGAGCTTCCATCTCCGGCCACAATCCGCCGTTGAAGAAGCAATGAGGTGCGATTGGGTGGCACTCGCCACACAGCAGCCGTTGGTGAGCGCACTTTGAAGCGTCCGCTTCGGGTCGTGGGCGGACGCCTGTGTGCGCCTGCTCGCGGCCAGAAGCGGACACTGAAAAAGTCATGCCAAGCGACTGCTTGCGCTCCGAAAGATTTCACCTTGAGCCCGGTGCACCACTTCGATCCTGGACCGTCCCACGCGGTCTGGGGTCCATGGGAAGGCTCGCCGATCCAGCCAACCGTACCTGTATCAATTCCAGCAGCGCCCGAACGCGCGCAGTCACGGAATGGCGATGGCTGTATGCCCCCAGCAATTGCAGGGGCGCGGGACACAGGTCCAGTGGTACCTCTTGCAATCGGCCCGTAGCAAGGTCTTCCTGGCAGGGATAGGCCGCCACAATCGCGAAGCCGATGCCTTGGCGTGCGCCTGCCACGGCCAACTCTCCGCTGTTGACGCGGTAGCGGCTGCGTACCGGCACCTTGACGATTTCGCCTGTGGCGTCCTGAAATTGCCAGGGTTGGCCCTTCAGCGCACTGAGGGTAGTGATACAGGGCAGAGACTTCAGCTCACGAACGTGGCGTGGCATGCCGGTCCTGGCCAGCAAGGAGGGGGCAGCAACCACGATGCTGGGCAGTGTGGCGAGTTCGCGGGTGATGAAGGCACTGTCCTCCTGATGGCCCCGGTGGAAGACGATGGAAAGGTCAACATCCTCTCGAAGCACTTCCAGTCCGGTCATCACGGTATCGCATTCCAGCTCGATGCCTGGATGAAGGCTACAGAATTCGGCGAGGATGGGAGCCAGCAGTTTTGGTGCTTCGCCGGGCATGCACATTTTCAGAGGGCCGCGCAGTTCGCCCTGTACCGCACCAAGCTCTTCCTGCGTGGAGAGCAGAGTGTCGAGCAAGGGCTTGGCGCGTTCGTAGAGCAGTCGACCGGCTTCCGTCATACGCAGATGGCGGGTGCTTCGTTCCAGCAGGCGTGTGCCGAGTTTACGTTCCAGTGCGGCAACGTGGCGGCTGACGTTGGATGAGGGGATAGCCAAAAGACGCGATGCGCCAGCAAAGCTCTGCTCATCAACAACTGCTGTATAGACGCGGACGGTATTCAGATCGAGTGCATCGCGCATTGATTATCCCGCATGAGGTATGAAAGCGTCCCATTTTTGCATGCTAGTTCTCTTTTATGGCGAAATCTAAGATGCCATTATGTTCGATGCGACACAGTGATTCCCGCGTCGAGCACCGTATGGACAGGAGAGATTCAGCGTGGAAATTGGAATACTTGGCGGCGGCATCGCGGGCCTGAGCGTGGCATTGGCTTTGCGCAAGCGGGGTTACAACCCTCGGGTCTATGAGCGCCGAGCGGAGCCGGCAACCATGGGGGCCGGCGTGACGCTTTGGCCCAATGCCAGCTTTGTTCTGGAAGAACTGGGGCTGTTGCAAGACATCGACGCCATTGGCGGTCGACCGCTGACAATGCACCGCCAGGATGCTGTGGGCAATGCATTGGGAGGCCTCGATATTGCCTTGCTGGACCGGACGATGGGATACCCGACCTACACGGTGCTACGCCGGCACTTGCAGGAGGTGTTGCTAGATCATGTGGCACGGGCCAGGATACCGGTGGAGTTCGGACACCGGGCGGTAGGTATTGAGCTGGATGCCAATGGCAAGGCTGCGGCCCATTTCGAGAACGGTGCGAGCATCCGCCCGGATCTGCTCATTGGCGCCGACGGCCGCATGGATTCTGTGGCTCGCAAGTTTGTCGCGGGCGACAACACACCTGTCTATCAGGGCTTCGTGAACTGGATCGGCGTAGCGCAGGCGCAGCATGCGCTGGTGGACGATATTTCGATTCAGGATTTCTGGGGGGTGGGCGAGCGCTTTGGTTGCGTCGCGATTCGACCCCAACTGGTGTATTGGGCGGCAGCCCAGGCTCGGCCCCTATCTGAAGCCATACCGACCGCAGATATACGCAAGGAGGTCGAAGATCTGTTCGCGGGATGGCCCGAACCGGTCGGTCATATTATCCGTGCCACGCCCGCAAATGCCATCCGGTTGATTGCGGTGCACGACCTGGAGCCGCTGCATACGTGGAGTCGGGCGAATGTGCTGCTGGTGGGGGATGCCGCACACGCGCCGTTGCCGACGTCGGGGCAGGGAGCCTGCCAGGCGTTGGAGGATGCGTGGCATTTGGTCCGGTGCCTGGATGGCGCAAGCGGCAGCCTGGATGAGGCCTTTCGAGCGTTCACGAAGATCCGCGGCCCCAAAACTGCAACGCTAGCAGAGCAAGGTCGGGGCTTCGCACGCGGGCTGTTCGCCACCGATCCTGAAACCTGTCGCATGCGCAACGAGCGGGCCAAGGCGTCCGATCCTATGCGTGACGTGCAGGTCTTGGCCGCCGGATGGGGACAGGGCCTGCCAATGCCAAGCTGCAACGACAGCACGCCAGCGCAAGGGGGAGGCTTCGGCAGCCTGTACCGTATTGAATGACGTGCGCTGGATGTGCTTCATCAGGTGTTATGCAAACGCTCCTTTCCACGCATCCGGTCAGCTCGCATGTGGGCAGGAATAAAGTTCGCCTTTCGTCTTTAGCCTGCCTGAACGACGAGAGCACCGGCGCCACGGTCGGATTGATCGGAGGCGCTCTGGCAACGTCGCAATAGCCAGTCGGCACGCATCTGTCACGTTCTATTCACTGCCACTCGACGGTCACAAGGCAATTACCCGGTGTGCCGGCGATGGCCTGACGTTTTTAACGTCCGCGCCTTACGTACGAGGCGTCGTGCACAGTACCTTCACCCCGCATCATCCCCCGCAAAATGCGGCGACTGCCCAAAATGTTCGATCAACAGCTCGGTCAGGACCCGTATCTTTCGTGCGGGATGCTGGCCCGGCGGGCGGATCACGTAGGCGCCGGCCGGTGGTGGCGGATAACGGGTCATGATGGGCAAGAGCACGCCGGCGGCCACATAGTCGTGGGTGAGGCAATCGGGCAGATAAGCGATTCCGAGCCCCGCCGTTGCGGCGGCGACCAACGCGGCGCCGTTGTCGGCCTTGAAGCGTCCTTGCGGGCGAACCGCGATGGTCTTGTCGCCATCCATGAACTGCCAGGCTTCGGTGCCCTGCATGAGGGCTTCATGCGCGGCGAGTTGATCCGGCGTTTCGGGCGCCCCATGCGCCTGGACGTAGCCGGGGCTGGCGAGCAGCTTGCCGTGGATGGGGCCGACTCGTCTTGCGATCAGGTTGGAGTCCTGCAAATAGCCCACCCGTATCGCACAGTCGAAACCCTCAGCGATGAGATCGACGAAGCGATCGCTATAGCAGGTCTGGACATGAAGCTTGGGATGGCGTCGCGCCAGCTCCGCGACCACAGGGGCGAAATGCGTCAGGCCGAACGACACCGGAACGGCGACTCGCAAACGGCCCTGTAGTTCGCCCGCCGGCACGATCGTTTCTCGGGCGATGTCGATTTCGGCGTAGGCCCTGGCCGCATGGTCCCGGAAAATCGCCCCGGCTTCGGTCAGCGCGGCCCCACGTGTGGTTCTTGCCAGCAACTGGACGCCAAGTTCTGTTTCCAACCGCAGCAACCGACGGCTGACGATCGACTTGGAAACACCCAGCCGAAGCGCAGCGGGCGACACGCCGCCCGCATCGGCGACTTCGATGAAGGTCTGAAGTTCTTCGATATCCAATTTGCGTTGCTCCCCGTTTTGCGACGCAGTGCACCGCAGGATAGCACTACGTGGCAAGCATCGAATCGGCATGCACCGCGATGCGGCGGTGCATGCCGATGGTGTTCCAGATGGCGCGACACAGCTCGCCTTGGAACGGAACTACCGCATCCAGATTGCCGAAAACATAATGCTGAATCCGGCTGCGTCGCCACAAACGCACGCTTTCCGGAACGTAATTTGCAACGCAACCCGCGATGCAATTTCTGCAAACCACAGCAAACCACAGCAAACCAGGGATCACTAATGACTTTTCGTAATGGCCTCGATTCGCTTCTACGTCCTGAGGATTCGGTACTCGTCCTGATCGACCACCAGCCTTATCAACTCACCAACCTGAATAGCCACGATCCGCATGCCGTGGTCAACAATTCGACGGCGTTGGCAAAGGCCGCCAAGGTCTTCGGCGTGCCCACGATTCTGACGAGCGTGATCGCTGCTCGCGGCGGCAACATCTTTCCCCAAATCACCGACGTGTTTCCCGGCCAGGAAGTCATTGACCGCACGTTCATCAACACGTGGGAAGACAAAAAAGTCGTCGACGCAGCCAAGGCCACGGGGCGCAAGCAGTTGATCATCGCGGGGCTTTGGACCGAAATCTGCGTCGCGATGCCGGCGATCCAGGCTGCGGGCGAAGGCTGGGATGTGACGGTCGTCACCGATGCATCGGGCGGCGTGTCGGTCGAGGCGCACGAAGTCGCCCTCCAGCGCATGGCGGCGGCTGGCGTGAATCTGATGACGTGGATGGCAGTAGCCGCAGAGTGGCAACGCGACTGGGCGCGCGCCGATACCGCCGGCGGGTTGACCGACATCCTCGTTCAGCATGCCGCCGGTAGCGGCATCGCATACCTGTGGGAACAGCAGTTGCTGAACACGCCAGTGCCCGCCACGGCAGGCTGATCGTGTTGGGGATGGCCAAGCGCAACGTGTTTCACGATGCGCCGGCCATCCCTTGCACGCCAGCCACGGCTAACGTCTTGCAACGTGTCGGGGCGGCTCTGATATTGCCCGGAATGAAAGGCGCGCGATAAGGTGGAACCACCCGCGCCGGGGCCAACGTCCGGAGGTACCTTGATGACGAAACCTGTTCTGTTGATGGGTGGCACAGGCGCTATCGGCCGCCTGAGCGCAGGCGCACTGCGCGCCGTATATCCCGATGTGCCACTGCTGATCGGCGGGCGCGATGCGGTGAAAAGCGCTGAAGCGGCTAGCGACTTGGGCAACGCCGAAGGGGTGGCGATTGACCCCGGCGCAGACGACCTTGGCCTGGGCGATCGTCCGGTAGCCGCTGTCGCGGTGTTTTATGCTGACGATCGATTGGCCGGCCTGCGCTACGCCCAACGTCGCGGCCTGCCCCACCTGGGCATCTCTTCTGGCATCTATGAAATCGCCCCCGAAGTCGCGGCCTTTATGCAGGCACCCAACGCGGCGGCGATCGTGCTGGGCTACGAGTGGCTGGTGGGCGCCACGACCGTCGCCACACTCTCGTGCGCGAAAGCCTTTGCGCAGCTAGACGACATCGCGATCGGTGCGCTTGTCGATGAGCAGGATGGCGGCGGCCCCGCCGTCGCCGAGGATTTCGAGCGGCTGAACCGAATGATGCCCGCCGCGCTGACGCTTCGGGACGGCCGCTATGTCTGGCGCGGCAAAGACGATGCCAAGGCCGAATTCCGCGCGGTCGATGGCACCACGATGCAAGGGGCTGGCTTCTCGTCTATCGATGTTGCCGGCCTGGCGGCCGCAACCGGGGCGTCGAACGTGCAGTTCAACATCGCGGACGGAATCAGTTCGTCTCGGCGTCGTGGCGAACCCAAATCCACGGAAATCATCATCGAACTGGCAGGCAAGGCCCATGACGGCCATGCGCTACGCACGCGCCATGCGGTCGTGCATCCGCGCGGCGCAGCCCACCTGACCGCACTGGGCGTCAGCATGATTCTTGAGCGGCTGGCGGGCTTGGACGGCAAGGCGCCGACTCCGGCAGGGTTGTATTTTCCGTTCCAGGTTATCGATCACGCGACGTATCTTTCGCGCTTGCAGGCAGAAGGCGGACGTATCGTTTCGCTGGACGCCGAGTGACAAGATCGCCATGCCTGGGCAGTGACCGGACGTGGTCATGAACCCGAGCCTTTATCTGGGTGCGACGGGATTCGCGCTGATCGCCGTCTGCTACGGTTTTGCCCGCTTCGCCTTCGGACTGTTCCTGCCTGGGATCGAGGCAGACCTTAGGCTGTCATCGACCCTGAGCGGGCTGATTTCAGGTGGGGCATTTCTGACTTACTGCATCGCGGTCACGCTATCCGCATGGCTGACTGAACGAATCGGCGCCCGCTATGTGGCCATCGGCGCCGCTCTGATCGCGGCGGCGGGCATGGCAGGTATCGCAGCCGCGCCATCGCCTGCCTGGCTTGCAGGCGCGGTGATGCTGGCCGGATCCAGCACGGGGCTGGCATCGCCGCCGTTGGCGGCGGCAGTGGCGGCGGCGGTCAGGCCCGACAGGCAAAACGCGACCAACACGATCATCAACGCGGGCACCGGGGCGGGCGTGGCCCTGTCGGGCTCCGTGGCGCTGATGATGGGCGATCTCTGGCGCTTCGCGTTCGCGGGATTCGCCCTGGCCGCGATCAGCCTGGCATTCGCCGTGGCGTTGACCCTGCCGCGCAGCGCACCGGACACGACGACAAGCACGCATGGCATGCCATCGCTTAGCGGCGGGCTCCAGCGTCTGGTCCTGGCGGCATTTCTCGCGGGCGCGGCCAGCACTGCGGTCTGGTCCTTCGGGGGGCAGCTTGTGACACTTCGACTCAACTGGGGCAGCACGGGTGCCGGTTTGCTCTGGATCGCCATCGGGGCGGCGGGTATTGCAGGCGCAGGCGCCGGGCGTCTGATCGCCCGGTTCGGCATCGACGGGGTCCACCGGGCATTTCTAGCGGCGATGGCGGCAAGCATCCTGCTGATCGGCGTCGAAGGCACCTCGGCGACCCTGACGCTAAGCGGCGGCGCTCTATTTGGCGCCGCCTACATCATGCTGACAGGTGTCTACTTGCTGTGGGGGGTGTCGGCCCTGCCCCATCGGCCCGCCACCGGCGTGACGATCGCATTTCTGGCGCTGGCCATTGGCCAGACCGCGGGGGCCGCAGGCTTCGGGCTGCTGATGGACCGGTTGACGGCCAATCACGCCGTGATCGCTTTTGCCTGCCTTGCCCTCACGGCAGGGGCTGCACGCGCTGATAGTGCGGGTCTCCAGCCTTGAAACGGAACACCCCGAACAAGACCGGTTGCCTCAACCCGTGCCATCCTCCCGCGGCAGCCACGCCCCATGGAACCCCGCCGGAATTCGCTGGGGCAATCGCACCGTCGCCAACGGCCCTGCGCGCAGTTCACGCCCATCCAGCACCACCACGTCACTAGTGTCGGTGGCCTGGCGATACACGCACACCAGCACCCAGCCGTCGTCCTCGTCCCGCGCGTCAGGCCGCGGCACGAACACCGGCTCGCTGTTCTGGTCGCCCGGCGGCACGCGATACTGCTGGGTCGCACCGCTTTCCAGGTCGTAACGCACCAGACCGCGCATTTCCACGTTGGTGGGTTGCTGCACGGCATAGGCATAACGATAGGCACGCCCCGTGCGACCCTCGTTGATGCGTGGCAATTCGACGCCGGCCTTGTCCCATTGCCTCTCGCTGACCACGCCACGCGCCAGGTCGATCACATAGCGCCACAACACGCCCACAGGATTGTCTTCGAAACCCGCGCCGCCACGCGCCACGCGCAGGTATTCCGGATAGCGCACCACGTCCAGCACCAACGTTGTCGCATCCAGGTCGTACGCATTCACCACGTGCAGGATGAAGCATGGCGCCACCTCGAACCAGCGCACCGGCCCCCCATGGCGCGGGATCACGCCCAGTCGCGACTGGCGCTCGTCGTGCCAGCGCAGCGGCATGCGGTAGCCGCGCGACAGCATGGAGAAGTCGTACGCCACGTTCAGATCCAGCAGGATGCTGTAGCGCCCGGTGATCGCCATGTCGTGCATCATCGACGGCCCAGGCAAGTCAATCAGTTGCTCCACCAGCGACTGGCCGTCGGAGCCCGCCACGCCGTAGCGCAGCCATGGCTGCTCCCAATGGGACCGGAAGCTCATCAACTCGCCGGTCACGGGGTCCACCTTCGGATGCGCGGTCATGCCGCCCGCCAGGCCCGGATGGCGCTGGCTGGTTCCCAGGAAGTCCAGCCCCGGTGTCATCGCAAGCGGCGGGCCGCCTTCCGCCAACGCCAGGGTTTCGCCTGCGTGACGCAGCACGTTGACATTGGGGTTGGTGTCCGGCAGATCGGCCGCCAGATGCGGCGCATGTTCGCGTGCCCAGATCCTGGTGCGAGCCCAGCGGTTGCGGTAGCTTGCCGCCCGGCCCGCCCGGAACTCCACGGCGTGCAGCATCGCCGGCTGGGGCCACCACGACAACACGTCGTTGCCTTCAAAGCGCCCGCGCAGCGGATTGGGGCCGTTGCGCACCAACACCCCTTCCAGCCCGGGCGGCAGCGCGCCGTCCACGGGCAGGTCCATCAAGTCGGTTTCACCGGCCAGGGGCGCGGTGGCGCCAGCGTTCAGATCGAATGTGCTCATGTTTGCGTCCTTGATCGCGATACATCGCAGGACGCATTTTTACCCGGATTAAATTAATCGGTCAATATTACCCGGATATAAATTATTCGAATCCAGGTCTGGGGGAAGGCCCATACCCCATCTTGGGTATGGATGAATGGGACACGGCATCCCTAGGCCAAGCTAGACTGAAAGCGTCAGGGATCCCCGTCACATCAATGGAGTTTTCATGAAAAAGTCCATCTTCCCCGGTGCAGCTTCCCTATTGTTTTATTGCCTTTGCGCCACGGCCCAGACCGTGACTCCGATGAAAGGCCAGTCTGCCGAAATGACCCAGCAAGACGTCGCCGCATGCCAATCGCAGGCAGGCGGCACGGGCAACGCCGCCCCGCCGCAATCCGGCGGACGTGCCCGAGGCGCGGCGACCGGAGCGGTTGCTGGCGCGACGGTCGCCGGCGTACGCAGCAATCAACACGAAGCGCTCTCTGATCGCGTCGACGACGACGTCAAACAAGATTACCGACAAGAAAAGGCGAAAAACGCCGCGGTGGCCGGCGCAGTGGTAGGCGGTTCGCGCCAGCGCCAGGATCGGCGCGAAACGGCGCAGACCAACGCCGCCGCCTCTTCGGCCTACACAAGTTGCATGCAACAACGCGGGTATCAGGTCACGCCCTGAATCACCGTCAATAACAAGCGATGCCCGCCGCTGACCGTACCGCCGCATCCATCACGAAAGGTGCCGTCACCTGGCTCAGGGAAGGCTATTGACCTTCAGTGGACCAAATCTCAAGTTGAATGAACTTCGGTGCTTGGACAGGCCGCAGTTCGGACGAATTCCACAACCGGTGCCGAAGTTCGTTGACTGGAATTTCATCAAAGGTAGGTCGTGCGGACCACCTTCCCTCTCGGCGCATAGCGTGAAAAAGCCACGGCGAATACGCCGTGGCTTAAGCCCGCCGCCATTTCACCTTCGCCTAGGTGAGAAATACACCACAAGCTGTGTCACGACTGAAATCCATACCACCTAAACCCGGATTCAGCGTTGGTAGAAATTCGACCTGGGGGCGGTACCGGCGTTTCCACGCTGCGGTTGCGGCGTAGCGATAATCGCGGGTTTTTTCCCAGCGGCACCGCCACTAACGATGCTGATTTCGTTGGTTCCCAACGGCTGAATCTGATGTTCAGTGTCGTCCTCTGGAATGGTCGGCTCCATCTTTTCCATGTGCGTCTCCTGTAAGTATCGCGGGCGAAAGAAGCCGCACCAGCGTCGGCTGAGCATCAGCGGATGAGGCGGCTCTACCTGTATTCAATACGGGGGCTACCGAAAACTCAATCGAAGCCGGGCTCGGAATGAACGTTAGCAGTGGTCCGGTCCACACACATCAGCCTTTAGTCGTAGCGAGAGCTGGGAGACGAATACGATCGCTGCGGGATTCGGCATTTACGGCATGTTCCTGCTTTGACGTATGGAGAAATCCTGCATTGAGTCTAAGGCGGACATCGATGAGGGCTGCTCCCGGCCAATAGCAGCCCATGGCATCACCCGCTCGGCTGTCCGCATCTGGCTGCCTGCTGACGCTCAGCCCAAACTACTCAATGTCGGCTTTGTCCGAGAGAGGCATCTCGCCTAGATCGTCACATTCGGACGCATCAATTCAGACTGCCTTGGCTGAATCGCTTTCGGCGACTGACTCGAGATTATGAGCGGCTGCCGGAAACCCTCGCCGGCCTGCACTTTGTCGTGTTTGCCATAACCATGCTGACCAACATGCTCCCGGGCGGAAGTTCACACCACGCACTAAGCATACCTGGAGTATGCGGATGGCAGAGCGACTGGAGTGTGTGTACCGTGCTTCCGATGTGTCAACCCTCAGGCTGGTAATTGATGGACCTGAGGGTGATGGCGGCCTGTTCTTGGTTCATCCTGTCTAAAAACCATTCATACGAGGAATGTTTTGGGGAGTTCCGGATAAGCGAGGTTAATTCTTCGCCATTGCCCAGAAAACTGAATATACGATGTGAGAAGGACCGAGATTTCTCGTACTGCAGGACGTAATCCAAGCCTTCGGGTCTATGGCAAAGAGCCATGAGTGAGCGGTGCGCCCGGACCTCTCTGTCGTCGGCCAACTGCCCCATGCCATTCAGCAGCGCTCTCAGATTCCTCTCCTGAATCGCCGCTCCCGATCGGAAGGCCTCTTCGGCAATTTGCAGCCAGGCTTCTACGTACTGCGAAAATTCCCCCGCCTTGAGTTCATTCGCATAATCGGGATCGGATCTCTTTGCGATTGCTTTAAGTTGAAGCAAGAACTCCTGCCCATAGACAAGCGGGGTGTGTTGGATGAAATTCGATACGTATTTCATCTTTTCCGCACCGCAGTTGCGCACGCACTTCGCTGCCAGCTCCGCCAAGCCGGCGAGATTGGACGTCCAGTCGTCGTCCTCAAGTTTGGCGTAATCGTATGCCTGCTGTAGCTCCTGAAAGAGCCCCACATGATCGATGTCTTTCCTTGAGTCCACGAATGTCAGTGAAGCTTGGATCAACCATTGCCCTTCTCGAACATCCGATTCGCGAATTCGGCTGCCGATTCCAGCCTTTGCAGGATCGACCAACCATTCAAATATGTGGTCCGCATTGGGAAGTCCATCCAGCGAGGTATGTACTAAGAATCGAATTAAAGTCCACGGCTCGCAGATGCGGAGATCACTGACAGGAGAGCGCTTCCCATTGAATGGTTCGGAGAAAAGGAACTCAAGCGCGGCATTGCAAACGGCTGCTTCTGCGGCATCTTTCGGCAAGTAAGGGCTCCAGTCTACTTTGCTCTGTGCGTACTCTTCTGTAAAGCGCATGTTGGAGAGGTTGTTTTTGACGTTAAAGCGGTCTTGAACGAAATGCTGCGGAGTCCTGGCCAGCGCGTCCCTCATCCTCGGAAAGCGTTGAAACACCGCTTCTGCCACGAGGACGTCTGCGGCGTTCGCATGGTGCTTAGTAGACACGAGGCTGAGCGTCAATCGATTGGCTAGCCGAATGATGTCGCGGGGATGTCGGCAAAGCGAGCAAGCGATCTTGAGCGCTTGGGGCATGAGCAGCTCTTCGAACGACTCCAAGAAGCGCCCGCTACGATCGAGCCGGTCTTCAAGTACGGCTTTGAGATGACTGCGTAATTGCCAGGGAAATGCGGGTGCCAATGGATAGGCGACCTGCACTATTTTGTCGAGATAGGCCTCTCCGCCAGCCTGGTTGCCATTTCCCAAGCTATCGCTGACCACTTCTCGATCGTAGGTGACCAAGTAAGCGACCCCGGGGAAATCAGCCACTGCTTTGATCGTGCGGAAGACCTCGACTGTTTCTGCTGGAGTCAAGCGGTCTATATCATCCACGACAACGAGGATGCTGCGACCCAAGTCAATCAGCGCTTGCTCTACTTCTGTCTTGCGGCGGTGTAGGCTGATTTGACCTGTTAGCGCGCTTTCGACATCGCTGACGATTTTATTGGCTTCGTCCACACCATTGCCGATGTTATCGGCGATAGATCCAGCCGCTGCTAGAGCTTTGCCGACGACTTCTGCCGAGATGCCGACGAGGCTCACGCCAGGAACATGCTTCAAGTACTTAAGATGTCGTAGCAGACCCACATAGCCGAGAATGCGTTTAGAAACCGTGAGTGTTTTTTCGGTGGGATTTTCTTCAGCGCCTTCATGGATGCCTGCAGCCAATTCTGTAAGCAGGGCCTCCACTAGTGCTTCAGAACCGGAAAGCATCCAAGGGCTGAACTGGACGATGATTGGACCGGATCCAAGCATTCCGCTGAAATCTTTCTTGATCATTTCGATGATCGACGATTTTCCCGACCCCCAGGGACCTTCGATCCCGACGACAATGCCGGGACTGCCAGGACGAATTGTCAAGAGATTGCCTATCTGACGCGCAAAGGCTGTCCGGCCGTACTGATCATCCCGAGCCGAGGGCTGGTCGGCAAGCAATTCAGACGCATTAGGGCGCGCGCTATCGATATGCATAATGTTCACCTCGTGAAGATCCAGTGGAATGTGTCAAGTCTGCGCGTCTACCCACTGGATTGCTTCGCCGACTTGAGCTTTATATTCAGGCCCGCTTTTTAGCATTCGACTATTTCCGATAGAAGTCGAATGTATGGGCGATGCTTCTTTTCAAGTCACGCCGCGCAGCATCCTAGGCAGCGAAGGGCTGAAAACGGCCAGAAGCGGCCGCTCCGCATTTATTCTTGTCTGACCGCTAACGCCGCAAGATCGGTTAGCGGCAGGAGCACACCACGATTTCCATCGGGTTAATGGCAATTTCCTAGGCCAATCCCGAAAATGTCTACTGGCGCTGTGCAATGCCCGTACGGAGAAACCGGGGAACGGCCTCAATTTACTTCATCGAATATCGCTTGGCCTATTCGTTCAATGAAGGTAATGCTGTCCAAGGTATCTTGTAGAGATATTGGCCACCGTGCGCCTGGAAAGCTCGGATCAATGTCAGCCTCATGTGCGATCTTATTGCGGCGTTCCACAATTAGTCGTAGCTGATCCTTGATTAGCGCTTCACTCCCACCGAGACGTACTGCAACCCCGCGCCATAGGGGTTTTTCATGAAACATCCGAACTGCCTCGGCTATTTTTTCAGGTTGTTGAAATGAAAGAAAAGAGTTTCGCTCTTTTACATCATTTCTAAACGCTGCAACTGCCTGTTCGGCTGGTGTTAGGAAAACACTGCCAGAAACTTTATACTTTAAAAATGCATCTGTGGCGGGTCGGTTACCCTCAAACGTCTCAATCATTCCGTGTAGCGCGATTTCGTGAATGAAATAATCCAGCGCACTGACGGCCAGAACGATCTGTGCACGGAGTAGGTCTGAAGTGTCAACGATAGGCGTGACAAGCCGTGAGAGTGAGGTAAACAGCCCGCCCAGATGGCGCGCCCTTTCAGCGCACTCTTTGAACGAATCAAGCGCCTGTTGCATTCGCTGCGGTGACTAGTTTGATGATTTTGTCCGCACCGTCGGAAAAGATTTGGTGGAAGCGCTGCATGGATTTCTTGGTTCGCTCTGCCACGATGCCGCGTTGCTCGAGTTGGTCATCACTCAACGCAAACACAGGAACCTTGTACTTCTGTGATAGCGCGATAAGGCCATTGAATTCGGACATTTGAAGTATTGGTTTTCCATTATCAATATCAAACTCTTCATAGATGCGGTTGGGCAGCAACATGTTCGCTTCCCTAAGCGCTGGAATCAGGCGTTTTCGTACACCTCCCTCAATTTCATTAATCCATGTTTGAAATGCCGACGATGCGGTATTTCCCTCGCGCAGACGATATTTCTGAATCACTGTTCCCAAGAATTTTGTTTTGATATCAGGAAATGGATAGGTTGCGCTTTTCAATACCTGCATGGATTGGGCGCTATTTGCCCAATTTCTCCACTTGGGAAGCACATTTGCTAGGGAATCGGTTGCCATAACTGAAAAGTAATCCGGGGCCATCGGCACCAAGAAATAATCACTAGTCATTAGCAGGTTCTGGTTGATGGCGCCTAGGCTCGGGCTCATGTCGACCAAAACATAGTCAATATCGAGACTGTTCGCTGTCTTGTCGATCAGATATCTTATCGATCCAGGTAGATTTTGAAGAGTAACAAGCGACCCAGATAGCTCCTGAGCGATCCCCAACGTGACTTCATACTCTGCCAGACCGATATGACCTGGGATCAGGTACATATTCGGCTGCCCATTGATCTGTTCGCACTGTACCGGCTGGACAAGCGAGGGACGTGATTCGAATGCTGGGGCGAGCCCGTCTCTGATGTTTCGAACACCCCCCGCTTTGTATATCGCATCGAAGTCGTCGGTACCTTTGAATCCCATGACCATGCCGGTGAGGTTGCACTGAGGATCGCAGTCAACCAATAGGACTCTCTTGCCCTTGTTAGCCAGCATCCATCCAAGGTTGAACGCGGTGGTCGTTTTGCTAACTCCGCCCTTGTGATTGAAAAGCGAAATCTGAACTGGCTTTCTGTCAATGCCAGAATCGACGGGCATGGAAAGCTCGGACGGTGCAGAAGGCGTTTTTGATCGCAACCTCCTCGCGGTTGCCGATTTTGCGACCTTCTTTGATGGTTTTGACTCAGTAGCGACGCGCTTCACCGCAGGCTTTTTAACAGGCATTTAATCTCCCTCGATATTGGCGTCATATCAATCGCTCGTCGGGGCGGGGTGCCACGGGTTTTAGCGACGCTACTGGATGTTACACGAACACTTAATTCGAGGCACGGCTCGTGTCCTCGTGCCCCCTTTTTAGTATGCGGCCGCCGAGCTCACCTCCACGGACGCGGCTTGGCGGCGGTCTGAGGTCTCAGGCCAGCGACGCGGCGGCGGCTCTTTGATCCGGTTGCCGGCTGCGCCGGCCAACCGGACACCACAACGGCGCAGCTGCGTTCGGGCAAATGACTGCGATGCGGCGCACACCATGATCCCGGCCGCCAGAGCCAACTGACCGAGAACGCTGCAAAGCCGCTGTTGGCTTGTGGTGTCGCGAACGGCGGCAACGGGTCGGGATCGGTCTGTCGTCATAGACGGCTCCCGGCTAGAAGCGAGCGTTCATCGAACCTGGGATTAATCGACCTTTCTATCTCAAACAAATCAGCGAGCCTTTTTCGCCATTAAATTGTCACCACGAGCACTTAAGCTACCGCAGCATGACGACTCATGGATCACCGAAGTATTTAACGCGCCGAAGAAAAATAAGATGCGCCGCTATTTGTGGTGCATCCTTCGTTCTTACCGTACTGGTGCCTCAACTGTACACACTGCATTTGGACCTTCCTCGGCCATGGGACCTCCACGTCAGTCAGGGCGCCGCCGAGTTCAAAGGTCACGGAAAGTTTGGGAATAGTCCTGGAGCACTGATAATTGAAGGCCACAGCTATACCTGTTCTAGCCCTTCGCTGTTGGTCACCCCAGACTGCTTTCCATATCCAACTTTGAAGCAATTGCGCGAAGAGTTGGGAGGCAAGACCTTGACTGTCACGTGGTTCTACCAGCCCGCGCATCTGTTCTATCGCAACAGAAGGGTTTTGAAAATTGAGCAGGAAGGTAAGATTTGGGTAACGCCGGAGGCGGTGATACAGAGCATCAAGAAAGATCGTGAAAATGAACCGACATACATCTTGATTTCGTGCGTAGTGGCTTGCCTTGTCCTCTTACTCTTTTTTTGGGTAATTGACCGTGAAGCGGAACGTGACCGCCGTATCGCGGAGAGCGCAGGCTCAAGTTGAGTTGCCGCCGACATTCATCATCCGGTCAGTAGGTGCTTTACGCGGCGCATGAGCTGCCGCAGTCGGAAGAGGCCACCCGGCCGATGTCCACACCCGTATGCCCGATGGACGGGCGGTAGGCTGGCTACTCGACGTGAGCCCATTCAAACTGGCAGAGGTAATACTTTTGACACCCCGGCGCAACTATGCTCCCGATCCTTATGATTGGAGAAAAACAACGTGAGAGCATCACTGGGGGCAATCGGCGTAGCTCTAGCTCTGAGCGGATGTGCTAGCAGCGCCGAGGACCCGCGCCACGCTAGTGGACCGCCGTTCGCCTGCACAGCGATTTCCACCTGGGAGGTGCCCAAGCCAGATGGGGCAGACGAAACCGTGGCTATTCTCGCCGCCGGATTTTCTGATGGCACTTTCGTTCCTCTCAGGCCACTAGCCGAAGCGAACGGTAAGCGCTTCAGCCGGGACGCGAAACTTCAGGATTTCGCACGGCGGGCAATATGGGCAACGTGGTGTCAGCCGGGCCGTCCGGGACCAGACCGGGGTTTCGTGTCGAAAGTGGTCATTCCCTTTACCTTCTCGAGGTCTCGCAGTCTTAAGTCGCATTTACCTGGCGCAGCCGAAAACTGACTCGGAGCGAATGCGACCTAATCGGAACTGGGCGGCTACATGGCGACACGGTTGCCTCCGCGCTGACTGCTTAAGTCGGGCGCGGCCGGCTGGCAGGAATATCCGCCTCGGACGAAGTCTCAAGGACGGCCGGGTCGCGCAGCCGATGGGAGCCGCCGCCCTGCATGGAATTGCCCCCCACCACCAGAGCAAAGGCCGCTTCACGGCTGCGCGGTTCTGATATGCGATGGTCGAAGTTGCTGAGCCACCGTCTGCAATCCCGTCATCTAAACGTCATGCTGTGTCTCAAGAATGGCGTAAAGCCCGTCCTCAGAGCGACACGCCGGACCGAGCGGAGTAGCACCTCATGACCGAAATCAAGACCGTCCCGGCCACCGAGTATGTGGACCCTACTGAATGAACTGGTGGTAGAAACCGTCCCAGCTTTAGCGGAATGCCAGATCACAGCAGAGATAATCGGGGACAAGGATCAAGAGCGAACTCAGCTCTGCATACCCCGCGCTGTATTGGACGCTGCCGCATCGGCGGTGTTTGAACTACGACAGCGAGGAGTATTCTGCTTCCCCGTGCTGGCTCCCCTCAATGGTCACTTGCTGACGTAGAGCACACAAAGCAAAGGCTGCCTCAGGCGGGGTGGCCGCTGCGGGTCGGATAGCGCCCCTTCGAAGGAGCACACCGAATCTCCCTTTACTCAAAAGGAGATTGTCATGGAATCCGCGAATGCCACCGTTGACCGTCGTGCGCCATGGAACAAGGGAAAGCTCACCGGGCGGAAGCCGCCCCTAAAGCTCCGAGAAATCTGGGCAATCCGAATGAGACTTCAGATGGCTTCGAACATCCGGGAACTCGCGATGTTCAATCTCGCAATTGATAGCAAGCTTCGAGCGTGCGATCTCACGCAATTGCAGGTACAGGACATCCGTCACGGAAGCCACATAGCCGCGAGAGCTACCGTCATGCAACAAAAGACCCAGCGTCAGGTCCAATTCGAGATTACGGAGCAAACCCGTGAGAGCCTTGAAGCATGGATCGAAGCACGAGGGCTAAAGGCGGCGGATTTTCTGTTTCCGAGCCGTTTGCATACGTCGCCGCATCTGTCGACGCGGCAGTACGCCCGGATTGTGCATCGCTGGATCGCATCGATTGGCCTCGACGATACCGCATATGGAACCCACACTCTGCGCCGTACAAAAGCCTCGCTGATCTACCGCCGGACGAAGAATCTTCGGGCTGTACAGCTGCTGCTCGGGCATACGAAGCTGGAAAGCACGGTTCGCTACCTTGGCGTCGAGGTCGACGATGCTCTTGAGATTGCTGAACAAACAGAGGTTTGATGCATCCCGGCCGGCGAGCGGTCGATTGCCGGCCAATTGCGGACATGGCGGCAGGATCGGTTTTATGGGGCGTAATGTTCGAACTCGTTGTGCCTCGCATCTTTTGCTTGCTGTGCCACTTTCGAGGCCTCTACCGCCTATCAGTGGATCATGTGTTTCCTATGCATTATGCTGGCCATGTTCAGTGACTGATCCGGTCATGACTCCGTGGTCGGGTCTCCGACCTTACATAGCCGCAACCAATGATGATCGCCTTAAGTAGCCAACGTCGGACTTTGCGTGACCCGGTCCTTGTTATCGAACAGTGCAATCCGAGACAGCAATTTGGCAGGGGGCGAAGACGATTAACCTAGGATAGCTCCATGATCAGGAAAATCGTATCGGGAGGTCAGTCCGGAGCCGATCGGGCAGCTTTAGATATGGCCATCGAGCTGGGCATCGCATTTGGTGGCTGGGTGCCGAAGGGTCGTCTAGCAGAAGATGGAGCTCTTCCGGACACTTATTCGGACATGGTTGAGGCGCCCAGTTCGGAACCCGACATCCGAACAGCCCTTAACGTCCAGGACTCAGATGCCACTCTAGTTTTCTCTCATGGAGATCTATCGGGCGGCTCCATGTTCACGGCATCAACCGCGGAGCAGCTGCGCAAGCCATGGACCCACATCGACTTCACACGCCTGACAGTTCCGGACGCCGTGCGGGAGGTTACTTGCTGGCTCGCGGCAATCCGCCCGGCCACGCTCAATGTCGCCGGACCGAGGGCGAGCGAGGATCCCATCATCTACTCGAAAACCAAACGGGTCTTAGAGGCCGTTTTAATGGAGATGAAGCAACCCTTCAAGAATCCGGTTCAGAGGGAGGAGTTATTCGCTGCCGCCCTGGCCAGGCGTGAGGAGGCGCTTGCGAACTTCCGACACTGGGACCAAGTGCGCTGGCTCGTGCCGTACTGGTACTGTGTCCTAGCTACGGCTGCTGGTGGCCTCATGGCCTACCTAGCTCTTCCAGAAAACGAAATGTTTCTGAGAGCCGCGAATGGCGGACTAGCGATATTTGGAATTTTGTGCTTGAAGTTGGTCTGGAACCTAAGCAATTACCACAACGCGGGTCTGCAACGTTACGAAAGTTTCCTTGATCAGCTTCCGCTTGATGACCAGGCCAGATCGGCCTTGCGAATCGACCTTCCTTTCACACTAGTTAGCACCAAAGCCTGGTCTAGCGCGACCTTCTGGTTCTTCGTATTCATAGTTGTGTTAACGCTCGGATTTGGAGCAACCGCTGTGTTCGGGATTCGGTGGTCGGCGTTGGGAAGCTAACGACAGCATGAGCGAACGGCACTCAGCGCCGCCGCCGTTGAGATTCAAGAGACCGACTTGACGGCTAGGTGCGGCGGCACCCGGCCAGAAGCGGACATTGCCTGAGATCGGCACGGAGGCTCACGATCTCGACAGCAGTGAAAGAGCCTTGCCGGCGCCGGCATGCTTACCAGCGGATCGTATAGGGCCTGTCCCCCAGCCCCCATACGCCGTCTTTCCGCTCCAGCATGATGTGCCGGGTCTGCCACTCGTCCGGCTGGGACGCCGAGGGAAAGCCGGTTATATGGGGATAAAAGACGGGGTCCGCCGCCCAATCCGCGGTGGCGCGATCTAGCCGCCATTCGAACTTCACCGCCGAAACCGCGTTGGGGTTGTCGTCGAACGGATTCTTGCCCGGCTTGGAGTAGTCGAGGATCTTGCCGACCTGGAGGCCGGGGGCGCAGAACTTCGCGGTGTAGACCAGTTTAGAACGGATGCGGGTCTCGCCGTCTGTGTAGTACGCGCGGCCTTTTTCGGTCAGCGCGATGTGGCTGGTGGCGTCCTCGGGATTCTCATCCGGTTTTGGAGGTAACCCGTCGCCGTTGGCGCTGACGCGCTTGACCGTGATGAGCTGGTGTTTGATCAGCCCTTGCACGATTTTGTCCTGCTCTTGCAGGAAGGCGGTGTAGACATCGGTCGGCAAGGGCCGCACACCCACCACGTTGACGCAGGCGCTGTCCGGCGCATTGGTGGGCGTCGCCATGGCGGCGACCAGGATCTTGTGCATCTTGCTTTCGGTCAGGCCTGGCCCCAGCGGAGATTCCTTCCACGCATAAAACCCTGCGGCTGCGGCGATGGCCAGACCCAGGGCCCAGGCCTTGCGCGGAATCCGGCGGCGTTGGGTCGTGCGCTGCTTCTGGTTCATTCCCTTCCTTGCGGCTTGTGGTCTCGCGATAGTAACGCGGGGCGGAAAGGGCCTGCCAAGCGCCCGCGGCGGGAGTCTCAGCCAGGGCTGACGGCTCTATGTCAGATCGGCCCCGTGGTCGATGGCGCATGTCGAGTCCGTCCGGCATGTGCATCAGTACTGACCACACGGTCCCGCGCTATCCGGCTCCTTCACGTTTCCAGAAGAAAAGACGTACAAATCGAACAACTCAAAAACTTGCATGGCGCTTGGCGGTAGAATTTGGCTGTCTAGGGGAGTATGGCTCTCACTCTCCCCCCTCCCAACCTCTTGTAGCGTTGCCTTTTTTAAGCAACCACGAGATGAAGGCATGGGAAAAAACCTTCGAGTTCTGTCTACGACACCCGCTGATGGCGCTCGCCGCGCTGAGTTTGCCTGGATGCGGCGAGTCGGTGTTCTTCAACTCCAGAGCGCAAGGTGACATCGAGCAGCGTGATCTCACATTCGTCGAAATCAGGCTGATGCTTTTCGTGGTCCTCACGGCTATTGTTCGTTTGTCTTTGCCTGGCCCACGAGTAGTAAATGAAGCTGCTGAAGCAGCGTTTTGAGGAAATGATGAATTTTTGGGTCCCTGTAGTCTTCGGTACGTTCAAGCTCCTTGTGTTGGGCACGGGCATGTTTTTCGCCATCAAGTCTCATTACGATGGAGAAAAAAAGGAGAAGAAGGAGAAGGAAAAGGAGATGAAAGCGCCGTAGGATCGACCTCAGGGGACGTCCTGATCAAGGTGTTCGATGCAGTGGGGTAGCCGTGTCGGATGCTCTCGTCCAGATCGTCAAGCGGCTCCAACGCCCAGAGATAAGGCAGCCCCCAGTTTGTCGACCACCTAGACGCAGGATGTGTTCATCAGTCCATTCGCCGAAAATGTCTCATAATTTTCGGCGATTTGTCTCATCGGTCGGAGTCTTGCGATTCCCCGCGAAAGCCAGGGTGTAAATTCGGCCACGAATTCACGTCAAGCGGGCAGTTCAAGTCTCTGTGTCTGAACCCACATCGCATTCCACGCCGTCCATAAAACTCCGGAGTTTTTTGCAGATGGCGCCTTACCTGGCGAGCCGGGGCGTATCTGCCCTTGAGTTCTTCCAGCGCCTTGGCATTTCGCCGAACGTATTTCAAAACCCCGATATCTGGCTTCCACGCTCCACGTGCTTTCGCATTTCAAACGAAATGGCCAACGTCGCGCACGACCCGTTCGGCGGCGCCCATGTGGGCCAGTTGACGGAGCTGCGTTCACTTGGAACGTGGGGCGTTCAGGTCTTGGGTTCGGTCAATGTCGCACAGGCCTGCGCCAGGGCCGCCACGTATGCGGAGCTGCTGCACCAGGGCGGACGGGTCCACATCGTGACCGAAGGCCGCAGCACCAGACTTATTCATGACTTCACCGGACGGCTCGAAGAAGATCCCCGGCAGTTCATTCTGGGCAGTCTGGCCGTGCTGCGAAAGATCCCGCTGATGTCCGGCGAAGCCTCGGCCATACGAGTGCACCTGAAATCGGCCAGAGCCAAGGGCGACGATGCGCTGGAAGCGTGCCTGGGTCCGAACCTTGTCATGGGCGCTGACTATGACATGATCGAATTTGATCGCGATTTGCTCGACAGTCCCCTGGGCACGCTGAAGGACGATGCGCGGAAGATCACGACGGCATTGCAGTCCACGATTGACACGGCAGGCCTGCTCATCGCGCGCATCTCGGATCAAGAAAGCGCCAAGCTCAATTCGATTGCCAGAGAGATCGGGATGTCACCGCGCACCCTTCAGCGACGCCTCAAACGCAGTGGTGTCGATTTCGAAGCGCTGCACGATGAGACGCGCCGAAGCGAGGCCCTGCGGCTCATCGAACTGCGCAGATATTCCGCCACCGAAATCGCGTACATGGTCGGCTATAGCGATCCCGCGCATTTCACTCGTGCGTTCAAGCGCTGGACGGGGCTGGTCCCCTCGCGCTTCCGTGCCTTGCTTCGCAACAGTGCATGACCCGGCGCGGTGGCCGTTGAACGTTTTGATCGATGCTTGCTCGTTGGCATCAAATGGCAAGCTCGCCGCGATACGTTCTTGTACAGTCCGCCTCGCCCCCCCCCCCGCTGACGCAAGCCACGCACAGGCAATGCCGACAGATGGGATGTGGAATCCAATCGATATTCTGGAAGGACGTCAATGTCATATTCATCGGCCTCATGCACCATCGCCCTGACGATGGCAATTCTTGGGACCGCCAGCGCGCAGTCTTCCCCGGCGTCGCCCACCTTGGTGGGGGTCGATAATTTTGTCCGGGCGGAGACCGACCTGTATATGGCAAAGATCGTGGCCGACGGCAGTTTCGGGCGGTTTGTTCACAGCCGAGAGCCCTCTCCCATCGATGCGCAGAATGTCATCCGCATGAATCGAGACACGCTGTATTCAAGCGCGGTGTTTGATCTGGATGCCGGTGCGGTCACGATCACCTTGCCCGAAGCCGGCAGGCGATTCATGTCGATGCAGGTGGTCAGCGAAGACCACTACGTGCCAGCCGTCTTCTACGGCGCCGGCCGTCATACGCTGACAAAAGAGGCGATCGGCACGCGCTATGTCTTTGTCGCGATTCGCACGCTGGTTGATCCCGTCGACACGAAGGATATCCAGAAGGTGCATGCCCTTCAGGATGCCATTTCAGTTAGTCAGGCTCGGGTTGGAGAATTCGTCGTACCGAAGTGGGATCAGGCAAGCCAGAAGACGGTACGCGATGCCCTGCTTGTTCTGGGAGCGACGATTCCAAACTACAACGGGGCATTCGGCACGAAAGACACCGTTGACCCCATCCAGCACCTGATCGGCACCGCAACGGGTTGGGGTGGCAATCCCGCCAAGGACGCGACCTATCTTGGCGGAACGGTGCCGGACAATGACGGCAAGACCGTGTACCGACTTAAAGTCGGCCAGGTGCCGGTCAACAGCTTCTGGTCCGTCAGCGTTTACAACGCAGAAGGCTACTTCCAGAAAAATCCGTACAACGCCTACTCATTGAATAACCTGACTTCAGAAAAAGGCGCCGATGGTTCGATTGTCATCCAGTTCGGGGGTTGCGACGGCAAGGTTGCAAATTGCCTGCCCACCATGCCCGGATGGAACTACACCGTCAGGCTGTATCAGCCTCGCGAAGAGATCCTGAATGGCAGTTGGCGTTTTCCCGAACCGCAGCGCGCAGTGCAATAGCCCTGGGGTAAGCAACCTGGGGTAAAACACCAGCATGATCTGCGCAGAAACGTTCATTTCCACCCACGCCATCGCGTCCTCGTTTCGCGACGAGTACTGGCGCGAGGTCACGCGCCCTTTCTGCGATACCACCCTTCTTTCCACCGAAGCGGGCGCCACATTGGAGGGCACCATGCGGATCCGCCATCTAGGCGGATTGACGCTGGGTTCGACGACCTTCAATGCGCAGCGCTACAAGCGAGACCCTGCCACGATTGCTCGCAGCGGACTGGACCATTATCTGGTCCACGTCCTGGTAGCGGGTTCGATTCATGGTGATTTTGACGATCGTGACGTCGCGGCTGGGCCCGGCGGAATTTGCTTCATCGATCTTGCGCGCCCCTACCAATGCCGGGTGGACGCCGGTGAACGCCTGGCCATGACGATTCCCCGGGCCAGTATCGACAAAATGTTGGGGCCTCGCGATATTCATGGTCTTGTGCTTGAAGCGGCCAATCCGATGACCCGTCTGCTCAAGGATTATCTTTGCGGCTTCCATGCGGTGTCGGGGCAGCTCTCCGCAGGCGAAGACGGCGCGGCGCTGGAGGCCCTGACCACCCTGCTTTCCGCAGGCCTGGTGAATGCAGCGCCCATTCAGAATGAACCGGAATCGGTCTTGGGCCAAGCGTTGCGCGCGCGAGCCCTTGACTATATCGATCGCCACCTTGCTGAGCCCGGGCTAGGCCCCGAACGGCTCATGCAACGATTCAGAGTGTCGCGGGCCCATCTCTATCGCGTCTTTTCCGAGTTGGGTGGCATCGCCCACGTGATCAAGTGCAAACGCCTGGATGCCGCCTATGCCCGCATCGTCGACCCTCGTCATGCCCGGCATGCAACGAGCCAGATCGCGGCGCATTTCGGATTTCGTGACATGACCCGATTTCGCACGGCGTTCATCGCGCGCTTTGGCATGGCGCCTGGCGAAGCCAGTAAACAATGCCGTCACGCCTCGGCCCCCGTCGACAGCAACAACGTGCTATCAAGCCATTTTTCCGCGCACCGCCATGCGCCCCGGGCGGAATAGGCGCCGTGCGCATTCAGAACTGATACGAAAGCCCCAGGATGGGGCCGTGCTGAATGACGTCGTAGACGAAGCCGTTTCTGTTGTAGTTGACGCCCAACGCCCGGTAGCCCAGTACCGCAGAGAAATTCGACTTGAACTGATAGGCAAGCGCGGCCGTCGCATCCCAGTCTAGCTTGGCCTGGCCCGCGCCGATGACGCCCCACCCGGTCAGATACCAGTTTTCACCCACGGCATATTGACCGCGCAAACCCGCCACCGCGTCGATCCACGTCGCGCCGTCGCGCTCGCTTCGGCCGTCTAGCGCCCCACCTTTCAAGGATAGTTTTGTGCTGGCGTGCCAGAGTCGTCCACCGCCGATCACGTCGAGATGGCCCTTGTCGCCTTCAAGCACGCCGTATCCCGCGCCAAAGAACCCGGAGAAGGATGTCGTCTTGATGTCGACGCGCCTGCTGAGAACGCCATACGGTGTGTCTCCCCCAGCCGAAAGCTGCCCATACATCACATCTCCAACCAGGCTGAAGCGGTCGTAGCGTGCCTCAATGGCGCCCATGAAAGCCAGATCGACATCGCTGATGATGTCGCTGAAACGGGAATCAAGCCTGGCCGGCGGCTGCCCGAACTGTCCAACCTTCCCGCTGATTCCAGATGCCCAGGCATAGGGGCTGGCACTGACACGCCACGATGCGGACGATTCCGGCTGCTTGCTCATCAAAGGACTGATCGGCAAGCTGTTCTGGGCGAGCGCAACGTCGGACAGGCCAAATGCCATGCCCAAGGCAATCAGTGGGGTGGCAACAAGTTTCAAGGCGTTTTGACGCTTTGGCGGTTGGAACATGTGTGATCGGGCTGACGGCATGCTCATTGATTGGAAAGCGCCGCGTCCTCCGCCACGCAGTCCATGCCTGGCGCGGAATGCCTTGCCGTCGCCGCTTGCACTTCTTTGCGCGCCGCATCCAGGTCGGCAACAAATTCCGGGTTGTTATGCAGCAAGGCCACGGTGGCTGCGCCCATCGTCCGGCCCGCATCCACATCGCTTTGCCAATGCGCGTTGCAGATGACTCGGCTTTGCCCGAACTCCAGGCCTCGACGGAACAGGCGGTTGGCACGCTCGGGATTGATTTCGGCCAGGATCAGCGCCCAGGCCCATCCCGCCGCCGTATGCCCCGAGGGGTACGAGCCATCCGTGCGCAGCAAGGTCTCTTGCTCGGGGAAACAGGTGCCCTCATTGTGGACGACGAACGGGCGAACACGCTGATAGGTATTCTTGATTCCGTAAGTGGAAAGCCCGGCGTCGGTAAGGACCTTTTGCATCAACGCATACAGGTGCGGCGTCTGCGCTTCGGTGATATCGACGCCCATGGCGCAAGAGAAATTCCTGGCGGGTTGTGGAAACTCCAGGTCCGCGTCCAGACGAGCCAGCTTTGCGCGTGCCGAGTCTCTCAATGGAATCGCCACCGTCCTCGCCTCTTCGTCGCGAGCCAAGGCAGCGCTGGCCGAGGCGGGCGGCGGCCCAAGCAGGTCCAGGCTATCGGGCAGGCCTTCTTTGGGCAGATAACCGGGCGCCAACTGAAAGTGCGGATCGGTGACCGCCGGATCGGGTGCACTGCCTACCGCAGTCGCCATCGCGTTGCCCGCGCCGATGAAAACAAGCAGAGCGCCGAGTGCCTTGCGATGTCGCTTTGAATGCATGGATGATCTTTACCGTCAGTCGAATTGCTGGACGCTTCACTGCCGACGATGGTGATTCTTGAACGATCGCGGGAATGAAAGCGCTGGCGAATTTACACTGACGGATCGCGCAGAAAACGAAAAAAAGGCCTCCTGAGACGGAACGACGCGATTAATGAGACGTTGAGTGAAAATCCCCTGAATTCCGGCGATGGGTTGCATCCCTCATTGCTTGGCAACGGTCCACGGAAAAAAGCGCGCTGCCACACATGCTGGCAGCGCGCAGCGATGCACCGCACATCCCTTCGCGGAGGTGCGTGATCAACGGAGTCATGCGTGGACAGCTTGTTATGCCGTCGTGGGATCAGAACCTGTGCCGGATCCCCATGTTCACCTCTGTTGCCTTCGCGTTGTCCAGGAATGCCCAGTTGGTCGTGTAGGACGCCACGGCATACAGATCGGTACGCTTGGACAGGTTGTAGTTGTAGCCCAGGCTATAGGTGTTGCTGGCCGAATCGCCGCCGGTGAGTTGCTTGCTGTTGGCGTCCGCGCGTTGCCACGACGCGAATGCGCCACCCGAGCCCCCAACCGGCGCTGCCACCGCCACCATGTAGGAGTTGGAGCGAAAGCCTTTGGAAAAGGCATACGACGGCGTGCCGGTGAAGGCGCCGATGCTGCCGCCATTGGGCAAGCCTTTGCCGGCAAACCAGCCGTCGGTAAGGCGGTTATAGGCTAGCGCCACCTTGAAGACTTCAAAGTCGTACGAACCTCCGACGATGTACGAACGCGGCGTGGCGTCGACCTGGGCCTGGCTTAGCTTGTTGGACCCATTGAGCTGGTCGTAGGTGGCAAAGCCCATCAACGGACCGTTGTCGTAGCGCAGGCCGGCGGTGATGGCGCGAGTATTGTCGGCGGTGGCGAAACCGGTCTCTGCGCTCCGCTGGTCGTCAGCATTGAAGGCATAACCGACCGCTGCCTTGAAGCCGCCCAGGGAGGGCGTCTCGTAGACCACCAGGTTGTCGTAGCGCACGTAGTAGGCCGAACTGAACCCCAGGCCGGCACCGGTGTTCAGCTGGTTGAAGCCGCCGCCAAACGATGAACCGAACATGCCCGAGAAATAGCGCGCCGCCACGTTGTATTGGCGGCCCAGACGGACTTCGCCCCAGTCGGCACTGCCCAGGCCCACCGTCGCCTCGCGACCGAACAAGCGGCCGCTTTGCAGCGAGGTGCCTTTGCGGCTATCGAAACCGGACTCCAGCTGGAACACGGCGTACAGGCCATCCCCCAGATCCTCCTTGCCGCGCAACCCCCAGCGAGAGCCCGCAGTGGTGCCGGTGGTCAGGCCGATGCGGCTATTGTCGATGCTGGTGCGGCGCCCGGTGGCCGGGTCGGTGTAGATGCCATCGACATTGGTGTAACCGATGCCGGTATCGATCAGCCCGTAAAGCGTGACGGACGATTGTGCGGACGCCGCGCCGGACAACGCGGTGGCCGCCGCGGCGACAAGGACTTTTCTCATGGGTGACTCCGTGGACGGTGAAGACTTTGAGGGCGCCACGCGGGCACAGGCAAGACCTGCTGCTGCGTGGCGACTCAAAGTCTGAGCGCCGCCATTCGACAATTCACGGACATTGAAATGACAATTCCGACCGTTTTGCAGGTGGAATGCCGTCACCCGCGGGTCTCGACCCGCGCGCCGTCAGCAAGAATCAGTAGTCCCAGATGACCGGAACCCAACGAAAGGCGTCCCCCTCGACGGCAACCCGGCCCACGGAGGGGAATGGCAGGTGCGCGGCCACCAGCAACCCGTGGCTTTCCGCGAGTTCCCGGAAAAGGCCAATACGAACGCGCGTCGACTCCTCGGGGTCATGTTCAAAGCCGTTTTGCCAATCCGGATGATCAAACCCCACTGGAAACATCGCGTCGCCGGCAAAGGTCAGCCGTTCACCGCCCGAGGTCAGGTCGACCACACTGTGCCCCGGGGTATGGCCGCCGGTCATGCGCACAACCACGCCCGGCGCCACTTCGTACTTGTCCTCGAAGAGACGCAGCCGGTCGCGGTATTCGTTGTAGAAGCTGGTGGCGGTTGAACGCAGCACATCCGGCACCGGCTTCGGCATGACCGTGTGGGTGAAATCGGGGGATGTCCAGAACTGGACTTCGGTAGCAGACACATGGATGCGCACGTCCGGACGCAGGCGCTCCTTGACGCCATCAACGAGCAGCCCGCCCACGTGGTCCATGTGCATATGGGTAATGATCACATCCGTCACGGACTCCAGCGCGATGCCGGCGGCTTCCAGCCGCTGGGGAAACTGCCCGGCACGCGGAAAGCCCGCGAACTGCCCGCCCAGCCCAGCGTCAATAAGAATGGTCTGCTCGCCGCTGCGGGCCACCATCACATTCAGCGGCCAGTCGAACGCATCCGGCGGCATGAACATGTGGCTCAGCCAATCCGCCAGGTCGGCCGGGTCGGCGTTGGTGGCCATCGTGGAGGTCGGCAACGGCAGCACGCCATCGCTGACCACCATCGCGTCAATCTCTCCCACGCGCAGCGCGTAACGGGACGGAACCAGGTCGCGGGGCTTCTGGCTGTCGGCATGCAAGGTGTTATCTACGGAAAACATGATCAGATCTCCAAAAATTGATGTGCGATGTGTCAGACCGAGGCGCCCAGAAAGGCAAGCAGGTCCGCATTGATGCGGTCTTGCATGGTGGCGGTAAGGCCATGCGGTGCGTCCGGGTAGTAAATTTCCTTGGCGTGCCCCACCAGCCGCGCGGCCTTCTTCGCGGAATCGTGCAGCGGCACGATCTGATCGTCCTCGCCGTGCATGAACAAGGTCGGGACGTCGATCTTCTTCAGGTCTTCGGTGAAGTCAGTCTCGGAAAAGGCCTTGATGCATTCGTAGGCGTTCTTCTGGCCGCTTTGCATGCTCCAGAGCCAGAACTGGTCCAGCAGGCCCTGCGAAACCTTGGCGCCGGCGCGGTTGGCGCCATAGAAGGGAATGGCCAGTTCCTTGTAGAACTGCGAGCGATCGCCGGCCACCCCGGCGCGGATCCCATCGAACACGTCGATGGGCAGTCCTTCGGGGTTGGCGGCCGACTTCAACATTACCGGAGGCACCGCGCCAATCAGCACGGCGCTTGCCACGCGCTTGGTACCGTGGCGGCCGATGTAGCGCACCACTTCGCCGCCGCCCGTTGAGTGGCCCACCATCGTGATGCGCTTGACGTCCAGCGCCTCGATCAATTGCGCCAGATCGTCGGCATAGGTATTCATGTCATTGCCGGACGAAGGCTGCGACGAGCGCCCATGTCCCCGGCGGTCGTGCGCAATGACGCGAAAGCCGTTTCGCGCCAGGAAGTGCATCTGAACATCCCAGGCGTCCGCGTTGAGCGGCCAACCGTGCGAGAAGGTGACGACCGGGCCTTCTCCCCAGTCCTTGTAGTAGATCTGCGTGCCGTCATTGGTGGTGATCGAGTTGCTGGACATGGGGTGCTCCGGTTGGGTTGAGGATGACGTGAAGCCATCGTAGGGCTGGCGCCCTTTAGGCGGTAGGCACCCGGCGGGAAGCACGCTGTTGTGCTGCGCGCACCAATGCGCAGGGCCGCCAGACCATGCAATAACGCTTATGGCGTCCTCAGTTTTTTTCATTGGGCGCGCTTGCCGTCACTCCCCATAATCCTTCGACAGGCTTCAAGGCCCGCCGTCAGCCGACGGCCTATTCGATGGATAAAAGTGATGCCCAAACTTACGAATGCTGTCTGGCAATACCGGCTGGACAAGATGACCGCGCTGATGGACGACCTGGCCGTCGATGCCATCATCTTCACGTCAGCCGACTTCTTCCAGTTCGCCACCAATTTCCATACGGATGTGCTGCCGTGGGAGCGCCCCATCTTTGCCGTCGTGCCCCGCAATGGCACGCCCTTTCTGGTGATGAACGAACTGTCCACGCATCACATGCGTTTTTCCCAGGAGCAGGGCAAGGTCTGGATCACCGACATCAGCTACTACGCGGAGCACCCGCGCGTGACCCATCGCCTGCCCTTGATCACGCAATTGCCCGACGTGTTGGCGGCGCGGTTGAAGGCCGCGGGCCTGGCTCGGTCGCGCATCGCCGTGGAAGGCGGCAGCCCAGTGCTGGCGCAAGTCGGCCGCCTGCTGCCCGAAGTCGTATTGCGTAGCGCCACCCCTGAATGCAGATCGCTACGCTGGCAAAAGCACGAAGAGGAACTGGCCGTGATGGCTGCCGTGGCCTCCATCTCCGACTGGATACAGGACCGCTACCGCGAGAACATCCGTCCTGGCCGGCTGGTGCAAGAACTGGACTTCGCGATGGCTTCGCTCTTCGTCCAAGAGGCGGCCGAACGCTTTCCTGGCGAGCATTTCGAGGTCATTCGCTGCTGGACCCTGAGCGGCCCGGCGTCTGCCTCGCCGCATGGCGATGGCGCGTCCTGCGGCGCGCGCATCCAGGAAGGCGATGTGCTGGTCAACATTGTGATCCCACGGCTCAACGGCTTGACCATCGAGAACGAACGTACCTGGTTTTGCGGCACGCCTTCAGCCGAGCAGGTGCGGCTGTGGACGGCGGCCAAGGCCGCCAATGAGGCGGCCATCGACGCTGCGCGAACCGGCAATCCCGTCTGCATGATCGACGCGGCCGCGCAGGCTGAAATCGAAAAGGCCGGATACGCCGACTTCATTCGCCATCGGACGGGACATGCCGTGGGCATCATCCACCACGAGTATCCCGAAGACATGGCGTTTTGCCAGCGCCCTTTGCTGGACAACGAGGTCTATTCGGCTGAACCCGGCATCTACGCCTACGGTATTGGCGGCTTCCGGCTGGATGACACCGTGGTGGTGGGCGACACGCCGCGCGTGTTGACCCTTACGCCCAAGACGTTGGAATACGCGACGGTCAAGTAGCCGCGGCGTCGGCGCTGCCAAGGTCGAAGAGGCTTTTCGCCTCTTCGCGCAGCGTCTCGCGCAAGGCCGGCAGCACGATGCTTGGCGAGTCGGCGGCCCACAGCATTCCGATGGGGCCAAACTCCAGACGGGAAGGCATGCGGACAATGCTGATGAGATTGAGCTTTTCGTACATATGCGCGACGGAACTGGCCAGCGTGGCGATGTAGTCGCGGTCTTGCAGCATCGACAGCAGGGCCACCAGCGAGCTTGTCTCCACGGCCGGCTTGGGCGGCGGCATGCCGGTGTCGGCCACGGCCTGATCCAGCCGGACCCGGGATAACGTGCCCGGTGGCGGCAGGACCCAGGGGTAGCCGTTGGTGTCCTCCCAACGCGGCGCGGCAAGCTCAGCCAGGGGATGGCCGCGCCGCGCCACCACACTGAAGGTATCCGTCATCAGCCATTCGGTGCACAGGCCCGAACGGCTTGCCCGCACATCCAAAGGGCCAATGATGAGATCGATCTCGCGACGCTCGACCCGTTCGATCAGGGGCTCCAGCAACCCTTCCACGAGTTCGATCTGCACCTTGGGCGACCGCTGATGCAGCGCGGCGATGGCGCGTGGCAGCAAGACCGGCGCAGCCGAGAGAATCGTGCCGATATGCAGATGGCCGGCCACGCCCCCCTTGACCGCTTCGATCTCTTCGCCCGTGCGCGCCGTATCCCCCAGGACACGGCAGGCGTAACGCCACAGCGCGCGTCCGGCCTCGGTCAGTTCCAGCGTGCGTCCGCGCAAGAAAAGCGGCGTGCCGACCAGATCTTCCATGTCGCTCAGCCAGTGCGACAGCGCGGGTTGGGTCATGTGCATGGCCTTGGCGGCCGCCGTGACCGTGCCCGCGCTTTCCAGGGCCGCCAGGACCTGCAAATGGCGAAGCTTCAGGCGGCGCGTCCAAGAGGGGTCGGTCGAAGCGGTATCCATGCGGAAATGGTAATGGATATCTCAGCTTTATTCATTAGCGGGACATGGCCGTTGCCCGCCAAAATGGCTTTCCCCCATCAACGAGGACAGGGCCGTGATGAGTTCAAGCAATTCCATGCCGCATGCGCAGCCTTTGAGCGACATGGCACAGGCGTTGGCCGCAACCCCGCAACCCGAACGCGGCCTGGGGGCATTGGCTGCCGCGCTGTCCACGCGCATCGGCTACCGGCTGTTCACCGTATTGATTCTTGACCGGCAGGCGGGCCTTAGCCGGCGTTACTTTTCCAGTCGGCCCGAGGCCTATCCCCCCGGGGACGCCAAGCCGATCCGGGAGAACACCGAGTTCTTCTCCCGCGTGGTGCAAGACGGGCAGCCTCGAATATGCGTCGATCGCGATGCCTGCCAGCGCGCGTTTCCAGACCATGAACTGATCCATTCGCTGGGTTGCGAAAGCGCGGTCAACGTGCCCGTTCGATGGAACGGCCAGACCATTGCGTCGTTGAACCTGCTGCACGAGGCAGGCTGGTATCGGCAGGACATGCTGCCTGAACTGGGCTGGTATTCCTCGCTTGCCATACCTGTCATTCAGGAAATCATTCAAACCACTCGTCAACAAGGCGGAAAACCATGAATCGTCTGTACTCCCAGATCGCTGCATTGCTGCTGACGTGCGGGCTGACCCCTGCTTTCGCGGCAGATGCCTATCCCGCCAAACCCATTACGATCGTCTATCCGTACGCGCCGGGATCGGCCTCCGACACCATGACCCGCCTGCTTGGCGACGCCATGTCCAAGAAACTGGGGCAACCGGTCATCGTGGACAGCAAACCCGGGGCGGGCGGATCAATCGCCACCGAGCATGTGGTCAGGGCGGCGCCAGACGGGTACACGCTGCTGCTCAGCGCCAGCGGCACCATCGCCGTCAATCCACACATCTACAAGCTGCGCTACAACCCGGTCGACGATCTGGCGCAGATTTCAATCGCAGTGGAAGTGCCCTTTGTATTCGTCGTGGGCAAGGACTTTCCAGCCCAGGATTACGCGGCGTTCAAGGCGCTTAGCAACCAGAAGCCCGGTGGTCTGACGTCAGCCAACGCGGGGTTGGGAACGCAGGCGCACCTGACGCAAGCTGCCTTTGCCAAGCTGGCCGGCGTGAATCTGAGCATTCTTGGTTACAAGGGGGCCGCCCCCGCCGTCAACGATATTCTGGGCGGGCATGTGGATTCGATGATGGACAACGCCGCCTCGCAAATCCCCTATGTCACGTCAGGCAAGACGACGGCCCTCTTCGTCACCAGCGATTACCGTTTCGACGCCTATCCCAAGGTGCCCACGGCCAAGGAACTTGGCATCTCGGGGCTGGTGCCGGCTGGCTGGTTCGGCCTGGCGGCGCCCAAGGACACGCCCCCTGCCGTCATCAACAAGTTGCAGGCGGCGCTGGTGGCCAGCCTTGGCGAACCCGACATCCAGCGCAAGCTCAAGGACCTGGGATGGGTGATTGTCGGCAATACGCCAAAAGAGGCCCTTGAGCGGGCGCGCGCCGATTACACCCTGCTCGGGCAGGTTGTGCGCGATATTGACCTGAAGCCCAACTAATCATTGATCGGGCGGCAACAAGGGCTGAGTCCAGCCCTTGTTTACCTGATTTCAGTGATATTCACATTTGTATCAATGTATTAACTTGCCGTCGCATATCCATTGCACGGCATGGTTCGCGCCTTGACTCGTGGCCGCGAGCCTGATCCCTTGGTGCCGTTGGATGCGTTCCCATGCGAACGCACCGCGAAGGCTGACGCCTGTGCAATGCCATCACAACGAAAACAAGCGTCAGACTCACATGAACCACATCTACCGCATCGTCCTGAATCGCCGTCTTGGCATCTGGCAAGTCGTCAGTGAACTTGCGCGGGGCGGCGGCAAGACGGGTTCAGATCACAGGCAGGCGCGGCGGCGCGGCGCGGGGTTGGCGGCCACTGCCGCATCGCGCCTGACGGCTCGTCACGGCCCCAGGATGCTTGCCGCCACGCTGCTCGCTGCTTGCGCGACCTCGCCAGCCATGGCTCAGACCATCGTCGGCTCTGGCGATATTTTTCCCGGCTCCCCGGCAAACTGGAACAACGCCCCCACCATGTTCGTTGGCTTTACGGCTACGGGCTCGCTGCTTTTCTCGGACGGAGCCTCGCTCATCAACGACATCGGTGAAATCGCCAACATGCAAGGCAGTAATGGCAGGGTCACCGTGCGCGATGGCAGCCGCTGGATCCTGAAGGAAAAGCTGGCGCTCGGGGATGCAGGCGGTACCGGTACGTTGAACATTCTCAACAACGGACGGGTGCAGGTGGGCGGCGCCGGAGTTGTATGGCTGGCTTCAGCGGCACTTGGGACCGGCACGATCAACATAGGTGGACTCGCCGGAAGCGCTCCCTCCGCCTCCGGTACATTGGCCGCGTCGGAGATCCTGTTCGGCGCGGGCACCGGTACGTTGAATTTCAATACGACCAACACCCACGACTTCGCCGTCAGCCTGAAAAGCAGCGGATCAGGTACGAGCCAACTCAACCTCTTTGCCGGCACCACGCGCCTGTCGGCCGATAGTTCGGGTTTCGACGGCAACGTCAGGGTCTCGGGTGGGAACCTGACGATCCTGAACCAGCTGGGTGCGGCCGAGGGCAGGATAGACAATGCCGGGGTAAGCGGCACAACGGCTACCGTGACCGTATCCGGCAACCGCGCGGTCTGGGCGAACTCGGGCAATGTGTACGTCGGTGGCACCGGGTCGGGCATGCTCTCCATCGAAGGCGGCGGCACGGTCTCCAATCAGTTTGGCAGGGTCTCGGGCACCACGACAGACCGAGCCGACGCAAGGGTCACCGGCCAAGGGTCAAGCTGGCTGAACAGCGCCGCCTTGCTGGTCGGCGACGCAGGGGCCGGCACGGTCACCGTTCAGCAAGGCGGCTATCTGTCCAGCCAGGATGGCCATATCGGCAGGGATGCGGATTCGAACGGCATGGTCTCGGTGTCGAATGGGCGTTGGGAAAACTCGGGCGAGCTCCGGGTAGGTGATTTGACCGGCGGCATGGGAACGCTTGAGATCGGAACCGGAGGGGTCGTCTCAAACACGAACAGCTACATCGGCAGCATGGGCGGCACGGGCAATGTCTCGGTCAAAGGGGCAGGCGCCGTCTGGAACAATGCGGGTGCGCTCAAGTTGGGATCCGGCATCGGCGTCGCCGCCGGCAACTTGACCATCGCGAACAACGCCACGGTCAATGTCGGTTCAGCCGGCACTGGAACCCTGGTATTGGCGCAGGATACCCTCCTCTTCTACCGCACCTCGGGCACGATCAATATCGGCGGTGCAGCCGGCCAGGCCGCAGTCGGAGCCGGGGCACTGAATGCCGCCGCCATCCAATTCGGCGCCGGCAACGCCACGCTGAACTTCAATCACACCGACACGGGATATCAGCTTGCGGCGTCGTTGCAGAAGACGGGCAACGGCACTCATGCCTTGAATCAGATTGCCGGCTCGACGACGCTGACAGGCGCCAGTGACAGTTTCAAGGGACTGACGACGGTATCGGGCGGCAGCCTGGTGGTGCTGGGATCGCTGGGTGGATCGGCAAACGTCACCGGGGGCCGATTGCAGTATGGCAATGCCGCCACGGGCTCGGCCAACAACCTGACCGGCAATCTGACCGTCACAGGCGCTGGAAGCACGCTGGCCATCCAGGGCCCTGCCACCGTGGCGGTGACAGGCGACGTCACCCTGGCAAACGGTACCGTCCTGGACATCATGACGGGGGCGTCGGCGCCTTCGTTGAAAGCCAACTCGGTTACGCTGGGCAACAACGTGGCGTTCACGCTGAGCGGGATCGCTGATAGGCAGCAGCTCGGTACCATATTGATCGACACCGCCAGCGGCATCAGCGGTGACTTCGCCACGGTCAGCGTGGGCGGTTTTACGGGCGAGGTCGACTACCTGACCGTTAACACGAGCAAGACCGCAGACAATCTGAAATACGCCGCCACCTACGCCCCAAGTTGGACAGCCAACAATAATCTTGCGCATGGCACGTTCACGCTGACCAATGCCTCGGACTTCTTTGCCGTTGGCTTGACGCTCTCGGATCAGACGCCCAATGCCGCCACGGGCTGGAACGGCAAGACACTGACCAAGGCCGGGGCCGGTACCCTTGTACTCAGCGGCAACAACACCTATAGCGGCGGGACGAATATCAATGGCGGCACCTTGCGGGTCGATCGCGACGCGAATCTGGGCGCCACCGCAGGCGGCCTGACGTTCGGCGGCGGCACTCTGGCCGCGACAGGTTCCTTTGATACGGCGCGCACCATCACCCTGGCGCAAACGGGCAGGATCGACGTGGCCACTGGCGCCACACTGGGTCTGACAGGCGGGGTGTCGGGGGGCGCCAGCCTGATCAAGGCCGGGTCGGGCACCCTGCGCCTGGACAACGCAGGCAACGCCTTTGGCAATACCTGGATCGAGTCGGGCACGTTGATCGGCCAGGCGGGCTCGATCTCGGGCAACATCAATAACCTCGGCACGCTGGTGTTCAACCAGACGGCCAACGGCACCGTTGTCGGCGCCATTTCAGGCACGGGCGCGGTCATCAAGAATGGGGCCGGCACGCTGACGCTTGCAGGCAACAACACCTATACCGGCGGCACGTCAGTCCTGGGCGGCACGCTGATCGGTGATAGCGAATCCATCCGCGGCAATTTGCGCAACGATGCGGTGGTGGTCTTCAATCAAACTGCACAATCCGGTATCTACGACGGCCAGATGCTGGGCGCGGGCAGCGTGACCAAACGCGGCTCGCAAACGCTGTACCTGACCGGTGCCAACGTGCTGGACTGGAACATCGAGGACGGCACACTGGCCAGTAGCGCGCAGCGCTATACCGCCAACACCGCTATCGGCAGCACCGGCCGTTTGACCTTGGAACAGACCGCCGCTGCCGACCACGCCGGCAGGCTGACCGGCACGGGTCACTTTGAAAAAACGGGTGCGGCCTCGTTGACGCTGACTGCCGACAACAGCGGCTTTGCCGGAACGACATCCGTGTTGGACGGTGCGCTGATCGTCTCCCACGGGCTGGGCGGCAACGCGGTCGCGCAGAATGGAAAACTGGTGGTGAATGGCACGCTGGGCGGAAGCGCCACAGTGGAAGCCAACGGCAGCCTGGCGGGCTCGGGCACGATCAGCCAAGACGTCGTGCTGACGGGCGGTACGCTGCTGGGTACGCAAGGCCAGGCCTTGAAGATCGGCGGCAACCTGACGCTGGACAGCGCCAGCAAGGTGAATGTCGCGCTAGGCGGCGCATCGACCCAGGCGCTGTTCGATGTGGGCGGCAATCTGACGCTGGCCGGCACGCTCAATGTGACGGACCTGGGCGGATTCGGGTCGGGCGTTTATCGCTTGTTCGATTATGGCGGGACATTGATCAACAACGGGTTGAACATCGGTTCGACCCCCTCGGGCGTGAATGCCAATCACCTGACCGTGCAAACCGCCGTCCACGGCCAGGTCAACCTGGCGTCCACGGCAGGCATGACGCTCGGCTACTGGGATGGCGGCAATACGGCAGCGCAGTTCAACGGCGTGGTCGATGGCGGATCTGGTGTGTGGCGCATCGGCGGGCGCAACTGGACGGGGATCGATGGCGCCTTGAACGGGTCCTTCCAGTCACCCACTTTCGCCACCTTCCAGGGCACGGCGGGAACGGTCACCGTCGACAACGCCATGGGCGCCATCAACGTTACCGGCATGGCGTTCGACACGGACGGTTATCGCATCGAAGGCGATTCGATCGCGCTGCAAGGCAGCAGTCCCACCGCCATCCGGGTGGGCACCGGCAACACCGCCACGATTGCCTCCAGTCTGACGGGCACCAACCAACTCATGAAGTCTGACTTCGGCACCTTGGTCTTGGAAGGCGTCAATACCTACACGGGGGGCACCGCGCTACAGCTGGGCAAGCTCTCCGTGTCTTCCGACGCCAATCTGGGCGCGGCCAGCGGCGGCCTGACGATGATGGGCGGCGCGCTGGCCACCACGGCAAGCTTCAACTCGGGGCGGACAGTCAACCTGGCGCAGAACGGCGCCATTGACGTCGCAACCGGCACGCAACTGGGTTTGGCCGGTGTCATTTCCGGCGGCGGCACGCTGATCAAACAGGGCATGGGCACGCTGACGCTGACGGGCGTAAACACCTACGCCAACACCACGGTGCAGGCCGGCACGCTGATCGGCAACGCCGACTCGATCAAAGGCACGCTGAACAACAACGGTTCGGTGGTGTTCGAGCAAACCGTGGACGGCACCTATAGCGGCATGGTCATTGGATCTGGCAACATCACCAAGCGCGGCGCGGGTACCCTGACCCTGGGCAACCTCAATGCGCAGGCCTGGAATATCGAAGCCGGCACATTGGTAGGCGACGCTTCACGCTATGTCGCCCACGCCACCATTGGCAGCGCGGGCACCCTGCGCTTTGTTCAAACGACCGATGCCGCGTATGCCGGCAAGCTGTCCGGCAGCGGCGCCTTCACCAAGACCGGGACAGGATCGCTGCAACTAAGCGCCGACAGCAGCGCCTTCACGGGCATCACGCAAGTGCAGAACGGCACCCTCTCGGTGTCCGGAAAACTTGGCGGCAACGCCCAGGTCGTGAACGGCCGCCTGCATGTGTCTGGCACGCTCGGCGGCGATGTTGCCGTCGGCAGCGGCACCGTCTTGTCGGGTTCGGGCACGATAGGCCAGAACGTCGTCGTGACCGGCGGCAGCCTGTTGGGCGTGCAAGGCCAAACGATGAAGATCGGCGGCAACCTGACGTTGGACGGCGCCAGCCAGGTCAACGTGGCGTTGGGTCAAGCCACATCCACCGCCTTGTTCAAGGTCGGCGGTGACCTGGCGCTGGCCGGCACGCTGAACGTCACCGACCAAGGCGCGTTCGGCGCAGGCATCTACCGTCTGTTCGACTATGGCGGCGCGCTGACCTCCAACACATTGGGCCTCGGCACCGCGCCCCCTGGGATCGCGACGGGCGACTTGCGCATCCAGACCGCCGTCAATGGGCAGGTCAATCTGACGTCCACCACGGGCGCCCTCTTGAGCTTCTGGGACGGCGGCAATGCCGCGCTGCGTGACAACGGCATCATCGACGGCGGTTCGGGCACATGGCGCACCGATGGCTTGAATTGGGCCAATAGCGACGGCACCATGAATGGCCGCTTCCAACCCAACCCGACGTTTGCCATGTTCCAAGGCAATGCCGGCATCGTGTCGGTGGATGCTGCGGCGGGCGGGGTGGGCATCACGGGCATGCAGATCGCGACCAATGGCTACCGCATTCAGGGCGATGCCATCGCGCTGCAAGGCGCCGGCGGCGAGACCATTCTGCGCGTGGGTGACGGCTCGTCGTCCAGCGCCGGCATGACGGGCACCCTCGCGTCGAACCTGACCGGTGCCAGCAAACTGGTGAAATCCGACTTTGGCACACTGGTGCTGGAGGGCAGCAACGCTTATACCGGCGGCACCGACGTCCGCGCTGGCACGCTCTCCATTTCCGCCGACGCCAATCTGGGCGCGTCAGCGGGCGCGCTGACGCTTGACGGCGGCGCATTGGCCACCACGGCCAGCTTTGACACCCACCGTGCCGTGACGCTGACGCAATCGGGCGCCATCAATGTCGCGGCCAACACGGTGTTGGGTCTGCAAGGCGTCATCAGCGGGGCCGGCAATCTTGAGAAGCTGGGCAGCGGCACGCTGACTCTCACCGGCGCCAACACCTACGGCAATACGCGCGTGCTGGCGGGCACGCTGATGGGCGATGCGGCCTCCATTCGCGGCGATCTGTTCAACGACGCCGCGGTAGTGTTCGACCAGGCCAGCAACGCCACCTACAGCGGCATGGTGTCAGGCAACGGCACGCTGAACAAGCGCGGCGCGGGCGTCTTGGCGCTGACGGGAGTCAACCGTCAGGACTGGAGCATCGATGCCGGCACGCTGGCGGTCAGCGCGGATCGCTACTCCAGCAACACACGGATCGGCGCGGCAGGCACATTGCGCTTCGAGCAGTCGGTCAGCACGTCCTATGACGGCTTGTTGTCGGGGACGGGCGTCATCGCCAAGACCGGAGCGGGCCAGTTGCAGTTGCTTGGCGACAGCAGCGCCTTCAACGGACAGACCCACGTGCAGGCCGGCGCCCTGCTCATCACCAACAAACTGGGCGGTTCAGCCACGGTATCCGGCGGACGCCTGCAAACCGACGGCATTCTGGGCGGCAACGTCGCGGCCAGCGGCACCGGCACGATTGCGGGCACGGGCACCATTGCTGGCAACGCGGTGCTGACCGGCGGCGTGCTGGAAGGCATGCAAGGCCAAACCTTGACCATCGCGGGAGACTTGTCGCTGGACAGCGCCAGCCAGGTCAACGTGGCACTGGGTAGCGTGCCCAACACCGCCCTGTTCGACGTGGGCGGCAAACTGGTCCTGGCGGGCACGCTCAATGTGACGGATCAAGGGGGCTTCGGCGCGGGTATCTATCGCCTCTTCGACTATGGCGGCACCTTGACCAACAACGGCTTGGCCATCGGTGCCACGCCGGCTGGCGTGAATGCCAACGCCCTGACCGTGCAGACGGCCATCAACGGGCAGGTGAATGTCGCCTCGACCTCGGGCGCCACGCTGGGTTTCTGGGACGGCGGCAACACCTCGCGCCACGACAACAGCGCCATCGACGGCGGCTCCGGCGCCTGGCGTGCCGACGGCCGCAACTGGACCAATGTGGATGGCACCCTCAACGGCGTGTTCCAGCCCAACCCGACCTTCGCCATCTTCCAGGCAAGCGCCGGAACCGTCACGGTGGACGCCTCGGCCGGCGCCATCGGCGTGACGGGCATGCAGATCGCAACCGACGGCTACCGCATCCAGGGCGATGCGATCGCGCTGCAAGGCGCGGGGGGTGAAAGCATCATCCGCGTCGGATCGGGAGCGATTGCCGACGCAAGCGTGACCGGCGTCGTGGCCTCTCGCCTGACGGGCGCCAGCAAGTTGATCAAGACGGATTACGGCACGCTGGTGCTGGCGGGCGACAACACCTACACCGGTGGCACCGAGATCCGCCTGGGCACGCTGTCCGTTTCAAGGAATGCCAACCTGGGCGGCGTGGCGGGCGGCCTGACGCTTGATGGCGGTGTGCTGGCCACCACGGCCAGTTTCGATACGGATCGCGCGGTAGCGCTGTCGAAGTCCAGCGGCATTGCCGTGGCGGCGGGCACCACGTTCGGCTTGACGGGAACCATCACCGGAAGCGGCGACCTGATCAAGGGCGGGGCAGGCACCCTGACCGTATCGGGTGACGGCAGCGCCTATACCGGCAACACGCGGGTGCAGTCCGGCGTGTTGAACGTCAGCTCGGCCGGCAAGCTGGGCGGCGTCTTGTCGCTGGCGGACGGCGCCGTGCTGCAAGGCGCGGGCCAGGTCGGCACGACCACGCTGCAAAGCGGCGCCACCCTGGCGCCCGGCAATATCAGCGGCACGCTGAGCGTCCTGGGCGACCTGACGTTCCTGCCCGGCGCGACTTACCAAGTCGCCGCCGATCCGGATTCGTCCGCCAGCGCCCGGGTGGCCGTCAGCGGCACAGCCAAGCTGGCAGGCTCCGTGGTGCATGTGGGACCGGAAGGCGGCTTTTCCAGCCAGCGCCAATACACCATCCTGAGCGCCAACGAGATCAACGGGCAGTTCGACACCGTGACGTCCAACTACGCCTATCTGGACCCGTCGATACGTTACGGCGCGCAGGCCGTCACCCTGCAATTGGAGCGCAAGCAGGTGCCGGTGGACCCGTCCACGCCGAACCGCCCCATCGCCTTTGCCGATGCCGCGCAAAGCGCCAACCAGCGGGCAGTCGCCAATGCGTTGGACAGCCTGCCGGACAGCAACGCCTTGCACGAGTACATCCTGACCTTGCCCGAAGGTTCACCGGCCGCCGTGTTCAATGGCCTGTCCGGCGAAGCGCACGCCAGCGTGGTATCGAGCCTGATCGGGTCCAGCACCACCACGCGCACACTGCCCCTGTCGCACTTGCGCGCCAATCTGAATGCAGGAATGCGCCCGGGAGCACCGACAGCTCAAGCCGGCGGCACGTTGTCCGCCTCCGCCCTGCCCGCCTCCAATGCACAGCCCGCCTGGGCCGAACTGGTGGGCAACTGGCAGACGCAACAAGGTGACGGCAACGCCGCCCAGGTCCGGCAGCACACGGGCGGCGTCTTCGCTGGTGCCGACCATGCGGTAGGCAACGGCTGGCGCGTCGGCGGCGCGGTGGGCTACACCGATAGCAAGATCCGCATCGACGACCGCGCATCGCAAGCCGATGTATCGGCCTATAGCGCGGCCGTCTATGGCGGCAAGTCCTTCGCCGCCGGCGCAGGCAAGCTGAACGTGTTGGCAGGCGCCGCCTATACCTGGCATGACGTCAGCACCAAACGCACCGCCACGGTGGCCGGCGCGCAGCAGAAGTTGACCGCCGACTACGGTGCCAGCACGAGCCAGTTGTTCACCGAACTGGGCTATGCGATGCCGCTCTCCGATCGCGCCAATATCGAGCCTTTTGTCGGCTTGGCCTGGAGCGATCTGCGCACCCGCAGCTTCTCGGAATCGGGCGGATCGGCGGCCCTGCGCGGCCAAAGCGGCAGCGACAAGCAGACCAGCAGCACGCTGGGCGTACGCGCGCAGACCGACTTCACGCTAGGGGGCGCCAACGGCCGCTTGCAGGCCACGTTGGGATGGCGCCATGCCTTCGGTGAAGTGCTGCCGCAGGCGACCATGGCGTTCGACGGCGGCCAGGCCTTCACGGTGGCCGGAACCCCCATCGCTCGCAATGCGGCACTGGCGGAACTGGGCGCGGAAGTGGCGGTGTCAAGCAATGCCACGGTCGGGCTCAACTACAGCGGGCAGTATGGCGGCGGCAATCGCGAACATGCCGGTTCGCTGAATGTGCGCTGGCGGTATTAACGCGAGAAAGGGGCACGCGCGGGCGGACTGCATCCGCCCCGCAGCCAATTCCCCGGTGTTGCCCCGCAATACGCCTTGAAGGCCTTGATGAAATGGCTAAGGCTGGCAAAGCCGACGCTGTAGGCCGTATCGGTGACGGTGCAGCCACGCTTCAGCAGGCTTTCCGCCGCGTCCATTCTTGCCTGCAACAAACACGCATGCACCGACTGGCCATACAGCGACATGAATCCGGCTTGCAAGCGCTTTTCGCCCAGGCCCACGGATAGCGCCAACTGCCGCACCGTGCCGCATTCCGCATAGTGGCGCTGGATGCGGTGGTAGGCCTCGCTCAGCCGGCGCCGGTCAGACGGCGGGGGCAGTTCCCGGCTGCCGTCATTCAGGTGCTTGAGCGTCAACGCCAATGCTTCGGTGGCCTTGCCCTGAAGATAGAGCGCGCCAATCGCGCTGCGGTCGTGGCTCCAGTTCAGGATCTCTCCTGCGATGCGCGCAATGGGTGACCAGACCGGCAACACCGCCAGATGCGAGCCCTGTTCCGGCACGCTGGCGTCATCGGCAAGCATGCCCGCGGGCGCCGTCGACAAGGCCTGCTCCCACAGCGGGCGCACCGCATCGGACGAAAAACGGATGTCGACGGTACGCATCGCACGCCTGCCCTTGAACTCATCCCAGCCGGTCGCCGGCATCCTGGTGGAATGCAGCACGACCATGCCCGGCCCAACCTCCAGGGGCGCACCGCCCTCGAAGCCCAGCTCGAATCGTCCGTCCAGAATGATCGCCACGCCCACGCTGGGAACGGCCGCCCCCGTGATGGCCCAGTCCGTGCCGGGCGTACCGTCGTAGCAACCGATCGAAACCCCGCCAGCCAGTGTGTGCACCGTGCGGATATCGGCCCAGTCCGGTGGCATCAGGCGCAGCAGATCCTCCGCATTCAGCGGCCCCTCGGCCCTGCGATCTGTCCGAAGCTGTTCGCCCATATTTCCTCGATTCCGCCATATCCGGCGCAGATTCGCTAGCGCGCCCACACCCAGGCGAAGATGATAACGGTTTTCATCCTCATCAAAGAATTCGCCTTGACCCCGACGCCCATTTCCGCCCGCAGCGAGGCCGCTGCCCTATTCGTCTTCAATATGTTGTGCCTGACCGCCATGATGGCGTTCGTGCCCGTGATTGGCCCCGTGGTCCGTGGGCTGGGGCTGGCGGAATGGCACGGCGGCCTTGTCATCACCGTGGCCGGCGTGCTCTGGATGGTGATGGCGCGATACTGGGGGCGCCGTAGCGACCGCGTGGGGCGCCGGACCACGCTGCTGCGTGCCGCCGCGGGCTACATCGTCAGCTACGTGCTGCTGGCTTGGGCGCTGGACCGAATGCTGGCCGAGCCGCCCGCGCCCTGGGCCGCGTTGGCGACGCTGCTGGTCTTGCGGGGCCTGATCGGCGCCTTCTACGCCGCCATGCCAGCCGTCAGCGCGGCCCGGATCGCCGACATCACCGCCCCGGAGCAACGCGGCGCGATGATGGCCAAACTGGGGGCGGCCAACGGCGTCGGCATGGTGTTGGGACCCGCCATTGGCGGACTGCTGGTGAAGGACAGCCTGGTCGTTCCGCTGTACCTTGCCGCGATTCTGCCAGTGCTGGGCACGGCGTGGCTGATGCTGCGCCTGCCGTCTGACGCCTCGCATGCGCCTCGGGGCACGCCTCCAATGAAATTGTCAGACCCCCGCCTGCGCCTGCCGCTTGCCGCCATGCTGCTGGCCATGAGCGGCGTCATCACCGCGCAGATGATCGTGGGCTTCTACGCCATGGACGCCCTGCATCTGGAATCAGGCCCAGCGGCGCGGGTCGCGGGCATTGCCATGGCCACGGTGGGCGTTGTGCTGATCCTGGTCCAGCTTGGCTTGGCGCGCGTCCGGAAAATGAACGCCGCGCGCTGCCTGGCCGGGGGCGCCATGCTGGCCAGCGCGGGTTTCTTCCTGATCGCGGTGTTGCCGGGCACGGCGGGCTTCCTGTTCAGCTACGCCTTGATGGCGGCGGGCATGGGCCTCGTCTTCCCGTCGATCCAGACGCTGGCCGCCAATGCGGTCACGCCCGAAGAGCAAGGCATCGCAGCGGGCTCCGTCACCGCCGTGCAAGGCATGGCCATGGTGCTGGTGCCGCTGGCGTGCACGCTGCTGTATGGGCTTGGCCCGTGGGTGCCGTATGTGGTGGCGGCCGCGCTGTTGCTGCTGTTGGCCGCCGCAGCCATCGCAGGCCTTCGGCGGCCGGTCGCGCGCCAGCAGGACTAGCGCCTTCGGCCAGGATGATTTCGTTCAAAGTTGTTTGATAACGTACAAGCTCCGGGCCGCCGCGCGCGTTACGCTGGTGCAAGACAGGCGCCCGGCCTTGTCTTCCTCTGCGCTATCCCACCCCTGCGGCATCTTCCTGGAGCCACTGACCATGAACACCATCACCACCTCCGACGGCGTGCAGATCTACTTCAAGGACTGGGGCTCGAAGACGGCCCAGCCCATCATGTTCCACCACGGCTGGCCCTTGTCGAGCGACGACTGGGATGCCCAGATGCTGTACTTCGTCGGCAAGGGCTTCCGGGTCATTGCGCATGACCGGCGCGGCCATGGCCGTTCCAGCCAGGTCAGCGATGGCCACGACATGGACCACTACGCGGCCGATGCCTCGGCCGTGGCCGAACACCTGGACCTGCGCAACGCCATCCACATCGGCCATTCCACGGGCGGCGGCGAAGTCGCGCGTTATGTCGCCAAATTCGGCCAACCGCAGGGCCGCGTCGCCAAGGCCGTGCTGGTCAGCGCCGTGCCCCCGCTGATGGTCAAGACCGACGCCAACCCCGGTGGCACGCCCATCACGGTGTTCGACGGCTTTCGCGCCGCACTTGCCGCAAACCGAGCCCAGTTCTACAGCGACGTCGCATCCGGACCTTTTTACGGCTTCAACCGGCCTGGCGCCCAAGTCTCGCAAGGCATCATCAACAATTGGTGGCGGCAAGGCATGATCGGTTCGGCCAAGGCGCACTACGACGGCATCAAGGCTTTCTCGGAAACCGACCAGACCGAAGACCTGAGGGCCATCACCGTCCCAACGCTGGTCATGCATGGCGACGACGACCAGATCGTACCGATCGACGACGCCTCCCGGCTATCGGTGAAACTGCTCAAGAATGGCACGTTGAAGGTGTATGCAGGCTTTCCGCATGGCATGCTGACCACGCATGGCGATGTCATCAATCCCGATCTGCTGGCCTTCATCAAGGGCTGATTCCACCAGAAACGCATGAAGGGGACGGACCTGGTCCGCTCCTTTCAGATGATTCCGGTACCCCGATCTGGCAATGACCGATATACTCGGCAATCGCCGACAGCAGATTGGGCGCCAAATGCGCGAAAATCTGCACCGCTTCGACGCTTGAATAAGCCCGCTTGGGCTTTCCTTGAAACAGGGGTGTTTTTTTCACGGCTCGTCCGTTGCTACGACGGCCACCCCCTGATACCGGATTCAAACAATACGCTTCGTCGCGGCGCTGCTTGACCTTAATCTTCCCAAAGCGCTGTCATCTCCTCCATTGCCCCGCCCATGCATGCCTGAAAGGTAGCTGCAAAGGGGGGTATTTCGTCTTAGAAGAACCGACATGAACGCCTTGCCGCAAGACAAACTGCTTTCCGCCCTGGACCACGCTCGCTTGCAGGGCATGATCACCCGCCCCGCCACCACCTTCGCCCTGTCGCGCGACGCAATCGACGCCACGCAGGACATCCTGGATTCCGCGCCCACCATTGCGCCCGAGGACGTCACGCCCGACATCGTCACGATGCGCTCGCGCGTGCGCCTGCTGAACAGCAACGGCGATGAATTGATCGTCACCCTGTGCTATCCGGCGGATGCGAACCTGGCGCAAGGCCAGGTTTCCGTGCTGTCGCCGCTGGGCCTGAGCCTGATTGGCTCGCGCCAGGGCCAGCGCATCACCTGGACCGCGCCCAATCAGACCGAGCACGCCGCCACGATCGAAGAAATCGTCTATCAGCCGGAAGCGGCAGGCGACATCACTGCCTGACGGCCAGGACTTCCCATGAAACTGCTCCTGATCGGATCGACCGGCCTGGTTGGCCAGCACGTGCTCGATCAGGCATTGGCCGACCCGCGCGCGACCCGCGTGGTTTCGATCGCGCGGCGTCCGCTGCCCGCGCACGCCAAGCTGCTCACGCCCCAGGTTGATTTCGACCGCCTGCCGCAAGACGCCGATTGGTGGCACGCCGATGCGGTGATCTGCACGCTGGGCACCACCATGCGCGCCGCGGGTTCCCAGGCCGCCTTCCGCAAGGTGGATCATGACTACCCGCTGGCCGTTGCCCGCCTGGCACGCCAGCACGGCACCCCGGCCTATGTGCTGAATTCGGCCATCGGCGCCGATGCATCGTCGCGGTTCTTCTACAACCGGGTCAAAGGCGAAGTGGAACGGGATCTGACGGCATTGGGCTTCGCCTCGCTGACCGTGGTGCGGCCGGGGCTGATCGGCGGCCAGCGACCGGAGTTCCGCCTGGGAGAGCGCGCAGCCTCGGGGGCCTTGACATTGCTGGGCCCCCTTCTGCCGCGCCGTTGGCGGATCAATCCCGCCAGCACCATCGCGCGGGTCATGCTAAAGGCAGCCATTGACGCGCCGCCTGGCACGCATATCATCACATCCGACCGTCTGGCTTGACCCCCTGGACATGGCCGCGCATTACGCTTGCGCGCGCCCGGCTTCCTGCAACTGCCGCCACAGGATCTTGCCCGTGCTGGACTTGGGCAAGGCCTCTACGAATTCCACGATGCGCGGCGCCTTGTAGGCCGCCATGCGCGTGCGGGCCCAGGCGATCACCTCGTCTTCCCGGGCGCTGTCCCGCGCTTCGGGCCGCAACACCAACAAGGCCTTGACCGTTTCGCCGCGACAGGCGTCCGGCACGCCGATCACGCAGGCTTCGTGCACGGCGGGATGCTCATACAGCGCGTTCTCGACCTCGGCGGGCCAGACCTTGTAGCCCGACGCATTGATCATGCGCTTTAATCGGTCGGTCACGAAAAAGTAGCCGTCCCCATCCACCCGCCCAAGATCACCGGTGCGGAAGTACCGTTCCCCATCCAGCATGAAAAAAGCCTCGGCGTCGGCGGCCGCGTTGTTCCAGTAGCCCTGCATGATCTGCGCGCCGCGCGTGGCCAACTCACCCGTTTCCCCAGGGGGCAATTCCTTCAGCGTGGACGGGTCCACGATCCGCGTATCCACCCCGAACGTGGGCACGCCGATGCACTGGCGCTTGTTGCGGTTCATCGGATTGCAGTGCAGAAACGACGCCGTTTCGGTCAGGCCGTAGGCCTCGTTGAAGATAATGCCGTATCGCTCTGCCAACATCGTTGCGACGGCCTCCGGCATCGGTGCGCCGCCACCGCATAGCAAGGCCAGCTTGGACAAGTCGAACGATTCGATGTCCGGTTGCGCAAAGAAGTCCACGATCATCGCAGGGGGCGCGGCCCACACACTGACCCGGTGCCGCGCCATCAGTTGCGCCGCCACCTGCCGGTCCCAACGCGGCAACAGCACCACCGTGGCCCCCAGCAGAATCGGCAGATTCATGCAGTTCTGCATGCCCAGCAAATGGAACATGGGCGCCACGCCCATGATCACCGCCTCGGCGGTCAAGCCCCGCCATAGCTGCGAACCCATCACCGCCGCGCCCAACGTGCCATGCGTATGCCGGCACCCCTTGGGACGACCCGTGGTGCCGGACGTGTAGGGCAACAAGCACAGGTCTGCGGCCTTCGCCTTGTGCGGCTTGGGCGGCGCATTGACGGCCAGCGCACCGTACCAAGGCACGCCACCCGCGACATCCGGCGCGCGTCGCGGGGCCGCAACCCAATCGGGCGGGACCAGATCGCCGTCGCCCGATCCCAAATAGTCGGAATAGGTATGAACGATCACGCGGTCCAGCCGGCCGTCTTCCACGAAACTGGCCAGCCGGCCGGCCAGTTCCTGCGCGGCGAACGCCACCTTGGCGCCACTGTCTTCCAGATAATGCGCCAATTCATCCGGCGTGCTCATCGCGTTCACCGGCACCACTACCGCGTCGGCGCGCAGGATGGCGTAATAGGCAATGATGAATTGCGGGCAATTCTGGCTGAACAGCAGCACGCGGTCGCCCGCCTGCACACCCGCGCCATGTTGCAGATAACCGGCCATCGCGTCGACTTCTCGCCTGACCCGCGCGTAGTCCAGCACCGTGTCGTAGAACACGATGGCGGGCTTGGCGGGATGGCGCGTGGCCGACGCCTCCAGATTGAAGACCAGGCTGGACTGGGGCTGGCTGATATGGTCCGGCAACCCTTTGGGCCAATACCGATGGTGCGCTTGCTGCATTCGTGTCTCCCCGCCTCAGGCGGCCATGCCGCGGGCGATGATTTCTTTCATGATCTCGTTCGAGCCGCCGTAGATCTTTCCCACGCGCGCATCGGCGTACATGCGGGCAATGGGGTATTCCAGCATGTAGCCGTAGCCGCCGTGCAGCTGCAAGCATTCATCGATGACCTGGCAATTCATCTGCGTGGTCCACCACTTGGCCATGGCGGCGGTGGACAGGTCCAGCGTTCCCGCCAATTGCCGGGTGATGCAATCATCGACAAAGCGCGCCGCGATGGTGGCCACGGTTTCGCATTCGGCCAGTTTGAAACGTGTGTTCTGCATGTCGATCAGCGGTTGGCCAAACACCTGGCGCGTCCGCGTGTACGCCACGGTTTCGTCGATGGCGCGGCGCATCGTGGCCACCGCCCCCACGGCGATCAGCAGGCGCTCGCGCGGCAATTGCTGCATCAGCTGCGTAAACCCCCGCCCCTCGACTTCGCCCAGTAGATTGGCGGCGGGCACGAGCACGCCATCAAAGAACAGTTCCGCAGTATCCAGGCTTTTCTGGCCCAGCTTTTCCAGCAGGCGGCCGCGCCGGAACCCCGGCAGGTCCCGTGTTTCCACCATGATCAGCGACACGCCGCGTGAACCGGCCTGCGGATCCGTCTTGGCCACCACGCAAATCAGGTCGGCGTGCAAGCCATTGGTGATGAAGGTCTTGGAACCGTTGACGACATAGGCGTCGCCGTCCCGTGTTGCAGTGGTGCGCACGCTCTTCAGATCAGACCCCGCGCCGGGTTCGCTCATTGCAATGGCGCCCACGAATTCGCCAGTGGCCATCTTCGGCAGCCAGCGCTGCTTTTGTGCCTGCGTGCCGTAGTTCAGGATGTAGTGCGCCAGGATCGCGCTATGCACGTTGTTGCTAAAGCCGTAGACCATGGCGCGCGCCTGCTCCGCCGCCACGATGGCCTCGTGGGCGAAGCTGCCTCCGCCGCCGCCATACGCCTCGGGCATGCTGACACATAGCAGGCCCATCCGGCCCGCCTTGTGCCAGACCTCGCGGTCGGCGTGCTGCTGCTTGCGCCACTTTTCCTCGTCGGGCACGAACTCGTTTTCAAACAAGCGGCGCGTCGAATCCTGGAACAGCGTCAGATCGGCGTCCATCCAGCTTTGCCGTGGGGTGTCCATCGCGTTCTCCTGGCGGTTCAAGGACGGCCGCCGCCCACGACCAGCACTTGGCCGCTGACATAGTTGGATTCTGGCAGGCAGAATAGATACACAGCGCCAGCGGCTTCCGCCGGGGTGCCCGCACGGCCGATGGGAATCAGGCTTTCGGCGTTCTTCAGCACCTGCGGATTCACGCCAACCTTGATCTGCCTGCCCTGGATATCCAGCGTCGCATCACCGTCCGCGGCGGATTCCGTCAGGCGCGTCTTGATCAGGCCAAAGGCCACGCTGTTGACATTGACCTTGTACCGCCCCCATTCCTTGGCCAGTGCGCGCGTCAATCCGTTGATGCCTGCCTTGGCGGCTGCATAGTTGGCCTGGCCCGCATTGCCCATCACGCCGGAGGTGGACGAGATGTTGACGACCTTGCGGAACACTTCGCGGCCATCGGCCGCCTCGGACTTGGCGGCTTCGCGGATGAAGCCCGACGCAGCGCGCAGGATGCGGAACGGCGCCGACAGATGCACCGCCAGGATTTCATCCCATTGCTCGTCGGTCATTTTCTGGATCACGTTGTCCCAGGTGTACCCGGCGTTGTTCACGATGATGTCCAGGCCGCCGAACGTGTCCACCGCCGTTCCCACGAAGCGTTCCGCAAAGCCGGATTCCGTGACGCTGCCCACGCAGGCCTGCGCTTGTCCACCCGTTTTGCGGATCATGGCAACCGTGTCTTCGGCCGGGCCCGCATCCAGGTCGTTCACGACGACCCTTGCGCCTTCCCGCGCCAGCTTCAACGCAATCTCTTGCCCAATGCCGCGTCCCGAGCCGGAGACCAGCGCAACCTTGCCTTCAAGCGTTCCCATCGTCTTTCTCCTGTTCCATATTCGACGCGGCCAGAACCGCCACGCCGCTCAATCTCAATTCCCCTGTCTGGCTGCGAGCATGCAGTTCCACCCGCAGCCGGGTTTCTCCCTGCGCCTCGAAACGTTCGACCACCTGTCCCGTACAACGCACGTCGTCGCCCACATGCGTGATCGCCACAAAGCGCACCGCGAATTCACGCAATGCGGATTGCGGCGCCCAATTCGTCAACAGGCGAGCCAGATAGGCCGCCGACAACATGCCGTGGGCGAATACGTCGTCCATGCCCGCGGATCGGGCGAAGTCCATGTCCACGTGGATCGGGTTGTGGTCGCCCGATGCGCCGCAATACAGCGCCAGCGCATGGCGGCTGATCGGCCCTGCCGTGAAGCCAGGCAGCGCATCGCCCGGGCGAGCATTCTGAAAGCCGTTTGGGTTCATCTCGATCTCCCTAGCCATTGCGCACAACGGTCGTGGCACGCAGGTCGGCGACCCGCTTTCCGGCCGCGTCGGTCACGCGCGTTTCACGCACCACGAATTCCAGCGCGCCGCCTTTCTTGGCATAGATGTCGGTGATGCGCGGCTCGAAATGCAGCACATCGCCCGCGTACGCCATGGCGTGATACACGAAGCCCTGTTCACCATGCAGCACCCGGCCGATGTCGATACCCAGCAATTCACGCATCGCGGCCGGGCGCGGACTATCCATTTCCAGGCAGAAGAAAAAGGTGGGCGGCACGGGCAACGCCCGATGGCCAGCCGCAAGCGCGGCGGCGTCATCGACGTACACAGGGTCGTCCTGACCCGTGGCCTTGGCGAAGAACCGCAGGCGTCCGGCTTCCACCACGGCGGTGAAGGCAGGCAAGCGCGCGCCGATATGGCGAGTGTCGAGCATGGCGGTCTCCTTAGGCGGCCTGATACAGGGTGACGACGCATGCACCGCCCAGACCCAGGTTGTGTTGCAGCGCCAGGCGCGCGCCTTCCACCTGGCGCAAGTCCGCCTGGCCCCGCAACTGCCACACCAGTTCAGCGCATTGCGCCAGGCCCGTCGCACCCAGGGGATGGCCCTTGGACAGCAGTCCGCCCGACGGATTGGTGACCACCCGCCCGCCGTAGGTGTTCTCGCCATCGATGATGAACTGCTCGGCGCTGCCTTCTGGCGTCAGGCGCAGGCCTTCATAAGTGATCAGCTCGTTCGCCGTGAAGCAGTCATGCAACTCCACCACGTCCAGATCGGCCGGGTCCACGCCAGCGGCCTCGTAGACCTGATCGGCGGCCGCGCGCGTCATGTCGTAGCCCACGACCTTGCGCATATCGCCTTCGCTGAAGGTCGACGGCGTGTCGGTCGTCATCGCTTGGGCCGCGATGCTGACCGCCGGATTCAAGCCATGGCGGCGCGCGAAATCCTCCGAGCACAGGATGGCGGCCGCCGCCCCGCAGGTAGGCGGGCAACATTGCAGGCGAGTCAGGGGATCAAAGATCATCGGCGCCGCCATCACTTCATCCAGCGTGACCGTCTGGCGGAACACGGCATAAGGATTGCGCGCCGCATGTTGGCGCGCTTTGACCGAAATGCGCGCGAAAGTGTCGGTGCGGATATCGTGTTCTTTCATGTAATCACGCGCGGCGCCGCCGAAGAACTGCGCGGCGCGCGGCTTGGCCGTGTCGTAGCCCTGAATGTCCGTCATGGACGACACGAACTCCGACAAGGGCGACGGGCGGTCTTCGTAAACGCCCTTCAACGCGCCGGGCACCATCTGTTCAAAGCCCACCGCCAGGGCACACTCCACGGCGCCGCTTTCCACCGCCTGCCGCGCCAGGAACAAGGCGGAAGATCCGCTGGCGCAGTTATTGTTCACGTTGAAAACAGGGATACCCGTCAGGCCCACCCCGTACACCACCGCCTGGCCGGACGTGGAATCGCCATAGACGTAACCGGCGTAGGCCTGCTGCACGGCGTCGTAAGGCACGCCCGCGTCCTTCATGGCTTCGCGCACGGCGCGCATGCCCATCACGGAATAGCTTTCGCTTGCACCCGGTTTGCTGAACGGGATCATGCCGACACCGGCCACCCATACTTTTCTATTCATGCCTGTTTCTCCTGAAGAGGCGTCGCGGCAACCGCCGCACGCGGGGATTCATGGCCTTGCCGTAAAACGGACTTCAACACCTTGCCCGCAGCGGACAGGGGCAGGTCGTCACGGAATTCAAAGCTCTTGGGACATTTGTAGGAAGCCAGCCACTGGCGGCAATGCGCGAGCAGCGCGTCAACATCGGATGGGTGGCCCGCGCGCGCCACAATCACTGCGTGCACCGCTTCGCCCCAGCGCTCGTGCGGGACGCCGATCACCGCGCAACGCGCCACCCCCGCATGCTGCGCCAGCACGGCTTCCACTTCGGCCGCGTAGACGTTTTCACCGCCGCTGACGATCATGTCTTTCAGACGATCGACAACCGTCAGATATCCGTCTTCGTCCAACCGCGCGGCATCGCCCGTCAACAGCCAACCGTCAGCGAAAGCGCGCGCGGTTTCTTCGGGCAGATTCCAGTAGCCCGAGATCACCATCGGGCCGCGCACCGCCAACTCACCGACCTCACCGGGGGCCGCGTCTTGACCGTCCGGCGCCAGGATGCGGACTTCGACGCCCACCGCCGGGCGTCCGGCGGATAGCGCGCGCTGGCCGCCATGTCTCACGTTGGCATTGATCGCCACCATGGCTGATGTTTCGGTCATGCCGTAGGCATGCACGAATTCCGTCTGCGGAAATGCGGCCAGCGCTCGCTCCAGCAACGCCGGCGAAATCGGTGACGCGCCCCAGATCAATCGCTGCACGCCGTCCATCCGGTAATGGGGAAAGTCCGGTTCATCCAGCAGCATCTGGATCATGCTGGGCACCAGCAATACTTCGGTCACGCCGTCGTCCTGCAAGGATTGCAGTACCGCCTTCGGATTGAAGCCACGCTGGATCACCACGGATGCGCCCGCCAGGAACTGGCCCATCAAACGGCCCAGCCCTGCCACATGGAACAGCGGCGCCACCAGCAACACGCAGCTGTCTTCGGCGGTTGGCACGGTGGCCAACCTGGCCACGGCGGCGCTCCACAGATTCGCGTGCGTCAGCATCGCGCCTTTGGGAAACCCCGTGGTGCCACCGGTGTACAAGATGGCGGCCAAGGTGCCGCCACCTGCCCGCAAGTCAGCGATGGGTGTGGCATTGGTGGACTGGGCCTCCAGCACCGGCGCGGACAGCAGAACGGTGGACGCGGGCAACGCCACGCCGGCCATGCGCGGCGCCAGCGTCTCGTCCACCACGAGCAAACGTGGCGTTCCGTCGACCAGGCCTTGCTTCAGTTCAGCGCTGCTCCAGCGGGTATTCAGCGGTTGAACCACCGCCCCCAGCCACCAGCACGCCAACATCCACGACACATAGGTCGCGCTATTGACGCCCAGCAGCGCAACACGGTCGCCCGGTTGCACGCCGCGATCGCGCAACACGGCCGCCTTGCGAGCCACCCAGGCCAGCAGTTCCGGATACGTCCAGCGCTGCGCGCCTTCGCGCAATGCGATCTTTCCGGGATACAGCAGGCTTGCACGATGCAGGCCTTGCGTCAGATACATGGCATTGTCTCCTGCGGCGCGCGGGCTCTTTGGCCCGCTGTCCTGTCCGGCCGTGCGCGGTGCGCCCGACCGTTGCCGAGCCCATAGCTTCCTGCGGGGCGCGCATGGCGGCAATGGCCGCAGGCGTCAAACGGATTGGCGGAAAGTGTCAGTGGCCGGTGGCAGGCAAGCGGGACCGCATACCAGGCGGTTGCGGCGATACTCCCCCGGCGATACACCGGTCCACTTCTTGAAGGCGCGATGGAAGGTGCTGGATTCGGAAAAGCCCAGCCGCTCCGCGATATCCATCAGGGACAAGTCGTGCCGGCCCAGGTATTCCACCGCCGCATCGCGACGCAGATCGTCTTTCAGCACCTGAAATCCCTGGCCCTCTTCGCGTAGATGGCGTCTGAGGGTTTGCGGCGTCATCGACAACTGCTCGCTGACCTGCGCCAAAGAGGGCAATTCGGCGGATAAATCGTTACGCAGCAGTCTGCGAATGCGATCTGTCAGCGTGGCGCGGTCTTGGTATTTCACCAGCAGGTCAAAGGGAGCGTTTGCCAGAAACGCCTTCAATGCCTGCCCGTCCTGCACCACCGGCAGCGCCAGCCAGCGCGACTCCAGCCACAGCCCCGACATCGGCTGCCCGTAACGCACGGGTGCATGGAAGACCTTGTGAGCGTCGACGCTGCGTGCGCCTTCGTTGTAGTCCACGCCGGAAATCGGAATGCGCCGGGCGGCCAACCAATTGGCCACGCCCAGCGTGAAGAGCAGGAACGTGCGTTCGCCATACCACTGTGTCCCTCGACCCTTGCCGTGCGAGTCGAGCACGATGTGCGCGGAGTCACCGCTGACGCACAGCCGCGCGGTGAAGTCACGCAGCACGCCATGGTAATAGCGAAAGGCGGCCCGCAACGCCTGCCCCACCGTGGGTTCTTGCAACGCCAGGCGGCAAGCGTGCGCGAATGCCCCCATCGGCACGGAATGTTGCCCCAGACCCAGAAAATCATCGCGCGTGGCGCGACGCAACATGCGCAGGATCTGCGCGAATTGCGCTTGCGACACGCGCGCCATTGGCGCCTGCAACAAGGCCGGCGACACGTCGGCGCGCACCAGGACGCGGTCCACGTCCACGCCCCGGCTACGCGCGCCTTGCAGGATCTGGGCGATATGCCCCACAGCGATGGTGTGATGGGTCATGGCGTATTCCAACGACGGATCGGATACCGGCTGCGTCGATGGTAGCCAAAGGCTTTGCCGCATGGAATGCCGGCGTGAGCATTCCCGCCAAGCGAAATCAGCGATTTCGCCATTGGTTCCCCGCAAAGCCGCGCCTAGACTGGTTTTCTCCCCTGGCCGGCCGCCTCTTCGTATTTACCGGAGTCCCTCTTTGGATACGCCGAACACCGCCCCGCTTGCGGGCATCAGGATTCTGGATTTGTCGCGCTTGCTGCCCGGCCCGCTGGGCGCGCAGTACCTGGCCGACCTGGGCGCAGACGTCATCAAGATCGAGGACACGCAGGCCGGCGATTACGCGCCGCCATCATTGCGCGCGGTGTGCAACCGCAACAAACGCGGGGTACGCCTGGACTTGAAACACCCCGAGGGACAGGCGGCGCTGGCTGCGCTGGCGCGCGATGCTGATGTCGTGATCGAGAGCTTCCGGCCCGGCGTGGCCAAGCGCCTGAAGGCCGACTACCCCACGCTGTCGCAGCACAATCCCCGCCTGGTGTATTGCAGCATTACGGGCTACGGCCAGGATGGCCCGCAATGCGACGCCGCTGGCCATGACTTGAACTATTCCGCCTATGCCGGCGTGGCGGATCAAATGGGTTGCGGGCCAGACCAGCCGGCGCTGTCCAACCTGCCCGTGGCCGATATCCTGGGCGGCTCGCTCACCGCGGTAATGGGTATTCTGGCGGCGTTGGTCGACGCGCAACGCACCGGACGCGGGCGCTATGTGGACATCGCCATCGCGGACGGGCTGCTGGCCGGGGCGGTCGTGCCGCTGGCCACGCTGAATGCCCAGGGCGAGACACGGCCGGCAGGTGCCGACAGCCTGTCGGGCGCGTTGGCGTGCTACGGGCAATACCGCACGCAAGACGGCCGCTATCTGGCCGTGGCCGCGCTGGAATCCAAATTCTGGAATGCCTTGTGCCAGCGCCTGGAACGCCCCGACCTTCTACCCCTGCACCGCGACGGCGATTCCACGCAACAGGCTCACGTCAAGAGCGAACTGCAACGCCTGTTCGGCGCGCGGCCGCTGTCGCACTGGCTGGACGTGCTTGGCGGCGTGGATTGCTGCGTGTCGCCCGTGCTGACGCTGTCCGAGAGCCTGACGCATCCGCAATTCGCGGCGCGCGCCATGGTGCACCAGACCCGGCACGCGGTCTACGGGACCAGCGCGCAGATCGCCAGCCCCGTGAAGATGTCGGGCTTCCAGTTCGCCATTCACCGCCAGGCGCCACTGCCTGGCGAACACACCGATCAGATCCTGCGCGAGGCCGGCTACGACACCGCCGGCATCGCCAGCCTGACCGGACGCGGCATCGCGCAGTAGGGACATACGGCCGATGCAACAGGCGCGGCGCTCCCCTTGCCGCGCCCATGAAAATCAGGATGGAGACAACCATGATTGACCCTCGTCGCAGCACCGCCTCGCCCACCCGCCGCAGCCTGCTCAAGCTGGGGCTGGCCCTGCCGGCCGCACTGACGCTTGGCCGCCCCGCGCACGCCAGCGGCTTTCCCACCCGCCCCGTCACCTTGATCGTGCCCTTTCCGGCGGGCGGCGCCACCGATACGCAGATGCGCGCGCTAGCGGTAGCCGCGACGCGCGAGCTTGGGCAAACCGTCATCATCGCCAACCGCCCCGGCGCGGGCGGCACCCTGGGTCCGGCCGCGATGGCGCAAACCGCCGCGCCTGACGGCTACACGGTGTCGGTGGTGGTGGGGACACTGTTTCGCTACCCGTTCCTGCAAACGGTGAATTACGACCCGCTCACGGACTTCACGTATGTGGCCGGCATGACGGCCTATTCCTACGGCATCGTCGTGCGTCAGGACGCGCCCTGGAAGACGCTGGATGAACTCATCGCGGATGCCCGCGCGAACCCCGAGAAGATCAGCTATGGCGGCACGGGCACAGGCGGTTCCGGCCGCATCGCCATCGAACGCCTGTCGCGGCTGACGGACGTGAAGTTCAACTTCATCCCCTACAAAGGCGCCGCCGAAGAAACCACCGCGCTGCTGGGCGGGCACATCCAGATGGTGTCGGATGCCGGCTGGGGGCCGATGATCGATACCGGCAAGGCCCGCTTGCTGGCCGTCATGGGAGATGCGCGCGCCAAGCGTGTGCCCGACGTGCCCACGCTGACGGAACTGGGCTATCCGATCATCGCGTCCAATCCGGTAGGCATCGCTGGCCCCAAGGGCATGGACCCCAAGGTGGTGGCCGTGCTGCAACAGGCATTCCACCGCGCGTCGCGCGATCCCGAATACAACCGCGCACTGGAAAACGCGGATCAGCCGCACATGCTGATGGATAGTGCGACCTATACGGACTACGCCGTCCGGCAAGTGGCGGAAGAGAAGAAATTCGTGGCCGAGCTCGGACTGAAGATGCAATAGCGGTTCACCCCGCATCAAGGCAACCGCGCCGCCCTGCCTGTCTTGCTCGGGCGGCGCCGGTCAACAGACGGCAAGCGATAGCATGCTGTCGCGCAGCCGCAGCACCGATGCACATGATGTATCGCGGTGGGTCACCAGCGACAGCGATAACGCGCCATGCGCGTCGGCGTCAGTCAATGACACGAACGCCACGTGCGGCGTGGAGTATGCCCGCGTCACGCCCGGCACAAGCGCCAGCCCCAGACCGCTGGCAACCAGGCTGACCAGTGTCTGCACCTGTATCGCCTCTTGGCTGATGCGGGGCGAGAAACCGGCTTTGTGGCATAGCGCCAGCGCCACGCCGTTCAAGCCTGGCACTTTGGCAGGCGAATACAGCACGAAATTCTCGGAGCGCGTACGCTCCAGCGCAATCGGTCCACCGCCCGCCAGCGGGTGCGTGGCAGGCACGGCCAGGATCAGGTCGTCCTGCTCGACCACCCAGGAATCCAGGGCCACATCTTCCGCCAGCGGCCCTCGCACCAGGCCCGCGTCGATATCGTTGGCGCGCAGCATCGCCACCAAACCGACCGTGCTGTCTTCACGCAGATCAAGCTGCACATCGGGGTACTGGGCGCGGAATGCCGGCAGGCAGCGCGGCAGCAGCATGTAGGTGGCGGACCCGACGAACCCCAATCGCAGCGTGCCCCACTCCCCCAGTGCGGCGCGGCGCGCTGCCTGACGCGCCTGCTCGGAATGGAACAGCGCGCGGCGGGCGTCGGCCATCAATGCAGCGCCTGCGGGTGTCGGGGTCACGCCCTTGGCGCCGCGCACCAACAGCGGCACGCCCACCGAATGCTCCAGTTTCTGTATGGAAACCGACAGGGCCGGCTGCGCAATATGCAGCGCATCGGCGGCGCGACGGTAGCTCCCCAACTCCGCAATGGTCACAAACTGCCGGAGTTGCCGTAAATCCATGGCCATAACAGAATCCATATCAAGTGATACCGAAGCCATATTAGACGTGTATGCACCGCGCCGATAGGATGCCCGATATGACATCCCCTCTCTCTTCCGGCAGCGCGCTGGGCGGTGTGCGCATTCTGGACCTGACATCCGTCGTATTCGGCCCCTATGCGTCGCAGATACTGGCCGACTACGGCGCCGACGTGATCAAGGTCGAAAGTCCCGACGGCGACTCCACGCGCCACACCGGGCCGTCGCAAGAGCCCGGCATGGCGGCCATCTTCCTTGGCATGAACCGCAACAAGCGCAGCATCGTGCTGGACCTGAAGCAGGCCTCGGCGAGGCAGGCGTTGCTGACGATGGTGGATCAGGCCGACGTGTTGATGCACAGCATGCGCCCCGCCAAGATGACGGCGTTGGGACTGGATCCCGCCACGCTATGCGCCCGAAATCCGCGGCTGGTGTATGCCGGGCTGTACGGTTTCGGCGTGGGCGGCGCCTACGATGGCCGGCCCGCATACGACGACATCATCCAAGGCCTGTCAGGAGTAGCCGACCTTGTCGACCGCCAGACGGGCGTGCCGCGCTACCTGCCCACGGTGGCCGCGGACAAGACCTGCGGCCTGATCGCGGCGCACGCAATCCTGGCCGCGTTGTTCCAGCGTTCGCGCACCGGCCTCGGCCAGGCGCTCGAAGTGCCTATGTTCGAAAGCATGACGTCCTATGTGCTGATGGAGCATTACTACGGCAGGCACCTGGTCGATGAGCCGGGCCAGGCCGGGTACCCGCGTGTGCTCACTCCCTGGCGCAGACCCTGCCAGACCGCCGACGGCCATGTCTGCCTGATGCCTTATACCGACACGCACTGGCGCAACTTCTTCATCGCAGCCGGTCACCCCGATCTGGCGGAAGACGAGCGCTTCGCCGACATTTCCGCCCGAACGCGGCATATCGAAACACTCTACGAACTGCTGGCAGGAGCTGTCGCCAAACACGACACCGCGTACTGGTTGGCCCTGTGCGAACGGCTGGAGATTCCCGCTGCGCCGATCAACCGCCTACAGGATCTGGAAACGGACCCGCACCTGCAAAGCGTGGATTTCTTCGTGCCGTTGGAAAGCGCGTCCGGTAGCCGCTATCGCTTTGCCCGCAGCCCCGTGCGCCTTGAGCATTCCCACGTGCCGCCGTCCATGCCGCCTCGGCTGGGTGAGCACACGCAAAACGTGCTGCGCCAAGCCGGCTTGGACGACGGCCAGATCGCCACGCTTCTAAAGACCGGCGCCGCCCGGGACGCGCTTTCCGCCCCCCACGACAACCACTTGGACCTTGCATGACAGCACACCGCAACGACTCCCCCATCGCGCAACTCGGTCAGGGCTATTACTGGCAGGACCTGAGCGTTGGCCAGCGCTTCCACACATTCCGCCGCACCGTCACGGAAACCGACATCGTCAATTTCATCAGCGTCACGGGCATGTTGGAAACAATCTTCATCGACACCACCTATGCGCGCGGCGCCATAGCGGGCCGCCCCGCCCCCGGTGGCCTGACCTACGGCCTGATCGAAGGATTGATCATGCAAGGCATGGTTCAAGGCACGGGCTTGGCGCTGCTGGAAGTCCACAAGAAAATGCTGGCCCCCGTGATCGCGGGAGACACCATCTGGGCGGAGATCGAGGTGACGGAGGTCCGCCCGACTTCGCAGCGCAACCGGGCAGTCGTCACGTCCGCCATCGAAGTCCGCAATCAGCACGACAAGCCTGTGATGGCCTACACGGCCACGCGCATGCTGGCCGGCAGGCCCGGCTGAATCAACATCAGGCGGACGGCGCCCCGTAGAGGGCCTGCTGCCTGGAAGCGATCGGGCTTCGCATTTCGCATCAGACACGAGGAGACAAACCATGAAATCAGCGCTGTTTGCAGTCGGCTTGACGATCCTGGCACTAGGAGGCGCGTCCGGCGCGCATGCCGCCTGGCCCGAACGCCCCATCACGATGGTCGTGCCCTTCCCGCCCGGCGGCCCCACCGATCTGGTGGCGCGCGTGCTGGCCAAGCAATTGACTGACCAGTTGGGCCAGACGGTCGTGGTGGAGAACAAAGGCGGCGCCAATGGCAATATTGGCATGCAATACGCGGCGGCCGCGAAGCCCGATGGCTATACCGTGCTGTACAACACGTCCTCCATCGCGCTCAGTCCGAATCTCTATCGATCGCTGCCATTCGACCCGGTCAAGGACTTCGCCCCCGTGTCCTCCACGGCGGTCATCCCGCTGGTGCTGCTGGTGCATCCGTCGGTACCGGCGACGGACATCCAGACCTTCGTCCAGTATGCCCGCCAACATCCCGGCAAGCTTTCATATGGCTCGGCAGGCGCCGGCAACGTCACCCATCTGGGCGCGTTGTTGCTGTTGCGTTCACTGGATGTGGACGCGATGCACGTACCCTACCGCGGCAGTGCCCCGGCCATGACGGACCTGGTGGGCGGGCAAGTGCAACTGATGACCAACACGCTGAATGACTCGCTTGGCTTCATCCGCGAGGGCAAGCTGCGCGCGCTGGCAGTCACCAGCGCCACTCGTAGCGAGCAGTTGCCCAACGTTCCCACCGTGACCGAAACCGTGGTGCCGGGATTCGAGATGGGTGCATGGCAGGGCGTGGTGGCGCCCGCCGGCACCCCCGCCCCGGTGATCCAGAAGTTGAACGCCGAGATCCGACGCGCGCTGCAATCGTCCGAGATGCAAAAGCAACTCAACGTGCAAGGCGCGCAGGCCTTGGGATCCACGCCGCAAGAGTACGCGAGCTATATCAAAAGCGAGATCCAGCGGTGGGGCGAAGTGGTGAGGGAAGCGAATGTGAAGCTGGACTAGCCCCGGCTTTCCCGCCGCACGCGCGTCGCGTGCTGGTCTCGCTTGCGGCTTTGGCAGGAAATCAGCGGCCTGCGGCCTTGGCGCTGATGCCGTTGGCAACGCCCATGTCGACCTTGGGCACGTCGCGGATCAGCACCCGCACGTCTTCGCCCGAGATATCGATACTGGTGCAGACGGCCTGGTTCAACGCGGCGATCAGCGCGGCCTTCTTGGCTTCGTCCCGGCCTTCGATCAACGCCACGTCCACGCGCGCCATGCGCTTGCCGATTTCGCCCGCCACGATCACGTTTTCGGCGGGCACTTCCTGCAACACAATGCGCACGCTGGGCAGCGGTGCGGCAATGCTTTCAACCACGGCATGGGAGGCCGCTTTCAGCAGCGCGGCTTTCTGGGCGGCCGAGTGGCCTTGCAGGATCTGGACATTCAAAATAGGCATGACGGCTTCCGATTTTCCGAATAGCGGGAACCGGCCGAACTGACCGGCTAGCAATCATATAGCGACTTTGCCCGCGTGCAAGCGATTGCACGCGGGCAAAGTTCAAGCGCCAAGCACTTTCGCCTTTCGCGCTTTCAGGGCGACGTTGCGATCAGGCCGCTTCGCCCCGGTGCTCCGGCGCGGGCTGGGCTTCCAGTTCGGCAGCGGCATCTTCGGCCGATGCCGCCGTTTCAGTCAGGGCCGGGGTGACTAGTTCCACCACCTTCTTACGGGACAACATACCCAGGAACTCATCGTCCTCGCCCGTGACGGCAACCGGCTGATCGCTGTGCACCAGTTGTGCCAGCACTTCACCCAGGCCCGCCGTGGCCGGCACCGACGCCAGATCCTCGACAAAGCGCGACACGTCGCGCGCGCCCTGCTGGATGGCTTCTTCCGCCGCCTTGGCCGTCAACACCCCCGCCAGGCGCTTGCCGTCCAGTACCGGCGCGTACTGGTAGTCCATGGCATGCATGCGATCCAGCGCATGCGCGGGACGCGAGCGCATGGTCAGCGTCAGACGCGCCGGGTTCACGGCGTGCGTGGCGTTCAGCACCTTGGTGCGGTTCACGTCTTGCAGGAACGACTGCACATAGTCATTGGCCGGGTTCAGCAGAATGTCTTCCGGCGTGCCCTCTTGCACCAGTTCACCGTCCTTCAGGATGGCGATCCGGTTGCCCAGGCGCAAGGCCTCGTCCAGATCGTGCGTGATGAACACGATGGTCTTGTTCAGCTTGGCCTGCAATTGCAGCAGCTGATCCTGCATTTCGCGGCGAATCAACGGATCCAGCGCCGAGAAGGCTTCGTCCATCAGCAAGATTTCAGCGTCGGTGGCCAGCGCGCGCGCCAAGCCTACGCGCTGCTGCATGCCGCCCGACAACTGATGCGGGTACTGGTTCTCAAAACCCGCCAGCCCCACTTGCTCCAGCCAGTCACGGGCGCGCTTCTCGCGTTCTGCCTTGCCCACGCCCTGCACGGTCAGGCCGTACGCAGCGTTGTCCAGCACCGTGCGGTGCGGGAACAGGCCAAAGCGCTGGAACACCATGCTCATCTTCTTTTGACGGAAGACTTCCAGGTCACGCTTGTTCAGGCTGACCACGTCCACGCCGTCCACCAGGATATGGCCGGCGCTGGGTTCAATCAGGCGGTTGAAGTGGCGAATCAGCGTGGACTTGCCGGAACCCGACAATCCCATGATGACGTAGATGCTGCCTTCTTCAATGGACAGGCTGATGTCGCGCAGGCCCAGGGTGTGGCCGCTTTCGGCCAGCAGTTGTTCCTTGCTCATGCCGTTCTGTGCGGCTTGCAGCCATTTCTTCGGATGCGAACCAAAGACCTTGTAGATGTTCTTGACCTCGATCTTGCTCATCGCTGGCCTCCCATGCGCATGCGCTGTCCATACGATTGCGTGATCCGGTCGAACAGCACGGCCAACACCACGATACCCAAGCCCGCCAGCAGGCCACGGCCCACTTCCAGACGGTTGATCCCCAGCAGCACTTCATAGCCTAGGCCGCGCGCGCCGATCATCGACGCAATCACCACCATCGACAAGGCCATCATCGTGGTCTGGTTGATGCCGGCCATGATGTTCGGCAAGGCCAGCGGCAGTTGCACGCCAAACAATTGCTGGCGCGGATTGGCACCGAAAGCGCGCGACGCTTCCAGCACTTCACGGTCGACCAGGCGGATGCCCAGATCGGTCAGGCGAATCAGCGGCGGCACGGCGTAGATCACGGTGGCAATGATGGCGGGGATCTTGCCCAGGCCAAACAGCATCACGACGGGGATCAGATACACGAAGCTGGGCATGGTCTGCATCACGTCCAGCACCGGCAGCATGATGGAGCGCAGCCAGTTCACCCGCGCCATCAGCACGCCCAGCGGAATGCCGATCAGCACCGACAGGCCGGCGGCCATGATCATCAGCGCAAGCGTCTGCATGCCGGCGTCCCACAAGCCCAGCACGCCGATGACGCACAGCAGCGCGCCCATCGCCAGGCTCAGGCCGATTCGGCGGCTGACGCCCCAGGCGATGGCCACGGTCACGGCGACCACGGCCCACCAGGGCGAACTGCGCAACACTTGTTCCAGCCACACCAAGGCGTGCAGGACCGGCTGAGACAGGGTCTCAAGCGTATCCGCGTAGTTGGTGACCAGGTGATCGACAAAGCCGTCGATCGCCGCCCTTACCTGACGGGCGGGAATAATTTCAGGAAACATCGTTTCAACTCCATTCTGGGGCGCTTGCGGTGGCGGTCGCCGCCGCATGCTCCGAAAGACCGGATGTCCAGGCAGCGATGAGGCTTCCAGGGCGGAAGCAGGCTGCGGAAGACGCGGCGCCATCGGCTTGCATCCAGACGCAAGCGTCCGGTAAACAGCCATCCCAGGGGAAAAAGCCCAGGGCCGCTAGCTCGCCACGAGACTTTTTCCCTTGAGGCGGCCCGACAAGCCGGAAGACTTCCGGCAGGGCGGGCCGGCACGCGCCAAGGTGGCGCGAGGCCTGCACCTCGGGGGTTACAGCGCGGCTTGGACGCGCTGGGCGACGTCGGCAGGGACCCACTTGGTCCAGACGTCGGGCTTGTTCTTCAGGAACCACGTGGCCACGGCGTTGGAATCATCGCCAGACTCTTCCATGTGGGCCAGGGTTTCATTGATCACCGGCAGCGGCACCGACACCTTCGACAGGAACGCCGTCAGGGTGGGCGCTTCCTGGGAGAACTTGGTGTTCACCGCGGTGAAGACGGGATTGTCGGGATAGGCGCTGGGCTCAGGCTTGGCGCACTTGGACGACGTCAGGCACTTGTGCTTTTCGGCGTCATAGGGCGGCATGTCCAGCTTGACCAGATCCATCGCGCCGACCAGCGGCGTGGGCGACCAGTAGTAGAAAACCACGTTCTGCTTGCGCTTGTAGGCCGACATCAGCGCGGCCTTCTGCGCGGCCCCGGTGCCCGGCGAATACAGCGTGTAGCTGTCGCCCAGCTTCAGGGCATGGAACAGGTTATTGCTGGTGACTTCGCAGCCCCAGCCCGCCGGGCAACCGTAAAAGCGGCCCTTGCCGGGTTCTTCGGGGTCCTTGAAACTGTCCTTGAACTTCGGCAGATCAGCGGCGGATTTCAGTTCCGGCAGACGTTCAGCCGTATAGCGGGGGATGTACCAGCCTTCGGCGCCCATGTAGAGGTCGCCGATGCGCTTGACCTTACCGGTCTTTTCGGCGCGATCCCAGGGATCGGCCACGCTGTTCAACCAGATCTCGGTATTGATATCCAGGTCGCCGCGTTCAAGCGCGGCCAGGGCGGGCAGGGTTTCCGTTGGCAAGGTCTCGGTTTTGCAACCGTAGCCCTTTTCCATGATGAAACGTTCAACATCAACCAGAACCAGGTTGGATTCCCAGTTCATGGCGCCGAAATTGACCGGACGCTTGATTTCGCATTGAGGGGCGTCGGCGGCTTGGGCCGCGCCAGCAAATGCAAACAGAACGGCCGCGGCGGCCAGGGTCTTGACAGGGGTAAAACGCATTGGCTTTTGCCTCCATAGGTTCAGGGACACACGCCGGGTCTGGCCCGGAAGTGCCATGGAGCTAAGGGGGTTGTGCGGAAGACGGGCAGAACCGCCAATACAAACCGACACTAGCGACAAGAGGATCCGCAAGGGTGCGGAATCTTGCAAGACAGGAGCTTCAAAAACACAGTTTTTGAAAACCCACAGAAAGTGAACAAACTGAACGAAGAAGGCAGCATCTTAAACGAAATTGCGATACCACCCAACCCCAAGCCCGAATGGAATAGATACATTCCAGGCAAAAAATCTACGGGATAACCCCGATCGACCACAGGAAAATTACGAATTTCTCCTAGGAAATATCGCCTTCAAATGGCAGATACATTTAGTAAATTACAGATTCGTATTAGTACATACTAACCATCACAGACAAGCCGGAAACGCCTCTTGGCAGCCCCCTAAAGCATCGGATTCAAGCTATTTTCAGCCAATATTCAGTTTAAAATCCCAGACGATGTGACCGTCGCTCATCGGGCGCGCGGATGAGGCTTGCCCCATATTGATCGCAAAGCAGGCTCAGCGGCCGGCGCCATCGCCATACATATAGTCGCGCCGCCACGGATACGAAAGATCCGGGGGATTGTCCAGCTCGTCAGAACGGCCGGTGGCGGGCGGCTGGCCCAGGATCTGATGCAGGGCGATCCAGCCGTGCTCGAATGCCATGGCGCAACCGGCCAGGTACAGGCGGTACGCCCGCAGCGACCGCGCGCCCTGGTCGGCGCCCAGTATCTGAGCAGCCTCCGGCAGGCGGGCCTCCAGCGCATCACTCCACGCCCACAACGTGCGCGCGTAATGCGGGCGCAGGTTCTCCACGTCCACTTCCTCCAGGCCGCCATTGGTCATGGCTTCCATCACGACACTGATGTGGGTCAGTTCGCCGCCGGGGAAGATGTACTTCTCAATGAACTCGCCCATGCCGTTGCCCAATTCGGCGTTATAGACGCCGGCCGCGGTAATGCCATGGTTCATGATCAGCCCGCCCGGCTTGAGCAGGCGGCGCAGCTTGGCGAAATAGCCTTCCAGTTGCGCCCGGCCCACATGCTCGAACATGCCCACCGACGCAATCTTGTCGAACTGCCGGGATTCGTCCAACTGACGGTAGTCCAGCAGTTCCATGCGGACCCGGCCAGCCAAGCCCTTTTCCTGGATCAGTTTCGAGACGTGCGCGTGCTGATTGCGCGACAGCGTGATGCCGGTGGCGTCCACGCCGTAGTTTTCAGCGGCCCACAGCAGCAAGCCGCCCCAACCCGCCCCCACATCCAGGAAACGCTCGCCCGCGTGCAGGCGCAGCTTGCGGCAGATGTGGTCGAGCTTGGCCTCCTGGGCCTGGGCCAGCGTCATCTCCGGCGTGCGGTAATACGCGCAGGAATAGACGCGGCGCGGGTCCAGCCACAGCGCATAGAAGTCATCGGACAGGTCGTAGTGAAACTCGATCTGCTTGGCGTCGCGCTCCGCGGAATGCCGCCACACCGACATCACCTTGCGCACCAATTCCGTCAGCCAGCCCCCGCGCGCCGCATCGACCGGAGAGCCCGGCAACAGCGCCGATGCCGCCGCCATCACATCGCGCATATTGCCTTCGATATCGATGCGGCCTTCTACATAATCCTGCCCCAGCACACCCACCGCGCCTTCGGCCAAGTGGGCCAGCGCGGTCTTGTCGTGTGCCACGAAGCGCACGCGCGGATCGGGCGGCCCCAGCACCGTGCCATCCGGCAACACCAGTTGAACCGGGACGGGCAAGGCTCCAAGTTTGCGTTCCACCACAGACAACAAAGGATTCACGACCTCTCCTCTGAATACTTACGGACGCTGAAGACTGTATCGGAAAATAGCTGAAATTTGCGTGTCAGGTTACCCGTGATACAGTCGCTGGCTTGGCGCAAAACATGCAATGAAACGCATGCGCCCTGTCTCTGCGTTTTACCGCGATCACCATGCCCCCATCACCAGTTTCCCGCAGCGGCCTGCCCGGTTGGCTCATTCTCATGGGCGCGCTGACGGCGATCGGCCCGTTCGCCATCGATATGTACCTGCCCGCGTTCCCGACCATCGCGGCCAACCTGGGCGTACCCCGGGGCGATGTCGAACGCACGCTCGCGGCCTATTTGATCGGGCTGGCGCTGGCGCAAGTGTTCTACGGCCCGATGGCCGACCGCTTCGGGCGCAAGCCGCCGCTGATGGTGGGCCTGGCGCTGTTCATGGTGGCCTCGCTGGGATGCGCGCTGTCGGGCTCGGTCGAGGCCCTGACTGGCTGGCGCGTCGTGCAGGCCATGGGCGGCGCCGCAGGCATCGTGATTCCGCGCGCGGTCATCCGTGACCACTACGACACGCACGAGGCCGCGCGGGCGATGTCTCTGCTGATGCTGATCATGGGTCTGGCCCCGATTCTGGCGCCGCTTGCCGGCGGCCAATTGCTGACCTTCGCCTCGTGGCGCAGCCTGTTCTGGATCATGTTGCTGGGCGGCGCCATGCTGATGCTGGCGGTGGCGAAGATCATGAAGGAATCGCTGACGCCCGACCGCGTCGTACCGTTGCGCTGGAGCACCATCCTGCGCAACTACCGCGATCTGTTCTCGCATCGTGGCTTCATGGCACACAGCCTGGCGGGCGGTTTCGGCCAAGCCGGCATGTTCGCCTACATCATCGGCTCCCCGCGCGTCTTCATCGAACTCTATGGCGTGCCGCCTCAGTACTACGGCCTGCTATTCGGCACCAACGCGCTGTCGCTCATCATCTGCTCGCAGATCAGCGCCCGCCTGCTGCGCACCTATCGGCCTCGCCAACTGCAACGCAAGGCCCTGACCTCGCTGGCCATCGCCAGCCTGGCGGCCGTGGCGCTGACGCTGGCCGGCTGGATGACGCTGCCTCTGCTGATGTTGTGCCTGATCGGCTACATGGGCAGCCAGGGTTTCGTGAACCCGAACTCGGCGGCGCTGGCGCTGTCGGACCAGGGCAAGCGCCTGGGCGCCGCGTCGGCTTTATTGGGGACGCTGCAATTGTCCTGCGGCGCATTGGCCGGTTTCGCGGTCAGCGCGTGGCAAACGGACAGCGCCCTACCCCTGACCACCACGCTGGCCACCTGCGCCTGCCTGTCCTGGATTTCGGGCCGTGTCGCGCAATCGCACACGGCATGACCATGGCCGCTTGATTTACTTGGCTTTTTCGTATTAGAATCTACGTCTTCACAAGAAGTTTCCCGTGCCGGACTACTATGCTTTGTAGTTCAGCACTCTGACCCCAACCGCGTAGCGTCAGGAAATTCAGGCAAGAAATTCTCAAGAATTTCGACCAGGGTTTCAGCGGGTGGTAGGCAGCGGGTATAAGCACGGGCGGATCCAATCCCCCTCATCCACTAAGACTGGGTGGCCGGCAAAGGCAGCGCAAGTGGCAACACGGCGCTCCCCACACAGCCCGGCGGCTAAATCCCCCGTCTACCCCCCAAGCGATGCGCGAAAGAACGACATAAAGAGGTGCATCCATGGCACGCGTATGCCAAGTGACCGGCAAAGGCCCGATGGTGGGCAACAATGTTTCGCACGCAAACAACAAGACCAAGCGTCGCTTCCTGCCCAACCTGCAATCGCGCCGGTTCTGGGTTGAAAGCGAAAACCGCTGGGTCCGCCTGCGTGTTTCCGCCAAGGCCATCCGCACGATCGACAAGAACGGCATCGACGCCGTTCTGGCCGACATGCGCGCCCGCGGCGAAATCGCCTAATCGGCCTCCACGACAATCACCATACTAGGAGCACGACATGGCCAAAGGTATCCGCGAAAAGATCAAGCTCGAGTCGACTGCCGGCACGGGTCATTTCTACACGACCACCAAGAACAAGCGCAACATGCCCGAGAAGATGCTGATCAAGAAATTTGATCCGGTCGCTCGCAAGCACGTTGACTACAAGGAAACCAAGCTGAAGTAATTCAGCCGGTATTCTGGTGAGTCAAAAAAAAGCCCTGCATCGCAGGGCTTTTTTCATGGCTCATGCCCCGTCCTTGAATTGGCTGACAGTGCATTTAAGAGGCACAACGCCGGTACGGGCTCCAGGATAAGTCCACGCTCCGGGCGTGGCTTCGCAGGCCCAGGACCGCACGTTCATAGGGAGTTCATGTCCGCTTGGGTTTAAGCGACCCCATGAGCCATTTTCGAAATAGCTGAATCTTCGGAATATCCTCTTCTTCCCTTCGCACCGAAAAGAAATGCGTCTCTCGGGCGATGCGGGGAAATTCGTTTGCGCCCAGTTCAATCAGCTCGCCTCGCGCCAATTCCTTCTCGGCAAATCTTGTGGATTCCAATGCGATGCCCAGCCCGTCCACCGCAGCGGAAATCGCCAGGGCGGCTCTGTCGAAGGATTGATTCACGTTGGGCGCGGTGGTGAAGCCGTTCATGGCGAACCAGTCGCGCCATGTCACGCGGCTTAGCTGCGATTCGATGAGAGCGAATTCGCTGATGAGTTTGCGCGCATTGCGCTTGTTCGCCAGTACTGACGGCGCGCATAGCGGAACGATGAATTCCTTTCCCAGCGGGGTGACTGCAATCCCCGTGCGTTGGACGGCGGTGCCATACGAGATGGCAACGTCGACTTCGCGGGCGCGGGTAAGGTCCAGCGGTTCGGCGGCGGTCGTCAGGCGGATGACGATTTCCGGGTGGCGCTGGGTGAGCGTCCCCAGGCGAGGGCCGAGCCATTTGGCGGCGAAGCTGGGGGCGCAGTAAAGCGAAAGCACCTGACCGGTGGGCGCGAGGCTGACTTCTGAACAGCTGGCTTCCAGCGCGTTCAGGACGCGCGTCAGGCTGTCGGCGAATCTTGCCCCTTCCGCCGTGAGATCAACCCGGCGATTGAGCCGATAGAAGAGCGGCTTTCGGAAAACTTCCTCAAGTTCCTTGATTTGATGACTGATGGCGGACGGGGTCAGGCTCAGCTCGGCCGCCGCTGCCGCAAAGCTTCCGAGGCGAGCCGCGGATTCAAAGGCTCTCAAGAGCACGAAGTTCGGAATTCTGCGCATGGATCCACCTGGAAGCTGACCGGGTTGCCGTCGTCATTCAGTTGAATACAGTTCATCTGAAGTTGAACAAGTATCGCTTTTTTTTAATTGATGTACATCAGAAGATCGTCTGCATCCCATCACGCCGACAGCGTGAGCTCGGGGCCCGATCCCTCTCTGGAGTCATCCATGTCTGCCATCCTCGACCAAGTCCCCGCGAACAAGCATGCGCCCAAGCGCCTTCCTGACGGGCGCATCTCGATTTACGAACCGACGCAAAAAGGGCTGATCTATCCGGAACAGCCCACCTTTGCCTCCCTGGAGGAGGAACGCCTGCATCTAAAGAAACGCCTGGTAGCGGCTTGCCGGGCCTTTGCGCTGGAAGGTTTTGACTACGGGTTTGCGGGTCACCTGACCATACGGGACCCGGAGTTCCCCGAGCTGTACTGGACGAACCCGATGTGCGTGCACTTTGCGGACGTGAGAGTTTCCAACCTGATTCTTGCGGACCACAAGGGCCAAGTGGTCGAAGGCGAATACGCCTTGAACCGCGCGGGCTTTGTGCTGCATGCCGCCGTGCATGAGGCGCACCCCGACATCCTCGCCATGTGCCACGCGCACACTACCTACGGAACGGCCTTCGCTTCACTGGGCAAGGCGCTGGACCCCATTTCGCAAGACGCGGCGGCGTTCTTTGAAGATCACATCGTCATCCGTGAAGAAGCCGGGCAGGTCGCCGTGGAGGAAAAAGCGGGCATGGCGGTTTGCGACTGGTTCAAGGGAGTCAAGGCCGCGATCCATCAAAACCACGGCCTGCTCACCGCCAGCCGTCACAGCATTGAGTCGGCGGCGTTCTGGTTCATTGCGCTAGAACGTTGCTGCAAGCAGCAGTTGATGGTGGAGGCGACGGGCCTGAAACCAGTTCTGGTTCCGCCGGACCGTTCGCGCTACAGCCGGGAGCATGTGGGCTCCGAGTACATCGGCTGGCTGCACTTTCAGCCGATATACAGCCATTTGGCGGCGACACAGCCCGACATGTTCGATTGAACCGGCAGCGTGTCGCGGGCCTTTCCGAGCAGGCCCTGACGAGGCACAGGAGCGTGCCTCGTTTCACATAAAAAATAAGGGAGACAAAAATGTATAGCGATATCGCACCCGCGCGTGCACCAGCATCCGATTTCGAGTCGGCCACCTACTCCAAGGTCGCCTGGCGGCTATTGCCCTTCCTGTTCCTTTGCTATGTCTGTGCGTACCTGGACCGTATCAACGTGGCGTTCGCCAAGTTGCAAATGTCGCAGGACCTGGGCTTCAGCGATGCGGTCTATGGACTGGGCGCGGGCATTTTTTTCGTTGGCTATCTGGCTTTCGAAGTGCCTAGCAATCTGATCCTGCTGAAGGTGGGCGCGCGCCGATGGATTGCGCGCATCATGGTCACGTGGGGGCTGATCTCCGCAGGCATGATGTTTGTTTCCAGCCCGACCAGCTTCTACGTATTGCGCTTCCTGCTGGGCGTGGCCGAGGCCGGATTCATTCCCGCCATTCTGCTGTACCTGACCTACTGGTTTCCAAACTCACGCCGCAGCAAGGTCACGGCACTGTTCCTGACGGGCATTCCCATGTCCGGCGTGATCGGCGGCCCCTTGTCGGGCTGGATCATGAACCACTTCAACGGCGCCATGGGCATGGCCGGCTGGAAGTGGTTGTTCCTGATTGAAGGAATACCCACCGTCTTTGTCGGCGTCGTTGCCTTCTTTTATCTGAATGACAGAGTGGCGGACGCCAAGTGGCTGAGCCAGCCGGAAAAGGACCTTATCCAGCGAGACCTGGCGGCCGAACAGCAAGACCAGCATTTGCATTCGATCAAGGACGGTCTGACCAACCCCAAGGTCCTTCTGCTGGCGGGCATTTATTTCTTCTTTACGATGGGCCTGTATGGCGTGAGCTTTTGGCTCCCGAGCCTGGTCAAGGCCAGCGGGGTCACGGACACCATGCAGATCGGTTTGTTGTCGTCGATTCCCTATGCGGCGGCAGTGGTCGGCATGATTCTGATCAGCCGCAATTCCGATGCGACGGGTGAACGCCGCTGGCATCTGTCGCTGGCCGGCCTGTTGGGCGCGCTGGGTCTTACCGCCAGCGTCTTCTGGGCGCATGACACCACGCTGGCCATGGTGGCGCTGACCGTGGGCACGGTGGGCGTGATGGCGACAATTTCCCAATTCTGGGTGTTGCCGCCGGCCATTCTGACGGGTGGCGCCGCCGCAGCGGGTATTGCCTTTGTCAATTCGGTGGGCAGCATATCGGGGGTGGTCAGCCCTTACGTCATCGGATACGTGCAGACCGCGTATGGCACCACGGGCGCCGGCGTGTTCGGCCTGGCGGCCAGCCTGGTCATCGGCAGCATCCTGGTGTTCTCCGTTCCCGCCGCGCTCGTGAACGTGGCGAAGGGGCGCGAACGCGGCTAGGCACTCATGCCGTCATGCCCTCGGCCACTACGCCGTTGCGGCATCTTTGGGCTTTTGAGAGGGGGAGATCGGGTACATCTCCTCCAGTTCGTTAACCAGGTTGGCCCTCGCCTTTTCAATATGCTGGTCACTCAACGACACGGCACGCTTCACATTGCCTTCGGCGATGGCGTCTGCAATGGCTTGATGCTCGTCCCACAACGAGGCGCGGTGTTTCGCCACACGATGCACCGCGCCCATCACGCGCCTCAGGTGCATCCAGTGGCGGTGGGCGCTTTCCTGGATAAGCGGGTTGCCGGACGCCTCGTAGATCGCGTTATGAAACGCAAGGTCCGCATCGATGATGGCGCGCAAGTCCTTGCCTTTGGACACCGCACGGCCGTGTTGAATCAGCGCGGGGGCGATGCGGAATCGTTTTTCCGCAGCGAGTTTCGCAGCCAGGGCGTCCAGCGCGCCGCGGACCTGGTACAGGTTGGCCACCCAGGCGATGTCCAACTGCGCCACCTGAACGCCGCGTCCGGGCGCGTCTTCAATGAAGCCGTCATTTTTCAACAGGCGCAGCGCCTGCAATACCGGAGATCGGGACACGCCAAGCTGCTCGGCGATTTCTTCCTGCGTGATGCGCTCACCGGGTTCCAGCGAGCCATCCGTAATGGCGTCGACCAATACGCGATAGGTTTCGTCCACGAAATCCGCACGGGCGGGCAGGCTGTTGAGGGTGAGTTTCATAGGTGGAATTCTACGTTGGATACAGAGTTCAAACGAACGATGAATAAAGGAAGCTTCTAGGAGATCCGCCCCTGACAGGCGGCGAGCAGTAACAATTTTGCGGGTTTTCCCCGGGGGATGATGGGAAATAAATCCCTTAATCTCTGTATACAGAGTTCAGAGTTCAGTACTCTGAATTTAAATTTTTTTACGACATCGGAGACAACATGAGCACCACACAAGACCAGTTCGAACGTTCAAGCAGCGCCGCCGCTGGCGCCGTCAAGAAGCTCATCCCGTATGGCGGATACTTCACCAACAACGTCCCGGGCCATGATCCGGAGCTGACCGAAGTCGGCCCCGGCACCCCCGCAGGCGAATACCTGCGCCGCTTCTGGCATCCCGTCTGTATGACACTGGAACTGACGGACACGCCGCGCTTTCTGAAAATCATGGGAGAAGAGCTGGTCTGCTTTCGCGATGGAAGCGGGGCCATCGGCCTGCTGCATGCGCATTGCGTGCATCGCGGAGCGTCGCTGGAGTACGGAAAGATTGAGCAGCACGGCATTTCGTGCTGCTACCACGGCATGGTGTTCGACGTGGACGGCGCTTGCCTGCGCGTGCCATTCCCCGAAGGCGAGGAGGAAGAAGGCGAACGGTATCGTTGTTCTATCCGTCAAGGCGCGTACAAGGCGCTTGAACGCCATGGCCTGGTGTTCGCGTACATGGGCCCCCCGGACGAAGAACCGCCGTTTCCGGACTGGGAAGGAAATTTCACGGTGGCCGAAGGCGACGAACTCGTGCCCTACAGCAACTTTCAACACGCCAACTGGCTGCAGGTGCAGGACAATTCGGCGGACAACTATCACACGATGGCGCTGCACGCGAAGCGTCAGGTAACGGGCGAACACTACCAGGGCACCACCTTCGACGAGGTGGGCGCCGCGTCGATGGAAGTCCCGCCCGATATGCAATTCGTACCTATCCACGGCGGCCGGGGCCTGGCCTGCTCGGGCGCGCGGCGCTCGGACGACGATCACATGTACATCCGCGTCCAGCATCAGGTGCTGCCCAATTTCAGCCTGCACGCCTACACGTCCGAAGACGGCCACGCCAAGAAGCTGTTCGGCCGTTTCCACATGATCCGCTGGACGGTGCCGGTGGACGACGTCAACAGCAAGATGATCGGCTGGCGCGTCATGGGCCCCGGCATCGACACACGCGGCATTGGCGACAAGAGCATGGTCGGGTACGAAACCATCGACTTCCTGGAAGGCCAGGTCGCCATGCGCCGGCCGGAGCGCTTTGGCCAATACAAGCTCGAGGACCTGCCCCCCATCCCGGCCGACCATCGCGCGCGCGCGAACTACAAGGAATGCCAGTACGCGCCAGGTGATTACGAAGCCATCATCAGCCAGCGCCCCATCGCCGTGCATGCGCTGGAGAATCCGACCAAGTTCGACGCGGGGCTGTACGTGTTTCGCAAGCTCTTGCGAGACGCTATCCGTGGGACGAATCCGGCGGCCGGCCCTCAGCAATTCGCGCAGTGGCTTCGCGATAGCGGTGGCACACCCAATAGCTATTGTTCCGGCAATGTGTTCGAACTGCCCGTTGGCCGCACCCGGGAGGAAGAGGTGACGCTGCGCCGCTACCTTGCCAAGCAGGTGGTGCTGATCCTCACCGAGTCCGACACCATCAAGGGGCAGGCGCGCACCGACTTTGTGAAACAGAAGCTGGAGGCGCTGCAACAGGACGTGCTGGCCCGGAGAATGGCATGAATGCGCCACTACCCGACGGGGCGCTATGCGCCGCATACACGGCAGGCGAGTCATTGACGCTTCGTGTGCGCTGCATTCGGTGGCAGGCCGAAGGTATCCATGCGTTTGAGCTGGTGCATCCCGAAGGGATAGCCTTACCCGAGGTCGAGGCGGGCGCGCATGTCGATGTGCACCTGCCCGCTGGGGTCATCAGGTCGTACTCGCTGGCGGGCGATCCGGAGGATCGCAGTTGCTGGACGCTGGGCGTGTTGCTGGAAGCTAGCAGCCGGGGCGGCTCCCGCGCCATGCACGAGAGCGTGCGGGTCGGGCAGACGCTTACCATAGGCTGGCCGCGAAACGCCTTCAGGCTCGCACCCGGGGCCGCGCACACGGTCCTGCTCGCGGGCGGCATCGGCATCACGCCCTTGAAGGCGATGGCTCATGTGCTGGCCAGCCAGTCGGCTTCGTTCGAGCTGCATTATTGCGCGCGGACCCGCCAGCACGCCGCATTCGTTGACGAGCTGCGCGCGCTCGCCACCCCGGCGCGCCTGCACTTGCATCACGACAATGGCGAGCGCGCAAAGGGCCTGGACATCGGTGCCTTGCTCGCGAATGCGCCGCCCGGAACGCATGTGTACTTTTGCGGCCCTGCAGGCTTTATGGACGCCTGCGCCGACGCGGCCAAGCATTGGCCTGAAGGCACCGTGCACAGCGAGCATTTCAAGGCACCGGCGCGGCCGCAGACGGATGCGGCGCCGGCGGGCAGCTTTGAAGTCCAGCTCGCCCGGTCCGGCGCAACCGTGCAGGTCTTGCCAGAACAGACCATCGTGCGCGCGCTGGAGCTGGCCGGGCATCGGATCCCGACGTCGTGCCTGTCGGGCCTTTGCGGGGCGTGCAAGCTGGAATACCTGGAAGGCGAGGTGGACCATCAGGACTTCATCCTTTCCGACGAGGAAAAGACGCATTGCCTGACGGCCTGCGTCTCGCGCGCGAAAGGCGCGCGGCTGGTGGTGGATCTGTAGCGCCCGGGCTTTTATGGCGTCCGGGCGGCGCGCACGACAGCGCCCTGCTCGCCTGGCAGGGCAGCTTCTTATTGCCCCACGGCAGAGGCACGTGTTTCAATTGGGCCGCAACCAGCAGCGCCCCCGCGCCAAGCGGCGACGCCCGATCCCTCTTGCCTGCGATACCCCGCCATGCTTCGTCCCAGCCTTACCCTGCTGCGCCGCGCGTTTGCTCCCGCGCTTCTGGCCCTGGCGCTGACTCCGGTCGCCGTTGCCGTCGCCAAGGACCGCGAACCGCCCATCCGCATCGGCGAGATCAACAGCTACAAGGCTATCCCCGCCTTCCTGGGCCCTTACAAAAAGGGCTGGCAATTGGCGCTGGAACAGGTCAACGCCGAAGGCGGCGTGCTGGGCAGAAAGCTGGAAGTGATTTCGCGCGACGACAACGGCAATCCCGGCGATTCGGTGCGCGCGGCGCAAGAATTGCTGGCCCGCGAAAAGGTTGAACTGCTGTTTGGCGGGTTCCTGTCCAACACGGGCTTGGCGCTGACCGACTTCGCCAAGCAGCAACAAGTGTTCTTCCTGGCCGCCGAGCCTCTGACCGACAAGATCACCTGGCAGGAGGGCAATCGCTACACCTACCGCTTGCGGCCTTCCACCTGGATGCACGTCGCGGCGCTGGCCCCCAAGGCGCTGGCCTTGCGCAAGAAGCGCTGGGCCATCGTCTATCCCAATTATGAATACGGGCAGTCCGCCGTGGCCACGTTCAAGGCCATGATGAAGTCCTTCCAGTCCGACGTCGAATTCGTGGCCGAACAAGCCGTGCCGCTGGGCAAGGTGGATGCGGGCGCCGTGGTGCAAGCCTTGGCCGACGCCAAGCCCGATGCCATCTTCAACGTGCTGTTCGCCGCCGACCTGACCCGCTTTGTCCGCGAAGGCAATACGCGCGGCCTGTTCGAGAACCGCGCCGTCGTGTCCGTGCTGTCGGGCGAACCGGAATACCTGGAACCGCTGGGCGCCGATACGCCTTCGGGCTGGATCGTCACCGGCTACCCCTGGTATGCCATCGACACGCCGGCCAACAACACCTTCGTGGAAGCCTACAAGAAGCGCTATAACGAAACGCCCAAGGTCGGGTCCGTGGTTGGCTACGCATCGCTGATGTCGATTGCCAAGGGCCTACAGGCCGCCGGCGCGGTGGACACGGAAAAACTCGTCGACGCCTTTGCCGGCCTGAAGGTCGATACGCCTTACGGTCAGATCCAATACCGCAAGATTGACCATCAATCGACGATGGGTGTCTACGTGGGCGTGACCGCCGTGGAAGACGGCAAGGGCATCATGAAGGACTTCGCCTACATCGATGGCGCGCGCCTGCAACCGCCTGACGAGCAGGTGCGAAAGATGCGTCCGGCGCACTGATGAGCCTGTCGGGGCTGTTGTCGCAGCTGCTTAACGGCTTGGCGGATGCCAGCGCATTGTTCCTGGTGGCCGCCGGCCTGTCGCTGATCTTCGGCGTGACCCGCGTGGTGAATTTCGCGCATGGGTCGTTCTACATGCTGGGCATCTACCTGGCATGGACCTTCACCACGTATTTCGGCGACGGCGCCGGCTATTGGGCCGGCCTGCTGCTGGCCGCGCTGGCCACCGGCCTGATCGGCGCAGCGGCCGAATGGCTGGTGCTCAAGCGCTTGTACCAGGCGCCCGAACTATTCCAATTGCTGGCCACGTTCGCCCTCGTGCTCATCATCGGTGACGCCACGCTGGCGATCTGGGGTCCCGAAGACCTGTTCGCGGCGCGCGCCCCCGGCCTGTCCGGCGCGGTCCAGATCCTGGGCCGACGCTATCCACAATACGACCTGCTGCTGATCGCCGCCGGCCCCGTGGTGCTTGGCCTGTTATGGCTGCTGCTGATGCGCACACGCTGGGGCCGGCTGCTGCGCGCGGCGGCCGAAAACCGCAGCATGCTTGCCGCGCTGGGCGTAAACCAGGCCTGGCTGTTCACCTCCGCCTTCACGCTGGGGGCCTTCCTGGCCGGGTTGGGCGGCGCCCTGGCCGCGCCCCGGGTGCCCGCCACGCTGGGGCTGGATCTGGAGATCATCGCCAGCGCCTTCGTGGTGGTGGTGGTGGGCGGCCTAGGATCAATTCCTGGCGCCTTCCTGGCCGCCCTGCTGATCTGCTCCGTGAAAGCCGTGTTCGTCTTCCTGGGTCAGATCCAGATCGGCCCATGGGTGTTCAACCTGTCAAAGCTGACGCTGCTGGCCGAATTCGCCGTGATGGCCGTGGTGCTGGTGGTGCGCCCGTGGGGCCTGCTGGGCAAGCCGCCCGCCCCCGCCTCGCATGCCGGCCCGGCGGAGCGCCCCATTGCCCCCGCCGGCCGGAGCCTGCGCCTGGCCTATGTGCTGCTGCTTGTCCTGTTGGCACTGGTACCCATCGCCGCGTTGTACTGGCCGTATCTCAGCATTCTGATGACCGAGATCCTGATCGCCGCGTTGTTTGCCGCCAGCCTGCACTTCCTGACCGGACTGGCAGGCATGACCTCTTTCGGCCATGCCGCCTGGTTTGGGCTGGGCGCTTATGGCGCTGCGCTATTGCTGAAATTGGCCGCTGTGCCCATGGAAGCCGCGTTGCTGTTGGGCCCGTTCGCCGCCGCGTTCGGCGCGCTGCTGTTCGGCTGGTTCTGCGTGCGCCTGTCCGGCGTGTACCTGGCCATGCTGACGCTGGCCGTCGCACAAATCCTTTGGGCGCTTGCGTACCAATGGGACGACGTGACGGGCGGCAGCAACGGCCTGATCGGCTTATGGCCATCGTCCTGGCTGGCGCAAGGCCCCTGGTTCTATTACGTGACGCTCGCCTTGTGTGCGGCCGGCGTCGCCTGGCTGCGCCGCCTGGCGTTTTCGCCGCTGGGGTACGCGCTGCGCGGCGTGCGCGACGCTTCGTTGCGCGCCGAGGCCCTGGGCATGGAAACCCGGCGCGTGCAGTGGGCAGGCTTTGTCGCGGCGTCTTTCGCTGCCGGCCTGGCCGGGTCGCTCTACGCATTTTCCAAGGGCAGCATCGCCCCCGACGTCCTGGCCGTCAGCCGCTCGGTGGACGGGCTGGTTATGGTGCTGTTGGGCGGTCTACAGACACTGGCCGGCCCGCTTGTCGGCGCCGCCGCCTACACATGGCTGCAAGATGCGGCGGCGCGCAGCACCGAATACTGGCACGCCGTGCTGGGCCTGGCCATTCTGGCGCTGGTCATGGCGTTTCCGGAAGGTCTTGCCGGCGCTGCTGCGCGGCTCCGCGGGAGGCGCGCATGACCACCTCCCCCTCCTTGCTCCAGGTCGACGCGCTGCGCAAATCCTTCGGCGGCATCGACGCACTGGCAGGCGTGTCGTTCACGCTGGAAGCCGGCCAGATGCTGGCGTTGATCGGCCCGAATGGCGCTGGAAAGTCCACCTGCTTCAACGTACTGGGCGGTCAATTGCGGCCCGATTCCGGATCGGTGCGGCTGGATGGCCGCGAACTGGTGGGCCTGTCAGCCGGCAAGATCTGCCGGCTTGGCGTCGGGCGCACCTTCCAAACCGCCGCCACCTTCCGGTCGATGACCGTTCGCGAAAACGTACAAACGGCCCTGCTGTCCCGCGACCGCCTGCTGTTCAACCCCTGGCGCCGCGCCGCGGGCCACGCCATCGACGAGGCCATGGCCCTGCTATCGCAAGTGCAAATGGCGAACCAGGCCGACGCCGCCTGCGGCACGCTGGCCTATGGCGACGTCAAACGGGTCGAACTGGCAATGGCGCTGGCGCACCAGCCACGGCTGTTGCTCATGGACGAACCCACGGCAGGCATGGCCACCAATGAACGCCACGCGCTGATGCGCCTGACGCGCCAACTTGCCGACACGCAACGCATCGCCGTGCTGTTCACGGAACACAGCCTGGACGTGGTGTTCAAACATGCCGACCGCATCGCGGTGCTGGTGCGCGGCGCGTTGTTGGCGGAAGGTGCGCCTGCGGCAATCGCCGCGGATGCCCGGGTGCGCGCGGCCTACCTGGGCACCGAAGCGCCCTGAAGCCGCTGCGCCCGCAGCGCGATCAATGCTCGCTTTGCGGATTCTGCGGCTGGCATTCCCAGAAGATCCGGGCTTTGCATCCCGCGCAGACACTGGGGTCCAGCTTGGCGTAGATGGTGTGCAGCGCCGTGGTCTTGTCGGGGAAAACATGGTCCGCGCCCAAACGCTCCAGAAACCCCGTGCGGCGCCACATGTCCAGCACTTCTGGCCGCGGGCGATGGAAATACAGATCGCCACCCATCGCGCGCCGCGCGGCGAGCTCGTCTTCCCACACCTGCGCGCCGGCCAGATCGATGAAGTTCATGCTCTTGGCCATCACCAGCAAGTGGCGCGGCGCGTCCGGCGCCGATCGCAGCTCGTGCAGACGATGGGCCACGTGTGCCGCCGCGCCGAAATAGATCGAACCTTCCATGCGCAGCAACTTCAGTTGCGGACATTCCGGCAGCGCATCCTGCTGATGCTCCAGCACCACGAAGCGCCGATCCAAGCCCCGGGAATCAAAGCCCATCGTGCGCATCGCCGGCCGCGACGTGCGATGCAGATACGCCATCAGCGACAACACGGTGCCCAGCAGGATTGCCACTTCCATGCGGATCGTGACCGTGGCGGCCAACGTGGCGCCGGCAATGGCGCACTCGCCCGGCTGCATCCGGATCAACTGGCGCCAGCGGGGAATATCCAGCAAGGTCCACGCCACCAACAGCAGCAGGCCCGAGATCGCGGCGTTGGGGATCATCGCCAGCAACGGTGCCGACAAGGCCACCAGCACCACCAGCAGCACAGCCGAGAACACCGCGGCCAGCGGCGTCTTGGCGCCGGCTTCGTAATTGGGTATGGATCGGTTCAACGATCCGCAGGACAGATAGCAAGAGAAAAAGCCGCCCACGACGTTCGACAGCCCTTGCCCCATGAATTCCCGGTTGGCGTCGATGCGCTGTCCCGAGCGCGTGGCCACGGCCTTCGCGATGGAGATCGATTGCGCCAGCGCCACGATGGTCAGTGCGAACGCCAGGCTAAGCAGATCAGGCAGCGTGCGCCAGTCCACGCTGGGCACGTGGAATGGCGGCCAGGGCTGGGCGATGGCGCCCACCACCGATACCGGCGTGCCGCCCTGCGGCACGGCCCACGCATTGAACGCCGCCGCCGCCAATGACCCCGCCACCAGTCCCAGCAGCATATTGGGTTTGCGTTTATCCAGGCGGCGCACCAGCAATGCCACGCCCAGCGTGACCAGCGTCACCAGCACCGCCCCCTTGTGGATCTGGTCAAGATGCGCCCCCACACTGACCAGCAAGGCGCCCGCGCCATGCGATTCGGGTGACGGCAAGCCCAGCGCATCCTTCAAGGCGTGCACGGCGATCAGCAGCGCCGCGCCGCTGGTGAAGCCGAACAGGGCCGATGGAGAAATGAAATGAGCAAGCGACCCCAGGCGCAGCACACCCACCAGCCATTGCATGATGCCCACCAGCACCGTCACCGCAAGCGCCAACTGGATATAGCCTGGGCTGCCCGCGGCGGCCAAGGGGGTCAGCACCGCAAACAGCGCTAGAGAATTCGCATTGGTCGGGCCGGACATCACATGCCGGCTGGACCCGAACAGCGCCGCGACGATACAGGGGATGATGGCTGAATACAGCCCGTATTCGGCGGGCAGCCCCGCCAGAGTCGCAAACGCCACGCCTTGGGGCAGCACCAACAGCGCACCCAGCAGGCCCGCCGACAAATCGGCGCGCAGGGTCAACTTGTTGACATCCTCCACCCATGAGCCGAACATGCGGCCCGCCAGATCTCTTGCCCCCTGCGTCATGCTGTCTCATTCCCCTTTCTTGATTTTCTGGCCTGGCGGGTCCATCCGCGCCGAGCTAGGTCGACTAGCGTAATCGCTCGACCCGGCTGGCGCAACGCAGCATCGTCGGCTGACTAGAGACTGACCGTCGGCCGCCCCTCGATTCACTACTTGAGATAGCGGCGTTCCAGCTCTCGCATGCCGGCATCGCCCTGTAGCGCAATGATCTCTTTCACCGTCGGCAGGTCGGCATCCACCGCATGAATGCCGCCGTCACGCCGAATACGGGAAAACACATCGCGCATCGCGCCCACGGCCGCGCGGATGGCGTGATTGCCATAGATCACCAGGCCCACCTTGCCCAGCGCTTGAATATCCGATTCGCGCAGTTGCGGATAGGCCGTGGGCACCACCACCAGTGGCACACGGCCCCTCCAGGCGCCCACAAAAGACAGGATCTCGTCAGGCGTGCTTTGCTTGGAATGGATCAGGATCGCGTCGGCGCCCGCCGACGCATAGGCCGCGGCCCGGGCCAGCGCTTCTTGCTGACCCAGCCCGGCGATCAGCGCTTCAGTCCGGGCGATCACGCAGAAATCCGGATTCCGCCGTGCGGCGCAGGCCGCTTCGACCTTGCCCTGGAATTCCTCGACGCGCACCAGTTCCTGCCGGCCGTCCGCGCGCAAGCTGGTGTCTTTGGGAAAAGTCTTATCTTCCATCACCACGGCCGACACGCCGGCCGCTTCGTATTGCGGCACCATGTACGACACATTGACGGCGTTGCCGAATCCCGTGTCGATATCGGCGATGACCGGCACGTCCACGGCAGCCGCAATGGCCCGCATCATATCCAGATGCTGCGACGCGGAAAGGATGCTGGCGTCGGGCACGGCATAACTTGCCGACAATTCAAAGCCGCTGCCCCAGATCGCGTCGAAGCCGGCCTCGGCCGCCAGTCGCGCGGACATCGGGTTGTGGGCCGACATGGCATGCATCAAGACGGGGTCCTGCAATTTCTGGCGAAAAACGCGATGGCGGGTCATGGCGTTCAAGCAGTGATTCCAGCGCCCGATGCGCCGGCTAAGGGCATCGTAGCGCCAAATGCCGCCGCCTTGGCGGCAGGGATCAGCCCGCGTCGCCGCCGCGCCGCGACTTCATGGCCTGCCCAATTTCCCTCAGCACGTCGTCAGCAATAAGCCGCGCCGCCATCGGCAGCAACTCGTCTTCTTCACGCTGGATATGCGCCGCGTAAGCCTCGGTGAACGCCTGCACCTGCGCCAAGGGCAAGACGGTGGGACGCCCCGCTGCGATCTCGGACATGGCCTGCCGCAACGGCGCCCATAAGTCCGCCAGGCGCCGATGCTCGGCCATCAGCCCTTGCACCAGGGCGTGCAGGCAGCCCGCGTCGGACCCTGCCATGGATTCAATCAAGGCCGGGAAAAGATCTTCTTCCTCGTCCTCGTGATGGTGTATCGCGGCAGTTTCAAAATAGCGCGCCACGCTGGCGGCGGCGGTCTGTGCCGTCGCGTCGCTTCCGTGCTCGGGCAAATGCGCAGCCAGTCGCAGCAAGGTGGCGCACTGGCGGGCAATCCGGCCGTGACAGGCGGACAGCAGGGCCAGCGGATCATCTGCTGCCGGCGCTGGCGCCGGCCCTCCAGGAAAACTCACCGCCATCACACACCTCCTTGCCGCCGTCCGGACACCAGCCCGGAACGGCCACGATCAACCGGAATGACCCCGCCACCACAAGCGGACGGAATCCCAGGCGCGGCCCGCGAACCCGGCCTCGGCCACCGGCTCCAATGCCACCACCGGGAACTGCATCGACGGCTTGCCGTCCACCAGCACCCGCAACGCGCCCACGGTCTCCTGAGCGGCAATCGGCGCCACCAATGGCTCTCGCGGCGTCCACACGGGTTCTACCTTGGCGCCCGCAGGCACCGTCACATAGGCATCCCGCGAAAACCCCGCCTTGAGACTATCGCTTTCGCCCTTCCAGACTTCCGGCGTGGCAACGGACTGACCGCGCGCGTAGAGCTTGATGGTATTGAATCCCTGAAACCCCCACTCCAGCAACTGCCGGCTTTCCTGCGTGCGCAGTTTGTCGGAGGCCGTCCCCACCACGACGGTAATCAGGCGACGCTGATCAGCGCCATTGGGCCGGCGGGCCGTCGCCACAATGCAATAGCCGGCGGAATCGGTATGGCCCGTCTTCAATCCGTCCACGCTGGGATCCAGCCACAACAACCGATTCCGGTTGGGTTGCGTGATCTTGTTGAACGTGAACTGCTTGGCGGAATCGTAGGTCTTGTACAACTGCGGGTAATCGCGAATGAAGCGCGTGGCCAGAATGGACAAATCACTGACCGTGGAATAGGTGCCCGGGTCCGGCAGGCCATGCGGGCTGGCGAAATGCGTCGCGTGCAACCCCAGCTTCACCGCCGTGTCGTTCATCCGCGCCACAAAGGCCTCGACACTGCCCGACACCGCTTCGGCCAGCGCAATGGCGGCGTCATTGCCCGATTGGATCATCAGGCCGCGTAGCAGCTCATCCACCGTCACCTTGGAGCCGGGCTCCAGGAACATCTTGGAACTGCCCGCCGGCACTTTCCAGGCCCGCGTCGAGATTACGACCAACTGGCTGGGCGTCACTTCCTTCTTATTCAGCGCCTCGAACACAACGTAGGCGGTCATGATCTTGGTCAGTGACGCGGGTTCGATTCGGGTCGTGGCCGCGTGCGAAGCAATGACTTGCCCGCTGGTCTCGTCCAGCAACAGCCAGGCTTTGGCGGAAAGCGCCGGTTCAGGCATCGGCTGCGCCATCGCGCCAGACACGCAGGCTGCCGCAACGAGCAGGCCAGCCGCAAACTTCTTCATCAACAACATATAAGAGCTTCAATCCATGCTTGGGTTGTTCCCGCGCGAAAACGAGCGCCAATCAGCCTGACCCACAAGCCAACGCTCAACAATATCCCCGCGCGCCGCACGCAATTGGAACACGCTCGGCGAAGATGGTTCAGTGCTGGAATGTTCCGCAAAAATAGGCTTCGAATGTCACGATGTATTGCGAAAGCCCTTGCAGGAAGCGCTTTTCTGCGTTGAAAACAACAAACACTGGCTTAAAACCCGTTAGAAAGCCGCTAGAACCTCAAGTCTTCCGCTATCATCGGGCGCGTAGCGTCAAACGCCGATACCCGGCGCGCGCTGCTCCATGTCCTCAACTACGGATTTTGACCATGGCCACGAAAGCAAAAGCTCCTGCCAAGAAAGTCACCAAGCCCGCCGTCAAGGCGCCCGCAAAGAAGGCAACCGCCGCCAAAACCGCTGTGAAGCCCGCTGTGAAGCCCGCAGCAAAGAAGGTCGTCGCCGCCAAGAAGGTCGCTGCTGCACCCAAGGCCATCAAGGCTGCTCTGAACAAGACCCAACTGGTTGCTTACATCGTTGAGCAATCCGGCGTTGAAGCCAAGGCCGTCAAGGCCGTTCTGGCCAGCCTGGAAACCTCGGTGCTGGGTTCCGTGGACAAGAAGGGCGCTGGCGAATTCACGCTGCCCGGCCTGTTCAAGGTTGCTGTGCAAAAGGTTCCCGCCAAGGCCAAGCGCTTCGGCAAGGATCCGTTCACTGGCGTTGAGCGCTGGTTCCCCGCCAAGCCGGCTTCGGTCAAGGTGAAGGTTCGTCCGCTCAAGAAGCTGAAGGACGCCGCGCAGTAATTCGCGCGAGTATCCGGTCAAGCCGGAAGGGCCCGCCTCGAAAGAGGCGGGCCCTTCTTTTTTGCTGCGCACTTTGCGCGGCCTTCTGCGTCCTGTTAGAATTTATCTCAACGTAAAGAAACTTCATATCGAAATAAATTCGGATGCCCCATGAATGACCTCGTCGATCTGGTGATCTCGCAATGGAGCGCGGAATGTCCCAACCAGGACTTCGCGGCCATGACCGTCGTCACTCGCGTGTTCCGCATCAACGCCTTTGCCACCCGCAATGTGAACCGCAGCTTTCGCCGCTACAACCTGCACCAAGGCGAATTCGATGTCTTGGCCACGCTGTACCGCACGGGCGCCCCGCATGCGATGAATCCGCAAAAGTTGGTCGAAGCCCTGTTGCTGACCTCCGGCGCCATGACCAACCGCCTGGACCGCCTGGAACAGGCCGGCCTGCTGGTGCGCAATCCCAACCCGGAAGACCGGCGTGGCGTCATCGTGTCGCTGACCACGGAAGGGCTGCGCGTGATCAAGCTGGTATTGAAGGACTATTTGAAAGACCTGAACGAACTGCTGGATCCGCTGTCGGCGGCCGAGCGCAAGCAACTGGCCGGCCTGCTGAAAAAGCTGCTGCTCAAACACGACCAGGAAACCCCCGGCGGCATTGGTACCTGACGCCTCTTCCAGCAACGCCCCGCTTCCCTCGCTTTACCTCCCGCCTGCTATCCATGACCTCTGCTGCACCCCCCCACACCACACCGACGCTGACCGCGCCGGTCATCCTGCTGATGTCTGTCGCCACCGGCCTTGCCGTCGCCAGCAATTACTACGCCCAGCCCCTGCTGCACACGATCAGCCAACAGTTTTCACTGTCCAACGCGACGGCTGGCGCCATCGTCACCACCGCGCAGCTCAGTTACGCGGTGGGGCTGATGCTGCTGGTGCCGTTGGGAGACATGTTCGAGCGGCGCAGCCTGATCGTATTGATGACGCTGCTGTCGGCGGGTGGATTGCTGATTTCTTCCTTCGCCAGCAGCATCTCCATGCTGCTGGTGGGCACGGCGCTGACCGGCATGCTGTCCGTCGTGGCCCAGATTCTGGTGCCGTTTGCCGCCACGCTGGCAGCGCCGCACGAACGGGGCAAGGCGGTCGGCACCGTCATGAGCGGCCTGTTGCTGGGCATCCTGCTTGCCCGCACCGTCGCGGGCGCATTGGCCGACGTGGGCAGTTGGCGCACGGTGTACTGGGTGGCCGCCATCTTGATGCTGGGCATGTCCGGGGTCCTGTGGCGCGTGCTGCCCCGCTACCAGAGCCACTCGGACCTGAGCTATCCGCGCCTGCTGGGCTCGATCCTGCGCATGTTCGTCGAAGAACCGCTGTTCCGCGCCCGGTCGCTGCTGGGCGGGCTGCTGTTCGCCGCCTTCAGCATGCTGTGGACGCCACTGACCTTTCTGTTGGCCAGCCCCCCCTATGAATACAGCAACACCACCATCGGGCTGTTCGGCCTGGCGGGGGCCGCCGGCGCCTACGCCGCCAACCGGTTCGGTCGCCTGGCTGACCGCGGCCTGGGCAACCTGGCCACTCGCGTCGGCCTGCTGCTGTTGCTGGGATCCTGGGGCCTGATGGCCTTCGGCCAAGCCTCCGTGATTGCACTGTTATTAGGCATCCTGGTGCAGGATCTGGCCATTCAGGGTGTCCATGTCACCAATAGCAGTTCGCTCTACCGTCTGCGCCCCGAAGCCCGCAGTCGCCTGACCGCCGGTTACATGACGTGCTACTTCATCGGCGGCGCAACCGGTTCACTGGTATCGTCCTGGCTTTACGCCCATTTTGGCTGGCCCGGCGTGGTCACCGCGGGCGCTGTCCTGGGGGTGATCACCTTGGCATATGGCACCTTGTCGCCAAGTGCGCGCATCCCGGAAACGGCTCCGTCCCCTGTCCGCGCCTAGCACCTCCTATAATCAGGGGTTTTGACCGCCACCGCGTCAGGCCGCCCCCGCGTCCACGCGGCGGGGCGGCTCACCCTTTTTTGCCACCGTGCCCGAGCCCATGCAGGAACGTTACCTCCCCACTACCGTCGAAGCGGCCGCCCATCAAGACTGGCAAGCCCGCGACGTCTATCTGGTCCATGAACACGCGAAGAACGCCGACGGCTCCGAAAAGCCGAAGTTCTACGCCTGCTCGATGCTGCCCTACCCCAGCGGCAAGCTGCATATGGGCCACGTGCGCAACTACACCATCAATGACATGATGGCCCGCCAGTTGCGCATGCGTGGCTATAACGTCCTGATGCCCATGGGCTGGGACGCCTTCGGCATGCCGGCGGAAAACGCCGCCATCAAGTCCAAGGTGCCGCCGGCCAAGTGGACTTACGACAACATCGCTTATATGAAGAAGCAGATGAAGTCGATGGGCCTGGCGATCGACTGGACGCGCGAAATGTGCGCCTGCGATCCGCAGTATTACAAGTGGAACCAATGGCTGTTCCTGAAAATGCTGGAAAAGGGCGTGGCCTACCGCAAGACCCAGGTCGTGAACTGGGACCCGGTGGACCAGACCGTGCTGGCCAACGAGCAAGTCATCGACGGCCGTGGCTGGCGTTCGGGCGCGCTGGTTGAAAAGCGCGAGATCCCTGGCTACTACCTGCGCATCACCGACTACGCCGACGAATTGCTGGGCGCCGTCCAGAACGACCTGCCCGGCTGGCCCGAGCGCGTCCGCCTGATGCAGGAAAACTGGATCGGCAAGTCCGAGGGCCTGCGCTTCGCCTTCCCGCACAAGATCGCCGGCCAGGACGGCCAGTTGATCCAGGACGGCAAGCTGTACGTCTTCACCACCCGCGCCGACACCATCATGGGCGTGACGTTCTGCGCCGTGGCGCCGGAACACCCCCTGGCCACGCACGCGGCCCGCAGCAACCCGCAATTGTCCTCGTTCATCGAACAATGCAAGCTGGGCGGCACGACCGAGGCCGAGATGGCCACGCGCGAAAAAGAAGGCATGCCCACCGGCCTGTTCGTCACGCACCCGGTCACCGGCGCCGAGCTCGAGGTCTGGGTCGGTAACTACGTGCTGATGACCTACGGCGACGGCGCCGTCATGGGCGTCCCTGCCCACGACGAGCGCGATTTCGCCTTCGCCAAGAAATACAGCCTGCCCATCGTCCAGGTCGTCGACGTGGCCGGCAAGGAATATTCCACCGACGCTTGGCAGGAATGGTACGGCGACAAACAATCCGGCCGTACCATCAATTCCGGCAAGTACGACGGTCTTTCGCACAAGGAAGCCGTGGACGCCATCGCCGTCGATCTGGGCGCGCAAGGCTTGGGCGAAAAGCAGACCACGTGGCGCTTGCGCGACTGGGGCATCTCGCGTCAGCGCTATTGGGGCACCCCGATCCCCATCATCCACTGCGCGGATTGCGGCCCGGTTCCGGTCCCCGAGAAAGACCTGCCCGTCATCCTGCCCGACGATCTGATCCCCGACGGCAGCGGCAACCCGCTGGCCAAGAACGAAGCCTTCCTGTCCTGCGCCTGCCCCAGCTGCGGCAAGCCCGCGCGCCGCGAAACGGACACGATGGACACGTTCGTGGACTCGTCCTGGTACTTCATGCGCTACACCTCGCCTGGCAACGACACCGCCATGGTCGACACGCGCAATGACTACTGGATGCCGATGGACCAGTACATCGGCGGCATCGAGCACGCCGTGCTGCACTTGCTGTACGCCCGTTTCTGGACCAAGGTCATGCGCGACATGGGCCTGCTCAACTTTGACGAGCCCTTCACCAAGCTGCTGTGCCAGGGCATGGTGCTGAACCACATCTATTCGCGCAAGACGCCCCAGGGCGGCATCGAATACTTCTGGCCCGAAGATGTCGAAAACGTCTATGACGATCGCGGCGCCATCACCGGCGCCAAACTGAAGTCGGACGGCTCCGCCATCACCTATGGCGGCGTGGGCACGATGTCCAAGTCCAAGAACAACGGCGTCGATCCGCAATCGCTGATCGACACGCTGGGCGCCGACACGGCCCGCCTGTTCGTCATGTTCGCCAGCCCGCCCGAGCAGACCCTTGAATGGTCCGACTCCGGCGTCGAAGGCTCGAACCGCTTCCTGCGCCGTCTTTGGTCGATCAGCTACGCGCGCCGCGACGCCGTGGCGCGTGGCCTGGCCAACGGCGCCGACTGGTCGCAAGCCCAGGCTGCCGTCAAGGATCTGCGTCGCGAGGTCTACACGCTGCTCAAGCAAGCCGACTACGACTATCAGCGTATCCAGTACAACACCGTCGTGTCCGCCTGCATGAAGATGCTGAACGCCATCGATGATGCCAAGCTGTCCGAAGACGCCGCCTCCGACGCCGCCTATGCCGAGACCCTTGGCGTGCTGCTGCGCGTGCTGTATCCGGTCGTCCCGCACGTCACCTGGCACCTGTGGCAAGACCTCGGTTACGCCAAGGAATTGGGGGATCTGCTCGATGCCCCGTGGCCGCATGTCGATGAAGCCGCACTGATCGCGGACGAAATCGAACTCATGCTCCAGGTCAACGGCAAGTTGCGCGGCTCGATCCGCGTGGCCGCCACCGCTGCCCGCGAAGACATCGAGAAGCTTGCCGCCGAACAGGAAGAAGTCACCCGCTTCCTGGAAGGCCGCCCGCCCAAGCGCGTCATCGTAGTTCCGGGCAAACTGGTCAACGTCGTAGGCTGATGAGGTCAAGCATGTACTTCGCCGGGCAACAAACGCACTCCTCCCGCCAATCCTGGCTGCTGCGCGGCGCCTGCCTGGCGCTGTTCATGCTGCTCTCCGCATGCGGTTTCGCCTTGCGGGGCGTCACGCCGATGCCGTTCGATTCGCTGTATGTCGGCATCCCCGACAACACCCAGTTCGGTGCCGACGTGCGCCGCTCGCTGCGTGCGGCCTCGCCCAACACGAAGCTTGTGGACTCCCCCAAAGAGGCGCAGGCCATCCTTCAGCAGGTAGCCGACACGCGGACGCTGCGCGAGGTCTCGCTGAATGCCCAGGGCCGTGTCGAGGAATACGAACTCGGCATCAACTACACGTTCCGCCTGATCGACAACAAGGGACGCGCGCTGATCCCGGATACCACGCTGTCGATCTTCCGCGAAATGCCCTACGACGATCAGGTCGTGCAAGCCAAACAGGGCCAGATCGACACGCTGTACAAGGCCATGCAGCGTGACCTCGTGACCCGGGTGCTGCGCCGCATGACTGCGCCTGACGTTCGCCGCGCATTTGAGAATGCCGAAGAACGCGGTGAAAACGGCGAGATCCCGCTGTACGATCCGACGGCTCCGCAACCGCAGCGCACGCCCACGCCGTGGCAGACGCCGTCCACCACTGACCCGGCCATCCTCCGCTAGCCCATGGCACAGTCTATGGATGCGGATCGGCTGGCCGAACATCTACAGCGGCCGGGCAACCGGCTCGCCCCGATGTACACGGTCTCGGGCGACGAGCCCCTGCTGGTCACCGAAGCGGTGGACACGTTGCGCGCCTCGGGGCGCAACGCTGGCTATACCGAACGGCTGTCCATGGTGATGGATGCGCGCAGCGACTGGAGCGCCGTCACGGCCGCCACCCAGAGCGTGTCGCTGTTCGGCGACCGCCGCATCCTTGAAATCAAGATCCCCACCGGCAAGCCCGGGAAATCCGGCGCCGATACGCTGACCAAGTTGGCCGAGCAAGCCGAAAAGCAGGCCGATGCGGACACCCTGGTCCTGATCGCCCTGCCCCGGCTGGACAAGGCCACCCGCGAAAGCCGCTGGGTCCAGGCGCTTGCCCGTGGCGGCATGATGGTCGACATCCCCAATATCGAACGTGGCCGGCTGCCGGCCTGGGTCGGGATGCGGCTAGCCCGCCAGAACCAGCGCGCCGACTCCGCCACCCTGCAATGGATGGCGGACAAGGTCGAAGGCAACCTGCTGGCGGCGCACCAGGAAATCCAGAAGCTGGGCCTGCTCTATCCCGAAGGCCAGCTGGCGTCAGAAGACGTCGAGCGCGCCGTGCTGAACGTAGCCCGGTACGATGTTTTCGGCCTGCGCGATGCCATGCTTGCCGGTGACATTTCCCGCACCATCCGCATGATCGACGGTCTACGTGCCGAAGGCGAAGCGCTGCCGTTGGTACTGTGGGCAGTCGGCGAGGAAATCCGCCTGCTGGCGCGCGTCGCGGAAGCGCGCGCGCTGGGCCAGGACGTCAACGGCCTGATGCGCCGGCTGCGCATCTTCGGCGCCCACGAGCGCCTGGCGCTGCAAGCCCTCGGCCGGGTCCAGCCCGGCGTCTGGCCGGCCGCGGTGCAACATGCCCACGAAGTCGACCGCCTGATCAAGGGCCTGTCCGTCCCGGGGCGCTTGTCTGACCCCTGGGAAGAAATGACCCGGCTGGCACTGCGAGTCGCCGCCGCCGGCGGACGACCGTGAAGGCGGCATTGCCGCCGCCTTCGCCTCGCCCCCGCCCCCTACGCCCGGCCATCCGGCCGGATATACACTGAATCTTCAGACGGCGCCCGCGCCGCCCCTACTCCATGATCGACGCCGCCATGTCCTCGTCCTCCATCGAACACGCCATGCTGATCCTGGGCGAAAACGCCCGCCGTGCCTCGCGCGCCATGATGCGAGCCAATAGCGCCGCCAAAAACAAAGCGCTGCTGGCAATGGCCGACGCCCTGGCCGCCAGCCACGATGAACTGAAAGCCGCCAACGAAACAGATGTTGCCGCCGCTCGCGCGAACGGCCTTGAGCCGGCCTTGCTCGACCGCCTGACGCTGTCGGACAAGACGCTCGTTCACATGGCCGAAGGGCTGCGCCAGATTGCCGCGCTGCCCGACCCGATCGGCAGCATCACCGCCACCACCGTGCGCCCCAACGGCATGCGCGTGGCCCAGATGCGCGTGCCCCTGGGCGTGATCGGCATCATCTATGAGTCTCGCCCCAACGTCACCATCGACGCCGCCGCGCTGTGCCTGAAGTCCGGCAACGCCGCCATCCTGCGTGGCGGCAGCGAAGCGCTGCACTCCAACATCGCGCTGGGCCGCATCGTGCAGGCGGGCCTGGCTGCCGCCGGTCTGCCGCAAGACGCGGTGCAAGTCGTCGCCACGGCTGACCGCGCCGCGGTGGGCAAGCTCATCACCATGACCGAACATATCGACGTCATCGTGCCGCGCGGCGGCAAGGGCCTGATCGCCCGCCTGTCGCAAGAAGCGCGCGTGCCGCTCATCAAGCATCTGGACGGCAACTGCCACATCTATATCGACGCCGCAGCCGACCCGGACAAGGCCCACAGCATCGCCTTCAACGCCAAGACCTACCGCTACGGCATCTGCGGCGCCATGGAAACGCTGCTGGTCGATGCGGTGGCTGCCGTCTCCATCCTGCCGGCCCTGGCCGCCGCCTTCACCGAGCATGGTGTCGAGCTGCGCGGCTGCCCGCGCACAATGGCCTTGCTGCCACACATCACGCCAGCCACCGATGAAGACTGGGGCACGGAATACCTGGGCCCGATCCTGGCCGTGCGCATCGTCGACACGCTGGACGACGCCATCGAACACATCGCGCGCTGGGGGTCGGGCCACACTGACGCCATCGTCACCGAAGATCTGTCGGCCGCGCAGCGCTTCCAGCGCGAAGTCGATTCCAGTTCGGTGTACGTCAACCTTCCCACTTGCTTCGCGGATGGCTTTGAATACGGATTGGGCGCCGAGATCGGTATCTCCACGAACCGCCTGCATGCGCGCGGCCCCGTCGGACTGGAAGGATTGACCACGCTGAAATGGGTGCTGAACGGCGAAGGACAGGTCCGAGGCCAATAGGCTTCATGAGTATGGGTGTCCGGGGCGGCCTGCGCCCGGACGCAACGGCTGACGCAGCCCTGAACACGCGCCGACGTCAAGCCTTCTACAATACGGCCAGAATTTTCGTTCAGGCTTCTTAGCTTCTTATCATCCCAACGCGGCACGCCGCGCAATCTTGAGATCCCCCATGCATTCACCTGTCATGGCCATGGCCTTCAGCCTATTCGTGCTGTGTTTCATCACCTGCTCGATCAGCGGCATCGTGCTGTTCTTCTTCAAAAGCCAGCAGATCAATGCCGCACTGAAACATCCTTACCTGCAACATCGCCCGTTCAAGCAATACCCGCTGTCGATCCAGGCGGCAATCATGCTGGATTATTTTTTCCGCCTGATGTTCCCGGGTACCCGTTTCTGGTTGATCGGCAACGCCAACGATCTGTTGGAACATGTGGACCCCAAGAAATTGCCGTTGTCACTGAAGTGGCCGATCGTGGGTTTCTGGGGATCTTGCTGGCTGGGCCTTATCGCCATGATCGTCTTGTGGATCATGTTGTACCTGGGAGCATGAACCCATGCAGATCAGAATTGAAGACTATCCCGGCAGTCTGGAAGCCGCCCGTACCCTGATCGCCGCACGGGACGCCGGCCTGGCGGGTCCGCGTCTGCCCGTCGCTTGCCGCCCACAGTCCTTGGGTCAGGCCTTCGCGGTGCAGCAGCGCACGGCGCAATTGCTGCAAGAAACGCGGCAAGACCGAATCGCGGCCTGGAAAAGTGCGCTGCCGTCGCCTGAAAAAACCGTTGTGGCGCCGATCTATGCGTCAAACACGGCTTATGCCGAAGCCGGCCCCATCGCCAGCCGCACGGCCGTTGTGCGCGTCGAACCGGAAATCGCGTTTGAACTGGCTCAAGACCTGCCTGCGCGCGACACGCCGTACACCGAAGCCGAAGTCGATGCGGCGATTGGCGGCGCGCGGCTTGCGCTGGAAGTCCTGGGCTGCCGTTATGCATCGCCCGAACACGTCAGCCTGCCGGAACTGCTGGCTGACCACATGTTCAATCAGGGCATCGTGCTGGGCCCGCGCATCGCCTCACCCGACGCCGCGCCCAGTCACATGAGCATCACCCTGGCGGTGGACGGACAGGAAGTTGAGCAGCACGCGGGATTCCACCCGAACGACCAGCCCAAGGCTGGCCTGTACTGGCTGGCGAATTTCCTGCGTGAACAGGGCCTGGGCCTGCTCGCGGGCCAGCACGTCATCACGGGCTCGTATGCCGGTTTTCTGGACGTGCCCGCCAATCAAGACATTGAATTGACGTACGGCGACCTTGGCGTGCTACGCCTGCGATTCAACAACTAGCCTGGTCCTACCAAGGAAGCTTCTGCCCATGCTGACCCTGCGTCCCTTCGCATTCACGGATTTCCCATTGTTGGCGAGTTGGTTTTCCACCTTGCCGGACGTCGTGCAATGGGGCGGTTCGCACTTGTCGTTCCCGCTGGCGCAAGACGAGATGGCTGACATGCTGGTGCAAGGCCAAGCCACACCGCCCAGCCGCCGCTGCTGGATGGTGTGCCGTGACGGCACGCCTGTCGGGCATGCGCAGTTGGCATACGACTGGCACGACGGCAACGCCCGGCTGGGCCGCGTGGCCATCGCCCCTGCCCAGCGCGGGCAAGGCTTGGCGCGGCCCATGGTCACGCTGATGATCGAAGAAGCCTTCCAAACGCCCGGCATCGAACGCCTGGAACTGAACGTGTACACGTTCAATACCCCCGCCATCCGCACCTATCAGGCACTGGGTTTCACCATGGAAGGCGTCAGGCGCTCTTCCACGCGCGCCGGCGACGCGCGTTGGGACACCGGGATGATGGGATTGCTGCGCGCGGAGTGGCAGGCAGCAGCGCCCCGCTGACCTAGCGCGGTTCAGGCTCCGCGATGCTGACGGGCTCTGCCGCGGCTTCGATGATTTCGCCTGCTGCCAGGCATAGATCTTCGCGATAGCGCCCCGCCACGATCTGCACCCCCGCCGGGCTCTGCCCCACACTGCTCATTGCACGCCCCATCGCCACCGACAAGGCGGGCAAGCCCATGAAAGGAATACCGATCTGGGTCATCTGCGCACGCCAGACCCGGGCATAAGCCGCGTCTCCCTGCAAATCCAGATTGTCAGGGAACGGCAACTCGGCCGACACCGGCAACAACAGAATCGGGTATTCGGCAAAGAACAATTCCCACAAGCGGGTCAGCGTCGCACGGCGCGTCAGCACCGCTGAAAAACTGTTCAAGTCGGCACCGGCCACGTGATCGCGCTGCCCCCGCAAGGCAACCAGCGCTCCTGGGTCCCCTTCTTTTTCAGCGGCGGCGACCATGGCGTCATAACCGTCCGCCATCCACATGCGGATCTGAAGGTCAGCGGCTTCTTGCAGCGGCGGCAGCCTATCCAAGGTGTCCACCGTCCAGCCCGCCTCGGTCAGCCTGCGCGCGGCCTCTTGCAGCGCCTTGACGACGGCTGGCTCGGTTTCCATACCCTCGGGATTCACGCATAGCGCAGCCCGTCGCGGCACGTCCGGGCCCACCAACGGGGCAGGCACCCACCAGGGATCCCGAGGATCAGCCGCGGCCAGGGCGGCCAGCCCCAGGCGCACATCGGCGATGGTGCGCCCCAAGGGGCCCGACACCGCGGTCAGTTGCCCGCCGATCGAGCGTTCCGGCAAGGCGGCGTTATACGCCGCCACGCGCCCCAAAGACGGGCGTAGACCGTGCACCCCGCAGGCATAGGCGGGATAGCGGATGGACCCCGCGATGTCCGTGCCATGCGCCAGATGCCCGATGCCTGCGGCCACGGCCGACGCGGCGCCCCCCGATGAGCCGCCAGGCGTCAGCGCCGCATTGCGCGGATTGCGCGTATCGCCATGCAAGGCATTGCCCGTGAACCAGCGCAGCGAAAATGCCGGCGTGTTGGTGCGGCCCACAATCACGGCGCCTGCCCGCCGCAGGTTATCCACGACCGGACTATTCTCGGCGGCGATCTGGTCTTTTTGCAGGCTGACGCCGTTGGTCGTCGCATAACCCGCCTGATCCACGTTGACTTTCACGGTGACCGGCACCCCGGCCAGCATGCCCGGGGCATCCCCGCGCGCCAACGCGGCATCCACGCCGGCAGCCTGCGCCAGCACGTCCTCGGGACGATGATCGACCACCGCGTTGATGGCGGGGTTCACGGCGTTCAGCCGGTCCAGCGCGCTGCGCGCGGCTTCGACGGCGGACACCTCACGGTTGCGAATACGGGCGGCAAGTTCAACTGCGGACAAACGCCAGATATCAGACACACGTCACTCCTGAGGGGATGGTTTTCTTGCGGGGCAAACAAACCTTAGCGCCTGCCGCGCTCGTCCACAAGCCACGGCTTACCGCCGTGAATCGGGACGTGCGCTATGCAACCGCTTCAAAGACTTCAACGATCGCGTCCGCCACCGCCCGCACGCGAGCCGTGCGGTTCAGGTCGCCGTGCATCACCAGCCACAGATCATAGGGCTCGCTGCGGGTTGGCCAGATGCGCACCAACTCGGGATAGTCCGGCGCCATGTGCGTGGGCACCTCGCCAATACCCAGGCCCGCCGCCACGGCATCGATGATCATCAGCCCTGAATTCAGTTCAATCGCGATATGGCCGTTGCCCGTGGGCTCGCCGCAGAAAGTATCCGACCAGCCCGGCAGCACTGACTGCTGATAGGTCACCAGCGCATGTCCGGCGAATGCGGTGCCCGGGCGTGGCTCACCGTGGTCAGCAAGATAGCTGCGCGAGGCATACAGCCCCACTTCCTTGCGCGCCAGATGGCGCTGGATCAGGTCCGGGTTGTCAGGCTTGACGTTGCGGATGGCCAGATCGGCCTCGCGGCGCGTCAGGTTGCTGATCTGGATCGACGTCGACAACACCACGCGAATATCGGGGTGCTGCGCATGCACGCGGCGGATCGCCTCCATGATGAAGTAGCTGGCCACCGTTTCCGAGGCCGCCACGCGCACCACGCCGGACAGGCGATGATCCAGCCCCTGCATTTGCCGCTGCAATTGGTCGGCTGCCTGCTCCATGCGCTCGGCGGCGGCAAAAGCCAGTTCGCCCGCCGCCGTCGGCACATAACCGCCCGGGGTGCGCAGGAACAACCGGGCGTCCAGCGAGGACTCCAGCGCCGCCAGCCGCCTCCCGGCCGTCGCCTGGTCAATTTGCAACAAGGCGGCCGCGCCGCGCAGCGTGCCAATGCGATAGATGGCCAGGAAAATCCTGGCGTTGTCCCAATCCATGATGGTCCTTTTGGGGACCTGTTCGGCCCGAAGTGATGCAATTTTGCATGACTATAAAGCAGTTCTTCAGCTTTTTTGCATCGATGAAACACCCTAAGCTTCAGGCCTCGGAATACCGCAACGCAACACTCGCCGCCATCATGACCGCCGCCTGCCCCCAAGCCCCGCTCCCAACCGTGGATGCCAAACCTCTCACCGGTTGGCTGCCGCTCGTCACCTTGGCCATCGGTTTCGTCATGGCCATGCTGGACGTCACGGTGGTCAACGTGGCCCTGCCCAGCATCGCACTGCAATTCAGCGTCCCGCTGACCGACCTGGTGTGGATCGTGGACGGCTATACGCTCACCTTCGCCGCCCTGCTGCTGGTGGCTGGCGCCTTGGCTGACCGTTACGGCGCCAAGACCATCTATCTCAGCGGGCTGGGTGTGTTCACGCTGGCATCGCTGCTGTGCGGCCTGGCGCCGGATGCCGACACGCTGATCGCCGCGCGCATGCTGCAAGGCCTGGGCGCCGCCCTGTTCATGCCCAGTTCCTTGAGCTTGCTGACGCACGCCTATGAGGACGAGCACGTGCGCAACCGGATGCTGGCCGCGTGGTCGGCCATCGTCGCGGTGGCGGGTGCGGCCGGCCCGCTCTTGGGCGGTGTGCTGATTCATCAATTTGGATGGCGCAGCATTTTCCTGATCAACCTGCCACTGGGGGTGGTCGGCTTATGGTTGGCTCGCCGCCGGATCCTGGCAGCGCCTCGCCGGCCGCGGGCGCTCAATCCACTAAGCCATCTGCTGGGCGTGATCGCGTTGTCTTCCTTGTGTTTCGTGCTGATTCAGGGCAATGCCTATGGCTGGACATCCAGCCGGATCGCGGGCGTCACGGCGCTGTGCGCCGTGGCCGTTGTGCTGCTGGTGCGGCGCGAACGTCGTCACGCCGAACCCATCCTGCCCCGCGCCCTCTTCAAGACGACGCAATTCGCCGCAGCCAATGGCGTGGGTTTTCTGATCAACCTTGCGTCCTACGGCCAGTTGTTCCTGCTCAGCCTGTTCCTGCAACACGCGCGCGGCACCGACGCCCTGCAAACCGGCATTCAATTGGTCCCCATGCTGGCCGTGTTTTCCATCGGCAATATGATCTCTGGGCGCGTCTCGGCGCGCTGGAACGTGTCGGCATCGCTGCTGGGGGGCGTGTCACTGGCCGCCATCATGAGCGCGGCGGGCATCTATGCGTTCTCGCCGGACATGGCCTACTGGCCGTTCGCCATCATGGTCGCGCTGGGCAATCTGGGCGTCGGCATCGCCGTGCCCGCGATGACCAGCGTCGTCATGCAAGTCTCAGGCAAACAGCACGCCAACAGCGCCGCCGCAGCGTTGAACGCCAACCGCCAATCCGGCGCGCTGGTGGGCGTGGCGCTGATGGGCACCATCCTGCATGTGCTGCCTGACTGGCAAGCCAGCCTGCCCGCCGCCTACGGCATCATCGCGGTCAGCTATGCGGCGGCCGTCGCACTGGTGTGGCGGCATCTGCGCCAGACGCGCAACATCTGAACTCGGCAGGCCGCGCGGCAACTGATCCTGCACATGGCAACGGTTTGGCGTTTGCTTCACAATGTGGCCGATATCCATCCACCGGAGAGCCGCATGCCCCACACCGACACGCTTAACCCAACCATCCGCCGTGTTGCCATCGTGGGCGCAGGCACCATCGGCGCCAGTTGGGCCGCGCTGTTCCTGGCGCACGGGCTGGAGGTCGTCGTCAGCGATCCCGCCAGCGATGCCGAAGCGCAAACCCGCGCCCGCGTGCAGGCGGCCTGGCCCGTGCTGACAGAGCTTGGCCGCGTGGCCGATGGCGCCTCGCCCGACGCCCTGCGTTTCGAGCCGGACCTGACTCTCGCGCTGGCAGGCGTGGACTTCGTGCAGGAAAACGCGCCCGAACGCGAAGACTTCAAGATCGATCTCTTCGCCCGGATGGACGCGATCCTGCCCCCGCACGTCATCGTGGCATCCAGCTCATCGGGCCTCATCATGAGTCGCCTGCAATCGCGCTGCCAGCATGCCGGGCGCTTCGTCATCGGTCACCCGTTCAATCCGCCCCACCTGATCCCCCTGGTGGAAGTCGTGGGCGGGGACCAGACATCCGCCAGCACCATCGACCGCAGCATCGCCTTCTATCAGGCAATGGGCAAATACCCGATCCGTCTGAACAAGGAAGTGCCCGGCCATATCGCCAACCGGCTGCAAGCCGCGCTCTGGCGTGAAGCCATCCATCTTGCCGCTGAAAATGTCGCCAGCGTGGCGGATATCGATGCTGCGGTGTCGCAAGGCCCTGGGCTGCGCTGGGCGCTGTTTGGTCCGCACATGACCTTCAACCTGGGCGGAGGCGCGGGCGGACTGGCGAACTTCATGGACCACCTGCTCGGGCCCGTGCAATCTTGGTGGGATGACCTGGGTGCGCCCGCCGTCACGCCCGAACTGCAAAAGCGTCTGATCGAAGGCGTCAATGCCGAAGCGGGTCAACGCAGCATCGCAGACCTGGTGGAAACACGAGATGCCCAACTCACGGCGTTGCTCAAGACCTTGCAGCGCTAAGCCCGATGTCTGTTCCGATGTGGCCTCACCGCTTGCCGCTCACTCGCCGCGGTTTGCTTACCGTGCTGGCGCTCTTCGCGCTACTGCCGCCAGGCACCGCGCAGACCAGTGCATCGCTCGACGTCCAGCCCCCCGCCCTGGTGTGGGGCGCGGCGCCCAGTGCGGATCTCTATCTGCTGGTTGCCAGCCCCCGGCTGAGCACGCCGGAACTCCAGCAATTGGCCGCAAACACGATCGGGCCTGGCATCGGCGACAACCAGTACATCACGCAGGTCTGGAGCAATCTTCCAGAGCCTGTCCAGCTTTGGATGTCGATCGATCCCATCCGGCTGCGCCAAGCGGGCCTGTCCACCGATCAGGCATTGGAAGCGCTAGCCGCCAAACTGGGTATCCCTGTTCATCCAAGCCAAGGTATCGGCGTTCCCTCTTCCTGGATCTATCCGGGCGCCACGCGCGAAAGAATTGAGGCCTGGACCGACACGCCTCCTCGGGGCCCGAACGGCAGCATCGTCACTCCCTCCGACTGGGCCACATTGACATACCGGCAAGCCCCTGAGTCCTGGGAAGCCTGGAACAAGATCACGCTCAGCCTCGCCGTCCCGGCGGAAGCAAACCGCGACTCGTTGAATGGCGTCGTCAGCGGGCGCTTGGACGCTCTGGCCTCCAAGCTGCCCCGAGACGTTTCGATCCTGATTCTGCCGGCAGGACCTCGGTTGCATGAAGCCGATGGCATTCTTGTCACGCTCGAACAGGATGTTCAGTAAATCGCCTCTCCTGCCGCAGCCCGCCGCAACTGTTAATCTGAGCGCTTGGCTTCGCATCCCGACTCGTCCAAGGAATATCCGAATGACCGTTGTCACCCACGACCCCGGACAATCCCGTTTCACCGCTACCGTCGATGGCGTCCCATGTGTGCTGGACTACCAGTTGCAAGGCGACGTCATGGCCATCGTGCATACCGGCGTGCCCAGCCAGGTGGGTGGCCGTGGCATTGCCGCGGAACTTACCAAATTCGCGCTCGACACCGCGCGCGGCAAGGGCTGGAAAGTGCGCCCCTTGTGCTCCTATGCCGAGGTCTACATGCGCCGCCATCCCGAATACGACGACCTGCGCGCCTAAGCGCCCAAACTGCATTATCGTGACAAAGAAATCCACGCCCCTGACCGCATCCTGCCCCTGTGGAGGCGCGGCGTATTCCCAATGCTGTGGACGCTGGCATGAAGGGCCCCAGGCCATGCAGGCGCCTACCGCCGAAGCGCTAATGCGGTCGCGTTACAGCGCGTTCGTGCTGGACAAGCTGCCATACCTGCTAGCCAGTTGGCACGCCAGCACGCGCCCCAGTTCCCTGGAACCGAATCCACCCGACTTGAAATGGCTGGGGCTGACGATCAAGCAGGCGCACGATCAAGATGCCGACCATGCCACGGTGGAATTCGTCGCCCGCAGCCGCCAGGCTGGCCGCGCTCACCGCATGCATGAGGTCAGTCGCTTCGTCAGGGAAGACGGTCGCTGGTACTACGTGGACGGCGACTTGAACTGACGGCCGCCATCACCGGAACCCGCTATATCCCGCACCGATTGACTCAGGATATCGGTCTCGACCGCCTGTTTTAGCGCGATCACCAACGCCTCCAGCAATTGCTGCTCCATGCCGCTGGCGCCACGTGAATTCACGATCGCCAGCTCCGTTGAAGGCACCGCCGCCAACCCGTCTTGCGCGCCCAACAGGGCGTGCGTCTCCAGCCGCGCAAACGCGGGCAGCAGGCTCACGCCCAGCCCTGCCGCCACTGCGGCCTGCACGCCCGCCAGGCTATGGCTGTGATACGCGACATGCCAGGGCCGCCCCGCACTTTCCAAGGCGTAGATCATGCGCTTGCGATAAATGCACCCATGCGGGAACAGCACCAGCGGCACGGCCGCCGATCCATCCAGGTGGCGCTTGTCTCCCACCCAAACCAGCTGTTCCGTCCACGCCGCAAGGCAAGGCCCATCGCCCGGCTCGCGCTTGATCAGCGCCAGGTCCAGATCGCCGTCCGCCAGCTTGCCACGCAGTTCGGTGCTCATGCCGCTACAGGTCTCCAGCCGTGCCTCCGGGTGGTTGGCGACAAACCCGGCCAACAGCACGGTCAGCCGCGCCACATCGAAGTCTTCGGGAATGCCCAATCGCAGCACACGTGACGCGCGTGGCGCCGCCACGACAAGCTCTGCCTCGTCCGCCATCGCCAACAAACGGCGCGCGTAGGCCAGCATCAATTCACCGTCTTCCGTCGCCACGACGTTGCTACCGGCTCGATCGCGCAGCAAGAGCGTCTTGCCCACGGTCTGTTCCAGTTTGCGAACTTGCTGACTCACGGTGGACTGCGTGCGATGCACGCGGCTTGCCGCCCGCGTGAAGCTGCCTTCGTCCACGACACACACCAGGGTTCTAAGCAGTTCCAGATCCAGCATGATGGGTTTGATATTTACTTATCTACTAAGTTGAGTTCAATTATTAATTTTACAACTTTACAGGCTGCCCCCTAAGCTGATCTGACTCAACTGCCCCATCAACAAGGAAACCGATATGCCGCTGGATCACCTCCCCCGCCCCCAATGGCTTACCTTCGACTGCTACGGCACGCTCATCCAATGGGACGAAGGCTTGCAAGCCGCTGCCTCGCGCATCCTGGCCGCCAACGCCAACGGCCAAGCGGTACCAACGCCGGCTGAATTCCTGCATGTCTATGACGAACACGAGCATCGGCTCGAACGTACGCCGCCGCATCGCAATTTCGTGGACATCACGCGGGAGTCGCTGCGTTTGACGATGCAAGACCTGGGCCTTGCGTACCATCCCGAAGATGCAGACATGCTGACAGGCAGTATCTCCGCCATGCCGCCGTTCCCCGAAGTCGTGGACACGCTGGCCGCGCTGAAACAGGCCGGCTTCCGCTTATGCATCATCTCCAACACCGATGACCAGATCATCGCTGGCAACGTCGCTCAGCTAGGCGGCCACGTCGACCGCGTCATCACGGCCGAACAAGCCGGCGCCTACAAGCCCTCGCGCCAGATATTCGCGCATGCCCACAACAGCCTGGGCGTCACGCCGGACGAGGTGGTCCACATCTGCGCCAGCCCTCATCTGGATCATGCCGCAGCCCGAGACATCGGCTTTCGATGTGTCTGGATTGACCGCGGCACGGGCCGCAAGCTCTTGCCGGACTATCGCCCGGACGCTACCGTACCGACTTTGGACCGCGTGCCTGGACTATTCCGTACTGCCGGCTGGCTCTGACGCCAAGCACGCCAGGCAAGCGCCTCTTCCCATTTCTCTCTTGAAGGTAGTCATGAATCAAGACCCCCGCTTCGCCGACGCGCTCTTCCACGCAGAACCCGTTGCCGCGCTTCGCTCGGATCTGGCCCTTGCGCTGCGGGCCGCCGCCGCGCACGGCTTGGGCGAAGGCGTCTGCAATCATTTCAGTGTGGCATTGCCAGGCGATCCGGATCATTTCCTGCTCAACCCTCGCGGCCTGATGTGGCATGAAGTGCAGGCGGACGACATCGTGCTGATCGACTCCCACGGCAACAAGCTGGCTGGGCGCCACGAAGTTGAGCCCACCGCCATGTTCATCCACGCCGCCATTCACCGTATCGCTGGCAAGGCCTGTGTCCTGCACACCCATATGCCCTACGCCACGGCGTTGACGCTAACGTCCGATCGCGGCTTGGACACGACTCTCTCGCAAAATGCCATGCGTTTCCATGGCCGTCTTGCCATCGACGAACACTACAACGGCCTGGCGCTGGATGTCAGCGAAGGCGAACGCATTGCGCACGCCATGCAAGGCGCCGACATCGTGTTTCTGGGTAATCATGGCGTCGTGGTCTGCGGCGACCGCCTGGATTATGCCTACGATGATCTGTTCTTCCTGGAGCGTGCCTGCACGGCTCAGGTATTGGCGCAATCAACCGGGCGGCAGCTCAAGCCGGTGAATACCGAAATCGCCAGTAAAGTTGCCGCGCAAATTCAAAGCGAACGCCTGCAATCCGAGCTCTTCTTCGCCGCGCTGCGCCGTCAACTGCCCTGATCGCACGCCGCCAGTAAACAAAAAACCCCTCGCGGCGTCAGCCGCGAGGGGTTTTCTTCATGGAATTCAATACGAGTACTTCAATGAAGCACTTCATCTGAGTTCTTCAATTCGGCACTTGGATGGGCACTTCACTATCCGAAGCCCCAAAGACAAAACCCCACAGGATCACCTGTGGGGTTTTGCGGAATAAAAGCCTGACGATGACCTACTTTCACAGACGTCCGTCCACTATCATCGGCGCGAAGGCGTTTCACTGTCCTGTTCGGGATGGGAAGGAGTGGTACCACCTTGCTATGGTCGTCAGGCGTAACTGGTTGAGCGGTTGCGGTTGAGGCAACTGCTCCAATCTTGGAAGAAACACAACGTGTGGCAATCAGAGACTAGCTCGATGATCACGCACAGGGGGGTGTAATTGGTGTTGGCTGGCTGCTGACGGCGCAGCCAGATTTTGTATTGAACGACACTTGGAACGCTATATCACCAGGTCATAACCATCAGTGTTATAGGATCAAGCCTCACGAGCAATTAGTATCGGTTAGCTTAACGCATTACTGCGCTTCCACACCCGACCTATCAACGTCCTGGTCTCGAACGACTC
>NZ_CADIJX010000001.1 GCF_902859625.1 Achromobacter pestifer | reverse complement strand
GCGGGCCATGACGCCGTGTACATGGCGCCCACCGGCCCCATCGGCATGATCTTCATCCCCTGCCTGAATGGCCGCAGCCACTGCCCCGAGGAATGGATAGAGCCCGCGCAGTTGCTGGACGGCACCCGGGTCCTGTACCAGTCGGTGCTGGAACTGGACCGCGTGCTGCGCGGCTAGTCGAGGCAGGGCGCGGCTACTTCTTCACCAGCGGGCAGGTGGACTTGGACAAGGGCATGAACGCCTGATCCCCTGGCAACGTCGCGACCAGTTTGTAGTAGTCCCACGGCCGTTTGGATTCAGACGGCTGTTTGACTTCAAACAGGTACATGTCGTGCACCATGCGGCCATCTTCGCGAATGCGGCCGTTGGTGGCGAAGAAGTCGTTGATGGGCATGGCCTTCATCTGCTTCATGACGGCCGTGGGTTCATCGGTGCCGGCCGTTTGCACGGCCTTCAAGTAATGCATCACCGACGAATAGGTGCCCGCCTGGCTCATGTTGGGCATCTTCTTCAGCTTGTCGTAGTAGCGCTGCGACCAGGCGCGGGTCTGGTCATTCATGTCCCAGTAGAAACCTTCGGTCAGGGTCAGCCCTGCGGCGGCTTCCAGGCCGATGGCGTGGATGTCGTTGATATACAAGAGCAACCCGGCCATCTTCTGGCCGCCCTTGGTCAGCCCGAATTCATTGGCGGCCTTGATCGCGTTGACCGTATCGCCGCCCGCGTTGGCCAGGCCGACAATCTGGGCCTTGCTGGATTGGGCTTGCAGCAAATAGGACGCGAAGTCGCTTGACCCCAACGGATGGCGCGAGGCGCCCAGCACCGTGCCGCCGTTGGCCTTGACCACCTCGGTGGCCGAGGCTTGGAGGGTGTGGCCAAACGCATAGTCGGCCGTCAGGAAGTACCAGGTCTTGCCGCCTTTTTCGACGGTGGCACGCGCCGTGGTGTTGGCCAGAGACCAGGTGTCATAGGTGTAGTGCACGGAATAGGGCGAGCACAGATCGTTGGTGATGCGTTCGGTGCCGGGGCCGCTGAAGACCACGATCTTCTTCTTTTCGCGGGCCACTTCCAACACGGCCAGCGCGGGCGCCGACCCCGCCACGTCCATGATCGCGTCCATCTTTTGGGTGTCGTACCATTCGCGCGCCTTGGCGGCGGCGATGTCGGCCTTGTTCTGATGATCCACCACCATCAGGTCGACCTTCTTGCCCAACACCGTGCCGCCAAAGTCGGCAATCGCCATTTCGGCGGCGACGGCGCTGCCCTTGCCGGTGACGTCGGCGTAGACGCCGCTCATGTCCAGGATCAGGCCCAGCCGGACGACGTCATCCGAGATGGCGGCGGGTTGCGCCTGCGCATGGACGGTGGCCGCCGCGGCTGCGGCGATGGCGGTGATGGCGAAAAAACGGGTAAGCGTGCTGCGGCAATGCGATGAAATCCGGGGCATGTTGGCGTTAGCCATGGTTTGTCTCCTCTTGTGCCGGATCTGTCTGAAACTGCTGGCGCTTGGATGGCGTGCTGCCGCGCTCTGTGTGGGGTCTGGCCGCTAAAGTGGTGTCGTGGCGGGTTGGGCTCCTTGATCTGCCGGGCTCGGTGGCCTGGCCATTAACGTTGGGTCAGTAGATCGAATTCCATCCGCACCTTGCGGAAGGGGAATTCCAGCCGCGCGAAATACACCACGCGACCGTCGATGCAGGCATAGCGGCGCAGCTCGGCAACCGGCGAGGACACGGGAATCTGCAAGGATTCGGCGGATTCCTGGCCTGCTTCGATCACATTCAGCACTTGGCGCGCTTCCGTGATGCGGGCGCCGTAGAACTGGTCCAACACGGGCGCGACCGTGCTTTTCTGGATGCGCGCCCGGTGCTTGCGGAACAGGCCGCTTTCCAGGAAGACCTCGCTATAGCAGAACGGCCCGGCGTCGGTGGTGTGAACGCGCCGCAGATACTGGAACAGCCCGCCGCGGTCGGCCTCGCACGGCATGCCCAGCGTGTCCGGCAGGGGAGAATCGGCGCTGGACTCCACCAGCGACACCGTGCCCAGCTGATTGCTCAGTTCCACGGTTTCGGCCCAGGTCTTGGGAATCAGCAGCGTCGGCGTTTCTGGCAGTTCAGCGTTGACGAAGGTGCCCGATCCGCGCGAACGCCGAATCAGCCCGTCTTGCTCCAGCAGCCCGAAGGCCTGGCGGATGGTCGCCCGCGAGATGCCATAGGTTTCCATCAGCGATTCCAACGGCGGGATCTGTTGGCCCGGCCGCCAGGTGCGGTTCTGGATATGGCTGCGGAACAGCGCCGCCGCTTGCAGATAAAGCGGTTGGGGGCTGCGCGAGAAAAGCTTGCGGGCGGGCATGGTCAGGGTGTCGAGGGCGTGGTGGCGGAGTCCGAGAGCATAGCCTCCGCCATCTCACGCAGCCGATGCTTCTGGATCTTGACCGAGTTGGCGCTTTCCACGGAAGGAAAGGCGTCCAGCGCGGTAAAGCCCGCAGGCACCTTGAAGCCGGCCATCGCTGCCTTGCAAGCGGCGGTCCAGCCTGTGGCGTCGGCCGTGGCGCCGGGTTGCAGCAGCACGAAGGCGTAGGGCACCGTCTTGCCGTGGCGGGTGGCGCCCACCACCTGGCAGGCCCGCACGCCGGGCAGGGTTTCGATCAATTGCTCGATCTCGACTGGATTCACCAGAAAGCCGGACAAGCGGAGCGAATCGCCCATGCGCGTCTGGAATACGAACTGGCGCGGGGTCAGCGTGTAGCCCAGATCGCCCGTCTTGAAATAGCCATCTTCCGTGGTGGCCCCACGGGTGGCGTCGGGGTTGTCCAGATAGCCCTGCATCAGGCTGGGCGACAGGATTTCGATTTCGCCGGACTGGCCGTGCGGCAGCACCTGGCCGGTTGCGGGATCGCGGGCGCGTACGCGGGCCTCGGGGTAGACCAGGGTGCCGCCGGGCAGGTGTTGCGCCGAGACGTCGCCTTCGGCGGGATCCCGCGGTTGGCCTGCCACCAGGGCGATCAGTTCGCTGGAACCGTACAGGCCTGTCAGCGGCACGCCGGCCTCGCGGGCCAGATCCAGCATGTTGTCCAGCGCGGGCGTGAAGCTGGCGAAACCGAACAATCGCGCCGAGGCGAAAGCGTCCGCGGGCGCGGCTTGCATCATGCCCACCAGCGCCTCGTTGTTGGCATAGGTATGCGTGACGGCGTAGCGGGCGATGGCATCGGCCGACTGCGCCGCATTGAAGACGGGCGCGCAGACCACCGGCACGCCTTGCGCCAGGCCCCCGACCAGCGTGGCAAAGCCGAATGCGCCGCAGAAGGGCGCGCTGGCCAGCACGCAACTGCTGTCGTCATAGCCATAGGCCTGGGCCACCGCCGCGCCGTGGCGCAGCAATGTCTGCTGGTCGTGCAACACGAATTTGGGTTTGGAGGTGGTGCCCGATGTGGTGAAACACAATACGCCCGCGTTGGCATGCGCGGCGGGCGCAGGGGAAGCCTCGGCCAGCAGGTCGGCATAGCGGTAGGCCGGCTTGCCCTGGATGGATGTGGCGGACGGTTCATCCGCCTCGGTCAGCGCGACCACGCCTTGCAGGCGCGTCAGGTGTTCGGGCGCGACGCCATCCAGGATGCCCTGGAAGTCGATGCCCTTGAAACCGGGCCGGAACAGCAGCCAGTCCGCCTGTCCTCGGCCCAGGATGTCGGCCGCTTCCAGCGCGCGAAAGCGGGTGTTGACGGCCAGCACCAGCGCGCCCAAGTGCGCGCAGGCCAGAAAGGATTCCACCCATGCCGCGCAATTGGGCAGCCAGACGGCCACGCGATGGCCCGGCCGCACGCCGATGCGGGCCAAGCCGGCGGCCAGCGCCCGGCTTTGCGACCGTAGTTGCGCCGCGCTGATGCGCTGATCCTGGTCGATCAGCAGGGTGGCATCGGGTTGGCGGGCGGCCAGCGCGTCCAGGTGGCCGCTGAAAGTCGATAGGGCCAAGGTCATGGCTTACACCGTGGCGATGGGGGTAACGGGGGAGCCCACCGCGCCGGGCATCCTCAAGGGGGGCGCGGTCAGCAGGAAGCGGTTGCGTCCCTGCGCGTGCAACCAATCCGCCAGATCCTTCAGATACCAGAGCTCTGCCAGCGGCACCCCCAGTTTGAACAGGCAATGGTGATGCAGCGGCAGGATCGAATGGCCCGGCCCGGAGGTACGCGCGGGATAGGACTCCACCGCGTAGTTGTCCGCGCAGATGGCGGCCACGCCGCTGGTGGTGATCCAGTCCAGCAACGCGGTATCGGCGCCATCCAGCACGGCGCCGGTCTGCTCAAGCGCGTGCGGGTCGGGTTGGCCATTCATGGCGACAAGGCTTTCCGCGAAACCGGTGCGCAGCACCAGCATGTCGCCCGGCTCCAGTTCCACCTTCTGTTCGCGCATGGCGGCTTGCAGTTGGGCATGGCCCACCAGCGTGCGGCCGGGTCCGAACGCACGCGCCAGATCCACCAGCACGCCACGGCCCTGCATGCCTTTTTCGGCATAGCGGCTGACACTGAGTTTGCGCGCGTAAGAGCCGCCAGGCGGGCAGCAGGCGTTGCCGGACGTGTCGGGGTCGGCGCCGCCGAACACATCCACCCCGGCGGCAAAGCCGTTGTAGTAGACGCGGCGGGCTTCGCCATCGCCCTGAATGTCGAACAGCGCGCCCACGTGGCACAGGCCATCCCATTGCGTGGAGTACTGCATGGACAGCGTGACCTGGTCGTCTGACAGCACGTCGATCGCTTCAGGCTGCACCTGCGACATCGCAAAGTTCAGGTAGGGCGTGCCTTCGCGAAAAGTGGGTTTGAGCGTGGGGGCGTGGCGCCGCGGATTCAGCACGTTGCCGCCCGGCAGATCCAGCGGAAGCGACAGGCAGAACACCTTGCCCGCGCGCACTTCGCGCACCGCCTGCAACACTTTTTCTTCCGTCAGCAGGTTCAGCCTGCCTAGCTCGTCGTCCGGCCCGAAGTCGCCCCAGGTGGATCCTTCGGGGCGTTGCGTCCAGCGTTTCATTTGCTTGTCTCCTTTCGGTTTTCTGTGTTTTTATAACTATAGTACGTATTTACGTACTTTGAGTATCCACACGCCTTAAGAAGAAACCCGCAACCAGCGGGTTCGATAGGAGACAAATCCATGATGCAATTCGTGCACCCGCGCGCCGGGTGGCGTTGCCTGGCCGCCGCCACCCTGGCAGTACTGGCCTTACCCGTGGCCCATGCCGCCGGCTATCCCGACCACCCCGTCACCGTTGTCGTGCCGTACCCGCCGGGTGGGGGCGCCGACATCTTCGGCCGCGCCATCGCCAACGCGCTGCAACCCGGCCTGAAGCAGACCGTCCTGGTGGAAAACAAGCCCGGCGCGGGCGGCAACATCGGCATGGCCTACGTGGCTCGCGCGAAGGCGGACGGCTATACGCTGGGCCTGGGCACGATCGGCACGCAGACCATCAACCAGTTCCTCTACAGCAACATGGCGTTCGACCCCGAACGCGACCTGGTGCCGATCGCGCTGGTATCCACCACGCCGAACGTGATCGCGGTCAGCGCCAAGTCACCCTACAAGACGGTGGCCGACGTCATCAAGGCTGCCAAGCAGTCGCCGGACAAGAAGCTGACCTACGCTTCGCCGGGCATCGGCTCGTCCGTCCACTTGACGGGGGCGTATTTCGAGGCGATGTCCGGCGTGACCATGCTGCATGTGCCGTTCAAAGGCACGTCCGCATCGTTGCCGGCCGTGGCGGGCGGGCAGGTGGACTTGCTGTTCGACAACCTGCCGGGCGCCCTGGCGCAGATCAAGGACGGCCATCTGGTGCGCGGCGTGGCGGTCACGTCGGCCCAGCGTGATCCGTCGGTGCCGAACCTGCCCACGGTCGCCGAATCCGGTTTGCCCGGGTTTGACGTGACGGCATGGTTCGCCCTGTACGCGCCGCGCAATACGCCGGCCCCGGTGGTCAAGCAACTGATCGATGCCGCCCGCAGCGGCTTGCAAAGCCAGGTCATCGCCACCAACTTCGCCACGATGGGCGCCAAACCCGGTACGCTTTTCGGTGACGACCTGGCCGCCTTCGAGCGCGACGAGCGCAAGAAATGGGGCGGACTCATCAAAGACAAAGGAATCACTGCGCAATGAACGCTCCCATCGCTCTCGTCACCGGCGGTAGCCGGGGCATAGGACGCGCCATCGTGGCGCGTCTGCTCACGGACGGCTATCAGGTCGTCAATTTCAGCCGCCGGGCGCCCGACGAGATCCTGCCCGGCGAGACCTTCCGTTCGGTGGACCTGGGTGATGCGCAGGCGACCCGTTCGGCCGCGCGCGAGCTGGCGGCCGAATTGCCCGTGCTGCACCTGGTCAACAACGCGGGGATGATCCAGGTCGCCAATATCGAAGACGTGTCCGAAGCGGACTTGCAGCGCACGATGGCCCTGAACATCACCGCACCCGTGCTGCTGATGCAGGCACTGCTGCCGGGCATGCGGCAGGCGGGCTATGGGCGCGTGGTCAACATCGGCAGCCGCGCGGCCTTGGGCAAGGGGGGGCGTTCGGTCTACGGGGCATCCAAGGCGGGGCTGGCCGGCATGACGCGCACCTGGGCGCTGGAGCTGGCCGCCGATGGGATCACGGTGAACACCGTGTCGCCAGGGCCGATCGCGACTGAATTGTTCAATCAGTCGAATCCGCCGGGGCAGCCCAAGACGCTGGCGTTGGAAGCGTCCATCCCCGTGGGCCGGGTAGGGAAGCCGGACGAGGTGGCGCACAGCGTCGCGATGTTCCTGGACAAGCGCGCCGGCTTCATCACCGGGCAGTTGCTGTATGTGTGCGGCGGCATGTCCGTGGGCCTGGCCGGCTAGAGGCTGTCGATGATCGGCATGTCAGGGGGCCGGCCTTTTGTGTAGCGGTCCCACGTGTTGTTCCACCGTCTTGCGGGACATCCTGCCGGCGCTTTGCAGCGCGCTGGCGCGTTCTTCACGCAGACGCCGCAATACTTCGGTGGGCGGCACGCCGAAATGCGCTGCGAATTTGCGTTGGAAGGTGCGGCGCGACATATGGCAGGCATCCGCCATGTCGTCCACCGACCAACGCGCCGACAGCCGGGCCTCGATCTTCTCGACCAGATCGCGGAACGGCGCGGCCACGCGGTCTTGCAGGCGCAGCGTCTGGCTGTACTGGCGCTGGTCGCCGTCGCGGCGCATGAACACGACGAGCCGGCGTGCCACCTGTTGCGACAGCGTGGCGCCGTGATCGCGTTCGATCAAGGCCAGGGCCAGATCGATGCCGGCAGTCACGCCGGCCGAGGTCCAGTACTTGCCGCTTTCCACGAAGATGCGGTCGTCCTGCACGCGCAGGGCGGGATACATCAGGCGTAACCGATCGGCCGATCGCCAATGGGTGGTGACGGCGCGGCCGTTCAGCAGATCCGCCGCGGCCAGTACGAAAGCACCGGTACAGACGCTGCAAGTGCGCGGGGTCCCGGCGTCGCGGCGGCGCAGCCACGCCCGGGTTTCCGCATGGGCGCTGGCGCGGTCCACGCCGGGGCCGCCGGGCACCAGCAGCATGTCCACCGGCGCATCGCCATCCTCTTCAAAGGTGGTGTCGACCTGCATGCGCAACCCCTGTTCCCAGGTGCTGATAACCGGCGTGGCGGCAATCGTGCGCAATTGGTAAAGCGCCTTGCCGGCTTCCTCGTTGGCCGAACTGAACGCCTGCCAGGGGCCGGCCAGATCCAGGGGCTGGAATCCGTCGAACAGCACGAACAAAATGCGTTGTGGCGCACTTTCGGCCTGTTGTGGCGCAATGGATCGGGCGCGTCCGCCTATGCTGGACGCTGGCGTTCTTGAAGGAGCATCGTCATGCATGTGAATTTTCTCTTGTTCGACGGGTTGACCCAATTGGATATGACCGGCCCCTATGAAGTCCTGGCGAACGCGCCGGGCTTCACCGTGGATTTTGTCGCAAAAACGCGCGATCCGGTACGGTGCGATCGCGGACTGCAATTCGTCCCCACGCAGACGCTGGAATCCGCGCCCGCATGCGATCTGCTGGTCGTGCCTGGCGGGCCGGGCACGGATGATGCCATTGTTGACCCCGATTGGGTGGCGTTCACGCGGCGGCAGGGCCTGGACGCGCAATACGTGTTCGGCATTTGCACCGGGTCGCTGTTGCTTGGGGCGGCAGGTCTCTTGCGCGGCAAGCGCGCGTCCAGCCATTGGCGGGCGCGTGAACTGCTGTCGCGCTTTGGCGCGATCCCCAGCGACGAACGCATGTGCGTGGACGGCAACCTCTACACGGCGGGCGGTGTCACGTCGGGCATCGACATGGGCTTGAAGGTGGTGGCGGCGCTATGCGGTGACGACGTTGCCAAGTTGATCCAGTTGCAGATCGAATACGACCCCAAGCCGCCGTTTCCGGGCGGCACGCCGACGACTTCCGAGCCGGCGGTGGTCCAGCGCTACCTGGCGATGTCGCAGGCGCGCTTTGAACGGCGTTCGGCGGCCGTGGACCGGGCGGCGGCAGCCATGTCCTAGGGACCACGAGCGCTACTTGCCCAGATGGTCCAGCGGCAGCGGGCTTTGGGGCTTGATCGTCTGGATGGCGAAGTTGCTGCGGATATCCTTCACGCCCGGCAGCTTCAGCAGCGTACCCAGCAAGAAGCGTTCATAACCGCGCAGGTCCGGCACCACCACTTGCAGCAGGAAGTCGGATTCGCCGGAGACCAGATGCGCGGCAATCACTTCGGGCAGCGCGCTGACTTCCTTGCGGAACTGCTCGGCGTCGCGCTCGTGGTGCCGCTCCACCTTGACGCCGACAAACACCGTCAAGCCCAGGCCCACTTCGTCAGGGGCCAACCGGGCCTCGTAGCCCTGGATCACGCCGGCGTCTTCCAGCATGCGCACGCGGCGCAGGCAGGGCGAAGGCGACAGGCCAATCTGTGCGGCAAGCTCCACATTGGTCAGGCGGCCGTTCTGCTGCAAGGCCTCAAGAATTCGCCGGTCGTAAGCGTCCAGGTCGTGTTTTGGCATGAATTAAGAAAATTGATTTAAAGAGAAGTCGAATATGCCAATCATAGTAATCGGGTTGGCATGAATCGCAAGCACATGCCAGCTGGATTTTCCTAGAATGTTCGCCTTCACAGCATGCGTGGGAGCGCGGTTATGGCCGATATGGCGATGTTTCTTGGGGCCTTGTTGATTGTGTATGTGGTGCCCGGGCCGGACATGATCCTGTTGCTGGAGACGGGCGTGTTGCGGGGGCGCGGCCAGGCCCTGGCGGTTGCGGTCGGGCTGGCCATCGCGCGTGCCGCGCATGTGACATTGGCGGCGTTGGGGTTGGCAGCCTTGTTCAAGACTCATCCCTGGGCGTTCGACGCCGCGCGCACGGTGGGGGGGTGCTATCTGGTGTGGCTGGGCGTGCGCTTGCTGCGCGCCGGACCCGTTACCGTCGACCCCTCTGGCCAGGACGCGCCGCGCGGGCCGGGCCTGGGCGGGGCGTTGCTGAGTGGGGTGCTGACCAACGTGCTCAACCCCAAGGCTTTGCTGTTCTGCTCGGTGCTGTTGCCGCAATTCGTGTCGCCGGCCCATGGGCCGATCGGCCAGCAATTCGCGGTGTTGGGGGTGATTCTGGTTGGCCTGGGGTTGGCGTTCGACGTTGCCTGCGCGCTGGCAGGCGGGGCAGTGGGCCGCTGGATGTCGGCCAACCCCCGTGCGCAAAAAGTGCAAAGCCTGGTTTTCGGCACCGCGCTGATCGGTTTCGGCCTGCGCCTGACGTTCGCCCAGCGCCCCGCCTGAGGCGGGGCGCGTTGGGTCACTTGCCGAAAGCGTAGCTGCCTTCGTCCACGTCTTCCTCCTTGGCGGGCGGCGGCGTGGCGCCGTCTTGCAGTAGCTCGGCGGCCGTCAAGCCCTTGGTCAATTCCAGGGCCTGGCGCTCGAACAGGCGCCGGTACAGACCGCCCTTCAGGCGGATCAACGCATCGTGGCTGCCTTCTTCAATGATGCGGCCATGGTCCATCACCAGCAGACGGTCCAGCGCACGCACGGTCGACAGGCGGTGCGCCACCACCAAGGTGGTGCGGCCTTCCATCAGGCGATCCATCGCTTGCTGGATCAGCACTTCGCTTTCACTGTCCAGGCTGGAGGTGGCTTCGTCCAGGATCAGGATGGGCGAATCCGCCAGGAAGGCCCGGGCAATCGCCACGCGCTGGCGTTCGCCACCCGACAGCTTCACGCCGCGCTCGCCCACCAGCGTGTCGTAGCCCTTGGGCAGCGTCATGATGAAATCATGCGCGCTGGCCAGCCGGGCGGCCTGCTCGATCTCGGCTTGCGTGGCGCCGGGACGGGCATAGGCGATGTTCTCCGCCAGGGTGCGGTGGAACAGCACCGGATCCTGCTGCACGATGGCGATCTGGCTACGCAGCGACGCCTGCTTCACCTGGGCGATGTCCTGCCCGTCGATGGTGATGCGGCCGTCATTGACGTCATACAGGCGCTGGATCAGCTTGATGAACGTGGTCTTGCCCGAGCCCGAATGCCCCACCAGCCCGACGCGCTCGCCCGGCGCGATGCGCGCGGAGAATTTGTCGTATAACGCCGTGTTGTGCGAGCCATAGCGGAACGTCACGTCCTCAAAGCGGATTTCACCCGCCGTGATGTGGATCGGGCCGGCGCCCGCGCGGTCGGCCACCCCCAGGGGTTGCCGTTCCATCGCCACCAGTTCTTCCATGTCGTTGACCGAGCGTTGCAGATTCCGGATGTGCATGCCCACGTCGCGCAGATAGCCTTGCAACATGAAGAACATCGTCAACGTGAAGGTGATGTCGCCCACGCTGGCCTGGTTGCGCGACCACAGCAGCAGCGACGCGCCCAGGATGGCGGCTTGCATCGCCACCAGCATCGCGCCCTGGATGCCGCCGTTCAATGTGGCGCGGACCCAGGTGCGGCGCGTGCGGTGCCGCCACTTGCTGACCACGCGGTCCAGGCGCGCTTCCTCGCGCGATTCAGCGCCGAATGCCTTGACCACCGCGTTGCAGCTCACGGCGTCTGCCAGCGCACCGCCCATGCGCGTGTCCCAGGCATTGCCCAGGCGCGCGGCGGGCGCCACGAAGCCCAGCGACAAGGCGGCGGTGACGGCGATGTACAGCACCGAACCCAGGCCCACCACCAGCCCCATCAGCGGCCAGTGCGCGCCCAGCAAGGCCGTGGCGCCCACCAGCATCACGATTGATGGCAAGAGCGCCACCAGCAACGTGTCATTCAAGATGTCCACGGCCCACATGCCGCGCGTGATCTTGCGCACGGTCGACCCGGCGAAGCTGTTGGCGTGCCAGTCGGTGGAAAAGCGCTGCACGCGGTAGAAGGCGTGCGACACCATGCCGTTCATCATCTTCAACGTGAAGGTGATGATGTTCTGGAACACGGCCTGGCGCAGCAAGGTGCCGCCCACGCCCAGCGCCACCAGCAGCCAGAAGGCGGTGATGGCAGCGCTCCAGGCCAGTTCGTTGCCGCTGGATCCGGAAGCCACGGCGTCGACCAGGCGGCCGGCGTACATCGGTGTCAGCACATCCGCCACGGCCGACAACAGCGCCAGCAGCACGATGACCAGGGTGCGCCAGGGCTGCAAGCCCCAATGCCGGAAGGTAAAGCCCAGGACGTCTTTGAAAGCCTGTCCTCGAAAATCTATTTTTTTTCTAGCCATAACAATGGCCTGGCGGCACAAGACACGCCAGGATGTCCTTGTGAGGAAAGAGGGGATGACAAGCCAAGTGCCCATGGGCACCGGCGACTGCGTTCAGAGGTTGTGAGCAGGCACGGAGGACCAGTCGCTAGGTAACGGTCTAGCGATGGCTCCGCGCGGGCGACGACTTAATGGCGTCGCGGGGACACGCGCGGGATGGCGTTGGGCATGGGGTGAATCATCATGCAGCCTCCCTGTCGGTGATTTGAGTGGACGAAAAAGGAAATGGGCAAAGGCCCGTATTGCTGATTCTATAGAAGTGATGTAGGCGAATCAACGGGCGCGCGCATCAGCCGCGGCCGGTGTGGGTTTTTTTCAACGGGGGCGGAATGCCGCGAACTCCGTCCAGCATTGTTGGGTGAACGCATATAGCGCGTCCTGCGCCGTCAACGGCGTGCGGCCGGCCAGACGGGCCAGTACATAGTGGCCCTGGCGCTGCGGGTCGGGCGGAATCGGCACTTCCACCAACCAACCCGCTTCCTGTTCACGGCGGGTCACGCAGATCACGCCCAGCAGCAGCGTGTCGGTATGCCGCGCCAGGTTCACCAGCGGCTCCAGGTTTTCACAGCGCGTCGTCACCATCAATTCAGGTGCGCCGCCCGGGCCCAGGGTTTCGGCCAGGCGCAGCGATACCTCGGGGCTGAGCGTGCTGGAGGCGACCGGGTACTGCCGGATCTGCTCGATGCCGACGCGCTTGTGCGCCAGGATGGGATGATCCTTGCGGCACACCATGCCGGCGCGCAACGGTGAGAGCGGGCGGGTCTCGATATCGGCGGCGTCATACAACATGCGGGCGTCGCAGACCATCGCGTCGATGCGTTCTCCGCGCAGCATGTCCAGCAACATTGCCGTGGCGCCCAGTTCGACATCGACGCGCACATGGGGATGATTGGCGGCCATGTGGGCCAGGAAGGGCGACAGCAGCAGGGACGCGGGCGCGGGGCTCAGGCCGATGGTCAGCGTGCCCGATTCGCCGCTATGCAGTGTCTTCAGTTCGCGCAGCAGTTCGGCCGCCTCGAAGCGCATGCGGCGGGCGCGTTCCGCGACGCACGCGCCATATGGCGTCAGGCGGACGCTGCGCGTGCCACGGTCCAGCAGCGGCAGGCCAAGTTCCGCTTCCAGCGCCTGGATGCTGCGGCTGAGCGCGGGCTGCGACAAATTCACCTTTTCCGCCGCGCGTGAAAACGTGCCGTGTTCGACCACCGCCAGCAAGTGTTTGAGTTTCTGGAAATCCATGTGTCCACCGCATTAAATCTATGAAATAAATGCATTGGAATTATAGTTTGGCGATTCGTATGATGGGTCGAAGACGGTGCCCGCAAGAGGCGCCGCGCCCCGCGTCCGAGACTCGCATCGCGACGCGGCCTATAAATTCGGAGACAGATTCACATGAAGCAGCATTTGTTGTTGGCCGCCATTCTGGCGGCCTGCGCGGGCGTGGGCCCCGTCCACGCGCAACCTTCCTCGGCCGCCGCCGCGCCTCAAGGTGACGAGGCCCGCGCCTTGCGGCCGGCAGGTGGGCAAGTGACCATCCGCCGCGACGATTACGGCATGCCCCATGTGTATGCCAACACGGTGTACGGCATTTTCTATGGCTATGGGTATGCCGTCGCGCAAGACCGCCTGTTCCAGATGGAGATGGCACGCCGCAGCACGCAGGGCCGCGTGGCCGAAGTGCTGGGCGAGAAAATGGTGGCGTTCGACAAATCGATTCGTGGCAACTTCTCGCCCGAACGCATCCAGCGTCAATTGGCTGCGCTGCCGGCTTCCGAGCGTCAGATCCTGGACGGCTACGCGGCCGGCATGAACGCCTGGATCGCGCAAGTGCGCGCCAAGCCCGGCAGCCTGATGCCGAAGGAATTCAACGACTTGCAGTTCCAGCCGTCCGACTGGACGCCCTACGATGTGGCGATGGTGTTCGTGGGCACCATGGCCAACCGCTTTTCGGACGCCAACAGCGAGATCGACAATCTGGCGCTGCTGACTGCGTTGAAGGACAAGCACGGCGATGCGCGCGCCATGCAGATCTTCAACCAGTTGCGCTGGATGACCGACAGTCGTGCGCCGACGACCGTGCCCGAGGAAGAGGGGGTCTACCAGCCCGGTCAGCCTGACGCAGCGCATCCGCCGGCCAAACTGTCCTACGCATTGCCGCGCTATGACGGCACGCCGCCCATGCTGGAGCGCGTGGCGCGCGACCCGCAAACGCGCGGCGTGCTGGATGAAGCGCCCGCCGCCGCGCCTGCGCGCCTGCTGGCTCAGTTCGCGGAATCGGGCCAGCCCGGCATCGCAGGCTTTCCCACCACCAGCAATATGTGGATCGTGGGCCGAGATCATGCCAAGGACGCGCGCTCCATCCTGTTGAACGGGCCGCAGTTCGGCTGGTGGAACCCGGCCTACACCTACGGCATCGGCCTGCACGGCGCGGGCTTCGATGTGGTGGGCAATACGCCCTTCGCCTATCCCAGCATCCTGTTTGGCCACAACGCGCACGTGACCTGGGGGTCGACCGCGGGTTTTGGCGACGACGTGGATATCTATGCCGAAAAGCTCGACCCTGCCGACCGCACCCGGTACTTCCACAATGGCGAATGGAAGACGATGGAAAAGCGCACCGAGCTTATCCAGGTCAAGGGCGCAGCCCCCATCCTGATGGACGTCTATCGCACGGTGCACGGCATCGTCACCAAGTTCGACGATACGCAGCACGTGGCCTACGCCAAGGCGCGCGCCTGGGAAGGCTACGAGCTGCAATCGCTGATGGCCTGGACGCACAAGGCGCAGTCGCGCAACTGGGATCAATGGAAGCAGCAGGCCGCGCGCCATGCGCTGACGATCAATTGGTACTACGCCGATGATCGCGGCAACATTGGCTATGCCCACACGGGCTTCTATCCCAAGCGCAAGCCTGGCCACGACCCGCGCCTGCCCGTGCCCGGCACCGGCGAAATGGATTGGGATGGCATGCTGCCGTTCTCGACCAATCCGCAGGTCTACAACCCGCGCCAGGGCTTCATCGCCAACTGGAACAACCAGCCCATGCGCGGCTATCCCTCGACCGACCTGTTCGCCATCGTCTGGGGCCAGGCCGATCGCTACGCCGAGATCGAAACGCGGCTGAAGGCGATGACCGCCAACGGCGGCAAGGTCAGTGCGCAGCAGATGTGGGACTTGATCCGCACCACCAGCTATGCCGACGTCAACCGCCGCCACTTTCTGCCGTTCCTGCAACGCGCGGTGGCCGGCTTGCCGGCTGACGATGCGCGTGCGCGCCTGGTCGCGGGGCTGGCATCCTGGGATGGCATGGGCACCAGCGACAAGCAGTCGGGCTACTACGACAACGCCGGCCCGGCCGTGATGGATGCCTGGCTGCGCGCCATGTTGAAGGCGACCCTGGCCGACGAGATGCCCGCCGATTTCTTCAAGTGGTATAGCGCCACGGGCTACCCGACGCCGGCCGCGCCCGCCACGGGGTCGGTGAATCTGACGGTGGGCGTCAAGGCATTGTTCAACGCCTTGGCTGGCAAGGACGCCGGGGTGCCGCAGCAATACGATTTCTTCAACGGGCAGCGTCCGGAAGCCGTCAGCCTGGCTGCGCTGGACGAGGCGCTGGCGACCTTGCAGAAGGCGTATGGGCAGGACCCCGCGTCATGGCGCATTCCAGCGCCACCGATGGTGTTCGCGCCCAAGAACTTCCTGGGCGTGCCGCAGGCGGACGACAAAGCCGTGCTCAGCTATCCGGCCACGCAGAACCGCGGCACCGAAAACAACATGACGGTGTTCGACGGCAAGGGCGTGCGCGCGGTGGACGTGGTGGCGCCGGGGCAGAGCGGTTTTGTCGCCCCGGATGGCACCGCGTCCGTTCACACCCGCGACCAGTTCGACCTGTACAACCAGTTCGGCAACAAGCGGGTCTGGTTCACGGATGCCGAAGTGCGCGCCAACGCTAAGTCGGTAGAGACGCTGCGCTATTGACCGCGTAGCCACCCTGGTGGCTGGCCAGGCGCGCATAGGCCCCTTGCTTTCTCAGCAACTGGTCGTGCGTGCCGGACTCCGCCAGGGTGCCGTGTTCCAGCACCAGGATCAGGTCGGCGTCACGGATGGTGGACAGCCGATGCGCGATCACCAGCGTGGTGCGGTGGCGCATCAACGTATCCAGCGCGCCCCGCACCTGCATTTCGGACAAGGTGTCCAGGTGCGAGGTCGCCTCGTCCAGAATCAGCACGGGTGCGTTCTTCAGAAAGGCCCGCGCGATCGAGATGCGCTGGCGCTGGCCGCCCGACAACTGCATGCCGCGTTCGCCAACTGGCGTCGCCAGCCCTTCGGGTAGTGTTTTCACGAAGTCCGTCAGCGCCGCCTGATCCAGCGCGCGGGCCAGTTCCTCGGGCGTGGCTTCGGGACGCGCCAACCGGATATTGCCTTCCAGCGTGTCGTTGAACAGATACGTGTCCTGCGTGACCAAGGCCACACGTTCGCGCAAGCCGTCCAGTTGCAGCTGGCGCACGTCCACGCCATCCAGCTTCACCACGCCCAGGCGGGGATCCCAAAAGCGCAGCAACAGGCTGGCGACCGTGCTCTTGCCAGCGCCGGAGGCGCCCACCACCGCCACCGTCGTGCCCGCAGGCGCCTTGAAGCTCAGGTCCTTCAAGGTGTCTTCCTGCTTGCCCGGGTAGGCAAAGCTGACGTGTTCAAACGCCAGCGACAGGCCGTGCGTGGCCACGGGCGGCGCCAGCGGGCCGTCGATCACGGGCTCGGGTTCGTTGGCGACGACATGCAGGCGGCGCGTGGCCGCGATGGTGTCGGCCAGTTGGCGGCTGACTTGCGAGATCTCGGACACGGGCAGGAAGGTGGCCAGGGCAATCAGCACCAGCAGCGGCAGCATGCTGGCTGACAGCGCACCGGCCGATACCTGCAAGGCGCCGACGACAGCGACGGCCAGCCCACCCAAGCCCATCGCCACTTCAAACCAGGCCGTTTGCCGGGACAGGTCGCGCAGGATGTCCAGGCGGCGGATGCGGTATTGGTCGGCCACTTTCAGGAACTGATCGCGGCGGCGGCCAGTGGCCTGGAAAGCAGTCAGGTCGGCCAGACCCTGAATGGTGTCGGTGGTGTGGGCGCTCATTTCGCCCAAGGCGTGGCGGGCTTTGTCGCCCAGGGCATCGACGTGGCGGCGGCCACGCACCGGCGAGACCAGCGCATAGGCCAGGAAGGGCAGCAGTGCCAGCGCCACGGGCCAGCTATACACGCCCAGGAAACCCAGCACCGACAACGGCACCAGCACCGACACGATGGCGGGCGCGATGGTGTGCGCGTAGAAGTACTCCACCATTTCCACGTCTTGCGTCGCCAGCGCCACCAGATCGCCAGAACGGCGTTGCAGCAGATAGGCGGGCGCCAGGCGCTCCAGCTTGTCGTAAAGCTTGACCCGCATGTCGGCCAGCAGTTGGTAGGCCATCGCATGGGCCAGCCACGATTCCAGCCAGTGGAACAGCGCGGCCAGGGGGGCGGCAATCAGCAGGCCCACGATCAGGCCGGAAACATCCTTGCCATCACGGATCGCAGCCACGATCAGTGCGCTGAAGACGCCCACGCCGATGAACGCGGCCACGCGCGCCACGCCCAGCAAGATGGTGGCGGTCAGGGTGCCGCGCCATGGGCGCACGACGGACAGCAGCGTGCCCAGGGTGGCACGCCAGCCCACTTGTTCGGCGTCGTCGTCCAGCGACCGCAGTGCCGGGCCTTGCTTGGCGTCGGACGCCGCTTGCGGCGCGTCTTGTGGGGGCGCGCTTGCCGTGCTTGCCTGGGCCGGCGCGGATGAGCTGGCCGACGGGTTCTGATGGGCGGCGGCCTGCTCATGCATCAGACGGTAGTACAGGCCGCGCCCGGCCATCAGTTCCGCGTGCGGTCCAGCTTCAACGACCCGGCCCTGGTCCAGCACCAAACTGCGGTCGGCGCCAATCACGCTGGCCAGCCGATGGGCCAGGATCAGCGTTGTGCGGCCCGCCATCAGGCGGTCCAGCGCCTGCTGGATCAGGGCCTCGTTTTCGGTGTCGACGGAGGACAGCGCTTCGTCCAGGATCAAGATCGGCGCGTCGCGCAACAACGCGCGGGCAATCGCCACGCGCTGGCGCTGGCCGCCCGACAATTGCAGGCCGCGTTCACCGATGCGGGTGGCGTAGCCATCCGGCAATGCCATGATGAAATCGTCGATATTGGCGGCGCGGGCGGCGGCGCGCACCTGTTCGTGGGTGGCGTCAGGGCGGCCCAACCGCAGGTTGTCGTCGATGGTGCCGTGGAACAGCGTGATGTCCTGGCTGACCAGCGCGATGTGCGACAGCAGGGTCTGCGTGTCCAGCGTATTGACGTCATGGCCACCCACCCGGATGCTGCCCGATTGCGGCACGCATTCGCGTAGCAGCAGGCGCACGATGGTGGACTTGCCAGCGCCGCTGGGGCCCACGATGCCGACCCGTTCACCCGCCGCGATGCGGAACGCCAGGCCTTGATGGGCGGGGCGTTCGGGCGTGTAGGAGAACGCCACGTTGTCGAATTCGATGGTCGGGGACAAGCGGGCAGGCGCGGCCCCCGAGGCGCGTGCGTCCGGGGCCGGCGTCAACGGTTGCGCATCCATCAAGGCATGGATGCTGACTGCCGCCGATTGGCCCAGCATGCCGCGATGCAACACCGAGCGCAGGTCGCGCAGCGGGCGGAAGATCTCGGTACCCGCCATCAGCACGATCAGCAGCGCTTCGACGCTCATGTCGCCCGATGCCACGCGCCAGGCGCCCAACGTCAAGGCCAGCGCCGCGCCCAATGCCACACCCAGGTCGCTGATGCCGCGCGTCAACAGGCTCACCGACAGCACCCAGAACGTGTTGTCCGACAGGCTGCGGGCCTTGGCGGCCAGCCGGCGGCCCCAGGCCTTGCCCTGGCCATAGGATTTCAGGGTGGGCAGGCCTTGCACCGCGTCCAGGAAATCTTCACCGAAGGCGTTCAGCGAACGGGTGCGCGCCTGGCTGGCGCGGCGGTCCAGCATGTGTACCGCCATCGGGCCGAACAGCGCGAACAGTGCCGCGACAAGGAAGACCAGCGCGGTGGGCACGTCCCAAAACGCGATCACGGCAAAAATGGCGAAGGGCGCCGCGGCTGCGATCGCGACCTGTGGCAGATATTGGCCAAAGAAGGTCTGCAATTGCTCAACGCCGTCCACCACCGTCAACATGACGCCGCCGGTGCGCTGGTTGGCGAACCAGGCCGGTCCCAACGCCACGATGCGGTCATACAGTTTGCCGCGCAGCGTTTGCTGGATGGCGGCGGACGTGCGGTTGGCCTGCACCGTGCGCCAGTGATCGAAGAGCGCGCGCAGCAGCACCATCGCCCCGACGCACAGGGCGGGGGCGAGCCAGTCCTGCCAGGGGGCGCCGTCGAACACGCGGGCCAGCAACTGGCCCAGGAAAACGTAGCGGGCAATGCCTGCCGCCAGGGCCAGCAGGCCCAGGAAGATGCCGCCCGCCATGCTGGCACGCAGCCCCGCGGTCAACTGCCACAATCGAGAGTCGAAATACATATCAATGCTCCATCCAGAACTTGCATGGTCACTGATCCGCACGCCCTACGAAAGCGATAGTTTTTCAATCATGGGTTGAGATAAACTCAACCCATGGCCGATCTCCCCAACCATACACCACCGCTGGCCGCCTTGCGTGCCTTTGAAGCCGTTGCCCGGTTGGGCAGCCTGAGCCGCGCCGCCGTGGAATTACACGTGACCAAGAGCGCCGTGAGCCATCAGCTGCGCGCGCTGGAAACCGACCTGGGGGTTTCGCTGCTGCGGCGCGGCGGCACCGTGCGCCGCGCCGAAACCACCGAAGCGGGGGCGGATTTGCTGGCTTCCGTACAACAGGCCTTGACCCTTTTGGAGACCGCCTGCCGCCATGCAAGGGCCACGGCACGCGGCCGCCGGCGCTACACACTGAACGTGTCGGCCAATCCGTCGCTGGCCGCTTTGTGGCTGGCGCCGCGCATCGGCCGCTTCATCGAACTGCATCCCGACATTGGCGTGCAGGTGTACCTGCATGCCAGCCAAGACCCCGCCTGGAAGAGTCAGGACATTGATCTGGCCTTTCTGCATGTGCGCGCGCACGGGCCGCACCTGGCCGCGCATGGCGACATTCCCCTGATGACCGAAACCGTCGTGCCCGTGTGCAGCCCCACGCTGATCGCCGAGGCGGATCGTGGCGACCCGCGTGTGTTCCTGCGCCATCGCTGGCTGGAGGAAAAGCACATCGATAGCCCCGAGACCGATTGGCGGACCTGGCGCCCACGGCTGGGCCTGGCCGAATCGGACGGGCAAGAGCCCATGGTGCTGAGCGGACTAAGCACCGTCGTGGCCGCGGCGGCGGCCGGCGTCGGCATTGCGTTGGGCCGGGCGCCCTTGATCGATGAAGACCTGGCCAGCGGACGGCTGGTGGCGTTGATGCCGCAGTTGCGGATGCCGGGATCGTGGGGCTACGTCATGCGCATCCACGCCAACCGGCCCATGGATGCTTCCCTGCCGACGCTGGTGGAATTCCTGGCCGAAGAAGGGCGCAGCACGGGCCCGTGGCAGCAACAATCGAGTCAGCCATGAATCTGATGTCGCGCTTGGGCAGCGCGGTGCTGCTGCCCTGGTATCTTTTGGTGTTGGCGGGCACGGCACGCGCAGAGGCGTTGAGCCCGGCCCAATCCCCAGCCCAGACCCCAGCCCAGACCCCAGCACAGACCCCAGCCCAATCCCTGGCCGACTGGCAAGCGCATGGCCGCGCCGCTGGCCTGGCCCGCCCTGATACGCCATGCCAGGATTTCCTTCAGACCCTGGGCAAGAAACCGGACTATGTTCAATACCTGGGCTGCGAGCAGGACGATGATTCCTACATCCAACCCATGGATGCCCGCTACCGCGTCAGCGGTGCCGACGCCGTGGCGATGGAAGCCTATCTGGGCCAGGCGTTCGGCATGCCCCCACTGACATTCGTCTGTTGCGGATGGAGCAGCGGCAAGCCCTTTTTCTGGAAGGGTGGGCCGGACGGCGTGGCCTACGAGATCGGGATGGGCGTGGAGACGCCAAGCTATCCACGCGACCAATGGCACAAGATTCCCAGCTTCGACATCACGGTTGGCGTGATACGCAAGAGCCCGTAATCCTATTCGCTTGCCAGTTCCATGCTGCGCGTGACTTCTTCCTGCACACGCTCCCAGATGGACCGCTTCAGCTCCACAAAACGCGGTGACAGCTGCACGTCCGCGCTGCGTGGATGCGGCAGGTCGTTGTGGATGTCTTGCACGATGCGGCCGGGCTTGGAACCCATCACGGCCATGCGCGTGGACAAGGTCAGGGCTTCGTCGATCGAGTGCGTGATGAAGACGATCGTCTTGCCGCTTTGCTCGTAGATCGACAGCAACTGGTCCTGCAACACCTGGCGCGTCATGGCGTCCAGCGCGGCAAAGGGTTCGTCGAACAACATCACGTCCGGATCATTGGCCAGCACGCGCGCAATCGACACCCGCTGCTTCATGCCGCCCGACAACGCATGCGGGTACTTTTCGGCCGCCGCCTTCAAGCCCACCATCTCGATGTACTTGCGGGCGATGGGCGCGCGTTCCTGCTTGGACATGCCGCGCATCTTCAAGCCGAATTCCACGTTTTCCTGCACCGTGCGCCAGGGAAACAATGCGTACTGCTGGAACACCATGCCGCAGGCTGCCGTCACGTCGGTGACGGTGCGGCCGTTGATGGCGATGGTGCCGGTATTGGGCGTGATGAAGCCCGCCATCAGGTTCAGCAACGTGGACTTGCCGCAGCCGGACGCGCCCAGCAGCACCAGGAATTCGCCGCGCTTGACCTCCAGGTCCACGCGGTCCAGCACGGCAACGTCGCCATAGCTTTTCGACACGCCGGACAACTGGATCATCGTATCGTTCATCGTTGCCATGCCAGCACCCATCGTTCAAGAAGCCGCAAACACAGATCGGTCACCAACACGGTGAAGCTGATCAGGACCATGCCCAGCACCACGGTGTCGGTCTGGAAGAATTCCTTGCCGTTCATGATCATGAAACCCAGGCCTTCCTTGGACGCCACCAGCTCGGCTGAAATCACACAGGTCCAGGACAGGCCCAGGATGATCTTCATGCCTGACAGGATCTGCGGCAGGCAGCCAGGGAACAGCACCTCGCGCATGACCTGCCAGCGGTTGGCGCCCAGATTGCGTGCCGCCCGCACCAGCACCGGGTCGATGCTGCGCGACGCTTCCATCACATACAGCAGCGCCGGCACGAACGACCCCATGAACACAATGCTGTACTTCTGCGTTTCGGTGATGCCGAACCACAGCAGCGACAGCGGTATCCAGCTCATGGATGGCAGCGGGCGCAGGAAGGAAATGATGGGGTCGAACACCGCCCGCGCCACCTTGGAGGTGCCCAGCAGGATGCCCAGCGGAATGGCCACGGCAACCGCCGCCAGAAAGCCCACCATCACGCGGCGCGTGGAGGCCAGCACGTTGTAGAACAGCGTGCCCTGGTCAGACAGCGATAGCGCCCGCGCCAGGACCTGGGACGGCGCGGGCAGGAAGATGGGATCGACCGCGCCAGCGCGGCACAGGCCTTCCCACAGCAACAGAAAACTCAGAAGCGACAACACGCTGACCCAGATCAGCCGTGTTTCCCTTGAAGACGAACGCTTGGACATGGACGAACGGTTCCGTGCTTACAGGTACTTGGCCTGGACCCAGTCCTTGACCTGGGGAGCCTTGTCGATCTGCTTGAGCGACACGAGCATTTCGGCCAATTGCTGCATGCCCGCGACGAAGTTGCCCGGGTCCACCATCAACGCCTTCTGGTCCGCGGCGGAATACCACTGCGTCTGCTTGATGACGGCCAGTTGTTCGTCCTTCGACAAGCCGGTCAGTTCCAGCAGCACCCCGGCAGCTTCCTCGGGTTGCTCCGTCAGCATGGCGTTGGCCTGGAAGACGGCGCGCAGGAATTGCTTCACGGCTTCCGGGTTCTCGCGGCCCAGCTTGGCGTGCGTCAGCAGCACGTCCGGCCCGGGGGTGATGGCGTACTGCTTGTAGAGCGAGAACGCCGTGTCGTCCAGCAGCACGTGCGTGCCCGGCACGGCCTTGATGCGGTCGAATGCCGGCGTCCAGGCGACCGCCGCGTCGACCTGCTTGCCCTGGTAGGCGGACAGCAGGTTGGTGGCCGGCAGATTGATGATGGATACGTCGCGGTCGGGGTCCAGGCCAGCCTGGCGCAGCACGTCCAGCAGCAGCACATGGGCGCTGGACGCATAGGTCACGCCGATTTTCTTGCCCTTGAGGTCGGCGACCGACTTGACGTCTTCGCGCACCAGCACGCCTTCGGCGCGGCCGAAGTTGTTGGGCGTGGCGATCACCTGGAACTGGCGCGCACCCGCCGCCATCAGGGCCAGTGACGACACCACGCCGGTGCCGGCCAGATCGATATTGCCGGCCATCACGGCGCTCATGCGGTCGGACGACGTGGCGAAGCTCTGCCACTTGATGTCCAGGCCCTGTTTGGCGAACAGCCCCGTCTTCATGGCGATATAGGCCGAATAATGGCCTAGCCAGGCAGAGCCGCCATAGGTGTAGGACGCCGTGGCGGCGCGGCCGATCATGGGAAACCCCAGGGCGCTGGCGCCCGCAAGGGCTGCGGAGCGCACCAGCATGGCGCGGCGAGTCATGTTCATATTTTTCCCCTACTTGAATGTAGATTGACTGATAGATGTCATGTCGCCGGCACTCTGGGGTGCGGCAAGCCAGACTGTCGCCCGGCCGCCGCGTGACGGCGTGAATATAAGAAGCGGCGATGGTCAACATTCGTCACGCTTAAGCAATCCATCGCGGACGACGGATTTTCAGCGGCGGCTTTATTCAGTATTCGCGGCGCTTATATTGCGGTGGTCTGGAAAGGGCAGGCTCACACTCGCGGCACTTGTCCTTGGAGCCTTGCTCGTGAAAAGTTTTGACGTGATCGTGATTGGTGCCGGCGTGATCGGCAGTTCCGTGGCTTTCCACCTGGCTGAGCTGGGCGCCAAGCGCGTGCTGGTGCTGGACCGCGCCACGATCGGCGCGGGCACGACTTCGCAGTCTTCCGGAATCTTGCGCACGCATTATTCGGTGCGCGAGAACGTGGAGCTGGCCCAGCGGTCCTGGAATGTCTTCAACAACTTTGCCAGCTACGTGGGTGACGACGAGGCCTCTTGTGGCCTGGTCAAGTGCGGCTACCTGATCAGCGCAGCCGACAACGACAAGCTGGAACCCTTGCGCAGCGCGCTGGACCAACAACGGGCGCAAGGCATTGCGCTGGAACTGCTGAATGCCGCCCAGGCGCGCGAGCTGCTGCCCATCGCGTCGTTCGACGATGCCGCGCTGATCGGCTTTGAACCGGACGCCGGTTTTGCCGACGCCTATCTGGTGGCCACCAGCTTTGCGCGCGGCGCGCGCCGGCGTGGCGTGACCATCCGCGAAAACGTCGACGTCAAGAAACTGCTGGTTGAAAATGGCCGCGTGGTGGGCGTGTCCACGTCCGAAGGCGATTACGCCAGCCCGCTGGTGATCAGCACCCAGAACATCTGGACATCGGAACTGGCGGCCTGGACCGGCGTGGCAATGCCCGTCGTGCCCGAGCGCCATGCCGTGCTGGCGCTGGAATGCGAGGCCGCGCCCTACACATATGCCATGCCCGTCTACAAAGACCTGGCTTCGCCGGGCATGCTGTATTGCCGCAGTTATGGCGGCAACCAGATGCTGGTGAGCGAAGGCATCGTGGGCGAAGCCCTGCAAAAGAGCGATGCCGAGCAGGGCGACATCCCACTGGACTACGTGGTGGAAGTGGGCGAACAGGTGGCTGCGCGCTTTCCCGCCTATGAGACGGCCGGCTTGGCGTCGTCCTGGACCGGCGTGTACGACGTGACGCCCGACTGGAACCCCGTGCTGGGCCGTGTGCCTGGCGTGCAGGGGTTGATCGTGGGCTTCGGCTTTTCGGGCCATGGCTTCAAGTTGTCGCCGACGGTCGGCCGAGTGCTGGCCCAGGAAGCGCTGGGGCTGCCGACCGACGTCTCGCTCAAGCCCTACGACATCGGTCGCTTTGAAAGCGGCGCGTTGCTCACCGGCAAGTACGGCCTTGGCGCCGTCTCGTGATCCGATGCATCTGACTCTGGCGGATTGGCAGGCGTTGCCAGCCGAACCGTGGAAGAACGGCGGCGGCGTCACCCGGACAGTGGCAAGGGATGCTGATGCAGCGGCCGCGCGCTGGCGCGTCAGCATCGCGGACATCGCCCGCGACGGCCCGTATTCGCGCTTTCCCGGCTATGACCGCGTATCGGTCGTGCTGACGGGGCAAGGCGTGGCGTTGCACGGGGCGGGCATGGAGGTTGTCCTGCTGCCTGGCGTGGCCACGACTTTCCCCGGTGACATCGCCTTCCAATCCCGCTTGCTGGGCGAGCCCGTGCAAGTGTTGAACGTGTTCGTGCGGCGCGATGCGGCCCGGGTCACGGTGTCTTGCGTGGGGTTGACGCAGATCGCCGTGATCGCCGGGCGGTTGGCGGATGGAGCCGAAGCGCTCCAGCAGTTCCATTGGACCGTTGACGTCCACGCCGGCCCGCCGCGCCAGGACGGAGTCGATGCCGTACTGCTGGATTTGCAGGTGGCCGCGTGCCGTGCCGCCTGATCCCCTTCTTTTCCCTGCCCGTCGCGCGTTTCGCAGGCGCGGGGGCGCATTGATTCCTTGATCCAGGAGTGTTCGCATGAAGGTAATAGCCGCGGTCAAGCGCGTGGTTGACTACAACGTCAACGTGCGCGTCAAGGCCGACCAGAGCGGCGTGGACATCGGCAACGTCAAAATGTCGATGAACCCGTTCGATGAAATCGCCGTCGAGGCAGCGGTGCGCATGAAAGAGCAGGGCGTGGCGGCAGAAGTGGTCGCCGTGTCGTGCGGCACGGCGCCGTCGCAGGAAACACTGCGCACGGCGCTGGCGATTGGCGCCGACCGGGGCGTGCTGGTGCAGACCGACGCCGTGTTGCAACCGCTGGCCGTCGCCAAGCTGCTGTCTGCCGTGGTGCGACATGAGCAGCCCGCGCTGGTGATCCTGGGCAAGCAGGCGATCGACGATGACGCCTGCCAGACCGGGCAGATGCTTGCCGCCTTGCTGGGCTGGCCACAAGCCACCAACGCCAGCGCCATCGAGATCGACAACGGCACGGCGCGCATCACCCGCGAGGTGGACGGCGGCCTGGAAGTGCTGGAGCTGACCTTGCCTGCCATTGTCACCGCCGATCTTCGGCTGAACGAGCCGCGCTACGTCACGCTGCCCAACATCATGAAGGCCAAGAAGAAGCCGGTGGACATCCTGACGCCCGAGACGCTGGGCGTGGATCCGGTATCGCGCCTGGAGACGTTGCGCGTGGAATCCCCCACGGCGCGCGCCCCTGGCATCCAGGTGGCCGATGTGGCCGCGCTGGTCGACAAACTGAAAAACGAAGCCAAGGTGATCTGATGACGGTCCTTGTTATTGCGGAACACGACAACCGTGCGCTGGCCGGCGCCACGCGCAACGCCATTGCCGCTGCCGGCAAGCTGGGCATGCCGATCCATGTGCTGGTGGCGGGGGCCGGTGCCCGCGCCGTCGCGGACGCTGCGGCCGCCGTCGCAGGCGTCGAAAAAGTGCTGCTGGCCGATGCGCCGCATCTGGGGGACGGCCTGGCCGAGAACCTGGCCGCGCAGGCGGTGACGGTGGCGGGCGCCTATACCCATGTATTCCTGGCCGCCACCACGCAGGGCAAGAGCGTGGCCCCGCGCATCGCCGCCTTGTTGGATGTGGCGCAGGTGTCGGACGTGATCGAAGTGGTGGCCCCAGACACGTACAAGCGTCCGATTTACGCGGGCAACGCCATCGCGACGGTCAAGACCGCCTACCCGGTGGTCGTGGCGACCATTCGTCCGACGGCATTTGACGCGGTGTCCGCCGAGGGCGGCAGCGCACAGGTCGAGGCCGTGGCTGCCGTGGCCGACATGGGATTGGCGCGCTTCAAGCAGCGCGACATCGTGGTGTCGGAACGCCCCGAATTGGGCGGGGCGCGCGTGGTGGTGTCAGGCGGACGCGGCTTGGGCAGCGCGGACAATTTCAAGCTGCTGGAGCCCTTGGCGGAAAAGCTGGGCGCGGCCCTGGGGGCGTCGCGCGCTGCGGTGGATGCGGGCTACGCACCCAACGACTGGCAAGTGGGGCAGACCGGAAAGATCGTGGCGCCAGAACTGTACGTGGCGGTGGGCATCTCGGGCGCGATCCAGCATCTGGCCGGCATGAAAGATTCCAAGACCATCGTGGCCATCAATAAGGACGGCGACGCGCCGATCTTCGGCGTGGCGGATTACGGTCTGGTGGGCGATCTGTTTGAAGCGGTGCCCGCCTTGACGGCATCGCTATAGGCGCGCGTCAACGCCGCATGCTGCGCCATAGCGTGGCAGGCGGCAAGCCCAGGGCCGGGGCGATGTCTTTCTGGATCAGGCGTTCCACCGCCATCAGGATCACGTCCCGCGCCTCGGTGGGCAGCTTGCCCACTTCCTGCTGGCGTGCCGCCAGGTACAGCGTGCGTGACAGGCTGGGGTCGTCGCTGCGGGCCACGCCCAGGTAGGGCGCCAGGGGCAGCACGCGCAACTGATCCACGAAATGGCGCGACTGCCAGATGCATAGCGGCGTGCTGATCGCAAAGCCGATGCCCGCCGTGACCAGGCTGAGCAGCGGATCGGTATTGTCGAATTCAAAGGTGCGTTCGATCATCACGTCGTGCGATTCGATCAGACGGTCGATCTCGGCGCCGATGAATGACCGCGCGCTGTAGCGGATGAATTGCGTGCGCTTGCCCAAGTCCTTCAGCGTGCCGATCTTGTCCATGTCCATCGTGCGCGGCACGATCAGCACATAGGGTTCGCTGAACAGGCTGTACTTCTTGATGGTGGGCTTGCCGGCCACGGCGCTGGTCGTGACCACCAGGTCCAGTTGCCGGTCTTCCAGCTGCTTGTCCAGCACGGGCGTGATGCCCGACCACAGCCGGATCTGGCGAGATGCGCCCGACAAGCCGTGGATCAGCGTGGGCCCCAAGGTGCCCGCAAAGGAATCCACGCAGCCGAAACGGACGATGTTGCGTTTGGCCCGGCTCAGGTTGCGCACGCTTTCCGTCATGTCGCCCGCTTGGGCCAGCAGGCGCGCGGCATGGTCGAACAGCAGCTCGCCCGCCGGTGTCGGCCGTGCCGGCCGCGTGCTGCGGTCCAGCAGTTCGGTCGACATGGCGGCCTCCAGCTGCTTGATCCGTTGCGATACCGCCGCCTGGGACAACCCCAGCAAGCGTGCCGCACCGGACACGGATGCGGCCTCCACCACCGCCACCCAGGTCAGCAGCAGGCTCCACTCGGGATAGTTTTCCGTCGTGCTGAAGGAAAAGCGGTTCATCGCCTGCGGCGTCCGGGACATGGCGGCAGGGCGCGATCAGCGTTGGCGTGCCGTGGTCTGCCGCAGGGCCGCCTGCACCATGCCTTCGACCACCGGAATGACCTTGCCGGCCAGGTCCGCGCGCCAGCCATACGGATGCGTTTCGTCCATGTAGGTGGACTGGCACATTTCCAATTGGATGGCGTGGATGTTGTCAGCGGGCGAGCCGTAGTGGCGCGTGATGTAGCCGCCCTTGAAGCGGCCATTGATGGCCCAGGTGTAATCCGTGCAGCCGTCCAGTTGTTCTTTGACGGCCGCCAGGATGTCGGGGGCGCAAGCCGCGCCATCGGAGGTGCCGATGTTCAGGTCGGGCAGCTTGCCCTCGAACAGGCGCGGCAACACGCTGGCGATGGAGTGGGCTTCCCACAACAGCACGGTGCCGTGCTCGGCCTTGATGCGGTCCAGCTCTTCGCGCAGCTTGGCGTGATAGGGCTGCCAATAGGCTTGCAGGCGGTGCGCGCGTTCGGCATCCGTCAGCACGGCGTCGTTTTGGTAGAGCGCATCCCCACGGAACGTCTGGGCGGGGCACAGGCCGGTCTTGGTCTGGCCGGGATACAGGCTCTCGTCGTTGGGCGGACGGTTCAGGTCCACGACATAGCGCGAATAGCGCGCGCCGATCACCGACGCGCCCAGCGCCTGGGCGAATTGATACAGCGTATCCAGGTGCCAGTCCGTGTCGCCGGACTGCAAGCCCAAGGCCGTCATTTGCGCGCGTTGCGCATCGGGGATCTGGCTGCCCAAATGGGGAATGGAGATCAGCAGCGGGGCGGTGCCACGACTGAAATGATAAATATCGCTCAAGGGAAAACTCCGGGAACAAAGAGGCGCAGCGGAACCAGCCGCGAAGGACGGGTACCCGTATCCGTATGCTAGGCAGCGGGATCCCTCACGGCAATTGCATCAGTTTAATGGATATTGATAATCGGGATGGGTGATGCAAATGCCAAACCAAATGCCAAGCATCATTGACCCTGGACCGTGAAGTTCGATTGGCTTTTCGGTAGAATTCCGGCATCTTCAAGGAGCGCATCGAAGTGATCCTCTAAAGCCGATAAGAATCCGACTGCCGTGCCCAGCGTCTGCTGCGGGGCGCTGTCGTGCCCGGCCGGCGCCACCGCACCGGCCTTCATTCTTATGCATGCTGGCGCCAAGGCGCCGCGCACGCAATGGTTTCACAGGACTCTTGATGATGGCTTCCTCCTCTTCTTCATTCGATTTTCTCGCTCATAACCGGGCCGCGTGGGACAAGCTTGCCGCGCAGGACTGCGCGTGGTCGCGTCCCGTCAACGCCGACGTCATCGCCGCCGCGCGTGCTGGCCAGTGGGCAGTGCAACTGACGCCAGGGCCATTGCCGCACGGCTGGCTAGACCAGCCCCAGGGACTGCGCATTCTGTGCCTGGCCTCGGCCGGCGGCCAGCAGGCGCCGGTGCTGGCCGCGGCCGGTGCGCACGTGACGGTGTTGGACGCTTCGGAAAAGCAGCTCGGCCAGGACCGCCACGTGGCCACCCGTGATGGGCTGGCGTTGGACGCCATCCAGGGCGACATGCGTGATCTATCGGTATTTGCCGATGGCACGTTCGACGTTGTGTTCCACCCGATCTCGAACCTGTATGTGCCAGACGTGCGTCCCGTGTGGCGCGAGTGCCATCGCGTGTTGCGACGCGGCGGACGCCTGCTGTCCAGCTTCTATAACCCGATCGTATTCGTGGGCGACCGCGATCCGGCCTATGCGGAGCAAGGTGTGATCCGGCCGGTGCATCCTTTGCCCTATGCCGATACCCGGGACTTGGACCCGACTGCGCTGCAAGCCAAGCTGGCGCGTGGCGAGGCGGTGGTGTTCGGGCACAGCCTGGCAGACCAGATCGGCGGACAGTTGGAAGCGGGCTTTCTGCTTGCCGGGTTCCACGAAGATCATGCGCCCACACCTCGCTTCCTGATCGACCGCTACGTGCCGACGTTTTTGGCGACATACGCCGTCAAGCCATAGCGTGCCGCCCGGGCTCTTGGTGTTTTCCCGGAGGCAGGGCTTTTTTTGTCTCTCAGTACTAACCATTAGCCGATGCAGGCGTCCCCGCGCGGCGGCCGGAAAAAGCGCCAACGTATAACCCCCAGGAATAGCCTAAGCAGCTCAAGGACTTTGACGCCATGGTGTCCCGATTCTAGTCTGTGGTCACGCCGTACCTCCGACTGCAAATATTGAATGCCGCCAGCGTGCGGCGCACAAGGGAAGTCATGAATCGTCCTGTACATCTCGTCCTGGCGGCCGCGCTTCTGGCGGCCTGTGGCACCGGTCTTGCAACGCCGGCACAAGCGCAGGAGCGCCCCGTGCTGCGCGTCAGTTCGGGCGCTGCCGACAACGCCACGCTGGACCCTCACCGCGCGACGTCCACCGCGGACAAAGGGGTGGCGGCACAAATGTTCAATGCGCTGGTGCGGTTTCCGGCCGGCAGCGCGGATCCGAAGGCGTTGCAGGCGGATCTGGCCGAGCGCTGGGAAGCTTCCGCTGACAGCAAGGTGTGGACCTTCCACCTTCGTCACGGCGTCCAGTTCCATGGCGGCTATGGCGAGTTGAAGGCCGATGACGTGGTTTATTCGATTCAGCGCGCGGGCGACCCCAACCGCTCCAGCTTCGCGGCCACCTTCGCCATCATCGACAAGGTCGAGGCGGTGGACGACTACACCGTGCGCTTCACCCTGAAGTATCCCGACGCAACCTTCCTGGGCCGCGTATCCAACTATCACGGCGGCAACATCGTCAGCAAGAAGGCGGCCGAGAAACTGGGCGACAAATTCGGCGCGGGGCCGATCGGCACGGGCCCCTTCGCCTTTGGCGAACACGTCACCCAGCAGTACGTGAAGCTGGTGGCCAACGATGCCTACTTCGGTGGCAAGCCCAAGCTGGGCGGGATCCTGTACCGCATGATTCCGTCGGACAGCGCGCGCGAACTGGCCTTCACGTCGAACGAGATCGACGTGATGCAAGGCAAGCGTGAGCAACGCTGGGTGGAACGGTCGGCCAAGCGCGGCATGAAGATCGATATCTTCGAGCCCGCCGAATTCCGGACCTTGCACATCAATCGCAACATCAAGCCGCTGGACAACGTGAAGGTGCGCCAGGCCGTCGCCGCCGCGATCAATGTGGACGAGATCGTGCGGTACGCGGGCAAGGACGTGGCCGACAAGGGGTGTTCCGTGGTGCCCAACGGCTATCTGGGCCAGGACTGTAGCGCAGGCGCTTACGTCTACGACGTGGAACGCGCCAAGAAGCTGCTGGCGGAAGCGGGCTTCCCCAATGGCGTGGAGATCAAGGCCGTGGTGTCGAATATCTCGGCGCAGCAGCCCATCATGGAAATCGTGCAGGCGCAGCTGGCCAAGGCGGGCATCAAACTCAATATGGAAGTGGTCGACCACGCGACCTACCAGGCCAAGAGCCGCCAGGACTTGAGCGGGCTGGTGTTCTACGGCGCGGCGCGTTTCCCCAACGCCGATACCTACCTGACCGAGTTCTACGATTCCGCCGCCGCCATCGGAGCACCCGCGGCCATGTCGAATTTCTCACATTGCTCGGTGGCCGATGATGCGATCCGCCGCGCTCGCGTGGAGCCGGATGCGCAGAAGCAGCTGGCCTTGTGGAAGGACGCGCAGGTGAAGATCCATGACGACGTTTGCGCCATTCCGCTGTTTGGCCTGAAGCAGGTGTGGGCGCGCGGCGATCGCGTGAACTACGGCTACACCTTGAGCGGCGCGCTGAACTTGCAGCCGCCCATCACCGAACTGACGACGGTGACCGCACCCTGACGCGGGCCACAGCCGTCACTGGCCCTTGAGCACTTCGCGGGAGACCTGCGCGGCCACGTCGCGGGCTTCCTCGACGAAGGTCTCGACCAGCGCCGCGTTGCGCGAGGTATGCACGCGGCACAACTGGAAGTGGAACAGCAGCTCTGGATCAAACCGCCGCAACACCATGCGGCTGTGCAACCCTTCGGCGAATAACGGATGAATCAAGGAAACCCCCAGCCCCGCCGCGACGAATTCGCAGGCCGTGGGCGCCGTGTTGGTGTCCAGCACCACGTTCAAATGGGCATCTGCCTGGCTGAACGCCTGACGCACCAATTCGTGCGTTTGACTGTCGGCGCCGAAGGACACGAATGGCATGCCGCTCAAGTCACGCGGGCGCACCACGCGCTTGCGCGTCAGTTCGTGATTCGGCGGCATGGCGCACACCAGCGGATATTGGAACAACGGCTCGCGGTCGATGTAGGGGTTGTCGACGCGGCTGCCCACCAGCGCGACGTCGATGTGGCGGGTGGCCAGCCAATCCGCCAGGAACAGCGAGCCACGGCTTTGAATCGACACGCGCACGTCGGGATGCCGCTTCAGGAATTGCATGGTCACGCGGCGGATGAACGGGCCGGCCAGCGCGGGCAGAACGCCCACGTTCAACGTGCGCTGTTCATCGCGCCGGATCGAATCCACCGCTTGCTCCACTTGGCGCAAGCCGCTGAACACGCGGTCGATCTCTTCGTACAGCCGCATGCCTTGCACGGTGAGCGCCAGCTTGCCGCGCACGCGGTCAAAGAGCGCCAAACCCGTTTCGGCCTCCAGATGGGCCAGCAGCTTGCTCACGGCAGGCTGCGAGACCCCCAGCGCAATGGCCGCCTGGCTGGCGGTGCCGTGTTCGACGACGGCCTTGAATGCTTCGATCTGCCGCAGGTTCAACGTCTGATTCATGCCATAACCCGATTTGATGGAAACCAGCTTTCCCGTCGCAAAGGTTATAGCGCCGGATTCACGCGCACAAGAAGGATTCGTCATGCGCCAGGACTATGACGTCATCGTGGCGGGCGCGGGCATGGTCGGCGCTGCGATTGCCTACGGATTGGCGGGGCTTGGGCAGCGGGTGCTGATGCTGGACGGCGCTGATACCGATTTCCGCGCGGCCAAGGCCAACTTCGGCCTGGTCTGGCTGCAAGGAAAGGGGCACGGCCATCCCGCTTACCAGCGCCTGTCGCATCAAGCGGTGCAGGCGTGGCCGGAATTCGCGACAGCGCTTGAGGCCGACAGCGGCATGACCTTGGCCTATGAGCGCCGGGGCGGGCTGCATTTCTGCTTGAGCGATGCGGAACTCTCCGCTCGGGCGGCGCGCATTGCCGCCTGGCACGCGCAGGCCCCAGAGCTGCCGTCCTGTACGCAGTTGCTCGATCGCGGCGAACTGCTACGCCGTTTTCCATCGATGCGGCTGGGGGCCGCCGTGGCCGGGGCAAGCCTGGGCGAACGGGACGGACACGTCAACCCGCTGCGGCTGCTTGCCGCCCTGCAAGCCGCCTTCTTGAAGCGGGGCGGAACGCTGCTTAACCGGCATGCCGTGACGGCCATCGATGCATTGCCCGGGGGCGGCTTCGTCGTCGGGGCTGCCGGTTGCCAGGCGCGTGCCGCGCGCGTGGTGATCGCGGCAGGTCTGGGGTCGGCCGCCCTGGGGGCGATGGTCGGGCTGGACGTGCCGTTGCGGCCCCAGCGCGGCCAGATCATGGTCACCGAACGCCTGGCGCCGATCCTGCCCATTCCCGCCAGCGGCATCCGCCAGACCGCTGAAGGCACCGTCATGATTGGCCTGACGCAAGAAGAAGTCGGGTACGACCTGACCACCACGTCGGCTGCCGCGGTGCGCATGACGCGCAACGCGCTGCGCATCCTGCCGGATCTGGCGCACGCGAGGCTGGTGCGGCAGTGGTCCTGCCTGCGGATCATGACGCCCGATGGCTGCCCCGTTTATGCAAGTTCTCCTCTTCACCCCGGCGCGGACATCGCGCTGTGCCATTCGGGCGTGACGCTGGCTTCATTCCATGCGGGGCCCTATGCCCGCGCGTTGGCCAGCGCTGCGCCGCTCGAACCCTTGGATGCCTTTCACCATGAGCGTTTCAATGTTCAGAAAGTTGCATGAGTCCGGCGCGTCCGCGCTGACTCTTACGATAGACGGCAAGTCCGTCTCCGCCGAAGCCGGTGAAACCGTGGCGGCCGTGCTGCTGCGGCAGCAAACGGCGGCAACCCGGACCACCCCCGTGCACGAAAGCCCGCGTGCGCCGTACTGCATGATGGGCGTGTGTTTTGACTGCCTGGCCATCGTGGATGGCGTGGCGTCCACGCAGACCTGTCTGGTCACCGTGCGCGACGGCATGTGCGTGGAACGTCAGTTCGGCCGCCGGAGCGTGATGCCATGAAGCGCGAATTCGATGTGGTGGTGATCGGCGCCGGCCCCGCCGGCATGAGCGCGGCCATTGGCCTGCGCGGCCAAGGCCTGTCGGTGCTGGTGGTGGACGAGCAACCCGCGCCTGGCGGACAGATCTGGCGCGCGGTCGAGGCGGTGGCGGACACGCCGACGGGCACGCTGCTGGGCAAGGAATACCGTGCAGGCGCCGAGCTGGCACGCGCATTCCGCGACAGCGGCGCATCCTATCAACCGCAGACGCAGGTGTGGCAGATCGAGCCGGGCTGGCACGTCTACATGACGCGGGCGGGGCAGGCCGAGGCGGTACGCGCGGATCGCATCGTGCTGGCGCTGGGCGCCCAGGAGCGGCCCGCGCCGTTCCCGGGCTGGACCTTGCCGGGCGTCCTGACGGTCGGGGCGGCGCAGATTCTGTTGAAGACGTCGCGCCAGGTGCCGTCCGACCCGGTGTGGGTGGCGGGCAGCGGTCCCTTGCCGCTGTTGTACATGGCGCAGTTGTTGCGCGCAGGCGGCAAGATTGCTGGCTGGCTCGACACGTCAGCGCCGGGCGGATGGCGCCGGGCCATGCCGTGGGCGGGCGCCGCGTGGGCGGGGCGGGCCGACATCGCCAAGGGGCTGACGTGGCTGCGCGAGATCAAGGCCGCGGGCGTCAAGCGCGTCCGTGGCGTCACGGCGGTGCGGGCGTTGGGCCAGGGGCGCTTGCAGGAATTGGAATACACCGGCGCGGACGGCAAGTCGGTGCGCGCGCCGGCCAGCGTGTTGCTGTCGCACGAAGGCGTGGTGCCCTCCATCCACATGACCCGCGCGCTGGAGTGTGACCATTCCTGGAACGCACAGCAGTCGTGCCTGGTGCCGGATCTGGACCAATGGGGCCAGGCCAGCCGGCAAGGCATCTACGTGGCAGGCGATGGCGCGGGCATCGGCGGCGCGCAAGCCGCTTGCGCGCGCGGCGAGCTTGTGGCGATTGGCGTGGCCGCGGCCGCTGGCCGCCTGACGCCGCAAGCCGCGGCGGCGAAGGCGGCGCCGCTGCGCGGCAAGCTGGCGTCGCTGCTGCGCCTGCGTCCCATGCTGGATGCCCTGTATCCGCCACGTCCTGGCATCTTTTCGCCGCCCGACGACACCATCGTCTGCCGCTGCGAAGAGTTGACGGCCGGCGACATCCGCAAGGCGGCGGCCATCGGCCAGCCCGGGCCCAATCAGATCAAGTCGTACACGCGGGCCGGCATGGGCCCATGCCAGGGCCGCCAATGCGGCTACACCATTGCGCATATCCTGGCGGCCGAGCAGAAGCGGCCGGTGGCGGAAGTGGGTTTCTACCGTATCCGTCCGCCGCTCAAGCCATTGACGCTGGGTGAGCTGGCCTCGCTGGACATCGAGGAAGGGCAGGCATGAGCGCGCACACTTGCGATGTGATTGTGATCGGCGGCGGCCTGCACGGTCTTTCCGCCGCATTGCAGATGGCCCGCCAAGGCAAGCGCGCCGTGGTGATCGAACGCCATTGGGTCGGACGCCATGCCTCCGGTGCAACGGCGGCGGGCGTGCGCACGCTTAACCGCGACCTGGGCGAACTGGACCTGTCATTGGAAGCGATGGACATGTGGCACGACATGGCTACGCTGGTTGGAGACGACTGCGGCTTTCAGGCCAACGGGCAGATTTGCGTGGCCGAAACCCCCGCGGCGCTGGCCGCGCTGGAGGCCCGCGTCAGCGGACTGCGCGCCAAGGGATACACGCATGAAGAGCTGATCGGGCCGGACGAATTGCGGCGGCTGCTGCCGGAACTCAGCCATCATTGCCTGGGCGCATCGATTGCGCGACGCGACGGCGCGGCCGACCCGCACCGCGCATTGCGCGCGTTCCGCCATAGCGCGGAAGCGGCTGGCGTGACCATCATTGAACATTGCGCCGTGACGGGGCTGGAACGCGCGGGCCAGGACTGGCGCGCGCTGACCGACGCCGGCGCGTGGACCGCGCCCTATGTGATCAATGCGGCCGGGGCCTGGTCCGCCCGTATTGCGGCCATGGTGGGCGACGACATCCCGTTGGCGACCAAGTCGTCCATGATGATGGTCAGCGAACGCCTGCGCCCCTTCATCAAACCCGTGGTGGCCATCATGGGCCGTTCGCTGTCGTTCAAGCAGTCGGACCAAGGCACGCTGGTGATCGGCGGTGGCCTGCAAGGCATTCCCGATCTGGACCGCGAAACGTCCACGGCACGCATGCAGGTGCTGGCCAAGGGGGCGCATGCCGCCACCGACCTGTTCCCGGCCGTGCGCGATATCCGCATCGTGCGGGTGTGGGCGGGCCTGGAAGCGAAAACGGACGATATGTTGCCCATCGTCGGCCCGTCGCCCAACGCACCCGGCGTGTTCCATGCCTTCGGTTTTTCGGGTCATGGATTTGAACTGGTGCCGGTGGTGGGGGCCGCGCTGACCGACCTGGTGGTGCGCGGCCACACCGACCGCGCCATTGGCAATCTTCAGGCACAGCGCCTGATGCGGGCGGCGAACGCCGTCCCGCCCACGCGGGAGAACGCATCATGATGCGCTACGCCATCAAGCGCCTGTTGCTGGCCATACCGACGTTGCTGGCCATGCTGACAGCCGTGTTCATCCTGGTGCGCCTGGTGCCGGGCGATCCGGCTGCGGTGATGCTGGGCGACCAGGCCAGCGCCGAAGCCCTGGCCGCGCTGCGCTTGCGCCTGGGGCTGGATTTGCCCACCCATGTGCAGTACCTGCATTTTCTGGGCGACATGCTGACCGGCAACTTCGGCGTGTCCATGGCCAGCGGCCGTACCGTGCTGCAAGAGGTGTCGCTGGTGCTGCCCTGGACGTTGCAACTGACGGCGGCGGCAATCCTGATCGGCGTCGCCTTCGGCTTGCCGATGGGCATCTGGGCGGCGCTGCGCCGCAACGCCTGGCCCGACTATCTGGGCCGTCTGCTGTCCCTGACCGGCTTGTCGTTCCCGGCCTTCGTGTCCGCCATTCTGATGCTGCTGGCATTCTCCATCCAGCTGCGCTGGTTTCCCGTCATCGGCGCCGTCGGCACGGGGGATTGGGTCACGCAATTGCGCGGGCTGGCGCTGCCCGCCTTCAATCTTGGCCTGATCATGATGGCCTACGTGATGCGCGTGACGCGCTCTTCGATGCTGGGCGTGCTGGGTGAGGACTATGTGCGCACGGCGCGGGCCAAAGGGGTGCGGCCGATGCGCTTGATCCTGCGCCATGGGCTGCGCAATGCGCTGATTCCCATCGTGACCGTCGTGGGCCTGTATTTCGGAACGCTGATCGGCAACTCGGTGCTGACCGAGATCGTGTTCAACCGGCCAGGCCTGGGCAAGCTGATCCTGGGCGCGCTCAACAGCCGGGACTACACGCTGCTGCAAGGGTTGATGGTGGTGTTCGCATCGTGCGTGATTGTCGTCAATTTGCTGACCGACCTGGTGTATGGGCTGGTCGATCCTAGGGTGAAATACAAATGAGCGCTGTCGCCGCCATCCCCTCGTCGCGCCCCAATGCCCTGTGGCAGGCGCTGTCCAAGAACCGCCTTTCGTGGATCGGCATCGGCCTGTTGCTGTTGATCGTGCTGGCCGCCGTGTTCGCGCCGTGGCTGGCTCCCCATGATCCCTTGCAGCAGAACATCGCCTACCGGCTGGAGCCGCCATCGGCGGAGTTCTGGCTGGGTACCGACAGCTACGGCCGCGATGTGTTGTCGCGCTTGATCTACGGCGCCCGGGTGTCGTTGCTGGTGGGGTTCGTCGCCATCCTGATCGCCATGTGCATCGGCTCGGCGCTAGGCATCCTGGCCGGCTACCTGGGCGGGCTGGTCGACCAGCTCATCATGGGCCTGGTGGATGTCCTGCTGTCTTTTCCCACCTTGCTGCTGGGCTTGATGGTGGCCGCCATGCTGGGCGCCAGTCTGGAAAATCTGATCATCGCGATTGCCATCACCGAAATCGCGCCGTTCGTGCGGGTGGCGCGTGCGCCCACCATCGCCTTGAAACAGCGCGATTTCGTGGAGGCGGGCAGGGCGCTGGGCTATGGCCCGCTGCGCCTCATGGGCGTGCATATCCTGCCCAACATGGTGTCGGACGTGGTGGTGCTGGGATCGCTGTGGATGGCCTCGGCGATCCGCACCGAGGCGTCCTTGAGTTTCATCGGCCTGGGCGTGCCTCCGCCCGCGGCAACCTGGGGCAGCATGATCCGCGAAGGGTTCGAGAACATCCTGGACGCCTGGTGGCTGACCGTGTTCCCCAGCGTTGCGATTCTGCTGACCGTCCTGGCGTTGAATCTGCTGGGCGACGCCCTGCGCGACGCCATTGATCCCAAGCTGCGTTCGGAGCGCTCATGAATCCTCAACCGAATCTCCCCTCGGATTCCCAAGCCCCCGTGCTGGAGCTGCGCGGTCTGCGCACGGAGTTCCGCGTGGGCGGCGCCTGGCATGCCGCCGTGCGCGATGTGTCGCTGCAAGTGGGGCGCAATGAAACGCTGGCCGTGGTCGGCGAGTCCGGCAGCGGCAAGAGCGTGACGGCCTTGTCGGTCTTGCGTCTGTTGCCGGAAGCGGGCGCCCGCCACGGTGGCGGGCAGATCCTGCTGGATGGCGCTGACCTGGCCTCGCTCTCCGAAAAGCAGATGATGAAGTTGCGAGGCGAGTCCATCGCGATGATCTTCCAGGAGCCCATGACGTCGCTGAATCCCACGATGACCGTGGGCGACCAGATTGCCGAGGCCATCCGCCAGCATCGCCGGCTGTCGTGGGCAGAGGCCCGCCGGCTGGCACTGGCCGTGCTTGAGGAAGTGAAGATCCCGGCCGCCGCCAAGCGCTTCGGTGACTACCCGCACCAGTTCTCGGGCGGCATGCGCCAGCGCGTCATGATCGCGATGGCCTTGGCGTGCAAGCCCCGGGTACTGCTTGCCGACGAGCCGACCACCGCGTTGGACGTCACCATCCAGGCGCAGATCCTGACCTTGCTGTCCGACCTGAAGGCCGCGCATGGCATGGCGGTGCTGTTCATCACGCACAACCTGGGCGTGGTGGCGCAGATCGCCGATCGCGTGGCGGTCATGTACGCCGGCGAAGTCGTCGAGACCGCCGATGTGCAGACCTTGTTTGCCCGGCCCACGCACCCGTATACCGAAGCGCTGCTGCGCGCGATGCCGCGCGTGGACGCCGATAGCGCGGTGCTGGAATCCATTCCGGGCGGCGTGCCGGCCATCACCGCGATGCCGAAGGGTTGTGCTTTCGCCCCGCGCTGCCGCCTGAAAGAGGCGCGGTGTGAAGCGGAGCGTCCACCGCTGACCCGCATCGGCCCGTCTCACCAAGTGCGCTGCGTGGTGCGCGCTGAACCGTATGAGGACAAGGCGTGAGCGATCTTCTGCAAGTCCGCAACCTGGTCAAACGCTTTGAAAGCGGCGGCGGTTGGCTAGGTGGAGAAAAACAGATTGTGCGAGCGGTGAACGATGTGTCGTTCAGTGTTGCACGGGGACAGTCACTGGGACTGGTCGGAGAATCGGGCTGCGGAAAATCCACCGTGGCACGTACCTTGCTTCGGTTGATCGAACCAGACGAAGGCAGCATCCTTTTCGACGGCGTGGACGTGCGGCAGGCGGGTGCCGCCGCCATGCGCGCGCTGCGCCGGCGCATTCAGATTGTGTTCCAGGACCCGTATGCATCGCTCAACCCGCGCCGCACCGTGCGCCAGGCCTTGTCCGAGCCGTTGTTCGTGCACAAACTGGGCGACGCCAGGCAGATCGCCGCCAAGGTGGAACAGGCCATTGGTGAAGTGGGCTTGCCGGTTTCGGCATTGGACCGCTATCCGCACGAGTTCTCGGGCGGCCAGCGCCAGCGCATCGGCATCGCACGCGCATTGGTGCTGGACCCGGAACTGATCGTCGCGGATGAACCGGTGTCGGCGTTGGATGTGTCGGTCCAGGCCCAGATCCTGCAACTGATGGAACGCCTGAAGCGCGATCGTGGCCTGTCGTTCGTGTTCGTGTCGCACGACCTGGGCGTGGTGCGCCATTTTTGCGACACGGTATGCGTGATGTATTTGGGTCGCATCATCGAACACGGGCCCACCGCGCGGGTGCTGGATCATCCCTTGCATCCATACAGCCGGGTGCTACGGGATTCATCGCCCGTGCCGGATCCGGCGGCGCGTATCCGCTTGTTGAAGATCGAAGGCGAGATCCCGGCGCCTACGCATCTGCCGCCAGGCTGCACGTTCCATCCCCGTTGCGCTCGGGTCCAGGCGGATTGCGCCAAGCGCGTGCCGCCGTTGCAATCCATGGGCGAGGGCCGTTCGGCAGCCTGTTTTCATCCGCTGGTCGAGGATGCCACGGCGCTAGCCTGAGCTGTCTGGCGGAGTCAGCCCGAGATTTTCCGGTTGCTGCTGTCCCGTACGACCAGTTCGGGCGGCAGCCTCTGGCTGTCGGGTTGTTCGCCCGCCAATTTCCGCAGCAGCAGTTCCAGCCCCAGCCGCCCCATCTGGTGCATGGGGGAATGGATGGTGGTCAGGCCGATGGGCAACGCCCCGGCAAGCGGTGTGTCGTTGTAGCCCACGATCGCGACGTCGCGGCCGGCTTCCAGCCCATGGTCGCGGGCGGCGCCCATCACACCGACGGCCAGGAAGTCGTTGACCGCGAAGATGGCGGTGGGGCGGTCAGCCGGCGCCAACAGCCGCGCGCCGATCTCGCGGCCTGCATCCGTGTCGAACGGGCTTTCAATGCGCCAGCGCGCCGGCACCTTGACGCCATGCTGCGCGCAGTAGCCGAAGAAGCCCTCGGATCGGTCGCGGCCGGTGCTGGCGAACGGTTCGCCCACCATCACGGCGATGCGCCGGTGGCCCATGTCCAGCAAGTGCTTGGCTGCCAGCCTGCCACCTTCCAGGTCGTCGCAGGTGACGGCGCAGTGCTGGTCGGCATGCCGGCTGACCAGTACGAAAGGCACCTCCCGCCGCGCCAGTTCGGCCAATAGCGGGTTGGGGGGCGCATTGGCCGGCGCACTATGCGCGTCTCCCAGGATCAGGCCATCCACGCGGCGGGCCAGGGCCATTTCGATCAGCTTGCGTTGCTTGTCCGGCTCGTCCTGCGTGTTGGACACAAAGGTCAGATAGCCGTGCTCGGCCGCGGCTTCGTCAATGCCTTCGTAGATGGTGGCCAGCACCATGTCCGACAGCCGGGGCACCAGCACGCCGATCGTGCGGCTGCGGCGCGTTTTCAGGCTGGCCGCATGGGGATTGGTTTGGTAGTGCAATTCCGCGGCAAGCGCGCGGATGCGCTTCACCGTATCCGGAGCCGCTGCGCCGCGCGCATCGTCTTCGGAACCATTCAGGACGCGGGACACGGTTGAAACGTTCAAACCGAGTTGCCGCGCCAGGCTTTGCAGCGTGGCAGGACGCGATTTATTCATGGGGCTGGAGGATACACGCGGAAATAGCGCAGTAGGGCGGATCTCGGCAACTTAGGGTTTTCACTGAATCGATTTTTACGTTTGGACCCCTTAGCATTGCGCAACCCAAACGTTTGGGTAAAACGACTGGATCGAAACGCAATGACAACTGAAAGCCAGAATTCCCGGTTCCGATACCGGATCTTCACCATGGTCGTGCTGCTGGCGCTGATCAACTACATCGATCGCGGTGCCATGTCGTACGCGGCGGCCCACATCACGGGCGAATATGGCCTGGACCGTGGCGCCTGGGGGTCGGTGCTGGGCTACTTCGGCTACGGCTACATGGTCGGTGCGCTGTTCGGCGGCATGCTGGCCGACCGCTACGGCCCGCGCAAAGTCTGGATCGTGGCTGGCGTCGCCTGGTCCGTGTTCGAGATCGCCACCGCCTGGGCGGGGGATTTCGGCCTGGCGTTCCTGGGCGGCTCGGCGCTGGCGGGCTTCGCCACCATCCGCATCCTGTTCGGCGCAGCCGAAGGGCCGGCGTATTCCATCATCAACAAGACCATCGCCAACTGGGCGACCACCCGTGAGCGCGGCTTCGTGGTTGGCTTCGGCCTGCTCAGCACGCCGCTGGGCGCCTTGCTGACGGCGCCCGTGGCCGTGGGCCTGCTGACGCTGACCGATAGCTGGCGTGCCATGTTCTTCATTCTGGGCGGCGCGGGGCTGCTGGTGCTGGTGTTCTTCATGCGCATCTTCACCGACCGCCCCGAAACCAACCCGCGCGTGTCGCCAGAGGAACTGGCTGAAATCCAGTCCTCGCGCGTGCAGTCGGCCGTGGGGCCTGAAGGCGCCGAGGCCCCCGTGCTGCCGTGGTGGAGCTTCTTCCGCAGCAAGACGCTGCTGCTGAACACGCTGGGATACTTCGCGTTCATGTACGTGAACTTCCTGCTGCTGACCTGGACACCCAAGTATCTGCAAGACAACTTCGGCTATAGCCTGTCGTCCCTCTGGTACATGGGCATGATTCCCTGGACCGGCGCTTGCATCACCGTGCTGCTGGGTGGCCGTATTTCAGACTTGCTGTTCAAGCGCACGGGCAGCTTGAAGATCGCGCGCAGCTGGTTCGCCGCGGCCTGCCTGCTGGCGACCACCTTGTGCTTCCTGCTGGTCTCGCAGGCGCAATCGGTGTTCGCCGTCATTGCCCTGATGACCTTGGCCAATGCGTTGAACGCCTTGCCCAATTCCGTCTACTGGGCGGTGGTGATCGATACCGCGCCGTCCAACCGTGTCGGCACGTTCAGTGGCCTGATGCACTTCTTCGCCAACATCGCCTCCATCCTGGCGCCGACCCTGACGGGCTATCTGACGGCGAGTCACGGCTATTCGGTCATGTTCATCGCCGCGTCGGTCGCCACGGCCGTCGGAATGTTTGCGATGATTCAGGTGCGCCCGGGCGTCGGCCCGCGCATGCCCGCCAGCCCGGCCCTGCAATCGGAATCCGCGAAATGACCCAACAGAATCCTTCCTCGCCCCAGCTTGCCGTCGAACCCGGCTTCTTTCGCGGCCGTCGCATCGCCGACTTGCAGCAGGCCATGGCCAATGGCCGCCTGACCGCCGAGGACCTGGTGCGGCATGCGGGCGCCGCCATTGAACGCCTGAATCCGCAGCTCAATGCGTTCGTCCACGTTGATATCGCCGCCGCGCTGGTCGTTGCCCGCGAACGCGATGCCGAGCGGGCAAGCGGCAAGGTGAGGGGGCCGCTGCACGGCATCCCCGTCGCCATCAAAGACAACGTCGATACGGCCGACATGCCAACCACCATGGGCGCCGCGCACTTCCTGGGCCACCGGCCGCAGACGGACGCGCGCTGCGTGGCGTTGCTGCGCGCCGCCGGCGCCATCGTGGTCGGCAAGACGTTGACTCATGAATTCGCGTATGGGCCAACGGGAGACCGCAGCGTGCAGGGCGCGGCGCGAAATCCCTGGCGCGTGAGCCAGATCACGGGCGGCTCCAGCGCGGGTAGCGCGGCCGCCGTGGCGTCCGGCATGGTGCCGGTGGCGCTGGGCACCGACACGGGAGGATCGGTGCGAGTGCCATCCGCGCTGTGCGGCCTGGTCGGATTCAAGCCCACGCATGGCCGTATCTCCGATGCGGGAATCTTCCCGCTGGCTCCCACGCTGGAAGATCCCGGCGTGCTGGCCAATTGCGTGGAAGACGCCCAAGTCTTCATGCAGGCCCTGAGCGACGGCGCAATGGTGCCCGCCACGGATACGCTGGGCGCGAATGGCCTGCGCATGGGCTGGGTGGCCAACGTGCCCTTCGCCATCGATGATGCGACCGTTACCGCGTGCGCGCGCGCTGCGGCGCAACGTTTGGTCGGCGGTGCGGTGCAAGAAGCGCCCGAGGTCACGCAGCACGCGCGTGCGCTGCAAAGCGCGCTGGGCGCCATCCAGCGCGCTGAAGCCTACGAGGTCCACGCCGAGCGCGTGGAATCCGCACCCGAAAAGTTCGACCCGGAAGTGCTGGAACGCCTGCGGGCCTCACGCCCGGTGCAAGGGTGGGAATACGTGCGTGCCATGAAGGAAAGGACGCGCTTGCAAGCGGAATTCGCGCGCCTGTTCCAGCAGGTGGATGTGCTGGCGCTACCGGCCGTCGCCATTACCGCGCCCGCATTGCAGCAACGCAGCGTGGCGGGTCCGGGTAGCGCCGGCGTGCGCGAAACCCTGCTGGGCCTGACCAACCCGTGGAACGTGCTGGGTCTTCCGGCCATCAGCCTGCCCGCAGGCTGGGTGGATGGCATGCCGGTGGGCTTGCAACTGGTGGCCGCCGCGGGCGCCGATGAGAAGTTGCTGGCACTGGCCGCCAGCCGCTGGCAGCCGCCGCAAGCCCGCTGACGCCGCGATCAGCCTGCGCGCTGGGCTGCGCGCAGGCGACGGAGTTGGGCATTGCTTGCTGCGCCGCGGCATGACGTCATGGAATGGCGGCGGTAGTTTTTTTCGTTTGCGGCGTTCTCGGGAGGCTTCCAGAATGGCCTGGCGGCACGTGCTTGCTGGCATGCGCCGACATCCAAAAAAAACGAGGAGACGTTGTATGCAGGGCCTTACCCGTAGTCCGTTGTTGATTGCCGTGCTGAGCGCATCGGCATGGTTCGTCGCATTGCCCGCCCAGGCGGTGTCACCGCCTCCTGCGCAAGGGCAGAACGGCATGGTCGCCAGCGCACACAAGCTGGCCAGCCAGATTGGCGTGGATGTGCTGAAGCAGGGCGGCAATGCCGTGGATGCCGCGGTGGCGGTCGGCTATGCGCTGGCCGTGACCTTGCCGCAGGCGGGCAACCTGGGAGGGGGCGGATTCCTCGTGATCCGCATGGCCGACGGCCGCGAAACCATGGTCGACTTCCGGGAAGCCGCGCCCTTGGCCGCCAGCGCGGACATGTACCTGGATCAGGACGGCAAGGTGCGCCGTGAAATGGTGTCGCGGTCTTGGCTGGGCGCCGCAGTGCCGGGCACCGTGGCCGGCCTGGAGTATGCGCGCCAGCACTACGGCACGCTGCCCAGCAAGCCGCTGGTGATGCCCGCCGTGGCGCTGGCCCGTGACGGCTACGCGCTGACACAATGGGACGACGTGGTGGTTCATGGTGATTTGCTGACCACGTTCGCCAAGACGGACGCTTACGTCGGGAAGTACTTCCTGAATGGCGGCAAGCCCTATCGCGCGGGGGAGACGTTCCGCCAGCCAGCCTTGGCCAAGACCTTGCAAACCATCGCGGACAACGGGCCGCAGGCGTTCTATCAAGGGTGGATCGCGGACGAGACCGTGCGTGCCAGCAAGGCGGGCGGCGGCATTTTCACACCCGAGGACTTCACGCAATACCAGGCGCTGACCTACAAGCCCATCCACTGCTCCTACCGGGGCTATGAACTGGTGTCTGCCGCTCCCCCCAGCTCGGGCGGAATCTCGCTGTGCGAAAGCTTGAACGTGCTGGAGAACGTTTCGCTCAAGGACATGGGCCAGCGTTCAGCCGCCAGCACACACCTGTACATTGAAACGTTGCGCCGTGCTTTCGCCGACCGCAATGTCGAACTTGGCGATCCGCGCTTCGTCGACAATCCGGTCGATAACCTGATCTCGAAGTCCTACGCGCAACAGGTGCGCGCCAGCATCGATTTGGGTCGCGCCACGCCATCGTCGGCGATCAAGGGCGGCACGCCAGTCAAGGAAGGCAACCACACCACGCATTACTCCATCGTCGACAAGGCGGGCAATGCGGTGTCCGTGACGTATTCGCTGGGCCTGCGCTTTGGCACGGGCAAGGTCGCGGGCGACGCGGGCTTTTTCCTGAACGACACCATGGAAGGGTTCACCGCCAAGGTGGGGGCGCCCAACGTGTTTGGCTTGATCCAGGGCAAGGCCAATGCGATCGCGCCCGCCAAGCGCTCGCTCAGTTCCATGACGCCCACCGTGGTGCTCAAGGACGGCAAGGTCTACATGGTGACTGGCAGCCCCGGCGGCCCGCGCATTATCACGACCACCTTGCAGACCATCCTCAATGTGATCGACTACGGCATGGATGTGCAGGCTGCCGTCGATGCGCCGCGCATCCATCATCAGTGGCTGCCCGACACCGTGTATCTGGAAGCGGGTGCATTGTCGCCGGACACGCGGGCGATGCTTGAGAAAATGGGCCACCACTTCACCGTCGAAGAGAACTGGAGCGTGGCCGACGCCATCGTGGTGGACCGTAGCCGCGGCTTGATCTTCGGCGGCCACGACAATCGCGCGCCTGCTGGCGCGGCGCTCGGCTACTAGGCGTCCACGCCGCCACGCCCCAGGGCATCGTGCCCTGAGGCGTGGCGGCGCCTCAGTTGTGGTTGATTTCGATGGGGCCGACCGAGGCCTCAACCCGGACGGCGCGGCGCTTGCCCTGGATCATGAATTCATCTTCGCGGCCGCCCGCATCGGGCGCGCGCAGCATCATCATGGCGCTCAGGCCAGCGTTTCTGTCGTAGCTGCCGAACCAATCGATGACCTGTCCGATACGGCAATGGGCATCCACGGTCACCGCGACGTCGGCCACGATTTCGTAGCTGTAATGTCCCGGCCCGTATTGGTAGTAGCTGTCCCGTTCATCGGCTGTCGCGCTGGCGGGGATGGGGCACAACGGCCGGGCGGGAACCCCCGGCTGGTCCGAGGCGGCGGGTTCGCGCGTGGATTCGGCGTCGACTTGCGTCAACGCCTGGGTCAGGGCGGCATGCAGTGCGTCGTCCAGCGTGCGCACCGTGTTTTGGTCGGCGCGTTTCTGCTGCTTGGGCACTGACAGCTGATAGCGGTATTGCACGGTCAGGGTGGGTAGGTCGCCCTGGCTGTGAAAAGGCCTAAGCAAGTAGATATCGTCCACGCCATAGCTGCTGTTGCGGTAGGCCGCGTAAGTGCGGCCGCGCAAGCGGATCCAGGTGCCGTCCTGGTTCGAGCCACGGTCGTTCAGCGTGTACAGGCCAGCGGCCGCGTCGGGCGTGGCCGGGCCGCCATAGCGGTTGCCAATACGGCGCAACGCGCTGATGTCCGAGAACAAGCCGGTGCCGCCGGTATAGGAACGGACCACCAGATCTCGCAGGCCGTCACCATCCAGATCCATCAAGGTGTAGGACGCAATGCCGTTCTCGCCACCGGCGTCAATGCCCGAGGCCTGCAAGGCTGCCCATTCGTCCTGGGTGACGTCCATGGGCTGCTGCTTTGGAAACTTGGCTTCGTCGTCATCGGCGTTTTCGCGAACGTTGTCGAAGGTCGTCATGCCGGCTTTGACGGATAGCGACGCCAGCGTGTTTTCCAGCGGGAATTCGGCGTCGGTCTGGCGGGCGGCCTCGACGGCCTGGCGCAGGTCTTCCAGCGCCAGTCGGTCGGTTTCGTCCGGCACATAGGCGGTGGCGCTGCGCAACATGTCTTGTAGCTTGCTCAGGCGCAGCAGATACTGGTCGCGGAGGCAGTCGGCGTTGGCCCCGCAGCGGTTGCGCACCTTGATCCAATCACGCTGTTCCTGACGCAAGGCGGCACGTCCGTCAGGGCGAACCTCTCCCAGCTTGCCGTATACCCGGGCCAGATCGTTGTCCTGGCGGAGCAGGTCCGCGTCGGCACAGATGGCCAGTTCGGTGGGGGTCTTGGCCTGCGCGCAATTCATGCCGGCGGCAAACACGGGAGAGGCAAGAGGCGCCAGCACCAGAATAGCGCCGAGCAACGGCTTGGGAGTCAGATTCAAAACGGCTTCCGGCTAGAAGTGTGTAAGGTAGAGTGCATTACACGATTGAACCGTGAAACCAGGCAAGTCGCCCATCGTGGCCCGCGCCTACTTTTTTCTTGAATTTCATGATGAATGATCTGATTCAACTGGGCAAACTGATCAGCCTGGGCCTGGCGCTGATGCTGCCCCTGGCCAATCCGCTGACATCCATGACGTTGCTGTTGTCCCTGGGCCAGCAGATCCCCTACAAGGAACGCGAACGCCAGGTCACCCAGGCCGCCTTCTATGTCGTCGGCATCATGCTGGTGACCTACTACGCGGGCGCGTGGATCATGCATACCTTCGGCATCTCGATTCCGGGCTTGCGCATCGCGGGTGGCCTGATCGTCGTCACGATCGGATTCAGCATGTTGTTTCCGCCGGCCGAACCCCGCACGCTTGAAGCCGAAGTGGCGGCCGACGCCCAGCATCAGCGGCAAACGCCAAACATCGCCTTTGTGCCGTTGGCGCTGCCCGGCACGGCGGGGCCCGGCACCATCGCCATGATCATCAGCGGCGCTGCGTCCGTGGACACCTCGCTGACTGCCACCTACGCCCCGTGGGTGATCGCGGTGACCCCGGTCATCGTGTTCGCGTTGCTGGGCGTGTTCTTCTGGGTGTGCCTGCGTTCGGCGGGCCGCATCGTTGCCGTGATTGGCCAAAGCGGTGTCGAAGCCATTTCGCGCGTCATGGGGTTCCTGCTGGTATGCATGGGCGTGCAGTTCGTGATCAACGGCGTTCTGGAAATCGTGAGCCTGCATGCCGGTGCCTGACCCGATGGCGCGTGGTGGTTGGCTGCGCCGTGGCCTGGTCGCGGCAGGGCGCGTGATCGCCAGCGTGTTGGTGGCGGCGTCCGCGTTGTGGGGCGGGTTCGCGCTGGTCTATCAAGCGCCGGGCGGCGTGTGGGGCAAGGGCGCGGCCGTGCTGGTCTGGATGGTGTTGTGCGTGGGCGCGATCGTTGCGCTGTGGCGCGCGGGTCCGTGGCGCAGGCGTGCCGGATGGGCCTATCTGGCAGGGTTGATCGTGCTGTGCGGCTGGTGGCAGACGCTTGCGCCCTCCAATGACCGCGTGTGGGCCGACGATGTGGCGAAGATGCTGCGCGGCACGGTGCAGGGGTCGACCGTCACGCTGGAGAACGTGCGCAATTTCGATTGGCGCACCGACGATGACTACACCGTGCGCTGGGAAACCCGCCAGTACGACCTGGACCAGCTTGTGTCCGTCGACATGGCGCTCTCGTACTGGGCAGGCCCCGAGATCGCGCATACGCTCGTGTCCTTTGGATTCTCGGACGGCCGTCACCTGGTGTTCTCGGTTGAGATCCGCAAGGAACGTGGCGAGCAGTTCTCGGAAATTGGCGGGTTCTTCAAGCAGTTTGAATTAAGCGTGGTGGCGGCGGAAGAGCGCGACATCCTGTATGTGCGTGCCGGGCCGCGCGGCGAAAGCGTCTACCTGTATCCGGTGCGGATGCCCGCGCCAGCGATGCGTGCTCTCTTCCTGTCCTACGTTGCCACGGCCAACGCGCTGGTCGATACACCGCGCTTCTATCACACCGTCACCGCCAACTGCACGACGCTGGTCTATCAGATGGTGCGCGCCATCGTCCCGGGTTTGCCGCTTGATGCCCGCATCCTGCTGTCGGGATATCTGCCCGAATATCTGTATGAGCAGGGCGGTCTGGACACCGGCGTTCCGTTGGACGTCTTGCGGCAGCGGGCCTCGGTGGGGCGACAGGCCCCGCCGGGCGATGACGCCATCGAATTCTCCCGCCGCATCCGGCAGCAAGGGATGCCTGCGCCGGCCGGAGCGAAGTCGTCATCCGACGGGCGGCTAAGCCTGGTACGCGCGCAATAGGGTGTCGACGCCGTAGTGGCAGGTGGCCAGGTGTTCGGCGTGCGGGCCATCGGCATAACCACCCACCAGGCGGGCATGGAAGGCGATGCCGTTGATCAGGTTGCCCAGCGTCAGCGCGGCCTGGCGCGGGTCGTCAATCTTGAGTTCACCGCGCGCACAGGCATGCCGCAAGCATTGTTCCAGAGGCGCGTGGATTTGCTTGTCCACCGCGTCTTGCAGGGCGGTGGCCAGTTGGGGCATGCGGTGGCATTCCGACACCAGCAGCCGGTGCAGCGCTGCGGATTTCGGCTGCACGGCATAGGTGAGCAGGCGCACGGCCAGCTCGTGCAGCGCCGAATCCACCGCCTGGCGGGGCGATGTCTCCAAAAATACCGTTGCGCGCAGATCATCCAGCTCGAATTGCAGCACTGCGGCCAGCATGCCCTCTTTGTTGCCGAACAGCTGATAAGCGGTCGCGGCGGAGCCGCCCGCTTGTTGCACGATGCGTTGGATGGATGTTTGCGCGTAACCAAGTTCCAGCAGGGATTGGCTGGCGGCTTCCAGCAGCCGCCGCCGTCGCGCTTCGCCCTTGCCGGTCAGAGCGCGCGACGTGGAATCGTTCGAATCGCCCATTACTTGTTTCTCCCTGTTTCCGAGCCGTGTTTTCAGCGCATTTTGCCTGATTCTTTCTTGTAATGTAGAGTACATTACACTAAAGAGCGCTTCACGCGTGCGCGTTTCTCACGTGAGTTTTGGGTCTGGTATCGGAACCGGGCTGTTTTGAAGGAGGGCGCCAAGATGTCCTGGCTAACCCTGAGCATTGTCCTGATTCTTTTCGCCGCCGTTGGTGCGGTTCTGCTGCGTCACCCCGGCGTGGTCCTGTACGACTGGATCGTCACCCGCCAGGCGACTGCCCGCGCCCATGCCGCCGTGCCGGCACCTCAAGCGCAACCGCGCCCGGCGGAACACGCCGAACCCGCCGCCCTGGCGGGGTAACCGCCCGCATTCACCCGCTACGCCAACTCGCAACAAGCAAAAAAAAGGCCATCCCGTAAAGGATGGCCTGAATTGCGAAGGGCGCCCCGACTCTGCTCAGTTGGGGCGGCCCATAAGCCTGCTTAGAAGCGATGGCGGATGCCGACGCCGACCGTGCTCATCTTGTTGCCGTTGATGAAGGCAGCGCCGTCAGCGTAGGACGCCAGGGCGTACAAGTTGGTCCGCTTGGACAAGTCGTACGTGTAACCCAGGCTGTAGACATCCATGGCGTACAGGTTCTTGTTCGGATCAGCGCGTTGCCACGAAGCAAAGACGTTGCTGGCGCCGCCGATCGGCGCGCTCACGCCGACCATGTACGAGTTGATGCGCAGGCCGTCCCACGTGAAGCGACCGTTGGTGAAACCCTGGCCCATGGCGCTGCCACCAGCTTGCTGGCGGCCGCCCATCAACGCGAAGTCCTGACCGGCGAAGACGCCGTCTTCCGAACGGCCGTAGGCCAGCGACAGCTTGATCACTTCAAAGTCGTAGGCGCCGCCGATGATGAACTGCTGCGGTTGCGGCTGGTTCGGCTTGCGGTACTGCACGTCATAGGACAGGGCCAGCTTCAGGGGGCCGTTGTCGTAGCGCACGCCGGCCGTCCAGGCACGGTTGTTTTCCTTGGTCTTGAAACCGGTCGGGCCTTCAACGTCGTCCGTCGAGAACGAATAGCCCACGCCGCCTTGGAAGCCGCTCCAGACCGGGGTCTGGTACATGACCATGTTGTCATAGCGAACCGTGTTGGCCGCGCTGAAAGCCATACCCATGTTGGCGTTCAGGTAGTCCAGCGAGAACGGATCGATGTCGGCGAAGTACTTGGACGCGATGTTGGTTTGACGGCCCAGTTCCAGCAGACCCCACTGGTCGCTGCTCAGGCCGACCGTGGCTTGGCGGCCGAACAGGCGGTTGCTTTGCGAACGGTTGCCGTTATTGGCCGTGAAGCCGCTTTCCAACGTGAAGACAGCCGCCAGGCCATCACCCAGGTCTTCCGTGCCGCGCAGGCCGAAGCGGGAACCGTTCTGGATGCCGTCGTTCATGCCAATCTTGGATTGGTAGTCGCCGCCGTACTGGCCGCGATTCGAGTCGGTGGTGCCGACCTTGCCGCGCTGATAGGACAGACCCAAGTCAACGATACCGTACAAGGTAACAGAGGTCTCGGCCTGTGCAGCACCGGCCATGCCAGCCAGAATCGCGCCTACGAGCAAAGTTTTTGTTAGTTTCATATCCACATCCGGTTCTTGAAGCTTGTATCGCCCACTTTCAGCACGGTGAAAGCAGCCCTGACCCAACGATAGGCAAGACAGCCGGAAAATATGAAACCGAAAACTACATAATGGTTCGGAATATGCAAATTGGGGCCGCATTCGTGAGTTCCTCCCCTGACGTTCTCCTTAAGTCAATAAAAATAGTTACTTGGTTAACATCTGAAAACGCCGGATTTATGGCCTAAGAACAACAGTCTTCGCAAAACCGGCGTGCCAGGCATCTCGTTCCAACGATTAAGCCTTGATATTAATGAAGAAATTATTGGGCGCTTGTTGCGTACATATTGATAAATTGTGTCTATCATTTCGTTGCGATTGAGACGGTATCGCATCTATTTGGGGTTGCCGCAGCGCAGCCCCGGTTTATTCCGCAGGCGCCAAGAAAACAACGCATCGCGCCGATTGGCGGATGCGTTGTCTTGGGCCGTGCGTCGTGTGAGGATGCGGTCAGCGTTCCGGCCGTGACAGGCCCAGGTGGCCGCGCAAGGTGCGGTGTTCGTAATTGGTGCGGAACAGGCCCCGGCGCTGAAGAACGGGAATCACCTGTTCGACAAAGTCGTCGATGCCGCCCGGCAATGACGGAGGCATCAAATTGAAACCGTCCGCCCCTTCGTTCCTGAACCAGTGTTCCATCTGATCCGCGATCTGCTCGGGCGTGCCGACCATCGTGCAATGGCCGCCGCCCGCCGCCAAGCGTCCGAGCAATTGCCGCACGGTGGGCTGTTCGGTTTCAATGATGCGCAGAATGGTCGCGTACCGGCCTTGCGGCCCCTTGAACTCTGACAAGGGCACAAGCGGTGGCACGGGCGCGTCCAGCTCCCACTGACTGCAATCCTGCAACACGAAGGTTCCCAGTTGGCGCAGCGAGGCGTCACTGGGCAGCAGCACGTCCAGCTCGCGTTGTTTGGCGCGCGCTTCGGCTTCGGTGGAGCCGACATAGGTGACCAGGCCCGGCATGATCGGAACGAAGGCGTCGCGGCCCGCGGCGAGCACGCGCTGTTTGATGTCGCGGTAATAGGATTGCGCGGCGGGCAGGTCGTACGCCACGGCGTAAATGGCTTCGGCACGACGGGCGGCCAGATCGCGGCCCTGATCGGATGCACCCGCCTGGAACAACACCGGATGGCCTTGAGGCGGGCGCGGGACGGTCAGCGGGCCGTCGACCAGGAAGTGCTCGCCATGGTGGTGAATTGGGTGGACCCGTTCAGGCACCCCATAGACGCCGTTCCGGTCGATGACCAGCGCATCGTCTTCCCATGAATCGAACAGTCGCAGCGCCACATCGACGAATTCCTCGGCGCGGGCGTAGCGCCAGTCGTGTCCGGGCATGGCTTCATGGCCATGGTTGCGGGCCTCGGCGTCGAACATGGACGTCACCACGTTCCAGCCCATGCGGCCGCCGGAGATATGGTCCAGCGACGCAACCATGCGGGCTGCGTGGAACGGCGTGAAGAAGGTGCTGGATACCGTGCTGATCAGGCCGATGTGGGTGGTTGCCCGCGCAATCGCCGCCATCGTGGTCAGTGGCTCCAGATACCAGCGCGGGCCATCGCCGATGTTATCCATGGACTGGCCGTCGGCGAAGAAGATGGCATCCAGCTTGCCGCGTTCGGCGGTGCGGGCCAAGCCTTCGTAATAGCTGATGTCGCCCAGGCGTTCGGCGGCGGAATCCGGGTGACGCCAGGCGGCGCGGTGGTGGCCGCAGCCGAAGATGAACAGGTTCAGGTGCAGCATGGCGATCAGTTCTTGACGAGGCCGCCGTCCACGACCAGGTTTTGGCCGGTCACGCTGCGCGACCAGGGGCTGGCGAAGAACAGTACCGCGTCGGCAAATTGCTCGGGCGTGGTGACCGTGCGCAGCGGCGTGCTGGCCGCGATCAGGTCGAACACCGCTTCGGGCGTGGCGGCCGAGGCATCGGTCGTGCGCAACAAGCCGCCCGACACCATATTGACGGTGATGCCGTGCGGGCCAAGGTCATGCGACAGCGTCCGGGTGAACGACAGCAGGGCGGCCTTGGCGGCCGTGTAATCGTGGTACGGCACGACCGGGTTTTGAACCAGGTTGGTCCCGATGTTGATGATGCGGCCAACGCCAGCGCCGCGCATGCCGGGCAGCGCTGCCTGCGTCGTGTTCAGCGCGCCGCGCACGCTGCCTTCGATTTGTTGGTTCAGCTGGTCCCAGGTCAGCGTGTCGGCGTGCGGACGGGCGTCGCCATTGAACTGGAACGCGGGCAGGGCGTTGTTGACGACCGTCGTGACGGGCATGCCGAAGTGGCTTTGCGCCTGCGCCACCATGGCCTGCACGGCTTGTGCGTCGCGCACGTCCGCCTGGATGGCCAGCGCGCGGCCGGGGGCGGTGGCGGCCAACGCTTGTGCTGCGTCGGCGCTGTTCAGGTAATTGATGACCACGCGCGCGCCTTCGCGCAGGAAGGCGCGCGCGATGTGCGCGCCCAGGCCCCGGGCGCCGCCCGTGACAATAACCAGTTGTTCGTTCAGGGCGGGGGCAGCGTGTGCAAGGGACATGATCGGACTCGTCGATTTCATCGGCACGCACGCAAACGGGTGCCGCAAGCGGGCGAACTTAGCATAAATCCATGCGTTGACATTGGCCCGCCGCTCTCCTAATCTTGCGGCAATTCCTGGGGGAGCCCTGTTTCGGGCTGAGATTCCGCGTCATCGCGGTAACCCTTTGAACCTGATCCGGGTAATGCCGGCGAAGGGAAGGACATCGCACGACTCCGCGCGCCCTCCCTAGACTTTCATCCATCTTGCGGCCTCCCTTCCTGGCGGGCCGCCGCGTTGCGCGCCCGGTTGTCGGCCGGTAGCGGGAGGGCAGTTTCCCATGTTGACCCAAACCACCGCCCTGATGTGGCTGCTGCTGTTCTCAGGCGGCTTCGCGCTGGCCAGCGTGCTCTATACCCGGCGCAAGCGGGGCACGCTGGAAGACTACATCGTGGCCCGCAACAGCCAGGGCGCCTTTGGCACCATCCTGACCCTGATGGCGTCCACGTTGGGGGCGTGGATTCTGTTTTCACCGGCGCAAGCGGCAACCTGGGGCGGCCTGGCGGCGGTGATCGGCTATGCGCTCGGGTCCATGTCTCCGCGCCTGGTGATGATTCCGCTGGGACGGCGCATGCGTGAATTGATCCCCCACGGGCACACGCTGACGGAATTCCTGATGGCGCGCTATGGACGTCCCATGTACGGGTTGGCGCTCTTCATCATGCTGTTCTACCTGTTCATTGCCTTGTCGGCCGAAGTCACGGCGATTGCCAAGCTGGTCACCATGCTCGCGCCCGTGCCGCTATGGGCCACCGCGGCCATCGTGATGGGCACGACGCTGCTGTACACCACCTACGGCGGGCTGCGTTCGTCGATTTTCACGGATCAGGTACAGATGATGGTCATCGTGCCGTTGCTGGTGATCCTATGCGTGGTCGGCTGGCAAGCGGCGGGCGGTGCATTGCCCACCATCGAAGCCTTGCAGGCCAAGGCCCCGCAATTGCTGGACGTGACGGATCCGGGTGGCGTGAAGGCGGGGCTGACGTTTTTCGTGGCGATCCTGCTGACGGGCATCTTCCACCAAGGCAATTGGCAGCGCATCTACGCCGCGAAGGACGCGCGTTCGATGCGCAACGGCTTCCTGCTGGGCGGCATCCTGGCCGCGCCGTTCATCTTCCTGATGGGTCTGTTCGGCCTGGCCTTCGTGGGACTGGCTCCCGCTGGGGACAGTTCGATCGCCTTGTTCAGCGTCATCATGCCGCATGCGCCCGCATGGTTCGTGATTGCCTTGATTCCTTTGGGCCTGTCGCTGGTGATGAGCACCGCCGATACGGCGATCAGCGCAGTGTCCAGTATTGTCGCGGTCGACATGCGCCGCCTGATGCCAAACGCCAACGGCATGGACATGAAGCGCCTGGCGCGCTGGGCGGTGCTGCTGCTGGCCATTCCCGTGATGATCGTGGCCTCGCAAGGCTACAGCGTGCTGTACCTGTTCCTGTTGGCCGACCTGCTGTGCTCGGCCGCCGCCTTTCCCGTGTTCTACGGCCTGTTCAGCCGCAAGCATGACGGCCTGACGGCCACCGCCGCAACGGTCTCCGGCCTGGCGGCGGGCCTGTTCTTCTTCCCCGCGCCGGGTGACAAGCCCACATTCCTGTTGGAGTCGTTCCTGTTGGCGGCTTTCGTCCCCGTCGTCACGACGGTGCTGATGCGCCTGATCCTGCGCGGCCGCCAGGAATTCGACTTCTCGACCTTGAGCGGCGCCGTGCGCCGGCTGGATCAGGACGCGGCGTAGGGCAGATATCTCCAAGGCTTTTCCATCTGGCGCCTGGTGGATCGGAGGTCGTTATCCCCTTCATGGCGACCCCTAGGGAACACGACGAGCGGACGGGTCGGCCCAGCAATTCGCGGATTGACCGAACCGTTTCGGTGTTTCGGCGCCTCTATGGGGAAGTGTGAGGCATGGGTGCTGATGCCTATGAAGGGCGCGGAGGCTATCAACATGACGAAAGAAATGAAACGACTGCCGAAAGCGGAGACTCGGACGGTGGTACGTTCCAGTCTTTGCTTGGTATGTTCTGAATCGCATACACGGGAGACAAGAACATGCGCACCCCTGTGAGTGATCGCGACAATTTGATTATGGCCGCACAGACCGGAGATGCGGGCGCCATCACTCGCCTGCTTGCGGTCTGTCAAGCGGACGCGCGTCGCTATGCTTACAAGCATTGTCACGCTAGCGATGTCGATGACGCAGTTCAGGAGTCGTTGCTCATCATTTCGCGCAAGGTCAAGGGACTCAAGGCGGTGGCCGCGTTCTCCTCCTGGTTATTCACCGTGATCAAGCGAGAGTGTCGAAAGCTCGCGCGAGCGATGTTCAGGCTTGATCCGCTGCCGGATGAGCTGGCCGAGGAGTTGCTGTCGCACCGACCGACTGACGATCTGAGAATCGATCTCGCGCATGCGCTGGAGTCATTGCCTGCACACTATCTGGAAGTCGTGCTTCTGCGAGACTTCGAGGAACTGACCATCGCTGAGATCGCGCAGCGCTTGGGCGAGCAGCCCGGTGCAATCAAGAGCCGGTTGCACCGCGCGCGCGAGCTGGTTCGCGAATACATGCTGAGTTCCGAACTCTCGGCAGGGCCGCATGGCAGGCCTACAGAACACAATTAGTGCCTGTTCCCAGACAGTTCCAAGATGCCCGAGAGGGCATTTTTTTTGTACTCCGCGAACCGTTCTGGCCGGTTGCGCGCTCCTAGTAAACGAGGCCAGTTGATTCTGACTCATTGTCGGCAGTCCATCGGACTGCTTCGCCGCCATAGGAGCAATGAAATGTCGAACCGTATGTTGTCCGCCGTCGTCGCCACGGCTTTTGTCACCGCGATCGGCGCATTTTCCGCCCCCAGCCAGGCCCAACACATGGGTATGAGCAAGGCCGATATGGAAAAGATGCAGAAGGAAGCCCAAGCCAAAAACATGGAAAAGATGAAGACGGGCAGTTTCGAGAAGTGCTACGGCGTTGCCGAGAAGGGCAAGAACGACTGCTTTGCCGGTGCCGGAACCACCTGCGCGGGCACCAGCACCGTCGATTACCAAGGCAATGCCTGGAAGCTTGTCGCCAAAGGCACGTGCACCACGATCTCGACGCCGGCCGGCAAAGGCAGCCTTGAAGCCAAGAAGTCCTGACACGAGCGGTTGATCTGGTGAGCGGCGGCTTTCGGGCTCCGCCCGCCACTTCAAGAGAGAGGATCATCATGGGCATTCAAGCCATTGCGCACACCGCTGCGCGGACAATCCCTGCACGTGCGGGTGTCGGCCTCAAGGCCGACCATTATCGTGTCATCGTCGAGACACGGCCCGACATCGGTTTCTTTGAGGTCCATGCGGAAAACTACATGGGCGCCGGGGGGCCGCCCCACCGTTATCTAACGGACATCCGCGAACACTACCCCCTGTCGCTACATGGCGTGGGCCTGTCGATTGGCGCCGATCGACTGCTTGATCCGGCGCATTTGCAGCGCCTCAAAGTGCTGAACGATCGGTACGAACCGGCCCTGCTTTCTGAACACCTTGCATGGTCTTCCCATGGCAATAGCTATCTGGATGACCTGTTGCCAGTGCCTTACACCGACGAAGCGCTACACCGCATTTGCCAGCACGTCGATCAGGTGCAAAGCGTCCTGGGTCGGCAAATGCTGCTGGAAAACCCATCGACGTACATCTGGTTCAAAGAAAGCACCTGGCACGAAACGGACTTCATCCGAGAGATCGCCCAAAGAACCGGATGCGGCCTGCTGCTCGATGTGAACAATGTGCACGTGGCGAGCACGAATCAGCAATGGGACGCGCCCGCCTACCTCCGCGACTTTCCGCTGGCCCATGTGCAGGAGATTCACCTGGCCGGCTACTCCCGTCAGACGGACGAGACAGGACGTCCTTTGCTGATCGACTCGCATGACCAGCGCGTGGATGGGCTCGTTTGGAACCTATTTGGACAGGTCATTGAACGCATCGGACCAATTCCTACGCTGATTGAGTGGGATTCCAATGTGCCTACCTGGTCCGAGCTGCACGCGGAGGCGGTGATGGCCGAGCTGGTGATGGATAGGTCGAACGCAGAGGAGCGGCGCTATGGCACGCTTGACTGAACGTCTGGAAGAATTTGCCTCGGCGCTTCTCGACCCCGATCGCGCGATCCCCGAGGGCCTTGTGGGCCCCGATGGCGAGCCGAGCGCCCGGCGGTTTGGCGTCTATCGGAACAATGTCTTCGTCGGACTGACTGGCGCGCTGCGCGCGGGCTTTCCCCGCGTCGTCAGGCTGGTGGGAGACGAGTTCTTTGCCGCGATGGCCCGCGTTTTCGCAGCTGCCAGTCCGCCCGATTCGCCTGTGCTGTTGCACTACGGTGCCAAATTCCCGGAATTCATCGCCTCTTTCCCGCCCGCCGAATCCTTGCCTTACCTCGCCGACGTGGCCCGTGTCGAGCGCGCGGCAACCGAGGCTTACCACGAGCAGGAGGCAACCCCGTTGGCGCCCAGCGCGCTTGCGAGCGTGCCGCCTGAGCAGACGCCATGGCTGCGGTTCAAGCTACACCCTTCGGTTCGTCTGGTGCGCTCGCCGTTCCCGGTCTTCACGATCTGGCGGATGAACGCCGCCGACGGTACGCCGGCGCCGGTCGGCCTTTCCGAGGCGCAGGACGCGATGGTGCTGCGCCCCGACGCCGAGGTGCACGTTCACCGAGTACTGCCAGCGAGCCATGAATTCGTGGCCGCGCTAGGCCGGGGCCTGACGTTATCGCAAGCCCTGGAAACCGCTCTTGCCGTTGATGGCGATTTCGACCTGGCGGAAAACCTGCGAGAGCTGATCCACATGGGGGCTTTTGTCGGCTTCGAGCTGGAGGCAGGGGAGAACGAGCATGAATAACGCAAGTCCCATGAAAGCGCGCGTGCCAGGCGTGCCGGGCGCCGTGAATGGCATGCTTCTTTGGATGGCGCAGGCCGCCTGCATGGCCGCGCCGCTTTTTCTCCGGGTGGCGTTGGCGTTGCCTTTCTTCAAGTCCGGCCTCACCAAATGGGACGGTTTCCTGTCGCTGTCGCCGGCCGTGAGCTTTCTGTTCCAAGAGGAATTCAAGCTGCACATCTTTGGGAAAACCTATGATCTGCCTGCCCCGGACGTGCTCGCACTCGTCAGCGGCTCGGTCGAGATCATTTTTCCGATCCTGTTGATTCTTGGTCTTGCCACGCGGTTCAGCGCCCTGGGTCTGCTGGGCATGACAGCGGTGATCCAGCTCATTGTGCCGGATGGGTGGGCGAACTTTCATTTGCCCTGGGCAACCATGGCGATCGCGTTGATCGCCCTCGGGCCAGGCAGGCTTTCTCTTGATGAGTGGATTCGCGGGTACCTTGATCCTGGCCAGACCTCGACATCAATCTGAAGGCCAAAAAGCCAAACCTACGCCAAACAAAAACAGCGCCCCAAGGCGCTGTTCTGGACTTCTCTAGATCACTCTGGAACTTGAATTGGTGGAGCGGAGGAGGATCGAACTCCCGACCTTCGCATTGCGAACGCGACGCTCTCCCAGCTGAGCTACCGCCCCGATGAAGCAAGATCAAAACTATACAGGAACATTCTGGCGGCGCGCAACACGCCGCCCGACAAAAAATTCCTAGACGAATTCCAGGGTAGCGACGACCGGCGCGTGGTCTGACGGCTGTTCGTTGCGGCGCGGCTCTTTGTCGATGGCGCAGGCCACGCAGCGCTTGACCAGCGGAGCCGACAGCAGCACGTGATCGATGCGCAGGCCGGCGTTGCGGCGGAAGGCGAACTGGCGGTAATCCCACCAGGAAAACGACTTCTCGGGCTGCTCAAACAGGCGGAAGGAATCGGTCAGCCCCAGATCCAGCAGGGCACGCCAGGCCGCGCGTTCGGGTTCGGACACCAAGACCTGGCCTTCCCATTTTTCGGGGTTGTGCACGTCTTCGTCGGCCGGCGCGATGTTGTAGTCACCCAGCACCGCCAGGCGGGGGTATTGCTTGATCTCTTCGGCCAGCCAGTTGTGCATGGCCTCGTACCAGGCCAGCTTGTAGACGTACTTGTCCGAATCCAGCGACTGGCCGTTGGGACAGTAGGCACATACGACCCGCACATCGCCTTCGGGGCTGGGGAAGGTCAGGGCCAGCACACGTTGCTGGGGGTCTTCGTAGCCGGGGATGTTGCGCACCATCGACGTGCCGGGCATGCGTGAAACGATGGCCACGCCGTTGTACGTTTTCTGTCCGGCCCAGACGGCGTGATAGCCCGCTTCCTTGAAAGCGGCCTCGGGGAACTTGTCATCGGTGAGCTTCAGTTCCTGGATGCACAGCACGTCGACCGGATTGGCGGCCAGCCAGTCCAGCACTTGCGGCAGGCGCACGTTCAGGGAGTTCACGTTCCAGGTGGCTAATTTCATGATTTCTATAGACCGTTTATTTATGCGGCTGTTGGCGGTGGCGCCTTCCAAAATCCCGGTCTAGCTACTCATCTGGCTACTCATTCGGGGCGCGGTTGGCGATCGCCAGGGACAAGGCCAGATGATACCTGCTCATGCCGCCTTCTTTTGCTTGCTCCGTTCGATCCGTGCCTGGACGCGGGTGACGGCGGCCGGGGAATAGGCTCTTACACCGCCCATCCAATATCTGTCGTAAAGGCAATGGTCAGCCAGCGATCTGGGGTGTCATCACCCACCGCCTTGCTGATCTCGTCACGAATGCGATCCCACTCAGCCAAAGGTTTGGCGGGCATGTCGACGGGCACGATGAAGTACAGCTCAATCTGTCTGCCTCGTCCAACTTTCGCGACATAGGAGCGATGCGATGAAAAACCATAACGGCTCGAGAAATCATTGGCTACCTGATCTACGTGCTCTTTCAAATCCTGCGGCGTAATCAGCAAGACATCAGAGAGCGCTTGGCGGATCGTACCGATCGGCAATGGAATGATGATCAGGCATACCAACGCCAATACCGCCGGATCGATGTAGGGTGTGATCCAGTCCAGAGAAGAGCCTTCGATAGCGTAGCCCACGCAAAATGCCAGCAAGAGCGCGGCGGTAATGCCGCCTGACATCACCCATGCTTTTGCATCCAGGGCGACGAACTGAGAGCGCAATTTTCGGTTTATCCGCATCTCATAGACGGCCATGCCGATACATGCAACCAAGGCAAATGCTGCGTAGAAGATCGCGTAGGAGAAATCCAGATCGCGTCCACCTCTCATCAGGCTGCCAATTGCATTGATCAAGGCGTATATGGCTACACCTGTCAGCATGATGCTGTTCAGCCCCAACACCATGGGCTCAAGATGCCAGAAGCCCATGGAGAAACGGTCACCCAACTTGCCGTTGGCGCCGCCAGGGGCCGTCGATAGCGAAATCAGCCTTGCAACGATCAGCGCGAGACCGCTCATCCCGGCGTCTGCCAGCATATAAACGCCATCGAAGACGATCGAGAACGAGCCGGATAGCAAACCGAAGACAATGCCACTTCCAGCGACAACAATCGTCACGAGAATGGATGCCTGAAGAACGGATTGTTCGGTATGTGTTGTCATTTTGCTTGTAGCGGTCACACAGCAAGATGTCATTCGGATTAAAAATAATAGTTACGGCCAGCGCACTTTTTTAGCTCCGATTTGTAATTTTGTGCTGGCTGCCCTGGCAGCAACGCAGCACCCGATTGCGTTGACTGCCATTGAGCGGGGAATTCTTGCATTGCTTTGCTACGTTCCCCCTCCCGCTCGACGACGCGGGCGCAACATTCTCGTGAGAATTGCTGAACATTATCGCCAGTATCATTTCGTAGTATCTCCACTGAAAGAAAATTGAAAGGTGGAGAGAGAGATGGCAATTTGCAGTGCATGCGAGGATGTCGTGCAGCATGCTCGCGGCGAACCCGGCCATGACGGGCTGATCAGCCTGGGGCTGGTGCGCAGCCTGGACGTGGTCAGCCGCAAGGCGAGCCATGAGGCGTTTGTTTGCATGACGTGCGGCACCGGATGGGACTACTTCCACGACAAGAAGAATCCCCAGGCCGGCTGGGCGCGCTCTTGACGCGCCGATCACGCTTGCGGGGGCGTTAGCGCGTACCGCTGACTTCTCCATTCAGCGATTCCCGCCACCAGCGTTGCCCGGGGTTCAGCTGATTCATATCGACGTGTTCGCCCATCCGGGGCGTGGTCAGCGATACGCCGGCCTTGTCCGCCAGGGCAGCAATGGTCTCGAAGGGGGCGTGCCATGCGTGCATCGCCAAGTCGAATGTGCCGTTATGGATCGGCAGCATCCAGCGTCCGCGCAAGTCGATATGGGCTTGCAGTGACTGCTCCGGCATCATGTGAACGTCGGGCCAGCGTTCGTTGTAGGCGCCGGTTTCCACCAGCGTGAGATCGAAGGGGCCAAAGCGTTTGCCGATTTCCTTGAATCCGTCGAAGTAGCCGGTATCGCCGCTGAAAAATACCCGGAAGTCTTGGTCAATGATGGCCCAGGACGCCCACAGGCTCTTGTTGCCGTCAAACAGTCCGCGCCCCGAAAAGTGCTGCGCCGGCGTGGCGACTAGGCGCAGGCCGTCCAGCGTGATGTCTTCCCACCAATCGCGCTGGTGGACTTTCGCCGGATCCACGCCCCATTCCATCAAGGTGTCGCCCACGCCCAGCGGCGTGACGAAATGCCGCGTTTTCTTTGCCAGCGCCAGCACGCTTTGCTTGTCCAGGTGATCGAAATGGTTGTGCGACAGGATGATGCCGGTGATGGCGGGCAGATCGTCGATGGAGATCGGCGGTTGGTGGAACCGTTTTGGGCCTAGCCATTGAAAGGGCGACGCGCGATCGGAGAACACGGGGTCGGTCAGCCAGAGCCCGCCCTGCAATTTCATCAGCAGCGTGGAGTGGCCGAGGCGGAACAGGCTGCGGTCTGGAGCGGCTTCGAGTTCGGCACGGGTGATCGGCACGACGACGGGCGGGGTGGCAGGCACGCTATCGGCAGGCTTGTTGAACAGGAAGTCCCACATGATGCGGGCGGTCTTGGCAAAGCCGGTGGCAGCGATCGGCTTCGCGTTTTGAAACCGACCGCTGCCATATTGCGCCGAGCCGGAATAGGGCGTCGTGCGGGACGTGGAACCTGGCAGACAAGTTGTCATGATGATGAGGCTTGCAAAAAGCGCGGTCGCGCGAGGGCAGTGGAGCGGCATCGCATGGCGGACCCAGGGATGGCTGATGAGAATTACACCGGCGAGTGTACTTTTGCCTTTTTGAAAAGTAAACCAGTCGGTGTAAATTTGAGGGTGTCCCCCAATGAGCCCCTGATGACTGCCCCTAAACGTCTTACCGACCGCAAGCACGAAGCCATTCTGATGGCCGCCATTGACGAATTTCGGCGTCATGGCTTTGCCGCGACCAGCATGGATCAGATCGCCGCGGCGGCGGGGGCGTCCAAGCGGACGGTCTACAACCACTTTCCAAGCAAGGATGCGCTGTTTGCCGAGATCCTGATGCAGCTGTGGCGCCGTGCCGCGGTCGTGGATCTCAGCTACTGCGCGGATCGCCCCTTGCGCGAGCAACTGCTGGAACTGCTTTGGCAGAAAATGCGGATGCTGAACGATGCCTGTTTCATGGACCTGGCCAGGGTGTTGGCGTCCGAGGCGATTCTTTCACCTGCGCGCGGCCGGGACATGATGGCGCGCTTGGGCGACAAAGAAGAGGGCGTGGTGCTTTGGGTTCGCGCGGCGGTGGCGGACGGCCGCCTGAATGCGGCCGATCCCATGTTTGCCGCCCAGCAGCTTCAAGGGCTGGTGAAGAGCTTCGCCTTGTGGCCGCAACTGGCCATCGGCCAGCCGCCGTTGACCGACGCGCAGCAGACCCAGGTTGTCGAAGCCGCCGTGGACATGTTCCTGGGTTATTACGGCGTGCAGGCGGCGTAGAGCGGCTGTCTTGCTCGCTTAAACGGCGTCGATCGGCAGCGGCGCGTTGGGCGCGACCAACTGCTCGGCGCGCATGTCCTGCCAGAACGCTGCTGGGACCACGCTGTTCAGTGCAGCCATGTCTTCGGCCAGGCGTTCCGGGCGGCTGGCGCCAGGAATCACGGCAGCCACGGCGGGGTTGGCCAGCGAGAATTGCAGGGCGGCCGCTTTGACGCTGACCCCATGGCGCGCGGCAATCGCCTTGATGCGTTCGACCTTGGCGATGATTTCCGGTGACGCCTTCTGGTATTCAAAATGGGTGCCGCCGGCCAGGATGCCCGAGCTATAGGGGCCGCCGACGACGATGTCCACCTTCTGGCGGGCGGCAGCCGGCATCAACCGTTGCAAGGCGCGTTCATGGTCAAGCAGGGTATAGCGGCCGGCCAGCAAAAAGCCGTCAGGTTGCGCTTCGGTCAGGTCCAGGGTCAGTTCCAGCGGTTCGACCTTGTTGACGCCGATGCCCCAGGCCTTGATCACGCCTTCTTCACGCAAGCGCGTGAGCACGCGGAAAGCGCCGGTGCGGGCGATTTCAAATTGCGCCAGCCAGTTGTCGCCGTGGAAATCCTGGGCGATGTCGTGCACCCAGACAATATCCAGGCGATCCGTGTCCAGGCGCTTGAGGCTGTCTTCGATAGAGCGCAGGGTGGCGTCGGCCGAATAGTCATCGACGATCTTGTTGGGACGGCCAAACTCGAACAGGCCGCCTTTTTCACCCATCTCCCGCGTGGCCGGGTCTTCCAATTCGTCCAGGATGATGCGGCCGACCTTGGTGCTCAGCACGTAATCGTCGCGGCGATGTTTTTTCAAGGCGGCGCCCAGGCGTAGTTCGGCCAGGCCGGCGCCATAGAACGGGGCAGTATCGAAATAACGGATGCCGCTGTCCCAGGCAGCGTCGACGGTCGCCAGCGCTTCCTGTTCAGGGATGTTGCGGAACATATTGCCTAGCGGTGCCGTGCCGAAACCCAGCTTTCCGGTTAGCAAGTGTTTGATACTCATGATGTTTTCCTTGGATGTTGGATCAATGATTTGAATCAGCCAGGCCAGAATAGCTGGACGAGTTACGTCCGTCCAAGACATAATTCGACAAACTTGAGTCGAAAAAGGTCTTATATGCTGGATGTCCGCCAACTCCAATATTTCGTCGCCGTGGCCGAGGAAGAACACGTGGGCCGCGCAGCCGAACGCCTGCATATTTCGCAGTCTCCGCTAAGCCGGCAGATTGCGCAGTTGGAAGAAAAACTGGGCCTGATCTTGTTTGAGCGCAGCGCCCAGCGCATCCGCCTGACACGGGATGGCCACACCTTTTTGGCCGAGACACGCGCATTCCTGACGCATGGCAATCGCCTTGAAGCGTTGGCTAAGCGATTGGGCCGGGGTGACGAGGGCGGTCTATGCATTGGCTACATCGAAAACGCCATGCATTCCGGCGTCTTGCCTGAAGGGCTGCGTACCTTGCGCGCCAGCCGCCCGCAGGTGCATATCGCGCTGTACAACATGCATTCGGCGGAGCAAGTAGAGGGTTTGCGGCAACGTAGCCTGGATATTGCGCTGCTGTGCGAACCGCCGGTGGCGGACGACCCAGACCTGGATTGCGCGCAAGTGCTCAGCGATCCCATGCTGCTGGCCATGCCCGAAACCCACCCCCTGGCCGCCAAGCCTGACCTGACGCCAGAGGACTTGGCGGGCCAGGAATGGATCGCCGTGCAGCATAAGGAAAGTGCGTTGAAGCACGATAATTTCGTTGCCGCCTGCGCCCGCGCGGGGTTCACGCCTGATATCCGGATGGAGGCAACCGAGCCGTTGACGGCGTTGGGCCTGGTGGCGGCGGGGCTGGGCATGGCCATGATCCAGCATAGTCTGCGACAGCACGCGCCGGCCGGCGTGGTCGTTCGCGCCTTGCCGTGGTTCAGCTACCGCACGCCCTTGTGGCTGGCGTGGCACAAGGTGAATTTGCGCCCGCTGGTGGGCATCTTCCGCGAAACCCTGCTGGCGCAGGCAGCGTTGCCCAGCGCTTTGCAGGGGTAATGTCTTCAACCGGCCGGGTCAGTATTCCGAGCCGCTGTTCAGCATCCGGCTCTTCGCTTTTTCGATGTGTGCGCGCATGACGTTGCGTGCACCGTCGGCGTCCTGGTCCTGGATCAGCCGGTAGATGTGCCGGTGTTCGTCGATGGCGGCGCGGGTGCGTTTCCAGGGTTCGCTGTGGACCAGATGGCGCATCACGTTGACCGCGTGGCTGACGTCGTATTCCAACGATTTCAACACCTGCACAAAGCGCTGGTTGCTGGTGGCCGCCGCGATGGCGCGGTGGAAACCGTAGTCGTGATGGTGGGCGATGGCGCCCGATGCATCGGCTTCTTCATACCCCGTCAGCATGCGGTCCATTTCGCGCAGATCGTCCGTGGTGCGGCGCAGGGCGGCCAGATATGCGCATTCGGGTTCAATCACCATGCGCAGTTCCAGGCCTTCCAGAATGTGGCCAACGCGGCGCGCGGGGTCCACCGCGGGCATGCCGCCCATCAAGTCGGGCTTGGCGCGCACGTAGGTTCCCGATCCGCGAATGGAGTCCACCAACTGGTCTTCGCGCAGGCGGTCCAGCGCTTGCCGGACGACAGGGCGCGATACCTCGAACAGCGCGGCCAGTTCCAGTTCGGCGGGAAGTTTGTTGCCCGGCGCGATCTTGCCGGTGGCGATGGCGTAGAACAGGCTTTCGTAGACGCGCTCGGCGAAGCGTTCGGCGCGGACATAGCCCAGGCCCGAAGCCACGTCGGCCAGCACGTCCAGTTCGGGACGCGGGCGGCTGGCCGCATCCAGCAGGGATTCCAACTGCGGGTCACGCACATTGCTCATTGGCGCGCTCCTGAATGAAAGGTGAGTGGGCCCCGTTTGTCAGTCGCCATGACAAATGGGCCAGGGCGTAAACCCTTGAAATACTAGGGATTACCCCAGGTGATGAGGAAATGTCCTGAAGGCTGGGACGAAAGCTGTCAATTCAATTGACAAGTTACAGCGGCCTCCCGTACCTTGCCATGAAACACATCGCCCGCGCGCGCGCCGGCGATGTTTCCGCAACCGGCCGTCCGGCCGCTACTTTACTGCGCACATCGTGACTCAGAAGAACTTTATCGCCAACCAATGGGTGGCCGCTGCCGCCGGTGAAACCATTCCCGTCCTGAACCCGTCCGATGGCAAGCCGTTCGAGGCAATCGCCCGGTCGGGCGAAGCCGATATCGACCGCGCCGTGCAGGCGGCGCGGCAAGCGTTTGAAGGCGACTGGGGCCAGATGGCGCCCGCCGCGCGTAGCCGGTTGTTGATGCGAATTGCGTTTGCGTTGCTGGACCGCCAGGAAGAATTGGCGCAGCTGGAATCGGCCGACACGGGCAAGCCCATCAAGCAGGCTCGTGCGGATGCCGCCGCCGTGGCGCGCTATTTCGAGTTCTACGCCGGGGCCGTCGACAAGCTGCACGGCGAGACCATTCCCTACACGCCGGGCTTCACGGTGCTGACCGTGCGCGAAGCGCATGGCGTCACGGGTCATATCGTGCCCTGGAACTACCCTTTGCAAATCTTCGGCCGCAGCGTGGGCGCGGCGCTGGCCGCGGGCAATGCTTGCGTGGTCAAGCCTGCCGAGGACGCCTGCCTGTCGCTGTTGAAGGTGGCTGAGATTGCCGCTGAAGTGGGTCTGCCGGCAGGGGCCTTGAACATCGTTACCGGCTATGGCCATGAAGCGGGCGCCGCGCTGACCGCGCATCCCGGCATCGACCACATTTCGTTCACCGGTTCGCCGCAGACGGGCAAGATGGTGGCGCATGCCGCCGCTGAAAACCATGTGCCGGTCACGCTGGAGTTGGGCGGCAAGTCGCCGCAAGTCGTGTTCGACGACGCCGACCTGGACGCAGCCATGCCGGTGTTGTTGGCCGCCATCATTCAGAACGCCGGCCAGACCTGCTCGGCTGGCAGCCGCGTGCTGATTCAGCGCGGCGTCTACGAGACCGTGATCAAGCGCCTGTCGGAAGCCTTCTCGGCCACCGTCACCGGCCCGGCCGCGCAAGACCTGGACGTGGGTCCGTTGATCAGCGCCCGCCAGCACGATCGCGTGCGCGGCTTTTTGGCCGAAGCCGAAAGCGAGGGCTTGAAGGTCGCCGCGCGGGGCAAGCTGAAGGACGGCACGCCCGAGTCGGGCTATTACCAGCCGCCCGTGCTGTTCCGTGACGTGCCGCCCAACAGCCGTTTGGCGCAGGAAGAAGTGTTCGGCCCGGTGTTGGCCGCGATGGTGTTCGACACCGAGGAAGAAGCGCTGGAAATCGCCAACGGCACGTTGTACGGCCTGGTCGCCGGCGTGTGGACCCGCGACGGTGCGCGTCAAATGCGCCTCGCGCGCAAGTTGCGCGCGGGGCAGGTGTTCGTCAATAACTACGGCGCTGGAGGCGGTGTGGAACTGCCGTTCGGCGGTTCGCGGCAATCGGGTTATGGCCGTGAAAAGGGCTTTGAAGCCTTGTACGGCTTCACCACCCTGAAGACCATCGCGATCCGTCATTGATCGTATGCCGGGCGGTGTTCGCCGCTCGGCATCGCGGGGCGGCTCCTGGCAAAATATCGGTTAACGTTGATGTTTTGCTTCAGGGGCCTGCCGCCCCGTTTTCAGGATCCGTATGTTCACCGGTATTGTTCAAGGCACCGCGAAGATCGCGAAGATCGCGGATCGCGAAGGCCTGCGCACCTTCACGCTGGATTTCCCCCCTGGTTTCTGCGTTGACCTGGCCATTGGCGCCAGTGTGTCGACCGACGGCGTTTGCCTGACCGTCACGGAATTGCTCTCCGACAACCAGGCGACCTTCGACGTCATGCTTCAAAGCCTGGCGATCACCACGCTGGGCAGCTATGCCGAAGGCGATCGCGCCAACGTCGAGCGCGCTGCCCGCGATGGGGCCGAGATCGGCGGACATCCGCTATCGGGCCACGTGGACTTCACGTCCGAAGTGGTCATGGTGAAGTCGTCGGACACCAATCGTCTGATGCGTTTCAGCATCCCGCCCGATTTCCGCAAGTACGTCTTCGCCAAGGGTTATATCGCCATCAACGGCGCCAGCCTGACGGTGTCGGAAGTGAACCGCGTCGAAGGCTGGTTTGAAGTCTGGCTGATTCCGGAAACCCGCCGCATGACGGTCTTTGAAGACAAGCAGGTGGGCGATTTCGTCAATATTGAAATCGAACGCAGCACGCAGGTGGTGGTGGATACCGTGCGCGAGACCGTCCAGGAAAGCCTGGGCAGGCTGCAACCCTTGCTGGAAGCCATCCTGAAAGAGAAGGGGCTGACGCTGGAAGACTTCGTCAGCCCTCAGGGCAAGCTGAAATAAGGCTTGGCCCGGCCGGGCATCGTTTATTGGCTGGTGAAAGGCCGGCCCAACGGCCGCACCCGGATGCCTGGCTGCAACCGGGTCCAGGGCAAATCCGCCGGGTCGGCCTGCATCGGCCCTGGCGCCTTGGCCACCAACACCTCGTGCGCGATGGGCTGGAAGTCGGCGCGGAAATGCACCGAGCTTTTCACGACCAGGATCCCCATTTCCTCGGGCTGCACGCCGCCCACGCGAAACAGGTTGCGGTCCAGCATCTGCGCCTTGCTGGCGCTGACCACCACGCGCACACCACCGATCCGCAGGCCGGCGACCGCGCCCAAATCCACGTCCATGCCATGCATCATCGGGCCGTCGAAACGCAGCTTGCCGGGCGATAGTGTCTCCACCACAAATTCCCCTTCAAAGGCCGTGTCGCCAGCGACGCCTGATTGACCGCCCAGACGCAATGTGACCGTCTTGCCTATCCCGGCGGCGGTTGCCGCGCGCACCGCTTCCGGGTCATAGAAAAGGCCCAGCGCCGCGTTCTGCGCATCCGCCTCGACCAGCGCCCGCAACATGCCCGTGGTGTTGGCGTCGCCGCCCGCGCCCGGATTGTCCTGGGTGTCGGCGATGACGACGGGGCGGGATGCGCCGGCGGCCAAGGCCTGCGCGCGGCGCACCGCTTCGGCGGGCGCGAGGAAGTCCGGCGACCATTGCGGTTCCAGTTCCAGCACGCGCTGATATAGCGTTTCGGTGACCTGTTCCACCGCGGCGGCATCCGTGCCGTAAGCCCAGACCACGGGGCCGCATTCGGGGAAGTCCGCCGCCGGAAAACCGGGCGCGAACGAGACGGATGCCACCCCTGGCGTTTGCTCCAGCTGGGCCAGCGTTTCGTACACGCCTTGTGACGGTTGCAGCATCGTGCACATGCCATTGATCGGTATCAGGAAGGGCAGGCGGCGTTCGCAGCGCACCCATTGGCGTCCTGCCGCCATGCGGGCGAGCAACAGGCGGGCGGCATGTTCGCCGGTGTCGGCCATGTCCACGTGCGGATAGGTGCGGAAGGCGGCCAGTCCGTCGGCCTCGCGCAGCATTTCGCCGGTGACGTTGGCGTGCAAATCCAGGCTGGCGATGACGGGCACGTCCGGCCCCACGATGCGGCGCACGCGCGCCAGCAGTTCGCCTTCGCCGTCATCCAGGTGTTCGGTGACCATCGCGCCGTGCAAGTCGAGGTAGACCGCGTCGTAGGGGCCTGCGCGCGCGGCATCCAGGATTTCCCCGGCAATGCGTTCATAGGCGTCGCGGGTCACATGCGCTGACGGGCTGGCGCCGGCCCAGATCACCGTGCGCACGGTATGGCCCTGCGCCTGGATGGCGTTGAGGAAACCGCCGGCCGGAATATTGACCGAGCGTAGCGCCAGCATGTCGTCGCCGCGCACCATGGCGGGAAAGCCTTCCCCTCGGACAAAATTGTCGTAGCCCGCCTTGGACGGTGCGAAGGTATTGGTCTCGTGCTGGAAGCCAGCCACCAGGATATGCATGTCGTTTCCTCTTGTTGATTGGGATAGCGCGCAAGAGCCGGCAGTGTGGCATGAGAGGGATGCGCAAGCATGCGGAAATACCGCTGGAATTGTCACTGGGCGGACGTCGCGGGAGCGGAAGATAACGAGAACGGCGCGTTGCATTACCGTTGTATTGCGTTACTTTGTTGCGATCTATTTATTTATAGATCGATGCGCAGCAACGATTTCCAGGCATTTATGCTTCAAAAGCCGCATGAATACTGGAAAAAATACTGAAATCACCATGTGACGGGCGTTTCGAGGCGGACTCGACTACAATGGCGGCACTTTCGGAGGTTTCTATGTCGGTAATATCCGATATCAAAATACGCCCCCTGGAGCGCGGCGACCTGCACTTCGTGCACAAGATCAACAATAACGACGTCATCATGCGTTATTGGTTCGAAGAGCCTTACGAGGCCTATGACGAACTGGTCGCCCTCTATGACCGCCACTTGCACGATCAGAACGAGCGGCGCTTCATCATCGAGCACGACACCGGGCAACCCGCCGGCATGGTGGAGTTGGTGGAAATCGACTACATCCACCGTCGCGCCGAATTCCAGATCATCATCGCGCCCAGCTATCAGGGCCGGGGCTACGCCAAGGCGGCGACCCGTATCGCGGTGGGCTACGCATTCCGCGTGTTGAATCTGCACAAGGTCTATCTGGTGGTGGACAAGGACAACACCGCCGCCGTGCACGTGTATGAGCGCTGCGGCTTCCAGATCGAAGGCTTGATGAAGGAAGAGTTCTTTTCCAACGGGGCCTATCGTGACGCCTACCGCATGGCGCTGTTGCAGCACGAGCATCTGCGCGATGTCGGGCCCGGCGCACCAGATGCGCCCGTGCTGCGCGATTGGCCGCAGGAAGAACAGACGGGCTGACGTCCGTCCATTCTTCTACCGCTTGCACCACCGTCTAGTCCGCTGCGCGCAGCAGGCGCAAGCCGTTGGCCACCACCAGCAGGCTGGCGCCCACGTCGGCGAATACCGCCATCCACAGCGTCGCGTTGCCGGTCATCGCCAGCGTCAGGAACACGACCTTGATGCCCAGCGCCAGCGTGATGTTCTGGATCAGCACGCGATGCGTGGCGCGTGACAGCCGCAGGAACGTGCCGATCTTGCGCAGATCGTCATCCATCAGGGCCACGTCAGCCGTTTCGATGGCCGTGCCCGTGCCCGCCGCGCCCATTGCGAAACCGATGTCCGCGCGAGCCAGGGCCGGCGCGTCGTTGATGCCGTCACCCACCATGCCCACGCGGCCGCTCGGCGCCAGCTTGCTTTCGATGGCGGCCAGCTTGTCTTCCGGCAGTTGATCGCCGCGCGCTTCGTCAATGCCCACCTGTTGCGCGATGGCCTGCGCGGTGGGCGTGTTGTCGCCGGTCAGCATCAGCGTGCGCACACCCAGCGAGTGCAGGTCCGCGATGGCGGCCGCGCTGGTCGGCTTGACCGTGTCGGCCACGGCGGCCAGCGCCATGACCCGGTTGCCGTCGGTCAAGGCGATGGCGCTCTTGCCTTGGCGTTCCAGTTCGTCCAGGCGGGCTTCCAGCTTGGGGCTGGACACGCCCAGTTCTCGCATCAGGCGGCGATTGCCCAATTGGTAGGTCACGCCATCGATCTGCGCGCTGACGCCGCGGCCGGGCAGGGCGGTGAAGTCCCCGACCTCCAGCAACACCGTGCCGGCGTCGCGGGCCGCATTGGCAACGGCCAACGATACGGGGTGGTCGGAACGGGCTGCCAGGCTGGCGGCGATCAGGGCTGCGGGCTGGCGGGTGTGGTCCGACACGTCCCAATCCTGCAAATCGGTCTGCACCGGCTTGCCATGGGTCAGGGTGCCGGTCTTGTCGAGTGCCAGCCACTTCAGGTTGCGGCCTTCTTCCAGATAGACGCCGCCCTTGACCAGGATGCCGCGCCGCGACGCCGCGGTCAGCCCGCTGACGATGCTGACCGGCGTGGAAATCACCAGCGCGCACGGGCAGGCGATGATCAGCAGCGCCAGCGCGCGGTAGATCGCGTCAAACCAGGGCTGGTCCCACAGCAAGGGCGGTACCACGGCAACCAACACCGCCACGCCCACCACCGCGGGGGTGTAGATGCGTGAGAAGCGGTCAATGAAGCGCTGGGTCGGCGCGCGGGCGCCCTGGGCCTGTTCGACGGCGTGAATGATGCGGGCCAGCGTCGTGTTGCCGGCAGCCGCGGTCACCCGGTATTCAAACGAACCGGCCGCGTTCACGGTGGCGGCAAAGACGGGGTCGTCCTGCGCCTTTTCCACGGGCAGGCTTTCGCCGGTGATGGGCGACTGATCCACGGTGGAGCTGCCGCTGACGATGATGCCGTCGGCCGCGATGCGTTCGCCCGGGCGCAGGCGCACCACGTCGCCCACTTGCAGTTGCGCGGCGGGCACCTCAAGCCAGGTGCCGTCGGCCTGGCGCACGGTCGCCGTCTCGGGCGCCAGGTCCAGCAGGCCACGGATGGCATTGCGCGCGCGGTCCAGGGACCGGGCTTCGATCAGTTCGGCCACATTGAACAGGAACATCACCATCGCGGCTTCGGGCCACTGGCCGATCACGATGGCGCCCGTCACGGCGATGCTCATCAAGGCATTGATGTTGAGGTTGCCGTTGCGCACCGCGATCCAGCCCTTGCGGTAAGTGCTAAGGCCGCAAGCCAGAATGGCGGCCACGGCGAAGGCCGCGGTGACGCCCAGGGGCCAGCCCGCGAAGTGCGAGAACTCGGACAAGGCGGCCAGCACACCGGAGCCGCCGATCAGCCACCAGTTCACGGGTTTGGCGGCGGGGGCGGGCGTGCGGGGCACGCCATCGGCCAGCGGCTCGGGCGTCATGTCCAGCGACTTGATGGCCGCCATGATGCGGTCCAGCGCGCCTTCGGCGTGCACCACCGTCAGCACGCGCTGCATCAGATTGAAGTCCAGCGCATGCACGCCGTCCACTCCGTGCAGCTTCTTGCGGATCAGCGTTTCCTCGGTGGGGCAGTCCATCTGACCGATGCGCAGACGCGCCAGCAACTGGCCGGGGCCGGCGGTCAACGTGGCCTCGCCCGCGCCTGTCAACGAGAAATCCTTCATCGCATGGGCGCTGCCGCAGCAGGCGGCTTCTGCCGGTGCATGGCGATGGCCATCATCGTGTGCATGCCCGTGGGCGCTGTGATCGTGGCCGGCATGGTCGTGACCTGCATGATCATGGCCCGCATGGTCGTGGTCCGCATGGTAGTGGCCTGCGTGGTCGTGACCATGCGAGTGCCCATCGCCTCCGTGGCAGCTGTCGCCGTGCCCGGTGGGCAGGTGTTCGGGTTGTTTGACGGGAGGTAAGGACATCGTTCTTCGCCTTGTGTAATGATGTCCGTATTCAACACCTTGGAGTTACTATAGGGTCAACCCCTTAGTTCAATCGGATGCGATCCAGGAGGCGCGATGCGTATTGGCGAATTGGCCACGGCGGCCGGCACCACGGTCGAAACCGTCAGGTACTACGAGAAAGAAGGGCTATTGCCCGCCCCCGAGCGGGGTCTGAACAACTACCGCAGTTATGGGCAGCCCCATTTGGAGCGGCTGCGCCTGATCCGTAATTGTCGGGCGCTGGACATGACCCAGGACGAAATCCGGGCAATCCTGTCCTTGGCTGACAATCATCAAACGGGGTGCGGCCCCATTAATGAATTGTTCGACGAGCACATCTCGCACGTGGACGAGCGGATTGCCGAGCTGATCCAACTGAAGACGCAACTAAGCGAATTGCGCCAACGTTGCTTGTCGGCGCGGCCCGATGCGGAAGATTGTGGGATCTTGCACGGCTTGTCGGAAATGCAGGTGGAAGAGCGGCAGGAACGGCATACGCATTTGGGATAAGGCCAGATTGCTTGCCGCAGGTTTACGGCGTTGGACCATGAATACAAAAATAATCCTGTTGCGTGGCGTGATGCCGACCGGAAAGAACAAGGTGCTGATGGCTCCGCTGCGCGCGGCGCTGGAAGCCGCCGGTTTGTGCAACGTCAGGACCTATATCCAAAGCGGTAATGTCATCGCCTCCACCGACCTTGCGCCGTCATCCGTGGATGACCTGGTTCACCATGTGATCAAGGAACAGTTTGGCGGGGATATCAAAGTCCTGACGCGATTGCCGTCCTACTTCGCGGATGTCATGAAAAACAATCCGTTCAAGGGCGAAGACCCCTCCAAGCTCTATTTCACCTTGCTTGAGTCCAGCCCGGATGACGCCCTGCTGCGGTCATTCCATGCGTTGGGTCATGCACCGGATCAGGTGCGCGTGGTGGGCGACATGGCCTATGTGCGATGCGCGACGAAATACAGCGATCTGAAGGCCAATAACAATTTCATCGAGAGAAAGCTGAGGCTTGTCGCGACGACGCGCAATTTCAATACGGTCTCGAAGCTGATTGCACTGAGCACGGTCGACGGATAGCGGCTCAGGGCCTGGCGGAGCGCAAAGGGGCGACGGCAATGCCGTCGCCCCTTTGCATGCGCCTGCCCGATCAGTAATTGATCGAGGCGGACAACATGTACGTCCTTCCTGCCGCGTTCGTCACGAAGGATCCGGAGGCCAGCCAGTACTTCTTGTCGGCGACGTTCTCGACGTTGGCACGGAACACCACGTCCTTGCCGGCGATCGTGGTGGCGTAGCGGGCGCCGAGGTCGAAGCGGGTGTAGCCCGGCAGGCGGAGCGTGTTCGTGTTGTTGAGGTAGACGGACGATGTGCGGATGGCGCGTCCATTCAGGCTAAGGCCTTGCACCCACGGGGTATCCCAATCCAGGCCCAGGTTGTAGGTGCTGGCGGGGACGCCTGCGGGGCGGTTCCCCTGGCTCACGCCGCCCGGGGTCTTGGTGAGTTCGCTGTTGATGTAGGCAGCGCTTGCCATGAGGCGCAGGCCGCGCGTGATCTCACCGTAGCCGGTGAGTTCCAGGCCGCGGTTGCGTTGCTCGCCAAAGTACCCGTAGACATTGTTGTCGTCGGCCTGTCCGGAAGGGCGGGCGATCTGGAAGAGGGCAAGGGTGGTGGTGATGTTGCCGTCCCAGTCCACCTTCACGCCGGTCTCGTACTGCTTGGACTTGTACGGCGCGAGGACGGCGCCCCGGTTCTCATACGTGTCGCCCACGATCGTGCCACGAGTCAGGCCTTGCGCGAAGTTGGCATAGACCGATACGTTGTGCAGCGGCTTGACGACAATGCCGCCGATGGGCGAGTTGGCGCTGGCCCGATAGCCGCTGGTGCGCGCGCCCGTGGTGGTGTTGTAGCTATCGACCTGGACTCGCTGGTGGCGCACGCCCGCCGTCAACAGGATGCGATCCTCAGCGAAAGAGAGCGTGTCGGCCAGCGCGAAACTGGTCAGCGTGGTGTCGGACGCTTTCTGCGGCGTCAGACGCACCGAGGGGCCGTCGGGGATCGGCGTCGGATCGTAGATGTTGGATGCCACAATCGCCGACCCCGTCGAATAGGCGTTGCCCGCCTCTTGATTCAGGTAGTTGGCGCCCAGGGCGACGCGGTGCTTGACGCTGCCGGTGTTGAAGCGGGCAGTCAAGCCAGCATCGCCGCTGCTCGTCTTGGAATACGAGTCGTAGTAGGTCGTCATGACGTTGAAGTTGCCGTCTTGATCCACGGACTGGCGAACGCCGGCCGGGTTGACGGTAACGGGGAAAATCTGGCGTACCTTGCCTTCCCGATACCCCGCCGCGATGTGGCCGGTCAGGTTGTCGGTGAAGTCATATTCCAGGCGCGACATGATCGTGCTGTCGCGCTGCGACAGGCGGGTGCCGGGATAGAAGTTGATGTCGCCGTCCGGCGGCGCGGGCAAGGCCGTGACGGTGGGCTGCCAGCCGATTTGCGAGCGGAAGTTCTCGATCACGTCTTCCTGGTGAATGGCATCGGCCGACCAGCGCAGGCGCGTGCCTCGGTAGTCGATGCCTAGCGCGCCCATGTCCAGACCTTGCTTGCCGTCGCGCAGGGTGGATTCCCCGCCGCGCTTGACGCCATTGAAGCGCACGCCCCAGGCATTGTCTTCGCCGAAGCGTTGGCCCAGATCGATCTGGCCAGTGATGTTGGCTTTGCTGGCGTACCCAAGCGTGACCCGCGCCAGCGGGTCGTCGTCGGCGCGCTTGGTCACCACGTTGATCGCCCCGCCGATACTGCCATTGGGCGGGATCCCGCGCATGAAGGCGCCGGGGCCTTTAAGCACTTCCACCCGTTCCAGGATCTGCACCGGCACGCGGCTGGAGGACACCAGGCCATACAAACCGTTGACGCTGACGTCGCCGCTGCCCACGGCGAAACCGCGTATCTGGAAGTCTTCGCCGAAGCCGCCGCTGGATGTCAGGTTGCGTACCGAGGCGTCATTGACCACGACGTCGGCCAGGGTGCGGGCCTGCTGATCGTAAAGCAGTTCAGAGGTGTAGTTGACGGTGCTGAACGGCGTGTCCATCACGTCTTCGGAGCCGAGCAACCCCAGGCTGCCGCCGGTGGCGACTTGCCCGCCCGCGTAGGGTTCGGCAAGGTTGCCAAGAATGCCAGCCGTCACCGTCACGGCCTCGAGCTGCACCGTGCCTCCCGTCGGGTTCGCGCGCGACAGCGTGACGTTGTTGCCATTGCGCGTGTACTGGATGCCAGTGCCTTGCAGCAGTTGGCGCAGGGCTTCTTCAGGCGACAGGTTGCCAGAGATCGCACGTGCGTTCTGGCCTGCCAGCACATCCTGGGAATAGAAGATCTGCAGGGAGGTCTGCGAGCCCAGCTGCAACAGCGCATCGCCCAGCGGTTGCGCCGGGATGTTGACGCTGACAGGCGCTTCCTGGGCCTGGACGGCGGGAGCCATGCCGAAGACGAGTGACAGCGAGAAGGCGAGTGCGCTGAGAACAACGCGCGGAGGGACGCGCAAAGCAGGTCGGGCAGGTACGGTATTCAAGATCGGTAGCTCGGTCGAAGACGCGCAAACGAGGCGTGCAGGTTTTGAAGGAAGGTGGGCGGAGTGCCTTGGGCGGGTTCGCCCCTTCCTCTCTAGACGCATGAGCAGGGTTGCAACCGGAATAAGAATCGCTATTATTGTGTAACAGTTTTGTTACGATTTGTCCGCGCCGTCCCCGCCGGGTCGCGTGGCGAGCAGGTCAGCGCGCGACGACGCGGATGCTGCCGTCCGGCAGGCGTCCCAGGGATACGGGGGCAATGGCTGGCAGCGCATCGATCATGGCCAGCGGGTCGTCCACGCTGAAGACGCCGGAGATGCGATGCTGGCCGAGTTCGGGCGCGTCCAGGCGTGCGGGCTGCGTCAGGTAGCGGTTCATTTCGCTGATGACGGTCGCCAGAGGCACATTGTTGAAGATGATCTTGCCGCGCTGCCAGGCGGTCAGATTGTCGACGTTGACCTGCGTGACGTCGCTTAATGTGTTGCCCGCGTAGGCAACGGCCTGCTGGCCCGCCGTCAGGCGGCGTTCGCTCTGACGCCACCAAGGGCCCGACTCCAACCGCACGGAGCCCGATTCCACACTGACTTGCAAGGCCGCGCTGTCGCGTCGCACGTTGAAGCGGGTGCCTGTCACGGTGACCTGACCCACGCCACCCTGCACGACAAAGGGCCGGGACAGGTCGTGGTGCACGTCGAAGAAAGCCTCGCCTTGCATCAGTTCCACCCGGCGTTCGTCCGTACCGAAGTGGGCAACGAGGCGGGTGTCACCGTTCAGGTGCAGCGTGGAGCCGTCTGGCAGGGCGACCTGCCGCCGTTCGCCTTTGCGGGTGGCGAAATTGATCCGCTTTTCATCGCGGTCGAAGAGGTAGGGGGCCGCCACGATGCCCGCCACGACCGGCAGCGAACAGGCTGCCACCATCCCAATCCCGAAGCGCCGCCGCGACATCGGTGGCGGCTTGGAGGCCGCCAGGGACGTATCCATCAAGCTGCGCAGGCGCGTATGGGAGACGGACAGCATCGCATCCCATTGCGCATTCAGCTGTTGATATTCGCGCTCGTGCGCAGGGTCGGCACTGCACCAGGCGGCAAATGCCTGCCGATCCAGGTCCGTGACCTCGCCGGAGTGCATGCGCGAGAACCAATGGGCCGCGTCGCGCGGATGTTCGAGCGCATCGGGGCTGCGCGCATGCGAGGGTTCGCCGGTATGACCGGAATCAGAGAGGGGCATGGTGTTGCAGCCGGTCGTTGATGTGGCGCACGGAGCGCGTCATGTATTTTTCCACCATGCTGCGCGAAAGACCCATTTCCTGGGCGATCTCGGTGTGCGTCCATCCTTCCAGGCGGCATCTGAGATACACCTGCCGGCACTTGGGTGGCAGGTCTTCAAGCGCACGGGTCAGTTCGTCGGCCAGTTGCTGGAACCGGACGCCGTTGTCGGCGGGCGGGGTGGCGGGATGTTCGGCCCCGGCCATGTCATCCAATGACGTGATGTCCAGTGTGTTGACGTGGCGGTGCCAACTGACCAGGCGGTTGGAGGTGCCGCGGGATAGGTAGGCGCGTGGGTCGTAGATCGCCGCGACGTCGCCTTCCAGCATGCCGACCACGGTGTCGTGCATGGCGTCTTCGCCATCCTCGCGTCCTCGTCCGCGCCATTTGCCGATCATCTCGGCGTAATGGGCGAGCCAGTCTTTCCTGGCCTTGGGAGGGTGGGACATGAAAAAACGCTTGGACAAAATCAAATGGTTATTGATTCTAATATGCATTCGCATGTTTGAGCGAATTTGCGCGGTGAGTGTGGCGTGGGGCCGACGTTGAGGGGCACGCTGGCATGGCGGGTTGCATCCGCTGTCATGGTCGAGTCACGTTGCTGGGCTAGCCTGCGGCCCTGCGTGGTCCTGCCCGGACGCACGCCGATCCCATCCTTTTTTCTACGTCCGATACCGCGCAATGATTTGCACCCCGGCACCGCTCAGTGTGTTGGCACTGGCAGGCGTGTGTCTGATGTGCCTGGAGACGCCTGCATTGGCAGGCGGTGCCGTGGCGCAGTCCGCAGCGTCGCCCGATCGATTGCGCGGCGAGCAGCATGACTATGCGTTGCCGGCACAGCCGCTGGGTGACAGTCTGGAAGCGATCGGGCAATTGGCGGGCGTGGCGGTGCTGGTCGAGGAGCGTTACGCGCGTCAATTGGCACCGGCGCTGTCTGGCCGCCATACGGTGCTGGAGGCCTTGCGGCGCCTGCTGGACGGATCCGGTCTGCGCATCCGCCAGACAGACGGTGAAGCCATCGTGGTCTATGCGCCTTCCGTTGCGGGACCGGCGCGGGCGCCTGCCGCCATCACCCCGCTGGCTGCGGGCGATATCCCGGGCGCGCGCTCGGGCGGCGCCGATTTCAGCGGTTATATCGGACGAGTGCAGAAGGCGCTGCTGCGCACGTTGTGCGCCAGTGCCGCCGCTCGGCCCGGCGCGTATCGACTGGCCTTGCAACTGCGGCTTGATGATGGCGGACACGTGACGCGGATGCGCCTGCTTGATACCACCGGCAGCGGGCAGGTGGATGCGGCAGTGACAAGCGCCATTCAGGGCATGGATATTGGCGTGCCACCGCCTGCGGGAATGCCGCAGCCTGTGTCCGTGCTGCTGGTGCCCGGCGGCACGCATTGTCCGGCTCCGCGCCGGCCGGCGGAGTGAGCCGCATGTCCATGATCTCCACCGCCTTGTTGCGTCTGCGCCTGATTGCCCGCTATGCCGAACTGCGGCGCAGCCTGGAACGCATCGTCGGATCGAGCGACCAGGCTTCCGCGGCATTGCACGAAACCTGGCTGAGGCTGGCTGTGGCCAAGCCCGCCAATCCGGTGCTGAATCCAGACGCCTATCTGTTGCGCATGGCCGCGCGCATCGCCACCGACGATTGGCGGCGCAACCGTGAACCGCTGTGCGACGATGAGCGCGACGCGCTGCTACATGTCGCCGACGAGACCGCCGACCCGCAGCGCATTGTTGCCGCGCGGCTGGACGTGCAGGCGCTGGAAGCGGCCATGGAGGAACTGCCGCCACGCCAGCGCGCCATCTTGGCCGCGGCGCGCGTGGACGGGCTGCTCAATGCCGAGATTGCCGAGCGCTTCCAGATATCGGTGGCCATGGTGAAAAAGGAGCTGGCCTCGGCCATGCGGCATTGCCGCGAACGCTTGGCCGGTACGCAAGCCGTGGACAATGGCGATCTTGTGGGCCGGCGGAAATTCTGACACGATGCTTGGCGCCATGAACTCCCCACAAGATCCCGTCCGTCTGCGGCAAGAAGCCGAGCAATGGTGGTTGCGCCTGCGCGACCGCGATGCGACGCGCGGCGATGCCGAGGCGCTCAAGCAATGGTGCGCGCGCAGTCCGTCGCATGCGCGAGCCTGGAGCGAGGTTGCGCGGCTATGGCGCGACATGGATCCGGTGCTGCGCCTGGCGGCCAGCCGCAACCCGGGGTTGGCGCATCCTCCGGCGCGGCGTCCAAGCCGTCCGGCACGTCGCGCGTTCCTGGGAACGGCCATCGCCGCGGGCGGCGCTGCCGTGGCGCTGTGGCCGCCGCTTTCCTTATGGCCTTCGTTGCTGGATTTCACCGCCGACTTTCGCACGGCGACGGCCGAACAGCGCACGCTTGCCTTGTCGGACCACCTGCACGTGCAGATGAATACGCAGACGCGGATCAACCGGCGGGGCGAGGCCTCGGGAAGTGATGCCATCGAGTTGGTTGCAGGCGAAGCCCAGGTGGAGACCGCCGCCGCCGTGCCTGTGGCCGTCTACGCGGGCGATGGCGTCACGCGCGCGCGGCAGGCGCGTTTCAATCTGCGCTATACCGGGCCGCAAGTCTGCGTGACCTGCTTGCAGGGCACGGTCGAGGTAGAGCAGGCTGGCTTGCGCCAGACGTTGGCGCAGGGCGAGCAGGTGACCTACGACGACAGGGGCCTGGGCATGGCGTTGTCGGTGGACATGGCGCAGGTGGACGCCTGGCGCACGGGCACGCTCAGTTTTTCGGGACAGACGCTGGCGGAGGTGGTCGAAGAGATCAACCGCTATCGCCCTGGCCGCGTGCTTCTGCGCAATGCCGACCTGGCTGCCCGGCGCGTGCGCATGCGTTTTGCAATCACCGAAACTGGCCTGGCGCTGCGCATGTTGCGCGACCTGTACGGGGCGCAGTTGAGCGAGCTGCCAGGTGGCATTGTGTTGTTGAGCTGATTGGGCGGTTACAAAATAGTCGCTGATTTTCGGTAGCCGTTTCATCGCATTCCTCCGTCATTGGAGTATGGGCCGTCATTACGCGCTTGATCGCGCGGATGGCGTGCTGCCACTCCCTTGCTTATTCGGATCAGGATTGCTCGCCATGACATTGCGTTCCCGCAAATTCCCGATGACCCGTTCTGCCACGGCAGGCCTGCGGGGAGCGCGGCTCAAGCCATTGCCATCGGCACTGGCCGTGTTGCTGGTGGCGGGAGGCGCGGTGGCTCCAGCCTCGGCGCAGCAGGCGTTCAGCAGCGGCTGGTTTGCAGCCAAGAACGCCGCGCAGGCCCAGACCGCCGCCACGGGCAGGTTGCCCAACGGTGCGCCCGTCACGTCACTGACCGGCGCGCGCCAGGCGCAAGCGGCGCGTGACCAGTTGCAGCGCTCAGTCGCCAACATGGGGCGCACCGCGGCGTCGGTGGTTGCGCAGCAGGCAGCGCAACGCGCCGCACGCGATGCCGCACTGGCTTCGGGCGGCTCGGTGCCGGAAGGGCTGGCCGAGGGCGGTCTGAAGGTGGATGTCAATCCGCTGACCGCGGGCTGGATCAATGCCAAGGCGCCGACGGTTGCGAACGGGAATGGCCGCACGCAGGTCTCCATTGAGCAAACGGGTTCAAGAGCGATCCTGAATTGGGAGACGTTCAACGTCGGCAAGGGCACCACGGTCGAGTTCCGGCAAGATCCGGCCTGGGCGGTGCTGAATCGCGTCAACGACCCGCAGGCGCGGCCCTCCGTGATCCAGGGGCAGATCAAGGCCGCCGGCTCGGTGATGGTGGTCAACCGCAACGGGGTTGTGTTCGACGGCACCTCGCAGGTGAACGTGCGCAATCTGGTGGCAGCGGCGGCGAACATCAGCGACGCGCAGTTTCAGAACGGCGGGCTGTACGGGCCGGATGACAAGACGCCCACTTTCGCCGATGCGCTGGGCAAGGTCGAGCTGCGTCCCGGCGCAGTCATCGAGACCAACCGTCCCGCCACCGTCACGCAGTCCGGCGGCTACGTGCTGCTGCTGGGCCGCGAGGTCGACAACGCCGGCACCATCGCCACGCCCCGCGGGCAGGCGGCCTTGGCGGCGGGCGACAGCTTCGTGATCAAGCGCGGCCAGGGCACCGACGGCAACGTCGCATCGACCACGCGGGGCAACGAGATCGTTCCCGCCGGCAGCGGCGTGGCGGTCAACCGTGGCTTGATCCTGTCGCCGCTGGGCGACATCACGCTGGCGGCCCGGACGGTCGAGCAGGCGGGCGTGCTGGCGTCGACCACGTCGGTGGACGCGCGCGGCACCATCCATCTGAATGGCGTGGGCGCGGATGCGTCCGTGACGCTGCGTCCGGACGCCATTACCGCCATCCTGGTGGACGCGGAGAATGCCACCGCCCTGGACGGCCAGCGCGATAACCTGATGCCGGCCAGCGCCAGTGCGACCGGCACGCTGGCGCAGGCCGATCGTAATCGGCGCGATTTGTCCCTGGTGCAGGTGGACAGCGCCGGCGCGGTCGACTTTCAGGGCGGGTCGCTGACCTTGGCCACCGGCGGGCAGGTGGCGGTCAAGGCCGGCACGCGCGCCCTGGTGCGCGAGGGCGCGCAGATCGACGTGGGCGGCGCGATCGGCGTGGCCGTGTCGATGGAATCGAACAACCTCAAGATCAACCTGCAAGGCAACGAGCAGCGCGATTCGCCGATCAACCGCGACGACGCCCGGCTCAACAACAGTGATGTATGGCTGGACCGCCGCGCATTGATCCGTCTGGCCAATGGCGCGGGCGGCTACGATGGCGAGCGCTGGTACAGCGGCGGCGGCCTGCTTGAAGTGGGCGGCTATCTGGGCACGCTGGGCGTGCCCGCCAGCCACTGGCTGGCGCAGGGCGGCGAGGTCCGCTTTGAAGGCAACGAAGTGGTGACGCAGGCAGGGTCCACGATCAACCTGTCGGGCGGCACGCTGGACGTGGCGGCAGGGACGGTGCAGCAGACCTGGCTGCGCGGCCAGGACGGGCGCCTGTACACGGCCGACCGCGCGCCGGCCGACCTGCTGTACACCGGCCTGTATCGCGGCTACGAGCAAACCTCGGCACGCTGGGGCGACAAGGCCACGCGCCGCTTCTACAACGCGCTGCTGGCGCCGCGCACGCGCTACGAAGATGGCTACACGGTGGGGCGCGACGCCGGCGCGTTGGTCATCTCGACCCGCAGCGCGGTGCTGGAAGGCGATCTGGTCAGCGACACTTATCAAGGAGTGCGCCAGGACCGCGCCCCGCAGGCCGGCCTGGACGGCTACAGCCAATCGCAGCTGGCGGTGGCCCGCCGTGGCGGGCTGGTGGTGGGCAACGACTTGCGTTACTACGATCCCGTCACGCGCCTGGTGCACTATCAACTGGGCGCCACGACCGACACGGTGTCCGACGTCACCCTCGGAACGGGGCGTGACCGGCTGGCCGATGGCTGGGACCTGGGCACCGCCTTGCCCCAGGACAACCAGGGCAAGCTGTTCCTGGACGTTGACCGGCTCAACGCCTTTTCGCTTGGCCGCGTGCGCATCGCGGCGGGTCGGACGATTACGGTCGACGCCGCCTTGCGCGGCGCCGATGGCGGCGAGATCACGCTCTACGCGCCGGAAGTGGACATCAAGGCCGATCTGGTCAGCCGTGGCGGCTTGATCCAGGCGGGCAACGTCTTGCTGCAACCCAGCCTTGCGGCTGCGCGGATCGAGGAGACGGCGCAGGCGCCCGCGGCAAAGCAGGTGGCGCGCTTGCATGTCGCCTCGGGCGTGATGCTGGATGCCCGTGGCGTCTGGGCCAATCTGCGGCGCGACGCCGAAGGGCTTGCCGGCTTGCCGGTGCGTGACGGCGGCCGCGTGGCGCTGCGTGGCACGGGTGACGTGAGCGTCGATGCGGGCAGCGTGGTGGACGTATCGGCCGGGGCGTCGGTGCTGGCCGACGGCAAGCTGCTGGGCGGCAAGGGCGGCAGCGCGACGCTGGCGGCGTATGTGCAAAGCCAGGTGCCTTCCAGCGGCGGCACACTGGCGTTCGACGGCGAGGTGCGCGGCTACGGCGTCACGGGCGGCGGCACGTTGCTGGTGGCCAGCGGCGGCAACATCGTGCTGGGCGGAGCGGCGGATGCGCAAGACCCGGCAGCGTTGCGTCTGGACCCCTCCTTGTTCCGTACCGGCTTCGCCAAGTACGAGGTCAATGGCCGCGGGGGGCTTGTCGTCGCGGACGGCGCGCAGATCGATGTCGTCATGCCGGTGCTGCGGCTGGAGTCCAGCACCGCGCAAGCGCCGGGTTCAGGCGCCCAGCCCAGCGATGTGCTGACGTTGTGGATGCCTCCGGCATACATGGAGAATCCGGTTCGCGGCCAGCTGACCCAGCGCGGTGGCGCCGATCTGGCGCTGTATTCCGACCGGGCCGCGGAAGGCGGTCCCATCGTGGTGGGCGAAGGCGCGCGGGTGCGTGTCGATCCCGGCCATTCCATTTATTTGCGCGGCGCGGACCAATTGACCGTGCTGGGGCGCCTGGAGGCGCCGGGCGGGCTTATCTCGATCCAGGAGCCGCGCTTGGGCGAGCAGCCCTACGCGCCCAAGGCCAACCCGCGATCGGTGTGGATCGGCGAACACGCGGTACTGGACACCGCTGGACGCAGCCATGTCGCGGTGGACGCCAAGGGCCAGCGCTATGGCGTGGTGCAGGCCGGCGGCACGATCGAGATCGGCGGCAAGCTCGACTGGGAGACCGACACCGACATCACCAGCCGGCCCATCGACCGCCATGTCATTTTGCGTCCGGGCGCCGTGCTGGATGCCTCGGGTACGCAGGCGGTGCTGGATCTGCCGGGGCGTGGCGCCACGGTGGTGGGATCGGATGGGGGCACGATCGTGCTGTCCTCGGCCAACAGCCTGCACCTGGACGGCATGCTTCGGGCTGCCGCCGGATCGCCGCAAGCGGCGGGCGGCACCCTGGGCGTGTCGCTGGGCGGCGCTTTCTATCAACGCAATCTTTCGCCAGAACAGGCAGTGCAGGTCGAGCGGCTGCTGGTGCTGGCGCAACAGCAGGGCGATGGCGAACTTGCCGCCGCCTTGCTGCCCGGCCAAGCCAGCCCCGAGCTGACTTACGGCAAGGCGCGGCTGGGCGTGGACCGCATCCAGGCGGGAGGCTTCGACAATCTGGCGGTGAACGCCAACGTGCGCACCGAGGGCAGCGTGGCGCTGGCGCTGCGGCGGAGCCTGCGTTTTTCCGGTGCGCTGTCGCTGGTCGAAGGTTCGGCCGATGCCAGCGTCGTCAGCCTCTCAGCGCCCTACGTGTTGCTCAATCAAGCGCGCTACAAACCGCTGGACGGTGCCGACTTCTTCTTGCAGCTGGTTCCGTCGCCCCTGCCGTACTACCACTCGGGACACCAGTTGGAGGTGTCGGCGAAATTGATGGACGTGCGCGGCAGCAGGGACCTGATCGGTTTTGACGACGTGCGCTTCGACGTCCAGGGCGACCTGCGGCTGGGCAGCAGCGGTTTCGCGACTCGCGGGATGGGGACCAAGCTGGCGGCCCCCAGCCGCATGACGCTGACGTCCGCGCAGGTCTACGCGACGACGGGGGCCGGTGCGACATTGGCCGTGGGCGAGTACATTGCCAAAGGCCCGCAGGGCGACATCTACAGCTACAACCCCGACGGGGTGCTGACACTGCGCCGCGCAGCCGGTGAATTGCCAGCGATGCCGTATTCCGCGTTCAGCGGCATTTCGCTGATGGCGCCGCTGATCGAGCAGGGCGGTGTGCTGCGCGCGCCTTTGGGCAGCATTACCTTCGAAAGCAATTCGGCCGCGCCCAGCACGGTCCGGTTCCTGCCGGGCAGCGTGACGTCGATCAGCGGCGGCGGGCTGCTCATGCCTTATGGCGGCACGGTGGACGGCGTGAAGTACCGGTATGCCGGGCAGGACGTGCAGCTGGAGGCAACCGGTTCCGATGGCGTTCTGGCGCGCAAGATCAACATCCAGGGCAAGGTGATCGATGTGGCCGAAGGCGCCGTGCTGGACTTGTCCGGCGGCGGCGAACTGACGGGAGGCGGATTCGTGCGCGGACGTGGCGGTTCGGTGGATGTGCTGCGCTACGCCATGGCCGACGCGAATCCGGGCTTTGCCTTCAGCCGTTCGGGCAATGCCGTGTATGCCCTGGTGCCGGGCTTTTCCGGCATGCAGGCGCCCATCGCCGCGGAGGCCGGCGCCGGCAATCCGGCCGTGGGGCGCCAGATCACCATCGACGCGGGCGTGCCGGGCCTGGCGGCCGGCACGTACACGCTTCTGCCGTCCACCTATGCATTGTTGCCGGGGGCGTTCCGGGTGGAACTGGGGGCGCAGGGCGTGGCCGACGTGGCCGTCGCGGCGCGTACGCGAGGCGGCTCGTGGGTGGGCAGCGGCAGGCTGGGATCTACGTTGACCGGACAGCAAGCGGCCTTGTCGACCCGCCTGCTGATCACGCCGGCCGACGTCGTGCGGCGTCATGCGCAGTACAACGAAACGTCCTACAACGCCTTCGTGCTGGCGGACGCGGCGCGCAAGGGCACGTTGCGCGGCATGCTGACCAGCGATGCGCGCGCGCTGCAACTGAGCTTGGCGCAAGGCGCGGGCATGGCGCAAGAGGCCGCGCTGTCGTTCAAGGGCATGGCCCGCTTCGATGCGCCGCAGGACCAGGGCGCGTCTCCGGGCCGCCTGATCGTCACCGGCCCGGCCGCGGGATTGGAGATCCTGGCGCCCGGACAGACGCCCTCGCTGGCCCCGCAAGCGGCCGCGATCCATGCCGCGGACCTCAATGCGTTCGCCCCGGGGGCGATGTTCCTGGGCGGGCTGGCGGGCGCGGGCGGCAACTACGAGCAAGGCGCGCGCAGCATCGGCGGCGACGCTCAGCAATTGCTGGTGCGTAGCGGCGCCACGCTGCTGGCGCCGGAAATCTTCCTCTACGCCAACCAGGGTGGGCGCGGCATCGTGGTGGAGCAGGGCGCGACGCTGTCCACGATCGGTCGCGGCGCGGTGGCCCAGGATGCGCGCTCGGGCCGGTACTACACGACGATCTCAGGCGCCGTGTTGGCGGTGTCGAATGGCTTGGTGAACCTGTTGCCGCCCACCAACGGCGGCACGTCCGTTGACGTGGGAGGCTGCGTCACGCAATGCGCGAACACCACGCTGTTGGTGTCGGAAGGATCGATTGGCGCGGCCACCAGCGGCGCGTTCACGTGGCGGGATACGGTGCAGTACGGCACGCGGAATCTGGCGCTGAGTGTGTCGGCGGTGAACCTGGGCAGCGCCGAGGCGCTGGCGAGCGCCGCCGCGGCGGGCCATCTGCCGCCGGGCCTGGCGCTGAACCAGGGCGTGCTGGCGAACCTGCTGCAAGGCAATACCGCGCTGAATGCGCCGGCACTGGAAAGCCTGATCTTGAATGCGGGCGAGTCGGTCAACGTGTATGGCTCGGTGTCGCTCGATGCGCGCGGCGCGGGCGGACGCTCGTTGCAGCGCCTCGTGTTGGGAGCGCCCGCCATGTACGGCTATGGCGCGGCGGGCGACACGGCCACCATCGCGGCCAGTGAATTCGTCTGGGCAGGCTCGCTTGCCGCGGATCGCAGCGGCGCCAGCGGCGTGGGCGACGCCAAGCCGCAGGCCCCGGGCGGGGCAATACTGGACGCGCTGGGCAACGGACGCCTGAACCTGATCGCCGACGTCGTGCGGTTGGAGGCGTCGCCCTATCTGTTGTCCAACGGGCTGGCGCCGGCAGAGCGGTTGGCGCTGGGCTTTTCCTCCGTTTCGATCGATGCCGCGCAGATGGTCTCGGGACGAGCCAAGGGCAGCCTGTCCGTCTATCAAGGGCAAGAGGGTTACACGCCTGAAACGGGCTGGCGCTATCGCGGCGGCGATCTGCTGATCCGCACGCCCATGCTGACGGGAGAGGCCGGTTCGGCCATGAGCATCAAGGCCGGCGGCGCGCTGAGCGTGGCCGGCATGGGCACGGCGCCCGCGGCGCGCAATGCGCTGGGCGCCAGCCTGACGCTGGCGGGCCGCAGCGTCGCGCTCGATACGACGGTGGCGCTGCCGTCGGGCAAGTTGTCGATCCAGGCTGACGGCGACATCATGCTGGGCGCCAATTCGCGGATCGACCTGGCGGGCCGGGAAGTCCGCGTGCTGGATGCGCTGCGCTATAGCTGGGGCGGTGATGTCGAATTGCAGAGCAGCGCGGGCAACATCACGCAGGCGCGCGGCGCGGTCATCGATGTGTCGGCGCGCAACAACCGCGCCGGCCGCATCCAGGCCGTGGCGCTGGGCGCGCAAGCCGGACGGGTGGACCTGGGCGGCGCGTTCCTCGGCACGGCATCCGGCATGTTCGACGCCGGCGGCACGATGGTGGCCTATGACGGCGCCGAAGCCGTGGTGCGCGCGCAGACGCTGGCCGATTTTGCCGGCTTGAATGCGCGCCTGACCGAAGGCGGCGTGTTCGGGGCCCGGCGCTTTCAGATCAAGCAGGGCGATCTTGCCGTCGGCGACGAGTTGCGCGCCCGGCACGTGGAGCTGGTGCTCGACGGCGGCAGCCTGACGGTCAACGGCCGCATCGATGCCAGCGGCCCGCAGGTGGGCAGCATCCGCCTGGCCGCCATGCGCGATCTCGTCGTCAATGGCGTGCTGGACGCGCATGGCACGGGTGTGCGCGTGGATAGCTACGGCAAGATCATCGATAGCGTCAACCGCGCCATCGTTGACCTGACATCGCGTGAGGGAACCCTGATGCTGGGCGCTGGCGCCCAGGTGGATCTGCGCGCTGGCACCGCGGCGGCCCTATACGATGGCGTTGCCCGCGGCACGCTGGACCTGAATGCACGCCGCCTGGGCGGCGGCGTTGAGCAAGGCGCCATTGCCGGTTCGGGCGATGGCGCCAGCGATGTCGCGGTGACGGTGGCGGGCAACCCCGCGATACTGGGCGCCAAGACGGTGGCGGTGAATGCTTTCCGCCGCTACAACGATGCGCCACTGGCCGCGATGCCCGACGTGACCGGCAATCGGCCGCAGGAGATCTCGCAAGCCTATCTGGACGGCATCGATGTGCAGAGCCAGGCGTTCATGAATGCCGCGTTGGCCAATGCCGCGCTGCGCGCGCGCCTGGCCGGGCTGGGCGGGTACAACCTGCGTCCTGGCGTTGAGGTCGTCAGCGCCACCCCGGACGGAGATCTGAGCGTGGTGGGCGACATCGATCTGTCCAACTATCGCTATGGGCCGAACGTCGATCGCATCACGGCGGCGCGGCGGGGGTATGGCGAACCGGGGGTGCTGGTGTTGCGCGCCGGCGGCAACCTGAACATCTACGGCAGCATCAACGACGGCTTCGCGCCGCCGCCGGAATCGCCCGATGACGCGGGCTGGCAATTGGTCCAGGCGCGCTATGGATCGCTGGCCGTGACGCCTTACGGCGGCGACATCGTCGTGCCCATTGATGGCGTCAAGCTCGAGGCGGGCACGTCCTTTCCCGCCGGCCGTGCATTGAACTACGATCTGCCCGCCAAACCCGCGACGCTGCCCTCGGGCACCGTGCTGCCCGTGACGATGACATTGAGCGCGGAACTGTCCTTGCCGACGGGTTTGGTGCTGACCGGCGACGTCACCGCCGCCGATGGCAGCGTCCTGCGTGCGGGCACGGTGCTGGCCAATGACGTCAAACTTGCGCCCGGCGCGCGGCTGGGCGCCGGATTCATCTTGCGCACGGCGGCCTCGGTACAGGCGTTTACGTGGCCCAAGGGCGTGGCGCTGCCCACCGAGCTTGAGGCCAGCGGGCGTATCGTGCTGGCGCAGGGATCGCTCATTCCTGGCCAGACCAAGGTCGTCCTGCTGGACGGCAAACCGGTGGACCTGCGGCCCAAGGATGCGAATGGCAAGCAGGGCCGCAACTGGGCGCTGGCGCCCATGCTGGGGCCGGGCGCCACGGCGTGGAGTCTCACGGCGGTGGCGGGGGCGGATCTGGAGTCGGCCGATGTGCGCGCGCGCAATGTGCTTGGCAAGGGCGATCTGGTGCTGGCCGACACGCATTATGGGCAATCGGCCCGCGCGACCGAGACCAGCAAGACGATCTTCGTGGGCGTCATGGTGTTGACGCAAGCCGGGGCCGACGAACTGTTCGGAGATCCTTTGCTGGTGGGCAAGCCGATCAAGGAATTGGCCGAAGAATGGGGATTCGACTGGGAGCAGATGTGTGGTTGGGGTGATTATTGCAAGCCCGCGCCGCGCACCGTGTCCGAAAGCGGCTCGATGAACTGGTGGGGCGATACCAGCTGGGTGGGCAAGCCGGTGGAGGAATTGGCCGTCGTGATCGGCCTGACGCCGGACGAGTTCTGCGCGGATGCCAGCAATTGCTCGGGTGGCGGCACATCCGAAACCATCGTCACCCGGGAATTCAAGTACGGCTTCGGTACGCCCGCGTTCAGCGTGCTGCGCACCGGGGCGGGCGATCTGTCGTTGCTGGCCGGGCGCGACGTGGGCATGACGTCGCTGTATGGCGTCTATACCGCGGGTGTGTCGACCTCGCTGGGGGCGGCTGATGCGCGCTTCAATCTGCCCCGCGGCAGTGATGGCAAGAATGGTCCGCTGGGCTTGGTCCAGTTGGACGGGAAGTACGACGCCGCGATGGCGGCCTACCAGGCATGGTATCCGGACCAGGGCGGCAACCTCACGGTGGTGGCGGGCCGCGATGTCTACGGCGACGCCTTGGGGTCCAACGCCGACAGCGGTGTATCCATGGATGGAACGACCACCCGCGCACGCTATGCCACGACCTCGACCGGCAACTGGCTGTGGCGTCAGGGCAGCATCGGCACGCCCGACGTGGCCGACATTGCGCCAAGCTGGTGGATCAACTTTGGGGCGTATGCGGCCGAAGGCGCCGCGAATGGCGGCAACAAGCAGCCCGTGCTGGTGGGGTTCACCGGGTTTGGCGCGCTGGGCGGCGGCAACGTCAGCATCGCCGCCGGGCGCGATGCGGGCCTAAGGGATGCGCGCGGCGACGCGGCGCGCTTCACCGGGGGCGTGGATCCTCGCTCTCAAGGGCTGACCGCGGTGGTGGGCAGCACCGGGCGGGTCGTGGACGGAAACCTGTTGTTGACGGGCGGCGGCGACCTGGACGTGCGCATCGGCGGCAGCTTGAATCCTTCATTGCGCGCCTCGCAATTGGACGCGATGGGTTCGTACTCCGGCGGCTCGGACCATCTGGACCTGAACGGCGTGCTGGCCAATCTGCGCGGAAAACTGACCGTGACCGCCGGCCAGATGGGCGGCATGGCGCTGAGCTATGGCGATGGCGCGGGCCTGCGTGCCACGGACCCCTATGCCTTGGCCGGCGCTCGGCCCATGGGCGGGCCGCGCCTGGTGTTGGGCGACGCGGTCGCCTCGGTCGATACGCGCGCCGATCTGGTGCTGGGCGGCGTCAGCGACCCGGGGCGCGTCAGGCAAGTCAATTCCAGCCCTTACCAACGGATCGGCACCGGGCTGGCGGCAACGGGCGGCGGAGAGGGCTGGTTTACGCTCTGGACACCGTCCACTGCCATCAATCTGTTTTCGGCGGGGGGCAACCTGACGCCCATGACCGTCGCCTCCAGCCGCTATTCCGGCGACGAGCTCAGGCCAGATCTGACGTCCATCGATTCGACGGGCCGTTCCTATTACCTCTATCCCTCGATCTTGCGCGCGGTGGCTGCCAACGGGAACATCGTGCTGGCCCGCAATGACGCGGACATCGCCAATCCGGTGCTTTTGCTGGCGCCGTCGCCAGGCGGGCAATTGGAGATGTTGGCGGGGCAGTCGATCCTGGCCAATGAGGCGCATGCGGTGTCGATGTCGGGCGCCGACGCACCGCTGCCCACGCCGTTGCGCCCAGCCTTCAGCGCGTTCGACACGGGGCCCAATTTCAATTTCCTGCTGACCAACACCAGTGTCGAAGGGACGCTTCAGGCGAGTGCCTGGGATTCGAAACCGCTCTTCGCGTTCGGACCTGGCACGCCGCTGGATCGCGCGCTGCATGGGCAGGAGGATGCCTCCATCGCCCGGTTCTACGCCGCGACAGGCGATATCGTGGGCCTCAAGAGCGGCGCGGTGGTCGACATGAGACAAACCGGCCTGGGGGGCGCCCGCCGCAGCATCAATACGTGGTATGAGGCGGCCGTGCCGGTATCGGTACGCGCCGGCCGCGACATCTTGCGATTGGACGTCATGGCGCTGCACAACCAGGCCCGCGACTTCTCGCTGATCGAGGCAGGCCGCGACATCGTCTACGCCAACGCGCAAGTGGCCGGCCCTGGCACGCTGCTGATGCAGGCCGCGCGCCAGTTGCGCCAGGATGACGCGGCAAGCGTGCGCAGCCTGGGGGCGATCGTGCGTGGCGACACGCGATTGGGGGCGGATCTTGCGGTGTTGGCGGGCGTCGGTGCGGCGGGTCCGGACTACGCCGGATTCCTCTCGCGCTATCTGGATGGCACGCGCGGACTGTCGGCGGGTGACGCCCTGGGCGCGAATCCGGACAAGGTGGCGCAAGTCTACGGCGGCGAACTGACGCTGCGCGGCTGGTTGCAGGCCGGTTACGGCTATACCGGTGATGACGCCGGCGCGGCGGCCGAACTGGTTCGCCAACAGGCGTTGCGCGACGCGGATCCGGGCAAGGCCCGGCGCGATCTGACGCAGGATTTTGAACAGGACAGCGGCCGGTACCTGGTGAACTGGCTGCGCAACCATCACGGCTACGCCGGTGGCGAGGACAGCGCGGCGGCAGCCTTCGCCGCGCTGGCGCCGTCCGAGCGCGGCATTTACGCCCGCCAACTGTTCTTTGCCGAACTGAAAGAGGGCGGGCGCGAGTACAACGACGAAGGCGGCCAGCGCTTTGGCAGCTACCTGCGCGGACGCCGGGCCATTGCGGCGCTGTTCCCGGATACCGATGCAGCGGGGGCGCCGCTGCGCTACGAGGGCAGCTTCACGATGTACGGCGGCGCGGGCTTGCGCAGCAACTTTGGCGGCAACATTCAACTGCTGACGCCGGGAGGGCAGCAGGTGCTGGGAGTGGAAGGCGTGGCGCCGCCAGCTTCCGCGGGCGTCGTGACCCAAGGGCAGGGCGACATCCAGCTGTATGCGCAAGGCAGTGTGTTGTTGGGGCAGAGCCGCATCATGACCACGTTCGGCGGGCATATCCAGGCCTGGTCGGCGCAAGGCGACATCAATGCCGGCCGTGGCGCCAAGACCACGGTGCTGTACACCCCGCCACGGCGCGTCTACGACGCCTACGGCAACGTCACGCTGGCGCCCACCGTGCCTTCCACCGGGGCGGGGATTGGCACGCTGGCGCCGATTCCCGAAGTGCCTGCGGGCGATGTGGATTTGATCGCGCCGTTGGGCACCATCGACGCCGGCGAGGCGGGCATCCGCGTGTCGGGCAACGTCAACGTGGCGGCGCTGCACGTGGTGAACGCGGCCAACATCCAGGTGCAAGGCGAGAGCAAGGGCATTCCGGTAACGGTGTCGGTCAACACCAATGCACTGGCCAGCGCCAGTGCGGCGGCGACGACCGCATCGGCCGCGGCTCAGGATGTCATGCAACGCGAGCGGTCGGCGGCGCGGCAGAACCAGCCCTCGGTCATCAGCGTGCAGATCCTGGGATTCGGCACGGAACCGCTACCGGCGGATAGCGGCGGAGGCGCTCCACCCGCCAAGCCGCCTGCGCCATCGGCGTCCTATGACCCCGGCAGCGCAGTGCGGGTATTGGGGCTGGGCGAATTGCCGCCACAGGCACGGCAGCAGTTGACCGAGCGGGAACAGGGCAACCTGGGCCAACTGTAGCGGCAGTGGCGGGGCAGGCCAGGGCGGTTGCGCTGGCCTGCCTGCCCCAGCGTCCTTCATCCATCGTGGCCTGGCGTCCATCCACGCCGGACGGCCGTTAACGGACCTACCTGAGCATGATGAACCCGATATCGATTGGCGCCCATCGGCCGTCTCCCGCCGTGCCACCGTCATGGTGCGAGGGCGATGCGCGGCGTGCGTCCCGGCGCTTGGCGTGGTCCGAGCCGCTTGCTGACTGTCGGCATGACGACAACGTGGACGGGGCCAAACCGACGGCCGCCATCCGCGCGGCCGGCATGGACAACGCGGCGCGCTTGCGCCATCAACTGAGCCACGGCTACGCAGCGCTGCATCGCCGGCTTACGCGGCGGTTGGGTTGTGCCGACCTGGCCGGCGAATGCCTGCACGAAACCTGGCTGCGGCTTGCCCGGCCGGTCGCGGGCGAGGTACGCAATGCAGAGGCCTATGTGTTCCGCATGGCGTGCCATCTTGCTATCGATCGCCTGCGCGCGCAGACGTCGTGGCTGTCGCTGGATGATCCGGGCGCCGGCCTGCCTGACCTGATCGACGATACCCCTGGCCCGCAACGCATTGTTGAGGGTAGAGCGGCGTTGTCGGTGCTTGCGCGCGTCATGGAGGGCTTGTCCCGGCAGCAACGGGCCGTGCTGGTCGCATTGCGAGTAGAGGGCCGAAGCCGCGGCGATACCGCGGACTGGCTGGGTATGTCGCCACGGTCGGTCGATACCGCGTTGCGCCAAGCGCTGCGAATTTGCGAGCAAGCCGTAACCGACATCGGCTGACCCTGGCAATCCCCCTAAGTTTCAGCAGGCTGATCCTAGGGAAACTCCCAGCCTTCAACCCGAATCGCGTCATTGTTCTGCTTCCAAGTGACATGTAAGATGTCCAACATCCAACAAATGATCGAAGCCCGCCCGCGTACCGGCACGCTTTTCGGTCAACAAGATGCGAGGCAGACAAACATGGACTCAAAACCGTTAAGCCGATTCACCGTGCTGGACCTGACCCGTGTGCGTTCGGGGCCTGCGGCCGTGCGGCAGTTCGCGGATTGGGGCGCCACGGTCATCAAGATCGAGGAACCCGGCGATGAGCAGGACGACAAGCCGGGCGGTTCCGCGCAGTTTGCCGATTACCAGAACACCCATCGCAACAAGCGCAGCGTCACGCTGAACCTGAAGCATCCCCAGGGCAGGGCGCTGTTCCTGGACCTGGTGCGGCAGGCGGACGTGGTCGTCGAGAACTACCGTCCCAGCGTGAAGTTCAAGCTGGGCATCGACTATGAGTCGTTGCGGCAGATCAATCCGGGAATCGTCTACGCCAGCGTGTCGGGCTTTGGACAAGATGGTCCCTATGCCAGCCGGCCGGGGCTGGACCAGATCGCGCAGGGCATCGGCGGACTGATGTCGGTGACGGGGGAACCCGGCCGAGGTCCGATGCGGGCCGGGATCCCCATTGCCGATCTGACCTCGGGCCTGTTTTGCGCCATAGGCATCTTCATTGCCTTGCTGGAGCGCGAGGTCTCGGGGCAGGGGCAGTGGGTGCAGACGTCGTTGCTGCAATCGCAGGTGTGGATGATGGATTTCCAGGCGATGCGCTGGCTCATGAACGGTGAAGTGCCGGGCCAAAGCGGCAACGACCATCCCACCAGCAGCCCGACCGGCGTGTTCCCCACGCGGGACGGCTATATGAACATCGCCGCCATGGGCAACGATATGTTCGCCCGCCTTTGCCGGGTGCTTGAAATTCCGGACCTGATCGATGATGAGCGGTTCCTGACGGTGCCGTTGCGCGCACGCCATCGCGCCGCGCTGAATGCGGCCATCGGAGAACGCACCGCCACCCGCGATACGGCCGATTGGATCGCGCGGATGAATGAGCAGGGCGTGCCTTGCGGCCCCATTCTGGGCATGGACCAGACGTTTGAAGATCCGCAGGTGCGCCACCTGAATCTCTGCCGCCAGATCCAGCATCCCGAGCTGGGGCCGATCTCGGTCGTGGGGCAACCCATGATCCTGAGCCGAACCGGTCCCGGGGACATGGCGCCCGCGCCTCAGCGGGGCGAACACAACGGCGACGTGTACGGAGGCATGCTCGGTCTGGCGCCGGCCGACCTGCGGCAACTGGCCCAGGACGGCGTGATCTGAAGCGCAAGGCTAATATCGCCGCCATGGCCGCCGGAAACTCGGCGGCCCCGACGGAGACAGCCCCATGATGAACGCCCCTTCCACTGCCGCCGACCAGGTTTTTTCCAGCCTTGGACGCCCTGACAATCTGCCCGACGAGATCGCGGCGCAGATTCGTCGGAAGATCGTCTCGGGCGAGTTCGAGCCCGGTCAACGGCTGCCCACGGAATTCGAGCTGGCCCAGATGTTCGCCGTCAGCCGGAATGTCGTGCGCGAAGCGATTGCCCGCCTGAAGCTGTCGGGGTATGTCGACACCCGGCGCGGCGTGGGCACCTTTGTGGCCCTGGACGTGGGTACGCGGAATTTCGAGATCGCGCCTGAAGATCTGCTGCAACCCGAGCCGCTGGTGCATATCTTCTGGCTGCGGGTTGAACTGGAATCCGGTGCGGCGGCCCAGGCGGCGCTGCACCGCACGCCCGAACAGGTCGACACGTTGCGCCAGGCGTTGCTGCGGGTCGACGCCGCGGGCAATGACTGGGAGGCGGGCGCCGACCACGCCCTGGACTTCCACATGGCGGTGGGCGAAGCCACCAACAATCCCTATTTCGTCCGTTTGCTGGCGCATCTGCGGCACGTGTTCCGCAGCGCCGTCCGGACCCTGCGCTACACCAGCGCCGGCACCGAACGGGTGGCAGAAATCGAACGCGAGCACCACCTGATTTTCGATGCAATCGCGGCCGGCGACAGCGACGCGGCGCGCTTGGCCATGCGCACGCATCTGACCAACGGCATTCAAAGACATCAGACAGTCATACAAGGAAAGCAACCGTGAACATCCAACGCATCCTGCAAGGCGAGATCACCGACCACATCGTGGCTGAAAAGCGCGGCGCGGTCGGCTGGCTGACATTCAACGATCCGCAGCGGCACAACGCCGTGTCGTATGCGATGTGGCAGGCCATTCCGATCGTGCTGGAGGCGTTCAAGCAGGATCGCGAGATTCGTGCAGTGGTGTTGCAGGGCGCGGGTGGCAAGGCATTCGTCAGCGGCGCGAACATTTCGCAGTTCGACACCTTGCGCAGCGGTGAAGAGGCCGTGCAGGAATACGAGCGCGTGGCCGAGGCCGCGCAACTGGCGCTGTATGACTACGACAAGCCCACGCTGGCGTACATCCAGGGCTATTGCATTGGCGGGGGGCTGAACATCGCCTTGTGCTGCGACATCCGGCTGGCCTCGGATGACAGTTCGTTTGCGATTCCGGCGGGCAAGCTGGGATTGGGCTACCGGTTGACCGCGATCCGCAACCTGGTCACGGCGGTGGGGCCTGCCAATGCGCTGGAGATCTTTTTGACCGCGGCGCGCTACACCGCGCAAGAGGCCAAAGGCCTTGGCCTGCTCAGCAAGGTGGCGCCTGCCGGCGAGCTGCCCGCCGTGCTGGACAAGATGCTGGCCCAGATTCAGGCCAATGCGCCGCTGACGCTGCGCGCGGGCAAGCGGATGATCCGCCAGATGCAGCAGTTGGGGCCCGAGGTTGACGTGGAGGGCATGCGCCAGCTGGTCATGGAGTGCTTCGAAAGCAACGACTATCGCGAGGGCCGCAAGGCGTTCGCGGAGAAAAGAGCGCCGGTGTTCACCGGCACCTGACGCCGGCGCCAGGCCGGATTCCCTTCGCAGGCTTCAGGCCACGCGCATTCCGGCGCGGCCAGGGGACGGCTGCGTCTTGAATCCGGCCGGGCTCTGGTTCCCCCGGCATCCGCCTCGACTTTCCGAAAAGGGCGGGCCACAGATCGCGCAAGCAGCGCGGCGACGAGGAGACAGTGATGAAAACGACTTCCCTGACATTGGCGGTGGCGGGACTGGCCTGGGCGTGCGCCGCGGCGCCGGTCCAGGCCCAAACCCAAGCCAGCTATCCCAGCCAGCCCATCCGCATCGTCGTGGGTTATGCGGCAGGCGGCACGACCGACATTCTGGCCCGCGCGCTGGGCGAACAATTAAGCAAAGAGCTCAAGCAGCCCATCATCATCGAGAACAAGGCAGGCGCCGCCGGCAACATCGCGGCGGCTTCGGTGCAGCAGTCCGCGCCTGACGGCTACACGCTGTTCATGGCTACCGTATCCAGCCACGGCATCAATCCGGCCGTGTACCGGAAGTCGCTGGGGTACGACCCCGTGGGCGGCTTCACGCCCGTCAGCATGATCGCGTCGATTCCCCTGGTGCTGGTCACCAACCCCAAGTTGCCGGTGGCCTCGGTCACGGATCTGGTTGAGCTGGCGCGCGGGAAACCGGGCGATCTGAACTATTCGTCCAGCGGCAACGGTTCTCCGGTGCACGTGGCCGGCGCCATGTTCGCGTCGGAAGCGCATGTGCAGATTCAGCACGTGCCGTACCGTGGCGGCGCCCTGGCGAATTCGTCCGTTATGAGCGGCGAGACGCAATTCAGCTTCGCAACGCTGCCTGCGGCGCTGCCGCAGGTCAAGGCCGGCAGTCTGCGAGCCCTTGCGGTGACGACGCGGGAACGCTCGAATGAGTTGCCGGACGTGCCCACGATTGCCGAAACGGCCCAGTTCAAAGGCTACGAGATCAACACCTGGAATGCGTTGATGGCGCCGAAGGGCACGCCCGACGCGGTGATCAACGTATTGAATCAGGCCGTTGCACGCGCGCTGGCCGTACCGGCCCTGCAAACCCGCTTCAAGGGAGAGGGCGCGACGCCCGGTGCAAGCAGCCCGGCCGAGTTGGGGAAGTTCGTAGACGCGGAATTGCTGCGGTGGGCGGCCGTCATCAAAGAAGTGAACATTCAGATTGAATGACCTCTGGCGTGGCGGGGGGATGGCGGGGGCGGGCGGCGACTTGGCGTAATATGAGAATCTGTTTCTTTCCCATTTGCGCCCGACTCAATGACCGTAACCACCACCGCCACGCCGTTGCACGCCCTGAACACGCGCCGTTCCGTGAAGTTCTTGCGGGGCCCGGCGCCCAAGCCCGACGAACTCGAACAGATCCTGCAAGCCGCCATGTCGGCCCCCGATCACGGCGCACTGCGTCCGTGGCGCTTTGTCGTGATTCAGGGCGAGGCCATCGGCAAGCTGGCTGACGTGGCGCTGGAAGCCGTCAAGCGTAGCGGCGACCCGCGCATGACGCCCGAAAAGGAAAAGTCGGTGCGGGAATGGATGGCCGGCGTGCCGCTGTTCATTGCCGTGGCGCAGAAGATCGCGCACGACAACACCAAGATCCCGGAACACGAACAACTGCTGGCCACGGGTTGCTCGGTCATGAACATCCTGAACGCCGTGCACATGCTGGGCTATGGCGCGTTCTGGAGCACCGGTGTCGGCACGTATGTGGAAGACGTCCAGAATGCGCTGGGCCTGGATGCGCTGGATTATCGCTTCCTGGGCTATCTGGCCATCGGCACGCCGGCTTGCGCCGTGCCGCCCGCCAACCGTCCGAACTTCCGCGACTTCGTCACGGAATGGACCGGCCCGGTATAAACGCGCAAACGGCGCCGGGCGTTTGACGCCCGGCGCCGCGTTTCAGTTGGGCTGCACGTTGGCGCGTTTCATGACGTCCAGCCATTTCTTGTTTTCCGATTCGGTGAAGGCCGCGAATTCGCCCGCATCCATCTTGCTGGGGATGATGCCATCGCTGGTCAACCGCTTGACGACCGCCGGCATGGCGGATGCGTCGCGCATGGTCTGGTTCAGCCGGTCCACCACGGCGCGCGGCGTGCCCTTCGGCACCCAATAGCCATACCACGACGTCACGTCGAATCCGGGGATGCCCGATTCAGCGATGGTGGGCACCTCGGGCAGCAGATCGATGCGCGAGGCCGACGTAATCGCCAACGCCCGCAGCTTGCCCGATTTGATCTGGGGCAGCGCACTGGCGACCGACGCATACAGCACGTCTATGTGCCCGCCCAGCACATCGGTCAGCGCCTGGCCCGTGCCGTTGTACGGGATGTGGGTGATCTGCACGCCCGTACTCAGGTTGACCAGTTCGCCCACCAGATGCGGCAGCGATCCCAGTCCACCCGATGCGAAGGTCACGCTGCCAGGCTTGGCGCGCGCCGTCTCGATCAGGTCGCGAAAGCTCTTGATGGGAGATTGGGTGCGCACAACCGCCACCATGGGGGCGAAGCCGAATACGCCGACGGGCGTGAAATCCTTCATGGGATCAAAGTGCAGCGTCTTGAAGATGCCCGCGTACATGACCTGGATCGAGGCGTTCATCAGCCCCGTGTAGCCGTCGGGCTTGCTCAGCGCCACGTCACGCGCGCCGATGGTTCCAGCCGCGCCCGCCCGCGATTCTATGACCAGTGGCTGGCCCAGCAGCTGGCTCATCTCGGGTGTGAGCATGCGGCCGAATATCTCGGTGGTGGATCCCGGTTGGTGCGGAACGACGATGCGCACGGGCTGCGTCGGAAAGTCGCCCGCGGCCATGGCAGTTGGGCCGGAAAGCAGTATGGCCGCAAGCAAAGGCAGGTGATGCAATTTCATGGTTGTCTCCTGTTGTCGTATTGCCGGAAGCCGCTGTGCCGCGGTTTTTTCTCGGATGCAGTGGAATCGTCCACTGCCGGATTTCAGTCCGGATCCCCTAGCGCACCGGCGTCGCGCAGCCGGGCGATGTCGGCGCTGCCGTAGCCGGCTTCCCGCAACACGTCGTCGCTGTGTTCGCCGGGTAGCGGAGGCAGCGTTCGCAGTGATGCCGGTGTCCGGCTGAGTTTCACGGGGAAGCCCGGGCCTCGGTAGTCGCCACGGGTCAGTGCCATTTGCCGGTGCGCCGCATGGGGGGTCGCGATCGCTTCGGCCACATTCAGGATCGGCGCAACCGGCACGCCTGCGGCCATCAAGGCGTCGGAGACTTCCCGGCCGTCACGATCCGCCAGCAGCCGCTCCAATTCCGCGCGCAGCTCGGCGCGGTGGGCGATGCGGTCCACATTGCAGAGGAACCTGGGGTCGCGGGCCAAAGCGGGCTCGCCCAATGCAGCGCATAGCGTGGCGAATTGGCGTTCGTTGCCCACTGCCACGTACACGGGAACGGTGGCGGTATCGAAGGCGTCGTAGGGTGCGATGTTGGGATGGCCATTGCCGGAGCGTTCCGGCACCTTGCCCGTCCATAAGTAGTTCGCCAGATGCGGGTGGGCGATGCTTAGCGCACAATCGTGCAGCGCGACGTCGCAAAGCTGTCCACGGCCGGATTTGGCGCGTTCGGCAAGCGCCGCCAGGACGGCGATCGCCGCTTGCATGCCGGTGCTTAGGTCCACCATGGGGACGCCCAGCCGCAGCGGCGGCCCGTCAGCGGTGCCGTTGACGCTCATCAGTCCGCAAGCCGCCTGCACTGCGGCGTCGTAGCCCGGCAGGCCGCCCAGCGGGCCATCGTCGCCGAAGCCGGTGATGCGGCAATGGATCAATCGTGGAAAGCGTTCGCACAATGCCGCGGGATCGGCGATCCCCCAAGACGCGAGCGTACTGGCCTTGAAGTTCTCGATCAGCACGTCTGCGGTGTCCAGCATGCGCCAAAAGACCTCGCGTGCGTCTTCGCGGTTCAGGTCCAGCACCACGCCGCGCTTGTTGCGGTTCAGCGCCTGGAAGTAGGCCGCGCCGCCCGCATTCACCGGCGGGCCGAAGGTGCGTGTTTCGTCGCCGCTGGGGGGTTCTACCTTGATGACGTCCGCGCCGTGGTCGCCCAGCATCTGGCCGCAATAGGGGCCGGCCAGCACGCGCGATGCATCGATCACGCGCAACCCGCTCAGGCTTGAACCGTTCATGTCCGCCCTCCCGGAATGGGGCCGGCCAGGATGCCGCGCGGAGCGATACGCCATTCAAAGGCGCCGTCTCCCTGGTCCAGGCGGCGCGTCACCTTCAAGTCCAGATGGCGATCATGGGCCGACAGCGCGCCTTCCAGCAGACAGTTCCAGGCGTCGAAGGCCGCGCCATGCAATTGCGTCAGACCAGCCATTAATTTCCAGGTGCTCTGGCGCACGCCAGGTGCGCCGCCGTCGTCGATCAGTTCGGCCTGGTCGCCTTGCGCCTGGGCCAGGGCGACCATGAAGCGCGCGAAGTCCTGCGCGCTGCCTTGGTCGGGAAGACCGAAGGCGGCGGCGGTGCTGCTGTAGAACTGCATGCCGATCAGGCGGGCAGTCATGCCGCCCAGCCAGGCGGCTTCGTGCGGGCCGTGCAACGCGATCAATTCGGGCAGCGCGGTGCGCACGTATTCCATGGCGTAGTTGCGCCGCGCTTTTTGCAGGCGGTCTTGCGGCCACGTCGCAGTCGGCAGGGTGGGGGCGCGGGATGGCTCGAATGCCGGGGCTTCCTCGCCACGAGCAAAGCGCAGGCGTTCGTCCTCCGGGATGTCGTGGTCGTATTCGCAGTAATAGCCTTCCAGGCCAGGCTGGCCGTCCATGGCTTGCTTGGTGCAAACGAAGCCCAACCGGCGCGTGCCCAGCGAGACGCCGTTATGGGCATGCCAGCCGCGCAGCACGGCGCGGGAGACTTCGCCAGGAATCGCGCAGAGCGCCGTGCCCTGCCAGGCCCAGCGCGGGGTGGGATAGCGCACCCAGACCTTGCGCGGCGTTTCTTCCATGTACTCCACCCGCACGCCGCCGATGGCGTTGGACAGGTAGTGGTAGCGCGCCGCCGCCACGGCGGGCGGCAGGCCGGTGATTCCCAGCTTTTCCAGCCCGGGCAGGAAGCGCTCCAGATGCTGCCTTCGGAAAATATGAAAGACCAGATCCGCCGCCTCGCGGCTGCTGCGGCGAGTGACCATCGTCATCACCAAGCCGGTGAAGTAGGCGTGGTACCACTCGGCGACTGCGCCCCAGCGGGCAGCGTCATCGGTGGTGGCAGGGGTAGGGGAGGCGTGCATCGTCATTGTCCCTGGGCGGTGGTTTCTGCCGGCATGTCCAGCAATGTGGCAGGCGCAGGCTGATAGGCTTGAGTCAGGCCGGACAGCACGAAGGTGGCCAGGTGCGCGGCCAGGCGGTCCCTGTCCGTCGGGGTTTCACCGGGGCGGGGCTGGTACCACATCGTCGTCCAGTTGATGGCGCCAAACAGCGGTTTGGCGGCCAGCCGGGCGTTCTGGCGGGGCAGTTCGCCGGCCTCGATGGCCTGGGCCAGCACGTTCACGAAGAGTTCTTCGTAGTGGTCGCGCAGGCTGATGACTTCGGCCAGGCGGGCGCGCTGTTCTTCGTTGATGCGGCCCATCAAGTGGGATTCCAGGCCCTGCACCGCTACGCGCTGATAGGAAAGATGCTTCATGACTTGCATGGCGTGCGCATAAGCCATGCGGTACAGCCTGTCGATCGCGCGGACGCCCGCCTGGCTGGCGATGGGTTCCACCGTGGCGATGTTCATCTCCAGCGCACGCTGATAGACCGCGGTGAACAGATGCGCCTTGCTGCGGTAATGGTGGTAGATGCTGCCTTTGGTCACGCCCAGCGCTTCGCCGATCTGGTCCAGCGTCGTGGTGTCGTAGGTTTGCTGCGTGAAGGCGTCTGCGGCGGCGTCAAGGATTTCCGCGACACGATCCGGCGGTTCGTCCGGGCGGGAGGTAGGGGCGTGAGACATGGCTCGGGTGGCTCCGGAAGACGGCAAAATGGAAGGAGGCTGAATGGCGCCGGCAAGCAGGACGGCTTGCGCCTCCAGCGGGCCGGCAGTGGCTTGATGGAGATGGCGCGACCGCAACAAGGTTTGAAGCGGAGAGGCGTCCACCGAGGCAGACGCGGCGGCATTTTTCAGGGCGGCTGCCAGCATGCGCTCGGCGGCCTCGCCAGCCGATAGCAGCGCCATGGCGCTTAGCAGCCGGATGTCCTGGTTGGCGTCAGCGGCGCGGCCGGCCTCTTGCAGCATGGCGCGCACTGCCGCGAGCGCGCTGGCGCAGGCCGCCAGTTCCAGCGCGCTGCGTGACGGCGCCGCATCAGCGGCGGGCAGCGTGCGGGTGGCGATTTCAAACGCCGCGAGCGCGACCCCGGTGGCTTGGGCCGCCGCAGCCAACCGACGCAGCGCATCGGTGCGCAACATGGCGTCGCGGGCCTGCCCGGCCGCGCCCAGCAAGCGTTCCGGCCGGACGCTGGCATCCAGCGTGACCGAGCCATTGGCCGAGCCTGATGGGGAGGGTTCGATGCCTTGGGTATCCGTGGGCAGCAGGAAAGCCGATACCGCCTCAGCTTCCGCATGGTGGGCAAACACCAGAAGCGGGGCGCCGGGGTCGGCACCGATCCAGGCCGACGTGCCTTGAATGCGCCACGCCCGGCCTTCCATCTGGGCGCTGAAGGCAGGCTGGCCACTGGCGGGGGCCAACGCATCCGCCAGGCAGGTGGCGGTACCGATCGCCGTTGGCTTGCCGCGCCTGGCGGGGGCAAGATCCGCGCAGGCCTCTGCCGCGCACCAGGCTGCCGCCAGCGTTACGGATAACACCGGGCGGTGGGCGGACAGAACCTCGAGCACGGCCAATACGGTAGCGGCCGGGGCAAGCTGCCGCACATCGCACAACGCGGCCAGGCCGCTATCGGTCAACGACGGGGGCCTGCCTTCGGGTTCGGGCTGCGCGGCGACAGCGCGCGCCTGCGTCAACCAGCGGGCCGGCACGGCGGGAGGAGGGGGCCAAGCAAGTGCCATCGGTTTCCATCCTTATGCGTATCAATCACCATACTGAAAGGTATGTTAGGAGCCATATGGCCAGATATCAATCGAAAAATGCCGTTGATATATAAGGAAAACCCTCGGGTATGAAATTGTCCATACTTATGAGTATGTGATTAGACTGTCACCTCCATAACCAGCAATCCGAGAACGCTCATGCGCACTGATTTTGTTCCGCTGCATCAACGCGAATCGATGGACCTTCCCTTCTTCGAGCCCGTCCATAGGGACTATTTGCAGCGGGTGGAGGCGTTTGCCGATGGGCGCAAGGATCCCCCCGCGACGCCGGCCAACGTGGACGCCTGCTGCCGCGATCTGGTGCGGGCGATGGGTAAGGCGGGCCTGCTGCGGGCGAGCGTGCCGCAGGCTTATGGCGGCGATGCGCCAACCGTCGAGTCGCGCAGGCTGGTGCTGGCCCGCGAAGCGCTGGCCTATCGCCACGGCCTGGCCGATTTTGCTTTTGCGATGCAGGGGTTGGGTAGCGGGGCCATCAGCCTGGCCGGGTCCGACGCGCTGAAAGCCCGGATCCTGCCTAACGTCGCCAGCGGTGAGTGCATTCCGGCATTCGCGCTGTCCGAGAAGGAGGCGGGTTCCGATGCCGCGGGCATGCAGTGCCGTGCCCGCCTTGAAGGCGATCACTACCTCATCAACGGCGAGAAGACCTGGATTTCCAATGGCGGCATAGCCGATGTCTACACCCTGTTCGCGCGCACCGAGGATGCGGCTGGCACGCGCGGGATTTCGGCGTTTGTGGTCTATCCCGACGACCCGGGCTTTTCGATCAGCGAACGCATCGATGTCATGGCGCCGCACCCCCTGGCCACGCTGCGCTTTGACAATCTGCGCATTCCGGCCGACCGCTTGCTGGGCGAGCCGGGGGAAGGATTCAAGTTGGCCATGCGGACCTTGGATATCTTCCGAGTGTCGGTGGCGGGCGCCGCGCTGGGTTTCGCGCGCCGCGCCTTCGACGAAGCGGTGGCCCATGCACGCAGCCGCCGGATGTTCGGCGGGGCCTTGGGTGACCTGCAATTGACGCAATCCAAGCTGGGCGACATGGCGGTGGCCATCGACTCGGCGGCGTTGCTGACGTATCGCGCCGCCTGGCGCCGGGACGCGCAGGGCTTGCCCACAACGCGCGAAGCCGCGATGGCCAAGCTTGCGGCTACCGAGAACGCGCAGGCGGTGGTGGACATGGCGTTGCAACTGTTCGGCGCACGCGGCGTGCGGGTAGGTGAAACGCTGGAAAGCCTGTATCGCGAGATCCGGGCGCTGCGCATTTACGAAGGGGCCAGCGAAGTGCAGAAGATCATCATCGCCCGCGACGCGCTGCGGGCCGCGGCCTGACCCTTTCATCGCTGCCTGAAGACTGCCTGCGGACGGCCCGCGCGCTCAGCCGTGGCGCGGGCGGCAGCGCCCGGATGGGCGCTGCCATTGGCCTGGCGGGGCGGACTGCCTGCGCGCGCCTGCCGCCACGCGGGTCACACAACGGCGCAGACGCCTGTGCTATTGTCGTTAACCGGCCGCCTATGATCATCCTTTGGGCGGGCCGGCGATGGTGCGGTTCGAGGCTACCCCCTTGTTCCGTGTCCTTGGTAGGAAGAAAACGCATGACACGATCAAGCGTGGAGACAAAATATGAGCCAATATGGGCCGTTGAAGTTGCACGTCCCCGAGCCCACAGGGCGTCCGGGTTGCAAGACTGACTTTTCCTATCTGCATCTATCGCCGCCCGGCGAGGTGCCCAAACCCCCCATTGATGTTGCTGCCGTCGAGACCGGCCCGTTGGCGTATAGCCTGGTCCGGGTGCTTGACGACGACGGTCGTGCGGTCGGCCCCTGGGCGCCAGAGATCAGCCACGAACAACTGCGCGCCGGCATGCGGGCCATGCTGAAAACGCGCATCTTCGACGGGCGCATGCTGACCGCGCAGCGCAAGAAGAAGATCTCGTTCTACATGCAGAGCCTGGGCGAAGAAGCCATTGGCTCCGCCCATGCGATGGCGTTGGAACAGGGCGACATGTGTTTCCCGACCTATCGCCAGCAGAGCTTGCTGCTGTCGCGCGATGTGTCGCTGGTGACCATGATGTGCCAGCTGATGTCCAACGAGCGCGACCCGCTCAAGGGCCGCCAACTGCCGGTGATGTATTCCGACCGTGAAAACGGTTTCTTCACCATTTCCGGCAACCTGGCCACGCAGTTCATTCAGGCCGTGGGCTGGGCCATGGCATCCGCCATCAAGGGCGATACGCGCATCGCGTCGGCCTGGATCGGCGACGGCGCCACGGCCGAGGCCGACTTCCATACCGCGCTGACCTTTGCGCACGTGTACCGCGCGCCGGTCATCCTGAATGTGGTCAACAACCAGTGGGCCATTTCCACTTTCCAGGCGATTGCCGGCGGCGAAGGCGCGACCTTCGCGGGCCGCGGCGTAGGCTGCGGCATCGCGTCGCTGCGCGTGGATGGCAATGATTTCCTGGCGGTCTATTCCGCCTCGCGCTGGGCCGCCGAGCGCGCCCGCCGCAATCTGGGCCCGACCCTGATCGAATGGGTGACGTACCGCGCAGGTCCGCACTCGACTTCCGACGACCCCTCCAAGTACCGCCCCGGCGACGACTGGGCGCACTTCCCGCTGGGCGACCCGATCGAACGCTTCAAGAAGCACCTGATCGGCCTGGGCATCTGGTCCGACGCCGAGCACGACGCCGTGCGCGCGGAACTCGACGCCGAGATCGTGGCGGCCCAGAAGGAAGCGGAAAGCTACGGCACCCTGGTGGACGGCCACGTCCCCAGCGCCGCCAGCATCTTTGAAGACGTCTACAAGGACATGCCGGAGCATCTGCGCCGGCAGCGCCAGCAGCTCGGAGTCTGATCATGGCCATTGATAACAACGCTGGTCCGGCCTCTGCGCCGATGACCATGATCCAGGCTTTGCGCTCGGCCATGGATGTGATGCTGGAGCGTGACAACAACGTCGTCGTGTTCGGACAGGACGTCGGGTATTTCGGCGGTGTGTTCCGCTGCACCGAGGGCTTGCAGACCAAGTACGGCAGTTCGCGCGTGTTCGACACGCCGATTTCCGAAGGCGGCATCGTGGGCGTGGCGGTGGGCATGGGCGCCTACGGCCTGCGCCCCGTGTGCGAGATCCAATTCGCCGACTACTTCTATCCTGCGTCCGACCAGATCGTGTCGGAAGCCGCGCGCCTGCGCTACCGCTCGGTGGGCGAGTTCATTGCCCCGATGACGATCCGCATGCCTTGCGGCGGCGGCATCTATGGCGGGCAGACGCACAGCCAGAGCCCCGAGGCCATGTTCACCCAGGTGTGCGGGCTGCGCACGGTGATGCCGTCCAATCCGTACGACGCCAAGGGCCTCTTGATTGCCGCCATCGAAAACGATGATCCGGTGATCTTCCTGGAGCCCAAGCGCCTGTACAACGGCCCCTTCGACGGTCACCACGACCGTCCGGTGACGCCGTGGACCGGGCGTCCGGGCAGCATCGTTCCCACGGGTTACTACACCGTGCCGCTGGAGTCGGCCGCCATCGTGCGCCCCGGCTCGGCGCTGACGGTGTTGACCTATGGCACCACGGTTCACGTGTCGCTGACCGCGGCCGAAGAAGCGGGCATCGACGCCGAGATCATCGATCTGCGCAGCCTCTGGCCGCTGGATCTGGACACCATCGTGAATTCGGTGAAGAAGACCGGCCGCTGCGTGGTGGTGCATGAAGCCACGCGCACCTGCGGCTTTGGCGCGGAACTGATTTCGCTGGTGCAAGAACATTGCTTCCATCACCTTGAGGCGCCCGTCGAACGTGTGACCGGTTGGGATACTCCCTACCCGCATGCGCAGGAATGGGCGTACTTCCCCGGCCCGCGCCGGGTTGGCGAAGCGTTCAAACGCGCGATGGAGGTGTGAGATGGGGATTCATATCATCAAGATGCCTGACATTGGCGAAGGCATTGCCGAAGTCGAATTGGTGGGTTGGCACGTCAAGGTGGGCGATACCGTCGCCGAAGATCAGCCGCTGGCCGATGTGATGACGGACAAGGCCACGGTGGAGATTCCATCGCCTGTCGTGGGCAAGGTGGTGGCGCTGGGCGGGGACGTGGGCCAGGTCATGGCCGTGGGCGGAGAACTGATCCGCCTGGAAGTGGAAGGCGAGGGCAACGCGCGCGCAGGCACGCCTGCGCCGCAGAAGGCGGCCGCCGCTGCCGTGGAAGCATCCACGCCCGCGCCCGCCAAGGCGGACAACGCCGCAGCGGCTACCGCAGGCGGCATCGCGGGCCAGATCGCCGCGTCCGTGTCGCCGCAGGCAAGTCCGGCGCGCACGGCACCGCAAGCCGCTTCGCGTCCGGCCGCCGCGGCCATGCCAACGGTTGCCCGCCAAGCGGGCGAGAAACCGCTGGCGTCGCCCGCCGTGCGCAAGCGCGCCTGGGATCTGGGCCTGGAACTGCGCTACGTCCAAGGCAGTGGCCCGGCTGGCCGAGTCATGCACGAAGACCTGGATGCCTACTTGCAGTCGCAAGGCACCGGCAGCGCCGTGCGTGGCGGATCCGCCTATGCCCAGCGCAATGACGAAGAGGCCGTGCCCGTCATCGGCCTGCGCCGGAAGATCGCGCAGAAGATGGCGGAATCCAAACGCCGCATTCCGCACTTCAGCTATGTCGAGGAAATCGACGTGACTGAACTGGAGGACTTGCGCGTTCAGCTCAATCTGAAGTGGGGCGAGTCGCGCGGCAAGTTGACCTTGCTGCCGCTGCTGGCGCGCGCCATGGTCGTGGCGCTGCGGGACTTCCCGCAGATCAATGCGCGCTATGACGACGAAGGTGGCGTGGTGACGCGCTACGGCGCCGTTCACATCGGCATCGCCACGCAAAGCGACGGTGGGTTGATGGTGCCGGTGATGCGTCACGCCGAGACGCGCGACCTCTGGTCCATGGCGGCCGAGATCGGCCGGCTGGCGCAGGCCGTGCGTACCGGCAGCGCCGGGCGCGACGAGCTGTCCGGGTCGACCATCACCATCACCAGCCTGGGTCCGTTGGGCGGGATTGTCACGACGCCGGTCATCAACCATCCGGAAGTCGGCATCGTCGGCGTGAACCGCATCGTTGAACGGCCTGCCTTCCGCAACGGTGCCGTGGTGGCGCGCAAGCTGATGAACCTGTCGTCGTCCTTCGACCACCGCGTGGTGGACGGCATGGACGCGGCGCGATTCATCCAGGCGGTGCGTGCGCTGCTGGAACAACCCGCGCTGCTTTTCGTGGAGTAAGCATGAGCCAGATCACAAAGACAACGACCTTGCTGGTGATCGGCGGCGGCCCCGGCGGCTACGTGGCCGCCATCCGCGCCGGCCAATTGGGGGTGCCGACCCTTCTTGTCGAAGGCGGCGAACTGGGCGGCACTTGCCTGAACATTGGCTGCATTCCGTCCAAGGCGCTGATCCACGCGGCCGAGGAATTCGACAAGGCGCTCCATTACGCGGGCCAGTCGCCGCTGGGCATTTCGGTGTCTGCTCCCAGCATCGATATTGCGCAGACCGTGGCCTGGAAAGACGGCATCGTCGGCAAATTGACGGGCGGCGTCGCCGCGCTGTTGAAGAAGAACGGCGTGCAAGTGGTGCAGGGCTGGGCCAGCCTGCTGGACGGCAAGACCGCGGAAGTGGCCCTGGCCGACGGCGGCAGCCTGCGCATTCAATGCGAACACCTGCTGTTGGCGGCGGGTTCCGAACCCACGCCGCTTGTGTCCATGCCGTTTGGCGGCATCGTGGTGTCGTCCACCGAAGCGCTGTCGCCAGACAGCATTCCCAAGCAGTTGGTGGTGGTCGGGGGCGGCTACATCGGCCTGGAACTGGGCACCGTGTACCGCAAGCTGGGCGCCGAGGTGGCCGTGGTGGAAGCGCAGGACCGCATCCTGCCGACCTACGACGCCGAGCTGACCAAGCCCGTGGCGGCCGCGCTGACGAAGATGGGCGTGGCGTTGCATCTGAACCGCAAGGTACTGGGCCTGAATGGCACGGGCGATGCGGTGCGGGTGCAGGATGCTACGGGCGTCGAGACCCAATTGCCTGCCGACCGTGTACTGATCGCGGTGGGGCGCCGTCCTCGCACGCAGGGTTGGGGGCTGGAAAGCCTGCAACTGGACCGCAAGGGCAACGCGCTGCGTATCGATGACCAGTGCCGCACGTCCATGCGCGACGTCTGGGCCATCGGCGATATCGCCGGCGAACCCATGCTGGCGCATCGCGCCATGGCGCAGGGTGAAATGGTGGCCGAGCTGGTGGCCGGCAAACGCCGGCATTTCCAGCCGGCGTCCATACCCGCCGTGTGCTTCACCGACCCCGAGGTCGTGGTGGCGGGCTTGTCGCCCGCCGAGGCGGAAAGCGCGGGGCTGGATTGCCTGGCGGCTTCCTTCCCGTTCGCCGCCAACGGCCGCGCCATGACGCTGGAGTCCACCGACGGGTTTGTCCGCGTGGTGGCCCGGCGCGACAACCACTTGATCGTGGGCTGGCAGGCAGTGGGGCGCGGGGTTTCTGAACTATCGACGGCGTTCGGCCAGTCGCTGGAGATGGGCGCCACCCTGGAAGACGTGGCGGGCACCATCCACGCGCATCCAACCTTGGGCGAAGCCGTGCAGGAAGCGGCGTTGAAGGCATTGGGACACGCGCTGCATATCTAGCGCGTCAGTTTCCGGCGCCGGCCTCAGCGCCAATCCAAACCGCCGCGTTCCGCTTCGCCGGGACGCGGCGGTTTGTCTTCAGGCCGCGCGTTTACGCAGCAGATACTTCTGTTCGCCGTCCATCACCACCACGTCCTGCTGGTTGCGCACTTCACTGCGCATCGTGAGCACGCCGGTGCTGCGCCCGGGCTGCAAACCGGTCACGCACAGGGATGCATACAAGGTGTCGCCCACAAAAACCGGCTTGAGAAAGCGGCTGCTCTGCTCCAGGAAGGCTTTCAGTGAATCCTCCACCATGTGCGGGAACAGGCCGGCGCCCGCTGCCGTCTGGATGACCACCTGAAAGCCGTGCGCCAGCATGTGCGGCATGCCATGGGCGCGGCAGTATTCCACGTCGTAATGCACGGGATGGTTGTCGCCGCTGGCCAATTGAAAGGCGGCAAACAGCGCGTCGGTCATGGTGCGGGAAGGCAGGTTGAAGACTTCTCCAATCTGGAAGTCCTCAAAAAAGCGCTGGGCGCATAGTTGGTGCTTGATCATGCGGGGTTCCTGTTCTGGATGAGGGCGTGCATTCATCGGAGGCCGAGCTGCCGTCTTCAATTCGCGGTCATGTTCGCTGCCTTGGCGACCTGGCTCCATTTCTTCAGTTCGCTGTCCAGGAAGCTTGCCAAGGCGGCGGGCGACGGTTCTGTTTCCAGTACCAGACCCATGTCATAGGCGCGACGTTTCAGTGCGTCGTCCTGTAGCGCGGCCTGTAGCGTCGAGGTCAGTTTCTGGATGATGGTGGGCGGCGTGCCAGCGGGTGCGAACACGGCGTTCCAGGTATAGGCTTCGTAGCCCGGGATGGCCTCGGCGATGGCGGGGGTGTCTGGCGTTTGCGGCAAGCGCTCCTTCATGGAGGTTGCCAGCAGGCGCACCGTGCCGGCATGTACCTGGGCCAAGCCCGTGGGTGCGCTGTCGATCATGAATTCCAGGTGCCCGCCAATCACGTCGGCCATCGCCGGGGCGCTGCCACGGTAGGGCACGTGCATGGCACGGGTGCCCGCCAGGTAGTTGACCAGTTCCGCGCCCAAGTGCGGCGCGCTGCCGATGCCGGCTGAGCCATAGTTGACCTTGCCCGGATGGGCTTTCAGATAGGCAAGAAATTCCGGCAAGGTCTGCGCCGGCAGGGATTTGTTGACGACAAGCACCAAGGGCGCTTTCGCGGCCAGGCCCACGGGGGCAAAGTCCTCGATGGTGCGATAGGGCAAGGTGGCGTGAATGCTCGGGTTGACGGCATGCGCCACGGTGGTCAGCAGCAAGGTGTAGCCGTCGGGCGTTGCCTTGGCCACGGTTTCCGTGCCGACCAGCGTGCCTGCGCCAGTGCGGTTTTCAACAATGATCGTAGTGCCCGCCTGGCGGCCCCAGCTTTCGGCCAAGGCACGCGCGAAGGTGTCCGTTGGGCCGCCCGCCGCGTATGGCACGACCAGCTTGACCGGGCGTTCTGGAAAGCCCGGCTGGGCCCAGGCAAGCGGCGCCACGGCAAGCAGGCTGATGGCGGCGGCCAGCTTGCCCGCTAACGCGGCCCAGGAAAATAAGGGGTTCATGGTTTGTCTCCGTTCGTTGTTCTACCCGCCATTGGCGTCAGACAGTCCTGGCGAGGCGGGCGGCTTCGGGTTTGCTCCCTGGCTGCGGCAAAATATAAAGACGATGATCCGGAGCGAACAGTCGAATGTTTTTTCTTCGACTTAGAACCTTTCTAACAGTGGCTTTCCCTGGCGCTATGCGGGGGGTGCGGGGTGATGGCGTTGCGTTACGAACTGACTGACTTGCGTGTTTTCATGGCCATCGCCGAGGCCAAGAGCCTGACGGGCGGCGCGTCGGACCTGCATCTGACGGCTCCTTCGGCCAGCTACCGGCTGAAGAACCTGGAACAGGCGATGGGAGTCCCGCTGTTCATCCGCACCCAGAAGGGCATGTCGTTGACGCCGGCCGGCATGACCGTGTTGCGGTACGCGCAGACCATATTTGCCAATGTCGAGCGCTTGCAGGGCGAAATGCAGCGCCACACCGACGGCATCGAGGGCCATATCCGCGTATTCGCCAACAGCAGCACGATGAGCAGCCTGCCCGCCGCGCTGAGCCGGTTTCTGGCGGCCTATCCCAACGTCAACATCGACCTTGAAGAACGCCTTAGCGCCGACACGGTCAAGGCGGTGCTGGACGGACATGCGGACGTGGGCCTGGTGGCGGGGGCCATCGAAATGCGTGGGCTGGAATTCATCACCTACGGCAAGGACGAATTGCTGTTCATCATTCCGCCGCGCCATCCGCTGGGACTGCATCGGCGCGTGTCGCTGGAGGCTGCGTTGGCGCATGACGTCGTGGCCATTGGCCGCAAGAGCAGCAACTTTCTCTACTTGCAGCAGATGGCCGAACAGTTGGGCATCAAGCCGCGGGTGCGCGTGCATGCACCCAATTTCGACGCGGTGTTGCGCTGCGTTCAGGAAGGCGCCGGCATTTCGTTGGTGCCGCGCTCGGTGGCCGCGGTGGCGCTCTTGCAGGGCAAGGTCGAAGGCGTGGAAATCGAAGAGTCGTGGGCGGTGCGGGAACAGCGCGTGGTGATGCGCAGCATGGAAGCGCTGCCCGCTTACGCACGCGATTTCGTCGGCTATGTCACCCAGCTGACCCTTGCCGATCCTGGCGATTAGAGAATCTTGAAGCGCGATTAAAAATTATCGACTGGCCGCGGCCAAAGGGGCGTTCCTATAATTTTTGCATCGCCGGGTGCGTGACGAGCCGGCTTCCCTTGGACGTGCAGGACGATATGAACGCAGCATTGAAACCCTTGGACGGCATCACGGTCGTGGCGCTTGAACATGCCGTGGCCGCCCCATTCGCCAGCCGCCAATTGGCGGATCTGGGGGCACGGGTGATCAAGATCGAACGCCCGGACACCGGGGATTTCGCGCGCGGCTACGACGCCGCAGTGCATGGCCAATCTTCTTTTTTCGTATGGGCCAATCGGGGAAAGGAAAGTGTGTGCCTGGACCTGGATCAACCGGCCGAGCGTGCCGTGTTGCAGCGCTTGCTGGCGCAGGCCGACGTCTTCATCCAGAATCTGGCGCCAGGGGCCGCGCAGCGCAAGGGGCTGGATTTTGCCGCCCTGCATCCTCGGTTCTCCCAACTGATCGTGTGCGATGTGTCTGGCTACGGTGATAGTGGCCCATTTCGCGATAAGAAAGCCTATGACCTGCTCATCCAGGCGGCGGCGGGCCTGATCTCGGTGACGGGCACGCCGGAGGCACCCGCGCGCACGGGCATATCCATTGCCGATATCTCCGCAGGCATGTATGCGTATTCCGGCATCTTGGCCGCGCTGCTGCAACGGGCGCGCACCGGCCAGGGGCTGCGTGTCGAAGTCACCATGCTGGAAGCCTTGACCGAATGGATGTCGTATCCACTGAACGCCGCCCACTACGGGGGTTCGCCACCAGCCCGCAACGGCGTGGCCCATCCCGCCATCGCGCCCTATGGCCAGTATCAGGCGGGCGACGGCAAGGACATCATTTTCGGATTGCAGAATGACCGCGAATGGGTGCGTTTTTGCACTGGCGTGCTGCAAGACCCGGGGATTGCGCAAGACGCGCGCTTTTCCACCAACGTCCTGCGTGTCACCAACCGCCAGGCGTTGGATGGGCTGATCGCGGCGTGTTTTGCGCCATTGACGCGGGACGAGGTGCTACGCCGGCTGGACGAAACAGGCATCGCCAATTCGGCGCTGAACAGCATGCATGATGTCTGGGACCATCCGCAGTTCCTGGCGCGCGAGCGTTGGCGCGACGTGGCCACGCCTGCGGGGGCCATTCGGGCCTTGTTGCCGCCCGCCACCTTGTCTGGCGTCGACGCGGCAATGGGCGAGGTGCCGGCCTTGGGCCAGCACACAGAGGCCATCCTGGCCGAACTCGGCGTGACGCTCGCGGCTTGACGCGCGGGTACGACGTCGCCGCTGCGCCCTCCTGACTAGCGGCTGCCGTCGACGTAAGGCCGGGATTGCAGGATCAGGATCTTGTCGTCCTGCACCGCCCATTCAATGTCTTGATCGACGTTGCCCAGGCGCAGTTTGATCTGGCTGCCGACGGCGGCCAGCCGCGCGACCAGTGCATCATTGAGCACCTGGCGGGAGCCTTCGATCGGCACTTCACGCACGCCACCCCCGGTATCCGGCACCAACTGCGTGTCTTCGGCCGAACGGCTCAATACCTGTACCGCCTTGGACCAGCTGGAATACATCAGCTGTTCGGCCTGGCGTTTGCCTTCCACCACTTTGATGCCCAGGCCACGCTTGGCCGAGATGTAGGTGACGAACCGGCGCGAGGCGTCGAAGGGATCGCGCGTGATCATCACGCCCGAGCTGTCCGAAGCCGCGGCTTGCTGCACCAGCACCGCCATGACCACGCCGTCCTGGCCGATGCCGGCCGCGCGTCGGGCCTCATAAGCCTCGAAGTTGTAGATCGACGCCCAGACCGTCAGCACCGCCTGGGGCAGTGCGTCCCCCTGCGTCACATTGGGTACGGTGGTGTAGAGCCCCGCGCCGCTGAAGCCGGGCAGGTCTTCCGAGTTTGACGAGCTACGCACGAAGACGCCGCGGCCGTGCAACTGGGTCTGCCAGCGTTCACGCCATGCCGTAGCCAGCGCCGCGTCCGGCTTGGCCTGGATGATGTCCTGGCGCAGCGCGGCAAGTTCGGTGCGGCGCACGTTGGCGTCGCTGATGAAGTCTTGCCGTTGTTCCAAGGCGGCGATGCGTTCCGGCACGCGCAGCTGCTGCATGAATGCGGCGTACTGGGCGAACGGGATGCAGAAGCCGTCGGGCACGCTGGCCAGTGGCGCCAGCGCGGATTTCAGCGCACCCAGGTTGGCCGCCTTGACGCCGCAATGGCGGCTGTCGCGCGTGGCCATGCCCGTCAGCGGCTTCAAGCCGCGCACGGTCAGATCCGGCTTGGGCAGCGGCAGGCTGGCGGTTTTGGGCGGGGGCGTCGCGGGCGCATCGGGTTTGGCGATGGGCCGCACCTGGTAGCCGTTGCTGGCAACATTGAATTCCACCCATTGGCCGTCGTATTGGCGCAGGGCCGCCACGCCATCACGCACATAGGCATTGGGGATGCGCCAGCCCTTGGCCAGCAGGTTCACGTGCGACAGCAAGGTGGATGGCCGTTGCGTGACCAGCCCAGCGATGGGCGGCAGGGCCACCGGCACTTCGTCCAGCACCACGATGTCGGTGGGCGCCAGATCAGGGGTGTCGTCGACAGACGTGACGATGCGCAGCCGGCCTTGGGCGCGGCCGGTGTTCAGGGGCAGGAACGTCTGTTCGCGCAGCAAGGCCTCTTGCGTCACGAAAACCAGACCCGCGCGTTGCGCGGTTTGTTCATGCATCGTGGAGTTGGCCTTGAACCGCAGGGGAGCGTAGAAGGTGGCGCGCAGTGTGTCTTGCGTCAGGCTCAGCAGCTCGGGCGTCAGCCGGTCGCCCTCCCAGAATTCATAGGTGTAGCCGGGCAGGTCGCGCTGCCAGCTCAAGGTGCCGAACAGCAGGCGCCGTTGCGGATCCTTGTATTGGGCGATCAGCGTGGCCTTGTCGGGCGCCGGCAGCAGCCGCCGCTCGCGGGCAAAGTTCTCATGCAGCGAATAGCGCGGCGTGTCGAGGTAATAGATGCGGTTGGCGTGTTGCCGGTCAATCACGAACAGCACATGCGGAATTTCCAGTGGCGTGCCGGGGTTGTAGACCCGGGCCAACTGCTGGAACTCCGCCTGGGTGCGGATCTGCCCTAGAAAAGCCGGCCCGCCGCGTTTGGCATCCTCGGCCTGCTGCGCCGCGTGCTCGTCGGCGCGCAAGGGGCGGGCGGCGTTCTCATAGGGCGAAGGCTTGCGGGCGGTTTGCGCGTGGGCGATCGGGCCGATCGCGGTGGCAAGCATGCCCAGCGCGGTCAGGAGAATCAGGCTGGATCTGCGCCGGAAGGCAAGGCGGCGATTGGCGGACGACGGGCGCATGTAGAGGCTGGCGGAGCAGGCAAGACGCAGGGAGTTGCGATGATATCGGAGCCGCCATCGCTTGCTGTCGGTGTATGTTCCAAGATGTATCGGACTATGCATCGAGCCGCTTGGAATTTACAAAATACCCAGTTTCAGTGATACGCGGACGGACGCGAATGCCGTGTAATCCCACTTGGCTAGACGCCGCGCCGGCGGCAGAAGGAACTGGGGCCGTTCTACACACGCCCTGAGCGTCCACGGTTTCTTGTAGGGCCAATTTTGTGCAGGGGTGGCGATCGCTGCCCCTGCATTTTTTCTTTTCTGGTCGCCTGTTCCGCGTTGCGGGTGACCCACCGCGCCCAATGCGACAAGGCCCCCGAACCGGGGGCCTTGTTCTTGCCGCCAGCCAGGGCCGGGATCAGCCTTCGGCGGTTTCCGACAGCACGCGACGGGCTTCTTCAGCCACGCGCTCGGGGGCGGTGCCACCGATGTGCTTGCGGGCGGCAACCGAGCCTTCCAGGGTCAGCACCTGGTGGACGTCGTCGCCGATCTGGGCGTGGTAGGCCTTCAGTTCGTCGGTGGACAGGTCGGCCAGGTCGCAGCCGCGCTGTTCGCAGTCGCGCACGGCGTGGGCCACCACTTCGTGGGCGTCGCGGAAGGGCACGCCGCGCTTGACCAGGTAGTCGGCCAGATCGGTGGCGGTGGCGAAGCCTTGCAGGGCGGCGGCGCGCATGTTGTCGGCCTTCACCTTGATGCCGGCAGCCATGTCGGCAAAGATGGTCAGCGTGTCGCGCACGGTGTCCACGGTGTCGAACAGGCCTTCCTTGTCTTCCTGGTTGTCCTTGTTGTAGGCCAGGGGCTGGCCTTTCATCAGGGTCAGCAGGGCGACCAGGTTGCCGTTCACGCGGCCGGTCTTGCCACGGGCAAGCTCGGGCACGTCCGGGTTCTTCTTTTGCGGCATGATCGAGCTGCCGGTGCAGAAACGGTCGGCCAGATCAATGAAACCCACGCGCGGGCTCATCCAGAGCACCAGCTCTTCGGACAGGCGCGACACGTGCGTCATGATCAAGGCGCCCGCCGCGCAGAATTCGATGGCGAAGTCGCGGTCGGACACGGCGTCCAGCGAGTTGCGGCACACGCCGTCAAAGCCCAGCGTCTTGGCCACGCGCTCGCGGTCGATCGGGAACGACGTGCCGGCCAGGGCGGCAGCGCCCAGGGGCAGGCGGTTCACGCGGCGGCGGCAGTCGGCCAGGCGTTCGGCATCGCGGCCGAACATTTCTGCGTAGGCCAGCAGGTGGTGGCCGAAGGTGACGGGTTGGGCGACTTGCAGGTGAGTGAAGCCGGGCATGATGGTGCCGGCGTTATCCAGCGCAACCGCGGCCAGCGCGTGACGCAGTTGGCGCAGCAGGTCTTGCAGGTTGTCGATTTCGTCACGCAGCCACAGACGGATGTCGGTGGCCACCTGGTCGTTGCGGGAACGGCCGGTGTGCAGGCGCTTGCCCGCATCACCCACCAGTTCCACCAGGCGCTTTTCGATGTTCAGATGCACGTCTTCAAGATCCAGCAGCCATTGGAAGCTGCCGGCGTCGATTTCAGACAGGATCTGGGTCATGCCGCGCTGGATGTCGGCCAGGTCTTGAGCGCCGATGATGCCTTGGGCGGCCAGCATGTCCGCGTGCGCAAGCGAACCCTGGATGTCGTGACGCGCCAGGCGCTTGTCGAAATCCACGGACGCCGTGTAGCGTTTGACGAGTTCGGAAACCGGTTCCGAGAACCGGGCGGACCAGGCCTGCGCCTTATTGGCGAACTGGTTTTGATCGGAGGAGGGAGTGTTTGCCATGATGGGCGGAATTATAGGGCCTGCCGCATGGCCGGCGCACGCGGGGGTCCCACCGGCCCCCATTTTCCGGGACGGAACCTCTGGCTGACGCGACTTGTCGGATAATCCACGGTTAGTTTCAAGAACTTAGAGCGAGAACACGACATATGCCCCTGGAATGGGAAGAACTGGTTACCCAACTTGATACCCACATGCCGCGCGAGGCCTGGGCACAGACGCTGGTCGGGATCGGCGTGCTGATCCTGACGGCGCTGTTCGTCCAGTGGGTCGTCGCCCGGGTGGTGTTGCTGCTGGCGCACCGCGTGCTGGTGCTGAGCGGCCGGGGGGACTGGGATCAGGCCTTGCAGCGCCGCCGCGCCTATCAGAATCTTTGGTATGCGGTGCCATTTGCCGTGGTGTCCATGGGTATAGACCTGGTGCCGCACGTGGAAAAGGCCGTCACCATCGTGGGCCGGCTGGCACACGCGGGCGCGTGGATCTGCGTGTTCATCGCGTTCTCCGGCGTGCTGAGCGCCTGGCAGGACACCTATTCGGCGACAACGCGGGCCCAGACGCGCTCGATCAAGGGCTATATCCAGATCGGCAAGCTGATCCTGATGGCGGTCTGCACCGTTTTGGTGCTTTCCATCCTGATTGACCGGTCGCCGCTGTGGATGATCTCGGGCCTGGGCGCGTTGTCGGCGGTGCTGCTGCTGGTGTTCAAGGACACGCTGCTGTCGCTGGTCGCCAGCACGCAACTGACCAGCAACGACATGCTGCGCATCGGTGACTGGATCGAAATGCCGCAGTCCAACGCCGACGGCTTCGTCAAGGACATCGCGCTGCACACCGTCAAGGTGCAGAACTGGGACAACACCGTCACCACGGTGCCCACCTACAAGCTGTTTTCCGAAAGCTACCGCAACTATCGCCACATGTTTGAATCCGGCGGCCGGCGCATCAAGCGCACGCTGCGGATCGATGCGTCCAGCGTGCGGTTCCTGACCGACGAAGAAGCGCAGCGCCTGATGCGTTTCCGCCTGCTGCACGACTATCTGGAGGCCAAGACCCAGGACATCGCGCAGGCCAATCAAACGATGGGCGAACTGGCCAGCGTGCCGGCCAACCGCCGCCGCCTGACCAATATCGGCACGTTCCGCGCCTATGGCCTGGCGTTCCTGAAGCAGAACAAGGAAATCCGCCAGGACATGGCGATGATGGTCCGCATGATGGAGCCCACCTCGGACGGCATCCCGGTCGAAGTCTATTGCTTCACGGCGGTGACGGCCTGGGTGGAGTACGAGCGGATCCAGGGCGATGTCTTCGACCATCTGCTGGCGATCCTGCCGGAGTTGGGCCTGCGCCTGTACCAGCAACCATCGGGTGCCGACATCGGCGCGATGGGCAGCCAACTGCGCGAGGGCGCCATCCAGACGGCATTGGCCGCCGAGCGCGACCGGCACGCGCTTGCGCTGCCGGCCGAAGCGGGCATGCTGCCCGAACGCGGCCTGACCGACGGCAAGATGCCCCGTTGAGCGGTGGCGCCCGGGGCGCCGTGAGATAATCCCGCCGTTGGAACTTAGTCTTCATTGACCCAGGCGATCACCCCGATGTCGAACCCGTTCTTCAACCTGTATTCCCATGGCTTCGCCCGGGTGGCGGTCGGTGTGCCCGAATGTCGGGTCGCCGATCCCGCGTTCAACGCCGCGCAGACCATTGAGCTTGCCCAGCAGGCCGCCCAGGGCGGCGCGGTGCTGGTGGCGTTTCCCGAACTGGGCCTGTCGGCCTACACCTGCGACGACCTTTTCCATCAAAAGGCGCTGCTGGACGAATGCGAGGCGGCGCTGGCCCAAGTGGTGCAAGCCACGGCCGAACTGGACATCGCCGTTATCGTCGGCGCACCGCTGCGCGTGTCGCACCAACTGTTCAATTGCGCGGTGGTGGCGGCCGGCGGGCGCGTGTTGGGCGTGGTGCCCAAGAGCTATCTGCCCAACTACGGCGAATTCTATGAAGCCCGCCAATTCAGCGCCGCTGATTGCGCGGTCTCGACCGAGATCCGCCTGTTTGGCGACATGGTGCCGTTCGGGCCGGAACTGCTGTTCCAGATGGACAAGCTGCCGCTGTTCCAGTTCCACGTTGAAATCTGCGAAGACGTCTGGGTGCCCATCCCGCCGTCTTCGTTCGCCGCGCTGGCGGGCGCCACCGTGCTGGTGAACCTGTCGGCGTCGAACATCGTCGTCGGCAAGTCCGAATACCGCCATCAATTGGTGGCCCAGCAGTCCGCCCGCTGTCTGTCGGCCTATATGTACACGTCGGCCGGTCGGGGCGAGTCCTCGACCGACATGGCCTGGGACGGCCAGGCGCTGATCTATGAAAACGGCGAATTGCTGGCCGAGTCCGAGCGTTTCCTGGGGCATTCGCATCTGATGTTCTCGGACGTGGACCTGGAACGCCTGTCGCGCGAGCGCATGCGCCAGACGACTTTTGGCCAATCGGTTCGGCGTCACCAGGACGAGGTGCGCAAGTTCCGCCCCGTGGCGGTGCCCGTGAACCCGCCACTGGACGATGCGGAGTTGCCGCTTGAGCGGCGCGTGGCGCGCTTTCCCTACGTGCCGGCCGATCCGCAACGGCGCGATGCCCGCTGCAAAGAGGTCTACAGCATCCAGGTCCAGGCGCTGGTCCAGCGCCTGTCGGCCAGCAAGATGTCCAAGGTCGTCATCGGCATTTCGGGCGGTCTGGATTCCACCCATGCGTTGTTGGTGTGCGCGCAGGCGATGGATACCCTGGGCCTGCCGCGATCCAACATCCTGGCCGTCACCATGCCGGGCTTTGCCACCAGTACCCGCACGTTGCTACAGGCACGCCGGCTGATGGCGGTGGTGGGCTGCACGGCGTCCGAAATCGACATTCGCCCCAGCTGCCTGCAAATGCTGAAGGACCTGGGCCATCCCTACGCGGACGGCAAGCCGGTCTACGACATCACCTTCGAGAACGTGCAGGCGGGGGAACGCACCAACCACCTGTTCCGCATCGCGAATTTCAGCAACGCGATCGTCATTGGCACCGGTGACCTGAGCGAACTTGCACTGGGTTGGTGCACTTATGGCGTGGGCGACCACATGTCGCATTACAGCGTCAACGCCAGCGTGCCCAAGACGTTGATCACGCACCTGGTGCGCTGGGTGGCCGAATCCGGCCGTCTGGGCCAGGAAGGCGCCGAGGTGCTGCTGGACGTGCTGGGTACGGATGTCAGCCCCGAATTGGTGCCTGGCGGCGCCGACGACAAGCCGGTCCAGAAGAGCGAAGACGCCATCGGCCCCTATGAATTGCAGGATTTCAACCTGTACTACACGCTGCGCTACGGGTTTGCGCCGACCAAGGTTGCCTTCCTGGCGCTGTCGGCCTGGCAGGACCGTGAGGCCGGTGCCTGGCCGGATGCCGGGCACGTGGTCCGCAACCAGTACGATCTGGCCGCCATCAAGCGCAACCTGAAGATCTTCCTGGACCGGTTTTTCCGGCTTAGCCAGTTCAAGCGCACTTGCGTTCCGAATGCGCCGAAGGTCGGGTCGGGCGGCTCGCTGTCGCCGCGCGGCGACTGGCGCGCGCCCAGCGATTCGGAATCGGTGGTGTGGATGCGCGACGCCGAACGCATCCCCGACCAGGCGCCGGACGCCTGATCGGGGTTCTCCCGCAGTGATGCGGGAGCGCTGCGTTGACGGCTGGCCGCCGGTGTTATTCTCTTAGTCATTGCGTCTTGCCGGTCGCGCAGCCGGGGGCAGGGCGTCGCAACAGATCAAAAAACCAGGACGACCAACGTGAAACAAGTCACCGCCATCATCAAACCCTTCAAGCTCGACGAAGTCCGCGAGGCGCTGGCCGAAGTCGGCGTCAGCGGCTTGACCGTGACCGAGGTCAAGGGTTTCGGCCGTCAGAAAGGCCATACCGAGCTCTACCGTGGCGCGGAATACGTGGTGGACTTCCTGCCCAAGATCCGCGTTGAAGTCGTGTTGCCCGATGACCAGGTTGAAGCCGCCATCGAAGCCGTGGTCAAGGCTGCGCGCACCGGCAAGATTGGTGATGGCAAGATTTTCGTCAGCCCCGTCGAGCAAGCGATCCGCATCCGCACCGGCGAAAGCGACGAAGAGGCGCTGTGATCGTCACCTGTTGACCCGCGCGGCGTGCACGCCGCGCGTTTCATGACATGCCCTGCGCAGCGCGCGGGGCTTTCACTTCTAGCGGATGAGTTGGTTCATTTCCAGAATCGGCATCATCACCGCCAGCACGATCAGCAGCACAAATCCCCCCATCAGCAGGATCAGCGCCGGTTCCAGCAGCGCGGTCATCGCCATGGCGCGTCGTTCCAGGTCGCGCGACAGATTCTGCGCGCCACGGTCCAGCAGCTCGGGCAGGCGGCCGGTTTTTTCGCCGCTGGCGATCAGATGCACCAGCAACGAGGGGAAGACCTTCTGCGCGCCCAACGACGCGGATAGCGCCGCGCCTTCGCGCACGCGCTCCGATGCTTCGTCCACGGCCTGGCGCAACACGTCATTGCTCAGCGTGCGGCGGGCCGCATCCAGCGCGGTCAATAGCGCAACGCCACTGCCGCACAGAATCGCCAAGGTGGACGCGAAGCGCGCCGCGTTCACGCCCAACACGAAACGTCCCGCCAATGGCAGCCGCAGCACACGCGCGTGCCAGGCCCGCCGCGCGGCCGGCGCCCGCAAGGTGTAGCGCCACAAGGCGATCAGCAACACCAGCACGACGCCGGTCACCACGCCCCATTCGCGCACATAGTCGGACAGGCCCAGCATGACGCGGGTCAGCATCGGCAACTGCTGCTTGGCGTGGTTGAAGGCAGACACCACCTGCGGCACCACGTAGCCCAGCAGGAAGATCACGATGATGACCGACACACTGGCCACGACCGCGGGGTAGATGAACGCTGTCATCACCTTGCTGCGCAGGGTGTTGCGTTCTTCGATGTAGTCCGCCAGTTTTTCCATCACCTGCGCAAGGTCACCGGATTCCTCGCCCGCGCCGATCAACGCGCGGTAGATCTCGGGAAAGTCGCGCGGGCGCGCGGCCAGCGCCGTGGACAGCCGGTGCCCGGCGCGCACGTCGTCGCGCACGCTGCCCAGCGTGGCCGCGATGTGCTTTTTCTCGGCTTGTTCAAGCGTTGCGGACAACGCGGCATCCAGCGGCAGGCGCGCGGCCAGCAGGCTGGCCAATTGGCGTGTCAGCCATGCCAGGTCCGAGTCCGACAAGCGGGTGCGAAAGCTGGCGCTCAAGCCTTCTGCGTGTGCGGCCAATGCGGTGGATAGCGGCAACAGGCCACGGCCGCGCAACTGGTTGCGGGCGCCGCGCTCGGAGTCGGCATCGATCGTGCCGCGCACGATTTTTCCAAGCGCGTCAGTCGCTTCGTAACGGAAGGAAGGCATTGTCGAGGCAAGGGGCGCACGCGAATCTAAAACGTGCAAGAGCCCCGAATTTAAAGGGTTTCCAGCCAATATATTGCATGTCAAATATGACCGTAGTGTTGCACTGTCACCCCGTATACTCCGACCCGATTTCACGTTTTTTCACACGATTTCACGTCTCAGGCACCTATCTCGTCATGCGTCATCTCGCGCAGTTCAGCCTTGCAGTCTTGCTCGCAGCAGGCCAACTCGGGCCGGCAATCAGCACGGCCCACGCCCAACAGGCAGACAACCGTGTCAGCCTGAATTTCGTCGATACCGACATTCCCGCCGTGTTGCGCGCGCTGTCGCTGTTCACGCAACGGAATTTCCTGGTGGACCCTCGCGTCAAGGGAAAACTCACGCTGGTGTCTGACAGGCCCGTCGATAGCGGACAGGCGCTGGCGATGCTGACCGGCGCGTTGCGCTTGCAGGGCTTTGCGATCGTCGATGTGGACGGCGTGACGCGCGTCGTGCCCGAGGCCGACGCCAAGCTGCAAGGCAGCGCGGTGGTGGGCAATACGCGGCCGGCCACGCCTGCGTCCGGGACGCCCAATGGCGGCGCCGCGCGTGGGCCGGTGCCCGTGGCGACGTTTGCCAAAGGCAGCAGCAGCGGTGAAATGCTGACGCGCGTGTTCCCGTTGAAATACGAGAATGCCGCCAACCTGGTGCCGGTGTTGCGGCCCATGGTGCCGCCGAACAATCCCATCAACGCCTATCCCGGCAACAACACGCTGGTGGTGACGGACTATGCCGACAACCTGGAACGGATCGCGCAGGTCATCGCGCGCATCGACGTGCCCAGCTCGATCGACACGGACGTCGTGCCCATCCGATCGGCCATTGCGACCGATATCGCGATCTTGGCATCGCAGTTGCTGGACACGCAAAGCAGCGATCCGACGCAGCGCATTGCGGTCGTGGCGGATCCGCGCAGCAATAGCGTGCTGGTGCGTTCGGGCAGCCCCGCGCGCACGCGCCTGGCTCGCGATCTGATCCTGAAGCTGGACGCGCAACAGAACCGCGCGGGCAATCTGCATGTGGTCTACATGCGCAACGCACAGGCCACGCGCATCGCCGAAGTGCTGGGCGGCGTGCTGACCGGCCAGGCGAATGCCGCGCCGGGCGCCAACGGCGGCGCCGGCGGTGCAGGCGGAGCCGCGGGCGGCGCGCAAGGCGGCACCCGTCCGCAGAGCGGCACGGGAGGCAACACCAACCAAACGGGGCAGGGCATGTCTTCCGGCATGTCGGGCTCGTCCAAGGGCGGCTTGTCGGGTGAGCAGGAACGGATCGCGCGGGAAGACAACAATTCGCAAGCCGTGTCGTATTCGGCGGGCGGTGCCACGATTCAAGCCGACCCCGCCACGAACTCGCTGATCATTTCGGCGCCGGAGCCGCTGTACCGCAGCTTGCGCGAAGTGATCGACCAGCTGGATCAGCGCCGCGCGCAGGTGCTGGTGGAAAGCCTGATCGTGGAAGTCAGCGAACAAAAGGCCGCGGAGTTCGGCATCCAGTGGATGACGGGCGCGGGCAACATCAACGGCAACGGCACCAGTTTCATCGGCGGCACCAACCTGGGCGGCAGCGGCATCACCGGCACGGGTCCGACGTCCATCGACGCGCTGGGCAGCGGGTTGAGCCTGGGCGTGGTGAAGGGCACCGTGGACGTGCTGGGCAACAAGGTCATCAATCTGGGCGTGCTGGCTCGCGCCATGCAGAACACCGGCGAGGCCAACATTCTGTCCACGCCCAACCTGCTGACCTTGGACAACCAGTCGGCCAGTATCCTGGTCGGCAAGACCGTGCCCTTCGTGACGGGCCAGTACGTCACGTCCGGCAGCAATGGCAGTTCCAATCCGTTCCAGACGATCGAACGCGAGGACGTGGGCCTGAAGCTGAACATCCGCCCGCAGATTTCAGAGGGCGGCGCGGTGAAGCTGGACATCTATCAGGAAGTCAGCAGCATCGACGAAAGCCGCTCCAACGCCACCACCGGCATCGTCACGAACAAGCGTGCCATCGACACCAGCGTGCTGATCGACGACGGCCAGATCATCGTGCTGGGCGGCTTGCTGGAAGACAACGTGACCCTGACGACCAATAGCGTGCCCGGCCTGGGTTCGTTGCCGGTGATCGGATCGCTGTTTCGCTATGACTCGCGTAAACGCACGAAGACCAATCTGATGGTCTTTCTGCGCCCCTACGTCGTGCGTGACGCGAACCGCAGCGCCAGCGTGACCATGGACCGCTACGACTACATGCGCCGCGCGCAAGGGGCCGTGCAGCCGAAGGAACACTGGGCGCTGCCCGACATGCAGGCCCCGATGCTGGCGCCGCCGGGCTCCCCGTCGTCCGTGTCGAACAACGCCTATGACCTGCGGCCGGAACAGCTGGAGGCCACGATGCGCCGTCCGCCGCCCGCCACGGTGGAGTCGTTCGCGGTGCGGCAGTATCCGGGCACGGCGCTCCAGCGCGATCCGTCGGCGCCATTCCGAGTGTCGCATTCGCTGCCGATGGGAGCGGCGGTGGACCCCGAGTCGCTGCTATGAGCGCGCATCCGTTGCCCTATGCCTGGGCGCGCGCGCAACGCGCCGTGCTGTCGCTGCGCGCGGGGCAAGTGCAGTTGACGGTCAGCCCGCGCACCCCCGATTGGGCGGTGCGCGAGATCCGGCGTTGCCATGGCGACATCGCGCTGGCGCAGATCGATGACGAGGCGCTGGAAACCTTGCTGACAGCGGCCTACAGCCATTCGGAGGATGCCGCGTCGGTCATGGGCGTGGCCGAAAACGAGATCGACCTGGATCGCTTGCTGCAAGACATGCCCGAAGTGGCGGATTTGCTGGAAGCGCAAGACGACGCGCCCGTGATTCGCATGATCAACGCGCTGTTCGCCCAGGCCGCGCGCGACGGCGCCAGCGATATTCACATCGAACCGTTTGAGACCCATTCGGTGGTGCGCTATCGCGTGGACGGCACCTTGCGCGATGTGGTGTCGCCGCGCAAGGCATTGCACGCCGCGCTGATCTCGCGCATCAAGATCATGGCCCATCTGGACATCGCCGAAAAGCGCTTGCCGCAGGACGGCCGCATCGCCTTGCGCGTGGGGGGCCGGCCGATCGACGTGCGGGTGTCCACCTTGCCGACGGGACACGGCGAACGCGCGGTGCTGCGCTTGCTGGACAAGGAGGCCGGGCGCTTGCAGTTGGAACGCCTGGGCATGTGTCCCGAGGTGCTGACGCAGCTGGACCGATTGATCCGCCAGCCCCACGGTATCGTGCTGGTGACGGGGCCGACCGGCAGCGGCAAGACCACCACGCTCTACGCCGCGTTGAGCCGGCTGGACTCCGCCACCAGCAATATCCTGACCGTCGAAGACCCTATCGAATACGACTTGTCAGGCATCAGCCAGACGCAGGTCAATGCCAAGATCGACATGAGCTTTGCGCTGGCGCTGCGCGCCATTTTGCGCCAGGACCCCGACGTCATCATGATCGGCGAGATCCGCGACCTTGAAACCGCGCAGATTGCGGTGCAGGCGTCGCTGACGGGCCATTTGGTACTGGCCACGCTGCACACCAACGACGCCGTGTCCGCCGTGACGCGCCTGACGGACATGGGCGTAGAACCCTTCCTGCTGGCGTCATCGCTGTTGGGCGTGCTGGCGCAGCGACTGGTGCGCAAGCTGTGTCCGGAATGCAAGAAGCCGTCGATGCTTGATGGCAAGCAGGTGTTCCATCCGGTGGGATGCCCGACTTGCAACCATACGGGCTACAGCGGGCGCTCGGGCATCCATGAACTGTTCACGGTGGATGACGACGCACGGCGACTGATCCACGAGGGCCGGGACGAACGCGAACTGCGCCTGGCCGCCGTGGCGTCGGGCATGCGCACGATGCGGCAGGACGGCCAGCGCTGGGTGGACGGTGGCCAGACCTCGCCCGAGGAAATCGTGCGGGTGACACGCGACGCCTAGCGCCGCGCGTAGTACGGCTACGGCGTGTGGCCACGGCGCCGGCTACTTGCCGGTGCCGAACACCACGGTATCGTCCGAGCGCCGGCCCAGGGTGGACATCAGGCCATCCAGCGACGCGCGCTGGGCCTGCGTGGCGGACGCTGCGAACGTGGCCTGGCCGTCAAATTTCACGCCGCCGCGCGCATTCACGTTGCCTTGCCCCGTTACTGCCAGCAATCCGCTTTCGGTGCTGAGCGTTAGCGTCGCACCCGGCTTGCCGGTGCCCTGCACCCGCAGCAGATAGGTGCCGACCGGCGCAATCGAGGTCAGCGCCGTGCTGGCATTGCGCCAGCGCAGATCGGCGATGGGGCCGGACGGCAGGTCGCCGCCCAGGCGCAACGGCTGCCAGCTGATTTCCAACATGCCTTCGGGCGCCAGCGTGTTCCAGGGGGCGCCCAAGGCAGGCAGCACCGACGCGGGCACGCGCAGGGATTGCGCCGGCAACGACAGCCCCGTCCAGCCCACGCGGGCGCGCAAGGGCCCTTGCAGCCACGGGTGCGAGACTTCCAGCGCCATCGCATTCCAGCGCCATTGCCAGTGCACGGCTTGCGGCAGCACCCGCTGCGCACCCTTGGCGCCCAGTGCGATCCAGGCGCTGCCTTGCCACAAGGTGCCGCTGGCATCGGCCAGCGTCACCAGGGAGGTGTCGGATTGCAGGGCCAGCAGCCAGCGCGCAGGCAGCACGCTGACGGCGGCGGCCAGGGCACAGGCGCCACTGGCCAGCAGCAGGGCGGCAGCCCGCTTGTTGATTCGGGGCAGCGGCATCAGCGGGCTCCTGCCTTTTCCGGCAAGGCCAGCGTCACCTGGCCATTGACCAGGCCGGGCAACGGGCGGCCGTTGACGTTGGTGGCGCGGGTCAGTTCGACTTTGGGCGTGGCCAGACCCCAGTCTCGGCCCGCGCCATCCAGCCAGCGCAGCAGCGCGGATGACGGCGCTTCGTTCAAGCTCAGTTGCACGCCGGCGCCGGATTCCGGCTGCCCCAGCGTCCATGCGCCCGGCGGCAGGCCTGCGCGCTCCAGGCTCGCGCCCAGTTCCGATGGCGTGGGCAAGGCGGCCGTGGGCGTGGCGGATCGTTGACGCAGGGATCGGGCCTGGGTCGTCAGGTCGGCGACGGTGGCAGCCTGGGTGCGCAAGGCCGGCAGTTCAGCCTGAAGCTTGCGCATCGTGTTCAAGGGCGGTTCGATCAGGCCGACGAAGACGACGACCGCGCCCAGCAGGCCGGCCGCGCCCGCCACCAGCCGGCGTTCGCGCGGGGCCAGGGCTGCGTAGCGTTGGCGCGCGCTGGCCAGCGCGGGCTCCACGGGTTTGCGAACGGATTGCCAGGCGTGTTGCAGGCGTTGAATCAAGGTCATGGTTGCTTGCGCAGAATGCGCCAGGTGTTGTCGGTGTCGCCACGTTCCAGTTTCAGGCCCAACGCGGCGGCCTGTTGGATCAGCGCGGGCGTTTCAGAAACACGCTGGGCCTGTTCGCCGGTGTCGGCCAGTTGCAGGGTCAGCGCTTGGTCGGCATAGGTCAGGCGGGCGACTTTGTCTGCCGCGAAGGGCAGCGTCTGCGCGGCGGCGCGCGCCAGAGGCAGGAAGTCGGCCGCGCTGGCCGAGCCGCGATTGGCCTGCAACGCATCCAGGCCTTGCTGGGCCTGGCGGGCCGGGTCCAGCACCACGGGCAGCTCGGGGAAGGCCGCCAACACTTGCTGGCGCATGCCGTTCTTCAAGGCGTCGGCTTCGGCGGCCAGTTGTGAGGCATGAATGTTCAGTCCGGCGATCCAGACGACGGCCGCCGCCGCGCCCCAGCGCCAGACGGGCCGCCAGCGCGATACGCGGGCGGGCGCCAGTTGCGGCATGGCCAGCGACCATGAGGGCGAGGGCGCCCGCCAACGCGGGTCGGCCGGATCACGCAAGGGGGCATCGGATTCTGGCGCCAGGGTCTGCGGGGCGATCAGCGCATGCGCACGCAGGCCTTGCGCATTCAGCAGGCTCCATGCCCGGCGCACGGGTTCACGCGGCGCCCAGGCCAACGCGACCTTGCCGTCGGCGCCGCGCGGCCCGTGGCCGATCGCCAGCGCGTCCAGTTCGCTCAGCACCAGGGGTTCCAAGGCGCTATGGACCGCAGCCGCAAAGCGCGCGCGGGCGACGGCAGGGATCTGCACCTGGGTGGAGATCACGTCCGTGGGATGCAGCACGGCTTCACACGCCGCGTTCGGATAGGCATTGCCCATGGCCCGCAACGTCAACTCGCCCTGTTGCGCGCAATGGCCGCGCCGGTCGAACCAGGCAAAAGGCAAGGGCGAGTCGGCGCTGAATTCCTCCAGGGCCGGAAGCGCGATGCGCAGAGTGCGTGGCGTGGGGGTGTTTTTCAAGGGATTTCTCTTGTCCAGATCGTATCGGGGGCGGCCGGCGGGGCGCTGCGCACGAGGGCTTGCATGGATACGCGGGCGCGTTCGTAGACCACGGTGCCGCTGGCCATGAACCAGCCGCTGGCAGTGGTGACGGTGGGCGCGGGCGTGTCCACGCCGGTGCCGCTCAAGCGGTTGGCGAAGTCGCCGGCATTGTTGAACCAGTTGCCGCGGTCGCGCTCGCCGGTCATGGCGCGTGCCTGGCTGAGCGACAGGCCGGGCACCAGCGCGGCGATGACCTCGGCGGGGGCGGTGTTGACGTTGATGCTGGTGGCCACCGGCAGCACGGTCATCGTGCGGCGCATCTCATTGCGTGCGGGCGGTTCCAGCCCCAACTGGGCAGCGATCTCGTCCACGCCGCGCGGCAATGGCGCGCGTGCATCGGGTGCCGAAATGGGTTGCCCGTTTGATGATGACGGTGAGTCAGCCGACTGCGCCGGCGGCTGGGCCGCGGCGATGATGTCGATGATGTGCCCAGCCAGGGAGTCGGGCAACTGCTGCACGTTCAAGAGCCGCCGCAGCACCTTTTCCTGCTCGGGTTGCGGGACGCCGTTGCGGGCCAGGTTGCTCAGGTTGTATTTCCCCTGCTCGTCCTGCACCTTGCCGGAGAACACCGCCACGCGATCATCGCCTGGCCGTTCGATGCGGGTATCCAGCACGGGTGTTGCCCAGATCTGATCGCCCCGCGTGGTGGATTCGCGTTTGCCGTGATCGCGGATGACCAGCCGCGCCCAGTCGATGCCGCCCGCCAGCATCACGCGGGCCTGCACGCGGGCCAGTTCGTTTTCCACGCGGCGGGTGCTGGCGGTCTGACGCTGGAACAGGCTGGTGGTCAGCGCCGCCACGATGGCGACGATGATCAGCGCGCTGATGACCGCCGCGCCGCGCTCGTGGACCGAGGGGCTGGACTTCATGGCAGCTCCAGGATGCGGGTGTAGCGCTGAGGGGCGCTGGCGGAGCCGCGCTCCAGGGTGATCTCGATGCCGGTGGGGGCCGTCGCAAAGCTTGCATTCGCGTCCACCCAGCCGGTGCCGGGTATCCAGGCACGCACGCTCAGCGTACGCACCCCGGGCAATAGCAGCACGCCATTGACCGCGGCCGGTAGCGGGCTGCGCGGCGCCGCAGCGCCGCTGGCACGCCACAAGCCATCCGCCCGCACCTGCCATTGCACCCGCTGCCACAAGCCGTTGCCGTCAGGATCGGGCCGCAGCAGTTCCAGGGTCTGGCCGCCACTGGTCCGGCGCAGCAGCCGCAGGCCGCTGGTCAAGGTCAGCGCGTCCTTGCCTGCGGAATCAAAAGCGGGGCCGGTGTAGGAAAGATCCACATCGCGCCCCATTTGGCCCAGAGTGCGGACGATGGCGTCCGTGTCCTCGGCCTCTTTCTCGATCCAGTCGCGGGCGCTGGACACGCTGGCCAGGCCGCGCCAGGCCATCAGGCTGACCAGCGCCATCAAGGCCAGGGCCACCAGCACTTCGATCAGCGTAAAGCCGGCCTGGGTGGCCCGGGGGCGGCAAGGGGATGCGCGGCGCACGGTCATCGCAGGTTCGACAGCAGGCCGTCCAGCTGCACCAGCACGGTGTCCGGATGCGGGGACGCCGCGTCGTGGACATTCACCGAGACCTGCCGGAAGCTGCGGTTCATGGAATTGGTGAAGACCAGTTCGCATTGCAACGCGCGGCCGCCCTGCGGACAGGGCACCGTTTGCGAGCCCGCGCGCGGCAGCGCCTGTTCCAGCCGCAGTTGGGTCAAGGCGTTCTGCGCGGCCAGCAGCCCCAGCGTCTTGTCTTGCAAGGCGCGGTTGTTGGCCGACATGATGCCGGTTGCGCGCAAGGCGGCGGCCATCGCGACGGCGATGATGGCCAGGGCCACCAGCACCTCGATCAGGGTGAAGCCCCGCTGGCGGTTGGCGGGGCGGGGCGGTTCAGCGGATGTCATAGCGGCCGGCGGCATCGCGTTGCAGGGTGACGCTGGTGTCCCCCGAGCGCAAAACGAGCGTCATCGGAGCGGCAACCCATTCGGTGTTGAAGACCAGCGGGCGGTCGGGGTCCAGCCGCAGCTGGACCGCGCCCGCCTGCCAGGTTTGGGGGCGCAGCATCTCATCTTGTTCCAGGTGGTCGACGGGCACGGGCGTGTCTTCCTGTGCGCTGGGGCCGGGCAGGCGCCCCTGACGCTCAAACGACCAACCCTGGCCGTTGGCCAGCCAGCGGATAGGGCGCCCGTCGCTGCGGGCCTCGCTTTGCGCCACCGTGAAGGCGTCGGCCAGGCGCTGGGCATCGTTGCGCAGGCCGTTGTCGCGCTTGCCGATGGACAGACTGACCATGCTGGCCGCGATGGCCACGATCACCAACACCACCAGCACTTCCACCAGCGTGAAGCCGCGTTCAGAGCTCCCAGGAACCAATGTCGGCATCGCCGTTTTCTCCCCCGGGCTTGTTGTCGGCGCCGAACGAGAACACATCGATGTCGCTCTTGACGCCGGGGCTCAGGTATTGGTACGGATGGCCCCAGGGGTCATTGGGCAGTTTGTCCAGATAGCCGCGCCAGTTGTTGGCGCCGTCGGGTTTCTCTGCCAGCGCGCGCAAGCCTTGCGCCGTGGTGGGATAGCGGCCGTTGTCCAACCGATACAGTTTCAGCGCTTGCATGATGCCCGCGATGTCCTGGCGCGCGGCGACCTGCCGGGCCTGGTCGGGGCGGTCCAGCACGCGAGGCACGATCAGGGCCGCCAGGATCCCCATGATCACAATCACCACCATGATTTCGATCAGGGTGAAACCTTGCTGGCGGGCGAGCCCACGCGGTAACTGACGCACTTTGCAACTCCGGTCTTCAGTAGAAGCACGGAATTGTGGACATGAAATATGACAGTAATGCGTTGCCCCGCCGCCCGCCTGCTACCATGGCCCTTCTACAAGGAGCGGTAATGGCTACAAAAGAGAAGTCTTCGACTGGATTGGCGGCGTTGGTTGAAAAGGCGCTTCAACAGAAGAAGCAGGCTGCCGCCACCCAAAAGCCGGCAGGGTCATCCCTGGCAAACCTGGCAGGCCGCAAGCAAATGGGCCGACCGGCCGGCCGCAAGCGCTGATCGACGGGCGCTTGAAAGGAAGCGCCGCCGAATCCGCAGGCATTGCCACCACGCACTGACGTTCAATTCGCTTTTGCAATCCCCGCCGGCGCCGCCAACGCGGCGGGCGTTGCCAGGCGGTTCAATCTTCCCCCTTGCTCCACCGTCACGGCGTCGACCGTGATCTCGCGCAGCACGATGCCCGGGGCCACTTCGCCGCCTGCGCGATAAGCCTGCGGCGGGCCGCCATCCACGCTTAGCACGGCCGCGCCATCGGGTCCGGCCGCGATCAAGCCCAGCACGCTGATCTGTGTGCGCATCACTTCATCCTTCCCAAACCACAACGCCACCGGCGTGTTGTCGGCTGCGCGTGGCGCGGCGGCCGACACGGCGGGCGGCAGCGGGCCGGGGCGCGGCGCCAGCAGCACGGCGGCCCAGACGCCAAGGCCGGCGGCAAGCGCCAGCACGGCAAGGACGCGCAACGTGGCGGGCGCGGAAGGCGGGGAAAGGCGCAAGGAAAAAGACATGAGGGCCGTAGCGGATGCAGAAAGCGACGCGCCCGACTATAGCGGTTGTTCATGACAACACCGAGATAAGAAATTCCTCTTTGATTCAGCTTCCATACAGCTTTCTGTCACTGCGCTTACACGGCGCTTATCTAGCATGCGGGGCAACGCTCAACCCTTCCGGGCGAGCATCCATCCGATCCAACTGGGACACCCGCATGCAAGATACGAATCAAGCCAATCGCCGCCGACTCCTGAAGATGCTGGGAGGTGCGCCGATGCTGCCGATCGGCGGTGTCAGCATGGCTGCGCTGTTGGCCGGCTGTAATTCGAGCGACGACGACGATGATGGCGATGGTTCGCCCAACCCGAATCCCAATCCCAATCCGCCCACGACGCCGGTGACGTTCACGTCCGCCGCGTTCACGTCGATGCCCGCGCCGACGCTGGCTACGCCGGAACTGATGGCCCGCACGACCGTAAGCTCGGCGCTGGCCTTGACCTTCAGCGACGGCTCCAAGCGCAACGTCGAACTGGGTTACGAGTCCTTCTTCATGACCGGCGACAACGTGCCGGACGGCAAGGGCGGCACGATGGTCGCTGGCGGCTACTTCAACCTGGCTGGCGCACCCATCATGGACAACTCGGTGCCCGCCAAGGTGCGCCAGTTCTTCTCGAACTGTCCTGACGGCACGTCGTTGCTGGCGTTGTCCGAGCCGACCAAGGTCGCCGGCGTGGCAGGCAACGCGGTCTACGCCGTGGTGCAATTTGAATACCAGTCGATGGATCAGGCGGGCAACGATATGTACGGCCTGCTGCCGTCGCCGATCGCCGTGCTGACCCTGTCGCAAGACCCGAATACGGGCAAGCTCAGCCTGGTGAAGTACAGCAACGTGGACACCGCATCGGTGCATGGCCTGTGGATCACCTGTGGCGCCAGCTTGTCGCCCTGGGGCACCCACCTGTCCAGCGAAGAGTACGAACCGGACGCCACCACCGCCCGCACGACGGCGTCGTTCCAGACCTATAGCCAGAACGTCTACGGCGACCCCACCAAGGCAAACCCGTACCACTACGGCCACATGCCCGAAGTGACGGTGCTTCCCGACGGCACGGGCTCGATCAAGAAGCACTACTGCATGGGCCGCATCTCGCACGAACTGGTGCAGGTGATGCCTGACCAACGCACCGCGCTGATGGGCGACGACGCCACCAACGGCGGTCTGTTCATGTTCGTGGCCGATCGCAAGGCCGACTTGTCGGCGGGCTCGCTGTACGTGGCGCAATGGACGCAGACGTCGGGCACGGGCCCGGGCGCCGGCACGCTGAAGTGGATCAAGCTGGGCCATGCCACCAGCGCCGAAGTCAAGGAGTTGGCGGATCAGTTGGCGGCCGCCGACATCATGGACGTGCGCACCGCCGATCCGCTGGATGCCGCGTTCACCAAGATCCGCTACAGCGGCAAGGACAACTGGGTCAAGCTGCAACCGGGCCGTCGCCAGGCCGCGGCCTTCCTGGAAACGCACCGCTATGCGGCGCTGGTGGGCGGCACGCTGGCCTTCACCAAGATGGAAGGCACGACCGTCAATGCCAAGGACAAGATCGCCTACAGCGCCATGTCCCGCGTCGAATCGTCGATGATCGACGGCAAGGTCCCGGGCCTGAAGGTCGAAGCCAACTCCGCAGGCGCGGTCTACCAGCTGCACATGAAAGCAGGGCAGGTGGATACCGATGGCGGCGCGATCGACAGCGAATGGGTGCCGGTGGACATGGGCGCCGTGACGGAACTGATCGGCAAGCCGCTGGCCACGCCGGATGCACTGGGCAACACGCATGATGCCAATTTCATCTCGAATCCCGACAACCTGAAGTTCTCGGAAAAGCTGCGTACCTTGTTCGTGGGTGAAGACAGTGGCGGCCACGTCAACAACTTCATGTGGGCGTACAACGTCGACACCAAGGCCTTGTCGCGCTTGCTGTCGTGCCCGGTGGCGGCGGAATCCACCGGCCTGCAAGCCGTGGACGAGATCAACGGCTGGACCTACATCACCAGCAACTTCCAGCATGCGGCCGATTGGGGCGGCATCCACGCCGTGGTGCGGCCGACGCTTGAACCGCTGGTCAAGGCCAACTACAAGGACGGCTTCGGCGCATCGGTCGGCTACCTGACCGGCGTGAAGATCGGCGCCTGAGCGCGCCGGGCGGCGCGCGTCGCCACAGGCAATACGGGGCGGCCGCAAGTGCCGCTCCGGCTTCAGTTTTCGGGACCGGCTTGCCGGTCCTTTTTCATGGCCGGCGATCCTGCTTTTTTCGCAAAAGAATCCTGATCCGTCGATCAAGCTTTCTGCTCTTCGTTTCATGGCGCCTTCACGTTGAACCGCCACTATGTGCGCAGCGTAAAACCCTGTCCATGAAACGAGAAGACAAGCATGCAAGCATTGAATTGGAGAAGATGGTGCGCCATGTTGCTGGCTACCAGCGCATTGGCGGGCTGTGGGGGCAGCGACGATGACGAGGACACCCCGGTTCCTCCCACGACGCCACCGGTGACCGAGCCGGGCAAGCCGGCGGTCGAGAAGGTATTGTTCATTGGCGTCGATGGCCTGACGTACGACGCCATGCGCCGTGGCGTGGTCGACAATACCCTGCCCAACATCGGCCAACTGACCGTCACGCGCGCCTGGACAGGCGGCGTGACGGGTGGCGTCACACAACAGCCCACCCTGACAGTGCCCGGCTGGGCCACCTTGTTGACCGGCCAGTGGGCCGACGTGCACGGCGTGCGGTCCAACGCCACGGCCCAGGCCGTCAAGGCGCCCAGCCTGTTCCAGCGCGTGAAGACGGCGCACCCCGACGCCCGCATGGCAGGCGCCTTCAATTCGCCCTTGGTCGCCGGGCTGGTCGCCAACGACCGCGATGCCGGTTATCTGCAAGCCTTGACGGATTGCGCGGGCGTTGACGATTGCGTCGCCACGCAGGCACGCGATCGCATCACGGAAGGCTATGACGTGGTCGTGGCTCAGTTTGGAGCGCCGGCGCGCGCGGCTTCGGATAACGGCTTTGGCACGAACTACCAGGCCGTGATCCGCCAGACGGACGCTGCCGTGGGCGTCTTGACCAAGCAGATCGCCGACCGCCGTGCCGCGAATCCCAACGAGAACTGGCTGATTGTGGTGGCCACGAGCCATGGCTTGGGCAAGACGGGCGTGGCTGACGGCCTGCCGCTGTCGGCCAACAAGACCATCATGCTGGCGACGAACCAGCCGACGATCCTGGGCGGCACGTCGGATGATGCGTCGTTCGACGGCGTGTGGGACAGCAACTGGTATGCGCTGCCCAGCGCAGCCGATGTGGCGCCGACGGTGTTGGCCCACCTGAGCGCGTTGCCCGCTGCGGGCAAGTACGACATGGCCGGCACGGCGCTCTCGGAATCCCTGGCGCTGCGCCGCGTGGCCGCCCGCACGTCGATGGATAACAAGACCGTGACGCTTACCTGGATCCGCGTGGGCGAACCGGAAGGCGACATCGTGGTCAGCCGCGATGGCGTCGAAGTGGCTCGCGTTCCTGGCACCGCCACCGAATATGCCGACACGGGATATTCGTTCGATACCGAAGGCGTGCATAGCCTGAACTACACGGTGTCGGCGGGTGATGCCGTCAGCGCCACGCGCGCCACGGTGGTCTATGCCAAGCCCGTGCCGCTGCTGGCTTCGCTGCGCACCGGCCTGACGATGCTGTTCCCGTTTGAAGGCAATGTGACTGATGTGGCGGCGGGTGGCGGCGCGATCACGCCGTATGACGGCGTGCAGGTTCCGGCCTACGCCAATACCGGGATCTTCGGCAAGATGTTCCAGAACGAGCGCGGCTCGGCCGCCCTGGGCGCCTTCAAGCTGGACTACCCCGCAGGTCTGCTCGATACCTTGCAGGTCTTCACGATCGGCTTCTGGTACCAGTCCGACGGCACGGCCAACGACCGCTCCATCCTGGGCAACAAGGACTACAACTCCGGCGGCAATCCTGGCATCACCATCGCCCAGTGGGCCGGCCCCGAGCTGCGCTTCAACCTGGCGGGCGGCGGTTCGCGGGTGGATATCAACGGGGTCAAGTTCACGCCCAACAAGCCGGTCTACATCGCCATGACCATCGACAAGACGGCCAAGACCATGACCGCCTACGTCTATGACAAGGACATCGGTTATTCGCGCCGCTCGGTCGGCACGGGTTCGGTGAACCTGGCGCAAGTGGCTGGCGTGTTCGGCCCGCACATTGGCCTGAACGAAGACGGCCGCGGCACCTACGGCATCTGCTGCGCAGGCACCAAGGGCCCTTACACGATGAATTTCGATGACCTGGCCTTCTGGTCGCGGGCGCTGACCGAGGACGAAGTGAAGTCCCTGTCCATGTCCGGCAAGTCCGTTTCCGAACTGTTTCCCTGATGTTCCAAGGATAGAAAAACCATGAGCAAGTCCATGATCCTGCGCGGTTTCCTGCGCATCGGCGCGGTGCTGATGCTGACCGCCACCCTGGCCGCGTGCGGCGGCGATGACGGCGATGACGAGAAGCCCGACAACGGCGGCGGCACCGAAACGCCCACGCCCGTGCCGCCCACCCCGGTCAAGCCCGAATTGCGTTGCGCGCCTTGAGCCGCGCTCCCCTCAGATCCCTAGGAATAGCATCCGTGACGTCCGAAAAAGACCCGATCCACGCTGGCAAGCGCCGCTTCCTGCGCAATGCCGCGGCCTCGACCGCTGGCTTGACCGCGCTGTCGATGTTCCCCCCCGCCATCCGTCGCGCGCTGGCCATCCCGGCCAACAACCGCACCGGCACGATCAATGACGTTGAACACGTGGTCATCCTGATGCAGGAAAACCGCTCGTTCGACATGTATTTCGGCACCTACAAGGGCGTGCGCGGTTTTGGCGACCGCTTCACGATCCCGCTGCCGCAGAACCGCTCGGTCTGGGAACAGACCAACGGCACCCGCGTGGTGATGCCGTATCACCTGGACAGCACGCAGGGCAACGCCCAGCGCGTCTCCGGCACGCCGCACGATTACTTGGATGCGCAACTGGCCTGGGACGGTGGCCGCATGTCTGAGTGGCCGCGCTACAAGCAGAACCAATCGATGGGCTACTACCGCCAGAAAGAGGTGGAGTTCCAGTTCGCGCTGGCTGAAGCCTTTACCCTGTGCGACGCCTATCACTGTTCCACGCACGGCGGCACCAACACGAACCGCCTGTTCCACTGGACCGGCACCAACGATCCGCTGGCGCAAGGCAACGGCCCGTCCACCCGCAACCAATGGGACAGCCTGGGCGCGTCCACCACCGGCTGGACCTGGATGACCTATCCGGAACGGCTGCAAAAAGCCGGCGTCAGCTGGATGGTGTACCAGAACCTGCCCGAGAACTTTGGCGACAACCCGCTGGCAGGGTTCCAGCAGTACCGCCGCGCCAACGAGCAGGCCGGCAACGCCGCCAGCGGTGCGCCGTATCCGGCCTGGACGCCCAGCATGGACGCCGCCAACCCGCTGTACAAGGGCACGGCGAACACCATGCCCGACGGCGGCTTCCTGCAAGCCCTGCGCGACGACGTCAACAACGGCAGGCTGCCGCAGGTGTCGTGGATCGTGGCGCCCGCCACCTATTCCGAGCACCCCGGTCCTTCCAGCCCCGTCCAGGGCGCGTGGTACATCCAGGAAACGCTGGATGCGCTGACGTCGAACCCGGACGTCTGGAGCAAGACCGTCCTGTTGATCAACTTCGACGAGAACGACGGCTACTTCGATCACGTGCCGCCGCCTGCCGCACCGTCGCTGACTGACGAGGACGCCATGATAGGCGCCTCCACCGTCAACACGGATCTGGAACGCCACACGCACAGCTCGGCGCAGGATAAGTTCGACGGCCGCGTCTACGGTCCCGGCCCGCGCGTGCCGATGTATGTGGTGTCGCCGTGGAGCCGTGGCGGTTGGGTCAATTCCCAGGCGTTCGATCACACGTCTGTGCTGCGTTTCCTGGAAGCCCGCTTTGGCGTGGCGGAAGAAAACATCAGCCCGTGGCGCCGCGCCGTGCTGGGCGACATGACCTCGGCCTTCAATTTCGCCACGCCCAATGACGAAAAGCTGCCCGACCTGAACATCCTGACCCGCACGGGCGCGGACCAGGTGCGGGCCGACCAGCAGGCGCTGACCGCAGTGCCGCTGCCCGATCCCAGCACCCAGGCCAAGCCGGTGCAGGAGAAGGGCGTGCGTTACTCGCGCGCCTTGCCCTACGAATTGCACACCAGCGGCCGCAGCCAGCCCAGCACGGGCAACATGTGGCTGGTGTTCTCCAACACGGGCAAGCAGGCAGCGGTGTTCCACGTCTATGACCGTCTGCATCTGGACCGCATGCCGCGCCGCTATACCGTGGAAGCGGACAAGCAACTGGAAGGCAGCTGGGACACGGCGGCCGACGGCGGCAAGTACGACCTGTGGGTGCTGGGCCCCAACGGCTATCACCGCCAGTTCGCGGGTGATCTGGCCTTGGCGCGCACGTCGGAGCTGGACCCCGAAATCCGCGTCTGCTACGACATCGCCAACGGCGACGTCTATGTCAGCTTCATCAACAGCGGCAAGGACGCCTGCACGTTTGAAGTCACGCCCAATGCTTACTACAGCAACAACGAGCGTTGGACGCTGACCGTGCCCGCAGGCAATAAGGTCGAGCAGCACTGGGCCTTGGAGTCAAGCGGCCATTGGTACGATTTCACGGTGCGTCTGGCTGAAGACCCATCCTACCTGCGCCGCTTTGCGGGCCGCGTCGAAACCGGCAAGGCGTCGGTAACCGACCCGGCGATGGCGACTTGAGCCCTAGGCGGCGGTTTGCGGTTCGCGCGCCCGGAAGGCCGTGGCGCACGCTTCGCAGATCGCCGCCGTGATGCCCTGGCGCGCGTGCTCGCGCCGTTCAAGCATGCCGATGGCCCGCGAAAGCGGGCCTAAATCTTCCGGCAATGTCAGGATCCGCAGTTCCGGGCTGTGCTGCCAGTTGGATCCGTTGATCAGGGGCAGCAGGGTCACGCCCACTTCCTGCCGTACCAGTTCCACCAACGTCTCGATGGCGTTGAGTTCCAGGAATTCATTCAGCGGCACCGCCAGGCGCCGCAGCAGCCGGTCGATCTGCAAGCCCGTGCGCTGCGTGCGGTCAAAGCGCAGGAAGGGGTTGTTCGCCAATACCTGACGGGCATCCTTGCCCGCCGCCGAGGCCGGGGCGATCACGACCAATTGCTCTTCATATAGTGCGGTCCAGCGCGTGCTGGCCATCTTGCGGCCGGCTTCCACCAGGAATGCCGCGTCCAGTTCACCGTCCTCGACCTTGCCGGCCAGCTCGCTGGCCTTGCCCGACAGGATGCGCACGTCCAGCTTGGGATGCGCTTTCTTCAGCCCTGACACGACCTTGGACAGGGTTCCCATGCAGGACACGATGCTGCCCACCGAGACCGCGCCCGCCAGTTCGCCGGGCACGGTGCGCGGCAATCTCATTCGGTCGTATAAATCCAGTAAATGCTTGATTTCGGGTAGCAATTCCCGACCGGCTGCGTTAAGAATAGCCAGGCGGCCACTGCGGTCGAACAGTTCCCGGCCCAGTTCCGCCTCCAGTGAGCGCATCTGGAAGCTGACGGCGGCCTGGGTCAGGGCCACTTGCTCGGCGGCTTCGGAAAAAGAGCCGTGGTGAGCCACAGCCAGGAAAGTGCGCAAAAATCGGATGGTACTCATAAAATTTTCTTTTATGACGGAACAAAAAATCAAATTGATTTAATTAGATCACGAGAGTACCTTCGCCTGCTTAACCGTTATGAGACAAGCCACATGAAATCCTTCGACTGGGGCAACCCGTATCCTTCCGTACGCATCCCGCTGTTCGCGCGCAACGTGGTCTCCACGTCGCACCCGCTGGCGGCCCAAGCGGGGCTGCGCATGCTGCTCAAGGGCGGCAACGCCGTGGACGCCGCCATCGCGGCCGCCGCCACGATCGTCCTGGTCGAACCGGTGTCCTGCGGCCTGGGCGGCGATTGCTTCGCCATCGTCTGGGACGGCAAGGAACTGCATGGCCTGAATTCGTCGGGCGTGGCGCCGGCCGCCTGGAACACGGAATACTTCAAGCGCAAGTACGGCGTGGGCGCCGATGGCCTGGCCATTCAGCCCAAGCGCGGCTGGGATGCCGTGACGGTGCCGGGCGTGGTGGCCGGTTGGGCCGCCCTGCACGAAAAGCTGGGCAAGCTGCCGTTTGAACAACTGTTTGAACCCGCCATCGAAATCGCCGAGCGCGGCTACGCCGTGCCGCCAGTGGTGGCGCACAAATGGGCCGCCGCTGCCGAAGAACTGAAGTCGCAGCCGGGCTACGCCCAGGCGTTCCTGCCGGAAGGCCGCGCGCCCAAGGTCGGCGAGCACTTCCGTTTCCCGGATGCCGCCAACACGCTGCGTCGCATCGCCGAATCCAAGGGCCGCGACTTCTATGAAGGCGAACTGGCCGAACGCATCGCCGCCTTCAGCAAGGAGTGCGGTGGCGCGATGACGCTGGAAGACCTGCGCAACTACCGCCCGGACTGGGTCAAACCCATCTCCAAGTCGTACCGGGGCTACGAACTGCACGAAATCCCGCCCAACGGGCAGGGCATTGCCGCGCTGATCGCGCTGGGCATCGTCGAACGCTTCGACATGTCCGACATTCCCGTGGATTCCGTGCAATCGCAGCACATCCAGATCGAAGCCATGAAGCTGGCCTTCGCGGACCTGTACAAGTACGTGGCCGATCCGCGCGCCATGCAGGTGACGCCTGAGGAAATGCTGTCGGACGCCTACCTGGACAGCCGCGCCAAGCTGATCCGCCTGGACCAGGCCACCCATTTCGAGGCAGGCCGTCCGCATGCGGGCGGCACCATCTACCTGACCGCCGCCGACGAAAACGGCATGATGATCTCGTTCATCCAGTCCAACTACATGGGCTTTGGATCGGGCGTGGTCGTGCCGGGCACCGGCATCAGCATGCAGAACCGCGGCGTGGGCTTCTCGATGGACCCGAAGTCTGCCAACGTGGTCGAAGGCGGCAAGCGCCCGTTCCACACCATCATCCCGGGTTTCCTGACGCGCGGTGGCAAGCCGGTCATGAGCTTTGGCGTGATGGGCGGTGACATGCAGCCGCAAGGCCACATGCAGACGGTGGTCCGCATGATCGACTATCACCAGAACCCGCAGGCTGCCTGCTGCGCGCCGCGCTGGAAGGTCAACCGCGACTTCACGCTGGATATCGAGACCAACATGCAGGCTTCCACCATTGCGGGCTTGAAAGACCTGGGGCATGCTTTGAAGTCTGTTGACGATCCGTACATGGACTTCGGCGCCGGGCAGTTCATCTGGCGCATGTCGGAAAACGACAACGAACTGGGTTATGTCGCCGCCAGCGATAGCCGCCGCGACGGCCAGGCAGTCGGCTTCTAAACACAAAGCTCGCAAGCTACAAGGGGAAACAACACAATGAAACGCTTGACCTTGACCTTCGGCGCCAGCGTGCTGGCGCTGGCCGCAGGCGCCGCGTGCGCCCAGAACATCCGCATCGGGCTGCAAGAAGACCCGGATGTCCTGGACCCGCACCGCGCCCGCACCTACGTTGGCCGCATCGTGTTCACGTCGCTGTGCGACAAGTTGGTGGACATCGATCCCAAGCTGCATTTCGTCCCGCAGCTGGCCACGTCGTGGTCGTTCAGCCCCGACAACAAGGTGCTGACCTTCAAGCTGCGCGAAGACGCGCTGTTCCATGACGGCAGCAAGTTCGATGCGGCCGCGGCCAAGGCCAACCTGGAACGCGCCATGACGCTGCCGGACAGCCTGCGCAAGGGCGAACTGGCATCGGTTGAAAAAGTGGACGCGCCGGACGCGGCCACGCTGGTCCTGACCTTGAAGAAGCCGGACGCCACCTTGCTGGCCCAGCTGTCCGACCGGGCCGGCATGATGCTGTCGCCCAAGTCCTTCACGGATGCCGATGTGGCCGCCGTGGGCCGCAAACCCGTGTGCTCGGGTCCGTACAAGTTCGTCGAACGCATCCAGAACGACCGCATCGTGCTGGAAAAGTTTGATCAGTACTACGACGCCAAGGACTACGCCTTCAAGCGCCTGACCTTCCTGCCCATTCCTGACACCACGGTTCGCTTGTCGAACCTGCGCGCCGGTGACCTGGACATGCTGGAACGCCTGAACCCGTCCGATGCGCCGCAAGTCAAGAACGACGCCAGCCTGACGTTTGCGCCGGTGGCGGGCCTGGGCTTCCAGCAATTCATGTTCAACGTGGGCAACGGCAAGCGCGCCGAGGACAATCCGTTCAAGAACAAGCTGGTGCGCCAGGCGTTCCAGTTTGCGCTGGACCGCAACGCCATCAACGACGTGGCGGGCGGCGGCATCTTCGTGCCCGCCCAGCAGCCGTTCCCGCCGGCAAGCCCCTATCACAGCGACAAGTTCCCCGTCACCCAGCGCGACGTGGCCAAGGCCAAGGCACTACTGAAGCAGGCGGGCTTCGAGCGCGTGAAGGCCGAGCTGGTGTTTGGCAACAACACCACCACGTCCTCCATCGCCGAGATCGTCCAGGCGATGGCGTCCGAGGCGGGCTTCGACCTGTCCTTGCGTCCGACCGAATACGCGGCCTTGCAGAAGGAATCGTCGGGCGGCAACTTCCAGATCGTGATGCTGGGCTGGTCGGGGCGCGTTGATCCCGACGGCAACATCCACGCCTTCGTGACCTGCAAGGGCGCGCTGAACGATGGCCACTACTGCAACCCGGAAGTGGACAAGCTGCTGAATGAAGCACGCACCGTGCCGGATGAGGCCCGCCGCAAGGAAATCTACGACAAGGCGCAGACGATCATCCAGGACGAACTGCCCGGCGTGTATAACTATTACCAGCCGTGGCCGTTCGTGATGGCCAAGAAGGTCAAGGGCTTTACGCCGTATCCCGATGGCATGATCCGCCTGAAGGGTGTGACGTTCGCGCAGAAGTGATGACGGCGCGCGGCCGCCTGCGGGCGCCGCGCACGTTGGATGCGGTGACGCATCCAATGGTTCTTTGCGGCGGCCGCGCGCCAGGTGTTGTTGGCCTGACGCCGTCCGCCGTTCCTGTTCTACGGTTTTCCCCACATGCTTAAACTTATCTTGCGCCGCGTGATCGTCGCGATACCGACACTGATACTGGTGTCGATGATCGTCTTCATGCTGCAAAAAATCCTGCCCGGCGACCCGGTGCTGACCTTGGCCGGCGAAGAGCGCGACCCGGCCGTCCTGGATTATCTGCGCGACAAATACCGCCTGAACGACCCCTTGCCCGTGCAGTACGCGGCCTGGGCCGGGCAGGTGCTGCAAGGCGATCTGGGCAAGTCGCTCCGTACCGACGTGCCCGTCACGACACTGATCGCGCAAAAGCTGCCCGTCACCCTGCAACTGGCCGCGATGGCCATGTTCTTCGCGCTGCTGATCGGTATCCCGATGGGGATTATTGCCGCGGTGCGCAAGGGAAAACCCATCGAAATGGGGGCCAACATCGCGGCGCTGTCCGGCATGTCGATCCCCAACTTCTGGCTGGGGATCATCCTGATCATGGTGGTGTCGGTGCAGTGGCGGTTGTTGCCGGCCTCGGGTTATGTGTCGCCCGCCGAGGACTTCTGGCTGTCCATCAAGACCATGCTGATGCCGTCGCTGGTGCTGTCCACGGCGATTGCGGCCTATCTGATGCGCCACACGCGCTCATCGATGCTGGAAGCGCTGTCGGCCGACTACGTGCGCACCGCGCGCGCCAAGGGCGTGTCGCCGCGCGGCGTGGTGCTGCGCCATGCCTTGCGCAATGCCTTGATGCCCATCGTCACGCTGGTGACGTTGTTGTTCGGTGAATTGCTGGCGGGTGCCGTGTTGACCGAACAGGTCTTCACGATTCCGGGTTTCGGCAAGCTGGTGGTGGACGCGGTCTTCACGCGCGACTACGCGGTGGTGCAGGGCGTGGTGCTCTGCGTGGCGGTGGGCTTCATCCTGATGAACCTGCTGGCCGACATCCTGTACATCCTGGTCAATCCCCGCCTGAGGCACTCATGAGCGCACTTCCTGCAACGGCCGCAGCCGTCCCGCCGTCCCGCAGCCGCAACCGCGCCTGGGGAAAATTCAAACGCAACCACATCGCGATGCTGGGTCTGGGCATCGTGCTGTTCTTTGTTCTGCTGGCCATCCTGGCGCCGTTCATCGCCACCCACGACCCCTTGCAGACCAGCTTCACCACCATCCGCAAGGCGCCGTCGGCGTCCTTCTGGCTGGGCACGGATGAACTGGGCCGCGACATTTTCAGCCGCATGGTCTATGGCGCCCGCGCCTCGCTGATGGCGGGCCTGGTGTCGGTGCTGATCGCACTGGTGGTGGGCGTGCCGTTCGGGCTGGCTGCCGGCTACTTCGGCGGCTGGACCGACAGCTGCATCTCGCGCGCCACCGAGGCGTTGCTGGCCATTCCGTTTTTGATCCTGGCCATTGCGCTGGCCGCGTTTCTTGGGCCCAGCCTGACCAACGCGATGATCGCCATCGGCGTGTCGGCAGCGCCGAAATTCGTGCGCTTGACGCGCGGACAGGTGCTGGCGGTGAAGAACGAGGACTACGTGCAAAGCGCCCGCGCCTTGGGCGCGTCCGACCTGCGCATCATCGGCCGGCACGTGTTTCCCAACGTCATGCCGCCGTTGATCGTGCAGGCCACGATCACCATCGCCACCGCCATCATCGCCGAGGCCAGCCTGTCCTTCCTGGGCCTGGGGTTGCAGCCGCCCACGCCATCGTGGGGCTCGATGCTGAACACGGCCAAGAACTTCATGACCCAGGCGCCCTGGATGTCGATCTTCCCCGGATCGGCCATTTTCCTGGTGGTGCTGGGCTTCAATCTGCTGGGCGACGGGCTGCGCGATGCGCTCGATCCGCGTCAGGAAAAGTAATCACTATGGCAACAATGGATCCCAAACGTGTCGTCCAGGTCAATGACCTGACCGTGCGCTTCAAAACGCCCGATCGCACGGTGGAAGCCGTGCGCAACGTGTCGTTCCACGTCGATCGCGGCGAAACCCTGGCGATTGTGGGCGAATCCGGTTCTGGCAAGTCCGTGACGTCGCTGGCGCTGATGCGCCTGGTGGAGTACGGCGGCGGCAAGATCGCCGGCGGCGATATGTTCCTGCGCCGCCGCAACGGCGATGTGCTGGACCTGGCCCATGCGCCGGACCACACGCTGCAACGTGTGCGCGGCGCCGACGTGGCGATGATCTTCCAAGAGCCGATGACGTCGCTGAACCCCAGCTTCACGGCGGGCAATCAGATCGCCGAAGCCTTGCAGTTGCATCAGGGGCTGGACGCCGCCGCGGCCCGCGCGGAAACGCTGCGCATGCTGGAGCGCGTGCGCATCCCCGAGGCGCGCGCCATCCTGGACCGTTATCCGCATCAACTGTCCGGAGGCATGCGCCAGCGCGTGATGATCGCGATGGCGCTGTCGTGCAAGCCCCAGTTGCTGATCGCCGACGAACCGACCACGGCGCTGGACGTCACCATCCAGGCCCAGATCCTGCAACTGATCCGCCAGTTGCAGGAAGAGATGGACATGGGCGTGATCTTCATCACGCACGATATGGGCGTGGTGGCCGAAGTGGCTGACCGCGTTCTGGTCATGTATCGCGGCGACAAGGTGGAAGAGGGCGGTTCGGACGAGATTTTCGCGCGCCCGCAACACGCCTATACGCGCGCCTTGCTGTCGGCCGTGCCGCGCCTGGGCGCCATGCACGGCACCGACGAACCCGCGCCATTCCCGCTGCTGAAGGTGGAAGAAGCCGCTCATGTGGCCGACCCCGCCCGGCTGGTGGACACGCCCGTGGCGGCGCCCAGCACCGTGCGCCGTGAAAACGGCCCGGTGCTGAAAGTGCGTGACCTGACCACCAGCTTTGACATCACCGGCGGCATTCTGGGCCGGGTGCAAAAGCGCGTGCACGCGGTGGAAAAGGTCAGCTTTGACCTGTACCCGGGTGAAACGCTGTCGCTGGTGGGCGAGTCCGGTTGCGGCAAGACCACGACGGGCCGGTCGCTGCTGCAACTGGTCAAGAGCAAGAGCGGCACGATTGAATTCGACGGCAAGAATATCGGCGCCCTGCGCGGCAGCGCCATGCAGACCTTGCGCCAGCATATTCAGTTCATCTTCCAGGACCCGTTCGCGTCGCTGGACCCCCGGATGACGGTGGGCTATTCCATCATGGAACCGCTGCTGATCCACGGCGTGGCGCGTGGCCGCGCGGCGCAGGATCGGGTGCGCTGGCTGATGGACAAGTGCGGGCTGCTGCCGGAAATGATCGACCGCTATCCGCACGAATTCTCGGGCGGCCAGCGCCAGCGCATCTGCATTGCGCGGGCCTTGGCGCTGAATCCCAAGGTGGTGATCGCGGATGAATCGGTGTCGGCGCTGGACGTGTCGATCCAGGCGCAGATCGTGAACCTGCTGCTGGACCTGCAACGTGAACTGGGCGTGTCGTTCCTGTTCATCTCGCACGACATGGCGGTGGTGGAGCGCGTCAGCCACCGGGTGGCGGTGATGTACCTGGGGCAGATCGTCGAGATCGGGCCGCGCCGGGCGATCTTTGAAAACCCGCAGCATCCATACACCAAGAAGCTGATGGCGGCGGTGCCGATCGCCGACCCGCAGCGGCGCCACCGCGAACGGTCGTTGCTGGTGGATGAGATTCCGAGCCCGATGCGTAAGCTGGGGGACGATCCGCTGGTGGAGCCGTTGGTCGCGGTGGGGGAGGGGCATTTCGTGGCCCGTCACGCGATCGGGGTGTATTGAGGGGGCTGTCTCCTCGACGCGCCCGGCGCGGGGGAAGGGCTTGCGGGGCCGCCAATGTCGGCCGCGCAAGCCTGGGTTTCATGCTAATTTGCAGAAGATCGATCTCGGGCGGCCCGGCACGCCACGATGACCCCCATCACCCGCACTGACGCGCTGTCGTCATCTCGTCGTGCGACGCTCAGCGCCTCTTACCAGGGAGTGCCGTAGACATGGATATCCGCACCATTCGTGAGCAAGCCTTTGCCATGCCGTTCACGAATCCTGCATTTCCCCGCGGCCCGTATCGGTTCATCAATCGGGAATTCTTCATCATCAGCTATCGCACCGATCCCGATCGCCTGCGCGCGGTGGTGCCCGAACCGTTGCAGATCACGTCCCCGATCGTCAATTTTGAATTCATCCGGATGCCGGACTCCACCGGCTTCGGGGATTACACCGAAAGTGGTCAGGTCATACCGGTCACGCTGGACGGCGTGGCGGGCAACTATACCCACGCGATGTATCTGAACGATCACCCGCCGATTGCGGGCGGACGAGAGTTGTGGGGGTTCCCCAAGAAGCTGGCGACGCCGCGGTTGAACGTGCATACCGATACGCTGGTGGGTGAGCTGGACTACGGACCCGTCCGGATCGCGGAAGCCACGATGGGCTACAAGCATCGTGCGCTGGATGGTGCCGCCATACGGCAGGGCATGGCGGCGACGCCGAATTTCCTGCTGAAGATCATTCCCCATGTTGATGGCACCGCACGAATCTGCGAGCTCGTGCGTTTTTACTTGCAGGACGTGACGGTGCATGGCGCATGGAGCGGGCCGTCCAGCCTGGCGCTGTTTCCCCATGCCCTGGCGCCGGTTGCGGACCTGCCGGTGCTAGAGGTGATCGAGGCCCGTCACATCGTGGCGGATTTGACCTTGGCGCTGGGCGACGTGGTGTACGACTATCTGAAGTAGCGCGCGGCGGGCCCAGGGTGCTTAACGCTTCTCCAGCGCCAATTTCAATCCAAACCCAATAAACACGGCCCCCGTCATCCGGTCCAGCCCACGCATCACCGCCGCCCGCGACAGCCACTTGGCCAGCGGCCGGGTGGCCGCGACCAGCAGGGCGAACCACAGCACGCCCAGCAGGGCGTGGATGGCGGCCAGCAGCAGGCTGAAGCGCAACACATCGGCGCCGGCTGGGATGAACTGGGGCAGGAACGTGATGTAGAAGATGCCGACCTTCGGATTCAGCGCATTGGTCAGGCATCCACGCAGGAACCAGCCGGCGGCGCTGGTGTTGGCTGGGACCGGTGCAGCGGCCGCCGCAGCGGGCTGGTCACCTCTGCTGGCCGCGCGGCCGGGCAGGGTGCGCCACAGCAATTTGGCGCCCAGGTAAAACAGATACGCCGCCGCGCAGATGCGCAGCGTGTCGTACGCCAAACTCGACACCGCCAGCAACGACCCCAACCCGAACGCGGCAATGGCGCCCCACACCAGGCAACCGGCGCAAATCCCCAACCCCGCCATCAACGCACGCCGCGCGCCTTCAACCGCGGCAGTCCGCAACACCAGCGCCGTGTCGATGCCCGGCGTGATGGTCAAAATGGCGGCGGTCAGGGTAAAGGCGAGCAGGGCGGCGGTGGCGGTCATGATTTGGGGAAAACAATAGGGCGGGAGAGGGGCACGCAGCAGTGTAGCGCCGCGTGCACACGGGATAAATGGTGCCCTCGCACGTTGGGCGGCGCGCAACAGGTACCCATCAGCAAAGCCGCTCCCCATGCGCCGGCCGCTATCCCTCCCAAAGTGGCTACGACACCAAATTCACCCCCGCAATCGCGTAAGCGTTCATCGCCCCGACGACGCACGCCACGTATGCTGAATGCGGCCGCCCGGGCGGCCGCATTCAGCGGGCAACGCCAGACGCGACACCCACCACGGCTCCAGCAGCGCCTCAAGCCAAGACGGCAACAGCCCGTCGGCGCGGGCGCCATGGACGCGAGCAACCTCGATGCGCCCGAGGGAATCCGTAGGGAGCCGAAGGCGTACGAGGATGACAACGGGGCAGTCCGGCGCCTGCGCGCCGGACCGCAATCGTGGGCGCGAGCGGCCATGGCGCCCGCGACGATGGGCGACCTACGAACCAGCAGCCCTCCCGCCACCCGCCCCCACAAGCGTTATCATTGCGCCCTTCAAGCAATAAGCAATACTCAACGGATCCCCAAGCCATGGCCCTGCGCGCCACCATCTACAAGGCCGAACTCAACGTCGCCGACACTGACCGTCATTACTACGGCAGCCACTCGCTCACCGTCGCCCGTCACCCCTCGGAAACCGACGAGCGTCTGATGGTGCGTCTGGTCGCCTTTGCCCTGCATGCGCAGGAAGAACTGGCGTTCACCAAGGGCCTGAGCGACACCGACGAACCGGACCTGTGGGTCAAAGACCTGACCGGCGCCGTCAAGCTGTGGATCGAAGTCGGCCAGCCCGAAGAACGCCGCATCCTGCGCGCCTGTGGCCGCGCTGACGAAGTGATTGTGTATTGCTACGGCGGTTCGGCCAGCAAGATCTGGTGGGACGGCGTGCGCAACAAGCTGGAGCGCACCCGCAATCTGAAGGTCATCAACCTGCCGTCGGATCAATCCCGAGCCTTGGCCAAGCTGGCTGAACGGACGATGCAGCTGAACGCCAATATCTCGGACGGCATCGTGTATTTCTCGGCCGACAAGGGCGAAGTCAGCGTTGAACCGGAGACGTGGCGCTAGGCGCCTTGTCCCGAAAGCCACGTTACAAATTTGCTTGAGATTCTTCTTGCGTGGCGCATTTTTGCAGGATTAATATGATGATCATCATATTTCAGGTCATTGATCATGTCCGGCCCATCCTCCCGCAAAGCGCTTTCTCACGAACGCATCGTCGACGCCGCAGCGCGCGCGATCCGGCGTGAAGGCTATGCGGGCGTTGGTGTCGCCGACGTCATGAAAGAGGCTGGCCTGACTCACGGCGGTTTCTACGCGCATTTCCCGTCGCGGGATGCGCTGCTGGCCGCCGCGATGGAACGCGCCGGCCGCGATGGCGCCGCGCGCATCTCCAAGAACATGGCGCAACGCCGGGCAGAGGGCGCCAGCCCCTTGCGCGCCTGGGTGGAAGCGTATCTGGGCGACGGGCATCTGACCGGTTGCGAAGGGGGCTGCCCAGTGTCGGCCTTGGCTTCCGAGATGCCGCGCCAGTCGTCTGAAGTGCGCGAAGCCTCGGCGCTTCGGGTGCAGCGCTTGATGGAAGCCGTGCAGCAGGCGTTGCCGGCCAGCGCGGGCGAACACGCTGCGGCAGCCGTGACCAGCACCTTGGTCGGCGCGCTGCAACTGGCTCGGGCCTTGGGCGATAACCCCGAGGGGCGTGCCGTGCTGGCATCCGCCCGCCATGCCATCCTGGCGCAGTATGACCACGAGGGCAGCCTCCCACCGCGCTGACCCCAATCCCATTCCTATTCCCAGGCCGCATTGCGCGGTCTTTTTACCGGCCACAAATATGATGATCGTCATATTTTGACTGAACCCATAGCGGTATTCACATCAAGGACATCCATCATGGATCTCAAGAATGCAGTGGTTTTGATTACCGGCGCCAACCGTGGTTTAGGGTTGGCATTCGCCCGCGAGGCGTTGGCGCGCGGGGCGCGCAAGGTCTATGCCGGCGCTCGCGACCCGTCGACCGTCACGCTGGCTGGGGTAGAGGCGATCAAGCTGGACGTCACGAACCCGCAGGACGTGGCAGCGGCTGCGGCCCGGGCTTCCGACGTGACGCTGGTCATCAACAACGCAGGCATCGCGGCGATGGGCGGTTTCATCGCCGAGGGCAGCATTGAATCGGCGCAGCGCCATCTGGACACCAACCTGTTCGGCTCACTGCGTGTCGCCCAGGCGTTCGCGCCGGTACTGGCCGCCAATGGCGGCGGCGCGTTGCTCAACGTGCTGTCGATCGCCAGTTGGATCAACGGCCCCTTGCTGGGCGTCTACGCCATGAGCAAATCGGCCGCGTGGGCGATGACAAATGGCCTGCGCGCCGAGCTTCGGGAGCAGAAGACGCAGGTGATGGGCTTGCACATGGGCTTTGTCGACACGGATTTGACCAAGGGGCTGGACGCTCCCAAGTCCACGCCGGAATCGATCGTCAGTCAGACGTTCGACGGTCTGGAAGCGGGCGCCGAGGAAGTGCTGGCCGACGAAGGGACGCGCCAGGTCAAGCAGGGCCTGTCCGCCGAGCCCGCGGTGTATCTGAAGGCGCTGGGATAGGATCATCATGCACGCTACCGCCCGCTCCGCACCGGCTGCCACGCCGGCAATCCAGTCCGCCAACGAGGCCGCCATCGCGCCCTCGGATGGGTCCAACCCTGGGTCCAACCACGGCTCCATCCACGGGGCGGCACACGGCACGACCCCCGCGCCTGCCACAGCGTCTCCGTGGCCCATCTTTTGGGTCGCCAGCATCGCGGTGTTCCTGGTGTCGCTGGACGGCACGATGCTGTACGCGGCGTTCGGCGCCTTGCGCGCCGGCTTTCCCGAGGCCTCGGCCGCGGACATGTCCTGGGTGCTGAACGCCTATACGGTGGTCTTTGCGGCCATGTTGATCCCATCAGGCGGCCTGGCTGACACGCATGGCCGCAAGCGCATGTTCATGGTGGGGGTGGTGCTGTTCCTGGCGGCTTCCGCCGCTTGCGGCCTGGCGGGCAGCGTGGCGTGGCTGATCGCCGCCCGCGTGCTGCAAGCCGTGGGGGCGGCACTGCTGACGCCAGCCTCGCTGTCGATCGTGCTGGCGGCGTTCCCGGCTTCGCAGCGCACGGTTGCGGTCAGCCTGTGGGGCGCCGTCGGCGGCCTGGCGGCGGCCGTGGGCCCCAGCCTGGGGGCGTTTGTCGTGGACACGGCAGGCTGGCCTTGGGCGTTCTATCTCAATCTGCCGTTGGGTGCGTTGTCGCTCTGGTACGGCGCAGGTCTATTGAAGGAGTCCGTGAAGCCTGATGCGCGCCGTCGGGTGGATGGCGTGGGCATGGCCTTGCTGATGGTGGCCGTGGGCGCGCTGGCATTGGCGATCGTGCAGTCGGAGTCGCCGACCTGGAGCCGGTTGGAACTGGGCGTGGTGGCAGCGGTTGGCGTGGTGTCGCTGGCGGCTTTCGTGGCCTGGGCGCGCGCCACGCCGCATCCGCTCGTGGATTTGTCGTTGTTCAAGCACCGCACCTATCGTTACGTGAACCTGGCCACCCTGAGCTTCGGCATTGCCTTTGCGATGATGTTCTTTGCGTTCTTCTTCTATATGACGGGTGTCTGGCATTACAGCCTGCCGCGCGCCGGATTGGCCGTGACGCCGGGGCCGCTGCTGGTCATGCCCACGGCCATCCTGACCGGGCGGCTGGCGGCACGCATGGGTCATCGGCCGTTCCTGGTGGCCGGTTCGCTGATCTACGCGGCCAGCGGCTTGTGGTTCCTGTTGATGCCGGGCGAACAGCCGGCGTATCTGACGCAGTGGCTGCCTGGTCTGCTGCTGAGCGGCATCGGCGTGGGCATGGTGATGCCTTCGTTGTCAGGCGCGGCCGTCAGCCGCCTGCCGGCCCAGCACTATGCGGTGGGCAGCGCCGTCAATCAGGCGACGCGGCAGATTGGCGGGGTGATGGGCGTGGCGATCACGGTGTTGCTGCTGGGGCACGGCGCGGTCAGCCACGCCGATTTCTCGCCGCTGTATCTGGGGCATGTCGGCTTGGCGGTGCTGACGGCGCTGCTATGCCTGGCGGTGGATACACGGCCGGGCAAGGGCTGACGTTGGCGCGCAGGCATGACGCATGCAGGCAGACGGATGCAGGCGCCTATTTGCCGCAGGCATCCGGCGCCAGGTTGGTGGGATCGCCACACGCTTCCCACTGCGCCGGCGTGATGGCGGACGTGAGCAGCACGCGCCCCATCGGATCGAAGTAGAACAGGATCCGCCCCGGGTGCGCCTGCATGGCTTGCCACACGGCATCCTGGGCGGCGGGCGTCAGTCGTGCCATGCTTTGCGCATCGGTCTCGCCCTGGGCCAGCACGGTCTGCACGTTGGGATCCCAGGACGATTGATCGTCACGGTCATTCATCGGCACCTCATCGGCAATGCGCACGATGCGCCATTCGATGCCGGGAATTTCGCTGGGCAAGGCCGCCAGGTCCTCGCGCAGGCGCGGGTACACGCGATCAATGTGCTGCGTGGGCGCGGCATAGGCATAGGGCGCCCGGCTGTCGCCCGCCGTGACGTAATTGGAGGGCTGGCTGACATAGCGCGGCCCCGGTTCACCCAGGGCGTTGTAAGTCTGGACGGCCTGCGGTGCGCCGGGCGACAGGGTGTCGATCACCCGCAACAATTGGCCCTGCGCGTTGCGCACGTAATGCCGGCTGGCGCCGGGGCCTTTGGGATCGTCGCAGCCGTCGTCGATGAAGGTGGTCAGCAAGCCTTGCGCATCGCGTTGCAGGCAGGCGCGGCGAGATACCCGATAGGGTTGCGCCGCAGCGTCCGAGGCCTCGGTGAATTCCGTGTAGCCCGCCAGCGCGCCGCCGGCGTCGTAGTCCAGCGTGTAGCCGCCCACCAGCACCGATTGGCCCCGGATAGACAGATACTGCTCCATCCGGCACAGCTGGCCTTCAGGACTGAAGTACAGGCGCGTGGGCGCGGGCTTGCTGGCCTTGGCCGGGGTGGCATAGGCCGACCAGTCCACCTTGTCGGCCCACGTGCGCGGGCTCAGGTCGCCGGCTTTATCGGCCCAGACCAGCTTGCGTTGCAGGGCGATCCGCTCGCCTTGCTTGCCCAGCAGCACGCGTTCGCCGTCCAGCGCTACGGACACGGGCATCGCGGGCAGCGTGGGGGCGGCGCCGAAATCCAGGGGCGCGGGGCCGCAGTCCGCCAGTGCGGGCGCGGCGGCCGCCAGGCTCAGCGTCATGGCCGCGGCGGTCAGCAGAGGGCGGGGCGGGAACATCAGCCGCTTACGCATATTGCAGCGCGTCCATGAATTTGACCAAGTCCCAGAATTCCTTCGAGATGCCGCCCAGGCGCAACTTGCCTTGCGTGTCTTCGAACAGCAGGAAGGGGTAGGCCTCGCGCACGGACTGACCGGCTTCGGGCAGCCGATAGGGTTTGAAATGGTCGGGGTTGTTGAAATAGCGTTCCAGGCGCCCGCCGCCGTCTACATGCATGTAGCGCACGCGCAAGTCCTGCGCCTGATAGGTGGCGTGGGTTTCGGGAAAGATGCCGCCGTCGCCTGCCACGACCGAGTCGGCCAGCGCGGCCATGAACACGCGCGCGATGCCCACGAAGTGGATTTCACCGTGAGTGCTGCCGCCCGGCGCCTTGGCCAGTTCCCTTACCAGCTGCGTGGCCCGCGAGTTCGGCACCAAGGTGTTGGCGAACACGCTGTTCACATCGGCTTGGGCGGGGTCCGGCGATTGGCGCAGGCGCTGGAAGTCCTGGCGGAAGTCTGCAAGCCATTGCTGATAGCGCTGGTTTTCCAACTGGCGGTCGAACGCCTGCGCATGGCTGGCGCCCGCATGCAGAGCGATCGCGGCCGTTGCCGCAAGCAGCCAAAAGCGCCGCAACCAAAGGGCGAACCAGACTTGGGTCATGCAGGAATGTGTGCGCATAGGGGAGCGATGATATCGCCTCAAATGATGCTGATTTGCACGCGAACGTGACAGATTGTCATTGGAAAGCGGGTCGGTGTTTTCCCGATGGAACAACCCGCAAGGGTATTTGTTCCATTGACGGTACATTAGGACACCCCTAGAGTTCCCGCCATGGGAACCTCACTACCTCTGCCGAAGTACCACCAGATCTACCTTGTGCTGCGCGAGCAGTTGCAGGAAGGGCGATTTGATCAGGACGGCGTGCCGGGCGAGCACGCGCTGGCCGATCAGTTCGACGTGGCCCGCATCACCATCCGCAAGGCGATGGAAATGCTGGTGGCCGACGGGCTGGTGTCGCGGCGTCCCGGCCTGGGAACGTGGCCCCTGCGCGGCGCATCCAGCGCCCAGACCGCGCCCGCGGTCAACGCGCCGCAGAAGGCGCATCTGACCGGGCTGCTGGAAAACATCGTCAACATGGGGCTGCGCACCTCGGTGCAGGTGCTGGACAGCACGCTGGTGTTCGCGCCCGCCACCGTGGCCGAGTCCTTGCGCATTCCGCCCGGCACGCCGGTCCACAAAAGCCTGCGTGTGCGCAGCACCGAGGCCGGGCCGCTGTCCCACATCACGACGTATGTGCCGCAGGCGGTGGCCGATTTCACCCGCGAAGATCTGGAACGCGAACCCTTGCTGATGCTGCTGGAGGCGGCCGGCGTGGAATTCGGCGGCGCCACCCAGACCATTTCCGCGCGTCTGGCCGATGCGCAGGTCGCGCGCCATCTGGATGTGTCGGTGGGGTCTGCGTTGCTGGCCGTCACCCGCGTCGTGCGCGACGTGAACGACCGCCCGGTCCAACTCTTGCAGGGTCTGTACCGGCCCGATCGCTATCAATACCAATTGCAGCTGTCGCGCGTCGGCAGCATTGACGCCAAGGTCTGGGTCAGCGAAGAGCTGTCGGCCCAATTTCATTGAACCCTTCGGAGATCTCCCATGAATTCGCGCCGCACTTTTCTCTATCAATCCGCCGCTGCCGCGGCCCTGGTCTCCGCGCCCTGGGTGACGCGCGCGCAGGGCGCCACGCCCGTGAAGATCGGCGTGCTGCACCCGGTGACGGGCGCGCTGGCGTATTCGGGCCAGCAGTGCCGGCTGGGCGCCTTGCTGGCGATTGAAGACATCAACAAGGCGGGCGGCATCAAATCGCTGGGCGGTGCGCCGCTGGCGGCCGTGCTGGGCGACGCGCAATCGCGGCCCGAGGCCGGTTCGGCGGAAGTGGAAAAGATGAACGAGGCGGGGGTGTCGGCCATCGTCGGCGCGTATGCGTCCGCCATCTGCCTGGCCACGACGCAGACCGCCGCCAAGTACAACCTGCCGCATGTGGTGGACGTGGGCGTGGCGGATCAGATCGTCGAACGTGGCCTGAAGAACACCTTCCGCTTCGGCCCCGGCTACCGCGCCTGTAGCGAACGCGCCATCACCGACCTGGCCGCCTTGAACGACGCCGCAGGCAAACCCGCCAAGACCGTGATGATCGTGCACGAGGATTCGCTGTTCGGCACCGGCACCGCGGCGCTGTTGTCCAAGGCGCTGCCCGAGCACGGCTTCGAGGTGATGAGCGTGGTGAAGCACCCCAACCCCACGCGCGACTTCAACAACATCGTGCTGCGCATGAAGTCGATGAACCCGGACATCGTCATTCCCGCCAACTACTACAACGAATACGCGCTGTTGCTGCGCGCCATGAAGCAGCAGAAGGTGCAGCCCAAGGCCATTTATTCGGTGCTGGGGGGCGCGGCGTCCAGCTATAAGTTCCTGAAGGAATTTCCCGACATCGCCAACGGCATCATCGACTGCAACCACTGGTTCAATCCCAAGGATGCGCGCGTGGCGCCGCTGCGCGCGCGGGTCGAGGAGAAGGGCGCGTACTTCAGCTATGAAGTCTTCATGACCTATGTGTCGGTGCAACTGCTGGCCGACGCCATCGAACGCGCCAAGTCCGCAGACCGCGCCGCCATCATCGAGGCGCTGGCCGCCAGCACCTTCCAGGACAATCTGATGCCCTATGGCCCGACCAAGTTCGTCAACGGCCAGAACACGGGCGCGCAGCCGCTCCTGACGCAGGTGATCGGCGGCGACATCAAGGTGATCATCCCGGCAGACTACCGCCAGGCCGACGCCGTTTTCCCGTTGAAGGCCTGACGCAAGCATGCTGGATCCCGCCATCCTTTTTTCATCGGTGCTCAATGGCCTGACGACCGGCGCGGTGTACGCGCTGATCGCCCTGGGGCTGACCCTGATCTACGGGGTGCTGCACATCATTAACTTCGCCCACGGCGCAGCGCTGATGGTGGCCCTGTACGCCGTCTATCTGCTGAAGGAGCGGCTGGGGATCGACCCTTACGCCGCCTTGCCGCTGGTCATGGCCGGCATGTTCGCGCTGGGCTATGCCTTGCAGCGCTTTGTGATCAATCGCGCCAGCCATGGCAAGGACGAGAACATCCTGCTGGTCACGCTGGGCCTGGCCATCGTGCTGGAGAACCTGGCGCTGGTGTGGTTCAAGTCGGACACGCGCAGCATCGACACGGCCTACACGCTGTCCACGGTGGAGATCGGGCCGGCCATGATCGCGCTGCCCAAGGTCATCGCCTTTTGCGGGGCGCTGGCGGTGGCGGCGGTGTTGTTCTGGATCATCCGCAGCACCGACCTGGGCCGGGCGATCCGCGCCGTGGCGCGTGAAAAGCAGGGCGCCAAGCTGATGGGCATAGACGTTGAAAAGGTCTATGCCTTGTCGTTCGGCATCGGCATGGCCTGCCTGGGCGCGGCCGCCTGCTTCCTGCTGCCCGCCTACTACGTCAACCCGCAGGTGGGCAGCGGCTTCGTGCTGGTGGCCTTCACCATCGTGGTGCTGGGCGGCATGGGCAGTTTCGTGGGCGCGTTGGTGGGCGGTTTGCTGATCGGCGTGGTTGAGTCCATTGGGGGCCTGTTCCTGGGCGACTCGCTGGGCCAGATGGGTATCTTCGCGATCTTCATCGCGGTGCTGCTGTTTCGCCCGCAGGGGCTGTTCGGGGCCAGGGGCTGACATGAACCGGGATCTTTGCGCAATCGCGCTTTTTGGGGTGGCGCTGGCCGCCGTGGCGGCGTTCGCCCAGTCGGGCGTCTTGCTGACGTTCGTGATGATGTCCTTGTACGCGGCCTTGCTGTCGCAGGCCTGGAACATTCTGGGCGGCTACGGGGGCCAGCTGTCTTTCGGCCACGCGCTGTTCTTTGGCGTGGGCGCGTATGCGCAGGCGCTGGGCCAGCTGAACCTGGGCCTCAACCCCTGGCTGGTATTGCCGATGGCCATTGCAATGGGGGCGCTGGCCGGCATGGCGGTGGGCGGGCTGACGTTCCGCTACGGGCTGAAGGGCTCGTACTTTGCGCTCGTCACGCTGGCGTTTGCCGAGGTGTTCCGCATTCTGGCGCTGTCGGCCTCGTTTACCGGTGGCGGGGTGGGGCTGATGGTGCCGTTGCAAGAAGGGGTGGCGAACATGCAGTTCGCGTCGCGCCGGGGCTATATCTATCTGCTGCTGGCTTTCGTGGTGCTGGCGCTGGCCGTCACGGCCTGGCTGCGTCACTCGCGCTTTGGCGCCTACCTGCAAGCGGTGCGCGACAACGAGGACGCGGCGCGTGCCATCGGAGTGAATCCGCTGCGCGTGAAGCTGGGCGGCATTGCCTTGTCGGCCGCCTTCATGAGCGCCGCGGGGGCGTTCTATGTACAGGTGTTCCAGTACATCGACCCGGGCATCGCGTTCGGTTCGGCCGTGTCCGTCGAGGCGCTGGTGGGCGCCATCGTGGGCGGCATGGGCACCTTGTGGGGGCCGGTGCTGGGCGCGATCGCGCTGCACGGGCTGGCCGACCTGACGCGCAACCTGTTCGGCGAACTGCCGGGCATCAGCATGGTGATCTACGGCGTGGTGCTGATTCTGATCGTGATGTTCCTGCCGCGCGGCATCAGCGGCAGCGGCCAATCGCTGGGCCGGCTGTTCGGCATCAAGGAGCGCGCCCGTGCCTGAGATCCTGTTGCAAGCGCGCAATCTTTCCATTTCGTTTGGCGGCCTGAAGGCCGTGCAAGACGTCAACCTGGCCGTGCCGCAGGGCTCGTTGACCGCGCTGGTCGGCCCCAACGGCGCAGGCAAGACCACGCTGTTCGCCTTGCTGTCCGGCTTCCTGAAGCCCGGCGCGGGGTCGGTGCATTTTGCCGGGCAGGACATTACCGGACGCGCCCCGCATGAGTCGGCGCGGCTGGGCCTGACCCGCACCTTCCAGATCGTGCAGCCTTTTGGCGCGCAGACGGTGCGGCAGAACATCGCGGTGGGCGCGCACTTGCGCCTGGCCGACCGGCAGGAAGCGCTGGCCGCGGCGGAAGCCATCGCCGCGCGCGTCAACCTACAGGCGTCGCTGGACAAGCCCGCGGCCGACCTGACGGTGGCGGGGCGCAAGCGCCTGGAGCTGGCCCGCGCGCTGGCCACGCGCCCGCGCCTCTTGCTGCTGGACGAGGTGCTGGCCGGGCTGAACCCGAGTGAGATCGACGAGATGATTCCGGTGGTGAGAAAGCTGGTGGACGATGGCGTCACGGTGCTGATGATCGAACACGTGATGCGCGCGGTGATGAGCCTGGCAGAACATGTGTGGGTGCTGGCGCAAGGCCGGCTGATCGCCTCGGGCACGCCCGGCGAAGTCACCCGTGACCCGACGGTGGTGGAAGCCTATCTGGGGCATGGCGCGGCGGCGCGGCTGGCTGCGCAAGGGGCGCCGGCATGAGCGCGCTGCTGGAAGTCTCCGGCCTGCGCGCAGGCTACGGGCGCATGGAAGTGCTGCGTGGCGTGGACCTGGCGGTGGGCGAGGGCGAGATCGTCGTCCTCCTGGGCAGCAACGGCGCGGGCAAGTCCACGCTGAACAACACGGTGTGCGGGTTGTGCAAGCCTTGGGGCGGCTCGATCCGCTTCGAAGGCCAGGACCTGACCGGCCGCCATTACCGCGACGTGGTCAAGGCGGGTCTGATCCAGGTGCCCGAAGGCCGGCGCATCTTCCCGAACCTGAGCGTGCGCGAAAACCTGGAGCTGGGCTCGTTCACGCGGGCGCGCGAGCGCCGCGCGTCCAATCTGGACAAGGTGCTGGAGATCTTCCCGCGTCTGCGCGAACGCTTGACGCAACTGGCCGGCACCATGTCGGGCGGCGAGCAGCAGATGCTGGCGATTGGTCGAGGCCTGATGGCCGAACCCCGGCTGCTGATTCTGGACGAGCCTTCGCTGGGGCTGTCGCCGTTGATGGTGGAAGAGCTGTTTGGCTTGATACAGCGCCTGCATGCCGACGGGCTGGCGATTCTGCTGGTCGAGCAGAATGTGGGCCAGTCGCTGGAAACGGGGCAGCGCGCCTATGTGCTGGAGAACGGCGCGGTGCGCTTTAGCGGATCGTGCCCCGAACTGATGGCCAGCGACGACGTGCGCCGCGCCTACCTGGGGATGTAGCGATGACTGCGCAGCAACCCGTCCTGCATCAATCCCCTCGGCCCCAAACCCTGGCCCAGAAGCTGATTGCCGCCGCTTGCGGCCGCGCCGCCGTCGATGAAGGAGAGATCGTCACCTGTGCGGTGGACCTGGCGATGTTCCATGATTCCAGCGGCCCGCGGCGCTTGCAGCCCATGCTGCAAGAGCTGGGCGCCACGCTGTGGGACCCGTCCAAGGTGGTGCTGGTCATTGATCACTATGTACCGGAATCCGATGACGAATCCCGCCGCATCGTGCGCATTGCGCGCGACTGGGCGGCGGGGCAGCAACTGCCCAATGTGTACGACTCCGTGGGCATCTGCCACGTGGTCGTGCCGCAGCATGGCCATATCCGCCCCGGCATGTTCTGCGTGGGCGGGGATTCGCATTCGCCCACCGGCGGCGCGTTCGGCGCGTATATGTTCGGTATCGGCAGCACGGAAATGCTGGGCGTGGCCGTCACCGGCCAGATCTGGGTCAAGGTGCCCAAGACACTGATGATGCGCTGGCGCGGACGGCTGGCGCCCGGCGTCACGGCCAAGGACATGATGCTGCGCATGATCGGCCGCTACGGCATGAACGGCGGGCGTTACCAGGCGGTGGAATTCTGTGGCGAGGCCGTGCGCGCCCTGTCCATGCAGGAACGCATGACCTTGTCCAATATGAGCGCCGAGCTGGGCTCTCAGGTGGGCTTGATCGCCCCGGACGAGACCACCGAGGCCTATCTGCGCGCCGCGGGCGTGACGCAGGAACTGGATCTGACGCGCTGGCACAGCGATGCGGACGCCGACGCCGAATGGCACGACTTCGATGCGTCCACGCTGGCGCCGCAGGTGGCCGCGCCGCATAGCCCGGCCAACGCGCGCGACGTGGACCAGTATGGCGACGTGCCCGTGCAAGTGGCGTATATCGGCGCGTGCACGGGCGCCAAGCTGGAGGACCTGCGCGCGGCGGCCAGCGTGTTGCGCGGCCGCCGGCTGGCGGCCGGCATGCGCCTGATGGTGGCGCCCGCCAGCCAGCAGGACCAGCAACAGGCGGACCAGGAAGGCGTGATGCAGGTGCTGCGCGAGGCCGGCGCGGACGTGCTGCCCACCTCTTGCGGCGCCTGTGCGGGGTATGGCGGGTCCATTCCCGATGGCGCCAGCGTCATCTCGACTACAGCGCGCAATTTCAAAGGCCGCATGGGATCCGAGACGGCGCAGGTCTATCTGGCGTCGCCCTATACCGTGGCGGCCTCGGCGGTGGCCGGGCGCATCGCCGACCCCCGGGAGTTCACGGCATGACGGATCAACACCCACCCGCCCCGCACCGTGTCTGGCGCGTGGGCGCGGACATCGACACCGACGCGCTCGCGCCCGGCGCCTACATGAAATTCGGCATCGACGAGATTGCACGCCATTGCCTGCAACGGGTGCGGCCGGACTTTGCGGCGCAGGTGCAACCGGGCGATGTGCTGGTGGCCGGACCCAATTTCGGCATTGGCTCGTCGCGCGAGCAGGCCGCCGCCGCCCTGGTGCGCCTGGGCGTGGCCGCGGTGATCGCGCCGTCGTTCAACGGCCTGTATTTCCGCAACGCCTTCAATGTCGGCCTGCTGCTTTTGACCTGTGCCCAGGCCGAGACGCTGGCCGAAGGCGAACGCATCACCGTTGACCCCGCTGCGGGCCGCATTGGCCGCGCGGACGGCGCGGCCCCTTCTGCATTGCATTGCGAGACCGTGCCCGCCTTCCTGTTGGAAATGGTGCGGGCCGGCGGACTGCTGAATCTGCTGAAACAGCGTCAAACCTCTTAGGAAGAACATCATGCTTGATCCCGTCACCCTGGCGGTCCTGAAGGGCCGCCTGGAACAGATTGCCGATGAGATGGACGCGACGCTGTACCGCAGCGCGTTCAACCCCATCATTGCCGAGGCCCATGACGCCTGCCACGGCATGTACGACGCGGCCACCGGCGCCACCCTGATCCAGGGCAAATCCGGGCTGCCCGTGTTCGTGGGCGCGATGGCCTTTGCCGTCAAGGCGGCGGCGCGGGTGGCCGCCGAGCGGGGCGGCATGGTGGATGGCGACGTCTGGCTCTTCAATGACCCGTACGAAGGTGGCACCCACGCCAATGACTTCAAGCTGGTGCGCCCGGTGTTCCGGGCCGGCCAGCTGTTCTGCTATCTGGCGTCGGCCGCCCATTGGCACGACGTGGGTGGCGCGGTGCCTGGCAACTACAACCCGGCGGCCACCGAATGCTGGCAGGAAGCGGTGCAGATTCCGCCCGTGCGCATCGTGCGCGCCGGCGTCCTGGACCTGGACGTGCTGGCCATCCTGAAGGCCAACACGCGCTTGCCCGACAGCCTGTGGGGCGACTTGAACGGCCAGTTGGCCGCGCTGGAACTGGGCGCGGGCCGGTTGGACGGCCTGCTGGACGAATACGGCGACGCCACGGTGCTGGAATCCCTGGAGACCTTGCGCGCGCGTGCACGCCGCCTGATGCGTGACCACATCACGGCCTTGCCCGATGGCGAATACGCCTTTGAAGACATGCTGGACAACGACGGCGTGCGCGATACGCCCTTGCGCATCGCGCTGAACCTGAAGATCGAAGGCGAGCGGCTGACGCTGGACTTCAACGGCACGTCGCCCGCCTGCGCGGGCCCCGTCAATATTTCCCGCGCCACGGCGATTGCCGCCTGCTACGTGGCGCTCAAGCATCTGTTCCCGGACGTGCCGGCCAACGCCGGGGTGCTGGACGCGGTGGACGTGGTGCTGCCGGATGGCCTGGTCATCTCGGCCGACCGTCCGCGCCCGGTCGGCGGCTACACCGAAACCATCCTGCGCATGATCGACGTGATTTTCTGCGCGATGGCGCGGGCGGCGCCCAAGCGCGCCATGGCGCAGGCCTACGGCACGATCAACGCGCTATCCATTGCCGGGTACCGCAGCGACGCGGCGCGCAAGGGGCAGCGTTGGGTGATGTTCAGCTTTTTTGGCGGTGGCCATGGCGGCCATTCGGATGGCGACGGGCTCAGCCACGGCAATGCGCCGATCTCCACCGCCACCATTCCGCCGCTGGAGATCCTGGAGGCCGCGTACCCCGTGCGCTTCACGCAATGGGCGCTGCGCCCGGACTCGGCGGGCGCCGGCACGCACCGGGGCGGGCTGGGCGCCGTGTATGAAATCGAGCTGCTGGAAGACAGCGCCGAGGCCTTCATCTTCGGTGAACGCGGACGCAGCGCGCCCAAGGGCATCGCGGGTGGCGGCGAGGCGGCGTTGAACGTTTTCCGGTATCAGCAGGACGGGCAATGGCACAGCCCGCCCATGAGTTCCAAGATGCTGGGCATCCAGTTGCAGCGCGGCGACCGCGTGCGGCTGGAGACGCCGGGCGGGGGCGGCTATGGCGATCCGGCCGGGCGGGCGCCGGCGGCGCTTGAGCACGACCGCAAGATGGGCTATGTCGGCGACAACAAGAAGGAGCAGGTGGCATGAGCGCGGCACAAGAGAAACGCGAAGAGAAACGCGGCGGGGGCGGGGAACACACGAAGACGGGCTTGGTCGTCGGCGTGGACGTGGGCGGCACGTTCACGGATCTGTTCGTGCTGGATGAGGCCAGCGGCACGGCCACCGTGGTCAAGGTGCCGTCCACGCGCGGCGAAGAGGCGCGCGGTTTCATGAACGGCATCGCCCAGGCGGCCGACGGCGCGGGCGCCATCGCCACCATCGTGCACGGCACCACCGTGGGCACCAATGCGCTGCTGGAACGCAAGGTGGCGCGCACCGGCATCATCACGACGGCAGGCTTTCGCGATGTGCTGGAAATGCGCCGGCGCGACCGTCCCCAGACCTGGGGCCTGCGCGGCAACTATGTGCCGGTGGTGCCGCGAGACCTGCGCCTGGAGGTCAGTGAGCGCGTGCTGGCCGATGGCACGGTGCACACGCCCGTGAACCTGGATCACGTCGAGGCCGCCGCGCGCGCCTTGCTGGAGCAGGGCTGCGACGCCGTCTGCGTGTTCTTCGTCAATGCCTATGCCAATCCGGTCAATGAAGCGCAGGCCGTGGCCCGCGTGCGCGCCATCTGGCCCAATGGCCACGTCACGGCCGCCACTGAAGTGCTGCCGGAGATCCGCGAGTTCGAGCGCTGCTCGACGGCCGTGCTGAATGCCGCGTTGCAGCCGGTGGTGGGCAGCTACCTGACCCGGCTGGAAGCCGACCTGCAACAGCAGGGCTTTGACGGCGAGCTGCTGGTGGTGCAGAGCAACGGCGGCGTGATGTCGCGCCAGACTGCCTGCGATGTGCCCGTGCGCACCGCGCTGTCCGGGCCAGCCGCAGGCGTGATCGCCTGCGCGGCCATCGCGCGCGCCTCGGGCTTTCCCAATGTGGTGACCGGCGACATGGGCGGCACCTCGTTTGACGTGTCGCTGGTGGCGGGCGGCGAAGCCTCGCTGTCGGCGCAGACAGCCATCGACTTCGGCATGGTGGTGCGCGCGCCGATGATCCAGATCGAAACCATCGGCGCGGGCGGCGGGTCGATCGCCAGCGTGGATGCGGGCGGCCTGTTGCAGGTGGGCCCCGAGTCCGCCGGCAGCATACCCGGCCCGGCGTGCTACGGCCGCGGCAATACGCGGCCCACCGTCACCGACGCCAACGTGCTGCTGGGCCGCATCTCGGCAGAGCGCCCCCTGGGCGGTGGCCTGCTTGCCACCATGAACGTCGAGCTGGCGCGCGCCGCCATCGACGAGCACGTAGCGCGCCCGCTGGGCCTGGACGTGCATGCGGCGGCCGAGGCGATCCTGACCGTGGCCAACGCCAAGATGGCGGGCGCGATCCGCGTCGTGTCCATCGAACGCGGACATGATCCGCGCAAATTCGCCTACATGCCGTTTGGCGGCGGCGGCGCGCTGCACGTGTGCGCCATGATGAATGAAGTGGACGCGGCCCATGGCATCGTGCCGCGGTACCCGGGCGTCACCTCCGCGTTGGGCTGCGTCATGGCCGACATGCGGCACGACGGCGTGCAGACGTTGAACACCGCGCTGGACGCACTGGACGCCAGCGATCTGCTGGCGCGCATCGACGGCCTGGCGGCGGCCTGCCAGGAACGGCTGGACTCGGCGGGCGTGGCCTTTGACGGCATCCGCGAGGTCATTGAGCTGGACATGCTCTACGTAGGCCAAAGCCACACATTGCGGGTGGAAGTCACGCGGGACGCGCTGCACCGCGCCGGCATCGCCGCCGCGTTCGAAGACGCCTACCGCGCCGCCTTTGGCCGCAGCCTGACCGGCATTGCCGTGCGCATCCTGAATCTGCGCTATGCGCGCATCGGCCAGCGTCCCAAGTTCGACCTGGCCCTGCTGGCGCCAACATGCCAGCAGATGCCGCCGTCGTTGGGCACGCAGCGCGTCTTCCACGCCGGCCAGTGGCGCGACGCCGTGCGGTATGCGCGTCTGGACCTGCCGGTGGACGCCGAGGTGGCCGGCCCCGCCATTCTTGAGCAGCCCGACACCACCATCTGGATCGAACCCGGCTTTGCCGGCCGCGTCGACGCGCTGGGCAATCTGCTGGTTACCCGCCAGGACGCCTAGGAGACCGCCATGCATGTTTTGGATCCCCGCACGACCGCCTTGCTCGTCATCGACCTGCAAAACGATTTCCTGACGCCGGGTGGCGCCTATGACCGGGGCGGCGCGGTCAGCCGGGAGGCGCGCGCCTTGCCGGCCCGCGTGGCGCCGGTGGCCCGCAAGCTCAAGGGGCAGGGCGGCTTTGTCGCCGCCAGCCAGTTCACATTGTGGCCCGACGCGCATGGCGAGCCCATGATCTCGCCGCACCTGAAACAGCTGCGTCCGTTCCTGGCGAAAGGCGATTTCGCCGCAGGGTCGCGCGGCCAGGACAACGTGGCCGAACTGGACGGGCTGGTGGATGTGTCGGTCTGGAAAGTGGCGTATTCCGCCTTCTTCAATACGCAGCTGGACTGGGTGCTGCGCCGCGCCGGCATCTCAAGCGTGGTGATCGCGGGCATCGTCACCAATGGCGGCGTGGCCAGCACCGCGCGCGACGCCCACATGCGGGACTATCACGTGACCGTGCTGGCGGACGGCTGCGCCGCGCCCACGCCCGCCATGCACGACGCCGCGCTGGCTGACCTGCGCACGGTGGCCGACGTGACGTCGTGCCAGGACTTTCTGGACAGGTTGGGCCGGTGAGCGCGCCCGTCGTCAAACGCGGCGAGCCAGATGCCGACGCCATGCACGTGCCGGTGGCCATCATCGGTGCGGGTGCTTGCGGACTGACTGCTGCCTTGCGGCTGGCGGACGCCGGCATCGACACCGTGCTGATCGAACGCGATGCCGCGCCCAGCGGCTCATCGGCCTTGTCGTCGGGGTTCATCCCCGCCGCCGGGACAGCGGTGCAGCGCGCCGCCGGCATCGATGACGACGCCGGGCGCTTTGCCGCCGACATCCAGGCCAAGGCGCAGGGCGCGGCCGCGCCGCATCTGGTCGCCGCCTATGCCGGAGCCGCCGCGGCGGCCATGGACGCCTTGGCGGGCCATGGCCTGGCGTTTGAAGTGCTGGACGGCTTTCTGTATCCCGGCCATACCGCGCGCCGCATGCACACCTTGCCCGAACGCACGGGCGCGGCGCTGGTGGCCGCGCTGGAGCGCGCGGCGACGCAAGCGGGCGCGTATCTGCTGACGCGCGCGCTGGCCCGTGAGATCTGGGTGGATGAGGCGGGCCGCGTCACCGCGGTGGGATGCGAACGGCCCGATGGTTCGATCGACCTGATCGGCTGCGACGTGTTGATCCTGGCGTGCAACGGCTTTGGCGGCAACGCCGCCATGGTGGCCGAACACCTGCCCGCGATGCGTGACGCGGTCTACGGCGGCCATGTGGGCAATGACGGCAGCGCCATCGCCTGGGGCGCCCAGCTGGGCGCGGGCCTGGCCGACCTGGGCGGTTATCAAGGCCATGGGTCATGGGCGACGCCGCAAGGCGCGCTGATCTCGTGGGCCGTCATGATGGACGGCGGCGTGCAGATCAACGGTGACGGACGCCGCTTTCATGACGAGACGCACGGCTACTCCGAAGCCGCGGTCCACGTGCTGGCGCAGCCGGGCGGCGTGGCCTGGAACGTATTCGATGACCGCACGCTGGCGCTGGCGCGCGGCTTTCCCGACTTCGTCGCGGCCGAAGCCGGCCACGCACGCAAGACTTGCGCCGACGCCGCCGCGCTGGCGGCGCTGATCGGCTGCGATGCCGAGACCTTGCGCCAGACGCTGCACAGCGTGGCCCCCGGCGCGTCCGACCTTCACGGCCGCCGCTTTGAACGCGCGCTGCAAGCGCCGTATCACGCCATCAAAGTGACCGGCGCGCTGTTTCACACGCAAGGCGGGCTGGATATCGACGCGCAGTGCCGCGTGCGGGACGCTCACGGCCAGGCCTTGCCCAATCTGCTCGCCGCGGGCGGCGCGGCGCGTGGCGTGTCGGGCAACGACGTGTCGGGCTACTTGTCCGGCAACGGCTTGCTCAGCGCGGTGGCGGGCGGCCATATCGCCGCCGCCACCGCGGCCGCGCTGCTCGGGCGCGAGCTTGGACACGAAACCCATGAGGCAACCCCATGACGCAATCGCTGAAAACCCAATTGGCCAACGGCGCCGTGCTGGCCCCAGGCATCTATGACCCCTTGTCGGCCTTGATCGCCGAGCAGGCGGGCTTTGCTGCGCTATATCTGTCCGGCGCTTCGATCGCCTACACGCGGCTGGGCCGCTCGGACATCGGCCTGACCACCTATTCCGAGGTCGAGGACACGCTGGCCCGCATCACCGAGCGCGTGGCCACGCCGGTCATCGTGGATGCCGATACGGGCTTTGGCAATGCGCTGAATACCCAGCGCACCGTGCGCGGCTTCGAGCGCGCGGGCGCGGCGATGATCCAGCTGGAAGATCAGACCTTTCCCAAGCGCTGCGGGCATCTGGATGGCAAGACGGTGATTCCCGCCGCCGAAATGTGCGGCAAGCTGCGCGCGGCGGTGGATGCGCGCGTTCATGCGTCCACGCTGATTCTGGCGCGCACCGATGCGCTGGCGGTGGACGGGCTGGACGCCGCGCTGGACAGGGCCGAAGCCTATCTGGAAGCGGGCGCCGACGCGCTGTTCATCGAAGCGCTGCGCACGCCGGCGCAGATGCAGGCCGCCTGCGCGCGCTTTGCCGCGCGCGTGCCGCTGCTGGCCAATATGGTCGAAGGCGGCAAGACGCCCGTGCAAAGCGCCGACGCGCTGACCGCACTGGGCTTTCGCATCGTGATCTTTCCCGGCGGCACGGCGCGCGCGGTGGCGCACACCTTGCAGGGCTATTACGGCAGCCTGCGCCAGCACGGCACGACCGCACCCTGGAAAGAACGGATGCTGGATTTCGACGGCCTGAACGATGTGATCGGCACGCCGGAATTGCTGGAGGCGGGACGCCGGTACGAAGGCTAGCCCCGCGTCGCGGGTCCGGCCACAGACGAAAAGCGCCGTGCAGCGCGGGACGAATCCGTCAGCGCGGCGTACGCTGGTGCGGCACCAGTGGCGGCACGGGCTGAGCGGCGATCAGTTCCCAGAAGTTCGGCAGGAAGCACTCGGCTACCAGCAGGGGCTGGCCCTGGCGCCAGAATACGGAACGACGAGCCCAGATGCGGGCAGCGTCCCGGTCGCGCTGTTCGACTGGCAATACGCTGCGCGCCGTGGCGTGGAACGGGACCGGCGAGGCCAGTCGGCGGCAGGCGAATGGTGAGCGGATGACGGTGCTGTCGTGGTACAGCATGTCGGCCAACGGCCGGGTCAGCAGGCGGCGCATGCCTTGCCAGGCGCCGTGAGACGCGCCAAGCGGAGTCAGGCTGCGGGCAGGGACGCTGTCCACGCCATTCACTGACATCAGCACTTCTCGTATCCAGACCGGCGTGCCGGGGGCAATGCCCATCGCGCGGGCTTCATCCAGCGGAGCGCCATCGGCATATTCGGCCAACACGCGCAGGCGCACTTGACCCACCTGACGCAGGCCAGCGGTCAGCGCGCCCGGGCGAAACAGCCAGTGGCGCAGGGCAGGGGGCAGGATGGGCGGTGCGTCCGTCAGCCAGCCTGTGGCAAGAGGGGGGTGATGTGCTGCGGGTTTCATCATGGCTGCGTATTATGCCAAGCCCGGCTGACGGCCCCAATGCGTCGCAGTGACGCAGTGCAAAAAAGGGCGGTGGGGGCAAACGTCTGGCATGTTGATCCGATCGTCCGGGAAAGCACTTATTGTCCCCGGCGCGGGCGCCTCTCTATTATTTGCCCACGGTCAGTATTGACCTGAATGCCTTGTTTCCCTTGGCGGACCCCATGATTGGGCTTCGCGCTTCCTGGGCAGGCATGCAGTCCCCGCAGCAATAATTGCTGCTTGAACATGTGTCTGGCTATGAAAGCCCCCGACTTGCACGCTATGCGTGGTCGGGGGCTTTTTTGTTTTCAAATTTTGATGAGGGAGATCCCATGCAAGCGTCAGACCCGCAGTGTTCCCCGGACGTGGCGACCTGGGTTGCCAGTGTGCAGATGGCCCCCGTGATGGGGGCGGTGGCCGCCAACGTGGCCCGTTCGGCGGAATTGGTCGAACAGGCGGCCGCCCAGGGCGCGCGGCTGGTGGTGCTGCCCGAACTGGCGAACACGGGCTACGTGTTTGAAAGCCGCGAAGAGGCCTATGCGCTGGCGGAACCCGTGCCCAGCGGCGTCACCTCGCAGGCCTGGATCGCGTTGGCGCAGCGGCTGGGCATCTATCTGGTCGCGGGCATTGCCGAACGCAGCGGGGACCGCTTGTACAACGCCGCGCTGATCGCCGGACCCGCCGGCTATATCGGCACTTACCGCAAGCTGCACTTGTGGGGCGATGAGAATCTGTACTTTGAAGCGGGCGATCTGGGTTTGCCGGTGTTCCATACTGAGCTGGGCCGCCTGGGCGTCGCCATTTGCTACGACGGCTGGTTTCCCGAGGTGTACCGGCTCTTGGCGGTACGCGGCGCCGACATCGTGGCGGTGCCCACCAATTGGGTACCGATGCCGGGGCAGACGCCCGACGGGCCAGTCATGGCGCATGCCTTGACCATCGGTGCCGCGCATAGCAATGGCCTGACGGTGGTCTGCGCCGACCGCGTGGGCGTCGAACGCGGCCAGCCGTTCGTGGGCCGCAGCCTGATCGTGGGATCGCAAGGTTGGACAGCTGCCGGCCCCGCCAGCGCTGATCAGGAAGAGGTCCTGCTGGCGCCCATCGACGTGAAGGCGTCGCGCCGGGCGCGTCAATTGAATGATTTCAACCATGTGCTGCGCGATAGGCGCTGCGACATCTACGAAGAGCAACTGGGCGCGGTCGACGCCCTGCGGCAACGTTAAGCGACGGCTAATAGTCGCGCCCCCAAGGAGCAATCTCATGAAAATCCCATTCAGCAGCTTCCGTATCCGCTTGTCGCTTGTCGCATTATTGGCGGGTGCCGGCGCCGTGCATGCCGCGGAGCCCTTGCGCATCGGTGTGCCGGTCGGCCTGTCCGGCGCCAATAGCGTCGTGGCGCCCGGCGTGGTGCAGGCATCGCAATTGGCCGCCGACGAAATCAACGCGGCCGGCGGCATTCTGGGCCGCCAGATCGTGCTGGAAATCGCGGACGACGCCTCGGGCGCCGTGGGCGCCCAGAAGGCGTACGACACGCTGGTCTTCCAGAAGAAGGTGGATGCCATCATCGCCATGGAAACCAGTGCGGCGCGCAACGCCGCGCTGCCCATCGTGTCGCGCGGAAAGGTGCCCTACATCTACACCTCGTTCTACGAAGGCCGTTCGTGCAACCGCTGGATGCATGTGAACGGTTGGGTGCCCGAGCAGCAGGTCGCGCCGGTGGTCGACCACTTCATGAAAGAGCGCAACGCCAAGACCTTTTTCCTGGTCGGCAGCGACTATGCGTTCGGTCGAGGGATGCTGAAGTTCACGCGGGAATACATCGAAAAGCAGGGCGGGCGCGTGGTGGGCGAGGAATATCTGCCCATGGATGGCTCGGACTGGACGCCGGTGGTGTCAAAGATCCGTTCTGCCAATCCCGATGCGCTGATCAGTTCAACGGCGGGGGGCGGGCCGAACGTCAGCCTGGCCAAGCAGATCAAGGCAGCGGGGCTGTCCATGCCCTACGGCAATCTGGCAATCGATGAAGGCACGGCCAAGACCATGGGCGATACGGCGGTGGGCATGTACATATCCGCGTCGTACCTGACCAGCATCGATACGCCCCAGAACCGTAAATTCCTGGACGGCCTGAAGGCGAAGTTCGGCAACGACGCCAAGACCGCCAACGAGTTTTCCGGGCCGCAGTACGAAGCCTTCTATCTGTACAAGGCGGCGGTCGAGAAGGCCGGCGGCATGGATCCGCAGAAGGTGGTGCAGGCGTTGAGCGAAGTGTCGTTCGATGGCCCGCGCGGCCCGGTGAAGATGGATCGGCAGCGGCATGCGGCGCTGACCATGCGTTTGGGGCAGGTGCAACAGGACGGCTCCATCAAGATCCTTCAGACGTTCAATCAGGTGGATCCGGGCGCACAATGCCCTGACCTGAAGTGACGCTGCGGTAACACGAGACAAGCACCGCCGGCCCGTCCGGCGGCGCCGGAGACCGATATGGGTTTGCTGCTGGACATCTTGAGCACGGCTGCCATGCTGTTTATCGTGACGGCGGGGCTGATGATCATCTTTGGTGTGATGAAGATCGTCAATTTCGCGCATGGGGCCATTCTTACCCTGGGAAGCTATGCCAGTCTGGTGGTGACCCAACTGGGCTTGAATCCCTGGCTGGCGCTGCCATTCGCGCTGGTTGTTGGCGTGGTGGTGGGAATGGGCGTCGAACGCCTGATCGTGCAGCCGCTGTACAAGCGGCCGCTGGACGCCATTCTGGCCACGTGGGGGCTGGGCATCGTGATCGGCCAGCTCATCACCGTGGCATTCGGGCGCGAGGTGCAGTTCGTGGATTCGCCTATCCAGGGCGCCGTGTCGTTCCTGGGCGTGGAGTATTCGGCCTACCGCCTGTTCCTGGTGCCCGGCGCGTTGCTGATGTATGCCGCCATGACCTTGCTGCTCAATGGCACGCGCTTCGGCGTGCGGACCCGTGCGGTCATCATGAATGAAGACTTGGCGCGTGGCTTGGGCATCAACGCCGAGCGCATTCGCTTCACCACGTTCGGCCTGGGGGCCGGGTTGGGGGCGCTTGCCGGCGCGCTGATCACACCGCTGTCCAGCGTTGATCCGAACATGGGCCTGCCTTGGCTGGTCAGCGCCTTCATGCTGGTCATGGTGTCGGGCCATTCGATCACCGCCTTGTTGCTGACCTGCCTGGTCTATGGCGCCTGCCAGGTGCTGGTGAGCATCTACGTCAGTCCGATTCTGGGCGGCGTCACCATCGCCGTGCTGGCCGCGCTGACGCTGCGCCTGCGTCCCCAAGGATTCGCCCATGACTGATCAATCACTTGTCCGACCCGGATCGGCCGCCGCCCAGTCCGAGGGACGCGCGACACCTGCTGTGCGCGCCCGCGCGCTGCCGTGGCTGGCTGGCGCGTGCCTGGCGCTGACCGTGGCGGGTCCCTGGCTGTTTGATACCTATCTATTGAACGTGCTGATCAAGGCGATGTTCTTCGCCGTGGCGGCGGTGACGGTGGACGTGCTGTGGGGTTACACGGGCCATCTGACATTCGGCCAGTCCGCCTTTTTCGGCGTGGGCGCCTATGCCGCCGGGTTGGCGTTCACGCACTACGGCTTTTCACCCACGACGGCGGTGCTGGCCGCGTTGGCGGCGGTGGCGGGCGCGGTGCTGTTGGCGTTGGTGACGGGGTGGTTGTCGTTCTACAGAGGGGCGTCGCCATTCTTCGCGACGGTCATTTCGCTGGTGCTGCCCATTGTGCTGATGCAGCTGGTGCTGGCCGGCGGCACCTACACCGGATCGTCTTCGGGCCTGACCGGTTACGAGACCTTCGATCTGTCGCTTGAGGCCTGGTATGTGGTCGCGGCGGGGACACTGTCGGTGGTGGCGATTTTGGCGTGGGTGGTGATGCGCAGCGATGGCGGCCGCATCCTGGTGGCGCTGCGCGACAACGAAGCGCGGTGCAGCTACCTGGGCCTGAACACGGCGCATTGGCGCATTGTGCTGCTGGTGGTGTGCGGCGCGGTGGCCAGCCTGGCGGGATTTGGCTATGGCGCCTTCAGCGGCGTGGTGGCGCCGGAGTTGACGGGCTTCGTATTCGGCACGGAATTGATCATCTGGGTGGCGCTGGGCGGACGCGGCACCATCTGGGGGCCGGTATTGGGGGCCATCCTCATCAACGTGGCGGGTTCCTATCTCAGTGGCAACATGCCATTTGTCTGGCAGTTGCTGCTGGGCGTGACGTTCATTCTGGTGATTCTGCTGTTGCCGCGTGGCTTGCTGCCCTTGTTGACGGCGCCGTTCCGCCGGCGCGGCGCGGTGGCGTCGGTGCCGGCGCTTGGCGTGCGCGCCGGACAACCGCGGCCGGCCAGTGGCGCGTCCTGGGCGTTGAACCTGGCCGGCGTGGCCAAGCGGTTTGGCAGCCTGAAGGTGCTGGAAGGCATCGACCTGAAGGCGCGCGGCGGGGAACTGGTGGGCCTGATTGGCCCCAACGGCGCGGGCAAGACCACGTTGATGCGCTGCATCGCCGATGGCGCGGAACGCTCGGAAGGCACGCTGGAACTCTATGGCCATCCGATCCTGCGCGATGGCCCTGAACAATGCGTGCGCCACGGGCTGGGGCGAAAATTCCAGAACGCCAATGTATTCGACACGATGACCGTGGCGGAAAGCCTGCGTATCGCCACGACTTTGCGGGAACAACCTTCCTGGTGGCGGCGCTCGGACACGCTGGACTTGCCGCCTTACGCGCTGGAAGTCCTGCAAGTGACCGGGTTGGACCAATCCCTGGGCAGCGTGGCTCGCGACTTGTCGCACGGGCAGCAACAGGCGCTGGAACTGGCGATGGTGCTTGCGCTGGAACCCCGCATCGTGCTGCTGGACGAACCCACCGCAGGCCTTAGCAAGGCCGAGCGGGCGCGGATCGGTCAGATGCTGTCAGCGCTGGCGCACAAGTACGGCTTGTGTTGCCTGCTGGTAGAGCACGATCTGGATTTCGTGAAGGAAGTGGCGACGCGGATCGTGGTCTTGCATCAAGGTCGGATCGTCATGGACGGCAGTTTCCGCGATGTCGTGGAATCCGAGTTGGTGCGCACCATCTACGCAGGCAGCGCGCCGGCCGCGCAAGGAGCAGGACAATGACGAGAACCGTGCCAGCGCTCTGCCTGGAAGGCGTGTCCAGCGGCTACAAGGGCTCGGTGGTGCTGAACGATATTTCGCTGTCGGTCGAGCGCGGCACCTGCGTGGCGCTGCTGGGCAAGAACGGCATGGGAAAGAGCACGCTGCTGAAGACCATCATGGGCTACCTGCCGAAGTTGCGAGGCCGCGTCAGCGTGGGCGCCGTCGACGCCACGCGCTTGCGTCCGCACGAAGTGGCGCGTTGCGGCGTTGCGTATGCGGCCCAGGAACAGCCGTTGTTCCCGGACCTCAGCATACGCGACAACCTGCGGCTGGGCCTGCCCCGCGAGAATCTCTTTGACGAGCGTTTTGCCGAAGTCGCCGAGCTGTTCCCGGTGTTCGCGACCCGGCTGCGCCAGCATGCCGGCACCTTGTCGGGCGGCGAGCAAAAAATGCTGCTGGTCGCCCGCGGGCTGATGCAGCGGCCCGATCTGTTGCTGCTGGACGAAATCACCGAAGGGCTGCAACCGTCGGTGATCGAACGGCTGGGCCGCGCGTTGAACTGGGAACGCGAGCGGCGCGGAACGACGATGTTCATCGTCGAGCAGAACGTGGCTTTTGCCCTGGACGTGGCCGACCGCTACCTGGTGCTGAAACAAGGGGGTATCGTGGATGAAGGCGATGCTGGTGCCCCCCAGGCCATCGGCAATATCATTGATCATCTCAAGGTATGAACGCCGCCGCTTCTATTTCTGCTCTCAGCACGGCCGGCACGCAGGATTCACGCTTAAGGACGTCATCATGACCTTGCTTCGGGACAGGGACGCGGACCAGCCCGGTTGGCGCATCGGCGTGCTGTATTCGCGCAGCGGCGTCACGGGCACGACCGAATCGCAGCATTTCTTTGGCACGGTGCTGGCGGTGGAAGAGATCAACGCCCTGGGCGGCGTGCTGGGCCGGCCGTTGGAGCCGGTGGTGTACGACCCCGGCAGCGACGCCGAGGAATACCGCCGCCTGGCGGCCCGCCTGTTGCTGGACGATGAAGTCAGCGTTATTTTCGGGGGGTGCACCTCGCATTGCCGCAAAGCGATGTTGCCCGTGGTGGAGCGCACCAACTCCCTGCTTTGGTATGGGTCGGTCTACGAAGGCTTCGAGTATTCGCCCAATGTCATCTATACCGGCGCGGCGCCCAATCAGGGCAGCATGCAGCTGGCGGCCTATCTGATTCAGAACTGCGGTTCGCGGATATTCCTGGTGGGGGCGGACTACATCTACCCCCGCGAGACCAACCGCATCATGCGCGAAACCGTGGAAGAGCATGGCGGCGAGATCCTGGATGAAACCTATCTGCCCCTGGGCTGCGACGAAAGCGACATCATCGATGTCGTGGCGGACATCCGCCGCATCCAGCCCGATGTGGTGTTTTCCACGTTGATCGGCGCGGACGCGCAACGCTTCTACCAGCGCTACCACGAGGCTTGCCAGGACGCGGGCGCGGAAACCGCGCACATTCCCATCGCCAGCCTGACCATGGCGGAATCCGAGGTGGCCGAGATCGGGCCGCAACGTTGCGTGGGCCACATCACCGCCGCCACCTATTTCAATACCGTCGACACGCCCGCCAATCAACACTTCCTGGCGCGCTGGCGCGAGCGTTTCGGCGACCATCCCGCCAGTGTCTATGCCGAGACCTGCTACAGCCAGGTGCATTTGTTCGCGCGCGCGCTCCAGCGCGTGGGCGGCATGGATACCCGCAAGCTGGTTCAAGCGGTGCATCAGGTGCAATTCGACGCGCCGGACGGCCGGATGTCGATCCTGGCAGCCAATAACCACTGCGTGCTGACGCCGCGCATCGGTGTGTGCCGCGCGGACGGACGCTTCGACATCGTGTGGGAAAGCGATGAGCCGGTGAAGCCGGACCCCTATCTCACGGCGTTCGGCCTGGACGACTTCTGGTTGAAATGAGCATGGACCATAGCCTACGCCGCCTCTATGAGGACCTGCGCAGTGTGGCCGTCGCGGTGGTGTATCCCCCGGGCGAAGACCGCGACGTGCTGGTTGAGCAACTCAAGCGCATCGGTTGCCGCATTCATTTGCATTGGCCGTTCCCGGATGCCCCGCCCGCGGGCGCGGACGTCATCTTCTTCCAGGTGTCGCAATGCGTGCAGAATAGTGCTGCCTGGTCGGCCAGCGAAGTCGAGGCCACCTTGATCGCGTTGTCCGAATACGAAACCCCCACCACGCTGAAGCAATTGCTGAAGACCAACGCGCACGGGGTATTGACGCGGCCCTTCCGCTCGGCGGGCATTCTCAGCACCTTGGTGCTGGCGCGGTCGGCCAAGCAGTTCCAAGGCCGGCAACAGGTCAAGATCGATAAGCTGGAGAACACCATCAAGGCCCGGCGTGTCATCGAGAAGGCGATCCGCGTGCTGATGGATCATCAGCGGCTGGACGAGCGCGCGGCCTACGAACACATGCGCACGCGGGCCACGGGCTTGCGCGTCAGCGTGGCGGAAGTGGCCGCAATGATCATCGAGGCCAGCGAGGCCATGGAAAAGGTCGGCTTGGGCGGCATCCGCCCGGGCCCATCCCAAAACGGCTAAGCGCCCGATTTCAAAGAGGAAAACAATGAAAGTCATGATCGCCCGCTTGAATCACGAAACCAATACGTTTTCGCCCGTGCCCACGCCGCTGGCCGCGTTTGGCAATGACGGCCCCGTGTTTGGCGCGCAGGCCTACGACGACAACAAGGGCAAGCGCACGGCGATGTCGGCTTTCATTGATCTGGCCGAAGCGAACGGCGCGTCGCTGGCCACGCCGGTGTCCGCCACCGCCTACCCCAGTGGCCGGGTGGACGCGAAGGCCTATCGCGAACTCTGCGATGCCATCGTGGCGGGCGCGCAGGGATGCGCCGCGATCTTCCTGGACCTGCATGGCGCGATGGCCGTGGAAAGCACCGATGATGGCGAAGGCGATCTGCTTGAACGCTTGCGCCAGCAGACGCCAGATGTCCCCATCGCCGTGGCGTTGGACCTGCATGGCAACGTCACGCCCAAGATGATGGCCAATGCCGATGTGATCGTCAGCTTCAAGACCTACCCGCACGTGGACATGTATGAAACAGGCGAACACGCGGGCCGCATCTTGTTTGATTGGCTCAACGGCGGGTCGCGCCCAGTGATGGCATGGCGCCGCCTGCCATTGATGACGCATACGCTGCGCAGCGCCACGGCGCAGGGCGCCATGCGCGACGCCGTGCAGGCCGCCCGGCAGGCGGAGGCCGCGGGCGCGCTGGGGGTGTCCGTGTTGGCGGGATTCGCCCTGGCCGACATTCCGGACCCTTGCCTGAGCGTGGTGGTGGTGGCGGGGGCGGGTGGGCAGGTGCAGGCAGAGCAGGTGGCCGCCGACATGGCGCGGGACATCTGGGCGGCGCGCGACGGCTTTTTCTATGAGGGCGAGCCCTTGGCCGACTCGTTGGCTCGCGCCGTCGAACTGTCCTGCGGCGCCAGCAAACCGGTGCTGCTGCTGGATCACGGCGACAACTGCATGTCGGGCGGCACGTGCGACACGATGGAGGTGTTGATGGCCGCCGTCGACGCCGGCTTGACGGGCATTGTCGCGGGCCTGTATTGCGACCCTGAAGCCGTGGAGGCGTTGACCCAGGCGGGCGAGGGCACGCGGGTGGAGCTCTGGGTGGGCAACAAACGGCCCATCCCCGCCATCGGGCGGCCCGCGGCGCCGGTGCTGTTGCGTGGCGTGGTTGGAGCGGTGACCGACGGCCAATATGTCATCACGGGTCCAACCTACACCGGCCAGACGGCCAGCATGGGCCGCAGCGCGGTGCTGGATATTGGCGCCGCGCAACTGGTGATTACCGAGAAGACCCACGAGCCCTGGGACTTGGGGGTGTTTGAAAGCATGGGGCTGGATCCTCGCCGGGCTCGCTTTGTCCTGGTGAAGTCCCGCATGTATTGCCGGCCGGTGTTTGAACCGATATCCCAAGCGCTGGTGGAATGTGGCAGTGCGGGCGTGACCAGCTCGGATTTTTCGCTATTTCCCTATGAACGCCGGCGCCGTCCGCTCTATCCGCTGGATCCCATGGCGCTGTCAGACTACGATCCGGCGGCTTGACCGGCAGGCCGATTGGCGTCCGCATACAATATCGGCCATGGAAAAAGTACGCATCTCCAAGCTCATGTCCGAGCGCGGACTCTGCTCGCGCCGCGAGGCCGACAGCTATATCGAACGCGGTTGGGTCCGCGTGGACGGCATCGTGGTGTCCGAGCTGGGCGCCCGAGCCTATCCCGACCAGGTCATCACGCTTGAGCGCGCCGCGCAGGCGCGTCAGACCTCGCGGGTCACCATCTTGATCAACAAGCCGGTGGGCTATGTGTCGGGCCAGGCCGAGAAGGGCTACACCCCGGCGGTTGCGCTGATCGATTCGCGCTCGCGCTTTGCCGGCGACCGCTCGCCGCTGCGTTTCGAGCGCGCCCATCTGGACGGGCTGGCCGTGGCCGGCCGGCTGGATATCGATTCCCAGGGGCTGCTGGTGCTGACGCAGGACGGCCGCATCGCCAAGCACCTGATCGGCGAGGACTCCAGCGTGGACAAGGAATACCTGGTCCGCGTGCAGGGCGACCTATCCGATCGCGGGCTGGAACTCCTGAACCACGGTTTGTCACTGGACGGCCGAGCGCTTAAACCCGCCCATGTGCGGTGGCAGAACCACGACCAGCTGCGTTTTGTGCTGTGGGAAGGCAAAAAGCGCCAGATCCGCCGCATGTGTGAACTGGTTGGCCTGAAAGTGGTGGGGCTGAAGCGCGTGCGCATCGGCCGGGTGTCGCTGGGCGACCTGCCTCTGGGCCAGTGGCGCTATCTGCGCGACGACGAAGGCTTTTAAGCCGGATCCGCACCCAAAAACGTGATTGTTCCGTTGGCCGACAAGTGATGTCGGCGGTCAGCAGATTTTTCAGTCTGTTTCTGCGACACCGCTATTTCATGAAAGCGGGGGTATTCTTCGCTTGCCCGTTGCTGCCCAGGCGCTCCATCAGAAATTCGATGAAGATCCGGGTCTTGGCGGGCAGGAGCCGGGTTTCGGTGACCGCGTAGACAGGGAATGGCCCCAGTTGCCAGTCCGGCAGCACACGCTGCAACTGGCCGGATTGCTGTTCGGCCGTTTGGCCGCCCACCAGCACCGCGATGCCAGCGCCCAGCATGGCCAAGCGGCGTGCCATGGCGACACCATTGACTGAAAACCGGTTGCCCGGGGTGAATTCAATGTGCTGGTCGCCGTTGCTCAAGGGCCAGCGGGTAACGCGGCCGGCGCCTTCGGCGCGGAACTCGATGCACTCGTGGCGGGTCAAGTCGCTGGGGTGCCGAGGTTCACCGTGCTTCTCAAGGTAGTCATGCGAGGCATACAGGTGGGCGGGCAGCATGCCCAGCAGCCTTGCAATCTGCGTCGAGTCGGGCAGGTCGCCGATTTCGATGGAAATGTCGCAGGTCTGGAACACACGTGAAGCGTGATCCGGATTGGCCAAATCCAGGAAAAATGTGACGTCGGGGTAGCGGCGAGAGAATTCCATGAACGATTCAGCCAGGAAATCCGTGCCGAAATCCGCAGGCATGTTCACCCTAAGCGGCCCCGCTGGCGTGTCGACCAGTTTTTGCAGCTCTTCGTGGGCGATCTGGGCTTCGGCGACGATGCGCTGGCAGCGTTCAAAATACAGCCGGCCGGCGTCGGTGAGCTCCACCTTGCGAGTCGTGCGGCTGAGCAGCCGCAGGCCGACAGACCGTTCCAGTTCGGCCACCTGGCGAGACAAGGTGGACTTAGGGACACCCAGCGTCGCCGCTGCGCGGCTAAAACTGTGCGTTTTGGCCACTTCAACGAAGAGTTCCATGCCTTGTAAGCGTTTCATGGCTAGATTCTGTCATATGCAGGGGTGTTGAAATTGTCCCATAAATGGAATGATGTTTTCTCATTGCGCCCCTTTGTTTCTTGGGCGGGATAACGCAGAATGCGAGTTCTGCAATGCAGCAATTCGATAAAGCCCAACCTGCGTGTTCAACGCGAATCCACCCCGTTGATGCACTGCCTTGCCCCATTCGGGCGCGGCGCGGCGTTTTTTTTGCCGCCGCACTGTCCCAAGGCAAGAAACGCCCCCCCGGGGGGGGGCAGCAAGCCCGCAAAAGCGGGTGCAGCGTGGGGCCTTTTAATTTTTCGGGAATGCAATCTATGAACAAGAAAAGCGCTATGTGGCGTAGCGCGGCGGTCGTCACGCTGACGGCATCGGCCCTGACCCTGGCCGCTTGCGGCAAGAAGCAAGACGCGCCGCAGGCGGGCAAGCCGCAAGTCTCAGTCGTGACCTTGACCACGCAGCCCGTTTCCCTGACCACCGAATTGCCGGGCCGCACGTCCGCATTCCGCGTGGCCGAAGTCCGTCCCCAAGTCAACGGTATCGTCCAGAAGCGCCTGTTCACGGAAGGCGGCGAGGTCAAGTCGGGCGAACAGCTCTATCAAATCGACCCCGCGCTCTATCAGGCCAGCGTGGACAGCCAGAAGGCCGCCTTGGCGCGTGCGCAGGCGCAGCAAAAGACGGCGGCCCTGCTGGCTGAACGCTACAAGCCGCTGGTGGCTACCCGCGCCGTCAGCCAACAGACCTATGACAACGCCGTTGCCTCGCGCGACCAGGCCGCAGCCGACGTGTTGTCGGCCAAGGCCGCGTTGGACACCGCGCGCATCAACCTTGTCTATACCAAGGTGTTGTCGCCGATCGACGGCATCATCGGCCGCTCGTCGGTGACCGAAGGCGCGCTGGTGACGGCCAATCAGACCGGGGCGTTGGCTGCGGTGCAGCAAATTGACCCGATCTATGTCGACGTGACCCAATCCAGCGTCCAGCTGCTGCGCCTGCAAGACGCATTGGCCAGCGGCCAGTTGAAGAAGGCAGACGGCGAACAGGCCGCGCTGGTGACGCTGACCCTGGAAGATGGTTCGCAATACAAGCAACCCGGCAAGCTCCAGTTCTCGGAAGTGACCGTGGACCAGGGAACTGGCTCGATCACGCTGCGCGCGGTGTTCCCTAACCCCGACCGCCGCCTGCTGCCGGGCATGTTCGTGCGCGCCCGTCTGGCCGATGGCGTGGCCGCCGACGGCTTGCTGGTGCCGCAACGCGGCGTGACGCGCAATCAGCGCGGCCAGCCGACGGCACTGGTCGTCAATGCCAAGAACCAGGTCGAATTGCGTCAATTGCAGACTGATCGTGCCATTGGCGACAAGTGGTTGGTCACCGATGGCCTGGCTGCTGGCGACAAGGTCATCGTGGAAGGTCTGCAAATGGTGCGTCCGGGCGCCGAGGTGGTAGCCACCGAAGCCGGCGCCAATGCGCAGCAGCCGCAGGCGGCGAATGCCGCGCCGGCTAAGCAGTAATCAGGGAGCCATGCATGGCAAAGTTTTTTATCGATAGGCCGGTTTTCGCCTGGGTGATCGCGATTGTGCTGATGATGGCCGGCGCGCTGTCCATCTTGCAGTTGCCGGTCTCGCAATACCCCAACATCGCGCCGCCGGCCATCAGCATCGCCGTGACCTACCCGGGCGCATCCGCGCAAACGGTGCAGGACACCGTGGTGCAGGTGATCGAACAGCAGATGAACGGGCTGGACGGCTTGCAGTACATCTCGTCGGAAAGCAATTCCGACGGCAGCATGTCCATCACGCTGACCTTCAAGCAGGGCACCAACCCGGACACGGCGCAGGTGCAGGTGCAGAACAAGCTGGCCTTGGCGCAGCCGCTCTTGCCGCAGGAAGTGCAGCAGCAGGGCATCCGCGTCACCAAGGCCACGAAGAACTTCCTGATCGTGGCGGGCTTCGTGTCCACCGACGGCACGATGAACAAGGACGACTTGTCCGATTACGTCGCGTCCTACGTCCAGGATCCCATCAGCCGCACGCAGGGCGTGGGCGATTTCCAGTTGTTCGGTTCGCAGTACGCCATGCGTATCTGGCTGGATCCGGCCAAGCTCGTCAATTACGGATTGACCTCCGTTGATGTGGTGGCGGCGATCAAGGAACAGAACGTGCAGGTGTCGTCCGGCCAGTTGGGCGGCCTGCCGTCCGTGCGCGGCCAGCAACTGAACGCCACCATCATCGGGCCGTCGCGCCTGGAGAAAGCGGAAGACTTCGGCCGCATCCTGCTCAAGGTCAATGCCGACGGTTCGCAAGTGCGTCTGGGCGATGTCTCGCGCATTGAACTGGGCGGGCAGACCTACGCCATCGACAGCTTCTACAACGGCAACCCGGCCTCGGGTCTGGCGATCAAGCTGGCGCCGGGGGCAAACGCGCTGGACACGGCGCAGGCGGTGCGTGACACCATCAACAACCTGAAGCCGTACTTCCCGCCGGGCATGGACGTCGTGTATCCGTATGACACGACGCCGTTCGTCAGCCTGTCGATCCACGAAGTGTTCAAGACGCTGGTGGAAGCCATCATCCTGGTCTTCCTGGTGATGTACCTGTTCTTGCAGAACTTCCGCGCCACCATCATCCCCACGCTGGCGGTGCCGGTGGTGCTGTTGGGCACGTTCGGCGTGCTGGCGGTATTTGGCTATTCCATCAACACCCTGACCATGTTCGGGATGGTGCTGGCCATCGGCCTGCTGGTGGATGACGCCATCGTGGTGGTGGAAAACGTTGAACGGGTGATGGCCGAAGAGGGCTTGACGCCCAAGCAGGCCACGCGCAAGTCCATGGGTCAGATTACCGGCGCGCTGATCGGCATCGCCATGGTGCTGGCCGCGGTGTTCATCCCGATGGCGTTCTTCGGCGGCTCCACGGGCGTGATCTATCGCCAGTTCTCGATCACCATCGTGTCGTCCATGGTGCTGTCCGTGCTGGTGGCCATCGTCTTCACGCCGGCCTTGTGCGCGACGCTGCTCAAGCCTATTCCGAAGGGCCATCATGGCTCGAAGAAGGGCTTCTTCGGCTGGTTCAACCGCACGTTTGAACGCAGCAGCAATGGCTATGCCAACTCCGTGGCGCGCGGCTTGAACCGCACCAAGCGCCTGATGGTGGTGTACCTGGCCCTGGTGATCGCGATGGGCTGGATGTTCACGCGCATTCCGACCGCCTTCCTGCCGGGCGAGGACCAGGGCATTTTGTTCGCCCAGATCCAGACGCCCGCAGGCGCCACCGCGGAAGCCACCAAGGCCGTTATTGACGACGCCACGAAGTACCTGCTGACCGAAGAGAAAGACGCCGTCACCTCGGTGTTCGCCGTCAACGGCTTCAACTTCGGCGGCCGCGGTCAGAACGCTTCCATCCTGTTCATCAAGCTGCGCGACTGGGAAGAACGCGGCGACGCCAAATTGAAGGCAGCCGCCGTGGCGGGGCGTGCCAACGCGCACTTCGCCAAGACCGAGCGCCGTGCGCAACTGTTCGTGGTGCCGCCGCCTTCCGTGATGGAACTGGGCAACGTCACCGGCTTCGACTTCCAACTGATGGACCGCGCAGGCGTGGGCCATGAGAAGCTGCTTGCCGCGCGCAACCAGTTGCTGGGCGAAGCGGCGAAAAGCCCGGTGCTGATGGGCGTGCGTCCCAATGGCATCGAGGACGCGCCGCAGTACCAGCTGGACATCGACCGCGAGAAGGCACGCGCGCTCGGCGTCGCCGTGTCGGACATCAACAGCACGCTGGCCACCGCCTGGGGTTCGTCGTACGTCAACGACTTCATCGACCGCGGCCGGGTGAAAAAGGTGTTCGCGCAGGGCGAGGCATCCTCGCGCATGCTGCCGGAAGACTTGAACAAATGGTATGTGCGCAACAGCGCGGGCGACATGGTGCCGTTCTCGGCGTTCTCGAAGGCAACGTGGAGCTTCGGCCCGCAAAAGCTGAACCGCTACAACGGCGTGCCGTCCTACAACATCCAGGGCCAGGCGGCGACGGGCTATAGCTCGGGCGCGGCGATGAACGAAATGGAAAAGCTGGCGGCCAAGCTGCCGGTGGGCGTGGGCTTTGAATGGACCGGTTTGTCCTTTGAAGAACGTCTGTCGGGTTCGCAGGCGCCGGCGCTCTACGCCATATCGCTGATCGTGGTGTTCCTGTGCCTGGCCGCGTTGTATGAAAGCTGGTCCATCCCGACCGCCGTCATGCTGGTGGTGCCGCTGGGGATCATCGGCGTGCTGCTGGCGACCTTGATGCGGGGCCTGTCCAACGACGTGTACTTCCAGGTGGGGCTGCTCACCACAGTGGGGCTGGCGGCCAAAAACGCCATCCTGATCGTGGAGTTCGCCAAAGAGCACTTTGAATCCGGCGCCAGCCTGACGGAATCGGCCATTCACGCCGCCCGCCAGCGTCTGCGTCCGATTCTGATGACGTCCCTGGCATTCATCCTGGGCGTGACGCCGCTGGCGATCTCGTCGGGCGCCGGTTCGGGCAGCCAGAACGCCATCGGCACGGGCGTGATCGGCGGCATGTTGACCGGCACGTTCCTGGCGATCTTCTTCGTCCCGGCCTTCTTCGTGATCATGCTTCGCATGTTCAAGGTGAAGCGCATGAGCGAAAACCAAGACAAGCACGACCCCAGCGCCAACGGCTCGCAGGAAGTGTCCGCCGAAGGACAACCGTAATGAAACTTCAGATGAGAACTTTATTGTCTGTTTCCCTGGCGGCGGCCCTGGCGGGCTGCTCGCTGGCTCCGACCTACGAACGGCCGGACGCGCCGGTCGACGCCGCCTATCCTTCGGGTCCGGCGTACAAGGGTGAAGCGGCCCAGGCCGCCCAGGGACTGTCGACGGCCGATATCGGCTGGCGCGATTTCTTCGGCGACCCGTTGTTGCAACAGCTGATCGAACAGTCTCTGGCGAACAACCGCGATTTGCGCGTGGCGGCATTGAATGTCGAAGCGGCGCGTGCGCAGTACCGTATCCAGCGTTCCGATCTGTTGCCCAGCGTGGGCATCGCGGGCCAGGAGACGGCGCAGCGTACGCCGGCGGACCTGTCCGCCAGCGGCCGGGCCACGACCAGCCACAGCTATCAGGTGGGCGCAGCCGTGTCCTCGTGGGAGCTGGATCTCTTTGGCCGTATCCGCAGCCTGAGCGACCAGGCGTTGGAATCGTACCTGGCGCTGGATGAAACGCGCACGGCGACGCAGCTGACGCTGATCGCCGAGGTGGCCAATGCCTATCTGACGCTGCGTGCCGACCAGGAATTGTTGAGCCTGACGCGCGACACGCTCAAGAGCCAGGAAGATTCCTTCAAGCTCACGCAGCAAAGCTACGACCAGGGCCTGTCCACCGCGTTGGACTTGAGCCAGGCGGAAGTGTCGCTGCGCACGGCCCAGCGCAACCTGTCGCAATACACGCGCCAGGCCGCGCAGGACCGCAATGCGCTGGTGCTGCTGGTGGGCCAGCCGATGTCGCCCGAAATCACGGCGGCGCTGGATCAGGCGGTCAAGCTGGATGACAGCATGCTGCCGACCACCCTGCCTTCGGGGCTGCCGTCGGATCTGCTGGCCCGCCGTCCGGACATCCGTGCGGCAGAGCACCAGTTGAAGGGCGCCAACGCCAATATCGGCGCGGCGCGTGCCGCGTTCTTCCCGACGATCAGCCTGACAGGCCAGGCGGGCACCGCCAGCGCCAGCTTGGGCGGTCTGTTCGAGGGAGGCTCCGGCGCCTGGAGCTTCGTGCCTCAGATCACCGTGCCGATCTTCGCCGGCGGCTCGCTGTTGGCAGGGCTGGATCTGGCGAAAGTGCAGAAGAACATCCAGGTTGCGCAATACGAAAAATCCATCCAGACGGGCTTTCGTGAAGTGGCGGATGCCCTGGCTGGCCGGGGCACGCTGGACGAGCAGATACAGGCGCAGCGCTTGTTGGTGGATGCCAATCAGCGCGCCTACGATGTGTCCGACCAGCGCTTCCGCCAAGGGATCGACGACTACCTGAGCGTGCTGGATTCCCAGCGTTCGCTGTACACCTCGCAGCAGGCGTTGGTGGACACGCGATTGGCTCGCCTTTCCAACCTGGTGACCTTGTACAAGGTGCTGGGCGGCGGCTGGACCGAGCGCACCGCAACGGCGCAGGCAACCCCCGCCAGCGGATCGTAGGAGGGGTGTAGCGCGCGGAAGGCAGCCATGAAAAAGCCGCCCAAAAACGCGCGCAACCCATCACCAACACCCCACGGGCGAAAAAAAACGGGCCGATCGAAAGATCGGCCCGTTCTCATTGATGCATGCCTGACAGAACGTCAGGTGCGCTTCTTGGCGATCATCCCAACCACGAACAGCACGATGATGGCACCCACGACGGATGCGATCCAGCCGGCGGGTTCGCCTTCCGCATACCAGCCCATCGTCTGGCCCAGGAACCCGGCGACGACGGCGCCGACGATGCCCAGGATGGTAGTCATGATGATTCCCATGTTCTGGTCTCCGGGCATGATGGCCCGGGCGATCAGGCCCACGATGAACCCGACAATGATCATGATGATGAAGCTCATGCGCGTACTCCTTACTAGGGGAAAGGGGGCAATGTGCACTGATGATACCCACCCTGGGAATCGCGCGGCTGTAACAACTGGTATGCGGTACGGATATTTGGCGCAAGGCCGCAACATATTTCGGGCAGGGCCGCAACATGTTGCAGCGCACCGCCCGGTCGTCGCATCGTCGCCACAGCCCGGGGTCAGGAGGTCAGATCGATCAATTGGCGCACGTCTTTGGTCAGCGCATCGATGCTGTCGGTGTCGGACGCCAGCAAGCGGGCTTTGCCCTCTTTGTCGAAAATGTACACGCCACGGCTGTGCGTGACTTCATACATGTCGGCGTCGTCGCCCGGGCGGGGTTTTTCGATCTGATACGCGACGCGGTAGCGTCGGGCCAGGTCGGCAATCTGCTTCTCGTTGCCGGTCACGCCAATCGCGTTGTTATTGAAGGCATTGACGTAGGCCTGCAAGATGTCGGGCGTGTCGCGGTGGGGGTCCACGCTGACGAACAGGATGCGCACGTCGCGGGCCTTGTCGCCCAGGTTTTGCAGTACGGCCGTCAGTTGCGCCATCGTGGTGGGGCAGATATCCGGGCAACTGGCATAGCCGAAGAACAGCAATACCGTCTTGCCCTTCAAGTCGTCGCTACTGACTGTTTTGCCGCCGGCGCCGGGTAGCGAGAATTTCAGGTCGGGCAAGTGGCCCTTCACGTTATAGAGCGTCCAGTCGACATTCCGGTCGCCGCATGCGGCAAGCAATACGCACAGGGCCAGCAGCAGGCCACGCCAGGCGCGGCCGGTAATGAGGTGTCGCATAAGTCCAAGGGCTGAAAGGGTTGGATGGAGAAAGCCGGGACAGACCCTTGGATTCTACCCGCAAGGCCGGTGTGCCCCTGGCGTGCCCGAGTCGTTGCGCGCCTCGCGCCTGCCCGCTGATTGACCTGGCGCAAAGATCCGATGCCGCTGGGGCGAACCGACTTGTGAAAGTTTGTCTGGATATTGTTGGAGAACTGGCAATTTCGCCCCACCGGGACACGCTGACGCTCTACATTCAGCGCCTTGGCAGTACTTGGTGTCTCAAGGGGAATCAAATCGTGGACATGGCCGTGGGCACCGCCCTTCGTTATCCGTACTATCCGTACTACCCGGTCGTTGTGGATATTTTGCGCAGCCGTCTGGCCGACCGTGTGCTGGACGCGCCTTGCGGGCAGGGGTGGCTGGGCGACACGCTGCCTGGCGCCAGTGGCCGGCAGGTGGTGCTGGACGGCGTTGGCCTATGGCAATTTCCGCCTGCAAGCGCGGGTTATCAGTCCGTGACCGAGCACGACCTGGATACGCCGCTGACCGTCGCTGAACACTATGACGCCACCGTCTGCTGCGAGGCCATTCACTTGATGACCAATCCCGGCGTGCTGGTGCAGAGCCTGTACAAAGCGTTGCGTCCGGGCGGCACGCTGATCATTACGACACCGAACACGTGGTATTTCCGGTCGCGGCTGCAATTTCTTCTGCGCGGCTTCCATTCGGGTTTCCGCCCCATGATCGGCCGCCAGCGGGGAGAGGACTACATCACCTATTTCCCCTGGAGCTTTCCGCAACTGCATTTGCTGTTGTCGCACTATGGCTTTGCGAACATCACGTTGCACGAGGTCGACGAGGCCAAGCCCAAGCGGATGATCGAGCATCTGCTGGCGGTGCCATCGCGGTTGTATTACCGGCGGCGGATCAAGCGCGCGGAAACCGAGGAAGTCCGCGAATTCTGGAAGCAAGCGGGGTCCGATCAATCGGTGCATGGCCGCTGGCTGGTGGTCTCGGCGCGCAAGCCGGCCGAGGAAAAATAACGGCCCGCGCGTGGCGGGCCGTGGGGTAGGGGAATCGCGCGCTTAGTTGCCGCTCATTCCGCTATGGCGCAGCAATGCGTCAATGCGCGGGGGACGGCCCCGGAAGGCGGCAAACGACTCGGCTGCCGGGCGTGAGCCGCCCACGGCCAGCACTTCGCGGCGGAAGCGCGCGCCCGTGGCGGCGTCCAACGTGCCCAGGGCGTTACCGGATTGTTTGGCCGCCGCTTCCTCGAAGGCTTCGTAGGCATCGGCGGACAGTACTTCGGCCCACTTGTAGCTGTAGTAGCCCGCCCCGTAGCCGCCCGCGAACAGATGCGAAAAAGCGTGCGGCAAACGATGCCATGCCGGCGGGAACAGCACGGCCACTTCCTGGCGCACTTCTTGCAGCAGGGCCAGCACTTCGGCGATGGTGGCGCCACGAGCCCGGTCATGCATCAGCATGTCAAACAAGGCGAATTCGATCTGGCGCACGGTCTGCATGCCGCTCTGGTAGTTGCGGGCAGCGACCAGGCGGTCGTAGAGGGCGCGCGGCAGCGGCTCGCCGGTATCCACATGGGCCGACAACTTTTGCACGACTGCCCATTCCCAGCAGAAGTTCTCCATGAATTGCGAAGGCAGTTCAATGGCGTCCCATTCCACGCTGGCGAATGCCGCGGCGCCGGGCTCGTCCACTTCAGACAGCAGCGCATGCAGCGCGTGGCCGGTTTCGTGGAACAGGGTGATGACGTCGTCGTGCGTCAGCACGGCCGCGCGATCGCCATTGGGGCGCGAGAAGTTGCAGGTCAGGTAGACAACCGGCGTCTGCACATGGCCGGCCACGACGCGGCGCGTGCGCTCGCTGTCGACCCAGGCGCCGCTTTGCTTGCCGGCGCGGGCGTAAAGGTCCAGGTACAGATAGCCGATCAGGCCGCCCGAAGGATTTTCCACCCGCACGCCGCGCGCATCAGCGTGCCACGTGGACACGGGCGTTTCCGTCAAGCGCACGTCGAACAGCTTTTCGATCACTTCGTACAGGCCGGCCAGCACGCGAGGTTCGGTGAAGTACTGCTTCACTTCATCTTCGGAATAGGCATAGCGCGATTCACGCAGGCGTTCCGAGGCAAACGCCACGTCCCAGGGTTGCAGGCTGTCCAGGCCCAGTTCACCGGTAGCGTAGGCGGTCAGTTCGGCCAGGTCGCGTTGGGCGTAGGGCTTGGCGCGAGCGGCCAGATCGCGCAGGAATACGGTGACTTCGCTGGCGTCGCGAGCCATCCGGGTTTGCAGGCGCAGCGCGGCGAAGGTGCCCAGGCCCAGCAGGCCGGATTCTTCTGCGCGCAGGGCCAGCAACTCTTCGATCAGCGGGGAATTGTCGAACTTGGCATCACCCAGCTCGGAGGCCACCGTGCCGTACCCACGGTACAGCGCCTCACGCAGAGACCGGTCTTGCGCGTACTGCATCACGGGCAGGTAGCACGGCATTTTCAGCGTCAGCTTCCAGCCCGGCTTGCCGTCTTCTTCGGCGGCGGAGCGGGCGGCAGACAGGACGTCCGCCGGGATGCCGGCCAGGCGGGCTTCGTCTTCCACCAGCAACGACCAGGCGTCGATGGAATCCAGCACGTTTTCAGAGAATTTCTGCGAGGCTTGCGCTTCACGGTCGGAGATCTGGGCGTAGCGCTCGCGATCCGCGCCTTGCAGTTCGACGCCACTCAGGCGGAAGTCGCGCAGCGCCATCTCGACGATGCGGCGGCGCACGGGCGACCACGACGCGAAATCGGGGGCGGCAGCCAGGCGCTGGTATTGCTTGTACAGGCCTTCATGCAGGCCGACCCAGGTCGAGAATTCCGTGATCAGCGGCAGCGCGGCGTTATAGGCTTCGCGCAGTTCCGGTGTGTTGACGACCGCATTCAGGTGGCCAGCCACGGACCAGGCACGCCACAGGCGTTCGGATGCGGTGTCCAGCGGTTCCACCACGGCTTCCCACGTGGGCGCCAGCGCTGCATCGGCGGCATGGTCGACGGCCAGGCGAGCGATGCCCAGCAATTCCTCGACGGCGGGCACGATATGCCCGGGCTTGACGGCCGCATAGTCAACCAGGTCGGAGACGGGAGCGAGCAGGGGGTTCTGGGTCATGGTGTTACCGGCTTGAGCAATAGCGGGCGGCACCCAGGGCGAGCGCTTGGGTGCCGGCGAAGTTCATAAGGGTCAGGTAAGGGCGATTCGCCCGAATGCAAGGGCGAGGCGGCGCCCGCAAAGGGCGCCTGGGGCAAGCGCGGGCGGCAGGCGCCCAGGCTTGCCTTGAGGGGATCAGGCGGCAGCCCGTTCCGCGGCTTCAACCGTATTGACCAGCAGCATGGCGATGGTCATGGGGCCCACGCCGCCCGGGACGGGGGTGATGGCGCCGGCGACTTCGCGGGCGGACGCAAAGTCCACGTCACCGCACAGCTTGCCGTCTTCGCCACGATTGATGCCCACGTCGATGACCACGGCGCCGGGTTTGATCATGGAGCCGTCGATCATGCCGGGCTTGCCCGTGGCCACCACCAGGATGTCCGCGCGGCGGGTCTGGGCCGCCAGGTCACGGGTCTTGGAGTTGCAGATCGTGATGGTGGCGCCGGCGGCAAGCAGCAGCATGGCCATCGGCTTGCCGACGATGTTGCTGGCGCCGACGATCACGGCTTCAGCGCCACGCACCGTCACGCCTTCCGAGTCCAGCATCTTCATCACGCCATAGGGCGTGCAGGGGCGGAACAGCGGCTGGCCGGTCATGAGCAGGCCCGCATTGCTGATATGGAACCCGTCCACGTCCTTGTCGGCCGCGATGGCCTCAATGACCTTGTGGGAGTCCATGTGCTTGGGCAGGGGCAACTGCACCAGGATGCCGTGGATGGTCGGGTCCTGGTTCAGGACGGCGATGCGGGCCAGCAATTCGGCCTCGGTCATCTCGGCCGGGTACTGTTCCTTCACGGAATGCAGGCCGGCCTTCTCGCAAGCGGCAACCTTGTTGCGAACGTACACCTGCGACGCGGGGTCCGCGCCTACCAACACCACGGCAAGACCCGGGCGCGTTCCCTTGGCCGCCAGGGCGGTCACGCGCTGGGCAACGTCTTCGCGAATGCGCAGCGACAGTGCTGCGCCGTCAATAATCCTAGCGGTCATGCATGTGCCTCGGGTTTGGCCAAGGCCACTTTCATCAAATCAGCAACGGTGGTCACTTCCAGTTTTTCCATAATATTGGCGCGGTGCGCCTCGACGGTCTTGATGCTGATGCCCAGGTCGTCGGCGATCTGCTTGTTCAAGCGGCCGGCGACGATGCGCTCCAGCACCTGCTGCTCGCGCGCGGTCAGACGCGCCAGCATGGCTTCGTGATCCTTCTGGGCCTGATGCTTGCTGACGCGCTGCGTGGCCTGTTCCAGCATGCGGGCGACGATCTCGCGCAAGTCGGACTCGTTGAAGGGTTTTTCCAGGAAATCGATCGCGCCTTTCTTCATCGTGGACACGGCCATGGGCACGTCACCGTGGCCAGTGATGAACACGATGGGCAGCGGCGCGTTGCGGGCGATCAACTGTTCCTGGAGTTCCAGGCCGCTCATGCCGGGCATGCGCACGTCGGCAATCAGCACGCCGACCTGGCTGGCGTCGTAGTCTTCCAGGAAGGATTCGCCGCTGGCGTAGGCGCGAACGCGGTAGCCGTTGGCTTCCAACAGCCAGCGCAACGAATCGCGGACAGCTTCGTCGTCGTCAACAATGAATACCGTGCTCGACAGGTGGGGCGTGTTCATGCGTGCAACTCCTCGGACTGATCATTCTGGGCCTGCGTCTGGGACGCAGCGCAGGGCAGGGTAAAGCGGAAAATAGTACCGCCGGCGGGGTTGGGATCCGCCCACAGGCGGCCGTGGTGCGATTCAATAATGGTACGGCAGATATTCAGCCCCATGCCCAGGCCCTGGGTCTTGGTGCTGAAGAAAGGTTCAAACAGGCGTTCGGGTTCGGCCAGGCCATGGCCGCGGTCCACCACGGCAACCTCGATATGCTGGTCATGCAGGATGACCGCCACCTTGAGTTCGTCGGACTCGCTATTTTCCATGGCTTCCAACCCGTTCTTCAGCAGGTTCAGCAATACCTGCTCGATCAGGATCGGGTCGGCCAGCACATCCGGCGCGTTCGACGGCACGAAGCTGTCGATGCGGATGCGGCGCTTGCGGGCGTCGATTTCGGCAAAGCCGATGGCATTGTCGACAATGCGGCCGATGGCCACGCGCTGGCGGCGCGGTTCGCTGCGCTTCACGAATTCGCGGATGCGGCTGATGATCTTGCCGGCGCGCTCGGCCTGTGCCGCCGCCTTTTCCAGCGCAGGCAGCAGCATGTTGGGGCTGGTGTGGCCGGCCTTGACCAAGGCCACCGCGCCCATGCTGTAGTTGGCGATGGCGGTCAGCGGCTGGTTCAGTTCGTGCGCCAGCGACGAGGCCATTTCGCCCATCGTCGTCAGGCGGCTGGTCAGCTGGATCTTTTCCTGCTGCACGCGGGATGCCTCTTCGTGGCCACGGCGCTCGGTGATGTCGCGCGCCACCTGCATGCGCACGCGACGGCCATCGGTCCAGGCCAGCATCCGGTGATGGACTTCAAACCAGCGCTGCACGGACGGCGCGAACACTTCCACCGATTCGTCGGTGAAGCGGCCGCGGCGGCCCGCCAGCAGTTCGTCGTGGCCGCCCGTCTGCGCGCCGAAAACCCGGCGGTAGGTGCGGTTGGCGAACAGCAGTTCCAGGCCGTCATGGGTGTCGGCCGTGACGGAAATGGCGTCGTCCAGGCCTTCCAGCACCGTCATGAAGCGTTCGTGCGCGGCGGTCAGGGCCTCGCGGATGCGCTTGGGCTCGGTGATGTCGGTCATCGACGTCATCCAGCCAATCTGGTTGCCGTTGGGATCCAGCAGCGGGGACACATACATGCGCGCCGTGAAGCGCGAGCCATCGCGGCGCTGGGCTTCCACTTCCAGGCCGCTGCTGGGCGTCTTGCCCGACATCAGCACGTCCAGCGTGTGCTGGTGCTGTTCGTGGCGGCCAGGCACCCAATAGGGGAAGGGGGGGCTGCGGCCGATCAGGTCGGCCTCGTTCCAGCCGATCATGCGGCAGAACGCTGGATTCACGTAGGCAATGCGTCCTTCCATATCCAATACGCGCATGCCGGTGGACATGGAATTCTCCATGGCACGGCGAAAACCGGTTTCGGCGATCAGGGCGGCCTCGGCGGCGGAGCGGAAGCGGGTATAGCGCCACAGCATCAACAGGCTGATGACGATCACGCAGGACAAGGCCAGCACCACCCATATCAGGCGTTGCTGACGCATTTCCTGGTCGATCGTGACAAACATGACGCTATCGTCATGAATGCGTTGCAGCCAGAAGAACACCGCCATCACACAGATGTAGAGGATCAGCACCATCGCAGGCGTGACCCAGTACACGCCGCGGCGGCGGGTGCGGGCGTGATCGTGGAACGGCGTAGGAATATTGGACTTGGGCGCGCTGGACATGGAATTCGGGCCAGATAGACCGCGCATTTTAGTGCGTGTTGGAAGGGAATTGCCGGGAATCAACGCCTGCTTTTGGCGGATGGCCTAAAAAGTACGGTCAGGAGGCGTTCAGCTTGCATTCATAATTTCATATTATGAAATGCCGTACCGCAACATGAAATTTTCCTTGCGACCGGTTAATCTTCTTTCTTAGAATGCCGGCTGATAGGGAACCGACCCAAAGCAGGTCTCTAGAAAAACGCCCCGACCCATGCCTGACATGGTAGCCCGGATGATCCCGGCTACCATGCAGAGTCCGCGAGTAGACAATCAAGCGGGTGTGGTCACGAACGAACCCCAACAGGAGACACACGATGTCCTCTTTCGCCCAGGCTGGCGCCCCGCAGGCTGCCAACGACGAAGACACCCTTGAAACCCAGGAGTGGCTCGAAGCCCTGGCGGCAGTCCTTGATCGCGAAGGGCCGCAGCGCGCGCACTACCTGCTGGAACGCTTGATCGACGAAGCCCGTCGTTCGGGTGCCCACATCCCGTTTTCGCCGAATACCGCTTACGTCAACACGATTCCCCCCGGTCTGGAGCCGGCGCATCCGGGCAACCTGGAGCTGGAATCGCGCATTCGCTCGTATGTGCGCTGGAACGCCATGGCGATGGTTGTTCGCGCCAACAAGCACAATCCGCCGGACGGTGGCGACCTGGGCGGCCACATCGCGTCGTTCGCCTCGCTGGCCACCATGATCGGCTGCGGCCAAAACCACTTCTGGCACGCGGAAGATGAAGGCCACGGCGGCGACCTGGTGTATTTCCAGGGCCACACCTCGCCCGGCATGTACGGCCGCGCCTATCTTGAAGGCCGCCTGACCGAAGAACAGCTGAACCACTTCCGCCAGGAAGTGGACGGCAAGGGCCTGTCGTCCTATCCCCACCCGAAGCTGATGCCGGATTTCTGGCAGTTCCCGACGGTGTCGATGGGTCTGGGCCCGCTGATGGCCATTTACCAGGCTCGCTTCCTGAAGTACCTGCACGCCCGTGGCATTGCCGACACCAGCAACCGCAAGGTCTGGGTATTCTGCGGCGACGGCGAAATGGACGAACCCGAATCGCTGGGCGCCATCGCCCTGGCGGCTCGTGAAAAGCTCGACAACCTGATCTTCGTGGTCAATTGCAACCTGCAACGCCTGGACGGCCCGGTGCGCGGCAACGGCAAGATCATCCAGGAACTGGAAGGCGACTTCCGTGGTTCCGGCTGGAACGTGATCAAGCTGATCTGGGGCGGTTACTGGGATCCGCTGCTGGCGCACGACAAGGAAGGCATCCTGCGTCAGATCATGGAAGACACGGTTGATGGCGAGTACCAAGCGTACAAGGCCAACGACGGCAAGTTCGTCCGTGAACACTTCTTCGGCAAGCATCCGAAGCTGCTGGAAGCCGTGTCGCGCATGAGCGACGAGGACATCTGGCGCCTGAACCGTGGCGGCCACGATCCCCACAAGGTGTACGCCGCGTTCAACGCCGCGACCACCCACACCGGTCAACCCACCGTCATCCTGGCCAAGACCATCAAGGGCTACGGCATGGGCCACGTGGGCCAGGCCAAGAACCCGACCCACCAGCAAAAGAAGCTGGAGCTGGACTCGATCCGCGAATTCCGCGACCGTTTCGGCATCCCGATTCCCGACGACCAGCTGGAAGACCTGCCGTACTTCAAGCCGGCCGAAGATTCGCCGGAAATGAAGTACCTGCACGAGCGTCGCGCTGAACTGGGCGGCTATCTGCCGCGTCGCCGCGCCAAGGCCGATGAGCACCTGAAGGCCCCGGCGCTGGACGCCTTCAAGGCCGTCCTGGAGCCCACCGCCGAAGGCCGCGAAATCTCGACCACCCAAGCCTTCGTGCGCATCCTGAACCAGGTGCTGCGCGACAAGGAACTGGGTCCGCGCGTCGTGCCGATCCTGGCCGATGAATCGCGCACGTTCGGCATGGAAGGCCTGTTCCGCCAGATCGGCATCTACGCGCCGGAAGGCCAGAAGTACACCCCGGTCGATAAGGACCAGGTGATGTACTACAAGGAAGCGGCCGACGGCCAGCTTCTGCAAGAAGGCATCAACGAAGCGGGCGCCATGAGCTCGTGGATCGCGGCGGCCACGTCGTATTCCTCGAACAACCGCATCATGATTCCGTTCTTCATCTACTACTCGATGTTCGGGTTCCAGCGCATTGGCGATCTGGCCTGGGCAGCGGGTGACATGCAGGCGCGCGGCTTCCTGTTGGGCGGCACCGCCGGCCGCACGACGCTGAACGGCGAGGGCTTGCAGCACGAAGACGGCCACAGCCACATCCTGGCCTCCACCATCCCGAACTGCGTGTCCTACGACCCGACGTTCGGCCATGAGCTGGCCGTGATCATCCAGCATGGCTTGAAGCGCATGGTGGAAAATCAGGAAAACGTCTATTACTACCTGACGGTGATGAACGAAAACTACCCGCAGCCCGGTCTGACCCAGGGCGACGAGGAAGGCATCATCAAGGGCATGTACAAGCTGAAGTCGCACGGCAAGGGCAAGAACCGCGTGCAACTGATGGGCTCGGGCACGATCCTGCGCGAAGTCATGGCTGCGCAAGAACTGCTGGAAGCCGACTGGGGCGTGGCATCGGATCTGTGGAGCGTCACCAGCTTCACCGAACTGCGCCGCAACGGTCTGGACGCCGAACGCCACAACATGCTGCACCCCGAGGAAAAGGCCCCGCAAGTGGCCTACGTCACCGAGCAGTTGGCCAAGACGGAAGGCCCGATCATCGCGTCGACCGACTACATGAAGTTGTTTGCGGACCAGATCCGTCCGTTCGTGCCCAAGGGCCGCGAATACAAGGTGCTGGGCACCGACGGTTTCGGCCGCTCGGACTTCCGCTCGAAGCTGCGTGAGCACTTTGAAGTGGACCGTCACTTTGTCGTGGTTGCCGCCCTGCGCGCGCTGGCAGACGAAGGCAAGGTTCCGGTTGCCAAGGTGGTGGAAGCCATCAAGAAATACGGCATCAACCCGAACAAAGCCAACCCGCAATACGCCTGAGGGTAAAGAGACATGAGCAACATCGTGCAAATCAAGGTTCCTGATATTGGTGACTTCAAGGAAGTGGAAGTCATTGAAGTGCTGGTGGCAGTGGGGGACACGATCAAGGCCGAACAAAGCCTGATTACCGTGGAGTCCGACAAGGCATCGATGGAAATCCCCGCGTCGCAAGGCGGCGTGGTGAAGTCGATCACCGTCAAGGTCGGCGACAAGATCGCCGAGGGCGCCGTGGTGCTTGAATTGGAAGCCGCCGACGCCGCTGCACCCGCCGCCAAGGAAGAGGCCCCCAAGGCCGCTGCCAAGGAAGCCCCCAAGCAAGCCGCTGCCGCTGCCCCCGCCGCCAAGGCCGAAGCTGCCGCGCCGGCCGCTGCGGCAAGTGGTCCGGTCAATGTGGAAGTGCCGGACATCGGCGACTTCAAGGAAGTGGAAGTCATCGAGGTCCTGGTCGCCGTGGGCGACACCATCACGGCCGAGCAAAGCCTGATTACCGTCGAGTCCGACAAGGCCTCGATGGAAATCCCGGCCTCGCAAGGTGGCGTGGTCAAGGAAGTGAAGGTCAAGGTTGGCGATAAGGTCGCCAAGGGTTCGGTCGTGGTCGTGGTGGAAGGCGCCGCGGGTGCGGCGGCTCCTGCCGCCAAGACTGAAGCCGCCGCTGCTCCGGCCGCGAAAGCGGAAGCCAAGGCTGAAGCGCCCGCTGCTGCCGCGGCACCGGCTTCGCGTCCGGCTCCCGCCGTCGCGCTGGAAGACGCCAACCTGAAGCCCGGCCAGTTGCCGCACGCCTCGCCGTCGGTGCGCAAGTTCGCTCGCGAACTGGGCGTGAACCTGAGCAAGGTCAAGGGCTCGGGTCCGAAGGATCGCATCACTGCCGACGACGTGCGCGGTTTCGTGAAGCAGGCGCTGGCCGCCGGTCCCGTTGCCGCCGCAGGCGGTTCGGGCGATGGCGCCGCGTTGGGTCTGTTGCCGTGGCCGAAGATCGACTTCACCAAGTTTGGTCCGATCGAAGCGAAGCCGCTGTCGCGCATCAAGAAGATTTCCGGCGCGAACCTGCACCGCAACTGGGTCATGATCCCGCACGTCACCAACAATGACGAAGCGGACATCACCGATCTGGAAGCGCTGCGCGTCACGCTGAACAAGGAAAACGAGAAGTCGGGCATCAAGGTCACGATGCTGGCGTTCTTGATCAAGGCCGTGGTTGCGGCCCTGAAGAAGTTCCCCGAGTTCAATGCGTCGCTGGATGGCGACAACCTGGTGCTCAAGCAGTACTACCACATCGGTTTCGCCGCCGATACGCCCAACGGGCTGGTGGTGCCGGTGATTCGCGATGCCGATAAGAAGGGCATTTTGCAGATCGCGCAGGAAATGACGGACCTGTCCAAGAAGGCGCGCGACGGCAAGATCTCGCCCGCTGACATGCAGGGCGGCTGCTTCTCGATTTCGTCCCTGGGCGGCATCGGCGGCACCTCGTTCACGCCGATCATCAACGCGCCTGAAGTGGCCATCCTGGGTGTGTCCCGTTCGGCTCACAAGCCGGTCTGGGACGGCAAGCAATTCGTGCCGCGCCTGATCGTGCCGCTGTCGCTGTCATATGACCACCGCGTCATCGATGGTGCTTCCGCCGCGCGTTTCAACGCCTATCTGGGCGCCTTGCTGGCCGACTTCCGCCGCATCGCGCTGTAAACGGGGAGCCCTATGAGCAATACCGTTCAAATCAAAGTGCCGGACATCGGTGACTTCAAGGAAGTGGAAGTCATTGAAGTGCTGGTGGCAGTGGGCGACACGATCAAGGCCGAGCAAAGCCTGATCACCGTGGAATCCGACAAGGCTTCGATGGAAATCCCCGCGTCGCAAGGCGGCGTGGTGAAGTCCATCGCCGTGAAGGTCGGCGACAAGGTGGCCGAAGGCGCCGTGGTGCTGGAAGTGGAAGCGGCCGCCTCGGGCGCCGCTGCCGCGCCCGCCGCCAAGGAAGCGCCTGCCAAGGAAGCCTCTGCCAAGGAAGCCCCCAAGGCTGCCGAAGCGCCCAAGCAAGCCGCAGCGGCTCCTGCCGCGTCGAGCTTCAAGGGTTCGGCCGATGGCGAATATGACGTACTGGTGCTGGGCGCCGGCCCTGGCGGCTATTCCGCCGCCTTCCGTGCCGCCGATCTGGGCCTGTCCGTGGTCCTGGTCGAACGCTACCAAACGCTGGGCGGCGTCTGCCTGAACGTGGGCTGCATTCCGTCCAAGGCGCTGCTGCACAACGCCGCGGTCATCGATGAAGCGCGCGAGCTGGCCGCACACGGCATCAGCTTCGGTGAGCCCAAGATCGACCTGGACAAGCTGCGCGGCTACAAGGACAGCGTGGTTGCCAAGCTGACCGGCGGCCTGGCCGGCATGGCCAAAGCCCGCAAGGTCACCGTGGTGCATGGCGTGGGCGAGTTCGCCGACCCCTATCACCTGACCGTGAAAGCGGCCGACGGCAAGACCCAGACGCTGCGCTTCAAGCAGGCGATCATCGCCGCTGGCAGCCAGTCAGTGAAGCTGCCGTTCATGCCTGCCGACGACCGTGTCGTCGACTCCACCGGCGCGTTGCTGCTGCGTGAAGTGCCCAAGAAGATGCTGATCGTCGGCGGCGGCATCATCGGCCTGGAAATGGGCACGGTGTATTCGACCTTGGGCGCGCGCCTGGATGTCGTGGAAATGCTGGATGGCCTGATGCAGGGCGCCGACCGCGATCTGGTCAAGGTATGGCAGAAGAAGAACGCCTACCGCTTCGACAACATCATGTTGAAGACCAAGACCGTGGGCGCCGAAGCCAAGAAGGACGGCATCTACGTCACCTTTGAAGGCGAGGGCGCTCCCAAAGAGCCGCAACGCTACGATCTGGTGCTGCAAGCCGTGGGCCGTAGCCCCAACGGCAAGAAGATCGGCGCCGACCGCGCTGGCATCGCCGTGACCGACCGCGGATTCATCGAGGTCGATCGCCAGATGCGCACCAACGTGCCGCACATCTACGCCATTGGCGACATCGTCGGCCAGCCGATGCTGGCGCACAAGGCGGTGCATGAAGGCCACGTCGCGGCGGAAGCCGCAGCCGGCCAGAAGTCGTTCTTCGACGCGCGCGTCATTCCGTCGGTGGCCTACACCGATCCGGAAGTGGCGTGGGTGGGCCTGACCGAAGACGAAGCCAAGAAGCAAGGCATCAAGATCGAGAAGGGCGTGTTCCCGTGGGCCGCCTCCGGCCGCGCCATCGCCAATGGCCGCGACGAGGGCTTCACCAAGCTGATTTTCGACGCGGAAACGCATCGCATCCTGGGCGGCAGCATCGTGGGCACCCACGCTGGCGACCTGATCAGCGAACTGGCCCTGGCCGTGGAAATGGGCGCGGATGTCGTCGACATCGCCAAGACCATCCACCCGCATCCGACCTTGGGTGAATCGGTGGGCATGGCAGCCGAAGTGGCTGAAGGCGTCTGCACCGACTTGCCGCCGATGAAGAAGAAGTAAGGTTGCCGGGCGGTTTCTGCCGCCTGCTTCCCAAACAAAAGCGCCGGCCCTGATCAGGGGCCGGCGCTTTTTTTATCCCATGCCGCAACGCGCGGCGTCTGGATATCAGGCTTGCGTATTGATGCGCGAACCCAGCGTGCTGTCGATGGCCATCGGAGGCACGGACTGCATCAGCGTCGCAATGGTGTCCGCTTGGGCATTCAAGGCTTTCTTCAATACCCGGGCCTGGACTTCCTGCATGACGTTTGCGTCTTTCAGGGCCAGGGCGGTATTGACGGTGTTATTGACGGAGTCCATGTCGCGGTGTCCTAAGCAGGAAAAGGTCGGGCCAAGCCCAAAGTCATCGCATTATTGCGCAGGTTCTGGGTTCGATGCAAAGCATTGTTACCCGCTTTCGTGGCCATCCCGTGACAGGCATGGCCGTTGGTTCAAGGTTGTGCCGGACATTCCTTGACGATGCCCCAGCCATGATTCGGCTCGCAGAACTGCTTGCGCGCCGCCCAGGCGCAATCCGGCCGCTCGAAAAAGCCCAACTGGGCGCAGCGGGCCAATTCGTCCTTCAGCGAATCCACCCACGCCATTGGATTCTGAGCCGGGATTTCAGTGATGCGCAGCGTGGACTGCGGCCCGGTGGTGACGGGCGCGGGTTCCACGGCCCCCGCAGTCGCGGGTGGGGGCGGCGCCGTTGCCGTTTCAGGATGCGTTGTGCGGGGCGTGTCGGCCGTGGGCTCCTGCGCGACGGTAGGCTCGGCCTCTGGCGTCGCGGCGGGTTCAGGCTGAGCGGGAGGCGATGCGGCCTTGTCGTCTGGGTCATGCTCCCAGTCGGATGGCTCGTCTTCGGGCGTGAGCGCGGGCAAGGGCAGCAGCGGTACGCGGATCGGGCTGGCCGCGGTGTTTCCGGTGATCCCGTTGTTCGGCGCGTTCCAGGAGACGACCAGCAACACCAGCGCACCATAGATGGCCAGGGTATAGAGCACGGTCAACGTGGCCGAACCCACGCGCCGCCCGGTGATGGGGGGCGCATCGTCGCGGCCCAGCAAGGTGCGCCAGCTGACAACTGCGGCGCCCGGGGCAGAGATCAACCACCAACCGAACCGGCGTAGGCAGCCCGGTTGGGGAGGGGGATGCGTGGCCTGCACCTGGGCGGCCAACAACTCGCGCAAGGCGCGGTTTTCTTCACGCAGACGCAGGGTCTGTGGATCCACCGGCGCCTGAGAGTCTGGATCCGGAGTGCCGTCGTGCTGCATAGCGAGTGGATCTGGGGGCGTGGCGGTCATAGTGCTGAAAGAAAATGATACAAAATCTGCGCCGCCATTATGACCGCGAGACGGGGCGGTCAAAAAAAGGAATAAGCGTGCAAAAAGCCGTCACTCCCCTTACGTCTCCAAAGGCAGGTTTTCATTCATCACTCAAGAACCGGTAAAAAAGGCCGTCATTTCGCCCATTTCCGCCGTGAAACCCGCTGCTATGCTCCTTCGTATTTACCGTGCCCGTGGAGGTTGGTTTGAACGCGCCTGATCGAGTCCCTGAGGACACCATTGCCATTGACGTCGCTTGCCCAGTGACTGATCTGGCCCTCAGTTATCAATCGTCCCCAATTCATCTTCGGGCGGTGGCACAGTTGTATGGCTTGACTACTGTGCCGTTGGAGACTGCACGCGTTCTGTATCTTGCATGCGGTAGCGGCACCAATCTTTTTCCTTTTGCAGCTGCCTATCCGGAAGCGAAAATAGTCGGTATTGATCCTGATCCGACGAAAATCGAAACGGCTTGTCAATCCAGGGATGCTTGGGGTATAGCCAACATTAAGTTTGTTAATAGCGATTTTTCCGAGATTACTCAGGATTTCGGTGAGTTTGACTATGTAATCGTCGCAGATTCGTTTAGTTTTCTGGACAGGGATGCTGCCGCAGAGGTGTTAAGGATCTGTCGTTTAAATTTGGCTTACGAGGGCGTGGCGTATGTGGAATACGACACTTACCCCGGGGCAAAATCCGCTGAAATTGTGCGCGATGCAGTACTCTTGCATACTCTTTCGATCACTAATGAAGTTGATAAAATCGCCGCTGCTAGGGCGGCGCTTGAACTCTTTGGTGATGGAGTTTCGACGGTAAATCCTATGGCGCCTGCGCTGCGTGTGGCGGCGAGGCAGGTGGCGAGAGATCTCGACCGTAGGGGTATATATGCGCTTCGATCGTTGCAACGGCAGCCTTATTATTATGCCGAATTTGCCGACTTTGCGGGTCAGTATGGAATGGTATGTGCTGGGGATGCTAATCCTCAAAGCGAACTGGCGACGACGTTCGGGACATCAGTAGCTCTGTCGCATAGCATGCTTGCGCTTGGAAAGCCAGCAGAGTTGAGGCAACAATATTTGGATTTTGCGACTGGTAGGGAGAGGCGTCACGCTCTTTTGACGCACCATGAGCGACAGTCGGAGTTAAACCTCAAGCCAAACCTTGACGTATTGACTTCGTTGCGTTGGGCCGGAATGTTCGAGCGTGTTCCTTGTGGGGCCGCTGATCCCGAGAAATCCTACTATTTGAATCATCATGGCAACATGGTGGTTGCGGACTCAGAAGTCATGGAGCGCATTTTGGATGCGCTTGGTTGTGTTTGGCCTGCGTCGCTATCTTATAAAAATCTGGTGAAGCTTGGCAAAGCGAGCGGGTCGAAGCTCCGCGGTATGACCCCAGCGGATTCGGTAAAGAAGGTTATCGAAACGCTATTTCTGTTGGGTGCGGCGCGCTTTTGCCTTGATAGCAGCCCTTATGACGATTTAGCACCGAACCAATGGGGGGCAGTCATCGGTGCACGGGTGCCTTCATATCTTTCAGGGTTCCAGACGCAATTCAACTTGTGGCACGAGGCTGTCGATTGCCCGTTGAATGAAGTTGATCTTGAATACCTAGAACAAGTGGATCGAAAAATTAGCATCGAGCAGATTTCCTTGGTTGCCATGGAAGGAAAGCGGGATGTCGAAGATGGGATTCCTGGCAGCAGGTTGGCATGTGTTTTGGGGCGGCTAAAACATGCGGGCTTGCTTCGAAGTAGAGCTAGAGATTGGCGAGACTATCTGCAAGATGGTTTGGTTGCCTCACGTGGAATTGCCCCTTTTTGGGCTCTCTATATAGACTCGCTCATGCGGGTAGACTCAGAATCCGATTCGTCGATTCCCTCTTGGCGTGCATCGAGCTCCACAAACGATGCCGTTTTGAAAGAAGGTAGAGAGCTAGTAAGAATGATCAACACAAATGCCGCAGTTGATCTTGAAGCACGTGCAAAAAAACTGACTAAACGTGCGCCAAACCACCCATCAGCCTGGGATTTGCTGGCGATGGCTGCGCGGCGGCGTGGTAAAGCTCAAGAATCGTTGGAATATCTATTGAAAGGGATTGTGCTTGATCCCCATTCACCGGATCGCTATACATCATTGGTTGGGTCGTTTCGTTTTCTCGGTCGTCGCTGGGATGAAGTTGAATCATGTGATCGCTACGTTCGCCGACTAGAAAGTGACTATGTTCCTATGTTGAACCTTATGGGCGTCCTCTTGCAGAAAGCCGCTCGTTTTCATGAAGCAGAGGTTCGGTTCCGTCGTGCGCTTAAGTTGGATCCCGAGAGTAATGACGCCCGTGTCAACCTAGGGAGTTGCTTAGGTGATTTGGGACATTTTGAGGCTGCCGAGGTCGTGTATCGTGATGTGCTAGAGCGTGATCCAAACCACTCGGCAGCGCGTAGCAACCGATTTTTTACTATGAATTATTTTCCGGGACGCTCCGCAGAGGAGATTCACGCCGCCTATTTGGAATACGGAGCAACGCTTGCATCGTCGGTCAGGCGACTTGAAAGACGGTTCCTGAATAATAGAGATCCTGAACGGCGCTTGCGAGTAGGCTACGTATCTCCGGACCTCCGGCGACATCCTGTCAGTTTATTTCTCTTGCCACTGTTGGCAAACCATGATCGAGCGGCCGTAGAAGTTTTCGCATATGCAGAGCTTGACCGCGCCGATGATGCGACCGAAGAACTACGTGTGTATATTGATCACTGGCAATTGACTAATGGAATGTCGGATGAGATTTTGGCCAATCGAATTCGAGAAGATGGTATTGATATTCTGATTGATTTGGCAGGTCATACAGGCCGAAATCGCTTGCAAGTTTTCGCCCGTAGAGCGGCCCCAGTGCAATTGACTTGGTTGGGATTTGGCACAACAACTGGTGTGCCCGAAATGGATTATATCCTTACCGACAGCTCGATGGCTCCGATCGGCCGCGAGCATTTGTTGACTGAGGTGCCGTGGCGCTTATCAAAAACTAATTTTGTTTACAGGCCCATGTTGCCGATGGGCGATGTAAATACTCTTCCTGCATTGCGGAATGGTTACATCCGGTATGTGTCTCTATCCAGAGCAATTCGTCTTAACGACCAACTCATTCGAGTTTGGTCGGAGTTGCTTCGGCGTGTGCCTGGATCTCGCCTAGTATTGGACAGTTCGAGCTATGTTGACCTCCGGATTCGAGCCGACATCATTGCACGCTTTGCGCATCAAGGTGTAGACGCGGCACGTATTGAGATGGGCTACCATTCTCCGCCCTGGGACTTGCTTAGGAGCGCCGATATTGCCTTGGATTGCTTCCCACACAATTCTGGCACGACAATTTTTGAGAGTCTATATATGGGGCTTCCGGCAATTACTCTTGCTGGAAATCCAGGGGTGGGGCGGATTGGAATGTCGATTCTTACAGGATTGGGGCGCCCGGATTGGGTTGCGCAGACTGAGTCGCAATACATCGAGAAAATCGTTGCCTTAGCAACGGATATTCCCGAGCTGGCGCGCATCCGCGCCGGCTTGCGCCAGGAAATGCAGGCCAGCGCCTTGATGGATGAGCCAGGCTTTGCCCGCAAGGTCGAGCAGGCTTACCGCGACATGTTCAAGAAGTGGTGCGAAGGATCCGTATGAAAGCCGTCATTCTTGCCGGGGGCCTGGGCACCCGCATCTCCGAAGAAACCCACGTCAAGCCCAAGCCCATGGTCGAGATCGGCGGACGGCCGATCCTGTGGCACATCATGAAGATGTATTCGGCCCACGGCGTCAATGATTTCATCATTTGCTGCGGCTACAAGGGCTATGTCATCAAGGAGTACTTCGCCAACTACTTCCTGCATATGTCGGACGTGACGTTCGATATGGCGAATAACCAGATGGAAGTACATCAACGTCACGCCGAGCCCTGGCGCGTGACGCTGGTGGACACGGGCGACGACACCATGACCGGCGGCCGCCTGAAACGTGTCGCCAGTTACGTCAAGGACGAAGAGGCGTTTTGCTTCACCTATGGCGACGGGGTCGCGGACGTGGATATCTCGGCATTGATCGCCTTCCATCGCCAGCACGGCAAGCTGGCGACGGTGACGGCGGTCCAACCCCCCGGCCGCTACGGCGCCTTGAAGATGGAAGACGATCTGGTGGCCGGCTTCACGGAGAAGCCGCGCGGCGACGGCGGGCTCATCAACGGCGGCTTTTTTGTGCTGTCGCCCAAGGTGCTGCCCCTGATCGAGGCCGACCATATTTCCTGGGAAATGGAGCCGCTGGAATCGTTGGCGCGCGGTGGCGATCTGATGGCCTACAAGCACATGGGCTTCTGGCAGCCCATGGACACGTTGCGGGAAAAGCGCATGCTTGAATCCTTGTGGGAAACCAACAAGGCGCCCTGGAGAATGTGGTGAACGACGGGTCCGGCGCCTTCTGGCACGGCAAGCGTGTACTGCTGACCGGCCATACGGGCTTCAAAGGCGGTTGGCTTGCCTTGTGGCTGCATAAGCTGGGCGCGCAGGTGACGGGCGTGGCGTTGCCGCCCGCCACGGATCGCCCGAGCCTGTTCCAGGCGGCCGCGATCGCAGGCGTTGCCGACAGCCATTTCTGCGATATCCGCGACGCGCAAGCCCTGGCCGCCATTGTGCGCCGCGCGCGTCCCGAGATCGTGCTGCATCTGGCAGCGCAGCCGCTGGTGCGTGCCAGCTACCGCGAGCCCTTGCTGACCTTCGAGACCAATGTGATGGGCACCGCGAATCTGCTGGATGGGTTGCGCGGCTTGCAAGACGTCCGTGTGGCGCTGAGCATCACGACGGACAAGGTATATCGCAACGAAGAGTGGCCGCACCCCTATCGTGAGAGCGATGCTTTGGGCGGGCACGATCCCTACAGCGCCAGCAAGGCGGCCGCCGAGCTGGTGTCCGCGAGCTATCGGGACGCCTTTCTGAAGCAGCAGGGCGTGGCGCTGGCCACGGCGCGGGCGGGCAATGTCATTGGCGGCGGGGACTGGTCGGACGATCGGCTGTTGCCCGACGCGGTTCGGGCCTGGCAGGGCGGGCGGACGCTGGAGATACGCAGTCCGGATTCGGTGCGGCCCTGGCAACATGTCCTGGAACCCCTGGCGGGCTACCTGCGTCTGGCTCAGTCGCTGTGGACACGTCCGGAACTGGCGGGTCCCTACAATTTCGGGCCGCCATCGCAAGACACGGCGACGGTGCACGACGTGGTCGAGCTGGCGCGCGCCGCCTACGGGTCGGGTGACGTGAGCTACGGCCAATCCGGCAACGGCCCGCATGAAGCAGGTTTGCTGGCCCTGGATACCTCCCGTGCGCGTGCCGTACTGGGCGTGCAGGCGCGCTGGACGCTGGCGCAAGGGGTCGCCGAAACCATGCAGTGGTATCGCGCCTGGCATGAGGGCGCGGACGCCCGCGCGCTGTGCGATGCGCAAATCGCGGCCTACGGCCCGGTCTGAACAGACCGCCAGCCGCGTCAAGAACATAACGGTTTTAGAGATAAGCAATGAATCCTAACGAAATCCGGGCGCAGATCGCCCAATTGGTCGATCAGTATCACGAGGCCCAGGAACGCGATCGCGCGGCCTTTGTGCCGGGCAAGATGGCGGTGCCGCCCTCGGGCAAGCTGATCGGCGCGGCCGAGCTGAAGGCAATGGTCGAAGCGTCGCTGGACGGCTGGCTCACGACCGGCCGCTTCAATGATGAGTTCGAGCGGCGGCTGGCGCAGTATCTGGGCGTCAAGCATCTGATCACCGTCAATTCGGGCTCGTCCGCCAACCTGGTGGCGTTTTCGACGCTCACGTCGCCGAAATTGGGCGAACGCGCGATCCGCCGTGGCGACGAAGTGATCGGCGTCGCGGCGGGGTTCCCCACCACCGTGAATCCCATTCTGCAATTTGGTGCGGTGCCGGTGTTCGTGGACGTGGAACTTGGCACCTACAACGTGGATGCCAGCCGCCTGGAAGCCGCGATCACCCCGCGCACCAAGGCCATCATGCTGGCCCACACGCTGGGCAACCCGTACAACCTGGATGTGGTCACGGCGCTGTGCAAGAAGCACGGACTGTGGCTGATCGAAGACTGTTGCGATGCGCTGGGGTCGACCTACAACGGCCGCATGGTCGGTACCTTTGGCGACATCGGTACGCTCAGCTTCTATCCCGCGCACCACATCACGATGGGCGAGGGAGGGGCGGTCTTCACGAATGATCCGCATCTGAAGCTGATTGCCGAGTCGTTCCGCGACTGGGGCCGCGATTGCTATTGCGCACCGGGCAAGGACAATACCTGCGGCCGTCGTTTCTGTCAGAAGCTGGGCAGCCTGCCTGAAGGCTACGACCACAAATACACGTATTCGCACATCGGCTACAACCTGAAGATCACCGACATGCAGGCCGCCTGCGGGCTGGCGCAGTTGGACCGGGTGGAAGAGTTCGTGGCGCAGCGCAAGGCGAATTTCCGGTTCCTGAAGGAACGGCTGGCCTCGTGCGAGGAATTCCTGATCTTGCCGGAGGCCACGCCCGGGTCGGACCCATCGTGGTTTGGCTTCCCCATCACGTTGCGACCGGAAGCCGACGCGCGCCGCGTCGATCTGCTCACGTACCTGGATCAGGACAAGGTTGGCACGCGCTTGCTGTTTGCCGGCAACCTGACACGGCAGCCTTCCATGGTGGGCCAGAACTACCGCGTGTCGGGCGAACTGACCAACACCGAAATCGTCATGCAAAACACCTTCTGGATCGGCGTGCAGCCCGCGTTGACGCCCGAGATGCTGGACTACGCCGCCAGCCGGATTGAACTGTTCTTCGGCGCGGGCTTCTGACATGCGTGCCGAGGCCTTGGCGATTCCAGGCTGCTATCTGCTGACGCTTCCTTGTTTTCCGGATGCGCGCGGCGAATTTCGCAAGCTGTTGCATGCGCCGTCGTTGCAGGCGCTGGGCCTGGAGACCGATTTCGTCGAGTCCTATGTGTCGGTCTCGCACCGTGGCGTGTTGCGCGGCCTGCATTTCCAGTTGCCGCCGTCCGATCACGCCAAGCTGGTTTCCTGCTTGACGGGGCGCGCGCGCGACGGCTTGCTGGACTTGCGCCGAGGGTCGCCGACATACGGCCAGTCGCTGTCCCTGATGCTGGACGGCGCAGAACCCCAGGCTGTGTATGTGCCCCGGGGCGTGGCGCACGGATTTGCCGCCCATCGCGACGGCACGGCGTTGCTGTACTACACGACATCGGTCCATGACCCCGCGCGGGACGCCGGCGTGCATGCGGAAAGCGCGGGCATCGACTGGTGGGTGGGCGAGGCTGGTATAGGTGAACCCCTGATGTCGCCCCGGGATGCCGCGTTGCCGCGATTCGCGGAGTTTGATTCGCCTTTCAGCCAGGGCGGGGCAGCATGAGCCAGCGCGTACTGGTCACGGGCGCGAATGGCTACGCGGGCGGCGCGATTGCAGCGTGCTTGCGCGCCCGTGGCATGCAGGTGATTACCGCTGGCAGATCGGGCGTCAATGACCTGAAGCTGGATCTGTCAGACCCGCGGCGCGTGGCGGACCTGATCCTGCCGGCCGGTATCGATGCCTGCGTGCATGCCGCCGCCATGCACGAGGTGGGTTGCCGAGCCGACCCGCAAGCCGCATACGTCGTCAACGTTGCTGGCACGCGGGCCTTGTTGCAGGCCTGCGAGCGGGCCGGTGTGCGCCGCCTGGCCTACGTGTCCACGTTTCATGTGTACGGCAGCCCGGCCGGGCTGCTGGACGAGTCCACGCCACCGGTGCCTGCCAATGACTATGGATTGACCCATCTTCAGGCCGAACAACTGTTTGAGTGGGCGGCGCGCGCCACGGGCGCATCGGTCGATATCCTGCGGCCTGCCAATCTGTATGGCGCACCGGCGTCCTGGAACGGTTTCGACCGCTGGACGCTGGCTCCCTTCGATTTCTGCCGCCAAGCCGTGGCCAATGGCCAGATCGTCTTGCACGGCCAGGGGTTGGCCGTGCGCAACTATCTGGACGTGGCGCATTTCGCCAGCGTGGTGGCCGCACGCTTGCAGGAACAGGCAAGCGGCGTGGTGCATGTGGCGGGTGCCGACTGGCGCATTCGGGATGTGGCGGAATTGGCGGCGGCCCAGGCTGGCGCGCTCTTGGGCCGGCATGTTCCGGTGCAATGCGGCGATGCCAAGGAAGTCCCGGCGCCAAACTATCAGTTCCAATCCCTATCCTTGCCCCCTCGCCGAGGAGACGAGCTTGCCGCGATGGCTGCGTTCTTGAGCCAGACGTTGGCGCATCTGATGGAGCACAAGGCATGAACCGGATTTCCACGCTGGCCAAGATCTCTCCGTTGGCCGACATCGAACGCTCGGTGCGCGGCAATGCCGTGGTGATTGGCGACCACGTCACCATCGATAGCTTCGTGAAGATCAAATTCGCGGGGGGCGACGGCGATGTGCATGTCGGCGATCAGGTCTATCTGAACTCGGGCGTCGTGATCTATTCGGGCAATGGAATTCGTATCGGCCGCGGCACGCTGATTGCGGCCAACACGACTCTGGCGCCAACCAATCACGAATACCGCAACCGCGACAAGACCATCATCGAACAGCGCTTCATGCCCAGCAAGGGCGGAATCCTCATCGAAGACGATTGCTGGATCGGCGCCAACTGCGTGCTATTGGATGGTTGCATCCTGCGGCGCGGCTGCGTCGTGGCGGCCGGCACGGTCCTGCGCGGCGCCTGGCCTGAATACGCGGTGATCGGCGGCAACCCGGCTGCGGTGTTGCGATATCGTAAGAATAAGTGCACTAAATAATCCTGGAGTGATTGCATGACATCGTCGGCGAAGGGTGGCCAAGGGGCTGCCAGTTCTAAAATTATGGGCCTGAACGAAGCGTTTGTGCTGGCCGTGCGGCATTGGAGTGAGGGTAGGCGCGCCGAGGCGGAGCACATCAGCCGCCAGATATACGCTGCGCGGCCAGCCCACCAGGGCGCGCGCCATCTCAGCATGGCGCTGGAGCATGGCGTGCGCGGGCTGATGTTTACTGCGCTGGGCTTGTCAGACCCTGAGGTCTACAGTATCGGCGATTATTCCTATGGCGTTCCTTCCGTCTTTCCCCACAATCAGCCGCACGAACCGGCACGCTTGTCCATTGGCAACTTTTGCACGATTGGGCACGAGGTGGAGATCATTCTGGGTGCCTACCACCGACAGGATACCTATACGATTTATCCGTTTTCGGCACCGCATTTCGGCACTCTGTTTGCGGCAACCAAAGATATCTCTGATTACTCTAGCACCCGCGGTGGTGTGTCCATTGGGCATGATGTCTGGATCGGCGCTGGCGCCAAGATCATGTCCGGCGTCACGATTGGCACCGGCGCGGTGATCGGCGCGGGCGCGGTCGTATCACGCGATGTCGGCCACTATGAAATCTGGGCAGGAAACCCCGCGCAATTTCGCCGCCGCCGCTTTGACGAGGCCGTCTCGGAGCGCCTGCTGGCCTTGCGGTGGTGGGATTGGCCCAAGGACATCATCGAGCGTCACGCGCGCGACATCATGCGCGGCACGCCGGAAGCCCTGGATGCGCTGGAGCATGGCCGCGATGCCTGGCACGCGCGTTTGCGTGGCGAAGTCAGCGCGCCGTTCGAGATGCTGCAAGGTCGTACAGGCCTGGTGCGAGCCCGCCGTTCGGCGAACTGGAGCGCGGGCCGTCCTGCCTGGGTGGTATTGCACGGATCGCTGGGCAGCATTGCAACGGTGCAAGGCATCGAAAAACACCTGCCGGATGCGAATCTGCTATTTGTCGATCTGCCGGGTTGCGGCAATAGCACGGCACCGACGCACATGTCGGTGGAAAGCTTCGCTGATGAGCTGTTGCCCGCGTTGCTGACCGCCTTGCCCGAGGGGTTCGGCGTGATCGGCGCGTCTTTTGGTGGCAGCGTCGGCCTGGCCCTTGCACGGCGCACTCCACTGTGCAAGGCGCTGGTGTTGCTGGATACGCCATTCAGCGCCCAGAAGCTTTGGCACAACCACGCATTCCTGCGTGGTGCCATCGCTGGCCGGCCTGATGACCGCTATCTGCGCAGTTTTGCGTTGGACATCTACGGCGTTACGCCAACAGCCGCGGTCGAGCGGGAGTACTGGCATTTGCTGGATGGCATCGATCAACCGGTTCTGGTCGTGACGGGCGATGTGCCGATGGCGCCACAACGCAAGCTACCGCCGGTTCCGTGTTGCCTGGATGATGGCGACCTGGCGCGCTTGAAGGATCTGGGATGCCGCGTTGAGCGCGTGCGCGGTGGGCATGACCTGATCAATGACAATCCTGCGGCGGTTGCCGCGCTGGTGGCGCAGGGGGTGGTGGCAGCAACGGTCTAACTGTTCCGCCGCATCAAGCATGCGGCAAGAGGGCGAGGCCAAGCGGGGCGGAATGATTTTCGCCCCTTTTTCATGCCTGCTCGGCAGGCAGGCCGAGGTATGGGGGAAGGATGAAAAAAAACCAGCCCGAGGGCTGGTTTTCGATACTGCGTCGGCGGTGGAGAAGGAAGATACGGCTTTCCGTCTCCACGCCGATGGCCTGCGTGCTGGAATTAACGCAGCAGCGACAGAACCGTTTGCGGCACTTGGTTGGCTTGGGCCAGAACCGAGGTACCAGCCTGTTGCAGGATCTGTGCCTTGGTCATGTTCGACACTTCCGTTGCGTAGTCGGCATCTTCGATGCGCGAACGAGCGGCGGACAGGTTGTTGATCGTGTTGTTCAGGTTGGCAACGGTCGATTCAAAGCGGTTCTGAATCGCACCCAGCGAGCTACGCTGCGAGTCGATGTTCTGCAGAGCGGCGTCGAGCTTGGCCAGCGGGTCAGCGGTCGAACCCTTGGTCAGGCTCGTAAGCGGCAGATCTGCAGGATCCAGCGTGAAGGTTGCTGCGGCGGTGGAGGTGTCAGCGTCCTTCGGATTCAATGCAACATAGTATTGGCCGGTCGCGCCGCTGGCGACATCGAAGCCCTTTGCCTTGAGGTTGCTCGACTCGGTTGCGTCCGTCGCGTTGACCTGAACACCGACAAACCAGTTGCCATTGTCATCCTGAACGGCGCTGCTGGCGATCGTCACGTTTGCTGTGTTAACGCCCAGACGGCCCGCCAAATCACCAGCCGAGCCTTCCGTAACGGACGTGCTGGTAACGGAGGTGCTCGAACCGTAGGCTTTTTGAAGGGCTGCGCCGTTGACGGCGCCGAGAGTCGTGCCCTTCGGGCCTGATACATTGAAGCCCGTCAAACCCAGGGTGTCAGCGGTGACTTCCTTCAGGTCGATCGTGATGGTTTCGCCGTCGTTGGCGCCAACTTGGATCGTCAGCTTGTTGTCCTTGGCCAGAACGTTCACGCCGTTGAACTGGGTTTGAGCCGACACGCGGTCGATTTCGTCCAGGCGCTGCTTGATTTCCGATTGGATCGAATCCAGGTCGGTCGGCGAGTTCGTGCCGCTGGCGGCTTGAACCGACAGTTGGCGAACACGTTGCAGGTTGTTGTTGATTTCGTTCAGCGCGCCTTCGGTCGTTTGAGCGATCGAGATGCCGTCGTTGGCGTTACGGGCGGCTTGGGTCAGGCCCTTGACGTTCGCGGTGAAGCGGTTGGCGATGGCTTGGCCAGCGGCGTCGTCCTTGGCGCTGTTGATGCGCAGGCCCGACGACAGGCGCTCAATAGCGCTGCCCAGGCTCGATTGCGACTTGTTCAGGTTGTTTTGAGCAACCATCGAGAGGTAGTTGGTATTGATAACGGCAGCCATGTTGGTGCTCCCAAGAGAGAAAGGCTTCTTCAAACCGGGCAGCGACGCCGCCCACTGGTGTTAACGGGAAAGTTCGTCGACTTGGTGTCTAGGAATCTCTCCGTTGCCAGGATTACGGCAGTCCCAAATCATTCTTTAGCCCTATTTCACGAAAGTCGTATTTATTGTTGTATCCGGCGAGAACTCCAACGGGGGCATCGTTACGGCTGCGAGCGCCGCGTTTGGGCGTGGAAATGAGAACGGGCGCCCTGGGCGCCCGTTCTCTTCACTGCTTGAAAAGATCCCTCTCGGGTGATCTCTATATAGGTAGGCTAGATGATCTGCGCAATCTGCCCCTCTTGCGGCAGTTCCTGCCAGGCCTGGTCCTTCAGCTTGGCGCGGATGCGCGCCGTGGCCTGTGAACGCAGCTGGCACACCCGCGCTTCGGTCACATTCATGATCGCGCCGATTTCCTTCAGGTTCAGGCCCTGCTCGTAACAAAGCGACAGCAACAGCTTTTCGCGGTCGGGCAGGGTATCGATGGCATGGATCAGCGCTTGACGGAAGTCGCCTGCCAGCAGCGCGTCCAGCGGATTGCCGCCTGCCGAGCCGTGATTCAGGGTTGCGGTCCAGTCGGACTGCCCGGAGGCTGAATCGGGTTCAGTCGTGAAATCCTCGTAATGCACGATCTGCACGCCCTGGGCGTCATGCAGCAGCGTCTGATATTCGTTCAGCGGAATATCCAGCTGATGGGCGATCTCGGCCTCGCTGGGCGCGCGCATCAGCCGCTGCTCCAGTTGCTGGATGGCTTGTTCAATCTTGCGTGCCTTGGCCCGGACGCTGCGCGGCAGCCAATCCTGGCCGCGGAGTTCGTCCAGCATCGCGCCACGAATCCGGGTCGTGGCGTAGGTCTCGAATTGGGCGTCTGCCGTTTCCTGATAGCGCCTTACGGCGTCGAGCAGACCGATCATGCCGGCCTGTATCAGGTCGTCAAGCTCAACGCTGGCGGGTAGCCGGGCGAGCAATTGCAGGGCCAGCTTCCGCACTAGCGGGGCATATTCGACCAAGCTGTCATCTGCGTGGGGCATTGCGGGAATGTCAGGCGGTGTCCATCGTGACGCATTGTCGGACGTTGTCAATTTGCGACATTGTCGACAAACGCGCGGCTTCGCTAAAGCTAGCAATTAAGTGATCGGCAAGGTGTCATTGTCGGGACTGCGCAACATTTCATTCCTCGAAGTACGCAATGTTTTGAATGCTTATTTGGCAAATTGACGTAAATTCCTCACGAATTTCTATGTCAATGTGTGTCTGTTTTAACAAGTTGCGCAATATCAACAAAGATTTGTCATATAAGTCATAGAAAATGACATCACCTGTGGTAAATTTTACTTAAATTGCGAACAAATGATACATTTCGCATTAAAACAGGATGCAGCAAGCCGCCAGGCAATTCGGGTTGCCGGCGCTTTTGGTTATCGAGCCCCGTGGGTGGGATAGGGATAGGGAGTAGGGCGTGCAACAAGTCGAAAATTCATTGCTGGCAGATATTCGCGAAGTGAATCTGTCATATCTGTTACTTGCGCAACGTATGTTGCGTGATGACTATGCTGCATCGATGTTCCGTTTGGGGTTCAGCAACGAAGTTGCTGACATCCTGATGCGACTGTCGCCAGCTCAATTGGTGAAGCTGGCCAGCTCCAGCTCGCTGCTGTGCCGGTTCCGCTTTGACGATTACAGCCTGTTGTCGGCGCTGACCCATGACGTATTGGGTGGTGCGTTGCAACAAGCCCACGCAACAATCCTGCTGGCCAAGCAACCTGTCGAAGAACTGGCCTGACGGCCGCTCGCACCTACATCGGATAATGCGCAATGGCCTCGAAAAGCGTTTCTCAGGAAGCGGACGACATCTTGCTTGCCAGCTCCATGATCACTCTAGGGGCACGGTTGCAGGTGCTTGAGGCTGAAACCAGCCTTAGCCACGACCGTCTGGCACGCTTGTATCGCGAAATTCGCGGTTGCTCGCCACCCAAGGGCATGCTGCCTTTTTCGGTCGATTGGTTCATGACCTGGCTGCCGAATATCCATTCCTCGCTGTTTTACAACGTGTATTCGTTCCTGAATGCGCGTACCAGCAGCAAGGGCATACGCGCCATCATTGACGCTTACCGCCTCTATCTTGAGAACGCGGGCCTGGATGCCGCGGAAAGCACCGAGCCCGTCCTGAGCTTCACCCGGGCCTGGATGCTGGTGCGCTTTTTCGATAGCGGCATGCTGCAACTCTCCGCCTGCCGCCAGTGCGGCGGCCATTTCATTGCCCACGCCCACGATCCGCAATCGGACTTCGTGTGCGCGATCTGCCGTCCGCCACCTCGCGCCGGCAAGACGCGCGCGGCGGCCAAGGCACGCGCAGGCAACCGTCCGGCGCCCGCCGTCGACGCTGCCCGGCCTTGATCGATTCGTCCTGCCGGCTGCGGCGACTCGGTCGCGCCCGGCGGTTCGCGCCTAGCCCGGCCGCGCTTGGCCGGCTACATCCAAATACATCAATAGCCCTGGAAAACTCCCCGTAACCCGCCTTTTTGGGTTGGGGGGGACAGGGGATCATTGACGCCAGTTTTAGACTTCGTTGGCAGGGGCCTGATGTGTTGATTGTTATCGGTTTTCTCGTGGTGATCGTGTCGGTCGTCGGTAGCTTCATAGCGCTGGGCGGCCATTTGGGCGCGCTTTACCAGCCCTTCGAGCTGACGCTGATTTTCGGTGCGGCCTTTGGGGCTTTCCTTGCCGGCAACAGCAAAAAGTCGCTGCTGCTGGTGAAGAAGGCCTTGCCTGACGCGCTGAAAAGCTCGCGTTACGGCAAGGACGTCTATATGGAGCTGATGGCGCTCCTGTATGTACTGCTGAACAAAGCGCGCCGCGAAGGCCTGATGGCCATCGAATCGCATATCGAGGATCCGGCCTCCAGCCCGATCTTCAGCGAATATCCCCGCATCGCCAAAGACGCGAAGCTCATGGAGTTCATCACGGACTACCTGCGCATCATGATTAGCGGCAACATGAGCTCGTTTGAAATCGAAACGCTCATGGACGAGGAAATCGAAACCTACCGCCATGAACGCGAAGTGCCGGCGCATGCCTTGCACCAGATGGCCGACGGCCTGCCGGCTTTCGGCATCGTCGCCGCGGTGCTGGGCGTGATCAAGGCGCTGGCCGCCGTTGACCAGCCGCCGGCGATCCTGGGCGACCTGATTTCCAAGGCCATGGTCGGTACCTTCCTGGGCATTTTGCTGGCCTACGGTTTCGTGGGGCCGCTGGCTTCGCGTGTCGAGCGCCGCACGGATGAAGCCATGAAGGTGCTGGAATGCATCAAGACCACGTTGCTGGCCAGCATGAACGGCTACCCGCCCCAATTGGCGGTGGAGTTCGGCCGCAAGGTGCTGTTCTCGTCCGTGCGTCCGACCTTCGGTGAACTGGAAGAACACGTCCGGCAAACCAAGTCGACAGCAACCGGCAAGGCCTGACGGAGCGGGCCATGAGCACGGTAAACAACCACCGTGTGGTGATCCGCCGCAAGAAGGTCAAGGGCGGCGGGCACCACGGCGGCAGCTGGAAAATTGCCTACGCCGACTTCATCACGGCGATGATGGCGTTCTTCCTGGTGATGTGGCTGATCAGCATCGTGCCGCGCGAAGAACTCAAGGGCATCGCAGAGTATTTCCGCATGCCGTTGCGCGTGGCGATCACGGGCGGGCCCAGCAGTTCGGCGGAAACCAGTGCGGTGCCGGGCGGCGGTCGCGACCCCCTGCGCAGCGAAGGCGATGTGCGACGCGCACAGGGCAATCGGGTGGAAGCCCAGCCCATGGGCGACGCGGAACGCCGCGAGCAGCACCGCCTGGAAAACCTGAAGAAGCGCCTCGAGAACGTCATCGATACCAGCCCGGTCCTGAAGAGTTTCAGGCCGCAATTGCTGATTGACCTGACGACCGAAGGCCTGCGCATCCAGATCATCGACAATCAGAACCGCCCGATGTTCGCGACCGGCCGTGCGGAAGTGCAGCCCTATATGCGCGACATCCTGCGGGAATTGGGGCCGGTGCTGAATGAACTGCCGAACAAGGTCAGCATTTCGGGTCACACGGACGCCTCGCAGTACGCGCGCGGCGAACGCGCCTATAGCAATTGGGAGCTCTCGGCCGACCGCGCGAACGCTTCCCGCCAGGAATTGGTGGCCGGTGGCATGAGCGAAAGCAAGGTCATGCGCATCCAGGGCCTGTCTTCCAGCATGAGCCTGGTTAAAGATGATCCGTATGCAGCCGTTAATAGACGTATCAGCCTCGTGGTGCTCAATCAGAGCACCCAGCGGCGCATCGAAAACGAGAACGCCGCCGCTGCGGACGTAAGCGCGAAGGATGCCCGCGAGGTGGGGACGGCCGTGGAGGCGGTGCAAGCCGCCGCCCAGGCCGGGACGGCAACCAAACAAGGCGAAGCGGCGAATGCGCCGCCCGCTGAAGGGGTTCGATAGCAATGGCGGCAACGATTCTGGTGGCGGACGATTCGGCGACGATGCGGATGATCGTGCAGGCGACGCTGACGGGCGCGGGATGGAAGGTACTGACGGCTGGCAATGGCCAGGAAGCGCTGGAAGTGGCCAAGAACCACCCGGTGGATCTCGTGGTGAGCGACTGGAACATGCCGGTCATGGGCGGGCTGGAATTGATTCAAGGCCTGCGCGAGCAGGATCAGTACTTGGATGTGCCGGTGCTGGTGCTGACGACCGAGGACGATGTGGATAGCAAGATGGCCGCTCGGGATTTGGGCGTTTGTGGCTGGCTGTCCAAGCCGGTCGACCCCGATGTGCTGGTGGAATTGGCGACCGAGCTGCTCGACGAGCAGGCCGGTGCTTAAAGCAGGTTCATTTAAGAAGGCGTACGGGTCATGAGTGCTGGTTTGGACCTCAGTCAGTTTTACGAGACCTTTTTCGACGAGGCGGATGAGCTGCTCGCGCAGATGGAGCAGTTGCTGCTTGAGCTGGATGTGGGTGCGCCCGACATCGAACAGCTCAACGCCATCTTCCGTGCCGCCCACTCGATCAAGGGGGGCGCGGCGACATTCGGCTGTTTCACGCAGTTGGCCGGCACCACCCACTTGCTTGAAAACCTTCTGGACGCAATCCGTCGCGGCGAAATGGCGCTGCGCACGGACATGATTGATATCTTCTTGGAAACGAAAGACGTGCTCAAAAGCCAACTGGATGCCTATCGGGCCTCCGAAGAGCCCGATGAAGCCGTGTTTGAGCGTATCTGCGCGGTATTGAGGCAGTTGGCGCTGGAGCATAAGGATCCTGCCGCCGCGGCGCCGGCCCCCGCGCCGGTGGTGGCGGCGCCCGTTCCGGCGCCCGCGCCCGTGCAACAGGCGGCCGACGCCGGCAATCTGCCGCTCAAGGTCCGGATCACCAAGGTGTCCGACAAGGACGCGGCGTCCTTGCTTGAGGAAATGGGCAACCTGGGTACGGTCAAGGCCAGCGAACGCGCCGATGGCGTCCTGACGGTGTGGGTGGATAGCACCTGCACGCCGGACGACATCGAGGCCGTGTGCTGCTTCATCGTTGACGGTGACCAACTGAACATCAGCCGCGAAGCGGCACCGGCGGGCGAAGCCCCGGCACCGGTCGCGGCCGAGCCTGCCCCGGTGGTGGCCCCTGTGGCGCCTGCGCCCGTGGTGGCGGAATCGGCGGCTGCCGCCGAAGCGATCACTCAGGCGGCGGCCCGTGCCTCCCGTCCGGCGGCGCCTGCGCATGCCGACAAGGAGTCCACCTCGATTCGCGTGGGCGTGGAGAAAGTCGATCAGGTCATCAACCTGGTGGGCGAGCTGGTCATTACGCAAGCCATGCTGGCGCAGACGGCCTCCACGCTGGACCCGGTTCTGCACGACCGTCTGCTGAACGGCATGGAACAGCTGGAACGCAACGCCCGCGATCTGCAAGAAGCGGTGATGTCCATCCGCATGATGCCGATGGACTACGTGTTCAGCCGCTTTCCCCGTCTGGTGCGCGACATCGCCAGCAAGATGGGCAAGCAGATCGAACTGCAAACCTACGGCCGTGCGACCGAGCTGGACAAGAGCCTGATCGAACGCATCATCGACCCGCTGACGCACCTGGTGCGCAACAGCCTGGACCATGGCATCGAAACGCCCGAAAAGCGCGTGGCCGCGGGCAAGGATCCGGTGGGCCAGTTGGTGTTGTCCGCCCAGCACAATGGCGGCAACATCGTGATCGAGGTCAGCGACGATGGCGGCGGCCTGAATCGGGACAAGATCCTGAAGAAGGCGATCGCCCAGGGCTTGCCGGTCAACGAGAATTCGCCGGACGACGAAATCTGGCAGCTGATTTTCGCGCCGGGCTTCTCCACGGCCGAAAAGGTCACGGACATTTCCGGCCGCGGGGTTGGCATGGACGTGGTGCGCCGGAACATCCAGGACATGGGCGGCCACGTGCAGTTGTCGTGCGAACCGGGCAACGGCACCACGACGCGCATCGTGTTGCCGCTGACGCTGGCCATTCTGGACGGCATGTCGGTGCGCGTGGGCGAAGAAACCTTCATCCTGCCGCTGAATCATGTGACGGAATCGCTTCAGCCCACCAACGACCAGATCTATTCGGTGGCGGGCAACGAGCGCGTGATGCACGTGCGCGGCGAATACCTGCCGCTGGTTGAAATGCACCGCGTGTTCTCGGTGGGCGGGGCGCAGGCCGATCCCACGCAGGCCATCGCGGTGATCATGCAGGCCGAAGACCGCCGCTTCGCGCTGTTGGTCGATCACCTGATCGGGCAGCACCAGGTGGTGGTCAAGAATCTTGAGTCGAATTACCGCAAGGTCCCCGGCATCTCCGCCGCCACCATCCTGGGTGATGGCAGCGTTGCGTTGATTGTCGATGTATTTGCGCTTGCGCGCGCCAACCGTGAGCGTTGGTCGCAGCCCGAAGCCGTTCTGAATTGATGGAGCACTAAAAAATCATGGCAGCCAAACCGCAAGCGCAATCCGCGCGCAATGAAGATGTCGGCAGCGAATTCCTCGTCTTCACGCTGGGCGACGAAGAGTACGGCATCGACATCCTGAAAGTGCAGGAAATCCGTGGCTACGACGCCGACGCGGTGACCCGCATCGCCAACGTCCCGTCGTTCATCAAGGGCGTGACGAATCTGCGCGGCATCATCGTTCCGATCGTCGACCTGCGCATCAAGTTCAACCTGAACCGTGTTGAATACAACGAACAGACCGTTGTGATCATCCTGAACCTGGACCGCCGCGTGGTGGGCATCGTGGTTGACGGCGTGTCTGACGTGCTGATGCTCAACGCGGGCCAGATCCGTCCGGCGCCTGAGTTCGGCGCCACGCTGTCCACCGAATACCTGACCGGGCTGGGCACGGTGGATGAGCGCATGCTGATCCTGGTGGATATCGAAAAAATGATGACCAGCGATGAAATGGCGCTGGTGGAGAAGGCCGCCTCCTGATCGGAGTTTGGCCGGAAAGCGGGGTAGAGGCGCCATATTCAATCCGATGTGGCGCTTTCCTTTAACGATTGCAGTCAAGGGATGGTTCTTGTGATGCGCAAGTTTTTCGCGAACATGACGATACGCAGCAGCCTGTTGTGGGTGCTGGCGTTCTTCTCATTCATGTTGGTGATCGGGGCGGCGCTCGGCGTGCTGTCCCTGCGGATCAGCAACGGGACTCTGGCTGAAATCAAGCAATCCCAGGAACTGGACGACGCGGTGGGCCGCGTGGTGTCCAGCTACAAGGATTCCATGAACGGCCTGGGCCGGGCTGCGGCCGCCAACTACGCGGACATCGTGAACAACGTCGGCCAGGCAACCTTGCTGACGCAAGGGCTGTCTTCAGAGGCGACCGGCCTGCTGGAGCGCGCCAAGGCGTCCATGAACAAGGGCCAGGCTGAGTTTGAGTACTACAAGACCCTGCCGCAGCCTGCGGAGGCGGTCGAGGCGCTGAAAGAGATCGAAGCGTCGTATGGCGCGCTGGTGCAGCAAGGGCTGACGCCGCTTGCCGCCGCGCTGGAAAAGGCCGACATGCCGGCCTTCCAAAAGCAAGTCCAGACGGTGCAGGACGCGCTGGAAGGCCGATTTGCCCGGGCCGTCGAAGGCTTCGATTTCTGGCGTGCCAGCAAGATGCTGGATGCGCATGAGGTCGCCCAGGTGCGCTACCAGTTCGTGTTGATCGCCGTTGGCGCGGGCGGCTTGATCGCCGCGCTGCTGGTGTTCGCGACCTATGTCTTCCTGCGTCGCCGCGTGCTGCTGCCGCTGAAGGAAGCCGGCCACCACTTTGACCGCATCGCTGGGGGTGACCTGACCGCCCGTGTGGACGTGCGCAACACCAACGAAATTGGCCAGCTGTTCGCGGCGCTCAAGCGCATGCAGGAAAGCTTGACGCGCACGGTGGCGACGGTGCGTCGCGGCGTGGACGAAATCAATGTCGGGTCGCATGAAATCGCGGCAGGCAACACGGATCTGTCCAGTCGAACCGAGCAGCAGGCGGCTTCCCTGGAGGAAACGGCTGCGTCGATGGAACAACTGGCGTCCACGGTGAAGCAGAACGCCGACAATGCGCGCCAGGCGAATCAATTGGCGGCCAGTGCATCGGACGTGGCCGAGCGTGGTGGTTCAGCGGTGTCGGAAGTGGTCAACACCATGCACGGCATTTCCACCAGTTCGCGCAAGATTTCCGAAATCGTGTCCGTGATCGACGGCATCGCCTTCCAGACGAACATCCTGGCGCTGAACGCGGCCGTGGAAGCGGCGCGTGCGGGCGAGCAGGGCAAGGGCTTTGCGGTGGTGGCGGGCGAAGTGCGTTCGCTGGCGCAGCGCAGCGCGCAAGCGGCCAAGGAAATCAAGGGCCTGATCGAAGACTCGGTGACGAAGGTGGGCGCGGGTTCGCAACAAGTGGAACGCGCCGGCGCGACGATGCAGGAAATCGTGGCATCGGTGAAGCGCGTGACGGACATCATGGGCGAGATCTCGGCGGCGTCCGAAGAACAGTCCAGCGGCATCGATCAAGTCAATCGCGCCGTGTCGCAGATGGATGAGGTGACGCAGCAGAACGCGGCGTTGGTGGAAGAAGCGGCCGCTGCCGCGGGCTCCCTGCAAGAACAGGCGCAGCGTCTGGCCGAAGCCGTCGCTGTCTTCAAGATCAATGCGGGCGAAGTCATCGAAGTGCCGGCGCATCGCCTGTCTTCCGTGCGTTCGTCCGATGACGACTCCCGATTGCAAGCGCCTGATGCGTTTGCGCTTGGGCACTGAGGATCGCTGTGGCAACCGCGGCAACTTCGGCGCCGTCCATTCCGGTGGACCGCCAATTCGACTTTCGCGACGCGGACTTTTCCCGCGTGCGCAAGATGATCCACGCGCGCGCCGGCATTTCGCTGGGTACGCACAAGCGTGAGATGGTCTACAGCCGCCTGGCCAGGCGGCTGCGGGCATTGGGCCGGCAGGATTTCGGCAGCTATCTGGATCAGCTGGAAAATGAACCTGACGCGGCCGAGTGGGAAGACTTTGTCAACGCGCTGACGACCAACCTGACGGCGTTTTTCCGAGAGTCGCACCACTTTCCGATTCTGGCCGATTTTGCGCAAAAGCGCGGTGGACCGGTATCGGTGTGGTGCTGTGCCGCTTCCACTGGGGAAGAGCCGTATTCGATCGCCATGACGCTTGTCGAGGCACTGGGTCCGCGCGCCAATACCAGCACGGTGTTCGCAACCGATATCGACACCAATGTGTTGAACCGGGCGCGGGCGGCGGTGTATCCGGCCGAGCGCGTGGCGAAGATGGAAGACGAGCGCCTGCGCCGCTTCTTCCTCAAGGGCCGTGGCGCGAATGCGGGCCAGGTCCGGGTGCGTCCCGAAATCGCCGACATGGTGCGGTACGACACCTTGAATTTGTTGGCGCCTTCCTGGGCGATCAACGAGAAGTTCGACGTGATCTTCTGCCGCAACGTCATGATCTATTTCGACAAGCCGACGCAGGCGAAGATTCTGGAGCGCTTTGTGCCGCTGCTCAAGCCGGGCGGCCTGCTGTTTGCCGGGCACTCCGAGAACTTCACCTACATCAGCAGGGATTTTCGTCTGCGCGGGCAGACGGTTTACGAATGCGCGAGTAAGGCCTGAACAGGCCGAGGCAGCAAGCAATGAAAAAAATAAGCGTTTTGTGTGTGGACGACTCCGCGCTGGTGCGCGGACTGATGACGGAGATCATCAATAGCCAGCCGGACATGGAAGTGGTCGCGACCGCGCCGGACCCATTGGTGGCGCGCGAACTGATCAAGCGCCACAATCCTGACGTGCTGACGCTGGACGTGGAAATGCCCCGCATGGACGGGCTGGATTTTCTGGAAAAGCTGATGCGCCTGCGGCCGATGCCGGTCGTGATGGTGTCGTCCTTGACCGAGCGTGGCGGTGAAATCACCTTGCGCGCGCTGGAATTGGGCGCCATCGATTTCGTGACCAAGCCCAAGCTGGGCATTCGCGATGGCTTGCTGGAATACACCGAAATCATCGCGGACAAGATCCGTGCCGCCGCGCGCGCCAAGCTGCGTGCACCCACGCCGCATGCGCCGCAGTCGGCGCCCGCGCCAATGCTGCGCCGGCCGCTGTCCAGTTCGGAAAAGCTGGTAATCGTGGGCGCCTCCACGGGCGGCACCGAGGCCATCCGCGAAGTCCTGCAACCGTTGCCGCCGGACAGCCCGGCCATTCTGATCACGCAGCACATGCCTGCGGGTTTCACGCGGTCGTTCGCGCAGCGCCTGGATGCCCTGTGCGCCGTGACGGTGCGTGAGGCGGTCCACGGTGACCGGGTGCTGCCGGGCCACGTTTACCTGGCGCCGGGTGGCGACACCCACATGCGTCTGGGCCGTAGCGGCGCCAACTATGTGATCGAGCTTGAAGCCAGTGAACCCGTCAACCGCCACCGTCCTTCGGTGGACGTGTTGTTCAATTCCGCCGCCGTCGCCGCAGGCAAGAACGCCATTGGCGTCATTCTGACGGGCATGGGCAAGGACGGCGCCTCCGGCATGCTGGCCATGCACCGGGCCGGGGCGCACACGATCGCGCAAGACGAAGCCAGCTGCGTGGTGTTCGGCATGCCCCGTGAGGCCATCGCCATGGGCGCCGCGGATGAAGTGGTAGCGCTGTCGGCGATTAGCGAACGCATTCTGACTCGCCTGGGCGACCGAGGACACCGCGTTTAACGCGGATGATTCCTCGATCGGTCTCAAGCAAATTTTTTCTGGAGTGAAAGATGGTAGACAAGGGCCTGAAGATTCTGGTGGTGGATGACTTCCCCACGATGCGGCGAATTATCCGCAACCTGCTCAAAGAGCTGGGTTTCGAGAACGTGGATGAGGCCGAGGATGGCGCGATCGGGTTGGAGAAGCTGCGTAACGGCGGCTTCCAATTCGTCGTTTCCGACTGGAACATGCCCAATCTTGATGGCCTGGAAATGCTCAAGCAGATCCGTGCCGACGCCGCCCTGGCGTCGTTGCCGGTGCTGATGGTGACGGCCGAGGCCAAGAAAGAGAACATCGTCGCGGCGGCTCAGGCCGGTGCGAACGGTTACGTGGTCAAGCCTTTCACTGCGGCGACGCTGGAAGAAAAGCTCACCAAGATCTTCGAGAAAATTGCCGGCTGAGGTGTGCAATGAGCACAACGCAAAACGTTGAACCCGCAGCGGAAAATCCCGATCTGATCCATCGCATCGCGTCGCTGACGCGCATGTTGCGCGATAGCATGCGCGAACTGGGCCTGGACCAGGCGATCAAGGATGCCGCCAATGCGATCCCGGACGCGCGTGATCGTCTGCGGTATGTGGCACAGATGACCGAGCAGGCCGCCAACCGGGTGCTGAACGCGACCGAGCAGGCAGGTCCGATCCAGGATCAAATGTCGCGCTCCGCGCAGAAGTTGGATGGCCGCTGGCAGCAATGGTATGACCAACCGCTGGACGTGCCCGAAGCGCGCGAATTGGTGGAGGACACGCGCGCGTTCCTGGCGGATGTGCCCAAGCAGACCCAGCAGACCCAGTCCAAGCTGATGGAAATCATCATGGCGCAGGATTTCCAGGATCTGACGGGCCAGGTCATCATGCGCATGATGGACGTGGTGGGCGCGATCGAACGCGAACTGCTGCAAGTGTTGCTGGACAACGTCCCGCAAGAGCGCCGCGATGAGGCCAACAGCCTGCTCAACGGGCCGCAGATCAGTCCGCAGGGCAAGATGGATGTCGTGACCAGCCAGGATCAGGTCGATGACCTGCTGGCCAGCCTGGGTTTCTGACCCGGCCCGCACATCGCTGGCGAGGATTCCTCCAGGATCTTGCGCCAGCGGTGTGGTCGCTGTGCATGAACGTATTCCCTAAGGGCGAAAGCGGCGCCTGATCGATAGACTTCCGCCATAAGAAAAATCGGGGCCTTGCAGCAGGAGACACGGCGCGCGCCTTGCGCGCCCGGCAACGGATGCCCATAGAAGGCGATCCGGGCCAGCACAAGGAGTTCCATCTTGGCCAGACTCGTATTCCGCCTGGGCGGTATGTGGGGGTTGTTGCGCCGGCTTAACCGTGGTGACGCCACGCTGTCGGAACGCACCCTGTCGGTCAGTCCCGCAGTCTTTCCGCTGCATCGCTTCCTGGGGCAGATCCGCCAGCGAATCATGACCGTGCGGCAATCCAGCATTGAAATCGCACTGAATGCGGCGCGCACGCAGTTTCAGGCGGATCGTTGTTCGCTGTTGGCGCAGGAGCAGGCGCGGGCGGCCGGCGCACTGGCCGACAGCGGCGCACAGATCGCGGCCTTATCCACGTCCACGTCTAGCCACGCTCGCGAGATCGCAGCGGTGTCGGGCCAGAATTTGCTGGCGGCGGAGCACGCGCTGGCTGAGCTGTCGGACGTGAAGGCGCGCGTGGACCGCATGACGCGCGAAATGGCCGCCTTTACCGACGTCGTGGACCAATTGACCGGGCGCGCGCGTTCCGTGGGCGACATCAGCAAGCTGATCAAGGACATCGCCTTGCAGACTCAGTTGCTGGCGTTGAACGCGGGCGTTGAGGCAGCAAGGGCAGGGGACGCGGGCAGGGGCTTTGCGGTGGTCGCCAGCGAAGTCGGCCGCCTGGCCGAGCGCGTGAACGCCGCCACCAACGACATAGGCCGGCACACGACCGACATGCTGGAACTGGTGGACACCACGCAACGCCAGACGGGCACGTTGCGCGACGACGTGGAGGCCTCCGGGGTGGTGTTGGACCGGACGTGCGCCGACTTTCAGCGTTTTGTGCGCGACTTCGGCAGCATGAATGGTCAGGTGACTGAGGTGGTGCGGGCGATTGGTGAAGTCGATGTCACCAACCACGGCATGAGCCAGGAGGTCGGGCGCATCGCGGCGCTGAGCGCCGACGTCCAGGCTCGCATGGGCAGCATGTCGGCCGAAATTGACCGGATTCGACGGCAAACTGAAAGTGTGCAGGAAGTGCTGGCCGACATGCGCACTGGTGACACGGCGTTCGATCAACTGTCCGAGGCGGTCGACGATTTCCGGGCCGCAGCCGTCCACCTGCTGGAGGATGCCCGCCGCCGTGGGGTGGATGTGTTCGACCGGCACTACCAACGTATTCCTGGCAGCGAACCGCCGCGATTCCACACGCGGTATGACCAGGCGATTGACGAATCACTGACCCGCTTGCTGGATAGTGTGCTGATGGCGGTGCCCGGCGCGATCTATACGATCCTGGTGGATAGCCGGGGGTATGCGCCCGCGCACAACAGCCGGTATTCCCACGCGCCGACGGGCGACGTCGCGCTGGATGTTGCCCGAGTGCGGCACAAGCGGATCTTCAACGACCCCGTGGGTGCCCGGCTGGCGGCCAACACCGGATCGATGCTGTTCCAGACCTATTCGCGGGACACCGGCGAAATCGTCAACGATATTTCGATTCCGTTGTATTTAGGGCCGGAACACTGGGGCGCCGTGCGTATCGGCCTGGACTACATGCGATTCCAGGCCGAACTCGAGGGCGCACAGCCTTCGCATCAGCCCTTTGCGGCTGCGGGCTGAAGGCGCGCGGGAAGGGGCGGCGGCCGCCAACCGGGCGGGGACGAACGGTTCGGCCTGATGCGCATCCGGGAATAGCGCCGCTTTCCCCCCTTTTCTTGGCTTATCGCCAAGCCCCGGCGCCTCCTAGAATCTCGGCGGGCGGCTCGTAATCCGAAAATCCGCGAGCCCCAACGACACCGCAGAGCATGGCCGAAGAAAGCGACCTCGAAAAATCCGAAGCCGCCTCTCCCAGGCGCCTGGAAAAGGCGCGCGAAGAGGGGCAGATTGCGCGTTCCCGGGAATTGGGCACGTTCATGATGCTGGCCGCCGGTGTCGGGGCGATCTGGATGGGCGGAGGGTCGCTTTATCAGGGCCTGAGCGGCGTGCTGCATAACGGCCTGGCATTCGACCAACGCATCGTGACGGATCCGGGCGTGATGGTTGAGGTCGCCGTGAATGGCTTCGGGCATGCCTTGCTGGTGATTCTGCCGATTTTCGGGGTGTTGGCGGTGGTGGCCGTGCTGTCCAGCGTGCTGCTGGGCGGCTTCGTGATCTCGGGCAAGCCCTTGCAGGCGAATTTCTCCAAGCTCAGCCTCTTCGGCGGCCTGAAGCGGATGTTCTCGTCGCAAACCGTGGTGGAACTGGTCAAGGCGCTGGCCAAGGCCCTGCTGGTGGGCGGCGTGGGCGTCTGGGTCATCTGGCGCTATCACGACGACATGCTCAGCCTGATGCACGTGGCGCCGTCAGCCGCGCTGATCAAGGCGCTGTCGCTGGTGGCGCTTTGCTGCGCCTTCATCGTGGCGTCCTTGCTGGTGATTGTGCTGCTGGACGTGCCGTGGCAGATCTGGAGCCATTTGAAGAAGCTGCGCATGTCGAAAGAAGACGTGCGCCAGGAACACAAAGAAAGTGAAGGGGATCCGCACGTGAAGGCTCGGATCCGGCAGCAGCAGCGCCAGGCGGCGCGGCGCCGGATGATGTCGGAAGTGCCGAAGGCGGACGTCGTGGTGACCAACCCCACGCATTACGCCGTGGCGTTGAAGTACGACGAGGAAAAGAGTGGCGCTCCGCGCGTGGTGGCCAAGGGCACCGGGCTGATCGCCGCCAAGATCCGCGAGTTGGCCGCCGAGAACCGCATCCCCACATTGGAAGCGCCGCCGCTGGCGCGCGCATTGCATCAACACGTCGAACTCGGGCAAGAAATCCCGGGCGAGCTATATACCGCGGTGGCGGAAGTGCTGGCGTGGGTCTTCCAGCTGCGTTCGTGGCGTTCAGGATGGGGGGTCGAACCGACGGCCCCGACCAGACTGGCCGTGCCCGCCGCACTGGACCCGCAAGCAACAACCGCAGCACAAGGAGTTTAAGGAATGAGCGCTTTGCTCACCATGTTGAAGAGTAGCGGGGCCGGCCATGCGCGGCTGCTGGCAGGCCCCATCCTGATCGTGATGGTGCTGGGCATGATGGTGCTGCCCCTGCCCACGTTCCTGCTTGACCTGCTGTTCACCTTCAACATTGCGTTGTCCGTGATGATTCTGTTGGTGGCCATGTTCACGCGCAAGCCGCTGGACTTCGCCGCCTTTCCGGCCGTGCTGCTGTTTGCCACGTTGCTGCGCCTGTCGCTTAACGTGGCGTCGACCCGCGTGGTGTTGCTGAACGGCCATACGGGCCCGGACGCGGCGGGTAAGGTGATTGAGGCCTTCGGCCACTTCCTGGTGGGTGGCAATTTCGCCGTGGGGATCATCGTTTTCGTGATCCTGACCATCATCAACTTCATCGTCATCACCAAGGGTGCGGGCCGTATCGCCGAAGTGGGCGCGCGGTTCACCCTGGACGCCATGCCCGGCAAGCAGATGGCGATTGACGCCGATCTGAACGCGGGCTTGATCGGTGAAGACGAGGCACGGCGCCGCCGCGCGGAAGTCTCGCAGGAATCGGACTTCTTTGGTTCGATGGACGGTGCCAGCAAGTTCGTGCGCGGTGATGCCATCGCCGGCCTGTTGATCATGGCGATCAACATCATCGGCGGTCTGATCGTGGGCGTGGCCCAACACGACATGTCGATGGGCGAATCGGCCCGTGTCTATACCTTGCTGACGATCGGCGATGGCCTGGTTGCGCAGATTCCGGCACTGGTGATCTCGACCGCTGCGGGCGTGGTCGTGTCGCGGGTGTCCACCGATCAGGACATTGGCCAGCAGATCATCAGCCAACTGTTCTCGAACCCGGCCGTGCTGTTCCTGACGGCCGGCATCATCGGCATCATGGGCTTGATCCCCAACATGCCGCACGTCGCGTTCCTGACGCTGGCCGGCGCGCTTGGCTGGGGTGGCTGGGTACTGCACAAGCGGAGGCGGGCTGCGACGCAGGCCGCCGAACAGGTTCCCCCTCAAGCGATCACACAGGCGCAAGCCGCCGCGGCCGAGGCCAGTTGGGACGACGTGTCCATGGTGGATCAGTTGGGGCTGGAAGTGGGGTATCGGCTGATTCCGCTGGTGGACCACGCCCAGAACGGCGAACTGCTGCACCGCATCCGCAGCCTGCGCAAGAAATTCGCGCAGGACGTGGGCTTTTTGCCGCCCGTCGTGCATATCCGCGACAACCTGGAACTCAAGCCCAACGATTACCGCATTCTGTTGTCGGGCGTGGAAGTGGGCCACGGTGTGGCGATGCCGGGTCAATGGCTGGCCATCGACCCGGGCGGCGTCACCATTCAGATCAAGGGCACCCCCACCACCGATCCCGCGTTTGGCCTGCCCGCGCTGTGGATCGACGGCGGCCTGCGTGATCAGGCCCAGGTGGCGGGCTATACCGTGGTGGATGCCGGCACGGTGGTGGCGACGCACTTGAACCACTTGATGCACCGCCACGGCTCGAACCTGCTGGGCCGCCAGGAAGTGCAGCAGCTGCTGGACCGCATCGGCCGCGATGCGCCCAAGCTGGTCGAGGATCTGGTGCCCAAGACCTTGTCCCTGACCGCGCTGCAAAAGGTGCTGCAAGGCTTGCTGTCGGAAGAAGTGCCGATCCGCGACATGCGGACCATCATCGATACGCTGTCCGAGCACGGCCCGCGCCTGGCGGCGCAGGCGGCCGGTGCGGGCGGGCAACCCGATATCAACGAATTGATCATGCTGACCCGCCGTTCGCTGGGCCGTGCGATCACACAGCAATGGTTCCCGGGCGAGGGCGAGCTACGGGTGATTGGCCTGGATGTGAAGCTGGAGCGCGTGCTGTCGCAGGCCATGACCACCAGCGGCGGGCTGGAGCCCGGCTTGGCGGACACCTTGCTGCGCGAGACGCAGGCCGCGGTCGAGCGCCAGGAATCGCAGGGCAACGCACCGGTGCTGCTGGTATCACCGGTGCTGCGTGCGCCGTTGTCGCGTTTCTTGCGGCACCATCTGCCGCAGTTGGGCGTGTTGTCGAATACTGAAATACCCGATGAACGCATGGTCCGCGTGACCGCGTTGATCGGCGGGAGCAATGGGCCATGAAGATAAGCCGCTTTTTTGGCGTCAATAGCCGTGAAGTGATGCGCCAGGTGCGCCAGGTGTTGGGGCCGGATGCGCTGATTGTGTCGAACCGCAGCGTGGATGGCGGTGTCGAGGTGCTGGCAACTGTCGAAGGCGCGTTTGACGATGTGGCGTCGGAGACGCCGCAACGAGAATCCGCCTCGCACGCGCTGCCTGCCTCCGAGCCGCGCCCGCCGTTGTCGGTCAGTTCGCCAGCGAGTTCGCCGTTCGGTGCTCCGATTCCCGTCGAGCGACCGCATCCGGCGCCGGCCGCCATGGCGCAAACAGGCTACGCGCCGTCGCGCTCGATCGCGGCCTATCAATCTGCCTATGCGTCGTCGGCATCGCCCGAAGACGAGACGGTGACGGAGCCGGCCGCCAGCGCGGTGTCCCAGCCGGCCGTGCCGTATCCCACCGCGCTTCAGCCTGCGGCGCCGCAACCCGCCGCCGTGGCGACGCGCGTGGAATTGCCCGCGTTGCCACCCGCACGGCCGTCTGTTCCGCAGGCGCCCGCCGTGGTCCCAGCGCCCACGCCCGCGCCTGCCGGCTACGCCGCGCCGATCGCGCCTGCGGCCCACGTGCCGCCGGCCCACGCGGCGGCAGCCCCGGCCCCGGTCTCCTACGCACCGCCTGTTTCCCCGTCTGCCGCTGCTGCGCCGTCGATGGCCCGCATGCCGGATGCGCCATTGCGCCAGCCGCCGGCGATGCCGGCCGCCGCGCTGCCCACGGATACCGCCGCGGGTCTGCAAGACGCGATCAGCGCCTTGCGCGGCGCCATGGAAACCCGCATGGACGGCCTGTTGTGGGGCGGCCGTCAGGGGGCGGGCCGTGAACCCGCTGCCGCCGCGCTATTCCGAGGACTATTGGATGCGGGCTTCAGCACGAAGCTGGTGCGTGCGCTGGTTGAACGGCTTCCGGCCGGCATGACGGCGGAAGCCGCCCAGGCTTGGGCGCGCAACGAGCTGGTGACGCATTTGCCCGTGGTGGCGTCCGAAGACGAATTTCTGGCCGGTGGCGTGTACGCGCTGGTCGGCCCCACCGGGGTGGGCAAGACCACCACGTTGGCCAAGTTGGCGGCCCGGTGCGTGGCGCGCGAAGGTCGCGATCAGGTCGCGATGCTGACGACGGACCTGTTCCGGATCGGCGCGCTGGAACAATTGCAGATCTACGGCCGCCTGATGGGCGTGCCGGCGCACTCGGTGCGCGATGCGGGCGAGTTGCGCCGCATTCTGACCGAGCTGGGCAACCGCAAGATCGTGCTGATCGACACCACCGGCATCAGCCAGCGCGACCGCTTGGTGGCGGAGCAGGCCGCCATGCTGTGCAACGCGGGCAAGCCGGTACGGCGCCTGCTGGTGCTGAACGCCGCCAGCCAAGGCGATACGCTGGACGAAGTGGCACACGCTTACCGCAACGGGGTGGGTGAGGACGTGGCTGGTTGCATCATCACCAAGCTGGACGAAGCCACGCGGCTGGGTGCGGCGCTGGATACGGCGATTCGTCATCGCTTGCCCATCCACTACATGTCTGTCGGGCAGAAGGTGCCCGAACACATGGAATTGGCCCGCGCCGATGTGCTGATCGACCGCGCTTTCTCTATGGTCGAGCGTGCGCGCGCGCTGTATACGCCCAGCGAGGCGGATCTGGCCTCGCTGGTGTCGTCCTCGCGCGATCCTGATGCCGTGGATCCGGCACGCCGGCGCCAATTGCTGGCCTCGGCGATCCTGCGTCCGCAGGGCGGGTCGGCGTCGATTACGGCTGCGCAGAATCTGGATGACACGATCGCCATGCTGGATAACGATCCGGCGTGCGCACAAGCCCGAGCGTCCTGGCGCGAGTATGTCGGCGACGGCGCGGGCGCAAGCCTGTCGGCGCTGGGCGATGAGCCGCTGGCAATGGTCCGCCGCGAGTTCTCCGCCACCTGCAACCGCCACTTGCTGGCCATGCACGGCAAGACTGCCATGAAGGGCGAAGGCCTGCCCGGCGGCACGTTGTTGGGCTCCTTGTTGATGAGCGATCGCGGCGCCGCGTTGGCCGCGCCCGCGCAGCAACTGGCGTTGGCGCACGGCATGCTGACCTCGTTCGCGCCTGCGGCGCCGGGTCAGCCGGATGCCGGCTTGGCGCTGGAGGCTCGCGTGCGCTGGCTGGGCGAGCAATTGCCGCGCCTGCCGCTGGTCCACATGCTGGAGGCTGGCACGGCTGCCTTGTGGCAGTCGCTGACCGGACAAGGCGCGTCGTGGGTGGCGCGCTGCCCGGGTGGCATGCGCGTGATCCAGGACGAATGCCCGACCAATCTGAACGCGGTCGGCAAAAGCGTGGGCTATCTGCCGGTGGGCCAACCCGGCGACATGCCAGGTCTGCTGGCCGAGAAGACCGGCAAGCGGGTACCGCTGGCGCTGTGGGCGTCGGGCACGGAAATCACCTTGCCGGGCAAGGGCAATGGTGCGCCCATCCGCTTGGTGTGCGCTCGTGTGATCGACACGGACAGTGGCGAGATCGCCGCGCAATGGTTCGGTCTGACCAATCTGCCCGCATCGCAGGCGGACGCTGCGACCGTGGCGCGCTGGCTGGTCTTGCAGGATGAGGCGCGAGCGGGCTTCCGCTACATGGCCAACGCCTGGCAGGCGTTGCCGGCGGTGGATGGCGCGCATACGCTGGCACGTCAGTCCTTGATGGCCGGTCAGCTGGGTGCGGCCTGCTGGCAGATGGCGCATTCGCCATCCGCGGATGTGGTGCGGGGCCCCTTATCGGGCATCGTGGGATCAGAGCGGAAACTGACGGGCCGCATGTTGCCCGTGGCGATACTGAAGATGTTCGCAATGTTGGAGATGACCGGCGGCGCGTGATTGCACGACAGCATGCCAGGCAAGAAAAAGGCGGCGCTTTGGCGCCGCCTTTCTTTTATGGTGTTCTCTATAACTATAAGAAGAGCGGATTCAGCCCGCCACGATCGGCTTGCGGCCCGGAGCGCCGCGTGCGCCGCGGCCCTGTGCGTCATAGGTGGACGTAACGCCCACGCCGTTGATGTTGCGCAGCGCGTCCAGCGATTGCTGGGTATAGCGCAGATGCACATCGATCAAGGCGCCATTGCGCATATTGATTTCGTTGGCCGATGCCGATTTGGTCAGCAGCGCTTGCCAGATGCCCGACAATTGCGGGTGCAGCACGGCGGCCTGTTCGGTGCCGGCGTGCCCGATGGGCAAGCCGATGTCGGACAGCAGGCCATCGCGGGTTTCGCTCAGATCGACCAATTGTTGGGCGATGCGCCCCTTGCGCTCGGTGATGGCCTGTAGCGCACCGACGTTCCCCGGGCCCACGAGCACTTCGGTTTCTTCTTCCAGAACGGTCGAGAACTCGGTGATCAGGGCGTCTTCCTGCCGCATGCAGGACTGGAGGGAATCAACGGGGTTCATGGTCAGGCTTCTACGGCGGTAGGGCGGTGAAAGGAAAGGATTACTTCAACAGATCGCGGGCGCTGGCGATCAGGCTGTCGGCAATGCGCCCGGTATCGATCTTCAACTGGCCCGAAGCAATCGCGGCGCGAATGGCTGCCACGCGCTCGACGTTGATGTCATTCGAGCCGTCTTGCAGGGCAAGCATCTTGCGCGAAGCCGAACTCAGCGCGACCTGCGAGCTACTGGAGCCGCCTCCATTGCTGGCGCCATAGGCTTGCGCAACCGCGGAATCCGGGCGTTGGGCAACGGCGTCGGGCGAAATGGGCCGGTTGGTGGTCGAATTGATTTTCAAGGTTTTCTCCGCAGGGCGTCCTGGGTCGGTTTGCGACGGATCCGCCTACTTATGTCTCTGTAACGGCAGGGCAGGAACGAACTTTAGGCCAAGTCGTCCGATGCTGTGGCGCGATTTGTAACATTGCCTACAGTTGCATTTCAACCAGCCCCGCATTCTTCACCACGCCGCTGATCACCTGGCCGTTTGCCGTACGCACCTGGACCATGGCGCCGGGTGCCGCATTGTCCAGCGCCTGGCCTTCACTGCTGACCACGAAGCCATTGCCGCGCGCGTTGATCCGGACGTTGGAGCCCCGGAGGACGGATTGCGCATTGCGCAACGACGATCCCCGCACCGGTTGGCCGGCATTGATCCGATAGGCGGCCGTCATGCCGACGACGGTCTGCGGATCGGTGATGGCGCCAGGGGGAAGGGCGACCAGATCGCCGTCACGGGGGGAAAGGTCGTCCGGCGTCAGTGCCTGGCCAGCTGCGATCATCCGCGAAGCCACGTAATAGTAGCCGGGAACCCGCACGGTGGCCTGCACATACGTCGTCCACGGTTTGGGGGCATTGCAGCGCACGCCGACCGTCATCCTCGAACGCATCTTCACGCCTGAGGGCATAAATGGGGACATGGCATCGCAGGGCGCCAGGCGTTCGGCGCGCGGCGGGTCGATGGCCACCGTGGCTTGCCCGGGCAGCCCGGCAAGTTGGTCCAGCAAATAGCTTTGCGCCACGACGGCAATCGCCTCGGGCGCTTGGCTGGTGGCGTCCTGCGCCTGGGCCTGCGCGATTCCCGGCAAGGCCAGGACCAGGGCGATCAGGCAGCTGGCGCGCGCGCGGAGGGAGCGTGCGAAGATTTTCATGATGATTGAATTGTAGAAGTCCGCGGCAGTTGGCAATACGTGAATTGGATGAGAAATGGCGGGTTATTTGGCTGATTGTGTTTGGCCGCCGACCCCTATGATGCCGTCATCCAATGGGATAACGGTGTGTCCGAATTCCCGTGCTCTATCCGTATTGCAACGCACGAAGGCGCCACGATGCTAGACAGGCTTAATGAAGATTTCCGGTTCTACCAGCAGGCTCTGGGGCTGCGTGCGCAGCGTCAGGAAGTGCTGTCGTCGAACATCGCCAACGCCGACACGCCTAACTACAAGGCTCGCGACTTTGACTTCAAGACCGCGATGCAGACCGCCATGGAAGGGTCCAAGCGTTTGTCGGACACGTCGCTGACGCTGACCTCGGCACGCCATATACCCGCCAAGGCCGTGTCGCAGGGGCCGACGGAGTTGCTGTATCGCCTGCCGTACCAGCCCAGCATGGACGGCAACACGGTGGACATGGATACCGAGCGCGTGCAGTTCGCCGACAACACCTTGCATTACCAGAGCACCATGCAAATGCTGTCCGGCCGCATCCGGACCATGATGGCCGCCATTCAGGATTGATCCATAAAGGGAGCAACAGGCAATGTCCTTGTTGAGCATTTTTGATATCGCCGGTTCGGCGCTCAGCGCACAGTCGCAGCGCATGAACGTGTCGGCCAGCAATCTGGCCAACGCCGATAGCGTCGTGGGTCCGGACGGCCAGCCTTATCGCGCCCGCCAGGTCGTGTTCCAGGTCAACCCGCCTGCCGGTCAGGCGCTGGGGCAGGAAATCGGTGGCGTCCGGGTGGCCGGCGTCATCCAGGATCCGTCGCCCTTGAAGCAGATCTACGACCCCAAGCATCCGCAGGCGGATGCGCAGGGCTACGTCAGCATGCCGAACGTCGATCCGGTGGCCGAGACGGTCAACATGATCGCGGCATCGCGGTCCTACCAGGCGAACGTCGAGGTGCTCAACACCGCCAAGGCGTTGATGCAGAAGACGCTGACCATCGGTCAATCCTAATTTCTTGACAGAGTGAACTCATGACCACCGTCGATCAAAACACGAGCACCACCGGCCTGGGCCTCGCGCAAACCGGCGCCAATGGCTCCAGCACGGCGCAGGGCTTGCAGGACCAGTTCCTGAAGCTGCTGGTGACGCAGTTGCAGAACCAGGATCCGCTGAACCCGATGCAGAACGCCGAGCTGACCTCGCAACTGGCGCAGATCTCCACGGTGGAAGGCATCAACAATCTGAAGAACACCATGCTGGCCATCAGCGGCCAGATCGATGTGTCCCAATCGATGAACGCCGTGGCGATGATCGGCAAGGGCGTGCTGATCCCCGGCTCCAAGGTCAAGGTTGGCGTGGACGGCGAGAACGCAGCCGAGCGCGTGGTCACGCCGTACGGTCTGGATCTGCAAGCCGATGCGCAGAAGGTGCAGGTGCGTATTTCGGATGCGAATGGCGCGGTCGTGCGCACGATCGAAATGGGCGAACAGAAGACGGGCGTATACACCCTGAACTGGGACGGCAAGAACGACAGCGGCGTGGCGATGGAAGCGGGTGCGTACACCGTGTCTGTCCTGGCGACCGATGGCGACGGCAAGAAGGTGAATGCGGAAGTGCTGAGCTACGGCCAGGTCAAGAGCGTGGCGTATTCCACTAACGGCTTGCGTCTGGATCTGGGCCTGGACGGCCAGACCAGCATGCTGGACGTGCGTAAGGTTATCGGCGCCTGAACCGGGCGAACTTGAATCGGCGCCGGCGCACGCGCGACGGCTTCACTAGATAAAGATTAGCGAGAGAAAACATGGGCTTCGGACAAGGATTGAGCGGCTTGAACGCCGCATCGCAGAACCTGGACGTGATCGGCAACAACATCGCCAACTCCGGTACTGTCGGCTTCAAATCGGCAACCGCGTCGTTCGCTGACGTCTACGCCAGCTCGCGCGTGGGTCTGGGCGTCAAGGTGGCGGCAATCAGCCAGCGCTTCACGGTGGGTACCGTGCAGGGCGGCGGCGGTGAATACGATATTGCGATCGACGGCGCCAAGGGCATGTTCCGCGTGACCGACCAGAGCGGCGCGGTGATGTACACCCGCAACGGCGAATTCCTGGTCGACAAGAACAACTTCATCGTGAACGCCCAGGGCTACCGCATGACGGGTTATCCCGCCGGCGCCATCGGCGCGAATCCGACCGAGCTGCAACTGCCCACCGCCAACGTGGCGCCCAAGGCAACCGGCACGGGCACGACCGTCGCCAACCTGGATGCCAACGCCAAGGTCATCTACACCACCGACACGATCACGTCGCCGGCAGTGAATGGCTCGGTCACGCTGACCGGCACCACGCCGCCTTCGCCCGCCACGCCATACACCTTCACGCGCGACGCGACCGGCACGCTCACCTGGGTGACGCCGCCGCCGGCCGGCACCTATGGCGCCGCGCCCAATCTGATCACCGTTGACGCGGCAGGCGCCGTGACGACGGGCGACATCACCCAAGTCCCGGGCTACCAGAATTACACGGCCGCGGTCACGGAAATCGGCAAGCCGTTCGACCCGACGATCTCGGGCAGCTATACGAATGCATCGCCGATGACGGTGTTTGATTCGCTGGGCAACTCGCACCAGGTCATGCAGTACTTCGTCAAGCGTCCGGCGGATGCGTCGGGCAGCGTCTATGACGTGTACTACACGATGGACGGCCAAGCCATGGCGCCGAGCACCGAAGTCGGCGGCGTCTGGGGCAACCCGCAGAAGTTCACGTTCAACAACGCAGGCGCGCTGACCAGCGCCCCGGTCGTGACGCTGACCTTCGCCCAGCCTGGCGGCACGACCACGCCGGCCGACCCGCTGAGCATCGCCATGAACTACACCGGCACGACCCAGTACGGCAGCAACTACAAGCTGGTGGCCAAGCCCGACGGCTACACGTCCGGCGAATTCAGCGGCATCAACATCGGCGGCGACGGCAGCCTGGTGGCCAGCTACACCAACGGTGAAACGCAGATCGTCGGCACGATCGTGCTGGCCGACTTCTCCAACCTGCAAGGCTTGCAGCCGGTGGGCAACAACGCCTGGACCGAGACGGCGGCCTCCGGCCAGCCCATCCTGGGCCAGCCGGGCACCAACGGTATGTCCAAGGTCGTGGGCCAGGCGACGGAAGCGTCCAACGTCGACATGAGCAAGGAGCTGGTCAACATGATCATCGCCCAGCGCACCTATCAGGCCAATTCGCAAACCATCAAGACCCAGGACGAAATCATGCAAGTCCTGATGAACCTGAAGTAAAGCCGTACAGGCTAGCGACGACACCGACGGAATAGGCAATGGATAGAATCATCTACACCGCCATGAATGGCGCAGCGCGGATCACTGAGCATCAGGCCGCGCTCTCCAACAACATGGCCAACGTGAACACGACGGGCTTTCGCGAGCAGATCGCGCTGTACCGGTCGGTTCCGGTGACGGACGGGGTGAGTCTGCCTACGCGCGTTTCGACGGTGGCGTCCACGCCCGGCAACAGTTTCGAGATGGGCAACATGCAAACCACGGGCCGCGACCTCGACGTGGCGCTGTCCAGCGAGAATGGCTGGATCGCGGTCCAGACCCCGCAGGGCGAGGCCTACACGCGAGGAGGCAGCTTGCAGGTTGGCATCAATGGTTTGTTGCAGACCTCGCTGGGCCAGCCGGTGCTGTCCGACCAGGGCGGCCCTATTGACGTGCCGGATCAGGCCGCGCTGACGATCACGTCGGACGGCACGATCACCGCCATCGGCGCCGGCGACGGCCCGAACAATATCTTGAATCTGGGCCGCATCAAGCTGGCCAATCCGAACAATGCGCAACTGGTGCATGGCGATGATGGCGTGTTCCGCCTGGCGCCGGTGAACGGCCAGCCTGCGCCGCCCGCGCCCGCCGACCCCAGCTTGCGCGTGCTGTCCGGCGTGCTGGAAGGCAGCAACACCAATCCCATGAAGGCGATGGTGGGCATGATCGAGAACGCGCGCCGCTTCGAGCAGCAGATGCAGGTGATTCAGCAGTCGGATCGCAATGCCGAACGCGCCAATGGCATTCTGGCCATCAGCGCTTGATTCAAAAGCTGATTTAAACAATTTTCGCGTGCGGCCAGTCCGCCGCACCAGGAGTACTTCATCATGATGCGTTCGTTGTGGATTGCCAAAACGGGCCTGGAAGGTCAACAGACCTCCATGGACGTGATTTCCAACAACTTGGCCAACGTCTCCACCAACGGGTTCAAGCGCGGCCGCGCCGTGTTCCAGGACCTGATGTACCAGACCTTGCGCCAACCCGGTGCGCAAGTGGGCGATGCCACGCAACTGCCGTCCGGCCTGCAATTGGGCACGGGTGCGCGCGTTGCCGCCACCGAGCGCATCCACACCGAAGGCAACCTGAACAATACCGGCGGCGAAATGGATATCGCCATCCAGGGCCGTGGTTTCCTGCAAATTGAATTGCCTGACGGCACCCAGGGTTACACCCGCGACGGCGCGCTGCAACGCGACCAGAACGGCCAGTTGACGACCGTCAGCGGCTACGTGATCCAGCCGCCGATGAACGTGCCGGACAATGCGCTGTCGATCTCCATCGGCAAGGACGGCATCGTTTCCGTGACGCAGCCCGGTGCGGCTGGCGTGAACGTGCAGATCGGGCAATTGCAGATCGCCACGTTCATCAACCCGACCGGCCTGCAAAGCATCGGCGAGAACCTCTACCTGGAAACCGATGCATCGGGTCCGGCGAACCTGCTGCAACCGGGTGTGGATGGGGCGGGCTCCATCTTGCAGAACTACGTCGAAACGTCGAACGTGAACGTCGCGGAAGAGCTGGTCAACATGATCACCACTCAACGCGCCTATGAAATGAACAGCAAGGCCGTCAAGACGTCTGACGAGATGTTGGCCCGCCTGACGCAACTGTGATGCCCATGTCTGTCCTGCGCCTGGTTTTCAGTGCGGCCCTGGCTATGCTTGTGGCCGGTTGCGCCATGATTCCGCCCGAGCCCATCGTGACCGGGCCGACCACGGCGGCTCCGCCGCCGCCGCCGATGCCCATGGCCCAGCCCACGGGCTCGATCTATCAGCCCACCACCTACGGCAATTACCCCTTGTTCGAGGATCGCCGTCCGCGCAACGTGGGCGACATCGTCACCGTCGTGCTGAACGAACGGACGAATGCCTCCAAGAACGTGGCGACGAACACCAACCGCACCGGATCGGCCACGCTCGGCATCGCCGCAGCGCCGTCCTTCATGGACAGTTGGGCGGGCGCGAACCTGAATACGGATGCCAAGGGCGGCAACGTGTCGCAGGGCAAGGGCGACAGCACGGCCAACAACGCCTTTACCGGCACCATCACCACGACGGTCGTGGGCGTGATGTCCAACGGCAACCTGCAAGTGGCCGGCGAAAAGCAGATCGCCATCAACCGTGGCAGCGAATATGTGCGCTTTGCCGGCGTGGTGGATCCGCGTTCCATCACTGGCACGAATACCGTGTCGTCCACCCAGGTGGCCGACGCCCGCATCGAGTACCGCAGCAAGGGCGTCATGGACGAAGTCCAGACCATGGGCTGGCTGCAACGCTTCTTCCTGATCGCATCGCCGTTCTGACTATGACACAACCGACTCCGATATCCGCCTTGCTGTCCTTGTTCGCTCGCGTCTGCGTGGCGGTCGGATTGGTGGCCGGCGCCGGCGCCGCTCAGGCCGAACGGCTGAAGGACCTGGCTTCGATCCAGGGCGTGCGTGGCAACCAGCTGATCGGTTACGGCCTGGTCGTGGGCCTGGACGGCAGCGGTGACCAGGTACGCCAGACGCCGTTCACGCAGCAGAGCCTGACCAATATGTTGTCGCAGCTGGGCATTACCGTGCCTGCCGGCAGCAACATGCAGTTGAAGAACGTGGCGGCCGTCATGGTCACGACCACCTTGCCGGCGTTCGCCCGGCCTGGCCAGACGCTGGACGTGGTGGTCTCGTCCATGGGCAACGCAAAGAGCCTGCGCGGCGGCACCTTGCTGATGACGCCCATGAAGGGCGCCGACAGCCAGGTTTACGCCATCGCCCAGGGCAATATCCTGGTGGGCGGCGCGGGCGCTTCGGCCGGTGGCTCCAGCGTGCAGATCAACCAATTGAACGGCGGCCGCATCAGCGCGGGCGCCATTGTCGAACGCGGCGTGCCCACCACGTTTTCGCGTGATGGCTACATACACGTCGAGCTGAACAATACCGACTTCGGCACGGCGCAGAACGTGGCGACGGCACTGAACAAGAAGTTCGGCCAAGGCACGGCCACGGCGCTGGACGGCCGTGTCGTGCAGGTGCGCACGCCGATGGAGCAGGCGTCCCAGGCGCGCTTCCTGTCGCTGGTCGAAGACCTGCAAGTGGCCCGTGCTCCCACGGTGGCCAAGGTCATCATCAATGCCCGCACCGGTTCGGTCGTCATGAATCGCACGGTCATGATCGAAGAGGCCGCCGTGGCGCACGGCAACCTGTCGGTCATCATCAACCGTCAAAACCAGGTGTCGCAGCCGGATACGCCTTTCACGGAAGGCCAGACGGTGGTGGTGCCCAATACCCAGATCGAAGTGCGCCAGGACAACGGTTCTTTGCAGCGCGTCAGCACCAGCGCCAACCTGGCTGATGTGGTCAAGGGCCTGAACGCACTGGGTGCCACGCCGCAGGACCTGCTGGCCATTCTTCAGGCCATGAAGACCGCAGGCGCCTTGCGCGCCGAACTGGAAATCATCTGATCATGGCAGTCACTAACGACGCGGCTCGTGGTGCGGCCCGGCAGGATTCGGTGTTCGACATGGGTCGCCTGTCGGACCTGAAGCGGGACGTCAAGAAGGACCCGGAAGGCACCGAGCAACAGAAGCAGGTTGCCAAGCAGTTCGAGGCCCTGTTCCTGCAAATGATGGTCAAGCGCATGCGCGAGGCGACGCCCAAGGAAGGGCTGTTCGACTCGCAGCAGACGCAGATGCTGCAATCCATGGCGGACGAACAGTTGGCCTTGCACCTGGCCACGCCCGGGATCGGACTGTCGCAGTCCATCCTGGCGCAGATGCAGCAGGGCAAGCCGGCCGATGTGTCCGACGACGCGGTTCGCGCGATCGGGCAGGGCGGCGATCTGGACTTCCGCACGGGCGGATCGCGCGAAGTCTCGGCGTTGCTCAACGTCATGCGCAACAACCGCGCCAGTGACCGCGCGCTGGCTGCCGCCGAAGGGGCGCCCGAGCATGTCGTGGAGTTTGTGTCGAAGATGTCGCGCGCGGCCAATCTGGCTTCGCAGCAAAGCGGCGTACCCGCGCGCCTGATCATGGGCCAGGCGGCCCTGGAGTCGGGCTGGGGTCAGCGCGAGATCAAGCACGCGGACGGCAGCACCAGCTACAACCTGTTCGGCATCAAGGCGGGCTCCAGCTGGAAGGGCAAGGTCGTCAATGTGTTGACCACCGAATACGAAGACGGCGTGGCGAAAAAGGTGACGCAACCCTTCCGCGCCTATGCCTCCTATGAGGAATCGTTCGCGGACTATGCCCGCCTGATCGGCAACAGCCCGCGCTACGAGGCCGTGACCCAGGCGCGCAACGAGATCGATGCGGCGCGCAAGATCCAGGATGCAGGCTACGCGACCGACCCGCGCTATGCGCAGAAACTGATCGGCATCATGGGTCAGCTGCGTGGGGCGGCATCCAAGGTGGAAAATTCCCGCCAGATGTTGGAAGGACTCTAAATTTGGACGATCTCCTGCCGTTAATGGAGTATCCAGAGATAACAGCTGCGGTTACACACGGGGCATTGTCAGCATGAATTTGTATAAAACGGCATTGGGCGGGCTGAACGCCGCCCAGGCGGGTTTGGCCACCACCAGCCACAACATCAACAATGCCACCACGGTGGGTTACAACCGCCAGCGCGTCATGACGTCCACCGCGGGCGCGCAAGCCACCACCAACGGCTACATCGGCCGTGGTGTGCAGGTTGACACCGTCGTGCGCAGCTACGACAGCTTCTTGTACAAGCAGCTCGTCGGCGCGCAGGGCAGCGGTGCCCAACTGCAAGCGCAGCTGGACCAGGTGTCCCAGGTCAACAATCTGTTTGCTGACCGCACGGTCGGCATCGCTCCGGGCCTGACCAATTTCTTCACCAGCATGAATGCCGTGGCCAGCAAGCCTGCTGACCCGGCCGCCCGCCAGGATTTGCTGGGCAAGGCGAACAGCCTGACCACCCAGATCCGCTCGGCCTACACCGAAATGCAGAATCAGCGCGAAGGCCTGAACACGCAGATCACGGCCACGGTGGAACAGGTCAATAGCTACCTGGCCCGCATCGACGACCTGAACACGCAGATTTCGGTGGCGACCGGCAAGGCCGGCAACGGCCCCCCGAATGACCTGCTCGACCAGCGCGATCTGGCGGTGGCAGAACTGAACCAGCTGGTCGGCATCACCACCTACGAGCAAGGCGACAAGATCAATGTGTCGCTGGCCAAGGGCGGCCAGGCGTTGCTGTCTGGTTCCACCATCTACCCGCTGCAAGCCGTGCCGTCGTCCAAGGATGCCAGCCGGACGGTCTTGGCCTACACGCTGCCGGCAGGCGCCGGCAAGACGGTGTCGGTCGAACTCGCCGACAGCGATGTCACCGGCGGCAAGCTGGGCGGTTTGTTGCAGTTCCGTTCGGCATCGCTGGACGTCATGCAGGCCCAATTGGGCCAGATGGCGGTTGGCCTGGCGATGTCGTTCAACGAACAGCACAAGCAAGGTCTGGACCAGAACGGCAATCCGGGCACGGACTTCTTCAGTATCGCTTCGCCGCAAGGCGTGCCGAATACCCAGAACAAGAGCAACGCGCAGATCTCGGGCCAGTTCACGAACCTGTCCAACATCAACGCGAAAGACTACGAAATCTCGTTTGACGGCACGAACTATCAAGTCGTGCGCATGCCGGAAGGCTCCCAGGTCTACAACGGCCCGGCGACCGGCACGCCGCCCAACGCGACGTTGAACATGGACAACGAGATGGGCGTGACGTTGACGATCAACGCGCCGCCCCAAGCCGGCGACAAGTGGACGTTGTCGCCCACGCGCGATGCCGCCCGCGACATCAATGTGCTGATCACCGATCCAGAGCGCATTGCCGCCGCGGATGCCGAAGGCGGCGACGCCAACGGCAAGAACGCACTGAAGCTGGCGCAACTGCAAACCGCGAAAGTGCTGGGTCACGGCACGATGAGTACCACGGACATGTTTGCGCAGGTCGTGAACACCGTTGGCGTGCAGACGGCTCAGGCCAAATCGGCCGCTACCGCGCAGGCCAATCTGATCAAGCAGACCGCCGCCGCGCAGCAGTCGGTGTCGGGCGTCAACCTGAATGAAGAATACGTAAGCCTGTCGTTGTATCAAGAGCAGTACCAGGCCAGCGCCCGCATCATCGATGTGGCCAGCACCGTCTTTGACACGCTGTTGGGTCTGCGTGGCTAATCAGACCGTCGAATTGTGATTACTAAGAAGAATTTCGGAGTTGCACCATGCGCCTGAGCACCACGATGATGTACACGAACGGCCTGAGCGGCGTGCTCTCTCAGGAATCCGACATGAACCGCCTGGTCGAACAGGTGGGCAGCGGGCGCAAGTACCTGACCCCTGCGGATGATCCGCTGTCGGCGGCGTTGGCGATCGGCGTGGCGCAGACGCAAAGCATCAACTCGACGTATGCGATGAACCGCCAGACGGCCAATACCAACCTTGGCCAAGAGAGCAACACGCTGGATTCCGTCAAGAATGCCTTGCAGGAAGCGCGTACCCGCGTGATCCAGGCGGGCGGCGTGTTGTCCGACAGTGATCGTCAGACCCTGTCGACGGCACTCAAGAGCACTCGCGAGGCCCTGTTGGGCCTGGCCAACACGACCGATGGCAGCGGCCAGTACCTGTTCTCGGGCAATGATGGCAGCGTGATGCCCTACACCAAGGACGCCAGCGGCAAGATTCAATACAGCGGATCGGTTGGCGAACGCACCATCCAGGTTGATCAAAGCCGTCAGTTGTCGACCAGCGATCTGGGTGTGGATGTCTTCGGCCGCGCTAACCCCGGTTCGCAGGCCTATGTGGCCTCGGCGCCCGCATCGAACACCGGCACCGCGCAATTCAGCGCCGTGTCGGTCACGCCGGGCAGCGGGAACCTGGACAAGAATTTCACCGTGACCTTCGAGGCGGATGCCACGGGCGCGATGGGCTTCCGTGTCACGACGACCGACGCCAATGGCGGCAACCCGGTCACGGTGCCGGATCCGTCCCAACCCGCGAAGGCATACGCCACGGGCACCGCGATTGATTTTGGCGGTGTGTCGATGGTGGTCACGGGTGAACCCAAGGCGGGCGACACCATCAAGGTTGAAAGCGTTCAGTCCACCGACATGGATGTGTTCTCGACGCTGGACAACCTGATCGCGGCCCTAGACGCACCGAGCAATGGTGATCCGGCGGCGACGGCTCGTGTGACCAATGCCCTGGCGACCGCGAACAAGAAGTTGTCGAACAGCTATGACAACGTTCTGACCGTGACCGCATCGGTAGGCGCCCGCATGAACGAGTTGGACGCGCTGGACGCGACGGGCACCAAGAAGGGCCTGACGTACTCCAAGTCCTTGTCCGACCTGGAAGATCTGGATTACTACGCCGGCGCCAGCCAGCTTGCGCTGCGCCAGGTGGCGTTGCAAGCCGCGTCGGCGGCGTTCATGACTATTCAGGGGTCCAGTCTGTTCAGCCGCAAGTAATGCGGCGGGATCCCCGGCCGCACTGATTGAGTGCGGCCATTTGCGCCCTTGCGGACGCTTCTGGCCCAAGGCCGGGGCGTCCGTGGTTGCGTGCAGGGTAGGTAATGCTGTTTCACGTTGCTTAACGCTCGGATATTCCATGTTTGTCAATTTGAAAGTTCGCACCTGTATCGTTCTGGTGCTGTTGCTCTTCACGGGCGCCATGTTCATATCCAATGGCGTGGCTTGGTTGGGGTTGAACTCCAGCAACGCGAAGCTCGAGCAGGTTAACGACGCCTATTCCAATCAAGGCACCCAATTGAATCGTGCCTATGCCGCCTATCTGCGCGGCCGGCTGCTGTTGGCGACGTCGCTGATGGATATGCAGCAAGGCAAGACCGAGCAGGCGAATACGCAGACCAAGCGCGCCGAAGCCCTGATGCAAGAGGGCAGCAAGTCGCTGGACGAATTCCGCAAGGCGCAACGCATGCCGGGGTCTGAAGCGCTGGTTGAGAAGTTGGAAGCCGCCTACAAGCAGTTCGACGACGTATACAAGCGCCAGGCCGCTGCGCTGTCGAACATGGCAATCCAGGAATACCTGGACCTGAACGACGCCGGCAGCGCCGCCAACACGGCCTTCCGTGAAGCGGTGAATGGCGTGTTGCAGTTCTTGGATCAACGGACTGACGAATTGGTGGTTCAAGCGGAGACGGATCACCGTATCTCGCGCATGGTGACCATTGCAATGCTGGCGATTGGGCTGGTGCTGGCGTTGGGCTGCTGGATTTTCATCAACCGTACTGTCTTGCGTCCGCTGCATCAGGCGGGGGACCACTTCGACAAGATCTCGGGCGGTGATTTCACGGGTCGGATCGATGTGCGGAGCACCAACGAAATCGGCCAACTGTTTGGCGCCATCAAGCGCATGCAGGAAAGCCTGACGCGCACGGTCGCCACGGTGCGCCGTGGCGTGGACGAAATCAATGTGGGTTCGCGTGAGATTTCCGCGGGCAACACGGACCTGTCCAGCCGCACGGAGCAGCAGGCCGCCTCGTTGGAGGAAACGGCCGCATCGATGGAGCAACTGGCCTCCACGGTGAAGCAGAACGCCGACAACGCGCGCCAAGCCAATCAGCTGGCAGCCAGTGCGTCGGACGTGGCCGAACGCGGTGGTTCGGCGGTGTCGGAAGTGGTCAGCACGATGCAGGGCATTTCTGCCAGCTCGCGCAAGATCTCGGAAATCGTGTCCGTGATCGACGGCATCGCGTTCCAGACGAACATCCTGGCGCTGAACGCGGCCGTGGAAGCGGCGCGTGCGGGCGAGCAGGGCAAGGGCTTTGCGGTGGTGGCGGGCGAAGTGCGTTCGCTGGCGCAGCGCAGCGCGCAAGCGGCCAAGGAAATCAAGGGCCTGATCGAGGACTCGGTGTCCAAGGTGGGTGCCGGTTCGCAGCAGGTGGAACGCGCCGGCGCGACGATGCAGGAAATCGTGGCATCGGTGAAGCGCGTGACGGACATCATGGGCGAGATCTCGGCGGCGTCCGAAGAGCAGTCCAGCGGTATCGATCAAGTCAACCGCGCCGTGTCGCAGATGGATGAGGTGACGCAGCAGAACGCAGCGTTGGTGGAAGAGGCGGCCGCTGCCGCGGGTTCCCTGCAAGAACAGGCGCAGCGTCTGGCCGAAGCCGTCGCCGTCTTCAAGATCAATGCGGGTGAAGTCATCGAAGTGCCGGCTCGCCAACTGGCGCAGCAACGCACAGCGGCGCGCGTGCCGGCGCCGCAGGCCAATATCCCGGCGACCCCACCGGCGACGCCGCGAGCCACGGCTGCCGCCCGGTTGGCCAAGCCCGCGCAGGAACATCAACCGGCCCAGGCCGCGCCAATGCCGCAGGCGACGACGGAGGACGGCGATACGCCGGCTCCGAAACCCGCGCCTCGCAAGACGCAGGTGGCTCGCCCCAAACCCGCTCCGGCCGCGGCGACTGTCGCGCGTCCCTTGCGCCGTCCGGCGACCCGCGCGGATAGCGCCACGGATGCGGCGCCGGCCGCGTCCGCTGCCAGCCGCCGGCCCCCGCCAGCGGATGACGATTGGGAGTCCTTTTGACGGCCCACGCGATCAGTGTATTGAATAGGCAATAGCACACGTATTACCCCCTTTTACGTTCCAGCGGCCAACGAGCGCCGCCGGGACGACTACCGGAACTATCCGAAAATGTTCAGCAATCTGAAGGTGCGCACGGGCTTGATGCTCGCTCAGTTGGCAGTTGCCCTGGCCGCACTGGTTGCCATCGCCCTGGGCTGGAACAGCATGCGTTCCAGCGCCGACACCATCAATGCCCTGGATTCCCTGAGCGTTCAGCAGAGCAATCTGATCAAGGACGCTTACACGCAGATGTTGCGCGCGACCATCCGCGCCGACATCACCGCCGCGCAGCGCGCGGCGGGGGATGCGAACGGGGCGGCGGAAAACTCGCGTACGGTGCAGCAGTTGGTCGCCGACGCCAAGAAGAAGATGGAAGCGTTCAAGGTGATACCCAAGGCAACGGCGCTTGGCAAGGCCGCCGAGGGCGATCTGCTGACGTCATTCAACACGTTCGCCGAAGCGCTGCAATCCATGATGGGCGCGCTGGACAAGGGGGATGCGGCAGCTTACCTGTCGTTGAAGAATACCAAGGCGGGCGCTGCCAGTGGCGCGTTTTCCAAGCAGTTGACGGAATTCGCCAATGACATCAATGCCTTCAGCGAACAGCAGGTGCTGGCCGCGCGCAGCCAGACTTCGACGATGGCCTATGTGTATATCGCGCTGGCAGTGCTGATCCTGGCGGTGTCGCTGGGCGCATTCCTGTTCATGAACCGCGTGGTCTTGCGTCCCTTGCGTACGGTCAGCGACAGCTTTGACAAGATCGCGGGCGGGGATCTGACGGTGCGTGTGGACGTCAATTCGTCCAACGAGATTGGCCAGTTGATGGCGGCAGTCAAGCGCATGCAGGAAAGCCTGACGCGCACGGTCGCGTCCGTGCGCCGAGGCGTGGACGAAATCAATGTGGGCTCGCGTGAGATTTCCGCGGGCAACACGGACTTGTCCAGCCGCACCGAACAGCAGGCCGCCTCGTTGGAGGAAACGGCGGCATCGATGGAGCAACTGGCCTCCACGGTGAAGCAGAACGCCGACAACGCGCGCCAAGCCAATCAGTTGGCAGCCAGCGCGTCGGACGTGGCCGAACGCGGTGGTTCGGCGGTGTCGGAAGTGGTCAGCACGATGCAAGGCATTTCTGCCAGCTCGCGCAAGATCTCGGAAATCGTATCCGTGATCGACGGCATCGCCTTCCAGACGAACATCCTGGCGCTGAACGCGGCCGTGGAAGCGGCGCGTGCGGGCGAGCAAGGCAAGGGCTTTGCGGTGGTGGCGGGCGAAGTACGCTCGCTGGCGCAGCGCAGCGCGCAAGCGGCCAAGGAAATCAAGGGCCTGATCGAGGACTCGGTCACGAAGGTGGGCGCGGGTTCGCAGCAGGTGGAACGCGCCGGCGCGACGATGCAGGAAATCGTGGCATCGGTGAAGCGCGTGACGGACATCATGGGCGAGATCTCGGCGGCGTCCGAAGAGCAGTCCAGCGGCATCGATCAAGTCAATCGCGCCGTGTCGCAGATGGATGAAGTGACGCAGCAGAACGCCGCCTTGGTGGAAGAAGCGGCCGCTGCCGCCGGTTCCCTGCAAGAGCAGGCCGAACGTCTGGTTCAGGCCGTGGCGGTGTTCAAGATCAATGCGGGTGAAGTGATTGAAGTGCCTGCGCGCCAATTGGCGCAGCAACGTCCCGTCGCACGGGTTGCCGCGGCGCCTGAAGCGCCTGCCGTCAAGGCGCCTGCCGTGCGTCTGACGCATGCCGCACGCGCCAAGCCGGCAGCAAGCGCCGAGGGTGCCACGGCTGCTCGTCCGCTGCGTCGCCCGGCGCCTCGCGCGGCAACGGTCGCCAACGACGCCAAGCCGGCGCCGGCGGCGAATCGCCGTCAGACGCCGTCCGACGACGATTGGGAATCTTTCTGATACCGGCGTTGCCGGTGAATGGGTAGGGTATGCGAGGCTATATACATCTTCTGGCGACAGCCGCCATCGCGGTGCTGCTGGCAGGCTGCGCGGCAACGGGTCATAACTTCGATCCCGGCAAGTTGTCGACCTTGACGCCGGGCCAGACGACGCTGGAAGAAGCCTCGCGTGCGCTGACCGCGCCGCCCGACAAGTTCTACAAGCAGACCGACGGCACATTCCTGGCCCTTTGGTCCTTCAAGATCACGTTTGTCACCGACGGTCTGTACAGCCGCAAGGAAGCCTTGCTGCAATTCGGCCCCGATGGCCGCTTGATGCGGCTGGTCGACAGCACCAATATTCTGCTGGAACCTTGGGAACGCCAAAAGTTGCTGGGCCCCGCGCCTCTGCCTGACATGCGTCAGGACTGGGTGCCGCCGGCAACGGAACCTGAGGTGCAAACCATCTACATACCTGGGCCGGGTGAACCGACCGGGTTGGCGCCTCAGGGCAAGTAAGCCCTGTCGTTCGGCAGAGAGCATTGCGGCGCAAGCCGCAATGTACGTCGCCCTCAGTGCACACCCCCATGTAACAGGGCGTGTCGGCAGGGTGGTTTTTCATTTGGTCAGAGCAGTTCCTGAGGGATGGGGAAAAAATATGGAAGCGAGTCTCGAATCCGGCGCGAAGGCCGGCAAAGGCAGCAAGAAAAAGGTCGCCCGCGCGCCCAAGGTAAAGCGCAAGCTGCGGTTGCGTGACGCCCGCGTTGGCACGATGCTGCTGTGGGTGATGGCGTTCTTCGCGATCTTGATCGCGGCGGTAGGCGGCCTGGCCGCGTTTTTCCTGCAACACAACTACGAGTCCATCCGCGAAGTCAACGCCCTGACCGAGCGCGCCAAACAGGTTGAAGTGATCAACAGCGACATGTTGCGTGCCCGCGTGAGCTTGATGGTGGCCGCGCGTCACCTTCAGGAATCGGGTTGGGGCAGTGGCGAGAACTCGGCTCGCGACGCGGCCGCCGCCCTCAAATCGGCGACCGATCTGCTGACGGGTGTGCGTAGCAGCTTCGCGGACTTCCAGAAGAACATGCTCCAGGACGATACGGGTCGGCAATTGTCCATGAACCTGGTGCGCCGCTATCGCTCGTACATCGACGATGGCGTGGACACGATGGTGGAGGCGCTGCGCAGCGAAGACTATTCGACGTTCTACATGGTGAACAACGAGTACGGTACCCCTCGCAGCGCGGCCTTCATTCAGGCGCTTGGCGAATTTGGCAAATACATCGGTGATCAACAGCAAGCCACGATCGATCAAGCCGAGGCGAACTTCAATCGCGCCATGGTGGCCGTGGGCGTCGCCGTCGGCCTTGCGTTGTTGCTGATGGTGTTCTGCCGCATTCTGTTTGGACGCCTGGTCGTGCGTCCGTTGGTGGAGGCCGGCCAGCATTTCGACAAGATTGCCGCCGGCGACCTGACCAGCCGCGTCGAAGTCCGTTCGCACAACGAGATCGGTCAGTTGATGGCAGCGGTCAAGCGCATGCAGGAAAGCCTGACGCGCACGGTCGCCACGGTGCGCCGTGGCGTGGACGAGATCACGGTGGGTTCGCGCGAAATTGCAGCGGGCAATACGGACCTGTCCAGCCGCACGGAAGAGCAGGCTGCTTCGTTGGAGGAAACGGCTGCTTCGATGGAGCAATTGGCCTCCACGGTGAAGCAGAACGCCGACAACGCGCGCCAAGCCAATCAGCTGGCAGCCAGCGCCTCGGACGTGGCCGAACGCGGTGGTTCGGCGGTGTCGGAAGTGGTCAGCACGATGCAGGGTATTTCTGCCAGCTCGCGCAAGATCTCGGAAATCGTGTCTGTGATCGACGGTATTGCCTTCCAGACGAACATCCTGGCGCTGAACGCCGCCGTGGAAGCGGCGCGTGCGGGCGAGCAGGGCAAGGGCTTTGCGGTGGTGGCGGGCGAAGTGCGCTCGCTGGCGCAGCGCAGCGCGCAAGCGGCCAAGGAAATCAAGGGCCTGATCGAGGACTCGGTGTCCAAGGTGGGTGCCGGTTCGCAGCAGGTGGAACGCGCCGGCGCGACGATGCAGGAAATCGTGTCGTCGGTGAAGCGGGTGACGGACATCATGGGCGAGATCTCGGCAGCGTCCGAAGAGCAGTCCAGCGGTATCGATCAAGTCAACCGCGCCGTGTCGCAGATGGATGAGGTGACGCAGCAGAACGCCGCCTTGGTGGAAGAAGCGGCCGCCGCCGCCGGTTCCCTGCAAGATCAGGCGCACCGCCTGGCCGAAGCGGTTGCCGTATTCAAGATCAATGTCGGCGAAGTGATTGAGGTGCCCGCGCATCAGCTGGGCGGTTATGCCGCCCCGACCTTGACGCAAGGGTGACGCCGCGCGTCAGGCCGGCCGCACCTTGCGCGCGGCGGGCTTGGCGGTGGCGGGAAGCATGACGACGGCCGCGCCTGTGCGCGGCCGTATTTTCTTGGGTTCGACGGCAATGGGTCGCGGCGTGGCATTCCTACGCACGTTAAGTTTTCGACAATAAGACCGTTAATGACAATAACGCCCGAAAAGGGCGGTGAACAGTGTTTGAAAGCGTAGCGGCGCTTGCAGACGCTTCGATGCAATTGGGAGACTAGCTGTGCGCGTGAACTTACCCATCCATGATGTGGAAACCAAGCTGCGCGAAGATCAGTATCTGATCTCGCGCACCGATACCAAGGGCCGCATCGTCTACGCGAACCCCGCATTCATCGAAGTCAGCGGCTTTACCCGCGAAGAATTGATTGGCAAGCCGCACAACATCGTGCGCCATCCCGACATGCCGCCGGAAGCCTATGCGGATCTGTGGGAAACCCTGGAAGCGGGCGAATCGTGGTTGGGACTGGTCAAGAACCGGCGCAAGGACGGCGGCTATTACTGGGTGCTGGCCAATGCCACGCCCATTGTCGAAAACGGCGAAGTCGTGGCGTATTCGTCGGTGCGCGTGCGCCCCTCGGATGAGCAGGTCGAGATGGCCGAGGACCTTTACGCGCGCATTCGTGAAGGGTCTGCGCGCGGTGTGCGCATCCATCGCGGGCGTCCGGTACGCGCCGGCTGGCGGCGTGGCCTGGATATGCTGGCGTTCCCCTTCAAGCGCAGTGTGCGCAGCCGCATGCTGCGCCACGCGCTATTGTCCGCCGGCGTCGTCACGGCCGCGGGCGCCTATGGCCTGCATGCCAACTGGGCCAGCCTGGATGTGCTGGGCGCGAGCCTGGGTTGCGGCGTCGTCGCACTGGCCGTGATTGCCATTTTCGGCATGGGATGGAGCCTGTCCCGATCCTTGCTGGATCCGATGGTGGATGCGGCCAACATGGCGCGTCAGGTTGCCGCGGGCAACCTGACCACGCAGATCGTGGCGGACTCCGACGACGAAGTGGGCAGCCTGAAGTTCTCGTTGGAGGTCATGCGCAAGAGCCTGATCGGCATCGCGCAGGACGTCTATCGCGGCATCGAGGGCACCACGCACGCGGCCGTGCACATTGCACGCGGCAACCAGGAATTGGCGGGCCGCACGGAAGGCCAGGCGGCCTCGTTGCAGCAGACGGCCGCCAGCATGGAACAGCTGACCTCAACCGTGCGGCAAAACGCCGACAACGCGCGGCAAGCCAACCAGTTGGCCGCCAGCAGCATGGACGTGGCGCGGCGGGGTGGCGTGGCCGTGGGCCAGGTGGTGAACACCATGCATGGCATTTCCGATAGCTCGCGCAAGATTGCGGAAATCGTAAGCATCATCGAAGGCATCGCGTTCCAGACCAACATCCTGGCGTTGAACGCCGCCGTGGAAGCGGCTCGCGCTGGTGAATCCGGCAAGGGCTTTGCCGTGGTGGCGGGCGAGGTGCGCAGCCTGGCGCAAAAGAGCGCGCAGGCCGCCAAGGAAATCAAAGGTTTGATCGAAGACTCGGTGGACCGCGTGTCGGAAGGGTCGGCGCAGGCCGAGCAGGCAGGTGCGACGATGGAAGAGATTGTTGCCGCCGTCCATCGCGTCACCGACATCATTGGCGAGATCTCGCAGGCCTCGCAGGAGCAGTCCAGCGGCATCGAACAGGTGGATTCCGCGGTGTCGCAAATGGATGTGATGACGGTACAGAACACGGCGCTGGTGCAAGAACTGGGCGGCGCCGTATTGCAGTTGGGCAACCAGTCAGGCGCCTTGCGCGAGACGATCCGGGTGTTCCGGCTGACGGGCCAACCCTGATCGGCCCGGCCAGTCCGGACCATGCAAAACGGCCGCTGAAAGCAAGCGGCCGTTTTTTTTCGTCCAAGAAAGGCGGTAGGGGCGCTAACGGCCCGCCAAGGCATCGACCACCCGGCTCATGGCGCCCAGGCCCGCTTCAAACAGCGATTCCAGAAAGGGGCCGGCATGGGGCAGCACGACGGTCAGCACCGTGACGCCGACGATGAGCGTGACCGGAAAGCCCACCGAGAAGATGGACAGCTGCTGCGCGGCGCGGTTCAGGATGCCCATGGCCAGGTTGATGGTCAGCAACGCGCAGATCAGCGGCAGGGCCAGCAGCAGGCCGGAAACGAACACGGTCTTGCCCCATTCCACGACAACACCCCAGCCGTTCTGATGCAGCTGGATCATGGCGACAGGCAGCGTGTCGAAGGAGCGGACCAAGGCCGCCAGGACCAGCAGATGGCCGTCCAGCGCCAGGAAGGTCAGCATCGCGATCATGTTGAACAGCCGCGACAGCACCGCAGTATTGGCGCCCGAGGCCGGGTCGAAGAACGACGCGAACGACAGGCCCATTTGCAGGCCGACGAATTCTCCCGCCGTCTGCACGGCGGCAAAGACCAGGCGCATCGTGAAACCCATGGCGATGCCGATCAGCACTTGCTGCATCACCATCCACAGGCCGGCGAACGACCCCGGCGCAATCGGCGGCATGGGATCCAGCGCGGGGCTGATCGCCACGGCCAGCACGAACGCCAGGCCAACCTTGACCTTGACCGGAATAATGGATTCCGAGAACAGGGGGGCTGTGCCCACCAGCGCCAGGATACGCACGAACGGCCAGAGGAACTGGCCGATCCAGCCGTTTAGCTGTTCGAGCGTGAAGGCGATCATGGGAGAGGGCGCGGGGTCGGGCGGCGGGGGCCGCTCAGGACACCAGCATGGGGATCTGGCCGATCAATTGCCGGATGTAGTCGACCATGACGCCGATCAGCCACGGCCCCAGCAGCACCAGCACGCCGCACATCGCCAGCAGCTTCGGAATGAACGACAGCGTCATTTCGTTGATCTGCGTGGCGGCCTGGAAAATACTGATGACCAGACCAACGACCAGCACCACCAGCAGCAGCGGGCCGGCCATCGCCAGGACGATCTTCATCGCCTGGTAGGCCATGGTCATGACGGTTTCAGCTGTCACGGCGTTTGTCCTCCCGGCGCTATTGGTAGAAGCTCTGGGCCAGCGAGCCCATGAGCAGGTTCCAGCCGTCGGCCAGCACGAACAGCATCAGCTTGAATGGCAACGCCACGGTGACGGGCGGCACCATCATCATGCCCAGAGCCATCAGCACGCTGGCCACCACCAGATCGATGATCAGGAAGGGGATGAAGATGGTGAAGCCGATCTGGAACGCGGTCTTCAGTTCGCTGGTGATGAAGGCGGGAACCAGGATCCGCAGCGGCACTTGCGTGGGGTCTTCCAGCGCCGGCAGCTTGGCCAGGTTGGCGAACAGCGACAGATCGTTCTCGCGGGTCTGGTGCAGCATGAATGTGCGCAGCGGGGCGGCGGCGCGCTCGACGGCGGTCTCGAACTGAATCGATCCTTCCGACAGCGGCTTGTAGGCATCGGCGTAGATCTTGTCGAACACCGGGGACATCGTATAGAAGGTCAGGAACAGCGCCAGCCCGATCAGCACATGATTGGGCGGCGACATCGCCGTGCCCATCGCGCTGCGCAACAGGCCCAGCACGATGATGATGCGCGTGAAGCCGGTCATCATCAGCAACGCGGCTGGCAGGAACGACAGCGAGGTCATCAGCAGCAGCGTCTGCATGCTGAGCGAGTACGTCTCGGAGCCGTTGGGGCCGGGGGTGGTGGTCAGTGCGGGCAGCGTGGCCTGGGCCACGACTCCGGCGGGAAAGAAGGCCAAGCCCAGCACGGCCGCGGCTGCCAGCAAGGGCAACACGTTCTGGCGAGCGCGGGTGGTGGTCGTGCGGGTGAGCAAACTCATGGGTATCGCTTGGATCGCGCGTGCGGCGCTAGCGGCGCTTGAGCGCCTGGCCCAGCTTGGCCGCAAAGGCGGCGGCAGGCAAGGGCGAACCCTCCGGCAACTGGCCGGCGGGCAGGGTATGCAGGGTGGTGAGCTGGTTCGGGCCTACGCCCACCACCAGCCAGGTGTTGTCGATTTCGACGACGACAATGCTCTGGCGTGCGCCGACCGGCAGGCTGGCAACCTGTTTAAGCAGGTTGCCGCCGCCGCGCTGGACCAATCCGGCTCGCCGCGCGAGCCAGGCGGAAACCAGGATGGCGGCCACCACCAGCACAAGGCCGATGATGACGCGCGGCAGAGCGGATTCGGTCATGGCGCCAGCGACCGTCAGCGGCGGTTGTTCAAGCGGTTGATCCGCTCGGACGGGGTAATGATGTCGGTCAGGCGGATGCCGTACTTGTCTTCGACGACGACGACTTCGCCCTGGGCGATCAGGTAGCCGTTGACGAAGATGTCCATCGGCTCACCGGCCAGGCCGTCCAGCTCAACCACTGAACCCTGGCCCAGCTGGAGCAGGTTCTTGATGGTCAGGCGGGTGCGTCCCAGTTCGACCGTCAACTGGACGGGTACGTCCATGATCAGGTCGATATCGGTGCCGGCGCCGGTGGTCGTGCCGGCCAGCGGCTTGAACACCGACTGCGCCGCCGGTTGGGCGGCGGGCTTTGCGGGGGCAGGGGCCGGCGCGGCGGGTGCGGGCGCTTCGGCAGCGGCTGCGGGCGTGGCGGCGCTTTGTTCAGCCATCGCGGCTGCCCAGTCGTCCTGCGGCTTCAGGCCATCGGCCTGCGTAGGCGGATTGGCGCGGGATTGTTCGGCGAGCGCGTCGGCCCAGTCGTCGGCCGGGGACGAGCCGGTGCCGGGCTCGTTCTTGTCAGTCATGGTCGGGGGCCTCGTGTGAATCGGTATCGTAGGTAAACATGTTCTGCACGCGAAGTGCGTACTGGCCGTTGAAGACGCCGTAGCCGCATTCCATCAGCGGCACGCCATCCACATTGGCAATGATGGTCTCGGGCACGTCCACGGGAAGGACGTCACCCACCTTCAAATTCATCAGCTCGCGGATCGTCGACGGGATGCGCGCGAATTCGGCGACCACGTCGATGTCAGCGCTGCGAACCTGGCGCGACAGCTGTTGCGACCAGCGCTGGTCCACTTCTTCCATCGTCGTTTCTTGCAGCGGCCGCGTCAGCAGATCACGCACCGGCTCGATCATGGAGTAGGGCAGGCAAATGTTCAGGTCGCCGCCGGTCGCGCCGAATTCGATATGGAACGAGGTGACGACCACCACTTCATTGTTGCCCGTGATGCTGGCGAACTTGGTGTGCATCTCCGAGCGCACATACTCGAATTCGATCGGGTAGACGGGGTCCCAGGACTTGCCGTAGCTTTCCAGCGTCAGATTCAGCAGGCGCCGGATGATGCGCTGTTCGGTCGTGGTGAAGTCGCGACCTTCGACGCGCGTGTGATAGCGGCCATCGCCGCCAAACAGGCTGTCGATGACCAGGAACACCAGGTTCGGGTCATACGTGAAGAGCGCCGTGCCGCGCAAGGGCTTCATCTGAATCATGTTCAGATTGCTGGGCACGGGCAAGTTACGTTCAAAGTCCGCGTACTTCTGGATCTTGATCGAGCCGACCGTGATGTCGGCGCTGCGGCGCATGAAGTTCAACAACACGTTGCGCATATGGCGCGCAAAACGCTCGTTGATGAGCTCCAGCGTCTGCATGCGGCGGCGCACGACGCGCTCGGGCGAGCTCAGGTCGTAGGCGCGCGCGCCGTCAACGGTACTGGCCGCTTGTGTCTTGCTATCGCTCTCGCCGGTGACGCCGGCAAGCAGCGCATCGACTTCGTCCTGCGAAAGGAATGCCTCGTAGGCCATGCTTATTGCACCACGAACGCCGTGAACAGTACGTCGGTGACATACTGGCCGTCCGGCAGGGGCGAGAAGGGGCGGTTGACCGCCTGCTTGATCGCGGTGGCCATGTCGGTCTTGCCTTGTTGGGTCTGCACGGCCGTCGGCGATTGCGACGACAGCACCATCAGGATGCGGCTGCGCACTTCGGGCATGTACTTTTCAAGGCGTGTGCGGGTCTGCTCGTCGCTGACGCGCAGGGTCAGGCCCACGTGCATGATGCGTTCGGTGTCGGCATTTTGCAACGTCACGGTGAACGCTTCGATCGGCACGAAGATCGGCGCGGGAACGGCGATCGGGCCGGCCGGCGGCGCGGTGAACGTCGTCGGGGTGGCTTGCGGGCCTTGGCCCGCCACGCCCGGTTGACCCGGCTGGCCAGCTTGGCCTCCGGGGACTTGGCCCACGCCCAGTTGCACCGCAGCGCCGCCTTGTTGCGGCTGCAAGCGCTGGGTGATGAACCAGGTTGCGCCGGCGCTGGCAGCGGCGACGATAAGCAGGACCAGTATGGCCAGGATCGGGCGAAGGATGCGGCCGATGCCGCCGGAGTTCTTCGCGCCCGACGGCGCGGTTATGGATTTTGAAGTCGCCATCTCGGTTTCGATGCGTATTGGGCCGCTGGTGAAAACGGATACTTAGTGGATGAAAGCATTCTGCCCCAATTCACGCCTCCGCTTGGAGGCGAAAAACAGGGCGAAAGCCGCGTATCTCAAGCTATTGCTGCACTGCCCGCATCCATTGCTGGTTGCGGGCCGCCTGTTTGTTACGCGAAGGTGTCGACCAATGCGTTGGCATTGCGCGGCGTGACCACGACCGACGTGGTGTTGTCGCCCGCGGCGTCGGCAAGCACCGATCCGCCGCCCGACTGACGTTGCGAGCCGTTGCCGCCGTTCTGTTGCGCGAATTCCTGCTGCGCGCTCTGTTCGCCCACGCTGGTCTGACCCAGCGAGATGCCGGCTTGCGCCAGCGCCTGCTGCAATTGCGGAATCGCGGTTTCAATCGCCTGGCGCACGGAGGCGTGGGCCGACACGAACGAGGCGCTGGCCACGCCGTCGGACAGGTTCAGGCTGACGCGCAGCGGACCCAGATCCGGCGGATCCAGGCGCAGTTCGGCGGTCTGCATGCCTTGGCGGGCATTGGTGCTCATCATCACCACTTGTTGGCCAAGTTCGGTGCCCCAATGCGTGCCGCCCACGGGCGTGGCGATCTGCATCACGACCGGCACGGCCGGTTGCGCCACGGCGGCCTGATTCACGACGGGCGCGGGTTGGCGTTGGCTGGCGGCGGCAAGTGCCTGGGCCAGATTGTCCTGGGCCGACGCACCGTGTTGTGGCGCCTGGAACTGCTGCGCCGTGCTGGTCAGCGCGGCCGTCAGTTCTTCTTCCGTGCGGGCAGGCAGCGTGGTGGTGTGCTCGGCCTCGGCGCGAACGTCACGGGGAACGCGAGGCAGCGATATTTCAGGCGCGAGGCGCGGCGCGTCGGCTGTGACGACAGGCTTGGCAGCCGGTGCGGCATCGACCACGGCGGCGACGACGCTGCCCGGCTTGACAGCGGTGGTCACGACGGGCAACGCAGCCTGCGCATCGCGGGCGGCAAGCGCGGCGGCGGCTTCTGCCTGCTGGGCCGAAGCGGCGATCGGGGTTTGCGGCGTGGCGGCGGCGTTGGCGTTGGCGGCGTTCAGCGTTGCCGTGAGCACGGCGGCGCCGGTGCCCAGCGCGGCAGCGGCGGCTTCGGCATTGCCGCGGGCCAACTGAGCCTGTTCAGCGGCCTGGGCGGCGATCTCAAGCGTCTGCTGCGGCAGCAACGGCGCGGCCGGTTGCTGGGCGGCGACGGCCAGCGCGCCCGCTTCCGCGGCGGCGGCGGTCTTCACCGCGTCGTCAATCGCGCCAGCGGCGGCGTTTTCAGCCTTGCTGGCGGCGTCGTTGGTGTTGGTGTTCTTGCCGGGCGTCTTGGCGCCGTTGTTCGCGGGGCGCGAATCGGCGGACGGCTTCGGGCGCTGCTGGGCCAACACGTCGGAAAAACTCGGGCCTTTCTTGTTCGCGGATGCGGACTTGTTGGCGCCAAGCGCGTCGGCGATCGAAGTCGGCGCGACGGGAGCGATCGTGGGCAAGGGCAGGGGAGCGGTCATCTTGGGCTTCCTGTGAGGTATTGCTTAATGCAGGCCGGCCTGGCGTTGAACCAGGCGAGCGGAGTATTCATCGTTGGCGCGCTGTTCGCGGCGGGATTCCACGACGGCTTGCGCGCGCATTTCGCGTTGCGCCAGGGCATCGTAGGAATTGAGCTTGCGTTTTTCTTGCTGCCAGTACTGGCGACCCTTGGCCAGGTTTTCGTCGGCTTGGCGCAGCACGCCCTGCTGTTGGCTGATCGCATCGTCCAGGGTGCCGATGAAGCGCTGGTAGTTGTGGCAGTCGCTGGCCGACATCCCCGTCGTCATCGCCTGTTGCAAGCGCTCCAGGTAATCCTGGCGGTAATCGTTCAGCATGCCCAATTGGCGCTCGGCATTGCTGCGTTCGGAACTGAGCCGGCCAAGCAGGCGTGCGGCTTCATCCGTGCTTTCCTTGGCCAGGTTGATCAGCATGTCCAAGGGCAATTGGCTAGGCATAGGTGTCCCTTAACTCGAAACTGGCGCGCAACTGGTTGACGGCATCGTCATAGCCGATGTTCTCGCCGATATCCTGCTGCAAGAACGCCTCCAGACGGGGATAGCGGGCGATGGCTTCATCCAGCTGCGGATCGTTGCCGGCGGCGTAGGCGCCGACGGCGATCAGGTCGCGGTTGCGTTGATAGCGCGACAGGTTCTGTTTGAAGCGGCGCACGACGGCGAACTGCTGCGGCGTGATCAATGAGGTCATCGCGCGCGAAATCGACGCTTCGATGTCGATGGCGGGGTAGTGTCCGGCTTCAGCCAGATGGCGCGACAGCACCACGTGGCCGTCCAGGATGGCGCGCGCGGAATCCGCGATCGGGTCCTGCTGGTCATCCCCTTCGGCCAGCACGGTGTAGAAAGCCGTGATGGACCCGGCTTTGCCCGACGGGCCAGGCGCACCCATTCCGGCGCGCTCGACCAGCATCGGCAGCTTGGCGAACACCGACGGCGGGTAGCCCTTGGTGGCGGGCGGCTCACCGATGGCCAGCGCGACTTCCCGTTGTGCCATCGCATAGCGGGTCAGCGAGTCCATGATCAGCAGCACGTCCAGGCCCTGGTCGCGGAAGTGCTCGGCCAGACGGGTGGCGTAGGCGGCGCCTTGCAGGCGTAGCAGCGCCGACACGTCGGCCGGCGCGGCCACGACGACCGAGCGCGCCAGGCCTTCGGGGCCCAGGTTGTGCTCGATGAATTCCTTGACTTCGCGGCCCCGCTCGCCAATCAGGCCCACGACAATCACGTCGGCCTTGGTGTAGCGGGCCATCATGCCCAACAGCACCGATTTACCCACGCCGGACCCGGCGAACAAACCCATGCGCTGGCCGCGGCCGACGGTGAGCAGGCCGTTGATGGCGCGTACGCCCGTGTCCAGCACGGTGTCGATCGGTGCGCGTGACAGGGGATTGATGGGCAGGGCGGACAAGGGCGCCAGTTCGGCGCCCGTCAGCGGGCCCAGACCATCCAGCGGACGGCCGGCGCCGTCCAGCACGCGGCCCAGCAGGGCGTTGCCCACGGGCAGGTGGCGGCCAAGCTGAGGCTTGGCGTTGCCGTTCAATTCGGCTTTGCGCGGCAACGGAATCTGGCGCTGCACGGGCGGTTCGCCTGGCACGACGCGCGCGCCGGGCGGCAGGCCGGAAATGTCGGCCTGCGGCATCAGGTACAGCGTATGGCCGTCAAAGCCCACGACTTCGGCATCGGCCCAATGGTCGTGGCCGCGCGCGATCTCGATGCGGGCGGCAGCGCCCACCGGCAGGCGCAGCCCGGTGGCATGCAGCACCAGGCCGGTCGCGCGGGTGATCTTGCCGCTGACCAGCCACGGATCCGTCGACGCGGCGCGGATGGATCCGATCTCCAGCTGGGTCTTCCAGCGGTCCAGCACCGGAACGGCCGGGGCGGGGGCTGGCGTAGGCACTGCCGGCGCGACCGTTTGGCCGGGCTGCACGGGAGCCGGAGCCGGGTGGCCGTTCACGCGGGTTCTTCCCAGGACACGTTGCGGCCCAGCGAGGCCGCGACACGGCGCCAGCGGGTCTGCAAGGTGGCGTCAATGTCGCCAAAAGGCGTTTCGGCGCGGCAACCGCCACGCGCGATGGATTCATCGGCCAGCACGCGCCAGTGGCCTTCTTTCAATTCGTCCGCCAGGTGCAGGCGAATCAGTTCGATGTCGTCGGGGTTGGCCCACAACCGCATCTGGCCGCCCGTCGTGGGATTGATGTGCAACACGTCGCGCACCGCAGCCGCAACGGTCTCGGGTTGCTCGGACAAGGTGGTCCGGACGACCTGCTGCGCAATGTCCAGGGCCAGCGTCAACAAGCTCTGGCCCATTTTCTCTTCCAGCGAACCCAGCGACGTGGCGCAGGCCTCGACCAGCGCGTGCAGGCGTTGCGCTTCCGCGGCGCCTTGTTCGCGCGCTTGGGCAAGACCTTCGGCATAGCCGGCTTCGCGGCCAACAGCGAAACCTGCATCGTGGCCCGTTTGCTGGCCGGCTTCCATGCCGGCCGCCTGGCCGTGCGCGTATCCTTCCTCGCGGCCTTCCGCGACCGCTTGTGCGCGCAACTGCGCCATCACCACGGCGGGGTCGGGTCCGGGATCGGGTTCGGGTTCCGGCTCGATGTCGACGGGCGCCGGCTCGTCGAACGACAGCATCTGCCAGCGCCGCCAGGCGGCGCTGCGCGAGATGAGCGTCGTCGCGCCGTTGTCCGTTTCAGACATAAGCGTCGTCTCCGGAATTGCCCAGCACGATCTGTCCGCTCTCGGCCAGACGGCGGGCGATTTGCAGAATCTTCTTCTGTTCGGCTTCGACCTTCGACATGCGGATCGGCCCCTGGGCTTCCAAGTCCTCGCGCAGCATTTCGGCGGCACGGCTGGACATGTTGCGCAGGAACTTGGCGCGCAGCTCTTCCTGGGCGCCCTTGAGCGCAACCATGAGCGTGTCGTTGTCGATTTCCTTGAGGATGAGCTGAATGGCGCGATCCTCGACGTCCAGCAGGTTGTCGAAGACGAACATCTCGTCGATGATCTTCTGCGCCAGGTCGTTGTCGCGCTCGCGCAGGCTGGCCACGACGGTTTCCTCGTCCGAGGAATTCATCATGTTCAGGATCTCGGCCGCAGTGCGCACACCGCCCATCTTGCTGCGCTTGGCGCCCTGGCCGGCCAGCACGGAATTCAGCACTTCGGTCAGTTCGGACAAGGCCGCCGGCTGCACGCCGCCGAAGGTGGCGATACGCAGCATGACGTCGTTGCGCAGGCGATCCGTCAGCAAGGCCAGCACACCCGCTGCGCGGTCGCGCTCCAGGTGAACCAGGATCGTCGCGATGATCTGCGGATGCTCGTCGCCGATCAGCTCGGCCACGGTGTTGGGGTCCAGCCAGTTCAGCGCGTCGATGCCGCTGCCGCCATCGCCCGCTTCCAGGATGTCCTCGATCAGGCCGGCCGCGCGGTCGCTGCCCAATGCCTTGGTCAGCACGCTGCGGATGTAGTCGTCCGAGCCCAGCGTGACGGCCATGAATTGGTCGGCTTCCTGACGGAATTCTTCCAGCACCACGGCAACGTCATTGCGGGTGACTTGTTTCAGGCTGGCCATCGCTGCGCCAACCTGCTGCACTTCACGGGCGCTGAGATACTTGAAGACCTCGGCTGCCGCGTCCTCGCCCAGCGACATCATCAGGACGGCGCTGCGCGTCATGCCGTCCATCGGAGTGGAATCATTTTTCATCTTTGCTCATCCAGGTGCGCAAGACCATCGCGACGGCGCGCGGATCCTTGTTGGCCATCGTGCGGGCGCGTTCCAGGTTGTCTTCGTAACGGTTGACTTCCTTGCTGCGGGCCGCGTCCTGGGCCTCGCGGGCCGCTTCGATACGCTCGGCCTCAGCCATTTCCGGATCAACCGGCGGATACAGGTACTCGGTGACCGAACGGCGGACCTTGCGATACAGCCACAAGGCAACCACCAGGCCCACCAGCCAAGCCAGGATGGTCTTGAACAGGGCGATCATCTCGGGGTCACGCCACATCGGCACCGGCGGCGGGCCGTCGTTGAACTGGCTGTTCACCAGATTCAGCGAGTCTCCGCGCGTTTCGGAATAGCCCATGGCTTCGCGAACCAGATTCGTGAGCTTGTTCAATTCCTCGGGCGGCAGGGCTTGCGGCTCGCCGTCCTTGTCGCGGACGTAGTTCACGACCACGGCCACCGACAGGCGCTTCAGGTTGCCCACCGGCTGTTTGATGTGGCTGATGGTGCGGTCCACTTCATAGTTGGTGGTGGCGTCGCGGCGTTCGTTCAGATTGACGTTGGCGGTCTGCGTGCCGGTTTGCTGTTGCTGCTGGGCATTGGCCGGCTGCTGCGGCTGGCCCGGACGCGGCGGCTGCGGCGCCGGCGGATTCGTGAGGGGAGCTTGTGCGTTGGGCGGGGCCTGATTCGACAGCGCGCCAGGAACGCCTTGGGCGGGGTTGACGCCACGCTGGGTGGAATCGCTGGTTTGTTGGCTGCGGACGGCGGATTGGCCGGGTTCCTGGTTCGGGCGATAGACCTCGGAAGTTTCTTCGCGGCGGGCGAAGTCCACGTCGGCGCTGGCCTGGGCGTGGACATTGCCCGGGCCGACCAGCGGATTCAAGATGGTCAAGATGCGTTCGACCGTGCGTTGTTCCGTTTCGCGCACGAAGCGCATCTGGTCAGCGTCCATGCCGCGGCCTTCGCCCAGGGGCGCGGACAGCAGGCGACCGTTCTGGTCAACGATCGACACGCTTTCGGCGGTCAGCTCAGGCACGCTGGAGGCCACCAGCCACGAAATGGCGGACACTTGGGCGTCGCTCAGGCTGCGGCCAGGGTAGACATTCAACAGCACCGATGCGGTGGGCGCCTGGCGTTCGCGCACGAACAGCGACTGGCGCGGCATGGCCAGGTGAACGCGAGCGTGCTGCACGGTGTGCATCGCTTCGATGGAACGCGCCAGCTCGCCTTCCAGGCCGCGCTGGTAGTTGATCTGTTCCGCGAATTGGCTGGCGCCGAAGCGGGCGTTGTCCATCAGCTCGAAACCGACGGAACCGCCGCGCGGCAGGCCCTGCGAGGCCAGTTGCAGCCGAGCGTCGTACACGCGGTCGGCCGGAACCAGCAGGGCAGTGCCTGTCTCGTTGTAACGATAGGGCACGTTCATGGTGCCCAGCGCCGTCACAATGGCCCCGCCGTCGCGGTCATCGATGTTGGAGAACAGCACCTTGTACTTGGGTTCGCTGCCCCACATCACGGCAGCGACGATCAGCGCGACGACGGCGGCAGCCGCACCAAGCAGGATCGGCTTGGGCAGCGCGCGGATCTTTTCCAGAACGGGGAACTTCGCCAGCAGCGACGAGCTCAGAGTGGCCTGCTGATTCATCGATGGCTCCCGCTGGCTACGCGGAGCAGGGAAAAGGACTTCATGTCTGGGTGGGGCAGATTACACATGCAACGTGCTTCTGGTCTGGGGAGAGCCTGGATTATTGCCGTTGGCAAGACAATCCCAATCGCCGAAAACAGCCGGTTTTTGGCGTTACTTATCCTCTATGTCGACGTCAAAGCGGCGACGGCGGGCATGCCGTTGCACTCGACGGGCGGCATTCCGCGAAATGTCGGGGTTTTTGGCGGTTTTTATCGGCTATGAAAGCGCGCGATCAGCGTTACGCTCTGTGCAACATTGGCGTCATGCCCCACCAGCAAGGAATCAGGTAATGGCTGTATCAGGCTTGTCCGGCATCGAAAGCATGCTCCAGCAGATGCGCACCGTCGTGAGCAAGGCGGAAACCGGCAATCTCGCCGCCGGGGAAATGGTCGGTCGGCCCGACGGTTTCGCCGCCGAATTGCAGCGCTCCATTCGCCGCGTGACGGCGGCTCAGAATGCGTCGTCCGCACAGGCCAAGGCCTTTGAGATGGGAGCGCCCGACATTTCGCTCAACGACGTGATCATCGACATGCAGAAAGCGAGTCTTGGCTTTCAGACGGCGGTGCAGGTGCGCAACAAGCTGGTTGCCGCCTACAAGGAAATCTCCTCGATGGCCGTTTGAGGCCAGGCAAGGAAACAGGGCCTTTCCGATGGAAAGGCCCTGAGCGGCATCAGTCGCGTTGCGCGCCTTTCTCCAGGCGCCACACCACTTTTTGCAGCCAGTTTTCCTGGCGCGCATCCAGATTCAAAAAGACAGCCCCGACGTGGCTCATTGGCGGTTCGCCGGTCAGTGACACGTGCCTGGGCACTTCGTCTTCCGGAGTGCCGGGCTGGATCATCGGTTGGCCCGAGATCGGGTAGACGTTGCGGACTTCCAGATTGGCGCTGAGTTTGCCCAATTCGCCGAAGTCCAGCTGCACATCCTCCATTATGGTCCCGCGTTCCGGCAGGACAGGCACTGCCAGTCCGACCCGCAGGCCCACGCCGTCCACCGAAAGATCACGCACCGTGAAGCTGTAGGGCTTCTCTTTCGGTGCGGGCTGCCAACTGGCCTGGCACTGATTGGCGCTGCCGGCCAGCGAGGCGCGGAACATCTTGCGCCGCTGGATCCGGGCCAGACGATCAGGGAAGGGCGACATCAGTGCCGCGCTGCCATCGTCGAAATGGATCACTTCGGGGCGCTGCACGCGAAAACGGATCTGCACGCCGCCGTAGGCGGTGGCGTGGAAATGAAAGGTGGTGCCGCTTAAGAGGCCCATGCTGTCCGACTGTTCAAAGTCGGCGCCGGCGTAGTCGCGCGGCCGCCAGAAGAATTGGCGGGTGTGTTTGTCAGCGCCAAGGACAAGCACGGCCATTTCACGATCCGCGGCATCGCGCACGAGGATGTGGCTGTCGGGGTGCGTCAGTTCAAACAAGGCTGAGCGCATGTCTTCCGGCCGGGTAAGCAGGAATTCCGGGTCGCTGGCATCCAACACGATGGTGGTCCTTAGAGAGTGAGATCAGGCGGGGGGGGCGGCATCGGGAAGCTCGCGCGATTCCAGGCGGTAGAGCCAGGCCAGCAATTCTGCCACCGCTACGTACAGTTGGGGTGGAATATGTGCGTCCAGGTCCACTTGCATGAGCAAACCCACCAATTCACGGGACTCGTGCACGTACAAACCGTTCTCTTCGGCAGCGCGGACGATGGTGTCGGCCAACTGGCCGTAGCCTTTGGCGACGACGCGCGGGGCGCCATCCTTGTCGTCATAGGAAATGGCGACCGCCGCGTTGCGGTTGGCGTTGGGGCCATTGTCCTCGGTATAGGGGATGATGCTCATCAGTAGTCGGTCGGGAGGGCGGGGCGCGGGTCCGTCACGCTGACCGCCAGATTGCTCAGGGTCAGGCCCGCAGCCAGCAGGCGCGAGCGCAACTGGTCGGACGAATCATTGATTTCGGCGGCGGCAAGCGGCGCGACCAGTTGCAGGACGATCTGGTCGCCGGCCAGGTTCAGCCGGGCGTCCACCAGGCCAAGTCGCGGTAGGTCCAGCTTCAGGCGCGTGGCCCAGGTGGACGTCGCCGACTCGGGATCGCCACCGTAGGGGTCGCGTTCCACTTCCCATTCCATCGGCGTGCCGGGCCAGGCTTCGCCTTGCCAGGTCAGTGACTGATTGGCCAGCACTTCCAATTGCTGGCGCACCAGCACGGTCAAGTCCTGATGGATGCCTGCCACCGGGGTGCCCGGTGCCGACGTGGCCGGGGAGCCACTGCCTGCGGGCGCGTCGGCGCTTGCCCCGGCCCGTCCCGTCGTGGGCGCATCGCCCCGGCCGCGCGTGGCAGTTGCGTTCTGCGACGCGGCGTCCTTGCTCAGCTTGGCTTGCGGTTCATTTTGCAGCGACGAGGGATTGGTCCGGCCGAACACCATGTCGGTCAGATGTGATTCATAGAACAGGCCACTGGTTTGCAAGGCTTGACGCAGCGCCTGGCCCAGCAAGCGGGCGGATGGGCCGCTCGCGGCCAGCGATGCGTGGGTGGCGGCATCGGCTTGGCCAGCTGGCCGGGCAAGCTTGGCGGCTGCCGCGGCGTCCGCGCCGGCGGTAAGCGCGGCCGGCGTGGCGGGCAAGGTGGCGGTCGGCGTTGCGGGCGGCTGCGCGGGAGCTTGTCCCGCACCTGGCGCGGGCGGGGCGGCGGTCGGGGGCTGGCCCGATGTCTGGCCCGCAGCCTGGCCTTGGCCTGCATTGGCATTCCATATCGGTGCGCGTCCCTGCACGGCAGGGGCGGCCTCGGGGTACTGGGCCAGCAGCGCAAGAATCGTCCGGGCCGTCGTGCCTAGCGTGGTCGGAGCGGATGCCGTCGTGTCGCTGCTGGTGACGAGTCCGCGCGCGGCCAATGCAAGGGCCGCGGCCGTCTTGGCGTCGACAACGGTATTCTGGCGGTCGCCTCGGGCGCCGCCAGTCTGTATGCCTTGCCGGGGATCGCGGGTGGAGCCGTCGGATGACCCGGGCTTTTCCAGGCCACCGGGCTGACTGACCGCGTCTGGCCGTGCGCCAGAGACTTGGTTGGCGTTGGCGGCGGACATCGTCGTGCCAAGCACGGCGTCCAACCGCTGCACCAGGACGTTGCCGAGTGCGGCGGGACCTACGCTCATTCTTCAGGCGCCCGGTTGCCGTAGGCGGACAGCAGGGTTTGCTGGCGCTTCATGCGTCCCAGCAGCTCCCCCAGCCGAGCCAGCTGCGGCAAGGCCAGATCCCGCGTCAGTGCGTCGTTTTCCAGGATGCGCACGAGCAAGTCGTACTTCATGGCGCGCGCGGCGTCATCCAGGGGGATGGTGCGTTCGGTCACGCGCAGCCGTTCGACTTGTTCGCAATATTGCTGCCCATGAACCATCGCGCTATCCCAGTCGCCCGCCTGGGCGGCCGCAAGCATTTCGCCCGTGATGATGGCGATTTCCTGGTAGCGTTCCAGGATCGGAGTGGTGGGCTGGGTAAGGGACGTCATGGAAATCTCGGGCGTTTGCTGGCGGGCTGGGTTCGTTTGCGCCATGCCATCAAGGCTGTGTGCCGCCGATGGGGCGGTCGATGGAAGTTTGCCAAGCCTCAGCCAGATCCGCCAACAGGCGGTCAGCGATTTCAAGCTGCTCGGGGTCTGCCTTGAGATTCGCCATCAAAAGCGTGCGGACGATGTAGTCATAGAGGCGGGCGAGATTCGCGGCGATTTCCCCGCCTGCCTCCATGTTCAGTCCGGTCTTCAGGCCTTCGTCGACGATCTTGATCGCCTTCGAGATGGCCGCGCCGCGCTCCGTCACCCTGGCTTCCTGCATATGGATGCGGGCTTGCCCGATCGCTGCCCGGGCACCGAGGTACAGCAAGGAGATCAGCCGTTCCGGGCTGGCGCCCAAGATCTGCGTCTCCAGGCCGATATCGGCGTAGGATCGGACAGAATGAGAGCCAGTGGGGCGGCGGGCGGCGTAAGTCATTAATGCATCTTCTATAAATTACTTGGATTTAGCCAGGGCCGCGAACTGTTGAGTCAGGTAGTTGGCCGTGACAGTCTGCTGCGCCACGAACTTGTCCAGCGCGACGAACTGCGTGCGCATCAACGCCATCTGGGCGTTGCTGGATGTGGTGGCGCGGTCCAGCTGTTCTTTCACGTCGGCGATCGATTTGGTCAGGCCGTCCTTGCTGGCCTTGATCGAACCGTTGTCGCCCAGCACGTTGCCGGTGGCGGTGGCGAATTGAGCGGCCAGGCCATCCGTCGACGTCATCAGGCGTTTGACGTCAGCGGGGTTCTCGGCCAGTGCCTTGTCCAGCTTGGTCTGGTCCAGCTTCAGCTGGCCAGTCTTGGGATCGCTCGAAATGCCCAGATCCGCGATCGACGTCACGGTGCCTTGGCCCATGAAGACCTGCAAGGCGTTCGACATCGACGACTGGATGCCGCGCGTCGTGCCGTCGCCGGTCAGCGCCTGATTGGTTTCGGCGGTGATGTCGAAAGCCGTCAGCTTGGTGATCGTGCTTTGCAGTGCGTTGTAGGCGGCGACGAAGTCCTGCACGGCCTTGCTTGCCACGGACGTGTCGCTGTTCAGCTTCAGGGTGATGCTCTTGCCGACTTCCGTCTTGGCCGTCAGGTTCAGCGTCACGCCGTCAATCGCGGTCGAAATGGCGTTGCTGCCACTCTTGACCGTAATCCCGTTGATCTCGATTTCAGCATCAGCGGCCGCGGTTTGCTGCGTGAGCTTGGGGCTGGTGTCGGCGGGATCGGTGTTGTAGTTCAGAATGTTCTTGAGCTCGGGCGTGCCGGTGACGGTGATGCTTTTCACCGCCGCCTTTTCGCCCGTGTCCCTGGCGCTCAGCATCAGATAGCTTTCGCCATCGCCGTTCGTGATGATGGTGGCGCGCACGCCCGCCTTGTCATCCGCATTGATGGCTTTTGCGATGCCATTGAGCGACGTGTCGTCCAGGTTGACGGTGTGCTTGTCGCCATTGGCCAGTTCGATCTCGAACGAACCGGATGCGCCGTTGGACGTCTTGCGGTCGGCAACCACGCCGGACTGCAACGTCTGGGCAGCGGCCAGGTTTTTCACGGTGATCGCGTACTCACCCTTCGTGGCGCCATCGGCACCGACGGTCGCGTACAGGCCGTCGCCCGACACGGTGGCCTTGACGGCATCCATCGTCGACGACTTGCCCAGCAATTCGGCAGCCTTTTGCACGGCCTCGACGGCGCTTTGCACCTGGCCGAATGCGCTGACGCGAGCTTCATAGCTGGCTTGGCGAACCGAATAAAGGCTCAGCCGCTTGTCCTCAGCTGCTTGAAGATCCGTCAGGATCTTCTCCAGGGGCAAACCGGAAGTCGAACCGAGGTTGGTGATGGTGGCCATGTGAAATTCCTTTCTTGCGAAGCGATTCTGTCAAAAATACGGTGCCGGCGATTGGCCGGGTAAGGGCATAAGGCGGGCCTAATTCGGTGCTTCTCTCACGGATTGGCGCCAAAACAGGCGATAAACGCCGTTTTAAAGTCCGAATCAGGCTGTTGTTTTGATGCCATTGCCTTGCATGTTCACAATCATTTTGGCGATTTTCAGGACGGTTTCGCTCGGGATGGTGCGAATCACGTCACCCGTTTCCGCGTCCACGACCGACACCACAACCTGATGCACGTTGGGGTCTATCTCAAACTGGAGCTGTGTGGACCAGGCCTTCATCTGGTCGTTGATTTCGTCCAGCGCCTTGTCCAAAGGCAGCTTCTGTGAGTCTGATTGGTCCGACGTGGCGCTGTCGGAGGCTCCGCTGTTTGTCGCCGCCGCAGCGGGCGTGACGCTCACGGCCGGTTCGGCCACGGCGTGCGCCGGCGCAAGCGCGGCGGGCGCGAACGTAGCGGGTGCTAAGGGGGTTACGGCCATGATCACTCCAACGGCGATGTGGGCGTCTCGGAGGAACGCGCTGTTTTCAGGGAATTCTCAGCTACCATAACGGCATGCCCGCAGGGAACTTTAGCCCCCGGCCCGGCAGATGTTTCACGTGCTAAATAGTTCGGATCGGGCAATGAGTGTCAAGACGGCGCTGCGAGTCATCGAAATCATCGAAACCTTTGCCCGCGAAAAACGCGCGCTTCCCTTGTCGGAATTGGCACGCTTGCTGGATGTTCCGGTTTCCAGCTGCCTGGCCCTGATCCGCACCCTGACGGGCCTGGGTTACCTCTACGAAACGGGCCGGCGCCAGGGCTACTACCCGACGGGCCGCCTGTTGGCCATGGCTCAGCGCATCGCGCGAGCCGACCCCGTTCTGGATCGGGTTTATCCAAGCCTGGTTGAATTAAGGGACGCAACTCGCGAAACCGTTGTTTTCGCGAAGCTGACCCAAGATGCGCGGGTGGTCTATCTGGACGTGCTGGATTCACCACATACCATCCGATACGCACCCGTTGCCGGCGAATTCAAAGACGTTCATGCCAATTCGCTGGGAAAGGCCTTGATGTCGCTGATGGACGATTCCGCCCGCGACGCGATGCTGTCGGGCATGGCGATGACCCGCTACAACGAGCGCACGCTCGTGACGCCCCAGGCATTGCAAGACGATATCCAGCTGTCCCGGCAGCGGGGCTGGTTCATGAATAGCGGGGAATCCATCGCCGATGTGGGCGCCATTGCGTGGCCCGTCACCTTGTCGGGCGAGCGCTATGCGATTTCGGTGGGCGGCCCGATCTACAGGATCGAGCCGCAGCAGGAAGCCTATGCGCGCATCCTGCGCGCGGCATGCACCGCGCTGGAACAGCAGGCCTGAAGGGCGGCGGCGCCCGCCGCCGCCGCACTGCCGCTGGCGTCAGTACGACTTCGGCAGGCCCAGCACCTTTTCCGCGATGAAGCACATGATCAACTGCGGGCTGACCGGCGCGATGCGGGGGATGAAGCTCTCGCGCAGCAACCGTTCAACATGGTATTCCTTCGCGTAACCCATGCCGCCCAGCGTCATCACGGCAGTCTGGCAGGCGTTGTAGCCGGCTTCTGCCGCCAAGTACTTGGCGGTATTGGCGTAGGGGCCGCAAGGCAGGCCGGCGTCGTACAGGCTGGCCGCTTTGAATACCATCAAGTCCGCCGCTTCCAGCTGCATCCAGGCCTGGGCCAATGGATGTTGGATGCCTTGGTTCTGCCCGATGGGGCGACCAAACACCGTGCGTTCGCCTGCGTACTTCACGGCCCGGTCCAACGCGGCGCGGCCAATGCCCACCGCTTCCGCGGCGATCAAAATGCGTTCCGGGTTCAAGCCATGCAGGATGTATTCAAAGCCGCGGCCTTCCTCGCCGATGCGGTCGGCGACTGGAATGCGCAAGCCATCGATGAACAGCATGTTCGAGTCCACGGCCTTGCGGCCCATTTTCTCGATTTCCCGCACCTCGATCTTCTCGCGGTCCAGATCCGTGTAGAACAGCGACAGCCCTTGCGTGGGCTTGTCCACCTCGGACAGCGGGGTGGTTCGCGCCAGCAGCAGCATCTTGTTGGCCACCTGCGCCGTTGAAATCCAGATCTTGCGGCCATGCACCACGTACTCGTCGCCTTGGCGCACGGCGCGCGTGGACAGCTTGGTGGTGTCGAGTCCGGCGTCGGGTTCGGTCACGGCAAAGCAGGCCTTCTCGCGGCCGGCGATCAGCGGTTCCAGCCAGCGTGCGCGCTGTTCGTCGCTGCCGAACACCACGACGGGGTTCAGGCCGAAGATATTCATATGAACGGCCGACGCGCCGGTGAAGCCCGCGCCGGAGGCGGCGATGGTCTGCATCATCAGCGCGGCCTCGGTCATCCCCAGGCCAGCGCCGCCGTATTCCTGCGGCATGGCGATGCCCAGCCAGCCGTCGCGTGCCAGGTCAGCATGCAGCGGCTCGGGGAAGCCGCCTTCGCGGTCGCGTTCCAGCCAGTATTCGTCGGGGTAGCGGTCGCAGATGCGCGAAACGGCGTCGCGCAGCGCCAATTGCTCGGGGGTGAAGGCAAAGTCCATCAGTCGTTTCCATCTTGGGTAATGCCACGGGCGACCAGAGCGTCGATCCGGGCGGCGTCATAGCCGGCTTCAGCCAGCACCTCGCGGCTGTGCTGCCCCAGCTTGGGGGCGGGCCGGCGCAGGGATGTCGGCGTGCCTTGGTATTGGCCCAGCGGGGCGGTGGTGCGTATCCGGCCCTCGGAGGGGTGGTCCATTTCGCGGATGAAGCCGGTGGCCGCCAGGTGCTCGTCTTGCAGCAGGCCGTCCACCGTGTACAACTGCGAAGCGGGGATGTCCGCACGCGCCAGATCGTCCAGCCATTCCTGGCTGGTGCGCGTGCTGATCACCTCCGCGACAAAGGCGTAGACCTCGCTGATGTGCGCGGCTCGCGCCCCATGCGTGCAGAAGCGAGGGTCCCGTTCCAATTCCGGCCGGCCGATCAGGCCGAAGAAATTGCGCCAGTGTTTGTCGTTGTAGATCAGCAGGCAGATAAAGCCATCGGCCGTCGCGTAAGGCCGACGGTGCGGCGCCAGCAGGCGCGCATAGCCGGTTGGGCCCAGCGGGGGCTCGAAAGTGGCGCCACCCAGGTGGTCGCCCAGCACCAGATGCGCCATGCCTTCAAACATGGGGATCTCAACCTGCTGGCCGTGCCCGGAGGCCTTCGCGTGCAGCACCGCCGACACCAGGGCAATGCCCACATGCAGCCCAACTGCCCGATCCGCCAGCGTCAATGGCGCGTAGCGCGGCACGTCGCCGCTTTGCTGGGCCGAGAGGGCAGCGATGCCGGTCTGGCCCTGGATCAGATCATCGTAGGCCGGCCGGCCTGCATACGGGCCGGCTTCGCCAAAACCGTAGGCGCCCAGATAGACGATGCGTGGATTGCGCGCGGCCACCGTTTCGTACGACAGGCCCAAGCGGGCCATCGCCTGCGGCCGGATGTTGTAGAGCAGGGCGTCGCAGCTTTCGGCCAGTTGCAGGCAGGCGTCCAGGCCCTCGGGTGTTTTCAGATCCAGCACGATGGACCGCTTGTTGCGGTTCAGGTGCAGGTACAGGTGGCCCATGCCGGGGTTGCGCATGGGGCCAACGGCCCGCATGTTGTCACCGGCTGGCGATTCCACCTTGATCACGTCGGCACCCAGATCCGCCAGAATCTGGGTGGCGTAGGGGCCCATCACGACCGAACTCAGGTCCAGGATGCGCACGCCGGTCAACGGGCCCGCCGTGGGCATGGCTTCAGAAGCGGTCTGCTGCGTCATTGTTGCTCGATGCCTGCATCACGGATCAGCTTGCCCCACAGGTCGCGTTGTTCGCTGACGAATTGGGCGAACGCCTCGGGCGTGCTGGAAAAGGCGTCAAAGCCCAGGCCTGCCAGGCGCTTCTTCACTTCGGGCTTGGCCACCACCTGGTTGATCGCGGCGTTCAATTTGGCCACGACTTCGGGCGGCAGCCCGGCGGGGCCGAAGTAGCCGTTCCAGGAGTTCAGGTCGAAGTCCTGCACACCCGCTTCGGCCATGGATGGCAGGTCGGGCACGATGGAGCTGCGTTCGGCGGTGGACACGGCCAGCGCGCGCAATTGGCCCGACTGCACGAACGGCAGGCCAGAGGCCAGATCCGTGAACATGAAGTCCACCTGTCCGCCCACCACGTCCGTCAAACCTTGCGGTGTTCCTTTGTAGGGCACGTGCAGGATGTCGATCTTGGCACGGTCGGCCAACGTGGCGCCCGCGACGATGCCGGTGCTATTGCCGCTGGCATAGGTAATGCGGCCCGGGTTCTTGCGGGCGTCGGCCACCAGTTCGCCGACGTTCTTCCAGGGGCGCTTCGGGTTCACCACCAGGATGAAGGGCAGATTGCCACCCCGTGCGATCGGGGTGAAATCCTTGACGGGATCGTAGGGCACGTTCTTCATCAGCCACGGTGCGGCCGAATGGGACGTATTGGTCGTGACGAACAGGGTGTATCCATCCGGTTTGGCCCGCGCGACGTAGCTGGCCGCGATGGTGGCGTTGGCGCCGGGCTTGTTTTCGACGACGATCTGCTGGCCCAGGATGGCGGACAGCTCGGACCCGAAGATCCGGCCAACCGCGTCGGTGCCGGAACCGGCGGGGAAGGGCACGATCAGCGTGATCGGCTTATTGGGATAGTCGGCGGCGTGTGCGGCCGGGGCCGCCATCAAGGCCGCGCCGCTGATCAGCGCGGCGCCCAGCAGGCTTAGGTTTCGCATGGGTTGTCTCCAGTTTTTGTAGGGCAGGCGCGGCTCTGCGTCCGCTGCCTGTTGCTGCGCCGTCAGGCGGCAGCGGGTGAGGCCGGGAAATCGCGGATGACGCGATCGGGGGATTCTTCGTACGGGGGCGTGTAGATCACCAGCAGGCGCGCGGGTTCGTCGCTGGTCACCGTGAATACGTGGGGAATGTCGGGCGGGAAGTAGCAGCAATCGCCCGGGCCCATGTCGGCCCATTCGTCCTGGACCTGGGCGCGCGCAGTGCCCGAGATCAGATAACAGACCTGCTCAATGCCGGGGTGGGCGTGGGGCAGTGCACCCTTGCCCTTATCGATCACGCCCAGCAGCACTTCCACGCCACGCGCGCCCACTGTTTCCGGGCTGATCAGCCGGCGGTTCAGCGTGCCGGTGTGGTTGGCGGGGTGGTAGCCCGGAACGTCGGCCTCGCGGACCATCCAGCTTGGGGTGTGTTGCTGCGTCATGTTCATCCGTTTAAATTTTCATACATAAATTTATTTTCACGTATGAGAAAAACATCGGCAAGCGCTTTTTCGCCCGGGATACTATGCCGCGCCCTAGGGGATTAGGGAAAACACCGTGCACGGACTGCTAAAATCCAAGGCTGATCTCACTTCGTGCCCCCGCCATGTCCTCTGTTCGCGTACCTGACGCTTCCGCTTCCTTGTCCGATTGGCTCCAGTACCTGGAATCCATTCACGCCACCGCGATCGACATGGGCCTGGACCGCGTCCGCGAAGTCGCCGCGCGCATGGGGCTGGAATTGTCTGGCATCAAATTCGTTGTTGGCGGCACCAATGGCAAGGGCTCCACCTGTGCCATGTTGGAAGCGATCCTGTTGGCGGCGGGGTACAAGGTCGGGCTGTATACGTCCCCGCATCTGATCAATTTCAACGAACGTGCCCGCGTCAATGGCCAGATCGCCTCGGATGACGCCCTGATCGCCCAGTTCCAGGCGGTCGAGGCCGCCCGTGGCGAGGTCTCACTGACGTACTTTGAATTCACCACGCTGGCCATCCTGCGCCTGTTCTCGCAGTCGCGTCTGGATGCCGTCGTGCTGGAAGTTGGCCTGGGCGGCCGTCTGGACGCCGTCAACATCGTGGACGCCGATTGCGCCATCGTCACCAGCGTCGACCTTGATCACACCGACTGGTTGGGCGATACCCGCGAAAAAATCGGTTTTGAAAAGGCTCATATCTATCGTGCCGGTCGGCCTGCCATTTGCAGCGATCCGGTGCCGCCGCAATCGCTGCTGGACTACGTCGAGCAGATCGGCGCCGATCTTTGGCTGTTCGGACGCGACTTCAACTATTCCGGCGATCGCCAGCAATGGGCTTTCGGCGGCCGTGAACAGCGCCGTAGTGCGCTGGCCTATCCGGCGCTGCGCGGCGCCAATCAGTTGCTGAATGCATCGGCCGCCCTGGCCGCGCTGGAATCCGTGCGTGACCGTTTGCCGGTCCAGCAGCAGGCCGTGCGCCTGGGGCTGCTGCAAGCCTCGCTGCCGGGCCGTTTCCAGATCTTGCCGGGCCAGCCCGCCGTGATCCTGGATGTGGCGCACAATCCGCATGCCGCCGCCGTGCTGGCGCAGAACCTGGACAACATGGGGTTCCATCCTTATACCCACGCGGTGTTCGGCATGTTGAACGACAAGGACCTGGCGGGTGTGGTGGCCAAGCTGGGCACGCGCATCGACCACTGGTACTGCGCCGGGCTGCCTGGGCCGCGTGGCACGTCCGGCCAGGCGCTGGCCGATCAGGTTGCCGCTGCCTTGCCGCCATCGCCGGCCGGGGCCGAAAGCCCCAGCATTGCCGCCTACGCGGATCCCGCGCAAGCCTTCGCCGCGGCGCGCGAACGGGCGGTCGAGAATGATAGAATCGTGGTGTTTGGGTCGTTTCTCACCGTGGCCTCGGTTTTGCAGGCTCTGGGTCGCAAGGCGTAGGCAAATCGGGTTGTGGCGGCCCGCCGCCATATTGCCGCAAGGCGCCGCAAGGAATTCTCTTCCATGGGTTTTTTCAATCGCAAAGATCCTGCCGATCAGGCGCAGTCCTCCAAACGGGCGGCAGTGCCTAGCGAGGTGCAGGCTGCGGAGCTGCGCGGCCGCGCGCGGCGCAGGCTGGCAGGTGCCGTCGCCCTGGTGTTGGCGGCTGTCATCATTCTTCCCATGGTGCTTGATTCGCAGCCCGTACCGGTTGCCGACAACATTCCCATCCGCGTGCCGGAACGCAATACGCCGTTCCAGCCGCAGGTAAGCGATCCGCAAGCTTCCGCGCCGGTCACGCCGGAAGCGACGACGCCGGGCGCAGCACCCACGGACCCTGCTGGCGTTCCGACGCCGCCGCCGGTCACCTCGGTGCCGCCCGTGGCCGTTGCGCCGCCCGCGCAGCCGCCCGCCACGCAAGTGACGCCGCCGGCCACGCCGCCCAAGCCCGAGGTCAAACCCAAGCCCGAGCCCAAGCCCGAGCCGAAACCGGCCACGCCGCCCAAGCCCGACGCACGTTCCGATGACGGCGCGCGCGCGTTGGCGCTGCTGGAAGGCCGATCGGCACCCGCGCCTGCGGCCAAGCCCGCCGCGCCGGCCGCCAAGGGGAACTTCGTGCTTCAGATCGCTGCCTACACGACATCGGAAGACGCCCAGTCACGTCGCGGCAAACTGCATCAGGCCGGAGTCACCAACGCATTTGTGGAACAAGCCTCCATCGGAGGCAAACAGCAGTACCGTTTGCGCGTGGGGCCATTCCCTTCGCGCGAGGCGGCGCAGGCGGCCCAGGCGCGTTTGCGCACCTTGGGCTATGACAATGGTTTCATTGCCGCCCAATAGTGACCGGCTTCGACTTCGTCGTGCTGGCCATCCTGGCGGTCTCGGGTGTGCTGGGCCTGGTGCGCGGCTTGCTCAAAGAGGTGCTGTCGCTGGTCGCCTATCTGCTGGCTTTCGTGGCCGCGATATGGTGGGGTCCCACGGTTTATACGTGGCTGGAACCCTATATTGAAACGACGCTGCTGCGCATGGGAGTTTCCTACGCCGTGGTGTTCATCCTCGTGCTGCTCGGTGTGGGTTTGGTCAACATGACGCTAGCCGCCTTGATCCGCAGTACCGGACTCAGCCCCGCCGATCACGGTTTGGGGGGAATGTTCGGACTGGCCCGTGGTCTGTTGATCGTGCTGGCGCTGGTCGCCGCAGCGGGCTATACGCCGCTGCCCCAAGAGCCGTGGTGGAAGGACGCCATGTTTTCGCATTCGGCCATCGAGGCCATCAAACATATCAAAACGTGGCTGCCGCCGTCTTTGGCGACGTGGCTGCCGTATTGATTAGCTTCAAATCAACCAGGAAATCTCACCATGTGTGGAATCGTAGGGGTCATCGGGCGCGGGCCGGTCAACCAGCTGCTCTATGACAGCTTGCTGCTGTTGCAGCATCGCGGGCAGGACGCCGCGGGCATCGCGACGTCGCAAGGCAACCAATTCAATATGTACAAGGCTCACGGCCTGGTGCGCGACGTCTTCCGTACGCGCAACATGCGTTCGTTGCCGGGTACGTCTGGCGTTGGCCAGGTCCGCTATCCCACCGCGGGCTCCAGCGCCAGCGAGGAAGAGGCCCAGCCGTTCTACGTCAACGCCCCGTTCGGCATCATGTTCGCCCACAACGGCAACCTGACCAACTGGCGCGAACTGCGTGAATCGCTCTATCGCGTCGACCGCCGCCACATCAACACCAACTCTGATTCCGAAGTACTGCTGAACGTGCTGGCGCATGAGCTTCAGTCGTCGGCCAACGGGGTCTCGCTTGATGACGACGCAATCTTCCGCGCCGTGTCGGCCCTGCACAAGCGCGTGCGCGGCGCTTATGCCGTCGTGGCGCAGATCTCCGGCTACGGCCTGCTGGCGTTCCGCGATCCCAACGGCATTCGTCCGCTGTGCATCGGTCGCATGGACACGGATGAGGGCACCGAATGGATGGTGGCCTCGGAATCCGTGGCGCTGGAAGGCAGCGGATTCATCTTCGTGCGTGACGTCGAACCTGGCGAAGCCGTGTTCGTCGACCTGGACGGCCGCTTCGTCAGCCGCCAGTGCGCTGAAAACCCGCAATTGGTGCCCTGCATTTTTGAATACGTGTACTTTGCGCGCCCGGATTCGCTGATCGATGGCGTGTCGGTCTACGACGCTCGCCTGCGCATGGGTGAATACCTGGCCGACAAGGTTGCCCGCAACATGCGTTTGGGCGACATTGACGTCGTGATGCCGATTCCGGATTCGTCGCGTCCCGCCGCCATGCAGCTGGCTGCGCGCCTGAATCTTGATTACCGCGAAGGGCTCATCAAGAACCGTTACGTGGGCCGTACCTTCATCATGCCGGGCCAGGCCGTGCGCCGTAAATCGGTGCGCCAGAAGCTCAATGCCATCGGCATGGAGTTCAAGGGCAAGAACGTGCTGCTGGTTGACGACTCCATCGTGCGTGGCACCACCAGCCGCGAGATCGTCGACATGGCGCGTGCCGCTGGCGCCAACAAGGTGTACTTCGCCTCGGCCGCGCCTCCGGTTCGTTTCCCCAACGTGTACGGCATCGACATGCCCACGCAGCAGGAACTCATTGCCACCGGCCGCAACGATGAGGAAATCGCCCGTGCGATCGGCGCCGATTCGTTGATCTACCAGGATCTGGCCGACATGCAGCAATCGGTGCGCGACCTGAACCCCAGGATGTCGCGTTTCGAAGCGTCGTGCTTTGATGGTGACTATGTCACCGGCGACATCACCGCCGAATACCTGGCCCGCCTGGGCCAGTCGCGTGCGGAGCCGGGCCAGGACGAAGGCGCCAGCGGCCTGAAGTTCAACATGGGCTACGCTGCCAACGAAGCCTGATCGCTCGTTTCGCTCTGCGCCATCAAAAATGCCGTCCCTTGTGGGACGGCATTTTTCTTTTGCGGCAGGCAGCGGCGCTGCCTACGCCTTGGTGTCCCACAAGGCGTCGCGTGTCGCGTCCAGATGCGTCAGATACAGGCGCAGATCGAACTCGTACTGATGGTAGTGCGGCTCCATCCGCAGGCACAGGTTATAGAACGCCTTGTTGTGGTCCTTCTCTTTCAGGTGCGCCAGCTCGTGCACCGTGATCATCTTCAGAAATTCCGCGGGCACGGTCTTGAACAGCGTGGCCACGCGGATCTCGTGCTTGGCCTTCAGTTTGCCGCCTTGCACGCGCGAGATGTACGTATGCTGGCCCAGCGCGTGCTGGATCACGTGGATCTTGCTGTCAAAGGCGACCTTGTTGATCAGGTCGCCGTTGCGCAGATAGGTGTTTTTCAGATCCGTCACGTACTGGTACAGCGCACGGTCGGTACGGACGCCGTGGGGGCCGTCGGGGTAGCGCGACAGCAGCGCAGCCCCGAGCTTGCCTTGGTCCAACAGGGTCTGGGCCTGATGCAGCAGTGGTTCCGGATAGCCGGTCAGGTACTTCAGGGTGGACACCGCTTATTGGGGGCGGCCGCGCCGGAAGGCGACGGGCAGGGCCATGAAGAACAGAATCACGAAGAGCGCCAGGCTCCACAGGGCGTATTCGATGCCCAGCACGGGCACCTTGGCGTCCATGCAGGTCGCGAAAATGCCAAACAACCAGGGGATCGCGCTTTCCACGCCGATGCCGGTCATGAAGCGGTCGGCGAAGGTCTGGTCGCACGACAGCATGTTGGCGGCCACGCTGTATTGGTACCAGGCGGCGGCAACGCCGGCCAAGGACAGCAGGGCCGCCAGTGCGCCGCTGATCCGCGTCAGCGCGCGTCCGCCGCCAAACCCCCCGACCAGGGCGATGATGCCGATCACCAGATAAATCAGGCGTTGCATGACGCACCAGGCGCAGGGCGGCATGTCGAAAACGTGCTGGGAGACGAGGGCCACGCCAACAGCGCCAAAGCAGAATAGGGCGATCAGGCGAAGCAGGCGTTCGGAGCGAGTGGTCATTGTTCTGGATGTCAGGTTGATCGGAGCCGGTTCATTGCGCGGCAAGGCTTAGGCTTTAGGAATCGGAATTGGTTGCATGACTTGCGTCAATACGCCAAGCATCAGGTCGCGAGCACCTTCCCAGAAGATCTGCACGCCAAGGCAAAGCATGATGAACGCCGACAGCCGCATGAATACGGCGGTGCCATTGTCGCCTAGTCGATGCAGCATCTGGGCGGCGAAGCGCAGGCAAATGTACAGCGTCAAGGACACCGCGATGATGCCCGGAATCGAGCCGCCCAGCCGCACCAGGCTCAGCACATGGTTCTGGTCCCGCAACGAGACGCCGACGGTGATGGCGGCCGCGATCGAGCCCGGGCCGCAGCTGATCGGGAAGGTCAGCGGATAGAAGGCGCGGGCCTTGGCCATTTCGGGTGTAAAGGATTCGGCCATGCGCGCCACGCGCTCGGTGTCGGCATCCGGGGAATTCACCAGCCGCCAGGCGCTGGCGATCACCAGCATGCCGCCGCCGACCCGCACGATGGACAAGGAAATGCCAAAGAAGCTCAGCAGCACGTTGCCCGCCACCATCGCCACGATCAGCATCAGACAGACGTTGATCGCCACGCGCTTGGCCAACACCATGCGGGTCGACGACGACGCGCCTTCGGTCAATGACAGGAAGATTGGCGCAATGGCCGGCGGGTTCAGGAAGGGCAGGAGCGTGGCCAGCGCAAAGAAAAAACTGCCGCCAAAAACGCGCAAATAGTCGTTGAGCTGCATGGGAGCGGGTGTCGCCTAGCCGAAAACCCGGATTGTATGCGCTCCGGGGTGCTCTGGCGATGCTTGGGGGCGGTTGCGGATCAGGCGACGCGCTGCTGCGCTTCCTCGCCGGCCAGTGCGTCCAGAACGTCGCGTTCAAACTGCATTTGGCTGCGGGGGCGAGCCAGTGCCGAGCCATCCACGATGAACACGTCTTCCACGCGGTCGCCCAACGTCATGATCTTGGCCATGAGCAGGTTGACTTCGTGCTGGGCGAACACGCGCGCCAGGGCGTGCAGCAGGCCCGGCCGATCGGTGGCCGTGACGGACAGGCGCCAGGATGTGCTGCGCTCGTCGGGTTGCAATTCGGCCTGGGGCATGACGGGGAACACTCGCGATACCCGCGACTGCCGGTTGCGGCCGTAATGGCCGCCCCGGTTGGGCTGCGCCAAGGCGGCGGCCTGCGGGTCTTTCAGGCGTTCCGCCAGTTCGTGTTCAACCAGCGCGGCCTGGGCGCGCAGATCGCTGGCTCCTTCGGGCAGCAGCACGATGAAGCTGTCCAGGGCCCAGCCGTGGCGCGTGGTATGGATGCGCGCATCCTGAATGGACAGACTCTTGGCGTCGAAAAAACCGCAGATCGCGACGAACAGGTCCGGCGCGTCGCGCGTATAGACCATGATTTGCAGCCCTTCCCCCTGTTCGGTGGGGCGTGCCTTGACGACGGCCTGTGCGGGGGCGACCTGGTGGTACAGGTGGCGGGTGTGCCAGGCAATATCGGAGGCGTCATGGCGCAGGAAGTACGCCACGTCCAATTGATTCCAGAAAGCTTCCCGGGCGTCGTCCCGCAGTCCGGCCCGGCGGGTCAGGCGCGCGGCTTCTTCCTTGCGCTCGGTCAGCACGGTGTGGGCGTCGGCATGGGCGCCACCCAGGGCCGCCAGCGTCAGTTTGTACAGGTCTTCCAGCAGCTTGCCTTTCCAGGCGTTCCAGACCTTTGGGCTGGTGCCGCGGATGTCGGCCACCGTCAGCAGGTACAGCGCGGTCAGGCGGCGTTCGTCTTTGACGGTGGCGGCAAATTCCTGCACCACGGCCGGATCGGACAGGTCGCGCTTTTGCGCCACGGCTGACATCAACAGGTGCTGACGTACCAGGAATTCCACCAGTTGGGTGTCTTCGTCGTCCATGCCGTGGTCGTGCGCGAATTTGCGCACTTCGCGGGCGCCGAGTTCCGAGTGATCGCCACCGCGGCCCTTGGCGATGTCATGGAACAGCGCCGCCACATACAGCAGCCAGTGCCGGTCCAGGCCGGCAATCAGCTGGCTGGCCATCGGATATTCCTGGGCGTGCTCGGGCATGGTGAAGCGGCGCAGGTTGCGCACCACCGCCAGCGTGTGCTGGTCCACCGTGTAGGCATGGAACAGGTCATGCTGCATCTGGCCGACGATGCGACGGAATACCGGCAGGTAGCGCGGCAAGATGTTCAGCATGGTCATGCGCCGTAGCTCATGCACGATGCCGCGCGGTTGTTGCAGGATTTGCAGGAACAGCTTGCGGTTGACGGGATTGCGGCGGAACTGCGCGTCGATCCGATGGCGCGAATGCCAGATGGCCCGCAGCGTGCGTGCCGACATGCCGGTCAGTTCGGGATGCTGCTGCATGAGCAGGAAGGCGCGCAGCAGCAGCGTGGGATTACGCTCGAAGCCGTCGTCACGGATGATGTCCAGGCGATCGCGCAGATTGCGGAAATCATCATCGATATCGCGCGCATCGCTGTCAGGGCGCGGAAACAGGCGCTCTTCGATGTTCTGCACCAGGATGCCGTTCAGTTGCGTGACCAGCCGTGCCGCCCAGTAGTAGCGCTGCATCAGCAGTTCGCTGCCACGTCGCGTGGCGGTGGCGTGGATGCCATAAACCTCGGCCAGGGCGGGCTGTAGGTCAAATAGCACGCGGTCTTCGCGGCGGTTCGACAGCAGGTGCAGTTCGATGCGCAGGCGCTTGAAGGCTTGTTCGGCGCGACGCAGATCGCGCGCCTCTGAAGAGGTCAGCAGGCCGGCTTGGGCCACGGATCGCCAATTGTGGCCAAACCCCGCGGCGCGAGCCATCCACATGATGACTTGCAGGTCACGCAGACCGCCCGGTGATTCTTTGCAGTTCGGTTCCAGCGCGTAGGGGGTGTCGTGGTAGCGGGCGTGGCGTTGCTGCATTTCCACGCGCTTGGCGCGGAAAAAGGCGCGCGGGTCCAGGCGCGACTTGGTGGCCGCGTCGAACTTCTTCATCAACGTGCGGCTGCCCGCCAGCCAGCGCGATTCCAGCAGCGAGGTTTCCACCGTGATGTCGGCGTCCGCCTCGCGCTCGCAGTCTTCAATGGTCCGTACGCTGTGGCCGGGCTCCAGGCCCAGGTCCCACAAAGAGGCCACCAGTTGCTCGATGGCGGATTCGTCTTCGCGCTGGGGCGCGTGCGGCAGCAGGATCAGCAGGTCGACGTCGGAATGCGGGTAGAGCTCACCCCGGCCATAGCCGCCCACGGCTGCCAGCGTGGCGCCGGCAGGCAAGGGATAGTGCTTTACCAAGTCGCGCAGCGCGGCATCCACGATGCGGCGTAGCTCGGACAGCAGGGTGTCCGGGCGTTCGTGTTCCCGGAACTGGGCCACCGCGGCCCGCCGGGATTGCTGGATGCGTTCGCGCAGGGCGCTCAGTACTTCGGCGGTCATGGTGGCGGGCGACTGGGCCTTAGACGGCGGGGATGATGATGGGCTCGGTGATGAAGGCCGGGGGTTGCGGCATGCCCGGAGAGAGGGTCAGCACCTCGTAACCGGTTTCGGTTACACATACAGCATGCTCCCATTGCGCCGACAGGCTGTGATCGCGGGTCACAACCGTCCAGCCGTCGGACAACTGGCGGATCTCGCGCCGGCCGGCGTTGATCATGGGTTCAATGGTGAAGAGCATGCCCGTCACCAATTTCACGCCCGTGCCGGGCTTGCCGTAGTGCAGCACCTGCGGATCTTCATGGAAGCGTTGGCCGATGCCGTGGCCGCAGAACTCGCGGACGACCGAAAAGCCGTTGGATTCCGCGTGTTTCTGGATGGCATGGCCCACATCGCCCAGCGTGGCGCCGTTTTTCACCTGCTGGATGCCTTTCCACATGCATTCAAAGGTGATGTCGGTCAGGCGGCGCGACAGAATGGATTGCTCGCCCACCGCGTACATGCGGCTGGTGTCGCCGAACCAGCCATCCTTGATGATGGTGACGTCGATATTGAGCGAATCGCCGTTTTTCAGCACCTTGTCGCCGGGAATGCCGTGGCAAACCTGGTGGTTCACGGACGTACAGATGGCGCCGGTGAAGGGGGGATAGCCCGGCGGGGCATAGCCCACGGTGGCGGACTTCACTTTCAGTTCGTCAGTCAGGTATTCCAGGCAGAGGCGGTCCAGCTCTCCGGTTGTTACACCCGGCTTCACGTGGGGGGTGATGAAATCGAGAACTTTGGCGGCGTCCTGGCAGGCGGCGCGCATTTTGGCCAGGTCGGCCGGGTTGGTAATTGTGCCCATGGAGTAACTTGGCGATCTCTCGCTTGAATGTCTGCTTGAAAGAATAGTAGAATTATAGGCTTCCCCAAAATTTTGGGGAGCAATCGGGTTACGGCAAGAGCCGATCCCGGCGGAAAGATTGGGCTTGGCTGCCCCTTTTCTGATGTTGATGGTACCCACGCGATCCATGCCATGAGATCGGCGATTGGCCCTCAAGTTTCACCGCAAGCGAAGGTTGTGGAGCGAAATCGGGCAGGTTGTCAGGTTCTGGGATGGTGAGAGCGGGTGCTGGCAGCAACGGGCAAGTGGGCGGCATGGACTGATCCTGCGCTGGGGCACGGCGTGCTTGTAAGCTTGGTCATGTTTTAGAGCGGCGATGCAGGTTCGGTATGGATGTCGGTTTAAGTTCTTGAAAGCACGTGTGTTTTCTTAAGAAATGCCCCGGCGATCTGATGCGCGCCAGGCTGAAAGGCCAGACGCGAAGAGCTGGATTTCGCTGCCAACAAAACAGGTCCGGGTGCGCTTGGCAGGTAACTTTTGGGGGTCGTGAGAAACCCGAAAGAAGCCCGGAAGCCACTTCCGCCAGAAACTTCCAGGAAATTCCTGGTGGGTCTGGGTTAAGTGCGGTGCAAGTATGCAGTGCAAGGTTTTCGTCGTGGCGGCCGTCTGGGTTTATCGCAGCAGCAATAGTTGCAGCGGCAGTAATTGCAGCAGTGATCGGTCGGCCCGGTTAAAATGTAGTCCATCCCGCATGTCGCGGGAAATCGCGCGCAACACCACCCAGGGTGTCAGCCAGATGCTGATGCAGGTGCGGCGCAAGAAATCAACCCTTGGAGAATTACATGTCTTTGATGCGCGAAATGCTGGAAGCGGGTGTCCACTTCGGTCACCAAACCCGTTACTGGAACCCCAAGATGGCTCAGTACATCTTCGGTCACCGCAACAAGATTCACATCATCAACCTGGAAAAGACGGTTGATAAGTACCAGGAAGCCACCAAGTTCGTGAAGCAGCTGGCTGCTCGCGGCGGCAACATCCTGTTTGTTGGCACCAAGCGCGCTGCGCGTGATCTGGTTGCCTCCGAAGCCTCCCGTTGCGGCATGCCCTTCGTCGACGCCCGCTGGCTCGGCGGCATGCTGACCAACTTCAAGACGGTCAAGACCTCGGTCAAGCGCCTGAAGGACATGGAAGTCGTTGTCGCCGAAGGCGGCGCCGAGCGCATGATCAAGAAGGAAGGTCTGCTGTTCCAACGCGAACTGGACAAGCTGAACAAGTCGATCGGCGGCATCAAGGACATGAACGGTCTGCCTGACGCCATGTTCGTCATCGACGTCGGCTACCACAAGATCGCCATCGCCGAAGCCAAGACGCTGGGCATCCCGGTCGTGGCCGTGGTTGACACCAACCACTCGCCCGACGGTATCGACTACGTCATCCCGGGTAACGATGACTCGGCCAAGGCCATCGCGCTGTACGCCAAGGGCATCGCCGACGCCGTGCTGGAAGGCCGCGAACAGAACATGAACGGTCTGGTCGAAGAGTCGGGTGAAGGTCAGGAAGAGTTCGTCGAAGTGCAGGACAACCAGGCCTAAGCCTGCTGTCATGTCCGGCGGTTAGTGTCTGGGAGCGGCCCTGAACAGGTCCGCTCCCGCCTCGCCGGCACTGCGAAGGTGGGCTCCCATCTTCCGAACCCGCGAAACGCGGGCGTCCCATCGAATCAAATCACTGCCCCGGCGAGCCGGGGCGTGTCTTAGCAAAAATTGGAGCAAACATGGCTGAAATTACCGCTGCCCTGGTCAAGGAACTGCGCGAGAAGACCGACGCGCCCATGATGGAGTGCAAGAAGGCCCTGACGGAAGCCGACGGCGACCTGGCTCGTGCCGAGGAAATCCTGCGCGTCAAGCTGGGCAACAAGGCCAGCAAGGCCGCTGCCCGCGTCACCGCCGAGGGCCTGATCGGTCTGTTCATCTCCGCCGACGCCAAGCAAGGCGCCGTGATCGAAATCAACTGCGAAACCGACTTTGTCGCCAAGAACGACGACTTCGTTGGCTTCGTGAACAAGCTGGCCGAACTGGTCGCCACGCAGAACCCGGCCGACGTGGCCGCTCTGTCGGCGCTGCCGTACGGCGAAGGCACCGTTGAAACGACCCGCACCGCCCTGATCGGCAAGATCGGCGAAAACATCTCGATCCGCCGCTTCGAGCGCATCGAGACCCCGAACGCGCTGGCCAGCTACGTGCACGGCGGCCGCATCGGCGTGCTGGTGGAATACTCGGGCGCCGAGGAAGTGGGCAAGGATCTGGCGATGCACATCGCCGCCACCAAGCCCAAGGCCTTGAACGCTGACGGCGTGAACCCGGCCGACATCGCCGCCGAGCGCTCGGTTGCCGAGCAGAAGGCTGCTGAATCGGGCAAGCCGGCTGAAATCGTCGCCAAGATGGTCGAAGGTTCGGTTGCGAAGTTCCTGAAGGAAGTGACCCTGTTGTCGCAGCCGTTCGTCAAGAACGACAAGCACACGGTTGAGCAGCACCTGAAGGAAAAGGGCGCTTCGATCACCAAGTTCGTGCTGTTTGTTGTCGGCGAAGGTATCGAGAAGAAGACCAGCGACTTCGCCGCTGAGGTTGCAGCCGCCGCCGCTGGCGTCGCCTGACCTCACGGTAGTGCTTAAAGGCCGGTGCTAGATTAAATTCTAGTCCGGCCTATTTCTTGTCTTACACTTTCGTCGGATTGTTCCTCGGGATATCACCTATGAGCAGCAGAGCATACAAACGGGTTCTTCTCAAACTTTCCGGCGAGGCGCTGATGGGCGATGATGCATTTGGCATCAATCGCGCCACCATCGTCCGTATGACCGATGAGATTGCCGAAGTCGCCGCCACAGGCGTCGAATTGGCCATCGTCATTGGCGGAGGTAACATTTTCCGTGGCGTCGCCCCGGGTGCGCAGGGCATGGACCGCGCCACCGCCGACTACATGGGCATGATGGCCACCATCATGAACGCGCTTGCGCTGCAAGATGCGCTCAAGCACAAGGGCATCGACACCCGCGTACAATCCGCCCTGAACATCGATCAGGTCGTCGAGCCCTACATCCGCCCGAAGGCCTTGCGTTACCTCGAAGAGGGCAAGGTAGTCATTTTCGCCGCGGGTACCGGCAACCCCTTCTTCACCACCGATACCGCCGCTGCCTTGCGTGGCGCCGAAATCGGCGCGGAGATCGTGTTGAAAGCCACCAAAGTGGACGGCATCTACAGTGCGGACCCCAACAAGGATCCCACTGCTACGCGATACGCGCGCATTAGCTTCGATGAAGCGATTGTCCGCCGTCTGGAAGTCATGGACGCCACCGCGTTCGCGCTGTGCCGTGACCAGAAACTGCCGATCAAAGTGTTTTCGATCAATAAGTCCGGCGCGCTCAAGCGAGTCGTCAGCGGCGAAGACGAAGGCACATTGGTACACGTTTAAAGAAAAGGAAATTCCATGAGCGCCGCAGAAATCCGCAAGTCCGCCGATGCCAGAATGGCCAAGTCGCTTGATACGCTCAAGATCAACCTGGGCAAGATCCGCACGGGTCGCGCCCATACTGGCATCCTGGATCACGTTCAGGTCGACTATTACGGTTCCCCGGTGCCGGTTGGGCAAGTCGCCAACGTGAACCTCGTGGACGCTCGCACCCTTAGCGTGCAGCCCTACGAAAAGCAGATGGCAGGCCCGATCGAAAAGGCCATCCGTGAATCGGACCTGGGTCTGAACCCCATTTCGATGGGCGACACCATCCGTGTGCCGATGCCGGCCCTGACGGAAGAGCGCCGCCGCGACCTGACCAAAGTGGTCCGTAGCGAAGGCGAAGATGCCAAGATCGCCGTGCGCAACCTGCGCCGCGAAGCGAACGAAGCATTGAAGAAGTTGGTCAAGGACAAGGAAATCTCCGAGGACGACGAACGTCGTTCGCAGGACGACGTCCAGAAGTTGACCGATCGTGCCGTGGCCGACATCGACAAGATGGTCGTCCAGAAAGAAGCGGAAATCATGACCGTATAATTCCAGATCGCCCTGGAGCGGACGGCATGGCCGTTCTGCTCCGGCGTCAGGATTTCCTGCCTATGCGCCGTCCTTTCCATTGCCCCGCAGCACCCTTATGCAGCAATGGAACGACGGCGCAGGTTTTTCTCCCGTATTTCTGATTTTCGCCGGCCCTCCGCGCGTAGCTCCAGCCCATGGCAACCAGTTCGACCCAGGCGGTTCCCGATACTCGCGACATTCCCGAGCATGTTGCCATCATCATGGATGGCAATGGCCGGTGGGCGACTCGTCGGCTGCTGCCCCGCACGGCTGGGCACGCCAAGGGTGTGCAGGCGGTGCGCCGTGTTGTCGAGGCCTGTGGCCGTGCCGGCGTGCGTTATTTGACGCTGTTCGCGTTCAGTTCCGAGAACTGGCGCCGGCCCGCCGAGGAAGTCTCGCTGTTGATGCGCCTGTTCGTGCAGGCGCTGGAGCGCGAGATCGGCAAGCTGGACGAGCAGGGCGTACGGCTGCACGTGATCGGCGACCTGAGCGCTTTCGAGCCCCGCTTGCAGGAACTCATTTTCGCCGCGCAAGAGCGCACCGCGCACAATGACCGCCTGCATCTGACCGTTGCCGCCAACTACGGTGGCCGCTGGGACATCTTGCAGGCCACCCGCGCGATGCTGGCCGCCGAGCCGGCGCTGGCCAGCCAGCCTGAGATGGTGAACGAAGAGCGCCTGGCCCGACATCTCTCCATGTCCTGGGCGCCCGAACCCGATCTGTTCATCCGCACGGGCGGTGAACAGCGCATTTCCAATTTCCTGATCTGGCAGATGGCCTACGCGGAGTTCTACTTCACGGATCGCTATTGGCCGGATTTCGGCGCGGCGGAGCTGCAAGCGGCTTTTGACTGGTATCGCACCCGCGAACGCCGTTTCGGCCGCACCAGCGCGCAAGTCAGCGAAGACGGCGCGCAGTAAACCGGACGGCGACAAGCGTCTTTCCAGAGCAGCACCCGAGGAGACCGTCATATGTTGGGTCAGCGTATCGTTACCGCCGTCATTCTGTTGGCCATTCTGGCCGCCGCGATGATCAGCGCCAACCCCTGGTGGTTTGTCGCGTTGCTTGCCCTGGCTGCCGCGTGCGCCAATTGGGAGTGGCTGCGTCTGACGCTGCCGCAACCTCCATCCCCCCTGATTTCCATTGGTGTTGCCGTGCTGCTGTTCGGCGGCATGCTGGCGCTGGCGTCAGGCTGGCTGGCGGGCGACCGCACGGGCTGGCGTGATCCGGTCTGGGTGTTGCGCTACGTGGTTCCCGCCGTGGCCGCGGTATGGCTGTTTGGTGGCGTGGCGGCTGTGGTGCGTGGCCGATCCGACGCGCCGCCCGCCAGTCTGGGCTGGTCGATATTCTCGGTGCCGGCCGCGTTTGCCGCCTGGGCCGTGTTGGCGCAGATGTTTGTCGCGCGCGGCGCGGGTTTTGTGGTGTCGCTGTTGGCGCTGGTCTGGGTCGCGGATATTGCGGCTTATTTTGCCGGGCGCGCGTTCGGCAAGCGTAAACTGGCTCCGCGTGTCAGTCCGGGCAAAACCATCGAAGGCGCCATTGCTGGTGTGTTGGGGGCCGTCGTCTGGATCGGTCTTTCCAGCTTGTGGGTGGGCTCGTTTGGCCATGCGCTGGTCGAGCGCTGGAGTTTCTGGCTGGCGCTGCCAATCGCGGCGCTGCTGGGTGTCGTGTCCATTGTGGGTGACCTGTTCGAGTCGCTGCTCAAGCGCCGCGCGGGCCGCAAGGATTCCAGCACGCTGCTGCCTGGCCATGGCGGTGTCTATGACCGGATCGACGCGATTCTTCCCGTGGCGCCGTTTGCGCTACTTTTGTCTGGAGTGTTGTTTTGAGGGCTTTTCAGCGCGTCGTCGTGCTGGGATCGACGGGGTCGATCGGTGAAAGCACGCTGGATGTGATTGCCCGCCATCCCGATAGGTTGGCGGTGTATGCGCTGTCCGCATACAGCCGGATGGAACGCCTGGCTGAGCAGGCGCAGGCCAGCCGCGCCTCAGTCGTGGTGGTTCCCGACGAGGCCGCCCGCAAGCGGTTTGAAGCCGCCTGGGCCGGTACGCAGCCAATACCCGAGATTCGCGTGGGCGCGCAGGCGCTGGCCGATACCGCGGCAGATCCTGGGTGCGACTCGGTCATGGCCGCGATCGTCGGCGCGGCCGGGTTGCCGGCGGCGCTTGCCGCGGCACGCTCCGGCAAGCGCGTGCTGCTGGCAAATAAAGAGGCGTTGGTCGCGGCAGGTTCGCTCTTCATGCAGGCTATTCGCGATAACGGCGCCGAATTGCTTCCTATTGATAGCGAACACAATGCCATCTTCCAGTGCATGCCGCACGGGGGCAGGGCCGGGGCGCCTGATGCTGCCGCGCCGGGCGTGCGCCGCTTGCTGCTCACGGCCTCGGGTGGGCCGTTCCGTAATCGCGATCTGGAAGACTTGCACGAGGTGACGCCGGCTCAGGCCTGCGCGCATCCCAACTGGAGCATGGGTCGCAAGATTTCGGTGGATTCCGCCACCATGCTGAACAAGGGCCTGGAAGTCATCGAGGCGCATTGGCTCTTTGCCATGCCCGCCGACCGTATCGAGGTCGTGGTGCACCCCCAAAGTGTCGTCCATTCGATGGTGGAGTACGACGATGGCTCGATCCTGGCGCAACTGGGCCAGCCCGACATGCGCACCCCGATCGCCTACGGGCTGGGTTTCCCTGAGCGGCTGGAAAGTGGCGTGGGTCCGCTGGACCTGACTCGTCTGGGGCGCCTGGATTTCGAAAAGCCGGATCTGGCCCGATTTCCCTGTCTGGCACTGTCTTTCGCGGCGTTGCGCTCGGGGCAGGCCGCCTGCGTTGCGCTCAATGCGGCCAATGAGGTCGCGGTCGAGGCGTTTTTGGGCGGGCGGCTGGCCTATACCTGGATTCCGAGAGTCATCGAGGCCTCCCTGGAGTGGCAGGCGCGGCAGGCATCTGTTACGCTCAGCAGTCTTGACGATGTGCTGGCGCTGGATTCCGAGGCCCGCATCTTCGCGGGTAACCTGGGACTGGCCTGATGGCTGGCCGCGCTTGCTTCTGATTTCCTAGATTCCGACCCCAATTCCAATGCTTTTCACCCTCTTGGCCTTTGCGGTTGCGCTTGGCTCCCTGATCATCTTTCATGAACTCGGACATTATTGGGTGGCCCGCCTGTGCGGCGTGAAAGTGCTGCGTTTTTCGGTGGGGTTCGGCAAGGTCATCCTTCGGCGCACCGATCGCAATGGCACGGAATGGGCGGTTTCCGCCTTGCCGCTGGGCGGCTACGTCAAGATGCAGGACGATCCGCCTCCTGGCGCCTCCGCCGCTGAGGCTGCCAGTTCGTTCAATAACAAGTCCGTTGGCAAGCGTATCGCCATCGTCGCTGCCGGCCCCATCTTCAATCTGATTCTTGCGGTGTTCCTGTATGCCGGCCTGAACATGGCCGGCACCGACGAACCGCAGGCGATCATTGCGCAGCCCGCCGTGGACACGCCCGCTGCCCGCGCCGGCCTGCTCCCGGGCGACCGTATCCTGGCCATCGATGGCCAGGAGGTCGCTTCGTGGTCTGACGCCCGTTGGCGCCTGATGGACGTGATGGCCACCGGCGGCCGCGCCCAAATCGAAGTCAGCACGCCCAGTGGCGCCACTCAGCAGCGCGAACTGAACCTGCCAGCCAATGCGATGGACCCGTCTGGCGGGGATCCGCTGGCCGCGGCTGGCATCCGCCTGGCTCAGCCCAAGCCTGCCGTGCGCGCCGTCAATGATGGCGGGGAAGGGCAGGCAGCCGGCTTGCGTCAGGGTGATCTGATCGTGGCGGTGAATGGTCAGCCTACGCCGGATACCGGCGCGCTGGTCAAGCAGATTCAGGAAAGCGCAGGCAAGACGTTGGCGCTGACGCTGCTGCGCGACGGCGCCAATATCTCGTTGAACGTCACGCCCAGGGCAGAAACGGTCAACGGTCAGGAAATCGGGCGCCTGGGCGTCCAGCTGGGTGGCGACATCCCGATGGTCACCGTGCGCTACGGCGTATTTGATAGCGTCTGGCGCGGTGCCGTCCGCACGTGGGATACCGCCTGGTTCTCGCTGCGCATGATGGGCCGCATGGTGACGGGCGATGTGTCGTGGCGCAATGTCAGCGGCCCCGTCACGATCGCGGATTACGCCGGCCAGACCGCCAGAATCGGCATTGTTGCGTATATCGCCTATATCGCCTTGATCAGTATCAGCCTTGGCGTACTAAATTTGCTGCCCATTCCTATGCTGGATGGTGGCCATCTGCTGTACTATCTCGTCGAAATTGTGCGGGGTAGCCCGCCGCCAGCAAGGTGGATCGATATCGGGCAGCGCGCCGGCATAGGTTTATTGGCAGGCCTCATGGGGCTTGCGCTGTTCAACGATTTCACGCGTTTATTCACTTAAACGCGCTTTAGCATAAAATCCCCCGCTATTTGCACGACCGAGGATACTCAAGGATGTCTTTTCGCCGGATGTTTCATCACAAAAAGGGTGTACTGCCGGGTCTGATCGCCGCATTGTTGCTGCCGGCCATGGCCCAAGCCTTCGACCCTTTTGTCGTGCGGGATATCCGCGTAGAGGGTATTCAACGGACAGACGCCGGCACGGTGTTTGGCTATCTTCCCGTCAAGGTTGGCGAGAAGTTCACCGAAGAAGAAGCGACTGAAGCCATTCGCCGCTTGTACGGCACAGGCTTTTTCACCGACGTGCAGATCCAGACGGACAACAACGTTGTCGTCGTGGTCGTGCAGGAACGTCCGACGATCGCCTCCGTCAATTTCAACGGCATGCGCGAATTCGATTCCAAGGCCATCACCACCTCGCTCGGCCAGGTGGGGTTCGCCGAGGGCCGAATCTTCGACCGTTCGATGCTTGAACGCGCGGAATATGAGCTGAAGCAGCAGTACCTGTCCAAGGGCAAGTACGGTGTTGAAGTGACTTCAACCGTGACTCCGCTGCCGCGCAATCGCGTCGGCGTGAGCTTTGACGTGTTTGAAGGGTCGGTCGCCCGCATCCAGGAAATCCGTTTCGTTGGTAACAAGGCGTTCTCTGAAAGCGATCTGCTTGACGAGTTCAAGCTGACGACGCCGGGCTGGTTGACCTGGTACACCGATACCGACAAGTACTCGCGTGAAAAGCTTGAAGGCGATCTGGAACGGTTGCGCTCGTTCTACCTGGACCAGGGTTACCTGGAATTCTCGGTCGAGCCGCCGCAGGTCACGATTTCGCCTGATCGCAAGGACATCCGCATCACGATCACCGTTCACGAAGGCGAACCCTACAAGGTGCGCAGCGTGAAGCTGGCCGGCAATCTGCTGGGCCTGGACAAGGAAATCAACGCGCTGGTGCAAGTCAAGCCGGAAGAAACCTTCTCGGCGGCCAAGGCCAACGGTTCGGCCAAGGCCATCACCGATTACCTGGGTGAATTGGGCTACGCTTTCGCCAACGTGAACCCGAATCCGCAGCTGGACCGCGCCAAGCACGAAGCCGATCTGACGTTCTATGTCGATCCGAGCCGCCGTGTCTATGTGCGTCGCATTCAGATCGGCGGCAATACCCGCACGCGCGACGAAGTCGTGCGCCGCGAAATGCGCCAGCAAGAAGCGGCCTGGTACGACGCGAAGGACATCAAGACCTCGCGCGACCGTGTCGACCGCCTGGGCTATTTCAGCGACGTCAACGTCAAGACCGATCCGGTTCCGGGTTCTCCCGACCAGGTCGACGTGAACGTCGACGTGAAGGAAAAGCCCACCGGCATGATCAACCTGGGCGTGGGCTACGGCTCGTCCGAAAAGGCGATTCTGTCGGCAGGCATCAGTGAAGACAACGTTTTCGGCAGCGGCACCAACCTGACGCTGCAATTGAATACCAGCAAGACCAACCGGGCAATCGTGCTGTCGCACACCGATCCGTACTGGACCAAGGACGGCATCAGCCGCACCACGTCCGCGTACTACCGTGTGACCGAGCCTTGGAATAACAACGACGGCGATTATCGCGTCAAGGCTATCGGCCTGGGCATGAACTTCGGTATTCCGATCTCGGAATACGACCGGATCTTCCTGGGTGCCAACTTCGAGCACAACCAGATTGATCTGTTCACGAATTCGCCGCAGGCCTACAAGGATTTCGTTCAGCAATACGGCGATTCCACGAACTCGGTGATCTTCAGCACGGGCTGGTCCAACGATACGCGGGATAGCGCATTGGCGCCCACCAAGGGTTCGTACACGCGCTTGAAGGCCGACGTTTCCACGGTTGACCTGCAATACACGATGTTGACAGGCCAACAGCAGTATTTCGTGCCGCTGGGCGGTTCCTACACCCTGGCCTTGAACGGCATGGTGGATTGGGGCCGCAGCTACGGTAGCAAGAACTACCCGGTTATCAAGAACGTCTACGCCGGTGGTATCGGCACTGTTCGTGGTTACGAAGGCTCGTCGCTGGGCCCGCGCGATACGCTCACGGGCGACTATCTGGGCGGTACGCGCCGCATCGTCGCCAACGCGCAGCTGTATCTGCCGTTCCCGGGGGCCTCGAAGGACCGTACGTTGCGCTGGTTTGTCTTCAGCGACGCGGGTCAGGTCGCGGCGGGCAGCGGTTTGAGCTGCACTCGCGGGCGCAATAACACTGAAGTCGAAGATCCTTGCGGCTGGCGTTTCTCGGCCGGTGTGGGTCTGTCGTGGCAGTCGCCGATGGGGCCGTTGCAGTTGTCCTATGCTCGTCCGCTTAACTCCAAGACGGGTGACGACAAGCAAAGCTTCCAGTTCCAGATCGGAACCGGTTTCTAAGCAGGCCGTTACGCTTGAAAACAAGGGAGGGGCCTGCTTGGCCAGCTCCCTTGCTGTTTAGTGGCACAATACATACTTTGGCTTTGCCTTACTGGAAGGTGAGATTTTCATGATGTCTGATTTCGCACTTAAATCATCGAATACGCCGGGCGCCAAGCGTCGTGGCAAGCTGGGCGGCTCCATTGCCCTGGTGGGTGCGCTCATTCTCGGTTCGGCTGCTGCGATTCCCGCACAAGCTCAAAACACCAAGATCGGCTTCGTCAACACCGAGCGGATTCTGCGTGAGTCGGGCCCGGCCAAGACGGCGCAAAGCAAGATCGAAGCCGAATTCAAGAAGCGCGACGACGAACTTCAACGCCTGAATAACAGCCTGCGTTCGCAAGCCGAGAAATTCGACAAGGACGCCCCCGTTCTGTCGGAATCGGATCGCGTCAAGCGCCAGCGCGAACTGTCGAACCTGGATACCGACCTGCAACGCAAGCGTCGTGAATTCCAGGAAGACTTCAATCGCCGCCGCAATGAAGAGTTCTCGGGCATCGTGACGAAGGCTAACGAGACGATCAAGCGCATCGCCGAGCAAGAAAACTACGACCTGATCATTCAGGACGCCGTGACGGTCAACCCGCGCATCGACATCACCGACAAGGTGATTCAGAGCCTGGGCAAGTAAGCAGTACCCGTCGAGTTATGCCGGTTTTACTGGATCTTGCCCGCGCGCCAACCCTTGAAGCACTGTTGAGCGCCGCCGACACCCAGGGTATGGACTGGCGTATCAGCGCATTGCCCGGCGCAGACCCCTTGCGGGTCTGCGGCATCGGCACCCTGTCTTCGGCAGGTAGCCAGGAAATTGCATTCCTGGCGAACCCCCGTTATCAGAGTCAGCTTGGGTCGACGCAGGCAGGGGCGGTCATCGTCTCGGCCGACGTTGCCGAGGCTCTGGAAGCCGAGGGGGCTGCCCGGCCGCCATTCGCGCTGGTCGTCTGCAAACATCCCTATCTGCTGTATGCGCGAGTGGCGCAATGGTTCGATGCCGCGCGCCGGCCTGCGGAACCCGCTGCTACGCATCCTTCGGCCGTGGTTGCGCCTGACGCGATCATCGAAGAAGGCGTGCGCATCGGTCCCAACTGTGTGGTGGAGGCCGGTGCACGCATCGGCCGCGATACCGTGCTGGGACCGGGCTGCGTCATTGGCGCAGGTTCATCCGTTGGACCCGGAAGCCGCTTGCACGCACACGTCACGCTGTACGAGGGCGTGAAAGTCGGGGCTCGGGCGATCATTCATAGTGGTGCCGTGCTGGGCGCTGACGGATTTGGCTTTGCGCCGGATCCGTCCCTGGGCAAGGGCGCCTGGGGCAAGATTCCCCAGTTGGGTGGTGTCTCTGTCGGCGCTGACGTCGAAATTGGGGCCAATACCACGATCGATCGGGGCGCCTTGGACGACACCGTGGTGGCCGATGGCGTAAAGCTGGACAACCAGATCATGGTGGCGCACAACGTGCGAATCGGGGCACATACCGCCGTGGCGGCATGCGTCGGAATCGCCGGCTCCACCACGATCGGCGAACGCTGCACCATTGGTGGCGCGGCGATGCTGTCGGGCCACCTGACCCTGGCCGACGATGTACACATATCGGGCGGCACTGCGGTGACGTCCAGCATTTCGAAGCCTGGCCGCTATACCGGGGTGTTCCCGTATGCGGAACATGGCGAATGGCAGCGCAACGCCGCCGTGATACAACAGTTGGCGCAACTGCGCCGCCGCGTGCGGACGCTGGAAAAAGACTAGGGCGCGCGATTGCCGCCCTGGCGCGCACACGCCAAAATTATTTCATTTCGCAGGAAAGCATAGAAAAATGGAACTCGACATCAAGGGGATCATGGAGAGGCTGCCGCATCGTTACCCGATGCTGCTGATCGATCGCGTCGTTGAGATGGTGCCCGGCAAGTCTATTGTCGCCATCAAGAACGTCTCGATCAACGAGCCGTTCTTCAACGGCCACTTTCCTCACCATCCGGTGATGCCGGGCGTGCTCATCGTGGAAGCCATGGCCCAAGCTTCGGCGCTCTTTTCGTTCACGGACGAAAATGGCGGACTGAAGTGCGAAGGGTCCAAGACGGCGTACTACCTGGTCGGCATCGATGGCGCGCGTTTCCGCCGCCCTGTGGTGCCGGGAGACCAACTGCGCATTGAAGTCGAAGCCGAACGCCTGAGCCGCAGCATCTGTAAGTACCAAGCGCGGGCGACGGTAGACGGACAAGAAGTGGCGTCTGCCAAGCTGATGTGCGCGATTCGCAGCCTGGAAGAGTAAATGGCAGGAAATATCCATCCTACCGCTGTCGTTGATCCGGCGGCAAAGATCGACCCGAGTGCCGTGATTGGACCGTTCGCGGTGGTGGGACCCGATGTGACCATTGGTGCGGGAACCGAAGTCGGCCCGTATTGCATGGTCGATGGCGTGACGACCATCGGGCGCGACAATCGCTTTTACCGCTATTGCTCGATCGGCGGCATGCCGCAAGACAAGAAGTATGCGGGCGAAAAAACGCGCTTGACGATCGGCGACCGCAACACGGTGCGCGAGTTCGTCACCCTGAACACGGGTACGACGCAGGATGGCGGCGAAACGACGCTGGGCAATGACAACTGGATCATGGCTTATGTGCACGTTGCTCATGACTGCCACATCGGCAACAACACGATCCTGGCCAACTCAGTGCAACTGGGCGGCCATGTTCACGTGGGCGACTGGGCCATCATCGGTGGCCTGACGGGCGTGCACCAATTCTCGCGCGTGGGTGCGCATAGCATGACGGGCGGCAATAGTTCGCTGATGCAGGACTCGCCGCCGTTCGTGCTGGCGGCCGGCAACCCGTGCCGTCCGGTGGGCATCAACACCGAAGGCCTGAAGCGTCGCGGCTTCACGCCGGTGATGGTGTCGGCGCTGCGCGAGGCATACAAGATTATCTATCGCCGCGGCTTGCCGCTGGACGCCGCGCGCGCGGAATTGCGCACGCGGCAGCAGGAAATCCCCGAGGCGGCCGAGCACCTCCAAACGCTGCTTGATTTTCTTGACGTCGCGTCACGCGGCATCATTCGTCCATGAGCACGCGGATCGGCATGGTGGCCGGCGAGCCTTCGGGCGACTTGCTGGCCGGTCGTATCATTGCCGGTCTGCAAGCGCGCGACGCGGGCGTCCGTTGTGAAGGCATTGGCGGGCCTCAGATGCAGGCTCGCGACTTCGACGCCTGGCATCCCATGCATGCGCTGACCGTGTTTGGCTATGTGGATGCCCTGAAGCGGCTGCCCAGCCTGCTGGGCACGTATCGCGACGTCAAGCGTCGCTGGCTGGCGGAGCCGCCCGCCGTGTTCGTCGGCATCGATGCGCCCGATTTCAATCTCAGGCTGGAACACCAGTTGCGCCTGGCAGGCACGCCGACGGTGCATTTCGTGGGGCCGTCGATCTGGGCGTGGCGCTACGAGCGCATCCACAAGATCCGTGAATCCGTGTCGCACATGCTGGTGCTGTTCCCGTTCGAGGAAGAGATCTACCGCAAGGAAGGCATTCCCGTGACGTATGTGGGCCACCCGTTGGCGGGCGCCATACCGATGCAACCGGATCGCGCCGCTGCGCGGGATCGGCTGGGCATTGACCAGGATGCTCGCGTGCTGGCCATTCTGCCGGGTAGCCGTTCGTCTGAGATCCGCCTGTTGGCCCCTCGCTTTTTGCAGGCGGCTCAACGACTGCTGCAAAAAGATCCGGCCTTGCAATGCGTCGTGCCCATGGTCAATGACCAGCGGCGAGCCGAATTTCAGGCCATCCTGGCTCAGTACCCGGTGCCCGGGCTGCGTTGCATCACGGCTGACGACCTGCATGGCGCGGGCGGTGACCGCAAGGCGCCGGTTGCCTGGTCGGTCATGGAAGCCGCCAATGCGGTGCTGGTGGCCAGTGGCACCGCCACGCTTGAGACCGCGCTTTACAAGCGGCCCATGGTGATTTCGTACGTGTTGTCGCCCTGGATGCGCCGGATCATGAGCTGGAAGTCCGGGCAGCAACGGCCCTACCTGCCTTGGGTGGGGCTGCCAAACGTGTTGCTGCGCGACTTTGCCGTGCCCGAGCTGCTGCAAGATGACGCCACGCCCGAAAAGCTGGCGGAGGCCATGTGGGCTTCGCTGACCGACGACGCGCTGATTGCGCGCGTGGAGGCGCGCTTCACCGCCATGCACGAAGAATTGCTGCGCGACACGCCGGCCCTGGCCGCGCAGGCGATCCTGGAGGTGGCTGGTGGAGCAGCCTGACCTGTTCGCGGCGCCCGAACAGCCGGCCCTGCTGATGGCTGGCGTCGACGAGGCGGGCCGGGGGCCGTTGGCGGGCGCCGTCTATGCGGCAGCGGTCATTCTGGATCCCGCTCGGCCTATCGACGGGCTGGCGGATTCCAAAGTGCTGAAGGCCGCCCGGCGTGAAGCCCTGGCATTGCTGATCCAGGAACGCGCGTTGGCGTGGTGTGTTGCCAGTGCCAGCGTGGGTGAGATTGACTCCATGAATATCCTGCGCGCCACCCTGTTGGCGATGCAGCGGGCCGTCGAAGGCTTGTCCACCCCCGCGCAATTGGCGTTGGTGGATGGCAATCAGGCGCCCAAGCTGGCCTGCACCGTGCAGACCGTCATCAAGGGCGACGCGCTGGTGCCGGCGATTTCCGCCGCGTCCATTCTGGCCAAGACCGCGCGCGACGCCGACCTGATGCGTTTGCACGCACTGTATCCGCAATATGCGTTCGATCAGCACAAGGGATATGGCACCGCGCTGCATTTGCAGTTGCTGCGCGAACATGGCCCGTGCGTTGAGCATCGGCGCAGTTTTGCCCCCATCAAGGCCTTCGGCCTGGCGCCATGAAACACATCAGTTCCCGCGATAATCCCGCGGTCAAGGCACTGGCCAAGCTGGCGAGCACGGCAGGCAAGCGTGGTGCTCCGGTATTGCTTGACGGCGTGCACCTGTGCCAAGCGTGGTTGCAGCACCATGGATCGCCTGATCAGGCGATCTTCGACATAGAGCGTCTGTCCCAACCCGATATCGCCGCGCTGGCGGCGAATGTGCCGGATGCGCGCTGCCTGGCGCTGGACGCACGATTGATGCAATCGCTGGCTAGCGTGGAAAGCGGGCAGGGCGTTGCGTTCCTGGTGACGCCTCCGGCGCTTGAATTGCCTGCCGTGGTGGATGAGAACTGCGTGCTGTTCGACCGCATCCAGGATCCGGGCAACGTCGGCACGCTGCTGCGTACTTGCGCGGCGGCGGGCGTGAAGCGCGTGTTCCTGGCGACCGGCACGGCTGCCGCCTGGTCACCCAAGGTGGTGCGCAGCGGGCAGGGTGCGCATTTTTCGTTGGCGATCCACGAACACGTCGATCTTGGCGGTCTGTTGTCCAGGTTGAGGGTACCGCTGGTGGCCACGGCATTGGATGGTGCGCAAGACCTTTATGACGGCCGCTTGCCCGGCAAATGCGCCTGGGTATTTGGGCATGAAGGCCAGGGCGTGGCGCCCGATCTGTTGGAAGCGGCCAGCCTCAAGGTGCGTATTCCCCATGATATGGCGGCGGTCGAATCGCTGAATGTCGGCGCGGCCGCAGCGATCTGCCTGTTCGAGCAGCGTCGTCAGGCTCTGCACGCCACCCGGTGATGCGGGGATGGCCTCTGTTTTAGTGGACAGACCCCTTTATACTGCCGCATTGCATAGGCCATTCAGCTAGGCGCCGTGGGCGCCCGGGGCCTATCCGTCAGGGGCGATCCATGAAAACTTGGGCCAGGTTGATGCTTGCGGCGACAGCCGCGGCACTGTTGTTGTCGGGGTGCGCAGGCCCCCGCTATGCGGAAGTGGCGTCGCGAATTCCGCCCCTGGAACAGAATAACGGCCGGATCTACTTCTACCAGATTGCCTCGGTGGCAGGCGAGGCCGCCGTCCAGCCAGCCATTCTTGTGGATGGCCACAAGGTCGGCCGTTCCAAGCCCGGACGGTTCTTCTTTGTCGATCGGCCGAAGGGTACGGTTTCCCTGGCGATGGCCGCGCAAGATCAGGCGTTGAGTGTGCCGCTTGCGGCAGGCCAAACCCGATATGTGCGCGTGGACATCGAAGGCGGCAAGCAAGTGTTGCGCATCGAGGCGTCCGGGGAAGCGGCGCAGCAGTCCATGGCGGACTTGAAGTATTGGGGCGCAGGATGGCGCGACCGGGAAAAGCTGCGGTATTGATGGTTTTGCACATTTTGTAAAATTCAGTCGCGCTCATATACTTCACGCTTTATTTCCCCGAGGTGTCTATGGCGTCATCGCCGCTTCATAAGCTTGAGGGTCGTTTCGCGCGAGCGGGCGGGGCGTTGCTGCTGACGTCTGTCTGCGCCTTTGCGTTGGGTGCGTGCATGTCGGTCAGCACGCAAAAAGTGGGCATGGTCCCCGTGGCTGCCGCTGATCCCGCCTACATCATCCAGTTGTCCCGGGCCGTGATGGCGGCGTTGCCGAACGAAAGTAGCGTCACGCTGCCAGCGGGTTCGCAGTGGCGCCGCGTCGGCGCCTTGCCGCAGGGCGACGTCTATCGCTTGCAAGGCAGTCTGTTCACGATCCAGACCCGCCGTCAGGGAGAAGCCTACGTCGTTGCGACGTCTGGCAAGGTCATCGGTTTTTATCTACCCGGAGAGAGCGCCTTCATGGCCCTGAGCCGTCCCGTCACGTTGCCGGTGGAGATGCGTCAATGAAATCCTGGTTGAAAGTGTTGGCCGTGGCCGTTGTTGCCACGGTGCTGGCGGGTTGCGCCGGGGGCAAATTTGAAGCCCTTGAGAGCCGGATTCCGCCGATTGCGCAGGGTAACGGGCGCATTTATTTCTACCAGCCTCAACCGTCCAATCTGGCATCGACGCAACAAAAGCTGCGCGTCAACAACGACGTGGTCGGCCGTAACAAGCCTGCCAGTTTCTTTTATGTCGACCGCCCGGCGGGCAGCTATGTGGTGACCAATCTGTATTGGACGGGCGACGGTGTCAGCTTCATGCTGGAACCCGGTCAGACCCGCTACGTGCGCATCATGGCAGAGTCGCTGGGTAGTACCGGAGCCGTCGGCAAATTGACGATGCAGCTGGTCGACCCGGCGGAGCTGGCGGAGCACGAAATGCGCGGTTTGCGCTACTGGGGCGCGGCATCGCCGGAACGGGTTCCCGGTCTGTAACCGCCGGGGCGTTTCAGTCGTCTGAAGGGCACGCCACTGGCGTGCCCTTGTCGCTTTAGCGCCGGTCCAGCCCCACTTCCTGCAACACCGTCGTTGCGATCTCCTCGATCGACTTGGTGGTGCTGGATAGCCAGGAAATGCCCTCGCGACGCATCATGCGTTCGGCTTCGGCCACTTCGTAGCGGCACTGCTCCAGCTGCGCGTAGCGGCTGTTCGGCCGGCGTTCGTTGCGCACTTCAGACAGACGTTCCGGCTGGATGGACAGGCCAAACAGCTTGCCACGGTGCGGGGCGATGGTCGAGGGCAGGGTGCCGCGCTCGAAATCGTCGGGGGTCAGCGGGAAGTTGGCCGCCTTGATGGCGTACTGCATGGCCAGGTACAGACTGGTGGGCGTCTTGCCGCAGCGGGACACGCCCACCAGGATGACATCCGCCTGATCCAGCTGGTTCACGAACTGACCGTCGTCGTGCGCCAGGCTGAAGTTGATGGCGTCGATCCGATTGCGGTATTTTTCCGAATTGGCCTGCATGTGCGAGCGGCCAATGGAATGGCTGGACTTCAGGCCCAGCGCCTGTTCGATGTGGCTGACGAAGGTGCCGAACAGGTCCATGAAGATTCCGTTCGCCTGGCGAACACGGGCCAGGATCTCGGGGTTGACCAGGGTACTGAACACAATGGGGGGCACGCCGGCTTCCAGGGCGCTGCGGTCGATGCGCATGGCGACCTCGGCGGCTTTCTCCAGCGTGTCGACAAAAGGCAGGCGGATCGGCTTGAAATCGACCTCTTCGAACTGGGAAAGCACCGACTGGCTGAACGTCTCAGCAGTGATGCCGGTACTGTCGGAAACGATGTATACCGTGCGTACGATCGGGGTAGATGTCATGTGTAAAAAATTCCAACCAGTCAGATAGCCGAAGGTACTCCACCGAGTACAATCAGGCCCCTATAAGTCACCCCAAGGGCGGTCCAAGGCCAGTTTGGTCAGTGTCTGGAAGTGCGGTTTTTTCGCCAATCCATGCTTTGTCCAAACTCGCTTTCATTCCATTGTAAAAGGTGACTTCAATGTCGTATGTTGTTTTGTTCGAGCAGCTCCGCATGACGGATGTGGACTCGGTAGGAGGCAAGAACGCATCACTAGGCGAAATGATCAGCCAGCTGTCTGGCGCGGGTGTCCGCGTTCCGGGCGGCTTTGCCACGACCGCCGACGCTTTCCGTGATTTCCTGAAAGCCTCGGGCCTGGACAAGCGCATCGCTGAACGCCTGACCACCCTGAATCCGGAAGACGTGCGCGAGCTGGCCAACGCCGGCGCGCAGATCCGTCAATGGCTTGTCGAAGCGCCGTTCTCGGCTGAATTCGAAGCCCAGATCCGTGAAGCCTTCGCCAAGCTCGACGCTGATGGCAAGGGCTCGTTCGCCGTGCGCTCCTCCGCCACGGCCGAAGACTTGCCTGACGCCTCGTTCGCCGGCCAGCAGGAAACCTTCCTGAACGTCGTCGGCATCGATGACGTGCTGGACAAGATCCGCCACGTGTTCGCGTCGTTGTACAACGACCGCGCCATCTCCTATCGCGTGCACAAGGGCTACGCCCACGCCGATGTGGCCTTGTCGGCCGGCATCCAACGCATGGTGCGCTCCGACAAGGGCAGCGCTGGCGTCATGTTCACCATCGACACCGAATCGGGCTTTGAAGACGTCGTGTTCATCACGTCGTCCTACGGCTTGGGCGAAACCGTCGTGCAAGGCGCGGTCAATCCCGACGAGTTCTACGTCTTCAAGCCGACGCTGGCTCAAGGCCACTTTCCGATCGTCGGCCGTCGCATTGGCTCCAAGCTCATCAAGATGGAGTTCGACCCCGAGCGTCCGGAAGGCCGTGCCGTGCGCACCGTCGACGTGCCGGTGTCCGAGCGCAACCGCTACTCGCTGACCGACGACGAAGTCAATGAATTGGCCCGCTACGCCGTCATCATCGAAAAGCACTACAAGCGCCCGATGGACATCGAGTGGGGCCGCGACGGCGTCGATGGCAAGATCTACATCCTGCAAGCACGCCCGGAAACGGTGAAGTCGCAGCAGGGCGTCAATGACGTCCAGCAACGCTACCGCCTGAAGGCAACCGGCCAGGTCCTGATCACCGGCCGCGCGATCGGCCAGAAGATCGGCGCCGGCCCCGTCCGCGTCGTGGGCGACATCTCCGACATGGACAAGGTCCAGCCGGGCGACGTGCTGGTCACGGACATGACGGATCCCAACTGGGAACCCGTGATGAAGCGTGCCGCGGCCATCGTGACGAACCGTGGCGGCCGTACCTGCCACGCGGCGATCATCGCGCGTGAACTGGGCATTCCGGCTGTCGTGGGTTGCGGCAATGCGACCGACCTGCTGAAGGAAGGCCAGGCCGTGACTGTGTCTTGCGCGGAAGGCGACGAAGGCCGCATCTATGACGGCCTGATCGAAACCGAAGTGGAAGAAGTTCGCCGTGGCGACATGCCTGCCATCGATCTGAAGATCATGATGAACGTGGGCAACCCGCAACTGGCGTTCGACTTCGCCCAGATCCCCAACAGCGGCGTGGGCCTGGCGCGTCTGGAATTCATCATCAACAACAACATCGGCATCCACCCGAAGGCAGTCCTGGACTACCCGAACGTGGACGGTGAACTGAAGAAGGCCGTGGAATCCGCAGCCCGTGGCCACGCCAGCCCGCGTGCGTTCTTCGTTGAGAAAATGGCCGAAGGCGTGGCAACGATTGCCGCGGCTTTCTACCCGAAGCCCGTGATCGTGCGCATGTCGGACTTCAAGTCCAACGAATACCGCAAGCTGGTCGGTGGTTCGCGCTATGAGCCCGAGGAAGAGAACCCGATGCTGGGCTTCCGTGGCGCCTCGCGTTACATCGCCGAGGACTTCGCCGAGTGCTTCCGCATGGAATGCGAAGCCTTGAAGAAGGTGCGCGATGACATGGGTCTGACCAACGTCGAAATCATGGTGCCGTTCGTGCGCACCGTGGGTCAGGCGGAAAAGGTCGTGAACCTGCTGGCCAAGCACGGCCTGGCACGCGGTGAAAACGGCCTGAAGCTGATCATGATGTGCGAAGTGCCGTCCAACGCCATCCTGGCCGATGAGTTCCTGCAATTCTTCGATGGCTTCTCGATCGGCTCCAACGACATGACCCAATTGACGCTGGGTCTGGACCGTGATTCGGGCATGGAGCTGCTGGCTGCCGACTTCGACGAACGCGACGAAGCCGTGAAGTTCATGCTGCGCCGCGCGATCAAGGCTTGCCTGGCCGCCAACAAGTACGTGGGTATCTGCGGCCAAGGCCCCAGCGACCATCCGGACTTTGCGCAATGGCTGAAGGATGAGGGCATCTTGTCGATGTCGCTCAACCCGGACACCGTTGTGGACACCTGGCAGCGTCTGGCCAAGTCGTAATCGGCTGGTTGAATAAAGAAGCCCGGCATCTGAAAGGATGCCGGGCTTTTTTTGGCTTGTTGTTTTGATCGCTTATGCGGCTTGCGCTTCGCGGGCGATCAATTCGCGCTTGCGGTCTATGCCCCAGCGGTAGCCGGCCAGCGTGCCATCGGTGCGCACCACGCGATGGCACGGAATGGCCAGCGCGATATGGTTGGTGGCGCAGGCCCGTGCAACCGCGCGCACGGCGCGCGGCGAGCCGATGCGTGTGGCGATGTCCGCATAGGTGGCGGTGGTGCCCGCGGGAATCTCGCGCAGCGCTTCCCAGACACGGCGCTGGAAGGCAGTGCCCCGCACGTCCAGCGGCAGGTCCAGGCCGCGCGACGGGTCTTCGACAAAGCCCACCACGGCAGCCACCCACGCTTCAAACTGTGCATCCGCGCCGATCAGCCGGGCGGCCTTGAAGCGGTCTTGCAGGTTTTGGACCAGTTGTTCCGGGTCGGCATCCAGGGCGATTTCACAGATGCCGGTGTCGCTGGCCGCAACCAGCAGCGCGCCCAGTGAACACTGGGCCACCGCAAAACGGATCTCCACGCCTTCGCCATCCTTGCGGAATGCGGTGGGCGTCATGCCCAGGATGGCAGGCGCGGCTTCGTAGAACCGGCCGCTTGAATTGAAACCGGCGTCATACATGGCGTCGGTGACGCTGGCGCTTTGCTTGAGCTGTTGGCGCGCGCGGCTGGCGCGCAGGGCATTGGCATAGGCCTTGGGCGTGATGCCCGTGGCGGCCTTGAAGACGCGGTGGAAGTGAAAACGGCTCATGCCGGCCTGTTCGGCCAGCGTGGACAGGTCGGGCGGTTGCTCTGCCTCCAGGGCGCGGCAGGCGCGCTCGACGGCAGCAGCGTGCTGTTTGCTCAAAGGGGCGACGGCGGCGGGGCTCATGGGGACTCCTGATGTGGGCGCGCTTGTATGCGCTTTCGTCCATGGTCTCAAAGCCTGCCCGGCGCCGCACTCCGGATGTTGCCCGCGCGGGAATGCCGGTCAGACAGGCGCGTAGGCCTCCAGGAAACGGCGCAGCAATCCGCCTGCCACGGGCGTGGCGCGGACGTTGGCCGTCAGATCGGGGATGTCCAGGTTTTCCGCGGCGTAGCGGCGGCCGTAGCGCTCCAGGTGGGCGCGCACGAAGTCCGGGCCGAATTCGGGGTGGAACTGGGTCGAAAACACGTTGCGGCCGATGCGGATCATCTGGTGTTCGTCCAGGTCCGAGCGCGCCAGCACGGCTGATCCGGGCGGTGGTTGCAGCACGGTCTGGGCGTGCAGCATCTGGGCAGGGAAGGTGGGCGGCAGGCCCGCCAGCAGCTTGTCGCCAGAGGAGGGCGGCAGCAGCTCCACGGTTTGCGTGCCCACTTCGCGTCCGGCGGGGTTGTAGCCCACCTTGCCGCCCAGCGCGTACGCCAGCAACTGGTGGCCGTAGCACACGCCGAACATGGGCAGGCCGGCGGCGGCGGCATCGCGCAGCCAGGCGGCGGTGTCCTCGCTCCAGGGTTCCTTGTCCGTGACCATGGCCGGCGACCCGGTGATCAGCGCGGCGCGGTAATGGCCAGGGGCTTGCGGGCGCTGGCCCTCGTGCACGGCGACGACTTCTACGGCGTCGGCGGCCAAGCCGGCTGCTTGTGCCAGTTGTTCGGCGTAGCCGCCGAACTGGCTTTTAAGCGTGTCGTCCGGGTCTCCTGTGTGCAGGATCAGGACGGGTAAGGCAGAAGAAATTGCAGCGGTCATGGAAGCTTGTGCGAGGAATGGACGGACGCCGACGATCCGGATGGGAGGTCGGCATCCAGCGCACATCATAATCCAGTGCAAACATTCGCGAGAAAAATGGCCATACCCGCTCTGTCCCGGAAATACGTACAATTCGCTGACGACTCATCCTTTCAGGCGACCTTAAGATTATGTGGATCTGGCTGGGACTGGCCGCGCTGGCCCTTATCGGGGAATTGGCGACGGGTACCTTCTATTTGCTGCTGGTGGCTTTGGGTTTGGCGGCCGCTGGCGTTGCCGCCTGGCTGGGCACAGGCTTGGAATGGCAGTTGGTGGCTTGCGGCCTGGTGCTGCTGCTGGGCCTGCTGATCCTGCGCAAGACGCGCGTCCTGAAAAAACGTGAGGTCAACTCGGCTCGCAACGCCGACGTCAACCTGGACATCGGCCAGACCGTGTCGGTCGAGGCCTGGTCCGACCAAGGCACCGCGCGCGTCTGGTATCGCGGCGCCCACTGGCAGGCCGAACTGACCAAGGGGCAGGCGCCGCGCGCCGGAGAACACATCATTACCGAACTGCGTGGCTCGACCCTGGTGCTGACCCCTCGGGGCACGCCGGGTTCGGCAGTGTAGAAACGGCTTGCGCCAGGCGCAGCCCGCAGCGGGCGTCCCTACCGGCATGGAAGGGCGTCCTCGCACTTACTCCAGGAGAAGCTTTACATCATGATCGATACCTCCACTATCGTCCTGCTAGTCGTCGTCGCGCTGGCGATCCTGATCGTCATCAAGTCGATCGCCATCGTGCCCCAGCAGCACGCCTGGGTGGTTGAGCGCCTGGGCAAGTTCGACCGTGTCCTGTCGCCGGGCGCGGGTTTTGTCATCCCGTTCATCGAGCGCGTGGCGTACAAGCATTCGCTGAAGGAAATCCCGCTGGACGTGCCCAGCCAGGTTTGCATCACGCGCGACAACACGCAGTTGCAGGTCGACGGCGTGCTGTACTTCCAGGTGACGGACCCGATGCGCGCGTCCTACGGTTCGTCGAACTACATTTCGGCGATCACGCAGTTGTCGCAGACGACCTTGCGTTCCGTGATCGGCAAGATGGAACTGGACCGTACCTTTGAAGAGCGTGATTCGATCAACAGCAATATCGTGTCGTCGCTGGACGAGGCTGCGTTGAACTGGGGCGTGAAGGTGCTGCGCTACGAGATCAAGGACTTGACGCCGCCCAACGAGATTTTGCGTTCGATGCAGGCGCAAATCACCGCAGAACGTGAAAAACGCGCCCTGATCGCGGCCTCGGAAGGTCGCCGCCAGGAACAGATCAACATCGCCACCGGTGAGCGTGAAGCCGCCATCGCGCGTTCGGAAGGCGAAAAGCAGGCGCAGATCAACCAGGCGCAGGGTGAGGCAGCCGCCGTGCTGGCCATTGCCGAAGCCACTGCCAAGGCCATCACGCAGGTGGCCGATGCCGTCCGCCAGCCGGGTGGCATGGAAGCTGTGAACCTGAAGGTGGCCGAGCGCTATGTCGAGGCATTCGGCAATGTGGCCAAGGAAGGCAATACGCTGATCCTGCCGGCCAATTTGGCCGACGTGGGCGGCATGATCGCTTCCGCCATGACCATTGTGAAGTCCACGCGCAACACCTGACACCGCGCCTCCCGGCGCCCCGGCCATGATCGCTCCCGTTAATTTGCTTTTGATAGCAGGCCTGGCGGGGGTGCTTTCCCTGTGTGTGCTGGGGTCTCTGGCACGCAGCGGCATGGCGGGAATCAGCGAGACCATACGCGCCAACGTGCTTACGCTGTTGGCGTTTTTCACATTTGGACTACAGAGCACGTCGGCGCCGCTGTGGCTGTCGATCATGGTGCCGAACGCGGCGATTGCACTGGCGTTGAGCGCGTATTACTCGGGGCTGCGGCGCTTGCTGGGCCTGAGCGTGCCGGGACGCCTGGTGTCGCTGGCCTGTGTGGCGGCGCTGCTGGTGGTGGCGGGCTACACCTATCTGGATTGGCAGGTCCAGCCACGGATCGTGGCGATGTCCTTGTTGCAGATGGGTTTCATGCTGGCGGTGGCCACGACCGTCCAGCGCAACATGCCGGCCCGCCGATCGCGCTACAGCTACCGTTTCATGTGGGCGGTGGCGCTGATTTCTGCCGCGATCTGCGCGGCGCGCGCGGGTGTTTATCTGGTCGGCCTGGTGGAGCCGCTGTCGGTCATGGCGCCCACGAGTTGGAACATCATGTTCCTGACGCTGGGTGCGCTGACCATGCCCTGTTTGACGCTGGGCACCATCATGATCATCCACGACCGCATGCTCGCAGAGCGCGAGCATGAGGCGAATACCGACTTCCTGACGGGGCTTATGTCGCGCAAGGCGTGGTGGCTACAGGCCGAACGCGATTGCGCGCAGGCGCTGCGCATGCGCCGTCCGCTGACGCTGCTGCTGTTGGATGTCGACTATTTCAAGCGCATCAATGACAACCACGGCCATGCGGCCGGCGACGCCGTGCTGCGTCATTTCGGACTGCTGGCCACGGCGACGTTGCGCACGGGAGATGATGTCGGCCGGGTCGGTGGCGAGGAGTTCGGCGTTTTGTTCGCCGACATGCGGGGCGATGCGGTGATGGAACTGGCGGCCCGCCTGCTGGACTCCGTGCGGCGCACGCCGTGCACGCATGGCGGCAGCATCATTTCATACACCTTCAGTGCGGGTATCGTCGAGTGGATACCCGGTGAAAACCTGCAAGCCTTCTTTGAACGGGCTGACCGCAAGCTCTATGCGGCCAAGGCAGCGGGGCGCAACCGTATCGTGGGATGTGGCGCGGAGGCCGATGCCACGGCGGCTGATGCGGTGGCGCTGCCGACCGCCGCCTGAGTCAATCGTCTTTGTCCTTGCGGGGGGCCCGCGTGTCGTGCTTCATGATGCGGTCTTTCTCGCGTTGCCAGTCTTTTTCGCGCGCGGTGTCGCGCTTGTCGAACAGTTTCTTGCCGCGGCCCAGCGCGAAGTCCAGCTTGATGCGCCCGTTCTTGTAATGCAGGTTCAGCGGCACCAGCGTGTACCCGCGTTGCTCGACCTTGCCGATGAGCTTGCTGATTTCCTCGGCCTTGAGCAGCAGCTTGCGCGTGCGCATGGCATCGGGGTGAATGTGGGTGGAAGCCGTTGGCAGCGGGCTGACGTGCATGCCCAACAGGTACAGTTCGCCATCGCGTACGATGACGTAGCTTTCCTTGAGTTGCACGCGGCCATCGCGGATCGCCTTGACTTCCCAGCCTTGCAGGACAATGCCGGCTTCGTAGCGGTCTTCGATGAAATAGTCGTGCGTGGCCTTGCGATTGTCGATAATGCTCATAACGCCTTTTTTGCCTGGGGGCTTTGTGGGTCTTTTCGGGGACTGACTTCCCGTTTCTCGGCCCAGGTCGTGCGGTGCCGGTAAAATCTTGCCATTCTAGCCATTTGCGATAGTCGATGCACAAAGTACAACGATCCGTCCTCGTGCCTTACAGCGCCGCCCAGATGTTCGATCTGGTCGCCGACGTGGAAAAGTACCCCGAGTTCATGCCGTGGTGTGGCGGCGCCGAGGTGCAGACCCGCGACGAACACGGCATGCAGGCCTCTATCCTGATCAGTTTCGCGGGGATGAAGCAACGCTTCTCCACGCGCAATACCCACGTCTATCCCGACCGGATCGACCTGGAATTGGTGGATGGCCCGTTCTCCAGCCTGGTCGGGCACTGGGAGTTCCAGCCCTTGGCCGAAGATGCGTGCAAGGTCTTGTTCACCATGGAGTACGCATTTTCCAACCGCGCGCTGGAAATGGTGGTGGGGCCGGTGTTCAACCGCATCGCCACCAGTTTCATCGATTCCTTCACCAAGCGGGCGCAGGCCAAATATGGCGAATGAGCCATCGGGCGCGGCGCAACTGAGCGTCAGCGTCTGCTACGCCTTGCCAGGGCATATGTGGATGCGTGAGCTTCACCTGCCTGAAGGCGCGACAGTGGCCGATGCGTTGGCTGCGTGTGGGTTTGCCAAGGCTTTTCCCGTTGTCCAGCCATGGGAGCGCGGCGTGGGCATATTCGGCCGGCCGACCGAGCCGCAAGCGCGGCTGACCGATGGCGACCGCGTGGAAATCTACCGTGGACTGAGCTTCGACCCCAAGGAATCGCGTCGCCGCCGCGCGGAACATCGCCGGACAAAGACGGCCAGGAATGGCAGGGTGCGTCCCGCCGGACTGTTGTAGGGCAGGTCAGGGCGGGCGCAGGGTAGCCGTGGGGGGACCCGGCACCCCCACATTGTCATCAATAAGACAAATCGCGCCGAGGCATCCGGCGTAACATAAACACGGTTTCGTGCTTACGTTTACGTTAACGTCATGTCAAAATTGGCAGGCTGACGTTCACGAGACGGCAGCAACGCCAACAGACAATACCAATGACAACAGGAGACAGGCTGTGGACTTGGAACTGACCGACGAGCAGCGCGCGTTTGCGCAGGCCGCCCGTGACTACGCCGAGGGCGAACTGGCGCCCCACGCTGCACACTGGGACGCCGAAGGGATCTTCCCGCGCGAGGCCTTCGCCCGGGCCGGTGAAATGGGCTTTTGCGCCATCTACGCCAGCGAGGACATCGGCGGCCTGGGCCTGCCGCGCCTGGACGCCACGCTGGTGTTCGAGGAAATGGCCGCGGTGGACCCGTCAACCACGGCCTTCCTGACGATCCACAACATGGCTACCTGGATGGTCGGAAAATGGGGGCAGCCCGCGTTGCGCGAAGCCTGGGGGCCCTTGCTGGCCAGCGGCCAGAAGCTGGCGTCGTATTGCCTGACCGAGCCGGGCGCCGGTTCCGACGCGGCATCCCTGTCCACGCGGGCCCAGCGCCAGGGTGACGACTACATCCTGAACGGCGCCAAGGCCTTTATCTCGGGTGGCGGCGATACCGATCTGCTGGTGGTGATGGCACGCACCGGGGGCGAGGGCGCGGGCGGCATCAGCGCGTTTGCCGTGCCGGCCGATAGCGAAGGCATCAGCTACGGCCGCAAGGAAGAAAAGATGGGCTGGAACAGCCAGTCCACGCGCCCCATCACCTTTGAGAACGTCCATGTGCCGGCCGGCAATCTGCTGGGCCAGGAAGGCGAGGGCTTCAAGATCGCCATGAAAGGGCTGGACGGCGGCCGCATCAATATCGGCACGTGCTCGGTCGGTGCTGCCCAAGGCGCGTTGGACGCCGCCCGCCGTTACATGGACGAACGCCGGCAGTTCAATCGCCGGCTGGCCGAATTCCAGGCCCTGCAATTCAAATTGGCCGACATGGCCACGCATCTGGTCGCATCCCGCCAGATGGTGCGGCTGGCGGCCTGCAAGCTGGACGCCGGTGCACCGGACGCGGCGACGTACTGCGCCATGGCCAAACGCTTCGCGACGGACATGGGCTTTCAGATTTGCCTGGATGCGCAACAGATTCATGGCGGCTATGGATACTTGCGGGACTATCCCTTGGAGCGTCTGGTGCGCGATACTCGCGTTCATCAGATTCTGGAGGGCACCAACGAGATCATGCGCGTGATCATTGCCCGCCAATTGTTGGAAAAAGGAGCCGACATAAGATGACTGCACCGGTGTTGTTCGAGGAAAGAAGTGCTGCGAACGGCATGCGGTTCGGGATTGCGACGCTGAATGCGCCGCAGACCCTGAACGGCTTGTCGTTGGAAATGGTGGACTTGCTGGCGGCACGCCTGGATGAATGGGCGCGCGATCCGGGCGTGGCCCTGGTGGTGTTGCAAGGCGCGGGCGAGAAAGCCTTCTGCGCCGGCGGCGACCTGCACGGCCTGTACCGCAGCATGGGCGAAAACAAGGGCAAGAGCGGTTGGAGCAACGCCTATGCGCGCCGCTTCTTCGAGCACGAATACCGGTTGGACTACCGCATCCACACGTATCCCAAGCCCGTGCTGTGCTGGGGCCACGGGATCGTCATGGGCGGCGGGATCGGCCTGATGATGGGCGCCAGCCACCGGGTGGTCAGCGAGAGTTCGCGGCTGGCGATGCCGGAAGTGTCGATCGGCCTGTTCCCGGACGTGGGCGGCAGCTGGCTGCTTAATCGCATGCCGGGCCGCATCGGGCTGTTCCTGGCCTTGACGGGCGCTCAGATGAATACCGCCGACGCCTTTTTCGCAGGCTTGGCGGATTTTCGTTTGAACCATGCGGATTGGCCCAAGTTGCTGGCCTCTCTGGAAGAACAGCCCTGGGCGGGTCAGGCCGCGGGGGCGGCGGAGTCGTCCATGGCCCCGCGTTCGCTGAACGACGGCCTGCTGCGACGCGCATTGACCGCCCTGGAACCGCAGACGCCGCTGGAGGGAGGGCATCTGCGCCAGCACTCGTTCCTGATCAACAACCTGTGCAACGGCAACCGCTTGGACGAGATTTACGAAGAGCTTGCCTTGTTGAAGGACCACGCGGACCCCTGGCTGGCGCGCGCGGCAACGACGATGCTGGCGGGTTCGCCGGGTTCGGTGCGTCTGGCTTTCGCCTTGCAGCAACGCACGCGCCTGCGCTCCCTGGACGACGTGTTCCGCGCCGAGTACATCGCAGCGCTGGCCTGCACGGCGCACGGCGATTTCGCCGAAGGCATCCGCGCATTGCTGGTCGACAAGGACAAGACGCCGCACTGGAATCCGGCGGTCATGGACATGGCAACCGACGCCTGGGTGCAGAAGTTCTTTGAAGAACCCTGGCCTGAAGGCGAGCCGCATCCGTTGGCCGACCTGGGTCAGGAAGGGCGTTGAGGCGCCGGCCGGTGTGCGCCATGCGGCGGCCCGGCCACCCCTAGATTTCCGTCATGCAGGTCACGATGAATCCATACCTACAGCAATAGCAACAGGAGACAAGACATCATGAGCAGTATCGCGTTTATCGGTTTGGGCAACATGGGCGCACCCATGGCATTGAATCTGGTCAAGGCTGGCCACAGCCTGACGGTGTTCGACCTGGTGCCGGCCGCCGTCAAGCTATTGACCGACGCCGGGGCCAGCGCGGCGGCATCGGCGTCCGAGGCCGTCAAGGGCGCCGAGGTCGTGATCTCGATGCTGCCGGCCAGCAAGCACGTGGAAGGCCTGTACCTGGGTGAAGACCTGCTGGGCAAGATTCCGTCCAGCGCGCTGGTCATCGAATGCAGCACGATCGCGCCGGATTCGGCCCGCAAGGTGGCGCAGGCGGCCGAAGTGCGCGGCATCGCCATGATCGACGCCCCGGTGTCTGGTGGCACCGGCGGCGCCGCCGCCGGCACGCTGACCTTCATCGTGGGCGGTCTGCCCGCCGCTCTGGACCGTGCCCGGCCCGTCCTGGAGAAGATGGGCAAGAACATCTTTCACGCGGGTCCGGCTGGCGCCGGGCAAGTCGCCAAGATCTGCAACAACATGCTGTTGGGCATCTTGATGGCGGGCACGTCCGAGGCACTGGCGCTGGGCGTGGCCAATGGACTGGACCCGAAGGTGCTGTCGGACATCATCGCCAAGAGCTCGGGGCGCAACTGGGCGACCGAACTCTACAACCCCTGGCCGGGCGTCATGGAGCATGCGCCGGCGTCCAAGGGTTACGCGGGCGGCTTCGGCGTGGACCTGATGCTCAAGGACCTGGGCCTGGCGGCCGAGGCGGCCTTGTCGGCGCGCGCCTCCATCCCGTTGGGCGAGCTGGCGCGCAACCTGTATTCGCTGCATAGCTCGGGCGGATCGGGCAAGCTGGACTTCTCCAGCATCGTCAACCTGGTCAAGCGCGAGCAGGACTGACATGACCGGGCATCACTTGCCGTCCGACCCGGCCGCTCGGGTCAAGGCCAGTTTCGACCAGCAAAGCATCATGCGGCTGCTGGGCGCGGGGCTGGATGTGGTGGAGCCGGGCAGGGTGGACATCGTGCTGCCCTACCGCGCCGACCTATGCCAGCAGAACGGTTTTCTGCACGCGGGCATTTCCACGACGATCGCCGATAGCGCGGGCGGCTATGCCGCCTACACCTTGTTTGGCCCGGGCGAGGACGTGTTGACCTCGGAGTTCAAGATGAACTTCCTGGCGCCGGCCAAGGGCGATCGCTTTGTCGCCAGTGGGCGCGTGGTGAAGCCGGGCAAGCGCCTGTCGATCTGCCAGGTCGAGGTACACGCCTACGAAGGTGAGCAAGCCACGTTGTGCGTGATAGGCTTGCTGACCGCGGTGCGCGTGACGCCGCGATGAATCCGGCGCTACATGCGCCCAGCCTTCGGGCCGGGCGCATGTAGCGTTTGTCGCGTGTCGCAGGGGTGCCGGGTAATGCCTTCAAAAGAACATCATCGGATCTTTCGCAGCAACTGGCTGCGCGCCGCCGTGCTGGGCGCCAACGATGGGATCGTCTCTACTGCCAGCTTGATCACCGGTGTGGCGGCGGCGCAGGCGACGCACGGCGCCATCTTGACATCGGGCCTGGCCGGCCTGGTGGCAGGGGCCTTGTCGATGGCGGCGGGTGAATACGTGTCGGTACGGTCCCAGGCGGATACCGAGGCCGCAGACCTGCGTCTTGAGCAGCGGTCGTTGAAAGGCAATTCGGAAGAAGAGCTGGCTGAGCTGGTCGATATCTACGTGGGGCGCGGCCTGACCCGGGAGCTTGCGGTGCAGGTCGCCCGCCAATTGACCCGCCATGACGCGCTGGACGCCCATGCGCGCGATGAATTGGGTATTTCCCTCCATAACCGGGCGCAACCCGTGCAAGCGGCCGTGGCATCCGCAGCGTCATTCGCGGGCGGTGCCGCACTGCCGCTGATGGTGGCGGTGGTGGCACCCATGCCGCAATTGATCGTCTGGGTGATTGGCGCGTCGGTGGTCTGTCTGGCGGCGCTTGGTGCGCTGGCCGCAAGGGCCGGGGGCGCACCCAAGGCGCCCGCCGCATTGCGGGTGACCGTCCTGGGCGCCTTGGCGATGGCGGCGACTGCCGCCGTGGGTGCGCTGTTTGGCACGGTGGTCTAGCGGCTTTGTTGCCGCTGTCCCGCCGCGCAGGCGTTAAGGCGTGATCGAGTAGGGCAGCGGCACCGGGGCAATGCGGGGGCCGTCCACCGCGCCCAGGCGCAGATCGCCTTCCGGCAAGGCTGCCAGCGTGGTTTCAAACAGCACGGACGCCACGCCGGCTTGGCTGGCGGCATCCACCACGCGGCCGATCGGTTCGCCGGGTTGGGTGGCGTCGAACACATCCACGCCGGCCAGCGTCGCCCCTTGCAGCGTGGCGTCGGCGATGGTGCCGTAGGCCATGCGGCGTTTCACGGTGCCGCGATAGTGGCTGCGCGCCACGACTTCCTGACCCGGATAACAGCCCTTGGTGAAGCTCACCCCCTGGATGAGTTCCAGGTTGACGGTCTGCGGGATGAAGACGTCTTGCGTGGCGGTGGCGATCCAGGGAATGCCAGCGGCCAGGTCGGCCACTTGCCAGTGGGCGGCAGGCGCCAGGCCCAGCACGGCGGCCAAGGGGCCGGCTTGATCCAGTTGTTCGTCGGATGCGATCCACCACCAGCGCAAGCTGGCGTCTGCCGACGGCGCGGCGATCCAGGTGCCGGAGGGCAGGTCGGCGCGTTGCCAGGCGGCACGCGGCAGGGCGCCGGTCACGGCTTCCAGCGCGGCGGCATTTTCGGGCGACGCCTGCACGCCCGCGACGTGCAGCGGGGTGGCGGCCAGCTTGACCTTGGCGCGCAGCACGAACATCGACAAGCGCTTGATCAGCGCCTGCGACAAGTCCTGGCGCACCATGCCATAGAGTTGCGGGGCGTCATCCGCCCCGGGGGCTGCGCGCCACATCACCAAGGTGGCCAGCAGGCGGCCTTTGGCCGTGCAATAGCCTGCCAGGCGGGCGGCGTCGGCGGGCAAGCCGGTGACGTCTTGCGTCAACTGGCCGTGCAGGAAGGTCAGGGCATCGGCGCCGGAGGCGCTGAAGACCACAAAATCCTCTAGCGGCGCACATTGCGCGCAACCTTCGGCGCGGGCGGGGATCGAAGAATAGAAAGCGTGCATGGAGGCGGTGTTATCGCGTCATCAAAGAGCAGATGATAGCCGCCTTCCCCTGGCCCGAGGGCCATGTCCCCGACGGGCGCAGGGCCGCACTGCGGACTCTGGCCCCTCTTTTGCCGCGACAGGTCCTCCTGATCCATTAAACTTCTGGGACTTATGAAGAAGCGACTCCGTTTTTACGTCTTGTGGTCATTCCTGCTTATCGTGATTGCCGCCGCGGCAGCCGTGGGCGCCGCATGGAGCTGGATGCACCGGCCCTTGCATTTACCGGCCGACAGGATCGATTTTGTAGTGGACCCGGGCAGCAGCCCGCGGTCGGTCGCGCGCGCGCTCAATGCCGTGGGTGTGCCGATGTGGGAGCCCGGCTTTGTCTGGATGGCGCGCTTGACCGAACAGGACAAGCTGATGAAGGCCGGGGGCTACCAGGCCATCAATGGCGACACCCCCTGGTTGCTGTTGGCGCGGCTGGCGCGGGGCGACATGACCCAACGTCAGATCACGTTCCTGGAAGGCTGGACGTTCCGCCAGATCCGCCAGGCGCTGCGCGAGAATCCGGACGTCAAACAGACCTTGGGCGAGGTCAGCGATGAAGCGCTGATGGAGCGGCTGGGGTCGGACATCAAGCATCCCGAAGGATTGTTCTTCCCGGACACCTACATATTCACGCCCGGCAGCTCGGACTACGATCTGCTGCGCCGTGCGTATCAGGAAGGCCAACGCATCCTGGAGGAAACCTGGGCCAAGCGCCAATCAGACCTGCCGGTGGCCACGCCGTACGAAGCGCTGGTGTTGGCGTCGATCATCGAAAAGGAAACCGGCCACGGTCCAGACCGCCGCCGCGTGTCCGGCGTGTTCACCAACCGCCTGAAGATCGGCATGCTGCTTCAGACCGATCCGACCGTCATCTACGGCATGGGCGAGAACTATCAGGGCCGGATCCGCAAACGCGATCTACAGACCGATACGCCCTGGAATACCTATACGCGGCCCGGGCTGCCGCCCACGCCGATCGCGGCCGCGGGCCGGGCGGCGCTGCTGGCCGCGGTGCAGCCCGAGCAGCACAAGTACCTGTTCTTCGTCTCGCGGGGCAATGGCACCAGCGAGTTCGCGGAGAACCTGTCGGGGCATAACCGCAATGTTTCCCGGTACATTCTGGGCCAAGGACAAAACACGCGCCCGACCGCCGTGCCGGCGCCGGCTGGGGCTCCCGCTGCTGCACCTGCGGCCGCGCCCGCCGATTCCGGCGCGGCCGCCGGCTCCAGCCCCGATATCGATTCAGATACACCACAAGGACAAGATCAATGACTTCACGCGGACGCTTCATTACGCTGGAGGGCGTGGACGGCGCGGGCAAGAGCACGCACACCGTCTGGATCGCGGATTTCTTACGCGCTCAAGGCGTGGAAGTGGTGTCCACGCGCGAACCTGGCGGCACGCCGCTGGGCGAGAAGCTGCGCGCGCTGGTACTGACCGACACGATGGGGCTGGACACGGAAACCTTGCTGATGTTCGCGGCCCGCTGCGAGCATGCCCGGCAAGTGATCGAACCCGCATTGGAGCGTGGCGCCTGGGTGGTGTGCGACCGCTATACCGATGCGACCTACGCCTATCAGGGCGGCGGCCGTGGCCTGGGCGCCGAGCGCGTGGCCGTGCTGGAAGCGTGGATGCGGGCGGGCCAGCCCGACCGCACCTGGCTTTTCGATGTGCCGCTGGAGGTGGCGCGCGCCCGTCTGGCCGACGCCCGCGAACCCGACCGTTTCGAGCGCGAGGGCGCGGCGTTCTTTGAGCGCACCCGAGAGGCCTATCACGCCCGCGCCAAGGCCGAACCCAGCCGCATCCATATCGTGGACTCCACGCAGTCGATTGCCCAGATCCGCATTGAACTGGAAGCCGGGCTGCGCGAATTGCTGGCCGCGCAGGCATGAGCGCGCCCCAATTCCTGCCGTGGCAGATGGAAACGGCGCGGGCCTGGCTGGGCAATCGTGACCGTTTTGCCCATGCCTGGCTGGTGCACGGCCTGGCCGGCATTGGCAAATTGGATTTTGCGATCGCGGCAGCCGCCAGCCTGTTGTGTGAGACCCCCGAGAACGGCCTGGCCTGCGGCCATTGCGCTGCCTGTGCGTGGTTTGCCAGCGGTAACCATCCCGACTTGCGCCGCATCCGGCCCGAGGCGGTAGCGGTCGAAGAGGGCGCCGACGCCGCCGAGCCCGCGGAAGATGCCGAGCCCGCCACCGGCACCGCCAAGCGCGCGCCGTCCAAGGAAATCCGCATTGACCAGATCCGTTCGCTGGAATCCTGGTTCAACACGGCGACCCACCGGGGCGGATGGCGTGTGGCGTTGCTCTACCCGGCGCATGCCCTGAACGTGGTGTCGTCCAACGCCTTGCTGAAGGTGCTGGAAGAGCCGCCGCCGCATACGGTTTTCCTGTTGGTGGCCGATGCGCCAGATCGTTTGCTGCCGACCCTGGTGTCGCGCTGCCGCCGCTTGCCGCTGCCGGCGCCCGACCCGGAAACCTCGCTGCAATGGCTGCGCGACCAGAACGTCGAACCCGCGCGGGAATGGCTGGCGGCGGCCGGCGGTGCGCCGCTGGCTGCGCTGCGCCTGGCTCAGGCTGGCGAAGCTGCCTGCCCGCCGTGGCTGTCGCAGTTGATCGGCCCGCTTGCCCAAGGGCAGGCGCCCGATGTCGGCACCTTGGCCGAATCGCTGGAAAAAGTGCCAGCCAGTGAGTGGATCGATGCGTTGCAACGGGTGTACACCGACCTGATGCTGGCCAGCGCGGGTGCGCCGGTGCGTTACTTTCCGGCCTTGGCCGCGGGGGTGGCGCAGGTTGCCGCCCGCATGGACGCGGCCCGTGTGGCGGAAGCCGCGCGCTGGCTGACGCGGCAGCGCGCCCTGGCCACGCATCCCCTGAACGCCAAGCTTTTCGCGCACGCCACCTTGCAGCGCGTGGTGCTATCCTGCCAGGCGTAAGTCCCTGATTCAGCGGCGCTTCGCCCGGCAAGCCGGCGGGGCGCCGCAGTCCCTTTGTGTAGTCAAAACATGTACGTCGATTCCCACTGTCATTTGAATTTTCCTGAACTGGCGGCTGACTTGCCGGGCATTCTTGACCGGATGGCCGCCAACCAGGTGACCCATGCGCTGGTTGTCAGCGTCAATATGCCCGAATGGCCCGGCCTGATGTCCTTGGTTGAGCCGCAGCCGAATCTGTGGGCATCGGTGGGCGTGCATCCCGATTACGAAGATACGCCGGACCCCACGCCGGAAGAACTGGCCCGCCTGTCCGAGCATCCCAAGGTGGTGGCGATTGGCGAGACCGGCCTGGACTACTACCGCCTGTCGGAACCGTTGGATTGGCAGCGCGAACGCTTCCGCCGCCATATCCAGGCGGCTCGCGATACGGGTTTGCCGCTGATCGTTCATACGCGCTCGTCCGCCGAGGACACCGTGCGCATGCTGCGGGAAGAGAAGGCCGCTGAAGTCGGCGGCGTGATGCACTGTTTCACCGAGAACTGGGAAGTGGCGCAAGCCGCGCTGGATCAGAATTTCTATATCTCGCTCTCAGGCATCGTCACGTTCAAGAATGCGCAGGTGGTGCACGAGGTTGCCACCAAGGTGCCGCTGGACCGCCTGTTGATAGAAACGGATTCACCCTATCTGGCGCCCGTGCCGTATCGCGGCAAACTCAATGATCCGTCCAAGGTGATTCACGTGGCCGAGAAGATCGCCGACCTGAAGGGGATCACCGTGGCTGAAGTGGCACAGGCATCTACGGATAATTTCTTCCGTCTTTTCAATAAGATAAAGAAGTAATTTAATCTACTTTATTTAAAGTAATTTCTAGGAATGCCATGACCGCCCATGCTCCGACCGTCCGTCACGTCCTGTTGTCGCGTTGCCGGGGGGCGCTGCTGGCGCTGGCCGTCGGGCTTGCGGCGCCGATGGCGCACGCAGCCAGTCCCGGCGATTGGTGGGTCTATGTGGCTAACGACTATCCCGACGACATCAAGGCGCTGCTGGCTCAAGGGTCGGATCCCAACGTGCGCTACAAGAACGGCCAGCCCGCGCTGATGCGGGCCGTGGTGGATGGCGCCTGGAAAGTGTTCGATGTCATCGCGGCGGACAAGCGTACCGACGTCAATGCTGAAAACCCCGCGGGTGAAACGCCGTTGATGTATCTGGCGATTGCCGGCCAGACCGAACGGGCCAAGAAGCTGATCGCGCGCGGCGCCCAGGTCAACCGCCTGGGATGGACGCCATTGCATTACGCGGCCTCGAAAGGGCAGATGGAGATGGCACGCCTGCTGCTGTCCCAGAAGGCCATCGTCAACGCGCCGGCGCCAGGCGGCGAGACGCCGTTGATGATGGCGGCATTGGGCGGCAACAAGCAGATGGTCGATTTGCTGCTGAAGTCGGGTGCCGACGTGACCACCCGCGACCTGAAGGGCCAAAGCGCGGCTGACTGGGCGCGCAACGGCAAGTCGGCGTCGTTGGCAGCCGAACTGACGGACAAGGTTGCTCAGGCCGATGACGCCAAGCGCGCGCGCCGCGCGGCAAGTCCGGTGCCGGCAGAGGCCGATGCGACCGCGCTGCCGGAAGCGGCTCCGCCGACGGCATCGCCCCAGGTGCCAGCCGCTCCGGCCCCGGCCTCGGGCAGCGCCGCCGCACCTGCGGCAGCACCCAGCGTGGGTGGGGTGTCGGGCGTCAAGCTGAACAACTACGACACGCCGGCCTCGCCCTGAGGTCAGGCGCGGAAGGCCGGTCAGCCAAGGCTGGCCGGCCTGGCATGCCGCTTAGATCACGTAGTTTTTATAGCGCTCGATATATTCGCGGGCGCTGGCATTCAATTCGCGCACGCAGCGCTCGGCTTCGTCGGCGTTGCCGCGAACCATTGCGTCCAGCAGGGCGCGGTATTGCTTGATCCCCATTTCTGAACGGCCCGGCAGCAATGCCACGCGGCGCATCGACACACGGGTGCGATCGTAGATGCGTTCGATCATGTCGCTGAGCACGGGGTTGCGCGCCAACTCTTTGATGTGATTGCGGAATTGTTCGATCGTGGCCACGTGAGCCTCGATGTCGCCGTTCTTCAGGCTTTGCTCGAAGGGCTCGCCCAACAACGCCTGCATGGCTTCCCAATCGGCAGGCGTGGCATTGGCGATGGCCAGCCGCACGGCCAAGCCATCCAGCGCTTCGCGCACCTGATAGAGCCGATACGTGGTTTCCATATCCACCAGGGCCACGACAGCCCCTTTATTGGGGACTCGTTCCACCAGCGCGCGGTCTTCCAGCGTGGCCAGCACTTCACGTGCCTTGGCGCGCGGAATGTCGTAGGCACGGGCCAGATCCTCTTCAGGCACGCGGGTGCCTGGCAGCAACGCCTGCGAAGCGATGCGTTCCCGCAGGTCAAGAATGACTTCGTGGGTCGAGGCCGCCTTGCGCTGTTCTGTCGTGGCGGCGTCAGAGGGGGGATTGGCGCGTTTCGTGGGCATGTAGGCACCTGGATTAAGTGGGGCCAAGCATAGCATTATTTTGAACTCAAGATTGTGCACAATCTAGGATGCTAAATTGTAAATTGTCGTTGACACAATAAAACGCACAAGAATATAGTGGCTTCACTTCGTCGGCTTACCCACGCATCCAAGGAGCCCAGGGCAATGAAAGACGCCGTGCAGTCATCTCAACTTCCGGGCCAGCAGTGCCAGGCCTACCTGAAGCGGCGCAATGACGCCGTGGCCTTGGGTGTGGCCAACGGCCCGCCGGTCTTTGCGGAACGTGCCGCTGGCGCGACGCTGACGGACCTGGACGGCAACGCCTTCATTGATTTCGCCGGAGGCATCGGCACCCTGAATGTGGGGCACGCCCATCCCGAGGTGGTCGCGGCAGTTCAGGCCCAGGCCGAGCGCTATCTGCACACCTGCTTCAATATCGTCATGTACCCGGGCTACATCGAATTGGCCGAAGCGCTGATCGACCTGGTGCCGGGCAACTGGCCCAAGAAAGTCATGTTGCAGACCACGGGCGCGGAAGCGGTGGAAAACGCCATCAAGGTGGCGCGGCGTGCCACGGGCCGGCAGGCGGTGGTGGCGTTTGAAGGCGCGTTTCACGGCCGGACCTACATGGCGCTGTCCCTGACGGCCAAGGCGCCTGCCTACAAGAGTGGTTTCGGCCCGTTTGCCCCGGAGGTATACCGTGCACCGTTCCCCGTGCGATACCGCTCGGACTTGAGCGAGGCGGCATGCGCTCAGGAGGCGTTCGACGCATTTCGCCGGCTGGTGGAAACCGAGATCACGCCGGAGCAGTTGGCAGCCGTGATCATCGAACCGATCCAGGGCGAAGGCGGCTTTCATGACGCGCCGCCGGCTTTCCTGCAAGCGTTGCGGGCCTACTGCACGCAACACGGCATCGTGCTGATCGCCGACGAGATCCAGTCGGGCTTTTGCCGCACCGGGGAATGGTTCGCCACCACGCATGCGGGGATCGAAGCCGATCTATACACCCTGGCCAAATCCATGGGCGGCGGCTTGCCCATCGCAGCGCTGGTGGGCCGCGCCGATCTCATGGACGCGCCCAAGGTCGGCGGCCTGGGTGGCACCTATGGCGGCAATCCATTGGCGTGCGCCGCGGCACTGGCGACGATTGCGGTCATGCGGCGCGAAGACTATCCGGCCCGCGCCCGTGATGTGGGCGCACGGGTACGCGCACGCTTTGCCGACTGGGCCACGCGCTTTGGCATCGTGGGCGATGTGCGCGGCCTGGGCGCCATGGTGGCGTTCGAGGTGGTCCAGGACAAGACGGGGCGCGAGCCGGCTGGCGATCTGGCTGCGCACATCGTGCAGGCGGCCTACCAGGGCGGACTGATTCTGGTGAAAGCGGGCTTTCACGGCAACGTGATCCGGTTTCTGGCGCCCCTGTGCATTTCGGAAGACGAGCTCGCCCGCGGGCTGGACATTCTGGAGCGCGCGGTAGCGGATACCCAGCAAGCGGCCGATACCCGTGCGCTGCACGCGGCATAAGGAGCATTCCATGCATACGCTGTTGAAACTGAAGAATGCCCGCAAAGTCGTCAGCCAACTGGGGGCTGCCCGGCCTGGCATGGAAGTGCTGGTGCTGTACGACCTGTACACCCACCACAATGTCGAAGCGTTGGCCATTGCCGTCGATGAGGCTGGCGCTGGCTTGAACTTGCTGCAAATCGCTGGCTCAGCGCGGCACGGCCGACAGCTTTCACCCGTGGTCGCCCAAGCCATGCAGGCGGCGGACCTGGTGATTGCGCTGACCCGCGCGAATGCCGCGCACACGGATGCTCGCCAACAAGCGACCCGCGCAGGCGTCGGGGTGATCGTCCTGCCGGAATCGCATCAGGCGGACTTCTTTCTGGCCGAGGGCTGGGAAGCCGACTTCGATGCCTTGCGCCCGCAGATCGAAGGCTTGGCGGATGCCCTGACACGCGCAGACACGGCTCGGGTGACCACTGAGCTGGGCACCGATGTCACGATGAGCATCGCCGGCCGTCGGGGCAGGGCGCTGCATGGGTTTGCGAACACGACCGACATTTCGGCCGGGTATTGCCTGGAATCCAGTTTGGCGCCCGTGGAAGGAACGGCGGAAGGCGTGATCGTGGTGAACGCCAGTATTCCCGGCGTATCGCTGATTCGTGACGAGCCGGTGCGCATCCATATCGAAAAGGGCATGGCGGTGTCGATAGAAGGGGGCGAAGTGGCTCGGCAGTTCCGCGATCTGCTGGCCAGTTTCAACGACCCGCTGGTCTACAACCTGGGCGAACTGGGTGTGGGCATGAACCCGCGCTGCCAGCTGGACGGCACCATGTTGTCAGACGAATCCGTCTACGGGTCGATCCAATTGGCACTGGGCACCAGCGCCTATATCGGCGGCACGGTCAAGGCGGCGGCACACTACGACACCATCGTCACGGATGCCACCTTGACCCTGGACGGCCACGTGGTGTTGCAAGGCACCGAACTGCGGCTGGGGGATGCGGCATGAGCATCGACCTGAGCCGTGAACCGAACGGCGTGGCGACGGTGCTGATGAACCGTCCGGCCAAGCGCAATGCGTTCACGCTGGATATGTACCGGGAGTTCGGCCGAGCCATGGATGAGCTGGACGCCGATGACGCCGTGCGCTGCGTGGTGCTGCGCGGCGCGGGCGGCGCCTTTTGCGCAGGCAGCGACATCGGAGGGTTTGGCGACGACCGCGACGGCGCGGCGCAGGCGGCGGATTACGCCCGCTTCACGCTGTCGATGACGGACAGGCTGAAACATCTGCGCCACCCGACATTGGCTTGCATCGAAGGGGTGTGCGTGGGGGGCGGCCTGGAACTGGCTGCGCTATGCGACATCCGGATTGCCGGGCGCAGCAGCCGCTATGGCATCCCCGTCAATCGTATTGGTCTGACCGTGGACCACCAGGAAATGGCGGACCTGATAGCGGTGATTGGCGCCTCGCGGGTGCTGGAAATCCTGTTGGAAGGCCATGTTTTTGGCGCCGAGGAAGCCATGTCCAAAGGCCTGCTGAGCCGGGTGGTGGATGACGAACAGGTGATTGAACAAGCCTACGCCACGGCCGGGCGCATCGCCGCCGCCGCGCCGCTGGTGAACCGCTGGCACAAGCGTTTCACCCAGCAACTGCGGACGGGGCATCCGTTGACCGATGCAGAGCGCAGCGAAGCCTATGCCTGCTTCGGCACAGAAGACTATCGGCGCGGACGCGAGGCGTTTGTGCAGAAGCGGGTTCCTGAATTCATCGGCCGCTGAACGGCCATCGACTTGAAACGGATCTGACATGACTGAAGCAGCATCCCCCCTGGCCGGCATCAAGATCCTGGATCTGTCCCAGATCATGGCTGGCCCGTATTGCACGATGGTGCTGGCCGACCTGGGCGCCGAGGTCATCAAGGTCGAGAAGACGGGCGCGGGCGACGATTCCCGCGAGATGGGCCCCTATGTGAAGGGGGAGTCCACCTGTTTTGCGCAGATCAACCGCAACAAGCAGGGCATCGCGCTCAACTTGAAGGATCCCGAGGCGCGCGAGGTGCTGTACGAGCTGGCGCGCTGGGCCGACGTGGTGGTCGAGAACTACCGGGTCGGCGTGACCCGGTCGCTGGGCGTGGACTACGAGACGCTTTCACGAATCAATCCGCGCTTGGTGTATTGCTCGATTTCCGGCTATGGGCAATCCGGGCCGTATGCGGGCAAGGGCGGCTTCGATCTGGTGGCGCAAGGCATGAGCGGCATCATGAGCATGACGGGCGAACCGGGCGGCAGGCCGCTGAAGTCCGGCATCGCCATCTATGACGTGGGGGCGGGACTGACCGCCGTCTATGCCATCCTGGCCGCCTGCATCCACCAGATGAAGACGGGCGAAGGCCAGCACATCGACATTGCCTTGGCTGAATGCGGCTTGCCGTGGTTTGTGTGGGAGGCCGCTGCCTACTTCGCGGACGGCACCGTGCCCGAAGGCACGGGTAGCCGGCACCGAGTGTCCGCGCCATACCAGGCGTTTGGCACGCGCATGGGGTTCATCATGATCGGGGCCGCCAACCAGCGCACCTGGGAGCGCCTGTGCATCGACGTGCTGGAGCGCCCTGAACTGGTCACCGACCCGCGTTTCGTGACCAATTCCGACCGGCTGACGCACATCGCAGAGCTTGAGCCAATTCTCGAGGCCGAGTTCGCGCGTGCCGACGCGACGGAATGGATTGCACGCTGTGAACGCGCCTCGGTGCCTTGCGGACCCATCAATGATTTCGGTCAGGCGATGCAGGATCCGCACTACCTGGCGCGCGGCATGGTGCAGGAACTGGATCACCCCGTGCTGGGCGCGATGAAAACCATCGGCATTCCCACCAAGTTCTCGCGGACACCGGGCGCGTTGCGCACGGCGGCGCCGCTGATGGGCCAGCATACCGACGAGGTACTGCGGCGTTTCGGCGTGCCCGAGGACAGGATCGCGGGCATGCGTGCCCGAGGAGTGATCGCGTAGTCCAGACACCCGCAGCAGGCAGTACCGAAGTTGCATCCGAGCCACAGGGGACGCCGGCACAGCATGCGCCGGCGGCTATTCGAAGTTGAACAACGATGTTCACGCCGCAAGGAACCTTCATGACGCAGCCCATCCATCTTTCCCGACGCGATTTTCTCGCGGCCGGCGCCGCGCTTGCCGCATCCGGCGCGATGCCCGGCCTGGCCTGGGCTCAAGCCCCGGCAGCCTCGCCATTTCGCCTAGGCGCGCTTAACTCCATCACCGGCGTCGGCGGGCCCTATGGCCCCGCCATGCTGGAGGCCATCAAGATCGCCATTGCGGAAGTCAACGCCGCAGGCGGCGCGGCAGGCCGGCAGATACAGCTGTACGCCGAAGACGACCAAACCAAGCCCGATGCGGCCGTGTTGGCTGTGAAAAAGCTGATCGAAATCAACAAGGTCGAGGCGGTGGTGGGCATCTGGCCGTCGTCGGTGGGGTTGGCTGCCATGCCGATCACCAACGCGGCGGGCCTCATCACCATGAACACCTGCGGTGCGCCCGAGATGCTGACCGAGAACAAGCAGGGGCTGGCGTGGATGTTCCAGGCGTCCAACGCCGTGTTCGGCCGCGCATTCGCGGAAGTGGCGCGTCAACGTGGCTTCAAGCGGCCGGCCGTGATGGCGTTCAACAATTCCACCTTTGTCGGACAGGCCAACTACTTCCGGGATGCGTGGCGGGAGAAGGGCGGCGACGTCAGTGCGTTCACCGTCTACGAGCCGAACCAGACCACGTACCGCACCGAGCTGAACAAGGTGCTGGCGTCCAAGCCGGATGTCATTTCGCTGAGCGCCTACCGTCCAGACGCCACCATCATTCTTAAAGAATGGTTCCAGACCGGCCAGGACTGCAAATTCATCATGCCGGGCTGGACGGCCAATGAGGATCTGGTCAAGGCGCTGGGCAAGGAAGCGACCGAGGGCATTATCTCGATCTCCAACGTGGCGGCGCACGAGCATCAGGCGTACAAGCGCTTCGCCGCCGAATTCCGCAAGCGCACGAAGCGCGAGCCGGACATTTTTGCGTCCCAGTCCTATGACATGGTGATCACACTGGCGCTCGCCATCGAGGCGGCGGGTGCCAAGGCGGATGTGGCAGCGATCAACGGCAAGATCCGCGCGGTGACGGCGGAGGGCGGCGGCGAGAAAGTCAGCGATTTCGCCCAAGGGCAGGCGCTGCTGCGCGCAGGCAAGCCAGTGGACTACGACGGCGCGTCGTCGCGATTGGACTTCGGCAAGCAGGGCGAGACCGTGCCCGATTTTGGCGTCTTCGACATACGCGACGGCAAGCTGGTGCTCAACGAAGTCATCGCCGGCAAAGTCTGACGACCATACCAAGGGGAACATAAGATGGATGCAATCACCGTCATCAACGCCGGTATCAACGGCGTTGTGATCGGGATGCTGCTGGCGTTGCCGGCATTGGCGATTACGCTGGTGTTTGGCATTGCCCGCTTTCCCAACGCCGCCAGTGGCGATTACATGACGCTGGGGGCCTACGCGGCCGTATTCACCCAGGCGCTGGTTGGAGGGTCCGTGCTGGTGGGAGGCCTGGTTGCCGTGGCGGCGACCACTGCCGTCAGCCTTTTCTTCTACGCCTGGGTCTTCCGCCCGCTGGAATCCCGCTCGAATGTGTCGCGCTTGATCGCCTCGATCGGCGTCGCGTTCGCCTTGCGCAGCACGATCACCTTCTTTGCCGGGCAGGATCAGTACACCTTTGATCTTCCCCTGACGCGGGCGTGGAACTTCGGGGGCGTGCGCATCCTGCCCATCGATCTCTACATCGTGGGCATCGCGGTGGGCGCGCTGGCCCTGGTCTTCGCCCTGATGCACATGACGCCGACGGGACGTCGCATGCGCGCCGTGGCCGACAACCCTGAACTGGCCGCGGCCAGCGGCATTCGCGGACGGCGCGTCATGATCACGTTATGGAGCATCGCCGGCGCCTATTGCGGCCTGGGCGGCGTGCTGCTGGGCATCAAGGCGGTGGTGATTCCGGAGCTGGGCTGGGAATTGCTGATGCCCATGTTCGCCGCCGTGATCCTGGGCGGCATCGGCAACCCCGTGGGCGCCATTGCCGGGATCATGATTTTCAGTATTGCCCAGGAGGTCGCCAGCCTGGTGGTGGGGCCAGCCTACAAGATTGTTTTCGCGTTCGCGGTGCTGCTGTGCGTGTTGCTGCTGCGACCCCAGGGTATTTTCGGCCGGCCGATGGCGGCGAGGTGACATGATGGAAGCCTATCTGATTGCAATCGCCATCGGGGTCCTGATCTATATGCTGCTGGCGTTCGGCCTGTCGCTGCACTATGGATTCACCGGACTGATCAACTTTGGCCACGTCGGTTTCTTCGCGATCGGCGCGTACACGTCGGCCCTCCTGTCGCTCAAGGGCGTGCCGATGCCGGTTTCCATGGCGGCGGCGGCCGCGTTTGCCGCACTGTCGGCCTATCCACTGGGCATGATCGCGCTACGGTTGGGAAGTGACTACCTGGCCATCGTGACCCTGGGATTCTCGGAATCCGTGCGCATGGTCTTGCAGACGGAGGAATGGTTGACGCGCGGCATGCATGGCTTGCCTGGCATCCCGCGCCTGTTCGCAGGCTGGGCGTCGCCGCAAACCGTGGACCTGTGGATCATGCTGTTGTTGCTGGCGGTCAATGCGGGCGCGTTGCTGCTGATTCACCTGGTCATCCGCAGCCCCTTCGGCCGCGTGATCGAGGCGGTGCGGGACAACGAGGTCGCCGTGCGCGCCCTGGGCAAGGATCCGGCCAAGTTCAAGACGCGCTCTCTGATGCTGGGGGCAGGGCTGGCGGGCCTGGCCGGCGCGTTCCAGGCGCACTACCTGACCTTCATCAGCCCCGAGCAGTTCGTGCCGCTGATTACGTTCTACATCTGGATCGCCATCATCTTGGGCGGAGTCGGTCGTCTGAGCGGCGTGGTGGCGGGGACGGTGTTGCTGGTCGGATTCCTGGAAGGTTCGCGCTTCGTGCGGGATTTCGTGGGGGGAATTTCAGAGGTGCAGATGGCCAGCGTACGCATCGGCATCATCGGCATCGCACTCATCTGCGTGGTGCTGTATCGGCCGCAGGGCCTGTTCGGCAACACCTCGACTCGCAGGAGAAAGGCATGACGCTGCTTTCCATCAAAGGGCTGAGCGCCAGCTTCGGCGGCTTCAAGGCGCTGGACGACGTCTCGGTGGAAGTTCGCAAGGGCGAGCTGGTCGGGGTGATCGGCACCAACGGCGCGGGCAAGAGCACGCTGTTCTCCGTGGTCACGGGATACATCCCGCCTACCTCGGGCTGCGTGCGCTTCGCGGACGAAGACATTACCGGCGTGGCCGTGCATCAACGGGTGCGACGCGGCCTGGCGCGCACGTTCCAGGTGCCGCGCGAATTCAGCCAGCTGACCGTCTTTGACAACATGATGGCGGCGGCGCCGGATCAGCGCGGTGAAAAACTATCCGCGTTGGTCTTCGCGCGCCGCGAGGTGGCTCGCGAAGAAGCCCGCAATGCCGAACGTGTGCATGAATTGCTGGCGTTCCTGAACCTGTCGCGGGTGGCGGACGAGCCGGCCGGCAAGCTTTCGGGCGGACAGAAGAAGCTGCTGGAACTGGGCAGGCTGCTGATGCTGGAACCGCGTTGCATCTTGCTCGATGAGCCGTTCGCGGGCGTCAATCCGGTGCTGATCGAAGAGCTGTCGGCGCGTATCGTGGAATTGAACCAACGCGGCCTGACGGTGGCGATCATCGAACACAACCTGGATGAGCTGGCGCGCATCGTGCCGCGCATGTATGTGATGGATCGGGGGCGGGTGATTGCGGAAGGCGCACCCGATGGCGTGCTGGCCAACGAGCGCGTACGCGAAGCCTACATGGGAGGGGTGATATGAGTCTGCTCGTCATGCAGGACTTGTCCGGCGGCTATGCCGACGTGGACATCGTCAGCGGGATCGATATGACGGTGGAGGACAACGAGATCGTCACCATCGCCGGCACCAATGGCGCGGGCAAGTCAACGCTGGTCAAGGCGGTGATGGGGCTGTTGCCGCGGATGGCGGGGACGATGACGTTTGATGGCCGGGATCTGCTGGCACTGCCCGTCGAGGAGCGTGTGCGTCTAGGCATCTCGTACGTGCCTCAGGTGCGCAATGTGTTCGGCGCATTGACCGTGCTGGAGAATCTTCAGGTGGTCGAGCACGTGCAGGGGCGCGAGCAACGTATCCGCGACATGTTCGACCTGTTTCCGGCCCTGGCCGGACGCCGCAAGACGCATGCTGAGAACCTGTCCGGCGGCGAACGCCAGCAACTGGCGTTTGCCCGGGCGCTGATGTCTTCGCCACGCTTGATGGTGCTGGACGAGCCCTCGGCCGCGTTGTCGCCAGCCCTGACCGAGCAGGTATTCGCGGAGGTGCGCCGGTTGCCGCAGATCGGCGTGGCCGTGCTGATGGTGGAGCAGCGTGCGCGCCAGGCGCTGGCGTTCAGCGACCGGGGCTACATCCTGGACTCGGGCCGGATCGTGCTGACGGACTCCGGACAGGCATTGCTGGCCAATCAGAACATGAGCGATCTGTACATCGGGCGGGGCGGTCATCCGTCCGGCGCTCACCCGCCGGCCTGAGACCGCACCGTCTTCGCCAGCCCCCTTCATCGACATTCAGGAGCCGTACCTTGCCTTCTTCCGACACGATTGATCGCCCGGCGTCCGTTACGCGCCGGCCTGCGCCTACCGCTATTGCCGCGCTGACGGCCACCGAGGGGCTGGCGGCGCTGGAGCAGGGCCGCCTGACTTGCGAGGCCTGGACTCGGGCCTGCCTGGACCGCATCGACGAACGCAACGCCGGCGTCAAGGCCTGGGTGCGGCTTGATGCCGATGGGGCGCTGGCGCGGGCGCGAGAGTGGGACCGCCACGGTCGCCGAAGATTGCTGGACGGGGTGCCGCTGGGCATCAAGGACACCATCGACACCGCCGACATGCCCACGGAACTGGGCGATCCGGAGATCTTTCCCGGGCGCCAGCCCGAGGCCGACGCGCCGGTCGTGACGCAGGCGCATGACCTGGGCTTTAACGTACTGGGCAAGAACACCGTATCGCGGCACGCCATCATGTTGCCCGGTCCCGCTCGCAACCCGCACGACCTGAACCACACGCCCGCTGCCTCGTCCGCGGGTTCTGCCGCCGCCGTCGCGGACTTCATGACGCCGCTGTCCATCGGTACGCAGACGGCGGGATCTATCCTGCGGCCATCCGCCTTTTGCGGCGCGGTGGGGTTCAAGCCCACGCTGGATGCCATTCCGTATGTTGGCATCCGGCGCTATTCGCGGGTGCTGGACGTGATTGGCCCGATTGCCCGCAGCGTGGATGACGCGGCGCTATTCATGCGTGCGTTCACGGGAGACCCGCGCTTTGGTTCGAGCCTGCCAGTGCGCACTGACTTCCGGGTGGGCGTATGGCGTCCGAAGGATTGGGCCGACACCGAGCCGTGCATGCAAGAGAGCTTTGTCGCGAACCTGCGCGCCTTGTCCGCGGCGGGCGTGACGGTGACCGAGCTGACCATGCCGGCGGCGTTCGACACGATGGGCGAGGCGCAGGACGTGATCATGGCCTATGACCTGGCCCGCGAATATGCCGCGCTCAAGCGCGACCATGCACACCTGTGTGATCCGGGGTTGATCGACTATCTGAACATGGGCGAAGGATTGTCGGCCGCAGACTACGCCGGGGCGCTTGACGCCGCGGATGCCTGCCGCCGAGCCTTCTACGACGCCGCGCGTGACGTGGATGCCGTGGTCATGCCATCCACGCTGGGTGAAGCCCCGCTGGCCAGCAGCACCGGTAGTTCGGCGTTCATCCGTATCTGGTCCTTATTGCATAACCCGTCCATCACGTTGCCGGTGGCGCGCGGGCCCAATGGCCTGCCGTTGGGTTTCCAGATGGTGGGATTCGTCAAGGAAGATGCCCGGCTGCTGTATTGGGCCCGTTGCGCCGAGCGCATCCTGGGGTCGACCGCCCATCAAGCCTGAGCCCGGTCCTTGGCCGTAGCGAGTACAGATTCCGAGGCGGCTCGTCGGCCGTTTCGGACGGTTTGGCGCCTTTTGGCGCCTTTTTTTTATCCTGCTGTTCGGGGTTTTCCCTGTTATTTCTCAGTATTCGGGAATCTAAACATAGGATATAGCCGGAAATTGATAATCTGAGCGCTGTTCGCTTGGAGCAATATCTTGATGTCGGATCCCTCAGTAGGGGCGGGCGCGGATCGCGTCCTCTACGTGTTGGCCACCTTGGCCCGGCACGATGGCCCCCTGACCATCGCCGCCCTGGCCGAGAAGACCGGCTTGGCGCAAAGCACGCTGTACCGTCAGGTGGCGTTGCTGAAACGCTGGGGATTCGTGGCCGAGCATGAAGGTGAATACGGGCCAGGACCGTTGTGCGTCCAACTGGCCTGGGGCTTTGACCAGTCGTCTTTCCTGATCCATGAAGCGCAACCGGACATGGCCGCGCTGGCGGCGGCATCCGGGGAAACCATCGGCCTGCTGGTGGCCGTCAAGGACCAGGCCGTCTGTCTGGACATGGTGGAAAGCCAGCATCCGTTGCGCTGTTCCTTCACGAAGGGGCGTGGCCTGCCGCTGGCGCGTGGCGCGTCGGCGAAATCGTTGCTGGCCTTCATGCCGCTGGCCCGCTTGCAGACCGCGTTGGCCTATCTGGCCGCCGAAGCTGGCGTGGATGCGGCCCGTTTGGCCGGTGAACTGGAAACGATCCGAGCGCTAGGCTATGCCGTGACCGACAGCGAGGTTGACGCCGGTGTCTGGGGCGTCAGCGTGCCGATCTTCCAGCGCCCCAATCAGGCTGTCGCCTCCATCACGCTGATGGCGCCGTCCACCCGTGCCGCCCAACGCCCCCAGGCGTTCATCGATCTGACTGTCGCCGCTGCCCGGCGCATTTCTGAACGTTTGAAGGTGCATTGACCGGCGGTTTGTTCGCCTTGCGCCGCTTTTCTGCCGTTTTTCTTGCTGCTTCGTTGCCGCCTCTTTGAATTCCACGCTGTACCGCATCTTCCGCCGCATTTCTCCGCCGTACTCATCGCCGCACCTCATTCCCATAGGACTGACCATGACCACTCGCCGCACATTGCTGACCGCCGCCCTGACGCTGGGCCTGGCCTGGAGCGCGGGCCCCGCGCACGCCCAGGAAACCATTCGCGCCGTCACTGACGCCACGTTCCCGCCGATGGAGTTTGTCAAAGATGGCAAGCGCACCGGCTTTGATATTGAATTGGTCGAGGCGCTGGCCGGCGCCATGGGCAAGAAAGTCGAGTGGATCGACATCGACTTCAAGGGCCTGATTCCTGCATTGCAAGCCGGCCGGGCCGACATCGCCGTGTCTGCCATCTACATCACGCCCGAGCGCAGCAAGGTCGTGGACTTCACCGACCCGTACTACGCCGGCGGCCTGGTGGTGCTGACGAAAACGGACAGCCCCATCAAGACGCTGAAGGACCTGGACGGCCGCAAGGTGTCGGTGCAGGTCGGCACGAAGTCGGTCAACTATCTGAAGGATCACTTCCCCGCCGTGCAGCGCGTGGAAGTGGAAAAGAACCAGGAGATGTTCAATCTGGTGCAGATCGGTCGCGCTGACGCCGCGGTGACTGGCAAGCCCGCCGCGAAGCTGTTCGCGCAAAGCACCCCGGGCCTGACGGTGTTGAACGACCAGGTGACCACCGAGGAATACGGGATTGCCGTGCCCAAGAGCAAGCCTGAACTCACTCGTGAGATGAATGCCGCATTGCAGAAGCTCAAGGCCGACGGCAGCTATCAGGCCATCGTGAACAAGTGGTTTGAGGCTCCCGCGAAATGAACTTGGATTTTGCCCCCGTCTTTGCGGACTTCGACTCGCTGCTGCGAGGCGCGCTGGTCACCGTCGAGGTGACTGCCGGCGCCTTGCTGCTGGGTTGCATCATCGGCCTGCTGGTCGGCGTCGGCCGGCTGAACCCGCAGCGCCGCATCATCTATAACCTGTGCAGCACGTATCTGCTGTTCTTCCGCGGCACGCCCTTGCTGGTGCAGTTGTTCATCTGGTTCTTCGGCCTGCCTCAGTTTGGCGTGACTCTGCCGGCGTTCGCCTGCGGGGTGTTGGGCCTGGGCATGTACTCCGGCGCCTACGTGTCGGAAATCGTGCGGGGCGCGATCCAGTCCGTGGATCGCGGCCAGACGGAAGCCGCGCGTTCGCTGGGCATGTCTTCCGGCCAAGCGATGCGCATCATCATCCTGCCGCAGGCCGTGGTGCGCATGATTCCGCCGCTGGGCAACGAATTCATCGCGCTGATCAAGAACTCGGCGCTGGTGTCGTTGTTGACCATTCACGATCTGATGCATGAAGGGCAGAAGATCATCAGCGTGTCGTATCGCTCGCTGGAAACGTATCTGGTGGTGGCTTTGATCTACTTGGTCCTGACCACGGCCGCCATGGTGGTGTTGCGCAAGGTGGAACACCGCCTGCGCGCCGGGGGGATGGTGCAATGAACCAGTTCGGTAATTCTCAGGAAATGATCCGCATCCGCGGCCTGCACAAAGCCTACGGCGATCACGCGGTGCTGCGCGGCATCGATTTCGACGTGCAGCCTTCGCAGGTGGTGGTCGTGATCGGGCCCAGCGGGTCGGGCAAAAGCACCTTGCTGCGCTGCTGCAACGGATTGGAAGTGGCGCAAGCCGGCACCGTGGACATCTGTGGCCAAACCTTGTTGGACGAGGGCAAGCTGCTGCCGGAGGCGCAACTGAATCAGTTGCGCATGCAGGTGGGCATGGTGTTCCAGGGCTTCAATCTGTTTCCCCACCTGTCCGTGCTGGACAACGTTACGGTCGGCCCGCGCACCTTGCGCGGGATGGGCCGCGACAAGGCCAATGCGCTGGCCGAAGACCTGCTGAGGAAAGTGGGTCTGTCCCAGAAGGCGGCGGCGATGCCGGCCAGTCTGTCGGGCGGGCAGAAGCAGCGCGTGGCCATCGCCCGTGCGCTGGCCATGCAGCCCAAGGTCATGCTGTTTGATGAACCGACCTCAGCGCTGGATCCGGAGTTGGTGGGCGAAGTGCTGCAAGTCATGAAGCTGCTGGCGCGTGAAGGCATGACGATGATGGTCGTGACGCACGAGATGGGCTTTGCCCGGGACGTGGCGGACGTGGTGGCGGTGATGGACGGCGGCGTGATCCTGGAGTCAGGCCCGCCAGAGGTGATCTTCAGCCAGCCGCGCGAACCGCGCACCCGGGAATTCCTGCAAGCCGTGCTGAACGCGGGGCAGGGAGCAGCGGCATGAGCACCACGCAACTGGATAAGAGCCTGTGGAAGGCGCGGGACGACAGCGCCGAACAAGGGGATACGCGCCGCCTGGCGCATATTGTCGAGTCCGCCGCCGGGCTGGTCGAGAAGGGCGAACCGGTGTTGCTGGGCTTTGCCTGCGATGCCGGCGTGGCGCGCAACCAGGGGCGCATTGGTGCGGCGGAAGGCCCCGCCGGCATACGCAAGTTCATGGCGGGCTTGCCCGCGCACGGCATGGTGCGTCTGTTGGATGCGGGTGACGTGGTGTGCGTGGGCGATCAGTTGGAAGACGCCCAGGAGCGCCTGGGGCTGCGCGTGGCGGAACTGCTGGAGCAGGGCGCCAGGCCGCTGGTGCTGGGCGGTGGCCACGAGATCGCCTGGGGCAGCTTCCAGGGCCTGGCCCGCTGGCTGGAGGCGCACGGCGATACCGATCCTGTGCTGGTGCTGAACCTGGATGCGCATTTTGACCTGCGTACCGGGCGCCCGGGCAGCTCGGGCACGCCGTTCGACCAGATTGCCCGCTATTGCGAGGCACGCGGTCAGGCATTGCAATACGCCTGCCTGGGCGTGTCGCGGCTGGCCAATACGCCGGCGTTGTATGCGCGGGCGGCCGAGGTGGGCGCGGTCTGGGTCGAGGATCACGACATGCAGGAGCGCCATCTGGAGGCCCGCTTGGCCAACGTGGACGCCTTGCTGGCCCGGGTGCGCCACGTCTATCTGACGATCGACCTGGATGTGCTGCCTGCTGCGGTCATGCCCGGCGTGTCCGCGCCAGCGCCTTACGGCGTGCCGATGTCCGTGGTCGAGGAAATCGTGCTGCGGGTCAAGGCCAGCGGCAAGCTGCGCCTGGCGGACATGGCGGAGTACAACCCACGCTTCGATGTGGACGGGCACGGCGCCCGTGCGGCGGCGCGCTTGGCGTGGCAACTGCTATCGGCCTGACGGCGGACGTGGCCATTGAAGGGGGCGGCTTTCTATGGAAGGGCTGCCCCTTTTTTCATTGCCGCGTCCGGTGCTGGGCAGGGTGGACGCTTGTGGATTCGCGGCTTAGGATAGGGGCAGCTTCAAGACCGGGCTTGTGACCCGTCGGGTATCCGCCACTTTAATATGTCCCTATTTAAAATATTTTATATTTAAATGGGGACGCTATTATTTTCGTGGATAAAATGGCGCAACTTTGTCAGGAGATCATGCTCATGTCTCACACTCCCACCCATGCCTTGCCGTCTTATCTGAATGCCGATGACCTCGGCCCCTGGGGTAATTACCTGCAACAAGTCGACCGGGTCACCCCGTACCTCGGCTCCCTGGGTCGGTGGGTCGAGACCCTGAAGCGCCCGAAGCGCTCGCTGATCGTCGATGTGCCGATCGAACTGGACAATGGCACGATCGCCCACTTCGAGGGCTATCGCGTGCAGCACAACGTGTCGCGCGGCCCGGGCAAGGGCGGCGTGCGTTTCCACCAAGACGTGACGCTGTCCGAAGTGATGGCGCTGGCCGCCTGGATGTCGGTCAAGAACGCTGCGGTGAACCTGCCGTACGGCGGCGCCAAGGGCGGCATCCGCGTTGACCCGCGCACGCTGTCCCAATCCGAACTTGAGCGCATGACGCGCCGCTACACCAGCGAAATCGGCGTCATCGTTGGCCCGTCCAAGGACATCCCGGCGCCTGACGTGGGCACCAACGCCCAGACGATGGCCTGGATGATGGACACGTATTCCATGAACGAAGGCGCTACCGCCACCGGCGTGGTGACCGGCAAGCCGATCGCACTGGGCGGCAGCCTGGGCCGCGTCGAAGCCACCGGCCGCGGCGTGTTTGTCGTGGCGTGCGAAGCCGCCCGCGACTTGAATATCGACGTCTCCAAGTCCCGCGTGGTCGTGCAGGGCTTCGGCAACGTGGGCGGCACCGCCGCCCGTCTGTTCCATGAAGCCGGCGCCAAGGTCATCGCCGCGCAGGATCACACCGGCACGGTGCACAATCCGGAAGGCCTGGACGTCCACAAGCTGCTGTCGCATGTGTCGCAACACGGCGGCGTGGGCGGCTTCTCGGGCGGTCAAGCATTCGACAAGGATGAATTCTGGACGCTGGAAACCGAATTCCTGATCCCCGCCGCTCTGGAAAGCCAGATCACGGCAGCCAACGCCGCCAAGGTGCGCGCGAAGGTCGTGGTGGAAGGCGCCAACGGCCCGACCACGCCGGAAGCGGATGACATCCTGGCTGAACATGGCATCTACGTGGTGCCGGACGTGCTGGCCAACGCCGGCGGCGTAACGGTGTCCTATTTTGAATGGGTGCAGGATTTCTCCAGCTTCTTCTGGAGCGAAGAAGAGATCAACCAGCGCCTGGAACGCATCATGCGCGAAGCCTACGGCGCCGTGTCGCAAGTGGCCAAGGAACACAAGGTCACGCTGCGTACCGCTGCGTTCATCGTGGCTTGCACCCGGATTCTTCAAGCGCGCCAAGTGCGCGGCCTGTATCCGTGATGACTGAATCGGCGATGCGTTCTTGAACGACTCGCCGAGGAGGCAGAGGAAGACAAAAACAGAAATCGCCCCGCAAGGGGCGATTTCCATTTCAGGAGAAACCCATGACGCAAGGCTTGCCATCCACGACGCTTGCCGTGGACCCCGCTTGGATCGATGCATACGGCCACTTGAACGCCGCCCACTACGTGGGGATTTTTGACCGCGTTGGATTTGAACTGCTGAGCCAGGTCGGCGTGGGGCTGGACTACACCGAGGCCACGCGCTGCGGCATCTATACGATGAACGTGCATGTGGCTTATTTGCGTGAAGTCCTGGCAGGGGATCCGCTGATGTTGCAGGTCCGCTTGTTGGAGTCGGATAGCAAGCGGCTGCTGTGCCTGATGGAGCTGGTGCAAACCCGCGATGGCTATCTGGCGGCCACGATGGAGCAGCTGTCTTTGCATGTGGATCTGAATACGCGGCGGGCCACGCCGTTTCCCGATGCGTTGGCGGCGCGGCTGGCAAGCACGGTCAGCGAGCACGCAACGCAACCACTGCCCAAGGGTTATCGACGGCTGCTGCCGCTGCAAGGAACGCGCTGAGCTTTCCGCACCGGTGCAGGCAGCTTGCCCTGGGGAGTTTACCGGGGCGTTTGCGCTGGTTGCCTTGTGGGAAAGAAGGCGAATGTTGCTTGTTAACACACCCCCATGACAGGTTTGCGACCGCGCCTTACACTTGCCCGGGTGTGGAGCTCAGGCTACAAGCAGCCTTTTTTTTCGAGATCTTGGACGGGTTTTCCTTGCGTCTAGAAAACTGACACATTGCGTCCCTAGAATTCGTTACTGCCATGCGCCGCACGCCACTTGCCATGCAAGTCAAGCCACCTGCGCATGTATGTTCAATCAAAGGGATTACGCAATGAAAAAGACTCTGCTCGTCTCCGCGCTCTTCGCGGCCATGTCCGGCCTGGCCCATGCCGAAACGTCGGTGACGCTGTACGGCCTGATCGACACTGGTATCGGCTTCCAGCAAATCAAGGGCAATAACGATTACAAAGAATCGAAGTTCGGCATGGTCAATGGCGTGTCGAGCGGTTCGCGTTGGGGCCTGCGCGGCGCCGAAGACCTGGGCGATGGCCTGAGCGCTGTGTTCACGCTGGAAAGCGGCTTCAATTCGGCCAATGGTCAATCGGGCCAAAGCAGCCGTCTGTTCGGCCGCCAAGCCACCGTCGGCCTGAAGGCTGATTCGTGGGGCCTGCTGGAATTCGGTCGCCAGACCAACATCGCGTCGAAGTACCTGGCCGCGATCGATCCGTTCGCCGGCAGCTACGGCCAAGCCAACGTTGGCGTGGCGTTCAGCGCCGCCAACACGGTTCGCTACGACAACATGGTTCAGTACTCGACCCCGTCGTTCAGCGGCTTCCAGTTTGGCGTCGGCTACTCGTTCAACGCAGCAGACACCACCGCTGCGCAAACCGGCTTCAAGACCGCCGACAACACTCGCGCCATCACGACCGGCCTGCGCTACGTCAATGGCCCGGTGAACGTCGCCCTGACCTACGACCAGTTGAACCCGGCTAGCCAGTTGAACAACGACGCAACGCCCAAGTCCTGGACGGTTGCCGGCGCGTACGACTTTGAAGTGCTGAAGTTGGCATTGGGCTTTGGCCAGACCCGTGATGGCTGGTTCACCGGCCAAAGCATCAACTCGTTCGGCAGCGGCAGCCCCGCAGCCACCAGCTTTGGCACGAACGTCGCCGTGTCGGGCTTCAAGGCCAATTCCTACCTGGTCGGCCTGACCGTGCCGCTGGGCGCCAGCAGCATCCTGGCTTCGTGGCAGCGTGCTGACCCGAACGGCAACCCGCTGACGGCTGGCAACGATTCGACGATGAACGTCTACAGCATCGGCTACACGTACAACCTGTCCAAGCGCACCAATCTGTACGCGCTGGGTTCGTACTCCACCGACTTCGCGTTTGTCGACGGGCTGAAGAGCTCCGTGGGTATCGTGGGTGTGCGTCACCGCTTCTAAGCGCCTGACGTGAGCCGGCGGCGGGCGTGCAGGTCACGCGCCGCCGGTTCCTTCAGGCCGCGGTTGCATTGAGCGGATTGGGCGTCTTACCCGGCCATAGACGCGAAAAAAGCGGCCACCTCCCTAGCTCCACTCTCAGTCCGCTCACCCGAACCCCGGTCTTGAAAAGACCTTGCGCGCTGCGGCGCGTGCGAACGCCGGCAACAGACAGATGTCTATTGCCGGCGTTCGCGTATTCAGCAGCGTCAGGGGCGTCGGCCTTGCCTTGCGTTGGCTTCAGCGGCCCCCGTGCGCGGGTCTAGGACTTCGGCAGCAATTCCGGCTTCAGGATGCCGCGCAGATCGGCATAGGGAATTGCCAGCTCGGGCTCGCCATGCGAGTAGGGGGCAATGGAATAGGCGTCGTACTTCACGACGATGCCATCGCGGGTCAGCGCGAAATTGTCGCTTTCCTGGAACGGCCACATCTTGTTGTACGTCGTGGGATCCCGCTTGGCGTCAGGATTGCCCGTCAGCCACTTGGCGTGCGCTCGTTGCAGCGCCGCGACGTAGTCCGCGCGGCGGCCGGGAATCAGCGCTTCGTCCAGGCTCATGACGCGATCGCGGCTACGCTCCCAGTTCAGATACTGGGTGGCCGGGATGCCATGGGCGGCGCCGGTCAGCATCTGCTCGGTGTGCAGTTCGATCGACACGATATCGCCCACGGTGTCCTTCACGCTGGCCTTGAAATAGGTAGCGTCGCGCGGGCGTGCCGTGGACCAGAAATACTGGGTGTATTCCGACAGCGTGTTGTAGGGGCCGCGCCGATTGGCGTCGGTGCCGGTCATGTAGGCCAGCACGTGGTCCACCAGCGCCGTCAATTTCGGGATGCCGGGAAACGCCACGCTGTCGATTTCAATGCGCGGGCAATCGCCTTCGCAGCCGGGCTTGTTCGACGCCCACTTGATGCGTTCGGTGGACAGGTCTCCCACTTTCTCCGGCGTGGAGGAAGTGGGGGTGGCCAGCGTGATGTTCGCTGGCGGCGCACTGCCGCAGCCGGCAAGCGCCAACAGGGCTGCGCCCAGAACCAGACCGCTTATCGCGCCTTGCGGCGTGAATGTGCGACGCATTGAACTACCTCCAAAAAATCAAGGCTTTACCGTCAGGGCACCACGCCCGTCCATTCAGGGGTGGAGAACTTTTCGTCTGCCTGTTGCTGGGCGCGTGCCAGCGTGTCGCTGCCGATCTGCCCGGGGGTCAGACGGTGCAGGCCAGCAAAAGTTTCCACCATGCGGTCGATGATGACCTCGCGCGCCAGTCCGGTCTGCGTGCGCAGCGGGTCGACACGCTTCTTGGCGCTGGTGGTGCCTTTATCGGAAAGTTTCTCGCGGCCGATGCGCAGGACTTCCACCATTTTATCGGCGTCGATGTCATAGGACATGGTGACGTGGTGGAGCACGGCACCGGCACGGCGGGCTTGCGCGGCGCCGCCAATCTTGCCGATGTCGGAGGCGATGTCGTTCAAGGGTTGGTACCAGGCCTTGATGCCCAGGCCTTGCAGCGCGGCGAGCACCCAGGCGTCCAGAAAGGCGTAGGACTCCTGAAAACTCATCCCGTGCACCAGCGCTTGCGGCGCGCTGAGCGAATACGTGATGGAGTTGCCAGGTTCGATGAACATCGCGCCGCCGCCGCTGACACGGCGCACGACTTCGATGCCGTGACGCTTGGCGCCTTCCGGATCGACTTCATTCTTCAGGGATTGGAAACGGCCGATCACGACGGCGGGGGCGGACCACTCCCAGATGCGCAAGGTGGGCGGACGCTGGCCCGCGCCGACTTCATCGGTGATGACGGCGTCCAGCGCCATGTGCAGCGCCGGAGCCTGGGGAGCGTCATGAATCAATTGCCAGTCGTAGTCGTTCCAGTCAGTGCGCGTCATGCAAGCGCCCTCCGCAAGACGATGGCCACGGCCTCGGCGGAAAACCCGAACAACTCGGCATCGGCGGGCAGGGCGGATTGGACGGCCACGGCCAGCTCCAGTTCACCGGCGTCCGCAGGCATGCCGTTCAAGCCGGCATTGATGGCCTCAAGCGCTTCGGGCGGTTCAAGAAAAAAGTCACCGCTGATGCGCACATTGGCCAGACGGCCATCGCGCACTTCCAGATCCGCGACGACCAGTTTGCCGCCGGGGACTTTGTATTCGCCATGCATGGGCGCTCCTTGCAAAATCATGCACTAAAACTACAGGCTGAGCTTCATGCCATCGTGGCTGGCCGTGAAGCCCAGGCTTTCATAGAACCTGCGCGCATCCGGGCGTGCACGGTCGGTGGTCAGCTGGACCAGGCCGCATCCCTGAATGCGGCATTGCTCGATCGCCCACTCGAACATGGCGCGTCCCAGGCCGTGGCCGCGCGACGACGAGGCGATGCGCACGCTCTCGATCTGTCCACGCCATTGGCCCTGCCGCGACAGGCCGGGTATGAACGATAACTGCAAACAGCCAACCAGGTGTGAATCCTGCTCAACCACCGCCAGGAATTGATTGGAATCCTGGTTGATGGCGGCAAAGGCGGCGACGTAGCGGGGATTCGGCGGAACGGAAGCGTCTTCGCGCGTTGCGCCCAATTCGTCGTCGGCCAGCATCGCGACGATATGTGGCAGGTCTTCGGTGCGGGCGCGGCGGAACAACAGGGTTGGCACTGTCATGGGCAGTCTCCTGAGCTTTCAGCGGGCGGTCTGGCCGAACAGGATGCGGCGAGACTCTTCATCGCTGATGGACGGGGTGGTGTTGATGGTGTCGGCCAAGGCATAGGCGCGCTGGGTGGCGGGGCGCGCGGCAATGGCATTGAACCAGCGCTGCAAATGCGGAAAGTCGTTCAAGTCCTGGCCTTGCTTGGCGTGCGGCACGATCCAGGGATAGGCTGCCATGTCCGCGATGGAATAGTCGCCCGCGACGAACTCGCGGTCAGCCAGACGTTTGTTCAATACGCCGTACAGGCGGTTGGTTTCCTTGACGTAGCGATCAATGGCGTAGGTGATGCGTTCTTGCGCGTAGCCCGAGAAGTGGTGATTCTGGCCTGCCATGGGACCCAGGCCGCCCATCTGCCAGAACAGCCATTGGGACACTTCGGCACGGCCGCGCACGTCGGCGGGCAGGAAGCGGCCGCTCTTCTCGGCCAAGTACAGCAGGATGGCGCCCGACTCGAACAGCGAGATCGGTGCGCCGCCGTCAGCGGGCTTCTGATCGACGATGGCGGGGATGCGGTTGTTCGGCGCGATGGCCAGGAATTCGGGTTTGAACTGATCGCCGCGGCTGATGTTCACCGGGTGGATCTGGTAGGGCAGGCCGGTTTCTTCAAGGAACAGCGTGATCTTGTGGCCGTTGGGGGTGGTCCAATAATAGAGATCGATCATGGGAGCGTCCTGGGAATCATGGCGCCGCCGGCTGCGGCCGGCGGATGGAAAAGCCATGATAGCGGGGACGGCTTGCCGGCGACCTGAATAACCGGGGCCGAGGTACGGGTTTCCCCGTTGATGCCTGACTCAGACCGCGCCGGGGCGCGGCCGGCCCGGCAGGCGCCAGGTCCAGTTCAGGCTGACACCCGCCGCGGCCAGGAAGATCATGGCCACGCCCACGATCTGCGAGGCATCCATCCGGTGGCCGTAGACCACGAAATCCAGCATGATGGCCACGGCGGGGTAGATGAAGCTGAGCGCCGCGGTGGACGTGGTGGGAAGCTTCTGGATGGCTGAATACATCAGGATGTACATCAGGCAGGTGTGGATCAGGCCCAGCGCCACCAGATAACCCCATTGCAGCGGCGCGGCGGGCAGCGCGTTGAAATCCGCCATGGGTAGCAGCATGATGGCCCCCAGGGCGACTTGCACCAGCGCCAGCACTTGGGGCGGGATGCCCGTCAACCGTTTGACGATGATGGCGGTAATGCCATACAGGGCGGCCGCGCCCAGTCCCAACAGCAGGCCCGATAGATAGGTGTCGCCCCCCACGCTGCCGGAGTCCGACAGGCGCAGCACCAGCAGCAGTCCGGCAAAGGCCACCACGGACCAGGCCAGCTTGCCGCGCGAGGGACGTTCGCCCAGGAAAAGCACGCCCAAGCCGATCAGGAAAAACGGCTGCACGTTGTAGACAGCCGTAGCCAGCGAGATGGACGCGAGCCGGTACGCGGAAAACAGCAGCACCCAGTTCATGACCAGCGCAGCGCCGGCAACCAGCGCCAGGGCCAGTGTCCTGGCGGTGAACAGGCCGGGCTTGAGCAGGCCGCGCGCCCAGCAATACAGCAATAGCGACAGGGCGCCGAAGACGCAGCGGAAGAAAACGACGTTCCAGGCGCTTTGACCAGACTCGATGACAAAGACGCCCAACGTCCCGGATAAGGTCATGGCGGCGGCCATTTGCGCCAGGCCGAGGCGTTCTGATGCGGGATTCATGTGGGGTCTCCGGGCGGCTAAGTCCGCAATGTTCGTTGGAGAAATTATCCCAGGCAGATAAAGGTCGCTATATGATGTTCTTGTGGCGGTTTTAACGCAGTACCTTCTTTTAGGTGGAATTTATGCAAAACGACCTAAAAAATGAAAATCCGGTTCTGGATGGCATCGATCGGCGCCTGGTTGAGACCCTGTCAGCCAACGCGCGCACCACGACGGCCGATCTGGCCCGGCAGGTGGGCATGTCGGCGCCCAGCGTGGCGGATCGCCTGCGGCGCTTGGAAGAGTCGGGCGTGATCCGCGCCTATACGCTGGATGTGGATCCGGTGGCGCTGGGCTACACGCTGGAGGCCATCGTGCGCATCCGCCCCTTGCCGGGGCAGTTGCGGCACGTGGAGGGATTGATCCAGGAGATCCCGGAATTCGTGGAATGCGACAAGGTGACGGGCGACGATTGCTTCATCGCCCGCGTGGTGCTGCGGTCGATCTCGCACCTGGACGGCATCCTGGAGCGCGTGACCGAATTCGCCGAGACCAACACCGCCATCGTCAAGGCGCACACGGTGCGCCGTCGCCTGCCGCCGTTGCGGTAGGCGGAGGGCTTAGACGGGCGCGGACAGCGCGCGGACGACGTCGTCCTTCAGGCCCGCCGGCGTGTCGGTGGGCGCATAGCGCTTGATGACCTGACCGTCGCGGCCAACCAGGAACTTGGTGAAATTCCACTTGATGCCCTCGGTGCCGAAGACGCCGGGTTTTTCGCCTTTCAGCCAGCGGTATAGCGGGTGCGCGTCGGCACCGTTGACGTCAATCTTGGCGTAGAGCGGGAACGTGATGTCGTATTGCGTGGAGCAGAAGCTGCGGATCTCGGCTTCGTCGCCAGGTTCCTGGTGGCCGAATTGGTCGCACGGAAAGCCCAGCACGGTCAGCCCGTCGTCGCGCAGCGAGCGATAGAGTTCTTCCAGGCCCGCGTATTGCGGCGTGAAGCCGCACTTGGACGCGACGTTAACCACCAGCAGCACGCGGCCACGGTAATGGTCCAGGGATTGTTCTTCCCCGTTGATGTCGCGGGCGGAGAAATCATAGATCGTGCTCATGCGGGCTCCTGTGACAGGCGGCTGGACGCGGGGGCGTCAATGCGCGGGACTGCTCACCGGGAGTGTAGCGCTTGCGCTTGCGCCCGGGCGGGGCTCAGACCAGCTTCAGATCCACCGGCGTCACGCCCGGAAATACCTGGGCCAGGCGGGCCTTGTCCAGCCCGTACAGGCGCGCGAACAGGCCGGCGAAGACCGATCGATATTCGTTGAGCACGGGATAGTCCCGATCCTGGAACAGGGTCTCGTGCTTGACGGCGACTTGCTTGCCGGCGATGCGTCCACCTTGCACATTGCCTCCCATGACCCAATACACCGTGCCGTGGCCGTGGTCGGTACCCTTGTTGCCGTTTTCACGGAAGGTGCGGCCGAATTCGCTGATGACGACAACGGTGGTTTGCCGCCAGGCGGGGCCCATCTCATCAGCGTAAGCGGCGAGTGCGCGGCCAAGCTGGCCAAGACGGTTGGCCAGTGCGCCGGTTGCGGCCCCTTGGCCCACGTGGGTGTCCCAGCCGCCGACGTCGACGAAACCGAGGTTGTAGCTGTCGGTCATGAAGCGGGCGATGCGGCGGATTTCAAGTTCGAGTTTGTCGGTGGAGACCGCATTGCCATTGGCGGCCTGCATTTCAGTTTCGATTTCTTGGCGCGCGGCGCTCATGACACGCTGGCCTTCTGTGACGGCGGCGTGCAGGTTCGTGCCTTCATATAGAGAGGCGATGACGCGGGCATCTTCATCGCTCAATCGTGATTTGTTTCCGGCTCCCAGCAGGTCAATGTTTGGGACGCGCGCCTCGCCACGGAATATCTGCGGGACTTCCGAGGTGAAAGCCGCTGGTTGGGATTGCTTGGCGTTCAACGCGGTGGCTAGCCGATTGAGAAACCCCGTTCGGTAATTGTTGCCTTGGCCGGAGCCCATGCCTCGCTCAATGCTGTTCTGTGTTTCAAAATGGCTGCGGCTGAGATCTTCAGTACCTGCGAACGGCAAAAAGGCCAATTGGCGCTTTTCATAAAATGGCAGCAGGCTTTCGGCCAAGGCCGGATGCAACGCCCATCCTTCTGTGAGCGGCAATGCCGAACCTGGCCCGCCGCCGGGCGGGGCGATTGAGATGGTGGGCCGGGAGTCGTAGTAGAAGTCGCTGCTCGCGGGCACCAGCAAGCTGGCCGCGTCGTACGCACCGCGCATGAAGACCACCAGCAGGCGGTTCCCGGCAGCGGCTGGCGCTGCATAGACTCGGCTACCTCCCAGCACCAACGGAGCGGCAGCCATTAATTGAAGAAGTCGGCGTCTATCCATGGAAGCTCCTAGCGGCGCATGAACTCTGGCGAGGCCAGCAGATAGGTGTTGGCGATGGGTATTGATTTGGCCTGTTCGATCGCGTCGCGTGTGCGAGTGGACATCATAGAGAAGAGACCGTTGCCATCGTTGGCTGCTAGCAGGTTCGGCGGACGGGGCACGTTCGCCGGGCGGTCATCGGGGCTGTTTCGATAGAAGGATTGCGGTGAACTGGCTATGGCATTGGCTATTTCAAAGCGCACCGTCATTTGCCCAGAACCGGACCAATCGGATTGGGACAGCGGATAACCGTCGGGTGTTAGATGCTGATTCAAGGGTTGTCCAAGCCGCTTGAGCAAGTTGACGCCTACCTTGGCATTGATGATTGGCGGCAAGCCGTTGTAGGTCATTCGCATTGACGAGTAGAAGTAGTGGACCGGATCCTTGAAGACTCCCGTCTTTAGTGATGCAGCGAATTCCGGTGACCCGAACAGCGTCTGGAGCGTGGCCGAGATATCGCCGTCTTTTTCCAAAAAGGTTCGGCTCATTTTGTCGACCAAAGAGGCGGGGGGCGCTTCACCGGCAAAGTACGCAGCAAGCTTTTTGCTGATGAATTTCGCGGTTGCGGGATTGCGGGCCAGCAGGTCGGCAGCCTGTTCCACTTCTTGCATGCCCGCGCCCGCGATGGCATGGCCGAGGAATACCTTGCTGCCGTAATCGTGGCGGGCCGGATTGAACAGGAAGTAGCCCTGCTGGACCACCTGGGCGAGCAATTCACGCTTGATTTTAGGCGGCTCCAGACTGTTGCTGATACCTAGGCCGGTAAGAATGCGAGCCAACTCTTGCACATCATTCTGGGAGTAGCCACCGCCGGCGCCCAGCGTATGCAGTTCCATCAATTCGCGTGCGTAATTCTCATTGATCTTGCCCGCCATATTCTGCGTATTGTCCAGATAAATCAGCATGGACGGAGACCGCATGGTGGCAGCTAGCAGGTCTCGGAACTTGCCTAGGGCATGCGGGCGGATGGCGTTGTCTTCATACTGAGAAAGAAAAATTCCAACATCACCTTTCTGGAAGTCCACATTGAAGTGGTTCATCCAGAACCAAGTCATCTGATCCTGCAACTGATGGGGGGTGTAGAGCGCCCGCAGCACGGCGCGCTCGTTGACTTCGGCGGCACGCGCGAGTGACATCTGGTGTGCTTTGCGATTGGCTGCGAATTTCTCGTCCTCGGGCAGTTTTCTGGACTGTTGCCGCAGGGTTATCTGAATGGCCCGCGCGGCGTCGTCTGACTGTTGGGAAATCGACAACGCATCAATGCGCCGCTGAATCTCGGCCGGAAGATTGTCCTGACGCGCCGGCCGCAATTGCTCGCGCAGGTAATGGTCGATCCCCATGTTCCTGGCGCGCTCTAGTTCGGCTGGGGTCGCGCCCCAGGTCACCCGATTGACCAGGGCGGCATCCCGGGCCAGCGATTGCGGTGCTTGCTGCGCGATGGCGTTAATCGCCAGCGGAAGTAGCAGCAACGGGGCAAAGCGATGAAGCCAGGAGGTCTTCCATGCCATAACGAGGTGTCCTTCACGAAGAGCGCTCAACATCAGACAGAATATTCACCCAGGCATTCCTTGGTGGTTGATTCTTGAAACGCAAGGAAACGGATCGTTTTCCCCGTATTGCTAAACCCATGCCCGCGAGGGGCCATTCACGTCGCCCCACGGCAGCCGTCCTATCATGTCAGATCGATATTCAAGCGTTAGCAGGAGCCCCCCGATGCAAGGAATGATTGAACGCCTGGAGGCCATGCTGGCCAAGGGCACCGACAACATGCTATTGCGGTTTTCGCTGGGCAAGGCCTATGCCGAGCAAGATTGCTTTCGTGAAGCTGAACCGCACCTGCGCGCGGCGTTGGCGTTCGACCCCGCGTACTCGGTCGCGTGGAAATGGCTGGGCAAGGCGTGCCTGGGGCTGGGCGATACGGATGGCGCGCGGGCGGCGTGGGCGTCGGGTTTGCAGGCCGCCCAGGCGCGCGGGGACAAGCAGGTTGAAAAGGAATTGCAGGTGTTCATCAAGCGGCTGGACAAGCAGGCCGCGGCCGGCGCCTGAGCCGGCCTTGCGCAGTCACGCCTGGCGTTCCAGCAATGGCTGGGCGCGGGCCGTTGTGATCAAACCCGCAGGGGCGGGGGCGACAGCGCGTTTGGGCAGCACGGTCTGGCCGCCGGCCACGCGGAACACCTCGATGGCGTGACGGAGTTGCGCGCCACGGGTGCGCAGATTGTCCACCGCCAATGCGGCTTGCTCGACTCGTACCGCATTGCGTTGGGCTGCGGTGTCCGTCTCCGAAATGGTGCGGCTGACGTTGTCGATGCCGGTATGCTGCTCGGTCGACGTGGCCGCGATCTCATTCATGATGCGCGTGACCTGCTGTACCGAATCCACGATGTCCAGCATGGCTTCGCCGGCGCGTTCCACATGCCGCACGCCATCATTGACGCGATCATTCGACGCCTCGATCAATGCTTTGATTTCACGGGCGGCGGTGGCGCTTTTCTGCGCCAGGCTGCGGACCTCGGACGCCACCACGGCGAATCCCTTCCCGGACTCGCCGGCACGCGCGGCTTCGACCGCGGCGTTCAAGGCCAGGATGTTGGTCTGGAACGCGATGCCATCGATGATGCCGACCACTTCGGTAATCCGTGACGAGCTTTCGACGATGCCGTGCATGGCGGCCACCGCGTCGTTCACGACCTGACCGCCGCGCCGGGCCATGTCCGAGGCTTGGCTGGCCATCTGGTCGGCGCCGTTGGCATTCGATGCGTTCTGCTTTACGGTGGCGGCCAGTTGTTCCATGCTGGCTGCGGCTTCTTCCAGCGACGCCGCCTGGCGTTGCGTGTGCGCGGCCAGTTCTTCATTGCCATCGGCGATTTCCGAGGCGGAATGCAATGCGCTTTCAATGCCGTCATGCACGTCGCGAGTGATGCTGACCAGGCTTTTGCGCATCACTTCCAACGAGAACTTCAGGGCGCCGATTTCGTCGCGCAGACTGGCCGAGGGCAGCGGCGTGCTGAGGTTGCCCGCAGCGATCTGCCGCGTGAAATCGGTGGCGGTGGCCAGCAACCCCGTGATGCTGCGTGCAAAACCCCAGCCCGACGCGAAAATCAAGATCACGCCGCCTGCCAGCACGGCCGCAGCGATGGCTAGTTCCTGGGGCTGCATGCGATCGAGCATGCCGTACAGCGCGACGCCGGCCGCACCCAGGAACAATGAGGAGGCCAGCATCGCCCAGGCCAGCATGCGCGAACGCACACCGGTCAGGCGCCACAATTTCAGCCGGGCGAGCACCCCGGCGATGCCGGTGGGCCGCGCGTGGCCTCGGACTAGCCGGATGCCGCGCGCGGTGCCGTTGCGCAGACGCGCGTAAAGCTTGTCGGCGGTATCGATCTGCGCTTGCGTCGGCTTGACGCGCACAGAGGCATAACAGACCGTTTCACCGCGCTCGATGATGGGGGTGACGTTGGCCAGCACCCAGTAGTAGCCGCCGTCCTTGCGGCGGTTCTTCACCACGCCCGTCCAGGATTCGCCGCGCTGGATCGTGCGCCACAAGTCGTCAAAGGCCGCTTCGGGCATATCCGGATGGCGCACGATATTGTGGGCGGCGCCGACCAGTTCCTCGCGAGAGAAACCGCTGACCTCCACGAACGCGGGATTGGCGTAAATGATGCGGCCACGGGCGTCGGTGCGGGAGATCAGGTACTGCTCGTCGTGCAGCGTGTATTCCTTGTCGTAAACCGGCTGATTGTTGCGCATGCGTCTGTCGTCCTGTGATGGGCGTGGGGCGTGGTGCAGCCGGGGATCATCGGGGAGCAGCGCTGGCTCGGGGTTGATCTACATCAAGATATTGAAATGTTATGCAAAAGGTAAACGTTCGCGGACGCGCTTGGCCGTGATGTGATCAATGGTTTTGGCCGCCGGGTGCGCAGTGGCTAGTGCGCGGCGGGCAGATTGCCGAATGCTTCCAGCGCGCGCAGGCGGCTTTGCGCCAGATCGACGATGGCCAGCGGGTAGCCGGCGGCGGCACGCTCCATGGGGCTGGGGTCGTGGATGGCCTGATCGTCCAAGTGCGCCAATTCCGGCAGCCATTCCCTCAGGAACACGCCGCGCGGATCGAATCGGCGTGATTGGGACAAAGGGTTGAACACGCGGAAGTAGGGAACCGCATCCGCGCCGGTGGAGGCGCTCCATTGCCAACCGCCGTTGTTGGCCGCCAGATCGCCATCCACCAATTGCGCCATGAACCAGGCTTCGCCCAGCCGCCAATCGATCAGCAGGTTTTTCGACAGGAACATGGCCGTGACCATGCGCAGCCGGTTGTGCATCCAGCCCAGCGCCAGCAATTGGCGCATGGCGGCATCGACGATGGGGATGCCGGTCTGACCCTGTTGCCAGGCATGCAGGTCCGTCGGGGCGTCGCGCCAAGGCACGGCGGCGGTTTCGGGTTTCATGGGCTGATGCATGGACAGCGAGGGATAGGCGGCCAGCAGATGCTGGTAGAACTCGCGCCACAGCAACTCGTTGATCCACGTGGCGGCGCCGGCCTTGCCGCTGTCCAGCTCTCCGTGATTGGCCGCCAGGGCCGCCCGCAGGGCTTGCCCCGGGGACAGCACGCCGGCCGCCAGATAGGGCGACAGGCAACTGGTGCCGGGCAATGACGGGAAGTCGCGCTCATCCTTGTAGGCATCGATGACGCCATCGGTGAACGCCGCCAGCCGCTCGCTGGCGGCGGCCTCGCCAGCGGGCCACAGCGCGCGCACGGCATCGCTGGGGGGCGGGAAGCCGTCGAACGCGGCGGGCAGGGTATCGGCGGCCCAGGCAGGCGCCGTTTGAGCGCGGGGCGCGGGCACCGGGCGGATTGGCGCCGTGCGCAGCCGTTCACGGCAGGTGCGCGCGTAGGGGGTGTATACGCGATAGCACTCGCCTTTGCCCGTCAGTACCGTGCCTGGACGCAGTAGCGATGCGCCATGGTGCAGGGTCCAATCCACGCCGATCGTCTGCAACGCGCCCGCCACGGCCGCGTCTCGGCGGCGTTCATTGATGGCCCATTCGGTATTGGCGTGGACTTGCTGCATGCCATGCGTTTGGCAAAAACGGGCGATGGCGCTGGGTGCGTGGGTCCAGTCTGGGACCGTCAGCAGTTTCAGGGGTATGCCCAGCTTGTCCAGGTCTTGCGCCAGTTCGTGCAGATTGCGCAGCCAGAAATCTACTTTGGCTGGCGCTTCGCCATGCAAACGCCACTGCCCGGGCGATGCCACGAACAGCGCCGTGACCGTGCCATTTTCGGCGGCCGCTGCCAGCGCGGGGTTGTCGTGCAGGCGCAGATCGGTGCGTAGCCAAAGCAGCGTATTCATCTAAGGCGGTCCAGGACAAAAATCGGCGGACGTGCGGGGCCGCCCTTGAGGCAGGCATTCTAACGTGCGGCCAATGCTTGGAAGACGATGTAAAAACTACGAGTAGATGTGACTGGCGGTTTTGGCCGGCGCGCGCGGGGCCGGGGCCAAGTCCACGCTTTGGGGCGCTTGCCACGGTCAAACCATGAAACACGCTGTGGCTGCGTACGTATTGACGCGCGTCTGCCCTCGCCATGTAATGAAATCAACGACTAGAGCAGAGTGAACGCTATGGGAAATCTGATGGACCTACGCCCGTCCTTTCTGAGGGGACGCACACCCGCCGGCAAGACATCCCGCGACGTCCTGCAAAGACTCTGGCGTTCACTGGATCTGCCCGACGAGGCGCTGGATCACGTGATGCTGACGGGGGCAGACCCCGTGCTGCCTTCTTCCTTTGCGGTCGGCGCGGCAGCGCAGGCCAGCATGGCCGCCGCCGCCCTGGCCGCGGCCGAACTCTGGCACCTGCGTGGCGGTGCGCGACAGGAAGTCAGTGTCGACATGCTGCACGCCGCCCAGGAATGCCGCAGCCACTTCAAAATCAACGGCGTGACGCCGAACCCCTGGGATCCGATCAGCGGGGTCTATCGCTGTGGCGACGGGGGCTGGGTCCGCATCCACGCCAATTTCGCGCATCATCGGGACGGCGCCCTGGCGTTGCTGGGGTGTCCCACCGGTGAGGGCACCACCCGTGAAACGGTGGAGCGTGCGTTGAGCCGCTGGAAGGCCCTGGACTTTGAACAGGTGGCTGCCGACGCCGGCATGGTGGTGGCCGCCATGCGCAGCTTTGACGAATGGGATCGCCATGCGCAAGGCCAGGCGATTGCCGCTCAACCTTTGATGACGATTGAACGCATCGGCGAAGCCGATCCGCGGCCACTGCCCAAGTATGGGCACGATGCCCGTCCCCTGAAGGACATCCGCGTGCTGGACTTGACGCGCATCATCGCGGGACCCGTCTGCGGCCGCGCGTTGGCGGCCTATGGCGCCGATGTGATGCTGGTGAATTCGCCGCAGCTACCCAATATCGACAACATCATCGACACCAGCCGTGGCAAGCTTTCCGTGCTGGCCGACCTGGATACGGCGGACGGCCGCATTGCGCTGGGTAATCTATTGCGTAGCGCACATGTGTTCGTGCAGGGATATCGGCCCGGCGGGCTGGCCGCGCTGGGCTTTGGTCCCCAGGACGCCGCACGCATCCGCCCCGGCATTGTCTATGTGTCGCTGTCCGCCTATGGCAACACTGGCCCTTGGGCCAACCGCCGGGGCTTTGATTCGTTGGTGCAGACCGCCACGGGGTTCAATCATGCCGAAGCGCAGGCGGCTGGCCAGGACGCGCCCAAGCCGTTGCCCATGCAGATTCTGGACCACGCATCGGGCTACCTGATGGCGTTTGGCGCCCAGGTGGCGCTTGCGCGGCAAGCGACCGAAGGCGGCAGCTGGCATGTTCGCGTGTCGTTGGCGCAGACCGCGCATTGGCTACGCAGTTTGGGCCGGGTGGAGGGCGGACTTGCCTGTCCGATGCCGGGCTTTGACGGATTGCTGGAGACCGAACCATCGGGCTTTGGCGAATTGTTGGCCCTGCGCCATGCCGCCCGGTTCTCTGAAACGGCAGCGCGTTGGACTCGTCCGTCCAGCCCTCCGGGCACGCATCCCCCGGTCTGGCCATTCAATTAGCTCCTGGACCCGGGCGCTGCCCGGGCCGGGTCTGGCTGACCCTTACCCCTCTTATTGCTTGGCCTTCCAGTCGCGCAGCGCGCGCATGGTGTTGGCCACGTGCGAGTCGGGGTTCATGTCCGTGAATTCATACAGGATTTTGCCCTGCGGCGAGATCACATACGACACACGTTGCGCGTAGTCGGGGCGCTTGTCGTGCACGGCGTCATAGGCCTTCATGATCTTGCCGTCGCCATCGGCCGCCACCGCGAACTTGCTGCGGCATTCACTGACAGAGAATTTGTTCAGTGTGTCGATGTCGTCTGTCGAAACGCCGATCACGGTGGCGCCTAGCGACTTGTATTCGTCCGTGGCTTCGGCGAAGTTGTGCGCTTCGATCGTGCAGCCCTTGGAGAACGCAGCGGGAAAGAAATACAGCACGACCGGGCCTTGCTTCAGGGCTTCGGTCAGTTTGAATGTGAAGACATTTCCGCCAAGCGACGCCTGCGTGCTGAAGTCCGGCGCGGGAGCCCCCACGTTCAAGGCGGCCTGGGCCGCCGTACCGGCCATCAGGCCGCAAAGCATCAAGCTGGAGACAAGGCGTTTCATGGGGAACTCCAATTTCCGTTGAGTCGCACGGGCAACGCCGCGCCAAGGTGCCTACTGTAGTCCCGCCATGGGCAAGGGTCCAGTTCAGTCGCGGTTGGGACCGCCGCCTCGGCCTTCGCCGCGTTGTGCTTCACGATCCCGGCCGCCTCCTTGTTGCTGCGGATGCCCTTCAGGCCGGGGCGCGGCTTGTTGGCGGGCCTGCTGCTGCGCTTGCTGGCGTTGTTGATGTTGCTGCTCGCGTGCCTGCTGCTGTTGCGAGTCACGGGCCTGCTGCTGACGGGCCTGCTGCTGTTCCCGGTTTTGTTGCTGGCGCGCATGCTGGGCCTGCTGATCGCGTTCTTGCTGCTGACGCAGCTGCTGATCACGGGCCTGTTGTTGCTGCGCCTGCTGTTGCCGCTGCTGCTGCTGCTGCTGCTGCTGCTGCTGCTGCGCCTGTTGTTGCCCGTGATCCCGCGCTTGCTGAGGCGCAGGTGATTGTGGCGGACGCGCCGTTCCCGTGACCGTCTGGCCAGTATTCGTTCTAGGGGGCGGGCTACCCGCGACGTTTGCGCCCGGCGCGGCATTGCCCGAGTTGGCGCCTGGCCCTGGACGATGGTCACGCCCCGGATCCCGACCGTTGCCATTGCTCATGTTGGGACCCGTTCCAGCACCGCCTTCGGGGGGCCGCGCATTGCCACCGGGGCGCTGATCCTCGGACGGACGGCGGTTGTTGTCGGGATGATCCACAAAGGCCTGGGGCGGACGGCCCTTGTTGTGGTCGTAGAACTGGGCGCGGTTGTTGCCCGCGTCGCGCACGAAGCCCCGCTGCATGTCCGTGGGCGGCGCATGCCGGTCATTGCGAGCGGCCAATTCGCGGGGGTCGGCGTTGCGGCGGATGCCGTCGGGGCCGCCGTGATAGCTGACGCGCCGGTTGTCGATGTTATTGACCACGACGGTATGGTTGTAGACGTTGGTGACGCGGGTGACATTCACGTTGGTCACGGATCGGTTGTAGTAGAAGCGGTCGCGGTTCCAGTAGCCCCCCACATAGCCGATGCCGACATAGCCAAACCCGTAGTTGATACCGCCATAGAAGCCCACATGAGGGCCCCAGTAGCCGGCATTCCACACATAGAGCCCATTGACGAAGCCCCAGTACCCAGGCGTCCAGAGCGCGCCGGAATAGGGCGCAAGCACCCAGGCGCCGGGCACCCAGAAGAAGCCGTAGCGATTGCGGCTCCAATAGCCGGGCACCCACATATAGCCGTCGGCCGGTGCGGGCGGTTGCACATAAACGGGCAGGGCTGGTGGGGGGTCCGGGCTGCGATCCACCAGCGCCAGATTGGCGTTGGCGGGATCGCCGCTGTCGTAGGCTGGAGCGCTGGGTGCAGGCGGCGGCGCATAAGTCTGCGCGCCGGCGCTGGCGCAGGCGGCCAGCAGGGCAACGGTGGCCAGGGGCCGCAAACGGGAAATCCGGACAGAGATTGTCATGGCAGTTCCTGATCGTCTCGGGGGCGAGGATCAATATCCGCGGTAGTAATAATGCGGAGCGGGGTACGCAGGGTAATAGTAGTGCGGCGTGTAGTAGACGGGGGCGGGGCGGTAGTAGCCCGGCCGAGCCGGCACCACCACACATCCAGTCAACGAACTGGCCACGGCCAACACCAACAGCAGACGCTTCTTCATTTCAGTGACTCCCAACCTGCGCCAGGCGTGCGTTACGCCCTTAGTGCGCTGGTAAGGATTAGGCCACACCCTCTGACAGGAGTTCGCCTCTGTAATCGTTCCGAAACAGCTTTCAGGTGACGGATGTTTGCGCCTGCGTGACCGGGCATGTCGTTCGTATCAATCTCTGCTGGAAAAGCAACGGGGCCGCCTGAGCGACCCCGTCTTCGCACGTCACGCCAGGTTACGGCGCAGTGTCATGCGGTGCGTCAGTTCCAGCGGCCGCCATTGCCTGCCAGGCTGAAACGGCCGGCGCCCATGAAGGCGATGGCCAACGCGGTGAAGAGGAACATGCCTTGCAGTTCCAGCGCCCAGCCGCCGGTATTGGTGATGGAGCCCAACTGGCCGGTGTGGGCCAGCAGGATCGCAACCACCATGTTGATGGCAATGATCAAACCACCCAGTCGGGTGTAGACGCCAATGATGAGCAGCACGGGGGCGATGATCTCGCCCACATAGACGCCATAAGCCAAAAAGCCCGGCAGGCCATGCGACGACAACATGCCGCTGATGCCGGTGACGCCGCCGCCCATCAGTTTGGACAGGCCATGGAGCAAAATCAGAATGCCGAGGGTCAGGCGCAGGATCAGCTTGCCGGTATCGTCGGACTTGATCATGGTGAGTTTCTCTTGTGATGGTTAAGGGGGACAGCGGCTCGTTGGAGCGCGCTGTTTACCTTTGGTTCCGCGTTCGGCTTGCCGCGATTGACGGGGCAAGCTGAGCCAGGCGGGGCCATTATGGCAAAACCCAAGCAAAATCATCAAGCTATCATCGCGGTCTTTCTAGCGAACAGCCAGAAAAATCCCTGACTGGGCAGCAATCAAAACTCTTCGAGGAACCGCATGCGGAACCGGCGGCCCTTGATGTTGCTGTTGGACACGCGCGAGAACACCTGCTTGGCGATCTGGCGGTCCAGCGCCACGTAGGAATTGAATTCGGTGATGTTGATCTTGCCGACCTGCTCAAAGGTCAGCCCGCCGTCACCGGTCAGCGCGCCCAGCAGATCGCCCGGACGCAGCTTGTCTTTCTTGCCGCCCTGGATGCACAGCGTCACCATTGGCGCGCGCAAGGGTCGGTCAGCCTTGGGCTTCAAGGACTTGATGTCGCCCCATTTCAGCGGGGTGCCCTGGTATTGCTCGACCAGGTTGGCCCAGCGCATTTCGTCGGGCGAACACAGGCTGAGCGCCAGGCCCTTCTGGTCGCCCCGGCCGCTGCGGCCGATGCGGTGGACGTGGACTTCGGTGTCCTTGGTCACGTCGACGTTGATCACGGCGCCCAGGTTCTGGATGTCCAGCCCGCGCGCGGCGACGTCGGTGGCCACCAGGACGGCGCAGCTCTGGTTGGCGAACTGGATCAGGATTTCGTCGCGCTCGCGCTGTTCCAGATCGCCGTTCAGCGCCTGGGCGCTGATGCCGTCGGCTTGCAGCCGTTCAACCAGGTCATGGCTGCGGATCTTGGTATTGCAGAACGCCAGCGTGGAGACGGGGCGGAAATGCGCCAGCAGGCGGGCCACGGCGTCCAGGCGGTCCTTGCCGTCGATCTCGTAGAAGATCTGTTCGATGCGGCTGGCATCGTGCTGCGCTTCCACCTTGACTTCGGCGGGGTTGCGCAGGAAGCGGGCGCTCAGCTTGCGGATGTTGTCCGGGTAGGTCGCCGAAAACAGCAGGGTTTGGCGCTTGGCGGGGCAATGCGAGGCGATGGCGACGATGTCGTCGTAGAAGCCCATGTCGACCATGCGGTCGGCTTCGTCCAGCACCAGCGTGGTCAAGCCCGACAAATCCAGGCTGCCGCGTTCCAGGTGGTCTTGAATGCGGCCGGGCGTGCCCACGACCAGGTGGGCGCCGCGCGCCAGCGATTCGGCTTGGGGCCGCGCTGCCGCGCCACCGCACAAGGTCAGGATCTTGACGTTGGGGATCAGGCGAGCCAGCCGGCGCAGTTCCTGCGCCACCTGATCGGCCAATTCGCGCGTGGGACAGACCAGCAACGCTTGCGGCGCCAGTCGGCTGATGTCCAGCTTTTGCAATACGCCCAGGCCGAACGCCGCGGTCTTGCCGCTGCCCGTTTTGGCTTGCGCGATGATGTCGCGGCCTTCCAGGATAAGCGGCAGGCTTTGCGCCTGGATGGGCGTCATTTGCTCGAACCCCAGGCTTTGCAGGTTGTCGAGCAGGGCGGGCAAGAGGGGCAGGGAGGTGAAGGGCGTGTTGGTCACAATAGAGGGGATCGCAAAAACCGCGAAAAACTGAGTCGACCGACAGTGTAAGCCCTGGCATGCCTTAGCCGTTGCCTGGCGAGGCGGGACGCGAAGATTAAAAAGGGACGCTTTACGCCTGAGGGTACGTGCCTGCCAGGGCGCGGGCGGCCTCCTGCATGCGCGGCAGCCAGGCCCGCGCGCCGTCGATGGACAGGCGCGCGACCGGCGCGTGCAGCGCCACGGCGGCGATCACGCGCGGCCCATGCAGGATGGGCACGGCCATGCAGACGATGCCCAGCAGAAATTCCTCGCGATCGAAACTGGCGCCTTCCTTCTTGATGGCGCGGAGTTCATGTTCAAGCGAGGCCACGTCGCACAGGGTGTTGGGCGTATAGCGCGGCAAGGGGGCGGCGGCCAGCAGGCGTGCGCGCGGCTCGCGCCGCATGTGAGCCAGGAACAGTTTGCCGCTGGCGGAGCAGTGCAGCGGCACGCGCGATCCTGTTTGCAGATTCACACGTAGCGGCCAGGCGGTTTCCACGCGATCCAGATAGATGACTTCGTCGCCGTCCAGCATGGTGCAGTTGCAGGTTTCGCCGATCTCGTCGACCAGACTGTCCAGGATGCGATGGCGTCCACCGCGCAAGGGGGAGTTCAGCAGCGTGTCGCGGGCCAGCGCGCTCAGACGCGGCCCGCTGACGTAGCTTTTCCCGGCGGGTTCACGCAGCAGCATGCCGGCCTCGACCAGGCGCGTCAGGATGCGCAGCACGGACGGCTTGGGCAGGCCGGTGGCGTCGGTCAGCGTCGCCAGCGACACGGGGGTTTCGGAGCGGGCGACCTGTTCCAGCAGCGTCAGCGCACGCAAGGCGGCGGAGGATTCGTCTTTCATCTTTCAATATTTGAAGATTCGGTGGCCAACGGCCTATCGTCGCACGGATTTTGCAGAAAATGAAACGCCGTGGGGTGGGAATGGCGCGTTTTCTGCGGCAGTATCGAATCACCCCGGCCACGATGCAACCAAACAAGCGCCGGCCTGCCAGGAGAGAGACCATGAGCAGCAAGCAACACATGACCCCCAGCGAAGCGTTTGTTGAAACGTTGGTCGCACAGGGCGTCAAAGACGTTTTCGGCATCGTCGGTTCGGCCTTCATGGACGCACTGGACTTGTTCCCCGCCGCTGGCATCCGCTTCGTGCCCACGGTGCACGAGCAGGGCGCCGCGCATATGGCCGACGGCTATTCCCGCGTGACCGGCCGCCACGGCGTCTGCATTGCGCAAAATGGTCCCGGCATCACCAACTTCGTGACCGGCGTGGCCGCCGCCTATTGGGCGCACAGCCCGGTGGTGGCGATCACGCCTGAGACCGGCACGGCCGGCATGGGCTTGGGCGGTTTCCAGGAAACCGAACAGCTGCCCATTTTTTCGCGCATTACCAAGTATCAGGCGCACGTGAATCGTCCGGATCGCATGGCCGAATTCACCGCCAAGGCCTTCGACAATGCGTTGGCCGAACGCGGCCCCGCGCAACTGAATATTCCGCGCGACTATTTCTATGGCGAGATCGACGTGGCGATCCCCGAGCCGCGTCGCATCCGCCGTGGCCCCGGCTCGGAAGAGGACCTGGAAGCCGCGGCCCGTCTGCTGGCGGACGCCAAGTTCCCCGTCATCGTGGCAGGCGGCGGCGTGCTGTTTTCGGAAGGCCAGGCCGAATGCGTGGCGCTGGCCGAACTGCTGGGCGCTCCGGTCGTGACCAGTTATCTGCACAACGATGCGTTTCCTGCCAGCCATCCGCTGTGGTGCGGGCCGCTGGGCTACCAGGGCGCCAAGGCGGGCATGAAACTGCTGTCCCAGGCTGATGTCGTGCTGGCACTCGGCACGCGCCTGGGCCCCTTCGGTACCTTGCCGCAGCATGGCTTGGACTATTGGCCGCAAGGCGCGCGCATCATCCAGGTCGACGCCGACCATCGCATGTTGGGCCTGGTGCGCCCGGTGTCGGTGGGCATTTGCGGCGACGCCCGGCCTGCCGCCGCCGCGTTGACCGAAAAACTGAAAGGGCGCGACGTGGCCTGCACGCGCACCAAGACGGCTCGCGGCGACCAGATCGCGTCGCAGAAAGCCGAATGGGAAAAGGAATTGGACGGATGGTCGCACGAACGCGACGACTGGAGCCTGGACATCATCGAGCACGGCGGCGGCCGCATGCATCCACGCCGCATGCTGCGCGAGCTGGAGCTTGCGATGCCCAAGCACGTGATGGTGTCCACGGACATCGGCAACATCTGCTCGGTCTCCAACAGCTATCTGCGCTTTGACGAGCCGAACTCGATGCTGGCCGCGATGAGCTTCGGCAACTGCGGTTACGCGCTGCCCGCGCTGATCGGCGCCAAGCTGGGCCGCCCTGATCGTCCGGCCGTGGCCTATGTGGGCGACGGCGCCTGGTGCATGAGCTTCCAGGAATTGCTGACCTGCGTGCGCGAGAAGATTCCGGTGACGGCGGTGGTCTTCCACAATGGACAGTGGGGCGCGGAAAAGAAGAATCAGGTCGATTTTTACGGACGCCGCTTCGTGGGCAGCAACCTGATCAACCCCAACTTCGCCGAGTTGGCGCAGGCGATGGGTGCGGAAGGCATCCGGGTGGAGCATGCCGATCAGGTGGGCGCGGCGTTGCAGTCCGCCTGCAAGGCGCAGTCGGAAGGCAAGACCACGGTGCTGGAAATGATGGTCAGCCAAGAACTGGGCGACCCGTTCCGGCGCGACGCGCTCAAACAGCCGCTGCGCCTGCTGGACAAGTACAAGCAATATGTGAACCAGCCGTTCCATTCGGGCGAGGTGCCCCTGCCGATCGATCCCGTCAAGCGCTGATCGATGCGTCCGGCGCACCGCCGGACGCTTCCCCTTTGGCCTTGCGGACACGCGCGGCAGGAGCATCTAGACATGGCAATCGACCGATTGTTCGAGCCGCTGCGCGTTGCCGCGCTATCCGGCGGACGGCTGCGTACTGCGGTGGCCTATCCCTTGTGTCCGACCAGCCTGGGGGCGGCGATCCAGGCGCGGGACGCCGGATATATCGAACCCGTGCTGGTGGGCCCCGCGCGCCGGATCACGGCGTTGCTGGCCGAGATGGGTGTGCGCACAAGCGATCTTGAAATCGTGGATACGCCGGATGACGAAAAACTGGCGGCGCGGGCCGCTGCGGCATTGGCACGCGATGGCGCGGCCCGCATGCTGATGAAGGGCAGTCTGCATACAGATCATTTCATGTCCGCGGTGGTCGCCCGTGAATCCGGATTGCGCACGGACAGGCGGATCAGCCATGCCTTCGTCATGGCGGTGGCGGCCTATCCCAAGCTGTTCATCCTGACGGATGCGGCCGTCAATATTGCGCCGACCCTGCAAGAAAAAGCGGACATTGCCCAGAACGCCATCGATCTGGCGCGGGCGTTGGGCGTGGATCGCCCGAAGCTTGCCGTGCTGTGCGCCACTGAATCCGTCAACCCGTCGATGCCCGCCACGCTGGATGCGGCAGCGCTATCGAAAATGGCCGACCGCCAGCAGATCCGTGGCGGCGATATCGACGGCCCCCTGGCGTTCGACAACGCCATCTCGCGGGAAGCGGCGGACCAGAAGGGCATCGTGTCCCGCGTGGCCGGAGACGCCGACATCCTGCTGGTGCCGGACATCGAAGCCGGCAACATGCTCTACAAGGAACTGACCTGGCTGGCTGGCGCGGGCACCGCGGGCCTGGTGCTGGGCACCCGTGTGCCCGTGCTGTTGACGAGTCGGTCTGATTCTATGGACGCACGGGTCAACAGTTGCGCGGTGGCGGTTCTGCATGCGCGCGCACTGCTGGCAACCTCCTCAGCACTTCCTTGATCCTGCCTGCCGCATGGCTGGCACCAAAGACTCTGACCGTTTGGTACTAAGGCTTGGTCCATTGGATGGCTACGCTAATGCGAAAGCCATCCAATGAATGGCTCGTGTAGCAAACCATCAAGGGAAAAACCATGCGCAGCGCACGACAAGGCTTGGCAACGATTCTGGCGGCAATGGCGATGACGGGCGCCGCCGTGGCAGCGGAGACGCCGAAACCCGGAGGCACGTTGGTGGTGGGGTCCACGCAGGTGCCACGGCACCTGAATGGCGCGGTGCAGTCGGGCACCGCGACCGCGCTGCCCAGCACCCAATTGTTCGCCAGCCTGCTGCGCTACGACGCCGACTGGAAGCCGCAACCCTACCTGGCTGAATCATGGGAGCTGGCGCCCGACGGAAAATCCTTGACGCTGCACTTGCGCAAAGACGCCTTGTTCCATGACGGCAAGCCCGTCACGTCCGCCGACGTGGCCTTTTCGGTGATGGCGGTCAAGAAGAACCATCCGTTCCAGACCATGTTCGCGCCCGTGGAGTCCGTCGAGACCCCCGACCCCTACACGGCCGTGCTGCGCATGAGCCAGCCGCATCCGGCGATCTTGCTGGCGTTGTCCCCGGCCCTGATGCCGGTGTTGCCCAAGCATATCTACGACGATGGACAGGACCTCAAGACCCATCCCCGGAATTCAACGGATGTGGTGGGGTCTGGTCCGTTCAAGTTCAAGGAGTTCAAGCCGGGGCAGGAGATCGTGCTGGAGCGATTCGACAAGTTCTTCCTGCCCGGCAAACCCTATCTGGACCGGATCGTGGTGAAGATCAATCCGGACGCGACCAATCTGCTGATCGGACTGGAACGGGGCGACATTGCCGCGTTGCCCTTCATGACCGAGCCGACCATCTTGCGGCGCGCGAAAGACAATCCCGCCATCGTCATGACCAATCGTGGCTACGAAGGGATTGGCGCGCTGAGCTGGCTGGCGTTCAACACGGCGCGCAAACCGTTGAACGACGTGCGCGTGAGGCAGGCTGTCGCCTATGCGATCGATAAGAACTTCATCACGAAAGCGTTGAACGCCGGGTTTGCCACACCCGCCGACGGGCCGATCGTCGGCACCAGTCCTTACGCCGCGCCGGATGTGAAAAAGTACCCGCTTGATCTCAAGAAGTCAGAGCAGTTGCTGGAAGAGGCGGGCTTCAAGAAGGATGCCAAGGGCGAGCGCCTGACGTTGACCGTGGACTACATGCCGGGTTCCGATGTGCAGGGCAAGAACGTGGCCGAGTACCTGCGCAGCCAGCTGAAGAAGGTGGGCATCGCCGTGCAGGTCCGGGCATCGCCTGATTTCCCAACCTGGGCCAAGCGCATCGCCAGTCATGATTTCGACATGACCACCGACATCGTCTTCAACTGGGGCGATCCCGTCATCGGCGTGCATCGCACCTATCTGTCCAGCAACATCCGCGACATCATCTGGACCAACACGCAGTCCTATTCCAACCCGAAGGTCGATGCGCTGCTTGAGCAGGCTGGGACAGAAACCGACGCTGACAAGCGCCGCGCGCTCTACGCCGAATTCCAGCGCCTGGTGACCGAGGACGTGCCCATCGATTTCCTGACGGTCATTCCGTATCACACGCTGATGTCCAAGAAGGTCCATGGCATGCCTGAGGGGATTTGGGGCATGTTGTCGCCGTTGGACGACGTCTACCTGCAATAACGCGGAGCCGCCATGCTGCGTTATCTCTTGCGCCGTCTTGCTTACGCCGTGCTGTTGCTGCTGGCCGTCGTGACGCTGAATTTCCTGTTGATCCATATTTCTCCCGGCGATCCCGTCGAGACCATCGCGGGTTCCATGGGGGGCATCAGCGAAGACCTGCGGGCGCAGTTGCGCACGCAGTACGGGCTGGACAAGCCTTTCCTGGTGCAGCTGGGCCTGTACTTATCGCAGGTGCTGCGCGGTGACCTGGGCTATTCCTACTTCTTCAATGTGCCGGTGGCGCAGTTGATCTGGGAGCGCGTGCCGGCCACCTTGCTGCTGGTGGTGACCTCTGTGTTCAGCGCGTTCATCGTGGGCACATTGCTGGGCACCTTGGCCGCGCGCAAGCCCAACGGGCCGCTGTCGCAAGGCATCACTTTGCTGTCCGTCGTGGGCTATTCGGCGCCGGTGTTCTGGACGGGCATCATCCTGATCATCCTGTTTGCGTCTGTGCTGCCGATCTTTCCCGTGTCCGACATGCGTTCGGCGGGCGGGCCGCAAGACGGATGGGCAGGGGTGATGGACGTGCTGCACCATCTGGTGCTGCCGGCCTTCACGCTGGCGTTCGTATACCTGGCGCAATACAGCCGTCTGGCGCGCGCCAGCGTGATGGAAGCGCTTTCCGCCGACTACATCCGCACCGCACGGGCCAAGGGCTTGCCCGAACGCCTGGTCCTGTACAAGCACGCCCTGCGCAACGGTGTGCTGCCTGTCGTGACCATGTTGGGTTTGCAGTTTGGCAATGTGCTGGCGGGCGCGATCCTGGTGGAGACGGTATTCAACTGGCCGGGGCTGGGAAGGTTGGCGTTCGATTCCGTGCTTCGGCGCGACTATCCGACCTTGCTTGGCATCCTGCTGTTCGCATCGTTGCTGGTGGTGGTGATGAATCAGCTTACCGATCTGGCCTACCGCCTGATCGACCCCAGGATCAAGACATCATGAGTCAAGCACCTTCCGCCATTCCCCTTGCCGCGGCGGCCGGCACGACCTCCCGCGCGCCAGCACGGCAGTCCTACGAGGCACTGCGGGTGTTCGCCCGCAATCCTTCGGCGATGCTGGGCGTGTTGCTGTTGACGGCGATTCTGGCGATGACGATCTTCGGCCCGATGCTGATGCAGGCGGATCCGTTTGAAATCGCCAGCGCGCCGATGGAACCACCGGGTGGCGACATGCTGCTGGGCACCGATTATCTGGGCCGCGATGTGCTGACCGGCATGATCTATGGCGGCCGCGCGACCTTGCTGGTTGGCGTGGTGGCTGCGGTGTTGTCGATGGCCATCGGCCTGACGGTTGGCGCACTGGCCGGCTATTACGGCGGCTGGGTCGACGAGACGCTGATGCGCATCACGGAATTCTTCCAGGTGCTGCCCACCTTGCTCTTCGCCATGGTGCTGGTGACGCTGTTCACGCCGTCGCTTGCCACCATCGCGGTGGCGATCGGGGTCGTCAGCTGGACCGGTACGGCGCGGTTGGCGCGAGGCGAGTTCCTGCGCTTGAAGCGGCGGGAATACGTGCTGGCCGAGCGCGTGATCGGCGCAGGCGACGCCCGCATCATCTGGCGCGTGATCTTGCCCAACGCGCTGGCCCCGCTGATCGTGTCGGCCACCCTGGCCATCGGCACTGCCATCCTGTTTGAAGCGGGCCTGTCGTTCCTGGGGCTGGGTGATCCCAACATCATGAGCTGGGGGCTGATGATCGGCAGCAACCGCCCCTACATCCTGACGGCATGGTGGGCGGTGACACTGCCGGGCGCTGCCATCTTCCTGACCGTGCTGGCCGTCAGCATGATCGGTGACGGCCTGAACGACGCGCTCAATCCCACGTCACGGGGGCGGTCATGAACGCGCGCATGCAGGCACCGGTCCTGGAAGTGCAGGCGCTAAGCCTGGAGTTCCGCACGCGGGGGCGTGTGGCCGAGGTGTTAAGCGAGGTCAGCTTCGACCTACGTCCGGGCGAGACCCTGTGCCTGGTCGGCGAATCCGGCTGCGGCAAGAGCATGACGGCGCTGGCGATCATGCGGCTGATCCCGGCCTTGGGCCGGATCGGTGCGGGCACAGTGCGCTTGTCCGGCACGGACTTGGCGCAGCACGATGATGAGGCCATGCGGCAGGTGCGTGGCAACAAGATCTCGATGATCTTCCAGGAACCCATGACCGCGCTGAATCCCGTGTACACGGTTGGCGATCAGATCGCCGAACCGCTGCGCTTGCACCAGGGGCTGAGCAAGGCGCTGGCCCGGGCGCGCGCCATCGAGATGCTGAAGTCGGTGGGCATTCCGGTGCCCGAACGCCGCGTGGACGACTACCCGCACCAGATGTCCGGCGGCATGCGTCAGCGGGTGATGATCGCCATCGCCTTGGCCTGTGATCCGGATGTGCTGATCGCTGACGAGCCGACCACAGCGCTGGACGTCACCGTGCAAGCGCAGATTTTCGATCTGTTGCGCGAACAGCAGGCGCGACGCGGGACGGCAGTGCTGTTGATCACCCATGATATGGGCGCGGTATCGGAAATGGCCGACCGCGTGGTCGTCATGTATGGCGGACGGGTCGTGGAGCAGGGCGGCGTGCGGCAGATTCTGGCGCATCCCCGGCATCCGTACACGCAGGGGCTGATCGCCTGTCTGCCTGAGCTGGACCGCGAACCCAACGATATTCGCCCCGATTTGCCTGAGATTCCCGGCGTGGTGCCGTCGGTGTGGGACCGAGGGGTGGGTTGTCCTTTTCTGGAACGTTGCGGCCAGGCCGTTGCGCGCTGCCGCAGCGAATTCCCGCCGCTGGTGCGCGTGGCCGAGGGCCAGGACGTGGCCTGTTGGCTCTATCAGGAGGCTTCATGACGGCGCAGCCGCACGTTCCTGCTTTGCTTTCGGTGCGAGACCTGGCCGTGCACTTTCCGGTGGGCGGCCGAGGGCGCGATGGCAAGCCCATCGTCGTCAAGGCCGTTGACGGCGTGTCGTTCGATCTGGCGCGCGGCCGCACCTTGGCGATCGTGGGCGAATCGGGTTCGGGCAAAACCACCACGGCCTTGTCCGTGCTGCGCCTGGCGGACCCGACGGGGGGCTCCATCCACTTCGACGGCACCGACCTGACCGCTTTGGGCGGATCGTCGTTGCGGCAGATGCGCCGCCGGTTGCAGTTGGTGTTCCAGGATCCGTATTCGTCGCTGAACCCGCGCCAGCGCGCAGAGGACATCGTGCGGGCGCCCCTGGATCTGATGCGGATTGATCCGCCGGGCGGGCGCGAGGCGCGGGTGGCAAAAATGTTTGAACTGGTGGGGTTGCGGCCCGAACAGCGCCAGTTGTTCCCGCACCAGTTTTCCGGCGGGCAGCGGCAACGGCTGAACGTGGCGCGTGCATTGGCCAGCGCCCCTGACCTGATCGTCTGCGACGAACCCGTGTCGGCGCTGGACATTGCCATCCGAGCGCAGATTCTGAACCTGCTGCGCAAGATCCAGCGCGAACAGGGGCAGTCGTTCCTGTTTATTTCGCACGACATGGCCGTGGTTGAGCACATCTGTGACGACATTGCCGTGATGTACCTGGGCAAGATCATTGAACAAGGGTCACGCCGCGCCTTCTTCACCCGCCCGCTGCATCCCTATAGCGTCGCGCTGATGTCGGCCGTGCCTACCGTCAAGGGTGGGCGTGAATCGGCCGCGCGCCGCGTGCGGCTGATGGGCGATCCGCCCAGCCCCGTCAATCCGCCGCCGGGTTGCCGTTTCGCAGGGCGATGTCCGGCCGCGCAGCCTGCCTGTTCCGCGCGCGAACCCGAATTGCGTGAAGTCGTGCCCGGCCACCGCGTGGCCTGCCATTTTGTGGAAGTCCGCGACGGCGTTCTGGTGACGCCGCTTCCGGGCTGAACCCAACCTTCAGAAGGAATCTTCGATGACCTCGCCTCAAGGCAAGACGACGATCTACGCCGCCCGCAGCATCCTGACCATGAATCCCGCGCAGCCGCGCGCGACCCATGTGGCGGTTCGCGACGGACGCATCCTGGGAGTGGGCAGCAGGGAAGACCTGACTGGCTGGGGGCCGGCGGAACTGGACGAGCGCTACGCGGGCAAGGTGTTGATGCCTGGCTTGGTGGAAGGTCACTGCCATCTGCCGGAAGGCGGCATGTGGAAGTTCGTGTACGTGGGCTACTACGACCGTCGCGGCCCTGATGGACGCCTGTGGGATGGATTGAAGAGCTTTGACGCCGTGGCTGACCGGTTGCGCGAAGCCGAGCGCGCCTTGCCGGCTGGCGAAACGCTGATTGGCTGGGGCTTTGACCCGATCTTCTTCGATGGGCAGCGCATGCGAGTCCAGGATTTGGACAAGGTGTCCGCGACGCGGCCGGTCGTCATCATGCACGCCAGCATGCACTTGATGAATGTGAACACGCCGATGCTGGCTCGCGCTGGCATCGATCGCGATACGGATATCGAAGGCGTGACGCGGATGGACGATGGCCGGCCCAGCGGCGAGCTCTGCGAATTCGCGGCCATGTTCCCGGTGATGCGCCTGATCGGCAGTCCGTTCCGCACGGTGGGGCTGTCAGAAGACGGGTTGCGCATGTTCGGCAAGGTGGCGCAGTGGGCGGGCGTCACCACCGCGACGGATTTGGTCAACGAACTGGGGGACGAGGGCGTGGCCACCTTGGCGCGCATTACCGCGGAAGCCGACTATCCGGTGCGCATCGTACCTGCGGCGTCGGCGCTGACGTATGCAGGGGATCCGGCGCGTTGCCTGGAAAAACTGGCGGCCGCCAAGCGGCTGAACCATGACAAGTTGCACCTGGGCATGGTCAAGTTGGTGGTGGATGGATCGATACAGGGCTTCACCGCCCGAGTGCGCTGGCCGGGTTACTACAACGGTGCACCCAACGGCATCTGGGTGATCGCACCGGCGGAACTGGACCAAACTGTCCAGGCCTATCACGATGCGGGCGTGCAGTTGCACATCCATACCAATGGGGATGAAGCCACGCAGCGGGCGATCGAAGCCGTGGACCTGGCCTTGCGCCGGACTCCGCGCCGCGATCACCGCCACACCTTGCAGCATTGCCAGATGGCCGATGCGGCGCAGTTCCGCCGGATGGCCAGTCTGGGCATGTGCGCCAACCTGTTCGCCAATCATATCTACTACTGGGGCGATGCCCATCACGCGCTCACCATGGGGCCGGATCGCGCCAACCGCATGGACGCCTGCGCGTCGGCTGCGCGGGCAGGCGTACCGTTTTCGATCCACTCCGATGCGCCGATCACACCGCTTGGGCCGTTGTTCACCGCCTGGTGCGCGGTCAATCGGCAGACCGCTTCGGGCCGCATCCTGGGCGAGTCCGAGCGGATCAGTGTGGACGCGGCGCTGCATGCCGTCACGCTGGGCGCGGCCTACACCCTGCACATGGATCATCTGGTCGGTTCCATCGAAGTTGGCAAGTACGCGGACTTCTGCGTGCTGGAAGACGACCCCACCGCCGTGCCCCCCGCCCAGCTGAAAGATGTGGCGGTGCTGGGCACCGTCGTCGGCGGCAGGCCGCTGGCCCTGGAAGGCGTTTGATATGGCGGACGCTGGCGCGGCGCGCATTCCGCTGACGGTGGTGGGCGGCTTCCTGGGCGCGGGCAAGACGACCTTGCTCAATCACGTGCTAAGCACCAGCCGCCGGCGGGCTGCGGTGCTGGTCAACGACTTCGGACCCATCGATATCGATGCCGGCCTGATTTCGCAGCGCGCGGACGAGGTGATCCGGTTGGCCAATGGCTGCGTCTGCTGTTCGATGGCTGGCGGGCTGGACGACGCATTGGCGCGTGTGCTGGCGCTGGATCCATTGCCGGAATGGATCGTGATCGAAGCCAGCGGCGTATCGGATCCGTCCAGGATTGCGCAGGTCGGCATGTGTGATCCGATGCTGCAACTGGAAGGCATAGTGGTACTGGCGGATGCGGCCCAAGTGCGGACCTTGGCGGCCGATCCTCTGCTAAGCGACACGATTGAACGGCAGTTGCGGGCGGCCGATCTGCTGGTGCTGAACAAGACCGACCTGGTGACGCCCGAAGCGTTGTTGTCGGTGCGGTACTGGCTGCGGCAGGTCACGCAGGGCGCGGCCATGGTGGACACGCGGGAAGGGCGCCTGGATTTGCGCTATCTGTCTGGCGAGACCTTGCCAGAGGCTGCGGCCCAGGAATGCACGGATGATTGCACCCACGGGGCATGCGGCCATGTCGCGCATCATCACGCCGCACCCGGCAAGGAACCCGACCATCCTTTTCAAAGCTGGCTCTGGCAGGCCCCGGCGCTACTGAACGCGGATCAACTGGCCGGGCAGCTCAGGCAGATGCCTAGGCAGTTGCTAAGAGCCAAGGGCTGGGTCCGCACGGATCGGCATGGCGTGGTGCTGGTGCAATGGGCCGGGCGCCGCGTGCGATACGACACGCAGGCCGTGGCTCCGCGCCAGTTAGAGACACCGGGCTTGGTGTTCATCGGTTTGCGCGGCGCCATTGATCCAGCGCAAGTATCCAAGATGCTTGCGCCCGCCACGGCCTGACTGGTGCAAGCGATTTCCCGTTTCTGGTTCTAGACCCTGCCTGGCCGCTCACTTACCTTGGATCCTGAACGCGGGCGCACGCCGCGCCGGCGTCTATAGGAGGGTTGGCAATGCAAAAGACCGTCACCGTGGAGATGCTGGCCGAATTCGCGGCCGCCTGGAACCGCCACGATATCGATGCCTTGATGAGCTTCATGAGCGAGGACTGCGTGTTCGAGACCGTGGGCGGCCCACAAGCCTGCGGCAGCCGGCATACGGGCACGGAAGCGGTACGCATGGCCTTCACGGCGGCGTGGAAGAATTTTCCCGACGCGCAATGGAACAACGGCCGGCATTGGGTGGCGGGCGATCGTGGCGTGTCTGAATGCACGTTCACCGGCACCGCCGCCGACGGCTCGCGGGTAGAGGCCGACATGGTCGATGTCTTCACGTTCCAGGATGGAAAGATCCATGTGAAGAATGCCTTCCGCAAACAGCGGCCGGCCTTGCCCGCTCGGGCCTGAGACGCCACCCGGCCAGGGGCCACGAAAGGGATACCCGGGGCACCCCCCGAACACACCCAGGACACACCCAGGAAACGGATTCGAAGCATGGATACGCAAATGCCCTTCGACACCTCGCTGCCGCCGCGCGCGGCTACCCCGGGCGTCAGCGCCTATAACCCGACCTATGACCCATTGGTCTCGGCGCCCGGCCGAGGGCAAGACTACGCGCCCACCTACTGGGTCGCCAGCGCCGGCGAACCGCCGCAGGACGATGGGCCCATTCAGGGCGACGTCGACGCAGATGTGGTGATCGTGGGGTCGGGCTTTACCGGCCTGTCGACCGCGTTGACCCTGGCGCGGGATTTTGGCGTGCGCGCAGTCGTGCTGGAAGCCAACCGCGTCGTTTGGGGCTGCACCAGCCGCAATGGTGGCCAGGGGCAGAATGCATCGGGGCGGTTGTACCGGTCGCAGTGGATCGAACGCTGGGGCCTGGACACGGCCAAACGCCTGGACGCGGAAATCCGCGAAGGCTTTGAGTATTGGAAAAGTCTGGTTGCGCAGGTGGATTGCGACGCGCAACCGGGCGGCCATCTGTACACCGCTCACCGCCAGAAGAAGATGGGATTTCTGGAAAATGAGGCGCGCGTGATGCGCGAGGTGTTCGGATACGACGCCAGGATGCTCAGCAAGTCCGAATTGCGCGAGCGCTATGTGGACGACCACGAAGCGGTTGGCGCCATGCATGAGCCCGATGGCGTGGGCGTGCATCCGCTGAAGTTGGCGTATGGCTACTTGCGCCAGGCACGGGCGCTGGGGGTCCGTGTGCATCCGTCCAGCCCGGTGCTGGGCTGGCGCGTGGAAAACGGCGTGGTCCTGTTGCAGACGCCGGGCGGCGTGGTGCGAGCACGCCGCGTGGCGTTCGCCACCGGAGGCTACACCGCCCAAGGCGTGAACCCGCTGCTGGACAACCGCATCATGCCGGTGCTGTCGAATTCGCTGGTGACGCGAGTGCTCTCACCGGCCGAACGCGAATCGGCGGGGTTGAAAAGCACCGTGTTCATCACCGATACGCGGACCTTGCGCTTCTACTATCGCTTGCTGCCGGATGGCCGCATGCAGATCGGCAGCCGCAGCGCTTTGCGCGGCGCCGATGCGCAGAACCCCCGACATCTGGCGTTGCTGCGCGAAGGCCTGGCGCGCAAATTCCCGTCGTTGCGCGGGGTGGAGGTGGCGTATTCGTGGTGGGGCTGGGTGGACGTCAGCCACGACATGATGCCGCGCATCACGCAGCCGGACCCGACGCAGCCCGTGTATTACGCTTTCGGCTACGGCGGAAACGGCGTGGCATTTTCCGCGCATGCGGGCAGACGGCTGGCTCAGCGGATGATGGGCAAGGATGGGCTGGCGTGGGACCTGCCCATCTATGACTCGCCGTTGCCAGGCCACCTGTTCGCGCCGTTCCGGCGCATCGGGCAGGGCTTGCTGTACCGCTGGTATCACCTGCGGGACGAGCATCTGTAGCGCGTGTGGCCGAAAAGCAGGCGCCGCGCCTATGCGCCGCCTATGCTGCCGTACGCAAGCGGTAGCGGTGCACCACCTGTGCCAGCTTTTCAATCCCTGGGCCAATATGCTCTGGCCGGATGGACGTAAAGCCCACGCGCAGGTAATTGCGTGGCGCGTCGGCGCCGTTCATGAAGAACACGTTGCCGGGTTCCACCACCACGCCCTCGGCCAGCGCAGCCTCGGACAGTTCGGCCGCGTCCAGCCAGGGCGGCCCGGCCAACCAGCAGGATGACGAACCCGTGATGGGAATTGCCTTGAAATCGGGCAGATGGCGTGCCAGGGCCTGGGCCAGCTCGGCGCCGCGCTTCTGGTAGGCCTGCGACTGCTTGCGCAGCAGCGAATGGTGATGGCCCAGGGAAATGAACAAAGAGAAGGCCCGCTGGATATAAGCGGACGGGTGGCGCAGCATCAGCCGGCGCAGTGCGCGCAGTTCGCTGGCAAGTTCGCGCGGCGCGACGATATAGCCGATGCGCAGGCCCGGCGCGAAGGACTTGGCCAGGCTGCCGACATAGATGACGCGGCCGTCGCGGTCCAGGCTTTTCAGCGCGGGAATGGCGCCTTCGCCCCAACGGCTTTCGCTTTCAAAATCATCTTCGATGATCAAGCTGTCGGCCTGACGCGCCAGCGCCAGCAGGCTTTCGCGGCGTTCCAGTGCCAGCGTGACGGTGGTGGGGCATTGATGGCCGGGCGTGACGAAGACGTAGTCGCAGCCCAATAGCTGCGTGCCGGTGCACAGGCCGCGTTCGTCGACGGGCAGCGGCAGCAGGTTGCGCGTATGGCTGGCGAAGATGTTGCGGGCGTCCGGGTAGCCCGGGTCTTCCATGCCGACCACGGTGTCCTCGTTGACCAGCAGGTCCGCAAGCAGGTACAGCGCGTGCTGCGCACCCACGGTGATGACGATTTCCTCGGCATCGGCCCACACGCCCCGGCGCGGCAGCACCTGCGTGCGGATCTGTTCGATCAGCGTCGGGTCGTCATGGGTGATGAGATCGGGCGCCCAGCTGCGTATGTCCAGCACCGACAGTGCCTTGATGCAGCATTCGCGCCATTCGGCGGTGGGAAACAGGTCCGGGTCAAACTGACCGTACACGAAGGGGTAGGGCTGCTTCTGCCAGTCTTGCGGCTTGGTGATATTGCGTTGCTGCGACGGCCGGAACCGCAGCCGTTCTTCCCAGCGCACCCGTTGCGGATCGGGGGAATTGCCCATCGGCATGGGTGCGGCGGAATCGGACGCCGTACCGGAATGCCCTTGCATGACGGAATCGCAGACGAAGTGGCCGCTGCGTTCGCGTGACACCAGATAGCCTTCGCTGACCAGTTGCTGGTACGCGAACACCACCGTGTTGCGGGCAATGCGCAACTGGTCGGCCAGTTGCCGGCTGGAGGGGACGGGCGTGCCGGGCGGCAGATGGCCGCTGAGAATGGCCGATACCAGCATCTGGCGCACGCGGCCTTGCAGGCTGAGGTTGGGCGCGCTTTCTCTTTCAAACAGGCGTTCCCACAACACAGGCTTGAGCATCGAGGCCTGGCTGGACATGACGACTCCTTCTGAAGGCGATGCGGGACCCCGGCGCGAGGCGCGGGCAGGGTCGGGTTCCGGATCTGTCCTTCAGAATAGAGGAGCCGCCTGGGGGAAGAAATGGGGGATTGCCCTGCCGGGGTTTGGCAGGGCGAAGCCGTCCTAGATGCGTCCCTTCCAGGGAATGGCGAACTTCTCCAGATAGCGCACCAGCAGGTCGAAGGCGAACGCGAACACGCCGATCACGATAATGCCCATGATGACGGTGTCGCTGGCCAGGAACTGCGCGGCATTCAGCACCATGAATCCCAGGCCCCGGTCGGCCGCCACCATCTCGGCGGCGACGAGTGTCGTCCATCCCACGCCGATGCCGATGCGCATGCCGGTGAAGATCTCGGGCATGGCAGCCTTCAGGATCACATGCCACACGATTTGCATTCGCGTGCCGCCCATGGCGTAGGCAGCATGAATCTGTTCGATGGACACCGAGCGTACGCCGGCGCGCGCGGCGATCGCCATTGGCGCGAAGATGGCCAGGTAGATCAGCAAGACCTTCGGAAATTCGCCAATGCCGAACCAGATGATGATCAGTGGCAGATACGCCAACGGCGGCAGCGGGCGGTAGAACTCGATGGGCGGGTCGAAAATGCCGCGTGCATAGCGGTTCACGCCCATCAGGATGCCCACGGGGATGGCGGTGACGCAGGCCAGGAAGAATGCGCCGAAGACGCGCATCAGGCTGGCCAGGGCATGTTCGGCCAGGGTGGAATTGGCAACGCCGTCCGTCATGGCCGAGACGAACTTGTCGTACACGGCGATGGGCGACGGCAGGAACAGCGGACGCACCCAGCCCGCGCTGGTCACCAGGAACCACAAGGCGATCAGCGCCAGGCTGGTGATCAGGCTGATGTGTCCGCTGTAGCCCGCGCCGGGCGCACCGTAGACCATTCCGGGGGTCGCGGGCTTGTGCCCCGACCGGTTCCTAGACATGGGCGGCCTGGGGCGAGGCGGCGGCGCGTTCGTCACCGTAGATGATGCCAAGGACTTCTTCGCGCATGGCGATGAAGTCGGGACTGGATTTGATGCCACGTCCATCGCGAGTCTCCAGGTAGCGCCGGTTGAAGTCCGGCGTGAAGGTGTGCGTGATGCGGCCTGGGCGAGGCGACATGACGATCAGCCGCGATCCCAGGAAGAGCGCCTCTTCCACGCTATGGGTGATGAAGAAGAACATCTTGCTGGTCTGCCGCCAGATATCCAGCAGCAGTTCCTGGATGGTTTCGCGCGTGAGCGCGTCCAGGGCGGCCATCGGTTCGTCCATCAGCAGCATGGCGGGGTCGCAGGTCAGTGCGCGTGCAATGCCCACGCGCTGCTGCATGCCGCCCGACAGTTGGTAGATCATGTGGCGATGGAAGTCCTGCAAGCCCACCAGTTCCAGATTGCGGCGGGCTCGGGCGCGGCGAGTCTCCTTGTCCACGCCTTGCAGCTTCAGCCCGAATTCCGTGTTCTCCAGCACGTTCAGCCAAGGCAGCAGGGCGTGCTTCTGAAACACGACGCCACGGTCGGCGCCCGGGCCGACGATGGGCCGGCCGCCCAGTGTGATCTCGCCTTCAGTGGGTGAAAGGAATCCGGCCAGCAGGCTGAGCAAGGTGGTCTTGCCGCAGCCGGAGGCGCCCAGCGCCACCACGAATTCGCCGGGCTGGATGGTCAGGTTGACGTTTTGCAGCGCAATCACCGGGCCGCTGTCGTGCAGCCCGGGATAGGTGACGCTGACTTGTTCCGCGCAGAGCCGCTGCGCGGCGGAGGTGGAGGTGGACGGCGTGGTCATGCGGGCTCCCCTTGTGGCGCGGCGGACCGCTTACTTTGCGGCTGCCTTCGCGTACTGGTCCGTGACGTGCGGGCTGTAGTCGGCCAGTGCCTTGTCGATCTGCTTCTGGTCTTTCAGGAAGGTCGCGCTGGCCGCGAAGGCTCGCGCCGCGCCTGCCTCTTTGCCGCCGCCCAGCCACTCGTTCGAGGCCTGTTCCTGCGCAGTCGGGAATACCAGCAGGCTCAGCGCTTCAACCACGTCGTCGGGCTTGCCGCCAATCAGTCGAACAATGCCCTTGACCTGCGGGGATTCGGCGGTCCATTTGGCACCGTTGGCGCGGTAGTCAGTGTAGGATTTGGCCAGCACGCCGGTGAAGGCGGCCATGAACTTCGGGTTCTTGGCGGCCCAGGCGCGGTCCACCACGATGCCATCGAAGGTAGGCACGCTGGCTGCGCCGATCTGCTGGGAGTCGGCGATGATCTTTCCGCTCTTGGCGATTTCGGTCAGCGCGGGCGGCCAGACATAGGCGGCGTCGATGTCGCCGCGCTGCCAGGCGGCCACGATCTGCGGCGGCTGCATGTTCAGGATGCGCACGTCCCGGGGAGAGATCTTCCAAACTTGTTCCAACCCGACCAGCAGGTGGAAGTGGGAGGTGGATACGAACGGCGTGGCGATCCGCTTGCCCTTCAGGTCGGCGGTGCTGTTGATGCCGGAGCCGTTGCGTGCGACCAGCGCTTCGGATTTTCCGATGTTGTCCAGGACCCAGAACAATTGCATGTCCACCCCGCGCGTGGCGGCCGAGGTGATGCCGGTGGAACCCAGGACGCCGACCGGCACATTGCCGGAGGCCAGCGCGGTGGAAATGTCGCCGCCGGAGGTGAACTGGCGCCAGTCCACCTGGTAGCCGGCTTCTTTCAGGGCGGAGTCGAAGCTGCCGTCCGCGATGGCGGACAGGAACGGACCAACGATCAATTGATAGCCTACGACCAGTTTGGTTTGGGCATAGGCGGGTGCGGCCAACAGCGCGGCGGCCAGGCCGGCAAGGGTGCGGCGGCGGATGTGGCGGAATATCGCGTTCATGGAGGTCTCCGGGAGGGATCGGCCGCGCCCGGCGCGGCCGGCTTGCTGAGTGCCAGTTTGCCCGGATGGGATCAGAACGCTAGGGCCAGATGCCTGGATCAGTAGGAGCCAAAAGCGATCAAGCCCGCCCGCCGCGTCGGCGCTGCCATGTCTGGCATCGTCGTCGCAGCGGGCGGGCCCGCGATATGCACCAAAAGAAGGGGGCGCGGTCCTGCTATCGGATGAGGCTGAGGAATTCGGCCCGGGTGGACGGGTTGTCGTGGAATTCGCCCAGCATGACGGACGTGACCATGGACGAATTCTGCTTTTCCACGCCGCGCATCATCATGCACATGTGCTGGGCCTCGATGACGACGCCCACGCCGGCCGCGCCGGTGACGGTCTGGACGGCTTCGGCGATCTGGCGGCTGAGGTTTTCCTGGATTTGCAGGCGGCGGGCGTACATCTCGACAATGCGGGCCACCTTGGACAGGCCCAGGACGCGGCCGGCCGGCAGGTAAGCCACGTGCGCCTTGCCGATGAACGGCAGCATGTGGTGTTCGCACAGCGAGTAGAGCTCGATGTTCTTGACCAGCACGATTTCGCGCGTATCCGACGTGAACAGCGCGCCGTTGACGATTTCATCCAGGTTTTGGTCGTAACCGCGGCACAGGTGACGCATGGCCTTGGCCGCGCGGGCGGGCGTATCGGCCAACCCTTCGCGGGACGGATCTTCCCCTAGTGCTTCGAGAATGGCGGTGTAGTTTTTTTCCAATGACATGGGGGACTCCTGGGGGCAGCGCGCTCGTCGTGGCGTTGTGGCGTGTCGCGTCGGGGACGCGGGAATGGAGGCAAGTCTACCGCAGCGCGGGCGGCGGGTCAGGCGGGGGGGTCAAACCCCCCGGTTCTCGACGGCGTACTTGATCAGTTCGGCCTGCCCGTCGATTCCCAGCTTGCGCTTGATGTTCAAGCGGTGGGTTTCCACAGTGCGCACGGACAGGCCCAGGGCCTGAGCGATCTGTTTGTTGGCTTGACCGTCGGCGATGTGGCGCAGCACGTCGCGTTCGCGCTGGGTCAACAGGGTGGCAGGGGCGCTGGCCTGTGACAGCCGCAGGGCGGCTGCGGCGCTGAAGTAGCTGCGGCCCGCCATGACGGCGCCGATGGCGGTGACGATTTCTTCCGCCGGTTCGTCCTTCAGCAGATAGCCCCGGGCGCCGGCTTTCACCGCCTGCACCATGTATTCGGGGTTGTCATGCATGGAAAGCACTAGCACGGCGATCTGCGGATAGCGTTCATGCAGCTGTGCCGTCAGCTCCAGGCCGCCCACGCCGGGCATGTTCAGGTCCATCAACGCCAGGTGGGGCAGCGTGTCGCCTTGGGGATCTTCGGTCAGGCAAGCAGCCAGGAAGGCCAGCGCCGCCTGCGCGTTGCCCGCTTCGCCCACCACGCGCAGGCGCGGCACGGTTTCCAGGCGCAGGCGCAGGCCGTCACGCACCAGCGGATGGTCGTCGATCAACAATAGGCGGATGGCGTCGGGGGTGTCGGTCATGCTGGGATTATTGCGGAAGGGGCGGCGGTGGCGGGCAGGGGCAGCCAAGCTTGCAAGGTCGTGCCTTGGGCATTGGAATGGAAACTGAGATTACCGGATAGCGCGTTCATGCGTTCGCGCATGTTACGCAGGCCGATGCCGCGCCGCGGGTCCTGCTGGACCTCGGCGAAGTCAAAGCCGCAGCCGTCGTCCGAAATGGTCAGGCGCAGGTCATGCGCGCTGTAGGCCAGCGTCATGTCGACGCGCGTGGCGCCCGCGTGGCGCAGCACGTTGGTCAGGGCTTCCTGGGTGACGCGGAACAGCGCCGTGGCGTACGTGTCGGGCAGTTTGACGGGCCGGCCGGTGGTGCGCAGCCTTACGGCCAGCGGTTGTGCGCCATCCGCGCTGGGAATGGCGAACTCCCGTCCCAGGTGCTCCAGCGCGGCCGGCAGGCCCAGGTCGTCCAGCAGGGTGGGGCGCAGGTTGTGCGAAATGCGCCGAACCTCGCCCACGGCGCTGTTCAGGCGGTCCAGCGCGCCGCCCAGCGGTTTGTCGATATGGGCAAGTGTCTGCGCGTCCGTCGGCAGCGACTGCCGCAGGCGTTCACGCGCAGCTTCCAGTGATAGCTTGCTGGACACCAGCACCTGGCTGATGCCGTCGTGCAATTCGCGCGACAGCCGGGCGCGTTCGTCTTCCTGGGACCGCACCACTTGCTGCGCCATCAGCCGCAGCTTGGCGTCGGACTGGCGGTGGTCACTGATATTAAGCGCCAGGCCGCAGGCGGCCACGCCCAGGATGGAGACCGCCGCAATGCCCGCCACCCAGGCGAACATGCTGCGGATGTTGGCCTGCGCGGCGGCGTCGATGCGAACCAGCGCCTGTTCCACGTCGTCCAGATAGATGCCGGTGCCCAGCATCCAGCCCCAACGATCCAGCACCACCACATAGCCGAGTTTTTCCACGGTCTGGTGGGTGGACGGCTTTTCCCATAGGTAATGCACCACTTCGCCTTGCTGGCCGCCGCGCCGGGCTGCCGTCAGCAGGTTCTGGATGACGGCTTGACCGCGGGTGTCGCGCAGGTTCCAGAGGTCTTGACCGACCAGTTCGGGCTGACGCGGGTGCATCAGGTTCTTGCCATGCAGGTCGTACACGAAGAAATAGCCGTCGTGGCCGAACTCCATCTGCGCCAGCAGTTCCAGCGCCTGCTGGCGCGAAGCGTCGTCGTCGCCCGCCGCTTGCAGCGGAGCGACGGCGCTGTAGGCCAGGCTGACGTAATGGCGCAGTTCGCTTTCCTTGCTGGCTAGCCAGGCGCTTTCCACGACCTGCTTTTCGCGCTGCGCCAGTTGCAGGCCCTGCACGTAGACCGCCACCGTGATGGCGGCAACGGCCACCAGCAAGGGGACCGCGGCAAGCAGCAGGATTTTCAGGCGCAGCTTCATATTTATGGGGAGTCAGCGTAGGTAAAGATTGGTGCGATGCGTCACGACCGCTTCCCCCGGGGAAGCATCGGTCTTTGCGCCGGATTTTACGGTTTTCGCCGATTTTTGTTGCGGCGCATTGAGTAGTAACACGTAAGCGGCTTGCGTAGTTTCGCGCTTGTTGCCAGGGGGGCAAAACGAAATACTAGCGCCCGCGTCCCCAGGACGCAGCGCGGACGCTTGCGCGCCCGCCACCCCACAACAATGAGTCTGCCTTCCGCGAGACGAAAAAAGCGTTTCACGCCACAAGCATGGCGGGAGGCAAGAGGAGCACTTATGCATACCAGCAGTAAGGGACTGGGTCAGCACCTGGTTTGGCTGGCGGTTGCGGTACTGGGCGCGTTCGCGCTGGGCACCGTGGCGCTGGCCAGAGGGGAGACCATCAACGCGCTATGGGTGGTGATTGCCGCCGTTTGCGTCTATTTGATCGCATACCGCTACTACAGCCGCTTCATCGCCAAGAACGTTTTCCAGCTGGATGCCTCGCGCATGACGCCGGCGTGGAAGCACAACGACGGCCTGGACTACGTGCCCACCAACAAGCACGTGCTGTTCGGCCATCACTTTGCCGCCATCGCGGGCGCCGGCCCCTTGGTGGGTCCGGTGCTGGCAGCGCAGATGGGGTATCTGCCGGGCATGTTGTGGATTCTGGCGGGCGTGGTGTTCGCCGGAGCCGTGCAGGACTTCACCATTCTCTTCATCTCGACGCGCCGCGACGGCCGTTCGTTGGGCGATCTGGTGAAGTCCGAGCTGGGCAAGATCCCTGGCGTGATCGCGCTGTTTGGCGCATTCATGATCATGGTGATCATCCTGGCCGTGCTGGCGCTGATTGTGGTGAAGGCGTTGACGCATTCGCCGTGGGGCACGTTCACGGTTGCCGCCACCATTCCCATCGCGTTGTTCATGGGCGTGTACCTGCGCTACATCCGCCCGGGCAAGATTGGTGAAGTCTCCATCATCGGTTTTGTCGGCCTGATGGCCGCCATCACCTTTGGCCAGGACGTGGCCGCGCATCCGGTCCTGGGCCCGATGTTCGACTTCGACGGCAAGGGGCTGACCTGGATTCTGATCGTTTACGGTTTCATCGCGGCCGTGCTGCCGGTGTGGCTGCTGCTGGCCCCGCGTGACTATCTGTCGACCTTCCTGAAGATCGGCACGATCCTGGGCCTGGCGATCGGCATCGTGGTCGTGGCGCCTGAACTGAAGATGCCGGCGCTGACGCAATTCGTGGACGGCACCGGCCCGGTCTGGTCGGGCAACCTGTTCCCGTTCCTGTTCATCACCATCGCCTGCGGCGCGGTGTCGGGTTTCCATGCCCTGATTTCGTCGGGCACCACGCCCAAGCTGATCGAAAACGAAACCCAGGCCCGCTATATCGGTTACGGCGGCATGCTGATGGAATCGTTCGTGGCCATCATGGCGCTGGTGGCGGCTTGCGTGATCGAGCCGGGCATCTATTACGCCATGAACAGCCCGGCGGCGGTCATCGGCACCACGCCGGACCAGGTGGCCCAAGTGGTGTCCAGCTGGGGTTTCGTGGTGACGCCGCAGGACCTGATCCAGACGGCCAAGGACGTTGGCGAAAGCACGATCATTTCGCGCGCGGGCGGCGCTCCGACGCTGGCCGTCGGCATGGCGCACATCCTGCACCAGGCTATTGGCGGCCCGGGCATGATGGCGTTCTGGTATCACTTCGCCATTCTGTTTGAAGCGCTGTTCATCTTGACCGCGGTGGATGCGGGCACGCGGGCTGGCCGCTTCATGCTGCAAGATCTGCTGGGCACCTTCGCCCCGTCGCTCAAGCGCACGGACTCGTTGCCGGCCAACCTGATTGCCACCGCCTTGTGCGTGGCGGCCTGGGGCTACTTCCTGTATCAAGGGGTGGTCGATCCGCTGGGCGGCATCAACACGTTGTGGCCCTTGTTCGGCATCGCCAACCAGATGCTGGCCGCAATTGCGCTGACGCTTGGCACCGTTGTGCTGTTCAAGATGAAACGCGACCGCTACGCCTGGGTCACGATCCTGCCGACGATATGGCTGCTGGCGTGCACGCTGACGGCTGGCTGGCAGAAGCTGTTCGATGCGGATCCGCGTGTCAGTTTCCTGGCGCATGCCGCCAAGTACAACGCGGCCATCGCCGAAGGCAAGGTGCTGGCGCCGGCCAAGTCGCTCGCCGAAATGTCGCGCGTGGTGCTGAACGACTACATCAACGCCGGCCTGTGCGCGATCTTCATGTTCGTGGTGGTCAGCATCCTGGTGTTCGGCATCAAGTCAGTACAGCGCGCGCGCGCCGAGAACAAGCCGACCTCGCGCGAGACCCCGTACGAAGCACTGCCGGTCCCGGCGGGCGCGGACTGATCGCCAAGGAGGCGCCACATGCTGTTTGGCAACATGAGTTCAGCCGCCGGCGCCGCCGGCCGTTATCTGGGGCAGACGCTCCGGCTGATGGTGGGCGTGCCGGACTACGAAACGTATGTGGAACACATGCGGCGTACCCACCCTGACCAGGAGCCGATGAGTTACGAGGCCTTCTTCCGCGAGCGCCAGGACGCGCGCTACGGCGGCAAGAAACGGATCGGCTGCTGCTGATAAGAAAAGCCCCTTCGGGGGCTTTTTCTTCGTGCGCGGCGTGTTCAGCCCACATGGGGTGGTCCTCCCAAGTGGGATTTTCTTCCCGCGAAGGTTGATCTTCCCGCGAAGGTTGATCTTCACATGTGGGGTTTCTCTCCACCTGCGGGTTTCTCTTCACCTGCGGGTTTCTCTTCACCTGCGGGTTTCTCTTCACCTGCGGGCTTCTCTTCACATGTGGGCTTCTCTTCACATGCGGGTCTTTCTTCACCTGCGGGCTTCTCTTCACATGCGGGCCTTTCTTCACATGTGGGTCGCTCTTCCCCCGTAGGATGGGTGAAGCGCGAGATTGCTCAAGCAAGAACCACGCGCTTCAACGCGCGCAACCCATCAAGCTGCGGTGATTTCCTAACAGATGTCACCCACACCGCAACCGCTGCTTGATGGGTTGCGCGTGCCAGGGTCCGCAGTGCTTGGCGCCAGTCTCTCGCGCTACACCCATCAAGCAGCGATGATTTCCTAACAGATGTCACCCACATCGCAACCGCTGCTTGATGGGTTGCGCGTGCCAGGTTCCGCAGTGCTTGGCGCCAGTCTCTCGCGCTCCACCCATCCTACGATGTGCGCCTGCGCGATTTTTCCGAATAGATCACCAGCGGAATCGCGCTTAGCGCGCACAACGCCATCACCAGGAAACCGCCAGGCGCATAGCTGCGATACAGCGCGCCGCCCAGCTGGATGCTGCCGAACATGAACACCCCTCCCGACAGCAGGGCATACAGCGCGATGGCGGATGTTTTGCATGCGGCGGGCACATGGCGCGTGATGTACCACATGATTGCAGCGTTGTTGCCGGCCAGGGTGAAGCACTGTAGCAGTTGCAGCGCGGCGATCAACGCCGGGTCGGTGGTGGCGGACAGGCCCGCCCAGCGGATCGCCGTCATGACCGCCGACACCAGGATCAGCCATTGCGCGCCGGTTCGGGCCAGCACCTTGGGTGCCAGGAAGAAAAACAGCACTTCGCTGCTGACACCCACCACCCACAGCAATGAGATCAGCGCGGTGGACAGGCCGCTGGCCGTCCAGTAGAGCGTCGAATAGGAATACAGAAAGCCGTTGCTGGCCTGGACCAGCGAGGCCGCCGCGATGCACATCAGCAACGGCCGGTCGCGCAGCACCGCCAGCATGGGCAGCCGCACGGCCTCCACGGGCGCCGCATCGGCGGCGGGACGGGCGGCTTGCGGCAGCAGGCGCACGCAGGCCAGGCACGCGATGATCAGCAAGATCGACAACCACATCACCCAGTCGGCGTCGAAGGTCTTGATCAGATAGCCCCCGACAACCGTGACGACCGCGAAACCCAATGATCCGCACGCCCGCATGACGGTATAGGAATTGCCTTGCGCCCGGCCGCTGGCAATGGCCATGCGGTCCATCAGCGGCAGCACGGCGGGAAAGACGGCGTTCAGCAGCAAGGTGATGGCCAGCAGCCAAGCCGGCGTCTGCGAAAACGGATAACAGATGAACAACACCAGGGACGCTGCCAGCGCCGATGCGATCAACGCATGTGCGCGGCCGCTTTGGTCGGCCAGATGGGCCACGACCGGTGTCGACAGGATCTTGGGCAGGAAAGAGGTGGCAACGATCAGCCCGATGACGGCGGGGTCCAGGCCACGGCTGGCGAACCATAAGGGCAGGAAAGGGATGCTGACGCCCTGAAGACCGTAATACAGGAAGTAGAACCCGTGCAACGCGATGGCGCCTTGTCTGGCGTCGGGATTGCCGCGCATAGCGATGGTGTGAATCTGGCTGAGACGAAGGCGCGTAGCATACTCCTTCCCTGCGGGGGCCGAGGTTTGCACTGAAGGATGTATAGCGGATGGCTCGCCTTGCGTTCAATGGGCCATCCATTGACAGGAGGCATTGGCAAATGCCTGCTTGCGGGATTACCCTTGGGTATCGCGCATGGCCTGGTCCATGCCGCGACTGCGTACTTTCTATCATTCCAAGGAGCGGCAATTCATGGCCAAGAAACTGAATGAGAAGACCACCAAGACGCTGAAAGAGCGGCGCAAACTTCCGCTGGCAACGCCGACCGATCTGGCGGCCGCCGCCACCCGCGACATCTCCGCCGCGCTCAACCAGATACTGGCCGATGTATTCGCGCTGTACCTGAAAACCAAGAATTTCCATTGGCACGTCAGCGGGCCGCACTTCCGCGATTACCACCTGCTGCTGGACGAGCAGGGCGACCAGCTTTTCGCCATGACGGATCCTCTTGCGGAACGCATCCGCAAAATTGGCGGCACCACGCTGCGTTCGATCGGGCACATCTCACGCATGCAGCGGATTTCGGACAACGACGCCGATTATGTTCAGCCGCTGGACATGCTGGCCGAGCTGCGCGAAGACAACAAGGTGCTGGCGGCGTCGCTGCGCGAAGCCCACAACATCACCGACGAACACCGTGACATCGCCAGTTCCAGCCTGATTGAGAACTGGATCGACGAAACCGAGCGGCGCACCTGGTTCCTGTTTGAAGCCAGCCGGCAAGGCGACTCGACGGGGCATTGATTCCGGCGCGTGGAAAATAGCCGCCCTGGCCGTGATGGCCCGGGCGGTTTTGCATGGCGCCGCGGCCAAAAAAACAAGCCCGGCGCAGCGCATCCGGCGGCAGTCTGACTAGAATGGCCTTTCGTTCACCCCTCCGGAATCGTCCCATGAATCTGCGACTACGAATTTTCTCGCTGTTTACCTTGTGTGCAATGTCGGCCGGCGCGATGGCCGCAGACCTGCCTGTTGTGCAATTCATTGCCACGGGCGGCACGATTGCGATGAAGGTGGATCCGGTCACCAAAGGGGTGGTTCCCGCCATCTCTGGCGACGATCTCATGCAGACGGTGCCCGACGCCGCCAAATACGCGCGCATCGAAGTCAATAACTTCTCTGCCATGTCGGCAAACTACGTCGAGCCCAAATGGTGGACGCGGCTGACGAAGGCAGTTGATGACGCCTTGGCCCGGCCAGAGGTGGCGGGCGTGGTGATCGCGCATGGCACCGACACCATGGAAGAGACTGCGTATTGGCTTGATTTGACCGTGAAGTCCGACAAACCGGTGATCCTGATCGGTGCCCAGCGCAATGCGTCTTCGCCAGACTTCGACGGACCCCGCAACCTGCTCAACGCGATTCGGATCGCCACGACGCCAGAGGCCAAGGGAAAAGGCGTGATGGTGGCGATGAACAACCAGATCAACGCAGCGCGTACCGCAACCAAGACCCATACTGCCGATGTCGAGACCTTCAAGTCGGGTGATTTCGGTTTTCTGGGGGAAGTCTGGTCGGATCGCGTGCAATTCTCGCGGACGCCCCTGCGCCGCCAACATATCGACATCGGTAGCGGCGAGATGCCGCGTGTGGAAATCCTGCCGATGTTCGGTGGCGCCGATGGCGACCTGCTGCGCTACGCGGTGGATCAAGGAGCGAAGGGCATCGTGGTTCAGGCGGTGGGCATGGGCAATATGAACGTCTCAATGTTCGAGGCCGTCAAATACGCGCTGGGCAAGAATGTGCCGGTGGTCATTGCGACCCGCGTGCCCAACGGACGCACGATGCCGGTCTACGGTTTCCCGGGCGGCGGGAAAACCACCTTTGATGCGGGCGCGGTCATGGCAGGGGACCTCAATCCCCAGAAAGCCCGGCTTCTGCTGATGCTCATGCTGCATCAGGGGCAGAGCAGCAAGGAAGCGCTGCAAGCCGCATTTGACCGCTAATAACCTGTGCCCTGGGCTTAGCTGGACAAGCCTAGCGGCTTGCTCATGATGATGCTTCGATAATTGGTATGCGCCCACTGTGCAGACTCGATCGGTCGATAGCCGCGAGAGGCATACCATGCTTGCAAATGTGTGGCTGGCTCGGCGGTGTCCAGGGCAATTTCCCTGGCTCCGCAGGCTATGATGAATAAGGTGTCAGACTGCAATTTGGCGGTATTGCAGTCTGACACCTTAATAACTTCGCTCTTAAGGGTGGTGGGGCCATACCTATACGCGCTTAAGCTATTGCCTGTAGGTGCCGTTATACGACGCATGCAGCGTCGAGCTGTGCGGTGTGATTAAAAAAACCAACAAAGACGATGAGCGAAAAAACAGAATTGGCATACATTAGGCCAGAATCAATATCCTTGAAACGGCACCCCGAGTTCAATGAACGTTGGCTTCAGGATCGAATCGCCGAGGATCCCTCTATCCTGGGTCTCGGCGACCTCGTATTGAAAGACAAGGAACGCGCCCATAGCGGAGCGGGTCGACTTGATATTCTCTGCCAAGATGCAGAATCCAACCGCCGATACGAGATCGAAATTCAACTGGGAAAAACGGACGAATCCCACATAATTCGCACTATTGAATATTGGGACATTGAACGAAAGCGATATCCGCAATACGAACACACTGCCGTAATAGTGGCGGAAGATATAACAAGCAGATTTTTGAATGTCGTAAACCTCTTCAATGGGTTCATCCCCTTGATCGCGATCAAGGTAAGCGCACTTCAAGTCAAAAATAATGTTTCGCTAATATTCACGACCGTTCTAGATGAGCGGACGTTGGGGCTAGTTGACGAAGACGAGGAAGTTGCAGAGAGCACTGATCGTGCCTATTGGGAAAAGCGCGCAACTAAAGCCACCGTTGGTTTGGCAGATGAAATTCTTAAATTGATCAGAACATTCGATCCTCTGCTTTCTCTAAAATATAATAAATTTTATATTGGTCTTGCTGACCAAAACGGAAGTTCTGATAATTTCGCCGTCCTTAAACCGAAGAAGGACTGGCTAAGATTGGAGCTTCGGCTACCCCGCGATGAGGGTATTGAATCGAAGATCGAAGCGGCGGGCTTGGATGTCCTTGAATACAATTCAAGAGAGCGGCGCTACAAACTCCGGTTGACCAAGGCAGAGCTAGAAAAACACGAAGAGTTTATCCTGGAGCTTCTCAAGGATGCGCATGGCGACTCTGCTGAATAAATAAAGACCATCCGCACGACGCCGCTCACTAGATTGAAGCTGTACCAGCAGCGGGCAGGTATATCGGTAAGGTGCCAGACTGCAATATTATGTTGGAATGGCAGTCTGATACCTTATTTCTGGAAGCAGAATCATCGGCTTTGATGTGGCGCGTGAATGTGTCAGCGCTTTCCTGAACTCGTCCTTTGAGGGTGCACGCCATCAGAGACGAATCGACATGTTGAGCAAGGTGGGCGGGCGCTAGGGCGCATCCGAATGGGCCTGGCGATCTTTGGGCGCTGCGGTTCGCAGCAAGGTCAGGCTCACGAGTTATGTGAGATTCAACCCGCCATCAGAAAGCAGGATTTCGCCCGTCAGATAGTTGGATTGAATAAGCATTGAAACTGCTTGCGCAATATCTTCGGGGCTTGCGGCCCGCCGCATCGGCGCACGCTCGCGCCATAATTGCCGAGCCTGCGTCCAGCTTGCGGTCAATGGCGTATCGACAAGCCCAGGAGCGACGGCATTCACGCGAATGTCTGGCGCCAGTGAGATCGCGAGCAAGCGCGTGACATGATTTAGCGCCGCCTTCGTGGCGGCATATGGGATAGAAGCCCCTTTCGGACGAACGCCTGCGTGCGAACTCACATTAATCACGCAAGCAGGCACTCCGGTAGCAGCCGATGCGCGCAGTGCGGCCTCAGCTTCTGCAACGATACGAAACGGGGCAATGACATTGATCTCATGCAGCTCGCGCCATAAGTCGGGCGTAGCAGCTGCCATGTCGGCATGGGGAATCACACGGCTGATTCCCGCATTGTTCACGACGACGTCCAGACGGCCCCACTGCGCGACAGCTTCTTTCACCAGTCGTATCCGGTCTGCATCTTCAGCGAGATCTGCTTGCACATAAGTGGCCAAACCCAGCTCGCGCGCCATGGAGATTCCGACATCCACGGAATTGCGCGAATGCAAAACGACAGCATAGCCATCCCGAGACAGTCGGCGCGCTATCGCCTCTCCAATACCTGAAGTAGACCCAGTGACAAGAGCAACACGTTGTGGTTGAGGCATAGCGCAGTCAGATGAAGTTGGTGGGTTGGGGTTACGCTGGGCTTACGCAGAGTGAGTCATGCGGCATGCCGAGGCGGCGTCGACCGCAGTTGGCACTCCTGATTCAGGATACTCAGCCGATATGTCGTCAGAGAAATCGGCGAATTCGATCCGATTGCGTCCAGCCGATTTTCCTTTGTAGAGAGCGGAATCGGCTTGCCGAAGTGCGCTCTCCAGGCCATGCGCGCCATGGAAAGGCGGTGAAATGCCTATGGTGACCGTGCAGCGCAGCGAATTATCCGAATCGGCAACGTTGATCGCTTGGCTTTCAACGTTGGCACGCAGGCGCTCTGCCAGGAGCATGACGCCCTCACCATCGGTTTCCAGGATGATGGCCACAAACTCTTCTCCACCAATACGACCCGTCAGGTCGCCGCGACGCACTGTGGAGCGCAGTAAATCTGCAACTTGGCATATGACTTCATCGCCGGCCTGGTGCCCATGGGTATCGTTGATTTTCTTGAAATGGTCGACATCCAACAGCAGCAGGTAAGCAGGCGCGGCGTTCCGGCTATTGAAATACCGTTTCAGGGCATCCAGAAGACCTCTGCGATTGAGCAGGTCTGTCATGGGATCACGCGCCGCCATGTCGCGCAGGCTATCCGTCAGCCGTCGGAGCACGAGCCAGACGATGGAGGGTGGCACGATGGTGGCCAGGGTTGACATGTAGATGTAGAAGATCATTTGAAAGCGGCTGTCCATGTGCAGCGCATCCAAGCCATCATCCACGATTTTCAAGAACTTCAGCGCGTTGAGAATACAGATCCCGCCAATCAGAAACGCAAAGAAGACCATCTCTCCATACAGATCTTTTGCAAACGTGCGCACGCCATAGATCACGGTTATTGTCATGGCAAAGAAAAGCAGGGTCGCCATCGCCGCCAGCATTGCGTAACGTGCGGCAGGCCCAGCGCTCCACTGCACCAGCCATTGCGCAATGCCATAGGCCACGGAAAATAGAACCAATGTGCGCCACAACCGAACCTGATGCCCAAAAAATCGCATGGCGCCGAGCCAGTAGGCGATTGGGGCGGCCAGCGTGAGGGTGTGGTTGATGACGCTCATCACGCTCCATGCCGGGCCCCCTTCAACCAGTTGCAGGATATAGGCCAGCGCCAGCAAGAGATTGCCCACGGCAAAAAAATCCATCCCCATCCTGTTGCCAGGCAGGCGACGACTAATGAGTAAAAACATGCCAGAGAAGCACAGCAGGTGTGCACACAGCATGGCGACGAGAGTGGATGCGACCATAGTCGGGATGTCAAGAGATCAGGCGGAAGGCCTACGCGGGTGCTGCCAGGTCGTGGGAATAAGGTGTCAGACTGCAATTTCAAGACGATATGGCAGTTTGACACCTTACCCAAAAAAAAACCGCCCAGACCATGACGGCCGGGGCGGTTTGGCATTGCGCCGAAACTACGGATTAACCAAAACAGGCTTATCGCGATACCGATCCGGGAAGGTCTTCGCCAGGTTTTCCACCTTGGGGATGTCGTTCACCATGATGTACATGCTGTACGGATGGCGCACCAGATAGTCCTGGTGGTAACCCTCGGCCGGGTAGAAGGCTTGCAGCGGCTCCACGGTGGTGGCCATGGCCTTGGGATAGACCCGCGCCTGGTTCAACTGCGCGATATAGGCTTCGGCTACCTTGCGCTGGCCGTCGTTGGCGGGGAAGACGGTTGAGCGGTATTGAGTGCCGCTGTCCGGGCCTTGGCGGTTCAGCTGGGTCGGGTCGTGCGCCACCGAGAAGTAGATCTGCAACAGCTGGCCGTAGCTGACCTGCTTCGGGTCATAGGTGATTTCGACGGCTTCAGCGTGGCCGGTGCGTCCGCTGCTGACGGTGTCGTAGTTGGCGGTGTTTTCCTTGCCGCCGGCATAGCCGGAGACGGCGCTCGACACGCCTTTCACGTGCTGGAACACGGCTTGCACGCCCCAGAAGCAGCCGCCGGCGATGACGGCCTTTTCTTGCTGGGCCGCGTCTTTGGCCTGGTCGACGGCAGGTGGCGGAATGATGAAGGCGGATTCAGCGGCTTGGGCACCGCCCGCGCCCAACAGGCCGCAGGCGGCGGCTAGGCTGGCGCAGAGGTTGCGGAACGGGTAGTTCATGATGTCGGGGTCCTGATAGGGAAGGGGTCAGGCCTGGGGCGCGAACGTCATCGCGACGCCGTTCATGCAATAGCGCAGTCCGGTCGGGCGGGGGCCGTCATCGAAGACATGGCCCAGGTGGCCGCCGCAATTGGCGCAGTGGACCGCGGTGCGGACCATGCCGAAGCTGCTGTCGCGGGTTTCGCCGACGGCGGCGGTCAGGGGTTGCCAGAAACTGGGCCAGCCGGTGCCGCTGTCGAATTTGGTGTCTGAGGAGAACAATTTCTGGTCGCAGCCCGCGCATGAGAACGTGCCCTTGCGGTGTTCGTCGTTCAGCGGGCTGGTGTAGGGGCGTTCGGTGCCTTCGCGGCGCAGTACGTCGAATTGCGTGGGTGTCAGGCGCGCGCGCCACTGCGCATCGGTCAAGGCGTAGGGGAACGAGGCGGCCGGCGGCGCGCTGCGCGCGGCCAGCAACGGGGCCAGGCCGGCGGCCAGGGTGGCAACGCCGCCCAGGCTCAGGAAATGTCTGCGATTCAATCTCATGGCGTGGCTCCGTCAAGGGACCAAGGGGCGGCGGACCCGCGCCGCGGGTACCGCCTGCCGGCGATTCGTGCGAGGCTTACTTCGACATGCTGTCCTTGGACATGCCGCCCTTGGACATTCCATCCTTGGACATGTTGTCTTTCGACATGCCGTCCTTGGACATGCCGTCTTTCGACATGGAATCCTTCTTCATGCCGTCATGCGACATGCCATCCTTGGACATGCCATCCTTGGCCATGCCGTCTTTCGCCATGCCGTCCTTGGCCATGCCGCCCTTGGACATTCCATCCTTCGACATGCTGTCCTTGGACATCGAATCCTTGGCCATTCCATCCTTGCTCATGGTGTCGGCGGCATGGGCAGCCACGGCGCCAAAAGCCAGGCACAGGGAAAAAGCGGCGGTGGTGAGTTTCTTCATGATGCGTTCCTTTGATGAGAGGGGTAAGACAGTTTTTTCACCTAGCTTCCGCCGAACCAGTTGTAGCCCTGGTCCTCCCAGTAACCGCCTGGGTAGGTGTTGGTGACGAAAATCGCCCTGATGTGCTTGGGGTTCTTGTAGCCAAGCTTGGTGGGCATACGCAGCTTCATGGGAAAGCCGTATTCGGGTGGCAAGGTCTTGCCGTCATAGGTCAACGCCAAGATGGTCTGTGGGTGCAGCGCCGTGGGCATGTCGATGCTGGTGTAGTAGTCGTCCGAGCACTTGAAGCCCACGTATTTCGCGGTCAGGTCGGCGCCCACGCGCTTCAGGAAAGTCGAGAACGGCACGCCGCCCCATTTGCCAATGGCGCTCCAGCCTTCCACGCAGATGTGCCGCGTGACCTGGTCGATCTGGGCCATGGCGCGCAGTTCCTCCAGCCGCCATTGGCGCTTGTCGGCCACCATGCCGGTGACTTCCAGGCGGAACGACTCTTCTTCGACGTGGCGGACCTCGTCGATGCCGTAATAGGCGTTGAACGGGAAGGGCCGCGTGATCATCGATTCCGGGTAGGTCGGCGCCAGCTTGTTGGGGTCGAAGAGCCAACCTTGCACGCGGTCGTTGAACCGGGACACGGTGGTCAGCGCCTTTTCGACGTTTTCATCGTCGGACAAGGAGCAACCGGACAGCATTGCCAATCCGCCCAGCGTCAGACTGTTGCGCAGGAACGTCCGGCGTGTGGGATGTTCCACGCGCTTGGCCAACAGGTTCTTGGCTTCTTGCAGGATGGCCGGGCCGTCCAGGCCCAACAGCGACAAACGTCTTTTCTGGCTCACGGAAGGCTCCTTATTTGCCGCGGATCATGGCGATCAGGCTGCGGGGAACCAGCGCTACCATCACCAGATGGACCACCACGAACGCCACCAGCAGCGCCATGGCGAAGAAATGGATGCGCCGCGCGAATTCGTAGCCGCCCAGCAGTTCGCGCAGCAGGTCGAATTGCACGGACTTCCACAACACCAGCCCGGACAGCACCAGCACCACGATGTCGACCATGACGAACAGGTAGGCCAGTTTCTGCACCTGGTTGTAATGGCGCAGGTCGTCGTGGGACAGCTTGCCGCGCAGGGCGGCGCCCAGGTCGGCGGCGATGCCGCGGGGGCCGACGGGGAAGAATTTGCGCCAGAGGCGGCCGGTGGCCACGTTCAGGGCCAGGTACAGCAGGCCATTGGCGAACAGCAGCCACATGCCGGCAAAGTGCCATTGCAAGGCGCCGCCCAGCCAGCCGCCCAGCGTGATGTCTTTCGGGAAGGTGAAATCGAAGAACGGCGAGGCGTTATAGACGCGCCAGCCACTCATCACCATGATCACCACGGCCAGCGCGTTGATCCAGTGCATGACCCGCAGCCAGCCTGGATGGATAACGCCGGCCGGGCGGGGGGCGGCCGGTGTATCGTGACTTGCGGGGCTTGCCAACATGGCGGGTCTCCGGGGCGTTTTGTCGTTGGAGCCATTCTTCCCCGGGGCCGATATCGAAGTCCTCACGCAAACTTAAAATAATTGTGATAACTCCGCCGCCCCGGATTGGCGACAATGGCGGTACTGAACTGGCCCGAGCCCCCCTATGGATACGCCCCGCCGCGTGCTGATTGTTGAAGACGACGCCCATATCGCCGAATTGCTGCGCTTGCACCTGCGCGACGAAGGCTATGCGGTCGAACACGCCGCCGATGGCAACGAAGGCATGCGGCGGCTGGAAGAGGGCAGCTGGGACGCACTGGTCCTGGATTTGATGCTGCCCGGCATCGACGGCCTGGAGATCTGCAAACGGGCGCGCGCCATGGCGCGCTACACCCCCATCATCATCACCAGCGCGAGGTCCAGCGAAGTGCACCGCATCCTGGGCCTGGAACTGGGCGCGGACGATTACCTGGCCAAGCCGTTTTCCATGCTGGAACTGGTGGCGCGCGTGCGGGCGCTGCTGCGCCGCAGTGACGCCGTGGAACGCAATGCGCGGATCGACGCGGGCAGCTTGGCGGTGCACGGGATTTCCATCGACCCCGTTGCCCGCACGGTGGATATCGACGAACGCCGGTTGGACCTGACGCCGCGCGAGTTCGATCTTCTGCATTTTTTTGCGCGACATCCCGACAAGGTTTTTTCGCGGATGGATCTGCTGAACCACGTCTGGGGGTATCAGCACGAAGGCTATGAACACACCGTGAATACGCATATCAACCGCTTGCGCACCAAGATCGAAGCCGACCCGTCCAACCCGCAGCGCATCCTGACCGTCTGGGGCAGGGGCTACAAGTTCGCGGCGGGGCCGGGCGGCGCGGGAGCCGCATCATGAACCGCTTTACCTTGTCCCAACGCTTGTCCGGGGTGTTTGCGCTGCTGTTGCTGGCTTGCTGCGGCGCATCGGCGTGGTTGCAGATCGCCGCCAATTCGCGCTATGAGCAAGAGGTCGTGCAGCGTCTGTCCAGCGGGCTGGCGCAGCATATCGCCGGCACGACGGAACTGATGGACACCAATGGCTGGAAGCCGGACGCGGTGCGTTCGTTGTTCGACATGCTGATGGCGGTGAACCCTGCCGTGGAGGTCTACCTGCTGTCCAACGATGGACGCATCGTGGGTGATGCCGCGCCGGCTGGCCAGATCAAGCGGGATCGCGTGGACCTGGAACCGGTCAAGCGCCTGTTGGCGGGCGGGATGCTGCCCATCGTGGGCGACGACCCGCGCAACATCGAAGCGCAAAAGGTGTTCAGCGCGGCGCCGGTGCGCGTGGCCGGGCAGGACAAGGGCTACGTCTACGTGGTGCTGCAAGGGCAGGCGCACGATGCGTTGGCGATGTCCGTGTCGCGGAGTTCCGTCTTGCGCACGACGCTCTGGTCGATTGCGCTGGTGGCGCTGTTGGGCCTGGTGGCTGGCTTGACGGCGTTTGCCCTGATCACGCGACCGCTGCGCGGCCTGACGCGCGCGGTAAGCGCGTTTGACGGCGATGACGGCCAGGCGTTGGCCGCGCTGGAGCGTCCCGGCGACGCATCGGATCGCAACGGAGACGAGATCTCGGTGCTGCGGCGCAGTTTTGTGCAGATGGGCCGGCGGATTTCCGAGCAATGGCGCGAATTGACGCGGCAAGATCAGCAGCGGCGGGATTTGGTCGCCAATATCTCGCACGATCTGCGCACGCCACTGACCTCGCTGCATGGCTACCTGGAAACGTTGCGGTTGAAGGACGAAACGCTGGATGCCAGCGAACGCCGCCGCTATCTGGATATTGCGCTGGCGCAAAGCCGCAAGGTGGGCCGTCTGGCGCAGGAATTGTTTGAACTGGCACGGCTGGAGTCTGGCCTGGTGCGGCTGGAACCCGAAACGTTTTCGCTGCCGGAATTGGTGCAGGACGTGCTTCAGAAATTCGAGTTGGCCGCTGAAGCGCGCCAGCAGCAACTGACCACCGACATTCCCCAGGCGCTACCGCTGGTGCGGGCGGATTTGGGGCTGATCGAGCGCGTGCTGACCAATCTGCTGGATAACGCCATCCGGCATAGCCCGCCGGGCGGCCGGATCGAACTGCAACTGGGCGTGGCGCAGAGCCGGGTGCAGGTACAGGTCAGCGATTCAGGCAAAGGGATTCCCCCAGAACTGCGCGCCGGCCTGTTTACTCGCGCATCCGCCCTGAACCGTGGGCCGCGCGACGGCGGCGGCCTGGGGTTGGTGATCGTGCAGCGCATCCTGCAATTGCACCAGAGCGAGATCCGGCTGGTGGAACGCGCCGAGCACGGCGCGGTGTTCCAGTTTGAATTGTCGGCGGCGCGCTGACGCGGTGCGTCAGGCTGCGGCGGGCATCTGCCCGTGCAGCAAGTAGTCCATCAGTTCGCGCACCGAACGCATGGCGCCGCCGAACGGCAGCTTGGAGGCGCCGCGGAAGAACAGGCCGCGGCTGACCTCGCCGCGCAGGGCGGCGGCCAGCTTCAAATCAATGCAGAACTGACCGAAGCGCGACAGGCCGTCGCGCAAACCGCATTGCGTCAGGCAGTCCATGCGTTGGCTGCAACGTCGCGGATCGCAGCGCGTGCTGGCTTGCAGCGTCTTTTCCTGGCGCAGGTAGCGGGTCAGCCAAGGCGTGGCCACGGCGCGCGCGGGCAACCCGGCGACGCTGGTGAATTCAGCCAGTTCGGCCGGGTCCGCGTCCATCAACACGCGCTTGAAGTTCTCGTGCGCGTCGCCTTCATGGGTGACGGCGAACGCGGTGCCCACCTGGACGCCATCCGCGCCGTTGGCCAGCCAATGACGCACTTGGTCATGGCTGCCAACCCCTCCGGCGACGATCAGGCGCGGGGCGTCCTGGCCCAGTTGCAGCTCGTCAAAAAGGGCGTGGCATTCCGCCAGCACGCGCTTGAAATCGAAGCGTTCATCGTGAATGTCGTCCAGGCGGGCCGCGCCCAGGTGCCCGCCGGCATGGCCGGGGTGTTCGATGACCACGGCGTCGGCCAGCTTGCCTTTCTTCATCCACTTTTTCAGCACGACGGCCACGCCGCGCGCTTCAGACAGAATTGGGACCAGGGCCACCTTGGGAAAATCCGCCGTCATTTCAGGCAGATCCATGGGCAGGCCAGCGCCCATCACGATGGCTTGCGCGCCGCTTTCGCAGGCCTGGCGCACCAGGGCAGGGTGGCCGCGTACGGCCTTCATCACGTTCACGGCGACCAGGCCGCGCCCTTGCGCGGTGTCCAGCGCGGCGCGTACTTCGCGGTCCAGCGCTTCCAGGTTGGCGTTGTCGATGACCTCGCGGTCATGGCACTTCTCGGTTTTTTCCAGCAGATCCGGATGGTGATGGCGCAAATCGATGCTGGCAATGGTGCCTACCGCGTTCTGGCTGGCGACGGCGCCGGCCAGACGGTGGGCGGACACGCCGACGCCCATGCCGCCCTGAACGATGGGCAGCAATTCGCGTCCGGCGAGTTTGAGTGATTTGAACCACGTCATGTTGAGTCTTTCCTCTGGTCAAGTGGACAGAGGCTAGAGCAAGGGGTGACGGGCTGCCTTGCGCGGGATCAAGCGGCCGGGCAATGGCGGTGCGATGGCGCTCAGCCGACGTGGCCCGTCAGCCGGCGCGCGGCCTGTAGCACGGGCGCAAGGTGGTCGGGGTTGTAACGGTGCGCGGGCGCCGTCAGTGTCACCGCGGCCGCGATGCCGCCCGACAGCAGGAAGACCGGGGCGGAAATGCCCGCCACTTCGCTCAGCCGGTCGCCCATCGCGGCGAAATAGCCGTCTTGGCGGATGCGCGCGTACAGCGCCTGGTCCGGGCCGGGCGCCCGGCCCAGGATGTCGTCATAGGCCGTCAGCACACGTCCGCCGCTGCCGCGTTCCAGCGGCAGCAGGTCACCGGCCCGGATGTGGTCGCGCACCGGGTGCGGGGAATCGACGCGATACAGGCAAAGTCGGGCATCGCCCTGGCGCACGTGATAGGCCGCGCTTTCGCCAGTTGCGGCCACCAGTTCCCGCAGCGCGGGCAAGACCACATGTTCCAGCGAAAACGACGCCGAATAGATGCTGTGCAGACGGGCCACTTCCGGGCCCAGCGCGTAGCGGCCGTCATCCAGGCGGCGTATCCACTGCGCATGCTCAAGCGAGGCCAGCAGGCGCAGCACGGTGCTTTTGTAGAGGCGCGTGCGTTCGGCCAACTCGCCCAGCGACAGGGTCTGGTCGGCAGGGGTGAACACCGACATCAGGCTCATTGCCCGGTCGACCGCCGCGACGCCGCCTTCGGCGGCATCGGCGTCGGCGACGGATTCGGTGATGGCTTTACGCGGCATGGCCAGCCCGGACGGCGCGGTGGAAATCAGTCGGCATATTCCATCTTTTAGAACGATTGGTGCTCATTGTAGGCACAGGCCCGGCGGGCGCCCGGGGGAACGTTCCAAAACGCGCTTGACAGCGATTTCTGGTTCGCATTAAATTCTATTCTAAAGAACATCATTCTATTAGATAGAATATAGCGGAGACGTAATCATGACGCAAGACACCCCGATCCCAGCGGATGTCCTGATCAGCGAAGTCGGGCCACGTGATGGGCTGCAATCGGTCAAGGCCACGATGCCGACCGCCGACAAGTTCAAGTGGATTGATGCGCTGGTCGCGGCCGGCGTGCGTGAAATTGAAGTGGCATCGTTTGTGCCCGCACGCCTGCTGCCGCAGATGGCGGACGCGGCCGATGTGGTCGCCCATGCCGTCCGGCATCCCGGTGTGACGGTCATGGCGCTGGTGCCCAATCTGCGCGGCGCCGAGGCCGCGCTGCGTGCGGGCGCCCACAAGCTGACCCTGCCGGTTTCCGCCAGCCGCGCCCATTCGCTGGCCAATGTGCGCAAGACGCCGGAAGAGATGGTGGAAGAAGTGCGCGCCATTGTGCAGTTGCGCGATGACATGGCGCCCGGCGTCAAGATCGAAGCCGGCATTTCGACGGCCTTCGGCTGCACCTTGCAGGGGCTGGTGCCTGAAGACGAGGTGATCCGGCTGGCGCTGATGTGCGCGGAGGCGGGCGCGGACGAGTCCGGCTTGTCGGACACGGTGGGCTACGCCAACCCCGCCCAGGTGCGCCGCCTGTTCCGGCGCCTGCGCAGCGAACTTGGGGCCAAGGCTGGCGCCGCTCACATGCACAACACGCGGGGGCTGGGCCTGGCCAACTGCCTGGCTGCCTGGGACGAAGGCGTGCGCACCTTCGACAGTTCGCTGGGCGGGTTGGGCGGCTGTCCGTATGCGCCGGGCGCGTCAGGCAATGTCGTCACGGAAGACCTGGTGTTCATGTTCGAGGCCATGGGCGTCGCCACCGGGATTTCGCTGGAAAAAATCATTGCGGCGCGGACGCCGCTTGCCGCTGGCCTGCCGGGCGAGCCGCTGTACGGCATGACGCCGGACGCAGGGCTGCCCAAGGGCTTTACGCCGTCCCGCTAGCCACCACGCTTTACCGATAGCGATGCCAATGCGGCAGGGCGCCTTCAGGCCCCCGCTGCGGAGGGCCCTTTGCCTGAATTCTGCCTCGCAGCGTCGATCCACTCATTCCGAAGGTGTCTTACATGCCCAGCCGTTCCCCGTCCCGCCTTCCCTACGAAGGCATCCGCGTCATCGAATTCACCCACATGGTGATGGGCCCCACCTGCGGCATGTTGCTGGCGGATCTGGGCGCGGAAGTCATCAAGGTCGAACCGATAGGGGGCGATTCCACGCGCAGGCTGCTGGGGTCTGGCGCGGGTTTCTTCCCCATGTTCAACCGCAATAAGAAGAGCATTGCGCTGGACCTGAAACAGCCCGAAGGGATCGAGGCCGCCTTGCGCCTGATCGATTCGGCCGATGTGGTCAGCGAAAACTTCAAGTCCGGCGTGATGGACAAGCTGGGCCTGGGTTACGCCGCGTTGAAGGCACGCAACCCCCGGCTGATCTATGTCAGCCACAAGGGGTTTCTGCCGGGTCCGTATGAGAACCGCACGGCGCTGGACGAGGTCGTGCAGATGATGGGCGGCCTGGCCTATATGACGGGCCGTCCCGGTGATCCGCTGCGTGCGGGCGCCAGCGTCAATGACATCATGGGTGGCATGTTCGGGGCCCTGGGCGCGATGGCGGCATTGGCGCAGCGCGAACATACCGGCGTGGGCACGCAAGTGCAGGCGTCGCTGTTTGAAAACAACGTCTTCCTGGTGGGCCAGCACATGATGCAGCACGCCATGACGGGCCATGCGCCAGCCCCCATGCCCAGCCGAATTTCGGCCTGGGCGGTGTACGACGTGTTTACCGTCAAGGACGGCGAACAGGTGTTCCTGGCTGTCGTCAGTGACAAGCAATGGGACATCTTCTGCCGCGCCTTCGGTTTGGCGGACTGGTTGGCGGACCCGCGCCTGAAGACAAACAACGATCGCGTGTTGGCCCGTGATTGGCTGATGCCGCAGTTGCGATCGCATCTGGCCAGCTACCCCGCAGCCGAGCTGGCCGCGCGGTTTGAACAAGAAGGCCTGCCGTTCGCGCCCATCACCCGCCCTGAACAACTTTTCGACGATCCGCATTTGAAGGCGACGGGGGGACTCGCGCCGGTGACGCTGCCGGATGGCCGGGAAACGCGGGTGCCGTTGGCCCCGTTGACATTGGACGGCGTTCAACCGCCCATCCGCCTACAGCCACCAGCCGTGGGCGAACACACCGACGAGCTCTTGCGCGCCGCCGGCTATCGCGACGATGAAATCGCGGCCTTGAAAGCAAGGCACATTACACAAGGAGACAAACCCTCATGATCGCTCTCTCTCGACGCTCATTCCTGGGCGCAGCCCTCTGCGCGGCGGCGCTGCCATTGCCGTTGCGGGCGCAAAGCGCCGCTGGCTATCCCAATGGCCGGGCCATCCGCCTGATCGTCCCGTACACGCCGGGCGGCGGGACGGATTCCGTGGCCCGCGCCATCGCGGCCAAGATCACGGGCGAGGCGGGTTGGTCGGTCGTGGTCGAGAACCGTCCCGGCGCAGGCGGCAATATTGGCCTGGACTATGTGGCGAAGACCAAGCCCGATGGCTTCATGCTGGGCTTGGGGCAGACGTCCAACCTGGCCATCAACCCGGCCTTGATGCCGAAGATGCCCTTCGACGCCGCCAAGGATTTCGCGGCGGTCGCGCTGATCGCGTCGCTGCCCGTGGTGCTGGTGGTGAAGGCCAACGCCCGGTGGAACACGCTGGCTGATCTGGTGAAAGACGCGCGCGCCGCGCCAGGGTCCATCAAGCAGGCGCTTGCCGGGTCCGGCACAGTGGGCCACCTTGCGGGGGAACTGCTGGCCTACCAGGCCAAGTTTGAAGTGCTGAACGTGCCGTATCGAGGGGCCGCCCCGGCCTTGAATGACTTGCTGGGCGAAAACACGGACTACATGTTCGCCACGCCGCAGGCCGCGCAGGAGATGCTCAAGGGCAAGGTGCTGCGCCCCTTGGCCGTCACCGCCCGGGCGCGTCTGCCCATTCTTCCCGATGTGCCCACCGTGGCCGAATCCGGGTTTGATGGCTTCGAGGCGCTGGACTGGAAGGCACTGGTCGCGCCTGCGGGCACGCCCCAGGACGTGATTCAGGCGGTCAATGGCGTGGTGGAAAAAGTGCTGGCCGATCCGGCCACGATCGCACTGTTCACCGCCGAAGGCAGCACCGCGATGGGCGGCACGCCCGACGCCGCGCAGCAGTACATCCTGCAAGAACAGAAGAAGTGGGCCCGCCTGATCCGCGAGGCCAACATCCAGACTGCCGCTTGAGGCGGCCAGCAGGAAGAACCAAAGGAGACCACACCATGACACCGCTTTTCAGGCGCGCAGCCGCCTTGCCCCAACTGCTGATCGCCGCCGCGATCGGCATCGCTTGCCTGCCGGCGCACGCCGCCAGCGACGCCGCCACCTGGCCCGACAAACCCGTGCGGCTGGTGGTGCCGTATTCGCCAGGGGGAACGACCGACTACGCCGCGCGCCAGGTCGCGCAGAAGCTGTCGGAGGCGACGGGCAAGACATTCATCGTCGACAACAAGACGGGGGCGTCCGGCACGATCGCCACGCAGGAAGTCGTGCGTTCGGCGCCGGATGGCAGCACCTTCCTGGTGACGGACACGACCTATACGATGCTGCCGCTGCTGTTCTCGAAACTGCCGTGGGACTATCAGAGCGACCTGATCCACGTTGCCGAAATCATCGAAACGCCGCTGGTGCTGCTGGTGCCGGAGAGGTCGCCCTTCACCACCATGGAGCAACTGATCACCTATGCGCGCGCCCATCCTGGCAAGCTCAACTATGGCTCTGGCGGCCAGGCCAGTTCCACGCATCTGGCGGCCGAGATGTTCAAGAGCGAAGCGGGGATTTCGCTGACGCATATTCCGTATCGCGGCGCGGGCGCAGCGCTGGCGGACGTGATGGCCGGCCAGATCGACGTGCTGGTGACGGCGGCGCCCACCGCCATTCCGCCGGTGCAGGGCGGCCGCGTGCGTGCGCTTGCCGTCAGCGGCGATGCTCGCCTGGCAACCTTGCCCAACGTGCCGACGTTTGCCCAGGCAGGCCTGCCGACGTATCAGGTGTTGAACTGGTTCGGGCTGGCTGCGCCCAAGGGCACGCCGCCCGCCATCGTCGACAAGATGAATCGCCTGGTGTCGCAAGTGATGAGCGACCCCGCCATGCGCGAGAACATGGCGCGGCAAGGGGCGCAGCACCGGTCCATGACGGTGGGCGAATTTGGCGGCCACGTCCAGCAGCAGGTGGCGCTGTGGGCGGACGTGGGCAAACGTGTCGGCATCAAGCCGGAATAGGGGCGGCGACCATGTGGAATCTGGACTTCAAACCGCCCGTCGTGGTGCCCGCGCGCGTCATTGCCACGCTGCCGGAAAGCCTGCGGCTCAGGCAGCGCAGCGCCTGGGCCGACGCCAACAAGGCGGGGCATATCGTTGACTGCTTTCTGGAAGGGCCGGTGTTCGACGCAGCGGGCGCGCTGTACGTGACGGACATTCCGCATGGCCGTATTTTTCGGGTCGACGGCATGCATGATTGGCATGTGATTGCCAACACCGGCGGTTGGCCCAACGGCTTGGCCTTGCATCGGGACGGCAGCTTGTGGGTGGCCGATTACCAGCGCGGGATCCTGCGTTGCGATATTGGCAGCGGCCGGGTGGAAACGGTGCTGGGGCATCGCAACAGCGAATCCTTCAAGGGCGTGAACGATCTGATCTTCGATCGTGCTGGCCAGCTGTATTTCACCGACCAGGGGCAAACGGGGCTGCATGATCCGCAGGGGCGCGTTTATCGCTTTGATGCCGACAGCGGCCGGCTGGACCTGCTGCTGGCCAATGCGCCCAGCCCCAACGGCATTGCCTTGGATGCGGAAGCCAAGGTGTTGTTCGTGGCGGTGACGCGGGCCAATCAGGTGTGGCGCGCACCGGTGATGCCGGATGGATCGATCACCAAGATGGGGGCGTTCCGGACGTTCTTCGGCACGAGCGGGCCGGATGGCCTGGCGACGACGCCGGACGGCCGTCTGCTGGTGGCCCATGCCAGTCTGGGGGGCGTCTTCGTGTTGAACGCGCGCGGCGAGGTCACGCACTTTCTGAAAAGCCCGCTGGGCGCAAGCACGGTGACCAATGTGGCGGTGCGCCCCGGCGGCGGTTCGGTGGTGATGACCGAATCCGCGACCGGGGCGATTCTAGAGGCCGAGCTGCCGGATTGAACCGCCCGGCGGGCGTACTAGGCCATCAGCTTGATGATGGCCGGCACCGACAGCACGGCGGTGTAATAACCCATGAACTGGACGCCGGTGTTGAAGCCGAACAGGCGCGACAGCAGCCCGCCAAAGAGACCCATCGTCAGAATCACCAGCAGGCCCAGGAATTGGCCTTCCCAGATGCTGATCACGATGATCAGGCCGACGAACGTGGCGATGATGGCTTCGTGGCTGACCTTGCGCGACACGAACAGCGCGGCGCGGCGCGCGTAGTTCATCGCGAACGGGTACGACACCACCGCCGCCAGCAGCACGGCCAACATGCCGTAGCCCAGGAATTCCCAGTGGTTCAGCAGGTTGTGCAGGTTGTGCGTCTGGCCGGTGGCCGCGTCCACCGTGAAGCGCGGCGGGGCATTGAACAGCGGCGCGGCCGGGCCGGCAGCCACGGGGCTGAGCGGCAGGCCGAACGCAATCAGCGGAATCAGCGCTTCCGCGATGTAGGTGGCTTCGGTGACGCCGTTGCGCGCCGACAGCACCGTCGTCAGCCGATGGTAGGCGTGCTTGATGCGTGAGCCGACCAGTTCGCCCAGCACCACGGTCATGGCCACCGGGCTGAAGACGAAGGTCGCGCTGGAGATGGCGGCGGTGGCCAGCGTCCAGCGGGTCTGCGTGCGGTCCATGACTTTCAGCGGGTTCGGGAAGTAGCCCGACCAGCCTTTGACGTCCGGGGCCAGCGAGAAGGTGCGCACTTTTTCCCGCATCATCTTCGTGCGTCCCATGGGGGAAATCACCGTGAACAGGTCTGCGATCAACGGGCCGATGGCGATGCCCAGGAAATAGCTGATGCTGAGCTTGACGCCGTACTTGGCCGTCAGGCTTTGCAGCGCGATGATCACCACCACGAAGGGCACCAGCAGCGCTACCGCCGCCCAGCGTCCGGCCGAGAAATAGGCGATCAGCACTGCCGCGGCCAGGAAGATCCACGGCGCGGATTTGGTGATGGCCGCGCCGAACGGCGCCAGCAGGACCGCGAACAGCACGGCCAGCGGCACCGCCACAAAGGCGGCCACGATGGCGCCAGACACCATTTTGCGCAGCGCAATGTGCGGCACGCCCAGCTTGCGCAGCATGTTCGCGTCTTGCAGCAGCGGCGTGGCCAAGGTGTCGCCGGGGATGCCCAGCAGGGCGGTGGGCACCGCGTGCGTCATGTGCTTGGCCACTGCGCCGGCCAGGAAGAAGGTGAATACGCCAGCGGGCGGGACGCCCAGCAGCACCACCAGCAAGGTCAGCGGCGCCAGCGTGGTGGTCTCGTCGGTGCCCGACACCAGGCCGATGGCGGCGAACACCACCGCGCCCAGCAGCCCCATGGCGGCTGCCACCATGATTTGTTCAAGCAGGATGGGATCGCTCATGCCAGGGCCTCCTTGGATACGCCTTGACGCCCGGCGGGCGTGGCTTGCGCAGCGGACTGCGGCGATGGCACGGGCGGCTCGGTGAATAGGTCATACAAGTCCAGTTCCTTCAGTTCGCGCACCACGGCGTCGGGCAGGTCGGCCAATGTGCCCAGGCCGCCGGGCTGCTCGGCCAATTCCGCCAGCACCTCGGCACGCCAGGCGGGATCGTGGGTGGACGTGTGCTCGATGACTTCACGCTTGGGCGGGAACAGGCGCGCGCAGATCACGCCCGCGAGGACGCAGCCGGCCAGTCCCGCCAGCATGGCGTAGGCGTGCGCCAGTTCCGGCGACGCGACCATGCCGCGCAGCCAGCGACTGGCGGCATAGAAGCCGGCCACGCTGATCGTGATGCCGATGCCGATGGCCCACGCCAACTGACGCAGGTCCACGGTGTCGTTCCAGACTTCAGCCAAGCGCCAGGACGACGCTGGGGGTTTGGGGTCCATGTCTCTCTCCTTTGGATCGGGCGGCGCGGACTGGCCGCGCCGCCTCTGTTCTTATGTCGTTTCCTGCATGGCCTGGGCCGGCCGGGCTTATCGCGATTGCCGCAGTTCCTCCAGCAAGGCCAGCGCGCGGTCGGTGCGGACGTCTTGCTCCGCTGCCATGCGTTTGGCGACGGTGTCGATTTCGGCGCCCACTGCGCCTGCCACCAGCGCGATGTTGCGCGCGTGCAGGGCCATGTGGCCGCGTTGGATGCCTTCAGTGGCCAGCGCGCGCAACGCGCCCAGATTCTGCGCCAGACCCACGGCAACCGCCACTTCACCTAGCTCTTGGGCCGAGCGCACGTCCATGATCTTCAGTGCCAGGCGAGCCAGCGGATGCGTCTTCGTCGCGCCGCCGACCAGGCCCACGGGCATCGGCATTTCAATCGTGCCGACCAGCGCGCCCGACGTATCTTTTTCCCATTGCGTCAGCGACGTGTAGCGGCCCGAGCGGGCGGCGTAGGCGTGCGCACCGGCTTCCACCGCGCGCCAGTCGTTGCCGGTGGCGACGATCACCGGATCGATGCCGTTCATGATGCCTTTGTTGTGTGTTGCGGCGCGGTAGGGATCCACTGCGGCAAACGTGTAGGCGTCCAGCACGCCTTCGATGATCTCGGCGCCGCTGCGGTCCTTGGTATCCAGGACTTCAGGCGTCAGGCGCACGCGGGCGCGGGCCAGCCGCAGGTCGGCCAGGTTGGACAGGATGCGCAGGCGCACCGAACCGCCGGTGATGGCTTCCACCAGCGGCGCCACGGCCTCGGCCATGGTGTTGACGGTGTTGGCGCCCATCGCATCGCGGACGTCCACGATCAGGTGCAGCACGATCATGGGGCCGCGCGGCGTGTCGGCGAATACGTGGACTTCGATGTCCTGGCAGCCGCCGCCCAGGCCGATCAGTACCTTGTCGCGGCTGTTGGCCAGCGTCACGATGCGTTCGCGTTCGCGCAGCAGCGCCAGCCGCGCGCCTTGCGGGTCGGTCAAGCCCAGCACCTGGACCTGGGCGCGCATCAGCGGACGGGTGCTGGACGTCTCGAAGCCGCCGCCCGCGCGCGCCAGCTTCGCCATGTAGGAGGCCGCCGCCACCACGGACGGCTCTTCCACCGCCATCGGCACCAGCACATCGCGGCCATTGATCTGGAAGTTGCCGGCCACGCCCAGCGGCAGCTCGAAAGCGCCGATGACGTTTTCGATCATGCCGTCGGCACGGTCCAGACCCAGGGCGCCCGGCCGGGCCAGCAATTGCTGTTCTTCAGGGGTCAGCGCTGCGGCGTCCGCAATCGCGGCCAGGCGTTGCGCGGGGCTAAGCGCGCGGAAATTGGGTAAGCGTGAATCGGCCACGATGGCAGGTCTCCGTATAAGAATTAAGTGGCCTGATTCTAGGTAAACTGTACCGCTATTGAGAGGTACAGTTTGAACGAACAGTACCATCGCACTGCACCAATTTTGGCCTGTCATCGGGCAGAAAACGACGCATGGAAGACGCAAGCAAACCGAATAGGCGGCCGCGCGCCGCGCCCATCGCGGAAAGCCTGGCCAAGCTGATTGGCCAACAGATCGCCGACGGGGTGTACCGCCCGGGCGACAAGCTGCCGTCCCTGCGGGAGCTGTCGCAATTGCATCGCTATGCCAAGAACACGGTGGTCGTGGCCTTTGAAATGCTGGTGGCGCAGGGGCTGGTGGAACCCCGCCGGGGCGCCGGCTTCTTCGTGCTGGACGGCGAGTTCGCCCGCAAGGCGGCGGACGAGGAAAGCGGACAGCTAAGCCGGGCCATGGATATCGTGTGGCTGATGCGTGAACAGCTCAAGACCCAACCCGACGCGGTGCAGGTGGGGGACGGCTTTCCGCCAGTGGAATGGCTGGCCGACATGCGCATGGACCGCTATCACCAAAAGGTGGTGCGCACCGGGCTGGGCGCCTTGTTCCGCTACGGCAGCCGGTTTGGCTACGCGCCGCTGCGTGAAAGCCTGGTGCGCAAGCTGGGCGATGTGGGGGTAAGCGTCGCGCCACGGCAGATGGTGTTGACGCATGGCGCGAACGAAGCCATGGACCTGGTGATCCGCTACTTCGTGCCGCCTGGCGCGACGGTGCTGGTGGACAACCCGGGCTACTACCCCTTGTTTGGCAAGCTGAAGCTGGCGGGCGTGCGTATGCTGGGCGTGCCGCGCCTGTCCGATGGGCCGGACGTGGTGGCGTTGGAAGCCTTGCTCCAGCGCGAAAAGCCCCGGCTGTTCTTCACGCAATCGTTGGCGCACAACCCCACCGGTTCCGATATCTCGCTGGCCAAGGCCTATAAGGTCTTGCAACTGTGCGAGCGCTACAACCTGATGGTCGTCGAAAACGACTCGCTGGCCGATTTCAAGCCCACATCGGCGGTGCGGCTGTCGGCGCTGGACCAATTGGAACGCACGATCTATATCGGCAGTTTCTCGAAGTCGTTTTCAGCCGCGCTGCGGGTCGGTTTCATCGCGTGCAACGCTGCATTGGCCAGCGATCTGGCCGATCTGAAAGCCCTGGTGCACGTCAGTAGTTCGGAATATTGCGAGCGCATGGTGGACGTGATGTTGCGCGATGGGCACTACGAGCGGCATCTGGTCAGGTTGCGGCAACGCCTGGAAGCCGCCACGGGCAACGCCTTGCAGGTGCTGGATTCGCTGGGCGCCGAGGTTTTTGCGCGGCCCACGAGTTCGCTTTATTTGTGGTCGGCGTTTCCGGGCGTGACGGATTCGCTGACGCTGGCTGCCGACTTGATGCCCGAGAAGGTCATCATGGCGCCGGGCCGCGTGTTCAGCGTGGACCCCACCGCGATATCTCCCTGGTCGCGTTGCAACGTTGGCGCGATTGGGTCGCCGCGCTTTCACGCGACGCTTGAGGCGGCACTGGCGCGACACCCCAAGCGTTCGGCCTAGCGGAAGGTGAACTCCACGAACCATTGCGCCATCAGGGCTTGCGCCTGCGCGCTTGGCGCGTGGCCGGGCGGTGCGCCTGGCGAACTGCGCGCGGCCTGCACGGCAAAGCGCCGCACGCCTCGGCGCGCAAGTTCGCTGGCCAGGGCCAGCAAGCGCGTTTCGTCCAGCCAATCGGGATGCCAGGTGATGCGGCATTCAAAATCCGTTCCGGCCGACAGCAGCTGCGTCAGGCAAGCCATCGCGGGACGCTGCGAATCGCGCCGTCCGGTGATGTCGTCGTAGCCTTGCGCGTCGGCCTTGATGTCCAACCCCACCCAGTCCAGATAGCGCAGCACGTCGGCCAGGCGTAGCGGATAGATGCCAGCCGTGTGCAGGCCCACCCGGTATCCCATGCGTCGCGCGTCCCGGATCAGTGACGGCAGCCGGGGCTCGCTCAAGGGTTCACCGCCCGAAAACACCACGGCGTCCAGTAGGCCGGTGCGCGTTTGCAGGAAGCGGCGGGTGTCGTGCCAGTCGTATCGGGCCGCGCGGGTTTGCAGTTCGGTGTTGTGGCAATAGTGGCAGCGCCAGGGGCAGCCCGAGATGAAGATCACGGCCGCCAGTTGCCCTGGCCAATCCACCGTGGAAAATGGGACCAGCCCGCCGATCGCGGGCGAATGTCGCGGCAATGGCTGGGTGACAGGTTGGGGCGGTGTCGCGTAGGCCGGCCTTGCGGCCAGCCTGCGCGTACCGGTTTCAGCGTGTTGAGGCTCGCCTTCAGGCGCGTTGCTCGACGAAGAAGCGGCGTTCATTGAATTCGCCTTGTTTGCCGGTGTTGAAGGAAGAAACGGGACGGTGGTAGCCCATCACTCGGGTCCAGACTTCGCAGCGCACACGCTGGCTGTCGTCCCGTTGCAGAACGGGGGCGGCAGCGACGGCGGGGGGAGCGGTCAGGGTTTGCATGGAAGACTCCTTGGGGTGAATGCCGGGCTTGCGCCCGGCGGGATGTCGCGCGCTAGGCCGGGGCGCAGCACGCGGATTGCTTGGCCAGTAATTCGGCGTCGCATTTGGGGCAGAACTCGTGGTGTCCGGCCAGATAACCGTGATGGGGGCAGATCGAGAACGTGGGCGTGACCGTGATGTAAGGCAAGCGGAAGTTCGACAGGGCCCGGCGCACCAGTTGCTTGCAGGCCTCGGCGGACGACACGGCTTCGTTCATGTACAGGTGCAGCACGGTGCCGCCGGTGTATTTGCTTTGCAGCGTCTCTTGCAGTTGCAGCGCGTGGAACGGATCGTCGGTGTGGCCCACCGGCAGCTGGCTGGAGTTGGTGTAGTAGGGCTGGGCCTCGGTGCCCGCTTGCAGGATGCCCGGATAGCGCTTCTTGTCTTCGCGTGCAAAGCGGTACGTCGTGCCTTCCGCCGGCGTGGCCTCCAGGTTGTAGAGGTGGCCGGTCTGTTCCTGGAACTCGGTCATGCGGTCGCGCACGCGGTCCAGCAGGCGCACGGCCAGCGCATGGCCCGCCGCGGTGGTGACGTCGTCGGCATCGTTCGAGAAATTGCGGATCATCTCGTTGATACCGTTGACGCCCAGCGTGCTGAAGTGATTGCGCAGCGTGCCCAGGTAGCGGCGGGTGTACGGATAGAGCCCTTGGTCGATGTAGCGCTGCACCACCTTGCGCTTGGTTTCCAGCACGTCGCGGCCCAGGCCCAGGAGCGTATCCAGCCGCGCCATCAGTTTTGCTTCGTCGCCCTGGCAGGTGTGCCCCAGTCGCGCGCAGTTCACGGTGACGACGCCCACGGAACCAGTCTGCTCGGCGGACCCGAACAGGCCATTGCCGCGCTTGAGCAGTTCGCGCAGGTCCAGCTGCAAGCGGCAGCACATGGACCGCACCATATGGGGTTCCAGGTCGGAATTCAGGAAGTTCTGGAAGTAGGGCAGCCCGTAGCGCGCCGTCATCTCGAACAGGCGGTCGGTATTGGGATGGTTCCAGTCGAAGTCGGGCGTGATGTTGTAGGTGGGAATCGGGAAGGTGAACACGCGCCCCTTGGCGTCGCCGGCCATCATCACTTCGATGTAGGCGCGGTTGATCATGTCCATTTCCGCTTGCAGGTCGCCATACGAAAACGGCATTTCCACGCCGCCCACATAGGGCACCTGTTCCTTCAGGTCGGCGGGGCAGGTCCAGTCAAAGGTCAGGTTGGTGAAGGGGGTCTGCGTGCCCCAGCGGCTGGGCACGTTCAGGTTGAAAATCAGTTCCTGCATGGCTTGCTTGACCTCGGCATAGGTCATCGCGTCGCGGCGGATGAAGGGCGCCATGTAGGTGTCAAAGGAACTGAATGCCTGCGCGCCGGCCCATTCGTTTTGCAGGGTGCCCAGGAAATTGACGATCTGGCCGATGGCGGCCGACATGTGCTTGGGCGGAGTGGATTCGACCTTGCCCGGGATGCCGTTGAAGCCTTCGGTCAGCAGTTGGCGCAGTGACCAGCCGGCGCAATAGCCGCTGAGCATGTCCAGGTCATGGATGTGGATGTCGCCTTCGCGATGCGCATGGCCGGCCTCAGGCGTGAAGACGTTCGACAGCCAGTAGTTGGCGGTGACTTTTCCCGCCACGTTCAGGATCAGGCCGCCCAGGCTGTAGCCTTGATTGGCGTTGGCGTTCACGCGCCAGTCGCGCTGGTCCAGGTATTCCTCCATGGCGCTTTCCACGTCCACCAGGGTGTGACGCAGCGAGCGCAGTCGGGCGTGCTGTTCGCGATGCACGATGTAGGCGCGGGCGGTGCGCCAGTGGCCAGCTTTGACCAAGGCCTCTTCGACGCGGTTCTGGATCGTCTCGACGCCGGGGCAGGGCTGGTCAGCCAGCGCGCGGATGACGATGGTCGTCAGAGACTGCGCGCCCGTCAGGTCCAACTCCCCGGTGCTGGTTCCGGCCGCCGCGATGGCGTGCGCGATCTTGTCGCGATCAAAGGCCGCGATGCGGCCGTCGCGCTTGAGGATGTGTTGGATGGGCATTTTTAACACCATATGTAGTGGAGTGTGAAAACTCTATCACTACATATGGTGTTGTCGCCGCAAAGTGTGCGCGCGATATCGGCCTGACTTGATGCGGGTCAAACGCGGGAAAAGGGCCTGAGGAAAACGCAAGGCCCGCCCGGGGCTCAGAACCCGATGGTGACGCCCGCCAATGAAATCGCGACCGCCAGGGCGGCGGTGCCAGCGGCCGGGCGGGGCGCCCACGACAGCATGCCGACCCACAACAGCGCGCCAGCGGACAACCAACCGAGCCACGCCACCACGCCTACCGTGTTGCCCCACAGTCCGACGCAGGGCAGGAGGGCCAGCGCCAGCAGCAGCACGCCGGCGCCGCGCAGCACGCGGGTATGGCCTGCCGAAGGGTCGCGGCCCCATACTTGGTCGTAATGGCGCGGCATGGCCAGGCTCAGGCAGGCCATGCCCGAATAGGTCAGCAGCAATGCCATCACGATGGCGAATACGTCGTTCATGCTCATGCCGCAGCCTCTTGGTTCGCGCGGGGTTTGCGCTGGGCGGGCGCGGACAGAGGCTTCTTCCACAAACGAATCGCCGCCCACGCGGATAGTACGCCAAAGGCGACGGACGTCAGTTCAACACCGGCACTTTCCCAGTCGCCGCGTCCAATCTGCGCAAACAGATGGTCGCCCAGCGTCGCGTAGGACAGCAACGGCAGCAGCAGACACAGCGTGGCCAAGAGGCCCAATTGCGTGATCCACGCGCGGCGCGGGCTGCATAGCCAGGCCAGCGCCAACATCAGCGCCCAGATGCCGAAGAAGCTGCGCAGTTCCCACAACGCGCGGTTCTCCAGGGCAACGGGCAAGAGGCGGTTGGCCCAGAAGAAGCCGATGCACGCCACGGCAAGGCCGGCCAGGGCCGCCACGTTCAGGCCTTCGAACAGGCGGTACATGCGCGCCGTGGCCGTGCCGAATTCATTGCCCAGCTTGGCACGCCGCTTCACCATGAACAGCACGGCGCCCGTGCCCATCATGGCCGCGCCCGCCAGGCCGCAGATAAAGTACAGCCAGTGGATGCCCAGCCCGCCGAAGCGCGCCATGTGCAGATCGCTCATCACTTGGCGGGTCAGCGCAGGAGTGCCGCCGTTGACGCCGCCCGCCAGGCGCGTGCGCAGCAGTTCGCCGGTGGCGGCCGAGAACTCGGCCATGCCGGTCGTGGCGCTGATGTTGTGGAAGGTGTCGCGGTCTTCGTTCCAACCGTAGACGGCGATTCGCATTGTGCTGTCTTCGGGGTTGTTGATGACAATGGCGCGCGCGGTCTGGCCAATCAGGGATTCCGCCTGGGCCACAAGCGGCTCAAGCTTGGGCATGGCAAGCGGGGCGCCGGTGCGGGCGGGCTTTACCTCGCCTTGCATTTCGGCCAGATACAGGCGGGTGCCCTCCATGCCGGCGCCGTAGTGGGCCGCGACTGGCGCGGGCATCAGCTCGGCGCTTGAGATCACGATGCCCGTATACGCGATCATGAACTGGAAGGGCAGGGTCAGTACCGCCACGGCGTTGTGCGCATCCAGCCAGGAGCGTTGGCCCTTCTTGGCGCGGAACGTGAAGAAGTCCTTGAAGATCCGCTTGTGCGTGACCACGCCTGAAATCAGCGCGACCAACATGGCCATGGTGGCGAATGCCACGATCCACAGGCCATAGCGGCTTTCGTGCAGCATGTAGTGGAAGTTCACGAAGTGGGTGCCGCCCATCGTGGCGCGGCCTTCCTCATCGTGATGGTCATCCATTTCGGCGCCCGTGGCGGGGTCCAGATCGGCATCGGCATATTGGCCGTTCTGATCGAACCAGTACACCGACAGGCTGTTCTCATGCGAGCGGTTGACGGGCCAGATCTCCCACATCTCAGCGCCGGCATGGTGGCGCGACATGTAGTCGATCGCCAGGTCCAGGCGACGCGCACGGTCCACCGGCGCGCTTTCCTGCTGCGCGGCCAAGGCTTCGGCTGCATGATGCTCGGGCGTCATCCAGTGGGTGATGGGCTCGGAGAAGACGGCCAACGACCCTGTCAGGAACACCGTGAACAGCAGCCAGGAAAACCACAGGCCGACCCAGGTGTGCAACCAGGCCATGGATAGGCGGAAACCGGATTTCAAGCGAGCCTCTTTCTTGTCGATAACCGTTGCGAGCCAAACGGTTTGAATTTTTATTGAGAATGGTTCCAATTCTAAGCGAATTGGGGCCAGAGTGCTCCATCGGGCATGGCGGCGCTCGGCGATGCCGCGCGGCCGATAGATGATTGCTCGTCATCATTAATAATGATTACAATTCCCATTCCTGAAAATGAGAATGCGGTCGCACTACGTCCATGTCGTCCACGGAATCCCTGGAGCACCGAGAGCTCGGCTTGCTCTATCGCGACCATCACGGCTGGCTGCGCGGCTGGCTGTTGCGGCGCCTGGGCGTTCCTGCCGAGGCCGCCGATCTGGCTCAGGACACATTCGTGCGCCTGCTTGCGTCGCCCGCGTCCATGGCGCAGTTGCAGGGCGTGCGCCAGCCCCGCAGCTTTCTGGCGACGGTCGCGCAGCGCACGTTGGTGGATCACATCCGCCGCCAGGTCCTGGAACGCGCCTGGCTGGAAACGCTGGCCCAGCAACCCGAGGCCTGCGCCATTTCGCCCGAAACGCAAGCCATTCTGTTGGAAACGATACGCGAGATCGACGCCATGCTGCACGGCTTGGGTGACAAGGTGCGGCGCGCGTTCCTGATGTCTCAACTTGAAGGTGCAAGCTATGCGGACATCGCGGCCGCGATGGGCGTGACGGTCAGCTCCGTCAAGAAATACATGGCGCGCGCGACCGAGCACTGCCTGGTCTACGCACTGGAACGGCAGTAGGCGATGGCGAACAAGACCATCGCCGCTGCGGCGCAATGGTATGCACGCTTGTGCGCGGACGACGTCAGCGTGGCCGATGTGGCGGCGCACGGCCGCTGGCTGGCCGCCGACCCCGAAAACGCCCGCATCTGGCATCAGGTTGAGCGTTTGCGCGGAACGCTGGGGGCGGCGCCTGCGCGGCTGGCTGCCGATACCCTGAGCCGCGCAGACCATCACTTCGCCAGCCGCCGCGCGGCGTTGCGCAATGGCCTGGGCGCGGTGGCGCTGTTTGGCGCGGGCGGCATGTTGGCGTGGCGCGTCATGCCTGTCGACCGGCTGTTGGCGGACTACCGCATGGGCGTGGGCGAGCGCCGTGAACTGGTGCTGGCCGACGGCACGCAGCTATGGCTGGACAGCGACAGCGCGGTGGACGTGACGGTGAATGCCAGCGGCCGTCGCATCATCGTCCATGCGGGCCAGATCCTGATTGATACCGAACTCGCGGCGTCGGGCCTGCCTCCCTTGCGCGTGACCACGCTGCACGGCACGATCCGTCCGCTGGGCACGCGCTTCACCGTCAACCGCCAGGATGCCGCGACGCAGGTCGCGGTGCTGCGCCACGCGGTGGTTCTGGAACCCGCCGAGGGTGGCGTGCCGTTGGTGCTGAACGCGGGTGAACAAGGGGTGCTGGCGGCTGCGGGAGCCCGCCATGCCGGGGCGATCTCCAGCGAATCCGATGCCTGGACCCGTGGCCTGATCATCGTGGACAACGCCCGCCTGGGCGATTTCATTGCGCAGCTGGACCGTTACCGGCCCGGCCGTCTGACCTGTGACCAGGCCGTCGCAGGGCTGCGGGTATCCGGAGCCTTCCCCATCGATGACACCGACCGCGCCTTGGCCGCCGTGGAGCGCGCGCTGCCGGTGCGGATATCGCGTTTCACCCGCTACTACACACGGGTCATCGCGCGCGGCGGCTGATTTTTTTCTTCTGGCATTGTCCTTTTTCCGATCTCGTCCGACTTAGCAGGGAATACATCGGATTTGATTCACGGAAAACCTGAGCTTATGCCTTTCTCCCCGCTATCCCACTGCCCTCCGGGCGCCTTGGCGCCCATGGCGCGTGCTGTCCTTGTTGCGCTGATGGCGTTTTCTGCCGCGCCCGCGGTGTTGGCGCAATCCGCGCCAGCCGCCGATGCCGCGCGCGGCTTCCAGGTGCCGCCCGGCCCGCTGGGTCTTGCATTGGGCCGCTTTGCCGCACAAGCCGGCGTGGTGCTGTCGTTTGACGCCCAACTGACGCAGGGCAAGCAAAGCCCGGGCCTGCAAGGCGACTACAGCGTGGCGGCGGGGCTGGCGGCCATGCTGTCGGGCACCGGACTGGAAGCGGTCAGCCAGGGCGGCAACAACTACGGGTTACGCATCATGGGTGCGCAGACCATGGCGCCGGTCGAGGTGCTGGGCTCGCAAGAACCCGCGCCCAGCGAAGGCACCGATTCCTACACGGTCGGCCTGTCCACCACGGCTACGAAATTACCGATGACGTTGCGCGAAACACCGCAATCGGTGTCGGTCATGACGCGCCAGCGCATCTCGGACCAGGGGCTCAATACGCTGGAAGACGTCATCGCCAACACGCCGGGCCTGACATTCAAGAAAAAGGGCTCGGCGGACGACAACGAGAAGGGGCTCTACGCGCGCGGCATGGAAGTCACCAACATGCAGGTTGACGGCGTGCCGACGCACAAGGATTTCAATGCGCTTGGCCTGGACACCGCGCTGTATGACCGGATTGAGGTCGTGCGCGGATCGACCGGCCTGCTCAGCGGCGCGGGCAACCCGGCGGCATCGATCAATCTGGTGCGCAAACGGCCCACCCGTGACTTTGAGGCGGGCGTGGGCGTCGCCGTGGGTTCCTGGGACTACAAGCGCACCGAGTTCGACCTGGGCACGCCGCTGGACGAGTCCGGCAAGTTGCGGGGCAGGTTGGTGGGGGCATGGCAGGAAGGCGGCTCGTTCATCGACCGCGTGAAGCAAGACTCGCAGCTGCTCTACGGCGTGGTCGAAGCGGATTTGGCCGAACGCACCATGCTGACCTTGGGCGCGGAATACCAGCGCAAGAAATGCACGGCGTGCTCGTACTTCGGCTTCCCGGGCGTGTATGCCGACGGCTCAAAGACCGACTTTCCGCAGCGCTTCAACTCTGCAACGGATTGGAGCCGCCAGGAGCGCACGCGATACAACGTCTTCGCCACGCTGGATCACGAATTCGCGCCGTCATGGAAGGGGTCGTTGACGGTGTCGCGCACCGGGGACGATAACGACCGCACCTACGGCTGGTTCAGCAGCAACGGCTGGGCCAACCTGGAAACGGGCCAGGGTGCGTCGGTCTGGATCGCCAAATGGCCCATTCCGAAGACCCAGAACGCCGTGGACGCGAGCCTGACAGGCGCCTTTGATGCCTTTGGGCGCAAGCACGACCTGGTGGTGGGGGTGAATGCATCGCGCACCAGGGGGGACTACGACATGTATCCCTTGTGGGTGGCGCCGGGCTATGACCCCAAGATTCCCGACATCCGCTTGTGGGATGGCGATATGCCCGAACCCGACTGGCAGTCCACCGGCAAGCGCTACTACACCGAGAAACAAGCCTCGATCTATGGTGCGCTGCGCTTGCGTCCGACCGAAGCCTTGTCGCTGGTCTTGGGCTCTCGCGTGACGTGGTGGGATCAGCAGGCGTCCTACACGTACAACGATGGATCGTCCTATCCTGACAATATGCGTGAGCAGGGCGTCTACACCCCCTACGCTGGGGTGGTCTATGACTTGACCCGCGACGTGTCCGCCTACGCCAGCTATACCAGCATCTTCCAGCCGCAGCAGGCGCAAAGCGTATCCGGCAGCGTGCTGGCGCCCATCAAGGGCAACACCTACGAGATCGGCCTGAAGTCGGCGTTCCTGGATGGCAGGTTGAACGGCTCGCTGGCGTTGTTCCGCACCCGTCAGGACAACTACGCGATGCTGGATGGCGATCTTCTGGCGCCCAATGGTGACAACGCCTATGTGGCGGCCGACGGCGCCGTGATGCGCGGCGTGGAAGCCGAGATCAGCGGGGAATTGACGAAGGGTTGGCAGATGCAGTTGTCCTACGCCTACGTGGACCGCCGTTTGCCGCAGGGCTTCATCACGCAGGTCGGGTTGCCGCGCCATATCGCCAAGCTGTACACCACGTATCGACTGCCCGGAGCCTTGAGCGCGCTCACGGTGGGGGGCGGCGTGCGTTGGGAAAGCGGCAGCAGCTATTCCAGCCGTGGCCCGGGCGGCCAGCAGTATGAATCGTCGCAAAGCAGCTATGCGCTGCTGGACCTGATGGCGCGCTATCAGTTCAACCGCCAATGGTCGGCGACGCTGAACCTGAACAACGTGCTGGATAAGAAGTACTACGCCAGCACGAACGTCTACAGCAACTACTACGGTGCGCCGTTCAGCGCCATGCTGGGCGTGAACTACAAGTATTGATGGGCATTGGGCCGGGCGTGATGTCAGCCCGGCCGTTCTCTCATTCCAACGTGATGTTGGCGCGCTTGGCCACATCGCCGAACGTGCGCAGTTCCTTGACGATCTGGTCCTGGAACGCCTTGCCTGGCAGGTACACCGGCTCCAGCGCCAGATCGGACACTGCCTGGCGGACCTGCGGATCTTCCATGATCTTGGCAACTGCGCGGTTCAGGGTGTCGACGACTGGCGCGGGCGTGCGGGCGGGCGCGGCCAAGGCGTACCAGCCCACGAGGGACACTTGCGGAATGCCGGCCTCGGTGAAGGTGGGCACGTCGGGCAATTGCGGCACCCGATGTTCGCCCGTCACCGCCAGCGCACGGACCTTGCCCGCGCGCACCTGCGGTGCGGCGGACGATACCGTGTCCACGCCCAGCGCCACTTCGCCGCCGATCATCGCGGTGATCAACTGGGCGCTGCCCTTGTAGGGCACGGGCATCATCTTGGCGCCAACGGCTTCGGCGAACATTTCACCGGCCAGATGGGGGGCCGAGCCAGGACCGAAGGTGCCGTACATCAGGCCGCCCTTGTCGCTTTGCTGTTTGGCCAGGGTGGCTGCTTCCTTCACCGTATGGGCTGCCAGGCCGTTTTGTGCCAGCAGCACCACCGGCGCCATGGCGACAATGGCGATGTGTTCAAAGCTATGCATGGGGTCGTAAGGCAGCGACGTCTTCAGCGCGGGCAGGACGGTGTAGGTGGTGCTGCCGGACAGCAATAGCGTGTAGCCGTCCGGTTGCGCGCGCGCCACCGCGTCGGCGCCGATCACGGTGGACGCGCCGGGGCGGTTCTCCACGATCACGGACTGCCCCAGGCTGCCGGACAGCTTGTTGGCCAGCAGCCGGGCCACGGCATCCGTCGCACCGCCCGGCGTGAACGGCACGACGATCTTGATGGGCTGCTCGGGATAGGCGGCCTGGGCGCCGCCAGCAAAGGCGGCCACGGCAAGGTTGAACGCCAGCACGGCGGTACAAAATCTAGCGGTCATGGCAAAGCTCTCGGTCAGTCAGGAGGGTAGTAGCGGGAAAGAGGATCAGGCGGACGTCCTGGCGGTGGCCTGGCGCAGCGCCTCGCCTTGGTCGCCCAGATCCCAGAACAGGCCGGCCATGATGGCCAGCCCTTCGCGCGCCACGCTGCCCAGCAAGTGTTCGTTGGGGGCATGCTGGGCGCAGGCCGGATAGGAATGAGGCACCCACAGCGTAGGCAGCCCCAACAGGTCAGCAAAAATCTCGTTGGGCAGCGAACCGCCCAGGTTGGGCAACAATGCGGGCCGCTTGCCGGTGGTGCGCTCCACCGACGCCGCGGCCCAGCGTACCCAGGCATTGTCGGGCGACAGGCGCGTGGCGCCGCCCTGCATGCCCAGCCGCACCTGCACGTCTTCGAAGCCCGCGTCGCGCAAGTGCTGGCGGACATGGGTTTCCAGCGCGCGCCAGTCGGTGCCCACCACAAAGCGCAACTGGCACCAGGCCACGGCTTCCGGTGGAATGGCATTCACGGGCTTGGCGGGATCGCCTGCGCCGAACGTCAACACGTCCAGGCTGTTCCAGCCGAACACTTTTTCCGGCGCGGACAGGCCGGGTTCGCCCCACCACGCATTGATTTCCGGGTCGTCCGCGCCGCCGCCCACTTCCAGGTCAGCCAATGCGTCGGCGACCGCAGCGGGGATGGGGGGCGGGCGCAGGCCGGGCACGGTGATCCGGCCGCGCGCGTCCACCAGCGTGCCAATGGCGTGCATCAACACGATGGCCGGGTTGGCCAGCAGGCCGCCCCAGTTGCCGGAGTGGTATCCGCGTTCGCGCGCGCGCAGCTTCAACTCGAAGTTCACGGCGCCACGCGATCCCATGAACAAGGTCGGACGCTCGGCGTTCAGGCGTGGGCCATCGCTGGCGATGAACACGTCGGCGGCCAAGGCGTCGCGCTGCGCATCACAGAAGGCGGACAAGCCGGGCGAACCCGCCTCTTCGCCGGTCTCGATCAGCCAAATCGCGTTGAAGCCCAGTTGGCCGTCACGCGCCGCGATCACTTGGTGCAGGGCTTCCAGGTTGATGGAATGCTGACCCTTGTTGTCGGCGGTGCCTCGGCCGTACCAGCGGTCGCCTTCAACCTGCAAGCGCCACGGATCACGTCCCGCCTCCCACTTGGCGGCGTTGCCGCGCACCACATCGCCGTGGCCGTACATCAGCACCGTCGGCAGGCCCGGCTGCTCGATGCGGCGAGCCACCAGGATGGGCAGGTCAACCCCGGCGGGATTGGCGTGGACCTCGCAAGAAAACCCCAGTGCCGTCAGCAACGGAATCAACGCTTCGTTCAGATAGGCGTGCTGGACCGGGCCTTGTTCGGGCGCCTCGCTTTCCGTGGCGTAGGCGACGCGGCGTGCCAGTGTGGCCAGCAGGGCGCCGGAATCAAAGGCTTGAACGGCATGAAGGATGGCTTGTTCGCGAATCACAACGGCTCTCGGGTGCTCAAGGAAGCACAAAGTTATTACGCTTCACAACATGCCACAATTAGATAATTAGCATTCTTTCCATGCCTTTTTGGCATGTCTTACGGACCCACCATGATTTCACTGGCCTTAAGGTATTTTCTGGAAGTCGCCCGCTGCGGCTCCATCGCCGGTGCCGCCGCCGCCCAGCACGTGGCGGCGTCGGCCATCAGCCGTCAGATCGCCAAGCTGGAAGACGACCTGGGCATCGTGCTGTTCGAGCGTCAGGCGCGCGGCATGGCGCTCAGCGAAGCCGGGCGGCAACTGGCCGCCTACGCCAATGCCGCCGCGCTGGAGGCCGAACGAGTCACCACCGAGATCCGCCAGCGCGGCCACGTGGGCGACGTCACGATCCGGCTGGCTTGCACCGAAGGCTTCGCGCACCGTTTCCTGCCGCTCAGCATGGCCGAGTTCAAGCGCATGCGGCCCGAGGCGCGGTTTCACCTGCATGTGGAGCGGCCCGAAGAGGTCAACCGCCAGATCCTGGAAGGTCTGTCGCAGATCGCGTTGCGCTACTCCACGGCGCAGGACGCGCGCTTGAAGACGGAACTGTTGACCCGGGCGCCGGTGTATGCGGTGATGTGCCGCCATCATCCGCTGGCGAGCCGCCGCAGCGTGAACATGCGGGACTTGTCGGATTACCCGCTGTCGTTGGGCGATCAGGGCACGACGGTGCGGCAATTGTTCGATGCCGCATGCGCCAACGCCGGGCTGCATATTGAACCCGCCTACGTATCCAACCATTCCGCGGCGTTCTTGCCGATGCTGCCGGGCAGCCAGATCGTGGCGTTGTCGGGATACCTGACGCTGATGGGCCAGGCGGACGGCGACCGTCTGGTGGGCGTGCCATTCACCAACCCCGAGATGCGGCAGCGGAGCATCCAGGTGGTGACCTTGCAGGGAAGGACGCTGCCCTTGCTGGCGCGCGAATTCCTGGCGTTCATGGCGCAGCGCCTGACCGTCGCTCCCAGCGCGCCGGAGTAGCCCGCCGCGTCGAGGTCAGGTCGTGGCGCGTTGCCGTGCGCCGCGCCATTTCAGCCGCAGCCGTTCCAGCGCCAGATAAACGATCGGCGTGGTGTACAGCGTCAGGAACTGGCTGATCATCAGGCCGCCCACGATGGCGATGCCCAGCGGGCGGCGCAGTTCGGAGCCTTCGCCCATGCCCAGTACCAGGGGCAGGGCGCCCAGCAGCCCGGCCAGGTTGGTCATCACGATGGGACGCAGCCGCAGCATCGCCGCCCGGTGAATGGCCTGTTCGGGCGTCAGGCCTTCGCGCCGTTCCAGGCTGAGCGCGAAGTCGATCATCAGGATGGCGTTCTTCATGACGATGCCGACCAGCAGGAACAGCCCCAGCAACGCGATCAACGTGAATTCGATATTGGCCAGCCGCAGCGCCAGCAGGGCGCCCACGCCGGCGGAAGGCAGTGTGGACAGGATGGTCAGCGGGTGCAGAGGGCTTTCATACAGGATGCCCAACACCAGATAGATGGCGACCAGCACGGCCAGGATCAGCCAGGGCTGGTCTTGCAGGCTTTGCTGGAAGTTGCGGGCGTCGCCGCCCAGGCGCGTCTGGATCGACGAGGGCACCATCAGCTTCGCCATCGTGGCGTCGATGGCGGCCAACCCCTGTTCCAGCGACACGCCTTCGGCCAGAGAAAACCCCACGCCTACCGCGGCGAACAGGCCGTCGTGGAACACGCGGTCATTGACCAGGCCGTTCTCGTAGGTGGCGAACGCCGTCAGGGGCACTCGGGTGCCATCGGCCGCCACCACTTGCACCTGTTCCAGCACTTCGGGATCTTCCGTGTAGCGGGGATCCAATTCCAGCACCACTCGGTACTGGTTCATGGCGTCGTACAGGGTGGCCACCTGACGCTGGCTGAAGGAATTGCTGAGCACGCTGCTGATCGTGTTCATGTCCACGCCCAGGCGTTGCGCGGCGCTGCGGTCGATGTTGATGACGACCTGCTGCGTGGCGCCGTCGCCTTCGGCGTCCACGTCACGCAGCTGGGGGATCTCTTGCATGGCCTTGGAGATCTTGCGCGACCATTGCCGCAGCGCGGGGACGTCGCTGGCCATGATGGCCAGTTCATGGTCGCCAGAATTTCCAAAGCCGCCGGGCATGCGCAAGTCCTGATCCACGTTCAGGAAGAACATGCCGCCGGGCACCGGCGGCGAATTCGTGCGCAGCCAGTTGATGACTTCGGTAGAGGATTCGCGGCGCTCGGACACGGGCTTCAGCCGGATCAGGAACAAGGAATTGCTGATGCCCAGTCCGCCGCCGTTGTAGCCGATGACGTCCTGCACGGCCGGGTGTTTCAGCACCAGTTGACGGTACTGGTCGATCTTGGGCTGCATGACCTGGAACGAGAATCCGTCATCGCCCCGCACGAAACCGACCAGCTGCCCGGTATCCTGCACCGGCAGGAAGCCCTTGGGAGCGTCCACATACAGATAGACGTTCAGGCCGACGACGCCCGCCAACAACAACAGCGTCAGGCGCGCATGGCCCAGCACGCGAGCCAGCGACACGCCGTACCACGCATGCACCCGGGCAAAGGCCGCCTGCATGCGCGAGGGGCGGGCGGCAGGCGCGGCCTGATGCGCCGCGCCGGGCTTGAGCCAGCGGGCGCACAGGGCGGGGATGATGGCAACCGACACCACCAGCGAGATCACCGTCGCGGCGACCAGCGTGATCGAGAATTCGCGAAACAGCCGTTCCACGAGTCCACCCATGAACAGGATGGATACGAACACCACGCTTAGCGCGACGGTCATGGCGACCAGCGTGAAGCCCACTTCGCGCACGCCGCGCAGCGCCGCCTTTCTGGGCGACAGGCCCCGTTCGATGTGCCGAGAGATGTTCTCCAGCACGACGATGGCATCGTCCACCACCAATCCGGCCGCCACGATCAGCGCCATCAGCGACAGGTTGTTCAGGGAAAAGCCCCACACGTACATGACGGCGAAGGTCGCGATCAGGCACACCGGGATCGCCACGCTGGGAATGGCGGCCGCGCGGGCGTTGCCCAGGAACAGCCACACCACCAGGATGACCAGCGCCGTGGCCAGCCCCAGGGTGATGTGGGCTTCGCGCAGCGTGGCGTTGATGCCGGGTGATCGGTCCAGCGCCACGGTCAGGTCCACGTCGGCCGGCATCAGGGCGCGCAGGCCGGGCAGGGCCTCGTTGATGGCCTTGATGGTTTCGATGATGTTGGAACCGGGCTGGCGGCTGATGGTCAGCACCACGGCGGGATTGCGGTTGTGAAAGCCGCTGCTGTAGCGGTTTTCCACGGAATCGGTGACTTTGGCCACCTGCGCCAGCCGGATGACGGCGCCGTCCTCGTGGCGCACGATCAGGCGGTTGTATTCGTCGGCGGTGCGCGGTTGCGAGGGCGTGCCGACTTCCCAGCGCTGGCTGGCCGAATCCAGCTGGCCCTGCGGGCGCATTGGCGCCGAATCGGAAATGGCCTGGCGCACGTCGTCCAGCGCCACGCCATAGTGGGCGAGCGCGTTGGGGTTCACCTGCACGCGCACGGCGGGCAGCGAACTGCCGCCCATCGTCACTTCGCCCACGCCATTGATCTGCGAGATCTTCTGCGCCAGCACGGTGGCGCCCAGGTCATAAAGCTGGCCTGCGGGGCGGGTGGGGGAACTGAGCGCCAACGCCATGATCGGCGCCTGCGAGGGATTGATCTTGCGGTAGCTGGGGTTGCCGGGCATGCCTGCGGGCAGTTCGGCGCGCGCGGCGTTGATGGCCGCCTGCACGTCGCGGGCGGCTTCGTTGATGTCGCGGTCCAGGTCGAATTGCAGCTGGACGCGGGTGGCGCCCTGGTTGCTGGACGAGGTCATGGCACTGACGCCCGCGATGCTGCCCAGCGCGCGCTCCAGCGGCGCGGCCACGGTGCTGGCCATGCTTTCGGGGCTGGCGCCCGGCAGGTCGGCGCGGACTTCAATGGTGGGGAAATCCACCTGCGGCAAAGGCGCCACGGGCAGCAACCGCCACGCCACCGCACCCAGCAGGGTCAGGGCCAGCGCCAGGAAGATGCAGGCGATCGGGCGATGCAGCAGTGCCCGGATCATGCCGCGGGTCCGTCAGTCCTTGCGGGCTTGGCGGCGGATACGCCGCGCCGCTGGCCCAGGCGGTGGAAGAACAGGTAGACGGCCGGCGTGGTAAACAGCGTCAGCACTTGGCTGACCAGCAAGCCGCCCACCATGACCCAGCCCAGCGGCTGACGCAGTTCGGCGCCGGAGCCGGTCGCCAACATCAGCGGCAGCGCGCCGAACAAGGCGGCCAGCGTCGTCATCAGGATGGGGCGCAAGCGCAGCAGCGCGGCTTCGCGGATGGCGGCTTCCGGCGGCAGGCCGCGCGAACGCTCGGCTTCCAGCGCGAAGTCCACCATCATGATGCCGTTCTTCTTCACCAGCCCGATCAGCAGAATGATGCCGATCACGGCGATCAGGTCCAGCGGCCGGCCGGTGATCAGCAGCGCCAGCAGCGCGCCCACCGTGGCAGACGGCAGCGTGGACAGGATGGTGATGGGATGGATGGCGCTTTCATACAGCATGCCCAGCACCAGGTACATCGTGACCACCGCGGCCAGCATCAGCCACAACGTATTGGACAGCGACGCCTGGAATGCCGACGCCGCGCCTTGCAAGCGCAATTCGACGCTGGGCGGCATGCTGATTTCCCGTTGGGCGGCGTCGATGGCGGCAATGGCCTCACCCAGCGAACCGCCCGGTGGCAGATTGAACGACAGATTCACCGCCGGGAACTGCGACAGGTGGTTCACGGCCAGCGGCACGGCGCGTTCGCTGACGGTGGCCAGCGCCGACAGCGGAATCGCCTGGCCATCTTCGGTCTGTAGGTGAATGCGTTCCAGCGCGTCGGGGCTCAAGGCCAATTGACGGTCCACTTCCAGCACCACGCGGTACTGGTTGGATTGGGTGAACAGGGTGGCGACCTGCCGCTGGCCGAAGGCGTTGTACAAGGTCTGCACCACGTCGTCCATGGTGACGCCCAAGCGCGCGGCGGTGTCGCGAGACACTTGCAGGTAGGCCTGGCGGCCATCGCCTTGCAGGTCGGACGATATGTCGGCAAGCGCGGGCGACTGGGCAAGGCGCTGCGTCAGCGCGTGGCTCCACTGGGTCAGCAAGGCGCTGTCCGGCGAGGTCAGGGTGAATTGGTACTGGCCACGGCTCACGCGGTCTTCGATATTCAACTCCTGCACCGGTTGCAGGAACAGCGAGATGCCGTGCACCTCGCGGGCGCGGGCGTCCAGCCGCGCCATGATGTCGGTCAGCGGGGCGCTGCGTTCGGCCCAGGGCTTCAGGTTGATCAACAGGCGGCCGGTATTCAGCGTGGTGTTCATGCCGTCGATGCCGATGAAGGACGACAGGCTTTGCACATCCGGGTCGGCCAGCAGGCTTTGCGCCACCGCCTGCTGGCGGCGCGACATGGCCTCGAACGACGTGTTTTGCGACGACTGGGTCACGCCTTGCAGCACGCCGCCGTCCTGCACCGGAAAGAAGCCCTTGGGCACGGCCAGGTACAACAGACCCGTCAGCACCACCGTGGCCAGCATGGCCATCAGGGTCAGGCGCTGATGGCGCAGAGTGATGTCCAGCCAGCCTGCGTAGCGCGCCTGAACGCGGTCCAGCAGGCCGGGACGGGATTCCGCGTGCGCGGGCAGCAGGCGCGCACACATCATCGGTGTCAGCGTCAGCGACACCGCCAGTGAAATCAGGATTGCCACCGCCAGCGTGATGGCGAATTCGCGGAACAGGCGGCCCACGACGTCTTCCATGAACAGCAGCGGGATCAGCACGGCGATCAGCGAAAGCGTCAGCGATACCAGCGTGAACCCGATCTGCCCGGCGCCTTTCAGGGCGGCCGACATGGGGCTATGCCCCTGTTCCCGGTAGCGCGCGATGTTCTCCAGCATGACGATGGCGTCGTCCACCACGAAGCCTGCGCCAATGGTCAGGGCCATCAACGTCAGGTTGTTGGTGGAAAAGCCCGCCAGGTGCATGAAGCCGAAGGTGCCGATCAGGGACAGCGGCACCGCCAGGCTGGGAATCAGCGTGGCAGGCAGGTTGCGCAGGAACAGGAACGTCACCAGCACGACCAGGCCCACCGCAAACACCAGTTCCCACTGCACGCCGCGCACCGACGCGCGGATGCTCTCGGTGCGATCGGTCAGGATGCGCACCTGCGCCGCAGCGGGCAGGCTGGCGGTCAACTGGGGCAGCAAGGTCTTGACCTGATCGGCTACGGCGATGACGTTCGCGCCCGGCTGACGCTGGATATTGACCAGCACCGCGGGCTGCTTGTCGACCCAGGCGGCCAGGTAGCGGTCTTCGGCGCCGTCCTCGATCGTTGCGACCTGACCCAGCCGCACCGGGGCGCCGTTCTTCCAGGCGACGATCAGCTCGCGATATTCCTCGGCGCTTTGCAACTGGTCGTTGGCGTCCATGATGACCGATCGCACCGGGCCGTCGAAACTGCCTTTGGGCTGGTTGGAATTGGCCTTGCTGATGGCTTCCTGCACGTCGGAGAGTTGCAGGCCGCGTGCGGCCAGCGCCATCGGGTTGACCTGCACCCGCACGGCGGGCCGCTGGCCGCCCGCCAGGCTGACCATGCCCACGCCGGACAACTGCGACAGCCGTTGCGTCATGCGCGTGTCCACCAGGTCGTAAACCTTGGGCAGCGGCAGGGAATCCGAGGTGACGGCAAGCGTCAGGATCGGCACGTCGGCCGGGTTGACCTTGCGATAGATGGGCGGCGTCGGCAGGTCCGAAGGCAGCAGCGAACCGCTGGCACTGATGGCGGCCTGCACTTCCTGTTCGGCCACCCCCAGCGAGACGTCCAGCGCGAATTGGAGGGTGATTACCGAGATGCCGCTGCCGCTGGTGGAGGACATCTGCTTCAAGCCGGGGATCTGCCCGAATCGCCGTTCCAGCGGCGCGGTGACCGCACGCGCGGTGACGGTGGGACTGGCCCCTGGATACTGAGTGGTGACTTGAATGATCGGGTAGTCCACCTGCGGCAAGGCCGCCACGGGCAGCATGCGCCAGGCCAGGATGCCCGACAGCAGCAGGGCGATCATCAGGAAGGACGTTGCGACCGGGCGCAGAATGAAGGGGCGTGACAGGCTCATGCGCGATTCAGGTAAGGGGCTCGACGATCTGGACGTCGCGTCCGTCATGCAGGCGGTCCACGCCTTCGACCACGACGCGCTCGGAAACGCTCAGGCCCGCTTCCACGACCACGTGGCCAGCGTTGGCGGAACCCAGTTGAAGGACTCGCCGAGTCGCGCGCGTGTCGTCACCAATGACAAATACAAAAGCGCCTTCGGAGCCATACTGCACCGCGGCCGTGGGAATGGTGACCACATTGTCCTGCTGCACCACGGCCAGCCGGATGTTCACGAACTGATTGGGAAATAGCGATTCGTCGGCGTTGTCGAAGCGGGCGCGCAACCGGACGGTACCGCTGGCGGCCTGAATTCGGTTGTCCAGCGCTTCCAGGGTGCCTTCGGCCAGGATGCGGCGGTCGTCCGCGTCCCAGGCCTGCACGCGCAGCACCGCCGTCCTGGCTTGGGCCTGGCGCAGGATGTCCAGCCGGGTTTCGGAAATGCTGAAGATCGCTGAAATCGGCATCGTCTGCACCAGCGTCGTCAGGCCGGTGGTGTCGTCGGCGCGCACATGGTTGCCAGCGTCGATGCGGCGCAAGCCGATGCGGCCATCTTGCGGGGCGACGATGCGGGTGTGCCCCAGCAGGCGCTGGGCATCAGCGACCTGGGCCCGGTTCAACTGGCGCTGCGCGGTGTAGGCGCGCACCTGCGACTCGGCGGTGTCCAACTGCTGGCCGGCCACGGATTCCTGGCGTGCAAGCCGGCGGTAGCGTTGCAGGTCGGCCTGGGCGTTGTCCAGCAACGCTTGGGTCCGCGCCAATTCACCCTCGGCGGCGGCCAGCGCGGTCAGATAGGGCCGGGCGTCAATCTCGGCCAGCAACTGGCCCCGCGTGACGGCCTGGCCTTCGGTGTAATGGATCCGGATCAGTTCTCCGTCCACCTGGCTGCGCAAAGTGACCTGCGACAGCGGTGTGATGGTGCCCAATGCATGTAGATCGCGCTGCAACGGCCCCACGCGCGCGGCGGCAACGCTGACGGCCACGGGAATCTGCCCGTATTCAGGCGGGCGAGGGGCAGAAGGGCCTTTATTACCCAGCAGCCAGTACGCAATTCCGATCAGCACGGCCAGTGACAGGGCGGCGGTGATCAGAAGCAGGCGCTTGCGTTGGGGGGAAAAGGCCGCAAAGGGGGGCAGGGACATCAGGGCTGCCAAGCTCAGGTGTTGCGGACAGCCGTGATTCTATATTAATAATAATGATTACCGTTATTAACTGTGGCTTTCAAGAGGGGTTTTCGCCATATTGCTGTCCTGAATTCAACGTAAAATCCGCTCGACGCCGTGAAGTCCCGGCGCAAAAACGCCTTAGCGTCCGGCATGCACGTTGATCTTCAAACCCTTTATCTCCTAATCATCGGGACGCTGCTGGCCAGCGCCGGGATGATTTCATGGGAGCTTCGGGCCCACCCGCAACGCAGCAACACGCTGCGCCTGCTGGCCGTCGGATTCGCGACGCTGGCCATGGGGTGCGTCCTGGTCCTGTTCCGTCGGGACTTTCCAGGGGCGTTTGGCTCCGCCCTCAGCAATCTGGTCATCCTGTCGGGCTATCTCCTGGTGCTCAATGGCGTTGCCTCGCTGCGCGGCAGGCAATACCGCGCCGGATCCGTGGGCTTGCTGGTGGTGATGGCGCTGGTGTGGGCGGTCGCGGGAGCGCGGTGGCAGGATGTCGTGTGGGCTTACGCCAGCGCGGTCCCGATTGCACTGATCAGCGGCATGACGGCGCTGGAGATGCTGCGATGCCGTGCGATGCAAGCGCTGCAACCGCGACGCATCATCATCATGGTGACGGGAATCCACACGGTGCTGTATGCGGGCCGGGCGGGCCTCCTGCCCTGGCTGGTGGCCGAATTCGGGCAAGGCGTGCTATTGGCCGCCAGCAATATCACGATGTATGAAGGCGTCCTGTATTCGGTCATCTTGCCGATGACGCTGCTGAAACTTATCCGCGAAGAGGCTCATGGCCAGCTCTTGCGGGAATCGCAAACGGACTATCTGACCCGCCTGGGCAACCGCAAGTGGTTCTTTGAGCAGGGCGGGCGGCTGGTTGGCGGCGGATCCGGCGACCGACCGGTTGCCATTCTTGCGTTCGATCTTGATCACTTCAAGTCGATCAACGACCTTCATGGCCACGAAACCGGCGATAAGGTGCTGACATCGTTTGCGGGCGTGGCCCAGAGCGTGGTTGGCCCAGGGGCGGTGCTTGCCCGCATCGGCGGAGAGGAATTCGCCTGCCTGCTGTTGGGCGATGACGCGCGCCGCGCCCATTTGCTGGCGGAAGCCATTGTCAGGCGCTTTGCGGAAACGATCGTCGACCCGACGGGCGGCGTCGGGATACCCGCCACGGTCAGCGTCGGCCTGGCGCAGTTTGACGGTGATGCGCCTGTCCTGACAGTGGGGCTGGCCGCCGCCGATCATGCGCTCTATCGCGCCAAGGCGCTGGGCGGCAATCGCGTTGAATTGGCGCGGCCCCTCGCAAGTTCCGCCGCGGCCTGACCGGCGAATCGTTATAGTGGCGGCTGTTTTCAATACCAGGTCAGCAAGGAGCAGGTCCATGGGTGAGCATCCCCTCGAAAGTCCGCGGCAATTGTGCGAGCGTCTTCAAGCAAGATTGGAGACCGAGCGCGCCCGTTTGCAGCAATGGCAAGCGATTGAGGCGGATTACCAGCGCAAGTATGCCGATGGCCTGTCGCCGCTGGAGAAGAAGCTGCATGAACTTCGCATGAAGCTGGTGCTGTGCTTCGATCACGCGCACAAGAACATGGGGCTGTCCAAGTCGGAACGCGAATTCGTGTCCGAGCTGGTGGTGGAATTTTCGGAAGAGCTGCTGCAACTGGACGCCAAGGGTGAACTGCCCGCGGGCTGCGATGCCGGACGGCTGAGGACGCTGTATAAAAAGCACGGCGGGTCCGACTATGACACGGACGTGGCCGACGAGACCGACGACGCAAAGGCGGAACTGGCCGACGCCCTGGGTCTGGACCCGGACGCCGACCTGACCGCGTTTTCGCCGACGGAATTGCTTCAGCGCATTCAGGATCAGTACGAGGACAACGAAGCCGAGGAATTGCTGTCGCTGGCGCGTCTTGCCACCCGCAGCGCCACGCCGAACGCCGTGGCGTGGCAGGCGATGCAGGATGCGGAAGCGGTGCGGGCGGGTCAGGCCGCGCAGAATCCGGATCTTCAGGCCAGCGTGGACGCGGCTGGCGATATCGCCGACGAGCGCCTGCCGCAAGTGAACGCCATGCTGCAAGCCCAATTGGATGACGTCCTGCATCAGGCGGCATATGCGGAAGACGGCTTCAAGCTGCGCTACGACCTGGATCCGTTTGCTTCGTTTGATCCGGAAACCGTGCTGGAAGATCTGGATGCCGATATCGTCGACATCCAGGAATACATCCAGGAACTGGAGCACGAAGTCATGCAGTTTGCGGATCAGGCCTTGTTGAAGGCCTGGCTCAAGGCGATGAAACGCGAAATCGCGGCCATCGAGCGCCGCGAAGGCTGAGGGCAAGGTCGGCTTTTGCTACGTGCGTCGGGCGACTGGCACGACGCGCATGACCGGCGCCGCCGGTTTGGCGGCGTCCGCCCTTGGACGGATCATCATCGGGAAGAAGCGCCACAGGTAGAGCGCCAGCGCCAATACCCAAGCGGTGACCGATGCATGCAGGAAGCCGATCGTGGCGGCGGTGGGCAGCAGGGCGGCCAGACGCAACAGCGCGGCCAGGATCATCAGCGCGTAGCTGACGACCATGCTGCGGTCGGTTTGCAGCGGCCGGCCCAGATGGCCCAGCGCCGTGCGCGTGACCATGCCCAGGATCAGCACCGAAAAGCCGGCCACGCCGATCACGTGGGCGGGCCACGCAGGACGCAAGACATACCCCGCAAGCTGGGCCGCGCCTACCAGCAGGCCGATTCCCAGCCCCAGATAGCCGGCGTACAGAATCCATAGCAACGGCACCCGGCGCACGGCCCAGGGCTTCCACGATATCCATTGCACCAGCGCGATCAGCCCCGTTGCCGCCAGCGCCAGCGCAGCGGCGCGCGGCGCGTCCGCCACCAGGCAGGCAATGGCGGCCAGACCCAGGCCCAGTTGCCAATGCCCGCTGCGGGTGTGGGGCGGGATATCCAGGCCGGCCACCGCGCGCTTGGCGAAAAAGGGCAGGACGCGGCGGGCGATCAACAGCGTCAGCACGGCCATGCATAGCAGGCCTGCGTTGAAATAGCGCATCAGAGCAAGGTAGTCGCCTTGCACGACGGCCCACAAATACATCGCGTTGGCCGCCGCCAGGCCCAGCAGCAGGAAGGGCACGCCTGCGTTGCGTCCGTTGCGCGTCACCCAGACCGCGCGGCCCAAGGCGGCGGCGCCCCACAGGAAGAACGCCAGATCCGCGGCGGCAGCGATCAGGAAGGCGGGGCGGCCCGGCATCAGATAGCCCGCGCGCGCCACGATCCACAACAGGCAAAGACCGGCCAGCGCATTGCCGCGCAACGGATTCTTGCCGGTCCAATTGGCGCCCGCCGTCAGCAGAAAACCGACGGCGATGGTGGCCACGAAGCCCCACAGCATTTCGTGCGCATGCCAGAACATGCCGCCCAGCACGCCGGTGATGCGCGCTGGCGCATGGACCCACAGCCACACGGACGCCAGCGCCCAGAAACAGCCCGCCAGGTACAGCGGACGGAACCCCATTTCAGTGAATGCCCGCCATTGCGGACGGGGACGCGCGGGCGCCGGGGCGGGTTCGTCGATGGTCAGAAGCGGGGGCATGTCGGTCTACGATTTTAAAGGTGTATTTGAAATGCATATTAATACCGTCCAGGCCACGCCGCCAGCGTGTTTGTTTGATCCCGCGCAAACCCGCCCGGGAACTCGCGGGTGACTAGGCACATTGGCAGGGGGCGGATGGTCAGCCGGCGAATGGCGGCCCGGGCACGCTGTCCCTAGGCTAGCCACATGTATCCGTGAGCCAAGCGAGAGTAACCATGACAGCAGCAACTTCCCCGTCCGGCAGGCCGATGCGGGTCCTGATTTCCAGCACGTTCGCCTTCACCATCTGTTTCGCGGTCTGGATGATCTTCGCGGTGCTGGGCATCCCCATCAAAGCGCAACTGGGCCTGTCCGAGACCGAGTTCGGCCTGTTGGCCGCCATGCCGGTGCTGACCGGTTCGCTCGTGCGGGTGCCGCTGGGCATCTGGACCGACCGCTACGGCGGCCGTCCCGTGTTCTTCATTCTGATGTTGCTGGCGGTGGTGCCGATCTGGCTGCTGTCCTACGCGACGCAATACTGGCAGTTCCTGGTGCTGGCGCTGTTTGTCGGCCTGACGGGCGGTTCGTTCTCGGTCGGCACGCCGTATGTGGCGCGCTGGTTCCCGCGCAACAAGCAGGGCCTGGCGATGGGGGTGTTCGGCGCCGGCAATTCAGGATCGGCCATCACCAAGTTCGTGGCGCCCGCGCTGATCGCCGCGGCGGGCGGCGCCTGGGTCATCGTGCCCCAGGTGTACGCGGTGGCGCTGCTGGTCACGGCTGTGCTGTTCTGGATGTTTTCGGCGTCCGACCCGGCGCACCGCGTCACGCGCGGGGCCACCTTGTCGGCGCAGTTCGCCATGCTGAAGGATCCCCGCGTCTGGCGCTACTGCCAGTACTACTCGGTGGTGTTCGGCGGCTATGTGGCGCTGGCGTTGTGGATGACCAAGTACTACATCGGCGAATACGGCTTCGATATGAGGTTGGCTGCCTTGCTGGCCGCCTGCTTCTCGTTGCCGGGCGGGGTGCTGCGCGCGCTCGGCGGCTGGATCTCGGATCGCCACGGCGCCTACAAGACCACGTGGTGGGTGATGTGGGTGTGCTGGGTCGCCTTCTTCCTGCTGAGCTATCCGCAAACGGAATTCACCATCATGACGGCCAATGGCCCGCGCAGCTTCGGCATCGCGCTGGGACCGGTGTCCTTCACCATCCTGTTGTTCGTGGTCGGTATCGCCATGGCGATCGGCAAGGCCTCGGTATTCAAGTTCATCTCGGACGAATTCGGCGAAAACATCGGCGCCGTGTCCGGCATCGTCGGCCTGGCGGGCGGCTTGGGCGGGTTTGTACTGCCCATCCTGTTTGGCGTGCTGCTGGACCTGACCGGCGTGCGCTCCAGCGCGTTCATGTTGCTGTACGGCACGGTCTGCGTATCCCTGATTTTCATGCACTTCAGTTTCCGGCCGGAAAGCGCGGCCAGCGCCGCGGCCACCACCCGCAAGCAAGCCGTCTGAACCGGCGTCCGACCCCATCCAACCAAGCAAAGAGCCTTCATCATGTCCACTCAAGTCCTATCGCGTTGGGAGCCGGATAACCCCGGCTTCTGGAAGCAGACCGGCGCCCGTGTCGCCAACCGCAATCTTTGGATTTCCATTCCCGCGCTGATGCTGGCGTTCAGCATCTGGATGCTCTGGAGCGTGGTGGTGGTCAACCTGGATCGCGCCGGCTTCATGCTTTCCAAGAACCAGCTGTTCTGGCTGACCGCGCTGCCGGCGTTGTCGGGCGCGACGCTGCGCATTTTCTATTCCTTTCTGGTGCCGGTTTTTGGCGGTCGTAAATGGACCGCCATTTCCACGGCCTCGCTGCTGATTCCGGCGCTGGGCATGGGTTTCGCCCTGCGGGATCCGACCACATCGTTTCCGACCTTGCTGATCCTGGCGCTGCTGTGCGGCCTGGGCGGGGGCAACTTCAGTTCCAGCATGGCCAACATCAGCTTCTTTTTCCCCAAGGAAAAGAAGGGCCTGGCCACGGGGCTGAACGCGGGCATCGGCAATCTTGGCGTATCGCTGGTGCAGTTCGTGGTGCCTGTCGTGATCTCGGTCGGCATCTTCGGCGTGGCAGGCGGAGCGCCGCAGGAAATCACCGTCAACGACGCGCAGCAGAACCTGTGGTTGCAGAACGCAGGTTTCATCTGGGTGATCCCCATCGCCATCGCGGCCATCGCCGCGTGGTTCGGCATGAACGACATCGCTGACGCCAGGGCTTCCTTCGCCGACCAAGCCGTGATCTTCAAGCGCAAGCACAACTGGCTGATGTGCTGGCTGTATGTGGGCACCTTTGGTTCCTTCATCGGCTTTTCGGCGGGCTTCGCCATGCTGACCAAGACGCTGTTCCCGCAGGTCGATCCCATGGCGTACGCCTTTCTTGGACCGCTGGTGGGGTCGTTGACGCGGCCAGTAGGCGGTTGGGTGTCCGACAAACTGGGCGGCGCGCGCGTCACGCTGTTTACCTTCGCCGGCATGATCGCCGCAGTGCTGGGCGTGGTGCTGTTCCTGCCCGTGGCCGGGCAGGGCGGCGACTTCTACGGCTTTCTGTCCATGTTCATCGTGCTGTTCGCGCTGACCGGCCTGGGCAACGGATCCACCTTCCGCATGATTCCGGTGATCTTCCTGCGTGAACGCACGCAAGCGGCGGGCAAGGGCGCCGAAAACCAGAAACGGGCCATGTCGGAAGCGGCCAAGGAATCGGCTGCGGTGCTGGGCTTTTCCGGGGCCATTGGCGCCTATGGGGGCTTCTTCATTCCCCGTAGCTTTGGCACGTCGCTGGAGATGACGGGGGGCGTGCAGGCGGCGTTGTATTGCTTCATCGGGTTTTACGCGACTTGCATGGTGATTACCTGGTGGTACTACGCGCGTCGGAATGCGCCGGTGCCTTGCTGAGGGTTGCGTGATGGGTTGCGCGCGTTGGATGTCTGTGTGTTTTTTCAGATCGGTGCGCGCTACACCCATCCTACGAGGTCCGAGCGGCATGCGTCGCATATTCCTGGGCCGACGGGCATCGCATTCATCCCTTGTCCCCGGGGCCGACGCGCATCGAATTCGTCCCCTGTTACCGGGGCCGGCGCGCATCGAATTCGTCCCCTGTTACCGGGGCCGGTGCGCATCGAATTCGTCCCCTGTTACCGAGGCCGGCGCGCATCGAATTCGTCCCCTGTTACCGGGGCCGGCGCGCATCGAATTCATCCCCTGTTTCTGGGGCCGGTGCGGGTCGAATTCGTCCCCTGTTTCCGAGGCCGGCGCATCGAATTCGTCCCCTGTTTCTGGGGCCGGCGTGCATCGAATTCATCCTCTGTTCCCGGGGCCGACGCGGATCGAATTCGTCCCATGTTTCCGGGCCAACGCACGCCGCTCGCGATGAGGACGATTCGTAGGATGGGTGTAGCGCGCGCGGGTTCACGCAAATGGCACGGTTTCAAGCGCGCGAAACCCATCATCCCCCAGTGACTAGTCATTCTGCCGCGCCCGGCCTATGCCACTGGCGAATGGTCGGGGGACAGGTCCAAGCCTACAGTGGTTTCAACGGCATTGATCGCAGTACGCGCCGGCCAGACCGGCGTTCTTGGAGAAACACAATGAGTCATTTTCTGGACCGGCTGAAGTTCATGTCGCGGGTGAAATCCACCTTCGCGGACGGCCACGGTGAGACGGTCAACGAAGACCGCAAGTGGGAAAACGCCTATCGCTCCCGCTGGCAGCACGACAAGGTCGTGCGTTCGACCCACGGCGTGAACTGCACGGGTTCCTGCTCGTGGAAGGTCTATGTCAAGAATGGCCTGATCACCTGGGAAACGCAGCAGACAGACTATCCGCGCACGCGCCCCGATCTGCCCAACCACGAGCCCCGCGGCTGTCCGCGGGGGGCGTCCTACAGCTGGTATGTGTATTCGGCGCAGCGGGTGAAGTACCCGATGATCCGGGGCCGCTTGATGGAGATGTGGCGCGAAGCGCGCAAGACCATGGACCCCATCGCCGCATGGGAGTGGATCAGCCAGGACCCGGTGCGCGCCAAGCGCTACAAGTCCATTCGCGGCCTGGGCGGCTTCGTCCGCGCGGATTGGGACACGGCCACCGAGATCATCGCGGCCGCCAACGCGCTCACCATCAAGAAGTACGGTCCTGACCGCGTGATCGGCTTTTCGCCCATTCCGGCCATGTCCATGGTCAGCTATGCAGCGGGCGCCCGATACCTGAGCCTGCTGGGCGGCGTGTGTCTCAGCTTCTACGACTGGTATTGCGACTTGCCACCGGCCAGCCCGCAGATTTGGGGTGAACAGACCGACGTGCCGGAATCGGCTGATTGGTACAACTCGACCTATCTGATGGTGTGGGGATCGAACGTGCCCCAGACCCGCACGCCCGACGCGCACTTCTACACCGAAGTCCGCTACAAGGGCACCAAGACGGTGGCGGTGTCCAGCGACTTCGGCGAAATGGTCAAGTTCGGCGATATCTGGCTGGCGCCCAAGCAGGGTACCGATGCCGCGCTGGCAATGGCCATGGGCCATGTGATCCTGAAGGAATTCCACCTGTCGGCAAACCCGTCGCCGTACTTCCAGGACTACGTGCGGCGCTATACCGACATGCCGATGCTGGTGCTGCTGAAAGAGCGCGACGGCTTCCATGCGCCTGACCACTTCCTGCGCGCCTCGCACCTGGACGGCGCCTTGGGCGAACAGAACAACCCCGACTGGAAAACGCTGGTGTTCGACAGCCATACCGGAGACCTGGTGGCGCCCAACGGCAGCATCGGCTTTCGCTGGGGCGAAGGCGCGGTCAACGGCGGCGAAAAGGTGGGCCGCTGGAACCTGGAATCCAGGAATGGCGGCAATGGCCGCGACATCGAGCCCACGCTCAGCCTGCTGGGTCAGTCCGAAGACGTCGTCGCAGTGGGGTTCCCGTATTTTGGCGGCGAACATGGCGACGTGATGGTGCGCAATGTGCCGACCCGCCGCATCCGTCTGGCCGATGGCTCTGAAGCCTTGGTCGCCACGGTGTACGACTTGCAGATGGCGAACTACGGGCTGGACCGCGGCCTGGGTGGCGGCAACGTTGCCACGTCCTACGATGATGACGTTCCCTACACGCCGGCCTGGCAGGAAAAGCACACCGGCGTGCCCCGCGCGCAAGTGATCCAGGTCGCGCGCGAATTCGCGCAGAATGCCCACGATACCGAAGGCAAGTCCATGGTGATCGTTGGCGCTGGCCTGAACCACTGGTATCACATGGACATGATCTACCGCGGCATCATCAACATGTTGATGATGTGCGGCTGCGTGGGCAAGAGTGGCGGCGGCTGGGCGCACTATGTCGGCCAGGAAAAGCTTCGCCCGCAGTTCGGCTGGGCGCCGCTGGCGTTTGGTTCGGACTGGGTACGCCCGCCGCGCCAGATGAACGGCACATCCTTTTTCTACGCACACACCAGCCAGTGGCGCCATGAAAAGCTGAATGTGCAGGAAATTCTTGGCCCCACCGCTGATCGCGCCAAGTACGGCGAACTCAGCATGATCGACCTGAATGCCCGCGCCGAGCGCATGGGCTGGCTGCCGTCGGCGCCGCAACTGCGCACCAACCCGTTGGACGTGGTGGCCCAGGCCGAGGCCGAAGGCAAAGACCCCGTCGCGCATGTGGTTGACCAGCTGAAGTCCGGCGCGTTGCGCATGTCTTGTGAAGACCCGGATGATCCGGCCAACTTCCCGCGCAACATGTTCGTCTGGCGCTCCAACATCCTGGGCTCCAGCGGCAAGGGCCACGAGTATTTCCTGAAGTACCTGCTGGGCGCGCAAAGCGCGGTCTTCGGCGACGAAGCCGACGCCATCAAGCCCACTGAGGTCACCTACCAGGACGACGCGGCCGAAGGCAAGCTGGACCTGCTGACGGTGCTGGACTTCCGCATGAGCACGACCTGCCTGTACGGCGACATCGTGCTGCCGACGGCCACCTGGTACGAAAAGGACGATCTGAACACGTCCGACATGCACCCCTTCATCCACCCCTTGAGCGAAGCGGTGCAACCCTTGTGGGAAAGCAAGACCGACTGGGAGATCTACAAGTTGCTGGCCAAGAAGTTCAGCGACATCGGCGGCCCTTACCTGGGCAAGCGCCGCGACATCGTGCTGACCCCGTTGATGCATGACACCCCGGGGGAACTGGGCCAGGCTTTCGAGCCCAAGGACTGGAAGCTGGGCGAATGCGATCTGGTGCCGGGCAAGACCGCGCCGTCGATGACGGTGGTGGAACGCGACTACAACGACATCTACCGCAAGTTCACGTCGGTTGGCCCCTTGCTGGACAAGTTGGGCAACGGCGGCAAGGGCATCAACTGGAATACCGAGCACGAAGTGCGCGAACTGGCCGGCATCAATGAAAGCGTGGCCGACGCTGGCGTCAGCCAGGGCCGTCCGCGCCTGGATACGGCCATCGACGCTGCCGAGATGATCCTGACCTTCGCCCCTGAAACCAACGGCCACGTGTCGGTGAAGGCGTGGGAGGCGTTGGGCAAGATCACGGGACGCGACCACACCCATCTGGCCGTCGGCCGCGAACACGACAAGATCCGCTTCCGCGACGTGCAGGCGCAGCCGCGCAAGATCATTTCGGCGCCCACCTGGTCGGGCCTGGAAAGCGAGGAAGTCAGCTACAACGCCGGCTATACCAACGTGCACGAACTGATTCCATGGCGCACCCTGACGGGCCGCCAGCAGTTCTACCAAGATCACCGCTGGATGCTCGATTTCGGCGAAGGCTCCTGCGTCTACAAGCCGGCCATCGACACCAAGACCGTGGCGCCCATGTTGGGCCGCTATCCGAATGGTGAAAAGGAACTGGTCCTGAACTGGCTGACGCCGCACCAGAAGTGGGGCATTCACAGCACGTATTCGGACAACCTGCGCATGCTGACGCTAAGCCGCGGCGGCCCCCACGTGTGGGTGTCGGAAACCGAGGCCAAGCAGGCCGGGCTGGTGGACAACGACTGGGTTGAAGTCTTCAACGTCAACGGCACCTTGACCGCGCGGGTGGTGGTCAGCCAGCGTGTGCCGGTGGGCATGTGCCTGATGTACCACGCTCAGGAAAAGATCGTGAACGTGCCGGGCGCTGAAACCAGCGGCAAGCGCGGCGGCATCCACAACTCGGTCACGCGCACGGTGTTGAAACCCACGCACATGATCGGCGGCTATGCGCAGCAAGCCTACGGTTTCAACTACTACGGCACGGTCGGCGCCAACCGCGACGAGTTCGTCGTGTTGCGCAAGATGAAGAAAGTGGACTGGCTGGAAGGCCCGCTCGTTGAAGAGCCCGCCATGGAAGCAACGCAACAAAAAGAGAAGCAATCATGAGGATACGCGCCCAAATCGGCATGGTGCTGAACCTGGACAAGTGCATTGGCTGCCACACTTGCTCGGTCACCTGCAAGAACGTCTGGACCAGCCGCGACGGTGTCGAGTATGCCTGGTTCAACAACGTCGAAACCAAGCCCGGCATCGGTTATCCCAAGGAATGGGAGAACCAGGACAAGTGGAAGGGCGGCTGGAAACGCACGGCTGCCGGCAAGCTGGAACCGCGCCAGGGCGGCAAGCTGCGCATCCTGGCCAACCTGTTCGCCAACCCGAACCTGCCAGCCATCGACGACTACTACGAGCCCTTCACGTTCGACTACGAGCACTTGCAGAACGCGCCCCTGCTGCAAACGCCGCCCACCGCGCGTCCCATCTCGGTGCTGACCGGCAAGAAGATGGATAAGATCCAGTGGGGACCAAACTGGGAAGACGACCTGGGCGGAGAATTCAGCGCGCGCAGCCGCGACGCGCTGTTCGAGGGCGTGCAGAAAGAGATGTACTCGACGTTCGAGAACACCTTCATGATGTACTTGCCGCGTCTGTGCGAACACTGCCTGAACCCGGCCTGTGTCGCCAGCTGCCCGTCCGGCTCGATCTACAAGCGCGAAGACGACGGCATCGTCCTGGTGGACCAGGACAAGTGCCGGGGTTGGCGCATGTGCATCTCGGGATGCCCCTACAAGAAGATCTACTACAACTGGAGCAGCGGCAAGGCCGAGAAGTGCACGTTCTGCTATCCGCGCATCGAAGCGGGCCAGCCGACCGTTTGCTCGGAAACCTGCGTGGGCCGCATCCGCTACCTGGGCGTCATGCTGTACGACGCCGACCAGATCGAACGCGCCGCCTCCACCGCCAACGAACAGGACTTGTACGAATCGCAGCTGGATCTGTTCCTGGATCCGCATTCGCCGGAAGTGATTGCCGCCGCGCGCGAGCAAGGCATCCCGGAATCGTGGCTGGAAGCCGCCCGGCAGTCGCCCGTCTACAAGATGGCGGTGCAATGGCGTGTTGCCTTCCCGCTGCATCCGGAATACCGCACCCTGCCGATGGTTTGGTACATCCCGCCGCTGTCGCCCATCCAGACGGCCGCCGAGGCCGGACAGATGCCGCAACGCACGGTGGGCAAGAGCGCCATGATCCCGGACGTGTCCAGCCTGCGCATCCCGGTGCGCTACCTGGCCAATCTGCTGACGGCGGGCAAGGAAGCGCCCGTGCTGCAAGCGCTTGAACGCATGCTGGCCATGCGTGCCTACAAGCGTTCCGAAACCGTGCATGGCGAACGCGATACCGAGTTGCTGGAGCAAGTGGGGCTGTCCGAGGCCACCGTGCAAGACATGTACAAGATCATGGCGATTGCCGACTACGAAGACCGCTTCGTCGTGCCCAGCAGCCATAAGGAAGTGGTCGAAGACAGCTTCAACGAGAAAGGCAGCTGCGGATTCACGTTCGGCAATGGCTGCTCGGGCGGCGTGTCCGAAGGCACGTTGTTCGGCCGCAAGCCCCAAGGCAGCGAGATCTTCATCGAGATGCCGAAATCCCGCAAGAAGGCCGTCGCGGCCCGCTAGGAAAGGAGAAACACCATGAGTCCGTACCGCTTGCTTTCCGCTTTGCTTAGCTACCCCGAACCCGAGCTGCTTGCCGCGCTGGGCGAGGTCGAGTCCGCGCTGAGCGACTACCCCGACGCCGAGGAAACCCTGCAACCGCTGATCGCCTACCTGGCGACCAACGACTTGATCGCCGTGCAAGAGAACTATGTGGCCACGTTCGACCGCAACCGCTCGCATTCGCTGCACTTGTTTGAACACGTTCACGGCGAAAGCCGGGATCGCGGCCAGGCCATGGTCGACTTGCTGGATACCTACCGCGCCCAGGGTTTTGAACCCGTCGTGTCCGAACTGCCCGACCACGTGCCGCTGTTCCTGGAGTTCCTGGGCGTGATCGACCCGGCCCAGGCGCAGGAGCTGCTGGACGAGGCCATCCACGTGCTGGCCGCCATCGGCGCGCGGCTGGCCAAGGGCGCCAGCCCTTACGCCAGCATCTTCGCCGTGCTGCGCGCGCAATCCAGGGTGATCCCGCGCGAGCAGACGGAAGCGCCCGTGCGCGACATGGACGAAGCCATGGAGACCTTCGGAGTCAGCCAGGACGGCGTGGAACCGCTGTTGCGGCCGTTCTCGGGCGATGGCGCGCAGACCGTGCGCTTCTATCCCCGGGCGCCGGCCATCTCTTAATGCTCAGGAAGACGCATCATGAATTCCCTGAATCAGTTTTTTTTCGGCATCTATCCCTATATTGCGCTGACGGTCTTCCTGCTGGGCAGCCTGGCGCGCTTTGAGCGCGAACAGTACACGTGGAAGACGGACAGCTCGCAGCTGCTGCACCGCGGCCAGCTGCGGCTGGGCAACATCCTGTTCCACGTCGGCATCCTGGGCCTGTTCTTCGGGCATCTGGCCGGGCTGCTGACGCCGGTGATTGTCTGGGACACGCTGGGCGTGTCGCACACGCTCAAACAGACCGTGGCGATGGTTGCGGGCGGCGTCATGGGAGGCATCTGCCTGATTGGCCTGCTGATCCTGATCCACCGCCGCCTGACCGATCCGCGCATCGCTCGCACGACGCGCCCCGGCGATAAGCTGCTGTTGCTGTGGATCCTGGTCACCTTGCTGCTGGGCCTGTCGACCATCGTGCTGTCGGCGGGGCACATGGACGGCGAAATGATGGTCCGCCTGATGACCTGGGCACAGCACATCGTCACGTTCCAAGGCGATGCCGCCAGCCATGTCGCCGACGTGCCGGTCTTGTTCAAGGCGCACTTGTTCATGGGCCTGACGCTGTTCGTGATCTTCCCGTTCACCCGCCTCGTCCACGTCTGGAGCGGTTTTGCCTCGCTGGGCTATCTGGGCCGCGCCTGGCAGCTGGTCCGCCCGCGCTGAATCCCCGTACCAGGAGCCAAACATGCCTGTCATCGTAAATGGCGTCGAACTCAACGACGCGGATCTGGAACGCGAACTGCCGCTGCATGCAGAGGCCGACAACCCCATGCGGCACGCGATCACGGCGCTGGTATTGCGTCGCGTGCTGTTGGACGAAGCCGTGCGGATGGGGGTGGATGCGGCGGACGAGGAGGGCGCCATCAGCGCCTTGCTGGCCTCGCAGGCCCCCGCGCCCGATGCTGACGACGCCGCGTGCCGGCGCTTCTACCAGATGCATCCGCAGCGCTTCATGGTGGGTGAACTGGTGGAAGCCGACCACATCCTGTTCCAGGTCACGCCCAGCGTGAACCTGGACATGCTGCGCGCGCATGCCAATGTGGTGTTGCAAGAACTGCTGGCCGATCCCTCGCATTTTGCAGAGGTCGCGCGCGAGCAGTCCAACTGTCCGTCGGCGGCCGTGGGCGGCAGCCTGGGCCAGCTGGGCCGGGGCGACACCGTTCCGGAGTTCGAGCGTGCGGTCTTTGCCTTGCCCTCGGGCGGGCTGCTGCCGCAACTGCTGCAAACCCGCCACGGCCTGCATATCGTGCGCGTGACACGGCACATCGAAGGGCGGTTGCTGCCGTATGAGCACGTTGCGCAGCAGATCGCAGCGGCCCTGTCGTCCATGAGCCGCGACACCGCGTGGCGGCAGTACGCCAAGCTGCTGGTCGAGCGCGCCGACGTTCAGGGTATCGACCTGGAAGGCAGCGAGCCCGACCGGGTGTTTGGCGGGAGCGCCGCATGATGGAAGAGCCGGCTGCGGGACCGCTTACAGACGGATTTGGACGCCGGATCGACTATCTGCGCGTCTCTGTCACCGACCGCTGCGACCTGCGTTGCAGCTATTGCCTGCCCAAGGATTTCAAAGGCTTTGAAACGCCGGCCAACTGGCTGCGCCATGACGAAATGACTCGGCTTGTCCGCCTGTTCGTCGAATTGGGCGTCAGCAAGGTCCGGCTGACGGGCGGCGAACCATTGCTGCGCCGGGGCGTGGCGGGTCTTGCCCGCGATATCGCCGCCATGCCGGGGTTGACCGACCTGTCCGTGTCCACCAATGGCACGCAACTGGTCCGGCACGCGGAAGACTTGCATGCCGCCGGCGTGACGCGGCTGAACATCAGCCTGGACACATTGGACGCGGCCGCCTTCAGCCAGATCACCGGCCGCGATTGCCTGGATGCGGTGCTGGCGGGCCTGGATGCTGCCAGGCAGGCAGGTTTTTCGCCAATCAAGCTGAACAGCGTGGTGCATGCCGCCACCCCTGAAGCCGACGTGCGGCGCTTGCTGGACTACGCGGTGGAGCAGGGCTTTGTGCTGCGCCTGATTGAACCCATGCCGATGGGTGAGTGTGGCCGTGGCTTTGCGCATACGGATTTGAATGCCCTGGGTGCACGGTTGGCCGCCGATGCCGGGCTGGTGTCCGCGTTGGCGGGATCCGGCTCCGGGCCCGCAAGGTACTGGACGACCGGGCAGGGAACGCCAGTGCTGGGCGTCATCACCCCCATGTCGCGCCATTTCTGCGCCACCTGCAATCGGGTGCGGCTGGGCGTGGACGGCACGCTATACCTGTGCCTGGGGCAGGAAGATCAGGTCCCGCTGGGCAGGCTCTTGCGCGACGGGGCCAGCGATGCCGAATTGACGCGGGCGATCCTGGCGGGCATTGCGGCCAAGCCGGAACGCCACGATTTCGTCAGCCGGCCCGAACGCATTGTCCGCTTCATGGCGCAGACCGGGGGCTGAAATGCGTGACATTGAACGCTTTATTGATGGCTTTCAGCGCTTTCAGCAGCAGTATTACGAACAGGCCCCCGCGCTCTACCGAAATTTACGTGATGGCCAGCATCCCAGTACCTTGCTGATCGGTTGCTGCGATTCCCGGGTGGACCCCGCCATGCTGCTGGGCTGCGATCCGGGCGATATCTTCGCCGTGCGCAACGTGGCCAATCTGGTGCCCCCCGCGAGTGCCGACCGGGGCTTGCAGGGCGTGCTGGCGGCGATACAGTTTGCGGTGGAACAGTTGCAAGTCAGTCGCGTCATCGTACTGGGTCACGCGCATTGCGGGGGTATCCGGGCGCTGATGGAGCGGCGCACGCGCAGCGACGGCGAAACCGACTATCTGGAACGCTGGATGGATATTGCCGAGCCGGCCCGCCAGCGGGTACTGCGGCAGATGCCGCACGCCACGGAAGGCGAACACCGTCGCGCCTGCGAACAGGCATCCATCCTGATTTCACTGCGCAATCTGGAAGAGCTGCCGTTTGTGCGCCGCGCCGTGCAGGCAGGCGATCTGACGCTGCATGGTTGGTATTTCGACCTGGTGGCGGGTGCTTTGCTGGCATACTCGCCGCGGGCAGATGCGTTTTTGCCCGTCGTCTGTCCCTTGTTTACGGAGCACGCATGACCCCCGTTTTTGGCATCGCCGGCCGATCCGGCAGCGGCAAGACCACCTTGATCGAGGCGATGCTGCCTTTGTTGGCGGCGCGCGGCCTGCGCGTCAGCGTCATCAAACATAGCCATCACGACTTTCAGATGGAGCCGCCAGGCAAGGACAGTGCGCGTTTTCGGTCGGCGGGCGCCCAGGAGGTGATGGTGGCGTCGCCTTACCGCTACGCCATCGTGCACGAACTGCGCGATGCGCCCGAGCCGTCGCTGGAAGAACAATTGGCGCGCTTGTCACCCGCCGATCTGGTACTGGTCGAAGGTTTCAAGCAGGCGGCGATTCCGCGCATCGAGGTCTACCGCCCCGCGCTGGGCAAGCCGCCCCTGCATGCCGAAGACGGCAGTTTCCTGGCCATCGTGACGGACGCGCCCCTGGATACCGCATTGCCCTGTCTGCCGCTGAACGACCCTGCGCAAGTGGCGGGCTTCCTGTGCGGCGTTCTGGGCTTGCGCTGAAGGCGACTACACTGTCAGCCGTACCGCGCCGCCCGCACCGACCGTCATGACGTCTTCCTCTTCCACCGCCACGCCCGACGGCCTGCCGTCTCCCCGGCATCGCCTGTCCACGCGCATCATCGCCAGTTCGCTGGCGGCGCTGGTCGTGGTGCTGACCATGATCAGTTGGACGCTGTGGTTGTCCTGGCAGTTGGAGGGCGCGGGCGCCGCCATCAACGACACGGGCAGCCTGCGCATGCGGGCCAACCGCGTGGCGGTTGAATTGATGCGCCCGCAAGCGGGCCGCGCGGTGCGCACCAATGAACAGATCGCGGTGCTGGACGAAACCATTTCGCGGTTGGCGCGGGGCAACCCCGCTCGTCCCTTGTTCATTCCCAACGACGCCGCCATCCGCGCCCAATGGCACGACGTGGCCGGTTATTGGCAAGACGTCATGAAACCCGCGGCGTTGCGCTCTCTTGCGCAGCCAGACGCGGCACCTTATCTGGAAACGCTGCCGGAATTCGTGTCGCGCGCGGACACGCTGGTGCGGATGATCGAACAGGACAATGCCGGCAAGACCACGTTGCTGCGCCTGTCCCAAGGCATTCTGGCCGCGATTGCCAGCGCCGGCACGTTGGCGATGATCTATCTGCTGTATCTATGGATCATTGCGCCCGTGCTGCGCTTGCGCGACGGCTTGCAACGCATGGCCGACCGCGAATTCAGCACGCGGCTGCCGGTGGACAGCCAGGACGAATTCGGCGTGCTGGCCCGCGGCTACAACCGCATGGCCGACGAACTCCAGGACCTGTACACCAGCCTGGAACAGCGGGTGGAGCACAAGACGGCGCAGTTGGCCGCGCAGAACCGCGATATCGGCGCGCTGTACGACATGGCTGCGTTCCTGAACCAGCCGAACGAAATCGAGGCCATGTGCGACGGCTTCTTGCGTCGCGTCATGCTGCAATTCGACGCCGAAGGCGGCAGCATCCGCGCACTGGACCCCACCAACGAAAAGCTGAATCTGGTGGTGTCGGTGGGCCTGTCGGACGACTTGGTGGAATCCGAGCACTGCATGAAGGTGGATGACTGCTATTGCGGCGTGGCCACGCGGCAGGCGGGCGTGATCGTCATTCAGGACTTCCGCCAGTCCCCGCCCGAACTGGATCTGAACTGCCAGCGCGAAGGCTTTGCCAGCGTGGCGGTGTTCCGCATCGTGACCCGCGACGAAGTCTTGGGCTCGTATTCGTTGCATTTCCGCCAGCAGCGCCGCATGGCGCCTTCCGATTCCCAGTTGCTGGAAACGCTGGGCCAGCATCTGGGCGTTGCGTTGGACAACCGGCGCCTGAGCGCGCAGGCGCGACAGCTGGCAGTGGTGCAGGAACGCGGGCTGGTCGCCCAAGGGCTGCACGACAGCCTGGCGCAAGGCCTGAATTTCCTGAACCTGCAATTGCAGATGCTGGACGCGGCGGTCAAGCGCGGCGATCAGGACGAAATCAGCGAAATCCTGCCGTTACTGCGAACGGGCGTGGATGAAAGCTACCAGGACGTGCGTGAATTGCTGACCAATTTCCGCAGCAAACTGGGGCAGGGCGACTTGCAAGCCGCCATTGAGAGCACGGTGGACCGTTTCCGGCGGCAGACGGGCATGCAGACTGAACTGCGCTTCGACCAGGATGAAGGCGGCCCGCTGCCGCCCGAACAACAACTGCAAGTGCTGTTCATTCTGCAAGAAGCGCTGTCCAATGTACGCAAGCATTCCGAGGCCAGCCACGTTCAGGTGTCGGTGAGCAATGGCCGCGACTTCACGCTGCTGATCCATGATGACGGCCAGGGCTACGACCCCGCTGAAGTCGCCGAACGTGGCGAATCCCATGTGGGTCTGCACATCATGCGGGAGCGTGCCGCGCGGATGCACGCCGTGATAAAACTTGAATCCCAGCCTGGCGCCGGTACGCGCGTCGGACTGACCTTGCCTGGCAGCGAACGCCAGGCAGCCTGACACGTTCTGACCATGCCTATCCGTATCCTGCTTGTCGATGACCACACGCTGTTCCGTTCCGGCGTGCGCCTGCTGCTGCAACGCCAACCCGATTTTGAAGTGGTCGCCGAGGCGGGTGACGGCGTGGAAGGCATCAAGCGCGCCAAGGAGCTCAAGCCTGACGTCGTGTTGCTGGACTTGAACCTGCCTGGCCTGTCGGGCCTGGAAACGCTGCAACTGTTGACCCAGGACCTGCCGTCCTGTGCCGTCATCATCCTGACGGTCTCGGAAGAGGCCGACGAGCTGGGCCAGGCGCTGCGCGACGGCGCGCGGGGCTATCTGGTGAAGAACATCGACGCCGAGGTGCTGACCACTGCCATTCGCCGCGCCGCGGCAGGCGAATCGGTCATCGCTGAAAGCATGACCGCCAAGTTGGTGGACCAATTTCGCGGACAGGCCACGCTGGCCGCGCAGGCGCCCGGCAATGCAGAGCGCCATCGGCTGACCGCGCGTGAGACGCAGATCGTCCAGTGCCTGGCGCGCGGCGCCAGCAACAAGGTCATTGCGCGTGAACTCGACGTCAGCGAAAGCACCGTCAAGATCCACGTGCAGAACGTGCTGAAGAAGCTGAACCTGACCAGCCGCGTGCAGGTCGCGGTGTACGCCGTGGAGCACGGGCTGCACGCCGAGGAATAACGCTGCGCCATCACGCGCGCGGCCGCCATCAGGTTTGATCTTCGACAAGGCCGCGTTGGCGGCGGGCCCCTAGACTGGCCTGCATGCAAACTCGAACCTCTCCCATAGAGCTCGTGGCCCCGGCCGGCAGTCTGGCTGCCTTGAAAGCCGCCATCGAGGCGGGCGCCGACACCGTCTATCTCGGGCTCAAGAACGCGACCAACGCCCGTAATTTCGCCGGGTTGAATTTCACTGAAAGCGACATCCGCGCAGGCGTCGAACTGGCGCATGGCAAGCAGCGCCAAGTGCTGTTCGCCATCAATACGTTTGTGCAGGCGGGCAGAACGCAGGAATGGCGCGACGCCGTGGATGCCGCCTACCAGCTGGGCGCTGATGCGGTGATCATGGCTGACCCGGGCCTGCTGGCCTACGCCAGCGATCGCTATCCCGACCTGCGTCTGCACCTGTCCGTGCAAGGGTCCGCCACGCATGCGGACGCCATCGAATTGATGAAAGCGCAGTTCGGCATCCGCCGGGTGGTGCTGCCGCGCGTGTTGACGCTGGCCGAAGTGGCGCGCATCTGCGCCAACGTCAGCGTGGAAGTCGAAGTGTTCGGCTTTGGCAGCTTGTGCGTCATGGCGGAAGGGCGATGCCTGCTGTCGTCGTATGCGACCGGGGATTCGCCCAACAACAAGGGCGTCTGTTCGCCCGCGCACGCCGTGCGCTGGGTGGAAGAAAACGGCCGCATGGATGCTCGCCTGTCCGGCATCTTGATCGACCGCTATGAACCTGGCGAACCCGCGGCTTATCCCACTTTGTGCAAAGGCCGCTTTGAAGTCGACGGACAGGCCGACCACGCGCTGGAGGAACCCACCAGCCTGAACGCCATCGGCCTGTTGCCGCGCTTGGCGGAAATGGGCGTGTCCGCCATCAAGATAGAAGGCCGCCAGCGCAGTCCCGCCTACGTCACGCAAGTGGTGTCGACCTTGCGCGCGGCGCTCGACAGCGTGCATGCGGATGCGACGCGCTTTTCACCGCGCCCCGAATGGAATGCGTTGCTGGCGCGCCATGCGGAAGGCTCTCAAGTCACCCAAGGGGCATTTGAACGTCCATGGAAATAACACCGAACACCTTCCAGATCTCCGTCGGACCCTTGCTGTACTACTGGCCGCGCCAGCGCACCTTGGATTTCTACGCTGATCTGGCCGATAGTCCGGCCGATATCCTCTACGTTGGCGAAACGGTCTGTAGCCGCCGCCACGAGCTGCGGGCGGACGACTGGATGGATTTGGCCCGCGACCTGCGCGCGGCGGGAAAAACCGTTGTCCTGTCGGGCCGCACCTTGATCGAAACGGGCGCCGAGGCCCACGCATTGAAGAAGTTGTGCGATCAGGACGATTTCATGATCGAGGCCGGAGAACTTGGCGCAATGCGGCACTTGGCAGGCCGCGCTTTCGTGGCGGGCCCCCATGTGAACGCCTATCACGGCGGCACGCTGCAATGGCTCGCCAGCCTGGGCGCGGTGCGTTTTGTGGCGCCGCTGGAAATGGACGGGAGCACGCTGGCGCGCTTGCTGGAAGAACGTCCGGTGGACATGGCAGCGGAAGTGATGGTGTGGGGCCGCATGGCGCTGGCATTCTCGGCGCGCTGCTTTACCGCCCGCCATTTCCGGTTGAAGAAGGACGATTGCGGATTCCGCTGCATCGAACATCCGGACGGGCTGGACATGCGCACCCGCGAGTCGCGTGAATTCCTGGGCATCAATGGCATTCAGGTGCAGTCTGCCGCGTGCCTGGACTTGCTGGCGCAGGCGCCCGAACTCGTCCGCATGGGCGTCGAGGTTTTGCGCGTCAGTCCGCAATCCACGGGTACGCTGGAGGCGGTCGCCGCCTTGGATGCCACGCGCCGGGGCGACAAGCCCAAGGCCGTCTTGCCGCCCGCAGGCATCGGTCGCTGCAACGGCTACTACCATGGCCGTTCGGGCATCGAATTGCTGGAGGCTGCGGCATGAGCGCTGCGCTTCACATCCCCGCACTGTTGGCCAAGATTGGCCGCCGTTTGCCGTCGCCGCTGGTGTCGCTGCATTGCGTGGCCGGGCTGGAACTGGCACGCCGCGTCAAGTGGTTGACGCCGCCTGCGGAACTGGATGGCCGCAGCTTCGCCATCACCATCGAAGACCTGGGCCTGCGCAGCAGTTTCGCGGTGCGGGAGGGGGCGTTCCGGCCCATTTGGAACCGTGCTTCCTGTGAGTTGGAACTGGGCGCGAAACTGGCCGACCTGCTCAGCCTGATGCGCGCCGAAACCGATGCGGATACCTTGTTTTTCCAGCGCCGCTTGCGGATCTCGGGCGATACGGAACTGGGCCTGATCGTCAAGAACTGGCTGGACGCCGCGCCCCGGCCGGCATGGCTGCAAGGGATCAGCGGCACAGCCGCATGATCGCGTCTTTGGGCGTGAATTAAGGGTTTTTACTCATTAGCGAAAGTAATTTGGCGGATAAGAAATAAGAATTTTTCTTATGGTGGGGCCGAGGCTATAACAGCTGGCTGATAGACCTCAACCTACCTAAAGAGAGATAAACATGAGGGGAGAAACTGCGACGGGGCACCAACCGGTGCGCGCGTCCACCGCCGCTTTCGTCGGCACCATGATCGAGTGGTACGACTTTTATATCTACGCCACCGCCGCCGCGCTGGTATTTGGCAAGCTCTTCTTCCCGTCGGCCACCGGCTTCTACGGAACCCTGGCCGCCCTGGGCACCTTTGCGGTGGGCTTCTTCGCCCGCCCCTTGGGGGGAGCGATCTTCGGCCATATCGGCGACAAGATCGGCCGCAAGAAATCCTTGGTGATCACGCTGGTGATGATGGGCACGGTAACGGTGCTGATCGGTCTGTTGCCCACCTATGCCTCCATCGGCTTCTGGGCGCCCGTGCTGTTGATCGTGCTGCGCATCGTGCAAGGGATTGCCGTGGGCGGCGAATGGGGCGGGGCGGTGCTGATGGCGGGCGAACATTCGCCGGACAAGAGCAAGCGCACTTTCTTCGCGTCCTTCGCCCAACTGGGCAGCCCCGCCGGGCTGATCCTGTCGATGCTGATGTTCAAGCTGGTCACTGGCCTGGATGACGAGGCTTTCCTGAGTTGGGGCTGGCGCGTGCCGTTCCTGTTTTCGGCGGTGCTGCTGATCGTGGGCTTCGTGATCCGGCTAAGCGTCAATGAATCTCCGGACTTCCTGGCTGAAAAGCAGGCGCAGGCCAAGCGCGCGCCCTCGGCCAAGCCCGTCCAGACCCCGCTTGCGCAGGTGCTGCGCGGCGCGCCCCGCCTGCTGGCGCTGGCGGTGGGCGCCAATGTGCTGGGTATTGCCGGCTTCTATTTCACCAACACGTTCATGATCGCCTACACCACGCAGTACGTGGGCCTGAACCGCGCGGTGATCCTGGATTGCCTGCTGGTGGTGTCGATCATGCAGTTCCTGATCACCCCCCTGGCCGCCTACATCGCCAGCCGCGTCGGCAACCTGCGCTTCCTGGGCGCCATGGCGTTTGTGTCGATGTTCACTCCCTACGCCATGTTCAATCTGGTGGACCAGGGCTCGCTTACCAGTATTACCCTGGGCGTCGGCGTGGCGGTACTCTTCATGGGCGCCTATTACGCGGTGATCGCGGGCTACGTCAGTGACAGCTTCCCGACCGCCATCCGCTACACCGGCATTTCCATGGCCTATCAGTTGTCGGGCGCCATTTTCGGCGGGTTGACGCCCTTGCTGGGAACGGTGCTGGCAGAGAACTTCAAGGGCCAATGGTGGCCGCTGGCGTTGCTGTTTTCGGCGATATCGTTGCTTTCCCTGGTTTCCGTCCTGCTGCTGGGCAATGCCGGCCAGCACAGCGAGCAATTTCAACTGAAGGATCAGCAAGCATGAAGGCCTTTTTCCACGACGACCAGAAGCTTCACCACCCGCAGACCTACTTTTCACGCGGCAAGATGCGCACGCCCCAGGAAGTGCCCGCTCGGCTGGATGGCCTGGTGCAGGCCGCGCGCAAGCTGGGATTTGACGTGCAGGCGCCAGCTGACCACGGCGCGGGGGCCATATCGGCCGTGCATTCCCTGGACTACCTGCGCTTCCTGCAAAGCGCGCATGAGGACTGGATGAAGCTGCCGGGAGATTGGGGCGGCGAAGTGGTCTCGAATGTGTTCGTGCGTGAACCGAATGCCCTGCGCGGCGTGCTGGCCAAGGCCGGCCGGTACCTGGCCGACGGCAGCTGCCCCGTGGGTCCGCAAACCTGGCAGTCCGCCTATTGGTCCGCCCAGTGTGCCGTGGCCGGGGCCGAGGCCTTGCTGGCGGGCGACCGCCACGCCTACGCGATCTGCCGTCCGCCTGGCCACCATGCGCGGCGCGATGCGGCGGGCGGGTTCTGCTACCTGAACAACGCCGCCATTGCCGCCCAGCGCCTGACATCGGCGTTTCCGCGCGTGGCGATCCTGGATACCGATATGCATCACGGCCAGGGTATCCAGGAGATCTTCTACGAACGCAGCGATGTGCTGTATGTCTCCATCCATGGCGACCCCGAGAACTTCTACCCCGTGGTGGCAGGTTTCGAGGAGGAACGCGGCGCGGGCGAAGGTTACGGCTACAACATCAATCTACCAATGCCGCACGGATCGCCGGAATCGGTGTTCTTTGACCGGCTGGTGCAGGCACGCCGCGCGATCGAACTATTCCAGCCGGACGCGCTGGTCCTGTCACTGGGCTTCGACATCTTTGAAAAAGATCCGCAAGCCATGGTCAGCGTCACGGAAGACGGCTTTGAAAAGCTGGGCCGCGAGGTGGGCGGCCTGCGGCTTCCCACCCTGATCGTGCAGGAAGGCGGCTACTATATCGAAGGGTTGGAATCCAACGCATCGCGGTTTTTCGCGGGGCTGACCGGCGTCTGAGTTGCACGGCATCGGCGCGGCCAGCGGGGTTCGGAGCCCATTCTGCTTTCCACTCCGTTCACCGCGTCCGCCACGCCATGCCTCAGCCGCCTGCTCGACAACCGACTTCGCAGCCCACGTCGCTGCCGCTTGCGCCTGAACGCATGGACTGGAACCTGCTTCGTACCTTCATGTTCGTGGTGCAGGAGCGTGGGGTGGGGCGGGCGGCACAAGCCCTGCACCTGAGCCAGCCGGCGGTCAGCCAGGCGCTCAAGCGGCTGGAAGAGGCGGTGGGCGGCATGCTGCTGCACCGGCGCAACGGCGAATTCCGGCTGACGGGCCTGGGCGACGAGATCTACGCCATCGCCCGCGACATGTACGGCACGATGGCGCGCATCGAAAATGCCGCGACCCAGGACAAGGCGGAAATCGCCGGCACCCTGCGCCTGCTGGTGATGAGCAAGGTGCAGAGCCCTGCCTACGATGACTTCCTGGCGCAGTTCCACCGCCGCTATCCCAAGATCGAATTCCACATGGACGTGCTACCCAGCGCCGCCATCCTGGATGCGCTGTCCAAGCGGGTGCCGGCGCTGGGCATCTGCCTGTGCCGCAAGCCGGTCGAGGCGTTGGAGCGCCGCCTGTTCCTGCGCCACCACTATGCGGTGGTGTGCGGCCGTCACCATCCCCTGTTTTCAAAGCAGCGGGTCAGCATTGAAGACCTGATGGACCAGAACTTCGTCTGCTTCGCCAGCGACCAGATCGGCGACACGCTATCGCCGTTGACCATCTTCCGAGACCAACAGGGGTTTACCGGCCGCATTGTGGGCACGTCGCCGAACATCGAAGAAGTGCGGCGCATGGTGGTGGCCGGCATCGGCTTGAGCTTCCTGCCTGAACATCTGATCCGCCAGGACGTCGTGAACGGTGAGCTGCGGCGCTTGCCGCCCGCCGAATCCGTGGCCGAAATCGACGTGTTCCTGACCTGGCACAAACAACGCAAGCTGACGGCGGTGGAAGTGGCATACCTGACCGCCTTTGACCGCTTTCTGAGCCGTACGCCGTTGGCGTCGCGCGCAGGCTGATGAGGCGGATGTGGAATTTTTGCTGACTTGACCGTTATCCACGAGACCTGCGAGGACAAGCGCCATGGCGACCAAAACCAGCAGTGCCGCGACAGCCGAAGACGCCAGATCGGCGTCTGACAAGATCGACGCCCGAATCCGCGAGCTGGGCGACTGGCGAGGCGAGACGCTGGCGCGGGTCCGCGCATTGATAAGAAAGGCCGTCCCCGGGGTGGTGGAAACCTGGAAATGGCGCGGCGTGCCGGTATGGGAACAGGGCGGCATCCTCTGTACCGGAGAAACTTACAAAAGCGCCGTGAAACTGACCTTCGCCAAAGGCGCAGCGCTGGAAGACCCCGCCGGTTTGTTCAATGCCAGTCTGGACGGCAATACCCGCCGGGCGATCGATATCCATCAGGGCGACCACATCGACGAGCAGGCATTCCAGGCATTGATACGCGCGGCGGCGGCGAAAAACAAGGCTTGATTGAGGATGGCGCGGCCGAGGCGGCGATCGAGGACGCGCGGACCCGAAGGGCGTGAAGGGCAGACGGTGGCCTGGTATTGCGAGTAAGGTACAGGGTAGAGGCCTTGATTGCCCGGCACTTCGGCCTGTGCCGCCAGCGGGAACCCACGCATCATGAAGACCCTTTGTTCAGCACTGCGACCAATCCTTGTTGCGATCGCATGCGCGTCGATTACTGCCTGCGCGGAAAGTCCGCCCCGGCAAACCGATATGGATTATCGGAGCCGGCCATCGTCCACGAAGCAGGGGACAAACGGCGCTCCGGGTTCTTCGGATCAGAATTTGACCATTCAGTCCGGTGAGGGGGAAAGGTTGAATCTTCCCTGGTTCATCCGAGACACACAGGAATGGATCAACAGCAACTGATCCTCCTACGGGAGACAAACCCGCGGAAACTCCCGCCAAGCAAGCCCTGACCAGGAAAAAAGGCCGGCGCAATGCCGACTTTTTTCGGGGATGCCGCAAGCCAGTTGGGCCATGCCGTCTGCGATAATGCGCCCCGCGCGTCGGCCAGCAATGATCCTCGGCCCGCCGGCCGCGCTCCCGATCATGATCTGATTCATACAAAAAGACCAAATGAAAGTAAGAGCACTGTGCGTCGCTTCGCTAGGCGTTTTGGCGCTGATTCAAACATTGCCGTCGTTCGCGCAAAGCGTCAATGGGAAGAACCTCTTTACTCAGCGATGTGCCGTGTGCCATGGAGCCGATCTCAAAGGGACCGGGCCATTGGCCAGGAAAAGCAATCCTCCAACTCCTGATCTGACCACCACGGCCTTTAAAAAGCGGCTGAACGATTATCCCGGTGTCATTGTTTCATCGGTAATTCTTCGTCCGAATGGCGACTTGATTCCAAGAACGCTGAAAGAGAATGGCGTAAAGATGGCGCCGCACGCATGGACGGTTCAGGATTTTCGCGATTTGAACAAATACATGAGTGGCGTGATCTCAAAAAGCCGGTGACTTGGCCGCTTGTACGCCCGTCGGTGACGTATCAGCGCACCGGCAGCAGATATTTCAAGCCTTGCGTGAAGCCACGCGGCGCCACAGTCAGATGGTCCTCGTCGTTCAGGACCGCTGACTTCAACTTCAAGCCCGGATACTTTCTGCTCAGCAACGCCGTCTCCAGCGCCTGGTTGTCGGCCACCATGTCCACCGTCTGGTTGTAGCGGCGATCACCTTTGCGCAGCGCCTCGTAGGCGCCGACATAAAGATAGACATTCGCCGTCAAGTCCTTATTCTGCTGGGCGTAGCGGGCTTCGAGCTTCAAAGCATGTCGTTTGTCGTACCAGAGAGACGGGCTGCCGAGGATATAGCCGTTGAACAAGCCCGGTTCGGTGAAAAGGATCTGCGCGCCAAGCAGGGCGCCGTAGGAGTGGCCAAGAAAGATGGTCTTGGCCGGCTCTGCCCGGTAGCGCGCGGCGATGAATGGCAATACCTGATCGCGCAGATATTCTTGGTAGGCGCGCGCCTGGCCATGGATCGCGTTTGCTGGCGCGGTGCTTGGGCCGTTCGCGGTCGGGGTGTAGTCGCGCTGGCGGCTGACCCCACCGTCCTCTCCCTTTCCATAAGAGAGACCGACAAGGATGAACTCCTCGATCTTGGGCCCTTCAACGTTCAGGCGACGCCCTAATTGCCGGATGATCGGGAAGGCGTAGTCGGCATCGGTCACATAAAGCACGGGGTAGCGCCGCTGTGGCTGCTTCGCATAGGACGGCGGCAAAGCAATGAACACTTGGTAGCCGCGGCCCGAAACCGGATCGGGCACGTCCCATACCTCGCTGTCGGCAATCTCGTAGGGGCGCCCCTCGCCAGGCTGCACCTTTGGAGTCGATTTAGCCTGGGCGTGCGCCGAATCGCCAGCGAAGCCGACGCTGGCGACGAAGGCAATCAGCAAGGCATGTAGGAAACGTGGTTGCATATGATGAAGGTTTTCGCCGGAGGTGACGGGTCTGCTCGACGCCAGGCTCCAGGAAGCCAGATTCATCGCCGTCATCTGATGTCTTTGTCATGCCGGGCGTCTCGCAGTGAAGCGTTGCGAATGGAGTGTAGCAACGCTGCTTCGGGGGGACATTAGGGCGGTTGCCACTGAACAACGTAAAATGTCAGGCCTCCAGCCCCCATATGCTTCCCTTATGAACCTTGACCGACTGCGTCGCGAATTTCCCGACTACGACATAACAACCCTGCCAACCCTGCCCGAAGGTTACTTTGACGCTTCGATGCGCATCGATGCAGCGCCATCGTTCGAGAACGAGGAGCGCAGCTTGAAGGTGTATATCGACTACGCCAATTATGCCGACCGCGAATCAGGCAGGAGCCAGCGCTTCTGTGTCTCGCGCTACGATGAGGAAGCAGGCGACTTCGAAGACGTCGCCCTGTCGACCAACGATTGGGCCGAAGTCATGCGCTTCCTGACCGCCTGAACTCCCTCGCGAGGGGCGATCGCCGGTAACCGTATATCTCGATACGCTTGGCACAACGCAGATGACCAACCACGCTCGTTCCTCGTCCTCGTCCTCGCTTGCCTGGCGTCTGGCATTGACGGCCGTGATCCTGTGTGTGGTTTACGCGGCGCTGGCGCAAAGTTACCAGCTGTTCGCGTTCCCCCAATCTGCGCGACTACGCGAGGTCTATAGCCAGCCGAAATTCCTGATGCCGTTGTTGACCACCATTGCAACGTGGACCGTCTTCGTCGGCTTGACGGTGTGGGGCGCCATGCACCGCTGGCTACGTCAGAACAACACGCAGGCCGTGGACGAACCCCGCAAGCTCTTCGGCACGTTCATTGTTCTGCTGTTGAGTTTCTCCTTGACTTTGTCGGTCGGCACGATTCACCTGCACAGAATGCTGGTGCGGTACGTCCTGGAGCACGCCGGCCCGGCTGGCCAGGCGGGCCAGACGGGCCAATTCATTGCCGTGGCGCTGTTCATCAGTGCGCTGACCATCGTCCTGGAAATTCTTGGCGCGTATCTCGCCTTGCGCATTGCCACGTGGACGGTGCGCCCTGCGGGGCCTGCCGGTGGCCCGGTTTATGAACAGCGCCATGCAGCCTGGAGCTCGGGACTGATGGTGCTGGGCTGGCAATTGAGCGTATGTGTCGGCGTGGGCAGCTACCTGCAAATGCAGTCGCCCAAGATGGGCTGGCTGGAACACGTGCTGGGCTACCTGGTCCTGCCCGCCCTCATCCTGGTGCTGTGCACGTACGTCTGCCTGAAAATTCTGCCGCGCCCGGTCGGCGCCGCGCGCCAAGGGCGTGCGCTGGCCCATGGCACGCTGGCCTTCTGGCTGGCGCAGGTGCTGGGAATCGGCATGGGCTTTTTGGCCGTTCTGGCGCTGCGCTGGGGCCAACCGACGAGCATAGTTGACTCCAACGTGATGGTCGCAATGACGCTGCTGGTGTATGCCGCGCTTCTGGTGTTGGGCTGCGTGGTTGGAAAGCTGGCGCTCTACACCCCATCGAGAAAGCTCGCATTCACTCACTGAGCGCCGCGCGCCTTGTTCGCAGAGCGTGAGGGCCTATACGCGCCGTTCCCGGCCCGCCCAGTAGGGTTCGCGTAGTTGCTGTTTCAGGACCTTGCCCACCTGGCTGCGTGGGAGTTCATCGCGGAACTCCACCGACTTGGGCGTTTTCATGCCATCCAGCCGCGAGCGGCAATATGCGATGGCTGCTTCCGCGTTCCATTGGACGCCGGGCTTGAGTTCGATGATGGCCTTGACCGCCTCGCCCCAGTCTTCGTCCGGCACGCCGATCACGGCGCAATCGTTGACCAGCGGGTGCGCCCACAATACCTGTTCGATTTCGCCAGGCGATATGTTGAAGCCGCCCGAGATGATCAGGTCCTTCATGCGGTCGACGATGTAGAAATAGCCGTCCGCGTCGCGGTATCCGATGTCTCCGGTATGTAGCCAGCCGTCGCGCAGGGCCTGGGCCGAGCCCTCGGGATTGTTGTAGTAGCCGGGCATCACCAGGTCGCCCTGGACGACGATTTCGCCGCGTTGGTCGGGACCGAGCAGCCGGCCTTGCGGGTCCATGATCTCGACCCGCGCGAAGGGGGCCGCGCGCCCGCAACTGGCCAGCCGGTGCGTTGCGCCGGGCCGCAGAGCGGCGACGTGGTCCTCGGCGGTCATGGTGGTGCAGGTGAAGGGGGCTTCCGCCTGGCCGTAGCACTGCACCATGACCGGCCCGAATACGTCCAATGCCAGTTGCAGTTTGGCTGCCGACATCGGCGCGGCCGAATAGACGAAGTAGCGCAGCGCGTCGTAGCGCCAGCGGCGCGCGTCGGGGTGTGCCAGCAGGCGGTAGATCACCGTGGGCGGACAGAACAGCTGGGTCACGCGGTGCCGTTCCAGGGCTTCAAGAATCGCTTCCGGCCGCGGTGACGGCAATACGATGTTGACGCCGCCATGGGCCAGCGTGGCGAAGGCCACCATGCCGGCCGCATGGGTCAATGGCGCGACGACCAGGTGTACCGGCGTTTCGCGCACGGGCATTGCGGCGAACCAGTTGGCAAGCAGGGCGGTGTACATGCGATGCGTGACGAGCACGCCCTTGGGCGTGCCGGTCGTGCCGCCGGTGCCGCGAATCGCCACCACTTCGTCGGCGCACGCCTCGGGTTCGACCGGCGCGGCGCTCTGGGCGGCAGCCCATTGCTCCAGTCCGGGTGCCTGCGGCAGCGGGCCGTCGATGATGATGAGGCCCTTCAGGTCCGGCAGGGCGGCTCGGATCTTGTCCAGGTCGCCGGCGAAGCTGCTGTGCAGGAACAGGAAGGCGCAATGGCCGCGCGCCAGCACGTAGAGGTTTTCCTCGATGCTGTTGCGCGCATTGACGGGTAGCCAGATGCCGCGGGAGCGGACGATGCCCAGCACCGCCACGAAAGTCAGGAGATGGTTGGGGCTGAGCAGCCCGACCTTGTCGCCCGGACCCACGCCTGCCGCGTGCAGTCCGTTGGCGATGCGGTGCGACAGGGCGGCCACCGTGCCGTAGTCCAGGACCCGGCCGTCGGGTTCGGCGAAGCAGGGCGCACTTGCGGATAGGCTCAGGCCGCGCTCGAAGCAGTCGATCAGATGGGCCATGGCCTATCAGGCGTTCGCCGCCGGCCATTGGAAGCGCTGCGCCACCTTGTCGAGAAAGCGGCCGGCGGCTTCGCGGTGGTACTCGGAAGAGCGCGCCACGCCCTGGCCCGCGGCCTCCAGGTCCAGCATGGTGTTCAGGTCGCTGTTGAGCGAGGCGTTCAAGCCGCGCTTGGTGATCGCCAGCGCCGCCATGGGCAGTTCGGCCATCGACAGCGCGATCTGCCGTGCGCGCTGGCCTATCAGTTCCTGCGGTTGGATCTCGAACACGATGCCCATCTCCTTGGCCTCCTCGGCCTGGAATTCGCGCGTGGAGAAGGCAAGTTCCTTGGCGCGCTGTAGGCCGACCATGCGCGGCAGGGTGTACAGGGTGGCGCAGTCGGGGATGGCCCCCAGCCGCAGGAAGGACAGGCAGAAGCGCGCACGCGGCGAGGCCAGGATCAGATCGGCGGTCAGGGCCAGGCCCAGCCCGGCGCCATAGGCCGGGCCGTCGACCGCCGCGATCACCGGTCGGTCCAGCGTGATCAGGCCTTCTATCGTGAGGAGCAGGCTGGCCATGCGTTCGCGCGCTTCCTCGGCGGACCCGCCGGAGTCCATGGTGGAGATATCGCCGCCGGAACAGAAGGCGCCACCGGCACCCGCCAGGATCACGACGCGCACGCCGCGGTCGCGGCGGATCTCGCCCACCAGGTGCGCCAGCTCTTCACGCATGGTCAGGTCCAGCGCATTTCGCTGCGCAGGACGGTTCAGGGTGATGGTGGCGACGCCGCCTTCCACGGTATAGAGCAGGGTCTTGAATTCGCTAGAGATGACTTGCATCGGATCGGTCTCCATGTCTGCCTTTCATGATGGCCAGGCCGCGCGTGCGGGCCTGGCCGCAAGTTGCCGCAGCCTGTCAGGCGATGGCGCCGCGCTCGCGCAGGGCCTGGATGTGGGATGGCGCCAGGCCCAGTTCCGCCAGCAGTTCTTCCGTGTGTTCGCCCGGCGCGGGCACCGGGCGGGCCTGTCCTGGCGTGCGCGAAAGGCGCGGCGCAGGGGCTGGGTGCACCACGCCGCCGGTCTCGATGAAGCTGCCGCGCGCCAGATGGTGGGGATGCTGCGGCGCCTCGTTGAAATCGAGCACCGGCGCGAAGCAGGCGTCCGAGCCTTCGAGCAGCGCGCACCATTGGTCGCGGGTCTTGCCAGCGATGATGCCCGAGAGCTTGGCCCGCAGTTGCGGCCATTGCGCGCGCTCCCATTGCGGCTGGAAGTCCGGGTCGTCGATGCCGCAGCGCTCCAGCAGCAGGCGGTAGAACTGCGGTTCGATCGCGCCGATGGAGACATATTTGCCATCCGCGCAGGCATAGCAGCCGTAGAAGTGCGCGCCGCCGTCCAGCATGTTGGACTGGCGCTGGTTGACCCAGCTGCCGTCGTGCAGCTTGCCGTGGTAGGCGCTGGCCAGCAGGGACGCGCCGTCGCAGATGGCTGCGTCCACCACCTGGCCTTTTCCCGTGCGGCCGGCTTCGAGCAGGCCGCAGAGGACGCCGAAGGCCAGCATCATGGCGCCGCCGCCCATGTCGCCGACCAGATGCAGCGGCGGCGCGGGTGGCAGCTCGGCATGCCCCATGGCGTGCAGCGCGCCGGTGATGGCGATGTAGTTCAGGTCATGCCCCGCCGCTTGCGCCAGCGGGCCGTCCTGGCCCCAGCCGGTCATGCGGCCATAAACCAGCCGTGGGTTGCGCGCCAGGCACTCGTCAGGCCCCAGGCCCAGCCTTTCCATGACGCCGGGTCGGAATCCTTCCAGCAAGGCGTCCGCCTTGTCCACCAGCCGCAGCACGATGTCGGTCGCGCCGGGTTTCTTGATGTCCAGCGCGATCGTGCGGCGGCCCCGGTCGATGAGGGTGCCGCCGCCGCCCAGGAATCCCGGCGTCAGCCGGTCGATGCGGATCACGTCCGCGCCCATGTCCGCCAGCATCATGGCGCAGAAGGGGCCGGGCCCTATGCCGGCCATTTCCACCACCGTCAATCCGTTCAGGGGACCAGCCATGTCTATCGTCACTCCATGATTGCGTGTTCAGGAATCGAAGAATTCGGCGCGGGCGTCCAGGATGATCTGAACGTACTTCTGCATGTTGGCGTCCATCCGATGGGTCGGGCCGACGATGGACAGCGCTGTCAGTTGGCCGCCCACGCGCCCTGCGATGCCGACGGCCGATACGCCTTCATTGCCTTCGTCGCGGCTGTTGAAATAGTGCTTGGCCTGCTGCGATTCGATCTGCGCGCGCAGGGTGCCGGGGTCGGTGATGCTGCTGGCCGTGACGTGCTCGAAGGGCAGGGTGTCGATCAGCGCATTGCGCTCCGCGGGGTCCATCTCGCCCAGCAGCGCCTTGCCCAACGCCGCGACCTGAAGGTCGAAGGTGGTGCCGGGTTGCACCACGTAGCGCAAGGCGCGCGGGCTCTCCTGGCTGGCGTAGATCTTCACCTTGTTGCCGTCGAGCAGCCCGCACATCGATGATTCGCCGGACTGGCGCGTCAGGATCTCCAGCGCTTCGGACGCAAAGGACTGTAGCGGGTCGGCAGCCGAGATCCCCTGGGCCACGTCAAGCAGCCTGCCGGTCGGGTGGAAGTAGCGCGACTTCGGCGTGCGCAGCAGGTAACCAGCCTGGCGCAGCGTATACAGCAGATCGGAGCAGTTGCTGTCGGCCAGCTCGAGAAAGCGCGCCATTTCCGAATTTGTCAGGGGACGGCGTTCCCGCGCATAGACTTCGAAGACTTGCAGCACGCGCTGTGCGGTAGGGAGGATTTGCGGCATAGGATGTTGGAGTTCAGTGGGGAGCCGGCCCTGGCGTTTGGGTAATCGGTCATTTCAACGCGGAAATGCCCAATACGCTTTGCGCCATGAGTAGGGCCTGGATCTGGTTGGTGCCTTCGGCGATGCTCAGGTGGCGGGCATCGCGGTAATGGCGCTCGACGGGGAACAGCGTGGTATAGCCCGCGCCGCCATGCACCTGCATGGACAGTTCCGCCACGCGCAGCACGGCGTCGGTGGCGTGGCGCTTGGCCATCGAACATAGCATCTGGCTGTCTGCGGCACTACGGTCCAGCGCGTCGGCCGCGCGCCAGCACAGCAGGCGCGAGGTTTCGACCAGCGTCATCATGTCGGCGATCATATGCTGCACCATCTGGAAGCCGCCTATGGGTCGGCCGAACTGGACCCGGTCGCCAGCGTATTTTACTGCCGCCTCATAGGCGGCCTCGGCGATGCCCTGCGCGGAGAACGCCACCACGCAGCGGCCGATGTTGAGGTATTTCTTGGCCAGCGCGAAGCCCTTGCCTTCGGTGCCGACCAGGTTGGCCGCAGGGATTTCGACATCCTCGAACAGCAGCTCGCCCAGCGGGCAGCTGAGCATGCCCATCTTGTCGATGGGGCTGGACGAGAAGCCCGGCATCGCGCGCTCGAACAGCAGGCAGGACACGCCGCGCTCGCCGCTTTGCCGCTGGGTCTGCACGAACACCACGCCTAGCTCGCACACCGTGCCCAGGCTGATGTAGAGCTTGCGGCCGTTGACCCGCCAGCCGCTCGCGGTTTCGATGGCGCGGGTTTCGACGTTGGCGGCGTCGGAGCCGATGTTCGGTTCGCTGAGCGCGAAGCTGGCGATCGCGTCGCCCGACAGGACGCGCGGCAGGTACTTTTCCTTGAGATAGGGCGAGCCGCCGTCGCTCAGCACCGAGGCCGCGAGATTGCTGGTGCTGACGATGCTGCGCAACGAAGGCCAGACGCGCGCCAGCTCGGCTATCAGCACGCCGTAGGTCGTCATGGGCAAGCCGTAGCCGCCGTCCTTTTCTTGAAGCATGCCGCCCAGCAGGCCGAAATCGCGCATCGCGCGGACCATGTCCTGCGGCACGATGCGGGCTTCGGCTTCGTAGCGGTTGACGATGGGCGCGACTTCGGCCGTCAGGTAACGGCGCAGCGAGTCGCGCAATTCGATTTGGGTGGAGTCCAGTGAGAAGTCCATGCGAGTCCTAGACGGGTAGGGTCGGGAGAGAGGGGGCGGCGCTCATGGCTTAGGCAGTCCAAGGCCGGTATCGGCCCCAAGGCGCAAGCCGATCAGCGCGTCCAGCGGCACCGCGCCTTGTCCTTCGGCGCCGACCCAGACCGGGTTGAGCTCCATCTCCTGCAAGGCGTCGCGGTGGCTCCAGGCGAAGTCCGAGACCCGCAGGATCAGGTCTTCCAGGGCTGCGAGGTCGGCCGGCGCCTGGCCGCGCACCCCGTCCAGCACGTCGGCATGGCGGATTTCACGCAGCAGGGCGCGGGCATCGTCGCGGGACAGCGGAACCATGCGGTGGGCCACGTCGCGGATGGTCTCGACGAAGATGCCGCCCAGGCCGAAGGTCAGCACCAAGCCGAAGGCTGCGTCGCGGTGTACGCCGACCAGCACTTCGCGGCCGCCCGGCGGCAGCATGCGCTCCACCAGGATGCCGTCGATGACGGCGCCTGGGCTGTGGCGCGCGACGGATTCATGGATGGCCGCGTAGGCCTCGCGCGCCGCGCCGGCGCTGGCGATGCCCAGCTTGACCCCGCCGGCCTCGGTCTTGTGCGCGATCTGAGCGCTGACCACCTTCATCACCACGGGCAATCCCAGGCGCTCGGCCTCTTGCGCCGCCTGCTCGGCGCTGGCGACTACCCGCCCTTCAGGAATCGGCAGGCCAGCTTCGCGCAGCAAGGACTTGGCCGCGGCTTCGCTGAGCATGCGGACGCCGCTGGCCGCGCCTGCGCTCTGATGCGAGGCCGGGGCGGATTGCGGCGCCGGCCGCTTCCAGGGGATGGCCTTGGACAGCGCGGCGATCGCGTCCGATAGCGACAGGAAGGGCAGCAGGCCGGCCGTTTCCAGCAACTGGAAGCCGCCGCCCAGGCGCCGGCTCATCCAGACCGGCACGATCAGGGTGTCGGTTTCTGCCGCCACCGTGGCGATGGCTTGCGCTATGCCGTCGGTGATGGATCCGTAATCCATGGGAACAGGGAACAGCACCGTGCCCACCGCGGGGTCGGCGCATATCGCGCGCAGGCATGCGGCCGAGGCCTCGGGGTTGCGCAGGATGTCGGCCGTGGTATCGACCGGATTGTCCATGGCGGCGAAGTCCGGCAGCAGCTTGCGCAAGGCGGCCTTGGTTTCCGGCGCGAACACCGCCATCGGCAGGCTGGCGGCGCCGGCGATGTCGGCCGCCAGCGCGGCGGTGCCGCCCGAGAAGGTATAGATACACAGGCCGTTGCCGCTCTTGGGCGTGATGCGGGTCAACAGACGCGAGACCGCCAACAACTGGTCCAGGTCGTCCACTTCGATCGCGCCGAATTGGCGGAACACGGCGCTGTTGACGGCGGCCGTGCCGGCCACCGACGCCGTGTGCGACTGGGCTGCGCGCACGCCGGCTTCCGAGCGGCCGACCTTCAGCACCACCACCGGCTTGTTGCGCGCGCGCGCCAGTTCCAGCGCCGCGGTCAGGCGCCTGCCGTGCTTGACGCCTTCCATCAGCAGGGCGATCACGCTGATCTTCGGGTCATTGGCCATGTGGGCGATGAAGTCCGGAATCTCCAGGTCCACCTCGTTGCCCGCGGAAAACCACAGCCCGACGCCCTGGCCGAAAGACAGGCCCTGTAGCAGGTTGCGTCCCAGCCCGCCGCCCTGGGTCGCCAGGCCGATGGAACCCGTGTTCAGATCGTCCTTGAAAGCGGGCGAAAAAGTCATGCCCAGGCGGTCGCGGACATTGACGAAGCCGGGACAGTTGGGACCGTACACATGCAGGCCGGTGGCCTGGCACAGCTCGGCGATCTCGCGTTCCAGGCGCTGGCCTTCCTCGCCCGCCTCTGAAAACCCTGATGTCATGACCACCGCGAAGGGAATGCCGCGCGCCACGCATTGGCGCAACGCATCCAGCACCAGCGAGGCATTGATCATGATCAGGGCCACGTCGATCTCGGCGTCGGGCAGGGCGCTGATCGAAGGCCAGCAGGGCCGGCCGCCGATCTCCTGGTAGGCCGGATTGACCGCGTAGACCTCGCCCGGCACTGACGAATGCAGCACCAGGTTGTCGTACAGGCGGCGCCCCTGACTGGATTCGCGGGCGGAGGCGCCGACCACGGCCACGTTGCGCGGATTGATGAAGCGGCTCAGGTCTGCGAACGGTTTCATGCCGTGCCCTCCATGGACCGCAGCACCATCGCGAAGTCGGCCTGGACCACGACCTCTCCGCGCTGGTTGACGGCTTCGCGCCGGAACACCACCTTGTCCTTGCCGGGTCGGTACTGCCCGGTCTTTTCCGTCACCGTCACCCGCACGACGATGGTGTCGCCGATGAAGGTGGGCTTGGGAAAGCGGCAATTGATGTCGATCAGCGCCAGCACATAGGGTTCCAGCTGGCGGTAGCCGCTGGACTGGGTGGTCAGTCCGGACAGGACGGACAGCACCAGCAGGCCATGGGCAATGCGCTGGCCGAAGGGCGTGGCGCTGGCGTACTCGTGATCGACGTGCAGGCGGTTGAAGTCGCCGGACAGGCAGGCGAAGTTGACGATGTCGCTTTCGGTGATGGTGCGGCCGGCGGACTCGAAACTGTGGCCGACCGCAAGCGGCGGCATCGGGGGCGGGGGGGACAGCGGGAATTTGCTGGCTGGGCTTGCGCTTTGCATGGCTGATCGGATTCCGGAGTGGGGCGCGAAGAGGGCGTTTTACGAAGCGTAGCGGCCGCCGGTCACATGCAGCAGTTCGCCCGTGATGAACGAAGACCGCTCGGAGGCCAGGAAGGTCACGGCGTTGGCGATGTCCTCAACCGCGCCCAGGCGCGGCACCGGCTGGCGCGCGAGCGCGTTGGCGCGCAAGGTCTCGTAGGTGGACAGGCCGCGCACCAGCGGCGTTTCGATCAGGCCCGGGGCGATGGCGTTGGCGGTGATGTTGAACTTGCCCTGTTCCAGCGCCAGCGCGCGGGTGAAGCCGATCAAGCCAGCCTTGGCGGCTGAATAGTTGGTCTGGCCGGGGTTGCCCCAGTGAGCGCGCGAGGCGATGTTGATGACGCGGCCCCACTTCCTTTCCATCATCGAGGGCAGGGCGGCCTTGGTGCAGTAGTAGGCGCCCTTCAGGATGGTGTCCACCACCGAGTCCCAGTCTTCCACCGGCATCTTCAGCAGGTACTTGTCGCGCGTGAAGCCGGCGTTGTTGACCAGGATGTCGATGCCGCCGAATGCGTGCGCCGCCAGTTCGGCCATGGTCTGGACCTGATCGGGATCGCAGACGTCGAGCACGGCGCCGATGGCGTCATGGCCGGCCTGTTTCAGGCTGCCGACCGCCTGTTCCACCGATTCCGGGTTGATGTCGGTAATCACGATCCGGGCGCCTTCCTGCGCCAGGGCCAGCGCCGAGGCGTAGCCGATGCCGCGGCCCGAGCCCGTGATGACAGCGACTTTACCGGTGAGTTGCAGGTCCATCTCCATTCCCCTTCTGTAGCTGATGGGTGCCCGGCGCCTTGGACCCGAAATCCGATATCCCGGGGTGCGTCAGACAGGTTTGAATTTATTCCGAGGTTCCGAAGAAATATACACACCACCGGAAATATTGACAATTAATATCGGCACGTCGTTATACTGTTCGGCATGTCGGAATAAGTTGGCCCGGCATTCCCATATCTCTAAGAAAAACGGAAGGAGATCGACTCATGGCAATGTTGAAGGGATTGTTGGCCGCGGTACTGAGCGTGGCTGCCGTCGGAGCAGCCAGCGCGGCTGATGCTTATCCGGACAAGCCGGTGCGGTTCTACGTGGGCTTCGCGCCTGGCGGCGCCACCGACCTGCTCGCCCGCCTGTACGCCAAAAAACTCGGGGAACGGTTCAATCAGACATTCATCGTGGAAAACCGCCCTGGCGCCGGCGGCAATATCGCGATCCAGGCGCTGACCCAGGCGCCAGCAGACGGCTACACGATCGCGATGGCGGCCAATTACGTGGCGGCCAACGCCGCCATGAAGCGCAACCCCTACGACTGGGAGCGCGACCTGATGCCCATCGGCATGGTGGCTTCCACGCCCAACATCCTGGTGGTGCCGCCCGGCTCCAGCATCCAGAGCGTCGACGACCTGATCCGCAAGGCCAAGACGCCGGGCAATAAGCTGACCTTCGCTTCGGCCGGCATGGGCTCATCCATCCATCTGGCGGGCGAGCTCTTCAAGGTCATGGCCGGGGTCGACATGACCCACGTGCCCTACAAGGGCGTGACCCCGGCAGAGGTGGACCTGATGTCGGGCACGGTGGACATGATGTTCGGCAGCGTTTCCACCGCGATTCCGCTGGTGCAGTCCAAGAAGCTGAAGGCGCTGGCTGTAACCGGGCGCGAACGCATGAAGGCGATGCCGGACCTGCCCACCATCGAAGAGGCCGGCCTCAAGGGCTATGACGTGGAAGCGGTGTACTTCATGGCGGCGCCCGCCAAGGTGCCGGCGCCGGTCTTGAAGAAGCTGGCCGACGCCGTGGCCGACATCAACAAGCAGCCCGACGTGCAGGAGTTCATGGACCGGATCTACGCCCGGCCCTTGACGGGCGGCCCGGAAGAGGCTCGGGCCTTTCTGAAGACCGAAGTGAAGAAGTGGCAGGGCGTGGTCGATGCCACCGGCATGAAGGTGGATTGACGCGCGGCAACGAGTCCGGTCATCGGATTCGAGACAGCGGGCGCCACAAGCCCGCGGGACACAAGACTATCAGGAGACATACATGAACACACGCAGGCGAGTCGCGCTGGCAGTGCTGGCCGGCCTGATGACCTCATTGGCCCTGCCGCAGATGTCGCGCGCGGCGGATGGCTATCCGACCAAACCTTTGCGCCTGATCGCGCCCAGTTCGCCGGGCGGCATCCTGGACATCACCAGCCGGATCGTGGGCAAGAAACTGTCCGAACGGCTGGGGCAGCCAGTGGTGGTGGAAAACGTGCCGGGCGCGGCCGGCATCCTGGGCATGCAGAGCTTGCTGCGCGCCGAACCCGACGGCTACACGATGGTCATGGGCAGCAGCGGGCCGAACGCAGTCAATTACACGCTGTACAGCAAGCTGCCGTACGCGATGTCCGACTTCGCGCCGGTGGCGCGCATCATCACGATGCCAAACGCGCTGGTCGTCAACGCCAACGCGCCAGTCAAGACGCTGGCCGAATTCCGTGACTATGCGCGCAAGAAGCAGGGCAACCTGTCCATGGCGGTATCCATGATCGGGACCTCCGGACACCTGGGCGGCGAGCTGCTGAAGAACCGCCTGGACTTCACGGCGATCACCGTGCCCTACAAGGGCGCGGCGCCGGCGACCAATGATCTGGTGGCGGGGCAGGTGGATTTCACGGTCGAAAACGTGATCACCGTGGCACCGCTGGTCAAGGCCGGCAGGCTGCGCGCGCTGGCCGTCACCACCCGCGAACGCAGCCAGATCCTGCCCGACGTGCCGACGCTGGCCGAGCAAGGCTATCCCGACGTGGATGTCGGCGCGTGGCTGGGCGTGCTGGTCGCGGCCCGCACGCCGCCGGCAGTGGTCGCCCGCTTGAACACCGAGCTCAACGCGGTCCTGGCCGATGAAGAGGTGAAGAAGCAACTGGCGCAGCAGGGCGGCATTCCGCTTGGCGGCACGCCGGCCGAGTTCGACACTTTCATCCGGTCGGAAAAGGACCGCTGGGAAAAAATCATCAAGGCCGCCGGCATCAAGGCGGAATGACCAGCATGCCGGCGGCGGCAAAGACGCCGCCGGCATGCGTAGGGAGGCATGATCCATGGCAATCGATTATCAAAACCTGCGCAATTGGAAGTTCGAGGACCGCGTCGACCGCTATACCGCGCGCGACTGCATGATCTACGCGCTGGGACTGGGCTACGGCAGCGATCCGGGCAAAGAAGGCGAGCTGCGCTACGTGCATGAAGAGGGGACGGCCGTGGTGCCGACCTTCCTGGCCACCATCGGTGCGCCCAACGGCTGGGCGGCCGATCCGGCCACCGGCATCGACTGGGTGAAGATCCTGCACGGCGAGCACCGCATGACCTTCCACGCCCCGCTGGCCGCAGCCGGCGCGGTGCGCAGCCAGACCCGGGTGACGCGGGTGGTGGACAAGGGCGCCAGCAAGGGGGCGCTGGTGGTGACCGTGCGCGATATCTCGGATGCCGACAGCGGCGAGCCGCTGGCGACGGTCGAGCATGTGTCGTTCTGCCGCGCCGATGGCGGCTTTGGCCAGGGCGACGAATCGCCAGAGGCTTTGCCGGCCACGCCGGAGCGCGAGCCCGATCAGGTCGTGTTGCTGACCACGCTGCCACAGCAAGCCCTGCTGTACCGCCTGAACGGCGACCTCAATCCGGTGCACGCGCTGCCGCAAATGGCGCGCGCCGCCGGCTTCGACCGGCCCATCCTGCATGGGCTATGCACCTATGGCATGGCGGCCCGCGCCTTGTTGCAGGCCTGCGCGCCTGCGGCGCCGCAGCGGCTGGGCGCGATCGCCGCGCGCTTTTCGGCGCCGTTCTTCCCGGGCGAGACGCTGCGCGTGGAGATATGGCGCGACGGCGACAACCTGCGGTTTCGGGCCCTGGCCCACGAGCGCGGCACGGTGGTGCTGAGCAATGGCGTCGCCAGCCTGGCGCATTGAGCAAACGAGAGGTGAACCATGTCTGCACTTGAAGCCCATGCCCGGGAGATGCCCGATCGCATCGCCTACCGCATGATTCCGTCTGGAACCACGGTGACCTGGCGCGAGCTGGAACTGCGCAGCCGCAAATGCGCGGCAGCCTTGCTGGATGCCGGCTTGCAGGCCGGCGACGTGATCGCGGTGTTCCTGGAAAATCATCCGCGCTTTTTCGAGCTGTTGTGGGCCGCGCACCGCATCGGCCTGTACTACACCACCATCAGCCGCCACCTGAAGCGCGAGGAAGCGCGCTACATCATCGAGAACTGCGATGCCCGGGTCCTGTTCTATTCGGGCCAGACGCAGGCCGAAACGGATGCCGACAGCCTGGACCGGCGCGGCGTGTTGCGCGTCTGCATGGATGGCGCGGACGCCGCCGCGATCCAGTACGAGGCCTGGGCCGGCCGCCATGCCGACGATGTGGCGCTGCCGGAAACCCCGGAGGGCACGGACTTCCTGTATTCGTCGGGCACCACCGGGCTGCCCAAGGGCATCAAGCGTCCGCTATCGGTGGCCAACCGCTACTTCCGCGTTGGCGACGCGCCCAGTAGCGCGTGGAAGGCATTCGATCGCGACACGGTCTATCTGTCCACCGCGCCGTTCTATCACGCAGCCCCGGTGCGCTGGAACATGGCGGCGCTGCGCGCGGGCGGCAGCTGCGTCATGCTGGAAAAATTCGATGCGGCCGGGGCGCTTGAGGCAATTTCCACCTACGGCGTCACGCATTCGCAATGGGTGCCGACCATGTTCATCCGGCTGCTGCGGCTGCCGCAGGAAGTACGTGCGCGCCACGACCTGTCCACGCTGCGCTACGCGGTGCATGCGGCCGCGCCGTGCCCGGTCGACGTCAAGGAAGCCATGATCGCGTGGTGGGGGCCGATCCTGTACGAGTACTACAGCGGCACGGAGCTGGTGGGGCGCACGTCACTGGGCTCAGACGAATGGCTTGCGCACCGCGGCTCGGTCGGCAGGCCGGAATTCGGCCAGGCGCACATCGTGAGCGAAGATGGGCTGAACGAACTGCCCGTGGGGCAGCCCGGCGTCATCTACTTCTCCGGGGGCGGCTCCTTTGAATACCACAAGGATCCGGACAAGACGCGCGGCGCCTACAACGCGCGCGGCTGGGCCACCTATGGCGATATCGGCTATCTGGACCAGGACGGCTATCTGTATCTGACCGACCGCCTGTCCAACATGATCGTGTCGGGCGGGGTCAACATCTATCCCCAGGAAGCCGAGAACCTGTTGAGCACGCATCCTGCGGTGGCCGATGTGGCGGTGGTCGGCGTGCCGAACGATGAGTTCGGCGAGGAGGTCAAGGCGGTCGTGCAATTGCGTGATCCCGCCGCCGCCAGTCCCGACCTGGCGTTGCAGCTGATCGCTTATTGCCGTGACCGGATCTCGCCCGTCAAGTGCCCGAAGAGCGTGGATTTTTCCAGCGACATGCCGCGCACCGAAACCGGCAAGCTGCTCAAGCGGCTGGTCAAGCAGCGTTACTGGCCGCAAGCGTAGGCGGTCCCTCATGACAGATCAGGAGACGGCATGAACCGGCAGCGCAAGCTTTTCTCGGCGGACCATGAACTGTTCCGCGACACCGTGGCGCGCTTCATCGCGCACGAGATCACGCCCAACCACTACCAGTGGGAACAGGAAGGCCTGGTGCCGCGGGACCTCTGGCGCAAGGCCGGCGCAGCCGGCATCCTGCTGCCCAGCACGCCCGAGGAGTACGGCGGGGGAGGCGGGGATTTCCTGCACACCATCATCGTGGTGGAGGAGATCGCCCGCGCGTTGGCCACCGGCGTCACCGGCTTCACGACCCATTCCGACATCGTGGCCCCTTATCTGCTGAACTTCGGCACCGAGCGCCAGAAGCAGCGTGACCTGCCAGGCATGGCGCAGGGCGACATCGTGGCATCCATTGCGATGACCGAGCCGGGGGCGGGCAGCGACGTCAAAGCCATACGCACCGCGGCGGCCAAGGCGCAGGGCGGCTACGTCATCAACGGCCAGAAGACTTTCATTACCAACGGCTTCCATGCCGACCGCGTGCTGGTGGTGGCCAAGACCGATCCCGGCGCTGGCGCGCGCGGCATCAGCCTGTTCTGGGTCGATACCGCGACGACCGGATTCACGCGCGGACGCCTGCTGGACAAGGTCGGACAGAAGGCGCAGGACACGGCCGAGCTGTTCTTTCAGGACATGTTCGTGCCGGACGAAGACATGCTGGGCGAGCCGGGCCAGGGCTTCGGCTACCTGATGAAGGAATTGGTGCGCGAGCGCCTGATGATCGCGGTGCGCTGCGCCATGGCGCTGGAAAGTGCCTTGCAGTGGACGGTCGACTACACCAAGGAACGACGCGCCTTCGACAAGGCCCTGATCGACAACCAGCACATCCGCTTCAAGCTGGCCGATATCAAGACCCTGGCTGCCGCCACCCGCGCCTTCGTCGACGGCTGCGTGCAGCAATACCTGGACGGCGAGCTCGACGCCGGGGGCGCGGCCATGGCCAAGCTGTGGGCGTCCGAAGCCACGATCGCCATCGATGATCTGGTGCAGTTCCATGGAGGCTACGGCTACATGCGCGAATACCCGATTGCCCGCGCCTACACCGATGTGCGGCCCAACCGGATCTATGGCGGGGCCTCGGAAGTCATGCGCGAACTGATCGCCCGCACGCTTTGAATCTTCTTCTTCGACTTAGACAGGAACAGATCCCTACATGACCAAGCACCTTTCGAAATCGGTCGCCATTGTCGGCGCCGCCGAATCCGACCTGGGGAAAGTCCCCGGCATGACCTCACTGGACCTGCAAGCGCAGGCCGCCGCTCGGGCCTTGCGCGATGCCGGGCTGACGCTCAAGGACGTGGATGGCGTGTTCGCCCACGTCGACGACAAATTCGCCGGCCTGCATCTGGCGGAATACCTGGGCATACGGCCGCGCTATGTGGATTCGACCAGCGTCGGCGGCATGTCCAGCGTGATGCACATCCGTCACGCCATGGCCGCGATCGAGGCCGGCATGTGCGAGGTGGCGCTGGTGGCCTACGGCAGCACCCAGCTGTCGGATGGCACGCGCAAGGTCGGCGGCACGCCCGAGGACATGCGCATGCCGCGCGGCCAGTTCATCACACCCTATGGGCAACTGAGCCCCATAGGCTATTACGCGATGGTGGCGAAACTGCACATGCACCGCTACGGCACCACCCACAAGGACCTGGCCGAGGTGGCGGTGGCGGCGCGCAAATGGGCGCAACTCAATCCCAAGGCCTACCGGCGCGAGGACACCTCGATCGACGAAGTCATGGCTTCCAGGATGATCGCCGATCCCTTGCGGCAGCGCGACTGCTGCCTGGTGACGGACGCTGGCGGCGCCGTCATCATCACGTCCGCCGCGCGCGCCCGTACCCTCAAGCGGCCGCCGGTCTACGTGATGGGCATTGCTGAATCCTTCTCGCACCACTACACCCCGTTCAACACCGCTGACTGGCTGGATACCGATGTGGCGCGGACGGCGGATGCCGCGCTGGCGATGGCCGGCGTCACGCGCGCCGACATCGACGTGGTGCAGATCTACGACCACTTCACCATCGGTGTGATCCAGTCGCTGGAGGAATTGGGCTTTTGCAAGCGCGGCGAGGGCGGCGCCTTCGTGGCGCAGGGGCGTCTGGCCCCCGGGGGCGATTTCCCCATCAATACCTCGGGCGGCGGCCTGTCCTACAACCACCCGGGCCAGTTCGGCATGCTGTTGCTGCTTGAAGCGGTGCACCAGTTGCGCAAGGAATGCGGGGAGCGCCAGCTGCCCAAGGCAGAGCTGGCGCTGGTACATGCGCCCGGCCTGGTTTTTTCCTGCAACACCACCCTGATTCTCGGAGTCTGACCATGGACCAAGTTCAACGCCCGCTGCCGCAACCGACCCGGATCACCCAGCCGTACTGGGACGCGGCAAAGACACATCGCCTGGTCATCCAGCAATGCGGTTGCTGCAAGACGCGCCAGTTCTACCCGCGCGAGTTCTGCACGGCGTGCCTGTCAGACAGCATCGAGTGGATCGAGTGCGGCGGCCAGGGAACCGTCTACACCTATACCATCAATCGGCGGCCGAGCAACGCGGGCCTGAGCGACAAGGTGCCTTATGTCGTCGCCATGATCGACCTGGACGAAGGGGTGCGCATGATGGCCAATATCGTGGATAGCCCGCCCGAGGCGGTCAGGGTAGGCAGCCGGGTGCGGGTGTGCTTCGAGCAGGTATCCCCCGACATCACCTTGCCGCAGTTCACGTTGGAGGCCTGAGGATCACGTGGCCTCGTCGGATACGGTGAACCCGCCGAGGCCAGATCCTTTGCCGATCATCACGTTGCGGGATTCAAACACGCGCAACCGGTCGGAGAAACGCCCGGATCAGCCTTGCTTGCCGAAACCGCCGCTTGCCCACTCCGACGCACGTTGCACGCTCAGCTTGTAGTTCGGTGCGACGTGGACCTCGGCCAGTTGTTCGCCGGATTCATCGTAGGCGCTTAGCACGGCATAGGGCTCGTCTTCATCTGGAACGATGTCCAGCTTGACGGTCAGGCGACCAGCGGCGGCATCGATCTTCACGCTCTTGTGCAGCGTCGCGTGCAGTTGCTGTTCGTGACGGCGCAGGACTTCGTTGGCGGTCTTGACCAAGGTGATGAACGCGGGGGAGTCGAGCGGCTTGGGGTTCTTCTTGTCGCGCCCCATGGTCCAGGGGCCCACCAGGGCCGGCTCGGCTTGTCCGTCCAGGGTCATCTCCACGGCCCAGCCGTCGTCGTCCTCGTTCTTGATGATCCGGGCGGTCCAGCCGTCGTCACGCCAAAGCCTGGGTTCCTGTTCCTTGCGGTCTTCGGTTATATCGGTATCCGATATGTGGGTGTCATTCACTGCGGTACTTCTCCTGGATTCGTTCGCTGGCAAAGCCACGCTGATCAGCACTGTAACGTAACGCTCGCGCGCGTTCCCGATGTGCTGGATCTAAAGTGGTCATTTTGGCATGCCCGCACGAGACCGGCCGCCGCGGAGGCCTTCTAAGGTGCCTCGGATCCCATCCGGGTCTCCGAAGGCGATTCGCCGAAGATGGCACGGTAGCGCGCTAGCGAATAGTTGGAGTAGGGATAGCTTTCGCGGTCGAATATCTCGGCGATGGGGGCCTTTCGCATGGCTTCGCCTTTCAATGCCGCATACACCGCATGCAGTTGACGTAAATGGAGATAGTGGGTGGGTCCGCAGCCAAAGCACTGCTGAAAGAACCCCCTGAGCGATCTTGCGCTGAAGGATAAACGGTCAAATTCGACCAGATCAGGCTTGGATCCGTTCGCAACGCGCAGTATGTCTAGCGTTGCGTCGCACATCTCGTGGCGAGACATGCCGGGTCGGCCGCGCATGGGCTTTCGCACCGACCGCGCGCGAATCAATGCCGCAACAGCATTTTCCATCAGCGCGCGTCCCGCCGGCGGAGGGGTGTCGGGGGCCGCCGCGACCAACGCCGCTTGATGCAACGCCTCGACAAGAATCGGCTCGAATTGCAGCATTTGCGTGGATCGAGTCCATGAGCGCAGGACGGCGGCGGTCTCGTCATCTCCGCGAAAAAGCGCCGACGACAGCGGAATGGCGATGGTCATCCATCGATTGGGTCCGATCGCTCGAAACACAAAGCCTCGGCCTGGTGCAAGTATGCCCAATAGCCCCGGTCTGAATGCGACCCCGTTCAACCAGGTCGGCTCCGGAGGGCCATTCGAGATCAAGAACATCAAATGCGCGGGCGATCCCGATGCCTCGCACAGGTTCGCCACGGTTTCAATGCCTTGCTGGATGACGATGCCGTCAATATCTGCGTGGCCAATCTGCCATGGGCCATCGGCTGGGCCAAGCAAGCGCACGTTGAGGTCAACGTTGACCACGGCGGCTTCGTACTCTTCAAAGGATCTCAAACGATGCAACTTCATGGAGTTCATCGCAACATGCTGACGAGTTATTGCCAAAATTAGCATGGACTCGGGGACACGTCACTAGCGAGAATGGTTCCGTTCCAGCATTTGCCCGCGCCAGCCCTGCACAGGGATAACCCCGAGGATGTGCCACATGGTTAAACACGGAATTGTCATTGCTTCATCGCTTGCCTTGCTGTTTTCGGCCGGCCCGGCGTTCACCGCGGCGCCCGAAAAAGCCGCCAAGAGCGCGCTGACGCTTCCTGCGGCCGGCGTGACCATGCACCCCGAGTACGCCAAGACCATTGGTCGCATGGCATATGTGTGGGGCTGGCCGATGGTGAATATGCTTAACCGCAAGGAGCGCATCACCAAAGCCCCCCGTCCCGGCCTGCTGGGGGGAGTCCTGCCAGCGGCTCCGCGTGGGCAGGTGGGTATGCTCCATGACTACATCGTGCCCGAAGAGACCTTTGTGGCATGTCCAAATCAGGACGTGGTGTATGGCTTGGGATTCTTTTCGCTGGATGAAGAGCCCGTCATTGCGCAAGTGCCAGACTTTGGCGACCGCTTTTGGGTCTACGCGCTCTATGACCAGCGCACCAATCAGTTTGGTGAACTTGGCAAGCCATATCAGAGCAAACCCGGTTTTTATCTTCTGGTCGGCCCTAATTGGAAAGGCAAGAAGCCCGCCGGCGTGCAGGCGGTCATTCGCAGCCCAACCGCACTGGCCAATGCGATTCCGCGCATCTTCATGGATGACACTGAGAAGGACCGGCAAGCCATCCAGGCAAAAATCAACCAGGTCGTGTTCTATCCGTTGAAGGACTTCAATGGCAAGATGAAAACCATCGACTGGAAGACGGCACCCGACATTCCCAATCCTCAAGCAGACTCCGCCAGTTCAGGTGAAACCCGCTGGGTTGTGCCTGAGAACTTCTTTGATCAGCTGCCGCAGGTCCTCGACATGGTGCCGCCTTTGCCGGGCGAAGAAGCCATGTACGCTCAGTTTCGTTCGGTCCTTGAGGCGGCAGCCCGTGATCCCGCGATCAAGGATGCACTGGTCCAAGCGGCCAGGGAAACGGAAGAGCAGGTCATTACGCCATTCTTCAAATGGACCCATAACGGCCGTCCGGCCGGCAATCAATGGAACCGGTCCACCAACAATGCGCAGACGGGAATTGACTACTTCAATCGAACCGGCACGGCAAAGTCGAATATGTTCGATAACCGGCCGACCGAGACGCAATATTTCTATACCGACTTTGATTCAACGGGGGCGACGCTGGACGGCGGCCAGCGGTATGAAGTCACGTTCCCGGCAGGACAGCTCCCCCCGGTAAAGGGCTTCTGGTCGCTGACGTTATACAACCAGCACCACCTCTTCAGCGCCAATGATCTCAAGCGCTATTCGCTGGGGACCAAGAACAAGGATCTGAAGCGAAATCCAGATGGATCGCTGACCATCTACGTGGGGCCAGCCTCACCGGGCAAGGATAAGGAGTCAAACTGGCTGCCCTCTCCGAAGGAGCCGATCTCGCTGTATATCCGAGCCTATTGGGGCGAAAAGGGCATCCTGGACGGGGGGTGGAAGCCGCCTGCGGTCAAGAAAGTTGAGTAGGGCCGCGGGCCAGGACAACCTTGCATCGCGTCCATCGGACGCGCGTGACTTCCATCCATCCGAAGGAGTGGGCCCATGCCTGCAACGTTCAGACTTTCCTCTGCCGCTTTCGCGCTGCTTGGCGCGCTTGCCGCAAGTTCAGCGCTTGCGCAACAGAACGCGCCAGCTTCTCCTTTGGTCCAGCAGATCAACAACGGGAATTGGCTCGACACCAAAGAGGCGGAGTCGCTGCGCGACGAGCTGTATTATCAGCGCGCGATCCACGCATACATGACAATGCTGCCTGCGCTCAATGTCATCGGTATGCGTGATGGTTCGGAGAAGGCATTCGGAGCCGGCTACAACATCCTTCCGATCTGGAAGCAGCGCATGGATTCGCGCACGATGGTGCCCACGCCCAACGCCGATGTCATCTACTCCATGAGCTACCTTGATTTGAAGAAGACGGGGCCATTGGTGGTCAAGGCTCCGCCCAACGTCATCGGCATGTTCACTGACTTCTTCCAGCGCACCATCACGGATGTCGGCGCGGTCGGGCCCGACCGGGCGCGCGGGGGGCTGTATGTCCTCTTGCCGCCGGACTACCAGGGGCATGTGCCAAGCAGCTACTTCGCTTTCAAGTCACCCACCTACAACGTCTTTCTGTTCTTCCGAACCGTCATGGCCAAAGGAGATGGAAAGCCCGACCCCGTGCCTGCGGTGAAGAGCGCCGAGACGACGCGCGTATACCCCTTGTGGGCGACGGAGAAAGACGTCAAGCCGATGGCGTTTCCGGATGCCAGCGGCAAGCCCCTTAATATGATGTACCCCACGGACAGCACGTATTGGACCAAGCTCAAGGAGTTTGTGGACTACGAGCCCGTCGAAGCCATTGATCCTGAGTTGCGTGGCGTGCTGGCCTCCATCGGCATTGTCAAAGGTCAGCCGTTCAAACCGACCGCGCGTCAGGACGAGCTGCTGAAAAAGGCCGTTGAAACCGCGCCCAGAATGATTCTGGCAAACCGGCAATTGGGCCGTGAAGACAAGCGCAACCTCTACTACAAGGACCGGTACTACGAAAATACTTGGGCGGGCGGCACGGCCGAATGGATGCAGGACAGCTACCTGGATGTTAGCCAGCGCGCCAATTTCTTCCAGTTTGCCTACTCTTCAGCGCCCGCCATGGTGATGCATACCACCGGCGCGGGTTCGAAGTATCCCTTCACCGCACGAGACCGGGACGGCAATTTCCTTGATGGCAGTCATACCTATAAATTGCATTTGCCTCCCAATCCGCCGGCCGGCCTGTTCTGGGCGGTGACGGCATACAACATTACCGACGGCACGATGCCCGAAACCAAGCAGTTGTTGCCTTCCACGAATGGCTATTACGACATTCCCAAGCAGCCCGACGGTTCCATCGATATCTGGTTTGGACCGGAAAAGCCTAAGGATGTGGTGGATGCCGCATTCATCCAAACGATTCCTGCGCGGAACTTCCTTGTCGCTCTGCGCTTGTACGGCGCCGAAGATGCCTTTTACGATCAGACCTGGAAGCCGGATGACGTGGTAAAGGTTGAGTGACGGCGGCAGGTTTCTTGGGTGTCAGACTGCATTTTTCCGGAGTTGGACATTGCAGTCTGACACCCTAACGAACCCTAAAGCGCGGAACCCGAAAGCGCGAAACGACGTTCTTAGCGGCGCACGCCGCTTTCCAGCCGCCGGGCCACCTTGGACAGCGCCAGGCTCGCTGCAAAGTACAACAGCGCCACTGCCAGATAGACCTCGACGTGATAGGGCCGCCAATCGGTGCCGGCTACCACGGCCTTGGCCGCGCCAAGCACGTCGAATACCCCGATGATGCTCACCAGCGACGTGTCCTTGACCGCGCCCACGAAGACGCCCAGCGCGGCGGGCGCGGCGATGCGGCGCACTTGTGGCCAGATCACGGTCGTGTAGGCGGTGAAAGGGCGCATGCCCAGGGCGCGTGCCGCCATCATCTGGCCGGGCGGTATGGCCTGCAAGGCGCCGCGCAGCACTTCAGCCAGCAGGCAGGCGGTGTGCAGCGTCAATGCGGCCAGCGCCATGCTGAACTTGGAGACGCCGCCGCCCAGCAGCATGGGCAGCACAAAGGACGCGAACAGCAACTGCGTCACCAGTGGCACGCCACGCACGGCCTCGATCAGGCTGGCGGCGGCCAAGGACCCCGCGCGACTGTCCGAGCGCCGCAGCAGCGCCAACCCGAATGCCAGCGGCACGGCAGCGGCGAGGGCAGCGATGGCCAGGATCAACGTGACCAGCAATCCGCCCCAGCGTTGCGGGCCGATGGCCTTGCCGCCCCAGGGCCAACCCGTCAAGGCGCCGACCACGACCGCCAGCAGGATCAGCAGCAGCACGGTGCGGGTCTTGGCCGGCAGCCGGCGCGCGCTCAGCGTCAAGGCGATGCCGGCCAGCAACGCCACGCAGGCGAAGAATGCGGGCGTGCGATCGGGTTGCGCCATGGTGCCGAAGAACAGCAACGGCAAGTTTTCGTTCACCGCAGCCCAGCAGGCGCCGGAGACATCGGCGCAAGCGGCGGGGCTGCCTTGCCATGCGGCCCGCAAGATGGCCCAGTCCAGCAGCAACCAAGCGGCCGCTGTCAGCGCCAAGGCCAGGACGGCCGACGCCAGCCAGCCGAGCCAGGGGCGGCCATCGTTGCCGGCAGCGTTCCAGTGGGGGCGGTCGCCTAGCCGCGCGCCATGAGTGTCGCCCGGGCCGTGCCGCGTATGGCGTGCGTTCCAGGCTGATAGCCCGCCGCCCAGCAACAGCGCCAACATCAGGTACACGGCGGCCGCCAGTGCGATGCCTTCCAGCGCCAGTCCGGTCTGCGTGATGGCGGTGTTGATGACGGCCATCAATTCCTGGTAGCCGATGGCAATGGCCAGGGTACTGTTCTTCACCAGCGCCAGGCACTGGTTGGCATAGGGCGGAAGCGCCACGCGCGTCGCGTAGGGCGCAATGACCAGCCGCAACACGCGCCACGGCGCGAGCCCCATTGCCTGCCCGGCTTCGACCAGTCCCAGCGGCACCGCGCGCACGGCAGCGCGCACGATGTCGGCGATATAGGCGGCGTGGAACACGACCAGGCCGATCACCAGCGCCGCGAACTCAATACTGGGTTGCCAGCCGCCTTGTAGCCCCAGGCCGCGCTTGACGGGCAGGTCGATTTGCAGGGCAGGCAGCAGCGCCCACGTCAGGACGGTACCGGCCAATGCGGCATACACCGGCGTCTTTCCCAAGCGGCGGCTCGTGTGCCAACGAAACATCAACGCCGCCAGCGCCAGCAGTGCCACGGCGGCATAGGGCAGCCAGCCATGCACGGCGGGCAAGGCCAATCCGCGGTTGGACAACAGTACGGACGGCAAAGGCGACCACGCCTGTCGCACATCAGGCAGCCGCAGCAACAGGCCGTACCAGACGAATAGTTGCAGCAGCACCGGCGTATTGCGCAGCGGCGCGATGATGATCGCCGCGCAGCGCGCGGCCAGCGAATGGGACGACAGGCGCATGAGGCCCAGCGCGATGCCCAGCGCGGTCGCCAGCGGGATGGCCACGGCGGCGACGGTCAAGGTATTGACGAGGCCTGCCGCGATGGACATCCAGTACGGATCGTCCGGTGTGACGCTCAGCAGGCTTTCTGAAATGCGGAAGCCCGAAGCCTGGAACAGGAAGCCGAATCCACCCTGGACGCCACGCGCCGTCTGCACCGATTCGATGTGCAGCAACAAGACAGCGGCCATGCCGCCCAGCGCCAGGATCCAGGCCAGGGACGGCAGCCAGCGGCGCAGCGGGCCAACGGGGGAGGAGGGGTAGGAAAGTGCTGTCATCATGGATCGTGCCAATACAAAAGGCGGGCCATGGGCCCGCCTGCCGCGTTCAGGGAATCAGCTCACTGGAACGGCGGGGAATACAGCAGGCCGCCCTTGTTCCATTGCGCGTTCAGGCCGCGATCCAACTTCAACGGGGTGGCCGGGCCCAGGTTGCGGTCCCATACTTCACCGTAGTTGCCCACCGCCTTGATGGCGTTCTTTGCCCAGCTTTCGTCCAGACCGAAGCTCTTGCCGATGCCCGGGTCCACGCCTAGCAGGCGGCGGACCTGGGCATCAGTGCTTTGTGCCTGGCTGTCGGCGTTCTTTGCCGTGATGCCGAGTTCTTCAGCGGAGACCAGTGCGTTGACCGTCCAGCGCACAATGGCCGCCCAGTTGGCGTCGTCCTGCCGCACGAAGGGACCCAACGGCGACTTGTTGATGCGTTCGGGCAGGATCACGAAGTCATCGGGCTTGCCGGCGCGCGCGGCGCGGCTGGCGGCCAGCGTGGAGGCATCCGACAGGTAGACGTCGCAGCGGCCGGCGTAGAAGGCCTGTTCCAGCTCGACCAGGTTTTCGATCACCACGGGCCGGTAGGTCAGTTTGTTCTTCTTGAAGTAGTCGACCAGGTTCTGTTCATTGACAGTGCCCGGCTGCACGCAGACTTGGGCGCCGTCCAGTTCGGTGGCGCTTTTGACGCCCAGCTTGCGCGGCACCAGGAAGCCCTGGCCGTCATAGAAGACGATGCCGGCGGACACGATGCCCAGGCCCGCGTCGCGGCCGGACGTGATGGTCGTGTTGCGGTTCAGCACGTCGATCTCGCCCGACTGCAACGCGGGGAAGCGCTGCTGGGAACTGAGCGGCACGAAGCGCGTTTTCTCGGGATCACCCAGCACGGCGGCGGCCAGCGCGCGGCATAGGTCCGCATCCAGCCCGGTCCAACGGCCTTGTTTGTCGGCGATCGACAGACCGGCGGAGCCTTGGCTGACGCCGCACACGAGTTCGCCGCGTTTCTTGATGGTGTCGACGGTGCCTGCGTGGGCTGCTCCGGCAATCGCCAGTGCCGCGGCCACGCCCGCCGTCTTGATGCAATGAGTCAGTCGCATGCCATTCCCGTATTTATCGTATGCAAGAAAGGCATGAATTCTAGAGGGGGGATTCCGAATTCCGAGCGACTATATGGTCATATGAATATAAGAACTAAGCCGTATCCGTATCCGCGTCATATACCTAGAATTCGGTCATACCAAGTTGGAATAACGAAGAAGGTCGCGCATGAGCTGGCAGGACGAATTCAGGCAGTTGTTTCCCATCACACGCGACAAGGCCTACGCCAATATCGCCTACACCAGCCCGCTGTCGCCGAAGGTGGCGGAGGCGGTTGCCGCGTTCTTTGACGGCATCACGCATGCCCGCAGCGACAAGCCGCAATGGTTGCGTGATGCGGATGCGCTGCGTGCGCGCCTGGCCCGCTTGATTGGCGGCGACGCACGCCGACTGGCCTTCACCAAGAACACCACCGAAGGGTTGAACACCGTTGCCCAAGGTCTGAATTGGCAAGATGGCGACAACCTGATCGTGGACGATCAGGAGCATCCCACCAATGCCTTGCCCTGGTTGAACCTGCGCCGCCGTGGCGTGCAGGTGCGCGTGGCGCAAGCGCAGTCGCATCGCTACACGGTGGACGATTTGTGGCAACACGTGGACGCGCGCACCCGCTTGATCGCGGTGTCGTGGGTGCAGTACGGCACGGGCTTGCGCACGGACATCGAGGAACTGGGCCGCCGTTGCTCGGAACGCGGCATCTGGCTGGTGGTCGACGGCATTCAAGGCGCGGGCCTGCTGCGCGCCCGTGTGGACGAATGGCGCGTGGACGCCTTTGCCAGCGGCGCGCACAAGGGCTTGCTGGGGCCGCTGGGCGTGGGGTTGTTGCATGTGTCGCCCAAACTGCTGGACGCGCTGGACCCGCTGTATGTCGGTCCCTCCGGCGTGACCACCTTGGACAAGTCCGGCCTGCAATGGCAGGTGGGCGTGTCCGATGCGGGCGATGCCCGGCGGCTGGAAACGGGCAACTTGAATTATCCCGGCATCGCCGGATGGGCGGGCGCGTTGGACCTGATCGAAGGCGCGCAACCCGACCGCATCGAACCGTGGGTGCTGGAACTGTCGCAAGCGCTAAGCGAAGGGCTGCGCGCATTCGGCGCACACGTGGTGTCGCCGCCGGACACCGAATTGCGCAGCACGACCACGGCGCTGCGTGTGGCCGATCCCGCGGGCGCCTTGGCGCACCTGACCCAAGAGGGCGTGGTGGCCAGCATAGTGGAGTATGGTTACGTGCGCTTATCCGTCGGCGCCTATAACAATCATGCAGACGTCGAACGCATTCTGCGCGCCGCGCGCGCGCTTGCCGTCTGATCTGAATCATCGATAACGCATCTCTGGAGAGACACATGACTGAACCGAAGCAGCCCAATTGGCGCCTGGAAACCATCGCCGTGCATGGCGGTTATCGTCCCGACCCGACGACCCGCGCCGTGGCCGTGCCCATTTATCAGACCGTGGCGTACGCCTTCGACGACACGCAGCACGGCGCCGACCTGTTTGACCTGAAAGTGCCGGGCAATATCTACACCCGCATCATGAACCCCACGACCGACGTGCTGGAACAGCGCGTGGCGGCCCTGGAGGGCGGCATTGCCGCACTGGCGCTGGCGTCGGGCCAGTCCGCCGTCACCTACGCCATCCTGACCATCGCCGAGGCGGGCGACAACATCGTGTCGTCCAGCACGCTGTATGGCGGTACCTACAACTTGTTCGCGCACACGTTGCCGCAGTACGGCATTACCACGCGCTTCGCCAACCCCAGCGATCTGGCCGCCTTCGAGGCGCTGATCGATGACCGCACCAAGGCCATCTTCGCGGAGTCCGTCGGCAACCCGCTGGGCAATATCACCGACATCGCCGCCTTGGCCGACGTAGCGCATCGCCATGGCCTGCCGTTGATCGTCGACAACACGGTGCCGTCGCCGTACCTGCTGCGTCCGATCGAACACGGCGCCGACATCGTGGTGCAGTCGCTGACGAAGTACCTGGGCGGCCACGGCACCAGCCTGGGTGGCGCCATCATCGACTCCGGCAAGTTCCCCTGGGCCGAGCACAAGACGCGCTTCAAGCGCCTGAACGAACCCGACATCAGCTACCACGGCGTGGTCTATACCGAAGCCTTCGGCGCGGCCGCCTACATCGGCCGCGCGCGCGTGGTGCCGCTGCGCAACACGGGCGCGGCGATCTCGCCGTTCAATTCGTTCCAGATCCTGCAAGGCATTGAAACGCTGGCGCTGCGCGTGGACCGCATCGTCGAGAACGCCGTCAAGGTGGCCAACTTCCTGCGCGAGCATCCGAAGGTGGAGTGGGTGAACTACGCCGGCCTGCCGGATCACCCCGATCATGCCCTGGCGAAGAAGTACCTGGGCGGCAAGGTCCCCGGTCTGTTCACCTTCGGCGTGAAGGGCGGCCGCGACGCGGGCGCGCGCTTCCAGGATGCGCTGCAACTGTTCACGCGCTTGGTCAACATTGGTGATTCGAAGTCGCTGGCCACGCACCCTGCCTCCACCACGCACCGCCAGTTGAATCCGGAAGAACTGCAAAAGGCCGGCGTGCGTGAAGAGACCGTGCGTCTGTCCATTGGCATTGAACACATCGACGACCTGATCGCCGATCTTGAACAGGCGCTGGCGCAGGTCTGATCCAATGACGATGATTCCCCGCAGAACCCTGTTGAAACTGGCCGCCGGGCTGCCCGCCCTGGCGGCGGGCGCCAGGGCGCTTGCCGCCACGCCCGCCAAGAAGTCCAAGACGTATGTCCTGGCTCATGGCTCCTGGCATGGCGGCTGGTGCTGGCGTCCGGTGGCCGACCGTCTGCAAGCGGCTGGTCATCGCGTGTACGCGCCCAGCTACACCGGCATGGGCGACCGTGCGCATCTGCTGAGCAAAAGCATCACCATCGATACCTTCGTCGAAGATCTGGTACAGGTCATCGAAACCGAAGAACTACAGGACGTGATCCTGGTGGGGCATAGCTTCGGCGGCATTCCCATCACCGGCGTGGCCGACCGCATTCCCGAGCGCCTGGCGCATCTGGTGTACTTCGACGCCATCGTGCTGAACAGCGGTCAGAATGCATTTTCGGTGTATCCGAAGGCGGATGCCGACGGGCGCATCGCCGCGGCCTCCAAGGCCACCGGCGGCTTGGCGGTGCCGATTCCTGATCCGATTCCCGCTGCCTGGGGTTTCACGCCTGGCAGCGCGGACTATGAATGGGTCAAGCGCCGGCTGACCGCGCATCCGCTGGCCAGCTACACCACGCCGTTGACGCTGAAGAACCCCATTGGCAATGGACGTCCGCGCACCTATATCCACTGCACGCAACCTGAACTGGCCGTGCTGGAAGCATCGCGCAAGCTGGTGAAATCTCAGCAGGGCTGGAAGTGGGTGGACATCGCCACGCCGCACGAAGCACACATCACGCATCCCGGCCTGCTGGCTGATTTGCTGTTGGGCTTGGGCTGACGCCCGTCGCCCCGCGCTAGGACTGCGCGGGGTGGCGCTTGCGCCAGGCGGAAGGCGCCACGCCTTCCGTGCGCTGGAACACGCGGCTGAAGGCGGCCTGCGATTGATACCCGACACGCTCGGCCGCATCTTGAATGCCCATGCCCTGGCTCAAGTGACGGCGTGCGACGCGCATGCGCAGCAATTGCAGCAACTGCGCCGGGGTCGTGCCGCTTTGCAGCGTGAAGCGCCGGTGGAACGTCGCCTTCGACATGTGCAGGCGCTCTGCCATGTCCTGCATGCTCCAGGGGGCGGCAGGGTTGTCCAGTATCGCTTGCAGCAAGCTTGCCATGGCCGGGTCGCGCGCCAGGACGAACAAACCGTAGGCTTGCCGGTCATGAATCGCCAGATGGCGCAGCATGAAGAAGATCAGCAGATCCGTCAGCCGTTCCAGCACCACGGGCGACGCGCCGGGTTCGCGGGCCGTTTCCCCCAGTATCAGTTCAAAGACGCCGCGCGCGGTGCGAAAGCGCTCATCGTCGGCGCGCAGCACCAGGTAGTCGGGCAGGGTGTCGGCCAGCAGGTCGGCCAGTCCGGGGCGAAACTGGAAAAAGCCGCAAGCCAGGCCGGTGCTGTCTGCCTGGCGCGGCAGCAACGGTTCCATCGCGGTACACAAGGCGGCCCCGGGAGCGGCCGGGGCCAGCGGTGTCAAGGCGTGCGGAATGTCGCGCAAGAAGAACACCCCATCGCCCGCCGCGAGTGTGAGCGTATCCAGTCCGTCGCCCAGCTCGACCCGGCACCGGCCGTGCAGGACCAGATGGAAGCTGGCGCGGGCCCGCCCGCTGGTGCTGGCGGACCAATTGCCGCAGTATTGCCCCAGGTGATACAAGCTGGATTGGACTTCCAGGCTGGACAACAGCAGCGCGTCAACGGCGGCTTGATCGGTGTGGTCGGGATTCAAGGGCAAGGTGCAAGGGCCGGGTAAGAAAATGGCGCGAAACTGATCTGATCAGAAGACCGTCGCAGTTTGGGAGGATGATGGCAGATCACGTCTGGTTATAAGCGCATAGCTGAAAGTCGATAAGATCTAGCATCAAGTTGCGATCTTCGTGCATTGTCGCTTGTTGCCGGGCGCCCGCACAATACGGTTTTCTACGATACCCCAGGAGATCTTCATGGCCCGTTTGCCCGTCCATACCGCGCAAAGCGCTCCCGAACCCACGCGCGCCGCCTTGGCCGCGGCGGAGCAGAGCTCGGGATACCTGTCCAATCTGCTGGGGGTCTTGGCCAATGCGCCGATTGCACTGGAGGCCTACCAAACGCTGTCGCAGATCAATGCGCGTGCGGGCCTGACCTTGCAGGAACGCGAGGTGGTTCAACTGGTTGCGGGCACGCGCCACGGCTGCACGTTCTGCGTGGCCGGCCACACGGCGCTGGCGCGCAACAAGGCGCGGCTGTCGCCGGAAGTCGTGGATGCGCTGCGCGCCCAGGGCGTGGTGCCCGACGAACGCCTGCAAGCCTTGGCGGCCTTTACCGAGGCCGTCATCCAGACGCGCGGCCGCGTCAGCGACGACGCCTTGCAGGCCCTGCGCGACGCCGGCTACACCGATGGGAATGCGCTGGAAGTGATCGTAGGCGTCGGGCTGGCCACGATCTGCAACTTTGGCAATAACCTGGCGCAGACGCCGCTGAACGATCAATTGCGTGACTACGCCTGGAGCGGTGCGTGATGACGGCGCAATCGGTAAGCGCCACGGCCAGTGTGGGCTGGACCTTGCCGTCGGGGTTGGCGTCATGGCTGGAGCAGCATGCCGATGCCCTGGACGACGGCAGCCTTGACGCGGCCACGGTGCTGCCCCAATTGGCTGACGCCGGCGTGTTCCGCATTGGCGTGCCGCAGGCGCTGGGCGGCTTGCCCGGCACGGACATTGGCGATGCCATCGAAGCTGTGTCGCAAGTGGCGGAGCGGTCGGTGGCCAGCGCCTTCGTGGCCTGGGGCCAGCGTGTCTTCATCGAATATCTGTTGCGCAGTCCGAACACGGCGCTGGCGGATGCCTGGATGGCGCCGCTGCTGAGCGGTCAGCAGGCCGGTGCCACCGCGCTGTCGAATGCCATGAAATTCCTGAGCGGCATTGAATCCTTGCAGATTGGCGCACGGGAAGAGGGCGGCCAATGGGTGCTGGATGGACGCATGCCTTGGGTGACCAACCTGCGGGTGCAAGGTTTCTTGGTGGCCGCCGCAGTGACCGCGCCTGACGGCACGCCTGCCGTCGTGGCGTTGCCGCACGACATCGCCGGTTTGGTTCGCAGCCCGGACCTGTCCTTGCTGGCCCTGCAATCCAGCAACACCGCTGCCCTGGAGGTGCAAAGTGTGCGCATCGGCCCGGAATGGCTGATCCATCCCGATGCCCGGCAGTATCTGCCGCAGGCCCGGCCGGCGTTTGCAGGGTTGCAATGCGGTTTGTCGATCGGGTTGGCACGCCGCGCTCTGCAAGCAGCCGCGCAGTCGGGGCAGGGGCAGGCGTCGCGCGGCATCCTGGGCCAGCCGCTGGAGGCGCTGCGTGTGCAGGTGGACAAGCTTGGCGCCAGCCTCATTGCCGGGGTGCGCAGTGAGCGTTTCGTGGCCGAGCCCTGGGCTTTGTTCGAGCTACGCATCGCGCTGGCCGAAGCGGCCAACCAGGCCGTGCAATTGGAATTGCAGGCCAGTGGCGGCGCCGCCTATCTGAAGCCGGCAGGCGCCGGGTTTGCCCGCCGCTGGCGCGAAGCGGCCTTCTTGCCGATCGTGACGCCCAGCTTGGTGCAGTTGAAGACCGAACTGGCCAAGCGCCAGGCCAGGCTGGCCGCCGAGGCTGCCGCATGACGACGGCCGCGCGGCCCGTACTGCACGCACGCGGCCTGGCCTTGCGTTATGCCGGCGCGGCCGATCCCGTCTTCCATGATGTGGATCTGGATCTGGCGCGCGGCGAAGTGGTGGCCGTGCTGGGCGCCAGCGGGGCGGGCAAGTCCAGCCTGCTGCGCGTCCTGGCGGGCTTGCAGCCGGCCACCGCCGGATCGTTGCTGATGGAAGGCGCACCGTTGACGGGAGTGCATCCGCGCGTGGCCGTGGCGTTCCAAGATCCCAGCCTGCTGCCGTGGCTGTCGCTGGAACGCAATGTTGCCTTTGGCCTGGACTTCAAGCATCAGCCCGCACTGACGGATAGTCAGCGCCGGACGCGGGTGGACCAAGCCATTGACGAGGTCGGCCTGTCGCATGCGCGGCACCTGCGGCCGTCGCAGTTGTCTGGCGGCATGGCGCAGCGCACCGCTTTGGCCCGCTGCCTGGCGCGACAGCCCTCGGTGCTGCTGCTGGACGAACCCTTTGGCGCGCTGGACGAAGTCACGCGCAGCGACATGCAGGTGCTGCTGCGCAAGGTGGTGGCGGATTTTCACACGGCCGCCGTCCTGATCACGCACGACATCGATGAAGCGCTGGTGTTGGCCGACCGCATTGTCCTGCTGGGTGGCGTGCCCGGGCGCATTCTGGGGGTGTGGCAAGTGGACCTGCCGCATCCGCGCGCCGACCTGTTGCCCGAAATGAGCGCGCTGCGCCTTGAAATCCTGACTCGCTTGCGCGCTGCGCTGCGGGCCGTGCGCGGCGATGCCGCGCTGGTGTGAACCGACGACTGTCCCCTTGCTAGGAGCCTATTGATGTGCCTGGAACACATGTCGCGTCGCGACTGGTTGAAACTCTCGGCCCTGCTGACGGCAGGTGGCGCAAGCGCTTTGTTGTCGGCGTTCAACGCCCGCGCGCAGAGCGATCCGGATGCGCCGGTGCGCATTGGCTATCTGCCGATTACCGACGCCGCGCCGCTACTGGTGGCGCACAACAACGGCTTGTTTGACAAAGCAGGCGTCAAAGCGGAAAAGCCCACGCTGTTGCGTAGTTGGGCGCAGGTGATCGAGGCCTTTATCTCGGGCCAGGTCAACGTGGTGCACCTGTTGTCGCCGATGACGGTGTGGGCGCGCTTTGGCAGCAAGGTGCCGGCCAAGGTCGTGGCCTGGAATCACGTGGGCGGGTCGGGGCTGACCGTGGCGCCCGCCATCAACAACGTCAAGGAACTGGGTGGCAAGACCGTGGCCATCCCGTTCTGGTATTCCATCCACAACGTCATGCTGCAATATCTGTTGCGCGAAAACGGCCTGACGCCCGTCGCGCGCAAGGATGGCTCGGTTGGCGCCAACGAGGTCAACCTGATCGTCATGGCGCCCGCCGACATGCCGCCGGCGCTGGCGCAGAACCGCATCGCCGGCTACATCGTGGCCGAGCCCTTCAACGCGCTGGCCGAAACCCTGGGCGTTGGCAAGGTGCTGCGGTTTACCGGTGATGTCTGGCGCAACCATGCTTGCTGCGTCGTGTTCATGCACGAGCGCGATCTGGAGCAGCGCCCGGAGTGGTCGCAAAAGGTGGTCGACGCCATTGTGCAGGCGCAATTGTGGATACGTGACCACCGCGCCGAGACAGCCCAGCTGCTGTCCAAGGAAGGCATCAACCGCTACACGCCGCACGGCTTGCCGGCGCTGACCAAAGTACTGGCGCCGCCCGCATCCGATCGCGAGCAATACCTGGGCAGCGGCGCCATCCGCCACGCAGACTGGGATGAACGCCGCATTGACTTCCAGCCCTATCCATTCCCCAGCTACACCGAGGAATTGGTGCGCCGCCTGCGCGATACGTTGATCGAGGCCGACCGGGGGTTTCTGGCTGACCTGGATCCCGCCCGCGCCGCGCGCGAGCTGGTGGACGACCGCTATGTCAAACGTGCCATTGAGTCCGTGGGCGGCTTGAACCGCTTTGGCTTTCCGGACGCCTATACCCGGATCGAAATGGTGCAGGCGTGACGGTTCGCGAGTCGCTTGCAGGGCCGGCGGGCAGCGCGGCGGCCGATGCTGCCACCCACCCGCCTGCCAAACCGGCCACCCGCGCACGCGAGGCCGGCCTGGGCCTGGGCGCGCGCTGCGCGTTGGGGCTGGGTGGCCTGGCGGCATTGCTGGCCTTGTGGTGGCTGGGTACCGACGTCTTGTCACCCGCGGGAGGCATGGCGCGGCGCTTTTCGCCGGGCGCCACCTTCATCAGCCTGGCGGAACTGCTGACGGCGTCGGACTTGCCCCTGCATATCCTGGTCAGCCTGCGGCGCATTGCGGTGGGGCTGGGCTTCGCGTTGTTGATTGGCGTGCCGCTCGGGCTGGCAATTGGTAGCTGGCGGCGATTGGAGGCCACGGTCTCTCCCGCCATGCAGTTCCTGCGCATGATTTCGCCGTTGTCCTGGATGCCGATCGCCGTGATGGTGTTCGGTGTCGGCGACGATCCCGTCTATTTCCTGCTGACCTTCGCCGCCGTCTGGCCCATCGTATTGAACACGGCGGCGGGCGTGCAACAGCTGGATCCGCGCTGGTTGCAACTGGCCCAAAGCGTGGCCGCCACCCGCTGGGAGACCTTGCGCAGCGTGATCCTGCCCGGTGTGCTGGGCCATATCCTGACCGGCGTGCGGTTGGCCATCGGCATTTTGTGGATCGTCTTGGTGCCCTGCGAAATGCTGGGTGTGTCGGCGGGGATGGGCTACTTCATCCTGGACACGCGGGATCGGCTCGCCTATTCGGAATTAATGGCCATGGTGCTGATGATCGGCGTCCTGGGATTCCTGCTGGATGCGGCGGCCCGGGCGCTGTACCGCTACTGGCGGGGGTAGGACGCCGGGGCTATTTGCGCACGGTCTTGCCCGGGGCCGGGCACACCACGGCGCGTAGCTTGCGCTGGACGGGGTCGCGCGCGACGGGCGCATTGTGTATGCCCGCCACCGGGATCGATTCCACCAGTGCACCGGTGGCATCGTTGCCCGCGTAGTGCTGCGTTTGGGTAACGGTATAGGTGTTGGCGGTGCAGTTCAGCGTGATCGGTTGCGAGACCGAGCCATACGGCTGGCCATTGGTTTCCGACACGCGGGGCTGCGCATAGAACCAGGCCACCGTCACCGCCATCACCATGGGCCGCTCAGACACCGGCGCAATCGATGCGCTGTCATAGAACACGCCGGGCATCGCCTGCGGGTCCAGTGGCGTCCACGACGGGCCCCCGCCAAAAACGATGTTCGACACATCAAGGTCGCGTGGCACGATATTGACGGCGCAGGCATCGGGCGGAATCGGATCTCCTTCGCGTACGGTAAGCGCTTGGCAAACGTCTGGCGGCGCGGCAAGCGTCTGCGGCGTCCAGCCAGCTGCCCCTAGTAAAACCAGGGCCAGGATGAAGCTTGTGTGCCTTGCGATCATGTCGGGTTTCCGTGTGCTGCCGGGTGCGGCGTGACAGTATGTCACGCCAGTATAGGGAACGTTGCGTAACACGCTATAGTTTCGCCCATTCCCCCAAATGTCACCGGCCGAATGGCCGAGCGCTCACGCACCAGGATGCTTTGCAGCCATGAACCTTAGACTGCTTGCCAGCGGCGCCGCGATCGTCATCGCGGGGGTGATCGGCTATGGCATTTATCAACTGGTGCCGCTGGGCAAGCCACTGGCGCGCAGCGAAGTCATCGGTGAACTCAATGGCCTGCCGCTGGCGTCGTTTTCCCGTGTATCGCTGCAACGCTTCGGCGAACGCCAATTGCTGATCGGGCAGCGTCTGGTGTCGGGAAAGGAAATGGCCAGCCTGGAGAAGGCGCCCCTGCTGGATGCGCAAGTTCCGGCCCTGGGCACACGTCAGCAGAACCCCTGGCAATTGGCCGACACGCGCAACCTGATCTACGGCGGGCAGGGCACGGGCGTATTTGAACTGCTGGGCTCGATCAGCGGCGACAGCGGCGTCAGCCTGATCGGGTCGCCCCAGGGCCGCACCTTGTACCTGGTCACGGGCACGCCGCGCGCTCCACGCCAGGATGAGCCCTTGGCCGCCTGGGAAACGCTGCGCTCGGACGACTTGGGCCAAACCTGGTCTTACGACCCGGATGTCGTGCTGGGGGCGCCGCAACAGTACACCGTGTTCCTGACCCAAGACCGGGTGATCGCGCTGGAACGGCATGACGCCGGCCAGCGGCTGCTGGTCAGCGAAGACCGCGCCAGGCACTGGTCGGCGACCTTGCTGGACGAACAGGTCTGGCCAGACGCGGAAGCGTTTGAGCGGTCCTTTCATGAAAAGGCTGGCAAAGAGGGCGGCGCTCGCGCCAGCGACCAATTGGCCTATGACTGGTCGCTGTATCCCCTGGATGACAAGCGCGCCGTCGGCTGGAGCTGGCGCACGCGGATCAGCCTGAATGCGTCGGAAAAGAATGAAGTGCTGGAGACCCGGCGTTTCGAGGTGGAATTCCAGAACGGCGCGTCACCCGCTTTCCGCATCACGCAGCGCGTGCCGCCGGTTCCCGCGCCTGCGCCCGATGCACGTTACACGCGGGATCAAACCGTGTTTGAAACGTCGGGCGACGCCATCTATGAATTGGATAAGGCCGAAAGGGCATGGCACCGGCGTGGGGTGTCGCCCACCGTGCAAGGCAAGCGCAGCTGGATCGACGACGCCTGGTTCGGCCACAAGGCCTGGGTGATCAAGACCTACGCTGACCACCTGTTCTCATTCAACGAATACACCAAGACGTACTTCACCAGCCGCAACCAGGGCAAAACCTGGCGCGCGTTCCAGATTCCCCAGGACGTGGAGACAGGCCTGCTGGGCATGGATGCGTCAGGCGAGGCGCTGCTGTCGCTGGCGGAACGGGACGGAAAAACGGTGATCCGGCGGTATCCGCTGGATTGATGTCCGCGCGCAGGGGCGGCGTGCCTTGCTTGCGCCAGCCGCCTTACTCCGCCAGCACGTACTCGGGATACCGCTTGCAGATCTCGGCGACCTGGCTGAGCGTGCCGGACAGATGTTCGCGCAGCACCTGCTGCGCGCGTTCGGGCGCCTGCGCCACGATGGCGCTCAGCAATCGCTGGTGATCGTCCATGATGCGTTCGGCCTTGCCGGCTTCGGGCAAATGCAGCCGGCGAAGACGATCCAGGTGGCCGCTGTAGCGTTGTTCCAATTCCCAGAGACTGGTCACGCCCGCGGCCGCATGCATGTCGCGGTGGAAAGCCTGGTCGGCGTCAATGAACTGCTGATATTCGCCATTGGCGTGGCTTGCCCGCTGCAAGTCGATGCTGGCTTGCAGGCGCTTGTGCAGGATAGGGTCGGGCCGCTGCGCCAGCAGGTGCACGATTTCAAGTTCCAGCGATTGGCGCAGGAAATGGGCCTGGCGGGCGGCCGGGATGTCGATGCGGCTGACGACCGTGGTGTGCTGCGGGTAGATTTCCACCAGCGCCTCTTCGGCCAGGCGCATGAGGGCGTCGCGGATGGGCGTTTGGCTCAGGCCATAGGTTTCGGCCAGCGTCACGCGCGATAGCGCCGTGCCGGGCGCGAGTTCCAGCGACACGATCTGTTCGCGTAGATGTTCGAAGACCTGGGGCGCCGCGTGGCGCGAACGGTCCAGTCTGAGCTTTGGGCTTTGCATCCTGGGGCGTGTCGGGAGTACGGTGGACAAAGACCGCAGTGTAGCGGGTTTTCACCTAGCTGACGCACTAATGTATTAGTGTTTAAATGCTTCCATCCCCACCACGCCTTACCTCCGATCCCCTATGAAACGTTCCTACGAAAGTCTGCGCAGCGCCGCCTGGATGGCCAAGGATGACCTGCGTTCGTTTGGCCACCGTTCCCGCATGATGCAAATGGGCTATGCCCCCGATGATTGGGTCGGCCGGCCCATCATCGCCATCATCAATACCTGGTCCGACCTGAATCCCTGTCATAGCCACTTCAAGCAGCGCGTCGAAGACGTGAAGCGCGGTGTATTCCAGGCCGGCGGATTTCCCGTGGAGCTGCCTGCGATTTCGGTGTCGGAATCCTTCGTCAAGCCGACGACCATGCTGTATCGCAACTTCCTGGCGATGGAAACCGAAGAACTGCTGCGCAGCCACCCGGTTGACGGCGCCGTGTTGATGGGCGGCTGCGACAAGACGACGCCGGGGCTCATCATGGGCGCCATCAGCGCCGGGCTGCCGTGCGTTTACGTGCCTGCCGGCCCCATGTTGCGCGGCAACTGGAAAGGCAAGATCCTGGGATCGGGTTCTGACGCCTGGAAGCTGTGGGACGAACGCCGCGCCGGCAAGATCACGCAAGAACAATGGACGGAAGTGGAAGGCGGTATCGCCCGCAGCTACGGCACCTGCATGACGATGGGCACGGCCAGCACCATGACGGCCATCGCCGAAGCCATCGGCATGACCCTGCCGGGCGCGTCCTCGATTCCGGCGGCTGACGTCAACCACATGCGCATGTCCGCCGAATGCGGCCGGCGCGTGGTGGACATGGTGTGGGAAGACCTTACTCCCAAGCGCATCCTGACCCTGGCGTCGTTCAAGAACGCCATCAACGTTGCCATGGCCATGGGCTGTTCCACCAATGCCATCGTGCACCTGGTCGCGATGTCGCGCCGCGCGGGCTGCGCGGTCGGGCTGGATGATTTCGACGCGGCCAGCCGCAAGGTGCCGGTCATTGCCAATATCCGGCCCAGCGGCGACACCTATCTGATGGAAGACTTCTATTACGCGGGCGGATTGCCCGCACTGATGTCGCGCCTGCAAGACCATCTGGACCCTACCGCCATGACCGTCACCGGCAAGACGCTGGGCGAGAACATTGCCGGCGCCGAGGTCTATAACGACGATGTGATCCGCAAGCTGGACACCGCCATCTACGACGAAGGCGCGCTGGCCGTGCTGCGCGGCAATATCGCGCCGGACGGCTGCGTCATCAAGCCCAGCGCCTGCGCGCCGCAGTTCCTGCAACACACGGGCCCGGCGCTGGTGTTCGACGATTACCCCAGCATGAAAGCCGCGGTCGACGACGAAAACCTGGACGTCACGGCCGAACACATCATGATCCTGCGCAATGCCGGCCCGCAAGGCGGCCCCGGCATGCCCGAGTGGGGCATGCTGCCCATCCCGACCAAGCTGGTGAAGCAGGGGGTGCGCGACATGCTGCGCCTGTCCGATGCCCGCATGAGCGGCACCAGCTATGGCGCCTGCATTCTGCATGCGGCGCCCGAAGCCTACATCGGCGGCCCGCTGGCGCTGGTCAAGACCGGCGACACGATCACCGTGGACGTGCCTGCCCGCAGCATCCACCTGAACATCAGCGACGAAGAACTGGCCGCGCGCCGCGCTGCCTGGACGCCGCCGCCCAAGCGCTATGAACGCGGCTACGGCTGGATGTATTCCAAGCACATCCTGCAAGCCAACGACGGCTGCGATTTCGATTTCCTGGAAACCGAGTTCGGCGCACCGGTGCCCGAACCCGAGATCTTCTAAGCGCGGCGGCGGGCGTCAGCCCGCTGCCCATCCTTCATTGCTTGTCTTAAGACCCCGGAGTCATCGTGTCTCAAATGAATCCTGAAACCCGCGCCCGCCTGGCCGGGATCAGCACCGCCACGCTATGCACGGCATTGTTCAAGCGCGGCCTGCGCAACCAGTTCATCCAGGACGTGCGCCCGCTGAACGCCAATCTGCCCAACATGGTGGGTCCGGCCTTCACGCTGCGCTACATCCCCGCCCGCGAAGACCTGAACACCATCAAGGTGTTTGAAGACCGTGCGCATCCGCAGCGCGTGGCCGTCGAAACCTGCCCTGAAGGCGCCGTGCTGGTCATGGATAGCCGCAAAGATGCGCGCGCCGCGTCCGCCGGGTCCATTCTGATCACGCGCTTGATGAAGCGTGGCGTGGCGGGCGTGGTGACCGATGGCGGATTCCGCGATTCGCCCGAAATCGCCGAACTGGGCTTTGCCGCGTATCACCAGCGTCCGTCCGCCCCGACCAATCTGACGCTGCATCAGGCGCTGGACATCAATGCGCCCATCGGTTGCGGTGACGTGCCCGTGTGGCCTGGCGACATCGTCGTGGGCGACCGCGAAGGCGTCGTGGTGATCCCCGCGCACCTGGCGGATGAGATCTCGATCGAAGCGGTGGAAATGACCGCCTTTGAAGACTTCGTGACCAGTCAGGTGCAGCAGGGCGCGTCCATTCTGGGCCTCTATCCGCCCACGGACCCGGGCACCAAGGACAAATTCGCCGCCTGGCGCAAAGAACAGGGCCGTTGAGCCTTGCCGCCGGCCGACCGGCCGGCGACCCATACCTATAAATCAAGGTAGGAGACAACATGAATACGCAACGACGCAGCGCGTTGGGCGCGCTGCTGGCTGGCGCCATCCTGGGCACATTGGCCATGCCGGCCAGCGCCGCCGACTGGCCCGCCCAAAAGCCGATTTCCTATGTGGTGCCGTTCACCGTGGGCGGTTCGACTGACGTGGTGGGCCGCGTGCTGGCCCAGAAGCTGGGCGACCGCCTGCACCAGAACGTCATCGTGGAAAACAAGCCCGGCGCGGCCGGCGGCATTGGCGCGACCTACGTGGCCAAGGCGCCGCCCGACGGCTACACGCTGTTTGGCGGCACCATCAGCACGCATGCCATCAACGCCAGCCTGTACAAGAATTTGAAGTACGACCCGGTAAAGGACTTTGAACCGGTGTCGCTGATCGCCTATCTGCCCAACGTGCTGTTGGTGGACCCCAACCTGGGCGTGAACTCGGTGGCCGACCTGATCGCGTTGCTCAAGCGCGATCCGAACAAACGCACCTTTGCGTCATCGGGGGCGGGCACATCGACGCACCTGGCCGGCGAACTCTTCTCAAGCATGATCGGCGTGCCGCTGACGCACGTGCCGTACAAGGGCACGCCGCCCGCGATGGTGGACGTGTCATCGGGTGCGGTGACCTTCATGTTCGATCAGATGACGGCGGCCTTGCCGCTGTTGCAAACCGGCAAGCTGAAGTTGCTGGCCGTCACCACCAAGGACCGCATCTCGCTGGCGCCGGAAGTGCCGACCATGCAGGAAGCCGGCGTGCCTGGTTTCCAGATGGCGTCCTGGCAGGCCGTCTACGCGCCCAAGGGCACGCCCAAGCCGATCCTGGATAAGCTGGCGCAGGAAATCGCGGTCATCCTGAAAGAACCCGATGTTCAGGAAAAACTGGGCAAGACCATGGGTATGGAATTGGTGGGCAGCACGCCCGAAGAACTGCGCGCGCTGATGGCCACCGAGATCCCCCGTTGGGCCGAAGTCGTGAAGAAGTCAGGCGCAACGGTGGAATGAAAATCGCCGGGCACGGCGGAAAGCCGCCGCGCCCGGTGGGATTCAGGGTTTCAGGTTCAGCTTGGGTACCAGCGTATTGAACGCCTGTTCCTGGCGAGCCACATCAGCCGCGAATTGCGGTTGATCGGCATAGGAGGGCGTCAGGTTCTGCTTGCGCATCAGCGTCTGGAACTCCTTGGACTGCGCCACGTGGCGGGCGGCAGCCCGCCATTTCTCCACCGCGTCCGCCGGCGCGGACTTGGGCAGGCCGATGCCGCGCCACACGCTGAATTGCAGATCCGCGCCGCGCTCCTTCATCGTGGGCACGGCGGGCAGGTTCTCCAGGCGCTGGGGAGCCATCACGGCAAGCGTGCGTAGCTTTCCGGTGTCCACGTGTTGTTGCAGCTCGGCATAGGCAACGGTGGTGGCCTGCACGTCACCCGCCAGCAGGCCCATGATGGCGGGCGCCGATCCCTGATAAGGCACATGCACGAATTTCACGCCTGTCTGCTCAGCCAGGGCGGCCGCCGCCATGTGCGGCACGGTGCCGATGCCGGCGTTCGAGACCGCGACCCGCTCCGGATTCTTCTTCGCGTAGTCCAGAAACTCTTCCACCGTCTTCCATGGCGCATCGGCGCGCACCGTCACGGAAGACGGGTCATCCGTGAAACGCGCGATGGGCTGGAAGTCGTTGACGGTGGTCTTGCCGATGCCCATCAGCGGAACCACCAGCATTTCCGGCGTCATCAGGACCAGCCGATAACCGTCCGGCTGCGCATTGGCCACATACGACCAGCCGATGGAGCCGCTTGCGCCGGGCTTGTTGATCACAACGGTGGGTTGTGCCAGCAGCGGGGGGCGCACCGCTTCCGCGATGGCGCGGGCGGTGTTGTCGCTGCCGCCGCCGGGCTGGTAGGCAACCACCAGTTCCATCGAGCGGGCGGGATAGTCCGCCGCATGGGCGGGGGACAGGGCAAACAGGGCGCTGGCGATCAGCGCGGACAGGCGGATGGGGCGCATGGTGGCGGCTCCGGAATCAGTGATCAATAGCCCAGGGCGGCAAGGTCCGCGAGCGTCTGTTTGGTGATGGCGATGGTGCGTTCGCGTTCTGCGCCCGCCAGATCCAGGCGCGGGGGTTTCACGGTTTCAGCGCTGCCGGTGATCAGGTGTTCGGCCAGTTTGATGTGTTGCACCAGCTTGACCACCGTGTCCAGGTGGAACAGCGGCGTCAGCGCCGCATATAGCTTGCGGGCCCGGGCGAAATCGCCTTCGGCCGCCAGTCGCAGCAGGTCGACGGAGGCCTTGGGAACGGCGTTCGCCATGCCCGAGACCCAAGCGGTCACGCCCAGCGCGGCGCTTTCCAGCACCAGGTCGTCCACGCCGCACACCACTGCCAGGCGGTCGCCAAAGCGCGTGATCAGATCGGTCACGCGGGTCGTGTCATAGGACTCTTCCTTGATGGCGACAATAGTGGGTTCTTCCAGCAGTTCGGCCACCAGGTCCGGCGTCAGGTCCACCCCGTAGCCGCGGGGGTTGTTGTAAAGCAGGATCGGCAGGGGGCTGGCCTGCGCCACCGTGCGGTAGAAGGCCACCGTCTCGCGATTATCCGACTTGTAGGTCAGGCCCGGGAACACCATCAGGCCGTTCACGCCGATTTTCGCGGCTTCCTGCGCGAACGCCGCCGCGCGCGCCGTGCCGGTCTCGGCCACGCCGGAGATCACGGGTACTCGTCCGCGCACGGTTTCCACCGCCGTGCGCAGCACGGTCAGTTTTTCCTCGGGCGACAGCTGGGCGTTTTCACCCACCATGCCCATCATGACGACCCCGCCCACGCCATTGCCGATCAAGCGCTCCAGGCCTTGGCGCAATGCGTCCAGATCCAGCGAGAAGTCCGGGTTCAGTTTGGTGGTGACGGCGGGGAAAACGCCTTGCCATTGAATGCTCATGCTGCCGCTCCTGATGAGAAATCCACCCGCTATTTTTGGTGGATATTGGTTATTGGATATTGGATCCAAAATATTGAGATCAAAAAAACGAGGCACCTTGCCTCGGACCACGGGTACCGCTGCACAGCGGTACCAACTGGATCATGGATCCAATATACTCACATTAAACGGGTTGTCGGCACCGGCTGTCTCTCGGGGTTTTCCTGGGCACCACGGTTTTGACCGGCATTCCCATGCCGCTCGGCGTCCGCCGGGCGGTCCAACCAGGCAGGTTTCACGTGTCCCAGAATTCGCCGCTTTCCGTTTCTCCGCCCCAACCTCAGACTGGATCCGCCGGCCGGCTGGTTCGCAAGACCGCCGTCGACCTGGTGGTGGACGAATTGCGTGACCGCATACTTTCCGGCGCGATCCCGCCCGGCTCGGCGCTGCGCCAGGAATTGTTTGCCGAGGAGCTGGGCGTGAGCCGACTGCCGGTGCGCGAGGCGATTCGCCAGCTCAGCGCAGAAGGGCTGATCGACATGATCCCGCACCGGGGAGCCTATGTGTCGATGCTGTCGCGGACGGAAGTCCAGGAATTTTTCGATATCCGCATGCGGCTGGAACCTTGGCTGTTCCGTCTGGCGGTGCTCCAGCATGACGAGGGCGACCTGGATCGCGCCGAACAGGTGGTGGCGCAGATGGATGCGGCCCCGCCTGAACAGTGGGGACGGCTGAACTGGCAGCTGCATGAACTGCTGTACCGATCGGCGCAACGGCCGGCAGCGTTGGGCATGGTCCGCGCGCTGCATGAAAAATCCGAGCGCTATTTCCGCTTTCAGATCGTCAATGCGCCGATCCGTCAGCAGGCTCATGATGAGCACAAGGAAATGATCGCCCTTAGCCGTCAAGGCCAGCCGGAAAAAGCTGAAGCCGCGCTGGAGCGGCATATCGCGATGGCGGCCGAGCAGATCCTGACGATCGTCGATCACCTGCTGGATGCCTCGGCCTTGCCGCAGCCGGCCTAGGGCGCGGGCGGACCAGGCCGCCCGCCGGGGCTCAGTTGATCTTGATGTTGCGTTCCTTGACCAAGGTCTTCCATTGCTCGGTTTCCTTGGCCAGATGGTCGCGCAAAGCGTCCGGGCTGCTGCCAATCGATTCCGCGCCGATCGATTCCAGGGTTGCCTTCACCTTGGGTTCAGCCAGTGCATTGCGCATGGCTTCGTTCAACTTGGCGACTACCTCCGGCGGCGTGCCGGCGGGGGCGAAGGCCGCGAACCAGGGCATCAACTCATAGCCCGGCACGCCGGCTTCCTGCATGGTCGGCACATCGGGCAGGGCCGCCGAACGCTTGGTGGTGGTGACCGCCAGCGCGCGTAGCTTGCCGGTGGCGATGTGCGGCTTGGCGGACGTGATGCTGTCGAACATGTAGTCCACCTGGCCGCCCAGCAGGTCGGCGACCGCCGGGCCGCTGCCCTTGTAGGGCACGTGCAGCATGTCCACACCCGTCATCGAGACAAAGAGTTCGCCCGCCAGGTGGATCGACGTACCCACGCCCGCCGAGGCGTACGTGTAGTGATTGGGCTGCGCACGGGCTTTGGTGATCACGTCCTGCACGTTGGTGGCGCCCGTGCGGGCCGGATTGGTGACCAGCACGTTCGGCACCACGGCCAGGAGCGAGATCGGGGCGAAATCCTTGATCGGGTCGTAGTTCAGATCCGCATACAGCGCGGGGTTGACGGCCATGCCGTTGGCCACGATCAGGATCGTATAGCCGTCCGGCTTGGCGCGGGCCACGGTGGCCGCGCCGATGTTGCCGCCGGCGCCCGCGCGGTTTTCCACGATGAAGGACGTGTTCAGCTGCTTGCCCATGGATTCGCCCAAGGTGCGGGCGATGCTGTCCATGGCGCCGCCGGGCGGGAAGGGCACCACCCATTTGACCGGACGGTCGGGATAGCTGTCCGCCAGCGCGGCGGACGCGCTGCCCAGCAGCGACAAGGCCAGAGCGGCACGGGCAAGGGGGTTGAATACATGGCGCATGCGCATGGTTGTCTCCGTCGTACTTGAATTATTGTGGTTGCGCCCTGTCAGGCGGGCGCGGCCGTGTGTCGTGGAAAAGCGGGGTGCGCGTCAGCGGTCCCGCCGATAGAAATTCAGTTTGTCTTCGTCCAGCGTCAGCCCCAGGCCGGGGCCGTCGGGCAGTTCCAGTTCAAAATCCGCATAGCGTGGCGGGTTGGCGACGATGTCGTCCTTCAGCAGCAGCGGCCCGAACAGTTCCGTGCCCCAGGACAGGCGCGGCAGGCAGGCAAAGCCATGCGCCGACGCAATCGATCCCACCGAGCCTTCCAGCATCGTGCCGCCATACAGCGACATGCCGGCCGCATCGCCGACGGCCGCGGTGCGCAGCATCTCATAGAGGCCGCCCGACTTGGCGATCTTCAGCGCCAGCACGTCGGCCGCGCCCTGGCGTGCGATATCCAGTGCGTCCTCGGGGCCGTTCACGGCTTCGTCCGCCATGATCGGCACGACGAAACGCGCCGCCAGCCGCGCCATGCCGGCAAGATTGGCGCGCGCAATGGGTTGTTCGATCAAATCGACGCCAGCCGCTTCCAGCCGCGCAATGGCGCCTGCGGCATCGGCTTCGTTCCACGCCTGGTTCACGTCCACCGTCACGCGGGCGCGGTCACCCAGCGCTTGCTTGATGCGCGACACGTGCGCCACGTCTTCCGACACGGCGCGGCGGCCCACTTTCAGCTTGAACGTATTGTGGCGGCGGCTTTGCAGCAGCGATTCGGCTTCTTCGATGTCGCGGGCGGTGTCGCCGCTGGCCAGCGTCCACAACACCGGCATGCGCGTGCGCACCGCGCCGCCCAGCAGGGTCGACATCGGCACATTCAGGCGTTTGCCTTGGGCGTCCAGCAGCGCGGTTTCCAGCGCGGACTTGGCAAAGCGGTTGCCGCGCGCCACTTTTTCCAGGCGCTGCATCGCCGCGTGGATATTCGTCGCATCCAGGCCGGCCAGCGCCGGAGCCAGATAGGTGTCGATCGCCAGCTTGATGCCCTCGGGGCTTTCTTCGCCATAGGACAGGCCACCAATGGTGGTGGCTTCGCCAATGCCTTCAATGCCGTCGCTGCAAGTCAGGCGCACGATCGCGAGCGTCTGACGCTGCATGACCGCCATGGCCAGTTGGTGAGCGCGGATGGTGGGCAGATCCACCAGAATGACGTCGACCGAGAGAATGCTTGCCGGATTCATACTTTAATTGCCAGAGATTACGCGATGCCCTCAGTATGGCTTGCACTTTCTCTCTGAGTCCAAGACTATATGGGTTCCGATTGATACCTTTGAAGTCTAAATAAGCCATGCAACTCAGACACCTGCGCTATTTCCAGGCCGTGGCGGAAGAAGGCAGTTTTACCCGCGCCGCCGCTCGCTTGCATATTGCGCAGCCGCCGCTTAGCCGCCAGATCCGCCAGTTTGAGGAAGAGCTGGGCGTGCCGCTGTTTGAACGCACGACCCGGGCATTGCGGTTGACCGAGGCCGGACGTTTCCTGCTGGAGCAGTCCCGCTTGCTGACCGCCAGGCTGGAAGAGGTGTTGGAGGGCACGCGCCGTCTGGGCCAGACGCAGCAACGTTGGTTCGGCATCGGCTTCGTGCCGTCCACCCTTTACGGTTTCGTGCCTGAACTGATCCGCCAATTGCGCGCCGCCGACCCGCTGGTGCAAGTCGGTTTGACGGAAATGACCACCTTGCCGCAACTGGAAGCGCTGAAGGCGGGGCGTATTGATCTGGGTATCGGCCGGATCCTGCTGGACGATCCGGCGATCGAACGCAGGGTGTTGATGACGGAGCCCTTGATGGCCGCCGTGCCGTTGCACCATCCGCTAGCCGCCCTGGGCAGCGTGGCGGTGGCGCGCTTGGCGCAAGAGCCCTTCGTGCTGTATCCGGCGAGGCCACGGCCCAACTTCGCTGACCACGTGCTGGGCCTGTTCCGGGCCGCAGGCCATGCGCTGCAAGTCGTGCAAGAAGCCAACGAATTGCAAACGGCGATTGGCCTGGTGGCGGCGGGTCTGGGCGTGACGGTGGTGCCAGCGTCAGTGCAGCGCTTGCAGCGGCAGGATGTCGTGCACGTGCGGATCGAGGGCGACGCCTTCGTGTCGCCGGTGATCGTGAGCTACCGGAAGGATGACCGGTCGGCGTTCCTGGAACGGGCGCTGCTGCTGGCGGGGCAACTGGCACGCCGCTCGTTGTAGGTGGCGGCCAGGCTAGTAGGGAAGCGGGAAGCGCTTGGCCAGATCGGCCACGCCTGCACGCACGGTGTTCTCGGTATGCGGGTCGATGGCCCCCGAGCGAACCTCGCCGAGCACGGTCAGGATCATGTCGCCGATCGCCTTGAATTCGTCGCGGCCCATGCCTCGGGACGTGCAGGCGGCGCTGCCCACTCGGATCCCCGAGGTCACCGTCGGCTTGGCATCGTCAAAGGGCACGGTGTTCTTGTTCAAGGTAATGCCCACCTGTTCCAGGGCGCGTTCGGCCGCATTGCCCGCCAGCCCCCATCGCCGCAGATCGACCACGCCCAAGTGGCAATCGGTGCCGCCGGAAACGATGGACAGCCCGCCTTCCGCCAACCGGTCGCACAGGGTTTGGGCATTGTCGACCACGGCCTGCACGTAAGTCCGGAACGAAGGTTGCAGGGCCTCGCCCAGCGCCACGGCCTTGGCGGCGATGATGTGCATCAGCGGGCCGCCCTGTAGACCCGGAAAAACGGCGGAATCGATTTTTTTCGCGATGTCGCCGTCATTGCAGAGGATCATGCCGCCGCGCGGCCCGCGCAGTGTCTTGTGCGTCGTGGTGGTCGTGACATGGGCATGCGGTATGGGGGAAGGATAGACGCCGCCCGCGACGAGGCCGGCGAAGTGCGCCATGTCTGCCATGAATATCGCGCCCACGTTGTCGGCGATGGCGCGGAAGCGCGCAAAATCAAGCGTTCTGGAATAGGCCGAGCCGCCCGCGACGATGAGCTTGGGCCGCTCCTGCCGGGCAATGCGTTCCACCTGGTCCATGTCCACCCGCTGTGTCGCGGGGTCCACCCCATAGCTTATGGTCTGGAACCATCGCCCCGACAGGTTGACCTTGGCGCCGTGTGTCAGGTGGCCGCCCGCCTTGAGATCCAGGCCAAGGATCTTGTCGCCCGGCGTAAGCAGCGCCAGATAGACCGCCTGGTTCGCCTGGCTTCCCGAGTGAGGCTGCACGTTGACGTGTCCCGCGCCGAACAGCTGCTTTGCCCGCGAGATCGCGATGTCTTCGGCGACGTCCACATTCAGGCAACCGCCGTAATAGCGCCGGCCGGAATAGCCTTCCGCGTATTTGTTCGTGAGCACGGACCCCTGGGTATCAAGCACCGCGCGGCTGGCGAAGTTCTCCGACGCGATGAGTTCAATGGAGTGCATCTGCCGATGCCGCTCGGCGTCAATGGCGGCCCAGATGGCCTGGTCGGCCTGCGGCAGGGAAAGCGCGCTGACGACGGGCAGCGGGCGGTCAGGTTGTGCGGTGTGCGTCATGGGTGATGCCTGTGTCCAAGAAGGTGAGCGATCGGGCCCAGCCTCCGGCACGCGCGCTGCGACCGTCTGGAATGGCTACGCTGGCGATGCCGCGCAGACCCAGGGCCAAAAACGGAAGTCTAGGGCCCAAGTGGAATGGCTATTCATGCCACATTTTTTGTCAGCGGCAGACCACTTTTTTATAACGCCAAGAACAACTGCCGATAGGCGTCGACCAACTCATTCACGCTGAATGACCGGTTGAGTCCGCTGGGATTTGGCAGCACCCATGCGTGCGCGCCGCCGAATGGCTCGGCCTGGCGTCCCCACAAGACTTGGCGCTGGTTGGAAATGGCCGCGTAGGCGGCTTTGCCCAGGAAGGCGACATGCGCAGGGCGGTAGTGTTCGATTTTCAGCCGCAGCGCCGCTCCGGCGTTCAGCAGTTCCTGCTGCGATAGTTGGTCGGCGCGTGCCGTCGCGCGGCCCACCGCTGCCGTCAATCCACAGCGATGGGCCAACAGATCCCGATCGTTGGCGGGACGGATTTGCTGGGGAGTGAAACCGGCAAGATGCAGCACACGCCAAAAGCGGTTGTTGGCCCCGTCGAAATGATGGCCGCTTGCGGCGGCGCGTAGACCGGGATTGATCCCGCAAAACACCACGGCCAAACCTTCGGCCAAGAGGTCGGGCAGGCCGGGCGGCGGGGGTGGGCTGGGGGCCAGCATATGCATGAGGGATCGCTTCAGGCGGCCAGCAGCCGGCCATTGAAAAGAATGTGCAGCGTCTTGATGAAGAGCACCACGATCGCCAGGCTTAGCAAGGCCAGCAACAGGATGGCGACCGCCTGGATGGGCCATGCCTGGACGAACGCCGCGTATTTCAGTGCGGCGCTGGCCAGCGCCGCCATGGGAAAACTGATCGCCCACCAGCCCGAAGCAAAGGGAATGCCCCGGCGGAACACCTTCGGCGCCAGCGCCAGGAAAATGAAAAGGCCAAAGTAAAACAGCAGCCCGGCGAAGGTGTCCACGCGCTGGGTGAAGCTGGTGTAGGCAAGAAAGCCGACCGCGAAGGGCGCCATCAGGATCAACAGTGACGGGACCATGCTGGCGGGCAGGGGCTCGTGATGAATCATGCGGGACATGATCATCGTAAAGAACAGCAGGGCGATCATGGTTCCCACCGCCAGGGCGAACAGGTTGACTTCATGGGCCCACGGCATCGGCATGGTCCCGCCGGTCACTGCGATATCCAGCGTGGCCACGCCCGGAATGAACCAGGCAGGGACGGCGTGCGCCGCGTCGATCTTGCCTTTCAACAGCCGGCTGGCGATCACGAAACTCAGCGCGACGGTCAGCGCAGCACCCACCGTCCAGACCCCTTCGGCCAAGGCTTGATTGAACGGCGCGATGACGGCGGACAACAGCAGAATGGCGATGGTGATGGTGCCGAAGAAGTTGCCGGCAACCGGGTGGCGATATTCCATCAGCACGGCATCGGGATGCAGAACGGCCTTGGCCAGATAGCCCATGGCGAGCACGGCAAAAACGGCTAGCGCGGCAATGCCGACGGCTTCTGCAATCAGGGGGCTGACACCGAACTCCAGGCTGGCCTGGCGCCACGCGATGGAGAGCCCCGCGATGCCCATCACCGACGCAAACAGGTTGACGGGCAGGTTTCTGATGGAGACGTTCCCTGGCAAGGATCGCGGGCTTGAACTCGACAGCGTGGACACAGCGGGATGCTCCGGGCTTCTGGAAGAAACAGAGCTTATCTATTTCCAGGTAAATAGATAATCCGATATTATCGAGAATAATATTTCCAGAAATTGAGAATATGGCGGATCGTCTTGAATCCATGTCCATTCTGGTGGCGGTGGTCCAGGCGGGCAGTTTTTCGGCGGCATCGCGTCAGCTGAAGATGCCCCTGGCTACCGTCAGCCGCAAGGTTGCAGACCTGGAAGCGCACCTGAATACGCGGCTGCTGCATCGTTCCACCCGGCAGTTGTCCCTGACCGAAGCAGGGCAGGCCTACGTGGCCGCCTGCCGCCATATCCTGGAGGCCGTGGGGGAAGCCGAGCGCGCGGCTTCCGGTGAATACGCGGTGCCCAAAGGCGAGCTTGTTCTGACCGCGCCCATCGTGTTCGGCCGCCTGCACCTCTTGCCGGTCGTCGCGGATTTCCTCAAGACCTATCCAGACATCGATGTGCGCATGGTGCTGACCGACCGTGTTGTGCCATTGATCGAGGAACATGTCGACGCCGCATTGCGGGTTGCGGATTTGCCCGACAGCAGCTTCATCGCGGCGCCCATCGGCTGGGTGCGCCGAGTGGTCTGCGCAAGCCCCGCCTATCTTGCCGAACACGGCACGCCCGAGCATCCCGGCGAATTGGGCGGACATGCCTGCATCACGTTTGAACAGATGGCGTCGCGGCAGGTCTGGAACTTCGCATCGGGCAAATCTGACATTGCGGTACCGGTACGGTCGAGACTGGCCGTCAGCACGGCCGAAGCTGCCGTCGATGCCGCCGTGGCGGGCGTTGGCATCACGCGGGTGGTGTCCTATCAGATGGCCGACGCACTGCGCGCGGGCGCGCTCAAGATCGTGCTTGCGCCTTATGAGCCGACACCGTGGCCGATCAACCTGCTGCATACCGGTCAGGGTATCCTGCCGCTGAAGCTACGCGCTTTCCTGGACTTTGCCGTGCCGCGCCTGAAGGCGCGAGTGGCCAGGCTGGCGGACTGAAGTCACGCTTGCCCGCGCGGTTTGCCGGGCGCTAGGATGGACCCGAGACGCCCATGAACCTGGTCCGCACGCTGATCCACACCTGCCGGGCAGCCATTTCCGCGCTGGCCCGCGAAATGGCCGTCTGGAAAACCACCAGGGACCGTACGGTGTTTGGCGCCGAAGCGGTGCTTTCGGTTGCGCTGGCCGTCGCACTGGCGAACGCCTTGCATCTTTCCTATACCTGGTGGGCCGCCATCAGCGGCTTTGCCGTGATGCAGAGCAGTTTTGCGGGGTCGGTGGAGCGCGCCGCGCACCGGGTCATTGGCACCGTGATCGGCGCCGTGCTTGGCGCCGTGGCCGGGCCGTTGATCGGAGACCGGCCCTGGCTGTTCGTACCGGCGCTGGGCCTGATCGGCGGGGTGGCGGCTTATTACGCCAACGGTTCCAAGGCGCCCTATGCCTGGATGCTGGGCGGCATCACGGCCTTGATGGTGACTTACGAAGCGCATGTGCTGAATTCGCTGCAAGCGACTGCGGTGTTCGCGGCGTTGCGCGCGGGCGAAGTCCTGGTCGGCACGCTGGCCTGCCTGGTGGTTGCCAGCCTGTTCCATTTCGGGCCGCGGTGGTATCGACGCATTCGACCCCCCGACCCGGCGGCAACGGCTTTTGGTGCTGTCGAAGGCCAGCCTGCGCCAATGGCCAGCGAGACGCCATCGGCGGAATCGCTGCGGCGTAACCGCATGGTGCTGGGCATGCAGGCCGCTTTGGCCATCGTCATTCTTGCCGCCTGCACGTACTTTCTGGACATGCCCGGTTTTGCTCAAGCGCTGGTGACGGCGATTGCCGTGCTGATTCTGCCGGCTGGAAAACTGGTGGATGGAACGCGGCAGCCCATCATCGACAAGATGGTGCAGCGCGTGATCGGCTGCTTGCTGGCGGGGGCGGCGGGAATGGCGTTGCTGCCGCTGACGCAAGGACTGGCGATGCCGTCCATGCTGGTGTTGTCGCTGGGCGTATGGATGGGATGCCATGTGCAGACGGGGGCGGCTGGTGCCAGCTATGTGGGCCGCCAGTTCACCATTGCGTTCATCATGGTGTTCGTTCAGGACCACCACTGGGCGAATGATCCGATGCCGGCCCTGCTGCGGCTGTCAGGCATTCTTTCGGGCATTGTCGTGCTGGCGCTGGTGATGCTGGCGACGCGCCGCCTGAAAGGCTTTTTCGTGTTGCCCTATGGGCGGATGCGATAGCATCAACCGTTTCGTTTCAGCCTTGGCGCATTCATGACTACGTTCTCAGACCCCCAAGCGGTTGCCCGGTACGCCGACGGCCCCGTCAAGCAGGTGCCGGGCTTTCACGCGCTACAGCAGATGACGTCGCTGTTGCTGGCAGAGTCCGTCCCTGAAGATGGCCATGTCCTGGTGCTGGGCGCCGGCGGCGGCTTGGAGTTGAAGGTATTTGCCGACGCGCATCCTGGATGGCGTTTCACGGGCGTGGACCCTTCCGCGCCAATGCTGACGTTGGCGCAAGCCACGCTGGGGCCGCTGGTGCAACGGGTCGATCTGCTTGAAGGGTATGTGGATTCGGCGCCCGCCGGTCCATATGACGGGGCAACCTGCCTGTTGACCCTGCATTTCCTGCCTGCGGAAGAGCGCCTGCACACGCTTCGCGAACTACGGCGCCGCCTGAAACCGGGGGCGCCGCTGATTGTCGCGCATCACAGCTTTCCGCAGTCGGAGCGTGACAAGAAGCGGTGGCTGGATCGCTATGCGGATTTCGCGGCAGCCTCTGGGATCGCCGAGGCCAATGCCAGGAATGCAAGCGAAGCGATTGGCGTCCGGCTTCCCGTGCTGAGTCCCGAACAAGACGCCGCCTTGCTGCACGAGGCGGGTTTTGAATCCGTGGAATTGTTCTACGCGGGCTTCACATTCAAGGGCTGGGTCGCGTACTGCCCCAGCCCCTGAATAGATCCGCCGGGTTCAGGCCGCGATGGACCACAACGACAGCGGCTCGGGATATTCCGGAAGCACGATGTCGGCATGCCCTGGGCGTACCCACCGCACCCGTTCGCGGGTCGCGTCGATGCAGCCGCCTTGTTCGTAGACGCCTTGCGGGTCACGAATGCGTGTCATGCGCGCCAGGACATCGGCGGTCGCCTTGGGGTCCGCAAGGGTCTGCCGCACGCGGTCTTTGACGATCTGCTCGTCCATATAGGGTTTGCCGGTCGCATCCGTGCTCAGGCCGTGACGCCAATGGTAGATCTCCACGCACTTGGTCGTTAGCGTGTAAGGAGCGCCGCGTTCCCAGAAATTATTGAATTGGCCCTGACCCAGATAGAACACCCAAGACCCCTCGAAGCCCTCCACGTCGGAAGAGGCCGCATCTGGATTGCGGAACCACAGCCGGTCGCCCGGCACGTAAAAACGCTGGGGCAGGGGGTCGGCGAGTGATCCGTACTCATGCAGAAAGGCTTCGTGGAAACGGCCCGACATGACCGCGCGCGTTTCCCATTGGCGTTGCAAGCGGTGGCCCAATTCCGGGTTGGCCTGTTGCAGTTCCTGCGCAATGCCCAGGACCGTCACGTATTCCGTCGCGCGGTAGCACGAGAAGGCATACAACTGGCCGGAGGCTTCGGGTTGCGTCGCCTTGCGCAGACCTTCGATCAGCGAACGTCCCGGCAATACGGTAAACCCGCGTGCCTCGTCATAGGTCCAGTAATCCGACGGTCGCTCGGCGTGTTCGGTGTCGAACGCCAACGCGGTCTTGCGCGCCGCCTGGACGATATAGCGGCGGATGCGTACCGCTGATTCCAGTTCCGCAATGCTGGGGAAGGTGAAGGCGACCGGACTGGCCAGCATCGCCAAGACGATTTCCCGGTCCAGATCAATGTCGTTGGTGTCGGTGCGCAGCCCGGTTGCGCGAGCCACGCTGGTTGTGTCATGGCCGGGCATGCAGGCTGTTGCGAAGGCTGTGTTGATCCACGCTTGCGCACCTGGGGTAGCGCCCGTCACCCCGGAACAGTTGGCCGCGTCGTGCAGCCCTAATCCTGACAAGAACCGCTGGACCGCGTGCAGCGTAGAGGCTGCTTGCCGTGCTTCGGGCGGTGCAATGCGTATGCCGCCCCGGTCTGGATGAATCGATGAAACTTGAAGGTACGGCATGACAGACGAACCGGGAATGCGATCCGGAAATTGTAGTCACGCGGGCTTAATAACACCTTTAAGCGCGTTGCGAAGTTGCTGCGATACGCGCTGGGTTTTCAGCGATTTGTCATTGTTCCTGCGGGGTGCCGAAAGCCGTCTTCCAAGGTCTGCCATGGAACAGTAGCGTGCAGACCACGGCCGCCGCGAAGCCGGGCAGCGCACCCGCTTTGAAGGCTTCCACGACATACCCGATTCGGTCCATTCCCAGGATCGACAGCATGAAGAAGAACCCATATAGCGCGCCCGCCCCGCAGACCCATGCGAAAGGGCGCCAGGCGGCTTGCGCGGGTTTGAATGCGCCCGCCGTCAGGCCGCACAGCACGGCGGGCGTCGCGCCGAAAAGATAGGCGGCGCGCACGCCGTCAAAACTGTATAGGGAATCCGGAATGTAAAGGATGGCGATGGCGCCAAGCAAGCCGATTGCCGGGCCGACCAGGCCATAAACCGCCACCCCAGCCAGCACATTCCGGAGAATGGAACGGTTTGTATCGTGCGGCTGGCGGCGCAAGCATCGATAAACGACGCTTGCCACCGCAAGCACGGCAATGGACGCAAGCAAAATCAGGTTCATGGCGGGGTCGGCACGTTGTCAGGCTGCGATATCCCAACCCTTACCGGCTGATGTACTGTTTTTTTGCGGCATCGTACGAGTAATGCGTGATGTCGGCGGCGCCCAGCTGGCGGGTCTTGTTCGGCCCCGAGATCGTGGTGCCGGTGGGCTTGACGGTCAAGCGCGGCATGTCATTGCTGCCGTCCGCCGTGAACGTCAATTCGCCTTCGCTGTTCGTGCACGGCATGACATCACCGTCCGCGCAGGCGGCGCTGTTGTCCTCGCCGGTCAGAACGCTGCCCACATAGGTCCAGACATTGCCGTCGGTGTCTTCCTTCAGGCGTTCCGGATTGAAGACCAGCAAGGCGTACCCGTCGCTGGTGATGCCGTTGCCGAAGCTGGAAGTCGGCACCGCCAGCAACAACTTTCCGGCCGGTGTGCGGTGTTCAAGCGGCTTGCGGCGGGTGTCGACTTCCTCGCCTGTTTCATACGCGCCGAATTCACCGATGGAGTGTTCCATGCCTCGGAATTTCCAGGGCCGTTCAGACGTGGGATCGTTCAGGACGAAGGTGGATTCGGTGATGTTGACCTGCGTGCCGGGGCCCACCTGGTCTTCGCCTTCCTTGCCGTATCTTGCCGCGGTCTGCCAGGCGAAACCGGTGTAATAGTGTTTGCCCTCTGATTCAAAGGCATGGCCGAACCAGTATGTGGCGATGCTGCCGTTTTGGACCTCGTACGACGTCTTGCCTTTGCCATCGATGTCATAAATGAAATACAGCACCGTGGCGGCGTCGGGCGGGGTGATGGTGGCCGCGACGGATGCCGGTATGGCGGGCGCGCTTTCAGCGGCGGCAAGCGCAGGCGCCGGGTGGGAAAGCAGAGCAAAGGTAGAGACAAGCAGACCGGCCAAGGTGGTGCGAACGCAGGGGCGGCACAAACTCGGACTGACCTTCAGAAGGGTTCTCATGGATTAGGCAACTTCCTGTCGAATTTCTATAAAAGCGTTTTGCTTATTGGTTTCTGTATAGAACGGTCGATCTTCCGTGCCCCCGGCAATAAAGGCGGTTCAAGCCGCATTGGATTTGTGTGGACGCCGGCAAGATTCAAGGTGCGGTGGCGAGTATAAGGGGGCAATTTGCGCCTCAGGCTTCATGATATTGCAGGTATTGCTAACCTGTTACATATCGCGTTCTCAAGCCGTCATCCTGGCCGTGCGCCGCATTGCCTGCGGCGGCTGGCCGTATTGGCGCAGGAAGGCGCGGCGCATGCGCTCGCGGTCGGCGAATCCCGTTTCGTCCGCGATCGTGTCCATGGACAGACGGCCTTGCTCCATCAGCAACCGGGCTGCTTCAACGCGCAAATTCTCAACTGCCTTGGCAGGAGATTGGCCGGTCTCGGAACGGAACGCGCGGCTGAATTGGCGAGGGCTTAGATTGGCGGCGTTGGCCATGTCTTCCACCGTCAGATCCTGGCGCAGATTCTGCTTGGCGAAGTCCAACGCCTTCTGGATGCGGTCTGATTTGGGTTCCAGTTCCAACAAGGCTGAAAATTGCGACTGGCCGCCAGCACGGCGGTGATACACCACCATCTTGCGTGCGGTTGCCCGCGCAATCTCTGGCCCGAGGTCTTTTTCGACCATGGCCAACGCCAGATCGATGCCTGCGCTCATCCCTGCCGAGGTCCATACCGGGCCATCGATAATGAAAATACGGTCCTCTTCGACCTTCAGTTTGGGAAAGCGGCTTTGCAGTTCGCGCGCGAACGCCCAGTGCGTCGTCGCCCGTCGGCCGTCCAGCACTCCGGCCTCTGCCAGCGTAAAGGCGCCGATGCACGGCGCCGCGACGCGCCGCGATGTACGGACGGAACGGCGCACAAAATCCAGTATGGCGGGCGACGCCGGATCGGGCTGCAATCCGGCGCCGATGATCACGGTATCAAACGACTTCCTGCCTATGGCGGTGGTATCCACGGTAAAACCGGCGGACGCCTGCACCGGGCCACCGTGTTCAGACAGCAGATGGATACGGTAGAAGGGCTGCCCGCCCATCACATTGGCCATTTCAAATGCCGTCAGGGCAGCAAAGCCCATCACCTGAAATTCAGGGAATACGACAAAACCGATGCGTTGCATCGCGCTCTCCGCCTGGATATGTTGTTGCCATCATAGCGCTGTCTTAAAAGGTGGCATATATGACCTTTAGGACATAGCGTGAATTCCTTATTCTCCTTGCATCGACGCCACTTCCGGCGCTACCAACGGTTTAAGGAGCTAGATATGTCCCTGCATCAATCCTCAGGCACCGCGCTGATCACCGGTGCGTCCTCCGGTATCGGCGCGGTATATGCGCATCGATTGGCCCATCGTGGCTACAACCTGATCCTGGTGGCGCGCAACCGCCAGCGCATGGACGCCCTGGCTAGCCGTCTGTCGGACGAAACGGGGCGCACGATCGAGGTGATCACTGCTGATCTGAACGACAAATCCGATCTGGCGCGGGTTGAACACGTGTTGCGAACCGACGCCAGCATCACCCTGTTGGTGAACAACGCCGGACTGGGCGCCGTTGCGCCGCTGTTGATGGCCGACGTTGACAAGATGACGGGGATGATTGATTTGAACGTGACGGCACTGACTCGGCTGACCTACGCCGCCATACCCGGCATGGTGGCCCGGGGCGGCGGCGCGGTGATCAATATCGCATCCATCGTCGCGATCAATCCCGAGGTGCTCAACGGGGTGTACGGCGGCAGCAAGGCTTTCGTTCTGGCGTTCAGCCAGTCGCTCAAGCACGAACTGGCCGACAAGAACATCCGTATCCAGGCCGTGGCTCCGGGCGCCACCGCGACCGATTTCTGGGAGGCCGCCGGCACGTCCCTGCAACAAGTGCCCAGTGAAATCGTGATGCGGGCCGAAGACATGGTGGATGCGGCCCTGGCGGGCTTCGACCGGGGCGAGCTGGTCACCATTCCGGCGCTGCCCGACGTGGCCGATTGGGACGCCTACGAAGCTGCGCGCCAGACGCTGATTCCGAACCTATCGGGGCGGACGGCGGCAAAGCGCTACCAGGCAGCCTGACGTCAGCGTCCGCCCGTGGTGGGCGAGGCGTCCTGTGCGGCCGATAGCACGGGTTCGGCGGCGTCCGTGCCGGGGACGACGTGGGTCAAGTCTTCCGTCATTTCATGATCCAGGGCGCCTTGAACCAAGTCTTCGGTGACCCGGAGTTCGACGCCGGCAGGAGACATCTGCGCGGCCGCCGCAAACGGCGCGACGGGGGAGGGGGCGGGGCGTTCGCGGCGGCGCCACATGAAGAAGGCCATCAGGCTGAGGTTCAGCAGCGCAAAGCTCCAGAACAGCCCCGCTTCTCCGAACTTCGCCATCACTTGCGAGATCGCCAGCGGGCTCAAGGCCGAACCCAGGGAATTGATCAGCAGCAGGCCCTGAATCATGCGCACTAGCGCATCAGCTGGCGCACGGTCAGCGGCGTGGCTGACCGCCACGGGATAAATGGCGAACACGCCGCCGCCCAACAGGAACAGCAAGACGATAAGCAGCGGCGATCCGGTCGGCAGTAACAGGATAAGCAGGCTCAGCACGGCGCAGAACACCGCCAGCGCGATCAAGACAACCTGCCGGTCGCGCAAGTCCGACCAACGGCCGACCGGGTATTGCAGCACCATGGCGCCAAGAATGACCGCGCCCATCATCTTGCCCACCTGCGCCATGTCCAAGCCGATGCGCTGCAAATACAGCGGCAGCAGGGTATAGACCGCGGCGATGGCCACCCCTGAACCAAAGCAGCCCATGACTCCGGTTGGCGTCATGCGGATCAGGTGCTGAGGCATCAGCGGTTCGACCCGTTCCACCAGCGGCGAAATGCGCGGAATGATGACCATCGGCATCACCGACAGCGAGGCCAGCAGCCCGGCGATCATGAAGGGCGCCATCTCACCCAGCTGGGTGATGGAGCCAAGCTGGATCTGGCCCAGCATGCCCGAGCCATACAGCGCGATCATGTAGAACGCCAGCAGCCGCCCACGCATTTTCGGGTCGCCCGCCAGCAGCAACCAGCTTTCCACCACCAGGAACACGCCGACGCTGGCCCAGCCGCTGATCAAGCGCAGGACGAACCAGGCTTCAGGCCCGAAGATCAGACCCTGCAACAGGACCGTCACCGCGATGAGCGAAGCAAAGCTGCTGTAGGCGCGGATATGGCCGATGCGCACGATCAGCCGGTCGTTGAATATCGCGCCTAGCGTGAGGCCGATGAAATACGACGACGAAATGATCCCGATGACGGTGGCCGACTCGCCGGCCGCGTCCAGGCGCAGGGTGGTAAGGGAAGAAATGAATGCGTTGCCGATGCAGACAACGAACAAGCCAAGAAGCGGCCCCAGAACAAGAGCCAACAACTGCCGAGACATGAAATCCTCGATCGCGAAAAGCGGAATACATCCGGCCTTGCCGGACTACAGCTATGAAAAGTCAGGGAAAGGCATGGCGGGCGCGAACGCTTGCGGGCGATGCGTTGCCGTGTTTCTCCGTGGCGGAGTGGAGGAGGTTGCCGCGGATGCGCAAAATCCGGCGAGGATTGTAGCGCCGTCCGCGGGAGGCGCAGTTGGGGCGCCCGCAAGCCGGGCATGCGCGCCGCAGCAGGGGCGTGCCGTGGTGTTTTGCCGCGGCTTTGGCACAACGCCCATGATTGATGCGGTTACTCGGATTTTTGCAATAGATATTTCGATACTCAGTAAGTATGACGAATCATCCAGGGAAGCAACGGGCCGCTCCATCGAGCGGGCCAAACGCGCCGGATCTTGCTCGGAAAAGTGTTGCAGTGCTGTTGCGATTTGTCCAGATTTCCACGTTTCCGCAGATATCGCGTTAGGGTATTTTTTCGGTTGCCGCCCGAGAGGCACGGCGGGATTGGCGAATTTTCCCCGGCGCATGACGATGCCAGGGACTGAAACCCGGCAGCAAGAGAAATCATCCTGATGGACGCGACATGCACGTGTCAGGGACAAAAGAAACGGGGCATAGGTGAACTGGAGATACGACGATATTTATACTTTTCTGCACGTGGTTGAGGCGGGCTCCCTTACCGCTGCGGCCGCGAGATTGAAAATGACGAAATCCGCCGTAAGCAAGCGGATCGCGGATCTGGAAACCGCCTTATCGGCCCAATTGTTCAGCCGTTCGTTGCGGACGTTGCAAGTCACGGAGGCGGGGCAAGAGTTCTATCGGAGCATGGCCCCGCTGATCGGCCAGGTGAAAGATACCGCCGATAGCATGGTACGGAACCTGAATGGCTCACTTCATGGCCGGCTTCACATTTCGGCGCCCATGACGTTTGGCATGCTCTACATGGGGCCGTTGCTGGCAAGCTTCAGCCGCAAGCATCCCAATCTTGAGCTGGTGCTGGATTACGACGATCGCGTCAAGGATCTGGCGACTCGGGGCTACGATGTGGGGGTGCGTATCGGATATTTCTCGGATTCTCGCCTGAGGGCGCGGCGGCTGTGCGAATGCGCGCGTCTGATTTGCTGTAGCCCCAGATATGCGGAAGATAATCGATTGCCGGCCACCGTCAGCGAATTGGCGCAACATCAAAGCATCATCTACGCGCCATCGCATCCGAAACGTCTTCTGAAGTTCGAGACGGGGCCGCAGGCCGTGAACCCATCACACGTTGCCACGCCCGCCAGGATATTCGTGAACAATGGCTTTGCGATGCGGGACCTTGCGATGGAAGGCCTGGGCATCATTACTGCGCCGGCTTTTCTCGTGGCTCGGCCCTTGCAGACCGGGCAGTTGATTCAGATCCCGCTTTCCACTGGTTTGCTGCCGTACACGGTCGCGGTGATTTATCCCGACACATCCTATGTGCCGACGAAGGTCCGCGCCTTTGTCGATCACCTGGCTGAGGCCTTTGCCGAGCAGCCCCCTTGGGAAACGGCGCCTAAGTAACGTGCAATTGATGCCAGGGGGACGGGGCCTCAGGCGCCGGCAGCGGAAGTAACGCACGCACTGGCTGATTGGCGCAGGATCTGGATCAGGGCCTTGATCTTCAAGGAAGAGGTTCGCCTTTCGGGAACCAGGGCGTAGATGGGCAGGGGCCAGCCGACTTGATGGTGCGGAAGGATATGCAACAGCTTCCCCTGACTCAGCGCTGAGGCGCAAAACGCTTGAGGCAACACGCCGATTCCTTGTTCAGCTTTGACCAATTCAAGCACGGGATGCCAGTGGTTGGCCGTGACCATGGCGCGGATTTCGACGCATTCCACCTCGCCATTTTTTGAGAGCAGGGACAAGTGTGAATCGCCGAGCATCTCCTTCATGCCGATAAAGGGGTGTCCGGCCAGGTCGGAAACCTGGCTGCACTGCCCACTGGCCGCGTAGGCGGGCGAGCAGACCAGAATGTGCTTCAGGGCGCACAGCTCGAAGGCCACGGCCCGCTCTTTTTTCAAAACGCCGGGGCGGATCAAGAGATCCACGTCTTCAGACGAAGGATCCATCATGCCGTCGTCGAACTGTAAATCGATCTGAAGCTCGGGCAGCGACGCGCGAACGCGAATGAGCGCGGAAGACAGGAACATTTCGCCGTAGGCGACGGGGGCAGCGATGCGCAGGGTTCCCGTCAGATTCGAATCCAGTTCCTTGAGGGAGCTGATGCCTTTGTCGACCAGTTGTATGGTTTCCAGGGACAAGTCGTGAAAGGCCTTGCCTGCCTCGGTGCATAGCAAAGAACGCGCATTGCGGCGGAGCAACTGAACGCCAAGATACGCTTCCAGCTTTGCAATGCGTTCGCTGATGGCGGGTTGGCCCATGTCCAGGTCGATGGCCGCCCGGGAAAACGTGCCGCGCGCCACGATGCGCAGGTAAATCCGCATGGCGGCCAATATATCCATGGTCACGTGACCTTGCCGAATTCGCGCCATTTGACGGCTGTCTTGCCCCTGGTCCGCGGCGCGTGCTGCGTCCCGGGGCATGACGATTCGAGAACTGCTTTGCATCTTCATTGACTCAAACTATCGGCAGGCAAGCGTAAAACTAAATGGGCTTTGGAAAAATAGCTGGCTTGTGAACCCGATGTTCGTGAAGCATGAACGGTCGTGAATAGGGATGGGAGGGCATTTCGATCATGTGGAGGAACCGCGTCGGGAGCCAGACTGCAATTTCCAACGTGAATGTGCGGTATGACACACCGGAAGCTGTCGCGCCGTTCGTCTGGCGGGCCGTGTCACCGCGCGGAAGTGCCTTGAAAGGCGTGGGCCAAGAATTCAAGTAGCGCTTGAACCGAAGGAAGCAGGCCCCGCCTGGAAGGATAGACGGCATGCACGATGGCGGTTCTTGGTGCCCAGCCGGGTATCACTTCGACCAACTGCCCGCCCCGCATGGCCTGGGCAATGAGCAATGTGGGCAGTTGAACAACTCCGAGCCCTTTGACTGCGGCCATGCGCAGCGCCAGCATCTGGTCGGTGATCAGATTCGGGTTGTGGCGCACCAGGGCTAAAGTGCCGTCTGGCCCGAAGAGTTCCCACTCGTGCGAGCGCGCCTCGGGCCCTTGCCCCAAGCTGGGCACCTTGGCCAGATCCGCCGGGTGCGTGAACGGGCCGTGCTGCTTCAGGAACGCGGGACTCGCCACCAGGCGGTGCGGACTGTCCGACAGGGTCTTCAGGATCAGCCCGCTGTCCTCCAATGGCGGGAATCGCACCCGCAGCGCGATATCGAAACCTTCCCCTATGACGTCCACTCGGCGATTGGCCCCTTCCGCATGGATCCGCACCAGCGGATAACGCACCATGAAGTCCGTCAGCATGTCCGCAACGAGCGCATCCAACAAGCCGATGGGACAGCTCAGCCGGATGATGCCCTGCGGTTCCGCGCGGCTGCGCTGAACCGATTCTTCCGCGGCCTGCACCTCGACAAGCATTGCCCTGCAATGCCGGTAGTACTCCTGCCCGACCTCTGTCACGACGAACTGGCGCGTTGACCTCTGGATCAGGCGCGCGCCCAAGCGGTCTTCGAGCATGGCAAGCCGGCGGCTGATCTTGGACTTCGGTATATCCAGATGGCGCGCAGCCGCCGAGAAACCGCCATGTTCCACGATCTGCGTGAAGTAGAAGAGGTCGTTCAAGTCCATAGCGTGCAGCAAGATTGTTCTCCTGTTAGAACAATGATTTCGTTTTATCCATCTACTCAAGAGTTTGTTCTAATTTTATTCTGTTTATACCGATCGATATCTCTCCTGGAAGGAAACGATGATGCCCAAGCTCATCAGCATCCACACGGCAGGAAACACTCACTGGGTAGGAGACGGCTTTCCCACCCGGACGGTCTTCTCTTACGACGCCGTGGGCGACTACACCAGTCCCTTTCTGCTCCTTGACGTCAGCGGCCCGCAGGATTTCAAGCCGTCGCCTTTGCCGCGCGGCATCCAGCAGCATCCGCACCGGGGGTTTGAAACCGTGACGCTGGTCTATCAAGGCGAAGTCGCGCATCGGGACTCCTCAGACGGCGGATTGATTCGCGCCGGGGATGTGCAGTGGATGACGGCCGGCGCCGGGATCATGCACGAAGAGTTCCATTCGCCGGCGTTTTCGCGTTCCGGAGGCGTCCTGGAAGCGGTCCAGATATGGGTCAATCTGCCCGCGGATCGCAAGATGTCCCCACCGCGGTATCAGACACTTGCGAAGGAGCAGATTCCTCGAATGGCGTTGGGTTCTCCTGCCTCCGGGACCCTGCGAGTCATTGCGGGCCGATACGAAATGCTCGAAGGGCCCGCCGAGACGTGGTCGCCCATCAATCTGTGGGATCTGAACCTGGATCACGGAACCCGCTCGGAACTGAGCCTGCCTGAAGGGCACTCTGCCATGGCGGTCGTATTGCGCGGCACGCTAAGCATCGACAAGTCTTCGCCGCTTCATGAAAAACAGATGGTGCTCTTTGACCGGTCCGGCGGCACGATCGCGATCAACGCCACAACCGATGCCGCCGTGCTCGTATTGACCGGCGAGCCGCTCAACGAGCCCATCGTAGGGTCCGGGCCTTTCGTCATGAACACCGCGGAGGAGCTCCGGCAGGCCAAACGCGATTTCGCGAGCGGGCGTTTCGGACATATCCCCGCAACGAGCGCCTAGGCCATAGCGCCCAATTTTCAAGGGCTCGCGTCACCCCTGTTCAACGGCGCAGCATCAAACTCCCCAAAAGGAAAACTATCATGAACAGCACCACGACCCGCGACGACACGCTGCTTACCCCCGACAACCATGCGTTGCTGATGATCGATCACCAGTACCTGCAACTGCTGGCGCTGCGTTCGCACCCGAACGAACAGGTGGTCAACAATGCGACCTTCATCGCCAAGGCAGCGAAGCTCTTCAATGTGCCGACGCTGTTGACCACCGGGTTTGCCGAACGCCAAGCCCTGTTCCAGGAAATCCAGGCCGTGTTTCCCGACCAGACGCCTATTGATCGCACCAGCCTGGATTCGTGGGATGATCCGCGGGTGCGCGAGTGGGTCAAAGGGACCGGCAAGAAAAAACTGGTGATGGCCGGTCTGTGGACCGAGGTTTGCCTGAATCTGGCTGTCCAGAGCGCCCTGGCCGCCGGCCACGAGGTTTACATCATTCCAGACGCATCGGGCGGCGGCACCGTGGAAAGCCATGAGATGGGCGTGCAGCGCATGATGCAGTCCGGCGCGCGACCGTTGTCGGCGACCGCCTATGTCAGCGAACTCCAACGCGACTGGGCGCGTGAAGAGACGGCTGGCGAAGTCACCAAACTGTTCGCGTCGTTCGGCGGTGGATTCGGCCAGGGCTTGCGTTGGGAATGGGACCTGCTCGGCCTGAAGGAAGGCACGCGCTAAGCTGGCTGGCCGGCGGGCTGGCGCCGGCCCTGGACGCGAGATTGGGAGAGTCGGATTGGAACTTCCGCGTCACCGCGGGGTCCGATCTCTTTTCCAAGACAACGAAGCCGCTCATGACCTTGAAGAACATCGCTGACACCCACTCCCCGCTGGCTTTTGATTCGGAGTATGCGGATTGGAATTCCCCTTCAAGCCCGTCCACGGCTTCAGGGCTGTCCAGCGTGGAACTCATGAGGCACGCTCTGGTGAAACTGAAGGATTCGCCGGCGCATCACACGCCTGAAAGAATCGCCGCAATGCAGTATTTGGCAAGTGCGATCAGCATGGCCAGCATCGTCACGTGCAGTTGAGCAGCGATGCGGCACGGGCCGGGAAGCTAGCTCTCGCCGAGCGGTTGGGATGCCGCGGCCACACCGCGTCGGGAGCCAGACTGCAATTTTCAACGTGAATGTGCAGTCTGACTCCGGCGCTTGATTAGTTGACGGTGACGCCGGCCTCGCGCACGACATCGCTCCAGAGCGATATCTCCTTCACGATCTGGTCACGGAACGCCGCCGGGCTGCCCGGCGCGGCTTCCTCGCCCGTCGCCTTGAGCCGATCCGCCATTTCAGGCAATACCACCGCCGCATTGATCGCGGTGTTGAGCTTGGCCTGGATCTCAGGCGGCGTGCCTTTGGGCGCGATGATGCCGTACCACACCGTCACGTCAAAAGGCACGCCGGCCTCGCGCACCGTTGGAATGTCAGAGGCCGACGAGACGCGCTGAGGCAAGGTCACTGCCAGCACCTTCAGGCGCTTGTCTTCACGATAAGGCAGGGTGGAACCCGCCGTGGTCATCATCGCGTTGACCTGGCCGGATACCGTATCGGTCAACGCTGGCGCCGACCCTTTGTACGGCACGTGGATCATCGAAATGCCGGCCGTCTTCAGAAAGGCTTCCATCGCCAAATGCGAAATCCCGCCCGTGCCGGACGACGCATAGGTCAGCACGCCGGGTTTCTGCCTGGCCAAGGCGACCAGCTCGCCCAAGGTCTCTACCGGCACGGACGGGTTCACCGACACGAAGAACGGCGCGCGCGCGATCATCCCGATGGGCGTCATGTCTCCGACAGGATCAAATGGCAGCTTGTACAGACTGGGATTGACCGAATAACTATTGGAAATCAAGGTCAGGGTGTATCCATCAGGCGCCGCCCTCAAACCCTGTTCGACGCCCAGCTTGCCGCCGGCGCCGGGGCGATTCTCCACCACCACCGGCTGCTTCAGTCCGTCGGACAGCAACTGTCCCAGCAAGCGCGCGATCCCATCGTTTCCACCCCCTGCGGCAAAGGGCACGATCAACTTGATGGGTTGCGACGGATATTCGTCGGCGTGCGCCGCTGGCAAATGACCTGCCATCGCGGCAAGCGCCAGCGCGGCGGGCAGCAACGCCTTACCTGCCTTGGCGCAGGTCGCGTGAAGGTTCTTCCTGATGGTCATCCTCTCTCCTCTGTCATTATTTCGCGCCGCTGATGGCGCGATGGTGTTTTATGGCAACGCTGGCCGTAGCCCGCCGACAGATGTTCTCGTCGGATCGGCCAAGACTCCCTTCTACGGGGGCGCTTTTGGCGTCGCGCAGTATGCCTTATTCGGGGGAGGGGATGGGATGGCGTTTTGGCGCCTGTCCGGAAAAATGTTCAGTCACCCAACGCTCACACACAGCCCATAGTCGGGGCGCCCCGTTTTTGATGACGGGACCATAGCGGGCAAGGACCTGCTCAAGAGATACGCCGTTCTCTGTCCAGGTTCCGCCGTTCGTGAAGACGTTGATGAGCAGGGGCTGAAAGCGATCCAGCGCTTTCGCGAACTTTGCGTCGTCGGTCTCTGCCTGCTCAAACTCTTGCCACAGGTTGAGGAATGCGTCGCCTTGCGAGGCCGGCAACAGGCCAAACAGGCGTGTCGCGGCGCTGCGCTCCTGTTCAGCCTGCAAGTCGTTTGACAACCCGCCGTGGATCGGGAAATCGCCGGCGTCTATTTCCACGACGTCATGCAGCAAGAGCATCTGTATGACTCGATTGGTGTTGATGGCGCCGCCGGCGTATTCGCCCAGTATCAAGGCGTACATCGCCAAGTGCCAGGAATGCTCGGCGGAGTTCTCCTTCCGGCTGCCGTCCAGCAGCGGAGATTGTCGTACGACCGTTTTCAGCCGATCAATCTCTTTCAGAAAACTCAGCTGCTTGTCCAATGTGGCCAATTGCATGATCGTCCAGGTCTGAATCTGACGTCATAGTGTACGGCGTGCGGTGCATGATTTATGCCGAGGCAACGGACCACATCGAACTGGAGTCTATGGATGCTCGCCGCTAAAGCGAAACCAGAATGGGACAGTACGGCGATCCCAATTGCGGCAGGGAGGCGGGAGTCATGCTCTGAGTATGCGCGCCACGTGGGAAGCCTGCCGTCGCCATCTTTCGGGGCCGGAAACGTGCAAGTTGCCGCCCGCGGCATCCACGGCGACCGTCACGGGCATGTCCTCCACCTGGAACTCGTGGATCGCTTCCATGCCCAGGTCCTCGAAGGCGATGACGCGGGCGTGGCGGATGGCACGGGACACGAGATAAGCCGCACCACCCACCGCGATCAGATAGGCGGTCTTGTGACGTTGAATCGTCGCGGCAGCTGCTGGCCCGCGTTCGGCCTTGCCGATCATGGCGAACAGGCCCGTGCGGTCCAGCATCATGTCCGTGTAGCTGTCCATGCGCGTCGCCGTCGTGGGGCCTGCGGGGCCGACTGCCTCGTCTCTTACCGCATCGACGGGGCCCACGTAATAAATGACGCGGCCGCGGAAGTCGACAGGCAAGGGCTCGCCCCGAGCCAGCATTTCCCGGATGCGCTGGTGCGCGGCGTCGCGCCCGGTCAACATGCGGCCATTCAGCAGCAAGGTGTCGCCCGCCCGCCAGGAGGCGACTTCCTCCTGGGTCAGTGTGTCCAGATTCACGCGCCGCCCTGCGTCCTGTCCGCGCGTCAATGCAATGTCCGGCCAAAGATCCAGCGGCGGTGGGGCCAGGTGCACGGGGCCGGAGCCGTCCAGCACAAAGCGCGCATGGCGTGTCGCCGCGCAATTGGGAATCAACGCGATGGGCTTGGCTGCCGCGTGCGTGGGGTAGGTCTTGATCTTCACGTCCAGCACGGTCGTCAGGCCGCCCAGCCCTTGTGCGCCGACGCCCAGCGCGTTGACTCGGTCATGGAGCTCCAGCCGCAATGCGTCCTCGGGCGTCAAGGTGTCTCCGCTTTGCGCCCGGGCCTGTAGTTCGTGCATGTTCAGGGGCTGCATCAGGCTCTCCTTGGCCAGTAGCACGGCTTTCTCGGCCGTGCCGCCCACGCCGATGCCCAGGATGCCTGGCGGGCACCAGCCTGCGCCCATCGCGGGGATCTGTTCCAGCACCCAATCCATCACATTGTCGGCGGGATTCAGCATGGCCAGCCGCGCCTTGTTTTCCGAGCCGCCTCCCTTGGCCGCCACGGTGACTTCCACGTTGGCGCCCGGCACGATCTGCACGCTGATGACGGCGGGCGTGTTGTCGCGGGTATTGCTTCGGCCGAAGAGCGGATCCGCCACGATCGATGCCCGCAGCGGGTTGTCCGGGTCCAGGTATGCCCGCCGGACGCCCGCGTTGACGGCGTCCTCGAGGCTGCCGGTGAAGCCGGCCCAGCGTATGTCCATGCCGACTCTGAGGAACACGTTCACGATGCCTGTGTCCTGGCAGACGGGCCGGCGACCGATGGCGGCCATGCGCGAGCTGATCAGAATCTGTGCCATCGCGTCACGGGCAGGCGCGCTGGCTTCGAGCTCGTAGGCACGGGCCAGGTGCGCAATGTAGTCAGCGGGGTGATAGCAGCTGATGTACTGGAGCGCGCTGGCGATGGATTCGATGAGATCGTCTTGGCGGATGTCGGAGCGCATGGCGGGCAAGGGTGGGTTGGGAAGGGAGGGGCCGCTTCATTCGGCATGCAACGTCGTGCCGGGCCGGTCCTTGACCAGCGTCACGGCCACGAAGGACACCGTCGCCATGACAATGACGTAGACGCCCACCAGCCAGGATTGGCCGGTGGCCGAGATGATGGATTGCGCGATCATGGCGGCGAAGGCGCCGCCCAGGATGGAACCCAGGGCGTAACCCGCGGACACGCCTGAGTACCGCACGTCGGCAGGGAACATCTCGGCGTACAACGCGGCCTGCGGGCCGTAGGTCAGGCCCAGAGGCACGGACAGCACGATCAGGGCGAACGTGAACTGGGCGACGTCGCCGGACTCGATGAAGCGCCACATCGGAATGGCCCAGAGCGCCAGCAGGATGTAGCCGGCCTGGAAGGTGCGAACGCGGCCGATGCGGTCTCCCAGCCAACCGCCAAGCAGCGTGGTGGCCAGCCAGCAAGCCGCTGCCAGCGTACAGATCATCAACACCTGCTGGGCGGGCATGTGCAGCGTCCGGCTGCCGTAGCTAATGAAAAAGCCGACCAGCAGATAGCCCGCGGTGCTGTTGCCCACGAAGATCAGCGTCGTCAGCACGACCTGACGGCGGTACTTGCGCAACAAGATGCCCAAGGGCGCCGACGAACGGCTGCGCCGCGACTGCATTTGCAGGAAGACCGGGGATTCCTCCACCGCGCGGCGGATGAATACGCCCACGATGATGAGCGCGATGGACAGCAGGAAGGAAATGCGCCAGCCCCAGGCCAGGAATTGCTCCATGCCAACCAGCGTGGTGATGCACCACAAGGCACCGGTCGCGACGATCATGCCCAGCGGCACCCCGATTTGCGGAAAGGCGCCGAACAGTGAGCGGCGGTTGGCGGGCGCGTGTTCGACGGCCATCAGGGCTGCGCCGCCCCATTCGCCGCCTGCGGAGAAGCCCTGTAGCACGCGCAGCATCACCAGCATGACGGGAGCCCAGATTCCGATCTGCGCGTAAGTGGGCAACACGCCGATCAGGGCGGTGGACACCCCCATCAGGATCAAGGTGGCGGCAAGTACCCGTTTGCGTCCGTAGCGGTCGCCCAAGTGGCCGCAGACGATGGCCCCCAAGGGCCGGAACAGGAAGGCGACGCCGACGGTTGCGAAGGACAGGATCAACGACAGTTCGGGATTCTCTTTGGCGAAAGGCGCGAAGAATAGGGAGCCCAGCACCAGGCCGGCGGCCTGGACATAAATGAAGTAGTCGTACCATTCGATCGCCGACCCGACCAGCGTGGCCGCCAATACCTTGCGGTCCTCGGCGCTGACCAGGGGTAGGGATGAGCGGGATGCACTGGCGGGCGCGACGGCAGCGCCGTCGGCGGGGATGTCTGTCTGCATGTCTGTCTCCGTGGGGGGCGGCGGGTTTGGCTTCTTGTGTTGTGGGGTAAGAGCCCGCCTAGGCCGCGGTGGCCAAGGGGGCATCAGGTTGGTTTTCGGGACGGGCCGCCTCGAAGGCGGGTAGCGTGGCGCAGGCATCGACAATGGCGCGGACGCGGTGGAACGGCGCCAGGTCCACGCCGTAGCGCAAGGCGTTGTAAACCTGGGGCACCAGGCAGCACTCCACCAGCGAAGGTTTGTTCCCCAGCGCGTATCCGCCGGACTGCGCGGCGGGAAGTGCTGCCTCGAAGGCGCGGAAGCCTTCCTCGCACCAGTGGCGATACCAGTCCTGCACCTGCCCATCGTCCGCGTCGAACTGCGCACGCAGGCGCTTGAGCGTGCGCAGGTTGTTGAGCGGATGCATTTCGCAGGCAATCAACTGCGCCAGCGCTCGAGCCTGCGCGCGGCCCGCCGGATCAACGGGTAGCAGGGCTGTTCCGGGAAAACGCTCGTCCAGATATTCGATGATGGCCAGCGATTGCTGTAGGCGTTGGCCGTCGATCTCCAGCATGGGTACCAGGCCGAAGGGCGCGATCGACCGGTAGGCCGGTTGCTGATGCTCGCCCTTGACCATGTGCCAGGCTATTTGTTGATACGGCAGGCCTTTCAAGGCCAAGGCGATGCGCACCCGGTAGGCTGCCGAACTGCGCCAATAGCTGTGCAGGGTGTGGTCAGAGGTGTCGGCCATGGGGCTTCTCCCGATCAGGCGGTGGCGGTTTCTGGCGTGGACTCGGGCGCGGTGGACGGCATGGGCCGGGTACCCGGGATGCTTACCTGCTGGTCGATGTCGCCAAACAGGCTCTGGCCCGAGTCGTCGCGCATGCCGATACGCACGCGGTCGCCGTGCTTGAGGAAGGGGGTGCGCATTTCGCCGTCGCGCAGTTGCTCTCGTACTCGCGCTTCGACCAGGCAGCAGACGCCGGCCGCGTCGCTGGCGTTGGAGATCGTGCCGCTGCCCACCAACGTGCCCGCGCCCAGGCGGCGCGTTCGGGCGGCGTGCGCGATCAGTTCGCCAAAGTGGAACTGCATTTCCTCACCGGCTTGGGGCTGGCCGATCAGCTGGCCGTTGAGCCACACCTGCATCGTCCGGTGCAGCTTGCCTCCGCGCCAATGGGGCGCAAGCTCGTCGGGCGTGACCAGCACGGGCGATAGCGCCGACGCGGGCTTGCCTTGCAGGAAGCCAAAGCCCTTGGTCAGTTCCGGCAGGACGACATTGCGCAGCGTCACGTCATTGACCAGGCCCAGCAGCGCCACGTGGCCCAGTGCGGCGTCCGCGTCGATACCCAGGGGCACATCGTCGGTGACCACCACGATTTCGGCTTCCAGGTCCACGCCCAGCGCTTCGCTGGCGGCCGTGATGGGGTCGCAGGGCCCCATGAAATCGTCCGACCCGCCTTGATACATCAGCGGATCCGTCAGGAACGACGGGGGCATTTCTCCGCCACGGGCGCGTCGTGTCAGGTCCACGTGGTTCAAGTAGGCCGAGGCGTCCAGCCATTGATAGGCACGCGGCAATGGGGCGGCGCAGTGGCGGGGGTCGAAAGGCCGGCTGGAGGCAGCACCCGCGTTCAACGTCTGGTATTCGGCCTGTAGCAGCGGTGCGGTGCGAGCCCAGTCGTCCAGGGCTTGTTGCAGGGTGGCGGCAATGTGTGGCACGGCGCGCATGAGTGTCAGGGCGCGGTTGACGACGACCAGTTGGCCGTCGCGGGTGCCGTTGGTCAGGGTGGCAAGTTTCATGTTCAGGGGTTCCGTGCAGGGAAGGGCGCCCGGCGGCGAGGATCGCCCCGGGGAGTCAGGATCAGGCAGTGAGCTCGGCCCACATCTCGCGGTCACGCTGGGCGGTCCAGATGCGCGGGTCGGCGATGCCACGGGCTTCGTCGAATGCTCGCGAGATATCGAACGGAATGGCATGTTCGTAGATGACGACGTGCCCGAATTCAGGATCCATCAGCCGGCGCGTGTCTTCGTAGACCTGCTTCAGACCCTTGCCTTCCTCCACGCCCCGTTGCGCGCAGCGGTACAGCGTCTGCACCCAGCGCCGGGTGTAGTCGATGGCTTCGCGGCAGGCCTCCGGCGTGGTCAGCGCCGGCCCACGGCCGGGCACCATCTGGCGGGGCTGTAGCGCTTGCAGCGTGTCGAGCGTGGTGGGCCAATCGGCCAGATAGGCGTCGCCCGTGTAGACGCCTGCGTTGAACTCCACCAGATCGCCCGAAAAACAGACGCCCTGCGATGGGATCCAGACGATGGAGTCGCCCCGGGTGTGGCCGGCGCCCAAGTGCAGCATGCGAACTTCCAGGTCGCCCATGAATACGGTCAGTTCGCGGTCGAACACCACGGTGGGCCAGGTCAGGCCAGGGATGCTCTCGACGGACTGGAACAGGCGTGGGAAGCGGCCGATCTCTGAGTCCATGTCAGCCTGGCCGCGCTCCACGATGAGTTCATGCGTGCCCCGGCTGGCGAAAATGTTCACCGCGCCTTCGGCGGCGAAGGCGGATGCGCCCAGCACTCGCACCGCGTGATAGTGGGTCAGGGCCACGTGGCGGATGGGCTTGTCTGTGACGCCGCGAATGGCACGGATCAACCCCTGGGCCATGGCCGGCGTGGCGGTCGCATCAATGACCATCACGCTGTCGCTGCCGATGATCACGCCCGAGTTGGGGTCGCCGTCGGCGACATAGGCGTAGGCGTTCTCGGACAGGCGCTCGAAGGACGTTTTCTTTTCTGCCAGGTCGGCCTGGGAGGCGAAGGGTTTGCTCATGGTGTTCCTAGTCGGGAAGGGAAAGGGGGAGGTGGGCTTAGCCCGCGTGTTCCTGGTGGCGTGCCTGGCTGGTGGTTCCGGTGGCGCCGGGCGTCAGGCCCGCGGCTTTGTCGCGAGTCCAGGCGGCCAGTTCGTCGTGGGCGCTATGCCGCTTGCGGGCCACGTAGTCATTCATGGGCAGGCGTACGGTCAGTTCCAGGCGGATGCCGTTTGGGTCAAAGAAATAGATGGAACGGATGAAGTGGTGATCGGTCGGCCCTACGACCTCGACGCCGTGGGCCAGCAGCCGCTGGCGCATCGAATCCAACTCGGCCTCGCCGCCGATTTCCATGGCGAAGTGGTTGACCCAGCGCGGCGTGGAGGGGTCGGGCACGCTCTGGCCGTTGTCGCCCAGATCGAAGAACGCGATGTGCGAGTGATCGGCGAATTCAAAGAACAGGTGCACGAAGGGGCAGTGTTCGCCGGTGGAAGGCACCCGTTCTTCCTTGACCACGTGGACTAGCGGCAGGCCCAGGATGTCTTCATAGAAATGCCGCGTTTCTTCGGCATCGCGACAACGCCAGGCGAAGTGGTGCAGGCCCCGGATCGCCGGGGGAGACGAGGCGGGGCTTGCCAAGGAAGCGTGGGGTTGGTTCAGCGTCATGGCGCCTTCTCCGGAGTTCAAGGAATGTTCAGGGTGGGGCCGTCCGAAGGGACCGCCAGTACTTCGTCCACGGCCGCCAGCACCCGGGCTGAGTCGTCCACGGCTTCGATGAGAAGCAGCGACAGCCGGGCCAGGTTGTCGCGCTGGGCGCCCGGGTCGGGCATATTCGTCAGCGTGATGAGGCGTTCGAGCAGATCGTCAAGTTGTTGCTGGGATAGCGGCATGAGCAGCGCCTCCGATGGCAGGGAGGAGGCCATCGGCCTCTGGGAAGGATTCAGGACAGGCGCCGCCCGATTCGCCCAGCGCGGCGGCAATCCAAGCTTGTGCTGCGCTGGGTCCGGGCGTGCCGGCGGCCATGAGGTGCTGGTCGGGGCGCAGCAGCCAGGCCTCGCCGTTCATCGTCAGCCCCAGCCGGTGCGCCAGGGCAGCCCGTCCGCGCTCGTCGCATAGCGGGCCGACAGCGACCCAGTTCACGAGCGCGCCGCTGCGTTCCTGGGCCTGGACGTCAGACGGCAGCGTGTCCCCAAAGACCAAGACGGTGAACCATGGCCCGAGCAGTTCGTGCAAGGTCAGCCCGTCGGTCTGACGTAGCACCAGGTTGGGGAGCGCGCGTCCGACGTGCGCATGAGCGCCGCGCGCCAGCAAGGACTCGGGGTAAATGGCGGCCATGCAAAGACGGCCCGTGTTGATCATGCGGGCCGCGAGGTCGTGATGCGGCGCCAGTGCAATGATGGCCTCACGCCACAACGCGGCGGACTGCGCCGCGCCCGGATAGACAAACCGTGAGGATCGCCGCGCCTGGCGGATGTTTTCCATCGCTGCCTGCTTGCGCTCCACGCTATAGGTATCCAGCAGCGACTCGCCGGCGCGGCCCTGCAACAGCAGAGCCAGCTTCCAACCCAGGTTGTCGGCATCCTGGATGCCGCCGTTGCCACCGCGCGCGCCGAAAGGCGCGACCAGGTGCGCCGAGTCGCCGGCGAACAGCACACGTCCGTGACGCAGACTGTCCAGGCATTCATGGCGGTAGCCCCAGACGCCGTGCCACGCGATGTCGAATTCCACCGGTTCACCCAGCAAATCCCAGACGCGCTGACGCATGGCGGTTTCGGTGGCCGCCTCTATGGGGTCTTCGTCCGGGCGCAGCTGGAAGTCCAGTCGCCAGGTGTCGTCGGCCATCTTGTGGCGCCAGACGGCGCGGCCGTGGTTGCTGCGGGCGTCCAGCCACGTCCAGCGCTCTTCCGGCCATGTGGCGTGGCGCAGAACGACGTCGATGATGATCCAGCGGTCCTCGGTGCGGTCGTACACCCGCGGGCTGAGATCCAGCAAGTTGCGCACGGCGCTGTTGGCGCCGTCGCACGCCGCGACCCACTGCGCGCGGCAATGGTAGGCGCCGTCTGGCGTCTCCACGTGCAGCGTGGCGGGGCCGTTGGCATGCGATTCGATGCCGGCCACGCGGTTCAACCAGCGCAGGTCGGCCAGCGGTTCGCGCATCAGCGCGTCGACCAGGAAGGCCTCCAGATAGTATTGCTGCAAGTTCACGAAGCCGTTGTGGCGCATGTCAGGCTGGTCTTGCAGCGTGAAAGAGGCCACCGCCAAGTCGCGGCACAGCACCCGGCCCACGTTCCAGCGCACGCCTTTCTCCACGACCTTGCTTGCCACGCCGAGCCGCTCGAAGATGTCCAGCGTGCGCTGGGCCCAGACCATCCCGCGCGAGGCCAGGCCACGCACACCGACGGTGTTGTCGTCGTCCAGCACGACGACCGGAATGCCGCGGCGCACCAAATCCAGGGCCAGCGTCAGGCCGGTCAGTCCGGCCCCCACGATGGCGACGGGATACGGGTTGCGGCGCACGCCATCCATCTCCTTGGGCCTGACGTATGGGTAGATGGGAAGTTCATTCATCGTTTTCCCTAATGCTCCATGAGTCGATACGGGTTCATTGCAGGCACTACTCTAGAAGCCCGTCACGAGACCGTCATGTCCTCACGAGAGAGGACACCGCAGCGTCGGAGGATGACTCTAGAATCGGGAAAACAAGCGTCTGCGGGGAATACAAAACCATGGAAGAGACAAACAATCCGTCCCCCGCCAGCGGGGGGCTGGACCGCTGGGCGGAGTCCGCCGTCATGGACCTGGGCGGCCCGATGTTCCACGCGGCGCTGCTGCTGGCGTTGCGCGAGACCGTGGCTGCCGATCACGTGTCGCACGTGTTCTACGGCCATGACGGCTTGGTGCAGTATTCGTCGGCGGCCAGTTTGCAGAATCAGGCCCTGATCGAATGGACCACCAACGTCTACGTGGACGACGAGTTCTATCGGCGCGACCCCAACTACGGACTGTTGTGCGACCTGAGCAGCCGGCCCGATCACCACCCGGACCTCATCATCCAGACGGCCTCTCCGGAACGCATCCTGGATGACGAGTACCGGCGTCTGCTGTTTGAGCGTCCGGGTTTCGCCAGCAAAATCTCAGTGATTGGGGCCCGGAGCGAGGGCACCAGCTATCTGAATCTGTATTTTTCGCGGACGCATTCGCCGAACGTGACCGAGTTGATGCGCGGACGCGCGCCGCTGCTGATCGCGTTGGCGCGGCGGCACCGTCAGTTGTGTCACGTGGAGATGGAGCTGCCGCGTGCGGACGCCTGGTCCAGCGGACTGTCGCCGCGTGAGATCCAGGTTGCGGATCTGTTGCGCCAGGGGCATACGGCCAAGGAAGTGGGGCGTGCGCTGGGCCTGTCGCCGACCACCGTGGTCACCTACAAGAACCGCATTTTCAAGAAGAGCAACTTGACCAGCCTGAAGGAGTTTCTGATCAAGACCCCGGCGGCAAGCAGCGCGCTTGACTGTACGCAGGCGGACACCCGCCGCTGACCCGTCTTTTGAAGACCGCCCTAAGGGGTTGCGGGGCTTCTGGTTCTGTTCATGATCCGTCGTGCCCATCGTCCGCTGGTTCGCCGAACCATCGCGTCAAGGCCTGCGCCGCGTCAGCTTCATTCAGATCGTCTTCGCCTGCCCAGGCGACGAAGCCGTCAGGACGCACCAGCACCGCGCGCATGCCCAGCCGATCCTTGGCGTCACTCGCGACATAAGTGACCCGTTGCTGCCAACGGCGGGCAAGGGCCTGTAGTGGCGCACGGGCATCGAAGTCCAGCAACAGACCCTTGCCCTTGCGCAGAAGGCTGCCGGCCGTCGTGCCGTTGATCAGTTGAAAATCAGGAACGCTGCGGCCTGTCAGCGGATGACTGCCGCCCAGGTCGTAGCGCAGCGAAACTCCCCACACGTGCTCCGCGAAATACGTCGCGCCATCGCGCGTTTCGATCAGGTCGCTGATGACGGCTGCGAGTGCGCGCGTGCTGGGGGCAGGGCGCATCAATGCGACTTGCGCGCGCGACCAATCCAGGATGCGCGCACCCGCCGGATGCCGCTCTGCCTGATAGCTGTCGAGCAGGCCGGCCGGCGCATCGCCCCGAACGCTGGACGCCAGCTTCCACCCCAGGTTCATCGCGTCCGCGAGCCCAAGGTTCAGCCCTTGGCCGCCCAAGGGCGAATGGATGTGCGCGGCATCGCCGGCCAGCAGCACCCGTCCTTTGCGATACGTCATCGATTGAAAAGCGCGATCCGTCCAGGTGCTGGCAAGATGCAGCCCGGTCAAGGTGACATTGGTGCCTGACACACGGCGCAACACCGCCTGCACATGCGCCAGCGTGATCGGCTGGAGCCGGTGGCAGGCCCCCCCGTCGAAGTCGGCCATTGCGATCGTGCCGGGCGGCGCAAAGGTATACATGCCGGTTGGCGTGTAGTGCCGGCCGGGGCGGAGCGCTTCAGGGTCTGCCATCCGAACGTCGACGGCATAACCCGTGAATTCAGGCTCGGTGCCCACGAATTCAAAGCCGCCCGCTTTGCGGATCGCACTGCGGCCTCCATCGCAACCGACGAGCCAGCGAGCGCGAAAAACGTCCGCGCCCGCATGGACGGCGACGTCGTCGTCGGATGCGAGGAAATCGTCGACGGTGACGCCACGGCGGATGTCGCAGCCCATCGCGTGGGCCCGGCGGGCCAGGACGGTTTCCAGTGTTTCCATGGTGACGGCCATGCCGGTGCCTGCCGGACTGGGCAGGCGGTAGGGCCATCGCGCCGTGTCAATGTCCTCGTGGTGGAACGGGATGCCGGCGAAATGGCCGGCGGGCCGACGTGGCTGCTGCATCCAATGCGCGGCCGCGGCCATGGCACCCGTGGCATCGCTCGCGCGCTGCGCCGCGATCAGATCGTCCAGCAGATCGCGGCGGTACAAGGCTTCAAGGGTGGGCGTCGATAAGCCGCGCATGCCGAACGGCAGGCGCTTCAGGGCCGCTTGCGGGTCTTGGGCGCGTTCAAGCAGCAGGACGGTCAGGCCGGCCAGGCGCAGCTCGCAGGCAAGCAGCAGGCCAACCGGGCCAGCGCCGGCAATGATGACGTCATGAAAGGAGGAATGTCGGATGTGCATGAGAAAGGCTCTTGTGTCGATGTTCGACCGGAGCGTTTCCCAAATTGAAACCGCACGGACGAACAACAGGACGCTTGGACAGCGTTCGATGTTCGTCGTGGGGATCTCATTGAGGCCAAAGACCAGAGCTTTCGTTACCGAAAGGACTTGGGCTTACCAAACCAAGTCTGCCTTTTCCGACAGCGCGGTTATAGCACCGCGCCGATCAGGCCGCAACGGGCGCGTATTGCCCCATCAACGCGGCCACCCAATCGATGAATAGACGGAGCTTGGCGCTGACGTGGCGGTTGGGCGGGAACGCGATATAGAGCGGCATGGGGTCCAGGCGCCAATCCTCGAACAGGGGCACGAGTTCGCCGCGCGCCGTGTGCGGCCGCGCCATGTAGTCCGGCAGCCATAGCGCGCCCAATCCGGCCAGCCCGGCCGTCAGGTAAGCGTTGCCGTCATCGACGGCCAGCACATAGCGCCCGTGAACATGGACGCTTTCGTCGCCGCGATGCATCGCATAGGGAAAGGCCTTGCCGATGCGCGACCACAGATAGCCCACGATGCGGTGATGCGTATCTTCCAGATCGCGCGGATGGGCGGGCAGGCCGGCGCGTTCCAGGTAGCTGGGCGCCGCGTAGACGCCCAGTTGCAGGTCGCCCACGCGGCGGGCCATCAACGACTGATCGGTGAGTTCGCCTCCGCGCACGATGCAATCAACGTTCTCGCCAATGACATCCACCAGGCGATCGCTGACGCCCATGTCCAGCTGGATCTCGGGGTATTGGGCGTGGAAGGCGGGCAACGCCGGGATCAGGATCATGCGGGCCAGCGGGCTGGGCACGTCCACGCGCAAGCGGCCGCGAGGGGCGGCCGACGCAGCGGACAGGCTGGTTTCGGCATCGTCCATGTCAGCCAGCAACTTGATGACGCGCTCGTAGTAGGCGGCGCCATCGGCGGTGACGTTGACCTGGCGCGTGGTGCGGTTGAGCAGCCGGACGCGCAGCCGCGCCTCCAACTGCTGCACCAGTTGCGTGACACTGGTCTTGCTCATGTGCAGCGTTTCCGCCGCCTTGGTGAAGCTGCCGGCTTCCACCACGCGGGCGAACGCCTGCATCGCATCGAATCGGTCCATGCGGCCTCCAATGGGTACGCGGATTGTTTGGATTCTACAAACAGTGATGGACAGCGTTGCTCGTTTATCGCAGGCAGCGGGGTCTTTACAGTGAATGCATCGTTAATGACGGGCCGCTTCCGGCCCCTTGATGGAGTGGATTCATGAGCACGCGCGACATTGTTTTTCCCCCGGCCCGCCAGGCGCTTTACGAGCGCAACCGCTATTCACCGGCGATCCGTTCCAATGGTCTTCTGTTCGTGTCGGGGCAGGTGGGCAGCCGCGAGGATGGTTCGCCAGAACCGGACCTGCAAACGCAGGTCCGGCGGGCGTTTGAAAATCTGAACGCCATCTTGAAGGCTGCGGGCTGCACGTTCGACGACGTGGTTGACGTGACCGTCTTCATGGTCGATCCCGCATCGACGTTTGAACGGGTCTGGCAGGTGGTGCCCGAGTATTGGGGTGAAGCGCCGCATCCGACGCTGACCGCCGTGGGCGTGACGTGGTTGTATGGTTTTGACTTCGAGATCAAGGTGATCGCGAAGTTGCCAGAAGGCCTGCCAAATTGATTCGGCGGCTTACTTCACCACGTAGTTCTTTGCCTCGTTTTCGCCAGCCCATTCACGCAGCGCGCCAATGAACTCCGGACACACATTGCCGTCGACGCTGGAGCTGACGATGACGCTGTTCTCCACCCGCATTTTCACGCTGCATTCGTAGACGCGCGAGCGATTCTGATATTGGCCAGTCGTGTTGGTCTGGAACACGGGGGTGGCGGCGGTCGTGTTGGTGGCGGGAATCATCCCCACGACCTGTTGGCTGGAGCCGGTTTGCACCCATTCCGTGTACGGGGCGGTCTGATAGTCGGACCATTCCAGCTCCATCGCATTGCCGACTGTGCGTGTCCTGGACGGTTCACCCAGCGCGGCGATGGCGTCATTGATCGAGCGGCCTTCCATGTTCTTGGCCACGTTCACGCTGGGCGAAAACGACAGGCCCGACTTGAATACGTTGGTCAGCGAAGGCAAGGTGGAGCTGCCGCCGGTCGGCATCGGCGCGCAACCAGAAAGGCTGGCTGCGGCGGCGATCAGGCTGGCCGATAGCCAAAGCGGCGTGCGGCGAATCGGGGAGGGCTGGGGCGACTTCATGGCGTGCTGTCGATGCTCCGTGGCAGGTCAAGGTGGCTCAACGCGTTTGTTTCTTTTCGTGACAGCTCTGGGGTGCAGCCGCGATGCTTGCCTGGCGGCGCATGCGCCCGAGGCTGACGGCGGGCTTAAGAAAAGTCCGACATTTTTACCGGAAAACGGGGGCAGTATCGCCCTTGGCATATGTGAAATTTGTTACGTAATATGCCGGCGGGAGAGATTTGGAGGGGGACGGACCAGGGGGCCTTCTTGCTAAGATCGTCCCCGCTCTCCACTCGACCTCTTATTCCGACGATGATGCCTGCCCGATTTCTTCCCCTGATCCGCGCTGCATTCGCTGCTCTCGCTTTGGTGGCTGGCCTGGCTTCTCCCATCGCCCATGCCGACGTCGTTTATGGCGGTGTCGCGACTGACGCCAAGCACGACAAGACCTATTGGGTTGTGCCGCAAAACTCAAAGAAGGCGGCCGAGGCCGCGTCGATAGCGGCATGCAACAGGGCGGGCGGCAAGGAATGCAAGTCACTGAACACGTTCTGGGATAGCTGCATGGCCTATGCGCAGAATTCGCGCCAGGACCTGTACCCGGGCAATAGCGTGGCGCCGGAAATGGCGGCCAAGAAAGCCATGCGTCGTTGCATCGCGGGAAGCCCGGACGGCAAGTGCCGGCTGGTGTCGATGCCGTGGTGCGCGGGTCCGGGCTATAGCGCGGAGGACCTGGCAGCCCCGAAGCGGGCCAAGCCCGCCGACGTGGAAGCCCTGTCGGCCAAGCTGAACAACCGGGCCTATTGGGGCGCGGTGGCCGAGAACGCCGACGGCGGGCTGATTTATGCGGACGGCTATCCGAAGGAAGAGGAAGCGCTCAAGCAGTTGCTGACGTGGGAAGACTGCAAGGACTGCCGCAAGCTCCTGACCTACCAGGAGACCTGCGTCGGCCTGGCCTGGGTCAAGGGTAGCGAGGGCCGGGGCACGCGCTTCACGGCGTTGAACCCCGACCCGGTGAAGGCACGCGAAGAAGCGCGCGCCACCTGCACCACGAAGACCGGCGCCCCGGCTTGCGTGGCCATGGTGCGTTGCTCGGGCCGCGCCTACATCGACGGCTACGCCGGCGAAGACGTCAAATCCAAATAAGGCAGTTCGGGCAAGTGGCTGGGCCTACTTGTCCAGCCAGGGGGCTTCCTTCCACAGCGCCTGGAATTCCGCCTCGCCGGCTGCCAATTCCCGGGCGTAGTCGCCCGGCGCCAGGTAGCGCAGCGGGGCGAACATCTCTTTCGCCTTGGCTTGGAACTCGGGATCGTCCACGGTGCGCTTCACGGCATCGACCAGCTTGCCGCGTACCTCAGCCGACAGCCCCTTGGGCGCGGCCAGGCCGCGCAGAGACGCCAATTCAAAGTCGTAGCCCTGTTCCTTGAACGTGGGCATGTCGGGCAGCGCGGCCGAGCGCGTCTTGCCCATCTGCCCCAGGAAACGCAGCGGCGTGCCGCCTTTCTGGTATTGCAGCGCCTCGCCGACGTTGATCGCGCCTATCGTGATTTCCCCGCCCGCCAGCGCCCCGCGCACCTCGCCAGCCCCCTTGTACGGGATGTGGCTAAGCTTCGTGCCCGATGCGCGTTCAAAGCGCAGCATCGCCAGATGGTCGTCCGATCCCGTGCCCGTGGTGCCCACCGTGACCTTGCCGGGATGCTTCTTGGCATAGGCGGACAGGTCGGCCAGCGTTTTCAATTCGTTGTCGCTGCGCACCGTGAAGGCGCCCGGATCGTCGATCAGATTGCCCAGCAAGTCGTAGCTTTGCCAGGTGAAGTTGGACTTGCGTTCAATCGGAATGGTCAGCAGGTTGGGCGTGTTGATGAAGCCGATGGTATAGCCGTCTGGCTGGGCGCGCGCCAGTTCCGTGAAGCCGATGGCGCCGCCCGCGCCTGGGCGGTTCAGCACCACGATGCGAGCATCGTTGCCCAGGTACTTTTGCAGGAAGGGCGCCATCATGCGCGCCACCAGATCCGTGCCGCCACCGGGCCCGTAGGACACGATCAGGTTGATGGGACGCTCTGGGTAACCGGCGGCGTGGGCATTGCCGGCCAGCAAGACGGCGCCTGACAGCAGTGCGGCGGACGCGGCCAGAACGCGCAGCGTGCGGCGCTTGTTGGGTTGGTGCATGTTGTCTCCTCGGGGGATGGATCGGCGGCTTGCTGCCGCACTGTTTTTCAAGGGGTGCGGCATGACTGCCGCGATAGGGGACTGCGCTACTTCAAGGCGGCGATGCGGGCTGCCGTGACGGGCCACACCTCGGGGTTGATCAGTTGCGGCGGGCGCTCTCCGCGCAGCATCATCAGCAATTGCCGGGCGGAGGATTGCGCCACGTTGCGCCGGGCTTCGTGCGTGACGCCTGCGGTGTGGAAGGTGGCGACGACGTTGGGCAAGCCCAGCAACGGCGTATCCCGCGCGGGCGGTTCTTGCTGCCAGACGTCCAGGCCGGCGCCGCGCAGGTGTCCGCCACACAGTGCGTCATGCAAGGCGGCTTCGTCGTGGATGCCCCCGCGTGCGGTTGAGATGAACACGGCGTCCGGTTTCATCGCGGCGAAGGCGCGCGCATCAATCAGACCGCGAGTGGAGGCGTCCAGCGGGCAATGCAGCGACACCACGTCGGATTGCGCCAACAGCTCGGCCAGCGATACGGGTTCGGCGCCACGGCTGCGGATGGTGTCGGCATCCAGCAGCGGGTCATGCGCAATGACGCGCATCCCAAAACCCTGCGCGATGCGGGCGACCCGCGTGCCGATCTGTCCGATGCCCACCAGGCCGATGACCGTGCCATGGATTTCGTGGCCCATCAGGTCTTCACGGGAGAATCCGGTGTCATGGCGCAGGCGCTGATGCGATTCGACCACGCGGCGTTGCACGGCCAACAGCAGCGCATAAGTGTGTTCGGCGACCGACGCGGCATTGCCGCCGGCTTGGTTCACCACCGCGATGCCGGCGGCGGTGCAGGCAGGCACGTCGACCGTGTCGTAGCCCGCGCCGCCAGAAGATACGCACACCAGGTCCGGACACTGCGCGATCAGTTCAGCGCTGACGAACCATTGGCGCGGCAGTTCGTCCTTGGCGGCGGACACGTGATAGGCGTGCGCGGTCTTCAGACCCGCCAGCGTGCGGGCATCGTCGCCACTTGCGGGCAGCACCGACAAACCGACGTTCGGCTCGGTAGCGATGATCTGGTCGAACACCGGGTTTAGCCACAGGTCCAACCGGCACAGGCGTGTGGGGAAGTCTTGCTGAGTGGAACCGAAATCCGGCATTGCGCATGGTCTCCGTATAGGTATGGTCTGCTTTCGAGGCGACTCTACCTGTGCCGAAATCGGAGATAAAGCGAATAATTTTCTCGTCCAAGAATGAATTTAAGTGAACAGTGCTGGGATCACACCATTCCTTCGGGGGTGTCGAAGTCCAGCGTGTCTTGCGCCAGCACGCGCAGGCTTGCCAGCATGGGACGGGTATCGTCACGCCGCCACTGGAAGGTGTAGGGCAACGGGCGCAATGGCGCCAGGCCAGGCAAGGGCTGCAATTCGCCACGCTGGATCAGGATGCGCGCCCAGGCGGTGGGCAGGAAACCCAGGCCGAGTCCTTGCCGCAGCATGCCGGCGATGGCGCCCCAGCTGTTGCAACATTGGGTGCGGCCGGGTGACACGCGCTGTTCCGTCAGCCAGTCGTCCAGCATGCGGATCACGCCTGAGCTTTGCGGTTGCGTGATCAAGGTCAGCCCTGGCAGATCGGCGGGGGTCAACGAGGCCGGGTCGGGCACGGCGCGAGGCGACGCCACCCACTCGAAGTCGGCGCTGCCGATCAGGTGCGACGCAATGGACGCGCGGGACGATGGCCCGGCGATCACCGCGAAATCCAGATCGCCTTCCTCCAGCCCGCGTTCCACCAACTCGCCCACGCCCACATAGGGTTCCACCAGCAGATTGGGGTGCGCGCGCTGGATTTCATCGATCAGCCGCGGCATCCACGTCACGGACGTGAGCTCGCCCGCGCCAAAGCGGCAGCGTCCCGAATAGGTGAGGTTGTTGCTGGCCTGCTGCATGAACTGATCGGCGTTGCGCAGCAAGTCCTTGGCATGCGGCACCAGTTGCTCGCCCAAGGCGGTCAAGGTGGCGCTGCGTGCACTGCGGCTGAACAGATCAGCGCCAATGGACGCTTCCAGTTCGCCAATGCGTTTGGACAGCGACGACACCGAGATATTCAACCGGTTCGCGGCGATGGCGAAGTTCTTGCAGGTGGCGGCCCAATAGAAGGCTTCAAGTTGCTTAAGCGTCATGGCGATGGGGGAACCGGTGGCGGGGACTGATATCGAGAGCGAATAAAAGTGTAATAAGCAATATCGATAAAGTCACTTTATTCAAACCGACGCTGCGCCTATAGTCGTCCGCCACCCCATGACAACAGCGCGGTGGCCGCTTGTGGCCGACCGCAGCGAGGAGCCCCCCACCATGCCCGACGCCCTGCGCCATCTGCTTAGCCTGCATGATTTCGAGGCGGCCGCGAAGAAGCGCCTGCCCAAGCCGATTTACGCCTATGTGTCGGGCGCGGTGGAAGACGGCCTGTCAGAGCGTGGCAATCGGCGGGCCTTTGATCAATATGGCTTTCTGCCCAAGGTGCTGGTGGACGTGTCCCAGCGCAGCATGCGGACCACGGTGCTGGGCCGAGAATATGCCGCGCCGGTTGGCGTGGCGCCCATGGGTATCTCGGCGCTGTCCAGCTACCGAGGCGATATCGTGCTGGCGCGCGCGGCGGCGGACGCGGACGTGCCTTGCATCATGAGCGGGTCGTCGCTGATCCGGCTGGAGGAAGTGATGCAGGCCGCGCCCGGCACGTGGTTCCAGGCCTACCTGCCGGGCGATGAGGCGCAGATCGCCGCGCTGATCGATCGGGTGGCGGCGGCCGGTGTGACGACTTTGGTGCTGACGGTGGATACGCCCGTGGCCGCCAACCGCGAAAACAATGTGCGGGCAGGCTTTTCCACGCCGCTGCGCCCCAGCGCCGGCCTGGCCTGGCAGGGGTTGACGCATCCGCGCTGGTTGTTCGGCACGTTTCTACGCACGCTGTGGCGGCATGGCATGCCGCATTTTGAAAACAACTATGCGACTCGCGGTGCGCCGATCCTGTCGGCCAACGTGCTGCGCGACTTTTCGGATCGCGGCCATCTCAGCTGGCCGCACGTGGCAGCCATCCGCCGGCGCTGGCAAGGGCGGATGGTGATCAAGGGCATTCTGCATCCCGACGATGCACGCAAGGCGAGGGCGCACGGCATGGATGGCGTGATTGTCTCGAACCACGGCGGCCGGCAGTTGGACGGCAGCGTTTCGCCGTTGCAAGCCTTGCCGGCGGTGCTGGAGGCGGCGGGCGGCATGGACGTGATGCTGGACAGCGGGGTGCGGCGCGGGTCGGACGTGCTGAAAGCGATGGCGCTGGGCGCGCGGTGTGTCTTCGTGGGACGGCCCTTCAACTATGCGGCAGCCGTGGCGGGACAACGCGGCGTGGCCCATGCCATCGGGCTGATCGTGGAAGAGGTGCGGCGCAACATGGGGTTGTTGGGGGTGGTGGACCTCAAGGCGCTGGGTGCGGATTGCGTGCGGCGTTTGCCTGCCGCCGCTTAGGCAGATACAGATACAGCCCCGTCAGCAGCGCCACGATGGTTGCCAGATCCAGCGCCGCCCAAATCAGTTGAAGGGGCAGGCCGGCGTAATTGCCGAAATGCAGCGGGCGTGACCCTTCCAACAGCCACATGTACCAGGGGGGCGGCTCGGCGCTGATCAGCGCGCCATCGGCGACGCGCACAACGACGGGTTGCAGCAGGTGCCTGGTCAATGGAGTGCGGCCTTGCATGAAGACCGTGTAGGCGCCTTCGGATGAAAACAGGGATCCTGGCATCGCCAGGAAACTGACGTCGCGATCCGGCAGGATGCGCCGGGCCAGATCCACGGCGGCTTGCAAAGGCCGCGCTTCAGGGGGGCCGAGCGGCGGGGCGGACGATTGCCGGGTGGCTGCGTGTTCGCGCCAGGCGGCGAACACAAAGGAATCCAGTGTGTTGATCACGCCGCTTAGCCCGACGACCGCCATCCAGACCAGCAGCACGATACCCACCAGATTGTGCAGGTCCAGCAGGCGCAGCAGCCGTGAGCGACCCTTGCGCACGGTCCCGAAGGGCGTCTTGCGCATGAAGCGGCCATACAGCGCGATGCCGGACACGAGCGACAGCAAGAACAGCGTGCCCATGGCCGCCAGGATCAGGCTGCCGGGCACGCCTAGCAGCATGTCGGTGTGCAGCCTTAGCAGCACGGCCATCGGGCCGCCGTGGCGCCAGTCCTTTTCGCTCCAAGCCTCGCCGGACAGGACGGGACCACGCGCGTCCACCAGGGCGAAGGGCTTCTGGCCCGGTGCGCCGGGAGCAAGGCCGAACCGGTACTGATGTGGCTCGTCCAGCCAGACCATGAAGCGAATGTCGCGTTGCGGATACTGGTTGCGGACCAGCGCGGCCATGGCGTCCGCATCCCGCGGCGCCACTGCCGCCAACTGCGGCGCAGGCGCGCTGGGAACATCGAACCAGCCGTCAATTTGCTCGTGGAAGATCAACGGCAGGCCTGTGATGCACAACATCAACAGGAACAGCGTGCATGCCAGGCTGGACCAGGTGTGAATCCATTGCCACAGGCGTAGGCGCGGAGCGGAATGGAGGCTCATGCCGAGGGCCTACCAGCGGTAGGTCAAACTGCCAATCACGGTGCGGCCAGCGCCGTAGAAGCACTTCGTGGCCGTGGCGCAAGCGGATACGTACTCGTGATCGAACAGGTTGCTGGCGTTCAAGGCGGCGGTCAGCCCCTTCAGCGCGGGAATGCTCTGGCCCAGATCATAGCGCACCGCGGCATCCACCACCGTGAAGGGAGAGACCTTCATCGTGTTGTCGGCATTGGCGTAGCTGCTGCCGACATAGCGCACGCCGCCGCCCAGGCTCAACCCCGCCAGCGCACCGGCGTGGAACGTATAGTTCGCCCATGCGTTGGCCGTGTGGCGCGGCACATACGTGGGGTGCTTGTCTTGCGCGGTGGTGCTGCGCGTGTTCACGTTGTCCATGTATGTGTAGGACGCCAGCAGGTCCAGGTTGCGCGTCAGGCTGGCCTTGCCCTCCAGCTCCAGCCCGCGCGAGCGCACTTCGCCTGTCTGGATGCTGTAGTTGGTGTTGGCGGGGTCCGTCGTCAGCACGTTGCTTTGGGTCAGCTGGTACACGGCGGCCGTGATGAAAGCGTCCTGGCCGGGCGGCTGGTACTTCACGCCGGCTTCGTACTGTTCGCCCTTGGTGGGTTTGAACAGATTGCCGTTGACGTCCGCATCGGCCACCGGCTGGAACGATCGCGAGTAGCTGACATAGGGGGCGATGCCGTTCTCGAACTCATAGACCGAGCCCAGGCGCCAGGTGAAGGCGTGGTCGGACTGGTCGGTGGACGCGCCGCTGATGCGGTTGCGCCTGTCGTTGCCCGCCCAGTCCTGGCGGATGCCTCCCAGCAGTGTCCATTGCCCGATCTTCAACTGGTCTTGCGCATACAGTCCAACCTGGTCCAGCGTCTGCTTGCTGCGCGCGGTGATGGCCGGCGTGGCGATGGCCGCGGAGTAGTCGGGCTGGTTGATCGACAGGGACGGGGCGGCGCCCATGCCTTGGTCGTCGCGATAGCTTAGCCGCTGGTAATCGATGCCGAACAACGCCGTGTGGGCGATGGCGCCGGTGTTGAAGCGCGCCTGGGCATGGTTGTCTGCGGTGACGGCGTCCATGTCGGCGCGATTGATGATCGCGCGGCGGGTCAGCAGCGGATTGGCGGGATCGGCTGCGTTCAGGCCCGTGGTGTAGACGCTCTTGTAGTCCACCTTGACTTGCATGTAGCGGAAATTGGATTGCACGGACCACACGTCGTTGATCCGATGATCCAACAGATAGCCTGCGGCCGTCTGGGTACGCTTGAATTCGTCGAACTGCGGTGATCCGTCGAAAAAGCTGCGTCCGATGCGACCTCCGCCGGGCAGGTCCTGAATGGTTCCCACTGCGGGCAGGAAACCGAAATAGCCGCCATAGGGGTCATGCTGGTATTGGGCCAGGATCGTCAACGAGGTGTCGGCGCTGGGGCGGAACGTGACCGCTGGCGCGATCGCCACGCGCTCATCCTTCTGGTAGTCGATCTGCGTCTTGCCGGTGTGCGTCACGCCAGTCAGCCGGTAGAGCACCTTGCCTGCCTCATCCACGGGCCCGCCAAAGTCGAATGCCGCCTGCGCAAAGCCGTGGCTGCCTGCTTGCAGCTCTATTTCGTGCAGGGGCGTGGCGGTTGGCTTCTTGCTGACCAGGTTGACCAGGCCACCGGGCGTGCCTTGGCCATACAGCACCGATGAGGGTCCCCGCAGTACTTCAATGCGTTCCAGGTTGTAGGTGTCGATCTGCGGGATCGCGTAGTTCGCGCCCAGCAACCGCATGCCGTCCTGATACGAATAGTCGTAATTCACGCCGCCGCCAAAGCCTCGGTAGATCACGGTGTCGTATCGCGAACCGCCTGCGCCGCGGTATTCGGCGGTCAGGCCCGGCGTGTAGCGCAGCGCCTGGCGCACGTTCTGCACGGCCTGGTCATCCATTTGCTGGCGGGTGACAACCGAGATCGATTGCGGCGTGTCGAGCAAGCGGGCATCGGTCTTGGTGCCGGCAGTGGACCCGTCGACGACGTAACGCGGTGCGTCCGCGGCGCCTTGCACCTTGATGGGATCCAGCGTGGCGGTCTCGGCCGAGCCACCCGAGGGAAGCGGCGACACGATAAGGGTGCCGCCGCTGTGGCGATAGCCCAGGCCCGAGCCGGCCAGCAGCCGACTCAGCGCTTCTTCGCCGGTGTAGCTGCCGCGTAGGGCGGGGGCCGTCTTGCCGCGTGCAATGTCGCCACTCATGACCAGTTGCACGCCGGTCGTCGCGGTATAGGAAAGCAGGGCGCTGGCCAGCGGCTGGCTGGGAATGTCGAAGCCGTGCCGAGCGGCCACGGCGTTGGCAGGCGCGGTCTGCGCGTGGGCGGCGGGCAAGGCTGCCGTGCAGGCCGCTGCGACCATTGAAGCCGCCAGCAGGTTCAGGCGGTGGCGGCCTGGGCGCGCGTGGATGCCGGCGTTGCGGCTGAGGGAGGGGTGATGTGCGGCCGGCATGTGCGGTTGCCCTTGTTCGTGGTTCGATATTGCGACGGCGGTGTGCGCGTCCTCTTCTTGTCAAACACCGGAGGGCGCGGAATCAATGATCGAACTGGGCGGAATTTAAGTTACTAGAAGTAACTGCATGGGGCGGGCGGGCTTATCGTGCGTAGACCAGCGTCGCATAGCCTGCGACCACACGTAGCCGGATCGGGAACGTCTCGGCCAGGCTGCGCAACGCCTCTTGCGGCTCCGTGGCGTGGAACGCAGCCGTGACCGGCAAGGCGCCCACGCTGGCATTCATCAGGAAGATCGGGCCGCGTTGATAACGCTGTAGTTCCGCCAACACGGTGGCTAGCGGCACGTCATTGAAAACCAGGCGATCCTGCCGCCAGGCCAAGGCTGCTGCCTGGTCAAAGCGCATGGGCCTGGCGCCGCCGGATTCCCCGTATTGCATCTGCCAGCCGGCGGAAACCGTGACTGGCGCGGCGCCGGGCCGAGGCGTGACGGCCACCGCGTGTTCGGTTACCGACACGGTGACGATGTCATCCAGCAGCTTGATGTCGAATTGTGTGCCCAGCGCGGTGGTGACGCCATCGCCCGCTTGAACCGAGAATGGTCGCGCGGCATCTGCGGCAACCTGGAAGTACGCCTGGCCACGGTGCAATGTCAGCAGGCGTTGTCGGCCGTCCAAGCGTACGGAGAGCGCGGAATCGCTGCCCAGTTCGACAATGCTGCCGTCAGCAAGCTCGATGCGCCGTCGTTCGCTGACCCCGCTGCGATAGTCCGCCAGCAGGTGCAGGCGCGACACGGCATACAGGGCAGGCACGGCGGCTAGCGCAGCCAGTGCACCCAGCACCGCCCGGCGGCGATGCATGCGGTTGGCGGCGGGGCGCACCAGTTCAAAGCGGTTCCATAGCGCCTGCGCGCGAGCGTAGGCGGCGGAATGTGCGGGGTCTTCATCCAGCCAACGCGAAAAAGCACGGCGGTCCTGTTCGACAACGCCGTCATCGTTCAGGCGGGCCAGCCATTCCAGGGCAGCGAGATAGATTGGGTCTTGGGCGGGGGAGGCCATGGATCAAGCTGTGGTGCTGGTCAGGTCCAGCAGGGCATCCAGTTGCGCCATGGCCGCTACAACTTGCGAGATCACGGTGTTGCGGCTTGTGCCCATGCGTTCGGCGATCTCGTCGTAGGACAGGCCTTCGATGCGCTTGAGGACAAACGCTTGCCGGCGACGTTCGGGTAGCGAGGCTATCGCTTCCAGCAGCCGCCGCAATTCTTGCCGATAGATGGCGATGGTCTCAGGAGTGGGGTGGGGGTCGGCGATGTGATCAAGCTCGACCCCGGTCAGTTCCACGCCGGCGCGGCGTTTGGCGTCGCGCAGATGATTCAACGCCAGATTATGGACGGCCTGCGTGATGTAGCCGGCATTGATTTGCGCGCTGCCGCTGCCCAGGCGCAGCAAGTTCGCGAACGCTTGCTGGACGACGTCTTCGGCCGCGCCGTGATTTCCGACGATGCGACGCACGAACGCGCGCAAGCGCCGGACTTCGGCACGGTACAGAACAGCGATATCGCCAGCGGACACGTTCATGAAATGCGCGACGGGCGGGGCCCGCAGAATTACAAATACAATTGACAATTGTTCTCAATTATAGCGACTTTCTACTTGTCGTCGCGCCCATCGCGCAGCGGTATCTGGCCCCATATAGAATGCGTCCTGCCCGCGCATCGTCGCGTCTTGCCAAGGAAACCGTGCTCCATCGATATCGATCCGTTGATTTCCGCCTGCTGACGGCTCGATTGCGTGGCCGCTGCGCGCAGGCCCTCATGCTGCCTGTCCTTGTGCTGCTTGCACCCGTTGCCGCGCATGCGCAGACCGCCCCGGAATCCGCGGCACCCAAACCGGCCGCCGTCGGCGGCAAGGTCAGCGAAGCGCTGGGTGACTTCCAGCTTGAGGGCTATCCCGGCTCGAAGCTGCGTCAGATCAAATACCGGGGCAAGACCTATCGGCCGTTGAACGCTTACGAGTTCATCCACGTCAAGGCGCTGGGGCCGACGCAAGGCGGTCAACCCATGCTGTTGGCGGTCTCGAACGACTTCATGGGCGTGGGGACGATCTTGATCGCGGTCCAGAATGACACGCCGCTTGCGCGGGTGTTGAGTCCCACGGTTGATATGCATGATCCGGATTTCGGCGTGGTGCAGCCGGGGCGTCAGGATGTGCTGTTGTTCACGGCAGGCGCACGCGCGCTGGTGACGACAACAGGCCAGGTGCTGTGGTTCGAGCACCTGCTGCCCAAGGAATATCAGCGGTCGGGCATGCGGTTGGTGTCGGTGGCGCCGGACAATCGTCACGGCGCCTTGTTGCTGGACAACGAGATACGGTTGAGCAAGGCGGACGAGGGTCCCTACGCCAGCGTGCCGTTTACCAGGGCGATGCAAATCAAGGCCTTCGCGCAGGCAAGCCAGGAAAGCTCCGCGCTGGCGCGCAAGGGCCTGGACGAAGGCAAGCGCCTGGACCAGCGTCGCCTTTACGACAACATGAAGGCGGAATGGGTGAATCGGAATTTCCGTTGGCAAGAAGGCCGAGACGGGTGGGATTTCATCGGGCTGGGCCTGAAGCCTGTTCCGTTACAGACCACCACACGCCAGGAGCCATGACGTGATGCCGATTCCTGTTTTTGCGGGCCTGCGCGCGTTGACGCTTGCGCTGGTGGCGGTGCTGGCCGGTTGTGCCGGCCGCGCCGATGTCTACGAAAAGCATGCCCGCACCGAAGACGCCAATCCGGCGGAGGTAGCGTTGACGCTTGACGTCACGTTTGCCCGCGCGCCGGATTACGCACCCAATACGGATGTGTACAACGGGCCGCCCAAGCGGGTGGAGTATTCCGGCTACCCCAGTTTGGACGTGCCGTTCTACCAGAAGGGCCTGGGCTTCGATCTGGGCGTGCTGGGCGATCCCCGGGCCTTGCTGGCCTTGCCGTATCCATCGCCCACGACAAGGACGACATCCGCGCAGCTGAAGATATTCGGCGAACGCCAGGACGCCACGCATTACCGTTTCGTCGTGCTGCCCCGCGCGGGATGGAACAGCATGAACAGCTTTCAGGTGGCCTTCGCGATCAATGGCCGCCGCGAGGGGATGACCTTCACTTACGGCACAAAAACGATTTGCGAAAGCCGCTTCGACGTGACGACGCCAACCTATGGCTTTGGCATGTCGGTGGCGGCCAGCTTTCCGGGCGGCAAGCCCGGTTGTCTGAAAGCCTGCGATGCGCGTCCGGGGTACCCGGGGCAATGCGCTTTTTTCTCTAACGTCGAATAGGCGTTCGGATCAAGCCGGCAAGTCTTTGACGGCGCTTGCGACCAGATTCTGCAACCATGCCAGGGCGGTGTCGGCAGGCGCCCGCCGGCTGCTGATCATGTCGATGCGGAAAGGCCCGGGGTCGATGTCGGGGGGCAGCGGCCGCAGGCGCAGGTTCTGCCCCGCCAGGCGCAGCGCCGCGCGGCGGGCCAGGGTGGCGATCAGGTCCGTGCCCGCCACGGCATGCGGCAGGGCGACGATATGCGCAAACGTGCAGGCGACGCGGCGCTTGCGCCCCAGCTTCGCCAGACTGACATCCACCACCCCGCGCGCCGACCCGTCATCGCTGGGTACGAACAGCGCGTGCGGCAGCGCCACGTAGCGGTCCAGGTCCAGCTTGCGGCCGCGCAGGCCGGGATGCTGCCGATCCGTGATGCAGACGAATGATTCTTCGTACAAGGGCGTGACCCGCATGCGCTTGGGTGGCGTCAGGTGTCCGCCGATGGCGATATCCACGCTGCCGTTGTCCAACTGTTCATAGAGCGTGGCGCGGTCCAGCCGGGTCACGCGCAGATCGGCCGCGGGCGCTTCACGCCGAAGCCGGGCAACGATATGCGGCACCAGCACGACGTCGGCATAGTCGCTGGCAGCCAGCGTGAAACGCCGGCCTTCGGCGGCGGCGGGATCGAAGCCCGCGCCTTGCTCCAAGGCGTGGCGGATCTGGTCCAGCGCACTGCTGATGGCGGGCATGAGCGCCACCGCATGTTCGGTGGGCAGCATGCCATCAGCGGTGCGCACGAAGAGTTCGTCATTGAACACCCGGCGCAGCCGGCCCAGCGCGCTGCTGACCGATGGCTGGGCACGGTGGATGCGTTGCCCGGCAAGCGTCACATTGCGCGTTTCGTACAAGGCCTCGAAGGCGACCAGCAGGTTCAGGTCAACGGCAGATAGATTCATGCCATCAATAATACGAATACTGTTTATCGATTTCAACAATTCTTGGGGCGCCCCTACCATGACCGCCATGGATATCAAAAAGGAAACGCCCGTGCGGACCGTACTCATCACCGGAATCGAACCCTTCGATGGTGAAACCATCAACCCCTCATGGGAAGCCGCACGCCGCTTGGACGGCCAGGATGTGGCTGGCGCCCGGGTGATCGCACGCCAATTGCCCTGTGTGATTGGCAAGGTGGTCGGCGTATTGCGGCAGGCGATCGAGGAGGTACAGCCGGACCTGGTGATCTGCCTGGGGCAGGCAGGGGGGCGCAGCGATGTGTCGGTGGAGCGGGTGGCGATCAATGTGGTGGACGCCCGCATTCCGGACAACGAGGGCAAGCAGCCGATTGATGTTCCGGTGGTGGAAGGCGGCCCGGCGGCGTATTTCTCGACCTTGCCCATCAAAGCGATCGTGCGCGACCTGCGGACGGGCGGCGTGCCGGCATCGGTATCGCTGACCGCCGGCACCTATAACTGCAACACCATCTTTTACGGGTTGGCCCACTTCATCGCCACGGAACGCCCGACGCTGCGCGGCGGCTTCGTGCATGTGCCGTATCTGCCGGAAATGGCGGCGCGTCATCCTGGCGCACCCAGCCTGTCACTGGACCTGCTGGTGCAAGGCGTGAAGATCATGGTGGCGACATCGCTTGCCGTGACGCGCGATATCAAGGAAGGCGGCGGCGCGCTGCACTGAACTGGAGCAATGGGCATGGATACTTTGGCAAGCGCGGACGCCTTTGCATTGGACGGCGTGACGTTTCGGCACCGCCGGGTGCGGGTGGATGGGTTGGGCTATCACGTGGTGGAAGGCGGCGCGGGGCCCGCGCTGATCCTGCTGGCCGGCTTTCCGCAGAGCTGGTATGCCTGGCGGCGGGTGATGCCGCTGCTGGCGCCGCATTTTCGCGTGTTCGCGGTGGATCTGCCGGGGCAGGGGGATTCGGACAAGCCGCTGGGCGGATACGATACGCGCACGGCGGGCGAACGGTTGCGGGCCTTGTTCCACACCATGGGCCTGACGCGCTACGCGCTGGCGGGCCACGATATCGGCGCCTGGATCGCGTATCCGTATGCTGCGCGTTATGCCAGCGCGGTCGAACGCCTGGTGCTGCTGGACGCCAATATCCCGGGCGTCACGCTGAAGCCTGCCATCGCACTGGGGCCAGACAACTGGAAAAGCTGGCACTTTCTGTTCAACAGCGTGCCGGATCTGCCCGAAGCCTTGTTGGTGGGCCGTGAACGCATCTTGATCGAATGGTTTTTCTCACGCAAGACGGCCAACAAGCCAGGCGTCTTCAGCCGTGCGGATATCGATGAATACGAACGTGTCTACCAAACGCTGGGCGGCTTGCGTGGCATGTTGGGCTATTACCGCGCGGCGCAGGAAGACGCCGCACAAAACCTGCCGCTGCGCGATACGCCGCTGACGATGCCGGTGCTGGCATTGGGAGGGGACCAGGGCAGCGCGCCCGACCTGCATTCGGCCCTGGCGCCCTTGGTGCACAACCTGCAAGGTGGCGTGCTGGAGGACTGCGGCCATTATTTGCCGGAAGAACAGCCGCGTGAACTGGCGCGGCGCATGCTGGCGTTTTTGACCCAGCAGCACGCCTAGTGGCCGTGGCGCGGGCTATTTTCACATTGCGTATCGGTATTTGTTGAGCGCATGCGTCGAACCTATTCTGTTTTCACTGAACAGACAGGGGCGATACATGAGCACGCTAGCAAGCACGCGGCTGGACATCCGGCCGCTTTCCGTCTTCACGGGCGCCGAGATCCACGGGGTGGATCTGACCCGCCCATTGAGCGGCGATGAGATTGACCAGATCAAGGCGGCGCTGTTGCGCTGGAAGGTCGTTTTCTTCCGCAACCAGCACATTGACCACGCGCAGCATCTGGCGTTTGCGCAGGCCTTCGGACGTCCGACGTCGGCGCATCCCTATGACGCCAATCCACCGGAGGGCTATCCGCAGATCCGTACCATTTCGTCTACTTCCAAGACGGGCCGCCGCGGCGAACGCTGGCACACGGACGTGACCGGTGTGGTCAACCCGCCCGCGGGCTCCATTCTGCGAGCCGGCCATCAAGTGCCTGCCTATGGGGGCGATACCGTTTTCACCAACCTGGTGGCCGCCTACGAACACTTGTCGCCCGCGTTGCGGGCGTTGGCAGACACGTTGTGGGCACGTCATCAGTTTGGCGGCTACAACGGTGATTTTGATAACCAGAGCGTCTATGCGCAACGGGTGCAGGCCAGCCCGCTGGTGTCCGAACACCCTGTGGTGCGGGTGCTGCCAGAGACGGGGGAACGCGCGCTGTTCGTGAATCCCGGCTTTACCCGCCGCATCAAGGATGTGAACGAAGAGGAAAGCCGTCATCTGCTGAATCTGTTCTTCGACGAGATCACGCGGCCCGAATACACCGCGCGCTTCCGTTGGGAGCCGGGCAGCATTGCGTTCTGGGACAACCGTGCCACGGCGCACCAGGGGCCGGCTGACTTTGCCTACCTGGACGTGGAACGGGTGCTGTACCGCATCACCCTTGAGGGCGACGTGCCCGTGGGCGTGGATGGCAGGCATTCCAACGCCGTGCTCGGAAAACCGTTCGGCGCGCTGGGCGTGGACACGGGAGCCGTGGCATGAGCGTCAAACAAAAATCGCCCGGCAAGCCGGCGTGGCGCGTGGGGCTCGGGCTGCTGGCGGGCGTGGTGCTTGGGGCGGGGCTGTTAAGCAATTTCGCCGGATCGGCGCCGGTTCCGGGGGAGGAAGCCAACCGCTATCCGAACCGGCCGGTCAAGATCATCGTGCCGGTATCCGCTGGCGGCAGCGCCGACAAGCTGGCGCGCACGGTGGCTCAGAAGCTGGGCGAGAAGTGGCATCAAAGCGTGGTGGTCGAGAACCAGCCCGGCGCCAGCAGCGCGATCGGCAATGCCGCGGTCGCGCATGCGCGGGGCGATGGCTACACCTTGTTGCTGGGTGGCGATGCGTTGTCGCTCAATGCCTTGCAGCCGGGAAAATTGCCGTATGACCCGGTGAAGGATTTGCAGGGGGTGACCAAGGCCGTCGTGAACCCGCAATTGCTGGTGGTGCGGCCGGGACTGGGTGTGAAGACATTCCAGGAATTCGTGGCGCTGGTCAAACAACGGCCGGGCGAAATATCACTGGCCTTGCCGGGCGGCACGGGCAGCTTGCAGCACTTGGCGGTGGAATTGCTGAACGAGCGCATCGGCGCCAAGACCAACCAGATCCCGTACCCGGGCGGCGGACCCGCCACGCTGGATGTGCTGGGCGGCCATGTGGACGCCATGCTGATCACCCTGGCGGCCGCCACCGAGAACGTGCGCAACGGCAAACTGGTGGCGCTGGCCGTCACCACGCCGTACCGGTCCAAGGCATTGCCGGACGTGCCCACCATGCAAGAGGCTGGCTTGCCGGACTACGTGGTTGAAAGCTGGCAAGGCTTTTCGGTGCCGGCCTCGACACCGCGCGCCCTTGTCGACCGCATCAATCGCGACGTGGTGGCGGTGTTGCGGGAACCCGAGACCGCCGCGTTGCTGGAGAACCTGGGCTTCACCATTGCCGCGACGTCGCCCGAGGCCGTGGACCAGACGGTGCGCGACGACATCGCGACGTACCGGCGGGTCATCGCATCGGCGGAAGTGAAGCTGAAGTAACGCACTTTCGCGTCATATGGTTATGTGCGCGGGCGCGTCTTCCCCTGGGGAGAATGACGCCCCGCATATTGATATCTGAAAGTCTTCTTTGTCTTGCCGGCCCGCGGCCCGCAGCATGGACCTCCGTTCAATGCACACGACAAGACAACAACATGGCAATCCGCAAGACATCGGGCCTGGCCCGCACCGCAATCGCGCTGGCGTTGGCCTTTGCCGCCGGCTACGCCCACGCCGACGCCACCCTGGACAAGATCAAGGAACGCGGCACCGTCACCATCGGCGTGCTGGCCAACGGCGGCGTATTCGGGTCACTGGATCCCGCCACGCAGCAGTTGGTGGGCTGGAACCCCGAATTGGCGCGTGAGTTGGCCCGCGGCTTGGGGGTCAAGGCGGAACTGGTGCAGGTGCAGACGGCCACGCGCACGCAATTCCTGATTTCCGGCAAGGTGGATCTGCTGATCGCGTCCATGGAACTGAATCCGGAACGCGCCGAGATTCTGGGCTATGCCCCCACGCCATTCTTCCGGGTCGGCGGCGCGGCGGCCACCTTGAAGACCAGCGGCATCACCCAATGGGAAGACCTGCGCGGCAAGCCGGTGTGCGTGTCGCAGGGCAGCAGCTTCGCCAGACCGTTGTCGGCCGACTACGGGGCGGTGGTCAAGGGCTACAAGAGCTCATCGGATTCGCTGCTGGCATTGCGTGGCGGCCAATGCGTGGCGGCCGTGCACGATTCCACGCTGATTCATCCCTTGCTGCGCAGCAATCCTGAATGGGCCGACTACCACGCGCCCATCGCCACGGAAGTGCTGCCCGCCAATTCCGTCGTGTGGACTCGCAAGGGCGAGGCCGACACCATCGCCGCCGTCGACAAGGTGATACAGGACTGGCACCGCACGGGCTGGCTGATCGCCACTGAAAAGCGCTTGGGCATCGAACCGCCGCAACCGCTGTTGCAAGAGCTCAATGCCAAATTCAAGCAAGGCAGCTAAGAGCAGGCCGCGACAGGAACGGATGAAGATGATGACTCAAACAAACATGAAATCGCAGCGCACGACGCAACGCCGTACGAAGGCGGCCGCCGTCCTGGTCTTGACCGCGCTAGCGGGCCTGATGTCTGGCGCCGCGCACGCCGACGCCACGCTGGACAAGGTCAAGCAACGCGGCAGGATCGTGATCGGTGTGGATGGGGCCAGCCCGCCGTTTGGCATCCTGGACCCCGCCACGGGCAAGGTCGGTGGTTTTCAGACGGAGCTGGGCGCCGATATTGCCAAGCGCTTGGGCGTCACGTTGGAAACGGTGCCGGTCACGGCATCCACGCGCGTGCAGTTCCTACAGGCCGGCAAGGTTGACCTGTTGATCGCCAATATTCAATGGACCCAGGAGCGCAGTGAAATCCTGAGCTACGCGCCCACGCCCTACAACCTGGTGGGCGGCGCGGCGATGGTGTCCAAGAAAAGCGGCATCAAGCGTTGGGAAGACCTGAAAGGCAAGGTGGCCTGCGTGTCGCAAGGCAGCAATTTCGCCAAGCCCTTGCAGGATACGTATGGCGCCGTGGTCAAGGGGCTGCGCAACATTCCCGAATCCTTGCTGGCGCTTAAAGGCGGAAGCTGCGATGCGTCGGTGCACATCCAGCCCGCGTTGTATGAAACGCTGCATGGCCCGAACGGGCGGGAATGGAGCGACTTTGAACTGGCCACCTCCGACCAGTTGATCCCGTCGCCCACCGTCATCTGGACGCGCCGCAATGAGGCCGATACGCGCGCCTTCGTCGACGGCGTCATTCAGGATTGGTTGAAGACAGGCCTGCTGGTCAAGCAAGCCGACCGCTTTGGCGTGCCGGCGGATTACTTGAAGCAGGCGACCGCGCAGGCGCAAGCCGGCAAGTTCGACAGTGCGCCGCCCGAGGCGCAAGCCAAGCCATGACGGCCGACATTGCCGACTCCCTGTTGGCCGCCTTGCGTGCCCGCCTGGGGCAGGAGTGGATCTGGACGGGCGCGGACGCCGATCCTTACCTGACGGACCAGCGCGGCCGCCTGCACGGGCGGGCGCTGGCCGTGGCGCGGCCAGCCGACGCCGAGGAAGTGGCGGCGGTGCTGCGGCTTTGCCGCGCGGCGGGCGTGCCTGTCGTTCCGCAGGGCGGAAACACCGGGTTGATGGGAGGCGCCACGCCCGATGCGGGCGGGCAGGCCGTGCTGTTGTCATTGGGCCGGTTGAACCGCGTGCTGGCGCTGGACACCGATAACGACACCATCACCGTGCAGGCCGGCTGTGTGCTGGCTGCGGTGCAGGACGCCGCGCGCCAGGCCAACCGGCTGTTTCCGCTAAGCCTGGGATCTGAAGGCAGCTGCACCATTGGCGGCAATCTGTCGACCAACGCGGGCGGCACGCAGGTGCTGCGTTATGGCAATACCCGTGAATTGACGCTTGGGCTTGAGGTGGTGACGGCCGAAGGCGAAATCTGGAACGGCCTGCGGGGCTTGCGCAAGGACAATACCGGTTATTCGCTGCGGGACCTGTACATCGGCAGCGAAGGAACGCTGGGCGTCATCACGGCCGCCACACTGAAGCTGTACCCGCTGCCGGGCGGCCAGGGCAGCGCCTTCGTGGGTTTTCCCTCGATCGAGGCGGCGCTGTCGTTCCTGTCGCTTGCGCGCCAGCGCCTGGGCGCGGCACTGACGGGCTTTGAGTTGATCAGCCAGCCCGTCCTGGACCTGGTGGCTCATCATGTGCCGGAACAGCAGCAGCCGCTGCCGAGACTGCACCAGCCTTGGTATGCGCTGCTGGAGGCCTCGTCGGAATCCGCTGACGGCGCGGGCGCGGCGTTGCTGCGGCTGGGACAGGAGGCATTGGAATCCGGCTTGCTGGCTGACGCGGTGATCGCGCACAACCTGCAACAGTCGGCGGCGTTCTGGCGGCTGCGCGACGAGGCCATTGGCCTGGCGCAAGCGCGTGACGGCGGCAACGTCAAGCATGACATTTCAGTGCCGATCTCCCGCGTGCCCGCCTTCCTGCGCGGCACCGCCGACGCATTGCACGCGCTGGACGCGGGGCTGCGGCCGATGGCGTTCGGCCATTTGGGCGACGGCAACCTGCACTACAACGTGTCGCACGATCCGTCCCGGCCCGTGGGGCATCTGTTCGATCTGGAAGATCGCATCCACGACGTCGTGCACGCGCAGGCCCACGCACAAGGCGGGTCGATCAGCGCGGAGCATGGCATTGGCCAAGTCAAGCGCGACGCGCTGCCCCGTTACAAGAGCCGGCTTGAATTGACCCTGATGCGCCGCATCAAGCAGGCGCTGGACCCCTTGGATCTGATGAATCCCGGAAAGGTACTGTCATGACCGAAACGCTGTTTCCCGCCGTGTTGTCCCGCCGCGCCCGTGAGGCCAAGCTGTCGCCCATTGCCGCCGCCGGCGCCCGCGCCGCACGCCTGGCGACCGAAGGGCGCTCGATCATCGTGTTGACCTCTGGCGAACCCGACTTCGATACGCCGGCGGCGATCAAGGACGCCGCCAGCACCGCGCTTGAACAAGGCTTCACCAAATACACGCCCACCGCGGGGACGGCGGCACTACGCCGCGCCGTGGCGGACGGCTATCGGCAGCGCCATGGCCTGGATGTGGACGCCTCCAACGTCATCATTTCCAATGGCGGCAAGCAGGTGATCTACCTGGCGCTGAACGCCACCCTGGATGAAGGCGACGAGGTCATCATCCCGGCCCCGTACTGGCCCACTTTCCCGGATGCGGTGCGCATCAATGGAGGCGAGCCGGTGATCGTGGAGACGCGCGCCGAGGACGGCTTCAAATTGACGCCGCAGGCGCTGCAAGATGCGATCACGCCGCGCACCAAGTGGCTGATCCTGAATTCCCCCAGCAATCCCACGGGCGCGGTCTATACCGCTGATGAACTGCGGGCGTTGGCGCAGGTGCTGCGCGCCGCGCCGCATGTCCTGGTGTTGTGGGACGAGATGTATGAGGAAATATGGTTCGGCCAGCCGCCCGCGCACCTGTTGCGCGCCGCGCCGGATCTGGCCGAGCGCACGCTGTTGGTGAACGGCGTGTCCAAGGCCTATGCGATGACGGGGTGGCGGATTGGCTGGGGCACCGGGCCGCAAGCCTTGATCCATGCGTTGGAGGCGGTGCAGTCGCAGGTATCTTCCGGCCCGAGTTCGGTGGGGCAGGCTGCGGCGCTGGCCGCCTTGCAAGGCGTGGCGGACGGCTTCGTCGACACCGCGCGGAAGGCGTATGAGCGCCGGGCGCAACGGGTCGTGAACGGGTTGGGGGCATTGCCTGGCTTGCAGGTGCATGCGCCGCAAGGATCGTTCTTCGCCTGGATCGGCGTGGGCGGGCTGATCGGCGCTGTGCGGCCGGACGGGCGCCGTATCCAGGACGACGGCGATGTGGTGGACTGGCTGCTGGAATCCGAGGGCGTGGCCGTGGTGCGCGGCGCGGCGTATGGCTTGTCGCCGTACCTGCGCCTGTCATTTGCCGCGTCGGATGCGAACATCGACGCGGCGCTTGAACGCATCGCCCGGGCGGTAGCGGCGTTGGCCTTGCCCCAGAGGCTGGAGGCCGCCGCATGATCGATTCGGTACTGCATGCCTGGGTCAGCTTCTTCAAACCCTTGGGCCTGAACTACAGCTTTGTGCAGGACCCGGGCGAATTGTCGGCGTTTGGCCATGGGCTGCTGGTGACGTTGCAGTTATGCGCGTGGACCATTCCGGTCAGCCTGCTGTTTGGCGTATTGATCGCGGCAGCGCTGACCAGTGGCCGGCCGTGGCTGGCCCGGCCCTTGCAGGCCTTTGTGGAAGTCACCCGCAATACCCCCACGCTGGTGCAGCTGTATTGCGCGTTTCTGGTGCTGAACATGCTGATCACGCAGAAGCTGGGTGGCGGCAATCCGATCACGCCGTTCGCCTGGGTGGTGATCGTGGTGGCGCTGCACAAAGGCGTGTTCCACGCGGAGGCTCTGCGTGCGGGGATCGAGGCGGTGCCGCAGGTGACGATGGAAGCGGCGCGTTCGCTGGCGTTTTCCCGGCGCCAGATCCTGACGCAGGTGCAATTGCCGCTGGCGGTGCGCTTTGCCTTGCCAGCGTTGGTCAACAACCTGGTGGACCTGGTGAAGATGACCGCCATCGCCTCGGCCATCGCGGTAGGTGACGTGACCTACGAGTCGATCATGATCTGGTCGCATCGAGACAATGTGCTGGAACTGCTGCTCTTGATTCTGCTGTATTTCGGCCTGTTGACGTGGCTGGTCAGTGTGGCGGGTCGTTGGCTGGAAGACAGACTGAGGATGCCCGGCTATGGCCAATGACCTTGCACTGAATCCGGGGCGCACGCCTGTCTCAGGACGCTTTCTGCCTGCCTTGTTGCGTGACCCCTGGTTTGGGTTGTTGCTGGCGTTCGTGGGGCTGGGCGCCTTCTGGGCTGCCACGGGCACGACCCCCGCGGCCGTGCAGGCGCTGTGGCATTGGTCGCCGGCCTTGCTGCGCGGCTTGGGCATGAATATCCAGATCAGCCTGCTGGCGATGGCGCTGGGCACGCTGGTTGGCTTGGTGGTGGGGGCACTTTCCCTATCGCCTTCGCAGCTGCTGCGCCGCCTGACGCGCGCCTACGTGCTGCTGTTTCGCAACGCACCCATCCTGGTGTTGGTGTACTTCACGACCTACGTGTTCCCGTTCGAGGTGAACGTGGCAGGCTGGTATCTGCCGTTTCCGGACTGGATCAAGGTGGTGATTGGGTTGGGACTGCCCGCCAGCGCCAATGTGGCCGAGATCTTTCGCGGGGCGATCCAGTCCATTCCCAGTGCGCAATGGGAGGCCGCGCAGTCCTTGGCGTTCAGGCGGACGCAGATATTCCGCATGATTGTGCTGCCGCAGTGCGTGCGCAGGATGCTGCCCTCGTGGATGAACCTGATGGCCAGCATCACCATGAGCACGTCGCTGGCGTCGCTGGTGGGGGTGCATGACCTGGTTGATACCGCCACGGTCGCCAGCAACACCGTCGCCCGCAGCGATTTCACCATTCTTGTCTATTTCACGCTATTGGCGCTTTTCTTCGCCTATTGCTATCCCATCGCGCGTTGGACGCGGTATTTGGAACGACGCCATGAGCATCATTGATATTTCGCCGCTGGTCAGCCTGCGTGACGTGCATTTGGCGTTTGGCGACACCGAGGTGCTCAAGGGCATCGACGTGGAAGTCAAGCAGGGGCAGGCGGTGTCCATCATCGGGCCATCCGGCTCGGGAAAATCGACCATTCTGCGTTGCATCACCGGTCTGTTGCGCCCGCAGCGTGGCGCGATCCGGGTGGGCGGCGTGCACGTCGATGGCCTGAAGACCGAATCGGACTTCATCGCACTGCGCAAACGGGTGGGTTTTGTGTTCCAGCAATACAACCTGTTCCCGCATTTGAGCGTCTTGGAAAACCTGGTGATTTCACCCATCAAGGTGGGTGGCCAGCCGCGCGCGCAGGCCGAGTCCCGTGCACGCGAACTCCTGGCCAAGGTGCGGATGGATCACAAGGAACGCGCCTATCCCGGCGAATTGTCGGGCGGCCAGCAGCAACGGGTGGCCATCGCCCGCGCATTGACGTTGCAACCCGAGCTGATCCTGTTTGACGAAGTGACGTCCGCGTTGGACCCGGAGATGGTGGGTGAAGTCCTGACCGTGATTCGTGACTTGGTGCAGGACGGGCTGACTTGCATGCTGGTGACGCACGAAATGCGTTTTGCCGAAGAGGTCAGTGACACCGTGTATTTCACCGAAGCCGGCCGCATCGTCGAATCTGGTCCCCCGTCCAGAATTTTTGGGTCGCCGCAAAGCGAGCGCACGCGCGCCTTCCTGCAACGGTCGTCGGGTGCGCCGGCCGCCCGCCACGCAGCGCCTGACCCCATCGCAAGCTATCTGACTTTTGATCCGCTGCGTCTGGCGGTGTGATCCCTTTTGGAGTTCAAGCATGAGCACTGAATCCGCAATTACCGTTGAGCGCCGCCAGCACGTGCAGGCGGCCCTGTCCGATATCCAGGGCCTGCTGGGCGCCCGTTCCGTGACCCGGGAGCAGTTGGCCGCGGTGACGGCCCGTCTGGAGCAATTGGCGCAGCGCCGGGATCTGTTCCCCGTGTCGGACTTCCCGCCGCCCGCGGCCGGGCAGGGCGTGGGCGCATCCACGCGCTATCGCCTGAATCCGGATGATGCGCCGGGCGTGCCTGCGCTATATCTGAATTCGATCAATCCGGGCAAGACGACGTTGCCGCATAACCATACGACATGGGCCGCCATCGTGGCACTGTCGGGCCAGGAACTGAACCGCGTCTATCGCCGTAGCGACGACGGGTCGCGGGAAGGCCACGCCACGTTGGAGCAGGTGCGCGAAGTGGTGGTGCAGCCGGGGCAATCCGTGTCGTTCCTGGCCGATGACATTCACAGCATCCACGTGACCGGTGATACGCCGACGCTGCATTTCCACCTGTACGGCCAAGCGCTGGAAACCCTGTCCGGCCGCATCGGCATCGATCTGGCGACAGGCCAGATCCTGAACTACAACGCGACCCAGATGAAGCCGGGACAAGAGGTGCGCGCATGAGCCTCGACCACGCGCAAGTGCAGACGCGGCTGGTGCACGCCGGGTCGCCGGAATTGAAAAATGGCTCGGGACCGGTAAACGTGCCCGTGGTGCGCACCAGCACCGTGCGCTTTGCCGACACGGCAACCCAGGCGGCGCTGAACAAGCTGCGTGCGGCGGGTGACCGTGTTGCGACTTATGGCCGCCATGGCCTGGATACGCATCAGGCCCTGGAGGAGGCGGTGGCGTCGTTGGAGGGCGGCTACCGGACGGTGCTGGCGCCGTCGGGCTTGTCGTCGATCGCGCTGGTGCTGTTGGCGACGCTGGCGCCGGGGGAACACGCCTTGGTGGCGGACAGCGTGTATTCGCCCGTGCGCAAGGTCGACAAGTCACTGTTGCAGCGCTTCGGGATCGAGGTGGAATATTTTTCGCCCTCGCAAGACGCCCTGGAATCGCTGATCCGGCCCAACACGCGGCTGTTGTACCTGGAGTCTCCCAGTTCATTGTTGTTCGAGGTGCTGGACCTGCCTGCGTTGGCAGCCACGGCGCGACGCCATGGGGTGCTGGTCGCGGCCGACAATACCTGGAGCGGTGGCCTGTACTACCAGCCGCTTGCGTTGGGCGCGAATATCTCGATTCAGGCGGCAACCAAGTACCTGGCCGGGCACTCGGACGTGATGATGGGCGTGGTCACGGTGGACAGCGCGGAGTTGGCGGGAAAGATCGGCGTGGCCTATGACGCGCTGGGCCTGTCGGTGGGCGCGGATGATGCCTATCTGACCTTGCGCGGCCTGCGCACCCTGGACGTGCGGTTGGAGCGGCATCAGCACAATGCGCTGGCCGTTGCCGAATACCTGGCGCGGCATGCAGACGTGGGACGGGTCCATTATCCTGCGCTGGCGCAAGATCCCGGCCATGCCTTGTGGCGACGCGACTTCAGCGGGGCGAGCGGGCTGGTGTCGTTCGCATTCGGCAATCCGGATCCGGTGGCCGCATCGCGCTTCATCGACGCGCTGCGCTACTTCTCGATCGGTGCGTCCTGGGGCGGCTATGAAAGCCTGGCGCTCGAGGCCGCGCCAGAACGCCTGGCCGAACACAGCTACTGGCAGCAGGGCGCCGGCAAACCGTCCGTCGTGCGTTTGCACATCGGCCTGGAAAGCCCGCTGGACCTGATCAGCGACCTGGATCGCGCCTTCGATGCCACCCGCGATGCCTTGCGCCGCAGCGCCTGAGGAATATGCAAATAAGCCGTGCGCTTTAGGGTTTCTGGCTATGTAGAAGCAATTACATCCTCTTTGTCCGGTTGTACCCCCGGGTACTAGAATTTGCCTTGTTCCATGGCTGGCGGCAGGGCATGACTTCATTTCTTTCGATCGATTCGGTACAGCTTCCGTTCTTGACGCGCCGGGCGGAAGCCGTCCGGGATTTTTACCACCGGGTGATCGGCCTGGAAGAAGTGGCAGGCGCGGACGGACAGCGCCTGCATTTCGCGCTGGGTGGCGCGACCTTGTCGCTGTCTCCCGTGGTGGAGATCAGCCGCGACGTCAAGCCCGACTACCTCACACTCAAGACCCTTGCGTACGACGAGCTTCTGGCGCGCTTGCGCCAGGCGGGGCATTACCCGGTCTGTTCGCTGCCCGACGCCTTGCCGCGCGTCATGTATGTGAAGGATCCATCCGGCAATCAACTGGCCTTTCTGGGCTGAAGGCGCGCGATGAACTTCCAGCAACTCCGATCGGTGCGCGAGGCCGTGCGCCAGGACTTCAACCTGACTGACGTGTCCGAAAGCCTGCATACGTCCCAACCCGGCGTCAGCCGCCAGATCCGGGAGCTTGAGGAAGAGGTGGGGGTGGATATCTTCGTGCGTTCGGGCAAGCGGCTGATCGGCCTGACCCCGCCGGGCGAGTTGATCCTGCCGCTGGTGGAACAGATCCTGCAATGCGCGGACAACATCCGGCATGCAGGCGCGGAGTACGCCGACAGCCGCCAGGGGGTGTTGTCGATTGCGGCCACGCACTCGCAAGCCCGCTATGCCTTGCCGCCCGTCGTCAAGGAATTCCGCCAGCGCTATCCCAACGTGGTGCTGCACCTGCATCAAGGGTCGCCCAAGCAGGTGTCGGAAATGCTGCTGGAAGGCGAGGCCGATATCGGCGTGGCGACGGAGGCCGTGGCGGACTATCCGGGACTCGTGAACCTGCCTTGCTACCGCTGGAGCCACAGCATCATCGTGCCGCGTGGCCATCCGCTGGAACATCAGCAGGACGGCGTCAGCCTGTCGCAGCTGTCACGCTATCCCATCATCACCTACGGGCGTGGCTATACCGGGCGGGCGCATATCGATGAAGCCTTTGCGCGCGCGGGCATCACCCCCAACATCGTCATGACCGCCATGGACGCGGATGTGATCAAGACCTATGTAGAGCTGGAGCTGGGCGTGGGCATCGTGGCCGCGGTGGCCTGGGATGCCGAGCGCGACACGCGCTTGTGCGCCATCGACGCGCGCCACCTGTTCGAGATCAACCTGACGCGGCTGGCCATACGCCGTGGTGCATGGCTGCGCGGCTACGCTTTTCATTTCATTGAGATGTTCGTCCCGACGCTGACGCGAGAGGTCGTGGACCGCGAGCTGAAGGGCGCGGCCTGATTACCGCGTGAAACCGCCCACCGCATATCCATAGACACATTTCTACGTTGTCCCGGACGGGGTGCGCACGTAGCCTGAACCTCTCTTCATTCAGGACGTCCGAGTCATCCCATGAGCATCTCCACGCAAGCCGCCGCGCCGGCCCTCAACAAGCACACCGAACGCGCGCGGGCCGTGCGCGCCTTCATCGATCAGGTTCGGCAACTGGCGCCTGACGCAGCCCACGCCACGTCCGAGCAATTGGCGAAGGTGGCGACGCTGCTGGAAGCGTTGGGGCAACGCCGCGATCTGTTTGCCACCGAGGCCTTTGCGGTGGTTCCGGGCCGCCCCACCGCCATTTATCGTCTGGCGGAAGACATCGACGGCGGTTATGCGCTGTATCTGTCGTTGGGCGAACCGGGCAAGGCTCAACCGCCGCATGACCATACGACCTGGGCCATCATCGCCGGGGTGAACGGCAATGAACGCAACGAAGTCTATGCGCGTGCGACCAGCCAGGACCCGCTGCGCGATACCTTGACTCATCTGCGGCGCGTGGATGTCGGCCCTGGCCGTTCGATCGTCTTGGGGCCGGGCGATGTGCACACCATCGAACTGGTGGGGGATCAACCCGGCGCGCATCTGCACTTCTATGGTCTGGCGCTGGACCGGCTGCACGGCCGCGTGGTGTTTGAAAGCACTGCGGGCGGCACCTACCGCACGTTCTCGCCGCCGGCCGCCATTTACCATGCCCGCGTATCGACGCAGGAATTGCAGGAAGAGTTGCGTGGCGACGCCGAAATCGCCGTGCTGGACGTACGTGAAGCTGGCCGCTATGCCCGCCGCCATCTGTTGTCCGCCGTGCCCGCGCCGTTGTGGCGGTTGGAATTGTTGGCCGACCGGCTGGTGCCGCGCCGCGACACCCGCATTGTGCTGGTGGACGATGACGAGACCCAAGTGCATCTGGCGGCTGCCAAGCTGACCCGCCTGGGCTGGACGGACGTGTCGGTGCTGGCCGGCGGCACGGACGGCTGGGAGCGTGCAGGCCTGGAACTGTTCTCGGGCACCAACGTGCCCAGCAAGGCGTTTGGTGAAGTCATCGAGCACGAGAAGCACACGCCCTGGATCGACGTCGAGGAACTGCACCAGCGCGTGACGCGCGGCGACGATATTGTCGTGGTCGATAGCCGCACGCCGGAAGAATTCCACCATTTCACCTTGCCGTTCTCGCATAGCCTGCCGGGGGCGGAACTGGTCTATCGCATCCGCGAATTGGCGCCTGATCCGAAGACCGTGGTGGTGGTGAACTGCGCCGGCCGTACGCGCAGCATCGTGGGCGCTCAAACCTTGATCGACGCCGGCATCCCGAACCCCGTCGTGTCCTTGCGCAACGGCACGATGGAATGGCTGCTGTCCGGCCGGCAACTGGCCTACGGCCGTCATGCCGCCTTGCCCGAACCGGGTGAATCGACGCTGGCTGCCGCCCGCGAACAAGCCCGCGATGTGGCGCAGCGCGCCGGCATCGGCTATATCGACGCGGCGACGCTGCACGCATTCGAGGCAGAAGAGGCCACGCGAACGCTCTATAAGTTCGACGTGCGGACCCGCGAGGAATACGAGACCGGGCATCTGGAAGGTTGGCGCTGGGCGCCGGGCGGCCAGTTGGTGCAGGCCACCGACGAATACCTGGCAACGCGGCGCGCGCGCGTCGTGCTGGCGGACTGGGACGGCGTGCGGGCGTTGACCACGGGTGCGTGGCTGGCGCAATTGGGCGCGGTGGAAGTCTATCTATATCAACCGCCCGCGTTGGCCCCCGTGCAAAGCGGCCCCGAGCCACGGCGAGTGCTGCGCCATCGGCCGGATGCCACGGGTGTGCGTGCGCAAGCATTGCGCGCCGCGTTGGATGCCGACGAGGTGTTGGTGTTCGATGTGGAGTCGCGCGTGGCTTATGAGCGTGGCCACGTGCCGGGCGCCCGTTTTTCCGCGCCCGACCGGCTGGCGGAGTTCTTGCCGCCGGACGATCCGCGCACCTTGGTCGTGACTTCCTCCGATGGCGTGCTGGCAAGCACGGTGGCCGCCGAATTCGCCTGGCGCGGCTCGCGCCCAGTGCGGTATCTGGTGGGTGGCACGCGCGCCTGGAAAGCCCAGGGCCTGGAGCTGGCCACAGGGGCGGCCGGCGTGCTGACGGGTGACGATGACCACAGCATCAGCCCGTACCTGTTTGATGACTTGTCGGCTCGCGACCAGGGGTTCCGGGAGTATCTGGATTGGGAGCTGGGGCTGGTGGCGCAGCTGGAACGGGATGGCAACGCAGACATCCGGCTGATCGCAGCGGCGTAGGGCGTCGACTTGCCTGATTATCCACGGAGGCGGAAAGGGCTAAGCTGTTCGTTCCCCTCCGGAGATACACCATGCCGCCGCTACCGAACGAAGACAACAATACCGACACCCATGCCCTGGGATCCAAGCGCGTCAAGCGCTTGGGCTATGGCGCGATGCAATTGGCCGGCCCGGGCGTCTTTGGGCCGCCGCGCGACCGTGACGCGGCGTTGGCGGTGCTGCGTGAGGCCGTGGCCAACGGCGTGAACCACATCGACACCAGCGATTTCTACGGCCCGCACGTTACCAATCAGATCATCCGCGAGGCGCTGTCGCCGTATCCGGACGATCTGGTGCTGGTCACCAAGATCGGCGCGCGGCGGGGCGAGGACGCTTCCTGGATCCGTGCCGACAGCGCCGCCGAATTGGAGAGCGCCGTCGAGGACAATCTGCGCAATCTGGGGCTGGACGTGCTGGATGTGGTGAACATGCGCATCATGTACGGCGTGCACGGGCCGGAAGAAGGCTCGATTGCCGAGCCCCTGTCTGCGTTGGCGGCATTGCAGCGGCGTGGGCTGGTGCGTCACATTGGCCTGAGCAATGTGACGGCCGCGCAGGTCAAGGAAGGCCGTGGCCTGTGCGATATCGTGTGCGTGCAGAATCAGTACAACCTGGCGCATCGCCATGACGACGCCCTGATTGACTCACTGGCGCAGGACGGCATTGCCTACGTCCCGTACTTTCCGCTGGGCGGCTTCAGCCCGCTGCAATCCGCCACGCTGACGGACGTCGCGCAGCGCGTTGGCGCCACGCCGATGCAGGTTGCGATTGCGTGGTTGTTGCAACGCGCGCCCAACATCCTGGTCATTCCCGGCACGTCGTCGGTCGCGCACCTACGAGAGAATCTGGCCGCGGCGAAGCTGGTGCTGCCGGACGCGGAAATTCGCGCACTGGACGGTATTGGGGAAAACGCAGGCTGAGGGCGGGGCGCCGGCCGTGGTCGTTAGCCGCTGGCGGCGCTCCACCGTGTATCGACCGCGATCGCGGCGCGCAAGTCGTCGACATGCACCATCATGTCGCGGATGTCGCGCAGCATCGGGTACTGGTGCAGAATGGGCGTCCATTGGGGCGACTCCAGCAACAGCCGCCACACCGGTTCAAGGGCCTCGGGATCAGGCGGTTGCGGGCCTGCCAGCTTGATGGCGAAGTCCACACTGGCCGGGGCGGATAGCAAGTGCATCCGGCTGGCCGCGCTAAGCAGCCGGGGCGTCGTTTCCGCAGGGGCATCGCAGCAGTAAAGCACCACCTGTGCCAAGCCTGGGATATCCCAAGGCAGCGCTTGCAACGAGGCCCCACGCAGGTGGACGATGCCTTGCTCGGTCTTGAACGGATAGGCCGTGTTGTCGTCGGCGTGCGCAAGCAGGCGCAAGCCGCGTTGCAGTCGCGGCAGGTCGGTGGTGGCAGCGTCCACGGAGGCCTTGGCTTCGACCAGCAGGCAAACATCCCAGACAGGCGTGTCGTTGTCCGCAGGCGCTTTCCTCAGCAGGACCGCGTCCCACTCGGTCTTGGCGCGTTCGGCGCTGGCGGGGATCGATGACGGCACGCGCATCGAGGTCACGACGCGATAGGGCGACAGGCTTCCTTCTGCGTCGTTGAGCCGCTGGGCAAGGGCGTCCAGCGCCTGCGTGGCGGATGCTTCGACGGCGGCGCCACGCCGCTGCGCGGCTGAGCCCTGGGCTGCGGCGCCGGGGCTGCCTGAACGCGGGCCGTGCCGGTCCCAGAGGGATTGATACCGCTGCACGTGTGCGTCTGGCGCCAAGGCGTCCAGACGTTGCAGACGTTCCAGTGCCGGCTCGTTCAGAAGGCGTGCCAAGGCGCGCTCAATCGTGGGGTCGGAGGCGGATTCCGGCATGGCGCGTAGCCGTTGCCCGGCGTCGGATAGCGCAGTCCAGGATGCGGTGGCTGCCGCGGTCTGCAACTGCGCCAAGACGTCGCGTGGCGGCCCTGGCGGCAGGCGCTTGAGTTTCTCAGGGTGCGCGATCGCGTTGACGGTGGCGTTGATCTGGCGGCGGTCCTGATCGGCGATGGCGGACAGCGCTGCGTACTCACGCACTTGCGCCACCCGATGCCGCAGCACGATGGCCTGGAATGCCGGGTCTCCTTCGTCCTGTCGCACCGCTTCTTGGATCAACCGGCCCAGCGCGTGAATGAACGCCTGCTTCGTTGCCATGTCGGGCGCCAGGCCATCGGCCAGCGCTTGACGCGCCACCTCGATCGTGACGGCAAGCGTGGTGGCGGCCCCGGCATGCTTCACCTGTTCCGCGCCGACAGGAGCCGACGGCACGCGATAGCGGCGGGGCGCGGCACGCAAGATCTCGTCCAGCAACAGAGAAGAAGGCGGCAGGGGCATCGGCAAGACCGGGGCTGGGAATGCCGTGCAGTGTCGCACGGGGAACTGCGACGGTGTTTCGGCCGCTTGCCTCATGCAAGCCCCAATTGACACTAAATGTTACTGTCTGAATAATCCGTTCGCATCTGGTGCGAATACGACGCACGAGACCACCATCAACGATGAGGCTCAAACATGCATCACATGCGGGCGGGGCGGTTGACGATTCTGATCAGCGGGCTGGCGATGTTGGCAGGCGTCTCTGGATGCGCATGGTCGCCTCCCAACGCCTACCCGGTATTGGACCTGGGCAAGAAGAACCAGAGCGCGGTCGAGGCGGCGTTCAACATGAAGCCGCCGGTTAACACGGCCTTAAACGTCGGGTTTGTGTTGGACAAATTTCTAGAGCAGCAACAGGTGTACTGGAACAAGGCGTCCAGCGCTCGTACGGGAGCTATGGATTTGCGGACCGGCGTTGCGGGGGGCGCCATTGTGGGGGCAGTCGGTGCAATCATCGGCAATGTCGCGACGACGGCCACAGGCGCGGGTCTGGCTGTGGGATCCAGCTTGTTCATGGAGCAGTATTCCCTGACCGCGCAAGATCGCATTTACGGTGCGGCGGCGGTCAATATTGGCTGTGTGATATCCGCGGCCAGTGTGTTGCCGCGCGATAAAGATGTGCTGTTAGCCGATGTGATGAACGCCGGGAATCGGATTCTAGGTAATGTCCAGGCCGGTTTGGCAGCATTGCAGCCGGCGATGCCAAACGTCGGGGAGGTGATGAAAGCCTATGCCGATGTGATGGCCACGCCCCGGCCAAAGAGCGGCCAGGCGTTCACTGCGCAGAGTGAAGCGGATCAAGAGAGCCTGCGCAAGATAATCAGGGCGGATCTGCTCAGTTGCGTGGAAACCGGAAAGCTTGCCAGCGAAGTGCTGAACAAGTAAACGCCGTTCCGCCTTGCGCAGATGCACTAGCTCAGCAGCTGCGACGAGACTGACAATAGGCTGAATAGGTAATCAGAATATGAAAACAATGTCGTTCGTGCGCAGCAAGTAAGCCGATATCGTCCGGATTCCAAAGGCTCATCCAAGTAGCCGAATCCAGGAGAATCCGATGTCCCCACGCACGCTGCTGGTCAGCGCTTTTGCCGCATTGGCGACTTGCATCGCCTTTCCGGCGACGGCGCAACATGCCAAGTATCTGGTCACGACCGATTGGCTGGAAAAGAATCTGAACGATCCCAAGGTCCGGGTGGTGGAGGTCAGCGTGAATCCCGGGCTGTACGAACGCGGCCATATCCCGGGCGCGGCCAACGTCAGCTGGCACACGGATCTGGTCGATACCGTGAACCGCGACATCGCGCCGCCCAAGCAATTCCAGGCGCTGGTGGCGCGCTCTGGCATCAATGCCGATACGACAACCATTCTTTACGGCGACAACAACAACTGGTTTGCCGCTTGGGGCGCATGGATATTCGATATCTACGGCATCGACAACGTGAAGATCCTGGATGGCGGCCGCAAGAAGTGGGAAGCCGAAGGGCGACCCTTGTCCAACGGCGCCAAGATCCAGCCGGCAGGCAACGCGCAGATCAAGCAGGCCAATCCGGCATTGCGCGCGCATTTGCAGGACGTGCTGGCCGTGGCGCGCAAGGACAAGCAGGGCGTGCTGGTGGACATTCGTTCCGCCGATGAATACAACGGCAAGATCTTCGCGCCGAATGGCGTGCCGGAACTGGCGGTGCGCGCGGGGCACGTCCCCGGGGCGGTGAACGTGACGTGGAGCAAGCTGGTGGCCGAGGACGGCACGTTCAAGTCGGAGCAGGAGCTGAAGGCAATCTATCAAGCGGCCGGCGTGGATGGCACGCAACCCATCATCACGTATTGCCGCATCGGTGAACGTTCCAGCCATTCCTGGTTCGCGCTGCGCAAGCTGCTGGGCTATGACGTGCGCAACTACGACGGCTCGTGGACGGAATACGGCAACAGCGTCGGGTCGCCGATCAGCAACCCGTCCGGCACCGTGTGGGGCAAGACCTGAGTGGGCGCGCTGCGCTATGTGTCGGCCGCCGCGGTGTTGGCGGCCGTTTTCGTTGCGGCTTGGCTGCTGGCGCCATTGCCCGAGGGCGGACGCAACCTGTCGTTGTCGGTCTTGCTGGGCGCGGCGTTCGGCATCGTGCTGCAACGCTCGCGCTTTTGCTTCTACTGCATCGCCCGCGACTTCATTGATCACAGGCAGACGGCGGGCATGTTCGCGGTGCTGATTGCGCTGGGGGTTGGAACGCTGGGCTACCACGCGGTGTTCGGCGCCTTCCTTCCGGTGCCATCGCCAGGGCGTCTGCCGCCTGGCGCGCACATTGGCCCGGTCAGCTTGGCATTGGTCGCGGGAGCCTTCGTGTTCGGCGTCGGGATGCGGGTGTCGGGTTCGTGCATCAGCGCGCATTTCTACCGGCTGGGTGAAGGCGCGCTGGCCTCGCCGTTCGCGCTGGCGGGGGCGGCCGTGGGCTTTGTACTGGGCTTCGCGACGTGGAATGCGCTGTATCTGGCGTTGATCCAGGAAGCGCCGGTGGTGTGGCTGCCGCAGCGGCTGGGCTATGGCGCAACGGTGCTGCTGCAAGGCGCGGTGCTGATCGCGCTGGCGTGGGCGGTGATGCGCCGGGGCGGCCCGCAGGCGACGGCGGCCGGGCAGCCGATGTCGCCTTGGCAGGCAGTGTTGCGAGAGCGCTGGCCGCCGGCCGTGGGCGGTTTGCTGGTGGGGGGCATCGGAGTCATCGCGTATCTGCGCATCGCGCCATTGGGCGTGACGGCTGAACTGGGCAGCGTGGCGCGCACGATGGCGGCAGGCACGGGCTGGCTGCCGGCGCGTCTTGAAGGGCTGGACACCTTCGCGGGATGCGCCACCGTCATCAAGCGCGCGCTGTTGTCGAACAACGGGGCGTTCGTGCTGGCGCTGGTGGGCGGGGCGTGGGCGGCGGCCTTGGCGGCTGGCGCGTTCAAGCCCAGACTGCCGTCGGCGAAGGACATCGTCCGCAACGTCGCGGGTGGCGTTTTGATGGGTTGGGGAGGAATGACGGCGCTGGGATGCACCGTGGGTACGCTGTTGTCCGGCGTGATGGCGGGTGCGCTATCAGGCTGGGTGTTCGGCGCGGCCTGCTTCGCGGGAATCTGGGCGGGCTTGCGAGTCATGCGGGCGCCCGCCCAGCCGCGTATTACTTGAACATTGCCGCGTTTTCTTCCAGCACGGCGTCGGCGCACTGGGCGTCCAGGTTGCCCCCCGGAGCGCCCGCCACGCCGATCGCGCCAATGACGCTGTTGCCGGCCTTGACCGGCACGCCACCGCCCAGCAGCAGGAAGCCCGGGATATCGGTCAGATTGGCGGCGCCCGCGTTCTTTTGCGAATTCTCCATCATGGCCAGCGTCGGGGTCTTGGCGGAGACGGCGGTGAAGGCCTTGGCGCGGCTGGCTTCGATGGTGTGCGGGCCGGCGTTGTCGGCGCGGGCGAAGGCTTTGAGCAGGCCGGCGCGGTCCACGACCGAGGCGCTCACGTTGTAGCCCTTGGCCTGGCAGGCGGCGACGGTGGCGGTGGCGAGCTTCTGCGCATCGGCCATCGACAGATTGCTTTCGCTCAGCACGGCGGCGTTGGCGGCGCCGGCAAAAGCCAGGGTGGACATCAAGGTGGCAAGCGTGAAACGGTTCATGGTCTGCGTCCTTTTGGAGAACATTCGGTAGGAGCAGTCAGTGTCGCGAAATCACGGCGCGGGCGGTATACGCCCGAATACGCGCGCGCCTCCGTAGCGTTACGGAGGCGGCAGGGGATCCAGCAGCGTCGCGTATTGGCGGATCAGTTGCGCCAGCGAATCGGCTTCGAGCTTGGCGAAGACATTGGCGCGATAGGTTTCGACGGTACGCGGCGACAGGTCGAACTCGCGCGCGATTTCCTTGTTGCTCATGCCTTGCACGATACGTTCCAGCACCTCTTGTTCGCGCCCTGACAGCCGCGCCAGGCGCTCGGTGGCGGCCTGGGTCACGGCCAGCCGTTCGCGGCTGGCGATGTGGGTGCGTACGGCGGTCTGCACCGCATCCAGGAACACGTCGTCGTCCACGGGTTTTTGCAGGAATTCCATGGCGCCGCCCTTGAAGGCACGACGGCACAAGTCCACGTTGGCGTGTCCGGTCAGCATGACCACCGGCAGATCGGATTGGTCAGCCAGCCGGCTCAGCACATCCAGGCCGCTGATGCCGGGCATGCGGATGTCCAGCACCACGCAGCCGATGGCGCTGGGCGCCAGTTGCGCCAGGAAGGCCAGCGGATCACCGAACCCGGCGCTGCGCAGGCCCACGCTGCGCAGCAACAGCGACAGGCCGTCGCGCACGGCGTCGTCGTCGTCCACCAGATAGACCAGCGGGGATAGTTCGTGCGTGCGTGCGTCCTGTGCAGTCATGCGGGGGCTCCCGAGCGCGGCAGGCTGACGGTGAAGCAGGCGCCAGCGGGGCTGAGGTTGCGCGCGGCGATGCGGCCGTCCATGGAACCGGCCAGCGTGTCGCACAGCGCCAGCCCCAAACCCATGCCTTGGGCGCGCGTGGTGTAGAAGGGCGTGAACAGCCGAGGCAAGGCGTCGGCGGAAATGCCGGAGCCGTTGTCGCTGACGGTGAATAGATAGTTGGCGCCGTCGGCTCGGCCTTCCAGCTGGATGTGGCGCGGGCCGTCGGTGGCGGCGAGGGCGTCCGCCGCGTTCTGCACCAGGTTGTGCAGGATCTGCTCCAGCGCGACGCGGTCGCCAAGCGGGCGCACGCCAGGGCTGGCGTTGTGCCAGGTCAAGCGGATGCCTTGCTGCGCAAGTTCGGGGTCGCGCAGAAAGCGCAGCGATGCCACCAGCGCATCCGGGTCCAGCGCTTCGCGCCGCGCGGGCGAACTCGGTTGAACCAGCGCGCGCATGCGCGTGATGATGTCGGCGGCGCGCTTGGCCTGTTCGGCGCTGGCCAGCAGCGCGTGACGCACGGCGGGGCGTTCTTCCTCGTCGTCCAGCAGGCGCTCGGCCGCGCGTGTCTGGGCCAGGATGGCGGTCAACGGCTGGTTCAGCTCATGCGCGATGCCCGCCGCCATTTCTCCCAATGTGCTTAGCCGCGCCATGGCGGCCAGGCGTGCTTGCTCTTGTTGACGCCGCGCATCGGCGCGTGAACGCTGCCAGGCAAAGGCGCCCGCCACCAGCAACGCGCTGCCCACGGCCCAGGCCAGCCACGCCGTCCACGGCCAGAGGGCGGGCGTCAATGTACGGGTGCTTTGCATCTGGAACGGCTGGCTGGCCGCGCCCAGCGGTTTTTGCAGCGTGATCGTCAGCCCCACGGCGTCCGCGGCCTGCTTGTCCAGCAAGCGCAGCGGCGTCTGGGCAATGGTCAGGCTCAGGTTCGCCAACCCGGGCGGAAAGTCCGTGGCGGGCACGAGGTGGCGCGCGTCCAACAGCAGGCTCCAGCTTGACGGCGCGATCAGCCAGTACCGCGCGGCGTCCACGGGCAACGTCACCGGGCGGTTCAACTGACGGGCGCGTTCAATGGCGCCAGGCAGGCCGGGCGGCGGCGGCAGGCTGCCCGCCCAGGCGCCATCGGCCAAATAGCCCAGCCCCAGCAATTGCGGCATGGCGGGTTGCAGGCTGGGATACAGGCGTTCGGGGGTGGGGGGGTGCGACAGCGCCGCCAGCGTTGCCAGCACGGCTTCATGCTGCACCGTCTTTTGGCTCAGCATGCGCTGGGCGATGCTGGTGCTTTGGAAGAAGCGGTCGTACTGGTCCACGTATTCCTGGCGGGCGATCCAGGCGGCGCCCAAGCAGAACAAGACCAGCCAGCAGAAGAGGGCGCGCGTGCGCGATAGGGGATTCACGTCTGAAATTATGCCTTGCGGCCAGCGCGGACAGGAATCCGTAGGGCTACGGAGGGATCAGGCGGCGCGCTGCCGGGTATCCGTGGTATCGCCCGCCTGGGAGCTGGCCGACACCGCCATCTGATGCAGCGCGGCCACCAGGTCGGACTGCGTGACCAGACCGTGCAAGGTGCGCGAGGCATCCAGCACCGGCACGCAGTGCAGGCGGTCGGACATGGGGCGGGCCAGTTCGATCACGGGCAGTTCGGGGGTGGCGAAGGGCACTTCGCTGCGCATGCAGTCGGCCACCAGCAGGTCGGCCACGGGAACGCCGTCCACGGTTGCCTGCGTCAAACGGTTCTTGCGCGCCAGCACATCGCTTTGGTCCAGCATGCCCGCGTATCGGCCGGCGGAATCCAGCACGGGCAATGATTGCAGGCGGTGCTTGTCCAGCAGGCGAATCGCGTAGTCCAACGGATCTTGCTCGTGCACGGTGACGACATCGCGCGACATGATGTCGGCGCAGGACACGTCGCCGAAGCGGCGCAGGCTGGCGCGCAGTTCGGCCGCCAGCACGATTTCTTCCAGGTCTTCCTTGCTGATGTCCAGCAGCTCGCCGCGCTGTTGCAGGGCGTCGTCCAGATCGGCGCGGCTGAAGCCCAGGCGGGTGCTGGGGGCCGCGTCGCGCGTGCGATGGCCGGGCGCGGCATCGGCGTGGCGGCGCGGATAGTTGCGCTTGAGCGCGCCGTTGAAAACGACGGCGATGCACAGCAGGATCAGTGAATTCAGCCCCACGGGCCACAATGCGAAGCCGTAGCCCAGGCTGGCGACGGACGGGCCGCCCAGCACGGCCGTCAGCGCCACCGCGCCACTGGGCGGATGCAGGCAGCGCAGGCTGAACATGGCGCCGATGGCCAGCGCCACGGCGGCAGCGGCGGCCACGCCGGGAATGGGGATGAGTTGGGCGCAGAAGACGCCGATCAGGGCCGACACCAGATTCCCCGCCATGATCGACCACGGCTGAGCCAGCGGGCTGGCGGGGGCGGCGAACAGCAGCACGGCGGACGCGCCCATCGGTGCGATGAACCAGGGGTTTGCGCTGCCCAGCGCATGGCGGCCGACCCATTCCGTGCAGAACAGCCCCACCAGCGCGCCCAGCACGCCGTAGAGTTTCTCGCGTCCATTGACGCCCACGGGCGCTGGCGCGAATGACCCCAGCCAGCGCTTGATTGCCACGCTCAAAATGATCTCCTCGCGAGCTTGAAATATGTCGCGGGACGACAATTTATCACGTGCAAGCTGACCAGAAGTGATGAGCTTATGCCCGAGGAGGTCAGGCGGGGTCGTCGCCGATACGTGTCAGCAGGCGGCTCAGCAGGGGACGCATGGCGCGCAGTTCTTCCAGGTGGGAGGCCGACAGATCCTCCAGCAAGCGTTCGGCCTTCTGCGTCAGCACGACTTCAACACGGCGCCCATCCTCGGGATCCGCCTCGCGGCTGACCAGATCCAGCCTGGCCAGCCTGCCGACCAGTTCAGCCGCCGTATGCGGGCGGATCAGCAGGCGGTCGGCGATTTCGCCGACATACAGGCCACGCCGGTTGGACGGGCTTTTGCGCGTGCCCTTGATCGCCAGCAGGGTCTGATGCTGCTGGGGCGTCAGGGCAAGCTCCGCGGCAGCGCTTTCGCTGAATGCAGCGAAGGTGCGCAACGCATAGCGGAAGTCGGCCAACAGTTCGTAGTCAGCGGGCGAGAGCGGAGTGGGGGACGGATTCAATTTCACATTGCCGATTCTAATATATGTCGTGATACGATATAAATGACCTGGCGCAAAGCGCCGCGTGTTTTCCCTGGCCCCTCTTCGACTTCCCATATTCCATGTCTTTATCTCCTGCCTCTGAACCGGCCGCTTCCGCGCGCGCGGCGATCCGCCTGGGCGACTTCACCACTGACCGGCGTGTCGTTCTGCTGATGGCGCTGGCCATTCCCGTGGGCCTGGCCAGCGTCGCCGCCGCTTGGGGGTTGCTGCGATTGATCGCCTTGTGTACCAACCTGGCCTATCACGGCCAATTCTCGTTTGCCGACATGCCGATCACCGACGGCCAGCTGGGGTTGGCGTCCGTTGCGATTCCCGTGGTGGGATGCCTGATCATCGGCCTGATGGCGCGATATGGATCGGAGAAGATCCGCGGCCACGGCATTCCGGAGGCCATGGAGGCTATTTTGATCGGCAAGAGCCGCATCCAGCCGAAGGTGGCCGTGCTCAAGCCCGTGTCTTCCGCCATTTCCATCGGCACGGGCGGGCCGTTTGGCGCGGAAGGCCCCATCATCATGACGGGCGGCGCGATCGGGTCCTTGCTGGCGCAGACCATTCACCTGGACGACGGCGAGCGCAAGACGCTATTGGTGGCGGGCGCCGCCGCAGGCATGACGGCCATCTTCTCGACGCCCTTGGCCGCTGTGCTGCTGGCCGTGGAGTTGCTGCTGTTTGAGTGGAAGCCTCGCAGCTTCCTGCCCGTGGCGATGGCGGCGCTGGTGGCCGCCGCCGCGCGCGCCTTCATCCTGGATGCCGGGCCGATCTTCGCTTATGCGGGCACCTTGCCGTTCACGCCGGGGCACCTGCTGGCGTGCGCGGCGGTTGGCGTGCTGGCAGGCTTGGGTTCGGGCGTGTTGACGTCGCTGGTCTATGCGGCCGAGGACCTGTTTGAAAAGCTGCCGGTGCACTGGATGTGGTGGCCAGCGATGGGTGGTCTGGCCATCGGCATTGGCGGCCTGATCGACCCGGCGGCGCTGGGCGTGGGCTATGACAACATCCGGCACCTGCTGGCAGGCGACCTCGCATTCCAGGCGGTGTTGCTGCTGTTGGTGGTCAAGGTGGCGATCTGGTCGATCTCATTGGGTTCGGGCACGTCGGGCGGCGTGCTGGCGCCCTTGCTGATCTTCGGCGGCGCGCTGGGCGCCCTGGCGACGCCGTGGCTGCCGCAGGCGGATCCGGGCTTCTGGGCGCTGGTCGGCATGGCCGCCATGATGGGCGGCACCATGCGCGCCCCGTTGACCGCCACGCTGTTCGCGGTGGAACTCACGGGCAACGTCGGGGCGCTTCTGCCGGTGATGGCCGCCAGCGTCTTCGCCTATGGCGTGACGGTGCTGCTGCTGAAGCGGTCGATCCTGACCGAGAAGATCGCCCGCCGTGGCCATCACATCAGCCGCGAATACCATGTGGACCCGTTCGAGCTGCTGCGGGTCAGCGACGTGATGACGCATCCGGTGCAGACGTTGCCGGACACGACGACGGTGGCCCAGGCCATTGCGCATTTCACGACCTTGCAGCCGGTGCACACCAGCTATCCGGTGGTGGACGCGCAAGGCGTTGTGGTGGGCGAGGTGACGCGCGCGGATTCGCTGGCCTGGGCGCTGGATCCGCAAGATGACACGCGCACGCTGGTCCAGGCGTTGGCCGGACGCGAGCAGATCATCGGCTATCCCGACGAATTGGCCAGCCGCATCGCCGACCGCATGGCGTTGTCTGGTGTGGGGCGAGTGCCGGTCGTGGATCGGGCCAGTGGCCGCCTGCTGGGCATCGTGGGCCGCAAGGATCTGTTCCGTTCCCGGGCGAGGCGATTGCGCGATGAAAGCCAGCGCACGGCGTATTTCCGTCGCGCGTCCTGACGGGCTAGCCGCTGCTGGCCTCGCGCCCGCCGTTGGCCGCACGTAATTCCCACAGCACGTCCAGTACGTGCTGCGTGGCACGCTCCACCTTTTCCGCACGATGCGCGATGCCCAGCGGTCGCCACAGCGCCGGACGCAGCGGGCGCATGACGACGCGCGGATCGGGCTGCGGCGCCGTGGTTTCGTGCGGCAGCAAGGTGGCGCCATAGCCGGCGGCCACCAGGCTCTTGATGGCGTCGTTGTAGTTCAGCTGGATACGGGCGCGCGGGTTCAGGCCAGCGGTGGCAAACCATTCGCCGGTCTGACGCGATAGCCGCGTCGTGGCGTCGTTCAGGATCAGCGGCCGATCGGCCAACCAGGCGGGCGTGACGCGCGCTGGCGCGGGCCAGCCGGCAGGCAGGAACGCCATGACCGGATCGCGCCGCCACGGCTTGAGCACCAGGCCGTCGATGGGAGGCTGCGGCAAGGCCACCAAGCCCACGTCCAGGGTGCCGTCAGTCAAGCGCTGCAAGGTTTCCTGAGATGTCAGCACCGCCACCTGCACGTCGATGCCCGGATGGTGGAGGCCCAGCGTTTCCAACGCCTGCGGCAGCAGATGGGCGATGGCGCCCGTGGAGGCGCCCAGCCGCACGCGGCCGGACAGGCCTTGTACCTGCCGTTGCACATCATCAAGCGCCTGATCGGCTTCCGCCAACAGACGGCGCGCGCGTTCCAGCAGCGTGTCGCCGATGGCGGTGGGCCGGACCTGGCCGCGCTTGCGCGTCAGCAGGGGGGCGCCCACGCGCGCTTCAAGATCGGCGACGTGCAGGCTGACGGTGGGCGGCGCCAGATGCAGGGCGCGGGCGGCGTCCGCGAAGGAACCCAGGTCGGCGATGGCCACCAGGGTGCGCAGACGGTCCAGACTGATTTCGCGCATGCTTATGACGTTCAGAAAAGATGAAGTTAACGATCATGATATTCGACTTTTCTTATGTACAGTGCAGATCGATGATAGAGGCCTGTTGAATCGACAGCCCCTATATCCCTATCGCGACGGAGCACGTCATGACCCATCCTCTTGTCTTTATCGACGGCGACCAAGGCACCACCGGCCTGCAAATCCACGAACGCCTGCACGGCCGCACCGATCTGCGCCTGCTGACGTTGCCCGAGGCCGAGCGCAAGGATCCGCAACGCCGCGCCGAGGCGATCAACGCCAGTGATGTGGCCATTCTCTGTCTGCCGGACGAACCGGCGCGGCAGGCGGCGGCGTCGGTGGTGAATCCGGCCGTGCGGGTCATCGATGCCAGTTCGGCCCATCGCACCACTGAAGGATGGGTCTATGGCTTTCCGGAAATGAGCGCCGGGCAGGCGGACCTGATCGCCAACGCCAAGCGTGTGAGCAACCCCGGCTGCTACCCCACGGGCGCCATCGCGTTGCTGCGCCCCTTGATCCAGGCGGGGCTGGTGCCTGCCGACTATCCTGCGGTGGTGCATGCCGTGTCCGGCTATTCGGGCGGCGGCCGCGCCAGCGTCGATGCCTATGAAGGGGGCGGCGGGGTGCAAGGACCGGCGTTCCAACTGTATGGCTTGGGTCTGGCCCACAAGCACACCCCGGAAATCGAACGCCATGCGGGGCTGACGCACCGGCCTGTCTTCGTGCCGGCCTATGGCGCGTTCCGTCAGGGCATCGTGTTGAGCATCCCGTTGCAACTGCGCTTGTTGCCTGCGGGCGTGACCAGTCAGCAGTTGCACGCCTGCCTGCAACAACACTACGCCGGCACGACGCATGTGCAGGTGGTTGATCGCGAGGAAGCAGCGGCCCACACGCATCTGGATCCGCAGGTGCTCAATGGCACCAATGATCTTCGCCTGGCGGTGTATGGCAACGAACAGCAGGGTCAAGTGCTCTTGACCGCCGTGTTCGACAACCTGGGCAAGGGCGCCTCGGGCGCCGCCGTGCAGAACCTGGACCTGATGCTGGCGGCGATGGGCTGACGATCCGCCTTAAAGGAATTCGGCGCGGATGCGGTCGGTGTCGAACGGCGTGATGCCCTGATCCACGCTGAACACCGTCCGTGCCGCTTTCGCGTCGTCCACGATCCGGCCGCGGGCTTGGGCGTGCAGGGTGAAGAGCGTGTGCAGGTCGGTCTGCGCGCGCGTCATCAACGATCGCAGCATCAGCGACACGCCCGTCAGATTGCTGGCCACATTGTTCAAGCGCGGTTGTGCCCGCAATGCCACGTCCATCCAGCGCATGCGCCGATCTTGCAGGTCCAGCGCCAGCGGCAGGCAGATCTGGGTATTGGACGCCAGGTCCACGCGGTCCATCACCGTGCGCGGCTCGAAGGGTTCGCCGGAATTTGCGTCCTGGCGAGCCATCCAGCCGGCAAAGCACTCGGGCAGGTCGCAATAGGGCTGCTCGGTGAAGCTATTCAAGACCATCACCACAAAGCGCACGCCGCGTTCGCGTAGACGCGCCAGGTCCAGATCGATGAATTCGGCGGCGCCCTGCGGTGCGTCCACGATGTCGCCGCTGTGATAGGCGCCATAGCTTTGCAGCCGGTAGTAGGTCAGGGCGTCGATGAAGGTGAAGTCGGCGCCGAACATCGCGGCCGACAAATCCACGTCGGCGCGGCCATTGCCGTTCTTCCACCACAGGAACATCCGCACGAACGCAGTGTCCGGCAGGGGCAGGCTGCTGCCGCGCGACAGCGTGCGCAGGCTGCGCGAAGCCGCGCGTTGCGCAAAGGGCGCCATGTGATCGCGCAGCGCGGGGTCGACATAGCAGTCGCCCAGCGGGGGCAGCGCGGAGAATCGTTGCAGCAGTGCGGTCTGGCAAAGCGTGGCGACGGCATCGGCGCAGCCTGCGGGTAGCGGCGCGCGGGTATCTTGCATCGCAAACACCTTGGCCACATCGCCCTTGGGGTAGAACGAGCGCAACGCCGAGGGAGCATCCCGATGGAGGGCATGCGTATGCACCTGTAGCAGCACCGGCGTGGATACCCTGTCCGCCACGCGGGCAAACTCCGCCAGGATGGGGGCGGGGTCGGCCGCGCTGCGCAGCAAGTGGTCCAGGCGGCGGGCAAACTCGCCCGGCCGGCTTGCCAGGCGTTGGGCCGCGTCGGTGGTGCGGCCGGCTTCCAGCAGGGCTTCGATCGCGCTATTGAACGTGGGGGCGGGCTTGCCGCTGCGCAGCAGCGCAAAGGCGTCCGCGGTGCGCGGGTAGCGGCTGGAAAATTCGCCCGGGTGCAGGGTTTCGCCCAAGCGCTTCCAGCGTTCCTTCCAGCGCTGCATGTCTTGCGCGGCGTTGGGGTGGCGTTCGATCAGGCTCAGCAGCAACTTGCGGCGGGCCCGGGGCAACGACGTAAAGCGCGTCGGCACGGCCAGCGAGGCATCGCCGCCGGCCAGCGCCACGGCCAACCGCAGCACGTCGGTGGCGGTGTCCAGGCGTTCCTGCAAGAAGGCGTCAGTGGCGGGTCCTGGCACGTGCAGCATCAGGTTCGCGCCCAGGTACGCCAGGTTTTCCTTGAAAGAAATCGTGGCGGGAATCAGCCGGAAGATATCCGCGCGGTACTGTTTCACGTACCACGCAAGATCGCTGCGGTCGATCTCCGACAATGACGTCGCCGATGCCGCCAATTGGGTGAAGATGGCTTCGCATTCGGCGGTATTGCCCAGCTCGATGATCCGTGGGCTGCGGCCATGGAACAACGGCGGACGTTGCGAACCGTCGCCCGGCATGCGGCGCAAGGTCATGTAATGGTGAACGGCGTCCAGATAGCGCTGCGCGTCGTCCAGGCCCTGCACCTGCCGAGGGAAATCGGGATACAGCGGACGATGCGGGCGGTGCGCGCCCGTCATCTCGCGCAGGGTCTTCAACAGGTGGCGCCCGGCTTGCGTCACCGCGGGCAGTGGCCATCCGGCCAGCCTGGCCACCACGGCATCGGACATCACATACCCCAGCTCTTCAGCTTGCGCCTGGATCGCGGCCAGTTCGACGGCGGTGACGGACCCGTCCGGCACGTCGGCGGGCGGTGGGATCTTGTCCAGAAGCAGGCGGCAGCGGCGCCGCAGATAGATGGGGTTCATGTGCTGGCCGAAATGAAAACGCCTGCCGATGGCAGGCGCGATGCGGAAAGCGGGAACCCTAGGATTCTAGGGGTAGAAGGAAGGACTCCCATAGCCACCGACGCAGCTTATCACCATTTCATTTCGCCCTTGGCGACTTTGGCGCTAAGTTCCAGCGACGCGGCGCCACCTGCTTGCGGGTACTGCGCCTTCATGGCGGCGATCAGGGCGGCGCTGTCGGCGGCCTTGCCGGCTTGCGTGTCGAAGGCGCGAATGTAGCCTTGCGTGTAGTGCACGGATTCCAGGTTCTGCGGAGCACCCGGTGCATAGTGCCCGGGGATGACGATCGCGGGCTTCAGCGCATCAATGCGCGACAGCGTGGCCAGCCAGTCCTGATGCGACTTCGGCGTTTGCGTGTCGGCCATCCACACATGCAGGTTGCCGAACACGACAACGCCGCCGGCCACGGCCTTGATCGACGGGATCCACACGAAGCTGCGATCCGGCTGCGGGCCGTCCAGTCCGGTGATCTCCAGTTTCTGGCCTTCGAGCATCAGCGTGTTGCCTTGCATCACTTCGGGAATGACCGCCTTGGCCGGAGCATCGGCGCCCAATTTCGGCCCCCAGAACGCCATCTTGCCGTCCACGGTTTCCTTGATGTGCTGCACGGTCGGGCCGCTTGCCACGACACGGGCGTCGGGGAAGGCCGCCAACACGGTATCCAGGCCGAAGTAGAAGTCCGGGTCGCCGTGGCTGATGTAAATGGTGGTCAGCTTCTTGCCGCTGGCGCGCACGATGTCCACGACCTTCTGGGCTTGCGATTTTCCGAATTGCGCGTCGATCAGAATGGCGTCGTGCTGGCCGCTGACCAACACCGACGACACCGGGAAGATGGCATCGTTGCCGGGATTGAAGGCGGTCAGCTTCAGGTCGGTGCCGGCGGCATGGACCGGGGCGATCAGCATGGCAAGCGCGGCGGTTTGCAGCAGGCGGCGCAGAGAGGGGTGTAGGGACATGGCAGGCTCCTGGACGAAAGTGAGAATGGAGCCAGTCTAGTTGCAGAAAATGCGCTGATCTATCCCCGGATTCTCCAGAGTCTGTTGCATGAATCGATCGAATCAGGCGGGGCTGCGGTCGGCCAGGGTTTCTTCGACCAAGCGCCGCAGCCACATCGTGCCGGGGTCGCTCTCAAAGCGCGCATGCCAGTGCACCGTGACGCACAAGGGCGGCAGCGCAATGGGCAGGGGGCGGATCTCAAAGGCGTTGTCGCGATTGAACCAGATGGCCGCCCGATAGGGCAGTGTCACCGTCAGGTCGGTACGGCGCACGATTTCGGCGGCGGCGGAAAAATGCGGCAGGGTCAGATAAGGTTGGCGGTGCAGGCCCGCTTCGCCCAGCACGTCATCCAGCAGGCGGTGGGCGCTGGCGCGCGAGGCCACAAGGATATGGTCCAGCCGCTTGAACTGGCCGCGCGTCAGGCCCGCCGACAGCACGGGGTGCCCGCGCCGGCCCATGCACGCATAGCGTTCGCTGAACAGGTCGGCGTGACAGGTGTGGCGTCCCAGGCCCGCCAGATTGCCGATGGCCAGGTCCACTTCGCCGTCCTTCAGGGCCTGGGGTAAGCGTTCCAGGGCGATTTCCACGACTTCGATCTGCAAGCGCGGGGCCAGCGCATGCACGCGCTCCATCAGCAAGGGCAGGAAGACCATTTCGCCGATATCCGACATGGACAGCCGGAAGCAGCGCGTGCTGGTGGCGGGGTCGAACCGCTGCCGCAGGCTGACGGCCTCGGCAAAGCTATTCATGCCGCGTTCGATGGGGCCGGCCAAGGCAAAGGCGATCGGGGTGGGCTGCATGCCCGTGGCGGTACGCACGAACAGCGGGTCGTCGAAACGTTCGCGCAGCCGGGCCAGCGCATAGCTGACCGCAGGCTGTGTGAGGTTCAACCGCTGTGCCGCGCGGGTCACGCTGCGCTCATGCAGCACGGTCAGGAAAACCCGCATGAGATTCAAATCAAAGTCCACGCATGCCCTTGGTATGAGTCTGATTTATAAGATAAATAATACCCATAAATTTGACACATAAATAGTTGATTCCTAGACTAATTCCATAGAGCCGCGCCAACCGAGGCAGTGGCCGATCAACCGGGGAAGCATCGCCATGCATGCGTTGACATTGCCGTCATTGTTGGTGGAGCAGGGCGCCCGTCTGGGCGACCGCTTGTGGGTGCAGGCGCCGGGCGGCGCCTTGCGCTTTGGCGATGCGCCCGCACACGCCGCTGGTTGGGCCGCACGCTTGGCGGCCGCCGGCGTGGCGCGCGGGGACCGCGTGGGCCTGATGGCGGGAAACCGGCACGAATTCCTGTCCGTGGTGCTGGGCTGCGGGTGGCTGGGCGCGGTGGTGGTGCCCATCAACACCGCGTCGCGCGGCATGCAGCTGCGGCACATTCTGGCCAACAGCGGATGCGTCCTGCTGGTGGCGGATGCGGCGTCCTGTCCGGCGCTGTCGGCGTTGGCGTCCATGCCCGCCATGGAACCCGCCTCCACATTGGCCCTGCGCGCCATCTGGCTGCTGGACGAGACGTCAGCCGTTGATGGTCTTCCCGCGCCCGCCATCCCGCTACCCCGGCAACCCGATGCGCCGCTGCCGGCCGCCGCCGACATCCATCCAGGCGACATGCTGGCCATCCTGTACACGTCTGGCACGTCGGGCTTGTCCAAGGGCGTGTGCTGCCCGCATGCGCAGTTCTATTGGTGGGGCAGGATCGCGGCGCGCAATCTGGAGATCTCGGATGCCGACGTGCTCTACACCAGCCTGCCGCTGTTCCACACAAACGCGCTGAACGCCTGTTTCCAGGCGCTGGTCACCGGCGCCTCCATTATTTGCGACGAGCGCTTTTCGGCCAGCCGCTACTTCGACCGGCTGGAAGCCACCGGCGCCACCGTGACCTACCTGTTGGGGGCCATGGTGCCGATGCTGCTGGCGCATGAACCCACGGCGGCGGAACGCCGGCACCGCGCGCGCATCGCCCTGGCGCCGGGCGTGCCCGAACGCTTTCACGCCGCCTTCACCGAGCGCACCGGCATCGCGCTGCTGGAAGGCTACGGATCCACTGAAACCAATTTCGCGCTGGGCGGCACCTTGGCGGAACAACGGGCCGGCGCGATGGGCCGCGTGGCGCCGGAGTTCGACGCCATGGTGGCGGACGAACACGACGCGCCCGTGCCCGATGGCGAACCCGGTGAATTGCTGTTGCGCGCGACGCCGCCGTTCGCGGTCGCCACCGGCTATTTCGGCATGCCCGACAAGACGGTCGAGGCCTGGCGCAATCTGTGGTTCCACACGGGCGACCGCGTGGTGCGCGACGCCGATGGCTACTTCCGCTTTCTTGACCGCATGAAGGACGCCATCCGCCGCCGGGGCGAGAACATCTCGTCCTACGAGGTCGAGCAAGTGCTGCTGGCGCATCCCGCCGTGGCCGTCGTGGCGGTCTACGCGGTGCGCTCTGACTTGGCCGAAGACGAAGTGATGGCAGCGCTGGTCTACAAACCGGGGCAATCCCTGACGCACACGGCCTTGCTGGATTTCTGCCAGCCTCGCATGCCGTACTTCGCGGTGCCGCGCTACCTGCGCGTGCTGGACGATTTGCCGCGCACCGAAAACGGCAAGGTTCGCAAGTTCCGCTTGCGGGAAGAAGGTATCACCGGCGACACCTGGGACCGGGACGCCGCCGGCTATCGCGTGGCGCGTTAAGGCGCCATTGATCCAATCAATAATCCAAGGGGCGGCAATGACGATGGCATACAAGGGGGCGGCGTTGTCCGCCGGCGACGAGGCGAAAAGAAAGCGAACCCGGCGCGTGGTCATGGCGTCCGTCGCGGGCAACGCGATGGAATGGTATGACTTCTTCATCTACGGCACGGCGGCAGCCCTGGTGTTCGGTGAACTGTTCTTTCCCAAGGGCACCGATCCGTTGCTGGGCACGATGGGCGCCTTCGCGGGTTTTGCCGTGGGCTTCCTGGCGCGTCCTCTGGGCGGCGTGATCTTCGGCCATATCGGTGACCGCTACGGCCGCAAGCTGGCGCTGGAATGGACGCTGGGCCTGATGGGCGTGGCCACGTTCCTGATTGGCCTGTTGCCAACGTACGAGCAGATCGGCTTTTGGGCACCCGTGGCGATGGTGGTGTTGCGAGTGCTGCAAGGGGCGGCGGCCGGCGGTGAATGGGGCGGCGGCGTGCTGCTGATCAGCGAAGCCGTGGACGGCAAGCGTCGCGGTTATTTCTCGTCGTTCAGCCAGTTGGGCGTGGCGGGTGGCTTTGTGCTGTCGTCGGCCATCTTCATGCTGGCGCAACAGCTGCCGCAGGAAGCCTTCATGAGTTGGGGCTGGCGCCTGCCGTTCCTGCTTAGCGTGCTGATCTTTGGCGTGGGCCTGTATATCCGCAAGCACATCCCTGAAAGCGACGAGTTCGTGCAGGCCAAGAAGACGGCCAAGCGCGGCATGCCCGCGGTGGAAGTCTTCCGCCGCTATCCACGCCAGGTGTTGACGGCCATGGGTTTGCGGGTGGCCGAGAACGGCGGTTCATACATCTTCCTGGCGTTTGCGTTGGCTTATGGCAAGTTCCTGGGCATTCCGAATGACGTCATGCTGGGCGGCGTGCTGGCGTCCATGTTCATTGAATTGGGCACGTTGGTGTGGTTTGGGCATCTGTCCGACCGCATCGGACGACGCGCCGTGTACCTGATTGGTTCGGCGGGCTTGGTGGTGGTGGCGTTTCCGTTTTTCTGGATGGTGCAGACCAAGGATCCGCTATGGATCTTCCTGGCCTTCTTCCTGGGCAACACGGTGTGCCATGCCGCCATGATCGGCACGCAGCCCGCGTATTTTGCGGAACTGTTCCCGGCGGAAGTCCGATACACCGGATTGGCGCTGGGGCACGAACTGGCGTCGGTGTTCGCGGGCGGCCTGTCGCCGTTGATCGCCATGGCCCTGTTGCGCAAGTATGAATCGGCCACGCCGGTCGCGTGGTTCCTGGTGGGCATGGCGGCCGTCACCGTCATTACCTTGCTGCTGACGCGCGAACCGCCCAAGCAGGACACGCAATGACGCAGGCTCTCAGGCCTGGCATCGTCAGCGTGGGTGAAACGCCCGCGCTGCGGCATCCTGATCCGGGTTGCAGCACGGCCGGGCTGATGGCTCAGGCGATCGGCGGTGCGTTGCGTGATGCTGGCCTGACGCCCGCGCAGGTGGACGGCCTGGGCGTGGCGTCATTCACGCTGCGCCCGGATCGCGCCATTGATCTGGGCTGGCGGCTGGGCCTGCGATTGAACTGGTGCATGCAGGATGAAATGGGCGGCGCCAGTGCCATCAATTTACTGCGCCAAGCGTGGCTGGCGCTGGAAGCGGGGCAGGCCGAAACGATCGTGCTGGTGTCGGGGGACCATTTCACCGGCGCGGATTTCGCCGGGCTGGTGCGCGGCTACAACCGCAGCGCGCAAGACTATCTGAGTCCACTGGGCTGTGAAGGGCCCAACCCCTTGTTTGCGATGCTGACGCAGCGCCAGATGGCCCGCACCGGGCTGCGCCGCGAAGACTATGGCGCGCTGTGCGTGGCGCAACGCCAATGGGCTGCCGACAATCCCAATGCGGCCTACCGCCAGCCCTTGACACTGGCGCAATATCTGGACGCGCCACTGGTGGCGCCGCCGTTGGGCCGCCTGGATTGCGTGCCGGTCGTCAGCGGCGCCAGCGCGCTGGTGTTGCGTGCGCGGCCGCAAGGCGTGAGCGTGCGGCTGGTGGCTAGCGATGCGCGCTACAACAACGATCAGCAGGATGGCGATGGGCTGGAAACCGGTATTGCCGCGTTTGCCCCCGCGTTGTGGCAGCGCGCAGGTCTGGGGCCCGAGGACATGGACGTGATCAGCGTGTACGACGACTACCCGGCCATGGCATTGGCGCAGCTGTGCGATCTGGGCCTGGCCAGCGCGGGCGACCTGCCGGGATTTATCGCGCGCCGATTGGCGACTCGGGATTTGCCCGTCAACACGGCGGGTGGGCAACTGTCGGCCGGACAGGCTGGCACGGCGGGCGGCATGCATGGCTTGGTCGAGGTGTGCCGGCAGTTGCTGGGGCAAGCGGGCGGGCGCCAACTGCGCGGCCTGCGCCACGGCGTGGTCACGGGTTACGGCATGGTGCAACTGCGCTATGGCATGTGCGCCAACGCCGCCGTGCTGACCCGGGAGAACGCATGAGCCTGAATGTCATTCAATGCCGCGAATGCGGCCATCGCGTGTATCCCGCGCGGCTATGGTGTCCCATTTGCGGGCAAGATCAAGCGCAGGCGCAGCCGGTCGCGGTGGACTACGCCGAACTTCAGGCATGGACCGTCATGCCTGCCAAGGCAGACGACGCGGCACCCGCCATCATCGGCACGGCCCGCGCGCTGCCTGACGGGCCAGTCCTGGTGCTGCGTCTGGAAGACATGCCCACGCATATCGGTCAGCGCCTGCGCCTGTTCGAGCGCCAGTCGCAGGGCCGGCCATTGCCGTGGGCATGGACGTTGCCGGATTCCGCGCGGTCTAGTTGACCTTGTCCGCCGCCTGGAGGGATTCCAGGCGCTGAGCCAGCGATGCGGTCGACAGTTCACCCACGCGCAGATCCACCAGCCGGCCCTGGGCATCCAGGAACAGCGTGGCGGGCAGGCCACGATTGCTGAATTGGCGCGACGCTTCGCCCGCCGCGTCCAACAGCACGTTGTGCAGGGACGGGGCGTGCTGTTCCAGGAACTTCGCCACGACAGGGGGCGCTTCGGCCTGGTTCAGGAACACGAAGTTGACGTCCGGGTTGGCTGCCTGCGCGGTGGCAAATGCTGGCATTTCACGCCGGCAGGGCGGGCACCAGCTGGCCCACAGATTGATGACGGTGGGTTTGCCTTGAAAGGCGGACAGCGCGGCGGGCGCTCCGTCGATCTGCTGCACCGGCAAGGCGGCCAGCGCCGGTTGCGCTTGCGGCGTGGGCGCCAGCCAGCGGCCACCACCAAACCAGACCGCGCTTGCCAGCACCAAGCCGCCCAGCATCGCGGCGCGCGGCAAGCTGCGCCGGAACATCGCGATGACGGCATAGAGCCACGCGGCCGCCAAGCCGGCCACGCCGTTCCAACCCGCGTCGCGCACGTCCAGCATCTTGATGGGGTCGGGCAGATAGTGGTCGCGGTATTGCCAGACGAAAGCCAGCCGGGCCACCAGCAAACCGGCAATCAGTGCCTGCCACAAGAGGGCGCTGACTTCGTTTGCGGTGTCTCGTTGCCGGTTCAGCAGCCGCGCGGCCAGGAGGCCTACGGCGATGGCGGCGATCAGTACCGCCAATTCAGAGGGGATGACCAAGGGGCCGATACGGATGGCGGGCGTCATGCGCGGGCCTTCGCCACAAGGGCAAGGGCTGCGCCACGGTCTTTGACAGGGAATGGCATGCTGGCTTCCGAAGTGAACGGGCAAGCCTAGCATGCTTGTCTTAAGCGGCGCGTGGCGTGCCTTTGCCGTGTTTTCAAGGGTTAAAGGCGCGTGCCGGCGAGATGCGCCGACGGCTCCACCGCAATCGCGATTTTTCCTTGAACGCCGTGATTGGGCCGCTCCAGCCGGGCATGGGCGAGCCCCATGTCAGATAGCGAGTAGACCGCGCCCACGTGCGGCCGCAACTGGCCGCGCATGACCAACGTGCTCAGTTCGTCCAGCTTGCCGCGGTTTTGTCTTGTGAAAACAAAGTGAAAACTGGCGTTCTTGCCCCAGGCCTGGATGACGTTTTGTGGCTCGGCAATATCCACGATCGTGACAACGCGGCCAAGTTGCGCCAGCGCGTCGGGGCTGCGCGACAAGGTGTTGCCGCCGATGGTATCGAACACGACATCGACGCCGCGCCCACCCGTTTCCCGCAGGATGGCGTCGACGTAATCCTCTTTCTCGTAGTCGATGACCACATCGGCGCCCACACTTCGTGCGAACTCAATGTTTGCCTCGCGCACGGTCGTGAACACCTTGGCGCCCACTGCCTTGGCAAGCTGGATCGCGACATGACCCACTCCGCCCGCGCCGCCATGGATCAGTATGCTTTCCCCCACTCGTAGCGCCGCACGCACGATCAGCGCTTCCCACGCCGTTCCGCCCACCAAGGTCAGGCTTGCCGCTTCAAGATGGCTCAGCAAGGGCGGCTTCTTCCCGACGATGCTCTCGGCCGCCACGTGGTATTGGGCATAACTGCCAGGCCCGTCAAAGATCTGCGGGGTGTACCAGACTTCGTCTCCGGGAGAAAAGGCGGTCACGCCCGGCCCGACCGCTTCGACAACGCCCGAGACATCGTGTCCGGTGATAGCCGGCAGCGGCACCAAGTCGCGATAGTCGCCACGTCGAACCTGGTAATCCAACGGATTGATGGAGGTTGCATGGACCCGGACCAGAACCTGCCCCGCGCGGGGCACCGGTTTGGGCACGTCGCAAAGTTCAAACGAGTCCGGGCCGCCAAATGACTTCAGTACGATCGCTTTCATTGAACATCCTTGTTTCGTTAAAAAGAGATATCGGGAAATACCGATGTAAAAGGGTAAAAAAAATCACAGCTCTTTGCCGATGACCTCCGCAAGCGCCTTGATGGCCGCTTCGTTCCGCTTGTAGTAGGTCCACTGACCGATGCGCCGGACTTCAACCAAGCCCGCCCGTTGCAGCGTGGCAAGATAGTCAGACACCGTTGACTGCGACAGTCCGACGCCTTCCTGGATACTGCTGACGCAGACGCCCACCGTCAGAACGTCACCTTCGTCTTGGGGAGGGAAGTTCTTCGCAGGGTTCTTCAAACCTTTCAAGATTTCAAGGCGTGTACGGTTTGAGAGGGCTTTGAATATTTCGAGCAGATCCATGCGCAGATTATATCGGAATTTACCGATATCTCAATGCGGAGGCGAACGGCGCGCACGCCGGTTGTCGCGCAGCGGCGCCAGGGCGGCGTTCTGCGACCCCGTTGCGCAGTGACGCTAAAATGGCGGCTCGCGGCTGATTGTCCCGCCATTCCGGCTTCTTCATTCTTGCGCCCGGCGCACCCATAACTATGAAAAAACTGACTGCTGTTCTTCTCGTGTCCGCAACCACGATGCTGACCGCCTGCGGCCCCAGCGACGACGCCAAGTCGACCGCTGGCGCCCAAACGCCGGCCACCGCCAAGAAGGTCGTGGTGGGCCTGGACGACAATTTCCCGCCCATGGGTTTTCGTGATGCGAGCAATCAGATCGTCGGTTTTGACATCGACATGGCCAAGGAAGCCAGCAAGCGCCTTGGCATCGAAGTGGAATTCAAGCCAATCGACTGGAGCGCCAAGGAAGCCGAACTCAACGGCAAGCGCGTTGACGTCCTCTGGAATGGCCTGACCATCACCGAAGAGCGCAAGAAGAACATCAGTTTCACCGCGCCGTACATGGCCAACCACCAGATCATCATCGTCGGCAATGCGTCGCCGGTGAAGGTCAAGGCCGACCTGGCCGGCAAGACCGTCGGCGCGCAGGACGGCAGCAGCGCCACCGACGCCATCGCCAAGGATCCGGTCGCCGCGCAGATCAAGGAAGTCAAGAAGTTCGGTGACAACGTGACGGCCCTGATGGATCTGGCTGCCGGCCGCCTGGACGCCATCGTCGTGGACGAAGTCGTGGGCCGTTACCTGATCAGCAAGCGCGCGGGCGAATACCGCGTGCTGGAAGAGAACTTCGGCACGGAAGACTACGGCGTCGGCGTGCGGAAAGACGACACCGAATTGCTGGGCAAGCTGGACAAGACGCTGGATTCGATGAAGCAGGACGGCACCGCCGGCCGCATCGCGACCCAGTGGTTCGGCGCCAACATCATCAAGTAAGCAAGGCGTGGCGCTTGCGGCCAGCCGGCCCGAGCGCTTGCCTCTTGCTGTCCCCGCAGCCCGCTGCCGCGCATTGGCGCCAGGCGGGCTTGCTCATGAATCCTCTTGCCGCAAGCGGCGCGACCCACTGAATGGACTACGTACTCTCCCTGTTGGGGCCTATGGCGGAAGGCGCGAAAGTGACCTTGACGCTGTTTTTCATCACCTTGGCCCTGGCCGTGCCCCTGGGGCTGGTGCTGGCGCTGGCGCGAATTTCAAAATGGCCGCTGCTGAGCAAGCTGGTCAACGGATACATCTGGCTGATGCGCGGCACGCCGCTGATGCTCCAGATGCTGTTCATCTATTTCGCGTTGCCGTTCGTGCCTGTGATCGGTATTCGCCTGCCAGACTTTCCGGCGGCCGTGGTGGCGTTCGCGCTGAACTACGCGGCGTATTTCGCCGAAATCTTCCGGGCGGGCATCCAATCGGTGGACCGTGGCCAGTACGAAGGCAGCAAGGTGCTGGGCATGACCTATCTGCAAACGCTGCGCCGCATTGTCCTGCCGCAGATGGTGCAGCGCGTGCTGCCGCCCATGAGCAACGAGACCATCACGCTGGTGAAGGATACGTCGCTGATCTACGTGCTGGCACTGAACGACATCCTGCGGACGGCGCGCGGCATCGTGCAGCGTGATTTCACGACGACGCCTTTCCTGGTCGCCGCCGCCTTTTATCTCCTCATGACGCTGGTGTTGACGTGGTTCTTCCAGCACATGGAAAAGCGCTATGCCAAATATGATCAGTAATCCGTCGTCCGGCGCTGACGCCCAGGGCGCGCGCCCGGTCATGATCCAGGCCCGCAACATCAACAAGTCGTTCGGCTCGAACCGCGTGCTGGATCAGGTGTCGTTGACGCTGGGCCAAGGTGAAGTCGTGGCGGTGATCGGCCCGTCGGGGTCGGGCAAAAGCACGTTCCTGCGTTGCCTGAACCACCTGGAAACCATCGACGAAGGCAGTATCGAGGTCGAAGGCGAGGTCATGGCCCGCGCGGTTGACGGCGGCCGCAGCCAGTACGCCAGCGACGCCGATGTGCGCCGCATTTGCCGCAAGATGGGCATGGTGTTCCAGTCGTTCAACCTGTTTCCGCACATGACGGTGCTGCAAAACATCATCGAAGCGCCGATCACCGTGAAGGGCATGACGAAGGCGCAGATCATTCCCAAAGCGGAAGAACTGCTGCGCAAGGTCGGCCTGCTGAATAAGCGGGACAACTATCCCACACGCCTGTCGGGCGGCCAGAAGCAGCGCGTGGCGATTGCCCGCGCGCTGGCGATGGAACCCGACATCATGCTGTTCGACGAGCCCACTTCCGCGCTGGATCCTGAACTGACCGGCGAAGTGTTGCGCACGATGAAGCAGTTGGCCGACGAGCGCATGACCATGCTGGTCGTCACGCACGAAATGGGCTTTGCCCGTGAAGTGGCGCACCGCGTCATTTTCATGGATGAAGGCCGCATCGTGGAAGAGGCGCCGTCCGCGGAGTTTTTCCGGGCGCCGCAGCATGCGCGCAGCCGGGAATTCCTGGCGCATATGCTTTGATGGTATGGCCGCTTGCGGCCTGGCGTCGCCGGAAGCAGCCCGCCTTCGAGCGGGCTGTTTTGATTTTAGTCTGACTATCTTTCTGGAGATCAGGAAGCTTCCATAGAACTGGCGTTTTTATTCGCTGTCTATGATATTCTTGCCGAAATAAGAAGTTAGTTTTTCTAAAGGAATTCGTCATGGGTGCGGTGCTGCCATTGCTTGCCTTGCGAGCCTTTACCGAGACCGCGCGCCTGGGCAGCCTCAAAGCCGCCGCCGAGGCCTTGGGCGTGACGCCGGGCGCCGTCAGCCAGCAGATCCGCCTGCTGGAAGACCGGTTGGGTTTGGCGCTGTTCGTGCGCGAGCGTCATGGCGTGCGGCTCACGCTGGCCGGCGCCAGCGCCTATCCAGGGTTGCTGCGCGCCTTCGACCAGATCGAAAAATCGCTGTCGCTGCTGGAATCCCACGGGGCCCAGCGCACGCTGACCGTCAGCACGGTGCCGTCGTTCGCATCGTCCTGGCTGGTGCCGCGCATCGGCAGGTTTTCGGCGCTGTATCCCGATATCGAGGTCCGGGTGGAAGCGTCGTCCAAGCTGGTGGACTTCAAGCGCGACCGCATCGACGTCGCGTTGCGTCATGGCCTGGGGCATTACCCGGGCTTGTCGACGTTCAGGCTGATGACGCCCGTGCTGTTGCCGGTGGCCAGTCCAGCCCTGCTGGCGCAAGGCCCGGCCATCCGGTCCGCCGAGGATTGCCTGAAATACCCGTTGTTGCAGGATTCCGACCGCGCCGATTGGGCGCTGTGGCTGCAGGCGCATGGCGTGGACGCCGGTGCCGATGCGCAACGAGGCCCAAGCTTTGAAGACGACCTGCTACTGCTGCGCGCCGCCGGCACCGGCCAGGGCATTGCCCTGGTGCAAGACACGCATGCGCGCGAAGACATCGAATCGGGCCGGCTGGCGCTGGCGCTGGACCGCCCGTGGCCCGCGCGTTTTGCGTACTACATCGTCAGCCGGCAGGATGCTGTAGCCCGGCCGGAAGTGCAGGCGTTCATCGATTGGGTGAAGGCCGAAGCGGCGGAGCCGGCGCCAGAGCGTTCGATGCTGGCGGCGCACTGACCATCGCGCGGGCGGCGGAATCGGCCGGTGCGCCGGGCAGCGGCGTGTCCCAGCCGCCGCCCAAGGCGCGGATCAACCGCACCGTGGCACGCGCCCGCTCTCCGTTCAGCCTGGCGGTGGCCAGTTCTTGCTGCAACAGCGTCCGGTCCGCTTCGATGACGTCCAATTGCGTATGGGTGCCGGTTTCATATTGCAGACGGGACAACTCGGCAGACCGTTCGGCCGCCTGTCGGGCGTTGTCTTGCGCCGCCTGCTGGGGGGCAAGCAGGCGCAGGGAGGCGAGGTTGTCTTCGACTTCCCTGAACGCATTGAGGAGCGTCTCGCGGTAGCGGGCCGTCTCTTCTTCCAGGACCGCCTGCGCCACGTCGATGCCGGCCTGGCGCTTGCCGCCATCAAGAACGGGCAGCGTCAGGGCGGTGCCCAGGAATGGACCCAGCAGGAAGGTCCGGCTGGACCATTGGAACAATTGGCTCAGGTCGGCGGACTCGAATCCGGCCGCTCCTGTCAATTCCAGCCTGGGGAAGAATGCCGCCCGGGCCGCGCCGACGCGGGCGTAGGCTGCCGCCATGGCGCGTTCAGCGGCGGCGATGTCCGGCCGGCGTTCCAGCAGGGCAGACGGCAAGCCGGCCGGCACGGAAACGGCGATGCGGGTCAGGGGAGAGCGCGGCAAACTGAAGTCGGCGGGCGCTTTGCCGATCAGGACGGCCAGCGCGTGTTCGGCATTCGCTCGCTGCCGCTCTGCGCCCAAGGCGTCGGCGCGGGCGCTTTCCCACTCTTGCCGGGCGCGGGCGACATCCCGCTCGTCTGCGTCGCCGCCTTCATGGCGGATGCGGCTCAACTGATAACTGCGTTCCCGCAGCGCAAGCGTGCGTTGGTAGACGCACAGGTCCGCGTCCAGCTCGCGGATCAGGAAATAGGCATCGGCGAGGTCGGCCTGCAGGGCCAGCAAGATCAGGCGGTACAGCGCGCCTATCTGGTCCATGTCGGCGGCAGCCGCGCTAATGGTCGATGCCACGCGGCCGAACAGGTCGACTTCGTAGGCCACCGCGCCCTCGGTTCGCCACAGCGTCGAATGCGCGGCGTTCCCGTCATCGGGCGCGCCTTGCGACGCGGGGGACTCCCGCTGCCGCGTTGGGCCGAACCCGACGTCCAGCCTTGGAAACAGCGAGGCACGTGCCAGGCGATGCTGGGCGCGCGACTGCTGCAATCTCGCGTAGGCGGCTTGCAACGTCGGATTGGCATCTTGCGCCGCGGCTTGCAGCGCGTTCAGTGCGGGGTCTTGAAAGACGTTCCACCATGCGCCGCGCAGGACGTCGTCGGCTGGCGATGCCGGTTGCCAGGGGCCATCCAGGTCAGCCTGCGACTGTTTGTAGTGCGATGGAACCGCGCCGGTGTCGGGCATGTAAGCGGGCGGGAGGGAGCAGCCGGCCAGCGCCAGCGCCGCCAGCCCAAGGGTCAGGCGGAGTGGCGGGGAAAGGAAGAGGGAAGGCATGTCAGGGGTTTCCGGGCAAAGCGGGAGTGGGGGCAGCGGCGCGGTCCGGGCGGGCCGCGGCGGACGTGCCGGATAGGTCTCGGCCGAACCGGGCGTAAACGGCCGGTAGCACGAACAACGTGAACAGCGTGCCCACCAGCAGTCCGACCACAAGGACCGTGGCGATCGCCCGCTGGCTGCCGGCGCCGGCTCCGTTCGCGAACAGCAGCGGCATCAGGCCGCCCACCATGGCTGCCGTGGTCATCAGGATGGGGCGGATGCGGGTCGCCGCCGCGGCACGCACAGCCTGCACGCGGTCCCGCCCTTTGGTCCGTTGCTCGACATTGGCGAACTCCACAATCAGGATGCCGTGTTTGGTGATCAAGCCAATCAGCGTGACCAGTCCGATCTGCGTGTAGATGTTCAATGTTCCCAAGCCGAAGAACATGGCTGCCAATGCGCCGCACGCGGCGAGTGGAACCGTGGTCAGGATCAGCAGCGGGTCGCGCGCGCTTTCGAATTGCGCGGCCAGGACCAGGAAAATGAATACCAGTGCAAAGGCGAAAGTCAGGGCAAAACCGCCTTGCTCCTCCAGATACTGGCGCGATTCGCCCAAGAAGCTGGTCTGGAACCCGGCGGGCAGGCTGGCGGCCTCGCCTTGCAGGAAGCCGACGGCTTGCCCCAAGGGCACGCCGGGCGCGGGGACGGCGACCAGCGTGGCGCTGTTGAGCTGGTTGAATTGCGTCAGCGCATTGGCTTCGACGCCATTTTCCAGTGAGACGACCGTCGATAGCGGCACGTGCCCGCCGCTGGCCGTGCGTACGTGGAACAGGTCCAAGGATTCGGCTGTCAGGCGCAAGTGGCGCGGCGCCTGCGGAATCACGTCGTACGAGCGGCCCTGGGCGCCGAAGCGGTTGACGTAGGATTCGCCGACCAGGCGGCCCAGCGTGTCGCCGATCTCTTTCATGCTCAGGCCCAGGTCGTGGGCCTTGGGTCGGTCTATCCGCACCAGCGTGGCGGGATTGCTGAAGATCAGGTCGGAGTCCACGAAGGCGAACTTTCCGCTGCGGCGCGCAGCGTCCTTGACCTTCTCAATGGCCTCGTAGACGGCTTGGTGACCGGCGGGGGAAGACACCACGAATTGCACCGGGAACCCGCCGACGGACCCGGGCAAGGGCGCGGGCAGAAAGGCGGATCCCGCAATGCCCTCTATGCCAGGCAAGGCGGCTTGCAGGTCGGCCATGATGGCGGCGGCATCGCGCTTGCGGTCGGCCCAAGGCGTCAGCATCGCGCCCGCCCAGCCCTTGTTCAGCGCGCCGCCCATGCCGGACACCATGTACACGTTGGCGGCTTCCGGCAACGCAAGCAGCGCGGCCTCCACGCGTTTGGCCTCGCCTTCCAGGAACTCCAGGCTGCTGGCTTGGGGGGCCTTCATGTCGACAATGATTTCGCCCTGGTCTTCGGCGGGCACCAGTTCCGATTGCAGGCCGTTGAACAGAATAGGCAGGCTGGCCAGCACGCCGGCGCCGACCAGCAGGGTGAGCCGGGTGTCGCGCAGGACGCGGCCCAGCAAGCGGTCATACGCGCCGATGAGTTTTGCGGTGGCGTGCTCCACGGCAACGGCATAGCGGCTGGGCGCTTGCCGGCGCAACAGCTTGGAGGCCACCATGGGCGACACGGTCAGGGCGACGACGGCGGACACGCAGACGGCTGCGGCCAGCGTGAAGGCGAACTCGCTGAACAACGCACCTGTCAGACCGCCGATCAGCCCCAGCGGCGCGTACACGGCGACCAGCGTCGCGGCCATAGTCAGCACCGGACCGACGATTTCGCGCGCGCCATGGATGGCGGCGTCGCGCGGGGACTCGCCTTCTTCCATGCGCCGGTGCACGTTTTCCACCACCACGATCGCGTCGTCCACGACCAGGCCGATGGCAAGCACCATTGCCAGCAACGTCAGCAGGTTCAGACTGTAGCCCAGCGCCAGCATGATCGCCGCCGCGCCTAGCAAGGACAGCGGGATGCTCAAGACCGGTACGGCCACAGCGCGCAACGAGCCCAGGAAAATGAAGATCACCAGTACGACCTCCAGGCTCGCGATGCCGAACTTTCCCAGAACATTGCCGATCGCGGCGTCGATGAAGACCGTGACGTCGTAGGGGATCGCCATCTTGGCGCCGGCCGGCAGGTCCAGGCTGTTCAGAATGCGGCGGGCTTCACGGGATATCGTCAGCGGGTTGCCGCCGGGCGTCGCCATGACTTCCAGGTATACGGCCGGTTCGCCGTTCATGCCGGCGATCTGGTTGCGGTTCTGGGCGCCGATTTCCACGGTTGCGATGTCTTGCAGCCGCACCAGGCTGGCGCCTCGCTTGACGACGAGTTCACGGAAGCCCTCGACGCTGTTCAGGCTGGTGTCCGCCCGCACGTTGCTGACCACCAGGGCGTCGCGCAACTGGCCCGGCGCCGCCTGGTAGTTGTTGCTCCGCAGCGCGGATTCGACATCGGCCGCCGTGATGCCATGGGCGCCCATGCGTAGCGGGTCCAGCCAGATACGCATCGACAGCGCCTGAGCGCCCAGCACGTTCACCGCGGCTACGCCGTCGACTGTGGTCAGCATGGGACGGGCGACGCGCATCAGGTAGTCGGTGATGCCTGTCAACGGTTGGCCCTCGGGCGCAGTGAATCCCGCATAGACCACGCCGATCGCGCCGGGAGACTGGCGTTGCACCACCGGATCATAGGCGTCGTCGGGCAGCAGATACCGCACTTCGTTGACCTTTGCCAGGACTTCGGTCAGCGCAGTGTCGGAGTTGGCGTTCAGGCGCAGGTACGCGTTGATGGTGCTGCGGCCCTGGTCGGACGACGAGGTCAGGTATTGCACGCCCTGCGTGGTTGCGACGGCCTGCGCAAGCGTGGTGGTGACAAAGCCCTGCATCAGGTCGGCGGATGCGCCCGGGTATTCCGTGGTGACGGTAATGACGGCGCTTTCGATGCGCGGGTACTGCCGCAGCGGCAGGTCGAAGAGCGCGCGCAGGCCGACCAATGCGATCAGCAGGGCGAAAGCGGTTGTCAGGACCGGGCGGCGGATAAAGAAGTCAGTGAATGGCATGGCGGACTCAGTCGGCGTGGCGCGCCAGGACGGGGGAGCCGTCCTGGATGTTCAACTGGCCGGCGATGACGACCAGGTCTCCGTCGCGCAGTGCGGTGGCCGACAGCGCGACAACGCCATCCTGGCGCGCGCCGGTCTGCACGGAGATCAAGCGGGCGCGGGCATCTTTGCCGCTTCCTTGCACGGCAAAGACCGTGTCGCCGGACAAGCTGCTTTGCACCGCGGCGGCGGGCACGGTGATCGTGACGGGTGCGGAGGGCAGCGTCACGGTGACAGGCGCGTAGGCGCCCGGCCACAACGTTCCCGCCGCATCGGCGCCGAGCGTGGCGCGCAGCTGTACGGTGCGATCGCCGGCGTTTCCTTGCGGATCAATGGCGGTGAGCTTGCCGGCCAGCGGCGCGCCGGCGCTGCTGGCGATGGAGACGTCCAGGCCCAGCAGCAGGGCGGACCGGTGCCGGTCCGGCAAGGTGAAATCCACGTGCAGCACGCGCGTATCGGTCAGCGTGGCCAATGGCGTTCCCGCCTCGACGTACTGGCCCAGATTGACTTGACGCAGCCCCAGGGTTCCGGTGAAGGGCGCGCGCACCAGGCGATGCGCGGCGTCCTCCTCGCTTTGGGCGACCTGGGCGCGCGATTGGGCGTAGGCGGCCACATGCTGCTCGTATTCGGCGCTGGACATGGTTTGGCCGTGCAGACGCTTGGCGCGCGCCAGATTGGCTCGGGCCAGCATGGCCGAGGCGCGGTGACGCTCCAATTCGCGTTGAATGGGCCCGTCGTTCAATTGCACCAGCGGCATCCCTGCCGTCACATGCTGGCCGCTTGCGAAGTGGATTGCCGTTATGCGGCCGGAGATTTCGGACGCGACGAGAACTTGCTGGTCCGCAACCACGGTGCCGATCGCCTGCAAGCGCTGCGGCACCGTTTGGCTGCGGGCGAGCGCGACGACGACGGGCACGGGCGCCGGGTCGGCAACCGCGGCCGTTTGCGCCGCGATGGCGGCCTTGCGCTGGGCGTCATAGAGATACAGGCCGCCGATCGCGGCAAGCCCAAGCAGGGTGGCCAATGCGAGCCTGCGATTGGCCGCCCTGCGGGCCCGAGGGGATTCGGAATGCTGAGACATAGGGTCCATTCAGGTGATCGATGTAGTTGCGCTAAACACGCATCCGGAAAGATCAGGAATGGTATGCATTGAAGTTTCAATTCGGAAACGATTAGTTCTTTGTTTAGAGAATAGTTTTTCTATTCTCTAGATGGCGGGAGGCCGCCGACGTGCTTTGCGGGTTATCGTGCGTCAGTCCTGTCGAAAAGGAGGTCCGGTTTGTCCCCAGCCCATTCAGAAGGCGCACGCGAGGGCCGCGCGCATGGTTGAAGCTGCCCCCGTGCTGCGGCTGCGCGGTGTCTATAGCCAGCGCTTGTCCCCGGTCAGCCTGGATCTCGCGGCAGGCGAATGCGCGGCCATCAGCGGGCCCTCCGGTTCGGGCAAGTCGCTCTTGCTGCGCCAGGTGGCAGACCTGGACCCCGGCCACGGCGAAGTCGAACTGGATGGCGTCCGCCGCTCCGCGATGCGCGGGTTTGAATGGCGGCGCAAGGTGGTGTACTGCCAGGCCGAAGCGGGCTGGTGGGACGACCATGTCGCGCCGCACTTCACGGACCGCGCGCAAGCCCAGAGCTTGATGCAGACGCTAGGGCTGCCTGCGGAAAAATTGGATGGCTTGGTGCACGAGCTTTCCACGGGCGAACGCCAGCGCTTGGGTTTGGTGCGCGCACTGGCGCAGGCGCCGCGCGTGCTGCTGCTGGACGAGCCAACGGCAGCGCTGGACCAGGCGGCGGCCGGGCGTGTCGAGGCGGCGCTGCAGCGCTATCTGGACGGCGGCGCGGCGATCCTGATGGTGACGCATAGCCCCGAGCAGGCGCAGCGTCTGGCGCGGCGCCGCTGGCGGATGGAAGCGGGCAGACTGGAGCCCTTATGGACGTAATCAAGTTGCAGGCGCTGGATCTGGTGATCGCGTCTTGCCTGGTGCTGCTGTGCGCGGCGATTTCTTTTGCGCTGCGGCTGAACCTGCAGCGGCAGGTCTTGTGGGCGGCGGTGCGCACCGTTGTGCAGCTGCTGCTGGTGGGCCATATCCTGCGGGTGGTGTTCGCGCATGCCGCGCCCTGGCTCACCGCTCTGGTCGTAGCCGTGATGATGGCGTTGGCCGCGCGCGAGGTGGCTGCCAGGCCCAAGGCAAGGTTGGCTGGGCACGGCAATGGGTGGGTCGGCACGTTGGCGGTGGCGGCCACCACCTTGATCACGGCGATGTTCATCCTGAACACCGCATTGCGCCCCGACCCCTGGTACGACCCGCGCTATGTCATCGCCCTGGTCGGTATCGTGCTGGGCAGCGTATTGAACGCCGCCAGCCTGGCGCTGGACGGGGTGCTGTCGGGCGTGCGCCGGGAAAAACTGGCGATCGAAGCCCGCCTGTCGCTGGGAGCCACGCCGCATCAGGCGTTTTCTTCCTTGCTGCGCGAATCGGTGCGGCGCGGCATCGTGCCCAGCATCAATCAGATGTCGGCGGCGGGCATCATCACGCTGCCGGGCATCATGACCGGCCAGATCATCGCAGGTATGGACCCGATCGATGCCGCCAAGTATCAGATCCTGCTGATGTTCTTGCTGTGCGGCGCCAGCGGCATGGCAGCGATGGGCGCAGCGTACGGCGCCATGCGGCGGCTGACGGACGAGCGAGGGCGCTTGCGCCTGGACCGGCTGGCGGCGTCGAAATAAGGGCGCTTTCAGCCTGCGGACGGCTGAAAAAGCGAAGTTGGGCCCGAAATTTCATGAGAAATCGACGGGCGGCTTTCGATAATGGCGCCAGCTTCCCGTTCTTGTGCACGCCCATTTCCCGAAATCCGATGCCATTCGAGTCTTGTCCGACCCTTCTGTCCCGTCATATCGGCCGCGCTGCCGCACGCGCCCAAGCGGAGCGCCGGGCGTGAGCGCGGTCATGACGCCCGCCGCCGTCCGCCCGGTCAGCCTGCAAAAGGCCTTTCCCGGTTGGCTGGTGCTGTTATGCCTGGCCCTGTGGCTGGCCGCGCTGGCCTGGGCGCGCTGGCTGACCTTGCCCGACGAGGGGCGCTACGCCGGCGTGGCCTGGGAGATGCTGCGCAGCCATTCGCCGATGGTGCCGCTGCTGGACGGCATGCCGTATTTCCATAAGCCGCCGCTGTATTACTGGCTGGCGCAAATCAGTTATGCATTGTTTGGCGTGCACGAATTCAGCGCGCGCGTGCCCTCGCTGCTGGGCGCCTGGAGCGCGGGCGCCGGGCTTTACGTATTCGTGTCGCGGTATCGCAATGTGGCGCAGGCGCGCTGGGCGGTCGTCATCCTGGGGTTGATGCCGCTGTTCTTTGGCGCGGCCCAATTCGCCAACATGGACATGCTGGTGGCCAGCATGATCACGCTGTGCGTGCTGGCCGCGGCCGACACGGCCTTGCGCCGCGCCGAAGGGCGGCCTTTTCGCGCCATGTCGATCGCAACCGGTGTGCTGGCGGCGCTGGCGGTGCTGGCCAAGGGCTTGATCGGCCTGGCGCTGCCCGGCGCGATCGTGCTGGCCTGGCTGCTGTTGCGCCGCGACTGGCGCGGCATGCGCGCCTTGCTCTGGATTCCCGCCTTGCTCGCCTTCGCCGTGGTGGCGGTGCCCTGGTTTTGGTTGATGCAGGTGAAGTTTCCGGGCTTCTACCATTACTTCTTCGTCTATCAGCATTTTGAACGCTTCGCGCAAAGCGGTTTCAACAACGCGCAACCGTTTTGGTTCTATCTGCCGATCGTGATCGGCTTGGCGCTGCCGTGGTCGATCTGGGGCGCGGCGCTCTTCAAACCCGCGTTCTGGCGCGAGGCCGACCCGCAGGGCTTGCGGCGCCTGATGGCGATCTGGATCGCCGTGGTGCTGGTGTTCTTCTCCATTCCGCAGTCCAAGCTGATCGGCTATGTGCTGCCGGTATTTCCGCCGTTGGCGCTGCTGATCAGTGAACGCATCGCCCCAGCCTGGGCCGCGGGCAAGCGACGCGGCGCGGGTGTCGCGGTGGTGGTGGCGATGGTCATCTGCCTGGTTGCGATCATTGTGGCCGCCTCCAACCCGCGCGGCAGCGCCGGCCCGACGATGAACGAATTGCGCGCCGAGATGCGCGCGCAAGACACGCAGATCGCATTGCACACGCTGCCGTTCGATCTGGGCTTCTACACGAAGGCGAACGAACCGGCCTGGATTGTCGACGACTGGACGAACCCCGAGATTCCGAAGCGCGACAACTGGCGCAAGGAGCTTTACGACGCGGCGATATTCGATCCGGCGATGGGCAAGCGGGTACTGATTGGCGACGCGGAAATGGGCGCGCGCATGTGCGGGGCGGCGAACGGAGCACGGTTCTGGATCTGGGGCAGGGATGACGATGCCCAGCGCTATCCCGTCCTGCACGGCGTGCCCGCGCGAATCTCGAACGATAAATGGACGGTCTGGCGTATCGACATTGATGCGGCGTTCCGTCAACGAATGTGCAAGAGCGCACCGGCGGCGCAGTGATCACGCCTTATCCGTCCGCGGCTTTGCGGCATACCAATCCTTGATATTCATTGATGAGCATGACTGAACTGTTTTCCTGGTTGACGAGTGAACATGGCCTGATGGCGCTCTTGGCGCAGAACTGGGTCCTGGGCACCTTCATCATCGCTGGTGTTATTTTCGTGGAGACCGGATTGGTCGTGATGCCGTTCCTGCCCGGCGATTCGCTGTTGTTCGCGGCAGGCGCATTTTTAGGCTTGGCGGGGATTGAACCCTGGGTGTCGCTGGCTGTGATCACGGCGGCGGCCATCGCCGGCGACGCCGTCAACTTCATGATCGCGTCCTCGTCCTGGGGGCAACGCCTGGCCCGCAGCCGCTGGATCAAACCCGCTCACATGGCGCGCGCACGCGATTACTTTTCCCGCTATGGCGCGATGACCATCACCGTGGCCCGCTTCGTGCCTATCGTGCGAACCGTGGCGCCGTTCGTCGCCGGGCTGTCGCAAATGCCGCGCCGCACGTTCTATGCCTACAACATCGTCGGCGCCGTGCTGTGGTGTGCGTCGATGCTGCTGGCGGGTTACTGGCTGGGGTCAATCGCGTGGGTGCGCGCGAACCTGCACTGGGTGTCGGTGATCATCATCGGCCTGTCGTTGATACCGGTGGTGGTGCAATGCTTGCAGGTGCGCCAACTGCGGCGCAGCGAATCCCGCCCATAGTCGTCATCATGAAAAAAAAACCGACGCCCTTGAATGAGCGTCGGTTTTTTTTCGTCATGGCGGCCGCTGGCCGCCAAGCCGTCGTGCTTAGCCGATCGAGGCCAGCACCTGGTTTAGCGTTGCGCTGGGGCGCATGGCCTGGCTGGCCTTGTCTTCGTTCGGCTGGTAGTAGCCGCCGATGTCGACCGGCTTGCCTTGGGCCGCCTTCAGCTCAGCCACGATCTTGGCTTCGCTTTCGGCAAATGCGCCTGCCGCGCCCGCGAACTGGGCTGCCAGTGCGCGGTCTTCGGTTTGCGCGGCCACGGCCTGGGCCCAATACATGGCCAGGTAGAAGTGGCTGCCACGGTTGTCCAGGCCACCGACCTTGCGATCCGGCGACTTGTTTTCGTCCAGGAACTTGGCGGTTGCCTGATCCAGCGTCTTGGCCAGGATCTGGGCAGTCGGGTTCTTGTACGCGCGGCCCAGATGGTCCAGCGATTCGGCCAGCGCCATGAACTCGCCCAGCGAATCCCAGCGCAGGAAGCCTTCTTCCAGGAACTGCTGCACGTGCTTCGGCGCCGAACCGCCGGCGCCCGTTTCAAACAGGCCGCCACCGGCAACCAGCGGCACGATCGACAGCATCTTGGCGCTGGTGCCCAGTTCCATGATGGGGAACAGGTCGGTCAGATAGTCGCGCAGCACGTTGCCGGTGACCGAGATCGTGTCCAGGCCTGCGCGGATGCGCTTGACCGAGAACTTGGTGGCCTCAACCGGGTCCAGAATGCGCAGGTCCAGGCCGGCGGTGTCGTGGTCGTTCAGGTACTGCTTGACCTTGGCGATGACCTGGGCGTCGTGGGCGCGCTTTTCGTCCAGCCAGAAGACGGCCGGCGTCTTGCTGGCGCGGGCACGGGCAACGGCCAGCTTGACCCAATCCTGGATCGCGGCGTCCTTGGTCTGGCACATGCGCCAGAGGTCGCCGGCTTCGACGGCTTGTTCCAGCAGGACCTTGCCCGAGGCATCGGTCACGCGCACGGTGCCGGCGGCCGGCACCACGAACGTCTTGTTGTGGGAGCCGTATTCTTCGGCGGCTTGTGCCATCAAGCCGACGTTGGGCACGCTGCCCATCGTGACCGGATTGAAGGCGCCATTGCGCTTGCAGTCGTCGATGACGGCTTGATAGACGCCAGCGTAGCTACGGTCGGGAATGACGGCCTTGGTGTCTTGCAACTGGCCTTCGGCGTTCCACATCTTGCCCGAGTCGCGGATCATCGCGGGCATGGAGGCGTCGACGATGACGTCGCTGGGCACGTGCAGGTTGGTGATGCCCTTGTCGGAATTCACCATCGCCAGTTGCGGCAGGGTCTTGTAGGCGGCATCGATGTCGGCCGTGATCGCGGCTTGCTGGTCAGCCGGCAGCGATTGGATCTTGGCGTACAGGTCGCCGATGCCGTTGTTGGCATCGAAACCGGCTTGCTTGAGCACATCGGCGTGGCGGGCCAGCACGTCCTTGTAGAACACGGACACGACGTGGCCGAAGATGACGGGGTCGGAGACCTTCATCATCGTGGCCTTCAGGTGCACCGAGAACAGCACGCCGGTGGCGCGCGCGTCGTCGATCTGGGCTTGCAGGAAGGACTTCAGCTTGGCCGTGGACAGGACCGCGGCGTCGATGATCTCGCCAGCCTTGACCGGGGTCTTTTCCTTCAGCACGGTCTTCGTGCCGTCAGCAGCGGTCAGTTCGATCTTGACGTCGCCGGCCTCGGCGATCAGGGCCGACTTTTCGGTGCCGTAGAAATCGCCTTCGGACATGTGTGCCACGTGCGACTTCGAGTCGGCGGACCAGGCGCCCATCTTGTGCGGGTGCTTGCGGGCGTAGTTCTTGACCGACAGCGGCGCGCGGCGGTCGGAGTTGCCTTCACGCAGGACCGGGTTCACGGCGCTGCCTTTGACCTTGTCGTAGCGCGCCTTGACGTCGCGTTCCGTGTCGTTGGCGGGGGCGTCCGGATAGTCGGGCAGCTTGTAGCCCTGGTCTTGCAGTTCCTTGATGGCCGCCTTCAGTTGGGGCATCGAGGCGCTGATGTTCGGCAGCTTGATGATGTTGGCTTCGGGCTTGACGGCGAGTGCGCCCAGTTCGGCCAGGGAGTCCGAGAGCTTCTGGCTGTCTTCGAGGTAATCCGGGAAGAGGGCGATGATGCGGCCGGCCAGAGAGATGTCGCGGGTCTCGACCGTGATGCCTGCGGGCTTGGCGAAAGCCTGGACGATGGGAAGCAGTGAACGGGTTGCAAGCGCCGGAGCTTCGTCGGTGAGGGTATAGATAATCTTCGGAGTAAGAGACATGATCCTTGAATCTGTTCGGCGGTGGCGCTAGGCGCAAACCCGAACATGCTATGCGGCGTACGCCGGTAGATGTTGTCGAGAGTGGGTTCGTATGGGCAGAGGCGCGTGAGGACCGCGGATCTGCTCAACCTGGCGGGCGCCCACCCTTTATTTGATGGCTGGGTATTCCGAGCCATTCTGGGAGGTGCGACTGCCACGAACCTATTATTGTAATACCGCGACAAGCGAGACGTGCACGGAAATAGCTGCAAATGGCTGTGTTATCAGGGGGATATCGCAGCAATATGGACCGGATATGGCATGGATGGCGCGTTCCACCCCCGATTTGACAAATTTCCACGCCAAGCGCAAGCTCTGGTCCATGAATTCCTGCGCCGTCCGCATTTCGCTGATTATTACCATCATTCCTGGAATGGTGGGTTAGCGCGCGACCGCAGTCAGTCACAGCCACCCGCCCCACGAGGCGGGTTTTTTGTTTCCGCCTCTGCCGGGCCAAGTCTTCCCAAGCAGAGAACCCCATGCAAGCCAGCCCCACCGATACGACCGGATTCCAACACGGCAACGCCATACCGATGGAATACCTGCGGCAGATCCTGACCGCCCGCATCTACGACATCGCCCGGGAAACGGAGCTGGACCCCGCCCGTGGCCTGTCGGCGCGGCTGGGCAATACGGTGTATCTGAAGCGCGAAGACAATCAGCCGGTCTTTTCCTTCAAGGTGCGTGGCGCCTACAACAAGATGCGCAACACGCCGCAAGCGGCCCTGGATCGTGGGGTCATCACCGCGTCGGCGGGCAACCACGCGCAGGGCGTGGCCATTGCGGCCGCCAAACTGGGGGTGCGGGCGATCATCGTCGTGCCGCAGACGGCGCCGCAGGTCAAAGTGGACGCGGTGCGCGCGCACGGCGGCCCCACCGTCACCGTGGTGCAGGCGGGAGATTCCTACAGTGATGCCTATGCGCACGCCCAGACGCTGGCGCAGCAACAGGACCTGACCTTCATCCCCGCGTTCGACGACCCTTACGTGATCGCGGGCCAGGGCACCGTGGGCATGGAGATCCTGCGCCAGCATGTCGGGCCCCTGCACGCGGTGTTCGTGCCGATCGGCGGCGGAAGCCTGGCGGCCGGTGTGTCGGCTTACGTGAAATCGGTGGACCCGTCGGTGAAGGTGATTGGCGTGCAGACCGAGGATTCGTGTGCGATGGCGCAATCGTTGCGCGCTGGCGCGCGGGTCAATTTGCCTGAAGTGGGGCTGTTCTCTGATGGCACGGCAGTCAAGTTGGTGGGCGAGGAAACGTTCCGCCTATGCCGCGAGTTCCTGGACGAAGTGATCCTGGTGGACACCGATGCGGTCTGCGCCGCGATCAAGGACGTGTTCCTGGACACGCGCAGCGTGTTGGAGCCGGCCGGCGCGCTGGCCGTGGCAGGGCTGAAGCAATACGTGGAACGTGAAGGCGCGCAAGGCTTGTCGATGGTGGCGATCACGTCGGGCGCCAACATGAACTTCGACCGTCTGCGTTTCGTGGCGGATCGCGCCGAGGTCGGCGAGGCGCGCGAGGCGGTCTTTGCCGTGACCGTGCCGGAGGAACGCGGGAGCTTTCGCCGCTTTTGCCGCGTCATTGGGCAGCGCAGCGTGACCGAATTCAACTATCGCATCGCCGACGCGCGCACCGCGCATATCTTCGTCAGCATGCAGATTGCGCGTCGTGGGGAAGCGGCCGACATCATGGCGGCCCTGGAAGAGCAAGGATTTTCCGCCAGCGACCTGACGCACAACGAGACCTCCAAGCAGCACATCCGCTACATGGTGGGCGGACGGTCGCCCTTGGCGGGCGGCGAACGCTTGTTCCGCTTCGAGTTTCCGGAACGCCCCGGCGCACTGATGAAGTTCCTGTCCGAGATGGCGCCCAACTGGAACATCAGCCTGTTCCATTACCGTAATCAGGGTGCGGACTTCAGTTCGGCGCTGGTGGGCATCCAGGCGCCGCTGGCCGACAGCGCGGCACTCGACGCCTTTCTCTTGCAATTGGGCTATGCCCACTTCGAGGAAACGGGTAATGAGGCGTACCGCCAGTTCCTGATCTGAACGCGGCGCAGGCGATCAGCCGGGCTTGCAATTGGCCTTGGCCGGCAAGGCCACGCCCGGCTGCAAACGCAGCGTGGCGCGGCCCGCTGTCTGCGACAGTTGCAGCGTGCGGGCACGCCAGGCGGGCACGTCGTCGAATGCCACGTCGGGGCGGGACGAAGACGGATAGAGCGGGTCGGGCTGATTGAATTCGATGGCTGGCAGCGCCAGGCAGGTGTCTTTGACATCCAGGCGGGCCAGTTCGCGGCCATCGCTCATGCGCACCGCGCGAAACGCCAGCGGTGCATCCACGAACTTGGTGACTTCGGGTACGTATTGCAGATAGCCGTGGGCGTCCTTGATCTGCGTTGCAGGTTGCACCACGACGACATCGCGCCCTGGCGGAATGGCGAGATACGCCACGTCTGCGTCCACGTCCAACAGCTTGCCGGCGCCCAGGTTTAGCGCCTTGAGCGGCGCGTGGCGGATCAGGACCGTTTCGTTCCAGGCGGTTTCCACCCGTGTCCAGCCAGGCACGCGCGCCGCTTCAAAGCGGGTGCCGTTGACCCGGTCGCGGTCAGGGTTGGCGGACAGCGCCAGCCGGTTCACGCGCAGCGCACCGTCGACAACCTGCAAGTGGGCCAGCACGGCGTTGGCACTGGAGCTGTTGAAGTAGGCCAGCACGGCGTCGGTTTCCAGCGCCTTGGCATTGCCCGCGCAGAAGAAGGCTCGGGCGGAGGTTTCCTTGCCGCTGGGGTACAGCAGCTTGCCGACATCTGGGCCGCAGAGCTTATTGCCTTGGAACGTGATGGTCGTCTGGCGGGTGTTCTGGCGCTGGCCGGTGTTCCAATCGTTGCGGCTCTCGGTCGCCACGTCGACCCGCAGGCCGTGATTGTCGTAGATCACGGCCGCGCCCGCAGGGGCGGCAAGCATGCTGAGAAAAATCGCCATGATGCGGCCTCGCGTCATCGGTTGACTCCCTGGGATGGCTACCGGGAATATATACCGCTTTCACATCCCGGCCAGTCCGTCCACGTGGACCTGTGCTTGTCCCTGCGGGCAGCGTTCCACGCGCGCGCGGACGCGGTAGACGCGACGCAGCGAGGCGGGTGTGACGACCTGGGCGGGCAGGCCTTCGGCCTCGATCGCGCCGCCGTGCAGCAGCAACGCATGGTCCGCATGGCGCAGCGCGATGTTCAAGTCATGCAGCACCACCAGCGTGATCAACCGGTGCTGGGATGTTTGGCGGCGCAGCACGTCCATGACGTGGAACTGGTAGTTCAAATCCAGTGCCGACAGCGGTTCGTCAAGCAGGAGCAGGCGAGGGCGCCGCACCAAGGCTTGTGCCAGTGAGGCCAGCTGCTTTTGGCCGCCCGACAATTCGTCCAGATAGCGGCTGGCCAGCGTTGCGATGCCCAGATCGGCGATGACACCCAGGGCGTCACGCATCAGATCCTTGCCGGCACCGCCTTGGCGGCCCGAACGCGCTGCCACCAGCACGGACTCGAAGACGGTCATGTGCACGCCCTTGGGCAGCGCCTGGGGCATGTACATGGCGCGTTCGGCGCGGCGTGCGGGTGTGGCGCGCGCGAGGTCTTCTCCGTCCAGTGACAGCGCGCCGCGCATCACCGGGTTCAGGCCCGCCAGCGTCTTCAGCAGCGTGGATTTGCCGCTACCGTTGGGGCCGAGCAAGGCGGTGACGGTGCCTTCGGCGAGCGGCCCGGCTGTCAGGTCTTGCAGCACGGGTTTGCCGCCGTAGCCGGCGACAAGCCCGCGGATGAGCAGCTGCGTCATCGTCAGGGTTGCAGCGCCAGCGTGCCGCGCATGTGTTGCGCGTGCGCGGGGAACGAGCAGTAGAAGGTGTAGGACTGGCCGGCGCGCAGGCGGCTGACCGGGAACGTCACGATGGCCGTCTCGCCGCCGCCCAGCATGGGCGTCTTGGCCAGGATGCGCGCGTCGCCCGGGGCCAGGAACTCGTGTTCCGCGCCCGCCTTGATGCCGTCGACCATCACGGCATCAATGTCCTCGGTCTTGGTCAACACCCAATTGTGGCCTGCCTTTTCCTTGCTGTTCTTGCCCGTGTGGATCAGGCGCACCGAGAATTCCTTGCACGTGGACGGCACGACGATATGGTCGGGACCGAACTGTTTGCCGGGACGGCCTTCGACGTCGATGGCGCAATTGGCGTTGGGCGCGGCATGGGCGGCGCCGGCCATCAACAAGGCGGCCAGCGTCAGGGTCAGGCGGGATTGCATTGGGAAAGCCTCCATTCTTGAATGTGTGAGCGTCAGGCGCGCTTGAGCGCGCGCACGACGATGGTGAGGAAAAAGGGAATGCCGACCAGCGAGGTCACGATGCCGACGGGGATCAACGCGCCCGGCAACACGGTCTTGGATGCCACCGAGGCCAGCGACAGGATCAAGGCGCCCGCCAAGGCGCTGCCCGGCAGGTAATAGCGATGGTCTTCGCCCAGCAGCAGCCGGGCGATATGCGGGGCGACCAGTCCCACGAAACCGATGGTGCCCACGAATGACACGGCCAGCGCGGCCAGCGCGCTGACACGCAGCAGGCTGACCAGCCGCAAGCGGCGGACATCGATGCCGAAGCTGGCGGCGCGCTCTTCGCCCAGCCGCACGGCGGTGAGCTTCCAGGCGTCACGCATTGAAAAGGGCATCACCAGCGCAACCGCGGCGGCCATGACTGCCACGGTGATCCAGTTGGCGCGCGCCAGGCTGCCCATGGTCCAGAACACGATGCCTTGCAGGGCTTCTTCGCTGGCCACGAATTGCAGCAGCATCACCAGCGCCTGAAAGGAATACACCAGCGCGATGCCGAACAGCACCACGCCCAGCGTCGAGCCGCCGCGCCAGCGCGCCACGCGCTCCAGGATCAGCACGGATATCAGCGTGCAGGCAAAGGCCGAGATCGACACCACCATTCCAGGGGGCAGCGCGGGCAGGTGCCAGTCCAGCGTGATCGCCAGCGACGCGCCAAAAGCGGCGGCGGCCGAGACGCCCAGCGTGTACGGACTGGCCAGCGGGTTATCCAGCATCGTCTGCATTTCAGCGCCGCCCAGCCCTAGCGCGACGCCAACCAGCAAAGCCATCAAGGCGTAAGGCAGCCGGAACTGCCACACGATGACGCGCGTGCCGGTGCTGGCCGCATCCGGATGCAGCAGGGTTTGCAGCAAGTCGTTCAATGACAGCGAGGCCGGGCCGCTGGCGATATCGGCCAGCAGGCTGGCCACGATGGCCAGCGTCAGCGCCAGGGCAAGCAGCAGGCGTTTGCGGACGGTGCGCCGATAGATAGCGATGGCCTCGTCCGGGCCGGCAGTGATGGCGGGCGCGGCCGCCGTGTTGAAGCTAAGCATGGCGGATCATGGTTTGGCGGCGGCGTGGCCAGCAGATGCGCGGTCAGCAGGCGCAGTCCAGTACGTGCCGGCGCTGTCCACGTCCAGGAACTGGCGGTATAGCGTGTCCAGGGTGCCTTGAGGATCGAGCGCGGCGGCCCGTTCCGGGTAGAACCATTGGGCCATGGCTTCGATGGCGGCCACGTTGTAGGGCGAGTTATAGAAGGCGTGCCAGATGCCGTAGGCGCGGTGCTGCCTGACGGCGTCCAGATCGCGTATGCCGTCGCGCGCGATCAGGGTGGACAGGCTGTCTGCCGACACGTCGGGTGCGGCGCCGGGGCCGGCCAGCAGGCCGGGGCGGCCGGGTTCGGAGCGGCTGCCGGTGGCGATGTAGACGTCGGGCTTGGCATCCAGCAGGAATTCCAGGCTGACGTCCCCGATGGCGCCAGGCAGCACGGGCGCGGCCACATTGACGCCGCCCGCCGTCTCCAGCAGATCGCCGAAGCTGCCATTGCCGGTGGTGTGGCAGCACGCCGGCCACACGCCCGCCAGCATTTCGACGAATACGCGCGGGCGCTGCGCCTGCGGCACCGGTTGGACAATCTGGCGCACGCGGGCCAGGTGGTCTTCATAGAACGAGATATAGGCCTCGGCCTGTTTCTCGCGGTCCAGCGCCTGGCCCAGTATCCGCATGCTGGGCACGGTGTTCTGTACCGGATGCTGGCGAAAGTCGATGAACACGATGGGAATGCCGGCGTCTTGCAGGGCAGAGATCATGGGATTGTTGCGCCCAGGGCCGTGGCCGCTCAGGCTGAACACCGCGACGTCCGGCTGTAGCGACACGATTTTTTCAGGGCTGACGCTGGCTTCCGAGGTCTTGCCGATCAGCGGCACGTTGGCTGCCTGGGGATAGCGCTTGACCAGTTGAGCCCATGAATAAGGGTCTTGCTGCTTCAGTTCGCCCTGCCAGCCGACCACGCGGGCGATCGGGGCCTTCTGGTCCAGCAGTGCCATCGCGAAGACGAAGCGGCCTTCACCCAGCAGGATGCGTTTGGGGTGGTCAGGCACGGTGACGACCCGCCCGGCCAGATCGGTGACTTGACGGGCTTGGGCGCTGGGCAACGCGCAAAGCAGGGCGGTGGCAGCGGCAGCCGCACGGAGTAGGGGGATCGCTCGCATCGGAAATCCTGGGTTGCGCCGTTGTCCGCGGGCTTGCGGTTAACGCGAACCATTCTTATCGACAGGCAGTGTCCGCCAAGCCGTCTCAAGAAAGCGTTAAGACGTATCGCCGCTGTGGCGGCCGCGCCGCAAGCAGGGGCGTGACCGGAGGCAGCATGGCGGCGGGGCACATACAATATGAGACTGATTTCCATTCCCTACTGGGTTCCATGCGCGTTCTAGTCATCGAAGACGATCCTGACATCCTGGCCAACATCACGCATCACCTGACCCGCCGCGGCTATATCGTGGACTGCGCGGAAGATGGACAGCGTGGCTATGCGATGGCCGCGTCGGGCGATTTTGATCTGATCGTGCTGGACTTGATGCTGCCCCGCCTGGACGGCTACGAGCTTTGCCGCCGGCTGCGCACCGAGGCGGGGTGCGGCACGCCGGTGATCATGGTGACGGCGCGCGACACCCTGGATAACCGGCTGACCGGTTTCGATGCGGGCGCCGACGATTACCTGGTCAAGCCTTTTGCGCTGGCCGAGCTCGCAGCACGGGTCAAGGCGCTGCTGCATCGCGCCAGCGGCGCGGGCGTGGCTCGAGTACTGCGCGTGGGAGACCTGACGCTGGATACCGGCACGCTGGAGCTGGCGCGGGCGGGGCAGCCGTTGCGCTTGCCCCCATCGCCGCTGCAATTGCTGACCTTGCTGATGCGCGCCAGCCCGGCGGTGGTGCATCGTGCCCGGCTGGAAGAAGCCTTGTGGCGCGATTCGCCGCCCGACAGCGACAGCCTGCGTACGCACATCCATCAGATCCGGCAGGTGGTCGACAAGCCCTATGGCACGCCGCTGCTGCATACGGTGCATGGCATTGGCTATCAACTGCGGGTGGCGGCGGATGCCTAGGCGCGGTGGGCGGACAGCCCGGCGCGGACTGGCGCGTCATCTGCTGCTGACCTATGTGGCGATGGCGTTGTTGGTGGCCGGCCTGCTGTCGTGGTTGTCGGTCTGGAGCGTGGGCAAGCTGGAGGCCCATCTGCAACGCATCGACATGGGCATGGCGGTGGAGCGTGTGCGGGGTGACTTCCTGGCGGGCATTGACCCTGGGCGTCCCAATCGATTTTTCCATGGCGATCCTGGCAGCGACGCTTTCCCCGACTGGTTGAGGCGGCTGGCGCCCGGGTTCCACAAGCTGGAACGCGACGGGCGTGTCTGGCATGTGATGGTCGACGACCTGAATGGCCAGCGCTACATGCTGCTGCGCGACTACACGGACTACGAGCAAAGCCAGGTGGCATCGCACTGGACCGCCGTCAGCGGGCTGGCGGGCAGCCTGGCGTTGGCGTTCATTCTGGGCATTCTGGCCACGCGGCGGCTGTTGCGGCCGTTGTCCCGGCTGGCGGCGCAAGTCAATGCGCGAGGCGCACAGCCGCCGCAAACGCGGCTGGCCGAAGATTATCCGCCGGATGAAATCGGGCAATTGGCGGCGGCGTTCGATGCCACCTACAACCAGCTGGAGCAGGCGCTGCGGCGCGAACAGCTTTTCACGGCGGACGTCGGACACGAGCTGCGCACGCCTTTGATGGTGATCTCCAGTTCCTGCGAACTGCTGCGCGAGGAGCAGGCAGAACATCCCACGCTGACTGCTGACAGTCTGGCGCGGCTGGCGCGCATTGAAGCTGCCGCCGCCGATATGGGCGAACGGCTGGACACCTATCTGATGCTGGCGCGCGGCAGCGACGCGGCCGACCTGTTCGCGCGTGAAAGCGCGCTGACCACGGCGCGCGGCCAATTGACGGCCTGGACGGCCGTGGCCCAGCGGCGCGACATGCGGCTGAGCCTGGAGGTTGCGCCGTCGGAGACGCCGGCCTTGCTGTTTCCCGCGCCCTTGCTGCGCGCCGTGCTATCCAATCTGATCCGCAACTCGCTTCAGTACGCCGGTCCAGAGGCGCAAGTCGTCATCACGGCCGGGGCGGACTTCATGCAGGTGGCGGACAACGGCCCGGGCATTCCCGTCGAACGGCAGGAAGCCATCTTCAGCCCCTTTGTGCGGGGCGAGCAGGCCGATGCCGGCAACCTGGGTCTGGGCTTGTCGTTGGTGCAGCGTATTTGCGCGCACCAGGGGTGGCGCGTGTCATTGCAGTCGGCGCCGGGGCAGGGCAGCGTGTTCCGGGTGGATCTGGCTGCGGCTGCCACGGCGTAGCACGACCGTTCTAGAACGACAGGTCCGCGGTGAAGGTCACCGTACGGCCTGCGCCCGGCACGCCGTATAGCTGGAAGCCGTCCAATGAGGCCCCCACGCGGCTGTAGTAGAACGTGTTGAACAGGTTCTGGACATTCATGCCTAGCGTCACGTTCTTGTCGACGCGGTATCGCACCGCGGCCGAGTGCAGCCAATAGGATGGCGCCTTTTCATCGTCACGCACCCAGATCGGGTGGGTGCCGGACGGCCCGGATACCGTGGCGCTGTTGTTGTTCTTGCCGCCCACGTATTTGTTGTCGGTGTAGCGCCGCTTGCCCACATATTGCACGCCATAGCTCAGCGACAGGTCTTCGGTGGCCGCATAGGTGGTCCACAGATTGAGCGTCAGCTTGGGGACGTTCTTGGCTTCTTCCCCTTCGTTGGCGCCCTTGGTGATGCGGCTCTTCATGGCGCTGACGCCGGCAAACGCGGACCAGCGCGGGGTGATGTTGCCCGACAGGCCCAGTTCAATGCCATCCACGCGCTTGGCGGGCAGGGCGCGCACCACGTCGGTGGCGTCGTCTCCGTATTCCCAGGAGTCAGACAGTTCGGTGCGGAAGAGGGCACCGGTCAGAGACAGGTCGCCGCCCGCCAGATCCCACTTGGAGCCCAGTTCCCAGGTCTTGGACACGGCCGGCTTGTAGGTGTCGGAACCGGTTGCGCCATAGATGTTGTTGTTGGTGGATGCGCCCAACGCCGAGGGTTGGGCAGCCTGGCTGTAGGACACGTAGAGGCTGCCGTAGTCCACCGGTTTGTACGTCAATCCGACGCGGCCGCTCCAGGCGCCGTCCGTCACGTGCTGCGTGCTTGCGCCCGTTACCTGCGACACACGGTAGCGGTCATAGCGCAGCGCGCCTTGCAGCATCCATTGCGGATTGAAGGTCATGGTGTCGCCCAGGTAAAGGCCCGTGTTGAAGATCTCGGCCTTGTTGCCTGAATTGCCCTTCACGGTTTCGACGCCGCCCATGTCCACGCCACCGGTGTTGCGCAGGTCGATGACCGGGTTGGTCGAGGGCGCCATGATGGAACGTTCGTGGTCGCCGTAGGTTTCCTTGTAGAACTCCACGCCCGTCACGACGGCATGCTTGAGGCTGCCGGTGTGGAAGTCCAGGTTCAGATTGGTCTGGTTGGCCAGGATGGTGTAGCGCTTGGACGTGCCGAAATCATTGCCGCGCAGTTTTGCGTAGGGCGACGGATCGGTGATCCGCTCATAGCCGCTGTATGACGGGATGCCGTCGGCGCTGTTGACCAAGGGGCCGACGCCGACATAGCCGTAGGACGTGCCTGACGTGGCATTGAAGCGCGCGGGGGCCAGCACGCCGATGCGATCCGTTTGCTGCCAGCGGCTGATATTGGACAGTCGCGCCGCCCGCGTGAAGTCGTGCTCGACTTTCAGGGTGGCTTGGTCCGTGCGGGTTTGTTCGGTGTAGAGGTCGGGATCGCCGTACCAGGCATTGCGCGCCACGTTCGGCATGCGCTTGCCGCCGGTGCCGCGCTGGATGGGCACGCCGCCGTCAGGGATGTTGTCGTCTTCCTGATGCAGATAGTTCAAGGTCACGCGGGTGGGCGTGCCCAGACCCATGGCCAGCGACGCGGCCATCCCTCGCCGGTCGAATTCCGTCACGTCGCGCTCGGCCACCCCATTGTGGTGGCGCATCAGGTTGATGCGCAGGGCCGAACTATCGGTCAGCTCCTGATTCAAGTCGGCGGTGATGCGCCGGTACTGGTCCGTGCCCAGTCCGCCAGACAATTTGTAGAAGGAACCCAGGCGAGCCTCTTTGCTGGCCAGATTGACGCTGCCGCCCACGGCCGACACGCCGGACTCGATGGAGCCTGTGCCCTTGAAGACTTCCGCCTCCTCCAGATTGAAGATGTCGGTGCGGCTGGACAGGCCGGCATCACGAATACCGTCCACCGTGATGCTCTGCTCAGCTGAAAAGCCGCGAATCGTGAACATGTCGCCCCAGCCCAGATTGCCTTCGCCCGAGCTGAACGTGATGCCGGGCACGTTGCGCAGCACATCTTGCAGGCTCTGGGCCTGTTGCTCTTCCAGAACGGCGCGCGGCACGACCGTGATGCTCTGCGGCGTATTGAGCAACGGCTCGGTGAATTTGCCGGACTGCACGCGCTCTGCCTTGTAGGGCGGGGCGTCAGCCTGCACCGTGACCGGGGCCAGCACGGGGGCGCTGTCGGCGGGCCGCGCCTGCGCGTGCACCTGGCTGCTGGCCACGGCGCTGAGCGCCATGCTGAGGGTCTTCAGGGCGAAACGGCCCTGGGCGTTGAATGTCGGGTGCGCCATGACGAAATATTGAGTGCCTCAATGAGAATCGTTACGAATTCTAGAAAGGCGCGTCTCAAGATTTTGTTAAGCCGATCCAAGGCCAATTCTGGTGCTGAACATCAGCTGAATATTGCTTGAATACGTAATGTTATTACATTACTATTCCGCGTCATTTCCATCTCCCTATCTCGTTGACGCGGTGCCCTGCGTCGCCAGGCAGCCTCACTGATCCTTCATGTCCTCTCCCTTGCCCATTGCCCCTCTCGGCGCCGGCGGCGCGCGGCTGCGTTCCATCGATGCGCTGCGCGGTCTTGTCATCGTCATCATGTTGCTGGACCACGTACGCGAGACCTTCTTCCTGCACCATCAGGTCAGCGATCCCATGGACGTTTCGGCGACGGATCCGGCGCTGTTCTTTTCGCGTTTGCTGGCGCATTTGTGCGCGCCCGTGTTCGTGTTCCTGACGGGGTTGTCCGCATGGCTATACGGCGCCCGTACCGGCAGCCGTGGTGCGGCAGCGGTGTTTCTTGCCAAGCGCGGCTTGTTTCTGGTGCTGCTGGAAGTGGTGGTGGTGAACTTTGCGTGGACGTTCCAGTTTCCGCCGTCGGTCGTGTATCTACAGGTGATCTGGGTGATCGGCCTGAGCATGCTGGCGTTGGCCGCCTTGCTGTGGCTGCCGCGCGCGGCGCTGATCGCCGTGGGCGCCTTGCTGGTGGCCGGCCACAACGCGCTGGACGGCGTGCACTTTGCGGTGGGCGAGGCGATGTACGTGCCTTGGGCGGTGTTGCACGATCGCGGCTGGATCGAGCTTGGCGATACCTTGCGCCTGCGCACGTCTTATCCCTTGCTGCCGTGGATCGGCGTGATCGCGCTGGGCTATGCGGCGGGGCCGTGGTTCCGACAGGGCGTGGACGCGGCCCTGCGCCAACGACGTCTGTGGGCGGTCGGGGTGGCGGCGATCATGGGCTTTGTGGCGCTGCGCGTGCTGAACGGCTATGGCCAGGCGCAACCTTGGGCGGTGCAGGATGACGCGCTGCACACGACGATGAGCTTTCTGAACATCACCAAGTACCCGCCGTCGCTGATGTTCCTGTTGCTGACATTGGGGCTGGGACTCTGCCTGCTGGTGCTGATTGAACGGGTGCAGTCTGCGGCGTGGGTCCGTGTGCTGTGCGTGTTTGGCGCTGCGCCGATGTTCTTCTACCTGTTGCACCTGTACGTGCTGAAGGCGCTGTATCTGGCGGGTGTAGCGATTAGGGGATTGAACCAGGGCAAGTACTTTGGTGTGGACGGGATGGCCGGCATCTGGCTGATTGCGCTGTTGCTGGCGGCGGCCTTGTATTGGCCCGTGCGCCGGTTTGGCCGTCTGAAGGCGGAGCGCCGCGACCTCTTCTGGCTCAAGTACCTGTGAGGCAGGCAACGCGGGTGGGGCGGTTGTGCCTGGGGCTGGCCGCGTGGCTGGCGCCATGGGCGACCGAGGCGGACAGCGCCGTTGCCTTGTATGGCGTTGTCGACTTGAGCCTGGCGGGTTTCTCTACCCAAGAGCGCGGCACAGCGCTGAACATGCAGTCGGGCGTGCAGTCAGGATCGCGTTGGGGCTTGCGCGGCAGCGAGGCCCTGGGAAGCGGCATGCGCGCCAACTTCCAGCTGGAAAGCGGCATCCTCGCCAATAACGGCAAGTCCGCGCAGGGCGGCCGCCTGTTTGGGCGTGCCGCGTGGGTGGGCGTATCAGGCGCGTTCGGAGATATCCGGCTGGGCCGCCAGACGTCGGTGTCGTCGGCGACCTTGGCTGACTATGACGCATTCCTGGCGTCTTACCTGATCACGGGCGCGCAGACCGCGCTGTTGCCGTATAACGCGAACCGCGCCGACAATACGGTCGCGTACTGGACGCCTTCCGCACGGGGCTTGCGTGCCGGGGCGGATATCAGCTTGGATTACGACGGGGGCGGCGGCTTTCAGACGGCATCCACCAATAAGCTCTACAGCGCGGCGTTGGTCTATGAGCAGCCGGGTTACGCGGTCGCGGTGACGTATGAGGGGGCGCGCTGGGCGGACGGCACGGCGCAGGCGGCGGCGATGTCCCGGGCGGGCGCCGCGCGCCAGCCCGGCGCCTACACGCTGGCGGCCCGTGCCACGCTGGACGCATTCACGCTCTACGCGGGATGGTCCATCATGCGCAACGGCTCAACCATTCCGTCCGTGCCTTCTCCGGGCCAGCGCGCGTACTTCCCTGGCAGCACCGTGCATGGCGTGATGGCGGGCGCTGCCTGGCGGTCGGGCGCCAGTACCGTCATGGCGTCCTGGCAGGGCAGTCTGCCCGGTGGCGGCGTGTTGACGCAGCAAGGCGCGACGCACACGCAGCAGATCTATTCGGCGGGCTATGGATACGACCTGTCCAAGCGCACAAACCTGTATGCCGTGTACGGCTACATGCGAGGCGCCTGGACGGACCCGTCGTGGCATCAGTCGCAGTACGCGGTGGGCATGCGCCACCGGTACTGACCGGATCAGTGCAGGATCTGACTCAGGAACAGTTGGGTCCGTTCGTTCTGTGGGTGATCGAAGAATGCGTCCGGATTATTTTGCTCGATGATCTCGCCCCGATCCATGAAGATCACGCGGTTGGCGACCTTGCGCGCGAAACCCATTTCGTGGGTCACGCAGATCATCGTCATGCCGCTTTCCTGGGCCAGCGTCACCATCACGTCCAGCACTTCCTTGACCATTTCCGGGTCCAGCGCGGACGTGGGTTCGTCGAACAGCATGACCTTGGGGTTCATGCATAGCGACCGGGCGATCGCCACCCGCTGCTGCTGGCCGCCCGACAGCTGGCCGGGAAACTTCCTGGCCTGATCCGGGATGCGCACACGCTCCAGGTATTTCATGGCGGTGGCTTCGGCCTGGGCGCGCGGCTGTTTCAGTACCCACATGGGGCCCAGGGTCAGGTTTTCCAGCACGGTCAGGTGCGGGAACAGGTTGAAGTGCTGGAACACCATGCCGACTTCGCGGCGGATGGTCTCGATGTGCTTCAGGTCGTTGGTCAGCTCGGTGCCGTCCACGATGATCTGACCCTGCTGGTGTTCTTCCAGGCGGTTGATGCAACGAATCATCGTGGACTTGCCCGACCCGGACGGGCCGCACACCACGATGCGTTCGCCTGGCGCCACGTCCAGGTTGATGTTGCGCAACACGTGGAACTGGCCATACCACTTGTTCACGCCCTGCAATCGAATAATGGAATCCGACATGCTTGGTCTCCGTAAGGTTTTGCGGGGGCTGACGCGGCGCGATCAGCGCGCGTGCCCGGTGGCCAATCGCTTTTCAAGCGCCTGGCTGTATTTGGACATGGAATAGCAGAAGGCGAAGTAGATCAGCGAGATGAAGAGATACGCTTCCACCCCGAATCCGCGCCATGCCGCATCGGACAGGGCGGCCTTGGCTGCCAGCGTCAGATCGAAGATGCCGATGATCACCACCAGCGACGTGTCCTTGAACAGGCTGATGAAAATGCCGACCAGGGGCGGAATCACGATCTTCAGCGCCTGCGGCAAAATGATCTTGCGCATCTGTTGCCAGTAGTTCAGGCCCAGCGAATCCGCGCCTTCGTACTGCCCCTTCGGGATGGCTTGCAAACCACCGCGCACGGTCTCCGCGATGTAGGCCGCGGCGAACATGATGATGGCGATCTGCGCACGCAGCAGCTTGTCGATGGTGAAGCCTTCCGGCAGGAACAAGGGCAACATCACCGACGACATGAACAACAGGCTGATCAAGGGCACGCCCCGGATCAGTTCGATGTACACGACGCACAAGGCCTTGATGGCAGGCATCTTTGAACGCCGGCCCAGCGCCAGCAGCACGCCGATGGGAAAGGCGAAGGCGATGCCGAAGGTGGCCAGAATCAACGTCAGCGGCAGGCCGCCCCAGCGTGCGTTCTCCACGTAGCTCAAGCCGAACACGCCACCCCACATCAGAAGCGCCACGGCCGTCAGGCCAGCGGTCCAGATGAGTGCCAGCTTGCCGTTCCAGAAGCGCCGCATGCCGCTGCACGCAATCACCGCCACCAGAAGCAGGGTTGCGATCAATGGCCGCCACTGCTCGTCGAACGGATAGGTGCCGAACAGGATCAGCCGATGCTTTTCGACGATGAATGCCCAGCAGGCGCCACCCGAGGCCCGGCATTCCTGGGCGTTGGCTGCCGTGTAGTTGGCCTTGATGAAGGCCCATTCCACCACGGCGGGAATCGCCATCAGCAGAAACCAGGCAAGCAGCACCGTGATCAGGAGATTCAGCGGCGAAGAGAACAGACGCGATCTGAGCCAGGGCCAGGCGCCGGCATGGGTGCTGGGCGGGGGCAGGGCTTCAGTGGAAAGAGACGTGGCGCTGCCCATATCAACGCTCCACCAGCGCGATGCGCGTGTTGTACCAATTCATGAATATCGAGATAGACAGGCTGACCGTCAGGTATGCGCCCATGATGATGAGGATGCCCTCGATGGCCTGGCCGGTCTGGTTCAAGGTGGTGTTCACCACCGACACGATGTCCGGATAACCAATGGCGACGGCCAGTGAACTGTTTTTCAACAGGTTCAGGTATTGGCTGGTCATCGGGGGAATGATCACGCGCAAGGCTTGCGGCAACACCACCAGGCGCAGGACTTTCGCGCGTGGCAGGCCCAGCGAGCCGGCGGCTTCCCACTGGCCGTTGTTCACGGCCTGGATGCCGGATCGCACGACTTCCGCGATGAATGCGGAGGTGTAGACGGTCAGCCCAAGGAACAGCGCCACGAATTCAGGGGTGAGTGTCAGGCCGCCGACAAAGTTGAAGCCTTTCAGTTCCGGCATGTCCAGCGTCAGCGACGCGCCGCTTGCCAACCAGCCCATTGCGGGCAGGGCAACAAGCAGGCCAACCGCCGCGCGTCCCAGCGGAAACACGCGCCCCGTGGCTTCCTGGCGCTTCGTGCCCCAATGGCCCAGGAACAGGACGGCCGCGATGGCCAACGCCAGGCCGCCCAATATCCAATCCAGCGATGCGCCTTCCAGCCCTGGCACTTTCAGGCCCCGGTTGGAGAGGAAGACGCCGGGCAGCGGGTTGTGCGCCTGGCGCGGACCCGGCATGTTCTCCGTGATCAGCGCATACCAGAAGAATAGTTGCAGCAGCAGCGGCACGTTGCGCATGACTTCGACGTACACCGAGGTGATCTTCGTCACCAGCCAGTTCTTCGACAGCCGGCCGACACCGATCAGTACGCCCAACAGCGTGGCGGCGACCAGGGCAATCAGGCCGACTCGCAGTGTGTTGAGCACGCCCACGAAGATGGCGCGGCCATAGGTATCCGCCGGGCCGTAGGCAATCACTGATTCGCCGATGGCAAAGCCGGCCTCACGGTTCAGGAAGCCGAACCCCGTCGCGATGTTGCGCATCGACAGGTTGTGCAGTGTGTTGTGAACCAGGAACCCGATGCCAGCGCCCACGAGCGTCAGGGCCAGCACCTGGTAGACGACCGCACGCACGGCCGGGTCGTTCCAAGAGACGCGGCGCGGCGGCCGCCGCGCCGGGAGTTGCTCTGTGTGCGTGGCCACGGCTTAGTTCGCCATCAGGGTGTTGACGGCGGCTTCCAGCCGGTTCATGCCTTGTTCGATGACTTCGGTGGACGTGGCGAACGAGAAGCGCACATAGGGCGACAAGCCATACGAGCCGCCGTCGATCACCGCCACGCCTGCCTCGCGCAGGAAGAACAGGCTGACGTCCAAATCGGTCTTCAATTCCCCAGCGGGGCCGGTGCGGCCAATCAGACCCTGCACATTGGCATACACATAGAAGGCGCCGTCCGGCATGGCGCATGAGATGCCGGGAATGTCGTTCAGGCGGCGCACCATCAGGTCGCGGCGGGCCTTGAAGATGTCGACCATCTGCGTGACGCTGGACTGGTCGCCTTCCAGGGCGGCCTGTGCCGCCACCTGCGAGATCGCGCTGGCGCACGAGGTGCTTTGCGACATGACCGTGCTCATCGCGCGGATCAGGTCGGCCGGACCCGCGCCGTAGCCAACGCGCCAACCGGTCATCGCGTAGGACTTGGACATGCCGTTGACGACCAGCGTGCGCGGGATCAATTGGGGTTCCACCTGCACGGGCGAGGCATGCGCCTGGCCGCTGTAGCAGAAGGGCGCGTAGATCTCGTCGCTGAGGATCCAGACGTGCGGATGGCGCAGCAGCACATCGGTCAGGGCGCGCAGTTCGGCCGCGCTGTACACGGCGCCGCTGGGGTTGCTGGGGGAGTTCAGGATCAACCAGCGCGTGCGCGGCGTGATGGCGGCTTCCAGGGTGGCGGCGTCCAGCTTGAAGCCTTGCGACTCGGGGCCGGTCACGACCACGGGCTTGCCGTCATTCAACAGCACCATGTCGGGATACGACACCCAGTAGGGTGCGCACACGATCACTTCGTCGCCCGGTTCCACACTGGCCGTCAGCGCGGCGCCGATGATCTGCTTGGCGCCCGCGCCCACGGTGATCTGATCCATGCCGTAAGAGACGCCCAGGCTCAATTCCAGGCTGTTGGCGATGGCGCGGCGCAGGCCCACCGTGCCGTTGGGGCTCGTGTAGCGGATGTCGCCGCCGGCAATGGCTTGCTGGCCGGCGCGCGCGATGTGGGCGGGCGTGGCCATGTCGGGTTCGCCGAGCGTGAAGTCCGCGATTTCGCGGCCTTGGCGGCGCAGTTCGTCAACGACGATCTTGGCGGCCATGCTGGGCGAGGGTTTGATCTGTTTCAGGCGGGCGTTGACGATGCTGTTCATGGTTGCAAGGTAAAGAGGCAAACGCCGGCCGAAGCGTGGCCGGGCGTGCAGGTAAAGAGAAAAGCGGCGCCCCGCAAGGCGTGGCACCGCGCACAAAAAAGCGACTCAGCGCACCGGCCAGCCGTACATCAGGCCGCCTTGGGTCCATTGCTTGTTCAGGCCGCGTTCCAGCTTCAGCGGGCTGTCCTTGCCCATGGCGCGGTCATAGCTTTCGCCGTAGTTGCCGACCTGCTTGATGATGTTGTAGGCCCACTTGTCGTCCAGGCCCAGGTTCTTGCCCATGCCCGGGGTCACGCCCAGGATGCGCTGCACGTTGGGATTGGTGCTTTTCAGCATCTCGTCCACGTTCTTGGACGTGATGCCGTATTCCTCGGCTTCCAGCATGGCGTTGAGGGACCAGCGCACCACGTTGAACCATTGCTCGTCGCCTTGGCGGACCATGGGGCCCAAGGGTTCCTTGGACAGGTTTTCGTCCAGGATTTCCCAGTCGTCGGGCTTGGCCAGGCGGGTGCGCATGTTGGCGGCGGTGTTGGATTTGTCGTTCGTGTAGGCATCGCAACGACCCGATTCCAGCAGGCGGAAGTTCTCGTCGTAGTTTTCGACCAGCACCGGTTTGAAGGTCAGGCCACGGCTACGGAAGTAGTCAGCCAGATTCAGTTCGGTGGTGGTGCCCGGCTGCACGCAGATGGTGGCGCCGTCCAGTTCCTTCACGCTCTTCACGTTCATCGACTTCTTGACGATCAAGCCTTGCGCGTCATAGAAATTCACGCCCACGCCGATCAGGCCAAGTGTCGTGTCGCGGGTCAGCGTCTGCGTGGTGTTGCGCGACAGCATGTCGACTTCGCCGGATTGCAGGGCGGTGAACTTGGCCTGCGCCGTCAGCACGTTGCCCTTGACCTTGGCGGCGTCGCCGAACATGGCGGCCGCTACCGCGCGGCACATATCCACGTCCAGGCCGGTCCATTCCCCCTTGCTGTCCAGCACCGAGAAACCGGGAATGCCGGCAAAGCCGCACTGCAAAAAGCCCTTTTTCTTGACGGCATCGAACGTCACGCCGGCTTGGGCGCCAGACGCGACGCACAGCAAAGTCGCCGCGACGGCGGTGCTCAGAAACTTACGCATGGAGAATTCTCCTGGGAGGTCGGAAAGTGCTTGGGATAAGCAGGGAAGCCAGAACCGTTCTGGCGTGCACCGGCGCACGCCGGCCTAGGACCGGAGCAGGCAGTGCCGCGTGAGCGGGTGGGGTAGGGAAAGGGGAGGCGCGCGCAGCGTCGCGCTAGCAACCGGAGAACCGGTCAGGTGATATGCCGATGAATGCGCGTGGCGTAGCGGTGGAACGTCGTGCGTAGGGAAAGGATCGGGATCATCGGCGGCACTTGTACGGCGTGGGTCATACGGGTAGCGCAACGCCTGTGCCGGAAATGGGGTGGCAAGCCGTGACGCTATGTCATAAGACGTATGATGGCAGCCGTCATACAAGTAGGCAAGTAAGGGGAATCCCGTAATTCCCTTGGGTGGCGGAGAGGTCCGCCGGCTTGCCGTGCGCTATTGCGCGGGTGATTACGACAGCAGCTTGCGGTAGCGCGCAATGCTGTCGCCCAGGTGGCGTGCCATCGCGGCGCGCGCGGCGCCGGGGTCGCGGCGCATGATGGCGGTCAGGATGGCCTCGTGCTCGCGCACGTTGCGAGTCTCGTAGGTTTCAAGCTCTTCCGGCGTCTTGCCGCCATGCTTGATGTTCAGATCCAGCATGACGTCGCGGACGGCGGCCTTCAGCAGCGCAGGAAAGTGCGGGTTGTTGGAGGCCTTGGCAATCGCCAGGTGGAATTCGTAGTCGGCTTTGACGGCGGCTTCCATGTCGCGCGTGGCGCGGTTGAAGGCGTCGAAGGCTTCGACAATGCCGCTCAGGTCAGTGGCAGTGCGGCGCTCAGCCGCCAGCCCACAGGCTTCCACCTCAAGCCCGGCGCGCAACTCCATGATGTGCAGCGCCCAGCGGGGATCCGTGGCGGGCTCCACGACGAAATCGATGGGCTTTTCACGGTCTTCCGTCACGAACACGCCGATGCCGGGTTTGCTGACGAGGCGGCCGCTCAGGCGCATCGACGCGACGGCTTCGCGGATGACGGTGCGGCTGACGTCGAACTCATCGCATAGCTGATGTTCCGAGGGCAGCTTGTCGCCCGCGCGATATAGACGGGAGTCCAGGCGCTTGTTCAGTTCCTCGATCACAACATCGGTCAGGCGCGAGCGCGGGCGGGGCCGGGCAGGAGTTTGCATTGTCTCTCTTATGGGTAAGGCGGAAAGCAGGCCGTCAGCCGGCGGCCAGAGCCGCAAGTGTACGCTTTTCAAGTGCCGCATCCGGGTGTCCGGCCTGGTGGCGGCGGTCTGGCGTTCTGGCCCGCAGACTGCGGTAGGGATGGCCGTATGACAACATATAGCGCGGATTCCGCCAAGCCCCGGCTTGCATGGGAGCGGGTTCCAATGCTTGTGTACTTGTATGCCTGTGTGCCTGTGTGCCTATGTGCCTGTATGTGCGCCATGAAAAACGCCCTCCGGAAGGAGGACGTCTTGTCTTCGGCTGCGATGGCTTATTGCGGGCCGAGCTTCTTGATCAGGGCGTTGAGCATGTCGCACTCTTCGCCGGTCAGGTCGGTGAGCGGCGCGCGGACAGGGCCGGCGTCGTGGCCCACGAGCCGGGCGCCGGCCTTGACGATGCTGACGGCGTAGCCGGCCTTGCGGTTGCGGATTTCCAGGTAGGGCAGGAAGAAGTCATCCAGCAGGCGGTTGGTGGTGTCGGAGTCGCCTGCGGCAATGGCGCGGTAGAACTGCATGGCCGTCTTGGGTACGAAGTAGAAGACGGCGGACGAATACACCGGCACGCCCAGCGCGCGATAGGCGGCGGCATAGACTTCGGCGGTGGGCAGGCCGCCCAGGTACGAGAAGCGGTCGCCCATCTTGCGGCGGATGCTGACCATGGCTTCGATGTCGCCCACGCCGTCCTTGAAGCCGACGAGGTTGGGGCAGCGTTCAGCCAGACGGGCCAGGCTGTCTGCGGACAGGCGGGATTGGGCACGGTTGTAGACGATGACGCCGATCTTGACGGATTTGCAGACCTGTTCGACGTGGGCGGCGATGCCGTCCTGCGAGGCTTCGGTCAGGTAATGGGGCAGCAGCAGAATGCCCTTGGCGCCTTGGCGCTCGGCTTCCTGGGCGTAGGCGATGGCGGTGCGGGTGGGGCCGCCGGCGCCGGCCAGGATGGGCACCTTGCCGGCGCAGGTCTGGACGGCGGTGCGCACGACGTCGGAATACTCCTGGGGCGCCAGCGAGAAGAACTCGCCGGTGCCGCCCGCGGCGAACAGCGCGGTGGCGCCATACGGGGCCAACCATTCCAGGCGGGCGGCGTAGGTCTTGGCGTTGAAATCGCCGTTCTGATCAAAGTCCGTCACGGGGAAGGACAGCAATCCTTCCGAGACAATTTCCTTGAGTTCCTGGGGAGTCGTCATGCCTGTCATCCATTAAAGAGGAATGGGTAAAGAAGAAAAGCAGGGCTGGAAGAGGATCCGGCCTTGGCGGTGATCAGTAGATGTATGTCATCGTACAACATACAAGTTGAATAGCGCAATCAGTCTGAGGAGCTTGGATTGTCGTCATACAACAATATTCAGAGTGCCCCGATAAATTCGGAATTACCCTAGATTGAACGGGAATGGATGAGGAAGTATTCTCTTTTTCCATCAGGTCATACGATAACGTACAAGATTAAAAACAACCCGCTTTGATTGAGGAGACAAGATTGAAGGCATTCCCCCTGCTACGCCGTACCTTCGCCGTTCTGGCGCTGACCACCTTGGGCGCTGCTGGCGCTCATGCCGCCGACGACTGGCCAAAAGCAAAACCCATCACGCTGGTGGTTCCGTTTGCTGCCGGCGGCACCTCGGACATCCTGGGCCGCCTGATTGCGCAGGAACTGGGCGCCAGCCTGAGCCAGACCGTATTGGTGGAAAACAAGGGCGGCGCGGGCGGGGTGCTGGGCGCCGACGCCGTGGCGCGCGCCAAGCCGGACGGCTACACGCTGCTGCTGGGCACGATCGCCACGCATGCGATCAACCCGTCGCTGTTGCCGGGCATCAACTACAACGCGGCCAAGGATTTTGCGCCGGTCATCCTGTTGGGCAGCATCTCGAATGTGCTGTTGGTCGGGGCGAGCCAGCCGTACAAGACCGTGCAGGACGTGGTGACGGCAGGCAAGGCCAATCCGGACACCATCGCCTTTGGCTCGGCCGGGCAGGGCACGTCGCAGCACTTGTCTGGCGAAGTGTTCAAGCAATTGACCGGCGCCCATCTGACGCATGTGCCGTACCGGGGAAGTGCGCCCGCGATTCAGGATCTGATCGGCGGCCAGATTCCCAGCTCATTTGAAACCGCGCTGGTCGCGCTGCCCTACGTGCAAAGCGGCAAGGTCCGCGCACTGGCGGTCACGTCGGCCAAACGCACGGAGGTGATGCCGGACGTGCCGACGATGCAGGAGGCGGGGGTGGCAGGCTTTGACGTCAGCAGATGGCAAGCCATCTATGCGCCGGCCAACACGCCGCCGGCGGTGGTCGATCGTCTGAACAAAGCGATCGCAGCCATCATCGCCAAGCCTGATGTCAGCGGCAAGATGAAAGGCCTGGGCCTGGCCTACACGCCAAACACGCCGGCGGAGTTCACCGTGTTCCAGACGGGCGAGCAGGCAAAATGGGCAAAGATCATCGCAGACGGGAACTTGCGGGTGCAGTAAGCGGCGTCCGCGCGCCAAGCGCAGGCAATGGGTGCTTGGCGGGCGGCGTCTGGCTTCGCTATAAACATACTGAACGTTTGTTTGCAGAGGAGCCGTGGCATGGAAAGCTATTCAGGGGGGTGTCTTTGCGGCAGCCTGCGGTTTGTGGCGCTGGGGCGCCCATACCGGGTTGGCGTGTGTCATTGCATGGATTGCCGCAAGCATCATGGCGCGCTTTTTCATGCTTCTGCGATATTCCCTCGCGCCGCCGTGACGATCGACGGTGAATCGCGCGACTATGCCGGGCGGCATTTTTGCCCCCATTGCGGTTCGACGGTATTCGGACGTACCGAGGACGAAGTCGAACTGAATCTGGGGTCGTTGGATGCGCCGGATCAATTGACGCCAACCTATGAAAGTTGGGTTGTCCGCCGGGAATCCTGGCTGCCGGCGTTTCCGATTTCCAGGCGATACGAGCAGGATCGTGATTCCGCAAGCCGCTTTGAGGGCTAGGTCAGCCTAGTCTGCGTCGCAGCGCCTGTTCTGCTTGAATCAGGTCTTCGGGGTGGTCGATGTCCTGGATGCATCCAGGGTCTTGGGTTGGCACGGGATGCATCGTCCCTGACTGCGCCGCTTTTCGCACCAGGGGCATGGCGCCTGTCTCTCCGCGCAAGTCCAGCAGCGCGTCGCGCCATGCCGGCCCAAACCCTACAGGGTGGCCGGACTGGACGGTTCCGTCCGCCTCGGTCACCTGCGGGCGCACGACGGCCCAGGCTTGCGTCTGGGCAGTATCGCGCAGCGTCTCGGCGATCTTCAGCAGGCTGGCAGGTTCAATCAACGGCAAGTCGCCTGGCAGAATCAGCCAGCCCGGCGCGTCGGGCTGGCTGGCCACGCCGCGCGCAATGGAGTCGCCCATCCCATAGGCGTCGGGGTCGGACTCGGGGCGCTCGACCAGCGTCCACGGCAAGCCGCTGGCGCGCACGGCGGCCAGCGTCCATTCCAGCACCGGACGGCCCATGATCTGGGCGTGAAGCTTGCTGCCCGTGCCACCGGCTTCACGGAAGCGGCGGCCGGCCCCCGCGGCCAAGACGATGACGACGGGGCTGGGGCGAGGCGGCGTCATGGCGTCATCGGACATGCGGCGAGCCTTGGCGGTGCGGAAAAAGGAGGAGCATATTCATGCCGATGATGCGTGGAGCCTCAGCATACCTGGACGAACGAACGAACGCCGCGCCACGGCACCCTGAACAATGGGGTGCCGTGGCGCGGCGTTTTTCATGGGCGACGCCCCTGGCATCAGGCGGCCGTCATCACCCCATCAACCATCCGGGTCAGATCCAGCGGGTTGCCGCGCTTCACGCCGTCAGGCAGCAGGGCATCCGGCAGATCCTGATAGCAGACCGGGCGCAGGAACCGGCGAATGGCGGTGGCGCCAACCGACGTTGATGCTGCGTTCGACGTGGCGGGGAACGGGCCGCCGTGCACCATGGCGTGGCTGACTTCCACGCCGGTGGGGTAGCCGTTCGCCAGGATGCGACCCGCCTTGCGTTCCAGCACGGGCAACAACGCTTGCGCCGCTGCCACGTCGGCATCGTCAACAAAGAGGGTGGCGGTCAGTTGGCCTTCCAGGTGTTCCGCCACCGCCCGCATTTGGGCGAGATCCTTGCATGCGACGACGAGCGATGCGGGGCCGAAGACTTCAGCCTCCAGTTCGTGCGAGGCCAGGAAGCGGTCGGCCTGCGTGCCGAAGACCACCGCGCCTGCCGCGTTGGCGGCCGGTTTCGAGGGCTCTCCTTGGCCTAGCGTGGCGACGCTGGCGTGTTTGGCCAATGCGCTGGCGCCTTCCTGATAGGCCGCGAAGATGCCCGGGGTCAGCATGGTGGCGGCGCCCTTGGCTTGCACGGCCTGGGCGGCCGCCTGACGGAAGCGTTCCAGCGCGGGGCCTTCGATGCCGATGACCAGGCCGGGATTGGTGCAGAACTGGCCGACGCCCATGGCCAGTGAATCCACGAAGCCCTTCGCGATGGCTTCGGCGCGCGCCTCAAGCGCCGCAGGCATCAGGAACACGGGGTTGATGCTGGACATTTCGGCGTAGACCGGGATGGGCACCGGACGCGCGTTGGCAGCGGCCACCAGCGCCAAGCCGCCGCGACGCGAGCCCGTGAAGCCGACGGCGGTAATGGCAGGATGCGTAGCCAGCGCCGTGCCGATTTCACTGCCCGCGCCGAATAGCAGCGAGAACGTGCCTTCCGGCAAGCCATGCTTGGCGACGGCGGCCTGGATCACGCGGCCGACCATTTCGGATGCGCCGGGATGGGCGTTGTGCGCCTTGACGATGACGGGGCAGCCTGCGGCCAATGCGGACGCGGTGTCACCACCCGCGACCGAGAAGGCCAGCGGGAAGTTGCTGGCGCCGAACACCGCGACGGGGCCCAGCGGCACGTTGGCCAGACGCAAGTCGGCTCGGGGCAGGGGCTGGCGCTCGGGTTGGGCGGGATCAATCGTGGCGTCCAGGAAGTAGCCGTCGCGGACCACGCGGGCGAACAAGCGCAGCTGGCCGACGGTGCGGCCGCGTTCGCCTTGCAGGCGGGCCAGCGGCAAGCCGGTTTCCAGATGGGTGCGTTCAATCAGTGCGTCGCCCAGTGCCAGGATGCCTTCGGCGATGCTCTCCAGGAACTGTGCGCGGGTTTCCAGCGGAGCGGCGCGATAGGGGTCGAAGGCGGCGCGGGCCAATTCAGCGGCGCGTGCGACGTCATGCGACGAGCCGGCGGGGAAGGCCGGTTCCAGGCGTTCGCCGGTGGCGGGGTTGATGGCGTGCTGCGCAGCGCCGGAGCCAAGAGCGGCAGTGGCGCCGATCAGCAGTTGGCCGGTCAAAGTCATGGGGGATCTCCGAAAAAAAATGCGCCCCCGAATCGTGGAGTCGGGGGCAGGAATGCGAGTGGGGCGCGCGGTTTATTGCGGGCCGAGCTTCTTGATCAGGGCGTTGAGCATGTCGCACTCTTCGCCGGTCAGGTCGGTGAGCGGCGCGCGGACGGGGCCGGCGTCGTGGCCGACGAGCCTGGCGCCGGCCTTGACGATGCTGACGGCGTAGCCTGCCTTGCGGTTGCGGATTTCCAGGTAGGGCAGGAAGAAGTCATCCAGCAGGCGGTTGGTGGTGTCGGAGTCGCCTGCGGCGATGGCGCGGTAGAACTGCATGGCCGTCTTGGGCACGAAGTTGAAGACGGCGGACGAATACACCGGCACGCCCAGCGCGCGGTAGGCGGCGGCATAGACTTCGGCGGTGGGCAGGCCGCCCAGGTACGAGAAGCGGTCGCCCATCTTGCGGCGGATGCTGACCATGGCTTCGATGTCGCCCACGCCGTCCTTGAAGCCGACGAGGTTGGGGCAGCGTTCAGCCAGACGGGCCAGGCTGTCTGCGGACAGGCGGGATTGGGCACGGTTGTAGACGATGACGCCGATCTTGACGGATTTGCAGACCTGTTCGACGTGGGCGGCGATGCCGTCCTGCGAGGCTTCGGTCAGGTAATGGGGCAGCAGCAGAATGCCCTTGGCGCCTTGGCGCTCGGCTTCCTGGGCGTAGGCGATGGCGGTGCGGGTGGGGCCGCCGGCGCCGGCCAGGATGGGCACCTTGCCGGCGCAGGTCTGGACGGCGGTGCGCACGACGTCGGAATACTCCTGGGGCGCCAGCGAGAAGAACTCGCCGGTGCCGCCCGCGGCGAACAGCGCGGTGGCGCCATACGGGGCCAACCATTCCAGGCGGGCGGCGTAGGTCTTGGCGTTGAAATCGCCGTTCTGATCAAAGTCCGTCACGGGGAAGGACAGCAATCCTTCCGAGACAATTTCCTTGAGTTCCTGCGGGGTGGTCATGGCGCGATCATCCGGTGTGGCCGTTGCGTGCCTTTGGCAAAGGCATACGCGGGGTACTGGTGGGTACTGGGTTGGAAAGGTAAGTCATCGTACAACATGAATTTACGCATTTCAAGGGTCTGTTACCTATGAAGTAACTTGTAGACAAGGGGAAACCCGGAATTTATTTTTGGGAAGTTTTAGAGATATTCTTTCAGTTGTACGATAACGTATCGGATGCGCGAGCAATGCGCATCCTTCCATGCAAAAGGATTCTTCATGCAGGTTGCGGCAGACCAAGCGCCCGTGCTTATCAAGATTCACCCGCAGGACAATGTGGCGATCGTCGCCAATGAAGGCGGATTGCCCGCTGGCACCGTGCTGCCCGATGGGTTGCAACTGGTGGATGCGGTGCCGCAAGGGCACAAGGTCGCGTTGGCGGATCTGGCCGAGGGCGATGCCGTCGTGCGCTACAACGTCGTCGTCGGTTTTGCGGCGAAAGCCTTGCCGCGCGGCTCGTGGATCAATGAGCGCGTTACGACGATGCCCGCGGCCCGCACCTTGCAAGACCTGCCGGTAGGGACGCGCATTACGCCACTGCCGCCCCTGGATGGCTACACCTTCCAGGGCTATCGCAACGCCGACGGTACGGTAGGGACGCGCAACATTCTTGCCATCAGCACCACGGTGCAATGCGTGCAGGGCGTGGTCGAACATGCCGTGGCGCGGATTCGCCAGGAAATGCTGCCGCGCTACCCGAATGTGGACGACGTGGTGGGCATTGAACACACCTACGGCTGTGGCGTGGCGATTGACGCGCCAGGGGCCGCGATCCCCATCAGAACGCTGCACAACATCGCGCGCAACCCCAACTTTGGCGGCACCTCGATGGTGGTCAGCCTGGGCTGTGAAAAGTTGCAGCCGCAACGCCTGCTGGCGCCGGGCGCCATTCCGATTCGGGCGGGCGAGGGCATGGGCGCGGATGGCGAGGGCGTGGACACCATCGTGTTGCAAGACGAAGAGAACGTGGGCTTTCAGTCCATGATCGACCTGATCATGCGCACCGCCGAGCGCCATCTGCAAAAGCTGAATGCCCGCCAACGCGAAACCTGCCCGGTGTCCGACCTGACGGTTGGGGTGCAGTGCGGCGGCAGCGATGCCTTCTCCGGCGTGACGGCCAACCCTGCCGTGGGGTTCGCGACGGACCTGCTGGTGCGGGCGGGCGGCACGGTGATGTTTTCCGAAAACACTGAGGTGCGCGATGGCATTGACCAACTGACGGCGCGCGCGGCCACGCCCGAGGTGGCGGATGCGCTGGTGCGCGAGATGGCCTGGTATGACGAATACCTGCAACGCGGGATGGCCGACCGTAGTGCCAACACCAGCCCCGGCAACAAGAAAGGGGGGCTGTCGAACATCGTCGAGAAGGCGATGGGATCGATCGTGAAATCCGGTTCTTCACCGATCCATGGCGTGTTGTCGCCGGGCAACCGCCTGACGCAAAAGGGTCTGATTTTCGCGGCTACGCCGGCCAGTGATTTCATCTGCGGCACCTTGCAACTGGCCGCGGGCATGAACCTGCACATCTTCACCACCGGACGCGGCACGCCCTACGGGTTGGCGCAGGTGCCGGTGATCAAGGTGGCCACGCGGGACAGCCTGGCACGCCGCTGGCATGACTTGATGGACGTGAACGCCGGGCGCATCGCCACCGGCCAAGCCACGATCGAAGAAGTGGGCTGGGAACTGTTCCGGCTGATGCTGGATGTGGCCAGCGGCCGCCAGCAGACCTGTGCGGAAAAACTCAAGCTGCACAACGCCCTGGCGCTGTTCAATCCTGGCCCCGTGACCTGAGGCCCGCGCCCCTTCCGCCTGACCGCATTGCCATCGCATTACACCGATAAAGGAGACACCGATGGAGCATGCCCCCTTGGCCCAGCCTGGCCGCCGCCGGCTGCTGGGCGCCGCATTGGCGCTGGGACCCGTCGCGCTGGCGCAAGCGCAATCGTTCAGCTTCACCCCGCAGCAGCGCTATCCAGACCCATCGGTGCGCATCCTGGATCCGGAGTTCTCCAAATATCGCATCTACAGCAGCAGCGTGGAGCAATTGGCCAGTGGTTTCCGTTGGCTGGAAGGGCCGGTCTGGGTAGGAGACGGACGTTATCTGCTGGTGTCCGACATTCCCAATGACCGTATCCTGCGTTGGGATGAAACCACGGGCGCGATCAGCGTGTTTCGCCAGCCGGCCAATTTCAGCAACGGCCTGGCCCGCGATCGCCAGGGCCGGTTGCTGGCCTGCGAACATCTGACGCGCCGCGTGACCCGCACGGAATACGACGGCTCCATCACGGTGCTGGCCGACCGCTTCGACGGCAAGCCCTTCAATTCCCCCAATGACATCATTTGCCAGCGCAACGGCGCCATCTGGTTCACGGATCCGCCGTTTGGCATCGGTGGCCATTGGGAAGGCGACAAGGCCAAGCCCGAGCTGCCGCATGGCGTCTACCGCATCGACCCGTCCGACGGCCGCGTGACCCGCGCGCTGGATGATTTGGCCGGCCCGAACGGGCTGTGCTTTTCCCCCGACGAGAAGCTGCTGTACGTGGTGGAGTCGCGCCATCAGCCCAATCGCGTGATCTGGGCTTACGACGTTGGGGCCGACGGCGCGCTGTCCGGCAAGCGGATCGTGGTTGATGCCCAGGGGCCGGGCGCCATCGACGGCATCAAGTGCGACGAAGACGGCAATCTGTGGTGCGGCTGGGGCAGCAATGGCGCCGCAAACGCCAAGTCCGAAGAGCTGGATGGCGTGATGGTGTTCAACCCCAGCGGCAAACCCATCGGCCATATCCGGCTGCCTGAGCGCTGCGCCAATCTGTGCTTTGGCGGCGCCAAGCGCAATCGCCTGTTCATGGCCAGCAGCCATTCCCTGTACGCCCTGTACGTCGAGACACGGGGCGCGGCCTGAATTCGACGCGCGGCGGCGGCACAGCCGCCTGCGCCGGTTTTACCCAAAACACATCAAACCGTGTGGAGACAGCATGAACGTAAGCAAGAGGCAGTTCCTGGGCGGCGCCGCGGCGCTTTGCCTGTCGCCGATCGTGCCCGCCTGGGCGCAACAGGCCAATGCGGCGGCAGCGGCCAACTGGCCGACGCGGCCGGTGCGCATCATCGTGCCGTATCCGCCCGGGGGCTCGTCGGACATCATCGCGCGCATCCTGGCGCCGCGCCTGGCTGACGCCTTGAAGCAGACCGTGGTGGTGGAAAACAAGCCGGGCGCAAACGGCAACTTGGGCGCAGGTCTTGTCGTGCAGTCGGCGGCGGAAGGCCATACCGTGCTGCTGTGCGACGTTGGCGCGCTGGCGATCAGCCCGTCGGTGTACACCAAGCTGTCATTCGATCCGTCCAAGGATTTGCGGGCCGTCAGCATGTTGGCGTATTCGCCACACGTGCTGGCGGTGCACCCCGACGTGCCGGCCAAGACGGTCCAGGAACTGGTGGCGCTGTCCAAGACACAACGCCTGAACTTTGCCGTGACGGCCATCGGCAGCGCGCCGCATCTGGCCGCCGTGGCGGTGCAGCAAGCCACGGGCGCCCAATGGGAGTATGTGCCTTACAAGGGCGGCTCGCAGGCGGTGACGGACACGATCGGCGGGCAGACGCAGGTCATCATGAACGGCCTGCTGGCCACCTTGCCGCACATCAAGGCAGGCAAGCTGCGGCCGATCGCGATCTCGAAGGGCGAGCGCATGCAACTGGTGCCGGATATTCCGACCATTTCCGAACAGGGGGTCAAGGGATTCGAGTCCGGTACCTGGCAAGGCGTGATGGCGCCTGTCACCACCACGGATCCGGTGGCGGAACGGTTGGCCATGCTCATGGCGCAGATCGTCAATCAGCCGGACGTCAAGGCGCAGTTGAACGAGCAGGGCGCCGAGATCGTTACCCGCAATCCGGCGGAATTGACGCAGTTCTTCAACAACGAGCGCGCCCGCTGGGCCAAGGTGGTGCAAAGCGCCGATATCCGGCTGGATTGACGGGGACGGGCCCCCTCCTTGCGATGGGAGGGGGATGGGCGCACACTCGGAAGCGTATCGGCTCCGGGAGGCGTGGCGATGAAGATCCTGATCGTGGCGGCGTGGATGGTATTGGCCTGCGGTCCGGCGCTTGCGCGCGACGGCGTGCCCACCGTTCCACAGCCACCGGCGTCGGCCCGGACCTTGCCCGACAACTGCCTGGGCACGTCCTGCCCCCGGGTGGTTGATCCGGGCAGGGCGCCGGCGGATTGCCTGGGCGCCTCTTGCGGCACGGGGCGCAACGTGTCGCCGGCGGCGCCAGGCGCCGACCGTGGAAATCCACCCGCCTGGAGCGGGCCTGCCCAGCCAAGGCTGCCACCTATGCCGTCGCAGTCGGGCCAGCCTGTCGGCCCATTGACGCCGGGACCCAGATTGCCGCGCTAGCGGCTATCCAAGCGGCCTGCCAAGGCGCTTGCGGAGATGCCAATCACCGATGCCAATCACCGGCGCCACATGCCCGGCGTCGTCCCCAATACCTGCGTGAAGACTCGGGTCAGATGGCTTTGGTCCGCGAAGCCGCAGGCGAGCGCCACGGCCGCGATGGGCAGATGGCTTTGCGTCAGCAGCGCGCAGGCGCGTTCGATGCGGTGGGCCGTCAGCCAGCGGTGGGGCGTCTTGCCCGTGCTGCCTTTGAATGCCTTGATGAAGTAGCTGCGTGACAAGCCGCATTCGGTGGCGATGTCTGCAATGGACAGGTCGCCCCCGATATTGGCGGCCAGCAATTCCGTGGCCCGGCGCAGCTGCCAAGGCGATAAATGGCTGCCGGCGTCGATGGCGGGTTCGGATACGCGGCCGTACCTATGCATCACGTGGGTTTGCAGGGCCAAGCTGATCTGGTCCACGAACAAGCGGCTGGCCTGCTGCGGTTGCGTCAGCGCGGGCACCAGTGCGCAAGCCAGGTTGTAGATCACCGGATCCTGGGTGCCGTTGCGGCAGTCGAATCCCGAGACGCGGGCGCGCGAGGTTTCGGTGGAAAACGCATCCAGCACACCGCGCGGCAGGTGGAAGCGAATATTGTCGAAGGGCGAGCGATGGTCGCATCGCCATTCGTCGCCCAGGTGTGTGATGGCCAAGGCCCCTTGCGCATGGCCTCCCTGGTATGCCACGCGGTTGCCGCGCCAAAGAGTGTGCGAGCGGAAGTCCTGCAACTGGACGATGACGCTGAAGGCGTCCTGCGCGGGGATGGGCGGCCCGGGCGGAAGGTCGTCGCGCTGGCTACGCATGCGGGTGACGGTGATGTCCGATGCCTGGATCTGAAGGCGTTGCGGCATGGGCGGCCTAATTGCGGTTTTGCCGGCGCCAGGCAGCAGGCGGCACGCCGATGGTGCTGGCAAACAGGCGGGTCAGGTGGGCCTGGTCCGAAAACCCGCAATCGCGGGCGATGTCGGCCACGGATTGATCGGACTTCAGCAGCAGGATCTTGGCCTTGTCCACGCGGTGTTCCAGCAGCCAGCGATGGGGCGTGGTGCCGGCCGTCTGGCGGAACGCCTTGATGAAATAGCTGCGCGACAGGCCGCAGCCCTGGGCCACGTCAGAGATCGATACATTGGCCAGCAGGTCGGCGGTCAGCATCTCTTTCGCCAGTTTCTCCTGCCAGGCCGCCAGACCGCTGCGGGCCTGTGGCGTGTCTGGCGCGGCGCCGCCATAGGCCTGCGCCACATGGACCTGCACCGCCAGTGCGATATGGTCCACGAACAGGGGATCGGCGAGGCTCGGGTTCTCAAGCGCGGGCAGCAGCGCGTGGCCTAGCCGAGCCAACACAGGATCGGAATGGCCCGGCGGGCAGGACAGGCCCTGGATGCGTGGGCCGCCCAGATCTTCCGACAGCTGTTCCAGCGATTCCGGCGGTACGCGGAAGTACAGGAGGTCGAATGGGGTGCGAAGCTCGAGACGATACGGATCGCTGGCACGCCGGATGGTCAGGGCGTCCGGCGCCAGCGACAGGGGGTCAGACGAGCCGCCGTCGTGCTGCGCGCGCGGGCGAGGATCCAGCGACACGCGCACCAGGAAGTCTTCGCTCTCGTCCTGGGACCGCGCCACGCCGAAATCGGGTAGTGCATAGCCCACGCGCAGGATCTCCAGCCCGGCTTTGCAGCCAGCGCTGGTCCTGATCGCCTGGATCGACGCGCCGGGGTAGACGTGCCCCAGGCTGGGGCGGGTGTCAGGGCATTGCGCCATGGTCCGGCGCCTGGGCGGGAAGGAAGGAAAGGTTCATGGTTCCGAAGAGAATAAACCGTGAAGGTTGCGTTCGCACGTCATGCTAGGCAAGCGATCGTTCAAAGGATTGGATGCAAGTGTTCGGATTTGCACAAAAGCGTGATGGCGGGGCCTTGCCGAATGTTTACGCTAGCGCGCTTTTAATAGTGCGATCATTACTCTTTCATACAAATCAGGACGCAAGTGAGCAAGACTTGCCTGATCGGGCGGGGCTATCTTGCCCGCTGTAGCCGCCCTTCACGGATGTGCCGTGCGTGAATTCATGAATCATCAGTCCTCAGACGCGACAAGCGCCGGCCAGCCGGCTGACCTGGCGTCTTTGCATGCCCAGGCCTTTCCGATGTTGTCGCCCAATCTGGTCGGGCAGGCCGCTCCGTATGGAGACGAGATATCGGTGTCCGCAGGCAGCGTCTTGCTGAACGACGGCGATCGCGAGGCTGCGTTCTACATCGTGCTGGAAGGCTATCTTGAAGTGCTGGAACGCGAAGCCAATGGCGCCATGCACAGCTTGCTGTTGCATCGTGACGGTGAGTTCACGGGCAGCCTGGATTTGTTCACCGACCGGCCCAATGCGGTCACGCTGCGGGCGGACTCCGCCAGCCGGTTGTTGCGGATCAGCCGGGCGGCGCTTGCGCGGCTGCTGTTGGCGGAACCACCGTTGGCCGGGATCGTGCTGCGCGCCTTCATGTTGCGACGCATCGGTTACTTGCGGCAGCGGCCGTATGGCGGGGCGATCCTTCGGTCGGCCAGCAGCGCGGGCAAGCGCGATCCGGTGCTGGACCTGGCGGTGATCGGCGGCGGTCCTGCGGGTCTGTCGGCGGCGGCCTATGCGGCGTCCGAAGGATTGCATACCCTGCTGGTGGGCGGCTCCATGCGCGGCGCCGAGGCGCCTGGCGCGGACGCATTGCCCGGTTTTCCGGGTACCGTCACGGGCCTTTGCGATGGAAGGCTGCTGCGTCGCGCCGAGGACCAAAGCCAGCGCTTTGGCTCGCATGTGGTGCCGGTACGCACCGCGTGCGGCTTTGACAGTACCTGCTACCCCTACCGCGTATGGCTGGATGACGGTCAAGTGATCGAGACGCGCAGCTTGATCGTGGCGACGGGCACGCATGACAGTGCGCCGGGGCAGACGCAGGCCGAGGCCAACACCGAGTGGCTGGAAGGCTGTCTGGACACGGACGAGCAGGGCTATATCCATACCGGCCGCGCCGCGGCGGGATCGATGCAGGCGCGGCCGTACGAAAGTTCGCAGCCCGGCGTGTTCGCGGTGGGCGCGGTGCGAGCCGGTTCGGCCAAGCACGTGTTGGCCAGCATCGCCGAAGGCGCGGCCGCGGTGCGGGTGGTGCATCGCTTCCTGGACGCCTCGGCGCACTGACGGCGTCCCTGGTTTCCGGGCTACGCCGCCGGGCCGGATTTGGCCTGACGGGTATCCAGCGCCAGGAAGTGGTGGACCACGGGTTTGTCTGGCCCGATATGGAAACGCTGCGCTTCGCCTTGCAAGTCGGCATCGGCTTGCGATACACGTTGATGCTGGCGCAAGTGCTCCGCCCAGGATTCCACCAGGAACCATTCCTGCACGCGCTCCGGGTCGCTCGTATGTTCGGCGATGCCCCAAGCGTAGGCCCCGTCACGGCGGCGCTCTTCGGCCACCGCCTTCAGCGCTTGCAGGAAGGCCGGACGATCCTGCACGCGAATGCGGTATTCGATCTGCACCATGACCGGGCCACGATCATGTTCGACGGGCGCGTCCAGCAGCGGTTCGGGCCAGTGATTGGAGGGATCCAGGTTGGCCTCGCCCTGCGGCAGGCGCATGCGGTGCAGCGCCAGCCCCGCCACCAGCAAGCCCGCCGCGCCGGCCAGCAAGGTTGCCGGCACGCCGATTTCCTGCGCCAGCAGGCCCCAGCCCAAGCTGCCGGCGGCCATCGCGCCGTTGAAGACCATCAGGTAGATCGCCAGCCCTCGGCCGCGCACCCAATTGGGCAGGATCGATTGCGCGACGCCGTTGAAGGTGGTCAGGGCGACGATCCAGCCCACGCCCAGCAGCAAAAGCAGCAAGACTGCCGCCCATTGCGGCGGGGCTAAGGACAGCGCGGCCATCACCACGGCGGCGACGGCGGCGGCAGCCAGCACCAGGCGATCGGTGTTCAGGCGTTGACGCAGCATGGGCAACAGCACCGCGCCCAGGATCGCGCCCAGGCCCACGGCGCCCAGCAAGATGCCGTAGAAGCCCGCGCCGCCGCCCAGCATCTTGCGCGCCACCAGCGGCAGCAAGGCCCAGACGGAGCTGGCAAAGATGAAGAACACGGCGGCCCGCAGCAGCACGACGTGCAGTTCTCGGCTGGCGCGGGCAAAGCGCAAGCCCGCACGGAAGGCGCCGAAGAATTGCTCGGACAGGCCGTCGTCCACGCGCTTCGGGCGCTTCCACCAGACCAGCGCCGCGATGACGAACACGTAGCTGAGCACGTCCGCGCCATAGGCGGCCGCCGCGCCGAAGGCGGCCAGCAGCAGGCCGCCTATCGCCGGGCCCAGTGCCCGGGCGATATTGATGCCCAGCGAATTCAGGCCGACGGCGGTCTTCAGTTCGGCCTTGGGGACGAGTTCGGGCACGATGGCCTGCCATGTCGGCCCCATCAATGCCGTGCCCACGCCACCCAGGAAGGTCAGCGCAATCAGCGTTTCAACCGTCAACGTGTTGGTCTTGGCCATCACCAGCAGCGTGAAGCTGACGCAAGCCAGCAGCACCTGGATGACGATCAGGAAGCGCCGCCGGTCCAGGATGTCGGAGAGCACGCCGGCGGGGATCGCCAGCAGAAAGACGGGCAGCGTGGCGGCGGTCTGCATCATGGCTACCGCCGCGGGGTTGGACGACAGGTCCGTGACCAGCCAGGCGCTGGCCACGTCCCGCATGAAGCTGCCGATGTTGCCCAGGATGGTGGCGCCCCACAGCACTGCGAACAGCGTGTGCTTGAGCGGAGCCATCCCGCCCACGGCGGCGGGCGGGGGGGAATTGCGGTCAACTCCGGCCATGTGTGCGCTCCGTCAGGTCATGCCAGGCAACCAGGACCCATGCCCCGGCCAGTCCGATGTGCTCGTAAAAGGCGTTCATCAGCATGAAACGCGCGTCGGCGGGCGCTTCCCAGTACCGGTTGGCCATCAACGCCGCGGCGGCGGTGAAGACGGCCAGCGCCAGCGCACCCAGCCAGCGCAACCGGCCGGTCAGAATCAATGCGCAGGCGCCCAGTTCCAGAAGAATAACGGCAGCGGCCGCCAGATGGGCCGGATGCAGGCCGAAATGTGCCATTTCGGCCTGGGCGGCGTCGAAGTCCATCAGCTTGACCAGCCCGCCTTGCAGATAAGCGCCGCAAAGCGCCAGCAGGGCCAACCCACGCACGGCGGGTGACGTGATCCAACCGCGCATCGTCATACCGCCCAGCAGGCGCAGCCCAGCGCGCCCCAGAAGCTCTTCAGGTCCGAGACGGGCAGCGTGCTGGCCCATGCCCCGGCATGTTGGTGGCCGTGGACGCCGCAGCTGCTGGCGCAGGCGCAGGCGGCCGCCGCTTCGCGCAGCGTGGCTTGCAAGGGTTTGCCTTCGTTGTCGCCCCAGGCGCCGTAGCCGCCGAACAAGCGTGTCGGCGACCAGTCCGGCATGGCGGGCGGCGGGGCCGCCTCATCATGCGCGGCAAATTCGCCGGCGCCCCATACGACCTTGCCGCCCACGACCGTGAGCAGGCTGGAGGTGTCGGCGATGTCAGATTCGGGGCAGCTGAAAAAGTCGCGGTCAGGCACGACCAGATCGGCCAGCTGGCCCTCGGCGATGCGGCCTTTCTTGCCTTGTTCGTTCGAGAACCAGGTGACGTTCTCGGTCCACATGCGCAGTGCCGCGTCGCGGTCCAGGCAGTTGCGTTGCGGGGTCAGCCGCAGGCCGCCCACGGTCTTGCCCGTGATCAGCCAGGACAGCGACACCCAAGGGTTGTAGGAGGCCACGCGGGTGGCATCGGTGCCGGCCGATACGTTGACGCCTTTCTCCAGCATGCGCTTGACGGGCGGCGTGGCTTCGGCCGCGCCCGCGCCGTAGCGTTCGACGAAGTACTCGCCCTGGTAGGCCATGCGGTGCTGCACTGCCACGCCGCCGTCCAGCGCGGCAATGCGGTCGATGGAGCGTTCCGAGATGGTCTCGGCATGGTCGAAGAACCAGTTCAAACCGGCCAGCGGCACATCGCGGTTGACCCGTTCAAACACGTCCAGCGCGCGGGAGATGGTTTCGTCATAGGTGGCATGCAGGCGCCAGGGCCAGCGGTTCTGCGCCAGGATGCGCACGACTTCTTCCAGTTCGCCTTCCATTTCGGGCGCCATGTCGGGCCGTGGCTGGCGGAAGTCTTCAAAGTCGGCCGCCGAGAACACCAGCATTTCACCGGCGCCATTGTGGCGGAAGTAGTCCGTGCCTTGCTTGTATTGCGAGGTGGCGGTCCAGTTCAGGAAATCTTCCTTTTCCTGTTTGGGTTTCTGCGTGAACAGGTTGTAGGCCAGCCGGATCGTCAGTTGCCCGGCATCTGCCAGTTGCTGGATGACCTGGTAATCCTCGGGGTAGTTCTGGAAGCCCCCGCCCGCGTCGATGGCGCCGGTGATGCCCAGCCGGTTCAATTCACGCATGAAGTGGCGGGTGGAATTGAGCTGGTAGTCAAAGGGCAGCTTCGGGCCCTTGGCCAGCGTGGCGTACAGGATCGACGCATTGGGTTTGGCCAGCAGCAGCCCGGTCGGATTGCCTGCGGCATCGCGCACGATTTCGCCGCCCGGCGGGGCCGGCGTGGTCTTGTCATAGCCCACGGCGCGCAAGGCCGCCGCGTTCAGCAGGGCGCGGTCATACAGGTGCAGGATGAAGACGGGCGTGTCGGGCGCCACGGCATTCAGTTCTTCGATGGTGGGCAAGCGCTTTTCGGCGAACTGATGCTCGGTGAATCCGCCCACCACGCGCACCCATTGCGGCGCAGGCGTGATGGCGACTTGGCGGCGCAGCATCCCCATGGCGTCGGCCAGGCTGGTGACGCCATCCCAGCGTAGTTCCAGGTTGTAGTTCAGCCCGCCGCGGATGATGTGCAGGTGGTTGTCGATCAGGCCGGGCAGCGCGCTGCGGCCATTCAGGCCGATCACCCGGGTGGCGGGGCCGGCCAGCGGCAGCACGTCGGCCGCTGCGCCCACGCGGGTGAAGCGGCCATCCTTGATGGCGACGGCATCCGCCGTGGGGCGGGCCGGATCCAGGGTGGTGAAGCGGCCCTGATGCAGGATCAGGTCGGGCGCGGGGGCGCGCGTAGAGGTCGGAGTGTCAGCCATTGCGCTTGTCTCCACATGCGTCTGGGGTTGATTGGGCCGGATCGGCAGGGGGCTTGGGGCAACTGGGAAGCTGGCCAAACATGTGGGGTTTGACCTGCTGTTGGAGCCAGGACGTGCGCGTGGCTTCATCCGCCATCAGGCGTTTGATCAGCGGGGGAATCTGTTCCCCCGCCAGGATGCCCAGCAGGCCTACCAGGGCGATGACCGGAGGCGCCGGTGACCGCACATTGAACAGCGCATAGATGATCCCGACCAGCAGGCCGAGTCCCAGCGAAACCAGGTAGACCTTCATCGGCGGGCTCCGCTCAGCCTTCGTGGGAATTGAACATGGACTTGGCGTAGATGATGCCCAGTCCGTAGGCGCCGCCGAACTGCTTGGCGATGCCCGTGGTCATTTCATAGGTGTCGGTGCGCGCCCAGTCGCGTTGCATTTCCAGCAGGTATTGCAGGGCGGTGATCGGCTGGCCGCCTGCTTGCACGATGCGCTCGATGGCGCGGTTGTGGGCTTCGGCGGACACATCGCCGCAGGCGTCGGTGATGACGTAGACCTCAAAGCCCTGGTCGAGCGCCGACAGGGCGGGCCCGACGATGCACACGCTGGTCCACAAGCCGGCCAGCACGATGCGCTTCTTGCCGATTTCGTTGACCTGCTTGATCACGGCCGCGTCTTCCCAGGTGTTCATGGACGTGCGGTCCAGCAGCTTCTGACCCGGGAACGGGGCGACGACTTCGTCAAACATCGGACCCGAGAAGCTCTTTTCGGCAACGGTCGTCAGGATGGTGGACGCGCCAAAACCGGCCGCGGCGTGCGCGACCAGGGCGGCGTTGTTGCGCAGCGTGATGGCGTCGATGGAATGCGTGGCAAACGCCATCTGCGACTGGAAGTCGATCATGATGAGCGTATGGTCCTTGGGCGAAAGCAGCTTCGCGCCGGGGGTAGGGGTAGCGGTGACGGGCATGGAGGGCTCCTTCGGATGCCTGCGTTGGAAAACGTCTGCAATGTGCCACCTCGCCCGCCGGGCGTATTGAACGATTGTCCGCCCATTTGAAGATTGTGACTGCATTGGCCTGCCCAGGTCTGCGGATGCCGGCGCTGTCTTCGGTGGAACAATTTTGCAATGGGCTGTCAAAAATGCGCCCAGGGACGCTGGCCCCGAATGACGCGGGGCGGCCGAAATCGGGCGGTCGATGCACCATCGTGGTGCTTGTTGCAGGCAAACGGGCATCCGGCGCCCGCGCGCCAGGCCCGTCCCGGGGGGGCGATGGTGCAGGCGTCCCGAGCAAGGTCCCACAATGCCTCGCGACGTCCAAGTGTCATGACTTGGCATGCAAGTTGCTTCAATATTTCAACGCGCTATTGCTACTATCAATCGTCGTGCCTGCCGGGCCTGGGGGGCGGACGGCCCCGACGTTGCCAGCGTGACCCTTGGAGAACTTCATGAAGCATCTCATCAAGCACGTGACCCGCTACCGCTATGCCGCCCCGATGAACTACAGCATCCAGACGCTGCGCCTGACGCCCCGCCGCGACGATCACCAGCATGCGCTGCGATGGCAGATCCAGACCCCCGGCGAAATCCAGCCGCAGGTGGACGCCTATGGCAATGTCACCCATACGCTGACCTTGCACCGTATCCATAGCGAAATCGAAATCCATGCCGTGGGGCAGGTGGATATCCACCCGCTGGCCCAGGGCCATGTGGGCGACGAAGACGAGCGCCTGCCGGTCTACATCTATGGCGTGCCCACGGCGTTGACCCAGTGCGACGACAGCATCCGTGAATTCTGCCGCCACGTGGTGCCGCGCGGCATGCATACCCCTGAAGACGTGCTGCGGCTTAGCGCGGCAATCCGTGAGCGGGTGGCGTATACGCCGGGGCTGAACGACGCGCCCATGACGGCCGCGCAGGTCTTGGCGGCGGGGCGTGGCGGCAGCCAGGGCCATACGCATCTCTTGCTGGCTTGCGTGCGCGCCTTCGGCATGCCTGCCCGCTATGTCAGCGGCTATTGGCATCTGGCAGGCGATGACGCGACCAACCACGGATGGGCGGATGTTTGGCTGGCCCGGCATGGTTGGGTCAGCATCGACGTCAGCCATGCTTGCTTTGCGTCCGACGGGCATTGCCGGCTGGCCGTGGCGCGCGATTATGAATCGGCGTCGCCGGTGCGTTGGTTGCACGGGGCCGCGGCTGCGTTGTCCATGAATGTGTCGGTGCAGGTGCAGACCAGCCACTGAAATATCCGCGTGATTTCCTAGCAGTGCTTTGGCGGCCCGTGCGGCAGCCCCAGTTGACCCGGAGAAGGCAGTGACGATCCACGTAGCACTCAAGCACGTTACGCAATACAAGTATGACCGTCTGGTCGGCCTATCGGCTCAGGTGCTGCGCCTGCGGCCCGCGCCGCATAGCCGCACGCCGATCCTGTCGTACTCGCTCACCGTCGAACCCGCGGAGCACTTCATCAACTGGCAGCAGGACCCTTTTTCCAATTACCTGGCCCGCCTGAATTTTCCGGGCAAGACGCGCGAGTTCAAGATCACGGTGGACCTGGTTGCCGAGATGGCGGTCTACAACCCGTTCGACTTCTTCCTGGAGCCGGACGCCGAAACGTTTCCGTTCACTTACGGCGATGGCTTGGCGCGCGAACTGGCGCCGTATCTGGTGTGCGGAAAGGCCACGCCGCGCTTCACCGAATTCCTGTCGCGGGTCGACGTCCGTCCGCAGCGCACCGTGGACTTTCTGGTGGGCTTGAATCAGCAGATTCATCAAGAAATCAACTACCTGATCCGCATGGAGCCGGGCGTGCAGACGCCCGAAGAGACCCTGACGCGCAACGCCGGATCGTGCCGCGATTCCGGCTGGCTGCTGGTGCAGGCGCTGCGTCATCTGGGGCTGGCGGCCCGCTTCGTGTCGGGCTATCTGATTCAGTTGAAGCCCGATGTGCGCGCCCTGGATGGCCCCAGCGGCGCGCAGGCGGACTTTACCGACCTGCATGCCTGGTGCGAAGTCTATTTGCCGGGGGCGGGGTGGATCGGGCTGGACCCGACCTCGGGCCTGCTGGCGGGCGAAGGCCACATTCCGTTGGCCGCCACGCCGGAACCCGGCAGCGCCGCGCCGGTGACGGGCGCGGTCGATGAGGCCGAGGTCGAATTCACGCACACGATGCAGGTGACGAGGGTGTTCGAGTCCCCGCGCGTCACCAAGCCCTACACCGACGAGCAATGGCACGCCATTCGCGATCTGGGCGACAAGATCGACGACCGCCTGGATCACATGGATGTGCGCCTGACGATGGGCGGCGAACCCACCTTTGTGTCCGTGTCGGATCGCGAAGGCGCGGAATGGAATACAGCGGCCCTGGGACCGACCAAGCGGGGTTTCGCGCTAGAGCTGCTGGGCCGGCTGCGCACACGCTATGGCGGCAACGGCTTTCTGCATTTCGGACAGGGCAAGTGGTACCCGGGCGAGCAGTTGCCGCGCTGGGCGTTGTCGATCTATTGGCGCACCGACGGCCAGCCGTGCTGGGAGGATCCGACGCTGTTCGCCGACGAACGCCAACGCAGCACCTATACCGTGGCGGATGCCCGGCGCTTCATGGCGCGGCTTTGCGAACGGCTGGGCGTCAGCGAAAAGTACGTCGTGCCGGGCTACGAGGACGTGTTCTATTACCTGTGGCGCGAACGCCGCCTGCCCGCCAACGTGGATCCGTTCGATGCCCGCCTGGACGACGAGATGGAGCGCGCACGCCTGCGCCGCGTATTCGAGCAAAAGCTGGACAGCGTCGTGGGCTACGCCTTGCCGATTCAACCGGGCGAGGGCGGCCCCTGGGTCTCCGGCCCCTGGTTCCTGCGCGATGAACGCATGTACCTGTTTCCCGGCGATTCCCCGATGGGCTACCGCTTGCCGCTGGATTCGCTGCCTTGGGTGGACGAGGCCGACGCGCCCGTGGTGGTGGATCGTGATCCCTATGACGCGCGGCGTTCGCTGCCCGGACCTGCGCAGTTGCTGACGCAACATGCCCGTCCCACGACTAGTCAGGTACCAGGCCAGGCACCCCACGGCGGGGGAGCCGGAAGCACTGGATCCGATGCTGGCAGGCCGGACGGCCGCCCACCCGCCAAGTTCGAGTCCGCTGCGTGGTTGACGCGCACCGCCATGTGCGTGGAGACCCGCAATGGGGTGCTGTATGTATTCATGCCGCCCTTGCCCCGCCTGGAGGACTATCTGGCGCTTGTCGCCCAAGTGGAGGCCACGGCGCGGGACTTGAAGGTCAGGGTCGTCATGGAAGGCTATCCGCCGCCGCGCGACCCGCGATTGAAGGTCCTGCAAGTGACGCCCGACCCCGGGGTCATCGAGGTCAACATCCACCCCGCCAGCAACTGGGCGGAATTGGTGGACCATACCGAATTCCTCTACGAAGCGGCCTTCGAGACCCGGCTGTCGACCGAGAAATTCATGGCCGACGGCCGCCACACCGGCACAGGGGGCGGTAACCACTTCGTGTTGGGGGGCGCCACGCCGGCCGACAGCCCATTCCTGCGCCGGCCGGACGTGCTGGCCAGCCTGTTGGCGTACTGGGTGAATCATCCATCGCTGTCCTACCTGTTTTCGGGCCTGTTCATTGGGCCGACCAGCCAGGCGCCGCGCATCGACGAAGCCCGCAATGACCAGGTCTACGAGCTTGAGCTGGCATTTCAGGAGATCCATCGGCGCTGCGCGGAGCAGGGGGGCGACGTGCCGCCGTGGATGATCGACCGGGCCTTGCGCAACATTCTGGTGGATGTCACCGGCAATACGCACCGGTCGGAGTTCTGCATCGACAAGCTTTATTCCCCCGACAGCGCCACGGGCCGGCTGGGGTTGCTGGAACTGCGCGCTTTTGAAATGCCGCCGCATGCGCGCATGAGCCTGGCGCAGCAATTACTGTTGCGGGGGCTGATCGCGCATTTCTGGAAGACGCCTTACACCGCGCGCTTGACGCGCTGGGGCACAGAACTGCATGACCGCTTCCTGCTGCCGACCTTCGTGAAGATGGACTTCGAGGACGTGCTGACTGATCTGAACGAGGCCGGCTACGAGTTCGATCCGGCCTGGTTCGACCCCCATTTTGAATTCCGCTTTCCGCTATTTGGCGAGGTGGCGGCGCGTGGCATCCACCTGGAACTGCGCGGCGCGCTGGAACCGTGGCACGTCATGGGAGAAGAGGGCTCGTCCGCAGGGACGGTGCGTTATGTGGATTCGTCGCTGGAACGGGTGGAAATCCGGGTATCGGGCCTGAATGACAATCGCTATGTGGTCACGGTCAATGGCCGCGCGCTGCCCTTGCAGCCGACGGGCCGCGTGGGCGAATACGTGGCCGGCGTCCGTTACAAGGCGTGGGCGCCACCGTCGGCGCTGCATCCCACCATCCCCGTGCATGTGCCGCTGACGGTGGATATCGTCGATACCTGGAATCAACGTTCACTGGGAGGCTGCAAATACCACGTCGCGCATCCGGGCGGGCTGAACCCGGAATCGTTCCCCGTCAATTCCTACGAGGCCGAGAGCCGGCGCTTGGCCCGTTTCGAGAAGATCGGCCATACGCCCGGGCGCATGGACGTCGCACCGGCCGTCGTTGGCCGGGAATTTCCGTTCTCGTTGGATTTAAGGCACGATTGAGCCCTACCGCATGTTGAACCCCGGCGCACCCGCCGCCGATAAAGCCGCTATGCCGCAATTTCTTTTTCAGACGGACCCGTCGCAGGATGTCGCATCCCTGGCGGTTCATGCGGCGTTGCCCGCACGTCCCGGGCACTATGACGAGCTGCGCGCCACGGCGGATGCCTCGGGCGCGACGCGCTTGCGCGAACCCTGGCCCCGTTTCTTCGAGCTTCTAGGCACGGGCGGCTTTGCCGACCTGGATCGGCGCGTGGATGTGGTGGCCCGACAGATCCGCGAAAACGGCATCACCTACAACATCTACGCCGAGGCAAGCGGGTCGGCACGCCCGTGGTCGCTGGATTTGCTGCCTTTCGTCATCAACGATACGGACTGGGCGGCGATCGAACAGGGCCTGTGCCAACGCGCAACCTTGCTGAACCGGCTGCTGGGCGATGTCTATGGGCCGCAGACGCTGTTGGCCGACAGGCTGATTCCGCCCGCGCTGGTGCTGGGGCATCCCGGCTACCTGCGCCCGCTGCGCGGCTACGTGCCGCCGGGCGACACCTATCTGCACATTGCCGCGTTCGATCTGGCGCGCGCCAGCGACGGCGGCTGGTGGGTGGTGTCGCAGCGCACCCAGGCGCCATCCGGCCTGGGCTATCTGCTGGAAAACCGGCTGACGATCTCGGGCATGTTCCCCGAGGCGTTCAAGGAACTGCGGGTGCAGCATCTGGCCACCAGCTATCGCCGGCTGATGGACATGCTGTACAAGCTCAGCCCCGGCGGTCTGTCGGCGCACACGCCGCCCCGCATCGTGCTGCTGACGCCCGGCCCATACAACGAAACCTATTTTGAACAGACGTATCTGGCACGCTACCTGGGCATCACGCTGGTGGAAGGCGGCGATCTGGTCGTGCGCGACAAGCTGCTGTATCTGAAGACGCTGCATGGGCTGGAACGGGTGCATGCCGTGCTGCGCCGGCTGGACGACGATTTCTGCGATCCATTGGAGCTGCGCTCGGATTCCACGCTGGGCGTGCCCGGCCTGTTGCAGGTGATGCGCGCGGGCAACGTGCTGGTCGCCAATTCGCTGGGCACGAGCTTTCTGGAGTCTCCGGCCATCAACGGCTTCTTGCCGGCCATCAGCCGCCGCCTGCTGGACGCGGACCTGTTGCTGCCGTCACTGCCGTCGTGGTGGTGCGGCGAAGCGGCGGCGCGCGAACATGCACTGGCCAACCTGCCGCTGGCGGTGGTCAAGTCCACCTATTCGGGCAATCTGCGCGGCGGCTTCGAGCCCGTGATCGGGGGCGCGGTGGCGCCTTCCGAGCGCGATGTGTTGCAGGCGCGCATTGCCGAGAATCCCGACGCCTACACCATTCAGGAATACCTGCCGCTATCGCAGGCGCCCAGCTGGAGCGACGGCCACATCGTGCCGCGCGCGGCCATGCTGCGCGTGTTCGTCATCGCCGACGGCGAGGGCGGCTGGAACGTCCTGCCTGGCGGGCTGACCCGCATTGCCAGCCGCGAACAGCAGATCGTGTCGATGCAGCGCGGTGGCAGCAGCATGGACACCTGGGTCACGACGCGGGGCGCGGTCGACACGTTTTCGATGCTGCCCGAGCAACTGCGGCCCGAAGACATCGTGCCCGCGCGTCGGCCGGTGTCCAGCCGGGCTGCCGAAAACCTGTTCTGGATGGGGCGCTATACCGAACGCGCCGAAAACGACGTGCGGTTGGCCAATGTGGCGCTGACCTGGCTCAATAGCGACGAAGACAACGCCGGCGAGCTTTTCGCCGCCGTCGCCGCGCTATGCCGGCGTGGCGGCTTGGTGCCATCCGCGCCGACCCTGTCGGTGCGCATGTTTGAATCCACGCTGGTGGCAGAACTGGCGGGTGATGATGCGCAGGGCGGGGTGTCGCGCAACCTGGGCGCGCTGGCCTTTGCCGCCAGCCAGATCCGCGACCGCCTGTCGCCAGAGCACTGGCGCCTGGTCATGACCGCGAACGAACTGTTCATCCGCAAGGCCTCGCGGGGGAAAGACCGGGAGGCCGATGCGCCGATCACCGCGCCGGACGTGTTGCGCGGGCTGAAGCGTTTGGGCATGCAGTTGTCGGCCATCACGGGCTCGCAAACCGACCGCATGACGCGCGACGACGGCTGGCGGCTGCTGACCATCGGCCGGCAGATTGAACGCTTGTCCACCATGAGCGGGTTGCTGGGCGAGCTATTCCGCCGCAACGCCGTGTTGGGTGACAGCGGTTTCAACATCCTGCTGGACCTGTTCGACAGCAAGATCACGTACCGCGCCTATTATCCGGGCCGCCAGGAAGTGCCGGCCCTGCTGAATCTGCTGGTGCAGGAGCCCGCCAACCCACGGTCCATCGCGTGTGTGCTGAACGTGCTGCGCAAGGAAGTGGCGCGGCTGCCCGACACGGTGGCCGGACCCGCGACGGATCTGCTGGGCTTGTTGCCTGCCGACCAGACAGGCGTGGCGCTGACGACGTTGTGCCAACAGACTCAAGGCCTGTATGCGGGCGTCATGGCGCTGACTGAACAACTGGACACCGCCGCCAGCGCGCTTTCCAACGAGATCAGCCGCCGCTATTTCAGCCATGCGGCCGGTTACGACCAGACGCTGTCGGCGTAATCCACCTCACCACCTGCCATGACCTTGCTGCCCTCCGATTCCGAACCGCCCCAGGCCTGCGCATCTGGCGTGACGCTGGGTGTGGACCACGAGACCGCCTATCGCTACGACGCGCCGGTGGAACTGGCGCATCACCTGGGCTATTTGCGGCCGTTGAACGATGCCTGCCAGGTGGTCGAAGCCTATGCGTTGAACGTGACGCCCGCGCCGTCCGATCTGGCCGAGGCCGTGGACGGATTCGGCAATACACGCTGCACGTTCGCGTTGGTGGCGCCGCATGAGTCACTGACTGTGCGGGCGATCAGCACGGTGATCGTTCATCCCCGATTTGACGCATTGGATCCCGGGGCCGGCTTGCCCTGGGAGGAGGCAGTGCGCCGCCTGCGTTATGACGCGGCCTTGCCGTTCGCGCCGGAAGTCGAGTTCACCTTTCCGTCGCCCTATGTGCCGATGCACGCGGAGTTGCGGGAATACGCCTTGCTGTCGTTTACGCCCGAACGCCCCGTTGCCGAGGCGGCATTGGACCTGATGCACCGCATTCACCAGGACTTCAGCTATCGGCCCGCGCACACGCAGGTGTCCACGCCGATTCTGGAGGCTTTCCGGGACAGGGTGGGGGTGTGCCAGGATTTCGCCCACGTCATGATTGGCTGCCTGCGGGCCATCGGCCTGCCGGCGCGCTACGTCAGCGGATATCTGATGTCGCAGCCCCCGCCCGGACGCGCGCGGCTGATTGGCGCCGACGCCTCGCATGCATGGGTGTCGGTGCATTGCGCGGGCGTGCCCGTGAACGGCGGTTGGATCGACCTGGATCCCACCAATGACGTGGTGCCCGGCACCGCGCACGTCATTCTGGCCTATGGCCGGGATTACGGAGACGTCACGCCGCTGCGGGGCGTGATCCGAGGCGGTGGTCATGAACTTGAAGTGCGTGTCACCGTGGCGCCCATTGACGAATTTCCCACAGGAAGCGACGCATGAGCTATTTCGTCGACGCGATTCACCGGCAACTACGTGCTCCCAGGCGCCAGCGCGTGCGACATGCTCGCGCGAAGGCCTTTCAGTGCGTATGCGGGCAACCCATCTTTTTTTCCAACACGGAATGCCTGAACTGCCATCGGCAGTTGGGGTTCGATCCCAAGCGCGGCCACGTGCTGGCGCTGGACGAGGGCGCGGCGCCGGACACATGGCGCGAAGCCGGCAGGGCGCGCGGCAAGACGTACAAGCGCTGCGCCAACTACGCCATGCCGGCGTTGTGCAATTGGCTGTTGCCCGCGCATGCCCCAGACACGCTGTGCATTGCCTGCAACCTGAACCGCACGATTCCCGACTTGTCGGTGCCGGAGAATGGCCCGCTGTGGTTCAAGGTGGAGGCGGCCAAGCGCCAGATGATCGCCCAGTTGATGACGCTGGGGCTGCCATTGCGGCCTTCCGTGGCGCCTGATGACGGCGGGCTGGCATTCGACCTGCTGGCGCCCGTCGCCGATGGTGCGCCGCTTCTGACCGGGCATGCGCAGGGTCTGATCACCATCAACATCCTTGAGGCCGACGATGCCTACCGGGTGAAGGTGCGCGAGGACATGCGTGAACCCTACCGCACCTTGGTGGGCCATTTCCGGCACGAGGTCGGCCACTACTACTGGGATCAGCTGATTGCCGGCAGCCCTTGGCTGGAACCCTTTCGCCAGGTGTTTGGCGACGAGCAGATCGACTATGCGCAAGCATTGCAGCGCAACTACGAAGAAGGCCCGCCCGCGGACTGGGATCTGCACTACATCAGCACCTACGCATCCTGCCATCCCTGGGAAGACTGGGCCGAGACCTGGGCGCATTATCTGCACATGATGGATACGCTGGACACCGCCATCAGCTTTGGCGTGACGCGAATGGCGGTAGAGCAGTCCTATGAACCCTTCACGGTGGAATCGCTGTACGACCCCCAGGATCCGGACGGCCAGGCGTTTCTGGATCTGGTCAACGCCTGGGTTGCGCTGACCGGCGTCTTGAATGAACTATCGCGCAGCATGGGGCAGCGGGATTTCTACCCGTTCGTGCTGCCGGCCGAGGTGGTCGGCAAGTTGCAGTTCGTGCATCGGGTGGTGGCGGGGGCGAGTCGTTCCTCATAAATGGGGTCGGATTAAAATGCGACCTAGTGGCGGCCCGCCGAAGTGTTGGCATAATATGCCAATGGCGATTAGATCCGTTGCCAAGCCATTTCAGGAGCCGAATCCATGCCTACGCGCAATGTGGTTCTCAGTGAACATCAGCATGATTTTGTCGAGACGCTGGTGCAATCGGGGCGCTATCAGAACGCCAGCGAAGTGCTGCGCGAGGGGCTGCGCTTGATTGAGCAGCGCGAACGGTTAGACGCTGCCAAGCTTGATGCGCTACGAGCCTCGGCCAATCAGGGATGGGCCGATCTTGAGCGTGGCGGCTATACCGAGGTTTCCGAAGACCAGCTCCAGGACTTTATCGGAACGCTTGGCGCGCAAGCGGCTGATCGGGCAAAGAAAGGGCCGTGATCACACGTTACAGGCTCTCGGCTACGGCACAGGCTGATATTGTCGACATTCTGGCCTGGACACATGCGCAATTTGGAGAAGCGGCTGGTGAGCGCTACGAAGCATTGCTGGTGGCCGCGTTGCGTGACATCTCGATGCAGCCGGATCGAGCCGGCAGCATTGAACGTCCGGAACTTGGGGATGGTGTTCGTAGCTGGCATCTACGCTTTAGCCGGGAACGAGCGCGCCTGAAATCTGGCATCGTGCGCCAACCGCGCCACTTCGTTATCTATCGGATAGCGGGCGCTGTCGTCTTGGTGGGGCGCGTACTGCATGATGCGATGGAACTGGCACGGCACATGGATACCCGAGAACCCTGGAAATAGCATGAATGCGGTACTAATCACCCACCATCCGCATCCCCGCCCGATACGGCTCGGTGGCCGTCATTTCCCCCAGCACTTCACGCAATATTCCCTGCACGATCTTCACCGCCTGGGTCAGTGGCCGGCTTGAGGCCGTGGCAAGCATCAGGCGGGTCGACAGGCCGGGGTCGACGATGCGGCGTGCGATCAATTGGCCGGCGGCCACTTCCTTGATGACGGCGGGCAGGCCGAGCACGGTGTGCGCCAGGCCCTCGACCACGATTTCCTTCATCAGCTCCAGCGCATCGATTTCAAACGTGACGTTCAGCGGCATGTCCGCCTGCGTGGCGGCGTGCTCCAGCGTGCGGCGCAGGCCGTGGTTGCGGGTGGGCAGCACCAGCGCAAGGTCGCGCAGTTGCGCGAAGGCGATTGTCGGCATGGCGCGGGCGGCGGGCGACAGGCTTTGCGGCGGCGACACCAGGGCCAGATCCAGTTCGGCCAGCGGATCCACCGCGATATGTTGCGAACGCCGGGCGTCATGCAGCACCGCGATGTCCACGCGGGCGTTGGTCAGCCATTCCAGCACGTAGCCGCTGTAGCCGGTGATGATGTTGAGTTGAATGCGCGGATGACGCTTCCAGACTTCGGCCACCAGCCGCGTGCCGACCATGTGGCTCAGCGTGGGGGTCAGGCCCAGCGTGACCTGGCCCGACGGAGACTTCTGGTCGTTGTGGAATTCGGTGACCACATGGTCCATCTGCCGCAGCAGCGGACGCAGGCGGTCCAGCAGCTTTTCGCCGTCGGGCGTCAAGGACACGCCGCGCCCATTGCGATAGAGCAGGGCGCAGCCGCATTCGTCTTCCAGCTTCCTGACCTGGCGGCCCAGCGCCGATTGGGCGATACCCAGCACGGACGCGGCTTTTGAAAAGCTGCCCTGATCGGCCACGTGGATCAGGTTTTCGATCTTGCGTAAGTCCATCCCGGGTCTGTGGCGGGCGTGTGCGCCGCTGTCTCTAGTGTGCGTTTCTTGTATATCTGATTGCCAGAGTATGCCTAGTTGGCCCAGGCTTGCCAATCTAGAATTTCCGCGACTCAATCCTCAATTCCATGGCTTCCATGACCGTATCCGCTGATCCGAACACATCCGCCCATGCCTTGCTGAAGGTGTTTGCCGCCAATGGCATTGACCGCGTTTTCGTGGTGCCGGGGGAAAGCTATCTGGGCGTGCTGGACGCGCTGCATGACTTTCCGCAGATCGATGTGGTGACGTGCCGGCACGAAAGTGGCGCGGCGTTCATGGCGGGCGCGGACGCCAGACTGACGGGGCGCCCAGGCGTGGTGATGGTGTCGCGCGGCCCCGGAGCCACCAATGCGTCCATTGGCGTGCACGCGGCGCAGCAGGACGGCGTGCCGATGATCCTGCTGATCGGGCAGGTGCCCAAGCAGGACGTACGCAAGGAAGCATTCCAAGAAATCGATTATCAGAAGATGTTTGGTTCCATGGCCAAGTGGGTGGCGGAGGTTGGCACGGCCGAGGAACTGGCCACGGCCGCCTTCAAGGCGATCCGCGTGGCAACGTCCGGCACGCCGGGCCCGGTGGTGCTGGTCGTGCCCGAGGACGTGCAACAGGCATCCGTGGCGCAACCCGATTGGGTTGCCGTGCCCGACAGCCCGGCCCAGCCTGCGCCCGCCACGCTGGACCGCATTCAGGGGCTGCTGGCACAGGCGCATCGCCCGTTGATCATTGCGGGTGGCGCGTTCAACCGGCCGGGCGGGCGCGAGGCATTGCGGCGGCTGGCTGAACGCCACACGATTCCCGTTGCCGTGTCGTTCCGGCAGCACGATATCTTCCCCAATACGCATGCCCTCTATGCGGGCGATCTGGACTTGGCGACGCCAGCCGCGCAGGTGGCGGCGTTCAATTCCAGTGATCTGATCCTGGCCCTGGGCACGCGCCTGGGCGACATCACGACGCAGGGCTACACCTTTCCCTGCCATCCCAAGCCGTCGCAGGCCTTGGTGCATTGCCTTGCGGACCCGCACATCGTGAACCAGCATTTCGCCGCGGACGTCGGTCTGGTGGCCGACCCGGCGGCGACGGCGCACGCGCTGGCCAACCTGCCCGCGACGGGGCAGGGGCTGGCGCGGGACGATTGGGCTGCCTCGCTGCGCGCCATTCAACAGCGCACGGCGGCGTGGCCCGAGCCCGTCGGCGATGACGGCGTGCCCTTTGTGTCGGTGGTGCGCGCGCTGGCGGCGCAGGCGCCCAACGATGTCGCGCTGTGCCTGGACGCCGGCACCTTTGCCGCGCCCGTATACCGGCACTTCCCGTTCGTGTATCCGCAAAGGCTGATGGCATCGCAATCGGGGGCGATGGGCTACGGCACGCCGGCAGCCATCGCCACCCAGTTGCGCCATCCGGATCGCAAGGTGGTGTGCCTGGTGGGCGACGGCGGGTTCCTGATGACGGGCAACGAAATGGCGGCCGCCGCCGAACGCGGGCTGCCGGTGTTGTTCATCGTGTCGAACAACAATTGCTATGGATCGATCCGGCTGCATCAGGCGCGCACGTATCCGGGCCGGTATGTCGGCACGAGTCTGTCCAGCCCGGACTTCACGATGATGGCGCGGGCCTTCGGCGTGCAAGCCGAATACGTGACGCAAGCGGCTCAGCTGGATGCCGCCATTGCGCGCGGCCTGGCCGCCGACCGGCCGTATCTGCTTGAGGTAAAGACCAGTCTGGCGGCGATTCTTCCTGCGGGCGTGAGCCACGCGGCAGGCGTGGACCTGCTGCCGCGCGGCGAATAGCCGCCGTCATTGCCGGTAGCTGGCGTCCTTGCGGTCCATCAAGCGCAGCATGGCGGGCCATTCGAGTTCACCGAAGGGGCGGCGTGTGGTGGGCTGATACAGATGCCAGGTTCTTTCGATGACTTCCGCGGGCGGCAGGCAGAGTTCGCGGTTGGCGCTTAGTGCATCCACCTGTGCCTTGCACGCCATCTCCAGCCAATACAACGTGTTGAATGCCTGCGCGACGGTCAGCCCGACGGCCAGCAGGCCGTGGTTGCGCAGGATCATCGCCTCGGAGGCGCCCAGATCCGCCACCAGGCGTTCGCGTTCGCTCAGGTCGATGGCGACGCTTTCGTAGTCGTGATACGGGATCTTGGCAAATCGCATGGCGGTCTGCGTCAGCGGCAGCAGACCGCACTGCAAGGCCGACACGGCCATGCCGGCGCGCGTGTGCGTGTGGATCACGCACCCTACGTCGGTGCGCGCCCCGTGCACGGCGCTGTGGATCACGTAGCCGGCGGCGTTGATGCCAAGGCCAGACGAGGATGGCCCGATGATATTGCCCGCCAGATCGATCTTGACCAGGCTGGATGCGGTGATCTCGTCATACATCATGCCGTAGGGATTGATCAGCAAGTGATCTTCCGTGCCGGGGATGCGCGCGGTGATGTGGTTGTAGATCAGGTCGCTCATGCCGAAGTGCGCCACCAGCCGGTAGCAAGCGGCCAGTTGGACGCGGGTGTCCCATTCCTGCGGGCTCAAGTCGGAACTCATGTCGGGGTTGGCGTGCATCGTCGTGGTGTCCTGTTCAGTCGGTGGCTTTGACATTGAAATCGCGGACGATGGCGCCCCACGAGTCGTATTCCGTCTTCATCATGGCGCCGAAGGCGGCGGGCGTCGGCGTGGTGCGGACCTGGGCGCCCAGGTCTCCCAGTTTGTCGCGCACGGTGGTATCCGCCAGCACGGCGTTCATCTCGCGGGACAGGCGGTCCTGGATGGCAGGCGGGATGCCGGCAGGCGCGATCAGACCCAGCCATGCGCCCATGTCGAAACCGGGATAGCCTTGTTCAGCCACGGTTTTCACATCGGGAAGCATGGCGACGCGCTCAGGCGTGCTGACGGCCAGCGCCTTGAGCCGCCCGGATTTCACCATGGCCAGCGACGACACCATTGTGTCGAACGTGGCGGTGGTGCGGCCGCCGACGATATCGGTCTGCGCCTGGCTGCTGCCCTTGTAAGGCACATGGACCATGCTGGCGCCAGCCTTGGACAACAGCACTGCCGTCACCAGATGGCTGGTCGTGCCGATGCCGGTGGTGGCGTAGGTCAGCTGATTGGGCCTGGCCTTGGCCGCCGCCAGGAACTCCTTCAGATCGTGGGCGGGATTGTCGGCGCTGACGACGAACAGGTAGGGCAGCCAGGTGATCAAGCCGATGGGCGCAAAGTCCTTGCGGGCGTCGTAGTTCAGGTTGGGATAGACATGCGGGTTGATCGCCTGCGGGGCGGATGCGCCGATCATCAGCGTGTAGCCATCCGGCTTGGCGCGCGCGCCCAGGCCGGCGGCAATCGAACCGCCTGCGCCGGGCTTGTTTTCAACGATGAATTGCTGGCCCATGCGCTGGGCCAGCCGTTCGGCCAGCATCCGGGCCACGGTGTCGGTGGCCGTGCCGGGTGGAAAGCCAACCAGGATGGTGACGGGTTTGGACGGGTAGGGTCCGTCTTGGGCGTGGGCCGCGCCGCCCAAGGCCCATAGCGGTGCAGCCAAGGCCAGCGTCAAGCCGGCCGTCAGGGCATGCCTGCGGGGAAAGGTGGGGGTGACTGTCGTGTCTGTTGTTGCTGCCTTTGCTGCCGTCATCCGGACAGGTTGAGCCCTGCCTCGCCGTATCGCGTCGCGCATCGTTGTCTCCAGTCATGGTTCTGATGGCGGGCGTGCGCTGGCGCCGGCCCGCATCGGGGCCGGCTCCTCTTCCTGCTCCGATGCCGATCAAGGTGGCATAAGGGGCGGACGGGTTCAATGGCCTGGGCGGCCAAGCAGATAGCGCGAAACGGCATGGGCAAGGCAGCCGCCACGCTAAGGCGGCCCGCGGCCACGGGCCTTATACGGTCAGGCTGATCCAGGTGGTCTTCAGGTCGGAATACTTGTCCAGCGCGTGCAGGGACTTGTCGCGGCCAAAACCGGATTGCTTGACGCCGCCGAAGGGCACCGTGATGTCGCCGTCGGCATAGCAGTTGATCCAGACCAGACCGGCGCGCAAGCGGCGCGACAAGCGATGCGCGCGCGACAGGTTCGACGTCCACAAGCCGGCGCCCAGGCCATAGACCGAATCGTTGGCCAGGCGGACGGCTTCGTCTTCGTCGCCAAAGCGTTGGGCGGCCAGCACCGGGCCGAAGATCTCTTCACGGACCAGGGAATTGTCCTGGCTGGCGCAATCGAAGATGGTCGGTTCGATGTAATAGCCGCCTGTCGCGTGGCGCGCTTGCTTGCCGCCCACGCGCAGGCTGGCGCCTTCCGACTGGCCCGCGGCGATACGGGCCAGCACGCCCTGCATCTGGCGTTCGTCGACCATGGCGCCCATGGCAGTGGCGGGGTCCAGCGGGTCGCCGGGTTGCAGACTGACGGCGAAGGCGGCGACCTTTTCCATGAAGGCGTCGTAGATGCCGTCCTGCACATACAGCCGGGAACCCGCGATGCAGACTTCGCCCTGGTTCGAGAAAATGGCCAGCGCGGCGGCCTGCGCGGCACGGTCCAGATCGGGGCAGTCGTCGAACACGATATGGGGCGACTTGCCGCCGCATTCCAGCCACACGCGCTTCAGGTTGGATTGTCCGGAATACGTCATGAAGCGCTTGCCGGTGGCGGTGGATCCCGTGAAGGCCACGCAGTCCACATCGGGATGCAGGCCCAGCGCCTGCCCGGCGACCGCGCCCAGGCCGGGCACGACATTGAAGACGCCTGCCGGGATGCCGGCTTCCTCGGCCAGCGCCGCCAGCCGGATCGAGGACAGCGAGGCCTGTTCGGCCGGCTTCAGAATGACGCTGTTGCCTGCCGCCAACGCGGGCGCGACCTTCCACGCCGCCATCATCAGCGGGTAGTTCCACGGCACCACGGCCGCCACCACGCCCAGCGCTTCTCGGGTGATGGTGGCCAGCGCATCGGGTCCGGTCGGCGCGATCTCGTCGTAAATCTTGTCGATGGCTTCGGCGTACCAGGCGTAGCAGCGGGCGGTTTCCGGCACGTCGAAGGCCAGCGCATCGCGAATGGGCTTGCCCATGTCCAGCGTTTCCAGCAGCGCCAGTTCCTCGGTGTGCTGGTTGATCAGGGCGGCCAGGCGCAGCAGGCGTTCCTTGCGCTGACGCGGCGCCAGCTGGCTCCAGACGCCGGCCTCGAAGGCGCGGCGTGCCGCTTGCACGGCGCGGTCCACGTCAGCCTGGCCGCAGGCGGCCACATTGGCCAGTTCGCGGCCGTCCACGGGGCTGAATGCGGTGAAGGTTGCGCCGTCGGCGGCATCGCAATAGGCGCCGTCGATGTAGGCCCGGCCGTTGAATTCCTGGGCGGTGGCACGCGCGTGCCAATAGGCGGAATCGTGTTGGCTCATGCAGATGTCCCCAGTTGGTTGGCGCGCGCGACCATGGCGTCCAGCAGCACATTGCAGCCGGCTTCCAGGTCCGTGGGCTTGGCGTCTTCGATTTCGTTGTGGCTCACGCCGTCCTTGCACGGTACGAAGATCATGGCGGTGGGCGTGACGCTGGCCATGTAGACCGCGTCGTGGCCGGCGCCGGTCACGATGTCCATGGCGGCCAGTCCGCGACGGGCGGCGCCGTCGCGTACCTTGCCAACCAGGTCCAGGTCGAACGGGGTCGGCGGGAAGTACTGCACCTGCTTCACGTCCACTGTCACCCCGTGACGCGCGGCGACTTCCGTGCAGGTGGCCAGCCAGCGCGCATCCATCTGCGTCAACGTGGCTTCGTCTTCATGGCGCAGGTCCACCGTGAAGCGCACCTGGCCGGGGATGACATTGCGTGAACCGGGATGCGCATGGATCTCGCCCACCGTGCCCCGGCCGTGGGGCTGATGGTCGTTGGCGATGCCCACGACCGCTTGCAGCAGGAAGGTGGCGGCATACAGCGCATCCTTGCGGATGGGCATCGGCGTGGGGCCGGCGTGCATTTCCATGCCGGTCACCACCACGTCGTACCAGCGCACGCCCAATGATCCCGTCACCACGCCGACCACTTTGTCTTCGTGTTCCAGGATCGGGCCTTGTTCGATGTGCGCCTCGAAGTACGCGCCCACCGGGCGTCCGCCGACAGGATCGGGCCCGGCGTAGCCGATGGCGGCCAGTTCATCGGCTACCGATTTGCCGTCGTGATCGCGGGCGTTCAGCGCCACTTCAAGCGGGAATTTTCCGGCGAACACGCCGGACCCCATCATGACGGGCAGAAAGCGCGAGCCTTCCTCGTTGGTCCAGATGGCCACTTCCAGCGGCGCCTCGGTGACAACGCCGTGATCGTTCAAGCTGCGCATGACTTCCAGCCCGGCCAGCACGCCGTAGCATCCATCGAACTTGCCGCCGGTGGGCTGGGTGTCGATGTGGCTGCCCGTCATGATGGGGGGCAGATCGTTGTTGCGGCCGTTGCGGCGGGCGAAGATATTGCCCACCTGATCCACGCGCAGCGTCATGCCCGCGTCACGCATCCAGCCCGTGACCAGATCGCGGCCCTGGCCGTCCAGCGCGGTCAGTGCCAGGCGGCAGTTGCCGCCTTTGGGCGTGGCGCCAATCTGCGCCAGATCCATCAGCGACTGCCATAGCCGCTGCCCATTGATTGAAATCGTCGTTGTCATCGGTTCAGTCCTGTTGATCAAAGGCCAGCCCGGGCGATGCGGGCCTGGGCGGCTTCGCGGATGCCCATCAGCGTTTCGCCGGGCGCGATGCCGTTGGCGTCATAGCGGATTTCCAGCAGCGCGGGCATGCTGTGTTCGTCGGCATAGGCCAGCGCGCGTTCAAAGGCCGGGCCGAAGTCCGCGGTGTTTTCGACCGCTTCGCCGTAACCGCCATAGCCACGGATGATCTGCGTGAAATCGGGGTTCTCGAAACCGAGGGCGATGGTGCGCGCCGGAAACTCGCGTTCCTGGTGGGCGCGGATGGTGCCCCAGATGCCGTTGTTGAACACCAGCACCACGACGCCCAACCGGTATTGAAGGGCTACGCCAAGTTCTTGCATGTTCATCTGGAAGCAGCCATCGCCCGCGTAGCAGACCACGGTGCGCTGGCGGTCTTCCAGCTTGGCGGAAATGGCGGCGGGCAGGCCGTAACCCATCGATCCGACGGTCGGGGTCAGGCTGGTGCCCGGGCCTGCGTAGCGACGGTAGCGGTGTGGATACAGCGCGTAGTTGCCGGCGCCCACGGTGATGCAGGCGTCGGCCGGAATGTGCGCGTCGACATAGGCGGCCGCGGCGTCCAGGCTCATGGGGCCGGGCGAGGGCAGCGGGGCCAGACTGTCAACCAGTTCCTGGTGCGCGGCGCGCACGGCATCGGCGCGCGGGGCGGCATGTCCCGGCGTCAGCGATGCCACGCTGGCGGCGAAACTGGCCACGTCGGCAACGATCGCCTGCGTCGGTGAAAACACGCGGCCCAGTTCCGCGGCGTCAGGGTAGACGTGGATCAGCTTCTGACGCGGCATCGGGCTTTCAATGACGGTGTAGCCCTCGGTGGTGGCTTCGCCCAGGCGCGTGCCCACGGCCAGCACCAGGTCAGCGTCGCGCAGGCGCTGGCGCAGGGCGGGCGTCATGGCCCAGCCGACGTGGCCGGCGGCGTTGGCATGGCGCTGGTCAAAACACTCCAGGCGCCGCCAGGCGGTCCCCACCGGCAGTTCAAAACGTTCGGCAAAGCCCGCGATCTGATCAATGGCGGTCTGGTGCCAGCCATTGCCGCCCAGCAACAGGAACGGGCGCTCGGCGGCGTCCAGCAACTGGGTCATGCGCGCCAGATCGGCGGCGCCGGGGTGACTATGCATGCGCGGATAGCGCGGCAGGTCCGCCACGCGGGCGGTGCCCCACAGCGTGTCTTCGGGCAAGGCCAGCACCACGGGCCCGGGCCGTCCGCTGGTGGCGACGGCAAAGGCGCGGGAAATGTATTCGGGGATGCGATCCGTGCGGTCGATCTGCGCCACCCACTTGGCCATCTGGCCAAACATGCGGCGGTAGTCGATTTCCTGGAAGGCCTCGCGTTCCATGAAGTCGTTGCCCACCTGGCCCACGAACAGGATCATCGGCGTGGAGTCCTGGTAGGCGGTGTGCACTCCGATGCTGGCATTCGTGGCGCCTGGGCCTCGCGTCACGAAGCAGATTCCGGGTTCGCCGGTCAGCTTGCCATAGGCCTCGGCCATGTAGGCCGCGCCGCTTTCCTGGCGGCAGACGATCGGCTCGATGGCGTCGGTGTGCTCGTTCAGCGCATCGATGCAGGGCAGATAGCTTTCGCCGGGGATCATGAACACGCGGCGCGCGCCATGGATGCGCAATTGCTGCATCAGGATCTGACCGCCATTGCGTTCGGGTAAAGCGGCTGACGTCATGCGGAGTCTCCTTGGTGCGGGACGGCCGGCGCGCGGCGCTCGGCGGCCCATCGTTGGAATTGGTCATGGCGCGCCAACAGGCGGCGCGCGGTGTTGTAGGTAGGGGGATCAATGCGTTCGGCGTCGTGGCGGCCAGCGCGCTGGGCCAGGAAGCGGGCCACGCAGTCGTGGGCGGCATCGACTTCGGCCGCGCCCGGGGTGAACACGGTGTGAATCAAGGGCATCTGTTCAGCCACGGTCGCGCATTTGGATTTCAGGCCAAGGCGGCGTGCCCAGCGCAGGTCGGCTTCCAGGGCGGGCAGGTCGCGGTAGTTGAACGGGCAGTCGATCGGCACGCAGCCGGCCGCGATGCAGTCCACCAGGAAGCGGGCACGCACGGCATGCAGTTCGATGCCGTCCTTGCCGCGCTCGGCGCCCAGGCTGGCCGTCAGGTCTTCGGCCGCCAGCAGGCAGGCGGACACACGCGGGCTGGCCGTCAGAATGTCATGGGCGCGCACCAGGCCCAGCGCCGATTCCAGGGTGGGTACGATCTCGGTGTTGCCCGGCGGCAGGCCCAGTTCGGTTTCCAAGGCGCTGATGGCCTCGTCCAGCGCGACGATTTGCGCAGCGCTCTCGGCATGGGGCAGGAACACCGCGTCGGGGGCGCCGGCCATCACGCCGCGCAGGTCCGCCAGACCATCGTCTTCCAGCTTGTTGATGCGTACGGCGGCCACCACGCCGCGCGCCCGGCATTCGGCGAACAGCGCGGCGATGCGTGGCCGCGCGGCCGGCCGTTCGGCGGGCGCGGTGAACTCTTCCAGGTCGGCGACCAGCGCGTCGGTGCCGCTGTCCAGGCCCGCAGCCTGCGCCGCCGGGTCCAGGCCCGGCACGAACATCCAGCTGCGCCGCAGGGCGGCGGGGCGGCGTTTGTAAGTTGTCTGAGTCATTGCACGTGCCTCGGCAGGAACAGCACCAGTTCAGGAACAAAGGTCAGCAGCAGCATGACGGCGGTCATGGCCAGCATCATCCAGGACAGCGGACGCAAGGTCTGCATCATGTTGATGCCGCCGATCTTGCAGGCGGCCATCAAGTCCACGCCGACGGGCGGCGTATTGGCGCCGATGGCCATGTTGATGGACAGCAAGATGCCAAAATGCACCGGGTCGATGTTGTAGTGTGCCAGCACCGGCATCACGACGGGCGCCACGATGATGATGACGGGAATCGCTTCCATGAAGGTGCCCAGCAGCAACAGCACCACGGTCAGCACCAGCAGCACGGCGGTCTTGCTGTCCGTCCATTCCACCAGCAACGTGGACAAGGCCTGCGGCACCTGTTCAGCCACCAGCACCCAGGCAAACAGGCCCGATGCGCCGATGATCAACAGAATGGACGCGCTGCTTTCCCCGGTGGACTTCAGGTTGTCCCAAAGGGATTTCAGGCTTAGCGTGCGATACCAGAAGAAGCCGATCAGCAAGGCGTAGACGATGGCGCTGGAGGCGGCCTCGGTCGCCGTGAAGATGCCGAAGCGGATGCCGCCGATGATCAGCACCGGCACCATCAGCGCGGGCAGGGCGTCGATGGCGGCGGCGCGCAGTTCACCCCAGGAGAACGGTTGGCCGCCCGCCCAATTGTGCTTGCGCGACTGCCAGATGGCCACGCCGATCAGCGACAGTCCCAGCAGAATGCCCGGGATGATGCCGGCCACGAACAGCTTGCCCACCGAGGTGTCGGTGATGGTGCCGTAGACGATCAGCACGATGCTGGGCGGAATGATGGTGGACGTGGCGCCGGCGCTGCCGACGAGCGCGCACGAGAAGCCCTTGTCGTACCCGCTGCGGGCCATGGCGGGCAGCAACAGGCTGCCGATCGCCACCACGTCGGCCACGCCTGATCCCGACAGGGCGCCGAACATCAGGCAGGCCAGCACGGCCACGACAGCCAGGCCGCCCTTGATGTCGCCCACGATGGCGGCGCAAAGCCGCACGATGCGTTGGGTCAGCCCGGCGCCGTTCATCAGTTGGGCGGCCAGGATGAAAAGCGGAATGGCCAGCAGTGTGAAGCTGTCCAGCCCCACGACGTATTGCTGCGCCGCGACCATCATGGGCGCGGAGTCGTAGACCGCCAGATAGGCCAGGCAGGACAGCACCAGGCCGAACGCGATGGGCATGTCGATCAGCACCGTGATCGTGAATACGCCCATCAGAAAGAGAGCACCCGAAGACATCTTGTTAATCCTATTCGGTGGCGGTGGCGGTGGCGGGCGCGAACAGCTGCGCCAGATGCACGACCACGGTGATCGCGCAGGCGAAGGGCAGCGCCAGGTAGACCGTGCCGGCGGACACGTCCAGCGCGGGCAGCGTCTGGTCCATCGTCAGGTCGGCCAATTGCCAGCCGGCGTAGCCCAGTGCGATCAGGCCCACGATCACCAGCGCCTGATTCACGCGCTCGAACACGTTGAGCACACGCGGATTGCGCACGATGAATGGCAGCAGGCCGGCCATCAGGTGCGAACGCTCGAAGCTGCACGCAACCCCGCCAATGAAGGCGGACCACACCAGCACCAGGCGGGGCAATTCCTCGGCCCAATGCGGGGTGGTGTGCATGACAAAGCGCGAGAACACCACGTAAGAGATCAGGATCGCCAGCAAGGCCACCGCCAGGGCGGCAAAGGCCTTGCTGATGCCCGACAGAATGGCGGACAGTCGGTTGAGCATTACTGGGCCTCGCGGTACTTCTGAACCAGGGCCATCAATTCAGGGCCGTAGGTGACGGAATAGGTCTTCCACACGGGTTGGACGGCGGCGGCAAAGGCGGCTTTGTCGACCTCGTTGACCTGCATGCCTTTTTCCTTCAACTGGGCGACGAACTGCTGGTCGCCTTCGGTGATCATCTTGCGCTGGGCGTCGCGCCACGTGTCGGCTGCGGCTTGCACGATCTTCTTGTCATCGGCCGAAATGCGGTTCCAGACCGGTTTGGAGATGATCAGGTTGGCCGGTCCCCAGACGTGACCGGTCAGGGACAGGTACTTCTGCACTTCAAAGAAGGACGAGGTGTAGATGATGGACAGCGGGTTTTCCTGCGCGTCGAACACCTTCTGCTGCAACGCCGAATACAGTTCGCCGAACGCCAGCGGGGCCGGGTTGGCGCCGAGCGCGGTGAAGGTGTCCAGGCGCATCTTGTCGGGCGTGACGCGGGTCTTCAAGCCGGCCAGGTCGGTCGGTTTGGCGACGGGACCGCGATTGTTGGTGACGTGGCGAAAGCCGTTTTCCCACCACGAAATGATGGTCAGGTTTTTCTTGTCGGCCAGCTTGGCCAGGGCGTCGCCGAGTTCGCCGTCAAAGGCCTTATAGGCTTGTTGCGACGTGGACCAGGTGTAGGGCAGTTCGACCACGCCGAACTTCGGTTCGATCGGCTGCAATGACCCCGAGCCGATGATGGCCGCGCCCTGGCTGCCGATCTGCAAGCCTTCCAGCATGGTCTTCTCATTGCCCAGCTGGCCGCTGGGGAACAGGATGAAGTTGACGCGGCCCGAGGTCTTTTCCTTGACCTCGGCGGCAAAGCCTTCGGCGGCCTTGTTCCAGCTGTGGCTGGGGGCCAGTACGTGGCCCAGTTTGATGTCCAGGGCATGGGCCGACAGCGGCGCGAAACCGGCCGCAGTGATCAGGGCGCCGCCCAGCAGGGCGCGGAAGTGTTTAGAGAAAAGCGTCATTGGGGCTCCAGAAGCAGATGGGGGTGGATGGAGGGATCAGGGGGGGATCGGCGGCGGGGTGCGGCCCCGCTCAGTAGGATTGCCCCCGCATGGATGCGGGGTGGCCGGGTAGGGCGATCCGGGTGCCGGTATCGCTCAGGCCGTTGTCTCCGACGGCCAGCACTTGCAGGGTCGCGTCCAGGAAATTGCCCACGTACAGGTAGCGGCTGCACGGGCTGAACGCCACGCCCTCGGGCAGCGCACCGACATCGATGGCACCGGCGCGGGTGACGCGCAGACCGTCGATGCGCAGCAGCACGATCTGCCCATGGGGGTGGTGAAACCATTCGGAAGACGGATTGTTCGAGCCCTGCACGATCGCCACTGCGGCGTGGCGGCCGTCGGGGCTGATGGCGATGCCTTCGGGGCCGTCTTCAACCATCAGACGGTCGATGACGCGCGGCGGCGTGCTTTGCAGGTCGATCACGCTGATGGAATCCGCATGGCCGTCCGACGCGGTGGGGCTGCCCATGTCCACCACCAGCGCCAGCGCGCCGTCGGGCGACACGACCAGGTTGAAGGGCACGAGGCCGGTGGTCAGGTCTTCGGCGGGATCATGCGTGACGCGGGGCGTCGAGCCGCTGTCGTCGATGTGCAGCACACCCAGGCGATGCGTGTCGGTCTTGACGACGAAGGCGCGGCGGCCGTCGGCCGCGAACGACACGGCCACGACCGGCGTGCCCACGTCCACCTCGCTGCAAGCCTGAACCCGGCCATCGGCAATCTTCAACACCGATACCGAGCAGCCGGCCTTGTTGGCGACCAGCGCCAGCGTGCCGGCGCGGTTGATCGACAGCCCCGAGGGTTGCAGGCCGATTTGCAGTGTCTGGACGACGACGGGAGGCGTGGCGCGCAGGTCGACCACATGCAGATCGTGCCCGGCGGCCGGCTGCCAGCCTGCGCCGTCCGCGCGTTCCGGCCAGGCCATGGAATCAGCGATCAGCGCAAGCCGCTGGTCGGGCGTCACCGTCAGGTTCACGGGCGGGCCGAACAGGGAATTGTTCAGGGGCAGCGTGGCGACCAGCACGGGTGCCGCGGGATCGGCGGCAGCATCAAAGATGCTGAGCGTGTCGTGCCCCGGCGCCAGAAAGCGTATGCGCCCGTCGTCCCAGGTGACTTTCTCGTCGTTGCCGACCAGAAGGAAATGCGGATCACGTAGGGAATTCATGCGGCCAGTTCCTGGGCTTGCGGCACGGCGAGCGTTGCGCCGATCAGTTGCCGGGTATAGGGATGGACGGGCGAGAAATACACCTGGTCCGCCGTGCCGCGTTCGACCACGCGGCCGCCCTGCAGCACCACGATCTCGTCGGCAATGTGCTGCACCACGGCCAGGTTGTGGCTGATGAACAGATAGCCCAGGCCGCGTTCGCGCTGTAGCTCCATCAACAGGTTCAGGATTTGCGCCTGTACCGAGACGTCCAGCGCGGAAGTGGGTTCGTCGCAGATCAGCAACTGGGGCTCCAGCATCAGCGCCCGCGCGATCGCCACGCGCTGGCGTTGGCCGCCGGACAGTTCGCGCGGGTAACGGGCGGCAAAGGCAGGCACCAGGCCCACGGCGTCCATCATCCGGCGCACCGACGCAGCTTGCGCAGGCGCATTGCCGATGCCATGAACGCGCAACGGCGCAGTCAGGATCTCGTGGATGGTGCGGCGCGGATTCAGCGAGGAATACGGGTCCTGAAACACCATCTGGATGCGGCGGGCCCGGGCGCGCGCCGGCATGGCGGCCAGCGGCTGACCATCCAGCAACGCTTGGCCCTGGGTGGGCGCCAGCAGCCCCAGCATCAGTTTGGCGATGGTGGACTTGCCGCTGCCGGATTCTCCAACCAGGCCGATGGTCTTGCCGGCGGGAACGTGCAGATCGATGTCATGCAGGATGCGCGGCGCGGCACGGCGGGAGAACAGGCTGGCGCGGCCGTATTGGAAAGACAGCGCGTTCAGGCTGATGCTGGCGGGGGAGGCAATGGGTGCGCTCATGCCGTGGCTCCTTGGCGCAAGGCGCCGGGTTTGACACAGAGGCAGCGGTGCCCGCCTTGTTCTCGCGCGGGGAACGGCTGCGCGCAGCGCGGCTCGGCCACGGGGCAGCGTTCGCGGAACGCGCAGCCTCGGATGGCGGTGTCCAGCGAAGGCACGGCGCCCGCGATGGTGGGCAGTTCGGCGCGTGGCGCGGTGCGGCCGGGTTGCGGAATGCAATTCAACAGCATGGTGGTGTAGGGATGGCTGGGATGTTCCAGCACCGCTTGCACGCTACCGCCCTCGACGATATCGCCTGCGTACATGACGATGACGTGGTCGGCGATGCGGGCCACCAAGCCCATATCGTGCGAGATGAACACCATCCCCAGGCCGAACTCAGCCTGGATGTCGCGCAGCAGGTCCAGCAGCTCGGCCTGCACGGTCACGTCCAGGGCGGTGGTGGGTTCATCGGCGATCAGCAATTCCGGGCCGCACATCAGGGCCATCGCGATCATCACGCGCTGGCGCAGACCGCCCGACAATTCAAACGGATACTGGCGCATGCGTTCTTGCGGGTTGGTGATGCCGACCCGGCGCAGCAGATACTCGGCACGCTCGGCGGCTTCGCGGTGGCTGACGCGCTTATGCCGACGCAAGACGTCGATCAGCTGCGTGCCGATCGGGAACACCGGATTCAGCGACGTCATGGGATCCTGGAAGATCATCGCGATGCGGGCGCCGCGCAACTGCGCCAACTGCCGTGGCGTCAGCGCCGCCAGGTCCTGGCCGGCGAATTCCAAGCGCGCCACACGGCGGCGGGCGGCGGCGGGCAGCAAGTCCAGCAGGGCCAGGGCCGTCAGCGATTTTCCGCAACCCGATTCGCCCACGATGCATAGCGTCTTGCCGCGTTCCAGGCTGAAGTCCACCGCGCGCACGACGTGCTTCGTGTGCGTGGGGGTGTGGATGTCGATGTGCAGGTCCTGGACCCGCAGAAGAGGATGGCTGGTCGTGGTCATGGCGCGTCAGCCCTTTTTCATTTGAATGGCGCGCAACGTCTCGCCAGCGCGGTTCACGCACAAGACCAGCACGAACAGCACCACACTGGGAATCACCACCAGGGACGGCTGGAACAGCATGTTTTCCTTGCCCTCGGCGATCATCAGGCCCAGCGACGGCATCGGGGCCGGGACGCCCAGGCCCAGGAACGACAGCGAGGCCTCCAGCGTGATCGCCATGGCGGCGTCCACGGTCCCGATGATGAGCAGGTTGCCGACCAGATTGGGCAGGATGTCGCGCCAGATGATCTGTAGATGCGTGCAGCCTTGCAGGCGCGAAGCCGTGACGAATTCGGCGTTGCGCAGGCTGGCAGCCATGGTGCGCGCCACCAGCGCGTAGCGCTCCCACAGCAGCAGGCCCAGCACCAGCACCACCACGGTCAAGGACGCGCCCACCACCGACACGACGGCGAGCGCCACCAGGATGATGGGCAGCGCCAGGCGCGCGGTGATCAGAAAGGACACGGCACGGTCCACGGCGCCGCCGAAGTAACCGGCCACGACGCCCAGCGTGGTGCCGATCAGGCCACCCATCAACGCGACGGACAGGCCGATCAGCGCCGAGACCCGCACGCCGTACAGGGCGCGGGCCAGCACGTCGCGGCCCAGCTGATCGGTGCCCAGCACATGGTTCCAGTCGCCGCCTTCGCCCCAGATAGGCTCTTGCAGCCGCGCCAGCAGGTCTTGCGTGTATGGGTCATGCGGGATCAGGTAGGGGCCGATCAGGCCTGCCAGCACCAACAGCGCCAGCATGGCCAGACCAAAACGGCGTCCCAAACGGGCCAGCCGGTCGCCACGCGCCGGGGCAGGAATCGGAGAAGACAGAACGGTGCTCATGAGGCGGCTCGCACGCGGGGGTCCAGCCAACCGTTGATCAGGTCGGCAACCAGGGTCAGGACGATGTAGATCAGCGCAAAGATCAGGATCAGCGCCTGCATCGTGGGAAAGTCGCCGCGCAGGATCGACGTCCAGGCCAGCAGGCCGGCGCCGTTGATGGCGAAGACGGTCTCGATCACCACCGAGCCCGCCAGCAGCGTGCCCATCTGCGCCGCCGCCAGCGATACCAGCGGCCGCAACGCGTTGCGCAGCGCGTACTTCAGCACCACGCTGGCGCCGCCCAGGCCCATGGCGCGGGCAGTGCGGATGTAGTCGGTGGCCAGTACCGTTTCCATTTCGGACTTCATCAGACGCAGCATCGCGGGCATGGCGAAGAGCCCCAGGGCGACGACGGGCATGATGTAGTGCTTCCAGCTGTCGAAGCCCGAGGCCGGCAGCCATTGGTTGCGCACGCTGAACACGATGATCAACAGGAACGCCAGGCAGAACGGCGGCATGGCCTGCGCGCAGGCCGACAGCAGCATCGTGGCGCGGTCAATCAACGAGCCCTTGCGCAATCCGGCCAGCACGCCCAGCGGAATCGCCAGCAACAGCGCGAACGCCATCGCGGCCAGCCCCAGCTTGGCGGTGGCGGGGAAGTGCTGGCCCAGCAATTCGGCCACCGGCCGGCTGAAGTACAGGCTGTCGCCGAAATCGCCGCGCACCACGCCGGTCAGCCAGCGTCCGTACTGCACCAGGATCGGATCGTCGAAACCGTGCTGCTGCGACAGCCGCACGGCATCAGCCGCGCTGCCTTCACCAGCCAGCCGTGCCGCCGGGTTGCCGGACGCGAATACCAGCGAAAAGCTGATCAGCGACACAAACACCACCAGCAAGGCGGCAACCAGCAAACGGCGGAAGAGGAATGCAATCATGGGTCAACCTTTGTCGCGTGGCACCGGCGCGGGCCGCCCGGCCCGGATGCCGAAGCATCCGTGCAGGACAGGCCATGCGCCGGCGCGGCCGGCCAAGCCGGGTCAGTTCCAGGTGGCCTTGTAGAAGCGCGGGAACTCGTCGCCGTCCACCGAGAAATTCAGGTCTTTAGCCTGCACGGCGTTCAGCGAGTGGTTCCACAACGGCACCCAGTACGCCTGGTCGGCAATGATCTTTTGCGCGGCCGTGTAGTTCTTGATGCGCAGATCCCGGTCGACCGACGTGTCAGCCGCTTCCAGATACTTGATGACTTCCGGATTGCGGGCCTGGTCGTCGGGCCCGCCACGGAAGAAGTTGCTGGTGGACAGCGCGGCATCGGCGATGCCGTACGACCCCCAGTTGGACGACAGCATGGCGATCTTGCCGTCGCGCCAGTTGGTCATTGCGGTGCCGTACTGCTGTTCCACCAGGTTCAGCTTGATGCCGGCCTGCGCCATCTGGGCGGCGGCCGCATCCAGAATGGCGCGCGGCGGCGCCGAGATCACCAGGTCCAGCGTGACGCCATTGGGGTAACCGGCTTGCGCCAGCAGTTGCTTGGCGCGGGCAGGGTCGAACTTGTAGGTCTGGACGTCGGCCGCGCAGCCGAACTGTGCCGGGTTGCACGCCGCGTTGATGACCTTGGATGCGCCGCCCACCAGGGCGCGGCGGATGGCCTCGCGGTCGATGGCGTAGTTGATGGCCTGGCGCACTTCCTGCTTGGCCAGCGGTGACTTGCCGTCGTCCGCGCGCGGGTTCAGCGAGATATAGCTGATGCGCATGATGCTGCTGCTCTTGACCGTGACGGAAGGCGTCTTTTCCATGCGCTTGGCCACGTCCGGCGGTACGCGCCAGATCCAGTCCAGGCCGCCGGACAACAATTCGGCGTATTGGGTATTGGCATCGGGCAGCACGCGAACCACCAGCTTCTTCACGGCGGGCTTGGGGCCGAAATAGTCGTCGAAGCGCTCGTACACGTAGCGGCTGCCCGGCTGGCTGTCGGTCAGGCGGTAAGGGCCGGTGCCGATGGGCTTGGCGCCCATGTCGGACTGGTTGGCCTCGTAGTATTTCTGGGGATAGATCGGCAGGTTCTCCGACAGCATTTCCAGCGCCAGCGGATACGGCGTCTTCATCTTGATGCGCACGGTGTCGTCGCCGACCTTTTCAACCTTGGCAATCCATGCCACCTGGTTCTGGAAGCGGGCCTTATAGCCTTCGGAAGACACCAGGTTCAACGTGTAGAGCACGTCGTCGATCGTCAGCAGCGAGCCGTCGTGGAATTTCACGTCGCGGCGAATGGGCAGTTCGATGGTGGTGTCGTCGACGAACTTGTATCCCGTGGCGATGGCCGGGCCGAATTCGCCCGTGTCCTGATTCTTTTGCAGCAGACCAGAAAAGACCATGCGCGCGAGCGCCAGGCCGGGGCGATCCGATTCCTTATAGGCGTCCAGCGTGGCGGGCGCCGCGTCGAAGGCGATGTTGAGGGAGTTGTCAGCCTTGTTGGCCTGGGCGGCATGGGCGCCAAGCGCCAATAGCGCCGCGCTCAATAGCTTCACGGTACGGGTTAGCTGCATGTTTTCACCTTGATATGTTTTAAGTTTTTGTACGACGGACGACAGGGCCTGCTGGTCTTGCGGGGTACGGCTTCTGCTTGCTGCGACGGCGGTCTTGCGTTTCGGCGGACAAGCCGATCCCCTTGCCGCAGGCGGCGCGTTTTGCGCCGGCGGTGCATTGCACTTCGGTAAGGGAAGGGGCCTGGCGTGTCAGGCCGGGGGGTTAGCGGTTCATCAAATCATCGAATCCCGACGTTGCCGAAGTCTTCCCGCAGACGCGCCAGGATGCCGACCAGATGGTCGTGCATGGCGTGGCGCGCGCGGATGGGATCGCGGTCGACAATGGCCGCGAGGATGCGTTCGTGTTCTTTCTGGGCTTCGCTCCACACCTTGGTGGTCACGAAGTGTTCTTCCAGCCGATGGAACACCGGGCTGAGCGTGCTCAGGTGCCAAATATGCGAGATCGCGGCGGCCAGCGCCGCGTTACCGCAGGCCGCGCCGATGGCGCTATGGAAGGCGCGGTCATGCACGCTGGGCGATTCGGTCAGCGACATGCCTTCGTGCGCCACCCGGATGGCTGCGATTTGCGCGGGCGATGCCTTCTGGGCAGCCAGCGCGGCGCATTCCGGTTCGATCAGCAGCCGGGTTTCCAGCAAATCGAAGGGGCCGATATCGGTGGCTTCCACGCTATCCACGGCGGGCGCCTGCGGGGCGTCCTGATATTGGCCGTCTTCGCGTGGCGGGCAGACGAACACGCCGGTGCCCACGCGCACATCCACATAGCCTTCGATTTCCAGCGCGATCAGGGCTTCGCGCACCGACGCGCGGCTGACTTGCAACTGCTCGGCCAACTCACGCTCAGCGGGCAATCTGCCACCCGCAGGGAAGTCGCCCGCCTTGATGCGCGTGGCGATCTGGTCGGCAATCATGCGATAGAGGCGGGTCGAGGCTACGGCCTGAAGGGAAGTCATCGTTGCGTTTGAAGGAAATGTTCCGGGGGGTAGAGCGTAATGGCTGTTGGGCGCGCGTGTCTTGCGGCAGGTCGAAAGCAAGACCGGTTGCGGTTTAGGTGCCTGATGGTCCAGTGGTCAGGCCACTGGACGAAATGTACCGGAGTGAATTGCGCTTGGGAATCGGGCAGGCCCGCATTTCCGTGATTTTCAGGGAAAACCACTAGCCATCGCGTCCGGAAACGGCGCGGCGCGGCTTCCCTTAAACTGGGCGCCTTTGCCAGATGCCCGGAATGCTTCCATGAGATCGACTCGCGCCAACGCCCCAGCGCCCGCCACGGAGCCGCGTCCGCCCAGGACCAAGCCTGCCGAGGTCCGGCTTGAGGAATTGATGGCCGCCGCCGAAAAGCTGTTCTTGGCCAATGGCGTCGATGCGACCACGATCAGCGCCATCGTCGAAGAGGCGCAGGTGGCCAAAGGCACGTTCTATCACTACTTCGCGGCCAAGACCGACATGTTGGCGGCATTGGCCGAGCGCTACACCCGCCAGTATCTGGAGGCACTGGAGCTTGCCGTCGACGCCTGCCCGCAAGACGACTGGGTGGGCAAGCTTCAGGCCTGGGTACACGCCAGCATCCAGACCTATGCCGATACCTACCGCACGCACGACATCGTCTACAGCAATCATCACCATCACGACCGTCAGAACCGCGACAAGAACGCCATTCTTGACCAGTTGCTGGGCATTCTGGAAGGAGGCAAGGCCGCGGGGCTATGGGCGTTGCCTCAGCCCCGGATCACGGCGCTGTTGATCTATTCCGGCGTGCATGGCGTGACGGACGACGCCATTGCAGCGCAATTGAAGGACTGTTCGGACTTCGCCCGCAGCGTGGCGGAAGACTGTTTGCGCATGCTGGGCGCGGCGGCAGAACCGTCCTCGAAAGCGCGCTGATCAACTCGGCTATTGAAGGCGCGTACAGGCTTTTCACTTTCCACGCCGTCAGTCTGACGTCGTGGATTGCGAGCGGAGTTCGGTTGCGCGATGCCGCGGATGGGTAATTGATCAAGAGAACATGGCAGACATTCACTCCAGCTATGAACAGCGGCTTTGCGGCCTGGTCCAGACCTCGGGCCAATTGATGGCCGTGCTGCGGGCCGTTCGCTCGCTGGGTTTGGCTTCGTGGTGCGTCGGCGCCGGGATGGTCCGATCCTTGGTATGGGATGACCTGCATGGGTTTCAAGAGCCCTCGCAGGTGGACGACGTGGATGTTGTGTATTTTGATGCTGAGGCGCCTCCAAACCAGGAAGCGGAGCTACAGGGGCGTCTGGCCCAGCTGCTACCCCAGTTCGCCTGGGAAGTGACGAACCAGGCAACAGTGCATGAATGGCTGGTCGACGCCTCGGGGCAGGCGGTGTCGCCGCTGACGTCATTGGAAGCAGGGCTGGCCACATGGCCGGAGTTTGCAACCTGCGTGGGGGTCTATCTGGAAGGTGACGAGTCAGTCAGGGTCATTGCACCCTACGGGTTGAATGACCTGTTCGAGTTGCGGGTGCGGCACAACCCGCTTCGAGCAAGCGCTTCAACCTACATGAATCGTGTGCGGTCCAAGCAATTCGGCGCACGATGGCCGCGCCTTTTCATCTGCACACCTTAGGCATGCAGGGCAGGTCGGTGTCAGTTCACACTTTCTGCAAGCATGGCCTGTTCGAGCAGCCAATCCGCAACCGCTTGAACCGGTGCCGACGGCGGCCTGCCAGCGTGCGTGGCGATGTGATAGGTATGCCCGTCGATCTCTGGCCCGAATGGCTGCACGAGATGGCCGGCTTTCAGTTCGTCGGCGATCAAGGCCAAGCTGACCAGCGCGATGCCATGGCCGGCGACGGCGGCTTGTATGGCGTGTCCTTCGTCGGAAAAGCCTAGCTGACTGGCTTGTGGCGGCAGGGCCCGCTGTGCGACGGCGAACCAACGTTCCCAGGTGGGGTTCGCGGGCTGAGGCCGCTTCCATTCAAAACGGATCAAGGGCACGCGAGCCAGATCTTTCGGCGACGTGACGCCCAGGCGTGGGTTTGCCACGGGCGCGAAGCGGTCGGTGAATAGGGGTTTGGTCACCAGGCCGGGATACGGCCCGCGGCCATAGCGAATGGCAATGTCGACCGCGCTTGATCGCAGGTCAACGAGGTCGTCACTGGCCTGCAACTGTAGATCGATGTCCGGATGCCGCTGCCGAAAATCAGCCATGCGCGGCACCAGCCACTTCACGGTGAATGCATTCGTCGCCGAGATGCTTACCTGGATTCGGGTGGGCTGTTGCATCAAGCGGGCCAGCGTTGCCTCGAAGGCATCGAAGCCGTCACGCAGCACGGGATAGAGCTGCGCCCCCGTGTTCGTCAACGACACCTTGCGTACCTGGCGATCAAACAGCACAAGCCCCGTTTGCGCCTCTAGCGCACGGATCTGGTGGCTGACGGCGGTGGGCGTGACCGCGAGTTCCTGGGCGGCGGCCTTGAAGCTTCCCAGACGCGCGGCGGCTTCGAATGCGCGAAGGGCAGAGAGCGGAAGAAATCGGCGTTGCATGTGGAATTTCTACTTATAGATGAGTTTATCTCTTCTTATAGCTGACAATTGAACCTTTGTCGCCAGCATCAAGATTTCCTACATTTAAGGCACGGATCGTTCATTCATGATTCGATTCATTGACTAACTATAAATGAAGGAAATCTCATCATGCTAAAACAAGTCATCACCCAGCCCGACAACTACGCGCCCTTTTTGCTCTCGCAGGGCATTCAGTTCGGGAATCTGCTTTTCATCTCTGGCCAGGCCGGCGCTGCCGATGACGGAAAGATCGTCTCGGGTGGTTTTCTGGCGCAAGGCGAGCAGGCGTTTGCGAACCTGCGCCGTGCGTTGGAAGCCGGCGGTTCCAGCTTGCAGGACGTGATCAAGGTCACCATTTTCGTCACGGACATGGGGCATTTCGACGAGGTGGTGGCACTGCGTCGGCGCTTCTTCTCGGCCCCGTATCCGGCCGACACGATCGCGGAGATCAAGGCGCTTTATGATCCGGCCGCCATGATCGAGATCGAGGCCATCGCGGCCGTGCGCCAACCGGAGGGCTCGCAATCATGAGCGCGCTGATCAATCATCCGGCGGGCGATACGCAAGCTGTGCCGGCGGGGTTATTCGCGCCACTACCGCTGAAGAAGGGGCTGAGCCTGTCCAACCGTCTTGTCGTTGCGCCCATGACCCGGGTCAGCGCCACGGCGGAGGGCCACGCCACGGAGCAGATGGCCGACTACTACGGCGCCTTCGCGGCGGGCGGCTTCGGCCTGGTGATCACCGAAGGCATCTATACGGACAAGGCGCACGCGCAGGGCTATCTTTTCCAGCCAGGTCTGGCCGACGAGGCGCAGCGCGATGCGTGGCGGGGAGTGGTGGACCGTGTGCATGCGCACGGCGGCCGCATCGTCGCGCAGCTCATGCATGCGGGTGCGCTGTCGCAGGGCAATCCCTATCGCAACACGACGCAGGGTCCTTCGGCCGTGTTGCCGAAGGGCCAGCAGATGGCGTTCTACCGGGGGGAAGGGGCATACCGAATGCCCGAAGCGATGTCAGACGAGGACATCCTCCAGGCGGTCGAGGGTTTTGCGCACGCCGCGCGCCGGGCGCAGGAGGCCGGGTTTGACGGCGTGGAGATACACGGCGCCAACGGGTATTTGCTGGATCAGTTTCTGACGACCCATACCAATTTACGCAAGGATCGCTACGGCGGCAGCCTGGAGAACCGTTTGCGTTTGACGGTGGATGTCATCGAAGCTGTCCGACGGGCGACGACCGAGGGCTTTGTCGTGGGCGTGCGCAGTTCGCAAGGCAAAGTCAACGATTTCACGCACAAGTGGGAGGGCGCCGAGGCGGATGCGGCGCAGATCTACGGCACGCTTGGCGCGCTGCCCATTGACTACCTGCACGTGACTGAGTTCGAGGCCTGGCGTCCGGCGTTCGGTGAGCGCGGTCGCAGCCTGGCCGCGTTGGCGCGGCGGCACGTGTCGGTGCCGGTGCTGGCGAACGGGTCGCTGCATGATCCGGCGCAGGCCGAGGGGATGTTGGCAAGGGAAGAGGCGGACTTTGTGTCGCTGGGCCGTGGCGCGCTCACGCATGCCGACTGGCCCGCAAGGTTGCGAGCCGGCAAAGGGCACGAGGCATTCGATCGGGGATTGCTGGCGCCAATCGCCGACCTTGCCAACGCGGTTCGTCATCGTGAGGCACGGCATCGCCTGGCCGAAGGCGATGCCGTGGCGCGTTCCGCGCTAAGGACGACGTGAGGTGGAGCGCGGTCGGCGGACCTATCCGCTATATCCAGCAACCGGCAGTCATAGACATACCAGGGCTCAAGCCAGGTTGCGCTTAAGGGCTTGAACCAGATCCGTGCGCGCCTCTCGCGCTTGCGGCAGAAGGCGCGTCATGCCGATGAAGCTGTGCGGCACGCCGGAATACACAATGAACGTCGGCGTGGCGCCGCTGGCGAACAGGTTGTTGGCCAGGTCCAGCGTGTCGTCCAGCAAAGGATCCAGAGCCGCGGCCAGCAGGATCAGCGGTGGCAAGCCATCTATTTCACCATGCAGCGGGGCCACGCCCGGATCGGTCAGTGACACGCCATCACCTGCATACTGCTGCCAGCACCAGTCCAGTTTTTCCGTCGACAAGCCAAACCGGCCATCGCCAAACGAGGCTTGCGACCCCGTGTCGCGGCGGGCCGATAGCATGCCGTAGATCACCACGCCGGCTTTGACGAAGGCGTCGTTCTCATCGCGCAGGCGCTGCAATGCGGCCAAGGCCAGGTTGCCGCCGGCGGATTCGCCGCCCACGGCCAGGCGGGTGGCGTCCAGGCCCAGTTGGGGCGCTTGCTCACGCAGCCACCGCAGCGTGCCCAGCACCTGTTCCAGCGCCACCGGGTAGCGGGCCTCTGGCGCCAGCGCGTAGGACAGGCCAGCCGTCACCATGCCGGCTTCCGTCGCGATTTCGCGCTTCCAGCGGTCCAGGGTGTCCAGATCGCCATATGCGAACCCGCCGCCATGCAGGTGCAGGTACAACGGCAGCGGGCCCTCCTGGGCGCCTTCCGGGTAGTACAGGCGCAGCGTGGCGGGTACGGGCAGATGGTCCAGCCGATGTTCGACCACACGGCCAACGGGTGGCGCGGGTTCGCTCAGCCATTGTTGGTAGGCGCGGCTTTGCTCGCGGTTCTGGGCGGCAGATGTCGTCAAGACATTGGGCGTGCCCACGCCGTGCTGCTTGGCAAGCGCTTGCGCGGCCAGGACGTCGGGCGCCAGGGTAGGGACGGGATGGGCGTCGCTCATTGTGATTCCAATGCGGGGGTTCCAAGGCACTAGTCTAGTGTTCGTAGCCCGTCAGTATGACGTGGTTGGCGCCACGCCGCTAAAATCAACTCGCTTCCTTCGGTGTCCGCCGCTTTGTCGTCCCTGGGCGATCTTTCCTGGAACTGCCAACACATGAATGACCGTCTATCCCAAACGCTGCTGCGCTTTGATCAGTACAACGGCACGGACCCCCATCTGTTTGTCTGGCAGGGCGAGACCTGTCCCCAGGAGCTGTTCCTGGCGCAGAAACTGCATGAATGGGTGATGAAGCTGGCCCCGGATGCGTCCGAGCCCTTGATTCTGGCTGCGCGCTGCCAACACATCGGGCGCTGGGAAATTCCGCGCAACAGCTATCCCGAAGGCCGTATCGGCTATCTGACGTGGCGCAAGGCGCTGGCGCGGCATCATGCCGGCATCGCCGAAGGCATTCTGCGCGACGCGGGCTATTCCGATGACGAGATTGATCGTGTGGTCGCGATCGTCATGAAGCAGGGCATCAAGCAGGATGCGGAAGTGCAGACCATGGAGAACGCCTTGTGCCTGGTGTTTCTCCAGTATCAATACGAGGCGTTCCATCCGGCGCATGACGCCAAGATCGTCGAGATCTTGCGGAAGTCGCTGCTGAAGATGGACGCGGCCGGTCACACCTGGGCGCTGACGCTGCCGTACTCCGCGGCGGGCATGGCGCACGTGAAAAAGGCGCTGGCCGGCTTGGCGCCCACGGACTGATCCCAGGCAGATTCAAGCGCGCAAGCACAAGCCCGGCATGCGACGGATTCGTCGCATGCCGGGCTTGTTGCCGCCATCAGGCGGAATTACTTGTTGGTGTCGTCCGAGCCGTCGGCAGGCGCAGCTGCGGCGGGCGTCTCGGTGGCCGCAGCGTCCACGACCGGAGCTTGCACAGCCGGCGTGTCGACAACCGCCGGCGCGTCGACGGAAGCCGGCGCTTGCGCCACGGCTTGTGTGTCGACAACGGCGGCTTGGTCAACGACGGGCGTACCGGCTTCGGGCGTACCGGCTGCGGGCGTACCGGCTTCGGCAGCAGCCGCTTCGGCCGTGCCCGCGGCGGCGGCGGCTTCAGCCTTCTTGGCCTTGGAGCGGGCGGCGGCATTTTTGGACGCGCTGCGCGAAGCCATGCGCTTGGCATGCTTGGCTTCGTTGGCGGTCACGACGCCGGCGGGTTCGCCGTTCAGGTCCACGCGCGGGGCGTCTTCCACCATGCAGGCCCAGTAGCGGCGGCCATCACACCAGGTCTTGACGGCTTCCTTGATCTGCGCCTCGTCCAGCTGTAGGGCCTGCGCATGCTGCACCAGGTCCGCCAGCGCGCCGAGCTTCAGCGGAAGCTTGGGGGCGGGGTTCTTGGGGAAGGCCTTGGGAAACTGGCGTTGCAGGCGCGAGATCGCGACCACGACGGGATCAACGGGCGTGTCGCGCCGTTCGGCGCGTTGCGGCCGCTGTCCTTTGTCGCCGCCTTGCGGGCGGGCGCCTTTCTCACCACCGTGCGGGCGAGCACCCTTATCGCCGCCTTGGGGGCGCGGACCCTTGCCGGCGTTAGCCGAACGGGGGCCTTTGCCGCCGCCTTGCGGACGAGCGTCTTTCTTGGGGGTAGGCTCTTCGGGCGCCTGCTTGATAATCAATGCCCGGATCGCGGCTAACTGTTCTAGTCCCATGTGCTACACAAAAAAAAGGTTGAGGCCGTGAGCGTAAGCGCTACGTCGCCATCGGGCATCGTTGCATACTCGTTTTTGGTGCTAATCACCCCGGGCCGGCGGTTATCCTGACAGCACGACAAGCAGTGCCAGAGACAAAAGAATACCGAACGCGGCCAAGGCAAACGGCAGTAGTAGAACATACACGCTACGTTCTTGCCCTTGTCCATGCGCCAAACCCGCCGCAATCGACATTCTGACAGGGGAAAAAATGCCCATTGCCGTGCCAGAGACGTGTAACAGCGCAGCCGCTGCCGGCACATTCAGGCCTGCTTGAACCGCCAATGATAGCTGGGACGGCATGAACAGGCTGTTTGGCGCGTTGCCGCTGTTGGCCAGAATGCCGAATGCGCCGGCCAGCACGGGGGTGATCAGAATAGTCCAGTCTTGCAGTGTGGCAAATAGGCCATCCGCATAAGCCTGCGAAATGCCAGCGCCCGCCAGTACTTCGGCCATCATGGCGAACAGGAAGACGGACATGACGGCATGGCGGCCGGTTTTCCACGATGCGCGTGCCTGGGTAGCCAGCGCGCCCGGTTGGCGATGCCAGGCGGCCATGGCCAACGCCCCCGCGATCAGCCAGCTGCCGGCATGCAGGAAGGGCATCCAGGCGGGCAGGTCCGCGAACGGGCGGATGTCGGCCAGCCCGCCCAACGCGCGGTTCAAGACCGGCAACAGGCGTGTGGCCACCAGACAGGCGATCACCAGGATATAAGGCAGCGCGCGCTGCGCGGCCGCCGCCATTTGCGGACGGTCAGGACGCCGATCCAGCAAGAACCGCAGCACGATCAATGGACCATAGGCGGCCAGCAACGCTGTTTCAGGCCCTAGCCACGCGGTCGCGGCCGAGAGCAGGCCCAGGCTGGCGGCCATCCAGGCGGCCTCGCGCCGGTGTTCCGATGCGCTGGCTTGCAGGCCGGCCCGACGCGCGGTGCGCCAGAACAGCACCATCCAGACCCCCATCAACAGCGCCACCGCCACCATGCTGTAGAGCGCCAGTTGCGCGGCGGGCACACGGGCGTAGGCAGAGGCCAGCAAGGTGCCGCTGCCCATGGCGCCCCATGGAATCAGCGTCTGGCTAAGCAGCGCGAACACCATGATGTCGCGCGGCTTCAGGCCCAGTGGGCGGATCAGCAGCACGGTGCCCAGCATGCCCACGCCAAAGCCGGTGGCGGACTCGGCAAAGGGGCCGATCAGGAAACAGGCGAAGAACAGGCGCCTGCGCCGCGCGACCGGGTCAGTGAGTTCGGCATGGTCGGGGCGCGATGCGTCCTGGGCATGCCCTTGCGAGGCCATTTGCCAGAACAGCAGTCCACCCAGGATGTAGGGCGTGATGATCCAGCCGATCCACAGGCCGCGTTCCAAGGCCACGGCCAGTTGGGCCCCGGCGAATGCCGCAGGCGCGGCGTACAGCGCGACGGGAATCGCGGCAAGCAGGCCCAGCACGGCGGCGATTGTGGTGTTGACGCGCCCGCTGGCGATGGCGCCGATCACGATCAGGGCGGGCAGGGACCACAAGAGATACGTCATGGGGGCGGAGGGAAGAGGAAGCCGTTGAGGTTAGCGCGCCGCGCGCAGGACGATCTGCGTGATTTCCGAAGGGCGTCCCAGACGAATCGGGAAGCCCGGCCACAGCCCCGTACCGTTGCTGACATACAACTGCATGTCGCCCACCTGATATTGGCCGGATACGTAGCCTTCATTGGCCAGTTGCGTGAGCAGGTGGGGGCCCAGGATTTGGCCGCCATGCGTATGGCCGGACAGTTGCAGGTCAGCGCCTGCCTGCGCGTTGATCGCCGCGCCGCCGGGGCGATGGCTCATGAGGATCACGGTATCGGCCGGGGATACGCCTTCCAGCGCCTTCGCCACGTCGGGTTGGGGTTGGCCGTAACGGGCCGCCATGATGTCCGTGATGCCCGCCAGGACCAGCGGCTGCCCGTTGTGCGTCAGGGTGACGTGTTCGTTCAGCAACAGGCGCAGGCCCAGCTTGTCGAACTCGGTAAGCCAGCGCTGGTATTCGGCGTAGTACTCGTGGTTGCCCGGGATCGCGTAGACGCCGTGGCGGGACGTCAGGGCTTGCAGCGGTTGCACGTCGGCTGCGCGGGCGTCGGTCGTGCCGTCGACCAGATCGCCCGTGATCAGCATCAGGTCGGGATTCAGCGCGTTGGCCTTCTTGACCACAGCATCGATCCACGGCCCTTCCAGCAGCCGGCTGGCGTGCAGGTCGGTCAGTTGCACCAGACGAAAGCCGTCCAGCGCGGGCGGCAGGTTGGGCAGCGCGATGTCGATCGTTTTGACGTCTGGCACGCGCACCGCCTGCCAGACGCCCACGGCCGATAGCGCCATCGCAGCCGCGGCTGCGCCAACGCCCCATTGCTGCGCGGCCCATAGGCGGCGCCCGCGGGAACGCGAGCCTGCATAGGCCAATAGGCCCGCCACGTCACGCACCAGCAGCAGCATGGCCAGCAGCAGCAAGCTGCCGAACAGCCAGCCCAAGACCATCAACAAGGTGGCAGGGATTTCGGGCGAGGCCATGCTGCCAAAGAAATTGCGCGTCACCAGATGGTGTTCGGCGATCAGCAGGAAGGCGATGGCAAGCAGAATGCGGCCGCTCTTGGCGATGGGCAGGCGCCAGACGAAGCGCCAGATGACATAGAGACTGATCAGTCCCGTGAAGACATGAAACACGCGGGAATTCCTACGGAAAGCGGTTTGGACCAGCGACATTATGACGAGGTGATCCCGTCCGCGCCGGGTAGGCCCGCCAGTCGTAGGGGATTCGCTGGACCAACGGTGCGGCTACCACTTGCAGTGACGCTCGAAGGCGTCCGCCAACCCCGCCTGGTCCTCGCGGCGCAATTGTTTGACGGCGCCGCGCATGTCGGCGGCGGGCTGGTAAAGCGGTTGCGTATGAAGCAGGGCTGCTCAGGCGTGCACTGGGGGCAGGCGGTCTGCCCAGGGGCGGGCGCGCTCCAGTTGGCCTGCCAGTTCAAACAGGGTGGTTTCGTCGCCATAAGGCGCCATGAACTGGATGCCGATGGGCAGGCCGGTTGCAGTCTGGAACAGCGGCACGCTCATTGCGGGGATGCCGGCGGCATTGGCCGGCCGGGTGAACACGGTGCCGCGCATGAATTCGTCCGCGAAGGCGCGCCAGTCTGGTCCGCGCACGTCCAGCGCCGTCATCGGCGGCGGCTGTGTGGGCATGACGGGCGTCAGGATGACGTCGACATCCGCGAACAGCCGGCCCAGGCTGCGGGCAACACTGTTGGCCGTGTTGCGCGCGGCCAGCAGGGCCGGGGCGGACAGGCTGCGGCCAAACTCCGCCAGGCCCAGGTTGACGGGTTCAAAGCCGTCGGCATCGGGCGGGCGACCGGTGTCGGCGGCCAGGGCGTCCACTTCCAGCGCCGTATAGGCGGCGATGATGCGCACGTAGGCATCTGCCAGGGCGGTTTCGTCGAAGTTGAAGGCGATGGGCTCGGCGCGATGCCCCAGTTGGCGGCAGAGCGCCGCCGCGCTGTCCAAGGCGGCGGCCACGTCATCGTCCAGGCGCAAGCCCATGCCGGGCTGGCTGATGACGCCGATGCGCAATGCCCGGGGCTGGCGGGACGCCGCCTGGACATACGGACCCGATTTGGCAGGCGCGGCATAGAGCGCGCCGGGTTCGGGGGAGTCGGTCAAGTCCAGCAGCAAGGCCGAATCCCGAACCGAGCGCGTCAAGGCATGGTGGCTGACCAGCCCGCCCCAGTTTTCACTGGATACGGGCCCGCAAGGCGTGCGCCCGCGCGAGGCCCGCAGGCCAAACAGGCCGCCGCAAGACGCCGGGATGCGGATTGATCCTGCGCCGTCGTTGCCGTAGGCCACCGGCACCATGCGGGCGGCCACGGCGGCGGCCGCGCCTCCGGATGACCCGCCGATGGTTCGATTGGCGTCCCACGGGTTCAGCGTGGGGCCGTGCAGCGTGGGCGACGTGGCGATGTTGCCGGAGAATTCCGGCAGATTCGTCACGCCCACGATCACCATGCCGGCCGCCTTGTAGCGGCGCACGATTTCGTGGTCTTGCGTGGACACATGGCCACGGGCGGCACGGCAGCCGTAGGACATCGGCACGCCGGCGTAAGTGGGGCAGTCGTCCTTCAGCAGCACCGGCACCCCGCGCAGCGGGGCGTCGGCGGGCAAGTGGCGCAGCTGTTCGTCGGCCTGGTCTCGCAGCGTCAGGATGACGGCGTTCAGTTGCGGGTTGACGCGGTCGATGGCGGCAAAGGCGTGGGCCACCGCTTCGGCCGGGCTGAGCTGGCCGTCACGGATGGCAGCGGCAAGCGCCGTGGCGTCGGACTGGAGGTAGTCGGAATCAGAATAGGACATGGTGGGATGCAATGCCGTGTCGGAGGTCAGGGTTGGGTCTTGGTCACGCCCCAGAAGCGGTGCGTGCCGGCCGGCCAGCCTTGGTAGCCTTGCACGACCGGCCGCAGCGCGGTCACGACGGGCAGGTTGAACAGGCCGATGATGGGGATGTCGCGCGCCATCAGTTCGTGCAGCTGATTGAAGAGATCGCGGCGCTTGGCCAGATCGGGTTCCACTGCGACTTGCTTGAGCAGGGCGGAGGCCTTGGGGTCGTCCCATTGGCGGGTGGGTTCGACCTTCTTGTCGCCAATCAGCGATTCGTACATCAAGAGCGGATCCAGGCGCGCGGAATAGCCGAAGATCGCCAGTTCGTACTGGCCGCGCCCGTACAAGTCCAGCTGCGAGGCCCAATCGCGTACCTTCAGTTCCACATTGATGCCGGATGCCGCCAACATGGCTTGCACGATCGTGGCGGCCTGGACGCGCTCTTGGCGGTTGGCCACCAGCAGCGTGATCGGCTGCCCCTTGTAGCCGGCCTGCGCCAGCAAGGTGCGGGCGGCGGCAGGGTCGTAGGTCGGCCAGGTCTTGCTGCGTTCGTCGTAATAGGGGCTTTGCGGCACCAGCACCGACGGATTGGCGGTGTACAGGCCTTCGCCCGACGCTTCGGCCAAATCCGGCAGGCTGAGCGCCTGGGCGATGGCCTGGCGCATCCGCACGTCTTGCAGCGCCGGCGCGGTGGTCTGCACCTGCATCACCAGCCAGCCAGGCGTCTGTTGAACCTGGACGGGGATACCTTGCTTGCGCAGTGTCTCCATGGTGGCGGGCTCGATGCCGTCAACCACGTCCAGGTCGCCGGACAGCAGCCCGTTGCTGCGAGTGCTGGCATCCGGCACCGTCATGAACCGCAGCACGGGGATGGTGGCCGTCTTGTTGCCCGCGTAGCCATCGCGGGCGCCGGGCAGGGCGTCGTAATCCGCAAAGCGTTTCAAATCCAGTTGGCGGCCCTGCATCATGCTGCCAAAGGCATAGGGGCCAGTGCCGATGGGCGCCGCGAAACTGCCGTCCGCCTTGACGGAATCCGGGTGCAGGATCCAGGGGGTGCACTGAATCGTGGCCATGGTCATGGGGAAATTGGGCGCGGGCGCGGCGAACGTGAAGCGCACGGTGTGCGCGTCAACCGCCTGCACGTCCTGCAAGGCCGGGCCGATCTTGCCGTTGTAGCGGTTGACGCACTGGAAGTTGGTCTTCGGGTCCAGGTAGCGCTTGAAGTTCCAGACCACGTTGTCGGCGGTCAGCAGCGCGCCGTTATGGAAATGCACCTTGGGCCGCAGCTTGAACTCGTACACCTTGCCGTCGTCGCTGACCTGCCAGCTTTCCGCCAACACGGGTTTGATCTTCAGGTCTTCGCCATAGGCAACCAGACCTTCCACGACGTGGGCCAGCACCATGTCGGCGTTGGCGTCACGGTTGACCCCCGGATTGATGCTGGCAATGTCAGCGTGCAGCGCCACGCGCAGCATTTGCGCGTCGCCGGCGGCGTGGGCTGTGGCAGACAGCATGCCGCTTAACAGCAGGGCTTGAAAGACGGCTTTGAGTTTCATGTTTTCCCCTTGTTTTTAATGGCTTAGCGCTTGGACTTCAGATAATCCTCGAAGAAGGCCTCCACGGGTTCGATGACCTTGAACGGTTCGTGGGCGACCCCCGCCACGGTGTCGCGGCGCACCTTGATGCCATGGGCCTCGAAGCTCTGGGCCAGCGCCTCGATTCGCTGGATGCGGTTGTCGCCCTGCAATTCGGCGCCGGGCATCCAGAGTTTGCTGTCACGCGGGATGGTGATTTCCCAGGTGGCGGTGTCTTCCGTGCCCACCAAGGTCTGCACCGCGACCTGACGCATGGCGTCGATATCGATGGCCTTGCCGAAGCGGGCGGGCACGTCGCGCACGCCGACCCACCAGTCGTAGTCCTGGTTCAGCAGCGTCACCACGCCGGGCGCGCCAATGGATACCGCTTGCAGGCGTTCCGGGTGCAGCATGAAGAAACGCTGGCAGAACTGGCCGCCGCCCGAGAACCCGTACAGCAGGAAGCGCTTGCCGTTGATGCGGTACTTGGCGATGACTTCGTCCACCATGGACAGCAGCACGTGGTCGTAGCGGATGTCGTGGAACTGGATGCGCTTGTAGTTGGCCAGATCGCCCGGTTCGATGATGCCGACCGGGAACAAGGGGGCCAGCACGATGCAGTCATTGCGTTGAGCGAAGTCGGCGAAGCGGTCCCGGTATTGCGTGGCCGTGCGGCCGGTGCCGTGCACGATGACGGCCAGGTCGTATGCCTTGGCGGCCGCCTCGTCATAGTCTGGCGGCACATACAGGCAATAGCTGAAGCGCTGGTCGAACTGGCTGGCGAAGAATGGCGTGGCGCCGAAGTCGTAGAAGCTGAGCTTGACGCCGTGGCCCTGGCGCGGGGGAGTCGTGGACATGGATGGGGCTCTCTTAGGAAAAGGATTCGGCGGCCAGCGCCTGGTCGGCCTGGGCGTCGTTGCGCCATTTCAGGCGCACGCCGCCGGTGGCAGTTGCTTCCAGCATGGGGATGGCGCCCAGCAACTGGCGGGTATAGGGTTCTTGGGGACGGTCGAAAATGGCGTCGCGCACGCCTTCCTCGACGATCCGGCCGGCCTGCATCACGATGACGCGGTCGGCGATCTGCTCCACCACGCCCAGGTCGTGGCTGATGAACAGGCAAGAAAATCCATAGCGCTGTTGCAGGTCGGCCAGCAGGTCCAGCACCTGGGCGCGGACGGTGACGTCCAGCGCCGAGACGGCTTCGTCGGCGATCAGCAAGGATGGCCGGCGTACCAGTGCGCGGGCAATGGCCACGCGCTGGCGTTGCCCGCCAGACAATTCATGCGGATAGCGCAGGCCAAAATCGCCGCCCAGGCCCACGTCCTGCAAGGTGGTGGCGACGCGCTCGTTCTTTTGCGCGGGTGTCAGGCCAGGCGCCAGGCGCAGCGCCTCGGCCACCAGGGCCGATACGGTCATGCGCGGATCCAGCGACGAATACGGGTCTTGGAACACCATCTGGCAGTTGTAGCGGTAGTCGTTGAAGACGGCGCCGCGCGTGGCCAGGGGCTGGCCCTTGTAGCGCAGCACGCCATCGGTGGGCGCGACCAGCCCGGTCAGCACGGAGCCCAGCGTGGTCTTGCCGGAACCCGATTCGCCCACCACGGCCACGACTTCACCGGGGTGGATGTCCAGATCGATGCCGTGCAGCACCCGATGGCCGGCCTGCTTGGCAAACCAGCCTTGGCGCGCGCCATACTCCACCGTCAGGCCACGCGCCGACAAAATCGGCGCCTGGGTGGCAAGGGGGCGCGGCGGGCGGCGTTGCGGCAAGGTCGCCAGCAGCTGGCGCGTATAGTCATGGGCGGGGGCGGCCAATAGCTGAGTGGTCGCGCCGGTTTCCACGATGTCGCCACGGCGCATGACCACCATGCGCTGCGCGTAGCGCGCCACCATCGGCAGATCGTGGCTGATCAGCAGTACCGCGGTGCTGTTTTCCTGGGTCAGTTCCACCAGCATTTCCATCACTTCACGCTGGATGACGGCATCCAGCGCGGTGGTGGGTTCGTCGGCGATCAGCAAGGCGGGGCGCAGCAGCATGGCCGAGGCGATCATGATGCGCTGGCGCATGCCGCCCGAAAACTCATGCGGATAGGCGTCCAGCACGCGGGTCACGTTGGGCATGCCCACGCGGCGCAACATGGCCTCGATGCGGTCGCGGTGCGTGGCGCGTTCGCCGGGCGCATGTTGCTCCAGCCCCTCGGCCAGTTGCTGGCCGACGGTCAAGGACGGCGTCAGTGACGTCATGGGCTCTTGGAACACCATGGCCACTTTCGGGCCGCGCAGGGCGCGCAACTGGGCGGGGCGCAATCCGTAGACGGAAACGCCATCCACCAGGATGTCGCCGCCCGTGCGGTCGATGGCCTGCGGCGTCAGGCGCATGATGGCGCGGCCCAGCATGGTCTTGCCGGAACCGGATTCACCCACCACGCCGACGATCTCGCCGCGCGCAATCTGCAAGCTGGCCTGCGACACGACGGGGTGCCCGTGGCCCGCGGAGAGCGTCAGTTTGTCGATATCGAGCAGAACGGAGGAAGTCATGCGCGCCTCCGCATGCGGGGGTCGAGCCGGTCGCGCAAGGCATCGCCCAGCAGGTTGATGCCCAGCAGCGACAGCGAAATCGCCAGTCCTGGGAAGATGGCCAGCCAGGCTGCCTGGCCGATGTAGCTGCGGCTGCCGGCCAGCATGTTGCCCCAGGTCGGGGCAGGCGGCGCGACCCCCAGCCCCAGGAAGCTGAGCGAGCTTTCAGCCAGGATGATCCAGCCGCACATGGACGTCGCCATGACGATGACCGGCGCCAGGCAGTTCGGCAGCAGATGGCGCATCAGCGTATAGAACTCGGAATTGCCCATCACCCGGGAGGCGCGGACGAATTCGCGTTCGCGCAGGCTCATCACGGTGCCTCGCACCACGCGCACGACCGACGACATGTAGGCCAGGGCCAGCGCCAGGATGATGCCGGTTTCGCTGGCGCCGAACACGGCCAGCAGGCCCAGCGCCAGAAGCAGGCCGGGAAAGGCCAGCAAGGCATCATTCAGGGCCATCAGCACCCGGTCGGGCCAGCCACGCAGATAGCCGCTGACGGCGCCGATCAACACGCCCGCGCCGGTGGCCAGCAGCACTGTCATCAGGCTGACGCGCAGGCTGGCGGTGGTGCCGCGCATCAGCCGGCTGAACACATCGCGGCCCAGTTCGTCCGTGCCCATCAGGTGGGCAAGGCTGGGGCCGGCCAGACGGGCCTTGAAGTTCAGTTTCAAAGGGTCGTAGGGCGTCCAGAACAAGGCCACCAAGGCGGTGATGACCACGACCGCGACCAGGGTGCCGCCCACGACGGCGGTGAGGGAACGACGGTTCATTTCGCAGCCACCCGGGGATCGAAGATCGGATAAAGCAGGTCCACCACCAGATTCACCAGCACATAGACGGTGGCGATGAAAAGCAGGCAGCCCTGGATGACGGGATAGTCGCGGGCGAAGATCGCGTCCACCAGCAGGCGCCCCAGCCCGGGGATGGTGAACACCGTTTCGATGACGGCGATGCCCGCCAGCAGGTTGCCCAGGATCAGGCCCAACAATGTCCAGGTGGGGCCAAACGAATTCTTGAAGGCGTGGCGCCACATCACCTTGCTTTCCGGCAAGCCCTTGGCGCGGGCGTGGGTGATGTAGTCCAGATGCAGCACTTCCAGGGTGGAGGCGCGCGTCATGCGAAGGATCACCCCGATTTCGTGCAGCAGCAGCGTCGCCACCGGCAGCACCAGATACAGCAGCGCGCGGCCGGGATCTTCACTGAAAGCCACAAAGCCCACGACGGGGAACCAGCCCAGTTTCAGGGCGAAGAACAACAACAGCAACAAGCCCATCCAGAACGCGGGCAGGGACAGCAGCAGCGTCGCGCCGGCCACCAGCGCCAGGTCGGCCACGCGGCCTTGGCGCCAGGCGGCGAACATGCCGGCGGGCACCGCGACCAGGGTGGCCAGCACCACGGCGGGCAGCACGATCTGTGCGCTGACCGTGAAACGGTCCAGGATCAGGGACATCACCGGTTGGTGGTTGGCGATGGATTCGCCCAGGTCGCCTTGCAGCACGTGCCCGGCCCAGATGGCGAACTGCGTGGGCAGACTGGCGTTCAGTCCCAATTGCTCGCGTAGCGCGGCCAGACTGGCCGCGTCCGCGGAATCACCCAGCATCAGCGCGGCCGGATCGCCCGGGATCAGCCGCACCAGGATGAACACGGCAAGCGCGACGATCAGCAGCGTGGGCAACGCCATGCCGATCCGCGAGGCGACGAACCTGAGCATGGCGTCAGCCTGCCGCGAGTTCGGATTCGCGCACGTCGACGGCGTCCTGCGGTTCGTCGCCGTCCAGCCGATATGTGGTGAAGCGCCGGTTGCCCGCGGGCATGGGCGCAATCTCCATGAGGCCCAGCGCCGGTTCCATGACGATCATCGCCACCGTGGCGGTCAGGTTGCCGCCGTCCCCATGGCGCGCGGGACGGCATACGGAGTAGGGCGCCAGGAAATCGTCGAATAGCGCAGCCTTGACGCCTTCACGGTCCAGCAGACGGCCTTGCGCTTGCAGCAACCGGCGCACGCGCCAATCCCGGTAGAAGCTTTCCGGCACGTGTGGAATGCCGGTATCGCGCAGCTTGGTCAGCGCGATGGCGCCCACCCAGTGGTTCGCGTGCACGATCAGGCCGTCGTCCGGGTACAGGGGAAACGCCTCGTCCGGCGCACATTCGAAATCGATGCCGAAGCCGGCGGCCGACGCGATCATGATGTTGTTCGAACAGGACTTGGGCGTGGTCGCCACGACTTTGGCGGCCAGCGCGAAATGCTCTTGCTCCAGCACCTTGCGGCGGATCAGGCCCAGCGGCACGCCCAGCGTCCGGTAGTCGCGTTCGCATTCCAGGTAATTGGCGGTGATGGAGACGCCCGCCGCGTTCAAGCCACTGCGCGCCAATCCGCCCGCTTCCACGAAAGTCAGATAGTCGGGGCCGTGCTCCTGGCGCACGCGCAGCACCACGCCGGTGTCGGCGCATTCAGCACGCCAGTCCCAGTTCTGCGCATGGATCAGGTTGCCGGACGCGCTGCGCTCGGGCAGCAGGATCGCGCCGGTGCAGCCGTCGTCGGCCTCGTCGTCGGGCGCCGCGGTGCTGCTTTGGGCTCGCGCCAGCGCCATGACTTCGGTACGGGCGTTGATCATCACGATGTCTTCAAACGGAACGTCCGCGCCCGCCGCGATGCCGTGCATTTCCTCGACATAGCGGTCGTCGAAGTCGCCGATGCGGCGTGCATAGTCGGTGATCAGTGCCGATTTCTGCGCAGCGCTCATGCCGAATCCGTCCAGGGCCCCGCCATACAGCGCCACGCTCTGGCGGATACGGGGTCTAAGCGCCTGCCCGTACTGGCGGCCGCGGCTTTCGGGGCCGCCCGTCAACGTGACGCAGGGAAAGGGGGTGATCGCCATCTATCCGTCCTTTTGTATTTTGTCGCTGTGTAATACACTAATTAGGCCGGTCGTTGCCTGTCAATCTGTTTTATGAAGATGTATATGGAATTTAGGGAAAACGTGAATGCCAAGGATGTGAATTGGCATTGAGGATAGGAACCACTCGTGAAGCGCAGGAGCGCGATGCCATGCAGGAGCTAAGTCCCCTACAGATCGAAGTCGCGCGCAAGCTGACGGCGCTGATTCAGAGCGGCCGCTGGCAGGTGGGCGAGCGCCTGTCGGACGCGCGCTTGGCGCAGGAACTGAAGGTGTCGCGGTCGCCGATCCGGCAGGCGCTGAACCTGCTGACCCGCCAAGGGCTGGTGGCGTATACGTCCGGCAAAGGCTATCGCCTGGAGCGTGAACCGGGCAGCGACGAAAGCCTGGATGAACTGATGCCGCATTCCGAATCGGAAAGCCTGTACGGCGATCTGATGAGCGCGCGGGCGGTGGGCCGCCTGGGCGCTGAAGTATCCGAAGCGCAACTGGTCGAACAATTCCAGGTGACTCGCGGCGCGGTGCGGCGTGCGCTGATGCGCTTTGCCACCGAAGGGCTGGCCGAACGCCTGCCGGGCCACGGGTGGCACTTCGCGGAAAGCCTGGACAACGAGCAGGCGGTGAATGAAAGCTACGAGTTCCGGCTGATCGTCGAATGCAACGCGCTGATGACGCCGGGGTACGCGCCGCGCCCGGACCAATTGACCGCCTTGCAGCGCGAGCAGACCGAGATCCTTCAGATGCCGGTCGAGCAATTGCAGCGGGACGTCTGGTTCAACGCCAACGCTGCCTTCCATGAAACGCTGGCGGCGTGGTCAAACAACCGGTTCCTGACCGAAGCCGTGCGGCGCCAGAACTCATTGCGGCGCATGACGGAATACGCCAACTTCGGGCACCTGGCGGAAGTGCACATCCACCAGGCATGCACGGATCATCTGGGGATTCTGGCCGCGCTGGCCGAAGGCGATCGCGATTACGCGACGGCGCTGCTGCGACGGCATATCACGCGCTCGGCGGATATCTAGGGGATGAGGCAGGGCTGCGGCGAGCCCTGCATCGGCGGCCGAAATTCGATCGTCGTAATTCCACAACAACGAATACGGATGCGAATCAGTTGCATTACACTTTTCCCGGAAGCAGCGCTTTGCTGCGGGAGAGGTAGTCAGCATGCAAGATCACCGGCCGGGTGGCCGCACATTCGTTATTCGTCCTCGTTTCATCCTGCGCCGCACGTCTGGCCTGGTATTTCTGGCCTTGGCGTCCACCGCGGCGGCTGCGCAGGAAAGCGGGGTATCCACCCTGCCGACGGTGCAGGTCGTGGGCGATTCCGACCCCACCACGACCGAAGGCACAGGCTCCTATACGCCCCGCGCCACGGCGGCCAGCACCGGATTGCCGCTCACGCTGCGCGAGACGCCCCAATCGGTGACGGTGATGACCCGGCAGCGAATGGACGACGAAGACATGCGTTCGCTGGCTGACGTGATGGCCAGCACTCCCGGCATTTCGGTGCAGAACTACGATAGCGAGCGCTATTCGTTCAGCTCGCGGGGTTTCAGTGTCAGCAACTACATGTATGACGGTATCCCCACGAGTTTCGACGTGGGTTACGCGGCGGGCGAATCGTCCGTCGACCCCATCATCTACGACCGCGTTGAAGTCGTGCGTGGCGCCACGGGCCTGATGACTGGCGCCGGCAATCCGTCCGCGTCCATCAACCTGGTGCGCAAGCACGCCATCAGCCGGGAATTCAAAGCCGACTTCAGCGTCAGCGCCGGCACGTGGGACAACTACCGCAGCACGCTGGACCTGTCGACGCCCCTGAACAAGGACGGCACCGTGCGCGGCCGCATCGTATCAGCCTACCAGGACACCCATTCTTACCTGGATGGCTACCAGAACAAGAAAAAGGTCTTTTACGGCGTGGTGGATGCGGACTTGACCTCGCGCACCACGCTGAGCGTGGGCTTCAATTACCAGGACAACGAGCCGCAACGCAGCAGCTGGGGTGGCTTTCCGCTGTGGTACGCAGACGGCGGCCGCACCGATTGGAAGCGTTCGCTGAACACCGGGGCGGATTGGAGCTCGTGGGCAAGCACGACACAAGGCGCATTCGCCAGCCTGGAGCACCGCTTCGACAATGATTGGCGGGTGCAGGCGGTGGCGTCTCATTCCAAGCATGAAATGGATGGCAAGCTGCTGTATCTGTACGGTTGGCCCGATAGGGAAACCGGCCTGGGCATGGGAGCATCACCCTCTTGGTATCTGGGTGACCGCAAGCAGAACAGCCTGGACCTCAAAGCGTCGGGCCCATTCACGATGTTCGGCCGCCGCCACGAGGCGGTCGTGGGCGCAAGCTTCAATCGCCAGTATGCGGACTTCGACTACCGTTCGGCCTTGTCCGCGGCGCCTGTCGGCAACTTCCTGGATTGGGACGGTTCGTATCCCGAGCCCGACTGGAATGGCACGTCCGTCACGGCAAGCCGCTACACCACCAAGCAGACGGGATGGTACGGCGCGTTGCGCCTGAACCTGGCCGACCCTCTGAAGCTGATCGTGGGCGGCCGCTACAGCACCTGGAAGACCGATTCCGTCGGCTTCGGCGGTGGCGACCATACGGCGTTCGACAAGAACGCTTTCACGCCTTATGCCGGTCTGCTGTACGACATCAACGACACCTACACGGCCTACGTGAGCTATACCGGCATTTTCAATCCGCAAAGCTACCAGGACCGCAGCGGCGGGTGGCTGGACCCGCTGGAAGGCAAATCCTACGAGGCCGGCGTCAAAGGCGAGTTCCTGGATGGGCGCCTGAACGCCAGCGCCGCCGTGTTCCAAATCGACCAGGACAACGTCGCCCAGGTGGATCCGGGATATCTGGTGCCGGGCACGATCAATCAGGCTTATCGGGCCGCGCAAGGCACGCGCAGCCGCGGGTTTGACCTGGAAGTCTCGGGCGAGGTCACGCCGGGCTGGAATGTCGCTGCGGGTTGGTCGCACTGGACCGCAAGCGACGGCGACGGCAACGCCATCCAGACCGACCAGCCGCGCAGCCTGGTCCGACTGTTCACGACCTATCAACTGCCGGGTGACTGGAACAAACTGACCGTGGGCGGCGGCGTCAACTGGCAGAGCCAGGTCTACACCATAGCCAGCGGCCCCAACGGGAATGAGCGCGTGAGCCAGGGCAGCTATGCCATCACCAACCTGATGGCGCGTTACCGCTTCAACCGCAACCTGTCAGCCCAGGTGAACGTGAATAACCTGTTCGACCGCAAGTACTACAGCCAGGTCGGGTTCTACAGCCAGGGCGCGTGGGCGGCGGGACGCAGCGCGATGCTGACGATGCGCTATCAGTACTAAGCGCGTCCCAAGGACGGCGCGAGCGGCGGCGGATCGTGGATTCGCCGCCGTTTTTCCTTTATTTCCTTTAGGGGCGCGTGCCCTGGGGCCTGTGCTGCGGGGCCAGCGGGCAGGCCGCGCAATACTGCGCGGTGGGCAGCAGATGGTACAGGCAGCATTCGCGATGCAGCGTGACCGTGGGGTCAGGTCCACGCGAGATCCTGGGCGCCAGACACAAGGGGTTGGCGCGCGCGGCGGCTTCGGCACCCCAGCAGGGGGCTTCCAGCAGGTGCAGCCTGTCTTGCCGGGCTGATGCGCTGGCCGGGGTGCCCTGTGTCTGCATCTCCACGGCTTTCAATACCACTTCCAGATACCGCACGGCGCCGCCCCACACCACCTTTCGCGGCAGCCGGCTGGCGTGGAACAAGGCGTCTGCCAAGGGGTGCAGGTGGTGCCAGACCAGCGCATCGTATCGGCGCCAGACATCGCCGTCGGGATCGGGCGAGCCCAGTTCCGTGATCAGGAATCGGGCGGGCGCAGCGTTGCCGTCCAGCTCGATCCACATGGCGTCGGCCCGGGCGGGCAACGCATGGCGGGCACCCGTGGCGGCGGCCGCCACGGGCGGCAGCAAGGCCCACAAGTAGCTCATCGCCCAGGCCGAAGCCACCGCGCGCGGATCGGCGTCCGACCAGTGCCGGCGATGGCGGGCCAGCGCGTCGGCCAGCGCCTCGGGGTCGTGCAGCAGCGCAGCCGCCTTGCGTCCGTCGCCCGGCGGTGTGCCCAACTGCACTGATTCGGCATACGGCCGCCAGTCTTCGCGAAAGAATGGCTGTAGCAGCGCGATCATGGGCGGGCCGCCAGCAAGGGTCGGGTCATGGCGTGTGGGGCGAAGGAATCTCAGGCCGGGCCGATGGATTCCGGCCCGCGAAAGATCCGCAGCGTAAAGATAAAGCGGCGCCAGCGCAAATGCGAAGGCTACTGGCTTGATGAGACCAATTCCGCCGCATGCTTGCGGCGCCATAGCCACAGCCCGGTGACAAGCACCATGATCGCGATCAGATCCAACGCCGCCCAGATCAGCTTTAACGGCAGGCCGCCATAGTCACCAAAATGCAGCGGTTGGGATAGGAAGAGCATGCGGATATGCCAGGGCATGTCTTCCATCGCGGTCAAGGCGCCGGTCTCCGCATCGACCAGCGCGGGTTTGAGCAGACGCGACGTGACGGGCGTGTCGCCACGCAGGAAGATCGCATAGTGCCTGGGGCTGCTGAACAGCGAGCCAGGAAAGAACACCGCCGCCACCTTCATCCCGGGGGCGGCCTGGCGCACGGTATGCAGCGCGGCATCAACGGAGGCCAATTGGGTGGGAGGGGCCTGGCCGGCTGGGCTGGCGCGGTTCACCATGTCGGCCAAATCATGTTTGCGCCAAAGCGCCGCCAACGGGTCGTGCAGGCTGTTGATGATTCCGGTCAGAGCGATGACCAACAGCCAGGCGGCAGTCGCGATGCCCAGGAAATTGTGCAGGTCCAGCCGCCGGATGCGGGCGCCGCGCTGGCGGCGGATGCTGCCGAAGGGAAGCTTGCGCATGAAGGGGCCGTACAGGGCGATGCCCGACACCATCGCCACGGCCAGCAGCAAGCCCATGCCGCCCAGGAACAGGGTGCCGGGCAGCCCGGCGTACAGGTCGGTGTGCAGGCGCCTGATCACTTCCATCACTCCGTCGCTGCGTGGCGGCGGCAACGACACGGGCTTGCCGTCGTGCAGGCCATAGAGTTGGCGCTGCATGGTGGTGGCGCCTTGCCCGTCTTTGCCACGGGTGGCGACGATCACGGCGGGCATGTCGGGCATCAGGCCCAAGGAGTCGATTTTCGCTCCGGGGGCGGCGGCCAGCGCCGTTGCCACGATCTGGTCCAGCGTCGCACGTGGCGCGTCGGGCGTCAGGGCAGGCAAACCGGGATGGGTATCCAGGGCGGCGTCGATCTCATCGTGAAAGATCAAGGGCAGGCCGGTCAGGCAAAGCAGCAGCAGCCATATCGTGGCCACCAGGCTGGACCATTTGTGCACCGCGCTCCAGCGTCGCGTGCCGATCCGAGGCGAACCCATCGCGCTACCAGCGATAGTTGAAGGTGGCCAGCACCGTCCTGCCCACCCCCAGCGTGCAACCCTGGCCGGTGGTGCACTGAGTCAGGTAGTACTTGTCGGTCAGGTTGGTGACGCCAAGCGAGACACGGGCGCCACGCATCGACGGGTGGGTGCGGCCCAGGTCGTAATGCAGATTCAGATCGACCAGGGTGTAGTCGGGCGTCTTGGTGAGATTGCTGGTGTCGAAGGTGCTGCCGACGTACCGTACGCCGGCGCCCAACCCAAGCCCTTCGAGCAAGCCTTCCTGCAAGGTGTAGTCCGTCCACAATGACGCCTGGTGCGACGGGGTGCCCGTCAGCCGGTTGCCGACTTCGCCCGCCCGGTTGCTCTGGGTGACTTCATCGTCCAGGTAGGTATAGGAGGCCAGCACGGTCCAGGCGCGGCTGAGGGCCGTGCGGGCTTCCAGTTCCAGGCCTCGCACCCGCACTTCACCGGTCTGGACGCTGAATCCCAGCGCTCCGCGTTGCGGGTCGGGGTCAGGCGTCAGGACATTGCGCTGGCGGATCTGGAACACCGAGGCCGTCAACAGGCTGTCGGTGCCCGGCGGTTGGAACTTGATGCCCGCTTCGTATTGCTCACCCTTGGTGGGCTTGAACGGCGTGCCCGAGAAATCACTACCGCCGGCAGGTTCGAACGAAGTGGAATAGCTGACGTAGGGCGCGATCCCGTTGTCAAACACATAGTTCAGTCCGACGCGCCCCGTCGAGGCTTCGTCGCGCTGCGTGGTGCTGATCCCGGTTCGGCGGTTGTCCACGGTGCTGTCCGCCCAGTCGTGTCGGCCGCTCACCATCAGGTTCCAGCCCCCCCAACTGATCGTGTCTTGCGCATACAAGCCCAATTGACGGTCGTCACCAAACTGGCTGACGAAATTGTCATAGGGAGGGGTGGCGATGTTGTAGCCGTAGACAGGGTGATAGACGTTGATCGGAGGCGCGGTGCCCCGGCCCACGATGTAGTGGCTGCTTTCCTTGCGGTAGTCGAATCCGGCCACGACGTCATGGCTCAGCGCGCCGGTCTGGAAACCGGACTCCAACTGGTTGTCCAGGGTCAAGACGTGGACGCCGGTATCAATACCCAGCGCCGCGCGGTTCAGTGTCTGGTTGTCGGGCAGCAGTTCGCCGATCCGGTTCAGGGCGCGCAGATCCACCGATGACTCGTTGTAGCGCAGGTTCTGACGGAAGGTCAGGGCATCGCTGAAGCGGTGCTCGAAGGCGTAGCCCACCGAACTTTGACTGCGGCTCATGCGGTCGAAGTCAGGTTCGCCAAGATAGCGGTGCATGGGAATGCGGCCGTTGGGGTTGGACGTCAGCGTGCCCGAGGTGGGCAGGTAATTGAAGCCGGTCTTGCCGCCCCATTCATTCTGGTAGCTGGTCAGCAACGTCAGCGTGGTGTCCGGGGTCAGTTTCCACGTCAGGGCGGGTGCGATGTAGGCGCGGTTGTTGCCGATGTAATCCACTTGCGTGCCGGCTTCGCGCACCATCCCCGTCAGCCGATACAGGAACTTGCCGTCCTGGTCGATCGGGCCGCCCAGATCGATCGCCAACTGACGGCGGTCGAAGCTTCCCGTTTGCAGCTCCACTTCGCGCAACGTCTCTGCCGTGGGGCGCTTGCTGACCATGTTGATCAGGCCGCCCGGGCCACTTTGACCGTACAGGGCGGACGCGGGGCCTTTCAGGACTTCGATGCGTTCCAGGCCGTAGGGCTCCACGACGGCGCTGGCCCAGCCTGTCGTCACGCTGCCCAGGGGCAAGCGCGTGCCATCCAGAAAGAACGCCGGGCGGAAGCCGCGCACTTGCGTATAGAGGTCGAACTGCGAACTGGCGCCGTAGGTTTCCGCCAGGACGCCGGGGGTATAGCGCAGGGCTTGGCTGACGCTCTGCGCACCCTGGTCGCGCATCTGGTCGGCGGTGATGACGTTGATGGTTTGCGGAATCTTCAGGATGGGCATGTCGGTCTTGCTGCCCGATCGGCTCTGCGTGGCCAGATAACCTTCAACGGGGCCGGTCGCCGTTTGTGCCTGGCCGCTGACCAGCACCGCCGGCAACACCGCAACGCCCGGCGCGTTCTGCGGTTCGGCTTCCAGCACGAATGCGCCCTGTGCATTGCGCACCGCGCGCAGACCCGTGCCGCCGAGCAAAGCGGCCAATCCCGTCGTGGGGGTGTACCGGCCATTCAATGCGGGGCTGACCCGGTTGCGGGCCAGGTCTCCCGAGCCTGCCAGCACAATGCCCGACTGCGCGATGAAGATCGGCAGGGTGGTGGTCAGCGGGCCGGAGGCGATCTGGTAGTGACGGGCTTGCTCGGCGCCTTGTCCGGGCGACTGTTGGGCGTGCGCCGCGGCGACAAAAGCCAGGCTGGTTGCCCAGGTCGCCCCGGCCAAAAGCGTGCCGCGGGGGTGCAGGATCGGAAGTCGGCGTCGAAAAAGAGAGGGCATGCGGCAGGGTCTCGGAGGGATAGCACAAGTACGGGTTCATCTTGTGTATCGAGCAGGCGCCCAATTCCGGAACCGAAGTTACAAATCTCTTGGTTTTTCTGACGAGCAGCCGTGCGGGCTAGCGTCCTGGCCGCAGTTCGACGGCAGTCCACCAGGGCAGCGGGCGCTTGACCTGAATGGGCAGTACCTTTTCCAGCAAGGCAAGCACCTGGTCGGGGTCGTGCAAGGGAAAGCCGCCCACGACGCGCAGGCGTGCGGCGTCGGGCGACACGCCCAAATGGCCGGGCAGGTATCTGCGGAGTTCGTCCAACAGCACGCCCAGCGGCACGTCCTCGGCCAGCAGCACGCCGCTGCTCCAGACCTCGCGTGCGCGGCTGGCGGGCTCCAGCTGCCACAGGCCGGCCGGCCCGAACGTGATCTGTTCGCCGGCATTGATCACCTGGCGCCGGTTCGAGTCGTCGAGTTCCACGCGGCCGTCATAGACGGCCAGATAGCTGGATTCACCCGCCAGGCTGACGGTAAAGCGCGTGCCCAGCGCCGTCATGCGGCTGGGGCCGGCTTGGACCACGAAGGGGCGGGCGGTGTCGTGCGCGGTCTCGATCAGGATTTCGCCGGCCACCAGTTCCAGCAACCGGGCCTGGCTTGAATAGTGCACGTTCAGCGCGCTGGCGGTGTTGAGCCAGACCCGGGTGCCGTCGGCCAGAAGCAGGTTCTGGACTTCGCCGACCCGTGTGCGGTACTGCGCCAGATGGGAAAGCGTGATGCGGCGCAAGGCCGTGTGTTCCCAGCTAGTCCAGCCCAGCAGGCCCGCGCAGACGGCGGCCAATCCGCCAAGCACCTGCCGGCGCTGGCGGCCGCGCCGACGTGCCGCTTGCAACGCGGCCAAGGCGCCGGGCGGATCGCCCTGTAACGGCGTGAAGCGACGACTGACGTCTTCAACATACCGCCAGGCCGCGCGGTGTTCTTCCCGCTGATCCAACCAGTCCTGCCACCGCCGCCGGTCCTGTTCAGGATGGGGGCTGGAGCGCAGGGCGGCAAACCACTCTGCGGCTTGCTGCAAGGCTTCGTGCGAAGGGGGCACGTGTGCGGCCATCAGCGGCTCATCCACCTGGCGTCAGGACTGCGCCGCGAGGGCTTGTGCCGTCAGCGCCTGTAGCGATATGCAATGCAGCATGGCTTGCGCCACGTATTTGCGCACCATGCGATCGGATACCTGAAGTTCGGCGGCGATCTCGGCGTCGCTCATGCCATAGGCCATGGCCATCAGGAACGCTTCAGCGGTACGCCACGGAAGTCGGCCAAGCAGGGCATCGATCTCGCAGAGCGTTTCGATGATGATCGCGTGGTGTTCGGGCGAGGGCTGGAAGGGTTCGGGCCGTGCCGCTTGAGTGGCCAGCCAGGCCTGCTCGATCTCGCGACGGCGCCACAGGTCGACGCAAAGACCGCGCGCCATCGTGCTGAGGTACGCGCGTTCGCCGTCAAAACCATCAAAATCGCGCGGCCGCGTCAGCAGCCGGACAAAGGCGTCCTGGGCCAGGTCGGCGGCGTCGGCCGCGTTGCCCAGCCGTCCGCGCAGCCAGTTGTACAGCCAGCCGTGGTGGTTTCGGTAGAGCGTGTGCAGCCGTTGAGTGGCGGCAGGGTCCGCGGCACAGCGCATAGGCGTGAGGAAAAGTGAATAAGAATGGATTGCATTCTAGTCGAGCATGAATTGCGGTGCCAATGGGGGGATGGGCCGATTCTTGGAGCTTGGTAATAAAAAGCATTATCATATCGATTCGCTGCGAACCCGTGCCATGTCATCCTCCCGGTCCCGTCCAAACGGCTTTCTTGCCTATTACGAAGAACTGCTCGCCGTCTGGACCCGCAAGCTCGGGTGCCGCGACGCCGCGCAGGACTTGACGCATGACGCCTTGGTGAAATGCCTGGAGGCTGGCTCCGCCCATGTTGAGCAGCCACGCGCCTACCTGCATCAGGCCGCGCGCAATACCGCGATCGACAGCTTCCGCCGAGAAGGCGGGCAGGAGTGGGTGCCGCTTGATACCATAGCGACCCATCCCAGCGAACTGGGCGATCCCGTGGCGCAGGCGCGCACGCAGCAACTGGGCCAGGCGTTGGAAACGGCGTTGGCCGAATTGCCGCTGAAGTGCCGCCAGGTATTTATCTGGCAACGGCTTGAAGGCCTGACGCAGGCCGAGATCGCCGAGCGCATGGGCCTGAGCAAAAACATGGTTGAAAAATACATGATCCGTACCGCCTTGCACCTGCGCGATCGGCTGGGGGCTTATGCGCCCAGCTAGTGACGCGCCGCGTGAGGCGGCGGCCAAATGGTTCGCGCGCGCGCGTTCCGGCGAATGGGATGCGGCGGGGCAGGCCGAACTGGACGCCTGGCTAGCGGCCGACCCCAGGCATGCCTATGAGTACCGCGTGCTGGAATCGATCTGGCAGGCTGCCGCCGACGTGCCGGCCGACCGCCTGCGGGCGCTTGCGGAACCGCGCCGCCGGGTGTCGTCCGCCGGACGACGCCAGGTGCTCACGCTAAGCCTGACCGCGCTGGCCGTGGGGGCGGGTGTGCTGTTCTGGCAGCAGCAACAGCCGCCCTCCTTGCAGACCGCCGACTATCAAACCGCGCCGGGCGAGCGGCGCGTCGTCGCGTTGCCCGACGGTTCCAGCGTCGAATTGAATAGCCGCACACACCTGAAGCTGCGGTTCGATGCAAGCCTGAGACAGGTCGAGCTGGTGACGGGCGAGGCGCTGTTCTCAGTGGAGAAGGACGCCGGCCGTCCTTTCGTGGTGGACGCGGGCTTGGGGTCGGCCACCGTCACCGGCACACGTTTTGACGTGCGCCGCGATGCCGAAGACATGCGAGTGGTGGTTGAGTCGGGTTCGGTTCGCGTGGCAGGACGCCAGGACGGTGCCGGCCAGGCGGTATCCATCACGCCAGGATTTGGCGCGCGTGTGTCGGCCGGCGGCAAGGTCGAGGCGCCGCAGGCGGTGCAGGTGGCGTCGGCCTTGGCCTGGCGGGCCGGGCAGATCGTTTTTAGCGATACGGACCTGGCCAGCGCGGTGCGTGAGGTATCGCGCTATCGCGAGCAGGCCGTTGTGCTGGGCGAAGGCGCTGGGTTGGCGGACTTGCGCTTGACCAGTGTGTTCCGTATCGATGACACCGACGCCTTCCTGACGGCGCTGCCGCATATTCTGCCGGTGACGGTGCGCAAGCTGGCCGATGGCCGTGCCGTCGTGCAGGGCCGCTGAGCCTTAGCGCCCCTTCGTCGATATATTTTCCGCGGGCATTCAGGTTTTTTTCCGCTTTTGCGTCTTCTCTCTTATCGCGGGCCAAATCCGGCCACGGGGCCGGGGACAGCCCGATTCAGGAGAAGAGGAAGTGGATCGTAAAGAAAGCAAGCGGGCGCAGCCGCTGGGGTGCCGCATCAGGGCCATCAGCGCGGCGGTGTTGATCGCCTTGGGGGCGCCTGGCGCGTGGGCCGCGTCAGCACCCGTTGCCATCGACATGCCCGCCCAGCCGCTGGACGGCGCGCTCAAGCGCTTGGCGCAGCAGCACGGTCTGCAAATCTTCTATACGCCGCAGGCCGTCGCGGGGATGCAGGCGCCAGCCGTTTCCGGCACGATGACGCCCGAACAAGCCCTGGACGCGCTGTTGCGCGACACGCCGCTGCGCGCGCGTCGCGAAGGCAGCGCCATCATTCTTGAGCCAGCCGGTGCGGCAGCGTCCACGGTGCTGGCGCCGATCGAGGTCAGCGCGTCGCGCATGGCCAGCAATCTGGTCAGCCCGGTGCAGCAAACCATCGTGCTCGAACGCGACAGCCTGCAAGAACTGCGCACGGGGTCCGACAGCCTGGCGACGGTGCTGTCCAAGGTGGTTCCGGGCATGGCGGACTCCAGCCGCACCATCACCGACTACGGCCAGACGTTGCGCGGGCGCGGCGTGTTGGTGCTGGTGGACGGCATTCCGCTGAACACGAATCGGGATTCGTCACGAAATCTGGCCAATATCGATCCGGCCATCATCGAACGAGTGGAAGTACTGCGCGGCAGCAGCTCCATTTACGGGGCGGGAGCAACGGGCGGCATTGTGTCCATCACCACGCGGCCGGCTGGGGGCGAACCGGTCGCTGAAACCACGATAACCGCCGTTTCGCCGCTGAGCCGCTTGCGCGCCGACGGCTTGGGCGGCCAGTTGCAGCAGCACTTTGCCGGCAGCCAGGGCAAGGTGGACTATGCACTGGACCTGGGGGCCCGCCATAACGGAGCCTCCTATGACGCGCAGGGCCGTCGGATTGCGTCGGAGCCCAGCCAAGGGGACTTGTTCGACTCGAACATCTACAGCCTGGGCGGCAAGCTGGGGCTGCGGATTGATGATGATCAGCGGGTGCAATTGTCGGCCAGCTATTACAACGCCGATCAGGACAGCAATTACGGCTCAGACCCGTCGGTGGGCAGATTGCCGCCGGGCACTGCCCGCGCCTTGCCGCTGGACGGGCTGGAACTGGCTGACCAGAATCAGATCCGCAATACCTTGGTGAATCTGGAATACCAGCACCAGAACCTGTGGGGCAGCAAGCTGTCGGCCCAAGTCTATTACCGTGACTACTACACGCGCTTTACACCGTTTGATGCCCGCGCGGTGGTGACGCGGGGCGGCCATGTGGATCAGGCCATGCAGAATTCCAAAGTGCTGGGCAGCCGCTTGACGATCGATACGCCGCTGGGTGCATCCGACAAGACCCGGCTGCTGTGGGGCGTGGACTTCAATCAGGAACGCAGCGACATGCCGATCGATATCTTCGATCCGGCCGCGTTCGACGCTAGTGGCGGCCGGGTGTTCCGCAAGACGGGCACGCTGACCTACATGCCAGAGCTGACAACGCGCAGCACGGGCATCTTTGGTCAGCTGGAGCACCGCTTCAACGAGCAGTGGTCAGGGCAGGGCGGGTTGCGCTACGAGTATTCGTCGGCGCGCTTCGATGACTTCGTGCCGCTGTCGCAGTCGCGCGTGCCGTCGCCCGCTACCGTGCAGGGCGGTACGGTGAACTATGACGCCTTGTTGTTCAACCTGGGGCTGAGCTACGAGCCGGTGCGCGGCCAGGAGCTTTATGCTTCCTTCAGCCAAGGTTTCCAATTGCCCGACATCGGTGTGCAGATGCGCAATGCGCGGCCGGGCTTCGACATAGGCTCGTCGGAGCTGGAACCGGTCAAGACCAACAACTACGAGTTGGGCTGGCGCGGCGGCGTGGGCAACACGACGGCATCGTTGGCGGTGTTCTACACCACGTCGAAACTGGGCGATGTGCAGAGCTTCAACAATGGCCTGATCCTGACGCGCACCAAAGAGCGCGTCTACGGCGTGGAAGCGGCGGCGGATTACCTGACGGACGACGAACGCTGGGGCGGGGGCGGCACGTTCACGTGGATGAAGGGGCAGGAACAGCCCGAAGGCGGCGAATGGCGCAACATGACCGGATACCGCATTCCACCGGTGAAATTGACGGGTTATGTGCAGTACCGGCCCAACGAGCGTTGGAGCAACCGCATCCAGGCCAATTACTACGCGGGCAAGGATTACCGCCTGGACGGCGTGGCAAGCTTTGGCCGGCGCGAGGTCAGCAGCTACTTCACGGTGGACCTGATGAGCCGCTACCAGTTCACCAAGAAAGATACGGTGACGGTCGGCGTCGAAAACCTGTTCAACCGGGAGTATTACCCGCTGTACAGCCAGTTGATGCGCAGCGGCACCAACACCAGCCGCTTGCCCGCGGCCGGCACGGTGTTGACGCTGACCTACCAGCATCGCTGGTAGCGTGGCGCGCGGGGCCTGCGCCCCGCCCGCCGTCTCCCCGGCTGAGTAGACGTAAAAAGCGCCTTCTGAATCTGCAAAAACAAGGTTGTGCTGTGTTTTCAGGGGGCTCACAATCTACGTCTATTCAAGGAGAACCTGCATCATGACGATTGCATTTCAGCCATTGGACGCGCGCGTCGTCCAGGCCTTGTCCGCCATCACCACTGCCACGCTGACGACCGTGCTGCTCAAGAAGGGCTTGCGCAATGTGTGGCTGCGCGGCGCGCGGCCGTTGGCGCCGGGCGCCAAGCGGATCGTGGGACGCGCGTTCACGCTGCGTTTCGTGCCGGCCCGCGAGGATCTGGCCACGCCCGCCTCGTGGGCGTCGCCCATTTCCACGCGCGCGGCGATTGAAGACATGCCCGAGGGCTGCATTGCCGTGGTCGACGCGATGGGGGTGACGGACGCCGGCATCTTCGGCGACATCCTGTGCGCCCGGATGCAGAAGCGCGGCGTGGCTGCGCTGGTGACGGATGGCGTGGTGCGTGACCTGGAAGGGGTCGAAGGCACCGGTCTGCCGGTGTGGTGCAGCGGCGCGGCGGCGCCGCCATCCGTCGCGGGCCTGACCTTCGTGGGCTGGCAGGAACCCGTGGGCTGCGGGGGCGTTGCCGTGTTTCCCAATGATGTGATCGTGCTGGACCGCGACGGCGCCGTGCTGATCCCGGCGGCCGTGCTGGAAGAGGTGGTCGAGATCGCCATCGAGCAGGAGCGGCTGGAAGGCTGGATCATGCAGCAGGTGGAAGCCGGCGAAAAACTGCCGGGGCTGTACCCGCCCAATCAGGAAAACCAGGCCAAGTACCAGGCCTGGCGTGCCAAGCAGTCGTAAAGGGCTGAAGCGGATTGCAGCAGGACAACCCGAGGCGGACAGAGATAGCGCCGCCCCGGGACGATTCCCTGTGTCAGTAGGAATTGCCGCCGCGGATATTGCCGGCAACCCCGCCCGCGATGCCGCCAATGGCGGCTCCTGTCCAGGCGCTGCCGCCAGCGATGGCGGCAATGCCCGCACCGGCTGCGGCGCCGATGGCCGCGCCCGACATGGTTCCTTGCTGCTTCGGTGACATATTCGTGCAGGCCGCTAGCGTCCCGATCGCGACGCCGATGACAATCGATCGAATAATCTTCATGACGGCTCCTTCAGGGCTTGGACTTTGCACCAGGAACGACGATCTCGAACCATAGGGTTTCGATCACCGGGCGGTCCAGCTTGGTGGGATTCGCGGCATACCACTTGTCCAAGCTATCACGGACGGAATCCAGCGTCTGGGCTTGGAGGCCCTTGGCAAATTTTGGCACCAGGGTCTGAGTGTCCGTGAGCTTGCGCCGTTCCTGGTAGGCGCGTTCAACTTCAAGCAGGTTGGCAATCCCCAGCAGGTAGGCTTTCTTCAGGTTGGGGTCTGAGTCCGCCCAGTGCTTCCCGGTGACGATGGGAGCCGGAGCGGCGGTTTGCGCCACGCTGGGCGTGGTGAACAGCATGGACAGCGCAAGGGCTGCCGGGCCTAGCAGGTGTTTCACTTTCATCGCATCGCTCCTCGCGGGCTTAAAAGATAAAAAACAACCTCTCGACGCCGAATCGGGGTGGGGTGGCATGGCTGGCACCCCAAAACGGGTTTGGTCAATTTATGCTCGAAAGAGGGCAATCGCAAGCAAAATGCGTGGATTGCCGGCGCGGAAGACGCAGGTAAACTGCGGTCTTGGCGCCGGGATCCTCCGGCAGCCTGGATTGGACGCATGCAGACCGGACTGTCCTGTCGATTCCCGCGATTTGCCTCAGCCGCCGATGTCGGGCGGCTATTGCTGCTGCTGTTGCTGGTGGCCCGGGCCTGGGTGCCGGTGGGCTACATGCCCGACGCGGATGCCTTGCGGCAGGGTCGGCTGGCGCTGGGGTTTTGCTCGGCGGGCGGCGGTTCGCTGTCGGCGCTACAGGCGCTGTCCATCCAACAAGCGGCGCATCACGGTCATCACGATCACGGTGCGCCCGACAACGGCGGCGGAGCAGGGCAGGAATGTCCCTTTGGCCTAAGCGCCCATCAGGTGCTGGACGTGCCGCCGATACTGGTGCTGGCGCCCGTGCTGCTGCGCTGGCTGGCGCAGAATGTGCCGCTAGCGGACAGCCCCCGTCCCCCTTTGCCGGCCGCCGGTCCCCCGCTGGGGCAGCGCGCTCCACCCTCGATCCTCGGCTGACCGTATCAAGCGTGCGCGCGTCGCGCGCATGAATGCCGCCCAAACGGGGCGGCGCCGTTCGACTTCGAGGACCCCATGTCCACGCAAACCCTGGATTCGTCCGCGGCGCCTGCGCGCGCGCGGTCGGCGGGACGCAGCGCCTTGCTGGCACTGATCACCCGCCTGCACTTCTATATTGGGCTGTTCGTCGGCCCCTTCATCCTGGTGGCGGCCGTCACCGGCACGCTGTTCGTACTGACGCCTCAGATCGAAAACCTGCTCTATGCCAGCCAACTGCGCACCGCCTCAATCGGCACGGCGCAACCCCTGGCCAACCAGGTCCAGGCCGCGCAAGCCCATATCGGCGCCGGCCCACGGCTGTTCGCCGTGCGTCCCGCGCCGGGTGCCGGCGACACCACCCGCGTGATGTTCACGCAGCCCGGCTTGGGTGATTCGGAAAGCCGGGCGTTGTTTGTCGACCCCGCCACCCTGGAGATCAAAGGCGACATGATCGTTTATGGCACCAGCGGCACGCTGCCGTTCCGCACGGCGCTGGACTATCTGCACCGTAACCTGATGCTGGGTGAGCTAGGCCGCAACTACAGCGAACTGGCCGCGTCCTGGATGTGGCTGGCCACGCTGGGCGGTCTGGTGCTGTGGTTCGCGGGCCGCCGTCGTGGGGGGTTGGCGAATGCCACCGCAGCGCGCAGTCCGCGTTTGCGCGCGCGCCGCTGGCATACCGTGCTGGGGCTGTGGCTGGCGCTCGGCTTGCTGTTCCTGTCCGCGACGGGTCTTACCTGGTCGAACTGGGCAGGCGGGCGCGTGGATCAGCTGCGCGCGCAGCTGGGATGGATCACGCCGTCGGTATCGCTGAAGCTACCCGGCGCGGCGCCGGCCGGGCAGGGCGAGGCGGGCGGTGAACATGCCCATCATCATGGCGCCATGGCGGGCCACGATGCCATGGCGGCGCAGCCCATGGTCTCCGCGCAACCGGCTGATATCGACCGCATTCTGGAGACCGCCCGCCAAGGCGGCATCGACAGCAATCAGCTGGAGATCCGTCCGCCGCGCACGGCGGATCAGGCCTGGACGGTGCGTGAGGTGGATCGGTCATGGCCCACCCAGGTGGACACCATCGCTATTGATCCCGCCACTTACGCCATCACCAGCCGTGCGGACTTTCAAACGTTTCCGCTGATCGCCAAGCTGATCCGCTGGGGCGTGGACATGCACATGGGGATTCTGTTTGGTTGGGCCAACCAGTTGCTGATGGCCGCCATCGGGCTGGCGCTGAGCGCGATGATTGTCTTGGGCTACCGCATGTGGTGGCTACGCCGGCCAGCCGCAGGCGCAACCGGCCAAACGCTGACGCAGGCATGGCGCGAGCTGTCCTGGCCGGGGCGTGTCGCGGCGGCCGCCGTGGCGGTGGCGCTGGGATGCTGCTTGCCCGTCATGGGCGTCAGCCTGCTGGCGTTCGTGGCGGTGGACGTGTTGCGATCGTGGCGGGCTCAGTTGCCGGTGGCGCCCACGCGGCGCGCGTAGCTGGCCAGCACGATGCGCTCGGATTGCGCCAGATAGTCCTTCAGCGCATCGGCTGCTTTCTGGAATTCGCCGGCTTCGACGTATTCCAGAATCCGTTCGTTCATCTCGGCATAGGGCGCGTGCAGGAATTCCGGATCCTGTAGCAAGCCGAACACCAGCCGCAATTCGGCAAGCAGCAGCGAGAACATCGCGTTCAACCGTTCGCTGTCGGCCAGTTCCACGATGGCCATGTGAAAGGCCATGTTGGCCGTGCCCACGGCCGACCAATCCTGGTTCTCACGGTAGACCCGCGCGTTGTCCACCGCCTGGCGCATGCGCTGGCGGGCCGGATGGCGCGGGTAGGCTTGGGCCAGCGCCTGGCATTCGATCATGCGGCGCACCCGATAGATGTCAATGATGGACGCCATGCTGGGCACCGCCACCGCTACCCCTCGGTTGGGCGAATGGGTCAGCAACCCTTCCTTGGTCAGATTGCGGAACGCCTCGCGCAATGTATTGCGCGACACGTCCAGGCTCTGCGTCAGTGTTGCCTCCGACAGCCGTTGGCCGGGAGCGAATTCACCATTGATCAAGCTGCGGCGGATCTGTTCGGTGACTTTGTCGGTCAGGGTCTGGTGCGCGTTGGGATCGGTCATGGACGGATGGGGAGTGACTGAGGAGAAGGGCGCTGGCCGTGTGAAGTGTATCTGAGCGCTTATGCGATTGCCCCGCATTCCTTGTATTTTCGTGCCGAACTAGGGGAACTACTGATAGGCAATCTTTATTTCACTGATCTACCATCCGATCTGTTTTGTAGAACAATCATGTAACAAACGTTCTACATAAAAGGCAAGAAAAGCCTGCTCCGCGATTGCATTTCCTTTTTTCAGGTTCTCTCATGAGTCAAACAGACACGCTGGCCATGCCTGCCCGCGACTTCGCCAAGGCTCGCCGCGCCTCGCTGCTGGGGGCCATCTTCATGATGGCGACCTCGGCCATCGGCCCGGGCTTCATCACGCAGACGGCGACGTTCACGGCCACGATGGGAGCGGCATTCGCGTTCGGCATCCTGGCGTCGATCATCATCGACTTCATCGTGCAGTTGAACGTCTGGCGCATCGTGACGCTGACGCGCATGCGCGCCTCCGACATTGCCAACGCGGCGGTCCCCGGCAGCGGCTATGTGTTGGCCGTGATGGTGATGTTTGGCGGCCTGGTGTTCAACGTCGGCAACATCGCGGGCGCGGGACTGGGCTTGAATGCCTTGCTGGGCCTGGATGTGAAGTGGGGCGGCATGCTGAGCGCCGCGCTGGCCATTGGCTTGTTCCTGTCCCGCCGCGCGGGCGCGGCCATGGATCGCAGCATCATTTTCCTGGGTCTGTTGATGATCCTGATGACCGTGTTCGTCATGTTCGCGTCGAACCCGCCCGTGGGCGAGGCATTGCGCCAGACGGTCATGCCGGACACGATCAACTTCGCCACCATCACCACCATTGTCGGCGGCACGGTGGGCGGCTACATCACCTACGCAGGCGCGCATCGCCTGCTGGACAAGGGCGTGGTTGGCGCGGAGAACCTTTCGGTGGTCACCCGGGGGTCGATCAACGGCATCATCGTCACGGGCATCATGCGCTACGTGCTGTTTCTGGCAGTGCTGGGCGTGGTGGCCAGCGGCGTCGTCATCGATGTCTCGGGCCAGACCGCCAACCCCGCAGCCCAAGCCTTCCAGGCCGCCGCAGGCGACATCGGCCTGCGCATCTTCGGCCTGATCCTGTGGGCCGCCGCGCTGACCAGCATTGTCGGCGCCGCCTACACCTCGATGTCGTTCATCACGGTATTCAACGGCAAGATCGGCGAAAAGGGCCGCAACCTGGCCACGGTGATCTTCATTGCCGTGTCGTTGGCCGTGTTCGCATTCATCGGCACGGCACCGGCCGCGCTGCTGGTGTTCGCGGGCGGATTCAACGGGCTGATCCTGCCGCTGGGGCTGACGATCTTCATGATCGTGGGTTGGACGCGCAGCGATCTCATGGGCGGGCACCAGTATTCCCGAGTGCTGCTGGTGCTGGGTTCCATCTGCTGCGTGTTGACGTGGTACATGGGCTACAAATCCATCGGCCCCATCTTTGCTTTCCTCTCGGTGAACTGAGAATAAAACCATGGTCAGTATCGATTTGAATAGCGACCTGGGCGAAAGCCTGGGCGCCTGGAGCATGGGCGATGACGCTTCCATGCTGGCGCTGGTTTCCAGCGCGAACGTGGCCTGCGGCTTTCATGCGGGCGACCCTGCGGGCATTCTGGCCACGTTGAAGGGCGCGGCCGCCAACGGCGTGGCGGTGGGTGCGCACGTGTCCTACCCGGACCTGACTGGTTTCGGGCGCCGCAACATGGACGTGGCCAGCGCTGACCTGATCGCGGACGTCATTTATCAGATTGGCGCGCTGAAGGGACTGGCCGCCGCCGCTGGCACGCAGGTCACGTACGTCAAACCGCACGGCGCGCTCTACAACACCATCGCGCATGATGCGCGTCAGGCCAACGACGTCATCACGGCCATGCTTGAAATCGATCCCGCGTTGGCGTTGGTCGGACTGGCGGGTTCGCCGTTGCTGAAGCTGGCGCGTGAACGTGGCCTGCGCGTGGTTGCCGAAGCCTTCGCCGACCGGGCCTATACCCCACAAGGCGTGCTGGTTTCCCGCCGTGAAAAGGGCGCCGTGCTGCATGATCTGGAAGTGGTGGCACAGCGTATGCTGCGTTTGGTGCAGGAAGGCGTGGTTGAAGCCATTGATGGTTCGCTGGCCCGGGTGCAGGCCGATTCCATCTGCGTGCATGGGGATAGCCCTGGCGCGGTGGACATGGCGCGCGAAGTCCGCCGCCGCCTGGAGCAGTCTGGCGTTACCATTCGCTCCTTTGCCGGCACTGCCGCCTAAGGCCGCCGCGACCCATAGACGTTGAACCCGGGAATTTCCCGCCTAGGAGAACACGTGCGCTTTTTGCCCGTGAATACCGATGCCTTGCTCGTCGAACTGGACGATCTGGAGCAGACCCTGGCGCTGTTTGATGCGCTACAGACCCGGCCGATTGCCGGCATCACTGAACTTGTGCCCGCCGCGCGCACCGTGCTGGTGGTCTTCCGCCCGGACGTGGTGACGCGCGACGCCCTGATCGCCGATATTGGTGGCCGCGATACCTCGGGCCTGGTCGCGCGCGACGGCAAGCTGATCGAGATCCCCGTCCATTACAACGGCGAAGACCTGGATGAAGTCGCCAAGCTGCTTGGCATCACGCCGCAGGAAGTGGTGCGCCGCCATGTCGGCGGTACCTATAGCGTGGCGTTCACCGGGTTCGCGCCGGGTTTTGCCTACCTGAGCGGCGGCGATCCCAGCCTGGATGTGCCGCGACGCAAGACGCCGCGCACCCGTATTCCGGCGGGGGCCGTGGCCTTGGCGGGCACCTTCAGCGGCGTCTATCCGCAAGCCAGCCCTGGTGGCTGGCAGATTCTTGGCGTGACGCCGACCGCCATGTGGGACCTGTCCCGCGAGACGCCCGCACTGCTACAGCCAGGCTATCGCGTGCGCTTCATCGACGCCGGCCCCGCACCGGCGGCCGCTACTGCGTCGATGGCTGGCGGGGGGGCTGATCACCCCGTCGCCCGTCATGCCGATCACGCCGAGGCGTCGCTGGAAGTCGTGGCTTCTGGTTTGCAAGCGGTCTTCCAGGATCTGGGACGCCCCGGGCAGGCTCGCCAGGGCGTGGCGGCCTCGGGCGCAATGGATCAGGGTGCGCTGCGTGCCGCCAACCGGTTGGTCGGCAATGCGCCTGGCGAGGCCTGCATCGAAATTGTCTACGGCGGCTTTCAGGTGCGCGCGCGGGGGGCCTGTGTCGCGGCCGTGACGGGCGCGCGGGGCGAGCTCACGTTGCGCGACGCCGCAGGTGCCCACTGGACCGTGCCCGGCCATCAAGCCATTGCGTTGAACGACGGCGATACGCTGACGCTGGGCCAGCCGGAAGCCGGCATTCGCTATTACCTGGCGGTGCGCGGCGGCTTTGACGTGGAGCCCGTGCTGGGCAGCCGGTCAACCGATACGCTGGCGCGCGTCGGGCCCAATCCGCTGGCGGCCGGTGATCACATCGGTATCGTGCCGGCCGGGCAGGGCGCCATCGTTGGCAGCCCGGAACTGCCGGCCGCCGATTTGACCGCGCAAGATGCCGAGGTGACGCTGGATGTCGTGCTGGGTCCGCGTACCGATTGGTGCGACGCCCAGGCCGTGGCGCTGCTGTCCAGCCAGGCCTGGACCGTTACCCCGCAGTCCAACCGCGTCGGCATCCGCCTGAACGGGGAACGACCGCTGCAACGTGCCAACCATGCAGAATTGCCCAGCGAGGGCACGCGCAAGGGCTCGATCCAGGTGCCGGCCAGCGGCCAGCCCGTGCTGTTCCTGGCAGACCACCCGTTGACGGGCGGTTATCCGGTGATTGGCTCCGTGGCGCCCTGGCACCTGGACCGTGCGGCCCAGATTCCCATTGGCGCGCGCGTGCGCTTCAATCCTGTTTCCGATTTCGTGCCGGTTGATGTCCCCGCCGTGCCAGTCACAACGCCATAACGTGAATATGCCTGCCATGAAGAAAGTCCTGATTGCCAACCGTGGCGAAATTGCAGTACGCATCATCCGCGCCTGCGCCGACTACGGCGTGAAGTCCGTTGCGGTGTACGCCGACGCCGATTTCGACGCGCTGCACACGCGCATGGCCGACGAAGCGTTTGGCCTGGACGGCGACCGCCCGGCGGATACCTATCTGAATATTGAAAAGCTGCTGGCCGTGGCGCGTCGTAGCGGCGCCGACGCCGTGCATCCCGGGTACGGTTTCCTGTCGGAAAGCGCCGGGTTCGCGCGCGCAGTGATCGACGCCGGCCTGACCTGGATCGGCCCCTCGCCCGACACCATCGAACGCCTGGGTGACAAGGTTCAGGCGCGAAAGATCGCGTTGGCCGTCGGAGCGCCGCTGGTGGCGGGTACCGCCGACCCGGTTGACGGCGCCGAAGACGTGCTGGCCTTTGCGCACGAACATGGCTTGCCCATTGCCATCAAGGCGGCATTCGGCGGCGGCGGCCGTGGCCTGAAGGTCGTCTGGCGCATGGAAGATGTGGCGGACCTGTACGAGTCCGCCGTCCGCGAAGCTGTCACTGCCTTTGGCCGCGGCGAATGCTATGTGGAGCAGTTCCTGGACCACCCGCGCCATGTGGAAGCCCAGGTGTTGGCCGACAAGCATGGCAAGGTCGTGGTGTTGGGCACGCGCGATTGCTCGCTCCAGCGCCGCAACCAGAAATTGGTGGAAGAGGCGCCCGCGCCGTTCCTGAGCGACGACCAGCGCCAGCGCATCCATGCCTCGGCGCGGGATATCTGCGCGCATGCTGGCTATGTTGGCGCGGGCACGGTCGAATTCCTGCTTAGCGCATCGGGTTCCATCTCGTTCCTTGAGGTCAACACCCGCTTGCAGGTCGAGCATCCGGTCACCGAGGAAACCTGCGGCCTGGACCTCGTGGTCGAGCAGTTGCGTATTGCCGACGGCTTGCCGCTGGCGTTCGACACGGCCCCCGCGCCGCGTTGCCATGCCATCGAATTCCGCATCAACGCCGAAGACGTGGGCCGCGGCTTCCTGCCTTCGCCTGGCCGCATCGCCACTTTCGCCGCGCCTTCCGGCCCTGGCGTGCGGGTGGATAGCGGCGTGGAGTCGGGTTCGGTCATTCCGGGCACGTTCGATTCGCTGCTGGCCAAACTGATCGTCACTGGCGCCACGCGCGAACAGGCGATTGCACGGGCCCGCCGCGCGCTGGCTGAATTCCGTATCGAAGGCGTGGCATCCGTGCTGCCGTTCCATCGGGCGGTGCTGGACCATGCCGATTTCATTGGTGACGGCACGGGCTTCAAGGTGCACACCCGTTGGATCGAGACCGATTTTGCCAATGACCTGGAAGCCGCCGTGCGTCCGACGCCATTGGGCAACTTGAACCTGCACCGCACCGCCGTGGAAATCGACGGCCGCCGCGTGTCGCTGGGCTTGCCTGCGGAACTGCTGCGCGGCTTGCAATCCGCTGGCGCGGCGGCGGTTGCCGACGCAGCCGCCGCACCGGCCCAGGCCAGTGCGCAAACCGTGGCCGCGCCCATCGCGGGCACGATCCAGTCGTGGAACGCAGCGGACGGCGCCACGGTCAAGCAAGGCGAACTGATCGCCACGATGGAAGCGATGAAGATGGAAATGCAGGTGCTGGCGCATCGTGACGGCGTGCTCAAGCACCAGGCGGCGCCCGGCCAGGCCGTGGCGGCTGGCGCCGACATCGGGCGCATCGACTAAGTGGCGGGAAGGGCGGCGGCAAGGCGCGCGCGTGCCTGCCTGCCGCCAGCCTGCCTGCCCGGGCGTCAAGCGCCCAGCGCGGCCCGCACCCGTTTCAGATCCTGGTCCAGCTGTATCCGCATGACCTTCAGCAGGGCTCGGGCATTCTCCGACAGGGGCGTGCCCGGCCGGAACACCAGCAGGCTGGTGAAGCTGATGTCCAGCGCCAGCGGTTTCAAGACCAATCCACGGGCCAGATAATCCAGGGCCATGACGGGATGCACCATCCCGATGCCCAGCCCATGCAGCGCAAATTCGCACACCGAATTTGAATATGGCGTTTCCAGGATCGGCTGCAACGCCAGTCCCTGGTCATTCAGCGCGGCCTCCAGGCGCCGCCGGCTGGCATCTTCCGGGTTCAGCGCGATGAACTTGTGGTCGGCCAGATCCCGCAATGCGATGCAAGGCTTGCTGGCCAAGGCGTGGCGGCTGTGCATTGCGATGACGCCAGGGATGCGCAGGAAGTCCGAATGTTCCAGGCCAGCCACTGAAAGCTCATCGGCCATCAGGCCAAAATCCAGCTGGCCCGCGGCCACCTGTTGCAGCACTTCCCGTGAACTCATGATTTGGAACGACAGCTGAATGCGCCGTTCTTCCAGCCCAAAGGCCGCGATGGCGCGCGGCATGAAGCCGGTGCCCAATGCGGGCAGCGAGCCGATGGCCAGCCGCCCGACGCCGTAGGACTTCAGGCTGCGGATGCGGTGCTCGATCAGTTCAAAGCCGGCAAAGCAGCGGTCCACTTCCTCCATCAAGGCTGCGGCTTCCTGAGTCGGCACCAGGCGGCCCCGCAGGCGCTCGAACAAGCGCAACTCCGATGACGTTTCCAGCTTGCGGATCGCCTGGCTGACCGCCGGCTGGGATACGCCCAGCAAGGTGGCTGCCTTGCTGGTGGTGCCGGCCTGCATCACGGCGCGGAAGACCTGGATCTCTCGCATGTCCATATATAAGTCCTGCTTATTGACTGAGTTTTTTCAATTGTTGAGGCAATGGGGCAAAACGCTGAAACTGGCGTTGTACCGATCCCCCTCCTTAAGCCCAACAAATAGATTAGATGAAACCTATCAATCAGACTAATAGAGATTTCGCCAGCCTGTCGCCGTCGGTGCAACGCGGATCGACCGTGGTGTTCGACTCCCTGGCGGACTTCGTCAACCGCAAGCATCGTCAGCCGGACGGGTTCAGCTATGGCGTGACGGGCACACCGACCGCGCGCCTGCTGGAAGACCGCATCGCGGAATTGGAAGGCGGACAGCATTGCGTCATCACGCCGTCGGGCGCGGCGGCGTTGATGACGGTGGTGATGGGATTCGTGCGCGGCGGCGACCATCTGCTGCTGTCGGCCGCCAGCTATGGCGCGTTGAAGACCTTTGGCGAGAAATGGCTGGCACACATGGGCGTGGACGTGGAACTGTACGACCCGTCCATCGGCGCGGACATCGAGGCGCTGATCCGCCCGCGCACCCGGATGATCTGCATTGAAGCGCCAGGCACGGTCACGATGGAAATGGCGGACGTGCCGGCGATTGCCGCCGCCGCCCGCCGGCACGGCGTGCTGACCATGATGGACAACACCTGGGCCAGCCCGTTGGGTTTCAAACCGCTGGCTCATGGCGTGGACTTCAGCGTGGAAGCCGCCACCAAGTTCTTCAGTGGCCATTCCGACGTGCTGATGGGCGCCATCAGCATGAACGACGCCGAGCACTACGCGGTATTGCGCGAAACGCAAAGCATCCTGGGCCAGCAAGTCAGCCCCGAGGATTGCTTCTTGGTCCTGCGCGGCCTGGAGACGCTACGCCTGCGGCTGGGCGCCCAAAGCGACGCCACCTTGCAGGTGGCTCAATGGTTGCAAGCCCAACCGCAAGTCGAGCGCTTGCTGTACCCGCCGCTGGAATCCGACCCGGGCCATGCCCTGTGGAAGCGGGATTTCACCACCAACGGCTGCCTGTTTTCGATGGTGCTGGCGCCTGCGCCCGACTCCGCCTTCAACGGTTTCTTCGATTCGCTACGGCATTTTGCTATCGGCGCCAGCTGGGGCGGCGTGCATAGCCTGGTGGCGTACTACCCGGCGGCGCTTCAGGCCGACCGAGCCTATCCGGCGACGGATCGCCCCGTTGTCCGGCTGTCCGTCGGCCTGGAGGACGTGGACGTGCTGAAGGACGATCTGCGCGCCGGGCTAGCCGCGTACCAGCAGCTGCGATAGACCCTCGTGTGGGCCGTGCGCGTCATGCGCAGACGGCCGGCAGGAAGCGTCAGGAAAAAGTATCCACAAGAAGCATCCACAAACAGCAACCGCAAGAAGCACCCACAAAAAGCGCCAGCAAGAAAGCAATCAAAGGCGCTCCATCAACCGCAAGGGGAATTGCCGTGTTTAGTTTCAAGCAGATTTACCGTTCCATCGCCTTGGTCATGGCCGTATGCGCGCCACCCGTCTCGATCGCCCAGGGCACCGCCGCGGCACCCGCCGAAGGCGCGTCGCCCGTGGCGGCGGCCGTCGCGCAGACCAACAGTCCCACGGTCGACCAGATTCGCGCCCGTGGCTATGTCATCTGCGGTTCCGGCCATGGCACCACGGGGTTCTCGGCGCCGGACAAGGACGGCAACTGGAAGGGCCTGGACGTGGACACCTGCCGCGCCATCGCCATCGCGGTGCTGGGCGACGCCTCCAAGGCCCGCTTCGTGCCATTGACCGGCCAGCAGCGCTTGACCGCGTTGCAGACCGGCCAGATCGATGTCTTGCCGCGCACCACGTCATGGACCTTGCGGCGAGATGCCAATGGCATCAATTTCACGTATCCCAATTACTACGAATTCGACGCCTTCATGGTGCGCAAGGATCTGGGCATTACCCGCACGCAGGACATGGGCGGCGCGACCATTTGCGTGCAGACCGGCTCGACCAATGAAGTGACGGTGGCTGACCTCTCGCGCAAGTTCAAGCTCGGCCTGAAGACGGTGCTGTTCGACAACGTGGCCGCATCGCGGCAGGCATTTTTCTCGGGGCGTTGCGATGGCCTGATCACGGACGCCTCGGCGTTGGCCGCGGTGCGTGCCACGCAGGCGCAGAATCCCGACGACTACGTGATCTTTCCGGCCAGCGGCCACAGCGAAGCGCTGACGCCGTCCGTGCGCCACGGCGACGACCGCTGGTTCGACATCGTCAAGTGGGTGATCCAGGTGCCGATTGCCGCGGAAGACATGGGTATCACCCAGGCCAACGTGGACGACATGCTGAAATCCGGCGACCCGCGCATTGCCCGCTTTCTGGGCGTGGAACCCGGCAACGGCAAGGCGTTGGGGCTGGACGAGCGCTGGGCCTACAACATCGTCAAGCAACTGGGCAACTACGGCGAAATCTTCGAGCGCAACGTCGGCAAGAACAGCCCGATGAAGCTTGAGCGCGGCATGAACCGCCTGTACCGCGACGGCGGTCTGATGTACCCGTACGTCTTCAACTGATCCGGCCGCGTCCTGGCCTGGAGGCTCATCATGTTGAAGCGACTTTGGTTTGACGGCCGGGCGCGTGCCGTCTTGATGCAGGTATTGATCGCCTGCGGATTTCTGGGGACCGTCGGCTGGCTGGCCTGGAACGCGCGCGTCAACCTGACGCAACGCGGCATTGCGATGGGGTTCGACTATCTGGGCGAAGCAGCACGGTTCCCCGTTCCGGAAAGCCTGCTGGCCTATCAGCCGACCGACAGCTACGGCCACGCTTTCCTGGTGGGGCTGGTCAACACCTTGTACATCTCGGTGCTGGTGATCGTGGCGTCCACGTTGCTGGGCTTTGGCCTGGCGCTGGCCCGGCGCAGCAAGCACCCGCTGGTGGGCGCGATTGCCACGGTCTACCTGGAAGCCGTGCGCAATACGCCGCTGGTCGTGCAATTGCTGTTCTGGTACAGCCTCGTCACGATCAATCTGCCCTCTGCGCGGCAGGCGTTGCAACCGCTACCGGGCGTGTTCCTGTCCATTCGCGGCCTGTTCTTTCCCAGCGTGTCGTTGCAGGGAAACACGCAAGCGCTGGGATGGGCGTTGGCGCTGGCGGCGGTCGTGCTGCTGGGCGCATGGCGCTTGGCGCGGCGGCCAACGGCAACTTCCCGCGCGGTGCCCTGGCGTGGCCTGGGCGTGGCGGCTGCGCTGGCGGTGGTGGTGGCGGGCGCCAAGTGGGGCGGCATCACGCTGCACACGGATACGCCTGCATTGCGCGGCTTGAACTTCGTGGGAGGAACGGCGTTCACGCCGGAATTCACCGCCTTGCTCGTCGGGTTGACGATCTATTCCGCCGCCTTCGCGGGCGAGATCATCCGTGGCGGCATCGACGCCGTGCCGGCCGGGCAGTGGGAGGCGGCGCATTCGCTGGGCCTGAAACCCGGGTCGGCCTTGCGCTGGATCGTGGTGCCACAGGCGATGCGCGTGATCATCCCTCCGATGACTAGCCAATACCTGTCCATCATCAAGAACACGACGCTGGCCTTGGCCGTGGGCTATCCCGACCTGTCATTTGTCATTACGACCACCATCAACCAGACCGGCCAGGCAATCGAAGGCGTGGCGGTCTTGATGGCGGTCTACCTGAGCATCAGCCTGAGCGTGTCGCTGTTCATGAACCTGTACAACCGCCGGATCCTGAGGACGGAACGAGCATGAGCCTGTCCATTCCTTCTCCCGCGCCGCAGCCGATGTTGCGCCCGCCGCGCGACCGCCGCGACACCGTATGGCACCGCTTGTTCGGCAACCTGTTCAGCGCGGTAGCTACCGTGGCCGCGCTGGGGCTGGCGTTGACCGCCGCGGGGCATCTCATCAATTGGGCGGTGATAGACGCGGTGTGGTCCGGCGCCGCCGGTGACGTTTGCCGCAAGACCGATGGCGCCTGCTGGGCCTTTCTGGCCGAGAAGATGCGTCAGATCCTGTTTGGCATCTATCCGCCGGGCGAACAGTGGCGTCCCACCGCCGTATGCCTGTTCATCCTAGCCATGACGGTGTATTCACTCAGCCCGCGCCATTGGCGAGTCCGCACCGCGGTGGCGTGGGTCGCGGGCATGGCAGGGTGCCTCTTGCTGATGCAGGGTGGCGCGCTGGGTCTGGCGCGGGTGCCCACGTCGTCATGGGGCGGCTTGCCGGTGACGCTACTGCTGGCGGTGTGTTCGCTGGGTGCGGGTTTGCCGCTAGGGGTGTTGCTGGCCTTGGGCCGCCGGGGCAGCCTGCCCATGGCGCGCATCATCTGCGTGGGAGTCATCGAACTGATCCGGGGCCTGCCGCTGGTCAGCCTGTTGTTCATGGCGTCCATCGTGCTGCCCATCATGCTGCCAGCCGGCATGACCATCGACAGCCTGCTGCGTGCCGGCATCGCGTTGACGATCTTTTCGGCGGCCTATCTGGCAGAGGTGATCCGGGGCGGCCTGCAAGCCATTCCGGCTGGGCAGGCGGAGGCGTCCCGCGCGCTGGGGCTGTCATGGTGGCAGATGACGCGCCTGGTGGTGCTTCCGCAGGCGTTGCGCAAGGTCATCGCGCCATTGACGAATACCGCGATCGTCATGATCAAGAACACCAGCCTGGTCCTGATCGTGGGCTTGTTTGACCTGTTGAGCTCGGGGCGTGCCGCGTTGACGGATCCCGCCTGGCCCACGCCCTACGTCGAAACCTATCTTTTCATCGCATCAATCTATTTCTGCATCTGTTTTAGCCTGTCGCGGTATTCCATGTGGCTGGAGCAACGCTATAAAAAAGGGGACCTTCGATGAGCACGCCATCCGGCGCGATCCCGCCCGCCATCTCGATCACGGGCATGAACAAATGGTATGGAGACTTTCACGTTCTTCAAGATATCGATCTACAGGTCAGGGCAGGGGAGCGGCTGGTCATCTGCGGCCCCTCCGGCTCGGGCAAGTCCACGATGATCCGCTGCATCAATCGGCTGGAACGGCATCAGCAGGGCACGATCGTCGTCAATGGCGTGGAACTCACCGACGACTTGCGTGCGGTGGACGGGGTGCGCACGGATGCCGGCATGGTGTTCCAGCATTTCAACCTGTTCCCGCACCTGACTGTGCTGGAGAACTGCATCCTGGCGCCGGTGCAGGTCCGGCGCATGCCGCGTGCCCAGGCCATTGAACTGGCCATGCGCTATCTGGAGCGCGTCCGCATTCCTGACCAGGCCAACAAGTATCCCGGCCAGTTGTCGGGGGGCCAGCAGCAGCGCGTGGCCATCGCCCGGTCGCTGTGCATGCAGCCGCGCATCATGCTGTTTGACGAGCCGACATCGGCGCTGGATCCGGAAATGGTGAAGGAAGTGTTGGACACCATGACGTCCCTGGCGGATGACGGCATGACCATGTTGTGCGTGACCCATGAAATGGGGTTCGCGCGCAAGGTTGCGGATCGGGTGGTTTTCATGGATGGGGGACGGATTATTGAAATGGCCGAACCCGAGCGGTTCTTCGAGCATCCCAGGCACGAGCGCACCCGCGCTTTCCTGGAGCAGATCCTGCATTGAGGGCCTGACCGCGCTGGCCGCGAGCCGGCGGCAGGGGTAGCAAGGCAGGCAGGCTGGCCATGAACGCCTAAACAAAGTCTGGGCTGGTTCGTCAGGTGGATAGATGCAGATTTTCCGTAAAGCCGGAATGGTCTGTCCCCTGGCGCCGCAAGCGCCGTGTGCTCTGCGAGGACCCTGACATGAGTTGTTTTGATCGCGAAGGCGCTACGTTCCGCGTCCTGGTCAACGAAGAAGAACAGTATTCGATCTGGCCCGACTACAAGGCCATTCCCGCGGGCTGGCGCGATACCGGCACCCTGGGCGACAAGGCGGCCTGCCTGGCCTATGTCGAATCGGTCTGGACCGACATGCGTCCCAGTTCGTTGCGCCGCCATATGGAAGCCCAGTCGATCGGCCAGGCGTGACCATGGCCGCGCCCATCACGCTGCTGTGCCTGCCTTGCGCCGGGGCCAGCGCCACCATGTACTTGCGCTGGCGTCGTTTGCTGCCCGCCTGGGTGCGGGTGGAACCGGTGGAATTGGCCGGGCGCGGCAGCCGCATCAACGACCCGTTCAGCGCCGGCTTCGAGGCCGCGGTGGACGATATCTGCGCCCGTGCGCAGCCTTGGGTCACTGGCCGCTATGCGCTTTACGGCCACAGCATGGGCGCCTTGCTGGCCTATGGGGCGACCCGGCGCCTGCGCGCATTGGGCATGCCGGCTCCCCAGCTTCTGATCGCCTCCGGCAGCGCCTCGCCGTCAGCCCGGGACAACTCCCGGCTGGAGCGCATGCGCGGGCGCGGCGATCTGCTGGAAGACCTGCGCCGCCAGGGCGGAACGCCGCAAGCCGTATTCGACGACGAGGAACTGCTGGCCCTGACACTGGCGGTGCTGGAAGCAGACTACGCGCTGTGCCTGGACTATCAACACCATGATGAAGCGCCGCTGGCGCTGCCCGTCCACGTGATGGGCGGCCGGCGTGATGACATCGCGCCGGAACGGCTGCGGGCGTGGCAGGACGTGGCGCGTCACCCGGTCACGCTGGATTACTTCGACGGCGGCCACTTCTTCATCCGCGACAGCGAACCCGCCGTGCTGGCCGCGATCACCGCGCATCTGGGCCGGCCGTTGGCAGCAAGCGAAGGAATCCGCCATGCAAGCCTTGATGCGGCCTGAACCGGCGCCGGCGGACATCACGGTATGGCGCCTCGCGGTGGGGCGCGTCCGCGCCGAAGACTGGCTGGCGCTGACGTCCGCCGAGCAAGACCGCGCCCGCCGATTCCACCGCGATGCCGACCGCGCACGCTACGTCGGCGCACGCGCCGGATTGCGCCGTCTGCTGGCCCTGCGCCTGAACCTGCCGGCGGCGCGAGTGCCGCTGTTGGCCGGCCAGCACGGCAAACCCGCGCTGGCGGAACCGCTGGGCGCGCATTGCCATTTCAACCTGAGCCACGCCGGCCACTATGCGCTGGTGGTCATGTCCGACCGTCGCGAAGTGGGCGTGGACGTGGAGTGCGAGCAAGACACCGGCGATCTGGAACCGCTGGCGGACTATGCCTTGCTGCCTGCCGAGCGTACCGGCTGGCGAGGCTTGCCCCAGGCCGCGGCGTTCCTGCGGCGCTGGACCGGCAAGGAAGCCGCCCTGAAAGCATGGGGCGTGGGCATTGCCCAGCATCTGTTGCAGGTGCAGGTCCATCCCGGCCGGCACGTCGGGGGGATCACGGTTCAGGCGTCCTGTGCGGACTGGCCTTTGTGTGAAGCCTGCGAACTGGCGATGCCTGCCGGTTACGTGGCCGCATTGGCCTGGTTGCCCGCCGCCGGTGATCCGGAGGATCGCGCCGGCGCCCCATCGCCATCGCGCGCTCAGCGCGCCCCAGGAATTCAACCATGAATCATTTTCTGAGCAAGGCCCCCGGCAATAACCAGTTGCCGGTGCTGTATACGCCCCAGACACCCGGGCAAGCGCTGTTGGCGGCGTTGCCGGTGCTGGCGGATGAACTTTCGCGCTCGCTGCGCGACGTGGGCGGTGTGCTGCTGCGTGGCTTTGCCGTGCCGTCGGTCGAGGAATTTCGCGCGTTCGCGGCCGGTTTCGGGCATCCGCTGCTGAGTTACGAGTTTGCCTCCACGCCCCGCAGCGCGGTGCAGTCTGGCGTGTATACCTCCACGGAATATCCCGCGCACCAACATATCCCGCTGCATAACGAGCAGGCCTACACGCGCGAATGGCCGATGAAGATCTGGTTCCATTGCGTGACGGCCTCGCCGGTTGGCGGGGAAACGCCCATTGCCGATAGCCGCGCCATCTATCGGAACATGCCGGCCGTCATTCGCGAGCGCTTCGCCGCCGGCCTGATCTACGAACGCAACTACGGCGAATTCGACGTGCCGTGGCAAAAGGTCTTCAACACCGATGAGCGCAGCGAAGTCGAGGCGTTTTGCCAGCGCGCCCGCATCCAGTGGGAATGGAAACCGGACGGCGATCTGCGTACCCGGCAGCATTGCCAAGGCGTGGCGACGCATCCCTGGACGGGCGACATGGTGTGGTTCAACCAGGCGCACCTGTTCCATGTCTCGAACCTTCAACCCGAGGTGCGCGAGTCGTTGGAGGAAGTCCTTGGCGTTGAGAACATGCCGCGCAACGTGTACTTCGCGGACGGGCAAGCCATACCAGACGCGACGTTTGATCAGGTACGCACCGTGCTGGATGAGCAGACCGTCATGTTTGCCTGGCAGGCGGGCGACGTGATGATGCTCGACAACATGCTGGTGGCGCACGCGCGCACACCGTTCCAAGGACCGCGCAAGGTCGTGGTCGCGATGGCCGAATCCCATAGCAACTTCGCCGATTTCTGATTCCGGCGACCTTCCCACAGGTACACGCAATGCAAGCCTCTGAGATCTCCGCGACGATGCTCCCCGCCACCATCGTGGCTCGCGTTCGCGACTTGGCGCGCAGCCGGCCGGACTACACGGCGCTGACCGTCGTTGACGCCACCGGTGAACGCCGCTTCAGCTACGCCGCCCTGGATGCGCGCGTGCGGGCGTTGGCCGCCGTGCTGGCCGACGCCTATGCGGTCAATGACCGTGCGCTGCTGTTGATGGACAACAACGAGCACTATGTCATTGGCTTTTTTGCGTGCATGTACGCAGGGCTGATTCCGGTGCCGGTATTTCCGCCGGAATCCGTGCGGCGGCAACAGTTGGCGCGGGTCGTGGCCATCGCGACGGATTGCGCGGCCCGCTGCGTGTTGACCACGGCTGACCTGCGCGATGCCATCGCCCCTTTTGAAGACCTTTGGGCAGGCGCCGACATGCTGGCGATTGACGGGGAATTGGCCGCGGTCAATCCGCGCCAGGCGGAATTCGAGCCGGACGGCGAACAGATCGCTTTCTTGCAGTACACGTCGGGATCGACCTCCGCGCCCAAGGGCGTGATGGTCAGCCATTCCAATTTGATGGCCAACGAAGCCGCCATCGCAGAACGCCTGGGCGCAAATCCAGGTGACGTCTGGGTGTCGTGGCTGCCGCTTTATCACGACATGGGCTTGATTGGCGGCCTGTTGCAGCCCTTGTACCGTGGGATTCCGTGCGTGCTGATGTCGCCGCGGTATTTCCTGGAACGGCCAATGCGTTGGCCCGAAGCGGTCGCGGCTTATGGGGGCACCCACAGCGGCGGCCCTGATTTTTCCTATCGCCTGTGCCTGGAACGCGCCAAACCCGAGCGTTTGGCGCAACTGGACCTGTCGCGTTGGCGCGTGGCGTTTTCGGGCGCCGAGCCCGTGCGGCACGATACGCTGCGCGATTTTCTGACCACTTTCGCGCCCGCGCGGCTGGCGACAGGCGCGGTTTACCCCTGCTATGGGCTGGCCGAAGCGACGCTGTTGGTGGCCGGCAGCATCAGCGGCGGCGGCATGACGGCCACGGGTTTTGATCCGGCGCTATTGTCGGCGGGCTTGGTATCACCGGCTGAAGAGGGCGGCAAGCTGGTGGCTTGCGGCACCGTGCCTGAGCGCCATGCGGTGCGCATCGTGGACCCGGAATTGCTTGCCGACGCGGGTGACGGTCGCATCGGCGAGATCTGGGTGCACGGCCCCAGTGTGGCGAAGGGGTACTGGAACCGGCCCGACGCCACGGCCGAGACCTTCGTCGAACAGCAAGGCCGGCGCTGGTTGCGAACCGGCGACCTGGGGTTCTTCCATGCCGGCCAGTTGCATATCGCCGGCCGGCGCAAGGACTTGATCATTGTGCGCGGACACAACCTGTATCCGCAGGACATCGAACGGGCGGTGGAAGGCGAGGTCGAAGCGGTGCGAAAGGGCCGCGTGGCGGCTTTCTCGGTGCAAGGGCCGCAAGGCGAGGGCATCGGCGTGGCCGCCGAAGTGTCGCGCGGGCTTCAGAAGCTGGTACCGCCAGAGTCGTTGCGCGACGCCATCAGCCAGGCCGTCGGCGCCGCCTGCGGTGAACCGGCCACGGTGGTCGTGCTGCTCAACCCGGGCGGCTTGCCCAAGACGTCCAGCGGAAAGCTGCAACGGTCTGCCTGCCGCGATGGCTGGCGCACCGGCGAACTGGATGCCTATGCGGTCTTCGAGCAGGGACAACGCCGCGATGTGGCCGCCACGCCCGCACCGGCTGCAACAGGTTTGGACGATCCAGACGCGCTGGCGTTGGCCGGGATCTGGCGCGATGCCCTGGGCGGTGGCACGCCCGATGCACGGGCGAACTTCTTCTCGTGCGGTGGCAATTCGCTGGCTGCTGTGCAAATCGCCGCGGCCATTTCGGCTCGATGGAATATCGCGGCCACGCCTCGCCTGGTGTTCGACCATCCCGAACTGGCGGGATGCGCTGCACGCATCCGGGAACTGACGGCGAACAATCAGTCGCCAGTATCCGCCACCGGGGGAATGGACGGTCCCGTCGCCTGCGCCGCTCGCCACGACGGGATGGTGCCGTTGTCTTCGGCGCAGTTGCGCCAATGGTTCCTGTGGCAGCTTGATCCTGGCAGCGATGCCTATCACGTCGGTCAGGCGCTGCGGTTGACGGGGCCGTTGGACGGACCCGGGTTGCACCAGGCGCTGGACGCCCTGATCGCCAGGCACGAGGCGTTGCGCATGCGGTTCCGAGTGCTGGACGACGGCACGCCGGTGCAGCAGCCGGTGGATGCCGACGTCGCCGCGGGCTATGGCGCGGTGCGGCAGCGGGATGTGCGCCAGAGCGACCTGGCGGCCGCGCGCGCGCAAGCCGATGCGATCGTGCGATTGGCATTCAAGACGCCGTTCGACCTGGAACACGCCTTGCCGCTGCGCGCCGAGCTGCTGCGCGTGGATGATGAAGAACATGTCCTGGTGCTGGTCGCGCATCACATCGTGGCCGACGCCGTGTCGATGCAGGTGTTGTTCGAGGAATTGAATGCCTTGATGGAAGGCCGGTCCTTGGCGCCCGTTTCCCTGCCGTTCGCGGATTACGCGGCATGGCAGCGGGCGCAGCTGGATGCGGGCCGCTGGGACGGGCAACGTGATGATTGGGTCCGGTTGCTGGGTGGCGACCAACCCACGCTGGCGCTGGCAACCGACCGGCCACGCACGCCGGAAGGCCGTTATCAGGCGGCGCGCTATGACCTGGAGATTGCGCCGGACCTGGCGGCGCGCGTGCAGGCCGCGGCCCGTGCCGGCCAGGGATCGGCCTTCATGCAGCTGCTGGCCGCCTTCCAGGCCGTGCTGTATCGCTACACCGGCCAATCCGATGTGCGGGTTGGCGTGGCGGCGGCCAACCGGGCGTTGCCGGCGCTGGCGCGCACGGTGGGCTTCTTTGTCAACACACAGGTGCTGCGCGGGCAACTGCGCGGCCGCATGGCCTTGCGCGAGCTTGCCGCTCAGGCACGCGACACCGTGTTGGATGCCCAGGCTCGCCAGGATTATCCGTTCGATGGCGTGGTCGATGCCATCCAGCCCGAACGCGGCCTGGGCCAAAGCCCGCTATTCCAGGTGATGATGAATCACCTGCGGGAAGAGTCAGGTTCGCGCTTGGCGTTGCCCGGCGTTGAGGTTGCCACGCTGCCGCAGCCCGACAACGCGGCGCAGTTTGAACTGACGTTGGAAACGCGCGAAGCGCAGGATGGCGCGCTGGGCGCCTCGTTGATCTACGCGCGCGATCTGTTCGACGCGGACACCATGGGGGGCTTTGGCAACGCCTTGATGAAGGTGCTGGGCCAATTGGCCGACGCGCCCGATCTGACGCTGGATGCGCTGGACATTCTGGACCCTGCGGCGCGTGACGCGCTGCTGGCCGCTGGGACGGGCGCCTGGCCGCCGCGCGCCTTCACGCCCGTGCATCGCTTGATCGAAGACCATGCCGCCCGGACGCCGCAAGCCTTGGCGCTGATCGCGGGCGATGCCCAACTGAGCTACGCGCAACTGAACGAGCAGGCGAATCGGCTGGCGCATCTGCTGATCGCCAATGGCGTGGGCGCGGATGTGGCGGTGGGGATCGCGTTGGGCCGAGGCGCGGACATGATCGTCGCCATGCTGGCCGTGCTGAAGGCCGGTGGCGTCTATGTGCCGCTGGATCCCAGTTACCCCGCCGCGCGGCTGGCGCACATGATGCAAGACAGCCGATTGCGGCTTGTCCTGTCGCAGCGCGCCGTGGTGGATGGGCTGGCGTTGCCCATGGATGTGCCATGGCTGGTGCTCGATGGCGAAGCGGTCGCCCACGCCGCCCGCCAGCCCGCGCACAATCCGGCACGCACGATCCATCCTGCCCAATTGGCCTATCTGATCTATACGTCGGGGTCGACGGGCCTGCCCAAGGGCGTGGCCGTGCCGCACGGCCCGCTGTCGATGCACATCCAGGCCATCGGCGCGATGTACGGCATGACCCCCGCCGACCGCGAGCTGCAATTCGCGTCGATCAATTTTGACGGGGCGCATGAACGATGGCTGACGCCATTGGCGTTTGGCGGCGTCTTGATCCCGCGCGACGACGAACCGTGGTCCGTGGAACGCACTGCGGCCGAGATCGCGCGTCATGGCGTGACGGTCGCGTGCTTTACCCCCAGCTACCTGCATCAATTGGCGGAAGCGCTGGGCGAGGAGGCGGCCGTCTTGCCGATCCGTTCCTACACGGTTGGCGGCGAGGCCACGTCGCGCACCACGCTGGCCCTGATCCAGAACACGCTGCGCCCACCGCGCGTGATCAATGGCTACGGGCCGACGGAAACCGTCATCACGCCGCTGATTGCCAAAGCGTATCCGGACACGCCCAACGAGGCCGCGTACATGCCCATCGGCAAGCCCGTCGGCGACCGCCGCGCCTATGTGCTGGACGCCGACCTGAATCTGTTGCCGCCAGGCGCGGCGGGCGAACTCTACCTGGGCGGGGAGGGCTTGGCCCGCGGCTATCTGAACCGGGCCGGACTGACCGCTGAACGCTTTGTGGCTGATCCCTTCCTGGGTGGCGGCGCGCGCATGTACCGTAGCGGCGACCTGGCACGCTGGGGCAAGCACGGCCAGATCGAGTACTTGGGGCGGGTGGATCACCAGGTGAAGATCCGCGGCTATCGCATCGAGCTTGGTGAAGTCGAGACCCAGTTGCTGGCGCAGCCGGGCGTGGGGCACGCAGTGGCGGTGGCCACGGGCGGAAAACCGGGCGCGGCCCGACGCCTGCTGGCCTATGTCGCGCCTGTTCCGGGCGCGGTGCTGGACGCGGAGACATTGCGTGCGGGTTTGATGCGGGTACTGCCGGACTACATGGTGCCCGCCCGGATACTGGTGCTGCCCGATCTGCCGCTGAACGCGGCGGGCAAGGTGGACCGCCATGCGCTCCCCGAGGAGCCCGTGCTGCCCGGCACGCAATTCAGCGCACCCAATCCGGGCCTGGAAACCGTTCTGGCAGGCATTTGGGCGGAAGCGCTGGGCGTGGAGCGGATTGGCCGCGACGACAACTTCTTTGAACTGGGCGGCGATTCCATCCTGACGCTCAAAGTGGTGGCGCTGGCGCGGCAGGCGGGTCTGGTTCTGACGCCCAAACAGTTGCTGCAACAACAAACGCTGGCTGCCCTGGCACCCGGGGTTCATGCGGCGGATGGCATGGCGCGGGCCGATACGGTGGCCGCGAGCGCACGATTGGCGCCTGAATGGTTGGCGCAGTTGCCGGTTCCGGCGGGTGACATCCAGGACGCATACCCCTTGAGCCCCATGCAGCACGGCATGCTGCTGCATACCTTGCGCAACCCGAATTCCGGCATCTACGTGATGCAGGACCGGTACCGCGTGGATGGCGAATTGGATGAGGACGCTTTTGAATGGGCGTGGCAGCGCGTGCTGGAAAACCATCCGGCGTTGCGCGCCACCTTCCATTGGCAATGGGCGCACGAACCGGTGCAGATCATCCGGCGCGACGTGACGTTGCCGGTGCAACGGCTGGACTTGCGCGACCTGGGCCATGAGGCCGCCGTTGCGCGATATGAATCGTTGCTGCATGAGGAACTACGCACGGGGCTGCCGCTGGACCAGCCGCCGCTGCTGCGCTTGCGGGTGGCCCGCGTGGCCGACCGCGAATACCGGTGGGCGTTGAGCTTTCATCACATGCTGATGGACGCTTGGTGCCTGTCGCTGCTCTTGACGGACTTCTTCGACAACTATGACGCGCGCCTGGCCGGACAGGAGCCAGTGCGTGCATCCAGCCGTCCCCACCGCGATTTCATCGATTGGCTGCAAGGCCGTGACATCGAGGCGGCGCGGCGCTATTGGCGCGATGCCTTGACGGGTTTCAGCGCGGTGACGCCGCTGCCGGGCCTGCGCAGCGCCGCGGCGGGCGAGGTGTCCGCCATGGTCGATCTGACCAGCACCTTGACCGAGGCGCAGACCACGCAGTTGCAGCGCGTGGCCCAGCAGTGCCGGGTCACGCCGAACACCGTGATTCAGGCTGCCTGGGCGCTGACGCTGGCGCGGCACGCGGGCCAGGACGAGGTGCTCTACGGCGTGACCGTGGCGGGGCGACCGACCGAGATGGCGCAGGCCCAGCAGACGATCGGTATTTTCATCAATACCATTCCGATTCGCTTGCGGCTGCCAATCGGGGGAACCTTGCCAGCGGCGCAATGGATGCGCACGCTGCTGGATCAGAATGCGGAAATGCGCGCGCACGAGCATCTGTCGCTGGCCGAAGTGCAGGGTTTCAGTGACGTGGCGCCGGGCCAGCCGCTGTTCGATAGTCTGGTGGTGTTCGAGAACGCGCCCATCTCCGGGGCCGTGTTCGAGCGCGCCAAGGGCATGGGCCTGAGTTCGCTGGGCATGCGCACCCACACTAATTACCCGCTGACGGTGGTGTTGCTGCCGGGGCCGCGCCTGGCATTGCAGTTGACGTATGACACCCGCCGGCTGGATTCGCAGGCCGTCGGCAGCATGCTGGCGACGTTCCGCGCCAACGTCGAAGCCCTGATGGCCACGCCTGACGCGCCGGTCGCGTCCTTGTTGGCGCCATCGGCGGCCCAGCGCGACCGCCTGCTAGCCGCCGGTCGAGGCCGTCAAGCCGACTATTTCTTCGATGCCGGCTATGTACGCCTATTCGAAGCGCAGGCGGCCCGCTGCGACGGCATCGCCGTGCGCTGCGGCGCGGAGGCCGTGTCCTATCCCGATCTGAACCGCCGCGCCAACCGCATCGGCCAGGCGCTGATTGAACGTGGCGTGCGCGCCGACGACGTGGTGGCGGTGTACTGCGAGCGCGGCATCACCTTCATCGCGTCCGCGCTGGGCGCGTTCAAGGCCGGGGCAGCCTATCTGGGGCTGGACGTACGGCTGCCGCCGCAGCGGGTGGCGTCCATCCTTGGCCAAAGCGGCGCCAAGGTGGTGCTGGTTGGCACGGCCGAAGCTCCGCTGCTGGATGCCGCATTGGCGTTGATGCCGGACCCGCCACGGGTGTTGTGGGCGGAAGAAGCACTGGCCGGCCCGGCGCGCGGACGCGGGCAGGAGCCCGGCAATCCCGGACGCCATGCGCATCCGGACCAGGCTGCGTATCTGATCTTCACGTCTGGCTCGACAGGCGAACCCAAGGGGGTGGTGGTAACGCACCGGGGCATGCTGAATAACCAGCTAAGCAAGGTGCCCGCCCTTGGGCTGAATGCGCAATCCGTCATCGGACAGACCGCCGCGCCAAGTTTCGATATCTCTGTCTGGCAGATGCTGGCGGGGTTGCTGTGCGGCGCCACGGTCGAAGTGGTGCCGGACGAGACCGCGCGCGACCCGGTGGCGCTGTTGCGCCACGCCCAGGCGCGCGGCATCACGGTGCTGGAAAGCGTGCCCACGTTGATTCAAGGCATGCTGGCCACCGAATCCGTGGCCTTGCCGGCCCTGCGCTGGATGCTGCCCACGGGCGAGGCGACGCCGCTCTCATTGGCGCGGGAATGGCTGCATCGCTATCCCGACGTGCCGCTGGTCAATGCGTATGGCCCGGCTGAATGCGCCGACGACGTGGCTTTCTTCACCCTGCGTCCGGATGACCATGAGCCAGGGCCGGGCCTTCCCATCGGCACCGCCGCCGACAACACGCGCCTGATGGTGCTGGATGCCGAGCTGAATCCCGTGCTGCCCGGCGTGGTGGGCGAGATCTATATCGCGGGCGTGGGCGTGGGGCGTGGCTACACGCGCCGGCCAGACTTGACCGCTGAGCGCTTCCTGCCGGATCTGCACGGGGACGTGGCGGGTGCGCGGATGTATCGCAGCGGGGATCTGGGCCGCATGCGGCCAGATGGCGTGCTGGAGTACGCCGGCCGTGCGGATCACCAGGTCAAGGTGCGCGGGTATCGCGTTGAATTGGGCGAGATCGAGGCGCGTCTGGCCGCCTTGCGGGAGATCGGCGAGGCCGCGGTGCAGGCAATCGACGAAGGCAGCGGCACCCGGCTGGTCGGCTATGTGGTCCCGGCAGCGGACTGGCTGCCGCCCGAAGGCGCGCAAGCCTGGCGCGAAGCGTTGCGCGCGGCCTTGGCGCGCGATCTGCCCGACTACATGGTCCCGGGATTATGGGTTCGGCTGGACGCCTTGCCACGCAACCGCAACGGCAAGCTCGACCGCAAGGCCTTGCCCGCGCCCGATCTGAACGAAACCGCCCGCGACTACGTGGCGCCGAACGACGGCCTGGAGACGCAGCTGGCGCAACTCTGGTCGGACGTGCTGGGCGTTGAACGGGTGGGCCGCCTGGACAACTTCTTTGAGCTGGGCGGTCATTCCTTGATGGTCATGCAGGTCACGGCTCGGATTCAGGCGAATTTGGGCAGGCAGGCGCCGATCAATGCCTTGTTCGAGCACCAGACGCTGGCGGAGTTCGCGCGGCATCTGGAGGACTCGAGTGGCGCGGCCGACGCGCAGGCGCTGGATGCCTTGGACGCCTTCATGGATACGTTGGAGAACAACTGATGTCGAATGCCTCGCTCGCGCGCATCGCCGCGCGCTTCGCAACGTTGGGGCTGGCGGAACGCCAGGCGGTCTATGGCAGGCTGCGCGAGCAGGGGCTGTCTTCGGGCCAGTTCCCGATCGTGCCCGCCCGCGCCACGGATCGCGGCGTGCTGTCCCATGCGCAGCAGCGGCAATGGTTTCTTTGGCGCTTGGCGCCGGACTCCACGGCCTACCACATCGCCGGCGGCTTGCGCTTGCGTGGCGACATCGACGCGCAAGCCTTACAGGTGGCGCTGGACGCATTGGCGCAACGACATCCAGCGTTGCGCACCCGCTTTGAGCAAGATGCGCAGGGGGTGCCCACCCAGCACATTCTGCAAACGGCGGCATTGCCGCTAGAGCGAATTGACCTGTCCACGCATGCCGAAGGCGACAGAGAAGCGGCATACGCGCAGGCCGCGGGTGCGCTGAATGCCCGCGCTTTTGACTTGCTTGGCGGGCCGCTGGTGCGCTTCGCCCTGCTACGCGCCGCGTCTGATGACCACGTGCTGGTGGGCGTGTTGCACCACATCGTTGCCGACGGCTGGTCCATGCAAATTCTGCTGGATGAGCTGGCCGCTTGCTACGGCGCGGCGCTTGACGGTGATCAGGCCGAGCTGCCGGCCTTGGATATCGACTATGCCGACTACGCGGCATGGCAGCGCAGCTGGCTGGAGGCGGGCGAAGAAGATCGCCAACTGGATTACTGGCGCGCGCAGTTGGGCGGAGACGACCCGTGGCTGCAACTACCCGGCGATGGGACGCGCGTGCCGGGCAATGCGCTGCGCGCCGCCCGGCAGCCGATCACGTTGCCGGCGGACATGCCCGAACGCTTGCGCCGCGCCTCCCAGCGCGAAGGCTGCACGCTTTTCAGTGTGTTGCTTGGCGCGTTCCAGGTGTTGTTGCATCGCGACAGCGGCCTGGAAGACATTCGCGTGGGCGTGCCCACCGCCAATCGCGGCCGTCAGGACACGGCAGGCCTGGTCGGGCTATTCGTCAATACCCAGGTGTTGCGCAATGTGCTGGCGGGTAGCGACACCCTGGCTGAGGCCGTGGCGCGCGCAAGCGACGCCATGATCCAGGCGCAAGCGCATGGAGAACTGCCACTGGACCGCATCGTGGACGCCTTGGAGTTGACCCGTTCGGCCCAGCGCAATCCGCTGTTCCAGGTCATGGCCAACCATTTGCGCGACGACTATGAGGCGCTGGCCCGCTTGCCGGGCCTTAGCCTGACGCCGTTTGCCGTGCCGCTGGATGACACGCCTTTTGAACTGACGTTGGAAACGCGCGAAGACACCACCGGGGGCCTGACCGCCAGCGTGATCTATGCGGCGGACTACTTCAGCGCCGAACGCATGGCGCGGCTGGCCGAACGGTACGTGCAGGTCTTGAGTGCATGGCTTGAGGCGCCACAGACACGAGTGGCCGAATTGCCTTGGTTGCCGGAGGACGGCATTCGCCAATTGCTGTCGCAGGGCGACGGTGGCGTCGCGGGTAAGGTGTTGACGGTGCCGGAACGGCTGGGCGCGCAAGCAGTCGCTACGCCCGCGGCCGTGGCGCTGGTGATGGGTGACAGCAATCTGACCTACGCCGAACTGGATGCCCGCACGAATCAACTGGCTCATGCGCTGCGTGCGGCCGGGGCCGGTGCGGAAACACGGGTCGGCGTGCTGATGACGCGCTCGGTGGAAATGGTGGTGGCGTTGCTGGGTGTCATGAAGGCAGGCGCCGCCTACGTGCCCATCGACCCGGAATTGCCCGCCGATCGCTTGAGCTATCTGTTTGAAGACAGTCAGGCGAGTCTGCTGTTGACGCAATCGACGTGGCTGGAAACGCTGCCGGCTGGCGCTCCGCCGGCCTGGGCACTGGACCGAATCGATCTGTCCGCGCACCCATGCACGCCGGTAGGCCACGTGCCGCATCCGGAACAAGCGGCCTATGTGATCTACACGTCCGGGTCCACCGGCAAACCCAAGGGCGCGGTCAATCGGCATGGCGCGTTGGCCCAGCGCCTGGACTGGATGCAGCAGGCGTATCCCATCGACGCTGCGGACACCGTCTTGCAGAAGACGCCGTTTGGCTTTGACGTGTCGGTCTGGGAATTCTTCTGGCCGCTGATGGTCGGTGCCCGACTGGCCGTGGCCGAACCGGGTGAACATCGTGATCCGCAAGCACTGGCGGCGCGCATCGCGGCGCATGGCGTGACGACATTGCATTTCGTGCCGTCGATGCTGTCAGCGTTCCTGGCGGGTGGCATTACCGGCGGCTCGATACCCAGTTTGCGTCGCATCGTATGCAGCGGCGAAGCCCTGCCGGGAGAACTGCGCGATCGTTGCTTTGCTGCGCTGCCCGGCGTGGCTTTGAACAATCTGTACGGCCCGACCGAAGCCGCCATCGACGTCACCTTCCACGACTGCGCGTCCGGTGAAAACGGCCCGGTGCCCATCGGTGCCCCCATCACGGGTACCCACGTCCATGTGTTGGACGCAGACCTGAACCTGGCGCCGCCGGGCGTGGCGGGCGAGCTATATCTGGGCGGAGCAGGGCTGGCACGCGGTTATCTATCGCGTCCCGGCATGACCGCTGAACGCTTCGTGGCCAATCCCTTCGGCGCAGGCCGCCTGTACCGCACGGGCGACCGGGTGCGATGGACGGACTCAGGAGAGCTGGATTATCTGGGCCGTTTGGACTTCCAGGTGAAGATCCGTGGCCTGCGCATCGAACTGGGTGAAATCGAGTCCCGGCTGTTGGCGCAAGAGGGTGTCCGTGAAGCGGTCGTGGTGGCAGTGGCGGGGCCTGGCGGTGGTCAACGGCTGGTCGCCTACGTCGCACCGCTTGTCGATACCGATGCGCTGCGCCAAGCCCTGGCCCGCGAACTGCCCGAATACATGGTGCCGTCGCAGATCATTCCCCTGGAAGCCTTGCCCCTCAGCGCCAACGGCAAGATCGACCGCAAGGCGCTGCCCGCACCGGTGTTCGACGACCAAACCGATGCCGCGCCGCCACAAGGTCCGTTGGAAACCGCGATTGCCGGCATCTGGACCGACGTGCTGGGTTGCACCTCGGTCGGACGCGAGGCGAACTTCTTCGAGCTGGGCGGGGACTCGATTCTTAGCCTGCAAATCGTGGCGCGGTTGCGCCAACAGGGCTGGGCGGTCAATCCGCGCGATGTCTTTGAACACCAGACGGTTGCCCGCTTGGCGGCAGTGGCGCAGCCCTTGACTGTCGAGCACGAGCCAGCACGCACCGCGGCAACCGGCGAAGCGAAGTTGTTGCCCATCCAGGCTGAGTTCTTCCGCCAGGCGATGCCGGTGCGCGAGCACTGGAACCAGGCCGTGCTGCTGACGCCGTCCGAACCCTTGGACGAATCCGCATTACGCACGGCGCTGGTGCAACTGGTGAACCATCACGACAGCCTGCGCCTGCGGTTCTATGAAGCATGCCAGGGTTGGACGCAGCGCTACGCAGAAGACGCGGCGCCATCCGATCTGCTCTGGACGGCGCAGGCCGCCGATGCGGATGAACTGAACCGTCAGTGCGACGCTGCTCAACGCAGCTTGAAGTTGGCACAAGGGCCGTTGCTGCGGGCGCTGGCCGTACACATGGCCGACGGCAGCGACCGGCTGCTGCTGGTGGCGCACCACTTGGTGGTGGACGGCGTGTCATGGCGCATCCTGCTGGAAGACCTGCAAGCGGCATACCAGGCGGCGCGTCAGGGCAGGCAGATGGCGTTGCCCGCCAAGACGGCACACTATGCCGAATGGACCAGCTACGTGGCCGGCCTGCGGGACCACATCGCGCCCGCTGAACGCCAATACTGGCAGACGGTGGCGGTGGACACGGCTGGCAGTCGCGGGCCAGCCTGGCTACGGGAGGCGATGGGTCAAGCCGGCCTGGAAGGCGAGCGTGAACAACTGGGGTTCACCCTGGACGCCGCCACCACCCAGGCGTTGCTGCGGCAAGCCCCCTTGGCCTATCGCACCCAAATCAACGATATCTTGTTGACGGCGTTGGGCCGGGTGCTGGCTGAAGGGGCCGATCCCGTTCGCATCGACATCGAAGGGCACGGCCGCGAAGCCGGATCAGAGGCACCTGACATGTCCCGCACCGTCGGTTGGTTCACGACGCTGTACCCGGTATTGCTGGATGTGGGCGGGGAACCGGCCCAGGCGCTCAAGCGCGTGAAGGAGAGCCTGCGCGCGGTGCCACGCAATGGCCTGTCGTATGGGCCGCTGCATGGCGCGTCGCATCAGCCTGCCGCCGTGCTGTTCAACTACCTGGGCCAGTTCGATGGCAGTTTCAACGACGGCGGCTGGCAGCCCGCCGGGCAGGCACCCGGCGCCACCATGGACGCCGGTGCACCGTTGTGGCATGCCTTGTCGGTGGAAGGCCAGGTCTACGACGGCCGTCTTGCAATCAGCCTGGGCTTTAGCGGCCAGCGTTTGCCCAGGGCGCGCGTGCAGGCACTGGCAGACGCTTATCGCGACACGCTGAACGATTTGATTGCCCATTGTGCGCTTGGGGCGCAAGGCGTGACTCCCTCCGATTTTCCGCTGGCGCGTCTGACGCAAAGTCAGTTGGATACGCTGCCCATGCCGGCGGCAAGAGTGGAAGACCTGTTGGGCCTGACGCCCATGCAGGCGGGCATGTTGTTCCATACGCAGTTTGATCCTCAGGGGCAGGCGTATGTCATGCAGTTGCGCGCGGATATCGGCGGTTTGGATCCTGAACGCTTCCGCATGGCCTGGAATCAGGCGCTGGCCTGCCATCCTGCCTTGCGTAGCGGCTTCTTCGCGCACGGCGGCGACTGGCTGCAATGGGTTGCGCGTGACGCGGTATTGCCCTGGACGACGCAAGATGGCCGCGGCGTCCCGCAAGCCGGGCGCGACGCCTGGATCGACGGCTTGGCGTTGGCTGAACGCGAGGCGGGATTCGATCTGGCCGAGCCGCCATTGATGCGTTGCGCCTTGCTGCGCACGACGGAGGATGGCTGGACCTTCTTATGGACCTGCCATCACCTGCTGCTGGATGGCTGGAGCGCGTCGCGCTTGTTGGGCGACGTGTTGCGCGCGTATCAAGGCGCGGCGCTGACCGCGCCCGTGGTGCGCTACCGCGACTATCTGACCTGGCGCGACACCCGTGACGCGGCTGCCACGCAGCAGTTCTGGGAAAGCGAGACCCGTCTACTGGACGAACCCACGTACCTTGCCCCGGTGCTGGGCGGCGGCGACCCTGATGCGCCCGCCACGGGTCACGCTGAGTGGGTGCAAGTGCTGGATGGCGGCCGCACGGACGCCTTGACACGTCTGGCGCGCGAGTCCCGCGTGACGCTGAACACGGTGCTGCAAACGGGCTGGGCACTGCTGCTGCACCGCTTGCTGGGCCGGGACGTGGTGGCCTTTGGGGCCACGACCTCGGGCCGGCCCGCCGGCTTGCCAGGCGCTCAGGACATGCTGGGCTTGTTCATCAACACCTTGCCGGTTGTTGTCCGTAACGCGCTCGGCGACTCCGTTGCCGATAGTCTGCGCGCGCAGCAAAGCCGCCACACGGCCGCGCGCGAGCATGAGCATGCGCCGCTGCATCAGGTGCAGCGCTGGGCCGGGTCGGGCGGACAGGCGTTGTTCGACACGTTGCTGGTGTTCGAGAATTTCCCCATCGATGCGGCCTTGCGTGACGCCGGGCCGGCCGGTTTGAGGCTGGGCGAGGTTGCCATGCGCAGCGGGAATCACTATCCGTTGACGGTACGTATGCTGCTGGACGCGGCAGCGGGCCAGGCGCCCGTGCTGCGTCTGGAGTATCTGTATGATCCCCGCCGCGTCGCGGCGCAAGCCGCCGAACGGATCGCTGGCGCGTATGCGCAGGTACTGCAAGCGCTGGCGGCGAATTCGGGCGCCGCCTTGGGGGACATCGGCTTAGCCGAGGCGGACGCGGCATGGGGCAAGATCAGCGGCGTGACAGACTCTTTCGCAGGGCACACCCCGGCAAGCGCGGTCATGTCCGTCTTGGCACGGTATCTGGAGCAGGTGCGCGACCGGCCGCTGGCGCCGGCGCTGCGGGATGCCGAACAAGCTTGGAGTTACGGGGAACTGGACGGCCGCGCCCGCGTCTTGGCGCAGGCGTTGCGCGCACGGGGCGTGGGGCCGGAATCCCGGGTGGCGGTGTTGGCGGAGCGTTCCTGCGCCAGCGTCCTGGGCCTGCTGGCGGCGTGGCACGCAGGCGCCGCCTTTGTGCCGTTGGACCCGCATTTGCCGGCCGAGCGTTTGGCTTTCCAATTGCGCGACAGCGGCGCCGCGGCACTGTTGGCGCACACGGCGCCCGACTGGGCGCAAGGCGTGCCCGTGCTGGGATTCAAGGTGGATGGCGGTGCGCAGGCACCCGACAGCCTGCCGCCACTGCCACACCCGGCTCAGGCCGCCTATCTAATCTACACGTCTGGCTCCACCGGCACCCCAAAGGGGGTGGTCGTGTCGCACGGCGCGCTGGCGAACTACGCCGAGGCCGTGGCGCGACGCTTCGACGCGGCGCCAGCCGCCAGCATGGCGATGGTGTCCACGGTGGCGGCCGACCTTGGCCATACCGTGTTGTTTGGCGCGCTTTGCCAAGGCAGTGAATTGCATCTGCTGGACGCACGCCTGGCGTTCGACCCGGATGGCTTCGCGGAGTACATGCACGCGCATCGGATCGAGGCGCTGAAAATCGTGCCGGGCCATTTGCAGGCGTTGCTGGCGGCGGCGCAACCCGCGCGTGTCTTGCCCCTGCGCTGGTTGGCGTGCGGAGGCGAAAGCCTGAGCGGCGCCTTGCTGGAACAGATACGTGCGTTGCGCCCGGAATGCCAGGTGTTCAATCACTATGGCCCCACCGAAACGACCGTGGGCGCCATCGCGGGGCGTGCCGAGCCGCTTGCCGATGGCCGGGTGCCATTGGGCCAGCCGTTGGCCGGGCTGCGCGCCTATGTGCTGGATGCGGCGCTGCAACCGGTGCCCGCGGGCTTGGCGGGCGATCTGTATCTGGCGGGTGCGGGCGTGGCGCGCGGCTATCAAGGCCGCCCGGGCTTGACCGCCGATCGCTATGTGGCTGACCCGTTCGTGGCGGGTGAACGGATGTACCGAAGCGGCGATCGCGTCTCTCGCTTGCCGGACGGCCGCTTGCTGTTCCTGGGGCGCGGCGACGACCAAGTCAAGATACGCGGATATCGCGTGGAACCCGGCGAGGTCGCAGAGGCGCTGCGCCAAATGACCGGGGTGGCGCAGGCCGAGGTGCTGGCGTTGCCGGCGGTGGATGGCCGCTTGCAATTGCATGCCTATGTGGCGGGCGCCGCTTGCCCGTCCGCCACGCGACTTCGCGATGCGCTGGCTGCCCGCTTGCCCGACTACATGGTGCCCGCCAGCGTGACACTTCTGGCGGTCTTGCCGCTGACGGCCAATGGCAAGGTGGACCGGCGTGCCTTGCCGGAACCGGGCACGGCCGGGCCCGTCACCGAGGCGGCGGGCGAAGACGCCCCGCACGGTGAAGTCGAAAGCGTGTTGGCGTCGATATGGTCCGAACTGTTGGGCGGAGTGTCCGTGGGCCGGCAGGACAATTTCTTTGAACTGGGCGGCGATTCCATTCTCAGTCTCAAGATGATTGCCCGCGCGCGCAAGCAAGGCCTGCGCATTGCACCCAGGCAGTTGTTCGATACGCCAACGCTGCGCGCGCTGGCGGAGGCGATCGATGGCCCAGACGGGGCGGCGGAATTGACGCTGGCATCGATCTGGTCTGAGCTGCTGGGCGGGGTGAAGATTGGCCGCGATGCGGATTTCTTCACCTTGGGCGGAGACTCCATTCTTAGCCTGAAGATGATTGCGCGTGCCTGCAAGCAGGGGCTGCGCATCACGGCCAAGCAGGTCTTTGAACACACGACATTGCGAGCCTTGGCGGCTGCCGCAACCGTGGATGGACAGGCGTCACCGGCAGCGGCCCGGCCGGCAACGGCCATCGCCGCGCTGGACAATGCGGCTCGTGTGCTGCCCCAGCCGCTGTCGCATGCGCAGCAACGCTTGTGGTTCCTGTGGAAGCTTGACCCCCATGGCAGCGCTTATCACATCGCGGGCGCGCAGCGCTTGCAAGGCATGTTGTCCGCTGACGCATTGCAGGGCGCCCTGAACCATCTGGTCGCCCGCCATGGCGCACTGCGCACGGTTTACCGCGAAGGCGTCGACGGCAGCGTATTGCAACAGGTGCTGCCGGCCAAACCCATGCCGTTGCCATGCATTGAGGTCGGGCTGGATGACGCCCGCTTGCAACACGAGGCCGCGTCCCTGGCTGCGCAGCCCTTTGACCTGGCTGAGGGTCCCGTGCTGCGGGCAGCCCTGTTGCGGCGGGCTCCGGACGACCATGTGCTGGCCATGGTGGTTCACCATATCGCCGCCGATGGCTGGTCGCTGCAACGTCTACAGGATGAACTGGCGCATTGCTATGACGCGCTGTCACGCGGCGCATCGCCCACATTGCCGCCACAGTCCCTGACCTATGCGGACTTTGCGGTCTGGCAACGTCAGACGCTGGCGCAAGGGGAAGGCGAACGCCAACTGGCGTATTGGCGCACCGCGCTATCGGACGACGATCCCGGCCTGCATGTGCCGGGCCGGCGTGCTGGCGTGCAGGGCGGCGTTCAAGGGGGCAGCTTGGGGGCAAGCCTGGCCTCGGCGCAAGTACAAGGCTTGAAGGCGGCGGCGCAGGCGGCAGGCACCACGTTTTTTGCCGTCTTGCTGACGGGCTTGCAGGCAACGCTGCACCGGCTGACGGGGCAGGGCGCCGTGCGCGTGGGGGTGGCCACCGCCAATCGGCATTGGCCGGGCACCGAGGAACTCGTTGGCGTGTTCGTCAATACTCAAGTCGTTCCCAGCCAGGTGTCGGCGGGAACCACCTTGGCGCGGATGCTGCGCGTGGCGGCTGAACAAGTGCGTCAGGCACAACTGCATCAGGATCTGCCATTTGAACAATTGGTAGAGGCCTTGCAACCCGCGCGTGACAGCGGCCGCCATCCGCTGTTTCAGATTCTGTTCAACCATCAGCGCGTCGACCGGGGCATGCCGGATCGGCTGGGCACATTGGCTGTCAGTGAGTTCTCATTAGGCGAAACCGCGCCGCAACTGGAGCTGGCGCTGCATAGCACCGAATGGGAAGACGGCCGGGTTGATCTGGTCTGGCGGTACGACGCGGACTGCTATCCCCCTGAAGCGGTTGCCCGGTTGGCCAGCGACTATCTGGAGACATTGGCACGACTGGCGGCAACGCCGGACACGCTATTAGGGGATGACCTCGCGGTGGTCTCCCGCTCGGCCTTGCTGTCGCAAGGCGACGGCGGCGCGGCGCGGGCGGTGTTGACCGTGCCGGAGCGGCTGGCTGCACAAGCGCTGGCCACACCGGAGGCGGCCGCGCTGGCGACGGGTGCGGCCAGTCTCAGCTACGCCGAACTGGATACCCGCACGAATCAGCTGGCCCATGCGCTGCGTGCCGCCGGGGTGGGTGCGGAAGCGCGGGTTGGCGTATTGATGACGCGCTCGGTGGAAATGGTGGTGGCGTTGCTGGGTGTGATGAAGGCAGGCGCCGCCTATGTGCCGATCGACCCGGAATTGCCCGCCGATCGGCTGAGCTATCTGTTTGAAGACAGTCAGGCGGCGCTGTTGCTGACGCAATCGGTCTGGCTGGAAACCCTGTCAGTTGATGCTCCGCCGGCTTGGGCGCTGGACCAGATCGATCTGTCCGCGCACCCATGCACGCCGGTAGGGCACGTGCCGCATCCGGAACAAGCGGCCTATGTGATCTACACGTCCGGCTCCACCGGCAAGCCCAAGGGCGCCGTCAACCGCCATGGTGCGTTGGCTCAGCGCCTGGACTGGATGCAACAGGCGTATCCCATCGACGCTGCGGACACCGTCTTGCAGAAGACGCCGTTTGGCTTTGACGTGTCGGTCTGGGAATTCTTCTGGCCGCTGATGGTTGGCGCCCAGCTGGCCGTGGCCGAGCCGGGTGAACACCGCGACCCGCAGGCATTGGCCGCGCGCATCGCAGCGCATGGCGTGACAACCTTGCATTTCGTGCCGTCGATGCTGTCGGCATTCTTGGCGGGCGGCGTGATGCAAGCGCAGGTGCCGACATTGCGCCGCATCGTATGCAGCGGCGAAGCCTTGCCGGGAGAATTACGCGACCGTTGCCTTGCTGCGCTGCCCGGCGTGGCCTTGAATAATCTGTACGGCCCGACCGAAGCCGCTATCGACGTCACCTTCCACGACTGCGCGCCCGGTGAAACCGGGCCGGTGGCTATCGGTGCCCCCATCACCGGCACGCAAGTCCATGTGTTGGACGCAGACCTGAACCTGGCGCCGCCGGGGGTTGCCGGCGAGCTTTATCTGGGCGGGGCAGGGCTGGCACGCGGTTATTTATCGCGTCCCGGCATGACCGCCGAACGCTTTGTCGCCAATCCCTTCGGCGCAGGCCGCCTGTACCGCACGGGCGACCGGGTGCGATGGACGGATGCGGGAGAACTCGATTATCTGGGCCGTCTGGACTTCCAGGTGAAGATCCGTGGCCTGCGCATCGAACTGGGTGAAATCGAATCCCGGTTGTTGGCGCAAGAGGGCGTCCGTGAAGCGGTGGTCGTGGCCGTCGAAGGCCCAGGCGGTGGACAGCAGCTGGTGGCTTATGTCGCCCCGCTTGCCGACACCGATGCGCTGCGCCGAGTGTTGGCCCGGGAGCTGCCGGAATACATGGTTCCATCCCAGATCATCCCTCTGGAAACCTTGCCCCTCAGCGCCAACGGCAAGATCGACCGCAAGGCGCTGCCCACGCCGTTGTTCGGCGTCGAAGCCGATGCCACGCCGCCACAGGGGCCGACGGAAACCGCTATCGCCGCCATCTGGGCCGACGTGCTGGGTTGCGCCCCGGTCGGACGCGAGGCCAACTTCTTTGAACTGGGCGGCCATTCGCTCAGCGTATTGCGGGTGCACCGGGCGTTGACGGCGATGGCGCCGGATCTGCCCATGCGCTTGTGCTTCGAGCATTCCAGGCTGGCGGATCTGGCTGCGGCCGTGGACACGCATCAGTCACAACAACAAGACAAGGACACGGCGTTGCGCAGCATGTCTGATTTGCTGGCCGCGCTGGAGGATTGAATGGAACTGGAAAAAACCGCCATTGCGCGCCGTTTCGCCGCGCTGTCGTCTGAAAAACAGGCGAAATTCCTGGAGGCCCTGCGTCTTCAACGCATCGATTTCGCCCAGTTGCCCATCGTGCCGCAGGCCGACGCGCAGCGCGGGGTGCTGTCCTACGCGCAGCAGCGTCAATGGTTCCTGTGGCGGCTTGATCCGCAAAGCAGCGCTTATCACATCTCTGGCGCGCAGCGTCTGCTTGGCCCGCTGGATACGCAAGCGCTGCAAGCCGCATTCCAGATGCTTTGGCGGCGCCACGCCGCCCTGCGCACCGTTTTTGAATCTCTGCCTGACGGCCAGGCGCGACAGCGGGTGCGCGACGACCTGGCATTCAACGTGGATGTCGTGGACCTGGACAACACCGCAGGCGAGGGATCGGACGTCACGCTGACCCAGGCATTGCAAGCGTTCCGACAACAGCCATTTGATCTGGAGCAGGGGCCTTTGCTGCGCGTGCGTTTGTGGCGCGTGACGCCCCAGGAGCATGTGGTCGCGCTGGTTGTTCATCACATCGTGGCTGACGGCTGGTCGATGCAAGTGTTGTTGGACGAATTCGCGGCGGCGTACGCGGCCCTGTTTTCCGGCAAAGAGCCGTCGTTGCCCGAACTTGGCATTGACCTGCAAGACCACGCCCTGTGGCAGCGCCATTGGATGGACGCGGGCGAGTCGGCCCGCCAACTGGCCTATTGGCGTGTCCATCTGGGTGACGACGATGTAGCCCTTGCCTTGCCGACCGACACGCCGCGCGATCCGGCGCACACTGACGACGCGGCTCGCCACGTCTTGAACGTGGATTCCACGCTGGCGGCTGCCCTGCGGACCCGGGCAGCCGCCGCTGGCACCACCTTGTTCACGGTGTTGCTGGCTGCCTACCAGACCCTGCTGCATCGGATCAGTTGCGCGGATGACATTCGCATCGGAGTACCGCTGGCGAACCGCGCGCGCCCCGAGACCCAACACCTGGTGGGCTTTTTGGCCGGCACGCAGGTGCTGCGCGGACGTCCCCGGGGATCGATCAGTCTGAACCAGCTGCTGCAAGAGGCCAAGGAGGCCGTGCATGGCGCGCAGGCGCATCCGGACCTGCCGTTCGAGCAGTTGGTCGATAGCCTGGCGCCGCAGCGCAAGGCGGGCCAGAGTCCGCTGTTCCAAGCCATGCTGAACCATACGCGGGAACAGGGCGATGCCGCCTTGGTGTTGCCGGGCCTGCGATCCCTGGATGTGAGTCTGGGTCGCCAGACCGCCCAATTCGATCTGACGTTGAACAGCAATGAGTCCCCCGACGGGCGTTTGGATGTGACGCTGATCTACGCATCACCGCTGTTCTCGCCGGCCACGATCGCGCGCTGGGCAGCGGATCTGCTGCATATTCTGCAAGCGGTGGCGCATGCGCCTGAACGCCTGATCGCTGAGGTGGCGCCGTTGCCGGAAGAGGTGCGCCAATCGCTGCTGTCGCAAGGCGATGGCGGCGCGGCGCGTCGAGTGCTTTCAGTGCCCGAGAGGCTGGCCGCGCAAGCAGCGGCTACGCCAGATGCGCCCGCGCTGGCGATGGGCGACAGCAAGCTGACGTACGCCGAACTGGATGCCCGCACGAATCAGCTGGCCCATGCGCTGCGTGCCGCTGGATCGGGCGCGGAAACGCGCGTTGGCGTGCTGATGACGCGCTCGGTGGAAATGGTGGTGGCGTTGCTGGGTGTGATGAAGGCAGGCGCCGCCTATGTGCCGATCGACCCGGAATTGCCCGCCGATCGCTTGAGCTATCTGTTTGAAGACAGTCAGGCGAGTCTGCTGTTGACGCAATCGACGTGGCTGGAAACGCTGCCGGCTGGCGCCCCGTCGGCCTGGGCACTGGACCGGATCGATCTGTCCGCGCACCCATGCACGCCGGTAGGCCACGTGCCGCATCCGGAACAAGCGGCCTATGTGATCTACACGTCCGGTTCCACCGGCAAACCCAAGGGTGCGATCAACCGGCACGATGCGTTGGCCCAGCGCCTGGACTGGATGCAGGAGGCGTACCCGATTGGTGGTGCCGATACGGTCTTGCAGAAGACGCCGTTTGGCTTCGATGTATCGGTCTGGGAATTCTTCTGGCCGCTGATGGTTGGCGCCCAACTGGCCGTAGCCGAGCCCGGTGAACACCGCGATCCGCAGGCATTGGCGGCGCGCATCGCGGCGCACGGCGTGACAACCTTGCACTTCGTGCCGTCGATGCTGTCGGCGTTCTTGGCGGGTGGCGTGGTGCAAGCGCAGGTGCCGACATTGCGCCGCATCGTATGCAGCGGCGAAGCCTTGCCGGGGGAACTGCGCGATCGTTGCCTTGCTGCGCTGCCCGGCGTGGCTTTGAACAACCTGTACGGCCCGACTGAAGCGGCCATCGACGTCACCTTCCACGACTGCGCGCCGGGTGAAGCCGGGCCGGTGCCTATCGGTACCCCCATCGCCGGCACGCAGGTCCATGTGTTGGACGCAGACCTGAACCTGGCGCCGCCGGGCGTGGCGGGCGAGCTTTATCTGGGCGGGGCAGGGCTGGCACGCGGTTATCTATCGCGTCCCGGCATGACCGCTGAACGCTTCGTGGCCAATCCCTTCGGCGCAGGCCGCCTGTACCGCACGGGCGACCGCGTGCGCTGGACGGAATCGGGAGAGCTGGACTATCTGGGTCGTCTGGACTTTCAGGTGAAGATCCGCGGCCTGCGCATCGAACTGGGCGAAATCGAGTCCAGGCTATTGGCGCAAGAGGGCGTGCGCGAAGCCGTGGTCGTCGCGGCCAGCGGCCCCGGTGGCGGGCAGCGGCTGGTCGCCTACGTGGCACCGCAAGTCGATAGCGCCGCCTTGCGCACGGCCCTGGCCCGCGAACTGCCCGAATACATGGTGCCGTCCCAGGTCATCCCTCTGGAAACCTTGCCCCTCAGCGCCAACGGCAAGATCGACCGCAAGGCGCTGCCCGCGCCGGTGTTTGACGAGCAAGCCGATGCCACGCCGCCGCAAGGCCCGTTGGAAACCGCGATTGCCGGCATCTGGGCCGACGTGCTGGGTTGCACCTCGGTCGGACGCGAGGCGAACTTCTTCGAGCTGGGCGGGGACTCGATTCTTAGCCTGCAAATCGTGGCGCGGCTGCGTCAACAGGGCTGGGCAGTCAACCCGCGCGACATCTTTGAATACCAGACGGTAGCGCGCCTGGCCTCGGTGGCGCAGCCCTTGCTTGCCCAGGCCGAGACGATAAGCACGCCAGCAGTTGGCCAGATCCAACTGCTGCCTATCCAGGCCGAGTTCTTCCGGCAAGCGATGCCGGTGCGCGACCATTGGAACCAGGCCGTGCTGCTAACCCCGTCCGAACCCTTGGACGAATCAGCATTGCGTGCGGCGCTGGCGCAATTGGTGAATCACCACGACAGTCTGCGGCTGCGCTTCGATGAGGACAGCCAGGGTTGGACGCAGCGCTACGCAGAGGACGCCGCGCCATCCGATCTGCTCTGGACGGCGCAGGCCGCCGATGCGGAGGCACTGACTCGCCAATGCGATGCCGCGCAACGTAGCCTGAAGCTGTCGCAAGGGCCGTTGCTGCGCGCGCTGGCCGTACACATGGCCGACGGCAGCGACCGCCTGCTGCTGGTGGCGCACCATTTGGTGGTGGACGGCGTGTCGTGGCGCATCTTGCTTGAAGACCTGCAAACCGCCTACCAGGCGGCGCGGCAGGGCAGGCAGGCCGCGCTACCGGCCAAAACCGCTCACTACGGCGAATGGACCCGTTATGTCGCCGGCCTGCCGGAACGGATGGATGCCGCCGAGCGTGAATACTGGCAGGACACCTTCCGCGACCACCCAGCGACAACGCTGCCGGTGGATTCTCCCTTGGGTCTGGCCAACGCGGGTCTGCGTGCCTCCTCCGGCTTCACATTGACGGCTGCGCAGACGGCCACGCTGCTCAAGCAGGCCCCCGCCGCCTACCGCACGCAGGTCAATGATCTGTTGTTGACTGCGCTGGCGCGCATGCTGGCCGGCGTCACGGGACAGTCTCAAGTCCGGATCGACGTGGAAGGGCACGGCCGCGAGGCTGACGTCGGAGCGCCGGATATCTCCCGCACCGTGGGCTGGTTCACCGCGATGTATCCGGTGGCATTGGAGGTCAGCGGAGACGTGGGCCAGGCATTGAAGCGCGTGAAGGAAACGCTGCGTGCCGTACCGCGTCGTGGCGTGGGCCACGGCCCGCTGCTTGCGGGCCAGGCTTTGGCATCGTCCCCGGTGTTGTTCAACTACCTGGGCCAGTTCGACGGCAGCTTTGGCGATGCGCAAGGCTGGCAGCCTGCCAGCGAATCGGCCGGCGCCGCCTTGGACGCCGGGGCCGCGCTGTGGCATGAATTGGCCGTGGATGGTCAGGTCTACCAGGGACAGCTCACGATGACGCTCAGCTATAGCCGGGCGCGGTTGAGCGAAGGACGGGCTCGCGACTGGGCCGACCGTTACCGTCAGGCGTTGTTGGAACTGATTGAACACTGCGCAAGTGGCGCGCGCGGCGCCACACCTTCGGATTTCCCGCTGCTTGCATTGACGCAGCATCAGCTTGATGCCTTGCCGTTGACGTGGCCGCGTGTGGAGGATCTGTACGGCGTATCGCCGATGCAGGCCGGCATGATGTTCCATGCCACGGTGGAAGCCGAGGCGGGGTTGTATGTCACGCAGTTGCAGGTGGATCTGCGCGACCTGGATCCGGCGCGGTTGCGGGCCGCGTGGGCCGCCGCGTTGGGGCGCCACGAGGCGCTGCGCAGCGGTTTCGCCGAAGCACCGGGCGGGGCCTCCCTTCAGTGGGTCGCGCGCGATGTGGACTTGCCTTGGCGCGAGCTCGATTGGCGGGGCCAGCTGGACACCGCGTCCGCACTGGAAGCCTTGGCGCGTGAAGAGCGTTTATTGCCCTTCGATTTGGCGGCGCCGCCGTTGATGCGATGGGTGCTGGCGCGCACGGGCGATACGGAATACCGGCTGCTGTGGACCAGCCATCACCTGCTGCTGGATGGATGGAGCACATCACGCCTGCTCGGCGAGGTGTTGCGCGCCTATCAAGGAGAGACGGTGGCGGCGCCCGCGGCCCGTTATCGCGACTATCTTGCGTGGCTGTCCCGCCTTGACACGGCGGATGCGCGCGCCTGGTGGACGGCTGACCTGGCGCGATTAGAGGAACCTTCGCTGCTGGCCACGGCAGCGCCCACGACGGATGACGCGGGGCATGGCGAAATCTCTTGCCGATTGAACGCGGCCGACAGCGCCCAGTTGACGGCTTGCGCACGCCAGCAACGGGTGACGCCCAATACGCTGGTGCAGGCTGCCTGGGCCCGCGTGCTGCAAAGTGAACTGGGACAATCGACGGTGGCGTTCGGCGCCACATCCTCTGGCCGACCGGCCGAGCTGCCCGGCGCGGAAACCTTGCTGGGGCTGTTCATCAACACCATTCCCGTTGTCGTCCCCGCCGCGCCCGCGCTGACCGTGGGCGATTGGCTGCGCGCCGTGCAGGCACGCGGCGTGGCGGCCTTGGATCACCAGCACACTCCGCTCTACGACATTCAACGTTGGGCTGGCCAGGGCGGGCGGGCCTTGTTCGACACCCTGGTGGTGTTCGAGAACTATCCGATTGATGCGGCGCTCCGGGAGGTCAAACCGGGTGGGTTGGAAATTGGCCAAGTACACAATAGCGATCCGACCCATTATCCGTTGACCTTGGAAGCCGCCTTGCGCGAAGACGCCGGGACGCCGGTGCTAAGCCTGCGCTACGTGTATCGGCGCGATTGCCTGACGGACTCCCGGGTCCAATCGTTGGCGGACACATTCAAGCGCGTCTTGACGGCGATGCTTGCCGATCCGAACGGGTTGGTGGCGGATCTGGACGTGTTGGCGTTGCCGGACCGCCAGGCGCTGGTGTCGCAAGGTGACGGCGGCGCGGCGCGCTTGGTGTTGAGCGTGCCGGAACGGCTGGCCGGGCAAGCGGCAGCAACGCCGGACGCGCCCGCGTTGGTCATGGGTGCGGTTCGTCTCAGCTACGCGGAATTGGATGCCCGCACGAATCAGCTGGCCCACGCGCTGCGTGCCGTCGGGGCGGGTGCGGAAACACGGGTTGGCGTGTTGATGACGCGCTCAGTGGAAATGGTAGTGGCGTTGCTCGGCGTGATGAAGGCGGGCGCGGCCTATGTGCCGATGGACCCGGAACTACCCGCCGAGCGGTTGAGCTATTTGCTAGAGGACAGCCAGGCGGAACTGCTATTGACGCAATCGACCTGGTTGGAAACTCTCCCGGTTGATACGCCGCCGGCTTGGGCGCTGGACCAGATCGATGTGTCCGCGCACCCATCCACGCCGATAGGCCACGTGCCGCATCCTGAACAAGCCGCGTATGTAATCTACACGTCCGGGTCCACCGGCAAGCCTAAGGGCGCGGTCAACCGACACGGTGCACTGGCTCAGCGCCTGGACTGGATGCAGCGAGCGTATCCCATCGGCGGCGCGGACACGGTCTTGCAGAAGACGCCGTTTGGTTTTGACGTGTCCGTCTGGGAGTTCTTCTGGCCGCTGATGGTTGGCGCCCAGCTGGCGGTGGCCGAGCCGGGTGAACATCGTGATCCGCAGGCGCTGGCTGCGCGCATTGCAGCGCACGGCGTGACGACCTTGCACTTCGTGCCGTCGATGCTGTCGGCGTTCCTGGCGGGCGGCGTGGATCAAGCGCGGTTGCCGACATTGCGCCGTATCGTATGCAGCGGCGAAGCCTTGCCAGGAGACCTGCGCGACCGTTGCTTTGCCGCGCTACCCGATGTGGCTTTGAACAACCTGTACGGCCCGACTGAGGCGGCCATCGACGTCACCTTCCACGACTGCGTGGTGAACGAAACCGGCGCGGTGCCGATAGGTGCCCCCATCACCGGCACGCAAGTCTACGTATTGGACGCCGACCTGAACCTGGCACCGCCGGGCGTGGCGGGCGAGCTTTATCTGGGCGGGGCAGGGCTGGCACGCGGCTATCTATCGCGTCCCGGCATGACCGCTGAACGCTTCGTGGCCAATCCCTTCGGCGCGGGCCGCCTGTATCGCACGGGTGACCGGGTGCGCTGGACGGACTCGGGTGAACTGGACTATCTGGGCCGTCTGGACTTCCAGGTGAAGATCCGCGGCCTGCGCATCGAGCTGGGCGAAATCGAGTCCCGGCTGTTGGCCCAAGCGGGCGTGCGCGAAGCCGTGGTCGTCGCGGCCAACGGCCCGGGCGGCGGGCAGCGGCTGGTCGCCTACGTGGCGCCGCAAGTCGATAGCGCCGTCTTGCGCACGGCCCTGGCCCGCGAACTGCCCGAATACATGGTGCCGTCCCAAATCATTCCCCTGGAAGCCTTGCCCCTCAGCGCCAACGGCAAGATCGACCGCAAGGCGCTGCCCGCACCGGTGTTCGACGACCAAACGTCCGCCACGCCGCCGCAAGGGCCGTTGGAAACCGCGATTGCCGGCATCTGGGCCGACGTGCTGGGTTGCACCTCGGTCGGACGCGAGGCGAACTTCTTCGAGCTGGGCGGGGACTCGATTCTTAGCCTGCAAATCGTGGCGCGGTTGCGTCAACAAGGCTGGGGCGTCAACCCGCGCGACCTCTTCGAGCACCAGACCGTCGCCCGATTGGCGGTAATGGCGAAACCCTTGCTGGAGGCCGCCGAGGTCCCGCAAGAAGACGTGCCGCACGGCAAACTGTCCGACTATCTGGACGACGACGGCTTGGCGCGCTGCGGGATCGACGCGGCCGCGCTGGAGGACGTGTATCCGGTGTCGCCGGTACAGGAAGGCATGGTCTTTCACTCGCTGGAGTCACCGGGTACCGGCCTGTACGTGAATCAGCTGTCCGTGCCGGTGGGCCACATCGATGTGGCGCGCTTCGCCCAAGCGTGGCGCCTGCTGGTGGCGCGTCATCCCATCTTGCGCACGGGCATCCTGTGGCAAGGCGGCTTGTCGCGTCCGTTGCAACTGGTGTATCGCAACGTGGATGCGGTGGTGCCCGTGTTCGACTGGCGCGGGCAGAACACCGACGATGCACGCATTGCCGCGTACGCCCAGGCGGAACTGACACGCGACTTCGACTATGCGCGCGCGCCGTTGGCCCGCGTCAGCCTGCTGCGTCTGGAGGACGATCGTTATCAACTGGTCTGGACGCAGCACCATGCCTTGATGGACGGCTGGAGCGAATCGCGTCTGATGGGGGAATGGCTACGGGCGTACGCAGGCCAGGAATTGCCCGCGACCGGGCCGGGTTACGGTGCCTATGTCCGTTGGCTGGCACGGCAGGATGCCGCGCGTGGCGAGGCTTGGTGGCGCAAGCTGCTGGGCGGCCTGGATGGGCCGACGTTGCTGGCGTCGGCTGGCAAGCCCACCGGCCAGACCGGCTACGCCAAACGCTATATGCGCCTGGACGCAGCCGCCACTGGCCGCCTGGCGGCCTTCGCACAGCGTGAACGGGTCACGGTCAATACCTTGGTGCAGGCGGCCTGGGCCTTGCTGCTGCAACGTTACACCCGCAAGGACACGGTCGCCTTCGGTTCCACGGTGGCGGGCCGCCCGCCCAGCCTGCCGGGCGTGGAACGGATCATGGGCTTGTTCATCAACACCATTCCGGTGCCCGTCACGCGCCAGCCGGAGCAGTCCGTGGGCGAGTACTTGCGCGGCTTGCAGGCCCTGAACCTGGATCTGCGCGAACAGGAACATACCCCGCTGGCGGATATCCAGCGTTGGGCCGGGTCTGCCGGCCGGTCGCTATTCGACAGCATCATTGTCTTCGAGAACCATCCGGTGGATGCCGTTCTGCGTGGCGACGAACGCTACGGCCTGGACTTTGGCGACGCCGAACGCCAGGGCTTGACGGGCTACGCGATGGATTTGCAGGTGATGTGGGGCGACACCTTGCAAATCGAGTATTGCTATGGCTGCGACGCCTTCGATGCCGGTTTTGTGGAAACGTTGCGCGGCCACATGGAGCACACCTTGTCGGCCATGGCCGAGGACGCCGCGCGCCCCGTGGGTGATCTGCCATGGATTACCCCCGAGCAGCGCGCCGAGGTCTGGGCCTGGGGCGGCCATCGAACCGGCGCATGGCCGCGTCAACCGCAGCAGACGGTCCACGCCCGCATCGCGGCGCATGCCCGCCAGCGCCCCGACGCGCCCGCCATCATCATGGGCACGCGCTGCCTGGACTACGGCACGCTGGATGCTGCCGCCAACCGGTTGGCGCATCGGCTCATGGGCCAAGGCGTTGGCCCGGAAACGCGGGTGGGCGTGCTGATGGAACGCACCCCGGAAGTCTTCGTGGCCTTGCTGGCCGTCCTGAAGGCGGGCGGGTGCTATGTGCCGATGGACCCTGCCTATCCGGCCGAACGGCTTGCGTTCATGATGGCCGATAGCGGCATGGCGCTCTTGTTGTCCCAGCAGCGCCTGCTGGGGCGTGACAGCGTGGCCGCCGCGCTGCCCGCCGGCCTGCCGGTGCTGGCACTGGATGGGCTGGGCGACGGGACGCCTGACGCGACGGCGCCTGCTGCACCGGCGCCCGATCACGATCCGGCCGTGCCGCTGTCCAGCGACAACCTGGCCTATCTGATCTACACCTCGGGCTCCACGGGACGGCCCAAGGGCGTCTGCGTCACGCACGGCCCGCTCAGCATGCATTGCGCCGCCACCGCCGAGATCTACGGCATGAATGCGGATTGGCGGGAATTGATTTTCATGTCGCTGTCGTTCGACGGCGCGCACGAACGTTGGCTGACCTCGCTGATCACGGGCGCCAGTCTGGTGCTGCGCGACGATGAGCTCTGGACGGCGGAACAGACGCTAGGCGTGCTGGGCCGGCACCAGGTGACGCATGCGGCGTTCCCGCCCGCCTACCTGGGGCAGTTGGCCGAGGGCGCGGGCACCGAGGTGCCGCCGGTGAAGCTCTATGTCTACGGCGGCGAAGCCATGCCGCGCGCCACCTACGACAAGGTGCGTCACGCATTGCGCCCACAATGGCTGATCAACGGCTACGGCCCGACCGAAACGGTGGTCACGCCCATGATCTGGAAGTCACGCGGAGACGAGAGTTTCACGTGCGCCTATGCGCCCATCGGCCGGGTCGTCGGCGAGCGGTCGTTGTATGTACTGGACGCCGACCTGCAAGCCGTGCCGGTCGGCCATGTAGGCGAACTCTATATCGGCGGTTACGGACTGGCGCGTGGCTATCTGGGCCGCCCCGACCTGACGGCGGATCGCTTCGTGGCCGATCCATTCGGCACGCCGGGCTCGCGGTTGTATCGCAGCGGCGACCTGGTGCGCTGGATGCCGGATGGCAACATCGAATACGTGGGCCGGGCCGATCATCAGGTCAAGTTGCGGGGGTTCCGCATTGAACTGGGGGAGATCGAAGCAAGGATACGCGAGTGCCCGGGCGTGCTGGACGCCGTGATCACCTTGCACCAGGGCTCCACCGGCGCCCAATTGGTGGCCTATGTGGTGCCGTTGCCTGGCGTGGGCACGCAGGACCTTGCCCGCCATGTGCGCGACTATGCGGCGGCGCATCTGCCTGAACACATGGTGCCTGGGCACGTCGAGCTATTGCCCGAACTGCCGGTGCTGCCCAGCGGAAAACTGGACCGGTCTCGTCTGCCCGAGCCCCGCACGGCGACGGTCGCCCAGGCCGATCACGTGGCGCCACGCACCCCGCGCGAAGCGCGTCTGGCAGAGATCTGGGCGCAGGTGCTGCGGGTGGACAGCGTGGGCATCACCGATAATTTCTTTGAACTGGGCGGGGACTCCATCCTTAGCCTGCAACTGGTGTCGAAAGTCAGGCAAGCGGGCCTGGGGCTGAGCTTCAAGCTGCGCGACCTGATGCGTCACCAGACCATCGACGCCTTGCTGGCCCATCTGGACGAGACGGGCGGCACGGCGCCGGCGGCCATTCCCGCGCCGTCCGCCGCGCCCGCGCCCGCACCCGTACCGTGCACGCCGATTCAAGCGTGGTTCTTTGAAAGCGACATTCCGTCACCGCATCACTACAACCAGTCCGTATTGCTGACTCCGCGTGCGGAGCTGAACCCCGCCTTGCTGCGTGCCGCTGCCCAAGCCGTGCAAGCGCATCACCCGGCCCTGAGGACGCGCTTCTCACGCACGGCCGGCGGCGGCTGGTTGCAGGTCGCGGACGCGCTTGGCGCCCCGGTGGCCCCGTTGGACATCGCGGACGCGGCGGATGCCGACACCCTGCGCCAGTTGTGCACGCAAGTGCAACGCAGCCTGAGCTTTGACGGCGGGCCCATATGGCGGCTGGCGCTTTTCCGTCTGCCTGACGGCCAGCAGCGTCTGCTGGCGGCCGTGCATCACCTGGTGGTCGACGGGTATTCCTGGCGAGTGCTGCTGGAAGACCTGCAAACGGCTTATCGTCAGCTAAGCCTGGGCCAGACCGTGGCGCTACCGGCCGCCAGTGCTCCGTTCGCGGACTGGGCGCGGCATGTGGACCAGACCGCGACGGCCGCCGCCATCGAAGGCCAGGCGGACTACTGGGCCGCGCAGGTGGCCGACGCCTGCGACATTCCGCGCGATCATCCCGACGTGGATACTCCCCGGAGCGAGGACGTGCAGGGTATCGACATCGGACTGAACGCCGATGACACCCGCGCCTTGTTGCGGGCGGCGCAAGGCGTTTATGACGCCGCCATCGACGACCTTCTGCTGACCGCGCTGGGCAGGTGCCTATCGGATTGGGCAGGCGGCGCCGTGTTGGTGGACATGGAAGGGCACGGACGCGAAGGCGACGCGGCGGATATCGATCTGAGCCGCAGCGTGGGTTGGTTCACCACGGTGTATCCGGTACGCCTGTCGGGCGCCGGCCTGCCGCTGCGTCAAGCACTGGCCGATACGCGCCAGGCGTTGCGCACCGTGCCCGAGAAGGGCGTGGGTTTTGGCATGCTGAAGTACTTGGGCACGGCGGCGCAGCAGGCGCGCATGCGCCAGGGTGCCGCGCGGGTCACGTTCAACTATATGGGGCAGTTCGATCAAGCGTTTGACGCCGACGCGCTGTACGCGCCGGCTGATGAACACGGCGGCGCCGAGAAGGATGCGGCGGCCCCGTTGGCGAACTGGCTGGAAGTCGTGGGACGTGTCTATGGCGGCGAACTGTCGTTCAGTTGGCGCTTCAGCCGTCGCATGTACCAGCCCGCCACCATTGAACGGCTGGCCGCCAGCTTCCGCAGTGAATTGCTGGCCTTGCTGAACGCGGATGCCGCAACGCCGCCTGCGCCGCCGCGCAGCACGGCGAACGCCCTGTAGGCGTCCAAGAAGGGGCAAGGGGCCGAAAGGCTCAGGCAAAAAAAACTCCCCGGCGATCAGGTACGCCGGGGAGGGTAAAGGCAGCTTTTTTACAAGTGCCGGCTTGATAATGGCTGCGCTCGTGCCTGGGCGTCTTAGAAATCGATCGACGCCGACAGCATCACCGACCGCGGCGAACCCAGGCGCAGATAGCCCTCGGAGGCCGACGACCAGTAATCCTTGCCGAAGACATTGTTGACCGTCGCGCGCAGCGTGACGGGATGGTCGAAGGCACGGGTGGCATAGCGCATGCCGACGTCCCAGCGAGTCCAACCCGGAATGCGGCGCGTGTTTTCCAGGTTCTGATACTGCCAGCTGGTCGACAGTGCGCGTGCGCTGAGCGTCACGCCCGGCGCAAACGACGGGTCCCATTCCATGCCGATGTTGGCCATCCAGCGCGGCACGCCGACGGCACTATTGCCTTCGGTGTCGGGGTTGGCGGTACGGGTCATCGTGGGCTGGATATAGGTGATGCCACCCAGCAGGCGCACGCCTCGGGCGAGCTCGCCGAAGGCATTCAGCTCCACGCCACGATTGCGTTGTTCGCCGCTCAAGTCGTAGCGGGTGACACCGCCGCTGACCGTCGTCAACCCGGTGGGCTGCTTGATCTGGAATAGACCAAGCGTCGTCGTGACCGAGCCGAAATCAACTTTCACCCCGGCTTCGACCTGCTTGGTCTTGATGGGCGCGAAGATCTCGCCTGCGTTCGAGGTGCCGGCCGGAGCAATGGGGCCCGTCGTCAGGCCTTCGATGTAGTTGGCGTACAGCGACACATACGTCCACGGCTTGACCACCAGGCCGAAGGCCGGCGTGACCGCGGATTTGTCGTAGTGGGATGTCTCGGCGCCAGTGGTGTAGCTGTAGTTCGTCGCCTTCACCGTCTGATAGCGCACGCCTGCGGTGAACTGCACCCGGTCATCGGCGAAGGACAGCGTGTCGGCCAGCGCGATGGTGGGCAGCTTCAGCAGCGAGGTTCGCGGCGGCGAACTCGATAGCCCGTCGATCGACGGCTTGGGAATCTCGGAAGGATCGTACAGATTGGACGGCGACAGGCCAAAGATGTAGTAATCGTAGTAGCCGGCGCGTTGCTCGAAGGTCGAATAGCTCAGGCTGACGTCATGCTTGACCGACCCGGTGTTGAAGTTGCCACGCGCGCCCCATACGGTGGAGACGTTCTGTTCATAGCTGGGCCAATAGTACGGGCGCATCAAGAGTTCGCCTTCCTGGCCGACCACGATCGGGTCCGCATACAGGTAGCGGTTATTGCTGCGGCGGATGCCCACGCCGCCGAACACGGTCAAATTGGGGGTGATGTCGTATTCAGCGCGCAGTACGCCGTAGTTGTCGCGCGACTTGGAATAGCCCCAGTCAGGCGAATAGCTCTTTGACGCATCGGGCGCGCGCGGAACCGGCAGGTTGTCGCCAAAGATCAGTACGCCCGAATCGCCCGGCGCGTCGATGTTATTGGTCTGATGGCCGGCGTCCAGCGAGACGCGCAGCTTGTCGCCGCGATAGTCCAGCCCGATCACTGCCGTGCCCATCTGGTTGGATTGATTCTCGACGGCCGTGTCGCCGTCGCGGTACGAACCATTGAAGCGGATGCCGAATTCGTTGTTCTCGCCAAAGCGCCGGCCGATATCGACCATGCTGCCAAAGCGGGAATCGGATTGGTAGGTGGCGGTCAACCGGGTCAGGGGCTCGTCGCCGGCGCGCTTGGGCACGACGTTGATGCCGCCGCCCACGCTGCCGCGCGGGCTCATGCCGTTGAGCAGGGCGGTCGGACCCTTCAAGACTTCGACCCGCTCCACGCCGTCCATGGCAATGGTGCGCAGCGGCAGCATGCCGTACAGGCCATTGAAGGACACGTCCTGGTTGCGCACCGGGAAGCCGCGGATCTGGAATTCGTCACCCGTGCCGGCCACGGAGCCCTGGCCATCGTTGACGGTGCGTACCGATGCGTCATTGGCCAGCACATCGGCGATGGAATTGGCCTGCTGGTTCTGGATCAGTTCAGACGTATAGCTGGCGATATTGAACGGCGTGTCCATGACGTCGCGCTCACCCAGCATCCCAACCCGGCCGCCGCGGGCGACCTGGCCACCGGCGTAAGGCTCGGACAACTGCGAGCGCCCCGTTACCAGCACCGGCGCCAGCGTGGTCACGGCCGGACCCTGGTCAGGCGCCGTGACGGCGAAGCCACCGCCGGGGGTGGCCGCGCTGGACAGGCCGGAGCCTGCCAACAATTGCGACAAGGCTTCCTGGACCGTCATGCGGCCCGACACCGCCGGCGCGCGGTGCGCCGTGACGCGGGAGCCGCCCGCCATGATGGGGGTATTGGTCTGGCGCGACAGGGTGGTCAGCGCCGTGTTCAGCGGCTGCGCGGGCAGGTCGACGCTGTAGAGCCGTTCGGGCTGCGCTTGGGCCTGGGCGAACGTGGGCGCGGCGGCCAGCGGCAGGCCTAGGGCGCCCGCCAGCGCCAGGACCAGCGCGGGCCGGCTGAAGGCCGGCCGGCGTATACCGGATTGGTGCATTTCAACTCCGTCTATCGAGAAAATCGTCGCCCCCATGGGCGGCCTTATCGATACAGAAGACGGATCAGGCGCTGAAACGGAGACACCTGTCGGAAAAAAAATCAGCGCAGGCGCAACATGACGTCGCCATTGGCGCGCGCCTCCGCGCGCACGGGCAGAATCGCCTCAAGCAACTGCGAGGCGTTGTCGGCGTCGGCGCTGCGGAAACGGCCGGTCAGGCGCAGGGCGTTGACCGCCGCGCTGGCGGTCGTCAGCGGCCGCGTGCGATACGCATTGATGGCCGGCAGGGCTTCGTCCAGCCGTTGGTTGTCGAACCATAGCCAGCCGTTGCGCCAGGCCGCGACACTTTCCGGGTCGATGCGCCGAATGGGGTCGACTTCGCCGTTGCGCCAACTGACGGCCGTATTGGCACGTAAATCCAGGGGAGGGCCGCCGGACGTCAGCGTGTACCAATGGGCGTCACGCGGCGCGGGGCGAAAGCGGACATGGCCTTCTTCGACGGCCAGCGATACCGTGCCGCCCCGGTCGCTGACGGTGAACACCGTGCCCACGACTTCGACCTCGCCTCCCCGGGTGCGCACGCGGAATGGGCGGGTGGCATCTGACGCCACCGTAAACAGCGCTTCGCCGTGGCTGAGTTCCACCACGCGCTCGTGGCGGTACAGGCTGACGGCAAGCCGCGTCTGGGCGCTGAGGTCGATCCGCGTTCCCATGCCGCCGCCATTGGCGTGGTCGGGCACTTGAGCCTGCGAGATCTGGCCTGAACCGGTTTCGTAGGACTCTCGATACAGGGGTTGACGCCAATACCAGCCCGTGCCGAGCAGCGCCGTACAGGTGCCCGCCACTCCCCAGCCCAGCAACGCCCGGCGGGACAGGCCGCGATCCGCGGCAAGGGGGATATCTTGGTGGAAGTGCTCTCGCATCTCTGGCGCGACCACTCCCAGCAGCTTCCAACGCCGGAGGGCTTCGACGTAGGCGGTTTCGTGCCGGGGCGTGCGGGTGCGCCACGCCGCCAACCGCGAGGCGGCCTGGCGCGCGGCGCGCTCTGTTGCGATTTCCGAAGTGGCGATCAGGCTGAGCGCCTGGTCGATGAGTCCCTCGTCGGGTACTTGCTGCATGATGTCAGTTGCCGTCGTCCGTGACCAGATCGTACTCGGTTTGCGGGCGATCGCCGGCGCCGGCAGGGCCGGCATCCAGATGCAAGTTGCGCAGGGCGCGGGAACAATCCAGCGTGCCGCGCACCAGGTGCTTGGCGACCGCCGCTTCCGTGATCCCCAATTGTTGCGCGATTTCAGCGCGGCTGTGGCCGTAGGCGCGGAACAACAGGAACACCTGCATCCGCCGTGGCGGCAGGGCGGCCAACACCTCGGCTACGCGCTCGGCCATCTGACGCTGCGACACGACTTGTTCGGAGGATGGCGCGGTCTGTTCGGCTTCAAGCGGCCCGTGCTCGGTCAACCAGGTTTGAGCCACCTTGCGGCGGCGGGCTTCATCGATGCAGAGATTGTGGGCGATGCGGAACAGCAGGCCACGTGACGATTCGACGCCCGGGCCGTCCTTGCGGACGTGGCTCAGGCCACTTGCGTAAGCGCGTTCAAAACTGGTTTGGGCAATGTCGGCGGCGTCGTCCGGATTGCGCAGCTGATAGCTTAGATGCCGGTACAAATCCCGGTAGTGGCTGAGCAGTTCGTCGACGAACTCGCGCACTGCCGAGGCGGTGGCGGGCCGTTTGGCGGGACGGATCGGGGAGGGCGCTGACATCGGGACAGGGAAAACGCCGCCCCGGCCAGCGGAGCGTGAGTAGGGCTCATATTCAAGAATGATTCCCATTATTATTTTATACTCCCAGCCGTGCAAGCACTCGTTTACCCTCAGGCCTGAATCCGGGCGAAATGCAGCGCGCGCGCCACATCGGCACGCACCTGCCCGGTATCGGGCGCCACGTCTGCCAGACGCGCAAAGTCATGGACCATGCCTGGGTAAACCCTGATATCAACCGGCACGCCCGCCGCGCGCAACCGTTGCGCGTAGGCCAGTCCCTCATCGTGCAAGGGATCGTATTCGGGCAGCGCCACCAGGGCGGGTGCCAAGCCGCGCAGGTCGGCCGCTTCCAGCGGGGCGAAGCGCCAATCCGTCCGATCGGCGTCGCCGCGCAAATAGTTGTTGAACATCCATTGCAGCGTGTCGCCTTCAAGCAGATGGCCTTCCGCGTAGCGTTGGTGCGAGGCGGAGTCCTGGCGTGCGCTGGTGCAGGGATACAGCAGCGCTTGCAGCAAGGGTTGGGGCTGGCCGGCGTCGCGCAGCGCCAGGCAGAGTGCGGTCGCGAGTGTCGCGCCCGCGCTGTCGCCGCCCACGGCAATATGGCCGGCGTTCAGGCCCAGCACGGGCGCTTGGCCGCGCAGCCATGCATAGCTGTCGACGGCATCCTCGAAGGCCGTGGGAAAACGGTGTTCGGGCGCCAGGCGGTAGGCCACCGCCAGCACCGCGCAGCCGCTGCGCAAGGCCAGGTCGCGGCATAGCGAATCATGCGAATCCAATCCGCCCACGCAGTAGCCGCCACCATGGAAGTACAGCAGGACGGCGCCCGCCGCGTCGGCCTGCCGATACAGCCGGGCGCCAATGCGCGCCCCGTCGCGCACCGGGATTTCCAAGTCCCGGACATCGTCCAGGTCGGCCGGGCAGCTATCCAGCATCCGGGCGCTGTGGTCATAGTCCTGCCGCGCCTGGCCGGCGCTCATCTGGTGCATGGGCGGACGGCCCTGGTCGCGGCCAGCCTGGACCAGTTCAAGAAAGGCTTCGATATCGGGATGCAGCGGCATGGTGGTGTCAGTGGCGAAGGGGGGCTTGAGTCGCCTGGGTCAGCGCGGTGGCCAGGATGTCGCAGACCAGGTCCAACTCGGCGGCGGTGATGATCAATGGCGGCAGCAAGCGCAGCACGCTACCGTGGCGGCCGCCCAGTTCCAGGATCAATCCGTGGCGCAGGCAAGCCGCCTGCACCGCGCTTGCCAGGGCCGATGCGGCGGGCGGATAGCCCAGGGCATCGGTTCCGCCGTCCGGGTCGATCAGTTCCACGCCCGCCATCAGGCCGCGTCCGCGGATCTCGCCAATGCACGGAAACGCCGCTTGCAGCCCAGCCAGCCGGCGACGTAGATGCACGCCCAGCTCGGCGGCGCGGTCAGCCAGGCCTTCCTCACGGATGATGCGCAAGGTGGCGGAGCCCGCGGCCATGGCCAGTTGGTTCCCCCGGAACGTGCCGGCGTGCGATCCCGGGCGCCATTGGTCCAATTCGCCCCGGTAGATCACGACCGACATGGGCAGGCCGCCGCCAATCGCCTTGGACAGCACCAGCACGTCAGGCAGGATGCCAGCGTGTTCGAATGCGTAGAGTTTGCCCGTGCGTCCCAGACCGGTCTGCACTTCGTCGATGATCAGCGGCGTGTCCGACGCGGTAGCCAGGTGCCGCAGGCCGCGCGTCCAGGCATCGGGCGCGCAGACCACGCCGCCTTCTCCCTGAATCAGCTCGGCCACGATGCCGGCGGGCGCGGGCACGCCGCTTTCCGGATCATTCAGGACCGTGCGCAGGTATTGCAGCCCCGCTTGCGCGCCGGCATCGCCGCCCAAGCCGAACGGGCAGCGGTAGTCGTAGGGATAGGGCATGAATTGCACGTTGGACAGCGTTCCGTGCAGCGCGGCCTTGGGGCCAAGATTGCCCATCAGATTCAGCGCGCCTTGCGTCATGCCGTGATAGGCGCCATGGAACGCCAGGACAGTGCTGCGGCCGGTGTTGATCCTGGCCAGCTTCAACGCCGCTTCGATCGCATCCGCGCCCGTTGGGCCGCAGAACTGGATCTTGGCGCCCCGTGCGAACTCGGCGGGCAGCGACTCGAACAGGTCCTGCACATAGCGGTCCTTGACCGGTGTGGTCAGGTCCAGCGTATGTAGAGGCAGGCCGTCGTCCAACACTTGCTGGATCGCCGCGCGCACCGCAGGGTGGTTGTGCCCCAGCGCCAGGGTGCCGGCGCCTGCCAGGCAATCAAGGAACACACGGCCCTCCACGTCTTCGACATAGACGCCAGCCGCGCGCCGCAGTGCCAGCGGTATGCGGCGCGGGTAACTGCGGGCATTGGATTCCTGTTCGCTCTGGCGTTGCAGCAGCGCGTTGGACGTCAGGCTGTAGGGTTGGCGCAGGGCATGGTGGCGCCCGGCCAATTCGTTGGCGGATTCAAGCGAGGGCAGGGAAGAAACCGGTAGGCTGGACATGGTTGGGCTCCGCGGAAGTCGGATGGGTCAGTGCGTGGCCAGCGCTGGCGCGCTGCGCGCCGCGTCATGGCCCTGACGGGCAAGGGCGGCATCGAGCGCGCGGCTGATTTCCGCCGTGCGTACCGATGTGATCGACAACAAGGTATCGGACAGGCCGTGCGACGGTTCGCAGCAACCTTGCAGGTAGATGGCGGGCAGGAAGTCGGCGCCGGTCTGGATGCGGTAATTGCGGTCGACATTGAAGTCCCCCAGGTATTCCGCCATCGGTGCGAGCAGGCGTTGGTGGGTCACGCGCTGATAGCCTGTTGCCAGCACGATGGCCTGGTAGCAGGCGGTGTCGGCAACGCCACGATCCAGGTCCTGCAAGGTCAGGCAGATACCCTGGTCGGTGGCCAGCGCACGCTGCACGTCATGACGGCGCAAGAAGCGGTGCGTGTGCTTGCCCGTCACTTTCTGGCGGTACAGCACGGCATAGATGTCCTGGATCAGATCCAGGTCGGGCGCGGCGTAGTTGGTGTTCATGAACTCGTGGATCAGCGCGGCGCGCTCACGTTCGCCGTGCCCGTAGACGTAGTCGGTGTATTCCGGGTTGAAGATCTCGTTCACGAACGGACTGTCGTCCGACGGTTTGATGGTGCGCGCGCGGGTGATCAGGTCCACCGACGCTTGCCCTCGGTTGTGCAGGTCAAGAAAGATCTCGGCTGCGCTCTGGCCCGCGCCGATCACGGCGATCTTGCGGGCATCGCCATGCTTGCGGATGGCGTCCAGATAGCGGCTGCTATGGAAGACGCGGGCGTCGTCGGCGAAGGGCAGGAAGGGCTCGGGAATGTTGGCGGTGCCGCCCACGCTGATCACCAGGGACAGCGCGCGGCGCTCTGTCACGCTGCCGTCGGCCGCTCGGGCCCGCACCCGCAGCGCCTGCACGCGGCCCTGATGCATCTCGGGCAGCACTTCCAGCACGTCCTCGCCGTAGGCGCATTGGTTCTTGAAATGGCTGGCCGCCCACGACAGATAGTCATTGAACTCATGCCGGCTAGGGAAGAAGGTCTTCAGGTTGATGAAATCCTGTAGCCGGTTCTTTTCGTGCAGGTAGTTCAGGAACGTATAGCGGCTGGAGGGATTGCGCGGCGTGGCCAGATCCTTCAGAAACGAGATCTGCATATGCGCGTGGTCCAGCAGCATGTGCGGGTGCCAGGCAAAGTCCGGTTGGCGCTCAATGAACAGGGCGTTGACTTCGCGTCCGCCAGTCTGCGCCTGTTCCTCCAGCGCGATCGCCAGGGCGACGTTCGACGGGCCGAATCCAATACCGATCAGGTCATAAGTGTGCATGATGAGTCCGAAGTGAGAATCAGAGTGCGAGCGGGGCCGGCGCGTCGGGTGCGCGCAGCCAGGCCGCATCGTCGAAAAAGCGTTCGCGCAAGAGCATGCCCAGCGCTGCCCGCTTGTGCGGAAAATCGAATTCCTTGAGGATGGCGTACCCGCCTTGCAGCAGATTGCGGCGCATCTTGTGGTTGTCCGCGCGCGGTTCAATCACCAGCCGCGCCGTACGCGGATCGTCCAGGAACAGGTAGTGCGCCACGCTGGGCTGCCATGCCGTCACGAAGGGGCGGCCACGGCAATCCGCCTCGCCGATCAGCACATGCCACCCACGGTCGTAGTCGCGTGCGTCGTAAAACGGCGCAATGCGGTCTTCCTTTGCCCAATAGGCTTCCACATAGCCGAATGCGCGGCCATCCAGACGCAGCACAAGCGGCTGCACGCGCGGATCAGCCAGAAGGCCTTCGATGTAGATCCGTTGTTTTTCCAGGCTGCCTTCTTCCTGCCAGAAATGCGCCACCACCGGATCATTCATCCAGCGGTGCAGATCGGGCAGGTCGGTTTCCAGATTGAAGGCGGACAGCGTGAGCGTCTTGCCCAGCCAGGGAATGTGGCGCGCATAGACTTCGCCTTGCGGCCGGGCGGGCCGCACCGGATGCCGCTTGCCCTGGCTCATCGTCAAGCGCTCGGCATAGGGCGCGCGCGGTTGGGTCAGCCAGGGTTCGGGTTGTTGCAGCAAGCCCGTGCGCAAGACAGCCGTCTGGCCGGCCTCGCGCGCCGCAGCGCCTCGGGACAGCAGCATTTCGCACCAGTCGGACGGCGCGTCCAGCATCAGGCGGCCTGCGCCGTGATGGAACGAGAACGCCGCTGCCAACGCGGCCCAACCATCGTCGGCGACCGCCTGGCCATCGCGCCAGCGCAGCGCGGGAGCGTCAGCGCCACTACGCAGTTCCCATCGGCTGTGGGGCCGGCCATCGGGGCCAAGCACCACCAGATTGCCAGCGGCATTCTCAACGCGCCAATCGCGTCCGGCGATTCGCACGGCATGGGCCAACGGCCCGTCTATCGGAGCATCCATGAGGGCAGGCTTAGTCTCAGCAGGGTCCGGCGCGGCATGCGCCGAAGCGGTCTAGGAGGGGCCCGAGGCGCCAGCAACCACCTTGGGTCTTCCCCTAACTGACGAATCACGCTTGCGCATGTTTAGGCCGCGGACGAAATTTCTTTCACGCAGGCCGCAGTGCGCGCCGTCTGCCGGGCCAGGGGGCAGGCCACGCACTGCGTCTGGCCCGGCAGCAGGTAATAGAGGCAGCATTCCCGGTACACGGGTCCCTGCACCTGCGCGGGCGGAATACGCGGCGGCAAACACAGGGGATTGGCGCGGCCATCCCGCGCCCAGATCTCGGTATGCAGCAGAGGGTGCCGATCTTCTGCGACGTCACACCCCATGGCCTGCAAGGCGTCGAACAGCGCCTCCAGATAGCGCACCGCGCCGGCCCAGACCACCTTGCGGGGTAGCCGGCTGGCGGCGTGGACACCCTCGGCGAGCGGCAGCAGGTGTTCCCATACCAGCGCGCCGTAGCGTCGCCAGGCATCCGCATCCGCATGGGAGGGGCCAAGTTCCGCGACCGTGAATGCCACGGGCGCGCAGGTCTCATCCAACGTCAACCGCATAAGGGATGCGGAGCAGGGCACGGCACGTTGCGCACCGCTGACGGCGGCCACGACAGGCGCCAACAATGCCCACAGATACTGCAACGCCCAGGCCGAGGCCGAAGCGCGCGCATCGGCCTCGGGCCAACGCGCCGCCCGGTAGCTCTCCAGCGCGTGGCGCAGGCCGTGGGTGTCCTCCAGGAATGCACGCGCGACAACGCCGCCAGCGGGACCCAGCCGAAGCGATTCCCCATGGCTGCGCCATTCCCCCGGAAAGTAGGGCACCAGGATGGGGATCATGGCGTGACCCCGCCTGATCCGGGCGTTGGCGCGGCGGCATCCGAAAAAAAACCTGTCGACATAAGCGGTAGACGAATGAGCAGGGTGGAAATTCACCCCCCACGGTCCTCCGTGGCCGGGCCTCGGGTGATAGCCCTAAATATGCGAACTAAATTTTCCGCGGGCTGCTTCGTCTATTGCTCATACCGATACTTGTCATCGAGGTGCCTGTGCTTTCGTATCTGATTGCCCAGTCGCGTGCGCTGTTCACGGCCGCGACGCTAACCAGCGTCGTGTCTGGCGCTTGCGGCGTGTTGCTCATCGCGCAGATCAATCTGGCGCTCACCGCCGACGCGGCCCAGCGGGCAGGGCACTGGCGCATCTTCGCGGGGGTGGCGGTGGTGTCGCTGCTGGCGAACATGGTGTCGGCCGTCCTGTTTGAACGGTTGAGCCAGCGTGCCCACGCTGCGTTGCGCAGCTATGTCTCCAACCGGGTGCTGGAGGCGGATTTCCGCGGCCTGGAACAGACGGGTGCGGCACGCATCCAATCGGCGCTGTCCGAGCACAGCGCGAATGTGGCGCAATTCTTCGTCAGCCTGCCGGCCATCCTGACCAATGCCGTCGTCGTGACGGGCTGCCTGGTCTACATGGCGATGCTGTCCTGGCAGGTCTTCCTGTTTGCGCTTGGCGCGATCGGTCTGGGTTCGCTGGGCTACCACTTCGCGCATCTTCGAGCCATTCGTCACTTGAACCTGGCCGCTGGCGAACAAGACCGGCTGTTTGGTCACTTCCGCGCGTTGACTGATGGGGCCAAGGAATTGCGCCTGAACCGCAGCAAGCGTGACGCCTTTGCCGACCAGGTGCTGGGACAGGCCATCGAAACCGTGCGGCGTGAACGCGCGCTCGGCATGTCCATCTTCGTCACCGCGTCATCGTGGGGCAATTTCCTGATCTACGCCTTCATCGGACTGGTGCTCTTCGCGCTGGTGGGCGACGCAGACGACTCCACCCGCGTGATGACGGGCTTCGCGCTGATATTCGTCTACATGGTCGCGCCGCTTGAGGTGCTGCTGATGAACATTCCGCGAGCCAACCTGGCGCAAGTGTCGGCACGGCAAATTGAAGGCATCGTCAGTCAATTGCCCGCAACGCCGGCCGCGCCGCTGCAAGACAAGCTCGAACCCTTGCGCGAGCTGGCCTTGCACGGGGTCTCGCACCGCTATTACCACGAGCAAAGCGATGACTTCTTCACGTTGGGTCCAATCGACCTTAGCTTCCGTGCAGGCGAAATCGTATTCCTGGTGGGCGGCAACGGCAGCGGCAAGACGACGCTGGCCAAACTGCTGGTCGGCCTTTACGCACCAGAAGGCGGGGCGGTGACGCTCAATGGCCGCACCATTCAGGACGCCGACCGCGACAACTACCGCCAATACTTCACCGCCATCTTCTCTGACTTTCATCTGTTCGACCGTTTGCTGGAAACGGGCCGGGCGGATCTGGACGAGGAGGGCAACCGGCTGATCCAACGGCTGCACCTGCAACACAAAGTCCAGGTGCGTGATGGCGCCTTCACGACTCGCGCCTTGTCACAAGGGCAGCGCAAGCGGCTGGCCCTGGTCGTTGCCTATCTGGAAGACCGGCCGTTCCTGATCTTCGACGAATGGGCCGCTGACCAGGATCCCATCTTCAAAGACGTGTTCTATCGCGAAGTACTGCCCGAGTTGCGGGCAATGGGGAAGACCGTGCTGGTGATCTCCCACGACGACCGCTATTTCCATCTTGCGGATCGCCTGCTGCACATGGAAAACGGCCGCTTGCGGTCACCCTCGGCCCCTCAGGCCGAGACGGCGGGCAAGACGCTCGCCGACGCGCTGCCGGCCTGACCGCCGCGCAATGCGCGTGCCTGCCCGGCAGTCAGCCGGGCAGGCGTGAAAGATGTAACTCTTTGCCCCGAATCGGAATTGCGTCAATTGCCTTCATTACTCTACGCAGCTGAATCGGAATGATAACCAATTCTATTTGTATTCGTTTCATAAAGAGGTACGCTTCATGAATGTCGAACTCTTGAATCCGGATATGCATAGCACCTTCCTGGCCTACCGGACGAAGCTGCGCCAGGCTGCCTTGAAGATCCTGGGTTCGCGTGAGCAGGCAGAAGACGTGGTTCAAGAGGTCTATCTGAAAATCGTGGAGGCAACTTGCACGTTCAACGTGCGCCAGCCGGTTGCCTACCTGTACCAGACCGTGCGCAATCTTTCGATCGATCACCATCGCAGGGCGCAACTTGAATCGCACATCTTCACGGAAGACGATGGGGCTGAAGTGTCCAGCGGCACGCATACGCCGGAACGCATTGCGATCGCGCGCCAGAACCTGCGCCAGATCGTCGCGACGCTGGACCTTCTGCCGGAACGCACCCGCCGCGCCTTCGAGCTCTATCACTTGTCAGGGCATACCCAGCGAGACATCGCATCCATGCTGGGCGTGTCGACCACCTTGGTCAACTTCATGCTGCGTGACGCGGGCCTGGCGCTGGAAGCCTGCCGCGCGCAGATGCTGCGCGACGATTGAGGCGGCACAGGGAATAGAAAAGGGGTGGGGCGGGGCAGTGGCGCTCCGCCGGTGAGGGCAAGGGCTGGCCGGCTGACGCCGGCCTTGGCCCTTGTGTTGCTTTCTGGCCTAGGTGCGCTGGGAATCCAGCACTTCCTGATTCTTTTGAACGTCCTGGGCTTTAGCGTAGCTTTCGCTCAGCAACTGATAGGACGGGAAGATGTGCCCATACAGTTCCGCCCATTGCAAGGCGTCTTCACGATGCCACGTCCGTTGCAGCTCGGACGCCACGGCTGCGGTATCCATTGGCACGACGCCCGCTTGCACCACGCGGGCCAGTGTGATTTCCTGCGCCATCTTGGAATACGTGCCGGAAGCGTCGATCACGGCAAATACCTGAAAGCCGTCGGCCACGGCGGCGATGCTGGGAAACGCCATGCACACGCTGGTGATCGTGCCCGCAATGATCAATTGCTTGCGGCCTGTTGCCTTGACTGCTGCCACGAATTCCGGGTTATCCCAGGCATTGATTTCTCCGCGCCGGGCAACATACTTGGCATGCGGCGCGTTCTTGTGAATTTCGGGAATCAGGGGGCCATTGGGGCCCTGCGGCACCGAAGCGGTCGTGATCACCGGCATCTTCGTCAGCGTGGCCATCTTGGCCAAGGCGCTGGCATGCGAACGCACGGTGGTGAATGGCATGTCGCCAATCGTCTGGAACAGTCCGCTTTGGTGGTCGATCAATAGCATGGCGGCTTGATCCGGATCGATGACCGGACGGGCGCCGTTGAAATTTGCGGGGGTGCTCATGTCAGTACTCCTAGGAGTTTTTGCGAATACTAACGATAAGAAAAGAACGATGATTGCGGTAGTAGTCGAAATTCGCCATCAGTGTTCTGGAAATGGGACGACTGGACGAGGTGAACGTGGCACCGAGTTAGCAGTAAGCGTTTGGCGAATCGCCGTGTGACACGCTACCGCGCGCGCTTAGGCAAAGCTTTTTGGGTCGTCACAAACTGCGGATTATTTTTGTCGACATGCGGCAGAAGATAAGAGAATATTGAATAAATTCAGATTGTTTCTTTGGCCCCGTTTTTTCTGACTTGGTGCGATACCGCCGTCCCGAGACAGACCGGACATGGAATGGCATTGGCCGTCTTCCACACCGGATCAGGGGCAAGGATCGCCACGCTTTCAGCGTGGATCGATCATCTGGCCAAGCAGGGCCGTGTGCTATTTCAAGGCTACGTCGGCGCTCGCCGAATGCATTTCCGATTCAGTGTGACCAGCAATTCGTGATACCCATGCGCCAGCGTATCGGCGAACCGTTTCGTTTCCATGGAAGTACGGAGGGGCACGTGAAGCAGCAACTGAAAGTTGGATTAGTGATAGCCGGCGTTCTTCTTGGCGCCAGCGCGCTGGGCGCCTACGTCGCGGGAGTCAGCCTTACGCCAAAGCCCACGGCCGTGGTGGCCACGCTAGGCGACGGCAAGCAGGGGCCGGCTGGCATGGCGTGGATTCCGCCAGCGGAATTCCTCATGGGCAATAACCACAAGCTCTCGCAGCCGAATGAATTGCCCCCGCATAGCGTTCGGGTCAGCGGTTTCTGGATGGACACCCACGACGTCACGAACGCCGAATTCCGCCGCTTCGTCCAGGCCACGGGCTATGTGACGACGGCCGAGCAAAAGCCGAAGTGGGAAGACCTGAAGGTCCAGCTGCCCCCGGGCACGCCGCGTCCGGATGAAAGCCTGCTGGTGCCGGGCGCCATGGTCTTTGTGGGGTCCGAGTCCGAAGTGTCGTTGCGCGACTACACCCGATGGTGGCAATTCGTACCCGGCGCAAGTTGGCGTCAACCGCAAGGCCCCGGCAGCAACATCGATGGCAAGGACGACCATCCGGTGGTCCAAGTGTCGTATGAGGATGCGCAGGCCTATGCCAAGTGGGCGGGCAAGCGCCTGCCCACGGAAGCGGAATGGGAGTTCGCCGCGCGTGGCGGCCTTGAGCAGGCGACCTATGCCTGGGGCAATGAACTCAGCCCCAACGGCAAACCCATGGCGAACATCTGGGACACACAGCAACAACAGCCGTTCCCGGTCGTCAAGGATGAAAAGATCCAGGTCGGCACGACGCCGGTAGGCTCATTCCCTCCCAACGCCTACGGCCTCTACGACATGGCGGGGAACGTCTGGCAGTGGACGGCGGATTGGTATCGCGCCGATGCATTCCGCATCCAGGCCCAGTACCGCCAGCCCCCACAGGATCCCGCCGGGCCGGCGGACAGCTTCGATCCTGATGACGGAAACGTCCCGGCCTCCGCGCCCAAGCGCGTTACGCGCGGCGGCTCTTTCCTGTGCAGCGATACCTACTGCATCAGCTATCGGGCCAGCGCGCGGCGGGGCACCGACCCCTTGAACGGGATGTCACACCTGGGCTTTCGCACGGTGATGACGCCTGACCAGTGGAAGCAGGCCCAAAGCCGCCTCGGACACGTCGCCAGCCGTTGACCTCCCGCCGGGGCCATCCCGGCGAGCCGTACTCGTTTGCATTTGACGAAAGGGATAAGCATGGCGCAGCGCGATGGAATTCTGGCGTTGGAAGCGGCAATTTCCGAGGAGGTCCTGGGGCAGGCAGCGGTAATACGCCAAATGCTGATCGCGTTGGTGGCCGACGGGCATGTGCTGCTGGAGAGCCTGCCGGGGCTTGCCAAGACTCGCATGGTCAAGGCCCTGGCCGCGCACCTGGCGGCGGATATGAGCCGCATCCAGTTCACGCCGGATTTGCTGCCTTCGGACATCACCGGCGCCGATGTGCTCCAGCAGGATGCCGAAGGCCGCAATCACATCGCGTTCCAGGCCGGGCCGTTGTTCGGCAATCTCATCCTGGCCGACGAAATCAACCGGGCGCCGGCAAAGGTGCAATCCGCGCTGCTGGAGGCGATGGAGGAAAGGCAGATCACCGTCGGCGGCAACACGCGGAAGATGCCCCCGCTGTTCATGGTGCTGGCGACGCAGAATCCCATCGAGCAAGAGGGCACGTATCCGTTGCCCGAGGCGCAGATGGACCGTTTCCTGATGAAGATCAAGTTGGATTACCCCGGCGCCGAGGATGAAATGGCCATGCTGGCGCTGCTGAGGGAGGCACCGCAGGGTGCTGCCGCGGGCGATCGCAGCGACGCCGCCCGTATTTCGCAGGAGACGCTGTTCGCTTGCCGCGCCGAAGCGGCGGCAGTGCGTGTGGCGCCCGCGGTGGACCGCTATACGGTGGATCTTGTGAACGCCACGCGCCGGCCCGCTGACTACGACGCGGATCTGGGCCGATGGATTCAAATTGGCGCCAGCCCGCGCGGCGCCATTGCCCTGGACCGCGCGGCCCGGGTGCATGCATGGCTGGAGAATGCCGACTTCAGTGCGCCGGACGATGTGCGCGCGGTTGCGCACGCGGTGCTGCGCCATCGCTTGCATCTCTCGTACGACGCGGTGGCGGACGGAATTACGGCCGACCAGGCGATCGACCGAGTCCTGGATGTGGTCGCCGTGCCGGCATAGAGGTCACCATGAACCGCATGCCGCACCCCGTCCACCCGCCGTTGTCCGAGCTGATCGCGCTGGAGGCCGCCGCGAGCGGATTGTCGTTCCTGGCAAACCAGCCGCTCAGCAGCGTGCTTGCCGGCCCGCACGGGTCACGGCTGCGGGGCCGAGGGCTGGACTTCGCCGAGCTTCGGCGCTACGTGGCCGGCGACGACCTGCGACGCCTGGATCTGCGCGCGTCCTTGCGCTACGGCAAGCCTTTTGTGCGCTCGTATACCGAAGAACGGGACCGCCCGGTGATGATCGTCGTCGATCAGCGCATGAGCATGTATTTTGGATCGGTGCGCGCATTCAAGTGCGCCGTGGCGGCGCGGCTTGCGGCGATTGCGGCCTGGATCGCCTATCGGGGAGGGGACCGCGTCGGCGGCCTGGTGTTCGACGACGCAGGGGTAAGGGCTTTCAAGCCGTTGCGCAGCCGCGACCGGGTCCGCGCATTGCTCGCCGAAGTCGTCCGGACGAATGCCAACCTGTCTGCGGACCAGCCGGATGCACCGGCCGCGCAAGGCCTGAACCGCGCATTACGCGGCGCGTTGCTGAATGCGCCGCATGATTGCCTGGTCTGCATCATCAGTGATTTCGCCGGCGCCGACGAGGAGACACTGCGCACGCTGCGTCTGCTGGCCGCCCACAACGACGTGCTGGCCATGCTGGTGTTCGATCCCATGGCGCAGCACCTGCCCCGTTCCGGACGGCTGGTGGTCACGCAGGGCGAACTACAGCTGGAAGTCGCGGTGGGCCGGCAGCGCGAACGCGAACCGCTGGCGCATTTCTTCAGCAACCGCCTTCGCCAGGTGGCGGAACTGCTGCGCCGCAGCCGCGTGCCATTGCTGACCGTCGACACGGCGGAAGATGAACTGCCGCAGTTACGCCGCGAGCTCGGCAAACAGGCGACGGCATCGGTTGCGCCGCAGAGACAAGGGGTCCGGGGATGAGCGACGCGCTGCCAGGCCTGGCCCAGTTGCGCGAACTGCCGTTGCCGGCAGCCGTGTCCTACTGGCCCCAGACTTGGGGGTGGGCCGTGCTGGCCGTCGTCGCGGTGGTTGGCGGCGCATGGGCAGGAGTGGTCGTTTGGCGCCGCCATCGGCGCAATCTATACCGCCGTCAGGGGCTGAAGGCGTTGCGGCAACTCGAGCAGGAGGTTTCAAGCGATCCGTTGGCGGTGCGCGGCCTGCCGGCGCTGCTCAAGCGGGCGGCGCTGGCGGCACAGCCGCCGGATGGGCGCGTCGGCGTGGCCTCGCTGAGTGGCGAGGCCTGGTTGGCCTACCTGGAGCGCGCCGTGCCGCACGGCTTTCCAAAGCACTCCTCCGAATTGATGCGATTGCTGGCGTATGCGCCGGACGAGGCGGTGCGCCGGCTGGACAGCGCAACGCTTTCGCAATTGATCCACGCAAGCCGCGAGTGGATGGTAAAGCATCATGTGGCGGCTTGAATATCCCTGGTTGCTCGCCGCCGCGCCGCTGGCGCTGGCCGCCTATCGCTGGCTGCCCGCCTATGTCCAGCAGCGCAACGCGCTGCGCGTGCCGTTCTTCGATTCCGTCGCCGCGATCACGGGGCAGTCCCCGTCGCGGCCGGGCGTGCGGGCCAGCGCTGGCCAGCTATGGCTGAATGTCGCGGTCTGGCTGCTGATGGTGCTGGCGCTGGCCCGTCCGCAATGGGTTGAACCGCCGCTGACGCACACCGAAGCCGTTCGCGATGTCCTGCTGGCCGTGGACATTTCGCAGTCGATGGACACCGCCGACTTTCGGGATGCCCAGGGGCAGCCCGAATCAAGATGGAAAGCCGTCAAGACCGTGGTCGCGGACTTCATCGCCAAACGGAAGGACGACAGGCTGGGATTGATCGTGTTTGGCACCAGCGCGTATCCGCAGGCGCCGCTGACGGGCGACCACGCCGCGCTGAGCCTGTTGCTGGACCGCACGGCGGTGGGCATGGCAGGTCCCAACACGGCCATGGGCGACGCCATCGGTCTGGGCATACGGATGCTGGACGCCGCGAAGGAGCGCGATAAGGTGTTGATCCTGTTGACAGATGGCAATGACACCGGAAGCGCCGTACCGCCTGCGCGCGCCGCTGCGCTGGCGGCCCAGCACCACATCATCGTGCATACCATCGGCATCGGCGATCCGGCCGCAACCGGCGAAGACCGTGTGGACTTCGGCGTGCTGCAAGGAATCGCGCGCGCGACCGGCGGCCAATTCTTCAAGGCCGAAGATCTGAAGAGCCTGCAATCGGTGTACGCCACGCTGGACCGCATCACGCCGCAGGAGGTCAAGACGTTGCGCCATCAACCCAAGCGCGACTATTTCTGGTTGCCGCTCGGGCTGGCCCTTTGCCTGCTGGCCGTCTGGCACGGCGTGGCCGCCATCTCCGGGTGGCGATCGCGCCGCGCACCGGGCCCGCAGATAGGGCAGACGGAAAAGGAGGGGGCATGGACCTCGACCTGAGCGCCTTCCACTTCCTGCGACCCTGGTGGCTGGTGGGCCTGCTTGCGGCAGCGCTGGCCTGGTGGATGCGCCGGGGCGAAGGGGAGGCTGCGGGGCGCGACAGCCGGATTTCTCCCGTGCTGTTGCCCTATTTGATCGTGCGTTCTCCCGGTAGCCGCGGGCCGCGCCCGATCGACGCGCTGGCACTGATCCTGGCCATCGGGTCCGTCGCCGCCGCAGGACCGGCGTGGCATCGCGACCAGCCCGAGTTTCTAGACAATGTCGCGCCGCTGATCGTGGCCGTCGCCCTGGGACCGTCCATGGATGGCGCTGACGTTCCGCCTACGCGGCTGGAAGCGGCCAAGCACCTGGTGCGCGATCTGGCTGCCCGTCGCGTCGGCGCCAAAACGGGGCTGATCGCCTATGCGGGCAGTAGCCACCTGGTGTTGCCGCCTACCGACGACACGAACCTGCTGGACCTCTTCACCCAGGCGTTGGCATCTGACCTGATCGGCCCGCAAGGGCGAGACGCCGCGGGCGCGATCGCGCTGGCGGCGCAGGTGCTGGCGGCCGAACGCGCCGGCGGCACATTGCTGTTGCTGACCGACAGCGCCGATGCGGCAAGCCTGGACGCCGTACGCCAGCGTGCGCAAGCGGCTGCCGACTTGCAAGTGCTGGTCATGGCAGTGGGGCAATCAGGCTTGGATCGGGACGCGCTGCAAGGCCTGGCGCGAGCGGCCGGCGCACCGCTGGGCAGTCTTTCCATCACCTCCGATGATCTGGATTGGATCACGCTCCACGCCCAGCAGCATTTCCAGGCCGTGCAGGATGCGCAGTCCGGCGCGATTCACTGGAAGGATGCCGGCTATTGGCTCTGCTGGCCGCTGGGTTTGCTGGCATTGTTGGCCGTGCGGCGCGGTTGGAATGTGGCGTGGACGGCGGCGATCCTGATTGCCGTATCGGTGGGTGCGCCCGCCGAATCGCGCGCCAACCCGCTGGCCGATGCATTCCTGACGGCCGACCAGCAGGGGCGCATGGCATTCGACAAAGGCCGTTTCGAAGAAGCCGCAACGCTGTTCCAAGATCCGTATTGGAAAGGGCGGGCTGCCTATCAGGCAGGCAAGTACACCGACGCCTTGGCCGCGTTTTCAAAGATGGAAACCCCCGAGGGCGCTTTCTACGTGGCCAATACCCAGACGCGCCTCCGGCAATACGACGCCGCACTGGCCGCCTATGACCGTGCCTTGGCTTTGTCTCCTGGCTGGGAGGCCGCCGCCATCAACCGTGGCATCGTAGAGCGATTGTTGGCGGCGATGAGCCAGGAACAGCAGGGTGATCAGGCCGAACCGCCGGATCAGACGATCGTGGACAAGACGGCACAGACGGGCAAGATGGTCGCTGCCCCTGTCGCCCAGGCCGCGTCCGAAGACGTGTGGTTGCGCAACCTGACGTTGTCGCCGACGCGCTTCCTGCGCGGCAGGTTCGCTGTCGAAGACGCAGCGGCGGGGGGGCGCCCATGATCCGCATGCATCGGGTGCTTTGGTTCCTGGCACGGGGCCCCTTCGGCTGGTTTGGCCTATCGGGTCTTGTTGGCCTCTTCGGCTTATTCGGCTTGTTCGGCTTGTTCGGCGCGGCGGCCGCGCAAGATGCGCCGGCCTTGCGCGTCACCGCAAGCTTGCAGGCGCCAGCTGAAGTGCGCGCGGGCATGACGCTGCGCTTGCAGCTTGAGGTCCTGACCCCGACTTGGTTCACGCAACCGCCAGTATTGCCGGCGCTTGATATCCCGGGCGCCCTGGTGACGCCGCCACAAGGCGAAGGCGAACTGGTGCGCGATACCGTCGGCGGCGTGTCCTATAGCGGTGTGCGCTACACCTATGTGCTCAGCCCGACCGCCGCGGGCGCCATGCAAGTGCCGGCCTTGTCGGTGACGGCCAAGATAGGCCCTGGCGGCCAGTTGGCATCGGGAACGAGCAAACCCGTTTCTTTTTCCGTGCTGCCCCAGGCGGCGGCAGGGCAGGCCGTGGCGGCCGGAAAAATGGAAGTGACCCAGGACTACTCGATAGCGCCCGACCCGTTGATCGTGGGTGGGCGGATCACGCGATCCGTCACGCAGCGGGCCGAGGGCGTGCAGGCGATGCTGCTGCCCGCCGTGGCGCTGCCAGACCTGCCGGGGTTCAAACGCTACCCGCGCGAACCCGAAGTGACCGCCTTGAACGACGGCCGGGGCGGCTTCGTCGGCGGTCAGCGGATTGACCGCGCGGATTACGTCGCGCAGGCGGCCGGTACGTTCCGCCTGCCGCCGCTGACCGTGGGATGGCGCGATGGCACGACCGGCCAACCCGCCAAATCGGAACTGCCGGGACGGGAATTCACGGTGGCGCCAGCACCCGCCGTCACGCCGCCGTTTTCGCTTGCGGAAGACCTGGCTCGATTGCGCCACGGACTTCGCTGGGTCATTCCAACCGCTTGGCTGGCGTGGGGAGCAGGGCTGCTGGCCGTCTTCGCCGCCTTGTGGCTGACCTGGCCCTGGTGGCGGCGTCTTGCCATGGCGTTGCGTGGCCGTGTGGCGCATGCGGCTGCCGCCCATCGGGCAAGCGAAGCCTGGCATTGGCGAGCCTGGAAGCGCGAAGCGCGCGGGCAGACAGCATCGCTTGGCGCGTTCTATCGCTGGCTGCGGGTGGCGACGGGCGCGCAGGACCTGCGCACGGCCGTGGCGCCGTTGGGCCAGGCCCCGCGGCAGACGGTAGCGGCCGTTTTGCAAGACGCCTATGACGCGCCGCAGCCCGCTTCAGCATGGCGTGGCCTGCTCGCCACGTCATCGGCTCAGTGGAGACAGGCCTGGCGGAAGACGCATGCGCCGGTGTCCGCGCATGCCTTGCCGCGCGATTTGAATCCGGCCCAGGCAGAGCGAACAGCAACGGCGCAAGACGCGCAAGGAAGCCAATGATGAAGCAAACGACTGAAGGACGGCATGGCGGCTGGGCGGCATTGCTGGCTTCGGCTGCCATCGCGCTGATGTTGACGGCCTGTGCCTCGCCGCAGAAGGCATCCCCCACGCAAGCGGATCTGCCTTCGTGGAACGAGGGGCCGTCGCGTAGCGCCATCGTGGATTTTGTCCATGCGGTGACACAGCCCGGCAGCCCGGACTTCGTCGCGGCCGATGAGCGCATTGCGGTGTTCGACAACGATGGCACGCTGTGGTCGGAGCAGCCGCTGTATTTTCAGATGCTGTTCGCGTTGGACCGGCTCAAGGAGATGGCGCCGGCGCACCCTGAATGGGCCAAGCGCCAGCCGTTCAAAGCGGCGATCGAAGGCGACAAGGCCGCCCTGGCCAAAGCCGGGCAGGAAGGCCTGCTGAAGATCGTGGGCGCGACGCACACCAGCATGACCGTTGACGATTTCACGCAAAGCGTGACCCGGTGGACTGCGACGGCACGGCATCCGCGCTTCAATCAGCCGTATACCTCCATGACTTACTTGCCGATGCGCGAACTGCTGGATTACTTGCGCGCGAACGGCTTCAAGACCTACATCGTGTCGGGCGGCGAAACCGAGTTCATGCGTCCGTGGGCGCAGGCCGCCTACGGTGTGCCGCCAGAGCAGGTCATCGGCAGCGGATTCGCCACGACGTTTGAAATGCGCGACGACAAGCCGGTGCTCTGGCGTCAGGGCAAGCTCGAATTCAACGACGACGGCCCGGGAAAACCGGTGGCCATCCAACGCTATATCGGCCGCCGCCCGTTATTGGCCTTCGGCAATTCCGATGGCGACCTTCAGATGTTGCAGTGGACGACCGCTGGCGCGGGCAAGCGCTTCGCGGGAATTGTTCACCATACCGACGCGCAGCGCGAATGGGCCTATGACCGGGATTCCAGCGTCGGGCGATTGGACCGCGCGCTGGACGAAGCGCAGCGCAGCGGATGGACGGTTGTCGACATGAAGACGGAGTGGAAACAGATATACGAGTTCGAAAAGCCTTGAGCAAGCGTGACTTGGGAGTACATGGCCCTTGTGGGCGAGGAGAGCAGTCATGAAAGCAAGACGATGGTTGGGCGCGGCGCTGGTGGCCGCGAGCGGACTTGCGGTGATGGGAGGTGCATACGCACAGGCCCAGAATGCGCAATCTAGCCCTCAGGAGCAAACGTCAGGCAAGAAGCCGAATATCCTCGTGATCTTTGGTGATGACATCGGGCAGGGCAACATCAGCGCGTACACGAAAGGAGTCGTGGGCTACAGGACGCCCAATATCGACCGCATCGCCAACGAGGGCGCGATCTTCACCGACTACTACGCCGAAAACAGTTGCACGGCAGGTCGTTCCACATTCATCACCGGTCAGTCTGCCCGCCGTACCGGCTTGTCGAAGGTCGGCATCCCGGGTGCACCGGTGGGGTTGCAGGACCGCGACATCACGATTGCGCAGGCCTTGAAGGGACAAGGCTACAACACGGCGCAATTCGGCAAGAACCACCTGGGCGACCGCGACGAGTATCTGCCGACCAAGCATGGTTTCGACGAGTTCTTCGGCAACCTGTATCACTTGAACGCTGAAGAGGAACCGGAACGTCCTTACTTCCCCAAGGATTCCAAGGATCCCGTCATCAAGGCCTATATGCCGCGTGGCGTGATCAAGGCGTCGGCGGACGGCAAGATCGAGGACACCGGTGCGCTGACGACCAAACGCATGGAAACCATCGACGATGAGACCGTGGGTGCGGCGCTGGATTATCTGGACAAGCACGGCAAGGCGGACAAGCCCTTCTTCCTCTGGATGAACACCACCCGCATGCACCTGTTCACCCATATCCGGCCTGAACACCGGGGCAAGAGCGGCATGGCAGGCAACGACTACGCTGACGGCATGTGGGAGCATGACCAGGATGTCGGCAAGCTGCTGAAGAAACTGGACGACTTGGGCATTGCCAAGGACACGATCGTGATCTACACGACGGACAACGGGCCCAACCAGTTCAGTTGGCCCGATGCGGCCACCACGCCATTCCGCAGCGAGAAGGACACCAACTGGGAGGGTGCCTTCCGCGTTCCGGCGATGATCCGATGGCCGGGGCACATCGAGCCGGGCACGATCAAGAACGACATCGTCTCGGGCATGGATTGGTTCCCGACGCTGTTGGCCGCCGCTGGCGACGATGGGGTGAAGGAACGGTTGCTCAAGGGATGGCGGCCTAACGGCGCCAATCGGGACTTCAAGGTGCACCTGGACGGCTACAACCAACTGGCGTACCTGACCGGCAAGAGCGACAAGAGCGCGCGCGAGGACTTCTACTACTTCAACGATGACGGCTTGCTGGTCGCCATGCGGTTCGAGAACTGGAAGGTTGTGTTCTGCGAACAGAAGTCGCCTGGCGGATTCGCGGTGTGGAAGGAGCCGTTCGTCTGCCTGCGCGTGCCCAAGGTGTTCAACCTGCGCATGGACCCGTATGAACGCGCCGACATCGTTTCCGATCAGTACAACGACTGGATAACGAAGAACGCCTACCTGGCGTTTATCGGCTCTGCGAAGGCCGGGTCGTTCCTGGAGACCTTCATCGATTGGCCGCCCAGCCAGAATCCGCCCAGCTTCAGTACCGATCAGGTGCAGAAGGAAGTGGACAAGAAGATCGAAGAGTACTTCGAGCAGCAAGCGAAAAAGCAGGGTAAGTAAGGCAGCATGGGGCGGGGCGCGGCTTTGTGGCTGCGCCTGCCCCTGCTAATTTGGCGGGCCCCTAGGAGGACAACACAATGAATGCATCCGCGCGCCCGTTGAACGCGATTCCTGCGGCAGGGGCGGCCTCGCTTCCACGCACGGCCTTGTGGCCGGCGGCAGCGCTGTTGGCCTTGTCCGGCGTGGCGTCCTTGATCTTCCAGATTATCTGGATCAAACAGCTTTCGTTGATCGTTGGTGTCGAAGTGCACGCGATCGCGGCTGCGGTCGGTGCATTCTTTTTGGGGCTGGCTGCGGGCAGCTGGGTGCTGGGACGCCGGGCGGACCAGTCCGCAAGGCCGTTCCTGCTGTACGCGGGAATTGAAGTGGCCATCGCAGCCCTGGGCGTTGGCGTGACCGTTCTGTTGGCGTTCGGTGCGCCAGCTTTTGCACGCGGCGAGGCATTCAGCCCATTGCTGGCGTGGCTTGCCGTCGTACTGGTCGTCGGCATTGCACCGTTCTTCATGGGCGGCACCTTGCCGGTCCTGCTGCGTGCAACCGGCGCGGGGCGGGTCGGCCGGGCAGGCGCCGCGCTCTATGCCGCCAATACGGGCGGCGCGATCATCGGCGCATTGCTTCCCGCTTTTCTCTTGATCCCCGCGCTTGGCGTGCGCGGTGCGGCGTGGGCGGCTGCCAGCCTGAACTTGGCAGCCGCGCTGGGCGCCTGGTCGCTGGACCGGAAATCCCGGCCCGCCGCTGGCGAAGCGCTGCCGCCAAGCGTGAAATCGCCAGCGCTGGCCTTGCCTCGCGAAGCGTGGGCGGCGCTGGGGCTTTACGCGGCCGCGGGCGCGGTGGCCATGGGTTATGAAGTGCTTTGGTCGCAGATGGTGGTGCCGTTCATGAGCACGCGGGCATTCGCGTTCTCGATCGTGCTGGCGGTCTATCTTGCCGGCTTGGCGGCGGGTGCGGCGCTATACGCCCGATGCGAACGCTGGCTGGGCGACCCTTGGCGCGTTTTCGGGTTCCTCGTGGCTGGCGCGGGCTTGATCGCCTTGGTCGAAGCTGCGCTGCTGGGACGCTGGTTGATCAGCGCTCAAAGCCTGGCCGAGGCGTCCATCCTGCGCTGGACCGAAAGCGATATGGCCGGCATGAGCGGACGGTTCGCCGTGGCGGCTAGCGCCGTCGTGCTGTTGCCTACGTTGCTGCTGGGCGCGGCCTTTCCCGCCGTATTGCGCATCGCCGTGCCGCCGGAGCGCCGAGGGCAGGGCGCGGGCGCGGTGCTGGCCTCGAACACGCTGGGCGGCATCGCCGGAACGGCGGTGACAGGGTTCCTGTTGCTGCCTTACCTTGGCACGGTGCGCAGCCTGGCGTTGTTGACGGTCATCGCCTGCTGCATCGGCGTTGCGGCAATATGGCGCGCGCAGTCGGCATCGCCGTTGGCAAAGGGCCTGGGCGTGGCATTCGCGGGCGCGGCTGTCATCTTGGGCATTGCCGTGCCGGTCGATCACCTGGCCCGCCTCTTGCCGGGCGCGCAAGGCGGCAATTTGGTCTTTTACGAAGAGAACCACGGCGGCACGGTCGCGGTGGTCCAGCAAGGGAAGGGCGACCAGCGTTTCCATCGCCTGTATATCCAGGGCGTGTCCAACTCCGGCGACGCGATGCCGTCGCTGCGCTATATGCGCTTGCAAGCGCTATTGCCGTTGATCGTGCACGCCGGTGAACCCCGCTCCGCCTTGGTGATCGGCTACGGCACCGGTATCACGGCGGGCGCATTGTCGCGCTATCCCGGCCTGGAACGCAGGGTGGTCGCCGAACTGCTTCCCGGCGTGCTTCACGCCGCGCCTCTGTTCAAGGGCAGCTATGGCGCATCGACAGACCCGGGCCTGGAAGTACGGCTGAAAGACGGGCGGCGGGAACTGTTGGGCAGCGCCGAGCGCTATGACCTCATCACCCTCGAGCCGCCTCCGCCATCGGCCGCGGGCGTCGTCAATCTCTACTCGCAGGATTTCTATTCCCTTGCGGCCGCGCGGCTGAACCCCCAAGGCATCGTCGCTCAGTGGCTGCCGCTGCCCACGCAGAATCTGGAAGACACCCGCGCGCTGGTCGCCAGTTTCATCAACGTGTTCCCGCACGCATCCCTTTGGACGACCGAGTTCCATGAAATGCTGATGGTGGGTTCGATGGCCCCGCTGCCGTTGGATCCCGCCCGCATCGCGGCCAGATTCACCGCCCCCAACGTGAAAACCGCGCTTGCCGAGGTCGGTATCGCGTCGCCGGCCGCGCTACTGGCCCTTTGGGTCACCGACCGCGACGGCCTGGCGCGCTTTGCCGGCCAGACGCCTCCCGTCACCGATGACCGGCCAGCGATCGAATACGCGACCTGGGTACGGCCGCGCGAAGTCGTCCGTACATTGCCGGCCTTGCTTTCCGCAAGAGGCCAACCGCCATTGGGTCGGGCGGATGCTGAATTGACGCGGGAAATCGATCGCGAGCGCAACGTGCTGGATTTGTTCTACCAAAGTGCGTTGGCGGCCTATGAAGGGGATCGAAACGAATGGGCCCGCAACGCGGCCGCACTGGCGACGGCCAGCCGCGACAATGCCTATTTACGCTGGTTCACCCGCGGGAAAGCCGAATAGGACGCCTTCGGGATTGGAGAGCCCCAGGTCAACTTGGAAGGGCCCTATCTTCCAACTGCACATGCTCTATGCGGTGGCGCCCGTTGTTCTTGGCCGCATAGAGCTGCTGATCCACGGCTTTGATGAAGCCAGCACGCGCTATCTGCCCATCTGGCATCACGGTGCCCGCTCCTATGCTGACAGTGATTTGCCTGCCATGCGGCGACAGCGCATGCACGATGGACTTCTTCTGGAGCAATCGTTGGCAGCGTTCAGCGACTTTCAGCGCCACTTCGGCATCGGCTTCGGGCAGCAGCACGACAAACTCTTCACCACCGTAGCGCGCAACAAGATCGCGAGGGCCATCCAGTGCCAGACTCAGCGTCTGAGCGATATCCACCAAGCACTTGTCACCCTGAGTGTGGCCATACAAATCGTTGTATTGCTTGAAAAAATCGACGTCGAGCAACAATATGGACAGGGGTTGGCCTTCGCTCTGCGCACGGTCCCATTCCAATTCGAAACTACTATCAAAGCGACGCCGGTTGGCAATATTCGTCAAGCCATCCTTGAAGGACAGCACTTCCAACTCTTTTTGCAAGCTCAGCAGCTTTTCCTCGGTCTTCTTGCGTTCGGTGATGTCAAACATGAAGCCGATCAGTGCTTCGGTTTCGCCTTTGTCATTGCGCACTACGTGCACCACGTCGCGAATCCACACGTAGCCGTTGTCCTTGGTCAGCGCCCGGTAGTCCGCCTCGTGGTCGACGCCGGCCTGCGATTGGGTGACGCAGAAATTCGCCACATATTCGCGGTCCTCGGGATGCATGCGCATGGCCCAGTCCTCCACGCTCACCCAACTATCAGTGCTCCAGCCCAGCAGCGCCTCAATCTGGGGGCCGATATAGGCGAATTTCATGGTGGCCCAATCGATCTTCCACGGAATTGCCTTGGTCGACTCCAACAACGTTCTGTACAACGCGGTGTCATTGCTAAGCGGGCCTACGTCGGGCATAACCAATCCTTCATCGATCGATCTCAACGAGCGACTGTAGCCTGAAGCCGTCGACCCCGGAAGCTTATTGAACGACCGCCTCTGGCCGGGAGTTGACCCATGCGGACGCCGGCTCTCGACCCGAAGCGGCCGTTCGGCAGTTGCGTGTCTGTCAGGAACCCCGGCTTCCAGCTGTGTTCCGAATAGTTTCGGGACGCTCGCCCTACAGGGTCGGTTGTGGAGTAGGGGTGTCTTTCGGTAGCGTGCCCGAAATGCGTTTTGGGCAATCCGAAATCCCCCATTTGGTCACGACACCCTTTTCGATCATGAATTTCTCTATGCATACGTGGTATGCGGAGACTGGGCCCCAGATCTCTTCGTACGAAATGATTTTTGCGCCGCTTTCAAGCGTATAGCTCTTTTTGGGCGGTCCCCACTTGGAAATCAATTGCTCTTCCGTGCTGCCGACCCAAGGTGCATTGACGTCGTTGTAGGTTTTGTTCCGAGTGCCCATCAGCATGTTCATCTGTCCAGAGGTACATCCCGCGAGTAGTGATGACAAGACGACAAGCAGTGCTAATTTTCTCATTTTGACTGTTATCCCAAGGTTCCATCGTTGAGAGATGGGTGCTTTTTGACGGGCACGCCATCGGAAGAGCTCTCCACGTGCCGATAACTTCCCCGACGCAAATCTGGCCGCGAAGTGCTCGCATTTATTTATTTTGGGCGTCAATGTATCAGAAACCCAGGCGCCCTGCGGCTCGGAGCCATCGAGGAGCACAGGCTAGCGCCCTGGGTTCAGGGCAAGGACCAATCATTGAAAGCGGGGGGCCGCCAGTGCCCGGGCCGCCCTGAAAACGGGACCAGTTCCCTCCGTTCTGCATTCACTTGCGTTGAACGTCGCCAGCGATCTTCCTGGCCGTGAGTGTCATGGTGAAGAACTCGCTACGTTTGTCGGCCGGTACGGCGTCGAGTTGTTCCCTTCCATAATCGGTATGTTGCCCCTGCCCGAAGCGGGGGTAATACCCTTTCCAGAAATAGCGCGCCTGTGTATCGCCCGCGAACGCTTTTTTCGCAGGCAGCCCGGCTACGAATCGCGTATCGGCGATGTCCGCCCGCGCTTGCAAAGCGACGCGGGCCTCCGTCAATGCCCAATGGCATACCCCGCGCCCGTAATAGTCCTCATTGAGCAGCAGGTCGGCATACACGGTGCCCACGTACTCGGTAGCGGATATACGGGAAAGGCGGAACGGTTCGTGGCTGGACAATGTCGGCACGTGGCCGGACAGGGCGTTGGATTTTCCACAGCGGGCGCCGTTGCTGGCGTCGAACTGCAAAGTGCCCTCTACTACCGTAAACGGCGATTTGCCGTCGGCTGCGCTTGAGAGATCCGACGCATTGGAAAGTGTCAGTCGTATCTCATAGGCCTGTGTCGGCGCGGGGTTCAGCTTGCGCAGCGGTGGCGCGGATGCGTTGGCAGGAGCACGAACCCCGGCCGCAGTATTGCCGTCGTTCGCGCCGCAGCCGACACTGGCCAGAAGGGCTAACGGGAGGAATGTCCAGCGCATGGCCTGCGCCGAGAAATATTTAAGGGAAAACGACAGCGTCATAGTTTCCGATGCGAGGTATTTATTATCAAAGTTTGCCACGAAACTGAACGTCTGTTTGTGGCCGAGCGCCGCTGACCCGTTACTCTCTCATCCCTGCCAGACAGTGGCCGCCACGCCGGCGGCCAGCAGCAGGCACAGTGGTGAAAACACGCGCGTGTCCAGCCGGGCGAAGGGCTCGCCGCCAAATCGCTTGAACAATCCCACGTAGCGGAAGTCACCAATGGCCCGCCCCAGCAGAGCCAGCGCCAGCACAGCGCCAACCCAGCGTAGCCAGGTCGGCGCGCCAAGTGTGCTCAGTAAGCCCGCGTTGACCGCAACGAGCCCGGCAAACGCCATCAATGCCAAACCCACCACGAATGTCCCCAGAGCAGACGGCCGAAACAGGGGCTTTCCGTCTTTAACAGGCAAGGCGATCAGGTAGGCCACGCGACCGCCCAGGGCCCAATAGATGTGCCATAGCGACAGCACGACGAACACGGCACAGGTCAAGGCGGCAATGATGGCTTGCATGATGATCTCAGAAAGTTGGCACCCGCGTGATTGTGCGCCGGAATTACTGAGAATGACCGGTAGGGACGAGTTGGTCATTGGCAGCGAGCACATTGCAAGGGAGTGGATGCATTACATTCTCGGAGCCGCGGCGGAGCCGTCCGCCGGTTCCGTAAGATTGTCCAGCGCTACCTGTGATCGCCGAATCAAGGCATCGCGGGCGTGAAGCGCCGCGACAGCTCCAACCGTCAGCAGCGTGATGGCCGTCCCGATCCCGAAGAATGGCGACCGGATCATGTATCAGGCGACGGAGGTTGTCTGCTGGCGTTTTGCCTGTTCGACGGAGAGCGCGGCCGGTAGAGCAACCCCGTTCTTGATCGCGAGGATCTCTGCCATGATGCTTACAGCGATCTCGGCTGGGGTCCGGCTGCCAATATAGATGCCGACCGGCGCATGTAATCGCTCCAGAGAGGTGGCGGTTTCGCCAAAGTGCTCAATGAAGCGCTCCCTGCGGCTATTTGTGTTGCGGCGCGAGCCGATGGCGCCTACGTAGAAGGCGGGGCTGTGAAGCGCTTCCAAGAGCGCAAGATCGTCCAGCTTGGGATCGTGGCTAAGGGCGACGATGCAGGTGCGCGTGTCGGGCTCAAGGGCGAGCACGGCATCATCAGGCATGTCACGGGTGATATGTACGCCCGGCACGGACCAGTTGCCCTGGTGTTCAATCCGCGGGTCGCACACCGTCACTGAAAAGTCATTGAACAGGGCCATGGTGGCCAGGTATTCCGCCAATACGCCGGCGCCGATGAGCAGCATTCGGTACTGCGGCCCCAGGGTGCAGGAGAACGTCACGCCATCGAACTGCACCGCCTCTGGCGCCAAAGCAGGGGTCAATGTCACCGCACCCGTGGCTACGCAGATGCTGCGCCGGATGAGTTGCCCAGATTCAAGCCGCCGTACCAGGGCGTCAAGCGTTTCGAAATCCGGTTGAAACTCCAGCAGGAGCTCCAGCGTGCCGCCGCAAGGCAGGCCGAACCGGTGCGCTTCGTCGGTTGTAATCCCATAGCGCACCAGTTCGGGAGTGCTTTGCGCAATGGCGCCGTCGCCATAGGCGCGGGTGTATCGGTGAACCAGATCGTCTTCGATGCAGCCGCCGGATACGGACCCGACGCAGCGCCCGTCCTCACGCAGCGCCATCATGGAGCCGACAGGGCGCGGAGAAGATCCCCAGGTCTTGACGACCGTAGCCAGCAGCAGCCGGTGCCCCTCGGCATGCCACGACCGGGCTTCTCGCAATACACGAACGTCGACAGTTTCCACGCTGACGGTAGGTGGTTCCATGTGCGTGCCGTCAGGCGACTCTGCGCACGGGCAGATTGCGAATCCGCTTTCCGGTTGCGGCGAATATGGCATTGCATAGCGCAGGCGCCACGGGCGGAACCGGCGGTTCGCCCACGCCGCCGGGGGGCAGAGCGTGATCGTCGTTGACCAGATGCGTTCGGATCACTCGCGGCGACGCATTGTGGCGCAGCACTTCGTAATCATGGAAATTGCTTTGCTTCACGCGGCCTTTCTCGAAGGTGATTTCGCTGGTGAGCGCAAGGCTCAGGCCCATGATGGCGCCGCCTTCCATTTGCGCGCGAATGCGTTCGGGGTTGATCTGCGGGCCGCAGTCCATCGCCATGTCGACAGCAACGATGCGTACCTCGCCCTTCTCGTCTACGGCCACCTCGACCACGGTGGCTGTGTAGCTCATGAAGCTATAGCAGAATGCCAGGCCAAGGCCATGGCCCTTGGGCAGTGTCCGGCCCCATTCGGCTCCTTTGCACGCGGCTTCGATCACGCCGCGCAGGCGGCCCGTGTCGTAAGGGTAGCGTTCGGGCGATTCCGAGTAATTCCAGGTGTCGGCCAACGTGCCCGGATCGATTTGACGCGCCGGACCGATAAGGTCAAGCGCGAAATCCTTGGGATCCTTGCCCGCGCGCTCGGCCAATTCGGCAATGAAGCATTGCGCCGCGAAGGCATGAGGGATGTTGGCGACCGAGCGGAACCATCCGATGCGGGCATGGGCCTCTACTTCGGCAGTTTCCACCCGGACGTTCGGAATGCGGTACGGCATGTTGATGGCCGACATTGCCGACTCGAACATCTGCTGGCCCTTGGCTCCCTCGGAGAAGAGAGAGGCGATGGTGGGAGCGGCGCTGCGGTGCAGCCATGATTGGACTTGTCCGTTCTTGTCCAGGACGGCCTCCAAGCGCTCGACCGACACGGTGTGCAGATAATCATGGTGAATGTCGTCTTCGCGCGTCCACACCAGCTTGACCGGCGTGCCTTCGGGCATGGCGTGGGCGACAATGGCGGCCTCGTCCACGAAGTCGGGCTTGGACTTGCGGCCAAACCCTCCCCCCAGCAGCAGGACATTTACCTTGACCTTGGCGGGGTCCAGCTTCAGTCGGGCCGCCACCGCATCTCGCGCGGCGATGGGGTTCTGAATAGAGGTCCAGACTTCGGCGTTGCCGCCTTTTATCTGGACGGTGGCTACCGGCGGTTCCATCGAAGCGTGGGCCAGATGGGGTACATAGTATTCAGCGGCCAGGCGCTCGGTTTCGGGAGCTTTCGCCCAGACTTGTGCCACGTCGCCTTGATTGCGTATCGCCTTGCCGGATTCACGTGCAGCCGACTCCAGCGCCTGGTGATAGGCGGCCGAGTCGTAGCCGCCGTTAGGTCCGTCGTCCCATTCGATTTCCAGCGCATCGCGGCCCTGCCGGGCGGCCCAGGTGTTACGCGCGACGACCGCGACGCCGCCTAAGGGCTGGAATGCCGGAGCGCCTTGCATCGGGGGGATTTCCACGACCTTCAGCACCCCGGGAACGGCCAGCGCCCGAGTGCTGTCGAAGCGACGCAGCTTGCCTCCGACGACAGGCGGGCGTGCCACGACGGCATAGACCATGCCGGGCAGGCGCATATCCATGCCGTAGCTCGCCTGGCCTTTCCCGATGGCTTCCAGGTCTACGAGCCGGACCTGGTCTTTTCCGATGTAGCGGAACTCACTGCGGTCCTTGAGTTTGAGCGCATCGCCGGTGGGAACGGGCTGCCGCGCCGCGTCGGCGGCAAGCTCGCCGTATGCCAAACGGCGCCCGGACGGCGGGTGCAGCACCTCATGCTGAACCGCCTTGACTTCGGCAAGCGGAACGGACCACCGCGCCGCGGCTGCTGCCTCCAGCATCTGCCGGGCCGCCGCTCCGACGCGCCGCATGGGCATCAGGAAGTGGCGCACGCTTCGCGAACCATCCACATTCTGGTTCCCATAGCGCACTTCATCGGCCTGCGCCTGGATGACCTTTACGCGGTCCCAGCGCGCTTCCATCTCGTCGGCGACCACCATGGGCAGGCTGGTGCGGACTCCTGTGCCCATTTCTGCTCGATGCGCAACGATGGTAACGGTGCCGTCCGGGGCGATGCTGACGAAAATCAGCGGGTCGTCGACGGTGCCGCCGGGCATGCTGTCGGCGCCATACTTCTGAGCGGCGGCCTCCGCCGCCCAGACTGTCGTGATGAACCCCTTGGATGTGATCGCCAGCGTAAGCGCGCCCAGGCTGCCCTGTAGAAAGCCACGTCGGGAAAGTTGAGCGGTGAGCGTCATTGCTTGTCTCCCTGGGCCAGGCGCTTGGCCGCTTGCTGGATGGCGGCGCGGATGCGGGGGTAGGTACCGCAGCGGCAGATATTGCCGCTCATGGCGTCTTCGATATCTTGGTCAGTAGGCTGGGGAGCGGTTTTGAGCAGGCTGACTGCGGTCATGATCTGGCCTGCCTGGCAGTAGCCGCATTGAGCAACATTTTGCTCTATCCAGGCTTGCTGCACCGCCCGGCCGACAGCATCTGACTCTATCCCTTCGATAGTGGTGATGCTGTGGCCTGCCGCAGCTGAGAGGGGGGTTACGCAGGAACGGATTGGCGCGCCGTCCATATGCACGGTACAGGCGCCGCACAATGCCATGCCACATCCAAACTTGGTGCCGGTCATGCCGAGCTCGTCTCTCAGGGTCCAGAGCAAGGGCGTTTCGCCCGGGACGTCGACGTCCTTCGCCTGGCCGTTGATTTGAAGTTGGGTCATAGCGGAATCCTTAATGGGCGGGCAGGGCGGGCCGTGCCTTGCTTTAGACGTGAGTAAACCACCTCTTTATATCGGAATTCCGCCTGGAAATTGCAAACAAATTTAATACTTTCACTAATAGGCCTATGTCGTCAACGCTCTTGGAACAGATCTCGAGTGACGGTTACTGGCTGACCGCCGTCATCCTGAGTTGTGCCGAACGCCAGCAGATTGCGCTTGACCAACCCCAGCATGTCGGCAAGTTGATGGCGCTGTTCGACGCTGAGCCCTTGCAGGATCGCTTCGCTCATGACGTCGCTCTTGACGCGCATGCGGTCAATCATGGCGCGGCCCTCGGGCGTCAGCAGGACAAGCTTGGTGCGGCGGTCCTGGCCGTCGGCGCCGCGGCGCACGAAGCCTAGTGACTCCAGCCGATCCACCAGGCCGCCGAGTGCGGCGCGGCCCAGGTCCAGCACGTCGGCCAACTCGCTTTGCGACATGCCGTCATGGCGCGACAGGTGCGCCATGACCCACCATTGTGACCGCGTGATGCCCTCGGGCTTCATGACTTCGTCGAACACCTTGCGGCGCAGGCGCGAGACGTCGTGCATCAGAAAGCCCAGCCGCTGGTCCCAGTTCTCGTTTCCTGCCGCCGTCTTTGTTGTCATTCACACATCCTCCAGCCGAATAAGCCGCTTGCCCATGTTCTTGCCCTGGTACAGGTCGGCGATTGATCCCGGCGCGGCTTCGATGCCATCCAGGATCTCTTCGCGATAACGCAGTTTGCCTTGCCGCACCAAAGGCGCCAGCACGCCGATGGCTTCCTCGTATCGGTGCTCGTAGTCCCACACCAGAAACCCCTGCATGCGCGCCGCCTTGTTCAGCAGATGGCGTTCGATGCGCGGGCCGGTGGGCCACGGGTCCCAGCTGGCGACCGATGCCGTGCCGCAGACGACGATGCGGGCATGGCGGTTGATCAGCGGGATGACCGTGTCGCTGATGCGACCGGACGTGTTGTCGAAGTACACGTCCACGCCCTCGGGGCAGGCGGCGGCCAGGGCGTCCGCCATCTGGGGCGAATGGTAGTCCAAGGCGGCGTCGTAGCCGAACTCTTCGACGCACAGCCGCGTCTTGTCCTCGCCACCCGCAATGCCGACCGCGCGGCAGCCCTGGTGGCGGGCCAACTGTCCGGCCACTGATCCCACCGCGCCCGCCGCTGTCGATACCACAACGGTGTTGCCGGGTTTGGGCTCGCCGCAGGCGTTCAGCGCGAAGTAGGCGGTGACGCCGTTCAGGCCCAGGACGCCCAGCGATAGCGACAGGGGCAGATCGATTTCACGGACTTTGCGGCGGATGTCGTGGCCGTCGGAGACGGCGTAGTCCTGCCAGCCCAGCAAGCCCATGACGAGGTCGCCTTCGGCGTAGTCCGGGTGCCGCGAGGCGATGACGCGGCCCGCGGAAAAAGCGCGCATGACTTCACCGATCGCGACCGGGGCGGAGTAGTTGGCGGCGGCATTGACCCAGCCGCGCATGGCCGGGTCGACCGACAGATACAGATTGCGGACCAGGATCTCGCCATCCTTGGGTTCGGGGATGGCGGCCTCGCGCAACGCGAAGTGCGAGGCCTGGGGAATGCCCATCGGGCGCTCCTTCAGTACGACCTGCCGATTGACCTGTTGTCGACCTTGCATGGGGTGTCTCCTTGGGGTTGTTCCTAATATAGTATGGATGCATACAGTATGTTAGCGTTCAGTTTATCGCAACGTGAATGAATGTCCAGGCGCCAGACGGGAATCATCCCGCATGCGCAACAGGAGACGACGATGGCCGGGTTGTATTTCGAGCAATTCCAAGTCGGGCAACGCTTTACGCACGACGTGCGGCGTACGGTCACCGAGACCGATAACGTCCTGTTCACCACCATGACACTGAATCCCGCGGCCATCCATCTGGATGCGGAATATGCCAAGACAACCGAGTTCGGCCGTCCCCTGGTCAATAGTGCCTTCACGCTGGGCCTGATGGTGGGCATCTCGGTGGGCGACACCACCCTGGGCACCACCGTGGGCAATCTGGGCTGGGATGAAGTGCGCTTTCCGAACCCTGTCTTTGCCGGCGACACGCTGCACGTGGAATCGCAGGTACTGGAGCTGCGCGAAAGCCGTTCGCGTCCGCAGAACGGCATCGTCGTGTTCGACCACCGTGCCTACAACCAGCGCGACGAACTGGTAGCCAGCTGCCGCCGCGTTGCGTTGATGCTGCGCCAACCCGCCACCCAGGCCGGCTGAGCGCGCGGGCCGTGCAGGCATGGCTGAATTTCCTACTCGATAAGGTTGCCCATGGATTTCGCGCTGACTGAAGAGCAGACCGCCATCCGCCGCGCCGTGCAGGACCTGTGCGCGGGGTTTGACGATGACTACTGGACCCGCAAGGACAAAGAGGGCGGGTTTCCCGAGGACTTCTACCGGGCCATGGCAGACGCCGGGTGGCTGGGCGTGGCGATGCCCACCGAGTACGGCGGCGCGGGGCTTGGCATCCTGGAAGCCGCGCTGATGATGGAGGCGGTGGCCGCGTCTGGCGCGGGCATGGCGGGCGCGTCAGCCATCCATATGAATGTGTTCGGGCTGCATCCGGTTGTGGTGCATGGCAGCGACGCACAGCGGGCGCGCTGGCTGCCACCGATCATCAGCGGCGAACACAAGGCCTGCTTTGGCGTGACCGAGCCAAACACGGGTTTGAACACGCTGAAGCTGCGCACGCAGGCCGTGCGGCACGGCGACCGCTATGTGGTCAACGGGCAGAAGATCTGGATCTCGACGGCTCAAGTCGCCAAGAAGATCCTGCTGTTGGCGCGCACCACGCCATTGGGCGAGGTGACCGGCCCGACGCAGGGGCTGAGCCTGTTCTATACCGACCTGGATCGCAGCCGCGTGAGCGTACGCGAGATCGAGAAGCTGGGCCGCAAGGCCGTGGACTCCAACGAGCTGTTCATCGACGGGCTGGAGGTGCCGGTCGAGGATCGCATTGGTGAAGAGGGGCAGGGCTTTTCGTACATCCTGCACGGGCTGAACCCCGAGCGCGTATTGCTGGCCGCCGAGGCCACCGGCCTGGGCCGCGCGGGGCTGCGCCGTGCGGCGGCCTACGCGGGCGAACGTGTCGTCTTTGATCGGCCCATCGGCCAGAACCAGGGCGTGCAGCATCCGCTGGCCGAACGCTGGGTGGAACTGGAGGCGGCTGAACTGCTGTACCGCCGCGCCGCGTGGATGTACGACCAGGGCATGCCGTGCGGCGCCGAGGCCAACGCGGCCAAATTCTTCTGCGCCGAAGCGGGTTTCCGGGCTTGCGAGACCGCGGTGCTGACGCACGGCGGCATGGGCTACGCCAAGGAGTACCACGTCGAGCGCTACTTCCGCGAGGCCATGTTGCCGCGCATCGCGCCCGTGTCGCCGCAACTGATTCTTTGCTACATCGCTGAAAAAGTGCTGGGCCTGCCCAAGTCGTATTAGCCGGCCTTGTGTATCGGCGTCCCGGCAGAAAGACCCGGGGCGCCACGACCCGACTCACTAGGAGGCAGGCATGCGCAAATCCCCGAAAGTCATCATCACGTGCGCCGTCACGGGTTCGATCCACACCCCGTCGATGTCGCCTTATCTGCCCATCACGCCCAAGCAGATCGCCGACGACGCGGTGGCCGCGGCCGACGCGGGCGCGGCCATGCTGCACCTGCATGCGCGCGATCCCGAAACCGGCCGCCCGGATCAGGACCCCAAGCTCTTCGCGCAGTTTCTGCCCGAGATCAAGGCACGCAGCAACGCCATTCTGAACATCACGACGGGCGGCGGCCTGGGCATGTCGCTGGACCAGCGGCTGGCGCCGGCCAAGTGGGCGCAGCCGGAAGTGGCCTCGATGAACATGGGGTCGCTGAACTTCAACATCGCCGGTGCGGGCGAACGCATCAGCGAGTTCAAGTTCGATTGGGAAAAGCCCTATCTGGAGATGACGCGCGACTTCATCCTGTCCAACACCTTTGCGCAGATCGACCGCGGCCTGCGCGAGCTCTCGGACGTGGGCACGCGCTTTGAATTCGAATGCTACGACGTCGGCCACCTGTACAACCTGGCGCACTTCGTTGACCGTGGACTGGCCAAACCGCCGTTTTTCTTGCAGTGCATCTTCGGCATCCTGGGCGGCATCGGCGCCGACCACGACAACCTCTTGCACATGCGCACCATTGCCGACCGGTTATTTGGCCAGGACTACTACCTGTCGGTGCTGGCCGCCGGCCGCCACCAACTGCCGTTCGTCACCGCCAGCGCGCTGCTGGGCGGCAATGTCAGGGTGGGGCTGGAAGACAGCCTGTATGCGGGCCGAGGCAAGCTGGCCACCTCCAATGCCGAGCAGGTCGCCAAGATCCGCCGCATCCTGGAAGAGCTGTCGTTCGAGATTGCCACGCCTGACGAGGCGCGGGCCATGATTCAAACCAAGGGCGGCGCCAACGTTGCCTTCTGAGCAACGCGGCGCGTGCCCATAGAGGAGATCGGCGCGATGGATGCCTTACAAGGGTTGCGGGTGGTGGATTTTTCAAAGGTGCTGGCCGGGCCGCTATGCACGCAGTACCTGGGCGACATGGGCGCCGAGGTCATCAAGGTGGAGCCGGTGCAGGGCGACGACACGCGGCGCTGGCCGCCGTTCCGGCAGCAAGACGGCACGGTGTTCCTGAGCGTCAACCGTAATAAGCGCAGCGTGGCGCTGGACCTGAAGTCCGCCGAAGGGCGTGAGGCCGCGCAGCGCCTCATCGCCACGGCCGACATCGTCGTGGAAAGCTTCGGCCCGGGCGTGGCGACGCGGTTGGGCATCGACTACGCCGCTGCCGCCGCGCTGCGGCCCGATGTGGTCTATTGCAGTATTTCAGGTTTTGGCAGCAAGGGGCCGCTGAATCGGGGCAAGGGCTACGACGTCATTCTGCAAGCCTTCTGCGGCATGATGTCGATCACTGGCGAAGAAGACGGGCCTGCGATCCGCAGCCCGATTTCCCCCATCGACCAGGCCACCGGCATGCACGCGGCCACCGGCATCCTGGCCGCGGTGGTGCGGCGCCTGCGCACCGGCAAGGGCTGCAAGGTCGAGGCCTCGCTCTTTGACACCTCGGTCGGTTTCATGAGCTACGTCATGCAGAGCTACTGGGAGCGCGGCACCGAGCCGCGCCGCTGGGGCTCGGCGCACGAATCGTTGTGTCCGTACCAGGTGTTCCAGGCCAATGACCGGCCGCTGTTGCTGGGCGTGGCCAACGACACACTGTGGCGTACTTTCTGCAACGAGGCCGGCCAGCCGGAACTGGCCGACGATCCACGCTACGCCACCAATGCCGACCGCGTGCATCATCGCCCCGAGGTTCTGGAGCGCGTCGCTGCCATCCTGCGCGAAGACAGCCGCGATGGCTGGATGGAAAGGCTGTCGCGCGCCGGCATACCCTGCGCACCGATCCAGGGCGTGGGCGAGGTGCTGGCGCACGACCACATGGCAGCCAGCGACATGATTTACCGCTTTGCGGAATCGGCGCACGGCGAATTGAACGTGGTATCGCAACCGCTGCGATTCGACGGCCAGCGGCCCATTCCTTCGTCGCCGCCACCCACGGTGGGCCAACACACGCGCCAGGTGCTGGCCGAGCTGGGCTATGACGAAGCCACCATCGCGCATCATCTACAGGCACGCCAGCCCAAGGCCGTCGCCGGGGAGTCCAACTGACATGGCCATCGATTTTCATGAAGCCGACGGGGTGGCGCTGATCACCATCAACCGCCCCGAGAAAAGCAATGCGTTGGACCACGCGCATTACGACGCCCTGTCGCAGGCGTGGCGCCGCGTGCGGGACGACGACGCCATCCGCGTCGCGGTCATCACCGGGGCGGGAGACCGCGCCTTCTGCGCGGGCGCCGACCTGAAGTCCTTTGTCGGCGCACCGCCCAGCCTGGCCGCGCTGATGCACACCCAGCAGGGTCAATTGCTCAACCGGGGGCTGGAGGTTTGGAAGCCCGTGGTGGCCGCCGTCAATGGTCATTGCCTTGGCGGCGGCATGACCCTTTTGCTGGCGACCGACCTGCGCGTGTGCGTGCCCACGGCCACGTTCGGGCTGACGGAAGTGCAGCGCGGCGTCTTTCCCGCCAACGGCGGCACGCAGCGCGTGGCGCAGCAACTGCCGCACGCCATCGCCATGGAAATGCTGCTGCTGGGCGATGCATTCGATGCGGATGCGGCGCTGCGCTGGGGGCTGGTCAACCGCGTGGTGCCGCAAGACGAACTGCTGCCCGCGGCAATGGCGTATGCCCGCCGCCTGGCCGCCAATGCGCCGCTGGCCGTGCAGGCCGCCAAGGAATTGGCGCTGCGCAGCCGCGACGCCGACCTGGCGACCGGACTGCGGCTTGAACAACTGTTCCTGCGGCTGTTGCAGGACTCGCAGGATGTCGCCGAAGGCACCGAGGCGTTCGCGCAGCGCCGGCCGCCCCATTTTCAAGGACGTTGAGGAGCAAGACATGGCATTGAGATCGATGTTGTTCGTACCCGGGGACAGCGAAAGAAAGCTGGCCAAGGCACCGGGCAGCGGCGCCGACGCGCTGATTCTGGATCTGGAGGACGCGGTGGACGTTGCGCGCCTGCCGACCGCGCGCGTCATGGTGCGGGAATACCTGGCCGCGCGCCCGGCCAGCGGGCCGCAGCTGTGGGTGCGCATCAACCCGCTGGATTCGGGATTGGCGCTGGACGATCTGGCGGCGGTCGTGCGCGCGGCGCCCGACGCCATCCTGTTACCCAAGGGGCAGGGTGCGCGCGACATCGTCGTGCTGGATCACTACCTGACCGCGTTGGAGGCGCGCGAAGGCTTGCCGGTTGGCGCCATCGGCATCATGCCGGTGGCCACAGAAACCGCCGGCGCGATGTTCAATCTGGGCAGCTATGCCGATTGCAGCGCACGGCTGCGCGGCCTGACCTGGGGTGCCGAGGACCTGGCCGCCGTGCTGGGCGCGGCCAGCAACCGCCGTGAAGACGGCGAATATGACTTCACTTATCAACTGGCGCGGTCATTGTGCCTGTTGGGTGCGCACGCGGCAGGCGTGCCCGCCATCGACACCATTTGGGGAAACTTCCGCGATGGCGATGGCTTGCAGCAGGACAGCACGCGAGCGCGCCGCGCGGGGTTCACCGGCAAGATCGCCATCCACCCGGATCAAGTCGGGATCATCAACCAGGCCTTCACGCCTGATCCCGCCGACGTGGCGCGGGCGCGGCGTATCGTGCAGGCCTTCGAAGACGCGCCGGGCACGGGCACCTTGCAGCTGGACGGAGAAATGCTGGACCGGCCACACCTGAAACAGGCCATGCGCATTCTGGCGAGCGTCCCGGCGGGCGGCTGACGGCGGTTCCGGCATCCATCACGACAGGCCTGGCAGGCCTATCCGCGACCGTCCGGCACAAGGGCGGCGCCACACCAAGGAGAGAGACATGTTGCGTTCCATCTTGACGCCGCTATGCGCGGCAGCAGCGCTGGTTGTGGGATTGGCGGGCCCCGCGCGCGCGGCGGATTATCCGTCGCAGCCGGTGAAACTGGTCACGGCGTTTGGCGCCGGCAGCGCGAGCGACATCGTCGCGCGCCTGATCGGCGAACGATTGCAGGCGGCACTCGGCCAGGTCGTCATCGTTGAAAACCGGCCCGGCGCCTCAGGGCAAGTGGCAGCCGACCTCGTCGCCCGCGCTCAGCCCGATGGCTACACCATCATGCTGGCGACCAACACCACCCATTCGTCCAACCCATACCTGTATAAAAACCTGCGCTACAACCCGGTCAAGGACTTCACGCCATTGGTACAGGTGTGCAATTTTCCGTTCGTGCTGGTCGTCAGCGCCAAGCTGCCCATCCAGAACGTCCAAGACCTGCTTGCCTACGGCCGCGCCAACCCGAGCAGCCTGAACTATGCCTATGGCAATAGCACCGGGCAGATCTCGGCCGCTTCGTTCGACAAGATGACGGGGCTCGGCGCGGCGGCCATTCCATACAAGAGCACGCCGCAGGCCATGACGGACATCATCGGCGGGCGTGCAACCTTCATGTTCGTGGACCTGGCGTCCGCCGCCGCGCAGATTCAGGCGGGCTCGCTCAAGGCGCTGGCCGTCTCGACGGAAAAGCGCAGCGCGTTGGCGCCCAACCTGCCGAGCGTGTCCGAGGCGCTGGGGCAGCCGGGCTTCGACCTGGCCGCGTGGGTCGGCATCTTCGGGCCGGCCAAGCTGCCCGAACCCATCGCCAAGCGGCTGGCCGACGAGCTCTATCGAATCGTCTCATCCAACGAGATCAAGCAGAAACTGACGCAGATGGGTGCCGAGCCCACGCCCGCGCCGGCCTCGGCCTTCGGGCCGTTCGTGGCACAGCAGGAAAAAGTCTGGGGAGACAAGGTCAAGCAGGCGGGCATCCAACCGGAGTAGCAGGTACCTGACACCCCCATGTGATTTCCTTGCGCCGTCGCCCGCCGTCCGCTGTGCCCCCGCTTTAATGTGCTCCTTTCACAATCCTTGACATGAATTTCCAGGCCGCATAATATTTTTTAACCGATCGGTATAAAAGGAGCCGTCGACATGGAATTCAAAGGCAAGGTAGCGCTCGTCACAGGGGGTACGCGCGGCATCGGCGCCGCCATCGTTCGGCGCTTCGCGCAAAGAGGGGCGGATGTTGCCTTCACCTACGCCAAGTCGGATCAGGCGGCGATGGACCTCGTGCATGAACTGGGCGCCACCGGCGCCAAGCTCTTGGCCATCAAGGCGGATAGCCGTGATCCGGCGGCCGTCCGCGCGGCGGTGGAACGAACTGCCGGCGAGCTGGGCGGGCTGGATATCTTGGTCAATAGCGCCGGTGTATTCCCCGCGGGGCCCATCGAGAACGTCACGCTCGAAGAGATCAGCGACACGCTGGCGATCCACGCCGGGGCGGTCTTCGTGGCCTCGCAAGCCGCGCTTGCCTACATGGTTTCCGGTGGGCGCATTATCTCTATCGGCTCCTGCTTTGCAGAGCGAGTGCCTTATGGCGGGGTAACGCTGTATGCGATGAGCAAGTCCGCGCTCATCGGGTTCACCAAGGGGCTCGCGCGCGAAGTGGGCAAGCGTGCCATCACGGTCAACGTGGTCGATCCGGGATCGACCAACACCGATATGAATCCTGCCGATGGTCCGACGGTTTCTGCTGAGTTGGCGCTCATGGCGATCAAGCGCTATGCCGAACCCGATGAAATCGCAGCGGCTGTCGGATACCTCGCGGGCGCGGAAAGCCAATTCATCACGGGGGCATCGCTCGCTATCGATGGCGGCTTCACGGCGTAGCGTGGCCCACGCTTGGGCCGTGGGTCGACATTTGTGCAATCGGGGTCAAATACAAGTGAGGATGCCGTGAGTGCCGGTAGCAAAACAAAACCCGTCGCGGCCTTGAAAATCGGGCGCCCGCGGGCATTCGATCGAGATACGGCTTTGCTTGCCGCCATGCGAACCTTCTGGACGCAAGGCTACGAAGGCACGTCGATGCAGGATCTGGTCGACGCCATGGGAGTCAACAAGCCAAGCCTGTATTCGACCTTTGGTTGCAAGGAGGAGATCTTTCGGGAGGCGGTCGCGCTCTACGACCGCACTGAGGGACGAGCGACCTCGCAGAGCCTTGGCGAGGCCAAGACCTCCCGTGAGGCCGTCGAGAAAATGCTGCGATCAAACGCGCGGGCCTATGCCGTCGAAGCAGGGCCGCGCGGTTGCATGATCGTGTTGTCTTCCTTGCTTGGCGCTCCCGAAAACGAGAGCGTGCGTGCGTTTCTTGCCGCCAACCGATCCGATGGAGAAACGATGTTGAGAAACCGCCTTGCGCAAGGCATTGTAGAAGGCGACCTACCTGCTTCCGCGGATGTCGATCAGCTTGCCGCCTTCTACACCACCGTTCTCGAAGGACTCTCGATCCAGGCCCGTGACGAGGCCTCCGTGGAAAAGCTCAACATGATCATCGATGCCGCCATGCTCGCCTGGCCGGCCGGGTGACGCGGCTACGGCTGGACAACCCTCCAGGCGACGATCCGGCACACCTCTGACCGCAGAAATCCGCAGCAAGCGGAATGTCGGCGTATGCCGGGTCTACAGGCCCAGGGTCAATAGCATCAGGAATGTCCCGAATAGTATGAAGTGCGTCATGCCTTCTATCGCATTGGTCTGGCCGTCGTTCAGGTTTATCGCGGCCACCAGCAGCGTTGCCGCCATCATCAGCGTCTGTAGCGGCGTCAGGGCCAGATCAATGCGCTTTCCGGAAATCAGCGCCATGGCCTCCATGGCGGGTACGGTGAGGATCACCGTGGACAGCGAGGCGCCCAGGGCGATGTTGACGACCGCCTGCATTCGATTGGCCAGGGCCGCGCGGAGTGCTGTCAGCATTTCCGGTGCGGCAGAGATGCCAGCCACGATCAGGGCGATCAAGCCAGGAGGCACATTGGCGCCCGTCAGGCTGCGATCCAGGGAATGGGACATGAGTTCGGCAAGAAAACCGACCGCGATGATGCCGCACGCGATGATGGTAGCCGAGTAGCGCGCGCTTGAAGCACCGGGTGTGGCGACGGCGCCGCGCGTTTTCTTGTCGGGATAGCTATAGCTGAAAAAGTAGCTGTGTGGGCCCGTCTGCATGCGCAGGAAGACGCTGTAGAGCAACAGCATTGCCACGATGGTGAAGGAACTGAATGCGCGCCAGTCGTCCTGGGGGACGAATTCGGGAATGATCATGGAGATCGTCACGGCAGTCAGAATCATCACGCTGTAGGTGCGAGCGGAATCATCGTTGTAAGCCTGCTCACCATGCTTGAATCCGCCAATCAGCGCGGCAACGCCAAGGATGCCGTTAATGTCGAGCATGACGGCCGAATAGATGCTGTCGCGCACCAGCGTCGGCGAGCCGTTCTTGGCAGAAACGATAGCCAATACGATCACTTCCACCAGGACTGCCGATAGCGTCAGGACCATGCTGCCGTACGGGTCGCCCAGCTTTTGGGCGATGCGCTCGGCATGGCGGGCGACGCTTAGTGAAGCGGCCAGGATGGCTGCGATCATGATGGCCGTTTCCAGCAGGCCGGCGAACCGGCCGTAGTCCGCCAGGCGGCTGTCTACGGCATACCCTGTGAAAGCGATGGCGCACGCCAGAAGCAGGGATTTCTCAGACTGCAAAATGTATTTCATCTGGAATCGGCAAGCGGGGACTCCAGCGAGGCTATCACGCATGGCTGGGTTTCGGAGCAAAGCGGCGGGTATGAAACTTGCTGACCGTCATGCCCCACCGGACAGAAGGAACGCCATGACGAGCAAGCGCAGATCAAGGCGCAAGCCGACCTCAAAGCGGGCAGCCGCCGATGAAAAAAGCGTTCCCCGCGAACATCCCTTGGCGCGGTTTTTTGACCATTTTGCCGCGCACGTGACGAAATGGGCGGGCTCGCCCATCGCGTTCGGGCTTGCATTGATCGCAGTGGTCGTTTGGGGCGTCTCCGGTCCAGCTTTCGGCTATTCCGAGAATTGGCAATTGGTGATCAATACCGGCACGACGATCGTGACGTTCCTGATGGTATTCCTGATCCAACAGACCCAGAACAAGGATAGCGAGGCGCTGCACCTGAAACTGGACGAATTGCTGATCGCGCTCAAGGGGGCCGATGAGGGCTTGGTCGACGTCGAGCGCCTGGATGAAGACAGGCTTCTGGCACTGGCGGCAGCCTGTACGAAGCGCGCCAGAAGGCACCGGCTCCGGCGCGCACGCAGCAGGAGACCGCAATGACCGATATCGATCCAAAGGTGCGCAAGGGCCAATATACGGGCCAACTGGCCCGCGAAACTTTTCGTGAACGCTTCATGCGCCGATTCTATGATCCGGCTTTTCAAACCGAGTCCGAGGCGTTGACGCGCCTGGAGGCCATTGCCTGGGAGGCCTACGAGCAGGGCCGGAAGGCTCCGATCACCGTGAAGGCGGGGCCTGACTATGTTGACCCCGACTACAACCTGTCCGTGGAGTGGAAGGAAACTCGTGACCGGCTGGCGCGCGCCGCGCAAGTGCAACAGGATCCGGGCACGCCGTCCCGAGTTCTGGTGATCATCGGCTCGGCGCGCAACGACGGTACCTGTCCCGGCGAAATCTCCAAGAGTTGGCGTTTGGCACACATCATCCTGGATGAACTGCAACGTGCCAGCGTGCAAGCCGATGTGCTGGATCTCAGTCGGCTGGTATCCGAATATCAGTACCAGATCCATCCGTGCAAAGGCTGTGTTTCGACGGCGATGCCTCTGTGCCATTGGCCATGCAGTTGCTATCCCAATCATTCGCTGGGGCAGGAAAATGACGCCATGGCCGGGATCTACGAACAATGGGTCGCGGCCCATGGCGCAATCCTGGTGACGCCCGTGTATTGGTATCAATCGCCCAGTCCCTTGAAGCTGATGATCGACCGGCTGGTGTGCGCCGACGGCGGCAACTCCGATCCCACCTTGACCGGCGGCAAAGATCCCCAGAAGGCCAAGCAGGTGGAACTTGCCGGGTGGGACTACCCCAAGCACCTGGCCGGCCGCGCCTATGGGGTCGTGGTGCATGGTGATGTGGCTGGCATTGAAGGCCAGCGGCGCGCGTTGAGCGACTGGCTGGATTGGATGGGGCTGGTCGACGCCGGGGCGGCGTCGCGGCTGGATCGCTACATCGGCTACTACCGGCCCTACGCCACCAGCCACGATGAACTGGACGGCGATGCGGCTGTGCAGGAAGAAGTGCGCAATGTCGCCCGGGCCTTGCTGAATGTCCTGCCAAAGGTGCGGGGGGGAGAATTGCAGTCGGCCCAACGAGGCATCCGCGCACCACGGCCGAAATGACGAGGAAACAGGGCTTGCCGGTGCGTTCGAGCGCGCTGCGGCGACATGCGCGGACCCTGCCCGGGTACGGCGTTTGCTGACCGTCTCTCCGCTTGGCCAGATGGGCCGAGGTCAACGATGTGACTGAGGATAAGGAGACGTTCATGCGAGATAAGAAAACCGCCAAGGCGAAGGTGAAGGGGGCTGTCGATACTGCCTTTGCCAATACAGATAGCGGGCCGGCCGCTCCGCCTCCCAAGAAATCCAGCCAACCGGCCATGGCGCGCGCAGCGGCGGTGGCCGGCGCCGCCCAGGCGATGCCGCACCCTGCCAATAAGGCCAGCGAGTACGGCGAGGAGGGCGCGCGCTGTCCGTATCGCGGTGCGCAGGCGGCGCTGTCCAACCCCTCGGCGGGCGCGAGTTCGTTATCGGAAGATCAGCAGGGCGCCAAGACCGGATCGGCAGCCGAACCCGGCGTGAATGTGGTCGATGGACGATTGGAACGGGTACGTGCCGATGGTCAAGGGCAGGCATTGACCACCAATCAAGGGGTGCCCGTCAGCGACAACCAGCATTCGCTCAAGGCAGGCCTGCGGGGCCCGGCCTTGCTCAAGGACTTCATTCTGCGTGAAAAAATTACGCATTTTGATCATGAGCGCATCCCCGAGCGGATTGTGCACGCGCGGGGATCCGCGGCGCATGGCTACTTCGAATGCTATGCGCCGTTGGAGCAATTGACGCGCGCGTCCCTATTCGCAGAAAAGGGCAAGCGCACGCCGGTATTCGTGCGGTTTTCGACCGTGGCCGGAGAACGGGGATCAAAGGACACCGCACGCGACGTGCGCGGGTTTGCGGTCAAATTCTATACAGACGAAGGCAATTGGGACCTGGTCGGTAACAACATGCCGATTTTCTTCATTCAGGACGCCATGAAGTTCCCGGACCTGGTCCACGCGGTCAAGCCGGAACCTCACCACGGCATGCCTCAGGCGGCGTCGGCGCACGATACGTTCTGGGATTTTGTATCGCTCATGCCGGAATCGACCCATATGCTGATGTGGCTGATGTCGGATCGCGCCATCCCGCGCAGCTATCGGATGATGCAAGGCTTCGGCGTGCACACGTTCCGCTTTGTCAACGCGCAGGGGGATAGCCGGTTGGTGAAATTTCACTGGAACCCGGTGCTGGGCACGCATTCCCAAGTATGGGATGAAGCGGTGAAGATCTCGGGCGCGGATCCAGATTTCCACCGCCGCGACTTGTGGGAGGCGATTGATGCCGGCCATGGCCCGGAGTGGGAATTGGGTGTGCAGATATTCACAGAGGAAGAGGCCGAGGGCTTCAGCTTCGATGTGCTCGACGCCACCAAGATCGTTCCTGAGGAACTGGTGCCGGTGCAGCCTATCGGCCGCATGGTGCTGGATCGCAATCCGGACAATTTTTTTGCGGAGACCGAGCAAGTGGCATTCTGCGCCGCGCACGTCGTGCCGGGCATAGATTTCACCAATGACCCGCTATTGGCCGGGCGCATCCATTCCTATGTGGACACGCAGATCTCGCGGCTGGGCGGGCCGAATTTCCACGAGATTCCGATCAATGCGCCGCTGGCCCAGGTACACAACAACCAGCGTGACGGCATGCACCGGCAAGCGGTTCATCGCGGGCGCGTGGCCTATGAACCGAACTCGTTGGCTGGCGGCTGTCCGTTCCAGGCCGGCATGGACGGCTTTGTGTCGTTTCCGGAACCGGTGGCAGGAGATGAATTGCGTGGGCATCCTGAACGGTTTGCCGAGCACTACAACCAGGCGGCGCTGTTCTACAACAGCCAGACGGATTGGGAGCAACGGCATCTTGTCAACGCTTTCGCATTCGAACTCAGCAAGGTCACCGTGGCCGCCATCCGTCACCGCATGGTGGCGTCGTTGCGCAATGTGTCAGACGAACTGGCGCAGGCGGTCTCGGACTTGCTGGGCATGGCGCTGCCCGACCCGATGCCGCGAGCGCTTTCGCGCGTGCCTCGTCCGGAGGTCAAGGTGTCGCCTTCCTTGTCTCTGACGGCACGACCCGGACAGGGGGGAGTCGCTACGCGCAAGGTGGCCATTCTGGTGGCCGAGGGGGTAGACGGCGCTGCGGTATTCGCCGTGGCTGATGCGTTGATGCAGGCTGGGGTCGTGGTACGGCTGGTCGGCCAGCGCATTGGGCCGGTACCTACTAGCGAGGGGGCCTCCCTGGATGCAGACGCTTCGTTGGACAATCAGCCGTCGGGACTGTTCGATGGCGCTGTTATTCCACCGGGAGCGGCGGCGCTGGAACGCTGGCAGGCGGATGGCCGGGCATTGGAATTCGTGCGCGACAGCTATCGCCATGGGAAGACGCTGTTGGCGGCGGGAGAGGGGGCCGGATTGCTCGAGGCTGCGGGCATCGCCAGCGAACCAGGGGATGGCGGACTGATAGTCGGCACGTTGCAGGATCTGTCCGTGGCTGCGTTCATCGAATCGCTGGCGTTGCATCGGCATCCGGAGCGTGAGACGTCGCCCCCCCGGGTTTGAACAGGAGCACTGGGATACCGGGGCACATAGAGCTCCGGGGGCCTAGCCGAGCCAATGGATCCGTTTCGGCTGGTGGCTCTCGCCGTCGCCCTAGCGGCTATTGGAGCGTCATGTCCCCGGCCGCGCACAACGCAATCGGACAGGCGCGCAGTAGCGCCGCTACCGGCAAGCGGGTTGCAGGAAACAGGGGCAGGCTGCGACCCGACAGCACGTCCTGGAAGGCAGGGCCGTTGCCCGACAGTGGTAGTTCCAGATAGGTGCCGTCCCAATAGTCGCGGGCACTGCCTGCCTGGCCTTGGGTGTACGCAACCAGATCCAACGCACACAATCGAGGCGCAACGATCAATAGATGTTTGTCGCCCTCGCTGGTCAAGTATGCAATCACGTTTTCGGCGCGCGGGCCATGCACGGCGACCTGACGGTAATGCGCGCCGTTGAACAGGCCAGGATGACGGGCTCGCAAGATCAGGGCGCGTTGAATGACGGACTGTTTGATGGCTCCGCTGCGCCAGGCCGCAGCGCTCATGTCCATGGCGTTGCGGACGTCGTGGGAAGCAAGCAGCGCCGTGCGAGCCGGGTAGTCCACTGGCTGCCGGTTATCGGGGTCGACCAGGCTGAAATCCCAAAGCTCCGTGCCTTGATACAGGTCTGGCACGCCTGGCAGCGTGTTGCGAAGCAGCGTCTGCGTCAGGCTGTTGATCAAGCCTGCGGGTGCGACGCGCTGCGCGAATTCTCCGATTTCGTGCAGGAGCGTCCGGCCGGTGCTTGTGTTGGAAAGCGCCTCCACGCAATGCCGCGCCGCCCGTTCATAGGGGAGATTCGGCGCTATCCAGCTGGTATGCAATTTCGCTTCCCGCAGCGCTTTTTGCTGCCAGGCGCCAATCCGGTCTAGAAAGGCGCCGGCCGCCGTTGCATCTTGGTCCAAGCGTTCGGTGCGAAGCTCAAGAGGCCAAGCGCCGACAAGGCTCTGCAAGAGCATATAGCGGTCGGTGTAGGCCGGCAGGTCCGCCGGGGCTAAGCGGGGCATCCAAGCCAGCGCGGCGCTTGCCCATTTCTCCGGGGCTTCCGTCAGCACGGCCAGGCGGGCGCGGACGTCTTCGCCGCGCTTGTGGTCATGAGTGGCCGTGGCCAGCATCGCCTGCGGGTGGGTTTTGGCCCGGTCCATGGCCAGCGAATAAAAGTCCGAGCGCGATAGCGCGAACCGCTCAGCGCTTGAACCCACTTCGTTGCGCGAGAGCAGGGGCGCGTAGCGATAGAAAAGCGTGTCTTCCAGCGACTTGGCGGCCAACGGCGGAGTCAGTTGCTGGAAGCGGCGCAGCGCATGCGCTCCCGCGTCCTCCACCTCCACGGCTTGCTCCTGCCCGCCGCCGTGCGTCGCAACCGAATGCGCGCCATCAAGCCATTGATCAAGTTGGGATAGCAACCGGCCCTCTGCGCCGTCCGCCCGTCCGCCTAGCGCGGATAGTGCAAGGCGGGTGGCGATTTGAAATGAGGCCTGGTCGGCTTCGCTCCTTCCGCCGTCTTCGGCATAGGTGCGATAGACGGGAAAAGCGGCCAGTAGCGCGGACAGAACGCGGTGGGTCATGGCGTGGGTCCAATCGCGCGTGCGAGGGTCAAGCTCGGCCAGCCGGGCCAACGCCTGCAACAGGGACCGGAGCTCCGCAGGAAAATGGCGCGTCAGTATCCGGGTGCGCGTGGCGCGCAGTTGCGTAGCAGCGTCGCGAGCATCGCCACTTATGTCGCGCCAGAGCGCTTCCAAGGCGGGCTGTGCTGCTGGGTCATGCAGCAGCGCGCTGGCTTGGTCCATGAAGTCGTAGCCGGTGGTGCCGTCGGCGGGCCAGCGGGAATCCAGGGTTTCACCATGGGCCAGTATTTTTTCGACGACCAGATAGGGACTGGGGGGCAGGCCTGCCCGTTCGCGCTCACCCCCCGCAGCGAGAAGAAGGGAGCGCAGCCTGCGAAGATAGCGGCCGGGGGATGCCAGTCCGTCGACATGATCGATGCGCAGGCCGTCCAGGATGCCCGTGCGGTACAGGCGCATGGCCAGCGCGTGCACGGCGTCGAAAACGGCGTCATCCTCAACCCGTACACCGACGAGTTCATTGATTTCAAAAAAACGGCGCCAGTTGATCTGCTCTGGTCCGGTGCGCCACCAGGCCAAACGATAGTGCTGCCGTTCCAGCAAAGCATGCAGGCAGGCCTTTCCGGAGGTTGACGCGGGGTCATGCCCGGCAAGCACGGCGGCTGGCGCGGCCTCGCCAGGGCTGAAGTCAGACGCGACAGGCAGCCGGATACCGCCGGCGGCGATCGAATATTCATTTGTGCCCGCATCATGGGCCAGCGTCACATCCCCGGCGTCCAGACTGACGCCATAGGGCTCGGCGAGTATGGGCAATAGGATTTTTCCGTGCGTCGCGCGCTCGGGCGGGCACCAGTCGATATCGAAGCAGCGCGCGTGCGGGCTATTGCGGCCATGACGAAGCACGTCCGCCCACCAGGCATTGGAGGGATGCGCGGCCATATGGTTGGGTACGATGTCAGCGATCAGCCCCATGCCCAGGCTGCGTGCTTGGTGCGCCAGATGGGCTAGCGCGGCTTCGCCGCCCAGCGAGGCGCTGACGGTGCCGTGATCGATGACGTCGTAGCCGTGGCTCGATCCGTCTCGGGCCTGCGTGATGGGCGACAGGTACAAATGGCTGATACCCAGCGCGGCGTAGTAGGGCAATTGCGCGCAAGCGTCCTCGAAGGTGAAACCCGCATGCAATTGCAATCTGACTGTGGCTCGCGGCGCGCTCATGGCTTGCCTCGTTGCGACCGTACGGGTTGCAGTCTGGCCATGCTGTCAGGGGCGTCGACACATTGCGTCGCAGGCAGGGAAAGCCGCTGGCGCCAATTGGGGTGGGAGTGCATGGTGCCCGGCAGGTTCGGCTGGTCGAGTTGTGCCGTCACGTCCTCCAGCGGCACCAGCATCAGCGGGCAAGGCGCCGCTGCCACAAAGCCGAGCAATTCAGGAATGGGGGCTTGTCTGGGCATTATTCGATGCGACATGGCGCGGCTCTGCGCCTGCACGGCTTGCCACAAGGCCGAGCGGTCTGCGTTGCGGGCCCGCCGGAGCAAGGATTCGTCTTCGTCGGCGCCCAGCAGGGATAGACGCGAACGCCAAGCAATGTCTTGCGCGTGCCACCAGCCCGTCAACGTCGGCAGGTCGTGAGTGGTCGTCATGGCAACGGCCTGCGGCGGCCAGTCGCTGGGAGCGACAAAGGCGGCCGTTGTGTTTGTCTCCATGGCCGCAGCGCCGACTGCTTTGCGCATGAACCACAGCACGTCCATGCCCAGCAAGCCATGTTCGAACAGCTGAGGATCGAATCCCTCGGGCACGGTGCCGAGGTTTTCGCCGACGATAAGCGCGCGATGCAGCCACGCCTCCAGTGCGGTTAGTTTCAGCAGGCTGCGCAATGGATAGCTAAGATAGGCCCCATCCTCAGGCGCCGCTCCATCGGGAATCAGCCACAGCCTGGCCATGCCCAGCACGTGGTCGATGCGCAATCCGCCGACGTTCGACAGATTGGCGCGCAACATGGCCAGGAAGGCAGAGAAACCGGACGAGAGCAGCGTGGCGGGAGAGAGGGCGGTCAAGTTCCAACATTGACCCTGGGGATTGTGCAGGTCCGGCGGAGCGCCGACGCCGGCCGACTTCACCAGATCGGCTTGACGGCTCCAGGCATGGCTGCCCAATGCGCTGCCCCCGATGGCCAGGTCGGCAATCAACCCAATCCGCATGCCGGCATTGCGTGCGGCCCGGTGAGCCTGTGACAGGCTGGCCGATGCCAGCCACTGGTTGAACATGTGCGCATCCAATTCCTCTGGATGCTCCTGGGCGTACCTGACGGCGCCGGCAGACTGCGGATCGCGCAGGGCGCCAGGCCACTCGGTCCAAGGCGCAGGCATGCCTCGCTGGCGGGTCTGCGCCAGATGCAGCGCTTCAAACAGCGCGTGGTCTTGCAGATCTTGTCCCGCCGTTGCGCAGTAGGCGCGGTAGTGTTGGCGCTGCTCGGACGTGGCGTGCTCTGTGAACCATGCATGCAGGCCACGGAGCAGACGTTGGCGCAACGCGCCCGAGGCGGGCCAGTCGATCAGGGGTTGGGCGTCCAGCGCCCGCAGCTGCGCGCTATCCAGTCCGCCCAGGGCTTGGCGCATGGCGTCTTCGCCCAGGACCGTGGCGGGATCGGCATACAGGGTATTCATGAACAGGCGGCTGGATGGAGAATATGGACTGCATTGCCCCGGGTCCGCCGCGAACAGGGCATGAATAGGGCTGATTGCCAGTGCGTCGGCACCCGCCGCAGCCGCGGCCTCGGCCAATTCACGCACGGCGGCCAGATCGCCAAAACCGTGGGTCGCATGGCGCAAGTCGCCCGACGATCTGCGCAAGCTGTGCACCTGTGCGGTCAGCCCCCAGATGCGGGTATTGGGGGTCTGCACCAGGTCGTCCAAAGTGGGGGCCCGGCGCGGCGCGACCGCAAGGCTCGCCGTGCCGCTGCGGGTGGACAGCGTGTAGTAGCCCGGTGTGTCGGGCGCCCTCAGCTGCGCTGCGCCATCGGCGCCGGCCGTCGTGTGTCCCGCAGCACGTTTGCCGTCAGAGGTCAGGATTTCATAGTGTCCCGCACAGCTGGCGGGCAAGTCCACCGACTCGCCCGCAGTGGCAACGAGCATGGCCGGTAATCTTCCCAGGCCGGATGCGGGCATCAGCCGCTGTCTGCTGTCCCGGATATCCTCGGCACTGTCGGCGCAAAGATCCATGCCGCGCAGGAGCGCGCGCAGCGTATCGGGCGACACTTGGCGGGGCCTGTTGTCGGCGCCCGTCCAATGTTCGGCAAGACCGGCGGTGGCGGCCAGCGCGGACAGTTCGTGTTGGCTGGAACGGGTCATGAGCGTTCTTCCAATAGCCAGATGATGCTGTCGCGGTGCAGATTTCCCCCGCAAGCTTCGGAAAATGCCTCGTCCCCGGATTGGAACAGCATGGCCGCCCGGTGGGTTTCGCGCGGTTTCAGCGCGGAGGGTAAGGGTTGCGTCGCGGCGCCCATATTGGCGTATAGGGTCAGCAAGGCGCCATCGCCCAGACGCCATTGCGCATGCACGCCATGCGTGCCCAACGAGCACGCTCCCAGGCTTCTCGTGCCAGCAAGCCTTGGCGAAATGGCGTGGTGCCGCAAGCGCAACAGCCTGCCATACCACGCCAGCCATTCGCCGCCATCGGCGCCGCGGGCTTTAAGCCAGGGGTTGCTCGCCGCGTAGGTGGCCTCTGAATTTGGATCGGGGATATTCGGATCGCTGCCGCCAAACTCCGGAAACGAGGCGAATTCCTTGCGTCGTCCCTCACGCACCGCTGCCGCCAACTCGGGGTCGGCATGGCTTGTGAAGTAAAGAAAAGGTGTCTGGCTGCCGTGTTCTTCCCCCATGAATATCAACGGTATCTGAGGGGCCAGCAATTGCAGTGCGACGGCGGCGCGCAGGCGTTCGCGCGTTGCCGCCAGATCGGTCAGGCGGTCGCCGCGCATGCGATTTCCGATCTGATCGTGGTTCTGCAAAAACAGCACGAATGACGTCGGCGCCAGATGCGCGCTCGGTTCACCCCGCGGGAGGCCATGGCGGTATTCGGAGGGCTGCCCCTGGAACAGCCACCCCTCGGCCAGGCAGCGGGCCAGGTTGCCGCCTGGCCGAGCGGCGTAGTCGGCGTAGTAGCCGCTGGCCTCGCCCGTCAAGAGATGATGCAACACGTGATGGGCATCATCGTTCCATTGCGCGTCATAGCCGGCGTCCAGCAGGGAAGCGCGATTATCGTCGTTCTCCAGCACCAGGTGGATTCGGCGCGGCGCCGGTATCTGGCCCCGTACGAACGTCGCCAGCTCCACCAGCCAGTCATGGTCGGGGATGGCATGCACGGCATCAAGGCGCAGGCCGTCGAAACGGTATTCCGTGAGCCAGTACAGCGCGTTTTCTTGAAAAAAGCGGCGCACGGCGGGCTGCCTGAAGTCGATGGCGGCGCCCCATGGGGTCGGGATGTCGTGGCGGAAGAATGGCGCCGCATAGCTCGGCAGGTAGTTGCCATCAGGGCCGAAATGGTTATAGACGACATCCAGCATCACGCTCATGCTCAGCCCGTGCGCGGTATCGATCAGGCGCTTGAGTTCCTGCGGACTGCCGTAGGCGGTGTCCGGCGCGTAGGGCAGGACGCCGTCATAGCCCCAGTTGCGCGGCCCAGGGAATTGCGCGATCGGCATCAATTCAATGACCGTGATGCCCAGGGCCGCCAGATCAGGAAGCCGGGATTCCAGCCCCGCGTAGCCGCCGGCGAGCCCCACGTGGACTTCATAGATCACCGCTTCTTCCCAAGGCCGTCCGGGCCAGGAGGGGTGGCGCCAGGGATAGGCATCGGCGCCGGTGACAATACTGGCGCCGTGGACGTCGCCGTCTTGCAGGCGCGAGGCGGGATCGGGAACCGCCAGGCCTTCGTCCAGACGGTATCGGTATCGCGTGCCTGGCGCGCAAGCAACATCGGCTTGGACGTAGCCCTCGGCGTCTGGTGACAGGGGTATGGGCGCCTGCCCATCGATCAACAAGGCCAGGCCCGGCGGTGCGGATGGCGCCCATAGGCGAAAGCGCGTGCGGCCATCGGGCAGCGGCAGCGCGCCAAACGAAAAGGGTTCGGGCCAGGCGCTCATTTTGGCCCTCCCGGCACGCACGCGGCCGTCAGCAAGACCAGGCTTTGGCCTTCCACCGTGATTTCGTCGTCGGAGTAGGGGGCTGCGGGGGCAAGCGTTGCGGAGTCCAGCTCGCGGATCCAGGGTTGCGCGGGCCCCGGCAATCGAAACGTGGCGGCTTGCATCTCGGGGTTCAGCAGCAGCAGCGTCACGTCCGCGGTGCCGTCCTCGCGCAGGGCTGCCCTGCGCAACAGCATGGCGCGACCCTGGGGGTTGTCCCATCCCGCCTGATCGATCGGGCCGCCACTGGCATCAAACCAGGAGATCGCACTGACGCCCGGACATATTTCCTGCGCGGCGTCGCCAAACCGCGCCGCATGCAGGCTGGGGTGCGCGCGCCGCAACGCTACCGCGCGCGCCACGAAGTGACTGAGCGCGCGCCCGGCGTCGCTTTGGGCCTGGGTCCAGTCCAACCAGGAAAGGGGGCCATCCTGGCAATAGGCATTGTTGTTGCCATCCTGCGTGTTGCCGAACTCGTCCCCGGCCAGCATCATGGGCGTGCCGTCCGACAGGAAGAGCGTCGCCAGCAACGCCCGCTGCACCCGCGCGCGCTTGAGCAGCACCGCCTCGTCTTGGGTTGGCCCTTCCGCGCCCCAGTTGTGGCTGTAGTTTTCACCATGGCCGTCATTGCCGTCTTCGCCATTGGCGAGATTCTGGCTGGCGTCGTAGCTGACGACGTCTTGCGTGGTGAAGCCGTCGTGCGAGGCGACAAAGTTGATGCTGGCCCAGGGGCGCCTGTGGCGGCGGTCGAAGATATCCCTGGATCCGCACAGGCAAGCTGCCATGTCGCCGCGCACGCCTTCGTCGCCGCGCCAATAGCGTCGCGCGGCGTCGCGGTATCGATCGTTCCATTCCGCCAGGCCAGGGGGATGGTTGCCTAGCTGGTAACCGTCGGGGCCAACGTCCCATGGCTCGGAAATCAGCTTCAGGCGGGCGAGTTCGGGATCCTGGAGCAGCGCATCGAAGAATCCCGACCCGGGGTCGAAGCCCGTGCCTTCGCGCCCCAGCGTGACGCCCAGATCGAAACGGAATCCATCAATGGCATAAGACTGAGCCCAATACCGCAAGGAATCCATCACCATTTGCAGAACACGCGGATGAGACAAATTGACGGTATTGCCGCAACCGGTGTCGTTGATGTAGTGGCGCTCGTCGCCCGGCACAAGCCGGTAATAGCTGGCGTTGTCCAGGCCGCGCCACGAGAGCGTCGGACCCAGTTCGCTGCCTTCGCAGGTGTGGTTGTAGACCACGTCGAGAATGACTTCGAGCCCCGCCGCGTGCAAGCGCCGCACGGCCTGGCGCAGGTCGTTTGGCCCGCGTTGAAGATAGGCGGGTTCTGGCGCGAAAAACGAAAGCGTGTTGTAGCCCCAGTAGTTGCGCAGGCCCCGTTCGATCAGGAAGCGATCTTGCAGGAATGCGTGGACCGGCAGTAATTCCACGGCGGTCACGCCCAGGCGATGCAGGTGCTCGATGAATCGGGGGTCGGCCAAGGCGGCGCAGGTGCCGCGCAGAGGCTGGCGCAGGTCTTCGCGCTGCATGGATACGCCACGCAGATGCACTTCGTATATGGTGGTGTCCGTCCAGGGCGTATTGGGCGGTTTGCTGTTGCCCCAATTGAAGGGCGCATCTTCCGCGACGATGGCCTTGGACATGGCCGGGGCGCTATCCCGGCGGTCCATGGCCAGATCCGCACGGGCGTGATTCAGGCGGTAGCCGAATAGCGCGTCGCTCCAGCTTGGGGGACCGGTCAGTTGACGGGCATAGGGATCCAGCAGCAGTTTGTGCGGATTGAAGCGGTGTCCGTTTCTAGGATCGTAGGGGCCGTGGGCACGGTAGCCATAGATTAGGCCAGGTTGCGCGTCGGGCAGATACCCGTGCCAGATTTCGTCGGTGCATTCGGGCAGGTCGAACCGGCGCAGTTCCTTCCGGCCGCGGGCGTCGAACAGGCACAGTTCCATCCGGGTGGCATTGGCCGAAAATACGGCGAAGTTGACGCCTAGGCCATCGCTGACGGCGCCAAGCGGATAGGGTTGGCCAGCGGTGAGTCGCGTCAGTTGGGACGGATCCATGGGTTCAGCCCTCATGCGTGAAGAACAGGGTGGAAAGCGGTGGCAGCGTCAAGGAAAGCGCCTGCGAATGGCCATGGACGGCTACACCCACGGTATGCGCCGTGCCCAGGTTGCCCTGGCCGGAGCCTCCGTAGCAGCCCGCATCGGTGTTCAGGGTTTCGGACCAGCGGCCCGCAAGCGGCACGCCGATGCGATAAGCGCGCCGGGGCACCGGCGTGAAGTTGCTGACGGCCAGCATCAACGAGGCCGTGCCCGCGCGCAGGAAGGCGACTACGCTGTTGTCGGCGTCGTCGACGACGGCCCACGAGAAACCCGCGGGGTCGGCATCCCTTTCATGCAGCGCTGGCGATTCGCGATACAGCCGGTTCAGATCGGCCACCAGGCGCTGCACGCCCTGATGTGCCGGGTCGTCGAGCAGGTTCCAGTCCAGCGGCGTGTCGTGGTCCCACTCGGAGGGCTGGGCGATCTCGCCTCCCATGAACAGCAGTTTCTTGCCTGGATGGGCCCACATGAAAGCCAGGTACGCACGCAAGTTCGCCAATTTGGACGCACGGTCGCCCGGCATCTTGTTCAACAGCGACCCCTTGCCATGCACCACTTCGTCGTGCGAGAGCGGCAACAAGAAGCGTTCGGAATAGGCATACACCATGGAGAAAGTGATGTCATGGTGGTGGAATTTGCGGTGCACGGGATCTTCGCCCATATAGCGCAGCGTGTCGTGCATCCAGCCCATGTTCCATTTGTAATGAAAGCCCAGGCCGTCCTGTTCGACCGGCGATGTGACGCCCGGCCACGCCGTGGATTCCTCGGCCACGGCAATGACCCCAGGCGCGGTTTCTCGCAGCGTGGAATTCAGTTCCCGCAGGAAAGCCACCGCTTCCAGGTTTTCGCGCCCGCCATGGCGATTCGGTATCCATTCGCCCGGCTTGCGGCTGTAGTCGCGATATAGCATCGACGCCACGGCGTCCACACGCAGGCCGTCGATATGGAACTGGTCCACCCAGTGCATGGCGCTGGCGATCATGAATGCCTTGACCTCGGTGCGGCCCAGGTTGTAGACGAGCGAGTGCCAATCGGGGTGGTAGCCTTCCCGCGGATCGTCGTACTCGTATAGCGCGGTGCCATCGAATCGCGCCAGGCCATGGGGGTCATCTGGAAAATGCGCGGGGACCCAATCAAGGATCACGCCGACGCCCGCGGCGTGGCAATGGTCGACGAAGCGGGCGAAGGCGGCGGGGGGACCAAAGCGAGCGCTGGGCGCGAACAGGCCCAGCGGCTGGTAGCCCCAGGAACCGCCGAACGGATATTCCATGACGGGCATGAGTTCGACATGCGAGAACCCCATGGCGCGCGCGTAGGCGGGCAGCTTGTCGGCCAGTTGGTCCCAGACGCACTGGGCGCCATCGGGCGCGAGCCAGGATCCGGCGTGGACTTCGTATATTGAAATCGGCGCGTCGGGCGCTTGCCGCGCGCTGCGGGATTGTGTCCATTCGTCGTCGGTCCAGGGGTAAGGGGTGGGGTCATCCACGATCGATGCCGTGGCAGGGGGAGTTTCCGCGCGCCGAGCCATGGGGTCTGCCTTCAACACGGTCTGGCCCGTTGCGCCGGTGACCGCGAATTTGTAGCGGGCTCCGGCGGTGACGTCAGGGATGAATATTTCCCACACGCCCGCCGCATGCCGCAGACGCATCCCATGACGCCTGCCGTCCCAGCTATTGAAATCGCCCACGACGGCAACGCGACGGGCGTTGGGCGCCCATACCGCGCAGCGCAAGCCCCGCACGCCATCCACCTCGTCCAGTGTGGCGCCGAGCCAATGCCGCGCCGCCCGCCAGTCGCCAGCGGACAACGCGCGTAGCGCTTCGTCGGGAAGCAGCGGGCTGAACGCATAAGGATCCGCGGTGATCTGTTCCATGCCGGGCCACTGGATTGCCAAGCGGTAGGAGCGTGGCGTGCCGGGGCGCGCGTCAGGCGCCTCGCCCGAATACAGGCCCAGGCCGAGGTCGGGCAACGGCGTGCGCGTGCCGTCACTGCCAACGACCGCCACGGCGCTTGCTCCCGGGACGAGCACACGCACCCAGCCTTCGTGGGGCCCCAGAAGGGAAAACGGGTCGCCATGCAGGCCCGCGGCCAGGTCGGCCAGCGCTGCCGGCTTGATCTGCCCGGCGGTTGAGGCGCGCGTGCGCTCGGAGTTGCCGGTTGCACGGGTCATCGCGATTGCTCCTCGGCGTTTATCGCCGCGTCTTGCAGTAGCGCACGCGCAAGCCCGGCCAACGCGCACAGCGGAATGGATAGCCAGTCGGGACGGTGCGCCGCTTCGTAGCTGACTTCGTAGGCGGCCTTTTCCAGTTGGGCGAGCTTGAGCAACGTGTCTTCGCGGGCGGCCGCCAACGTGAGCGCGGATGAGCTGGCGTCCCGATAGCCCTGTAGAAAGGCGTCGGCCGCGCGTGTGCCGAATCGGACGAGCAAGGCGTCTCGCAATTCCAGCGACACGCCGGGCGCGGGCGCCGTGTCGGCGGGGCTTGCATTGGCGTCCAGGGGCGCACCGCCCAGCGGATCGGAACACGCCACCGACGCCGCGGCGTAGTCGAACGAACGCAACATTCCTGCGACATCCTTGTACGGCGTGTTCAGACGGCGGCGGGCCTCCAGCGGTTGGATAGGCTCACCTTCGAAATCGATCAGATAAGCGTCCGTCTGCGCCACCAACACCTGGCCCAGATGGAAGTCCCCATGCACGCGCATCAACGGCGTGCCGGGCAGCGCCTGCGCCATGGCAGCCACATGCTGCTTCAGTTGCTCTTGGTGTTCGAATAGCCACTGCGCGCAGGCGCGCGAAGGCGCTTCCAGCGTTTCCAGTGCCGCCCGCAGATCCGCGGCCGCCCCGTCAAGCTGGGCAATGACGATGCCAGCATGCGTGGCGGCGTCTTCCTCGGTGGCTGCGCGAGGGGCAAACGCCGGGTCGTCGGAAGGCAGGGCCAGCGCATTGTGCAGTTCCGCAAGCCGCTGGCCGATAGTGGAGGCCATGACCGAGTAGCCCTCCAGGCTGGCTTCGAACTGGTCGGGCGTCTCGCCGCCGAGCAGCGCGGCACCCAGGGTGCGTTTCAAATAATCCAGCGTCCAGGTCCAGGCGTCGCCTTCATTGGCGACGAAGGCGTGCATTACGGCCAGCGTATGGGGGACCCCGTCGGCATCCACACGTAGCACCTCGCCCAGCAAGGCAGGAGTATTGGCGTAGCCCGTGCGCGTCAGGTGGCGCGTGATCTCGACTTCGGGTGAGGCGCCGGCCCGCACTTGGCGAAGCAATTTAAGAATGGCCTGACCGCCCACGATCACCGAGCTGTTGGATTGTTCCCCGCTGATCCATTGCAGCGACGGCTCGCTGCCGAAGTCCAAGGACGCCAGTTCAGGTTCGGGCAGATAGCGGATGATTCCGGGTTTGTCGCCCGGCTTTCCGCTATCCCTGCCATCCAGATCGTCGCCCGCGCGCAAGGCATCGGTCACCCCGTGCACGAAACCAGGTTGCAGGAATGCGTCAGCCAGAATGCCCACTTCCGGGCCGCGGCGTACCCGGGCGATGGGGTATTGCGCCTGAGCGGCCTCGTCCCATATCAGCGTGAAGGGCGCCTGGACGCGCAGCGGGGCTGGCTTTTCACCGCCATCACCGCCGACCTCGACTTCGACCTCGGCCCAATAGTTTTCGCCTCCGGGGCCGCCTAGCGGGGTGGCATACGCAAGCTTGGCGCGGGCAGGCGCGGCCGACCCCGGGAACCACCGCTGACGGGCCAGGTATTCGGGCAGGACTTCGCTTTCAAGCGCGGTGCGCGAGGCATCCGTCAAGGTTGCGCCACCCCGCGCCCTCATGACCAGCGTGATCAGTTCGGGCATCTGGACGGGGCTGCTCGCATGCCATCCGGGCGGCGCGGCGTCGGCGCTCAGGTCCATCCAATAAAAGCCGTACGGCGGCAACGTCAACAAGTAGGGCAGGTCGCCGATGGCGGGAAAAGGGGTTCCGCCCAGCATTTCCACGGGTACGCGCCCGTTGAATTCCTGCAACTGTAGTTCTACCGGTTGCGCCGCGTTGGAAAGGTTGGCCACGCAGAGGATGGTGGTGTCGTTCCATTGGCGCAGGTACGCCAGGATCTTGCGATTTCCCGCCGGGATGAAGCGCAACGTCCCGCGCCCGAACGCGCGCGATTGGCGCCGCTGCGCCAGCATGCGCCGTGTCCAGTTCAGAAGGGAGTGCGGATCGCGCTGCTGCGCTTCGACGTTGACGGCCTCGTAGCCATAGAGCGGCCCCATCAGCACGGGCAGCGGCAGGCGCTCGGGGTCCGCGCGCGAGAATCCTCCGTTGCGGTCGGGCGACCATTGCATCGGCGTGCGGACGCCGTCGCGGTCGCCCAGGTGCACGTTATCGCCCATGCCCAGCTCGTCGCCGTAGTACAGGACCGGCGTGCCGGGCATGGACAGCAGCAGGCTGTTCATGAGTTCCACCCGGCGTCTGTCCCGTTCAAGCAAGGGCGCCAGCCGTCGGCGGATGCCCAGGTTGATGCGCGCCCGGGGATCGGCGGCGTAGACGCTCCACAGGTAATCGCGCTCGCGGCTGGTCACCATTTCCAGCGTCAGTTCATCATGGTTGCGCAGGAAGATGGCCCACTGGCAGGTCGGCGGGATATCCGGCGTCTGGCGGATGATGTCCGTGATCGGGAATCGGTCTTCCTGCGCGATCGCCATGTACATGCGCGGCATCAGCGGGAAGTGGAAGGACATATGGCATTCGTCACCGCTGCCGAAATACTCCTGCGCATCCTCTGGCCATTGATTGGCCTCGGCCAGCAGGAGCCTGTCCGGGTACTCCGCGTCGATCACCGCCCGTATCTGTTTGAGCACCTGATGCGTTTCAGGAAGATTTTCGTTATTGGTGCCTTCCCGCTCGACCAGGTAGGGAACGGCGTCAAGCCGAAGCCCGTCCACGCCCATGTCCAGCCAATAGCGCATGACGGACAGCACTTCCTTGAGCACCTGGGGATTGTCGTAGTTGAGGTCCGGTTGATGCGAGTAGAAGCGATGCCAGAAGTAGGCATTGGCCACGGGGTCCCAGGTCCAGTTCGACTTTTCCGTGTCGCAGAAGATGATGCGGGTGCCGGCATAGGCCTTGTCGTTGTCGGACCACACATAGAAATTGCGCGCCGCCGAACCGGGCCGGGCTGCGCGAGCGCGCTTGAACCAGCGATGTTGGTCGGAGGTGTGGTTCACGACCAACTCCGTGATGACCCGCAGCCCACGGGCATGCGCCTCGCGAATCAATTTGCGCACGTCGGCCACGGTGCCGTAATCCGCGTGCACGCCGCGATAGTCTGCGATGTCGTACCCATCGTCGCGCCGCGGCGACGGGTAGAAGGGCAGCAGCCAGATGGTATTGACGCCCAGGCTGGCGATGTAATCCAGCTTGGAGACAAGGCCGGCCACGTCCCCCACGCCGTCGTCGTTGGAGTCGAAGAACGACTTCACATGCAACTGGTAGATGACGGCGTCCTTGTACCAGAGCTCGTCGTCCTTGGAGGCATGGGTTTCACTGATCATGGTGTCGGGCTCCGGGCGGCATCAACCGCTTAGGGAAAGCCGCCAGATGCGGTAGGGGTTATCGGGAGACAACGTCACGGCCTGCTGCCGGTTGCGCCATTCCTCGCGGCCATCCGTCAACAAGTCTTCTGCTACGAGCTGGCCGGGAAGGTCCGCGCCGAATAGTCCGAAAGGGACATCGACGTGCGTCGAGTGTGGGTGGAACGGGTCAAGGCTGATGGCCGCTAGTACGACGTTGCCCAGTCCGGGCGTGGACTTGACGAAGGCCAGCACGTGGTCGTTGCCGGTGCCCGCCATCGTCAAGCCTCGATGTGTCTGCAAGGCCGGGTTAGCGCGGCGGATCTGGTTCAGGCGGGCGATCTCGGCTCGGATGTTGCCTGGCTGGCGCCAATCGCGCGGCCGCAGTTCGTATTTCTCGGAATCCAGGTATTCCTCTTTCCCCGGCACCGGCGCCGATTCGCACAATTCGAAACCGCTGTACATGCCCCACAGGCCGGAACCCATGGCGGCCAGCGCGGCGCGGATCAGAAAACCAGGGCGTCCGGACGTCTGGAGGAACAACGGGTTGATGTCCGGCGTATTGACGAAGAAGTGCGGGCGGAAGAAGTCGGCGGCGGGCGGCCGGGAAATCTCTTCCAGATAAGCGCCCAGCTCGGCTTTCTCGTTGCGCCAGGTGAAGTAGGTGTAGGACTGCGTGAAGCCGACCTTGGCCAAGCGGTACATCATCTTGGGCCGGGTGAAGGCTTCGGATAGAAATATGACGTCAGGATGGTGCGCGTGCACTTCGGCGATCAGCCACCGCCAGAACGGCAGGGGCTTGGTGTGCGGGTTGTCCACCCGGAAGATGCGCACGCCGTGGTTCACCCAGAACAGCACCACATCGCGCAGCGCGCGCCAAAGCGGCAGCTTGCGCGGCCGGCCCGCGGATGCCCCATAGAACGATACGTTGACGATGTCTTCGTATTTCTTGGGCGGATTCTCCGCATGGCGCAGGGATCCATCGGGCCGCCAGGAAAACCAGTCCGGGTGCGTCTTCAGCCAGGGGTGGTCCGGTGAGCACTGGATGGCGAAATCCAGCGCGATTTCCATGCCATGGTCGCTGGCGGCCGTGACCAGACGCAAGAAATCGGGCAGCGACCCCAGCTTGGGCTCGATCGCATCGTGTCCCCCGTCGGAAGCACCGATGGCATAGGGGCTACCGACATCATCGGGGCTAGCCACCAAGCTATTGTTACGTCCTTTCCGGTTGCGCTGTCCGATGGGATGGATGGGAGGCAGGTAGAGCACGTCAAAGCCCATCTCCTGAATGTCGGGCAAGCGCGCGATGACGTCGTCGAACGTGCCGTGCCGCCCGGCTTCCCGCGCCTGGGAACGGGGGAACAGTTCGTACCAGGCACCGCAGGCTCCTTGTGGGCGATCGACCCATAACGGGTAGGCCAGGCTGGCAGTTTCGAACGGCCGGCTGTCCAGTTCGTGCATGGCCCGCGCCAGATCCGTGCCCAACAGCAGCTGAAGGTGCGCATCCGACGGCTCGCCGCCGTCCGCAAGGCCGGCCAGAGCGTTCAACGCCTGCTCGACCGTGGCGCAAGCATGGCTGCCGGTGGGCGTTCGTGTCCCGCGCAGGGGGAGGGCACCGGCCGCGCGCAGCAGCGCCAGTCCTTCCTGGGTCTCAAGCCGGACTCCCAGGCCAGCGCGATGCTTGACTTCGAGGTCGTGCCGGAAGGTCTGCCAAGCGTCGATCCATGCGGCCACGGTAAATTCGTGCGGGCCGATGCGGTCAGGGCGGAAACTGGCCGACCAACGGTCGTTGGGACCCGGCTCAAGGACGACATGCCGCCAATCGCTCTCATCTGTCGGACGCCAACGCAGTTCGCCCGCTATCCGGTCGTGGCCATCCATCAGCAGGTCGGCCTGGACGAGGACACGTTCGTGGGTCGTGCACTTGACGGGGTGTCGGCCGCCGTCGACCGCTGGTGCAACGCATTCGATGGCAATGCGCGGGCCTGCGCCGCCCTGGACGCCCGGGCTTGATTCTCGTCGCGGGCTTCGCACCGGCGCCGTTGGCGTGAGCGCCAGGAGGGCCAGGCCCGCCGGTGGTACTTCGTCTATTGACCCACGATCTTCGTCGCCGTCCTCGGCCAGCTGTATTTGCCCCGGCGCAAGGCCGGAGGTGGCCATGTCCCAATCGATCGCGGCGTTGTCCATATCAGTGGGGTTCAGCGCCAGGATCGCAGCCTTGTTGTCGGCCGCATCGCGCACCAACAAGGTGGCCCGTCCATCCCTGCCTCCCATGATGCGAGGCAGTCCGGCAAGCGCATTGCGGTCCATCCAGAGGTTGATGCCGCGCGCCTCGGCAAGATCGCCGACGTCTCCGCCCGCCGTCATCCAACCGTCGCCGCAAAGCGCCGCTGCCCATGCGCGGCGACGGTCTGGCGGGTAAGCAGGGAGGTTGCCGTCCAAACCCCTGACAGCGCAGAGCACCGGCCCAAGCATGCGCAGGCGAGCGATCTCATCGCCTAGCCAGGCAGATTTGTAATCCCACCAGGGCAGGGAGGAAAAGACGCCGTCGAACGCCGCGTCGCGCAAGGCGTCCAATTGCTCCGAACCGAGGCCTGGCGTCCATGCCAGAGAGCATATGTTCTGATGGCCGTGGCGCAGGCGCGCATTCAACTGGCTCCAGGCGTCGCCCGGAAGACTCTGCGGCGCATCGAACAGAAAACCGGCCACGCCGCAGTTTGCCCATCCGGCAAGACGGTCAGCCCAGGCGTCGATAAACCCTGGCGGAATCTCCGTGCCCAATGTCATCACATGCCAGTCGCTCACCGGGAGGCGGGGGTCCCGTTCAGGGTGCTCGGAGCGGGAGCGGTACCAGCCTGGCGGCGCCGTTGTTTCGGCGGCTCGCGCAGCGACGCGATCCAGCGTGATCCGTACCATCAGCGCCAGTCCGTGCGTGGACGCCGCGCGGGCGGCTCGGGCAAGGCGGCCCACAATGGGTTCGGTCTGCGTACCCGCGGCGCTCAGGTCCGCATCAAGGGGCGCCAGCGAAGGACTGTCCGCGGGTCGGAGCCAAGGCGCCGGCACCAGCAGCACATTGAACCCGGCATCCCGGATATGGGCGAGCCACGCATCCGCGGCCGCGGCGTCGGCCGATCCGGGTGCGCCTTCGCGCAAGCCTGCCGGTGCGTGAAAGATGCGCAACGGGGCCGACGGGGACGGGGATGGGGTCGTCATGTCCGGCGCCATGGGTGTAGGCCTTAGACCGGCATCGGCAGGGAGCCGCTACGGCGGCGGGTTGATCGACGGGCATCGCGCAGGCCCTCGGGTTCCACGGGCAAGGTTGCGTTGGCACCGGTGCGCTCAGCCAGGGACTCAAGCAAGTCCTGGTACGGCGCGACCGCACGCCGCCAACTGAAATCACTGGTCATGGCATTGCGCTGCATGGCCCGCCAAATCGTCGGGTGCTGGCGCAGGTGCAGCGCCCGTGACAGCGCGCCGCTCATTGCTTCAACGCCGTCGCCGTCGAACAGCAGGCCGTTGGCGAAAGCCATGGCGGTGAGCGGGGCGCCTATGCCCGGATCTTCGATGGTATCGGCCATGCCGCCCACACGGGAACCGATGGGCACGGTCCCATAGCGCATCGCATACAGAGGCGTCAAACCGAACGGCTCGAAACGGCTGCCATGAAGCAGGATGTCGCCGCCGGCGTGAAGTCGGTGAGCGGTTGCCTCGTCATAGCCGATGCGGGTGGCACAGCGTTGCGGATAGCGCTTGGACAGACTTTCCAGCGCGCGTTCCAGGCGGCGGTCGCCCTGGCCCAGAATGGCGACTTGAAGCTCGGGATGCGCTTCCAGTGCGCCGGGCAGCGCAGCGGCGGCAACATCGGCCATTTTCTGCTCCGTCAGGCGGCTGCCCAACACGACCAGCGTCGCCATGGGCTCCTGGCGCAGGCCGAATTCGCGTTGAAGCGCTGTCTTGCAGAGGCGCTTGTTGGCCAAGTCGCCCGAGTGGTAGCGCAGGGGGCCCAACTGGGCATCCCGGGAGGGGTCCCATAGCTGCATGTCGATGCCATTGGGGATGGCGACGAGATCGGCGGCACGTTCGCGCAGCACGTCTTCCAAGCCGCAACCAAATGCTGGCGTCAGGATTTCACGCGAGTATGAATAGCTGACCGTCGTCACGCGGTCGGCATGGCGAATGCCTGCCTTCATGAAGTTCAACCGGCCCCAAGCGACGGCCGAGTGCTCGCCGCAGCACGCCGGCGGGATGCCAAGCGCCGCCGCTTCGTGCAGGGGAAATTGCCCCTGGAATGCCAGATTGTGGATCGTCAGGACGCTTTTCACGTCATCAATGCCGGCCTGGCGCAACAGCATGGGCGCTAGCGCGGCATGCCAATCATGGGCATGCAGGATGTCGGGACGCGCCACGCCGGGCAGTCCACGGGCAATGCGTACCGCCGCATGGGACAACGCCGCATAGCGTAGACCGTTGTCGGCGTGTTCCTGGCCGTCTTCGTCAACATAAAGGCCGGCGCGGTCGTACAGGAAGTCGTTTTCCAGCAGGAGGAACGGCAACTCCGATTTTGGGCATGTGCCGGCCAGCAGGCGCGCGTCACCGCCCGGCAGGTCTTCCAGCCGCGCCACCTCGCGCACGCCATGCAAGCGGCCCGCCACGCCGCGATAGGCCGGCAAGAGGATCGTGGCCTGCACGCCGCGCTCGGCCAGCGCGCGCGCCATGCCGGTCACTGCATCGCCCAGCCCGCCTGTCTTTGCCAAAGGGAACGCTTCGGCTGCCACTATCAGTAATGTCGTCGTCGACATGCTACCTCCCGGGGAAAGGATCGGAAGGCGCGGAAAAAGACTCGCTTCCGTAAGGTGGTCTTATGCGCAAGGCGCGTGCCTGACGGCCGGCCACGCGAGCATCCCCAACGAAAAAAATGGGGGCGCGTCTTTGTTGCAGGTGTTTGTAATTTTGGGCACGGATTGATGTGGAACCCCGCACGGCCTGGCCGCGTCGCCCTGGGCATGGCGGTTGCGGCGGATTGCGATCCAGCCGATGACATCCCAGGAGGCGCACTTGAAAACCGTATCTGATTTCGTTCTTGGCCGATTGGACCAGTGGGGCGTGCAACGTGTATTCGGGTATCCCGGCGACGGGATCAATGGCCTGATCGGCGCTTTTGGCCGGAACAAGGCATTGGAATTCGTGCAGGCGCGCCATGAGGAGGCTGCGGCGTTCATGGCCTGCGCCCATGCGAAGTTCACGGGCCAGGTCGGCGTGTGCCTGGCGACATCGGGCCCCGGCGCGATTCACCTGCTCAACGGTCTGTACGACGCCAAATTGGATCATCAGCCCGTGGTGGCCATCGTGGGCCAGCAGGCCCGCAGCGCACTGGGTGGGGATTACCAGCAGGAAGTGGATCTGGTCAGTCTGTTCAAGGACGTGGCGCACGATTTCGTGCATATGGTGACGTCGCCTTTGCAGGCACGCCACATGGTGGACCGGGCCATGCGTATCGCCATGGAACGCCGCAGCGTCACGTGCCTGATCTTCCCGAACGACGTCCAGGACCTGGAGGCCGTGGAGGCTCCTCCGCGTGAACATGGGACCGTCCATACCGGTATAGGGCTGACGTCCCACGCCGCCGTTCCCGCGGATGCCGCGCTGGACAATGCGGCCGATATCCTTAACCGCGGCGAGCGCGTGGCCATGCTTGTGGGAGCCGGCGCGCTCGCCGCGGGCAATGAAGTGCGGGCCACGGCCGAACGGCTGGGAGCCGGCGTGGCCAAGGCGCTGCTGGGCAAGGCCGTCCTGCCTGACGAGCTGCCCTACGTGACCGGCGCCATCGGCTTGCTGGGCACGCAGCCCAGCTGGGAAATGATGAACGAGTGCGACACGCTGCTCATGGTCGGAACGTCATTTCCCTATGCGGAATTTCTGCCCAAGGAGGGGCAGGCAAGGGCGGTGCAAATCGATCTGGACGGGCGCAATTTGAACCTGCGCTACCCCGTCGAGGTGGGCTTGGTGGGCGACGCCAGACTGACGCTGGAGGCACTGCTGCCGCGCTTGCACCCCAAGACGTCAAACCGGTGGAGAGAGCGCCTGGAAAGGCAGGTGGCGCGTTGGCGGGACACCATTGCCGCCCGCGCCATGGTCGAGGCCGACCCTGTGAATCCACAACGCCCGTTCGTGGAATTGTCCCGCCGATTGCCGCCGGGCAGCATCGTCACTTGTGACTCCGGCACGGCAGCAAACTGGTATGCGCGCGATATTGACTTGCGCGACGGAATGATGGGTTCGGTGTCGGGCGGGCTGGCCAGCATGGGTTGCAGCGTGCCGTACGCCGTGGCGGCCAAGCTGGCGTATCCAGAACGGCCGGTTATTGCCCTGGCGGGCGATGGCGCGATGCAGATGATCGGGATCAACGAGCTCATCACCATTGCGCATCGATGGAAGGATTGGGCCAATCCCACGCTTGTGGTGATGGTGCTGAACAATGGCGACCTCAATCTGGTGACCTGGGAGCAACGTGTCATGGGCGCGGATCCCAGGTTCGGAGATTCGCAGTGGTTGCCGCCATTCTCCTACGCCGATTACGGCCGGATGCTGGGATTGGAAGGCATCCGCGTCACCGCGCCAGATGAGGTGGGCCCAGCGTGGGACAGGGCCTTGGGCGCCGAGCGTCCTGTGGTCTTGGAAATGGTGACCGACCCCGAGATGCCTCCGATGCCGCCCCACATTTCCCTGAAGCAGTTTGGCGCCTACATGACGGCGTTGCGCGGCGAGGGGTTGGCCACCGGCGGCGCGGCGCTGCGCGCCACCATCAAGCAGTGGTGGGCCAGTTGAGCGTCTGCCCGCCGCGGCCAACGCGGATTGGACCGGCAACGTCGCAGGGCATCCGGCGGCACGCGACTTGCTAAGGAACAAGTCCAGATGCGCCCGGCGCATGCGGAGGATGTCAATTGTTCAAGGAGGCGTCATGAGTACACACCGAAGACTGCGGGACCTATTCCGGTCAGAGGAAGAAACGCGCGGCACGATGCGCGACCTTATCTCGGGTACTGAAGGATTGCTGCGCAGTACGGCCAGCTACAGCGGGTCGGAGATCGAGGCGGCGCGCGACCGGCTCAAGCAGCAATTGGACGTTGCGCGCGAGCAGGCCCGAAGCTGGCGTCGCCAAGCCGCCGGGCGGGCTCGCCAAGTATCGGCGGCGACCGATGGCTACGTGCATGAGAACGCCTGGAAGAGCATCGCCGGCGCGGCCGTTGTTGGCATTCTGGCTGGTGTATGCCTGATGTCGGACCACTGGCGGCGCTAAGGCGGGCGCATCGCGAATCAAGTTGTTTTTTTAACGTCGGGCACCGACCCGGCATGGGAGATAGACAATGGAAAACCAAACCAATATTGTTGGAAGCGGCAAGGACAAGGCTGCCGGCCCCGGCCCGCAGATCATGGCGGCAGACACGCTGGAGGGTAATGATGTCTATAACGCGGGCGGCGAGGAACTGGGTTCCATCAAGGACATCATGATCGATGTGCCTCGCGGCCGTGTCGCTTATGCCGTTTTGTCTCGCGGAGGCATTCTAGGCATGGGCGATAAGCTGTTCGCGATACCGTGGGCAGCCTTGACATTGGATACCGACCGCAAATGTTTCGTCCTCAATGTCGACAAAGAAGTGCTGAAGAACGCTCCCGGCTTTGACAAGGACGATTGGCCGAGCGTGGCAGACGAAACCTGGACTCGTGATCTGTATAAGTACTACAACCAGGATCCGTATTGGTAAGCTGCGCCGACGCAGGCAAGGGGACCGGGTTCACCGGTCCCTTTTTTCATGGGGACGGGGGCGCTTGCGTGGTTGGCGCAGGAGCCCTGCGCCGCGAAAGCGCCGTGCGCGCTTCAAAGAGCGTGAAAGCCACCACCGCCAGGCAGAGAGGCCCCAGTGCATACACCGCGCGATAGGCCAGGGCGGCGCCCAGCACCTCGGCGGCAGGCAGGCTCGGCGAGAGCGCGGCCACGAAGATCGCTTCCGTCGTGCCCAAGCCCCCCGGTACTCGGGTAATCAAGGCCGCGAAGCTGGTGCAGAGCAAGATGCCCAACACCGCCAGGAACGGCGCCTTGCCCTGCAACAGTACATACATGATGCCGCCCATGATCAGCCAGGATGCCGCGGCGGTCACGCACTGCTGGATCGCCAGGCGCGTGCCGGGCAGTGCCACACGGTGCCCCATCAAGGTGGCCGAGCGCCGCTTGGCCCGGGCACACATCCATACATAGGCGAAGGCCAAGGCCAGCATCGCGACGCCTAGCAGCCGCAAGACGCCTCGTCCAATATCCCAGTCGGCGGGCACCGGGACAGCGCCGCTGGCGAAGACCGCCCCAGCCACCCACCCATAACCGACCCAGTTGGATACGGCGGAGAACAGAGCCACGCGGGTCGCCACGGATTTCCGGCAGCCAAGCCGCGCGTACAGGCGCAGCCGGGCGCCCAACCCGCCGACAAGAACACCCAGGTTCAGGTTCAAGGCGTAGCTGACGAGGGCGATGCCCATCACTTTGGTCCAGGCGACCCCATGCCGGGTGTATCGCTTGCCCAGCAAGTCCAAGGCGCCGTAGGCGGTGTAACCCGCAGCCGCCATCGCCGCCGCAAGCAGGATGGCGCTTGCAGGGATGCGGCGCATGGCCTGCCAGACCTGTGGCCAGTCCACCGAGCGGCCGAAATACACGATCAGCGCCGCCACGATGGCCAGCACGAGCCACGGCAGAATTCTTTTGATGCGGGGCCACCGATGGCGCGCGGCCCGCATCAAGGAAGAGCGGAAGATCCTCATGCCGCCTCGCCTTCACCAGGTGAGGTGGGTTTGATGGTGTGCAGGCGCGGCTTATGGGCGGGGAGGGCGCCCGCCCACGCAGGAAAGCGTCGCAGGAAGTGGAACACCACGACGCCCAGCCATAACCGGCGCAGGCGGCGCGTCGGCTTGGGGCTCATGGGAACGGCTTTGCAGTCCTCCGAAATCAGCCGTTCCAGACTTGCGCGCAACGCAGCATTCAATCCGGCGTCGCGCGCCACGACATTGGCTTCCAGGTTCAACGCCAGACTCAACGGGTCCAGATTGCTGGAGCCGACGGTCGACCAGTCGTCGTCCACGCAGGCGACCTTTCCGTGTAGCGGCCGCTTGCAGTACTCGAAAATTTCCACGCCGGCGTCGATCAGATAGTCGTAAAGCATGCTTGCGGCGAGCCTGGCGACCAGCATGTCGGGTTCTCCTTGCAGGAGCAGACGGACACGGACACCCTTGCGGGCGGCGTTGGTCAGGTCGCGCAGGAGGCGGTAGCCGGGAAAGAAGTAGGCGTTGGCGATCAGCACATCTCGCGCGGCCGACCGTACCCCGGCGCGATAATACCGCTCGATATCCGTCGTGTGGCCATAGTTGTCGCGGACGACCAGGCGCCCGCCGCCGTCCTCCTTGGGCATCGCGTTCCACCGCATTCTGTGGCGGATGCGCTTGCCGCCACGGGACAACGCCGCGCGGGCATACTCCGCGATGACGGCGGCCAAGGGGCCGTTCACGCTCAATGCATAGTCCTGCTTGGCATCGGGCCCGTAATCGGGCAGATGGTCGGCCGAAAAGTTGATGCCGCCAACGAAGGCGAGCTGCTCGTCCACCGCCACGATTTTTCGATGCATGCGGCGGAAGACGTTGGTGCGGACACCCAAAAGGCGAGGCCGGGGGTCGAATACGTGGAAACGTACCCCGCTGTTCGTCAGTGTCGAGATGAATTCATCCGTCAATTCGTCCGAGCCATAGCCGTCGACCAGCAGATCGACGCTGACACCGCGGCCGGCGGCGGCAATAAGCGCCTGTTGCAGCTCGCGGCCCACTTGGTCGTCGAACAAGATGAATGTCTCGACCAATACCTCGCGCCTTGCTGCCGCGATGGCATTGAACACGGCGGGAAAATAGGCTTCGCCATTCTCAAGCAACCGATATCGATTGCCGGGCTGCCATCCCGGGTCGATCGTTTTCATAAGAGGATCTCCGCTGAGATGGGAACATGGTCCGATAGCTTTGCCCACACCCGGGACGCCAGCGGCAACGGGCGCCAATCCCGCACATTGCGCACATAGATCCTGTCCAGCCGAAGCAACGGCCAACGGGCTGGGAATGTGCGCGCAGGCCGCCCGAGCCGCGAGGTATGAATCTCACGCACGTCGCAATCTCGTAATCCGTGATCGGCGCGCAGAAGCCAATCGTTGAAATCCCCGGCAATCACCAGGGGGGAGGCCTTCGGCACCTTCGACGCGACCAGCCGGCACAGATCCGCGAGCTGTCGTTCCCGGTGGCGTTCGAGCAATCCCAAGTGCACGCAAATGGCATGGACCGGTTCGGCGCAGTGGGGCACCCTTACCACGCAATGCAGCAGACCACGGCTTTCATGGCTGCCCACACTGACATCATGGTTCTCGTAGTGTTCGATGGGGTAGCGGGAAAGAAAGGCATTGCCGTGATGCCCCGCGGGGTAGACCGCGTTGCGGCCGTAGGCGTAATCCGTCCAGAGCGTGTCGGCCAGGAACTCATACTGAGACAATTCCGGCCAGGCGGACGGATGCCGCCTGGCATGATCCTGGTGTTCTCCCTGCACCTCTTGTAGAAATACGAAGTCCGGCGCAGCGTTGTGCAGCGCTTCGCGCAATTCGTGGAGCATGAATCGTCTGTTGAAGCTTGTAAAACCCTTGTGCGTATTTACCGTGAACACCGTAATGGGTTTTGGGGACAGATCTGGCGCGAGGGGCATGGCATCTCCGGGCATGTACCAGCACGAAGATGCGCAAGTCTTGTTCCCGGCTCAGCGGGATTCGGGCACGGGGGCATCTGCACCGGGCAGGGGAGATTGATCCGCGTTGCGCAGCGCGGTCGCAAATCCGCCTTCGACGCGCGAATAAGGTCTTGCGCTGGTCGTGACACGGGGCAGGGCCGTCCACGCGATGCTGCATCCTTCCTGCGCCAGCCTGTCCACTATGGCTTGGTCTTCGCTACAGGTTAAGGGCGGAAATCCGCCAATACGGCGATACGCCAACGCGGCAATGCCAAGGTTGGCGCCATGCACATGGCGGTGTCCATCCCTGTCTTGGTAGTGAGCGACAAAATGGCGCTGGGTCGTTTGCGCGCGGACGCCGTGCGCGGCCCAGCCCGAAACGCCTACCGTGCCGCAAACCACTTCCGCGTTCAAGGACAGTTGATCCACCAGCCAGCGCGGGGACACGATGGTGTCCGCATCGGTGAACGATAACCACCGTGCACCGGCGTTGAGCAGGTGCTGGGATCCTGCTGCGCGAGCCACGCCAACGTTGCGGGCTTGAATAGCGAGACAAGAGACAGGCCAACTCGAGACCAATTGGGCGGTGCGGTCGCGGCAGTGGTCCAGGACCACGACGATGCGCACCGGCTCGGCCAGCAACATGGGATGCCGCGCTGCCGTGGTCACCGAACGCAGGCAGGCCGCGATATAACGCTCTTCATCATGGGCCGGGATGCAGACGCCGATCATGTCCGTGCTCTCCACTCAGGGGATCCCTTCGCCAGGTATCCAGCCGGAAGTCTGCTTCTTGATGAGACACCAGCGGTGTCATGCCGGGCAGGGCAGCCATGGATTCATGCAGCGCGTCCGTTTGTTGGCGCCGGTCGCTGAAGTCGTGCCGCCAGTGGCACGCGATCAGTTCGCCGCCGGGTTGCAAGCCGTCGTGAATGCGGGCCAGAAACAATCCCAGGGCGTGATCGTCCAGGTAATAGGCTATCTCGGAGACGACCGTCAAATCGAATCCGCCCCTTGGGATATCCGGCCATTCATCGGGCAGGCTCATGGTGAGGGCGGCTACGCTGGCGCCCCGCCGTGCCGAAATATGGGCGCGGCAATGACGCACCGCGGTTGCCGAGACATCGACGGCGGTGACGTGGTTGCAACGGTCGGCCAGCAGTACGGTCATGTCCCCGTTCCCGCAACCCAATTCCAGTGCATGGCCGTATCGCTCGAGATTCATGCAGCCCATCAGCAACGCGCGCTTGCGCCGCTCGTACCAACTGCTCCGAACGTTCCACGGATCGTCCTGGGAAAGATACAGACGCTCGAAATGACGGCTTAGAGCGTCCATGCGGAGTCCTGTAGCCGCGCAACCGCAGCGCCGTGCGCGGCTTGATCGCGTTCGGCATGGCTTTGGCGGATGAATACTGGCAGGTCGGCCATGGCCTGCGCGAAAGCGGGTTCCTTGCACAAGGGGCCGGCGCCCAGGGCACGGGCGGCCCGCGAGAGAATGCTCTCGGCTGCCGCCTCGACGGCCAGTCTGGCGCGCGCCGTGGCCAGGGCACAGCTGTCGTGGGGATTGGCATCGATGGCGGCGGCGGCGTCGCGAAGTGCGGAGCGCGCCATGCAAAGGATGACGTCCGCCGCGCCTAGATGCGCCAACCGGAACGGGTCAACGGAGTCACCGGACGCGCCCGCGCGCATGCGCCTGACAATGTGTTCAAGGCTTCCATACCAGCAAGCAGCGATGCCGGCACCCCCATGCAGGAACCCCGGCCGATTCACATACTGCCCAGGTGCTCCTACCGCAGTCGCCACTGCCTGCTGGAAGGCGACACTGACCGTGGCGCTTGCCCGCATGCCGGGCGCGGTCCAATCCTCTTCCAAGATCAGCACTCCCGATTGCTGCAACGCCACGGCCGCCAACCCCGGCTGACCGTCCGCGTTCCAGCCGCTGACGAGGGCGTGGCTTGAGGTTGCGGCGCCAGAGCACCACGCCTTGATTCCCGTCACCTCGACGCGGCCGTCAGCCAACGGTGAGAAAGTCACCCGATGCGTTGGCGGTTCCGCGCACCAGACTCCCCACACGCTGCGGGGCGGCGGGTTCACGGGCGCGTCCAGCTCCGCCAATATGGCCAGCGCATCCGTGTGCCCTTCAAACAATTTGGCCAGAGACAGATCGACGCCAGCCACGTCGGCCAATGCGCGCCAACGCGCAAGGGTATTGCCGCCTCCTGGCAACGGCAAACGGTCGTATCCCGCATTCACCAGGGCTTGCATTGCCATTCCCGGCGCAAGGGGCCTATCCCCCAGCAATATGTCTTCAAGGGAGGAATGCTCGGGCAAGGTTGCAAGTAGGGGCATGTTTTATGCGCGCTGCGAAGGGGGCTCGCAACGGAACAGCAAGCGCCATGCCCAGGCGTGGGAAATCACGGCTTGAAATCGCCCGTAGGAAAGGGCGACTCGAAGCTGACGGGTGGCGGGTGCGAAAGGGCGGCTGATGATAATCGGGCGGTGGTCCAAGGGATCGCCACGCAGACCGAAGGCGCGGACACGGCCGGCGTGGTTGGCACGGTGAAGCAGGGCGGCGTTCTCAGGCGGTGGCGCTGTCGCTCAAGGAGGGATAGTCGATGTAGCCCTTGGCGCCGGGCGAGTAGAAGGTGTTCTTGTCTGGCGCATTGAGCGCCGCGCCCTGGCGGAAGCGTTCGGGCAGGTCCGGGTTGGCCAGGAAGGCTCCGCCGAACACCGTTGCGTCGGCCTTGCCGTGGCTCAGGATGGCTTCGGCCTTGGCCTGGTTCAGTCCGCTGCCGATCAGGTAGGCCCCCTTGAAGCGCGGGCGCAGCAGCGCGTGGTAATCGACGCTGGTCGGGCCGAACAGGGCCACGTGCAGATAGGCCAGGTCGAGGCCGTCCAACTGATCAACCAGATAGGTGTAGGTTTCCTGCGGCGTGGCGTCGGAGATGCTGTTGAAGTTCATCTCAGGTGAAATCTTCAGGCCGATGCGATCGCCGCCCGCTTCGTCGATCATGGCCTTGAGCACGTCCAGCACGAAGCGGGCGCGGTTGGCGACGGAGCCGCCGTATTCGTCCGTGCGCTGGTTGCTGCCCGACGACAGGAACTGCTCGGGCAGATAGCCCGAAGCGCTGTGCAACTCGACGCCGTCAAATCCGGCTTCCAGCGCTCGTCGGGTGGCGGTGCGATAGTCTTCGACAACGCCGGCGATCTCGGCTCCGGTCAATGCGTGCGGCAGGGCGTAGTCCTGCGGGCCGCTGGCGGTCCAAGACTGGCCTTGGGGGTTAATCGCCGACGGCGCCACGGGCAGCGCGCCGCCGGGCTGCATCGACGGATGCGAGATGCGTCCGCTGTGCATCAACTGCATGAAGATGCGTCCGCCCTTGGCGTGTACCGCTTCTGAGACCTGTTTCCAGGCCGCGACCTGCGCGTCGTCGATGATGCCGGGCGTACGCACGTAGCCCTTGCCGGTCGCCGAGGGGTATACGCCTTCACTGATGATCAGGCCGGCGTCGGCGCGCTGAGCATAATAAGTGGTGACCAAACCGGTCGGTACGCCGGTCGCGTCATCGGCGCGCGAGCGGGTCATGGGAGCCATGACCAGACGATTGGGCAGGGTGTAGCGTCCGATACGGACGGGCGTGAAGAGCTTGCTCATGATGATTTCCTCTGATTGACGGTAGAGAAATCATCGCGCTCTTTGAAATTGGAATAAAGATGCCAGATTGGATAACATTGCTCCATTGGTGGAGCAATGTTATGGAAGAACGTTTGAATGACATGGCCTTGTTCGTCGAGGTCGTTAAAGCCAAGGGTTTCCGGGGCGCCGCAGAGGCGATCGGGATGCCGAACTCCACGCTGTCGCGCCGAATCAGCATGTTGGAGAAGGCGATCGGCCTGCGGCTACTGCACCGCACGACACGCAAGGTCGAACTGACAGAGGCCGGCCAGATTTACTTCGAGCGCTGCAAGCGCATCGTCGATGAGGCTCGGCTCGCGCACGAGCAACTGGGGGAAATGCTGGCGCAACCCAGCGGCATGCTGCGCGTGTCCTTGACGGTGGATTTCGCGGTCACCTACTTGGCTCCGTTGATCGCCGAATTCGCCCGGGACTACCCCGGCATCACGTTCGACCTCGACTTGACCCCGCGGCGGGTCGATCTGGTCAGCGAGCCCTTCGATGTGGCGATCCGCATAGGGGAGTCCGAAAACTCACAACTGATTGCGCGGGAGTTGGCTCGGCTTTCGACCTGTCTCTACGCGGCCCCGGATTATCTTGGACGCTCAGGAGAACCCAGCGAGCCCGCTGACTTGGCCCGGCACGAATGCCTTGGCATGGCGAAAACCAATATCTGGACGCTGCACGACGGCACACGAACGACCACGATCTCGGTAGGCAGCCGATTCGTGGTCAACAACGTCGGCATGATTCGGCGCCTGGCGACGATGGGGATGGGCATCGTGTTGATGCCCGAGGAACTCGCCGCAGACGACGTCGCCAATGGACGATTGCATCGCCTGCTGCCGCAGTGGCAAGGCAGTCCCATTCCGGTCTACGCCATCACCGAGACACGGCTGCTTCCGGCGAAGACGCAGCGCTTCATCGAGTTTCTGCGCAAGCACTTGGCCGAATGAGCTACCAGTCGGAACGACGTAGCCGGTAGAATTTCTGAGCCTCCTTGAATCGGAGATTTCCTTGAAGAAGATGCCTGGCCCGCCACAGCCGCGACACATCAGGATGGAAGCCACCGTGACCGAACCCACCGCCATTGAAATTTCAGTCGGAGCCCCATCTCATGAGGGTGAATTTTTTCTAATCGACGCCAGCTTCCGGGGCAACGGCGCGGTTCCCGGCATAGAAATCGCCAACGAAGAGAAGCTGATCCATCCGGGGATGAATGTCGTCTCGCGTCCTGACGGAATGCCAAATCAGTATCCGGAGCGTCCCCACCTGGTTCATGTACCGGAGAAGGGCGGATTGCCACGCGATCTGGAAGAGCTCGCCGGCATTTGGATTGTGTCGGAGCCTTTGAAGCAGCTGTTCGAGCAGATGGACGCCGAGGCGTTTGCATTTGTGGCATGCGACTTCAGCCTTGCTGACGGGAGCCCCGGTCCTCAGTACTACCTAGGCAATGTGCTGCGCAGACTCGATGCCCTGGATGAAGCCTCCTCTCGCGTGAGGATCAAGCTCGACCACAATTATCAGACCGGCGAGGACGAGAAGCTCTATAGCCTCGTCGGCGGGGCCAGCTTGGTGTTCAAACAGGATGTTGTGGGAGATGCCCATATCTTCCGCCAGGATCGCATGGGAGCACCTCCCATCTGCGACCGCGCGATGTTTGACGCATTGAATGCGGCTAACTTTTCCGGCGTACGGTTGCGCGATGTGGCCCATATCTGAGGATGTTCTGAACAACTCGCCGTGAATTGCGCCGCAGAGCCAACCTAAGCGCAGTCAACGCTACGGGTCGGAACGACGTAGGTAAAGCGCCCCGGGGCGGCGCCGCACCCGTCAGCGCCGCTCGAACTTCGGCGCGCGCTTTTCTTCAAATGCTTTCCGGCCTTCCTTGGCGTCGGCGGTGGCGAAGCAGATCGCCTGCAGATCGCGCTCGTATTCCACGGCTTTTTCAAGCGGCATCGACAGCGCGGCGCGCAGATTGACGCGGGCCGTCTCGGCCGCGATAGGCGCGCGCGAGGCGATGGTGGCGGCAACCGCTTGCGCGCGTTCGCGCAACTGCTCCTGCGGCACCACATCGCTCACCAGGCCCCAGGCCAGCGCCTGCTCGGCGCGGATGGGATCGCCGGTCAGCACCATCAGTGCGGCGTTGCTTGGGCCGACCGCATGGACCAGCTGCGCCGTCATGCCGCCGCCGCCGATCCAACCCAGCTTGATCTCGGGCGCGCCCAGGCGCGCGTTGTCCGAGGCGATGCGGATATCGCAGGCCAACGCCATCTCCAGGCCGCCGCCGAAGGTATAGCCGTTGATCGCCGCCACCGTGGGCTTCTTCAACATGCGCACGCAGTCGCAGTAGTCGAGCCGATTGCGAAAATCCCAGGGCGTGGCGTAGCGGTCAAGCTCGGTAATGTCCGAACCGGCGCAGAAAGCCTTGGGGCCCGCGCCGGTCAGGATCACCGCGCGCACCTGCGAGTCGGTGTTGCATTGCTCCACCGCCGCGATCAGCAGGTCGGCCATCTCCGGCGTCATCGCGTTCAGCTTCTCGGGACGATTGAGTTCGATGATGGCGACATGGCCATCGATACTGAGATTGACGAGTGCGCTCACGTCGAAATCCTTAAGTTGTGGTGTGCTTTGGGGCGCTGGCCAGGCTGGCCTGGAAACGCTGAGTCAGGCCGCGCGCCAATGAGTGAGAGGATGCGCGGGCGGCGACGCCGTCACGCAGGAACTGCGAGGCCTCGATCTGGAAGGCGATGTAGCCATCGTGTCGCGGCCGGATCGAGGCGGCTTCAAGAGTGCAGGCCGTATTGGCATAGAAGTTGCCGCTCGCCGCATTCACGTTCGCATCGGCCCAACTGCCACGATGGCTTGGCTGTCCTTCGTGCTGCGGGACGAAGCGGCTTTGGGTATCGGCCGCGAGCAACCACAATAGATGCGCGCGCAACTCCGGCCCCACGATGCAGCGCCGTGATATCGCAATGCCGGTGCCGCCGAGGATCGAGCCGGGCCTGCCCGCTTCGGCCTTGGGCGCGTCGTGGAACGTGAGCGGTTTCGCCACCGCAGAGGTGGCGTAGTTCACATAGCCATAGACGAGCGGACAGAGCGCGATGTCATCGCGCGAGCTCATGTGGCCGAGCAGCGCGATCGGGTTGTAAGCCAGGGCGTGCGCGGGCGTGAGCCGCGCCAATTCGCTGAGCACATCGCACGCGGTGGAAAGCGTCGCCTCGTCGTGCCAAGCGCCATGCGGGCGCAGGTCGGTATCGGGCGCGATGGCGGCCGCGATCGACAGCAGCGACAGGAAGGGGTGTGGACCGCCCCAACTGAGCGCGACCGCGCCGCTGCGTTGGGACTGCGTCAGCACCTCGCACCAGGTGCGCGGCGCGGGGCCGTCGAGCCGATCGGCGCGCGTGGCCATGACCTGCGTGGCGGCGTCCAGCGGCAGCGCCCATTGGCGATCGGCCATGCGATAGCTGTCGTACGACAGCCCGATGCTATCTCGCGCGATCCGCGCCAGCTCGTTGGGCGCGAACACGGTGTCAAGCGCTTGCAGGCAATCATGCGCCAGGGCCTCGCCCAGATGGGGGTGATCCAGCACCACCAGGTCATAGCGGGCGCAGAGTTCGGCGATGGGCGCCGATTCGAAGCCTTCGAGCGACTGCTTGTCCCAGTGCACCAGCGGCGTCTGTGCGGTGGCGGCGTGCAGGGCATTGAAGCCGCGTGGATGGTCCCAGGTAAGGCCGCGGTAGGGAAGGGCGGGCTCGCTCATTCCGAGACTCCACGCAGCACCGCGCCCGAGGCCGCATGGGCGGCGATCTCTTCGGCGCTGAAGCCAAAATCGCGCAGCACTTCGTCGGTGTGTTGGCCGGTAAGCGGTGCGCCGCGCACCACCTGGCTCGGCGTCTTGGAAAAGCGGATCGGAAAACCCGGGGTCTTGATCTTGCCTTCGGTCGGATGCTCATACTCAACGAAGGTACCGTTGTGCGCGATCTGCGGATCGTCGACCAGATCGGCGTATCCATAGACGGGACTGCACCAGATGCCGGCGGCATCGAGCTTGGCGAACCAGTCGGCCGTCGAGGCCTTTGCGAGTGTGTCGCGCACGAGCGCATAGATTTCGTCGCGCTTTTCCCAACCGTCGCGCTCGCCTGTGTACTCCGCCAGGCGCGGCTCTTCGGTCACGCGCGCCAGCACTTTCATGTCGGGCATGGCAAGCGCCAGATAGCCGTCGCTCGTCGCGAAGGTGCCATAGGGTGCGCGGATGTACACGTGGGCATGCGGCTCGGCACTGCGCACCTGCGGCTTGTGCCCCACGGTGTAGACCGAGAGCTCCTGCATCTGGATCGTGGTGATCGCATCCAGCATGTTGACCTCGACCTTCTGGCCTTCGCCGGTACGTTCGCGGTGCAGCAGCGCGGCCAGCACGCCTTCGAAGGCGCAATACGCGGTGACGGCGTCGACCACATACTGGCCTGCCGCGCGTGGCGCTTCGCCCGCACGGCCCGATGACAGCATTGCGCCCGACATCGCCTGCAACAACAGGTCCTGACCTGGGCGCGTGACATAGGGGCCGTCTTCGCCGAAGCCTGACATCGATACGTAGATAAGGCGCGGGTTCAGCGCCGACAGGGTCTCGTAGTCCACACCCAGACGGCCGGCGACACCGGGACGGTAGTTCTGGATAAACACATCGGCCTGCGCCGCGAGCTTTTGGATGATCTCCTTGCCGCCGGCACTCTTCAAATCGATCGCGAGCGAACGTTTGTTGCGGTTCAGCGAGAGAAAGGACACGTTGATCTTGTTGCCCGTGATGCCGCCGGCCGGCGCGTGCCGCTGCCATTCGCCGGTGGGCGGCTCGATCTTGATCACGTCGGCGCCCAGATCGCCCAGGCGCTGCGCCGCGAAAGGCCCCGCCATGGCGATGGAGCAGTCCAGAACCTTGTAGCCAGAAAGAATACTCATGCTTCTACCCTTTGCGTGCGCCGATGCGCCTCAATGCATGACCCAGCCGCCGTCAACCGCCAGCGTCTGTCCGGAAATGAAACCCGCCTCGTCCGAAGCAAGGAAAATGATGGCTGCGGCGATGTCGCCTGCGTGGCCGCGGCGCTTGACCGACTGGCGTTCGAGCACCATGCGGTTGTAGCCCTCGGGATCGGGATGGATCTTCTCGGCGTCGGTGGGGAACGCGCCCGGCGAGATGGCGTTGACCGTGATGCCCCACTTGCCGAACTCGCGGGCGAATGCGCGCGTGGCGCCCACCATCGCGCCCTTGGATTGCACATAGGGCAGCAGGTTTTCCCAGCCGCCGGACAGCGTGATCGACGAGATGTTGATCACGCGGCCCCATTGCTGCTCGCGCATGCCGGGCAGCGCCGCGCGGACGATCTGAATAGCCGCCTCCACGTTCACGCGGTGCACGCGCGCCAGCTCTGCGTCGCTGTATTCCTCGAACGGGCGCGAGGGGTAGATCGCCGCGTTGTTGATGACCACATCGATCGGGCCCTCGGCCGTCAGCTGCTCAAGGTGCGATTGCAGTGCGCTGGTTTCGGCGAGATCGGCCTGCAGAATGTGAAGCTGGCCGGAGAACCGCGCCGGCACGGTGCTGCGCAAGCGATCGATATGCCCGGCGTGGTTGTCGAGCGCGATGACGCTTGCGCCCGATTCCAGCAGCGCAAACGTGGTGTCCACCCCGAAGCCGCCCGCCGCGCCCGTGAACAGCACGCGACGGCCTTGCAATGAGAAGCGCGCGCTCATGTGCGCCCCGCGATGGGCGCGAAGCGCCCCGACAACGGCGGATAATCGGCCTCGGGCTGCACCGCGATCGCGCGGATGCGTGCTTCGCATGCCTCGATATCGGCGGGCGAGGCCAGCACGCTGAACGTGGTGTCGTAGCGGCGCTCCTCCCCATGCTCGAGCCAGATCAGCTCGTTGCGCTCACGCGCCGCGCCCTGGCCCAGCACATGGTTGGTCGAGGGCTCGATGCCCATCGCATACTGGCCCGATTGCAGGTTCTGCCATTGATACTGGCAAGGGAATTGATGCTTGAAGGTGCTGACCTGCATGCCCAGGGCCAGCTTATCGTTTACCAGGGCCACCGGGACGCTGCCGTCGGCGGCAGCGGCCATCTCGTGCTGCCACACCTGCTCATGAAAGCCCAGCTGCGGCGCCGGCATGCGGCGGTAGCCCACGCCCTGCTTGCGGTAGGTTGGTTCGTGTGCGGCCCACACCACATCGCGAATCGGCGCCAGATAGCGCGAGTCGGCGTCCAGCACCGGATAGCCCAGGTTGATGTGATAGCAGAGCATGTGGGGCGTGCGGTAGAAGCCGCGATTCACCACGCGATCCGACAGTTTGATGTCATTGGTGCCCACCTCGATCTCGATGCGGCGGTGCAGCTCCAGGTGCTCGCCGAACACGGTGCCCTGGCTTACGACGCCCTCTGCCCACAGCACGCAGCGATCCCCATCCCAGCGTTCGCCGTAGCCGGTCAGGCGAGCCGGAATGGTGCCGACGCGGCCATGGATGGACTGTTTTGCGGTCTTGCGCGGGCCGTACACATAGTTGTCGGCCGGTGCGTCGTACATGAACAGAATGTGGTCCAGTCCGCAGGTGATCATGAGGCCAGAGAAGGAGCGCATCCAGCCCAGTCCGCCTTCGCCTTCATAGTCATGCAGGCCGGGATGGCGAAAGCCCGACGGCGACTGCCAGCCCATGGCGAAGCCGCGGTATTCGCAATCGGCAATGTCCATCGCGCGATCCACCAGCACCGTAAAGCGCAGGCCCGTGCCGCTGCGGAACTCCAGCATGCGGATACCGCGCTCCAGCCCGTCGTCCAGCGTCATCAGGCGTACGCCGGCAAACTGCGCAAGCTGTCCGGTGCGCGCCTCCACGTCGCGGCGCGTCATCCAGGTTCCGTAAATGTCAGGCATGAGTTCTCCCTGGCAAAGGCGCGAGCGCGCGTTTGCCGGTGTCGGTGTTGATAGTCGTGTTCGCAGGCGTGCCGCGGGCCTGAGGGAAGGGTGCCTCGCGGTGCGCCTGTGTTGCGGGTGGCGGCCTACAGGCCGTTCGCGCGCAGCCGCTCGTCCAGGAATCGCTTGGCGCGCGGCACGTCGTCTTCGGTCAAGTGCTCGATGATGATGGGAATGTTGGGGTGCTTCTTCGCCAGGCGTTGCAGATAGAGGTCGTAATTGAGCGCGCCCAGGCCCGGCGCCGGCAGCTCGATCTCGCCCACGCCACGGAAGGTATGGCTTTCTGCCGCGCCCTCGTCACCAATGTCGCTGTGCTTTTCCGACTTGTCATCGCCCGAACGCTTCACGTCCTTGGCATGCGCAATGCAGATCTTGTCGGAGAGCGCGTCGAACACCTGATTGAGCGTGCGGTCCATCTGGTCGATGTTGTGCGCTTCAAAGTAGTTCGTCGGGTCCATCAAGAGGCCAAGGCCAGGGTGATCCACCTCGGCGAACATGCGCAGCGTTTCCTCGACTGATCCCACCACGTTGTTCACGTAGGTCTCGAGCAGGAAAACCGCGCCATGGTCATAGGCATGTTGCGACAGCTCCGCGATCATCGCGCGGCACTGGTCCCAGCCTTCCTCGGTCTTGTTCTTGGGGTGGTGCACCCAGTCGCTGTCGGTAGCGAACGTGCCGGTTTCCGAGATCACGTAAGGCGAACCCAACTGGCGCGCGTGCGTGAGGATCTCTTTGAGATAGCCATTGCGGCGTTGACGCTCGGCGGCGTCGGGATGAACGATATTGGTATAGGCCGAGATGCAGGACACAGGCAGGTTGTAGTTGCGGAAGGTGTCGCGGATCTGTGTGCATTTCTGCGCGGTCAGCTGTCCCGGGCCGAGCTCCATGTCCTTGAAATGCAAGTCCAGCTGCACGGTGTTGAAGCCGTGCGAGCGGATCACCTTGGCGGTGCGCTCAAGTTCATAGGGAAAGTAGCCCGAGAAGATTCCGGTCTGGATCATGATGGTTGTCTCCGTCTGTTTTTTCTGTTTGGTTATTCAACAGCCGGCAGCCGTACCGTGCGGCCTTCGGCGATGGATGTATACGCGGCCTCGACAAGCGCCATCGTGCGTACGTTGTCGGTCACACTCAACGCAGGCTCGGTGCCGCTGGCCAGCGCGTACTGCAACTGCTCCATCACGCCGATGAAGGCATGCGGAAACCACATCGTGTCCCACGTGGGCGTTACCCAACGCCCATCGGTATGGCCCGCGGTCGCGCGCGAGGCGTAGCTGAGCGTCGACGGCTCGCCGGTGGGCCAGCCGATGGTGCCGCGCGCGACGCCCTCGGTGCCTTCCACGCGCCAGCGGATGTGCTGGTCGTCGGGGTAGCCATCGGCCCGCGGGCCCGACCACACATCTTCGAGCGACAGCGCAAGCAGGCCATTGCCAAAGCGCAGCGTGGTGCTTACCAGCCCATCCTGATGCGCGAACTCGGTGCGCGGATCGGGGCGGGTGATGCTGGTGATCTCGGTGGGCTCGCCAAACAGATAACGCAGGGCATCGAGGTGATGCACGCTCATGTTCGACAGCGTCAACCGGTCATAGCCGCGCAAAAAATCCTGCCAGTGCGGGATCGCGTGCATGTCGATCTGCGCGAACACCGGCGTGCCCAGCACGCCCTGGTCGAGCAGCTGTTTGAGCGTGCGCATCGATTGGTCGTAGCGCATGTTCTGGTTTACCGACAGGATCTTGCCGCTGGCCCGCGCCTCGTCGCGCAAGGCGCGGGCTTCGTCCAGCGAGAGGGCGAGGGGCTTCTGCGCCAGCACGCCGCGCACGTGCGGGGTGCGTAATGCGGCGCGAATCAGCGCGGGTTGCAGGTCGGGCGGATACGCGATGTCCACGATCTCGATCTGCGGATCGGCGATCAAGGCCAGGGGATTCTCATGCACACACGGGATGCCGTAGCGTTCGGCGACCTTGGCCGCTTTGCTGCGGGTACGCGACGCAATCGCCGCCACCGTGAAGCCAGCCTGCTGGTAGGCCGCCAGATGGCACTCGGCCATGATCATGCCTGCGCCGATGCAGCCGATGCGAAAGCGCCGTTCCCGAACGGGCTGGTCGGGCGCCAGGGTAGGGTGCGACATGTGCTCCTCCTGCCGGCTTGGTATGCACTGTCGACTGCCAGGCATCCCGCCGTGCTGTGTTTGATGTTATTGAGCCGCGATATTCACATCAAAACAATCAGGGGTAAAGGTGCAGGGCGCCTATAGGGCAGCGGTGTTACTTTTTTGATCCTGAATGATTGCAAATGATTGGTTATGATGGCTTCGTTACCATCGTCCTGATGGTGTCTTGAGAGCCTGTTCCCGCATGCGTCCCACCATTTCCCTCATCGCCCGTGAAGCCGGCATGTCCACCGCCACCGTGGATCGCGTGCTGAATGACCGCGACGGCGTGCGCGGCAAAACCCGCGACCGCGTACTGGCAATCGCGAATCGTCTCGGCTACTTCGTCCAGGGCGCCGATGCCACCAGCCAGGATGTGCGGGTCGATTTCGTTTTGCCCGCCGGCACCAACAGCTTCATGACCACGTTGGGCCAGCACTTGCTCGAAGAGGCCGCCACCCGACCCGATGTGCGCGCCCGCCTGCATCTGATCGAGGGATTCGACGCTAATAAGCTCGCGCAAAAGCTCTACGAGTTGCGCGGGCAGACGCAGGCCGTTGGCTTGGTCGGGCTGGACCATCCACAAGTGCGCGACGCCATCATGGCGCTGCGTGACAGCGGCGTGCATGTGAGCACGCTGGTGTCGGACATTCCGATCTCGGCGCGCCTGGGTTACGTGGGCATCGACAACCGCGCCGCGGGCCGCCTGGCCGCGCTATTACTGGGCCGGTTTCTGCCACAGCATACAGAGCGGAAGGTCGCGGTGTTCGTAGGGTCACTGGCGTATCGCGGCCACGAAGAGCGAGAGATGGGCTTTCGCTCGCTGCTGAGCGAAGAGTTTCCGCACCTGCGCATCGCACACATTCTTGAGATCGGCGATGACCGCGACCGCGCCTTTGCCGTCACGCAAGATCTGCTGCGCAAAGAGCCGCCGCACGCGATTTACAACATCGGCGCCGGCAATCAAGGCATCGCGCGGGCGCTGAAAGAGGCGCGGCCGGTAGAGGCTCGGCCCGCCGAGGCGTGGCCAAGCGAGGCTCGCTCAAGTAAGGCAGCCTCCGCTCATCGCATTGTTTTCGTGGGCCACGACCTGACCGAAGCCACGCGCCGCCTGTTGCTTGATCGCACCATGGACGCCGTGATCGACCAGAACCCGCGCGTCGAGGCGCGCGAGATCGTCAAGCTGCTGGTGGCGGCCGTGAAGGGCGCGCCCGAACCCAGCTATCTGCCGCGGCTTCAGGTCATCTTTCGGGAGAACATTCCGGAGCCGTGATGGCTGTCAGCTGGGACATGCTGGGCGGGCCTTCGAAGCGACGCAGAGGTGTTAGGAGTCGGCTACATAGCTCGGGGCCAGAGCATTGGGAAGCGGGTGTTGCGCGGCCTCTGCCAGTCTTGGGCGAAATACGCATAATGTGTATTATGTAAAGTAAAGGATTGAGGCGACCACACCGTCTCTTCCATTTGAGATGAGTTCCAGCCATATCGTTGGCATGACAGCCAATGCCCTTCGCCAAATAACCAGGGTCTTGGGAGATCGCGCTGTCCCCCTTGCCCGGATGCGAAGACCCAGTCAGGGTGAAAGCGCGAGCCCAGCCATGGCTCAATCGAGTGGCTGGAAGTTTGTTTTCTGAACGAACATCTTGTAGCGCTCAGATGCCATGGCGAGATCCTCCCCGTACTGCTTGGCTGGCTTGAAGTCCGGGCGGTATTCAAGGATCTGCAAGGCATTGAGGACACTGGCATCGCCCATTGCTTTACGTACGGCCTCTTGCATGCGATGAGTGGTTTTCTCCTGGGTTCCTTTCTTTGCCACAATTCCGATGGATTCCTCGAAAATGAGCTCGGGATAGCCCAATTCAGCAAGAGTCGGGACACCGGGCGAGAATGGAGAACGTGTCGCGGTGCTCACGGCCAGGACTTTAACTTTCCCGGCCTTTGCGAGCTCAACAAAGTTGCTCGACAGGTTGATCGCCAAGTCCACTTCGCCGGCAAGTACTGCCTGAGTCAGTTGGGGGCCACCACGGTACAGGATGGGCTCCAATGCCAGGCCTTCTGCTTTGGAGAGCAACGTGCCGATGAAGTCAGTCCCACTGCCACGACTCGGCACACCAAAGGTGCCCCTCTTGCTCTCCTTTGCCCACGCTACGAATTCCTTGAGTGTCGAGAACGGTGAGTCGCTGCGCGTGACTACTGAGACGTGGTAATCGCATATCTTGCAAACCGGAACGAAGTCGTTTGGGTCGTAGGATAGCTTTCTGTAGACATGGGGAAAGGACGCGAGCATGGCAGCCGGCGTAAGGCCAAAGGCTGATCCGTCGGACGCCTGGTTGCCAAGCCAATCCAAGGCGATTCTTCCTCCCGCGCCGGTCTTGTTTTGTACGATTATGGTCTGATTGAGTTCGCGCTGCCCTGCTTCGGCTAATGCCCGCGCGACAAGGTCGGGGCCTCCGCCGGCGGGAAAGCCCACAACCATGGTAATCGGTCCATTTGATTGCGCGTTGGCAGAAACTGAGCCAGTTAGCGCGGCGGCAACACCCGCAAAGTGCACGGCAACCGCGCCGGCCCCGGCCTTCATCAAGAAATCGCGTCTTGTAGACATCTGTGTCTCCTCACAATTGGTGAATCAAATCGGGGATGAGACCCGTTTCAGGGCTCCACGACGTTGAAAAGCGGATCGAACGAGTCAAGCCCGGCCAAGAGGGAAAGAACAGGCCCGGCATTGCCGTTGATCCGAACGTCGCCGCTTTCAACGGCCCCTGCAAAGCCGATTTCTGCCTGCAACGCCTGAAATAGTCCTGCACGTGTGGTCTGAAGCACCGCATCGGCCGCGTCACCATGGGATCCCGGGCGATGGCTCAGCGCCCCATTACTCAGCGTCACTTTGGTGCAGCTCTTCTCGTCGGTCATGTGCCAATCAAAGCGAACGGTCTGCCCTTCAACCGCCTCGCTCATGACGCGAATGGCGATGAAGTCAAAGAAAAGTGGCATCGGCAGCTTGGACACCACGCCAGGATTGATGCGGTTGCCATCCTTCTCCCGCGGCCGCAGGCCCTCGCGGAGCTCACGTGCTCCAAGTAGATAGGCGTTGCGCCAAGTGGCTGATTCCGCTTGGTATCCCAGTTGCTCGAAGGCATCGGCGCAGAGTTCGCGCGCGGCTTTGTTCGCCGGATCCGCAAACACCGCTTGATTCATGATCTGGGCCACCCAGCGGAACTCGCCACGCTCAAAATCTTCACGAGCACGGGCAATGGCGCGCTCTGCCCCGCCGGCGTACTCGATGTATTTGGCTGCGGCGGCGCTCGGCGGCAATGGGTTCAGATTGACGGGATTTCCATCGTAGGGACCCATGTAGAAGGCATAGATCGCCTGCACGTTGTGTACCACCGCGCCGTAGTACCCCCGGGTGTGCCATCGCTTGGACAACTCATTGGGCATCATGAGCTGCTCGGAGATTTCTCGAGGCGTCAGCCCGTGGCTCATCTGTCGAAGCGTCTGATCGTGAATGTATCGGTACAGGTCACGCTGCTCGCTCAGATACGTGATGACCTTTTCCTTGCCCCACGTGGGCCAATGGTGTTGAGCCAGGCACACGTCTGCCTGGCCAGCGTAGAGGTCCACGCTCTCGTCCAGATAGCTTGCCCATGCCAGCGCATCGCGGACCTTTGCGCCGCGGATAGGGCAAAGGTTGTGCATCGTGTTGCAGGCATTCTCGGCCATGTTGAGAGCGCGCATTTGCGGGAAGTAGAAATTCATCTCCGCCGGCGCTTCCGTCCCGGGGGTCATCTGGAATATCACCTCGACGCCATCGATCACCATCCGTTCATTGGTCTGGGTGATCAGGTGTGTCGGCGGGATCAGACTGGAGGTCCCGGTTCCCATGCCCTTGCCAAGTCCGCTGTCCACGTGGGCCCGCGGCCCGGGCTCCAGGTAGGTGCCAAACTGAAATTCGGCACGTCGGCGCGACGGGATACCGGCGAGCAGCGATTCCGACATGACCTCTTCCATGAAGCCTTCGGGGGCAATGATCTGCACCCGCCCTGCTTCCACGTCTTCCTCACTGGCCACTCCCTTCACGCCGCCATAGTGGTCCCGATGACTGTGGCTATACATGACAGCCACCACTTTTCGCGGGCCGAGGTGCTTTTCGTACAGCGCCAGAGCGGCACGCGCCGGCTCTTCGAAAGTCAGCGGGTCGATGACGATGAGACCAGTGTCGCCTTCAATGAAAGTGATGTTGGCGAGGTCAAAGCCACGCACTTGATATATCCGGTCGCAGACCTTGAACAAGCCGTGAATCCTGTTGAGCTTGGACATGCGCCACAGGCTCGGATTCACGGTAAAGGGAACATATGTGTCGTCGAGAAAGGAGTACTCCTTCTGGCTCCAGACAATCCTGCCGCTGGCGTTGCGGATCGTTGCGTCTTCGATGGTGCCAATGAAACCCCGATTGGCATCGTCGAAGTCACCCACATCCGAAAAATCAAGCGATCCCCGCAAGCTTTCTTGCATGGAGGCCGTGTGCGGATGCGCATCTTTATGTCGGCTGTTTTCTGTGTCGTTGTTCATGTTCAATCCACCAATGGCAGGTGTCAGGCGTTAGCCGGGGTGTGGGTGAAGTCCAGCACGGTTCGGCCCACACCGCGGTGCTGGTTCAGTTCTTGGAGAATGTTGCTGATCTCGCCAGGGGCTTTGACAGTGATTGGAGGGGCTTGCAGCTTCCCGGCCTTGGCAAGTTCGACGACGCCATGCAGGTCGTTCAATGTCCCGACAAACGAACCGACAATGGCGATGGACCTCTGGGCCACGGGAGGCAAAGGCAAGGAAACTCCTCCGCCATGCAGCCCTACCAGTACGTATGTTCCGCCTTTGCGCAAGACGGAATAAGGCAGGTTGAACGTTGAGGGCATGCCAACGAAATCAATGGCCGCAGCCAGACGTCCATGCGTGGCTTGGTTCAGTGCGTCATGTGCCTGCGGGCCGTCACTGCGAACCGTTCGTGCAGCGCCCTGCTCCTTTGCCGCGTCCAGTTTGCTGTCGTCGATATCGCAAGCCACGATGTTCCGGAACCCCATGCCCTTCAACATGGAAATGGCAAGCAGCCCGAGACCGCCACAACCGATGACGGTGATCCAGTCGTCTGTCCGCATCTGCGGAATTGCCTTCGCAATGGCGGAGTGGCAGGTGACCCCGGAACACGCCAGTGTGGCGGCGAACGCATGGTCGATTCCGGAGACATCGACCAGATACTTCGGATCCGGCACGAGTAGATGCGTGGCGAACGCACCTGGCGTGGCGATACCCACATTTCTGGGGGTGGCGCACAGCGTGGACAGGCCTTCATCGCAAGCCCAGCATTTGCCGCAGCCTATCCACGGGTAAACCACGCGCCTGTCCCCAACCGCCACACCGCGAGCATCCGGACCGACCGCCTCAACGATGCCCAGCGGCTCGTGTCCAAGCGTCAACGGCGGATTCAGACCCCGGTCCTTGAGATAGGCACGTTTGCCCTCCCCCAGATCGAAGTAGCCGTGCCAGAGGTGGACGTCGGAGTGGCACACACCCGAATGCGTGATCCGCACCACGATCTCGGTGCCAGAGGGTTTCGGCGTCTCGCGCAGGCGGACCTGCAAAGGCTTGCCGTGTTCGGTTACTTCGTAGCTCAGCATGCTGTCTCCAATCTGTTGCGTCGTAAGGCGGCGCCACCAAGAATTTTTAGTTTAAGTCACATGACTTAAAAAAATCAATGATGTGACTTAAATTTGAAATGCGCCGTACAATCGCAACAGATCTGACACTGCGCTCCAGTCATGCCTACACCTGCCAAAGCAAGTCCGCCGACGACCAAGCCATCCTCTCGCGTGCCAGCGTCGAGAGGGAAAGAGAGTGCCGTCGCCCTCATCGCTACAGCTCAACGTCTGTTTGCCGAGCGCGGCATCGATGCCGTTTCATTTCGTGAGATCGCAAGAGAAGCAGGGCAGAAAAATAATTCCGCCCTCGCCTATCATTTCGGATCCAAGGAGGCCCTGATTCAGGCCATCCTTGACGCAGGGATGCAAGAGGTCAATGTATTGCGCAATGACTACGTCGATCAGCTCTACACATCCGGGAGATACACCGATTTGCGGGCATTGGTCGAGGCACTGGTGTGGCCTCTTGCGATGAAGCTGGTGACTGAGAAAAAAAACACATACAACCGTTTTCTCGCGGCAACGCAGTTGCATCCCGACATTGACCTCGGCGCAAGTTCAGCAGAGGTGGACCGGGGCTTTCGACGGGTTTTTGAACTGGTTGAGGTGGCACTGCCAAACGTCCCTGGACCGATCTTGAGGCAACGTTGGCTCGCTATCATCAGCTTCATGATGTTTGCGTTGGCCGACTATGAGCGTCTAAGCGCCAGGCGCAGCAAATCCGGGCAGTCATTCGACATTCATCGCGCTATCGAGAATCTCATCGACATGCTGAGGGGAGCATTGGCGGCTCCCATCTCTGAAGAAGTTGCCAATCGGATCACGAAGCCTATTCCCCCGTCAGGCAAACTCGTCATCGACGGATAGCGCCTTCCGGCTAAAGAACTGGCGGATCGAACGTCACTACGTATAGCTGCCCGCGTTGCTGTGCCACCAATTCAAGGTGATGAACGGCTGTGCCTGGTGGCCGTTGCTCAAGTCAAACGTTGAGTTAGCCAAGGCGAATGCTGCCCCGTGGGGGCAGCAACGATAGACATCGGGACCTACGCTAAGCGGGTGCAGAAGACGACATGTTGTGTAGAAATGATCGCATTATTCTTTCTAATTATTCTGAATATTTGCACCATTTCGCACTTTTTGTATCGTTGAAGCAACAAGCGCGGCCGGTTCACAGCCATGTCGTCTGACTACTTTTATCAATCGATCGCCGCACCTGCCGTCTTCACCACCTTGCCCAGCCGCGTGTATTCCTCGGCGCCAAACTCCGCCAGCGACTGGCGCGACGTCGGTGACGGGATCGCGCCGCGGGATTCCAGCGCTTGCTTCACTTCAGGCCGTTGCAGCGCCTGGCGGACGGCGGCGTTCAGCTTGTCCAGCACGGCAACCGGCGTGCCTTTGGGCGCATACAGGCCATCCCAGGCGAAGAATTCATACCCCTTCACCCCCGCTTCGTTGATCGTCGGAATATCGGGATTGGATGCCACTCGTTGGGGAGTCGTCACGCCCAGCGCCCGCAGTTTGCCGGCGGCGATCTGCCCCGACACATTGGGCATGACGTCGATCAGGAACGAGATTCGGCCGCCCAGCAGGTCCGTCATGGCGGCGCCGCCGCCTTTGTAGGGGATATGCATGACCTTGATGCCTGCCATCTGATTCAGCAACTCACAGGCCAGGTGGGACGACGTGCCGTTGCCCGCCGATCCACAGGTCAATTCCCCCGGGTGGGATTTGGCGTAGTCCAGCAATTGGGCCAGCGATTTGAAGCGGTCATCCGTGCCGTTCACGACCAACGCCGCGGCAATGACGGTGAAGCGGGAAATCGGCTCGAAATCGCTGGGCGCGTAGCCCGGCGACTTATATAGCCAGTGATTGGTGGCTTGCGTGCCGTTGGTGCCATAGGACAGCGTATAGCCGTCCGGGTTGGCCCGCGCGGCGATGGACGTGCCGATATTGCCGCCCGCGCCGGGCCGGTTTTCCACGATGATGGATTGGCCCAGTTCGCGCGACAGGGGTTCGGCCACCAGCCGCGCCAGCGTGTCGCCGCCGCCGCCCGCTGCGAAAGGCACCACCAACGTGATCGCATGCGTGGGCCACGCGGCCTGTTGTGCCATCACGGCGGTGGACATCAGTGACGCGCAGACGGCCGCCACCGTGAGATTCAGTGTTTTAGAGGGTTTCATGGGTTGTCTCCTGAGTAATTTCTTCGGCGCATCCGCTCTGTTCTAGGGGTGTCGGCGCGCTTGCCTGATACCGCTTATCGGGTCGTGTGGTGTCTCCTGACTGTGACTTCAGACAAAGCGGCAACTGACCGAGCCGAGCGGCCCGTAGTCCACATGGAAGGTGTCGCCGCCCTGCGCGAACACCGGGCGGGTGAACGATCCGCTAAGGATGATCTGCCCTGCTTCGAGTGTTACGTCGTGCTCTCCCAGCTTGTTGGCCAGCCATACGACGCCATTGGCCGGATGGTTCAACACCCCTGCCGCCAACCCCGTTTCTTCGATGACCGCGTTGCGCGACATCATCGCGCCCACCCAGCGCAGGTCCAGATCGCCCACGCGCACCGGTCGACCGCCCATGACGACGCCGGCGTTTGCCGCGTTGTCGGCAATGGTGTCGAACACCTTGCGCGGCCGCTTGGAATCAGGGTCGATCTGATGCGACCTGGCATCGATGATTTCCAATGCCGGGATCACGTAACGAACGGCGTCCAGCACGTCGAACAGCGTCACGCCGGGTCCCTTCAGCGGGCGGTCCAGGATGAAAGCCAGTTCTACTTCTACGCGCGGGACGATGAATCGGTCGCGCGGGATTTCAGCGCCGTCGGCAAACAGCATGTCGTCCAGCAGCGCGCCATAGTCGGGCTCGTCGATTTGCGACGACAGTTGCATGGCGCGCGAGGTCAGTCCGATCTTGTGGCCGACCAGGCGCCGGCCAGAGGCGATCTTGTGCTCGACCCACGCGCGCTGAATCGCGTAGGCATCGGCGATCGTGATGTCGGGGTGATCCAGCGACAGCTGGCGGACCTGGGATCGGCTTTGTTCTGCCTGATCCAGCCGTAGCGCCAGGGCTTTTATTGTTGTGGCATCCATGTATGTCTCCTTGGGGGTGTTTTTATTCGGGTGGCAGGTGGCGCCGGCTGCTCTTGTCGGCCAAGCGCCAGCCTTCTTCTGTCTTGCGAAGGATGTCGCGGCATTCGCGGATGGACACCAATCTGGGCGCCCCGCCCTGCTCTGCTGGCACGCTGTCGTAGGCGGTCAGGAAGTAGATGACGGTTGCCTCGGTCTCGCCCAGGTCGGCCAACCGCAGGTTGGTGATGACGTGGCAGGTGCTGCGTTCCGGTGCGCGCGCGTTCAGCGCCGCCAGGACTTCCTCCGGGCCGGACAAGCGGCGGCCTTGCCGCATCCAGACACCGTCTTTCGCCATCAAGGCGGCGGCCGCCTCGTGGCGACGGGTGTCCAGCGCATGAAAGAAGCGCAGGACGACGTCCTCGCAGGCCGCCTTCGCCTGCATGGCCTGATCTGAATAGTTGATGGTTCCAGTCATGGGGCAATCATCCGATTTGGGCATTGGCCAACGGCACGTCCGGCCGCTGCAACAAGGCCGGGTCCAAGACCGCGCCTTGCGCGATCCACTTGCGCAATTGACGCAAATCGCGCACGGCGTCCACCGTCACGCCGCCCACGATGCGTCCTTCCGTATCCAGGGAAACCGACAGCAGCGCACGGCTTTCCGCTTGCGGGCGTTGCACTTCGCTGACGGCAAGGGCCGGGAAGCCCACGATCTGGACCATGGCGTCGTACTGTTCCGACCAGACGGCACCCGTGGGCTGGTATGGCGCCGTTTCACCCAGCGCGGACAAGGCCGCGGCGGTTCCCTGGTCTTGCGCGTTTTGCCAGGATTCCAGCCGCACCCGGCCGCCGGCCCCTTGATGCACCGACACGGCCACGTCGCCCGCCGCGTAGACATCCGCAGCGGACGTCCGGCAGAATGCATCGACCAGCACGCCGCGATCGCAGTCGATGCCGGCCTCGCGCGCCAGCGCATCATTGGCTTGCAGGCCAACGCCCAGCACGATGGCATCCGCCGCGATTTGCGTGCCGTCGGCCAGTTCGGCCACGGACGTTCCGTCGGCTTCCCCTGCATGCACCGCTAGCAGCCTTGCGTCCAGCCGCAGGTCGACGCCGTGCGCGGCATGCAAGGCGGCCAAGTGCGCGGACACACCGGGCTGCACGCTGCGGGCGCACAAGCGCGCGGCCTGCTCCAGCACCGTCACCTTGCTGCCCGCTTGACGCGCCGTGGCGGCAACTTCCAGGCCGATCCAGCCGCCGCCGACGACAACGATATGCTTGCCGCGCCCCAATCGGGCGCGCAAACGGAGCGCATCGTCCCGGGTACGCAAGACGTGCACGCCAGGACAGGACAGCCCTGGCAAGGGCGGCACGATCGGGCGGCCGCCGGTACAGAGGATCAGCTTGTCATAGCCGATCGATGCGCCGTCCGAGGTGTCCACCTGCTTGTCATCCAGTCTTAGCCGGCTGGCCGCGATGCCTGGCAGAAACTCAATCTTCAAGGCCGCCAGCCGTTCCGCCGAAAACAATTCGGTGCTCTCGGCGGGCGCCTGTCCGCTGAGCACCGCCTTGCTCAACGGCGGCCGTTCATAGGGCGCATGCGGCTCGTCGCCCAGCAGCACGACGCGGCCGCTGTAGCCGCGGTCGCGCAAGGTGGTGGCGGCCCAACCGCCCGCCTGCCCCGCCCCGATGATGACGATGGCGCCCGTGTTCACGCGGCCTCCGCCTTCAGGTACACCGTGTCCGCCTCGACGCGCACGTCGTAGCGGCGCAGGTCGGTCGTGACGGGCGGGCACTGCGGCTTGCCGGTACGGATGTCGAACACGCCCTGGTGCAGCGGACATTCGATGGTGCCGTCCTCCAGGTAGCCATCGGCCAGGCTGGCGTTGCCGTGCGGACAGCGGTCTTGCGTGGCACAGATTTCGCCTTGCAAGTCGTACAGGCAGACGCCCTCGCCTTCATGCTCGACGCGCAGGGTGCCGGTATCGGGCGAGATGTCCGACACCAGCGCAACGGGTTTCCAGATGTCCATGGTCAGAGCCCCATTGCCTTGCGGTAATAGTCGTAGAACGACCGGATCAAGACTTCGGTGACCATGTAATCAGCGGGTTCGGTATCGCGGCCGCCCATTTCGACGATGCCGCGCGCTTCCGGATAGCCGGTGACGCCTATCTGCACCTGGTTCAACATTTCGCTGTCGTCCATGGACACGAAGCCGGCGGGACCCAGCAGGTTGGCGTGCTTGAGCCTGAGCCGCGTCATTTCCTCGTCGTCGTCTTCGTAGCCGTAGTAGGTAAACACCAGTTCGTGTTCCGTGGGGCTGCGCGGGATCACGTGGCGGGTCTTCAGCGAATTGGCCTGGATCCCGAACTGGGCGGCAGGAAACACCCACGCGCCGCCAACCCGGCCTCGATTGAACTCGGCGCGCGGGGTCACGGTTTCCAGGTCCAGCAGTTCCAGGTCGTCGCGGAACCGGCTCATTTCGGTCGTGGCGGTGGTCTTCTTCTTGCCTTCGTTGTGCGACACCATCACGCTGTGCGCGCCGCCGCCAGTGGGAATGCACTCGGACTTGGAATCCGCGCGCCACAGGCCGAACGTGATGTAGAAGGTATGGAGCAAGGTCGCGTGGTACGGGTCCTTCAGGTTCTCCAGGTACATCTTCCAATTGCTGGGGATCAATTGGCGGCTATATCCCAGCAGCTTGAGCGGCTTGCCGGGCAGCATGTGGTCGATCTCGGCCAGCACTTCCGCGCCGCAATAGTCTTCAAAACTGGGCGCTTCTTCAGAGAAGGTGGCCCAGATGGAGCCGCCCCGATTCACGCTGCGCAGCTTGCGGATGCCATTCTGCTTGGGGTCGAAGTCCTTGGGCATGCCGCCCTTGCCCATCGCGCCCCGGCGAAACGGTACCCCTTGCAAGTTGCCGTTCAGGTCGTAATTCCACTGGTGATAGGGGCACGTGAAGTCCGTCACCTTGCCGGTGTTGTGCCAGCAGATCTGCGCGCCGCGATGCGCGCAGCGGTTCTCCAGCACGTTGATCTCGCCCGTTTCGGTGCGAACCATGATGACCGGGCGGTTGCCGATCCAGTTGCGCTTGTAGCAACCGGCCTCGGGTACTTCGCAGGCCAGGCCCACATAGTTCCAGGTCTGGCCGGCGAAGAACACGTCCATTTCCTTCTGGAAGATGGCCGGGTCGGTGTAGACCCAATTGGGGATGCGCGTGTAGCCCTCTTTGGGCCAACGGCGTTCAAGATGGATGGGGGCCGCGGCCGGGGTGTCGAGCACGGCGGAGTCGGAACAGGTCATGGCAGTTTCCTTGCAGCGGATTCAGATGGGAATGATCAGCGAGGTGCGCACGCGATAGTTGTCGTACACGCAGTCGCGCCGGCTCAGCGCCAGGCCTTCCGGCGTGACGCGCAGCACATCCAGGTAGCGGCCCACCATGTTCAAGGTGGGTTCGCGGTCGGACAGCGCTTCCGTCACGGCAAAATTGGCTTGCGACACGATGTGGTCGCCCTGCACTTCCATCACGCGCACGCCGCTGATGAAGTGGCGCAGCGAGCGCGGCTCGAACATGGTGGTTTCACGCAGCGCCGTGACGCGGTCGCGCACCATGTTCTTGTTCATGCAATAGATCAGGCCCAACGGCAGGCCGGCGTCGTGGTTTTCGCGAGACAACACGCGGTAATGGCAGTCTTCGGTGAAGAAGTCCGGCCATTCCTCCAGTCGCCCTTCGTCCAGGCAGAAGGCGTAATCGTCGTAAAAATCCCGCAAGCGAGCGCGCAAGGAAGAGGCGTCGGACAAGTCAGTCAGAGTCATGGTGAATCCGGATATCGATACGTAAGGAAGCCTGCGTTTCAGGAAGCCGCGGCCAGTTGCGCGCGGTTGCTTTCAAAACCGCTCTGGCTGCCCAGCGCCAGGATGGGCTCCTGCATGCGCTCCTGCCAGATCAGGGACTCCATCGCAATCTGTAGCGGGTGGTCCTGGACGGTCAATGCAGACGTGGTTTCCGTGCCTGAATGGTGCGAGTGCATCGCCCAGCCCGGCGCCGACAGGATCAAATCGCCTGCCTTCCAATCCAGACGGGTGCCGTTGACCTTGCTATAGCCATTGCCGCGCAAGTAGTAATTGATCGCCGACGAGCTATGGCGATGCGGCACGTGATGGTTGTCCGGCGGCGATGACGAAATCGTCGCGAAGAAGCTATGGGTGGTGCCGATGCGGCGTTCGGTCGCCGGGTTGTACAGCACGAATAGACGGCGGCCGTTATAGCCGCGCGCCATGTCTTCGACCGTCGGCAGATAGCGCGACACCGCCTGCCAGGGCCAATGCAGCGCCTTGGACTCCAGCACGTCGATATCGATCAACCATTCGTAGCCCATCAGCCATGCGCCGTCAGGCGTGATCTGTTCACGCAACGCCAGGTCGCGGGAACGCGCGGCGTCGGGCGCACGGGCCGGAACGGGTTGGGTGTTGGCGTCCGCGGGCGGGACGTTGCCCTCGAATTCCTCAACGTAGTGGATTTCGAGTTTTTCCAGCAGGGGCGCATTGGAGTACGACAAGCGCACCCAAGGCGTCTTGCCGTCGTTGCGGTAGGAATGCACCTGCATGGCGGGCGTGTTCCAGACGTCCCAATGGCCCACCGGAATATCGCGGCCGGCCACCGTGGCCACGCCCTCGCCGCTGATACAGATCTCCAGCATGTTGGAGTTCTTGCGCAAATTGAGCGTGCGTTCGCCAGGGTTCACCACGTTGATGGTCACGTCCGTGCCGGGGGCCAGACCCAGGCCAGGCGCGGTCGCTTCCGGATGCACGATGAGCGAGGCGCGACGGCCGTTGTCTGGCCGGGGCGCATCCACCAGCCGCGCGATTTCCAGATCGATGTCCTCTTTCGGGATGACGATCGACGGCCACTTGTTTTGTTCCCGGGGGCTGACCCCGCTGACATTGACGAACATGCTTGTCTCCTCTAGCCGCCGGCGCTTTGGGCCGGCGGTCGTGTTGATGGAATACGCTTCAGGGTCATGGCTGCGACAGCAGCAGGTTCTCGCGGGTCTGCGGCGGCAAGGCCACGCCCAGGTCATGTTCGCGGGCGTGCTCGTACACCACGCGGGCCATCGCCAGGTCGGACAGGCCCATGCCCATGCCTTTGAAGATGGTCAGCCGGGCTTGCTCAGGCCGGGACTCACCGGCGGCCAGCAGATCGCTCAGCACCGACACGCCTTGCCACGGGGCGCCATCGGATCCATAACGCTCGCGCAGTTCGCGCGAGCCCCGGCGGGCGTTCTCCAGGTCGTCCACCACCACGCTGTCAGCGCGGGCGAACACGTCCTGGGAAAACTCGGCCTTGGCTGGCAGGATTGCCCCCACAGCGTTCAGATGGCGGCAATCAGCCAGCAAGGCCGCATCCACGAAGGGTTCGGCCGCGCGCGTGATCAGGGTGACGATCTGGGCGCCTGCCAGTGCGTGTTCCAGGCTGGGGGACTCCTGGATGTCGAAGGCGTACTTGCCCGCCACGCTGGCCACGAAGGCCCGGCGCTTCTCTGGCGTGGGGCTGTAGACGCGCACCTGCCGCAAATTCCGCACCGCGGCCAATGCCGCCAACTGGGTGACGGCTTGCGGACCCGAACCGATGAGCGCCGCACAGCTTGCGTCTTCGGGCGCCAGGGTGCGCGTGGCCACGCCGCTGATTGCCGCCGTGCGCAACATGCCCAGCGCGCGCGCTTCGATAATGGCGCGCAGGGTGCCGGATTCGGCGTCGAACAGGCTGAATAGCGACCCGCCACCCTGCTTGGTATGCACCCAGGTCTTGAAGCCGGCATAGCCGCCCTCGCCCGTCTGGACGGAACCCAATGCATGCATCGAGCTTCCGTTGCCCCAGGTCGCCAGCGACTTGGGCACGTTGCGCGCCTGCTCGTTGCCCTGTGCGACAAGCATGGCTTGCAGCGCATCGATGGCACGATGGATGTTCAGCACCGAGACCACGTCCCGTTCCGTCAGATACCGCAACGCATCAACCATGCGTGTCTCCGGGTTGCGTGGCGGGTTCGTCCGCCACCATGTTGATCAACGTTCCGATGCCGGGAATTTCCACTTCCAGCCTGTCGCCGGCGGCCAGGAAGCGCGGCGGCTTGCGGCTGGAGCCGACGCCCTCGGGCGTGCCCGTGGCGATGACGTCGCCCGGCGACAAAGGGGTGAAGGCACTGATGTAGGCAATCAGTTCAGGGATGGGAAAGATCAGATCGGACACGTGGCCGTGCTGCATGACCTCGCCGTTGACGCGGGAGATGACTTCCAGACGCGCCGGGTCGCCCACCTCATCGGCCGTGACCAGCCACGGGCCGATGGCGCCGCTGCGTTCAAAGTTCTTGCCCGGAGTGACTTGCGCGTTGTGTTTTTGGTAGTCGCGAACGGAGTTTTCGGCCATGCAGGTGTAGCCGGCCACGTGCGCCATCGCATCGCCTGCGGCAATGTGGCGCCCTGCCCGGCCAATGACAACGGCCAATTCACCTTCGTAGTCCAGCTTGTCCGACAGGCGGGGCTTCCACACGGGCTCGCCATGCCCGACAAAACTGTCTGCAAAGCGCGGGAACAGCGAGGGGTGCTGCGGCAACTCCCGACCGGCCTCGGCCACGTGCCGGCCGTAGTTCAGGCCCACGCAAAGAATCTTCCTGGGCGCAGGCACGGGCGGCAGCCACTGCAAGTCGGCGAGCGGCAGGCGCGGTGCGTCTGGCGATTGCGCGGCTTGGGCGATGTGATCCACGCCCGCCTCCAGTGCGGCAATCACATTGGGCCAGACCTGAGTCAGCGCCACGACTTCACGGTCGCGCACCACGCCCCAGGCACTGCGGCCCGCTTGAACGAAGCTGATCAGCTTCATGTTGTCTCCTGTGAATCTAGGCAATTGGCATGCATTCGCGGATTTCTTTGCATGCATTACGGGAGGAATCCTCCCTTCAATCGCTGTTTTTTCGCATTATTGCATGCAATATTGACAAATCACAAGGCGGTGAGAGATTTTTTTATGGCCTATTGCATGCAATTTTGTAGGTACACTAGAGCCCCTTTCAGACCGTTTTCAGCCGACGCCCCGCTATGGCCGCTCAGATCGATAAAGTTATTTCGGAACTCCGGGACATGGTTCTTTCCGGGGCGTTGCAGCCCGGGGAACGGGTGGTGGAACTACAGTTCTCGGCGCGTCTGGGCGTGTCGCGCACGCCATTGCGCATTGCGCTGACAGAGCTTGAAAAGGAAGGCTTGCTGGAACGCCTTCCGTCCCGAGGCTTTCGCGTGCGCGCCTTCACGGTGGACGAGATCGGGGATGCGGTGGATGTGCGCGGCGTACTAGAGGGAATGGCTGCCAGGCTGCTGGCGGAACGGGGGGCGTCCCAAGCGGTGCTTGACCAGCTTTCCCAAGCGGTTGAAGAAGGACGGATATTGCTGGCGCCCGCCAGGCGAGATCCCAATACCACGGTGGATGCACGCGCCTGGGGCCAGATCAACCGCCGTTTTCACGAGATTCTTTGCGAGGCCGCGGGCAACCGCGCCCTGCTGTCGGCCTTGGAACACAACAACAAGACTCCGCTTGCCGGCCCCGCCGCACTGACGCTGCCGTCGACGCCATCATTGCTGGAAACGCCCTTTGTGCTGCGGGCGCAGGCAGACCACGAAGATCTATTGCGTGCAATCACCCGGCGCGAAGCCGTGCGTGCCGAAAACCTGATGCGTGAACACGCCTACCGCAGCCGCGAGAACAAGCGCGTGCTGCTGGAGTCCCTGCGGGGAGCGTTATCCGCGCAGCCGTTATTAGGGGATAGCAGCAGCTAGCTTGAAGTAGTAGCCCCAAGAGATCACGCTTCCCTTGCGTTCCAGTACGTGCAGCCACAGCAGCGTTGCCAAGCTGCCGATTGGCGTTATCTTGGGGCCCAGGTCGCTGCCGATGACATTGGCGTAGATCAAAGATGCTTATCGCGGCGATCATGTACGGCGCCAGTCAGGCTGCTGGCGGCGCGGCGCCGATCTGCTTCAATTCGCGGTGGATAGCCGCCTTATCCAGCGTGGCAAGGGGCAAGTGGGCAAAGATATTGATGCGAGCCGATAGCTGGCGAAAGATCTTCTCGAACGCGCGGCGCTTGTCGGCGTCGGCACCTTCGACGGCGGCCGGGTCCTCGAACCCCCAGTGCGCCGAGATCGGCTGGCCCGGCCATATGGGACAGACCTCGCCCGCCGCGTTGTCACAGACGGTGATGATGAAATCCATCTGGGGCGCACCCGGTACCGCGAACTCGTCCCAGCTTTTGCTGCGTAGGGTGTCCGTCGGGTAAGTCAAGACGCTGAGTTTCTCGATTGCAAACGGATTGACCGTGCCGCCGGGGTGGCTACCGGCGCTATAAGCCTTGAAGCGGCCCTTTCCAAGCGTGTTCAGAAGCGCCTCGGCCATGATGCTGCGTGCGGAATTTCCGGTGCATAGAAAGAGTACGTTGTAGACCTTGTCAGCCATGATGCGTGAACTCATTAGGGGGTTGTCTTGGAACAGCCGGCATTGGCGGGCGGGGGCGCCGAGCCGTCGATCAGCGGCATCGGAGTGCAAGGATCTCCGCCACAGCAGTTTTCAGTCAGATAAGCCAGTAGCTCGGCCATCGATTCAAAGCGAGCCTCGTAGATGACGAACCGCCCTTCCTGGCGCGATTTCAACAAACCCGCGTGCACCAGCTCCTTCAAGTGAAAGGACAGCGACGATGGCGGGATACCGGTCTTTTCGGCGAGTTGACCCGCAGGCAGCCCTGCCGGCCCGGCTTGGACCAGCAAGCGGAATACGGTAAGCCGCGATTCGTGTGCGATCGCGGCCAGAGCTTTCACGGCGTCTTTGAGTTCCATATTTCGACTATAGTGGAAATATAGAAGGGTGTAAATGTCTCGCGTTGCGTTGCGTATGCCCGCCTTGATTCCCAATTCCTTGATCAGCAAAGAGAGTTGCAATGACGACGTATTCCTTCCCCACGGATCTGGACCTTCCCAGCCTGGACGAGTCCTTGCTGGACGTGCCCAGCCAAGACAAGCTCTTGCTGACGAGCGGCGCCGCCCACCCTCCTCGCATTCTGTTGTTGTATGGCTCGCTGCGCGAACGCTCCTATAGCCGTTTGCTGACCGAGGAAGCCGCCCGCATCCTGACCCGCCTGGGCGCGGAAACCCGGATCTTCGACCCGCATGGCCTGCCGCTTCCCGATGGCGCTCCGGCGGATCATCCCAAGGTGGCCGAGTTGCGGGCGCTGTCGCTATGGTCGGAAGGCCAGGTCTGGTGCAGTCCGGAACGGCATGGCACGTTGACCGGTGTGTTCAAAAGCCAGATTGATTGGCTGCCGCTGGAAACCGGCAGCGTGCGCCCCACTCAGGGGCGTACCTTGGCGGTCATGCAGGTGTCGGGTGGGTCGCAATCGTTCAACGCGGTCAATGCGTTGCGCGTGCTGGGCCGCTGGATGCGGATGGTGACGATTCCAAACCAGTCTTCCGTAGCCAAGGCGTTTCAGGAATTCGACGAGGCAGGTCGAATGAAGCCATCGCCGTACTACGACCGAGTGGTCGATGTGATGGAAGAACTGGTCAAGTTCACCTTGCTGGTGCGGGATCGCAGTGACTATCTGACCGACCGCTACAGCGAAAGAAAAGGCATGGCCGAGGACGTCGCGCGTCTGGCACGCAAGGCCATGGAGCATGAATCAGTGACGCGATGAAAGCCGTCGCGTTTTCTCCCGCATGGTGTTGCGGGATCGTTGAAGTTTGACCCAAGTTATTTGGTCATAAGGCACAACTAAAGAACGTATTCATCGTTGGTCGAACCCCCCTCCTCCCGTAACGTGTGCAAGCCGTCGTGGCATCCGCCGCAACACGCGACACGAACTACGGAGAAGCCGATGAATACGCCTTTGAATCAGGGCCAAGCGTCCCGATCCGCCGCCGTCAAGGCGACGCTGGACTACCCGGTGATCGACACCGATGTGCACGTCAACGATTACGCGCCGATTCTTGAGGACTACGTCCAGCACTATGGCGGCGCCAAGTTGGTGGATGCGCTGCGCAAGGCGTTGGGGTCGCGTTTTGCCACCAAAAGCGGCGGCAAGGATTGGTATCAGCAAACGCCGGCCGAGCGCCAGGACAACCGTACCTTGCGTTCGCCCTGGTGGGCGCGTGTCACGCGCAACACCTTGGATCTGGCCACCTACACCCTGCCCGAATTGCTGAACGAGCGGCTGGCGGAACAGGGTGCCGATTATTCCGTGTTGTTCCCCAACGATGTGTTGGCGCCGCTGGCTGCGGGCCCGGACGCCCGTCAGGCGCTGCACCGCGCCATCAATCATTTCCACGCCGATCAGTACCGCAAGTACAGCGACCGCCTGACGCCCGTGGCCGGCATTCCCCTGAATACCCCACAGGAAGGCATCGAAGAGCTGGAATTCGCGGTGAAGACGCTGGGCCTGAAGGTGATCAACATCGCAGGCGGCGTGAAGCGCCCGATCAAGGCCATCGCGCAGAAATACCCGCCCGAGCAGTACCCCGATATCGCCAAACACGCCAGCTACATCGATTTCTACGGCATCGACAGTGAGTATGACTATGACCCGTTCTGGGCCAAGGTCGTGGAACTGGGCGTGCCCGTCACGACGCACTATGGCAGCCAGGGCTGGACCGGCCGGCATTCCATCAGCAACTACATGTTCAACCACATCGGTCACTTCGCCGACGGGTCGCAGGCGTTTGCCAAAGCATTGTTCTTTGGCGGCGTGACCCGGCGCTTCCCGGGCTTGCGCGTGGCGTTGTTGGAAGGCGGCGCGGACTGGGGCTCGCATGTGTACACGCACCTGGTTGATCGTTGGGAAAAGCGCAACCGGGTTGCCGTGCAGAACTACAACCCCGCCAATGCCGATCTGGGCTTGCTGCAAGACTTGTTCGAGCGCTATGGCGCTGATTTCATCAAGGGCCGCGACATCGATCCGGCGAAGTTGCTGCGCGACAGCCTGGGCATTTCCGCGCTGCCTCACAGCCGCGAGCCGCATGCGGAGGAGCTCGACGACTTTGCGGCCGCCGGGATCGAATCCGCCGAGGATATCCGCACCCGCTGGGTGGACAGCTTCTATTTTGGTTCCGAATCGGACGACCGCACGGTGGCTGCCGCGTTCAATGATCGCGTCAATCCGCTGGGCGCAAAGATCAACGCGATCTGGTCCTCGGACATCGGCCACTGGGACGTTCCGGACCTGACGGAGCCCCTGGCGGAAAGCTGGGATCTGGTCGAGCAAGGCGTGATCAGCGAACAGGATTTCAAGGCATTGGTCTTTGGCAATCCGTATCGCTTCTACACGCAGGCCAACCCCGACTTCTTCCGGGGCACCCTGATTGAACGCAAGTTGGCCGCCGCGCCCGTGCGTGCCGCCGCCTGACTTTTCCCCTATCGAATGAGCATCCCGATGAAGTCATTGAAGTCTCTAGCAAAGCGCGTGTCCCTGCTGGCACTGTTGACCGCTGCCGCCTTGGGTGGCCCTGCACAGGCGGCGGATGTCATCCGTGTGGGCGTTGCCACCGCCGGTGGCGGCGACCCCATCACCTGGGGCGGGTCGCCGGGCGGGGTCGTGCGCGCCAACCAGTGGTTGGAAGAAGCGTTCAAGGCCGACGGCGTGAAAGTGGAATGGCTGTTCTTCAAAGGCGCGGGCCCCGCTGTCAATGAAGCGCTGTCCAACCGGCAGATCGACTTTGCGTATCAAGGCGACCTGCCCCAGGTGGTTGGCCGCGCCAATGGGCTGAAAACCAAGCTGCTGGTGGTCAGTGGCGCACGCAATAACCTGTACCTGGTGGCTCCGCCCGCGTCGCCGCTGAAGTCCATCGACGATCTTCGGGACCACAAGGTATCCCTCTTTCGTGGCACCAACGGCCATCTGGTCGCCATCAATGTGCTGGCCGCGCATGGGTTGACGGAGCGCGACATCAAGGGCGTCAACCTGGATTCCGGCAGTGCGCAGGCGGCACTGGTATCCAACGGCGTGGATGCGGCGTTTGGCGGGTACGAGTGGTTCAAGATACGTGATCAAGGTCTGGCCAAAGTGATCTACAGCACGCAAGGGCAGGATCCGGCCTACACCCGCCAGGCCTCCTTGCTGGTGCGTGAGGATTTTGAACGGGAGAACCCGGCGCAGGTGCAAAAAGTCGTTGATGTGTTCGTCCGCGCCGCGCACTGGTCATCCGATGAGAAGAACCGTGACGCCCTGTTCAAGATCTGGGAGAAAAGCGGTGTTCCCTATGCGTCCTGGGCCGCTGAATTCGACAAGCAGGACCTGTCCGCCCGCAATTCCCCGTTGATCGACGACTTCATCATTGCCCGCTACAAGGCGGTCGTGGCGGACGCGGCCAAGCTCAAACTGATCCGCCGCGAGGTGTCGGTTGATGGCTGGTTCGACCCGCGCTACCTGAATCAGGCATTGAAGACGCAAGGGCTTGAGCAGTACTGGACGGCATTCGATGCCAGCGGCAAGCCCGTGTCCGCCCCGCGTCAGGCCGCGTCACGCTAGGGAGACGGCCATGTCACTGTTCTCTTTGTCGCGGGCGTGGCCGCTCCGGGCGGCTCCCCTGCCCGACTGGTTGCGGCAGGCCGCCTATACGGCGGCGCCCTGGCTGTTGCCGCTGACGCTGATCGTGCTTTGGCAAACCGGCGCCAGCCAGGGATGGATATCGCCGCAAGTCTTGCCGCCGCCCGCCTTCGTCTGGGACACCCTGCGTGACCTTGCTACCAGCGGCGACCTGTGGCTGAACACCCGCGCCAGTTTGCAGCGCGTGCTGGTGGGCTTTGCCGTGGGCGGCTTGCTGGGGTTGTTGCTGGGTACGGGCATGGGACTGTCGCGCAAGCTTGAAGCCTATGTCTTGCCCACATTCAATGCGCTGGTGCAAATTCCGGTGCTGGCCTGGCTGCCCTTCGTGCTGCTGATTGTGGGCATTGGCGAGCCGCTTAAATACATCCTGATCGCCAAGGCCGCCCTGGTGCCGGTGACGCTCAATACCTTGCAGGGCTTTCGCCAGGCGAACGCCGCCCTGCGCGAAGTGGGTCGCTTGTATGGGTACACCCGCCGTCAGGAAGTGCTGGAGATTGTGCTGCCGCTGGCCACCCCCACGCTCTTTACCGGCCTGCGCCTGGGCTTCACGAAGGCTTGGCTGTCGTTGGTTGTCGTGGAGTTGGTGGCTTCCAGCGAAGGGCTGGGATTCCTGATCGTATACGGCCGCCAATTGTTCCAGCTGGACTTGGTGATGGCTGCCGTGATCGTGGTTGGAGCCATCGGGTATGCCATCGACCGGATACTGGATTGGGCGGAAAACCGGCTGATCCGAGGCCGGCCGGGAGCGGGCTTGCCATCGTCGGAGGCCCCGGCATGAACGCAACCGCCATATCTTCTCGCGATGCCGCGGAACTGATGTCTGCGCAGCCGCTGGCGACACGCGGCGCCGGCCGCTGGCGTGGCCTGGTATTGCCTGTTTTCGCGATCCTGCTGTGGTGGTTGTTGGCGCGGGCTGGCGTGGTGAACTCCGCGCTATTGGTGTCGCCCGAGAAAGTGCTGGCCACCGCCGCCGATCAGGTCGTGACGGGCAAGCTCTGGCGTGCGCTGGGCGCAAGCCTGACACGTGAACTGACGGGCTTTGCCATTGGCGCCGTCTTGGGTCTGGCGCTGGGGGTGCTGCTTGGGTTGTCTCCGGTGTTCAACCGTCTTGTCGGCCCCAGCTTCAATACCTTCAAGCAGATCTCGCTGTTTGCCTGGATTCCATTGATCTCGGTGTGGTTTGGCTTGGGCGACACCGCCAAGGTGGTCTTCCTGTCACTGGCCGCTTTGGTGCCGGTGGTGGTCAACACCTGCGACGGCGTACGCAATACGCCGCCCACCCTGTTGGAAGTGGCGCGAGTCTATGGCTACACCCGTTGGCAGACCTTCACGCAAGTGGTCCTGCCGGCGGCGGTGCCCGCCATCTTCACCGGCGTCTACCTGGCGCTGATCTATTCATGGCTGGCCACCATTGGCGCCGAATACCTGCTGGTCGCAGGCGTGGGCATCGGCAATCTGCTGATCGAGGGCAGCGAACACTTCCAGATGGATCTGGTGGTCTTCGGGATGTTCGTCGTTGGCGTGATCGGCTGGCTGATGAACGCCTTGGCCCGGCTAGCTGAACGCCGCCTGGCTCACCTGCGCGGCCAGGCTCAATAACTCTCAGGAACTTCACACATGGCTGAACACGCGACGTTGGATCTGGAATTGCGGTCTGTCGGCAAGCGCTACGCAAGCGCCCAGGCCGAGGGAGGCGTATTGCAGGTATTGACGGACATCGATTTGCACATCCCCGCCGGTCAATTCGTGGCGATCGTGGGTGCCAGCGGCTGCGGCAAGTCGACGCTGTTGCGACTGATCCTGGGCCTGGACAACGCCCACGATGGCAGTATTTCATTGGGTGGCACGCCCGTCTCGGGCACCAGCCCTGAACGCGGCATCGTGTTTCAGGACCACCGCCTGTTTCCCTGGCTGAACGTGGCGCAGAACATTGGCGTTGGCCTGCGCAATGCCCATTACTCACCCGCCGAAAAGCGCGACCGGGTTGCCGAGCACATTGCCCTGGTCGGCCTGGAAGGATTCGAGCGGTCGTACCCGCATCAGATATCGGGCGGGATGGCACAGCGCGTGGCGATCGCGCGCGGGCTGGTCAACCGGCCGCGCGTGCTGCTGCTGGATGAGCCATTCGGCGCGCTCGACGCGCTGACCCGCGCCCGTCTACAGGCCGAGCTGCAACGGATCTGGCAGAAAGAGCGCATCACGATGATCTTGGTGACGCACGACGTTGAGGAAGCCGTCTATCTGGGCGATCGCGTCGTCATCATGCAGCCTCGTCCTGGCCGGATCAAGCGCATTGTCGACGTGCCCTTGCCGCACGCGCGCAACCGCAGCGACCCCCGCTTCATCCGTCTGCGCGACGACGTGCTGTCCGACTTCCTGGAGCCGGATGGCGTACCCGCCGACGACAGCCTACCGCTAGGCGCACATGCCTCGGCCGGTCTGCCGGCCGTGCCGTCCTTGGCATCGCTGCGCATGGCCTGGTAGACGCATTCCCTTATTCGATGCCCCATTGCAGGAGCAAACACCCATGACACGTCCCTCGCGCCAAATCAAGCTAGGCGCCTTCTTGATGCAGACCGGTCACCATATCGCCGCCTGGCGTCACCCCGATGCCCAGGCGGACGCCGCCGTCAACTTCCGCCATTACGTGGAACTGGCGCGACGCGCCGAAAACGCCAAATTCGATGCGGTCTTCCTGGCCGATGCCGTGGGCGTGCGCAATACCGACCTGCCCTCGCTGTCGCGCACGGCAAGAAGCGATCACTTTGAACCGCTGACCTTGTTGTCGGCGCTGGCCGCCGTGACCGAGAAGATCGGCCTGATCGCCACGGTGTCCACCACCTACAACGAGCCCTACCATGTTGCCCGCAAGTTCGCCTCGCTGGACCACATCAGCGGCGGACGTTCAGGCTGGAATCTGGTCACGTCCAGCGGCCAGGGCGAAGCACAGAACTTCAACCTGGATGAACACGTCGAGCATGCGCGCCGCTATTCCCGGGCTGCCGAATTCCACGATGTTGTCCTTGGGCTATGGGACAGTTGGGAGGATGACGCCTTCCTGCGCGACAAGCATAGTGGCCAGTACTTTGACCCGGACAAGCTGCACCCGCTCAACCATCGTGGTGAGCACTTTTCGGTACGCGGCCCGCTGAACGTGTCCCGCTCGCCGCAGGGCCGGCCGGTTGTCGTGCAGGCGGGGGCCTCGCCTGCCGGCCGCGACTTGGCGGCGCGAACCGCCGAGGTGATCTTCGTGGCGCATCAGACCTTTGATGAGGCGCAAGCCTTCTATCGCGACATCAAAGCGCGCGCAACCGGCTATGGCCGTGACCCCGAAGACGTCAAGATCATGCCTGGCATCTTCCCGGTGGTCGGGCGCACCCAAGCGGAGGCGGAAGAGAAATTCGAGCGCTTGCAGAATCTGATTCATCCCGTGGTGGGCGTGCAACTGCTATCCAACATGATCGGCGGCTTCGACCTGTCGCGTTACCCGGTGGATGGCCCCTTGCCCGACCTGCCAGAGACCAACGGCGGCAAGAGCCGTCAGCAACTGCTGATCGATCTGGCGCGACGCGACAATCTCACCATCCGCCAGCTGTATCTACGCATTGCCGGTGCCCGCGGTCATCAGCAAGTGGTGGGCACCGCGCAAAGCGTGGCGGATCAACTTCAGCAATGGTTCGAAGAGGAAGGCGCGGACGGCTTCAACATCATGTCGCCGTGGCTGCCGGGCGGGCTGGACGACTTCATCGAGCTCGTGCTGCCCGAATTGCGGCGTCGCGGGTTGTTCCGCAATGAATACGAGGGCACGACGCTGCGCCAGCATTTGGGCTTGGCGTGTCCCGCGCATCGTGCCGTGGCCCCGGCCACCCAGGCCCTGCATCCGTCCGAACCCGCGCTGGCCTGACCCCACGCCTTACCGAGCCCATCACATGCCGACCTCCACCCTGCCCCATGTCGTCATTATTGGCGGCGGCTTTGCTGGCACCGTCACCGCCATCAAACTTGCCCGCTTGGCGCCGCGCCCGCTGCGCCTCACGGTCATTGAAAGCCGCGACCAGTTGGGCCGTGGTATTGCCTACAGCACGCGCAACACGGCGCATGTAGTGAATGGCCCCGCGAAGAATTTTTCACTGTATCCGGAACAGCCCGAGCATCTGGCGAATTGGCTACAGCATCACGCGGCGCGGGACGCCTGGCGCCCACCGCCGGGTGTCCCCTATCCCGACAGTTTTCCCCCCAGGCACCTGTATGGTGATTATGTGCAGTCGGAATTGGAAAGCGCCCTGTCGGAAGCGCGCCATCCCATCACGTTCAAGCACGTGACGGATCGCGCGCTGGACCTGGAGGCGGCCGCCGGGGGGCAATGGGGCATCCGCCTGGCCAGCGGCCGGCTGCTGTACGCCGACGACGTTGTGCTGGCGACGGGATTGTTCCCCCTGTCGCTTGCACGCGGTGACGTGCAGATTGATCCCGAACTGATCGCGGCGGGCCGGGTCATCGACGACATCTGGGCCCCAGGCCCCGCCGTTCCCGTGGCCCAGGATCAGGATGTACTGGTGATTGGCACCAATCTGTCCGCGCTGGACGCCATGATTCACGCCAATGCCCAAGGGTTTCGCGGCACCTTCCACAGTGTCTCGCGCCGTGGGCTGCTGGTGGCGACACGCCGCGATGTGGCGCCGTGGCCTGCTTTCCTGGATCCGCAGGCCCTGCCCCAGTCATTGCGTGCCGTCTTGCGGCTGGCCCGCGCGGCTCGAAAGGCAATTGCACAGGCCGGGGAAGACTGGCAAAGGCTGGCCGGTTCCATCCGGCCCCACCTGCCCGCGCTTTGGGCGCAGGCGGACAATACGGAACGTCAGCGTTTCATCCGGCACCTGCGTCCCTACTGGGAACTCGGCCTGCACCGCGCCGCACCGGAATCGGGCGCCTGGTTGCAGTCCATCGACGCCGCTGACCGCCATCGAAAACTGACGGGCCGGATCCTGCGCGTGGCCCCGGCGGTGGATGGCCGGGTCACCGTCACCTGGCGGCCGCGCGGCGATGCGGCGCCGCAAACACTGCATGTGGACCGGGTCTTCAACACGCGGGGCTTTGAATTCGACTGGCGGCGCATCGACGACCCGCTCGTGCGCAATCTGGTGTCCAAGGGGTATGTCACGCCGCACGACACCGGCTTTGGCATTGCGGCGAATCCAGCAACAGGCCAGGTGCTGCCACGCGCCGGCTCGGCGGCTCGCCTGTACGCCGTGGGTCATCCGCTGCGTGGCGCTGCCTGGGAGTCAAACGCGATTGGCGAACAAGTCGCGGGCGCGACCGCAACCGCGCAAGCCGTCGCGCGGTCCTGGGTCGAAGATGGTGACAACGGGTCAGCTGCCCGCATTCGCGTGAGCCTCAGGGAAGAAGTAGTCCTTCCATGATCCTGCCTTGCTCTTCAGCACACCGATTTCATGCAGTTTGTCGGCATACACCTGAGTCTGCTGCGGGGTGATGGTGAACTGGTTCTCGGGATCATCAATGATCTTCTTCACGAAATCCGGCGGCAGTTTCGAGTTCTGCTGCCGGATGAAAATGGCGGCGGCTTCTTCCTTGTGTGCCGGGATCCAGGCGGCAGCCTCGGCCAGCGCGGCGTAGAAAGCCTGATAGGTCTTGGGGTTGGCGTCGTGGAACTTCTGCGTGGTGTACAGCACGTTGAACGTCGCCGGGCCACCCAGAATGTCATAGGAACTGATGACCTTGTGCACCGCCGGGTTGCGTTCGAACGCCTGGTAATAGAACGGCGCGCTGGAGAAATGCGCGTTGACTTCCAGGCCACCCGAAATCAGCGCGGTGGTGGCGTCAGGGTGCGGCAGGCTGATGGAAATATCGTCGAAGCGCTTGAAATTGTCCTTGCCATAGCGCTTTGCGGCTTCGATCTGTAAGGTGCGCGACTGAAAGCCGACGCCGGCCGCCGGAACCGCAATGCGGTCCTTGGCCGAAAAATCATCCAGCGTCTTGACGGCCGGGTTGTTGCTAAGCAGATAGTTCGGCAACGAACCCAGCGCCGCCACCAGCTTCACATTCTGCTTGCCCTGCGTCCGGTCCCACAACACCAACGCAGGCGGCACACCCGCCGACACCATGTCCAGGGCGCCTGCCAACAGCGCTTCGTTCATGGCGGACGCACCCGATATCTGCGCCCAATCGACCTTGATATCCAGCCCGGCCTGTTTACCGTGCTTTTCAATCAGGTTCTGGTCCTTGACGACATCCAGAATCAGATAAGCAATGCCGAATTGCTGCGCCACGCGCAACGTGCCTTCGGCCTGGGCGGTGGCGGCCGTGGTGCCTAGCGTCAGCAGCGCGGCGTAGGCGGCAGTACGCCACGAGGGGAATGGAGGATGGGGCATCAGTCTGAAGATCCTTGGAGAATATGGCGCGCAGAGGGGCCGGCCAGCGATCCTAGCAACCGCGACCGGGACCATGGAACGATCAATTTCTGCTAACCAAATAGCGGCAAGGCTCAGTAGCTCAAGCCGATCTCCCTTCTTTTTCAGCCCTCTTTCTCAGCCCTCTCTCTCAGTTCTCTCTCTTATTGCGCGAGGAGGATCGCGCCGCGCGTCAACCGCCCTGGCGATGGCAATCCCGGATGTACACGGGAAGATCGTTCGACGGCGGCGTAACCGGTACCTGGTACATCATGTCCCCGACAAACCCCCGGTGATACGTGCCATGGTTGACGATATGCAGCACGATTTCCTCGCGCGTCATGACGCCCTGGCCGCCGCCGACAAACTCGAAGTGGACGGCCGTTGCCAGATCTTCGTCCGACCAGCTGTCAACCACGTCGACATACCAACGATCCATGACCTGGACCGCCTGCCAAAGTTCGTCGAAGGCTGGCGTAATTTCGGTGTTGCGCGCGGTGTAGCCGTGCTTTTTTCCCAGGAGGTGGTGCTGGAAGATGTCGTCTATGACATAGACATGGTTCAAGGTATGCACCATGTTTCCAAAGCGCGTCTGCCTGGGGCGTAGCGCCTCGCCTTCGGGGAGTTGCATGACGCTATTGAAGGTCAGCGCATTGGCCCAGGCCTTGTAACGCACCAGCATCTTCAGCGTGTCGACTGCTGATGCACGCGCTGGGGAGGAAATGACGGGTTTGGAAAGGATGGCGTTGCTTACGGTGGTTGCGGACATGCTGGTCACTCTGTTTCAAAGATCGTTGCGGCACACCAGGTGTATTTTGTTTCCGTCGGGGTCGCGCAGGTAGGCGCCGTAATAGCCATTGCCGTAATGCGGCCGTGGGCCGGGCGGGCCGTCATCGGTGCCGTGTGCGGCGATGCCGGCGGCGTGGGCGGCATCGACCGCCGCGGAAGTTGGCGCCTGGAATGCAACCATGCTGCCGTTGCCGGCAGTGGCGGGCTTGCCGTCGAACGGCATGTAAACGTAGAACCGAGGCAAGGTTTGGCCCGGCGTGATCCAGCAAATCGAAATGGGCCCGCCGTCGGGCGTGACCGGGCGCCGCTGAAGGCCCAGCGGAAACAGAACGGCATCATAGAAAGCAGCCGCCCGAACCATGTCGCGGCACCCAACGGTCACGTGACTGAACATGCTTATGCCCTCCTGGCGGTGGTACGGGGTTCCTGCAATGCGGCACCCGCAAGGTTCAGGTCGGTATTGCGGCCGGACAGCGTGACCGCGATGGTCCGCCCATCAAGCGGCATCTTGTGCGTCAGTACCGCCGCCAGGGCGACGGCGGCGCCAGGTTCGATGGCAAGGCCGAATTCGCTGAAGGCCACGCGCATGGCGGCTTTGGCTTGCTCATCGGTGACGGCGAACGTACCCGCCAATCTCGGCTTGATGATGTCAAACGGGAGCTTGGCCATGTAGAGCCCGCTGATGGCGTCGCAAATCGACTGGCCGCCCGCAGGCAGGTCGACGCACTGCCCCGCAGCAAGCGAATGCGCCATTTTCTCGAAACCCGCCGCTTCCACGCCGTAGACCTGGGTGGCGGGCGAGGTCTCGCTCAATCCCAACAGGCATCCCGCCGTCAGTCCACCGCCCGAACAGCAGGTCAACAGCACGTCGATGCGCGCGCGCATGGCGGCAGCTTGCGTGACCATTTCAAGCGCGACGGTGCCCGCGCCCGCCACGACCCAAAAGTCATCCGCCGGAGGAACAAGTACCCGATTCTCGCGTTGGGTCACGTCTGCCGCGACGTTGGCCAGGTCTTTCATGGGGACCGCCACGACGCGCGCGCCATAAGCCGCGATCCGTTCAATCTTTGCCGCCGGGGCGGTATCGGGCACAACGACCACGGCTGATATGCCCATGAGTCCGGCGCAATAAGCGACGGCCAGGCCGTGGTTGCCCGAAGAGCGGGCAACGATGCCGCGCCGCCGTTCTTCGTCGGTCAGTACGCGCATCCGGTTGGCCGCGCCGCGCAGTTTGAACGATCCGGTCACTTGCAGGTTCTCTGCCTTGACCAACAAACGCCCGCCGTATTGCTGATTGAGATACGGTGATTCCAGCAACGGCGTCTCAATGCAATAGCGGCTCACATGGCGGGCGGCGGCTTCCACATCCCGGAAGGTTGGCAGGCAGCTGGCGACGGGGGGATGGGCGTTCATGCGGAGTCCGGTGTTAATCTCTGCGCGAAGAATTGCATGGACATAATCTAAATGCAATTTAAACATTGCACTCGGAGCAATTGAAATGTCGGATTTTCATGTCATTGCCGATAGCGTGGCGGCGGAGATTGCTGCGGGGACGCTTCCGCCAGGAACACGGCTGCCACCGCAAAGAACGTTTGCGGATCAACGGGGCATTGCTGCGTCCACCGCCAGCCGTGTCTATGCCGAATTGACACGCCGTGGCCTGGTCCTGGGTGAAGTCGGCCGAGGCACCTTTGTGCGGGCGCCGGAGGTGCTGCGGGCGATCCGAATCAACGAAGCCGCCGATGCTCCCATCGATATGCAGTTGGCGATATCGTCATCTCTTGATCAAGCGGCGTTGATGGCGCCAGCCTTTCAATCATTGGCGGGGCCGGTGGCGCTTTGGGACACGCTAAGCGCATTGGGTCCATTCGGCCCCAAAGGCGCAGGCGAGACCGTGGCGCGCTTTCTGGCATGCAAGGGATGGAAGCCTGATCCCGCCGGCATCATGTTCGCAGGTGGCGGGCGTCAGGCCATCGCGTGCGCCTTGGCGGCGCTGTGCAAGCCGGGCGACCGTGTTGGCGTTGAGCCCCTGACCTACCCGTCGATTATCCGCATGGCGGCCCGCCTGGGCATTCAACTGGTACCGATCGACGTCGACCATGAGGGAATCGACCCTGCCGCGCTGGCCAAGGCGCATGGCGCAAAGCCCTTGGCCGCGATCTATGTCCAGCCGTCCATCCATAATCCGCTCGGCATTTCCATGACGCTGGGGCGCAGACTCGCCCTGTCCCGGATGCTCGACGAAACCGGCCTGTTGTGTATCGAGGACGGCGCCTTCGCATTCCTGTCGGACATGGCGCCACTGGTCTCTTTCGCCCCTGATCGGGTCATCTACGTCAACAGCATGCAAAAGCGGCTGGGGCCGGGTGTTGGCGTGGGTTTTGTCGTGGCACCGCCGCAGGTGAAGGACGACATTGCCGCGATCATGCGAGCTGGCGGTTGGATGGCGTCATCACTGTCCATGCATATGGTGCTGTCATGGATCGCGGACGGCACGGCCGGCGCGGTGACGGATCTGAAACGGCTGGACGCGCGCGCCCGGCAAACGCTGGCGGCGAAGATCCTCGGTATCCAGCCGGGGCCGGGAAAGACAGATGCCTTCCACCTTTGGTTGACGCTGCCGCCTGCCTGGAATCCCGATGCCTTCACGGCGGCCGCAGCGCTGCAAGGCGTTGCCATCACGTCTGCCGGCGCTTTCGCCGTGGCTTCGGGACAGGCGCCAAACGCGGTGCGCCTTGCCCTGTCGTCGCCCTCGATGATGAATCTGGAGCAAGGGCTTCAGATCATCCGGACGCTGCTGACGCAGACGCCAGGCGATGCCTTGATCGAGTAGAGGGCCTGCCGCGCCAGACTTAAAGCTCTAGCACGATGCGCGACCCGCAAGCGCGTGAGCAGCAACTCATCATCTTGCCGTTCGCCTCACGTTCCGCACGAGTCAGCACGACATCCCGGTGATCGATGGCGCCGTCAAGCACGTTGACTTCGCAAGAGCCGCACAGGCCTTCTTCGCAATCGCTTTGCACGTCGATATTGGCGGCACGCAGCGCGGCCAGCAAGGTCTGGTCCGCGCGCACGGTCACGACCAGCCCGGAGTCCTTCAGTTCGGCCTCAAAGGCATGTTCACGTTCGGGATCCAGCGCGCCCAGCGTGGAGTGAAAGTGTTCCACCCGCAACGTATCCTCCGGCCAGTGGGTACAGGCTTGTTGCAGCGCATCCAGCAGGCGTTCCGGCCCGCAGGCGTAGATCTGGGTGCCAGCATCGGGCTGCGCCAGCAGCGCGGTGAGATCGTTGCGACGCCCCTCCTCGCTGGCATGGATATGCAGCCGGTCGCCGTGCAGGGCTTCCAGTTCGGCCAGCATGGCCATGCTGGCCCGGGCGCGGCCACTGTAGTGCAACACATAGTCGATGCCAAGTTCGCGGGCCCGCCTGGCCATGGCGCTGATGGGCGTGATGCCGATGCCGCCCGCAATCAGAATCACCCTGCCCGCCTGTTCATCAAGGCGGAAGTGATTGCGCGGACCACGGACACGCAGGCGCAGGCCCGCTTTGACGTGTTCATGGATCCAGGCCGAGCCGCCACGGCCTTCGGCTTCACGCAGTACGGCGATGCGCAAGCGGGAGGTATCCGCCGGGTCGCCGCATAGCGAGTATTGGCGCGACAGGCCGGTGTCGCCACATTCGATGTCGATATGCGCGCCGGGCGCCCAGCGCGGAAGCGCCTTGCCATCGGGCGAGGCCAGCGTCAGCATGACAATGCCATTGGCGGCGGGTTCCACGCGCTCGACCGCCAGCGTACGCGCGCTGGCGTGCGCGGAGGGTTCACCGATGCGCACAGGCTGTTGTTGTTCCAGCAGGCTGGCCACGCGGCGTTCGGGGTTCTGCGCCGGGTCCCATTCCACCCACAGATGTTCGGGCCCCCGAAACGAGGTATTGGGCACATAAGTGAACTGCTGCGCCGACAGCCGCATGTGCGGCAAGCGCCGCGCCAGTTCTTCCAGGAAGATCTGCATCTCCATTCGAGCCAGGTTCTTGCCCATGCATTGGTGGGAGCCATAGCCGAAGGTAAGTTGGTCGCTGGCGTTGTCGCGCCAGATGTCGAACAGGTCGGCGTCGGGGAACTGCCGTTCGTCATGGTTGGCGGAAGCGCTGACGATCAGCAGTTTCGAGCCGGCGGGGATCGCCAGGCCGGCGATCGTCGTGTCGCACGTGGCCAGCCGCCGCCAGGCCGCGACGGATCCGTTGTGGCGCAGGCATTCTTCGACCGCATTGGGAATCAGCGACGGGTCCGCACAGAGGTCGCGCCAGGCATCGGGATGCTGCAAGAGCAATTTGATGGCATTGGCCGAGGCATTCGCGGTGGTCTCGTGCGCGGCCACAATGCCCGCCATCATCATCGAATGCAGGTAGGAATCGGTGACGACATCCGGATAGTCGCGCTGCTTGCGGATGCCGTATTGCATCCAGCCAGGTTGATCGGGGTCCTGGCGCATCTTGTCCAGGATCTTGCCAGCCAACTGCCAGAAATTGCCGACCGCGTGGGCAACGGCCACTTGTTCCTCGGGCTTGGGACGGCCCCAGGTATTGACGGTGTGCGCGATGGAATAACGGCGCAGCAAGTCCATGTCTTCTTCGGGAATCCCCAGGAAATGCAGCGCGACGGTAAGCGGTACTTCCCACAGCATCTGGTCAACGAGGTCGGCGCGGCCGTCGTTGATGAAGCGGTCGACGTACTCGCGGGTCAGGCGGCGCACCATCGGTTCATGGTGCTTCAACGCTTCGGGCGTGAAGGGTTCCATCAGGACGCGCCGCCGAGGCATGTGCGCGGGTTCGTCCTCGTTGACCAGTGTGCGGTTCATGGCATACCCGTACGACGCCAGCACCGCGTTGGCTTCCGGCCCGGTGGGAGTGATTTTCTCAAGCGCGATGGACGGGCTGAACGTGAGGTTGTCGCGGAAGATGGCTTTGATGTCTTCATAGCGCGTCACGACCCAGTACCCCAATTTCGGGCTGTAGAAGATGGGTTCCTGATCGCGAGCCCACCGGACGTACTCGGGTGGATCTTGCTGGTAGCCGTCGCCGAAGGGGTCAAATTCGGCGGCGCGCGGACTGACGTGCACCGGGCAGCCATTGGCGGCCGAAACGGGGTGAACCGGACAGCCGGACGCGGGGTGTGCGGGGTGTGACATGTCTGCGCTCCAGGGAGAATCTGCTTTTATGCGTAAATCATATACGCATTGCGTAATTTGACAATACCGGTTTAACCTTCGCTTCTTCCCTGCCCGGGCTTGCCGCAATGACCGCCACCGAACCCACACGCACCCGCGAACGACGCCAGCGCGTCCAGGCCGCCGAAACCAGCATGGCCGTGCTGAAGGCCCTTGGCCATCTTGGCGGCCGCGCGGGATTAAGCCTGATCGCCACGCAGATCGACGAAAGCCCCGCCAAAGTGCACCGCTACCTGGTCAGCCTGATGGAAGGCGGGCTGGTTGGCCAGGACGCCACGACCCAGCAGTACTTTCTGGGCCTGGAAACCTTGTTGCTGGGCTTGGCGGCCATGCGGCAGGCGGATCCCATCCGTCTGGCGGAAGCGTCGCTGATCCGCCTGCGGGAAGAGTTGGAAGTCACGTGTTTCGTGGCCGTGATGGGCAACAAAGGCCCCACCATCGTCCGCTTTGAAGAACCGGGACTGCCCGTGACCGTGAACGTGCGGGTGGGCTCGGTGCTGTCGATGCTGTGGTCGGCGACGGGCCAGGTGTTGCTGGCGACGCTGGACGAGAACGCCGTGCGCGCCCTTGCCCAGACGGAACTGGAAGCCGCCACGCCAGAGCAGCGGGCACTGCTGGATGCTCGTGATCCGATCGGCGCCTTGCAGCAATCCGTGCTGGCGGCGGGCTGCGCCGTGGTGCGCGATACCAATTTGCGCGGCATCAGTGCCGTTTCCGCCCCGATCTATAACTATGCAGACCGGCCGTGCGCGGTGTTGACCGCATTGGGTGCGACGGGAGGATTCGACCCGTCACCCGACGGCCGCGTGGCGCAGGCCGTGCGCCGCGAAGCGCAAGCCATCAGCCGGCTGCTGGGCAAGACCTGATCGCAGCCCCGCATTGGCCGGCGGCCCCGGCCTTCAGTCTGCCGCGCGTTTGATCCGTTACTTCACGGCGTCAGCCACGACACCGCCCATGGCCTGGCGCTGAGTCATCAGCAAGGTATCGCTTTGGTCGATGCGTATTGCGCCGATCCGCGGGAATTCAAAATCGACAATGATGTATAGCGCCACTGCCATGACCAGCGCATAGATGATCTGGTGGAACAAGGTGTCGCGCTTGGCGCCGGCAAGATTAAAGCCGATCAGGCAGGCGCAGACCACGGCAAGAAATCCCAGGAATAGATAGGTGACGATCGGCGGGTGGATCTTCTGCGCGACGGTTTGTGCGGTGGAAACGTCGAACATGTCGTTGACCGAGGCGATGTACGACGCCGCAAACGGCGGTACGGCGTGCTTGCCTGCGGCAATGGAGGATTTCCAGATCTCATTCTGGATGTTGCCCACCTTCGTGGCGATGGCGTCGCGCTGCCCAAGGTCGGCGACATGCTTGTAGTAGTTGACTCGCTCGTCCACGTAGCGCCGGAACTGTTCGCGCAATTGGGGCTGGTCTTCGGCATTGAGCAGGTCGATGCGCAGCCACGCGGTACCGATCGCATTGACCTCCGTGACCAGCAGATTCCGGCGGTCGGCCATGCGCTGGGCGGCGCCCGAAAAGGTGAACGCGATCAACAGGCCCAACAAGGCAAAAACGGACGCCTCGATGGCGGCTGAACCCGCCGTGCCCCTGTCTTCGGCGTTGCCGTTTCTGCCCAGCCAGCGTCCAAAGCGAATGGCCAACAGCAAGAGGAAGAAGAAAGCGACCGCAGATCCTGCCAGGACAAATGAATAGTTCATATTGCCACCCTGTAGTTCAGTCTTTGTTTATCGGAATCTTCTTGCCCAGAGCGTGGCGCGGTTGCGCCCAGCTTCCTTCGATGCGTAGAGAGCCTGGTCGGCGCATTTGACAACAACTTTGGTGGATTTTCCATGTTGTGGCCATAGCGCCACGCCCACCGATACCGTCGCATGCCCTACCCCGTCGGGCATGTCGTGCCGCGCCACCTCGGCACGCAGGCGCTCGGCGGTGCGCATGGCGTCGTCGGAAGACGAAGCAGGCACGACGACGATGAATTCTTCGCCGCCGACCCGGAACGGCTTGTCTTGCGGGCGCACGCTGTCGCTCAGTATTTTCGCCAGTGCAATCAAGACCTTGTCGCCCACCGGATGGCCGAACACGTCGTTGACTTGCTTGAAATGGTCCAGGTCCAGCGCAATCACCGCGAACGGAGCACCTGCCGCCACGAGGTCCTCGAATCTCAGATCCAGTGCGCGGCGGTTCAGCAGGCCCGTCATGGGGTCGGTCATGGTCTGTGTATTCAAGCGTCCGACTTCGTTCTGATGCTGCGCCAAGGTGCCGACCAAGGCATGGCGCAGCCTGTCCGCTTCGAGATACCAGGTGTTCAGAAGACTGGCCTGCGGGCCTTGCGCGTCGATCGAGTCAGGGGACTCCATGGCCTTGGTGAGCTTGGCCAACGGCCGCGCAATGGCGTATGCCAGCCCGCAGACCAGAAGCAATGCCACCATTACCGCGGGAACGGACAGCCGCAATGATTCGCCCAGCAGCGTCTTCAAGGGCGAGAGTGCGTGATCAAGCGGCCGTTGGATGACCACCGCCCACTTGCCTTTCGTTATGGGAGCGTATCCCGTCAGCAGGCCTCCCGAGGCATCCGGCACCTGCGCCGAACCCGGCCCGGACGTAGGGGAGACATCCGCCTTGACCAAATTCAGCACACCCGCGTCCGGGCCGCCGGCGCCATGGCGATACAGCACGTTGCCGTCGACGTTGACCAGGTACACGTTCGTCCCGTTGGCATAGGCATGTTCTCCGATCACCTTGTCCAACCGGCTGCCGCGTTCCAGGATGACGACGCCTGCGATGAAGCCTGCATGTGTGCCGCTGGGGCCTGGAATCGGCTCGACCAGCGTCAACGCGGTCTGTTGGCCGTCTTGCTGGCAACACGGCGCCAGCAAGTTGGCCGCGCGGTTCTCGTTCAGCCCAAGCGCCTTCAGCGTGTTCACCGACGACAATGCCGCAAGCGCCGGGCCAGTCCGCGCCGTGATGAGCCCGTTGGCATCCGCAAGCAGCACGGCGGATACGCCTTGTGCCTGCGCCGCCACGCGCGCCAATTCCGTGGGTGCGTCCGCCGTTGTTGCGATGTGATGCGCACTGTCCTTCAACTGCCGATGTAGCGCATCGATGTACAGATTGATGAACTCAGCCAACTTCTCCGCATAGGCCATGCTGGATTCAAGCGAATTCTTGACGACCTGCGCTTTCTGAACTTGATAGCCCGCGTAAAGTGCATTGAAGAAACCGATTGCCACGCTCAACACGGCGAAGCCGATCAAGACGGTCAATAAGCTGACTTTCTTTTTCATTGTGTATTGTCCAGCGTCTTTCCTGCCAAGCAGGATACTGAAGAACATCGCGGCTTTCTACCCTTGGCGACGTCCGGGTCTGCCGTGCCTACCATCCGCTCTCCCGCACCGCAAGACTTGCCAGCGACCGGAACCAATGCAGCAGGCGGCTGCGGGCGGCTCCCTCGAAATAGACTTTGCCGCGCCATTCCATCAGGCCCGGCATGGGGGCGTCCAGGGTCAGCATCACGCGGTACAAAGCGTCTTCCGCCATCAAGGCCCCCTGCTTCTGCACCGAGGGTATCGGGCCGCCGTGGGTGGTGGCCAGCAGGGGGGCGTTGATTTGCTGGGTCCGCGCGGGCGCGATGTTGCGTATCGCGCCGCAAACGCGAAGGGGTTCCTGTTCCAGATAGAAGCAGCCATTGCCGCCGACATGCAGCAGTTGGATATCGGCTTCGCCAACATACGCATCAACGACCCAATGCGCGGGATCGACAAGGTGGCCCAAGGGTTGCTTGGAACCGATCCAGGAGCCCGGGCGCAGATCTGCCGGCGTGTCCACCCAGAGCCCATCGATCGGGGCGATCAAGGTCAGTCTTCCTTGCTCGGCAGCGACCGATCGCGCCGTGGCGCGGCTGTGGGCCAACGCTTCCACGGCGGCGGCTTGCTGATCCAATCCGGCGCTCTGCCCCAGCAAACCGGTCAGCCGCGCCGACTGGCCCGCCACGCCTGCCTGTGCCGCACGGGCATCGCTGGCGAGTTCCGGCCGGTCCAGCACCACCAATGGCGTGCCGGCCTTGACCTCGCCCGCCGGGTGGCTTTGCTTGATCAGGGCTGGCGCCGGCGCATAGGCCGTCCAGAGCGTGGCGCTACGCGCTAAGGCTGGCGCGCGCACGGCGGTGGGCCAAGGCACGGCCAGCCACGCCAGCAATAGCCCTAGCGCCAACGGGATCAGCCAGCGGCGCGACGGCTTGATGTCCTTTCTGCGTTGCAGCCACATCCTGATCTCCCGCCAGCAAGGCAAGACAATGAAATAGAGGATTTCCACGGCGAACAGGAAGATCCCCAACGCTTTGAAGAACAGGTGATACACGGCTAGCGCGATGCCGAAGTAAACCACCAGGCGATAGAGCCAGGTCACGCAGGCGAAGGCGATCAGGCGGCGGCGCAAGGGCGCCGGCAGCGCTTCCGGCCAGGCGTCTTGCCAGCCCCAGAGGCGCCGCCGCAGCGCTGTTCGGGTGAGCGCGCTGGCACGCTCGTGCAGATTCGGCATGTCCAGCCAATCCGACAGGATGAAATAGCCGTCAAAGCGCATGAACGGGCTGGCGTTCAAGGCCAGCGACAGCACCCAGCTGGTCGTTGCCAGGTAAAAGCATGCCTGGCGCGGCACGCCGGCTGGAAGCAGCGCCCAGCCCAATGTCGCCAGTCCCGCGATCACCAGTTCAGTGATGATGCCCGCGCTGGCAATCATCAGGCGCTTGCGGGCGTCCACCAGCCGCCATGATTCGCTGGTGTCGGTGTACAGCATGGGCCACATCACCAGGAAAGCGACGCCCATGTGCCCCACCCGGACGCCCATGTGGGTCGCCATCAGCGCGTGGCCGAACTCGTGCAGGGTCTTGGCCACCACCAGGGCAAAGGCGAAGCCCAATGCGCCTTCCCAGGACACTGATTCAAAGAGCGTATGGCGGAAAGTGTCCCATTGGCGCAGCGTCAGGAACAGACCCAGCGCCGTCAGCGCCAACACGATCCAGGCGGTGGCCGGGTGGAACAACCAGCGCAGGTAGGGATAGATGCGTTGCAGCCACCAGGTGGGCCGCACTAGCGGAATGCGGAAGAACAGATAGTGGTGCAGCCACCAGCGGGCCGTCAGCCATTCGCGCCCTGGCGCGGAAGCGGCCATGGTTTGGGTACGCCCCGGATGCGGCCTGAGGAGTTGATTGTGTTGCAGGAATCCCGCGAATTGCAGCACCTGCATGCCTTCGGGACACAAGGGCGTCTGGCGGCGGATCTCGTCCAGCATGGCATTGGGCAGCAAGTGCCAGCGCGCCAGGCATTCAAATTCCAGCCAGCCAATGCGGAAATGGCGGTTTCGCACGGGATCCTCGATCACCCAGGCGGGACTGCCATCGGGATATGGCGCTCCGGCGAACAGGCGCAGATCTTCCCGCAATGGGGCTAGCGGTTGCGCGAGGGGATCATCCATGAGGTCAGCCGCCCTGCCCTTATAGGCCGGTAAAGGCGCGCAGCGCGGCGAGTGGACGGCGGATCGCCTCGTAGCCCAGGAACGAATGCCCGCCTTGGATCCGGGCGGTTCCTTTCAGGCCGATGCGGGCGTCGGGCGCATCGCTGGCGTCGATGGTGGCGCGTAGCCGGTAGCTGGGTACCCCTTCAGGCGTCAAGGCGGATTGGTAGCTGGTTTCAATGATCTTCCCTGCCAGCGGATCCAGCGGCTTGACGGTCAGAAACAACGTCACCGGCGCACCCACTTCCAACGACAAGGCGTCCGCCACGGGTAACTGGATCAGCATCGCGGGTTGGTTCGGGTCAGCCAGTTGCATGATGCGTTCACCGGTCACCACCGGCTTGCCCAGCCAATCGTTCACGTCGGCGAAGACGGCAATGCCATCGCGCGGGGCCATGACGTCCAGTCGTTGCAGTTGAGACCGGATGGATTCCAGTTCGGCGCGGCGCTCTTCCGCCCGGCTCAGCAGCGTGGTCAACCTTGCCCGGCTTTCATCGCTGCGAAATGCCGTTTGACGCGCTGCCATCAATTCGGCATCGGCCACCGCCACGGCTTGAGTGGCCACGTCCAGGCGGTTGCGCAGCGTGGTGTCATCGAGCGAGAACAAGGCCTGCCCTGACTTCACCGGCTGATTCGGACTGACATGCACTGTCTTCACCACGCCATCCAGCGGCGCGCTGATGACTTGCAGATCCAACGACGTGACTTCGGCCGGCGCCAAGGCGCTTTGCCGTATGGGCAGCAGGCAGAGTGCCAGCAGCGCCAGCACCACCAGATAGCGCAGCCGCCGCTTCCACGGACGGCGCATGGGCTTGCGGCGGCGTTCCAGAAGTTCCCAGCTGTAGGCCCAGGTTTGGCACAAGCGGCCCATCACCGTGGCTTGCGCTGGCGTTGGAGGATGTTCCAGCAGGTACAAGGCCCAGCCCAGCAGTGCCCCGCCGCGCGTCTTCAGGGGCAGCGCCCAGACGCCCAGGGGCCACCACTCGCGCCAGCCGTCCCGGATCAAGGGGCTGGCCTCGCCTTCGGCGGGCGCTTCGATCCACTGAGCCTGTCCGTTGGCCGTTCGATCGCGCAGCCATCCACGCGCTTCGGCCAACCAGACGATGTAGGGTGACTGCTCATCCACCGACACCAGCGCCGAGATGTTCAGCAGCGTCCAGTCGTGCCCGTCGTCCGCATAGACCAGAGCCTGCCGGTATCCCAGCAAGGGATGTGCGTCATTGGCGATATGGAAGCTCAGCTGCTGAACGCTGTCGGCCTGCCGCGCCAGCCCCTCCACTTCAGCCAGTTGCAGCAACAACAAGAGATCATTTTGCATCGTATCAATGAGACAACGGGAAATCGGCGATTCCGCTCATCCCCGGCAGCAGCTCTCCGGCGGGGTCGCGCACCTCGGCTTCAAGTTCGATTGACTGCGCCACCGCATCCACCCGGGCATTGATCGCCGAGATGGCGGCGCCATAGGTCTTGCCGGTCTCACTGACGTCGATCTGGAATTCTGTGCCGATCTTAAGGTCTCGCAGATACCGCGACGGCATGTTCAAGCGCACTTTCAGGGGGCCGTCACCCACCAGATCAACCAGCGGTGCGCCCGCCGCCACGCTTTCATGTGGCCGCACATACACCTTGGCGATACGCCCCGAATATGGCGCGGACACGACGCAATAGTCCACCTGGGCCTGGGCCAGCGCCGTGGCCGCGGCCGCTCTATCGGTGGCGGCGCGCGCCAGGTTGACTTCGGTGTCGCCCGCCGCGTCCAGCTTGCGCAAGCCGACCTTGGCCTTGAGGGATTCCCGGGCGCCAGCCAGTTCCGCGTTTGCCATGCGCAATCGCGCCTTGGGTTCGGCGCACTCCAGCCGGACCAGCGCGGCGTCCTTGGCTACCGTTTGGCCAAGCGCCGCGTCCAGGCTTTCCAGGCGTCCGGTCATCGGTGCGGAAATCGTGCTTTCCGGGTTGGCGCTCAACAACACGCGGATGGCATTCGGATCGTTTGGCCCGGGCCGCGGCGCAACCGTTTGCGCCACTGCGGCCGATGCCAGCAACATGGCGGTCAAGCCGCCGCAGACAACTCGCGATGTTGCCGTCATTTGGCGGCGCTCATCGATTGCAGGGCGGAACGCTCCCAATCGTGCATGGTGTGTTCGATCTGGCTGGCCAAGGTGGTCAGGTCGTGGCTGGCGATGGTTTCTGGCATCACATCCAGTCCCACTGAGTTGTACAGACGGCCCCAGGCAGCCTGCGCATCGGAATAGGCAGCGTAGCGCTGGTATTGCGACAGCAGCCAACGGGCATCCGCGCGCACATATTCCAGCTTGGAGTCGGCGGATATGCTGGCGCTGGCCTTGGCATAGTCGCGTAGCCGTCCGTCCACCTGCATGCTCTGATCAGCGAAGTCCAGCTGTTCGCGCGCCAGGTAGTAGCGCTGCGCCGCGACGCGCACCTGCGTCAGCACGGCCATCGACAGCGCCATGCGGCGCAGGTCCGCCACCTTGCTCTGGTTGTCGCCTGCGGCCTGCAAGGCAGGCGCCTTAAGAATGTTCAGCAGGTTCCACGAAATCCGCAGCCCCACCGATGACCAGCTGTTGTTGTACAGATAGTCGTTGGAATCGTAATGGCCGCCCAGCGTCAGGCTGATGCTGGGCCAGAGCTCGGCCTTGGCGATCTTGATGTCGTTGTCCGTGACGCGCTTGCGATACCACTCCTCCATGATTTCGGGGCGGTTCTCAAGCGCCAGCCGCTCCAGCGCCAGAATGTTGAACGACGGTTCGGGGATTTTCTCCTCGGCGTTGTCGGCCACCTGAAATTCCGTTCCAGGCGGCAGCGACATCAGCGCGGCCAGTTCCGCGCGCGCCAATTCCAAGTCCTGGCGGCGGGTGGACAGCAGACCCACGGCGTCCAGCAAGGCGCGCTGGTAAGCCAGCGCCTGCTGACGCGGCAGCAAGCCGCGCGATTCGGCCTCTTGTGCCGACTTGATGCCGCTACGGACCTGCACCATCAGCGTATCGACCGCCGCGATCAGGCGTTGCGCGCCCAATGCGCGCCAATAGGCATTGCGCACGTCCTGCAACACGTTCTGCACCACCTTGCGGCGGCGTTCCTCCGCCATCAGCACCTGATCGGCCTTTTGCTGGGTGCGTTCGTAGGCGACGAAGAAATCCAGCGTGCTCCAGGTCATCTCCAGGTCGGCCAGGCGGTGGTAGCGCTGCTCAGAGGTGGACGGGCGCAAGCTGACTTCCCCATCGTCGATCCCCACCGAGGTGCCGCCAGAATCATTGGACCGCGCCGTATAGCCTGCCGACGCGATCAACCTGGGCAGCATTTCGTGGCGGGTCACGTCGACCAGATTCCGCGACAACGCGGTTTCCATCAACTTCAGGCGATAGTCCAAGTTGTATTTCAGGGCACGGGCGGCGGCGTCGTAGAAGGTCAGCGGCCGGGTGACGGGCTCTTGATCGGCGTACATCATCCGGCGGTCGTCTTCGACGCGCTGGCGTACTTCGTCCCGGCTGTAGGCTTGGGGTGTCTGGGGCGCTGAGCAGGCGGTCAGCCCAACGATCGCGATCGTGGCAATTGCGCCCGCGTGGGCCCGGTTTCGCTTCAGTTTCATCCCGCGTGCTCCATCTTTACCGTTGCGGCGTGGTTGGTGCGGCCGGGTACGTCTGCCGCAGGGAAAGCCGATTGATCTGTTCGCTGAATGAGCCGGAAGCGACGGTGGTCCGCGGCGGGTTCCCAGCCGATTCCTGGCCCGCCTGCCCTTGCCCTGCCCCACCAGCGGCCGCCGGTTCCTGGCGCGGCGCTTCTTTTTGCCCGGGCGCCTTGTCACTCGCGGGGGCTTTGGCCGGCCGATGAATTTCCAGTTCCTTGCGGGCAAATACGGATACGTCGCGCAGCAGGCCGTCGGCGGTCAGGGAGATCACGCCGTGGCGTGCCTGTATCCGCGCGTCTTCGTAGCGGGACAAGCGCTGCAACGCTTCGATCGTGCCCGTGAGCCCAAGCGTATCCTCTTGCCCCAGCCTGTCCGCCAGCGATTCCAGAGAAATCTCCGGCGGCAGCGCCATGCCCGGGCGTTCACCGCGCACCAGGGCATCCAGCCATTGGTGCAGCTGCAAGGCATCGCGCACCGCAGGCGTCACGTACACCTGCGGGTCCAGCGTCAGGTTGGAGAGCAGGCCGCGCGGGTCGGCATCGTCGAACAGCGCATGGGGATTGGCGCTGGCGACGTAGATGGCGTCCATGTCCAGCGTGATGACCAATTGCGCATTGTCTGTCTGCCCGCTGCGGTCGCCGACCGTGTAGACGAACACGTCGCGCAGCAGCGGCCCCTGGCCTCTTGCCGCTTCGACCGCCGGATTGGAGAGGTCGATCTCGTAGGTGTAGCTGCCATCGGCGTTCAGGGTCAGGAAGCCATAGCGCCCGGTCAGCCGCTGGCCCACCTGCCCTGCGGTGACGGGTGATCCGTCTTCGCCAGCGGTTCGGATGCCGACCACCGTCAGTTGTTCGTTGGCGTCCACGTCGCTGTCATTGGTCAGCACATTGCCCTGGGTGACGGGGGGGCCCTGGATGTCGTTGACGCCGCCGGCGTCATCGCGGGCGACAGGGGCGTCGTCTTTGCCCTGAATCGTGATGGTCAGCGTGGCTTGCACCGAAGCGCCCGCCGTGTCCGTCAGGCGATAGGTGAAGACCTCGGTCAGCGTTTCACCTGCCGTGCGCAAGGCCTGGACCTGTGCGTTGTTGTTGTCGATGACGTACTGGTAGCGGCCATCCGCGGTCAGGGTCAAGGTGCCGTACAGGCCGACGGTGACACCCCCGACCACGCCATCGGCTCCCGTGCCGGTGAGATCGCCGATCCGGATGGCGGTGACGGTCTGGGTGTCGCCCGCGTCCACGTCGCTATCGTTGTCGAATACGTTGCCTGCCGGATCCAGGCCGGGCGTGCCGTTGGCCTGACCGCCTGCCTCGATGGCGATCGCATGGTCAGGCAGTGCCACGGGCGCGTCGTTCTGGCCCAGGATCAGAATGGCGATGGAGGCCTGGTCACGGGCGCCCTGGTCGTCGGCAAGGGTGTAGGTGAAGGTGTCGATCAGCGTGTCGGTCAGGGTCCGCAGCGCCTGGACTTCAGGCAGGCTGTTGTCCAATTTATAAAGGAAGGTGCCATCGGCCATGACCAGCAAGGTGCCGTACTTGCCCTGCAAGGGCTCGCCGATGATGCCTGCGGTCCCTGAGCCGCCCGCCAGCCCGGTGCGGATGTCGACGATGGTGAGCGGCCGGCCTTCCGCATCCACATCATTGCGTGTGAGATCGCCGCTGGCGTCACGCCCGCCCGACCTGCCGGGCACATCGCCCTGTTCAATGGCAATGCCGACAATCGGCGAGGCCACCGGCGCATCATTCACGCCGATGACGGTGATATCCAGTTGCGCCCGGTCGGTCAGCCCGCCGCCGTCCACCATCTGGTAAGTGAACGAGTCCACCAGCGTCTGGCCTGCCGCCAGGGCCGCAACTTGTTCATTGTTCTGGTCGGCATGATAGGTGTAGCGGCCGTCCGGACTGATTTCCAGCCAGCCATAGATGCCATTCACGCGAACCGTGCCGCCCACCCCGACAAACGGGGCCGCCGGCGTTTCAGTGCCCGCCCGTATGCCGTTGACGGTCTTGGTGTCGCCGCCGTCCACGTCCTGGTCGTTCTGCAACACGAAGCCGGTTGCGTCGATGGCGGCAGACGTGGAGGACCCTGCGGTGGCGGCGCCGGTATCGTCCTGCGCCGTGGGCGTGTCGTAGCTGCCGGCGATGGTGATCGTCAGCACTGCCGTATGGGTCAGGCCCGCCGCGTCCTGGACGGTATAGGTGAAGGTGTCGTCCAATGACTGCCCGGCCCGCAGCAGCTGGACCGCCGCCAGCGCATCATTGACGACGTAGGTGTAGGAACCATCCGCGCCAAGCCGCAAGGTGCCGTACAGGCCGGCCGTGTCGCCGCCGACAGTGCCCGCCGCCGCGTTGCTGTTGATGACGGCGCTGACCTGGCGGGTGTCACCCGCATCCACGTCCGTGTCGTTCGTCAGTACATTGCCGCTGGCCGGTTGGCCGCCGGTCTGGTTGTTCACGCCGCCGCCCTCGACCGCGGAACCCCTGTCGGGCTGGGCCACCGGGGCGTCGTCGGCGCCTCGGATCGTGACGGTGAATTGCGAATCGCTGAACAGGCCACCGGTGTCTGATACCCGGAAGGTGAAGGTGTCCAGCAGGGTTTCGGTGCTCAGGCGCAGTTGCTGCACCGCCGTCAGGTCATTGTTGACGGTGTAGGTGTAGCTGCCGTCGGCGTTGACCCGCAAGGTGCCATACAAGCCCAGCAGTTCGGTCCCGGCAGCAGTCAGCGTGCCGCCATCGGCGGGCTTGCCGGTGCGAAAGCCGCTGATATGCAGGGTGTCGCCATTGTCGGGATCGGTGTCGCCCGCATCCAGCAGGTTGCCAGAGGGATCGGTGCCGCCGCTGCCGTTGGCGGTTCCGCCCTTCTCCACCGCGATGGCGGTTTCCGCGTCGGAGGTCGGTGCGTCGTTGGCGCCGCCGATGGTGATGGTCAATTCCCCAACGTCGGACAGGCCTCCAGCGTCGGTGATCAGAAAGCTGAACGTCTCCACCAGCGTCTCGCCGGGCGCCAGCGCCTGGACCAACGGATTGTCGTTGTTCACCGCGTAGCCATAGCTGCCGTCTGGCCGCAAGGTCAATACGCCGTAGGCACCGGCGACGGTGATGACGCCGCCGCCCGCATCCACGACCGGCCCCGCGCCTTTCGGCCCCAGCCGCGCGCCAGTCACGGCCAGGGTTTCGCCAAAGGCGACACTGTCCACGTCGGTGGCGTCTTGCAGCACATTGCCGGACGCCGCTTGCCCGCCGCTGGCGTTTCCGATGCCGCCCGCCTCCAGCGCGGCGCCTTCTGCATTGGCTGCGACCGGCGCGTCGTTCTGGCCCAGGATGCGGATGCGCAGTTCAGCCGTGTCGGTGCGGGCGCCATCACTGACGGTATAGGTGAAGTAGTCGACCAGCGTATTGCCCGCCGTGCGCAGCGCCTGGACGGTGATGTCGTCGTTGTTCAGCGCATAGGTGTAGGTGCCATCCGAATTCAAGGTCAGAAGGCCATACAACCCCGCCAGCTGCGTGCCGATTTGACCGCCATTGCCGCTGGCGGTCTCTCTGCCGGTGCGCACGTCGGTCACCGTCAGCGCATCGCCGTCGGGGTCGACATCGTTGATGGTCACGTCGCCTGATGGGTCGCGGCCAGGTTGATTGTTCCCGGTACCGCCCTGTTCAATGGCGATGCCCGTGATATCGCCGGCCACCGGATTGTCCTGGACGCCGTGGATGACGATGGACAGGTTGGCAGCGGACTGGCCGCCGTTGGCATCCTGCAAGGTATAGACGAAATTTTCCGTTGCGGTGCCGTTCGGACCCAGTGCGATCAGCGCCGGGTTAAGGCTGTCGATCTCGTAGCGGTATTCACCCGACTGGCTGATGAACAGCGTGCCGTACAGACCCGCCACGGTGCGTTCGCCTGCCGAGGTCACAACTTGGTCAGCGCCGCCATCCAGCCGGATCAGGCTGATGATCGCCTGCGACATGTCGTTGTCGACGTCGCTGTCAACCACGCCGGTCGTCGTCGTGTCGCGTTCGTCCAGGATCACATTGCCTTGCGGGTTGCGCGGGGTTCCGGTGACGGTGCCGGTTGCGGTGTCCACCTTGGCGGTGTAGCCGTCCGCCACATTGTCGCGCGCCACGGGATTGTCATTGGCGCCGTTGATGGTGATCGTGATGGTGGCAACGGCGTTCAGGCCGCCCGCGTCCGTCACCGCGTACTGGAATACTTCGGTCAGCGTCTGGCCGGCATTCAAGGCCTGGACTTGGGGGTTGGCGTCATCCAGCACGTAGCGGTAGGTGCCGTCGGCGCCCAGCGTCAGGGTGCCGTAGCGGCCCGTTGATACGCCGCCGTTGTCGGACGTGGACGCTGCGGGCACGTTCACCAGCGGCCCGGCTCCGGTGGACAGCAACGGCCGTACCAACGTGACCGAGCGGGTATCGCCCAGGTCCACATCCGAGTCGTTCAGCAGTACCGCACCCGTCGCGGCGCTGCCGCCTGTGTCGTTGTCGGTGCCGCCCTTCTCCAGCGCGGAGCCCGTATCGCCCTGGGCCTCCGGTGCGTCGTTGGCGCCCTGGATGGTAATGGTCAGCGTGGCGGAAGAGGTCACGCCCGCACTGTCCTTCAGCGCATAGCCGAAGGTCTCGATCAGCGGTGCGCTACTGGCCAGCAGTTGCTGGACGGCAACGTTGTTGTTGTCCAGCACATACTGATAACCGCCAAGGGCATCCATGAACAAGGTCCCATAGGTACCCTGTAGCGATGCTGAGCTGCCGGGCGTGACCCCTTGCGACGCGCCGCCCTGCGAGATCGCGGTGACGTTCAATACGTCCTGATTGGTCTGAATATCAACGTCGGTATCGTTGTTCAGGACATTGCCGCGCGGGTCGACCCCGGGCAAGCCATTGGCGACGCCGCCGGCCTCGATGGCGGTGGCGGTGTCATCCACGCCCTGCGGCGCGTCGTTGACCGCGCGCACCGTGATGTCCACGGTACCCAAGGCGCTCAGGTTGTCCTCGCTGGGTTCAAATGGCATGCCGTCGCCGTCCGCATCACCGCGCTGACCCAGATCGTCCACGCGAATCGCCAGCGTGTCGTCACCGTTGTAGTTCGCCAATGGCGTGTAGGCCAGCGTGGCCAAGGCGGCATTCAGGTCGTCCTTCGATCCCTGCAAGGTCATCGTGCGGCTGTTCAGCGCGCCTGCCACCACCGTGGCGCCGCCCAGCGTCAGGTTCAGTGCGCCGTGCGCGACGCTCAGCGTTACCTGGATCAGGCCCGTTCCGGAGTCCGGATCATCAACCTGTAGCCCGGTGATCTGTAGCGTCGTGTCTTCGTCCAGCGCCTGGGCGCCCGGTGGCAGGACGGTCGGCGCGTCATTGCGTTCCACGTAGCCGACGTTGCCCGCCGCGCTGGTGCCCAAGTCGCCGAACTGCACGGCGACTTGCGCCAGCGGCGTCGCGCCGTCGCTGTCGACGCGCGCAGCCAATTGCCCCACGGGCTGGGCCAGCGTGATGCCGGGCGCCACGTCGATGCGGAACACGCCCGCGCCCAGGACGCCGAAATGGTAATAGCCATTGGCGTCCGTGCTGACTGTCCAGCTGCGGTTGTCTGTCGTGGTGGCCAGGTCATTGTCCGCCCCGCCCCACGTCAGCGTGACGTCCTGGCCTTGCAGTCCGGGCCCATCCGGCGTGGCGCTGCTGGTGGCGCTGTCGGTATCGTTCCACAGGCCGCCGCTGATCAGGCTGACGCCTGCGGCATCGCTATCCAGATAGGTGTTGGGCGCGGCGCCCGCGCCCGTCCGTTCACCACCGACGGTGCCGGCCGCGCCAACGCTGGTTCCCGCGAAACTCTGGAAGGTGTCGGGCAAGCTGGTGTAGGTCAGGCTGGCTTGCGTGTCGGCCAACAACACGCTGTTGGGCAGGTCAGCTGAATAGCTCAGGCTGACCGTTTGCCCGGCGGCCAGCCGGTCGAACGTGACACTCACGGTGTCGCCCACGACAGACACGGCGACACCCGGGGGATACGCGCCCGGCGCGTACAGCACGCCGTCGATGGTAAGCCCCTGCACCACCAGATTCGCGCCACCTGAGGGCAAGGTGTCGGTCAGCGACACGTCATACGCCGCCGCGTTGCCGGTATTGCCGAAGGTGACGGTATAGGTGGCTTGTCCCGTGGCGCCGCCGGCCCCGGGGTCGAACGCCGTCACGGACTTGTCCAGATTATCAATGCGAGGCTCTACCACGTGTTCCACGGCGGTGTCGGTGCTGGTGCGGACGTCGGTGCCGCTCAGGAAGTCGGCCTTGACGCCCAATTGCTGGCCTGCCGCCACGCCGGCGGCGTTGTCCACCCGCACATTGAATTCAAAGTAGACGACCTCGAAGTCGGCGTCATTGTTGGCGTTGACCAACGACCCCAATTGCAGCAGGACGGCACGCGGATCACTGGTATTGATGTTGGCCTGATTGATGACTCCCGTGGCGTTCTGCCCAGACAGGTCCGCTTGCAGCAAGGTCTGGCTTTCGTCCGTGATGCCGCCTGTGATGGCTGCATTGCCCGAGAGGATCAAGCCCCCTAATGTCGACTGCAACCCCGCGATGCCGTCCACGCGATCGGCGATGAAGGCCAGTGTGGCCGAACCGTCGTTCATGAACGTCAGGCCTTGCGGCAGCAATACGCGAATCGCCGCGGCAGGGTCGGTGCCCTCGGGCACCACGAACGCCACCCGGTAATGGATGATTTCACCGACGGCCACATCCTGGGGATCGGCCGTGGACGGTGTTCCGCCCGCCGTGTCCGTCAAGCCGCCGACGTGGCTGATGGTGGCACCCGCCGCCACCCGTTCAGACAACGTATTGCGGACTTGATAGTCATTCAGGCTGCCGCCGGCCAGCACGCCATCGGTGCCGCTGCGTTCGCCCGCGGCCGCGCCGTTCAAACTGGTCCACTGCACTTCCACTTGATTGTCGACCGAGCCTGATGCGCCTGTCAGCGCATTCAACGTGCCCGTGACCCGCAGCACCACGGCGGCGCCTTTGGGAATATCCAGCTTGCTGCCATCGGCCGTGCGCAGTTCGCCATTCTGGATGACGAAGTCGCCGCTGCCGGTGATGGTGGCGCCGCCATACAGCGTGAAACCGATGATCTGCGCATTGCCCAGTTCAATGGGCAACTGGTCGTGCAGGGTCACGTCGAAGGCATCGACATCGGTGGACGCCGTGCCGTTGCTGACGGTGATCGTGTAGGTCAGGACATCGCCACGGTCGACACCTGCGCCCGAACCGGTGGTGACAGCCGTCTGCGAGACAGACAGTGTCGGCTCCACGATGGTGACGGTCGGCAGCGCGCCTTGCGTGGCCACATTGCGGTCGCCGGGAACGGTACCGTTGGGCGTATCGCCGTCCGGGTCGCTATAGGTCAGCCGTGCGTCGTTGACCAGCAGTGTGCCGGATTGGTTCGATTGCGCATTCACGGCCACCAGCGCCACGCGGATGACAAAGCGATTGTCGGCAGCGCTGTTGTTGGCGCTGGAGGAGCTGGCGCTGAAGGTCATGCGCACATCGGTGCCGTCGCCGACCGCCGAGCCATCGATGCTGCCGACGCTTGCCACGGCCACGACGCCCGCAAAGTCGGCGCTCAGGGCCCCGCTACCCGCCGCAGTGGTGATCAGCAGATAGCCGCCCGTGCCGAACGAAGTGTCCAGCATCATGCCGGCGGGGATCAGATCATCCAACCGCAGGTTCTGCGTCTGGCCTTCGGGCAAGGTCACGATAATGTCGTAGACCATGCGTTCGCCGACGACCAGGTTGCTGCCGCTGGTGTGGGTGGCGCTGGAATCGCCATCGTCCAGGCTACCGCCGCCAAAGACCTTTTCAACAGTAGGCGCGGCGACGACCGCATCGGCCGTATCGGTCAAATCGGTAGGCGTAAAGTCCGTGCCGTTGTCCGTGCTGGCGTAGCGCGTCAGCACGGCCGTGGTGCGCAGGTTCTGGCTGGCGGCGACGGCGGCGCTGGCCACGGTGTCGTACGTGATGACCACCAGATTGCTGCCCGCCAGATCGGCGGGCGTGCCCGCGCGGCCGCTCAACAGCGAGGCCTGCCCGCCGGCGTCCAGGAACGTGATCGCGTTGCCGCTGATGGTGTAATCCACATTCAGCTGCAACACCGTGCCGTCCCCGCGTGCTATGCGAAGGTTGGCCGCCGCCAGGCTGCCACCCAGGAAGTCCAGCCCTGGCGGCAATTGCACCGTCGTGGCCACATCGAAGGCCCCACCGCCGCCGGTGTTCTCTATCCCCGTCGCCAACCGCACGATGTCGCCGGCGTCCATGCCGGTCACCGTGCCCTCAAGCGCGGCCAGGTCCGTGACCGAGCCGCTGAAGGCCGCGCCGCCACTGCCGGCTGCCGACCAGGTGCCTGTCGTGCCCTCCACCGTGCCGCCACTGGACGACACGACCCCGTGCTTGATCGACAACACGGGTTCCGCCACCGACTGGATCAGCACGGTGTCATTGCTGACCAGCTGTTGCTGTCCGATGGTCGTCAACTGGGTCGATTGCCCCAGCACGGTGATGGAACGCTGGTCTGCAAAAGGCTGATCGCTGACGCGCAGCGTGAACAGCACCTCAATGCGGTTTTGGCCCGTGGGATCGGCCTGCGTTGCGTAGTCGCCAAAGTCGAACACCAGTGAACCGCCCGCCCCGGCCGCCACGGATTGCACCGTGCCGGGATGGCTGTCGCCCAAGCCGTACGACCAGTTGTGGTCGCCAATGCCCGCTGACCAGGCGCCGCTGGCGTCAAACAAGGGCAACGGCAGGTACGCGGTCAGCTTCAGGTTTTCATAGTCACCCGTTTGCAGGTCGTAGCGCAGACGGAACGTCACCACGTCGCCGGGCTTCAGTTCATAGGACGGGGACACGACATTGCCATTGACTTGGAACACCCCGATATCCACGGCGCCCGTCGGGATGGTCAGGGTGACTTGCGACCCGTCGCTTTCACTGCCGCCCAGGTTCACGCGGTTCTCAATGACGGTGCCTTCCAGCAACGCACTATTGCCCAGCGAATCGCCTTCGTTGATTTCGGCCTGCGGATAGTTGCCCTGGTAGGCCTGGTCCACGGTTGCCAGGTAGGACACCGTGGCCCGGGTGGCTGCCTGGCGCGTGCCGTCGCTGGCGATATCGCCCGCCAGGATTTCCAGGGGCAGCCCGGCGTTGCGTACTGAAGCCGCGATATCGAAGGTGATCGGTGTGCCGCCGGGCCCTTTGGCGCCCAGCGTGTAAACCAGCGCCACCGTATAGACGTTGCCGTTCTGCGTGAAGGTCATGACGGGCGTGCCCGCGAACGTCATGCCGTTGCCCAGCATGTCCGTCACGGTCAGTTGGCCCTGCCCCAGCACGGTCTTGCCGAAGGCAAAGTAGTCGGACAGCGCGATGTCGTACTGGAAGCCCAGCGTATCGCCAGGCGACAAGCCTGCAATACCCTGGTCCGTCGTGATGGCGGCGCTCTTGTGCAGCGTGATGGATTTGGCCACGAAATCCGCCGGATCACCGGTATCCACCACCGGCACCAGTGGCAGCGGCGACGGCACATCGCGGGGATCCAGCGGATGCCAGCTGCCGGCCACCGTTGGCCTGCCCAGGGTGATGGTGCGGTTATCGCCCGAGACCGGGTCCAGCACCGCGACGCCGCCAGCATCGGATTGCGGCACGAAGAACTTCACCAGTGTCTCGGCCGGGGCCGACAGACTGGCGTAGGTAATCGTATAGGCCTTGACGTAAGGCGACGCGGCCAGCGCCGCGGCAATCTCGAAGGACGACGTTAACTGCGTACCGTCGGCCAGCACCAGGCGGGAGATGACGCCACCCGCATCGGGCGTAATGCTCTGTATGCGGATCGTATCGGGCAGCGTTTGGTTCAGCACGACGTTCTGAAGGGTCTGCCCAGGCGCGGGGGTGGTTGTCACCGTCAGCGTGTGGGGGAAATTCTCGCCCGTGACGGTCTCGCCTTCCACCATGTCCAGCGATTGCGTCACCGTCAGCGGCGTGGAGCGCAACGCATAGGTGTCAAAGCTTGCCTCCAGAATCGAAGGATCCTGCTGCGGGTTGTCCAGCGCATCGTTGCCGTACTGGAAGCCGCTGCGCAGGCTGACGATGTGATCCTTGTTCACGTCCGCCAGATCGCTCATGTGCAGCTTGATATCCACCACGATCGCCGGCTGGTCCTTGCCGAACCCCGCGAACGGAAGCTCCAGAACCACGAGCTGGTCGCCGGCGCGATAACCGTAGTCCGACGCGCGTATCACCAGAGGATTGCCAGCAGAGTCGCGCGCGATCGGATGCAAGGCCGTGCCGTCCGCCCCGAAGGTGACGACGTGGCTGACCAGGTTGATGCCCAGCGCACTGGCCGACACGAAGGTCACGCCATCGTCGCCGTCGTACCCGGTGGTAGGCAACAACACGTCGATGAAGGGCGCGTAGCCGTCCTGCGTGGACGGGTTGGTCACCGTCGCCTGGATGAGTGCATCGCTGCCCAACAGGATATCGGCGGACGTCCCGTTCAGCGTCAGGGTGGGATCGGCGTTGGCCAGCAGCCCTTGATAGGCGGCCAGCGCCCCGGCGCTGATGGCCAGGCGGCTTTCTATAGGGCCCGTCGCGGCCTCCAGTTGCCAGTCCCCACCCTGCAAGGTGTTGCCGGTGTCATTGGTCGAGGCGGCTACGTCGGCGCCAGTCAGTGCCGCCATGTTGGCCAGCAGCGCACGGCCGCCCTCTCCTTGGCCTGTGTCGCAGCCATAGAGCAGGATGTCGGCATTGGCGCTCAGATGCGAACCCCAGGCGGCCGTGCGCAGCGTGTCGGCGGATTGCGCCGATAGGACGCTGCTGCCCAACAGCATCTGCCCCGGCGTGCCGTGGCCCAGTATCTGTATGGAATCCACCTTGCCCAAGGCATCCAGCGCGGCTTGCACCGCCGCAATGCCGTCCTTGCCTGCGTCCACCACGACGACTTTGGTGCCTGGAGTGGCGCTATCGGCCAGGGCTTGCGCGCCCTGGACACGCGCATCAATGACCAGCACGGTCTTGGCCGCGCCCGCGTCGGCTTGGGGCGCGTCCGCATGGGACGCATCGGCCTGGGCCGTGTGCTGTTGATCGGCTGCCACGGCACCCGCCGCGTCGAAGAGCAAGCGAGGCTCTAGTGCCAGTGTCCGCGATACCGGAGAGAACGTCGGACGTTTTTCCTGTTGCATACCCTGGCTCCGGTTAGCTTGGCAGTGCTCGACGGGGCGGAAGGACTTCGCCCTAGGCGTTTACGCTATGGCGATTGCGCGGCGGAAGCCGCGTATGCGGGATGGATCTGCGCGATTATTTGATTCGGTTTACCCGCGTGTCGCGTGACCCGCGTATAGCTGGCCGATATGCAACCGAATAATGCCAAGCAGTCAAAGCAATACCGTAATACCCATCGCATGAGCTTCTCTCCGACAAGCGAAGCAATTAATCCTGGCGCCCCGCTGCGTTCAACGGGAGGGTAAACATGAGTGCAGTTTGGATCTGTAGCCTTTTGAGAATACTCCGCACCCCAATAATCGTGTCAAGGATTTTCAATTATTGCGTCCTACCGATAAACCCCAGTGTGGTCATGGCGCGACCCGCCGCTTGCGGCGCATAACCCGCCCAGGGGGTGTTTCCCGCATCCAGTCGAGTGTGGATATTGGTGATGTCCCAGTGCGCGCCGCCACTGATCTTTGCCAATTCCTCCCACGCGATCGGCACCGACACGCCCAGCCCCGGCCGTGCCCTTGCCGACCACGCGGCCACCGTGGTGGCGCCGAAGCCATTGCGAAGATAATCCGCAAAGATCTTGCCAACTCTGTTTCGGGGTCCGCTTTTGGATACGAAGATTTGCGGCAGCGTTGTCGCCAAATGCATGACGATTGCTTGTGAGAATGCCTTGATCGTGTCCCAGTCGTACTGCCTGCGCAGGGGCACCACCACGTGCAGACCTTTGCCGCCACTGGTTTTCAACCAGGCATCCAGGCCGATTTCTTCAAGCATCGTCCGTACCAGTTGCGCCGCCTGCCGCACGGCTGGCCATTTCACGCCATCGCCCGGGTCCAGGTCGAACACCATGCGGTCGGGTTTTCCGATTGCGGTTTTCACGGCGTTCCAGGTATGGAACTCCACCACATTCATTTGCACGGCCGATAAAAGGGCATCGGCGGATGGCACTTCCAGCAGCGGCGAATGGCCAGGGTCCAGTTTGGCTGGCAACGATTTGACGCCGGGCATGGTGGCCTCCAGATGTTTCTGAAAGAACAGGTGCCCGTCGATGCCGCCTGGCGCCCGCAAGAAGGAAACCGGACGGTTGATCAAGTGTTCTTGCATCAACGGCGCGATCAGGCTGTAGTAGCGCGCCAGATCCCGCTTGGTCAGGCCTGTCGAGGGATCAATGACGCGCTCGGGATGCGTCAGCTTGACGGTCTTGCGGGTGGCCTTGGCGGGCACGGGAATGGCGGTTTCGCGCATGATCGCGCGGGCTGGTTTATCTTCGCGCAACCCCTGGAATACGGCATGCCGGATATGGCCCGAGCGGGTCCACCCGCCAAACGATACTTCAGCGATCAGCTCGGGCTTCACCCAACGCACGCCGCTGCCCTGCCCGCCCGTCACGGGCCGGGAATCGGTTTCGATGCGGACGAGTTTTTCCTTTAGCGCGGTCAGGCGTTGTCGGTCGAAACCCGTGCCCACCTTGCCTGCGTAGCGCAACACGCCGTTGTCATCGTTCACGGCAAGCAGCAGTGCGCCGAATCCTTCGCGTCCGCCTTGCGGCGCGGTATGGCCCACGATGACGAACTCCTGGCGCTGGCCGCATTTGATCTTCAGCCAAGTGTCGGAGCGGCGCGAAACGTAAGGGGCGGACTGACGCTTGGCGACGATGCCTTCCAAGCCCATCTTGCACGCCGACGCCACCAGGTTCGCGGGTGCCTCGTCGAAGGCGACGCTGAATCGCAGATGGTCGTCCGTGGCGGCGTCCATCAGTTGCGTCAGCAAAGCCCGACGGACGTGTAGCGGTTCTTGGCGCAAGTCCCGGCCGCCGATGAAGGGCAGATCAAAGGCATAGAACACAATGCCACCCGTGCGCTCGCTGTCGAAGGCATTTTGCAGCGCCTGGAAATCGGGCACGCCACGGTCATCCAGCACGACGACCTCGCCGTCCACCCAGGCGCATTTCGAGGGCAGTTGCCCGAAGGCATCGACCAGATGCGGCAGCTTCGCGCTCCAGTCGTGTCCATTGCGGGTGTGAAGCGTGACCCGATCATCGTCCAGCCGGGCCAGCAACCGATAGCCGTCGAACTTCAATTCATACAACCAGTCTTCCGGGCTGGAGGGCATGCCTTGCGCAAGCGTGGCCAATTGGGGTTTAAGCGTTGCGGGCAGCGTCGCCGCCAAGCCCGGCAATGCGGCGGTGTCTCGTTTCGCGCCTGGGGCCTGTCGGCGTGTTGGGGCTTGCGCATGACGCAAGGGCACGACGCTGTCAGGCATGGCGTCCACCACGCTGAATTCGTCGTCGGGCCGCGCGTATCCATCCTTGTCTTTAATCAGAAGCCAGGGCGGCTGCTTGTCGGATGCCTTGCCCTTCATGCGCACCAGGGCCCAGCGGCCGCGCATCTTAGTGCCCTGCAAATCGAATTTCAGGTGCCCGTCCCGATAGCCCTTGCGGGCGTCGCCCACGGGCGTCCACGTGCCCTCGTCCCAGATAATGACCTTGCCGGCGCCATACTGGCCCTTCGGAATCTGGCCCTCAAATTGGTTGTAGGCGATGGGGTGGTCTTCAACCTGCACGGCCATGCGTTTGATGGCGGGGTCGTAACTGGGGCCCTTGGGCACCGCCCAGCTCTTCATCGCGCCGTCCAGTTCCAGCCGAAAATCATAGTGCAGCCGGCTTGCCCAGTGCTTCTGGATCACGAAGGCGCGCGCCATGTCGTTGGCGCTGCCGCCGTCCGCCGGTTCGGGGGTGACGTTGAAGTCGCGCTTATTGCGATAGGCCTTCAGGCTATCAGCCATGTCACGCTGCCTTGCGGGATCGGCTGGCTTTCTTGGCTACGGCTTTCCGGGGCGCGGCCTTTTTTGCGGCGGCCGGCGCCGTTTTACGGGAGCCCTTCAAGCTGCGTTGCAGCAATTCGGTCAGATCGAGCACATTGTCCGCATAGGCCGGCGTTTCCTCTTGCGGTTCAATCACGGTCTCGGTCTTGCCGGCCTTCACCTTCTTCGCCACCAGGCCCATCACCGCCGCCTTGAATTCGTCCTTGTATTGCGCGGGGTCCCATTTGCCGGACATGTCTTCGACCAGCATCTTCGCCATTTTCAATTCACTGGCGCTGGGCGCCGTGGCCCGGGCGCCCGCTTTGGGCAGGTCCAGCTCGTCTTGCGGCTTGACGTCGTCGCCCCACCGCATCAGGTTCAGCACCAGCGCGTCGCCCGACGGAATCAGCGCCGCCAGATGCTGCTTGGTCTGAATCACGACCTTGGCGATGCCGATCTTGCCCGTCTTGGCCAGGGTATCGCGCAGCAAGGCGTAGACCTTCTGGCCCTTGTTGATGGGGGCCACGTAGTATGGCCGTTCCAGGTAGACGAAAGACACATCGGCCGCATCCACGAACTGCTGGATTTCGATGGTCTGCGTGGTGCGGGGATAGGCGTCGGCGATTTCTTCGGGCGAAATGATGACGTACTGGCCGTCTTCATACTCCACGCCCTTGACGATATTGTCCTTGTCGATTTCCTTGCCGGTGCGCTTGTTGATGCGCTTGTACCCGACCGGGTCCATGGACCGCTTGTCCAGCCAGTCGAAATCAACCCCGGATTCCGTCGTCGCGGTATGCAGGCCAACCGGGATATGGACAAGGCCAAAGGAGATGGCCCCTTTCCAGATGGTTCTTGTTGCCATGATCAGCTCCTGTAGACCGGGAAGTGATCAGCAAATAGTATTCCCGCCTCAGGCGAGCGTCACCTGGCGCGATCGCGGCCCTGGCGCATGCGTGGCTGGATTGTTCCCCGCTTGATGGAGCGTCGCCGCCACCATAGCCAGACGCCACTGATGCCCAGGCCACCCAGCGTCAGCCCGCCGATGGCCACCGCGATTTCCAGCGCCAGACCACCCAGTTCGCCCGTGTGCAGCGGATAGATCACGGCCGTTGCCCGGGCGCCCGGGTCCAGGGTGTTCCAGCGTTGCACCGCCAGCACTTGCGCCGTGCGCGGGTCGATCCAGACGGAGCTCATGCCGTTGGGATGCGGATCATCACCCAGCATCATGCGAAAACGGGTGGGCGCATTGGCGTGCGGCGGAACCACGATATAGCCAATGGGCGCAGGCTCCTGGAACTGGGCCACCGCCTTCGCCGCAAGCTGGTCCAGTGACAGCGCCTGGCCCGCCTGCGCGTCCGGCGAAACTTCCGCCGTGGCCGGTGGCAACTTCGGCGCCTTGACCGGGGTGGAGCCGCTTACCCACGTCACTGCCGCGCCCAGTGGACGCCATGCCATGTAGGCCCCGCTGGCGACGGATACCGCGATCAGCAGGCCCAGCGTGGCGCCGCCCACCCGGTGCAAGTCGAACAGCGAACGCAGCAGGCCTTTGTTCAGCGCGATGTTCCAGCCTTTCGCCCAATGGCGCGGCCACCACAGGATCAAGCCAGTGATCAAGAGGAACAGGTAGGCCAGCGCCACCCAGGCCAGGATGGCCTTGCCGGTACCGTCCAGGTAAAGCGCGCTATGCAGCTTGAACAGCACATTGGCGGCCCCCTCGGTTTCTCCGCGCCGGCCCTGCTCGGCGCCTGTCGCCGGATCCAGGTACAGCGTGCCGCGCCAGCCGCCGCGCACCCGGACCTCAAGGGTTTCGCCAGGGCCACGGGCCGGCCGGAACACCAGGTTCGCGCCGTCGCCGAATTCCTGTCTGGCCGACCGCAGCACAGACTCCAGCGCCACGCCCGCCTGGCCGGAGGCCAGATGGGTCCGGGCCTGGAAAAGCTGCGGGTTCGCCCATCGGTCCAGGGCTGGCGTGACGACGAGCGCCGCGCCGGACAGGCCCGAGAACAGCAAGATCCATCCGGCGCTGAGCGCCAGCCAGCGGTGGACCCGCAACCACACACCGCGCAGGCCTTTCACAAGGAGGATCCGGCCAACAGCAGGCGCGACATGCTTAGAACGCCACCGACGCCTGCATGTAGATCGTGCGCGGCTGGCCCACGAACTTACCGCCGTTGTTGTCGGTGGAGCGCGTGAAATAGCGACGGTCAAACAGGTTCTTCACGCCCACGGCCAGTTTCAGGTTGTTCATGTCACGGCCGAAGTCATAGCCTGCACGCAAGGCCACGGTGGCAAAGCCGGGGATGTCGCCCAGGCGTCCGCTGGCGTCTTCGTCGGTGACGTAGCCGGCGCCGGCGTCCGGAGAGCCGGGCGACCGCTGCTTGGACTGCGCGAATACGTCTGCATTGAAGGTCCAGCGCTGCACGGCGTAGCGGGCGCCGACCGAGGCTACCTGGCGCGAATACAGCGGCAAGTCCCGGCCCTCGAAGGCGCCGGCCTTGGCGATGGCCTGGGTGTATGTGTAGGTGGCATACACCGACAGGCCGCGCAAGGCGTCGCTGAGATCGCCCAGGTCATAGCGCAAGGCGGATTCCACGCCGCGGTGGCGGGTCGCACCCAAATCGGTCCACATCCCCTCGCCCACGATCGAGCGCGTCAACTGCAATTCCTTGTCGAAATCGATGTTGAACAGGGTAAGTTCGCCGCTCCAGGCCTGGCCGGCGAAGTGCGTGCCGATTTCATAGGTCTTGGCGGTTTCGGGATGCAGGCCTTCGGTGGTGGATGCCAACTGGCTGTATTGCTGCGGGCCGAACGATTTGCCCGCGTTGGCGAATACGGACCACTTGTCGTCCACGCGGTACAGCACCGACAGCGTGGGCAAGGTCACGCGCGAATCGATCGACGGCGACAAGGCGCTGGTCACTGCGCCGGTTGCCGTGTTGAAGTTGGTCACATCGTTGTAGGTGCTGATGCTTTCAAAGCGCACGCCGGGCGTGATGGTCCATTTGCCGATGTCGATGCGGTCATCAATGTAGAAAGCATGGGCGGTGGTGCCGCCATTGCTGGTCTGATAAGTCGGCATGTTCAGGTCGAATGCATCACCGCCGGCTGCGGGGTTGTAGTAGGCCGTGCGCCCCGCCACTTCCGAACTGCTTTCCTTCAGATAGCGGTAACCAACGCTGATTTCCTGCACGAAGGAACCGGAGTCGAACAGGCGCGAGTAACGGGGCTCGAAGCCGAAATAATGATAGCTGCGGGGTGCGGTCGTCAATCGGAACTGATTGGCCGTGGCGCCGGTGCCCCCCTGTTCGATATAGCTGCCCCGGAACGAATCCACGTAATAGGTCAGCACTTCGAAGTTGTTAACGCCGTCATTGTGCGTGTACTTCAGCGAACCGTCCGTGCGGCGGCCGGTGAATTGGTCGTACTGCCGGGTGGATTGGAAGGGATCTTCCGAGTACTGCGCCGTGGTCAAACCGCCGGGCATCCGGCCCTTGCCTTCAAAATGATGCAAGGAAACCGCCACGTCGTCGGTCGCCGAAAAGCGGTACGCGCCCTTCAGGATCACGTCGTCGATGTCGGTCGAATCATTGCTGGACCGGTAGCCGTCGCCATGGGTGCCGGAATACAGCAGCGCGCCGCCCAGACCCTGGTCGGTGGTGCCGCCCACGAAGAGACTGGGCGTGGTCTTGACGTTGCCGCCGTGGCTGTAGATTTCGCTGCCGACGTTCAGGCTGGTCGTGAAGTCCTTCGGAATCTGGCGGGTGACGAAGTTGATGATGCCGCCCACGTTCTGCGGGCCGTAGCGCACCGAACCGGCGCCACGCACGACATCAACCGATTCCAGGTTGCCCAGCGACACGGGCGCCAGCGACAACTGCGGTTGGCCATAAGGCGCGTAGGCCATCGGCACGCCGTCCATCAAGATGGTGGACCGTGGCGACAAGCGCGAGGTCAGGCCGCGCACGCCCACGTTCAGCGACACATCGCTGCCGCCGGTGCCGTTGCTGTCTTGCACCTGCACACCCGGAATCTGGCGCAATACGTCGCGCACGCTGCTGGACCCGCTTTCCTCGATCTGTTGTTGATCCACGACGGTACGCGCGCCCGGATGCGACAACACTTTTTCTTCGGTGGGCGTGCCCAGCCAGTCGCCCGTCACGGTCACGGCGGCGAGTTCCCCCGCGTCTCCGGTGGCCGCTGGCGCCGCCGTTTGCGCATGGGCCATGCCGGACAGCGCGGCCAGCGCGGCAGCAATGGCCGCTGCACGGCGGTTCAGCGGGAAACGTGCCCGCGTGTTCTGAATTGTGGCCATGGCCATCTTGCTCTTCTCCCAGCGCCTATTGAGGCGTCACCACGATTGGCGGTCATCCTCAGTGCGACCAGGAAGCAGCAAGAGTCAATGACGCAAAAGTCGGACTAGGTCCGACTCCGGCCGGGAGTATAAATAGGATCCATTTGCAAGTAAATAGGCGCCAATTTTGTTGCCAAGTTAGCAAAATTGGCGGCTTGCCTTAAGGATGAACTGTCCCTGATATGCTCAGCAACACGTATCGACGGCTGGTGTAAAGCGGTGTGATCGGGCCTGGAACGCGGTTTCGGATATCTGCCAGATCGCCCTTCTCGACCGCCAGCAGCACACGCTCATCCTTGCCCGGCAACACCGCAGCCAAGCCTTCCTTCGCCACCAACCCGGCCCTGCCTTGGGAGTAGAAACGTGCCGAAAACGGGCGGCTGTCCACAAAGTAAAGCGGCTCCCCCGCCTGCATCGCGTTCGCCGCCTGGGCGACCAGCTGCTTTTCCGTCTTGAACCGGTTGGGCTGCACGATGGACAGGGTTCCCAGCACGACGGCGGCGATGGGCACCACCAGCAGGCAAGCCAGGACCACGCGGCGCGGCGCCAACGCCTCCAGGCGGCTGATGCCCACGCCGATGCCTAACGCCACGGGCGGCAGCGCGGGCAGCACATAGGTCCAAAGAATGTTGCCGGACAAGGTGAAGAACGCAGGCGTCGCGACGGCCCAGGCAAACAGGTAGGTCGACGCGGGCGAGCGCCTGAACACCCGAATCCGCGCTGCCAGCGCGCCATCGATTCCCTGGCGCAAGAGCAGCCAAAGTCCCACTGGACTCCATGGCAGCATTGCCATCGCCCAATCCAGCCAGATCGCGCCGTAAGGCCGGCTGTGTGCCGTGCCGTAGCGATCACCCGCCCACCCCGGATCGATGAAGCGCAGGACATGCTCGCCCACAATGAAATACGCCAGGAAGCCAGGAGTCTTCCATTCCGCCAGCAAGTACCACGGCAGCGTCAGCCCCAATGTCAGCGCCGTTCCGCCGACCCAAGGCAAGGCGCGCAGATGGCGCGCGGCATTGCCCTGCCAGAGCATCCAGGGCACGATGGCGCCCGCCATCAGCACCCCGGCCAGCGGCCCCTTGGACAGAAACCCGATGGCCAGTCCAACGAAGAAGCCATATCTCCAGAAGCCAGACCGCGCTTGGGGCGCCAGAATGAACGAGGCCATGCCCAGTGTGATGCCCAGGGCCAGGAATGCGTCCGTCAGCACGGCACCCGCCGCCACCAGCGGCAGCAGCATGGTGCTGAATACCAACACGGCCCAACGCGCCGCTTGCTCGGTGTACAGGCGGCGGCCCAATTGATGCAGGATCGCCAGCATGCCCAGCATCGCCAGCAACGATGGCAGGCGCAGGCTTATTTCCCGCATGCCGAACAGCGCGCCCGACAGCGCCTGAGCCCAGAAAGCCAAGGGAGGCTTGCCCCAGAACGGCTCGCCCGGTGCAAACCAGGGCGTGATCCAGTCGCCGGATGCCGCCATGATCCTGGCTATCTCCGCATAACGGGGCTCCGAGGTGTCGGCGAAGGGCATCAACATCATCGCCAACAGGCGGATGCCCAGGACCGCCAGCAGGACGGCAAAGACGGCCTTAGCGGTCAAACGCATGAGTACGCGCCTTGCGTGGGGATCCCGGCAGCGGATCGTGTGCTTGCGGGACGCGGCTGCTGTGCACGTCGCGCACCAGGTACACGGGCCGCTGCTTGGCCTCCAGATAGGTCTTGCCGACATATTCGCCCAGCAGGCCGATGGTCAGGAGTTGCACGCCGCTCATGAAGGTGATGGTCGCCATCAGCGACGGGTACCCGGCCACATCGTCCCCGTACATCAGGGTCTTGAAGATGATGGCCGCGCCGAACAGGCCGCCCAGCAGTGCCGCGATGGCCCCTACTCCGGTGGCCCATCGCAATGGCGCCGTCGAGAACGAGGTAATGCCTTCCATCGCCAAGCGGAACAAGGCGAAGTAGTTCCATTTGGTGGTGCCCGCCGCGCGCGGGGCCCGGTCGTAATCCAGGATGCGGGTCGGCATGCCGATCCAGGCGTACAGCCCTTTCATATAGCGGCTGCGTTCCGGCAATTGCAGCAAGGCTTGCACCGCCTTCCGGCTCATCAGGCGGAAATCGCCGGTGTCGGCGGGGATCGCGGCGCGGCTCAGCCGGTTCAGCAGCCGGTAGTACACATACGCGGATGCGCGCTTCAACCAGGTTTCCCCTGCCCGGCTGCGCCGGCGCATGCAAACGACGTCCGCACCCTCCTGCCAGGCGCGCACCATCTGGGGAATCAGCTCCGGCGGGTCCTGTAGGTCGGCATCCAGCAGGATCACCGCCTCGCCTTCGGCATGGGCAATGCCGGCAGTCATCGCCGCTTCCTTGCCGAAGTTGCGGCTTAGCCGAACCAGCTTCAGGCACGGCTCCGTGCCCAGCAGGCTTTGCAGATACTCCGCGCTGCCGTCACGGCTGCCGTCGTCGACCAGGACGATCTGGTACGGCAGGCCCAAGCCATCAAGCACGCGGCGCACACGGGCCAGGCAAAGCGGCAGAACGTCCCGTTCATTGAGAAACGGAATGATGACCGAGAGCGACGGCAAGCGCGCCGCGGGATCAAGTTTTCGCATGAGCGAGCTCCTCTTCCTCCGGGTCCCGCCGATGTACCAGCCGATACAGCGCTGGCAACACCAGCAGCGTCAGAATGGTGGATGAAATAATGCCGCCGATCACCACCGTGGCCAGCGGGCGCTGCACTTCGGCACCCGTCCCCGTGGCGATGGCCATGGGGACGAACCCCAGCGACGCAACCAGCGCGGTCATCAGCACCGGACGCAAGCGGGTCAAGGCGCCAATGCGCACCGCCTGGTCGATGGTTTTGCCTTCGTCGCGCAGCGAACTGATGAAGGACAGCATCACCAGCCCGTTCAGCACGGCCACGCCGCACAAGGCGATGAAGCCGACGGCCGCCGTGATCGATAGCGGAATGCCGCGCATCCACAGCGCGATCACGCCGCCCGTCAAGGCGAACGGAATGCCGGTGAAGACCACCAGGCCGTCCTTGACGTTCCCAAACATGGCGAACAGCAGCGCAAACACCAGCAGCAACGCCGCCGGCACCACGATCTGCAACCGCTTGACCGCCGACTGTAGTTGTTCAAACGTGCCGCCCCAGGACGTCCAGTATCCAGACGGAACCTTGACTTGTTCTCCAATGGCCGCCGACGCATCGGCGACGAAAGACCCCAGATCCCGGCCGCGCACGTTGGCGCTGACGACAATGCGCCGCTTGCCATCCTCGCGCGAGATCTGATTGGGTCCGGGCGCCAGGTCGAACGAGGCCACTTCGCTTAGCGGGATGTAGGCGGTTTGTGTCTGCCCTTCCGTCTTGGGCAGCGCCACCGGCAGTTTGCGCAGCGCCGCCAGGTTCTCTCGCACCGATTCCGGCAGACGCACCACGATGTCGAAGCGCCGGTCGCCCTGGAAGAACGTGCCCGCCTCGCGTCCGCCAACCGCGATGGCGATGGTGTCCTGCACATCGGTCAGGCTAAGCCCGTAACGCGCCGCGCGTGCCCGGTCGATATTGACCGTCAGCATGGGCAGCCCCGTGGTTTGCTCGACCTTGACCTCGGACGCGCCGGGCACTTTTTGCAGCACTTCCGCGATTTCGGCGGCTGTCTTGTTCAGCACGTCGTTGTCATCGCCGAAGACCTTCACCGCCACGTCGCTGCGCACGCCGGATATCAATTCGTTGAAGCGCAGCTGGATGGGTTGCGAGAATTCGTAGTTGTTCCCGGGCACCTGCGCCGCTTCCGCCTGGATCGCCGCCAGCAGCTCGGCATGCGTCTTGCGCGGCGTGGGCCACTGGTCGACGGGCTTCAACATGATGTAGCCGTCCGAAATACTGGGCGGCATGGCGTCCGAGGCAATCTCGGCCGTGCCGGTACGGGCGAATACACGTTCGATTTCGGGGAATTTATCCTTCAGGCGCTTCTCGATCTGCTTTTGCATCTCGACCGATTGCGTCAGGCTGGTGCCCGGGATGCGCAGCGCCTGGATCGCCATGTCGCCTTCGTTCAGGTTGGGGATGAATTCACTGCCCAGGCGTGACGCCAGCACGCCGCTCAAGACCACGAACAGCGTCGCGCCCACCAGGATCATCGGCGTGCGGCGCAGCGCGGTTTCCAGCAACGGCTCATAACGGCGCTTGGCCCACAGCATCAGGCGGTTTTCCTTTTCGGATACCTTGTTGCCCATGAATAGCGCCACCGCTGCCGGCACGAACGTCACCGACAGGATCATGGCCCCCAGCAGCGCCAGCACCACGGTCAGCGCCATCGGATGGAACATGCGCCCTTCCACCCCGCTAAGCGCGAAGATCGGCAGGTACACGACCATGATGATCAGTTGGCCGAACAGCAACGGCCGGCGGGCTTCACGCGCTGCCGCGAACACTTCATGAAACCGCTCGGTTCGCGTCAGCGGCCTGCGGTGGTGTTCCTGGGCGTGGCTCAGACGCCGCACGCAGTTCTCGACGATCACCACCGCCCCGTCCACGATGATGCCGAAGTCCAGCGCGCCCAGGCTCATCAGGTTGGCGCTGACCTTGTAGGCGACCATGCCGGTGAAGGTGAACAGCATCGACAAGGGGATGATCATCGCGGTGATCAGCGCCGCCCGGATGTTGCCCAGGAAGACAAACAGGATGACGATGACCAGTGCCGCGCCTTCCAGCAGGTTCTTCTTGACCGTCGTGATGGCCTTGTCGATCAGGTTGGTGCGGTCATAGACCGTCACGGCCTTCACGCCTTCCGGCAATGATTTATTGATCGTCTCCAGCCTGGCCGACACCGCCTGGGACACGCTGCGGCTGTTTTCGCCGATCAGCATGAAGACCGTGCCCAGCACGACCTCTTGGCCGTTGTCGGTGGCGGCCCCCGTGCGCAGTTCGCGCCCGATGCCGACGTCCGCGATGTCGCGGATGCGGATGGCCTGCCCTTGCACCGACGTCAGAACGACGTCTTTGATGTCGTCGATCGAACGGACCTGGCCCGGGGCGCGGATCAAGTATTGTTCGCCGTTGCGCTCGATGTACCCGGCGCCCACGTTGGCGTTATTGCGCTCCAGCGCCGTCATGACGTCCGTCAACGTCAGGCCATAGGACGCCAGCCGCTCGGTGCTGGGGGCCACCTGGTATTCCTTGGCGTAGCCGCCGATGGAATTGATCTCGGTGACGCCGGCCAGATTGCGCAACTGCGGCTTGATGACCCAGTCCTGGATCTCTCGCAGGTCGGTCGGGGTATAGGGCGTGCCGTCTTCCTTGCGGGCGCCCGGATCGGCTTCCACCGTCCAGAGGTAGATTTCGCCCAGCCCGGACGAGATCGGGCCCATGGTCGGCGTCACGCCTTCCGGCAGGCTTTCCTTGGCCTCTTGCAGCCGCTGATTCACCAACTGGCGGGCGAAATAGATGTCGGTGCCATCCTTGAAAATGACGGTGACTTGCGACAGGCCGTAGCGTGATGTGGAGCGGGTCTGTTGCAGGCCGGGCAGGCCCGCCATGACCGTCTCGATCGGGTAGGTAATGCGCTGCTCGGTCTCCAGCGGCGAATAGCCGGGCGCCCCGACGTTGATCTGCACCTGGACGTTGGTGATGTCAGGCACGGCGTCGATCGCCAGTTTGGAATAGTTATAGACGCCGATGGCGGCCATGCCCAGGGTGACGAACAGCACCAGCCAGCGCTGTTCAATGGCAAAACGGATAAGGCGTTCAAACATGCTTGGCTCCGGCTCAATGCGCGTGGTCGGCGCTGGCTTTGCCCAGCTCGGATTTCAGGACGAACGCATTGGCGGTCACGTATCGCGTACCGGGCTTCAGGCCGGCCAGCACCTCTACCTGATCGTCCGATTGCTTGCCCAGCGTGACGGGTTGTGCCAGAAAGCCGCCGGGCACTTCAATGAATACCGCCGGGCCGTCTTCCAGCGTCTGCACCGCGTCGGCGGCCACCGCCACCGACGCCTCGGACGTCTGGACGACGACGTTGACCGACACGAACAGCCCCGGACGCCACGCCATATCCGGATTCTCAAGCGTGACCCGGGCCGTGGCCGTGCGGGTCTGCTGGCCCAGCAACGAGCCGATGTACGACACCTTGCCGTCCGCCGTTTCCGCGAAGGCCGCGGACGTGACGCGGGCCTGTTCCCCTACCCTGACGTCTTGCAGATCCTTCGGCGCGATCACGAATTCCGCCCAGACGGTGCGCATGTCCGACAGCGTGAAGATGCTGGCGGTGTCCGCCAGCGCCTCGCCCAGCGCAATGTGTTTTTCCACGATCACGCCGTCAAACGGCGCCCGGATTTCAAGAATGCCCAGGTCCTTGGACTGCGGCGAGGCGCCGGCCGTGCGCAGCTTTTGTTCCGCGTTCTGCACGGCGATCCGGGCTTCTTCCAGGGCAGTTCGCGCCTGCTGATAGTCTTGCTCCGCCGAGACCTTCTCTTGCCATAGACGGCGTTCACGCTGGTGGTTCTGCGTGGCCAGATCGCGCCGCTTCACGGCCGCCAGCCATTCGCTGCGCAATTCGGACAACCCGGCGCTTGACACGGTGGCCAGCAGTTCGCCTTTCTTGACTTGCTGGCCCAGGTCGGCGGATACGCTTTCCACCACCCCTGCCATGCGCGGCACCACGTGTGCGGTGCGGTCGGCGTTGAACTTGATCTCGCCAGGGAAAGCCGCGGATCTGGCTAGCGCGGCCGGCGCGGCCGCCGCGGTCTTGATGCCCGCCACCGAGATCTGTTCAGCGGACAGCGCGATCTTCCCTTCGTCCTTCTCCAGGACGGCATGCACCGGTTCCCCGGCGCCGTTCATCACCACTTCGGTATCCACTTCAAGAAAATGGGGTTCCCCGATGGTTTCCACGCTGACCAGGGCATCCTTGTCCCGCTTGAACGACAGGCGCTGCGTGTCGCCGTTGGGGCGTTTGACGGTGGCGGTGACACGCAGGGTATCGGCCGAGACGGCCTTGGCACCGTCGTAGGCCCAGAGCCTCAGACGCGGCTGGCCGCCATCTTCGCTTAGCAGCAATTCCACGGCTCGGCTGCCGCTGCGGGTCATCTCGCCGCCATTGGGGCCTGATTCGGCGGGCGCGGAGGTGCCATGCCCACCCTCTTCGGTTGCGCCCGCGCTGTGCGCATGCCCGGTTTCGCTGGCGGATTCCGCCGCCCATGCGCCGCCAGTGGGCGCCAGCAGCAAGCCGGACAAGACGGCGATAACCAGCGCTTTCTGGGCGCGAGCGGATTCGATTCGATGCTTTGCCATGTCTAAGGTTCTTTTCAACGTCCAAGAATGCGGTCGATTTCCGCGGAGGCCTGGTAGGCCGAGGCCAGTGCCGTCAGGTAGGCGATATTTCCCTGGGACAGCGTGCGCTGGGCGTCCAGCACTTCCAGGAACCCGAACTTGCCGGCTTCAAATCCCTTGCGGGCAGCGTCATACGCCTGGACCGCACCGGGAAGCACGGCGCCCCGGTATTCCCGCGCCGCTCCCACCGCCAGATCAAACTGCGACACGGCTTGCAGCAGGTCGCCCGACAAGCGCGCCGACAGTTCACGATAGGTGTCTTGCGCCTTGTAGGCTTGCATCGTGGCCGTATAGACGTTGCCTTGATTGCGGTCGAACAGCGGCAGCGGGATCGATACGCCCAACTGCGCTTTGTTGCGGCCAGCCTCGTTGTCGCGAGCCACCCCGGCGCTAAGCGTGATATCGGGATAGCGCTTGCTCTTCTCCACTTCCAGCTGCGCTCGACCAAGGTCAACGGCCAATCGTCCGCTTTGCATCTGCGGCGCTTCGCCCAATGCCGCGTTCAATTCGTCGAGCGACCCTCGTTTGGGCAAGGCATCCAGGTTGCCGTCGACGCTGTTGAAGTCAGGCGTAGCGGTACCCCATAGCAAGCCGAGCTTGCGGCGGGCGCTTTCCAGGGCGGTATCCGCCGCGCGGGCTTCGATGCGCGCATTGGCCAGTGCCACCTGCGCCTTGCTGCTTTCCAGTGGCGGCGCCTTGCCCGCGGCCACCCGCCTGTCGGCCAGGCGCAATGCGCCGTTGGCGATATCGATGTTGCCGCGCGCCACGCGCACGGCTTCCTGTGCCACGGCCGTGTCGAAGAATGCGGCAATCACCGCCGATCGCAGGCCGGCGCGTGCAGCCGACAGGTCACGCTGCGCGATATCGCGGGACAGCCCGGCCGCTTTGATGCGGGCGCCGCGCTTGCCACCCGTTTCGATCGGCACGCTCAACATCGTGGTCGTGGTGCGGGTGGCTTTCTGGGTGTCGTCAACACTGACTTCCAATGACGGGTTGGGCAGCACGCCGGCCTGGGTCAGTTGACCCTCGCTGGCGGCAGCCTCGTTGCGCGCGGCGGCGTAGCCCGGGTTGTTATCGAACGCGGCGGACATGGCGCGTTCCAGGGTCAGCGCCTGGGCCTGCGTGCGGGCAGGCAGCGCAAACGCCACGGCTAGGGCCGCCGCGGCAAGCGGTAAGACAGATAAACGCATGGTTCAACCAACGAAGACAGCCTGCGGCAATGCCAGGCGGGGACGAAGAGGATGGGTGTGCCGGCACTGTATCGAGGCGGCCTCGTCAAAATCTCGACCGTCACATGACAATTCCGTAAGGTTCGCGGGATTACGAATTCGTAATCAGGGTGTTTGCGAATTGACGAACTTGAATTCGTAAAGTGTCTCCACCGTTTCACAAACAGCGTGTAGGCGCGGGCCTGGCAAGCGCCACCCGCCCTACCCACGCACTGAGGAGATTCCTGATGAAGACCCGCATCGCCGCTACCGTCGCTTTGACCGCCTTGATCGGCATGCCTGCCCTGGCCAGCGCCAACAACGTCTGGCACCAGACCGATACGGAAATCGGTTACGCCATCGCCCCCGAACACGCTACCGCCGGCAAGTCGCGCGAGCAGGTGGTGGCCGAGCTGGCCGAGGCAAAGTCCGACAAGCGCCAATGGTTTCTGACCTACCGCAACCTGCAAAAGCCCGCCTGGGCCAAGCAAGGCACCTCACGCACCCGCGCCGACGTGTTGGCCGAGGCTGAAGCCGTCACGCCCGCTGAACGCGCCCGCCTGGCGGATATCTACACGCCGGGCTGATTACCCCCTCGCCTGAGCGGGACGGCCGCCCTTCTTGCGGCCGTCCCGCTTTTTCAATGCAATTGCGCCGTAAAATCGGCACGGATGCCCCTTAGGGCCTCCCGCTCGCTTGCGCGCCTGCCCGTGCGGGCGGGCGATTTCGGCATGGCGCTGCCGCCACCGCTTCTTCCTTCCTGGCCCCCATGAAAGTTCTGGTAATCGAAGACGAGAAAAAGCTGGCCGAATATCTGCGGCGGGCACTGACCGAACACAATTACGTGGTCGACGTGGCGCATGACGGCGTCAACGGCCTGCATCTGGCCCGCGAAGGCCTGTATGACCTGATCCTGCTGGACGTGATGCTGCCGGGCATGGACGGGTTTTCCGTGCTGCGGGAAATCCGGAGGGTCGCCCGGACCCCTGTCCTGATGTTGACCGCCCGGGACAAGATCGAAGACCGGGTCAAGGGGCTGCGCGACGGCGCCGACGACTACCTGGTCAAACCCTTCGCGCTGTCTGAACTGCTGGCCCGGGTGTTGGCCCTGGGGCGGCGCAGCGGCCATCAACATTCAGAGGCCGGCAGCCAGAACCTGTTGCGCGTGGACGGGCTGGAGCTAGACCTGTTGCGCCGCCGCGCCTCGCGCGATGGCGTGCGCCTGGACCTGACCGCCAAGGAATTCACGCTATTGGCGCTATTGATGCGCAAACAGGGCGAAGTCCTGTCGCGCCTGGAACTGGCTGAACAGGTGTGGGACATCAATTTCAACAGCAACACCAACGTGGTTGAGGTGGCGGTGCGCCGCCTGCGCGGCAAGGTTGACGATCCCTTCGAGAAGAAACTGGTGCATACCGTGCGTGGCATGGGCTACGTGCTGGAAGCCCGGGGCGAGTAATGGTTGCAAGACGCCCCCGATCGCTGCGCCGCTGGCTGTCGCGCTGGCTGGCGATCCAGACCTTCATCGCCTTGGGGCTGGTGTGCATCGCCGTCTACTACGCCACCAATCTCAATCTGCGTTCCCGCCAGGACGCCTTGATTCAGCAGAAGGTGGAGGTCATCCGCCACCTGGTTGACGAAAATCGCGATAGTGGCGATTCGTCCCGCCTGCGGCACAAGCTGGACGATTTCTTCTACGGCCGGCCGGATTTCGCGCTGGTGCTACAGATCGATGGCGAGCGTGTCGTCTATGGAAGTCCGATTGGCGATGACCAGGACTTTGACCACGATCGTCGCATCACGTTTTCGCTGCCCCACCCCAGCGCGCCCGGCGACTCGATGAATGCGGAACTGGTGTTGGATATTTCGTCCGACATGCGCTTGCGCCGCGCCTTGGCCTGGACCTTGTTCGGCTGTGCCCTGGTGGGCGCCATCGTGGCCGCCGCGGTGGCCACGATGCTGGTGCGCCGGGGGCTGGCTCCCTTGGATGCGCTGGCCAAGCAGGCTGCGATGCTATCGCCGGATCGTATTGGCGAACGGCTGGATGTCAGCGGCCAAGCCGATGAAATCCGGCCGCTGGTGCGCCAGTTCAACGCGGTGTTGCAGCGGCTGGAACGCGCCTATGTCCAGATGGAAGGCTTCAATGCCGACGTGGCGCACGAAATGCGCACGCCGCTAGCCACCCTGATCGGTGAAACCGAGCTGGCGCTGAAGACCCGCCCATCGCAGGACGCGCTGCGCGAGATCCTGGGGTCCAATCTTGAAGAGCTGCACCGCTTGTCCAGCATCGTCAACGACATGCTGTTCCTGTCCCAGGCCGACCGGGGTGCGCAGGCCAGAACGACGTGGAACGGCGATCTGGCCGACGTCTTGCGTGAAGTCGCCCAGTACCACGAGGCCGAAGGCTTGGAGTCCGGGCTTCAGATTCGCGTCATCGGCAAAGCCGTTGCCGCCATTGATCGCACACTTTTCCAGCGGGCCGTGTCGAACCTGCTCTCCAATGCGGTTCGCTATGCCGACAGGGGCAGCGTGATCGATATCAGTGTTGCCGCCGGTGACGGACGCGAGGTACGGATCGCCGTGCGCAATGCAGGGGAACCCATACCCGCCGAGCACTTGCCGCGCCTGTTCCACCGCTTCTACCGAACAGACGAGGCGCGCGCCTTCGATGGCGACCATCATGGTTTGGGATTGGCCATCGTGGCGGCGATTGCCCGCATGCATGGCGGAAGCAGCTTCGCGCAATCCGAAGGCCGGTCGACCACGATCGGTTTCAGTATCGCCAGCACGCAGGCGGACGCCTCCGCACGCGACATTACAGAAAACTAATCTGCCGGTTCGCATTCTGTCGGGGGCCCCTCTCTAGACTTCTTGGTACGCCTACTACGTTTCAAGGAGTCACTATGAACCGCCCCACTTCACGCCTATCGATTCAGCTGGCGCTTGCCGTCTCGCTCGTCGCGGCAGCCCCCGTGCTCTACGCCGAGCCCATGACGCGGGAACAGGTGGCCGCCGAATTGCAGCAAGCCAAAGCGCAGGGTCTTGTCACCTACGGCGAACAGGCTTATCCGCCCCAGGTCTATGCCCCGTCGTCCAAAACCCGCGCCGAGGTCCGCGCCGATCTCAGGCTCTGGACCCAGGCCGGCCTGACCGAGCTGCACCGCGGTGAACTGGAGCCTGATGTCTTTGGCCTGGACTACCGCACCCGCTACGCCGAATACGTGCGGATGCGCTCGGGTCCAGAGTACCAACAGGCCCTTGAGCTTGAACGCGCCCAACCCAACTCCAACCGGTGACTGCCATGACAATGATCCCTAGCTCTCTATTTCTCGCCATGGCCCTGACCGCCTTCGGGGCAACCGCTCAGGCGCAGCCCCTGCCTTCCGCGGCGTCGCCGGGCCCCGCAGCGGGCATGTTGTCCACCTGCCAAGCCCCGCCGGCAAGCCTGGCGGCATACCGTGACATGCAGGAAAAAGGCATGAAGACCCGTGCCGAAGTCCGGGCGGATACGCTTATCTGGAAACGTGCCGGCATGGAGGAACTCTTCCGCGGCCGACAACGGCTGGACACGTTCAATCCTGTCTATCGTCAGCGCTATGCCGAGTATCTACGGATGCGCAATGGGCAGGAGTACGCCGCCGAACTATGCAGGCAACTCGCGGGCTAGTCGCGCGGCGGGTCTTGCTCCGGGGTCAAAGGGGGTAGGTCACGCGCGTGGTCCTTGAGTATGCGCACGAAGCGCTGCACATGCCGGCTGGGGGCATCGAAGCGTGACCGCACCAGGCTCAACGCCAGCGGGATCGATTCGCGCAATGGCCGCACGACCACGCCGGGCCACCCCTCTTGCCCGACCGAGAACTGATCCACGATCGCCACGCCCGCCCCTGCTCGCACCAGTGCGCAAGCCAGTTCGGCGCGCACGATGTCAACCGAGGCGTTCCAGGCGACGCCCGCCCGCTGGAACGCCGCGGCGACCAATTGGCCAAAGGGGATATTGCGGCTATACAGAATCAGGCGGTAGGCGGCCAATTCCGCCAGCCCGACATTGGTTTGCGTGGCAAGCGGATGCCCGGTGGGCACAATGCAGACCATTTGCCCCGTGGCGAAGGGTTCGACGATCAGATTGGGGTGGTCTATGGGCAGCACTGACACCGCCAATTCGGCCTTGCGGCCCAATAGTTCGTGCGCCATGTCCGCCAACAGCGTCGTGTGGTATTTCAACCGGACGTTCGGATAGCGCTCCAGGTACCGCGCCATCACCGGGGGCAGGAAATTCAGCCCCAGACTAGGGCTGGAACATAAGGTCAGCGCCCCTTCCGGCCGTACCGCCAAATCCCGCGCAAAGTCGTCGATGCGCAGGGCTTCCTCGAATAGCGGACCCACTTCCTCGAATAAGCGATGCGCTTCAGGCGTGGGCGTGAGCTTGCCCTTGTCCCGGGCAAACAATTGCAGGCCCAGGCTCTGCTCGGTATGGGCGATCAAGCGGCTGACAGCAGGTTGCGACACGAATAGCAACTTTGCCGCCCCGTTCATGGACCCCGTCAGCATCACCGCCCGAAACACCTCCATCTGCCTCAATTTGAACCGCATCGTGCCATTCCAATAATCAATGGTTATATCCCCTGGTCAACTTAGCATAGGAGGAAATCCCAACGCATCGGTAGCATCCAGAGTCGCCGCTGGAGGTTGCTCCGGCCGTTTCGATAAAGGGATTGCATGACGTTGAAATTGGGATTCATCGGCTTGGGAATGATGGGCTTGCCGATGCTTGAGAATCTGGCGGGCGCGGAGGCCTTCCGCATCCATGCCTACGACCGTGATCCGCAAAGGCTGGATCGCTTGAAGACCCATCCGGCCTGGGGCCGCACGCTGCTGCCTGCCGCCAGCCTGGCCGACCTGGCGGGCTGCGAGGTGGTCATCACGATGTTGCCCAACAGCACGGTCACCAATGCCGTCATCGAGGGCTCGCCGGACGCGCCCGGTTTGGCTGCCTTGTTGGCACGCGGGGCAACGCTGATCGACATGGGCTCGTCGCACCCCGCCGACACGCTGCGGCTAGCGCCGCTGCTGCACGAAGCCGGCATCACCTTGATCGACGCGCCAGTGTCCGGCGCGGTGGCCAAGGCCGCCAGTGGCACCTTGGCCATCATGGCGGGCGGCGCCGCCAGCGATCTTGAGCGCGTGCGGCCGATCCTGTCGCGCATGGGCGCCACGACGATCCACACGGGTCCGGTGGGTTCCGCCCACGCCATGAAAGCACTGAACAACTATGTCTATGCGGCCGGCCTGCTGGCCGCCAGCGAAGCCATGTTGATTGCCCAGGGCATGGATCTGGACCCCGCGATCTTTACGCAGGTATTGAACGCATCGAGCGGCCGCAACGTCGCCACCGAAACCAAGTTGGCGCAATTCATCGTGCCGCGCACCTTCAATGGCGGCTTTGCCCTGGCTTTGATGGCCAAAGATCTCCGCACGGCCGACAGCCTGCAACAACTGGCCGGCGTGGCCGCTCCGCAGTTGTCGCTTTGCACGACCCTGTGGCGGCAGGCGCAAGACACCCTGCCCGCCACCTCGGACAACACGGAGATCTACCGCTATCTGGAAACACGGCACGACGCCGATTAATGCGCCCAGCAGCGCATCGATAACAAAACCAGGCACACCCGCCACAAGGGAGACAACACCATGCATCACACTGCCGCCGCCATCGCCTTGGCGCTGGGGCTGACCGCGACCGCCCCGACGATTGCCGCACCGACCTTCCCCGACCATCCCATCCGTATGGTCGTCCCCTTCCCGCCCGGCAGCATCACCGATGTGGTCGCCCGTAGTTTGGGAAAACACATGGCCGCCGACTTGGGCCAGCCCGTTGTCGTCGAGAACAAGCCGGGCGCCAACGGCATCATCGGCACACATGACGTAGCCCGTGCCAAGCCCGACGGCTATACGCTGGTCGTGGTCGGCGTGTCCACGGCGGCAAGCGGGGTCAGCCTGTTCAAGGACCTGCCTTACAACCCGGCGACAGACCTTGCGCCCATTGGCGCCGTGGCCGAAACACCATACCTGCTGGTCGGCTCGCCCAAGGTAGCGGGTTCCAACGTGGGAGAACTCTTCGCCTATGGCCGCCAGCACCCCGGCAAACTAACCTACGCCTATGGATCGGGCAGCGCCCAGGTATTCGGCGCCAAGCTGGCGGCGATGGGCGATATCACGGTCACTGCGGTGCCGTATCGCGGTGGCCCGCAAGCCTTGACCGACGTCATCGGCGGTACGGTTGACCTGACGTTCACGGATTTGGCCAATGGCTTGCAGCAAGCCCGCGCGGGCAAGGTCAAGACCTACGGCGTCAGCACGCCAGACCGCTTCGCCCTGGCGCCTGACATCCCCACCTTGAACGAAAGTGGTGCGCCGGGCTTCAACCTGACCGTCTGGTTTGGCCTGATGGGGCCGGCTGGCTTGCCGCAGCCAGTGGCTGACCGGCTGGCGCGTTCACTGGACTACGCCCTGGCGAATCAGGAATTGCAGGAAACCTATGCCCGCCAAGGTCTGACGGTGAAACGGCAAAGCCCTGCGGAATTCGGCGCGTTCGTTGTCGCCGAGATCGGCAAATGGGCGGCCATCGTCAAAGAAACCGGTATTCCGCCGCAATGACCCAACCCCACTCATCCCCTCTATCGAGAATCCCATGTCGTTGATTGAAATCCGCAAGCGTAGCTTGATTGTTGAAACCACATTTCATGAAAACGGCCCCGCCCCCGAGCGGCCGTTGAAGCTGGCGGCGTCCTGCGCCGTCATCAAGAACCCCTACGCGGGCCGCTACGAACAGGATCTGATGCCGTTCATGGCCGAATTGCGCACACTGGGCACATTGTTGGCCACCGAACTGGTGGAGACGCTAGGCAAGGACAACATCGAGGTCTACAGCAAGGCCGCCATCGTTGGGCTGGACGGTGAAATGGAGCATGGCGCCGTCTGGCATGAAGCCGGGGGCTGGGCTATGCGCACGGTGCTAGGGGAACCGAAGGCCATGGTGCCGGCGGTGAAGGCCGTCGCGGTGGCGGGTTACCGCATCATGGTGCCCGTGCATTACATCCACGCTTCCTATGTGCGCAGCCACTTCAACAGTATCGAAATCGGCATCCAGGATGCGCCGCGCGCGGGCGAGATCCTGTTTGCCCTGGTCATGGGTACTGGCGGGCGGGTGAATTCAAGGTTGGGCGGCCTGACCAAAGAGGCGGTGTCCGTTCACGACGGTCAGCGATAGGGGCAGCAACGCAATGTTCGATGCCACTGCCTTCTCATAAATCACTTTAAACAAATTACTTTAATACAAGATGAATATTTGTTAATAATCATCAAGTTATCGATCTTATTTAATGTGATATAGAGATGAAAGTGAGGCATGAGGATTCGGTCATGCCCCTTTATTTCTAGGGAAACCCCGAAGAAACTTTTCTGCTCTCGGATGGGTCGCTAATAGTTCAGGTTATTGTCAGGCGCCTTCTCCGGCATGCGCCATGCCTGTGTCCCGCCGCCCCTCCGAGAGCCCCCATGACACTGATCCGTCCGCGCGCCGCCGCGATACCGACTCGTATGCCTCATGCGGCGCAGCCAGGCTTATCGGTGATGGACGCCACCGTGGTGCTGGTTGGCGTGGTGATCGGCATCGGCATCTTCGGATTTCCGCCCCTGGTGGCGCAACACGCAGGCTCCGAGGCGATGTATATCGCGTTATGGTGCGCGGGCGGCCTGGTGATGCTGGTCGGCGCGCTGTGCTACGCCGAACTCGGCTCGGCCTACCCGGGCGCGGGCGGAGAATACCTGTACTTGACCCGGGCCTGGGGGCCGCGAGTGGGTCTGATGTTCGCCTGGGCGCGTTGCACCGTGATCCAAACCGGCGCCATCGCCGTGGTCGCCTACATCTATGCCGATTACGCGCAACGCCTGATGCCCTTGGGCGCCTATGGTCCGGCGATACATGCGGCGATCTCGGTTGTGGCGCTGACCGCCTTGAACATCGTCGGCACGCGCTATTCCAAACGAGTGCAATGGGTTTTCACCCTATTGACGCTGGCTGCGCTGGCGGCCGTCCTGACCGCCAGCCTGACGGCCTCAGGCGACGCGCTGGCAACGGCGGCACCCACGCCGCTTGCCGGCAGCCCGGCGGGCTTGATGGGCATGGGCATGGTGTTCGTGTTGCTGACGTATGGCGGCTGGAACGAAGCCGCCTATCTCAGCGGCGAACTGCGCAATCCCGACCGCAACATGAGCCGGGTGCTGCTGATCGGCACGGTGATCGTGACAGGCGCCTATGTGCTGACCAACCTGGCCTTGCTGGAGATATTCGGCTTGCAAGGCCTGCGCGACACCCCCGCATTGGGAGCCGACGTCATGCAATTGGCCGCCGGCCCCTATGCCGCCGCGTTGCTCAGCCTGACCATCTGCGCCACCGCGCTCAGCACCATCAACGGCACCATCATCACGGGCGCTCGCGTCTATTACGCCCTGGGCCGCGACGTGCCGCGACTGCACGCGCTGGCGGGCTGGAGCGCCCGCAATGAAACGCCTGTTGCCGCCCTGCTTGCGCAGGGCGCGATCACCTTGGTGCTGGTGGGCCTGGGTGCGTTCAGCCAAAACAGCGTGCAAACGCTGGTGGCCTATACCGCGCCGGTCTTCTGGCTGTTCATGCTGTTGGTGGCGGCGTCGGTATGGCGTTTGCGCCAGCTGGATCCCGACCGTCCGCGCCCGTTCCGCGTCCCACTCTATCCCCTGCCTCCACTCCTGCTGGGGCTGACCTGCGCCGGCTTGGTCTATTCCAGCGCGGTCTACGCGGGCGCCGGCGCACTGATCGGCCTGGCAGTGCTGGCCGCCGGCATTCCCATGCTGCGCCTGCTCAAGCCTGCCACATTGCCCGACTAGCGTGTGTTTTACCCGGCGGGCGGCGCTGCGCCCGCGCGTCATCACTGGTACTGACCCACAAGGAAGCCATCATGCAACCCACGACTCAGCCACTAAACTCCGGCCGCACACCGATTCGCAGCGGCCAGCAACGCCTGCTTTTCTTGACGCCTCGGATCCGTGCCGCCCTGGTGGGTACGGCCATGGCCTTGTCCCTGGCGTATGCCGCCATGGCAACGGCGCAACCTGCGGCAAAGCCCGCCACCCCAAAGGAATACGTGCCGGACGTCGGCCAGGATGGCAAGGATGTGATCTGGGTGCCCACCCCACAGGCCCTGGTGGACAAGATGCTGGATATGGCCAAGGTCACGCCGCAAGACCGGCTGATGGATCTGGGATCCGGCGACGGCCGCACCGTGATCACCGCCGCCCAGCGCGGCCTGACCGCCCAAGGCATTGAATACAACCCGGATCTGGTCGAACTGTCGCGCCGCAACGCACAGCGCGCAGGCGTTTCAGACCGGGCCACCTTCATCGCGGCCGACCTGTTCCAGACCGACCTGTCAAAAGCGGACGTGATCACCATGTTCCTGCTGACCACCATCAACGAGAAGCTGCGGCCCACCCTGCTCCAACTGCCGCCCGGCACCCGGGTGGTCTCCAATACCTTCCGCATGGGGGACTGGGAGCCGGACGCGGCGGAAACCATCACGCAGGATTGCTCGACTTACTGCACGGCACTGTTGTGGATCGTGCCGGCCAAGGTGGAAGGCAAATGGGACGTCAGCGGCCAGACGCTGCATCTGACCCAGCAATACCAGATGCTTTCGGGAAAATTAGGGTCGGCCGACATTTCCGATGCGCGCATGGACGGCACCGCGATTTCATTCGTGGCCAATGGCGTGCGCTACACCGGCGAAGTCAACGGCAAGACCATGAGCGGCACGGCGGCCGGCAAAGGCAGCTGGTCCGCCAAGCGCACGTAGTTCATCATCACGTTTGACCCCATCCCTTCTCATGCAATAGGATGCGTTGCATGAGAAGAGACAGCAAACTATCCGGCGTGCTGCATGTGCTGCTGCACATGGCCGAAGCGCCCGGCCCCATGACCTCTGAAGACCTGGGCCGGGTCATGCAGACCAATCCGGTCGTCATTCGCCGGATCATGGCGGGGCTGCGCGACCAAGGCCTGGTGCATTCCGAAAAGGGGCATGGCGGCGGCTGGACGATCTCGTGCGATTTCAACGACGTCACCTTGCGCGACATCTATGAAGCCTTGGGCTCCCCCGAGATCTTCGCCATGGGCAACCGCAGTGATGCGCCCGGCTGCCTGGTCGAAGCTGCCGTGAATACAGCGCTGTCCGGCGCCTTTGAAGACGCCGAAGCCTTGCTGATGGAACGGTTTGCCGGGGTGACGCTGGCCGCGCTCAGCCGGGACTTTCATGCCGGCATGGTGCAGAACGGCAGCAGCTTCAACTTGAACACCGTGCACGCGGAGTGACGCTTAACGGGGTGGCCGCTGCGGAAAGCTCCGCTCGAATATGCCTTCCGCGATGCGGTTCTTCAATATCTCGATAGAGCCGCCGGCAATCATCCACCCGCGGCAACGCCGCACGCAATATTCCACCAGCGACTCCCGGCTGTAGCCCAGACCGCCCAGCACCTGCAAGGCGTCGTTGGCAACGTCGAACCCGACCTGGTTGCAATAGGCCTTGGCGATGGCGGTGTCCGTGGCCGACGGAAAACCGGTGTCCGCGCCGCTGGCTGCCCGATACAGCAGGAGCTGCGCCGCGTCCAACTTGATCCGCATATCCGCGAATTTCCATTGCAGGCCCTGGAATTCGCAAAGCAGCCGGCCGAACTGCTTGCGCTGCATGGCCCAGTTGCGCGCTTCTTCGTAGGCATAGCGGCCCAGCGCCAGGGATCTCGCCGTATTGCCGATACGTTCCACGTTGAAGCCCGCGATCTGCTTTTTGAATCCGCCCTCGCCCAGCACCACCATGTCGTCCGCCACGAACACGTCGTCGAAGAAGATCTCAACCCATTCCTCGCCCGACATGAAGGCGGATCGCTTGCCCAGTTTCACCCCGGTGGCCTTGGTATCGATCAGCACCGAACCGATGCCTCCCGTGCCCGGGCCGAAGCGCACATAGGTCAGGATCACACTGGCGTGCGGCCCGTGCGTGGTGAAGATCTTCGTGCCATTGATGCGCCAGCCGCCCTCGGCACGGGTTGCGCTGGTCTTCAGCTCGGTCACCGCCGACCCGGCGTCAGGCTCCGTCATGCCGACCGAGATCAGCCCTTCGCCCGCCAGCAGCGCGGTCAGGTACTTCTGTTTTTGCAGCGCGCTGCCATATTCGGCCAATACGCGGATGGCCCCGAAATTGCCCGCTTGCACGACGTCGGCGCTGCGCGGACACACGGATGCCACCGTCTCGATGGCGATGACGGCATCCATGAGCGAGCCGCCCACGCCGCCGTCCGGTTCCGCCACGGTGATGCCCAACAAGCCTTGCCCGGCCATCTTGCGGGCGATATCCCAGGGGTAGTCGTCCGAATGGGCGCGCTCGACCGCACCGTCCCGCAGTTCGCGCTCGGCGAAACGGCGCACGGCGGCTTGAAAAGCCTGTTGTTCCGGAGTCAGGTTGAAGTCCATCTAGGTCGTTCCCAATGCAAAAGTGGAAAAATATGAAGCGTCAGGCCAGGCGAACCAGACCGTCGACGGCGACCACGCCATCGGCGCGGACAAACAAGGGGTTGATCTCAGCTTCTTCGACCCGCACGCCGGATAGGCATGCCAGCTGCGAAAATGCCGCAATGGCACGGGCCAATCCCTCGCAATCGCCTTCGGGCAAGCCGCGAAAGCCACGTATCAAACGGGTCTGCCTGACATCCAGGATCATTTGGCGGGCCTCGTCCACGCTCACCGGCGCCAGGCGTAAAGCGAAGTCCGGCGACAGCTCGGCGGCAATGCCGCCTGCGCCCAGCAGCACCGTGGGGCCCACAAGCGGATCGTGCCGATATCCCAAGATCAGTTCGATCAGGCGGCTTTCCATGGGCTGCACCAGAATGCCGTCGATCCGGGCGTCTGGCGCCAGACGGCTCACCGACTCCCGCATGTCGCGCACCGCGTGCGCCAGCGCCGCCTCGTCGGCAATGCCGATCCGCACCGCGCCCAGATCGGTCTTGTGCGCCACGTCCCGCGAACAGATCTTCGCCACCAGCGGATACGGCACGGTGTGGTTCATCGTGTCTGGCGGCAGCAGTTCGCCCGCAGCGACCGGCACGCCCAGGTGACGCAATAGCGCCCCAGCTTCATGTTCACTCAGCATCCCACTACGCGGCAGCGTTTCCGGCCAGGCAACGGGCACACCAGCCACGGGCGGCTGGGCGGCAGCGCCGAAGAACACGGCCAATGCGTCGGCGCAGGCTTCCGGGGTTCGGAAGGCGGCGATCCCGCCCGCGCGCAGCAAGTCCAGGGATTCCGGAGCCTCGGGGGCCAGGAAGACGGCCAAAGGCTTGTCGGCGGGCTTGTCCGCCTCCAGCAAGGGTTTGACCGCCAGGCCGGGATGAAACTGCGCCGACGACCCGACGACGCTTAGGACCGCATCGCACCAGTCAGCGCGCAACAACTGTTCAAGCAGCATTTTGTATTGCGCGCTGGTGGCCGCCAGCGTCAGATCGATCACCGGGGTTTCGCGGATGTTCAAGCCCGCTTGCGCGACTTGCCGGACGAAATCGGGTGGCGGCGCCACGGCGGCCAGGCCGTGCAGTCCCAGGTTGTCTACGACGGTGGCGGCGCCGCCGCCCGTCGTGGTGATCACCGCGACCCGGGCCACCGTGCCGGTAACGGCATCTGCCGGACGAGGCGGCCGGCCATAGCGCGACGCCAGCGGCGCAATCTCAAACAACGTCTCCAGATGCTGGACCCGCATGACGCCGTGCGCGCTGAGAAATGCGTCCACCGCCACGTCATTGCCCGCCATCGCGCCGGTATGGGATTGCGCCAGCGCGTCGCCCTGTTCCGACCGGCCCAGCTTGTAGGCGATCACCGGTTTACCTTGGGATCTGGCGCGCATCAGCGCCCGGGCCAGCACGGGCGCGTCACGCAAGGTTTCCAGGAACAGCAGAATGACCTTGGTGTGCGGGTCGTCCACCAGCGCATCCACCACCTCGCCCACCGAGATGTCGCTTTCATTGCCCACCGACACCGATTTGGCGAAACCAAACCCACGGGCGGCCGCGCGCGACAGCAAAGACCCCATCATGGATCCGCTCTGCGACACCATGCTGATATCGCCGGGCAGCAAGGTGTCGGCCTCGAAGGCGGCGTTCACGGACAGAATGCCGCCCGTATGCAGGTTGGCCAGGCCGATGCTGTTGGGCCCCAGCAGCCGCAACCCAAGCTCGCGCGCCTGTGCCACCAGCGCGGCTTGGCGCAATTGGCCGTCCGCCCCGGTTTCGCCAAACCCGTCTGAATAGACCGTCACGACCCGGGCGCCGGCCTGTGCGCAGGCCGGCAGCAGCGCCGCGACCTCGCTGCCGGGAATCATCACGAAGACGTGCTCCACCGGCCCGGGCAGCCCAGTCAGAGACGGATACGCCCGTTCGCCCAGGATGTCGGCCCGGCCGGCGTTGATGGGATAGATGGCGCCGGTGTAGCCATGCTTGCGCATGAACCGCAAAGGGCGCGCGGTATTTTTGCGGACATCGCCCGAAGCGCCCACCAGGGCAATGGCGCGGGGGGACAGCAGCGCGTCGGCGAAGGAAGAAGATGGCATGGATGAGGCTGATGTCATGGATTCCAAGGGGATGCGTCTCAAAGTTGGGGCATGTCGTTGGCCAGGCGCAGTGCGCGAACCGGCATCCTGTCCAGGCGCCATACGGCGTCACGCAGTGCACGGGCACGCGCGCGGCCCAGTACGGGGCCAGCCAGTTCATCGAATTTGTCGGCAAGATCGGCATCCGACAGTGGCGACTCGGGGTCGCCCTTGCGGAACGGGGAATGATGTTCAAGCACCTGGCCGCTGGTGGTGGTGACCGAGAGCCTGGCAGCGCGCATGCTGGGAAAGCCCGCCGTGAATACCGGGTCGGCCCGCAAGTCCAACCGTTGCATCAGTTGGCGCACCCGTGGATCGCGCAGGCGTTCGGGGCTGAATGCATCCAGCCGCACCGAGCCATGAACCAGCGCATGGGCCACCACATAAGGCAGGCTGAACTTCGCCTCGAAGGCGGTGGCGGGCGCGGAATTGCCGGTGACGTCCAGGGTGGTCTGATAGGCGTCCACTCGCAGCGATACGATATCGTCCGCGCGCAACCCTTGCTGGCGTAGTGCCAGCGCGGCGTCGATGGCGGCAAAGGTATGGCCGCAACAGCCGTGGTTCTTCTGGGTGATCGACAGGATGTTGTAGCGTTCCCCCAGGCCATCGACGGCGGCGGCCCAGTCCGGATCTTGGGCCAGAGCCGCCCCGAACCCGACCGGCCCTTCCAGGATGTCGACCACCCCGGTGATGCCATGCGCCGCGCCCTGCCCGGCCCGCACCCCCACCTCGGCAGCGTGGCCCGCGTGAAGCGCCTTGCTCATGGCATCGGATCGGAACGCCTGCTGCAAGCCGCTTGCCAAGGTGCCGGCGGTGGCCAGCGCATGCAGCATCACCTGGGCATCACCTGGCGCACACAGGGCAGCGGCGGCAGCCGCGCTGCCAAAGCAGCCCACGGTGCCCGTCGTATGAAAGTAGCGGTAGTGCGCCGGTTGCACGGCCGCGCCAATGCGGGTCGATATCTCGTAACCCACCACGATCGCATTCAGCAGCGCCTGGCCGCTGGCGTCGCCCTCTTCGGCCAACGCCAGCGCGGCGGCGATGGTCGGGCATCCCGGGTGGTAGATCGCATCGCGAAAGATGTCGTCGAATTCCACGGCGTGGGACACGCTGCCATTGATCCACGCGGCGGTGGCGGCAAAGGCGGTGGTGGCGCAGCCTGGCAAGCTGGAGGCGCCAGCTCCCAGTTCAGCGCCATGCGCACCCAGCAATTGCAGGCAAGGCGCCGTGCGCGTCCCCGGATACAGCGCGGACAGCCAATCCAGGAACGCGCGTTTGGCGTGGTGGATGACCTCGTCCGGCAAGGTGGCCAGGGTGTCCCTTGCGCCATACGCGGCGATCGTCTCCAGCAGCATGCTTGTCTCTCCCTTTGTTATTGCGGCGCGGCAAACACGTCGCTGATATCTGCCGTCCACTCTAGGGGCTTGCCCGCGAGCAGCGTTGATAAAAAGGAAAACGAGCGTTCTTGATCCGAGGGGGGCGGATTTGGAGATAGTTGCTTTGCCAATTTTTCATACCGCCCGATGGAGGCCTTACGTAAGCTGCATGGCAATAGCTAGAAAAGCAGACACATACCAAGGAGGAAGTAATGAGTGAGACAACAACCCCGCTGGGCTTCATCGGACTGGGCGTGATGGGCGAGCCCATGTGCGCCAATCTGGTACGGAAATCCGGACACCCGGTCTACGTCACCGACATCAGTCCGGACCCGGTGGCCCGCATCGGCGCCTTGGGCGGCCACGCCTGCGCATCGGTCGTCGAAGTGGCGCAGACTGCCGAAATCGTGTTTCTGTCGCTGCCCAGCATCGTGCAGGTGGAACAGGTCTGCACCGGGCCCGGCGGGCTGGTGGAAGCGGCGGGCCGTGTCCGCATCGTCGTGGACATGAGTACCAGCGACGTCACCCGCACCCGACGCCTGGCCGAAACGCTGCGTGGCCATGGCATTCTGTTGATCGACGCGCCGGTGGCCCGCATGCGCGAAGCCGCCCGGCTGGGCACGCTGATGATCACCGTGGGCGCCACCCGCGAAGACTACGAAACGGTTCTGCCCTATCTGTCGTGCATGGGGACAGACGTGCTGCTTTGTGGCGGCGTTGGCAATGGCCAGGTCGTGAAGATCATGAACAACATGGTGGTGTTCATGACGGTCCATGCGCTGGCCGAGGCCATCACGATCGGCCGCAGCGCGGGCGTTGACGGCACGTTGCTGCTGGACGCGCTAAGCAAGGGGTCGGCCGACAGCTTCGTGCTGCGCAATCCGGGCCAGAAAGCACTGGCCGCCGAGACCTTCCCTGAAAAGACCTTCCCGACCGAATACGCCATCAAAGACATCTTGCTGGCGCTGGAACTGGCGAACCAGGGCGAGGTGGATGCCCGCGCCGCGAAGCTGACGCATGACTTGCTGGAGCGCACGCGCGCCGCCGGCTACGTCAAGGAGTACTACCCGGTGATGGTCAAACTGATCGAACGCGGCTACGTGTAAATCCGCCACTCCCAGGGCGGCGCCCGCCGTTGCCGCCACCATCCCTATTCGAGATAACCATGACTTCCATGCTACGCAGGTGGGCGCTGCCCGTGCTCGCCGCGACCATCAGCTTTAACGCCGCCGCGGCGGACTATCCCGTCAAGCCGATCACGCTGGTGATCGGCTTCACCGCTGGCGGCCCGACGGATGCCGTTGGCCGCTACCTGGCCCGCAAGCTTGAAACCGAGCTTGGCCAGACCATCGTTGTGGAAAACCGTCCGGGTGCCAACGGCGTCGTGGCCGTGCAAGCGGTCAAACGCGCCGCCGCCGATGGCTACACCCTGATGCTAGGCAGCAGCGGCACGTTGTCGATCGAGCCCGTCTACAAGCAAAAGGTCGACTATCAGGTGCTGAAGGACTTCCAGCCCATTGCCCTGGTCGCCAGCTACCCGTACTTGCTGGTGGTGCCGGCGGATTCGCCCTTCAAGACCGTACCGGAACTGATCGCTGGCGCGCGGCAAAAACCGGGCGCCTTGACGTTCGCGTCCGCCGGCAGCGGCGCCGTGAACCATCTGGCCGGCGAGTGGTTCAAGAGCGCCTCCAAGGTGGACATCACGCATATTCCCTACAAGGGCGACTCCGCCGCCATCGCGGATCTGGTGGCCGGGCGTGTCGACATGGCCTTCTTGAGCGCCATCGCCGCCATGCCGCAAGTGCAGGCGGGCAAGATGCGGGCGCTGGGTGTCGCGGCCGCCGAACCCTCTTCCGTGGCCCCCGGCGTGCCGACGGTGGCCGAATCAGCCGGCATTCCGGGATTCACGGCAGAACCCTGGAACGGCGTGCTGGCGCCCGCAGGGGTGCCGCCCGCCGTGACACAGCGCCTGAATGCCGCGATCAACAAAGTCATGAGCACCGAGGAATCACGCGAGGCGCTGTTGAAACTGGGCCAATACCCGATGACCGGCAGCCCCGAGGACTTCGCACGGCATATCAGCACGCAAACCGAGCGCTGGGCGCAAGTCATGCAAACCAGCCACATCGCAAAGGCGGACTAAATGCACTATCCCGAACTGAACCTGTTGATCGGCGGCCGTGTCGTTGCAGCCGGCAGCCGGCCCGGGCTGGAGGTGATCGACCCGGCCACCCAGGCCGTGCTGGGCCGCGTGCCCGTCGCCACGCCGGAAGACATCGATGAAGCGCTGGACGCCGCGCACCGTAGCTTTCCCGGCTGGCGCGACACGCCGGCGCTGGAACGGGCAACGATCCTGCGCCGCGCCGCCGCCCTGATGCGCGAGCGCACGCCTCTGCTGGCGTGGCTGATCACCCGGGAATTGGGCAAGCCATTTGCCGAATCGGAAAAGGAAGTGGCGACCGCCGCCGAAATGTTCGAATGGGCCGCCGAAGAGGCCCGGCGCACCTACGGGCGGCTGATCCCGGGCCGGGTCGGTGGCATCCGCCAGATGGCCATCCCTGAGCCGGTCGGCCCCGTCGCCGCCTTTTCGGGTTGGAACGCGCCGGCAATCACTCCGTCGCGCAAGATCGCGGGCGCCTTGGCCGCCGGGTGCTCTATCGTGATCAAGCCGTCCGAGGAAACCCCGGCGATCGCGCTGGAAATCGGCCGGGCCCTGACCGATGCCGGGGTGCCTGCCGGCGTGCTGAACATGGTGTTCGGCGACCCGGGCGCGATCTCGCAGCAACTGATTGCCTCGCCCGTGATCCGCATGGTGACCTTCACTGGCTCCACATCCATTGGCCGAGCGTTGGCGATGCAGGCCGCCAGCGGCTTGAAGCGCGCCACCTTGGAATTGGGCGGCCACGCCCCGGTACTGGTCTTCGACGACGCAGCCCCTGAAGCGGCCGCCGACGCCTTGCTGACGGCCAAGCTGCGCAATTCCGGTCAGATCTGCACCTCGCCCACCCGCATGTACGTGCAGCAAGCCGTCTACGAGCGCTTTGTGCAGCGTCTGGCCGAGCGCGCCCGCGCCTGGCGCGTGGGCAACGGCCTTGCGGCCGGCGTGCAGATGGGCCCGCTGGCCAATCCCAGGCGGCTGGCCGCGATGGAAACCCTGGTTGCCGATGCCCTGAAACATGGTGCGCAACTGGCCGCTGGCGGCAACCGTCTGGACCTGCCCGGCTGGTTCTGGGCCCCGACCGTATTGCGCGACGTCGGTGCCGATTGCCTGGCGGCCAACACCGAACCGTTCGGGCCGTTGGCGCTGGTGCAACCCTTCCACGACGCGGATGAAGCACTGGCGCTGGCCAATCGCCTGCCGTTTGGCTTGGCCTCCTACGTCTTCACGCGCGACGCCGCAACGGCGCAGCTGGCGTCGGAGCGCATCGAAAGCGGTGTCGTCTGCATCAATCACTGCCAGGCCTCCTTGCCGGAGACACCTTTCGGCGGGTTCAAGGACAGCGGGCTGGGCAAGGAAGGCGGCGTTGAAGGTCTGCAAGAGTTCATGCAGACCAAATACGTCAGCCAGATGTAGCAAGAGACATCCAAAAGGAGAACACCATGAATAAGAAGATCACCGCCTTGGTCGCCCTGGCCGCAAGCGCCTGCGGCGCCGGTTTGGCGCAAGCGCAAGCGTCCGAAGGCATTTCAGACGGCATCGTGCGCATCGGCGTGTTGACGGACATGTCGGGCGCGTATTCGGGCAATGTCGGGCCGGGGTCCGTGCTGGCCACCAAACTGGCCATCGAGGACTTCGGCGGCAAGGTATTGGGCAAGCCGATAGAGATGCTGTCGGCCGACCATCTGAACAAGACCGATGTTGCCGCGGGCCGAGCCCGCGAATGGATGGATCGAGAAAAAGTCGATGTGGTGACCGAACTGGGCAATAGCGCGGTCGCCCTGGCCGTGATGAACATCGCGCGCGAAAAAGGCCGCATGACGATGGTGACGGGCGCGGGCGCCACCCGCATCACGGGCGAAGATTGCTCGCCCAACAATGTGCAGTGGGTCTATGACACCTACGCGCTCGCCAAGGTGGGCACCTTGCCGCTTGTCGCGGCTGGCGCGAAGAAGTGGTATTTCGTCACGGCGGACTATGCCTTTGGCCATTCGCTGGAAAGCGATGGCATGCGCTTCGTGAAGGAAGGCGGCGGCACGGTGGCGGGTTCGGTGCGATACCCCTTCCCCGGCACGGATTTCGCGTCCTTCCTGCTGTCGGCACAAGCCAGCAAGGCCGACGCGGTCGGATTCGCCAGCGCGGGCGCGGACTTGCAGAATGAGATCAAGCAGGCGCGCGAATTCGGGTTGGCCGACCGCCAGAAGCTTGTTGCCATGCTGATGAGCATTACGGACGTCCATGGCGTGGGCCTGGAGGCCGCCCAGGGCATGACGTTTGCCGAGACGTTCTACTGGAACATGGACGACGAAACGCGGGCCTTCGCGCAGCGCTTCTTCAAGGCCGCCAACAAGATGCCCACCGCCTTGCAGGCGGGCCAGTATTCCGCGGTGCTGAATTATCTGCGGGCAGTCGAGAAGTCCGGCACGGACAACGTGGACGCAGTCATGAAGACGCTGCGCGCCATGCCCATCCACGATGCCTTTGCGCGAAACGCCCGCCTGCGCGAAGACGGCAAACTGATCCACGACACCTATGTGGTCGAGGTGAAGTCGCCCAAGGAATCCCAGGCCGCGTGGGACTACTACAAGATCGTCAAGACCGTGCCGGGCGACCAGGCCTTCATGCCCTTGGCCGAAAGCCAATGCAAGCTGGTCAAGAAATGACCCCGGGGCGGCCAGACAGCGCGGCCCTGCCGGTCTATGAGGCCTACGCCATCCGCTATGCCAGCGTGACCCGCCGGGCCGTTGACAATTTCCTGTCCCGCGCCGACGTGCACGACGGCCCGATGCCGATGGATTTCTACTGCTGGCTGCTGAAGGGGCCGGTCGGCAATGTCCTGGTCGATACCGGTTTCAGCGCCTGCTCGGCGCGGTCGCGCAATCGCGCCTTCACGCTGCACCCCGAAACGGCGCTGGCCAGGCTGGGGCTGGCGCCGGCCGACATCGATCACCTGATCCTGACTCATCTGCACTATGACCACGCAGGCAATGTCGAGGCCTACCCCCAGGCCCAGGTCCATTTGCAGGACACCGAAATGCAGTACGCCACGGGACGCTACATGTGCTTTGAAGCCATGCGGCACTTCTTTTCCGTCGACGACGTGCAGTCGGTGGTGCGCCAGGTGTACGCCGGGCGCGTCCGCTTTCATGACGGCGACGCCACCCTGGCGCCAGGGCTTGAGCTCCATCACGTCGGCGGCCACACGCAAGGCTTGCAAGTGGTCAGGGTGCATACCGCGCGAGGCTGGGTAGTACTGGCCTCGGACGCCCTGCACTACTACCGCAACTTCACCGACAACAACCCCTTCCCCGCAATCTTCCATCTGGGCGATATGCTGGAAGGCTACACGCGCATCCGGACCCTGGCGGACTCCGACGCGCATATCGTGCCAGGCCATGATCCCGCCGTTGCCCAGCGCTATCCACTCGCGGACGGCGCCGAGGGCATCTACCGGCTGGATGCGCCGCCTTTGTGACAAGGAAAATTCGATGCAAGAAGACGATTTCATCCTGACCCGCCTGGCCGATGCGGTGAATCGGCAGGAGCGGCTGGTGTGGCGAGGCCGCCATCTGAATACGGTGTTCCTGCTGGAACGCGGCACCGACGCCTACCTGATCACCGTGGCAGCAGGCCGCATCCAGAACATCCGTCGCGGCCCCTTCGTCATGCCGCGATGGCAGTTCGCGTTACGCGCTTCGGCCGAGGACTGGGCGCAGTTCTGGCTTCCCCTTCCCCCGCCGGGCTTCCACGATTTGATGGCTCTGGTGAAATTCCGGCGCCTGCGCGCCGAGGGCGACCTGTATCCCCTGATGTCCAACCTGCTGTATTTCAAGGACGTGCTGGCCTGCCCGCGCGCCGAAGGAGCGTCCTCGTGAGTCCGCAAACCGTCCACTTTGAGCCGATCATCGGCCGTTATCTGCAACTGCCTTTGGGCGGCCGCCAACATCGGGTGTATGTCGAAGAGGCCGGCAGCGGAATCCCCCTGCTGTGCCTGCACACTGCCGGCGCCGATACCCGTCAGTACCGCGGTGTGATGAATGACCCGCGCATCCTCGAATCTTTCCGGGTGATTGCCTTTGACTTGCCTTGGCACGGCAAATCGTCCCCGCCCGAAGGCTGGCAGCAGGAAACGTACAAGCTCACGTCCGAGGACTATGCGCAGGCCATCATCGCCGTGGCCGACGCGCTGGCGCTGGACCGTCCGCTGGTGATGGGGTGTTCAATCGGCGGACGCATCGTGCTGCACCTGGCGCTGGAACACGCCCACCGCTTCGGCGGCGCGATCGGCCTGCAATCGGGTGCCCATGTTGATCCCTACTACGACCTGGAATGGCTGAACCGGCCCGACGTCCACGGCGGTGAAGTCTGCGCGGGCATCGTGTCGGGTTTGGTGGGCCCGGGCAGCCCGGGCAATCACCGCTGGGAAACCTTGTGGCACTACATGCAGGGTGGACCGGGCGTGTTCAAGGGCGATCTGCATTTCTATACCGCCGACGGGGATATCCGCGACCGCGTCGCCAACATCGATACCCGCCGCTGTCCGCTATGGTTGCTGACCGGTGAATACGATTATTCGTGCACGCCACAAGACACTGAATTCCTGGCCGGGCGCATCGCGGGCTCGCATTGGCAGATCATGCAAGGCATGGGCCACTTTCCCATGAGCGAAGACCCCGACCGCTTCCTGGATTACCTGCGGCCGGTGCTGAGGCAGGCAGCCGAGGCACGATCAGGCGGTTAGTCGTTTCCGTGGGAGGCGCCAGCGCCTTTATTGCGCTGGCGTGTCAGGCGCCGTCAGCGCGTTCAGCAATTCTTCCACCGGACGTGCCAGTTGCGCCGTGTCACGCACGCACACATAGAACTGGCGTTCGGCCCAATCATCGCGCAGCCGTAGCAGCACCAGCCCCATGGGCGTCAGATAGTGGCGCGCAATGCCTTCCGGCACGACCCCAATGCCCAATCCCTCGCGAATCATGCGGCAACGGGTCTCGAAGTTCGACACCTGTAGTTTGACGTTCGGCGGCCGCGATAGCGTTTGTCCGGCATAGGCCAGGAACTGATCCAGCGAGTGCCGCGGGAAGTAACCCAGCAGGTCGTAGTCCAGCGCGTCTTCCAGAAAAAGTTCGGTGCGTTCAGCCAGCGGGTGGCCCACGGGAACCACCAAGCCCACGCGATCCCGGCGGAAAGGAAACGAGGCGACCCCAGGCACCGGGTGATCCGCGTGATAGATGCCAATGTCCACCGAGGCTTCCGCGACCAGGCGCGGAATGTCGTAGCTATGGCCTTCCAGCAGGTCCACGCTGACATCGCTGCGGCCCACCAGGAATCGGCCCATCACGCCGGGCAGGAATTGCAGGATGGTCGATGGGTTGGACGCGAGCCGGATCTTTGCCTGGCCATTGATGGAATAGCCGTTGATGGCTTGTTCCGTCAGCTGGACGCTGCGCAAAATGGCCTTGGCGCGTTGGTAGAGCAAGGCCCCGGCGGGTGTGGGCTCGACGCCACGGCCATGTCGATGCAGCAAGGTCCGGTTCAGGTGGCGTTCCAATTCGGCGACCCGTTTGCTCGCGGCGGAGGTCACCAGGTTTTCTCGCTCGGCCGCTTTCGACAGGCTCTTTTCCTCGACGGCCGCGACGAAGATTTCCAGGGCAGGAATATCCAACTTTTTCATACCGGCAATATACCGTGCCGCCAGGCCGTCAACGTCGCTTCGACCTGCGCAATTTCGGCGGCAGCCATGCCGGCCTGTTCGTAAAATCCGGCGCGCATCGCCACCACATCATGCACGCGGTCCAGGATGGATTGCGCCGCCGCCTCTGACCGCAAACCGAAGCGCCGGTATTCCGTCAGGCAATTCTCAAACGTGCTGTCGCGTCCCGCCGTGCCAATGTGCAGATAATGCTTGGCCGAGCCTTCCTGGGTAACCACATCGAACAGCGGCGACAGCCGATAGGTGTGCGCCCCTTCGTCCTTGACGAACCCCACGTTCTTCAGATGATCGTCGGTGTTATGCACCGCCACGTTCAGGATCATGCGGGCGTAGAGTTCCTTCAGATCCTGCACGGGGTTGGACGAGATGCGGCGCGTCACGTCCGCCAACCGGGCATATGAATAGGTGCTCTTGCCGCGCGGGCCGTCCAGTTCACGCTTGCCAATTTGCGCCGACGGGCTGATCAGCGATGCACCACTCAGAAAATGGCGACGCGCCACGACGGGTTCCCCTCCGCGCGCGGCCGGCAGCCGCTCACGGTCAAAGCGGCGCGTCAGCAGCACGGCGCCCAGGTGGGTGTCGATCAGGTGGATCTCGGGTACGGTCAGTCCGATGTCGGCGGCCATCTTCAGATTGGCGAATTCCACGCGCTGGCGATCATAGGAATCCCCTTGGCGCGGAAACTTCGCGATCCACATCTCGCCCTGCTCGTCGCGCACGATGGTCTTGGGGCGGGCCCCGCCGATATCCCAAGAGCTGCCCAGGATGTCGCGGTACAGGCCTTTGGGCTTGACGCCCTGGTCGATGTCCGTCAAGAGGTCCGCCAGGGATTCCAATTGACTGATTTCGGGCAGGCGATAGGTCTTGCGCATATTGGGCGTCAACTGACGGGCGCTGAAGAACAACGCGCCTACCCCCATGCCCCGGCCGCGCAGCAAGACTTCATCTTCGGTGACACGGGCACCCGCCTTGTCCACCCGCATCACGTTGCGGCCCCAGGCGTCGGGTGCGGCATCGAAGATCGCGCCCAACGTTTCATAACGGCTTTCCGTGCGGAAAGTGGTCTTGGCGTCGATCAAGGGCAGATTCAGCGGGTCCAGCGCGAAGGCGCGCGCATCGTTCACGTAGGACTGCACATAGGTGAACTCGGCGTAGAAATGGTTTTCGTCTGAATCGTCCAGGGTCAGTACGCCAGCCAAGACGGCTTCACCGCGGATGTCCACATAGACGAACAGCTGGCTTTCGACGGACTTGTGCTTGCGAGAGCGCGCCATGCTGAGCTGGCCTTAGAGCTTGGTGGGATCAACGCGATGCGCTTGCGGCACGCTGCCTCCCCGAGCGGGCCGGCGCATTGCGTCCAACCGCTTGCCCACGCCATCCTGGTCAGGGTCCGCCAGCAAGAACAGTTGGTCTCCAAAGCCATACTGCAACAGCGCCTCGACCGCCAGCGCCAGCGACACGCCGCCGTCACCACGCTCCAGTCGTCCGATGGTGGCGCGCGACACGCCCAGGCGGCCGGCCAGCGCACTCTCCGATTCCGCTCGCCGCAAGCGGGCTGTGCGCAGGTTGTCGCCCAGGCGGATCAGCGCCTCGGCCGCGTCAAAGCTGGGCTCGATCTTCTTTTTCATGCCTTGATAATAGTGCTTGAATAGCACTATTGCATCATTAATGAGTCACAATCCATTTCAACAGTGACTCATTAATAGATCATTAATTATTTTAATGACTCATTAATGATGCAAATTTTATGATTTTCTCAGATCACGACGGCCTGATCCAGCCGCAGCGCACCGCGGCCGGTGTCCAAGGTTACGCGCGCCCCCAAGGGCAAGGTCAAGTTAGGATCACCGTGGCCGCTGGGCCACCCGGCCAACACGGGAATCCCACGTGACCGAAACTGATCCAGGATCAGTGGATACAGCAGGCCTTGCGCCTGCGCATCATCCATCTGCGCCCGCAAGCGCGTGAAGTTGCCCACCAGCAGCCCCTTCACGCCGTCGAACTTGCCGGCGGCCGCCAATTGGCCTAGCAGCCGGTCGACGCGCGGCACGGCTTCATTGACGTCTTCAATGAACAGGATGGCATCGCGTGTGTCGATCTCGTTGCGAGTGCCGGTCAACGCGGCGATCAGCGCCAGATTGCCGCCAATCAAGTGTCCGCTGGCCACCCCAGGCACCAGTTCTGTCGGCAGTGCATCTTGCGGAGGCGCAATCCACGAGCCGCGCCCTACTTGGCCGGTAATCATCGCCAACAGATTCGATTCGGTGGGTTCGCGCTTGCCGGCCAGCAAATCCTGTCCCAGCATCGGCCCGTGGAACGTGACGAAACCGGCATGGCGTTGCATGGCCAAGTGCAGCGCGGTGATGTCGCTATAGCCGATGAAGGGCTTGGGGTGCTTGCGCAGCAGCGCGTAATCCAATTGGTCCAGCAAGCGCCATGAACCGAATCCGCCTTGCAGACACCACACCGCCCCCACATCCGGCGCGGCGAAGGCCGCGTGCAGATCCGCCAGCCTGTCGGCATCACTGCCGGCCAGATAGTCATAAGGCGATTCCAGGCGTGTCCGGCTGGCAGGCATGACCTGGGCCACGAAGCCGCGCGCTTCCAACCATTCCGCGGCTTCGTCGCTGGCGTCGGGCGCGGCGGATGCCGGCGCCACGATGGCGATTCGAGCGCCAGGGCGCAAGGCGGGCACCGGGGCCGCGCCCTTGCCGTTCAGCGGTGCCGGCGGGGCGGGTGCTGTCGCTTGCCGGCCCACCGGCGCCTTGCCGGCCGGCGCGCGACTGGCGCAGCCGCTTAGCGCCAGCGCCGTCAGGCAGAGCGCGCCCGTCTGTTTCAGGAAACCTCGGCGGCCTGGGATCTGATCGGGATTCTGGTGTTGCGAGGGCTCGCCAGGCAGATTCATGTTCGTCGTCAGTCGTATCAATGCGGCGTCAGAACCGCTCGTAGTCCAACCGGTAGCGCCATTGCCCCACGGCCAGCCCCGCCATGGACAGCCGGCCGATGCGGATGCGCCGCAAGCCTTGCAGTTGCAAGCCCGCCGTGTCGCAAACATATTCGATGAAGCCGGGCAGCGGGGTCTTCAGCGCAAAGCGCAGATGGGTTTCGTTCTGCCAACTGACTTTCATGGGAGTGGCCGCGCGTCCCTCAAACGCCAGACCGCGCTGCAACCGGGCCAGATCGCCCTCGCTCAGCTGGCCGCTGACTTGCGCCACGTATTCCTGTTCCACCAGCTTGCCCTCTTCCAGCAGCTTGCGGGACACGGCGTACTCCTGGGTATAGACAACCAGGCCGCTGGCCGCGCGTTCCAGCGGCGTGACCCGTTTCAGGCCGTTGAACATGCGCTTCAAGTAGCGCTGGCCGGAACGGTCGCCTGGCATCAGGTTCTTGGGCACGATCAGATCCAGCGCCGAGCCGACTTCGTTGTCGGCGTACATGCCCTCTGGCTTATGCACCAGCACCGTCACCGGCCGGATGTCTTCCAGCTTTGCGCCAGGCAGCAGGCTGACCGTCTGGTTGGGGGCGACCCGGAACCCGGGTTCCTCCACGGCCTTGCCATCCACCGCGACCCAACCGCCTTCTATATAGCGTTCGGCATCCCCGCGGGAGCAGGATTGTTCCGTGGCCAAGCGCTTGGCCAAGCGTACGCTTTCGCTCATTGCGCCACCACCTTGCATGCGGGCAGTGCCGTGGGGAAAAGGAATTCGGGTGTGCTGTCAGCCAGCACAAGCGGGTGCATCGTCATTAAGTATTGCCGGGGTGTTGCGAAAAAGAAGCGGGCGGTGCGCCCGCGGCGTCAGGCAGATGTTACGCCTTTTCAGAGGGCGCCCCAGGCAGCGTGGCCGTCACGGCATCCGACGTGACCGCCGTTGCGGCGGGTGGTGGCACCTCTTCGATCCAGGCGTTCAACAAGGTCGACGTCACCGCCAGAATCACCGGGCCGATGAACAGGCCGACGATGCCGAAGGCGAACAGGCCGCCCAGGACCCCGGACAGGATCAACAGCAAAGACAGGTTCACCCCGCGCTTGATCAGCATCGGCCGCAACAGGTTATCCAACGTGGCAACCAGCAACGCCCAGACCAGCAACAGAATGGCGGCCATCTTCATATCGTTCTGGAACAACCACACCACGCCGCCCAACATCGGCAACAACGGCCCCAACTGCGCCAGGCACAACATCACCATCAACGCCGTCAGGATGCCCGCCGCGGGAACGCCCGCGATCCACAGGCCAATGCCGCCCAACGCGGATTGCACCACGGCCGTCACGACAATGCCCAGCGCAACTGCCCGGATCGCGGCGCCCGCCAGATGGATTGCCGCCAGGCCGCGCTGTCCAGCCAAGCGGTTCGAGAAGCGCTTGACCAAACCGGCCGCCGCCTCGCCCTGGCTGTACAAAATCCCGGCAATGACGATGGTGATCAGCATATGCATCACGAATACCCCGACGATCGCCGCATGGCTCAGCAACCAATGGGCCGCGATGGTCAGGTAGGGTTCCAGCCGGGCCAGCAGGCCGCCCGCGCCCGCGTCGGACAGTGCCTGCCATTCCTGCGCAATGCGCGGACCCGCAACAGGAATGGCGCGCACCCAACCCGGCGGCGCCAGCAGCGCGTAATCAGGCAGGCTCTTCACGGCCGCCATGATGGTCCCGCTGTGCTCGGCCAAGGTGGCGATCACCTGATACAAGGGCAAGACGATCACGAACAGCAGGATCAGCAGCATCATGCCGGTGGCCGCCCAGCGGCGTCCGCCCAAACGCTGCTGGATCGCCAACAACACAGGCCAGGTCGCCACGACAATGGTCGTCGCCCAGATCAGCCCCGGTAGAAACGGCCGCAGGACATAAAGGCTGCCCACCATCAAGGCGGACAGAATCACGATCAGAAGCAGAATGCGGGCAAGATCGACGGTCGGACGTGTATTCACCCGTGGCTCCCGGCAAGGCTTGCGGCCTTGCGTGATGACGCATCGCGGTTCATGGGCGGCTGCCCGGGAATGCGCGCGAATGCAATCTTAAGCAATTTATCCGAAAGTCGGCTTCCTAGGGGCAACGGGCGTTTGTCAGTGGCGCCTGACAGGGTGAATTGACATCCTGTCAGGCGCATCCCAATGGGGCAGACCTGCCAGAATTTTTCACACTACCGGGCCTTGGAAACTAGCCTCGTTGATTGAACCTGCGACGACCGTCATGGCTGCCTACCCACGAGTTACTTGGCTGACATCTGTCGCGCAGCGGCAAGGCGTGCACCGCGGGCAGCGCCCTGGAACATGCCCTGATAGCGCGCTTCGGCACGCTTGGCCGTGTGCCGGCGCCGTTCCCAATATCACTGGGACGATCTGGACTACGTACAGCGCGTCTCCACGCAGTGGATGTGGTCCTATTCCTGCAATCACTAGAGCCCAAATATGGCTCTGGGCGGATTTACCCGAAAACAGCGGTTGGCCGCAGCGGTTATTACGAGTGGCGACGTCGCGAGCCGTGCGCAAGACAGCAAGAAGACGTTAAGTTGCTGGCAGCGATCGAACAAACGCATCGGGCCTCTCGGCGAGCGTACGGCGCCGAGAAAACCTGGCGCGCGCTCAATGCCAGCGGTGTGGCTTGCGGCAAGCATCGCGTTGCCCGCGTGCGGTGCCAGGCGGGCATCGAGGCACTGCGCAAGCAGCGGTTCCGCAGGTTGGAGAACACTCGCTACTCGGGCCGGCACCGTGAACCGCCTGGAGAGGCGGTTCACGGTGCACTGCCCCAACAAAGTGTGGGTGGGGCGATATCACAGTGGTATCGACGCGAATAGGCTGGCTGCATCTCGCGGTACTGCTGGGCCTTTACTCGCGCTCAGTCGTCGGTTGGAACATGTCCGACAAGTGAGATCGAAGTCTGGTTAGCCAGGCACTGTTGATGGCCGTGGTCAGGCGCAAGCCGCAACCGGGACTGAGGCATCACCGCGATCGGGGCGCCCAATACAGTTCAGCCGAGTATCGTGCATTGCTGACAGGCAACAGCATTACTATCAGCACGAGCGCCAAGGGCGATCCTTACGATAATGCTGTGGCAGAGAGCTTCTTTAGCAACCTCAAGAATGAATTAACGCACCACTAAGTCTTCAATACCAGGGAGCACGCACGGCTGGCGATCTTCAACTACATCGAAGTCTTCTACAAACGCCAGCGAATTCATCAGGGGCCAGGCTATCGAACCCCTACTCAGGTCGAGGCCACAGTGCCTTAACCAAACTGTCCGGGAAATCCGGGTTAATCCAGTCTGACACCTTAATTTAGCGCAATGACTCCGCCTTCTTTATAGCCCCGGCTTCTTCCGCATCGAAGTTGGGTGGCCAGATCGTATTTTCATCATAAATCGCACCTTGCCATGATGCATATTGCGCATTTTTCACTCTAACATCTGCCCCCAACAACCTCGCCCCTTCAAAATTAGCAAAGTTAACATCTAAGTTCTGAAGAACTGCCCCTGTAAAATCCCCATTAGAAAAATCAGCCCCAATCGCAATTGCATTTGTAAAATCTGAACCCCTTGCGATCGCGCCTATGAAATATGCATTCATCAATCGAGCCCCTATTAGTTTCGCACCAGAGAGCTGGGCACCGACAAATCCAACATTTCTCAGCGTGGCATTAGAAAAATCAGCACTCTGCAAATCATGGCCATCAAACATCAACCGATGGAAATTTGCACCTCGAAAATCGGCCTGAACCAAGGAATCCAGTTCTAGCGAAAAAGACTCGCCTGTTTGATATTTAAGAATAATCAATTATTTCCCCAATCTGTCGAATCAACTTCTATTTTCGATATAGGATTTTTCTTATCTTGCAACGAACTTGGCAACACGGACGGAACAGCTTCCACTTCACGGCCCAATATTCTGGCAGCGATGTATCTGTGATTTCCATCGACAATTACATCGCCATCCATTTTAATCGGCGGGGGAACCTCTCCGGCCAGCAAGCGGTCGACATATCGTTGAATCGCCGGCAAGGATACCGCTCCTTGGATCCCCAGAGCGCGATCACCGCGCAAAGCTTCTTCAACGATTTCAGGGGTTACTTGAAAACCCGAGGATACATACGGCGCGCCTGCTCTTTGCCCGTCCCCCTGCTGGAAAATTAAGGTTGGCTGGGTAGGCTCTAGAGTGGGAGTGACCGTCGTAGTCCCGCCCACAGGCCCATTATTCTCCTGCCCCGGCACCGCAATCGGCCCAACCGCATCACCCGGCCAAACCGGAATCTCCGAACCAAACGTCTCCTTCTCGGAAGGCAGGGGTGGCGGCGCCGACACATGCACCACCTCACCAGGCTTACCAGGCAGCGCCGTCTCGCTCCCCACAGCGCTACCCACAAATTCCGACACCCAGTTTCCTACCGCATCGGACGCCGCGGTAATCCCCACCAGTGCAGCGGTTCCCACATAGATCGCGCCGTCCTTCATCTGCACGGCAACGTAGACGGTCTTATCCGACACATACGTCACCGCCCGTTGGCAGCTCGGCGTCGTCGCGCACTTCGCCGCCGCCGCGCCAACAGCTGGTATTGCGAGCTGCCCCCAGTTCTGCGATGTCTCTAGCGCCGCAGCAGTGCCCGCTGTTTCCGCCTCTGCTCCTGCGGCAGTCGCTATGCCTGCCACCAGACTCGTCACCAGATTGCGGCGCGCTTCGACTTGCTCGGGAGTTGAGCCTTCCGGCGAGCCCATCAGGCTATTCAGAATGCTGCCCGCACTCGCGCCCAAGGCGCCCGATGCGCAGGCCGCGCCTTGGCCAGCCGCGCCCGAGCATCCCACTATGCCGTGCAACGCAGCACGTGCCGCCTCGGCCTGAGCCCCCTTACCCAGCATGTCAGCGATCTGCTTCACCTCCGACGCAGCTAGACCTTGCAGATAGTTCACTGCGGCGCCTTGTACGAATGCGCCTGTCGAACCGGTCACGTTTGCTCCAGCCGCCCCGGATACGGCTTGCAACACCAGACCGTACTTGCCACCGGCGCTCCAGTCCTGAGCACGTTCCACGTCGTCCATGAGTGCACTCATGCGTGCGGCGTCGCCGGCGTTGTTTGTCTTAATCGCGTCGGACAGCGCCTTCTCTGCCGCCTGCTTCTCCTTCGCCCGATTCGTCAGAAACTGCCCCATCTGCTTGCTAGCTTCCGACGCAATCTCAAACCCCGCCTCGATCTTCTCCTTGTCAAAGATCGGCTTCAGCGCATCCAACGTATCCGTCGTATCCCGGTTCAACGACGCGATCGTTTCCGCGGCCGTCTTGCCCGTCAGCGCCAGCTGCCCTGCTTCGTCGCGAATGACGATCGTGCCGCCGCTGATGCCGCTTTGGGTGGTCGAACTGCTGTTGCCGCTGGCCGTCACCACCACCGGCATGCCCATGCCGAAGCCGCTGCCGCCTGTCGGGATGGACGAGCCCGCGTCCTTGGTCGCGCCGCCCGCCACCTGGCCGCCCTTGGTGGTGCCCAGGCCCGAGTCACCCGCCTTGGGGTCCCCGCCAAAGCCGAAGCCGCCGCCCACCGACACCTGGCTGCCGCTGTACTTGGCGGTGTTCTTCAGGTCCTCCGTGACCAGCGTGCCGGTCGTCAGCTTGTTCAAGCCGTCGGCCACCGCGCGGTCGCCGCTGGCGATGACGCCGCCGATCAGCGTGGTGTTGTTCTTGACGTCGATCAGGAAGCCGCCGTCGCCTGCCCACAGGCCCGTCTGTTCTGTGACGGACTTGAAGTCGCTGTTCATCTTGCCCGTGCTGGCATTGGCCCAAGCGCTGCTTGAACCGTAGCAGTACGGCGGGATGCACAGGCTTAGCCCGAACCCGGCGTTCTTGTTCTTGGAGTCGTACTTGCTGCTGTCCTGCAAGCTCTCCAGCAACAGATTTCCGCCCGCCGACGCAATGATCTGATCGGCTCGGCCCGCCGCACCTTTAAGCGTGGTGTCGCCGCCAGACTGCATCGCCAGCACGTTGCCCGCCGTGATGTTGCTGTTGGTCCAGCTTTCATCGCGGCCGTTGGCGTTGCCCCGGCCGACCGAGGCGCCCAGTTCAAGGGTGAAGCCGTTCTGCTGGCCACCGGTCGAATAGCCGATGCCGATGCTGGCGCTGCTGCTCTTGCTGTCCGTCTTCTGCTCGAACGCATTGCGCGCCGCTTGCAGCACGATGTCGCCTTCGGCCTTGAGCACCACGTTGTTGCCCGCAGATAGGTTCGACCCCGTGACGGTGATGTCCGAGTCCTTGCCCGCCCCTTGCGCGACGATAGTCAGGTCTTTGCCGGCCGCAACCGTCGAGCCGGAGGCGCTGGACGAACTACGGTCGGTCGTGCTGCTGCTTTTGCTGGTGCCCAGGCTGAGCTTGATGCTGACGCCGCCCGCTTTGTCGACTGCGCTAGCGTCCTTGACGTTGCCCGCCACCTGAACCGCGTCATAGGCATTGGCGGCTGCCAAGGCAGTCGTGGCGCCTGCCAGGCCCTTCATGACGGCGTTGTCCGTCCTGCCCGCAGCGTCAGCCATCCGAGCACCGGTCTGCACCGCGCTGACCATGGGATTGCTGGCGGTAAGCGTCACCCCCGTCTGCTTGATCTCGTGGAATTCCTTCTGTTGCGTGGTATCCAACACCGCGCCGATGTTGACTTCCTTGCCGATCAGCGTGATGTCGCCTTGCCGCGCGATGACGTTGCTGCCCATGATGTTCAGGGCATTGCCGGCGTTGATCAGCACATCGCCTTCGACGCTGCCGACGGTGCTGGCGTTGTGGTAGACCTTCTTGCTATCCAGCGAATCCGTCTGTTGGCTGGTGCCATAGCTGAAGCCGCCCATCGCCCCAAAGCCCGACTTCTTGACCATTTTGTAGTCATAGCCGTCCTCGGCGTTCTGGCCGGCCAGGATGTTGACCTCGCGGTCGGCCGACATCACCAAGTCCTTCTGCGCGCCGACGTTCGAGCCCGCCACGGTCAGGTCGCGTCCGGCCATCAGCACGGCAGTGTCGCCGGTGAAGGTCGTCGCCAAGGACTGCTCCCAATCGAGGGCCGTCTTGGTGTGGGTGGTCTTGGACGAAAGGAAGCCCGTGGTCTTGTAGCGGACCTCGTCGTAAGCCGATCCGGTTTCTGCGCCAGCGATCAGTTTGATGTCGCGCCCGGCTCCCACGGCGAGCTGCTTGCCAGCGGTGACGTCGGCCGCACGCGCAGTGACGTCCTGGCCCGCGATCATCGTGAGGTTGCCGCCCGCGGCGAGGGCCGAGCCGATCTCCGTGCTGGTGCTCAAGTCGTGGCGGTTCTTGGCGTTCAAGACCAGGGATTCGCCGTGGCTTTCGGTAAGCGTCTCCAAAGCGATGTCGCGGCCTGCCTGTAGGCGCGCATCGTCGCGGGCGGAGACCTGCGCGGCAGTCAGGGTGATATCGCGCCCGGCCTGCATGCTGAGGTTGCCGGCATCCACGCGGGCTACGCCGCTGATGTGCGAGCCCCAGGTGCTGCCGAAGTCCTCTGAGGCCGCGGTCGACGTAAGGGCGATGTCTCGTCCCGCCTTCAAGGCAACGTTGTCGCCCTTGATCAGCGAGACCAGGTTGGTCAGGTCTTCGCGCGCTGCAAGGTCGACGGTGGATCCCTGGATCAGGCCGCCGGCCTGGTTGACGATGTTGCCCGCCGTCATGACGGTGGCGTCGCGCGAGCCGATGGTGCCGCTGTTGACGATGTCGCCTTCGGCCGCCAGTTTGACGTCCCCGCCGGCCATGAGCGTGCCATCGCCCTTGAGGTCGCCGTCGCGGACCAGCAGGTAGACCTGGGGCACGAGCACGCTTTCGGTGGTGCCGTCGGGCAACGTGACGCTCTGCTCCACCAGCCAGACCAGGTCGGTCGCCAGGTGGCGCTGCTGCTCCTCGGTCAGAGCGACGCCAAGCTGGATGCCGTTGTCGCGGGCAAATTGCGCGCCGGCGGCGAGCAGGGTCTTGTACTGGCTGTCGTTGTCTGAGTAGTTGTCGAGGAAGCGCTGGCCGGTGGTGGCCAGGATTTGATCAGACACCAGCTTTTGCTCGTAGAAGCCGTCGCCCAGGCGCTTGGGCTGGCCAGAAGGCGTCAGGAACTTGGCGCCCGGGGGAACCAGGGAGTCCCAGCTGCCCAGGCGCGCGCCCGACAGGTTATTGCCGCCGGCGACGGCGGCTGCGCCGTCAGTCGAGAGTGCGCCACCCGCGCCCAGCGTGGCGCCGGTCGGGCCGGATGCGCCCTGTACGTCCAGACGCTGGCCGTCCAGGCTGCCGCTGACGCCGACCATGGCGCCGCCCTGGCCCGCACCCGAGACCGAGCCGGCGCCCGCGCCGACGTTGACGGGTCCGGCGCCAACCTGACCGTCCTGGCGCAGGCCGTCAAGGCCGCCGCCAGAACCGGCGCCGCCGCCGATGATGGTGCCCGGCAGCGCGCCGGGCTGGGTCAACAGGTCGAGCAAGTAATCGCTGGAGACGGTGGGCCGCTGCCCGACGAAACGCGGATCGGTGGCGACGATGTAGGGCGCATCCGGCCGGCCGTTGACGGTGTAGAGCTGACTGTCCGGAATGCCGGCCGGGTTGGAGACGGTGCGCACCACCGTTCCGCCGGGCAGGTCGACGCTGGCGACCAGCACCGGCCCGGGTCCGCTTCCCCCGTTGCTGGCGCCAGGCGCGGAACCGTCGAGCTTGACTGTGACGTATCCCTCAGACGTGCCGACCGGAAGCTCGATGGGCTGGCCGGCCAGGGTGGCGTTGTACGCACTGGCGTATTCCTTGCGGTCTCTCGAGCGCGCCTGGGTCACCGTGGCGGTGCCGACTCGCGTGACGGTGCGTTCGCCGCCCGCGCCAATGTTGTTGATGGCGGGACCGGCCACGATGAGCGCGCCGCCTGCGGCGATCTGGCTCTTGTCGTTGGTGACCGAGCCGGTGAGCGTCATGGCTCCGCCCGACAGGATCTTGCCGGGGTCGGAAGAAACGGTACGGGTCTCGGTGACGGTCTCCTGCACGCGGTAATAGGTGAACGTGCCGACCAGGCGATTGCTGAAGTCGGCGTTGAAAGCGCGAATGCGCGCGTCCAGCAGGTCGTGTCGGCTCTCGTCTCGCGCGATCGCTGCGTCGCGTTCCGGCGTGGACACCATTTCGCACTGCACGCCTCGGCACGACTCGACCATCGGCGGAATATTGCCCTCGGGCGGTGGCACGCCGAATACCGACCAGATCTTGTCTCCCGGCGCATAGCGCGTCTTCCCGACACAATTCTCGGTATTGACGCCGCTTGCCAGGCATTCACGCAGATTCGCGATGCGCGCCGGAGCAATCGGTGCATCCTTCCCCGCCTTCCCTTTGTAGGAAGGCGCGTAGTCAAACGGGGGGCCGTACTGCGACGCCGGATACGTGGCCGACGGCAGCAGGAACATGCGCTCCGGATCGTCGTCCAGCCAGGCCGGATCCTTGCTGCACATGGGCGTCACTTCATCGCACAGCCAGTTCGTTTCGGCGTCATACATATCGGTGGTGCCCGCTGGCGTGAAGTACACCTTGGGTGTGGACGACACCTGCACCGTTTCGCTGACATAGCGATCGTTCTGGTTGCGGATGGACGCCGCCGAGATGTTGGCGTTGCCGGCAGCCTCGATAGTGGCCGAGGCGTTCAGCAGGGAAACTGCCTGGCCCGTGGCACGGCCGGCGGCATCCAGCGCGCCGCCGATGCGCAGGTCAGCGCCCGTGTAGACCAGCGCGTGATCGCGGTTGACCAGCGAGCCCACGCCCAGGTCCATGCTGCCGCGCGAGGCGATGACGGCGCCGCCGCCCGCGCCCGCGCCGTTGACCAGCGAGCCTGCCTGGATCGCGACGGCATCGCCATAAATGCGGCCCGTATTGTCCAGGCTGCCTGCGGTGATGCGGGTCGAGGCGCCGTCGATCAGCCCAGCGTTGTTCAGGCCCTGCGCCACCTTGATGGTGTTCACGCCGCCGGCCAGCAACGCTCCGGAAGCCTGGTTGTTCAGCGAATCCGCCAAGATGCTCAGGTCGCGGGCGGCGGTGATCTTGGCGCGGTTGTCCATCGCGCCGCCTACCGACAGATTCAAATCGCGGCCGCTGGCGATGTCGCCTTCCTGGTTCAAGGATCCGGCGTATTGGAACGACAGGTCGCCCGCCGATTGCAGCGTGCCCAGCCCCTGGAGCACCTGTGTAATGACCGTCAGGTTCTTGCCCGCCTGCACCTTGCCCTGTGCGTTCTTGAGCGTGTCGGCGATGATGCTGGCGTTGCCCTGCGAGGCGACTTCGCCGCCTGTGTTGTCCAATTCCTTGGCGGTCAGGGTAAGGTCCTCGATTGCCTCGATGGAGCCCGCCTGGTTGTTGACGCGGTCCGCCACGATGGAGACCACCTTGCCCAGCACCCCCTTGGGCGGCGCGTCCGTGGCGCCCAGCGTACCGCTGTTGTCCAGGCTGGCCGCGTTCAGGGTCAGCGCGTTGTCTGCCTGGATCAGGCCGCCGCGGTTATCGATTGCGCCGGAGGCGGTAACGGTGAGATCTCGGGCGGCCAGCGTGCCGTCGCGGTTGACGATGCTTGCGGCTCCAATGTGCGCGTCACCGGCTGCGGCAATCAGCCCGCCGGTGCTGTCGAGTTGCCCGCCCAGCTTGATCGCGGCGTCGCCCGTCGCGGTCAGCTTGCCGCCCTGGTTACGCAGATGGGCGCCGGTGATGTCCAGGGTTGCCCCCTGCACGACGGCATTGCTGGTGTCTATGTTGCCCGGTGTCGCCAGGGCAAGCTTGCCGACCGCGGACAGTTTTCCGCCCGCCAAATCCAGCCCGCCCGCGGACAAGGTCACATCCTTGCCGGCCAGGCTGGTGCCGCGATGGACGATGGATCCGGCCGTCAGCGCAATGCTGCCCGGCAGACTGAGCGAGCCATCGGCGCTCACGCCAGCGACGAAACGGCCGGCGTTGGAGAGTTGCCCCAACGTGGTGGCTACCAGATCGCCGCCCGCCAATACCGACCCCGTGTTGTCCAGCATGGATCCGGCCGACAGGCGGGCACCCGTGCCCGCCGAAGCGACGCCGGCGTTGCTCAGCGCGCCGCCGGCGCTCAATTCCAGCGCCGCACCCGCCTGCAAGCGGGCGTCCTCCAGGACAGAGAGCTTGCCGCCGGCGTTGACGATGAGGTCGCCTGCTTGCGTAGCGGCAATCCCGCCCAACGTTGCGTCCGTGCCTGCCCGCAGCGTCATGCTTTGTTCCGCCGCCGCCGCGCCGAAGGCGCTCAACGCGCCACTCGCTTGCGCGGTCAGCGATCCTCCCGCCTGGAGGCGCGAATCCGCCCCCAGCGAGAGATCGCCGCCCTGCGCGTGCAAGGACAGGTCGCCCTGCAAGGCGGCGACCGTGCCGTCCACCGTCATGCGGTCGCCCGCAGTTAGCGATTGCGCGCCGCCCGCCAGCAGGCGTCCGGCGGCTTGCAGCGAATCTTGGGCGGTGGCGATCAGATTGCGACCGGCCTGCGCCAGACCGGTGGCGCCGACCGCGATGTCACGGCCCGTCAACGTCAGGTCCGCGTCGGTGGCGGCGGTGCCGTCCACGCGAGTATCGCGCGCGGCGGCCAGCGCCATGTCACCCACCGAGCTCAGGGCGCCCGCCGCGTACAGGTCGCGGTCAGCGCGGGCAGTCAACGTACCCGCGGCCTGGACCTGGCCATTTTGCTTCGCGATCAGGTCGCGTCCGGCCGTGATCGTGGCATTTCCCGCCACGCTCTCGCCCAACGCGGCCACGACGCCACCCAAGTGGGCGTCGCCGGTTGCGGTAAGCGTCAGGCCGCCGCCGGCGGCAATGACGCCGTCGGCGTCCAGGTGTGCGCCTGCGCTGGCGCTCAGGTCTCCCGAGGCCTGCATTCTGCCGGCCGTGCCAACGCGCAGGTTCTCGCCTGCATTGGCAGTCAGGCCGCCTTCGAGCGCGGTAGCGATGCCGTCGATGCGAATATCGCGCAAGGCGCCCAGGACGATGGGCGAGCCCGCGGTCGCCGTGCCCATGATGAACAGGTCGCGGCCCGCCTGAGCTTGCAGCGCGCCGCCGCCCCCCGCCCCCGCTGCGGTGCCCGCCGTGCCGGCGATGCGCATGTCCTGGCCTGCGTTCAGCAGCAGCCCGCCGCTGCCCTGGGCCAGGCCCGCCTGGCCGATGGTCAGATTGCCGCCCGCATCGGCGCTGAGACTGTCATTGGCCACTGTCTTGCCGTTCAGCTCAGCGTCCGTGCCGGCCTTCAGAACGATGTCTTGCTGGCCGGAGATCGTGCCGTTCGCCAGCAGCTTGCCGCCAGCTTGCGCCTGCAGCAACCCGCCCGCTTGCAGCGCGCTTTGGCTGCCCAGCGTGATGGCGCCGCCGCTGCTGGCCTTGAGCGCTCCCGCATCGGCCAGAACCGTGCCATCCACCGACAGCTCCTTGTCGATTTGCAGTGTCGCGGATTGCCCCGCCACCAGCATGCCGGCCAGCGTCGCGCTGTCGACCCGCACGTCGACCGAGCCATCGGCCTGCTGGCGCGAATCCGCCGCGGTAGCCAGCGCACCGCCGGACAGGATCGTCAGTTTGCCCGCGGCCAGACTCTGACCAGCAAGGCTGAGGTCGGAGACCGCGTCCAGTATCACGTCCGCCAGCGAGGAAACCGTGCCCGCCGCCGACAGCGTGCCGCCTGCGCGCGCTTGCAGCACGCCGCCCGCCAGCGCCCGGCTACCGGCCGACAGTGCCATGTCCAGGCCCGTGATCAGATCGAGCGTACCGTTGGCCGACGCGGCCGTGCCGGACAGATCCATCCGGCCGCCAGCTTCCAGGCGCGCGCCCTTGTCGCCGCGCACGGCCCCGGCCAGTTCCAGATTGCCCGCAGCCGCCAATCGCGCCTGCTCCGAGGCATCGAGCTGCGCCGCTGCGCCGAGGAGCATGTTGCCCCCTGCACTGAAATCCAGCGCGCCGTCGGCGCCCAGTCTTCCGTCCACGCGGACGTCGCGCACCACGCGCAACTCCGCATCGGCGGAGGACACAAGGATGCCGTCCAACGCCAGATCGCGGCCGGCTTCGGCCTGCACGCCCTTGCCTTGCAACTGACTGGCGGCGCCCAGCCGCATATCGTTGCCGCTCTTCAGGTTCAGCGCACTGCCATAGGCGAGCGCATTGCCGTCCACGCGCAGGTCGCGCGCGGCGTCCAGCGCCATGCCGCCTTCGGCCAGCGCAGTGCCTGCAAGGTTCAGGTCCTGCCCCGCCCGCAGCGTCATCGCCGCGTCGGATTGAAGGTGCGAACCGGCCGCGGCCGTCAACGTCTGGCCCGCGGTCATGTCCAGGCCGCGCACCGCGTAGATCTGTCCCGCCAAGGTCGCGGTACGCGCGGCCTGCATGGTCAAGGCATCCAGCGAACTGAGCGCGCCCGCCACGCGCAGGTCGCCAAGCGTCGACACATTGACCGGCCCCTTTGCCGCCACCCGCGCAAGTTCGCTCATCGACAGGTGGCCTCCGGCGTCCAGACTCAGGCGGCCGTCGTTGGCGGCAAGCGCGCCATCGACGGACAGCTTGCCTGCGGCGGTCATGGCCATGTCGCCGTTGCCGCGCCATGCACCGGCCAGCGTCATATCATTGCCGGCCCGGGCCTGCGACGCCCCTTCGGCATCCCATTGCGCGGTCGTGCCCATGGCGAGATCGCGCCCGGCGAGCAACGACAGGTTGCCAGTGGCCGCGGCCTTGCTATCGACGCGCGCGTCGCGTCCCGCGGTCAACAGGATGTCGCCGCGCGACGCCATCGCGCCGTCCGCCAGCAAATCGCCGGTGGCGCGCGCCGTCACGCCATTGCCCTGCGTGCGGCTGGCGTTGCCCAAGCGCAGGTCGTTGCCTGCATCCATCGTCAGCAGGCCGCCATAGGCCAGCGCCGCACCATCCGCGTGCAGATCGCGCGCGGCCTCCAGCGTCAGGCCCTTATTGGTTTCGGCCTTGCCGGCAAGGATCAGGTCCTGACCGGCACGCAAGGCCATGTCATCCTCGGATTGCAGGCGCGAGTCGGCGCCCGCCAGCAACTGTCCCATTGCTTCCAGCAGCAGCGGCCCGTCGGCCAGCAGCTTGCCCGTGACCGTGGCGTCCGTTCCCGCTCGAGCCGTCAATCCGGCCAGCGACGACGCCGTGCCCGCCACGCTCAGCGCGCCCTTTGCGATCATGGACAACGGCCCGCCCGCCTGCGCGCTGCCGCCCACCGCCATGTCGCCCTCAGCGGCCAGGGTCAACGCGCCTTGGGACGCGCCGGCCGTGCCGCTGATATCCAGCGCGCCTCCGGCGCGTACATCGGTGCCCTGGTTACTCAGCAGGCTGCCCGACAAGGCCACGTCGCCCCCGGCCAGCAGGCTGGCCCCCCTCGTCGTTTCGACCTGGCCCGTGAGCTTCGCCTTGTCCTGCGCACGCAGCGTCAAGTCGCCATCGACGCTGAGCCTGGCGCCGAACATCGCGTCGCGGCCGGCGGTCAGGGTGGCCGATCCTACCGACACCATCTCGCCGCCGGCGATGAGGTCCCGCGTCGCCAGGGCGGCAACACCCTTGCCCTGCGTCTTGCTGGCATCGCCCAGCAGCAGATCGCTGCCGGCGTTCATTGCCAATCCGCCGCCGTAGGCCAGCGCGCTGCCGTCCACGCGCAATCCGCGCACCGCGTCGATCGCGATGCCGCCGTCACTCAAGGCCGTGCCCGCCAAGCTGGCGTCCTGACCCGCGATCAACGTCATGTTCTTGGACGATTGCAGTTGCGCGGCTTGGCCTGTCTGCAAATTCGTGCCTGCATGCAGCAACAAGGTATCGCCGGAGAGAAGTTGTCCGCCCACCTTTGCGCCGCCCGCCGATACCAGGGTCAACGCCCCCTGGCTGGCCAGTTCGCCGTCCACCGTCAAGGCGCCACCGCTTTCGCCGCGCAACGCGCCGCCTGCCTGCGCCTTGCCCTGGCTGCCCACCGTCAGGCCACTTCCTGCCAGCAGATTGATCCCGCCCGAAACCGCCGAGGTTTCGCCGTCCAGCCGCAAGGCGCCGGCGGCTTCGATGCGGTTTCCGTTGTTGCTGCGCACGGTGCCCACCACCGCCGCATCCTGCCCCGCCTTGAGTTCCGCTTTGCCTTCGGCGTCCAGTTGGGCGCCCTGCGCAACGGCCAGATTGCGGCCGCTTTCGAGTGTCACGTCATTCGTGGCCGCGGCTTTGCCGCCCAGGCTGGCATCGCGGCCGGCGTTCAGCGCGATATCACCACGCGCGGTCATTGCGCCATCCGCCTGTAGATCGCCACCGGCACGCGCCGCCACGCCTTCGCCCTGCGCACGGCTGGCGCTGCCCAGCTGCAAACCGTTACCTGCGTTCAGAGACAACTCGCCGCCATAGGCCAAGGCGGCGCCGTCCACGCGCAGGTCACGGCCCGCGTCCACGTTCAGGCCCGCATTGGTTTCCGCCATGCCTGCCAGGGCCAGGTCGTTCCCAGCGCGCACTTGCATCGCACCTTCCGATTGCAGGCGCGAGTCCGCGCCCGCCGCCACCCGCCCTATTGCGTCCAGCAGCAACGGGCCGCCGGCCAGCAGCTTGCCGTTGACGGTGGCATCGCCCGCGGCCTGGGCCGTCAGCCCGGCCAGGGATGACACGGTACCGGCCACGTTCAACGCGCCCCTCGTGCTGAGCGTCACCGCGCCGCCTGCCTGCGCGCTGCCGCCCACGGTCAGGTCGCCGTCCGACGCCAGGATCAACGCCCCTTGGGCCGCGCCGGCCGTGCCGCTGACGACGAGCGGCCCGCCCGCGCGCAGCTCCACGCCCTGATTGCCGCTCATGCTGCCCGTCAGCGTGGCGCCGTCACCTCCTTGCAGCCGCGCGCGGCCTAGCGATTCCAGCTGTCCGGTCACCGCTGCGGCACCTTGCGCACGCACATCCATATCGCCGCGCGCCAGCACTCGCGCACCTACCGCGGCATCGCGTCCCGCCTTGAGTTCTACCGCGCTCTCGGACACCAGTTCGCCGCCGGCCCGCAGATCGCGCGCCGCGTCCAGTCCGACGCGCGTGCCCTGCGCCTTGCTGGAATCGCCCAGGCGCAAATCGCCCCCGCTCTTCAGGTTAAGCGCGCCGCCATAGGCCAGCGCGCTACCGTCCAGGCGTAAGTCTCGGGAGGCCTCGATGGCCAGCGCACCATCCGTCAAGGCCGCTCCGGCCAGCGCGACGGCCTCGCCCGCCCGTATCGTCATGCCGCGTGCCGACTGCAACTGCCCCCCGGCATCGGACACGACATTCGCGCCAGCCTGCGCCTGGAACGTGCCGGACGCGTATACCTGATTCGGCAACACCAGGTCATGACCCGCCTGCAACGTGACGCCTTCCTTTGCGGACACGATGCCTGCCGCCATGGATGCGCCGCCGCCCTGCCCACCGGGCGTGACGGGATCCGGCGTTTTACCGGATTCACTGCCAGTGTTTCCCGTCCCCGCGCCGAAACCCGTACCCGTGCCGGAGCCGTTTCCGCCGGCATTGCCGCCGGTCCCGCCCTGGCCCGGCTGCGGCGCGACCGCCTGGCCCGCCACCTTCAGGTTGCGGCCAGAGGTCGCGCTCACATTCTGATCGGTGGTCAGCAAATTGCCCGACAGCGACAGATCCTTGCCGGCCGCCATGCGCAAGGCGCCTTGCGTCCGCAGGCTGCCCTGCGTGCCGACGACGGCGTCACCGCCGGCCGCCACGCTCAAGGCCCCGCCCGCCGCGACGGCGCCCTGGACCGAGACGTTGCGCACTGCGGCGAGCGCGGCGGTTCCGCCGGCCTGCGCCGCGCCCTGCACGGCCAGATCACGGCCGCTGTCCACGCGCAGATTGCCCGCCGCCTGCACGGTGGCGCGCGGGGCGATGCGGACATCGCCTGCGGCGTTTACCTGTAGGTCGCCGGTCAGGGCGACCAGATTGCCGCCGATGTTCACGCCCACCCCGGCCTCAGTGCCGATCAGGCGCACGCTGTTGGCGTACATGCCGCCCAGCGCCGCGCTATCCAGGGCGACCTCGGGCACCGCGCCGTCGCCCACCTGAGCGGAAACGGCGCCGGATGCGTAATCCACCCGGGCCGCGCCCGCGCTCACGTTGAGCCGGTCGGCCCAGACGTCTGCATTGATTTCCAGCGTGCGCGCCAGCAGGTCCACCTGGCTCAGGTTGGTGCCGTTCAGCCCCGCGCCTTCGACGCGGATCTTGCCGGAGGCGATGTCGAAACCGATGCCGCCGTCGGCGCCGACCTGCGGCTTGCCCGTGGTCAAGGTGGCGCGATCGGCGTTGAGAAAGCCGCAGCCATTGCAGGTGATGCCCGCGGGATTGGCGACGATCACGTTGGCCCGGTTGCCGGCCACTTCCAGGATGCCGAGCAATTGGGACGGATTGGGCGCGGTGACCTGGTTCAGGATGGTGCTGGCGCGCTGATTGCCCAGCATGGGGTTGCCGCCCACCTGGCCCGCCAGTTGCGTCTGGCTGGCGCCGCCGCTGTTGTTGAGCACGGCGCCCGACGGACCAACGTTGAATTGCGTGTAACGGTTGTTGGATACGCCGCCGGCCGAAGGCGGCGCGATGTTGATGACGGGTACGCCATTGTTGACGCCCACCGAAGGCTTGGCGCCAGGCACGCTCTTGTCCACCGAGATCGGCAAGGTCTGCGCCAACACCGGCGACCAGATCTGCGCGAAGACAACGGACCAGACAATCAGAGAGCGTAGTTTGAACATCATGCGCATCCGGTGGAAATGAGATCAGAACTCGAACATCAGGACTGCCGCGAACACGGTCGAGGCGGTCTTCAGGGATTCAGGCTTTTTCAAGGGCCAGCCAGCTGACAGGTCGTAGCTGGCATTGACATAGGGCAGGCCGACCCGCCCGCGCAGCCCGGCGACGGCGCCGACCAGCGTGCGACCGGACAGCGACGCGGCAGACGGACCGCCCACGCGGCCTGCGTCCAAGCCCGCGTACAACTGATGGCCTGGCACATGCAAGAGCTTGTCCAGGCCTAGCGACAAGTCATTGCGAAGCGTCCAGCCGTCCTCGGCAGCCAACGTCAACTGCCCGTCAAAACCCCGTACCGCGTAACGATTGCCGATGGTGAAGTAATCGGACGGCACAATCGGGGTCTTGGCATGCTGGATCTGCCAGTTCACCAGGTAAGCCCAGGGCTGGTCCGCCAGTTCGAACGGCAGATGCAGGCCTGCATTCGCCGAGAGAATCGTGCTGCGGCCGTTCCAGTCCGGATCACCGTAGACATAGCCAGGCCTGTCCGACAGCCCCGCCAGTGTGCCGCGCACGCCCCCACCCACGTCCAGCACTGCCCGGCCCAGATAGTGGCGGTGTCCCAGGTTGAACTCGTAGCCCGTGACGTCGCGCCGCTGCACGTCGATGTCTACGTCGTTAAGCGTGCTGGTGGTGCGCTTGCGCAGCAGCGTCAAGGACGACGTGCCCTTGTAGGAGGGGCCGCGATAGGGCACGACGGAAACGCCCGCCTGCACTTGCTTGGTGGTGCCGCCGTAGATGATGGGTTCATCGAAGCCCGCCACGGTCTGCCGGTAGCTTGACTTGCTGGCGCCCGCGAAGAACGCCCAATAGCCGAAGGGAATGCTGTAGTTCAGGGACGCCGCACGGGTGTTTGAATTTGAGTCGCGCCACCGCGCATTGCTGTTCCAGGACACCGACAATTGGTCATATAGGAACAACGGTGAATCCAGTGTCAGCCCGGCATTGACCTGATATTTGCCGATGGCATCCATGCCACCGTTGTCGCCGCCAACATAACCGTGCCAGCGCTTGCCGGAGCCAGGACGGATGACAATGTCCGAATCGCCCAGTTCGGGGCCGGGCGCCACGTCTATCGTCGCGTCTGCCTGACCGCCCAGCCGGCGAATATTCTCCAACGCCTGATCCAGATCGCGCTGGTTCAGTTCGCCGCCCGGGCCCGTCGGCACCGCCGTACGCCACCAGCCAACGGTGTTTTCGCCTTTGACGCCGGATATGCGTCCCGACACATAGCGCAGCGTCAGCCTGCCCTCCGCCAACGATTGTTCGGGCACCAGCACACGAGCGGTCACCCTGCCGCTGTCGATCAATTCACCGGTCAGGTATTCCTGCAATGTCCGCAAGCCTTGGCCGCCCACGCAGTGATCCACCACCGCGCGGCTAGCTTGCAACACGAATGCGGGCGGCTGCGCGCCGTCCCAAACCAGTTGCTTGATGACGAAGCAGGGAGTCTCAGCCGGAAATTGCAGGGCTTTTGCGGCAGGCTGGCCTTCGGGCGTCAGGACGTCGGGGCGTTCAGCGGCCCGCTGGCGTTGTGCATCGATTTCAAGTTCCTGCCGGCGCTGGATTTCGGCGGCGCGGCCGCCATCGGGCAGCGGCTGAGCAAAAACGGCTGCCGAAGAACCGATCACGGCGACTGCGGCCAGCCCTCTCCCTCGCCCGAACCAAGCAACTCCCATACGTATGTCTCACTACAGAATCGCGCTGTTTTGTCTTTATTAGATATTTTTAGTTACTTGCTCTGCCGCAGCAGGGCGAAATGCGTCTACTTGTGCCGTTCTACAGCGGAATCTTCGTCGCTAAAGTTAGAAGAACTTGGGCGGAAAAGAAATCAGACGAATCTGAATCTAGTGTCCTGTCCCTCTCAATCCACCGACGGCAAACTCATATGCCTGGCGACGGCGTTGGCATCGCCCTCTCCCTGCGGGTAGTTGCCTAAACCTTGGGTTATGGCAAGCGTCCCAGCATAGGTTTGCTCTCGCTCCGCTACTGCCAAGTGCTGGCCTAGCTCGCCCCCCCCAAAACGCTGTGCTGATCGCGGCTGCGAGAATCTCCGCAATCCCTGGAGTGACGGCAATAGGTTGAGCGGGTAGGAGTTGGTGACTGCCTTTAGGTCCTTAGCGATGGGGACTCGGAACCAAAGAATTCCGTTGATTTTGCTAAGACCGGGGTACGGGAATGGGGGCGGAGGACGTCATGCGGGCAGTTCCCCTGGACGATCGACATAGTCCACTGACAGGTCTGTAGATACGTTCCCCTACGAACGGGCGAGCTCATACAGGAAGCCCCCCCAATCGAGAGCTTTATCCGACATCCTCGGAGAGTTGAATCATGCCGCCGAAAGTCGTCGGCATGCCGCCCTGGATCTACTCGGCGCCGACCGTGGTCGCGGGTGGTGCGGAGGATCCTTTTTCCACGCTTTCCTTGGCCAGCGTCATCAGATGCCGGGTCAGTTCCGCCATCTGGGCATCTTTTTGATTCAGTTGCGCCAGCAGCGCCGTCGATTGCGTGTCGGCAGCAGCCAGGCGAGTTTCCAATGTGGCCTGGCGTTGCTGCGCTGCCCTCAATGCATCACTTGCCGTGCGTTCAGCGATGAAGTGCCGTTGCTGGGCGGCGGCGGCCTCGGCGCGCAGCGCCTGGGCGCCCTGTTCCGCTGCTCGCGCACCCTCCTGCGCGTCGGTCAGCGCCGCTTGCAGTTGGCTCACTTGCCGCTGCGTGGCGGCTTGAGCCTCGTCCAGGCGTGCCTGTAGTTTCTTGGCCACGCCACGTTCGCTGTCCAGCTCGGTCATCCAGCGCCGTTCGTGCGAGGTGTGGCGCGCTTCGATGGCTTCCATTGCCTGGGCATGCGCGCCGCGCGCTTTCTCGGCTTCCGTCAGCAGTGTTTGAACGGCGCCGCGTGCGTCTTCCAGCTGTTGCTGATGGCGCTTGATCTGGTCATCCCGCTGGCGCACCTGCTGTTCCGCCGCCCGCAGGCGGTCTTCAGTGGTGGCCAACTGGGCAGTCACGACCTTCAGGCCCTCTTGCAAATCATGTTCGCGATTGGCCAGCTGGATTTCGCGTTGCTGGAACTGTTCGGCATCGGCGGCCAACCGTTCGCCAGCTTCCGCCAGCTCTTCCCAGCGTTTGCGGTACGTCTCGGCCTGCTCGGCGCGCGCTTCGGCCAGTGCGGTCTCCCAGAAATGGCTGGCAGCCTGGCTGACCGGATCGGGAATCGCCGGCGCGGCGGCGAAAGCGCCGGGATCCTTGATCCGCGCGCCCAATGCCCGGAACCACGTCTCTAGATGCGGACTGACCGTATTGGGCGAACCCCGCCCGATTTTTTGCCGCACCCGCTCAATGGTTGGGCGGGCGCCTTCCAAAAGCAGTGCATCGGCAGCGGTCCAGACGTCGGTTTCGGTAATTCCTGTGGCCATGGCCCACGCTCCACGATTCTCGGGTGATGTGATGCTTAATTAGTCACGATAATGGAACCTTATCGTGACTAATTCGTTTTATCTGTTAGATATCATACAGCATACATATGTTTTATGTAATTTCTAATAAAACACACATCATCGAGGCGTAAAACCGGGTGTCCGCGCGAAAAACGGCCCAGAACAGGTGGGCCGATCTTTGCGGAGGGCTTGACCTTCCCCCCAGGTGAGGCACGACGCTCCAGATTGGATTCAACGGCCAAGGAGCCCATATGAACGACCCTATTCACGCCCGGCACGCCGAGGCAACCCCGCCGCGAACGGCGGCCCCTGGCAACGAACCGCAGTGGGGACTCGAAGAGACCGCCGCACGCGCGGATGTCTCTGAACGGTTGCTGCGCCACTGCGAGGCGCGCGGCCTGCTGGCGGGCGCCAGACGCGCCAACGCAGCTGGCCGCCGCTATACGCAGGAAGACGTCCACATCCTGCGTTTCGTCAGGCAAACACACGTCCTGGGTTTTGGCATGAACGAGACTGCCCAGTTGCTATCCCTGTGGCGGGGCGGCCAAGCGCCACGGCAGGTTCTGACGCGATTGGCGCAGGCGCTGCCAGGCGAGCATCAACCCCCATGCCCCATCCTGGAGGCCCTAATGGAAGCGGGACGGCGGCGCCCTTCACGCGCTGGCCCTTTGCCATAAAATGAGGCCGCTGATGACACGTTCCGAACCCCTCCCCCGATGCGGCTAACCCTGCTTGCCTCGCTGCCTTTGCTGGACCCGCACGCGCTGGACACCCAGGCTGACGCCGCGGCCCGCAGCCTGATGCGTGAAGGCAGCTCGGCGAACACCGCAGCCAGCTATCGCGCTGCCATCCGGTACTGGACGGCCTGGTTTGAACTTCGCTATGGCCAACCCTTCACCCTGCCCCTGCCCGAGGCCGCCGTGATCCAGTTCGTCGTGGACCACGCCCAGCGGTCGACGGACCACGGCTTGAAATGGGAACTGCCCTTGGCGCTGGATCAGGAGCTCGTCCGTCTCAAGGCGAAAGGCAGGCTTGGCGCACCCAGCCTGAACACGTTGCTGCAACGGCTGTCCGTGCTGTCCAAAGCGCATGAGCTGCTCGGACACCCCAATCCGTGCCACGCAGCAGCGGTGCGAGAATTGCTGGCCAAGACTCGCCGCGCCTACGCCCGGCGCGGCATGGCGCCCGCCAAGAAAGAAGCGCTGACCCGCGAGCCCCTGGAGGCGCTGCTGGCTACGTGCGACGACACGCTGCGGGGAATGCGGGACCGCGCCCTGTTGCTGTTCGCCTGGGCAAGTGGCGGCAGGCGCCGCTCAGAAGTCGTGCGCGCCACCGTGGAGAACACCGTACGCACCCCAGAGGGCTTTCTCTACACGCTGGCCCACTCCAAGACCAATCAGGCCGGCACCCAACGCGCTGACGACCAAAAGCCCATCATCGGGTCGGCTGCGCTGGCGCTGGACGCATGGCTGGCCGCAAGCGGCATTCGCCAGGGCCAGATCTTTCGTCGCGTGCGGCGTGGCGACGTCATCGGGGAACCTCTTGCCGCCGCCGCGGTGCGCGACATCGTGCTGGAACGCTGCAAACTGGCGGGCCTGGAAGGCGAATTTTCGGCCCACAGCCTGCGTTCGGGTTTCGTCACCGAGGCCGGCCGGCGCAATGTGCCGCTGGGCGACACCATGGCCATGACCGGCCACGCCAGCGTGGCAACGGTGATGGGCTACTTCCGCGCCGGCGCCGCCGCCCGGTCGCCCGCGGCGCGCTTGCTGGACGATCCGGATACGGACGGACAATAGATCGCTGCGGCCGGTGTCGCAATCGCTGCGACGACACGGATGAAAGATCTTTGTCATGTTTACAATCACCGTTGTCTGCGCTTGACCGGCCCCCGGCATCGCGCCCTCTCCTTCCACTAGCGGCCTCGCGCCGCGCCAGCCCTGGCCACTGAGTCCGCCCTGATCCCCATGCGAATCAACCTACGCGGGCTCGTGCTCGCGCTCACCGTGTTCAGTGCCGTCGCTGCAACAGCAAACGCCCTGTACGCCAGCTACCGCATCCAACGCGATCAGCTCATCACCAATACGCTGGAGTCAAACCGGGTGTACGCGGCCAAGCTGGCCGAAAGCACCGGCAACTTTCTGAAGGGCGCGCAACAGCAACTGGCCTACAGCGCCCGCCATGTGGCAACGCAGATGGACGCGCCACAACTGCTTGCCGCCGAAGTGATGCGCGTGCAGGAACAGACCGACAGCTTCAACTCAGTCGGTATCGTCAGCGCCGACGGCGTCATTCTGGCCACCACGCAGAACTTCCGGACATTCCTGGGCACGCGAGTCGACAGCCCCGGGAGCCGCGCGGCCCTACAAGCCCGCCAGCCGGTGATCAGCAAACCGTATGTGTCGATTGCCGGCAACATGCTCATCAATCTGTCGCATCCGATCTATACCAACGAAGGCCGCTACCTGGGCTTTCTGGCGGGCACGATCTATCTGCGCAACGAAAGCGTCTTGCAGGACCTGCTGGGCAAGCATCACTACCAGGATGGCTCGTATCTGTTCGTGGTGGACGGCGACGGTCAACTGATTTATCACATGGACGCCAGCCGGGTGGGTGAAAACGTCATGCGCAACCCGGTGGTGGCTGCGGTCACGCACGGGCAGGCAGGCGCCCAGCGGGTCATCAATACCAAGGGCGTCGACATGCTGGCGGGCTATGCGCCTGAACCCCTAAGCGGCTGGGGCATCATCGCGCAGCGGCCGGCCGTCGTGACGCTGGAACCGATCTACGACTTGATCTGGGCACTGATCGGCTACGCGGCGCCCCTGGCGCTGGCGTTCCTGCTGGCGATCTGGTGGTGTGCCCGCCTGATCTCCCTGCCCTTGTCGCAACTGGCCACCAACGTTGAGCACCAGGACATGACGGTTGCGATGCAGCGCGTGCAGTCGGTCAAGGCTTGGTACTTTGAAGCCGAGCGTCTGAAGCGCGCCGTGATCGGCAGCTTCACCAGCTTGCAGGAAACGATCGGAAAATTGAATCTGGCCAGCATCACCGACCCGTTGACCGGGTTGCGCAACCGACGCGGCACGCAGGATGCGGTCGATCATCTGGAGGCGTCACGCACGCCGTTCGCAGTGGTGGCGCTGGACATCGACCACTTCAAGCGCGTCAACGATACGTATGGCCACACGGTGGGTGACGAGGTGATACGGGGCATGGCGCGACTGATGCGGACCTGTTCACGGCCATCGGACATCCTTTGCCGCAATGGCGGCGAAGAGTTCCTGATCCTGCTGCCCAATGCCGGCACCAAAGAAGCAACCCAGGTCGCTGAGCGGCTACGCAATCGTCTGGCAGATCGACCATTGCATGGCGTGGATGGCATCACCGTGTCGGCGGGCGTCGCACAATGGCCATCATCCGGGCTGGACGTCGGGCAGGTATTCCAGGCGGCGGACGAAGCCTTGTATGCGGCCAAGCAGCAGGGGCGAAACCGCGTCGTCACTCACTCCGCGCAAGGCATGGACGCATGACGTCCCGCTCGAGCCTCGGACGAATTGGGATCTAGATTGCGATCTTCTCCCTGCAATGGGCGTGATTTTTACCGTTCCCGTGCAATGCTTTGTATTGACGTGAAATACTATTTCCCGCCTTGAACGGTTTGCGGACATCCTGGGTAAAGTCCACCCCGGCAGAAGGGTAATTACAGTATCCTGCGCAGCAATGGCTTTGCTTCCCTGGTCCGTCAGCATGTCGCGCCGTGCGTTCGCTCCAAAGTCCCTGGAACGGTATTTTTTGGTACTGGCACTGGGCGTGTTCCTGCTGGTCTCGATCCTGGCCGGCATTTTGTTGTTCCAGAACTGGAAGACCTATTCGTCTTCATCACAGGCGCGAGACGCCTTCACCGTCGTCCGCGCCACGGTCAGCATCGTGGAACTGGCCTCGGCGGAACGCGGGCCCATGAACGCAGCCCTGGGCGCCGACCTTCCGGCACCCCAATCCACGCTAGACGCATTGCAGGCCGCGCGCGCCAAGACCGACGCGCACATCGACCAACTGCTGACGCTGTATGCCCCGCCGCTACGCCCCGAACAGGCGAAAGAGCGCGTCGATCTCCTACGCATCCGCCAAGCCCTGCTCCAGGCGCGACGCAATGCCGACCAGTTGATCGCCACGCCACGCGAACAACTGACCGGTGAGGTGGTTTGGGAAACCGTCAGCGGCATGGTCCAGACCATTCCGCAATGGCAGGCCAGCATGGGCCGAAATGTGGGTACCGCCATGCGCAACGAAGTGGATGCGCCCAGCGTGCTGTCGCTGGCCATGCTGGCTAGCGAACTGCGCGAACAAGCTGGATTGCTGGGATCGATATTCACACCCGCATTGACCAAGCACCGTCAATTGACCGAGACCGAGCAGTTCCGCATCGAGCGCGTGCGCGGCCGTATTGATGAGCTCTGGGCGCTGATCAACTCGCGCATCTCAACCCGTCCTGATTTGATGGCGTCACTGATCTTCGCGCAATTGCGGCAGCGATATTTTGGCGAAGGGCTGGACTACCTGGAGCACGTCCGCCAGAACGCCACGCTTCCTGGTGGAGGCGTCCGGATCAGCACCCAGGAACTTGCGGCGACCTACGTGCCGCTGATGGGTTCGATCACTCAGTTTCGCGACGTCCTGCTCGACAGCATCAGCCAGAGCATTGAATCGCACCGCGCCGATGCGACGCGCTTGTTGCTGGTGACGCTGGCCGCCACGGCCTTGCTCGTCGCCGCGCTGGCATTGGCGCTGGTTCAGTTCCGGCGGCGGGTCATCCGGCCGTTCGGCCTGGCCACGCGCATCATCAGCGCCATCGCCAACGGGACCTCGCCCGCGCCGATCCCCGTGGGCAAATATCAGGGGGAAGTGAACGAAGTCTTCAGCGCGTTGCGCGTGTTGAAAGAGAATTCAGCCATCAAAAAGCGGCTGGAAGCCGAGCGTGACCGCCTGATCGTGGACCTGGCGAATCTGGCCGAAACCGATTACCTGACGGGCCTGCTCAACCGGCGGGCGTTCGAGACGCGCTTTGAAGCCACACGCGCGCAGTGGCAGGATCAGGGACCGGTGCTGGCGTTCATCTTGTTCGATATCGACAACTTCAAGAACATCAACGACACCTACGGACACGCCATCGGGGATCTTGCACTGAAATCGGTGGCCGAACTCTGCCCCAAGATCTGGCGTCAATCCGACATCGTTGCGCGAGTCGGCGGTGAAGAGTTCGCGGTGCTTTGCCACACCGGCAACACCGCCGAAGCCGTCGAGATGGCCGAACGCATGCGATGCGCCATTTCGGCGGAGCCGATCAAGGCTGAAGACGGCACCGTGTTCACATTGACGGCAAGCTTCGGCGTCGCCTGCGCACAGTGGGACCATGCCGCGGATGCCAGCAAGCTCTTCCACGTGGCCGATGAACTGCTCTATCAAGCCAAACTGAACGGCCGCAACCAGGTGCTGCACCGCATGTTGGATTGATGCGTGCGCGGATGTTTGCCGCGATATCAGTCCGACGGTTAAACCGTCCTATCTCTGCCGAACCTCCCCGCATCGGCACCTAGACTCCCCTCTATTCACCAACCCGCTAACTCAGCGGCTCTCTGTTTGCGACCCGCCTTTTGGCCGGCCGCAGGGGATTCTTTTACTCAACGCAACGCCACGATGATTCAAGGGGATATCCATGACCGCAGCAAGAAATACGTGCAGAGCGCTGGCCACCGTGTTGGCGGCACTGTCTACCGCAGGCGCCGCGCACGCCTCCACCACCAGCGTCACGCTCTACGGCCTGATCGACCTGGGGCTGGGGTATGAACGCCAGCGCCAAGACTCGGGCGCCTCGTCGCGCATGGGCATGAAGGATGGTACGCAGTCAGGATCTCGCTGGGGATTGCGCGGCGTGGAAGACCTGGGCAATGGCTACAGCGTGGTGTTCCGCCTGGAGAGCGGCTTTCACGCTTCGGATGGCACCCAGGGCCAAGGACGCCAGTTTGGCCGGTGGGCCTATCTGGGCCTGATAGGCGGATTCGGAGAATTGCGCGCCGGCCGCCAGCAGGTCCTGAGCGACAGCTGGGGCGGCATCTCGTCGCCTTTCGGCACCGGTTGGGCCGGCGCGGCCTCCTCCGTGACGTCGGGCTTCAACGACGGCGACTTCGGCGCCAGCGGACGAGTCAACAATTCCCTGATCTACCGCACCCCGACTTGGCAAGGTTGGCAGGCAGGCTTGGGCTACAGCTTTTCATCGCACGACGCAGACCGCTTTGCCACCGCCGACCATGACCGCGTATGGACTGCCGGGCTGCGCTATCGGGCAGGTCCTTTTTCCACCGCCCTGACTTACGAGCGCTTGAATCCGGATGCCAGCGCGTCGAATCTCAAGCGCGCCACCAATACGCAACTGGGCGCCTACTACGATTTCGATTGGGTGAAGGTGCATGCGGGCTATGGCAGCCTGCGCAATCCCAATAAGGGGCCGTCGGCGGGTTTCGACCGGATCCACTCATACGTGGGAGGGGCCAGCTTTCCGGTGGGCGGCAACGGTCGCGTACTGGGTACCTATCAACGCGCCACCCAGTCGCGGATCCGCGGATGGGGCGTGGGCTATCAATACGACCTGTCCAAGCGCACCAACCTGTATGCCTTGCAAGACCGAGTGGACCGGCGCGGATCGCATGTACTGCAAACCGTGGTGGGCATGAGGCACCTTTTCTAATCCACGCGCCCCGCCCTCTCTTGGGCGGGGCACGCCGGGTCATCGGTAGACCATGCCGCCGTCGATCAGAATGGCCTGACCCGTAACGTAGTCCGAGTCCGGACCGGCCAGATAAGACACCAGCGCGGCAACGTCTTCCGGTGTCTCGGCACGCCCCAACGCAATGCCTTCCACGAATTTCTTGTAGGTCTCGCCCTTGGCAGCGCCCGTGATTTGCGCGAAGCGCTCGTCGATCTCGACCCACATGCCAGTGCCTACAATACCCGGGCAATAGGCATTGACGGTGATGCCGCGGCTTGCGTATTCCTTGGCGGCGGCCTGAGTCAACGCACGCACCGCGAACTTGGACGCGGAATACACCCCCAGCATGGCAAACCCGTCATGGCCGGCAATCGAGCACGCATTGATAATCTTGCCCTTCTGCTTGCGTGCCAGGAACTTCTCGGCCCCAGCCTGGATACCCCACAACGTGCCTTGGACGTTGATGCGCATGATGCGGTCAACTTCCTCGGGCGTCACGTCGGAAATAGGCTGCACCTGCGCAATGCCCGCGTTGTTCACAACGATATCCAGTCCACCCAGCGTTTTTTCCGCGTGATCGACGGCAGCAAATACTTGCTGCCTATCACCAACATCCGCCACGAAAGTGGTGGCTCGGCGGCCCATCGCCTTGATTTCCTCGGCAACCGGCCCCAGCGTTTCCGGCTTCAAGTCCACCAGGCAGAGGTCTGCGCCATCACGCGCCAGCCTCAGCGCAATACCCCGGCCGATGCCAAGGCCCGCGCCCGTGACCAATGCGATTTTTCCTTGAATGGACATGGTGGTGCTCCTTCATGAGTTAAAGCAATTGCCGACGACTATCAGCCTATGCCAACCACGACGGAGCACCTTGAGATAAATCAGATACCGCGCACTACACCAGCATGGGCCAGAACGTCGGCGCAAGCTGCATCCACATTTCGGTGGACATCGCGTCAGGCCTTCGCTTGGGCAGCGCCCGACGGCGGCTGAGGGTATCGCCATGGCAGCCAAACACGATGCGGTGCGCGCACGAGGTATCGCTGACTTCAATGACGGAACCCGAGAAGCTCTTCTTGATGCGGCCCAGGAAACTGCCATATAGCGGGTGCGACGCATGGAAATTGCACACCATCATTCCGCCGGGCACCAGCGCATTGAAGCAGGCGTCGTAAAACGTGTCGGTCGTCAGTTGTGGGGGCAAGCCGTTGATGTCGTAGCCATCGACCAGCACCGCGTCATACTCATTCTGGTATTGCCCGATGAGCTTTGCGCCATCCCCTTGCAACACGGCAAAGCGGTGATCATCCTGCGGCACCAGAAAGGAATCCCGCAGGGCGATGACGTGGGGATTGATCTCGAATACGTCGATGTGGGTGGATGGCAGGTGCTGATAGCAAAACTTGGCCAGCGACCCTCCTCCCAGGCCAACCATCGCGATACGCCGAGGTTCGGGGTTGAACAGCAAGAACCCCATCATGAGGCGCGTGTATTCCAGATTGAGCGCGGACGGATCTTTCGTCCACATGCGGCTTTGTATTTCGGCATGAGAGAACATCAGCGACCGTGATGTCGTCGTGGCATAGATGAAAGGCCTAACCTGCTGATCTTGCGATGTGTTTTCAGGCATTCCAAATACTCGCTATCGGAAGAATGTAGAGGGTGCGCGTGCTGATGCGTGCGACGACAGCGCCCGGCACGACACGAGCTTGTCGCGCGCGCAGGCAAAGCGCCGCCTGCACGGGACGCGCAAGCGGAAGACATGAATTGGGGGGAAAGAGCGAAAGGGAAGCCGATAAGCTCGAACGACGCGCTTGAGCGCGCCGTTCGGAGCCAGACAATCAGGCTTGAATCAGCCCCTGCAAGGGGGCCGAGACACGGATCGGGATCGGACTGCGGAAGTCCGATGCGATGCCGTCAAGTTCGGATCATGCGGATACGCGCGATTTATCGGCGTCTTTCGGGGGATCGGTGTCTGCGGGAGCCGCGTCGATATCGGATTCCGTGTTCGCGTCGGGAGCCTTCCAGGCCAGGGGCGGAATCTCGAAGCGCCACTTTTTACCAACCAGTTGATGCGACATGAGCATTCTCCTATGCGAGGCACATGGCCTCCCCCGCCTAAGCGCCGTACTGCCAGATTCGAGCGTGCCAAGAATGCCGTGTCAGGATGCGGGGGAAGCATTCAGGAGTGGCAGCGCCGTAAAGAAATTGTCGCCCGCGCTTTTCTTATTATTTTTCGCGAGGGCTTGTTTTCTGCCAATTGAAAGATATTAACATAATTTTGACTGAAATAGCAAGCTAATTGCACGAAAAAGCCTATGAGCAGGCCTAAATGGAGCGCGGCATTGACAGCCGAGAACGATCATTCTACGATTCATTCCAATTCACCTAGAACGATCATTCTCCTTGTTTGCTCAGCCTCTCATGACATCCACGACAAGCGGGTTCGCGCCCAACTCGCCCGACAATGTGCAGGAACGATTGCTTCGGGCAACCGAACATCTCATCTATCAAGGCGGCATCAACGCCACCGGCATGGATCTGATCGTCAAGACGTCCGGCGTCGCGCGTAAAAGCCTGTACAAGCACTACCCCACCAAGGAAGCGCTGGTGGCGGCTGCCTTGCAAGCGCGCGACGAGCGCTGGATGCAATGGTTCATCACCGCCACGACACAAGCGGCGACGCCCCGCGCCCGCCTGTTGTCCATCTTCGATGCCTTGCGGGAATGGTTTGCTTCCGATGGCTTCCGAGGCTGCGCCTTCATCAACGCCGCCGGTGAAATTGGCGATCCGGCCAATCCGATCCGTGAAGTGGCCCGGCTGCACAAGGCCCGCGTGCTGGATCACGTGCTGACGCTGATGCAAGCCGCCGACTTGCCCGATCCCACTGAAACCGCCCGCCAATGGCTGGTGCTGATCGATGGCGCCATCGCCGTCGCGCTGGTGACAGGCGATCTTTCGATCACCGACAGCGCCGAACGCGCTGCCGCCGCGCTGCTGCCCGCCAACGCCTGACCCATTTCCCCTCAACGCACAAGGCCCCCGCATGACATCGACCCCTGAAGTCCGTCCGCCCCTTCCGCCCTTCACGCACCAGAGCGCCGTGCAGAAGGTTCGCCTGGCTGAAGACGGCTGGAATAGCCGTGACCCCGACAAGGTGGCTCTGGCCTATAGCCTGGATACGCAGTGGCGCAACCGCGCGGAATTCGTCAAGAACCGCGATGAGGCCCGCGGCTTCCTGGCGCGCAAATGGGCCAAAGAACTGGACTACCGGCTCATCAAGGAACTATGGGCCTACACGGGCAACCGCATTGCCGTGCGCTATGCCTACGAATGGCATGATGATTCGGGCAACTGGTTTCGCTCGTATGGCAACGAGAACTGGGAATTCGGCGAAGACGGTCTGATGATCAACCGCTATGCCTGCATCAACGATCTGCCGATCAAGGAAGCCGACCGCAAATTCCGCTGGCCGCTGGGCCGACGTCCTGACGATCATCCCGGTTTGTCAGAACTGGGCCTATAGCCCGAGGGCCGGCGCCGCGCCGGCCCATCGGCCTTATTCGTAGGCTTTCAATAGCTTGCCGAGCAGGCGGCTTAGCTGCTCCTGCTCGGTTGCGTTCAAAGGCGACAGCACGTCCGCCTGGTTGCGCAGATGCGCCACCACGGCCTCGTCAATCAACTTCAGCCCGGCCCCGGTCAACTTCACCAGCGTTGCCCGCCCGTCGTCCGGGTTTGGCGTGCGCGCAACCAGGCCGGCCTTCTCCAGCCGATCAATGCGGTTGGTCATGCTGCCCGACGAGATCATCGCGTCTTCGTATAGCGCCGTGGGCGTCAAGGCATAGGGCTTGCCGCTGCGGCGCAACGTGGCCAAGACATCGAACTCCCCCGGTTGCAAGCCAAACTCAGCGAATAGCGGATTGATCCGGTCGCGCGTGATCACCAACGCGCATTCGCCCAGCCGCCCCAGCACGCGCATGCTCGACACGTCCAGCTCAGGACGCTCGCGATTCCATTGTTCCACCGCTCGACTGGCTCTATCCAAGGTCATTCCTCCTTTTATCTTGACGTCAAGACAAAATGCAAATATCTTGACGCCAAGATAGTTTACCGGAGCGCGCCGCATGCCGCATGCGTTTTCCGGCTTTGGAGCAACCGTGTCTTTTCCCCGTTCAAACGCATGGCGCATCGCCGCCATCATCCTTGTGGGCCTGAATCTGCGGCCCGTCCTGGCTTCCGTGCCTCCCTTGCTGGATCTGGTGCAGGCCGCGACCCGCATGTCCGACACGGTCGCCGGTATGTTGACCGCCCTGCCCGTATTCGTGATGGGGCTGGGTGCGCTAAGCGTGGCACCGCTGCGCCGTCTGGTCGGAGAGCAAGCCGGTGTTGCCGTCGGCGTGGCGCTGATCGCGGCCGCCACCGCCGGCAGATTATGGGCGGGGCACACCAGTCTGATGTTGACGACAGGCATCGTCGCGGGCCTGGGTATCGCCGTCACGCAAGCCCTGTTGCCGATCTACATCAAGACCCGTTTCGCCGCGGGCAGCAGCGCCATCATGGGCATCTATTCAACCGCGATCATGGGCGGCGCGGCCGTGGCCAGCGTGGCTTCGCCGGTCATGGCGCAGCACACGGGGTGGCTGGAAGCCCTGGCCGTGTGGGCCGTGCCGGCCGCCATCGCGCTGGCCGGCTGGCTACTGGCGAACCGGGCGGCGGCCGCGCCTTCCGAAGCGCAGGCGGCGGCCAGTCCGCGACGCACGCCGCGTTCGCGCGCCTGGTTGCTGGCGGTGTTCTTTGGCCTGGGCACCGGCGCCTACACGCTGGTGCTGGCGTGGTTGCCGCCCTACTACACGGCGCTAGGATGGACTGCGGTGTCGGCTGGCCAATTGCTGGGCGCCGTGACGGTGGCGGAGATCGTCGCGGGCTTGTTGGTGTCGCTATGCATCGGCCGTCTGCCGGATCGCCGGCCGGCGCTGTTCGTGGCGATCGGCGCGCTGTTCCTGGGTTTGATCGGCCTGATCGCGTCACCCGTCGCGTTGGCATGGCCCGCGGCGATCCTGGCGGGGCTCGGTATCGGTGCGCTTTTCCCCTTGTCGCTGATCGTCGCCATGGATCATGCGGCAACTCCCACGGAAGCCGGCCGACTGGCCTCGTTCGTGCAGGGCGTGGGGTATTTGATTGCCGCGCTGTTCCCCTTTGCCGCCGGGCTGATCCGTCAGCATCTGGCCAACCTGACGCCGGCCTGGATCATCATGACGATGATCTGCGTGGTGTTGTTCAGCATGGCGATCCGCTTTCGCCCACCGCATGCGGCGCCTGTGCGTTGACCTGCTTCAAGCGATTGAACCCACAAGCGTCCGATGCCGCAAACGAAGCCGTATTGCGCTTCTCGCGGTGTTCGGCGCGTCGGATCCTACCTAGGGATTTCCCGCGATTTTCCGCATAAATATCGGCCATCGCGCAATTCTCCGCTCACCTGAAAGGTGAACGGAAGTTTGGATTTCTAGACTCCCGCATTCATTGCAATGTCAGCTTTTTTTCAGACGTTAGTCAGACAAAAGCACAACAAAGGGAGGACTAGACCAATGCAATCCAAACGCAGCGCCGTCCGGCGCGAGGCGTGGGCCGCAGGCACGATGATCGTGCTGGGCCTGGGCGCCATCGCGCAGGCATCCACATACTCACTAGGCAGTCTTGCGCGCATGGGGCCGGGCATGTTCCCGGCGATCCTGGGCGCCCTGCTCGTCATGCTGGGGTTGATCATCGCCAAGATGGCCACCTCTCCCGCCGTGACGGAAGAAGACGCGGAAGAGATCCCGCCGCCCGAATGGCGTGGCTGGGGATGCATCATCGGCGGCCTGCTCGCCTTCATCCTGGTCGGCAAGTTCGGCGGCCTGGTGCCCGCCACCTTCGTGCTCGTGTTCGTCTCGGCGATGGGCGACCGTCAGCACACCTGGCGCACCGCCGCCCTGCTTGCCGTCGGCGTGACGATACTGGGCGTCGCGGTGTTCTCGTGGGCGCTGCAATTGCAGTTTCCGTTGTTCCGCTGGGGCTGATCGATGGAAATCTTCAATAATCTGATGCACGGGTTTTCAGTTGCGTTCGCGCTGGACAACCTGATGTGGGCCGTGTTCGGCGTGTTCATGGGCAACCTGATCGGCGTGCTGCCCGGCATGGGCGTGTTGGCCGCCATTTCGATTCTGCTGCCGCTGACCTACACCATGACGCCCACGGCGGCGCTGGTGATGCTGTCTGGCATCTACTACGGCTCGCAGTACGGTGGTGGCATCACCTCCATCATGCTGAACCTGCCGGGTACCGCGTCACATGCCGTGGCCTGCCTGGACGGCAATCCGCTGGCGCGCAACGGCAAGGCTGGGTCCGCCTTGTTCATGCTGATGTTCTCGTCGTTCTGCGGTGCCTCCGTGGGCATCCTGGCGATGATCCTGTTTTCGCCGATGCTGGTGGACGTGGCCTTCAAGTTTGGCCCGGCCGAGTATTTCTCGATGATGATGTTGGGCTTGTTGGCAGGCGCCACCTTGGCCAAGGGATCGGCAATCAAGGGCGTTGCCATGGTGGTGGTCGGGTTGCTGCTTGGCGTGGTGGGCACGGACGTCAACACCGGCACGATGCGCTTTCACTTTGGCATCCTGGAATTGTCCGACGGCTTGCAGATCGTGGCGCTGGCCATGGGCCTGTTCGGCGTGGCGGACTTCCTGAAGAACATCAACCGCATCGGCGGCGACAGCAAGGTCACCACCGCGAAGATCAGCATGAAGTCCATGCGGCCCGAAGCCGGCGACATCAAGCAATCGCGCGGCGCGTTGGTGCGCGGCACGGCGATCGGCGCGGCGTTCGGCATCTTGCCTGGCACCGGCCCGACCATTGCGTCGTTCATTTCGTACGCCGTGGAAAAGAAGGTGGCACGCGAGCCGCGCCGCTTCGGCCGTGGCGCCATTGAAGGGATCGCGGGTCCGGAGGCGGCCACCAGCGCGTCGACGCAAACCAGCTTCATCCCGACGATGAGCCTGGGCATCCCTGGCGATCCCGTCATGGCGCTGATGCTGGGCGCGCTGATCATCCACGGCATCCAACCGGGTCCGCAGATGATGATCGAACACGCCGATATGTTCTGGGGGCTGATCGCCAGCTTCTGGGTCGGCAACGTGTTGCTGCTGCTGCTGAACCTGCCGCTGATCGGCATGTGGGTGCGCCTGTTGACGGTGCCTTTCCGCTACCTGTTCCCCGCCGCGCTGTTCTTTGTCTGCGTGGGGGTCTACAGCACGAACAACAATTTGTTCGACGTGGCGATGGTGACGGTGTTCGGCGCGGCGGGTTATGCGTTGATCCGCTTGCGGTTCGAGCCCGCGCCCCTGTTGCTCGGCTTTGTGCTGGGGCCGATGGTGGAAGAGAACTTCCGTCGCGCCTTGCTGCTGTCGCGCGGCGAACTGTCGATCTTCGTGTCGCGTCCGATCAGCCTGGGTTTCATCCTGGCTTGCGTCGCGCTGATCGCGCTGCTGGTCGTGTCGGCGGTGCGGCAACGCAACAAGGGACGCGCGGCCTTGCAAGAGTCTGAATCCGCCGCGTAACCCTGCGCGTGCGGCACCGATCCGGGCGATGCATGGATCATGCCGGGCTGCACGGCAAAAGGCCGGTCTCAACGAGACCGGCCTTTTTTATCTGCATGGCATCGGTGGAAAACGCGCTAGGTGTCCGGAGGTGTGGCCAGCGGGCCGGCGACATGGCCGTCGATATGCCCCAGCGGGCGGCCCGGATCCAGCCGGTCGCGGACACGCTGCTTCAATACCTTGGCCTCGGGAAAACCGCCGTCGCTTTTGCGGTCCCAGATCAGGTCGCCGTTGTAAGTGATCTGGAAGATCCCGCCGGTGCCAGGCTGCAATACGACTTCGCCCAAGTCGGTCGAGAACGTGGACAGGAGCTCTTGGGCCATCCATCCGGCGCGCAGCAGCCACTGGCACTGCGTGCAGTAGAGGATGACGATGCGGGGACGAAAGGCAGGTGTGTTCATGAGGATTATTCTACTGTGGCCGTCGCGGCCCGCGCCCGGCTGGCGCATTCATGGATAATATCGGGTTTTCCCGGGTGCGCAATGCGCCCAGAGCCTGCCATGAAGTCTGCTGCATCTTCCCAAGGCCAACGCTGGCTGATCGGTCTTTTGATGGGACTGGTTACGTTGACGCCGATGGGCATCGACATTTACCTCCCTTCCCTGCCCGCGATGGCCGAAGGCTTCGGCCAACCGGTCAGCGCGCTCCAGGCCAGCATCACCTTGTTCATTTTCGCGGTCGGGCTGGGCCAGATGCTGATCGGCCCGCTGGCTGACCGTTACGGCCGCAGACCCGTCGCGCTGGGCGGCGCGCTGGCCTATCTGGCCGGTTCCGCGCTGGGCGCCGCCGCCCCGTCGCTTGACATGTTTTATGCGGCGCGCGTCATTCAGGGACTGGGCGCGTGCTCGGCATCGTTGGTGGCGTTTGCCGCCGTGCGCGACCGCTTCAGCCCCGCGGTGGGTGCCCGCGTGTACAGCTATCTGAATGGCGCCTTGTGCACCGTGCCTGCATTGGCGCCCCTGTTGGGCGGCATTCTTGCCGTGCATGCCGGCTGGCGCAGCACGTTCGTGTTCATGGTGCTGTTCGCGCTGGCTCTGGTGCTGCTGTTGGCCCGCCGCTTCGAGGAAACCCGCGCGACGCCGACCCAACCTCACGGCGCGCTCTACAGTCTGCGCCGCTATCTGCCCATCATTACCAGTGGCAGGTTCTTGTACTTCGCGATGTTCGGGATGGCGGGCATGGCGATGATTCTGGTGTTCGTATCGGCGGCCCCCGTGGTGCTGGTGCAGCAATTGGGATATACCGAGCTGGGCTTCTCCGCCTGGTTCGGCGGCAACGCCGCCATCAATATCGCCGCCTTTTTCCTGGCGCCGACCTTCATTGCGCGCTTCGGACGCCAGACGATGGTGCGGGTCGGCATGGTGGCGCTGTTGCTGGCCTCGGCCATGCATGCCGCCGCGTGGCTGTGGGCGCCCTTGTCTGCGTGGATCTTCATGTTGCCGGTGGCCGTGCTGACGGTCGGTTTCTCGCTGGCGTTGGGATCGGGCTTGAGCTTGGCGCTGGAGCCATTCGCCGAGCGCGCCGGTACGGCTGCCGCCGTGTATGGCCTGTTTCAGATGAGCGGCTCTGCCGTCATCGCAACCTTGCTGCTGGATAGCGGCATGGCGCCACAAGCGGCGATGGCCCTGATTGGCGCAGCGATCGTGGCGCCATTGCTGTGCCTGTCACCCGGACGAAGCGGCGTGCGCTAGTATCCAGGATGCCCCCTTCCTGGAGACGACATGGCCTTGGAGACATCGGCGGATCAACCGCTGCTTCTGCGCACCGCTGAGCACGGCGTGGTGACGCTACGCATGAACCGGCCCTCGCAGTTCAACGCCTTGTCCGAAGGCCTGCTTAGCGCCTTGCAGCAAGAGATAGACGCCCTGGAGCGCGATCCCGACGTGCGGTGCGTGGTGCTGGAGTCCGCCGGCCGCGCCTTCTGCGCGGGCCATGACCTGCGGGAAATGCGCAGCCAGCCTTCGCTGGATTACTACCGGGCGTTGTTCCGAAAATGCGGCAGCGTCATGCAGGGTCTCCAGGCCTTGCCGGTGCCCGTTATCGCGAAGGTGCAGGGCATTGCCACCGCGGCCGGATGCCAGCTGGTGGCCAGCTGCGATCTGGCGGTCGCTGCCGACAATGCGCGATTTGCCGTGTCCGGCATCAACGTCGGATTGTTCTGCTCAACGCCCGCCGTGGCGCTGAGCCGCAACGTGTCGGCCAAGCGCGCCTTTGAAATGCTGGTGACGGCACGCTTCATCGATGCTGCCCAGGCCGTCGATTGGGGCCTGATCAATGACGCCGTGCCCGAAGCCGAACTGGACGCGCGGGTGCGCGCCCTGACGGGCGATATCCTGGCGAAAAGCCCTAGCGCCATCCGCTACGGCAAGCGCATGTTCTACAAGCAAAGGCAGATGGCATTGGCCGACGCCTACGATTATGCAGGCGATGTGATGGCGCGCAACATGATGGAAGCCGATGCTTGCGAAGGCATCGACGCCTTTCTGCAAAAGCGCCCGCCCCGCTGGCAGTCCTAGATCAACCAGGCCAGAGCCCAGCCGCCACCGGCGGCGGCCAGCACGACCCAGACTGGCGACCAGCGCGCGTAGACCAGCAACGCGAACAACAATAGCGCCAGGCCGAAATCCGCCTTGCTCAGGATGGCGCTGGTCCATACCGGGTCATATAGGGCGCCCAGCAAGATACCCACCACGGCGGCGTTCACGCCGGCGGCCATGTTGCGCACGCCTGGCCGGCGGCGCAGGCTTTCCCAGAACGGCAATGCGCCGGCCAACAGCAACGCGCCTGGCAGGAAGACCATCACCAGGAACACCAATCCCCCAGCCCACCCCGAGAGTGGACCGGACGACAATGTGCCCAGGAACGCGGCGAACGCGAACAAGGGGCCAGGCATGGCCTGCGCCGCGCCGTAGCCCGCCAGGAAATCAGCGTTGGACACCATGCCGCCCGACACCGCGGTGGCCTCAAGCAGGGGCAGCACGACGTGGCCGCCACCGAACACCAGTGCGCCCGCCCGATAGAAGCCGGCGATCTGCTCGGCCAGCGGCGTCCCGGCAAGCGATGCCCAGACGGGCAGCCCTGCCAGCAGCATGACAAACAACGCCAGCGCGATATAGCCTGCGCGCCGGGAGGCGCCTTGTGAGTGGTTGGCCAGGATGGGCCGGGGCGGCACGTGCAGTGCGGTGCCTCCCACCACGGCCGCGAGCAGGATGGCGCCCACTTGCCCCCAGGCCGTGGGCAGCACGACCGTCATCAGGGCAGCGGCTACCGCCAATCCGGCGCGAGGACGATCCGGACAGAGCGTGCGGCCCATGCCCCAGACGGCCTGCGCGATGATCGCCACCGCGGCCACCTGCAAGCCATGTATCACGGGCGACTGCACCAACCAGCCGAAATGCGCCAGACCCAATGCGAAACCGATCAACGCCAGCGCGGTTGGCAGCGTGAAAGCCAGCCAGGCCGCGAGCATGCCTGCCCAGCCTGCGCGCCGCAGCCCGATCGCCATGCCGACCTGACTGCTTGCCGGCCCTGGCAAGAATTGGCATAGCGCCACCAGATCCGAATAGGCGTAATCATCCAGCCAGCGGCGCCTGTCGACGAATTCCGCGCGAAAGTAAGCCAGATGCGCGACAGGTCCGCCAAACGAGGTCAGGCCCAGGCGCAGGAAGATCAGGAAGACTTCCAGACAGGAACCGCGGCCGGTGTCCTGGTGCTCGTGCGTGACGGGCCTGCTGGCGACGTGCTCGTCGTGGGGGGGCGGGTGCGGCATGGTACTGGGCTTCGCTGGCGTACGGGGCACGGGATTTTCGCCCCTTCTTCATGCTTATAGCCGGGGTACGCGCCGGTTTCAATCGGGTCTGACGGGCTTATCCCGCCATGCGCACTTCTCCGTTGGCATCGCCTTACTGCATGAATCTTCACAATTGCCGCACAAATCTCTACGGATTCGGCATTCGCGCAACGCTAGCATGCGCGATCATCCAGGCATGGCCGCATGATCCGCGCCGGCAGTCCGAACGTCAGCTTCGCGCCACGCAGTACGCCACGGCACCATAGGAACGGCCCGTAATGCTCAAGTTCGCGATCCGCATTTTCTTCGTTGCCACCATCGGCTATGTGGTGGCAACGCAGCTGGTGAATGTCAGCTTCGGCTACTTATTGGATTCGCTCAGCGCCGACCTGTCCTACCGGGCGGTGCGCGGCCAGATCTACGCCCTGCACAAGGATCTTGATCCCGTCGAGCCAGAAGCCCGCGCAGCCTATATCCAGAAAGAACTGTTGCCGCACTATGGCCTTGCCCTGACGCTGCTGCCTGACCGCGACGTCACGCCGACGACGGCGGAACAGCAACAGCTGGATCGCACGGGCTTTCTCATGCGCGACGACTACAACACCTACCTGACCCGTCTGCCCGGCGAGCCCATGCAGTGGCTGGACATCCGATTGCCGCTAGAGCCCTCGATGGAACGGTGGATCACCTGGTCCGCGTGGGCAGCGCTGAGCATGGTGTTGGCGGTGATCCTGTTGCTGGGATGGGCGCTGCCCATCTGGCGCGACCTTGACGCCTTGCGCAATGCGACACTGCGCATGGGTCAGGGCGATATGGGCGTGCGCGTGCGGCTATCCCGCATTTCGGGTATCCGCCATGTGGGCGAGAGCTTCAATCACATGGCCGAACGGATCTCCGCGCTGATCGACAACCAGCGCAGCCTGACCAACGCCGTTTCGCACGAACTGCGCACGCCGCTGGCCCGCCTGTCGTTTGAAGTCGACATGCTGGGCCACGATCAATACCTGCCCCGGCGGGGCCAGATCCTGCAAGACATGCGCGCCGACATCTCCGAACTGGAGGCGATGGTGGCCGAGCTTCTGGTCTACGCGCGGCTGGAGCGGCCCTCCGACGAGACCATGCGGCTGGAAACCGTGGACGTGTGCGATTGGCTGGGCGAAGCGCTGGCGCTTGTCGCCCATCAGGCCGACACCCGGGGCATCCAATGCCACATACGCGACGGCTATCCCGCGCACGTCAGGCTGCACCCCCGCTACATGAGCCGCGCACTATTGAATCTGGTGCAAAACGCGGTGCGCTACGCCAACCATCGCGTCGAAATCGAACTGCGGGAAACCGCTGAACACGGCTATGAACTGCTGGTGGACGATGATGGTGGCGGCATCCCCGAAGCAGACCGCGAACGGGTCTTCGACCCCTTCGTCCGATTGGACGAAAGCCGGGACCGGGGCACAGGCGGCGCCGGCCTGGGGCTGGCGATCGTCAAACGGGTGGTGGCAAGTCACGGTGGCACGATCAAGATCCTGGACAGCCCGCTGGGCGGGGCGCGGTTCGTGCTCAGCTGGCCGGGCATTGAACGGCTTTCTTTTAATCATGGCCCATAACTAAACACCATTTATGGCACTTTAGACCTGGGCCAATCGGGCGCATGATTCGGACACATGATCCCCACTCGAAAACAGCCCCTCAGATAGGTAGGCAAATGAGCCAGCGATTGAATTACTTCCAGGTGTCCGCCGAGTTGTCCAAGAAGTACATGGACTTCAGTGCCGCAATGAAAAAAGTGCCGGTGATCGAGGAGTTCGGCGATCTCGTCGACATTCGAGCATCCCAGATCAACGGCTGCGGCTTCTGCCTGGACATGCACGTCAAGCAAGCCAAGCTTCACGGCGAACGCGAGCTCCGCCTGCACCACATTGCCATCTGGCGCGAATCCACCCTGTTCTCGCCACGCGAACGCGCCGCGCTGGCCTGGACCGAAGCCCTGACCACCCTGCCCCCGCACGGGGTGTCCGACGAGGTGTACGAGCACGTGCGTGAACAATTGTCCGAATCCGAAATATCGGACCTGACATTCCGGGTGGTCGCCATCAATGGCTGGAACCGTTTGAATATCGCTTTCCGGGCGGTACCGGGTTCCGCCGACACCGCTTTCGGCTTGGACAAAGCCGGACTGAGCTAGGTCGTCGTCTCTGACATCAGCGCCTTGATCCGCAGGCCCAATTCGTGGGCCTGCGCTTCGGAGGCAATGTTGGTGAAGCTGAGCAACAGGCCTGATTGCGGATCCGGCAGGGACGACCAGCGCGACAGCGGGTGCGCGTACAGGCCCTGCGTCAGCATCCGGGCGGCCAGCGGCTGATCCGTCAGCCTGCCTTCCATGCGTGCCAGCAAATGCATGCCGCCTGGCTGCGGATCGATCGGCATGCGCGGACCTAGCGCGGCGCTCAGGCCCGCCGCCGTGGCACGGCGGCGTTCACTGTACAGACGCCGCATGCGTTGGATGTGCCGCCCAAAATGCCCCTCGGTGATGAAGGCGGCCAGGATGGACTGGGTCAACCCCGGCGCGGTGCCCGACAACAATCTGCAAATGCGATCAAAACGCGCCACTTTCGCCTCGGGCACCACCAGATACGCCAGCCGCATCCCGGGAAACAGCACCTTGCTGAACGACCCGGCATACAGCACCCGCCCCTGCGCATCCAGGCTTTTCAACGCCGGCAAGGGACGGCCGACATAGCGATATTCACCGTCGTAATCATCCTCCACAACCCAGGCCTGCTGGCGTTCCGCCCATTCCAGCAAAGCTTGCCGCCTGGGCAACGACAGCGACATGGACAGCGGACTTTGATGCGCCGGGGTGACCACGGCCGCCTTGGCTCCGACGCATCGCGTGATGCCTTCGCTGACGATCAGTCCGTCCGCGTCCACCGGTACGGCAACCGCCTGCATGCGGGCCTGCGCCAGCAACGCGCGTGTCGGCGGATAGCCCGGGTCTTCCACCCACACCGGGTCACCGGGCTCTAGCAGCGCCTGCATGATCAACTGCATCGTATGGTTGTAGCCCGAGGTGATGAACACCTGCGACGGCTGGCAATGGATGCCGCGCGCCACTTGCAGATAGGCCGCCACCGAGATGCGCAATCCCATCAAGCCGTTGGACGGGGGATAGGACAGATCCGGCGCTTGCACGCTGCGCAATTGCCGGGCGCCCAGCCGGGCCCACAATTTGCGCGGGAATTCGTCCAGCGCCGGCAGCCCCATCTGAAACGGCAGGATCGTAGCCGGACGATGCCAGCCATGTTCATCGTCCGGCATTTCGCGCGGCGTCACGACGGCGGCCACCGGCGCCTGCGGTTGTAGATCCGGCGCGACAATCGTGCCGGCCTGCCCGCGCGTCTGGATATAGCCTTCAGTCCCCAACAGCGAATACGCCACTTCGATCGTGCCGCGCGCCACGCCCATTTCCTTGGCCAGCGCCCGCGCCGACGGAATACGGTCGCCCGGCGCCAAGGTGCCTTGCGCGATCGCGCTGCGAAACCGGTCGTAGATCTGGCGGTAGAGCGGGTCCGCGCTATTGGGAGCAAGCGGCGGCAGCCCGTCCTGTGGGCGGCGATCAGTCATGGCATAGTCCAAAGTGCAATTTATGGCCCTTCAAATTATGTCATGGTCTTTCTACGATGGTGTCTTGTTCTTCCCTAAACCGTCAAGAATCGCTCCATGACAGACTCCGCTTTAAAACATATCGACACCGACGACGACCTGCGCGCCTGCCTGCCGCTGATGCGGGAACTACGGCCCCATCTTGCCGATGGCGATGATTTTGTCGCGCGCATCACCCGCATGCGCTCGGAAAGCTATCACCTGCTGGCTGCCTTCGACGCCGGCCAGGTCGTGGGATTGGCCGGCTACCGCTATCAAGAGAACCTGATTTATGGCCGCTTCATGTACGTGGATGACCTGGTGGTGGATAGCACCCGCCGTGGCGGCCGTTGGGGGAGCCGCTTGATGCAGGCGTTGGACGGCATTGCCCGCGAGGCCGGCTGCGCTAAATTCGTGCTGGACACGGGCCTGGCCAATTCGCTGGCCCAGTATTTCTATTTTCGCCAAGGCCTGTTGACCAGCGCCATCCGTTTCAGCAAGCCCCTGGAAGCCCCTGTCGCATGAGTATTCTTCACATCACTTGCAGCCCGCGCGGCCAACACTCGGAAAGCCACCGCCTGTCGCAACGCATCATTGACCGCCTGATCGCCGCCGCCGGCCCCCAGGCGCCCGCGATCATTGAACTCGACGCTACCGCCCTGCCCCATGTCGACCATGACTACGCCGCCGCGCTGAGCGCACCCGTCGACCCGGCCGAAGACGTATTGGGACGCGGCGCGCTGCAACTATCCGCCCAGTTGATCCAGGCTTTGCAGGACGCGACGCAGATCGTCATTGCGACACCGATGCACAATTTCACGGTGCCGTCGTCATTGAAGGTCTGGATCGATCATGTGGTGCGGGTGCGCAGCACCTTCCGCATCACGGCCGAAGGCAAGATCGGCAACCTGCCCGACCGGCCGGTGTATGTGGCCATTTCATCCGGCGGTGAGTTTTCGGGCGATGCGGCCCGCCAGCCTGATTTCCTGACGCCCTACCTGACCCACGTGTTGGGCACGATCGGCTTGAAGCGCGTGACGTATTTCTCAGTGGAAGGCACCGCGCGCGGCGAGCCCGCGCTGCAAGCGGCGCGAGCCCGGGCCGAAGCCGCCATCGCGGCGCATCCGTCATGGACGGCATAGCCAGGTCGGGTCATCGCGGTTGGTAAATCCTGATCCTTTCAGGCTTACCGGGCATTTCGGGCACGTCCGAACGGCCGACGGAGACTAAGCCGCCGTCGGCCTGATAATTCAAGCGTATTGCATTGACACTGCGGAAATCGGCGCACTACGCTAAGTCGCAAAAGTCGGCGCCATCACACTGATGGCGTACTCCCCAACCCCATCGATATGCTGGAGACACGTGATGATCCTGTATCGGGTTGTGCTTCCGGCAATGCTGCTGTTCGTGCTATTTGCCGCGTATTCCGGCAGCGCCGTTGCCGCCTGCACGGATAAGAAAATACGGTCGATGTCGGATGAAGGAAAATCGGTGAAAGCCATTGCCAGGGCCTGCGCCATGCCCCAGGCGAAAGTGCAGGCTGTCATCGATAGCGATGATAGTGATGACACCGCGGCGGCGTCCGCCCTGGATGCGACGCCCGCCATCAAGAAGCTGCCATCGGGTGCGGGGCTGGCCAGTTGCGATTGCCAGGGCACGGTGCCCTATGGTGACAAAGCGCCTGAATTGCGCTGCCAGAGCGGCGTCTCGATCGCCACGCCATGCGCGGGCTACTGCCCGCCTCGCGGTATCGCGCCCTGGCGGCGAGTGTGCAGTTGACTGCCATTGCGCTGCGCCCATGAATCATCGGCAGTAAGCGTTGCCACCATCATTGCGTGCCAGGCTTGGTCCCTGGGCGTCGCCCAACTCAGAAAACGAGCGTAGCGGTACCCATGAACGTGCTGGAGCTGTCGAGCCTGTTGGTGCTGCTGACAGTCGGCACCCAACGCAAGCTGAGCGACAAGGAACGCTTGTCCGCCAGCTTCGTGTCGTACGTCACGATGGGACCGAATGCCCAGTCACGCCCTTTGAAGCCGTTCAAGCGGTCAGCCGTTGGCCCCTTGTCGCTACCCAATTGCTGGATGGTGCCAAGGATCAAACCGGCGCTGACACCATTGCTGAACGTCTTGCGGCCCATCACGTCCAGGCTGAAAATCGGTGCGTTTCGATATTCCGTGGCGCTGTTGCGGGTGTAGAACTGCACCCCTGCGACGGTATCCAGCTGAAAGCCGGACTCCGGGAAAATCTTGGTATAGGCCACCTGCGGAATGAAGGTCCAGTTGTTGAGGCTGGGGTTGGCCATGTCGTCGGCGTTGTACTTGCCGGTGGGAGCCCAGATATTCAGGCTGAGCGCCATATGTGACGTTTCGGAAAAATGATAGCCAGCGATGATGGGCGAAAAATACAGATCAAACAGGTTCGACGCCGTATCGCTTTGGCCCGTTACCCGCCCCCCGGGACCGGTCAGTTTGGAATCAACCTTGGTCCAGACATAGGGCAATGTGAAACTGGACGCGAAATTCCAGCGCCCTGGACCGGTATCCCACGTTTTCAGGACGGTCGCCAGCGTGAACGCCACCTTGCCGTTCAGCCCAAGCGACGTTCGTCCTCCCACCGGTACTTCGCGGCCGCCGCCAATGTTGCCGTCCAGATAGATCTGGGCGAAATTCACGGCCCAGATCGGTTCTGGCGACACAATGCCCGCATTCGGTTGTACGTTGGTCCCCGTGATCTGGCGGCCCAGGGCGCCTTCGGTTGCCATCGACACCGAAGGCCCAGCCAGCGCGGCCATTGCAAGCCATGGCGCCATCGCGTTGCGCCAGACGATCCGGCGTGTGCATTTCCGCATCATTGCCTTCCTCTCTCGTTTGCCTCAGGGCGCCAACTCGGCCCGTGACCCGAACAGCCCGATGGATGAGCGCGTCTGCTTCTCGGCTTGCAACAATGCCGCCTTGCCGTCGGCCACGCCTTGTTCGATCGCGTCGCGCGTGATGGGGTCCAACGTGGCGGCGTCGAAAGGTTTGCCCGGCCCGATGCCGATCAAGGCGAAGCGCCGCATCCTGTCTTGTTCAGCCGCCCGCTGCGGCTGCGTGAAGGCCAGCAACTGGTTCAGATAGGCAATGAAGTCCACGGACGTCGCCCGCTGTTCGTCCCACGGCAACCACTCCACGCCAGGCGATGCCGCGGGCGCCGGCTGGTGCAGGAACTCGTTCAATGGACGCAGCTGGTATTTCGCCTGCAAGGCCTGCACGTTCTTGGCATCCGACGGCCCCTTCAGGCGGGTACGGCCCAGGATCCCAACGAAGTCCGTTTCGGATCGAAACACCTTGGTGATGCCCTTGGGTTTGTCCCCGGTCCAACGCGGTCCCGCGATCAGATAGTTCCCCGCCGCAAAGCCGGTCGCCCGTACCCCCGCACAGGCGAAGCTGTGGGTGTACAGATCCACCATCTGGAAAACGTTGTAGCGGTCTTTCGGCGTGGCCGGCAGGCTCAGCACCCAGGGCTGCGCCCATAGGTCCAACCAAGCCCATGAGTCGGCAGTGGCATTGTTGGGCGTGACGATTTCGCGATTTTCCGGCGGGTAAGGCGGCGCGTCATGGCGGAACTTGCCAAAACCGCCGACATACGCTTTGCCGTCAGGATTGATCGCCTGCTCATACATGGTCTTGTAGTTGTTGAGCATGGGGTAGGCATAGAGATATGCCTCCTTGGCCGTGCGGCGCAATGATTCGTCCTGGATCGGCGCGGGCTTGCTGGCACAACCCGTCAATACCGTCACGGCAACAATGGCCAAGGCCAGCCATGTCGTCATCCATTCCTTGCCCGATTCTTGCGATGCGGCCCTCAAACCGTCCATGCGCTGCTCTCCACTCGGGATTCACAAATTGCAAAGACATGCGGTAGTGCAAGGAATCTATTCTTGATGATGAATATACGTACTAAGGAAGATTCAACCTTCGCAATATTCTCACAGAGTTTTGCTTTCCCCAAGTACCGCCTCAAGGCAGGACTGCCCCGGGTTTCTCCTCTGTCCGCACATCAAACTGCGCGGTTGCCCGTTGCGGAAAAACAGCGGGGACACCAAACCGGTGTCCCCGCTGTGCCTACTGCTTTCGATGCGTTCAGGCAGATGTCGGAATGAGTGATTCAGGCGGGCGCGCATGCACCTGATGAATGCGCAGACCATCCCGGCGCGTGACTTCAAAACTCCAGTCATGCAAGGTCACGGTGTCGCCTGCATCCGGTATCCGGCCCGTTGCCCGCAACAGGCAACCTGCAAGGGTGGCGTCCGGATAATCGTCCGCCAAGGAAGGCGCATTCAGCAGCCGGGCGGCCTCGCCCACCGACAACCGGCCTTCCAGCAACCATGAACCGTCCGACAACTGCAATGCTTCAGCTTGTTCTTCGCTATGCTCCGGCAAATCACCGGCCACCGCGGTCAGGACATCCATCGGCGTGACCAGTCCTTCGCAGACGCCATGCTCATCCACGACAATCAGCATGTGATCGCGGGATGCGCGCAGTTCCTCCAGCACCTTCAACACCGGTGTCGTCTCCATGACGTAACGCGGTTCGCGGGCCAGCTCCACCAGGTCAATGGGGCCGGGGTTCTGCAACAGCGGCAGCACGTCCTTGAAATGCAGCACGCCCAGGATATTGGACGCATCGCCCGCGCACAGAGGCAAGCGCGAATGGCCGGTGGCGAACTTGCGCACGACGATATCGGGCGTGTCGGACACATCCAGCCACGTCATGTCGCCGCGCGGCACCATGATGGAGCGCACGTCGTGCGCGCCAACCGACAACACGCGCTCGATCATCGAGCTTTCTTCTGGAGCAAAGGCCGGTTCGTCACCCGCGCTGTCAACCAACGCCACGACTTCATCGGCCTGATGGCCGGGCTGACCAGCCCGCCCGGCACGCAGCAGCCGCAGGACCGCCCGCGCCGTGCGTTGGCGCCGGCCCAGCGCATGCGTGCCCTTGGCACGGTTGCGACGAGCCAACTGATTGCACAGCTCGATCAAGATCGAGAAACCGATGGCGGCGTACAGATAGCCCTTGGGCACATGGAAGCCCAGGCCTTCAGCCACCAGGCTGAAGCCGATCATCAGCAACAGTCCCAGGCACAAGATCACCACCGTGGGGTGACGGCCGACGAACGCCATCAGCGGGCGGCTGGCCACCATCATGACGGCCATCGCCACCACGACAGCGATCATCATGATGCTCAGGTCCTGCACCATGCCCACCGCAGTGATGACGGAGTCCAGCGAGAACACGGCGTCCAGCACCACGATCTGCAAGATCACCTGCCAGAACACCGCATGCTGGGGTTTCTGACCGGAGTCATGGCCGGCGCTGCCTTCCACCCGTTCATGGAGCTCCATGGTGCCCTTGAAGAGCAGGAACAAACCGCCCAGGATCAGGATCAGGTCGCGGCCGGAGATTTCGGCCCCCCACACCGTGAACAAGGGCGCCGTCAACGTGACGACCCAGGCAATACTCGCCAGCAGCCCCAGCCGCATGATCAGCGCCAGGCTCAGGCCGATCAGGCGCGCGCGGTTGCGCTGCGCCGGAGGGAGCTTGTCGGCAAGAATGGCGATGAACACCAGGTTGTCGATGCCCAGAACAATTTCAAGAATGACCAGCGTCGCCAGGCCAAGCCAAGCGGTGGGGTCGTTCATCCAGTCGAAAATCATCGTTAATCCACGAAAAACGGGCGAGCGCGCACGAAAGCGCCGCCTTGCTGAAAGGGGGAAGCGTGATCAAGCGAGGGAAGATGGGCGGCCGCGGGCGGTGCTCGGCATGCCACTTGAGGCGTGGCAGCGATGGCGCGGGCCAGATCGGCACGCCGGAAGCCGGAGGCCGTGGAGGAAACAGGAAGGAATGCTGGGCGCCGTGGCGCCCTACTAGGAGGGGGGTCTTCGGTCATGGTGGGCGGAGTTCGCAGACTGCCGGTAGACAGTTATAGCGCGTAAAAACCGCCGTGCTCTCGTTCTTACAGGAACCTGAATCCTACCGGAATCCCGCAAGAAGGCAAGTCGCGGCCGCGCCAAGGCGGCTAACGCGGGTCCGCAGAGCCACCCGAACCCGAGGATGCGCCCGAGCCCGGCATGCCGGCGTTGTCCGGTGCTCCCGTCTTGCCGGCAGGCGTGCCCTGCTGCCCGCCGCGCGTGTCCGCACCGGGGTCTTTTTGCCTGGGCGTGGATCCCGCCTTGGACTTGGTGTCATTTTCTTCAATCGATGGCATTTTTTTCCCATCCGTGGTTCGAGCGCCGGGGACGGGCTTGCCAATGGCGTTGGCGGGCGCCGTCTTCTCATCGGCAGTCGGCATCGGCTGCGATGGCGCCGCGGCCTGGGCCACCAAGGCCGCTTGCGCGGTCTGCGCCCCGGCCGCGTGCCAGGGAAGGATCGCCAGGAAGGCGGACAGCAGTAGCAGTTTGTGGCTTTTCATGGTTGTCTCCAAATCAAAAACAGTGACAAACTAAGCGCCGACAGATAACGAGTTGGTGCGGGATCTCTTTCACCCAGGGGCAAGTTACGTGCCTGCCCCAATGCTGGAGTGATGCATGGACGATCAACCCTCGGACGATCTTTCGCCGGACCCTCAACGCACGGATGATCCGCCTGTCGCCGGCAGGCGCGGATTGCTCAAGGCGCTGGCCGTCGGGGTGCCCGGCGCGGCGTGGGCCGTGAAGGCACGTAGTGCGCCCGCCGACGCCCCTGCCGCCGCCGGCCAGGCTCAAGGCGACATGCCACACGCCGCGGCCCCACCCTTGAACCGCGCGCTTCAATTCTTCAATGCCCAGGAAGCGCTCGCGATGGATGCGATTGCCTCCCGCCTCATCCCCGCCGACGAATTGGGGCCAGGTGCAAAAGAGGCCGGCGTCACCCGGTTTCTCGATGGGCAGTTGGCTGGCGCCTGGGGCGCCGGCAGCCAGTTCTACCGGCAAGGCCCATTCGAGAAAGGCACACCGGAACAGGGCTACCAACTGTCATTCACCCCCGCTGAAATGATCCGGCGCGGACTTGCCGCCCTGGACGCAGCAACGCGCAAGCAAGACGGCCGCCCCTTTGCGGAATTGGATGCAGCCAGACAGGACGCCTGGCTGCACGATTTGCAGGCTGGCAAACCGGATTTCTCGCCGTTGCCATCCGACGTCTTCTTCCAGGCATTGCTGGATGCCACCATCGAAGGTTTCTTTTCCGACCCGCTATACGGCGGCAACGCCGACATGGTGGGCTGGAAACTGGTGGGATTCCCTGGCGCGTTTGCTTCGTTTTCAAACGACATCGAACGGCACGGCGTCATCTGGGCCGGCAAGCCGGTATCCATCGCCAATGCCGTGGGACACGCGATGAAGCCGGGAGACTCGCATGGCTAAGACCTTACCCGCGGTGGACGTGGCGATCATCGGCGGCGGCTGGACGGGATCCATCATCGGCAAGGAACTGGCCGCCGCCAAACAGCGCGTGGTCGTGCTGGAACGGGGCCAGGCCCGCTGGCCTTCGCCCGACTTCCAAGGACCGAACGTCCATGACGAACTGAAGTACACACGGCGCCACGAGCTGCATCAGGATGCCGCCACCGAGACCTTCACGTTCCGCAACAGCACCGACCAGAAGGCGCTGCCCATGCGCCGCTGGCAGTTCGCGTACCCCGGCACGCACCTGGGCGGCGCAGGCAACCACTGGTCCGGCGCGTATTACCGGTTCGACCCTACGGACTTCCGCATCCGCAGCCACTACACCGAACGCTATGGGGCCGGCATCTTCGACAAGGAACTGACCTGTCAGGACTGGCCGCTGACATACGACGAACTGGAGCCCTACTTCGATCGATACGACTATCTGATCGGCGCCTCCGGACAGGCGGGCAACCTCAAGGGGGAAAAGCAGGAAGGCGGCAACCCGTTTGAACCCTGGCGATCACGGCCCTATCCCAATCCCCCCATGAAAGTGCCCTATGCCCCCGCGCTGTTTGGCGAGGCCGCAAGAAAACTGGGCTATCACCCCTATGTGCAACCGTCCGCACTCTGTACCCGGCCCTACGTGAATTCCGAAGGCCTGCACATGAGCGCTTGCGTCTACTGCGGGTTCTGTTCCAACTTCGGCTGCGAACACTTTGCCAAGGCATCGCCACAGGTCTGTATCCTGCCCGTCGCGATGAAGATGGATAACTTTGAAATCCGTACTGGCGCCCAGGTGCTGCGCGTGGAGCTGACGCCAGACAAGAAGCGCGCTCGCGGCGTGACCTACGTGGACGCCGCTGGCGAAGAGATCTTCCAACCCGCCGAGATCGTCGTGCTGTGCGCCTTTGGCATCAACAACGTGCGCCTGTTGCTGCTCTCGGGTATCGGCAAGCCCTATGACCCGGTGACGAACACCGGTGTCGTGGGCCGCAACTACACGCACCAGACGACCTCGGGCGTGAACCTGTTCTTCGACGAGTCCGTCAACATCAACCCCTTCATGGGCGCCGGCGCCGTCGCGGTGACGATGGACGATTTCAGTGCCGACAATTTCGACCACGGCCCGCTGGGCTTCGTGGGCGGCGGCTATCTGCAAATCCAGGTGGTCAGCGGGGCTCCCATCGGCTATCACCCCACGCCCAAGGGCACCCCGTCATGGGGGGGCGATTGGAAGAAGGCGGTCAAGCGCTACTACAACCATTCCGCGTCCATCACGATCACCGGCTCCGCCCAGCCCTGGCGCGGCGGCTATCTGAGCCTGGACCCCACTTACAAGGATGCCTGGGGCCTGCCGCTGCTGCGTGTCACCTACGATTTTCCGGACAACGACATCCGCATGTCGGCCTTCCTGACGACCAAGGGCGACGAAATCGGACGCGCGATGAAAGGCATTTCACGAACCGAGCCGGGTCCGCGCAAACGGCCTTTTTCGGCCACCGTGTATCAGTCCACGCACCTGACGGGCGGCGCCGCCATGGGCGACAACCCAGAGACCAGCGTCGTCAACCGATATGGGCAAAGCTGGGATGTCCCCAATGTGTTCGTGACAGGCGCGGCGCTGTTCCCGCAGAACTCGGGCTACAACCCGACAGGCACCGTGGGCGCCACCGCCTACTGGATCGTTGAGAAAATCAAGGCGGACTATCTGCGTTCGCCGGGGCGGCTGGTGTCATCATGATCGAACATCGCAAAGGCCTCACCATCGCGGTCTTGCTCATCATCGCGCCGCCGCTTGTCACGCTGATCGCCACGGCCCACCAGATGATAGGCACAGGCGGCGACGGCTTGATCCGCGCAAGTGCCGTCACCGCGCCGCCTGCCGCTACCCCTGCTCCTGCGCCCGCTCCTGCGCCTGCCGTCAAGCCGCCGGCGCCGGCGCCCTCTTCCGCCACGACGCCGGCCACGGCGCCTGCCCCAACGGCGGCCGCCGCCGCCAGTGCTCCGGTACCGGGCCGAAGCGCGTTGGATTTCAGTGCATCACGTCCTGATTGGGAAGGCTTCCTGCGCGGTGCCGATCCGGAGGCCGGCAAGCAATTGGCGGCCAATGGAAAACCCGGCGCCGGCGTGCAAGCCTGTATTGCCTGCCATGGGCCGGCGGGCATCACCCCTACCGGCGGCATCTTTCCGAACCTGGCCGGGCTAAGCCGCGAGTACCTGGCCAAGCAGCTGGCCGACTTCCGCAGCGGAACGCGGGTGCAACCGCTGATGAACACCGTGGCGCGAGCACTGACGGAACAAGAAATCGGCCAGGTTGCGGCCTATTACGGCACCTTGGCCGGCCCGCCTTTGCACGTCGGGGAGTTTGGCGGCGAAGCGGCGCGCAAGCTGGACCTGCAAGGCGATGGCGCGCGCGCCCTGCCAGCCTGCGCGAACTGCCACGGCCTGCGTGGCATGGGCGAAGGCCCCTTGCTGCCCAGACTGGCGGGACAATCCAAGGAGTACTTCACGGACCAGATGAACGCCTTTCGCAACGGCTCTCGCCAAAACGACGACGTGGGCGTCATGCGTGCGTTCTCGCAACGGCTGACCGACAGCGAGATCGAGGCGCTGGCGCTGTATTACGCCGGCCCGCCACCCAAGCCAAAGTGACCCGCCTCCTGTCCTGCTCGGAACATCGCGCGCCGGACAGGAGGTTTTTTTCTTGGTGTTTACCCTAGTGCGGCGCTATACTCGCGGCACTTTCAACCACCTAGAGATCACTGTGGACAACGACGGATGTAGTCGAACACCGACTGCTCGCGCCGCTTGACGCAGGATCCGCGGAACCCTCTTTCCGCGTGAGTCCTGCGATCAGCCAGGACTTGGGCTTTCCGCCCCTCTCCCTTTAGCGCTTTACCGACGCGATACGCGGGCCTTGTTGCGCGCGCGTCTTGCCGGTCAGGCGGCGCATGCCTGTGGACCTTCCACCGTACTCCCCTGTCAAGGAGACGAACATGCGCATCAAGAAAATCTTTCCCTTCCTGGATCGGGCCTATGACGCTCGCGCCGAGGGTTCTGCCGTGCTGGGCGCCCTGCCCGCACACGCGCCGGCCACGCCGGTCTATCAATTCACCATCGTCAGTGTCAGCGCCACGCTGAATGCACTGCGCAAGCAGCTGTATTACGAACTACAGGCGCTGGACCTGCGGGTGCTCGCCGTGCGCATTTCGCGTGTCGAATCCGACCAATTGGCTTGCACCGTCGTCACGTTGCACTGCCCGCCCCATCTGCGCAACCTGCTCAATGCGGTAGCGCTGCGCTTGGGCCAAAGCCCGGATGTGCGCCGCGTCCAATGGGAAAGCGAAGCGGGTGCGGCCATCGCCGTGCTGCCTGCCTGATATTCCTGACTCTCTGGCAAGGAGACTGTCATGAAAGATCCGTACAAAGTCCTGTTGCTGGCGCGCGTGCTGGTCCTGGCGCTGATCTGGCTGGTCGGGGTGGGCCTGGTGCTGGCCTCGGTCTGGCACCTGCCCTGATGCCCTGGGCAGGCCAAGGGCCCCTCACGGCCCCAAGCAGCCCCCATAAGCTGAACGAGGGATAAAACAATGAAGAACTTCGAGAACATCCAATTCCTGACCCTGGCCAATACATTGGTCAGCCTGTTGACCGCTTTCGTACTGGGCTCGATCGTTGGCTTTGAACGACAGTTCCGGCAGCGCACGGCCGGCCTGCGCACCAATGTGCTGGTGGCCGTGGGCGCCGCCATCTTCGTGGACATGGCGTTCCGCGTGGGTGGCGCGGACGGCGGCGCCCGCGTCATTTCCTATGTGGTGTCGGGCGTGGGCTTTCTGGGCGCTGGGGCCATCATGCGCGAAGGCGGCAGCATCCGCGGCCTGAATACCGCGGCCACCTTGTGGGGGTCGGCCGCGATTGGCGCCTGCGCGGGCGCGTCACTGATGCTGGAAGCCGTGGCCGCCACGGCCTTCGTGCTGGCGGCAAACACCTTGCTGCGCCCCGTCGTCAGCTACGTGAACCGCCAACCGTTGGATTCGCAGACCACGGAAGTCACGAACGTGATTCATGTCATCGCGAACGTAGAACACCGGCAGGCTGCCATGACCGTCCTGGAAGACGTCCTGGACGCCGAACAACTGCCGCTGTCGGAACTGAAGATCGACCAATTCGGCGAGAACGAGGTCGAGATCGAAGCCGCGCTCAGCGAAGCCTCGGTTGACGAACTGGACCTGGACCGCGTGACGGCGAGCATCGCCGCGTCGCCCGCCGTGCGCACGGCGTTCTGGGCCGCCCGCACCGTCTGATGCCCGGGACGGCAGCGGCGAAACAATCTAGAATGGGCGCCGACCATGCGCCCCTATCTGTCCTTCCTGAATCGCGGCAACGCCGGCCTTTGGCTGGTGTTGATGCTGTTCGTGTTGAAGGCCATGGTCCCGCAGGGCTTCATGCCTGCCACGCAACAGGGCGGCACGCTGATCCAGCTGTGCTCGGCGGCAGGCCCTATCTGGGTGTCCGGACCTTCCAAGCAAGACAATGCGCCAGACGAACGGCACGCCGCGCAAGCAGCCACCTGCCCCGTCGGGATGGCGCTTGCCGCCGTGGCGTTGCCGCCTTCGCCCGTCTTGCTGTCGGCGGCACTGGCGGTCATGGCGCACCCCCTGGCGGCCCGCGCGCCACCCGGGCCTGTCCATGCCTCGATCACCGGCTCGCCGTTAGGCGCCCGCGCCCCACCCCCACTCTCGGTATCCCGCTAAATCCTCTGCCGCCCAGGCGCGGCAACTCTTAGCTTACCGAGAGCACTCATGTCTTCTTATTCCGCCAGGACGCATCGCGTCCTGAAGCGGCGCGTGGCCATTTGGACCGCGCTCGCCTTCACGCCCGCGCTGCATGCGCAAACCACGCCCGTCGCCACATTGCCGGCCATTTCCGTCTCTGGCGACACGCCCGCGCCCACCTTGCTGGAGCAAGCGGCCACCGGCACCTTGCTGGGTCTGACGCCTTTCGACACGCCGGCCAGCATCGACATCATCAGCAACGAACAGCTGCGTGCACGCGGCGCCACGACGGTGACCGACGCCATTACCCAGGCGGCTGGCATCAGCGCCATGCGCCACCCCGGCAATGGCGGATCATCATTGTCGTCTCGCGGGTTCACCGATTCCAACTCCGTCGCGCAGTTGTACGACGGCGTGCGCCAGTACGGCGGCGTCGGCCAGACCTTCATCTTCGACCCTTGGGCTGTGGATCGCATCGAAGTGCTGCGCGGCCCGGCCTCCGTGCTGTACGGCGAAGGCGCCATCGGCGGCGTGGTCAACGTGATCCCCAAGAAACCCACGCGCGGGCCCATCGAAAACGAACTGATGACGACCATCGGCACGCACGACACCCAACGCTTCGGCTTCGGCAGCGGCGGCGCGCTGGATGACAAATGGTCCTATCGGCTGGACGTCAGCGGCAACCATACGGACTCCGGCATCAGCCTGGGCGACTCGCGCGATGCCGCCGTGACCGCGGCGTTGCGGCTGGACGTGTCGCCAGAACTGAATATCACGCTGACGCAGGCCTACGCCTGGCAAGAGCCCACCCGCTACTTCGGCACCCCGCTCGTCGACGGCACGCTGGATTACGGCCTGCGCAAGCAGAATTACAACGTGGCCGACAGCAAGATCATTTACCGCGACAGCCGCACCGAACTGAAGGCCGAATGGTCGCCAAACGCGGCCACCACCGTGCGCAGCCGCCTCTATTACATTGGCAGCAACCGCGACTACCGCGACGCCGAAAACTACACCTGGACGCCCGCCGGCCAAATCCTGCGCAGCGGCTATACCGAGATCGGCCACGATCAGGAACAGACCGGCATGGTGACGGACGCGGCCTTCGACGGGCACCTGTTCGGTCTGGCAAACAAAGTGGCCGTGGGTGTCGAGCTGAACCGCGCGTCGCTCAAGCATACGAACAACTCGCCCTATTCCGGCACATCGCTGGTGGACCCGTACGACGTGGACCACGGGCGCTTCATCAATGTGGCGGGCACGACGCCGCGTTACCGCAACACGGCCAGCCAATACGCCCTGTTCGCCGAGGACCGCCTGATGCTGACGTCACGCTGGTCGGTGCTGGGCGGCCTGCGCTATGACCATATCGACCTGAAGCGGCGTGATCTGGTGGCCGACCAGACAGCGTTCCGCAACACCTACACCAACATTGGCTGGCGCCTGGGCACCGTCTACGACGTGCTGCCCACCCTGTCGGTCTACGGCCAATATGCTCAAGCCGCCGACCCGATCGGCAGCCTTCTGCTGCTATCGCCTGCCAACAAGGACTACGAGCTCTCTCAAGGCAAGCAGATCGAGATCGGTGTGAAGCAAACGTTCTGGGACAACAAGGGGCAATGGACGTTGGCGGCGTATCACATCACCAAGAACAACTTGGTCACGCGCGATCCCAACGATCCCGCGCTGCGCATTCAGGTGGGTGAACAGTCCTCGCGGGGCCTGGAGGCCACGTTGGGGGTGGAGCTCACGCCAACCTGGCGGGTGGACCTGAACGCCGTCGCGCTGCGAGCGCGCTATGACGATTTCACGGAATCGGTTGGCGGTGTGGCCGTGTCGCGCAACGGCAATGTTCCTACCGACGTTCCCGAGCGCGTGGCCAACGCATGGGTCAGCTGGAAGTTCGCCCCGACATGGACGGCGAGCGCCGGCGTGCGCTATGTGGGCAAGCGCTATGCGGATGCCGCCAACCGGCTTGAAATGGCGGGCTACACCACGACCAATCTTGCGCTGCAATGGGAGCCCCGGCGCGATCTGAGCCTGGCGCTACGGGCCTTCAACGTGTTCGACCGCCAGTACGCCGAAACCGCCTACTACAACCAGACGCAGTGGCTGCTGGGCGAAGGCCGGCGGGTGGAGCTGAGCGCCAACTACCGCTTCTGAAAGACGTACGAACCATCCCGGCATGTACAATGCGATCGCCGCTTCTGCAATGGACGCGGTGGTCGCAAGCTTGCGATCCCAGTTGGACCCGGCATGCCGGGTGGCTCGGCCGGGCGCCTATCCCCCGGACAACATCAAGCGATTCCGGGCTCTTACCGGTACTTCCGCATTTCCTCCTGACAGGAATAGGCCCGGCGCTTGCTGACCTCAGGTTAGCCAATCAATGTCCTTCTTTTCCAAGCTTCAACGCGAATGGATGAGCAATCCACGTGCTGACATCCTTGCGGGCGTGCTCGTCGCGCTTGCGCTGATCCCCGAAGCCATCGGCTTTTCCATCATTGCAGGCGTGGACCCCAGCGTGGGGCTCTATGCTTCATTCTCCATCGCGGTGATCATCGCGTTCACTGGCGGCCGTCCTGGCATGATTTCGGCGGCCACCGCGGCCATCGCCGTCCTGGTGGTGCCACTGGTGCGCGACCACGGCATCGGCTATCTGTTTGCCGCATCCATCCTGATGGGGATCTTCCAGATCGCCGCGGGTTTCCTGCGGCTGGACCTGCTGATGCAGTATGTGTCCCGGTCGGTCGTCACGGGTTTCGTCAACGCTCTGGCCATCCTGATCTTCATGGCCCAGTTGCCGCATCTGATGGGCGTGACCTGGATGACCTACGCCATGATCGCCGCCGCCTTGGCCATCATCTACCTATTGCCGCGCGTCACTACAGTAGTGCCTTCGCCGCTGGTGGCAATCATCGCGATGACGGCCGCGTCCATCTATGGCGGCCTGGACGTGGCGACGGTGGGCGACATGGGCAAGCTACCCTCGGCCCTGCCGTCCTTCCTGATCCCCGACGTGCCGTTCACGCTGGATACGCTGCGCATCATCCTGCCGTATTCGCTGACCATGGCGGCGGTGGGCCTGTTGGAATCCATGATGACGGCGCAGATCGTCGACGACATGACGGACACCTCCAGCGACAAGCGCCGCGAATGCAAAGGCCAGGGCATCGCCAACATCGTCACGGGCTTCCTGGGCGGGATGGGCGGCTGCGCGATGATCGGCCAATCGGTCATCAACGTCAGGTCCGGCGGCCGCACGCGCCTGTCCACCTTCGTGGCGGGCGCCTTCCTGCTGTTCCTGATCGTGGCGCTGGGGCCGTTGGTGGCCCGCATCCCCATGCCGGCGCTGGTCGCGGTCATGATCATGGTGTCGATTGGCACATTCAGCTGGCAATCGTTCGGCAACCTGCGGTCGCACCCGTGGCAATCGTCCGTGGTGATGCTGGCCACCGTGATCGTCGTGGTCTGGACGCACGATCTGGCCCGGGGCGTGTTGACGGGCGTGCTGTTGAGCGGCCTGTTCTTCGCTGGCAAGGTGAAAGGCCTGCTGAGCGTAACCTCGAGTCTGTCCGAGGATGGCACGACGCGCACCTACCGCTATGCCGGCCAGGTGTTTTTCGCCTCGGCGGGACGGTTTGCCACCGCCATTGATTTCCATGAGCAGGTTCAGACCGTGGTGATCGATCTGTCTCACGCGCATTTCTGGGACATATCGGCGGTCGATGCGCTGCACAAGATGGTTGCCAAACTGCGGCGGCGCGGCCTGGCCGTCGACGTCGCAGGCCTGAACGAAGCCAGCGCCACATTGATCGGCAAGCATGCCGCCGGCGCGGCACACTAGGAATGGCTAGGGACTAAGCAGGTCCGACAAGGCGTTGCCCAGTTCCTTGACGGCCCCGGTCACGCCTTCGGCCGCGCCTTCCGCACCCACGCCGATGGCGTGGCCGAAGCCTTGCGCCACTTGCGCCGCGAATCCGCGCGTGACCGAGAACTTGGGGTTGTCCAGGCTGCCTTGCAACACGAAGTCGAAACGCACGGTGCCGGTCTTGTCTTTCATGGCCGCCAGCACCGCTTTGCGCGGCAGCGAAAACAGTTTGCCGTCGCCGCTGAATGCCAGCCCACGCAGCGCGACCGTGCCCGAGGCCCGCAATTGACGCTTGGCGATCACGGTATGCATGTCCAGGTCCATGGCACCGCCCGTCAGCGAACTGGCTTCCTTTTCCGACAGGTACGGCGCGGCGTGCCGGATATCCATATTGCGCACGGCCACTTTCATATCGGCGTCCGTCCCGCCGACTTGCAACCAGCCCTGGGCTCGCACGGTGGACTCCCCATTGCGGTTGTCTTCGACCGTGCCGCTGAATTCCATATCGCTATGCGCGCCGTCTCCCGGCACCGACACCGGGCTTAGCCGCGCCTGGACGTTCTTGAAGGGGATGCGGTGCGGCGGCTTGGCCACCACGGCGTCCTCGAAATCCAGGCGGCCGTCGCGCAGGACCAGTTCGGCGATGCGGATCGGCATGTTGCGCCGCGGCTTGCCGTCGCTGCCGTCTCCTGTCCGGAGTGCCGCTTGCAAGGCCGGTGAAATCTGCATGTCGCCATCACCGCTACGCACCACCGCAAAATCGAAGCCTTCAACGACAACGGAATTGAACACGGCTTCATGGTGCAGGAATGCCGACCATTCTGGCTCCAGCACCACGCGCTTCGCGCTGGCGCCCGCCTGACCCGACGCGCCAGACACTTTCACGTCGGTCAGCACCACCTGCCGCCAGCCCACGTTCACGTCGCCTACCTGACCGCGCGGCCCCAGCATGCTTGAAATCCGTTGTTCGGCGATACGGACGGCGGCGAACGCCAACACCCCGGCCAAGGCGGCAAGAACAAGTAGAACGGCCAGAGTCGTACCCAAGACCGACCTGCGGCGCGACGGGGCTGCGTTCAAGCTCATTGCGGTTCCTGGTTTGTGGGGTCGACAATTGAAAAAGCCTACGCGGCGCGCAGGGTCAAGAAAGAATGGTCAACGATATGGCGCCATTATTCAATGGACGAAAGGGATGATGGCAGCTTATGCCTGCATTTGCGCAAACGGCTCCGTCCGCGCCGTGGATGGCGCGGACGGAGCCGTTGGGATTCGCGCAGCCGGCTTCCGGACGTCAAGGCGCGATCAAGGAATCAGCGTATCAGCGCTGCGCCTTGTCTTGCTGGCCAGGTTGCTGACCCGGCTGGCCTTGGCCTTTGTCGGCGGTCTGGCCAGATTGGCCAGGCTGCTGCTGGCCCGGTTGAGTACGGTCTTTGGGGTTTTCCTGAGCCTGTTGCTTTTGCGGCTGCTTTTGCTGGTCGGGCTGGTTCTGATTGGACATTACAAGTCTCCTAGTAGGCGGAAGGACTCCGCTGGAACAGGAGTAGCAACTGACGTGCCCAAACGCCCTGACGGCAGGGAGATTGAAGTCCCCATTTTTCGGCCGGTAAGTCCGGGCCTTGTTGGAAAAATCTGCCCCCGAGCGGTCGGCCCCACCCGCCTCTGTTATTGCGTGGCGACACCTGCGGAAAATACGGATTCCGTCTCTTTGCCGGCGCCGTCAAAGGCCTCGATCCAGGACGACGCATAGTTGGCGGGTGCGGCCAAGGGCTCGCCCCGGTCGCGCTGTGTCCGCAACCGCAGCATCAATTCATCCAGCGACATCGGACGGCCCAACGCATAGCCCTGCCCATAACGGCAACCTGCGGCCCGCAGCGCGGGGATATCCGCAACGTTCTCCACCCCTTCGGCAACCACACGCCAGCCCAGGCGCGTGGCCAGTTCGGCAGCGGTGCGAAGCACTTCAAACGCGACCGCGCTACGCCGCATGCGCGTCACGAAATACTGGTCGATCTTCACTTCCGACAAGGGGATGGCCGACAGCAGCTTCAGCGAGGCGTGCCCTGTACCAAAATCATCCAGGCTGACCTCGCACCCCGCCTCTTCCAACGTCATGAGTGACGCGCGCAGCACGTCCAACTCCCGGATGGGCTGGTCTTCCGTCAGTTCCACCCGTACCAGCGAGGCCGGCAGTTCGGCGCTGCGGATCAGGTCCAGCAAGAATCGCACCGCGCGTTGGTCGGACAATGTCGTTGCCGGCGCGTTGATGGCCACCGGCACCGCTATGCCCGCGCGGCGCATGGTCAGCAGCACATCGATCACGCGCACGCAGACGCGCTCGAACAGGAGTGTGTCCAACCCCATGCGATTGATGGCAGGGATGAACTCAGCAGGCATGACAATGCCCAGGCGAGGATGCTGCCATCGCGCCAACGCTTCGGCGGATACGATCCTGCCCGTCAGCAGATCGACCTGGGGCTGCAACAGCACCCGCAGGCCATCTTTTCCTGTCACCATGGCAGCGATCTCTTCGTCGCTGACCACCGAGCCTGTAGAAGCCTCGTGAGTGGGCGTCATGTCTACACTCCTCGCGTGCCTCTGCTTATGGCCTGCGCTGTCCGGGCGCAGAAAGAGGCACATTGGGACATGAGTATTCGCTACTGGCTTGCCGCCATGACGCTGGTAGAAATTTCCAGCGCGTTGAACCGCCAATGTTTTTTTATGCGATTTTGCTCAATTGTTCCAGGCAATTTTGCGCCTAAGAGGCGGTAAAGTCACACAAGTGCAACTATTTGTGTGCGTACATGGGGATTCATGAATTGCCTACCCCGTGGACAACGACGGTGAGGGTGTCAAAGCACCGTTGTCGACATGCTAGGGTTTGCGTCTTCCGGCCTTCCGGGCCCTTCTCTGCTTCATGAATAGCGTGACGAATCTGCTTTCCCGTTGGCGCGTGTCTTTGCGCAATGTGCTGTGGCTGGACGCCCTGCAAGCCGCCGCCATCAGTGCCGCGCCTGTCATCGTCGCCGTGCTGGTGCACGAACCCCGGTTGGGCTGGACCGCGATCGCCGCGTTCTGGGCCTGCTTCGGCGACCCCGGCGGCCCCTTGCGTCAGCGCGCAGGCTCCATGCTTGCGCTGGGTCTGATCGGCGCCCTGTTCTGCTTTTTGGCCAGCGCCAGCGCGGGCCACTTATGGTTGCTTCTGCCCCTGACGTTCGTCTGCTGCACCTTTGGCGGCCTGCTGCGCGTGTTGGGGCCCGCGGCAGCCATCGTGGGCACGCTGCTTTCGGCCGGCTTCGTGGTGGCGGCCGAGCTGCCTGCGCCAACGCTGGCCGAAAGCCTGTCTTATACGTTGTTCTTCCTGGCCGGCGCGGTCTGGGCCATCCTGATGACCGCATTGGTATGGCGCCGGCGGCCCTGGAAAGACGCCACCCATGCGGTCGCGCATTGTTACCGTGGACTGGCGGATTTTGCCGATGCGCTGGCGGGTATGTATTCGGGCCTGACTCCGGCGGCAGGTCCACAGGCCTGGACGGCCGTGACCAAGCCACAACGCAGCGCCCAGCGCGCCGCCCTGGAAGCCGCCCGGATCCGCATCCGCGAAGTCCAGGACACGCGCCCGTCACGGCGCTCCCGTGCAAATCAACTGACCTATCTGCTGGACAGCGCCGAAGACAGCTTCATCGCGCTGGTGGCCGCTGCCGACCTGCTGGAATCCCACGCGCCGCAATGGCTGGGCCGCAGCGCCGGCGCGCATCTGTCGCACGCACTGCACCGCTACGCCAGCGTCTGCAACGCCATTGCCAGCACCTCGGACGTCAGCGACCCCAAGCAGGCGGAATGCCTGCGCGAACGGCTCGCCCATTTTGGCGCAGGCTTGCACGACCTGCGCGGCGGCGCGACGGCCTATGCGCCCGATCTGGCGACCGTGGTGCCCGTGCTGGATCGCTTGCTGCATACAGCGCAGGCCATCATGCAGGCACTGTTCGACCAGGATGACGCACCTGCCACACCCGCCCAGAGCCTGCGGGCAACGTCTCGCATGCGGCAGGCCTGGCGCACGCTGCGCCAGAATCTGGGCGTGGAATCCGATGCCTTCCGCCATGCCTTGCGGGTAGGCGTGGGCGCCACCATCGCCGTGGCCTTGTCCAAGACATTCGCCGTCAATCACGGCTATTGGATGTCTCTGACGCTGGTGTTCATCCTTCAGCCCTACTTCGCCACCACCTGGCAGCGTACCGTCGAGCGCGTGATTGGCAGTGTGGCCGGGGCCATCGGGGCGTCATTGCTGGGCTTGCTGCTGACCACTCCGCTGTCGGTGGCGCTGGCGGTGCTGCCCATTGCGCTGGGCACCTTCGCCGCGCGCACGATCCATTACGCCCTGTTCACGTTCTTTCTGACCTCGCAATTCGTACTGGTCAGCCATATTCAGCAGCCCGATATCTATGAACCGACATTGGCGGCGCTGCGGGCCTTCAACAGCGTGCTGGGTGGGATTCTTGCGCTGCTGGTGGGTTTTCTGGTGTGGCCAGAGAAAGAACCCCGGCAATTGGCCGGCGCCTTGACCCGGGCGTTGGACCGGCACGCAGCCTATGCGTTGGCGCTGATCCGGCAGAAAAGCGGCCAGGCGGCCAACCCGGACGACACCAGCATCGTGGCGCTGCGCCGTCAGGCGTGCTTGTCGGCTGACAACGCTGAAGCCTCGTTGCAACGCTTGCAGCAGAATCCCGTGCACCGCGACCGCAAAGTGGACACCGCAGTGAACCTGCTGAACGCCATGCGCCGGATCACCGCCGCAGGAACGGTGCTGGAAATACAACCCGCCCTACCTGCGGACGCCCCCGCCGCCGAGGCGCTGCGTCGCTACGGACTGGTCCTGGCGCACGCGCTGCATCCGCAGGACCATGCGCCGGACGCTTCTGCCCGTCAGTGGGTGGTACCCGCCGCCATCACCTCGGCCGACCCCGTGCTGGCCGAACCGCTTGGCCGCATCGCCCAGCAGGCGCGACAGGTCCGCCAACTGCGTGACCGCATCGAAAAAGATCCGCCCCAGTAGTCCGGCGATGCATGCCCGCCCCTTTGCGCCATCCCCAGGATTCTGAGGACGGTTTGACACGCATCAAGGGCCGTCCTGACAGAAAGCGCAACCATGTTGCTATGGGACGCTTACTAAGGAGACCCGCATGTATCGCCGCATTGCCGTACACCTGGACCACGGATTCGACTGCAAACGCCGTACTGATCTGGCGTTGTCGCTGGCCAAGCGTCATCGGGCCGAGCTGGTCGGCATCTATGCCAGCGCCGCGCCTCCCCAGCACTACTATGGTGAATCCGTGCTGATGTCGCGCACGCTGAACGTCATGAAGGAATTGCAGGCGCAGAATCGCAGCGCGGTGCAGGATGCATTCCTGGAAGCCGCCGCCGCAGCGGATGTGCCGGCCGTCGTGCGCGCTGGCGACACCTCACCCAGCGCATGCGTGGCCCTGTATGCACGCACCAGTGATCTCGTCATCGTCAGCCAGTTCAACCGCGATGACGTCGAAGCGGCGCACGAGATCGAATTTGTCGAGCAGATGTTGCTGACCGCCGGCCGCCCCGTGCTGGTCCTGCCCTCCAGCGGTCAATTCTCCACCGTGGGCGACCGCGTACTGCTTTGCTGGGACGGCAGCCGCGAAGCCGCGCGCGCCCTCGCGGACGCGGCGCCGGCCCTGCGCCTGTCATCGCACTTGGTGGTGCTGACCATGGACGAAGGCGGATCCACGCAGAAAGGCCCAGCCGTGCCCTTTGAAGATCTGGCCACGTACTGCATCGCCCAAGGCATGCCCGCCCCGGACCACGTGCGCCGCGACATCAAGGGCGTCGGCGTCGGCAGCACCATCCTGAACGCGGCCGCCGACCATAGCGCCGACCTGATCGTCATGGGCGCCTACGGCCACAGCAAGTTCCGTGAATGGGCAATGGGCGGGGCTACCGCGTCCATCTTGAAGAGCATGACCGTGCCGATCATGTTCTCGCATTGAGACCCCACCAATAGGCTGAACTCAGGCGGCTTCGGCTTGCGCGTGGACGACAGGCGTCAACACAGGCTGGCCGCCGAAATGCGCCGTGGCGTTCTGCAAGAACAACGCCACGATCGCCGCGATGGCTTCGGGTGAACGGCCCGCACTGTGCGGCGTCAAGACCACGTTGGTCAATGGTTTCAGCGCGTCGGGAATCTGCGGTTCCCCATCCACCACGTCCAAACCGGCGCCCGCAATGCGCTTTTCCGTCAGCGCGGCGATCAAGGCCGCGGTATCCACCACGCTGCCGCGCGCGATATTCACCAGATAGCCATTCGGGCCCAACGCATCCAGCACGTCGGCATTCACCAGATGCCGGGTGCCCGGGCCGCCCGGCGTTGCCACGACCAGGAAGTCGGAAGCCTCGGCCAGGTCACGCGGATTGTCGAAGTAGGTGTAGCCGGATTCCGGACGCGCGCGCCGGTTGTAATACCCGACACTCATGTCGAACCCCTTGGCGCCGCGCTTGGCGATTTCCATCCCGATCGTGCCCAGGCCCAGGATGCCCAGGCGCTTGCCCGTGACCTGCGGCCCCATGAACCCGCTCCAGTGTCCTTGCCGCACCCAGGCATCGGCCTGGGGAAGATGGCGGGCAACGCCCAGCAGCAACGCCATGGCGTGGTCGGCCACCGACACCGCGTTGGCGCCCGGACCATTCGTGACGATGATGCCCCGCGCCGCGGCCGCATCCAGATCGATGTTCTCGTAGCCCACCCCCAGCGAACAGATCATTTCCAGCTTCGGCAAGACTGCAATTTCATCGGCGTGAAATCCCGTTGCGCCGCGCGTCAACACGATGCGGATGTCTTGGGCATGGTCGCGGATGGCCTGCGCGCGGGCCTGTGCCGTCGGCGCGTAAAGGGCCTGAAAGCCACGGGCTTCAATCGCGGGCAGGAAATCCTGCACGCTGTCGATCAGAATCAATAAGGGAATGGTCATTGTGCTGTTGCCGGATAGGCGGATGGCTGCGAAAAGGCCGGGAAATCTTACGCCTCGCCACGCACCTGCGCTACCCACCGTCCAGTGGGCGACCATTCCCTGCAAGACGGCCGGCTTGCCGCCACGGCTACGTGTGCCCGGCGTTCAACCGGCCGTCAGACGCTATATCCGCCCCATCAGCAGCATCACGATCAGCACGATCACGACAATGCCAAGCAATCCGCTGGGGTAATAGCCCCAGCCCTTGCTGTGTGGCCAGGCCGGTACAGCGCCAATAAGCAGCAGGATCAGAATGATCAGCAGAATGGTCGACATGATGACTCCTCGTCGTTATTGATTCGAGTTTTCAGATTCGAGTTTTCAGCGGCATGCGGCATCAGCGTTTGGGAGGATCGATTTCCTTGATCGGTGGCGACAGCGGGGGCAGATCCACCTCCGGCTCGTCGGTATCGGGCTCCACCGGCAGATCCCCTGGCGGCGACCCGGGCGGAATCGGCTCGGGCTTGGGCGGCACGTGTAGCTGCAATGTGGCATGCATGGCACTCTCCTGTAGGAATTCTTGCCCAAGCGCGGTGATGCGCCTCGGCCTGCAACGATCGGATCGCTGATGTTGTTGCTGCCCACTGCCTCAGCAAGCGCCGTGCCCGGCATGCGCCGCCGCGAGGCAACACCACAACTGGGCACGCGGCTTGCTCGCAGGCGCGACTCACGTGGCCGGAGACAACATGGACGCCCCCACTTCGCAGCCCGCGCTTGCCGCGCTGGTCTACGTTGACGACACGCAACCTGGCTACCGCCGGCGCCGCGTGAATGGCAGCGCGTTCCAGTACCTGGATACCCAGGGAAAGCGCATCGAGGACGCGGCCGAGATCGCCCGTATCCAGGCGTTGGTGATTCCTCCTGCCTATGAGGACGTGTGGATCTGTCCCCTGCCCCATGGTCATTTGCAAGCCACCGGGCGCGACGCGCGGGGACGCAAACAGTACCGGTATCACCCCGGCTGGGCCGCGCTGCGCGATGCCGACAAATATCAAAACCTGCTGGCCTTTGGCCAGGCGTTGCCGCGCATCCGCCGGCAAGTCGACCGGGACATGCGCACGAACGGATTGGCGCAGCAGAAAGTGATCGCCACGTTGGTCCGCCTGCTGGAAACCACCTTGATCCGCATCGGCGCGCGCGAGTACGCCCGCGCGAACAAGTCGTATGGCCTGACGACGCTGAAGCGCCGGCACGCCACCGTGGCGGGCAGCCGCCTGCGGTTTCGGTTCCAAGGAAAAAGCGGCGTACCCCACGATGTCACGGTGACTGACCGCCGCGTGACCCGCATCATCAAGCGTTGCCTGGAAATTCCAGGCCAGCAGCTGTTCCAGTACCTGGATGAAGAAGGCGGCAAACACCCAGTGGACTCCGAAGCCGTCAACGCCTATCTACGCGCCGCCGGCGCAGGCGATTTCACGGCAAAGCACTACCGTACCTGGGCCGGATCGGTGCTGGCGCACGCCGCGTTGCAGGCACAGCCCTACCAGAACGAGGCGCAAGCCAAACAGACCGTGGTGGACGTCATCAAGCAGGTGTCGCAGCGCCTGGCCAACACCCCCGCAGTGTGCCGCGCCTGTTACGTGCACCCCAGCGTGCTTGAGGCCTATCTGGCGGGCGCCTTGCCGCCGAAGTCGCGGGCGCCAGACGGCCCGCGCGGCCTGGCCGCGGACGAGCGGCGCTTGCTGGCGTTCCTGCGCGGGCTGCCCGCTGCCACTTAGAAGGCAGACACCGGCGTGCCGTCAGAAAAGGGATGAGCGGGCGTTCTTTGCCCGTGGTTGTGGCGCCGCGCCGTCCGCCCAGTTAGATTCCGTTTGATTGTCAACGACCGCACGCTTATCGCCAGCCGCCTCATCAGGCGTGGAGGCGTCTGGTTTGACCGGTTGTTTCGGCACATCGACGGGACCGCCAGGGGGCAGTATCTTAGCGTTGTCCACGGCATCGGGCCTTGCGGCCGCGCCCGTGTGGCCAGGGGTGGTTGATGTCGAAGCGGATCGAGTCTTCATTGGGATCTCCTGCCGGGTTTCGATGCTTCATCCTACCGCCAGCGCCGGGATAACGCACTGTCAGTACCTTCAAATTGCAAGCGGATGTGCCCGCCTGGACGGGTGTGTCTTCGCCAAGCGCCACGGGCACTCACAAGGAGATGCAATGCGAGACCCCAACTTCGAGCAATGTGTGCAAGCCTGCTACGAATGCGCGGTGGCCTGCGACCAGTGCGCCGCTACCAGTCTGGAAATCAACGCCGCCCGCATGAAGCGCTGCATCAGCCTGGCGACGGATTGCGCCGATGTCTGCCGGCTGTGCGCCGCGATGCTTGCGCGCGACGGGGAGTTTTCTACCGCGCTATGTACTTTATGCGCATTGATCTGCGATGCCTGCGCGCGGGCCTGCGCTCCCCACCAGGACATGGAGCATTGCCAGATTTGCGCCGGGGCATGCCTGGCCTGCACGCTGGCTTGCCAAGACATGCTCGAGGCTTAAGGCCTCGACACGCCGCGCGGCCGCACGGGCCGATCCGCGCTGGCGGCAAATCCCGCCCGATCGCCAGGAGCTTTCTGATGGCCTCTACGAACACCCCCTTGCCTTCCGATTTTCCCGAGAACGGGCCGGACAATCGTGGGTCGCGCAGGCGCGCGCGCCATCCGGAAAGTTGGATTGATGAAATTGAAGCTACATTGCGCGATGCCGATCCGACCGATCTGGATGCGCTCAAAACACGTCTGTCGGATCAATTGATCGCCACGCGGCGCAGCTTGCGTGACGCCTCCGACAATGCCGGCGACCTGATGCGCGAGACCATCGATTGCACGGAAGAGTACATTCACGCCCGCCCGTGGCAGGCCATCGGGCTGGTGGCCGGCGCGGCGTTCTTGTTCGGCGTCATCGTGGGACGCCAATAGCCGCGCCGGGAGTCGGACCCGCCGGACTCAGTCCGGCTTCTGCACTTTGTCCTTGGCATCCCCATAGGCGGCCTGCGTCTTGCCCGCCACCTTCTGGGCCGTCCCCTTGAGCTCGGTGGACGTGCTGCCGGTCGCCTTGCCGGCGACTTCCTTCGCCTTGCCGACGGCTTCGTTGACCCTGCCCTTCACCTGGTCCTTGTTCATGGTTCTCTCACTTTTCATCGAGTGGTTGGGTTGGCGGCGCCATGGCTGGCGCCTGCGAAGGCCATAGCAAGGCGCGTGCCCACGGCACGCGCGGCGGGCGCGACTGCCGCCAGGAACGCCAATTGCTTGCTTGGATGGCAACGCGCCATTCGCGCGCGACGACTCTAGGGAGCACCGCATGAGCAAGCCCGGCAAAACCGGCACCGGCGACCGTCCGCACCCCGTGCCGCCCATGCCAGAACAGCATCTGGACAAGCCTGGCAGCGAGGCCGACATGGAACTCAAGCCTCAGTATCAGGCGCCGGGCTATCGCGGCAGCGGCAAACTGCAAGACATGGCCGCCATTGTCACGGGCGGAGACTCGGGCATCGGCCGCGCGGTCAGCGTGCTTTTCGCGCGCGAAGGCGCGGACGTCGCCGTCGTCTACCTGAACGAACACGAAGACGCCGAGCAAACCCGTCGCGCGGTAGAGGCCGAAGGCCGGCGCTGCCTGCTGATCGCGGGCGACGTGCAGGATGCCGCTTTCTGCGAACAAGCCGTCGCGCAAGTGATCGAAGGCTTCGGCAAACTGGATGTCCTGGTGAACAACGCCGCCTACCAGCAGCACACCGATACGCTGACCGCCATCAGCGACGAGAAATGGGAAAAAACGCTACGCACCAACATCACAGCCTATTTCTACATGGCCCGGGCCGCGGTGCCGCACTTGAAGGCGGGCGCGTCCATCATCAATACCGGTTCGGTGACCGGGCTGCGGGGCAGCGCCAGGCTGCTGGACTATTCGTCCACAAAAGGCGCCATCCATGCCTTCACGCGATCCCTGGCCGCGAATCTGGCTGATGACGGAATCCGCGTTAACGCCGTCGCGCCAGGTCCTGTCTGGACGCCTTTGAACCCCGCCGATCAACGCCCGGAGGACATCAAGGAATTTGGCAAACACACGGATCTGGGGCGGCCCGCGCAACCGGAAGAAATTTCACCCGCCTATGTCTTTTTGGCCTCTCCGGTTTGCGCAAGCTACATCACCGGCATCGTGCTGCCGATCACGGGCAGCGCGGGCGACTGACGCGCCGCGCCGTCAGGCGACCGACGTGGGCGCCTCGACGTGCCGGGGCGGGGTCAAGGGGTCGAAGTCTTCCCATTTGCCGTCCAGCCACCGGCCGTTCGCCCGCTCGATGTCATGACCGCCCGATTCGCGCAACACCCGCCGCGCCAGCCCTTCTTGTCCTACAGGCACATGCAGCGCCAGCATGACGCCCGCCGCGCGCACCGGCGGATGATTCTCCTGCGCGCGCGCCTCGGCCGGATTCCGGCGCTTGTCCCGTCCGACGATCCACAACGCGCCCGCCAGAGCTCCCAGGTACGCGCCCACGCCCGCGGCGGCAATGACAATCAGCAGCGGCGCCGTCAAACGCGCCGCGATCAGGCCGCCCAGCAGCGCGAAAACCAAGCCCAAGGCCGATGCGCCCGCCACGGCGCCCCAATGCCCCCCCTTGGAGTCGGGATCCGCCGCGCGGTCGCCGCCCAGGGGATAGCGGCCATGTTCGCCCGCTGAATTGATGTAGAACGTATGCACGTCATCTTCCGTGAAGCCTTCGGCGAAGAGCTTGTTGGCGGCCAGGGCGGCTTGGTCGAATGTCTGGAAGCGTGCGGCGACAATCATGGACATGACGATCTCCCGGATGAATATGTGCAGCAGAGGCAGCAACTGGCATGCCCGCCGGGAGATGGCACGCCCCCCGACTGACGGACGCCAGCCCGGCCCCCTATTTCCCGCCGGGACGGGTGCCGGGATACTGCCCGCCCTCTTCATATTCCGCCCCCTTGGTATTGGGCGTTTTGTCGGCTGGCCGCTTCGCGGGTTGCGGCTGCTTGCCGAATCCCGGCTTGTCCGCGCCGAACTGTCCGCTGCGATGCGCTGCATCCGTCTCGTCGCTTGGGGCGTTCGCCTTGGGCTTGGTCGAATCGTGCTTGGTGTGTTGTGTCATCTCTTTCTCCGCGTTGCCCTTGATGGGTCAGAGGTTGCGCAAGCCGCGTACCTGGCCATGCCGGGAACGCGGCTTGCTTGGCACCGGTGTGGGTCCGCTTTCATCTATCGGACCTCTACCCAAAGGAGCCAATCATGAATCTGTCCAGAACCGTTTGCCCCGCCATCGCCCTGTGCCTGTCCGCCCTGGCGTTCCAGGCTTCCGCGCAAAGCACGCAGATACGCAGTAGCGAGCAGATCGACAATCAATACAAAATGGATAAAAAACAATGCGACGGTATGAAGGGCAATCAGAAGGACGTCTGCCAACAGCAGGCTGAAGCGACCCGGGACAAGGCGCGGGCAGATGCCAAGGCGGGCAAGGAAAAGGCCGAAGCCAACCATGACGCCGCCAAGGTCCGCAACGACGCCGATTACAAAGTAGGCAAGGAAAAGTGCGATGCCATGTCCGGCAATGGCAAGGATGCCTGCATGGCGGATCTGAAGACCCGCTACGGCAAGTAATCCCGCCCACGAACGCCGCCCGTGCCTGGCCTGCGCCGGGCGGTGTCCTGCCTAGCCCGCGTCGCGCAGCTCGCCTGCCCCCTCTTCCCCGGGCAGAACGTAGCCAGCCGCCGCATATTCCTCCAGCCGGTTGTATAGCGTCTTGGGGCTGATACCCAGCATGGCGGCCGTTTGCTTCTTCACGCCATTGCAGCGCGCCAGCGTGGCCAGGATCAGCCGGCGGTCGGCCTCGGCCAGCGTTTCGCCCACCGGCACACTGACCTGCCCCTCCGTCGCGTCGCTGCCTGGCGACACGTGCGGGGCCAGCAGGTCCACATCCAGCACATCGCCGTCGGCCATGATGAATGCACGGCGGACAAAGTTCTTGAGTTCGCGCACATTGCCCGGCCATTCGTACTGCATCAGCGCATCGGCCGCCTTTGTCGAAAAGGCTTTGTTCTTGCCGGATTCCTGATTCTGCGCCTGCAAGAAGCGCTGCGCCAGGAACAGGATATCGTCGCCGCGCTCGCGCAGCGGCGGCAGTTCAATGGGAAAGACGCTTAGCCGGTAATACAGGTCTTCGCGAAGCTTTCCGTCCTGCACCGCCTGCTCCGGATTGCGGTTGGTGGCGGCCACGATGCGAATGTCGCAGCCGATTTCGCGATTGGTGCCCACCCGCATGAATTGCCCGGTCTCCAGTACCCGCAGCAGCTTGACCTGCAAGTCCAGCGGCATTTCGGTGACTTCATCAAGGAACAAGGTACCGCCATCGGCGCGCTCGAAATAGCCCTTGTGCTGACGGTCGGCGCCCGTGAAGCTGCCGCGCTCATGGCCGAACATTTCGCTTTCGATCAGATTGGGGGAAATCGCGCCGCAGTTGACCGCGATGAACGGGCGTTGGCGGCGCGTGCTCAATTCATGGATGGCATGGGCGGCCAGCTCTTTGCCCGTGCCGCTTTCGCCGATCAGCAAGGTCGTGACGTTGGTGGGCGCCACGCGCCCGATTTGGCGGTACAACTGCGTCATGCAGTCGGATGCGCCGTAAAGCTTGCCAAAGCGGCCGGCTTCCTCGAACGGCATGCCGGGCAAGTCACCGCCCGCATTGGCGGCGACCCGCGTCAGAATGCCATTCAGCCGATCCATGCAGATCGGCTTGACCAGAAAATCGCTGGCGCCCAGTCTCAAGGCCTGGACGGCATAGTCGACCGTGCCGTGGCCAGTCATCACCACGACCTCGGCACTGGCCACGGCAACATTCTTGAAAATGTCCATGCCATTGCCGCCAGGCAGCCGAACGTCAGTCAGCACCAGATCCGGCGCTTGACGTTCCAGCTGTATTAGCGCGTCCTTGACGCTGCCCGCCACCGCCACCGAGAAGCCGCTGTCACGGCCCATTTCGGCGAGTGTTTCCCGTATCGCGTCGTCGTCGTCCACGATCAGCAAATGAGGCATAGATTCTCCGTATCGCCGCGTACAGCCGGATGCCGCACGCCACGCATTCACATGGGAATGAGAATAATCACTCTGGCGCGGCGAAGCGTAAACATTCGATACCGACCACTAAAGTTTTCGAATACTTGCAACTGGTCGCAATCCTGAGCGAATGGGGACACTACGATGAAAAAGTCGCGACTAGGCCTAGCGCGGGCCGAGGTATCAGCATGGCAAATCGCACCACCACCGGGCGCGAGGATGCGTTGGCGTCCCCCGCCCTTCCGATGGACGTGACAGGCCTGTCGCCCGTCATGCAAAAGCTGGGCAGCCAGTTGCAATTGGCGGCCGCCACCGACGCCAGCGTTTTCATCGTGGGCGAAAGCGGCGCCGGCAAAGAGATCGTGGCGCGCGCCATCCACGACGCCAGTGATCGGCGCGGCCAGCCCTTCGTAGCAGTGAACTGCGGCGCCATCAGCGGCACGCTTGCCCATGCCGAATTGTTCGGCCACGAAAAGGGTAGCTTCACCGGCGCAATCGCCCAAAACGCGGGCTACTTTGAATACGCCAGCGGCGGCACCTTGTTCCTTGATGAAGTCACCGAGATGCCCCCCGACATGCAGGTGCATTTCTTGCGCGTGCTGGAAGCGGGCACCTATCAGCGCGTGGGCGGATCAGACCTGCTGCGCGCCAATGTGCGCATCATCTGCGCGAGCAACCGTGACCCTGCGGCATCCGTCGCCGATGGCCGGCTGCGCCAGGATTTCCTGCACCGGCTGCTGGTGATCCCGTTGCGCGTGCCGCCGTTGCGAGAACGCGGGGACGATGCGTTGATCCTGGCGCACCGGTTCCTGGCTACCCTCAATACGCAGTATCAGACGCAGAAGACATTTTCCAAGCGCATGCTGGACGCAATCTCGCAGCACGACTGGCCGGGCAACGTGCGGGAACTACGCAATGCGGTGCAGCGCGCCTTCATCCTTGCAGACACCCAATTGGATGCCGATATGCCTGCAAGAACCCCTGTCGGCCAGCGAGCAGAAATCCGCGACGGCGCGTTGCGTTTCCCTGTGGGAATGCCGCTGGGGTCCGCCCAGCGAGAGTTCATTCTGGCGACACTGGCGCACCATGCCGGAGACAAGCGCCTGACCGCAGACACGTTGGGCGTCAGCCTGAAGACGCTGTACAACCGGCTGGACGTCTACGAAAAGGACAGCTTGGCGGATCGCTGAGCAATTCTTACCGCCGGCTTGTAATACCGTCTTCGCCCGCAAGCGCCCGTGGGGCCACTCCTTACCCGTTCTTGCCCGTACAGGAACTTGGCATGGAGTTTGCTTGAATACCAGGATGAGCCGCGTCCAGCGGCTTCCGGCAAGGAGACTCGATTGGGCCATCCCACGCAAGAATTGCGCCTGCGCCAGCAGATGACGTTGGCGCCCCGGCTACAGCAGTCCGTCAAACTACTGCAAATGTCGGCGCTTGAATTCACAACCGCGGTGGAGCATGCGCTTGCCACCAACCCCTTTCTTGAAGACGGCGACGAACAGGACGCCGAACCCACGCCTGGTTTTCCGGGTTCGGCGCCAGCCAGCCACGGCAGCAACATCGATCCGCCGTCCGAGCACAAGCCCACCCCCACCTCCGACGCCGAAGACGCGCCGCCCGACGCCCCGACCTATTCAGGCGATTACCCCACGCCGCCATCCGGGATGAGCGGTGACGGCAAAGACCTGGGCCAGTGGGCCAGCGCATCGCTGTCGATGCGAGAGCGCTTATCGCTTGACCTGGGCAATTATCACTTGCAGCCGCGTGACCGGCTGCTGGCCGAATTCATCGTTGATGCCCTGGACGACGACGGCTATTTGCGCGTTCCGCTCGCCACTCTTTGCAGCGCGGATCGGCCCGAATTCAGCCCGCCGCCCGATGACGCGGAATGGACTACCGCTTTGCGCCTGGTGCAGCAATTGGATGCGCCCGGCCTGGGCGCTCGGGACCTCACGGAATGCCTGTCGCTGCAATTGGCCGCCGCGCGAACGGTTGCCCCGTCCACCCGCGACCTAGCGCTGCGCATCGTGCGTGAACACCTGGACAGGCTGGGAAAGAACGACTGCGTTGGCTTGCGCCGGCTGCTGGACTGTTCCGACGAGGCGCTGCGCGATGCCTGCGCGCTGATCCGCAGCCTGGACCCCAAACCCGGCGCACGCTATAGCGCCGAAGCACCGGTATACGTCGTCCCTGACGTCTTCGTGGACAAATGGCACGCCCGCTGGCGTGTGCTGCCCAACCGCAATGCCATGCCGCACGCGCGCCTGCACCACACCTACGCGGATTTGTTCCGCCGCGCCCGTCTGGATGACCGCAGCCCCATGGCGCAAGAGCTTCAAGAGGCGCGTTGGCTGGTGCGCAACGTGGAGCAGCGCTATACGACCATCCAGCGCGTGGCCGAGGCGATCGTCAAACGCCAGCAGACCTTCTTTGAATACGGTGAAGTGGCGCTGCGCCCCTTGATGCTGCGTGAGGTGGCTGACGATCTGGATATGCACGAGTCCACGGTGTCACGCGCCACGGTAGGCAAATACATGGTCACGCCTAGAGGCGTTTTTGAATTCCGCCACTTCTTCTCGCGCGAACTGGCAACGGAATCGGGCGGCTCATGCTCCGCTGCGGCAGTGCGCGCCCTGATCAAGGAAATGGTCGACGCCGAAGACCCCACCATGCCCCTGTCCGACGTGGCGTTGACTCAGCAATTGGCCGCAAGCGGCATTCTGCTGGCCCGCCGCACCGTGTCGAAGTACCGGGGGCAACTGCGGGTGCCACCAGCGGAGCTGCGCCGCCAACACTAGCACCACCCTTGGCGCGAACCTCATCTGCCGGCCAACCTGACCGGCGCGAATACAAAAAAAGGGCTTCCCCCGAGGGAAGCCCTTTTCACGGATGACCTCTTTCAGGACGCTTACTTGGAACCGCCCGAATTCGGATACCCCGGAGGCGGCGCAGCGCCGGCCGCAGGCGTGCGCGGCACGTTGTCATTGGCTTCGCGCGGGCGTTTCGGCGTTTCATCGGCGTGTTTCTTGCCCGACGACATGGTTCCGTTATGCTGCATCGCAGGCGGTGCGGTGCCCGTGGAGGGCGTCGCGTTGGGCGCGGGCGCCATCTGCCCCGCCGGCAAGGGACGATTCGGCTGCGCGGCACCAGGATCGTTCGGCGTGGACGACGGCGTGGTCGGGCTGGCGGATTGGGCCAGCACCGCGCCGGTGGCCGTCAGGCCCGTCAACAGAACAAAAGTGCAAGTCATGGCACGGATCTTCATAGTCAGGCTCCTTGGTTGGAATGCAAGGACCTGCACGCAAGCCTTGTTCCCGCCAATCGGATCCCATGTTCCCGTGCCCCTCGTCGCGACACGACGCAGCCGGAGTGTGCGGACGGGTATTTTTTACCTGTCTTTGCAACACTGGCCTCTCGGCCAGGAAAACGCTCAGGTCATTGCACCAGGGCCAGCCTCGTGGGGCGTGGCCAACATGTGTTGCACCCGTTCGCCTAGCGCGTCCAGCGAGAACGGTTTGACGATCAGCTCCATCCCGGATGCCAGGAACCCGCGGTCATGCGAGGCGCTTTCGGCATAACCCGTCATCAGCAGTACCTTCAACCCAGGATGCGCCGCCCGCGCCGCATCCGCCAGTTGCCGTCCATTCAAGGCGGGCAAGCCCACGTCGGTCACCAGCAGATCGATGCCTGCCGTGGCCAGCACCAGCTCCAACCCCGCCTCGCCGTCGGAGGCCGTCAGCACCTGCATGCCCAGTTCCACCAGGCATTCATGCACCATGTCACGCACATTGGAATCGTCCTCCACCAGCACCACCACGGACGGCCGTCCGACACCGGCCGAATGCGGCGCGGCAGCCTCCTGGCGCTGTGCCGTATCCGGCATGCCATCGTATCTGGGCAGGAACAGCCTGACCGTCGTTCCCTGGCCCTCCGCGCTCTCCAACGTGGCCATGCCGCCGGCCTGCTTCGCAAAGCCATAGATCATCGACAAGCCCAGGCCGGTCCCTTCGCCCAACGGCTTGGTGGTGAAGAAAGGATCAAACGCGTGCGCCAGCACGTCCGGCGGCATGCCGCAGCCCACGTCCGTCACCGAGACCTCCACGAAATCGCCTGGACTCACGCCCGGGAATTGGCGCAACAGCGTGGCATCCAACGACTGGTTCAACGCGGCAATCGTCAACGCGCCGCCATTGGGCATGGCATCGCAGGCGTTGATCACCAGATTCAACAGGGCATTCTCAAATTGATTCTTGTCGCACCGCACGGTCCACAGGCTGGGCTCCAGCTCGAAAAGCAAGTGCACTCGCTCGCCCGTGTAGCGATGGAACAGATCCGCCATGGACTGCAACGTGGACGCCACGCTGAACGGTTTGGGGTCAATGGGCTGCCGCCGGGAAAAGGTCAGCAACCGTTGCGTAAGATGCGCGGCGCGGTTTGCGGAATCCATGGCGACATTGATGAAGCGTTGCGCCTGGTCCGGCGTGCCCGCGGCCAGCTTGCGACGGATCAGGTACAAGGCGCCCGTGATGCCCTGGAGCATGTTGTTGAAGTCATGCGCGATACCGCCGGTCAAGCGCCCCACCGCCTCCATTTTCTGCGACTGTCGCAAGGCCTGCTCGGTATCGCGCAGCATCTCGGCCTGCGCCTTCAAGTCCGTATCGTCGCGGCCCGTCATGTACAGGCTGTCCTGTGACCACGACATGCTCCACGTGATCCAGCGGTAGGTGCCATCCCGCCCCAGCAGCCGGTTTTCCATATGGCGCACCGCCTGGGTCGGGTCCATGCGCGATGCCTGCGCCATCGCGGCGCGCGTGGCGGCCTGATCGTCCGCATGGACCAATTCGGTCAGTCCCATGGAAAGGAACTGCTCCGGGCTCCAACCCAGGATCGGGCGCACTGCGGGGTTGACGCTGACAAAGCGTTCCTGCCCATCGACGACGGCAAGCAATTCCGGCGACAGGCGCCAGATACGGTCACGTTCGGCAATGGCGTGTTCGACACGATGCTCCAGCGTACGGGCGTACTGCGACCGTTCGACGGCATCGCACATGCGCTCCGTCACTTCTTCAATGAAGGCAATATCGCTACCCTTGAGTCCGCTGCCGCCCTTCGGGCGCACCAGCAACGCGCCCCCCTGCCGCCCCCAACGACGCATGGGCACCACGATTGCGGAAGGCCGGATCTCACCGTCCTGGTCCGCCACCAAGGGTTGCAGATAAGCCGTGCGGCCCTTGCGTAACTCGGCCTTGAATTCGTCTCCCAGCAGACCCGGGACCGGCGCCAGTTGCGTGGCCCGATCGGCCTCCGATCTCCAGCAGGTCGACAATGCCACCGCATCGCTGTCATTGCCCGACCAGTCTGCCACCGCCACCAGGCCCAACGCCAAATGCTGGCCCAGCCCGGCGCAGGCCGCATGTTCGATTTCGGACTGCTGGTGCAGTTCCCGCATGCGATCGCCCAACGACAACATGAAATTCTTGCGGTGCTGCCCTTCCCAAAGCTCGGTTTCGGCAGCCTTGCGCGCCGTGACATCCAGGAACAGCGCCATCATGCGATCCGCGCCGTCCTTGCGCGCTCGCGCCTCGTACCAGGCCTCTTTGGGTGCCGGCACCGCAAACTCGAACTGGGTCGGCTCGCCTGTTTCCACCACTTGCGCGAAGGCGTCCATGATCTGCCCGGGCACACCCGGAATCATCTCGCGCAAGGTATGGCCCAGCGTGTCACCCTCTTTCATGCCGCTTTGACGTTCAAAGGCAGGGTTGACCTCCAGAAAGCGGAAGTCCACGATGCGGCCGTTTTCGTCCCGCAGCGCTTCACTCAGGAAGAACGCTTCCTGCATGCCATCGAACATGGCTCGCCAGCGCTCGCCGCTATCGCGCAGCGCGGCGTCGGTCAGGTGTCGTTCAATCGCCAGTGCGGCGCTGCGCGTCACCACGGCGATGGCATCGATGTCGTACGGCGTTGGCGACCGGACAGCGCTGTAGTAGTTCGAGAAGACCCCGAGCAAATGGCCATCGGGCGCCTTGATCGGCGTGGACCAGCACGCCCGCAACCCATGCGCCAGCGCCAGGTCGCGCCAGCGCTCCCAGTCGGGATGCGAGGCGATGTCTTCCACATAGACGGCCGTGCCCGTATAGGCCGCCGTGCCCCATGACGCCATATGCGGCCCGATGGGCGTGCGCTGCACGGCCTGGCTGAATGCCACGGGCAGGCTGGGCGCCGCCGCCTGCACCAGGAACGTCCCGGTATCGTCGATCAATGCGATCGCCGCGCGGAGTTCCACGCTGGACTGCGCTTCGATGGCTTGCAACACAAGTTCCAGGACGTTCGCAAGCGGCATGCCGGCGGCAATCCGTTGCAGCATGATGCGTTCATCTTCCAGACGGGCCAGCGTATCGGCCCAAGGAAGAGCAACGTGATCCTGTTTTTTCAACATATCTGCCCCTTAGCCAGTACCTACTGTATGGCGGGGCCGTGCCACGTTGCCGAAACGCTAGGTAACGCGAGGCTACCGTTCCTGCTCGAACGCCTGTTCCTGGTCCAGGCGCAAGGCGTTCAGCGCTTCCGGCTTGTCCACCAGCACGCACTGCTTACCGGTGCGGGTGCAATGGTCCTTGACGCGCCAATATGCGCCATGGCTGACGCAACCCGTTTGGCAGATCACCAGATCCGCGGCGACCAGGCTGGCCTCCAGCGTCGCGCCATCGGCATCGCCCTCGCCGCTGTGGCCGAGATAACGGCCACCGGCCATTTCCACGACCTTGCGCGTCAACATCAACGCCATGGCATCTTCCCCCACGCAAAGCACGGACTTCTGCCGCAGCGCAACGGCAGTCACCGCCGGAGACTTGACCCTGGATTCCGCCAGCGGCTCAACCGGACGCGCTCGTGCCTGACTGGCTCGGTCCTGCCACGCCAGCCGCTCCCGCATCAGGCTCTGCACGCGCTCCATCAGTTGCGTGACCCGTCGCGCCAGCGCCACGCGCTTGGGCAAGCCGGGTATTGATCCTTCCAAGGTCCGCTGCTCTTCGCGGGCCCACGCCAAGGCGGTGTCGCGCTGAATGACCGCAGCGCGCAAGCGCATGGCTTCGGCCTCCAGTTGCAGGATCCGCGCCGTTTGCGCGGTAAGCAACTGACTGCAATGCGATTGCGCCTGGCCGTAGGCAGCAAGCAATGCCGCGTGTTCGCGTTGGAGCGTCTGGCGGTCAAGGTGGGAAGAATTCATCGCAGCCCTCGGGGTGAAACAGGAACCTCGCGCGGGAAACCCCGGCACGCGCCACTTGGCATGCCGTCAATTATAAATGAGAATGCGTCGTTTTTAGGTAATGACGATATCACCGGATCGCGTACAGGGAAATCCATAGCTGACGCGCCCTGGTCGCTTAAATATGATCGACAAACCATATCGGCACGCAAGCCCCTTCCGGGTTTGGAATAGACGTTCCCCTGAGGACGCCACGCGCCCTTCCCCACCGGCCGCGGCCGTCTGGCGGAATCAACGAAGTCAGGGGTGCCCGATGCCGAGATCCACCGAACTTCTGCGCGATATCCACGAAACCAACCTGATGTACCTGCTGCTGTTGCAGCGCATGGCGCGCACGGGAAATGCCGCCGCCATGGCCGGCCTACAGATTTCGCAACCTGCCTGCCAGTGGTTGGCTGCCTTGCAGCATGATGATTTGGTCAAGATGTCGCGGTGCAGCGTGCTGCTGGCGCAACTGGATCTGGCGCCGCACATGCTGTTGTCGGCGCTGAGCCAGGGCATCGACGCCACGCTGGCCTCCCGGCTATCAACCGGCGCACCGCCTGAACGCAAGATGGTCGAGCAGCCCTAGCCTGCTGCCGGATCGTGGCAGCAGATGCAGATTTTGTTGCCATCGGCATCGCGGAAGTAGGCGCCGTAATAGTCCGCGTGATATTCGGGCCTGAGCCCTGGCGGTCCTTCGCACGTAGCGCCCATCGACAGCGCCAGGGCATGGCAGCGGTCCACCGTGGCGCGGTCGGACGCCAGGAATGCCGTCATCTGCCCGTTGCCCGGCGCGGCGGCCTGCCCGTCATGGGGCGCATTGATCACGAATAGTGGCCTGCCGCCTGCGGATGGCTGCCAGCCCGCCCAGGGACGGTCCCGTTCCACGAACCGCAAGCGCAGTCCAAGCGCATCGGCCTGTGCGGAATAGAAGGCAAATGCGCGTTCAAAGTCACCGACGCCAATGCAAAGATGTGAAAACATGAGGCCGCTCGCTAGTCCGAGGAATGCGGAATTATGCCTTGCCAATTCCGGCGTGACGTCAGATTGCCGCGTGTCCGCCACGCCAAGCCCATGCTGATCAGCAGCGCCAGTGCCAGCAGCCCACCGGCCATCCCGGCCACACCAGGCCATTGGCTGGCGGCCCAGAAATGCCCGCCCCACGCCCCCAGCACGCTGGACCCGACGTAGTACACCAACAAGTAGAGCGACGCGGCCAACGCCTTGTAGCCACGCGCCATCTGCCCTACCCAGCCGCTGGCCACCGCATGGGCCGCAAAAAAGCCGAATGTGAACAGGACGATTCCGCCGATCAGCACGGCCAAGATATCGGATAGCGTCAACAGCAATCCCGCCAGCGCCAGACCCGTGGCGGCCGACAACATCACGCCACGGCCGTGGCGGTCGGCCAGCCGGCCGAAGAAGGTCGACGCAAAGATGCCCACCAGGTAGACCACGAAGATGAACCCGATGAAGGTCTGGCTGAGCGAAAACGGCGGCAGCAGCAACCGGAAGCCCACGTAGTTGTAGAGCGTGACGAATGCGCCCATCAACAGCCCACCCATCGCGAACAGCGCACACAAGGGGCCGTTCTTCAGATGCGTGCCAACCCCCGCGCGTACGTCCCCCCACACGCCGGCCCAGCCCCGGCCGCGTTGCGGCGTGAAGCGGCGCGACGCCGGTAGCAACCAGACGAACAAGACGGCAGCCACCACGCCCAGCAGGCCCAGCGTGCCCATCGCCACGCGCCAGCCGAAGTGATCGGACACCAGGCCGGTGATGACCCGGCCGGACAGACCGCCAAACGCACTGCCGCTGATATACAGGCCCATGACGAAACCCAGGGTGTCGGGCTCGACCTCTTCGGCCAGATAGGCCATGGCCACCGCGGGCACGCCCCCCATCGCCACCCCCTGCAATGCGCGCAACGCCAGCAGGCTATGCCAGTCCGGCGCCACTGCCGCGATCGTGCCCAGCACGGCCGACGCGAACAGCGACAACGCCATGACCCGTTTGCGCGGCAAGGCTTGCGAGAACAAGCCGACAAAGAAGATGGCCACGGCCAGCAGACCGGTACATACGGACAGCACCAAACTGCTTTGCGCCGGCGACACCTCGAACGCGCGGGTGAACAGCGGCATCAGCGGCTGCACGCAATACAACAAGGAAAAGGTGGAAAAGCCGGCGGCGAACAGAGCCCACTGCGCACGGCGCAGCCCGGGCGTGCCCCGGGCTAGCGTGTCGGAGGGAGCCGGGGAGGATGAACTGGCAGAGGGGGAAGACATCAAGATTCTCGAAAGGCAACGGGCATGCAGCCCGTGACCACACAGTAGACTTTTCCCCTACATATGTCCAATATATGAAACTCACACAAGTCATATTTATAAACGATGGAACTCCGTCATCTGCGCTATTTCACCGCGGTCGCTGAAGAGCTGCACTTCACTCGGGCGGCGGCCCGCCTGGGTATCGGCCAACCGCCACTCAGTCAGCAAATCCAGCAACTTGAACGTGAAATCGGCACGCCCCTGTTCCTGCGACTGCCGCGCGGCGTCGAAATGACCGAAGCCGGCGCCCAGTTCCTGGAAGACGCCCGAGCCATCCTGGCCAGCGCGGATCGCGCCATCGACACCGCCCGTCGCCTGGGCCGGGGCGAACGTGGCGCGGTCACGGTGGGATTCACGGCGTCGGCGGTGTTCCACCCTTATCTGCCACGCGCCATCCGCGCTTTTCGCGACCGGTACCCGGACGTGCGCGTCACGCTCACGGAAAGCAACACCCAGTCGTTGCTGCGCGGGTTGCGTCTGGGTGAGGTCGATGTGGCGTTTGTGCGTCCCCCCTATGTGCTGGATCCGGAATTTGAATCGGAGCGCGTGCTGGACGAACCCATGCTGGTCGCCCTGCCCCCGGGCCACCCCTTGAGCGCCCGGCACAGCGTACCCATCGCGGCACTCGCCGACGAAGACTTCGTGCTGTATCCGCGCCCGATCGGCGCGGGACTCTACGACGCCATCCAATCCGCCTGCCAGCGGGCAGGCTTTGCCCCGCGCGTCATCCAGGAAGCGCCGCAGATGGCGTCCATCGTCAGCCTGGTTGCGGCGGGCGTCGGGATTTCGGTGGTGCCGGCTGCCATGCGCCACATGGGCGCCGAAGGCATTGAATATCGTCCCATCGACGGCGACGCCCCACACGCCTTGCTGGACATCGCCTACCGGCGCCATGACCGATCGGTCGCGGCCGGTAACGCCGTTGACATGCTGCGCCGGCTGGCCCACCCGGAACGGCTTTGAACGCCACGCGCAACAGGCATCAAGAGCGGGCGAAAAAACGGGGCGGTATTGCCCTGTCGCTTTTGTCATTTTCTGTAAACTCGTCGCGCGAGGTGCAGGGTAAATTGTCGCGCTATCGGCGAACCGTCCCTAAACCTGGGCCGTGCTCCCACCGAATTCAACCTTCCTACAGGTGACCTAGTGCGACGTACTCTTCTGGCCCTTGCCATCGCAGCATCCCTTCCCGGCCTGGGCGTAGCCGCCGGGCTGGCCTCTTCCATCGGCTCGGTGACGGTCTATCAGGACCGCGCGGTGGTGACTCGATCGGCCAGCAGCGAACTGACGGCTGGCGAACATGAATTGGTCCTTGAGAACCTGCCCGTCTCCTTGCAGGAGAACTCCCTGCAAGTGTCTGCCAAGAGCACCGGCCAGGCCGCCTTGCTGGACGTCAAGGTGCGTGACGCCTACCAGGCTGACACGGCCAACGAGCGTGTCCGCGCGCTACAGGAACAAGTGCGCAAGCTGGAGGCCCAACAAGCCGAACTGGACGATGAGGCCACCGTGCTGGACAACCAGCGCGAGCTGGTCCTGATGATGCAGCGCGGTGCGACCGAACCCGCGAAAGAAGGCGCCCGCCTGACGCTGGACGAACTCAAGGCGATCCAGACGCTCAGCGCGGACAGCCTGGGCAAAACCCTGGCCAGCTTGCGTCAAGTGGCCGAGCGCAAAGCCGTGCTGGAGCGCGAACTGGGCGCGCTCCAGAGCCAGCTGGACGTCTTGCAAGGCCAGTTGACCCGCCGCAGCAAGACCGTCACGCTGCGCGTCAATCTTGCCCGCGCAGGCAAGGTGGATCTGGCCGTGTCGTATGCCGTGGGTGGCGCCCGTTGGACGCCCGCCTACGATGCGCGTTTGCGTCCGGCCGACCGCACGGTCGACCTGGGCTACTTCGGCGTCATCCGCCAGAACACGGGCGAAGACTGGAACAACGTGAAGCTGACGCTATCCACCGCGCGCCCGTCACTGGGCGGCGGCGCACCTACGCTGCAACCGTGGATCATCGACGTAGCCGCCCCGCCGCCTCCGCCGCCCCGCCCGGTGGCGCCCGCCCCCGCCGTCAGCGCCGAAATGTCCGTGAAGCGTGCGCGCGCGCCCAGCCAGGCCTATGACGAAGCCATGGGAGATCCCATGGCCAAAGCCGTCGATGTGGCCACGGCCCAGATGCAGACGGAAGCCACCAGCGCCTCGTTCCAGATCAAGAACCCGGCGACGCTGCCGTCGGACAATTCGTCGCAACGAGTCGCCATCGCCACGGCCAAGCTGCCCGCCACGCTGCAATACCAGTCCACGCCCGCGCTGCGCGAAGCCGTCTTCCTGACCGCCCAGGCCAGCAACAATACGGACTTCCCGTTCCTGGCTGGCCCGCTCAATACCTTCCTGGACGACGCTTTCGTGGCGTCCAGCCAGATCAAGGCCGTCATGCCGGGCGAAAAAGTCGAACTGGCCATGGGCGCGGACGATGGCATCTCCATCAAACGCCAATTGGTCAATCGCTTTACGGAAAGCACGGGATTCTCGGGCAGTGGCAAGCGCGTGACTTATGAGTACAAGATCACCGTGAAGAACAACAAGGCCACGAAAGAACAGATCGTGTTCAAGGACCGCCTGCCGATCTCGCGCAATGAGAAGATCGTGGTGAAGCTGCTTTCGCCCGCCGACCGCGACATCAAGCGCGAAGAAGACGGCAAGCTGGCCTGGGACTGGGAACTGGAACCCGGAAAATCGCGCGAGACCGTGCTGAAATTCTCGGTGGACTATCCGGGCGACATCGACGTGTCGGGCATTTGATCCGCGCCTAGCGCATCTGGAACACCTCTTGCTTGAACAACTGGCGCACCGGCATGCCCCGCCGGTGCAGTCCGTCTTTCAGCGCATCCGCGAATCCGGTTGGGCCGCAGAACCAAACGCTGGGCCAAGGCGCATCGGGCTGATGGTCCGCAAGCAAGTCATCGGCCGACAGCGGCCCTTGGGTTTCACTGTATCGAACGTGCAGCGTCACCCGAGGGACTCGTTCGCAAAGCGCCTGCAACCGTTGCGCGAACGGCCCATCCTCGGCATTGCGCGCGCAGTAGTACAGGCTGGCCAATGGCGCGCTATCCGGCTCGGCCTGCAACGACTCCAGCCATGAAATGAACGGCGTCACGCCGATACCCGCCGCCACCCAGATCTGTGGCCGGCCGTCGTCGCGCTGAAAATCGAAACATCCGTATGGCCCTTCGACCGTCACCGCTTGCCCTGCTTGCAAGCGCGATTGCAGGTGCCGCGTGTAATCGCCCAAGGCCTTGATCAGAAATTGCACACGCCCCGTGCCATCATCGGCGCCCGACACGGTAAAGGGATGCGCGCCTTCGCGGCGGTCGGTGGTCAGAAAGGCGAATTGGCCTGCTCGATGATGCCAATCGCCCTCGATCCTACAGGTCACTGCAAGAATGTCATCCGACAAGGCATCGGTAGCCAGGACCAAACCCTTGTAGCGCCGGGTGCGGCCGATGCGGCCGGTCAACGCCAGCACCGCGCACACGGACCCCACCCCGGTTGCCACCGCCACGAGCCAGCCTGCCGGCTGCCACCACCACGCGGCAGGCGTCAGCACCACGCCGTGAAACGCCACCACCAGGAAGATCACTGCGGCAATGCGGTGGACTTGGCGCCACGCGCGATACGGGAACCGCCGCCACAGCGTCAGCAGCACCAGCGCCACCAGAATCCAGACGGCCCATTCGCCGATATCCTTGGCGGACCCACGGAACATATCCAGCAACGCCGCCGCCCGAGGGGTCTTCGCCACCGGGTCGAACATGGTCAGCAATAACGGCTTGCTCAACTTGATCAGGTAATGGGCTGCGGCCAGGACAGTGGCCAGGATGCCGCTCCATTTGTGCAGCTGATACATCCGATCCAGCCCTCCCATCCGGGATTCGAGCCATTTCGGACGCACCGCCAACAGCATGATCAGCGCCATCAGCGTATATGCGGCCAGCCCGGTCAGGAGGATCAGCTGTGTGCGCGCGGTCCAGATATTGAGTTCGGCGGGCGGATCCGTCCAATAAGCGGCGGCCCAGGCCAGCAAGGACAACAGCAAGACTGGGGCAAGCGTGCGTCGCATCGAATCATCACTCCAGGGAGACCCTTGAAGCAACCATGGTAGCCGCTGCGAATGCCGATGTTCGCGATGCGGCCCCGCAACGTTGATTCGTATCAATGGAGGCGGCCAACGATGCCGCCCCGGAGCCTGCGACCCGAACTTAGTGCCGACGGCAGAAATCGATGAAAGTGTCGGCGTCCAGGGGGACCGACAAACCGTACCCTTGCGCCGCGTCGCAGCCAAGTTCGCGCAGCAATTGCACGTCCCGGTCTTGCTCGACCCCTTCCGCGACCACACGCCGGCCCAGCACGCGGCCCATTTCGATCGCCGCGGCCACCACCGCGCGCGACGCCGCTTCGCGGTGCATGTGCACGATGAAGTCGCGATCGATTTTCAATTCGGTGAACGGCATGGCCGAAAACAAGCGCATCGACGCGATGCCCGCGCCGAAGTCATCCATGGCCAATTCAAACCCCCGCACCCGCAACAAGTTCAGCACCGAGGACAGCGCCAGCCAATCGTTGACGGGCTCATCCTCGGTCAATTCGATCTTCACCAGCCGGGCGGGCAGCCCCGCCTGCCCCACGCGCCTTTCCAGCAAGGTGGGCAAGTCGCGCGAGCACAGCGTGGACGATGACGCATTGATCGCGATCGGTACCGCGATATCCTCGGCATGCATGCGTTGCAAGACCTCGATGACCCGGTCGGTCACGCGCAGAAACAGCATCCGGTCCATGCCCAGACGATGCGCGGCGGGGACGAAATCGGCAGCGGAAATGGCGCCGAATTCGGGATGGTCCCAGCGGGACAAGGCCTCGGCGGCCAGCACCTGGCCGGTCGACAGGCTGATCTGCGGTTGCAACACCACGCTCATGCCTTCGCCGGTGATCAGGGCCCGCCCGAGTTCGGCTTCGATCACATCGCGCCGAACCGACTGCTGACGCGGCGAGGTCACATCATCCGTGGACTGCAACGCCGCCTTGATCGCCTGCTGCATGGAAGTCCGTGATACGGGCTTGGACAGCGCCTGCGCCGATGGGCATCCCGCTTGCAGCGCAAGCCGCACATGGGATTGCAGCAGCTCGTCGCTCAAGCTGCTGATCCAGATGATGGGCGGCATCGACTTCAACCGCCCGACGTCGGCCAGCCGCCGCAATTCATTGGGCAGATGCGTGCCGTCGCCATCGCCCATGACGATGTCGCTGATCACCAGATCATAGAATTGGCGGCCCAGCGCACTGACCGCTTCGGTGCTGCTTCCCACGCCGGCAACACGCCGATATCCCAACGCCAGAAGCATGTTCTGCAAGTAGGCGCGCTCGACGGGGTGATCTTCCACCAGAAGAATCCGTCGATTGGCTCCGGCGTCGGTTTTTAACATTGCATTGAGTCCTAGCTTATAGGGCGGGCCTTCGCAGGAGGCCGCCTGAAATCTCTGGACTCCATCCTACGGCATCCGCTAGCGATCTGTCGTTATCGAGAACGGGTTAATGCTAATTCCGTGCCGATAGGCTTAGGTTTTGGACCATCTTCCGCCGATAGGCGCGCGCCGTTGCCCAACGGCAACGCCCGCTCTCGTCCAGACAGACGCCGCCGTCCAGCGCACCCATGGGCCGCGGGTGCGATAATGGACGTCTTTACGCATCTATGGCACGGAGCATCCCTTGACCCGCATTGACGACCCCCAGCACGACCGCGAGGTCGGCACGGCCGACTCGACCCAGGACAATACGCGCACCGACGACACCCGCATCAGCGCCGTGCGTCCCCTGATCTCGCCTGCGCTACTCCAGGACGAACTGCCCGTTTCCCCGGCCATCCAGACGCTGGTCGAAGAAAGCCGCACCCAGATCGCCGATGTGCTGCATGGTCGCGACGACCGCCTGTTGATCGTGGTCGGCCCCTGCTCCATCCACGACCACGGACAGGCGATGGAATACGCGCGCCAACTGCGTGCGGCCGTCGACCAGCACAAGAAAGACCTGCTGATCGTCATGCGCGTCTATTTTGAGAAGCCTCGCACCACCGTCGGCTGGAAGGGCTATATCAACGACCCGCGCCTGGACGGCAGCTTCCGCATCAATGAAGGCCTGCGCCGCGCCCGCGAACTGCTGCTGGACATTAGCGGCCTGGGCCTGCCCATCGCCACCGAGTTCCTGGACCTGCTCAGCCCGCAGTACATCGCGGACCTGATCGCCTGGGGCGCCATCGGCGCGCGCACCACCGAAAGCCCCAGCCACCGCCAGCTGAGCTCTGGCCTGAGCTGCCCGTTGGGCTTCAAGAACGGCACCGACGGCGGCGTGCAGATCGCGGCTGACGCGATGGTCGCTGCCAGCGCCAAGCATGCTTTCATGGGCATGACCAAGATGGGCATGGCCGCCATTTTTGAAACCCGCGGCAACCAGGACACCCACGTGATCCTGCGCGGCGGCAAGCAAGGCCCCAATTACGACGCCGCCAGCGTCGATGCCTGTTGCGCCGCCTTGCGCGCCGCAGGCCAGCGCGAACAGGTCATGATCGACTGCTCGCACGCCAACTCCAACAAGTCCCATCTGCGTCAGATCGACGTGGCCAACGACATCGCCGCGCAGCTCGCCCAAGGCGATGCCCGCATCACCGGCGTCATGATCGAAAGCCATCTTGAAGAAGGCCGCCAGGAGTTGAAGCCTGGCCAGCCGCTGCGCCACGGCGTATCGATCACCGACGCATGCCTGGGTTGGTCCCAGACGGAACCGGTGCTTGAAACCTTGGCTCAGGCCGTGCGCAAACGCCGCGACAAAGCAGCCGCCTGACCGGCCTGTCCGGCCAGTCCGGCGTCAGCGGCGCAAGGCGTAGGGCGCCGGATCCATGTCCGGCGCCTGGCCGGTGATCAGGCTGGCCAGCAGCTTGCCAGTCACCGGACCCAGCGTAAAGCCGTGATGCGCATGGCCGAAGGCCATCCACAGTCCGGCATGCCGGGGCGCGGGTCCGATCACCGGACGCATGTCCGGCATGCATGGGCGGCACCCCATCCAGGGTTCGGCCTCGACCGCAGCCCCCAAGGGCAATAACTGGGCCGCCAGCGTCCGCGTGCGCTGAATCTGAATGGGCGACGGCGGCGCATCGCGCGCCGCGAATTCCGCGCCGGTCGTCAGCCGCACGCCGAGTGTCATCGGCGTCACCACGAAGCCGCTATCGATATCCGCCACCGGGTGCGATAAGGTCGCACCGTCTTCCAGCGCAAAGTGCTGGTGATAGCCGCGCTTGACCGCCATGGGAATCCGGTAACCCAACGGACGCAGAATGTCTGGCGACCATGGCCCCAGCGCCACGACCACATCGCGCGCTTGAATCAGTCCATCCTCGCCCTGCACCTGCCAACCCTTGTCGCCCGACGGTTTCAGACTGCGTGCGTCGCCGCGCGCCAGTTGTCCGCCACGCTGCTGGAACAGCGCCGCGTAGCCGCGGGTCACCGCACCCGGATCTGAGACATTGACGGGGTCCAGCCAGTGCACCGCGCCCACCATCCGTGACGACAGCGACGGTTCCAACGCGGTCAATGCCTGCCGGTCCAGCACGCGGTAATTGAGCCCGTACGGCGCCAGCGCATCAGCCTCGGCAATGGCGCGGGCCAGCCCCTCTTCCGTGCGCACGCCGTCGATCCAGCCGTTGCGGCGAAACAAATGGGCGATTTGCGCGTCGTCCCTCAACGCATCGTGTTCGGCCACGCTGCGTTCGATCAACGGCAGCATCGCATCGGCCGCGCGCGCCAACCGCGCCGGAGAGGAATGCCACCAGTAGCGCAGCAGCCATGGCGCGATGCGCGGCAGAAAGCGCGGGTGATAGCTGACGTCAGGCGTGTTGTTCAGCGCATAGCGCCACAGGCTGCGCCAATCGCGGGGAAAGGCGTAGGGAATGACGCTGGCCCGTTCGATCAGGCCGGCGTTGCCGTAGCTGGTTTCCTCGCCGGGGCCGCGGCGGTCAAGCAATACAACGGAACGGCCGCGCGCCAACAGATGCAGCGCCGTGCTGACCCCAACGATGCCCGCGCCAAGAACCACAACGTCTGTTTTCATGCGCCGCATTCTGCGCCTGACGCCCGTGTTCGGCAAGCGGACGCGAGCGTAGAATTCAACGCAATGCGCGACTGCCGCTCAAGCCCATGGTTGACTCAGGACTTCGACATGCCTCTTCCCTTGCTGCAACCCGTGACGCTTGAAGGCGACATTGTTCGCCTGGAGCCGCTTGCCGCCGGCCACGCCGATGCGCTGAGCCAAATCGGCCTGCATCCGGAACTCTGGCGCTTGCAGCCTGAACCCGTGGCCTCGGCCGAGGACATGCAACGCTATGTGGACCGCGCGCTGGCGGGACAGCGTGAGGGTGCCTGCCTGCCGTTTGTCATCGTGCAGCAAAGCTCGGGACAGATCATTGGCGCCACGCGCTACATGGATATCGCGCTATCGCACCACCGGCTGGAAATCGGGGCTACCTGGCTGACCCCAGCCGTCCAACGTTCTGGCGCCAATACTGAAGCCAAGTTTCTATTATTGCGGCACGCCTTTGAAACAATTGGTATCATACGGGTCGTCTTCAAGACGGAATTGAGCAATACGCAATCGCGGCAAGCCATTCTCCGTATCGGCGGCGTCGAAGAAGGTGTGTTCCGCAAGCACCTGATCGCGCAATCGGGACGCACCCGCGACATGGTCTATTACGCCATCCTCGATGAGGACTGGCCGTCGGTGAAAGCGCGCCTCTTGGCACGCATGCATCGCCCGCAATAGCGCCTGCGCGTATCGCTCTTTTCGCAGCCGGTTCCCGCGTTCACGCAAGCAGGAACCGTTATCGCAGTACCGGCGGGATGATGGTTCCCGTTGCCCTCGCCGCCCTTTTCAAGTCAGGTATGGACCGCTCTCCCCTTGTCCCGGCCGCAATCCCTCTGGTGCGCCACAGCATTTTCATCTACACCGAAGAACAGCGGGGCAACCAGCTGGTCGAATCGCTTGTCATCGGCATGCTGTCCGATGTCTCGGGTTCGGAAAAGCTCATCGTGATCCAGGATCCGCATAGCGGCCTGAAATTCATCTACCGCGTGGATCACGAAAGCAGCAATCTGGATGCCGCCGCCATCACCGAGCAGGAACCATCGGCATTCAACGGCAAGACCTCGGTACAGATCAACAGCATGTCGTATCGGCTGGGCACCGTGGAGAACGCGGTGAAGCTGCTGCGCGGCAAAACGCAATGGATCCAGGACAAAGGCGCCGTGCTGTCCGTGCTGCTGCAAAATGCTGCCGCGCGCAAGACTCGATTCTCGGCGGCGCGCATCGAACGCGACCGCATGCGCAAGGTGCCCCACGGCGTGCCGGTGGAATACCTGCCTACATAAATCGGATGGCGCCAGCCCGTTTCCTCTTATCCACAGTTTCTGTGGATAAGACGGCCTCGGAGCGCCCGGGGATGGCGGTTCAGGCGACACCTTCCGGGTTGCGCATTTTTTGACCATGCGGTGTTTCTTTCACGCATGGATGACATCCCGCAGGCTTGCGGCGCCGCCGCATCAGGGATGATGATATTCTCCGCAAGCGCCAACGATACAAAACGTATCGCGCCCAATTCGGCCGTGCGCCCGCGCAAGCGGACTCCCCCAGAATAGAAGCCGTCGCATGTCAGGAGCGAAAAGCGTGTTTGCCCTTGGAGCGCCTTGCGTGCAAACGCAAGGATGTACCGCGCCGTGACGATCATCATCGTTGATGACCACGGAGACTGGCGCGACACCATCGCCGAATACATCCAGGACTTGGGCCTGGATAAGGCCATCCTCACCGCAGGCTCACTGGCCGAGCTGGATCAGCTATTGCTTACCGTCACGCCCGGCATTCTGGTGCTGGACGCGATGCTTCCCGACGGCGACGCCCTGACGCGCGTCTCGCATTTGCGCACCACCTACCCGTTGATGGGCATCGTCATGCTGACGGGCCGCCTGCTCAGCGAAGACAAGGTGTCGGGCTTGAGCCTGGGCGCCGACCACTATTTGACCAAACCCGTCAATCTGGCCGAGCTGGGCGCCACGCTGGTGGCCTTGGCTCGCCGGTTGCGCGTCGTGCCGCCCGCCGATACCGACGACGCACGATCCGATGCCTGGCGCTTCGATCCCGCGCGCAGGACACTGGTGTCGCCCGCTCAAATCTGCGTGGACATCACCGATACCGAAAGCCGGCTGATCGGCGCGCTGATCCAGGCCGCGCCGCTGCCCTTGTCGCGCACGCGCCTGGTCGAAGCGCTGGGCGCCAGCACTGACGCCTACGACACCCATCGGTTGGATGCGCACATGCACCGGTTGCGCCGCAAGCTGCGTGAGCAAGCCGGCGGCGACATGGGCATTCGCACCGTGTATGGCGTAGGCTATGTCTGTACCACACCGGTACAGATCGTCGGCAATCTCAAGTCCTGATCCCTTTTTTATTGCCTCTTTCTTATTGCTCCCGTTCATGACGCTTCCCATCCGCCCTCGCCGCTCCGTCCTCTACATGCCCGGCGCCAACGCCCGCGCGCTGGACAAGGCGCGCAACCTGGATGCCGATGCGCTGATTCTGGATCTTGAAGACGCCGTTGCGCCGGATGCCAAGGCACTGGCTCGCGAGCAGATCACCCGCGCGCTGCGTGAAGGCGGATACGGCCGGCGCGAATGCATCGTGCGCATCAATGCGCTGGACACGCCCTGGGGCCTGGATGACGTGAGCGCCATCGCCCAGGCCGGTGCCGATGCGGTGCTGCTGCCCAAAGTGCAATCGCCTGACCAATTGGCCGCGCTGGCGCAGGCACTGGACGCCGCGGGCGCACCGCCGGACCTGCCCATTTGGGCCATGGCCGAAACGCCGCTGGGTTTCCTGCGGTTGGATGCCATCGCGGGGGGCCACCCCCGGTTGGCCGCCATCGTGGTCGGCACCTCCGATCTGGTCAAGGATCTGCATGCGCGCCACACACCCACGCGCGAAGAAACGCTGTTGGCGCGGTCCCTTGCCGTGATGGCCGCGCGTGCACATGGCCTGATCGTATTGGACGGCGTGCATCTGGACTTGCAAGACGATGCTGGCCTGGCCAGCGCCTGCCACCAAGGGCGTGACCAGGGCTTTGATGGCAAGACGTTGATCCACCCCAAGCAGATCGCCGCGGCGAACACGGCATTCGCTCCCACCGATGCGGAACTGGCCAGCGCCCGCAAGCGCCTGGACGCCTGGCATGCCGCGCAAGCCGCCGGCCAGGGTGTGGCCGTGGTTGACGGCACCTTGGTGGAAAACCTGCACGCGCAGGAAGCCGAGCGCGTCCTGGCGTTGGCCGCCGCCATCGCGGCCGGATAAGCCGATTTCAGCCGAAACGACGTCTGTCGCTGACCCCGATATTCACGGATTGCTGCGCCAATGCGCGCGGCCCGGTACAATAGCGCCCACGATTAGACGGTAGCCCAACCGGGCCACCCGTTTTTTTCGCCTTCGCGCCCGACTGCACCCATCAGTTCCCCCGCTTCGCGCGCGATCCCGCCCCGGTTCCCTTTTTTGCGCCGCGCCTTGTGGCGGGAGCCTTGCCGCGCGCCTGCCGCGCCACCCCCAGCCACACGATTCATGATCCGCTTCCAACAAGTTTCACTCATGCGCGGCGTCAAGCCCTTGCTAGACAAGGTTGACCTGCTACTGAACCCCGGCGACAAGATCGGCCTGATCGGCGCCAATGGCGCCGGCAAGTCGAGCCTGTTCGGTCTGCTGCGCGGCACGCTGCACGCAGACCAAGGCGATCTGGACTACCCCTCCAGCTGGCGCATGGCGTATGTGGCGCAAGAGACTCCCGCACTGGACCGCCCGGCCATCGAATACGCGATTGACGGCGACGTCACGCTGCGCAAGCTGGAAGCGGAACTGGCCGCACTGGAAGCGGAACCCGAAAGCGCCGAGAACGGTCTGCGCATGGGCGACATCTATGCCGCGCTGGCGGATGCCGATGCCTATACGGTGCATTCGCGCGCGGAGCAGTTGCTGACAGGCCTGGGCTTCACCCAAGCGCAGATGCATCTGCCGCTGACCAGCTTCTCCGGCGGCTGGCGCATGCGCCTGAACCTGGCGCAAGCGCTGATGTGCCCGTCCGACCTGCTGCTGCTGGACGAGCCCACCAACCACTTGGACCTGGACGCCATCATCTGGCTGGAAGATTGGCTGAAGCGCTATCCGGGCACGCTCATCGTCATCTCGCACGATCGCGACTTCCTGGATGGCGTGGTCAACGTCATCGTCCACATCGATGAACGCAAGCTCAAGCGTTACTCGGGCAACTACTCGTCGTTTGAACGCCAGCGCGCCGCCCAGTTGGAACTGGCGCAAGGCATGATGGAAAAGCAGATGCGCCAACGCTCGCACCTGCAATCCTTCATCGACCGCTTCAAGGCCCAGGCCAGCAAGGCACGCCAGGCGCAAAGCCGCATCAAGGCCCTGGCCCGCATGGAAGAAGTGGCGCCGTTGCGTGCCGCCGCCGAATTCTCGTTTGAATTCCGCGAGCCGCTGCGCGCGCCGAATCCCTTGCTGACGATGGAGAAAGTCAGCGCGGGCTATCGCCTAGAAGACGAAGACACGCAAGCGGTGTCCGACAAGATCATCGTGTCGGGCATCAACTTCTCGCTGCAAGCGGGCCAGCGCATCGGCCTGCTGGGGATCAACGGCGCAGGTAAATCCACGTTCATCAAGACGATCGCGGGCGAACTCAACACGCTGGCGGGCGACGCGCAATTCAACAAAGGCCTGTCCATCGGCTACTTCGCCCAGCACCAGGTGGAAATGCTGCGCCACGACGAATCACCCTTGTGGCACATGACGAAGATCGCGCCCACCGTGCGCGAACAGGAACTGCGCAACTTCCTGGGCAGCTTCAACTTCAACGGCAACATGGCCACCAGCTCCATCGCCCCATTCTCTGGCGGCGAAAAGGCCCGGCTGGCGTTGGCGCTGATTGTCTGGGAACGCCCCAACCTGCTGCTGCTGGATGAACCGACCAACCACTTGGACCTGGAAACGCGCGAAGCGCTGACCACCGCGCTGGCGCAATTTGAAGGCACGTTGATGCTGGTCTCGCACGACCGCCACCTGCTGCGCGCAACCACGGATGAATTCATCATCGTGGCCGATGGCGCCGTCAGCCCGTTCGACGGCGACCTGGACGACTATAAAGACTGGCTCTACAAGACCAAATTGGCGGCCAAAGCGGCCTGATCGCGTTACAATCCCGCGAATTGCCCGCACCGGTCATTAATCAGACTTGTGCGGGCAACCTTCAACCACGTCCCGCTGTTCGCGGGACGAGTTTTTTCAGCGCTCGTAGATGACGATCAAAGACCAAGTATTTCTCGCCAGCCAGTATCTTGCGCCCCACCATCTGGTGTCGCGCTTCTTCGGATACGCCTCCGACTGCCGGGAACCCGCGGTCAAGAATTGGATGATCTCGCGCTTTGTCCGCAAATACGGCGTGGACATGAGCGAGGCCGTGCAAGAAGATCCGCTGGCCTACGATTGCTTCAATGATTTCTTCACCCGCGCACTGAAAGACGATGCGCGCCCGCTGGACGACGAACCCGGCTCGGTGTTGTGTCCGGCCGATGGCGCCATCAGCCAGATGGGCGCCATCGAACATGGCCGCATTTTCCAGGCCAAGGGCCACAGCTACGGCCTGGTTGATCTGCTGGGCGGCGACGCCGAACGCGCCGCGCCGTTCCAAGGCGGCGAATTCGCCACCATTTACCTGTCGCCCAAGGACTATCACCGTGTGCACATGCCGGTTGCCGGCACGCTGCGCGAAATGGTGCATGTCCCGGGCCGCCTGTTCTCGGTGAACCCGCTGACCGCTCGTAACGTGCCGCGCTTGTTCGCGCGCAATGAGCGCGTTGTCTGCCTGTTCGATACCGAGCATGGTCCGATGGCGGTCATCCTGGTTGGCGCGATGATTGTGGCGTCCATCGAAACCGTCTGGGCCGGCCTGGTCACGCCGTACAAGCGCCGCGTGAAATCCGTGCGCTACGACGACGTGGCCCGTGCGCCAATCCACCTGGCCAAGGGCGCCGAAATGGGCCGCTTCAAATTGGGATCGACCGCCATCGTCCTGTTCGGGCCGGACAAGATCCGCTGGGCCGACACGCCGTCGGTACTGGGCCCCGTCCGCATGGGCGAACTGCTGGCTCTGCCCAAGCAAGCCTGAACGGGCCACCCCGTCGTGCCTGCGGCGTGCTCGCATTGCGCGCCGCAGCCGCTATTTCTCTTTAAGCGAAATAGCTTTTCATAATTTATTCGCTTTATGCGATAAAGCGGCGTTGCTAGATTACGGGCTTTTACCGGCCCGCCATGACAACCACCGCCCTGCCCGCCGCCGCGCCCGATGGCGCCGCCACTTGCCAGCCCCTGCCACGCGCGCTTGCCCGCATGTTGTCCCTGGAGGACTTTGAAGCGGCCGCGCGGCGGCGTCTGCCCCGCCCCATCTTCGGCTATGTCGCGGGCGCCGCCGAAGACAACCAATCGCTGCAAGACAACCGGCGCGCGTTCGCGCAGTACGGCTTCATGCCTCGCGTACTGGTCGACGTGTCCCGGCGCACGCAGCAGACCGAACTGTTCGGGCGCAGCTACTCGTCGCCGTTCGGCATCGCCCCGATGGGCATTAGCGCCTTGTCCGCCTACCGTGGCGACGTGATGCTGGCGCGCGCCGCGCGCGCTCAGAACATCCCGGCCATCCTTAGCGGCACGTCCCTCATCCCATTGGAAGAGGTCATCCACGAAGCGCCCGGCACCTGGTTCCAGGCCTACCTGCCCGGCGACCCGGCGAAGATCGACGCACTGGTCAAACGCGCCCGCCGCGCCGGGTACGAAACGTTGGTATTGACCGTGGACATCCCCGTTTCCGCCAACCGCGAAAACAATGTGCGCACCGGTTTCGCAACGCCGCTCAAGCCCAGCCTGCGCCTGGCCTGGGATGGCCTGACCCGGCCACGCTGGCTCGCGGGCACCTTCCTGCGCACCTTGATGATGCACGGCATGCCGCACTTCGAGAACTCATTCGCCACGCGCGGCGCTCCCATCGTGTCGGCATCGGTGCTGCGTGATTTCACCGCCCGCGATCACCTGAGTTGGGAACACGTGGCGCGCATCCGCAAGCAATGGCCCGGCACCTTGATCATCAAAGGCATCCTGCATCCGCAAGACGCGGCGCTGGCCCGCCAACATGGGGTCGATGGCGTGATCGTGTCCAACCACGGCGGCCGTCAGCTTGACGGGGCGATCTCGCCGTTGCGCGCCCTGCCTGCGGTTGTTGCCGCGGCGGGCGGCATGACGGTCATGATGGACAGTGGCGTGCGCCGCGGCGGCGACGTGCTCAAGGCGCTGGCCTTGGGTGCCCACTTTGTCTTCGTGGGCCGGCCCTTCAACTACGCCGCCGCGGTGGGGGGACAAGCGGGCGTCCACCACGCCATTGGCCTGTTGCGCGCCGAAGTCGACCGCAATATGGCGATGCTGGGCATCAACCGCGTCCGGGAGATGGACGCCAGCCTCCTATGGCGGGAGGGATCCGTCGGGGGCTGACGCCAACCAAAGCAAACCGAGGGCCGGAGCGCGGCATAGAATGACGGTTCCCTTGCTACGCGCGCCGGCCCATCACGCAGGCGTGCCCCCGTGCCTGCCGTGTCCCTACGCCAATCCTCGTTTTTCCTGCGCTTCCTGACACTCGGGGCGCTAGCCCACGTCTATGTCGGCGCACGCTTGATTCCCGACGCGCTGCTGAACCCGGCCGGCGCCACCGCCGCCATTCTTGCCTTGATCCTGTCGTGCATATTGATCCCCTTGGGCATGTTGGGGCGTTCGTCCGTGCATCCGCCTTGGGGCGACCGCATCGCGTGGGTCGGCCTGATCGCGATGGGGCTGTTTTCATCTCTGTTCGTATTGACGGTGATCCGCGACGCGGCGTTGCTGTTGACCTGGCTGGTCAGCCTGGCTGCGGGAAGCGAACTGCCGTGGACACGGCTGCGCAGCATCAGCGCGTGGGCCGTTGCCGCACTGGCCCTGGCCGACACGCTGATCGGGTTCTACAACGCGCGCCGCCGGGCACGGGTCGTCGACGTGGAGGTGCCGATCCCCGGCCTGCCACAAGATCTGGACGGCTTCACCATTGTGCAGATCAGCGACATCCACGTTGGCCCGACCATCAAGAAGCACTATGTGCAGGCCATCGTCGATGCCGTGAATGAACTGTTGCCCGACGTGATCGCCATCACCGGCGACGTCGTGGATGGCAGCGTCGAGCACTTGGCACCGCAGGCCAGCCCGTTGGGCGCGTTGCGTGCGCCTTACGGCGTCTACCTGGTGACCGGCAACCACGAATATTATTCAGGCGCGACGCCCTGGGTGGCGGAATTCCGCCGCATGGGTCTGCGCGTGCTGATGAATGAACATGCCGTGATCCACCCGTCGGGCCTTCCCATTGTGGTGGCCGGCGTGACGGATTACAGCGCCGGGGCCTTCGACCCGCAGCAACGCAGCAACCCCAAGGCCGCGTTGGCGGGCGCCCCGGCAGATGCCTGCGCCAAGATATTGCTGGCGCACCAGCCCCGCAGCGCGGCCGCGGCCGAGCCCTTGGGCTACCACCTGCAACTGTCCGGCCACACCCATGGCGGCCAGTTCTTTCCGTGGGGGTTCTTCGTGCGCTTCCAGCAACCGTTCACGGCTGGCCTGCATCGGCTGGGCAAGATGTGGGTCTACACCAGCCGGGGCACGGGATACTGGGGTCCGCCCAAGCGCCTGGGAGCCCCGTCCGAGATCACGCGATTACGCTTGCGCACCGCTTCGGCGCGCGGCTAACCCCGCACGGGCTCGCACCGTCTCAGGCCTGCGCGTCAGGCGTGGTATCGGGCAGCGGCCCGCGTTCCAGGTAGCTGGTCAATGCGATATCGCTGGTGGTGTTGGTGATGCCGTCAATCTTGTGAATGCGCGCCAGCAGCAATTCCAGCGCCTGGGTATCACGCACGCGCACCTTCAGCAGCATGGCGCTCTTGCCGGTGATGGTGTGGATCTCTTCGACCTCGGTCAGCTCGGCCAGACCCAGCACTTGTTGCGTGATGCTCCAGTTGTTCGTGTCCACATGCACGAACGCCAGCAAGGGCCGGCCAATACGGGCGCCGTCCAGCTTGGCCGCGATGCCTTTGATCAGGCCGTCGCGCTTCAGGCGCTTGACCCGTTCGTGCACTGCCGGGGCCGAAAGGTTCAGCATTTTCCCCAATTCTGCATAGCTGGGCGTGGCGTCGTCCGCCAGCAGCGTTAATAGTTTTCGGTCGCGGTCGTCCAGGTCTGGCATCGGAATCAGGTTCTGCCTTACGGCATTCGAACTTTTATGGAATAAGGAAATATCGGAGTTAACCCTTATTTTATTCCAATAAAATTCCGGCATGCAGACCCGTAGCAACCGCAACACCCGCACGCCCTCATCCGTCCCCGCATTGATGTTCGCCGTCAGCGTCGTCGGCTCCAATGGCTTGGCGCTAAGCCCCATTCTGAGCGATGTGGCAGGTTCGTTTTCGACCTCCGCCCTGACCATCAGCACGGCCATTTCCGCCTATGGCGCCGCCACGGCGGCCAGTGCATTTTTCCTGGCCGCGCGTATCGACCGCATCGGCATCCGCCGTGCATTGCTGGGCGCGATGCTGGTTTTGATTGCGGCGCTGATCCTGTCGGCCAGCGCACCCCACTGGATCGTGCTGACCTTGGCACAGGCGCTGGCGGGCGCCGCGGCGGGCGTCATCCTGCCTGCGGCCTACGGTTCAGCCTCGTTGGTGGCGCCACCCGGCCAGGAGGCACGCACACTGGGCCGCGTCATTGCGGGATGGTCGGTGTCGCTGGTGGCGGGCGTGCCGCTGTCCGCCCTGATTTCGGATGCCGTGGGCTGGCGAGCCACGTACGGCGTCCTGGCCCTGTGCGCCGCGACCGCCCTGCTGGGCCTGCGCAAACTACCGGAACGCCGCGCCGAAAACCCCGCACCGCTGCGTCTGTCGCGCCTGCTGGCGCCCTTGTCCTACCGCGATGTGCCGGTGCTGCTACTGGCTTGCTTCGCGTTTTCGTCGGCTTTCTACGGTGTGTATGCCTTTCTGGCGGACCATGTCCGCACCTTGCTGGCACTGTCCGCCGGGCAGGTCGGTTTCATCGCGTTTGCCTACGGCGCCGGCTTCTTGCTGGCAGGCATCGCGGGAGCTCCCCTGATCGAACGGCTGGGGCCGCGCCGTGCCTTGCCACTGGGGTTGGGTGCCATCGCGCTGGTCTATCTGGCGCTGCTGCCGGCGGCGCATTCGTTGGCCGCCGTGTTGGCGATTGCGGCCTTCTGGGGCGCCGCCTCTCAGCTGAGCTTGAATCTGCTGGTGCTGTTGTTGTCCCGCGCGCGTCCGGACGAACGCGGCGCAGTGCTGGGGCTGAACACCTGCACCACGTATTTGGGCGCCAGCGTGGGCACGGCGGTCGCTGGCACGCTCTACACCCATGCGGGATTTGAAACGTTGGGGCTATGCGCGTCGGCAGCCGTGACCATGGCCGCCGTCGGCCTGCATTGGCGCTTGAACGGCCGCCGCTCCTCCCGCGGCGAAGCCACCGCCTGAGCGCCCCGCCGGCTTACCAGGGAAAGCTGATCAGATCGCCGTACAGGCGCTTCAGCGTGCTTTTGACTTCCGGCGAGTGCTGATAGATCGAGATGAACTTCAGCAAGCGCGGATCTTGTGCCTTGTCCGGCGTCGTCACCCAGCGGATGGCGTAACGACGGATGCTGGCGGCGTCGGTGTTGTCGAACGCCAGGCCGTCCTTCTCATTCAGCCCGGCCTGCTTGGCAAACGTCGTATAGGTGACGGACGCCGTCACATCGTCAAATGTACGTGCCGATTGCGAACCCTCGATCTGCACGAATTTCAGCTTCTTGGGATTGGACACCACGTCCTCCAAGGTGGCCTGATGCGCCACGCCCGGTTTCAGCTTGATCAGTCCGATCGATTCCAACAGCAGCAAGGCCCGTCCGGTGTTCACCGGATCATTGGGCACCGCGATCGTTGCGCCGTCTGGCACCGTATCGCCCTTTTTCAGCTTCTTGGAAAACAGGCCGATCGTGGTGGAATAGCCGTAGGCAATCGGCATCAGATTCGCGCCGCGCCGTTGATTGAACAATTGCAGAAACGGCTCGTGCTGGAAGAAGTTCGCGTCGATCGATCCATCGGCCACCGCGATGTTGGGCAGCACCCAATCATTGAACTCCACCAGCTTGACGTCCAGCCCTTCCTTTTTCGCCTGGGCAATCGCCAGCTCGGTTGCTTCGTTCGCCACGCTGGGGATCACGCCAATGCGCAATGGCTTTTCCTGCGCCATCACGGTGGCGCACGCCGCGAGGCCCAAGGCCGCCACGGCCATGCCGCGCGTCAGTTTCAAAAGCAGGTGGTGAGAGAGCATGAAGGCAATCCAGGAGTCATCGAAAACCGGACGCATGCCGGCGCAGGCGCTATTGTGCAGCAGCTTGCGCGTCAATCCGCGAAAAGCCTTTGTCACGCAATGGCAATGCCCGGGCGCGCGGACAAGCGCTAAGATGGTTGCAATCCGTCCCTCCGGGAGGCTTCATGAACTCCGTGCTGACCACCCTGCCCGGCGCCCGGTCTGCGGCCCGCCGCCGCGACCAAATCGAAGACCAATTGGGCGCGCACAATTACCATCCTCTTGATGTGGTGATCGCCCGCGGCAGCGGCGTCTGGGTGTACGACGTCGACGGCAAGAAGTACCTGGATTGCCTGTCGGCCTACTCCGCCGTCAACCAAGGCCACTGCCATCCTCGCATCCTGGCGGCCATGACCGAACAGGCCCAGAAGCTCACGCTGACGTCGCGGGCCTTCCGCCATGACCAAATGGCTCCGTTCTATGAAGACCTGGCGCGGCTGACCGGCGCGCACAAGATCCTGCCCATGAACAGCGGCGCTGAAGCCGTCGAGACCGCCATCAAGGCCGTGCGCAAATGGGGCTACGAAGTGCGCGGCGTGCCTGCGGACGAGGCCGAGATCATTGTGTGCGCCAATAATTTCCACGGACGCACGCTGGGCATCGTGGGATTTTCCACCGACCCCGACGCCTACGGCAGCTACGGCCCATTCGCGCCCGGCTTCAAGGTCGTGCCCTTTGGCGACTTCGATGCCTTCGATGCCGCCATCACACCCAACACCGTCGCCTTCCTGGTTGAACCCATCCAGGGCGAGGCCGGCGTGGTGCTGCCCCCGGCCGGCTACTTCACGCGCGTGCGCCAGCGCTGCACCGAACGCGGCATCACGCTGATACTTGACGAGATCCAGACCGGGCTGGGCCGCACGGGTAAGCTCCTGGCCGAAGAGCACGAAGGCATCGAGGCCGACGTCACGTTGATCGGCAAGGCGCTATCGGGAGGCTTCTATCCGGTGTCAGCGGTACTGTCCAACGCCGATGTGCTGGGCGTGTTCCAACCGGGCCAGCACGGCAGCACTTTCGGCGGCAATCCGCTGGCCTGCGCCGTGGCCCGCGCGGCCCTACAAGTATTGACCGACGAAGGCATGATCGACAACGCGGCGTCCGTCGGCGCCTATTTCCTTGAACGGCTGCGCGCGCTGCCCGGCCCCGTGCGCGACGTGCGGGGACGCGGCCTGATGCTGGCGGTTGAGCTTGAACCCGACGCCGGCGGCGCGCGCCGCTGGTGCGAACGCTTGCAGGCACGCGGCATGCTGGTCAAGGATACGCATGGCCACACGCTACGCCTGTCGCCGCCGTTGATCGTCACGCGCGAACAGATCGACTGGGCATGTGACCAACTTGCCGCGGTACTATCCGCCCCTTGACGCACCCATCGGAGCCCGCCACGTGCAAAACACTGCCCCCTTGCCTACCCATATCACCCTGATCGGCGCCCCCACGGATATCGGCGCGGGCGCGCGCGGCGCATCAATGGGCCCGGAAGCCTTGCGCGTGGCCGACCTGGGCGCCGTCATCGAAGCCCAAGGCTTCCAAGTGACCGACCGTGGCAATCTGTACGGTCCCGCCAACCCGTGGCTGCCGCCCGTGGATGGTTATCGCCACCTGGAAGAAGTCACCGCGTGGAACCAGGCGGTGCATGACGCCGTGTACGCGGAACTGGCTGAAGGCCGGCTGCCCATCCTGCTGGGCGGCGACCACTGCCTGGGCATCGGATCGATCAGCGCTGTCGCGCGCCATTGCCGCGAAACCGGCAAGAAGCTGCGCGTGCTGTGGCTGGACGCCCATGCCGACTTCAATACGAACGCGCTCACGCCCACCGGCAACATCCACGGCATGCCGGTCGCCTGCTTGTGCGGTCAAGGCCCCGAACAGATCACCGGCATGTCCGGCCAGACGCCGGACATCGAACCGGGCTGGGTTCGCCAGATTGGCATCCGCAGCGTGGATCAGGGTGAAAAGCGCCTGGTGCACGAGGCCGGCCTGGAAGTATTCGACATGCGCTACCTGGACGAGATGGGCATGCGCGCCACGATGGAAGCCGCGCTGGCCGGCCTGGACGCCGACACCCATCTGCACGTGAGCTTCGATGTGGATTTCCTGGACCCGGAAATCGCCCCCGGCGTGGGCACGACGGTACCGGGCGGCCCGACCTACCGGGAAGCGCAGTTGTGCATGGAAATGATCGCGGACACGGGCCTGATGCGTTCGCTGGACGTGGTGGAACTGAACCCCGCCTTCGATGTGCGCAACAAGACAGCCGAGCTGGCGGTGGACCTGATCGAAAGCCTGTTCGGTAAATCCACGCTGATGCGTCGCGGATCCTGACCCGCATGCCTTGACGGTCAGTCAGCCCGCGCGCGGCGGATCGCCTCCGCTGCGGCCAGCAAATGGCGCAGGTTCTGTTCGCGCTGTTCCCACACGCGGGGCGTGGGTCCGGCCATGCACAAGGCGTACCATTCGCCGCCCAGGTCCAAGGCAACGGCCAGTCCGGTCAAGTCCCCCACGCTCTCGCCCACGTTCGCGGCCCAGCCCTGTTCGGCTACCTGTTCAAGCTCGGCGCGCAATGCGTCGCGCGTGACCAGCGTGCGATCCGTGTACCGCGCATAGTCCGCCTCTGCCAAGGCGTTGTCGCGCTCCGCCGGCCCCAACCGAGCCAGGATGGCCTTGGCCACCGCACTGGTGTGCAGCGGCCGGCGCGCGCCGGGACGCGCCGCGTAATGCACCGGCTGCGTGGACTCCACCACGTCCAGAAACACCACCGCGCCATTCTGGATCTTGCCCAGCATCACGGTTTCATTGGCCGCATCACGCAACGCCGCCAGATGCGGCCGCACCTGCTCCAACCACGGGTCGCCCGATTGGATCTGTGCACTCAGGGCTTGCAGCCTGGCGGTTGGGTAGTACCCGCCCCGCCGACGCACTTCATACAGGTAGCCGCGCGCGACCATCGTGCGCACCAGCGCCAGGCAACTGGACATCGGCGCCCCCAGGCCTTGAGCCAGTTCGGTCAATGACATGGGACGGCGCGTCTGCGCGAACAGCTCGATCAGATCCAGCGTCCGAGCGACTAATTTCACTTCCATGGTGACGACCCCTGTTCGGATTTCCCTCAAGCAAAACCCCACTTTGCTAGGTAATCCACTATGTTGACTTTTCATATGGGCGAACCTAAATTCTTGCACAGGAATTTATATTCACCAATAAGAAATAAATTTCAGCCGGCTGGAGAACCGGCGCATCGAACAGCGGTACCGCGTCAACACCACAATTCCAATATTCGGCCCGGCATCGGGCCGGGGAGACAGACAGATGCGTATCACCCCCCTGTTGGCGGCCATTGCCGCCGTGATGGCTGCGTCCGCGGCCCAAGCCCAATCCGATGTCGTGCGCCTGGGCGTGTCCAATGACCGTTCAGGCATCTATTCGGACCTGGGCGGCCTGGGCTCGGAAATGTCGGTGCGCATGGCCGTCGAGGACTTCGGCGGCAAAGTGGCCGGCAAGACCGTGGAAGTCGTAGGCGCCGACAACCAGAACAAGGCCGATGTGGCGTCGGCCTTGGTTCGCCGCTGGTTCGATACGCAGGGCCTGGTGGCCGTGGTGGACGGTGGTGCCAGCTCCGCCGGCCTGGCGGCGCAAGGCGTGGCCAAGGAAAAAGGCGGCACGGCATTGATCAGCGGCGGCTTCGCCGGCGACTTCAGCGGCAAGCAATGCAGCAACCTCAGCACGCAATGGGCGCCGGACACGTACGCACTGGCCAACGCGGTCGTGAAGAGCGTGGTGGAAAGCGGCGGCAAGTCCTGGTACTTCATCACCACCGACTACGTCTTCGGCAAATCGCTGGAAAGCAATGCCACCCGCTTTGTCCAGAACGCAGGCGGCAAGGTGCTCGGCAGTACGCGCCATCCTTTGGGCGCCATGGACTTCGCCTCGTTCCTGGTGCAAGCGCAGGCATCCAAGGCCAACGTCGTGGGCCTGGCCAGCGCGGGCGGCGATCTGGTCAACCTGATCAAGCAGGCACAGGAATTTGGCCTGACCGGCGGCAAGCAGCGCATGCTGACCTTCCTGACCTTCATCAACGACGTGCAGGCAATGGGGCTGCCCGTGGCGCAGGGGCTGACCTTCCCCACCGGCTTCTACTGGGACGCCGACGAGGATACGCGCGCCTGGACGCAACGCTGGCAGAAGAAAATGGGCGTCACGCGCCCGCCTTCGATCGTGCAGGCGCTTAGCTACGTCGCCACCACGCATTACCTGCAAGCGGCCCAGGCCGCCGGCACCTTCGACGGCGCCGCGGTCAATCAAAAGATGCGTGAATTGCCCATCACGACCAAACTGATCAAGAATGCCCGGATCCGCCCCGAGGACGGGCGTGTCATCATGGACCTGTACCTGGTGGAAGTGAAGAAGCCCGCCGAATCCAAATATCCCGGCGACTTCTACCGTATTCTGTCCACGGTGCCCGGCGAAAAGGTGTTCGTGTCGCTGGCCGACAGTGAATGCCCGCTGGTAAAAAAGTAGTGCCCCGGCCATAAGAATCACTAAAGGAGACAATCCCATGAAGTGCTATTGCGTCGTCAACTTCCGCGAACCCTTGCAGGCAATGGAGCAGCCCACGCCCACCCCGCAAGGGACGCAGGTGCTGCTGAAGGTCCGCGCGGCGGGCGTTTGCCACAGCGATATCCACTTATGGGAAGGCGGTTACGACCTGGGCCAGGGACGCACCCTGTCGCTGAAGGACCGTGGCGTGTCGCTGCCGCTGACGATGGGCCATGAAACGGTTGGCGCCGTCGTGGCGGCCGGCCCGCAAGCCTCGGGGCTGTCCAACGATCGCAATTACCTGGTCTACCCGTGGATCGGTTGCGGCAAGTGCCCGTCTTGCATGTCGGGCATGGAGAACCATTGCAGCGCGCCCGCATGCCTGGGCGTCCACCGCGCGGGCGGCTATGCCGACCACATCGTGGTGCCGCATCCGAAATACCTGATCGACATCGGAGACCTGGACCCCGCGCAGATCGCCCCCTACGCCTGCTCGGGCCTGACCACGTACTCCGCGCTCAAGAAGATCGGCGCCGATATCTATCGCGAGCATCCGGTCGTGATCTTCGGTGCAGGCGGCCTGGGGCTGATGAGCCTGACCTTGATCAAGGCGCTGGGCGGCGCGGGCGCCATCGTGGTTGATATCGACCCCGCCAAGCGGCAAGCCGCGCTGGATGCCGGTGCGCTGGCCGCCATTGACGGCGCCGCGCCCGACGCCGCGCAGCAGATCATCAAGGCCGCCGGCGGCAAGCCCGTTCAGGCCGCGATCGACCTGGTGGGAGCGCCCGCCACGACGTCGCTGGCGTTCGATTTCCTGACCAAGGGCGGCAAGCTGATCATCGTGGGACTGTTCGGTGGCGCCTCGGCGTGGCCGATCGCGCTGATCCCGATGAAGGCCATGTCCATCATCGGCAGCTACGTAGGCAACCTGACCGAACTGCAAGAGTTGATGGAACTGGTGCGCGCGGGCAAGGTGCCGCCGATGCCGGTGCATCGCCACGCCCTGGCCGAAGCCGACAGCGTGCTGTCCGCGCTGCGGGCCGGCAAGGTGGTGGGCCGCGCCGTGCTGACAGTGGATTGATCGCCGCTTCGCCTGAAACAAAGGGAGCCTTGCGCTCCCTTTTTTACTGCCAGGCCGCCTTTAGGCAAAACCGCCCGCATGGCGGGCAGCACGCGCGCCAGGCGTGGGGGAATCTGTCTCTATCCCGGCCGAATTCTGGGATCGTAGATAAAGCGTTCTCGCCGGACCACCACGATGTGTTCGGCGTCCGGATGCGCCGGATTGATCAGCACATTGCAATCGGGCACCCCACGGTATCCGACGATGGCGCTGGGCAGTTCCAGCAAGGCCGACACACCGGAGGCCACCCAGTTGTCGCCCACGGCCTGCGACGCTTCCGCAAACGGCACCGCTTCCCAGAACGGGTAGTCGCGCTGCAACTGATCCACCGTCAGCGCCTGCCTGGCGTCGTAGATGGCTTGCGGCACGGCGACTTCGATCAGATATCGGTTGGCTTGCTCGGAAGCGCGGGCGGCAAAATGCACCACCGTCTCCAGCACTGCCAGCGCCACGCTGGCCGAGGTATAGACCACCGCCGTGCCAGGGCTGTTGTAACGTCCGCCCACTGCCGCCGCGCCCGCGCCGCTCAGATCATCCGCCCGATACGTTCCCGCCGTGGTGCCGATGCGCCATAACGAAACGTAGTCCCTCATGCGTAAACGCCGGCTGCGGCACGCGCCAAGGTGTCTTCCACGATGCGGCTGCTGGCGTCCGACGTCAGCAACGACAGCGGCTTGACGTTACCCAACGCCGGCACCGGCGTATTCAGCCACAGCACCGCCTCTTCGTCGCTGCCCAATACTTGGCGGGCCACCCGCGCCACGCGCGCGACCCGCGCCAACCGGTCGGACTCCCCCAACGGCAACATCTGCCCTTCACGGGTCCACCGAGACAGCGATGCGGCCTTCACCTCGGTGATGGCCATGATTTCCGATTTGGGCACCTGGAGGAAGTCGGCGGCGTCATCGACCATTTGCGCGGGCAGGCCGCGCCGCACGTCGCGCGCCATGTCGCTCAATGGGCTATCGACCAATTCCAGGAATAGCTGCTTGGCCCGGACTGCCGTATGGCGCGGCGGACGCTTGGCGGTGGCGCCCCGCTTGTCCGTAGCCTTTCCAGCAATAGCGATGCTCATGACGGCTCCAAGAATTTCCAAACAGAATTTATAATATCCCATTTGGAACTTCCATTTCAAGGCCTTGATTTCCGTCGGCCTACCCCAGCGTGCACCGCATTTGGGCATATCATAGGCAGCGTTACACACGATCACTTACAAGGACTGGCAATGACGGATCGGCAGCTCACGATACTCGCGGCGTTGAATCTCATGGTGGCGGTGGGCGCAGGCGCCTTCGGCGCCCATGGGCTCAAGCGCATGCTGACCCCGGAGTTGCTGTCCGTCTGGCAAACCGGCGTGATGTACCACCTGATCCACGCGCTAGGTCTGTTCATCATTGCACTGCTGGGCGCCCGCTTCGGTTCGCCCCTGCTGTCGGCTGCCGGCCTGGTCATGTTCGCGGGCATCGTGCTGTTCTCGGGCAGCCTGTACCTGCTGTCGCTGACCGGCACGCACTGGCTGGGCGCCGTCACGCCCATCGGCGGCGCGGCCTTCCTGGCCGCCTGGGCCATGGTGGCCCTGGCCGCCTACCGCGCCCAAGGCTGACCGTCGGCCCATCACTACGCACGTTCCCTTTCCCCACGGCGGCAGGAACCGCCGCCCTTGCAGGTTTCAGATGTCTTCCTCGACCGTATTACCCGCCGCCCGGGACCACTCCGCCGCCGCAGGCATCGCCTGCGTGGTGGGCGGCATATTCTTCCTGACCCTCAGTGACGCCAACGCCAAATGGCTGGGCGCCCACTACAACCCGCTGCAAATCCTGTTCCTGCGCGCCCTGATCGCCTTGCCCTTCGTCACCGCGCTGGCCTTGTCGCTGGGCGGACGCCGCGTGCTGCGCACGACGCATCCGGGCCTGCACCTGACGCGCGGCGCCATCAACGTGGTGTCGGCCTGTTGCTTCTACCTGGGCTTGCGCGCCCTGCCGCTGGCCGAGGCCACCGCCATCGCATTCGCGGCGCCACTATTCGTGACGGCGCTGTCCGTGCTGATCCTGAAAGAGCGCGTGGACGGCAAGCGCTGGCTGGCCGTGCTGGCGGGTTTCGTGGGCGTGTTGATCGTGGTGCGCCCCGGGTCCGCGGCGTTCCAGCCCGCCACCTTGCTTCCTCTGACGACCGCATTGCTTTACGCCGTCATGATGATTACCGCACGCGGCATCAGCCGGGCCGAAGGCATGTTGACGACCACGTTCTACATCGTGCTGGGGCAACTGGTTTGCAGCGCGATCGGGCTGCCCTGGGTGTGGCAGACGCCAGCCATGGAAGACTTGCCGTACTTCGGCGGCGTCGCGCTCTTCAGCACGCTGGGGCTGGCGTTGATCACGCAGGGATTTCGGATTGGTCCGGCCTCCGTCGTGGCGCCGTTCGACTACACCGGCCTGATCTGGGCCACGATCCTGGGCTGGATTTTCTGGCGCGAAGCGCCTGACGCCTTCGCCTATGTAGGCGCGCTGTTCATTGCGGGGAGCGGCGTCTACATCGCCGTGCGCGAAGCACGGGCGAAAGGCAAGCGGCGCGGCAAGGCCTAGCGCCACGCCAGCCCGCTCCCCCTGGCAGGCTATTCCGTTGGCGGCGGGAAATTGCGGCGCAGTACTCGCGCCACGTTGGGTTCCAAGGCGGCTTCACGCGCAACGGCCGTCAACGCCGGGCACACCGCGCCGAACCACGCGGGCCCGGGCCGCCAGTGCGTCATGACCGTCACATATAAGTCCAGCGCCGAAAAACGCCGTCCCAGCATATGCGGCGTGCCGGCTTGGCGCTCCAGTTCCTGCCAGAGTTCGGCTCGCCGGGTGTGCACGCGCTCACGCAACAGATCCGCCGCCGCGCCTTCCGTGGTCCATTGCGGCGGGTTGTCGCCGTAGGTGAAAGTTGGGTAGATGGCCGCGACCAGGCGCAGCAACAGGTTCAGGAAGTGCACTCGCTCGGGTTTGTCTGGCCCCGGCGCCAGGCCAGCTTGCGGCGCCACGTCGTGCAAATGCAGGATCATCGCCGCGCTTTCGGTCATGACCTCGCCATCCGGCGTAATCAACGTCGGTACCTGACCCAAGGGATTCAAATGCAGCAGCCTGTCGCGCTCGAGACCGGGCTTCTGGTAGGGCACGTCCGTCAGCGTATGCGGCACATTGGCCAGCACCAGCGCCATCTCCACAATGGCCGAGCCACAGCCGGCGGAGCCGATCAGTTCATAGGTTTTCATCGCTCACCCTCCCGATTCCGCCGGCGCAAGCCGCAGCAATTGGCCGGGCGATGCGTCAGTCAACACATACACATAACCGTCCGGCCCCTGCCGCACGTCGCGTATCCGGCTCTTGCGGTCCACCAGCAACCACTCCTGCGCCACCACCCGATTGCCGTCCAGCGTCAGGCGGATCAGATTCTGATTGGCCAGCGCGCCGATGAACACGGAATTGCGCCACGCGGGAAAGCGATCCGCGTCATAGAACGCCATGCCGCTGATCGCCGGAGACTTCGCCCACCAGAACAGCGGCTGCTCGGTGCCCGGCGCGGTTTCTCCTTTGGCCTCGGGTATCGGCTGGCCCGAATAATTGATGCCGTAAGTCGCCAAGGGCCAACCGTAGTTCTTGCCCGGCTGGATCAGGTTGATCTCGTCGCCCCCACGAGGACCGTGTTCGTTTTCCCATAGATCACCGGACCACGGGTTCAGCGCCATGCCTTGCGGATTGCGATGCCCGTACGACCAGATCTCGGGCCGGGCGCCGGCTTTGCCGACAAAAGGATTGTCGGACGGCACCGTGCCGTCCACCTTGATCCGCACGACCTTGCCTTGCAGCTTGTCCAGGTCCTGCGCCGTGGGACGCTGGTTGTTCTCACCCAGCGAGATGAACAGGTGACCCTTGCCGTCAAACACCAGGCGCGATCCAAAATGCAGGCCGGACGACAGTTTTGGGGCCTGACGAAATAGCACCTTGAAGTCCTGGAGGCCCGTCGCGTCATCGGACAAACGCCCCCGGCCAACCGCTGTGCCGCTTTTATCGCCGTCAGACTCCGCATAAGACAAATACACGAAACGATCGGTCGCGAAATCCGGCGACAGCGCCACGTCCAGCAAGCCTCCCTGCCCCTGCGCGGCCACCTTGGGTAGCCCCGTCAACGGCTTGGACAGTCCGCCCGGCGTGCGCAGCAAACGCAGATTACCGGGCCGTTCGGTGATCAGCACGCCGCCGTCGGGCAGGAAGGCCATCGCCCAAGGATGTTCCAGTCCACCCACGACGGGCGTGACACGAGCCGCAACCGACGGAGGTTCCTGCGCGGCCTGGGCAGGCGCGGCCAGATACGCGGCGCCCGCAACCGTCATCGACAAGGAAACAAACAGAGGAATCGCGCGCGTGCTCGCGGCGGGACGTGACGGCATGGAGATCTCCGGCGGCAACTGGGTTGAATGCGGGCACGGATGGCGTGGTGGCAAGACGCAGCCTGCGCCGCGTGTGGCGTACCATAGCGCCCAGGGACGGGTGCCTCCCGTCCTTCCTCTCAGGAGACTCCATCACATGAAACTGTACTACATGCCCGGCGCGTGCTCGCTCGCTTCCCACATTGTTTTGGAGTGGGTTGGCAAGCCCTACGAAACGCATCAGCTCAGCCGTGAAGAGCTCAAGGCGCCCGACTTTCTGAAGGTGAATCCGCTGGGCGCCGTGCCCGCGCTGGTTGATGGCGACTGGGCCGTCACGCAAAACGCCGCCATCCTGGAATACATCGCCGAACAAGCCCCGCAAAGCAAGTTGCTGGGCGACGGCAGCGCCCGTTCGCGGGCGGAAGTACGCCGGTGGGTGGGCTTCATCAATTCCGACATCCACAAGACCTTCTCGATGATCTTTGGTGCGCAGCGCTTCCTGTCCGAGGAAGGCGCGCAGAAGGAACTGGCCGGCTCGGCCTCCAAGCTGCTGACCAAGCTGTTCGGGCAATTGGACGCGCAACTGGCCGGCAAGCCCTACCTGACGGGCGACGCGCCTTCCATCGCCGACGCCTATCTGTATGTCGTGCTGCGCTGGGCGCATGCCAAGGAAGTGGATCTGTCCGGCCTGGAGAATCTGGCGGCATTCTTCAAGCGCATGGAAGCCGACAAGGGCGTCCAGGCTGCCCTGAAAGCCGAAGGCCTGTAACGCACCATCAAGGGCGAAGGCGATCGCGGGCTCTCCGGCGTCGCCCTAGCCTGTGTGACCGCCTGCCTCAGTCCTCCTCCGGCGCACCGGCCATGCCGGGTTGCGCCTCCCCATCCAGCGTTTTCTTCACCGCCGCCAGGAAGCGCCGCGCCAACAGCGGTGGCGCGCTCAGGTTTGAATGCGTGGCCCAGATCTCGACGTGGGCCTGAGGCTCGATGGGCCGCAGCGCCATGTGCGCCGCCTGGTCAGGCGCGATGCACCAGGCGTCCACCAGCGCCGGTCCCAGCCCCTGCTGTACAAACGAACAGGCCGTCACGGGCGAATGCACTTCTATCGCTGCGGCATGACGCGGGCCGCCGCCAAAAAACGGCTGCAACGCGCGCCCCAACGGCGTATCCCGCGGATAGCCAATCCACGCCGCCGATGAAAAGTCCTCGGGGCGCACCACATCGCGGCGGGTCAGCGGATGGGACGCAGGCAATGCACAGACCACCGGCACCCGTGCCAGCCGAACCGAAGTCAAGTTGGGGTGATCGGGAGGCTGCATGGAAATGCCGATGTCCGCCTGCCCAGATAGAAAGTACGCCGCCAGTTCGTCGAACGTGACGCTGCGGTAATCCACCCGCGCATCCGCATTGCGGCCACGGAAGCGCTCCAGCGCCATCGGAATCAGGCGCTGGCCGAAGCTGGCGCTGGCCACGATCTTCAGCATGCCCGCGCCCGATTGGCCCAAGCTGGCCGCCAGATCATTCACGCGCTGGATGCCGCCGTAGACCTGCTCGACTTCCGCATACAGCCTGCGGGCCTCGGCCGAGGGCGACAGACGGCTTTTCACGCGCTCAAACAGGCGGTAGCCCAGACGGCTTTCCGTTAGCGCCAGCACCCGGCTGACAGCGGGCTGCGACACATGCAGCATGCGTCCCGCACCGCTGATCGAACCGGACATCATGATGGCCCGGAACACCTCGATCTGGCGCAGATTCAACGGCCGTCCCGCGCTTGGGCCAACCTCGTCCCCGTAGACATCCGCATCCAAATTTTTCCCCTTGATCGATAACGGCGGATTATAGGATTGCCACATTTTTCGATGATGCAGCGCCGCAATGCAGGTGTAATCTGCGCCCCTCAACACAACAAAACAAGGGGAATTCCACCATGCGCCACCTTTTTTTCCGAAGCCTGTCGGCCCTGGCGGTCAGCGCCGTCCTGATCGGCACCGCCACCGCCGGCACCTATCCCGACAAGCCCATCACGTTCGTGGTGCCGTCCGCCGCCGGCGGTTCGCCCGACGTATTGTCGCGCCTGATCACCACGCAGTTGGCCCGCGACACGGGCGCCACGATGGTCGTTGAAAACCGTCCGGGTGCCGCAGGCAACATCGGTATCGCGCTAGTCAAGCGCGCCGCCGCCGATGGCTATACCGTGGGCTACGGCAACATCAACACGCTGGCCGTGAACCGCTCGCTGTTCAAGCGCTTGCCCTACGACGTGGACCAGGACCTGACGCCGGTCGCCCACATGTTCGACCTGTACAACGCGCTGATTGTGCCGGCTGACTCCCCCGTCAAGAGCGTGCAAGACCTGATCGAGCGTGCACGCCAACAGCCCGGCCGCCTGTCCTACGGTGCCTCGGGCGTCGGCACCACCGGCCACATGGGCGGCGAACTCTTCAAAAGCATGGCGAAGGTCGACGTGATGTTCATCCCGTACAACGGCGGCCCCGCCGCCATCCAGGACTTGCTGGGTGGCCGCCTGGACTACCTCTTCGTCAATACCTCGGAAGCCACACCGCTGGTCAAGAGCGGCAAGGTCCGTGCCATTGGCGTCAGCAGCCTGAAACGCCTGTCGTTGATGCCCGACGTGCCCACGCTGGACGAATCCGGCTTGAAGGGCTATGAGACGGTCGCCTGGGGTGGCGTCGTTGCCCCCAAAGGCACCCCCGCCGACGTGGTGGCCACGCTGAACGCCGCCATTCAGAAAGCCCTGCAAGCCCCTGAAGTACGCACGGGCCTCGCAACGCTTGGCGCCGAACCCGCCACCGGCACGCCCGAGGAATTCAAGCAGTTGATCGATCGTGAAACCGCCAAGTGGCAGAAGATCATCGAAACCGCCGGCATCGAAAAACTGGACTAAGCAGCCCCATGACGGATCGCACCTTGCAGGCAGACTTCATCGTGGCCGGCGCCACGCTCATCGACGGATCTGGCGGGCCCGCGCGCCAGGGTGACTTGGCGGTACTGGGCGAGCGCATCGTGGCGGTGGGCAGCTTCGCCCACCCTGCGGGCGTGCCGGTGATCGACGGCCGGGGCCAGGTGCTGGCTCCGGGCTTCATCGACTCGCACACCCACGATGATGGCTACCTGCTGGCGCATCCCGACATGCTGCCCAAGGTATCGCAAGGCATCACGACGGTTGTCACCGGCAATTGCGGCATCAGCCTGGCGCCCTTGCAGCGCGATGCCATCCCGCAACCGCTGGACCTGCTCGGCCCGCCCGATCTGTTCCGCTTTGGCACGTTCCGCGCCTGGATGGACGCCCTGCGCGCCACGCCGGCCGCCGTGAACGTCATTCCGTTGGTCGGGCACACCACCCTGCGTGTGGCCGTCATGGACGACACCTCGCGCGCTGCCAACAACGCCGAACGCGCCGCCATGCGCGACCTGATGCAGGAAGCGCTGGACGCCGGCGCCTTCGGCGTTTCCACCGGCACGTTCTACCCGCCAGCCAGCGCCGCGCCCACCGACGAAATCATCGATGTCTGCCAACCCTTGAAGGCCATGCAGGCCGCGGGCCGCCATGGCCTGTACGCCACGCACCTGCGCGACGAAGCCGACCACATCGTGCCGGCCATGGAAGAGGCGCTGCTGATTGGCCGCGAATTGGATTGCCGCGTTGTGTTCTCGCACCACAAGCTGGCGGGCGAACGCAATCACGGCCGCACCCGCGAAACGCTGGACCTGATCAGCCGCGCGGCCGCCAACCAGCCCGTCTGCCTGGACTGCCACCCCTACCCGGCGACCTCCACGATGTTGCGCCTGGATCGCGCGCGGCTGGCCAGCCGCACGATGATCACCTGGTCCAAGGGCTACCCCGAAGCCACTGGGCGCGACTTCAGCGCGGTCATGCAAGAACTGGGGCTGGACGACGAGGCCGCCGTGGCGCGGCTGGCCCCTGCTGGCGCCATCTACTTCCTGATGGACCCTGCCGACGTCAACCGCATCTTCACGCATCCGCTGACGATGGTCGGTTCTGACGGCCTGCCCTTCGACCCGCATCCGCACCCCCGCCAATGGGGTACGTTCACCAACGTGCTGCGCACCATGGTGCGCGAACAACAGCTGTTGTCGCTAGAGGCCGCGATCCACAAGATGACCGGCCTGGCGGCTGACCAATACGGCATCGCCGAGCGCGGAGCGCTGCGCGAGGGTTATCATGCCGATCTGGTGCTGTTCGATCCCGCCACGGTGACAGATGTGGCCACTTTTTCAGCTCCCATTCAGGCAAGCCAGGGCGTCCACGCGGTGTGGGTCAACGGCAAGCGTGTCTGGGACGGGGAACGGACCAGCGCTGAACGCCCGGGCCAGGTCCTGACGCCCGGCGATGCATTACCACGGAGTTTATAAAGTGAAGACGTTTTCCCAGGATTGCTACCTGGGTGTATTAGGCGGCATGGGCCCCATGGCCGGGGCGGCCTTTGCCCTGCGCCTGGCGGCGCTTACCCCCGCCGCGATCGACCAGCAGCACATCCCCACCCTGCTGCGCAACGACCCCCGCATCCCTGATCGTTCCAGTGCCTACATGGCGGGTGGCGAAAGCCCCCTGCCTTACATGGTCGGCGGTGTACGTTTCCTGGAACAAGCGGGCGCGCAACTGATCGCCATCCCTTGCAACACGGCGCACCTTTGGTACGACGAGATCGCCGCAGCCACTCGCCTGCCCGTGCTGCACATCATCCAGGCCGTGATCGACGATCTGCGCCGGCTAGGCCTGCCACGCGGCCGCATCGGCCTGATGGGCACGGCGGCCACCTTGAAACTAGGCCTTTACCAAAAGCACCTCGAGGCCCAAGGCTACGAATGCATCGTGCCGGACGACGACGAAGTTGAACGCTATTGCATGGGGTCGATCCGCGCCGTCAAAGGCAACCAGCTTGAAGCCGCCTTCGCGCCTGCCGCCGATTGCATCGCCCTCCTGAAGGCCCGCGGCGCCGACGCCGTCGTGCTCGGCTGCACCGAACTGCCGCTGGCCGTGCCACACGCTCTGCGCCCAAGCCTGGGCGTGACGCTGACAGACTCCATCGACGCCCTCGCCCGCGCGGCCATCGCGCATTACGAAGCAGATTTGGCAAAACAACTGATCGCGGCGTGATGGGTTTCGCGCGTTGAGAATGGGTTTCGCGCGCTGTGTAGGCCTTGTGCTTATGATTTTCCTCCGCGCGCTACACCCATCCTACGGGTGGAGAAAAATGCACATTCGATGTGCGCTTGTTTTCCTTGGCGGGGAATGTTGGACGGGTCGCCTGATGGGTTTCGCGCGTTGGAGACCTTGTACTTGCGCTTGTCTTCCGCGCGCTACACCCATCCTACGGGTGGAGAAAATGCACATTCGATGTGCGCTTGTTTTCCTTGGCGGGGAATGTTGGACGGGTCGCCTGATGGGTTTCGCGCGTTGGAGACCTTGTGCTTATGATTTTCCTCCGCGCGCTACACCCATCCTACAGGTGAAAAGAAATGCACATTCGATGTGCGCTTGTTTTCCTTGGCGGGGAATGTTGGACGGGTCGATTGATGGGTTGCGCGCGTTGGAGACCTTGTTCTTGCGCTTGTCTTCCGCGCGCTACACCCATCCTACGGGTGGAAAGAAATGCATATTCGATGTGCGCTTGTTTTCCTTGGCGGGGAATGTTGGACGGGTCGCTTGATGGGTTGCGCGCGTTGGAGACCTTGTTCTTGCGCTTGTCTTCCGCGCGCTACACCCATCCTACGAAGCGCGGACCGGTTCTCGTAGGATGGGTGTAGCGCGAGACGAATGACAATGGAACGCCGCTGATCAGCGCGCGCAACCCATCACTTCCCCATCGAAAAAAAAGGCGCATCTCTCGATGCGCCCCAATTTCCCTTCGCGGGGAATGTCGAACTGATCGTCAGCCGCCCAGGTAAGCCCGGCGGACTTGATCGTTGACCAGCAAATTGGCACCCGTGTCTTGCAGCACGACACGGCCGTTCTCCAGCACATAGCCGCGATCGGCCACGCCTAGCGCCTTGTTCGCATTCTGCTCCACCAGGAACACCGTCACGCCTTGTTCGCGGATCTCGCGGATGATGTCGAAGATCTGCGCGATCACCAGCGGTGCCAGGCCCAACGTGGGCTCGTCCAGCAACAGCAAGCGCGGACGGGTCATCAGCGCCCGGCCGATGGCCAGCATCTGCTGTTCGCCGCCCGACATCAAACCCGCGCGCTGGCTGGAACGCTCTTTCAAGCGCGGAAACAAACCGTAGACGTGCTCGATGCCTGCCTCGATTTCCGTGCGCTTCAAGAAGAAGCCGCCCATCATCAGGTTTTCGGCAACGGTCAGATCCTTGAAGACGCGACGACCTTCCGGCGAAATGGCAATGCCATTGCGCATGATGTGGTGCGTGTCCTTGTTGGTGATGTCCTCGCCTTCAAACGTGATTTTTCCTTCACGCGCCCGGGGGTTGCCGCAGACCGTCATCAGCAGCGTCGTCTTGCCGGCGCCGTTGGCCCCGATCAGCGTGACGATCTCACCTTTATTGACGTCCACCGACACGCCGTTCAGCGCCTGGATCGCGCCGTAGTAGGTGTGTATGTTTTCCAGCTTAAGCATCATTCCTCCCCCAGGTACGCTTTGATGACGCGCTCGTCGTTGCGCACCTGCTCGGGGGTGCCGGTCGTGATGGGCTTGCCGTGCTCCATGACCAGAATCCGATCCGAAATGCCCATGATCAGGCTCATGTCGTGCTCGATCAGCAGCACCGCGACGCCGAACTCGCGTCGCAACTGATCGATGAGCGACTGTAGATCGCGCTTTTCCTGAGGATTCAGGCCCGCCGCCGGCTCGTCCAGCATCAACAAACGCGGCTTGGTGATCATGCAACGCGCGATCTCCAGGCGGCGCTGGTGGCCGTATGCCAGGTTGCCCGCTTCGCGGTTGGCGAATTCGCGCAGCCCCATGAAGTCCAGCCACTGCGCCGCACGCGCCAGCGCGTCGGTTTCCGACTGACGGTAGCTCTTTAACTTCAACAGCCCGGGCAACAGCCGCGATTCGACCTGGGTGTGCTGCGCCACCAACAGGTTTTCCAACACCGTCAGCTGCTTGAACAGGCGCACGTTCTGGAACGTGCGCACCAGCCCGTGACGGGCGACCTTATGGCTGGGCAGGCCGGTAATCGACTTGCCGTCCATGATGATGTCGCCTGCGGTCGGCGCATAAAAGCCGCCCACGCAGTTGAACACCGTGGTCTTGCCCGCCCCATTGGGGCCGATGATGGCGAACACCTCGTCCGATTTGACTTCAAACGCCACGCTGTCGACGGCCAACAGGCCGCCGAACCGCATGGTGAGTCCGGATACTTTCAGCAATGCCTCGCTCATTTAGACAGCTCCACGTGGGGACGCTTCATGGGCAACAACCCCTGCGGACGCCACATCATCATCAACACCATCACCAGACCGAACATCAGCATCCGGTACTCGGCGAATTCGCGCGCCAGCTCCGGCAACACCGTCAACAACACGGCTGCCAGAATCACCCCGATCTGCGAGCCCATGCCGCCCAGCACCACAATGGCCAGGATCAGCGCGGATTCGATGAAGGTGAAGGACTCCGGGTTCACCATGCCTTGGCGCGCGGCGAAGAACGCCCCGCCAAAACCAGCGAACGTGGCGCCCAGCGTGAACGCGGACAACTTGATGCGCGTGGGATTCAACCCCAGCGAACGGCACGCGATCTCATCCTCGCGCAGCGCTTCCCAGGCGCGTCCCACCGGCATGCGGATCAGGCGCGTCGACACGAACAGCGTGATCAGCGCCAGCAACAGCGCCATCATGTACAGATAGATCACCATGTCCTGGTTCTGAAACGTCAGGCCGAAGAAGTCATGGAAGGTCGTGCCCCCCTCGGTACTGGCGCGGCGCGTCATTTCCAGGCCGAAGACGGTCGGCTTCGGAATCCCGGAAATGCCATCCGGACCACCGGTCAACGTATTCAGGTTGATCAGCAGCAGCCGGATCATTTCACCGAACCCCAGTGTCACGATCGCCAGGTAGTCGCCTCGCAGGCGCAGCACCGGAAAGCCCAGCACGAAGCCGAACAATGCCGCGACCGCACCCGAGAACGGCAGCGCTTCCCAGAAGCTCCAGCCGCCCCAGTGATACAGCAAGGCGTAGGTGTAGGCGCCCACGGCATAGAAGCCGACAAAGCCCAAGTCCAGCAGGCCGGCAAAACCCACCACGATGTTCAGGCCCAGGCCCAGCATCACGTAGATCAGCACCAAGGTGGCAATGTCGACCGAGCTGCGCCCGGCGAAGAACGGCCATACGACCGCTATCGCCAAGAGCAACAGCGCCAGCCCCTTGTGGCTTTTCGCAGGTGCCGACGGCAAGGTCGGCAGCGCCGTCTTGAGCTTCTTGAACGGCAAGGCAATCCACGGACGCAGCATCTGGAACAGGAACACCACGCCAGCGGCAAGCGCCACCAGCCCCCAGTGCGATTCCATCGACGTGCGCGCGCCCTGACGAATCAGTTGCAGTCCGAAGACCGGCGTAACGATGACCGCCGTCAGGACGGCCGCCATCGTGGCGTTTTTAATATTGTTTTTCGACATCAGACTTTTTCCACCTCAGGTTTGCCCAGCAGCCCGGTGGGACGGAACAACAGAATCAGGACCAGCAGCGAGAACGCCACGATGTCCTTGTACTGTGACGAGATATAGGCGGCCGCGAAGGTTTCGGCCAAGCCCAGCAGCACGCCGCCCAGCATCGCGCCGGGAATGCTGCCGATACCGCCCAGCACCGCTGCCGTAAAGGCCTTGATGCCGGCCAGGAAGCCGATGAAGGGATTCAGTTTGCCGATGGTGATGGCGATCAATACGCCACCCACTGCCGCCAGGATCGCGCCCATCACGAACGTGAAGGAAATCACGCGGTTGGTGTCGATGCCCAGCAGATTGGCCATGTGCATATCCTGCGAGCAGGCGCGCGAGGCACGGCCCATGCGGGAATACTTGATGAACAGGGTCAGCGCGATCATCAGCACCACCGTCACGACGATGATCATGATGCGCGAATACGGCACCGTCACATCAAAATCAGTCCCCATGTGGAACTGCACGGCGCCCGATACCAGCGAGGGCACAGCCATGTCGCGCGCGCCTTGGCCCAGCGCAACCCAGTTCTGGAGGAAGATCGACATGCCGATGGCCGAGATCAGGGCCACCAGACGGGGGCTGCCTCGGACGGGGCGGTAGGCCACGCGCTCAACGGAGAAGCCGTAGATGCCGGTCACGGTAATCGCGACAAGCAGCATGGCGGCGATGATGAAAGGCACCGGCAGCCCGCTATTGGTGCCGATGGACGTCAAGGTGACCAGGCCGACATAGGCGCCGATCATATAGATTTCGCCGTGGGCGAAGTTGATCATACCGATGATGCCGTAGACCATTGTGTAGCCGATGGCAATCAACGCATAGATCGCGCCCAGGGACAATCCGTTGAAGAATTGCTGGGTAAGTTGGGGTATGAGGTCGGACATTATTTCTCTTGCTCCAAATGGTTCCGGCCCCGGTGGAGAGACCCGGAGCCGGAAACCTGGGCGTATTTTATAAGAGCCTGTGGTCAACCCATGCCGGCCGCACAGCGCTTTTGGCGCATCGCTACGCGGATTACGGCACAACGAAGACGACAGGCCCTACACGCCGGCACCGCGCCGGCGGGATCGCGAGTTTACAGCTGGGTCTTCTTTCCGTTCTTGTCCCATTTGTAAACGGCAAATTCGAAGTTCTTCAAATCGCCCTTGGCGTCGTACTCGACCTTGCCGATGCCGGTGTTGAACGTGGTCTTGTGCATGTAGTCAGCCACCTTGGCGGGATCCTCACCCACCGCGTTGATGCTGTCAGCCAGGATCTGCACGGCGGCATACGCCGGCATCTGGAAGGCGCCGTCCGGATCGCGCTTGGCGTCCTTGAAGGCCTTCACGATGCTCTCGTTGCCAGGCAGCTTGGTGAAGTCAGCCGGCAGCGTGACCAGCAGGCCGTCAATCGCCGGGCCGGCGATCGCCACCAGATCCTGGTTGGCCGTGCCTTCCGGACCCATGAACTGAACCTTCAGGCCCTGTTCACGCGCCTGGCGCAGCAGCAGGCCGAGTTCGGGGTGGTAGCCACCGAAGTAGACCAGGTCCACGCCTGCGGACTTCAGCTTGGTGATGATGGCCGAGTAATCGCTGTCACCGACGTTGATGCCTTCAAACATGGCAACGTTCACGCCTTCCTTGGCCAGGGAATCCTTGACCTGCGTGGCCACGCCCGAACCGTAAGTCTGCTTGTCATGCAGCACGGCGACCTTCTGGGGCTTCAGCGTCTTGGCAATGTAGCTGGCGGCATACGGGCCTTGTTGGTCGTCGCGGCCAATCGTGCGGAAGAAATAATGCGGCTTGATGGTGTCCGTCACCAGGGGCGACGTGGCGCCCGGGGTGATGCCGACAATGCCCTCTTCCTCATAGACCTTCACGGCGGCGACGGTCACGCCCGAGCACGCATGGGCCACGGCGAACTTGGCGCCGGAATTGACCACGCGGTTGGCGGCCGGCACGGCCTGCTTGGGTTCGCAGCCGTCGTCGATCAGGATCGGCTCAAGCTTCTTGCCCTTCACGCCGCCCTTGGCGTTGATGGTCTCGATGGCGGTCAAGGCGCCGGCCTGGATCTGGTCGCCATATTGCGTGTTGGGACCGGTCATGGGCTGGGGAATGCCGATCTTGATCGTATCGGCGGCGTGCGCGGCGCCAGCCAAGGCAAGTGCCCCAAGCGCCATGGCTACCGGGGTAAGGCGATTCAGAAACTTCATGCGGAGTTCTCCAGCGAGGTTTTGAGCGGCTCTGATCGAGACGGGTTATCGGGTGGATACCCCGCAATCCGTATCGCGCGTCGCCGGCTTCTTGGGCAAAAACACGGTGTGGGCGGTATTCTGGAAGCAAGCCGCCATACTGTCACTGCGTGTAATCCCCAATATTTTCCGCCGAACCTTTAATCGTGACGGATCCAGATGGCAAGTCCATGAATTCCCTGGATAAATCGCAACTTTCCCTTAGTTATCCAATGGTGTGACACTAGGACTTGTGCTTGGCGCAATATATGAAAAATCATTAATACACTGTTCGACAATGCATTTAAATACAGTCCTTACGCGGGACTTACGAATAATGATTATCGGCCCAATAAAAAAGCGCGCATCAGGGCGGCATTAATCGCCCTGATGCGCGCCTCTTCAGCGCCGCCCGCCACCTGCAAACTGCGATCAGGCGTTGGCCGGCTTGGCCAGATTCCACATCAACGCACGGAACGGCGCCAGCATGCTGATATTGACGACGAGCTTGATCGCCAGGTCCCCCATCATCCAGGTCGTCCATGGTGCCCCGGTGGCGGCGAACGCCACGCTGAAGAACACCGCCGTGTCCAGGATCGCGCCCAGCACGCCCGATACCAATGGCGCACGCCACCAGCGCTGGTCCCGCAAACGGTCAAAGACCTGGATGTCGACCAGTTGCGCGCAGAGGTAGGCCAGGCCCGAGGCCAAGGCAATGCGCGGCGATGCCACCCAGAACGACACCACCAGCGCCGCCGCGAAACCAAACCAGACGACGCGGCGCGCGGCCGCCGGGCCAAAGCGGCGATTCAATACGTCGGTCACCAGGAAGGCCACCGGGTACGACAATCCACCCCAGGTCAGCCAGTCGTTGAGCGGCACCTGAACCAGGATATTCGAGCCCACCACCACCAGCAGCATGCTCAGCACGGCAATGCCGAACTGCACGCGGCTCATGGCAGGAAAGCCCGGGCTTACCGTGTTCATTTGCCGAACTCCTCCGCCAATTCGCGTGAACGGCGGGCAGCGGCGGCCATGGCATCCGCCACGATGCCGGCGAATCCCGCGTCACCGAATGCGGCCAAGGCAGCCGCCGTGGTGCCCCCCTTGGATGTGACGCGCTCGCGCAGCACCGCCAAGGGCTCGGAAGACTCCGCCGCCAGCTTCGTCGCGCCGGCCAGCGTGCCCAATGCCAATTGCTTGGCCTGCGCCTCGGTCAGCCCGACCTTCACGCCGCCCGCGACAAGCGCTTCCAAAAACAGGAACACATACGCCGGACCACTGCCCGACAATGCGGTCACGCCGTCCAGCGCGGCGTCGTCCGCCACCCAGACCACCTGCCCCACGCTGGCCAGCAAACGGGCGGCCAACTCGCGGTCGGCCTGATCCACGCCATCCAGTGCGGCCAGGCCGGTGATGCCCGCGCCGACCAGCGCCGGCGTATTTGGCATGCAACGCACCAGACGCTGGAAAGGTGCCTCGGGCGTGCCCAGCCACCCGGCCATCGTATCGGCGCGGATTCCGGCGGCAACGCTTACCACCAAGGTGTCGTCGCGCAACCACTGACGTGTGGAAGCCACAACATCTTTCATGTTCTGTGGCTTGACTGCGAACACCCATACCCGGCATCGCGCCAAGGCCTCGCCGGGAGCTGTCGCGGTGGTCATGCCGCGGGCCTGCCAAGCCGCATGCCCATCCTCATTAATGTCAATGACATGGATGTTCCCGGCGGGGCATACTTTGCCAGCCAGGCCGGAGGCCAGGGCAGCCGCCATATTGCCGCCGCCAATGAACGCAATCGAAAGTTCGTTTTTCATAGCTGCGCATTGTAAACGGTCGGCTTCGTTGGGGAAAAATAATCAAATGTTCGTTCGCGCCTAAAACGCGCAATTTGACAGGCGTTTAGAGTGATGTGAAAGTCACGGTTTTGTCACAAACAATTCATAAGGTGTCGTGTTTTCCGTGCCCGGACAACCCGGTCGCGACACGCCCAACTGGAGGAACCTAATCATGCGATCCCACCGTATTGCTTTAACCTTTGCCGCCATCATGACGGCTTTCGCAGGCGCCTCCGCGCATGCCGCCACCGAGATCCAGTTCTGGCACTCGATGGAAGGCGCGCTGGGCGATCGCGTGAACGGCCTGGTTGACGAGTTCAACAAGAAGAACCCTGACTACCAGATCAAGGCCGTCTACAAGGGCAACTATGGTGAGTCCATGAACGCCGGCATCGCCGCGTTCCGCGCGGGCAACGCCCCGGACATCCTCCAGGTGTTTGAAGTCGGTACCGCCACGATGATGTACGCCAAGGGCGCCATCAAGCCGGTACAGCAAATGTCGGAAGAAGTCGGCAACCCGATCGATCCGAAGGAATTCATCGGCGCGGTCGCCGGCTACTACTCGTCGGCCGAAGGCAAGCTGGTGTCGATGCCGTTCAACAGCTCGACCGTAGTGTTCTACTACAACAAGGACGCCTTCAAGAAAGCTGGCCTGGACGCCGAAAAGCCGCCCAAGACCTGGGAAGAGCTTGCCGCCGCTGGCCAGAAGCTGAAGGCCGCCGGTCAGGAATGCGGCTACACCACGTCGTGGCCGTCGTGGGTCCAGCTGGAAACGTTCTCGGCCTGGCATAACGTGCCTTACGCCACCAAGGACAACGGTTTCGGCGGCCTGGACGCCCGTATCGCCATCAACACCCCGCTGCACGTGCGCCATCTGGAAAACCTGGCCAAGCTGGGCAAGGAAGGCATCTTCATGTACGGCGGCCGCGGCGATGAGCCGAACTCGCTGTTCATCAGCGGCAAGTGCGCCATGATCACCGGTTCGTCCGGCCTGCGCGCCAACATCGCCAAGAACGCCAAGTTCGAATTCGGCACGTCGACCCTGCCTTACTACGCCGACGTGCAAGGCGCACCGCAGAACACCATCATCGGCGGCGCTTCGCTGTGGGTCTTCGCCAACAAGAAGCCGGAAACGTACAAGGGCGTGACCGCGTTCTTCAAGTTCCTGGCCAGCCCGGAAATCGCCGCTCGCTGGCACCAGCAGACTGGCTATGTGCCGGTCACCAAGGCGGCTTACGAACTGACCAAGAAAGACGGCTTCTATGACAAGAACCCGGGCACCGAAGTCGGCGTGAAGCAGCTGAACGTGGAAACCACCGCGCAATCGCGTGGCCTGCGCCTGGGCTTCCTGCCGCAGATCCGTGAAATCGAGGACGCTGAAATCGAACGCATCGTCGCCGGCAAGGTTACCGCCAAGGACGGCGCCGAGAACATCGTCAAGCGCGGCAATGAGTTGCTGGAGAAGTTCGAGAAGAGTGTAAAGTAACGCCCTTTTCCGGGACACCCGCAGGGGCTCGTCAATATGCATTTCTCATGCAATGACAGGCACTTAGCGGTTGGACCGGATCGCCGCACGGATCGCCTCGAGGCCCCCCTGGGAACCCCTTACGGACACCGACGCGGAAAGCAAGCGCAAGGCTTAAAGCCCTGGTTTTTTTAGGGCTTTAAGCCTATCGTATTTTTATGAAAGCGGTTTCAAGCGGCGGTTAATCCAACCGCCGCTTTTCTGTACCTTGGGTTCCCCCTATGGAAAAACGTGTTGTATTTGGGCATAAGACCTTGCCCTATCTGCTGCTCTTGCCGCAGCTGATCATTACCGTGGTCTTCTTCTTCCTGCCTGCCGGACAAGCCATGTGGCAGTCCATGCGGCTGGAGGATGCCTTCGGCTTGTCCTCCGAGTTCGTCGGACTGGACAACTTCATGGAACTGTTCTCGCAACAGGCCTACCTCGATTCCTTCCGCGTCACCGCCGTGTTCTCGATCCTGGTGGCGGTGGTCGGTCTTGGCGTGTCCTTGCTGCTGGCCGTCATGGCCGACCGCGTGATCCGCGGCGCAGGACTCTACAAGACGCTGCTGATCTGGCCGTATGCCGTGGCGCCTGCCGTCGTCGGCGTGCTCTGGCTTTTCATGTTCTCGCCTTCCGTCGGTATCCTGGCCGTGGCCTTGCGCAAGTCCGGCGTCGATTGGAACCCCCGGCTGGATGGCAACCAGGCCATGATGCTGGTGCTGGTTGCCGCCGTCTGGAAGCAGATTTCGTACAACTTCCTGTTCTTCCTGGCTGGCCTGCAATCGATCCCGCGTTCGCTGATCGAAGCGGCTGCGATCGACGGCGCAAGCCCTGCCCGCCGCTTCTGGAGCATCGTGTTCCCGCTGCTGTCGCCCACCACGTTCTTCCTGCTGGTCGTCAACATCATTTACGCCTTCTTCGACACCTTTGCCGTTGTGGACACCACCACGCAAGGCGGTCCCGGCACGTCGACCTCGATCCTGGTCTACAAGGTGTACAGCGACGGCTTCCGTGGCTTGGACCTGGGTTCTTCCGCGGCCCAGTCCGTGGTGCTGATGTTCATTGTGGTTGCCTTGACGGTCGTACAGTTCCGGTACGTCGACCGCAAAGTGCAGTATTGATTTTGTTCGAGGCTAATAACAATGGTTGAACGCCGTCCCTGGCTGGATATTCTGGCCCACTTCATTCTGCTCTGCGGAGTGGCGATGGTGGCATTTCCGCTCTACATCACTTTCGTGGCGTCTACCCAGACCGCCCAGGAAGTGGCGCAAGCGCCGATGTCGCTGATTCCTGGTCCGCATTTTGTCGATAACTACATGCAGGCGCTGTTCGGCGGCTCGTCCGGCGGTTCGTCGGGCGCTCCCGTGGGCCGCATGATGTACGTCAGCCTGATCATGGCGCTGTGCATTTCCATCGGCAAGATCGCGATTTCCCTGTTGTCGGCTTTCGCGGTGGTGTACTTCCGCTTTCCCGGCCGCATGTTCTTCTTCTGGATGATCTTCGTCACGCTCATGCTGCCCGTTGAAGTCCGGATCGCGCCTACCTACAAGGTGGTGGCGGACCTGGGCCTGCTCAACAGCTACGCCGGCCTGACCCTGCCACTGATCGCCTCGGCCACGGCCACGTTCCTGTTCCGCCAGTTCTTCCTGACGGTCCCGGACGAGCTGATTGAAGCCGCCCGGATCGACGGCGCGGGTCCGGTGCGTTTCTTCTTCGACGTGCTGCTGCCGCTGTCCAAGACCAGCATTGCCGCCCTGTTCGTGATCCAGTTCATCTACGGCTGGAACCAATACCTGTGGCCACTGCTTGTCACCACCCAGGAAGACATGTACCCCGTCGTCATCGGCATCAAGCGGATGATCAGCGGCGGTGACAGCGTGACCGAATGGAACATCACCATGGCCACCGCCATGCTTGCCATGATTCCGCCGGCGCTGGTCGTCATCCTGATGCAGAAATGGTTCGTCAAGGGTCTGGTCGACACGGAAAAATGACCCCCACGCCGCGCCCACCCGAACACGACTCCGAACACGAATAAACATGGCTACTCTCAGCTTCCGCAACGTCAAGAAAACCTATGCCGGCAATGTGCCGGTCATCCACGGCATCGACATGGATGTCAAAGACGGTGAATTCATCGTCATCGTCGGCCCGTCTGGCTGCGGCAAGTCCACGCTGATGCGCATGGTCGCCGGCCTGGAATCCGTCACCAGCGGAGACATCGTGATTGACGGCAAGGTCGTCAACACCCTGGAGCCGGCCGAACGCGACATCGCGATGGTGTTCCAGAACTACGCGCTCTACCCGCACATGACCGTGTTTGAGAACATGGCCTACGGCTTGAAGATCCGCAAGTTCTCCAAGGACGAGATCAAGAAGCGCGTGGACATCGCCGCGCAGATCCTGGAACTGGGCCACCTGCTGGATCGCCGCCCGCGCGCCCTGTCCGGCGGTCAACGCCAACGGGTCGCCATGGGCCGCGCCATCGTGCGCGAACCCAAGGTATTCCTGTTCGACGAACCCTTGTCGAACCTGGACGCCAAACTGCGCGTGGCGATGCGCCTGGAAATCATGAAGCTGCATCGGCGCCTGGGCACCACCAGCCTGTACGTCACGCACGATCAAGTGGAAGCCATGACGCTGGCCCACCGCATGATCGTCATGTACCAAGGCGTGCCCGAACAGATCGGCACCCCGATGGAGGTGTTCGAGAAGCCCGCCTCGACGTTTGTCGCGGGCTTCATCGGCTCGCCCCCGATGAACCTGATGGAAGTCCAGGTTTCCGGCGACGGCACCGTGCAAACCACGGACGGCATGGCACTGGAGATCTCGCCGCTGCAAGTGCCCGCACAGGTGCGTGGCCGCAAGATCATCATGGGCATGCGGCCCGAACACATGTTGCTGAACACGCAAGGCGTGCCGGCCGAAGTTGAAATGGTCGAAACGCTGGGCTCCGAACAGCTGGTGCACTGCCGTTGCGGCAAGACCACGCTTGTCGTGCGCTGCACCACCCGCCAATTGTCCGAGTCGTCCGCCAAGGTGGGCGATCGCGTCAATGTGGGCCCGGACGGCCGCCATCCGCTGCATTGGTTTGAAGCCGACACCGGCCGCCGCGTCCAAGGCCTGTAAGCGGTTCTGCACGCCCGGAGGGGCACCGGCGGCCGGATGGCCTGCCCTCCCCTCCGAACCCGCCCCGTCCTGGGGCGGTTTCTTCCCCATCTTCAATACGTATACGTCACCATCGTCCCGATGGAGTACTGGTTGCGGTCCTTCACGATGGGACTGTCGGCCGCATCGCCAAACAATCGCCGCGCTTCGGCCGCCACCGTCCACGACCAGGACTCGGTGACCGGCAGCGTCCACGTCGCCCCCAAGCCCACGCTTTCCAGGCCGCCTTTCGGGTTGTAGCGGCGATACCCGGATTTCGCCGATTGCTGGCCGCTGACGCCATACCAGGTGCGCATGTAGTTGCCGTCGCCAAGCGTGCCGCTCAGTGCCAGCGACACCGAACCCGCCGATCCTTCATACACCGTCGTGCTGGCGCCCAGGTTGAACATCGTATAGGCGCTACCGACGTCCTTGTCGTCACCCTTCTTGAATGCGTGCGCCACGGTCGCAGACAGCACGACAGGCCCCAGCGCCGTCTCGGCGTCCATGCCGATCTGCGCACGGCTTTTGATATCGCCCATGCCGCGCAGCTTGTCCGACCCTTGAAACCCCTTCTTGTGATCCTTGCGCGACGCACTGGGCGCCACATAGAAGCGGAAGGTGCTGTCCAGCGCCTGTGTCTCCCACCCCAAGCCGTGATCCGTGCCCAGAAAGAAGCCGTTCGGACTGCGCACACCCAGGCCCACGATCGGCGCGACCGAACTCTCGTCACTACCGCTGTAGCGCGGCGCATAGCCCACCCCGGCCGTGCCGTAGAAGGTCCATTGCCCTTCGGGGCGGTCCTCGCCGGTTGCCACCGTCAACCCCCGGGAGCTTGCGCCCCGCTGCCCGTAGACCGAACTGGCTTCCGCCACAACAAGTTCGCCAGCGGCCGCTGGCAGCACTGGCACGGCGGCAAACAGGCCGGCCACGGCGACACGACGTGGGACGAAAGACAAACGGAAAAATCGCTTCATAACAGCATCCAGAGGAAACGAGGTTGAAAAAAAGACGGGCGTCAGGCGCCCGCAGGGTGAAAATCAGTGGATGTCGGGGCCTTGCTTGGCCTGCTGCATCAAGCGCATGGCCAACGTCGACACGGCGGCCACCAACGGCTCACTCGTATCGGAATTGCTCATGACCAAAACGGCGAGCTTGTCTTGAGGCGCCAGCAGATACCGGGCGTGGAAGGCTTCGGTGGCGCCGCTGTGCTCGCGCAGGGAACCGCCGCCCACAAGGTCTTCGCCGCAGGGCGCGGCCAGCCAGGACAGCGCCAAGCGGCAGCTCAGGTCCAGGCTGGCGCCCGATACCGTTTCCAGGTTCAACACGGCCTGCGCGGATTCATCTTTGAGCACGCGCGCGCCCCTGAATACGCCCCCGGCGAACAACATGCTTGAAAACCGAGCCATCTCGGCCGTGCTCATCCACAGGCCGTCCGCCGCCTCATTGGGCTGAGGCGTTTCGGCCCAGGGCACCCCAAGGCGATATCCGGCCGCGCGCAACTCAAGCATGCGGGCATTCACCTGATAGCCGGCGCGCGGCATATTCAACGGTTGCAGGATGGTGCGCCGGACATAGGTGTCCAGCGGCTCTTTGGCGGCGTACGCCACCATGTCGCCCAACAAGGCATAGGCCATGTCGGCACGCGCACGGCCCATGGTGTCTTCCAGGGTCGCCGGATGCAGCGTCAGCAGATTGCGGGCGGTGTACGGGTCTGCCCCCATCCACTGCATCGCATTGCGACGGGGCTGTAGCTGCCAGTCTGGCAAGCTCTGGCCGGCAGGCGCATCAAGCGGCAGCCGGCCTTCGTCCGACGCGCGGAATACCCCTGCCGCGGTGACGATCTTGCTGATGGCGCCTACGCGATACAGCGTATCGCTGGTTGCGGTGCGATGCCGGTGGGCATCCGCGTAGCCAAAGCCCGTGCTCCAGACCACACGCTGGTCATCCACGATGGCAATCGACAGGCCCGGCACCTTGTGCCTGCCCATGTCATACGGGATGCGCTGCTCCAGGTAGCCCAGGACCGCGTTGTAGTCGCCTTTGGCGACCGTGGGCGGCGCGGACGGCGGCAGATGCTGGCAGCCGCCTGCGGCGACCAGCAACGACCCGATGGCAACCAGGCGGCTAAGAGAGAACATGACTTGCTGCAAACCCTAAGACAGGAGAATGCCGTCATGCTATCCACGGGCCTAAACCGGATCTTTCCCGCTTTGTATGGAGTTTGTGAAGATTGGAGGAACGCTTTGTGAAGTTTCTTTACGCCTGCGCGCAGGCGGCTGTCAGGCCGCCTTCCAGCTGACGATGAAACGTGCGCCGCCCAAGGGGCTATCAGTCGCGACGGCCGTGCCGTTATGCCACCTTGCCACGCGGCTCACAATGGCCAGCCCCAGCCCGGTGCCGCCCGTGCCGCGGTCTCGGCTTTCGTCCAGACGGATGAAGGGCTCGAAGATGCGTTCGCGATCGGCGGGGGGCACTCCCGGACCATCGTCATCCACCGTCAGCACGTATTCCTGCGGCGCCGGACTGGTCAGGCAAACTTGAACACGGCCCCCCGCGTGGCGGATGGCATTCTGAAGCAGATTCAACAGCGCCCGCGTCATGTAACGCTGATGCAGCCGCACGTCGGCCACGTCGCATTGCGACACGACACAATGCACACCGGACACGCCCGCCTCGTAGGCGGCATGCTGCACCACGGAATCCAGCCAACCGCGCGCATCCTGCGCCCGCAGCGCGACATCATCGTTCTTGTGCTCCAGGCGGGCGTACATCAGCAGCTCGGAAGCCATGCTGTCCAGCTCGGCCACGTCGCTCTTCATTTCCTCGACCAGCCGCTTGCGCGCAGCCGGGTCGCCTTCGCGGTCGATCATGTCCAGTTCAAAGGACAGGCGGGCAATCGGGGTGCGCAGCTCATGCGACACGGCATTGGTCAGGTCGCGCTGATTGCTGATCAGTGCGCCGATGCGGTCGGACATCTGGTTGAACGTGTCACCCAGATTGCGAATGCTGGAATGCCGCGACAACCGCGCCCGCGCTTGCAGATCCCCCTGGCCCATGCGCTGGGCCGCCGTCTTCAGGGCTTCAAGGTCACGCCAAATGGGCAGCGCCCACACCAGCATGAACGCGCAAAGCAGCAGGCCAAGCGCGGAATAGATCGCGGCGATCACCCACGGGCCAATGGGCGGTTCTGGCGGCATCTTCACTTCAAGCCACTGCGCCCCCGGCCCCGGGATGGCGGTCACAAACGTCATCAGCTTGTCGCGCTGCAAGAACCCGCCTTCGGCGATCGTCTTGCGCTCATCATCCGTCAGTTGATAACTTGCAGCCTCGTAGTCGGCGGGGGCCAGCACTTTCAAGCCCAGGCCGTAGTGCGGCACCAGGGCATCGCGCACATAGTCGGCGCGCGCCTCCGGCGCAATCTTGCCCACCTCTTGGGTCAGGCTATGAAGCTGCCCTCGCACCGCTTCACGCGCATACGCCGCGTTGACCGGCTCAAAGAAGTAATTGGCGGTTCGGTCCACCACTTCGTTGGAGATGACGAAACCGATCGCCAGCACCACGAAGAGCCGCAGGACGAACTTAAGCATCGCCACCCTCGTGTGCCTTCGGCGAGAACAGATAGCCCTTGCCCCACACGGTCTTGATGCGCGCGGGATCGCGTGGGTCATCGTCCAGCTTGCGGCGCAGCTTGCTGACGCACACGTCCACGCTGCGATCCAGTCCGTTGAACTCGATACCCCGGACGGCGTTGAGCAAATCGTCGCGGGTCAGCACCTGGCCGGCCTGGCTGGCCAGGGCCCAGAGCATTTCGAACTCCATCGTCGTGAGATCGACTTCGACCCCCGCGTGAACGACGGCGCGCGTTCGCCGGTCGATGACAAGCGGCCCGAACTCCAGATGTTCCGGCGGCTCGTCCAATTGGTTGTGACGGCGCATCAGCGCCCGGATCCGCGCCAGCAACACCCGGGGTTCAACGGGTTTGATGACGTAATCGTCAGCGCCGGACTCCAGCCCCAGGATCTGATCCAGGTCGTCCTCGCGCGCAGTCAGCATCAAGATGGGCGCGGAAGAGAACGCGCGCAGGTCTCGACACACTTGCAGGCCATCACGGCCGGGCAGCATCAGATCCAGAATGGTGATCGCCGGATCATGCCGACGAAAGGCTTCCACGGCATGGTCGCCACGATAAGCCTGGGCGACGTTGAACCCATGTTGCTCCAAGAACTGCGCGATCAGGCGCGACAGCTTGGGATCGTCTTCGACTAGCAGGGCCTTGGTCATAGTAGGCGGACAAGAGTAGGTCTAGGGGTCGCATCGCTTTCGCGTGCGGTGGTCCGGCCGTTCGACACCGGGGCTGCAATCCGGTTCCCGACGGGCGGCGTGCCAATGCAAAAGCCGGGCCGGAAGACTGTGGCTTCCGGCCCGGCGGTCATGTGGACGCTTGCGTGCCCACATTTGATGCCACGGGCATCAGGGCTATTGACCCCGAGCCCGCCAGCGCATCACTTGAAGACGGTCTTGGAACCATCCTTGTGCCAGGTAAACACGTCGAACGAGAAGTTCGTCAAGTCGCCTTGCTTGTTCCACGACACCTTGCCAATCGGGGTATCGAAGGAATTGGCGTGCAGGTACTTGGCAACCTTGGTCGGGTCATCGGAGCCAGCGCCCTTGATGCCATCCGCAATGACCTGAGTGGCCGTGTAGGCCGTCATCTGGAAGGCGCCGCCCGCATTGCGCTTCTTGGCCTCGAACGACTTCACGATGTCAGCGTTGGCGGCGTTCTGGGTGAAGTCGGCCGGCAGGGTCAGCAACATGCCTTCGACGGCGTCGCCGGCGATGGCGTTGATGTCCGGGTTGCCCACGCCTTCCGGTCCCATCCACTTGGCCTTCACGCCTTGCTCGGCCGCCTGACGCAGCAACAGACCCATTTCAGGGTGATAGCCGCCGTAGTAGACAAAATCCACGCCCTGGCTCTTCAGCTTGGTGATCACGGCCGAATAGTCGCTGTCGCCGGCATTGATGCCTTCAAACACCGCGACCGGCACGCCACCCTTTTCCAGGTCGTTCTTGACGGCCGTGGCGATGCCCTGGCCATACGACTGCTTGTCGTGCAGCACGGCAGCCTTCTTCGGCTTGATCTTCTCCAGCACGAATTTGGCGGCCGCGGGACCTTGCTGGTCATCACGGCCGATCGTGCGGAAGATGAACTCATAGTTCTTGCCATCGGTCACGGCAGGCGCCGTCGCCGACGGCGTCACCATGACGACGCCTTCGTTGTTGTAGATGTCCGCGGCGGCGATGGTCGCGCCCGAGCACACGTGGCCCACCACGAAGCCGATCTTGCTGTTGACGACGCGATTGGCGGCAACCGGACCCTGCTTGGGCTCGCAGCCATCGTCGATCACCACCGTTTCGAGCTTCTTGCCGTTCACGCCGCCAGCCGCATTGATACGCTCGACCGCGGTATCAACACCTTCACGGACCATATCGCCGTACTGGGTGACGGCGCCGGTGGTGGGGCCGACAACGCCAATCTTGATGGTTTGCGCTTGCGCTCCCGCCGCAAACGTCAGGCCAGCGGCGACTCCCAGCGCCGCAATGACCGGGGTCAGACGAAATACTGGCTTCATGAGTGGACTCCTCTAATCGCTTGTAATCGTTGGTTTTTGAACTGGGCGGACGCCGGATAGCGATGTGGTCACGCCCCGTTACTGTGCATTTGCACGGCAAGCATACACTGAAAAAACCTGGCATCTGGAGCCCATCCGGCCCGACTTCCCGTGGCCTTCAGGCGGTTGGGTGCCGCATCGCGCCGGCCTGCCACCTTATGCCCACCAACGTATATGCAAAAGACGATTTATTCGTTTGAGTTACTAAAGCGTCGCGGCATCATGGCCGCCATGAGACTCCAACCGATCATCGTCCCCGGATGGAAAAACTCCGGACCAGACCACTGGCAATCGCGCTGGGCGACCTTGTTGCCTCACGCCGTGCGCATCCAACAACGCGACTGGGAAAACCCGGAAGCGCCTGAATGGATCTCCACGCTGGCCTCCGAAGTCGACCAGGCTCGCAGCCCGGTATTGCTGATTGCCCATAGCCTGGGCTGTCTGATCAGTGCCGCCCTGCCCGTCCCATTGCGCGCCAAGGTGGCAGGCGCGCTGCTGGTCGCCCCTGCCGACGTGGAACGCGCCGACGCGCCAGCCTGCCTACGCGGATTCGCCCCCATCCCACGTCAATCCCTGCCATTCCAGAGCGTGGTGATCGCCAGTGACGACGACCCCTACTGCCGTCTGGAGCGTGCCCGCGCCTTTGCCCAAGACTGGGGCAGCCGGGTGATTGTGTTGTCGGGCGCCGGACACATCAACGCGGATAGCGGCTTGGCCGACTGGCCCCAGGGCCTGAAGATCTTCGGTGCGTTACGCCGCCGCGCCTCATGGCGCATCGCCCCGCCGGGCAAGCGCATTTCACCCGTGCCCGTATGCGGCCTGCCGTGAATCTTTTTGTAACGCCTGATGGATTGCGCGCAACATGCGCGCTTTTTTTTGTCGAAAATTTTGGGTTAGTTTCCCTAGCCTGGCACGAATTTCACCTGACTTTTAGCTGATTCTTGCAAGTTTTGCGGGTCTTGACAGTAATGGGCTCGATTTTCGTCACGCCTGAATCGTTTTGATTAATCTTGCCCAATACAAGTTACAAATGATTGATATCCTACGCCCCCAGAAGCATTAAGACAGCGAAATGAAAGGGCCGTTGCGTACGTTGCCCCCGAGGCCATGCGGTTCCACGCGCCGGGAGCTTGGCGGTTGAAGCCTTCAAATACAGTAAAATCACGCAATTAAAATCAATTTGTTTCTGCGCGAACATCATACGAAGGCCCACCGCTTGCAACGCGAGAGGAGAAGAAGCCATTGTTGGTCGGACAGGAAAACAGACAAATCAGGTAATGAGCATAACGAGCATTTTCATGGCGCTCCGGCAGCGGCGCCAACGCAGTGTCCAAGACAGTACGGGGGCCATCCTCGAGATGGCAGCAATAGGGAGAACCGCCAAATCGGGCCGTATCGGCCGCACTTGAACGTCAGCCACAGATTCAGTCTTGGTCTGATTGACAAGGCGTCGACCACTCCGGCACCTAGGCCACAACCGGCCCCTATTTCCCCTTGCGGCGAGACCGCACTCATATACCGCGTCGGGCGTCGACGGGGTTAGAAGGACACTGCATGGCTAAGCGCGTTGCCATCATCGGACTATCGTTCCGATTCCCCAGCACCACCGTGGACAGCTATTGGCCTGCTCTCTTGGAGGGCCGTGACCTGGTCTCCCGCGTTGCCGAGGACCGGTGGTCCGCCGACGCCTATCTGCACCCCGCCAAGGACCATCCCGGCACCGCCTACACCTTTGCCGCCGGCTCCATCGGTGACATTGCCGGGTTCGACGCCGGCTTCTTCGGTATTTCCCCGCGTGAAGCCGCGCTCATGGACCCCCAGCAACGCCTGTTGCTGGAAATGAGCTGGGAAGCCATGGAGCAAGCGGGCGTGCGACCGTCCACCCTGCGCGGCACGAATTGCGGCGTCTATATAGGCATCGCCAGCTCTGACTACGCCTATCGCCTGGCCGAAGACCTGAATGCCGTCGATGCATCGATGGCGACGGGCAACACGGCCAGCATCGCCGCCAACCGCTTGTCGTATTTCTTCGACCTGCGCGGCCCCAGCATCGCCATGGACACCGCGTGCTCGTCGTCCCTGGTGGCATTCCACCAAGCGTGCCGCGCCATCGTTTCCGGCGAATGCAGCCAGGCCCTTGCCGGCGGCGTGAGTCTGCACCTACATCCTTACGGCTTCATTACCTTCTCCAAGGCATCGATGTTGTCGCCCCGCGGGCGTTGCAACGTATTTGACGCCGCGGGCGACGGCTATGTCCGGTCGGAAGGCGGCGGCATCTTTCTGTTGAAAGACTATGACCAAGCCGTTGCCGACGGCGACAACATCCTGGCCGTCGTGGCGGGATCAGCCGTCAATACCGATGGCCGCAAGTCCGGCCTGACCGTGCCCAGCGCCGACGCGCAGGCCGCGCTGATGCGCCAGGTCTACGAACAGGCAGGCATTTCACCCGCCAATATCGATTACCTGGAAGCGCACGGAACCGGCACGGCTGTCGGCGACCCGATCGAAACCCGCGCCATCGGTGCAGCCTTGGCGCAGCAGCGCGGCAAAGACGCGCCGCTGCCCATCGGCTCGGTCAAAAGCAATCTGGGCCACCTGGAAGCGGCCTCGGGCGTGGCTGGCCTGGTCAAGGCCATGTACGTGCTGCGCCACCGCGAGGTGCCAGCCACCATTGGCATCAAAACACTCAATCCCAAGATTGAATTCCAGAACTGGAATCTGGATGTCGTCACCCAGAACCGCAAGCTGCGCCAGAAAGGCAAGCTTGTCGTAGGCGTGAATTCGTTCGGTTTCGGCGGCGCCAATGCCCACGTGATCCTGGAAAGCGCCCCTCCGCGCAGCCCGGCCGTCGAAGGCAAAATGGCCAAGACCGCGCCGATTCCGGTGCTGGTGTCGGGCAAATCGCCCCAAGCCCTGAAAGCCGCTGCGCTTCAGATGGCAGCCGTCTTGCGCGATCAGCCGGCCAAGTTTCTTTACAACGCGGCCTATCATGCGGCGATGCGGCGTGACTGGCACACGGAACGCGCCGTCGTCTTTGGCACCCAATGCAATACCATCGCCGACCTGCTTCAGCAGTTCGGTGACGACGCCGAACCCAGGCACGAAGTGACGATCGGCACCGCGTTGAAGCAAGCGCGCGGCCCCGTCATGGTTTATTCAGGCAATGGCTCGCAGTGGGCCAACATGGGCCGACGCCTGTTGTCCGATCCCGTGTTCGCCACGGCCATCGACGAAGTCGACGCCCTGTTTTCGCAATACGCCGATTTCTCGCTGCACAAGGAATTGGCCGGTGAAAACGGCGACGACCGCTACGAACGCACCGAAATCGCCCAACCCGCCCTGTTCGCGCTACAGGTAGGCATCACACGGATGCTGGCGCAACGCGGCGTTGTGCCGTCGGCCGTCATTGGCCACAGCGTCGGTGAAGTCGCCGCGGCCTGGGCCTGCGGCGCGCTGAGCCTGCCCGACGCCGTCTGCGTCATCTTCCAACGCAGCCGCCTGCAAGGCGAAACCAAGGGCCAGGGCCGCATGACGGCTGTTGGCATCAACGGGGAAGAAACGCTGGCGCTGATCGCCCAGCACAACCTGGGCGACCGCCTGTGCGTGGCCGGCTTCAACAGCAGCCGAGGCGCCACCGTGGCCGGCTCACCGGAAGCCCTGAGCCTGCTTGAGGCCGCACTGGGCGAGCAGGCACTGTTCTTCCGTCGCCTGGACCTGGACTACGCCTTCCACAGCCCCGCGATGGATGCCATCGAACAGGGCATCCAGGATGCGCTGGCCGGCATCCAACCGCGTGCGAACGACATCCCCTTCTACTCCACCGTCACCGGCGCGCTTCTGGAAGGCACCGCGTTGACCGCCGATTACTGGTGGCACAACGTGCGCGAGCCGGTGCGCTTCGAGCAAGCCGCCAATCAATTGGCAGCCGAAGGCAATAACATCTTCGTCGAGGTCGGCCCGCACCCGTTGCTGCGTTCCTACCTGAACGACACGCTCAAGACGGCCGACATGCACGGGCGCGTACTGAGCACCGCCACCCGCGGCGGCGACGATCCCGAGAAAATCTGGACGGCAGCCGGGCAAGTCATCGTCAGCGGCGGCCAGATCGATCTGCAATCGCTCTTTCCCTGGGAAGGCCCGGCGGTCGAACTGCCGACCTACCCATGGCAGCGCGAGCGCCACTGGCATCCCACCACCGCAGAATCGCTTGGCCTGCTATCGCGGCGCCACGTACACCCGCTGCTGGGCTATGCCTTGCAGCAGCATGAGAACACCTGGGAAAACCAGCTGGATACCCAGTCGCATCCGGCGCTGGCCGACCACGTCGTCGGCGATGCCGTGGTCTTCCCCGGCACCGGTTTCGCCGAAATCGCGCTGGCGGCGGCTCTGCAATGGCAAGACGGCGACTGTGCCGAACTTGAAGAGCTGGAAATCCACGCCCCGCTGCTGCTGAACGCCTCGCCCAGCAAGCTGACTCGCTTTGTGCTGGACGACTCCGACGGCCGATTCCGCATCAACGCCAAAGACACGAACAGCACGGAACCGTGGAGCAAGCATGCCAGCGGCCGCCTGCTGCGCGAAGCGCGTCCAGCGCGGCTGACCCAGCCCACCCTGACGCTGCCCAACCGTGCCCCCGACTTTACCGGCGACACCCATAATGCCCTGACGCGCGCAGTGGGCCTGGACTACGGTCCAGCCTTCCGCGCCGTGACGCATGGCTGGATGGAATCCGACAGCAGCGTCCTGGCGGTCTTGCAAGCCGACCCTTGCATTGCAAGCGAACTTGGCGCGACACACCTGCATCCCGCGCTGCTCGACTGCGCTTTCCAATTGATCATTCAATTGCTGCGCGATGATCCCGCGATGGGCCAGGGCATTGCCTTCGTACCGGCCAAGATCGGGCGTCTGAGCCTGCGAGCGCACGCCGGCCAGCCTGCGGCCGCCCGCGTGCGGCTGGAACGCCGCGCGCCTCACTCGCTCACTGCCAGTTTCGAACTCTACAACGCCGCCGGCGAACAGATCGCGGCCGTCGAGCAAGCCCGTTTCCGCAGCATCCGCCTGCGCAAACCGGCCGCCGACCACCTGAACTTCCTGGATACGGTTGCCACGCCACGCCCGCATGCGCCGTTTGGCCCCAATCCGCTGAACGCCGACCTGCTGCGCACCGTGCTGTCCAGCGCGCTTGCGCAATGCATGGAAGATGGCTCGCACGCCCGCTATGCCGAGGAAGTCGACCCCCTGCTGGAAAGCCTGTGCGACGGCTTCTCCCTGGATGCGCTGCGTCAGATCGCGCCTGATGGCGTGCTTCTGCCACAAGCCCTGGTCTTCGAACTGAGCCGCTACGCGCCCGACTCCGCGCTACTGCTCCAGCACACCATCTCGCGCCTGACGGCCGCCGGCTACGCTGAAGCCAGCGCCGCCGGCATCCATCTGCCGCTGCGCAGCGACAATGAAAGCGGCACCACGGACATCTGGAATACGCTGCTGCGTGAATATCCGGATTACGCCCAGATCGTCCATGCGGTGGGCCGCATCGGCCTGCACCTGCCTGCCCTGTTACGCGGTGAAGCCACACTGGACGCCACTTGCCCCCGTGCCAGCACACCCGCGTCGATCAGCCGCAGCGCGCTAGGCGCCGCCAGCAGCCAACGCCTGGGCACCGCTTTGCAGACCGTACTGGCACAAGCACAGGCCAATCGCCAGCCCGGCCAACGCCTGGCCATCCTGGAAGTGGGCCAGGCCGCACCACTTTTCGCCTTCAGTTGCTGCGACTCGCTGGATTTCAACGTCGCGGATTACTGCTATGCATCGAACAGCGCAGACGTGCTGGATCACGTCGTCCATCAACAGTCTGAACGCTACCCCAATGCCCGGACTGAGCTCATCGGCGAAGGCGGCGTAGCTCCCACGGCGCTGAACGATCTGGCCATCTTCCATTGCGAATTCGACACGCTGGAAGCCGCCCGCGCGGCCTTGCGCCATGCGCGCGCCAGCCTGCGGGCGGATGGCGTCTTGCTGTTCTGCGCTGCCCACCCGGCAGCCTGGGGCGACTTCGTGTTTGGCGGCAGGCAGAATTGGTGGCAAACCGGAGAAGGCGGCGAACAACTGTCCACGCAGCAACCCGCCGATTTCTGGCAGGACGAACTCCGATCGCTGGGGTTCGTCTGCGACAGCCCGCTTGAATTCTCGCCGTCGTTCTCAAGCGGCGCGTATTTGTTGACCGCTCGTCTGGATGGCGAGCAAGCCTCAGCAGCCGCACCAGAGGCCGATTCCGGAAACACCCCCGCAAATTGGCTGATCCTGGCCGACCACAACCCCGAGCATGGCGCGGGATTGGCGCTGTCGCTGGAAGCCAAGTTGAGAGCCTCCGGACATCACGTCCGCCTGGCCACGCTGACCGCGGCGGACGAACTGGACGGCTTGCTGCGCAACGGTGCCACGGGTCCGGTCAACCACGTCATCCACCTGGATGGTCTGACCTGGGCCGACGCCCACCAGACACCAGACGAATTGCTCACCCTGCAAACCCGGCGTTGCGCAACAGCGGCTGCCGTCATCCAAGCGTGCGAACGCACGCAGACGGCCGCGACCGTATGGCTGATCACCGCGGATGCCGTGCAGTATCTACGCCGAGCGCCCGACTCGCCGGCCGCCATGCACGCGCTGAACGATGCCGCGCTTTGGGGCTATGGCCGCACGCTGGCCAACGAAGCCTCCAATTTCCGCATCCGGATGGTTGATCTGCCGCTGGCCCAGGCCGGCAGCCTGACCGATGCCTTGATGCGCGAGTTCACTTGCGTCGATAGCGAAGACGAAATCATCTTCGACGAAACCGGCGCACGTTACGCCCCGCGCCTGCGTCAGACCTCACGCCCAACGCCCGCCGTGGCCGACGCCCAGGCCTCACAAGCCGTGCGCCTGGGCTTCGAGTTCCCGGGCCAGCTGCGCAATCTGCGCTGGGAATCGTGCCCCGCGCCTGCCCCCGCCGACGATGAGCTTGAGGTGCGCATCGAGGCCACCGGCCTGAACTTCCGCGATGTCATGTATGCGCTGGGCCTGCTGTCCGACGAAGCCATCGAAAACGGCTTTGCCGGCCCGACGCTGGGCCTGGAATTCTCGGGTACCGTGATCCGGGTTGGATCGGACGTGGAAGGCTACGCCGTGGGCGATGCCGTCGTGGGTTTCGGCCCCGCCAGCTTCGGCGACCGCGTGCTCACCAAGCCCAGCGCCATCTCGCATATCCCTGAGGGTTTCTCGTTCGAGGCCGCGGCCACGATCCCCAGCACCTTCTTCACGGTCTACTACGCCCTGCACCACCTGGCACGGCTGGAAGAAGGCGAAAAGATCCTGATCCACGGTGCAGCCGGCGGCGTCGGCATCGCCGCCATCCAGTTTGCGCAATGGCTGGGCGCGGACATCTACGCCACTGCCGGTTCCGACGAAAAGCGCGACCTGCTGCGCCTGTTGGGCGTGCGCCATATCTATGACTCGCGCTCGCTTTCCTACGCAGACGAGATCCTCGCCGACACGGGTGGTCGTGGCGTCGATGTCGTGTTGAATTCGTTGGCCGGTGAAGCCATCAATCGCAATCTGCGCGTCCTGAAACCGTTTGGACGTTTCCTGGAACTGGGCAAGCGCGACTTCTACGAGAACACGCGCATCGGCCTGCGTCCGTTCCGCAACAACATCAGCTACTTCGGCATCGATGCCGATCAACTGATGAACGAACGCCCGGACCTGACCCAACGCCTGTTCGGTCAGATGATGGCGTTGTTCCGCCAGGGTGTACTGCACCCCTTGCCCTATTCCGTCTTTGACGCGAACAACATCGTCGACGCCTTCCGCTACATGCAGCAGGCTCGCCAAGTTGGCAAGATCGTCGTCACCTACCGCAACGGCATCAGCGGCGTGCACACGCCAGCCCCCCACGCAGCCTCCGGCCTTAGCCTGCCGGCTGACGCCACCTATCTGGTTACGGGCGGCCTGGGTGGATTCGGCCTGCGCACGGCCCAATGGTTGACCGACAAGGGCGCCCGCAACCTGATCCTGATCAGCCGCAGCGGCCCATCCAGCGACGCCGCGCAAGCCGCCTTGTCGGCGTTCAAGGCCCAGGGCGTGCGGGTCCACGCCGCCGCCTGCGACGTCACCGATCGCCATGCACTGGCCTCTTTGCTCAACGAAACCACCGGTACCATGCCTCCCCTGAAGGGCATCGTTCACGCGGCGGTCGTGATCGACGACGGCCTGGCCCGCAGCACGACCCCTGCGCAGATTGAGCGCACGCTCGCTGCCAAGGTCCTTGGCGCCCAACACCTGCATGAACTGACTCGCGCCCTGCCGCTGGATCTATTCATCGTCTACTCGTCCGCCACGACTTTGTTCGGCAATCCCGGCCAAAGCAATTACGTCGCCGCCAATAGCTGGCTTGAGCGGCTGGCCGCCCAACGTCGAGCGGAAGGGCTTCCCGCCACCTGCGTGCGCTGGGGCGCCATCGACGATGTTGGTTTCCTTGCCCGCAACCAAAAGATCAAGGACGCGCTGCAAGGCCGCATGGGCGGTGGTGCCCTGGCATCGCAAGTCGCCTTGGATGCACTTGAAGCCATGGTGATCGCGGATACGTCGGGCCTTGGCGTGCTGGAGCTCGAATGGCGCGCGCTTAGCCGCTTTCTTCCCACGGCCAATCTGCCCAAGTTCTCTGAAATCGCGCGTCAGGCAGGCGACAACGCTGACGACGATGGCGGCGCTGACGATATCGCCCACCTGATCGCCACGCTGGATGATGCCGCCCTGCACGAACGCTTCACCGACATGCTCAAGGTAGAAATCGGCGAGATCCTGCGCGTGTCTTCGGACAAGATCGAAGCCACCCGTTCGGTCTACGACATGGGCCTGGACTCACTCATGGGGGTGGAATTGGTCGTTGCATTGGAGAACCGCTTCGGCATCCGCCTGCCGGTGATGGCGCTCAATGAAAGCCCCACGCCCGCCAAGCTGGCAGAACGACTGGTGCTGCTGCTACGCGACGAACACGATGATCAAAGCGACGCCGTGGCCGCCAGCGTTCAGCAAGTCGTTGCGAACCACGCAGCCGAAGTCGGGTCCGGCACCGTGTCGGATTTCGTCGACGAAATCAAGATGAACGGCAGTCTCCCCATGCAACGCATGATCCAGTAGGCCAGAATTAATTGAGCACCATGAAGAAGTTGCCGGGCCTTGCGGCCGGCATCAAAGACAAGCTGATCCAGCAGGCCTTGGAGCGCAAACTGCGCCAGGCCACGGCTCCTGGCGGCCAGGCGCCCGTGCGCCCCGCCGAGAAGAAAGCTGAAGTGCCGGAAGAACACTACCGGTTTCATCTGCATCCCGGCTACCAGCAGCTGCGCATCATCAACGACGGCGCCAAGCGCCTGGGCGTGAAGAACCCGTTCTTCAAGCTGCACGAAGGCACCGCTGGCGCCGATACGCTAATCAGCGGCCAGGGGTTCATCAACTACGCCAGCTACAACTACCTGAACATGTCGGGTGACCCGGTGGTGACGGCCGCGGCGAAAGCCGCCATCGACCGCTACGGCACCTCGGTCTCCGCCAGCCGCCTGGTCTCGGGCGAACGTCCCGTGCACCGCGAACTCGAACGAGAAATCGCCGCGCTATACGGCGTGGACGACGCCATCACCTTCGTCAGCGGCCACGCGACGAACGTATCGACCATCGGCTACTTGTTCGGCCCGCGAGATCTGGTCCTGCATGACGAACTGATCCACAACAGCGTCCTGCAAGGCATCCAACTGTCGGGCGCCCGCCGCCTGCCCTTCCCGCACAACGATTGGGAAGCGCTGGACACCATCCTGAACGAGCAACGCCACCAATTTGAACGGGTGCTGATCGTGCTGGAAGGCATCTACAGCATGGACGGCGACTACCCGGACCTGCCTCGCTTCATCGAGATCAAGCAACGGCACCGCGCCTTTCTGATGGTCGATGAAGCGCACTCGCTAGGCGTCATGGGCGCCCGCGGTTATGGCATCCGCGAGCACTTTGGCGTGGAAGGCAAGGACGTCGATATCTGGATGGGCACGCTGAGCAAGACGCTGGCGGGCTGCGGCGGATACATCGCAGGAGAGACGGCGCTGGTGGAGCATTTGAAGTTCCTGGCGCCTGGTTTTCTGTATAGCGTCGGCATGCCGCCTAGCGTTGCGGCAGCGTCCTTGGCGGCGTTGCGACGGATGAAGGAACTGCCGGATCGAGTGGCAACGTTGCAGGCGCGGGGGAAGTATTTCCTGGAACAGGCCAAGGCAGCGGGGATTGATACGGGGACGAGCTGCGGGCTGGCTGTCGTGCCGGCGATCACGGGAAGTTCGTTGAAGGCGACACGCATGTCAGCAGCGTTGTTCAAGCAAGGGATCAACGTGCAGCCAATTCTTTACCCCGCGGTGCCGGAGAAATCGGCGCGGTTGAGGTTTTTTATTTCTTGCATGCATACGGAAGAGCAAGTTCGTGCCACGGTAAAAATCGTGGGTGAGCTGCTATAGAGCCTGCACGCGCGGGCCAACGATGCATCGAAGCATGTTTCAAGGTAAGCCCGCAAAATCAGAATAACTACGGAGTATCCAATGAGTGCGCACGTCATCACTATTCGTGACAACATCCAAGTCAGCAATGATTCCCCTTTTGTCCTCTTTGGAGGCATTAACGTCCTGGAATCCAAGGATCTCGCCCTGCGATCCTGCGCTGAGTATGTGCGCGTCACTCAGAAACTGAGAATTCCGTATGTCTTCAAGGCCAGCTTTGACAAAGCCAATCGATCGTCGATTCACTCGTACCGCGGGCCGGGGCTTGACGAAGGCATGCGAATTTTCGAGGCGGTGAAGGCCGAATTCGACGTCCCCGTGATCACCGACGTACACGAATCCTGGCAGGCAGCCACGGTTGCCGAAGTTGCCGATGTATTGCAATTGCCAGCATTCCTGGCCCGCCAGACGGACTTGGTTGTCGCCTTGGCCAAGACCGGCAAGGTCATCAATATCAAGAAGCCTCAATTCCTTAGCCCGTCGCAAATGAGCCATATCGTGGAGAAATTCCGTGAAGCTGGCAATGACAAGCTCATTCTTTGCGACCGTGGCTCCTGCTTCGGATATGACAACCTGGTGGTCGACATGCTGGGCTTTGGAGTGATGAAACAGACCAGCGGCAATCTCCCGATCATTTTCGATGTAACCCACGCATTGCAGCAGCGGGATCCTGGTGGCGCCGCTTCTGGCGGTCGCCGCGCGCAAAGTGCGGAGCTTGCCCGCTCGGCCATGGCACTGAATCTGGCCGGCTTGTTTCTAGAGGCTCATCCGGAACCTAGCAAGGCAAAATGTGATGGCCCGAGCGCCCTGCCATTGGAGCATCTGGAAGCCTATCTGACTCAGGTCAAAGCCATTGACGATCTGGTCAAGTCTTTCCCGCCGCTTATCATCGAGTGAAGAAAGAGACATGACCACTCCTTTTCAAGCGCCGCGCGTTGCGATTGTTATCCCGGCAAGATATGACTCTTCCCGCCTACCCGGCAAGCCGCTCGCCGACATTGCTGGCAAACCCATGGTTCAACATGTCCACGATCGCGCCCTTGAAGTTTCAGCGGCGCACGTCGTCGTAGTCGCGACAGATGATCTACGAGTAGCGGATGCCGTTAAGGCGTTTGGTGGACATGTCTTGATGACATCCACCGATCACCAATCGGGTACGGATCGCCTGAGCGAAGTCATACAGTCCGTGTCAGCTGATATCTACGTCAATTTGCAGGGCGATGAACCTTTGGTTCGCCCTTCAGATATCGACCTGTTGATTAAAGGCATGCTCTCAGATCCCAACGTTCACGTGGGAACGCTCTGCCATGAAATCGAAGCCAACGAGGCTTTCGATCCCAATACGGTGAAAGTGGTACTCGCCGACAACGGTGACGCCCTTTACTTTAGTCGCGCCCCTATCCCCTATCCACGCGACAACGACACCAAACCTGGCTATCTCAAGCACGTTGGCGTCTATGCGTACCGGCGCGATGTCGTTATCCAGTATGCGACCTTATCTCAGCCACGGATGGAACAGACAGAAAAACTCGAACAGCTTCGCTTGCTAGCCGCAGGCATGCGAATTCGCGCCTTTCGCGTTGATCCAACCGGCCCAGGCGTCGACACCCCACAATGCCTTGAGCGAGTCCGCGCGTTGATCAGCGGACGTCCTATCAAGGTCGCTCCCTCACTGGCCGACGTTCGCCTTGTCATCACTGATGTCGACGGAGTTCTGACCAACGGCCAGTTGCACTATGACTCGCAAGGCGAAGCCCTAAAGACCTTTCATGTGCGCGATGGCTTGGGCATGCGCCTACTAGAGGAATCCGGTATCCGCGTTGCAGTGCTGTCAGGGCGAACTTCCGCCGCGCTGACCAAGCGTGTGCAGGATTTGGGAATTTCACTGAGTGCATTTGGCGTCAAGGATAAATATGCCGCAAGCCTTCAATTGATGGAGCGTGCTGGCGTATCGGCTGCACAAACTGTTTGCATAGGCGATGACAGCATTGATCTCCCGGCCTTTGCTGCGTGCTCCCGATCTTTTGCGGTAGCCGACGCGCCTAGCTATATCAAATCTAAGGCCACACACGTCCTGCGAACTGCTGGCGGCCTCGGTGCTTTCCGTGAACTCGCAGATAGCATTCTGGACGCTCAAGGGAAGGGATCGGTATTTCGAGAAGCCAATGGGTACCAAGAGGTAATGGCCGATATGCGCCAATAAGACGTATACGCACCTCAATTTAAGAATGCAGAACGGAAAGAACTGAACATGGACTATCTTGATACCGCACGAGGCGTGATCGCCACCGAAATCGAAGCGCTTCAGCAAATGAGCAATCGTTTGAATGGGGACTTCAAGAAGGCAATCGACAGCATCCTAAAGATGCAAGGTCGAGTTGTAGTTGTCGGGATGGGAAAATCTGGCATTGTCGGCAAGAAGATTGCCGCTACGCTGGCATCAACTGGCACGCCGTCTTTCTCTGTCCATCCTGGCGAGGCCTTTCACGGCGACCTCGGCATGATCCGCCCTATCGACGTTGCACTCATGATTTCCAACAGCGGTGAAACAGAAGAATTGGTACGGCTACTGCCGTTCATGCAATATCAGAAAAATCTGGTCATTGCTATGACCGGCAACGTCAATTCGACGTTGGCACGCCATGCTGATGTCACGCTGGACATCTCGGTGCCGCACGAAGCCTGCAACAACAACCTGGCGCCGACGAGCTCAACGACCGCCACGATCGCCATGGGCGACGCGCTGGCTGTTGTCCTGTCTACCGCACGAGGTTTCCAGCCCGAGGACTTTGCCCGTTTCCACCCCGGAGGCAGCTTAGGGCGCAAATTGCTGACCCGCATTTCCGACGTAATGCACTCGCGAGCGCTGCCTTTCTGCGCACACGACGCGAGTTTCCGAGATGTCATTCAAACAATCACGCGTGGCCGCCTTGGATTAGCCATTGTCATGGATGCAGGCCAATTGCGCGGAGTCATAACCGATGGAGATATACGCCGTGCCTTTGAAAAGGAGGATGCCAGCACCGCCTTGACTGCCTCCGATATAATGACGAAGACTCCGAAAACGATCAATCAAGCCGAGCGGCTCGTCGTCGCTGAAGAGTTAATGCACGAAGAAAAAATCAAAGAACTTATCGTAGTCGACAAAAATCAGTTAGTAACTGGAGTACTACAAATATTCGATGTCGATCAATCTGAATCCGATCAGTAATCAATACGACCCCTGAACCGTGCCGCTCGGAACCTTTTCTCGCCCCATAGCTGAACTACCCGGATTGACTGCCCTGTTAGGCGAGTCTCTCGTATTGTTGCGAGCAGGCGTCCAACTCTCAACAAGTCAGCTGAACGGACTAGTGGGATGGGGTTTCCGACCATCGACGATAAGGCCCAGAGCGCTTGCAGCCAAACACGGACTGCCATTCATTGGGCTGGAAGACGGTTTCCTACGTTCCTACGGAACAGGGCGGGAACATCCTACCTTATCTCTGGTCGTTGACCCGGAAGGCATTTACTATGCTGCGGGGCACTCCTCATACTTGGAGAAAATTCTAACGTCGAACATGGACCTTCTCTCTGGTGACGGGGCGGACTATTTAGAAGCCCGCGAACGCATCGTGTCGGAAGGGCTGAGTAAGTACAACTTGGCCCCCGATCTGGATCCAGATGTGTTCCAGAGCGAAGGACCACGCATATTAATCGTCGACCAGACCTTTGGTGATGCTAGCGTGGAACATGGATTGGCCAACTCCCAGACCTTCAACACCATGTTGACGTCCGCTCGACAGGAAAATCCTAGGGCAACCATATATATAAAGACCCATCCCGAAGTTAGTCGCGGCACCAAACGCGGTTACCTATCGGATATCGCACCAGATGCGCGCACAATCGTGCTGAGGGAGCCCGCAAATCCAGCAAGCGTGTTACGCCACATGGACAGAGTGTATGTCGTAACTTCGCACATGGGTTTTGAGGCGCTCCTTCATGGTATTCCGGTGTCCTGCTTCGGCATGCCATGGTACGCAGGCTGGGGAAGTACAGATGATAGGCTCAGCTGTTCAAGGCGTACACGCACACGTTCGGTGGACGAGCTATTTGCAGCGGCCTATCTCCACTACTCCCGTTACCTGAATCCAGAGACGCATGAACGCGGCACGATCTTCGACGTTATCGACTGGCTAAGCCTTCAACGGCGCACGCACAGCGCGCTAACCGGCCGAGCCATCGCCATAGGCTATCGACGTTGGAAGGCGGAGAATGTAAAGCCCTTCCTTGGGCAATCCAATCATCACGTCCATTTTGTACCCCATGCCGAAGCTGCTGCGAAACTACACCCGACCCCAGAAGACCGTTTAATTGTCTGGGGTGCAACGCGAACGAACAGCATTGAATCCCTTGCCACAGAATCAGGTGCCTCGCTTATGCGTATGGAGGACGGCTTCATACGCTCTGTAGGTTTGGGTTCTGACTTTATTCCACCACATTCCCTTGTGCTCGATACTCAAGGCCTATATTTCGACGCAAGGCAGCCTAACGATCTGGAACAATTACTGAATTCTCGTCGATTCAGCGACAAAGATCGACAACGCGCTGCGACAGTGCGAAGCTTGATCGTCGAGCATCGACTGACAAAGTACAACATCGAACCTATCGAACGACCTACCTGGCATCAGGCCAAACGCACCGTCATACTAGTGCCAGGCCAGGTTGAAGACGATGCGTCAATCAGGTATGGCTGTGGCACCATCCGCGACAACCTCGCACTATTAAAGGCAGTAAGGGAATCAAACCCCAACGCCTTCATTGTCTACAAACCGCATCCAGACGTCATGGTTCGTAATCGAACTGGCCGTATTCATCGCACACATGCGCTGCAATACGCGGATGCAATTGAGACAGACGTGTCCATCGTGAGCTGTATCGAGGCGTCGGACGAAATCCACACGATGACCTCGCTAAGCGGATTCGATGCATTATTGCGAGAGAAGGTTGTCGTCGTATATGGCAATCCCTTTTACGCGGGTTGGGGGCTCACCCAAGACCGTATGTCGATAGCGCGCCGCAGCCGCTCTCTCTCGCTTGACGAACTCGTCGCTGGCGCCATGCTGCACTACCCCATTTATTGGGATTGGAAATTGAACGGATATACTACCTGTGAAGCAGCAATTATGCAGGTCATCCGAACACGCGACAAATTAATTGCAGAGAAGCGCCTCGCATCTGTTCGTAGAACTTACCTTCAGCGCCAGTTGCACAAAATGAGACTTTGGGCAAAAGCAGGCTTCCTGTTAAGACGCTGAAAAATTCAAAACAACGCAACTTACGAGAACGCAACTCACCCGTGACAGGCATGCCACCTTCCCTTCGAGCCGCACATATCACGCAACGCTTTCTATTCTTGCAAGGGGTGTGCTCGCCATTTTTTTCCCGCCTAGCAACCAAATTGCGAGAGTGTGGCCATAGTGTAAGGAAAGTCAACTTCACGGTGGGAGATCGTGTCTACTGGAACAACGGCGAGGCTGTTTCCTATCGCGGACCGATGGCGCAGTTGTCCGAATTCTACTTTTGCCAGTTCCGCGACCACGGCATCACCGATGTTGTACTCTTCGGAGACTGTAGGCCTGTACATCGGCCTGCCATTGAACAAGCAAAGCTGCACAAAATACGTGTGCACGTATTCGAGGAAGGATATTTTCGTCCGTACTGGATAACACTAGAACGAGATGGCGTAAACGCAAACTCAAGACTTTCGCGCGATCCAGATTGGTATCGCACAGAAGCGCGAAATATCCCGCACTACGACAACGGGATCGCATTTTCTTCGCCATTTTGGAAGCGTGCAGCGTACGATGTCGGATATAACTTCTGGGCGGGGCTAAATGCAATTCTGCATCATGGGGTGGAAAGCCACGTACCATATTCGCCTCTAACTGAGTATATCGGTTATCTGAGACGGGGAGTTCGAGTTAAATGGCAAGATCGCAACTCTAGGCAGATAGAAACAAAATTAATCGCTGAAAGCGAAACAAATCCGTTCTATTTGTTGCCATTACAACTAGCCAATGACGCGCAGATCGTGCACCATTCTCCGTATAGGAACATGAGTGATGTGATGATTCAGGTCATAAATTCATTCTCCATGTTTGCACCAAAGAACTCCTTTCTCGCCGTAAAGATCCATCCGCTTGATCCAGGACTGATCAACTATAAATCGATACTGAAAGCCTTAGCAAAAGACCTAAAAATAAAAAATCGCGTCTTTTACTTGGAAAGCGGAAACCTCCCCGCCCTACTTTCTCATACTGCTGGCGTGATCACCGTCAATAGTACAGTGGGAGGCTCCGCACTAGTCCATGGCCGCCCGACCATTGCTCTCGGAAAAGCCATCTACAATCTACCGGGGCTCACATTTCAAGATGGCATTGATCATTTCTGGACTAAAAAGTCCAAGCCAGACGCTGGGCTTTTCCGAAATTTCCGAGACGTAGTTGTAAATAAATCTCAAATAAATGGCGGATTCTATTCGAGAGCGGGTATAGATTTGGCTGTTGCCAATAGCATACACCGCCTCACTATACGCCCGAAAGAACTCTCATCAGAAATTAGCCACATAAATTAATGCACTTCGTTGCATTGATCAGCATAATCTAGCAATATCATCTGTCCAGCAACACAAATCACAATTAGACAAATGACAACAGCAGATACACAACCTCTCCCTATAGCGGCCAGCGTTCGCCCCAGAGGCTTGGACCTAGCGGAGATCATAGCTAAGAACGAGATAACAATCCTCGGAAAAAAAATTCTATATGTTCCACTCAAAGAGAGTACGAAAAATCAGCTTCTGATTGTAATGAGTACGCACAATCAAGGCACAAACTATCTTGCCATGCGGTCATTTCTTGAGGACCAGAAGTATGACCTTCTCTTTATAGCGGATCCTTTTAATACTTGGTACCTCGATCACGATTACGGCGAAGTATTCAGCAGCATATTTCGAAAATATACGGAAGAGTACTCGCCCGAAAATGTTTTCTTTTTTGGCTCATCAATGTCCGGATACGGGGCAGTACTGCACGCGCTTCGGTTAAATGCTAATGCGATTGTCGCCAATCCGCAGATCAACCTGGACATGACACGGGAACATTCTTGGCCGGAGCTAAAGGCACACATCTCCGATTTGAAAGGGAAGCATATCAATATAGACGAGCTTGCCGAAGAACTCTGGCAAGACTCAGTAATCTATATTGTGCACGGACATCTTGAAATGGATGTCTTAAATCTTAACTTGCTAACAAACTCAAGATTGTCAAAAAAGAAACTTATAATTCAGACACTTGACATAGATAGCCACGCATTTCCGTTTGGCCGCGAGATTGAGAACGTCTATGCAGCAACTGCGCTCGTCAGTAATTATCGTCAAGTCCTGAATGTAAATCACATAGAAGAACAGTTTATTCAAAGAGATGGACATCTCGAGAACAAGCGTAGAAAAGAGCAGCAACGTAATCGTGTGCAACACCCAATGCTGACATTCGAAATGACTCATCAGGCACTCTGGCAACTGCGTCATCAATATGAGAGTCCAGGCGCGACCGTATTCTTTTCTAATATTGGTTTGTATATAGGCGACCGCCTTTCGGGTGCACACTGCACATTCGATGGTAAGCGCTGGCGCCTACTTTCCCCCATCCCCTCGGCAGAGGATAACCTTATTTCTATCGACAGTTGCTTGATAGACTGCCCTCAGAAAAATCTCAAAAACGATCAATTCATAAATAACAATTGGAAAATTCGCGCTCAAGAAACAACAGAAATTGATGTTTCGGGATCGATAGACTTTCTTGATATTCAACTTAGAAAAACCGAAACCAACAATACGTTCCTAAATTTCTCATTACTGCCGACAGTAGAAACATGTATTAGTATGAAGGGCAAATACCTAACGCTCTCCGCTGACGTGTATACCTCAGCGGGTGACGCCTTAATATCCCTTGGGGGCTTTAGCTCCGGCGGTTATCATCATACAAACTCTGCCAAAGCCACACCTCAACGATGGCGAACGCTATCCGCTCTGGAACTCTTTCCTTCTGTCGATGAACAGCATCCAGATCGATTATTTGTTCGTATAAATGTTGGTATAGACTCAAAGCCAAAAAGAGTAAAGATAACAAATTTGCAATTAGTCATTGGATATTTCCCAATGGGCCTTCCTTAAGACTTAATATTTATATTGATCAAAATAAATGAGGCACCTAAAATGGTGCCTCATTTATTTTTATGGGTAAAGTGGCTATAAAATTTCCAGCGAAATAAAGAATTAATATTTCCGGAAACTACGCATCTACAAGATGAGCCAATTTACTAATTCTTCTCACCCAATCATCCGTTGTAAAATCTGCAATCCGGCCATGGGTCTTCGCTATATCTTCTTTGGAACGACCGTTCTTATACAATTCTTCCACAGCGATCACCGCCAACTCGCTTTCAGCAATGTGCCATTTTTTGTCATAATCGAAAACCGAGCACCCATCAGTCCCTTGCATGTGCTTTTCTAGGAACTGAACGACACCAACATTAGTACTGATGATCTTCACCCCAAGTGACAATGCCTCGATTGCACTCACAGGCCCACCTTCGCATCGTGCCGTGATCATTAGCGCATCCATCTTTGCATATACCGAGGGATAGTCTTCGTATGTGATGTTTCTATCTCTCGCATAGTACACATACTCAATGGCATACCGGTCTAGCAAATCTACTAAATGCTCCCAATTTTGGCCTACTATATGCAATTCGAATGGAACACCACGACTCTTCAACCGAAGCGCAACATCTAATAGTAGATCTCCGCCTTTTCGATAACCTTTAGGCTCTGCCAATCGGCTTCTACCAAGCTGTTCCTTGTCAAAGGTCCCGTATGCCCTACCGACGAAGCCAAGCTTCAGTTTTGTAGCAGGCTCCAGTGCTTCAGTTTTTCGGTGAGTCTCATTGAAAAGCTTGTGATCATACCCAATCGGTACGAACTCAAAATTGGTCCGATTCGCTATTTCGTGACTTGGCCCATAGCACTCTTCGAACTCACACACACCGACCACACGATTCACCAACCGGAGGCTGCGCGCCAATCGCTCGTAGTCAAACTGATATAACGGTTCGTAACACGTCCCATGGTGAATAGCTACTGAACGGCGCAGCAAGTCTTCAACATTAATATTCTTCGAAGGTTCGTCTTGGAATCCTCGCAGATAAGTCGCAGAAATCTCTTTATGCGTCTTTCCTTCAATTAACGCTTCGTAGTGCCAAATCTCTTGCGGTCGCATCCAGATATAAGATTTTGCGTTCTCTAGCGGAAAATCTGATACGACACAACCGACCGCCTCAAAACGACGAACTAAATCCAAAAAGAGATAGGTGGGCCGGAAGCAAATAATATTAACAATCTCCCGCTCAACGTCAATAACAGTAGCCTGCCCGATCTGCTCATCAAGAAGCTCTGCAAATGCCTGAGCATTGATCAGACCGGTACCATCCTTCCCATCATAAGCATCCTGCGCCGAAATCGCGGTAAGCATGTCCGACGACGGATGATAGACGTCGACACCGTCTCTACATATAGCCGAGAACATATCCGCATTTGCTTTCAAAAAGCGCAGCTCTACGTCAATCTGTGCAAAGCGCTCTGCATACGACTGCACCGCGGCCATGATGTTGCCGTAGAAAACATACAAGCGAGAGGGGATTGATGCACCGTCCAGTAGGTCAGAATACAAATCATCAAGAGAGACGAGATCAGTTACAGGCCAACGATTCTGCGTTTGCCCTATAGACGGAACAATCCATCCCAGCTGCCTGACATGATTGAGTTTCTCGATCCCGCCATTTCCACCAATCAAAAGGACAAACTCAGCACCCGCCACAACCCGGAACCAATCACTCCAGTTCTTTCGACCATCAAGAATCAAGCCATATCTGCTCTTTGCACTCTTCGCTAGGCGCTTGGCAACATACTCTGTAATGTTGGTTAAAATAGGAAATTTAGCGGAGTCTAGTTCGGAAAATGTGCTTGTAACCTTAAACCGATCAGCAATCTCCGAAAAAAACAACGGAAACAATGGCGACTCATAATCCGCCGCATAGGAGTTATCGACAAATATCGTACCAAGCATTATAGAATCTTCCTACCAATGAATCTCAAAACCGCATGTTTGCTGTCCAGGCAATACCCCCGCGGATCCTTCTTGAATTTCTTCCACAGCTTTCCTTGCCTATCGGTCGCGCCTTTTTGCATTGCCCCACTATTTCCACCTTTGCTCGCCACCTTCGGCGCCACAGATGGCGTTAGAGAGCTTTGAGGCTTGGCCAGAACAATGGGGCCGCTCGCATTTCCGAGCTTGGCCGGGGCGGCACCGCCAATCTTCCGCTTTCTCAAATTTATATTCGAGAAAATTAGCCTTACTTTCTCAACCTCGCCTGATCCGACAAGATGAGAAAATGCAGCACTAAGGAATTTTGAATAGGAGCGAAGCAGTTCTTCAGAGAATTTAAGATTCGGAACAACCTCTCGAATCTGAGAAATCTCAGTCAAATCGATCGTGAAGCCTCGATCACCGTAGAATGCCCCGCCGAAGCAAATCAACGGCTTCGCATGACCCGCGACCTCTAAACCAGATTGAGAATTGAGCGTAACTGCATATTTGCAGCCTGATATCAATCCGGAGAGCGAATAATCTTCAACTATGTGTAATCGCTCGCGTTTTGCATGCGTTAGCTGCTCACGATAGTCCTTAATAGCATCAAAGGTACTTATGGAAGCACCCTTATTCTTCATTCTCTCGTAGGGATGAACCTTGATGACCACAGGATCTTCGGTGAAATCCAATATCTCAGAAATCACCTCTTTGTAAAAACCTATAGAATTTTTCCATTTATTTGTTTTGGAAAAAATAGAAAAATCATTCGGAACCTGAGCCAACACTAAGGCATAATTTCGGAGCTTGCAAGAAGTAAACGCGGGTTGCGATACATTTTTATTGCTTTGAGAGTATATCTTCTTCCATACTTCTGAATCAGGCGTTGACCGCTTTATATTTAAAGCCTCGGTAAATTTCTTGCTACGCAGGAAACTTGAATTCGGCAGGGACGAATACCTTGGCTCTAAATAAAAATCGTGCCCCGTAAAGAAATGCTCCAAGACAAATCCTGGCACGGCCCTTTTCTTTGCGACAGCAAGAAATATCTTTGAATAGATCAGGTTGCCGCCAAACGACATAGCAGCAACCGGCTTAAGCTTCGAAAATAGTTGATCCCAATAGTCAATCCAAAAGCATGCGACAGCACGACAATTTCGAAACTCATCAGGAAAATACTCTTTCAGAAATTCCAACAATTCGCTTTCAGACTGCTTCTTGGAAAGACTCCAGTCGTTATGCAGAGCGTACCTACTGAAAATTTCGTCCTTCAAGCATTCGTGAAGGTCTACGCCAAGATAGGAGCCGACGTCAGACTCAGCAATAGCACGATGCTCCTGTGAGAATCTGGCATAATCGTAAACACCCCACGCCTTCTTCAGATCATCATTAGATTCATCATATCCATACTCAATGGAGTGCCCGTCCAAAAAGTCAAAAAGGGCAGGAAAATTGTCTCTTTTGAAGTTCGCTTTATCCGAAAAAATAATCACGTCAAATCTCTCACAAAGCTATTAACAATTGCCATGGCTGCCGTACCGTCGCCGTATGGATTCTTAGCCATTGCCATGGCTTTATAAATCTCAGCATCATCAAGAAGCTCGTTCACCGCATTTGTAACTTGTCGGATCTCACATCCTATTAGTCGCACCGTTCCAGCTTCGACAGCTTCCGGGCGCTCGGTCGCATCCCGCAAAACCAGGACAGGCTTACCCAGAGAAGGAGCTTCCTCTTGAACGCCTCCTGAGTCCGATAGAATGAAAGTTGATCTCTGCATTAAATAAACAAAATCCAGATAATCTTGTGGCGCAATAAGATGCACATTCTTTGTTGCACCAAGCCGGCCCTTGAAAGCTTGCTGAACGGAAGGATTCAAATGCACCGGACAAACAAACGCCACATCCTTCCGAGCCTTTGCAATTCTGCCTATAGCTTCGCAAATATTGGCAATATTCCTGCCCAAGTTCTCTCTACGATGGACAGTGACCAGTATATTTTTCTCTGAATTTTCCAAAAAGGAGAATTTCTTCTGCAACGTCTGCTCAAGACTCTTGTCATTCTTGATACGGTCTACTGTAAGCAGTAAAGCGTCAATCACTGTATTACCAGTAACTACAATGTTTCGTTCAGGAACTGCTTCCGACAAGAGATTCCGCTCCGACTCTAGCGTAGGCGCAAAATGTCTTGCCGTAAGGACCGACGCCAACTTGCGATTGGCCTCCTCAGGCCACGGCGAATAGATATCATTTGTGCGAAGACCTGCTTCAACATGACCAACCTTCACATGCTTATAGAAGCATGCAAGAGCAGTTGCAAACGTCGTAGTAGTATCCCCATGAACGAGGACCCAATCGGGCTTGTAATCATCCAGGACTGCTGGCATCGAATGCAAAATGGAGGTCGTGATGTCAGTAAGTGTCTGACCTGCCTTCATAAGGTCTAAATCATAGTCCGGCGAGATATCAAATATTGACAGCACCTGGTCCAACATCTCTCGGTGTTGCGCGGTAACGCACACACGCAACTCAATGCGATGAGACATCTTCCGAAACTCATGAACAAGGGGAGCCATTTTAATGGCTTCCGGTCGCGTACCAAACACCACAAGAACCTTCACTTTGATCATCCCAATAAATACAATTAAATTAGCACTTTATTCTGCAGAATATGCAGCAATGCCCTTCTCTATATCTTCGTATGGAATCAATTGGCCATCCTTCAAAAGTAGTACCATATCGCACATGGATCTCACCTGACTCATTCCATGAGTCACCAGCAGAATATGTGCGCGGTCCACTCTCTCCTTAAAAGCATCTGCCGCTTTTCTTTTGAAATGAGCATCCCCTACGGACATCGCCTCGTCCACCAAGTAATAATCAAAATCAAAAGCAAGGCTCAACCCGAACGCTACCCTACCCCGCATTCCTGATGAGTAAGTATTGACCGGCTGATCAAAATAATCGCCTATATCGGCAAATTCCTGAACGTATCGAACGACATCGGTCATTCGATCTCCTACTGCACCATGGACGCGGGCGACAAATTTTACGTTCTGGCGACCGGTGAGAGAGCCCTGAAATCCCCCGCTCAGGCCGACCGGCCAAGAAATAGACTTATCGGTAATGATCCGCCCTTTATCTGGCGCATCTTGGCCGCCCAGTAATCTCATCAAGGTGGATTTTCCAGCCCCATTCTTTCCAATTATCGCTACATTCTTATTGGATGGAATATCTATTGTCAGATCGCGAAAGACAAATTTTCGACCGCCATTCGTGCGATAAGATTTCGTCACCGATTGAAGTCTAATCATGTGAATCTATATCGCTAATAGTTGTTGGCGGCGTGAGCGATATAGCATCACACCGATAAATAAAACTCCGAGCGTGACAGATGCCGCATATTGAAAATCAATGCCCGGAACTTGCGGATAGTACGCGAACGTAGCCTCACGAATTCCGTCTATTATGTGAACATATGGATTCCATAACAGATAATCACGAAACGTCGGCGGAACAATCCATAGAGGCATAATCACACCTGACAAAAAATACAGAGGCATGTAGGCCAACTTTATAAGATTCTTTATCTCCGGCATTGCTTCACCCACCACGCAAAATATCAATGCAAGACCAAGCGACAGGAGTATCCCGAGCAAAACCATGGACATGAACAAGACGGGCCTGGCAATAAGAACCTCGTGGTCGCCCCAAAACCCCAATGCAAACACGACCAATATGTACACGCAAGACATCAATGCTGTCTCCGAGATCGCACGTGCCAGCACAGTGTCTACCGGTTTTATTTGGCGATAAGCAAACAGAGCTTTATTGGCACTAACCGCCTCCATACCCTTCAAGGCAATATTCTTGAACAGCAAGAACGGAATAATTCCCGAGACTAAAAAAACAAGTAGATCTGGCCCGTAATTCACTCGAGCCCCTCGAAGCACCGAAAAAACTGTTAGCAGCACACTAATATGAGCTAGAGGTTCAAATACAAACCAAAAGGCACCCAGTCGATTTACTCCAAATCGCCCTCGTACTTCGCGCAGTACAAGAGCGAACAATACTGCACGAATAATTGCAATAGATGAACGCTTGGCAAACATACAGGATCATTCAAAAGTTTTCGATAGTCCGGCCTAGCACCAGCACCTGCACTATAGGAGAGATAATTTTTTGCCATTCATAGACAGCGGCGTTTGTCACGTACACGGCATCTTCAGGCTGCACGAGGAATTGCCTTGCCAGAAACATGGCTGCAGGCTGCTTCATATTCAAGCGAAATACTTGAGCGAGTGGCTTTATCTGGCCACTAATTTCATCTTTTTGGTCGATCAATCGAAAAACGAATACACCCGCAGCGTCCGCCTTTGCTTCGTTTAGGCCCTTAACGCTCCCAAGCACTTCAAGGAGACTTGGATTATTTGACGGCAGGTCATGCAAGCCTGGATCGCCAATAGCCCCCATCGCGACAAAGCGCTTTCTCGCTCGCTCCAATACGACCTCAGCCCCCGGGGGAAGAACTTGATTTTTTCCGGATAGTAAGTCCTCGTAATTGAACTGGTAAGACTTATCGCCCGTACGAACAACCACTCTTATCAGATGCGGCTCGAGCACCGGCCCCCCTGCACGATTGATCGCATCCAGCAGGGTCAACGGCCCCTGAAGTGCGGAAAATCTGCCAGGAGACTTCACGGCACCTACAACAAGAACTGAACCCGAGAGGTCACCTGTCATAGAAACTTGGACTTGTGCGTCACTTGTAACTCCTCGAAGTTTCTTTAATACTGCGGACTGAACTTCATTTAGGGTGCTACCCGCAACTTTCTCTCGTCCCACATAAGGCAGAGATATCGTTCCCTTGCTATCAACCCGTAAGTTGTCAAACACGGTACCCCCAGCAGCGAGTGACGCAAATATCGCACCATCAGTCGCAGATTCTGAAATCATCACGCGCAACACGTCACCTGGGACTAAGTGGATTTCAGGAACTACGGGAAGAGCTACAGTGCTATTAAGCTCAGGCTCAGGCGGGCGCATATATGGAGAAATCGTTGCTGCACTTAAGTCAATCAGCGTGTAATTCTGTGATTCGTCATCATTCATGACGGAAAAACGAGATGGACCTGCGGACGACAACAGGCTGCCGCACCCTGCAAGGAATATTGGCACACAAATTATTGATGCGCGCAAGACGTAACGAATAGATAGAGCAGTCATTATTTTAGGTGCGTCGATAGTTAATCTTGGTGATCTTCAATCGTAGCAATCACAAAGCGAGCGATCCCATAAAACAGCATGAGTAGAAGTAGCAGCGTAAATAGGTTGTACAGTCGATCAGGATAGGTAGCCTTGTCTGGCATGTTCGGCGATACCACCGTAACGAGACTGCGCAACTTCTTGCTGGCCTCTATCCGGGAAGATTCGACAGAGCTGACGGCAAATTTGTATGCTTCTTCAGCAATTGCCGCGTCAATCGTGAGATTCCGATATCGAGACGCGACCACATTCAGTTTATCCCCGCCCGTCTGCGACACCAGGCGTTGTATCTCGGCATTAAGTTGTTGTTCTATAGCGCGAATGCGATTCCGCTGCTGCCGCACTTGCGGTGTATCTGCGTTGAGCGTGCCTGTAAGGCTCTTCAATGCAGTCCGCTCTTTCGTCAGACTTGACTCTAGCTCGGCAATAATCTCAGCACGAGCTTTCGCAGTTGCCTCGGCATCTAGAAGGTTATTGGTGCTTTGGAACGCCAACATATCTTCTCGCCGCTCTTCGTACGCGGCGCGAGCTTTGGCTAATTCGCCCTGAGCGAAGGTCATCTGTTCCCGCGCCATGCGATGAGAGAGCTCATTTACGAAACGTTCGCTTTCTCCTAGCATGACTCTTAATGTCTGCTCTGCGAATTTTGGATCGAATGCCTGAACATTTACGTTCAGCAACCCTGTTTGATCATCAAAATGCGTCGTTACGACTCGCTGATAATACTCAAGCAAATCTTCCTGTGCTGCATCAGGTGAAAGATAGTAAAGCGGATCTTGCCAACGGCCCTCATAATGTTCAGACCAGTTAAGTTTCTGCTGTAGCACCTTCAACATATCCGGGGATGTTAAAAAAACGCGCAAATACAACGTTTCTTCCCTGGAAGTTGGATTCAAGCCACTTAGCATGACAGCTAACCCTGGCATTTGCGGAGTCTCGTTGTTTCCGACTTGCCTAACGGCCACCTGCGCCGTACTTACATATCTGTCCAAAGCAAAAAAACAGTAGTAGATAACAGCCAACAAAAGTGGAATACCAACTAGCCATACGAACAGGCGCTTCGACTTTATTCGGTCAAAATTCATAATCTATTTATAGTAAATTTTACAAAATGCGTCAATTTCGCATCGTTCTTGCAGTTGGTAACACTAATTGCGCGGCATTCCGACGAGCGGAGGCATTGTACTGTTATTTCGGGCCTGATCCGTGACGAGGACATATTCGCGTTACGATAAAACAGACAAATGTATTTCAATATGTACTGTCCTCAATCTTTTTTGGCACTTTGTGCCAATATTGTTGTGACAATTGCGGCAACCGTGATCGCTATTTGACATCAGCAGCGGTCAAAAGAGCATCAGCAAGAGTCGAGATGTCTCGCGATTGTTCAATGGGCGAGCTTTGCATGTCAGACCGCCATAGCACATAGTCTGTCAACCCGTCCACATCGCCCAATTTGGCGTACACATGGGGCATGATCGGCACATGATCTCCAAAAATGCACAATGCGCTAGGCCGATTACGATCTAACAAGGACTTGCGCAACGCGCCAAACATTGCGTCTGCGTTGTTTAAGTGGCGAGCGTAAGCCACAAGATCTTGACAACCTGGCGGCAACGGTACTTTTAATACGGCAGCCGCATCATGCTCGTCCACACTTTCCCAATGTAGGGGACCATGGTTCTCCATCGTAATTACGTGCACATACAATGCAGCCGTAGACTCTTGACGCATTAATTCGATAATATGATCGGCAAGCGCACGGTCACCAACATATGCTCCATCTCGCTTAGATTTCTCGAACGCTTCGATACCGATAAATTCGTCGAATCCCAGCAGTGGCAACACTCGATCTCGTCCATAAAAGCTCCGATGATATGGATGTACGCATATCGTGCGATAGCCTAGTGACTTCAAGTACGAAACCACAGTTGGAAACCCATCAGCAACTAGTCTCCGATAAGGATTGTATTGATGGACTCCAAGCTCACCGGCTTTCATCCCAGAGAGAAATGCGAACTCCGTGCGAACCGTATTTGCCCCCCAGGCTGCCACCTTTAACCCTCCATGAGCCACGGCTTCGACTTTCAGCCCATCAAAGTTCGCAAGAATCTCCTGCCGTACTAAGTTTGGATACGTTCGCCTAATATCGAAAAATGATTCACTCTGAACAACTAACAAATCCGGAAGATTACGGTGAATATCGACCAAGACATCTTTCATGCCAAACGGTGCATTGTCGCTAACAACCCCCGTCGGCAATCGTTCACTGCGCCCATACGCCCATAAAGCGGCAATCATCCCTAAACGTTGGAGATCGGTTGATGCATCGAATTCCACCTTGATTTTGCGGCCAGCCACCATCGCTAGCCCAAGCCCAAACACTGCCAGAATTAACGTGTGCCCAAAAAAAGGAATAACCGGGGCAATTGCGTCAAACATATGCTCCTGCGGCAGCTCAACAAACGACACCAACCATACTCCTGCGCCGGCAGTGACAGAGTCTTCCAATGCAAGGCCAGCCCAGAGCGCCGCACCATATCCACCTCCAGCCGCAAGCGCGCGTCCCACTCCAAAGAAAGGTAGATATAATCTCGGATGCCTGAATGCATCCAAAAAATACTCAAAATCCGGATACACAAATGGCTCACGCAATGCTCGGAATTTTGCATTGCTTACCAACACCACTAATAGTTGGAGTGCGAGTACATTAACGACTCCAAAGTAGGGCCTTCTAAATAAAGCTAACTCCACAGCAAACGCAACAGACCAAACTCCCAAATGCACAAAAATAGCCGCTACTTGACGCCTCCAAGGTGCGATTGGACGAGGCACTAGCAGAGCTTCGACGCCCAAAGACAGTACTAATCCGAGAGAATACGGCGGAAGCAGTGGAATCCAAAACGTATCAATCACCGTAACCCAACCTCTTCAGAATCCAACCCGACACATTCGGATGGATCACCGACAACAAGAAGCACCCAAAATTTAGAGGAAACGGGAAACTGATGCGAGCCCGATTGGCCTGTAGTCCGCGGCGAATGACACGGGCGGCCTTTCCTGATTTCCAGAGGAATGGCTTCGGTCCAGGCATATCCGAACACATCTGCGATTCCACATAACCAGGCATGATGACATTGAACTTTATGCCCTCCTCGCTCAGCGCATCCCGCATTGCTTCGCCATACACCTTCACTGCAGCTTTGCTGGCGCTATAACTTGGAGTTTCGGGCAGTCCGCGCCATGCTGCCAAAGAGCTGATAAGGGCGATCTGTCCATACCCGCGCTCGCGCATTGCCGGCAAAACACCATGTACAGTGGCAAAGACCCCTTTAATATTTACGTCTAGCAGACGTTGAACGTCTTGCCACAGCTCACCCTGTCGGTGGGGACCGGTATTTATATTGATGCCCGCATTGGCAATAACCAGCTCGGGCATCTCAGCCTCGCAAATTGCCCCCAACCAGGTGACGAGAGAATCGTGATCACGCACGTCAAGCACATGCGTCTCCACACGCGCCCCCAGTGCTTGGCAAGCTTCAGCGAGTTCAGCCAAACGTTTCGCGTTGCGTCCATGCAAAATCAGCACTTTGGTGCCAGCAGCTGCATACTCCAGCGCCAACGCGCCACCAATCCCTCCAGTCGCGCCAGTGATAATCACACATCGTGGAAATCCAGAATCACTACTTTCAATACTATTCATCTTTTATCTTTTTCGTCGAAACCCGCCGCCATGGATTGCGCCGCATGCCTAAGGCCTCCGCCAGGTCTCGAATGCACCAGTACAGCGGAACAACCCTGCCTTTCAAGCCAGGCAGCCCCTGAACACCCCAACCGGCCCAGGGCAGGAAGGGGTTCCGCCGACCATAGCCCCAAATTTCAATGCGCGTCGCCGGATGACTCGTCTGGCCACGAGCGTGAAACCCCGACGTGTCAGCAACGACCAGCGTATTTTTTCTAACAGAGAAGACTCGAGGCTTCTCGTAACCCATGCTCCGAGCTTTAGACTCTGACACTCGCAGCGACCCTCGGGCACTTAAACGATCCAGCGAATGCACCTGCATCGATTGCCGGCGTAGCCATGCCAAACGGCGCCGGTTGATGCGATGAGAACCGGGCACATACACGAATGCACTATCTGATAGCGTCACATCGCTTAAAAATAGCCATGCCTTAACAGTAGGATGAAACGTATCTGAATGCAGATTCGTCTGCGGATCAGGGGAAGCCCTTCCGCCTATATGCGTCATGATCGTCTGCAGATAGTTCATAGGATGACATCGGAATGAACTTGCATAGCTAAGTAATCCCAACCACTGTTCTCCATAAAGGAGCGCACGCGTGGCCGGCATGACTCGAAGCGTATCTACATCCAGCGAAACGCGGCGAGTACGGGTATCGCCTTGCATCATCTCTCGGCTGTCTCCCTGCAGAAAGCTCACTTCTCGCTCGATGGCAGCGAACATCGAGGGCGCGAGAAAATCCCGTTTGAGGACAAATCCGTTCCGATCAAAATTCTCACGATCTTGATGGCTTATCAGATGCGCCAAACGCCTACGACGGAAGTGCGCCATACGATGCGCGAGTTTCACACGCGCAACATATAGCCCTTTCTTGTTAAGGAAGGAGCTGCCAATAATAGGATTGTCTTTAAACGACTTAGCTCCCGTCGCCAAGGCCAAGAGCCAGATTGGCACCAAGAACCAACGCAGCACGTAGGCAGCGCAGGAGCACAGGGTTGCAGAAGGTTGTGTCTGTCGTTTTATCTTTGGCACGGTGCATAACGGACACGGCCGCCCGTAGGCGGCCATTGTCTGGATTCTCAATGATCCGATCACGCCCCACCCAAAAGGGAGAGACCGGGCATTGTAATGCCAAGGTTAAAGGAACGCTGATGGCAGGGGTGCTATTGCAGCAAGCTGCGCAGCATCCAGGCGTTCTTCTCATGCACGTCCAAACGCTGCGTCAGCAGGTCGGCCGTGGGCTGATCGTTGGCGGCATCGGCCTTTTCAAAGGCGGCGCGCGCGGTCTTGGCGACGGATTCGTTGGCGGTCACCAGCAAGCGCACCATTTCCAGGGCTTCCGGCACCGATTCCGGCTCGGCGATGGACGACAGCTTGCCGAATTCGCGGTAGGTGCCCGGCGCGTAGTGGCCGAGCGCGCGGATGCGTTCAGCGATGCTGTCCAGCGCGTTCCACTCTTCCGTGTACTGCGTCATGAACATCAGGTGCAGCGTGTTGAACATGGGCCCCGTGACGTTCCAGTGGAAGTTGTGCGTCATCAGGTACAGCGTGTACGAGTCGGCCAGCAGCTTGGACAATTCACCGGCGACGGCGGCGCGGTCCTTGTCCGAAATGCCGATGTTGATGCGCGGGACGCTCGGGGTCTTCTTGGTGGACTTGGCCATTGCTAGCTCCTATTGGAAATGTACGAATTAAGGATACCACTGCAAATACGACGAATTGACGCAACCTGGGCAAGAAACCAGGGCTGCGCCATGTCGGGTTGACGCGGCTCAACATGCGTTCACGCCACGTCGCGCCAACCCTTGAAATATCAGTCCTGGATCGCAGCCGCCTCGTCGGTCAGCATCTTCACGCCGGGCAGCTCGCATTCGTAGACGGCCTGGGCCAATGCTTCGATGGCAGCCAAACGGGGAAAGCTGCGGCGCCAGGCCAGCACCACCCGGCGTTCGGGCACGTGGCCATCGAACGGTAGATAGCGCAGCAGACTATTGCTGGGTGGGTGTTCGGGCACGGCGGTGATCGGCAGCACGGTGACGCCGATGCCGGCCGCGACCATATGGCGGATGGTCTCCAGCGAAGACCCTTCAAAGGTGCGCTGGATGCCGTCGCTGGCTGCCGAGAAGCGGGACAGTTCGGGGCAGACTTCCAGTACCTGGTCGCGGAAGCAGTGCCCGCTACCCAAGAGCAGCATGGTCTGTTGCTTCAAGTCCTGGGCGTCGATGGATTTGCGTTGAGCCAGTTCATGGTCATTGGGCACGGCGACGATGAAGGGCTCATCGTAAAGCGGTTGCATGACCAGGCCGGCTTCGGGCAGGGGCAGCGCCATGATGGCGCAATCGATTTCGCCCTGGCGCAGCAGCTCCACCAGCCGTACGGTGAAGTTCTCTTGAAGCAATAGCGGCATCTGCGGCGTGCGGCCGATCTGCACGGGCACCAGCTTGGGCAGCAGGTACGGGCCGATGGTGTGAATGACGCCCACGCGCAACGGGCCGGCCAAGGGGTCGTGCCCCTGCCGCGCGATTTCCTTGATGCTGGCGCTTTCTTCCAGCACTTTTTGCGCCTGCGCGACGATGCGTTGGCCGATCGGGGTGACGCCGACCTCGGCGCCGCCGCGTTCAAACAGCGTCACGCCCAGTTCGTCTTCCAGCTTGCGTATCGCGACCGATAGCGTGGGCTGGCTGACGAAACAGGCCTCGGCCGCCCGGCCGAAATGCCGTTCACGCGCGACGGCGACGATGTACTTGAGTTCGGTGAGAGTCATGGTGGACTACGCCCCCGGGGGTTGCGCGCAGGCCTTGAAGCCGGCGCTTGAGAGATTCAGATGAAGGACGGGCCGCATGTGGCATCAAGTCCGCAGGAAGTCTTCACGACCGCGCATCCAGCGCGCCAGGTGTGCCTGGACGGCGGCGGGATGTTCTGCCCGCAGCCACACGGCGGCGTCGCGCGCGTCTTCCGCGATCGCGGCGTCGGTTTCCAGGTCGGCGAAGCGCAATAGCGCCATGCCCGATTGGCGCGTGCCCAGGAATTCACCGGGGCCTCGCTGTTCCAGGTCACGCCTGGCGATTTCAAATCCATCCGATGTTTCAAACATGGCGCGCAGGCGTTCGCGTGCGACCTGGGACAACGGTGTCTGATACAGCAGCACGCAAACCGATTCGGCGGTGCCGCGCCCTACCCGCCCGCGCAGCTGATGCAATTGGGCCAGGCCAAAGCGTTCGGCGTGTTCGATGACCATCAGCGATGCGTTGGGCACGTCCACGCCGACTTCGATGACGGTCGTGGCCACCAGCAGATCGACTTCCCCTTCGCGAAAGGCCTGCATGACGGCCGCTTTTTCCGCTTGAGGCAGGCGTCCATGCACGAGACCAATGCGCAAGTCCGGGAGATCGACCCGCATGCCTTCATAGGTATCGACCGCCGTTTGCAATTCCAGCGCTTCGCTTTCTTCGACCAGCGGACAGACCCAATACACCTGCTGCCCGCCGCGCGCGGCTTGCGCGACATGCGCGATGACCTCTTCGCGTCGCGCGTCAGAAACCAGCTTGGTCAATACCGGCGTGCGGCCGGGCGGCAATTCGTCGATGACGGACACGTCCAGGTCGGCGAAGAACGTCATGGCCAACGTGCGAGGAATAGGCGTGGCACTCATGTTCAGCTGGTGCGGCACGAAGCGTCCACGCACGGTTTCGCCCTTTTTCGTCAGGGCCAGACGCTGGCCGACGCCAAAGCGGTGCTGTTCGTCAACGATCGACAAACCCAGCCGGTGAAATTCGACATGGTCCTGGATCAGCGCCTGCGTGCCGACGACCAGTTGCACACTGCCATCCGCGGCGGCGGCAACGGCTTCGCGGCGCGCTTTGGCCGTCAGGCTGCCGCTAAGCCAGGCCACGTTGACGCCCAGTGGCTGCAACCAGGACACCAATTTATGGAAGTGCTGTTCGGCCAGGATTTCCGTGGGCGCCATCAAGGCCACCTGCGTACCGCCCGCAATCGCCTGCGCCGCGGCAATGGCCGCCACGACGGTCTTGCCGCTACCCACGTCACCTTGAAGCAGGCGATGCATGGGATACGGCTTGGCCAGGTCGGCCGAGATTTCCTGGACCACACGCTCTTGCGCGGCGGTCAGCTTGAACGGCAGGTTGGCATAGAGCTTGGCGACCAGGCCGCCTGACTCCGTGCGCACGGGCAGCGATTCGGATTCTTTGACGCGGCGCGCGGCCCGCGCCGCGGCTAGTGAGAGTTGCTGCGCCAGCAGTTCGTCGAATTTGATGCGGCGCCAGGCTGGATGCACGCGGTCCAGCAACGCTTGTTCGGACTCCCCCTGGGCCGGCGTGTGCAATGCACGGATGGCGGGCTCGAAAGGAGACAGGTCGTAACGTTGGCGGGCCTCGTCCGGCAAGGTGTCGGACAGGTCGGCGTGGTCCAGCGCTTGCGCGATGGCGCGGCGCAAGGTCAGTTGCGGCAGCCCTTCAGTGGTGGGATAGACCGGGGTCAGCGCGGTGGGCAACGGGGCATCCGCATTGGTCATGCGGGGATGCACCATCTGACGGCCGAACATCCCGCCCCGGACTTCGCCGCGGGCGCGCAGGCGCTTGCCCACGCTGACCTGCTTCTGCTGGCTGGGGTAGAAATTCAACCAGCGCAATTGGAGTTCACCGGTTTCATCCGCCAGCGTGGCGGTGAGTTGGCGCCGAGGCCGGTACAGCACCTCGGATTTGGTGATCTCGCCTTCGACCTGGCCAGAAAAACCGGGCCGCAGGGAACTGATCGGGATGACGCGGGTTTCGTCCTCGTAGCGCAGCGGCAGATGCAGCACGAAGTCCTCGGGCAGCACCAAACCCAGATTACGGAGCTTGCGCTCTGTATCCGTCATGGGTTTCCCGGCGCCTTTGTTATTGGCGCCGGGTCGCTTGGAAGCCACGGCCGCGGCCGGCATGAAGGAACGAACCCCTGAAATCAAACGTCCGGGTACGCCTTACAGAACCAGAATGGCTTCAACTTCAAACTGCGCGCCCTTCGGCAGGCTAGCCACGCCAATGGTCGACCGCGCCGGGAACGGCTGCGGAATGATCTCGGCCATGATGGAGTTGGCAGCCGTGAATTTGCCCAGGTCGGTCAGGAACAGGGTCAGCTTGACGATGTTGTCCAGCGTGCCGCCGGCCGCGGTGATCACGGCCTGCATGTTGGCGAAAGCCTGACGCACTTGGGCGTCGAAGTTCTCGGAGACCAGATCGCCGGTGCCCGGCTCCAGGCCGATCTGGCCCGAGAGATAGACAGTCTTGGTGCCGCTTACGGCAACCGCTTGCGAGTAAGGGCCAACGGCGGCGGGCGCGGCGTCGGTATGGATGATTTGCTTGCTCATGGGCGGAATCCTTCAGGTGACGGATAGAAGCTACAACTATCGAAGTTTAAACAGCAATAGACATTTGCGAAAGTGGCCAGATGACGCAGGAATGTCTCGCCGTGAGGATGTCAGCCATCTGCGTGATGGCCGGCGCCACCGATGTCGCCCCGGTGCTCGATCAGCAATTCGTATAGCGCCTGGGCGGCGACCGACAAGCTGCGGCCCTTGCGCTGCACCAGATAAAGCGGACGTGTCAGCGGGCGCCCGGCCAGCGGCACCACGCGCAGGTCATCGCTACCGAAGTGAAAGAGCGTCATGGCGGGCACGACAGACACCCCCAGACCCGCCCGAACCAGCCCCGTTACCGTGGCCAGATGTTCCACTTCAAACACCGGCAGGGGCGCATCGGCGCCGAAAGCCTCGTCCAGATGTTTGCGCACACTGCTGCCGCGCGCAAGTTGAATGACGGGGTGCCGGACGATATCGCGCAGCCGCACCTGACGCTGCGCTGCCAGGGGATGATCCGCCCGGCACACCAGGAAATAGCGATCGGCATGAAGGAATTCGCTGTCCAGGTCGGTCATGTCTGGCCGGCGCGACGCCACGGCAAAATCGACCTGCCCGCTTTGCACCATGTCCAGGCAGGGATCCAGCAGGGCGTCGCGCAAGTCCAGTGCGATGCCCGGGTGCTCTTGCCTGAAGCGCGCCAACAAGCCGGGCAGCCAGCCAGCCGCCAGCGAAGGCAGCGCCGCCAGCGCCACGCGCCCGCGACGGCGGGCGGCGTGGTCGCGCAGGTCTTCCATCACCAAATCCATGTCCGCCAGCAGGCGGCGTGCCGAAGCGTCCAGCACTTTGCCTTCGGCCGTCAGTTCCACATGCCGCGTGTTGCGATCGAACAGACGCAACCCCGCACTTTCCTCCAACGACCGGATCAATGCGCTGAACGCCGGCTGCGTCAGATGGCAGCGCTGGGCGGCGCGTGTGAAATGCCGTTCATCGGCCAATGCGACGAAGGCACGCAATTGCCGTGCAGACAGATTCATGGAAATTCTCTATCAATTCATCTGATTTTTCTATTTTACTGATGAACCGCCTGTGCCTATAGTGGCCTCGACAGCCCACCAGGGCCGACTGGACCCCATATGCCTCAATCTCCCCTGCTTATCGGCTGTGCGTCAGGATTCTCTGGCGATCGCAGCGACGGCGCCGCCGCCGTGGTGCGCACTCTCGCCGCCCGAGGCGGCGGCACGCTGATCTTCGAGACCCTGGCCGAACGCACACTGGCATTGGCGCAACTGGCGCGCAACGACGATCCCGCCCGGGGCTATGAGCCCCTGCTGGATGAATTGATATCGCCCGTGCTGGCGGACTGCCTGCGCCACGGCATCAACATCGTCAGTAATTTCGGCGCCGCCAACCCCGAAGCCGCCGCCCGGCGGATTGCGGCCATCGCGCAGCAGCAGGGATTGCCCGTGCCCCGCATTGCGGTAGTGCACGGCGATGCCCTGAGCACGCCCGCCCAACGCGCCCTGCTTCAGGAGCGCCTGGGTGCGTCTCTGGCCGGCCAGGATGTGGTCAGCGCCACCGCCTATCTGGGCGCCACGGAAATCGCTCAGGCGCTGGCCGCTGGCGCGCAAATCGTCGTGGCGGGCCGCGTCGCGGATCCGTCGCTGACGCTGGGCCCTGCCTTGGCGCACTTCGGCTGGGACGCCAACGACTGGCCCCGTCTGGGCCGCGCCACCATGGCCGGCCATATGCTGGAATGCGGATTGCAAGTCACGGGCGGCTACTTCTGCGTGCCGGGTTTGAAGGACGTGCCGGACGTTCACGCGGCAGGCTTTCCCATCGCCGAGATTCAGGCCGACGGTGAGTTCGTTGTCGGCAAGGCCGACGATACGGGCGGCGCGGTGGATGCCCGCACCGTCAAGGAACAATTGTTGTACGAAGTTCATGACCCCGCCCGCTACCTGACGCCCGATGTGGTGGCGGATCTGAGCCAGGCGCATGTCGTCGAATTGGGCGCGAACCGCGTCGCCGTGCATGGCATCACCGGCCACGCCCGTCCGGCCGAATTGAAAGTCAACGTGTGCTATCGCGGTGGTTGGCTGGCCGAAGCCGAGATCTCATACGCGGGCGTGCAGGCGGAAGCCCGCGCGCGACTGGCCGCGGATATCGTCCAGAAGCGCCTGGGGTCCGCCTTCAAGCTGCGGGCCGACCTGATCGGCGCCATCAGCATCCTGGGCGATGACGCTGGCGAAATGCGCCGCGCCCTGCCCGACTCCCATGCCCGGGACCTGCGCTTGCGGCTGGCCGGCGAACACGCTGACCGCACCCAGGCCGAACGCATCCTGCGCGAAGTGACCGCGCTGTACACCTGCGGCCCTGCGGGCGGCGGCGGCGTTCGCACCGCATTGCGCCCACGTTTGAACATGGTGTCTTGCACCATCCCCCGCGAGGCCGTGCAAAGCGGCTGGAACTTCCTTGAGGCAATCGCGCCATGACCCGCAACCCTGACACACTGGCCGTGCCGCTGTACCGATTGGGACACAGCCGCTCCGGCGACAAAGGCGATATCTCGAACCTGAGCCTGATTGCCTGGGACCCGGAGTGCTACGCGGTGCTAGCCGAACAAGTCACCGAGGCTCGCGTCGCTGCCTGGTTCGCGTACCGGCATCCCGCACGTGTCGTCCGTTACCTGCTGCCGACGTTGCATGCCATGAATTTCGTGCTGGAAGCCGTGCTGGATGGCGGCGTGAACGACGCCTTGAATCTGGACACGCACGGCAAAAGCCTGTCGTTCCGATTGCTGGACCTGACCGTGGAGGTCAGCCCCGAACTGGCCCGACGGCTGCCAGACATACCCGGCGACCGCCCTGCGGCCGTCTGATCCCCCGCATCACCCCTATAAAAAAACACCACAGGAGACACAACATGCGCATTTCCTCCAAGGGCCGCCTGGCCCTGCTGCTGGCGGCAGCCTTGCCTCTGACCGCGCTGGCCCAGAACTTCCCGGCCAAACCCATCACCTTCATCGTCCCGTTCGCGGCCGGTAGCGCGACGGACCAGATTGGTCGCGCCATCGGCCAGGGCGTCACCGAACAGACCGGGCAAGCGGTGGTGATCGAGAACAAACCCGGTGCCAGCGCCATGATCGGCGCCGCCGCCGGCGCCCGTGCGGCGCCAGATGGCTATACCGTCCTGATCACCACCAACACGACCCATGCCGCCAACGAGCATCTCTACAAGACGCTGACGTACCAACCCGTGAAGGACTTCGCGCCGATCTCGCTCTTGGGCAAGGGCGGCCAGATCATGGTGGTCAATCCCAACTCGTCCGCCAAGACAGTGGGCGACTTTCTGGCTCAGGCCAAGCAATCGCCGGGCAAGCTGAGTTTCGGCAGCGGCAGTTCCAGTAGCCGCATCGCGGGCGAATTGCTGCAACAGATGGCTGGCGTGCAGCTGTTGCATGTCCCGTACAAGAGCAATCCGCTGGCGGTGACAGACTTGCTGGGCGGGCAGATCGACATGATGATCACCGATACGGCGACCGGCCTGCCCCAGGTCAAGTCTGGCAAACTGCGCGCACTGGGCGTGACGGGCCTGGCGCGTTCGCCATTGGCGCCGGACGTCCCGACGATCGCCGAAGCCGGCGTACCGGGCTATGAGATGGGCTACTGGTTCGCGGCCTATGCGCCCGCCGGCACGCCGCCCGATGTGATCAAACGCCTGAACGAACTGCTGGTGAACGCCACCAAGACCAAGCCGGCCCAACAGTTCTACGCGCAAACCGGCACTGACCCGGCGACGTCGACACCGGACGAACTTGCCACATTCCAGCAAGCCGAATCGAAGAAGTGGGGCACCATCATCAAGCAAGCGGGGATTCAGCCGGAGTAGTCAGACAGACCGCCCTGAAATGCAAAAAACCCATCGCTAGCGATGGGTTTTTTTTCGAACGAACCGCCGTGGCTTTATTTGTCCACGAAGGCGCGTTCAACCACGTAGTCGCCCGGCTGGCCCACGCCCGGCGAAACCGTGAAGCCGCGCTTGTCCAGCATGGCGCTGATGTCAGCCAGCATGTGCGGACTGCCGCAGATCATGGCGCGATCAGTTTCGGGGTTGATCTGCGGAATGCCGATGTCTTCGCAGAGCTTGCCGTTTTCCATCAGTTCCGTGATGCGGCCCTGGTTGCGGAACGGCTCGCGCGTGACCGTCGGGTAATACACGAGCTTTTCGCGCACGATGTCGCCGAAGAACTCGTTGTTCGGCAGTTCTTTTTCGATGAAGTCCGCATAGGCCAGTTCGCTGACCCAACGCACGCCGTGCACCAGGATGACCTTGTCGAAGCGTTCGTAGATATCCGGGTCTTTGATGATGCTCATGAAGGGCGCCAGGCCAGTGCCGGTGCCAAACAGGAACAGATGCTTGCCCGGCTTCAGATCGTCAACGATCAGCGTACCCACGGGCTTGCGGCTGACCAGGATGGTGTCGCCTTCTTTCAGGTGTTGCAGGCGCGAGGTCAGCGGGCCATTCTGCACCTTGATGCTGAGGAACTCGAGGTTCTCTTCGTAGTTCGCACTGGCGATGCTGTAGGCCCGCAGTAGCGGCTTGCCTTCAACTTCCAGGCCGATCATGACGAAGTGGCCGTTGTGGAACCGCAAGGCCGCATCACGAGTCGTGGTAAAGGAAAACAGGGTGTCGTTCCAGTGGTGCACGCTAAGTACGCGCTCAGTGTTGAAAGCAGCCATGTCGTATTAGTTCATTAGGGTTGACCCTATTCTACAGGGTCTTGATAGGAATTGCTCTCATTATTCCGTAATACCCTTATGCCGTATTGATGGGGATCAAGCGCAACGCTCAATGGCTTACGGACAGTTGAACGGTCTATTGCTTCCTGTTATCGTCGCGTTCTCAGTTGATAATCGTTTTCGTTAGCAGACCGTTTTAAGCAACGGAAAGCCCTTTTTTCGGCTTCCCCCGTTGCTGCCCTAGCCGGAGCCTCCCGACATGACCAAGCGTCCCCAATTAAATTCGCTGCTTCGCGCCCTGGCGCTGGCTGGCGCCGCCGCCTTCACCGTCTCGGCCAATGCCGCCGAAGAAGTCAGCCTGTACACCACCCGGGAACCCAAGCTGATTCAACCGCTGCTGGATGCCTTCACGAAGGAAAGCGGCATCAAGGTCAATACGGTCTTCGTCAAGGACGGATTGCTGGAGCGCGTCAAGGCGGAAGGCGCCAAGTCGCCCGCAGACGTGTTGATGACCGTGGATATCGGCAATCTGCTGGATCTGGTGGACGGTGGCGTGACCCAGGCGGTCAAGTCCCAGACCCTGGAATCCGTGATCCCCGCGAACCTGCGCGGCGCCGATGGCAAGTGGTTTGCACTGTCGCTGCGCGACCGTGTGCTGTATGTGGAAAAGGATCTGAAGCTGGAATCCTTCCGCTACGAAGACCTGGCCGATCCGAAATGGAAGGGCAAAGTCTGCATCCGTTCGGGCCAACACCCCTACAACACCGCCATGGTTGCATCGATGATTGCGCATGACGGCGCAGAAGCGACCGAAAAGTGGCTGCGCGGCGTCAAGGCCAACCTGGCCCGCAAGGCCGCTGGCGGCGACCGCGACGTGGCTCGCGACATTCTGGGCGGCATCTGCGATATCGGCCTGGCCAACGCCTACTACGTGGGTCACATGAAGAACGCCGAAGCCGGCACCGACGCCCGCAAATGGGGCGATGCCATCAAGGTCATCCGCCCGACGTTCGCCAATGAAAAGAGCGGCGGCACCCACGTGAACGTCAGCGGCGCCGCCGTTGCCGCCCACGCACCGCACAAGGCCAACGCCATCAAGCTGCTGGATTTCCTGGTGTCCGAACCCGCCCAGGCGCTGTACGCCCAGGCCAACTACGAATACCCCGTCCGCAAGGGCGTGAAGCTGGACCCCGTGATCGCCAGCTTTGGCGAGCTGAAGGTTGATCCGCTGCCCCTGACTGAAATCGCCAAGCACCGCAAGCAAGCCAGCGAACTGGTGGACAAGGTCGGCTTCGACAACTGATCGACCCATGGACGGTCACGCCTGCTGGCGTGACGTCGCCATGCGGCAGTATTGGGCCTGTTTCCTTTTTTGGAGGAAACAGGCCTTGCCATTGATGCAATCGACTTTGAAGCATGCACACTGAATCCTTGCCCCGGCCGCTGCGTTTGCGCTGGACTGAACGCGGCGCCGGTTGGCTCGCAGGCGCGGCGCTGATCGCGCTGGCCGTGCTGGCGCCCGTATTGACGCTGGCCTGGTGGGCGCTGGGCGGCGAGCTGTCCCACTGGCAGCACCTGGCCAGCTACGTCTTGCCGCAAGCACTGGCCAACACCGCGATACTGCTGGCAGGTGTCGGCATCGTCGTCACGTTGCTGGGAACAGGGGCTGCATGGCTGGTCACCGCCTATGACTTCCCCACGCGCCGCATCCTGACCTGGGCACTGCTGCTGCCGCTGGCAGTGCCTACCTACATCATCGCGTTCGCCTATCTGGACCTGCTGCATCCGATCGGGCCGATCCAGACGGCGATCCGCGCGCTGCTGGGGTATGACAGCCCGCGCCAATTCCGCCTGCCTGACCTGCGCTCCATCTACGGCGCGATCTTCGTGCTGGGCTTCGTGCTGTACCCCTATGTCTATCTGAGTACGCGCGTCATGTTCATGACGCAAGCGGCCAGCCTGCTGGAAGCCGCGCGCACGCTGGGAGCGGGACGGATCGCGGTGTTTTTCCGCGTTGCGCTGCCGCTTGCCCGGCCCGCCATCGTCGTCGGCGTCAGCCTGGCGCTGCTGGAAACGCTGAACGATATCGGCGCGTCTGAATTCCTGGGCGTGCAGACACTGACGGTATCGGTCTACACCACCTGGGTCACGCGCTCAGACCTGGCGGGCGCCGCGCAAATCGCGCTGACCATGCTGGCGATCGTTATCGGCCTGATCATGTTGGAACGCCATGGCCGCAAGCGCCAGCGTTACGCCAATACCCAGCGCATGCGTCCCATGCAAGCCCGTCGTTTGCGCGGCCCCGCCGCGGGCATCGCCGCGTTGCTGGGCTGGATTCCGGTGGTGCTGGGCTTTGTCGCGCCCGCGCTGTACCTGATCGTTGAAACCTATAAGCGCCTGCACCTGGTAGGCGGCGTGTCAGACCAGTTGATCAACGGTTTGAGCAACACCTTGATCGTGGCCTTCAGCGCCACCATCGTCACCATTCTGTGCGGCCTGATCGTTGCCTGGGCCGGACGCACGCTGCGCGAAAGTGCCAGCTTCAACCCCGGCCGTGCCTTTGCGCGCATCGCCAGCCTGGGCTATGCCGTGCCGGGCACCGTGCTGGCCATTGGCCTGTTGACGCCGTTTGTCTGGATCGACACGGCCGTCGCCACCGTATTCGGCGGCACGGGTCTGTTCCTGATGGGCTCCATGGCCGCGCTGGTCTGCGCGTATGTGATCCGCTTCCTGGCGATTTCCACCGGCGCGCTGGAAGCCGGCCTGGCGCGCATTCCGCCATCGCTGGAACAGGCTTCCCGCTTGTTGGGCGAGACATCTGCCGGCACGTTGCGCCGCGTCCACCTGCCGCTGCTGCGCCCCGCATTGGCCGCCAGCGCGCTGCTGGTCTTCGTGGACGCCATGAAGGAACTGCCCGCGACGCTGCTGCTGCGGCCCATGAATTTCGACACGCTGGCCACCTGGCTGTACGCCGAAGCCGCCCGCGGCACGTACGAGGAAGGCGCCGTCGCGGCGCTGGCGATCGTGCTGGCCGGCCTTTTGCCCGTCATCCTGCTGGCGCGCACCAATCTGAAAATGGGACATTGATCATCGTGCCCGATCTGTTAGAAATCGATCACCTTTCCCTTGCGTATGACACACCCGCTGGCTTGAAGCCGGTGGTGCAAGACTTGACGCTGGGCCTGCCAGCCGGACACATCGGCTGCCTGCTGGGCGAATCCGGCTGCGGCAAGACCACGGTATTGCGCGCCATTGCCGGCTTTGAACCCGTGCGCGCGGGCCGCATCCTGTTGGACGGCACCGTGATTTCGTCCGCCACCGAACAGGTGGCCCCGGAACTGCGCCGCGTGGGCATGATGTTCCAGGACTACGCCCTGTTTCCGCATCTGTCGGTTGCGCTGAACGTGGCGTTCGGCCTGCGCAAGCTGGCACGCCCGGATCGTGCCCGCCGGGTGGAAGAAATGCTGGAATTGGTGGGCCTTGCGCACGCGGCCAATAGCTACCCGCACGAGATCTCGGGCGGGCAGCAACAGCGCGTGGCATTGGCCCGGGCGCTAGCGCCCTCGCCCGACCTGCTGCTGCTGGACGAGCCATTTTCGAACCTGGACGTGGACACCCGCGAACGGTTGGCCTTCGAGGTGCGTGACATCCTGAAGACAACTGGCCACACGGCGATTCTGGTGACGCACAACCAGGCCGAAGCCTTTGCCATCGCCGATCGCATCGGCGTGATGAGCCAGGGCAGCATTGCGCAGTGGGACACCCCCTATAACCTGCACCACCACCCCAGCAACAACTTCGTGCGCGACTTCATCCGCCGCGAGGCGTTGGAGGCGCAGCGCGAGCAGGCTTTCGCCCGCGGGCGCTGAGCTCGGCATCCGTCGGCGGTCAATCCGCCGACAGCTTGACCTTTTGCGACAAGGCCTTGAAGGCCTCGTGCTGGCTTTGAGTCAGGCGTTCGACCTCTTGCGGGGTCGAGCCGTAAGGCATGAAGCCCGCTTGCTCCAGTTTGTCCTTCACTTCCGGCAGCGCCAGCGCCCACTGGAACGCTTCGCTCAGCGCGCGGGTGGCTTCAGGCGACATATTGGCGGGGCCGTATACCGCGAACCACGGATCCACCACCGCCCCGGCGTAGCCCAACTCAGCCAGTGTCGGCACGTCTGGCAACGTGGGAGCACGCTTGCTGCCCGTGACTGCCAGCGCATGGACCTTGCCTGCCTTGATGTGGGGCAACGACGCAGGCAGGTTGTCGAACATCACGGGCAGGTGTCCGCCCAGCAAGTCGTTCAGCCCTTGCGCGCTGCCCTTGTACGGAATGTGCTGCATGCCGGCGCCCGTCAACTGGTCAAACATCACGCCCGCCAAATGCATGGAGGTGCCGGTGCCGGGCGTGCCAAAGGCCGTGCCAGGATGCTGCTTGGCATAAGCCACCAGATCCTTCACGCTGTCCACTTTCAACGCGGGCCCGACTTCAAGCACCACGGTGGACGTGCCCAACATGCTGACGCCCGTGAAATCCTTGGTGGGATCGAACGGCATCGACGGGTAGACGAAGGGGTTCAATGCGTTTGTGGAGATGGCCCCGAAGCCAATCGTGTAGCCGTCGGGCGCCGCTTTGGCCACGGCGTCCATCCCGATATTGCCGCCCGCGCCCGGGCGGTTCTCGACGATCACCGGTTGCCCCAGTTTCTCGGCCACTTTTTGCCCTGCGGTGCGTGCCACCAGATCCGTGGTGCCGCCCGCCGTATAAGGCACGATGAAGGTGATGGGCTTCGCCGGATATCCGGCGGCCAGCGCAACGGATGCGCCGTTGACGAGTGCCAGCGCAGCCAGGCCGCGAGCAACGTTGAGTGTGTAGCGATGCATGTGTCTCCATCCTGTTGTTATCAAGGTTTGGAGGCGCATCATACTGCCGCGCAGGGCTTGCGCGGCAGCGGGAAGATCACATCAGTGGCTATCAGGCACGCGGCTCGGGCAAGGGAATGAATTCCGTTTCATCGCCCGGCACGATCTGGTCGAAACGGGTGCGTTGCCAATCTTGCTTGGCCTGTTCGATGCGGTCCTTGTTGCTGGACACAAAGTTCCACCAGACAAAACGCGGACCATCCAGGGGCTCGCCACCCAGCACCGCGAAACGCGCGGCGGTGACGGCACGGATCTGCACGGGCCGGCCAGGGGCAAACACCACCAAGCGGCCGCTTTCAAAAACTTGTCCGTCGATTTCAACTGAGCCTTGGGCCAGATAGGCGGCGCGCTCTTCGTGTTCGGCCGGCAGCACCGTGGTGGCGCCCGCCTGCAATTGCAGATCCCCGTAAAACAGCGGCGACAGCGTCTTGACGGATGAGGTCTTGCCGAACAGCGAACCCGCCACCACCTGGGCACGCACGCCCTCGCCTTCCACCACTGGCTGAGCATCCAGCCCGTAATGGGTAAAGCCGGGGTCCGTTTCTTCATGCGCCTTCGGCAAGCCCACCCAGATCTGTAGGCCACAGAGCCGCTGCGCGGCCTGGCGGCTTTCAGGCGATGAACGTTCAGAATGGACAATGCCACGTCCTGCGGTCATCCAGTTCACTTCGCCAGGCAAGATGGTCTGCGTATTGCCCGCGCCGTCGCGGTGCACCATTGACCCTTCATACAGGTAGGTGACGGTGGACAAGCCGATATGGGGGTGCGGGCGCACATCGATGCCAGAGCCGGCATCAAATTCCACCGGGCCCATGTGGTCTAGAAACACGAACGGCCCCACGGTGCGGCGTTGCGCCGACGGTATCGCGCGGCGGACGGAAAAGCCGCCCAAGTCGCTGGTGCGCGGCACCACGATGGTTTCAATCTGGCTTTCGCCTGCATCGGACAAAGTAGACATGATGTAACGCTCCGCATGAATAGGCCAACGGCCATGTTAAGGCCCAACGGCCGGATCAAAAACAAGCCGGACGGAACGTCTGTCCGCCCGGCCTCAGGCATTACGCCAAGTCAAACACCAGCACTTCGGCGTTCTTGCCACCCGACAGCTCGACACGGGTGTCGTCCGTGATGGCGACGGCGTCGCCGCCAGAGAGTTCGACGCCATTCACGGTCAGGCTGCCACGTGCCACGTGAACCCAGGCCCGACGTCCAGCCGCCAGGTTCAGGGTGGCGGATTCGTCACCATCGAACAGGCCGCCATACAGCCGCGCATCCTGATGGATCTTCATCGAGCCATCGTCGCCGTCAGGCGACACCAGGGCTTGCAGACGGCCACGCTTTTGCGCATCGCTGAAATCACGCTCTTCGTATTCCGGCGCAATGCCGGTCACGTCAGGCTCGATCCAGATTTGCAGCATGTGCGTTTCCGTATCCGGCAACGGGTTGAACTCGGAGTGCATGACACCACGGCCGGCGCTCATCCGCTGCACGTTGCCCGGCCGGATGGTCGAGCCACTGCCCATGCTGTCCTTGTGTGCAATCGCACCGTCCAGCACATAGGTGATGATCTCCATATCCCGGTGGCCGTGCGTGCCGAAGCCGCGGCCGGCGGCGATGCGGTCATCATTGATCACCCGCAGCGCGCCAAAGCCCATATGAGTCGGGTCGTAGTAGTTGGCGAAGGAAAAGGTGTGAAACGAATCGAGCCACCCATGGTTGGCGTGACCTCGTTCGGCAGCACGGCGAATCGTAAGCATTGTGGACTCCTGTTTCAATAATATGAATGAGTTAAAGGGTATGGCGCCTGGCTCTTCTTCCTTGCCGTCTTCGCTACACCCTTGGCATGAGTGATATTCTGCGCGTGTCTGGCCCGCGTTTTGGCGCTATATTTTGACGAAATCATTCAAATATTTTGAACGTCTATTTTTCGGCCCCCGCCCATGCAGCCCATTACTCCTGAATTGCTCATCCTGGTGGACGCCATCGCGCGCCACGGCAGCTTCGCCAAGGCAGCCCGCGAACTCGGCAAGGTGCCGTCCGCCGTGACTTACTCGATCCGCAAGCTGGAGGACGGGCTGGACGTGCTGCTATTCGACCGATCGGGGCACCGTGCGCTGTTGACCCCGGCGGGCGAAGCCCTGCTCAAGGATGGGCGCCATGTCCTGCAATCGTTGGACGATCTGGCCTGCCGGGTCAAACGCATCGCAACCGGCTGGGAGGTCGAGCTACGCATCGCCGTCAGTGCGGTGCTGCCCTGGCGGCCGCTGTACGACCTGATCGATGAGTTTCAGGCGGTCGGCAGCGCCACGACGCTGCGGTTTTCCAGCGAAGTGCTAAGTGGTAATTGGGATGCGCTGACCTCGGGTCGCGCGGACCTTGTCATTGGCGCGGGCGCGGCGGGCGAGCCGACAGGACCCTATCGTTCACAGGCCATCGGGCTGACGCAATTCGCCTTCTGCGTGGCTGCACACCATCCGCTGGCGTCGCTGCCGCAGCCGCTCAGCCGGGCGGATATCACCCGTTATTGCGCGGTGGTGGTGGCCGATACGTCACGCAATCTGCCGCCCCAATCGCGCGGCATTCTGGCGGACCAGCCAACGCTGGTGATGGCGACCATGCAGGCCAAGGTGGAAGCGCAGGTTCGCGGCCTGGGCTGCGGCTATTTGCCGATGACATTGGCCGCACCGTACTTGTCGCAGGGATTATTGGTGGTGTGCGAGACGGATGAAGGCATGTCCCTGACGGAACATGTGGCCTATGCCTGGCGGGCCGAGCCGCCGGGGGAAGCGTTGAAGTGGTGGCTGCAAAAGCTGAAATCACCGCGGTTGTGTGAGAGCTTGCTGGGGATGGGGTGATGGGTTGCTGGGGATGGGGTGATGGGTTGCGCGCGCTGAAGATGGGATGTCTTGCGAACAGATTCTCGCGCTACACCCATCCTACGGGCGAAGGCCTAGCTTCGTAGGATGGGTGTAGCGCGCCAAGCATCAACCAAGAATGCAGCTCCCAAACGCGCGCAACCCATCTGCAAGCCGCCGAATCGTAGGATGGGTGTAGCGCGCCGAGCATCGGCCAAGAATGCAGACCCCCAACGCGCGCAACCCATCAGCAAGCAGCCGCGCCGTAGGATGGGTGTAGCGCGCCAAGCATCAGCCAAAAATGCAGCTCCCAAACGCGCGCAACCCATCACCCCCCCACCCCAAAATCACTCGTCCTCAATCCCCAATTCCCGCAGCTTGCGCGTGATCGTATTCCGGCCGATTCCCAAGCGGGATGCGGCTTCGACGCGACGGCCACGGCTGGCATCCAGGGCGCTTTGCAGCAGGATCTTCTCAAACTGGCGCGTCAGCGTGGCCATCACTGCCGGTTCGCCGCGTTCCAGTCGATATTGCGCGTCACGCAGCAAAGAATCCTGCCAGTTGCGCGGTGCCCCGTCCTCCTGGGATGCCGAGGCTTGCACTACCGTACCGATGCCGGGCACCGAGGGCGCCAGGCGAGACGAGGCCGGCCCCGCCTGCTGCTGATGTTCCAACGCACGGATCTCCGGCGGGAGATCCTGGCGGTCGACCGTCTGGCCGGGTGCCATCACCGTCAGCCAGTGGCAGAAGTTCTCCAGTTGCCGGACATTGCCCGGAAAGTCGAACTTGGTCAGCACGGCCAGCGCGTCAGGAGTCAGGCGCTTGACCGGCACGCCCAGCGTGCGGGCGCTGGCGGTCAGGAAATGTTGAGCCAGCGCAGGAATGTCTTCCACCCGTTCGCGCAAGGGCGGCAGGCGCAGGCGGATCACGTTCAGGCGATGGAACAAGTCCTCGCGGAACAAGCCTTGTTCCACGCGCTGTTCCAGCGGCTGGTGCGTGGCGGCGACGATGCGTACATCCACGCGCACCGGCTGTGCGCCACCGACACGGTAGAAGCTGCCTTCAGCCAGCACACGCAACAGGCGCGTCTGCAATTCAATCGGCATATCGCCGATTTCGTCCAGGAACAACGTGCCACCGTGCGCTTCCTCGAAGCGGCCACGGCGCAGGTTGTTGGCGCCCGTGAACGCGCCGCGTTCATGGCCGAACAGTTCGGCCTCAAGCAGATCACGCGGAATGGCCGCCGCGTTCAGTGCCACAAAGGGGCCGCTGGCGCGCACGCCGTGGCCGTGCAGCGCACGGGCCACCAGTTCCTTGCCGGTACCGGATTCACCGGTGATCAGCACGGTCACCTTCGACTGAGCCAGCCGGCCAATGGCGCGAAACACTTCCTGCATGGCGGTGGAGGATGACTGCGTCATCATCCAACGTTCGTTGTTCTGCGCGGACTCGCCCTGCCCTTCGGGACTTTCCGGCTGCGTGGATTCCTGCATGGCGCGCTGAATCAGCGCGACGGCTTCGTTCACATCGAACGGTTTGGCCAGGTAGTCGAACGCGCCGCCCTGAAAAGCGGAAACAGTGCTGTCCAGATCGGCAAAGGCGGTCATCACGATGACCGGCAAACCGGGATGCCGCTCTTTAAGCTGGCGCAACAGCTCCAGGCCGTTGCCGCCGGGCATGCGGATATCGGACACCAAGGCAACGGGCGTTTCGCGCGACAGCGCTTCCAGCACGTCGGCCGATTGGGAAAAACTGCGGGTGGGGACACCAGCGCGGGCCAGGGCCTTTTCGAGGACCCAGCGGATGGCCTGGTCGTCGTCGACGATCCATACGGGTTTCATCAGTGTGCGGGCTCCATCGGTAGGACCAGGCGAAACTCGGTACGCCCGGGTCGGGATTCAAATTCGATGATGCCGCCGTGCTGCTGCACGAAGTCCTGGGCCAGGCTCAGGCCCAAGCCCGTGCCTCCCGCCCTGGCCGTGACCAGCGGATGGAAAATGCGGTCGCGGATGTGGTCCGGCACGCCGGGACCGTTATCGATGATGGACAACACCAGCGCCAGCCGGTGTTGGCGATGCGCCAGCATGACCTGACGCGCCACGCGGGTACGCAGCGTCACCACGCCCGGCTCCGTCTTGGGCCCCACGGGCCGCGCGACCAGTTCCTGCGCGGCGTTGCGCGCCACATTCAGGACGGCCTGCATCAGACGGGCGGCATCGCCCTTCAAATCGGGAACCGACGCATCGTAGTCACGCAGAATCGTGACGTCATTGCGGAATTCGGCCTGGATCAGCGCGCAAACACGCTCGCAGATCTCATGGATGTTCACCGGCCGCGCATTCAGCGGCACACGTTGCGGGCCGCTCAAGCGGTCCACCAGCGCCTGCAAGCGGTCGGCTTCGGAAATAATGACTTGGGTGTATTCAGCCAGTGCCGCACTGGGCAGCTCGGCCTCGAGCAATTGCGCGGCGCCGCGCAACCCGCCCAGGGGATTCTTCACTTCGTGCGCCAGATTGCGCAGCAGCTCACGGTGAGCTTCAATTTCATCAACCAGGCGATGATTGCGGTCGGCCAGCACGCGCTGTTCGATCTCGCGGGTTTCTATCAACACCGGCCAGCGTTGGCCCGACAGTCCCACCGTCGTGACGGCGACTTCCACGGAGGCGGCAGCGCGGCGCAACGAGGCCAATTGCCTGACGTCGGCATACCGTCCGCCCGCAGCGCGGTCGATGGAAGACTGGATATTTTCTGGGGTGTCGAACAGCGTGGCGGCGGAGTGCCCGCTGAGTTGCTTGCGCGAACGGCCGAACAGATCTTCGGCGGCCGCGTTGGCGTATTCAATGTGGCCGCGTTCGTTGACCAGGAAAACGGACGTGGCAAGCAGATCGAGAGCTTCTACATTCATTTTTCAACGTACCCGAATGACAGGGGGGAAAGCGGAACGCGCCCGCGTCGGCGGCGCCGGAACCCGGCGCCCTGCCCGCCAGGCATGACGCCTGACGGACAAACCGTCGAGCCGCGACCGGGTGGTGCGCGTGGTGTGGGCCCTGGTTTCTGCCTACATCATCGCGCTCCCCCCCGCCACAGCCTCTAACGAATCAGAGGCTGTAGTACATGTCGAATTCGACCGGGTGGGTCGTCATGCGCAGACGATTCACATCGTTCATCTTCAAATCGATGTAGGCGTTGAGCATGTCGTTGCTGAAGACGCCGCCACGGGTCAGGAACTCGCGGTCCTGGTCCAGGGCTTCCAGCGCCTGCTCCAGCGAGGAGCACACGGTCGGGATCTTCGCGTCTTCTTCCGGCGGCAGGTCGTACAGGTTCTTGTCGGCCGGATCGCCCGGGTGGATCTTGTTCTGGACGCCGTCCAGGCCGGCCATCATCAGGGCCGAGAAAGCCAGGTACGGGTTGGCCAGCGGGTCCGGGAAACGCGCTTCAACACGGCGGCCCTTCGGGTTGCCGACGTACGGAATGCGGATCGATGCCGAACGGTTGCGAGCCGAGTAAGCCAGCTTGACCGGCGCTTCGTAGTGCGGAACCAAACGCTTGTACGAGTTCGTGCCCGGGTTGGTGATGGCGTTCAGCGCGCGAGCGTGCTTGATGATGCCGCCGATGTAGTACAGCGCGAATTCCGACAGGCCGGCGTAGCCGTTGCCCGCGAACAGGTTCTGGCCATCCTTCCAGATGGATTGGTGCACGTGCATGCCAGAGCCGTTGTCGCCAACGATGGGCTTGGGCATGAAGGTCGCGGTCTTGCCGTAGGCGTGGGCCACGTTGTGCACCACGTACTTGACGATCTGCGTCCAGTCGGCGCGCTGAACCAGCGTGCTGAACTTGGTGCCGATTTCCAGCTGGCCGGCGCCGGCCACTTCGTGGTGGTGCACTTCAACCGGCACGCCCATTTGTTCCATCAGCAGGCACATTTCCGAGCGCATGTCCTGGAACGAATCAACCGGCGGAACGGGGAAGTAGCCGCCCTTGACGAGCGGACGATGGCCGGTGTTGCCGCCTTCGAATTCCTGGCCGCTGGACCACGAAGCTTCTTCGGACTTGATCTTGACGAACGTGCCCGACATGTCGGTGTTCCAGGTCACGCCGTCGAACACGAAGAATTCGGGTTCCGGACCAAAGTAGGCGGTGTCGCCCAGGCCGGAGGACTTCAGGTAGGCTTCGGCGCGCTTGGCCAGCGAACGCGGGTCGCGGTCATAGCCCTTCAGGTCCGACGGTTCAACGACGTCGCACGACAGGATCAGCGTCGGCTCTTCGCGGAACGGATCCAGGTTGCCCGTGGAGCAGTCGGGGATGAGCAGCATGTCGGAAGCTTCGATGCCCTTCCAACCCGGGATCGACGAACCGTCGAAAGCCTGGCCGCTTTCCAGCTTGTCTTCGTCGATCTGGCTGGTGGGCACGGAAACGTGGTGCTCACGGCCAACCGTGTCGGTAAAGCGGAAATCCACGAATTTGACTTCGTTATCGGCGATCTGTTTCAGGACGTCTTTCGGGCTTGCCATGTCATCTCCATTAGATAAAAGGGTCGAGGGCTTTGCCTCTCGACTGGCATAAAAGAGGGAAGCAATAAGCGTGCCAGCTTTTACCCCCGGGATTCCCCGGGGAAGGCATCGCAGTCACAAAAAAATGTAGCACCACTTTGGTGCAAATAGTGGGGCATGATTGCCCCAAGTTGGTGCCTGGCTGCTACAGGAACATTTCCTGGAGATCATTCAAGAACCGCCAGCCCAAGGGCGTCGCCCGCAAGCGGGTCGGATCGCCATCCAGGAGGCCCCGTTTGGTGGCTGCCTCCAATTGGTGCGCAATGGCGGCCAGCGACAGGCCAGTGCGTTCGTTGAACGCCGTGCTGGGCACCCCGTCCTTCAGCCGCAGCGCATTGAGCATGAATTCAAAAGGCAGTTCGTCCGGGCCAACCTGGCGGCTTTCCGCCAGATGACTGCCGTCTCGGGCCATCGCGGCGTGCATCCAGGAGTCAGGGCTGCGCAGCCGTGCCTCCCGCACGATACGGTCGTGGAATGACAGCTTGCCGTGCGCACCGGGGCCTATGCCCAGATAGTCGCCAAACTCCCAGTAGTTCAGATTGTGGCGGCAGCGGGCGCCCGGCTTGGCGTAGGCGGACACCTCGTAACGGGCCAAGCCAGCGGCGGCCAGTTCCGCTTCCACCGCGTCCTGCATGGCGGCACTGGTGTCATCATCGGGCAACTCCTCGGGTGGGAATTTGGCGAAGACGGTGTTGGGTTCCATCGTCAGGTGATACAGCGACAGATGCTCGGTGCCGAATGAAATGGCCTCGCGCAGATCGTCCACACAGGCGGCAAGCGTTTGGCCCGGCAACGCGAACATCATGTCCAGGTTCACGCGAGAGACGGCACGCTGCGCCATGCCGATGGCCGCCCGGGCCTGTTCGGCATCATGGATGCGCCCCAGCTTTTTCAATTGGGCATCATCAAAACTCTGGATGCCCAGCGAGAAGCGCGTCACACCGCTGGCGGCATAGTCACGGAAGCGGCTGGCCTCGGCGGTGCCGGGGTTGGCCTCCATGGTGATTTCGGCGTCCGGCCAAAGGTTCAGACAGGCCCGCAACATGGCCAGCAATTCGTCCAGTCCGGCCGACGACAGCAGGCTGGGTGTGCCGCCGCCAATGAAGACGGACACGACCTGCCGGCCCCAGATGGACGGCAGCGCCTGTTCCAGGTCGGAACGCAAGGCGTCCAGATAGGCGCGCTCGGGGATTTCACCCGGTGCAGCGTGGGAATTGAAGTCGCAATACGGGCATTTGCGCACGCACCAGGGCACGTGGACGTAGATGGACAACGGCGGCAGGCTGGACAGCGTGGCGCCGGCAGGCAAGCGCAGGCGCGACGGCGATGCGCCCATGTCATTGCGGATGGGAATGGTGATGGACATGCGGTTTCCTGGAGCGGGCGTGGCGGCCACGCTCCTTATCCTTAAGCTTGGCTCAGCTTGCTCAACAGTTCGCGCAGGGCGCGGGCGCGATGGCTGACGCGGTTCTTTTCCTCGGGATCGAGCGTCGCGGCGGTCAGCGCCATGTCGGGCAAGTAGAAATGGGGATCGTAGCCAAAGCCGTTCGCGCCTTCGGGCTGATCGATGATCTCGCCATGCCACAGGCCTTCACCGATCAGGGGGCACGGGTCATTCTCCGACCGCACCAGCGCCAGCACCGCGACATACCAAGCGCGCCGGTCGGCCTGGCCCGCCAGCTTCTGCACCAACAACGCATTGTTGGCCTGATCGGACTTTTCGCCGCCATGCATCTTCGCGTAGCGGGCCGAATAGACGCCCGGCGCACCGTCCAGCGCGGCCACGCACAGGCCGGAATCATCGGCCAGCGCCGGCAGCCCGGTCAGACGGCTGGCGTGGCGTGCCTTGGTCAGCGCGTTCTCGACAAACGTGACATGCGGTTCTTCAGCCTCGGGCACGCCCAATTCGCCTTGGGGGACCAATTCGATGCCCAGGGGGGCAAACAAGGCGGAAAACTCGCGCAACTTGCCTGCATTATTGGACGCGAGCACAACGCGGCGCAGAGAATCGGGGATTTTGGGGGAAGTCATAAGGCAAATTGTATAGGGCGCAGCCTGCGCGCGCCGCCGGTGTTCCCGATGCCCCTGCGCGCCGGATGGACATCGGAATCGAGATTGACGGCGATGCAACGGCACATGAAGATTGCGCGCCGTGGCAACAACGCAGACATAATCTGTCGTCAAGATCATAAATCTTGTCACTGATCGTATCTGACGCCCTCGGCGATGACCTCCCTTCACGCTATGTCTCGGCCGGCCGCGGCCCGCGCGCCCCATTCCTCAATGGGCGCCTCGCCTGCCCCCGCCGGCCTTGCCGGCATTCTGCGGGAACGACTGCTGCGGCCCCGCTACCAGCCCGTTGTCGACCTGTCGCACAGCCGCATCTACGGCCATGAAAGCCTGATCCGGGGTCCGGCCAACACCGCCCTGCACTTTCCCGACGCCTTGTTTGCCGAAGCACGCCGCCAAGGACTGCATCCACAGCTTGAACTGGCCAGCTTCCGCGCGGGCGCGCAAGGCTTTCAGGACAATGAAGCGGCCGGCAAGCTGTTCCTCAACCTGTCGGGTTCGGCGCTGATCCACTACTGGACGCTGTGGGGCGATGACATGCCCCTGCGCCTGCTGAAGGATTGCGCCTTGGAGCCGTCCAGCATCATCGTCGAACTGACCGAACAAGACCCGCTGTCCGATCACATGAACGAATTGGGCAACGCCTTCGCATGCCTGCGTGAACGTGGCATGCGCATTGCGCTGGACGATTACGGCGTGGGCAACTCCAATCTGCAACTGTGGTCCGAGATGCAGCCTGACCTGGTGAAGATCGACCGCTATTTTTTTGACGGCATTGGCCAGAGCGATCGCAAGCAGAACATGGTGCGCGCCATCCTGAAAGTGGCGCAGCACCTGGGCACGGCCATCGTCGCCGAAGGCATCGAAACCGCGGAAGACCTGGCCGTGGTGCGCGATCTGGACATCCGATACGCGCAAGGCTGGTTCCTCGGCCGGCCCGAAGAAACGCTGCTGACCGAATTGACGCCGCCTCTGCGCGATTCGCTACGGGTGCGCAGCCCGACGCCCTTGTCCCAGCGCGCCACGGGCGGCACCGCCGCCAGCCTGCGCGTGGAAGCGCCTGCGGCGTTGCTGAACAAGCACACCAATGACGACGTGCACCGGCTGTTCATCGAACACAAGAACATGCACGCCGTCGCGGTCGTCGATGCCGACAACCGTCCGGTGGGCATCATCAACCGCCGTGATTTCTCGGAGCACTACGCTCAGCGCTATACGCGGGAATTGTTCGGCCGCGATGCCTGCTCAACGTTCATGAACGCGGAGCCCGTGCTGGTGGATCTGAACGTTTCCATCGACCAGCTCAGCCACGTGCTGATCTCGGAAGACCAGCGCTACCTGATGGACGGCTTGATCATCACGCGAGATGGCCGCTACGACGGCCTGGCCACGGGCGAGACACTGGTGCGTTCAGTGACCGAGATGCGGATCGAAGCGGCACGCTATGCCAACCCGCTGACGTCCTTGCCAGGCAACATCCCCATCAGCCGCCACATCGCCACCTTGCTGGAGGATGCCGCCGACTTCACGATCTGCTACGGCGACCTGAACAATTTCAAGCCATTCAACGACGTATACGGCTATTGGCGAGGCGACGACATGATCATGTTGACCGCCGAAGTCGTCAAACGGCATTGCGATCCGCTGCGAGACTTCGTTGGGCACGTGGGCGGCGACGACTTCGTGGTGCTGTTTCGCAGCCTGGACTGGATGCAGCGCGTACAGCGCATCATTGTCGAATTCAACGAACAAGCCATTGATCTGTATGACGATCAAGGCCGCCATAACGGCGGCATTGAAGCCGAAGACCGTTATGGCGTGCCGCGCTTCTTCCCCTTCGTGACGCTGGGCGTGGGCGCGCTCACCGTCACGCCTTCCCTATGCGAGCGCATCCGCCCGGAGGACATCGCGTCGGCCGCTGCCCATGTCAAGCACAAGGTCAAGCATGGGAACCTGTCGCTGGTGATCGAGCGCTACACCGGTGGCGCCCTGCCGCAATTGGCCGACTGAGGTCTGCACGGCGGCGGCGTTCTGCGCCGCCTGCGCAATCTGGAATACCGCCACCGCGCGGCGCAGGCCTTGCGCCTGAATCTCCAAAGCCGCTGCGGCCGCCGCGGTCTGTTCGACCATCGCCGCATTCTCTTGCGTGGAGCGTTCGATATCGGCCACCGCATCGTTCACCGACGCGATGCCCGCAGCCTGCTCGGCCGTGGCGCTGGAAATCTCGGCCACGATCTGCGTCACCCGGTCAACCGACACCACCATATCGCGCATCGTGTCGCCAGCCAGATTCACCTGGCGCACGCCCGCCTCGACCCGCGAGGCGGAATCCTCGATCAAGCCCTTGATTTCCTTGGCGGCTTGCGCGCTGCGCTGTGCCAACGAACGCACTTCGCCCGCGACCACGGCAAAGCCCTTGCCCTGTTCGCCCGCCCGTGCCGCTTCCACCGCGGCGTTCAGCGCCAGGATGTTCGTCTGGAAGGCGATGCTGTCCACTACGCCCACGATCTCGCCGATACGACGTGCGCTATCGGCAATGCCCCGCATGCTCTGCACGACTTCATCCACCGCTTGACCGCCGCGTTGCGCCAGCCGGGTGGCGCTTTCGGCCTGCCGGCTGGCCTGATCGGCGTTGCCCGCCGTCATCTGAACGGTATGCGCCAACTGCGTCATGTTGGCGGCCGCCTCTTGCAGCGAACCGGCCTGTCGCGCGGTGCGGTCGGACATGTCGGCCCCGCCTGCTGCGATCTCGCCTGAACCGGTATGGATTTCCTCGACACCGTGGCGCACTGAAGCCACGGCCGCCGACAGGCCGGTCTGCATGCGGCGCATGGCTGAATACAGCACGCCAATCTCGTTATCGCCACGGACGGCGATGGCCCCGGTCAAGTCGCCGTCGGCGATGCGGTCAAAGTGGGCGCCGGCTTCGTTCAACGGCCGCAGGATGCTGCGGCGGAACGCCAGCCGGATCAGCACGGCCAGCAACAGCACCACGCCCAGCACGCCCGCCGCCACCCCGATCACGCGCTCCAGCGTCTGGCTGGCGCCGGCCACCGCGGCCTGCCCCTGATCGCGCGAATAGGTCTGATAGGCATCCGCCTGCTTGACGTAGGCGGCGCCGCTGGCGGGCAGCACTTTGTCCACCAGGCGATTGACCTCGATGCCGTTCCATCCCTGAATGGCTTTCTGCATGGGTAGAAGCGTCTGCTCGGCGAACGTGCCGTAAGCCTTCAACACCTGCTCGAACAACGGCCCGCCTTGCGCACTGACGTCGGGATTGTCTCGCAGGCGTGCCAGGCTGGCGCCTGCCTGCTTGAGCAGTACGTCCGCTTGCGCCAGGGATTCATCGCGGGCGGCTTCCAGGCCGCCTTCCATGCCCGTCTTGGCATCGGTCAGCGCGGCTCGCGCCTGGAACAGGCGGCTCGTCATGTTGGCCAGATCGCTGGCCCGCTCGATACTGCCGCGGCCCAAGGCCTCGATATCGGCGCGGTTGTCGCGCAGCACCGCGATGCCCGCCGCCGCCGCCACGGCGAACAGCACCACAAACAACGCCAGAATGGCCGATACCGCCGTGGTGACCCTGAGATTTTTCCGCATATCCATCCGTAAATAGCCTGGCGCCTAGACGCAGTGCAACGGATTATGGACATCCAGTTTGGCAATTTCTTGACACAACCTGGCCAGGCGCATGACGAACGCTCGTCATGAAACCGCGCTTTTGCGAACAGGAACCCCGTATTAAGGAATTGTGAATTGGCAGCAGCGTCCCCTTGCGGCACATTCGATGCTGTACCGAACCATTCCCACCATCAACCAGCAGCCCTATGCCCCACGCCTCTCACGACTATCAGGACATCCGCGAAGCCGTGCGCGACCTTTGCGCCCAGTTCCCCTCCGAGTATTTCCGCAAGATCGACGAAGAACGCGGCTATCCCGATGACTTTGTCCGCGCGTTGACCGAAGCTGGCTGGCTGGCCGCATTGATTCCGCAGGAATATGGCGGTTCGGGCCTGGGCCTGACCGAAGCATCGGTCATCATGGAAGAGATCAACCGCAGCGGCGGCAACTCCGGCGCCTGCCACGGCCAGATGTACAACATGGGCACACTGCTGCGCCACGGCTCCGAGGCCCAGAAGCGCGAATATCTGCCCCGTATCGCCGCCGGCGAACTGCGCCTGCAATCCATGGGCGTCACCGAACCCACCACCGGCACGGACACGACCAAGATCAAGACCACCGCCGTGCGCCGCGGCGACCGCTACGTCATCAACGGCCAAAAGGTCTGGATTTCGCGCGTGCAGCATTCCGACCTGATGATTCTGCTGGCGCGCACGACGCCGCTGGACCAGGTCACGCGCAAGTCCGAAGGCATGTCGATCTTCCTGGTGGACCTGCATCACGCCGTGAAACACGGCATGGCGATTCGCCCGATCCCCAACATGGTCAACCACGAGACCAACGAACTGTTCTTCGACAATTTGGAAATCCCCGTCGAAAACCTGATCGGCGAAGAAGGCAAAGGCTTCAAGTACATCCTGGACGGCCTGAACGCCGAACGCACGCTGATCGCCGCCGAGTGCATTGGCGACGGCTACTGGTTCGTGGACAAGGTGACGGCCTACGCCAAGGAACGCATGGTGTTCGGCCGCCCCATCGGCCAGAACCAGGGCGTGCAGTTCCCCATCGCCCGCGCCCACATCAACGTGGAAGCGGCCAGCCTGATGCGCTATGAAGCCTGCCGGCTGTTTGACGCGCACCAGCCCTGCGGCGCCCAGGCCAACATGGCCAAGCTGCTTGCCGCCGATGCGTCCTGGGAGGCCGCCAACGCCTGCCTGCAATTCCATGGCGGCTTTGGTTTTGCGACGGAGTACGACGTCGAGCGCAAGTTCCGCGAGACGCGGCTGTATCAGGTGGCGCCTATTTCCACCAATTTGATCCTGTCCTACGTCGCCGAACACATCCTGGGCCTGCCCCGCTCTTTCTGACCCGACCATGCCGATGAACGCCGCCAAAGATACCCCCCATCTCAGTGCCGAACTCGCGGCCTTTGCCGCCAACCTGCGCTACGAGGACATCCCCGCGCCGGTCCTGCGCCGCGCCGAAGACCTGTTGCTGGATTGCCTGGCCTCGATCCTGGCCGGTGCATCCGCCCGCGCCGTGCAAGCCATCGACCGCTACGCCGCCGCCATGGGACCCGCCGACGGCCCCAGCGAAGTGCTGATCACCCGCCGCCGCACGTCGCCCCTGTTCGCCGCCATGGTCAACGCAGCCGCGGCCCACGTGGTTGAGCAGGACGATGTGCATAACGGGTCAGTGTTCCACCCGGCCGCCGTCGTCTTCCCGCCCGCGCTGGCAGTCGCGCAAGCGCTGGGCAGCTCGGGCCGCGATCTGCTTGTTGCCGCCGTGGCCGGCTACGAAGTCGGCATCCGCGTCGGCGAATTCCTGGGCCGCTCGCACTACAAGATCTTCCACACGACCGGCACTGCGGGCACGTTGGCCGCGGCGGTCACGGTCGGACGTCTTTTGAAACTGACGCCCGAACAAATGCTGCACGCGCTGGGCTCGGCCGGCACACAGGCCGCAGGCCTATGGGAATTCCTGCGTGATGCGGCCGACTCCAAGCAATTGCACACGGCCAAGGCTGCCGCCGACGGCATCACCGCCGCCTATCTGGCGCGTGAAGGCTTCACCGGCGCCCGTCACATCCTGGAAGGCCCGCAAGGCATGGCGGCCGGCATGTCCACCGATGCCGACCCGTCAAAGCTCTGCGACCGCCTGGGCGAACGCTGGGCCCTGATCGAAACGTCATTCAAATTCCATGCGTCGTGCCGCCATACCCACCCGGCTGCCGATGCGCTGCAACAAGCGCTGCGCGACAACAACCTGACCGAAGCCGATGTCGAACACGTGGTGGCCCATGTTCACCAAGGCGCCATCGACGTGCTGGGCCCGGTCGTGAATCCGCAGACGGTTCACCAGTCCAAGTTCTCGATGGGCACCGTGCTGGCCTTGATCGCCCGCCAGGGCCGTGCGGGGCTGGCGGAATTCGACGCGGGATTGGATGACCCGGCGGTCGCCGCCTTCCGTGGCAAAGTTGAAATGGCGCTGGACCCGGAAGTCGACAGCGCCTATCCGCAACGCTGGATCGGCAAAGTCACCGTCACCACCCGCGATGGCCGCACCGTGCATGGCCGCGTGGACGAACCCAAGGGCGACCCCGGCAACACCTTGAGCCGTCCCGAGATCGAAGACAAGACCCTCAGTTTGGGCCGTTATGCCGACGCGGCATCCGAAAAGGAATTGCGCGGCTTGATCGACACGATCTGGGGGCTGGAAAAGGTGGAAAAGGTCGGCGCGCTGCTAGCACGCGGATAACGGCAAATCGCAACGACGGCACGGATAACGGTTGCTTCTGGCTTCTATCACCCGGCCTCGCTGCCTCTCGCGTCCATAACCAGGCGCGTTACCGTAGGATGGGTGTAGCGCGAGATATCCTGAACAAGAAGGCGGCCATCCAACGCGCGCAACCCATCAAACGACCGTTGCGTTGTGGCTAACTCTGCCACGAAATCACCGCTGCTTGATGGGTTGCGCGCGCTGGGAATCGGCGTTCTTGGCGCCGATTTCTCGCGCTACACCCATCCTACGCCCAATTTCATCTTGAGAACGTGGTGCCTCAGGCTAGCGCCGCGCGTTGCGCCCGGACCAGGCTGGCGATGCCGCCTTCGGCCAGCACCAGCATGGTGTCCAGTTCGGCGCGGGTGAAGGTTGCGCCTTCGCCCGTGCCCTGCACTTCAACGAATGCGCCGCTGCCGGTCATGATGACGTTGACGTCGGCGTCGCAGGCCGAATCTTCCATGTAGTCCAGATCCAGCACCGAGCGGCCTTGCACCAAGCCGACAGACACGGCCGCGACCGTGTCGCGGATCGGGTTTGCCGTCAGGTCGCCGCGCTTCATCAGCAGGGCCACGGCGTCGGCCGCCGCCACCCAGGCGCCCGTGATGCTGGCGCATCGCGTGCCGCCGTCGGCCTGCAACACGTCGCAATCCAGATGCAGCGTGCGTTCGCCCAGCGCTTTCATATCGAATACCGCGCGCAGGCTTCGGCCGATCAGGCGTTGGATCTCTTGCGTGCGGCCGCTTTGCTTGCCGCGCGCCGCTTCGCGGTCGCCGCGCGTATGCGTGGCGCGCGGAAGCATGCCGTATTCCGCCGTCACCCAACCTTCGCCCTTGCCTTTCAGGAACGGCGGCACCTTCTCCAGCACGCTGGCCGTGCACAGCACATGGGTATCGCCGGCTTTCACCAGCACCGACCCCTCGGCGTAGCGCGTGAACCCGCGCTCCAGGCTGAACGGCCGCAATTCGTCAACGGCACGGCCGGACGGACGAGCGATGGTGGGCGTAGTGGTCACAGGCAGACTCCAGGCATGAATATTGATTCGCCGCATTGTAAGGGCTGGCGCCGCAGGAAATCGCGGGTTGGAGTATCCTGCCGCGATATATCACCTGGAAACGCCCACCATGATTCGCAGCATGACCGCCTTCGGCAACGCCCGAGCAGATTTGGAACAAGGCACGCTTGCCATCGAACTGCGCAGCGTCAACAGCCGCTTTCTTGACCTGTATTTCCGCCTGCCTGATGAACTGCGGCATGTGGAAACACCCCTGCGTGAACTGCTGACCGCCAATCTGGCGCGCGGCAAAGTCGAAATCCGGGTCTCGTTCACGCGCACCGCCAGCACCGACCTGTCCAAGCTTGACCCGGCGTGGCTGGAAAGCCTGGCCGAGCAGTTGCAAGCTGCCCGCCGCATCGTCCCCGACATCGCCCCGCCCCGCCTGGTGGAGCTTTTCAACTGGCCTGGCCAGCGCGGCAACGATGCGCTGGATCCGCAACTCTGGGGCGCCGCATGCCTGCAAGCCGGCCAGCAAGCGCTGACCCAATTACAGGAAGGCCGCGCCCGCGAAGGCGAACGCCTGGCTGGCATGATGCGTGAATGCGCCGACGGCGTGGCGCGCGTCGTGGACATCGTGCAGGCTCACCTGCCCCAGTTGCTGGCCGACCACCGTGACAAACTGGCAGCCAAGCTGCGCGAAAGCGTGGAATCGGCTTTCCCGGGTGGTTTTACCCATATCTCGGGCGCCGAGTTGTCCGAACGCTTGTCGCAGGAAGCGAATTTGTTCGCGCTGCGCATCGACGTGGCGGAAGAACTGTCGCGCCTGCGCTCGCATCTGGAAGAGCTGCGCCACCTGTTGACCGACGGCGGCGGCAAGTCTGCCTCTGGCAAGAAGAATGCGGGCAGCGCCGGCAAGCGGCTGGACTTCCTGTTCCAGGAAATGAACCGCGAAGCCAATACGCTGGGTTCCAAGGCAGGCAGCATGGAAGTCACGCGCGCCGCCATGGATTTGAAACTGCTGATTGAGCAAATGCGCGAACAGGCGCAGAACATCGAGTAAACGCGCTGCGTGTGGCGCGTCAACGGCTGAACCGGACCCCATTCCATGCAACGTGTCGTCGTCATAGGCGGAGGGGCTGTGGGCAGCTCCGTTGCTTATTTTCTTAGCCAGAAGCCCGGCGCCTTCGATGTCACCGTGATTGAACGCGACCCGACCTATGCGCAGGCGTCTTCTGCGCTGTCGGCCAGTTCGATCCGCCAGCAGTTCTCCAGCCCGGTCAACATCGGCATGTCACAAGCGGGCCTCGCGTTTCTTCGCTCGCTGCATTCCACGCTGTATGTCGACGATCCGGCGCCAGACGTCGGTCTGACCGAGCCCGGCTATCTATATCTGGCCAGCGCCGCAGGCAGTGCCGCCCTGCGAGAAAACCATGCAACCCAGATCGCGCACGGCGTGGACGTCGCGCTGCTGCAACCCGCCGAGTTGGGCACGCGCTTTCCGTGGCTGCATACCGGCGACCTGTCGTTGGGTGCGCTGGGGCTATCTGGCGAAGGTTGGTTCGATGGCTATGGCCTGATGCAGGCCCTGCGCAAAAAGGCCATCGCACAAGGCGTGCGCTACGTGCGTGCCGAAGCGGTTGGTTTATTGCGTGAAGGCAGCAGAATCAACGGCGTCTGGTTGAACAATGGCGCGGCGTTGGCCTGTGACGCTGTCGTCAATGCCGCCGGCCCCTGGGCTGCCCGAGTGGCTCGCTGGGCGGGCATCGATCTCCCAGTGCGCGCCCGGCGCCGCACCGTATTCAGCTTCAGTTGCCCCGAAACGCTGCCGAGGTGTCCGCTATTGATCGACCCATCCGGCATCTGGTTCCGCCCTGAAGGCGGAAAATTCCTGTGCGGCTTCGCCCCCGATCCCGCCGACGACGCCGACGATCTGCCGCTGGACGCGCAACACGAGGCGTTCGACGCCCATGTCTGGCCGCTTCTCGCCCGGCGCGTGCCCGCATTTGAAGCCGTGCGGGTCCAAAGCGCCTGGGCGGGCTACTACGAGATGAATCTGTTCGACCAGAACGCCATCATCGGTGCCCACCCCGATTGCCCCAACCTGTACTTCGTCAACGGTTTTTCAGGCCATGGCCTGCAACAGGCGCCCGCCGCGGGACGCGGCATCGCAGAACTGCTGGCCCATGGGGAATACCAAAGCCTGGACCTGTCGCCCCTGTCGTTTCAGCGCATTCTGGAAAACCGCCCGCTGCGCGAGAAGAACATCATCTGACGATGTCCTTGCCCGGCGAGCAGGCGCTTCTTACCGGACCTCGCCGGCGGCAGGTTCACCGCGCAACGCCGAATCCAGATACTGGCTGCGCGCACGCGCATCGGGAAACCGCATGTCCCGGTAGCTGATGAAGCGCGAACCGCGCGCCAGCCGGTATCCCAGCCAGATCAGCAGGAATAGCGGAATACCCACATAAGTCGCCACCACGCCGCCCCAATCGATCCGGTCTTGCAGGAAGGCCTGATAGTTCTGACCCAGCGTGATGACCAGGCACAGCACAAACGCGAAGATCGGGCCAAACGGGAAGAATGGCGACACGTAAGGCAGGTCCGCCAGGTTATGGCCCTGTTTGACGTAACCGCGGCGGAATCGGTAGTGGCTGATCGCAATGCCCAGCCACGCGATGAACCCCGTCATGCCCGACGTATTCAACAGCCAGATGTAAACGGCGTTGGGGCTAAAGATAAACGTGAAGAAGCACAAGGCTGCCACGACCGTCGTGGCCAGCAGCGCCCACAGCGGCACGCCGCTGCGCGAAATGCGGCCGAAAATGCGTGGTGCCTTGCCTTCACGCGCCAGGCTGTACAACATGCGCGTAGCGGCGTACATGCCCGAGTTGCCCGCGGACAGCACCGACGTCAGCACCACGGCATTCATGACGGACGCCGCCCCCAACAGACCAGCGCGTTCAAAAATCAATGCAAATGGGCTGACGCTGATGTCTTCGACCTCGTTGCGCAGCAGATGCGGATCGGTATAGGGAATCAGCAGGCCGATCACCAGGATGGCCATCACATAGAACAGCAGAATGCGCCAGAACACCTGACGCACCGCGCGCGGCAGGTTACGCGCCGGGTCTTTCGATTCACCAGCGGCGATGCCGATCAATTCGGTGCCCTGGAACGAAAAGCCCACCACCATGGCCACGCCGATCAGCGCCGCGAAGCCGCCTGCGAATGGCGCGTCGCCGATGGTCCAGTTGGCCACGCCGCCGGCTTCGCCGCCGCGGATGATGCCCAGCAACATCATCACCCCCATGGCAACGAATCCCAGCACGGCCAGCACCTTGATCAGGGCGAACCAGAACTCCGCCTCCCCGAAGCCCCGTGCCGACATCGCGTTCAGGCCGAAGGTGATCGCCAGGAACAAGGCGCTCCAGTAGAAGCCGGGCACGTCGGGAAACCAGTACGCCATGACAAGCTGCGCGGCCACCAGGTCCACCGCCACGGTAACCGCCCAGTTGTACCAATAGTTCCAACCCAGCGCGAAGCCAAATCCGTCTTCGACGTAGCGGGCGCCGTAAGTGGAAAAGGAGCCCGAAACCGGCATCGCGGCAGCCAATTCACCCAGGCTGGTCATCAGGAAATAGACCATCACCCCGATCAGCACGTAGCCCAGCAGCGCGCCGCCAGGTCCCGCCTTCGCGATGGTCGCCCCCGAGGCCACGAACAGGCCGGTCCCGATGGACCCGCCTACCGCGATCATCGTCAGGTGGCGCGCGGACAGGGTACGGCGCAGTTCGGACGGCTGTTCCGCCCCTGCCGCGCCCGTGCCGCCTACGCGGCGGTCATCGTGTTCCGATGGTGCCAAAATGCTTTCCTTCACGTCATGAAGGCACCCACGCGATGCGCTGCGGGTGCCTTGGGATTACCGAGCAACGCGCGAGGATAGCGCAAACAGCCCCGCCACGAAAAATGGCGGGGCCTGGGGGACGGATCCAGTTATTGGAAAGCCGTTTCCATGAAGGTACGCAGTTTGCGCGAATGCAGCCGCTCTGGCGGCATGTCACGCAGCCGTTCCAGGGCGCGAATACCGATCTCCAGATGCTGATTGACCTGCCGGCGATAGAACACGCTGGCCATGCCGGGCAGCTTCAGTTCGCCGTGCAAGGGCTTGTCCGACACGCACAGCAATGTGCCGTACGGCACCCGGAAGCGGAAACCATTGGCGGCGATGGTGGCCGATTCCATATCCAACGCGATGGCCCGCGACTGCGCAAAACGCTCGACCAGTTCCAGATGATCGCGCAGTTCCCAGTTGCGGTTGTCGATCGTGGCGACCGTGCCGGTGCGCATGATGCGCTTCAAGTCCCAACCGGACAGGCCAGCCACTTCCTCCACGGCCTGCTCCAGCGCGACCTGCACTTCCGCCAGCGCTGGCACCGGCACCCAAGTCGGCAAGTCGGCGTCAAGGACGTGGTCCTCGCGGACATAGCCGTGGGCCAGCACGTAGTCGCCCAAGCGTTGCGAATCCCGCAATCCGGCGCAATGGCCCAGCATCAGCCAGGCATGCGGACGCAATACGGCGATGTGATCGGTGATTGTCTTTGCGTTGGACGGCCCCACGCCGATATTCACCAGCGTAATGCCCGAATGATCGCCACGTACCAAGTGGTAGGCGGGCATCTGCGGCAACCGGGTCGCCTGCTCTTCATCGCCGGGACCGCTTTCACCTCGGCGCGTGATGCGGTTGCCCGGTTCGACCAGCATGTCGTAGTCCTCGTTGCCGCTGGCCATCAAGGCGCGCGCGCGGGCGCAGAACTCGTCCACATAGAACTGGTAGTTGGTGAACAGCACGAAATTCTGGAAGTGCGCAGGCGCGGTCGACGTGTAGTGCTGCAAGCGGTGCAGCGAATAGTCCACGCGCTGCGCGGTGAACGGAGCCAGCGGCTTGGGTTCGCCCTCCTTGCCGCGCCAGGAACCGTTGACGATGGCGTCGTCGGTCACGGCCAGGTCAGGCACGTCGAACAGATCACGCAAGGGGCGCTTCAACGCCTCCAGGTGTTCGCCTTCGACATACGCGCCTTCCGGAAACGCGAAATGCAGCGGAATGGGGGAATCGGATTCGCCGACCTCCACCGCGACGCGGTGGTTTTGCAACAGTTGGCCGACCTGCTCGATCAGGTAATCGCGGAACAGCTCGGGTTGCGTAATGGTGGTCTGGTAGATGCCGGGCTCGGCCACGTGGCCGTAGGACAAGCGCGTGTCGATCGGGTCATACGTTTCCACCACGATGCGGATGGCGGGGTAATAGGCGCGGGCGCGTTCGCGGCCATTGCCGCTGCCCTTCAGGACCTCGCGGAAAGCAGCGCGCAGGAAAGCCGTGTTGCGCGCGTAGATTTCGGCCAGCCGGTCCACCGCGGCCTGAGCGTCCAGGAAGGGTTCAAAGGGCAAGGCATCGGGCCGGTTCATCGACGACAAAGGGTGTACTGCGTTCATCATTGAGCTTTACTCCGCTTTCTTGTCTGCCGATTATGCCCGAGCGTAGGGCAGATGAAGCGTCATATTCAGGCACGCCGGCACTGCGCCGCCATCGCCAACGATAAAGAAACAATATATCATTCCGATTCTTTAAGTTTTCCCCCCTCCCATGCCGCCCCTGCCAGGCCATCGTCACGCCACCCCGCCGCTGCTTGCGCGCTGGATCGTGCTTGCCTGGCTGTCAGCCTGCTTGTTGCTGGCGCCCATGGGCAGTCTGCGCCACGCGCTGACCCATCTGGGCGATGTCCCCGCCACCAGCCAGGACGACGCCCATCCCCACGAAAAGCTGGCGCATTGCGACCTTTGCCAATTGTGGGACCTGCTGGATGCGACGCTACCGTCGTCATTCGAGTGGATGGGCGAGCCCCTTGCCGATTCGGCCCCCGCCACCCATCTGCCCGCCGGCGCCGCCGCCATCGGCGGCACCTGGTTCCAAACTCGCGCCCCGCCTCTCCAGGGCTGAAATCCGCCGCTCCTGCGTTTCCCGATTTCCCCCGCCAGCGCCTCTGCTGGCTCCCTGGATTGCCACCATGAACTTCCCGACTTTCGCCGCCGGGGCTCGTGCGCCCTTGCGCGCCTTCGCCCTGCGTCCGCTGGCCCTTGCCTGCCTCTATGCCCTGCCCCTGGCCTTGCCTGCCGCTGCCCGCGCCCAGGCCGCCCCCGACACGGCCACGCTGTCGCCTGTCATCATCACCGCGAACCCGTTGGGCAGCGACGCGCTTGCCTCGCCCTCCACCATCCTGCAAGGCCAGGAACTGGACCTGCGCCGGGGCTCGAACCTGGGCGAAACGTTGAACGGACTGCCTGGCGTATCCACCACCAGCTACGGCCCCATGGTGGGCCGCCCGATCATCCGTGGGCTGGATGGCGACCGCATCCGCTTGCTGAACAACGGCGTCGGCACGCTGGATGCGTCATCACTGTCGTTCGACCATGCCGTGCCCCAAGACCCGCTATCGACCAATCGCGTCGAGATCCTGCGCGGCCCGGCCGCGCTGCTGTATGGCGGCAATGCCATCGGCGGCGTCGTCAACACGCTGGACAACCGCATTCCGACTGAACCGATTGACGGGATGCACGGCGACGTGGGCGGCAGCTACGGCGGCGCCAACAACGACCGCAATGGCGCCGTGCAACTGGAAGGCGGCGACGGCACCTTCGCCATCCACGCCGACGTATTCGGCCGCAAGACCGGCACCCTGCGTATCCCCGGTTACGCCCGCACCGCGCAACAGCGCGCGGCAGACGGCCCCGACGCCGAACAGCCCCAAAACCGCCTGCCCAACAGTGACGGCGAGGCCAGCGGCGGCGCCCTGGGCATGTCCTGGACCGGCGAACACGGCTATGCCGGCCTGTCCTACAGCGGCTACGACGCCAACTACGGTTCCGTGGCCGAAGAGGACGTGCGCATCGACATGCACCAGGAACGCTTCGGCTTCGCGGGGGAGCTGCGCGATCTGACCGGCCCGTTCCAAAGCATCAAGTTGAACTTCGCCTACACCGACTATCAACATAAGGAAATCGAAGGCGGGGAAACCGGTACGATCTTCAAGAACCGCGGCTATGAGGCCCGCATCGAGGCCCGGCACGCCGATATCGGCCCCCTGCATGGCGTGGTCGGACTGCAATTGGGGCAGACGCGCTTTTCCGCGCTGGGCGACGAAGCCCTGGTGCCGACCACCGACACCGACTCCGCGGCGCTCTTCGCTGTCGAGGAATGGAATCTGACCGACCGCCTGACCCTGTCGGCAGGCGCCCGCATGGACTACACGCGGCTCAGCCCCGCCGCGGGCGGCAATGAACGCTTTGACGATTCGGCCCGCCGCAGCTTCACGGCGGGCAGCTTTTCGCTGGGCGGTGTCTACAAGCTGACCCCGATCTGGTCGCTCGCCGCCAACGGCGCCTATACCGAACGCGCGCCCACTTTCTATGAGCTATATGCCAACGGCCCGCATGCCGCGACGGGCCAATATCTGGTCGGCGATCAGAACCTGGGCAAGGAACGCGCCTGGTCGGGTGATTTGTCCTTGCGTTACAAGGATGGCGCCGATCACGGCAGCGTGGGCCTGTTCTACAGCAGCTTCGCCAACTACCTGGCCGAGACGAATACCGGCCGCTACCGCAACGACGATGGCGATCTGCTGGCCGCCGGCAGCGATGGCGCGTTGCCCGAGGCGCGCTACCAGGGCGTGCCTGCGCGTCTGTACGGACTGGAAGCCGAAAACGTGACCCGCGTGCTGCAACGCGACGGCCATGCACTGGATCTGGGCTTGTCGGGGGACTACACGGTGTCTCGCAATCGCGACACGGGCCGTTCCTTGCCCCGGATCCCGCCCCTGCGTCTTCGCGTGGCCTTGGATTACGGCTATGGCCCGTACAGCGCAGGCATCAGCGTATCCAAAGCCTTTGCACAACACGACCACCCCGCCAACGACACCTCGACGCCGGGCTATTACAGCCTGGATGCCAACGCCGGCTACCGCTTCAAGACCGTCGGCGTGCAATGGCAGGCCTACGTGCGCGGCATCAACCTGACGAACCAGGACATCCGCTACGCGACATCAGTGCTGCGTGATGTTGCACCCGAAGGCGGACGTGCCGTCATGGTTGGCCTGCGCGGCAGCTTCTGACGGCTGGACTCTTGCGATCGTTACGTCTCGCCCAGGGCGCGGCGTAACGATTCCGGCCAAATAATGCTGCATTGCACTACAAATGTAATGAAACTTTATTACACTATAATTTGCAAGCATTCCGGGCTTGCGCACGCCGGTTGCCCCCCCTTTCCGCCGGCTTGCCCCTGATGGCAAAGCCATGCCGCCCACTCCGATTTTTGAAGTGACGTAATGACTCCGCCCACGCGAAAAGTCCGAATTGCCAATTTCAGCATTCCCGTTTTCCTATCAGCGCCCCTCCTGGCCCTGACCCTTTCCTGGATACCCGGCGCCGCCCAGGCGTCCATTCCGTCCGAGCAAGCCCGCCCGACGCTCAGTGGTCTGCGCCTGGCGCAAGAGCCCACGGTTCCCACTCTGCGTGACCGCGTGGTGCAAGCCGGCCTGGACGCGATCGGCACTCCCTACAGCTGGGGCGGCGACGACGCCGAGGGTTTCGATTGCAGCGGCTTGGTCCTGTATGTCTTCCGCGAAATCGCCGGACTCGAACTCCCCCGCACCGCGCGCGCGCAACGCACCGCAGGGCAATCCGTGGCCAGCAAGAATGCGCTGCGTCCCGGCGACCTGGTGTTCTTCGCCACGCGCGGACGCGGTGTGACCTCGCACGTCGGCATCTACATCGGCCAGAACAAGTTCGTCCACGCGCCGCGCCGCGGCACCAAGGTGCGGGTCGACGAAATGAAGAATCCCTACTGGACCAAGCGCTACGTCGGCGCGCGGCGCTACCTGGATACGACGCAGGGCCAGATGCTGGCTCAAGCTTCACGCTAAGCGTCGTTCCGGCAAGATCGGGGCGAAAAAAAGGCGCCTGCCGGGCGCCTTCTTGAGGGACGAAACAGCCTGCCACGGGAGCATCCCGCCGCAGGCTGTTCGCGCATTCAACCTCGGCCCACGAAGGGCATGTTGGTGGCCATGATGGTCATGAACTGCACGTTGGCTTCCAACGGCAAGCGCGCCATGGCGGCAACCGCCTGCGCCACATGCGCCACATCCATCCGCGGTTCGACCTTCGTGCTGCCGTCCGCTTGCAGGATGCCGGCCGCCATGCGCTCGGTCATGTCGGTAGCGGCATTGCCGATATCGATCTGGCCGCAGGCGATCCCGTAGGGCCGGCAATCCAATGAAATTGACTTGGTCAGCCCGGTCACCGCGTGCTTGGTGGCGGTGTAGGCAATGGAGAATGGCCGCGGCGCGTGCGACGAAATCGATCCGTTGTTGATGATCCGGCCACCTTGCGGCGTCTGCGCCTTCATGATGCGGATGGCCGCTTGCGCGCACAGGAACATGCCGGTCAGATTGGTATCGACGACTTCGCGCCAGACTGCCACCGGCAATTCTTCGATGGGCATCGCGGGCGCACCACGCCCTGCGTTGTTGAACAGCACATCCAGCCGTCCATATTCACGCTGCGCCGTGTCGAACAAATCGCGCACCGCGTTTTCATCAGTCACGTCGGTAGGCACCACCAGCGCCCGCACGCCGTCTTCTCCCGCTGCGGTGCGGGTGGCTTCCAGCGGCTCGCGGCGGCGGCCGGCCAACACCACGCGATAGCCCTGGGCCAGCAATTCCAGCGCTACCGCGCGTCCAATTCCGGTGCCGGCACCGGTCACTAAGGCAACGCGGGGCGGCTCGATCTCGTTCGCATGCATCGGATTCTCCTTGTTATCAATCGGCGAGATGCTACCCCAATCAATCCGCCGATGCTGCAAGCAAAGTTAGCAGCCAAGACACACTTTCCGGCCATGGCGCGCAAGCAAAAGAAACGGCGCGGCGCACAATCAAGTGGACGATTTCGCGTTGATCTGTCACAAGTCTTTATATAATTTATGGAAATTAGCTTATTACCCGAAATCCAATAACATTCCTCGGAGCAGGCAACCATGACCCCACGGTCCCTCCCCGGCGCACTGGTGCTTGGAGCGCTATTCGCCACGGCGGCCAGCGCGCAAGCCGCGCCTGACGGCAAGCAGATCAGCACTCAGGGCGCCAATGGCGCACCCGCCTGTATCACCTGTCATGGCGCCCGCGGTGAAGGCAACCCCGCCGCCGGCTTTCCCCAATTGGCGGGCATCGGTGCCAAATACCTGACAGAGCAACTCGAAGCCATGGCCAATGGCTCTCGTGTCAGCCCCGTCATGGCCGCCACCGCCAAGGCGCTGGACCCGGCGCAACAGCAAGCCGTGGCCGCCTACTACGCCGGCCTGCCGTCCCCGCTGAACATCGATCGCCTGGCCGCCACCGCGATGCATCCGGTCAAGCCCGCCGATACCGGCGCCTGGCTGGCGACCCGAGGCGCCTGGGACAAGAACGTGCCCGCCTGTAATCAGTGCCACGGCCCAGGCGGCATCGGTGTCGGCGACAATTTCCCCGGCCTGGCCGGCCAGCCCGCCGCCTACATCGCCGGTCAATTGCGCGCCTGGCGGCAAGGCCAGCGACCGCCTGGTCCGCTGGGCCTGATGCCCGCCGTCGCCACCCGCCTGACCGACGCCGAGATCGACGCCGTGTCCGCTTATTACGCCGGCCTGCCCAAAGCCGCCGACCTGCTTGCCGCGCAAGGCAGCCCTGCCGAGGGGACCAAGCAATGACCCAATTTTCACTGTCCCGCTTGGGACTCGCCGCCGTCGGCCTGACCTTCGCCATGACGGCGCTTGCCGCAGACCCGCGCCCCGCCTTCACGCCGCCGTCGGCCGCCTCTCTGCCCGACACCGAGTTCGGTAAGATCGTGCGTCAGGGAGAGCAGATCTTCCTGCATACGCCGCAAATGGCCGGTAAATTCGTCGGCAACGACCTGAACTGCGCCAGTTGCCATCTGGACGCCGGACGCCGCCCGGATTCCGCCCCCATGTGGGCAGCCTATGTGCTGTATCCCGCGTATCGCGCCAAGAACCAACACGTCAATACGCTGGCCGAACGGCTGCAAGGCTGTTTCCGGTTCAGCATGAACGGCAAGGCGCCTGCCGCGGACGACCCCACGCTGACGGCGCTGCAAACCTATATGTTCTGGCTGGCCAGCAAGGCGCCCACCGGCGTGGTGCTGGAGGGTCAGGGCTATCGCAAACTGCCCGCCCCGGCTCAAAAGGCCGATTACGTGCGTGGCAGCGAGGTCTATGCCCAATATTGCGCGGTCTGCCACGGTGCAGAAGGCCAGGGCCAGAAGCAAGGCAAGCACTGGGTGTTCCCGGCGCTGTGGGGCCCCGACTCCTTCAACTGGGGAGCCGGCATGCATCAGATCGGCAACGCCGCCGGCTTCATCAAGGCCAACATGCCGCTAGGCCAGGCCGGCATGCTGAACGACCAGGAAGCTTGGGACGTGGCCTATTTCATGAACGCCCACGAACGGCCGCAAGACCCGCGCTACGCCGGATCCGTCGCGGCGACACGGGCCAAATATCATGACTCGGACGATTCGCTGTACGGCATCGAGGTCAACGGTCATCTGTTGGGCAGCGATTCCCCCGCCCCCGGCGGCAAGCTGATCCAGGCTGCGGCCAAGCCGGCCGGCTAAGGATGACAAATCGCACGGCCGGACAGCGGGTTTTCCCCCTGCCGCGCCGTGCGATTTGCTAGACTTCGAGTCTTAGCATCACACGCCAGTCATATTCATGCACGCCAACTCCGGAAACGTCTTCATGGTCGTCGCGCCCAGCGGCGCGGGCAAGTCCAGCCTGGTCAAGGCCTTGCTCCAGCAAGACCCTTCCATCGAACTCTCGATCTCCTGCACCACGCGCGCGCCCCGTCCGGGCGAAGCCGACGGCCGTGAATACCGCTTTGTGACGTCCGACGACTTCAAGCACATGCGCGATGAGCAGAACCTGCTGGAATGGGCGGAAGTGCACGGCAATTTCTACGGCACGCCGCGCGATCGCATCGACGCCGCCACGCGCGAAGGCCGTGACGTCCTGCTGGAAATCGACTGGCAAGGCGCCCGCCAGGTCCGGCAGCGTTTCCCCAGCGCAATTGGCATCTTCGTGCTGCCGCCGTCCATCGAAGAACTTGAAAGCCGGCTCAAGGCCCGGGGCCAGGATGCGCCCCAAGTCATTGCCCGCCGGCTCATGGCCGCGGGCGGCGAAATCGCCCATGCGCCTGAATGCGAATATGTTATTATTAATCAAGAATTTAGCGTGGCCTTGTCGGAACTGATACAAATCGTCAGTGCCGCGCGGCTGCGCTTTTCGTCTCAGGCCGCCCGTCATGCCCAGTTGTTCTCGCAACTTGGCATCCCGGCCGAGCACTAAGCCGAACGCATTCTCCCTATCATCCATCAGCACCAGGTGTCCTAATGGCTCGCATTACCGTCGAAGACTGTCTGAACCAAATCCCCAACCGTTTCAAGCTCACGCTGGCCGCGACTTATCGTGCCCGCGAGTTGGCGCAAGGCCATGCCCCGCGCCTGGACAGCAAAGACAAGCCCACGGTCACTGCACTGCGCGAAATCGCGGGCGGCCTAACCGGCGTGGAAATGCTGCGTAAAGTTCCCACCTGATACTCTCGGGGGGGCGGCAAGCATGGCTTTTCCGGGGCTGAAGTACGCTTCATCAGGTCTGCTTGCCGCACTACGTGCCGGCTCCCGTCTTGGGCGCCGCACGGGCAAGAAAGATAAAAATCTCTCTGCGCCACTGTCCGTCGCCGCACAAGAAGCGGCGGACGCAACCGCTTCTTCGCCGGTTGCTTCGCTGGCGCCGCTGACCGAAATCATCGGCAGCTATCTCGACAAGAAAGATGTAGAGCGCGTGCGCGAAGCCTATCGCTTCGCGGATCAGGCGCATCTGGGCCAGTTCCGCGCCAGCGGTTCGCCCTACATCTCGCACCCCATCGCCGTCACGGAAATCTGCGCAGGCTGGAAGCTCGACGTCAACGCATTGTCGGCCGCGCTGCTGCACGACGTGATGGAAGACCAGGGCATTGCCAAGCACGAATTGGCCGAGAAATTCGGCCCTGAAGTCGCTGAACTGGTGGATGGCCTGTCCAAGCTGGACCGGCTGGACTTTGCCACCAAGGCCGAACAGCAGGCAGAGAGCTTCCGCAAGATGTTGCTGGCGATGGCGCGCGATGTCCGCGTCATCCTGATCAAGCTGGCCGATCGCCTGCACAACATGCGCACGCTGGACGCGGTGAATCCGGAAAAGCGTCGGCGCATCGCCCGCGAAACACTGGATATCTACGCCCCCATCGCGCATCGCCTGGGCCTGAACTTGCTGTTCCGCGAGTTGCAGGACCTGTGCTTCGCGGCCATGCACCCGAACCGTTATCAGGTGCTGTACAAGGCAGTGCTGGCGGCGCGCGGCAACCGCCGTGAAGTCATCACCAAGATCGCCGATTCCGTGCGGGCCTCGTTGCCGGCGGCCGGCATCGAAGCGGAAGTCACCGGCCGCGAGAAAACGCTTTATGGTATCTATCGCAAGATGGTCGACCAGAAGAAGTCGTTTTCCGATGTGCTGGACATCTATGGCTTTCGCGTCATCGTCCACACCCTGCCTGAGTGCTATCTGGCACTGGGCACGCTGCACCAGCTGTATCGCCCGGTGCCCGGCAAGTTCAAGGACTACATCGCCATTCCCAAGGTGAACGGCTACCAGTCCCTGCACACCACGCTGGTCGGCCCTTACGGCACGCCGGTGGAATTCCAGTTCCGCACGCGCGACATGCATCATGTGGCCGAGGAAGGCGTGGCGTCGCATTGGCTCTACAAGGGCGCCGACCTGACCCTGAACGACCTGCAAAAGCGCACGCACCAATGGCTGCAATCGCTGCTGGACATCCAGAGCCAGACAGGTGATTCCGGCGAATTCCTGGAGCACGTCAAGGTCGACCTGTTCCCGGACGCCGTGTATGTGTTCACGCCGCGCGGCAAGATCATCTCGCTACCCCGTGGCGCCACGCCGGTGGACTTCGCCTACGCGATCCACACCGACATCGGCAACCAGGCCGTGGCCGCCAAGATCAACGGCGAATTCGTGCCATTGCGCACCGAGCTCAACAGCGGCGACACGGTGGAAATCGTGACCTCGCCCGCTTCGCGTCCCAACGCGCAATGGCTCAATTATGTGCGCACGGGCCGGGCCCGTTCCGAGATCCGCCACTACCTGCGCACCGTCAAGTACGAAGAATCGGTGGCGTTCGGTGAACGGCTGCTTAGCCAGGCGATGCAAGAACTGCACATGCCCATGCCGGCCACCGATGATCCGGCTTGGCAGAAACTGGCGCGCAGCACTGGCGCCAGCTCGCGCGAAGAAATTCTGGCTGACATTGGATTGGGCAAGCGTCTGGCCGCCGTGGTTGCGCGCCGCTTCGCTCCCGAACATCAACTGGTCGCCACCACCGCCGCAGCGGTGGATGAACTGACCTCGGCGCGCAGCGCCCCCATCCTGATCCAGGGCAACGAAGGCCAGGCCGTACAGCTGGCGCCTTGCTGCGGCCCGCTTCCTGGCGACCCGATCGTGGCCGGCATGCGCATGGGTCATGGGCTGGTGGTGCATACGGCCGACTGCCCGGTTGCCATGCGTCAACGCCTGCGCGAACCGGAACGCTGGATCAATGTGGGCTGGGATGCGCACACAGCCAAGCACCTGGCCACGCGCCTGGATATCATCACGCGCAATGAACGCGGCGTGCTGGGTCGGCTGGCGGCGGAAGTCACCGCTGCCGATGCCAACATCATGCACGTCACGATGCATGACGACGCCGTATCCACGGTGTCCTTGCACCTGACAATCCAGGTGGACAGCCGCAAGCACCTGGCCCAGGTCATCCGTGCCATCCGGCACGTGCCGCAGGTGCAGAAGATCGTCCGGGTAAAGGGATAGTCCCTCGGAATTGATCCGTGTCCAGGCAATAAAAAACCGGCGCCAGCGCCGGTTTTTTTCATTGCCGCAGCACGTTTCTCACGTCACGTGCTGGAGAAAATCCTTCAGCCGTTGGCTGGGCGGGTTGGTCAGCAATTCGGTCGGCGGGCCATCATGCGCGATCTTGCCGGCATCGATGAAAATCAGGCGGCTGCCCACCTTGCGGGCAAATTCCATTTCGTGCGTGACAACCACCATCGTCATGCCCTCTTCCGCCAGATCGCGCATCACCTTCAGCACTTCGTGGCGCAGTTCCGGATCCAGCGCGGAGGTCGGCTCATCGAACAACATCAACTTGGGCTTGATCGCCAGTGCCCGCGCAATCGCCACGCGCTGCTGCTGGCCGCCGGACAACTCCGACGGATAGTGGTTCATGCGTTCGCCCAGCCCAACCTTGTCCAGCAGTCCCTCCGCCAGCTTGCGCGCTTCGCCCCGATTCTGGCCGCGCGTGTGCACCGGGCCGAACATGACGTTCTCCAGCGCGGTCATCTGCGGGAACAAGTTGAACTGCTGGAACACCATGCCGGCCTCGCGGCGGATCTCGCGCACCTGGGCAGCATCGCCTTTCACGCTGAGTCCGTCGACCAGCAGGTCGCCGCCGTTGATGGTTTCCAGCACGTTGATACAGCGCAGGAACGTGGACTTGCCCGACCCCGAAGGGCCGACCACCACCACGACCTCGCCCGCGTCGATGTTCAGCGAGATGCCATTCAACACCATGGATTCGCCGAAGTTCTTGGTGACGTTATGAAATTCAACCATGCTCATAGTATGCGCATCCTCTTTTCCACCAAGTGCAGGCTCAGCGCCATCAAGCCGGTCAGGATCAGGTAGACGACCGCGACGGCAGACCAGATTTCAACGGCGCGGAAGTTGCTGGCCATGATTTCCTGGCCTTGGCGCGTCAGCTCAGCCACGCCGATCACGATGAACAGCGAAGAGTCCTTCAAGCTGATGATGCACTGATTGCCCAACGGCGGAATCATGCGGCGAAACGCCACCGGCCCGATGATATGGAACAGAATCTTGTGAAACGGCAGGCCCATCGCCTGCCCTGCTTCCTTCAAGCCCTTGTGGACGGACAGCAGCGCGCCGCGCACGATCTCGGAAATATAGGCGCCTGAATTGATGATGAGCGTGACGATGGCCGCCCACTCCGCATCCACGCGGATATTGGCCAGCAGCGGCAAGGCGAAGTAGATGAACATCACCTGCACGACAATCGGCGTGCCGCGGATCAGCGCCACATAGACCTGCGCAATGCCCGACAGGATCGGATGCCCATAGGCCCGCGTCACCCCCGACAGCGCACCCAGCAGAAAACCGCCGAACAAGCCCCAGAAGGTGATTTTGATGGTCATCAGCGTACCCTCAAGCAAATTGGGTAGCGCGCTTTGAATTACACCCCAGTCAAACTCCACGATATTCCCCCTATGGCGCCATCAAGCGCCGCATCATGGTGGGACCACCTGGTGGCGGAAACGGCTCGGGGCCGTCCGCCGGTGCCCGGCGTTCCGGGAGGGAACGTCCGGAAGCCATTACCCGTGGGCAGCCCCGAATGCAAAGCCTATCCGCATCAATTACGGCTTCTTGCCAAACCACTTTTCATAGATGGCGTCGTACTGGCCGTTGGCCTTCAACGTGGCCAGCGCCTTGTTCACCTGCGGGACCAGTTCGCTGCCCTTGGGGAAGGCGATGCCGTAGAAGTCACCGCTCTTGACCGTGCCCACCACCTTCACGCGGCCCTTGCCGGCCGAGTTGGCGTAGTACTGGACGTTGGGCGTGTCATGCACGGCGGCATCCACGCGGCCGGTAGCCAGTTCCAGGTAGGCGTTGTCGATGTTCGGGAACAGCTTGAGCTTGGCGTCCGGCACCTGAGCCTTCAGGAAGTCCACCGTGGCGGTGCCGGTCTTGACCGCGACCGTCTTGCCGGCCAGGGACTTGGCGTCCTTGATGTCGGTATTCTTGTCGCTGACCAGGATGGCCAGGCCGCTTTCGTAATAGGGATCCGAGAAGTCGATGACCTTCTTGCGGTCGTCACGGATCGTGATGCCCGCCAGCGCCGCGTCGATGTTCTTCGTTTGCAGGCCGGGAATGATGCCGTTGAAGTCCATCGGCTGAAGCTTGTACTTCAGGTTGAGTTCCTTGGCGACTGCCGCCCAAAGATCAATGTCGAAACCCACATAGGTATTACCCTGCTTGAATTCGAACGGCACGAAAGCGGTATCGGTGGCCACCACCAATTCCTTGCCTTGGGCCTGCGCGCCGGAGACGGCGCCGAACATGGCCACGGACAGGCCGACCAAGGCGGCGGCGACTTTACGTTTGATCATGAAACTCTCCTCTTGGGGACCGTCGGCACCCCGGGGTTGTTGTAGGGGCATGATTCCTAGGCTACTCCGGGGTCACCGGTGCAACTTATTGGGGATCTTAACGCATCCGTCCCCACCGGAGAGAGCTTAGAAAAATTACAATCCCCATGACACCCGGAGAATCCCCATGCCCTACAAATATGTCCGCATTGCCGGAAATCGGCGCCAGGTTGGTCAGGCGCTGGGCAAGCTGGCCCGCCCGATCATGTCGGTGTATTTGAGTCAAAGCGCCACTTGGGAAGCCCTGCGCCCCTGGCGCGGCCACCCCTATGTCACCGAGCTTGGCCAGCAGGCGCAAGCGGCGCTGCCAGAGATTTGGGAAGAACTTGAAGGCTTGGCCGACGGCCTGCGCATGCCGGTTGAAGACGTGCTGCTCTGGAATTGCCGAGGCGACCTGCTGCACAGCACCATGGACGGCTGCACGTCCGTCGCGCTGAAGGCAGCGGACGGCACCCGCTGGATCGGCCACAACGAAGATGGCGATCCTTATCTATATGGCCGCTGCCATCTGGTGGATGTGGCGCTGGACGATGCGCCGGGCTACCTCAGTTTCTATTACCCCGGCTCCCTGCCGGGCCATACCTTCGGAGCCAACCGGGCCGGGCTGGTGCAGACCATCAACAATCTGCGCACCCGCCAGCGGCACGCTGGGGTGCCCCGCATGTTCCTGGCGCGCGCGGTGCTGGATTGCACGACGCTGGACCAGGCCACGACGCTGCTGCGCGACCTGCCGCATTCTGGCGGCTTCCACCACACGCTGGGCAGCGTGTCGGACCCGCGCTTGATCAGCGCCGAAGTCACGCCTGGCGCCGTGTCGATCCTGGACATCGGCACGCGCTACGGCCATGCGAATCACATGGTGCACCGGGAAACTCGCGGTCAGCAGCAAGTGATCACTGAATCGTCGCGCGAGCGGCAGAACCGGATCGACGGGATCGTGGACGGCTGGTCGCCGGAAACCGGCAGCGCGGACATGCTTGCCGCCCTGCACGACACCCTGGGCGCCCTGCCCATCCTGCGCACGGAACCCGGCGATCCCGATGGCGAGAACACGCTGGCAACCGCCGTGTTCGAGATCCGGGACGAGGACGTGACGTTGCGGGTATATGACCGCCGCAACAAGGCGGATATCGCGCTGGATGTGATGTCCGATCCCGATTGAGCGGGACCGGAGACCGTTGACGCCTTACTGCGCGCCGTAACCACCGCCGCCAGGGGTTTCCACGACGAACACATCACCAGGTTGCAGTTGAGCGCTGTCCTGGGGGCCCAGTTCCTCGATGGAGCCATCAACCCGTTCGATCGTGTTGCGGCCCATCGCGCCAGGCTGCCCGCCCGCCAGACCGAACGGCGCGAACCGGCGGTTGTTGGACAGAATGGCCGCCGTCATGGCTTCCAGGAAGCGGATGCGGCGCACACCGCCCTCGCCGCCCGGATAGCGCCCTGCGCCACCCGACCCCTTGCGGATCTCGTAGGACTCCAGCCGCACGGGGAACCGGAATTCCAGCACTTCCGGGTCCGTCAAGCGCGAATTGGTCATGTGTGCCTGCACGACCGAGGTACCCGCGAAACCTTCGTCGTGCGGACCCGCGGCATCAATACGCACGGGCCCGGCTCCGGTGCCGCCCGAGATGGTCTCGTAGTACTGATGGCGCGCGTTGCCGAACGTGAAGTTGTTCATCGTGCCCTGGCTGGCCGCCAGCACGCCCAGCGCGCCATACAGCGCGTTGACGATGCACATGGACGTCTCGACGTTGCCCGCCACCACGGATGCCGGCGAATGGGGGCGCAGCATCGACCCTTCCGGCACGATGATCGATAGCGGCACCAGGCAGCCATCGTTCAGCGGGATGTCGTCGTTGACCATGGTGCGGAACACATACAGCACGGCCGCCACGGCAATCGCCCCGGGCGCGTTGAAGTTATTGTCCAGCTGCGGCGAGGTGCCCGTGAAATCCACCACCGCGCTACGCGCCTGGGTATCCACCGTCACCGCCACGCGAATGACCGCGCCGTTGTCCAGCGGATACTCGTAGCTGCCGTCCTTCAGCACGGAAATCACGCGGCGCACCGCTTCCTCGGCGTTGTCCTGCACGTGGCCCATATAGGCGCGCACGACATCCAGGCCGAAGTGGTCGCACATGCGCAGCAACTCTTGCACGCCCTTTTCGTTGGCGGCGATCTGCGCGTGCATGTCGGCAATGTTCTGATCCGGATTGCGCGCGGGCCAACGGCCCGAGCCCAGGATCTCGCGCGCGGCCTGCTCGCGGAATTCACCGTTCTTTACCAACTGGAAGTTGGTGAACAGCACGCCTTCGTCTTCCACTGTCTTGGAATCCGGCGGCATCGAGCCAGGGGTAGTGCCGCCGATGTCGGCGTGATGCCCGCGCGATCCCACATAGAACAGAATCTGGCGGCCGTCGTGATCGAACACAGGCGTGATGACCGTCACGTCCGGCAGGTGCGTGCCACCATGGTACGGGTCATTCACCACATAGGCGTCGCCCGGCATCATGCGGCCAGCATTCGCATTCATGACCGTGCGCACCGATTCACCCATCGACCCCAAGTGGACCGGCATGTGGGGCGCGTTGGCGATCAGGCGGGCCTGCGCATCGAAGATGGCGCAGGAGAAATCCAGGCGCTCTTTGATGTTGACCGAATAGGCGGTGTTCTGTAGCCGGTAGCCCATCTGCTCGGCGATCGACATGAACAGGTTGTTGAACACCTCAAGCATGACCGGGTCAGCCTGCGTGCCCACCACGCGACGTTCCTTTTGTACTTCAACGCGGCGGATCACGAAGTGGTCCTGCGCCGTCAGTTCGGCCTGCCAGCCGGGTTCCACCACGGTGGTCTGATTGGGTTCCGAGATGATGGCGGGCCCTGCCACCACATCGCCGCCCGCCATGTCCTCGCGCACGAACAACGGCGTGTCGCGCCATTCGCCGCCGCTATACATCCCGACGACGCGACGCGGCGCCAGAGCACCCACGCGGGTACGCGGGACCGGCGTTTCGGTAACCCGTTCGCCGCCGCCCGTCGCTTCCACCGAGATGGTTTCCACCACCAGCTCGCGGTTGGGCATCAGGAAGGAATAGCGCTGGCGATACGCGGCTTCAAAGTCGCGGCGTGCCTGCTCCAGATCAGAGAAAGCCACTTCCAGCGCCGTGTCCGTGCCCCGGTATTTCAGGTGCAGTCGGCGCTGGACGCTGATGTCGCCGTCCGGCACATGCTGGCGGCGCAACTCGCCCACCGCCTGCCCGGCCAGCTCATCCAGTTCTTCTCTCAACAGACCCATCAGGCCCGCATCCAGCACTTTCTCAACGGTCTTCTGGCGCATGTCGGTCTGGTCGGCCAGCCCCATGCCATAGGCCGACAGCACGCCGCCCAGCGGGTGCGCGAAGACCGTCGTCATGCCCAAGGCATCCGCCACCAGGCAGGCATGTTGCCCCCCTGCGCCGCCAAACACGGTCAGGGCGTACTCCGTCACGTCGTGGCCGCGCTGCACCGAGATGCGCTTGATGGCTTCCGCCATGTTGCCCACGGCGATTTCCAGAAAGCCCTCGGCCAGTTGCTCCGGCGTCATCTCGCGGCCGGTTGCGGCGCGCACCTCGTCGGACATGGCGGTGAAGCGTTCCACCACGGCGTCCCGGTCCAGCGCCTCATTGGCGTCCGGGCCGAACACCTTGGGGAAGAAATCCGGCTGAATCTTGCCCAGCAACACATTGCAGTCCGTCACGGCCAACGGGCCGCCCCGGCGATAGCAGGCTGGGCCCGGGTTGGCGCCTGCGGAATCGGGCCCCACGCGCAAGCGGGCGCCGTCGAAATGCAGGATCGACCCGCCACCCGCGGCCACGGTGTGGATGCTCATCATCGGCGCGCGCATGCGCACGCCCGCGACCTGCGTTTCAAATTCGCGTTCAAACTCGCCCGCGTAGTGCGATACGTCAGTGGACGTGCCGCCCATGTCGAAACCGATCACTTTCGGGAAGCCGGCGATTTCGCTGGTGCGCACCATGCCGACGATGCCGCCAGCGGGGCCAGACAGAATGGCATCCTTGCCGCGGAAGCGATGCGCGTCCGTCAGGCCACCGCTGGATTGCATGAACATCAGGCGGATGCCCGGCAGTTCGCCCGCCACCTGATCCACGTAGCGCTTCAGGATCGGAGACAGATAGGCGTCCACCACCGTGGTGTCGCCACGCGAGACAAACTTGATCAGCGGACTGACTTCGTGCGAGGCTGAAACCTGCGTAAAGCCGATCTCGTGCGCGATGCGGGCCGCACGTTGTTCGTGTCCAGGCGCGTGCCACGCATGCATGAACACGATGGCGACCGCGCGGATGCCGCTGTCAAAGGCAGCCTGCATGCTCTGGCGCAGGCTGGCGTCGTCCAGGTCGCGAATGACTTCGCCGTCCGCCGCCACGCGCTCATCGGCCTCGACGACCGACTCGTACAGCATCTCGGGCAGCGCGACGTTGCGGTCGAACAGGCGCGGCCGGTTCTGATAGGCGATGCGCAGGCCATCGCGGAACCCCCGCGTCGTGACGAGCAAGGTGCGCTCGCCCTTGCGTTCCAGCAAGGCGTTGGTCGCAACCGTCGTCCCCATCTTCACGCATTCCACCTGCTCGACCGGCACGGGCTGGCCGGGTGCGACACCCAGCAGCTTGCGGATGCCCGCCACGGCGGCGTCGCGGTACTGCTCGGGGTTCTCCGACAGCATTTTCGCGGTGGTCGTCGTGCCATCAGGGCGCCGCGCCACGATGTCGGTAAAGGTGCCCCCACGATCAATCCAGAATTGCCACTTCTTCATACCTATCCTTGAAAACGAACGGCCGCGGCGCGTACCGCCGCGGTCGGATTGCAAATGACGGGAACGCGCCCGAATGGGAATCAGAGAGAGGTTGCCGCGCGGGCCGCCTGGTCGTACAAGCCGGACAGCGCCCGCAGGGTGTGCGCCAGTTGCCGGCTGAATTCCAGTCCGCCTCCGCCTGGCGCATCCAGGCCGGCGGTCAGGCATTGCTCGCGAATGTCGCCATAGCGCTTCAGGATCACCGCGCCGTCGGGCGTGACGCTATAGAAGACTTCCTTGCTGCTGCGTTCGCCCTGGACCACGCCCAAGCGCTCCAGCTTCTTCAGCGCGTAACTGACGATGTGCGTGTCTTCGACGTTGAGCGTGAAGCAGATATCGGCCAGTTTCTTGGGGCGCTGACGGTGATAGACGTGATGGAAGACCATGACGTCCGTGGGAGTCAGGTCGGGCAAGCCGGCCGCCGCCATGCAACGCACCGTCCAGCGGTCAAACGCATGGCTGGCGATCATCAGCCCGAACTCGACTTCAGACAGGTCGGGCGCGCTGCCGCCGGCCAGATGGGACGACGATGCGATCAGAGTGGGGCTCATGGAAGGCTCAAACCAAGTGGATTTGAGCGAAATACTAATAATTTATGGATAGTTCATCCATAAAAAATAGACACCAGACGGCCTGAAACCCCCGTTTCAAGGGAAATCCCCTAGGATTTTCGGGAAGGAATGCGGGGTTTAGGGCGCGGACCAGCCTATTGGCAGATTGGCGCGGATCAGCCAACCCGCGATCGAAATCCGAGGCGCGATATCCGGCATCGGGTCGCCTGGGCCGAACCAGCGGGCATCCGCGATCTCGTCTTCCTGCACCCGGATGTCGCCCGATACGTAGTCGGCCGTGAACGCGACCATCAACGAATGCGGAAATGGCCAGGGCTGGCTGCCGAAGTACTGCAAATTGCCCACCTTCAGGCCCACTTCCTCGAAAACCTCGCGGTGCACGGTCTGCTCGATACTCTCGCCGGGTTCGACGAAGCCAGCCAGCGCCGTATAGCGGGACGTGGCGGTGGTGGTGTGCCGGGCCAGCAGAATGCTGTCGCCCTTTCGGATCAACACCATCATCGCGGGCGAGATGCGCGGATACGCCGAGAAGCCACAGGACGGGCAACGCAGGCAGAACTCATGCGCGACACGCTCGGCCGGCGTGCCGCAAACGCCACAGAACCGGTGGGTGCGCGCCCATTCGGCAATCTGATACGCCCGGCCCGCCACGGCCATGCGTTCGTCGTCCAACACACCGAACAACGATCGCAACTTCCTGAAGGCATAGCCTTCCGGCGCTTCCAGGCCAGGGTCGACATGCACCGTGCGATACGGAGACTCGGGCTCGATCCACACCGGCTGCAAGGCGGCGGGCGCCAAGCCAATGCGTACACACAACGCCGTATCCGGCAACACGCTGGACGTCTCTTCGACCAGCAACTCATCACGGCGGAAAACGAAATTCACACGGGCCTCTGCACTGCGTTTTCGATCCCGCAATCTTAGAAGAAAAACCAGCGCTTGAATGTGCCGGTGCGTCCCTTTTCCACAAAGATTGAACCTTCAACGATCAAGTGTCAGTCAGCCTAGGATTAACCCGTAAAACCACGTTTTTTGTGCGCGTTGTTGCCCCGCAACACCCTAGAATGGCACGGTTTTCAAGCCGCGCACCCGTGGCGCGACCGTCTCTTTCGCAATGCCTATCGGGCACAACCCGTCTTCACCATTCGCAAAGAAGGACCACCCATGTACAAGAAAATCTCGCTGCTGGCTGGCAGCATCATCCTGGCATTCAGCGCGGGCGCACAGGCCCAGACCAAATGGGATCTGCCCAGCGCCTACCCCGCCAGCAACTTCCATGTCGAAAACCTGACGACCTTCATCAAGGACGTGGACACGCTGTCGCAGGGCAAGCTCAAGATCCAGCTGCACAACAATGCGTCGCTGTACAAGGCGCCGGAAATCAAGCGCGCGGTGCAAGGCAACCAGGCGCAGATCGGCGAAATCCTGCTGACCAACTTCGCCAACGAAGATCCGATCTACGAATTGGACGGCCTGCCTTTCCTGGCGACCGGCTACGACGCCTCGTTCAAGCTGTACCAGGCACAAAAGCCTTTCCTGGAAAAGAAGCTGGCCTCGCAAGGCATGACCCTGCTGTACGCCGTGGCATGGCCGCCCCAGGGCATCTTCGCCAATCGCGACATCAAGCAGATCAGCGACATGAAGGGCCTGAAGTGGCGTGCCTACAGCCCGGTGACGGCCAAGATCGCTGAACTGGTCGGCGCCCAACCCGTGACGGTGCAGCAAGCCGAACTGGCCCAAGCCTTGGCCACTGGCGTGATCGACTCGTACATGTCGTCGGCTTCCACCGGCTACGACACGAAGACCTACGAGTACATCAAGAAGTTCTATGACACGCAGGCCTGGTTGCCCAAGAACGCCATCATCGTGAACAAGAAGGCCTTCGATGCACTGGACCCCGCCACGCAGGACGCCTTGAAGAAGGCCGGTGCGCAGGCCGAGGAACGCGGCTGGAAACTGTCGCAGGAAAAGAACAAGTGGTACCAGGAAGAGTTGGCCAAGAACGGCATGGAAACCATCAAGCCCACGGTTGAGCTGAAGGAAGGCCTGTCAGTGATCGGCAAGCGCATGCTGGATGACTGGCTGAAGAAGGCGGGTGCCGACGGCCAAGCCATGATCGACGCCTACAAGAAGCAGTGATAGCCTCATGCGCCGCTTTCTAGATGGTCTTTACGGCGCAGCCGGCCTTTTGGCCGGCTTGTGCACGATCGGCGTGCTCGTGTCGGTGCTGGCGGCGATCATCGCCCGCCAGCTCAGCTTCAACATTCCTGGCACCGATGCGTACGCCGGTTATTTCATGGCGGCAGCAGGTTTCCTGGCGCTGTCCAGCACGTTCAAGCACGGCGAGCATATCCGCGTGACGCTGCTCTTGAACTCGCTGGCGCCCGCCGGCAGCCGCAGGCTGGACATTTTCGCCTTGGCCGTTGGCAGCCTGCTGGCCGCCGCTTTCGCGTTCTTCAGCATCAAGCTGACGTTCGACTCCTGGCAGTTCAACGACATCTCCACGTCCAACGACGCCACGCCGCTCTGGATTCCGCAGATCAGCATGGCAGTGGGTACGGTCTTGTTCCTGATCGCTCTCGTCGACGAACTGGTCCGGCGTTCACGCGGCCTGGCCGCCGCTACTTCGCAGCAAACTCATGAATGAACTTCTTGTCATTACCCTATTGGTCGTCTCGATCTTCGCGCTGTTGGGCTGCGGAGTCTGGGTCGGCCTGACGCTGGCTGGCACGGCCTGGATCGGCATGGAGATCTTCTCCAGCCGTCCTGCGGGCGACGCCATGGCGGTCACGATCTGGGGCGCCTCGTCCAGCTGGACGCTGACCGCCCTGCCCCTGTTCCTGTGGATGGGTGAAATCCTGTTCCGCACGCGGTTGTCCGAAGACTTGTTCAAGGGTCTGGCTCCGTGGCTGAACCGGCTGCCCGGCCGGCTGTTGCACACGAACGTGATCGGCTGCGCCATCTTTGCCGCCGTATCGGGCTCGTCGGCGGCAACTTGCGCCACCGTCGGCAAGATGACGATCCCCGAGTTGACTCGCCGTGGCTACCCCGAGGACAAAATCCTGGGCACCTTGTCAGGTGCCGGCACCCTGGGCCTGTTGATTCCCCCTTCGATCATCATGATCGTGTACGGGGTGGCGGCGGACGTCTCCATCGCGAAGCTGTTCATCGCCGGCATCGTGCCAGGCATGTTGCTGGCCCTGCTGTTCATGGGCTACATCGCCTGGTGGGCAATCCGCAATCCCGGTCAGGTCCCGGCAGCGGATCCTGGCCTGTCGTTCATGCAGAAACTGTCGCGCTCACGCCACTTGATCCCGGTGATGCTGCTGATCGGCGCCGTGCTGGGTTCGATCTACACCGGCATCGCCACCGCCACCGAGGCAGCGGCCGTGGGCGTGGTGGGGGCATTGCTCCTGTCGGCGCTTCAAGGTTCTCTGAGTCGCTCGGCCTTCATGCGGTCGCTGCTGGGCGCCACCCGGCTGTATTGCATGATTGCGCTGATTCTGGCGGGCGCGCAGTTCCTGACCCTGGCGATGGGCTACATCGGCCTGCCGCGCGCGCTGGCGGAATGGATCGGCGGCCTGGGCCTGCCGCAGTTCGGCCTGATCATGGCGCTGATGGTGTTCTTCATTGTTCTGGGCTGCTTCCTGGACGGCATTTCGATCGTGGTGCTGACCATGGGCGTGCTGTTGCCGACCGTGCAGGCCGCCGGCATCGACCTGATCTGGTTTGGCATCTTCATCGTATTCGTGGTGGAAATGGCACAGATCACGCCGCCCGTCGGCTTCAATCTGTTCGTGCTTTCCGGCATGAGCGGACGTGAATTGCCCTATATCGCCCGAGCCTCGCTGCCGATGTTCTTCCTGATGATCCTGGCAGTGCTGCTGCTGTATCTGGTGCCCGGCATTGCGACCTGGCTACCCCTGCACATGACGCTTTAGTGTCATGCGGCGCCAAGAACCCCGTTCTCTGAACGGGGTTTTTTTTGGAACAATCCAGCGATTGTCCCGATATTCGCCTGTTTTCCACTTCTGTAAACCAGGGAAAACGCCAAAACCAAATTGGCCCTATACAACCCGTAACTTTTTTAGAATCCCTTGGCGCTAACAAGTTGCACCAATGTGGCGCAGTCGTACCTTTTGGGCCAATGCTCCGGACCCGCGCTTATCCAAAGCGTCGGTGCAGCGGCCCGGCGCCAGACGATCCGCCAGGCGCAACAGACCAGGCCACAAGCCCGGTGCAATCAAAAAAACAGCTACACAGGAGGAGTCCTCAGTGAAACGCATCACCCTATCCCTCGCCCTCGCAGGCCTCGGCTTGGCCGCCGGCACGGCTTCGGCAGAAACCAGCGTCACCCTGTACGGCATCGCCGACGTCAGCATCCGCTACCTGAGCACCAGCGCCGGCAGCGTCGGTCAAGACGGCAGCCGTGTCTCAATGGAAAACGGCGCCATCTCCAACAGCCGTTGGGGCCTGCGTGGCTCGGAAGACCTGGGCAACGGCAATCGCGCCTTCTTCCGCCTGGAAAACGGCTTCAACATGCAGAACGGCAACTCGGCTGCCTCTGGCAAGACGTTTGGCCGCCTGGCCTACATCGGCCTGGACGGCGGCAGCATCGGTACGCTGACCCTGGGCTTGCAGAACACCCCGATGCACGATCTGCTGGCCGACTACTTCGACCCGCTGACCATCGGCAACTACGACCAGAACGCCTGGATGCCTGCGGCCATGGGCCGCGTGCGCACCAACAACATGACCAAGTACGCCAACACGATTGGCGACCTGTCCCTGGCGTTGTCGTGGGCCAATGGCGATGACTACGGCGACCACAAGGCCGGTTCGCAGTACGGCGCCAGCTTGCGCTACATGGTCGGCCAACTTGGCCTGGGCGCGGCATATCAGCAAACGTACGACGCCTCGAATTCGGATCTGCGCCAGCGCGTCTGGAACTTGAACGCCTCGTATCAATTCGACGGCGCCAAGGTGTTTGCCGGCTACTACAACGGCCGCGACGAAACGGGCTGGGTCAATGCCGTCATGGGCGGCACGACCACCGCCTCCCTGGACCGCAAGGACAACGGCTACTTTGCCGGCGTGACCTGGCAAGCCACCCCGCGTTGGGCCATCACCGGCGCCGGCTACTACGACCAGAGCAAGAACGTGGTCTCGGACGGTGACAAGGGCAAGCGCTACGCGCTGGTTGCCGTGGCCGAATACGCGCTGTCCAAGCGTTCGCAAGTCTATGGCACCGTGGACTGGAACAAGGTCAGCGATGCCGCCAGCGGCGAAATCGCCGGCAAGAGCAATCAGGTCGGCGCAGCCGTGGGCTTCCGCCACATCTTCTAAGCTCCGCCCGTATCAAGGCCTACCCCCGGCCGCATGAAAAAGCCCATCGCAAGCGATGGGCTTTTTCTTGGCACGGCCGGCTTTTCTACAGCATTGCCATCCGACTATTGATGAGGTCGGTCACCAGCATGTGCCCAGGCGCATGCGTGATGCAGAACTCGGGCCGTACCGATGCCACGACGGACTGCGGCGTCACGCCGCAGGCCCAGAACACCGGCATTTCTCCCGGCCGGATGTCCACGGCGTCGCCGTAATCCGGGCGGTTGATATCCGCAATGCCGATCAACGCCGGATCACCGATATGCACAGGGGCGCCATGCACCGATGGGAAGCGCGACGTGACCTGGATGGCGCGGATCGCATCGGCAGCCTTCAAGGGCCGCATCGAGACCACCAACGGCCCGCTGAACGCGCCAGCAGGTTGCGTCGGGATATTGGTGCGGTACATCGGCACGTTGCAACCCTGCTCGATATGACGCACGGGCAGGCCGTTGTCCAGCATCGCCTCTTCAAATGAGAACGAGCAGCCGATCAGGAATGACACCAGGTCATCGCGCCAGATATCGCGCACATCCGTGGGTTCCGCCACCAATTCGCCGTTCTGCCAGACCCGGTAGCGCGGAACGTCGGTGCGGATATCGATATCCTGGCCCAGTTCCGGCAAGGCCGGGTTCCCGGGTTCGGACATCGCCAACAACGGACATGGCTTGGGATTGCGCTGGCAGAAATGCAGGAATTCCGCCGCGAGCGAACGCGGCAGAATGGCCAGATTGGCCTGCACATGCCCCGGTGCAAGATTCGCGGTGGGTCCGGTCAGCCGCCCGCTGCGCGCGTCCAAACGCGCTTGGCGGGCAAGCTCGACACTATTGCGTACTACGTCGGCCGACACGATGGAAATCCTCTCATTACAGGGTGGTGGAAAGCCCGGACGATCAACGTCCGGCAAGCAGATCTTCAACCGACAGGCCGATCGCCAGAATGCGGCGATCCGCGCCGTTGCTGCCGGCGATCATCAGACCCACCGGCGCCGTGCCTTCGGCATGGCACGGCAGCGACAATGCGCAACCATCCAGGAAGTTGATCAGCGTGGGGTTGCGCAGGATCAGGCCGTTGGCCGCGTAATAAGCGTCGTCCGATGCCGTCAGGTCTGCCACTGCCGGCGCCACGATGGGCGTGGTCGGCATGATCAAGGCGTCGTATCCCGCGATGCGGTGGTCCACGGCGGCCACCCAGGCTTCGCGGGCATCCAGCAGGTCCAGATAGTCAGCCGCGCTCATGTCCTGTCCGCGCATGATGCGCGACACCACGCGCTGGTCGTAGCGCTTTCCGGCGCGCGCAATCAGGTCGCGGTGCCAGGCCCAGGCTTCCGCGGCGGTGAAACCGCCCTTGCTGTTGATGGCGCCCAGTTCAGCGAATTCGGGGATGGCGATTTCATCGACCAGCGCGCCGGCGTCCTTCAGGCGCGACACGGTGGCGGCAAAACTGTCGGCCACGTGCTTTTCCATGGCGTCCAACGCCAATGTGGTCGGCACCGCCAGACGCAGGCCACGCAGCGGCAGCGCTTCCGGCACCGGGCCACCGTCACCCGACAGGATGGCGTCCAGTTCGGCGCAGCAGCGCACGCTGGCGGCGATGGGGCCGATGGAATCCAGATTGGCGGACAGCGGCAGCACGCCCGTCATGGATACGCGCCACGCGCTGGGCTTGAAGCCCGTCAGACCGCACAGCGCGGCCGGGATGCGCACGGAACCACCGGTGTCCGAACCGATGCCAGCCACGGCCATGCCATCGGCCACCGACACGGCGGCGCCCGAGGACGAGCCTCCCGGGATGCGGCCCGTGGCGCGGTCATACGGGTTCAGCGGCGTGCCGTAGTGGGGGTTGATGCCCAGGCCCGAATACGCGAATTCGGTCATGTTGGTACGGCCAATGATGACGGCGCCCGCCGCGATCAGACGTTGCACGACTTCAGCATTCTCTTCAGCCGCCGGCTCCCCTTCGCGGGCCACCGAGCCGGCCATCGTGGTTTCGCCTTCGATGTCGAACAAGTCTTTGATGCTGATGGGCAAACCTTCCACCGCCGAGCGGACGATGCCGGCCGCGCGCAGGGTATCGGACGCGCGCGCCTGAGCCAACGCCGATTCCGCATACAACTTGGTGAACACGCGAGCGCCCTCGCCCGCCTGATCCTGAGCGCGCGCCAAGGCGGCTTCGGTCAGTTGCACAGCGCTGGTACGGCCTTCGCTCAGGGCCAGAGTCAGTTCATTCAAGGTCGAAGCCATCATTGTCCTAGTGCCGTCTTGCGGCGTAAAAGTGCGGACAGGCGCACCCGCAAAAGGTGCGCCTGACGATCAATGCTGCGCGCTAGCGGAATCAGGCCACCACGGGCAGCGATTCAACATGATAGCGGTGGCTGAGCGTGCGTTGACGGCGCGGATCGAACAGTTCCATGGTGAAGTCCGCCGCGGCGCGAATGCCGCCAATGGCGCCCACCGTGCCGCAGGTCATGCCCGCGCCTTGCGGCAACACAGCCGCGCCGCCGGTGTAGCCGGCGATCAGGTCCTGCGGCGTGCGCAGCGTGGACAACGGGCCTTCCTGGTACAGCACCTTTTCGCCGTTTTCAACGATGTAGGAACGGATGACCAGTTCATCCCAATACTCAGCCACGTCAGCCAAGCGCCAGGCCGAGGTGGCCACGGGCTTGACGCAGACTTGCTTGGACATGGCCACGCTGACCGTTTCCAGCTTGCGATCGGTATGGTCGGACGCAATGCTGACGTACATTTCACCGTCCACGGCGAACACGAAAGTCTCGACCTCGCCCGACGATTCCTCGCCCACGGCTTGCACGCTTTCGGCTTGGGTAAGCTGGTTATCGGCGATGCGGTAGTACAGGGGCACGCTGGTCGGGCGCGGCACGCCGATGGCGGCCAGCTCTTCGATGTGGTGCTCGATGGCGGCGATGTCGCGCCCGGCCCAGCCGGCCACGATCAGGGTGTTGAAGTCCACTTCCACCTGGCGGGGATTGGCGTCGTCGATGTTGAATACGGCTTTCATATCAGTCCTGCGGAAATAACGAGTGGGCAACGGTGCGGCCGCAGCGGGCCGCTGCCGTTTCGGATAAAAGAATCAGCCAAACACGCGCGGCAGCCACAACGCCACGTCGGGCCAGAACGCCAGCAAGGCAAGCATCACGAACATGGCGCCGACAAACGGCAGGCTGCCGACGATGACCGCGCTCATGGAGCCGCTCTTGCGCAGGCTTTGCACCACGAACAGGTTCAGCCCGACAGGCGGCGTGATCAGCGCGGCCTCGACCAGGATGATGATCACGATACCCAGCCAGATCGGGTCATAGCCCAGCGCGATCATGATGGGCGCGACGATGGGGATCGTCGTGATCATCATGGACAGCGTTTCCATGAAGCAGCCCAGCACCAGATAGAAGATCACCACGATCAGCAACATCCAACCGGGAGACAGCCCCAGGCCGGTGATCGACTTGGTCAGCGCGTCCGTCAAGCCCGTGGCGGACATGACAAAGTTCAGGAAGCTGGCCGCCAGGACGATCAGCATGATCATCGCCGTCGAACGCATCGTGCCTTCCAGAACCTCGCGCAGCATGGTCCAGGTCAGGCGGCGGAACCAGGCCGCCAGGATGAAGGCGCCCAGCACGCCCAGCGCGGCGGCTTCCGTCGGCGTGGCCAAGCCAGCATAGATGGAGCCCACGACCAGGAAGAAGATGCCCATCGGCGGTGCCAGATGCACCAGGCTGGCGAGGCGCTGGCCCCACGATGCCTGAATCTTCTTGCCGCCCCACGAGGGCTTGACCACGCAAGCGATCACGACGGTCAGCATGAACAACGCCGCCATCGCAAAGCCCGGGATGATGCCGGCCAGGTACAGCTTGGGCACGGACGAATTCGTCAGCACGCCATAGATGACCAGGTTGATCGACGGCGGAATCAGGATGCCCAACGTTCCGCCCGCGGCCAGACTGCCCAGGAACAGCGGTTCGTTGTAGCCATACTTGCGGATCTGCGGAATGGCGACCGTGCCCACCGTGGCCGCGGTGGCCACGCTGGAACCCGAAGTGGCCGAGAACAGGGTGGATGCGCCGATGTTGGCGTGCATCAAGCCACCCGGCAGCCAAGACAGCCACAGGCTCATCGCGCCGTACATGCGTTCGGCGAAGCCTGCGCGCAGCAGCACTTCACCCAGCATGATGAACAGCGGAATCGCCACCAGCAGGAACTCATTGTTCGAGCTCCACGAAATCTCGCCGATGGCACGTGACAGCGGCAGCATCGAAAACAGCGGATCCAGGATCAGGCCCAGCACGCCGAGCGCCGCGCCCACCGGAATGGACAGGCCGATCAGCACCAGCAATAAGGTCAATGCGGTGGAAATCATGCGGCCTCTCCCTTCACCATGCGCTCGCCCGCGGCGGCTTCTTCGTCAGCTTCTTCCTGCGCCGAACGCACGCCGCAGATCTGCTTGACCAATTCGATGTCACCCGTGACCAACGCGGCGGAAGCACGCGCCAGCATCAAGGCGACCGTAATGCACATCCAGGCCAGGCCCAGCAGCCACAATCCTTGCGGGATCCACAGTGGCGTCGCAAGCGGCGTATTGGCCGCGGACTTCTGTGCCCATGATGTCTGCACCACGTCATAGGCGTAGTACGTCAGGAACACCATGAAGACGGCCATCGCCACCATGGAAATCCAGTCCAGCACGGCGGACAGTCGCACCGGCAGGTATTGATAGAGCACGTCAACGCGCACATTGGCGCGCTGCAACGTGGCGAACGCCAGCGCCCAGGAAGTGCTGATGGCAAAGGCGTAGCTGGACAATTCGTCCGCGCCACCCGTCGTGAAGCCCAGGAACTTGCGTGCCAGGACATCAAAGGAGATCAGCAGCACGCTGGCCACGGTCAGAGCGCCGCCGGCCCATACGGCCACGCGAGAAAAACTCTCGGCACGCCGCAACAGGCCGCCCAGCAGGCGGAAGTGTTCGGTTTGGGTCATGGATAAAACCTTTACGGGCAAGGCCCGGTATCACAAGCCGGTGAACGCGCCGCCGCACTGGGCGGCGGCGTGCTCTGCGGCGTTTACTTGCTGGCGGTCAGGCCCAACGTCTTGCCAATGGTGGCGTTGAAGTCCTTGACGCACTGCGCCGAGCAACGCGCGGCCCACTTGGGCAGCACGGCTTCCTGGGCAACCTTCTTCAGCAAGGCACGGTCAGCCTCGGAGGGTTCCACCAGAACCATCTTGCCCTTGACGGGGAACGGGCAAGCGGCGGCACCCGTATTGCAGTCATAGCCTTCTTGCGTCTGGCGCGCGGCGCCTTCCCAGATGTTGTCGACCAACGTCTTCACGTTGGCTTGCAGGAAGGTGCGCACGGCGGGATCCAGCTTGTCCCAGGCCTTCTGGTTGACGGCATGGATCTGCTGGTTCCAGTTGATCGGCAACGCGACCAGGTGGGTCGACACCTCGTACCACTTGGCCGAATAACCCGACAGCGAACCCGTGATGGCGCAATCAACAACCTTGTTCTGCAAGGCAGGAACCACTTCACCGAAGGCCATCGTGACGCTGGAACCGCCCAACGCTTCGACGAACTCAGCGGTCGTGCGGCTGCTGGTGCGAACCTTCTTGCCCTTGATGTCGGCCAGGCTCTTGATCTCGGCATTGCAGAACAGCACTTGCGCGGGGTAGGTCGAGATGCCCAACAGCTTGACGTTGCTGCCTTCGCCGTACAGCTTGGCGTAGACGGGCTCGAACGCATCGGTGACGGCGCGCGCGGTCTTGACGTCAGGCGCCAGGCCAGCCAGGTCGATTGCTTCGTTGATCGGATTGTCGCTGGCGAAGTACGACAAGGTGGCGGTACCGAATTCGACCACGCCCTGCGACATCAGGCGCAGCAACTCAGGACCCTTCAGGCCCATTTCGTTGAAACCCTTGATATCGGCCGTGACCTGCCCCTTCGACAACTCGGGAATGGTCTTGGTCCAGAACGGCTTTTCGTAGTCGTTGTAAGCGGTCAGGTTGGACAGGCCTCCCACGACCTTCAACTGGGTTTTGGGCAGATCTTGCGCCTGGACAGTGCCGGCCAGCAAACTGGCGGCAACGGCGGCGAAAACAAGAGACTTCTTCATGGACAAAACTCCTGGCTGGCGGGATGGTCTGTCGCGCGCGGGATCCCGTTACCCTGGTCGCACGCGGTTAGGAATCGGGAATCAGGGTCGGGAGTCGAGCGCGCGGCACGGCCAAACAGCCGCCGCCTGCGTCCAATGTTGAATCAGATGCCTATTCATGCTTTTCCCCCGCGCTGTGTATCCAGGCGTTGCATATTGATGTGCCGCCATTGCATCGTCAGGGACCGGCAGCGTCCAATCGTATGTTGCGATGTGGGGGTATAAATATTTCTTGGGTCTCGCTCGAATCGCTAGCGGAATTTTTCCAAGATGACGGCCTGGCGCGGGTTTGCGGGCGACATTGTTCGCCTTGCTTGGCCCCGCCAATTGCCTTCCAGTCCCAGTCGGCGCACAACGACCAGGGGAAAACACCTAGACCAGAACGCCGCCCTCAGCCTGCGCCGCGACCTTTTGCGCCATCTGCGCGATCACGCGGACGGCATGGCTGTCCGGCCCCTGCACCCAGGTCGCGGTGAAACTCAGTTCCGGCAAGGGATCGGCCTCGACGCGCAGGATACGCAGTTCTCCGCGCGCCAGTTCCTTGCCCAGGAAGACGGGCGCGATCACGCTGGTGCCGATCGCATCCTGCGTCATGCGCACCACCATCGACATTGACGCGCTGCCATACATGCGTGGCGAGGACACGCCCGCGCGCGTCAGCATGTCGCGCACGACGCGATACGGTGCGCTGTTGGACGGGTAGGTGATGATGGGAAGCTTGCCGATGCGTTCCAGCGTCAAGGGCTCTGGCCCCAGATCCAGCGTCGGGCTGGCCACCCAGGCCAGCGGATAGGTGCATAGCGGCAGATTTTCCACTCGCGCCTCCAGCACCGGCCCCATCAGGAAGGCCAGATCGATCTGCCGCGACATCAGGTGCGAGCGCAGCACGTAGGTCGTATCGACCTCGATCTCCAGCACCAGCGCCGGATAGGTCGTATGGATCAGTTCAATCAGCGTGGGCAGCCAGGTCTGGACAATGGTCTCGGCCACGCCGATGCGCACCGTGCCCGTCATCACGTTCTGCTCACGCGCGGCTTCAAACATGTCGCGGCGCACCTGTAGCATGCGCTCGGCGTGCGACAGTAGCTCATGCCCTTTGGCGGTCAGCTTGACGCCTCGCGCGTCGCGCTCGAAAAGCCGCACGCCCAGATCGGCCTCAAGCGAGGCGATGCGCTGCGAGACGGCGGGTTGCGTGGTGTTGAGTTTGTCCGACGCGGCGCGAAAGCTGCCCAGCGTGGCGACCCAGAAAAAAGTTTCGATGTTGCGTAGTTCTATCATTGGCCTGTTCCCCCGGCGGGATGAGCGTATCATGGCAGCCGCCTGTTTCCCCCATTAGGAGCCTGTCCATGCCCCCGGCCGATCACGGTCGCCCGCCAGCCGCCGCGCCCGCCTCTCGCGGGCCGCTCGTCGGTATCGTGCTGCTGGTGCTATCGATGTGGACGCTATCCTGTCTGGACGCCAGCGGAAAGTGGGTCATGAACGCGGGCGTGCCCTTGCTGGTGCTGTCCTGGTTCCGCTACGTCGTGCATCTGATCCTGGTGCTGGCCCTGGTGCTGCCGACAAAGGGCACGGCGGTGCTGCGCAGCAACCGCCCGCGTGAACAACTGATTCGCGGCGGCTCGATGTTTCTGGCCACGCTGATGTTCTTCACCACGCTCAGCTACATTCCACAGGCCGAAGCCACCGCCATCAACTTCCTGGCGCCCTTGCTGGTTTTGTCGCTGGCGCCCTGGGTGCTGAAGGAACCCGCCCGCCTGTCGCGCTTCGTCGCCGCGGGCATCGCCTTTATCGGCGTGATCATCGTGATCCGTCCTGGCGGCGGCCTGCACCCCATCGGCACGATCTTCGGCTTGCTGACGGCCTGTTGCTTTGCGGCCCAGTTCATCGCCACGCGGCGCGTCGCGGGCGACGATCCGTTCACCTCCCTGATCTGGAGCGGCGCGGTGGGCACCGCCTGCCTGACGTTGTCCCTGCCCTTTGTCCTGCCTGCCGCCCTGCCCGTGCTGCAATCGCTGTCGGCGTTCGACTGGTTCCTGCTGATCTCCACCGGCGTCACGGGCGGCGTCGGCCATCTGTTCCAGATCGCGGCCTACCGCCGCGCGCCCGCCTCCACGCTGGCGCCCTTCATCTACCTGCAAATCATCAGCGCAACATCGGTGGGTTGGCTGGTCTGGGGCCATTTCCCCGACCCGCTGACCTGGCTGGGCATCGCGATCATCTGCGCCAGCGGCATTGGCATCGGCCTGGTCGAATGGCGGCGCGGGCAAGCCGTGCGCGCGACACCGGCGAAAGCCAGCGTCCGCTAAGCGGCAAACCGGTAACGAAAAGCCGGCTCGGCAGCGCTCGCGAGCCGGCTCCCGTACAATGCTGGTCGCTTTTTGCGCTTTCACGCGCCGCCGCCCGATATCCGGCATTTCCCCAGCATTTCGCACTTCCCCCAGTGAGGTCCTTATGGTCATCAAGCCCCGCGTGCGCGGTTTCATCTGCGTCACCACCCATCCCGTCGGCTGCGAAGCCAACGTGAAGCACCAGATCGACTACGTCAAGGCGCAAGGCCCGATCGCTGGCGGCCCGAAGCGGGTGCTGGTGCTGGGCGCATCGACCGGATATGGCCTGGCTGCCCGCATCAGTGCGGCATTCGGCTGTGGCGCGCAGACGCTCGGCGTATTCTTCGAGCGTCCCGCCGACGCGGCCAAGGCGGGCACGCCAGGCTGGTACAACTCGGCCGCGTTCCACCGGGCCGCAGAAGCCGAGGGGCTGTATGCCAAGAGCATCAACGGCGACGCTTTCTCGGATGAGATCAAGCAAAAGACCATTGCCGCGATCAAGGCGGATCTGGGCCAGATCGATCAGGTGATCTACAGCCTGGCCGCCCCGCGCCGCACCCACCCCAAGACGGGCCAGGTCTTCAATTCCACGCTGAAGCCGATCGGGCACGCCGTGAATCTGCGTGGCCTGGATACCGACCGCGAAGTGGTCAAGGAATCCGTGCTGGAACCGGCCACGCAAGCCGAAATCGATGCCACCGTCGCCGTGATGGGGGGTGAGGACTGGCAGATGTGGATCGACGCGCTGCTGGAAGCGGGCGTGCTGGCCGAAGGCGCCACGACCACCGCCTTCACGTACCTGGGTGAAAAGATCACGCACGACATCTATTGGAACGGCTCGATCGGCGCCGCCAAGAAGGATCTGGACCAGAAGGTGCTGGATATTCGCGCCAAACTGGCCGCGCGCGGCGGGGACGCCCGCGTCTCGGTGCTGAAGGCCGTGGTCACGCAAGCCAGCTCGGCCATTCCGATGATGCCCTTGTATCTGTCGCTGCTGTTCAAGATCATGAAAGAAGCGGGCACGCACGAAGGCTGCATTGAACAGGTCTACGGCCTGTACCGTGACAGCCTGTGCAGCGATACCCCCATCCTGGACACCGACGGCCGTCTGCGCGCCGACTACAAGGAACTGGATCCGCAAGTGCAAGCGCAGGTGCAAGCACTCTGGACCCAGGTCACCAGCGACAACATCTATCAGCTGACCGATTTCGCGGGCTACAAGCAGGACTTCCTGCGCTTGTTCGGCTTCGAGATCGAAGGGGTGGACTACGAAGCTGATGTGGACCCGGCCGTGGAGATCCGCGGCCTGATCTGACCCGCTCGCGTCAAAGGTATTCCAGCGTCACGATGCGGTGCTGCCGTGGTGGGCCGCCATTCTGGCCTGCCACTGGCGGCAAGGCGGTTGTCGTGACTTTGACGATGTTCTCTGTGCGCGCGCCCGGCCGGCCGGCCGGAGCGGGGCAACTGACCCGAGGGGTCACCGCACGCGGCGTACTGCCCTGCGCGTCGACTTTGCACTGCGCCGATTCCACGATAGCGCCTGAAAAGCGGATCATCCCGCCATTGGCACTGGCCACCGCAGGGGCCAGCAACGAAATAACAGACAACGCACGCACCAATCTGCGAATAGTCATGACGACTCCAGAGCGTAGGCAAGGCGCGGAAGGCGGGCGTGCCTTCCTTATCCTTCATTACGACGTCGCCGCGCAGAACTTTACCTTTGACAGCCAACTACGCCACTATTCGGCCGTCGTCCGTGCGATTCGCCGCCATAAGAGCATGTATCTATGTTGTCAATCAGACTACGCTTATTTATATATAGGATCAATCCGATTTATGTATATAAGACGGACTCAGCTTGCGTGGACGGTCTTAAACAATTCCAATAGCCGATCCAGGCCCCCGTCGTCGATCGCCACGTTCACTTCACGCCGCACCGCCGGCTTGGCGTGATAGCCCACCGACAGGCCTGCCGCACGCATCATCGGCAGATCATTCGCCCCATCTCCCACGGCAATCGCGCGCTCTGGTCCCACACCGCGTGCCGCGCACACTTCCACTAATTTGCGACGCTTTTCCTCGCCGTCGCAGATATCGCCCCACGCCTGCGGCAGCAAGCGGCCGGTCAAACGGCCATCCACTGTTTCCAGTACGTTGGCACGCACATCGTCCAGCCCCAGACGCACACGCAGACGGTCGGTGAAGCAGGTGAATCCGCCCGTCACCAGCAGGCAGGTCAGCCCAGCTGCCTTGCAGGCCGCAATCAACGTCTCGGCGCCTGGATTGATTCGTACGCGCTGCGTGTAGACCTCATCCAGCAGCGGCTCGGGCATGCCGGCCAGCAACGCCACGCGGTCGCGCAAGCTCTGCTTGTAATCGACGATATCGCCGCGCATGGCGGCTTCGGTCAATGCCGCTACCTCGGCCTTCTTGCCCATCAGATCAGCCATTTCATCCAGCGTCTCGATCGAGATAAGCGTGGAATCCATGTCGAACGCAATGACCCGGTAATCGGACAGCGCCAGCGGAGGCGCGACGCCCTGCCATTGCAAGCCGGCGGCCGTTGAAGTGTGAAGCATAAGAGTCCTTGTCTATTCGGGATGGGGCAAGCCGTGCTGCTGCGCGCACAGCCAGGCGATGAATCGTTGCGCCGACGCCGCCGCTGGGCCGTCCTGCCGATACAGCGCATGGATGCCGGCATTGGGTAGTTGTGGCTGCGCGAACAGCGGCCGCAAACGGTCGGCGCGGATATCGTCTTCCAGCAGGCTCCATGGCGCCAGGGCAATGCCCAGGTCGTTCATGGCGGCTTGCATGCACAGGAACTGGTGATCGAACACCGGCCCCGGCAGTTGGGCGGGCACGTCCACCTTGGCCAGCGCGAACCAGCGCGGCCAGTGGTCCATGCCTCCCGATATCTTCAGCAACGGATGGCCCAGGCAATCCGCCGGCGTGCTCAGGCGATTGCGCTCGATGAAACGCGGCGACGCCACGGGCACATGAAAATCATCCAGGCAATGCACGCAAGCCAAGTCCGACTGCGCCATGAAACCATGCCGGATCAACACATCGCTGCCGGAGTCGCCGCCCCGGTCCAGGAACGGGCGAGCCTGCGTGCTCAATTGCACGTCGATCCCCGGATGCTGCGCCTGAAAGGTCGACAGCCGCGGGATCAGCCATTTCATGGTCAGCGACGGGGTCGCGCACACGCGCAGCACGCCGCCGTAAGCGGGCGACTTCAGCTTGGCCGTCGCGGCGGCGATGCGTTCCAGGCTGGCCTGTACTTCCGGAAAATAGGCTTGGGCACAAGGCAACAGGGCCACGCCGCGCGCTTCGCGGGCGAATAGCGGCTGGCCCACATACTCTTCAAGTATGCGGATCTGTTGGCTGACGGCGCTATGCGTGATGCTGAGTTCGTCGGCTGCCGCCGTGAAACTGCGCAAACGCGCGGCGGCTTCAAAGACGCGCAAGGCCTTCAATGGCGGCAGGCTCTGCCCCGCCATGTCAGCGGACGCCCGCCCGGGCGCTGGCCAGGCACAAGTCTGTGCTGCTCTTTCCCACGTTTTCCCTTGTTATGTACTTATCGGCGGCGCGGCCTTGGCCTGTCACCTGCCCTGTTCAGCCGCATTCTAGGGGATAGCGGCGACACCGACCTCTTAGAAAATCTAACGCCATGCCTTAAAAAACACTGCTGGTCGCCCACGGAACCCATTCCTATGATGCCGGGAACCTAAGCAGGAACTCAACATGGCATCGATCACGGTAGACGGCATCGTCAAAACTTTCGGCGGGCAGCAAGTGCTGCGCAATCTGTCGCTGCATATTCCAGACGGCGAGTTCTACACGCTGCTGGGACCCAGCGGCTGCGGCAAGACCACCTTGTTGCGCTGCATTGCCGGCTTCTATGCGCCCGACGGCGGGCGCCTGCTGTTCGACCAGGACGACGTGACCCATGTATCGGCGCACCGCCGCGACATCGGCATGGTGTTTCAGGACTACGCCCTGTTTCCCGACAAGACCGCTTTCGACAACGTGGCCTACGGCTTGCGTGCGCGCGGCGTGGCACGCGCTGAAGTCACGCGGCGCGTCAACGAAGCCCTGGACAACGTGGGCTTGCTGGCGCTGGCCGATCGCTATCCCGCGCAAATGAGCGGGGGACAACGCCAGCGCGTGGCCCTGGCGCGCGCGCTGGTGATCCGCCCGCGTGTGCTGTTGATGGACGAACCCTTGTCCAACCTGGACGCCAAGATGCGCTTGCAGATGCGAGACGTCATCCTGGACCTGGTGCGCGAAGCGGGCATCACCACCGTGTTCGTCACCCACGACCAGGAAGAGGCGCTGGCCATGTCCGACCGCATCGCCATCATGGATCATGGCAACATCGCGCAGCTGGGAACACCCGAAGAACTTTACGGCACGCCGGTCAACGCCTATGTGGCGGACTTCATCGGGTCGGCCAACGTGATTCCGGTGCCGGCCCGAAACGGGTTGGCGGGCGCACCTGACGGCCACGTCCGTTACGAGCTTTGCGGCTTGGACTTCGATGGCATGCAAGGCAGCGCCAAACTGGACGCCAATGGTGTGCTGATTGCCCGGCCCGAGGAACTGGCGCTGATGGCCCCCGCGCCCTATGTGCCCAACACATTGCCCGGCAAGGTGCTGCGCCGTCAGTATCTGGGGTTCAAGACGGCCTATCGCATCGCCTTGGACAACGGGTCCGAGATCCGCGTTGAATTGCATGCGGGCAATATGGTCGCGCAGTTCCAGCCCGGCGAAGCCGTGCAGGTGCTGATCCCCGCAGACAGCCGCGTCGTCAACGCTTAAGGGCAGGCACGCCATGAAAATCAAATGGTGGCCCTGGGGCATCCTGACCGCGATCAGTCTGGTCCTGTTGCTGTTCTTCGTGCTGTATCCGCTGGGCGTGCTGTTCGGCAACAGCGTCACCGGACAAGACGGCGGCTTTTCGATGGAAGGCTTCAAGGCCTTGCTGGCGGACTCGCAATACCTGGAGGCGTTCGGCAACACGCTGATCCTGGGGCTGGCGGTCACCACCTGCACGGTGCTGGTGGGCGTGCCATTCGCCTACATGGTGGCGCGCTACGACTTCCCGCTGAAGAATCTGGTGGCGATCCTGCCGGTGCTGACCATCGTGATCCCCGAGATCATCGTGGGCCAGTCGTGGCTGCTGATCCTGGGCAACAACGGCCTGTTGACCAATCTTCTGGGCGACGCGGGCATATCGCTGCCCTCGTTCTACGGCTGGACGGGCATGGTGTTTTCCATGACGCTCGTCTATTACACGTATATCTACCTGGGCGTGCTGGCCGCGCTGCGCGGGTTTGACGGCCAGTTGGAAGAAGCGGGCTTGAGCCTGGGCACGCCGCCCTTCCTGACCAAGCTGCGGGTTCTGGTGCCGGTGCTGCTGCCCGCAGTGCTGGTCAACGCGCTGGTGGTGTTCACGCTGGTGGTGGGCAACTTCGCCCTGGCGATGCTGCTGGGCAGCCGCGTGCCGCTGCTGTCGGTCATGACGTACAACACCTTCGTCAGCGAAATGGGCGGCAGCCCCACCCTGCAAAGTGCCATGTCGGTCGTGTCGATCGCCATTGTCGCCATTGTGTTGTTCTTCCAGAAGCGCGTGGTCGAACGCAAGGTCTACACCATGACCCAGGGCCGCGCGCCGGCCGCCGTGCGCGTGCGCTCCTGGACTGCCGCGCTGTACACGGGCGGCGTCGGCTTCGTGATCCTGCTGTCCATGCTGCCGCTCATCATTGTGTTCGTCGCCGCCTTCACCAAGACCAGCGGGCCGGTCATGCAATGGGGCCAATGGTCGCTGGCCAGCATGCAGCGCGCCGTGCACGGCGCACCCGAACCCATCCTGAACTCGTTGAAGTTTGCATCGCTGGCGACGGTACTGGGCGTGGCCTTCGCCGTGCTGGTCAGCTATCTGACCATCAAGAAGCGCAGTGCCTTCACGCAAGTGCTGGACTACATCGTGGTGCTGCCGCTGACGATCTCCGGCACGGTGCTGGGCATTGCGCTGGTGCAGACCTTCAACACGGGCTGGCTGGTGCTGGCAGGCACCTCCGGCATCATGGTGTTGTGCTATACCGTGCGCCGCCTGCCATTCGCCGTGCGCAACGCATCGTCGGTGCTGTTCAATATTCCGGACTCCATCGAGGAAGCCTCGATCAGCCTGGGTGTGTCGCCGCTGATGACCTTCTTCAAAGTGATCCTGCCCGCCATGAAGGCGTCGATCATCTCGGCCGCCATCCTGATGTGGCTGACGACGATCTCGGAACTGTCGGCGTCCATCGTGGCCTACAGCGGCGGCCTGGAAACCATGCCTATCGCCATCTTCCGGCAGGTTGATGGCGGCCGGCTCGGCATGGCGTCGGCCTACGGCGCCGCGCTGGTCTCGGTGATCGTCTTGCCCATCATCGTGTCGGTCAAGGCATTCCGCATCAAGCTTTTCTCCGGCAAATAACCCCCTCGATCCAAAGGCTCACCATGCAACTCAAGCACCTGATTCACACCAGCGTTCTGGCCGCCGCCCTGGCGACGGGCGCCGCGCAGGCCCAGAACGTCGTGCTGTACTCGTCCAACAACACGGAAACCATCGAGACCGCGCTGGACGCGGTGAAGAAGACAAGCCCCAAGCTGAACGTGCAGCCCGTCACCGGCGGTACCGGGACGATGATGAAGCGCATCGAAGCCGAATCGCAGAATCCGCGCGGCGACCTGTTCTGGAGCGGCGGTTTTGGCACCCTGGGCGCCTACCGCCAACATCTGCAAGCCTATCGCCCGGCCGACCTGGACAAGATCCCGGCGGAATTCCGCGGCCCCGATGATCTATGGGTGGGCACGAACGTGCACGTCATGGTGATGATGGTCAACGAACGCCAGTTAAAAGGCCTGCCCGCGCCTGCCACCTGGTCGGACCTGATGCAGCCCCAGTGGAAGAACAAGTTCGCCATCACCGATCCGTCCAAGAGCGGCACGGCTTACATGCTGGTGTACGGCCTGTACAAGCAGTTTGGCCAGGCCGGGCTGGACAAGATTGCCGCCAACGCGGTCATTACCGCATCGTCCGGTACCACCTACAAGGGCGTGGCGGCGGGCGAATACGCCGTGGGCATGACGTTGGAATATGCCGCGCAGGAGTACGTGGCGGGCGGGCAGAAAGAGATCAAGCTCGTCTACCCCAGCGAAGGCAGCTACCTGGCGCCGGAAGGCATGTTCATCATCAAGGGCGCGAAGAACCTGGATGCGGCCAAGGCCCTGTATGACGGCCTGCTGAGCAAGGCCTCGCAAGAGGCGCAGTTGGTGAAGAACTTCCGCCGCCCGACCCGCACCGACGTGGCGGTGGCCAGCCTGACCACCCTGCCCGACCTGTCGACGATCAAGATTTTCCCGATCAGCCAGGACGCGGCCGCCACCGACTACGAAGCCGTGGTCGCCGCCTGGAACCAGGCCGTCGCCAAAGCCAAGTGATCTGAGCAAGGCCGGCCAGGGCGCCTCAGGCGCCCTGCACCACCCGGCCCGCAGCCAACACCAACTGACGCCCGCAACGGGCGGCCAGTTGGGGATCGTGCGTGACCAGCACCAGCGTCGTGCCGTGCTCGCGATGCAGATCGAACATCAAGTCAATGACGGTGACCCCTGTCGCGGCGTCCAGGCTGCCGGTGGGTTCATCGGCGAACAGCAAGTCAGGCTGCACCACGAAGGCGCGCGCCAGCGACACCCGTTGTTGCTCGCCGCCAGACAGTGTGCGCGGGTAATGATGCAGCCGCGCGCCCAGCCCCACGCGCTCCAGCATGGCTTGCGCGGCCTCGCGGGCGGATTGCCCGGCCAGCTCCAGCGGCAGCATGACGTTTTCCAGCGCGGTCAGGTTCGGCAGCAGCTGAAACGACTGAAATACAAACCCCACGTGATTGGCGCGCAAGCGGGCGCGTCCGTCTTCGTCCAGCGCAAACAGATCCTGCCCCGCCAGGTGTACGCTTCCCATGCTGGGAACATCCAGCCCGGCCAACAGTCCCAATAAGGTGGACTTGCCCGACCCGGAGCTTCCGGTGATGGCAACGGCGCTGCCAGCCTCGACCGTAAAATCAATACCTTCCAGGATAGACAGCGTCCCGCCGGCATCGGCCACCCGCTTGCCCAGCCCTTTCACCTCGATCGAATTCTTGCTATCCATGCGCCTATTTTCCCGTCTGCGTCTTACTTCCGCCCTGGCGACCACCGCCCTGGCAGCCGCCGTGATGGCGTCCCCTGCCCACGCTCAGACCGCTGCCGCCGCCCAGGGTTCCGCAGCGCGCACCGTATTGGTGGTGGGCGACAGCCTATCCGCCGAATACGGCATCAAGCGCGGCACGGGCTGGGTGCCGCTGTTGTCGGCCAGAGTTTCAGAACAATACCCCAAGTACCAGGTCGTCAACGCCAGTATCAGCGGCGACACGACCAGTGGCGGCGTGGCTCGCCTGCCGGCGCTGCTGCGCCAGCACGCGCCGGCCGTGGTGGTATTGGAACTGGGTTCCAACGACGCCCTGCGCGGCCTGTCACTGGCCATGACCGAGCAGAACCTGCGCGCGATGGCGCAAGCTGCCCGCAAGGCCGATGCCCAAGTGCTGATCGTGGGCATGCAGATTCCGCCAAATTACGGCCGCGATTACACACAACGCTTCGCCCAGCTGTTTCCCACGGTCGCCAAAGACGAAAACGCCCGGCTCGTGCCCTTCCTGATGGAAGGTATCGCAACGAACCGGGCGCTGTTTCAGGCTGACGGCATCCATCCGAACGAGGATGCCCAGCCCCAATTGCTGGACAACGTGTGGCCGACGCTGCGGCCACTGTTGAACTAGGGGCTGTCGTGCCCCCTGGGTGCGGGCTTGTTCAGCCCGCCGCCTGCGGTTGTTCACCGCGGATGATTTCGGTGGCGCTGGGCAGTACCTGCACTTTGTACTGTTCGCGCAGCATCTTCAGCATCGCTTCGATTTCGGCCTGACCCAGGCCACCCGACAGTTGTTGCGCCAAGCGGTCCTTGGCGGACGCTTCCACCGTGCCAGCCTCGACCTTTTCCAGGCGAACCAGCGTGTAGTCCATGCCCGCTTGCACGCCGGCATAGCCGGGCAGTTGCGTGGCAGGCAGACGCATCGCTGCGTCCACCACCGGCTGCGGCAGGCCCTTCGGATCTTGACGCGATACCGTCACGGCAGGCTGGAATCCTTCGGGTGCAGCCGAGGGGTTGGCCTTGTCGGCCGCCAGCGCGGCTTCGCCAGCCTTCTTGGCGGCTTCGGCCGAGCGCTCGTCCAGCAATTTGGCCTTGATGGAGTCGCTGACCTTGTCCAGTGCCGGCACGTGCGCCGGTTCCACGGCGGCAACACGCACAGCCAGCATGGTGGCCGGCGACAGCTCGATCACGCCCGAGTTCTGCTTTTCACGCAGCACGTCAGGCGAAAACAACACTTGGCGCACGCGCGGATTGTCCAGAAGTTCAGCATCGGGGCTATCAACGGCGGCACCCGGGCCAGCCTTGTCGGCCGGCAGCAGACCTTCGCGGGTCACGCCCGAGGCCGTGCGCAGCTTCAAGCCCACGGCGTCAGCGGCGGGTTGCAGGCTGTCGCGCTGGTCATAGACCTGCTTGTTCAGTTGGCTGGCCATTTCCGAGAAATGCACGGCGGCAAGCTGCTTGCGAACTTCGCCCGTGATCTGGTCCTTGACCTCGGCCAATGGCTTGATGGCCGCGGGCTGGATTTCGGTGACCTTGACGATATGCAGGCCAGACGGGCTTTCCACCACGCCGGACACCTGGTCCTTGGCTTGGCCGAAAATCGCCTTTTCCAGCGGGCCGGTCAACATACCCGGCGCCAGCCAGCCCAGATCACCGCCATTGGCGGCCGAACCGGCGTCCTGCGAATTCTTGCGAGCCAGTTCGGCGAACTGCGCCGGATCGGCGGCAGCCTGCTTGGCCAGGTCTTCAGCCTTGGCACGGGCAGCCTTCTTCGCGTCTTCCGTGGCGCCCGGCGCCAACTCGATCATGATGTGGCTGGCACGGCGGCGTTCGGGCTGGCCGAAGCGGTTCTTGTTCTGCTCGTAGTAGGACGCCAGGTCTTCATCCTTGACCTGGATGCCTTGCGTGGCCGCGGCCTCGTCCAACACCAGGTACTGCACCTGGACCTGCTCGGGGATCTGAAGCTGCTGCTTGTTCGCGTCGTACCAGGCCTGGATATCAGCCGGGGTAATGGTGATTTGCGAACGGTAGTCGGCAGCGGCGAAGTGGCGCAGTTGCACCGTACGCTGTTGCGTCAACGCGGTTTCCAGCGCCGTCACCACTTCCGCGGGTGCGCGGGAGGATTGGCCGATGGGTTCCAGCACGCGGGCAACCGCCAAGTCGCGGCGCAGACCGGCTTCAAAGGAGGTCGGCGACAGGCCCTGCGCCGCCAACACCTGGCGATAGCGCTCGGGCGAGAAACGGCCGTTGTCCTGCACTTCGGGAATGGCGGCGATGGTGTTGCGCAGCGTTTCGTCGGACACCGTGAAACGGTTGTCGACGGCTACGTTAGCCAGCAGGCGCTGATTGATCAGCTGGTTCAGCAGGCTTTCGCGCATGGCCGGCGTGTCGACCACGGCCGGGTCGAACTGCGCGCCCATCCGCTGGCGGAACTGCTCCAGCTGGTTGCGGTGCGCCTGATCAAACTCGGCTCGCGAAATAGGCTGGCCAGCGACCGTTGCCAACTCAGGCTCTTGGCGCATGAAGCTGTCATAGCCAGAAATCCCGACCAGAAAAAAGGACGGCACAATCAGAAGCAGCAGGATCAACTGCATCCAGCGCCGATGGCTGCGAATAAATTCGAACATGGAATCCCTGTTGCCGCACTCCGGGGGTATCACCAGAGCCGCACGAAAACGCATAAAAAAAGGCGAACTCGATTCGCCCTATTCCCATACCGGTCATTACCGGGTCAGCGGGCGGATTTTAGCATTTCCCGCCCGCCTGGGAGCTTGAGAATCTCTTGGCACCCATCCAAGGCCGTCCAATCTGTCCCCGCCGCATGGAAGCCCCTGGCCGTCAACCCGGGAAATTACCATTTTCGCGCCTGTCACACGCTCGTATCGTGGCCTTCAGGGTCAGCCCGCCACCGGCGCGGCACCCCGACGCCGCGCGCATCCGCCGGCGCCCCTTTCCATGGCCACATAAAGGGTTCCATCAATGCCGCTTACCTCTCCCCGCCTGCATGTCCTGCGCACTTGTATCGCCCTGGCCTTTTTGGGCGGCGCGCACGCGGCGCTTGCCGCGCCCGTGGCTGCCGTGCACGAAGCCGCGCAAGGCCAGCAGCAGGCCATGCTGGACACCATGCGGGATCTGGTCAACATCGAATCCGGCAGCAAGGACGTCGAAGGCGTCGAACGCATCGCCGAGCTCATCCGCGACCGCCTGAAGGCGCTGGGCGGCACGGTGGAAATCGTGCCCGCCACCGATGTCTTCCGCCTGGACGACACCCCGGGGAAGGTCGGCCCGATGGTCCACGCCGAATTCAAGGGAACCGGTTCCAAGAAGATCATGCTGATCGCCCACATGGATACCGTCTACCGCAACGGCATGCTGAAAGATCAGCCCTTCCGGGTGGACGGCGACAAGGCCTACGGCCTGGGCATCGCCGATGACAAGCACGGCGTCGCGACCATCATCCATACCCTGACCCTGTTGCAGAAGCTGGGCTTTCGCGACTTCGGCACCATCACGGTGCTGATCAATGGCGATGAAGAGATCAGTTCGCCGGGCGCCCGCAGCACCATCACGCGCCTGGGTGCCGACCAGGACGCCATCTTCTCGTTTGAAGGCGGCGGCGCCGAAGCCCGCCTGACATTGGCCACCAGCGGCATCGGCGCGGCATACCTGACGGTGCAGGGCAAGACCTCGCATGCCGGCGCCCGCCCCGAAGGGGGCGTCAATGCACTGTATGAACTGGCGCATCAACTGCTGCAACTGGACAAGCTGTCCAAGCCCGAGGAAGGCCTGAAACTGAATTGGACCGTGGCCCAGGCCGGCACCAACCGCAACGTGATCCCGGGCCAGGCAACGGCCCAGGCCGATGCCCGCGCGCTAAAGGTGTCGGACTTCGACGCGCTGGCGCGCACGCTGGAAGAGCGCGTCCAGAAGAAGCTGCTGCCCGAATCTAAGGTCAGCGTGAAATTTGAAGTGCGCCGCCCGCCGCTGGAAGCCACGGCCGCGTCGCGCGCCCTGGCCCAACATGGCGTGCAGGTCTATCAGGAATTGGATTTGCCGCTGAAAGTCGTCGATCGCGCCAGCGGCGGCGGCACCGATGCGGCGTTCGCAGCCCTGAAAGCCCGTGGGCCCGTCATCGAAGGCATGGGGCTGAGCGGCTTCGGCGCCCATTCCAACGATGCCGAATACATCCAGATCAACAGCATCGTGCCGCGCCTGTATCTGGCGACCCGGATGATCATGGACGTGTCCCAGGACAAGACGAAAAAGTAACACCCCCGCGCCGCAGTCGCCTGCCGCCCCCGCGAGGGGGCGGCGCTCAAGAAGGAGTATCCTTGCAACCCTGTCCATAAGAACCACAAGCAACACCCAAATGACCGCAAAATTGCCCTCCTGGCCCTATTCCCGTTACATCGCGCATCGCGGCGGCGGCCGTTTGGCGCCGGAGAACACGCTGGCCGCCATGCGCGTCGGCGCCGAGCACGGTTTCACGATGTTTGAATACGACGTGAAACTGAGCCAAGACAACGTTCTGGTGCTGATGCACGACGATGACGTCGATCGCACGTCCAACGGACACGGCCCGGCCGCCAGCAAGACCTATTCGGAACTGGCGCAACTGGACTTCGGCAGCTGGCACTCGGCAGCCTATGCCGGCGAACCCCTGCCGACCTTCGCCGCAGTGGCCCGCTACACGGTGGCCAACCACATCGCCAGCAACGTCGAAATCAAGCCCTGCCCCGGCCGCGAAGCCGAAACGGGCGCCGCAGTGGCCCTGGCCGCCCGCGAATTGTGGAAAGACGCCGGCACGCCCCCGCTGCTGTCTTCGTTTGCCGAAGCCGCGCTGCAAGCCGCCCTGGACGTGGCGCCCGAGCTGCCGCGCGCGCTGCTGGTGGAAAAAGTGCCCGCTGACTGGCGTGAACGCCTGGTCAAGTACGACTGCGTTGCCCTGAACATCAATCAGAAGGACGCAACCCGCGAACTGATCGACGCCGTGCACGCCGCCGGCTATCGGATCGCGGCCTGGACCGTCAATGACCCCGAACGCGCCCGCTTGCTGCTGGACTGGGGCATCGACGGCATTTTCACCGACGAGCTGGCCGCGATCCGGCCGGCCGCCTGAGGCAGAACGCCCCGTGTTCAGTTACCGCCACGCCTTTCACGCCGGCAACCATGCCGACGTGCTCAAGCACGCCATCCTGGTTCACACCCTGGATTACTTCAACAAGAAAGACGCGCCCTATTGGGTCGTGGACACCCACGCGGGTGCCGGCCTGTACAACTTGGAAAGCGACTGGGCCAACAAGACCTCGGAATTCGTGGATGGCATCGGCCGTCTGTGGGAAGCCAAGGACTTGCCGCCGCTGCTGGCCGACTACGTTGCCCGCATCCGCGACTACAACACCAATGGCCGCCTGAAGCGCTACCCCGGTTCGCCCTGGTTGGCGCTGGACGTGATGCGCCCGTCAGACCGGTTGCGCCTGTTCGAGATGCACCCGACCGAAATCGACACGCTGGTCGTCAACCTGGAACACCAGGGCCGCGCAGCGCAGCGCCAGACCACGATCTACGGTGATGACGGCTTCGAGGGCGTCAAGGCCTTGCTGCCGCCGCCCACGCGCCGTGGCATGGTGCTGATCGACCCGTCTTATGAAGACAAGCACGACTATCGCCGCACGCTGATCACGGTGAAGGAATGCATCAAGCGCTTCGCCACCGGCACCATCGCCGTCTGGTATCCGCTGGTGCAGCGCCGCGAAGCCAGCGAAATGGCCCGCCACTTTGAAAACCTGAAGGTCAAGAGCTGGCTGCACGCCACCCTGACCGTCAAGAAATCCACCATCGACGGCTACGGCCTGCATGGCAGCGGCATGTTCCTGATCAACCCGCCGTGGACGCTGCACGAAGGACTCAAGCAGGCCATGCCCTATCTGGCCCGCGAACTCGGCCAGGACGAACGCGCCGGCTTCACGCTGCAATATCGCGAGAATCCGTTCCCCGTTCCGAAGAAGCAGTCGGACGACTAAGGCGTTCGATTCATGAAAATGGGGCCGCGATTTTCGCGGCCCCATTTTCTTGCATGACAGCCAAGGCTAGGCCCGGCTAGGTGTTGCCAGCATTTTCTGCCTGGCGGGCGATATCACGCCATTTCGTTTTCGGATTCCTCGCGGCGCAACGCTTCCTGCGCACGGGCCAGCTTGGCGGCGGCGTCGCGCAGCGCGGTGCGCAGGCCCTCTTCGATCACGGGATGGTAGAACGGCATTTCCAGCATGCGCGCAACCGTCAGTTCCTGCTGCACCGCCCAGGCCAGCAGGTGACCGATATGCTCGGCGCTGGGACCGACCATTTCCGCGCCCAGGAAGCGACCCGTCGCGATATCGGCATACACGTGCAACATGCCCTTGTTCTTTCCCATCACCCGCGAACGGCCCTGGTCGCTGAAGTCCACTTCACCGATGACGAAGGTGCCCGGCACCAAGCGGCCGTAACCCTGCCCCGCCAATGCGATTTGCGGGTCCGAGAACACCACCGCCAGCGGCGCACGGCGCAAACCCTGGCGCACGTCGGGGAAGCGCGCGGCGTTTTCGCCTGCGATGCGGCCTTCGTCGGCAGCTTCGTGCAACAAGGGCGCGTCGGCATTCGCATCACCGGCGATGAAGATCGGCAAATCGCCCGCCTGCATCGTTTCGCGGTCAAACAGCGGCACGCCCTGAGCATTCAGTTCAAGCGAGGTGTTTTCCAAGCCCAGTCCGTCGACATTGGCGCGACGGCCGGTCGCAACCAGCGCAAAGTCAAAGCGTTCGGTGCGCTCACTGTTGTCCAGCGTCACATAGCGCACTTCCACTTCGTCGCCGACGCGGGTGGTTTCCAGCACGCGGGCATCCGGGTCCAAATAGAACTCGCGCTGGAAGATCTTGCGGGCATTCAAACGCACCTGGGGATCACTGATACCGCCCAGGCTGCCACTGACACCAAACACGCGCACCTCGACTCCGAGCCGCGCCAGCGCCTGGCCCAACTCCAGCCCGATCACGCCCGGGCCGAACACAGCCACGCGGCGCGGCAGGTCGTCCCACGCAAAGACGTCATCGTTCACCACCAGGCGGTCGCCCAGCGCGCGGAACGGCGGCGGCACCGACGGGCGTGAACCGGTGGCAATGACCACGCGAGTCGCATGCACCTCGGTATGGTCGTCCACCCGCAGCACCGTGTCGGAGACGAAACGTGCATAGCCGCGCAACTTGTCTTCCGCAGGAATGTTCTCCACGCCTTCCAGCACGAACCCCACGAAGCGATCGCGCTCACGCTTGACGCGGTCCATCACTGCGGCCCCATCCACCGATATTTCACCGCTGATGTGAACGCCAAAGGCATCCGCATGGGCCGCATTGTGAGCGGCTTCGGCGGCGGCGATCAGCAGCTTGGACGGCATGCAGCCAACCCGAGCGCAGGTGGTGCCATAGGGGCCACCTTCAATCAGCAGCGCGCGCTTGCCGGCCGCCTTCGCGGCACGATAGGCGGCCAGACCGGCGGTGCCGGCGCCGATGACAGCGATATCGGTATGCAGAGTTTTCATGATCAGGTATCCCCCATGTTTCGGGTAGCAAGGATTCAAAGGCGAATTCCGCCTTGTTGCGCATCCTCTGGACGAACGCCGTCCGGCGGCGCCCGTGACGGCCGCGCAGGAAATGCGTTAAGGGTGCGTAAGAAGGGAAACTCGTCGGGCAGAGGGGCCGGAACCGCGTGATGGCGGCCCCGGTGGCCCCGCCCTGTCGGGCCAGGATCAGATCCCGGCCCGATGGCTTGATGGACGCTTAGGCGAAGTGCGCCTTCAGGTCTTCCAGGCCGCCGATCAACGAACCGTTGATGAACACCTGGGGAGCGGTGCCCTTGCCGGACACGGCGCCAATCACACGGCTGCGGACCTTGTTTTCCAGCGGGATTTCGATCGGGGCGTAGCCCTTTTCATCCAGCAGCGCCTTGGCTTCCACGCAGAACGGGCAGCCCGGCTTGGAGAACACGACCACCTGGTCGGGCTTCTTGGCCGACGGGGCGATATGCGCCAGCATCGTATCGGCATCCGACACTTCAAACGGATCGCCTTCCTTTTCAGGTTCGATGAACATCTTCTGGACAACGCCGTCCTTCACCAGCATCGAATAGCGCCAGCTGCGCTTGCCGAAGCCCAGGTCGCTCTTGTCGACCAGCATGCCCATGCCTTCGGTGAAGGCACCGTTGCCGTCGGGCAGCAGCGTGATGTTGGCCGATTCCTGGTCCTTGGCCCATTCGTTCATGACGAAGGTGTCGTTGACCGACACGCAGACGATGCTGTCCACGCCAGCGTTGAAGAACGCGGGGGCCAGTTCGTTGTAGCGCGGCAGGTGGGTCGACGAGCAGGTCGGCGTGAAAGCGCCGGGAAGCGAGAAGACGACAACCGTCTTGTTCTTGAACAAATCGTCGGTCGTGACCTTCTTCCACGTGTTGTCCTCACGGACGGGGAACGTTACGTTCGGAACACGTTGGCCTTCGCGGTGTTGCAGCATTCAATCTCTCCTTGGGTAGCGGGGTTTGTTTAACCACCATGGAAAGAATGATAAATCTCAGCTATCAATAAATCAAATTTAATAAATTAAATTGATCGATAGGTTTTGGCAATCAAGAAATAGCCGCCGGAAATATCGAACTATCATAGCCCGATCTTCCGGCGGCCGGCGTGACCCGCTTACAGGCGCGACGGCTCGTAGCCGGCGTCACGGATGGCGGCTTCTACCTTGTCGGCTTGGTCCGTGCCCGTAATGGTGACGCGGTGCGTCGGCAAGTCCACCGACACCGTGGCGCCCGGGGCCACTTGGCTCACCGCGCCGGTGATGGTCTTCACGCAATGGCCGCAGGTCATGTCGGGCACTTGGAATTCGATGCTCATTGTTTTTCTCCTGATGGTTCAAGGCGGCGGGCAACGATTTTGCCAGCCATGGAATGAAGCTTAAACATTCCCATCGTGTCAAGGTCAAGCGTAAAATGCACCTTGACCTTCCCATCATGGGAAGGATGAAACTACAGGCTCCACTCCAAAACGAGAACCGCCATGAGCGTTGCCACCCCCTCTGCCACCCAGTTGGAACTTGCCATTGAAGGCATGACGTGCGCGTCATGCGTCAAGCGCGTGGAAAAGGCCCTGACCCATGTCCCCGGCGTTGCCCAGGCCCAGGTGAACCTGGCCACCGAGCGCGCCTTGGTGTCCTATGACCCGTCCACCGCCCAGCCGCAAGCCTTGGTCGATGCCGTCGTCAAGATGGGCTACGAGGCCCGCCCCATTGCCGCCCAGGACGACCACGCCGAGCGGCAGTCTCAAGCCCGCGACGCCGAAGCCCAGCGCTTGCAGCGCGCCTTCACCGTGGCGCTGGTGCTGACCCTGCCCGTGTTCGCCTTGGAAATGGGTTCGCACCTGATTCCCGCCATGCACCACTGGGTGCAAGCCACGATCGGCCAGCAGAACAACTGGCTGCTTCAGTTCGTGTTGACGACCGCGGTACTGGTCTGGCCGGGCCGGCACTTCTTCTCCAAGGGCCTGACCGCGCTGTGGCGCCGTGCGCCTGAAATGAATTCGCTGGTGGCGCTGGGCGCCGGCGCGGCCTGGGGCTATTCGGTGGTGGCCACCTTCGCCCCAAGCCTGCTGCCCGAAGCCTCGCGCAATGTCTATTTTGAAGCCGCCGCCGTCATCGTGACCCTGATCCTGCTGGGCCGCATGCTGGAAGCGCGCGCCAAGGGCAAGACGGGCGCAGCCATCAAGCGCCTGATCGGCCTGCAACCGCGCACGGCCCGCGTCATGCGCGATGGCCAGGCGGTGGATGTTGAAATCGAAAACGTGAAGACAGGCGACCTCGTGGTCGTGCGCCCCGGCGAGAAGATCCCGCTGGACGGCGACATCATCGAAGGCACGTCCTATGTGGATGAGTCCATGCTGACGGGCGAGCCCGTACCCGTTGAAAAGCAGCCTGGCATGCAAGCCACCGGCGGCACCCTGAACACGTCGGGCAGCTTCACGCTGCGCGTCACGCACACCGGCGCCGACACCATGTTGGCCCGCATCATCCGCATGGTGGAAGCCGCCCAGGGCGCGCGCCTGCCCATCCAGGCGCTGGTCGATCAGGTCACGGCCTGGTTCGTGCCCGCCGTGATGGCGACCGCCCTGCTCACCTTCCTGGCCTGGTTCTTCTTCGGCCCGTCACCGGCGCTGTCGCACGCGCTGGTCAATGCCGTGGCGGTGCTGATCATCGCCTGCCCTTGCGCCATGGGTCTGGCCACCCCGACCTCCATCATGGTCGGCACGGGCCGCGCCGCCGAAATGGGTGTGCTGTTCCGCCAGGGCGACGCCTTGCAGACGCTTCGGGACGTCAATGTCGTGGCGTTTGACAAGACCGGCACGCTGACGCTGGGCAAGCCTACGCTGACCGAACTGGAACCGGCCGCCGGCCACGACGGCCAGCAAGTGCTGCAATGGGTGGCGTCGGTGCAGGCGCGTTCGGAACACCCCATCGCGCTGGCCATCGTGGCCGCCGCGGTGGAACGCAAGATGGACCTGCTGCCGGCTGAAGGCTTTGCCGCCATTACCGGCGCGGGCGTGCAAGCCACGGTCGCCGGCCGCCAGGTGTTGGCAGGCGCCGCGCGTCTGATGGCTGAACACGGCGTGGACGTCAGCGCGTTTGGCCAGCGCGCCACCGATTGGGGCAACGAAGGCAAGACGCCTATCTACGTGGCCATCGACGGCCAGGCCGCCGCCATGATGGCCGTGACCGACCCGATCAAGCCGTCCGCCGTATCGGCCATCGCCGCGCTGCATGCACAGGGCTTGAAGACCGCGATGATCACGGGCGACAACCGGTACACGGCACAGGCCGTCGCACGCCAGCTGGGCATCGACGAAGTGCGCGCCGAAGTGCTGCCCGATGGCAAGGTGGAAGCCATCGGCACGCTGCGCGAAGGTGGCCGCAAGGTGGCCTTCGTGGGCGACGGCATCAACGACGCGCCGGCACTGGCCGCTGCCGACACCGGCATCGCCATCGGCACGGGCACCGACGTCGCCATCGAAGCCGCCTCGGTGGTGCTGATGGCCGACGACCTGCACGGCGTGCCCAACGCCATCGCGCTTAGCCGCGCCACGCTGGCCAATATCCGGCAGAACCTGTTCTGGGCGTTCGCCTACAACGCCGCCCTGATTCCGCTGGCGGCAGGCGCTTTGTACCCGGCGTTCGGCCTGTCCCTTTCGCCCATCTTCGCCGCCGGCGCGATGGCCCTGTCCAGCGTCTTCGTGCTGGGCAACGCCCTGCGCCTGAAGGCGTTCCGGCCGCGCGCCGTGCAGGCCTAATCCAAGGAGACCATCATGAATATCGGAGAAGCAGCCAAAAGCTCGGGCATTTCCGCCAAGATGATCCGCTACTACGAGAGCATTGGCCTGATCGGCCCTGCCGTGCGGACGGACTCGGGCTACCGGGTCTACAGCGATCAAGACCTGCACACCCTGCGCTTCGTGCGCCGCGCGCGGGATCTGGGTTTCTCGGTGGAGCAGATGAATGAGCTGCTGGCGCTGTGGAAGGATCGCAGTCGCGCCAGTGCCGACGTCAAGCGCATCGCGCTGGAGCACGTGCAGGAATTGGAGCGCAAGGCCGAAGCCCTGCACGACATGGCCGCCACGCTGAAGCACCTGGCGCACCACTGTCACGGCGACGACCGGCCCAATTGCCCGATCCTGGAGAATCTGGGGCGGTCGCACTAAAGCAGAACGCGCCGAACCCGCCTCACTGGCCAAAACGAAACTGGCCGGGCGACAAGCCCGGCCAGTTTCACGTCTGCACTACGCTGGGGATCAGCCCTGAGCTGCTTCCCCAGCCTCTGCCGTTTCGGCATCGGCCGCCACGCGCGCGTGATAGGCATCGGTCGCCGCCTGCTTGGCAGCCGCCTTCTCTGCCGCCGCTGCCGCCCGGGCCTCTTCCGCCGCCACCGCATCCGCAGCAGCCTGGATGGCGCGCTGGCGGGCACGTTCCTTCACTTCCAGCACGCCCGCCGCGTCCAGCGATTCAAACACCGCGATCGATTCCACATGGCCCGTATGCGGGAACATGTTGATCACGCCAGCGCTCTTCAACACGTAGCCGCCTTCATGTACCAGGATCGCGGCATCGCGCGCCAGCGTGGCCGGATTACAGGACACGTAGACGATGCGGCGCGGACGCTCTTCGGCCGACAGTTCCGCCAAGGCTTGCGACACGGCATGCGCCCCTTCGCGCGGCGGGTCGATCAGCATGCGGTCGAAGAACCCCAGGCTGCGCAGCCAATGCGCGTCCACTTCAAACAGGTTCAGCGTGGCGAAGCTGGTGCGGTCGCCCAGTCCGTGGCGCGATGCGGCGTCGAACGCGCGGTCGGTCAGCGCCTTGCTGCCTTCCACGCCCACGGCCTCGCGGCCCTGCGTCGCCAGCGGCAGCGTGAAATTGCCCAAACCACAGAACAGGTCAGCGACGCGGTCGGTGGGCTGCACGTCCAGCAGCTTCAGCGCGCGCGACACCATCGCGCGGTTGATGGCGTGGTTGACCTGCGTGAAATCGGTCGGACGGTACGGCATGCGCAAGCCGAATTCCGGCATGGTGTAGGCCAGCGTGTCGTCGTGCTCGCGCTCCAGCGGATGCACCGTCTCGGGGCCCTTGGATTGCAGCCACCATTGCACGTTGTGCTCGGCCGCGAACGCGCGCAGGATGGCGATGTCACCATCGGTCAGCGGCAGCAGGTGGCGCAGCACCAGTGCCGTCACGCCTTCACCCAGCGATACTTCGATCTGCGGCATGCGGTCTGGCGCGGACATCGACGCGATCATCCCGCGTAGCGGCACCAGCAGGTCGCTGACGTGGCGCGGCAACACATGGCATTCGCGCATGTCGGCCACAAAGCTGCTCTTGCGCTCGTGAAAACCCACCAGCACGCCGCCCTTCTTCGGCACGACCCGCACCGACAAGCGCGCGCGGTAACGGTAGCCCCAGGTCGGCCCTTGCAGCGGCGGCAGGATCAGCGCGGGGCGCAGCTTGCCGACATGCCAGAAGGTGTCTTCCAGCGAACGTTGCTTGATGGCCACTTGCGTGCTGGGCTCCAGATGCTGCATGGCACAGCCGCCACAGACGCCAAAGTGCGGGCAGCGCGGCACGACCCGTTGCGACGACGGCCGCATCACCTGGTCCACGCGCGCGATCTCATAGGACGGCTTGCGGCGCACCGTGACGGTGGTGACCCGTTCGCCCGGCAGGGCCCCTTCCACGAACACCACTTTCCCGTCGCGACGGGCGATACCCCTGGCTTCCAGATCCAGGGACTCGATACTCAAAACGTCTGACATCTCACGCAGTCCAGAATTACACGCAACCCAATATTGTAGAAGGACTCTGGCCATTCGTGAAAATGGTCTTTGGCGGAGCCGGAGCGCCCCGCCATTCGATCGCGATCAAACAGTCTGCCGCGCCCGCGTCCGAGCCGATTGCAGCCATAACGCCGCCATTGCCGCCAAGGCGGCCGCAGCCCCCACCATGGGCAGCGCGGCCAAGCCGGCCCCGGCGATCGTCAGGCTGCCCAGGCCCCCGCCCAGTGCCGTCCCCAAATTGAAAGAGGCGATGTTCAGGCCGGCCGCAACCGCCGTGGAGGCCGGCACATAGCGATGTGCCTGCTTCAGCAAGCGCAGGGTCAGTACCGTCACAATGCAGAAGAACACGAGGCCCAGCGTGCCGGCCAGCGCCACCACCACCCAGCTGGTGTGCCGGAACAGATACAGCCCCAACAGATTTGCCACCAGACCCGACAGCGCCAACAACGCCGAACGATCGGTCGCCATCTTGTCGGCCAAATAACCACCCAGAAGATTCCCGGCAATCGAAAACAGCCCGAACAACAGCATGGCCGTGCTGAGCCGTTGCACGTCGCCCCCCGCCACCTGCAACAGATACGGCGAAATGAAGGTAAAGAAGCAGAACGTGGCGACACTCACCAGCACGCCCACGCCTGCCGTCATCAGCATCTGCGGATGCGCGATGGCGCGCAACCCCGCCCCCACCCCGACACCGCTCTCGGCCCGCGCGGCTTTGGCCGGCATGCAATACAGCAGGCCGGCCAGACCCGCCAGCGCCAGGACGCCAATCGACGCAAAGATGGCCCGCCAGGACCAGATGCTGCCCAGCAAGGTGCCCAGGGGCACGCCCAATGCCAGCGCCAGGGTCAGTCCGATCCAGACGACGGACACGGCGCGGCCGGCCCGTTCGTTGCCTGCCAGCCGCGTCGCGGCGTCCGAAGCCACCGCCATGAACACGCCATGGGCCAGCCCCGCCACGAAGCGAATGCCAAGCAGCATCGGCAAGGTGGCCGACAGACTCATCAAGACGCTGCCGGCCGCCAACACCGCCATCGCCCACGCAAGAATGCGGCGGTCTTGCCAGTGCGACACCAGCGCGGTGATGAAGGGTGCGCCAATGGCCGCACCAAAGGCATAGACGGCGATCGCCGCGCCGACTGCCTCGATCCTGGCGTGCAGGCCGAGGGCCATCGCCGACACCAGTCCGGCGACCACGAACTCCGACAACCCGAAGGCAAACGTGCAAATGGAAAATATGTAAACGGCGACAGGCATGAAACTCCCGAACTCGACGACAAGGGGCAAGGTCCGGCACCGCACATCGACATTGTCTTGGCGGGAGGACTGTCGTGGAGCTTAGGAAGCTTCCGTGTATCCGTAAAATATCTTATTCATTAAGAAATAAGACATCTAACGTCTTATTTGACCGCGCGCATGGCGGCCAGCAGGCGGTCACGCACCGGTGACACCCTGCCCGGGTTCCAGGCCATCAGCAGATCCAGATGCAGCAAGGACGTCGGCGCGTCGGCCTCAAGCGGCCGGAACACGATGTCGTCCCGCCCGGGATGCGCAAGCGAGGCCGGCAGCAGCGCCACGCCGAAACCCGCCGCCACCAGCGCGACAAGCGTCTGCAATTGGCGGGCTTCCTGCACCACCCTGGGCACAAACCCGGCCGTCTGGCAAAGCAGGATCAATTGATCATGAAACCCCTGCCCCAACGGCCGTGGCGAGGCGACAAAGGGCTCGTCCTTCAACGCTGCCAGATCGACCACATCGTGCGCCGCCAGAGGATGCCCTGCCGGCAAGGCGACATGGATGGGTTCGCGCAGCAAGGTTTCAAATTGCAGAGCGGGGGCCGTGGCGCCCGGCGTACGCAGAAAACCCACATCCGCCGTGCCGCCTTCCAGCGCCCGGACCTGCTCATGCGTCGTCGCTTCTTGCAGGGTGAACGCGACGGCAGGATGGGCTTCTCGGAAATCACGCAGCGCACGCAACAGCGAGGCGTAGGGCGTGATGTTGATGAACGTCAGCGTCAAATGCCCGTCCATGCCCTGCGCGACGCGCCGCGTGTGCGCCACGCCGTCTTCAAGTGACGCCAGGATGCCCCTGGCGGTCTCAAGAAACGCGGCGCCCGCGGGCGTCAGTGCCACACTGCGGTTGGTGCGCTCAAACAGCGTTGCGCCAATCTCGCCTTCCAGCCGGCGGATTGCCTGGCTGAGCGGCGGCTGCGCCATGTGCAGCCGTTCGGCAGCCCGGTTGAAATGCAGCGTCTCCGCCACGGCGACGAACTGCCGCAATAACCGGGTTTCTATCATAGCGTCACCGCATCAATCCCAATACCCGGCAGCCCCCGGGGCCCGGGTGCGGCGAGCAGGATCTTGCGGTGATTCATGATTTTTCTGTCAGTCCAGTTCTGCGCGGGAAAACAGATCCTGAATCAGCTTTCTGTCTTCACATGCCGCCTTGAACGCCAGCGCGAACGCCTTGAGGCCTTCACTATCCGAAGAATAGGCGCAGAACATGTCCGCTTCCGGATCGAAATCGATCTGTTCGGAGAGTTCTGGCATTTTTTCGTTCAGAAACACCAGCGCCAAAGAGACCCAGTCGTAGCCTGAACCCAAAAAGCCTTCTTCACGCCTGCGGCGAAAGACTTCTGCCTTGTATTCTCCCGGGACAAGAAGAAGCGAATAGCTTCCTTCATATTCCGACCAGGAAAAAGGCTTGATTGCTGTTTCAAAATCAATAGTCGCTGCGTCAATAGTCACTGCGCTCAAAGCTCCTTGGAAAACCCGCCGTCAAAGCAACGGCTCGGCGGTCATTAGAGGCAATTATTGCGTTTCGCGCAACGCGACAGGCGATTTTTCCTTTTCCGACGCCGCGCGGGCCCGCGCGGGCGAGAACACCAGCCAACTCATCAGGGCCAGGATGAAGGCGCTGGCAGCGCCATAGACCATGACCCAGCGGAACCCAGCCACCAGCGCGTCGCGGAGCATGGCGGCTGGGTTCTCAGACACCGACAGCAACCCCGCATACTGATCCAGCACCTGAATGTCCCCTGCCGCGACTTGCTCGGCGAGCACGCGCAATCCGGGATGATCCGCCGAACTCAGGACGGCCGCCAGAGACGCGATTGTGCCTTCGACCAGCACAAAACCCATGACTGCAATACTGAATGCCAACGAGATCATTCTTGCGCTCATGTCCGCGCCCGACGCCATCCCCACCCGCTCGCGCGCAATCGAGGCCGTAATGGTGTTGGCAACGGGCGTGTTGGTCAGCCCCAGACCGACACCTGCCACCACACAGCCCGGCAGGACAAGCCAACCCGATTGCGGGAACAGCGTGCCCAAATGCATCAGCACAAAGCCCACGCCGATGATCGATACACCAGCCGGAATGACAAACCCCGGATGAAATCGCAGCGACAGGCGTTCGGCCAGCGACGGCATGAATAGAGTGGGCAACGTGTAAGCCAACAACGCAAACCCCGTCTGCACGCTGCCGTAGCCGAGCCCCACGTGAAAGTAGATGGGTAGATAGATGATGAACGGCCAGAAACTGAAATTCATGCCCATCGACCCCAGCAACGCGCCGGAGAAGTTGCGAACCTTGAATACCGAAAAATCGATCATGGGCCGGACATGCATTTTCTCGGCGATCACAAATCCGACAAAACTGGCCACCGACAGACCGATGATTCCCAGCGCGGCCGGGCTGGTGAATCCCAGCACCGGTCCTTGCGTGACAAACAGCACCAGGCAAAACACCGCTACCGACAGGGTCAGGATGCCTGCGATATCCAGGCGCTGCGCGTGCGGATCCCGCGATTCTTCGACCCCTAGATGGCTGAGCCACAACGTGATGGCCGCGAACAGCACATGGATCAGGAAAACCCATTCCCAACTGGCCAGCGCAAGAATCGCGCCGCCAACGATCGGTCCAAACCCCAGCCCGATGCCGAAGATGCTGCCCCACCACGCGAACGCCGCGCCACGCTCGCGCCCATCGCGGAACTGACTGGATAGAATCGCCACCTGGCAGATCAACATGATGGCGGCGCTTAGCCCTTGCAAGAACCGCGCGACGATCAATACCTGGATACTCAGCGTCAACCCGCAGATCAGCGAGGTCACTCCGAACGCCACGATGCCAATCGTGAAGACTCGTTTGCGGCCATAGCGGTCGGCCAGGGTTCCCGTCGCCATCAGGATCGTCGTCATGGCGATGGTGTAGGCCGCCATCACCCATTGCAGTTGTCGGAAACTCGCGCCCATCACTTGCTCGATGGCGGCCAGGATCGGCGGCACGCTGGATATTTCAAGCCCCAACATCAGGGCGGACAAGCAAATAGCGGCCAAGGCGAGCCTGCCTCGGCGTTGATGCATCGCATTCATGAACAAGCTTCCCAACAACGGTTAACGCATTCCGCTCAACGGTTCTAGCGCATGCCGCATCGTAAGAAAGGCGCCATCATTTCACAATGATATGCTTGGGTATTTCAGTAATAGCAATTTTGGATAGATCATGAGCAGCCCCAATCTGGATGTGGATGCCGTTCTGGCTTTTGTGACCATCGCGGATGTTCAGAGCTTCACCAAAGCGGCCAATATCCTGGGGTCGACCCAAGGCGCCATCAGCGTCAAGCTAAAACGCCTGGAAGCACGGCTGGGCCATCAACTGATTGAACGTACCCCGCGTCTGGTGCGGCTGTCGGCGCATGGCGCCCTGTTCGTCGAGCCCGCCCGGGAGTTCCTGGCGGCGCACCATCGTGCCATTGCTGCCCTGTCGGCCGAGCGCCGCCAATTCAGGCTGGGCATCGCCATGCACGTCGCCGGCCCGGAAGTGCCGACGTTGCTTGCGCGCCTGAATGAAAGAGACCCCGCGCTGACGATCGAAGTCCACATGGATGATTCCCGCCAACTACTGGAAGCATTCGACTGCGCCGCGCTGGACGCGGTCATTGTGCGGCTGGAAGATGGCCGGGGCGATGGCGAAGACCTGGGCCCTGAACACTTCGGCTGGTTTGCCGCTCCCGGCTTTGAGCACCGCCCCGGCGAACCGCTCAGGCTCGCCGCCTTGGCCCCGTGCTGCCATGTCCGCGACATCGCGGCGCAAGCGCTGGACCGAGCGAACATTGCCTGGACCGAAGTATTTGTCGGCAGCAGCCACGCCGTCACGGCCGCTGTCTCTGCCGGCCTGGCCGTGGGCGCCCTGTCCTGCCGGCTGGCGCCGCCCGACAGCATCGAAGTCAGCCAACGATTCGGACTTCCGCCGTTGCCGCCTTCGCGCATCATGCTGCATTCCACGCTGTCCGACCGGCGCACCCGCGAAGCCTTGTTGACCTTGGCCGCCGCCTATCGGGAACACCGCACGACCCGGCAAGCCATCAAGCCCGACTGATGCGTCCGACCCGGCAGGCGTCTGACCAGGCATAAAAAAAGGGGCTTGCCGGAGGCTGCCCGGTTAAAGGCAGTCTCCATCAAGCCCCCCAAAGGTCGACGCCGTTCAAGGCGCCGCCACGGATTGCATTTAGAACGAACGCGAGACCGAGAACACCGCGCCCAGACGGCCCGACGGATGGCCATATTTGGTGGGCAGCCAGTTGTCCTTGGTAGCGCCCACCGCCGCCAGGCCCAGCACCCAACCCTTCAAATCCTTGGTCACGCCGACCTTGTAGTCGACGTAATGGCCAATCGAATCGCCGTCCATGTTCGATTGGTTCTTCAACTTCTGATAGCCCAGGTGGCCCAGCAAGCCCCAGCCATCGCCCAGATCGAACGTGGCCGTGCCGTCCAGATACCAGGTGCCTTTGCTGTCCGGCGTGCTGAAGAAGTCGCTAGGCGTGTAGGAGTACTTCAACGAGTAGTTGCCGTAAGACGCGCCCAGGTAAAGGTCGGTGTTGTTGTAGTTGCCGCCCTTGGGGGAGCTGGAGCCCGGGTAGTAGTAATGCAGCACACCGGCATCCAGCGTGAAGCCGCCGCCGACGTCACCCTTCCAGCCGCCGTAGAAATCCATTTCCAGGTTGCCGTCGGTGAACACGAAGTCGGACACGTTGGAGTTCCAGTTGCCCAGATAGAAGCCAGAGCTGTGGGTCAGGTCGATACCCACCTGCACCGCAGGCCGAAAGTCGGTCTGCGAATAGCCGCGGAAGCGGTAGTCGCTGGCAATGGTGGCGTTACCGCTAAGAGAAAAACCGCCCCCGAGATCGGTGGGTTCGGCCTGAGCCGTCGAGGCGAAACAAGCGGCAAGCGCAAAAGGCAAGGCTAGCAACGTCTTCTTCATGGTGCGGAGTCCTGATCGGATTTAACGAGGAGGAGGACGGCCAGTGGCGCATCCATCAGACCGGTTTTGCTGCGATTGGTTACCGGCTCCCTTTCCATTAAGCAATGTCCGTGCCAGGTTTCATCCCGGTGACAAACGGCTGTCTGGCCGTTGAATCACTGTTGCAACGCACCACAAGCGTGCAGGAACACTGCCGCGGCTTGCCGCCTCTGCTTCAAAGTGGGGAATTTGCGCCAAACTGGGTCATGCGGCAGCCGCGCGGAGCGCCCTCGCGTCCCGCGGCACTCGCCGCGACGCACGACGAAAAACCCCGGCCCGCGCATGTGCGCGTCCGGGGTGGGTCTAGCGTCAAGCCACGGTGCCAGCCGGCGCCGTGGCCACTGCCGGCTTAGTTGGCCTGCGGTGCGGGCGGCGGGGGAACGTCGCCAGCCGGAGGCGGAGGCATGGCGCCGCGGCCCTTGCCACCGTGGCGGCCTTCCATCTTGGCGTGGCGTTCCTGCATCTTGGCTTCGCGATCCTTGACCAGCTTGGTGACTTGACCACGCTGGGTATCGTTCATGCTGTCCCAAACGGCCAACCATTGGTCACGCACCTGCTGGGCCTGCGTACGGAACTGGTCGCGCGTCTGGTCCGACTGGGCCATCAGGGCGCGGGGATCGAGCTTGCCGCTGTCCAACTGAGCCTTCAGCAGCTCATGGCGCTTGCCACCAGAGGCGCGCATGGCTTCGTGCAGGCTGCGCTGGCCGTCCTGCGCGGTCTTGAACAGGGCTTGCTGCTTGTCGTCGAGTTTCAGCTGATCGACTTGCGCCTTGGACACGGGGCCGATGCCAGGGATGAACAAGCCATCGCGCATGCCCTTGTGGAACTCGCCACGTTGGCCGTGGTGCATGGCGGCCGGGCCACCATCAGCGGGAGGGGGCGGCGCAGCCATGACGGTACCGGCCACCAGACCGCCCGTCGCGGCGACAAATGCAAGAGCGGCCAAATTGGAGCGAATAGCGAATCGGGACATGTTGTGTCTCCTGAAAGTGAAGAAAGCGAGACCATTGTGCGTTCGGCCCCGTTTCAACCGGGTTTCGTCCCCGCTGTCCATGTTTCAGTCGATTGCGTGCTCCAGACGTGAAGACGGGACCCGTGTGGGTCCCGTGCTTTGTCCATGCCTGTCCTGGGTGGCGCGTCAGACCGCGTCCCAGGCCGCCATGTATTCCTTCCAGTGCGGCGCGTCGCTGGCGGCCAGCGTGTCGCGCACCAGAGCGACTTCAGCGTCATAGCCGGTGCGGTCCAGTTCGCCCCGCAAGAAGCGGAAGCGGCAATACACCAGCCAGGTGTTGACGACGTCGGTTTCGCAATAGGCGCGCACTTCGTCGGCGCGACCCGTGCTCCAGGCCTCCCAGACCTTGCTGCCGTCCATCCCGAGCTTGCCGGGAAAGCCGCACAGCTTGGCCAGGTCGTCCAGCGGCGCATTGGCGCGGCCGTTGTACTTGGCCAGCACGTCCATCAAGTCAAGATGGCGCGTGTGATAGCGGGCGATGTAGTTGTTGAACTTGAAGTCGCGATCTTCTTCGCCCATGTCCCAATAGCGCGGCGCGGGTACGCCGCAAATCAGGCTGCGGTAATGCAGGACAGGCAGGTCGAAACCCGATCCGTTCCAGCTCACCAGCTTGGGCGTATAGCGTTCGATGGTCTTGAAAAAGCCCGCCAACAAGGCGGCTTCGGGATCATCGGGCTGACCTAGCGTCTTGACGCGGAAACCCTGGTCATCGCGGAACACGCATCCCACCACCGCGACCTTGTGCAGATGCAGCGGCAGGAAGTCGTGGCCGACGGCTTCACGGCGCGCGGTCAGCGCGCGTTCGACGACTTCCTGGTCCGGGACATCGGCACCCCAGCCGTTGAGCTTGCGCAGCCCATCGGCATCGGGGATGGTTTCAAGGTCGAATACCAGGGTTGGCGTCATTTGGCGGGCAGGTACTGCATCGGGTCGACCGGCGTGCCTTGGCGACGGATCTCGAAATGCAGACGCGGCGACGTGGTGTCAGTCTGGCCGAGCTCGGCGATCTTGGCGCCGCGCTTGACGTTCTGCCCCGTCTTCACCAGCAGCGCGCGATTGTGCGCGTACGCCGTGATGAAACCGTTCTGGTGTTCAACGATGATCAGGTTGCCCAGACCGCGCACCCCGTTGCCGCTGTACTTGACCAAGCCATCCGCCGCTGCAGTGATCGGGTCGCCCAGCGCGCCGGAGATGTCAATGCCCTTGCTGCTGGCGTTGAAGGTCTGCACGATGGAGCCATTGGCAGGCCAGGCCCAGTTGATCACGCTGGCATCCGCCGCGCGTGGTGTGGGCTTGACCTCAGCCGGCGCGGGCGCCGGCGTGGCGGAACTGTCAGGCGGAGGCAGCGACGCGACCGGGGCGTCGGGCTGATCCAGCGGCCGCGGCTGCGGCTTGGCGCTGGCGATGGGCGCGGTTTGCGCGCCACCACCCGACCCGCCCGACATCTTCAGCACCTGGCCGACCGAGATCTGGTTAGGGTCGCTGAGGTTGTTCCAGCGTTTGACGCTTTCGATATCCACATTGTTGGCACGAGCGATCTTGTAGAGCGTGTCGCCCGGCTTGACCACATAGCTGCCGCCGGGCTGAGCCGACGGCGCGGGTTGCCCGCCGGTCATGTCGACCACCGGGGCACGAGTACCTTTCGATGCGCAGCCGGCCAAAATGGCCAGGCTGAGTGCCCCCGCGATGAAGAGCGGGCGGCGCAGGCGCGTCATGGACGCGCCCATAGTCATATCGGTCAGTTGCGACTGCCCGTTGAGCATACGTTTCTCCTGTTTGCTCAAGATTGTATTCCGGCGCGTAGCGGCACAAAGCGCACGGCCTCTAATTCAGTACGTTTCCAGCTGGCGGCACCTGTGCGTTCGATCAGCACCAGGCGCTGGTTCGAGCCCCCTTCGGGGGCAATCAGGCGGCCACCCGGCGCAAGCTGCGTAAGCAGCGCTTGCGGAATGGCCAGGCCAGCGGCAGCCACAACGATAGCATCGAACGGGGCCACGCCGGGCAGGCCCAGGGTGCCATCGCCATAGATCAGCCGGATCCGCGTGGTCAGCCGCAAGGCGCGCAGATGCACGCGCGCCAGATCGTAGAGTCCGCGGATGCGTTCGATTGAATGGACCTCGCGCACGAACTGCGCAAGGACTGCTGCCTGATAGCCACAACCCGCGCCCACTTCCAGCACGCGGGTCGGCGTGCGGTCTTCGCACACGGCGGCGATCATGCGCGCCACCACCCAAGGCTGCGAAATGGTTTGCGAATGGCCGATGGGCAACGCCGCGTCCTCATAGGCACGGCTGGCCAACGCCTCATCCACGAAAAGATGGCGTGGCACGGCCGACATGGCGTTCAGTACGCGCTCGTCGCTGACACCCTGGGTACGCAGGCGTTGCACCATTGCTTGGCGCAGACGATCGGAATTCAAGCCCAGATTGTTGCCCGCGGCGGGCACGGGTGCCTGGGTCTGGCGCGGCAAGGTGGCAGCCGAAATGCGGGTATTGCTGTTGGCGGGGGTCACGCCCGGGCTGAGGCGGCCGGAGTCGTAGCGGACGGGGCTGGGCCGGCCAGGCACCGCCTGCGACACGTCGGGTTGGCTTACACGTTTGCGCATAGCGGCTCTGCCCAGGTGCGGATTTCATCCAATTGGCTGTGCTGGGTCAGGTCCAGCCGCAACGGCGTGACGGACACCATGCCCTGCTCCACTGCATGAAAATCCGTGCCCGGGGCGGCATCGGCGGCTAAGCCCACGGGACCGATCCAATAGACCGTGTCGCCATAGGGCGTGGTGGTACGCACCACGGGCTGCGACGGGTGCCGCTTGCCCAGGCGCGTGACCGCGAAGCCGTGCAGGTCGTCAAAACGCCGGTTGGGAATGTTGACGTTGAGCAACACCGGCGCCGCCAAGGGCTGGGCCAGATGCCGTTCGACGACCAACCGGGCGGCACGCGCGGCGGAATCGATGTGTTCCCAGCCCTTTTCGGCCAGCGAGAATGCGATGGACGGGATGCCAAACAGATAGCCTTCGCTAGCAGCGGCGACCGTGCCCGAATACAGCGTGTCGTCGCCCATGTTGGCGCCGTTGTTGATGCCCGACACGACCAGATCCGGGCGCGCGTCCATCAGCCCGGTCAGCGCCACGTGAACGCAGTCCGAGGGCGTGCCATTGACGGCGATGAAGCCATTGGACGCCGTGCGCACCGACAAGGGCCGGTTCAGCGTCAGGGAGTTGGAGGCGCCGCTATGGTTGGTCTCGGGCGCAACGACGGTGAGGTCGCCCAAGCCTTGCAGCGCCGCTACCAGCGCTTCGAGCCCAGGGGCCGAGTAACCATCGTCGTTGGAAACCAGAATTCGCATTGTGCATCCGAAAGAAAATGAAACGCCCGTGGACGTGTCGGATTGTACCGTCCGCAGCCGTACCCTGTATGTCTTGTCTGCGCCCCCTGCCAGCCCCCTGCCCCGGCGTGCTGGCGCCACGCTCGATAACCCGTACCCAGGGGCGGCGCCGGGCGCGGTAGAATCCGCAGCCATTACGACAACAACGGACTCCCTTTCCATGGCGATTACCGAACCTTCCCTGGTGTTCACCGCTGCGCTCATCCTGCTGGCCTACCTGATCGGCTCGGTCCCGTTCGCCGTGGTCGTCAGCAAGCTGATGGGGCTGCAAGACCCCCGCAGCTACGGGTCCAAGAACCCGGGCGCCACCAACGTGCTGCGTACCGGCAACAAGACGGCCGCCGCGCTGACGTTGCTGGGCGACGCCGCCAAGGGATGGTTCGCGATCTGGCTGGCGGAAAAACTGGCCCCTGGCATTGCCCCCACCGCCTTGGCCCTGGTGGCGCTGGCCGCCTTCGTCGGCCATCTGTACCCGGTCTTCCTGGGTTTCAAGGGCGGCAAGGGCGTGGCGACGGCGCTGGGCGTGCTGGTGGCAATCCAGCCCTGGCTGGCCGTGGCCACCGCCGCGACCTGGCTGATCATTGCGGTTTTCTTCCGCTATTCCTCGCTGGCCTCGCTGGTGGCCGCCTTCTTCGCTCCCGTGTATTACGTCTTCGGCTCGGGAATGGCCTGGTACGCGCAGCCGGCCATGGGCGTGGCGCTGGTCGTCATCGGGGTGTTGTTGTTCTATCGACACCGCGCCAACATCGCGCGTCTGGTGCGGGGCACGGAAAGCCGCATCGGCGGCAACAAGAAGAAATAGCCCGCACGGGCCATGGACAACAAGGGCGGCCTGGGGCCGCCCTGTTCATTCTAGGCCCCGCAAAGGCGGGATCAGGCAATGTCGGCCAGATCCCAGCGCGGCTTGACCGTGAAGCTGTGCGCATCCGGGTCCAGCGTCGCAAGGCCCGCCTTGACCCGCTCGGCCGCCGCGAAAGCGATCATCGCGCCGTTGTCGGTGCACAATTCCAGCGGCGGGAAATACGCTTGCGCCTTCATCGGTTTCAGCGCCGCCGCCAGTTTGGCGCGCAGCAACTGATTGGCGCCAACTCCGCCGGCCACGACCAGCCGGCGCAGGCCGGTCTGCTTCAAGGCCTTGATGGCTTTGGCCGCCAGCACGTCCACGATCGCGCCTTGCGTTGCCGCCGCCAGGTCCGCACGGGTCTGATCGTTCAGGCCGCCGTCTTTTTCGGCCGCCTTGACCCGCGTCAGCACCGCCGTCTTCAAGCCGCTGAAGCTGAAATCCAGATCACCGCTATGCAACATCGGCCTGGGCAGATCAAAGCGCGAGGCATCGCCCTGGCCTGCCAGCTTGGCCAAGGCCGGGCCGCCGGGATAGCCCAGCCCCATCAGCTTGGCCGATTTGTCGAAGGCTTCGCCTGCGGCGTCGTCCAGCGTTTCGCCCAGCAGTTCGTAGCGGCCCACGCCATCCACCCGCATCAGTTGCGTATGGCCTCCGGACACCAACAGCGCCACAAACGGAAAGTCGGGGCGTGGATCGGCCAGCATCGGCGACAGCAGATGCCCTTCCAAGTGATGGATGCCGATGGCCGGCAAGTGGCGCGACCAGGCGAACGACTGCGCCACGCTGGCGCCAACCAGCAAGGCGCCCGCCAGACCGGGCCCGGCCGTGTAGGCCACGGCGCCGATGTCCGACATTTGCAGGCCGGCCTCTTCCAGCACCTGGCGGGTCAAGGGCACGACGCGGCGGATGTGGTCACGCGAGGCGAGTTCCGGCACCACGCCACCATATTCCTGGTGCATGGCGATCTGGGTATGCAGCGCATGCGCAAGCAGACCTCGTTCCGTACAGACGGCTGCGACGCCGGTTTCGTCGCAGGAGCTTTCAAAGCCGAGAATAATCATGGCGGCAGAGTTTACAACTGATGCGAAAATACGCTTGTTTCTGAAATAGCGAGGGCCATCCGACCCTCGCCCACCATCACCTACAAGCCTGAAAAAACACTGGGGACTCGAATGCTGGAGAAGCTATTCAAGCTGCGCGAACACGGGACCACCGCGCGTACCGAGATCGTGGCGGGTCTGACGACCTTCCTGACGATGTCATACATCATCTTCGTCAACCCCGATATCCTGTCCTCGACAGGCATGGACCGGGACGCCGTCTTTGTCGCCACCTGCCTGGCCGCCGCGCTGGGATCGCTGGTGATGGCCCTGATCGCCAACTGGCCCATCGGCATGGCGCCCGGCATGGGCCTGAACGCCTTCTTCGCGTTCACCGTCGTCAAGACGATGGGCTATTCCTGGGAACAGGCGCTGGGCGCCGTGTTCATCTCGGGCGTGATCTTCCTGATCCTGACGATATCCGGCATCCGGGTGTGGCTGGTGAAGGGCATCCCGCATTCCCTGCGCAGCGCTATCGCCGCGGGCATCGGGCTATTCCTTGCCATTATCGCGCTATCCAGCGCGGGCATCGTCGTCGCCCATCCGGCCACCAAGGTCTCTCTGGGCAACCTGACGACCCACGGCCCGCTGTTCGCCATCCTGGGCTTCTTCATCATCGCTTCGCTTGACGCCTTGCGCGTGCGCGGCGCGATCCTGATCGGCATCATCGTCGTCACCGTGCTGTCGATGGCCCTGGGCTACAACGAATTCAAGGGCATCTTCTCGGCACCGCCAAGCCTGGCGCCCACGTTCATGAAGCTGGACATCCTGGGCGCGCTGCATAGCGGCTTCGTGCATGTGATCCTGGTGTTCGTGCTGGTTGAAGTGTTTGACGCCACCGGCACGCTGGTGGGTGTGGCCAAACGCGCCGGCCTGGTGCCGGAAGGCCGCCCCAACCGCCTGGGCCGCGCACTGTTCGCCGACAGCACGGCCATCGTCGCCGGCTCCGCCTTGGGCACCAGCAGCACCACTGCCTTCGTCGAAAGCGCCTCGGGCGTGCAGGCCGGCGGCCGCACCGGCATGACCGCACTGGTCGTCGCCCTGCTGTTCCTGGCTGCGCTGTTCATTTCGCCGCTGGCCGGCGCCGTGCCCGCCTACGCCACCGCGCCCGCCCTGCTCTACGTGGCCGGCCTGATGATGCGCGAACTGATCGACATCGACTGGAACGAAGTCACGGAAGCCACGCCGGCCGCCCTGACCGCGCTGGTCATGCCGTTCACGTATTCCATCGCCAACGGCATTGCCTTCGGTTTCATCAGCTATGTCGTACTGAAGACGGCCACGGGCAAGGTGCGCGATGTGCACCCGGCAACCTGGCTGGTAGCGGTGCTGTTTGTGATCCGCTACGCATTCTTCCCTGAATAAGCCGTTCCTGGCCGCATCCACCAAAAAGCCGCCCGGCACGTCGCCGTGGCGGCTTTTTGTCGTGCAAGCCAATCGCCGCGATAGTCCTTGGCAATACAACCCGCCCGGCCATAAGGTTGCTGCCATTGCGGCTTGAATTCATCGATACACTCCCCATGTATCACGGTATATGGAGTCCACCTTGCGCCTTACCCGCTTTGCCACCGCGTTGCCCCCCTGTCCCGCCTTCCGTCCGGAGATGTCCGCATGAGCACCCTTGCGCGCATCCCCTTCTCGGTCCTGGACCTGGCCCCTATTGTGCAGGGCCGCGATGCGGCGGATGCCTTCCGCAACACCGTGGCGGTGGCCCAGCACGTTGAGCGCCTGGGCTACAAGCGCTTTTGGCTGGCCGAACACCACAACATCAACGGCGTGGCTTCCAGTGCGACAGCCGTGCTGATCGGCCATGTGGCCGGCCACACCCGCACGCTGCGTGTCGGCTCGGGCGGCATCATGCTGCCCAATCATGCTCCGCTGATCATCGCGGAACAGTTTGGCACGCTGGAAACGCTGTATCCCGGCCGGATCGATCTGGGCCTGGGCCGCGCGCCAGGCAGCGATGGCGCAACGCAACATGCCTTGCGTCGCGGGCCTCGCAGCGGGCTGGAATTTCCGGCGCTGGTCGAGGAATTGCGCGGCTTTCTGGCTAACTCGCGCCCCAATCAACCGGTGCGCGCCATCCCCGGCGAAGGGCTGGACGTGCCCATCTGGCTGCTGGGCTCAAGCGATTTCAGCGCCCGCCTGGCCGCAGAACTGGGCCTGCCGTTCTCGTTCGCGGGCCATTTCTCGCCCGAAGGCATGGCAGCCATGCGCTTGTACCGGCATCTGTTCAAACCGTCGGCCACGTTGTCACGCCCCTACGCCATGATCGGCGTGCCGGTCGTGGCGGCCGAATCCGATGAGGCCGCCCAGCGCCAGGCCACGACCCAGCAATTGAAGTTCCTGTCGCTGGTGCGAGGCAATCGCCTGCAATTGCAGCCGCCCGTGGACAGCATGGACGGTTTGTGGAACGAATGGGAGCGTGAAGCGGTCAATCAAAGACTCGGGGCTTCCATCGTGGGCGGACCCGATACCGTCAAGCGCCGGCTGGAAGCGCTGGTGGCCGAAACAGAGGCCGACGAAGTGATGATCGTGTCTGACTTCTTCGACATCGCCGACCGTCTGCGGTCGTTCGAGATTGTTGCGTCGTTGAAGAACGACGCCGGCGTCTCCACCAAAACCGCGGTCTGAGCACCGCCGACTGCGCTCGTCATAGCGCCAACCATTGCGACGCCGCCATTGCCGGCTCTACTATTGCAGGTAGAGCGCGTGGCACCTGAAGCGTCGCCGAATCAGGTCCGGGACACGCCCCCCGGGTCTCTGACACCGCCTTTTTTGCGCCGCGCTACGCGGCAAGGATCCAAAATGAGTATTGTTGAACTCACCAAAGACAGCTTCCAGGACGCCATCACTCCGGACGGCACCCTGATCGTCGACTTCTGGGCTCCCTGGTGCGGCCCCTGCCGTGGTTTTGCTCCCGTTTTTGAGCAAGCCTCGACCGAGCACACCGACGTCACGTTCGCCAAGGTGAACACCGACGTAGAGCAGGAATTGGCCGGCGCCCTGGGCATCCGTTCGATCCCCACGCTGATGGTCTTCCGTGAGAAGGTTCTGCTGTTCTCGCAACCCGGCGCACTGTCGGGCGGCCAGTTGAACGAACTGCTCGCCAAGATCAAGGAAGTGGACATGGAAAAGGTCCACCAGGAAATCGCCGCGGCGCAAGACAGCCAGAGCGCATAACCAAGCAAAGGGGCCTCTCAGCGCCCCTTTGTTTTGCGCGCATCGGCAAATCAGGCCTGGGTCACGACACCCTCTCCCAGGCAGAGCGTCCCCGCGTGATATTGGCGACGGTGACCTCCAGGTCACCCACGGCGATGCTAGGCACCGTGAAGCACAGCGCCACCCCATCCTGATTGAAATCTTCCTGTTGAATCACGGCGCCCGCTTGCGCCAGACGCGATTTCAGCAATGCCAGTTCGGCAAAACCGCACGCGCAGGTAATGGTGGCCAGATCGACGATTTCAGTGCGCTCGCCCAAACGCAGACAATTGGCCGCGCACCCGCCATATGCCCGCACCAATCCGCCCGCACCCAGCTTGATGCCGCCATACCAGCGCACCACCAGCACCGCCACGCGGTCCATGTCCTGCCCTTCTATTGCTTGAAGGATGGGACGGCCCGCCGTGCCGCCGGGTTCGCCGTCGTCGTTGAACCGGTACTCCTGTCCGATGCGGTAGGCCCAGCAATTGTGGGTCGCTTCGGGATCACCGCGCTCGGCGAAGAAACGCATCGCCTCGTCCACCGTTGAAACCGGCGTGGCGTAAGCGACAAAGCGGCTTTTCTTGATGTCTTCCTGATACGAGCAAGGAGCGGTCAACGTGTGCGTCATGCCCGGCATTGTAAGTGCTGGGGGCGCAGGGCTAGCCGTGGCAGTCGGCCACTTCCTGATCCAGATAGACGTCAAAAGCGACGTCGCGCGCCCATTTTGCCGTCATCGCTTTCCAGGCTCCGCCACGGTCCCACGCGCGCATCTCGTTCGCCAGCAAGGCGCGGCCGGGCGTGTCATTCGCCGACAGCAACCACACCCGCTCGCGCCGGGCACCGTCGCCCGTCAAGGTGGACGAGAATTTCTTCCATTCTGGAAACCGCACCAGGGGTTCCCAGACGGCATCGTCCACCAGGCCGATATCGCAGCTGCCTTCGCGCACCGCCACCAGTGCGTCGGAGGGCACGCGGTACGTGCGCACCACGGCGCCCCAACTTTCAGCCAATGCCCGGGCCTGCGTCGCGGCTTCGGCCATGCAGACGCTGCGCCCACGCACATCGGCCGGCGTGCGCAGCCGCGTATCGCTACGGATCACGGCCTTGGGACGCGCACCGTATCCCGTGGACTGCACGGCGACCGTGGGGGGCTGCGCGCCAGCCTCATCGGCCAGCACCACATCCACCTGACCCGCCGACAGCGCGGCCGCTGCCTGCCCGGCAGGCACCTGCTGCAAACGCACCGGCAGGCCCAGCCGCTGACCCAGCTTTTCAGCCATCAACGCATCCAGGCCGTCGGGGGTTCGGATCTTGGCCCCTGCCACCGGCGGCGGCGCCAGGTACGGCACGCCCACCACCAGTTCGCCACGCGCCTGAGCTGCGGCGAAGCCGGAGGTTTGTGCCTGCGCCATGCCTGCAAGCAGCATGCAGACAGTCAGGGCAGCCAAGCGGAAACGCGGAATCATGAAAGCTCCAGCGCCTAGACGTATTGATAGCGCAGCAGGCGATGCTTGAGGTTTTCAAGCACGAACTGATCGATCAACGCGGCCAGCACGGCAATCACGAGGATGTTGGTCATGACGCCGGTCATGTCGGCGATCTCGCCCGAATACGCCAGCGATCGGCCCAGGCCCTTGCCGAAACCGATCAGCATTTCGGCCGAGATCAGCGCGCGCCAGGCGTTGCCGAACGCAAGTTGCGCGCCGGTGATCAGTTCGGGCATCACGGCGGGCAGATAAACACGCTTGACCAGTCCCCAGCGCGTGGCGCCCATCACACGCGCCGCGGACACATGCACGCGCTGCACGGATTCAGTGGCGTTCATCACGCTGAGCGCGGCCGGGAAGAAGGCCGACAGCGCCACCACCACGATGATCGGCGTATTGCCGAAACCCATCACGATCAGGAACAGCGGCACCCAGGCGATGGACGGGATCGACTGCAAGATGACGATCGCGCTGCGCAGCACCTCACGGAAGAAGAACAGCACCGCGGCCACCAGGCCAAAGCCGATGCCCGCTGTCAGCGCCAGGCCATAGCCCGCACCCAGGCGCCCCAGCGTGCCCAACAGGCTTTGGTGGAACGATTGCTTGCCCAGGTCCTCGAACAGGCGTTCGACGACGGCGGGCACGCCCGGCATCAGAAAATCAGGCAAGGCGAACGCCGCCAACTGCCACAGCGCAAGGATGAACAGGACGCCCAAAACGCCCGCAAGATGCTTGCGGGCGCCGGTCACTCGGGTAGACGAGCTCAAAGTTTGCGCGCCTCTTGCCAGGACAGGTCGACGATGCTGGACACGTCATACGGCTTGCCGTCGCGCGTCTTCAGCGATCCCTGGGCTTGCAGGATGTCGGCGATTTCCTGCATGCGGGCCGTGTCCTTGCTGGTCAGCTTGGGGGTGAACACCTGCGTGCTGATTGCTTCGGCAATCACGGTTTCACGCGGCAGCTCGCCCCGATTGAGCGTCTTGAGCGTGGGTTCAGCGATGAAGTACGAGGCGATCAGCTTGGATGCCTGCGCCGGTTCCTTCTGTAGCAACGCGATGGCCTGATTCTGTGCGTCCAGCGCCTTCCACACGTCGTCCTTGCGCTTGGCCAGCGTTTCACCGGAGGTGATGACGACCATGCACGGGAACGGCCAGGCCTGGCCCACTTCGTAGATCTGCTTGACGGGGGCCACCAACTGCGCAATGCGATCGTAGGGTTCAAACAGGAAGGCAGCATCCACGCGCTTGCCCACCAGCGACTGCACGGCCACGGCCGGGCTGACGCCCATGACGTTGACGTCGTCAGCGCTCAGGTTGCCTTGCTTGAGCACGACGCCCTTGAGCACCACGTCGGCGGTGCTGCCTTCGGCTTGCGATGCCAGCGTCTTGCCCTTCAGGCCCGCGATGTCCTTGATGCCGGAGTCATCACGCACGACCAGCGAGTGATAGCCTTGCTGCGCGCCGCCCACGACCTTCAAGTCGGCGCCCTTCGAGGCCCAGGCCACCGCATTGGTGAACCCCAGCACGCCGATATCCAGTTGGCCACCCACGATCGCCTTGATCAGATCGGTGCCCGACTTGAATTCGATCAGCTCGGTATCCAGGCCTGCGTTCTTGTAGTAGCCGCCCTCTTGCGCCACGATCGCTTGCGCGTCATCCATCACGCGCAGATAGCCCACGCGGAATTTCTCGGCGGCCATCGCGGGGGCCACCGCCAGCAGTACCGCAGCCAGCGGCAAGGTCAGCCATTGCTTCAATTTCATGAGAAGAGCTCCAGGGAATTCAAGATGGGCGGCGCCGTGGTGCCGCCTGGAATACAAATTCGGGGGTCAGGCGGCCAGAGCCAGGTCGGCATGCGCCGCAGCGCCGTCCACCGCAATGCCGAGCAAGCGCAGGATCTCGCGCTTTTCGGCGGCCAGATCCGACAGGTCGTGGGTTTTCTCGCGATGCGCCAGATTGAATTCGCGCAACACGCGCGCCGGACGCGGGCTGAAGACGACAATGCGGTCGGCCAGGAACAGCGCTTCGTCCACATCGTGCGTGACCAGCAGCACCGTGGGCTTTTCCTGCGCGATCAACTGGCGCAGGACATCTTGCAGGCTCAGGCGGGTCAGCGCGTCCAGGGCACCGAAGGGCTCGTCCATCAACATGGTCTTGGGTTGCGCGATGAACGCGCGCGCCAACGCGGCGCGTTGGCGCATGCCGCCCGACACCTGATGCGGGTAATAGTGTTCAAAACCACCCAGGCTGACGCGCGCCAGCCAGTGGCGAGCCGCTTCACGAGCGCGCTTCTTGGGCGTGTTCTGGAATTCCAGCGCCAGCGCCACGTTGTCTTCCAGGGTCAGCCACGGGTACAAGGCATGTTCCTGGAACACCAGCGTGCGGCTGGGATGCGGGCCGGGCACGGCCTGGCCGTCGGCCAGCACGCTGCCTTGCGTGGGCTTTTCCAGCCCGGCCGCCAGATGCAGCAACGTGGATTTTCCGCAGCCCGACGGGCCGACCAGGGCGACCAGCTCGCCGGTCTTGATTTCGCTGGTAAAGCCCTCCACAACGGGCAGATCGCCGAAGTGCTTGTGGACGTGATCGAAGGTCAGGTTCATGGAACGAATCGTGGGCGCGCGTGGGAACGAGGCCTAATCTAACAATTCGTTATATGAATTCAAACGATCAATATTGAATGTCTTAACTTCTTTTAGTAATTAAAGAGACCCTACCGCACCGGTTGACCGGCGGCCAGTGCGCGGTTGGCATGGCGCTGCAAGCCAAACGCGATCATGAAGCCCACCAGCACGGCGGCGGCAGCGGCCAGGAAGATGGATGGGTAGCCATAACCGCTTGAGATGTAGCCGGCGATGGGCCCCGTCACGCCTAGTGCCAGGTCCAGGAAGGCCGAATACGCGCCCAGTGCCGCCCCCCGGCTGCCCGCCGGCACGCGCGCCACCGCTTCCACGCCAATCGCGGGGAACACCAGCGCAAAGCCACACCCGGTCAGCGCCGCGCCGAGCAGCGCAGCGGTGGGATTGGGCGCCAACCACAACAGCAACAGCCCTGCCGCTTCCACCAGGAACGACACCTGCGCCACCCGGAAGCCGCCATAGCGCGTGATGGTGCCGGCAAACAGCAAGCGCACGCCAATGAACGCGCAGCCGAACGCACTCAGCGCATTCGCCGCCCCTTCCCAGGAGAAGCTGGCGTAGTACAGCGCCACGAAGGCCGCCAAGGTGCCAAAACCCACGGACCCCAACCCCAATGCCATGCCGTGCGGGAAGACGCGCAACACCACGCTCTTGAACGCCATGCGGTGGCCGCCCACGATCGCCACCGCGGCGCGCGTGATGGCCAGGCCCAGCCCGAGAAGCCCCAGCAGCAAGACCATGCCGCCCAGCGCACCCATGCTCCATTTGGTTTCCAGATGAACGCCCAAGGGCGCACCGAGCGCCAGGCCGCCATAGGTGCAGATGCCGTTCCACGAAATGACGCGGGCGGTGTGCAAGGGACCGACGCGGGCGATTGCCCAGGTAGCCGAACCCGTGCCGACCCAGCTTTCACCGAAACCCAGCGCCAAGCGACTGATGAGGATTGCGGTCAGGCTGAGCCAGGCACTGCGCTCGAATGCGTAGGCTAGCAGCAGGAAAACGCCACTGGCCGCGCACGCGACCATGCCGATCACCACCGTTTGCTTCGGCCCCACCGTGTCGGCCATGCGGCCAGCATGCGAGCGGCTGAGCAGCGTCGCCACGTACTGCACGCTGATGGCCAGCCCGGCCAGTACCGAGCCATAGCCCAGATTACCGTGCACGTAGCCCGGCAATACCGCCAGGGGCAAGCCAATGGCCAGATAGCAGATGAAGGTGAAAAACGCGATCGCGACAATGCGCGTCGTCAACGCGAACGTCCCGATGGGAGCGCCGTCGGGCGTGGTGTGGGGTGTGGGAGACATGACTACCGGTATGGAGCCCGGCACGGGGAATGCCAGGGTTTACCCGGATGATAGCCCAGCGTAGATTGCGGCGGGCTGAATACCGCACGGCCCGCCGCCCAAAGGGCTGGACCCTGCGGCTTGCGATACGTAACTCGAATCGCAAGCACGGAAAACGATATTGGACTTGCTCCGGGCGGCTTATTACCGTGAAGCCACGCATAACGGGGCCACCCCGATCGGAGCGACATGAAACGAGACAAAAACACCGCCGCGCCCACGCGCGGCGCGCTGTCCCATTTGAAGGTCCTGGATCTGACTCGCGTGCTGGCGGGACCTTGGGCCACGCAAACGTTGGCCGATATGGGCGCAGACGTCATCAAGATCGAACGGCCGCGGGCGGGTGACGATACGCGGGGCTGGGGACCGCCCTTCCTGGTTGGCGCAAACGGCGAGGAAACCCGGGACTCGTCCTATTTCCTGAGCGCCAACCGGGGCAAAAGGTCCGTCACCGTGGACCTTGCCGCCCCCGAAGGCCAAGCGCTGATCCGCGATCTGGCTCGCGATTCCGACGTGCTGGTCGAGAACTACAAGGTCGGTACGCTGGCCCGCTACGGCCTGGACTACGACAGCCTGCGCGAGATCAATCCCCGGCTGATCTACTGTTCGGTCACGGGATTCGGCCAGGATGGCCCCTATGCCCCCCTGCCCGGCTACGACTTCGTGTTCCAGGGCATGGGCGGCTTGATGAGCATCACCGGCGAACCCGACGGCGAACCGATGAAGTCCGGTATCGCCATCACCGATCTGCTGACCGGCGTATACACCAGCACCGCCATCCTGGCCGCGCTGGAACACCGGCACGTCAGCGGTGAAGGCCAGCATATCGACATGGCCTTGCTGGATTGCGTGGTCACGATTTCGTCCTACCAGGCGATCAACTACTTTTTGTCGGGCAAGGTGCCGCAACGCATGGGCAACGCCCATTCCAACATGGTCCCGTATCAGGTGTTTGCCTGCCAGGAAGGTTCAGTGATCGTCGCGGTGGGCAATGACGGCCAGTACCGCGCATTCTGCGCGGCGATTGGATGCCTGGAACTCGCGGCCGACGAGCGCTACGCCTCGGCAGCCCAACGCAACCGGAACCGGGCCACGCTGATTCCGCCCATCGCCCAGGCGATGTTGGCCCGGCCGATGCTGGAATGGGTGGACGTGCTGCAAGAGGCGGGGGTGCCTTGTGGCCCCATCTACAACATCGAACAGGTATTCCAGGACCCGCAGGTACGCCATCGCGGCATGCAACTGTCATTGCCGCACGCCTCGGGCGTGCCGACGCCGGCGGTCGCCAACCCCATCCGCATGAGCGCCACGCCCATGCGCTACGAACACGCGGCGCCAGACCTCGGCCAGCACACCGATGACGTGCTGCGCGACAGGCTGGGCCTGAGCGCATCCCGCATTGCCGAATTGAAAGCCAAGGGCGTCGTCTGAACGCCCCGCCCCAAAGGAGACAACATCATGCCGATTTTCACCGTAGCCGCGCGCGGCGCCCTGGTCCTTGCCGCGTTGCTGTCGGCGCCAGGCTTCGCCCAGGACGCCCCTGTCCGCTTCGTCGTGCCCTATCCGCCGGGAGGCGCTGCCGATCAGATCGCGCGGCTGGTCGCCCAGGAAATGAGCAAGGCCGGCGGCGCTCCCATCATCGTCGAAAACAAACCAGGTGCGGCGGGCATGATCGCCGCCGATCATGTCGCCCGCGCCAAGCCGGACGGCAAGACGTTCTTCGTGGGCTCGAACGCGCCACTGGTGGTCAACCAGGCGCTGTACGCCAAGATGACCTACGACCCGGCTCGTGACTTCGTGCCGGTATCGGGCATGGCGAAATCGCCATTGCTGCTGGTGGTGCGCCATGATTTACCGGCGCCCGACATCAAGGCCCTGATCGCGTTGGGCAAACAGGCGCCGGGCAAGCTGACGATGGGCTCGGCCGGCACCGGCAACATCACGTATCTGGCCGGTGAATACGCCGTCAGCAAACTCGGATTCCAAGTCACCCACGTGCCGTACCAGGGCAGCGCACCGGCCATCGTCGGCTTGATGGGCAGCAGCACCGACATGATGTTCGACGCCCTGCCATCCTGCATGACGCAGGCCCAGGCCGGCAAGATCCGCCCGTTCGCCTTGCTGGACGACAAGCGCTTCGCTGGCCTTCCCGACGTGCCGACGGCGGCTGAACTGGGATACACCGGCATCGACGCCAGCGCCTGGTTCGGCCTGGTGGCGCCCGCCGGCACGCCTGCCGCCGTGGTCGAGCGCGTGAATCAGGAGGTCAACCACGCCCTGGGCCAGCCGGACTTGCAACGCAAGCTGACCGCGATCGGCGCGGTCTCGATGCCGGGCAACGCCAAGGTCTTCGCCACCTTCGTGCAAGCCGAACGGGACCGCTGGCTGCCCGTTGCCCGCGACCTTGGCTTGAAAGCCCAATAAGGCCGCGCACGCTCCTCTATCGCAACCCTCTGGAGTCATCCACATGGCATTGAACATCACGCGCCACGGCGCCACCGCAGTCCTGAGCATGGACCGTCCAAGCCAGCGCAATGCACTGACCATGGAAATGCGCGAGGCATTCGACCGCGCCCTGCGGGAAGTGCGCGACGACGACACCATCAAGGCGGTCGTGCTGACCGGTTCAGGCGGCCATTTCTGCGCCGGTGGCGACATCAAGTCGCTCTCGCAGGCACACGCGGAAGGCCGGGGCGCATTTGAAGGCCGCGACCGCATCCGCCATATCCAGCGGTGGTTCGACATGCTGGTGGATCTGGAAAAACCCGTCATCTGCGCCGTGGACGGCGCCGCGTTCGGGGCCGGCTTGTCGCTGGCGCTGTGCACGGACTACGTGATCGCGGAACGCAGCGCGACGTTCTGCGCGGTGTTCGCACGCATCGGTTATGTGCCCGATCTGCTGGGCATGTACCTGCTGCCACGCGCGGTGGGATTGCCGCGAGCCAAGGAACTGGTCTTCACGGCCCGCGTGTGCGACGCGGACGAAGCCTTGCGCCTGGGCATGGTGCAGGAAGTGAGCGACAACGCGCTGAATCGGGCCATCGAGATGGCGGCACGCTTTCATGCCGCCCCGACGCAGGCCCTGGGCCTGGCCAAGACGGTCATGAACCGCAGCTTTGAATCCACGCGCGAGGCCGTTTACGCCCAAGAGGCGATGGCCCAGGCCCTCTGCCGCGATAGCGCCTTCCACCGCGAGGCCGCGCGCCGCTTCATGGACAAGCAGCCCGCCCTGTTTCAATGGGACTGACGCGCGATGTCTGCCCCCCATGTCCTGAATGACCTTCCTGGAGACACCATGAACTTGCCATCCTCCGCCCCCTGCCTGCTAACCCAGCGCAGCATCATCGTGACGGGCGCCGCCCAAGGCATCGGGCGTGCCATCAGCGAACTGGCCTTGCAGTTGGGGGCTCGCGTCACCGCCGTCGACATGAACGCGGACGCATTGGCCGATTTTCAGCGCGCGGCAGGCGACGCCTTGCTGACGATGGCGGGCGATGTGTCTGATCCGGATTTCGCACCGTCCGTGGTCGAACGCGCCGCGGCGCACTTCGGCGGCGTCGATGGTCTGGTGAACAATGCCGGCATCACGCGCACGGCCATGATCGAAAAGATGTCGGTGGACGCATGGAACCAGGTCCTCAATGTGCACCTGACGGGGTCGTTCCATTTCCTGCAAGCCGCTGGCCGCCACATGCTGGCCGTCGCTCGGGAAACCGGGCGGCCTGGCGGTTCGGTCGTGAACATCACGTCCGACGCTGGACGCCGGGGCACGATCGGGCAGATCAATTACGCCGCGGCAAAATCCGGGGTGTTGGGAATGACGATGAGCGCCGCCCGCGAATGGGGCAAATACGGGATCCGCGTGAACACGATCGGTTTCGGCGTGGTGGAAACCCCCATGACCGAGACGATACGCGGTGACAAATTCCGCGACACCTACTTGTCGCAGATTCCGTTGGGCCGCTTCGGCCAACCGGCTGAAGTGGCGTGGCCGGTGTGCTTCCTGTTGTCGGACGCAGCGTCATACATGACGGGCCAACACCTGTATGCCAACGGCGGCATGACGATCGGAAGCTGAACCACTGCCCCGCCATGTTCGCGGCGGGGCAGTCGGGCGCACTACCAGGCTCAGGCCTCGATGCCGCGCGATTCCAGGTAGTCTTCGTAGCCGCCGCGGTAGTCGATGATCTCGCCCGTGGGCAGGATTTCGATCACGCGGGTAGCCAGACCAGACACGAATTCACGGTCGTGCGACACGAAGATCAGCGTGCCTTCGTACTTTTCCAGCGCGAATTGCAGCGATTCGATCGATTCCATGTCCAAGTGGTTGGTGGGCTCGTCCAGCAGCATGACGTTGTGCCGGCGCAGCATCAGGCGGCCGAAGGTCATGCGATTCTTTTCGCCACCCGACAGGACTTTGGGGGCCTTGGGCAGGTCATCGGCCGAGAACAGCAGGCGGCCCAGCACCGAGCGGATCGACTGGTCGTCGTCGCCAGGCTGGCGATGGTCGCCCATCCAGTCCAGCAGGTTGATGTCGGTTTGCAGGAACTGGTCGGACACGTCCTGCGCCATATAGCCCAGATCGGCGTTATCGGACCATTTCACCGATCCCGAATCCGGTTGCAGCTGGGTGGCCAGGAGGCGCAGCAAGGTCGTCTTGCCGACGCCGTTGGCGCCGATGATGGCGATCTTTTCGCCGGCATCGACCATGGCCGAGAACTTGGTGATCACGGGCGCGTCGTAGGCCTTGGTCAGGTTTTCGACGGTGACGGCCAGGCGGTGCATGACCTTGTTCTGCTCGAAGCGGATGTACGGGTTCTGACGCGACGACGGCTTCACCACGACCTGATCGGCCTTGATGCGATCGATCTGCTTCAGACGCGACGTGGCCTGGCGCGACTTGGACTTGTTGGCCGCAAAGCGGCGGACAAAGTCTTGCAGTTCGGCAACACGCTCTTTGGCCTTGGCGTTGTTGGACACCAGGCGCTCGCGGGCCTGGGTGGAGGCCAGCATGTAGTCGTCGTAGTTGCCGGCGTAGATGCGGATTTCACCGTAGTCCACGTCAGCCATGTGCGTGCACACCTGGTTCAGGAAGTGACGATCGTGGCTGATGATGATCATCGTGCTCTGGTAGCCGTTGAGCACGTTTTCCAACCAGCGGATCGTGTTGATGTCCAGGTTGTTGGTCGGCTCGTCCAGCAGCAGGACGTCGGGGTTCGAGAACAGCGCCTGTGCCAGCAGCACGCGCAGCTTCCAACCCGGCGCCACTTCGCGCATCGGCAGGTTGTGCAGGTCAACGGCGATTTCCAGGCCCAGCAGCAATTCACCGGCGCGCGCTTCGGCCGTATAGCCGTCGTACTCGGCGAACTTGGCTTCCAGGTCGGCGGCGCGCATGTAGTCGTCTTCCGTCGCTTCCGGGTTCGCGTAGATCGCGTCACGCTCGGACATGGCGGCCCACATCTCGGTGTGGCCCATCATGACGACGTCCAGCACGCGCAGGTCTTCAAACGCGAACTGGTCCTGGCGCAGTTTGCCCAACCGCACGCCCGGCTCAAGCGATACGTTACCGCCGGACGACTCCAGGTCGCCGCCGATGATCTTCATGAACGTAGACTTACCGGACCCATTGGCCCCGATCAGCCCGTACCGGTTGCCTTCCCCGAACTTGACGCTGACATTCTCGAAAAGGGGCTTGGGACCGAACTGGATGGTGAGATTGGCTGTGGATATCACGGTGTATTTGAGTCTGAGGGCGTCCGAAGACGCATGCGAGGAAACCCGATAGTGTACCAAATGGGGGCTGCGGCCCCTATTTCAATGGACGGGCCGCCAGCAGAACGCCTTAGCTGGCCCTCTCGGCGTAAAAAAGCCCTCGGGCCGTGGGCCGAAGCCTGGGCTCGAGGGCGCTTTGCCAGCGGTGGCCGGATCAGTGGTGATGTTCGTCCAGCACCAGATGCGCCAGGCCGTCTTCCGTGGCGATGCCCACCTTCTGGCCAATGGGCAGCGTGGCCTTGGTGGCCACGTGGCCGTATGGCAGCCCGGTGATCACCGGCACCTTGACCGTGCGGCGCAGCCACGCCACGACTTCATGCAAGTCGTAGCCCTTGTCGTGAGGGGCCAGCTTGTAATCCGAGAAACGGCCCAGCACGATCGCCTTCTGCTTGGCCAGGATACCGGCCTGCCACAGTTGGATCAGCATGCGTTCGACGCGGTAGGGATGTTCCGCCACGTCTTCCAGGAACAGGATTCCGCCCCGGATCTTGGGCAGGTACGGCGTGCCGAGCAGCGAGGTCAGCATGGCCAGATTGCCGCCCCAAAGAATGCCGCGAGCATCGACCGGATCCGCATCCGGGGTCTCAAAGCTGAGAATTTCAAGTTCACCGCGCATGACTTCGCCGAATAGCGCTTCGGTCAGGTCATCGACTTTCTTGCCGCCAAAATCCGCCACGGCGGTGGCGCCGGTGTAGCTGACGGCGCCGGTCTGTGCCAACAGGCCCAGGTTGAAGGCCGTGAAGTCGCTCATGCCCACAAAGCGCTTGCCGCTGTCGGCCATCGCCTTCCAGTCGATCTGATGCAGCAGGCGGCCCATTCCGTAGCCGCCGCGCGTCACCATGACAATCGGCAGCTTCTGTTTGGTGGCGCGGGTCAGACTGGCCAGACGCTGCGCGTCCGTGCCCGCAAAGCGCTGGTGCTCGGCGTAGGCGGTGCGGTCCAGCGCGGTCTTGAACCCCTGCTGCTGAAGGCGTTCGCGCGCCAGTTCCACCGTGGCCGGGTCGCGCACGGCGGACGACGGCGAGATCAGGTAGATGCCACGCGCGTCGGGCAGCGTGTGACCATGGTCATGGGTGTGATCGTGGCCGCAATTGTCATCGCAGGCAGGACCGTGGCCATGGTCATCGTGGTTGTGCGCGGCGGCGGCGGTGGAGGCGTTGGCGGCCTTCTTGCCGGTAGCGGCCTTGGTGCGCGCCTTGGCGGCTTTGGGGGTGCTCATGCTAGGGATTCCTTGGCGCGGCGTTCACGGAAGAACCGGCGCAGCAGGTCGCCGCAGGGTTCCGCCAGCACGCCGCCGGTGACTGAAGTGTGATGATTGAGTTTCGGGACCGATCCGACGTCCAGCACGCTGCCGCAGGCACCGGTCTTCGGGTCGTAGGCGCCGAACACGACGCGCGCCAGCCGTGCATGCAGCATGGCGCCAATGCACATGACGCAAGGCTCCAGCGTGACGTACACGGTGATGCCGGGCAGCCGGTAGTTTTCCAACTGGCGGGCGGCGCTGCGCAAGGCGACGATCTCGGCGTGGGCCGTGGGATCGTGGTCGATGATGGTGCGGTTATAGCCGCGGCCCAGGATTTCACCCCTGGCCGACACGACCAGCGCGCCCACGGGCACCTCGCCGATGTCGTAGGCGGCTTGGGCTTCTTCCAGCGCCAGGCGAATGTAGCGGGCGTCTTCTTCGGTCCAGGCGGGAACCGCCGCCAAGGCGTCAGCCTCAACCACGGTACACCCGGGACTTCAACGCGATGCGGCCGGCCAGGCTGGTCACGGCTTCTTCCAGCCACTGGTACAGCTCGGCCTGTTCGTCATAGCGGGCCTGGTTCAGGTTCGACACGCGCCCTTCTTCGATGAAACCCCAGGCGCGGCTGCGCTTGTCGCGATGTTTCGGGTCCCACACACCGAAGGCAAAGCCCCCCGCCTTGCGGATAAGCGAAAAGCAGGGAATGTCGGTGTAGCCGTCGCCGACGAACACCATTTGATCGAACGGCACGCGCAAGCGGTCTTCGGGCACCTTGCGGTTCACCTCGAAGGGTTTATTGCGGAAGTCGCGCCCGATGATGCCCTTCTGGATGTGGAACAGATAGCGTGTCTTGTCGGTGAAGCTGACGATACGGCGCGGGAACGTGATGCCGCCATCATCGCCATAGACAAACTCAGACGCCCAGATCTCGGTGAATTCATGTGCGATCGGCGTGGAACGCACCACATCGCCGATACCGCTGGAGATCAGGTAGAACTCCAGCTGGACTTGCGGCTGTTCGGCCCGCACGGCCGCCCGCAGGCGTTGGAACAGCGTCGGCACGCCGTCGTGCAGTTCCAGCCGCGAGCCCCATTCCTGCAAGCGCTGTTGCGTGATCAGGCCATGCGTGCCCGCCTGGGACAGCTGGATCATCTTGTACAGATAAGCAGGCACGGGGTCCCAGTCCTGCCGGGACAGCAGCGGGTCAACCTCGTCCTTCCAGAACGAGGCCGTGTCCACGCCGATGCTTTCCAGGAAGCCGGACGTGCTGTCCGAGGCCAGCGTGTCGTCGAAATCGAAAATCAGGGCGATGACGTCGGACATGGGATGCGTGAATAATGACGGAACAAGGGCGGAAAACAAGAGCGGAAAAGCGCAACAGCCGCCATTTTGCCTGAATGTGGCGGCGGCTGTGCGCGCTGTTGTGCCCTATCCGGCCGTTATTGGCGCATCGGAGCGTTCATGCCGCCCGTCCCCGGCGCGGGCGCCATGCCGGGAGCAGGCGCCATGCCCGGCGCGGGTGCGGTGTTGGCCGGCGGGACGCTATCCGCGGGCACCTGGATCACCGTTTCACGCAGCACCCCGCCGCCCTGCACGCTGCCGCGCACATTGGTGGGCGATGTCATCTGGGTCACGCAATCCTGCCGTGACGTCGCGGGCAGGCGATTGCAGCGGTCGACCATGTTCTGCTGATGCTGATCCATGGTGCCTTCCTTCAGATTCTGGCGATTGGACTCATCGCGCGCGGCACCGGCTTCGCGCATGCAAGTCGCGCGGTCCTGGTTGGTGTTGCCGCTCTTGCACTTCGCCACGTCCTGTTCGTACTGGGACTGGATGGCGGCGCGGCCGATCGCATCTGCCGCGTGGACCGCGCCCGCGGCCAACATCAAGCCCGCCGCGCAGAGGGTAGCCGCTAGGCGTTTGGTATGCATGGGTCGTACGTTCATGGCCAGCTCCTTGAGAGAATTGAACCGTAAGCGGTCAAGACCACTCGTCCGTCCTGCCGCTTGCTTGCAACCACTATCCCACGATGCGGCGTCGGGGACATGTCCAGCAACTTGAATTCGTAAGGTTACGTATCAAGCGCCAAATCTGCGAGGAAGTGCGTAGGGACGAAAAAACAGGGGCGGTCAGCCCCTGTCCTGGCGCATGCCGCGCCGCAGCATGCGCTTGCCCGTTCACATGCCGTGTCGCTTGTTACCAGCCTAGCGGGCGTCGAAATCCGCGTCGGCCTTGGTCAGCCGGTTGCGGTAGGTCGCGGCGCGCATCAGCAACATGGCCGTGACCGGCGACGACACAACCAGCAGCAGCGTGATGATGACTTCATGGAACACCGGACGGGCCGACAAGGCCGAGAACACCAGGATGGATGACGTCAGCACGCAACCGCACCCCAGGGTGTTGCCCAGCGTGGGCGCATGAATGCGGGCATAGAACGTGCGAAAACGCAGCAAGCCGGCAGAACCCGTCAGTGCCAGCAGTCCGCCCAGCACCAGCAAGATGCAGGCGGGAATGCCGGCCCACAAGGGGATGGTGGTTTCGATCATGGCTCGATCACCTCGCCGCGCAACAGGAAGCGGGCCATCGCGGTGGACCCGACAAACCCGAACAGCGCGATCAGCAGCGCAATATCAAAGTACAGCGACGACCCTGAACGGATGCCGAAAACCAGCATGGTCAGCATGCCGTTGATGTACAGCGTGTCCAGCGCCAGGACGCGGTCCTGCGCGGTGGGGCCGCGCAGCAGGCGGACGGCGGCAAACACCATGCCCAGCGCAAAGCACACCAGGGCAAAGGACGCTGCCCAATACAGTGCGGTATTCATCGTCATTCAAACATCTCCATCAACGGGCGCTCGTAGCGCTCCTGCACGAGCTTGATCCAGTCGTCTTCATTCTGAAGATCCAGCACATGCAATTTCAGGCGGTGATCGGGGGTCAGGTCCACCCAGACCGTGCCCGGCGTATAGGTAACGATGCAAGCCAGCATCGCCAGTCCGTGCGGATCACGCATGGTGAGCGGGATCATGATGAACCCGGGCGAAAAGTCATTGCGGCGCGGATTCAGGATCAGTTTGGCCACCGCCACATTGGACTTGATGATGTCCATCGTGACGTGCAGAAACAGCGGCACCGCCTTCCACAAGCGGTGCGGCCGCGCACGCAGCGGACGCAAGCGCGAGGCGGCCCATGTAAACCACAGCGCCAACGCCACGCCCAGCGCAATCTGGCCCGCGGACAGGCTTTCGTTCAGCACCAGCCACAGGACGAACAGGAACAATGGCAGGAACAGGAAGTAAAGGCGGCGCATCAGCTTCCTCCCTGGGCGCCGCGCACGGTCTGCGCGGACATGACGGCGTCAATGTAGGACTTGGGTTGATCCAGCGAGCGCGCGGCGTCATCCAGATAGGCCGACACCGGACCCGCGCCGGCAGCCAGGCCCACGCACAACAGCAGCAACACGGCCACCGGCCCTGCTTCGATCACGCGCAGACGTGGCGTGCTGCGGTCGTCGCTGGCCCAGAAGACGCGGATGCCCGTACGGCCCAGACCCACCAGTCCGGCCAGACCCGACACCAGCACGGCTGCCACCAGAATCCATGCATCCAGCGGCGGCGCGGACTCCGTGGCGGCGGACACGGCCGCCGACAGCAGCGAGAACTTGGCCACGAAGCCGGACAAGGGCGGCAGGCCCGTCACCAGCAAGGCGCAGCAGATGAAGGCCAGCCCCAGGAAAGCCATCGCCGCCGGAATCGCCACGCCCACGACGTCATCGGAACGATTAACCGAGGCCGGGTCGTCCAGGTCGAACGCATCCAGCGTCACGGCCAGCACGTTGGCGCCGAAGCTGCGCGTGCGCTCGATCAGTTCAGCCAGCATGAAGAACGCGCCCGTCGTCAGCACCGAGCTGATCAGGTAGAACAGCGCGGGGCCGGTCAGCGTGACCCCGGGCATGCCCAGCGCCGTCAGCAATGTGCCGGCCGACACAATGACGCAGTACCCCACCATTTTTTCCAATTGCTGGGTCGCCAACAGGCCAAGCGCCCCGAACAACAAGGTGGCCAGGCCGGCGGCAAACATCCAGTCCAGGCTGAAGGCCGCCGGCGCACCGGACGGCAGCAACAGCGACCCGATGCGCAGCAACGCATAGATACCGACCTTGGTCATGATGGAAAACATGGCTGCGATCGGCGCTCCGGCCGAGCCATAGCCTTTCACCAGCCAGAAGTTCAGCGGCCAGGCGCCGGCCTTCACCAGGAAGGCCACCCCAAGGATGGCGGCACCGGCTTCAAACAGCATGCGATCGGCGCCCGTCAGGTTGCCGGCGCGCAAGGCCAGATCCGCCATGTTCAGCGTACCCGTCACGCCGTAGATCAACGCAATGCTGATTAGCAGCAGGAACGAGGCCACCAGGTTCACGGCGATATATTGCAGACCCGCGCTGACGCGCGCCACGCCCGAGCCATGCAAGAGCAAGCCATAGGATGCGGCCAGCAGCACTTCAAAGAAGACGAACAGATTGAACAGGTCGCCCGTCAGGAAGGCGCCGTTCAAGCCCATCAGCAAGAACTGGAACAAGGAATGGAAATGGACGCCCGCGCGGTCCCAGCGAGCCAACGCATAGATCAGCGTCGACAAGCCCAGCACGGCAGTCAGCGTCAGCATGACGGCGGCCAACCGGTCCACGACCAGCACGATGCCAAACGGCGCGGGCCAGTCGCCCACCAGGTAGACCCCTACCCCATCGGGCCAGACGCCGGGCACGCCGCCGCCCGCCACCACCAGCAGCGCAATGGCCGCAGTCAGTTGGGCCAAGGTGGCGACCACCGAAATCGCGCCTCGCGTGTAGCGGCTGGTATCGGCAAGCAGCAACATCGCCGCGCCCGCGAGCAGCGGCGTGATGATCGGTAATACAGGAAGGTGTTGAAGCCAGAAACTCAAGATTGGGACTCCCTTCCATCAACGTGGTCGGTACCCGTCAAGCCGCGCGAGGCCAGCAGCACGACCAGGAACAGCGCCGTGGTGGCAAAACCAATCACAATGGCCGTCAGGACCAGCGCCTGCGGCAGCGGGTCGGCGTACCAGGAAGGATCATGCGCCATGGCGGGGTCCACCACCGGCGGGCGGCCGGAGGTCAGCCGGCCCATGCCGAAGATGAAGAGATTCACCGCATAGGAAACCAGCGACAGGCCCATGATGAACTGGAAGGTGCGCGGCCGCAGCAGCAGCCAGACCCCCGAGCCCGCCAACACGCCGATCGCGACGGCATAGATCAATTCCATCAGGCTTCCCCTGTTTGTGTGGCGGCCGCCTGGATCTCGGCGGCGGCCTTGCGTTGCGCGCGCAGCGATTGGTGAGCCAGCGCCACCAGCACCAGCACGGTGGAGCCCACGACCAGCATGTACACGCCCAGGTCGAACAGCAGCACACTGGACAGATGCACGTGACCGATGATCGGCAGCGCAACATCCCAGGCCAGCGCGGCCAGGAACGGCTTGTAGGCCAGCCACGCGGTCACTGCCGCGACGCCGGCGGCCAAAAGGCCGATGCCGATCCAATTCTGCGGGTTGAGCCGGCTGCGCGACTCCACCCAATACACGCCACCCACCATGTATTGCAGGATGACGGAGGTGGCGAAAATCAGTCCGCCGACAAAACCGCCACCCGGCTGGTTATGGCCGCGCAGCAGGAAATACACCGATATCAAGGCAGCGGTGGGCAACAACAGGCGCACCAGGATCGTGGGCACCATCATCGAGCCCTCGGGCACCTGCGACTTGATGTCGGGCGCGGCCGGTACGCCGCCGTCCTGATCCTTCTGCTGACGCGGCAAATCCGCGCTTTCGGCCGCCGGCCGGAAACGACGCAACAGCGCGTAGACGGTCAGCGCGACGATGCCCAGCACCGTGATCTCGCCGAACGTATCAAAGCCACGGAAGTCCACCAGGATCACGTTCACCACGTTGGTGCCGCCGCCGTCGGGCAGCGCGCGATCCACGAAGTAGGAGGAGATGGTCTCGCCTTGGGGCCGCACCAGCACCGCGTAAGCCAGCGCCGCCATGCCGGTGCCGGCGGCCGTGGCCATCAGCAAGTCACGGAAACGGCGGCCTCGGGCGCGCAGCGTGGCCTTGAGGGTTTCCTCGTCGTCCTGCTCGATCCGGCGAGGCAGCCAGCGCAAGCCCAACAACAGCAACACCACGGTGACCACTTCAACCGAAAGCTGGGTCAGTGCCAGGTCGGGCGCGGAAAACCACACGAACGTCAGGCAGGTGATCAGGCCCGCGCCGCCCGCCAGCGCCAACGACGCCAGGCGGTGGTACTTGGCCTGATAGGCCGCCGCCACGGCGCAGGCTCCGCCCACTAGCCACAGCAGCGCAAACGCCGGATCGATCGGCGTCATGCGGCCGGTGCCTTCCAGCCAACCGCCCGCGCGCAGCGGCAGCCACGCCACGAACAAGGTGCCCAGCACGATCAGCAGCATTTGCACTTGCAGGCGCGACGACGCCACCCAGCGCAGCAGCCAGGCCGCCGCGACGCTGGAACCATCCAGCAGCGTTTCAAAGGTGCGACGACCGTCCAGGCGATAGATGAATGGCACTCGTCCCGGATTGGCGCGTTGGTGCGCGCGCAGCGCCAGGTACAGCAACACGCCGGCCGCGGTGGCCACCAGGCTCATCACCAGCGGCAGATTCAAGCCGTGCCAGACGGCCAGGCTGTATTCGGGCATGTTGCTGCCCAGGATGCTCTGCGCCGCGGTCGCCAGGAACGGGCCGACCGTCAGGCCGGGCAACACCCCCACCAGCAGGCACATGAACACCAGCAATGCGCTGGGGAACAGCATCCAGCGCGGCGGCTCATGCGGCGCGCGCGGCAGGTCGGTCGCCGGCGGGCCGAAGAACACCTGAAGGATGAAACGCAGCGAATAGGCCACGCTGAACGCGCCGGCAATGGTGGCCATCAGCGGCAGGCCGATCTGGGTGATCCGGTCGCCGCTGACGAATGTGGTCTCGGCGAAGAACATTTCCTTGGACAGGAAGCCGTTCAGCAGCGGCACCCCCGCCATCGACGCCGCCGCCACCATCGCCAACGTGGCGGTGATGGGCATGGCCTTGTACAGCCCGGAAAGCCGGCTGAGGTCGCGCGTGCCGGTTTCGTGGTCGACCACCCCCGCCGCCATGAATAGCGATGCTTTGAAGGTAGCGTGGTTGATCATGTGGAAGATGGCGGCCACCAGCGCCAATTCGCTGTTCAGCCCCAGCAGCAACGTAATCAAGCCAAGGTGGCTGATCGTCGAATACGCCAGCACCCCTTTCATGTCCTGCTGGAAGATCGCGGCGTAGGCGCCCAGCACCAGCGTGATCAGCCCCGCCCCGCCAATGATCCAGAACCACTGGTCGGTGCCGGCAAGCACCGGCCAGAAACGCGCCAGCAGAAAGACCCCCGCCTTCACCATCGTGGCCGAATGCAGGTAGGCGGACACCGGCGTCGGCGCCGCCATGGCGTTGGGCAACCAGAAATGGAACGGGAATTGCGCGCTTTTGGTCAGGGCGCCCAGCGCCACCAACACCAATACCGCCGGGTACCAGGGGTCGGCGCGCACCAGATCGCCCGAGGCCAGCACGCGGTCCATGTCGTAGCTGCCCACGATATGGCCCAGGATGAGCACCCCGGCCAGCAGGCACAGCCCGCCCCCGCCCGTCACCGTCAAGGCCATGCGCGCGCCACGGCGGGCGTCCAGACGGTGATGCCAATAGGCGATCAACATGAACGAGGCCAGACTGGTCATTTCCCAGAACATCACCAGCTGGATCAGGTTGCCCGACAGCACCACGCCCAGCATGGCGGCCATGAAGGCCTGGAAGAACGAGAAGAAGCGCGGCACCGGATCTTCCGGTGACATGTAGTAACGCGCATACAGGACGACCAGCGCGCCCATGCCGGACACGATCAGCGCAAACAGCCAGGCGTAGCCGTCCATGCGCAGGGTGAATTGCAGGCCCAGGGCGGGCGCCCAAGGTATATCCGCCCGGATCACGCCGCCATTGGCGACTTCCGGGTACAGACTGGCAGTCAGAACCACACAGGCCATGGCGATCAGGCCGGCCAACCACGCTTCGGCATTGCGGGCGTTGGAGGGCAGCAGCGCGGCGCACAGGCTGCCGGCAAACGGCAGAGCGAGGATCAGGATCAGCGACATGGCGTTCCGAGAATGTCCGGGCCCCCTCCCGCCAGCACGTGGCAGCGAAAGACGAAACAGACCGGGGATTGAAAAACGGACGGAACCCTGGCCCGGTGCGTCGCTGCACTACACGTTGCCCCGCGGGGATATCAACCAACGCCCCATTGAACGGCGCAGACAGAAACAAACGCAATAGCTTTCTTGCAAGACCGGGCAAGAATCTCATCCGAAAAATATCAGATTCTTGTAAGTTATGCAGGGATTTATGCGTGAACCCGTCTAATGACAGCATGATGACTGCGCAATGATTGCGCAATGACAGGGTTTCCGGATTTGTTCATCTTGTTGTCAGGCTTGGGTTTTTCGGCGATCTGACGCTAATTTCGGACAACGATCCGTCACTAAAAATATTTTTCATCGAGGGGGCAGGGAGAATCCTGAGTTGACCGTAGGGGGATTCCTGTGTGGAATTGCGCCCACGAAGCGTTGGCGACGCCAGCATCCCGGCAACGCACGCTTCACCGACGCCGGCCCAAGAAGCCGGCCGGCTCGGAATAAACAATATGGAGAAGACTCTTGACCGTGCTGTCTCATGCCAAGGCCGTCCTGGCCGCCGCCATTGCAGGCGTCTGCTTTAGTTCCGCCGTTCAGGCCGCCGACCCCTACCCGAACAAGCCCATCCGCCTGATCGTTCCCTTTGCCGCTGGCGGCACGACCGATATCGTCGCCCGCATCGTGGCCGAAGGCCTGGGCCGTGAACTGGGCCAGGCCGTCGTGGTGGAAAACCGTGGCGGCGGCGGGGGCTCGATCGGCGCCGACGCGCTGGCCCGGTCCACGCCGGATGGCTACACCCTGGGTGTGGCCACCGTCAGCACCATGGCCACGAATCCGGCCACCAACCCGAAGAACCCGTATGACCCGATCAAGGACTTCACGCCGATCACCAACCTGGTGAACGTGCCGAACGTGCTGACGGTGAACCCCACCGTGCCCGCCAAGTCGCTGGCGGAATTCATCACGCTGCTGAAGGCCAACCCCGGCAAGTACGCCTACGCCTCGTCGGGCGCGGGCGGCATCGGCCACCTGGACGGCGAACTGTTCAAATCGCTGACCAAGACCGATATGGTCCACGTTCCCTACCGCGGTTCGGGCCCGGCCCTGAACGACGTGATCGCCGGCCAGGTCAATGCCCAGTTCGACAACCTGCCGTCGTCCATGCCCCACATCCAGGCCGGCAAGCTGCGCGCCCTGGCCGTGGCTGCCCCGAAGCGCCTGCCTGCCCTGCCGGACGTCCCGACGTTCAAGGAAGGCGGCCTGCCCGAAATGGACAACATGGCCTGGTACGGCCTGGTCGCACCCGCCGGCACGCCGCAAGCCGTGGTCGACCGCATTCACGACGCCGCCGTCAAGGCACTGAAAGACCCGAAGATCGTCCAGCGCCTGGCCGATGGCGGGTCGCTGGTGGACGGCAATACGCCGGCCGAGTACGCCGCGCAGATCAAGCGTGAACTGGAGCTGCGCCAGCGCATCGCCAAGGAACGCAACATCGTGTCGACGAACTGATCGCAGCACGCCGCGCAAGGCTGTTCGCTTAAATAGGGACAGTCTTGCGACTTGACTCGCGCGGAGCGGGTGGTAGCATCTGCCCCCGTGCGATCCGATTTTTCTCCCATCCCCCCCGCTGCTTGCGTCCTTTGCGCCCTGCGCTCGACTCTGTTGAGCTCGCAGGAAGTCGCCGCGCGTTCCGCTTACGCGCGCTCCAAGCCCGGCTAATCGCCCGGCTCTCCCCGCTTCCCCCCTATTCCGGCCTGCTGCCGGTGGCCTGAGCACATCCGTGCGCCTTGCCACCTGCCCCTGGCTGGCGGACGCCCTGCCTTGTGGCTGGATGTCCACGTCTGACTTCTAGCCTGCCCGCCACGATCGTTGGCGGCCCGGCCACGCACTGATCCCACCTACGCGCCATGCAACTTACCAAGAAATTCGTCAAAGCCAAGAACCCCTGCGCGGGCGGCTACAAATGGTTCCTCCGCGACCACAACGGGCAAGGGGATTACCAGGCCGTGCTTGACGCCTTGGTCGCGGATGGCCGCATCAGCGACGCCTGCTGGTTGCTGGACCAATTTGGTCCGACCGACGCCGTGTTGAAACTGGACGCCGTGGACGCCAACGCCATCGTCTTCGCGGGCACGCTTGAAGTCCGCATGGGCATCAACGTGGACAGCGTCGTGCGCGCCGGCCGCAGCATCATCACGGGCGGCGGCATCCGCGCGGGCGAAACCATCATGGCGGGGGAAAACATCACCGCGGCCGCCAACATCGCCAGCGGGGGCAACCTGCGGGCAGGCGGAGACGTCATGGCCGATTGGGGCATCGAAACAGCGACCGGCCTGGATTGCGGCGGCAATGTGCGCGCCAAATGGGACATCTGCGCCGGCCAGGACCTGGCGGTGACGGGCCATCTGCACGCGGGCCAGGACGTGCAGACGCAAGGCGCCATCAAGTGCGGCCAAGGCATCAAGACCGGCGGAGATCTCCGCGCAGCAAAAGAAATCAACGCGGCCTGCGGCATCCAGGCCGGCGGCTCGATCCACTGCGGCGACCATCTGGCTTCCGGCTGGGGCATGATCGCAGGCGGCGACATCCGCGCGGATGGATCGATCCGTTCGGGCGAAGGCGTGCAGGCCGAAGGCGAGATCCAGGCCGGCGACGGCCACGGCGTCTACGCCGGACTGAGCGTCCGGCTGGATGCGTGGTCCGTCTGCGCGCGCGTTGCCGCTCAGACGCGCCCCACCCAACTCGTCAGCGGTCATTGGGTGGGCCAGGACGCGGCCGACGATGACAACGCGGCGCCTGACGCTACGCGCGCGTCCTGGCCGTTGGGCGCTTATCCCGCATTGGCTTGACCGCGGCGGGATGGCGCAGCACCAGCATCAGGCCCAGCAAGATCGCCGCCATGCCCGCCAGACTCATCGCGGACAAGCGGTTGCCAAGAATCAGGTAATCCAGCACGGCGGTACCCCCGGGCACCAGGTAGAACAGGCTGGTCACGTTGACGAGGTTGCCGGCCTGGATCATGCGATAGAACAGCAAGGTCGCGCCCACGGAAATGACCAGTCCCATCCAGATCAGCGGCACGATGAACCCGACGCTGAATGATGCCTGGATGGGCTGGAACGGCACGAACAACAGGCACAGCGCCAGGCTGACGGCATACTGCAACGGCATCACGTCCATGGGCACCTGCTTGATGCGCTTTTGCAGGATGGCGCCGGCCGTCATGCAGGCCAGCGCGGCAAAGGCGAACGCCATGCCCGCCACGGAAAACCGCGCCATGGCGATGCTTTGAACCACCACCATCACCAAGCCGCACAGCGCCAGGCACAGCCCTGCCAGCCTGGCAGGCGAATAGCTGCGCTCCATTACGGCAAGCGTCAGAATGGGTTGGGCGCCCAGCAATGTGGCCAACACGCCCGGGGTGATGCCGTGGTCCAGCGCGAGCAGATAGCAGATGGAATAGCCGCCGATCAGCAGCAGTCCGGTCAGCGCCACGGTCATGCGCGTGCCGCGTTCGGGCAGCCAACGCTTGCGCCACAGGCAGATCAACGACAACACAGCCAGGGCCAGCAAGAAGCGCCACAGCAAGAAGCCAAACGCCGAGGCGTGCGACAGCCCCCATTTGGCGAAAATCGCGCCGCCGCTCCACAGCAGCACGAACAGAGTGGTGGAGCCATGCGCGGCCCACGAGGATCGATCAAAAGACATAAGGTTTCACCTGTCAGGGTAAGAACAGGCTCCAGCCCCGCACCTGCGTGTGGCACGCACATGCATTGACGCACGGCGCAATCACGCACGAATCAGCAACGCATGGTGGACGCCATAGGCGTCGACGCATCAAGCGCACTGAAAACGAGAAGAAGCTGGAGTAGCGGTTGGGCGGTCAGCCGAACACGACCGCCGAAGGCGGGTATGCGCCCGAGACCACGCCGGAAGGCGGCGAGGCAGGCGGCGACACCGGCGGCGATACGACCGCGGAGACGACAGGTGAAACAACAGAAAAACCGGCATGCCGGGACAGCCCGCGCGCGCGGCGACCGGCTGCAAAAGCAGCGGAGGCGAAATCGGCGAAGGGCGTGAAGTCAGGCATTTGCGTAGCCTATCTTTTGGCCCGTTCGCCGTCAAGCGGATCAGGTCAGGACGCGCCTATCCGCCGCTGCTCCACCCCCATGTCCCGCCAGGCCTCGCCATGGCAGGTGAACATCAGGATCTGGTGGCGCGTGGCCGCGTCGAACAGCGCCCGCTTCATGAAGTCGCGCCGCGCGTCGTCGGTGTGGACCAGCGCGTCATCCAGCACAAGCAACGTGGGCCGCCCCGCTTCCTGCAACAGATCGGCATAGGCAAACCGCGCCAGGATGCCCAGTTGCTCACGGGTGCCGAAACTTAGCGCGTCCAGCAGATCTTCACCGTCGCCGCGACGCAGCGCGGTGGGCAGCAACGCATCGTCCAGGCGCAGCGCTGAATCGGGAAACAGCAAGGCCAGGTAGTGGTTCAAGCGGCGAGCCAAGGGCGCCTGCAACCGTTGCGTGGCGGCGGCGCGCTTGTCCGTCAACAAGGTCAGCAGCAACTCCAACGCCGCCGCACGCTGCGCGAATTCGTCGCGTCGGCGAGCCAGCCGTTCGCAGGCCGCGGAAGATTCGGACAAGCGTTCGCCCAAGCCTTGGGCCCCGGCCTGATCCAGTTTGCCCTGCAATTGCAGGATTTCGCCATGGCGCTTGTGCTGTGTGTCGCGTTCGATGGCCGCCGATTTTTCGTAGCGCTGCACATCTTGCTCGACCAATTCCGGCCGATGGTCGGCCAAGGCCGACTGCGCCTCGCGCACGCGGCGCTCCAGCTCATCATGGCCGCTGCGCACTTCGGCCAGCCGGCCGGCGCGGGCCTGCCGATTCGCGATGCGCTCGCTGGATTGCAGCTCCGCGCCCCGCGCCGCCACCTGCCCTTCCAGCAACTGCGCACGGGCGCTGTCCGCATCCAGCGCACGCTGCGCCGTTGCCAGCGAGGCCTCGGCCTGGGCCGCGACCGCTTCGGCTTCGCGCAAGGCTTGAACCGCGGCCGGCAAGCCTGTCTGATCGGGAACGTGGCCCGTCTCTTCCATGGCGGGCAGCTTGGCCAGACGATCCTGCAACGGCACGCGGCGGGCCAGCGCATCGTCGCGTTGACCACGCAGCACATCCACGCCCTTGGGCGCATGGATGGCCAATGTCTTGCGCATGCCGTCCAATTCACGCTGCAACGCCGTATAGCGCGCATGACGCTGCTCGGCATCGGCCAGCGTCGCCACGCCCAGCCGTTGCAACAACGCGGCCCAGGCCGCCTGCAAGCTGGCAAGCTCGCGCTGCAAGGCCGGCAAGTCCTGGCCGCCCGGTTCGATGCGCAGCCGTCCCACGCCCGGCAGATCCAGGTCGGCGGCGGACGTCAGCAGCACCTGGCCGTCGCCGGCCAGCGGCTTGCCGTCCAGCCTTGCCTCGCGCCCGGCGTCCAGTTGATACGACAGCCGTGTCGCGATGGCCTGCTGGCGTAGTTGCAGATTGGCCAGTTCGCGTTCCGTCTTGCGCAAGGCGTCGATATCGCCATCCGCGATTTCGATGCGGACGGCCTCGGCCTTCAACGCAGAGCCTTGTTCGATCAACGTGGTGACCGCCTTCAACGCATCGTCCAGGCGCTCGACTTCAGCAGTCAGTTGCGCCAACTGATGTTCAAGGTCGCGGCGGTCTGCCAAGGCTTGAACCGCCGCCACGCGCAAGCGGGCGGCATCCACCGCGGCTGCATGCGATTGACGCTGCTGGTGCGCCCGGACCAAGGGTTCCTGCGCCGCGTCCACCCGCGCGCGAGCGGCTTGCGCATCCTTGGCCAGCGCCTGGTAGTCGGTTTCGTCCTGTTGGTCGCGCCGCACCTGGTCCTGCAACAAGGCCAGCGTTTGCACGGCCTGCGCCTGCTCGCGGCGCAGGCCATCGAACGCTTCACGCTCTTTCGCCAACGCGGCCAGCCGGGCGCGGGCCTCGGCGGCCTTGGCCTCGAAATCCTTCCAGGGTTGGCTGGCTTGCGCGCGTTCGTGGTCACGACGCAATTCAGCCAAGCGGTCCACGTCAGCATTCAATTGCGCCATCGCTTGCGCGCAGTCGTCCCGTTCGGCGATGGCACGCGCCAGCGCATCCTCGGCGTCCTTGTAGGCGCCCTTGGGACGTGCATTGCGCGCGTCCAGCAAGACGGCGCGTTCAGACGAAACGCGCTCGAACAAGCGGTCGCCGTCGCTTGCCGCGAGTTCGCCGGACAGTTGCGTCAGCGCGTCGCGCAGATGGGTGCCGGCGTGGCTGGCGGCCTCTTGCAGATTGTGGCCATCGCCCTGCTGAATCCATAGCAGGCCGGGAATACCAGCCAAGTCGGGCTTGCTTTGGCCCCGGCCGGGCAATTCAAAGCCCAGCAAGACCGCCAGCGCGTTCTCGGCTTCCTCGCCGTCCAGGCGTTGGGCGCCGTCGTCTATCAGTAGCTCGCAGCGGGCGCGCGACAGGAACTGTTTTTTCAGCACATAGGAACGGCCGGCATGCGTAAACGCCAGTTCGACACTGGGACGCGCGCCGGATTCGCCGCGCGGCGCCAGATCGGCGACCTTGCTGGTGCTGTAGCGTTCCAGAAACGCGGCGCGGATGGCCGTGGCAACCGTGCTCTTGCCGGCCTCGTTGGCGCCGACGAACAGATTCAAACCGTCTTGCAGGCCATCCAGCACCATCGGCTGGCGGAACTTGCGGAACTCTTCAAGTGCGATCCGGGAGAGCTTCATTTGGCGGCCCCCTGCGTGGCGCTTTCGCGCTGGAACCGCAACAGCAGCCGCAAGGCCTCGCCCGCCACGGCGGATTGGGCCGCATCGGCTTGCAAGGCCTGTAATTGCGCCGCCACTTCGCCGACATATCCACTGGCCCCAAGCTCCGCCAGGTCAGCTTGATCAGGTTCCAGCCGCAGGCCGGACCAGTCCGGCAACAAGGCCCGCACTTGCGCGGCGGCCTGATCCACGGCGCGTTGCAGCGCGTCCCAGATTTCCATATTGACGTGGCCGCTTACCTCCAGACGCAGCACATCGTCCGCCCGTAGCGCCGCCAACCGTTCCGCCAGCGCCTGCGCATCCGTTGGCACGTTGACGGTTTCCGACCAGGCCGACCAGCGGTACTTGCCCGTGGCCACACGCTCCACCACGGGTTCGGCCCCCACCGCGTCAATGCGCACGTCCAGCACATAACCGGGCTCATTGCCTCGGAAGCGGTCCTGTTCCGGCGTGCCGGCATACCAGGTGCGCGCGTCTATCGACAGGCAGCCGTGCCAATCGCCCAGCGCCAGATAGTCCAGCCGCGCACGGGCGACGCGATCGGGCGCGATGGGATTGGTGGCGTCGATCGTGTCGGGCAACCGGCCCGCGACGCTACCGTGCGCCAACCCCACGCGCACGCGGCCCGCTTCGGTTTCAAGCGTATCGAAGGCTTGTGTCACGTCGTCATAGGTATGGCGTTGCGTCAACGGCGCGGCCAGCACGGCCAGATTGATGGCGGGTAGATCCACGACGCCCGGGCGCAACGGCACGTGCACGTTCGGAGGAATGCAGCCTAGCTGCATCGCGCGGCTCCAGACGCTATCGGCCAACGCCGCGTCATGGTTGCCGGCGATCATCACCCACGGGCCGGCGTAAGTCGCCATCGCGGCGAATAGCCGGCGGATCGTGCGGTCGGACACGCCTTGGGTATCGAATACGTCGCCAGCCACCAGCACGGCGTCCACGCGGCGTTCTGCCGCCAATGCGGCAATGCGCGCCACGACGTCAAAGCGCGCCTCGGCCAACAAGGCGGCGTCATCGGTTTCAAACTGGCCGTACTGACGGCCGATCTGCCAATCGGCGGTATGAAGGAAATGGGTCATGGGCCGATTTTGGCACAAGCCACCGGATTCAAAACAAACAACGGCCCGACTCGCATTTTGCGCGAGCCGGGCCGTTGTGGGCGCGGCTTTTGGCCGATGCCCGATAAACGATGTCGTGGTTGCCGTAACGCCGGATCAGGCGCCTTTGCTGCCCAGCACCAACGCCTGGTTGGAGGCCGCGCGGCGGTCATAGCGCGACAGGCTCAGCCCGTCGGTGCGGATCGCCGGGCGTTGGCCCATCACCTGGTCGGCGACAAGCTTGCCGGAGCCGCAAGCCATGGTCCACCCCAAGGTGCCGTGCCCGGTGTTCAGGTACAGATTGCCGTAGCGGGTCTCGCCAACAATGGGCGTGCTGTCCGGCGTCATCGGGCGCAGGCCCGTCCAGAACTCGGCCTGGGCCACGTGGCCGCTATCCGGGAACAGATCGTTGACCACCAGTTCCAGCGTCTTGCGGCGCGCGTCCTTCAGGCGCAGGTCAAAGCCGGAAAGCTCGGCCATGCCGCCCACGCGGATGCGCTGGTCAAAACGGGTCACGGCGATCTTGTAGGTCTCGTCCAGGATGGTCGACACGGGCGCGGCGGCCTCGTCCTTCAGCGGAATGGTCAGCGAATAGCCCTTGACCGGGTAGACCGGCAGGTCCAGGCCCAGCGGTTCCAGGAAGTCGCGGGTATAGCTGCCGAACGCGGCCACATAACGGTCGGCCGTCAGCACTTGCCCGCCCACGCGCACGCCGGTGATCTGGCCGCCAGCGGTGTTCAGGCCGGCAACGGTCTGGTTGTATCGGAAATCCACGCCCAGGGCGGCGGCCTTCTCGGCCAGCCGCGTCGTGAACAGGTGACAATCGCCCGTTTCGTCGTTGGGCAGGCGCAGGCCGCCCGCCAGCTTGTGGATCGAGCGCGCCAGGGCAGGCTCGGCCGTCACCAACCGGTTGCGATCCAACAATTCGTAGGGCACGCCCACTTCTTCCAGCACGGCGATATCGCGGCGGGCCGCTTCCAGTTGCGCTTCCGTGCGGAACAGCTGCAAGGTGCCGCGCATGCGCTCTTCATAATGGATGCCGGTGGACGCGCGCAGCTCACGCAGGCAGTCGCGGCTGTATTCGGCCAGACGCAGCATGCGCTCCTTGTTGACCGAATAGCGGTCGGCCGAGCAATTGGCCAGCATGGCCGCCATCCACTTCAGCTGATACAGGCTGCCGTCCAGGCGAATCGCCAAGGGGGCATGCTTTTGGAACAGCCACTTGATGGCCTTCAACGGAATGCCGGGCGCGGCCCAGGGCGTGGAATAGCCCGGCGAGACCTGGCCGGCGTTGGCATGGCTGGTTTCCTGGGCCGCGGCGGGCTGGCGGTCCAGGACCGTGACTTTGGCGCCCTGGCGGGCCAAGTAGTACGCCGTCGTGGTGCCGATAACGCCACTTCCGAGGACGATCACATGCATGATTCTTTCCGTATTTGGATTTGCTCAGTAATTTCGATAGTCTATGGGCCTGATCGCAGTGAAAAACACTGATTATTTTGTTTTACTAGTGCTTTTTCTCGGGCGCCCCCTGTTTTCCGATCGGCAAAAGTGAAATGCGCGACTTAGATCGAATCGACCTGAAAATCCTGGATATCCTGCAACGCGAAGGCCGCATTTCGGTCACCGAATTGGCCGAACGGGTGAGCCTGTCAGCCACGCCTTGCTCGGATCGCGTCAAGCGCATGGAGCGCGAAGGCGTCATCACCGGTTACCATGCGCGCGTCAACCCGGCTGCGCTGGGCAAGAACCTGCTCGTCTTCCTGGAGATCAAGCTGTCCGCCAAGTCTGGCGATGTCTTCGACAAAGTGAAGAAAGAGCTGCTGTATGTGCCCGAAGTGATGGAGTGCCACCTGGTGTCCGGTGATTTCGACTACCTGGTGAAGGCCCGCCTGACGGAAATGAATGAATACCGCCGCCTGCTGGGCGAAATCCTCAAACGACTGCCGGCTTCCGCGGAATCGCGTAGCTACGTGGTCATGGAGGAAATCAAGGAAACCCTGTACCTGCCCGTGGACCGGTAAGCCGCGCGCACGGGGCCGCCCGGGCCCTGATAGCCCCGGGACGATGCGGTTTATTACCGAATCGGCGTGCGCTGGCTGCTATGCTGCGGCCCTGCGACCCGCGCCGGCAAGCCTTGGTCCGACCCTAATTCCATACACCGTCTCTATGAATCGTCTCTATAAATACTTCTTCCGCGGCCTGATCGCTGTTCTGCCGCTGGCCCTGACTGTCTATCTGCTCTATATCTTCCTGGTCTGGACGGAAGCCGTGGCGCTGACCTTCCTGCGTCCCTTCATTGGCGCCTTCTACGTGCCTGGCATGGGGCTGGCGCTGGGCATCCTGGGCATTCTGGCCATCGGCTACCTGATGTCCAAAGAGCGCGTGCAGCGTATCTTGACGGTGGTGGAAATGCCCTTCACCAACCTGCCGGTGGTCAAGAGCATCTATTCGTCCCTGAAAAGCTTCGCCGACTACTTTTCGCCCAGTTCCAAGAACACCGCGCAACAGGTCGTGATCCTGCGCGTGCCCGGCCAGCAGCTGGAAATGGTGGGCTTGATTACCCGCCGCAACATGGACGGCTTGCCCGAAGGTTTCACGCAGGGCGAGCGCGTGGCCGTCTACCTGCCGATGGGCTACATGATCGGTGGCTACACCGTCTTCGTGCCGCTGGAATGGGTGCAACCGATTCAAATGTCGGTCGAAGAGGCGATGCGTTCGTCCCTGATCGCCTGGATGGCGCGCTCCGAAAGCCCCGTTCGGCCCGCGGCAGCCCCCACCGTGCCGGAAACGTCCGCCGCCCCCGACAATACCAACAGCGGCGGCCCGGCCTGACCGCTTTCCTCCCTGATACCGTCCTATCCCTCCATGCCTCTCATTGAATTCACGCTTGCCGACGGCAGCCCTTATATCGAAGTGAACCAGCTGCTTAAAGCCACCGGCGTCTGCGACAGCGGCGGCGCGGGCAAAATGCTGGTGGCTGACGGCTACGTCAGCGTGGGCGGCGTTGTTGAAACCCGCAAGACCGCCAAGATCCGCGGCGGCCAGATCGTGACCTGTGGCGACGTGCGCATCGTCGTGCGCGCCGCCGACACGCCAGCCGACAACGCCTGACCCCTCCCCTCTGATCCGTCCGACCCCGCAACGCCGCGAGCCGCCATGAAATTAAAGATGTCCCAGAATTCCATCTTCGCCGTCCTGCTGCGCTCGCCGTGGTGGATGAGCGCAGGCGTGGCCGTGCTGCTGTGCGTGGGCGGATTCGCCGCCCTGCCGCTGGACTACGCGGCAATGGGCGTCTTTGCGGCGGTGCCATTCGCGGTCATTTCCATCATGGCCGCGTACAAGCAACTGCGCGCGCCCTCGGAAACGCGCGTGCAGGCCGTGGCCGAAGCTGCTGCCGCCATGTCCTGGGCCGACTTCGCCAACACGGTCGAAGCCGGCTTCAAGCGCGACGGCTGTGAGGTTCAGCGCCTGCAAACGCCGGGCGCTGACTTTGCGCTAAGCAAGGACGGCCACGTGGCCATCGTCAGCGCCAAGCGCTGGAAGGCTGCCCGCGTGGGGGTCGAACCGCTGCGCGAACTGCAAGCGGCGCGCGAAAAGCGCGGCGCCCGTGAAGCCATCTATATCGCCCTGGGCGATGTCTCCGACAACGCATGGAGCTACGCCAAATCGCAAGGCGTGTCGCTGATGACGGCGCCGGAACTGACCAAGCTGCTACGCGACCTGAAGGTCTAGGCGCCGCCAGGCGGGCGTCACACCACCATCACCGAACTGGCTGCGATCACGCGCCACTGGCCCGATGCCGCGTCCGGCGCCCAGGTACGCATGAACCGGAACGTGCCGTTGGCTGGCACCCCGTTATAGCTGCCGACAATACGGGCCTGCACCGACACCACGGCGCATTCGGCGCGCGGCAAGATGCACAGCTCAGACAAGTCCAGCCCGTGAATCTTCAGCATGCCTGAGCGATGCGCGTCCAGATCGTCTTCGCGGGTAAAGCTCCAACCCATGTGGTTCGTGAACAGGAGTTCCGGGTCCAGCAAGCGTTCCAGGGCCGGAATGTCAGAGGCCAGCATCGCTTGGCGCAATTGTTCTTCAGCGGCTTGAATCCGCCCTTCGATTGTCTGGCTCATCGTCCTTGCCTAAGCGGTATGTTGACGCCGGCATTCTATTCCGACACCAAGCGTCTTGCTTTGTTGCCAAAGCCCCGCCCGGCGCGCGCAGGCTTACGATTAAATACCGGGCTACGCCCCGCCACGGGGCCTTTTCCTGACTCTGCCGAGTATTGACGATGATTTACCGCATTCTTGCCGACCTGGTGCTGGTGGCACATGGTCTCTTTGTGGCCTTCGTGGTGTTTGGCGGCTTGCTGACGCTATGGAAGCCTCGCATGGCGTACTGGCATCTGCCCGCCCTGGCCTGGGGCGCAATGGTGATCGGCATGGGCTGGATCTGCCCGCTGACTCCTCTTGAGGTATCGCTGCGCCAACAGGCGGGGCAGCAAGGATATGCAGGCGGATTCATCGAACACTATGTGCTGGGCATCATCTACCCGGCGGGCATCACGCGGACCACGCAGATCGTGCTGGCAGCGCTGCTGATCGCGGGCAATGTCGTGGTGTATGCCTTGTGGGCACGGCGCCGCCGCCGCGAAGCCGTCCGGGCCGGTTGATGCCCGCGCCCGCGCGACGTCCTGCGTAGCGCCTGGCTCGCTCGGCCTGCGCCCCGCCACGCGGCATTCCCTGCTTTATGATGATTCCCTTCTGTTGAACCGCCTGCCCCCTGGGCCCGACGCATGAGCGACCTGAAGACTGACGCCCCCGACCTGATCCGTGCCTACGACGCCGACGGCCGCGAAATCCATGTCACCCGCGACCAATGGCGCGACAACGTGCTGTTGGGCGCCATCAAGCAGCACTGGCATGATGCCGATGCCCTGTCCGGCCTGATCATCCAATCGCTCAATGACGGCTTCATCGACGAGATGGTGCGCCCCGCTGAACGGCTGGTGGAATTCGACCACAACGCCGAACGCGCCGCAGTGCTGCAAGCCATCGTCTACTTGAAGGTTGGCCGCCTGGACGACAGCGAACAGGTGCTGCAAGCCTTCTGCACGCAGCATGGCGAGACCGGCATCGTCCTGACCAATCTTGCCAAGATCCACGCCGAACGCGACGACGAAACAAAGACCGTCGAAATCCTGTGGCGGGCGCTGGAACTGGACCCCAACCAGGACAATGGACTGGGCTGGTACGAAGCCATCCATCATGACCACGGCGGCGACGCGGCCGGCATCGCCGCCATGCGCAAAGTGGCCGCGCTGCCCCAGAGTTGGCGCGCACAGCTTTGGCTGGCGCGCGGCGAACTGGGTTCGCACAACTACGCTGGCGCGATCGCCCTATACCAGGAAGCGCTGTCGCGTGCGGGCCAACCCGTGCCTGCCGACCTGCTGATGCAGATGAGCGGCGACCTGGGCAATGCCGGCCGCATCGCGGACATCCTGCAACTGGCGGGTCCGCATTTCCAGATCGAGGCCCATGGGCTGCCAGTGGGCAACAACCTGATCAAGGCGAACCTGCACCTGGGTCTGCTGGACGAGGCCCAGCGCATCCTGGACCCCTTGTCCGCCCTGAATCGGCCAGACTGGAAAGAGCATCTGGCGTTTTGGCACAAGGAATTGGCCCAGGCGCGGCGGCTACAGGCCGCGCGCGATCACTAGCCGCTGAATATCGCTGGTGCCCTCGTAGATCTGGCACACGCGAACGTCCCGGTAGATGCGTTCCACCGGGAAATCCTTCAGATAGCCGTAGCCGCCCAGCGTCTGGATGGCGGCGGAGCAGACCTTTTCGGCCATCTCGGAGGCAAAGAGCTTGGCCATCGAGGCTTCCATCAGCGCCGGCCTGCCCGCCTCGCGCAGCGCGGCGGCGTGCAGCACCATCTGCCGCGCCGCATGGATTTGCGTCGCCATGTCGGCCAGGCGGAACGAGACCGCCTGATGCTCCATGATGGGCTTGCCGAATGCCTGCCGCTCCCGCGCGTAATCGCGTGCGCATTCATACGCTGCGCGCGCCATGCCGACGGATTGCGAGGCAATGCCTATGCGCCCGCCTTCCAGGTTGGAGAGCGCGATCTTGTAGCCCTCGCCCTCGGCGCCCAGCCGGTAGGCAGCGGGAATGCGCATGTCCTCAAAGGCGATCTGGCAGGTGTCCGACGCATGCTGGCCCAGCTTGTCTTCCACGCGCAGCACCTGATACCCCGGGGTGTCGGTCGGCACGATGAACGCTGATATGCCGCGCTTGCCGGCGTCGGGATCGGTGACGGCGAACACGATCACGGTCTGGCCGCTTTTGCCCGACGTGATGAACTGCTTGGCGCCGTTCAGGATGTAATCGTCGCCATCGCGGCGGGCCCGCGTGCGCAGGCTGCTGGCATCGGAACCTGCTTGCGGTTCGGTCAGCGCGAAACCGCCGATGTGTTCGCCGCTGGCCAGCGGCCGTAGAAACTGTTCCTTCTGCGCGTCGGTGCCGAATTTCAGGATCGGCATGCAGGCGACCGAGTTGTGCACGCTCATGATCGTGGAGCACGCACCGTTTCCTGCGGCAATTTCTTCCAGCGCGACGGCATATGAGATATAGCCGCTGGCATTGCCGTCCCACTCTTCGGGCACCAGCATGCCGAAAAAACCCAGTTGCGCCATCTCCTGGATGGCCTCGGCGGGGTACTCATGGTCACGATCCCAGCGTTCGGCGTTGGGCGCCAGACGCTCGGCGGCGAAGCGGCGTGCCATTTCTTGAATGCTGAGCTGTTCTTCCGTCAACAACATGGTCCTGTCTCCTGAATATGCGGGTGCGGACGAGCGCCGGGTGGGCGCTGCCCGCTTTGTTCTGCATGGGCGAGCCTGATTTACAGGCGCGGCACGGAGTCGAGAATACACCGACCACGGGTACCAGACCGGCGTCCTGTTCAAGACATACGGCACATTTAATGTTGCATGATTTCCGGATTTCACCCTATCATGCAACTTATAAAGTATCTTGATAACGATTGAACAGGAATCTCGCTAATGACTTACGACGCCATCATCGTGGGCGGCAGCTTCGCCGGCCTGTCCGCCGCCATGCAGCTGGCACGCGCCCGACGCCCGATTCTGCTGATCGACGGCGGCCAGCCGCGCAACCGATTCGCACCGCATTCGCATGGTTTTCTGGGCCAGGACGGCAAAGCGCCTCATGAAATCGTGCAGCTGGCGCGCGACCAACTCGCCCAATACCCCTCGGTCAAGTTCCTGGATGGCCAGGCAGTGGAGGCGCGCGTACAGGCTGGCCGGCTCCGTGTAACGACGGCAGCCGGGCAAGACGTTCAGGGCAAGCGGCTGATCCTGGCCACTGGGTTGCGCGATCAATTGCCGGAACTGGCCGGCATGTCGGAACGCTGGGGCCAAACCGTGCTGCATTGCCCCTATTGCCACGGCTATGAGGTGGCCGGCCGGCCGTTGGGCGTGATGGCCGCGCATCCGCTGTCAGCGCATCAGGCGATGCTGCTGCCGGATTGGGGGCCCACCACCTATTTCACGCAAGGCGAATTCGAGCCGAATGCGGAGCAGGCCGCCCTGCTGGAAAAACGCGGTGTGCGCATCGAACGGACACCCATTGTCGAACTCATGGGAGCAGCCCCCGCGCTGGATGCCGTCAAACTAGCCGACGGACGACGCATGGCGATTCACGCGCTATTCGTGGCTAGCAAGACGCATATGGCCAGCCCCCTGGCCATGCAGTTGGGCTGCGCATTTGATGACGGCCCGCTTGGCCCGGTGATCCGCACGGACGAATTCCGGCAGACGACGGTGCCTGGGGTCTATGCCGCGGGGGATGCGGCCATTCCCATGAGCAACGCGACGCTCGCCAGCGCGTCCGGCGTGATGGCGGGGGTGTGCGTGCACCGCTCGCTGGTGATGGAATAAATGAAGGAGTGGGCGGCAAGGCCTGCTCTTACAGGCGGTGCTTGAAGAACTCCACGACCTGGGCGTTCAAGTCCTGATGGAAGCCCGCCCGGTCAAACCCTGCTGCGTCCTGACAGACCGCAGGCAAGGCGTCGGCCTGCTCCGCCGAGCAAGGGGCCAAAAAGGCAAAATGCCCGGCGCCCTTCGCCACGTGATAATCCGGCGCAACAGGCAAGCCCTGCCGCACCGCTTCCACGCTGGCGGGGCTGACGCCATCCCCGCCCTGCTCCGACGCCCAGAGCTGTATGGGAATCCGCACCGACTTCAGCGCGTCACCCGGAAAGGCGTTCAAGGGATCGGCGATGACGGCGGCCTTGATGCGGGCATCCTGCACGTAGGGCTGCTGCGGGATCTTTCCACCGGCGATATCGCGGCACATCGGCAGCGACGGCGCGTCCTGGCAGATGGCAAGGCCACCCTTGAAATCCGGCACGGCGCCTGCCAGGACCAGCCCGGTATAGCCACCCCGCGAGAAGCCGAATACGCCGATCCTGGCGGGATCCAATTGCGCCTTCTGCGGCCACGCGCTCGTCATGTAGTCGATCAACCGACGCATTTCCCGTGGGCGCGTGGAAAAGATCGACAGATACCCCTGCCGGGACGGGGCCTGCGCGTTGTCACCCACGTGGTTGATCGCGGCGACGACGAAGCCGGCATTGGCCAAGGCCGCAGCCGTGTCGTGGTGGCTCAGGAAGGAACCCCCGGAACCGTGCGACATGACGATGAGCGGATGCTGGCCCGGCGGCACCGGGCAGTTCAGCACGCCAGGGATCGTGGCGCGGCCAATCTTGATGTCTGCCGTGGGCGCGGCGCAGGGATACCAGATGGCGCCGGCCAAGCCGGGGCCATTCATGTCCATGGGCAGGTTCAGTCGCTGAAAACCGGCAGCGTGGGGGGAGGCAGAGGCAAAGCTGATGGCGGCGAACAGGCACAAGCGGCCAAGAAGATGCGCGGACATGCTGGGTTGAAAGACCTGTAAGGATGCGTGGGAAAACGGGGCTGGCGGCCATTATCCCATCGCCCCCCGGACGCTATCGGGCAGCAACAAAAAAAGGCGCTGCGTCTCCGCAGCGCCTTGCTTGCCACATGATTGACCGACTACCGCACCTTGCCCTCCTTCCAGGCGGCCAGCAGGTTTTCATACGGAATGGTCTCGCCCTTGGGCTTTTCGTTCGCCAGCTTCTTCCACGGCGCGTGCTGGTCGGACAGCCACTTGCTGGGGTCGCTCTTGGCGTTGAGCTTCGGCGCGCATTGCGCCATGCCTGCCCGCTCCAAGCGAGCCATCACCTGATCCATTTCATTGGCCAGGTTGTCCATCGCGGCCTGCGGGGTCTTTTCGGCCGTGACGGCGGTGGCGACGTTCTTCCACCACAGTTGCGCCAGCTTCGGATAATCCGGCACGTTGTTGCCCGTGGGGGTCCAGGCCACGCGCGCGGGGCTGCGGTAGAACTCGATCAGGCCGCCGTAGTTCGCCGCATTCTTCGTGAAGAAATCGCTATGGATGTCGCTGTCGCGGATGAAGGTCAGGCCGGTGATGGATTTCTTCAGCGACACGGATTTCGACGTGACGAACTGGGCGTACAGCCAGGCCGCGGCCATCTTGTCGGGGTTCGTGGACTTGAAGAAGGTCCATGAGCCCACGTCCTGATAGCCGTTCTGCATGCCGTCCTTCCAGTACGGGCCATAGGGCGAAGGCGCCATGCGCCACTTCGGCGTGCCGTCCTCGTTGACGACCGGCAGGCCCTTCTTGGTCATGTCGGCGGTGAAGGCCGTGTACCAGAAGATTTGCTGCGCGATCTGTCCTTGGGCCGGCACCGGGCCGGATTCCGAGAACGTCATGCCCATGGCCTGCTGCGGGGCATACTTCTTCATCCAGTCGATGTATTTCGTCAGCGCATAGACGGCTGCCGGGCTGTTGGTGGCGCCGCCCCGTGACACCGAGGCGCCCACAGGAGTGCATTTGTCGTCGGCGACGCGGATGCCCCATTCGTCCACCGGCATGCCGTTGGGCAGGCCCTTGTCGGCGGCGCCCGCCATGGACAGCCATGCGTCGGTGAAACGCCAGCCCAGCGACGGGTCTTTCTTGCCGTAGTCCATGTGGCCATAGACCTTCTTGCCATCGATTTCCTTGACGTCGTTGGAGAAGAAGTCGGCGATGTCCTCGTAGGCGGACCAGTTCGTGGGCACGCCCAGGTCGTACCCGTACTTCGCCTTGAACTTGTCTTTCAGGTCTTGGCGGGCAAACCAGTCGGCGCGGAACCAGTAGACGTTGGCGAACTGCTGGTCGGGCAACTGGTACAACTTGCCATCGGGCGCGGTGGTGAATTTGGTGCCGATGAAATCCTTGATGTCCAGGTTGGGGTTGGTCCACTCCTTGCCTGCCCCGGCCATGTAGTCCGACAACGGCAGGATGGCGCCGTAGCGGTAGTGGGTGCCGATCAGGTCGGAGTCCGAGATCCAGCCGTCGTAGATGGATTTGCCGGACTGCATCGACGTTTGCAGTTTCTCGACGACGTCGCCTTCCTGGATGAGATCGTGGTTGACCTTGATGCCGGTGATTTCACTGAAGGCCTTGGCCAGCGTCTTGGATTCGTATTCGTGCGTGGTGATGGTTTCGGACACCACGCTGATTTCAGTGACGCCTTTGGCCTTGAGCTTGGCGGCGGCATCCATGAACCATTTCATTTCCGCCATCTGCTGGTCCTTGGACAGCGTTGATGGCTGGAACTCGGAATCCACCCACTTCTTCGCTTCTGGCTCGCCGGCCCATGCCCCTGTCGTTCCGATCAGGGCGATAGCAGCCGCCATGGCGTGCATGCGCAATTTCATGACCTGTCTCCTCGAATGGCCTTCCCCATCTTGTGCTGCGGACCTCTGGCCGGGGAAGATGCGGGCCCGTAGTCCTTCTATCCTCAAGGGATCGAAACGCCCCTTCAGCCTTTCCTCATGATGAACGCCAGCAACAGCATGGACAGCACGAAGCTGATCCACACCGATGGCGGCTCATCCAGCGAAAACCACTCCACCGCCTTCTGCCCAAACCCCAGATACGCCAGGTTGAGCCAGGCCGCGGCCATCAGGCCGATGAACAGCCGGTCGCCGCGGGTGGTGCGCAGGGGCAAAAAGCCCTTGCGCTCGACCGTGGGCGACTTCAATTCCCAGACCGTCATGCCGATCAGCATCAGTACGATGCAAGAAAAGAACACGGCAACGGGGGTGGTCCACACCATCCAACTGAACATGTCGCGCCCTCCCCCTAGACCCGGCCCATCGCGAAGCCCTTCGCGATGTAGTGGCGCACGAACCAGATGACGATGCCGCCCGGCACGATGGTCAATACGCCGGCGGCCGCCAGTACGCCCCAATCCATGCCGGAGGCCGATACCGTGCGTGTCATGGTGGCCACGATGGGCTTGGCGTTGACCGACGTCAGCGTGCGCGCCAGCAGCAGCTCCACCCAACTGAACATGAAGCAGAAAAAGGCCGCCACGCCCACGCCCGATTTGATCAGCGGCAGGAAGATCGTCACGAAGAAACGGGGGAAGGAATAGCCGTCGACATACGCGGTTTCGTCGATCTCGCGGGGCACGCCGGACATGAAGCCTTCCAAGATCCAGACCGCCAGCGGCACATTGAAGACCAAGTGCGCCAGCGCCACCGCCAGATGCGTGTCCATCAGCCCGAACGAGCTGTACAGCTGGAAGAACGGCAGCAGGAACACGGCGGGCGGCGTCATGCGGTTGGTCAGCAGCCAGAAGAACACGTGCTTGTCGCCGATGAAGCGGTAACGCGAAAACGCATAGGCTGCCGGCAGCGCCACGGCCAGCGAAATCACCGTGTTGATGACGACATAGATCAGCGAGTTGATGTAGCCCGAATACCAGGCAGGATCGGTGAAGATCGTGCGGTAATGCTCGAAGGTGAAGTCGCGCGGCCAAAGCGTCAGGGTGCTGACGATCTCGGTGTTCGTCTTGAACGACATGTTCAGCATCCAGTACAGCGGCAGGATGGCGAACGCCAGGTACAGGAGCAGGAAGGCGGAACGCCACCAGGTGGAGTGGTCACGCATTGGCACGCTCCTCGTCGACGCCGCCCGCGGTGCCCGCGCGCTGCATCCAGTTGTAGAGGATGAAGCACAGCAGCAGGATGATCAGGAAGTAGATGATCGAAAATGCCGCGGCCGGACCCAGGTCGAACTGGCCCACGGCTTTCTGCGTCAGGTACTGCGACAGGAAGGTGGTGGCGTTGCCCGGCCCGCCCCCCGTCAGCACGAAGGGTTCCGTATAGATCATGAAGCTGTCCATGAACCGCAGCAGCACGGCGATCATCAGCACCCCGCGCATCTTGGGCAGCTGGATGTAGCGGAACACGGCCAGGCGCGAGGCGCCGTCGATGCGGGCGGCCTGGTAGTAGGCGTCGGGAATGGCGCGCAGGCCCGCATAGCACAGCAGCGCGACCAGCGGCGTCCAGTGCCAGACGTCCATCACCAGCACCGTCACCCAGGCGTCCACGTCGTTGCCGGTGTAGTTGTAGTCCACGCCCAGCCACGACAAGGTAGCACCCAGCAGACCGATGTCGGTGCGGCCGAACACCTGCCAGATGGTGCCGACGACGTTCCATGGGATCAGCAACGACAGCGCGATGATCACCAGCACGGCGGACGCGCGCCAGCCGCTGGCCGGCATCGACAACGCCAGCAGGATACCCAGCGGAATTTCGATGGCCAGCACCGCCAGCGAAAAACCGATCTGCCGGAACAAGGCCCCGTGCAGTTCCTCGTCCTGGAGGACGGCGGCAAACCATTCCGTGCCGACGAAGACGCGGCGGTCAGGGGAAATGATGTCCTGCACCGAATAGTTGACGATGGTCATCAGCGGCAAGATGGCCGAAAACGCCACGCACAGCACAACGGGCAAGACCAGGAACCAGGCCCGGTGATCGATGGGTTTCATGAGATCAGCACCTCGTCGCGATAGAAGCAGGTGTGCGGGTTCAACACCGACAGCCAGACCGTGCCGCCGGCCGCCACCGGCACGACGTTGCCGCCCAGCCGGGCGCGCACGGGCGTGCCTTCAAAGTCAGCCACCAGCAGCGTATAGGTGCCCACGTCCTGCACCCGATCCACGCGCATGGGTACCGCGCCCGCCGCGCCAGGTTCGGTCACGCGCAGGTATTCCGGGCGCACGCCCAGCTTGACCGGGCCGGCTCCGGCCAGTCTGGCAACCAGCGATTCCTCCACGCCGTCGACGCGGCTTTGCCCCACCATCAGCGCGCCATCGCGCCATTGCGCGGGCAGGAAGTTCATGCCGGGCGACCCGATGAAGTGGCCCACGAAGGTGTGGGCGGGCCGTTCAAACAGGTCATCCGCGCTGCCTACCTGCACGGCGCGGCCCCGCGCCATGACCATCACCTGGTCCGCGAAGGTCAGCGCTTCGGTCTGGTCATGGGTCACGTAGATCAACGTCAGCTTGAATTCGTGGTGAATCTCTTTGAGCTTGCGCCGCAGCTCCCATTTCAGCTGCGGGTCGATGACGGTCAGCGGTTCGTCGAACAGGATGGCCGACACGTCGCTGCGCACCAAGCCGCGGCCCAGTGAGATCTTCTGCTTGGCGTCAGCCGTCAGGCCGCTGGCGCGGCGGTCCAGCACCGAGGACATTTCCAGCATTTCGGCGATGCGGCCCACTCGTTCACGGATGCGGTCGGGCGCGATGCCCCGGTTGCGCAGCGGGAACGCCAGGTTCTGGGCCACCGTCATCGTGTCGTACACAACGGGAAACTGGAACACCTGCGCGATATTGCGCGCCTGCGGCGTCTTGGCGGTGACGTCCTGACCGTCAAACAGGATGCGGCCATGCGAAGGATGCAGCAGGCCCGATACGCAATTCAGCAGCGTGGTCTTACCGCAGCCCGACGGTCCCAGCAAGGCATAGGCGCCGCCATCGCGAAAGGTGAACTTCAGCGGCAGCAGCGCGTAGTCCTCGTCGGTCTTCGGGTCGGCCACGTAGGAATGGGAGAGGTCCAGCTCGATCTTCGCCATCAGGCTGCCTCCCCGGCGCCGGCAGGCTGCCGGGGCGCGGCCAGCAGCGCGCCGTTGGCGCCGAAGGCATAGGTCTGGGCCGGGTCGAAATACAGCTGTACGCGCTGGTCCAGCGTGTACCGGTGCACGCCCGGCAGTTGCGCGACCACGTCGCCCGCCGCCGTTTCGGCATGCACGAAGGTGTCCGACCCCGAGATCTCGGCCAGCTTCACCACGCCGGGCAAGCCGATATGGCCGGGGCGGGGCTCCACATCCAGCGCGCCAGCGCGCAAGCCGGCAGTCACGTCCGCGCCGGTCTCTGGCGGCAGGCTGCGGTCCACGGCCACGTCGCCTTGCAGGACGAAGCCTGTGGCGGTGCGACGCGCGCTGAACAGATTCATGGGCGGGTCGCTGAATGCACGCGCCACCCGGATGGAATTCGGCCGGTGAAAGACCTCGGCCGTGGGACCGTATTGCAGCAGTTCGCCCGCGTCGAGCACCGCGGTGTGGCCTCCAAGCAACAGTGCTTCGCCCGGTTCGGTGGTGGCGTAGACCACCGTTGACCGCCCTTCCGCGAACAATTCCGACAGTTCGTCGCGCAGTTCCTCGCGCAGCTTGTAGTCCAGGTTGACCAACGGCTCATCCAGCAGGATCAGCGGCGCGTCCTTGGCCAACGCCCGTGCCAGCGCCACGCGCTGCTGCTGCCCGCCCGACAGTTCAGAGGGATAGCGTTCAAGCAGGTGATCGATATGGAGGCGCGCAGCCATGGCGCGGACTTTTTCGCGGATGTCCCGTTCGCCGCGCAGCTTCAGCGGCGACGCGATGTTGTCGTAGACCGACATGGACGGGTAGTTGATGAACTGCTGATACACCATGGCGACATTGCGCTGGCGCACGGGCACGCCCGTGACATCCACGCCGTCGACCAGCACTCGGCCTTCAGTGGGCCGGTCCAGCCCGGCCATGATCCGCATCAAGGAGGTCTTGCCAGCCAGGGTCACCCCCAGCAGCACCGTCATCGCACCCGGAACGGGCGCAAGGCTCATGGGAGTCAGGTGCGTTTGCGAGCCGGCTCGCAAACCAATCCTGTCCAGGGTCAGCTGCATCTAGTCTCCTCAACCTACTTATACGTCCCTATTTTTTCAAACGGACTTCGGTATTCGGTACAGCGGCCAGCCTATGCGCGAACGCGCGCAACAGGATGAGCATACTCTTTCAGGTAGCTTTCGTTTTTTGTGCGTTTTACCCAAGAAGCGAACAAAAAACAATCTTGCAGTGCGGCATTATTTTTCGCTTTTGTTGTTTTATCATTCACACATGACATTGAATCCACGACAAAGCGCCTTGATCGAAATGGTGCGGGCCCAGGGCTCGGCATCCATCGAAGAGCTGGCCAAACGCTTTGACGTCACGCTGCAAACCGTGCGGCGCGACGTGAATATCCTTTCCGAAGCCGGCCTGCTGTCGCGCTTCCACGGTGGCGTGCGCATCGAAGCGTCCACCATCGAGAACATCGCCTATCGCAAGCGCCAAGGGCTGCATGCGGCCGGCAAGCAGCGCATCGCCGAAGCGGTGGCGCGCGCCGTGCCCGACGGCTGTTCGCTGATCCTGAACATCGGCACCACCACCGAGGCCATCGCCCGCGCCCTGCTGCGCCATCGCGGCCTGCGCGTCATTACGAACAATCTGCACGTGGCGGACATCCTGTCCGACAACCCCGACTGCGAAGTCATCGTGGCCGGCGGCGTGGTGCGTTCGCGCGACCGCGGCATCGTGGGCGAAGCCACGATGGATTTCATCCGCCAGTTCAAAGTGGATATCGGACTGATCGGCATTTCGGGCATTGAAGCCGACGGCACGCTGCGCGACTACGACTTCCGAGAAGTGCGCGTGGCGCGAACCATCATCGAGCAATCGCGCGAGGTCTGGCTGGCGGCCGACAGCAGCAAGTTCAAACGCCAGGCCATGGTGGAACTGGCGCATATCTCGCAGATCGACCGCTTCTTTACCGACGCGCATCCTCAAGAGCCGTTGGCGCAAGTGCTGCTGGATTCCGGCGTGCGCTGCGAGGTCGCGGCGTCCCCCACGAATACTTCGGCATCCAACGCTTGAACGGGCAGGCCGCAGCCACGCCACGCACCTGCCTGCGGCCCCCGGCACACAATAACCACGCTATTACCTGGCGGCCCCGCCGCAACGACTTATGAACCAACCGCTTGCCAACGTCACCCCTCCCGACCGCAACCGCCTGTTGTCCACGCTGGACAACACGCCGTCCTGGGACGTCATCGTCATCGGCGGTGGCGCGACAGGCTTGGGCACCGCCGTCGATGCCGCCTCGCGCGGCTACCGCACGCTGTTGATCGAAGGCGCCGACTTTGCCAAGGGCACATCCAGCAAGGCCACCAAGCTGGTACACGGCGGCGTGCGCTATCTGGCGCAAGGCAACGTCAGCCTGGTCCGCGAAGCGCTGCACGAGCGCGGCCTGCTTAACCGCAATGCCCCGCACCTGGTGTGGCCGCTGGGCTTTGTGGTGCCGGCCTACAACCTGTTGGACCAGCCCTTCTACGGCGTCGGCCTGAAGATGTACGACATGCTGGCCGGCAAGCTGAATCTGGCGCCCAGCCGCTGGCTGTCGCGCCGCAATACGCTGGCCAACGCCCCCACGCTGGCCGAGGAGGTCAATGGCCGCCGCCTGAAGGGTGGCGTGCTCTATTACGACGGCCAGTTCGACGACGCGCGCCTGGCCATGAGCCTGATGCGCACCCTGTTCGACCTGGGCGGCACGGCGGTGAACTACGTGCGCGCCACGGGCCTGACCACCGGCAATGGCAAGGTCGACGGCGTGACGGCGCAAGACGTGATCAGCGGCGCCAGTTTCTCGCTGCGCGCGCGTTGCGTGATCAACGCCACAGGCGTGTGGGTGGATGCCGTGCGCCGCATGGAAGACAAGAACGCGCCAACCATGGTCGCGCCCAGCCAGGGTGTGCACCTGACCTTGCCGCGTGAATTCCTGCCGGGCAACCGCGCCATCCTGATCCCCAAGACGGACGACGGCCGCGTGCTGTTCGTGGTGCCATGGAACGGCCACACGATCGTGGGCACGACCGACACACCGCGCGATGACCTGCCGCTGGACCCGGAAGCCGGCGCCCAGGACGTGGACTTCATCCTGAGCACCGCCGCACGCTACCTTAGCCGCAAGCCCACGCGCGACGACGTCACCAGCGTCTGGGCGGGCCTGCGTCCGCTGGTCAAGGCCACGGGCGAAGCGTCCACCAAGCAACTGTCACGCGAGCACACCATCCTGGTGTCCAACGCCGGACTGGTGACGGTGACGGGCGGCAAATGGACCACGTATCGCCGCATGGCGCAGGACGTCGTGGACACGGCGATCCAGCACCAACTGCTGACACAAGCCACCTGCCGCACCGAATCCCTGCCCCTGCATGGCGCGTCGGGACTGACGCCGTCGCAGGAACACGCCGGCACGCCGGACAGCTATTACGGCAGCGACCTTGCCACCTTGAAGGCCCTGCCCGGCGCGGATCACATGCTGGTCAATGCCAGCGGCCTATCCGAAGCCCATGTTCGCTTCGCCGCGCGTTTTGAATTGGCGCGCAGCGCCGAAGACGTGCTGGCGCGGCGCAACCGCGCGCTGTTCCTGGACAGCGAGGCCGCCATGCTGGCCGCCCCCGAAGTGGCGCGCATCCTGGCTGAGGAACTGGGCCACGACGCCGCCTGGCAGCAACGCACGCTACAGGAATTGGCGGTGGTTGCCGCCCATTACCGCCTGAAGAAGTAAGGCCGTCGACGCCCGCGCGTGCCGTTACGGCACGCGCAGCGGGCTTTTCTGGATCATGGCGTCAAACAGGCGCAGCAAGTCGGGATCACACTTGGATCCGGCCTCGCGATGCAGGATGCGCATGATCTCGGCGTGCGAACGCGCCGGGTGATAGGGCCGCGTGTCGCCCAGCGCATCGTAGGAATCCGCCAGCGAAATGATGCGCGAATGCAGCGGGATATCATGCCCCGCCAAGCCGGCCGGGTAGCCCGAACCATCAAAGTGTTCATGGTGATGGCGCACCGCGTGGGCGATCAGATCACGCTGCGGCATCGCGCTTTGCATGATGATGTCGGCGCCGACCGCGGCGTGCGACTTCATGATTTCCCAATCTTCGCTTTCCAGCCGCTTCGGCGAAAACAGCACGCGATCGGGCGTGCCGATCTTGCCCACGTCGTGCAGCCTTGCCGCAACGGCCACGGCCTCTTGTTCGGGTTTGGGCAGGCCGCAGGCCTGGGCCAGTGCGACGCTCAGCGCGACGACTCGGTCGCAATGACGGCCAGTGGCCGGGTCACGCGCCTGCATGGCAGCGAACAGCGCGGCCTCACAGGAACCATCGGGGTATTCGGGTACGTCTGGGGGCATCAGGCAATGAAGCGCGGCGTTGCAACGGAACGGCGCGCGTGTGTCAGAAAGTAGCAATTCTGACACACTGCGCAGCAATGCCGACCAAACAGATCTCAGTTCTTCAAGCGGTCCAGCAACGCTTGTGCCACGCCGACGGAGGACGCCGGGTTCTGCCCCGTCACCAACAGTCCGTCGCTCACCACATGGGGCTGCCAATCGGGCCCGCTGCTGTACACGCCGCCCAGCCGGATCAGCTCGTCTTCGACCAGGAACGGCACGACATCAGTCAATTGCACCGCGGCCTCTTCCGCATTGGAAAAGCCGGTGACTTGCCGCCCTTGCACCAGGGGCTTGCCGTCAGCGGTCTTGGCATGGCGCAGCACGCCAGGCGCATGGCACACGGCCGAAACCGGCTTGCCGGCCGCCAGCATGGTTTCGATCAAACCAACGGAATGCGTGTCTTCCGCCAGATCCCATAGCGGTCCATGGCCGCCGGGATAGAACACGGCATCGTAGTCGGCGGCCTGCACATCGGCCAGCCGACGGGTGGACGCCAACAAACGCTGCGCCTCGGCATCCTGGCGGAAGCGGTGCGTGGCCTCGGTCTGCGCGTCCGGGTCATCGCTTTTGGGATCCAGCGGCGGCTGGCCGCCCTTGGGTGAAGCCAGCGTCACCACGGCGCCCGCGTCCACGAAGGCGTAATAAGGCGCGGCGAACTCCTCCAGCCAGAAGCCCGTCTTGCGGCCGGTGTTGCCCAGTGTGTCATGGGATGTCAGCACGATCAGGATTTTCATGTTGCACTCCGTTGTGTTGCGCGCTATTGGTCCGGGCCAACGCGCACAATGCGCTTGCCGGCGTTTTCGCCCTTCAGCAGACCCATCAGGCCCCGGGGCGCGTTTTCAAGGCCATCGACCACGTCCTCGCGGTACTTGATGCGGCCTTGCTGGATCAAGCCTTCCATTGCCTCACGGAATTCGCCATAGCGATGCGCGTATTCGTTGAAGATGATGAAGCCCTGCACCTTCAGGCGCTTGGTCAGAATCGTGCGCATCAGCAACGCCAAGCGATCCGGGCCTTCAGGCAGGCTGGTGGCGTTATACGCCGAGATCAGCCCGCAGACCGGCACGCGGGCACGCGCGTTCAGCAGCGGCAGCACCGCGTCGAACACCGCGCCGCCCACGTTTTCAAAGTACACGTCGATGCCCTGCGGCACGGCGCGCGCCAGGCGGCCGGCCAGATCGGGCGACTTGTGGTCCAGGCAATCGTCAAAACCCAGTTCGTCGATCACGTAGCGGCACTTGTCCGCGCCGCCCGCGATGCCCACGACCTTGCAGCCGTGGATCTTCGCGATCTGTCCCACCACCGCGCCCACCGCGCCGCTGGCCGCGGCCACCACCACGGTTTCGCCCGCCTTGGGCTGGCCGATGTCCAGCAGGCCCATGTAACCCGTGAAACCGGGCATGCCCAGCACGCCCAGGGAATAGGAAGGATGCTGCGGGTTGGCGCCCAGGCGCAGCAGGCCCGTGCCATCGGACAAGGCGTAGTCCTGCCAGCCGGATTGCGCCAGCACCCAGTCGCCAGGCTGAAAATCAGGATGATTGGACGCCTGCACCCGTGTCACCGTGCCGCCCACCATCGGCTGGCCAACCTGAACGGGTTCGGCGTAGGACGGCGCATCGCTCATGCGGCCGCGCATGTAGGGATCCAGCGACAAATACACCGTGCGCAGCAGCACCTGGCCGGGGCCAGGTTGCGGGACTTCGCCCGTCTCCAAGCGGAAATCGCTGTCTGCGGGTTCACCGTGCGGACGCGCGGCAAGCACGACGCGGCGGTTGATCGAAGATGATTGCGGCATGAAATCCAGCCTCCTACAGGAAGCCGCCCGGGCCTTGCGGGCAATACCCGGGTGGCGAGTTGGGGAACCGGCCCATTACACCATCCTTGCCCGCCGCCCGGCCTTGCAACCCTGACACCCACCCCTCTTTTAATTAATTAAATAATTAATTAAACTCAGCGCCATGTGCCCTGTACCCCCACCTGCGCCGCGCCGCCCCGGACGCCCCGCGCGCCCCGATACGGCCGCCATGCGCGCCAAGCTGCTGGACATCGCCACCGGCCTGTTCGCCTTGCAAGGCGTGGCGGCCACCACGATCGCCCACATTGCCCAGCGCGCCGCCGTGACGCCGGCGATGGTCCATTACTACTTCAAGAGCCGGGATCAATTGATTGACGCGGTCGTTCTGGAACAGGTCTTGCCCGTGATCGGATACGTCTGGGCGCCGGTGACGCTGCCGTCGGACCCGGCCCACATCAGCGCCCCGGACCCGGCCACGACGGCGCGCGGCTATCTGGCGGAAATTGTGAACCGGATCGTGCGTAGCGCCACGGACAAACCCTGGCTGCCCGCCCTGTGGATGCACGAAGTGGTCAATGAAGGCGGGCAACTACGCGAACGCATCCTGCCGCACCTGCCCTCTGAACGTTTGCAGGTCTTTGCCGGCATGATCGGACAAGCCCAGCGCCAAGGCGCCATCACGCCGGGCGTCGAGCCCCGCCTGGTGTTCCTGTCCATTCTGGGTCTGACCCTGCTGCCGCTGGCCACCTCCAACCTGTGGCGCCGCATCTGGCAAGGCGACGCCGCAGCGCAAGCCATCGACACCGACGCGATCGCCGCCCACGCCATCGCCATGCTGACCGGCGGGCTGTTCTCGCCGTCCCCTGCTGTTTCTACCGCCCCGGCCGCCCCTTAAGGACGCTGACCATGCGCACCCGCCCTGTTCCGCTTCGTTGCCTGCCCGCCTTGCCCTTGCTTGCCTTGCTGCTGGCAGGCTGCGGCAACGATCAAACCCCTTTCTACCAAGGCTATGTGGAAGGCGACTACGTTTATGTAGCGTCGTCCGAAGCGGGCCGGCTGGATGTGCTGGCGGTGAAACGCGGGCAACAGGTAACGGCCGACGCGGCCCTCTTCACGCTTGAAGCCACGCGCGAACGCGCCGCCCGCGATCAGGCCAGCGCGCAATTGGCGGCGGCCACCGCACAGTTGGAAGACATCGCCACCGGCAAACGTCCGCCCGAAGTGGACGTCAGCCGCGCCCAGTTGGCCCAGGCCGAGGCCGCCAGCCGCCGGTCAGCCGCGCAACTGCAACGCGACAACGCGCAGTTTCGCATCGGCGGCATTGCGCGGGCGCAGTTGGATGACAGCCGCGAGCAGGCACAGTCGGACGCCGCCCGCGTGCGCGAGCTCCGCGCACAATTGGAAGTGGCCGCCCTGCCCGGCCGCGACGACCAGCGGCGTGCCCAGGCCGCCCAGGTGGAAGCGGCCCGCGCAACGCTGGCCCAGGCCGAATGGACCTTGGCGCAAAAGCAGCTTGGCGCCCCGGCCGCCGGAGCCGTCTTCGACACGATGTACCGAGTGGGGGAATGGGTGCCGGCGGGCAGCCCCGTCGTCAGCCTGCTGCCGCCCGGCAATATCAAGGTGCGCTTCTTCGTGCCGGAAACCGTGGTGGGATCGCTGAAGGTCGGGCAGCAGGCCAGCCTGCGCTGCGACGGCTGCGGCGACCCGATACCGGTGCATATCGACTACGTATCGAACCAGGCCGAATACACGCCCCCCGTCATTTACAGCCGGGAAAACCGCAGCAAGCTGGTCTATATGGTGGAAGCCCGGCCATCGCCGGACGTGGCGGCGCGCTTGCATCCCGGCCAACCCGTCGAGGCGACGCTGCAATGACCGCACAGGAATCCCCGGCCGCGGCCCCGGACACGCCAGCCGTCGACACTGACCGAGCCGTCATCGATGTGCGCGGCCTGAACAAGCACTTTGGCGACAAGCATGTCGTCAACGACGTATCGCTGCGCGTGCGCGAAGGCGAGATCTTCGGCTTCCTGGGGCCCAACGGCAGCGGCAAGACCACGTGCATCCGGCTGATGTGCGGCCTGCTGACGCCGGATTCGGGCAGCGGGACGTGCCTGGGCTACGACATCCTGCAAGAAAGCGCCCAGATCAAGCGGCACGTGGGCTACATGACGCAGAAATTCTCGTACTGGGATGACCTGACGATCCGCGAGAACCTGGATTTCGTGGCGCGGATGTACGACATGCCGGGCCGCAAGGAAACCGTGGATCGCGCGCTGGAAGACCTGGGTCTGCATAGCCGCGCCAATCAGTTGACGGGGTCGTTGTCCGGAGGGTGGAAGCAACGGCTGGCGCTGGCGGCCTGCCTGCTGCACGAGCCCCGGCTGCTGCTGCTGGACGAACCGACGGCCGGCGTGGACCCAACGGCGCGACGGGACTTCTGGGAACAATTGCATGAACTGGCTGCGCGCGGCATTTCGGTGCTGGTCAGCACGCATTACATGGACGAAGCCGAACGCTGCCACAAGCTGGCCTACATCTCTTATGGCCGGTTGCTGACCCAAGGCACGGCTGACGAAGTGATCGCCGAGCAGCGTCTGACCACCTGGGCCATTCACGGCCACAACCTGGTGCCGCTGGGCCAGCGCCTGCGCGGCGCGCCAGGCGTGGACCAGACCGTGGCCTTCGGGTCCGCGCTGCACGTCAGCGGCCAGGACGCCCCGTTGCTGGAACGTACGCTGCGCAGCGCCATCGAGGGCCAGGACCTGCGGCTGGAACGCATTGACACCAGCCTGGAAGACGTTTTCATCTTCCTGATGAACCGTTCCACCGACAACTTCGCGAGCCCCCCATGATGCGCCATCTGCAAGGCTTCTCGTGGTCGCGCTGGTGGAGCATGGTGCTGAAGGAATTCCTGCAACTGCGCCGCGACCGCATCACCTTCGGCATGATCGTGGGCCTGCCCATCATGCAGCTGGCACTGTTCGGCTACGCCATCAACACCGACCCCAAACAGCTGCCCACCGCCGTCATCACGGCGGATCACAGCCCGTTCACGCGCAGCTTCATCGCGGCGATGAAATCGTCCGACTACTTCCACATCACCGAAGAACTGGACAACGAGGAAGCCGGGCGTGCCGCGCTGGCCCAGGGCCGCGTGCTGTTCGTGGTGACGATCCCGCCGGATTTCTCGCGCCGGCTGCTGCGCGGTGAACGCCCCGCCCTGTTGATCGAAGCCGACGCCACCGACCCCATGGCCACGGGCATGGCGATTGGGGCGGCAACCCAGCTGACCCAGGCCGTGGCGCAAAAAGACCTGACCGGTCCACTGGCCGCACTGGCGGGCGGGCAACCGGCGTTCGACGTGCGCGTGCATCAGCTCTACAACGAAGAGCAGATCTCGCAATACAACACGGTGCCCGGACTGATGGGCGTGATCCTGACGATGACGCTCGTGATGATGACGGGGCTGGCCATGACGCGCGAACGCGAGCGCGGCACGATGGAGAACCTGCTGGCGATGCCGGTGCGGCCGATCGAGGTCATGACAGGCAAGATCGTGCCCTACATCGCCATCGGGCTGATTCAGGCCACGATCATCTTGCTGGCCGCGCACTACGTCTTCCATGTGCCGATCCAGGGCAGCCTGCTGTCCGTGTATCTGGCGGCGCTGCTGTTCGTGGCGGCCAACCTGACGGTAGGCATCACGCTGTCGTCAATCGCGCAAAACCAGTTGCAGGCCATGCAGCTGACGATGTTCTATTTCCTGCCCAACATGCTGCTGTCCGGCTTCATGTTTCCGTTCAAGGGCATGCCCCTGTGGGCGCAGTACCTGGGCAACCTGCTGCCGCTGACGCACTTCAACCGGCTGATCCGCGGCATTCTGCTCAAGGGCAACGGCTGGTGGGACCTGTGGCCCAGCATCTGGCCGCTGTTGCTGTTCACCTTGGTCGTCATGACCGCCGCCGTGAAGTTCTATCGCCGAACCCTGGATTGACGCGCCATGCCTCGCCTAGCCCGCCCGCCCTTCATACTCCGTCCGCTGCCGCGCCGCTACCCGACGCTGGCCACCCTGAGCCTGCTTGCGCTGGTCTCGGGCTGCGCGGTCGGGCCTGACTTCAAGACGCCCGCGGCGCCGGAAGTTGCGTCCTATACCGCCACGCACGACGCCGCGCCCGTCTCTGGCGCGCAGCAACTGCAAGCGGGCGCGGATATCCCCGGAGAATGGTGGAAGCTGTTTCACTCCGATGTGCTTGACGGACTGGTGCGTCAGGCGCTGGATGCCAACCCCACGCTGGAACAGGCGCGCGCCAGTCTGCGCCAGGCCACCGAAGACCTGAATGCCGAAACCGGCGGCCGGATGCTGCCGTCAGTGGACGGCAAGCTGTCGGTTGCGCGCCAAAAGGTCGATCCCTCTGCCTATGGCGTGCCCGTGGCCGAATTGCCGCCGCCGTTCACGCTGTACAACGCCTCGATCGATGTGTCCTACACGCTGGACGTATTTGGCGGCAACCGCCGGGTGCTGGAAGGCATGGCGGCGCAGGTGGACTACCAGACGCACGAATTGCAGGCCGCGCGCATGTCGCTGGCCGCGAACGTGGTGACGGCCGCCATCCGGCAAGCCGACCTGTCCGAACGCGCCGCTGCCACGCGCGAATTGCTGGCGGCGCAGGTGCGTCAGCAGGACATCATGCGGCAGCGGCTGGACGCTGGCGGCATCGCGCAAGCCGATCTGAGCAACCAGGAACTGCTGGTCGCCCAGACCCGTGCCACGCTGCCCCCGCTGGACAAGCAACTGGCGCAGGTGACGCATCAGTTGGCCATCTACCTGGGCCAACCGCCTGCCGCGCTTGCCATGGCGCCGCTGCGGCTGGCCGACCTGAGCCTGCCCGCCCAGGTTCCCACCGGCGTGCCGTCCGCGTTGACACGCCAGCGGCCGGACATCCTGGCCGCCGAGGCGCTATGGCACAAGGCGTCGGCCGATGTGGGCGTGGCCACCGCCAACCAGTATCCGCAGTTCACGCTGACCGCCAGTTTCGGGTCGCAGCGCACCCACGCGGGCGATCTGTCCGATGGGCTGAACGTGTGGAGCCTGGGGCTTGGGCTGGTGCAACCGCTGTTCCACGGCGGTGAACTGCGCGCTCGCAAGCGGTCGGCCGAAGCCGCCTACGAGGCTGCCGCGGCGGCGTACCGGCAAACGGTGTTGGAAGGCTTGCGCCAAGTGGCCGACGCCTTGCGCGCCGTGCAGACCGACGGCGAGGCCTATCAAGCCTATGACGATGCCTGGCGCCGCGCCGCGGACGCCGAACGCATCGCGCAAGGCCGCTACCAGGCGGGCGGCATCAGCCATCTGAACTTGCTGGACAGCCAGCGCCAGCTCTTGCAGACGCGCATTGCGCGTACCGAAGCCGATGCGGCACGCTACGCGGATACCGCCGCCCTGCTGCAAGCGCTGGGCGGCGGCTGGTGGAACGAACCCGTCGCGCCGCCGGCTGCCGTGCCCAGTCTTTAAGCCGCTGGTCAGCCGCGTGCGTCCGCCGTGGTAAAAGCGCCCGCCCCCGCACGTTCGGGCGTGCGCGTAACAGGCTCCGCGCAATCATGTCTGAGAATTCGGGTACGAAACGGGCGTTGTGCGAGGTTTAGGAATTCGATGTATCCGTAGCATCATGCATGCGCTCAAGCTGCACAGATCACTACGATTCATGAATGACCTACTAGACCTGATCGTCTTCTCTCCCGATCCCGACCAACGAGTGCGCCGCAGCGACGCGCTGGCTGGCATGGGTTTTTCGCCCCGCCGTTGCGAGGATTCCAATGGCCTGTTCCGCCTGTTCCAGGCGCACCGCACGCCTTTGCTGGTGATGGAAGCCGAATTATCCGATCTCTGCATGGCCGTCGCAGGTCTGCGCGCCATGGACACCACCGCCGGCATCATTGCCGTCTCTACCTTCGATTCCCCCGAAAACCGCATCCTGGGCTTGCATTGCGGCGCCGACGCCTGCTTCCAGCCAGACGTGGCCACTGCGGAAATCGCCGCGGCGCTGCAAGCCCTGGTCCGCCGGGTGCCCGCCACGGTCAGCCGCCGCCAGGCCTCGCCAGAGGCTGAACCACGCGCCGGCGGCGTGGCGGCGCCTGGCGACTCCACCGGAAAGTGGCAATTCCATGACGCCGCCTGGACGCTCGTCAGCCCGCAAGGCGCACGTCTGGCGCTGACCTTGGCGGAACGCGAGTTCCTGCTGAAGCTGACGACATCGGCCGACAAGCGGCTGCCTCGCAGCGATCCGCCCGGCATCGATCCGCAAGCGGGCCGCGAGTCCATCCGGCGCACCGACGTGGTGGTCAGCCGCTTGCGCCGCAAGGCGCAGGACATGAACCTGGAGCTGCCTATTCGCACTGTCTGGGGTTGGGGCTACGCCTTCACCGGCGAAATCTGAGCGCGTCTTGCGGGCGTATCATGCGATGTGCGGGGCCGACTCCCGGCGCCCGCCCGTTCTATTGCCCCGCTGCCCCCCCTATGGAAGTCTTTGAACGCCTGCAAGCGCTACTTGCCCAGAACCAGGCCCGCCACCGCCTGATCGAACATCCCGCTGCCGGCCGCTCGGTTGAAGTCGCCGCCATCCGCGGCACCGCGGTCAGCCAGGGCGCCAAGGCGCTGGTCTGCCGCGTGAAGATCTCGTCCAACCTGCGCAAGAACGTGCTGGCCGTGTTCCCGGCCGACAAGCAGGCCGACCTGGACGCCATTGCCCGCGCGGCCGGAGGCAAGAAGGCGTCGCTCGCCTCGCAGGATCTGGCGCGCGAGTTGACGGGCTGCGAGATCGGGGCCATTCCCCCGTTTTCCTTCAACCCCGACCTGCATCTGCTGGTGGATCCCAGCCTGCGCGACCGCCATGACGAAATCGTGTTCAACGCCGGACGCCTGGACGCCTCCATCCTGCTGAACACGGAAGACTACTTCCGCCTGGCCGCACCGGAAGTCGCCCCGCTGATCAAGGCCTGATCCCGCCCACGCCATGAGACCACCGTGTCCCGCCCCCTGAAAAGCCAAGGCGCGCGCACCTCCAATATGCGGTGGCTGATGAGCCTGGCGCATATGGAACCGTCGCCCGTCAGCCGCTGGGTCGCGTTGCGCGCGGCGCTGGCCATCGGCCTGCCCTCGGCCGTGGGGCTTGTGCTGGATCAAAGCGCGGCCGCCGCGTTGGTGGCGCTGGGCGCACTGCCTGCCATCACCGGCGACAACGGCGGTCCTTACCGGAACCGGGCGCTGTCCATCGGGTCCACCGTCTTCGGCGGCGCACTGGGCTATCTGCTGGGCAATCTGGTGGCCGGACACGGCCTGCTGACGTCGGCCGCGATGACCGTGCTGGTGCTGATCGCCAGCCTGGTCGGTACCTTCAACAACATCGCCGCGGTCGCCACGCTGCAATTCGCGGTGTATGTCATCGTCGGCTCCAGCCTGACCTCCACCCTGCCTCCCTGGATGCCGTCGGTGCTGGTGGGCGCGGGCGGCTTGTTCGGACTGGCGCTGACCTTGTCGGGCTGGGTCGTGAACCCCATCGCTCCCGAACGCGCCGCCGTCGCCCAGGCCTACCGCAAGCTGGCCGCCATGTTCGCCGCCATCGGCACGTCGCGCACCATGACCGCGCGGCGCGACATGGAAGCGGCCATGACCACCGCCTACGACACCGTGCTGGCCGCCCGGGGCCGCGCCGCCGGCCCCTCACCCCGGCTGGCCCGGCTGGCCGCGCAGTTGCAGGCCTGCACGCCGCTGACCAATGCCGCGCTGTCGCTGGCGCGCGTTGGCCGCGTCCTGCCGCACGACTGCGCGCGCGTCATGAACCGGCTGGCGGATCGCGTGGAGAACGACGCCGATCCCGATGCCGGCGACGACATTGCCGCCTTGCGATTGGCGAACATGCCGCAACTGGCGGATGCGCTGGCGCAGGCATTGCCGTTGCTGGATGGCGCCAAGCCGTCCGATGCGGACCCGCTGGCCACGCTGACGCCAGTCCGGCCCCGCACGCCGTGGCGCGTTCTGGCTCGCACCTACCGGCCCGGACCCACCACCGTGCGCTACCTGATCCGGCTGGCCTTGTGCCTGATCGCCGCCGAAGCCGTGGCGCTGGCCGCAGCGTTGCCCCGGTCATATTGGGTGCCGCTGATCGTGGTCGTGATCTTCAAGCCCAACTTCGGCTCGGTGTTTGCGCGCGCCTTGCAAAGCTGCGCGGGCAGCCTGGTGGGCGTGGCCATCAGCGCCACGGTGCTGGCCGTGGACCACAGCGGCGTCGCCAGCCTGCTGACGCTGGCGCTGCTGGCCTCCCTGCTGCCCTGGTCCATCCGCCGCAATTACGGCTTGTTCTCGGCCATTCTGGTGCCCATCCTGATGCTGCTGATCGGCGCCTTGCAACCCGGCACCTGGACCATCGCGCTGGCCCGGCTGGTCGACGTGGGCGTGGCCGCCGCCATCGTGCTACTGGTGGGTTACCTGCCCTGGATACGCATCGAACGCCACAATCTGGATCACGCCGTGTCGGCCGCTATGGATACCCTGGCCGCCTATCTGAACACGGTCTTCCAGACGGCGCCCGGCAACCGCCATAGCCTGCGCGCCAGCGCCTACGCACGCTTGTCCGATCTGCGCATTGCGCTGCAACGCGGCCTGTCCGAGCCGCGCCTGGTCAGCCGCCGTGCGCTGGCCTGGTGGCCGGTCGAGGTGGCGCTGGAACGGATCGCCAACGCCATTTCCGACACCGCATGGTCGCTGCCCGCCGACCAGGCCCCGCCCAGCGCCGCCCAGGTGGCGCAATTGGCCGAGGCCTTGCACGCCATGAGCGCGGCGGTCGACCAGGGCACGCCACCGCCCGCCGCTCCCATTACGGCTCCGTCGCCCGGTCTGGCCGACGTCGCCGCCGAAATCGAATCGTTGCGTGCCACCCTGGCGGGCCCGGAATTTGCCCACACGCCAGGGGCCGCCTCGCCCAAACACCCCGTCCACCAGGTTTGAACCATGTGTCTTGCCGTATTGGCCTTGCATGCCTTGCCAGGCGTCCCTGTCCTGATTGCCGCCAACCGCGACGAATTCCACGCGCGCCCGACGCAGCCCGCCACCCGATGGGCCGATGCACCCGAGGTCTATGCGGGCCGCGACGGCCTGGCCGGCGGCACCTGGATGGGAGTCACCACCGGTGGCCGCTTCGCGCTGGTGACGAATTTCCGCGAACCGGGCAGGCACCTGGACCCCGCTCCCTCGCGCGGCGCGCTGGTCGAGGACTTCCTGCGGGGCACGGCATCACCCGACGAATACCTGGCCCGCGTCCATGAAACGGATCAGGCTTACAACGGCTTCAATCTGATCGTGGGCGACGTGCGCCAGGCCTGGTATCTGAGCAACCGCAATGGCGCCCCGTGCGCGCTGCCGCCTGGGATTTATGCTTTGTCCAACCATCTGCTGGACACCCCGTGGCCGAAGCTCGCCCGCACCAAGGCCGCCTTCACGGCCGTGCTGGACCATGCACCGCAGCCGGATCTGCCCGCGCTGTTCGAGGCGCTGGCAGACCGCCAAGGCGCGGAAGACAACGAGCTTCCCGCCACCGGCCTGCCGCTGGATCGTGAAAAGCTATTGAGCAGCCCCTTCATCGTCAGTCCAAACTATGGCACCCGCAGTTCCAGCGTGCTGGCGTTGCACGACGACGGCGCGGGCACGCTGGAGGAACGGCGTTTCGCCCCAGACGGGTCCATCAGCGGCGAAAGTCGGCTGGCATTTTCGTGGCACCCACCTGCCGATGCGAACTCCCTGCCCGCGCTCCGGTCGAAACCCTTGTGTTCCTCTCCAGGAGAACCTGATGAACAAGCGCATTGAACGCTGCACCCTGGCCGCCATGATGGCGGTGGGCAGCATGGCCCTTGCTGGCGTCCTGTCGACCGCCCACGCGGAGCTGCCCCCGGTCAAGCATCAAGGCACGGTGCAGTATGTCAGCGGCGGAATCGGCATTGATGAATCCGAAGCCATGAAAGCCGCCGCCCGCGACTATCCTCTGGCGCTGACCTTTGCCGCCCAGCGTGACGGCAAGGCGGACTATGTCGCCAGCGTGGGCGTCACCATCCATGACGCGCACGGCAAGGAAGTGTTGAAGACCACAGCCGAAGGCCCGTACATGCTGGTGAAGCTGCCGGCAGGCGCCTATAAGATTTCGGCCACGTATGAAGGCAAGGCGCAAGCGCGCGACGTCACCGTGCAGAACACCGGAACTGCCCGCGCCGTCTTTGAATGGAAGTAAGCAGCGCGATTGCGCCGCTTGCGCGCGGCCCGGGCGGCAATGCGTTCCCGCCCGGGCCGCGCTACGTTTCGGCGGTTTAGACGCCCGAGAACAGGATGGCGATCACAAAGCCCATGCCAATCGCCCAGACCAGCGAACGCAATGCGCCCCAACCGGCCAGATACATGGCCAGATAGCCCAGCCGAACGCCCAGCCAGCACGCCATCAGCGTTGCCACATGCGCGGGCGGCGCCTGCATGTACAAGGCAAACAACACGGCCGCGAAGAAGAACGGCAGGGACTCAAAGGTATTGATTTGCGCCGCGTTGGCACGCGCGCGCCAACCTTCCTGACGCGCCAGCCAGGTTCGCGGTTCATTGTTGTCGAACTTCGCGCCCCCCGCCTTGGCGACTATCGTTGACACGAACGGCAGAATCGCCGCCGCCAACATCAACCACGCGATCATTTTCATTTTTTTGCTCCAAGTGGGGACGAACCGGTCAGTCCGCTGGGGAAATGGCAGCGTTGCTCCGCTGCTGCGGCATCGTCGCCCGAAAGCGCTGCTTTGAGCAAGCCGGCACGCTTACACTTTGCGCTTCACCGCAGCCCGTGTGTTCCGATGCCGTTGCTATCCCCCTGGTCCGCCCTGTTTCTTGCCGCCGCCCTGCTGTGGCCGCCCGCCACGCGCCGCTGGGCGCTGGCCCCCCTGGCCGCCGCCTGGGCCTGGGGTTGGGCGGACGGCCTGATTGAACCAATCGCGCTGGCCGGGCCTGCATTGCTCCTGCTGGCAGCGATTGGCGTGCGGCCCACTTCTGGCAGCACCGCACGCCTGACGGGCCATGTCTTGTTCGTGGCCGTGGCCGCGGCCCTCTTCCTGCATCTGCTGCCCGGTTTTCATAATCCGCAGGTCATCGCCCCCGCGCCCCTCAGCCCGGACGCGGTGCCGTTCGACATGTACTTGAATCTGGACAAGCCGCTGGTGGCCTTCTGGGTGATCCTGGCGTTGGCGCCGCCCATGGCTGGCGCCCAGGCGCGCACCACGGTGGCGTCGGCCTTGGGGGCCTGCGCCTTGGCGGTGCTGGTGTGCCTGGGAGTGGCGTTGGCGTTGGGGGTGGTGGGCTGGGAACCCAAATGGCCGGACAGCGCCTGGATCTGGCTGATCAATAACGCGCTGCTGGTCACGCTGGCCGAAGAAGCGTTGTTCCGCGGCTATGTGCAGCAGCAATTGATGTCGCGTTGGCGCCGCCATGCCTGGGGGGCCCAAGCTGCCGTGGCCGTGGCCGCCGTGCTGTTTGGACTGGCGCATTACGCCGGTGGCTGGCAGTGGATGCTGCTGGCCGGCCTGGCGGGCGTGGCCTATGGCACGGCTTATCGGTATGGCGGACTGGCCGCCGCCGTCGTGGCGCACTTGGGCCTGAACGCCGCGCACTTCGGCTTGTTCACGTATCCGATGCGCGCGGTGTTCTAGGTCTGAACCGGGGTCGCCATGCCGCTTGAGACGCCGCCGGGTGATTGCCGCTTACGGCAGCGCCGGATAATCCGTGTAGCCGGTGGCGCCCTGCGAATAGAACGTGGACGATTCCGGCGCATTCAGCGGAGCATCCAGTTCAAAGCGCCGCTTCAGGTCGGGGTTGGCGATGTACTGCACGCCAAACGCCACGGCATCGGCGCGGCCTGCGGCAATGGCCGCGTCGGCTGACTGCCGCGTGTAGCCTTCGTTGCCGATATAGACACCGCCAAACGCCGCCTTCAGCTTCGGGCCCAGGCTGTCTTCGCCTTCATGTTCGCGCGCGCAGATGAACGCGATGCCGCGCTTGCCCAGTTCGGTGGCGACATAAGTGAATGTGGCCGCCAGGTCCGAATCGCCCATCGTGTGCGAATCGGCGCGCGGCGACAAATGCACGCCCACACGCCCGGCGCCCCAGACCTCGATGCACGCATCCACGATTTCCAGCAACAGGCGGGCGCGGTTTTCCAGCGATCCGCCGTACTGATCCGTGCGGTGATTGGTGCTGTCTTGCAGGAACTGATCCAGCAAGTAACCGTTGGCGGCGTGCACTTCCACCCCATCAAAACCGGATTCCTGCGCCATCTTGGCACCGTGACGATAGGCTTCCACCACCCCCGGAATTTCGGCCGTTTCCAGCGCGCGAGGGGTGACATAGGGGCGCTTCGGACGCACCAGGCTGACGTGACCGCCGGCGGCGATGGCGCTGGGCGCAACGGGCAATTCGCCATTCAGGAAAACCGGGTCGGAAATGCGGCCCACGTGCCAGAGCTGGGCCACGATCAGGCCGCCCTTGTCATGCACGGCGGACGTGACCTTGCGCCAGCCCTTCACCTGCTCGGTGGACCACAGGCCCGGGGTATCGGCATAGCCCACGCCCTGGGGCGTGACGGACGTGGCTTCGGTCAGGATCATGCCGGCGTCGGCACGCTGGGTGTAGTACTCGACCATCAGATCGCTGGGCACGCGGCCTTCGCTTGCGCGCTGGCGGGTCAACGGGGCCATGACAATGCGGTTGCGCAGCGTGAGGTCGCCGGCGCGCAGGGGTTCAAACAGGGAGCTCATGCAAAATCCTTCCGCCCGGGCAAGGGGGCGTTTCTTGTAGCGGCTGACTACATATCCTGATTCAACTGCCGCAGGAACGCGGCAATGACGGGTTCATTGCGACGGAAAAATACCCACTGCCCCACCTTCGTTCCCAGGATCAGGCCCGCACGCTGCAAGACGGCCAGGTGCGAGGACACGGTGGACTGCGACAAGCCGCAGCGGTCATCGATGTGGCCCGCGCACACGCCATGTTCAAAGGAGTGGCCCGGGCGCTCTTCGAAATGCGCTTGCGGTGTCTTCAGCCACACAAGAATGTCGCGCCGTACCGGATTCGCCAGCGCCTTGAGGATGGCGTCGGCGTCGATACGGGGTGGCGCGTCGGTCTGATCGAAGGGTGAAGGGGATGCCGTCATATTTGTATATCGCAATTTATCGAATCTTATATCGTTGTTGTTCGATATATAGTCATGCCCCTGTGCCGCATGGGGCTATTGGCCAGCCGGGTTCAGTCGCCCTGCACCCGGCCCCGCAAACGCTTGACCTCGCCGTGCAAGACCTTGCGCTGGACCCGCCGGCGCTGCGACGACCGGGTGGGCTTGGTCGCGCGACGCGGCTTTTCCACCTGGATGGCCGAACGCACCATGGCGATCAGCCGTTCGATGGCTTCGGCCCGGTTTTTTTCCTGGCTACGGAACGATTGCGACTTGATCACGATCACGCCCTCTTTCGAGATGCGGTGGTCGCTGACGGCGCACAGCGCATCCTGAACCTCGGGCGGCAGGCTGGACGCGCGAACGTCAAAGCGCAAATGAACGGCGCTGGAAACCTTGTTGACGTTCTGCCCGCCCGAGCCCTGGGCGCGGATCATGGTGAACGTCAGGTCGCGCTCGTCCAGATATAGGGAATCTTGGATGTGGAACATAGGCCGGGAGTCTACAAGATCAGGCGGGCACGGACGACGCCGCGCAAGGTCTTTCGCCGTACCGGCCTCGCTACCAGTAAAATAGTGCGCTTTTGCTCGAATCTTTACGGCGCACGGCTACCCGCAGCTCGCCAATACCCCCTTATGACCTATTCCGCCAAAGAAATCTTCAAGACCCTGCAAGGCGAAGGCGCCCATGCAGGCCGCGCGGCGGTATTTTGCCGGTTTGCCGGCTGTAACCTCTGGACCGGCCGCGAAAGCGACCGCGCCAGCGCCGCCTGCACCTTCTGCGACACCGACTTCATCGGCACCGACGGCGAAGGCGGCGGCAAGTTCACGACCGCAGACCTGCTGGCCGACGCCATCGCTGCCTCGTGGGGCCCCGGAACGGAAGACCGCTACGTGGTCTTCACCGGCGGCGAACCCCTGCTGCAATTGGACGCGGCGCTGCTCACGGCCATCCATGCCCGCGGCTTCACCGTGGCCATCGAGACCAACGGCACCGTCAAGCCTCCGGCCGGCATCGACTGGATCTGCGTCAGCCCCAAAGGCACCGCGCCCATCGTCATCGAACGCGGTGACGAGCTGAAGCTGGTCTACCCGCAGTCCAATGCGCTGCCCGAAACGTTCGCGCATCTGGATTTTGAGCATTTTTTCCTACAACCCATGGACGGCCCGGCGCGCGTGGCCAATACCGAAAAAGCCGTCCAGTACTGTATGCAGCACCCGCAATGGCGGCTCAGTTTGCAGACTCACAAATACATAGGCATTCCATGATTTACCCCGACGCCTTGCGGAGCACACCATGATTTCCGTGACCCGCAGGCTGGAATTCGACGCCGGCCATCGCATTCCCGATCACCGCAGCCAGTGCCGCAATTTGCATGGCCACCGCTATGTGCTGGAAATCACCCTGACCGGCGATGTCGTGCAAGCCCCTGGCGAGTCCGACAACGGCATGCTGATGGATTTCTCTGAAATCAAGCACATCGCCAAGACCCACATCGTGGACGTCTGGGACCATGCCTTCCTGGTTTTTGAAGGCGATGCGGCCGTACGCGGCTTCCTGGACAGCCTGCCCGACCACAAGACCGTGGTGCTGGACCGCATTCCCACCGCCGAGAACCTGGCCGCCATCGTCTTCGAGACCCTGGCGCCGCACTATCACGGCCACTACGGCGCCGACCTGCGCCTGACCCGCGTGCGCCTGTACGAAACGCCCAATTGCTGGGCCGACTGCAACGGCTGATTGCCACGGGACTGCAACGGCTGATTGCCACCGGACTGCTACGGCTGATTGCCACGGATGGATGGTTCGTAGGATGGGTGTAGCGCGCGGATGCGGGGCCAGGAAAACGGCCCTCCAACGCGCGCAACCCATCAAGCAGCGCTGGTTCCAGAACAGATTTGGCCACAGCATGACGGCTGCCCGATGGGTTGCGCGCGATAAGCGCATGCTTTCTTGCCCCTGGCATCCGCGCGCTACACCCATCCTACGGACGGCAACAGCCATCGCGCGCCTCGAGACCCACGGCGCATCATGCACCACCGCGTGCATGCCCCATGACGCATCGTCGTCCATGACCCACATGCCGCATGACCCACGCCCCATCGTCGCCCATCGCCCCAACACCGCGTGACTCGCGCCCCGTCGCCGCCCATCGCCCGCATGCCGCTTGACCCGCGCCCCGTTCCCACCCATCACCCGCATGCCGCTTGACCCGTAGGATGGGTGTAGCGCGCGGACGCCCCGGCCAAGAAAACGGCCCTCGAACGCGCGCAACCCATCACTGCCCCCCATTTCCCCACCCATGAAACCCCCTCCTCCTATCTAACCAATTGAAAAAATCAATGGAGATATTCGCCATTTTCAATTATTAGTAAGCTAATAGATAGGATACAATCTATTCCATGAACTCTCCCACCGACTCCCAACTCATGGCTACCACCGCAAATTTGATGGTGCTGTCGCGCGCCTATCGTGGCGCTGCCGACAAGGCGTTGGTCGACTATGGCTTGTCGCAAGCCACGGCCTGGCCTGTCATCCTGGCGGGCCGCCTGGGCGACGGCGTGCGTCAAGGCGCGCTGGCCGAGGCGCTGGGCGTCGAAGGGCCGTCGCTGGTGCGCGTGCTGGACCAACTGGTCGCTGCCGGCCTGATGGAACGGCGTGAAGACCCCCACGACCGCCGCGCCAAGACCTTGCACCTGACCCCCGCCGGCCATGCGCTGCGCGCGCAGGTCGAGGACGTCTTGGTGGAACTGCGCCGCCGCTTGTTCCACGGCGTCAGCGAAGCGGACCTGGAAGCCTGCCTGCGCGTCTTCGACACCTTGGCGGTGTCGTTGGGCCGCGGCGCGGCCGGTTCGCATCCTCAGGACAATCAATCGTGAAATTGCCGAACGTCCGCGAATCCCTCTTTTCGCTGAAGAGCTACCTAAGCGCCATCATGGCGCTTTATCTGTCCTACAGCATGGGTTTGCCGCGTCCGTTCTGGGCGATGACCACCGCGTACGTCGTGGCGCAGCCCTGGTCGGGCGCGGTGCGCTCGAAAGCGCTGTACCGCCTGGTTGGCACCTTTGTCGGGTCGGCCGCCACCGTTTACATGGTGCCCCGGCTGTCGAATTCGCCCGTCGTCATGACGGGTGCGATGGTGCTGTGGGTGGGCGCCTGCCTGTATATGTCGGTGCTGGACCGCACGCCACGGTCATACCTGTTCATGCTGGCTGGCTACACCGCCGCAATGATCGGTTTTCCCAGCGTGTCGGACCCGTCGCTGGTGTTCGACACGGCGCTCGCTCGCGTCGAGGAAATCAGTTTGGGCATCGTCTGCGCCACGCTGATCCACAGCATCGTGCTGCCGCGCGGCCTGGCGCCCGCCTTGACCTTGCAGTTGGACAAAGCCGTGCGCGATGCCCGCAACTGGATGCACGACACGCTCAGCGGACAGAATGCCGAACAACGCGACCGCGATCGTCGCGAGCTGGCCAACGACATCACGCAGTTGCGCCTCCTGTCCACGCATGTGCCTTTCGATACCAGCAACCTGCGCTGGACGTCCGGCGCCGTGCGCGCCATGCAGGACCAGATCTCGGCGCTGACACCGGCCGTCTCGGCGGTGGAAGACCGGCTGCGCGCCTTGCAGGCCAATGATCAGCCGCTACCCGAACCCGTGTCCGCGCTGCTGCATGACATCTCTGAATGGATCAATGCCGGCGCCCAGGCCTCGCACGAGACCGCCGTGCGCCTGCGCGCCGCCGTCTCCCAGTTGGCGCCCAGCATCGATAGCCATTCCACCTGGCGCGACGCCTTGCTGGCCAGCCTGATGGCGCGGCTGCGCGAACTGATCGACACCTATGACGAATGCCTGGCGTTGCGCCGCGAGATCCGTGCAGGCCTGAACGGCGCTCCGCTGCGGGCACCGATGCGCGCCTCGCGCCCCAACCGCGACCCCAACACGGCGCTGCACCGCGATCATGGCATGGCGCTGTTATCGGCACTGGCCGCAGGCGTGGCCATTTCGGTGTGCTGCGCCTTCTGGATCGGCACGGCATGGAGCAACGGCGCCACCGCCGCCCTGATGGCCGCGATCTTCAGCTGCTTCTTCGCTTCGCAGGACAATCCCGTGCCGGGCATCATGCAGTTCCTGACCTATACGGTGTATTCGATCCCGCTGTCGGCGCTGTACCTGCTGGGCATCATGCCCGCCATCCATTCGTTTGAAATGCTGGCCCTGTCCATGCTGCCGACGGCGTTCATCTTGGGCGTCTTCATCGCCCGGCCCGCCAGCGCCGGCAAGGCAATGGCCATGCTGTTCGGCTTTCTCGGCACCATGGCATTGCAAGACACCAACACCGCCGACGTCGTGTCCTTCATCGACACGCAAGTCGCGCAGTGCATGGGCGTGGCCACGGCGGCGATCATCGCCGCCATCTTCCGCACGGTCAGTGCCGACTGGAGCGCGCGCCGCATCCAGGCTGCCAATTGGAAGGAGCTGGCGACGCTGGCAAGCTCGCCCCGCGCGCCCTCGCGCCATACCTATGCCGCCCGCATGCTGGACCGCATCGGCCTGCTGCAACCGCGCCTGGCCTTGGCCAAACGCCCGGACGATCTGGTCGCCTCCGACGCGCTGAAAGACCTGCGCGTGGGCCGCGACATCACCGAACTGCAACGCGCGCGCCGCCATCTGCCGATGGCCGAGCCCACCATCCAGCCGGTGCTCAACAGCCTGGCGCAATTCTTCCGTGCCCGCTCAGCGTGGCGCGTGGAAGAAAAAACACCGGCCTTCCTGGCTCAGATCGACCGCGCGCTGTCCAGCGTCGCAGCCACGCCGCAAGGCTTGGCCGCAAGAGACCGCGCCGTGGTGGCCCTGGTGGGCATCCGCCGCGCCTTCTTCCCTGACGCGCCCGACTACCAACCCGCCCATCCCACGCTGGAGGGCCAAGCATCATGATCGGCGAATTCAATCTCTACGGCATTTACTTCCCCTGGCTGCTGGTGCTGGGCGTGCTGACGCTGGGTGTGGCCTGGGCGTTGCGGCGCGTGCTTGCCCGCGCCGGCCTGTACCGCCTGGTGTGGCACCCCGCGCTGTTCGATCTGGCGCTGTTCGTGGTGCTGCTGTATGGCGTCTCCCTGATTTCCCCTTATTTTCTCCAGAGATAGGTATGAAACTCCCCAATGCCCTTCGCCCTGCCGCCATCGGCAAGTTCGCGGTAACGGCCGTCGTCGTCGTGGCCGCCGCTTACGCCGGCTGGCAGCTCTGGGTCCACTATGAAGTTGAACCCTGGACGCGGGATGGCCGCGTCAAGGCCTATGTGGTGCAGGTCGCGCCCGACGTCTCCGGCCTGGTGACCAGCGTGCCCGTGCACGACAACCAGGACGTGAAGGCCGGCGACGTGCTGTTTGAAATTGACCGTGCGCGCTTCCAGCTGGCGTTCGACCAGGCCCAGGCCTCGGTGCGTTCACAGCAGGTGGCGCACGATCAGGCGCAGCGCGACGCCAAGCGCAACCGCTCGCTGGGCCAGCTGGTGGCGGCCGAAGCCGTTGAACAAAGCCAGACCAAGATGCAGCAAACCGAAGCCGCGCTTGCCCAGGCCGAAGTGCAACTGAACACAGCCCGCCTGAATCTGGAGCGCAGCCGCGTGGTGGCCGCCAGCGACGGGCGTGTCACCAACCTGGACCTGCGCGCGGGCTCCTACGCCTCTGCCGGCCGTGGCGTGATGGCGCTGGTGGACGCAGGCTCGTTCTACGTGGAAGGCTATTTTGAAGAGACCAAGCTGCCGGGCATCCACGAAGGCGACCCCGTCACCGTGACGCTGATGGGTGATTCGCGCCGCATCAGCGGCCACGTGGAGAGCATCGCCATGGGCATTGCCGACCGCGACCGCAGCATCAGCGCCAACCTGCTGCCCAACGTGAACCCCACGTTCAACTGGGTCCGTCTGGCGCAACGCATTCCGGTGCGCGTGAAGATCGACGCCGTACCCGACGGCGTGCGCCTGGTCGCCGGCCAAACAGCCACCGTTTCGGTGGACCCGATGCCAGCTCAGGCCACGCGCCAGCCGTCTTGAGCACACGGCACTCGCCACCCTTGCCTTTCAACCCTTTCCTTTCAACCCATTCCCTCGACGCCAAGCCGTACTTGCCATGAACACCAAACACCTCCTGCCGCTGATGCTGGCCCTTGCGCTGGCCGGATGCTCCGCCGTGGGCCCTGACTATCAGGTGCCTGCCGGGTCGGTGTCGCAACGGCAGACGGCGCAAGCCGCCTTCATCGAAGCGCAGGAAGGGGTATTCCAGCAGGAAGCGGTGACTGGGCACTGGTGGCGCTTGTACAACGACCCGGTGCTGGACGGCCTGGTCGAAAAAGCCCTGTCCGCCAACACGGACCTGCGCGTCGCCAGCGCCAACCTGGAACGCGCGCAAGCCGCCGTGCGGGAAACGCAGGCGCAGCAGCAACCCACCGTCGGCGTGAACGCATCGCCCACCTTTGGCCACGTGTCCGGTCTGCAAGAGCTGCAACCCGGCATCAATCCGCCCAACCGGTGGTCGTATTCCACGGGCGCCAGCGTGTCCTATCAGCTGGACCTGTTCGGCCAGATCCGCCGCGCCATCGAAGCCGCCAGCGGCGATGAGCAAGCCGCCCAGGCCGCCTACGACGCCACCCGCGTCACGGTCGCGGCCGAAACCGCGCGTGCCTATGCCAACATGTGCGCGGCGGGCATGCAGCTGGCCTCGGCCCAGCATTCGGTGCAGGTGCAGAAAGAATCCGTGGACGCCGTCAGCCGGCTGCAACGCGCCGGCCGAGGCACCACCCTGGACGTGACCCGCGCCCGCAGCCAGCTTGAACAATTGCAGGCCAATCTGCCGCCCTTCCAGTCGCAGCAGCGCACAGCGCTGTATCGTCTGGCGGCCTTGACGGGCCAGACGCCAAACGAGATCTCGCCCACGCTGCTGCGATGCGCGACGGCGCCACGCCTGACCGAGACCATCCCCGTGGGTGACGGCGCCGCGCTGCTGCGCCGCCGTCCCGACATTCGGCAAGCCGAACGCACGCTGGCCGCCAACACGGCACGCATCGGCGTGGCCACCGCCGACCTTTATCCGAAGATCACGCTGGGGCTGTCCGCGGCCTCCGGTGGCCCGGCCACCCTGTTCGGCGACCGCGGCACCTTCAGTTGGAGCGTGGGTCCGCTGATCTCTTGGACCCTTCCGAACACCGGCGCCGTGCAGGCCCGCATCGCCGAAGCCGAAGCCAACACAAAGGCCGCCGTCGCGCGCTTTGACGCCACGGTGCTGAACGCACTGCGCGAAACGGAAAGCGCACTAGTCGTTTATGCACGGCAACTGGACCGCGATACCGCCTTGCGCGCCGCACGCGACCAAAGCGCCGAAGCCGCATCCCAAGCCCGCCAGCTGTTCCAGTACGGCAAGACCGATTATCTGACGGTGCTGGACGCCGAACGCACGCTGGCCAGCAATGAAAGCGCGCTCGCCGCGTCCCAGGCCGACCTTAGCAGCGACCAGATCGCCGTCTTCCTGGCGCTTGGCGGCGGCTGGGAAAAGTAAGCGCCTGACGGGGGCCTGCTCGGCCCCCCCTGCCTATTCCGGCCCCCGCGCGCGTCCACGCGGCGGGGCCGCGACACCCGCGCCTTCCGCGCAACCTTGCCGTTCCCTCCCCCATCCCCCGATGTCTCGCGGGATGCGCGCGCCCATTCTTCCCACGCCCATGCTTCCCACCCCCATGCAAATCAATTTCCATAATATGGAGATTGCATTGCGGCATGTGAATGCGCGCTCGTAGAATCAATCGGCAGCATCAATCAGAACAAACAAAGACACCGCTGGATGCGTCGAAATGCGCGGACCAGGGCTTTGAGAATAGAGACAAATCCATAATATGGAATATCAATCGATCGCTATCGATGCTTGCGTGCTCGACAGCATCACCAAGCTGGGCGATGCGGATGCCGGCCGGGTGGTCATCGCCGGATCGCATGGTGGCAGTTATGCGGCCTATTGCGCCGCACGCGGCAAGGTTCGCGCCGTGGTGCTGAACGACGCCGGTGTCGGCCGCCAGCAAGCCGGCATCGCCGGCCTGCAAGATTTGCAGCAATGGGGCGTGCCCGCGGCAACGGCCGACTACCGCAGTTGCCGAATCGGCGATGGGGCGGACATGGCCCGCCATGGCGTCATCAGCCACGCCAATGCCCTGGCGCAAGCGCTGGGTTGCCGGCCCGGCATGACGGTGGCGCAAGCCGCCGCCCGGTTGGCTCATTCTTCCCCCCTTCCTGCGTTGCCTGCGCCATTGCGGGAATCCCGCGTCGTCCTTCAAACCGCCGCCAACGGCGCCCCACGGGTGATTGGCGCCGACTCCGTATCGCTGCTGGACTCGCGGGACGATGGCTTGATTGCCGTCACGGCTTCGCATGGAGAACGGCTGGCCGGCTTGCAGGTTGACGGTGTGAAGGCATCGCCCCGCCTGATCACCTTCAACGATGCCGGCATCGGCAAGGACAGCGCGGGAATCGGCCGACTGCCCTTGCTACAGCAAAGGGGCATCGCGGCATTGACCGTATCGGCCGATAGCGCACGCATTGGCGACGCCCGGTCCTGCTACGAAGACGGGATCATTTCCTGCGCGAACGCCCGCGCCCGAGAACTCGGCTGCCGCGTCGGCACCCCATTGAAAGCCTTTATCGATGCCCTGTTGAACGGGCGCGGCACTTACTAGGAGCACTACCCGCATGTCGGAAAAACTGGAAATCACCGGCGGCGAAGCCATCGCCCGCATGTTCGCCGCGCACGACGTCGGCTTGATGTTCGGCATGGGCGGCTTTCAACTGCTGCCCTTCTATGACGCCGTGCGGCGCTTGAAGCTGAACCACAACCTGATCAACGACGAGCGCTGCGCCGTGTTCGCGGCCGACGCCTATACGAAGGTCAGCGGACGCCCGGGCGTGTGCGACGCCACATTGGGGCCCGGCGCCACCAATCTGGTCACCGGCCTGGCCGAAGCCTATAACGCCGGCACCGCGCTGGTTGCGCTGGTGGGCGATTCCCACCGCATGCACTCGTGGAAGAACATGACGCAAGAGGCCCGTCAGCTGGAAGTGCTGCGGCCGGTGGTCAAGGATGTGCTGCGCGTGGAAAAAATCGAACGCATTCCCGAACTGGTGCGCCGCGCCTTCGCGGTGGCCACCAGCGGCCGCCCCGGGCCCGTGGTGCTGGATGTTCCCGAAGACATCGCGCATGAGGTCCACGTCTTCGACGCCGATGCCTTTTATTCCAGCGCCAACTACCGCCGTGCGCCGGCCCTGCGCTGCCGGCCCGCCGCCGACGACCTGGCCCAGGCCGCCAGCATGCTGGCAGGCGCCGCCCGCCCGCTGATGCTGTGCGGCGGCGGCGTCCACATCAGCGACGCCGCCCTCGCCGTCGAGGCCTTTGCGCGCCGCTTCGGCATCCCGGTTGCGCACACCATGAGCGGAAAAGGCGCCATCGCGTGCAGCGACCCGCTGAACGCTGGCCTGTTCGGCCGCTACAGCCGCATCGCCAACGATCTGATCGCCAAGGCGGATTGCCTGTTCGTCGTCGGCTGCAAACTGGGCGAAGTCGCCACTCGACGCTATGACCTGCTGACTGCCGGCACGCCCATCATCCATCTGGATATCGTGGCCGAGGAATTCGACCGCACCACCACCCCCGCGTTGCGGCTGTGGGGCGACGTGCGGGCAACGCTGGAAGAACTGGACGAACGCATGGCCGCCCAACCCACATCCCAGCGCGCGGATCGCCAGGACTATGTGGACGAAGTCGGACAGGCCATGCACGCCTGGCGCGAATCCGTGCAGGCCAAACTCACCTCTGCCGACAGCCCGATCGGCATGGCTCGCCTGATGCATGAAATCAACGCGACGCTGCCGGAAGACGGCATCTTGGTGGCCGACGGTGGCTTCGCCGCGCACTGGGGCGGTTTGTTGTTCGACACCAAGCGCGCTGGCCGCGGCTTCGTGCCGGATCGCGGCTTCGCGTCCATCGGCTATGGCATCCCGGGCGCCATCGGCGCCGCCGCAGCAGCACCTGGGCGGCAAGTCGTCAGCCTGACCGGCGACGGGGGTTGCAATATGTCGCTGGGTGAGCTTGAGACCGCAGTGCGCATGGGCCTGGCATTCACGCTGGTCGTCGTCAACAACGCCGCATCGGGGTACATCAAGGCCTTGCAACACCTGATGTATGGCAGCGGCAGCTACCAATCGTCCGACCTGGTGGAGACCAACTACGCCAATGTGGCGCGCGCGCTGGGCTGCAACGGCATCCGTGTCGAGGATCCGGCCGACATCCGGGCCGCGCTGGCCAGCGCCTACGCCTGCAAGGACCGTCCCACCATCCTGGACGTCGTGGTGACCCGTGACCCGGCGTACATGCTGCCCGGCGTGGACAGCCGCGCGGCCAAGATCAAGCCGGGTGACCGCATCGCCTGAGCCCGGCCCTGAAAGGCATAACAAAAACAGCACGACGCACAACAATACCGAAGCGAGGAGACCATCACCATGAAGAGAAGAACCTGGATTACGCTGGCGGCCGCCACCCTGGCCGTGTCGCTGACGGGCGCCGCGGCGGCGCAGGGCACCTACCCTGACCGCCCCATCCGCCTGATCGTGCCCTTCCCGCCCGGCGGCACGTCGGACGTCGTGGGCCGCATCTTCGCCGAAGCGCTGGGCAAGCAGATCGGCCAGACCGTGGTGGTGGAGAATCGAGGCGGCGCCGGTGGCACGGTCGGCTCCCGCGCCGTGGCCTCGTCCCCGCCCGACGGCTATACGCTGCTGCTGGGCACATCCAGCACCAACGGCACCAACCCCGCCGTCTACAAGAACCTGCCCTACGATGCCGTGAAGGATTTCACGCCCGTGACGCAGATCATCCGGGTGCCGGGCGTGATCGTCGTCAACAAGAACTTCCCGGCCAAGGACTATGCGTCCTTTGTCGCGCTGATCAAGAGCGCGCCAGGCAAGTATTCGTATGCGTCGTCGGGCAACGGCGGCGCCACCCACATGGCCATGGAATACTACAAATCCTTGTCCGGGCTGGACATGATGCACGTACCGTATCGCGGCACCGGCCCGGCGTTGAACGACGTCATTGCCGGACAGGTGCCGATCCTGTGGGACACGGCGGCCTCGTCGATGGCCCACATCCAGTCCGGCAGCGTCAGGGCGATTGTGGTCGCGGCCAAGACGCGCCTGCCTCAGCTGCCCGACATCCCGACATTCGCCGAAGTCGGATTGCCCGACTACGACGCCGAAATGTGGAACGGCCTGCTGGCGCCCGCTGGCCTGCCCAAGGATGTACTGGCCAAGCTGAACGACGCCTCGCGCAAGGCGCTGGCAGACCCGGCGGTGCAGGCCAAGTACGCCGGGGTGGGCGCCTATGTCGTCGCCGACAAGCCCGATGCCTTTGCGGCAATGATCCGGGACGACGTGGCCAAGTGGAAGAAGGTCGCCGATTTCGCGCATATTTCGGCGGAATGACATGGGACAGCGCTTGAAGGACAAGGTGGCGCTGGTGTTTGGCGCGGGATCGTCGGGCCCGGGTTGGGGCAACGGCAAAGCGGCAGCCACGCTTTACGCGCGTGAAGGCGCCCGGGTCTTCGCCGTGGATCTGCGGGCAGAGGCCGCCGAGGAAACGCGGCGCGTCATTGAGGCCGAGGGCGGGCTGTGCGCGGCCTTGACCGCCGATGTGACCCAATCCGCGCAAATCCAGGCCGTGGTCGAGGAGGTGCTGGCGATGGCCGGCCGCATCGACGTGCTGCACAACAACGTGGGCATCACTGAAATGGGCGATCCCATCGAAGCCAGCGAGGAAAGCTGGCACCGCGTGATCGACACCAACCTGACCGGCGTGTTCCTGACCTGCAAACACGTGCTGCCCGCCATGTTGGCGCAAGGAGGCGGCAGCATCGTCAACATTTCGTCGCTGGCCTCGATTCAGGTCAACACCTATCCCTACACGTCCTATTACGCGGCCAAGGCGGGGTTGAACCACCTGACCCGCTCGCTGGCCGTGCGCTACGCGCCGGACAATATCCGCGTCAACGCGGTGCTGCCCGGCGTGATCGACACGCCCCTGATCTACCAGCAGATTGCAGGCCAGTTCGAGGATGTGGAAGAGATGCGCCGCCGCCGCAATGCCGCCAGTCCGATGGGCCGCATGGGGGATGCGTGGGATGTCGCCCACGCCGCCCTGTTCCTGGCCAGCGACGAAGCCCGGTACATCACCGGCGTCTGCTTGCCGGTGGACGGCGGCAAGGCCTGCGCGGGCCGCTAGGCCGGCCGCGCGCTCAGGTGCGCGGCAGCAGATCCGCCGACAGTTCAGCCGCGGCGCGTTGCAAGGCGACCACCACCTCTTGCAGACGGGGGCCGGACAAGCGTGATCGGATCGCGGCGACGCTCAGCGCGGCGACCACATGCTGTTCGCGGTCGAACACCGGCACCCCCACGCCCGCCATGTCGGGAATGATGCGGCCGGGGTTCAACGCATAGCCCAGCTTGCGCGCTGCGGCAATGTCGTCCCGCAGCATATCGGTGGACGGCAAATCCGGTGCCGTGGTGGCGTCGTAGCGCGCCAGCACCCGTTCAATATCGTCGTTCGGCAAAAAGGCCAGCAACGCCAAGCTGCCCGCGCCCACGCCCAGCGGCCTGCGGTGGCCGACTTCCAAGGTCAGGATCTTGATCGGAAAGTCGCCCGTCTTGCGATCCACGCAAACGGCCTCGTGACCCGAGCGCACCGACAGGAAGCTCGTGTCACCGGTGAATTCAGCCAACCGCAGCACCGCAGATTCGGCGATGGCCTTGATGCCGTGCCGGCTTTCCGCCGCCAAGCCCAAGATATAGGATTCTCGCCCCAGGCTGTACGTCTTGAGCTTCGAGTTCAACGACAGGAAGCCCTCTTGCAGCAAGGCGGACAGCATGCGGTGCGCGGTGGGCGGCGTCAGGCCGATATCGCGCACCACGTCGGTCAAGCCGACACCGCGCGCGGGCGCCGCCCCCACGTATTTCAGAATGCGCAGTACGCGAAAGATGCTCTGCGCGCCGCCGACCGAGTCCACGACGCGCGGCGGGGCAGGCACTGAAGACCGGGCGGTGCTCATCGGACGGACGGTACGACGGGCATCGGCAAACGCGGGCAACAAGTTTGCATCAATGCACCGTGGTGCCGTCGGGCGGCGTCTGGTTCAGCCCCAGGGCTGCTTCCCAGCTGCGCAGCGGCACGCAGGTCTGCAAACGCACAATGGCGCGCTGGATCAACGCGGGGTGCAGCTCGTGGCCAACCTGCGTGGCGATGTCGATGGTGGAATCGCCATGCAGTTCTTCCAGCCGGGCCTGCGCGGCCTGGATGTGCGTCACGCTCATCACCCGGTCGTCGGCGCCGTGCAGCAAATGAATGGTGGTGTATTGGGGCGCGGTCTTGGGCAGTTGCGCATACCGGCCGGAAAAGGCGATCACGCGCCCCGCCATGCCGTCGTGGGCCTGCACCAGTTCCAACGCCATGATGGCGCCCTGCGAGAACCCGGCCAGCGCCGTGTCCGATTGCAGCAAGCCGAACCGGGCCTGCGCTTGGCGCACGTAGGCTTCCAGGGGAGGCATGGCCCGGGCCACGCGCTCGGCGCGGTTTTCTTCGGTCACGCCACGCACCGAAAACCACTGTCGCCCCGTTTCACCGCCATCAAAGGATTCGAATCCTTCGGGCACCAGCACCGCCGCCGTCGGAAACGCCGCGCGCACGGCTTCGGCCATGGGCCGCAGGTTGTCGGGCGAACCGCCCACACCGTGCAACAGAATGAACAACTGGCGCACATCGACGCCAGGATCGGGAAGAAATTCAAGAGAACTGGAAAATGCCATGAGACTGCTCCGTGCTGGCATAAGGCCGTTGGACTACGCCCTGATGACAGCATTGTAAAATGCGCGGCTTAAAGCGGACGACCCGCAGGCCACAAGCCGGACTACCGCCGCAACGGCCCTCTTTTACCTCTGTAATGCAAACACCGACAACCGACCCGAACACCCACTCGGGCGCTACGCCAGCGAGCCAGAATCAGCTGCACCGCGTGCTCAAGGCACGCCACCTCACGATGATAGCGCTGGGCGGAGCCATCGGCACCGGCCTGTTCGTCGCATCCGGCGCAGCCATTGCCCAGGCGGGTCCGGGCGGCGCACTGATGGTCTACCTGGTGATCGGTCTGATGGTCTATTTCATCATGACCAGCCTGGGCGAACTGGCCACCTTCATGCCCGTGTCCGGCTCGTTCTGCACCTATGCCTCGCGCTATGTGGACCCCGGCTTCGGCTTTGCCCTGGGCTGGAATTTCTGGATCAGCTGGGCCACGGTGGTTGCCGTGGATGTAGTGGCCGCCCAATTGGTCATGGCGTACTGGCTGCCAGATACGCCGGGCTGGATATGGAGCGTCGCCTTCCTGGCGCTGACCTTCGGGTTGAACGCTTTTTCCGCTCGCAGCTTCGGTGAAGCCGAATACTGGTTCGCCATCATCAAGGTGGTTGCCGTCCTGTGCTTCATCGCGGTGGGGCTGGGCATGCTGGTGGGCATCATCCATAGCGGCGATCAAGTGGGTCTGGTCAATTGGAAAGTGGGCGACGCGCCTTTCGTGGGCAACGCGGCCACGTGGGTCGGCGTGGCGATGGTGGTGGCCTACTCCTTCCAGGGCACCGAACTGGTGGGCGTGGCCGCGGGCGAATCCGAAAACCCCCGCCGTAACGTGCCGCGCGCCATCAACAACGTGTTCTGGCGCATCCTGCTCTTCTACGTACTGGCCATCCTGATCATCGGTTTGCTGGTGCCCTACACCGACCCGCAATTGCTGCGCAATGAAGTCGAGGACATTGCCGTCAGCCCCTTCACGCTGGTATTCCAGCATGCGGGATTGCTGTCGGCCGCCACGGTCATGAACGCCGTCATCCTGACGTCCGTGCTGTCGGCCGGCAACTCGGGCATGTACGCCGCCACGCGGATGCTGTTCAACATGGCGGCCGAAGGCCAGGCGCCGGCCATGTTCAAGCGATTGACCCGCAACGGCGTGCCGCTATATGCGCTGCTGGCCACCACGGCGCTTGCCTGCCTGTGCCTGTTCAGCGTGGTGTACAGCCCCAAGGCGGTCTATATCTGGCTATTGAATTTTGCCGGCATGACGGAGTTCATTGTTTGGCTGAGCATTGCGATCAGCCATTACCGTTTCCGCCAGGGCTACGTGAAGCACGGCTACGACACGGCCGACCTGCCGTACAAGGCCGGCCTGTTCCCGTTCGGCCCGTTGCTGGCCTTCGTGCTGTGCCTGGTGGTGACGCTGGGGCAGAACTACCAGGCGTTCCTGGAAGAGCGCATCGACTGGATCGGGGTGATCTCCACCTATCTGGCCATCCCGCTGTTCCTGGCGCTGTGGATCGGCCATCGCGTGGTGAAGCAGTCGCGCTGGGTGAAATACCAGGACATGCGCTTCTATGGGCTGGACCTGGAGCACGGCGCGCAGGACGCCCAAGCGGCGCCGGCGTCCGGAAGCACCGCCGGGGTCTAGCCCCCCCTGGCGGTCGTGCCGGACGGCCAAAAACGCACCACCTTGGTGCGTAAAAGACAGACTTAGAGGGACGCGCGGGGGCATTAAACGGCGCTACAATACTGTATATTCATACAGGTATTATTGTTTTCCAGGTTTTCCAAACACCCCTCCACGTGCTTGTTGAACCGGGTAGCCCCCGCCATGCAGTCCCCTGAACATATCCATCCCGCGTTGTGGCGTGCCACGCAGTTGGCCAAAGGCGCCGCCCGCAACCTGCCCACCGGGCACGCTTTGCTTTCCGCCGAGCTGCCGGACGGCGGCTGGCCGCTGGGTTCGCTGATTGAACTGCTGACTCCGCACCCCGGCGTCGGTGAAATCCGCCTGCTGCGCCCGGCGCTGGCCCAACTGGAAACGCGCCGCCCCATCGCCCTGGTGCACCCCCCGCACGCCCCCCACATCGCCAGTTGGATGGGCTGGCGGCTGGATCCCCGGCAGTTGCTGTGGGTTGCGCCGCAAAAACCCATCGATACGCTCTGGGCCACGGAACAGATCCTGAAAAACGGCAGCTGCGGCGCCCTGATCTGCTGGCTGCCCCATGTCCGCCCCGAATCCCTGCGCCGCCTGCACCTGGCGGCCCAAGCCAGCGACTTGCTGTTCATCGCCGTGCGCCCGGCCAGCGCCGCGCAACACGCCACGCCCGCGCCATTGCGGCTGGCGCTTGCTCCCGCGCCGGGCGGCTTGTCCGTCCATCTTTTGAAACGCCGGGGGCCGGTCTGCGACACGCCGCTGTACGTGGCCCTGGAGCCCGGCACCCTTACGCCTTCTTCCCCCCGCCATGCGCCTCTGGATCGCCGTCTTCCTGCGCTGCCTGCCGCTGGACGCACTACGCCCGCACTGGCCGCATGAGGGACAGGCGTTCGCCGTCCTGGACCAGGAAAGCGTCGCCGCCCTTACCCCCGCCGCCCGCCAGGCCGGCGTCAAGCCGGGCATGCGCCGCGCCGGCGCGGCCGCGATCGCCCCCGACGTGGAACTGCTGCCGCGCCAGCCCCAAGCCGAAGCCGATGCCTTGCTGGGCGCGGCGCTGGCCCTCTTGCAATACACCCCCGAAGTCGCCCTGTCCGGCGGCGACACCGTGCTGCTGAACGTGGGCGCCAGCCTGATGTTCTTTCGCGGCCCGCGTGCGCTCAGCCAGCGAGTCCGCGCCACCTTGCGCGCACTGGACCTGCGCGTGACGCTGGGCATGGCCCCTACCGCCACCGGCGCCTGGCTGCTGGCGCACTGTCCCGGCCGCCGCATGCCCCGGCGCACCTTGACGCTGCCCACCCTGACCCGCCGGCTGAACGCCCTGCCGCTGGCGTTGCTGCCCCAGGCGCAGGCTCGCCGCGACTGGCTGGACGACATCGGCTGCCACACGCTGGCAGACCTGCGCGCCCTGCCGCGCGCCGGCCTGCAACGGCGCAGCACGCCCGAACTGCTGCAAGCCCTGGATGCCGCCTATGGCGTGGCCCCCGAGCTCTATCCCTGGATTGAACCGCCCCACCAGTTTTCGCGCCGCATCGAACTCACGGACTATGTTGAACACACTGACGCCGTGCTGGCGGTCGCACGCCGGCTGGCCGAACAACTGGGCGGCTGGCTGACCGCCCGGCAACTGGCCGTGCGGCGCGTGGTGCTCAGCATGGAACACGAGCGAGGCCGCCATGCCCGCCCGCCCACTGAACTGGAACTGGCGCTGGCGCAACCTGTCTGGCAGGCGCCTCAGCTCTTGCATCTGCTACGCGAAAAGCTGAACCACTTCACCCTGGAAGCCCCCGTCATCGCCGTGGCGTTGCTGGCGCCCGACACGGTGGAACAGCCCGCCGCCAGCACCACCCTGTTTCCTGAACCCGGCGGCACGGCGGCCGACCACGCCCGCTTGCTGGACCTGCTGGTGGCGCGGCTGGGCCGCGATCAGGTGCGCCACGCCCAGCCCACCCCCGACCACCGCCCCGAAGCCGCCAATTCCTGGGGCGATGCACTGGCGGCCCCTCAAGTTCCCGGGCCGCTGCCCACGCTGCTGGACCGGCCGTTCTGGCTGCTGGAAACGCCACTGCCCTTGAAACTATCGGGCCATCGTCCCCAATACGGCGGCCAGGCGCTGCGGCTGATGCGCGGCCCCGAACGCATCGAAAGCGGCTGGTGGGATCCCGCCCTGACGGTGCGTGACTACTTCGTGGCCGAAGACGCCGCCGCCGCGCGCTACTGGATCTACCGCGAGCGCGACGCGGAACACGCGCGCTGGTTCCTGCACGGGCTGTACGCCTGAAGCCGTTCGCATCATGCACGACGATTCCCACGACGCGCCCGCCCCGTCCGACCTGCCCCCGGCGCTGCCCGGCTACGCCGAACTGCAATGCCAGTCGAACTTCTCCTTCCTGCAAGGCGCCTCGCACCCGGAAGAACTGGCCGTGCGCGCTGCCGAACTGGGCTACGCCGCGCTGGCACTGACCGACGAGTGCTCGCTGGCGGGCGTGGTGCGCGCCCATGTGGAAGCCAAGGCCCTGAAGCTGCCGCTGATCATCGGCGCCACCTTCCAGCTACGCGCCGCCCCCGACGCCGCCCCGCTGGGGCTGACGCTGCTGGCGCAGACCCGCGAGGGTTACGGCAACCTGTCCGAACTCATCACGCTGGCCCGCACCCGCGCGCCCAAAGGCGAATACCGGCTGGCCCCGGAAGACTTCACCGATCCACCCGACGGCTATTCGCACCTGCGCCAGTTGCCCGAATGCCTGGCTATCCTGACTCCCATCTACGGCACCGACGCTGACCGCATGGCCGAACAGGCCCGTTGGCTGGCGCGCGTCTTTCCCCATCGTGCCTGGGTCGGCCTGAACCTGCTGTACCGATCCCGCGATGACCTGCACCGCGCCGCCGTCGAATACGCCGCGAACACGGCGGAACTGCCCATCGTTGCCGTGGGACAGGTACAGATGCATGTGCGTTCGCGCAAGCCGCTGCACGACACGCTGACCGGCATCCGCACCCGCCAGCCGGTGTCCCAATGCGGGTACGAACTGTCCGGCAATGCCGAACAGCACCTGCGCACGCGCATGCGGCTGGCCAATCTGTATCCGCCCGACGCACTGGCACAAACGCTGGTAGTGGCACGCCGTTGCGCGTTTTCGCTGGACGAACTGCATTACGAATATCCCGATGAGATCGTGCCGCGCGGCCACACGCCGGCCACTTATCTGCGTCAGGAAACCCTGGCCGGCGCCGCCCGCCGCTTTCCTGCGGGCATGCCCGCCAGCGTGGCCGAACAGATCGAAAAAGAACTCGGCCTGATTGCCGACCTGCACTACGAAGCCTATTTCCTGACCGTCTACGACATCGTGCAATACGCCCGCAACGCGGGCATCCTGTGCCAGGGTCGCGGCTCGGCCGCGAACTCCGCCGTCTGCTACTGCCTGGGCATCACCGCGGTGGACCCGGTGCGCGGCAACAATCTGTTCGAGCGCTTCATCAGCAAGGAACGCAACGAACCGCCCGACATCGACGTGGACTTTGAACACCAGCGCCGCGAAGAAGTCATTCAATACATCTACCGCAAGTACGGCCGCCAACGAGCCGCGCTGACCGCCGTGGTCATCTCATATCGGCCACGCAGCGTGCTGCGCGATACCGGCCGCGCATTGGGCGTGGACTTGGGCGTCATCGATGCCGTGGCGCGGGCCCATCAATGGTGGGACGGCAAGAAGGAAATGTTGCGCACGCTGGGCGCTTGCGGGCTGGACCCGGAATCCCAAGTCGCGCGGCAATGGGCGTCGCTGGCGCAGACCATGATGGGCTTCCCGCGCCACCTGTCCCAGCACCCGGGCGGTTTTGTGATTTCACGCGGAAAGCTGTCCCGCCTGGTCCCGATCGAGAACGCCGCCATGGAAGAGCGCAGCGTCGTGCAGTGGGACAAGGACGATCTGGATGCGCTGAAGTTGCTGAAGGTGGACGTGCTGGCACTCGGCATGCTGTCGGCGCTGCGCCGCACCCTGGAACTGGCGGGTCAGCGCCGCGGCCGCCCCCTGACGTTGCAAGACATTCCCGAAGGCGACGACGCGACCTACGACATGATCTGCGACGCCGATACGGTAGGCGTGTTCCAGATCGAATCCCGCGCGCAGATGACGATGCTGCCGCGCCTGCGGCCCCGCAAATACTATGACCTGGTTGTGCAGGTGGCCATCGTGCGGCCCGGCCCGATCCAGGGCGGCATGGTCCATCCCTACCTGCGCCGCCGCCAGGGCAAGGAAAAAGAAACCTATCCCAGCGAAAAAGTGCGCGGCGTGCTCAGCCGGACCATGGGCGTGCCGATCTTCCAGGAACAGGTGATGCAGATCGCCGTGGTGGCCGCGGGCTTCACCCCGGGCGAGGCCGACCAGTTACGCCGCTCGATGGCCGCCTGGAAACGCAAAGGCGGCGTGGACAAATTCCGCGTCAAGCTGGTGGGCGGCCTGCTGGCGCACGGCTATACGCTGGACTTTGCCGAAGCACTGTTCCGCCAGGTGGAAGGCTTTGGCGAATACGGTTTTCCGGAAAGCCACGCCGCCAGTTTCGCGCTGCTGGCCTATTCCAGTTCATGGTTGAAACGCCACGAGCCGGAAGCCTTTCTGGCCGCCTTGCTCAATTCCCAGCCCATGGGTTTCTACGCCCCGGCCCAACTGGTGCAGGACGCCCGCCGCCATGGCGTCTGCGTGCTGCCCGTGGACGTCACCGTCAGCGGCTGGGATTCTGCCCTGGAAACCCTGCCGGACGGCCACCCTGGCTCCCAACGCGGCGCCCGCCCGCACGCCCCCGGCCCCGACGCCCCGCGCCCCGCCGTCCGGCTGGGCTTGAGCCTGATCCAGGGCATGCGGGAAGACGCCGCCCGGCGCATCGAGGACGCACGCGCGCAATCCCCCTTTGCCAACACCGGCGACCTGTCCCGGCGGGCCTCGCTCAACCGGCATGACCTGAATGCACTGGCCGCGGGCGATGCCCTGCGCACCCTGGCCGGCCACCGACGCCAAGCCAGTTGGGAAGCCGCCGCCAGCGTACATAGCCACGACCTGCTGCGCGACGCCGCCATTGTTGAAACCCAGGCGCCGCAATTGCCGGCCCCGTCCGAAGGCCAGGCGGTGGCGGCCGACTACCGCAGCGTGGGCCTGACCTTGCATAGCCACCCGGTGGCGCTGCTGCGCGACCAATTGGCGGCCCGCAATTTCCAGCCCGCCGACGTCCTGAACCGTTACCCCGACAAGCGGGTGGCACGCGCCTGCGGCATCGTCACCGTGCGCCAGCGCCCGCAAACCTCCAAAGGCGTGATCTTCGTGACGCTGGAAGACGAAACCGGCCCGGTCAACGTGGTCGTGCGCCCGGAACTGATCGAACGCCAGCGTCGCGAACTGCTGGGCGCCAAGCTGTTGGGCGTCTACGGCGCGTGGCAGAACGTGGACGGGGTGCGCCACCTGATCGCGCAGCGGCTGGTGGACCTGACCGACCTGCTGGGCGGGCTGGCCACGCAAAGCCGCAACTTCCACTGACGGGCGCCCCCTCCGCGCAGGCCGGCTAGCGGCCGAACAGAATGTCGTCGTTCAGCGCCTGCGCCATCGCCTGATATCCCGCGTCTCCGGGATGCAGATGATCGCCCGAGTCGTAGGCCGGCAACAGGCGCGCGGGATGCGACGGGTCCCGCAGCACGGCGTCCACATCCAGCACGGCGTCGAACACACCGCTGCTGCGGATCCACTGGTTCACCTCGCGGCGTACCGCGTCCTTGGCCAAGCTGTAATGGCCTGCCAACGGCGTGCCGTGCAGCGAGCCCTCGTAGGGCGCGATGGTGGCCCCGACGATGCGTACGTTGCGGGCGCGGGCGGCCTCGGCCAATTGCCGGTAGCCCTCGACCAGCCGCGCCGCGGTCATCGGCGCGTCTGCGGGCGCAAACCCGCTGTCGGGCCAGCCGATATCGTTGATGCCCATCAGCACAACGACAGTCCGCACGCCCGGTTGCGACAGCACGTCGGCCTCAAAGCGCGCCATCGCGTTCACGCCCATCTTGTCACCCCACACCCGGGCGCCGGAAATGCCCGCATTGACCACGCCCACGCCCTGCGGCGCCAGCCGGCGGGCCAGGAAGTCCGGCCAGCGGCGGTTGGCGCCGGGCGTCGACCCGTTGCCGTCGGTCAACGAGTCCCCGAACGCGACGACAACCGGGGACTCGCCCGCGCTGTCCACCCAGACCCCCGCCAGGAAGGCACGGCCCTGCAACGCGGCGGCGTCCGGCAGGTCCGGCGCACCACTGACGTCGCCTGGCGCCAGCGCGGCGGTTTGCTGGGCGCCCCAATGGAACGTCGCCACCGGCGTCGGCTGCGGAAAATAGGTGCTGACGGCCAGCTCGCTCAGCGCGGCGACGGGCAAATCCACCGGATCGCTGATCGCCTGCGCGCCGGGCGCGATCGTGACGCCAGGTTGCCCGCCAAAAACCAAGGTGCGATCCGACAGGGGGTCGATAGCCGCCCCCGCCCGGGCCCGCGCCACGTGGGCAGCGCCAACCACCAGCGGCTGCGTGCCATACCGGTTGGACAGCACCACCCGCAGGCGCTTGCCGCCAAGGCTGATCTTGACGGTCTCGCGCAGCGTCTGATCCGCCACCTGCGCCGGCATGCCGGTAGGCAGCACGAAAGCGGCGTCCCATAACGGCTGCGGGCTGGCGAACCAGGAGCTGACCCAGGACGATTGCGGCGTGGGCACGGCCGCGTGCGTGGCGGACGGGCTCCAGACCAGGCCCGTGGCGGCCAGGCCGGCGATGCGGAAGAAAGAACGGCGGTTCATGGCGGGGTGCATAGCGGCTCCTTGGAAGCAGAAAATCGGTTTCAACAGCGATGCCCCCACGATAGGTTCTTCTAAACTGTGCCGATAGACGCATAAAATGCATACGACTTCTTCCAAAATGGAATGCTTGCCATGGATACCCTGCGCGCCATGCGGGCCTTTGTCCGCGCCGTGGAACTCGGCACCTTGTCGGCCTCCGCCCGTGAACTGGCCTTGAGCCAACCCGCGCTGAGCAAGATCGTGGCCGCACTGGAGAAAGACCTGAACGTGCGGTTGCTGGAACGCAGCACGACACGTGTCGTGCCCACCGAACAAGGCAAACGCTTCTACGAACGCGCCAACCGGGTGCTGGAGGAATATGCCGAAGCCGTGGCCGACGCCCGCGGCCAGACCGAGCAGCCCGCAGGCTTCCTGCGGGTCAACGCGCCGGTCGCGCTGGGGCAGTTCCGGCTGAATGCGTTGATCCGGGAATTCCTGGATGCCTATCCCGATATCCAGGTCGAATTGATCCTGAACGACCGCTTCGTCGACCTGGTGGAAGAAAGCGTGGACGTGGCCCTGCGCCTGGGCGGCGATCTGCCGCCCAATGCCATCGCCCGCAAGGCGGCCCTGTCGCCGCGCTACCTGGTGGCGGCGCCGTCCTATCTGGCTCGGCACGGCAAGCCCCGCACGCCCGATGACCTGACCAGCCACGACTACGTCCGGTTCGCGTGGCTGCCGGGTGGCGACACCCTGGAACTGCACCAGGGCGCCTCGCGCGCCAGCGTCCAGACCCGGGGCCGCTACCGCGTCAACAACGCCCTGGCTATCCGCGAAACGCTGGCGCTGGGGGCCGGGCTGGGGCTGTGCCCCGCCTGGCTGGTGCAGGACCTGTTGGCCGACGGGCAATTGCTGCGCGTCCTGCCCAAATGGAGCGGTGCGCCGCAAGAGGCTTTCCTGATCTACCCCTCGCGTCGCTATCAGGCGTTGCGGGCCCGGTTGCTGATCCAGTTCCTGGCGGACAGGCTGCCTGCGCTACCCGGCATGCAGCCGCCCGATGGCCCCTGATTACAGTCCGCCACGGCTGGTCTATCATGGCTTTTTTCGTCGCGTAGTTGTAAGGAGCTTTACATGATCCGCAAGCTGATCCCTTTCCTCCTGGTTGCCGGCCTGACCGCGTGCGCCAATACGGGTACGTCGTCTTCGTCCCGCAGCGCCCCCGCAACCGACAGCTCCGCCAGCGCGCCAAGCTCATCGGATTCCTCTGGCGGCGGCGCCTCCTATGGCGGCTCGCCCAACACGTCCAGCCGCGGCAAGACGTGCGACGCCGCCGACCTGCAATCGCAGATCGGCCAGAAGGCCACCCAATCGGTCATGGAAGACCTGCGCACGCGCAGCGGCAGCACCACGGCCCGCATCCTGCGACCGGGCCAGCTTGTCACCATGGAATACAACGCAACCCGCCTGAACCTGATCGTGGATGACAAGGACGTGATGACGGCGATCCGCTGCGGCTAAACGCCCCGCCAAACGCCAGGGGCCGGCTGCCGCTGGCCCGTCCGCCCTTTTACGCTTCGCGGCGCAATGCCGCGGGCGGCACATGGGGCAGGAAGGCCCCCGCCACCTCGAACGCGCATTCCTCGCGCGCAATATCGATCACCCGCGACACGATCGGGTTGACGATGTTCTTCTTGTGTACGGCGTAGTAATTGATGGTGGGCAAGTCCGGCCGCACATCCAGCTGGCACAGCGCGCCCCGTTCGACCAGCGGCGAAAAATAGGCGCCAGGCAGATAGCTGATGCCCAGGCCCAGCATCGTCAGCTGCGCCATCATTCCCAGGCTGTTGCAGGTCAGCACGCGCTTGACCGGCAAGCCCTGCTCGGCAAACCAAGCGTCATACAGATGCGACAAGGCCGAATTCGTGGGCTGGGAAATCACCGGATAAGGCGCCAGGTCCTGCGGCGTCAGGCGGGCGGAAAAATCAATATCCAACGCGGGGCTGGCCATCCAGACATTGGTGACGGCGCCCAGATGGGTGCAATCGTATTGATAACTCCAGAACGGCCCGGGCATGATGGCCAGGTCCAGCTGGTCTTGTTCCAGCCTTTCGTAAAGGGTGATGCCGCCATCGATCTCGGGCATCAGTTGCACACGGGGGTAGCGTTGGCTGATCTGGTTGATCAGCCGCGCCAGCCACGTCATGCCCACCAGTTCGGTCACGCCCAGCCGCAGCACGCCTTCAAAGCTGGCCGGATCCGCCATGTTCTGAACAATGCGGCTATTCAGGTCGAGCATCTCGCGCGCCAGCTCGAACAGCTTGCGCCCCTGTGGCGTCATGACAAGCTTCTTGGCGCGGCGCTCGAACAAGGGCGAACCGGCAAAGACTTCAAGCTCGCCTACCCGCTTGGCCACCGCCGACTGCGTGGTGTGCAGTTTGCGGGACGACGCGCTGAAGCTGCCCAATTCGGAGCTCCAGTAAAAGGCCTCTAGCTGTTTAAGGGTATACATCGCGGCAGTCGATGCGAAACGCATGGAAACCCTCACATTAACATCGCCGCCGCGCCACCCGCGGCCGCCTTAGCCGCGCGGATGCAGGATGTCGGCCAGGAAGCGCTGCGCGCGCGGATGGGACGGCGTGCTGAAGAAGCGCTCGGGCGTATCCACTTCCAGGATTTCGCCGCCATCCATGAAGACAACCCGGTCGCAGACGTCGCGCGCAAACCCCATTTCGTGGGTGACGCACACCATCGTCATGCCATCCTTGGCCAAGCCCTTCATCACTTGCAGCACCTCGCCGACCATTTCCGGATCCAGCGCGCTGGTGGGCTCGTCAAACAGCATCACCGGCGGTTGCAGCGCCAACGCCCGGGCAATCGCCACGCGCTGCTGCTGGCCGCCGGACAGCGCGCCGGGATACGCATCGATCTTTTGCTCCAGGCCCACCCGTTCCAGCAGCGTGCGCGCCAGTTCCACCGATTGCTTGCGCGGCTGCTTGCGGATGTTGACGGGTGCGAAGATCACGTTCTCCAGCACGCTCATGTGCGGGAACAGATTGAACTGCTGAAAGACAAAGCCAATCTTCTGGCGCAGCGCATTCAGGTTGGCGCCCTTGGCATAGATGTCGGCGCCATCGATCAGGATGCGGCCTTTTTCGATGGGTTCCAGCCGGTTGATGGTGCGGATCATGGTGGACTTGCCCGAGCCCGACGGCCCGCACACCACCAGCACTTCGCCCCGCGACACCGACAGGTCCACGTCTTTCAGCACGTGATGCGCGCCGTACCACTTGTTCACTTTTTCAAGCTTGATCATTGTTTTGTTCCTTTAAACCATGGCGCGCGAGCGGCGGATACGCAGGTCCAGCCAGCTCAAGCTGCGGCTCAGGCTGAAGCACACCAGGAAATAGATGATGGCCAGGATGCCGAATACCTGTAGCGGCTGGGTCAGCACCAGGTTGTTGACCTGATTGGCCGCGAAGGTCAGCTCGTTGACGCTGATGACGTAGCCCAGCGACGTTTCCTTGATGGTCGACACGAACTGGCTCGTCATGCTGGGCAGCACGTTGAACAGCGCCTGAGGCAGCACCACCTTGCGCATCGTCGTCCAGTAGCCCACGCCCAGCGAACGCGACGCCTCGACCTGCCCGCGCGGCACCGCCTCGATACCCGAACGGATCACTTCCGACAGATAGGCGCTTTCGTAGACCACCAACGCGAAGATCAGCGTCCAGAAGCCGCTGATGACCTGTCCGGTCAGTTTGGGCACCACGAAATAGGCCCAGAAGATCAACATCAGCAGCGGCATGCCGCGCACGACATTGACCAACGCCTTGCTGGCCACACGCAGCCAACCGAATGGACTGACGCGCGCCAGCGCGATCATCAACGCCAGCGGCAGCGACATTGCCAGGCCAAGGGCCGCCAGGATCAGCGTCAGCGCCAATCCCCCCAGCGGGCCGTTGGGGTATTGGCCGACCAGCAGCGTCGGCCAGTATTGCATCAGCAGATCAAGCACCGTGGCCTCCGCGATTCAGACGATAACGGGCGTAGATGCGCGATCCCAGCGCCATGATCAGGAACGACCCCAGCAGATACATGATCGTCGCCGCGCCGAAAGTGGCGAAGGTGCGATAGGTTTCGTTTTCGATCTCGCGCGCCTGGTAGGTCAGTTCCATCACGCCGATCGCCATGGCGACGCTGGTGTTCTTGAACAGCAGCAACGCACGGCCAACCAAGGGTGGGATAGAGATGCGCACCGCCTGCGGCACGATCACAAAGCGCATGCATTGCAGATAGCTCGCGCCCAACGCCCGGGCGGCCTCGAACTGCGTCCCGGGGATGGCGCGCAGACCGCTGCGGATGTCCTCGGCGATATACGCGGCCGAACCCAGCGCCAGCGCGATCGCCGCCAGCGACATCTCGGCATTGTGTTCGTACAGCCACATGCGAAAGCCCTCTGGCAACAACTCGGGCATGCCGAAATACCAGAACAGCACCTGCACCAGCAGCGGCACGTTGCGGTGGTATTCCACATAGGCGTCGACCACCCAGCGGCATGGCGCCAGATTGGTGGCGCGCACCACCACCAGCGTCACCGCGATGGCAAACGCCATGACCCAGGCAACCAGGAACAGTTGCACGGTAACGACCATGCCGCTGAACAGCAGCTGGTATTGGGAAGCATCAAGTAGGCTCATAAAGCAGTCAATCTCCGGCAATCGCACGGCCCACGCCAAACGTCACGGGTTCCGACCGCCCGCCTGGGAAGGCAGCGGAAACCGTGACGAGGGCATGCAGGCCGCGCTGGGGTCCGCGGGTTTCTCAGCCCGCGATGGGGCCGATCTTGAAACCACGCTCCAGCTTGTACGGCGTTTCGGGGCCGAACCACTTATCAAACAGCTTGGCGGCCGCGCCCGCGCTTTCCGCTTCGTCCAGCGCCTGATTCACCGTTTGCAGGAAACGCGGTTCAGACTTGCGCACGCCCAGGCCCCAGGGTTCGTCGAAGACCGACTTGGCGACCACGCTGACGGGTGCGGTCGGCGGGCTTTGCAGCACCAGGCGCACCAGCACCAGCTCCGAGGCAAACTGCGCGTCCACCTTCTTTTGCTGCAAGGCCAGGTAGGTGGCCGAGCTATCGCCGTAGCCAATGACCTGGGACTTGTTCAGGATGCGCTTGATCTCGCGTTCCGAACTAGAACCCTTGGTGGCGCCGATCCGGCGGCCATTCAGCGCTTCCACCGTGTCCAGCCCGGAGTCCTTGCGCACCAGCAGCTTTTGCGGGCTGACGTAGTACGCATGGCTGAAGGCGATCTGTTCGGCGCGGTCGGGCGAATAGCCCAGGTTGGCCGCCAGGATGTCCACGCGCCCTTCGTTCAATTCGGGCACGCGCGCCGCCACCGACAACAGCTTGTAGCTGATCTTGACGCCCAGCTTGTCGGCGACCAGCTTGCACACGTCGACGTCATAGCCCACCAGCTGGCGCGTGGCGCCGTCCTGGAAGCTGAATGGCTGCGAAGTGCCCAGCGTGCCGCAGATCAGTTCGCCGCGCGCCTTGATGTCGTCGATCTGATCGGCCTGGGCGGCAGTGCCCAGCGCCAAGGTGGCCAGGCCCAGGCAGGCCGCGAAGAGTGAGTGGCGTTTCATGCTTGATTCCCCTTGTCTGTTTGTGTGGTGGTCGTACGGTACTGAAATGCGCGGCGTGGCCTCAGGCCAGCTTGGCGCAAGCTTCGCGAATGGCGGAGCAGCCTTGCTTGATATCGTCGAGCGACGCCGCGAACGACAGCCGGAACGTGCCCGGCGCACCGTAGGCATGGCCATCGATGACGGCCACGCCGGCCTCGCGCAGCAGATAGTGCGTCAGGTCGGTATCGGTGGCGATCACGTCGCCGGCAGGTGTCTTCTTGCCCAGCAGGCCCGAGCAATCCGGAAACACGTAGAACGCGCCTTGCGGCACGACGATCGTCAGACCCGTTGCGCCGGACAATTCAGCCACGGCCAGATCACGGCGTTCACGGAAGATGCGGGCGAATTCGGCCACGCAATCCTGCGGGCCCGACAGCGCTTCCAGCGCTGCCGCCTGGCTGACGGACGACGCGCCCGACGTGCTTTGCGATTGCAGGATCGCCATCGCCTTGATCAATTCATCGGGACCGGCACCATAACCGATGCGCCAGCCCGTCATGGCATAAGCCTTGGACACCCCGTTGACCACCAGCGTGCGTGCCGCCAGTTCAGGCGCGACCTGCAAGGGATGCACCGTGGGTTCGCCAGTGAAATTCAGGCGGGCATAGATGTCATCGGTCATCAGCCAGACATGCGGATGGCGCTTCAGCACATTGGTCAACCCGCGCAATTCGTCGGCGGTGTAGACCGAACCCGTCGGGTTGCTGGGTGCGTTCATCATCAGCCACTTGGTGCGCGGCGTGATGGCGCGTTCCAGGGCTTCTGGCGTGACTTTGTAATCCGTGGCCGGCGACGTTTCGACCGACACCGGCACGCCCCCGTTGACCAGCACCATGTCCGGGTACGACACCCAGAACGGCGCCGGAATCAGCACCTCGTCGCCGTCATTCAGCGTGGCGGCCAGACCGTTGAAGATCACCTGCTTGGCGCCGGTGCTGACGATGATCTGCCCCACCGGATAATCAATCCCGGTCGCCTCCAGCAGATGGCCGCGCGCGGCACGGCGCAACGCCACCGTGCCCTGAGCGGGCGGGTACTTGGTTTCACCACGGTTCATGGCGGCGGTTGCGGCCTCGCGGATATGCACGGGCGTCGAGAAATCCGGTTCGCCGATCGTCAGGTCGATGATGCGGCGGCCTTGCTCGCGCAATTCGGCGATGATGGCGCGCGCAGCGACGCTGGGCGACAGCTTGATGCGCTTGATGCGGTCGGCGACGATGCTCATTTGGCGGCTCCGGTCTTCTCGGCAAGGGTCTTTTCCAGCCACGGCTTGGTATAGGTACCCGCCCGCAACTTCTCCTTGGCCACGGCCTCGTCGGCTTCCTTCTTCAGCGCCAGCGCCAGGACGGCGGCGGCATGCTCCGCAGGAATCACCACCACGCCGTCGGCGTCGCCCACGACGACATCGCCCGGGTTGACCACCTGGCCGCCCACGGATACCGGCACATTGATTTCGCCGGGGCCGTCCTTGTAGGGGCCCTTGTGCGACACGGCGCGCGCAAAGCAGCCGAATTCGCCCTGGGCAAACACGTCCAGGTCGCGCACGGCGCCGTCGATCACAAAGCCTTCGATGCCTCGCGATTGCGCATCCATCATCATCAGTTCGCCAACCAGCGCATTGCTGGTGTCGCCCGCGCCATCGACGACGATCACGTCGCCCGCGCCGCCCAGCGAAATCGCCTTGTGGATCATCAGGTTATCGCCGGGGCGCGTCTTGACCGTCAACGCCAGGCCGACCGTGCGGCGGGTGCCGCCATGCATCGGGCGCAGGCCCGACACGCCGTACAGGCGATTCATGCAGTCGCTGATCTGGGCCGAGCCAATGCCGGCAAAGCCCGCCAGCACGTCGGCGGGGACGGCCGCGGCGGGCCGGGAAAGAATGCGGTAACCGATGGGATTCATAAGGAAGTCGGAAGATGAATGCGTGAGGCAATTAAGCGAACATGCATTACAAGGCCCGACCTGCCTTTCCTCAAAACGATATAAATTCCCGGCGATTCAGGAATTTTTTTCGTACATAAGACGAATAAGGGTTATCCCTTATTCGTGGATCTCCGCTCAATCATCGCCGCCATTGCCGGCGCTGCGGGCTTCCGACAGCGCCACCGTCAGATGCATGACCTTCTTTTTCAGCTGATCGCGTTCGTCGGTCAAGCGCGCCAGCACGCCCCGCAACCGCGCGATCTCGGCAGGCAGGTCCTCGATGCTTTCGATCGGCACCTCGGGCGGGGCCTCGCGCGGCGCAGGCGCCTTGGCCTGACGCACTTCGCGCGCCGCGAGTTGCAGTTCTTTCTTGCCGCCGGCCACGGCTGCTGCCTGGCGTTCGACGGGCAAAGACGCCACCGCCGCCGCCGCGTTGATCGAGATCGCCCCCTCTTTCACCGCGCGCACCAGTTCTGGCGCCGCGTCTTTCTGGATCTTTTCGATCTGACCCAGGGTACTGCTGCTGATGCGCGCCGCACGCGCCAGCGCCTGGCGGCTGGGCACGGGCGGTGTCCAGGAAATGTTCGGCGGCAGGCGCGGCGCCCCTTCGGCCCCTGGCGCGTCCTCGTCCCAAGGCGGCGAACCGTCGGCCGGCGCGGCGTCTGGCGATGCGCTGTCGGACGCCGCGCTGCCTTCGGGCGGCGTGCGTGCCAGCAGGATCTCTTTCTTGCGCAGGGCCAGCACGCCCCGCTGGAAGTCCGACACGCTGCGTCGGCCCAAGTGGTTTTCGATCATCCACAGATACACGTCTTCCACCGACTTGAATGTGGTGTTCTGACGGGTCTGGAATTCGATCCCGTGCTTCTGGCAGATGGCGTAGCGGTTGTGGCCGTCCACCAGCAGATCGCCCCACAGCACCAGCGCATCGCGGCACCCTTCAGCCAGCAGGCTGCGTTCCAGCGCAGCGTGCTCGTCTTCGGTCAAGGGGTCTATATAGGCGCGCAGGCCCTCGTCAATCCTGATATCCATGATGTCCAAAAAAGGTTTTCGCCTGATGTTTCAGCACTTCAGCACGCGACCCGCTACGCCAGCCCTTGGCCGCGCAGCAAGTCCTGAACGGCCGCCAGCCGCGCCACCGGGTCGGTCAAGCCCAACAGGCTCGCTTTATCGTCCGGCGGCAAGGGCAGCAATTCACACCAGCGGTCTGCCACCCAGCCGCAATCGTCCAGCCGGTATGGCGCCGCCAGCGGCAGCTTGTCGGCAGGCACGCCGTCCTGCTGCCATTGCGCCACCAGCCGGCCCAGCGCATCGGCGCTGGGCTGCATGGCATCGGGCACGGGCATGGGCGGATCGTCGGGAATGGGCTCGGCCTGGCCCATCCAAAGACCGTATTTTGCCACCTCGCTGGATAGCAGCCGGAAACGGCCCGTGCCGATGCAACGCACCTGTAGCAGCGCCGGCATCGGCGCCTCCCACGAGGCGATGCGCGCCATCGTGCCAACCGGAGCCAAAGTCTCAATGCCCTCGGGCGAACGGACCTCGTTGCCCGCCAGCAGGCCCACCACGCCAAACTCGCTGCCTTCCGCGATGCACCGGCGGATCATATCCAGATAGCGCACCTCGAAAATCCGCAGGTGCAGCACTCCTGCGGGAAACAGCGCGTTGGACAATGGAAACAGCGGAATCAGCGCCATGACTGCCTCTTACTTGACGTCGAAGGCGGCGTCCACGGGAACCTGCATGGCCGTCACCATCGCATTGGTTTGTGCCGCCATGCCGATCACCGACAGCAGTTCGGCATGCTGGCCGTCGGTCATGCCCTTTGCCTTGGCCGCCGCCGTGTGCGAATGCACGCAGTACGAGCAGCCATTGGCCGTGGACACGGCGATATAGATCATCTCGCGCACCAGCGGAGACAACTCGCCTTCAGCCATCATCACCTGCTTGAGCTGCGCCCAGACCCGTTGCAGCTGCGCGGGGTCATTGGCCAGCGCCCGCCAGAAATTGTTCACGAAATCGGATTTGCGCGTGGTGCGGATGTCCTCGAACACCGCCCACGCCTCGGGGCTTTTGCGGACCTCGTCGTCCGACAACAGTTTGACCGTGCTCATGCCTAGGGTTCCTTTTGGTGATGCTGGGACGGATCAGGTATTGCGCCCGTCATACGGAATGCGCGTCAGCGCTTTCAAGTCCACCGCTTCCAGACAGCGCACATTGACCGCTGCGGTTTCCTCGCCCTTCGGGCTGGCGCCAAAGCCGAACGGCGCGCAACCGCATTGGGCACAAAAATGGTGTGCAATCACATGCTTGTTGAATTTATACGTCGACAGGCGCTCGGTGGAGGACGTGATGCGCAACTGCGCGCGCGGCACGAACCACAGCAAATAGCCTTTACGGCTACAGTGGCTACAGTTGCATTCCAGAACCTGCGACACCTCGGCGTCGACTTCAAACTTGATTTGTCCACAATGGCAGCTACCTTGTTGCATGGCCGGGCTCCTTCGGTACCGTGCGTCGGGCTTCCATCATAGATCGCGGCGGCCGCCCTCGGGCACCCGTCCCATGCCCTCCAGGAAGACATCATGCCCCACCTCTCGGCTTATCTCAGTTTTGACGGCAACTGCGCCGACGCCATGCACTTTTACCAGCGCGTGCTGGGCGGCCGCATCGAAGCCCTGGTCCGCTACGCGGAAGCGCCGGCCGATGCCGCCATGCCCACGCTGTCCGACGAAGAGGCGGCGCGCGTCATGTATGCCCGGCTGGCGCTGGACGAGCAGACGCTGATGGGCAGCGACGCCACCACGGGACACCCCTATCTGGGAAAAAAAGGCGTGGCGCTATCGCTGGCGTACCCCACTGTTTCCGACGCGCAGCGGGTATTCGAGCAACTGGCCGCCGACGGCGGCACCGTGACGATGCCATTGCAAAAGACCTTCTGGGCCGAGGCCTACGGCGCACTGATCGACCGGTTCGAGACGCGGTGGATGGTCAGCGGGGGACGCTTGCTCCAGTAGCCCGGGCCGCCCTTGCGGCAAGCCCGGCCGTCGCGCAGGCGCGACGCTCTTCGCGGCTTTTGAATAATTTGCAATGGGCCGCCTGGCCCTTGCAGTAATCTGGCAGCGCCCCACACCTTGAGGACGCGGCCAGCATGACTTTCCTAGCAAGCGCCAATCTGCTTCGCCCGCGGGACGGCCACGAGGCCCGCGTCACCTACGTCGAGCTGTTCTTCGACCTGGTGTATGTCTTCGCCGTCACGCAGCTGTCGCACAGCCTGTTGCACGACCTGACGCTGATGGGCGCCGTGCATGCCCTGGTGCTGTGGTTCGCCGTTTGGCTAGGCTGGCAATACACCTGCTGGGTCACCAACTGGTTCAATCCCGACGCCATTCCCATGCGGATCATGTTGTTCATGGTGATGCTGGTGGGTCTGATCGCCGCAGCCGTCCTGCCTGACGCCTTCGGCGGCAGCGGGCTGATCTTCGCCGTCTGCTATGCGCTCATCCAGGTCGGCCGCACGCTCTTCATCGTGCTGCACCTGGGCCCCCAGCATCCGCTGGCGGCCAATTTCCGGCGCATGCTGGGCTGGTTGTGCATTTCCGCCGTGCTCTGGATAAGCGGCGGCCTGGCTTCTGGCGACGCGCGGCTGGCGCTGTGGATACTGGCCGTGGCCTGCGAGTACATTTCACCGATGATCGGCTTTCGCCTGCCCGGCATGGGAAGTTCCCGCACCAGCGACTGGACGATCGAAGGCGGCCATCTGGCCGAACGCTGCCAATTGTTTGTCATCGTGGCGCTGGGCGAAACGTTGCTGATCACCGGCGCCACGCTGGGCGAGCACCCGCACTGGGACATCCCCACGCTGATTGCGTTGCTGGTGGCGTTCCTGGGTACGGCGGCCATGTGGTGGGTGTACTTCGACACCAGCAGCAAGGACGGCAGCGAAGCCATCGTGCATGCCTCGGACCCGGGCAGGATCGGCGCTCGCTTTCATTACGTGCATGTGATCCTGATCGCGGGCGTGATCGTGTCGGCAGTCGCCAATGAGTTGGTCATCCTGCACCCCGACGGCCGCATCACCACGCCGGCCGCGGCCGCCTTGATCGGCGGTCCCGCGCTCTACCTGCTGGGCAATGGCATCTACAAAACGGTGGTGTACGCACGCTTTCCCCTGTCGCACGTGGTCGGGCTGGTGATGCTGGCCGTGCTGGCGCCCGTGTCCTATGTCACCGACAACCTGATGGTGGGCGGCCTGACGACGGTCATCATGATCGTGGTGGCGGTCTGGGAAAGCCGGTCCCGGCGCTCTACGGCACGCGCGCGCGCAGCACATTGAGCCCTGCCGATTCAAGCAAGACGCTTGCGCGGCTCGGCCAGCCTCCGATGCGGGACGACGCCCGGCATCAGCTTCCCGGCCGATGCTGGGCCAGCACCTCATGCAAGGAGTGCGCGGCGCGCTGTAACACCGGCACGGCGCGCAGCAGGTCGTCCAACATGACGCGCGCGGTCGGCGCGTGGCAGGCCACCGCCGCCACCACGCGGTCTTCCCCGTCCTTGACGGGTACCGCCACCGCGCTCATGCCGCGCACGAATTCCTCGTTGTCGATGCCAATGCCGCGCACCGCCAGGCGTTCCAGCTCTTCTTCCAATTGCACCGGATCCGTCAGCGTGCGCGGTGTGTTGCGCGTCAAGGGCAAGCGCGCCAGCACGCGGCCACGCTCCAGCCGGTTCATGGATGCCAGGAACAATTTTCCGCTGGCCGTGCAGTGCATCGGCACATGGCTGCCCACGGCGAAGAACAGGCGCAGCGGCTCGGTCGTTTCCACGCGCTCCATATAGACCACGCGATCGCCGTCCGGCGCGGTCAGGTTGCAGGTTTCGCCCAGGGTGCCAGCCAGTTGCGCCAGGACGGCACGGCAAGCCCGCGTGAATGCCGAGGCGCGCAAGGTGGACAGCGCCAGCGACGTGGCCTGCGGCCCCGGCACGAAGCCATTTTCAGTCGGCGTCGCGGCGACAAAGCCGGCGCGCTGCATCGCGGCCAGCAAACGCATCAGTGTCGTCTTCGGCATGTCCAGCCGCTGCGCCAGTTGCGCCAACGTGGGCGGGTGCTGGGCCCGCGCCAGATGCTCCAGCACCACCAGGGCGCGCAGTGAACGGGCGGCCTCCTGCTGTCCGTCCGGCGGGTCGGCCGCCGCCGGCACCGATGTTGCACTGCGATTTTGAAACTGAAGTTGCATGTTCCGTTCCATTTGTCCGCCCCCACGCGCGTTTTGCTTTGTTCTACCCGCCTGCTTTCTAGAATCGCCACAGATCCCCGGGCCGCGCACCGCATCGCGGACGCAACGGGAGTCGGCCCAGTATATAAGTGCGCTGCGCCGCGACAAGCAGGGAAAACGCGCCGTCCCGTTGGGTCGGCGCTGGCGGAAAACAACAAGGAGACAAGGCAATATGTCCGACACCGTGGATGTCATCGTGGTGGGCGCCGGCTCCGCCGGCTGCGTGATGGCCAACCGGCTGAGCGCGGATGGCGCGCTGTCCGTCTGCCTGCTGGAAGCCGGCCCCAGGGACCGCAACCCGTGGATACACATCCCCATCGGCTACGGCAAGACGATGTTCCACAAGGTGTTGAATTGGGGCTACTACACCGACCCCGATCCCAACATGCTGGGCCGGCGCATCTACTGGCCGCGCGGCCGCACGCTGGGGGGCTCCAGCGCCATCAACGGACTGATCTACATCCGGGGCCAGCGACAGGACTACGACGCATGGGGCGACGCCGGCAATCCGGGCTGGCGCTGGGACGATTGCCTGCCCTACTTCCGCGCGCTGGAAAACAACGACTTGGGCGCGGGGCCGACGCGCGGCGTGGACGGCCCCCTGAACGCCACGTCCATCAAGACGCCGCACCCGCTGGTGGAAGCCCTGATCGCGTCCGCCGGCGCCCTGGGTGTGCCGCATGTCCAGGACTTCAACACCGGCGACCAGGAAGGCGTCGGCTACTACCAGTTGACCACCCGCAACGGGCGGCGCTGTTCGACGGCGGTTGCCTATTTGCGCCCGGCCGAGGACCGCCCCAATCTGCGCGTGGAGACCGGCGCGCACGCAATGGCCGTGCTGTTTGAAGGCACCCGCGCCTGCGGCGTGCGCTATCGGCAAGATGGCCAGGTGAGAACGTTGCGCGCGCGGCGCGAGGTGGTGCTGTGCGCGGGTGCGTTGCAATCGCCGCAACTGCTGCAATTGTCCGGCGTCGGCCCGGCGGCACTGCTGCGCGAGTTCGGCATCGGCGTCGTGCGCGATCTGCCCGGCGTTGGCGAGAACCTGCAAGATCACTTGCAGATCCGGTTGATCCATGAAACCACCCAGCCCATCACCACCAACGACCAGTTGCGCTCGCTGAGCGGCCGCATCGGCATGGGGCTGCAATGGCTGCTTTTTCGTGGGGGGCCGCTGGCCGTCGGCATCAACCAGGGCGGCTTGTTCTGCCGGGTGGATCCGGCCAGCCGCACGCCCGACACGCAGTTCCACTTTGCCACCTTGTCCGCCGACATGGCGGGCGGCAAGGTGCATCCGTTTTCAGGGTGCACGTATTCGGTCTGCCAATTGCGTCCGTCGTCACGCGGCCAGGTCCGGTTGCGCAGCGCCGACCCGTTCGAGGCGCCCTCGATGCAGCCCAACTATCTGTCCACCGAACTGGACCGCCGCATGACGGTCGCCGCCGTCAAATACGCGCGCCGGCTGGCCGCGACCGAACCGCTGGCGGGATTGATGAAGCGCGAATTCCGCCCGGGGCCTGACGTGCGCTCGGACGACGAGATCCTGCACTTCTGCCGTGAATACGGCGCCACGATCTTCCATCCTTCCGGCACGGCGAAGATGGGCCCGCGCAGCGACCCCATGGCCGTGGTGGACGAACGCCTGCGTGTGCACGGCGTGGCCGGCCTGCGGGTGGTGGACTGTTCCATCATGCCCACGCTGGTGTCGGGCAATACCAATGTCCCCGTGGTGATGCTGGCGGAACGCGCGGCCGGCTTCATGCTGGACGATCTGAAGACAACACGGCAGCAGACCGATCTGGTCGCCGCCTGACAACGGGCAACATCCCACATAGGCAAGTACGGCGCGCGGCAACGCAGAGTGCCCCGCCCCACCAAAGGAGACTGGAATGGCCAAGCAAAACGAAGCCGCGGTACGCCGTGTCGTCACGGCGTCGCTGATCGGCGCCACGATCGAGTGGTACGACTTTTTCCTCTACGGTGTCGTGGCAGGCATCGTCTTCAACAAGCTGTACTTCCCCACCGGCGATCCGCTTGTCTCCACCATGCTGGCCTACACCACGTTCGCGGTGGGTTTCGTCACCCGGCCATTGGGCGGCCTGATCTTCGGCCACTTCGGCGACCGCATCGGCAGGAAGAGCATGCTGGTGATGACGCTGATGATCATGGGCGTCTCCACGTTCCTGATTGGCCTGGTGCCGACCTATGACAGCATCGGCGTCTGGGCACCCATCCTGCTTTTGCTGCTGCGCGTGTTCCAGGGCATTGGCCTGGGCGGCGAATGGGGCGGCGCCGTGTTGATGGCCTACGAGTACGCCCCGCCCGGCAAGAAAGGCTTCTACGCTTCGTTGCCGCAGATCGGGCTGGCCATCGGCCTGTGCCTGGCCTCGGGCACGGTGGCGCTGCTGTCCACCTTGCTGACGGACGAGCAATTCATGGCCTGGGGTTGGCGCATCGCCTTCCTGGCCTCGGCGGCCATGGTGATGGTGGGCATGTACATCCGCCTGAACATCAAGGAGACGCCCGAGTTCACCGCCGTCAAGGAAAGCAACGCCGAAAGCCGCATTCCCTTCCTTGACATGATCAAGCGCTACCCCGGCAACGTCCTCAAAGGCATGGGAGCCCGCTATATCGATGGCGTGTTCTTCAACGTGTTCGGCGTGTTCTCGATCTCGTACCTGACACAGACCGTCCAGATCACGCGAACCGAGGCGCTGACCGGGGTGATGGCCGCCGCCCTGGTGATGTGCTTCTTCATCCCCTTCTTTGGCCGCCTATCCGACCGCATCGGCCGCACCCGCGTCTATTTCTGGGGATCGTTGATTACAGCGGTCGCATCGTTCCCGGGCTTTTGGCTGATGATGCACAGCGAAGGCAATGTGATGCTGGTCTGGCTGGCGATCATCATTCCCTTCGGCATCTTCTACGCCGCCGTGTATGGTCCCGAAGCCGCGCTGTTCTGCGAACTGTTCGACGCCAAGGTGCGCTACACCGGCATCTCGTTCGTCTACCAGTTTTCGGGCATCTTCGCCTCGGGCATCACGCCCATCATCGCCACCGCGCTGCTCAAGACCGGCAACGGCCAGCCTTGGCTGATCTGCCTGTACGTCCTGTTCGCCGGGGTGGTGTCGGCACTGTGCGCGTGGTCGATCGGGCGTGGCAGGCCGGCCGAAGAACTCGCCAGCCAATCCGCGCCTCCCCTGCCCCGCGCAGGACTGCGCAAGGCCTAGTTGGCTGCCGCGGTGGGTGGACGTTCATCCGGCCATCCACCGCCCAGTGCCTTGAACAAGGTCGCCAGCGCCACCTGACGCTGGGTGCTGACCTCGATATAGCTCAGCTGGTCAGTGAACGCGCTGCGCTGAGCGTCCAAATAACGCAGGTGGCTGTCCACGCCGCCGCGGTAGCGCGCTTCCGACAGACGCATGGCCTCCAGGCTGGATTCCGCCAGCGCCCGGCGCGAGGCTTCCTCGCGCCGCAGGGTGTCCGTCGCCGCCAGCGCGTCAGCAACCTCCTTGAACGCGGTCTGGATGGTCTTTTCATACTGGGCCACCGCGATGTCCTTGCGCGCCTGGGACAAGTCCAGATTGGCCGTGTTGCGCCCGCCCGAGAAGATCGGCAAGGTGATCTGCGGCGTGAACGACCAGGCCCGCTGGCCGCCGTCGAACAGATTGGACAGATCGGCGCTGGACGAGCCGAACAGGCCGGTCAGCGAAATGCTGGGAAAGAACGCCGCCCGCGCCGCGCCGATGCTGGCATTGCGCGATTGCAGTTGATGCTCGGCCGCCAGGATGTCTGGCCGGCGTTCCAACAGCTCGGACGGCGCTCCCGCCGCGATCTCCTGCACCAGCACCGGCGACGTCGCCAGCTGCTGCGGCAGATACGGCCTCAGATCGTTGACGCCCACCAGCAAGGCCAGTGCATTGCCGGCTTGGCGCACTTCACGATCCATGCGTTCCAGCTCGGCCCGCGCCTGCTCGGTCAGACCCAGCGCCTCTTGGTAGTCCAGCGCCGTGGCCGATCCGGCCTGACGCCGCTTGGACGTCAGATCCAGCGACGCTTCACGGCTGGCCAGCGTCTGGCGCGTCACCAGCAGGCGACGCTGAGCGCTGTCGCGGGTCAGATAGGCCTGGATCACTTCCGCCACCAGGCTGATCCGCGTGCTGCGCGCGGTTTCCTCGGTCGCCAGGTACTCCTGCAACGCGGCATCCGACAGGCTGCGCACGCGGCCGAACAGGTCGATCTCGAACGAAGTCAGCCCGATGCCGGCCTGGTAGTTGCTTTGCACGCCCGCGCTGCCGGTGCTGCTCAAGTCACCGGGCACCCGCTGGCGCGTGCCGGTGCCTTGGGCGTTGAATCCCGGCACGCGGTCTGCGCGTTCAACCCGATACTGCGCCCGCGCCACTTCGATATTCAGCACGGCCTGGCGCAAATCGCGGTTGTTCTCAAGCGCCAGCGCCACCAGCTGGCGCAAGGGCTCATCGGTCACGAACGACTGCCAATCCAGCGTGGCCGCCGCCGATGGCGAGGCAGGCGCGGCCGGCTGGTTGAACGACGCCGGATACTGCGCGGGAATTGGCGCGTCCGGACGCTGATGGATGGGCGCCAGCGAGCAACCCGCCAACAACGCAGTCAGGGCCAGAGCGCTCAGGCGCATCGGAAAGAAAGTTTGCATCATGAGTCTTACTCCTCGGCCGTGCGCGGGGCCGGCAAGGCATCGGATGCAGGCTGGCCGCGTTTCTTCGACACCAGCGACAACACCCACACAAAGAAGATAGGCACGAAGATCACGCCCAGCAAGGTGGCAGACAGCATGCCGCCGATCACGCCCACGCCCAATGCACGCTGGCTGGCGGCGCCGGCGCCGCTCGCCAATGCCAGCGGCACCACGCCCAGGATGAACGCCAATGACGTCATCACGATCGGTCGGAAGCGCAGCTTGGCGGCCTGGATGGCGGAATCCATCAACGAATGGCCTTGCTCGCGCAGGCTCTTGGCGAACTCCACGATCAGGATCGCGTTCTTGGCCGCCAGACCGATGATGGTGATCAGACCCACCTTGAAGTACACATCGTTCGACATGCCCAGCACCGTCACGGCCAGCACCGAACCCAACGCGCCGATCGGCACGATCAGCATGACGGATGCAGGGATGGCCCAGCTTTCGTACAAGGCAACCATCAGCAGGAACACCACCAGGAAGGCCAGCGCGAACAGCATGGGCGCCTGGGCTCCCGCGAACTTCTCCTGGAAGGACAAGCCCGTCCACTCGTAGCCGATGCCGCTGGGCAGCTCAGACACGATGCGTTCAATCTCAGCCATGGCTTCGCCGGTGCTGCGTCCGGGCATCGCGTCGCCCGCGATCTTGAACGCCGGATAGCCGTTGTAGCGCGAGATCTGCACCGGGCCGATCTCCCAATCGGTCTGCACGAAGGCGCTCAGCGGCACCATGCCGCCCGACTTGTTGCGCACGTTCAGCATCAGGATGCTCTCGGGCGTCATGCGGTCGCGCACGTCGGCCTGCACCACCACGCGCTGCAAGCGCCCGGCGTTGGCAAAGTCATTGATCGTGGCCGAACCGTAGGCCGACGAAATCGCGGTACTGATCGTGTCGAACCCGATGCCCAGCGCTTCCGCCTTCTGGCGATCGATATCCAGGCGCAGCTGCGGCGCGTCGGCCAAGCCTTCCATCATGGCGTAGGCGATGACAGGCGAGCTATTGGCCTTGGCCAGCAACTGATTGCGGGCGTCCGTCAAGGCCGCGCGGCCCAGGCCGGCACGGTCTTGCAAGCGCAGCGCGAAGCCGCCCGAATTGCCCAAGCCATCGATGGGCGGCGGGTTCACCGCCATGATCGAGCCGTCGTCGATCGCCGCGAAACGCGCGTTCACGCTATCGGCCACATCGCTGGCGGCCTGCCCCTTGCCACGTTCGGACCAGTCCTTCAACGTGGGAAATGCAATGCCCGCGTTCTGGCCGGTACCCGAGAAGCTGAAGCCCATCACCGTGAAAGCGTCGCCCATGGCATCCAGCGACATCAGGTGCTGCTCGACGTCTGCCACCACCTTGTCCGTGCGGTTGTGGGTCGCGCCCGGCGGCAATTGCATGTCGACAATGACATAGCCTTGGTCTTCAGGCGGCACGAAGGATTCGGGCACGCGCACGTACAGCACGCCAAGCACCGCCACGATCGCCACGTAGATCACCATGTAGCGGCCGGTGCGCTTGACCAGCCGCGTGTTCAAGGCCTCGAAACGTCCCGTCAGACGGTTGAACGTGCGGTTGAACCAGCCGAAGAAACCCTTCTTTTCATCGTGATGGCCCTTGGGGATGGGTTTGAGGAAGGTTGCGCACAGGGCCGGCGTGAAGGTCAGCGCCAGGAAGCCCGAGAACAGAATGGACACCGCCAACGACAACGAGAACTGCTGGTAAATGACGCCTACCGAGCCGCTCATGAACGCCAGCGGCAGGAACACGGCGGCCAGCACCAGTGTGATGCCGACGATGGCGCCCGACACCTGTTCCATCGCCTTGATCGTGGCTTCACGCGGCGGCAGGCCTTCTTCGGCCATGATGCGTTCCACGTTCTCGACCACCACGATGGCGTCATCCACCAGAATGCCGATGGCCAGCACCATGCCGAACATCGTCATCATGTTCACCGAGAAGCCCAGCACGGACATCACGGCAAAGGTGCCCAGCAAGCACACCGGCACCACGATCGTCGGGATCAGCGTGTAGCGGAAGTTCTGCAAGAACAGGAACATCACCAGGAAGACCAGCACCATCGCCTCAAGCAGCGTGTGCACGACCTTCTCGATGGCCACGCTGACAAAGCGCGACGTATCAAACGGCACCGAGAATTCAACGTCTTCGGGGAATGAGGCCGACAGTTCCTGCAAGCGCGCCTTCACCGACTTGACCGTGTCGATCGCATTGGCGCCCGGCGCCAGTTGCACGGCCGCGCCCACGGACTTCTTGCCGTTCAGGCGGGTTTCAAAGTCGTAGCTTTGGCGGCCGACTTCCAGCCGCGCCACGTCGGCCAGGCGCACGGACGAACCGTCGTCATTGGCGCGCAGCACGATCCTGCCGAATTCTTCGGGCGAATCCAGCATGCCCTTCACGGCCAGGGTGGCCGTCAATTCCTGCTCGGCCGACCCCGGACGGCTGCCGAAGCTGCCGGCCGGCACCTGCACGTTCTGCGCGGCGATGGCCGCATTGACGTCGGCCACCGACAGGCCCAGGCCCAGCAGCTTTTGCGGATCGATCCACACGCGCATGGCGGCTTCGGCGCCAAAGAACTGCACCTTGCCCACGCCGTCGACGCGGCGGATCTCGTTGTTGATATGGCGCGCGGCGTAGTCCGACAGGCCCACCACGTCCTTGTGCGCGTCATCGCCCTTGTACGTCAAGGCGTAGATCATCAGGAAGTTCGAGCTGGCCTGCTCCACCTGCAAGCCTTGCTGCGTCACGGCGGAAGGCAAGCGCGCTTCCGCCTTCTTGATGCGGTTCTGCACGTCGACCTGAGCCAGATCGGGATCCGTGCCAGGCTCGAACGTGACCGTGATTTCCGCGCTGCCGCTGGAGCTGCTGGACGACTCGTAGTACAGCATGTGCTTGGCGCCGTTCAGCTCTTCCTCGATGACGCTCGTCACCGAATCCACCAGCACCGACGCGGACGCGCCCGGGTAGACGGCGGCGATGGTCACCTGGGGCGGCGCCACGACCGGAAACTGCGATACCGGCAGCGACGGGATCGCCAGCAAGCCCGCCAGCGAAATGAAGATGGCCACCACCCACGCAAAATTGGGGCGGCCAATGAAAAACTTGGACATGATCTATCCTTGGGAATACACGCGATGCGTGGGCGGCTGCTTAGTTCGCGGCAGGGGCAGGAGCCTCGCCGGCGGCGGCGACCTTGGCCTGCGCCGCGGGCGCCACGCTGACCTTCTGGCCCGGCACGGCGGCGTTCACACCGCCCACGATGACGCGGTCACCGGCGCTCAGCCCCTCGACGATGTGCCAATCACCGCCGCGCATCGTGCCGGTCTGCACGGCGCGGGACTCCACCACATCGTCCTGGCCCACCAGCATCACCTGCGGCTTGCCGTCGGTGCTGCGCGTCACGGCGCGCTGCGGCACCAGGATGGCTTCGGGGTCCACGCCTTGCCGCGTCTGCACGCGCACATACATGCCGGGCAGCAGCAGCACATCGGGGTTGGAGAATTCACCGCGCACCGACACCTGGCCGGTGGTTCTATCCACCGCGATATCCGAGAACAGCAAGCGGCCGTTGCGCTTTTGGTCCGTGCCATCGATGGTGATCGAGATGCTTGCGCCCTCGCCCTGCCCCAAGCTGCCGTCTTGCAGCGCAGCGCGCATGCGCAGCATGTCCGCCACGGGTTGGGTGAAGTCCACGTAGATCGGGTCCAGTTGCTGGATCTTGGCCATGACGGTGGCCTCGTTCTGGCCCACCAGCGCGCCCTCGGTGACTTGGGCGCGGCCGATGCGGCCGGAAATGGGCGCCTTGACCGTGGCGTAATCCAGATTCAACTGCGCCGTTTCCACGTCGGCCTGCGCCGAGCGGCGCGCCGCCTGGGCGCTCTTGAGCGTGGTGGCGGCGGTGTCGAAATCTTGCTGGCTGACGGCTTCGATCTTCACCAGCGGCGTGTAGCGCTTCAGAATCGCCTGGGCGTCGGACACCGCGGCATCCGCCTTCGCCAATTCGCCCTGGGCGCGCGACAAGGCCGCCTTGAACGGGGCCGGATCAATGCGGAACAGCACATCGCCCGCCTTCACATCCGCGCCTTCCTCGAAATTTCGGCTGAGCACGATACCCGCGACGCGGGCGCGCACTTCGGCGACCCGCATGGGTTCCACCCGGCCCGGCAACGCACTGGTCAGGGCGTAGCGCTCAGGTTTCACCGCCAGCACTTGAACCGGGCGCGGCTCGGACGCTTGGGACTGCGCATCCTGATCCCCGCCGCACCCCGCCACAAAAACAGCCACCAACAACGCCGTGGCAGGCCATAGCCGCCTTGTTTGACTCATCAACATTTGCAATCCCCGCCCACGGCGTCTTGAATTCAACAAGACGCTGATGCTACCTTACGGATTAATTTGAATCAATAATGATTCATATGATTCTGTAAAGTAGAAAATATGGAACTTCACAAGTTTTTACTTGCCAGTTTGGCGAAAATTTGCGCAAGTTGAATCTGTCATGATTCAATGGCGCCTGATCAAAGTCCAATACGAAAAAGAGGCAAAGGATGTCGTCTGACGAGGCGGGGCACGAGAAATTGTTGGTGGCTCTGGCATTGGCCATGGTGGACCACCCGCGAGCCACCTTGCAGGAATTGGCAAAGGCCGTGGGCGTCAGCAAGGCCACGCTGTACCGGTTCTGCCAGACCCGGGACCAGTTGGTCCTGCGTTTGATGAGCCATTGCGCCCTGGTCATGAAGCAGGCGCTGGCGGACTCGCACCTGGATACCGCCGCCCCTCGGGAAGCGCTGCGCAACCTGATCGAACAGAACCTGGCGCACAAGGAATTGACGGCCTTCCTGATCTACCACTGGAAGCCGGACAATGAGCAGCAACCCGACATCATGAACAGCTGGTCGGGCTATCAGGAATCGATGGATGCTTTCTTTCTGCGCGGCCAGCGCGAAGGCGCCTTCCGGGTGGACATCACGGCGGCGGCGCTGACCGAACTATTCATCTCCGTGCTCACCTGTATGGTGGACGCAGAACGGCGCGGGCGCGTCGCCCGGCTGGGCATCGCGTCCGTGGTTGAACAAGTGATGCTGCACGGCATCGCCGCGGAGCCGGCCCGCGCCTAGAACCCGGGCGCGGGCGGCCATTCAGGCGGCCGCGACGGGACGCCCGAAGAAGGGATAGTTGGGATCGTTGTAGCCATGCGTGGACGCATGGCCCGGCGTCACCCAGCCGTCCACCACGGCTTCGTCCTCGGCGGTGATCTTCACATCCAGCGCCGCGTAGTAGTCGTCCATCTGCGCCAAGGTGCGCGGACCCGCGATGACGCTCGTGATGACCGGGTTCGCCAACACCCAGGCGGTGGCGAAATGGCCAGCCTGCACACCACGGGCCGCGCTGTGCTGCACCAGCTGCTGCGCGATCTGCAAGGATTCCCCACGGAACTCGGTCGCCAGGATCCGGCGGTCACCGCGTCCTGCGCGAGTATCGGCGGCAGGCGCCTGGCCGGGCAGGTACTTGCCCGTCAGCACACCGCGCGCAATCGGGCTGTACGGCACGACGCCCAGGCCGTAGTGCTTGCAGGCCGGCAGGATTTCGACTTCCGGCCCGCGATTCAGCATGTTGTAGTACGGCTGGCACACCACGGGTTGCGGCACGCCCATTTTTTCGCACAGGCGCATGACCTCGGCAATGCGCCATCCCCGGAAGTTCGACAAGCCGAAGCTGCGCAGCTTGCCCGAGCGGATCAGGTCGCCCAGCGCCCATAAGGCCTCTTCCAGGTTTTCTTCGTGATAGTCACGATGCAGGTAGAGGATATCCATGAAATCCGTACCCAGGCGCGACAGGCTTTGCTCAACGCCGCGCATCAGCCATTGGCGGGAATAGTGCGCCTGGTTCGGCCCCTTGCCGACCGGGTTGCCGATCTTGCTGGCCAGCACCCAGTCATGGCGTTGGCCTTGCAGCAGCTTGCCCACCACCTCTTCCGAACGGCCTTCGTTGTAGACATCGGCCGTGTCGATAAAATTCAAGCCATGATCCCGCGCCGACGCGACAATGCGCGCCGCCTCGTCATCGGGCGTCTGTTCTCCGAACATCATGGTGCCCAGACATAGCGGCGAAACGCGAAGATTGCTGGTTCCCAGTCGGCGATAGTTCATGAATCATTCCCTTTGCAGCGTGAAAGTCCAGCTGGCACCCTCAAGGGGCCAGGTAGGATGGGTGTAGCGCGAGAATACTCCGACAAAAACACCGATGCCAAACGCGCGTAACCCATCTGGTGATGGCGCTTTGGAACGGAGCACCGTTTGATGGGTTGCGCGCGTTCGACGGTTGCGTCCTTGTCAGGATGGTCTCGCGCTACACCCATCCTACGTCCGGTGTGGATTGTCGTGTGTTGGGACGGTGCGGCGCGTCGTATGTAGGATGGGTGTAGCGCGAGAATACTTCGACAAAAACGCGGATGCCCAACGCGCGCAACCCATCAAGCGGCGGCGACAAGACGAACGCAACCCATCAAGCGACGGCCACACGACGAGTGCAGCCCAACATCCCTAACTACGCATCCACCGCCGCCAGTATCTTCCCGAACAGCGCATCGGCATGGGCCGAATTCAGCCAGCGCACGATCACCACCATCTTGCGCTCGGGCTCCACCCAGGTGAACGAGCTGCCCGCGCCCACGCCGAAGAAGCTGGAGGCTGGCACGCTGGGAAATACGCGGCCTTCGTGGTTCAGCCAGATCAGGTAGCCGTAGTACGGTGCAATCGCGCACGGCGTGCGCATCGCCTGGATCCATTCGCGCGACAAGATCTGACGGCCATTGGCTTGCCCATCGTTCAGCAGCATCTGGCCGATCAGCGCCTGATCGCGCGCGCTGATCGACATGCCGCCGCCCCAGTGCGAACCGCCTGGAACCGAGGGCATCCGCTGGCCGTCGATCTCGACCCAGGCGGTGTCGTAGCCCACCCATTGCCAGTCTTCACTGGCGCCGATGGGGCGCGTGACGGCTTCGCGGAAGACTTCCGGCAGCGGCTTGCGAAACAGGTGCAGCAACGCATACGACAACTGGTTGATGCGCACGTCGTTGTATTCCCAGTACGTGCCGGGCGGCTGCAAGGGACGGGCATCGCCCTTCTTGCCATCGGGCGGCACACCGAACGTCACGGCGCGGTAGCGATCCGCCTGGTCCGACACACCAAAGCGTTCGCCTTCCCATTCGCTGGTCTGCTGCAACAGATGCCGCCAGGTAATGTCGGCATTCTGGCCTTCGTCGAATCCAATCCCCGGCACCCGCTTGCCCACGGGTTCGTCCACATCGGGCAGCAGGCCGCGATCATGCGCCACGCCCGCCAGAATCGCCAGGTACAGCTTGGCGACGCTGAAGGTCAGGTCGGCGCGCTCGGGTTCGCCCCAGGACGCCACGGTCTTGCCGTCCACCACGACCACGCCCGATACCGGACCACGGTCGTGGATCGGCCCCAGCAGGCGGTTCCAAGGCGGCGGGTCATTCAGGTGCACGCCGAAATTGCCCTTGACGCTGCGGTCCCAGGTGGATTCGTGTTCATTGGCGAATTGGATCGCCTGCTGCATGAGCGTATTCATTGCTTCCCTCGTTATTGGGGTGTTTCAGGCCACGGCGCCTTCGGGCGTGGAGGCCAGGAATTCCATCGCGGCTTGCACGCCGCCCTTGCGATGCGGCACGCCGGCCACGGCCAGCCCCATCTCGACGCCCGCCAGGGTGCCGCACAGAGTCAGATCATTGAAGTGGCCCAGATGGCCAATGCGGAAAACGCGGTCGGTCAGCTTGCCCAAGCCCTGCCCCAACGACATGTCGAAGCGGTCCAGGATGACCTTGCGCAACGTGTCCGCGCTGCTGCCTTCGGGCATCAACACCGCGGTCAGCGCCGGGCTGTGCGCGGCAGGATCCAGGCTAAGCAGTTCCAGTCCCCATCCCGCCACGGCCAGGCGCGTGGCGCGCGCATGCCGTTCATGGCGCGCAAACACGCGCGGCAGACCCTCGGCCTGAAGCATGGCCAACGCCTCGTGCAGGCCGTACAGCAAGTTGGTGGAGGGCGTGTATGGAAAATAACCCTTGGCGTTGGCGGTCAGCATCTCGCGCCAATCCCAATACGAACGCGGCAGACGCGCGGTGTCGGCGGCGGCCAGCGCGCGGTCGCTGACGGCGTTGAAGGCCAGGCCCGGAGGCAGCATCAAGCCCTTTTGCGAGCCCGCCACCGTCACATCCACGCCCCACTCGTCGTGGCGGTAATCGATGGATCCCAGCGACGAAATCGTATCCACCATCAGCAGCGCGGGATGCCGCGCGCCGTCGATCGCGGCGCGCACGGCGGCGATATCGCTGGTGACACCCGTCGACGTCTCGTTGTGCACCACGCACACGGCCTTGATGCGGTGCTGCGTGTCTTCGGCCAGACGCGCGCCGATCACCGCGGCATCCACCGGATGCCGCCAGTCGCCTTCCACGTAATCCACGTCCAGCCCCAGACGCCCGGCAAGCTTCTTCCACAGGCTGGCGAAGTGGCCCGTTTCCACCATCAGCACGCGGTCGCCCGGCGACAGCGTGTTGACCAGCGCGGCCTCCCACGCCCCCGTGCCCGAGGACGGGAAAATGATCACGGGAGCCTGCGTCTGAAAAACCTGTTTCACGCCCGCCAGCACCGCCAGACCCAACGCGCCGAACTCCGGCCCCCGATGGTCGATGGTGGGCTGATCGATGGCGCGCAGCACGCGGTCAGGCACATTCGTCGGCCCAGGAATTTGCAGGAAATGCCGGCCGGACGGATGAGAATTCAGGGTAAGCATGCGTAGCCCCAGAGTGGAATCTTTTGTATACCAACGAAAGAAGCATCACGAATAAAACGTTGTATGCCGCGCATGTGGACCTGCGGCATGCGCCACTCTATCCCATTGTTTTTACGTCGATAACCTAGGGTATACACCCATGATTGAAGGTCTGGAAGCGGGTTTATAGTCTAGAAAAATACGGGGAAATATTGGTATACCAATGAGCAGCAATCCTAGCCTGATGCCGGATCTGGCCGGGTCGGCACCTGCCGGCGCGGCCCCTCTCGACGCGACGCCCAACGCGGCGCCCCGCGCCGCTGGCAACGGCCGCACGCTGCCCGGCGCGGTTGCCGGCCAATTGCGTGAACGCATCATCCAGGGTGAATTCCCCCCCGGCTCCCGCCTGAACGAACGTGCGTTGTGCGACCTGCTGGGCGTGTCGCGCACCCCGATGCGCGAAGCGTTCCGCGTGCTGGCCGCCGAAGGGTTGGTGCAGATCGAACCGAATCGCGGCGCGCAGGTGGTGGCCCTGTCGGAAGCCAACATCCGCGAAGCCTTCGAGGTGATCGGCGGGCTGGAAGCCATGTCTTGCCGACTGGCGTGCGAACGGGCGTCGAACGTGGAGATTGCCGAGATCCGCGCGCTGACTTACGAAATGATGGCCAGCCACGCGCGCCACGACCTGCCCACGTATTTCCGCACCAATCGTGAAATCCACGAACGCATCAGCCTGGCCTCGCACAACAGCCTGCTCAAGCAGCTGTATGACGCCCAGAACGCGCGCATCCAGAACCTGCGTTTCGTGTCGAACGAAAACCGCCAGAAATGGGATCTGGCCATGCGCGAGCACATCGAGATGGCCGAGGCCCTGGACGCGCGCGACGCAGACCGGCTGGCGAGCATCATGCGGCAGCACCTGCAACGCAAGTGCGAGGCCGCGCTGAAGAGTCTGAACGCAGGGCTGGACCCCGCGACCGCGCAATCGTCCGGCTCTGGTTGAAGCCATTCCCAGCGCACGGACGATAACGATAAGAACAAGGGTGGCGCGGCCCGGAGCGAGATGATGGATACGCAGTACTTGTAGTGCCTTCCAGAGGAGCCTTCACCATGGCTGATTGTCGCTTCACACCCGTCTCACCCGCCTTGCCCTCCCGCTGCACCACTCCCCTGCGCGCGCTTGCCGCCGCCCTGCTGGCCTGCGCCACGCTTGCCTCTCAGCCCGCGCTGGCCGGCAAGAAGGACGACACCTTGCGCATGGCGTATGACCAGGCGCCGGAAAGCGTGGACCCATATTTCAACAACGTGCGCATTGGCGTCATCATTGCCGCCAACGTCTGGGACACGCTGCTGTACCGCGATCCCGTCACGAACGAATACAAGGGGCAACTGGCCAAAAGCTGGAAGCAGGTCGACGACAAGACGATGGAATTTGAACTGCGCGAAGGCGTCAAATTCCACAACGGCGAGGAATTCGACGCCGACTCCGTGGTGTACACGCTGAACTACGTGGCCGATCCGAAGAACAAGGCCGTCACGCAGCAGAACGTGGCCTGGATCGACAAGGTAGAAAAAATCGACAAGTACAAGGTGCGCCTGACCACGAAGGAGCCCTTCCCTGGCGCCAAGGAATACCTGTCCACCACCGCCGCCATCCACCCGGCCAAGTACTACCAGGAAGTCGGCCCCAAGGGCATGAATGCCAAGCCCGTGGGATCAGGCCCCTACAAAGTCACCGACTACCAGCCCGGCAAATCCATCACGCTGGAACGCAATACCGATTACTTCAAGGATTCGCCCAAGGCGCAGCCCAAGATCGGCAAGGTCATCATCCGCTTCATCCCTGACCGCCAGACGCAGATGGCCGAGGTGATCTCCGGCGGCGAAGACCTGATCATGAGCGTGCCCAAGGACCAGGCCGAACAACTGGGCCAGATGCCGAACCTGCAAATGGTCACTGGCAACACGATGCGCATCGTGTTCATGCAGATGAACATCCAGGAGGGCACTCCCGCGCCCCAGCTGAAGGACGAACGTGTCCGCAAGGCGATCATCCACGCAATCGACCGCGACGCCATGCTGAAGAACATCGTGGGCGAAGGAGGCGGGCTCATCAACACCATCTGCACCCCGTCGCAGGCGGGTTGCACCCAGGACGGCGCCCCGACCTACAAGTACGACCCCGCACTGTCCAAGAAACTGCTGGCCGAGGCCGGCTACGCCAACGGCTTCGACATCGACATCGTGGCCTACCGCGAACGCAACCAGACCGAAGCCATCATCAATTACCTACAGGCAGTGGGCATCCGCGCCAAGCTGAACTACCTGCAATACGCCGCCATGCGCGACATGATCCGTGCCAACAAAGCATCGTTGACCCACCAGACCTGGGGCTCCAACCTGGTCAACGACGTCTCGGCATCCACGCCCGTGTACTTCGCCTTCGGCAACGACGACGTGACGCGCGACGCCCAAGTCCGGGACTTGCTCAACAAGGGCGACCACACGATCGACAGCGCCCCGCGCAACGCGGCCTACAAGCAAGCGCTGGACCTGATCGCGCAAAAGGCCTACGCCGTGCCGCTGTGGACACTGCCCGCCTATTACGTCACCACCAAGGACGTGAACTTCAAGCCCTACTCGGACGAGCTGGTGCGCTTCTGGGACATGAGCTGGAAGTAAGTCGCCAGGGTCGCGCCGGGCTGGCATCGCGCCTGCCCGGCGCCGCGAAACGAACGAGGAAGTCCTATGCTTTATTTCACGATCAGGCGCCTGGGCCTGGCGGCGCTGGTGGCGCTGACCGTTTCCATCCTGGCGTTCCTGCTGCTGCATTTGTCTGGCGATCCGGCCCTTGCCCTGGCGGGTGAAGGCGCGCGCCAAGCGGACATCGACATGATCCGCAAGACCTACGGGCTGGACCGGCCGCTGGTGGTGCAGTACGCCGACTGGCTCTGGCACATCCTGCAAGGCGATTTCGGCACCTCGGTGTACTTCAAGACCGAAGCGGGCCCGTTGATCCTGTCCAAGCTCAAGACCACGCTGCTGCTGGGCATGGGCGCGCTGGGCTTCGCGCTGCTGATCTCCGTTCCGCTGGGCGTGCTGGCCGCCTTGTACAAGGGCAGTTTGATCGACCGCGTTTGCCTGGCGATCGCGGTGCTGGGCCAGGCGTTGCCCAACTTCTTCTTCGCGTTGATCCTGATCATGCTGTTTTCGATCTCGCTGCGCATCCTGCCCGTGTCGGGCAGCGGCACCTGGCAGCACTTCGTGATGCCTGCCATCGCACTGGGCTATTACGTGGCGCCCGCCTTCATGCGGCTGATCCGCGCCGGCATGATCGAAGTGCTGGGCGCGGACTACATCCGCACCGCGCGCGCCAAGGGCCTGCCCGCACGCAAGATCATCTTCAAGCATGCATTGCGCAACGCCATCGTGCCGGTGGTGGCCCTGGCGGCCGTGCAACTGGGCTACCTGCTGGGCGGCTCCGTCGTCATCGAAACCATCTACGCGCTGGACGGGCTGGGCTACCTGGCCTACCAGAGCATCACGTACAAGGACTACCCCGTCATGCAGCTGATCGTGCTGCTGCTGTCCGTGCTGTACGTGCTGCTGACGCTTGCCGCCGATATCGCCAACGCGTGGCTGGATCCGCGCATCCGGGTGTCCTGACATGAACACGCCTATCCTGACTCCTGCCGCGCCGGGCGCCCCGGCGCCGGCCCCGCTGGAACTATCCGCCTCGACCCTGCGCTGGCGCCGCCTGCGCCGCAACAAGGCGCTGCTGGCCGGCGGCGGCATTCTGCTGCTGATCGTGCTGATCGCGCTGCTGGCGCCCTGGATCTCGCCCCACGACCCCTACTTCCAAGACCTGGCCTACCGCACCGCGCCGCCCGTCTGGTATGAAAAAGGCACGTGGCTGCATCCCCTGGGCACCGACCAGCTGGGCCGCGACTACTTGTCGCGCCTGTTCTACGGCGCGCGCATCTCGTTGTTGATCGGCATCAGCGTCGCGCTGATCTCGGGGCTGATCGGCACCGCCATGGGCATGGCCGCCGGCTACTTCGGCGGCAAGGTCGACATGACGGTGTCGTTCCTGATCACGACCCGGCTGTCGATGCCCGTCATCCTGGTGGCGCTGGCCACCGTGGCCATCGTCGGCGGATCGCTGTGGGTGGTCATCCTGGTGCTGGGCCTGCTCAAGTGGGACCGCTACGCCGTGGTGATGCGCAGCGCCACGCAGCAAGTGCGGTCGCTGGAATACGTGGCCGCCGCGCAAGCGGCGGGTGCATCCACCTGGCGCATCGTCTGGGGAGAAGTGCTGCCCAACGTGGTGCCGCAACTGATCGTCATCGCCACCCTGGAAGCCGCCAGCGCCATCCTGCTGGAAGCCTCACTGTCCTTCCTGGGCCTGGGCGTGCAGCCCCCGTTGCCGTCCTGGGGCCTGATGATTTCCGAGGCCAAGGCCTACATGTTCTTCTCGTTCTGGCTGATCGCCATTCCCGGTTCGGCGCTTGCGCTGCTGATCTTCGCGATCAACCTGGCAGGCGACGGACTGCATCAACTCTTGACGCCTGAAGAGAGGGCCTGACCATGACCGGTACGGATATTGTCCTGGACGTACAAGGACTGACCGTGGATATCGCCACGCCGCGCGGCCCGCTGCATGCGGTGCGCGATGTGTCCTTCCAGGTGCGGCGCGGCGAAACGCTATGCCTGGTAGGCGAATCGGGATGCGGAAAATCGATGACCTCGCTGGCCATCATGGGGCTGCTGCCCAAGGCCGCACGCCGCAGCACGCGCCGGCTGGCGGTGCTGGGCGAAGACCTGGCCACGGCTCGCGGCCGGCGCATCAACGCCCTGCGCGGCAACAAGATGGCGATGATCTTCCAAGAGCCGATGACGGCGCTGAATCCCGCCTACCCCATCGGCGAACAGCTGACCGAGCACTACATCCATCACCGTCACGCCACCAAGCAGCAGGCGCGGGACCGTGCCATCGAACTGCTGGAGAAGGTCGGCATTGCCTCGGCCGGCCATCGGCTGTCGCAATACCCGCATCAGTTGTCGGGCGGCTTGCGCCAGCGCGTGATGATCGCAATGGCGCTGATGTGTGGCCCCGAACTGCTCATCGCCGACGAACCCAGCACCGCGCTGGACGTCACCATCCAGGCGCAGATCCTGCGCTTGCTGGCCGACCTTCAAGCCGAACTGGGCATTGCCATGGTGCTGATCACCCATGACCTGGGCGTGGTGGCGCGCATTGCGCGGCAAGTCGCCGTGATGTATGCCGGCCAGATCGTCGAGGAAGGTCCTGTCGAGAGCATCTTCGCCACGCCGCGCCATCCCTACACGCAGGGGCTGCTGGGCTGTATCCCCGTGCCCGGCCGCACACCGCCGGGTGAATCCCTGGGCACCATTCCTGGCGTCGTGCCCTCGCTGGTGGGTGATCTGCGCGGCTGCGCCTTCGCCGACCGCTGCCGCTACGTGCAGCCACAATGCCGCGACGCCATTCCCGTATACGGCCATCCGCCCGAGCAGCAATGGCGCTGCATCCGCCAAGAGGAAGGAGTCCCGGCATGAGCGCGCTCCTGCAAACCGAATCGGTCAGCCGGCAGTTCTCGATCCGCTCCGGCATGTTCCGGCCGCGCAGCACGCTGCATGCGGTCAATGGCGTTGACCTGGCGGTCGAACGCGGCGCGGTGCTGGGCATCGTGGGCGAATCCGGCTGCGGCAAGTCCACCCTGGCCCGCATGCTGCTCGGCCTGACGCCCCCCACCGAAGGCAGCATCAAACTGGATGGTCAGGACATCCGGCAGATGGACCGGCGCGCGCTCGCCCGCCGGGTGCAGCCGATCTTCCAGGACCCCTACTCGTCCCTGAACCCACGCCGCTCCATCGCATCAATCGTGTCGCTGCCGCTGGAGGTGCACGGCATCCCCAACCCCAAGCTGCACAAGGCGATAGAGATGCTGGAGCGCGTTGGCCTGCCTGCCCGGCTGGCGCACAACACGCCCGGGCAGTTGTCCGGCGGCCAGCGGCAGCGCGTCGCCATCGCCCGGGCCTTGGTCATGCACCCCGAAATCGTGATTTGCGACGAACCCACGTCCGCGCTGGACGTCTCGGTGCAGGCGCAGATCATGAATCTGCTGATGGACCTGCGGCGTGAATTCAACCTGACTTACGTCTTCATCAGCCACAACCTGGCGGTGGTGGAGCACATCGCCACCCACGTTGCGGTGATGTATCTGGGCCGCGTCGTGGAATCGTCTCCCACCGCGCAACTGTTCCATGACCCGCATCATCCCTACACCCAGGCGCTGCTGGCGTCCGTGCTGACGCCCGAACCGGGCCTGGGCATTCCCGACATGGGGCTGGGGCTGTCGTTTCCCGACCCGCTGCATCCGCCGCCCGGCTGCCCCTTCCATCCGCGTTGCCAATACGCGATGGCGCAATGCAAGACCGACCGACCGGCGCTGACCCTGCGCAACGAATCCGTGGTGGCCTGCCACCTGTACCCGACCGCGACCCTTCATCCCAACGGAGCCCGACCATCATGACCCGTGAGCAAGCCATCTCTCAAGCGGAACAGTGTTTTGATTCGGGCGCCTTCCGTGCGCTACTGGCACGCCGGCTGGCGCTGCCCACGGAAAGCCAGAACCCAGAGCGGGCCGCGGTCTTGGCCGACTACCTGGAATCCGAGATCCGCCCCGCGTTCGAGGCCCTGGGCTTCACGTGCCGCACGCTGACACACCCGAAGGCATTGGCGCCCTTCCTGTATGCCGAACGCATCGAAGATCCGGCCTTGCCGACCGTGCTGGGCTACGGCCATGGCGACGTCATCCGTGGACTGGAGCCGGAATGGAAGGCTGGCTTGTCGCCCTGGGCATTGACCGAGGCCGAAGGCCGTTGGTACGGCCGCGGCATCGCCGACAACAAGGGCCAGCACACCATCAACATGGAAGCGCTGCGGTTGGTGCTGGAGACGCGCGGCAAGCTTGGCTTCAACGCCAAGTACCTGATCGAAATGGGCGAAGAGACGGGCTCGATGGGCCTGCGCGAACTGTGCGCCGAACATCGGGAGATGCTGACGGCCGACTTGCTGATAGCCTCCGACGGCCCGCGCCTGGCTGCCAAGCGCCCCACCATTTTCCTGGGTGCGCGCGGCAGCCTGAACTTCGACCTGAGCATCGAGGCGCGTGCGGGCGGCCATCATTCCGGCAACTGGGGCGGCCTGATCTCCAATCCCGGCATCCAACTGGCGCATGCCATTGCCACCATCGTCTCACCCACCGGCCAGATCCGCATCCCCGAATGGGTGCCGGCCGAATTGCCGGCCGCCGTGCGCCGTGCGTTGGCGGACTGCCAAGTCGACGGTGGCTCGGACGGGCCTGAGATTGAACCGGACTGGGGCGAACCCGGCCTGTCACCGGCCGAACGGGTCTTCGGTTGGTGCTCGTTCGAAGTGCTGGCCTACAAGACAGGCAACCCCGACACCCCCGTCAACGCCATCCCGCCCCGTGCCTGGGCCCGCTGCCAATTGCGGTTCGTGGTCGGTGTGAACCCGGACGACCTGATCCCGGCGCTGCGCCGACACCTGGATAGCCAGGGCTTTCCGATGGTGAAGATCGCGCTGACCCGCGAGTCCATGTTCCGCGCGACCCGCATCGATCCCGACGATGCCTGGGTGCAATGGGCGGTGGATTCGCTGGCGCGCACGTCAGGCGAAAAGACCGCGCTGCTGCCCAATCTGGGCGGTTCGCTACCCAACGACATCTTCACCGACGTGCTGGGCCTGCGCACGATCTGGGTCCCGCACTCGTATCCGGGTTGCTCGCAGCACGCGCCCAATGAACATTTGCCGCCGGAATTGCTGCGCCAGGCGCTGGGCTTGATGACGGGGCTGTATTGGGACTTGGGAGCCGGCGGCACACCGGCGGTCACGCGCTAAGCCCGCAGCAAGTCGATGAAGCGCCGCACTTTCGCGCTGACATGGCGGGTATCGGGGTAGACGGCATACACCTGCTGCGACGGTAGCGAGTACGACGGCAATACCCGCAGCAGCGTCCCCCGCGCCAGGGGCTCTTCCAACAGCCAATCGGGCAGCGCGGCCACCCCACAACCGGCTTCGGCAAACGACAGCAGCGCCGATGCCGTGTCGGCGTGCGCCACCGGCGCCACGCGCAGCGCGTGCTCGCGTCCCTTGCTGTCGTTCAAGCGCCAATGATCGCTACGCCCCGGCCGGTTCGCCAGCCACGGCATGGCGGCCAAGGCCTGCGGCGTGCGGGGTGCGCCTTGCTCGTCCAGCAATGCCGGGCTGGCCACCAACAGCAGCTTGAACTGGCCGATCGCCGTGGCGCGATAGCTGGAATCCGCCAGCGCGCCCACGCGAATGGCCAGATCCAACCGGTCGCCGATCAGATCCGCATGCGCCGAACTGGCTTGATAGCTGACCCGCAACGCCGGATGCAGGCGCGCGAACGCAGCCAAGGCCGGCGCCACGATCCGGTTTCCGTAGTCCACCGTCGCCGTCACGCGCAGGCTGCCCGACAAGGTGGCCTGCCCGGAACGCGCCACGTCCACGGCGGCATCCGCCTCGCGCAACAGACGCGCGCATTCCGCGTAGAAGCCTTCGCCCGCTTCCGTCAGCGCCAGCCGCCGGGTGCTGCGCGTCAACAACGCGACTCCCAGCTCTTGCTCCAACTGCTTGAGATTGAAGCTGACCACGGCTTTGGTGGTGCCCAGGGTGTCCGCCGCCGCCGTGAACGAACCGGCCTCCACCACCGCCACGAACATCGCCAGACGATTCAGGTTAATCATGATGGCCAATCCATTGTCAAAAATTCACGAACAGTATATCCATCCGCAGGGTGTTTTTTCAGCACAGCCGTATCCCTAGAATGGCGCTCCCTATCGCCAACAACACCGCCATGACGGACCTGCCTTCCACCTGCCTGCGCCTGACCCTGGACGCTCACGCCCTGATCGAACAATGGATCGGCCAACCCGACGCGCCCGACACCGTGCTGGCGGCGTTGCTGTCCGGGTTTGCCCCGGACTTCACCATGATCACCACCGACGGCCAACGCCTGCCCCGAAATACGCTGCCCGCGCTGTTCGGCAGCCTGCGCGGTGCGCGACCGGGCTTGAAGATCGATATCGACGAGATGACCTTGCACCATGCCGACTCCGCCTCGGCGCTGCTGAGCTACCGCGAGCGGCATGCGTGGACCCACGGCGCGACCCAACGCCGCGCCACCGTGCTGTTCACCGCCGCTGCCGATAGCCCGCCGCAATGGGCGCATCTGCATGAAACCTGGGCGTGACGGCTGAGACCATTTCCGGCCCATATCCCCTCCAGCTATATGCAAGCAGGGAATAAATCGTTGGCGGGCGCGGCGTGAATCATTAGAGTCCAACGCCGTCCCGTCACGCCCACACTCCGTGAGCGTGCGCCCCAATACGAGCCGCCTTCATGTCTTTTCCATACCAAGCTGTACGCCGCACCACCCTGCTTGCCCTGACGCTGGCCATTGCCGGTCTGGGCGCCACCGCCCACGCCGAGCAGCGCGTCATCCGCATCGTCGTCCCCTACGGGACGGGCGCCGTCCAGGACACCATCGCCCGCGCCATCGGCGATGAGCTGGGCCAGGCGCTGAACGCCGCCATCGTGGTGGAAAACCGCGCCGGCGCGGGCGGCACCGTGGGCACGGCGCAAGTCGCCCGCGCCGCGCCGGACGGCAACACCTTGGTGCTGGCGGCCGCCAGCCACCACATTGCCGGCTACCTGTACAAGAACCTCAGTTACGACCCCTACAAAGACTTCACCGGCGTGGCCTACCTGGGCAACACGGGCTACATCATCCTGGCCTCTGCCGGCCTGAACGTGAAGAACACCAGCGAGTTCATCCAGGCCGTCAAAACCAAGCCCGGCGCCTATGACTATGCGTCAGCCGGCAACGGCAGCGCATCCCACTTGGGCATGGCCTCGTTCCTGACGGCCGCCGGCGCGCAAATGCAGCACATCCCCATGAAGTCCACAGGCGAGGCCGTTACCGAACTGCTGGCCGGCCGGGTCCAGGCCGTCACCGCCGCCACCATTGGCGTGACGGCATACCGCAACGATCCGCGCGTGACCTTCCTGGCCTACACGGGAAAAACACGCTCGCGTTTCGCGCCCGACCTGCCCACTGCCGCCGAAAGCGGCCTGCCAGGCTATGCGTTCGACTCCTGGCTGGGCTTGCTGGCGCCCGCCGGACTGCCGGCGGCCGAACGCGGCAAGATCAATGCGGCGGTGAACAAGGTGCTGGCCGACCCCAAGGTGCAAGCGCGCCTGGCATCGCTGGGCGTCGAAACCGACGTCAAGACCCCGGAACAGTTCCAGGATCTGCTGAAGGCGGATTGGGAGGCCGCCGGCAAGCTGGTCGCGGCGTCCGGGGCCCGGGTCGAATAACGCGGCCATCCCCGTTCACGGCGGCCGCCCAAAAAAAAGCCTCCGGCTAGGAGGCTTTGCGTGGCGGTTGCCGGTCCCGGTCGCGGTCCCGTATCCCATCCAATAACAGCTCGGTAATGAATTCCGCCAGCGCCTGCTGTTGCTCGGCATCCGGCGTCTGGCGTGTAAAGCGTTCAATGATGCCCATCAGCGACTGGGCGAACCAATCCGCCGACATCTCCGCCCGGAACAAGCCCGCCTGCTGCGCGGCGCTAACGTTGTCAGACATCATCGCCACCAGCTCATCCTTCAGCGCTTCGGCTGCGGCGACCTGGAAAAAACCGATGCGCGTCAGATTGGGATCTTCTTGTAGGATGGCCAACAGGCCCCGGACGCCACGGCGTACGCGCTCCGCCAACGCCTTCGCGCTGTCCAGGCCAGAAGGCAAGCGCGCCTGACTGATGGCCTGCCGCAAGCGCTGCGCAAACATGCCGACCAGTTCGTCGTAGGCCGCCTGCTTGCTTGAGAAGTATTGATAAAAGACAGGTTGGGTCACGCCGGCCCGGGCGACGATGTCGCTAATCCGGGTGTGCTGGAATCCGCGTTCGGCGAACTCCGCTGCGGCGACCTCCAAAAGCTGTAACCGTGTGCGTTCACCTTTCGTGAGCCGCTTATCTTGCGATAAAGAAGTGGGTCGTGCCGTAATCATCGCGAGAAAGTACTACCGTTCAAGGCTTTTCGCCACTACTTCAAAGGGACTTGTTCCACACCAGATGTCAGCTTCGTTACGCTTATTGCAGTTTGTGCTGCCCGCCGCGCTGGCCTTCAGCCTTAACGGTTGCGTGCCCTATCCCGTTTATAAGACGCTACAACCGTCGGCGCGCGCCACCGTCCAGGACCCGCAATCACAGCCGTTGGCGGATGCGCGTGTCGTCCTCATTTCCAGCTCTTATCCCTATGGCAGAGAGCGCTCGCGTCAAGAAACACAGACGGCGGTCAACGGGGTTGCCAGCTTCGCCTCGCAATCGGAATGGCGCGTCGAATCGATGATGCTGCACGGATCCGAATCGTATTTCTGGAACTGGTGCGTCGAGAAGCCGGGTTACGAGACTTACGAAACCCTGCACACCGTGGCGTCGCGATTTGACGACAATCTTGTCGTGCGGCTGCAACCGGGTCTGTCGCGCTCCTGCGACAAACCCTGAAGTCAGTTGAAATACCCGTAGCTTTTGCAACAACCTTTGGTGCTCGCGCAGCAGTAAAGTAACGCTATCGCCTTGGGCCCTTGCAACGGGCCGGTTCCAGGCGAATCAGGAGCAAGATCATGAAACGGTTTACAGGCCGGATGGTTGTCGTGGCACTGGCGCTTGCCGTGGCAAGCGCGCCCGTGATGGCTGGCGGACGCGGCGGCTGGGGCGGTGGCGGCGGCTATCACGGCGGCTATAACAATGGCTATCACGGTGGCGGCGGATACCACCACCATGGCGGTGGCGGCAGCAGCTCGGCCGGATGGTGGGTGGGCGGCGCCTTTGCGCTGGCGGCGGTAGGTTTGCTGCTGGCGGCGGATTCCGGCCCGACCTACGCGCAGACCGGGGTGTACGCGCCCGGGGTCGTCTACAGCAGCCCGCCCGTGTATGCGGCGCCGGTCTATGACGCCCCGCCGGTGTACGCCGCGCCCCCTGTCGCCTACGCGCAGCCGCAACCGCAATATGCACCGGTTCAGTACGACGCCGCGCCCAAGGTCAACCAGGCACAGGCAAACGCCACAACCGATTGCCAACGCTGGGCCATGAACCAAAGCGGCTACGACCCGGCCACCATCTCGCAATGGACCACGCAAATCATGGTGGACACGTACAACCGGTCGCTGGATTCCTGCATGACCAGCCGCGGCTACCGCGCCAACTGACCCCGCAACCCCGGATATTCCCCATTGCCCCGACGCGCCGGCCTGCACACACTGCAAGCCGGCGCGCTGCTTTGGGCCGCCGTCACAACGAACGCGCGGCCAAGACGCCGGGCAGCAAGGGGAAGCCATGTTCAACTTCAAACGGATCGCGACGCTGTGCGCTGTCAGCGCGGCTTGCGTGGTCTCTTTCGCGAGCCACGCCCAGACGGGCGCCAAGCCGCAAACCCTGACGATCGTGGTGCCGTATGGCGCGGGCGGCATCGTCGACAACACCGCGCGCGCCTTCGCGCAAAAGCTGGCAACCGAATTGGACCGGCCCGTCATCGTTGAAAACCGGGGCGGCGCGGGCGGCATGATCGGCATGAACACGGTGGCGCGCGCGCACGACGAAAACACCCTGGGTTTCACGGCCGTCAGCCCGGTGACGCTGTCGCCCCATGTGATGAAGACCCTGTACGACCCGCTGAAGGATCTGGCGCCGGTGGCAGCCGTCATGTATTCGCCGGTGTACCTGGTGGGTGGCCCGAAATTCACGGGAAAGAATTTCAAAGACATGCTGGATCAGGCCAAGGCGGACCCCAACGGGCTGTCGCTGGCAACGGCCGGCGTCGGGTCGCTGGGGCATCTGATGCTGGAGCAGATCAATGGCCAGGCAAACGTGCGCATCACGCACGTGCCATACAAGGGCATGGCTCAGATGGTGCCCGACGCGCTGGGCGGCCAGTTCACGTTGATGCTGGTCAATGCGTCCGCCCCCGTCAACACGCTGATCGACGAAGGCAAGCTCAAGCTCCTGGCGGTGGGATCCCCGGCCCGTCTGCCCGGCCGGCCGGATGCGCCGACCTTTGCGGAACTGGGCTATCCAATGGCCAACATGACGTCCACGTTCGGCTTCTTCGCCCCGGCCACGTCCAGCCCCGATTTTCGCCAGCGCATGAATGCAGTCATCAACAAGGTCGCCGCCATGCCCGACATCAGCAAGCCCTTGACCGACGCGCTGAACATCATGTCGCCGGGCACCGTGGAACAGTTCGTGGAACAGGTGCGGCGCGAATACGCCGACAACGGCAAAATCGTGAAGGCCGCGAACATCCGCAGCGAATGATTGCCGGGGCGCGGGAATCCTTCAGCGCCGCCAGCCGCACCACAATCCGGCGACCAGCAACGCGGTCGCCGGGATCACCCAGACGAAGCCGGACGACGTGTAGACCACCTGGTCTATGGGGTCGTAGTAACGCCCCAGTTCGTTGAAATCCCACTTCCAGTAGAACGCATACCAGGCGTAATAGAAGAAGGCGGATAGCGCCAGGCACGGAATGGCGGCAAAGCGGGCAAACCCACGGCGCGCGGCGGTTCCGGCGGCGCGCTGCCCGGCAGGATTCCGCCCCCACCACCCGCCGCCCACGGCGACCGCCAGCAACACCAGGATCAGGGCGCCTGCGCTAATCCACACGCTTTGCCTCCCACTCGGCCAGACAGGCCTGGGCTTCGCCCCATTGTTTTTCGCTGAAGACCCGCACGCCCGCTCGCGCCAACAGTTCCGCCGTCACGCCGACGCCGGGCTGGCGGCGACCCGCGAAATGGCCGTCATAGACATAGCCGCTGCCACAGGAAGGACTGCCTTCTTTCAGCACCGCGATATGGATGCCGTGCTGCCGCGCCGCGGCCAGCGCCGCTTGCGCGCCTTGCACGAACGGCAGCGTCACGTCTTCGCCCGTCACCGCCACGACCCGGGCGCCCGAGTCCAGCACGGCGGCCGCCGATTTCCCGGGTTCGATCTCGGCCGGCGGCCGGGGAATCGGCATGCCGCCCGCCACCTCGGGGCAGACAGGCACGACCCGGCCTTCGTCCAGCCAACGGGCCAGCACCGCGTCCCCGTTGGGCACGCCGCGCCCGTCATAGCGCACGGGATTGCCCAGCAGGCAGGAACTGATCAATACGTATTGCATGGAAAATCCGGCGGCGGGGACGCTGCGGCACCGACGGCATGGCGCAGCTCAGGCCCAAAAGGTGGAATCATAGTTCACCGTCCTGGCTTTGGCCTGCGGCTTGCAGCCAGGCGCGCAAGCCGGCGTCCTTGACCGCCAGGATCTCGAACAGGCCAAGCGCATGCAAGGCGGGCAGCGCGGCCTGGATATCCTGCTTGGCGGCTTCGATCGCCTGCGGGGCCGCCAGGGGATCCAGCCATACCCGGGCATTGGCCAGAAACGCGCCCACCGTCCCTTTGCGTACGGATACGCCGTTGAAAGTCCCCTGCTCAATGCCATCCGGCAACACATCCTGTGCTTGCATTTTTCATTCCCGATTGTTGAACCCAAGCGTTACGATAGGCTGGCCGGCTTGGCAGTTCTGCGGTTTTTCAGACAATCAATACGGTATTTCAGCCATATGGAACCTTCGGCCTCCCCCTCGCCTTTGCTGACGCCTGAGCGCGCCCGGTCACGGCACGGCCAGCGGCTGATCGCCGTGCGCCGCGCAGACGGTGCTCGGCGTGACACCGCCATGCACCAGCACGCGCGAGGACAACTGCTGGGCGCCTATCAGGGTTTGTTGACGGTCTATGCGGGCGACCAGCAATGGGTGGTGCCATCCATGCATGCCGTCTGGATACCGCCCAATCAACCACACGGGCTGCACTCCCATGGCCCCTACTCCGGCTATAGCGCGTACCTGAGCCCCGCCGCCTGCGCCGGCTTGCCGACCGCCCCCTGCCTGCTGCACGCATCGGCGCTGCTGGTGGCGGCCGTGGATCGGGCCGCCTCTTGGGAAGACGGGGCGCCCGAGACGGCTCGCCGCCACATCGAGGCGTTGATCCGGGACGAAGTTCGCACCCTGCCCCGAACCGGAGCGGCGTTGATACTGCCGCAAGAACCCCGGCTACGACGCTTGGCGCTGGCGCTGTCGGACCAGCCGTCCGATACGCGGCAACTGGACGCCTGGGCAAAGATGATCGGGATGGCGCCGCGCACGCTGGCTCGCCGCTTCCAGGCCGAAACGGGCATGACCCTGGGCGCTTGGCGCCAGCACGCCCGGCTGATGCGGGCGCAGGAAATGCTGGCCGCCAATGTGCCGGTCACTACCGTGGCGCTGGACCTGGGCTATGACAACGTCAGTGCGTTCATCGCGATGTTCAAACGCGAGTTGGGCGTCACGCCGGGCCGCTACCGCGTCCCGGCGATCTGAACCCGCGCTGCCTCAGGTTTCCGAGGCGGCTGTCTTGCGCGGCCGGCGTGCGCCGGTGGCGGTCTTGCTGGCGGCTTTGGTGGCAGGCTTGGTTGCCGATTTGGTGGCCGATTTGGTGGCCGGTTTAGCCGTCGTATCAGCGGCTGCGTCAGCCTGCGGGGCAGAGGCAGTCTTAGCGGCAGCATGCGACGTCTTGCCCGTGTCGCCCGCCTTGGGCGTGGCGGTCTTGGCAGCCGTGCGGCTGCGGGCCGGGGCGCGCTTGGTGACCGGAACGGCCGGCGCTTCCACCGCAGGGCTGGGCGAACCGCCCGCAAACGGATCGGACACCTTGGCGGGCGTCTTGCTGGCGGACTCGCGGCGCGCATCCGGCGCGGGCTCGGCAAAGGTCCATTCAGCGATATTCACCGTGGGCGGCGGCCCGGCGACGACCGTGGCCTGGCGCGTCGGTTGGAACGGCTTGGGCATGGGCGGCAACCGGGAAGCTTGCACCGGCTTGGACTCTTGCGCGCGCGCCAGGGCGTCTGCCTGCATCGTGGCGATCTTGGCGGCTTCTGCCTGCTTTTCTTCTTGCGAGGGGCCATCCGGCTGTTTTGCTGCCGGCGTCGCCCGAGGCGCTTCAGACGGGGCAACGACCGGGGCAACCGCCGCTGCCACGGACGGCACGTCGGAAACGGTCTCCGACGGCGTTACCGGCGCGGCCGAGGCGGTCTCTTCGCTTGCCGCCTGCTCGGCGCGCGGGGCGGACCCACGGCCCGAACCGGACGACTTGCGGCCGCCACGCGACTTGCGAGAAGACCTGGAACTGGATTCCTCTTGCGCCGCACCGGCTTGCGCATCAGTCGATTCCGCCACGGCGGGTTGGCGCGACGACGCCGAACGCGACCCGCTGTTGCCACCGCTGTTGCCGCCGTTGTTGCCGGCGCCACTGGTGACCGCCGGCACGCCGCTGGTGCTGTCGCGGTACACGTAGGTGCCCGCGTTCTCCTCGCGGCCCACTTCCAGGAAGCCGCGCGACTGCGCTTCTTCCAGCAAGTTGCCAAACGCCCGGAAGCCGTAGTACGACTCGTTGAAATCAGGCCTGCGGCGCTTGAGCGCGTCCTTCAGGGCCGACGCCCACACCTTGCCGCTGTCGCCGCGTTCGGCCATCAGCGCCTCGAACGTCTCAGCCACCATTTCCACGGCCTGGGTCTTGCGGGCGTCAAGCTCTTCCTTGCGGCGACGCTCTTCGTCCGGCGTCCGGCGCTGGCCGGTACTGGCGCCGCCCCGGTTGTCGCGACGTGCATCGGCGGTGCGCTGGCCTTCGCGCGCCAGATCGTCGTAGAAAATGAATTCATCGCAGTTGGCGATCAGCAGGTCGGACGTGGACTGCTTCACGCCCACGCCGATCACCTTCTTATTGTTCTCGCGCAGCTTGGACACCAGCGGCGAAAAATCGGAATCACCGCTGATGATCACGAACGTGTTGACGTGCGACTTGGTATAGCAAAAGTCCAGCGCATCCACGACCAGCCGGATATCGGCCGAATTCTTGCCCGATTGGCGCACGTGCGGAATTTCGATCAGCTCGAAATTGGCCTCGTGCATGGGAGCCTTGAATTCCTTGTAGCGTTCCCAATCGCAGTAGGCTTTCTTGACGACGATGCTGCCCTTGAGCAACAGGCGTTCCAGCACGGGCCGGATGTCGAATTTCTGGTATTTGGTGTCGCGCACACCCAGCGCTACGTTCTCGAAGTCGCAGAAAAGCGCCATGCTGACGTTTTCGGTGGGGGTATTCATGTGGTTCTCCAATGCTGCGGCGGCTGGGGCGACGGGCCGCCAGAATATCGCCCATGATATACATATCCGGCCTCACCCCCCGCAACCCCTAGTGCGCCAGCCATGCCAGACGCCATCCCCTACCCCGCCCTGACGACCGCCCGCTTGACGCTACAGCCGCTTGCCCTGCAAGACGCCGAGGCCATCCAGCACATTTTTCCGCAATGGGAAGTGGTGCGTTTCCTGGCGGATCAGGTGCCTTGGCCGTATCCGGCAGATGGCGCCCGCCAGTACCTGCAACACGTGGCGCTGCCCGCCATAGGCCGGGGCGAGGAATGGCATTGGACGGTGCGCACCCTGGCCGCCCCCGACCACCTGATCGGCGTCGTCAGCCTGATGGACAACGACTCCCGCAACAATCGCGGCTTCTGGCTGGACCCCGACCACCACGGCCTGGGCTACATGACCGAGGCCAGCGAGGCCGTCACTGCCTATTGGTTCGACGTGCTGAACAAGCCCCTGCTGCGCGCCCCCAAAGCCATCGCGAACACCGGGTCGCGCAAGATTTCCGAACGCGGCGGAATGCGCGTCGTGGGCATCGAAGAACGGGGTTTCGTCAGTGGCCGGCAGCCTGCCGAGATCTGGGAAATCACGCGAGACGAATGGCTTGAGCGGCGCGCGCGGCTGACCTGACGCGCAGAATCCGGCCCCATTTTTCGTCTGAAGCAACGCGGGCCGACCCATGGGTTAAGCCGGCGCTTACCGGCCCTTTCGCCCTGCTTTCCGGCGGATTGACTCTTGCGAGTCCTGGCTAGAATTTCCCGAAAATCCGGCATTCCGCGCATGGAATGCCTTCCCCTTCGGGCAAGATCCATGAATCCGTCTTCCGTCATCGGCGCCGTCGTCGGCCTGCTTACCCTGCTTATCGTCGTGGCGCTGTCCGCCACCGACGCCAGCATGTACTTCAACCTGCCTGGCCTGGCCATCGTTCTGGGCGGCACCTGCGCCGCCCTGTTCATTGCCTACCCGCTTCCGGAAGTACTGCGCATCTTCAGCCTGGTACGCACGGTGTTCCGCAACGACCAGCATGACCAGCAGCGCGACATCGAAGAACTGGTGGGGATGGCCCAGTTGTGGATGAACACCGACGTCCACAAGGTCGAGCAAGAACTGAAAAAGGTCGCGAATCCGTTCCTGCGCACGGGCGTGCAGCTGATCATCGACAACACCCCCGAAGACCAGATCATTGAAGTCCTGCAATGGCGTGTTGCCCGCCTGCGTGCCCGCGAACAGGCAGAAGCGCAGATGTTCCGCGTGATGGCCACGTTTGCGCCGGCCTTCGGCATGCTGGGCACGCTTGTCGCCTTGATCAATCTGATGGCGGTGTTGGGCGACGGCAGCATGACGATGATCGGCCAGCATCTGGCCGTTGGCCTGATGACGACGTTCTACGGCATCTTGCTGGCCAACCTGATCTGCAAGCCGATCGCCTTGAAGCTGGAACGCCGCACTGCGCGCCGCGTCGAGTCGATGAACATGGTGCTGCAAGGCATCTCGATGATGTGCGAGAAGCGCGGCCCGGCCGTCGTGCGTGAAACCCTGAATTCCTTCGTCATGCATGTCGAAGACGAAATCTTCGATGGCGGCGCCGCCGCCACGCCCCAGCCCAAACCCAAGGCCAAGACGGAAGGCCAGGTCAAGCCCGCCGTCCAGCCTGTTTCCATTACCCGCCCGACCCCTGCGCGCCAATGAGCCTGATTTCCCCTTCCCTGGCGCAGCGGATCGAAAAGGCCCGCCAGGCTCAACTGCGCGCCCAGAAAGCGGCGGACACCAGCGGCTGGCGCCCTAGCCAGGCAGACCGCAAGGACCGCTACGCGCGCTGGCACGTCGAAGAGACCGTGGAACAGGACTCCGAGAACTGGCTGCTGAGCTACCTGGACCTGATCACCTTGCTGCTGGCCATGCTGGTGGTGATGCTGGCCGTGACACGCCTGCACGGCCAGGCCCCCGAGGCGTCCGATGCGCCGGTGGACCTGGTCGGCACGCTGGCCACCAGCGGCCTGCCGAAGTACGACGGCGAATATTCCGAATTCGACACGACGCCGATCCCCGCCAGTTGGGCGGAACCGCCCGTCGTGGCCGCTGCCGCCGCCGCCGACGCGCCGCCGGCCGATGACGGCGTGAAGGTGGCGGATGCCGCACCGCCGCTGATGGCGCCTTCCAAGGAATCCCTGGGCCTGGGCGATCTGGGCAAATCAGTGGACGTGATCATCAACGAACAGTCGGTCAGCTTCCGCATCAGTAACGAACTGCTGTTCCCCTCGGGTCAAGCCACGCTCAGCCCCGCCGGCCTGGACGTGATCAAGCGTCTGGCCACCATCCTGACCAAGAACGAATACCAGGTCTCGGTGGAAGGCCACAGCGATCCCGTGCCGATCCAGACCCGGCAATTCGCGTCCAATTGGGAATTGTCCAGCAGCCGCGCCACCAGCGTGCTGCGGGAACTGGTGCGTGACGGCGTGGCCGCCCCGCGCCTGCGCGCCGTGGGCTACGCCGAAACGCGGCCCATCGAATCCAATGACACGCCCGCCGGCCGGGCGGCCAACCGCCGCGTCGAACTGATCATGGACATCGCGCCGAAACAGACGCCGGTCAAGGAAGCCACGGCGCCCGCCAAGCCTGCGGCGTCGTCCGCCCAGGCGCCCTCCGCCGCGCCATCGCCCACCACGGCAGCGGCCCCCGCGCCGACCTGATTCCTGCCCGTTCGGAAAAACCGGCAGGGATGCCCCCATCCTGCCGCTGGCCGTAGCGATTGCCTGGGCATGCAGCGCCCGCATGGAATCGATTTTCCGGGAAGACTGACGTAAGCTTCCCGAACTCGTCATCGCGAACCCGAACCGGGAATTCCCATGTCCTATCTGCTGCTGATTGTTGAACCCGTGGGCCAGCGCGCCCAACGCACGCCGGAAGAAGGCCGCGAGGTCTATGCGCAGATGCTGCGCTACGCCGAAGACCTGAAGGCGCGCGGCCTGCTGGCCGCCGCCGAATCCCTGAAATCGGAAACCGAAGGCGTGCGCTTGCAGATTCGCGAAGGCGACCGCTCGCTGGTGGATGGCCCCTTTGCCGAAGCCAAGGAAATGATCGGCGGATTCTTCCTGCTGACATGCGACACGCGCGAGGAAGCGCTGGCGCTGGCCGCCGAATGTCCGGCTGCCCAATGGGCAACCATCGAAGTCCGCGAGCTGGGTCCCTGCTTCATGTAGGTGCAGGCTCGCTCAGACCTAGTACTTACCCTAGGTTTGAAAATTCTTTGTCGATCTGATGTCTCGCCGTTCGTCGTGCCTGTACAAGCCCGGAAAATCAAACACCAACCCGGGTTGTCATTTCCAGACCAAGGAGAGACTCAGATGCGATTCATGATCATCGTCCGGGCCACGCCCGACAGCGAAGCCGGCGTGATGCCGGAAGAAAGCCTGCTTGCCTCGATGACGACTTACCACGAGGCGCTGGCCAAGGCCGGCGTGCTGCTGGATGCCAACGGCCTGCACCCGTCGTCCAAAGGGTGGCGCGTGGAATACGACGGCGGCCAGCGCAAGGTGGTGGACGGCCCGTTTGCCGAGACCAAGGAATTGATCGCCGGCTACACCCTGATCCAGGTGCGCTCCCGCGAGGAAGCGATGCAATGGGCCTTGCGCTTTCCCCAGCCCTTCCCTGGCCAATCCTGCGCGGTCGAGGTGCGCCAGTTGTTTGAACTGGAAGACTTCGGGCCCAGCCCGGCGGTGGAGCGCTACCGCGACATTCCGGGCGTTGGCCACTAATCCGCCAGGACCTCATTCATCATGCTGAAAACCGTATTGTTGATTGTCCTGGCCGCCATCCTTGTCCTGCTGGCGTATGCGGCCACGCGACCCGACACGTTCCGCGTCGAACGCAGCGCGCAGATCCAGGCTCCGCCTGAACGCCTGTTCCCCCTTATCAACGACCTGCGCGCGTTCAATACCTGGAATCCGTACGAGAAAAAAGACCCTGCCATCAAAGGCCGCTATGGTGAAACCACCGTCGGCCCGGGCGCGACGTACGCCTGGGAAAGCGACAAGGTCGGCGTGGGCGACATGCGCATCGAGACCGCACAGCCGAACTCGACCGTGACGATGCGCCTGACCTTCGTCAAGCCGTTCTCGGCCGTCAACCAGGTCACGTTCAGCCTGACCCCGCAAGACGACGGCACCCGCGTCACGTGGCTGATGGAAGGCCGGCTGAATTACATCGCCAAACTGATGCACATCTTCTTCAATATGGACCGCATGGTCGGGCAGGACTTTGAAGATGGACTGACCAACCTGAAAACCCTGGCCGAAAAGCGTTAACCCACCCCCTGGAGCACGAACATGCACAAGCAAATCTTCGTCAATCTGCCCATCGGCGACATGCAAAAGTCGCAGGCGTTTTTCAAGGCCCTGGGCTTCACGTTCAACCCGCAATTCACCAACGACCAAGGCGCCTGCATGGTCATCAGCGACGACATCTACGCCATGCTGCTGACCAAGGACTTTTTCCAGGGATTCACCGGCAAGCCGCTGGTCGACGCCACCAAGGCCACCGAGGTACTGATCGCCCTGTCATGCGACAGCCGCGCCGAAGTCGACGATCTGGTCGCCCGCGCGATTGCCGCTGGCGGCACGGCGCCGCGCACGCCGCAAGACCACGGTTTCATGTACGCCCACGGCTTTGAAGACCTGGACGGCCACATCTGGGAATTGGTGTACATGGTTCCCGGCGAAGCTGCCGGCGCATGAGCCAGACGGCCACGCACCGGGCCATCGAGGCGGTCTGGCGGATCGAGGCCGCCAGCGTCATCGCCGGCGTTGCGCGCCTGGTGCGCGACGTCGGCCTGGCTGAAGAGCTGGCGCAGGATGCGCTGGTGGCCGCCCTGGAACGCTGGCCCGATACCGGCGTGCCGGACAACCCGGGAGCGTGGCTGATGACCACTGCAAAAAACCGCGCCCGCGACCGCTTGCGCCTGGACGCCTTGCACACCCGCAAGCATGACCAGATCAGCCACGAGCTGGAGGCCTTGCAGGCTGACGTGGAACCCGATTTCGTCGATGCGCTGGACGCCGCCCGCCAGGACGATATTGGCGACGACCTGCTGCGCCTGGTGTTTACCGCCTGCCATCCCGTCCTGACGACCGAAGCGCGCGTGGCGCTGACGCTGCGGCTGCTGGGCGGCCTGTCCACCGCCGAGATCGCCCGCGCCTTCCTGGCTTCGGAGTCCACGATCGCCCAGCGCATCGTGCGCGCCAAGCGCAGCCTGACTGCGGCCAAGGTGCCGTTTGAAGTGCCGCGCGAGCAAGACCGCGGCCCCCGGTTGGCCTCGGTGCTGGAAGTCGTCTATCTGATTTTCAACGAAGGCTATTCGGCAACGTCGGGCGATGACTGGATGCGCCCGGCGCTCTGCGACGAAGCCCTGCGCCTGGGCCGCATCCTGGCCGAGCTGACCCCGGGCGAAAGCGAGGTGCACGGATTGGTGGCCTTGATGGAGCTGCAAGCGTCCCGCCTGCACGCCCGCACGGATGCGCAAGGCCGCCCCGTGCTGCTGATGGACCAGGACCGCACCCGCTGGGACTCGCTGCTGATCCGGCGCGGGCTGGCTGCGTTGACGCGCTCTGCCGCCCAAGGCGGCGTGCTGGGACCCTACGCGCTGCAAGCCGAGCTGGCCGCCTGCCACGCCCGCGCCCGCACGCCGCAGGACACCGATTGGCCCCGCATCGTGGCGCTGTATGACGTGCTGGCGCAGGTGATGCCTTCGCCCGTGGTGGCCTTGAACCGCGCGGTGGCCGTTGGCATGGCCTTCGGCCCGCAAGCCGGGCTGGAACTGGTTGACGCCTTGTCCTTGGACCCCGTGCTGGCCAACTACCACTGGCTGCCTAGCGTGCGCGGCGACCTGCTGGCCAAACTGGGCCGCCATGCCGAGGCCCATGCCGAATTCGAGCGCGCCGCAGGCATGACCCGCAACGCCCGCGAGCGCGAACTGCTGTTGACACGCGCCCGCGACATGCAAGCGCAAGACCCGGCCCGCCGTGCTTAAATCCCAGGCATGCGTCCCGCCCCCGCCGTCTTGCAAGAGCCGGGTGCGCCCGTCCTGACGGGCGTGCCGGCCGCGTTCGACCATCCCAATGACCGCGCCGAATTTCGGCGCGCGACGCACCAGCCCGGCGTGGAGCTGTACCGCGCCCACATCGTGCGCCACGCTTTTGAACCCCACACGCATGAAGCCTATGGTCTGGGCGCCATCGAATCCGGGGTTGAGCGCTTTCGCTACCGGGGCACGGAACACCTGGCGCCCTCCGGGTCGGTCGTGCTGATGAATCCGGATGAATTGCACACCGGCCGCGCTGAAACCGCATCCGGCTGGCGCTACCGCATGGTCTACATCGACCCGGACGTCGTGGCTCGCGTGACTGGCGAAGCGGGATGGTGGTTCGACACGGCCGTCGGCCACGATCGGGCCGGCGCGCAGCGCGTGACGGCGTTGCTGGATACCTTGTGGCAAGCGCGTGAACCGCTGGCCTTCGACAGTGCCCTGCACACGCTGTTGAATGAATTCCGCCGCCACGCCCAAGTGCCCCGCCGCACGCCGGCCGAAGGCGCGCTGCGCTTTGCGCCGGTCGTCGATTACCTGCGCGCCCATCTGTCGCGCCGCCTGACGCTGGAAGAACTGGCGGCCGTGGCGGGGCTGAGCCCCTTCCACTTCCTGCGCCGCTTCCAGGCGCAATATCACGCCACCCCGCAACAGATGCTGATGGCGCTACGCTTGTTTGAAGCCAAGCGCCTGCTGGCCGCCGGCATCGAACCTGCCCAGGTGGCGCTGGCCGCCGGCCTGACCGATCAGGCCCATCTGACCCGTGCGTTTTCCCGCCGCTACGGCGTCACGCCCGCCCGCTACCAGAAGCAGGTCCGCGCCTAGGCGTCCCGCCACCGCAATCTGGTACAAGACCGGCCCGCCCGCCGCTGGCTAGACTGCGCGCATTGATCACCTGGAGCACCGTATGTGGGCGGGAACCCTGTATGCCCTGGCCGCCGGCCTGATGTGGGGGCTGGTATTCGTGGGACCGCTGCTGCTGCCGGAATACCCCGCCGCGCTGCAATCGGTGGCGCGCTATCTGGCGTTCGGCCTGATCGCGTTACCGCTTGCCTGGCTGGACCGCCATCGCCTGCGCCTCTTGAGCCGCGCCGATTGGATGGAAGCCCTGAAGCTGGCTGCCATTGGCAACCTGCTGTACTACCTGTGCCTGGCCAGCGCCATCCAGCGTGCGGGCGGGCCGGTCCCGACCATGATCATCGGCACGCTGCCGGTGGTGATCGCCATCTGCGCCAATCTGCGCAATGCCCGCCGCGACGGCAAACTGCCCTGGAAGCGGCTGGCGCCGTCGCTGGCGCTGATCGCGCTGGGCATCGGCTGCGTCAATCAGGTGGAGCTGCAAGCGCTGCGCCAGGAAGCCGATGCCGACCTGTCGCGCTACGCCATCGGCGCGTTGCTGGCGCTGGGCGCCGTGGCCTGCTGGACCTGGTACCCACTGCGCAACGCCGACTGGCTGCGCGCCCATCCCGATCGCAGCCCCCGCACCTGGGCCACCGCGCAGGGCGTGGCCACCCTGCCCCTGGCCCTGGCTGGCTATGCGGTGCTATGGGGCGGCATGGCTGCCACGGGCAGCGCGTTCGCCATGCCGCTGGGGCCGCGCCCCGAGGTATTCCTGGGATTGATGATCATCATCGGCTTGTTCGCATCCTGGCTGGGCACGCTGTGCTGGAACGAGGCCAGCCAACGGCTGCCCACGGCGCTGGCTGGCCAATTGATCGTGTTTGAAACGCTGGCCGCGTTGGCCTATGCCTTCATCCTTCGCGGCACGATGCCCGAGCCGTTGACGATGGCGGGCATCGTCTGCCTGGTGATCGGCGTGCTGCGCGCCGTGCGCATCAAGCCTGAACCGGTTCCCCTGGCGGCGTGACTACAGCAGGTCCGGCAGCAGGCTCAGGTCGTCGATAACGTCCGAGGCGCCTTCGTCCAGCAGGCGCTGCCGCTGATCCGGCCCGTTGTGCGACGCGCCCACGAACCCCACGGCCCGCATGCGCGCAGCGCGAGCCGCCCGCACACCCGGCACGCTGTCTTCCACCACCACGCAGTCCAGGATGGCAGTGCGCATCTGACGCGCGGCAAACAGGAAGACGTCCGGCGCGGGCTTGCCCTTGGCCACCTGCGCCGTACTGAACACATTCGGCGCAAAGGCGTCCCACAGGCCCACCAGCCGCAACGCCGCTTCCAGCTTGGGCGGCGTGCTGCTGGAGGCCACGCAGATTTCCAGCCCGCGTTCGCGCAGCGTGGCCAAGGTCTCGTGGACGTGGGGCAATGCCCTGAGTTCCTGCCTGAACGTGGTTTCCAAGCGGTCGGCATACTGCCGCGCAAAGCCCTCGGGCAAGGCGCAGGCGTTCTCCGCTTGCAGCGTCTGCCACATATCGGCGTCCGGAATGCCCGCGAACCGGTGGGCGGCTTCTTCGGGGGTAATGGTGATGCCGTGTTCGGCCAGCGCGCGCGACTGGGCGCGCGCCGCAATGATTTCGCTATCGATCAAAACGCCGTCGCAATCAAAGATGACGAGGCGGGTGGCAGGCGTATGCATGGCGGCTCCAACAGAATCGGTCTCCATGATAGGCCTGCTTCATGACCCTTCGCCAACAGCCTCCCGGCGCAGGGTCCTCCGGGCCACTACAGGCCCGCCGCGCGCACGCGCCGCAGGCAGGCCGCGATCACCAGCCCAGCCAAGCCGGCCGCCAGCACCACATAGGACGCCGACGCCCAGCCAAAGCGGTCGATCACCCCGCCCACCGTGACCGGGCCGATGACCTGCCCCAGGTTGCTGCCTTGCATCACCAGCCCCACTGATGCCGCCGTCAACGCGGGGCGCGGCGCCACCAGCGGCGCGGTGCCCAGCAGCGTGGCGGGGATCAGGCCGCCCGCCGCGGAAAACAGCACGCACAGCAGGAACGTCGGCATCGCCGGCAGCACGGATCGGAAAATCAACAGCGCCACCACGCCCATCGTGACGCTGGCGCAAGCGATCAAGGTCGACCGCCGCCAGCCGCGCGCCAGCAACATGCCCGCGCCCAGGTTTCCGATGATGTTGGCGGCGCTGGCAATCGCGCTGTACAAGCCCGCTTGCGCCAGCGACAGGCTCAGCTTTTCCATCAGCAGCACCGGCAGGAACGTGAACAGCGCAAAGAACATCAGGCTGTATAGCGTGAACGACAGCGCCAGCAGCACCGGCCCCGCCGCGCCCAGCGTATCCGCGGTGTCTTGCCGCATGCCGCGCCAGGACAGACTGGCGCCGCCGGGGGTGGCCGGCGCCAACGCCGCCACGCAGGCCAGCGCCACCACCACCGCTACACCCGCGCACCACCAGTACGCCTGCCAGTGGTCAAAGGCCTGCGACGCCAGCATCGCGATGGCCATGCCCGTCGGCATGTAGCAGCTCCAGAGCGCAAAGGCGAAATCGCGGTTGGACGCCGACACCATGCGCTGCAAGGCCGCAGGCCCGGCCACCGTGATCATCAGGAACCCGAGGCCTTCGATCACGCGGGAAGCCAGCAATACGCCATAGCCTGGCGCAAGGGCGCCCAGCGCCGTGCCCAGAGCGGTTGCCATCAGGCCCAACAGCATCATGCGCCGCGCGCCAAAACGGGCGATCACGCCGCCAGCGGCAATTCCGCCGATCACGCCAAGTATCGAAAAAACCGCGGTCAACGTGCCGATCGAGGCCAGGTCCAGCCCCATGTCCTGGCGCAACAGCGGCGCGGCAATGATGACCTTGCCCACCTGCAACGACGCCACCACGCCCGCGCCCACAATGGCCAGCACCCCGGCCCACCGCGTTTCACTCTGGTTCATGCCACCCTCTCTTTCCCCATGATCCCGGCAGCATGCCAGCCGGGACTGATTCTGATAAGTGATAATCTTTTGATGAAACTGATCGATTCAATAGATCAAGCGAGATCAAGCGGACGATGATAGACGCCCTTACCCTGGATCAGTTGCGCGTGTTCGCCGCCGTGGCCGATACCGGCAGCTTCCGCGCCGCCGCGCGCCGCCTGTCCCGCGTGCAGTCCGCGGTCAGCCACGCCATCGCCAACATGGAAGCGCAACTGGGCGTGACGCTGTTCGACCGCAGCGGCCATCGGCCCGTCATGACGCCACAAGGCCAGGCCTTGCTGGCCAACGCCCGCGACATCCTGCTGCGCGTGGATGCCCTGCGCGCCCGTGCGCAGGGCCTGGGCGAAGGGGTGGAATTGGCGTTGTCGGTGGTCGTCGACACGCTGTTTCCGATCACCCAGGTGGGCGCCGCGCTGAACATCATGCGTGCCGCCTATCCGACCGTCGCCACCCGCGTAACCGTGCTGCCGCTGGGCGGTCCCCTGGATGCCTTGCTGACCGGCAGCCACACGCTGGGCATCATCGCGGGCGAACACTTCCGCCACCCGCGCATCGCCGTGCAGGCGCTGTCGTCGGTGCAGATGGTGGCCGTCGTCAGCGCCGCCCATCCCCTGGCCCACCACCCGCATGCGGGTGCCGCGTTGGGCACCCCGGAACTGGCGGACCACTTGCAGATCGTGCAAGCCGACCCGTCGCCCTTGACCGAAGGACGCGACTTTGCGGTGCTGTCGCCCCAGACGTGCCGCGTCAGCGGCCAGGACACCAAACATGCGCTGATCCTGGCGGGCGTGGGCTGGGGCCGCCTGCCGCTATGGCAGGTGGAACGGGATCTGGCCGAAGGCCGGCTGCGACGCCTGCCCACGGACAGCCTGGGCCGCGCAAGCCAGGTCGCCACCGAAACCTATCTGGCGCATCGCATCGACCTGCCCCTGGGGCCTGCGGCCCGCGCACTGGCGGCTGCATTGCGAGACGCCAGCTAGGCCTTGGGCGCTTGCGCATAGCTCACGCCCATGCCCGCGCGCACATCGTTCTGAATGCCGTAAGGCGCGATCGGATAGCGCAGCCCGTTGGCGGCCAACGCCTTCATGCCCGCGATCGCCACCGGCAGATAACGGGGCGGCAATGCCATCAGCATTTCTTCGTCAGGCACGCCGCCGTACCGGCGTTCGGCGAAACAGGGCAAGGACAAGCTGGGCTCGCCCGTGGCCAGCGCGCGGCCCCAGGAGTCCGCACAGGCCGTCTCGCCCACCACGCTCCAGTCAAAACGCCGGTAGTTCTTCCATTGCAGGCCATTGATCAGAATGATCATCTGGCCAGGGGTGGCGTACACCAGGCATATGTCGGGCGGATTCAGGCGGCCCGAGGCCAACGGTGACACCACCAGCCCCCGGTACTTGCCGGCAGGCACACAGGACAAAGCCTCCTGGCGTGCCCGGGCATCGGCTTCGGTGGCATGCCAGACGCCCACGTAGTCCTTGCCGCTTTTCCACGCCTCGTCCTGCGGCCCCAACCCCACCACGGCGCGGCATTGCGACCCGACCAGGTCATCGCCGGTAATCCCCACCGTCCAGCCCAGCCGTGCCGCCATGCCAACAATCTGATCGGTCGTATGCGTGGCCTGCGGCCGCCGCAACCCCTTCACGCCCGCCATGGCGGCTTCGTCCTCGAACAGCTTCATGCCGATGACAGTGGTCTTCAAGCGCAGCAGCTTGTTCAGGTCGTCCACCAGCGACGCCCAATCCAGGGGCGCGTCTTGCCTTGTCTCTTCCATATCCGTCCTTTGGACTTGTTGTACGCGGACAAGCCGCGTTGGATGCTAGTGGCTGGATTTTACGGACGGCAAGGAGGCAAGCCAGATTTTTATCGCGTGTGCGACACCCGCTTCATCAAATATTTCGGCGATTCCTCGTACCCTTGCCGGTAGTAGAACCGGTGCGCGTCCGTCCGGCGTTCGTGGCAATGCACTTCGATGCGGTCGCAGCCGCGCGCGCGGGCTTCTGCCTCGGCCGCGGCTTCCAGTTGTCGTCCCACCCCCGCGCTACGCGCCGCATCGCTTACGCAGAAATACGTGATGCGGCAGAAATCGCCGGGTAGCGCCAGTTGGATCATGAAGTGCAATCCAATGAAGCCCAGCAACTGGCCCGCCTCATCCTGGGCGACCAGCAGCCGCGCATCAGGGTGGGATGCCAGCTGCGCGATTTTTCCCAGCAGGAAACGTTCGGTGCCTGGGTAATCCAATTGACTCAGCAACGCCGAAATGGCGGCGCTGTCGTCCAGGGTGGCGGTGCGGATAAGCATGCGGGAGTTCCTGCAATGTCAGGGCGAAAGCGCAGAAGCGTATGACAGCGCCATGTCCAAGCCATGACAGGCGCAACGGGTCCGCATGCCTGAACTACCCCGCCTGGTCATCTTGTTGCAACATGCCGAACAGCGCCTGGACCGGGCCGCGGCCCGCCGCCCCCGCCGACGCCGCCAGCCCAAATGATCGGTACAACGGCGACGCCAGCCGCATGACCCGCAGGCCACGGCGATTTTCCGGCAAGGTCAGTGCGGGCACCAGCGTCACACCCAGGCCTTCCCGGACCAAGGCGAACGCGCTGGTCCAGTCGCGAACCGTGGCGCGCAAGTCCGCAATGGCCAAGCCGGCGCTTGCCGCCAGGCTTTGCGCATGCACGCTGCATCCGCCCGTTGCCAGCACGAAGGGCTGCGCGACCAGATCGGCCAGCGCGATGGCGCTGCCGGAACGCGCCAGCGGATGGGCTGCCGGTAGCACCGCCATCCATTCGTCCTGTCCCAGCGGGCAGGCCCGTCGGTTCGGCGCCGGGTTCAGCACCACGCCCACGTCCACGGTGCCGGCCGCCAGCAGCGTTTCAACTTCGTCGTCGCTCGCTTCCAACGACACCACGTCGATCGCAGGGTGCAGTTGCCGGAAGCGCCGCAGCACCGGCGGCAGCACGGTCGAGAACACCATCGGAAAACTGGCCAGCCGCAGCGTGCCGCCCGCCTCGCCCCGCGCCTCGCCGGACAAGGACTGGATGCGGCGCAGCGCCTCCAGCATGACACGGGCCTCATCCGCCACGCGCAGCCCCAGCGCGGTCGGAACGGTCTGGCGATGCTCTCGTGTGAAAAGCGGCGCCCCCAGCGTGTCTTCCAACTGCGCGATGGCCTGGCTGGCGCCGGACTGGGTCATGCCGACCTGGGCGGCGGCGAGCGTGATGTTGCCCGCATCAACAACCGCCAGCACCAGCCGCCAATGCATCAGGTTCATCATGGCATTAGCTACCCTTATGTCATATTTCTGGAAAAGTAATTTTACAGATGCCTTGGGCGGCCTCAAGCTGGGGTTTCATTGCCCCAAGGATGAACCCATGAAGCTGTACTACGCCCCCAACACGTGTTCGCTGTCGCCGCATATCGTGCTGCGCGAACTGGACCTGCCCTTCTCCCTTGTCCGCGTGAACAACCAGACCAAGCGCACCGCTGACGGCCAGGACTTTCTGGCCATCAACCCCAAGGGGTATGTTGCAGCGCTGGAACGCGACGACGGGCAGGTGCTGACGGAAGGCCCGGCCATCGTTCAGTATCTGGCCGACCTGAAACCGCACGCCGGGCTGGCGCCCGCGAACGGCAGCTGGGACCGCAGCCGCTTGCAGGAATGGTTGAACTTCATCAGCGCCGAAATCCACGGCGGCTTTGGCCCGCTGTTCAATCGGGACCTGCCTGCCGCCGCCCGGCAATGGTGGCAAGCGCGGCTGGAAAAGCGGCTGGACTACACCGCGCGCGCACTGGCCGCGCATCCGTACCTGATCGCAGACCAGTTCGGCGTGGCGGATGCCTACCTATACACCGTCCTGCGCTGGGCCGCGCTATTCGACATGGACCTGGCACGCTGGCCTGCCATCCCGGCCTATATGACCCGGATCGAGGCGCGGCCCAGCGTGCAAGCCGCGCTGGCGGCCGAGGCTGGCGCCTGATCCGCGATGGGCCGCGCTAAAACGAAGACCTGCATCGGCCCCCCGTGGATCGGCGATACGTGGCTACCGGCCTCTAGGCGAACGCATCAATTCCGCGCATCAAGGTCTGCGCCATCCGGGGCTGGCGCAGTTGGTCCAGCCACCATTGCAGCGCACGCCCCTCGTGGCCGCCGCGCCAGGCCAGATACAGCAGATTGGGTTCGCGCGGCGTCTCGGTGGCTTTTTCCACGAGTTCTCCGCGCGCCAGCAACGAGGCCACGCGGTGACGCGGCACCCAGCCCACGCCCAGCCCATCGCGCTGCGCCAGGATCTTGGCGCGCATGCTGGGCACGGCCAGCACCGCCTGACCGCCTACCCGGCCGTACCCTCGCGCCGCCGCGCCGCGTGAGGTATCCGCCACCACCACCGCCCGATGCTGCTGCAACTGGTCCTGCCTGATCGGCGCCTTCATCTTGGCCAGTGGATGGCGCGGGGACACGGCGAACAACCATTCCATCGCGCCCAGCTCCGCCCATTGCAGATTCGGCATAGACTGGGGTTCGTTCGTTGCCCCCACGATCAGATCAGCCCGGCCCTCGCGCAACGCCTCCCAGGTGCCGCCCAGCACTTCGTGCGTGAAACGCAGGCTGACGCCGGAATCCAGCCGGTCGAATGCCTGGATCAGCGGCGACATCAATTCAAATTCCAGGATCTCGTCACTGACGATATGCAGCCGGTCTTCCCAGCCACTGGCCACCTGTTTGACGCGCTGCGTCAGGCGCGACACGTCCAGCATCAGCCGGGCGGCCTCTTCGGCCAGCAATTGGCCGGCCGGCGTCAGTTGCAGCCGATAGCGGCGACGGTCAAACAGCAGCGCGTCGAATCGTTCCTCCAGTTGGCGGGCCGCGTGCGACACCGAGGATGGCGCCCTGCCCAATTTGACCGCCGCGCGCGACAGGCTGCCGCTGTCGCGGATGGCCTCCAGCAATGCCAGTTCATTGGCCGTCAACATGTGCAACTTCTCCGAACGTGTTCGTCGGAAAGATCGTACAACACGGCGCCAACCCAGGCGCATCATGGCTACACCTTATCGAATGACTCCCTAGGAGATCACCATGACCCGTTTTGAACAGAAGACTGTATTGGTCACCGGCGGCACCAGCGGCATCGGCCTGGCCACCGCCCAGGCGTTTGCCGCCGAAGGGGCTCGCGTCATCATCACCGGCCGCGACGCGGCCGCGCTGGAATCCACCCGCGCCAGCCTGGGTGGCAACGCATTGGCCATCCAGAACATCGCTGGCGCCCCCGGCGCGGCGACCGCCTTGGCGGACGCACTGAAGGCCGCCGGCATCCGCCTGGACGCCATTTTCGTCAATGCCGGCATCGCCAAATTCGCGACCTTGGCCGAGGCCACGGAAGACCTCTGGGACCAGACCTTCAACACGAACATCAAAGGCGTGTTCTTTCAGCTGCAAGCGCTGGACCCGCTGTTGAACCCTGGCGCGTCCATCGTGCTGAACGGTTCCATCAACGCCCATATCGGCATGCCTGCCTCGTCCATCTACGCCGCCAGCAAGGCCGCGCTGATCTCGCTGGCCAAAACGTTGTCGGCTGAGCTGCTGCCGCGCGGCATCCGGGTGAATGTGGTCAGCCCGGGGCCGATATCCACGCCCATCTACGGCAAATTGGGCCTGGACGCCGAGGTGTTGGAAAAGACGGCGGCGGGCATCCAGGCCCAAATCCCGTTGGGCCGTTTCGGCACGCCGCAAGAATTGGCGTCCACCGTGCTGCACCTGGCCGCTCCGGAGTCTGCCTTTATCGTGGGCACAGAGATCATTGTGGACGGCGGCATGAGCCAGTTGTAAGACGCGGTGATCAGACGCCGAGCTAGGCGCCGATCGAACGCAGCGCGCGTTTGCAGATGCGTTCGGTCGCTGCTGATGGCTCACCGGCCAGCCACTTGGCACACAATGCGCGCACCCAGTCTGGCTGGTCCTTGCTGGCATCGTTCAGCCAGTTCGCCACGGAATCCTGCACATAGACCGCCGGATCGGCGCGCAGCGGTTCCAACAGCGGCAAGGCCATCGCCGGGTTGGCCTTCAGCGCCGCGATATGCGTGCACCACACACCGCGCGGACGCAGGACTTCGCTGGCAAAGCGCCTGATGCGCTCGGACGGGTCCGCTGTCCACGGACGCAAGCATGCGATCGACGCATCCAGTTCGGCCGCCAGCGCCGGGCGTACCGCCAGCCAAGCCCATTCACGCACGCCAAAATGCGGATCGTCGGCCAAGGGGCGGATGCGCTCCAGCCGCGCCGCTACCGATACATCCGGCTGCGCGCCAATCATGAAGCAGGCCCAACCGCGCACCGTGTCGGACGGGTGCGACGTCAAGCGCGCCTCAAAATGCTGGCCCGGCTGTTGTTCAGTCAGCAGTCTTGCCGCCAAGGCCATGCGTTTGGAAATACCTGTTGCGGCCTGCGCACGCATGGCATCAATGGCGTCGCCATCCCGTTGCGGCACCACCGTCTGCATCAACGCCGCGAAGTCCACCGCCAGGCACTCCGTCAGCGTCAAGGCGGGCGCCCCCGCATTCAGTTCAGCCAAGCGCGCCGCGCTGATGTCCTTCACGCCGCGCCCCGACGGCTTGGCCGGCGCTGTCTTCCGTGGAGTCATGGCTTGCTCTCCTGCATGGCGGCGCGACCCGTGTCGGTGCCGCGCCACACGCGCGACAACAGATCGCCAAGCCGCGCCTTGTCCGGCTTGTTCAGCCCCGCGAACAGCGAGCCGATCCAATCCGTGTGTTCCTTGAATAGCCTGGCCGCCGCCGTCTTGCCCTTGGCCGTCAACATCACCGATACCTTGCGGCCGTCGCCTTTGGCAGCCTGCCGCAGCACAAAGCCGTCGCGCTCCAGCCCGTCCAGCAATCCGGTGATGGTTGCCCGCGTGACCCCCGCCCCGTCAGCCAGCTGGTGCGGCGACAAGCCGTCTGCCTGCTCATGCAGCAGGAACAGCAGCACGAACTTGCCTTCCGACAATTGCCGCGGCGCCAGTCGGGCCGCGCAATCGCGGTCGATGGCGTTGGCCAGCGACAGCAGTTGGAAGCACAGGCCGATATCGTCGGCAGACGACAAGCCACGTCGCGTGGCCTCATCCAGCAAGGCGTGATGCTTGCGTTCAAGCATGGGTGAAGAATCCTGCATGACGGCTTCCTGATGGGTGCAAGGCGAATATAATAAGGCGCCTAACTACTAATGCGCAAGTTCGACGGCGCGGCAGCAACCGCTATCATCGGGGCTGCCCCTTCCCTCCTGCCAGAGACCATGCCCGCCCTTACCGCCCGCGTGACCTTGCGCCGAATCCAGGCCGAAGACGTGCCCATGATTCTTGCCATGGAGGCCGATCCGGCCGTCATGCAACACAGTACCGGCGTCAAGCCCGCGACCGAGGCGCGGCACCAGGAACTGCTGACCTGGCTGCAAGAACCCCGTACTGAGCTTGGCCATTGGACCGTGTTGGCCGATGATCTGGCGGTCGGCTGGATCAGCCTGGTGCCGTTGGGGGAAGACGGCCGCATCCAGATCGCCTATCGCTTCTGCCGCGCTGCCTGGGGCCAGGGATATGCCACTCAGGCCGGCCGCCAACTTTGCGGCTACGTCTGGCGCACGCTGGACGTGCCAGAATTGGTCGCGGTGGTGTGGCCCGACAATCATGCATCCAAGCGCGTGCTGGAAAAGCTGGGATTTGCATTCCGGGTGCTTGAACCGCACTACGGCCGGCAAACCGCCGTCTACGTTCTGCCGCGCCCCGCCGGCCAATCTGCCCTATCATCCTGACCACCCTTTTCCTGGAACAGATTCACCATGTCCGACACCGCCGCCCCCTTCGACGTTCAAGCCTTCATCGCCCAAAGCCTGGAAGGCATGCAGGCGGCCACCAGCGCGCATTGCGCGACTTGGCATCTGGACGAAGCCGAGCACTGGTCCGTCGACATGGATCAGGAGAGCATCGTCTTCCAACTGCCGGGCGGCATCACCGCGACCGCGCCCGTGCAGATCGTCGGCACGTCCAACAGCGCCGACGGCAGCTTCCTGTGGGGTTGGGACCACCCGTCCGTTCCCGCAGAACTGTCCGAGCACGCGCAACTGGCGCTGGCATTCGGGCGCGCGCACGGCTTGTCGGCCTACACGCATCGCAAAGTCCAGTGCGACGACGCCCTGGCTTGGGAATTCACGGCCGTGGCCATGCGCCTGGGTGAAGCGTCCGGCACGTACCGCGCGCAAGCATCCGACACCGCTTATGTCTGGATGACGTTCGGGCAAGTCACCCTGTCCGCCACGCCGGGCGCCACGCAGGACTGAGCGCCAGCCCTTTGCCGACATGACTATCCGGCCGTCCAGGCCCTGGGATCCTTCCTACATGTTCCATTTACTCGCCCGCCTGCGCCGCGCCCTACCCGTGACCGCGACGCTGATCGCGCTGTCGCACATCGGCTCGCCCGCCCTGGCGGCGCCACGCACGGTCTATACCGGCACGCTGCAAGGCGCGGGCGACATCGTGATGGAACTGGACACCCAGGCAACCGCCGACGGCACACTGACGGGCCGCTACTTCTATCCGAAGCATGGCGTGGATATTCCGCTAAAGGGCTTGGCGAAGGCGCTATACGAACCCCGGCTATTCCAGGACCTGGCGCAAGCCAAGTTGGACCCGGAATCCGATTCGCCTCAAGCTACCGCCGCGGCAGCCTGGCAAGGCACGCGCGACGCCGATGGCTATCAAGGGCAATGGACCGACATCCGCACCGGCAAGACGCGCCGCTTCACCCTGCGCCGGGTTGCGGAATATGACCCCGACAACGTGGCGCCGGGCAGCGTTCAGGCCGTGACCGACGCCATCAGCGGCGGCATGGGCAGCGGCATCGACGCCCAGGCCGACATCAATACCGCCAGCGCGCCTTATGAAACCTTGAAGCTGGCCGGCCATGCCCAGCCTGTCGGGCAAGACATCGGCACCGCCTCCGTCGCCTACCGCATGTGGGTCGACCCGCGCACCAAGTTCGCCTATCCCCGACTCAGCCGCCACCCAGACCCGAAGGTCATCACGCGCGTCAACCACCTGCTTGAACAACGCCACTGGCAGAAAAGCCTGGCCGCCTTGCAGTGCATGGCATCGGCCTATACCGACGGCAATCCGGCGGCGGGCACGCTAGGCAGCTATGACGACGAAGCCGTCCAGGTCGATTGGTTGTCCACGGCCCTTTTGACCGTGACCGAAGCTGGCAGCCTGTATTGCGGCGGCGCGCACCCTGACAATCATTTCGACCCCTACACGTTCGATCTGCTGCGCGGCGAATACCTGGACTGGAACCGCATCTTCGCGGCCTACGTACCGGGCGAATATGGCTTTGCCACCGAAAGCCCCACCTTGATCAAACTGATGGACGACGCGCGCAAGAAGCTTCCCGCCAGCGCCGATTCAGCGCTGGCAGACGACGATTCGATGCAAAGCTGCTCGGACTTCTGGCCCGACTACCTGGCCTTGGGCGTCACCACGCCGGGCGAGATCAGCCTGTCGATATCGGGCATCGGCCACGCGCTTGGGGTATGCCTGGGCACCCACGCCACCGTGCCGTTCAAGGACTTGACGCCCTATCTGAAACCGGGCGGCGCGGCCTATCTGGTCACGGAGTGAATCCGCGGGTGCATCGGCACAGGCTTAGCGCTTGCCGAAGTCCTTCTGGCTGAAATCCGTCTCGCCGCGATATCCGTATAGCCGCGAGGCGGCCTGGAAGTCCTCGGGCGAAAACCCCGTCCACGAGTAGTTCCTGATGTTCTTCTTGGTTTTTGCGTCGCGGATATAGAACGACAAGGACGCGCGCTGTTCCGGCAGATTCAGCGCCTTGTGCAGCGACGGAACGAACTCGTAGTCGGATGTCGCATAGCGTTTCTTCACCCCCAACAACGTTTGCACCGTGATCTCGGCATCGCTGAATTCATAGCGATTCACAAACACATAGTCCTTGCGCAAGATCAGGAAGGCGATCAGGCCAAGCACCACCGTGGTCACGTAGAAAGGCGTGGAATTGATCTCCCGGTCCACGGTGAAACGATAGGCATAGTTGAACACCAGCGACAGCAGGCCAACGGCGATCACCAGCTGGCCCAGTTGGGAAAACAGCCATTTCGGCACGTTCTGGATTTTCGCGATCATGTTTTGTGGTTCGCTATGACAGGTTTGCCTGATGAATATCCGGCTCGGAGCAACGGCGACATGATACGGCGGCCGGCCGGGTTTGGCACCGCCAAAACCCGGGCTCATCGTCTCAAACCATGTGCATTTGCGTACAGCCGTTACATCACGCCAGCGCTAGCGATACAGCACCGTCGGCAACCACATCCCGATTCCCGGGAACATGTACAACAGGAAGATCGCCACCACCTGGATTCCCATGAAGGGCATCATGCCCAGGAAGATCTGGTTCAACGTCACATGGGGCGGCGACACGCCTTTCAGGTAGAACGCGGACATGGCCACGGGCGGTGACAGGAACGCGGTCTGTAGATTCAGCGCCACCAGCAGGCCGAAGAACAGCGGGTCGATGCCAAAGGCATTCAGCAGCGGCACGAAGATAGGCATGAAGATCACGATGATCTCGGTCCACTCCAACGGCCAGCCCAGCAGGAAGATGATGGCCTGCGCCAGCAACAGGAACTGAATGGGCGTCAGGCCCAGCGACAGCACCCAGTCTTCGATGATGCGCTGGCCGCCCAGCAGCGCGAACGCTGCGGAAAAGATGGACGACCCCACGAACAGCCAGCACACCATCGCGGTGGTCTTGGCCGTCAGGTACACCGATTCGCGCAGCACCGGCAGGTTCAGCCGCCGATAGGCCAGCGCCAGCAAGGCGCCTCCCATCGCCCCCATGGCTGCGGCTTCGCTGGGTGTGGCCAAGCCGAAGGCGATCGAGCCCAACACCGCCGCGATCATCACGGCCAGCGGAAAGAACGACGACATCAGCATCTTGAAGATTTCCAGCCGCGCCCACGTCAACGCCGCGTAGAACACCACTAACATCACCGCGCACACGGCGGCGAATATCCAGAACCCTCTGGGCGCGGGCAAGGACTCGGCGTTCCCCCCCGGCACGGCGGGTGCGGCGGCCGTGGCCGCCCCGGCGGCAACTGGCGCCATAGGCGTGCCCGGCGGTTCAGCCAGACTTGCGGCCCCGCCGTCCGAGCCAGGAGGCTCGGCCAATTCGTCCGAAGGCGGTTCCGCCAGGCCATCCGCAAGCGGTTCGCTCAGACCGGAATCGAAGCCGCCCGCCCCCAGTTGCAGTTCCGCCGGGATGTCGTAGACGACCGGCGGCCGCGTCACCCCGTGGTGCACCACCGCCACCAGCAACACCGTCAGCGCAAGCGGTGCCAGCGCTGTCGCCATATTGCGCAGCAGAAAACCGAACGGCACATCGTGGTTGCGCCGGCCCTTGAACAACGCGGCCACCATGCCCGTCATGGCCCGCGTGTATCCCGTGGCTGCCAAGGCCTGGGTTTCGGGCGGCAGCGGCACGCCGCGCTCGCTCGCGGGCAGCGGCGGCGCCATGTCCGGGCGCAGTTTGGCCACCAGGATCACATAGAGCATGTACAGCCCCGCCAGCATGATGCCGGGAAACAGTGCGCCGGCGTACAGTTGCACCACCGACACCCCGGTCGTCGCGCCATAGACGATCAGCATCACCGATGGTGGCAGCAAGATGCCCAGGCAACCGCCCGCCGTGATGGCCCCGGCCGTCAAGCGCACGCTGTAGCCCGCCTTCAACATCGCCGGCATCGCCAGCAACCCCATCAGCGTCACCACGGCGCCGACGATGCCCGTCGCCGTGGCGAAGATCGCACACGTCGCTAGCGTGGCCACCGCCAATGCGCCCGGCAAGCGCGCCAGCGCCAAGTGCATGGATCGAAACAGTTTTTCGATCAGGTTGGCCCGTTCGACCAGATACCCCATGAACACGAACAGCGGAATCGAGATCAGGGAATCGTTGGTCATCGTGGCGTAGGTACGCTGCACCATCAGGTCCAGCGTCTGCCCGATGGAGCGCCCCGCGTCCGCGCTCTGCATGTAGTACGCCATGAAGGTAAACAGCACACCCATGCCCATCAGCGTGAATGCCGTCGGAAACCCCAGCATGATCGCCACGACGATCAGCGCCAGCATCAGCAAGCCGATGTGTCCCGTGGTCAACTCGCCCCACGGCGTCAGGAACGCGATCATCAGCAACACCACCGCGATGCACGACAGGCCGAACCACAACGCTTTGTGGATCTTCATCAGCGGGGCTCCCTGGGGGTCGTCACATAGCGGTCCAATCGGGCGATGTCTTCGTCCTTCACGTGCACCATCTGCTTGAGCTTGTCCACGTCCACTTCCTCGACGTCTTCTTCGCGCGATGGCCACGTGCCGCGCCGCAGGCACAGCACGCAGCGCAGCACCTCGGCCACGCCTTGCAGCAATAGGAAGGCGCCGGCCACCGGAATGAACGCCTTGAAGGGATAGATCGGCGGCCCGTCGGCCATCAGCGACGAGTGCTCGCCAATGGCGATCGAATAGCCGGCGTAATACCAGCCGGCCCAGACCAGTGCGATCACCCCGGGGAAAAAGAAGACGATGAACAGGATCAGGTCCAGTCCGGCCTGTACCCGAGGCGACAGGAAGCCGTAAAGGATGTCACCCCGCACGTGGCCGTTCTTGGCCAGCGTGTAGGCGCCCGCCATCATGAAGAGAATGCCGTAATACATCATCTGCATGTCGAACGCCCAGGCGCTGGGCCGGTTCAGCAGATAGCGCGCCGCCACTTCCCAGCACACATGCAGGGCCAGCACGACGATCAACCAGGCAAAAGCCTGCCCGACAAAAGTGGAGATACGGTCAATCAAACGTATGAGTCGGATCATCAGGCGTCCTGGACAAGCCGCAGGGTGCCCTGCGCGCACGCGCCGCCAGCCTGCCCCAGTTGGGACGGCTAGCCAGCGGCGCGGCCGGCAAGGCAGAGAGGCGTCAGGCCGGCTTGGCGCTGCGCGAGAAGTAGTGGTTGTAGGCCATCCGGTAATTCACCGACACGTCTCCATGCCAGCGCCCCACCCGTTCAGCGAATGCCCGCTGCGAATCCAGCACCTTCTTGAACAAGGGGTTTTCGGCCGAGCGCTTGGCGATCATCTCGTCCCAGATCTTCAACTGCGCTTGCAGGATCGCGTCAGGCGTCTTGTAGAACTTGACGTTGTGGTCCTTCTGCAATTTGACGTAATCTTGCGAATAACGGTTGGCCGATTTCCAGGACATGTCCGCGCTGCTGGCCTGGGCCGCATAACTCAACACATGCTTCAAGTGCGCGGGCAAGGAGTCGTACTTCGCCTTGTTGAACAGCACCTCGAACTGCTCTGCGCTTTGGTGGAAGCTTTGCAGCATGCAGATCTTCGACACGTCCTGGAAGCCCAGCGCCAGATCCGACGACGCATTGTTGAACTCGGCCCCGTCCAGCAGGCCGCGGTCCAGCGCCGGCACGATCTCGCCGCCAGGCAAGGCGTTCACTGCCGCCCCCATCGCCGTGTACATGTCGATGGCCAGCCCCACGGTGCGGAACTTCACGCCCTTCACGTCTTCGACCTTGGTCACGGGGCGCTTGAACCAACCGAAGGGTTGCGTGGGCATCGGCCCGTACATCAAGGACACCACGTTCACGCCCATCGCCTTCTGGATTTCCGTCAGCAATTCCTTGCCACCGCCGTACTCGTGCCAGGCCAGCAGCATATTGGCGTCCATGCCAAAGGAGGGTCCCGAGCCCCACAGCGCCACGGCGGTGTTTTTGCCGTACCAATAGGCCACCACGCCATGGCCGCCGTCCAACGTGCCGGCCGACACTGCGTCCAGCAGGTCGAAGGCTTTCACGACCGCCCCCGCCGGCAAGACCTCTATCTTCAACTGGCCACTGGCCATGTCGTTGACCTTCTGCGCGTAATCGCGCGCGAACTCGTGGAAGATGTCGTTCGCGGGCCAGGTGCTCTGAAATCTGAGGGTAATGGGCGCGTTCTGCGCGCGGGTGACGGCGGGGAATCCCAATGCGGCGGCGCCCGCGGCGGCAGCGCCGGAAATGAATTTACGGCGGGGCTTGGTGACGTGTTGCATGGCTTGTTGTCTCCTTGGTGGACTACACGGAACAGCTTGTAGTGACTGCACCTGCATGGACACGAGAGAAACGCCTGCTGCGAGCTTCCCGGTGCCGGGACTGCGACCGCTTTGCAACTTTTTGTTGATTAAACCTTTCTGACTATCCGCTGACAATCAGCTTGTTGTCAGGAATTACCCTAGACAGAGGGACTACGGCATTGGCGGGAATGCCTGCGCGTCCGCCAGCAATCCGCGCAGCAGCGCCCCCTGCCGCCGAAGCGCTGGCTCATCCTGCCCGCTGTAGCCGATCACCAGCCCCGGTGGCAATACGACGCGCCGGCAATAGTCCGCGACCGACTGCAACGCCAGTCCTTTTGCCCGCGCCTTGTCCAGCAAGGCCGCGATGTCCACCCCCGCTGGCAGCCACCACACCAGATGAAATCCGGCCTGGTCCCCGCTGACACGCAACGCTTCGCCGCCCGCCGCCTGCGCCAACAGGTCCAGCACCAGATCGCGCCGTTGCGCATACACGGCCCGGGCCTTGCGAACGTGGCGCGCAAAGCTGCCGTCTTCCAGGAAGCCGGCCAGCGTCATCTGCTCGATCATGCTGTTGGACCGCCCGGTCGTGTGCCGTGCCCGCGCGAAGGCCGCCACCCATCGCTTCGGCACCACCGCGTAGCCGATGCGCAGCGCGTTGAACATCGTCTTGTTGAAGCTGCCGCAGTGGATGACCCGATCCGCCGTGTCCAGGCTTTTCAGCGCTGCCAACGGGGCGCTGTCGTAGTTGAATTCGCTGTCGTAATCATCTTCGATGATCCAGCAGTCCGCCTGCTCGGCCCACGCCAACAGTTCCAGTCGGCGCGACACCGGCATCGTGACGCCAGTGGGCGATTGGTGCGCGGGGGTGACATGTACCAGCTTCACGCCGCGCTGCCGGCGGGCGCGGGCTACCGAGAAGCCGTGTTCGTCGATAGCAATGGGAACCACCCGTGACGTGAACTGGCTGAACAAGGGCATGGCGTTCAGATACCCCGGATCCTCCACCAGCACTTTGTCCTGCCGAGACAGCAGGATGCGGGCGCTCAGGTCCAGCCCGTCACGGATGCCGGTCAGGATCACGACCTGATCCGCATCGCAGGAAATCCCACGGGCCGCGCCCAGATAGCGCGCGATCTGCTCGCGCAGCGCCAGCCAGCCTTGTGATTCCTCGTTGGCCAACTGGTCGGGGGTGACGCGCTGCGCGCTGACCATCAGGCCCTTGCGCCAGGTTGCCATGGGGAACAGCGCCGCGTCGGCGGTTCTAGCGGCGAACAGCGGTTCAAGCCTGGCGGGGGGCAACGGCATCGCGCGCAGGGTGGACGGGCCAGACACAGCGCCGGAACCGGCATCACCCGGCAGGCCCCGGCGAAAGAAATTGTCCGGGATGACGGCCGACACGTAAGTCCCCGACCCCACGGCGCCCGTCGTATAGCCTTCACCACGCAACTGGTCATAGGCCGCCTCGACCGTCGAGCGCGAGACATGCCACCGTTGCGACAGGCTGCGTGTGGAAGGCAGGCGCGCGCCCGATGCCAATACCCCTTTCAGGATCCGTTCCTGAATCTGCCGATACACCCAGGACTGCTTGGATTCGCCAGCACGCGGGGAATCCTGTGGCAGATCCAGACTGGATTCCTGCTTTTTCCGAACAGAAAGTGGCTTGCTCATTATTAACAATATGGCCCTATTGAATAAGCCATTCTAGCGGTAGATTTCGTTTCGGATGCTTGCCGCCCATCAGCCACCTGGAACCCGCCATGACACCGTCCTACACCATCACCCTGCCCTCTGGCGTGTTTGCCACGGACGGCGAGGCGTCCATCCTGGACGCCGCGCTGGCCGATGGCACGCCCGTTCCGTTTACCTGTCAGCGAGGCGAGTGCGGGTCTTGCCGGGCACAGGTGCTGGAGGGGAACTACGCACGCATCACGCCGCCAAACGAGCGCTCGTACGTGCCAGCGGAAGACGAATTGCTGATGTGCCAATGCCGCGCCACCAGCGACCTGACGCTGCGGTTCACGCACTGGGACGCACCCGCCAAGGCGCCCCAACGCCGGCTGGCCAGTGTGATCTCGCGGCGGCCGTTGACGGCGGACGTGACCGAACTGATCGTCGAGGTCCAGGGGGCCGACGCTTTTGACTATCAGCCAGGGCAGCACGTGCGATGGCTGCTGGAAGATGGCAGCCACCGCTGCTTTTCGATTGCCAACATGCCCCGCGCGACGGGGCCGCAGCGGTTGGAATTCCACATCCGCCGCACGCCCACCGGCACGTTCACGAACCACCTGCTAACGGCGCTGAGGCCGGGCGACGCCCTGTCGCTGGATGGCCCGCATGGCGCCTGCATCTGGCCCGCGACATGCCCCGAAGGAATAGACCACCTGGTGCTGCTGGCAACAGGCACCGGGTTCGCCGGCGTCTTCCCCATTCTGATGGCCGCCATCGACAGCCGCAGCGTGCAAAGCGTCACCCTCTACTGGGGCGCTCGGGAATCGCAGGACTGCTATGCCAGCGGCCTGTTGAACGCGCTTCAAGGCAAGGATGGCATCTTCCGCTGGCATCCCGTGGTGTCGGGTGACGCACCCGCCCAGCCGAACGGCGGCCACTATGTGCAGGACGTGGCCGCGGACGCGAACCACGACTGGAGCCGCACCCGGGTCTACGCCTGCGGCAACGGCGCGATGGTTCGCCAGGCGCAAGCCCGCTTGCGCGCGGCTGGCCTGCCAGAAGGGCAATTCCAATCCGAGGCCTTCTTGCCGGCCGACCCTGCTGGCGCAGGCCCTGCATCACCGCCCCCCGCGCCGCACCCGTGGGAGCGCGTCAGCGAACGCTTCACGCTGGACGGCATCCTGCAAGCGCGCCGGCGTTCGATGGACGCCGTGCGGGAGATTGCCGCCCTGATGACGCCCGGCATCACCACCGGCGACGCCATCGCTCTGGCCGACCAACACTTGCGCAGCATGGGCGCCTCGCACAACTGGCACCCCACCTATGTCCGATTCGGCGCCGACTCGCAGTCTCCGGCGGTCCAACCCACCGACCGGAGCCGCCTTCTGGGCGACAACGATATCTTCGTCGTCGATATCGGCCCGGTCTGGGACGGCTACGAAGGCGATTATGGCGATACCTTCCTGACCGGCGCCGACGCCGACCAACAGCGATGCGCGCAAGCTGCCCGCGACGTCTTCCGGCGCACACGGCTGGCCTGGCTGGATGGGCTGACGGGGCAAGCGCTGTATGACCTGGCCGATACCTATGCGCACGAATACGGCTGTGCGCTGGTGCACGATATCGCCGGGCATCGGGTGTCGGACTTTCCGCATGCGCTGTACGGAAAGCATCGGCTGGCCAACGCCGACTTCATTCCCGGCGATGGCATCTGGGTGCTGGAAATTCAGGTCCGCGACCTGGACCTGCCCATCGGCGCGTTCTATGAGGACGTGCTGCTGCGCCCCCCTACTGCCTGAACACCCCGTCAAGATGCGCGCGCATGGCCGCCCAGGAACGGACATCGGCGCGGCGGTCGTAGACGATGCCGCGCTCGGGAAACACCGCGCCGTCAAACGTGAAGGCGTGCAAGGCATGGCCGTAGGCATGCAATTGCCAGTCCGCGCCAGCGTCGGTCAATTCGCGGGCAATCGCCAACACGTCGGCCGGCGGCGCGACCGGATCTTCCCAGCCGTGCAGCAACAGCACGCTGGCATCGATGCGGCGTGGCGGGACGGCGCCCGGCGCTTGCAGCGCGCCGTGGAAACTCACCGCCGCCAACAGGTTCGGTGGCGCGGCTCGCGCCAGATCCAACGCGCACAATCCGCCGAAGCAATATCCCACGGCGGCCATCCGCGCCGGGTCAACGCCCGGGAATCCACTTGCCGCTTCGAACCCCGCCAGCAAGCGCTGGCGCAACAAGCGTCTGTCCCGCATCAGCGGATCCATCAGCGCGGCGTTATCACCCAGCGGATCACCGCGCACGCCCTTGCCGTAAGCATCCAGCGCGAAGCAGACGTAGCCCAGCCGGGCATAGCGTTCGGCCAAACGCATCGTGGGTTCGGTCAGCCCGCTCCAATCGTGCGCCAGCACAACACACGGCAACCGTGGGGAAAGATCGGCGGGCGCGCGACTGCAAGCCCAACAGCGACACATGCGGAACCAGTGAACCGTCTTCGGCCGCGTTGGGCCGGCCCATGTTGACGGACAGCACCGCCAACGGAATCGGACTGGTGTGGATGGGCCGCCCCGCATGCATGCCGGCCAGATCCTCAATGAACCAATAGCCTTGCACCCACGCAGACAGTGCCGGGGCCGGAGGCAGGGTAAGCATCAGGCGGCTCCCGCCGGCTACGGCTTGCCCTTGCCTTCCACCCAGCGCTTGCCTGCTAGCTTGGGGTCCGGAAAGGGCAATTCCAGGTTCGTCGGGGGTGATGCCACCCACTTGCCGCCGTCCTGATAGAAATCCATGGGCGCCTCCGACGTGCCTGCGGGCATCAGCAACATGGTGGTGCACGACACCCGCCCTTTGTGCGACGGCTTGGGTGCAGGCAGGCAAGTGCCGATGGCCAGTTGAGACCCCTTCATGCCCGGCAGGTCATCACCCAACAAGGTCAGCACGGCGGCATGCGCCTCGTCCGGTGTCGGAATGGTGAGGGGTTCGGCGTGCGCGCCAAAGCCGATCACGGCCATTCCCAAAATGCCTAGCGGAGCAAGCTTCATGCGTTTCCCAATGGTGGAGCCGACATCCGGCTCCTTGGCCCGATTCTACCCGGGGCGCCGCACCGCCCGGACCTTGCCGCTGTTGCCGCCGCCGCAATAAAAGCAGTCCGCGCCATCGGACTCCAGGCCCGACACTCCGACGCCCGCTGGCATCTCAATGCTTTCCAAGACCTTGCCGGTCTCGGGCTCCAGGCGGCGCAGTTCACTGGCATCGTTCTCCCAGGTGCCGTGCCAAAGCTGGCCTTCCACCCAGGTGACGCCGGTGACATAGCGGTCGGAATCGATCGTGCGCAGCACACGTCCCGTATCAGGGTCGACCTGATAGATCTTGCGCTGCTGATATTGGCCAACCCACAAGGCGCCGTCGGCCCAGGCCATGCCTGAGTCCCCACCGCCCCCGGGCGCGGGTATCGTGGCCAGCACCTTGCCGCTCTTGGGGTCCAATTTCTGAATGCGCCCGTCGGCAATCTGGTAGAAGTGCTTGCCGTCGAAGGCCGTGCCGGCGCTGGCGGGCACCTCCAGCGTGCGTGCGGTGTCGCCGCTATCGGGGTCCAGCGAGACGAGTTTTTCTCCCACGGCAAACCAGACCTGCTTGCCGTCATAGGTGACGCCGTGCACCTTCTCGACACCAGGGAAAGGGCCGTATTCACGGAGGATTTGGGCTTGGGTTCGTTTCATGGTCGCATCCTTTTCAGTAGGAGCCTTCATGCTACTGACCGGGCAACAGCACCGGGAGTAACAAGCTTGTCGTGAATCCCCGCACCGGCGGCGTCATCCACCGGCGGGCGCGGCCATGCCCCAACGGCTGCGCGTGGTCCGCCGCCGCCAACGCATCCAGCGCCCGCTGCATCGAACGCTGATTGGCGCCCAGCGCCAACGCCAGGGCGGAACTGGACCACGCCTGGCCGTCGGCCAGACAGGCAAGCACCGCGGCCTGATCCCGGTCGGCGACCTCGACGGGGCGGGCCAGCACCACGGCCTCCACGGCGTCGGCCGGCTTCAGGACAAAACCGTGCTTCGTGGCGCTGACGCCTGCCAGCGGACGCATCGCCGCGCGCAGCCGCCCGATTTCCACCCGTAGTCTCACCCGGTGCGAATCGTCCTGAAAGCCCGTCCGGAAGACCTCGGCAATCAAACGTTCACGGGACACCTCTTGCGGCCACGCCTGCGCCAACAACCGAGCCAGCGCGAACAGGATGGGACGACTGGCCAGCGACACCGTCTGGCCCTGGCGGCGCAAGACATTGCGGCACGCATCCACGATCAACGACGGGGATGCCAACAACGCTTCCACTTCGCCCAGCAACACGTCGCGCGATCCGCCCTGCCCGATCAAGCGGCCGGCCGGGGCTTGCAGCGCCTGGAATGCATGGTCCACTTCCGCCAACAGGGCCGGAATCGCCGCTTGCCGCGCCGCTTGCCTGGCGCGGGACAATGCCGCGCTGGCGGCCTCGGCCTGCACACGGCGCAGCGCAATGCCGCCCAAGATCAATTCGTGGATCGCGCGCGACGCGGGCGGCAGTCCCGCCACCTCCACGCCAGCCAGTGACTGGTCGGCGTCCTCCAGACGGCTGGTCAACAATTGCCGGCGGGCCTGAAGGTGAGCCGCATGCACGGCATTGGCCGTGTCGCCCTGCGCGTGCAACGTGGCGCGCGCGCTGGCCAACGATTTTTCCGGCCACGCCAGATCGCGCGAGGCCAGCGCCACCTCGGCCTCGGCCACCACGCATCGGGCGCGAGCGATGGCATGGGTGGCGCCGAAGGCGTTCGCGGCACGGCGCAGCAGCGATTTCGCCCGCACGAAGTCACCCAACTGCGCCATCGCGATGCCACGCAACGCCAAGGCCGGTGCGTCCTCGCGCAACGCAACGACGTTCAGCGCGCCAAGCGGATCACCCGCCGCCAACGCCCGCGAGGCGGTTGAAATCATGAAATCCATGGGACTGCCGTCACGCTGTCGCTCCTGGGAGGGGAAGGCCCTGGAAACTAATCTACCACCCCCATTCGCCGTCACACTGTTGCGCCCCCGCAATGATGCGGCCCCATTTTTATGCGGGCGGCCCCGCCCCTGCCCCCTTTCCCCTGCCGCCAGCGTGTAAACTCCCCCCTTTTTGACTCTGGTGGTATGTTGCAAGCCCCACAGCGCACAGGTTTAAGCGGCCCGACGCTCATTCGCTTGCTGACTCGCCTGACGGATGTCGACGTTCCGGAATCCAGGCAGTCGCTTTCAGACCATCTGAGCCAGTGGCTCGGCTGGACGGATGCGATCGCGCTATCCGCGGCCCTGAATACCAGTCCGCCCGTGATTGCTCCCGGCGCGCGAACCTTCAGCAGTGCCGAGGAACGCGAGTGCGTGCGTGTCCGGACCACATTGGCGGACGCGATCGCCAGCGATACGGCGGCGACCGTCGCCAAGCGGCTCGTTCCAGGACAGGCGCCGGCCAAGAAGTCGGCGGCCGTTGCGGAAGCCGAGGCCGACTACTCGAATTTCCGGCAGCGGTATTTATCGTTGCAGCACACGATGGAAACCAGCGTGGGCAATCTGCGCAGCCGTCTGCGCGGCATGGTCGCAGCCAGAAATGGCGAAATGACGCGCCTGGCGGTGGTGGATGCCATCATGGACCGCGCCCTGCTGCCGAAGGAACGCGCCTTGTTGGGCGCCATCCCGAAGTTGCTTGGCGGGCATTTCGACCGTCTGCGTCTGGCCGAGGCAGCAGCGTTGGCCCCGGCCGACGCCGATACGCCAGTCCACGCAGACGCGGATGCCGAGTCCGCAACCGCCGCGACGCCTGCCCCGGCGCCCGCGGCCGCACCGATTACACCCGGCGCATGGCTGGACGTGTTCCGCAAGGATATGCGGAGCGTCCTGCTAGCCGAATTGGATGTTCGTTTACAACCGGTCGAAGGGCTGCTTGCCGCCCTTCGCGCCAGCTAACCGGGACACTATGTCCAAGTATCTGATCAATTTCGTGGTTTTCCTGGCCGGTCTGGCCGTCGTGGGCTGGATTGGCGCAGGCTATGCGGGCACCAACCCGCTGGCGCTGGCCGTGACGCTGCTGATTGGCGTCTGTTACCTGGCCGGCACGCTAGAGTTGCTGCGCTATCAGCAAGCCACCTCCAGCCTGACGCGATCGGCCGGCGGCCTATCCGAGGCGCCAGCCAGCCTGGGTTCCTGGCTGGACCAGTTGCATCCCAGCCTGCGCAATGCGGCGCGGCTGCGGGTTGAAGGCGAACGGGTCGGCCTGCCCGGCCCGGCACTCACGCCCTACCTCGTCGGTCTGCTGGTGTTGCTGGGCATGCTGGGCACGTTCCTGGGCATGGTCGTGACCTTGCGCGGCACGGGCATGGCGCTGGAAAGCGCGACCGACCTGGGCGCCATCCGTGCATCGCTGGCCGCGCCGGTCAAGGGTCTGGGCTTCGCGTTCGGCACGTCAATCGCTGGCGTGGCCACGTCCGCCATGCTGGGCCTGCTGGCCGCGCTGTGCCGCCGCGAACGGGTGCAGGCCGCGCAACTGCTGGACACCAAGATCGCGACGACCCTGCGGGTCTATTCGCAAAGCTATCAGCGCGAGGAATCCTTCAAGCTGCTGCAACGGCAGGCTGAAGTGATGCAGCGGCAAGCCGACGCCATGCCCACGCTGGTGGACCGCCTGCAAGCCATGATGCAAAACATGGAGAAGCAGACGCAGTCCATTAACGACCGGCAGTTGGCCAGCCAGGATGCGTTCCAGGGCAAGGCCGAGGCGGCCTACGCCCGGCTGGCGTCCGTGATGGAACAGTCCATGAAAGACGGCGTGGCGGAAAGCGCGCGTTCGGCGGGCGTGGCCTTGCAGCCCGTGGTGGAAGCCACGATGGCCAGCCTGTCGCGCGAAACCGCCAGCCTGCAAGACACGGTGACGCAAGCCGTGCAACAACAGTTGAGCAGCCTGACGTCGGGCTTCCAGGCGTCCACCGCCAACGTGGCCGATATCTGGAACCAGGCCCTGGCCGGCCAGCAACGCACCAGCGAAACGCTGGCGCAGGATCTGCGCGCGTCACTGGACCGATTTGCCGAAACCTTTGAGCAACGTTCGTCCGCCCTGCTGGACGGCGTGGCCGCACGACTGGAAGCCTCATCGGGCAATATGTCCGATGCCTGGACTTCCGCGTTGTCACAGCAAGAGCGCGCAAGCGAAAAACTGGCCGGCGACAACCTGCAAGCCTTGACCGCGGCCGCCGCCAGCTTTGAACAGCACTCCGCGTCGCTGCTGCGCACGCTGAACCAATCGCACACGCTGCTGCAATCCGATCTGGCATCGCGCGACCAGCAACGCCTGGCCGCGTGGACCGAAACGCTGGGCGCCATGGGCGCCACCTTGCGCCAGGAATGGCAGCAGGCCGGCGCGCAAGCCGCCGACCGCCAACAAGCCATCGGCGACACGCTGGCCCAGACCGTGCGCGACATCAACGCCCAGGCGGCGGCACAAGCCAGCTTGCTGGAAGGCGTGTCGACGCGCATGGAAAACGCCGCGAATGGTGTGTCCGAGCGCTGGAATGCCGCACTGTCCCGCCAGGAAGAGGTCAGCGAAAAACTGGCCGCGGACAATCAGCAGGCGCTGACCACCGCCGCTGCCGCCTTCGAGCAGCACTCGGCCGCGCTGTTGCGCACGCTGGAACAATCGCACGCGGACCTGCACGCCGCGCTGGCCGCCAAGGACCACGAACGCCTGACGGCCTGGACCGGCACGCTTGGCACAATGGCCGCCGCGCTGGGCCAGGAATGGAAGGCCGCAGGCGATCACACCGTGACCCGCCAGCAAGCCATCAGCGATACGCTGGCCTTGACCACCCGTGACGTCGCCGCTCAGACCGAAGCACAAGCCCGCTTGCTGGACAGCGTCTCGGCCCGTCTGGAGACGGCCGCGCGCGAAGTGACGCAAGCCTGGACCGACGCTCAGGCTCGCCAGGAACAGGTCGGCGAAAAGCTGGCCGCCGACAATCAACAAGCCTTGACGACCGCGGCCGCTGCCTTCGAGCAGCACTCGGCCGCGCTGCTGCACACCCTGGAGCAATCGCACGCGGATCTGCATGCCGCACTGGCCGCCAAGGACCACGAACGCCTGACCGCCTGGACCGGCACGCTTGCCGCGATGGCCGCCACGCTGGGCCAGGAATGGAAGGCCGCGGGCGATCACACCGTGACCCGCCAACAAGAAATCAGCGACACGCTGGCCTTGACCACCCGTGACGTCACCGCCCAGACCGACGCGCAAGCCCGCTTGCTGGACAGCGTCGCGGCCCGTCTGGAGACGGCCGCACGCGAAGTCACGCAAGCCTGGACCGACGCGCAAGCTCGCCAGGAACAGGTTGGCGAAAAACTGGCCGCCGACAATCAGCAAGCCCTGACCACCGCGGCCGCTGCGTTCGAGCAACACTCGGCCGCGTTGTTGCACACGCTGGACCAGTCGCAGGCAGACCTGCAAGCCGCGCTGGCCGCGAAAGACGAAACACGCTTGGCCGCCTGGACTGCAAAATTGGCCGCGATGGCCGATGCGCTGGGGCAGGAATGGGAACTGGCGGGCGTTCAGGCCGCCGACCGTCAACAGGCCATCAGCAACACGTTGGCCCAGGCCACGCGCGATGTCACCGCCCAGACCGTGGCGCAAGCCAGCGCGCTGGAAAACGTGTCGGCACGCCTGGAAGCGGCCGCAAGCCACGTCACGCAGGCCTGGACCGACGCGCAATCCCGCCAGGAGCAAGTCGGCGAACAGCTGGCCGCCGGCAACCGGCAGGCGCTGGAAACCGCCGCAGCCGCATTCGAGCAACATGCGGCGTCGCTCCTGCGGACGCTGGATCAATCACACGCCGACCTGCAAACGACCCTGGCGTCACAGGACGACGAACGCCTGGCCGCCTGGACCACCCAGCTTGCCGGCATGGCCGACGCGCTGCGCCAGGAATGGCAACAGGCCGGCGCCGCCACCGCCAGCCAGCAGCAACAGATCTGCGACACGCTGGCCCAGACGGCCAACGACATCACCACGCAAACGCAGGCACATGCCAGTGACACCATCGCCGAAATCGGCCGTCTGGTGCAAGCCGCCTCGGAAGCGCCGAAGGCCGCCGCCGAGGTCATCGGCGAACTGCGCCAGAAGCTGTCCGACAGCATGGTGCGCGACAACGACATGCTGGAAGAACGCAGCCGCTTGCTGGGCACCTTGGACACGCTCTTGAACGCCGTCAACCACACCGCCGCCGAGCAACGCACCGCCGTAGACGCGCTGGTGGCCTCGTCGGCCGAATTGCTGGAGCGCGTGGGCACGCAGTTCACCGACCGCGTAGAAGCCGAAACCGGCAAGCTGACCGACGTCGCCGCGCAAATGACCAGCAGCGCCGTGGAAGTCGCCAGCCTGGGCGAATCCTTCGGCGCTGCGGTTCAGCTGTTCGGCGATTTCAATGACAAGCTGGTGGCCCATCTGCAACGCATCGAAGCCGCGCTGGACAAGTCCATCGCACGCGGTGATGAGCAGTTGTCCTACTACGTGGCGCAGGCCCGGGAAGTGGTTGACCTGAGCCTGATGTCGCAGAAGCAGATCATCGAAAACCTGCAACAGCTGGCCATCCAGCGCGCCACCGCCGGAGCGGAAGCCGCATGAGCGACGACATCGACGGCGGCGTAGAGGCGACCGCGCCGGTCTGGGCCGTCTTCGGCGACTTGATGTCGGTACTGCTGGGCGCCTTCGTGCTGATCCTGGTCAGCGTGATCGGCGTGCAACTGCAACTGTCGACTCAACTGGAAGAAGAGGTCAAGCAACGACAGGAAGAAACGCAGCGGCGCGAAACGCTGGAGCAGGCGTTGGCGGGTCCGCTGGCGGCAGGCCGCGTCACGCTGATCAACGGCCGCATCGGCATCAGCGGCAGCGTGCTGTTCGCGCTGAACTCCGACCAATTGCAGCCCGAAGGCCGCGAAGTCCTGAAAAGCCTGATCGAGCCCCTGTCCGCGTATCTGAAGACGCACGATGAAATCCTGATGGTCAGCGGCTATACCGATGACCAGCAAGTGCGGGAAGGCAACCGCCGCTTTGCGGACAACTGGGATCTGTCGGCGCAGCGCGCCTTGACGGTCACTCGCGCGTTGATCGACGAAGGCGTGCCCTCGCCTTCCGTGTTCGCGGCTGCCTTCGGCTCGGAACAACCCGTGGCGTCCAACGCCGACGAAGCCGGCCGCGCCAAGAACCGCCGCGTGGAGATCACGCCGATTCCCAAGCCCTCCAACGAGCCGGAAAAACCGCATGGGCAGTGACGGCAGCCACGTCGGCGCCTGGGACGCGCAAGCCACGCTGGACGCCTGGCGCGACAGCGGAGCCGACCGCGCCGACCCGGTGCGCTTCCGCTTCCTGGACGCGATGGCGCGGCGAACTGCCGGGCTGGAGGGCCCAGCCCGTCAATTGCTGGATGACAAGCTGGCTGGGCTGCTGCGCGCATACGAAGCCGCGCTGGATACCCGCCCCGCCGTCGCGGACGAAGCCAACAGCGCCGACGAAATCGCCCCCGGCGCGTTGGCCGCCCTGATCGATTACCTGGCCCACCCGGACGCGCCCGATGGCGCCCCCGCCTGGACCCGCGACGCCTTGGGCCTGCGCGCAGCCTACCCCGACGTGCAGATGCTGGAGTATTTCCGAGGCGTTTGGTCGCGGGTCAGCGCCGACCGGCAGGTGCGCCAATCCCAAGAGCAAGTCCACAAGAACGCCGGCCCGCTCAATTCCAACCAGCTGGTGCACCGCGCGCTGTCCCTGATGCGCGAACTGTCGCCCGGCTATTTGCAGCAATTCCTGTCGTACACGGACGCGCTGATGTGGATGGAGCAAATCAACATTGCCACGGCGCCCGCGCCCAAGGCTGCAACCCCGAAGAAAGCGTCGCGCCCCAAAGCGCGCTGATCAGCCCACCACGAATCTCCGGTATAGCCGGACATAAGCCGCGACGATTTGCGCAACCCCTTTGACCGCAGTACCATACGTTTCATATACAAACCATATATGGATCACCTGCACCATGGGTCTCGTCAAAATCTCCGAGCAGATGCATGAGAATCTGCGCGTCGCCAGCGGCGCCCTCAGCCGCTCGATCAATTCCCAGGCCGAACACTGGATGCGCATCGGCATGCTGTCCGAGCTCTATCCCGAATTGCGCCACGCGGACATCTGCCAATTGCTGATCCGCATTGAACAAAGCGAAGGCTTCACCATCGCGTCCCTGTCCCGGCGCTTACCGGACGGTGCCCAGCAGGAGGCCGCGTAAATGGCGAAGAAGGTTTCCATCAAGTCCGCCGCCGATATCGAAATGGCCCGCAAGGCCGGCGCGATGGCGGCGGAAGTGCTGCACATGATCGGCGAACACGTGCGCGCAGGCGTCACCACCGATGATCTGGACCGCATCTGCAACGAGTACATCGTGAACGTGCTGAAGGCGATTCCCGCGAACGTGGGGTATCACGGCTTTCCGAAGACCATCTGCGCGTCGGTCAACCATGTGATCTGCCATGGCATTCCGTCGGCCAAGGTACTGAAGAACGGCGACATCCTGAACATCGACGTGGCCGTCATCAAGGACGGCTGGTTTGGCGACACCAGCCGCATGTACTACGTGGGGCAGCCCAGCCCGCTGGCCCGCCGCCTGGTCAACACCACCTACGAAGCCACCCGCGCAGGCATCATGGCAGTCAAGCCCGGCGCCACCCTGGGCGACATCGGCCATGCCATCCAGACCGTCGCGCACCGTGAACATTTCAGCATCGTGCGCGAATACTGTGGCCACGGCATCGGCCAGATCTACCACGACGACCCGCAAGTGCTGCACTACGGCCGTCCCGGCGAGGGCATGGTGCTGCAACCCGGCATGATGTTCACGATTGAACCCATGATCAATGCCGGTAAACCGGCAACCAAGCAAATGCCGGATGGCTGGACGGTGGTCACCAAAGACCGTTCGCTGTCGGCGCAATGGGAACACATGGTTGTCGTGACCGAAACGGGGTATGAGGTGCTGACGCCCTGGCCGGACGGCTACGGCGATTACCCGTCGATCCCCTGATGGCCTGAATACGCCCCGGGGCCGCAAGGACCGGAGTGCGAACCCGCAAGGGCACGATCATGATCGTGCCCTTGTCGTTTCCAGCGCCTGATGGCGTCGACCATGCCTGCCCTGCCCTCTGCCTTCCGCCGCCTGGCCGCCTCGAATCTGGCCGCCCAGTTCTCTGAACAAATGGCCTTGGCGGCGGCGCCACTGGTTGCCGTGCTGGCGCTGGGCGCCACGGCCGCGCAGACGGGCTACCTGCAAACCGCGCAAACGCTGCCGTTCCTGCTGCTGTCCCTGCCTGCCGGGGTGCTGGCGGATCGGATGTCGCGCCGGATCCTGATGACCGCAGCGGAATGCGTGCGGGCCGCCAGTCTGTTGGGCCTGCTGGCCCTGCTGTGGCTGGGCGGGCTTGGGCTGGGCTGGCTGGCGGCGCTGGGATTCCTGGGCGCGGTCGGCACGGTCGCCTATAACGTGGCGGCCCCGGCACTGGTGCCCAGGCTGGTGCCGGCAACGGATCTGGCCGCCGCCAACCGCTGGCTGGAGTTGGCACGCAGCAGCGCATTTTCCGCAGGGCCTGCGGCGGGCGGCGCACTGGTCGGCTGGATGGGCGCGTCCATGGCTTATGTGATTGCCACCACGCTGTCGCTTCTGGCCGCAGTGCTGCTGGCGGGGCTGCCCCCTGATGCGCCCAAGCCGGCGGTTCGCCGCCATGTGCTGGCCGAACTGCGCGCCGGCGCAGCCTTTGTCGTCACGCATCCGCTACTGCGTCCCGTGCTGATCACCGCCGTGTTCTTCAATACCGCCTGGTTCGTGCTGCAAGCCGTGTATGTCGTCTACGCCATCGAACGCCTGGGATTGTCCGCCGCCGGCGTGGGCATCACGCTGGGCATCTACGGTGGCGGCATGCTGGCAGGCGCGCTGGCCGCGCCTTGGCTGGCACGCCGTCTGCCCTTTGGCGCGATGATCGCCCTGGGGCCGCTGTCGGCACTGGCTGCCAGCGTCATCCTGCTGTCGACGCTCGCATGGCCCTCGGGCATCTGGGCGGGGGTTGGCTTCTTCCTGTTCGGCGCCGGCCCCATCCTTTGGACCATCACCACGACCACGCTGCGCCAGGCCATCACGCCCAATGCGCTGCTGGGGCGCGTGTCCGCCGTGATCCTGACGGCAACGTTCGGCGCCCGGCCCATCGGTGCGCTGATCGGCGCGGTGCTGGCGGCCCGCGTCAGCCTGGATGCCTGCCTATGGGTCTCCACGGCCGGATTCCTGGTGCAGTTCCTGGTGCTGTTCGCCTCGCCCGTGCTGCGGCTTGACCGTCAACCCGACGCGGTGGGAGCCTGAAGGGCAACCCGGCGCCAGCCACGCTGTTCCGCACGCCGGAACGCGAATCTGTATCTGGCGGCCGGCTCGGCCGGCCGCTAGACTGCCTGCATCCCCACGCCACGCGCTATTCCTCCGGCCTTCCGGCCCACCGCAAGATGCTGAACATTCTGGGCAAGGCCTCATCCATCAACGTGCGCAAGGTGCTTTGGACCTGCCACGAACTGAATCTGCCGTACACCCGTGAAGAATGGGGCGCGGGCTTTCAGGCCACCGACGACCCGCGTTTCCTGGCGCTGAACCCCAACGCCATGGTGCCCGTCATCCAGGATGGCGACTTCGTGCTGTGGGAATCCAACAGCATCATCCGCTACCTGGCCGCGCAATACGGCGGCCAAGGGCTCTATCCGGCCGAGCCAAAACGGCGCGCGCGCGTGGATCAATGGATGGATTGGCAGGCAACCGACCTGAACCGGTCCTGGAGCTACGCCTTCATGGCGCTTGCGCGGCAATCGCCGGCACATCGCGACGCGGCCAGCATCCAGGCGTCCTGTCAGGGCTGGACGCACTTCATGGGCATACTGGAACAGCGCCTCGCGCTGACGGACGCTTATGTCGCGGGCGACGCATTTTCGCTGGCGGACATTCCCGTCGGGCTATCGGTGAATCGGTGGTTCGCCACGCCCTTCGACAAACCCGCCCTGCCCGCGGTAGCCGCCTACTACGACCGGCTTGCCGGCCGCGAAGGCTTTCGGCTGCACGGCCGCAACGGCACGGCCTGACCGTGCCGCCGCAGCATGCCCGTGCAATGCTGGCGCTTACTTGACGACGCCGCAGACCAGGCGGCCGCCTCCGCCACCCAACGGCGCGGGCGTATCGCTGTAGTTGTCGCCCCCCACGTGCACCATCACCGCGTGCGTCTTCACGTCGGCCAGCTTCAGGTGCGGCGCCACCACGGCCTTCTTGGCAGTGCCATCGGCGCCCACCACGATGAAGGGCAGATCGCCCTGGTGGCCATCGGTCGCCATCGGCCCCTTGTGCGCCTTGGTGCCGTGAGGATCCAGGTGGCCGCCAGCCGCGCCACCGGGCGCCGGCTGGCCGTTGACCATGCCCGGCATGCACGACCCCTTCTCGTGCACATGGAAGCCGTGCTCACCCGGAGGCAGGCCCTTCAGGTTCGGCGTGATCTGCAAGCCGCCCTTGGTGTCCTTCAGCGAAATCGTGCCGGCGCTCTTGCCTATGCCGTCGGCGGTCAGGAATGACATCGTGACGTTTTCGGCCGCCGCGGCGCCCGAAGCGCCCGCCAGTGCCAGCGCCGCCACAAGCATCGAGATTTTCTTCATGAAGTGCCTCCTGGAATCATGCACGCGAAGTGCGGATGCCCGACCTGGCGCGAACTGCCCTGCCCAGGCCCTGAGCGCAGATGACAATAGCACCGGCGCGGCCCGGTGAGCCAGCAATCTTCGTTCCTGATACAAGCGATCAGGCTTGTTAACGATTGACCAGCAGCACCAGCGCGTGCAGCGCCACGCCGATCAACCCGCCCACCAGCGTGCCGTTGAAACGGATGTATTGCAGGTCGCGCCCCACGCTGAGTTCCAATTCATCGACCAGATGGCGTTCGTCCCAATTTTTCACGGTGCGTGAAATATGTTCCGTGACGCCGATGCGCAGGCGGCCGGTCAGGCGGCGGGCGCTGCCCAGCACATGGTTGTTGATGGCGTCGCGCAAGCCCGGGTCTTCGCCCAGCTTGCGGCCCAGCGCCAGCAAGGCGCCTTCCAGATGACGCGCCAGCGCCGAATCCTCGTCAGACAGATCGCGCCGCAATGCCGCATGGATGTCGTCCCACAGCCCCTGCACGTATTCCTGCACCTTGGGATGGTCGATGGCCCGCTGCTTCAGGTCCTCGACCTGCGCCGACAAGGCCGGGTCGGTCTTCAGCCGTTCGATGTAGTTCAGCACCCAGGCCTCGTAATCGCGCCTGACCGGATGATCGGGTTCGGACAACACGTCACGCACTTCCTGCACCAGCGCCAACGCCAGCCTGTCGGCCAGATTGTCCGCGATGCCGTCCACCGACTTGATCACGTCCACGGCAGCGATGATGCGCGGCCATTCCTTCCGGGCGAACTTCACCAGCAAGGCCGATGCGCGTTCCTTCACATCGTCTTCCCCCAGATAGCCGCCCAAACGCTCCATGGCCGCATCCAGCAGCTCCTGATGGCGCCCGTCGCGCGTCAATAGCCCCAGGATCTCACCCACCGTTCCTGCCGCGTCCCAGCGCCGCAGGTTCTTCACCACGAATTCCTGGATCACGCCGCGCACCGCCTGGTCGTCCAGCAAGTCCAGCGTCTGCAAGGCGACCCGGCGCGCGCCGTCGCTCAAGGCATGGGCCTGACGCGGCCGGATCAGCCAGCGGGACAGGCGCGCGGCGGGGTCGAATACCCGCAGCTTTTCCATCAGGGTGTCGGGGTCCAGGAAGTGGTCGCGGACGAAGACGGCCAGGTTGTCGCCGATGCGGTCCTTGTTGCTGGGGATGATGGCGGTGTGCGGGATCGGCAGGCCCATCGGCCGGCGAAACAGCGCCACCACGGCGAACCAATCGGCCAATGCCCCCACCGTTGCCGCTTCGCAAAATGCCCGCACCCACGCCCATGCGCCCTGCCCGCCCATGGCGTGGCTGGTGATAAAGCCGCTGACCATCGCCACCAGCAAAGCCAGCGCAGCGATCTTCATGCGCCGCAACTGCGTGCGGCGCGCGTCGGACGCCAGCGCGGAGCGGGTGGCGGACTGCAAGGTATCTGGCATGAAGACTCCGGCAAAGCGATGCATCAGCATACCAACTGGCCGCGCCATGCCAACGACTTTTGGCTACGCGGCGGACACCGCCAGCGCGGCCCGCAGCCAGGCAACGAAGGCATCGGCCTGCGCCGAGCCGCCTCGGCCCGTGGCGGGCAAGGCGCGCAAGCCCCCCGCGAACGGCACGAACCCGAATGGCGCCGTCAGCGCGCCGTCTTGCAGTTCGCGGGTGATCAGGCGGCGTTCCACCAGCGCCACGCCCAGCCCTGACAACGCGGCCTCGATGCAAAGATGCGTATGCGGAAACGCCAACGGCCCGCCCTGGGCCACGGGTTCGCCTGTGATCGCTTCCCATTGATTCCATGCGCTGGACGTGTACTCATGCGCGATCCGCACGCGGTCGGCCGGTTTGCGGCGGGCATAGTCTGGCGTGCAAACCGCGCCGAACCGCACCGGCGCCAGCATCAGCGCCCGCCGCTGATCAGCATCGGTATAGCCGGAAAGATCCCACGCCAACAGCAAGTCAGCCCCTTCGTTGCGCATTTCGCGAGCCGAAGTCATGGACAGCCGGATGCGAATATCGGGATGGTCGCGATAGAACACCGCCAATTGCGGCACCAGCCATCGCATCGCAAAGGTGGCGCTGCACGCCACATGCAGGCCCGGACCCTGCGCCTCGCGGGCCAGCCGCTCATATGCATTCTCCAACTGATCAAACGACGACCGCACCGCCGCGTAGAACGTCGCACCCGCCTGCGTCAGCTTCAGCCCCGTGCCCTCCTTGTCAAACAGCGGCACGCCCGCGTGCGCTTGCAGCAGCTTCAAGTGCCGGCTGACCGCGCCATGGCTACGGCACAGCTCTTCGGCTGCACGAGTGACCGAGCCCGTGCGGGCGATGGCTTCAAACGCGCGGACGGCGGATAGCGGCGGCAACTGGCGCACGGCGGTTCCTTAGGTCAGAAAAACTGACGCATGAATAGAAAAACTGCATTTTCCGGGATGGCCAGATTTCCTAGGATGACGAGAAATCAGCGACGACAGTCGATTCCCAGCAGCGTGCCGTCGCGACGCCTTTCCCTTCCACGAAGTTTCAATTATCTGACAATCAGGAGTCTTCTTCATGACGATTATCGACATCGACGCACACGAAGCGCTGGATAGCCGCGGCAACCCCACCGTCGAGGTGCGGGTCCGTCTGGCCGATGGCGCACAAGGCCACGCCTTGGTGCCATCGGGCGCGTCCACCGGCCGCCACGAGGCGTTGGAACGGCGCGACGGCGATGCGCGCCGCTATCTTGGCCGTGGCGTGCTGGACGCGGTGCGCGCCGTGAACACCGAACTGCGCGACGCCCTGCTGGGCGCGAATGCAGCGCAGCAAGCCGACATCGACCAGACCATGATTGAACTGGACGGAACGCCCGACAAACGCCGGCTGGGTGCCAACGCGCTGCTGGGCGTCTCGCTGGCGGTGGCGCATGCGGCGGCGGCCAGCAGCGGGCTGCCGCTATGGCGCCACCTGGGCGGCGTGCAGGCGCAGGTGCTGCCCGTTCCCTTGATCAACATCATCAATGGCGGCGCGCACGCCGACAACCCCTTGGATTTCCAGGAATTCATGATCCTGCCGACGGGGGCCAGCAGCTTCACCGAAGCGATCCGCATGGGCGCCGAAGTCTTCCATACCTTGCGCGACGCGCTTCGGGCCGCGGGCCATAGTGTCAATGTGGGCGACGAAGGCGGCTTTGCCCCAGCACTGCGCACCGCCCCGGAAGCCCTGGACTTCATCATGGCCGCCATCGAACAAGCCGGCCTGCGCCCAGGCACGGATATCGCGCTGGCGATCGACCCCGCCGCCAGCGAATTCCATTCGGCCAAGGGCTATCGCTACCAAGGGGAAGATCTGCTGCGCAGCGCCGGTCAACAAGTGGACTATCTGGCTGAGCTGGCGCAGGCCTACCCCATCGTGTCCATCGAGGACGGCATGGCGGAAGACGATCATGCGGGCTGGCAGGCATTGGGCGCGCGACTGGGCGCCGCCTGCCAATTGGTGGGCGATGACGTGTTCTGCACCAACCCGGCGTTGTTTGCCGCCGGCATCGACGCCGGCATCGCCAACGCCATCCTGGTCAAGGTCAACCAGATTGGCACCTTGAGCGAAACGCTGCATGTGCTGCGGATGGCGCGCGGCGCAGCCTACGGCGTCGTCATGTCGCACCGGTCTGGCGAAACGGAAGACACCAGCATTGCCGACCTGGCCGTGGCCGCCAACTGCGGCATGATCAAGACCGGATCGCTGTCGCGCGCCGACCGCACCGCCAAGTACAACCAGCTGCTGCGCATCGAACGGGATCTGGGTGGCGCGGCAGTCTATGCGGGCGCCACCGCCTTGGTGCGCCGGGGCTGAGCGGGGCCGTGCGGGCGGCGGCCGGATTTTTCAGCCCGCCACCGCCAGCAGGCCCGCCTGACCCTCATGGCCGCGTTGCGCCCGCTCCAGGATGAATTCGATCAGCATGGAGATCGCGCGCGGATGGTGGCGGTTCGGCATGTACAGCATGTACATGCCCCGGCCGAAGATGCTCAAGCGCCAATCGGTCAAGGCGGCCAACAGGTCGCCTCGGGCGATGTCGTCGTGCACCACGTAGTCCGGCACGACGCCCACCCCAAGACCCGCGCGAATCGCATCCCGCAGGAAGGCGTAATTGCGCGAGATCACAGTGGGTTCCAGCACCACGTGCTGGCGCGGCTGCCCCCCATAGTAGGCCGACAGCCGCAACGGCCGGCCAATGACGGCGGCACTGATGACGGGCGTGCCCGCCAGGTCTTCGGGGCGCTGCGGCAAGCCGCGCGCGTCGGCATAAGCCTTGGACGCGCAGGCCATGTAGCGAACCTGGCCCAGTTCGCGCGCCACCAGGTTCTGCGGCGGTTCGGACATGATGCGCACGGCGATGTCCACTTCGTCACGAAGCAAGTCGTCCACGCTGTTTTCAAACAGCACGTCCAGCACGATGTCCGGATAGGTCTGCTTGAACTCCAGCAGCCACGGCGTCATCACAAACTGCCCATAACCGCTGGGCACGCTCAGGCGGACCTTGCCCTGGGGCGTTTTACCCAACGTCTCAACGGACTCGCGGGCTGCCACCAGTTCATCCTGAATGCTACGGCCATGCTGATACAGCTTCAGCCCGATCTCGGTGGCCTCGACGCGGCGGGTCGTCCGCCGCACCAACTGCATGCCCACCGAACGCTCCAGCTGATTCAGGTGATAGCTGACGTTGGCGCGCGTCATCTTCAAGCGGCGCGCGGCCTCGCTTAGATTGCCGGCGTCCAGGATTTCAACCAGCAATGTCAGGGATTTGGTGTCCATTTGGGCTCCTCCACGGCCATTGTCAAATTTTATTGACCGCCGTGTCAATTCTGGATGCCATTGTCAAGACATCTTTACTAGGAAAGAATAAAGAAATAAGAGACGAGCCGTTCCTGGCCCGCCAGGCGCCGCCCAAGGCGGACGCCCAACTGGAGACAAGGTCCCATGACCGACAAGAGCCCTGCCGGCGGCGCTCACGCACGCCGCGACGAAGACATCCTGGTCATCACGCTAGATCACCCTCCCGTCAATGCGCTGAGCGCCGACGTGCGCCGCGATCTGGCGGCCGCCATCGACGCCGCTCAATCCGACCCGCAAACGCGCGCCATCCTGATGGTCGGCGCGGGCAAGAATTTCATCGCAGGCGCGGACATCCGCGAATTCGGCAAGCCGCCCAAGCCGCCCGCCCTGCCCGACGTGTGCAACCAGATCGAAGCCAGCAGCAAGCCGGTCGTGGCCGTGCTGCATGGCGCGGCCTTGGGCGGTGGTTTGGAAGTGGCGCTGGCCGCCCACTACCGCGTGGCCTTGGCCAGCGCCAAGCTGGGGTTGCCGGAAGTGAATCTGGGCCTGCTGCCCGGCGCCGGCGGCACGCAGCGCACGCCCCGCCTGATCGGCGCCCGCGCGGCGCTGGATCTGATGCTGTCGGGCAAGCACCTGTCCGCCGATGCCGCGTTGAAGGCCGGACTGGTCGATGCCATCGCCGAAGGCGATGATGCGCTGACCGCCGGGCTGGCCTATACCCGCCAGTTGCTGGCGCAAGGCGCCGGCCCGCGTCGCAGTCGCGATGCCACCGCCGCGCTGGCCGACAAAGCCGCCGCCTTGGCGGAAGCCGCGGCAGCCGGCGCACAGGTCGCCAAGACCTTGCGCGGTCTGTATTCGCCCGCGAAGATCGTCGAAGCCGTGCGCGCGGCCATCGAACAACCTTTTGACGAAGGCCTGCGCACCGAACGCGCCCTGTTCCTGCAATGCCTGGACAGCCCGCAGCGGGCTGGCCTGGTGCACGCCTTTTTCGCAGAGCGCGAAACCACCAAGATTCCGGAACTGAAAGAGGCACGGCCCCGCCGGCTGGAGAAGATCGGCGTGGTGGGCGGGGGCACCATGGGCGCGGGCATTGCCGTGTCGGTGCTGGATGCCGGCCTGCCGGTCGTGATGGTCGAACAAGACGACGCCGCGCTGGAGCGCGGCCGGGCGCGCGTGGCGCAGGTGTACGACCTGCTGGTCAAGAAAGGCCGGATCACCGTTGACGAACGCGACGGCCGGATGGCGCGCTTTACCGGCGCCACCACCTATGACGCGCTGGACGACGCCGACCTGATCATCGAGGCCGTGTTCGAGGACATGGACGTCAAGCTGGCCGTATTCGCGCAGTTGGACCGCGTGGCCAAGCCGGGCGCCGTGCTGGCCACGAACACCTCCTATCTGGACGTGAACCGCATTGCTTCCGCCACGCGCGGACCCGCCGATGTGCTGGGCCTGCACTTTTTCTCGCCCGCCAACATCATGAAACTGCTGGAAGTGGTGGTGGGCAACCACACCGCCCCGGAAACGGTCGCCACCGGTTTTGAACTGGCGCGGCGGCTGCGCAAGACGGCGGTGCGCGCTGGCGTGTGCGATGGATTCATCGGCAACCGCATCCTGGCCGTCCATCGCCAGGCGGCGGACATGATGATGGAAGACGGCGCTTCGCCCTATGACATCGACGCCGCCGTGCGCGAGTTCGGCTATCCGATGGGGCCTTACCAGATGGCGGATCTGGCCGGCGGCGATATCGGCTGGGCCACGCGCAAGCGCCGCGCCGCCACGCGCGACCCGGCGTTGCGCTACGTGCAGATTCCCGACCGCCTGTGCGAACGCGGCTGGTTCGGCCAGAAGACGGGCCGTGGCTTCTACCTGTATCCCGACGGCGCGCGCCAAGGCACCCCCGACCCGGAAGTGCTGGCCATCATCGACGCCGAGCGCCAGCGCGCAGGCGTCGCGCCGCGCCCCTTCACGCACGAAGACATCCAGCGCCGCTATCTGGCCGCCATGATCAACGAAGCCGCCAACGTGCTGCACGAGGGCATTGCGCTGCGCCCGTCCGACGTGGACGTGGTGTTCCTGTCGGGCTACGGCTTCCCGCGTTATCGCGGCGGCCCCATGCACTACGCCGATAGCGTCGGGCTGGACCGCGTGCTGGCCGATATCCGTGGTTATGCCAAGGAAGACGCCGCATTCTGGAAGCCCTCGCCGCTGCTCGTGCAACTGGCCGAATCCGGCCGCGACTTCGCCAGCCTGAACCAGGCAGCCTGACCCGCTGCGTTTCGATCTCCCCTTTTCGATCCGACCCTCTTCCACTGGAACCTCTCATGCGCGAAGCCGTCATCGTCTCTACCGCCCGCACCCCCATCACCAAGGCAGGGCGCGGTGAATTCAACCTGATCGCCGGCCCCACGCTTGCCGCGCACGCCGTGCGCGCCGCGGTTGACCGCGCCGGCATCGACCCCGCGCTGATTGAAGACGCCTTCATCGGCTGCGGCTACCCGGAAGGCGCCACCGGCCGCAACATCGGCCGTCAGGCGGTGATCCGCGCCGGCCTGCCCGTCAGCGTCGGCGGCGCCACGGTCAATCGCTACTGCGCATCCGGCCTGCAAGCCATCGCCTCGGCCGCGGGCCGCATCGTGATGGACGGCGTCCCCGCCGCGATCGCAGGCGGTGTCGAGTTGGTATCGCAAATCCGCACCCGCGACGACGGTGTCAGCGGCATGGACCCCTGGATCCTGGCCAACAAGCCCGAGCTCTACCTGCCCATGATCGAAACCGCCGACATCGTGGCCGCCCGCTACGGCATCAGCCGTGAAGCCCAGGACCGCTTCTCCGCGCAAAGCCAGGCGCGCACCGAAGCCGCCCAGGCCGCCGGCCGCTACCGCGAAGAAATCATCGCCGTCACCACCACCATGTCCGTCACCGACCGCGCCACTGGCGTCACCAGCGAACGTGAAGTCACGGTGGACAAGGACACCTGCAACCGCCCCGGCACCACCTACGAAGCGCTGGCCGGACTGGCCCCGGTGCGCGGCGAAGGCCAGTTCGTCACGGCCGGCAACGCCTCGCAATTGTCCGATGGCGCGGCGGCCTGCGTGCTGATGGAAGCAGGCGACGCGCAGCGCGCCGGCATCCGTCCGCTGGGCGCGTTCCGTGGCCTGGCCATCGCCGGCTGCGAACCCGACGAAATGGGCATCGGCCCCGTCTACGCCGTGCCGAAGCTGCTGGCACGCCACGGCTTGAAGGTGCAGGACATCGACTTGTGGGAACTGAACGAAGCGTTTGCCTCGCAAGCGCTGTACTGCCAGGAAAAGCTGGGCATCCCGATGGACCGCCTGAACGTGGACGGCGGGTCCATCGCTCTGGGCCATCCGTTCGGCGTCACCGGCGCGCGGCTGGCAGGCCATGTGCTGATCGAAGGCCGCCGCCGTGGCGCTCGCTATGCCGTCGTCACGATGTGCATTGGCGGCGGCATGGGCGCAGCCGGCCTGTTTGAAATTTACTAAGGACCGACATGGACCTGGAATTCACCCCTGAAGAAAACGCTTTCCGCGACGACGTGCGCGCGTTCCTGGCAGCCAAGCTGCCCCAGCGCCTGTCTGACAAAGTCAGCCAGGGCAAGCTGCTGGCGCGCGCCGACATGGTCGAATGGCACGCCATCCTGAACCAGCAAGGCTGGCTGGCCAGCCACTGGCCCGAAGAATACGGTGGCACCGGCTGGAGCGCCACGCAGAAGTACATCTTCGACAACGAGTGCGCGCTGGCCGCCGCGCCGCGCATCGTGCCCTTCGGCCTGAGCATGCTTGGCCCCGTGCTGATCAAGTACGGCAACGACGCGCAGCGCCAGCATTGGCTGCCGCGCATCCTGGACGGCAGCGACTGGTGGTGCCAGGGCTATTCCGAACCCGGCGCGGGCTCGGACCTGGCATCTGTCAAGACGACCGCCGTGCGTGACGGCGACAGCTACATCGTCAACGGCCAGAAAACCTGGACCACGCTGGGCCAGTACGCCAACATGATTTTCTGCCTGGTGCGCACGTCGCAAGAAGGCCGCCGCCAAGAGGGCATCAGCTTTCTGCTGATCGACATGCAAAGCCCCGGCGTGGAAGTGCGCCCCATCATCACGCTGGACGGCGAACACGAGGTGAACGAAGTGTTCTTCTCGGATGTGCGCGTGCCGGTCGAAAACCTGGTGGGCGAAGAGAATCGCGGCTGGACCTGCGCCAAATACCTGCTGACCTACGAACGGACCAACATCGCCGGCGTGGGCCAATCCACGGCTGCGCTGGAACGCCTGAAGGCCGTGGCCGCCAAGCAGAAAAAGAATGGCCGTCCGCTGGCCGAAGACCCGGACTTCGCCGCCCGCCTGGCGCACGTGGAAATCGAACTGGCCAATATGCGCACCACCAACCTGCGCGTGGTGGCCGCGGTGGCTGGCGGCGGTGCACCGGGCGCGGAAAGCTCGATGCTGAAGATCCGGGGCACGCAGATCCGCCAGGAAATCACGGCGCTGAACCGCCGCGCCATGGGTCCCTACGCGCGCCCCTTCGTGCCCGAAGCGTTGCACGATGGGTATGACGCGCCGCCCATCGGCCCCGAGGGCGCCGAAAGCGCCGCGGCGCAGTACTTCAACAACCGCAAGCTGTCGATCTTCGGCGGCTCCAATGAAATCCAGAAGAACATCATCTCGAAGATGATCCTGGGACTGTAAGGGCCGGCCATGAATTTTGAACATACCGAAGACCGGCGCATGCTTTCCGACATGCTGCGCCGCTTTGTCACCGAGCAGTACGACTTCGCCACCCGTGAACGCCACGCACAATCCGCGCAGGGTTACAGCCCGGACTTCTGGCGTCGCTATGCCGAACTGGGCACCATCGGCGCCTTGTTCACCGAAGCCGATGGCGGTCTGGGCGGCGCGGGGTTCGATATCTCGGTGGTCTTTGAAGCGCTGGGCCGTGGACTGGTCGTCGAACCCTTTCTTGACGCCTTGATGGTCGGCAGCGCCATCGCCGCGGCCGGCTCGCCCGCGCAACGCGAAGCGCTGGATGGCCTGATCTCAGGCGCCATCACCGCCGCGCTGGCCCAAGGCGAACCGGAATCGGGTTATGACTTGGCGCAAGTGCGCACCCGCGCCGAGCGCACGGGCGACGGCTGGGTGCTCAACGGCGCCAAGTCCGTGGTGGCCGCAGGCGAACATGCGGACCTGTTCCTGGTGTCGGCGCGCACGGCAGGCGCCGAAGACGACGAAGCCGGCATCAGCCTGTTCCTGGTCAGCGCCGGCACGCCGGGCCTGACCTTGCGCGGCTACGGCCTGATCGATGGCGGGCGTGCCGCCGAAGTGGAATTCAACAACGTCAAGCTTGGCTCCGACGCCCTGCTGGGCGAGGCCGGCGCCGGCTACGCATTGCTGGAACGCGCCACGGGCCGGGGCATCCTGGCGCTATGCGCGGAAGCTGTGGGCGCCATGGACTGCGCCCGCGACGCCACGCTGGAATACCTGCGCACGCGCCGCCAGTTCGGCACGCCCATCGGCAGCTTCCAGGCCTTGCAGCACCGCATGGCCGACGTGCTGCTGGAAATCGAACAGGCGCGCTCGGCCGTGATCAACGCCGCCGCCGCCCTGGATCACCCCGACCGCAACACCCGCGAACGCGCGCTGTCCGCCGCCAAGTTCACCATCGGCCGCATCGGTACGCTGGTGGCCGAGGAAAGCATCCAGCTGCATGGCGGCATCGGCATGACCTGGGAACTGCCGCTGGCCCACTACGCCAAGCGCCTGGTGATGATCGACCACCAGCTAGGCGACGAAGACCATCACCTGCGCCGCTACATCGCGCTGGGGCAGGCTTGAACGGAGGCTCTCAGGACATGACTCAGGTCTACACCGCTCCGCCGTTGTCACGCCCGTTCGCGGCGCCCTTCCCGGTGCGCACCGCCGCCGACGTGCAACGGCTGCAATCCCGCCCGCTGGCCGAAACGCTGACGGTGCAAAGCACCTACGAGATCTTCCGCAATTCCGCCGCGGCGTTCGGCGACAAGACCGCGCTGACTTTCCTGCGCACGGCCGACCCGGACGACGACGCGGTGCGCTGGAGCTACCGTGAATTGCTGGCCGGCATCCACCAGACCGCCAACCTGCTGCATGACCTGGGCGTGCGCGCGGGCGACGCAGTGGGCGTGATCTTGCCCGGCTGCCTGGAATACCACCTGGCATTGTGGGGCGGCGAGGCCGCCGGCATCGTCCAGCCGCTGAACCCGCTGCTGACCGAAGACAAGCTGGCATCCTTGATGACGACGGCGCGCGCCAAGGTGCTGATCGCGTACGGCTCGGATGCGGAATGCGGCACCTGGTCCAAGGCCCTGCGGCTGCGTGAGCGTGTGCCTACCTTGCAGACGCTGCTGCGGGTAGCCCCCCTGGACGAGCCCCTGTCGGCCCGCCCCGCCCTGCCCGATTACGCACTGGATTTCAACGCCAACCGCTCGGCCCAACCCGCCGACCGGCTGATCAGCGAACGCATGATCCGCGCCAGCGACGTCGCGGCGTACTTCCATACGGGCGGCACCACCGGCGCACCCAAGCTGGCGATCCACACGCATGCCAACCAGGTCTTTTCCGCCTGGGCCGCCGTGCAATTGCAGAACGCGGGGCCTAGCGACGTGGTCATCAACGGCTATCCGCTGTTCCACGTGGCGGGCGTGCTGCCGGCATCGCTTGCCGCGTTGTCCGCAGGGGTGGAGACCGTCATCCCCACGACCCTGCTGCTGCGCAACCGCGATGTGCTGCGCAACTACTGGCGCCTGGTCGAGAAACACCGCGCCACCTCCTTGCAGGGCGTGCCCACCATCCTGGCTGCGCTGGCGGACGTACCGCTGGACGGCGCCGACATTTCGTCGCTGCGCTATTGCCGCACCGGTGCGGCGCCGCTGCCCGCGGAACTTGCCGCGCGCTTCAAGCGCCTGTTCGGACTGCATGTGAACGAAAGCCTGGGCATGACGGAAATGGCCGGCATCTCGTCCATCACCCCGCCCGGATCGGAATTCCCCGTGAATTGCGTGGGTTTCCCCCTGCCCTATGTGCAGCTGCGAATCGTGGGCCTGGACACCCCGTCCGGCCAAGCGGCGCGCGACCTGCCCACGGGCACGGCCGGCATGGTGCTGTTCAAGGCGCCCAACGTGATCCCCGGTTTTCTCGATCCCGAGGACACCGCGCGAGCCTTCACCGAAGACGGCTGGCTGATCAGCGGCGATGTGGGCTTTCTGGATGCCGAGGGCCGGCTGCACCTGCAAGGCCGCGCCAAGGACCTGATCATTCGCGGCGGCCACAACATCGATCCGAAGATCATTGAAGACGCGCTGGCCACGCACCCCGCCGTGCACCTGTGTGCCGCGGTCGGGGCTCCGGATGCCTATGCGGGAGAACTGCCCGTGGCCTTCGTGACGCTGACCCAAGGCGCACAGGTCACGGAAGCGGAACTGGTCGCGTACGCCGCCAGCCACGTGGACGAAGGCCCGGCCTGCCCGAAGTGCGTCATCGTGCTGGATGCCATGCCCATGACCAACGTGGGCAAGATCTACAAGCCCGATTTGCGCCGCCTGGCGACCGCTGTTTCGGTCCAGGCCGTGGTGGCGCGCACCTTGCAAGCGGCTGGACTGACGGAAGACAACGAATGCTTCCGCGTGCTGGCCGATGCACAACCGGATGTCGCCGTCCAGGCGCAACCGGATACGCCGACGCCACTAAAGGAACGGTTGCGCGAGGCCTTGGCGCGGTTACCGGTCAAGGTCGTGCTACGCGACTGAGCGGCCTCGTTCCCACCCCGACAACAGACCATAACAACACCACTGGAGACTCCGAAAAATGCTTAAGATGCCTTTGCGCCGTGCCTGCCTGGGCGCCCTGCTGCTTGCCGCCACTGCTGCCGCGCTACCGCTGTCCGCCAGCGCACAAGCCGTTTTCCCCAGTAAGCCCGTCACCCTGATCGTGCCCTTCCCGGCCGGCGGCTCCACCGACCGCCACATGCGCATCGTGGCGCAGGACGCATCCAAGTATCTGGGCCAGCCCGTCATCGTTGAAAACCGCCCCGGCGCGGGCGGCACATTGGGCCCCGCGACGATGGCGCGCACCGCCAAGCCCGACGGCTACACGATCAGCCTGTACACGCTGGCGATGCTGCGCATGCCCTACATGCAAAAAAGCAATTGGGACCCCATCAACGACTTTTCCTTCATTCTGGGCCTGTCGGGCTATACCTTCGGTTTCACCGTGCGCTCGGACTCGCCTTACAAGACGTTCAACGAATACATCGAGGCTGCGCGCAAGGCGCCCGGCACCATTGATTACGGCTCCACGGGCATCGGATCTTCTCCGCATCTGCTGATCGAGGAAATCGCCATCAATGCCAAGGTCAAGCTGAACCACGTGCCATTCAAGGGCAATGCGGACATGCAGCAGGCGCTATTGGGCGGCCACGTCATGGCGCAAAGCGATGCCACGGGCTGGGACCAATTCGTGGACGCCGGCAAGATGCGCCTGCTGGTGACGTTCGGGGACAAGCGCACCACCCGCTGGCCCGATGTGCCCACCGCCCAAGAACTCGGCTACAAGGTCGTATCCACGTCGCCCTATGGCCTGGCCGGCCCCAAAGGCATGGACCCGGCCGTCGTGAAGACGTTGCATGATGCGTTCAAGAAAGCGCTGTTCGACCCGGCCAGCATGGACGTCATGAAGCAGCTGAACCAGGAACCGGCCTACCGCGATAGCCAGGACTACAAGGAATGGGCCCAGGCCACCTACATCAAGGAAAAGGGGCTGATCGAATACCTGGGGCTGATGGCGAAGGACTAAGGCCCTGGCCGCCCGCCGCTTCCCGGATGATCTGGAAGCAGTGTTCCCGCGTGATCCGCGTGGCCGGGCTGATGCTGCGGCCACGCAAGGTCACAAACGCGAAATGCGCCTGGATGTCGAAATCCGGCGGTGGCGGCAAGCGGACGAGCCTGTCCGCTTCCGTCAGCGTCCGCGCCGACGCCAACACCCCCAGGAAGACCGCCTCCGACCGTTCCACGATGTCGAACAGGTAGGAGATGTCTTCGCACTCCATGTGCAATTCAAAACCCGCCGGCGCCGCCGCGCCCGCCAGCCGCCGCCTGATCTCGGGGCTCAATCCCGTCGACACGACGGGATAGCGCAAGACATCGGCCAACGCCGCCTGACGCAACGCCAGCAACGGATGGCCCGGCCGGCAGATGAAGCCCGACGCCAGCGCGGGCATCGGCGCCACGTCCAGATCCTCTTCGTTGTCCAGCGTGCGGATATGCACGATCAGCGCGTCCAGCACGCGCTCACGCAAGCTGACCAGCAACGATTCCGTCGGGCCGCGCGACAGCTTGACGCGCAACTTCGGATAGCGGTCCAGCAAGTGCTGCATCAGCGGCACGCTTAGCAAGGCGCTGGGCGCCGCCCCCAGGCCCAGGCGGATGGCCCCCGTTTCGCCTTGCGCCAGCATTTCGGCTTCGCGGCGGATTTCCTCCACCTCGGCCAGCACGCGCCGCGCGCGTTGCCCGACCAGCCGGCCCAGCGGGGTGGGTTCGTTGCGCTTGCCGATGCGGTCCACCAGCGGGCCCAATTCCCCTTCCAGCAGCTGGATGCTGCGGCTGAACGCGGGTTGCGACAAGTGCAGGGCTTCGGCCGCGCGCGTGAACGAGCCGGTTTCCAGAAGCGCTACCAGATGAGCAAGCTGTGAAAGGTTCATCGTCCCGGCCTGATGGATTGCCTGCATGAATCATGCATAAAACGCATTGTAATCAGCCAATCAATCGATTGGACAGATGAAATGACGGCTTCTAGCATCCCATCCAGCACTCGGATCCATCACAAGGGGAATGCCATGAAAAAGAATCTGATGATTACCGCCGTTGCGCTGCTGACCGGCCTGAGCGTAGGCGCCCCGGCGCAGGCGCAGGACTATCCCGTCCGTCCCGTGTCCCTGCTGGTGCCCTATCCGGCGGGCGCGGCCAGCGACATCACGGCCCGCGCCGTGCAAGGGCCAATATCGAAATCGCTAGGCGCGCAGGTCGTGGTGGAGAATCTGGGCGGCGCCAATGGCGCGCTGGGCGCCAATCGCGTCCTGAATGCCAAGGCCGACGGCTACACCCTGTTCCAGGGGTCGCCCAACGAATTGATCCTGGCCGGGTTGACGAACAAGTCCGTCACCTACAAGCCGGAAGACTTCCAGTTCGTGGCGCCGGTCGCCACCTCGCCCTATGTGGTGGTGACGCGCGCGGACCTGGGCGCGGCCAACGTCGATGAACTGATTGCGCTGGCCCGCCAGCGCAGCGTGCCGCTGACCTATGGGTCGGGCGGCGCGGGTTCGATGATCCACCTGATTACCGCGGCGCTTGCCGAGCGCACCGGCATCGCGCTGACCCATATCCCGTATCGCGGCGGCGCACCGTTGATCACCGACATGGCTGGCGGCCAGATTGATTTCGCCATCATGCCGTACCAGGCGAACTACGACGATCTGCGCCGCGAGGGCCGCTTGAAGATCATCGGCACGCTGAACCGGGAGCGCCTGGCGGCGCTGCCCGACGTGCCCAGCGTGCAGGAAAGCGCCACCTTGAAGGACTTCAACTACACCATCTGGACGGCCTACCTGGTGAAGAAAGGCACCCCGGCCGCGGCGGTCCAGAAACTGCATGCCGCGGTACAGGCTTCTCTCCGCGACCCTGCTGCCCGCAAGACGCTGGAAGCACAGGGCAAGATCTTGTTCGCGCCCCAAACGCTGGCTGAAGGCGATGCCTTCTACGCCGAACAGACCGCCGGTCTGGCCGACCTGGTGCGGCGCAGCGGCTTCCGCGGCGAATAGCCGGCACGCCCCGATCACGGCGCGCGGCTCCACGCGCGCCGGTTTCCGTCCCATCAGGAACCCCCTCCATGACCGATTCCCTCCAGCCTGTCCTGAACCATCTGGCATCCCGCCAGCCACAGATCGAAGCCTGGCTCAAGACGTTCCTGCGCATCCCCAGCGTCAGCGCCGACCCCGCCTATGCGTCATCCATGGACGAAGCGCGCCGCTTTCTATGCGAACGGCTGCGCGCGGAAGGCTTGCAGCAGGTGCAATTGCTGGACGGCGGCGGCGAGCCAGCGGTGTATGGCGAATGGATGGGTGCGCCGGGCCGTCCGACCTTGCTGATCTATGGCCACTACGATGTCCAGCCAGCTGATCCGATCGAACTGTGGCACACCCCGCCGTTTGAACCCACACAGGATGGCGACCGCCTCTATGCGCGCGGCACGTCCGACGTCAAAGGGTCGACGACCATCGCACTCGAAGTCGTGTTCGCCTACCTGGCCACGTTGCGCGCCTGCCCGGTGAACATCAAGGTGTTCATCGAAGGCGAAGAGGAAACGGGCAGCCCCACCTTGCGCCCGCTGATCCAGCGCTACCAGGACCTGCTGGCCGCGGACGCGGTGCTGTCGGCCGACGGCGGCCGCGCCAGCGCCACGACACCCACGATCAACACCGGCGCGCGCGGCAATGCCGCGTTGGAGGTCAAGCTGCGCACGGCATCGAAGGACCTGCATTCCGGCCGCTACGGCGGCGGCGTCAGGAACGCCCTGCACGAGATGGCCACCCTGCTGGCGTCACTGCACGCCGAGGACGGCAGCGTCGCCGTCCCGGGTTTCCACAACGGCGCCGAGATCCCCACGCCGCGTCAGCGCCAGGACACCGCCGCGTTTCCCTACGACGAAGCGGCCTTCTTCACCGACGTGGCGGGCACCTCGCACGGCGAGCCGGGCTACAGCCCGCGCGAACGAATCACCCTGCGGCCCGCGCTGGACGTGAACGGCATGTGGGGCGGCTACACCGGCGTGGGCGTGAAGACCATCATCCCCTGCGAAGCCCAGGCCAAACTGACCGTGCGTATCGTGGAAGGCCAAGATCCCGAGCAAGTGATCCAGTCGGTGCTGACGCACCTGCAATCCCGCTGCCCCGCAGGCTGCACCCTGGACGTTGTGGCATCGAACTCGGGATCGCCCGCCGCCACGCTCGCTCCCGACCATCCGCTGGTGACGGCGGCGGAAACGGTGCTCCAGGCGCCCGGCGGCCCCAAGCCGATCCATGTGCGGCTGGGCGCCAGCGTCCCCATCACCTCGGTCTTCAAGGACATGCTGGGCATCGATACCTTGATGTTTGGCTTCAATCTTCCCGACGAAGACGTCCACGCGCCCAATGAATTCTTCCGCCTGTCGTCGATCACGCAGGGGCTGCGGGCATGGACGCAGATGCTGGACGCGCTGGGCCATTGCGAGCCGACGGCCTTTCACCCGCGCTAACGGCCCGGAAAGCCGAGCGGGATTTGCACCGCATCTTGATTTGCACCGCATTCTTGTATGCAAAAAATGTCTGCCTTTCCTGTTCGGCTTTTTGATAGACTGGTTATCCGATGACATTTTTGCCCCACCCGGCAGCCGCTGCCGCGCCCCAATGACCCAGGAAGTTCAGCTAGACCCCAGCGCCGACGATATCGCCAAGGAAGTGGCCGCCGCCATCGTGGCGCATAAGCTTCCGCCTGGCACCCGATTACGCGAAGAGGCGTTGGCGCGCGTCTACAAGGTCAGCCGCACCAAGATCCGGGCCGCGCTGTTGATGCTGTCCAAGGACAAGCTGATCAATATCGTGCCCGACAAGGGCGCCTTCGTCAGCAAGCCGGACGCGAACGAAGCCCGCGAAGTCTATGCCGTGCGCCGTATCCTGGAGGCCGCGCTGGCCAAGGAATTCGTGGCAAACGCCACCGCCGCCGACTACCGCCGCATTGACGCCCATCTGGCCGAAGAGCGCCGCGCGCTGGAAAGCGGCGACGTGCAGAGACGCAACCACCTGCTGGGCCATTTCCATATTCTGCTGGCGGAAGCCGTGGGCAATTCGGTGCTGACCGGCATGCTGCGCGAACTCTCGGCGCGCAGCGCCGTGATCACCGTGCTGTATCAAAGCTCGCACGATGCTAGTTGTTCATCGCAAGAACATCACGCCTTTATCGAAGCGGCCCGTGCGGGCGACACCAAACGCGCCTGCGCATTGATGGATGAACACCTGGAACACGTCCAGACGGCGCTGAACTTCACGGATGCCAATCACGCCGGCGGCGACTTGGTCACTGCCCTGCTCAGTTGAACCGCGCAGGCTAGTCGCCGGCTCCCAGCAGTTGCCCCATGCGCTGCTGCAACCAGATTTCCGTCGGGCTCAGCGACGCGCCTTGCAGCCATAAGGTCCGCACCGACAGCATCGGCAACGACAGGCCCGCGCAGGGCACCCGTGTCAGCGTGGTGCGAAAGCTCTCGTATTCCGCGATGTTCAACGGCAGGATCGCCCAGCCCAAGCCATCCGCCACCATGCCCGCGATGCTGTAGAAGCTATCGGTGCGCCACACCGTCGGGCTCAGCACCACGTCGGCCACGCCCTCCATCTGCATGACCAGTTGCCGATAGCGCGCCAGATCGCTGCGCGTCACGTCGGCCAACGCCGCCAGCGGATGCCCGGACGCCACGAAAATGGCTTGCGCCACATGGCCCAGATAGCGATGCGCGAAGGCGCTGCCTGGATCACCCCGGTCAAAGTGAAAGGCGATGCTGGCACGGCCTTGCTGCACGTAGTCGGCCACCTCGGTCGCCGTGCCGTTCAATTGCGTCAATTCCAACGCCGGGAAACGGTCGGCCAATTCGATCACCAGCGCGCCCAACACTTGATAGGGCAAGGCCTCATCCAAGGCAATGGCCAGCCGCGCGTCCTGCCCGCCACTGAACGACAGCGCCCGCTGATCCAGGCCGCCCGCCTGACGCAGCAGTTCGCGCGCCTCTTGCAGCATCACTTCGCCCACGGGCGTCAGCGTGGCATTGCGCCGCGACCGGTCGAACAGTTCCACCCCCAGGTCCGCTTCCAGCAGGCCGACCGAGGTGCTGACGGCGGACTGCGCGCGGCCCAGCCCACGTGCCGCGGCTGAAAACGAGCCAGCCTCCGCCGCCGCGACGAATTGGCGAAGTTGATCCAGGGTCCATTGCATGACGCCTCCTTTTATCCATCTATTTTATAGATGGGATCAAACTTTTTCAGGCAAATAATCAGATGGATAATGCCAGGCCTTGATACCAGACGCCTCCGACGTTGGCGGCCGTCCGGGTGTCAAGCGCCTTACAGGAGTAGAACTATGCAGCGGACCTATACGAACGCTGTCGCCACGGCCGACCCGCGCCGCTGGCTGGTGCTGGCCATCGTGTCCATCGCCTTGCTATTGATCGTTGTGGACATGACGGTGCTGTACACCGCCCTGCCCCGGCTCACGCATGACCTCGGCGTCACCGCGTCCGCCAAGTTGTGGATCGTGAACGTGTACGCGCTGGTCGTGTCGGGCCTGCTGCTGGGCATGGGCACGCTGGGCGACCGGCTTGGGCACAAGCGCCTGTTCATGATGGGCCTGGCCGTCTTCGGCGTGGCCTCGCTGGCCGCTGCCTACTCGCCGGGCGCGGCCGCCTTGATCGCCGCGCGCGTGCTGCTGGCGGTGGGCGCCGCCATGATGATGCCGGCCACGCTGTCCATCATCCGCCTGACCTTCGCGAACGAGCGCGAGCGCGCCGTCGCCATCGGCATCTGGGCCTCGGTGGCGTCCGGCGGCGCGGCGCTGGGCCCCGTCGTGGGCGGCGTGCTGCTGGAGCATTTCTGGTGGGGCTCGGTATTCCTCATCAACGTGCCGATCGTGCTGCTGGCGCTGCCGCTGGCCTGGCGCTACATCCCGGCCAGCCACCCCAGCGCCGCACGGCCCTGGGATCTGGCCGGGTCGCTGCAAGTCATGGCCGGGCTGATCCTTTGCGCCTATGCATTGAAGGAACTGGGCAAGGCCACCACATCGTGGCTGCATGCCGGCCTGGCCTGCGTGGCAGGCGTGGCGGTGCTGACCGTGTTCGTGCGGCGTCAGCGCCGCCGTCCGTATCCGCTGATCGACTTCGCCATCTTCCGCAACGCCACGTTCAGTTCAGGTGTCGCCGCCGCGTTGTTCGCAGGCGCTGCCTTGTTCGGCATGGAACTGGTGTTCAGCCAGCGCCTGCAACTGGTGCTGGGCATGTCGCCCATCCAGGCCGCGCTCTTCATCCTGCCCTTGCCAGTGGCTGCCTTCATCGCCGGCCCGCTGGCGGGCTGGCTGCTGGGATACATGGCCGGCACCCGCCTGATGTTCCTGGCGCTGGCGACATCCGCTGCCGGCATGGGCGGCTACCTGCTGAGCTATGACGGGTCGTTCATGGCGCAGATGGCCAGCCTGAGCGTGCTGGGCGTGGGCATCGGCGCCACCATGACGGCGGCGTCCAGCTCCATCATGCAAAGCGCCACGCCCGAACGCGCCGGCATGGCCGCCTCGATCGAAGAGGTGTCCTATGAGCTGGGCGGCGCCTTGGGCGTAACGCTGATGGGGTCGATCCTGACCGGCGTCTATGCGCAAACGCTGGACGTGCCCACGGGCGTTTCCCAGGCTGCGATGGCGCGCGACAGCCTGGACGAAGCGTTGATCGTGGCGGAGCGTCTGCCGGCCGATCTGGCGGCCACGCTGACGCACGTGGCCAAGTCGGCATTCGACACGGGCTACGCGGCCGTGATCGCCACGGCCACGGTCATGCTGCTGGCCACCGCCATCTTCGTGCTGCTGAACCGTACGCGCCGTCCGGCGTAACGCGGCTGGCGCGGCGGCGCGGCGCCGTCTCGGCATCGCCGCGCCGCGCTGGTCAGCGCTTGCGAAAAGCGTTGTCCATGTCCGCGATCAGATCCTCTTCATGCTCCAGTCCGATCGAAATACGGATCAGCCCTTCCGACACGCCCGCCGCATCACGTTCCGCCGCGGGCACGCCCGAATGCGTGGTGGACGCGGGATGGCAAACCAGCGATTCCGTGCCCCCCAGGCTGACGGCGGACTTGAACAGGTGCAGCGCGTTGATAAAGCGGAAGGCCCGTTCGCGCCCGCCTTCCAGCACAAAGGCGAAGGTGGAGCCTGGTCCCGTGCACTGGCGCTTGTAGACCTCTTGGTAGGTGCGGTCTGCGATCATCTCCGGATGGAATATCCGCACTTTTTCGTAGGGGTTGCCCGCCAGCCATTGCGCGACCTTGGTGGCCGTGCGCGCCGCCTGCTTCATGCGCAGCACCACGGTCTCCATTGACCGCGTGATCATCCAGCATGAATGCGGATCCAGCTGTGAACCGAAGGCGCTGCGGATCGAGCGCACCTTCTTGATGAGATCCTTGGTGCCGGTGACGGCGCCCGCCACCAGATCGCTGTGGCCGCCCACGTACTTCGTCAGCGAATACACGCAGAGGTCCACCCCGTGTTCGGCGGGCTTCTGGAAGATGGGGCCCAGCAGCGTGTTGTCACACACCGAAATCGGCCGGTAGCCATGGCGCGTTTCAAACGCATCCAGCTCGTTCTTCATGGCTTCAAAATCGATCAGTGAATTGGTGGGATTGGCTGGCGTCTCGACATAGAACACGCGCACCGGGCCCTTGGTCGCAGCCGCTTCCAGCGCCGCGCGCATGTTCTGAGCCGACAGCCCGTCCTGGATCGGATGCGAACCAATACCCCATTCCGGAAAGATCTTCGCGATCAGGGTCTCGGTGCCGCCATACAGCGGCAGCGATTGCACCAGTTGGTCGCCGGGGCGCAGAAAAGCCATCAACACCGCACTGATGGCGGCCATGCCGCTCGCCGTCACGGCGGCATCCTCCGAGCCGTCCAGCAAGGACAGCCGGTCTTCCACGATCTCCAGGTTGGGATGGTTGAAACGGCTGTACACCAAGCCGGCCGACTCGCCCTGGGGCAAGGGTTTGCGCCCGGACACCAGATCGAAAAAGGCGGCGCCGTCCTCGGCCGAACGGAAGGCGAATGTCGAGGTCAGGAACACCGGCGGCTTGACCGCGCCTTCCGACAGGAAGGGGTCGTAGCCATACGACATCATCTGCGTCTCGGCATGCAGGGGACGGCCAAAAAACTCTTTCTTGTGATACGTCGAATACGTCATGGTGTGCCTCTTTCTCTGGGTTCCAGCCAACCGGGCAGGCGCGTTCCGCATTCAATGACGATAGCGCCGGCCGCCTTGGGATGTCTTGCAGTATGGGCGTGGACCAACCCAATATTCTTTCCATTTCAGTCACAAGACCTGGATAATGGGAAATATTGTTTCTCAATAGAACAGATTCATGAAAGACACTTCCTTGTTACATCAACTTGACGCGATCGATTGGAAAATCATGAAAATCCTTCAAGAAGATGGCCGGCTAAGCAACGCGGAGTTGGCCGAGCGCGTCTCGCTGTCGGCATCGCCCTGCTGGAAGCGATTGAAGCGGCTGGAGACGACCGGCGTCATTCGTGGCTACCAAGCCATTCTGGACCGCCGCGCGCTGGGCATGGGCGTGGTGGCGTTCGTCAGCATTTCGCTTGAAAACCACACCGAAAAGCTGTGCCATGCCTTTGAAGCCGCCGTGGCCGCCATGCCCGAAGTGCTGGCCTGCCACAACACCACCGGTCAGCACGACTACCTGCTGCACATCGTGGCGCGCGATTTCGACGCCTACTCCGAATTCGTGCGCAACCGCCTGCGCACCCTGCCCGGCGTGAAGGAATTGCTTAGCACGCTGTCGATGCATGAAGTGAAGTCGTCGACCAAACTGCATCTGTAGATCGCTGCCGCGCGTGTCATCGACGTGTAGCAACACGTCCCTAGAGTGTCGATTCCGATTGAATCCCAAAGAGGACTTCGTTTATGAAATCGACTCTCCGCATCGCGGCGGCTGGCGCCTGCCTGTCCGTCTTCCAACTGGCCCCCGCCCTTGTGCAGGCCGCCCCCGCCACCACGTCGGTCCAGCTGTATGGGCTGATCGACACCGGCCTGCAATACGTCAGCAACGGACCCGGCGGCAATAGCAAAACCAGCCTGAGCACCGGCAACCTGAGCGGATCGCGCTGGGGCCTCAAGGGCTCCGAAGACCTGGGCGATGGCGCCTCTGCCATCTTCGTTCTTGAAAATGGCTTTGACTCCGACAACGGCAACACCTTGCAAGGCGGCCGCCTCTTCGGCCGCCAAGCCTACGTCGGCCTCTCCAGCAACAGCCTGGGCCGCCTGACGCTGGGCCGCCACAACACGCTGATGATCGAATGGATGAGCAAGTACAACCCGTTCGACAACGCCAACTTCTCGATCAAGCGCCCGGATGCCGCGTTCTCGGATCGCACCGACAACGCCGTCATGTACGTGGGCAAGCTGGGCCCCGTTTCGATCGGCGGCTACTACAGTTTTGGCTGGAACAACGAGCAGTCCTTCAGCGACAAGACGCTGGGACGCATGGTGGGCGGCGGCCTGCGCTATCAGTCGGGCGGCCTGGACGCCGGCCTGCTGTATCACTCGAAGAACGCGGACAAACCCAAGGCCGGCGCCAATAGCGACAACCGCGAGGACCGCATCGTCGCCGGCCTGTCCTACGACTTTGACGGTTTCAAGCTCTACGCCGGCTACCGCTGGCTGGAGCAGAAGCTGACGCAGCGCAACTACAAGAACAACATGACCTGGCTGGGCGCCACCTACAAGCCGCAAGGCAATGTGCGGCTGTCAGCGGCCGTCTATCACTTGGACGATGCCGTCTGCGATGACATGAACAACAGCGTGTGCCCGGCAGTGCAAGCCGCCGGCTCGGGCCAGAAGTCGACCATGATCGTGCTGGGCAACGAATACGACCTGTCCAAGCGCACCACCTTGTATGCCGTCGCGGCTTACGCGATCAACGACGACAAATCGTCCTTGAGCCTGCTGGGCGGCAAGTACGGCGCCAACGTCGAACCGGGCAAGAACCAGTTCGGCGTGAACCTCGGCATGCGGCATCGGTTTTGAACGCGCACGCTTCCAGCAACGGCGGCACGGCCATCGCCGTGCGCGGCCTGCGCCATGCCTTCAACGGCCACACGGTGCTGGACGGCGTAGACCTGGACGTGCCCGCGGGCACCGTCCTGGCCTTGCTTGGGCCTTCGGGCTGCGGCAAGAGCACGCTGTTGAAATCGCTGGCCGGCCTGCTGCGCCCCCAACAGGGCCGGATCCGGTTCGGCGACGCCGCCGTCTGCGACACCCGCGTCCATGAACCGCCCGAACGCCGAGGCCTGGGCATGGTGTTCCAGGACTACGCGCTATGGCCGCACATGACCGTGGCGCAGAACGTGGGTTTTCCGCTGGAAATGCGGGGCGTGGCACGGCGTGCCCGTCCCGCGCTGGTGCAGGAAGCACTGGCGCTGGTGGGCTTGCACGAACACGCTGCCCGCCGGCCCAGCGAACTGTCGGGCGGGCAGCAACAGCGCGTGGCGCTGGCCCGCGCCATCGTTGCCCGCCCCCGCGTGCTGTTGTTCGATGAGCCGCTTTCCAATCTGGACCGCACCCTGCGCGAATCGCTGTGCACCGAGATTGGCGCGCTGCTGCGCCGTCTGGGCACGACCGCCGTCTATGTCACGCACGACCACGAAGAAGCCCATGCCCTGGCGCACACCATTGCCCGCATGGCGCACGGCCGCATCGCCGATCTCGTGGCCAATCACAAGGACACTGCCTAAAATGTCACACGCACCCTTTTCCAAACTCCTCGCAACGCTCTTTATGACGCTTTCATTCGGATTGGCCGCTGGCCAGGCCAAGGCGCTGACTGTCTACACCGCCGGCCCGGGCGGCCTGATCAAACAACTGGCTGCCGGCTTCCAGGAGAAGACCGGCATCAAGGTGGACGTCTTCCAGGCAACCACCGGCAAGGTCATGGCACGCCTGGAGGCCGAGGCCGCCAACCCCCGTGCCGACGTCCTGATTTCGGCGTCCTGGGACACCGCGCAAGACCTGGACAAGCGCGGCTGGCTGATGGCCTATGAAAGCCCCAATGCCGCCCAGGTGCCCGCGCGTTTCAAAGCGCCGACTTATGTGGCGCAAGGTATTTCGGCGCTGGGCATCGTCTGGAACACCAGCAGCGACACCCCGGAACCGCGCGACTGGGCCGACCTGACCGGTCCCAAGTTCAAGCAAGCGGTGACCATGCCGGACCCCGCGCTGTCGGGCGCCTCGCTGGACTTGCTGCTGGGCCTGCAAAATGCCCAAGGCGACGCCGCCTGGAAGCTCTTTGAAACGCTGCGCGACAACGGCATGACGATCTCCGGCCCCAATGCGCAAGCGCTGACGCCGGTGCTGCAAGGCGCCAAGGCCGCCGTGTTCGGCGCGGTGGACTACGTGTCCTACGCCAGCGTCGAAAAGGGCGAATCCATCAAGGTCATCTTCCCCTCCAGCGGCACCGCCATCGCGCCGCGCCCCATGATGATCCTGAAGACCGCCCGCCGCGCCGACGAGGCCCGCCAGTTCATCGATTACGTGTTGTCCGAAGATGGCCAGCGCGCCGTCGCCGATGCCTGGTTGATGCCCGCCCGCCAGGACGTGGCTGCCAAACGCCCGGTATTCAAGGACCTGGCGCTGCTGCCTGACGCCAGCGCGGCATCGCCCGCGAACCGCGCCGACGTGCTGGCGCGATTCAGCCGCGTGTTCGGCCAACACTGACAGGCCAGGATGCCGGCCTGCCCGGCATCCCTCCCCCTCACATGAAAAGCCTATACCTGCTGGCGGCCGCCACCCTGGCCGCCCTGGGCGTGCTCGTCGCGCTGCCCATGTCCTTTGTCGGTCTACAGGCCATCTTCCCGCACCTGGCCGAAGGCTCCCTGCGGAATCCCTTTGGCGCCTGGTCCGCCACCTTGGCCAATACGGCCACGCTGACCTTGGTGGCGGGCACGTTGAAACTGGGCCTGGGCGTTGCCGCCGTCAGCGCCTTGATCGGCATCCCGCTGGGTGCGCTGCGCGGGCTGTTCCAGGTGCCGCTGGCGCGGTTCTGGGACGCCGTGTTCCTGGTGCCCTTCCTGCTGCCGCCCTATATCGCCGCGCTGTCCTGGACCATGGCGCTGCAACCGCGCGGTTACCTGGAGCAAGTGGCGGGCTTCAACCTGGGCCCGCTGCTGTTTTCGCCGTCAGGCGTGACGCTGGCCATGGGACTGGCCATCTTCCCGGTGGTGTATTTCGCCGTGTCGCGCAGCATGGCCGCCACCGGAGCAAGACTGGCGGACGTGGCTCGCGTCTTCGGCGCCAGCCCCTGGCGCGCATTCATGCGCGTGACATTGCCACTGGCGCTACCCGCCATCGCGGCCAGCCTGCTGCTGGCATTCACCTTGGCCATCGAGGAATACGGCGTGCCCGCCGCGCTGGGCTCGCAAGCTGGCGTGGCCGTGCTGACGACCGCCATCGAACGGCGGTTGGCCGATTGGCCCATCGACCTGCCCGGGGCGGCGTTGCTATCGCTGGTGCTGGTGGCGCTGGCGCTGACCGCCTATGCCATCCAGCGCGCGGTCATCGCCGGGCGCGGCTTTGAAACCATGACGGGCAAACCCGCGCCGCTGGCGCCAGGACACCTGGGCGCCTGGCGCGTACCGGTCGCGCTGCTGTTTGCTGCGGTCGCCCTGATCGCGGTGGCGGCCCCGCTGGCCTCCATGCTGGCCGCGGCGTTCACCCGCCACGTGTCGGCCGGCTTGTCTCCTGGCAATCTGACACTGGCCAACTTCGCCGCCTTGTTCGACGCACGCGGCGAAGCCTGGGAAGCGCTGTCGACCAGTCTGTCACTGGCAACCGGCACCGCTTTGCTTGCGGGCGCCGTGGGTCTGCTGGCTGCCTGGTGCGTGGCCGGCAAGCACGTGCCGGGTGCCGCCATCATCGACGGCTTGGCGTTGCTGCCCGCCGCGCTGCCGGGCGTGGTGGTGGGCGTGGGGTTGATCCTGGCATGGAACCAGCCGTTCTGGCCCGCCACGCCTTACGGCACCTGGGGCATTCTGCTGCTGTCCTACACCTGCCTGCTGCTGCCCTATCCGGTGCGCTATGTCAGCGCGGCGCTATCGCAGATCGGCGCCAACCTGGAAGCCGCCGCGCGCGTGCATGGCGCCAACGCCGCGCAGGCCCTGCGGCGCATCGTGTTGCCGTTGGTGCTGCCAGGCCTGGCCGCGTCGATGCTGATGGTGTTTGCGGTGGCCTCGCGGGAACTGGTCACGTCGCTGCTGCTGGCGCCCGCCGGCGTGCAGACGGTGTCCATCTACGTCTGGCGCCAGTTCGAGCAAGGGTCGGTGGGTGAAGGCATGGCGATGGCCGCCGTGGCCGTGGGCGTCAGCTTGACGCTGATGCTGGCCGCCACGTTGATCCGTCGGCGGCAACCGGCCTGATCGCGGCAAACGCCGCGGCAAGGCAGGTGACGGCGGGCTGGCGCCAAGCAGGGCCAGCCCGTTGCCTATTCCGCCACGGGCTGCATCTGGCCAGGCACGACACGGTTGCGCCCCTGGCGCTTGGCTTGATACAGCCCCCGATCGGCCACCTGGATCAGGTCGGTGCATGGCTGGTCTTGGGTGGGCACGGCCGTGGCCGTGCCGATGCTGACCGTCAGCCAAGGCCCGGACCCCGTGTCCTTTTGCGGAATCTGCATGGCCTCGACGGCGCGGCGCAGTTTTTCCGCCGCCAGCCGTGCGCTACCCGCAGGCGTGCCCGGCAGCACCAGCGCGAATTCCTCGCCGCCAAAACGGGCCGCGAGGTCAGTGGATCGGTCGCAACTGGCAAAAATCGTGTTGGCCACGCGCTTCAACGCTTCGTCGCCCGCGATGTGGCCGTAGGTGTCGTTGTAGGACTTGAAGTGGTCCACGTCGATCATCAACATACTGATCTCACGGCCGTCGCGGCGCGCGCGCTGCCATTCCGCGTTGAGGTATTCGTCAAAATAGCGGCGGTTGCCCAGGCCGGTCAGCCCGTCTGAATTGGTCAGGCGGCGCAGTTCCATATTGCTTTCCAGCAACTGCTGCTGGCTTTGGCGCAGGGCTTGATAGGCCTCGTCGCGCTGCACCAGCGCCAGATACGAACGCGAGTGGTAGCGGATGCGCGCCACCAGCTCGATGGAATCGGGCAGTTTCACCAGGTAGTCGTTGGCGCCCGCCGCAAAGGCCGCGCTCTTGATGGCGGGATCTTCCTTGGTGGACAACACAATGATCGGGATGTCGCGCGTGACGGGATGGTTGCGGTATTCCTGGACCAGGCTCAAGCCATCCACGCCCGGCAGCACCAAGTCCTGCAAGATGACGGTAGGCCGTGTCTGGATCGCTACCGTCAACGCCTTGTAGGGATCCGAGCAATAGTGGAAATCAATGTTGCCCTCCGTCGCCAGAGCCCGTCTGATCGCCTCGCCGACCATGACCTGGTCGTCGACGAGCAGCACCATGGCCGCGTGCGAATTGAGATCCGCGGAGGCCGAGCTGTCAATGGGAGGGTGCATAGTAATTCCTTGATGTCTAGCAATATCGGGCCGCTCAGGCAAATGCCTGGATCAAGCGGAAAGCGATTTGGTCCAATGGTCTGATTTCCACCGCCGCCTGTATGGCCGCCGCCGCTTTGGGCATGCCATACACGGCGCTGGTGGCCTGGTCCTGGGCGATGGTAAGGCATCCGCGTTCGCGCAGGGCTTTCAGCCCGCGCGCGCCATCCTGCCCCATGCCGGTCAACAGCACCCCCACCGCCATGCCGCGCCAGTGCTGCGCCACGCTATGGAAGAACACGTCGATGGAGGGCCGGTACAGGCTTTCCTTGGGGTCTTCCGTATACCGCAGTGTGCCATCGGCCAACAAATGCAGATGGTCGTCGGTGCCGGCCAGCAGAATCTGGCCGGGTAACGGCCGTTCGCCTTCCCGTACCAGCCGAACGGGCAACAACACCTGATCGTTCAGCCAATCCGCCATGCCCGCCGCAAACGAGGCGTCCACATGCTGCACCAGCACAATGCCTGCGGGAAAGTCCAGCGGCACATCGCGCAGCAACTGCGCCAGGGTCGCGGGACCGCCGGCCGATGCCCCGATGACGAGCAAACGTTGCGAGGTCTGCCGGGGCGCCATCTTGTCCACCGGCGTCAACGCCGGGCGGTTGCCGTAGCGGCCAATCAACCAGCCGATATTGCGGATCTTGCGCAGCAGCGGCCCGGCGGCGCTGCGCATGTCGGCGCCGCCCACCACTGGGGTATCCACGGCATCCAGCGCGCCGTATCCCATGGCATCGAAGACGCGCGAGGTGTGCCGGGCCACATCGGCCGTCACCACGACAATGGCGCAAGGCGATTCCGCCATGATGCGGCGCGTGGCTTCCACGCCGTCCATCACCGGCATGATCAAGTCCATCAGCACCACGTCAGGGCGGTCGCGCGCGCACTGCGCCACGGCCTGTTCACCGTTGGCGGCCACCCAAGCGACTTCCAGCCCCGGTTCCAGCGCAATCGCGCGCCTCAGGGTTTCCACCGCCATTTGCAGATCGTTGACGATCCCGATTCTCACGTCAGTGCCTTTCCGATCAAGTCTTCGACGGCATCAAGCAGCGCATCGTCGTGGAAGCTGCCCTTGGCCAAATAGTAGTCGGCGCCGGCATCCAGCCCGCGCCGCCTGTCTTCTTCGCGGTCTTTGTATGACACTACCATTACCGGCAGGCTTTTCAACCTGGGGTCCGCCTTGATGCGCGACACGAGTTCAATGCCGTCCATGCGCGGCATGTCGACGTCGGTCACGACCAGGTCGAAATCCTCGCTGCGCAGCATATTCCAGCCGTCCATGCCGTCCACCGCCACGGCCACTTCAAACCCCCGGTTCAGCAGCAGCTTGCGTTCCAGTTCGCGCACCGTCAGGGAATCGTCCACCACCAGCACGCGCTTGCGGCGGCGAGCCTGAATCACGGGGCCGCCACCATCCACGCGCGTCAGGCGCCCGCCTTCGATCAATTTCTGAACCGACAACAGCATGTCTTCGACGTCCAGGATCAGCAACGGCGTGCCGTCGTCCATCAAGGACCCGGCCATGACATCCTGCACCTTGCCCAACCGCGGGTCCAGCGGCTGCACCACCAGCGTGCGCTCGCCTACATAGCGGTCCACGGCGATGCCGTACAGCTTGTCGTGATCCCCCACGACCACGACGGCCACCGACTCCACGGAGGCCGCCGGCTCTCCCGCCCGCAGAATCTGGCGGGCCGACACCAAGCCGATCTGCTTGCCCATGAAACGGAAATGCTGATGGCCTTCCAATTGTTCGATGTCTTCCGAGCGCACCTGAAGGGCGTGGCTGACATACGCCAGCGGGAAGGCGTAGATCTCGTCCTGCACTTCCACCAGCAGGCTGCGCACGACTGACAGAGACAAGGGCATTTCCAGCACGAAGCGCGTGCCCTGCCCCGTCGTCTGATGAATCCGCACGGCCCCACGCAGTTGCCGCACCATGGTCTGCACCACATCCAGACCCACGCCGCGCCCCGAGATTTCAGTCACTTCGCCGCGAGTGCTGAAGCCCGACAGGAACAGGAATTCCAGCAGTTCTGCCTCGCTCAGCCGCGCCGCCGTCTCGGCGTTCGTCAGCTTGCGCTGCACCACTTCAACCCGCAGCCGGTCCAGCGAAATACCCGAACCGTCGTCGCTGAGTTCGATCAGCAGCATGCCGGCCGCATGCCGCGCCGACAGCTTGATCAGGCCTTCCGGCGACTTGCCCGCGTCCATGCGGTCCATCGGCATTTCGATGCCGTGGTCCACCGCATTGCGCAGCAGATGCATCAGCGGCGCATCCAGCTTTTCCAGGATGTCGCGGTCCACCTGAGTGGCGTCGCCCTCGATCTCCAGGCGCACCTGCTTGCCCAGCGAACGCCCAAGGTCGCGCACCATGCGGGCCATGCCGCCCAACCCGTCGCCGAAAGGCCGCATCCGGCAAGCCAGCGCCGTGTCGTACAGCCGCTGCGTCAGATGGCTCATGCGCCAGCCGAATTCGTCGACCTCGCTGGTACGTTGCGTCATTTCTTGTTGGCATTGCTCGACGATGCGTTGCGCATCGTCCAACGCAGCCTGGACCCGCGCATCCACGTGCTGACCCATCAACGCCGCACGCACGCCGTCCAGCGCCTGCGCCGCGCCGGACTGCATGCGCCGCAGGCGCAGCATGGACGCGCTGAACGGCCCGATCCAATGCGACTCCACCAACGTCTCGCTGGACAGGCCCAGCAGTTTGTTCAGCGTGTCCGCGGTAACGCGCAACACGCGCTCGCCATCGGAGAGCCCCTGATCGGAGCTTCGGCGCACCAGCGCCTGCGCAGAGGCGGCCGTGGCCGCAGGCGGAGTTGGCGGCGTAGGCGCGGCAGGCGGCGGGTCGTCGAACCGTTGAATGGGCGGCAAGAAATCCGAAGGCCGGGGCGGCGCTGGCGGTTTGGCCGGTGGCGCGGGCGGCGCATTGGGCGCATTGCTCAGGCGGGTAACCAGGTCGTCGATTTCGGCGCCCAGCTCAACCCCGGGCGTGGCCACGCGCTGCAAAAGGTCCGTGCCCAACAGCAAGGCATCGATGTCGGTCGCCTGCAAGCGCAGACGCCCTTCCTGCGCGGCCACCAGACAGTCTTCCATGGCGTGCGCGATGCGCACTGCCGGGTGCAGGTCCACAATGCGGGCCGCGCCCTTCAGTGAATGGGCCGCGCGCATGCAGGCTTCAAGCTGGGCCGCCGACGTCGGGTCGTGCTCCAGCGCCAGCAGGCCGTTGTTCAGCACCTGCACCTGCGTGCGGGTCTCAAGCTGGAAAAGCTCAAGGAGCGAAGCGTCGCGCATCTGGTCCGGGTTCACGCCAGGCTCCGTTCCAAAGCTTGCATCAGCAGACTCTCGTCCAATACGCCCACGCTGCGGTCTGCGCAGCGCACCACGCCGCGCGAATATTTCAGGCTTGCGCCTTCCACGGTCGCCGGCAGCGGCTCAAGTACGTCCAGGTCCACGGCATGAATCCCTTCCACTTCATCGACCGGCAACACCACCGCCCGGCCCGCGCCGCCGAAAATCAACATGCGCGCGGCAGCGCGTTCGCGCGTATCCACTGGCGGCGAATCCAGGCCAAGCAGACGCGCCAACGACACACAGACAGTCAGGGTGCCGCGCACGTTGGTCACGCCCAGCACGGCCGGGTCGCGCCGATGCGGCAGCGTCAGGATCATGCGCGTGCTGGCCACTTCGTCCAACGCGCGCGTGGGCAGTCCCAGCCATTCCCGGCTCAGGCGGAACACCAGCAACGACGACAGCCTGCGGCTTTCGCTCGTTACCGGTTCGTGGTCTTGCACATCCATTTGCGGCGGCAAGCGGTCCAGGATTCGCTTGGCGGCGGTTGCGTACACCGGGCAATTGCGGCAATGCACATAGCCGGACAGTTGCCCGCAGCTTTTGTCGCCGCGTATGCCGATGCGGTTCCAGCAGTCGTCCACCTCGGACAACAGCGCGATGGATTCACTCACGTCGAGCCTCCTCTCGCGCTGCGCGCGCCTGAAGTCGGCGGGCGCCTGAAGTCGGCGGGCGCCTTCAACGTCACCTGCCGACGCGATCAGCGCAGCCAGGTGCAGCAGTGCTTCGCGATGGGTGGGGTCCAGGTACAACGCCTTGCGGTAGGCCGCCTGCGCCTCGCGCGCGTCGCCCGCCGCGTCTTGCAGCAAGCCCAGCAGATGCAAAGCATCTGCGCTGGCGCCATGCACTTCAAGGTGCACCCGGCACTGCACCAGGGCCTCCTGCAAGCGGCCTTGATCGGCCATTGCCTCGATCTGGCGCAAGGAAACGTCGGCACGGGAAGCGCCGGGCGCCTCCACGGGAGCGGCGGGCACGGGCGGGATCGCGGCATGCGGCAAAGGCAGGCGTGCCGGCGGCGGCGGCGCCACCGGCCTGCGGGGCGGCGTCCAGGCATGGACGATAGGCTTGGCCGGCGTGAACACCTCAACGGGTGGCGGCATGGCCTGCGCCAGGAAGGCGAAAGACCGCGCCGCCGGCACGATGGGCAGGCGGCGTGCGGTCAGCAGGCTGGTTTCAGCCGGCCCCACGAAGATGATGCCGTCACCGCGCGTAAAGCGCCGCAATACCTGCACTGCCCGTTCTTGCGTCGCCGTGTCGAAGTAGATCAGCAGGTTGCGACAGAACACGAAGTCATAGGGCGCCGCACCCAGCAACAGATTGGCGTCAAACAGATTGCCCTGCTGGAAGCGGACCCCTTCCCTGACCATCGCCGACAACTGATAGCCATCGGCCGTCTCAGTGAAGTGCCGGTCACGATAAGCCAGGTCGTCGCCACGGAAGGAATTGCGGCCGTACACGGCGCGTTGCGCGAATTCAACCATGCGTTGGCTGATGTCCACGGCATCCACCTGGAAGCGCGCGGCGGGAACCCCCGCGTCCAGCAAAGCCATGGCGATGGAATAAGGCTCTTCGCCGCTGGAGCACGGCACGCTCAATACGCGCAGCACGCGGTCTTCGGCGACGCCTGCCGCAAACAAACGTTCGCAGGCCAACCCCGCCATCGCCGTCTGCGACTCCGGATACCGGAAGAACCAGGTTTCCGGCACGATCACGGCCTCGATCAGCTGCTGCATTTCCGTGGGCGATGTCTGCACCCGGATCAGATAATCGTATTCGTCCGTGGCGTTCACGGCGCCCATGCGATGCCGCACCGCACGTTCGACGGCGGCCTTGCCGATGGACCCGCTGTCCAATCCCATCTTGCGCTTAAGCAAGGCACTGAATTCGTCGACCAAGGTCATGTCCCGCCCCCGTCTGCACCGCTGTCGCTCGTTGCCGGGAACAGCAGCGCCCGCACCGACGCGGGCAGCAGGTCCTCAACCTTGACGGCCTGCACCATGCCGCGCGCGTCGCTCAGCACCGGCCCCAGATAGCGGGCATCAGGGTTGTCCAGGCCATATGGCCGGAAAGCCGCCGGGTCGTAATGCACCGTCTCGGTCGCCTGCTCCAGAATCAGACCCAGCAAGCGTCCATCCGCAAGGGCATCCGGCCGGTAGCGCACCAACGCCAATCGCGTGCTGGTCACGGCAACCGCCGCCCCATTGCCCGCCAACGCGCTCATGTCGATCACGGGCACGGGCTCGCCGCGCCGGTCCATCATCCCGGCCACCCAAGGAGGGGTGCCGGGCACCTGCTTCAAGGCGCGCAGCCCCAGAACCTCGACGACATCGCCCGCGTCCAGCGCATAGCGGTCTTCGCCGATGCGAAACAGCAGGTACAGCCGCCGCGCCGCAGCAAGAGCGGCGCTTGGCTGGGACGAAGAAGCGGCTAGTTCCGCCATGACGGGCATCACACCTTGAAGCGCGACACGCCGCTGCGCAAGTCGTTGGCAACCAGCGTCAGCTCTTCAATCGCCAAGCTGGACTGGCGCAAGGACTCCACCGTCTGCTGGGCGGCGTCGCTCAATTGCTGCAACGCCTGGTTGATCTGTTCGGCGCCGGTCGCCTGCGCCTGCATGCCTTCATTGACCATCTGCACGCGCGGCGCCAGCGTCTGCACCTGCTGGATGATCTGCGACAGCTGGTCGCCCACCTGCTGCATGTCGGCCATGCCGCGACGCACCTCTTCCGAGAACTTGTCCATGCCCATCACACCGGCCGATACCGATGACTGGATCTCGCGCACCATCTGCTCGATGTCATAGGTGGCCACGGCGGTCTGGTCGGCCAGACGGCGGATCTCTGTCGCCACCACCACGAAACCGCGCCCATACTCGCCGGCCTTCTCGGCCTCGATCGCCGCGTTCAGCGACAACAGGTTGGTCTGGTCAGCCACCTTCGTGATGGTCGTGACCACTTGCGTGATATTGCCGGCTTTCTCGTTCAGGATAGCCAGCTTGGCATTGACCGACCCTGCCGCGCCGACCACATTGCGCATCGTGTCTTCCATGCGCGCCAACCCGACCTGCCCACTGCCCGCCAGCGATGCGGTCTGCTCGGCGGCGCTGGACACTTCAGTCATGGTGCGCACCAATTCGCGCGAGGTCGCCGAAATCTCACGCGAGGTCGCGCCGATCTCGGTCGTGGTGGCCGCCACTTCCGACGCGGTGGCCTGCTGCTGCTTGGACGTTGCCGCGATCTCGGTCACCGAGGTGGCGACCTGCACGGCCGAACGCTGGGTCTTGCCGACCAGTCCGGTCAATTCATCAACCATGCCGTTGAAGCCCAATTCGATGGCGTTGAATTCATCCTTGCGCGCCAGCGACAGACGGCGCGTCAGATCGCCGCCGCCAGTGGCTTCCAGCGTCTTCACGATGTCACGCATCGGATTGGCGATGGCCCGCATCAACAGGAAGCCGCACACGATGGCGGCGGCAATGGCCAGGGCCAGCGAAACCAGCATGCCGGCTTCGGCCGTATCCACGGACTTCTGAATGTTGATGGCGGATTCGTCGGCCTGCTGCTTGTTTTCGGCCACCATCTTGGCCAGGATGTCGCGCCCCTTGTAGAAGGCGGGCCGCAGTTCAGTCTTGATGCGCGCCTGCACCTGCTGCAAGTCACCCGCCGCGGCTAGCGACAAGATGTTTGCGCGGATGCGTTTGTACTCCTTCAATTCCGCTTCAAAGTCACCGAACATCTTCTGGTCTTCGGCGCGCGAAATCGTGCGACGGTACAGCTCGATGCTCTCTGCCAACAGCTGATCGTTGGCCGGCAAGGTATCCAGGGCCGCGCGGCGTTCCTGCTCCGTATCCGAGTTGTAGGCATCCTGCACCACCACGAAGCCCGCAAACCATGACGCGCGGATGGTGGTGCTGTGATAAATGCCGGGCACGGCATCGGTATTGATCGTGGCCACTTCGGCCTCGATATGCAGCAGGCGCCGGTAATCCACCACCACCATCAACGCCATGATGGCCAGGATGACCAGGAAGCTGGCCAGGATGCGCTGGCGGAGTGTCAGATTCTTCATGCCGGGAGACCTTTGTGCTGGTTCAACGCTTCAACGCCCCAACGGGACGCCCCTGAACGATCCGATCGGACGCGCTACCGCGCGTATCCACCCCGTAGATGACGGGATGTGGAGATATTCTCTAATTATTGCAAAGGCTTGGCCTGTCAGCCACGAAAATACAAGGGAAACCCTTGGGAAAGGGCTAGGTTCGTCTTAAAAAAGCAAAGCATGCTTACAAGCCCTTGTATTTTGCGGTGACAGAGCGTACCAGTGTGGCTATCAGGCCGGATCCCGCCACAGGGCTTCCGGCGGCCGGGCCCCTACCCAGTCATTGGCCTGTTCATAGGCCTGCGCCAAACACAGGACGTCCCGGTCGGCCTGCGGTGGCCCCACCAGTTGCATCCCCATTGGCAAGCCCTGCGCGTTGAACCCCACGGGCACGCTGATCACCGGGCAGCCCGCCAGCGTCCAGGGCGTTACCGTCTCCATCCAGCGGTGATAGGTGTCCATGGGGCGTCCGGCAATCTGCTTGGGCCAGTCCAACGCCGCGTCAAACGGGAAGACCTGAGCCGAAGGCACGGCTAGGAAATCCACGTCATCGAACATGCGCAACACGGTCTGATACCAGGCGCTACGCTCTTCAGTGGCCTGATAGACCTGTCGTGCCGTCATGCCATCCAGCCCCTCTACTTCCCAGATCAGCGCCGGTTTGAGCAGCTTGCGCGTTTCAGGATTCTGAACCAAGGCGTGGAACTGGCCGCCCACCATCAGATGGCGATGCGCCAGCCAGATGCGCCACAGCCGGTCACCGGCGAACGGCACCTGGTAATCGACCACATCGCAACCCGTGGATTCCAGCGCAGCGAGGCCCTGGGAGCACAAGTCCAGAATGCCCGGTTCCATCGCCAGGTAGCCGTTCCAGTCGCCCAGCCAGCCGATGCGCTTGCCGCGCATGTCGGCGTCCAACGGGGCGGCGAACTGGGCCGGATCGTCCCGCAACGACAACGGCGAGCGCTTGTCGTGCCCTGCCATCACCGACATCAGCAACGCCACGTCGCGCGGCGTCCGGCCCATCGGCCCTTCGTAGGACAGTTGCTTCAGGAACACTTCCGGCGACGGGCCGAAAGGCACGCGGCCTGCCGATGGACGCATGCCGTAGACGTTGCAGAAGGCCGCCGGGTTACGCAGCGACCCGCCGAAATCACTGCCGTCGGCCACGGGCAGCATGCGGGCTGCCAGCGCGGCGGCCGCGCCGCCGCTGCTGCCGCCGGCGGTCTTGGAGGGATCATAGGGGTTGCCCGTGGTGCCATAGACCCGGTTATAGGTATGCGAACCCAAGCCGAATTCCGGCACGTTGCTGCGGCCGATGAAGATGGCGCCAGACGCCCGCATGCGCTCGACGATGATGGAATCATGCGGCGTGACAACATCCTTATAGACCAGCGACCCCATCGACGTGACCATGCCGCGCACCGCGGTCAGGTCTTTCGGAGCCTGCGGCATGCCGTGCATCCAGCCCAGCCATTGCCCCGCCGCCAGTTGCGCATCGCGTTCAGCGGCCTCGGCCAACAACGCCTCAGGTTCGCGTCGCGCAACGATGGCGTTGATCTTGGGATTCGTGCCATCGATATGCGCCAGATAGGCGCTCATGACCTCGACACAAGACAGCTGACGTTGCCGGATCGCATCCGACAAGGCATGCGCTGGCATGGCGACGATGGGATTCAGGCTGGCGGAAGCGGCGAGGGTCATGCAGGTCTCCTAGTTGTCGTTATGGACGCTCGCGATCAACCGCCAGCGCCACCGACATACTACGCAAACCCGACTCACCGTGCGAACACCAGCAAGGTGGACGTGGCCGATGCCAGCAACCGACCCTGCGCGTCCGTCAATTTGGCTTCGGCGTAGGCCACCCGCTGGCCCATCGACAAGACCCGGCCTTCCGCTCGCAGCAGGCCGCTATGGCGCGTGATGGCCTTGTGATAGGCCACTTTCAACTCTAGCGTGGTGTAGGCCTGCTCGGCCGACAATTGCGAATGCGCGGCGCAGCCGCAAGCGGAATCCAGCAACGTGGCGGCATATCCGCCATGCACGGTGCCGATGGGGTTGTAGGCCTGCGGCCCCGGGGTGCCCGCGAAGACCGCGCGGCCGACTTCTACTTCAACAAAGTCAAAATCCAGGGTCACCATGATGCCCGGCTTGCGCCCGGACGCCAGCAAGGCGCGCAACTGCGCCAGGCCGTCCAGGCCCGCGCCGGTCTCGTCGACCAGACTGGGTTCACGTTGGGGAGTCGAGGGAGAGGTCATCAGCATTGCTCCAGGCCCAGCCGGGCCTTCAAGAGCCGGCGGGCGTCCGCCAGCATGGCATTCGCCCGTTGCGCATCGGTTTCGCAACGGGCCAGGGAAACCGAGCCAACCAGTTCAGCCAGGACCGAGCGGGCCAGCGGTTCGGATTCGGGATAGCCGGCCTCGGCCAGCCTGTCCGCCAGGGCCTGCATCAAGCGGCGCGCGCCGATGGCATAGGCCTCGCGGCACGTGTCGGACTGGCGTGGCAGATCAGCGGCCAGCGCCACCAGCGGGCAGCCGTGGGCGCGCGCCTCACAATGGGCCGGCGAGAGATAGCTGTCGATGTAGGCCGCCAGGCCTTCGACCGGCGTGCGCCTTTCCATCCGACGCTGCGCGCGCGCCAATGTCTCGTCGAACATATGTTCGATCGAGGCCTCGACCAGCGCGTCCTTGGAATCGAAATGCGCGTAGAAGCCGCCATGCGTCAAACCGGCCTGCCGCATGATCGTGGCCACGCCCACTCTGTCGGGGCCTTCGGCGCGCACGGCATCCGCTGCCGTCTTCAAGATGCGTATCCGCGTTTGCCGCTTATGTCCGTTGTCGTAGCGCATGGCTGGCCCTGCCATTGGATGATGGTCGTCATATTAATATGACGATCATCATCCAACAAGACAGGCGCCCGGGATTCAGGGAAACAGATGCTGCGCCAGATGGTCGACGAATACCCGCAACTTGGGCGACGCATGGCGGCTGGCAGGCCAAAGCACCCACATCGTGCCGCTGCCGCGCGTGCGGTCTTCCATCACGATCTGCAACTGACCCGCCGCCAGTTCACGGCGGATCGTGAAGTCCGGCAGGCAGACAATGCCCTGCCCGCCCACCGCCAGCGATATCCGCATTTCGACGCTGTTGCAGACCAGCGTCAGCGGCAAGTCCGGCGATGGCGCGTCCGGCCCCAGTCTCAAGGGCCACTTCTCCAGCCGGCCCGTCGCCGGATAGCGATAGTGCAGGCAAGCGTGGCGCAACAGGTCGGTGGCGCGCTTGGGCGTGCCGTGCAGCCGCAGGTAATCCGGCGATGCGGCCAGCACCCGCCGAAACGGACCCAGGCGGCGGCGCTTCAGACCGGAGTCATCCATCTCGCCAGTCCGGACCACGGCATCAAAGCCTTCGCCGATCACATCCACCATGCGATCCGTGAAATCCAGATCCAGTTCCACGTCGGGATACTGGCGCATGAAGCTGGCGATGGCGGCATCAAACAGCCCGCTGTAGCGCGGCAGGCTGACCCGCAACTTGCCGTGCGGGGCGTCTGTCGCTTCGGATAGTTCCAGCTCGGCGGCTTCGACTTCGCACAGGATGCGGCGGCAACGTTCCAGGAATTTCTCCCCCTCTGGCGTCAGCGCGATATGGCGCGTGCTGCGATGGAATAGCCGCACCTTCAGCCGCTCTTCCATCCGGGCCACGCTTTTTCCAACCGCGGACGACGACACGCCCAGCACCCTTCCCGCTTCGGAAAAGCTGCGCGTTTCCGCGACCAGCACGAACACGCCGATGCCGCCAAGACTGTCCATCGCTCTTTCCCAATGCGGACATGAATATCCGGAATATTCGGAATCCTAGCCTATTTTTCTTTTATGTAGTGGCCCCTAAGCTTGCCGTCATCCCGTCGCCATGCCGCGATTTTTCGCACCACGGCGACGCTTCCTTCTTGGATCTACCGACAAGCACCATGCCTATCTTCCACTCTGCTGCGCCACGCCATCGCTGGCTGCAACTCCTGTCCGCCTGTCTGACGGCGCTACTCATTCCGCTGTGCTTTACCGGCCCCGCCGTGGTCCTGCAGGCCATCAGCGACGCGCTGGGTGGGACGCCGGTGGAACTGAACTGGATCCTGAACGGCTACATCCTGGCGTACGGCAGCGTCATCATGGTGTCGGGCAGCCTGACCGATCTGTACGGCCCGCGCCGGGTCTGGCTGGCGGGCCTGATCTGGTTCTGCGCCGCGACGTTCGTGATTCCCTTTGCGCCCAGCACCGGCTGGATCGACTTCCTGCGCCTGATGCAGGGCATGGGCGGCGCGGCCGCATTTGCTGCTGCCATGTCGTCATTGGCGCCGCTGTTTCACGGCGTGGCACGTACCCGCGCCTTCAGTCTGCTGGGCACGACATTCGGCATCGGCCTGTCGTTCGGCCCCCTGGCCTCGGGCTGGATGGTGCAGGCTGCAAGCTGGGAATGGGTATTCCTGGCGACGGGCGGCGTCGGCGTGCTGGGGGCCGCGATGGTGGCCGTGAGCGTGCCGCCGGCCGTGGGCGCCGCCCACGGCCGGCTGGACTGGCCAGGCGCCATCAGCTTCACCGGCGCGCTGGGCCTGTTCACCTACGGCATGTTGCTGGCGCCGGAAGCCGGCTGGACGAACGCCCAAGTCATCGGCGCCCTGCTGGCGTCCGCCCTGTTATCCGTGGTGTTCGTGCGCGTGGAGCGCCGCACTGCCCGGCCCATGCTGGACCTGAGCCTGTTCCGCGACCCGCGTTTTGTGGGCGTGCAGGTGCTGGCCGCCTCGCCCGCCTTTCTGTTCATCGTGCTGATCGCCGTGCTGCCGGGGCGTTTCATCGGCATCGACGGCTACAGCGCCCTGGCCGCCGGACAGTTGATGATCGGCCTGGCCGCGCCGCTGCTGATCGTGCCATTCCTGGCCGCGTTGCTGACGCGCTGGTTCCACCCCGGTGTGCTGTCGGCGTCCGGTCTATTGGCCGTGGCAGTGGGCCTGGTCTGGTTGGCCAATGTCATGGCGACGGGTGCCACCGGCCTGTGGCTGCCCATGAGCCTGATCGGCATCGGCATTGGCGTCCCGTGGGGCCTGATGGACGCCATGGCCGTCAGCGTGGCCGACCCGCGCAATGTCGGCATGGCCACCGGCATTTTCAATACGGTGCGCGTGTCGGCGGACGGCGTAGCGATCGCCGTGGTCAGCGCCTTGCTGGCGCTGCTGATCCAGGTGCCCTTGACGGCGGCCTTGCCGGTGGCCACTGACGGCCAGGCGATCTTGATGGCCGCCAACCGGGCAGCGCTGGGCCAATTAAGCGAGGCGGCCGCGCTGCTGCCAGGGGCGTCCGCGTTGCTGCAACAAAGCTATGACGACGCCTTCCGTCATGTGCTGTACGCCTTGTCGGGCATCGCGGTGCTGACCGCGTTGGCCATCTATGCGTTGTTGGGGCGGCGGCATCCGGTAGCCGCCCCCGCTTGAGCATCAGTCCACCCGCCACCAACTGGGCAACAGGCCGCGCACCTTGGCACGGCGGTAGCGGTCGTCGATCAGGTGTACCGTGCCCACGTCTTGCTCGGTACGGATCACCCGGCCGGCCGCCTGCACCACTTTCTGCATGCCCGGATACAGGTAGGTGTAGTCGTAGCCATTCTCTTCCCCATAGCGCAAGTCCATGGCCCGCTTCATGTTTTCATTCACCGGGTTCACCTGCGGCAACCCTAGCGTGGCGATGAAGGCCCCGATCAGCCGCTTGCCCGGTAGATCCACTCCTTCCGAAAACGCGCCGCCCAGCACCGCGAACCCGACGCCTTGGCCGGTCTCGGTGAATCGGGCCAGAAACGCGGCCCGGCCCGGCTCGTCCATGCCCGGCGTCTGCAACCAGATCGGCACGGCAGGATGGCGCTGGCGCATCAGGTCGGCCACCTGGCGCAAATAATCAAAGCTGCTCAGAAAGCCCAGATAGTTGCCCGGCCGCTCGGTGTATTGGGAAGCGATCAGATCGACGATGGGCGCCAGCGAGCGTTCTCGGTCGCGAAATCGCGTGGACACGTTGCCCACGACCCGCACCGCCAATTGCTCGGCCTGGAACGGCGCGGCCACATCGATCCAGGGCGTGTCCGCGGGCAAACCCAGCGTGTCGCGATAGAACTGCTGCGGACTGAGCGTACCCGAAAACAGCACCGTCGCATGGGCCGCCGCGTGGCGTGCCGCCAAATACTGCGCCGGGATCACATTGCGCACGCACAAGACCGACGGGCGGGTCTTGGCGCTGGCCACGCCCACATCCGACAGCGTGACATCAAACAGCGCATGCGACCCAAATTGCTCGGCCAGACGCATGAATTGCAGCGCTTCAAAGTAGAACGCCAGCACGGGATCGTCTTGTGGCAATGGCGCCTCGCCCATGTACTCCATGATCGCGTCCACCGCTTTCTGCACGGCCGTCAGCACGCCGGGCGCCACCATGTCATAGGCTTGATATCGTTCCGCCTGTTTCTTGTTCATCGCATTCCATGACCGCTGCAAGCCGTCCAACGACTTCTTCAGCGCCTTGGGCGCGGCCTGGCGCGCGGCGGCCAGCGATGTCTGATCCAATTCGCCGGTATACATGCGGCGTGCCCGGTCCACCAGATTGTGAGCCTCGTCCACCAACACGGCCACCTTCCATTGGTAGGCCTGCGTCATGGCATAGAGCATCGCGGTGGCGTCGTAGTAGTAGTTGTAGTCGCCCACCACCACATCGCTCCAGCGGATCAGTTCCTGCGACAGATAATACGGACACACCTGATGCGCGCGGGCCGTGGCACGCACCGTAGGTGCATCCAGCCTGACATGCGTCAGCGCGGCCTCGCGCGCCTGCGGCAAGCGGTCGTAAAAGCCCCGGGCCAACGGGCAGGAATCCCCATGGCAAGCCAGGTCCGGATGCTCGCAGGTCTTGTCGCGCGACTGCAAGTCCAGCACGCGCAACGCAGGCGCGGCGGGCTGCGCATTGATGGTATCCAGGGCTTCGACCGCCAGCCCGCGCCCCGACCCTTTGGCCGCCAGGAAGAAGACCTTGTCCAGGCCCGTGCCAGGGGTGGCCTTGAGCAGCGGAAAAAGCGTGCCCAGCGTCTTGCCAATGCCGGTAGGCGCCTGGGCCATCAAGCTGCGGCCGTCACGGGCCGTGCGATACACCGCCACGGCCAGGTCGCGCTGCCCGGCGCGAAACTCTCCATGCGGAAACGCCAGCTTTTCCAGGGCACCGTCACGCGCCTGCCGATGGGCAAGCTCGGTCTTGGCCCAGGCCAGGAATCGGCCGCATTGTTCCTGGAAAAAAGCCGCCAACGCCGACGCCTCGTGTGTTTCGACCAGCACCGTCTCTTCTTCGGTGACCACGTTGAAATACACCAGCGCCACGCGCAACCGGTCCAGTCCGCGTGCCTGGCACAGCAAATGGCCGTAGACGCGCGCCTGCGCCCAATGCACCACGCGATGATTCTCGCGCACGCTGTCCAATTGGCCGCGGTATGTCTTGATCTCTTCCAACTGATGGCTCACGGGATCGTAGCCATCGGCTCGCCCCCGCACCAACAAGTTCTCATGCTGGCCGGACAGCGCGACTTCGGTCTCGTAGGCGGGCCCGCGCCGCCCTGTCACCACGACGTGGCCCGCCATCCCTTCTTGCCCCGTCGGCGCGGGCGTGAAGCGCGAGTCCAGGTCACCCGCGCGCGCCGTGAATTCGCACAATGCGCGCACCGCCACGGCGTAGCTCATGCCGCGCCCTCCTGCCAACTGACGTGGCACACCCGCACTGGCATCCCATGCGCCACGCAGTACTGCAACCAGCGGATCTGGTTGTCCTGGAGTTTGTCGCCCGGCCCTTTGACCTCGATCAGTTCATAGCGGCGCTCCGCCGGCCAGAAACGGATCAGGTCCGGCAAGCCGGAGCGGTTGGTCTTGACATCCGTCAGCAGCCGGGTGAAGTACAGCTTCAGATGCGCGGCCGGCAGGCAATCCAGCGCCTGCGTCATCAGCGTGTCGGACAAGGCGCCCCAAAACACAAATGGCGACTGCACGCCCGACTTTTCGGCATAGCGTTGCAGGATCACGTCGCGATACGCCGGGGTCTCCAGTTGCGCCAGGCAGTCCGCGAACAGCGCTTCGCGGCGCGCATGGAAGTCCGGCGCGTCCAGATCCGCCGGGCCGCGCTGGAACGGATGAAAGAATGCGCCCGGCAAGGGCGCGAAGATGGCGGGCCAGCACAACAAGCCAAACAGGGAATTGATCAGTGCGTTCTCGACATAATGCACCGGCGCATCGTCCTGATGCAGATGATCGCGGGTGACATATTCCACCGCCATGGGCTCGACCGGCCGCGGCAAGATCAGGTCCGTGCGCAACAAGGCAGGCGCCGCCGCCCGCGCCGGCATGCCCTGGCCCGCGCCCCGATACAGACGTGGCAACATCCGCGCCAGGCGTTGGCTTTCTTCCTCGCTTTCGGGCGCCTCTTGCGCTTGCAGGGCCAGCGCCAACGCGCCATCAAAGCGAGCCATGCGTTCAAGCACCCGAATGCGGCGATGCCGCGCGCCGGGATAGGCGCAGCGCGCATAGACGTGTTCGGCGGCCTGCCAGTCCTGCGACCGCTCGCACGCTTGTCCGATCCGCAGCAACACCTTGGCCCGGCGCTTCTCCAGCCACGGGTTCTGGCTGGCGCAGTCTTCCACCGCCTGCAACAAGGTGTCGAACTCGGCCCCTTCGTCCAGCGCCATCCGGCAGGCATGCAGGGCCAGATAGCCGTCCACGTCCGCGCGCGTCTGGAACGCCCGCGACGACGCATCGAACGGCACCGCCTCGTACTGGAACACGCCCAGGTCCGCCAACACGAACTCGGACCAATCCTGATAGAGATTACCGAAGAACATCAGGCGGAAGCGTTCGCAGACCTCGCCTGCCATCACGCGCCAAACCGGTTCGTCCGCGCCCGGGTTCCAGGCGTCGTAAGGCTGCGGGCCGCCATGCAGGGCGCGCACGGCCTCCAAGACGTCTGCCTTGCGCGCCGCAGGCTTGATCGGCACGCCCGCGAACATCCGGCAAAGTTCGGGCTTGGTGTGCAGGCCAAACAACTCGTCGACCGTCATTGGCGCGCGCGGGTCCAGCCAGCCCAGCGCCACCAAGGGCTGGGCTGCGAGATCGGTACTGGAGATTTCCTCATACACCAGCCGGCTGGCCCGGAACCAGGGCCCGCGCCGCATCAGCATCCGCACCATCAACGCCTGGGAAGCCTGCGGCAAGGCCGAAAAATCAGCCAGGAAGCGGCGTTCAGAGGCATCCAGCAGGTCGGCGTAACGGTCTGAGACCCACGCCAGCGCGCGCTGGAAATTGTGAAGGTAGTAGTAACGGTGCGGGGGAAACATCGGCCAGGCCAGATAACTGGGTATTTATCCAGTAATCATAGCAGGCGGCCCCGCCCGCGCCTAGCGCGGTCATCCTTGCCCATGGCGCACGATGTTGAACCCTTCGGCATCCTCGGGTTCAACAAAATACGCCGTGATCGCGTCGTACTGTTCATCGCTGGTGGTGAAAGGATGCGCCCCCGATGCATTGCGCAGGCGCAGCCTGGCCTTGCACACCGCGTCGGAAGCTTCAAGATAGTGCAATTGATGCGGGCAACCGGCCAATTCCGCCACCTGGCGCAACCACTCGCGGCTCCGCCGGGTATTGGTCGGAAAATCCAGCACGACCGACAGCCCTGCCCCGACCAGTGCCGCGACATGGCGACCCATCGCGTTGCGCAAACGGCTGGCGCAGCGAGCATAGTCCGATACATCCACGATCTCGCCGGGATACAGCGCAGCCAGCCAATGGTCCTCGCTAAGCAGGATGGTGCCCGGCCGCAAGGCCAGGGACGCAGCCAAGGTGGATTTCCCCGCGCCGATCTTGCCGCACAGGAAGTGAAGCGCCGGCATGGCTGCGGTCGTGGCGGATGGGTTCAAAGACGTCATGTAAAGCGCTCCTGGTGAGCGAGACATGCCGCAGGCGGGCCCATACGAAGTCCCCTCGCTGCGCATGTTTCGCATGCATGCTGCCCCCGGGGGGAGCATTTTTACCTTGGGCGGGGCAACAAAAAACCCGCCTCTTGGCGGGTTTGTGTAGCGATGTTCCGACGCGCGCTAACCCACCATTGGCCTAATGGTGGTAATCATCAAAGCAAACGGGGTCGGGGGTCGGTGCATGCAATGAAGCTTGCGCCTCGCGGCGGCGCTTGTCAATTCCGCCCAAGAAAAACGGCGCCGGAAAACCTGAGTTTTCCGGCGCCGCCGTGATGCGGACACATCAAGTGGACACGCCGGGGCTAGCGCACCGGCTGCGGCGCCGCCGCCACGTCCTTGCGCACCTTGGCCACATCCGACGCGCTGACCGCCGCGCCCTTGTTGCCCCAGCTGGACCGCACGAAGGTCACCACGTCGGCAACTTCCTTATCGGTCATGCGCCAGTCGAAACCCGGCATCGCGTAAGCGGTCGGCGCGGCGGCCGTGCCCGGCATCTGCGCGCCCTTCAACACGATGTGAATCAACGACGAGGGATCGGCGGAGTTCACCGTCGAGCTCAGCGCCAGTTGCGGGAACGTTTCCGCATAGCCCTTGCCGGTGCTGCGGTGGCACGCGGCGCAGTTGTTCAGGAACGCCATCGCGCCGTCGCCCTTGTCCTTGCCGGTACGCAGCGCCTGCGCCACCGTCTCGTCATAGGCCAACGGCTGGGTCGCGTCCTTGTTGACGGGCGGCAAGCTCTTCAGATACACCGCAATGGCGTTCAGATCGGCGTCGGACAGGTGTTGCGTGCTGTCCTGGACCACTTGCGCCATGCCGCCGAACGCCGCCGAATGGCCATTGCGGCCGGACTTCAGGAAGGCCGCAATGTCTTCCTTGCTCCAGCTACCCAGGCCGTCGGTGGTGTCGCCGCGCAGGTTCTTGGCCAGCCAGCCTTCCACCACGCCGCCCGACAGGAAGGCCGAGCCGTCCTTGTCGCTCAACGCCTTTTCCTGCAAGGCGAATCCGCGCGGCGTGTGGCAGGTGCTGCAATGCCCCAGCCCTTCCACCAGGTACTGGCCGCGCAGCAATGCGTCGCGGTCGGCGCCCTTCAAGTCGGAGGCGGCCGGGCCGCTGACGACCTCCGGTGCGAACACCCAGCGCCACACGGTCAACGGCCAACGCATCGACAAGGGCCACGTGATGTCGGTGTCCTTGTTTTCCTGCTTGACGGGCTCGACGCCATGCATGAAATAGGCGTAGAGCGCCTTCACGTCATCGGGTGTGACCTTGGCATACGCGGTATACGGCATGGCCGGATACAGCGAATGCCCGTCGCGCGCCTTGCCGTGGCGCACGGCCAGGTCAAAGTCCTCGTACGTGTAGTTGCCGATGCCCGTCTCTTTGTCGGGGGTGATGTTGGTCGAATAGATCGTGCCCAGCGGCGACTCAATGCCCAGACCACCCGCGAAGGGCTTGCCGCCCCCCGCCGTGTGGCAAGCAATACAGTCACCGGCGCGCGACAGATATTCGCCTTGCTTGATCATCTGCGCATCCGCCGCGGCCGGCGTGCCGTCGGCGGCGAAGGCGGCGCTGGCCGCGAGGGCCGACAACGCCGAAAAGGCCGCAACAATGGTTTGCTTCATCATTGTTCCGTCTCCTTAAGCCTGGACCAGCGGGCCGGGGTTCTTCAGATACTGGTCGCGGATCGCCTGGGCGGCCCAATAGGCCAATGCGCCCACCAGCCCGGTCGGGTTGTAGCCCATGTTCTGCGGGAACACGCAGGCGCCCATCACGAACACGTTGGGCACGTCCCAGCTTTGCAGGTACTTGTTGACCACGCTTTCCTTGGGATTCGAGCCCATGATCGCGCCGCCCGTGTTGTGCGTGCTTTGGTAGACCCGCGTGTCATAGCGCGCACCCTTCTTGCGCACCGCCACGAAGTGCTTTTCCGGATTCATGGCCTTTGCCACGGTCTCCATGCGCTTGCCCATGTAGCCCAGCATGTCGAATTCGTTGTCATGCCAGTCGAACGTCATGCGCAACAGCGGCTGGCCGAAAGCGTCCTTGTAGGTCGGGTCCAGCGACAGGTAGGCGTCGCGATACGACATCACCGAACCGGAAATCCCGATGGTCATGAAGCGTTGATACGCATCCTGCACGCCGGCCTTCCAGGCCGTGCCCCAGCTGGGGGTGCCCGGCGTCGTGGGCGTCTGCTTGATCGGACGGCCGCCGTAGCGCACGTGGCGGATGCTGGCGCCACCCACAAAGCCCAGCGGGCCGTGGTCGAATTGGTCGCCGTTCAAGTCGTCCATGCCCACGCCGCCCGCGCCGGTGCCCACGAAGGGGTTCAGCTGGGTGCCCTTGGGCAACAGCACATTGACCGCGCCGTTCATCTGATAGGCGTAATTCTTGCCGACCACGCCTTCGTTGGTCTTGGGGTCATACGGTTTGCCAATGCCCGACAGCAGCAGCAGGCGGACGTTGTGCATCTGGTAGGCCGACAGGATCACCAGGTCGGCCGGCTGATCGATCTCGCGGCCCTGCGCGTCGATATACGTCACGCCAATGGCTTTCTTGCCGGTCGAATCCAGGTTGACCTTGATGACCTGCGAATGCGTGCGCAGCTCAAAGTTGGGCTTCTTCAGCAACACCGGCAGGATGGTCGTCTGCGGCGAGGCCTTCGAGTACATGTAGCACCCGTAGTTCTCGCAGAAGCCGCAGAAATTACAGGGTCCCAGCCGCACGCCGTAGGGGTTGGTGTAGGGACCGGACGCATTGGCGGCAGGCGCCGGATACGGATTGAACCCGACCTCGCGCGCGGCCTTCTCGAACAGTTGCGCGCCATAGGTGTTGGCCAGCGGCGCCAAGGGATATTCCTTGCTGCGCTTGCCTTCCAGCGGGTTGCCGCCTTCAACGATCTTGCCGTTCAGGTTGCCCGCCTTGCCGGACGTGCCGCAGACGTATTCAAACTTGGAGAAGTACGGCTCCAGTTCGTCGTAGGTCACGCCAAAATCCTGGATGGTCATGCCTTCCGGGATGAACTTCTTGCCGTAGCGTGTTTCGTAGCGGGTGCGCAGTTCCAGCTCTTCGGGCAATACGCGGTAGTGCATGCCGTTCCAGTGAAAGCCCGCGCCGCCCACGCCCGTGCCCAGCAGGAACGATCCGTTCTGGCGGTACGGCACGGCCACGTCGTCCACGCCATGGCGGATCGTCACGGTTTCCTTGGACAAGTCCTGGAACAGTTTGCCGCGCACGGAATACGCCAGCTCGTCGATCACCTTCGGGTATTCGGCGTCCTTCGGCGTGTCCTGCATGCCGCCGCGCTCCAGCGCCAGCACCTGCAAACCGGCCTCGGTCAGTTCCTGGCCCAGAATCGCCCCGGTCCAGCCGAACCCGACCAATACCGCATCCACTTTATCTTTCTTGATCGCCATGATTAACCCTTCTCCCCAGAGATAGACACCGGGCCATAGGGGTACTTCACGTTGGGCTGGTCAACCCAGTCCATATAGTCGGCGCGCGCACCGGGAAAGCCCACCATCTTCCAACCCACCATGTTCTTGTTGCCGCCGTAGATCGGATCGGCAAAGAACCCTTCCTTGGTGTTGGAAAGCAGGAAGCTGAAGAATGTCCGGGCAGGCACCGCCTCGAATTCGATCTTGCCGCCTTGCAGATCCTTCAGGATCTGTTCCTGCAAGGGCTTGTCCAGTTCGGCATACACCTTGCCGTGCGTCTTCACGCACCAGGCGTCACAGGACTCGATGCCGTGGCGGTAGACCTCGCGCGGATTCTGGTTCAGCTGATAGCCCAGCTCCGGCACCTGATCGGTATGGAACGGCCCTTGCATGTACCAAAGCTTGCCGTGGCCGAATGGCGTTTCCATCTGACGGTCGATGAACTCGGGCACGCCGGCCTCGATCGCGCCAGGGCCGTACTCGTCGGCGGGGATCAGATGATCCACGGCAGCCACGATGAAGGCCCATTCGGGCTTGGTGAAATAGGCGGGTTCGTAGGGTTTGGCCGCCTGTGCGGTCTTGCCGTCACTGGCGTTGGTACAGGCGGTGGTTAGGGCACCTACCGCCAGCGTCGAGGCCGGCACAATCGCCAGCGCTTGCAGAAACCGCCGACGCGGCTTTGCATCGTCTGTCATAGACAATCTCCGTGAATACTCCAAGTTGTCCTATCGCGCGACCGAACATGAGACCTGGAAACACGAACTGCCGAGCTAGTGACAACACGCTCTTTGCTTACAGAAAATCGAACCTGCTCTTGAAAAGGGACGTAAGAGAAGGTGCAGGCATTATGCGCCTTTTAGGCCATCTGATCCGCTCTATCGACCATATCAGATCGATTTTCTTGACATGGGATTATCTTTTGCATTAAGGACAATGTAAGAACTGCAAGAATTTGGGCTTTTCTGACAGCCGGGTTAACGGATTCTGTATATTTCGCGACAGGAACAGCAACGGATCGCTCATGAACGACAACACGAAAACCTGGCGCAGTTCGACGACCACGCGCAGTTGGACCGCGGACACAGACCTCACGCCGGAGCAGCGCGTCAACATCGAAGACCTGCTCGACCGGAAAATGGGCAGCGTCAGCGAACAGTGGAGCTACGCAGGGTTTGAAAACGGTGAGGCGTTCAAGGTCGAGATCAAGGACGGCGCGGTCACGGTGAACGGCCGTCACTACGACAGCCTGGACGACGTCCCGCGCGCCGAACGCGAACGCATCGAAGCGCTGCGCAGCGGCGAAGGCCTGGGCGGCCTGTGGGACATGTTGAAAAATGCAGGGGTCGACATCAAGGACTTGGCCGGCGACCCGGCAGGCAATCAGGGCAAGCCTGCATTCACCATTGAAACCGACGCGCCGGACCAGCCAACCGCCACTCCGGCACAGCCGGCCAGCGTCAACGCCGACCGGCCCTTGGCGCCCGGCGCGGTTCCCGCAGGTGGCGGCTTGCGCCGCATGCTGCTGATCGGCATTGCGATCGGACTTGCGCTATGGGTCGCGCGGGCGTTGAACGTGCTGTAGGCATTTGGGCCGCAAGGCCGCGTCAGCATCAGGTCGTGGTCTGAACGTGCAGCCGGCTCGATTTGCAGCGGTGCAACGCGCGGTAATACTCCAGCGGCCGGCCATTTGAACCATAGGCAATGGACTCGATGCGCAGCAGCGGCTCGGCCCCGGCCATCCCCAGCAATTCGCAAGTCTGCGCGTCTGGCGCCACCGCATCGATCCAGCGCTCGGCCCGCACGATGCGCAGGCCATATTGGCGGCGCAGCACGTCATACAGCGACCGGTTTTCCAGCCGCGCGCGATGCAGGCCCGGTGCCAGATCCGCGGGCACGGCCGTTTCCACCAGCAACTGCAATTCGCCATCCACGCTGCGCAACCGCTTGAGCGCAACCACCATGTCCGTGTCGGTCAGCGCAAGCGACGCGGCTTCTTGTGCCGTCGGCGCCCGCAGTTCCTGCACCAGCACCTGCGTGCGGACGGTTCGGCCCTTGCGCGCCATTTCGTCCGAAAAACCCAGCACCGTCGACACGAAATCCTCGTCGCGTTCACGCGCCGACACAAACGCGCCCTGCCCGCGAATCTTGTAGATCAGGCCATTGCGCACCAAGTCCGCCAGGGCCTCGCGCACCACGATGCGCGAAATACCGTACTGCTCGCCGAACTCGGCCTCGGTGGAAAGCTTGGCGCCCACGGCCAGTTCGCCTTGAAGAATCTTGCCGCGCACCACATCGCGAAACTGCGTCCAAAGCGGGGCGCTGGCGTTGCGGTCCAGTACGTCTTGGTTCGGAAGGGGGCTGCTCATGTCGTGATAAGGCTAGGAATCAAATCAATATCTACAAAATGCCGGTCGCGCAGAATGGCGGTGCAGGCCAGCCACTCTTCGCGACGGCGCGTGGCCGTCCAACCCAACGCCGCTGCTGCCAGATCGGCCAATTCAGCCAGCAAGCCGTTGGTGACACAGCCGCGTATCGCCAACAGGGTCCGGCGGATCACCAGGTCGGCCAGATGCTGCACGCCAGTTTCCTGGCATAGCGTGCGGATCTCGGCTTCGGAATAGTCCCGAGCGTGCCGCAGCGGGACATCGCCCGCGCCGGCAAACACCTGCGCCAGCCGGCCGGCACGCGAACCATAGCGGCTCACCAGGATATCGATACGTTCGCGCGTCAACCCGGACTGGCGTTGGATCGCATCGGCCATGAGCTCCCTGTCCTGGCTATCCGTCGGCATGCCGGCGCCGCCACCGATGGCCAGCGCCTCGGTCAGACGCAGGCGGGACCGGCCAAGCTGCGCCAGCACCTGATTGGCCGCCAGTTCCGCCAACGACCGGAACGTGGTCCATTTACCGCCCACCAGGCAGATCAACGGCACATCACGCACCGCGTTCGGGGGATCGATCACCACCGCATGATCGCGTGATATCTGGCCAGGCTTGTCGGCCTGGGAATGCGCTAGCGGGCGCACACCGACATAAGTGTAGACGACGTCGCCACGCCCGAAACTCAGCCGTGGAAAGACCTCACCCAGCACGCTCAGCAGGTAGTCGATCTCGGCGGGTTCGGTGGCTGCCTGGTCGGGATCGTCGACCGGAATATCGGTGGACCCGACCAGCACGCGGTCCATGAAGGGATAAACGATGCAGACGCGGCCGTCCGACGCCTCGAAGTACACCATGCGCCCATCCAGCGCCGCGCGCAACGCGGGATGATCCAGGATCAGGTGCGAGCCCTTTGTGCCCATGACGCGCGCGCCCTCGCCTTCCAACACGTCGGCTGACCGGTCCAGCCACGCGCCCGTGGCATTGACCACGGTGTCCGCGGTGACCTCGACGGTTTCGCCAGTGAGTTCGTCGCGGAGGTAAAGCGTCTTGCCCCGGCAAGCCGTCACGTTGCAATAGTTGGCGGCCAACGACGCCGGCTGGTCGGCATGCGCATCTGCCATCAATTCCAGAATCAGCCATTCGGGATGCGTGATCCAGGCGTCGAAATACGTCGCCGTCCAGCCCACCGTGTCCCGGAACAGCGCCTCGTCCGCAGCCGATGCCCTGGCAATGCGATGCTCCGGCATGACCCGCTGGCGGCGGCCCAGCCGGTCATAGAGCCGCAGACCCAGCGCCACCACAAACACCCCCCGCGCGCCGGGCGACGCCGTAAAGCCCGCAAAACGCAGCACGCTGCCCAGCAAACCGCCGAAACGGCTGGACAAAGGCACCACCGTTTCCAGCGGACGCACCAGATGCGGCGCGTTGCGCAGCAACAGATTGCGCTCGCGCGTGGCCTCGGCCACCAGCGCGAACGCACCGCTTTCCAGATACCGCAGCCCGCCATGGATCATGCGCGACGGCGCGCTGCTGGCGCCGGCGGCGAAGTCGCTCTTGTCGACGATCAGGCAGTCCACGCCTTGCAAGGACAGGTCGCGGAACACGCCGACGCCATTGATGCCGGCCCCCACGATCACCGTTGAAAAGTGCCGGCCCGCCAAGGCGGCGGGGCGTACATAGGGCAAGCCGGGCGTCGTCATTGCGCGGGCCTCGCCAATTGTTCAAACGCGGGCGCCATATTGCCGATCAAGGCTTCAAAACCCATGAAGTAAGCGGCATGGGCTTGTGCGGCAGCCGCCTCGGGCGCCTCGGTCACGCAGCGCACCGGCAGCACCTCATCCGCGCACGCCCCCTGTGACAACGCCGCATAACCGGCCGCGCCACGCGCGCCTGTTTCATCGTCGCCGCAGCGCTCCACCGAATGCCCCAGAAAATCCGCCAACAAGCGCACCAGCCTGGAATCGCGCGCCCCGCCGCCCAGGGCGGCCACCCGCCCAGGCACGCCCAGGCCATGCGCGGCCAGACGCTTCAGGTGCCACGCATGCAACGCCACCACCCCATCAATCACCGCCCGCGCCATGTGCGCGCGCCCATGATGCCCCTTCAAACCCACGAACCCTGCGGTGGCACCCGCAGCCACCCCGCCCCCGTTGATGAACGGCAGAAACCGCAAACCCTCTGCCCCCAACGGCACCGACATCGCGCTCTTCACCACGGCCGCCGCATCCTCGAATTGCAGGGTGCGTGCCGCCCAAGCCACATTCGCCATCGATGAAGGACTGTTCTCCAGATACAGCCGCAAAGCACCGGGGCCGTGGCGCACGATGGCTCCAACCTCGGGCTTTGGTTCGCGCACGGGAGCCACCACGGCATTCACGCACCAAGTCCCGAACACCGCGACCGCATGGCCGCTTTTCACGGCGCCAACGGCAGACAGGGAAGCCAGCAAATCAATCGCGCCCATGACCACCGGCATCCCGGCAGGCAGGCCGCAGGCCGCTGCGCGCGCCGGCAACAGATGGCCAATCACCGTGCCCGTGGGCACGATGGGCGGCAAGGCGTGCGGCATCAGATCCGCCAGGCCGGCCGCCTCGAACGCCAGTGCGGACCACGTGCCGGACTCCAGGTTCAACAAGCCTGCCGTGCTGACGTCACTGGCATCGGTGGCGATCTCTCCGCTTAGCAGGAAACCCAAGTAATCCTTGGCAAACAGCAAGCGGCGGATCGCGCGATGGCCACCGCCTTGCGCATCGAACAACTCCGCCGCCACCAGGCTGGGCTGGCCCGACCATGGCCGGCAACCCACGTCCTGATACAGCGCGTCTCCGACCCGTTGCTCCAGTACCCGGGCACGAGTCGCGGCGCGCTGGTCGGTCGATGCCACCGCGCGTCCGGCCAACAAGGCTCCCTGTTCGTCCAGCGCATAGAGGCCGGCGCCATGTCCCGTGCAGCACAGCGCGCGCACCTCGGCCACACGCGAACCCAACTGTTCCGCCACGCCGCGCAACGCCTGCATCAAGGCGGTATCGATGGCCTCCGCGCTTAACTCGCAGCCGCCAACCGGCAGGTGCCGATAAGGCAAGCCGCCGCCTGAGGCAGCCAGCGTGGCTCCCGTCCCGGCCTCGAAGGCGACTGCCTTCAGGCCCGTGGACCCCATGTCGATACCCAGGAAGATGTCTGTTTTCATGTCATAACATCGTATACAGATATTTTCCGCAGGATAGCAGTGTTTCCCCTAGTAAAAGAAATAATTCCGCTGCCATATAGTTCAGTCGATGTCATAACAACTAGTTGAGCCAATCAGGCCCACCACCCGATATCCACGCCAACAGGCAACGGATCAATGCGAGGAAAAGGAGCGCAACATGAGAAGAGAATTCTTGAAGACCGTAGCTGCTGCGGGCGCCAGCCTGGCAGGAGCCAATGCCTTTGCACAAAGCGCGCCGGCCTCGCCGGGTGCCGGACTCAAAGGCGCCAACAGCGACGTCTATGTCATGAACGTCATGGTGTCCGGGGTGGAGTACTGGTTCCCGGTGTATGAAATGATGAAACAGCTGGGCCAGACGCTGGGCGTCAAGACCCGCTATTCGGGCACGCCCGAGTACGACGTCAATAAACAGCTGGCCTCTTTTGAACAGGAGCTGGCCCGCAAGCCCGCCGGCATCCTGCTGCACCCGATGAACCCCGATCCGTTCATCGAGCCCATCAACCGCGCCGCCGCGATGGGGATCCCGGTCGTCACGTTCGCGGCCGATTCTCCCAATTCCAAGCGCGTGTCGTTTGTCACGTCCGACAATGACCGCGAAGGCGCGCAAGCGGCCGACGCGATCGCCGCATCGCTGAATGGCAAAGGCGATTACGCCGTGCTGGAAAACCCCGGCCAGGACAACCACGACCGCCGCATCGCCGCCTTCATCAACCGCATGAAGACCCAGCACCCCGGCATGAAACTGGTCGGCCGCGCAGCCAGCAACCAAGACCCGAACAAAGCGTACCAAGCCACCTTGAGCTTGGCGCAGGCCAACCCCGGCCTGGCGGCATTGTTCATGCCCGAAGCCAATTCCGCACTGGGCGCGGCGCAGGCCAGCATCGAAACCAAGAAGAACATCAAGGTGCTCTGCTGCGACGTCAACGCCAAGATCCTGGACATGATCAAGTCGGGTGAAGTCTACGGTTCCGTCAATCCGAACCAGGGCGTGCAGGGCTACATGGGCATGATGCTGCTGTTCCTGGCGCGCAACCAGCAACTGATCGACCCGATGAACGACGCCAAGCGCAACGGCACCAACCCGATGGCCGTGCCCTTCCTGGACAACGGCCTGTCCATTGTCAGCAAGGCCAACGCCGACGACTTCTATTGGGACAAGTACCTGGCCCGCCGTGGCACCAAGGGCATCAACGAATGACCGCGCAACCGCCCTTGTTGGAACTGCGTGGCATCGCCAAGCGTTTCGGCGCTTCGCGGGCGCTGGCCTGCGTGGACTTCTCGCTGCAAGCGGGTGAAATCCATGCCCTGTGCGGCGAGAACGGCGCGGGCAAGTCGACGCTGATGAAGATCATCGACGGCATCCACGCGCCCGACGAGGGCGACATCCGGCTGAATGGCGCCCCCGTCGTCATCAGCGGGCCAGCCCATGCCATGCGGCTGGGCATCGGACTGGTCCACCAGGAAATCGCGCTGTGCGGCGATGCCACCGTGGCCGAGAACATCTTCATGCCCGAGATCACCACCCGGCCGCGTGCATGGATGGACTTCGCCAGCCTGAATGCGCGAGCGGCTCAGGTGCTGGCGCGGCTGGGGCAGCGCATCGACCCGGGCCTGCGCGTGGACGAACTTGGCATATCCAGCCAACAACTGGTTGAAATCGCCAAGGCATTGACCCTGGACTGCAAAGTCCTGATCCTGGACGAACCCACGGCAGCGCTGACCGAAGTGGAATCGGCCGCCCTCTTCCACGTGCTGCATGACCTGAAGGCGCAGGGCATTGGCATCATCTACATCAGCCACCGCATGGCCGAGATCTTCCAGCACTGCGACCGCGTCACCGTGCTGCGCGACGGCCGCGACGTGTTGTGCGCCCCCCTGTCCGACCTGACGCCCGATGCGCTGGTACGCAGCATGGTGGGGCGCGACCTGGGCTGCTACTACCCCCCGAAACAGGCAGCAAGCGTAGACGCCGCCCCCTTGCTGGAGGTGGACGGCATCGCCGATGGCACTAGCGTGCATGGCATCTCGTTCACGCTCCGGCGCGGCGAGATCCTGGGCATCTCCGGCCTGATGGGCGCCGGGCGCAGCGAATTGGCCGAGACCCTGTGCGGTTTGCGGCGCGCACGGCGCGGCACCGTCCGCCTGCGCGGCAAGCCGCTACGGCTGCGCCGCTATGGCGATGCCCTGCGCCATGGCATCGCCTACCTTAGCGAAGACCGCAAGGCCGCTGGCCTGTTCCTGGACCTGCCCATCGAACAGAACATATCGTCCATGGCGCTGGCCCGCATCAGTTCGCGCTTCGGCCTGCTGCGCCGGCGCGCAGAACGGCGTTTGGCCACGGAACTGGGCGCGCAGCTCAAGCTCAAGTCTGACGGTGTGGCCATTGACGCTGCCAGCCTGTCAGGCGGCAACCAGCAGAAGGTAGCCATCGCCAAGCTGCTGGCAACCCACCCCGCCGTGCTGCTGATGGACGAACCCACGCGCGGCGTGGACGTCGGCGCCAAATCCGAGATCCACCACATCCTGCGCGCCCTGGCCAACCAGGGCGTGGGAGTGGTCGTGATCTCGTCCGAACTGCCTGAAATCATTGGCCTGTGCGACCGCGCACTGGTGATCCGGGACGGCCGCCTTGCCGGTGAACTGGCCGCAAGCGAGATGACAGAAGAAAGGTTGTTGAGGCTGGCCTCGGGCCTCAGCGCCCAGGAGACGATCTGATGCCCGAATTCAAACCCTCCGCCGGGGCCGATGCGGTCCTGCTGCCCGACGCCAGCCTGGCATCTGCACGGCCCGCCTCGCCCACCAAGTTGCGACACCGGCTGACAAGCATGCGCGAAGCCGGCCTGCTGCTGATCATTGCCCTGCTTGCCATCGGCATGAGCTTTGCATCGCCGCATTTCCTGACCTGGGAAAACATCCGCGCGATGCTGCTGTCGTTCTCCATCGAAGGCATCGTCGTCGTCGGCATGACCTTGCTGGTGATCGTGGGCGGCATCGACTTGTCGGTGGGGTCCGTCGTCTGCATGGCCATGGTGATCACGGGCAAGCTGTTCCTGATGGGGGTGGACCCCTGGACCGCCAGCCTGGCCGCCATCGCCGCAAGCGGCGTCGTCGGCGCGCTGATCGGCCTGTGCGTCACGCGCATCGGGCTCAGTCATTTCATCGCGTCGCTGGCCTTCATGGTGATCGTGCGCGGCTTGTCGCTGGCCATCACGCAGGGCACGCCGCAATCCTTGTTCTCGTTGCCCGCGCAGTTCAAGTTCATCGGCCAGGGCGTCATCGGTGGCATTCCCGCCGTGATCCTGATCTTTGCCGCCATCGTCATCGTCAGCGACTTCGCCTTGCGACGCGCCGCCTTGCTGCGCAAGGTGTTCTACACCGGCAGCAATGAAAAAGCCGCGCTGTATTCCGGCATCCGCACCGGCCGCGTGAAGTTCTGGGTCACCGTGCTGTGCTCAACGCTGGCGGGACTGGCGGGCGTCGTCTATACCGCGCGCTTCGGGGCCGCCACGCCCACCTTCGGCATGGGCATGGAACTGAACGTCATCGCGGCCGTGGTGATCGGCGGCGCCAGTTTGAAAGGCGGCTCCGGCACGGTGCTGGGCGCGGTGCTGGGCCTGGCCCTGCTGTCGGTCGTGACCAGCTCGCTGATCCTGCTGGATGTATCGCCCTACTGGCAGGACGTAGTCAAGGGCCTGATCCTGCTGGCCGCCGTCACCATCGACCATCTGATGAACGTCAAGAAAGGACACCAATGAACCTCACGACACTGGGCGCATCCGGCATCGAATGCGAATCCGTCGGCCTGGGCACCTGGGCCATGGGCGGCTGGATGTGGGGCGGCGGCGATGACGCCGCCGCCATCGCCGCCATCCGCGCCTCCGTGGACGCCGGCGTGCGCCTGATCGATACCGCCCCCGCGTATGGCCTGGGGCACGCCGAAACCCTGGTCGGCACGGCGCTGAAGGGCCGCCGGCACGACGCTGTCATCGCCACCAAATGCGGACTGGTCTGGCACACGCAGCAAGGCGCGCACTTCTTTGACGAAGACGGCAAACCCGTGCACCGCTATTTGGGTCGGGCCTCGATCTTCCATGAAGCCGAACAAAGCCTGGCCCGCCTGCAAACGGATTACATCGACCTCTACATCACCCACTGGCAGGACAGCACCACGCCCGTCGCCGAAACCATGGATGCGCTGCTGGAATTGAAGCGCCAGGGCAAGATCCGCGCCATTGGCGTCAGCAATGCCGCGCCCGACACCTTGGCCGAATACCTGCGGCACGGCCCGGTGGACGCCATCCAGGAACGCTACAGCCTGATCGACCGCGACATCGAATCCACCCTGCTGCCTTTGTGCCAGGAGCATGGCGTGGCCTCGCTAGGCTATTCCTCACTGGCGCTTGGCCTGCTGGCCGGCCCGATCGACCCTGACCGGCAATTCCAGGGAGACGACCAGCGCGCCGGCAATCCGCGCTTTTCGACGGCCAACCGCCTGCGGCTGAGCGCCTTTTTTGAAGCGTTGACGCCCGTGCGGCAACGCCTGGATTGCTCCTACGCGCAACTGATGATCGCCTGGACCACCCGAGCGGGCGGTGTCAGCACGGCCCTGTGCGGCGCCCGCACTCCGGCGCAGGCGATCCAGAATGCGGGCGCGGCGCGTGTGACGCTGGACCCCGCCGCGCTGGCCGCCATCGACGCGGCAGCCCGCCACCATCTTGCAAGCCTGGACTGACGCCCAAGGAACCCGACATGACGCAACACAAAGAAGCACGGCTGAACCGCCTCCTGACCCATGGGCGCTGCCTGGACATCGCGGTCGACCACGGCGTTTGCAACGAGCCCACCTTTCTGGACGGATTGGAAGACATGCCCGCCGTCATGGACCAATTGGTGGCCGCCCGGCCCGACGCCATCCAGCTGAACTACGGCCAGGCCGATCTGCTGCAACAGCGCCCCGGCCGCGACAAGCCCGCACTGGTGATGCGGCTGGACATGGGCAACCCCTACAACGCCACCGCGCACCGCGTGATGTGGGCCGTGTTGCAAAACACGCAAGACCCGGTCCTGCCCGCCGTGCAGATGGACGCGGCCTGCGTCGTCGTGAACCTGTTCATGCTGCCTGACGAACCCGACCTGTTCCGCCAGTGCGTGTCCAACATCGCACGGGTCCGCGCAGACTGCGACCGCTATGGCATGCCGCTGATGATCGAACCCCTGGTCATGGCGCCCCACTCCGCGCGCGGCGGCTATATGGTCGACGGCGACGCCGACAAGATCGTGACGCTGGTGCGCCTTGCCCGCGAAATTGGCGCGGACATCATCAAGGCCGACCCCACCACCGAAACACGCGACTTCCACCGCGTGGTCCAAGCGGCACGCTGCCCCGTGCTGGTGCGTGGCGGTGGCCGCGAAGACTTGCAGCGGGTATTCGGCCGATCCTGGGAACTACTGGATCAAGGCGCGGTGGGCCTCGTCTACGGTCGCAACGTCTATCAACATGCCAACCCGCAAGCGGTGGTCCAGGCGCTGATGGCCATGATCCACCAAGGCGCCAGTGCCCGCGAGGCATGGGCAATGTATGAAGACGGGGGAAAATAAGGGACGTTCATCAGACCCGGACAAGTGCGTCGCCCAACGGGCCACTACCATTTTGATCCGAGCTCCAGGGCGCCCACCTGATCCCCCGGGGTGATCACGCCGTTGTACAGCACGTGCCTGATCAAATCCGCATCAGACTTCACTCCCAGCTTTCTCATCGCGCTGCGCTTCTGAGTGCTGATTGTCTGAACACTGCGATGCACCAACCCCGCGATGTCGGTGATAGTGCCACCTGCGCAAAACAGCCGGACAACCTCAATTTCCCGAGGCGTCAATCTCTCGGCGCCGCCCATTTTCATATTATCCAGCAGCAGGTCTTTAATCGTCGGTGAATAATATCGGCGCTCCGCATACGCCGAACATACCGCGCCAATCAAATAGCTCGGCGAATCGGCTTTGCTGATAATGCCCATTATATTTTTCCGCACCATTGCCCATATCAATATCGGATTATCCAACATGGTATAGATAACGGTTCGCAGAGTCGGATAATTGCGCTCCAGATAAGACACAAGCGCCAAACCGTCGCCGTACTTTCCACCCGGCATCGAAAAATCCGAGATCAGCACATCGCAGGGATTTTCGTTGAGCATATCGATCAATTCTGTCGAATTCCTTGCTTGCCCAACCACCACGAATGCCGGATTTTCCCGCAGAACAGAGAGCACCCCCAAAGACACTGCGGGATGGTCATCGACGAGCGCTACATGTATATCGGTCTCAGACACCAGCGCACTCTCCTATGTCAAGGGCGGGAATCAACGTCATCGAATTAATTGTAGAGGAACGCGGTGCTTCAAGAATATTCTCGTTCGGTTTTTTCGCCGAAAACACCCCTGAGTGAAGGCCTCAATTGCTGCATGATTTGTCGCAAAGCAGATATTTATGGGCCCTCGCGCGATTTAATTCGATAGATTTGCCAATTTCCAGAAAAACTATTTGGCTCCCTAATATTTATATCGTTCAAATTTAGAAATTATGCCCCTATAAATTTCGTAGTTTTCCTAACTCTCTTCGTCCTACAAATACTTATAGTCATCATCATCGCAACGACGTCTGGATGAACCTTTTCCCAGCACGCGCCGAGCCCCCTGGAGAAAACGCCATCGCGTATTGACTCTGGGATTGATTAGACAAAAAAGGGCCGTACGAAGAACGGTTAGATAGCAGTGATATTGCGTGACGCATTTACGGCACCGTGCCGCAAGAAATCTCCTGGCAAACCCAACCTTGCCCCATTTCCCTCAACCGCCACAGGCAGGCCTTGGCGTGTGATCCCGGGAATGCTTCTGGTGCTACTCCACGCGGCGGCTCCTGCCCAAATACCCGATGCTGGCCGAGCCTTGCGTGAGCTTGAATCAACCTTGCCTGCGTTCACGCCCCCGGCATCGCAACCCGACCTGGACGTCACCACCCCTTCCGCCGCGCCCTCGTCCACCGGAAAATCCGAAGGCCCCGGCGTCTCCATCAGCGGCTTTCGCCTGAACGGCAATGAGGTCTACCAGGACGCCGAACTACTGGACTTACTGGCGAACCTGATCGGCACCGAACAAGATCTTGACGGCCTGCGCGCCGCCACGGATCGCATTACCAAGTTCTATCAAGACCACGGCTACCTGTTGGCCCGCGCCTATCTGCCACCGCAGGACATCGTTGACGGCGTGGTCCAGATCGCCATTCAGGAAGGCGTCTATGACCAGGTGACCCTGAACAACCAGACCCGTGTGCGCGACACGGTTCTACGAAGAGCGCTAGCGCCATTGCGCCCGGGCGAAGCCGTACACCTGGAAGCGCTGGACAACCGCCTGATGCTGATCAGCGACCTGCCTGGCGTCCAAATCCAGGGCACCCTGCGCCCCGGCAAATCCCCAGGCTCGACCGAGCTATTCATCGATGCGGAACCCGGCCCTATTGTGGCGGGCAGCGTGGATACCGACAACTTCGGCGGCTACTACACCGGGGAATATCGCCTGGCTGGCACCCTGGACGTGAACAATCCGCTGCGCCTGGGCGATCAGTTGAACCTACGGCTCCTGACCAGTGACAAGAAGCAGCGTTATTACCGCCTTGCATATCAAGTGCCTATCGGATCCAGCCTGACCCGCGTGGGCGCCAGTGCATCCAACATGAGCTACAGGCTGGGCAGGGATTTCACGCTGCTGGAAGCGCATGGCAATGCCTCCATCGCCAGCGTTTTCCTGCAACAGCCGATCCTGCGCAGCCGAAACTTCAGTCTGCAAGCGCAACTGCAATATGAAGACAAATCCATGCGTGACGCCATGGACTTGTTTGACGTCGTCAACCGCAAGCGGGTCGGTCTATGGACGGCATCCCTGGGAGGCAATAGCGAAGATGGATTCTTCGGGGGAGGCCGTACGGCGGTGCATCTGTCCTACGGCCTGGGTTCATTGCGCCTTCAAGATGCCTACAGCCGCCACCGCGACCGCCTGTACAACCGCTCCGCCGGCACGTTCGGCAAAACCAACATCACGCTGCTGCGCCTGCAGAACCTGCCCGGGCCGTTCATGGTGTACGCGCAATTCAACGCGCAGTTGGCATCGAAGAACCTGGATAGCTCCGAGAAATTCAGCCTAGGGGGGCCGTTCGGCGTGCGCGCTTTTCCAAACGGAGCCGCCAGTGGCGACGAAGGCTGGCAAGGCAGCCTGGACTTGCGCTACCTGCCTGCACCGGGCTGGCAGTTCGCCGCCTTCGTCGACAAAGGCGCGGTGCGCTTGAACAAGCGACCTTGGATCGGCGGCCGCAACAGCCAACAGCTTTCCGCCATGGGCGCAAGCCTCATCCAAACCGGAAAAAGCCACCAAATCACGCTGACAGCCGCCTGGCCGTTGGAACAAAACAATTACCAGCAAGAAGGCCCTAAACGCGAACCGCGCTTGTGGTTCCAGGCCACCAGGCTTTTCTAGCCCGCCATTTCAAGAGTTTTTCAACGCCGCGCCGGGATCCCCCCGGTGCGCGACTTACCAGAAGGGAACAATGAACAAATCCTATGCAGTCGTATGGAACGAATCCAAGGGATGCTGGATCGTCGCTGGCGAAACCGCAAAGCGACGCGGGAAGTCCAGTTGCTCGGGAGTCCGCGCCGGAGCCATGGCGGCGGTCGTGCTTGGCCTGTCGGCATTGATGCCGACCGCGCACGCACTGCCCGAATTCGGGAGCGTCACGCATGGCGGGGCCGATATCTGGACAGCCGGATCCGAAATGGTCATCAATCAAACCAAACCCAAGACCGTCATCGAGTGGGAGAACTTTGGCGTCGAACACAGAGAACGCCTGACATTCAACCAAGGGGCCAGCGACATGCTCCTGAACTACGTCAAGGGTGACAATCAGACCGCCATCAATGGCAGCATCAACGCAGCAGGCAAGATCTTTATCGTCAACCCGCGGGGCATCGTCTTCAATGCGGGCGCGAATGTAAATGTGGGCGGATTGGTGGCGTCGACCCGCAGGACCGATCGCGAGAGTTTCTCCAAAAACACCAGCGGCGAATTTGTCTTCCAAGACGTCAATACGAATAGGGTCGAAAACAACGGCGCGTTGATCTCATCCCATAGTGGCAGCGTGGTGTTGCTTGGCAATCAAGTCATCAACCGAGGCGTCATTCAGGCCAACGGCGGCACGGTCGCCCTGGGCGCCGGAGACAACATCACCGTTCGCATGGGTAGTGGGCTGGTCAATCTGCAAATCAACGCCGCTGCGGCCCATGCCCTGGTCCAAAACACCGGCACAATCCGGGCCGACGGCGGTCAGGTGATGTTGCAGGCCAAGCACGCCAACGCCTCGTCGCCGCTGACGACCGTCATCAACAACAGCGGGGTGATCGAAGCCAAGACGTTGAACAACGTGCCTGGCAAGATCGTGCTGGAAGGCGGAACAAGCGGCGCGGTGGAAGTCGGGGGCCGACTGAGTGCCACCGCCTTGACCAGCTATGGCAACGGCGGCGCCGTCGAAGCCTCCGGCGAGAACGTGATCGTGCGTCTGGGCACCAATATCGATACGCGCGCCATCAACGGCCAGACCGGCACGTTCAAAGTCACCAGCAACCGCGTGAATGTGGAAGACACGGCAGTCGTCGCGAATCCGACCATCCATGCCGACACCCTGAATCGCAATCTGGGCAACACCAACGTCGAACTTGCCAGCACCCTTGGCGACGTGGTGGTGAATGCGCCGGTGAAATGGAGCAGCGGCAACGACCTGATCTTGAACGCGCAGCATGGCGGCCAAGGCAAGACCGTTCTCAATGGCGCCCTCACCGCGACGGGCAGCGGTGCGACACTGAGCCTCAAGGCCGATGAACACCTGGAAATCGGTGATCGGATCCTGCTTAGCGGACATAACTCGCGCGTGTCGCTAGAGACCACAACCGCCGCTCCCGGCACAGGGGGCTCCACCGGCAAGCCCGCCACCGCCAACTATGTGCTGAAGAACCCCAATGCAAACATCACGCAAAGCGGCGTCGGCGCCACCTTCCTCTCCAACAACATCTACCACAACATCATCCAGAATCAGGCAGGCCTGCAAGCCGTCAACAAAAACCTTAGTGGCTTCTACGTACTAGGCGCAGACCTGCGAGGAACCGGAACATTCCGGTCTATCGGCGGCGCGTATGGCACCTTCGATGGCCTGTTCGACGGCCTTGGCCATACGCTGACGGGCTTCGCCGTTTCCAGCGGCGGCAGCAATGTCGGCTTGTTCTCTTCGTCTGCGGGCGTCATCCGCAACCTGAACCTGACGGGCATGAACGTCACGTCACCCAACGTCAACTTCGCGACGATGTCCATCGGCGCGCTGGCCGGCTATAACACCGGGATGATCGACAACGTCAACGTCACCAAGAGTACCGTCAACGGCAACAATTTCCGCGCCAACGTCACGGGCGGCTTGGTGGGCACCAACCTGAGAGGCACCGTCAGCAATTCCTCGTTCTCCGGCGCCGTCCGCAGCGGCTCCTACACCAACACCATGGGCGGCCTGGTGGGCGCAAACCTGACCGACGGACAGATCCTCAACAGCAAAACCAGCGGCACGGTCAGTGGCGCACTCCAGCGCAATGACTTGGGAGGCATCGGTGGACTTGTCGGCGCCAACAACGGCGGCACCATTCGTGACGCGCGCAGCGCGTCTGCCGTGACTGCTTCCAGCGGCTATTTGAACGCTGGCGGTCTGGTTGGGTTGAACTACAACGGCGAGCTCCGCAACGTCAGCAGCACAGGCGCCTTGTCCACCTCCAAGTACACCAACGCGGGCGGACTGGTTGGCACCAACACCAATGGCGAGATCGTTCAAGGCGCTAGCAGCGGCCAGGTCAGGTCTTCCACCGGCGGCAGCATCGGCGGGCTGGTGGGCGTGAACAACGGCGGCGCCATCTCGGAATCCGCCGCGTCAGGCAATGTCTCGAACTACAGCGGCGCAAACACTGGGGGACTGATTGGAGCCAACAACAATGGCAAGATCAAGAACGTCAAGGCCAGCGGCGCGGTTGAAGATAGGGCGTACTCGGCCAATATTGGCGGCCTGGTTGGCTCTAACGGCATGGGTAGCCTGATCGAGGACGGCGAAGCCAGCGGCGCGACGGTAGTCTCCGTCTACGCCACCTCGGGCACCCGGATGGGTGGTCTGGTGGGCTCCAATAACGGCACCATAGCCTATAGCGCCTCGCGCGTGGGCAAGGTTCATGCCGGCAACTATGCGACTGTCGGCGGCCTGGTGGGCCAAAACACCGGGGGCATTCTGGCGTCCAGCACGACCAGCCAGACACAAGGCGGCCAATACAGCATCGCGGGCGGCTTGGCGGGAGTCAATGCCGGCACGATCTCCGCAGGCGTTGCTACCGGCGCCGTCACCGGCAACCACTATGCAACCATCGGCGGTCTGGTCGCTCAAAACCAGATGGGCGGGAAGATCGAGTTTTCCACCGCCTCAGGCCGGATAGGCGGGCAACTGCCCGGCTCCAACTATTACTACGGCACGGGCATGACCTTGGGTGGCCTGGTCGCGGTGAACCAGGGCCAGGTCAACTACTCTAGCAGCAGTAGTGAGGTGAACTTCCGCAACGGCCTGAACCAGACCTTCGGCGGCCTGGTCGGCATCAACTACGGTGGGATGCGAGGCAACGCGGTATTCGGACACGCTGGCCTGGTGCCACTGGCTGGCACCAACTATGGGATGATCGATATGTCGAACTGAGTCCGTCAATCCACATTCCGGCGGACTTGATCCTGCCAGAATGACCAACGGCCACCGCAAATTTGCGGTGGCCGTTTTTTATCTTTGCCAGGGCTGCCGCAAACCTTGTGCAGATTCGCGGCATTGACCTCAGTCGTAGTAAATCTTGAAGTTCACTTGACTGTCGGCGACGCCGGGCTTCACGCCGACGTCCGGCATGGTCTGATCCACCCGCTTGTAGCGCGCGCCCAGCTTGATTTCAGCCGTTGCATTCGCCCCCACTCCCTCAGCGGGAATATTGTCAAAATCATATTTCTTCCCCACCGCGCCACCTTGACCAATGTCCAACGGATTCGCTGGATTGCCACCCTGCCTGGTCAGAACAACCCCCAGATTCTTCGCGCTACCGGACGCCGTGCTGTTCTTCAGCTGCAACACATTGTCCGCCCCCGGAACCAAGCCATACTGCGCGTTGAACGCAATGCGAGGCCAGGCGCCCTGATCACAACTATTAACCGATATCGCGAATGGAATTTCCCGGCTCACATCCCCGTTTCTGGGAAAATCGGCAACTTTATGGCCTTCCATCTGCAATGAGAATCCGGCGCCGGTGAACTTCGCGTCCACGGTGCATTTGGACTCGATCACCGGGCCGCCGCCGCCCAACGTCAACATGTCCGCCACCACATAGCGGGCGCGATTGTTGCATTGCACCGGCAGATCGCCCGGGCTCCATCCGTCGCTCTGAGGCGACTCCATGATTGCGCCCATAGCGGGCGAATTGGCTTCCGGCCTTTGCACCATCACGGCCTCGAACCAGGTGTCGCCCCAGGATGGCTTCAGGCCGTTCACGGTATGGGTGCCCGGCGGCACCTGCCCGGTCACAATCAACTCAACCTTGATCGTGTCGCCGTAGTTCTCGGTTTGGTCTATCACGCTCAGTGGCGGCCTGCTCGTGGCAGTGTCCTTTACGTAGATCGCGGTGAAACTGTCAAAGCTTTGCGGCTTTACCACCGCTGCCGAGTTACGCCCGCTGCTCACCCGAATACTCAATCCCTCAATATTCGTAGGGATCAAGTTATTGGCAGTATATGGCGCCCCCACCCAACGTCCACCGATGACCATTTTTGGCTTGGTGGCATTGTTGACGTCAACCTTGCGAAACTTGGCTAAACCGCTCAGCGTCAGCGTGCGGGATGCCACGACGTTGTTGATGGTCGACGTGCCCAAGCCCGTCTTCTCCCACGGCGTCGAGCCGCCGACCGGACTGTTCTGGAACTGAAAAAGACTGCATTCATTCGAATAGTAATAATGGGTCTGGGCCTGGGTTTGGCCCGCCGCGCATAGCAACAGCGCCCCCCCCAAAGTCAGCCGCCAATCACCCCGTCCGATGCGACGAATAATCGATACTGCACGCATAGCTGAATTTCTCCAAGATTAGCCCCCGCGTCATTGGGCGAGGGATAGATATGTTCGTCAGGACCGGGGCGCGACCCACAGTGTCGTCACCCCTGGCATGACAAGCCCCAAATCATCAATCGCCTCAAACTCCAGGTGTTCCCCACTGGCCGGCGGCCCAATCGTTCCAACAGGCAGCGCAAAACGCGCTGTTGACTTGGGCATGATGGTCAGTCCCTTCAATTCGGTGGGTGCCCGCCCCCCGCCCAGACGCAGCACCGGTAGGGACACGCTGAAAGGCGAGGGATTCTCTGCCTCGAGATAGGGTGCGTCGCCTGCACCACGCTCGTGGTAAGTCCAACGCACCGTTGCTGGCGCATCCTTGGCATCGCCCTCCAAACCCGCGGGCCGGTACAGCACCTTCATCACATAGCTCAGCACCACCTCCAACTTGTTTTCCGAGACTTGTCTGGATGGCGCGTGTCGCAGATTTATCCACAAAACAGTCTCCCGATCGTCGGGCAACGGTTCGCCGGTGTACCGGAGTTGCAGGGTCTTGCGTTCGCCGGGATCCAGTCTGAACAGGGACGGCATCAGCACGAACGGCACCTGTAACTGGCTAAGATCCACTTCCGCACCGCCGTGATCCAGCCAGGTCTGCACCAAGATGGGATCGGCTCCGGTATTACTCAGCGAAATGACTATTCTCTTTTCGCCCTCCGGATAGACAAAGCGGGTACCCGTCACGGCCAAATCAGCCCAAGCTGCCGCCATGGGCATCCATAGCAGCAGCCATAGCCATTTCGCTGAAGGACGCCTGCGGCGCCGAGGCAAGGCCTCTGTCATCGGCGCGCCAACGGAGAGCTCGACGGCACCCGGGCAGGCAGCGGATTGCAAGGCAGGCGCAGCGTGTCATACCCGTCCTGCTTTTCTCCTGCCGCACGTTGCGGCAATTGATAGTCGATCAGACACTGCTGCTCTGGTTTACCGCCCCATTCCACGCGCACCGAACCCAGGTCCTGCTGCGCCCGCATGACGATCCGGCTACCCTGCCCCACGCCGCCCACGGACTCCCCGCTGGCGACATCAAACACCTCGGCACCAAATGGCAATGTGCTGCCGTCCGGCCGCAGGCTGTCAATCAAGACCGGCCGCGCCCTGCGGGTGGGATAGGACAACAGCACGACAGCGCCTGCCCGTGGCGCCACGCTGCGCGAACTGTTCAGCAGCTCCACGTCGTCGGACATATCGCCGGGATTGAGCTCCACGGTATTGTGTTGATAAGGAGACAAGCTGGTGACCAGACCAAAACCACGGCTGTCGATCCTGCCATGCCCCGCGCCCACACCGGCATCCTCCGCGTCCGGCGCGTGCAACAACCCCACCGTCTCACCCAGCATCGGTGCAAAGGTCAGGCCACCCTGATGCGCCAACACACTACCGCTGGCTCGCATGCCACCTTGGCGGTATCCCGTGCCTTGCGACACGCTAAGACCCACACTGGCCGCGGACGCTTGGTAATCCAGGTTGCCGCTGGCCGTATTTCTGTTGCTACGGGTATCCCGCGATACAGCCAAGGAGTAGGACATGTCGCCTCCTTGAGTCAATGAGCCGCTTACCCCGCTGGAAACGTTCGTTCCACTACGACTGTCGTGATTGACAAAGGTGTTCATCACGGGCGTACCCGCAGCGCGGCCCAATGGAATTGAAATATTGAACGTGACCGCGGTACTTTTCTCACGTCCGGCCGAATAAACGGTGCTGCCAGGCCATGCGCTCTGCAAGCGCTGCACGCTAAGCGCGTACGTCATGCCACGCCATTGATTGGAATAGCCCATGCTGTAGCTGACCGCGCTGTCAGACCGCTTCCAGTATTGCGTGGCCGATCCGCTGGCATAGATCGCGCCGCCGGAGGTTCCCAGATTCTGGCTGACGTTAAGGTCGAAGCGAGTGCGTGGCCTGCCTAGATCGCCATAGTTTCGGACGCCGCCGGCGTCGCGCAGGGCGATCGCTTCATTGAAGCCCACGAACCCGCTGGTGGAATACCGATACGCCAGCAGTGAAAAGTTGGTGCCGCTGTTTGGCAAGTTCTTGCTATAGGAAAGGCGATAGCTGGAACCGGAGATCGTGCCCTGCTGCGGCAGGTTGGCGCTGGCCAACGTCACGTCGCCGCCAATGGCACCCAAGGAAGTATTGACCGCCACCCCGCCCATGGCCGACCCGTAATAGTCGCTAAGCGCCAAACCGCCATAGCCCGTTACCATGTCGCTCAATCCACGCCTGATGACCCCTTCGAATATATTCAACCCGCTGCTTCGGTTGGCTGAAGACATCGCGCGCCCAAACGAAATCGAATAGCGCGTGGTACCTGGGCGCAATAGCTCCACGCCGGTGGCAAACGGCACAACAAAGGTTCGCTCTTCGCCATTGGCTTCAACGATTTTGACATCAAGGTCTCCTCCAAACCCCGCAGCCTGCAAGCTGTCGATGGCAAAGGGACCAGGCGGGACCGTCGTCTCATAGATCAAGTATCCACGCTGATAGACCGAAACAGACGCATTGGTGGAGGCCGTGCCACGGATCACCGGCGCGTAATTGCGCAAGCTTTGCGGCAACATGCGTTCATCACTGCTCACGCTCAAGCCGCGAAACGACACTGCGTCGAAGAAGTCTCCATTGGTGGAAGATTCCCCGATCAGCAACTGCGAACGCCACGCCGGCAGATCGGTACTGATGTACGTCTGTCCGCGCTGATAGTCGGCGCCCATTCCGTTGGAGCCCCAGGTCAATGAACCATAATGGCGCAAGCGCCAAGAGCCCAGATTCAGCCCGGCGTTCAGGCCGGCATAGGCCCGCGTATAAGTGCGCCCATAGCTCTCCATCGTATTGACGCTGGCGTTGTAGTTCAGCCTGCCCGCAGTGATGCCACTGTCCCAATAGCGGGGGTCGACGTAGTTGTCGGCCGACTCGCTATGCATGTACAGCTTGGGTACGGTCAGGTACAAGCGCTGCTCGCCCAGATCTGGCTTGACGAGCGCGCCCGGCACGAACCGTTCCAGATCCTCGCAGACCAGGCCGTCACCCAAGGGAACCCTGCCTTGCTCTGCGGTGTAGCGCGCACTTTTCTGAATATCGATACCCGCGTTGCGCAAGAATTCGACGTTATAGCAAGCCTGTCCGCCTGCCGACTGCGAGCCCCGAAACTCAATATCTTGCGTACCGCGCCACTTCCCGTTGACGTAGAGCTCGAGCCGATAACGGCCGGGTGCGATGTAGCCGCTACGTTCAAAACGGGAAAGATCCACGGTATCGCCTCCCACTCCCGGCATCAGAACCTGCGGATCGAACTGCACCTGGCGCTTGGGTTCACCCGCTTGCGTACCGGAGCTAAACACGGCCGCCAACGCAACGATAAGAGTCCTTGGAATCCAAAAAACCCGTACCAATTCGCGACGCCGTTCGCACTTACGCTGGCCATTCGCCAAGCGTGTCTTTCCCCGCAATGAAGCGTACATTCCTATCATCCAAATGCAAATGCTGAGTTGATCGGCGGCCGAATGCGCCTAGCGTGACAGCGCGCGCTCCACCGGGTGCCGCCCGCCGTGATCGTTGATCACTTCGTACTCGACGCCTATCTTGCCGGCCCCGATCGCCATGCCCTTGGGCAGTCTGAAATGTTCGGTGCCATAGGGGGCAACCATTCCGCTGCCGAGCCTGGTCCGCTTTCCGCCGACGGTTATCCCAATCGACCCGAAAGAGACGTGATACGGAGTGGGGTTCTTGACCTCTACCGCCGTATACGTACTCGGCTTAACCAACTTCCATTCGAGTTTTTCTCGCGCATCCTCGATACCATCGCGCAACGATGCGGGCCGGAAGAATAGTTTTATCCGCGTCCTGAAGCTGAACGTCGCCGACGTATCGGAAGCGCTGCGCGGCGGCGCCTCCAACACATTGAGATAAAACAGGGATTCGCGGTCATCGGGCAAGGGGTCCTTGGTGTACATCAACCGGATGATGGCGCTGGAATTGGGATCGATGCGCGTAATCACGGGAGACACCGTGAACGGAACGATCATATTGGCGGGTGCAACGCCCGCGCTGCCGTCGTCTACCCATATCTGCGCAAGCAAGGGTTCGGAACCTTCGTTCATGGCCCGAATCGTGACGTCCTTGGCATCAGAGGGATACACCACCCGTGTTCCCACCAGCACCAGAGCTGCCTGCGCCAAACTGGCGCAAGCAGCCCAGGTCATGACGCCAGCCATTACAGCAACAAAAACCCTACGCACTACTGGCGTCATGATCATTACTCCTACTGACGAAGCCTGCGCTTAGTCGTACGCGACCATGAACGGGATAATCGAATTGGCCGTGCCCGCCGACACCGAGCTCTCCGTGGCGATGTACCGTGCCGAGTACGTCAGGGTTCCGCCCGCTGCGCTCAGCTGCACGCTCTGGGGGTCCACCTGCGCGGTACCCAGGAAAATCTTGGTGTCCTTATTGTTCCCTGCGTCGTTGATCTGAATCTGAACGCCCGTGGCAGGCGACGTGCTGGTGATTTTCAGGTTGCCCGTGGCCTTGTCGACGCTGGGTGCGTCGTTGTCAAACGCCAACTTGGCGTGCTTGCCAGTAGTGCACTCGCCCCCAGTAGTGTCGGTCAGTCTGATTTGGAATTCCACGGGTGCGGTCGTCGTACCAATGGCGGTGAAGAAGCCCGGCTTGTGCTCCTTAAGCGGCACTTCCAGAATGTTGTCCATGCCCGGAGCCTTGCCGTTGATCAAGCAAGTCACTTCGCTGACCTTGCCAACAAATTTGACTTGACCGTCCCATTGCGCATGCGAGACGCCAGGCGCAAGCGCCACGATCAACGCGCCCGCTGCGGAGAAGGATGCGAAAGTACTACGTTTCATTTTTGTTCCTGAGACAAGAGAATTAACTGCCACCGCCGTTAAGGCGTTTGCAGCCGACAAGTGCGGCAACGCATGCATGGAATATTCCAATGCGTGCGTATGTCACCGTCGAGGCTTATGCCACCGCAACCAATGCGATTGACAGGCACTACTTTAGTAGTTGGCCTCTTCTTCTGTCCCTAGTAAACCGATCAAAACGGGTTCGTAGTTTTTCTATATTCCAGCACTTAAAAGAATGGGAGAAATCGATTCAACGCAGTGCGGTCATGTACCGCGCAAGAGCGGCACATGACGTTCCTGAATCAGGCCCGCCGCCCGACCGCCAACGCCACCGCATCCGCGCCAGCCGGAAAGTGAAGCTGCCCCGTCACGTCATTCGCCGCTTGCCAGATTGCCTGGGCAACATCGGATTCCCGCGTCACGTCCTTGATCCCGGCGAACCCTGAAAAAACCTGCCTGGCGAAGGCTTCATACGCTTCGGGAATCAGTCCCTGCATGCGACTTTGGCCATTGGCGGTAAAGCGGGTCGACGGACCATAACCCGGCTCCACCAGTTTGACGCCAACACCGAACGCCTGAAGCTCTGACTCAAGCGACGCCGTAAACCCTTCAATGGCCGTTTTGCTGGCCGTGTATGCGGCGACCAACGGGAATGGCGCAAGCGTGGCACTGGAAGTCACGTTAATGATCGTGCCGGACCGCCTTGCGCGCAGTTGCGGAATAACCGCCTGACACATGGCCATCACGCCGAACGTATTGGTCTCGAAGATATCGCGCACGGTCGCCATGGGAGTCGCCTCAAACGCCCCGAACAGCCCTACCCCGGCATTGTTCACCAGCACGTCGATGGGGCCGGCCTGGGCCAACGCCTCGGCAATGCTGTCGGGGCGGGTCACATCCAGCGCCAGGACACGCAGGTTCTCAGCGGGCGGAATCACTCCCTCCCGAGGCGTCCGCATCGTGGCGATGACTTTCCAACCCTGCGCAAGAAAATGGCGTGCGGTTTCCAAGCCATAGCCAGAAGAACAACCTGTGATCAGTACGGTATGCATTGCAACCTCCAAGGTGCAAATTGACGAGGAGCCAACGATAGAGGAGGATTTCAGGACCAACGATAATTAATAGTCCATATTTATTTATCAATCGTCCATTCATGAGCGATCCCCTATCCCAAGTCGTTCGGCTTCTGCGCCCCCATGCCGTCTTCGCCAACCTGATCAGTGGCAAGGGCAACTGGGCCGTCCGCTATTCCGAATTCGGCCAACCCAGTTTCTGCATCGTGCTCGACGGAAGCTGCCAGCTGGCGGTGGACGGGCACGAACCATTCACCATCAACGCGGGCGACTTCGTCATGCTGCCCGCCACGCCAGCGTTCACGATTTCAAGCTTTGGCCCAGCCCCACCCGTCCATCTGGATCCGAACCAAATCGCGGGCGGCGTGGCCGAACTGCGTTATGGCGAACAGCACGGCCAGCCCGACATGCGTTCGTTGGGCGGTTCGTTCCAGTTCGATTGCGCGGACCCGGCATTGCTGGCGTCCCTGTTACCTGCGGTCGTGCATGTGCGTGATTCCGCACGGCTGTCGCACCTGGTGCGGATGGTCGGCGAGGAAACTGCCGATCCAAAGCCCGGCGGTGAATTCGTGCTTTCCCGCTTGGTCGATTTGCTGCTGATTGAAGCCATGCGTGCAGCCGCTGTCGGCAATGCCCCTCCCGGGCTGCTGCAAGGCTTGGCCGATGAGCGATTGGCCCGCGCGTTGCAGCAGATGCACGCGCGCATCGATCATGCGTGGACCGTCGACCAGTTGGCGAGGATCTCGGCCCTATCGCGATCCGCGTTCTTTGAACGCTTCACGCGCAGAGTCGGCGTGGCGCCGATGGAATATCTGCTGGCATGGCGCATGGAAATCGCAAAGGAGTTGTTGCGCAGCGGAAAGCTGGCAGCGTCGGAAGTCGCCGAACGGGTCGGCTACGGATCAGCCAGTGCGTTTAGCGTGGCCTTCAACAAGCACGTAGGACAGCCGCCCGGCCGCTATGCGCGAACGGGCTGATCGCCGCCAGATCCCAATTCTGCGCGGATGCCATGCCGGACAACACTGCCCAAGCGCATGTGCGTACGGCGATGGCGTGCTTTCGACTAGCGAATCGTTGCACGATGCCCGATCGGCACCACGGTCTGCCCGATGGGCGCCAGCGCAATCACCGCCAGCTTCAAATGTTGGATACCAAACGGAATGCCAATGATGGTGATGAAATTAACCAGCGCCGACGCGACGTGGCCGATGGCCAGCCACCAGCCAAACAACAGGAACCAGACCACATTGCCGATCAGCCCAAACGGCCCGGTGCCGATATCGCCACGGCCATTCACATGCCGACGGTTCACGGCTTCCTTGCCGAACGGCCAGAAGGCGAAGTTGCCGATCACAAAGCAGGATCGGCCCCAAGGAATGCCAACAATGGTGATGCAGGCAACGATACCTGCCAACCACCATCCCAAGCCCATCCAAAGGCCGCCCAACACAAACCACAAGACGTTTCCGATAAGGCGCATGACCCGTATTCCTTTGCTGCTTACGACTACTGAATTAATGGACCCGCATCATAGCGGGGATTGTCCCCCGAATGCCTGGCCCTGGTGCGTCCCGAAAATCCGGCCTTCGGCTGCGCTACAGGCTGATGAAAAGGACCTTGGACACCCCTACCGTACACCCCTAAGCGCTTGATCCACCACATCTATCTGCGGCGCAGACCCACCTCGTCATCCAGTACAATGCGCGGTTTGGCGACGTTGTGATCGCCCATAGTTCTGGACCAAAGCATGTTGCGACTGTCTGAAATCAAACTGCCGTTGAACCACACGCCAGAAGAATTGCCCGCCGCGATTCTGAAAAAACTGGGCGTTCCGGCCGGCGACCTGCATGGCTTCACCATCTTCTTGCGCAGCTACGACGCGCGCAAGAAACACAACATCCTGCTGACTTACACGCTGGATGTCGACATCGACAATGAAGCCGCGTTGCTCAAGCGCTTTCATGATGATCGTCACGTAAAGCCCACCCCCGACACCGAATACAAATACATCGCCCAGGCGCCTGCTGACCTGCAAAAGCGCCCCATCGTCATCGGCACCGGCCCCTGTGGCCTGTTTGCCGGGCTGATCCTGGCGCAGATGGGCTTCAAGCCCATCATCCTGGAACGCGGCAAGGCGGTGCGTGAACGCACCAAGGACACCTGGGGCCTGTGGCGCAAGCGTGTGCTGAACCCGGAGTCGAACGTGCAATTTGGCGAAGGCGGCGCGGGCACGTTCTCGGACGGCAAGCTGTACAGCCAGATCAAGGACCCCAAGCATTACGGCGAAAAGGTGCTCAAGGAATTCGTGCTGGCCGGCGCCCCGGAAGAAATCCTGTACGTCGCCAAGCCGCACATCGGCACGTTCCGCCTGGTCGGCATGGTGGAAATCATGCGCGACACCATCACCAAGCTGGGCGGCGAAGTGCGCTTCTCCAGCAGAGTCGAAACGTTGCAGCGCGAAAACGGCCAGGTCACCGGCGTCACGCTGGCCAGCGGCGAACACATCGAAGCCGACCATGTGGTGCTGGCCATTGGCCACAGCGCGCGCGACACCTTCCAGATGCTGCACGACCAGGGCGTGTACATGGAAGCCAAGCCGTTCTCCATCGGTTTCCGGATCGAACATCCGCAGTCGCTGATCGACAACGCCCGCTTTGGTCCCAACGCCGGTCACCCCATCCTGGGCGCCGCGGACTACAAGCTGGTGCACCACGCCAGCAACGGGCGGTCGGTCTACAGCTTCTGTATGTGCCCCGGCGGCACGGTCGTGGCCGCCACGTCCGAACCCAACCGCGTGGTCACCAACGGCATGAGCCAGTACTCGCGCAATGAACGCAACGCCAACGCGGGCATCGTGGTGGGGATTTCGCCCGAGGTCGACTACCCGGAACACGTGCTGGCTGGCGTGGATTTTCAGCGCAAGTGGGAATCACAGGCGTTTTTGCTGGGCGGTGAAACCTATAGCGCGCCGGGTCAGTTGGTGGGGGATTTCCTCGCCGGCAAGGCCTCCACCGAGTTTGGCTCTGTTCTGCCGTCATACACGCCGGGCGTCCATCTGACCGATCTGGCGACCGCACTGCCTGAATTTGCCATCACGGCGATCCGCGAAGCGCTGCCGGCCTTCGATAAGAACATCAAGGGTTTTGGCATGCACGATGCCGTGCTGACGGGCGTGGAAACGCGCACGTCATCGCCTGTTCGCATCAAGCGGGACAACGAGACGTTGCAGAGCATCAATACCCGGGGGCTGTTCCCGGCGGGTGAAGGCGCGGGCTACGCGGGCGGGATTCTGTCGGCGGGCGTGGACGGGATCAAGATTGCGGAAGCGGTAGCGTTGAGCATCATGAGCCGGCAGGCGTAAGCCCGCCCCGCCCCTTGAGGCCTCAGGCGGCGCAGCGGCAGCAACACCGCAAACGCCGCCGCGCTCAGCGCGTTTTGGCCCTTCTGCCAACCTAGTCCTGGTGCGCGAGCTTGTCCTGCGTGCGCGTGTCGAAATCCGAGGCGTCATGGCGCTCGTGCAGTTGGCTGGATAAGTCACCCGACTCACGGTTGACCATGCGGCCGCGCCGCGCGGCGGGGCGCGCGCCGATGGTGTCCGCCCAACGCTGCACATGCTTGTAATCCTGCACCGACAGGAATTCCGCGGCGCCATAAAGCCAACCCTTCGCCAAGCCGCCATACCAGGGCCACACGGCTATATCGGCGATGGTGTAGTCGCTACCCGCCAGGTACTCGTTGTCCGCCAGGCGCTTATCCAGCACATCCAATTGGCGCTTGACCTCCATGGTGAAACGATCAATCGCATATTCGATCTTGGTTGGCGCATAGGCGTAAAAATGGCCGAAGCCGCCGCCCAGATAAGGCGCGCTGCCCATTTGCCAGAACAGCCAGGACAGGCATTCCGCGCGCGTAGCGGGATCCTTCGGCAACAAGGCGCCAAATTTCTCGGCCAGGTAAAGCAGGATCGCCCCGGATTCAAACACCCGGATCGGCTTGGGGCCGCTGCGATCCAACAGCGCGGGAATCTTGGAGTTGGGATTCACATCGACAAAGCCGCTGCCAAACTGGTCGCCCTCGCCAATCCTGATCAGCCAGGCGTCATACTCCGCGCCGCCATGCCCCAAGGCCAGCAGCTCTTCCAGCATCACCGTCACCTTCACACCGTTTGGCGTCCCCAGCGAATATAACTGCAAGGGATGCCGGCCCACCGGCAGTTCCTTGTCATGCGTGGGCCCGGACACCGGACGATTGATGTTCGCGAAGCGGCCGCCGCTGGCCTTGTTCCACGTCCAGACTTTCGGGGGCACGTAATCGCCGGTGGGATCGCTCATGTTCAGGGCTCCTGGCCGGTTGGCCGTTAGGGTTTCCGGCTTGAGAGTAGCAAATCGGCCAATCGCCCCGAGTAAAGACCAGAAGCCGAAAATGGTCGATCAGCCCACCATCAACGTCTTCGGTTCCAGATATGCGCTGATGCCCCACTTGCCCATCTCCCGGCCCAGGCCGGAACGCTTGAAGCCGCCGAAAGGCGCCCGGGGCTCGTGCGCCAGCGTGTTGACCAACACCCGGCCCGCATCGATCTGACGCGCCAACCGCTGGCAGCGGTCCACGTCCTTGCCCAATACCATGGCGCTCAAGCCGTAGCTCGTGTCATTGGCGATCGCGATGGCTTGCGCCTCGTCGTCATACGCAATCAGCGTCAGCACCGGTCCAAAAATCTCTTCCTGCGCGATGCGCATGTCGTTGCGCGCATCCGTGAAAATCGTCGGTTTCACGAACCAGCCGGCGGACAGCCCATCCGGACGCCCTGCTCCGCCCGCGAGCAACCGCGCGCCCTCTTCCGTACCCAATCGGATATAGCCCTGCACACGCTCCCATTGCTTGGCGCTGACCATCGGGCCGACATCCGTATCCGCGTCGCGGGGGTCGCCCGACTTGATATGCGCCAGGGCCTCCACGGCCGCTTGTTCAAATTCGGCCAGGCGATGCCGGGGCACCAGGATGCGTGTGCCCGCCACGCACGCCTGCCCGCTGTTCATGAAACCGGCCTGCAAGACCAAGGGCATCACGGCGGAAAAATCCGCATCGTCCAGCACCAGCGTGGGCGACTTGCCGCCCAGCTCCAGCGTCACCCGCTTCAAGGTGGCCGCGCCCGCCGCCACCAGATGCTGGCCCACGGCGGACGAACCGGTAAACGAGATCTTGGCCACATCGGGGTGGCGTGCCAATGCCTCGCCGGCCTCCGCGCCGGAACCATTGACGATGTTGAACACGCCTGCGGGCAGGTCCGCCGCATGCAGCGCCTCGGCCACGATCTGCGTTTGCATCGCGCTCATCTCGCTGGGCTTGATGACCGCCGTGCAGCCCGCCGCCAACGCGGTCGCCAGCTTGTTGCAGATAAACCCCGCATCGCTGTTCCAGGGCGTGATCAACGCCGCCACGCCCACCGGGGTCAGAATCACCTGAGCCGCGCCCGCCTGCTCTTCAAACTGGAACGATTCCAGCACCGCGATTGCCTGCGCAATCGTGTCGGCCGGGTACGTCGCCATCCAGCGCGAACGCACCGCCGGCGCACCGTACTCAGTCACAATCGCCTCCAGCAGCGCATCCTCACGCGCGGAAACCTCCTTGTGCATGCGATGCAATGCCGCCAGACGCTCCTGCCTCGTCGTCCGCGACCACGCCGGAAATGCCGCCTTGGCGGCCGCCACCGCCAGCCGCACATCCTCTTCGTCGCCCAGCCGCACCTGGCCGATCTTCTGCTCCGTGCTGGGGTTGTACAGGTCGAACCATTCACGCCCATGAGGCGTGACAAATTCACCGTTGATATAGATCTGCTCGATACGTTGCATGGTCAATCTCCGTAGACGCCGCTGCCGGCGATCCGGGCCGGAAGTCATTCGTTCCAGGCAGTGTAGGGAGCCATCACCATCCTGATAAGCCGCCTTATACTTCATTACTAATCCCGAAAATCAGGATAATCCATGCATCGAACCGGCATCACGGAACTGGAAGCCGTGCTGGGTGTGGCCCGCCACCAGAGCTTTCGGGCGGCGGCGCTTGAGCTGGGCATGTCCGCCACCGCCATCAGCAACGCCGTCGCCGGGCTGGAAGCGCGGCTCAAGGTGCGGCTGTTCAACCGATCCACCCGCAGCGTGGCCCTGACCGACGCCGGCCAGCGCTTCGTCGACCGCATCACGCCCGCCGTCACCGAAATCCAGCGCGCCAGCGAAGAAGCTGGCACCGAACCCGACGCCCCCAGCGGCACATTACGCATCAACGCCCCGCCCGAGACGACCCTGATGCTGCTGCAACCGCTGCTCTACGAATACCTGCGGCGCTACCCCCAAATGCGCGTCGACGTCGTCACCGAACGGCGCTTGATCGACATCGTGGCCGACGGCTTCGACGCAGGCATCCGCCTGGAGGAATCCGTCCCGCAAGACATGATCGCGGTGCCGCTCATCGCCAACATGCGCATGCTGGTCGTCGCCAGCCCCGACTATCTGGCACGCCACGGCACGCCACAAGCGCCTGGCGACTTGATGCGGCACCATGGGATCGGCATGCGCATGTCCCACGGCGGCCTGTACCACTGGGAATTGGAGCGCGACGGCCAGAAGCTTCAAATTGACATGCCCACCCGCATGTCATTCACCGAAACCCAGGCCATGCGGGATGCGGTGCTGAACGGTATGGGCGTGGGGTTTCTGTCGGAATGGTTTGTCCAGGAGGATCTGGCCACCGGCAAACTGGTTGCGCTGCTGCAAGACTGGTGTCCGACATTTGGCGGCCTGCGCCTGTACTACGCGGGCCACCGGTATGTGCCGGCACGGTTACGGGCGCTGGTGGAACTGGTGCATGAAATGCGGCGGGCGGGAACCTTGGCCGTACGGGCGTGATGGCGCAGCGGCGGCGTCGATGGCATCCCCCTCGTAAATATCGAGGATCAGGCGGTCCAGACGGCCGCCCACCTCGCTTTTCCAGCCCGGCACCGCCGCGATGTACTGCTGCACCGGCTCGTCTCCGTACGCCTTGGCAACTTGCGGATTGCCGCCAGACAGCAGGATCGGTGTGTCCGCTTGCGGCAGGGAATCGGGCCTGACCGCTGTATTTCGGACTTTTTTCCTTCCATGCTGGCGCCTCGCGAGACGTGAATCACTCAATCATCGCCACCACGGATTGGAAAACCTGCGCTCGCGATTAACGCGACGTGCCAATCTGCAACACCGTCAAATCGCGCTGCATATAGCGGTTCATCAGCTGCGACAGAATCGGGTTGCCCGCATTCTCTGCCTTGGGGGCAACCACGCTGACCACCGCAGCGCATAGGCTACCGGCCTGGACAGTACGCCCGGCCACCTTGGCTTGCACCGCGCCCGCCATGCTTTCATTCCATGCAGCGCCAATGCCGTCGGCGGCCTGCTTGGCGGTGGCGCAATCTGCGTAAGCCAGGGAAATCACCACAGCCGGCACGCTGTTGATCTGGGCGTCCGCGATGATGCCTGAGAAGTAAGGAGGAATACCGCGTCGGCTAGAGTCAACAGCCGCCTGAAGATTCCGCTTTGCCGTTTCAATATCTCCGGGCGACGCGGGCAGTACCTTCGCCGGGTCAACGCCTTGAAGGCCAAAAACAGGGGATATGACCGCGGCCTGCACAATTTGGCCTGAGTCCGAAGGGACGGCCTCCTTCACGCCTGCAACCGACGCGGCAACGACTGCACTGTCGGCGACCGACGGCGTGGGCTTGGCCAGGACTTTCATGCCCGTTGCGTCAGACGCTTGAACCAATGCGGTATCCAGAGGCACGACAAAGCTTGCCTTGCCCATCGCCCCCCTCCACGGATCTTTGGGATTGGCCTTTGTCATATCCATCTTATTGGCCTCGCCATTTGCGAGGACGCCAGGGACGTCACCACCAACCGGAGAAAAATCAGCCTGCTTGAGGCGGTCCACCAGCCCCCCAACGGATTTTCCGTCCTTCATCCCCCAATAGGTGATATTGCCCGGCGCCTGGCCGAAAGCGGCGAAATAGGAGAGTTCATCGAACGGGATTCTCGCGTTGGCCGACCATTGATCCAGACCGTATCCAATGGATTGAAGCGGGTTGATCCATTGCGCCATGCTCAGTCTGCGCATGCCATCCGCTGATGGGCCGGCTTTCTCCAAGCCTCGCCAGGCTTGCGTGTCCACGAAGAATATCTGCATCGCTTCAGGCGCGGTAAGCACCACCTGCGGTATCTGCTTCAAGGCCCGAGTCAAAGATTGGGTGCTGTCTTGAGCGGCGGCCGAAGCGGCAAATCCGGCCAGCAAGCAGAGGGCAAGAGCCTTTAAGCGCATCAGATTATTTTCCTTTTCTTGAGTCGTTTGGCGTGGGCGCGATCCCTGTGTGGCAAGTCGATCGCTGAAAGATGGTACCTCAAGGCTTCAGGATCAATCCGATGCGGGGGGGTGGCCCTACGCGGCGTGCAGGCCATGCCCCATGATGGACATCGTCCTGTCGTGCCGCCATCAAATATCACGATAGGGATGCACTGGCGTAGCGCAGTTGCTCGGCGCGAGAGCGGTACTGCTCTATCCACCTCACAGACTGGGCGATGCCTCCGAATGGAAAGAAATGCAGACTTACCTTTCCATGTTCTTCTGTCAGTCCGGCGGCCAAACGATCCACAAAAACATCCGGCCCCGCCGTGCCGAACAGCTTGCCGAGAGAGATGCCGTACTTGGACCACATTGACGCGCATGCGCTGACGCCGCACAAGGACGCATACCGCGCAAGCACCGCGATGCCCGCGGGACCCGGCACACCCACACGCACCGGGTGTTCAATGCCACGCTCGCGCAGCGTTTTCAACCACATCAACACGATGTCTGCATTGAATCCAAACTGCGTGACGATCAATGGCGTCATGCCGCGCCTGCCGATGCTGTCGCACTTGCGTTCGAGCACATCCCACCGATCGGCCGTGCTCATGACCGGATGGCCTTCCGGATGCCCCCCCACGCCGACAACCTGGATGCCCCAGCGCTCGAAAACGCCTGTTTCGATCAACGAGGAACTGTCGGAAAACGGTCCCACCGGCGTCGACGGATCTCCCGCGATCACGAAGCAGCGCTCAACGCCAGCTTCTGCGACCGCGCGCTTGACGAAGGAATCAAGCTCGGCAAGCGACGCGATACGGCGTGCAGAAAGGTGCGGCATGGGCACGAGGCCCAGTCCGCGCACGGCCTGCGCCGTAGCCAATCGCGCGTCGTTGTCCTGGCCTGGCAGGTAGGGAATGGAAATGGTCGACCCCGGCAATATTCGCGGCGCCACTGCGGTCAGCGCTGCGATGTCCTTCACACTGACCTCCAACGAATAGGCGTCGGTGATGTTGCCGGGGAACGTGGGCCTACTGGAATGCATCAAGGGGGGGTGTTCATCCATTGGCGTCTTGCGCAATGGCAGTGTTGGTGGCGGTCACGGACTGGCGGGCCAGTTCGATGAAGGCCCGCACGTAGTCGATGGCGGTGTCTGCCTCGCGTGCCCCAAGAAAGATCTGCTTGGCAATGCCGCGCGCACCCAGCCGCACGGGCACCACGTCCATCCTTGCCGCGTACTCCTCGACCAGCCAGCGCGGCAGAGCGGCCACGCCACGCCCGCTGGCCACCATCTGCACCATGATGTCGGTGGTTTCAATGGCTTTGTGGCGCTTGGGCGTGACACCGGCCGGCAACAGGAACTGGTTGTAGATGTCCAGGCGCTCAATGTCCACGGGGTAGCTGATGAGCACTTCCTGATTCAACTGCTGAGGCTTCACGTAGGCTGCCGACGCCAGGGCATGGCCCTTGGCCACGACCAGCACCTGCTCGTAGTCGAACACAGGTTCGAACTTCAGCCCCGGCTTGAACAGCGGGTCGGGCGTGACCAGCAGATCGATCTCGTAACCGAAGAGCGCGCCGATCCCGCCGAACTGGAACTTCTGCTTGACATCCACATCCACGTCGGGCCATGCGGCCAGATAAGGTGAAACCACCTTGAGCAGCCACTGGTAGCAAGGGTGGCATTCCATGCCGATGCGCAGCGCGCCGCGCTCGCCCTGCGCGAACTGGCCCAGGCGCTCTTCGGCCAGGTCCAGTTGCGGCAACACGCGGTTCGCCACCGCAAGCAGGTATTGGCCAGCCTGCGTCAGGCGCAGGCTTCGACCCTCACGCAGCCAGACGTCGGTGCCCAGTTGCTGCTCCAGTTTCTTCATGCTGTGGCTCAGGGCCGACTGGGTCAGGTTCAGCACGCCCGCGGCGGCCGTCAAAGACCCTTGCCTTTCGACCTGCTGGACGATGCTGAGGTGGATGCGTTCAAGCATTCAGATGATTTCCGCTCATGGATTCGTGAAATAAAACCATTTTACTTCATCAATCCCCTCACCTAGTATGCGATGCCGGCTTGTTGCTGCACCTGCACAAAAGCAGATGCGCCACCGCGTCGATCCATTCATGTGAAGCAAAAATGACTCGTCCCCTCCGTCTAGTTGCCGTTTCCGGCGGACTGCAACGCCCCTCCAAGTCTGCGGCCCTGGCCGAGCACCTGTTGGACCTGATCGCCGACGCGGTCCCCTGCGAACAACACTTGGTCGAACTTGGCCAACTCGCCCCGCAACTGGCTGGCGCGGTCTGGCGCTCGCAACTGCCCCACACGGTGGAACGGGAACTTGGCGTGGTCGAGCAAGCCGACATCCTGGTGGTGACAACCCCGGTCTACCGGGGCTCCTACACGGGACTGTTCAAGCACTTCTTCGACTTTCTTCATCAGGACGCCTTGATCGACACGCCCGTCTTGTTGGCCGCCACCGGCGGCAGCGAACGCCATGCCCTGATGATCGATCACCAATTACGGCCGCTGTTCAGCTTCTTCCAGGCGCGCACATTGCCGCTGGGCGTTTACGCGACCGACAAGGATTTCGCCGGCTACCGCCTGCAAGACGAGGCCCTGATCGAGCGGGCCAGACTGGCTGTCGAACGGGCATTGCCCCTGATCGAATTGATACGCCAGCCGCGATCTGCCGTCACAGAGGAAGCGGTCGCAGCCTGAGCCAAGGCCCTGAGTCAAGGCCAGTCCGATTGCCGTTTGCAGGGCGATAACGTTCGCGAAGCGGCAAACCAATTTCAATTCCCCGCATTTTTTTCGCAATATTCAGCGTACCCAATCACCATGAGCCAAGATTTCACATTCAGCATCAAGAGCATTTCTTTTGATGAAAACTATCAGCCATCTGACAGTACGCGCATAACGACCAACTTCGCCAATTTGGCCAGGGGAACGAGTCGCCAAGAGAATTTGCGCAACACCCTGCGGATGATTGACCGGCGCTTCAATAGCTTGGCGCATTGGGACAATCCCAAGGGCGATCGCTACGCGGTCGAACTCGACATCATTTCCGTTGAAATGCACATTGGCGCCGAAAGCGGCAGTGACGTTTTCCCGCTGATCGAGATATTGAAAACCAATATTGTCGACCGGACAAACAACGAACGCATCGAGGGCATTACGGGGAACAACTTCTCGTCCTACGTGCGCGACTACGACTTCAGCGTGCTGCTGTCAGAACACAACAACAATAAATCCACCTTCAGCACGCCCGACAATTTCGGCGAATTGCACGGCAAGCTGTTCAAGCACTTTGTCAATTCAAGTACTTACAAAGCGCACTTCAGCAAGCCGCCTGTCATCTGCATCAGCGCGTCGAGCAGCAAGACCTACCACCGGACTGAAAACCAGCACCCCATCCTGGGCGTGGAATATCAGCAAAATGAATTTTCCCCGACGGATCAGTACTTCGAAAAAATGGGCTTGCAGGTCCGCTATTTCATGCCCTCGGGTAGTGCCGCGCCCTTGGCCTTTTATTTCCAAGGCGATTTGCTTGGCCACTACACCAATCTTGAGCTGATCAGCATCATCAGCACGATGGAGACGTTCCAGAAGATCTACCGCCCCGAGATCTACAACGCCAATTCCGCAGCAGGCAAGCTCTATCAACCGAGCCTGAAGAACCAGGATTACTCGGTGACGCAGATTGTCTATGACCGCGAAGAACGCAGCCAGCTGGCCGTCAAGCAAGGGAAGTTCACCGAAGAGCACTTCATCAAGCCTTACGCAAAGACGCTGGAAAGCTGGGCTGCCAACTACGCCCTCTAATCACTCAAAACAGACAAGATTACAGATCATGAAAAAACTACTGCCCACCTCGACCGCCGGCAGCTTGCCCAAGCCCTCCTGGCTTGCCCAGCCCGAAAAGCTGTGGTCCCCGTGGAAATTGGAAGATCAGGAGCTGGTCGAAGGCAAGCAAGACGCCCTGCGCTTGGCGCTGCAAGAACAACAACATGCCGGCATTGATATCGTCAGCGACGGCGAGCAAACCCGTCAGCACTTCGTCACCACGTTCATCGAGCATCTCGATGGCGTCGATTTCGAGAAACGCGAGACCGTCAGGATTCGCGATCGCTATGACGCGAGCGTGCCGACCGTCGTGGGCGCCGTGAGCCGCCAGAAGCCCGTTTTCGTCGAGGACGCCAAGTTCCTGCGCCAGCAGACCAAGCAGCCCATCAAATGGGCCCTGCCCGGCCCCATGACGATGATCGACACGCTGTACGACGCCCACTACAAGAGCCGCGAAAAGCTGGCCTGGGAATTCGCCAAGATCCTGAACCAGGAAGCCCGCGAACTGGAAGCCGCCGGCGTCGACATCATCCAGTTCGACGAGCCGGCCTTCAACGTCTTCTTCGACGAAGTCAACGACTGGGGCATCGCCACCCTGGAACGCGCCATCGAAGGGTTGAAGTGCGAAACCGCCGTGCACATCTGCTACGGCTACGGCATCAAGGCCAACACCGACTGGAAGAAGACGCTGGGTTCGGAATGGCGTCAGTACGAGGAATCGTTCCCCAAGCTGCAAAAATCCAATATCGACATCATCTCGCTGGAATGCCACAACTCGCATGTGCCAATCGATCTGCTCGAACTGGTTCGCGGCAAGAAAGTGATGGTCGGCGCCATCGACGTGGCCAGCGACAAGATTGAAACGCCGGAAGAAGTGGCCAATACGCTGAGGAAGGCGCTGAAGTTTGTGGACGCCGACAAGCTGTATCCGTGCACGAACTGCGGCATGGCGCCGTTGTCCCGCGCCATTGCGAAAGGCAAGTTGCTGGCGCTGAGCGAAGGCGCGGAGATTGTTCGCAAGGAACTGCTGGGCTGATGCTGAGCTAAAGCGGTAAGGGGTGCGAAGAGGTTAAAGCGATAAGAAGCAAGACTACGGTTTCACCCACCGCAGCCCCCTCACCCATGAAAAAGGCGCCTCGGCGCCTTTTTTCACTTATGTGACCCGTCCTAACGTAGGTTGCCACCTACGGAACGGCATCCGTCGCAAGCTACGGCTGCGGCAGCGGCGTCCAGGCGGCCGTCTTATCGTTGTTCTATCTACTGTTCCTTCAACCCCAACGACTTCATCAACGGCGCGAACAATTTCTTCTCGTCCTGCACCCGCGCGGCATAGTCGGCCGCGCTCAGAGGTAGCGCCTCGGCGCCGGCATCCAGGAACCGCGCTTTGATCTCCGGCCGTGCCAGCACCTTGTTGATTTCGCCGTTCATGCGATCGACCACATCATCGCGGGTGCCGGCGGCGGCATACACGCCAAACAGGCTGTCCGCGAAAACGCCGTCAATGCCCGCCTCGGAAAAGGTTCGTATGTCGGGCGCCACGGCAGCCCGTTGGCGGCTCGCCACCGCCAGCACCTTCAGCTTGCCCGCTTGCACCATGGGAAAGACCGTGGCCGGTCCAAACGCAAAGTCGATCTGGCCCGCGGCCAGGTCTTGTATCGCCGGCGCCACGCCGCGATACGGCGCATGGGTCGCCTGCATGCCGGTAGCCTGCTTGAGCAGCTCGCCAGCCAGATGCGGCGTCGTGCCGTTGCCGGCCGACCCGTAGTTGAGCGGATTGGACTGTTTGCGCGCGTATTCGACGAACGCTTCGAGCGTATCGACGCCCAGCGAGGACCGGACGAACAGGAACAACTGGCTGTTGGCCAACAAGGCGACCGGCCGCAGGTCCCGCTGCGGATCGAACGGCATGCTGGCGAACATCAGCGGGTTGACCGACTCCGTCGTCGAGGGATTGAGCAAGAAGGTATGGTTGTCTCCGCCGTTTCGCACGACCTCGGCCCCCGCCACGTTGCCGCCCGCGCCGCCCCGATTCTCCACGATAACGGTCTGCTTCAAGGCCTCGGCCAAATGCGGCTGCACCGTGCGCGCCAGCATGTCGACCAGCCCGCCAGGGGCCAGCCCCACAACCAGGCGCACCGGCTTGACGGGCCAGGCCTGAGACGGCGTTTGCGCATGGCTGCCCGTCGCCCAGCCAGTCAGCGCCAGCATCATCATGGCCAGGCAATGTCTACGCAGCAGCATGCGATTCTCCTTGTAGGGCGCCACCGCGCGATCCTGCGTACGGTGCGTCAGGTGCCGCACCCCCGGTGAACCGCCTTGATGCCTCATCGCGGCGGCAGCCCTGCATCTGCCGCTCATTCTTCACAAAACTTTAAGCATAAAGAATCCCGGATAACCCTAGTTTGCTGGTGATGAGCGAGTGCGGCTTGGCGAGAGCGCTTTAGTCCGAACAAAAAAACGGGAGGCTCGAATTCGAGCCTCCCGTTCTTATTGCAAGGTCTACCGCCAGCACCATCGTGTCAGACTGCATTTATGCGCTGGCATCGGCGCAAATGCAGTTTGACACCCTGTTCTCCATTGCGATCAGTCATGCCGTCTTACCCTGCCCAACAGCACAAGCACCAGGATCGCCGTCGCTGCCGCAGCACCCGCCAGGACAAGAAGCTGAAAACGGAATGCGCCTTCGTATGCTTGCAATAGCAGCGACCGTCCAGCCGTCGGCAAATGCACCAGGGCATTCTGTAGATCGCTCATCGCCAACCGGCTCGATGCTTCGACCAGGTCGGCATTCGCCACTTGCCCTGATGTGCCATTCGGCACTGAAGCCACCAGTCCAGAAAGAATGTTGGCGGACATCATGGCCCCCACAACGGCGATGGCCATTCCGTCGCCGGCCAGGCGTACCGCATTGAAGATTCCGGCGGCCATGCCCGCCCGTTCCTTGGGAACAACGCTCACGGCCAAACCATCCATCAACCCCCAAGGCAGGCCGATGCCGATGCCAATCACCAGCATCGCCAGCAAACGCGCACTTTGCGCATCGCCGGAAAGCGTCAAACCCAACCAGGCAAGTCCGGCTGCCGCAATGGCGAGGCCAATGCCAGACAGCACGCCAACGTTGATCCAGCGCGCCAGCAGGCCGGCAATGAAGGGCACCACTAGCAACGGCGCGGACAATGCAATCATCATCTGCCCGGCAGCCAGTGCGCTGTACCCTTCGACCCCGATGAATCGGGCTGGCAGCATGACCAACAGCACGATGTACGCATAGGCTGGCGCAATCGCCAGCACCTGCACTCCGACGAACCGGGCATTGGCGAACAGAGACAGGTCGAGCATGGGCTTGGCCTGCCGCCGTTCGATGACGACAAAGGCGGCCAGCAACATGGCGGCGCTCGCCAGGCAAGCCAATACCCAGGCATGGCTCCAGCCCCGCTCGGGGGCAAGGATGATGCCGTAGGTCAGCACGGCCAGACCGGTGGTGAAGCTGATGGCGCCGGGCCAGTCCAGTCTCGTGGCGTCGGGATCGCGTGTCTCGCAGGCAAATGCTGCAATGAGTGCGGATGCCAGCAAGGCGACCAGCGCCGGTAGAAAGAACACCCATTGCCATCCCAGCGTGTCAATGAGCAGTCCGGCCAGGAATGGGCCGAATGCCGCCCCAGCGCCAAAAGTCGTACCGATCAGGCTGAATACGCGCGTGCGGGCGTGCCCGTCGAACTCCTGCGTCAGCGCAGCCATCGCGCCCGCAAAGGCAGCTGCCGCGCCCAGTCCCTGGATGAGTCGCAAGATGTCGATCCAGAGCACGGACGGCATGAAGGGAATCGCCGCTGTTATCAAGGCGAACAACAGCATGCCCGACAGCCAGACCCGCTTGCGCCCATAGGTGTCGGCCAGGCTGCCTGCGGCCAGTGTCGCACTGCCGTAGGTCAGGATGTAGGCGTTGATGATCCAGGTCAGCTCGACCGCGCTGCCGCCAAGCGCCTGGTTGATCGAGGGTACGACGACGGCGGGGCCGGCGATGCTCAACGGAATGACCGCAGCGGTCAGGCAGCCTGTCACGATCAGCGGGGTCTTATGATCCCTCGCGTCCGACGCAGATGCGGTGGTGGTGGTACTCATCGGGTATCCCTTAAAGATGGCGAGTCGCTCCCGGCTTCCGCTGAGAGTGACTCGCCATCGGATTCAGGGCTGTAGCGGCAATGCCGCGACGGCCCTATTGAATGACTGATGATACGAAGGAACTATTCATGGAAAAATAGGCCAACTATCATGACTAACATGACTGATTGGTCATCAATTGGAGGGTGAGATGGATAGCCACAGCGGCATGACGATCTTTGTGCAGGTGGCTGAATTGCGCAGCTTCGCGGCAGCGGGACAGCGGTTGGGTATATCCGCGTCGGCGGTCAGCAAGGGCGTGGCGCGGCTGGAGCAGAAGCTGGGCGTGCGCCTGTTCCAGCGCAGTACCCGCAGCGTGAGCCTCACAGCGGAAGGCGCGCTGTTTCTCGACCGTTGCCAGCGTATCCTTGCCGAGATCGCGGCGGCCGAGAATGAACTGGCCAGCACGACGGCAAGCCCGCAAGGCCGACTAAGGGTGAGCCTGCCGCTGGTCAGCGGATTGATGTGGCCGGTGTTGTCGGCCTTTGCCAACCACTATCCGCAGATCGAACTCGACCTGGATTTCAGCGATCGGCTGGTGGACGTCGTGGACGAAGGTTTCGATGCGGTAGTGCGCACCGGAGACTTGAGCGATTCCCGCCTGATGAGCAAGCGCCTGGGGGTCAGCCGCTTTGTCTGCGTGGGCGCACCAGACTATTTTGAGCGGCATGGCACGCCTGAACGGCCCGAGGACATCGCCCGGCACGCTTGCCTGCTGCATCGCATCCCAAGCACCGGCCTGCTGGAAAAATGGAGCCTGCTGCGTGGTGACGAGGACGCCGACATGCGCCCCGCGCCAAGCATGACGAGCAATCACCTTGAGACCCTGCGGCATATGGCGATCCAGGGCCACGGCATTGCCTACCTGCCGGACTTCTCGGTCAGGCCGGCCCTGGATCGCGGAGAACTGGTGACGGTGCTAGACGAATGGGCCGGTTCGTCCAGCACCTTTTGGCTATTGTGGCCGTCCAATCGGCAACTGTTGCCCAGAGTCCGGGCGTTCGTTGATTTCATGGCTGAACATCTGTTTCCGGTGGGATCGGTCAGATAATTGAAAGACCGCGTTGCCGCCTGATCTCTCACGACACGCCGTCGCCACGCACCGTCGCGGCGACCTGCTGCCCCAGACGCGGTTCGATCACCGGCCGCCACGGCACCAGCGAGCACCACACGTGTCAGGCTACATTTATCGCACATGAGAGCGCGGGACATCGGCTGCCAAATGAAAAGAGCGCCAAAGCGCCCTTTTCGTTTACCTCAACGGACCCGCGGGATCACTCCCACTCAATTGTCAACAAGCGGCGTAAACCCGCATAAAACAAGACTTTCCGGAGGATGAGTCAGTCTCAACCCGTCATTGATACCGTAACGGCCGGGAATACCTTATCTCGATGCTAATCTGGCAAATCGCTTTGGGGTTTAGCATCTTTCGCCGTCGTAGCCTCGATAAGCTGGAGTGCATGAGCATCCACTGCCAACGGAATAGTCACGTAGACCTCACCATTCTCCTTTTCCCAAGGGATGATTTGGAACTGCCAGAGAATCCGTTCTGCGTGCTTGGTGAAATCGTAAAACTCATTGAACGACTGCCATTCTCCAACGCGGCCGGCAAATTTTTCCAGATCGTTCTGAAAAGTAACGAGCCAGGCCCCGAGCCCCCCGCGTTCCAATTCCTGTGCCCACTCGGTTCCGGCCACAGCAAGCGGTGGATCAAGACCTGCGCAATGCCCAGCCATGGTGGCGGCATGATGTAAGAACGATCTCACCAACGGCAAGATAGCTTCGAGCAAGCGGCCCATGTCGCCGTGGAACCGATAAGCTAAGCGCTGGGATGGAATGGCCTCCTGCAAGCGTCGATGCGCCTCAAGCACCAGTTCCCGATAGATTTGGGTCGTATAGTCCGGAGCATAGGGAGCGGAAAAACGCCCCGCAAAATAGCTGTCCGGCGCAGCGCTAACGGCACCGTAGAGCAATTGATTCAAAGCGCCAGTGACGGGTTGAAGCAATGTGCCCGGCAGAGCCGAGTCTGTGTAGTGCACCATGGCAACGAGAGCCAACTGGTGTGCGAGGGTATAAACTGCAGAAGTAATTTGCTCGGCATCCTGACTCACTAGGCCAAGCCCGACCGAGGCCTGAGCGATAACGCGTGCTTTGACGATACCGCCACGCATCACAAGGGGTGCTTGCGCAATGCCCACACCCTCACTTGGTGGAACGGTGGTTGGCGGTCTGATACCCGGTATACCTCGGTCAAGTTCCATAAGCGCAGCCGGGTAGTCTGCCGCGAATGTAATTCCGTCTAACCGGGAAAGCGGAATCAACGAACTGAGAGTGCTGACGAGATATTGGACTTTCGTGGAAACCGGCTGGATTGACTCCTCGTCTCCACAGCCGGAAAAGGTTATTTGATAGCCGAAGCCACCAAAGTTCTCCTGCTTAGTTTGGATCGAGGAAACTTCCTTAGGGGGCTGCAGTTCACTAGCCTCCCTGGAAGGGGCCGGCTCATAGTCCTTGAAGGCATCAACCAGCGCCTCGTCGATCACGACGCGGGATCGTCTACTGATCAGGTCCAAAAGGGCGACGAATTCCCGCGCGTCCGATGCCGCAATGAAGAACTCGTCACTACACGCTGCGAGTTGCCGGTTAATGGCCTCCATATCGAATGGATTCTCGCTATGCGTCCGTCCCAACAGCAGCCGCCGGGATGAAATCGGGGCGACCACACCCACCAACTTGTCTGGGTCTGCCAGCATCAGAGGCAGTGGCTCGCCAGTAGAGGTGATAGCTATCACACCGCAATCCGGAAGAATTACGCCGGGCTGAGGAACATCTGTTAGATCCCAAACGAAAGTTTCTAGTACCTTCTTCCTAGCTCCGCCCAGAAAATCTTCGGCAAGCGCTTTGTTGTGGGCGTTTCGGACCACATGCCCCGCCTGTGCCGCCACGTGATCACCCAAGGCCTTAAGGGACGCAGCCACCTGCAGCGAGTTTGCCCCGAATGACTCCCTGCCTAAGGCGAACATCATACGAGTAATTACAGCTTTCGGGATGCCGATTTCCTCCAATTGAGGATGATCGTCCCATATATCCTGGGCAACATTGGTGAACTGCTCTGTTGGCTTCTCTTGGTCGAAACCAATGAAGCGAAACATTACCCCCGGCTCCGCCAAAAGAGCGGCCGCGCCCTGGCCCAACGCCGTCACACCCCCAGTCATGACCCTCCGAAAATGCCCAGAACGAACCGCAAAATGCGCGACGATCTCGGCGGCTTCCTGCGGGGAAGGCGCTGCAGCTGCCTTCTTCAGATTGTGAAGCAACACGCCGAGGCGCTCGCTCTCATAGGTAGTGATCCGGTCATCGAGCGTGTCTTCCCCGTTGGCGGATGGCTCCGAATAGAAGAATTCGTCGGCACCAATGCTGTCGATCCGTTCCAACGCTGGAGAGCCACCAACTTTGAATACCCAAGTATGGTTTCGTACGCCTTTGGCCTGAAAGCCGCGCTGCAACATCTGCGGAAGGTGGTGTTGATTGGCCCCGGACACTCATGCCTCCGTATCGCTACGTCCTAGTCTAAGCCTCTTTGGCAGTGGGCAGTCTACCCCATTGTACGAACCCGACTTAGCCGGCCAAATCTGACCGTCTTCCGCTCGGCGCGCCGTCGTCCACAACTCGTCTCCGCACTTGCCGCCGCTAAATTGGCCAGGAGCTCGGTGTGCGTCGCCAATTTGGCCTTCGCCTGCTTTGAGCAGGTTCGGGTGGCGCAGGCAGCGGTGATGGCTGTCTGTGGTCTTGTTATACGCCCGGCGCGGCCGCACCAGCGGGCGGGCGCTGCGCAGGATGTCGAACAGCGCTTCGCGCCCGGCTTTGATCCCCGCCTCCCGCAGCGGCTGGCCCAGCACGTGTGCAGCTCGCGCGTACCCAACCTCGGCTGACGTACCCGCAGTGCGGTGACCATTCATACCACCTGGCATGTCTGCTGCTGGCGCTCGCGCTCTCTATGCCTGCTCTTGTAATACGCCTGGCGGCTGTGGCCCATATGACGGCAAGCCCTTGCCACGCTCAACCCTTGGACGAGCTTTTGCGTGAGGACTTGCCCAAAGGCTCCTTTTGCGACACGCACCCCGTAGTCCTACTCCAGCACGTTGACAACGGCCTCGAACAACTGCGCCTTCGCGCGTGCTCCCATGAGCTGTACCTACAGCTCCTTGATCCGCTGCTCAGGCGTAAGCACCTTGCCTTGACGATCCATGTCCCCCCCTCTGACCGTCGGCAGGCTCCAGCCACTCAGCCCCGGGCGACCATGCTTGCGCAGCCACATCAGCACCGTCGATCGACCTTGAATCCCTTAGTGCCGCTGCGCCTCCTTGTACGTCAGTTCGCCTTTTCACACCTGCTCGATCATTGACAGTTTAAAAGCCAGGCTGTAGTCCCGCTGCATTCGCTTGATCACTGATTCCAATTGACTCTCCTTTTTTGTCTCAAAAAGGTGTCAACCAATTCCAAGACGGGTCATACCTAATAAAAAAAGTATGAGCCGGTCGGTGGGTTTTGGTGCTTTTTTATTTTGTTGTCGCTCCAACTCCCAACGCCCCAACATTCAAAACACTTCTTATAAATCAATAACCTATAGCGCTTGCATTGTGTTGATATACGAGAATTCCCAAAAATAGCACTAACTTTGGCCACGGACGCAGGCCCAGCGCAGACATGGCACAAGGGCAAGCTTTGCAGCATAGAGGGCGGTTAAACTATGTAACCTCCGGCGCAGCCGGTCTGATTGGTAGGCCGAAAATCGAGTGTCTTTCTGGTGGCAAAGAGAAATCGAGACGACTTCAAAAAGGGTACGGTGCTGCAGATCGCGAAGCGTGCGGGCTGGCTGTGCTCGTTTCCAACCTGCCACAAGCCAACGGTTGGAGCAACGTCTGACGACGAAGGCGAAATCAACATCGGCACGGCGGCCCACATTTGCGCGGCGGCTCCTGGTGGCCCTCGCTATGATGAAACGATGTCGCCAGAGGAGCGCTCTTCTGTAAAGAACGGCATCTGGATGTGCCGCGATCACGGTAAGGCGATCGATTCCACCGATCCGGAATTCACCGTCGGGCGGCTGCGCGAGTGGAAGAAGCAAGCGGAAAACGAATCGTGGCGACGAGTGCTACGTAACGAAGCGGCGGCCGGGCAAGCGGATACCACCAACCCGCAATTGGCGGAGCGCATTCGCATCGCCGCTGAAGCTGATCTCAATGTCTTCCGGAAAACCGCAAAATGGCCGTCCACGTCGGTCGTGCTCACGCTGGAGGTGGAGGGTTTCGACCAGCCCGCGACGACAAGCGCGCTTGCTGGCGCGGTCACGTCGCTGGACGATCTGATTCTTGTCGCACCGCCCGGAATGGGAAAAACCACCACACTCTTTCAGATCGCCGAAGGTGTACTACTAGCGAACGGCAAGGGGATGCCTCTCGTTGTGCCGCTCGGCGATTGGGCTACGGAAGACGAAACGATTCTGGGCTCTATTCTCAAACGCCCAGCGTTCCGTGGGATCACGGAAGACGACTTCCGCGCCGCCGCTGCGCAGTCCGGCATTGTGCTGCTTCTCGACGGATGGAACGAACTCGACATACAAGCGCGGACTCGCGCACGCGTGCAAGTCGCAACCCTCAAGGCTGAATTGCCAAAACTCGGCCTGATCATCTCGACGCGCCGACAAGCGCTCGACGTTCCTTTCGATGGAACTCGCGTCGATTTGCTGCCCCTCAACGAAGGACAGCAAATGCAGATCGCAGTCGCGATGCGCGGTGACGCAGGCGCCAAGATCGTCGATCAGGCATGGCGGACCGCCGGCGTACGAGAGCTCGTGACAATCCCCCTCTATCTCACCACCCTGCTCTCGCTTCCGGAAAACGCGCCATTCCCGACGACCAAGGAGGAAGTGCTACGGCACTTCGTGGCCGCGCATGAGGAAGAGGCTAGCCACGCGGAAGCCCTATACGCGGTCGCGCAAGGATTTCAGCAGGATTACCTCGACGGCCTCGCCGTCTTCGCCACCCGAACGGCCAGCACCATCGCCGATAAAGACGCACGGCGATCGATTTCTGAGACGGCGAACATACTGGCCGAGGACGGACAGATCACGATCAAGGCGCAGCCCGACGCTGTACTCAATGTGCTTGTAGACAACCACATGCTGATGCGCGCGGGCGACACACCGGGCTATTCATTTCAGCATCAGCAGTTTCAGGAGTGGTACGCTTCTCATTCGGTCGAGCGCCGGATCATTGCCGAAGTCGACGATCCCAAAGGGCGCGAGAGGTTGAAGGCCGATATCTTCAATCTCCCCGCATGGGAGGAGCCCATCCTCTTTGCAGTCGAGCGTTTAGCGCGCGGCGATGAACACCAGCAGGCCGCGTGTGGCAAGGCGATCGTCGCCGCATTTGAGGTCGATCCGATCCTGGCCGCCGAGATGATCTTCCGCTCCACGGCAGAGGTGTGGTCGCAGATCGCGGCCATTCAAGGACTCGTGGCACGCTGGCACGCACCCGGAAAAGTTGATCGCGCCGTCCGCTTCATGCTCACGTCGGGTCGCTCTGAATTCCTCGATGTGGTCTGGCCGCTCGTTACCGACGAAAACGAGCAGATCAGCCTCAAAGCGTTACGCAATTGCAGGCGTTTTAGACCCTCGATCCTCGGAAAAGACGCTGAGATGAAAATCAGGGTCCTGTCGCCACATGTCCGGACAGTGCTGCTGAGCGAAATGGCCTCGCACAGCGGGATGGACGGCCTCGATCTCGCCAGCTCCATTGCGAAGAATGATCCCGATCCTGGGGTACAGGCATCCGTCGTCGACGCGCTCTTGTTTCGGCGCGCGGACCGCCACATGGCAGCAGTGCTGCAGAGCGCGAGCGACAAGACATTCGACCTGATTGTCCGCAAAGGCCCGATCGACGAAGTGGACGATGAACAGGTCAAGAAAGGCGTCCTTGCGGCGCGCAAGCGGCAGGCGGCAGATGGCACGTCGGACGATGATCGCTTGCGCGCGATCGTGTACGCTCAGGGCAGCGAGGACCGATCCGCCGAGCTGACGGAGATCATCAGCACGATGAAGATCGAACAGCGCCAGGATGCGAAGGTGCAATTGATCTATGAAGCGCGCCACCGCTATTTGAGCGCAGTCGCGGAAGGCTTACTGGCACGCATACGTGCTAGCCGCACTCTGTTCTATGGCGCGGACGACATTCTGGCGTCCGCCGGATATGCTCTGGAAGAAGGTCTCCTCCTCGAATTGGCGCTTTCCCACTCCGGCAGCCATGATGGCCGCGCAGATGCTGCCGCGTCGGTGCTCGGGCCGATCGCCGTGGGCCGCATGGTTGACAAATTCCTCGACACAGGAGCGCGGGTGCGCGTCGGTGGCAAGTTCGACCAAGCTGCCAGAGAGATTTACTTCGGGCTACAAAACCGCATCACGCACGTGCCGGGCACGAGTCTCGTTGCCGCCGTGCTTGCGCGCTCGGCGCAGGCGAACAACGAGGAGATGACACGGTTGGCCGAGCTTCTCTCGCGATATCCAGATGGCGATACCGAACACGGTAGGCCATTCGACGCTGCGGCGCTCGCTGCCATACAGGGTCTCGTCGAAGACTGGGGCAGCAGAATGCTTGCTTCGGGCGACGCGACGCGCCGGCAAAAGGCCAGAATAGGGACTCTTGCTAGCCACGCTCCGTCCGCGGACCTGTTGCCTGTCTTGAAACAGCTACTGGACGACAATCTGCGGCGCTTCCGCGCCCTCCGCGAGGAGGCAAAGGCTGCTGGCTGGCGCCAAGGCGACGCTTCGAACGGAGCTCGCCAGCCCATGACGCACGAGTATCAGCGAGCGTTCCTGGCAATTAAATCGCCGGCGACCGCCGCCATGATGCAGGAATACCTGAAGGACGAACATTTCGGCGAACTCGCTGCGCAGGTGCTCGCCGACCAATGGCGGACTGCAAACGAGCCGGCGAAAGATAAGCGTTTTCTGTTCGGCTTGGACTTCTCGGTCGTCGAAGGAAAGCGCGCGGCACGAGCCGCCGATCCCGACGCAACGTCGGCAGAAGCTGAAACGATCTTCGCGGCGATCGAGTCCCTCATTGTGGATGGCGCCACGGATGAACAGAATAGGCTCGCGGTCGGGCTCGGCATTGTCGCATCACGGCTCCCTCACGGTCAGCGTAACAACACGATCCAGAAGCTCATTGCCCTTGCGCCGAGGCGCGCGCGTTCGGATCTTCTCCTGAGCCTCGTGCTCTCTGGCGAGGAGCTCGACATCAAGATCGTCGCCGGCGGGATCTCAGAAACCCTCGAGGCGGCGAAAACCGAGCCATGGATATTGACTCAGAGCGATGGTTACGAATTGACGCATTGGCTGCGCCTGCTTCCATTCGTGAACCGTCCAATTGAGGCCCTCGCTATCGTGCGCGATATGCCGCCCGCGCAACGCGAGCCGCGCTTCTTGGAGGAAATGGTCGGAGCACTTGCCCATAGTCCCTCGGGTGAAACCGAAGAGGTCTTGTTCCGTCTCGCGGAGGAAGATCCACGCTTCTACTTGAACAAGCGGTGGCGCACGACAGCTGTGCAGTTCGGCACGCCATCTTCGGCTCGTCAGATCGTTAACTTAACGGCGAGCGGGGTCTTGGACCAAACAAGTGACGCCCGGCATCTGGCACCGGAGCTCGCAGGTCTGATCGCGACTCACCCGGATTTGCGCTCCCATGTGTATAACCTACTGGACAGCCCACCCGTCCCAGGGCTCCCGATTCTAGCCCGCGCAGTCGCAGAAGCTCCCGACGAGGACGGCGTGCTGTTACTTATAAAACTCGAGCCGACACTGAAAATGACCTTTGTGAGTTGGCGGACCATTGAGCGGCTTGTTACAGAGCATGAGCCCGCCAGCGATTGGGCAGGCGCGTATAACGTTATTCCGGTTCCTGCCGACAGCTTGCGCAAAAGGCTGCTTAGTATGACTACGGATGGCGGTCCCGCTGACGCCGCAGCGCGATTGCTGCGTCAAATCGACTGGATTTGGGACGAATGCGGAATGCCGGAAGCAGAGCCGCGTCACCCCGATTTAGCGTCCGGCAAGCCTTGGCCGATCATGCAGCCAGACCCGGGCGCCACAGCGGACGGCTAAACGGCTAGAACACGTGATCGCTATCCCGATGGCTCGGCGCGGCGCCTCGCAGGATCCGGATGCCGCTAGTAGCAGCCTCACCGATGCGAATACCGTCTTTCGTACTGTCGCCCAGTCGCCCCTGAAGGTCGGATGACAACCTTGTCTCCCGCATCAGCTTGAAGAGCTCAACGTTCTTCGAGTGGAACTGTCTTTCCGAATTTGCGCCACCGCCGCGTCGATTATGCGATTCCGCGTGGCGTTACTGATGGTTGATCACGGTCATAGCGCCCTGGGTGCAGATAATCACCAGCCCCGACGCAGGAACGGAACGGGGTCAGCCTGCAGTGTCAGACTACATATATCCCACCTGCGAGCACAGCACATCGGCCACCAAACCAGGCTCGAATAGTAGCTCGTGTCTCAAACCGCACAATCGACACGACGCCAAATGAAAAGAGCGCCGAAGCGCCCTTTTCATTTACCTTAATCGACCCGCAGGATCACTCCCACTCAATCGTCGCCGGCGGCTTGCTCGACACGTCATAAACCACGCGGTTGATCCCGCGCACTTCATTAATAATCCGCGAAGAAACCCGAGCCAGCAACGGGTGCGGCAGCGGTGCCCAATCGGCCGTCATGAAGTCAAACGTCTGCACGGCACGCAAGGCCACGACGTACTCATAAGTACGCCCGTCACCCATCACGCCCACCGACTTGACCGGCAGGAAAACCGCAAACGCTTGCGACGTCAGCTCGTACCAAGTCAGGCCACTGGCTTCATCCTTGGTGTTCCGCAATTCTTCAATGAAGATCGCGTCCGCTCGGCGCAGCAGTTCGGCATATTCATGCTTCACTTCGCCCAGGATCCGCACGCCCAGGCCGGGGCCGGGGAACGGGTGGCGGTAGACCATCTGCGGGGGCAGGCCCAAGGCCACGCCCAGTTCGCGGACTTCGTCCTTGAACAGTTCGCGCAGGGGTTCCAGCAGTTGCAGGTTCAGCGTGTCCGGCAAGCCGCCCACGTTGTGGTGCGACTTGATGGAGGTGGCCTTGCCCGTCTTGGCGCCAGCGGATTCGATGACGTCGGGGTAGATCGTGCCCTGGGCCAGCCACTTGGCGCTTTGCTGCTTGCCGGCTTGGTCCTGGAACACTTCGACGAATTCGCGGCCGATGATCTTGCGCTTGGCTTCCGGGTCGGCGACGCCGGCCAGCTTGCCCATGAATTGCGCGGTGGCATCGACGTGAATGATCTTCACGCCCATGTTTTCGGCGAAGGTCTGCATGACCTGCTTGCCTTCGTCCAGGCGCAAGAGGCCGTGGTCGACGAACACGCAGGTGAGCTGGTCGCCGATGGCCTTGTGGATCAGCGCAGCGGCAACGGACGAGTCCACGCCGCCGGACAGGCCCAGGATGACTTCGTCGGTACCCACTTGCTCGCGGATGCGGGCAACGGCTTCGGCGACGTAGTCGGGCATGTTCCAGTCGCCCTGGCATTCGCAGATCTCGTTCACGAAGCGGGCCAGCATGGCCTTGCCTTGAACGGTGTGCGTGACTTCAGGGTGGAACTGGACAGCGTAGAAACGGCGGTCTTCGTCGGCCATGCCGGCGATCGGACACGACGGGGTGGATGCCATCAGCTTGAAGCCGGGGGGCAGCTCGGTGACCTTGTCGCCGTGGCTCATCCAGACCTTCAGCATGCCGTGGCCTTCAGGCGTGGTGAAGTCAGCCAGGCCGTCCAGCAGCTTGGTGTGGCCGTGGGCGCGGACTTCGGCGTAGCCGAATTCGCGATGGTCCGAGAAGCTGACCACGCCGCCCAGTTGCTGCGCCATGGACTGCATGCCGTAGCAGATGCCCAGGACAGGCACGCCCAGCTCGAACACGGCGTGCGGCACGCGCATGGAGCCTTCTTCGTAGGCCGAGGCGTGGCTGCCGGACAGGATGATGCCCTTCAAGCCTTGCGCCATCTGGTCACGCACGAAGGCGTCGTCGACGTCGCCCGGGTGAACTTCAGAATAGACGCCGGCTTCGCGCACGCGGCGGGCGATCAGCTGGGTGACTTGCGAACCGTAGTCAAGAATGAGGATGCGCTGGTGCATGAGAACTCTACCCGTTGAAAATAAAAAATGCCCCCACGCCGCACCCGCTACGCGGGCTTGCTGCCCCCCGAGGGGGCTGTTTTGTCTCGGGGCGGCCCGTCGACAAAACCGCACCGGCAGAACCGCGCACTGATTTCGCGATTCTGCCGGTGCGTAATGCGTGGCATGGAGGTTGACTGTACTGGATCAGTCGGCGCGGTAGTTGGGCGCTTCCTTGGTGATCTGCACGTCGTGTACGTGGGACTCGCGCACGCCCGCGGAGGTGATCTCCACGAATTCGGCCTTGGTGCGCATGTCGTCAATGGTGGCGGCGCCGCAGTAGCCCATCGAGGCGCGGATGCCGCCGACCAGTTGGTAAATGATGGCCAGCACACTGCCCTTGTAGGGGACGCGGCCTTCGATGCCTTCCGGGACCAGCTTGTCGGCGTTGTTCGACGAGTCCTGGAAGTAGCGGTCGGCCGAGCCGTCCGTCATGGCGCCCAGACTGCCCATGCCGCGGTACGACTTGTACGAACGGCCTTGGAACAGCACGACTTCGCCCGGCGCTTCTTCCGTGCCGGCGAACATGCCGCCCATCATGCACGAGAACGCGCCGGCGGCCAGCGCCTTGGCGACGTCGCCCGAGTAGCGGATGCCGCCGTCGGCGATGAGCGGCACGCCCGTGCCTTCCAGCGCCTTGGCGACTTCGGAGATGGCATGGATTTGCGGTACGCCCACACCGGCCACGATGCGGGTGGTGCAGATCGAGCCGGGGCCGATACCGACCTTGACGCCGTCGGCGCCGTACTCGACCAGCGCGCGCGCAGCGGCGGCGGTGGCGATGTTGCCGCCGATGACTTCAACCTTGGGGTAGTTCTGCTTGACCCAGCGCACACCTTCCAGCACGCCCTTGGAGTGGCCGTGGGCGGTGTCGACGATCAGGACGTCAACGCCAGCCGCAACCAGCTTTTCCACGCGCTCTTCGGTGCCGGCGCCCACGCCGACCGCTGCGCCAACGCGCAACTGGCCTTGGGCATCCTTGCTGGCCATCGGATGTTCGGTGTTCTTGACGATGTCCTTGACGGTGGCCAAGCCACGCAGTTCAAAGGCGTCGTTCACGATCAGCACACGTTCCAGACGGTGCTTGTGCATCAGCGCCTGCGCTTCGTCGAGCGTGGTGCCTTCCTTCATCGTGACCAGGCGTTCCTGCGGCGTCATGATGTTGCGCAGGGGCTGATCCAGGTTTTCTTCAAAACGCAGATCGCGATTGGTGACGATGCCGACCAGTTTGCGGCCTTCAACGACCGGCAGGCCCGAGATGCCATGCTGGCGCTGCAACGCAACGGCGTCGCGCACTTTCATTTGGGGGGTGACGGTGACCGGATCGATCACGATGCCGAATTCGTGGCGCTTCACGCGAGCCACTTCACGGGCTTGCTGGTCGGCGGTCAAATTCTTGTGAATGATCCCGATGCCGCCCTCTTGCGCCATGGCGATGGCCAGACGCGATTCGGTGACGGTGTCCATGGCGGCGGACACAAGGGGGATATTCAGGCTGATATTGCGAGTCAGGCGCGTGGCCAGGGAGGTGTCGCGCGGCAACACCTCGGAATACGCAGGCACCAACAACACATCGTCGAAGGTGAGCGCTTTTTGAACGAGACGCATGGGTAACTCCGGGCGCAAAGCAAGATTATACGCCGCCCACATGATTTGCCTAGGTGTTGACCCTAGGAATTTTTTGTAGTTCGTTATTTATCAACAACTTACGGCAGGCGCTCATTACCCATTTTGCACTGTTTTGTACCGTACTGACTACAGAAGTCCCCCAAAAGTCCCCCAAGCGCCCGCGCGCAGCCCGGACACCATGCTGTATATTTATACAGTTATGTCCTACTTCAAGCCCATGCCCACAAATCTCGGCGGGTGCTGGACCTGTACCCACTGGCACGGTGAAACAACTGACCAGGGACGCAGGCCGTACTGCCGCCGGGATCCAGAGCACACGATAGCGGCCACCTTCCCGGACGAGGGTTGCGGCGCATGGCTACGGGAAATTGGCGCGGACGACGAGATCAAGCTATCAAAGGAGCGCGGGCCGCAGGAAGATGCCACCAAAAGTTGACGATATTCAGCTTCAAATAAGCAATCGTTAAGCGCTAGGTCAGTTGTTATTAAGAAACACGTCAGCTTTGTCGTAGAATGCCTAGATTCTGTCTTATGGCGTTACGGAGTGCCGCGCATATTGCGCGCTCGGCCATAGGCACTTCAACCGGAAGATAGGCAGCGTGCAATACCGCCCATTTGACCTACGCCTGCTGACTAAAGAGACTCACGATTCCTGTGAGTTCTTTTTGCACCAGCACCACAAGTCCCTAGAGTTCCCTATCGAAACAGTCACGCAAAATGACAGAGTCGATAGCGACGAGAAACGACTGTCCGATATTTTCACGAAGAATTTCGTATCGCCGATTTGTTACACAACGAAGATTAAGGATTGCCTCATCGGGCCGCGGCCCGAGGGCATCAGCCGCTACTGGCCAATCTTTTTCGGCGAGAACTACGCCTACAACTTCCTGAACAACCTGTCCAAGGAAGCGTACGTCAAGCAACGCGTATTCGGATGGGAGCAAGACGACGTCATAGAGTTCGATGAATCGAGCGTCGAGCCTCTCGAGTTCTCGGGCCCTTGTGTATGGCTTTACACCTTCTACAACATCGATCACCTGTTGCGTGAGTCGCTGCCTTCGTTGGTCGCCCTGGAACAGATCGGCTTGGATTTCAAAAATCTCAAGTTCATCGTGCCGAACCTAAACGGAACAAGCATTTTTGAAATGCTCGTAGCCTTCGGCATCCCTGCCAAGAATATCGTGCAGGTCGAGCGGCAATGGATGAAGTTCAGCGAGGTATACATCCCCTCGTTCTTTAGCTTCGGCCACTTGCACACGCCTTCGTCTTTCTACCCCGCAACGGGCGAAAGGGTAAAGAAGGCCGCCCGAGACGCCAAGGTGAACACCAAGCGGCCGAAGCGGATCTTCGTCTCCCGCGAGCGCGCCGGAATGCGGCGCCTGATAAATGAGCGGTACGTTCAAGCGGATTTCGTAAAGCGCGGTTTCGATGTCATTGATCCTGGATCGATGAGCAAGCTAGAACAAGCCAACTATTTCAGCGAAGCCGAAGTAGTGGTGGGCCAGCACGGCATGGGTATTGCCAACGCCATTTATGCCAAGCCCGGGTGCAAGATTGTGGAGATCATGCACACCAATTTGAATCGCGTGAGCTATTTCCGAACTGCCCAGCACCTAGGCGGTCAGCACGGCGTCTACTACGTCGAGCCCATGGACTTGAAGTATGCCCAACCTGGTGACAAGTTCGGCGACGTGGCATTAGATCGCACCGAGTTCTTGACCTTCCTGGACAAATTCCTATGAATTGGTCCGTGAGCACCACATCTCTAACTAACTGATCTCGGAATAATTATGCAACGGACGTCATCGAATATCGTCTACGAGTATCTTGCGGCTCGCGGCAAACAAATGGATTCTCATGAATTCGATCATGCGTGTGATCTGGTTGAATTCGCGCTTGTCAAAATCGAGCATGTGCCGAACCAAGTGGCTAATGTTCCTAATGTCTCATCGACGGCCGGCTCTATGGAAGAGGCGGCCAGCTTGCTAGATTCAGCGGCAAAAGCAATCCTGAAAAGTACGACGCTTATCCGCAAGAGCTCGGCCGGGCAAGCATAACGTCTAGCTTGACAGGAACAGCGCGCGGGGATGGTCTAGGGCTTGGCCCAAGCGTCGACCACGGCCTGGTGCCGGGCGGCGCATTCCGCGTACTGGAAGGCCAGCGCCATATGCGCCTGCGCCAGATCATCCCAGGACGACGAATCAACGCGCGGGACCGGCGGGCACGACGCGCTTAGATTGACGGGCAGTGTTGGCCGCGTCGATGGCTTCGTTGGTTGCGCGCACCCGGCCAGGGTCGCGCACGCAGTCAGCAGGCAAAGGGCGCTGAACGATTTCACGGGTATACCTCTCGATGACCTTGGGCTCTGCGTTGGCGAGCTTGTCGGCAGTGTCGGCCAGGTTCTGCGACAGGCCCGTCAGGCGCTCAGCCTCCGTTTTGAATTCCTCCAGGCCGGCGATGCGGTGGCCCAGCTGGCATTCAGCGCGGCCAGCGGCCCGTTGGCTATGCCCGTACCAGCCAACCGCCAGGCCCGCGCCCACCACCAGAGCAGCACCGGCCAGGTACGGCAGCGCGGCGCGCAGTAACGGGTTCATTTCGGCATGTCCGTTTCACACAGCGCCCGCTCGGCGGCACGGCGTGTCACCAGGCCGGGCAGCATCTTGCCGTCAGCCCATACCCATTGCGGTTTGCCGCTGTCGGCCTGGTTCATGGCCTTGCACGCGCCAGCCCACTGCCCAGCGTTGAACCGGCGCGCGGTCATCGATCGGCAATACGCACCCACCCCGACGTTATAGGCGAAGCTCACGGCGGCGGCCGTCTGGTTAGTGTGCCCAGCGAGCCCGGGCGTGCAGGCCAGCACCCCTTGCGCATGCTCGACCAGATCCTGATCCAGCAGCACGGTGCACTCTTCGGGCGTGTAGGGCCTGCCCAGCACCGCCGTCTTGGTATGCCCGGCGCAGGCCGTCACGATACCGATTGGGTCCTTGTAGCCACGCAAGATCACTCCTTCGAACTTCGGGACGATGGACAGCAGAATCGCCGCGGCCCCCGCCCCTACAGTCCCCTGGAGGGTGCGCTTAGTTCCGGTCTTCATTGTTCAGCCTCGGCTGGGAGATAACGCGCGCGATCGCCGCGCATAGAGAGAAAAGACCGGCACCGATCACGATCAGCGGCGGCTTGCCGGTCAGCCATAGATTCATGCAAACCTCGATGGCGGACAGCAGCGCGGCCAGCAGCGCCAGGCGCACGCTCCAGAGGCGGGGAAACTTGCGGCGCCAGTCTTGGATCATGTTCATTTCAGGTAGTCCTTACCATGCTTGATCACCATCCAGAACAGGCCAAGCAGCATCGCCCATGTACTGCCCTTGAGCAGATGCGTGATCACCTCGCGGCGGATCTGCTGGCGCTGCTCTTCCCGCGCGATCAGCAGTTCGTGATAGCGGCGGTGCCCGTCAAAGTCTCCGCCCGGGAATGCCGTCTTGACAGCTGACGACAAGGCCAGCATTTCCCGGCGCAGTGCTTCCATTTCGTTCTTGCTCTCGGCATGATTCGCAGCGGTATCCAAACGCTCTTCCTGCCGCCACTGCTGGATTTGCGACTGAAGCGCCTGCAAATCATTCGGCGCCGCGCTCATCCACTCTTCCTCACCCAGAAGCTACCGTTGTAAACAAGGCAAAGGTTCACGAACCCGGAGACAACGGTATTCGCACCGATACGGATGTTTCCCGCCGCGGTGTCGACGGTGATCGGTTCAGCGGTCAGGCCGGCCGTAATGATGATCTCGTCGCCTTGCGTCCCCCCGGTAATCGTCTGGAGCGTGCCACCGCTTCCGGTCCCGGTTGTGACAATTGCCCAAGTTCGCGTGAATGCGATGGAGCCAGAAGCAATAACAGACGGTGCGCGCTGGTGCCGAATCTTCTTGGCGTTCCCAACTTCGGGGACCCACAGGCCAGCCGTGGACAGTTGCGCCACGCTGGCAGCGTTGTAGCGAAGGTCAAAAATGTTGCTTGCGTCAATGTCGCGGCGCATCGACCACCCGGTGGTCGCGGATGCTACCGAGCCCGTGCCCAACTGAATATACGGATCGCCGCTGATGCCGTCGGCGCTTACCCGCGTCCAGTTGAATTGCCCGTTGTTCGCCGGGTCCCGCACGGACACCACCATGCCGGCCGACGCATTCAGCGGGCTACCGATGGCGATCAACTGGCCCGTCATAGCGCCGGCGAACCCCGCATGGAACAGCGAATCCTTGGAATGCCGGGTATCGATGAAGGAGACGTCGGTGGTGCTGACGGTGGCAAGGTGCGTGGTGGTGGTCGAACCCGTCACGCCCCAGCTCGTTTCCTCAAACACCGTGCCATAGAACCGGACGTTGTTGCAGTGGTCCAGGCCCAGCGGGTGGTCTGCGTAGGTGCGAATGCAGCCTCCGTAGAACGCATGGCCGTTCCCCTTGGTCGACACCGTCGTATTGACGTCGATGTACAGGCAACGCCAAGCGTCGGCGCCCGCGTACTGCGCCGCGGCGTTGTCCGGCGCGCGGCTGTGGTGGTCCATCGACCAGATATCGAACCCGTACCCCTGCGTGCCCGACAACCCATTCGGAATCGGCGTCGCCGTGTCACCCCCGATGAGTGCCAGTCCGTACATGCCCATGGTCGAGCATTCATCAAAGATGTTGTAATCCGGGTCGTCATTGCCGATTTGGCTGTAGACCACTGTGCCCGCCTTGGCGAAGTACCCGAAGACGGCCACGTCGCGGGAATAGCATTGCGAAGCGTCATCGATAAACCGGCCCACATCGTAGCTGGCGCGGTTGTCGTTAGCCGGCAGTGTCAGGTTGCCACCGGCGTCATAGACATCACAGTCCAAGATGATCGCCATGCCTTCCATCGAACTTCCACGGTCCACATCACGCACGCAATACGTGAAGCTGGAAAACATGTCTGCCCGCGGCGTCGTCTTTGTCAGGGTACCGGTGCCCGTGAAAAGAAGACTGGTACCCGGAATGAGGCTCTTCTGCCCCGGCCGCAGGAATCGCTTATCGTCCACGACCGGAAAAACGCCAATAACGGGCGCCCCAACCCCTCGCCACTTCGCTGTTTTGTCGATTCCGTTGGAAGACCGATAAACGCCATCGGGAAACTCAAGGGACTTGCCGAGCATCGTGGCTACAACGTCTGCCGCGATGATGGCTGTACGGTCGTCCGTGACAGCATCGCCTTTCGCTCCAAAGTCGCGAACGTTGATGCTATCGCGTAGCCGGTCTTGAACCGTCCGCGCGACTGCGCCGACACCGACCTGCCGGAAACCCACAAGCGACGACCCGCCGCCACCAGCGAGCTGGATTAGCACGTCCGCGGCGCTGCCGCTCACCGGCACAAGCACGGACGGCTTACCGTCACCATCAAAGGCCAGTATCTTGTTTGCACGAATATCCGCCGGCGGTAGTACTGCGCCGGCACCGGTGTCGGACACCGAGAACTTCAACGATCGATCGACCTGCTCCTGAAGCTGCTGAATCTGAATGGTGCTGCGATCACCCATATCCTCGACAACCTGCGGGTAGAAGCCCCCGCTGTTCTGGATGTCGGTGGGTTGCGTGTTCGCCAGTCCCCCGGTGATTGTCAGTCGGTAGCCGGTGGGCAATGGGAGGCCCGCACGGGGATAGCGCACGGTTCCACCAGGATTGCTATCCTGGTTGGCGTTGAGGGTGACCGTGTAGGCCGAATCAAGGATCAAAGGCGCCGAGTCGGCGCCGTTTAGATCGGTCAAGGTGACACTAAGGTCTTGCTTCTTGAACACCTTAAAGGTGAACGGGAAGTCGATCGTTGCATCGTTGCCGAAGAACGGCCCCGCCTTGCGGGTGGTCGAACTGATAGTCATTGGCGCGTCCTCGCGGTACGCGCCAATTCTCAGAGGCTACGCTTCGGGTATGCGCACCCGCCCTACCGCCGCGGCGCCCCAAAAAGAAGCGCCTCCGGGCCGGCGTCGCCGCTCATCCAAGCATTGGCCCCGACCACGAAATCGGAGATCAACTTGCCCGGCAGGCCGAATGCAAAGCTCGTCCCCATTATTGCGTTCTTGGTGTCCACAATATCCCCCTCTCCCGCCACGATATCGGCGAGCGACTGGATGCCCTTCACCACACCTTCCCCTGCCGACTGGACAGGGCTGATCTTGTAGCCGAAGTTGTAGGTGTCGGTGTCGAACACAGACCAGGTATACGACGAAATATCGCGCACGATGGGGAACATACCGGCGCCGTACATAGCGAGCGCTCGGGCATATCGCTTGGCGAGCTTATCCTCGTCTTCGTCGTCCCCACCGTGGCCCATCATCATTTCGGTAAGAACGGCCGGCAGCACCGCTATCATCACGAATTGCAGCGTGAACTTACCAACGGCGGCGCCCGGGTTTGTGCTGGCTTCGCGCTTTGCGATAGCACCGGCGCGCACAAGCATCTGCAGCTGGCTGTTGAAATAGCTGTAGAACATAGTGAAAAGGCGCTTGAGTTGGCCATAGCCGCCGTGCCCGGACATGATCTTGGGCAGGTCCACGTCGCGGCCGCTACCCTGAGTTTGGCGCACGATGTGATCGGCATAGTCCGCCGCCTTCGCATTGTCATTGTCGAACTGCGCCATCCCGTCCTTGAATGCCGCATTCCACACCGGGACCGACACGCCACGATCAACCATGCCCATCAGCGCGAGCATCGTCGCCGTGTCGGGCAGAAGGCGGCCCTTCACGGTGAGCTTGGCGGCCATGTCGTTCAGATCGCGATCAAAATTCTGGTACCGATGGCGCATGTATTCCGAATTGTCCATCGCAAACCGATACCGCTCGGCCATGGCCGGGCTGTAGAAGCGCGCCATTTCAAGGCCGATATTGCCGGGATTCACCCGCGTCAGCGCCGGCACCAGGCCAACCACGTTTTGCAGCGCCGTCTTGACACCAGACATCAGGACCACGATGGTATTCCGGCGGGCGCTGGCCAGGATCTTCTCGATAAAGCCCGACGGATTGCGCGGCGGCGCAGCGATTTCGCGAACACGGTTTACCAGCGCGCGGTATGCCGGCACGCCGACGGACGACTTGATCGCGGTCTGCACACCCTTGTCGTTCAAGAGGCGCATCGTGTCGGCCACGGCCTCACGCAGCGCCAGGTCGTGTACCGTCTCGTTGACGGCCTCGACAAAGACGCCCAGATCCAGCCGTGGGCGCATGACGACACCGTCCTTGCGCTGCGTGCTGGTTCCCTGATTGGTCTTGGCCGACATGCCCATACCGCCGCCCAATAGTTCCTTGACGGCAGCCCCTTCATCGAACCGGTGCGCACGCTCGTCCAGGTCCGTGTCGTACTTCAAACGGAAGTATCCACCCCGGGCCTCGCCGAACTTCGTGGGGAACGGCAGCGCCTCCACCTTCGGCGGCGCTTTACCGCGTGTGCGCTTGTTCAGCGCTTCGAGCTCAGGCCACAGCTTGTTGTCGAATTGATCCCAGATAGCGTTCGCCAGTTTCCAGTCGCGTTCGTCCAGCACGTCCAGCACGCCCTGCATGCGGTTCTCGTTCCAACCGTAGTTCTCTAAGCGCTTGCGTCCGTCCGCGTTGCCGTACAACAGGGCGGCAACGAGCGCATTTTCCCGGGTGATGCTGGTGCCGATGCTGGGCACGACAATGCCCTTGCGGCCGTAGTCCCGGCGCTCCTTCAGGTTCCACTGCTTGAAAAGCGGCTTGAGGTCGCGATAGACCTTCTCCATTCGCGTCGCCTTCCAGTTGGCGCGCGAGCTCATCCGCCCAAAGAGGGATTCATGCACCTGCCCGAACTTGCCGCCCTCCAGGATATCAAGGATGGTTTCCGCGCTCAGGAACTCACCGGCGAAGCCGTCCCCAAGCTTCGCCACCGATTTGCGGATATTGGGGACGAACTCAGGTTCGCGTGCCAGCGGGTCGCCGGCCTCGTCGAACGCCTTGGGATTGAATTCGCGCATACGCGCCAGCACGGCGCTGCGCTCTTCGTCGAAAGACATATCGCGCAGCGCGGTGTACATCTTCTGTTCGCGACGCGCCAGGTTGGCCAGTTGGCGGACGCTGTCCACCAGCCCCCGGAACTCTTCGACCGACATGTCCTTGTAGTGCCGGCGGAACCCCTCGTCGAGAATGTAGGCCGGCAGATCCGGCATGACGGCGTCCAATCGTTCGGATTCGCTGGCGATAAACTCGGCCAGGCTTTGCGTCTTGGCGGCGTCGATTTGGCGCAACGACAAACTGCTGCGCAGGTCGAAGCGCGCCAGCAGCGCGTTCAGCTGCACCAGGGATTCACCGCGCATCCCTGATTGAGCGGTCGAGTTCGACAGCCGCTTCATGTAGTTCAGGTCTTTATCGATCTCGGCCTGCGCCGCTTGTGCCGCGCGCGTCGCGTAGTTGTTCACGAGCTGGCGCTTTTTCTCGACAGCTGCGCCCTGCAGATCGTTCTTGCGCAGGGCCTGCTCAGCGGCGCGCGCGGCGCGGGCCTCGGCCACGGCCCATTGGCTGGGCCGCACGTCCCGGATGCGCAGGCGGGCAATGGTCGCTTCGGCGAACTGGCGCGCAGCGCGGGCCAGTACCTGGCGCTGCCCGAGCGCGCGCTGCAAAGCGTTCACCTCCGTGGCGATGAATCGGCCACGCGCTTCGTTGTGCACGGCTTCATCAGCCGCGCGCGCGATGCTCTGCGCGTCGGTCAGGTCGCCATACCGCTCCAGCATGCGCTGGTCCGTCAATGCCTCGATCTTGGCGCGGGGGTCTTCGGCGGCCAGCACCGATCGCACCAAGCCGTCGCCCGAGGCAAAGCCGAACCGGTCGGCCACAATGTCGGGGTTGAGACCGTCTTCGGCGAGCATGCCATAGCGGCCATACCCGAGCTGCGACCAATCCAGCAGCGCATAGCGGTTGCCCTCCCCGCCGTACATTTCTTCCAGGGCACTGATTTGCAGCTTGGTCGGGCCTTCCACCGTATCGCCGGTGACAGGATCAATCCCGCGCTTCATGAAGGTCTTGGCCTGATTAACCGGCTCGGCCATCACTTCCGCCTCGACCTCCTTACGCACCGTCTTGCGCTTGTCCGCAGCCTCGCGCTGCATCTGAGCGATCACGCGGCTCCGGGCACCGGACAGCCATTTCATGTCGCGGATGCTGCGCGCCTCCAACTGCTGCACGGCGTCCTGTGTCGCCTCCAGGCCAAGAGCTTGGTACTGCGCCCATTCCTCGGCGGTCATGCCGGCCTGCTCGGCCGACGTGAAGGCGGGCTTGTAGTCGAGCAAGGTTTCGGTTTCGCGAATCTGCTCGGTTGACGCCAGCATCCGGCTGAATACGCCGCGCACCTCGTCCGAGAGCTCGACGTTGAGCGCGGTCATTGACCGGTAGACGGCCAGCATCCACGCGCGGAAGCGCTGAAACAACCCCTGCAGCTCGGGCGTCGGCGCCTTCCCTTCGAACAGATACGCCTCAAACCCTCGGGCCAGCTGTTCGTGGTGCGGTCGTTTCGCCTCAAGGTCCAGCGCATTCCAGGCGGCCAGGTCCGGCACGCCGAACCAAGCCATAAGCTTTTGAACGTCATCGCGCACAGCCGCCGGCGCGTCGGCCTGGCTGGCGATGTCCGTGAGCACTTCCAGATAGAAGTGCCCGGACTCGTGCAGAAACGTCGACAGGTCCGCGTTCTGCAACAGCGAGATCGTGCGCGTGTCGATGTTGTAGGCGCCCCGCGCGTTAGGCTGATTGGCTTGATAGAGCGTCTTGCCTGGCGCCTCACGGTACATCCCTTCCGACGTGCTAAATGCGCGGTTGCGGCCTTTGTTCTCCACAAAGCCGAATTGCTTGTAGAAAGCCTTGAGCCGCGCCACATCGCCGCCAAAGTCCGGGGAAGGTGTCAAGACGATGTTCTTGCCCGTAGCGTCGGCGTATTCCACAAGCTGCTGCATTGCGCGCGTGCCCGCGCCCTGCCCCCGCCGCGCTTCAGGCACGACAATCTTGGAAACCGTGATCGTGTCACCCTTCTCCGAAATGAACCCGTCAACGCCAACGTCTTCCCACGCCTGGCGAACGTCGCCAATTGCCGGCGCAGCCATACCCTGGTCGAGCTGGCCAAAGCCTTCGGCGCGGATCTGCACCGGGTAGCGCTGGTACATTTCCTGCGGCGTCAGGCCCAGGCGCGCGGCCTGCACGGCGTAGAAATTGGACATCATGCCGGCGTACGCGCGGTTCACGTCCGACGTGAAGCGGGCGGCCTGCTCCAGCTGGGTCATCAACTCCGACTCGACAAGATCCTTGGACTCCTTGAACGGCGCGTCTGCCTCGCGCTCGGCCATGACCTTCTCGACCTCGGCGCGCAGCAACCCGCTGCGGTTCTGCATAAACTCCTGGGCCTCGGCCTGTGTCATGCCGGCGGGCTCGGTTTTCAGGAACGGCAGCATGGACTGCGACAGGTCCGTACCCGCGACGCGCGTCGCGTACTCGTCCACCGGGATGCGCACGTCACCGCCAGTGGCCAGCGCCTGTTCGTATTGCGCGGCCACGGCCGGCGACACCTGGGCCAGCTGCGCCACGTCAACGCCGGACTGCGCCAGGTCTTCGGCGCGGATGTAGACGTCCTGCACAGGCCCGTCGCCCATGGCCTCCTTGACGAAAGCCTGGAAGTCATCCGGGGAGCGCGCACGCAGCTTGGACGCGGCTGCGGTAGCATCGAGTTCGGACAGCACCTGGCCGTCCAATTGCGCGCGCTCCGCCTGGACAGTGCGCCCGGCCAGCCGGTCGGCGGCGGTGTTCGCCAGTTGCGCGGTGCCCACCGCGCCGCCCGACGCCACAATCGTGGCCACCAGAGTCTGCGCAGCGGCGCTGGGGCGCTCCGCCAGGTATTCAGAGAATGGCTTCGCCGGGTTGATCACGGCCCATTCGTTCAGATCCTGCAACACGGTCGCCACCTGTTCGCCGGGGATCTCGGCAGACACTTGGCGCAGCAGCATGTTCCAGAACGGCGTGCCCGCCTTCATGTCGTGCAGGAAGCGCCCGACCGGGATGCGCTCGGTGGCGTACTCGATCGCGGCCTGTGACGTGCCAAACATCAACGCGCGGTATGGATCAAGGCCAGCCTCGCGCGCTTGACCGTAGGCCTGACCGCCCGTGATACCCGACATGCCGTAGAGCGTTGGAGCAGGGTTGCCCGTCACGATGCTGGCCGGCAGCGTCAGGCCCATCGTCACCAGGGACTGCACGCCCGAATAGACGCCCGCCTCGATGTTGCCCGTTGCTTGCGGCATGAGGCCCTTTGCAGAAGCCTCCCCCGCGCGCCCCATACCGGCCATGCCGGCCGCCAGGCGGCGCAGCGGGTTCTCCGGCAGCAGCGTGCCCGCCAGAGGGTCCAGCAGCGGCGCGAGGTTTTCCGCCCCGGCTTGGCCGACGCGCCACAGCGCACCGCCCGCCTGGGGAAACGCCGACGCCGCAGCGCTGCCCAGGTTGGACAGACCGCGAATGCCCTTTTCGATGACGCCCATGTTATCGACGTCGTCGTGCGCGATGCGTGCGTTCTCGACGCCTGCTAGGTAGCCGGCGGTCGACGGAAAATCGCGTGCCAAGCGCTCGAAATTAAAGGACGTGAGCGCGGCCTCGCGCTTCACTTCCTCAGGATGGCGGCGCACGGAATCGATAGGAATGCCCGTGCGTGACGCGACTTGGCGCAGTTCGGCCTCCAGGTCGGGGTTGCTGCCCAGTGCCGCCGCCACCGACACACGGGTGGCGCCCACCGGGTCCGACGTCGGCGGATTCGGGTCGTTCAGATAGGCCGCAACGGCGCTTGAGGTGTCCAGTTCTTCGGCCATCAGTCCGTAACCACTCCGGTTGCGCGCTGGCGCTGCAGCGCGGTTTGCATCCGCCAATAGGCCCCTAGCATGTCGGCCTCGGTCGGGTCATCAATGCCGTTTTTCTTGAAGTCCGCCTTCAGCGCGGTCTTGACCTCGCCGGGGATGTCCCCCACCTTCAACGTCAGCAGCCGCTCGTTCGACGATCCGAACCAGAAGCTGCGGAACTGTACGGACTTGGCGAACAGCCCGTCGATGAACTCTTCCGTGTCCCGGTCCGTCATCTGTTTGCCGACCACCTTCTGTTGGTCCAGCACAGCGTCATTGACGAACTTGCGAATGGCGCCAACGCGCATGGCGTCGCTGGTGCCGTCCTTAGGACTGGGGTCAATCTTCAAGGTGGCGAGGCGGTTGTTCAGCGTGCTATTGATGGCCGACGTGTTCAGCTCGTCGACCTTGTCAACCCCCCGGCCTGCCGCAGCGCCGCGCTGGTTCGAGAACGTCTTGAAATCCGATTCGCTCAGTTCACCGCGCAGGCGATAGAACTCGTTGTCACTTAGGCTCCGCAGGTACGACGGATCGCCGGCCAGCTTCTGATAGACCGCCTCGTTGGTCCGGTCCTCCCCCTTTGCGACCTTGCCCGCGAAACCCATCACCTCAGCGACGTTGCCGGCCGGGATGTTGGCGCGCACGGCCAGCGGCAAGTCGGAGTACCGCCCACCGTTCGCCACCAGCTCGCGCATGGCGCCGGCCACCGCCTCGTCGTCGCGTTGCTTGATGGCCTTGTTGGCAACCTCATACTGGCGCGTGGTTTCTTCGAGAGCGATACGGACGCGCTCGGGATTCTGCCCCTGCATTTCGTCCCGGACATTCCGCTGCAGGTCTTGCAGCGTAGGCCTGGCCGGCGCGCCCTGCCCCGCTTCGTACTTGGCCAGAATGCCCCGCACGTACGGGATTGTTTCGGATGGCTTGGGCAGATAATTCATCCAGTTGGCCCGATCGCTCGCCTTGTCGGATGCGGCCAGGGCCTTGTCCACGTTACCGGGCCCCGCGTTGTAGGCGGCCAGGGCCTGCGTCAGGTTGCCGCCATAGTTTTGCAGCATCGCCTGGAGATAATCGCGGCCAACCCGCGCGCGCTCTTCCAGGCTGTCGTCCTGCGCCGGCTGCACGCCGAAGCCAGGGTCGGTGTTCGTGGTGTCCATGACCTGCATGCGCCCCTTAGCGCCCTTGGGGGACGTGACAACGGAACCGTCGGGGTTCAGGTCGCGGTTGTCGCTCTCTGCTGTGGCCACCGTCGTAACCAGATCGGGGGGCAGTTGCGTTCCGCTGCCCGTCACTAGGTTGACCAGCCGATCCCCGGGCGTCGGCATCAGCCGCGGCATAGCCTTGTTGACGACGGAAGTGGCAGCAGCCGCGCCCAGGCGGGCGTCCATTTGCTTGGTAATCAAGCCGTTGACGCGCAGCATGTCGTCGGCGTCCATCTGCGGCGCGTACTTGCGCATGTAGGCGTCCGCGTAGGCCACGTCGTTTTTCTGCAACGCAGAAGACAACGCCGTCAGGTGCGCGTTGCTGGTGACCTTGCGCGTTTGCGCTTCGATCATCGTGGCAGACAGCCCCTTCATGCGCCCGAGGTCGGCAACGGCGGCCTGGATCGATAAGATGTTCTGGTCGATCTTCTGGGGGTCGTTGTAGTAAAGGGCGATCTCGTTGGTGCTGTTGGCGATCGTCCCTTCGCGCACGGACGCCGCATAGGTGCGGAACTGCTCACCCTCGTACTGCGTGGCCTGCGTCTGGAACTGCATGCCGATCGCCTGCGACGCTCGACGAAATGCCAGACGCTGCGCATCGTTGCCGAGCCCTTCGGCGATGGTCTGCATCTGCTGGTTGAGCAGATCGCCGTACTCGGTAGCGAGCGGCTGCCCGCTATCGCGTTGCAGCGCCTGGATGCCCTTGATGTTCGTGTATCCAGTCTGCGGGTCGAAAGTCAGCTTGAGCGACGCCTCTTTCGCTTGATTGACCGCGTCGTCGACGCGCAGCTGATTGGCCTGCTGCTGCATGTCGATCGCGATATTGGTAGCGGTCCCCGCTGCCGACATCAAGTTTTGGCCGAGCTGCACCGTCTGACGTGCGCCGATCTCCTGCGCAAGCGCGCCGGCGCCAGCCTGCTGCCGAACGCCTGGCAACCCCGAGGATGCGACGCGCGGAGCGTCTACGATAGGAACGCGCGGCACAGGTCAGCCCTCACTTTGAAACTTTGGAATACTGGTACCAGCTTTGCGATACCTGGCCAGCGTTGCCCAACAGGCTCAGACCGGCGGCAGATCCCGGACTGATGGCGCCGGCACCGGCTCGCAACGCTGCCGCGTTGTCGCTGTAGTTGGTCCCTTGGGTGCGGTAGCCCCAGGCCGAACGCGCCGCGTTCGCCTGAATCGTCGACGCATCCAGCTCGTTCGTGTAATCGGTGGACGTCAGAATATCGACGGCGCTTCCTTCGTCCAGGGCGACGCCATTGGCCGCCAGGGCGGCGCGCTGCGTCGACTTGGTCGTCGCGTATTGCAGGCGGCTCTGTTGCTCCTGCTCTTGCCCCTGGCGGATGGCGTCTTGGGCTTGCCATTCCGCAATCTGCGCGTTGTTGGCCGCGACGTCGGCCTGATAGTTGATCCCGGCCTGCTGCGCGCTTGCGCTGTTGGCTGAACCAACGGCGGAGGCAGCGGATGCTGCCAGCATCATGTAGGGCGCGGCTGCGACACACATATCAAGCCTTCTTTTGGAATGGGTAGAAAGGCACCCGATCCGGTCCGCAAAGCACGGACTGATCGGTCTGCACGGTGAAGCCCAAACGTTGCAACCACGCAATACTCACCGCGTTGCGGTGATCGATGAAATTGCGCAGCTCAGGGTAAATCGTGTGCATAAAAGCAACATATCGGCGGCCAGTACGGGTAAGCGCACCCGGCCGTCGGAACATCTGCGAAGAGCCGAGCAACCACGGACTGCCTATGTTGTCGCCGAGCAACGTCCCTAGGTTGGAGACGCCACCAACCATGGCGATGCGCCCCTCAACATGCGCTGTCCACGCATGCGTCGAAAGCGCGATACTGTGGCGGATCGCTTCAGCGAGATCGGCGTGAGTGCCATGCATGGCGCGGATCTCTTCCGCGTCCTGCGGCCGCAGGTCCGCCGCCAGCTCGAAGGCGTCCGCAGGTGCTGCTGCGCGGATGATCAGGTCAGCCACCGATTGCCGCCTCAATCGTCATCGAGACGAGCGTGACAGGCAGCGGATCACTCTGGCGCACGAACACTTGGCCGCCGTCGGTCCAAGCCGCCTTGACCATGTGCTTGAACTCCCCGGATATCCACCGAGGCGGAGTGCCGTAGGACTCATTGGTACGCTGCTTGACCTGCGTCAGCTTGTCCGGGTTTGCCGCCTCCAGTTTGTCGAAAGACGGCCCAGCGAACACGCCCGACGAGTCATTGAGGCGAAGCCACACGAAGTTCACATTCTTGACCCGGCCCTGGCCCATTGCCTGCGCGTCGAAGGCGAGCGGCAAGGTGATCAGATCCGCCTGAATAGGCAGGCCGATGTGCACTTTGCTCGACGCGTGCTCAATCGTGACAGCGCCGCCAGCGACCACCTGAGGCGGCATCACGGCGCCGTCAGCCAGGATGTTGACGGTTTCGCCCTCCAGGTGGTTGAGGTTCGAAAACGTCGTGGCGGGCGGCCCTTCGTAGGTCAGGCCGCTGTCCACGAAGAACGCGTCAGCCTGCGTTGGCATCATCCGGGTGTGCAAACGTTCGACATACCGGACCTGCGCCCCGTTAATAGTGCGCTGCACGATGGTATAGAGCGCGTCCTCGTCGCCCTCGGATACGGTGCACACAGATTCAAAGCGGCCCCCCTTCGTCGAGTGGCGATGCCAGCCTTGAACCTGTTGCTCAGGCACGTAAGTCAGGCCCAGCAGCTCGCCAGAGGAAGACACGCACCATAGGATCGGATGCGGCGCGCGCGAGAATGCCATGTCCTGTATGGTCCGATAGTCGAACAGGTGCGGTGCCAGGATGGACACGTCGGCCGTGATATAGCCGTTGGCCTGCCAGTTGTAGGACATCTCACGCAGGTGGCCGCCACGCGCTGCCGCATACAACAGGTTGTTGTTTACAACGGCGGGCTGGGCATTGTTTGCGCCGTTGTAGGACTGCGGCCGGGGCGACGCCGTGGCAGGAGTCAGCACGTCCGAGTTTGCGGGGGAGATACGCCATTCCGCGCTGGCAGTCAGCACCACCAGGTTGGACAGTGGAACGATATGGCGAATCGTGTTGACCTCGCGCGCCGCGATTCTAAAGGCAATGGCGTCATCGTCGCGCGTGGGGATCGACGAGGCCAGATTTGATTCGGTCCCCGAGCGCGTGCCCCAAACATTCTGCGGCTTGTTGCGCGTGCCCGCGAACCAGCGGCGCTGCTCGTAGTAGGACACTGCCGCAGGGTAATTATTAGCGCCGCTGAAAGGGTCCGCCAGCGTCGGCGCGGTCTGTGAGATATCCGGCGTGATGTTGTTGTCGCGGAATGTAACGTCACCGGACTGGCCGACGTAGCCCCAAAGACCATTGCTCAGCTTATAGACGTTGTACCGGGTTGCGCCCGCCACGGCCGGCCAGGTCACATCGTTGTATGCGCCCTGCAAGAAAAGATCATTGCTCACCGTATTTGACGCCGCGGAGACCAAGGACTCTTCGAGCGTATCAACCGCTAGCGACGTCACGGCGTAGGTGTGGTCGATATCGTCCGGCGTCCCGGTACCAGCGTGCGCCGTCGCAGTGACGCTGGATGGCGCGGCGATGCTCGGCGTGAATTGGATAGTCGTCAGCGTCCAGTTGAGCGCACCGAGCCGGCGTAGCTCGCGCGGCGCGTAGTTGGGGTGAACGATGGTCAGGACATCAGCCGACTGGACATAATGCAAGTCGAAAATATCCGCCTCAACATAAGGCGTGGCCACCTCATACGGCACGCCGCCGCCATCCACAAGCGTCGCGCCCATGGTATGGAACCGCACGTACCCGTTGCCGAACTCCAGAGCGAAGGTCTGCTCGGTATTGAACGAGAACGGGATGAGGCGCGACCGTTGATTGCTGTATTTCGTCGCCCGCACGAAGCCAAAGCCCGCGCGGTTCTGCGCCGGCCCGTGAGGCAGCGTCACGAAATTGAGGCACGTGGCCAAGCCAGTTTGGTACTGCGGCAGATCAACCCGGCCGAACAGCTCCGGGCTAATTTCGCCGCGCGCGAAGGACCGCGACAGGGAGCGCACGTTTGCCATGTCTTATCGCCCCGCGATCCACGGCACGCTTTGCCGGGGCTTGATGCTGCGTTGGTTGCTGTCCGATACGGTCGCCTGCGAAATAATGCCTCTGTACGCCTGCAATTGCGCCTGCGCGACACTGACGCCATCGGTGCCTTTGACGACCGGACCCGCCAAGTAGGAGGCGAGCAGCCGCGTCAGTGCATCAACGAATAATGGCGGAAAGCGCGTGGTGTCCTCCACTCGGCGCGTGTAGCGCAGCACCGCGCCTTCCTGGTTGGTGTAGAGCAGGCGCCGGTCGTCGGCCTCGCTGCCGTCACTCTCACCCGTCTCGATGCTGAATTCTTGGGGCGTATACACCGCACCATGTGGCACGAATGTCGCACCCGGGTACCCCAGCGCCCCAGCAGTCCGAGGGTAAGCCGTGCTGTAGTCGTCCAAAGCTCCTGGCGGCAGCACACTGATAGCCCGCACACACGTTGCCGGAAGCTCATAGCAGAAAGCCCAACTGGGCCACGCAGACCCCACCAGAGCCAAAACGCCCCGCGTGGTCGCAAAGTTCCAGTCGTGGGCCTCCAACACAGTGTCGCGCGCCATCGGGTAGAAGCGGGCGCAATGTTCGGCCTGGGCGCTCCCCTCCGGCGGGTCGATGCTTGATACGGTCGCTTCATCGCCCAAATGGGCAAGCGCCAGGTTGCAGATGTCGACGACAGACGCCATGAAGGTGCTCCAAAAGTAAGCGGGGGCACACGGCCCCCGCTTTCATTGCCGGCCTGAGGGCGCGACCTGCTTAAGCCAAGTCCGAATCGGCCTGGCGGCCCCGTCCGCGCTGATTCCCGCGCGGATGGCTTTCCTGCCCGCCCGCGTCATCGTCAACGGGGTTGAACCAAGTGGCCTTGGAGCCGTCCGGCACTTCGAACACATCACCAGGCTGGCGCAACTGGTGGCCATCCTTGCCGGCGTAGCCCACTGCGGTAGCGATAACTTTCATGGGATAGCTCCTTATGCGACGGTGAAGCCGCTGGCGTAAGAGACGTTGGCCTGCACGTCCTTGACGATGTACGCGCTGACCGTACCGGCGGTCGTGGTCGCGCCAGCGACGCGATACACGATGCGCAGATAACGCTCCAAGCCCACCGGCAGGCGGTAGTTGAAAAAGCCGGCATTGGCGCCCAGGGAGGCAACGCCCACCGCACCGGTGATGGGAAACTCGCGCGGCGACGAGAAGCCCACGTTGTCGTCCGTCTGCAGCACGGCCTGCACCGTGGCGCCGACGCCGGCCACCGCCGTGCCGATTCGGCCAGTCAGATACAACGGCTCGCCGATGCCGACGTCATGGGCCGCGCCGGTGTCGTACACGTTCGTCGACACGACGTCGCCCGCTGCTGCGGCGATGGATTGGCCTTCCGAGAAGGTTTCTTGGGTGTCCAGGATCATGATGGTTCTCCGATTCTCTGGGGTCGCTTAGACGACGCGGGCTTCGGTGGACAGCAGCGCGTCCACCGTGCGCACCGGCACGCCCAGGAAGGTGGTGGTGCCATTACCGACGCTGCCAGGCGACACGGCGCCAAACTGGTTGATCGCCGGCTGGATGGCCAGGGCCGCATTCGACTTATCCAGAGCCGCGATCGACAAGTATTCCTTCACGGTGCGGTTGGCGTAGAAGGCAGCGGAGCCCATGCCCATCTGCGGGATGCGAGCCATGGCGCGGACCATCAGCTTGATCAGAGCGGTGGCGGCGGTCGGGGCTTGCGAGCCGGTCTGGCCGACCAGGTCGGAAATGTCCACGTTGGCGATGCGCACGGCATAGCGCCAGTCGCGGACGGTCAAGCCGCACTTCCACTTCCACAGATCGGCCAGGGCACGGAAGCGCGCCGGCGGGGTCTGGGTGTCGAAAGCGTCGATTTCGCCCAGGTCTTGGTGCGTCAAGCCGGCTTCGGACCCCTTGGGGTAGATGCCCGTGACGGTGTTTTCGCCCCACAGCACGAGCCACACCGACGTGTTGTCGCTGCCAGTACCGCCGCCGTCGACGATGTTCACGCCATTGGGCGCGGACAAGGACGAGTAGCGCGGCGCCAGGCCCATGAAGCGTTCGGGATTGGCGGCCGTGTCGTTGTAGAACAGGGCTTGGGTGAAAGCCTGGTTCATGCCTTCGACTTCAGCCTGTGCTTCCGACAGGCGGAACGCGGCGCTGTTGCCGTTCAGCGTGGCCAGATCCACGTCAACCTCGTTGCGGGCTTCCAGCATGCCCGTCGCGTCGTCGACTTGCGCACGCAGCGACTTGGTCGGCTGCACGCCCTGGTACAGCTTGCGCCACGTCGGGGTGGGCAGGCCGGTGCGCACGGTGGTGCGGTGGCCCGTGGGCAAGTTGCCCTCAATCCAGCGCATGTCCTGCAGCACTTCGTTCGATTGGTTCAGCAGCTCGATCACCGAAGCGGTGGAGCCGTTCGGGTCGATGGACTTGGCGAAGTCGGTCAGCGTGACAGCGCCGGGACGGGACGGGAGGGTGGCCATGGTGAAGGCTCCTTATTGCTTGCGGTAAAGGTTGCTCGCCAGGTCACGCTGCGCGCTCGCGCCGCGGCGTTCCCCTGCGACGAACGTGTCGCTACTGATCGCTTTGCCGGCCCGGACCATGAACCGGATAACTTCCGGGTGGTTGCCGATGCCGGACTCGTTGAGCAACGTGCGCAATTCCGGGGTGCCGAACGATTCAAGGGCCTTCTTCGCCACGCCAAGGTTCTCGTCGAATGCTTCGCCGCCGATTTCCTTGTCGGCCTTCGCGTCATCTGCCCAGGTCTGGCGGACCTGCGCGAACGCTTCGGCTTGGTGCCCCTGCAGCTTCTGCAGCAACTTGGGGCCGAGGTCGGCCACGCGCTGTGCATCCTTCTGCGAGAGGTTCAACTCTTTGGCGATGGTCTTCAGGTCGCCAACCAGCTCGGCGTCCAGTTGCACCCCTTCGGGTGCTGCGAAGTCCTCGTACTGCTCGGGCGCGCCCTTGTCGCCTTCGGCGTCGCTGGGCTTGTCACCCTCGGCCTTCGACTTTTCGCCATCGGGTTTGGCTTCCAAGCTCGGCTTATCGCCGGCCGGGGGCTCGCCCTGCTGCGTGGGTTGCGCTTGTTGCTCGCCTGCGGGCGCTTCGGCGGTCAGGACCGTGTTGTCCTGAGCAGCCGGCGTAGCCGCGGGCGCTTGCGTGCCGGGATCAGTTGGCGTTGTTCCGGTCGTCGCTTGGGTTTCGGTGGTCATGCTTTTTCTGCTCCTGGAGCATTTCGGCGTACCGTTCCGGGCATAGTTGGTGCAGTGACGCGATGAGCCGTAGCCCTTCGTTCCGGTTGCCTTCGTTGAATGCCATCTGCATGGCGTTCGTACTGAACGACGACCGATACACACCCGCCCGGGAAAGCAGACGCCACACAATGCGGCGGCCGCGACGGTTTCCCATGAGCCACTTCAAATCGTCCGACTCAAGCCGTGATTCCTGCTTGGCGTCTTCACGCTTGGCTTCGCGGTCCGTGTCCGTAACCGACGGATTGAGAGGGTCGTATGTCGTGGAACTCATGCGCATGGATTCTGGTATTCGGGGCGTTCGGTATGCGCACCCCTAGCCGTAGAGGACTTGCGCAGGATCGGGCGCGTCGCCTTCCAGGGCCATCTGCGTGATCTGCAGCGACACGTACTTGTCCGTGCCCTGCTGGCTGGCGTGCTGGCTGGTGCTGCACACTTCGACCACGGCCATGAGCCGCATCGTCTGGCCCACAGCCGGCAGGTTGAACATACCCAGCTTCTGCAGCGTGTCGTCGTCGAGCGATAGCGTCAGCCCGTAGGGGTACTTGGGCCCGCCGTCGGGGTCGCTCGACACGCAGCAGTCCATTTCCTTCGCCTGTTCAGGCGATAGCTTCATGTCGGTCAGGTTCATGGCGGCACCTATTGCGGGATGCTGTATCCCTGAAACTGGTTGATGAGGTCGGACGCGGCGTTACGCTCGCCGGTTTGGACTGCTCCGAGGCGCTGCGCGGCGGTAGCGGCTTGTTCCGCCGTGGCGGCGGCCTGCATAACGGCCTGCTGCTGGGCGCGCTGCTGGCGCACGAGCACGGCCTGGTCCAGCGGCACGACCAGACGAGGATCGACCCCGAGCTGATCGGCGTAGCTGTCGGCCAAGGCGTCGGCGTCCAGTCGGTCCAGCACTTCGGGCTTGATAGTTGCGACCTGGCCCAAGGTCATAACGTAGCGATCCGTGCTGTTGACGCCGATCGCGCGCTGCGCCTGCGCCAGCATCGAGACAAACTCGATATTCAGATCGACGCCTTCCAGCTCGGGCGGCGGCGGCGGCAGTGCGCCGGCAGCTGCCAGGCGGTGAAATGCCATCTCGACCATGGGGTCGAGCATTTCGTTGTGCAGCCGTTGCAGCACCGGGCCTAGCATGAGCAGCTTTTCCTCGTGCCGTTCAGCCACTTCGGTCGCCGTCATACGCACGTCGACGTTCGCGAGCATCAAGAACAGGTCGGCGTAGAACGTCGAACGCAGGATTTCGCGCGTGTCCTGGATGTTGGCCTGCATGCCGCCGAGATCAAGCTGCACCTGCCAGGCCGGGCGAATCGCGGCATTCGGGTTGGCGCCATCGACGAACGTCACGCCGCCGGGCAGCATGTCGATGTCGTGATTCTTGAGCGAGGTCGGCGCCTGCACGGGGGGTTTGGTGGTGTAGTCCAAGCCCTCGGCCAGGCGAAGCTGGCGGTGTTGAAGACCTTTCACGGACCCAAGGGCCAGGCCGCCGGGCCCGACGCCATAGACGTCACCGCCCCAGACCTGCCAGCGCGGCGCCAGCGCCGGGAACTCTTCGAACCCGGAGCGGCGCAAGTACTTTTCAGGCGACTGGCCGTATTCGAAGTAAACCGACGTGAACTGCATGTTGCGTGCGTCGCGCATGCGCGGGTCGCGGTCAACGTTCGGCTCGACGCACTGCACCACCGTCACCCAAGAGTCGAGTGTGCCGTTGTCATACATCGACTTCACGGCGGTGCTGACCTTGTCGATACCGAATTTCTTCACGAGCTGCCCGACAGTCATGTCGAACTCGCGGTACAGCGTGTCCACGTTGCCCCTGTCGTTGGTCGCGAGATAGAACTCGCCCACCGGCAGAGGGGAATGGTGCAGCACATCGTTGAAATCCGGGTGCACGAAGCTCACGGCCGTGCCGAACACGCCCAGATCCTGGTACATGCTCTGCAGGCTGTTGTAGGTGTTGGAGCGCGCGAACACGTCCAGCATAAGCTTCGTCACGTCCGACAGCCACACCTTCACGGAGTGGTACTGCATCAGCGCAGGGTCGGGGGTAGCGAGGCGGAACCACGGCCGGGCCGGGCTGGTCATGCCGGCCATCAGGCCCGCAGACAGCGTGTTTGCCGACAGCGTGCCGGTTGGGTCGTAAATGTTGTTGAAGCGCTTGGTGCCGCGGTTGCGGTCGGACGTGAAGAACCGCCCGCTATACGGCAGGATGAACTCCGTGAGTTCCTGCCAGAAGGAATTCCAGCTGGAGCGCTCACTCTGCAAAGCCGAGTAGCGGGAAAGGTATTTGTCGCGCTTGACGATCGGTGCGGCCATGGTCACAGGCCCAGCAGCGTGTTCTTCGACAGATCCAAGGCGCCAGGGTCCACGCCCTGCGAGGCGCCCGCCCCTGTCAGCAGCGTATTGGCCGACGAGGCCCCGCTACCGCCGCCTGAGCCGCCGGCGCCTTGCCGCGCATTGGTGGCGGCCTGTGTGCGCGTCTGCTGCCCAGAGGCCGCACGCTCCTGAGCACGCAGCCCTTGCTGATACCGCTCAGGGTTGTCGGTCTTCCATTTCTCCATCGCGGCGTCTCGCTGCTGCTTGAGCAGCGCCAAGTCCACGACGCCATCTACCGCCGCTGCGGGAGATGTCCAATTCGGCAGCAGGTTGCTTTCCTCAGCGGTCATGCCGGGGACTGCGGTTTGCCAGTAGCCGGGGTTGGGGTTCGGCGCGCTCGCTGCCATGCACATGGTCAGCCTCCCAGAAGGGTGTTCTTGTTCAACGACAACCCGCTGGAGTCGATGCCGCCAGGGCCGGTAAGCAGCGTGCTGCCCGACGATGCGCCAGGTCCCGTATCGATGAGGTTTCCGCTGTTGCTGCGCTTGAGCTGATCCACGTCCGCCGTCTTTTCGCTCTGCTTGGTGGGCGCTTGCACGGGTGCGGTCGGCGCCACGCTCGGCGTGCTGGGCGCCATTGCAGATGCGGCAATTGCGCCGCCTGCAATGGCAGCGACGCTGTACGCAATGGTCGCGGGTTCGCACATGAGGGCCTTGGTCCTATCGATTCAGGTTTGCGTACGGATCGTAGGAGCCACGTTTGCGGGTATGCGCACCCGGTATATCTTCGATTCGAGCGGTGTCGTGCAGCGCGAGGATGTATGCGCTGGCCCAGTCGGGGGACCGGCCAATGCGTTTGATGATGTCTTCGCGGCTTTCCACGTAGATCGTGCGGCCCTGCAGGCGCCAGACCGGCGCGCACAGGTCGACCAGCAGCTGGCGGTCGGGCGGCAGCGCGATGCCGTTGTCGGCGGTCGGGTCCAGCGCCTCGCGCATCCGCCACCAGTCGTGGCTGCGGACATTGGCGAAGGTCAGGCGGCCGGACTTGTCCGTACCTGGCGCGCCCTCGGCGCCGTTGATGCCCAGCACGTGCTGGCCAGCGTGCACAAGGAAGTCGTAAGGGCTCGCGCCCACGCCCACCACGTCGATGTGGATAGGCGCCTTGTCGCGCACGGCGGCGATGGTGACGCCCGCCACGGTCGGGCCGTCCGGCGTGGACTTGCCCGCGTAGGCCAGGGCCTCGTCGAACCACCAGCCGTGCCGGCGCGCGATGATCGTGTTGTCGCGTCCGCCGCGCGCCACGTCCACGCCCACGCTGTCCATGCGCGGCTTGTTGTGCCGCGGTGCCCAGCGCGCCTGCGCAGCCTCAACCCAGGCCGTCGGTATGACCTGCATTGCATCGTCTTCCATGCCGGCCTGGAAGTCGCCATAGAGCATCTGCGAGCGCAGCGGCTCGGGCAGGGATTGAAGGGTTGCCATGTATCCGGTCCCCATCAGGTACGGGTTGTCGCTCACACGCGACGGAATGAAGGTGCGCGACAGGGGCGTGATCAGGTCGCCGCCGTGCTCGAATGGCGTGCCGTCCGCGCATTCGACGTCCTTGCCGTCCACGGTGGCGAACCAGCGCAGCTCGCCCGGCTGGGCGGGGTTCGGGTGCTTGGGGTCGAGCCAGGGCGTGAAGAAATCGACGATCCATCGCCCCTCGGCGCTGGTGGGCGGGTTGAATGTGAGCAGGGCCTGGCAGCGCTGCGTCGGGTCTACCGATCGCAGCCAGCCCAGCAGCGCGCGCACCTGCCCTTCCAGGAAGTTCGCGGCCTCGTCGAACACCAGCAGGTCGTGCGGGCGGCCTTGATACTTGTTCCAGTCGTCGGGATTCGGCGTCGAGCCGAATTCGATCTGGCGGCCTGGCAGGCGCCATATGCGCTCGGCGCCGTTGTAGCCGTCGCGGCTGCCCAGTAGCTCCGTGAAGCGATCCACAATGCCGGTCAGCTGCGTGGCCTCGCGCCGCAGCACCAGGATCTTCTGGTGGCGCGTCAGCGATTTGCCGCATGCAAGGTCTGTCTTGCCGCCGCCCGCCGCGCCGCCGTAACCGATGATGGTGGCCGTGCTGTCGTAGGCCATCATTTGCGGCCCAGGCAGCGGCCGCCACACGGTCGTGTCCTGCGCGAGTATGGCCTCGACCTCGGCGCGCTCGGCTGGCGTCAGGTAGCGCAGCAGCTTCAGAATCTCGGACGCGTTCATGCCGGCGCCCTACACCAGATCGGCGCCCGGCTCGTCGCTCGCTTCCTGCGCCTGGCGGGCCTGCGCCACCGCGATGAGAGCGGCCAGGCGGCCCGCGACTTGCGAATCGCTCATAGCTTTGAGCGAGCCGTCCGGGTTCGTAATCTCCTGCGCAATGCGCTCGCCGTACCGCTTGGGTGCGAGCTTTGACAGGTACCAACGCCGGGCATCGAATCGCAGTTTGGAACGCGCGATCACGTCGAAGTCGGTGCGCTTTCGCCCCTCGTCGTCGGTGTATGAATCATTCTGCCCATCGTCGGCGATCTGGATGCACTGGTCCGCCATCACATCCAGGCCGATGTCCCTCGCCTGCGTGTATCTCGCGGAAAGACCGTTGCGGTCCTCAATCACCCACCATCGAACCGTGGATTCGGCGGGCATGTGATCGCTCTTGCAGATGGAATTCAGCGATTCGCCAGTGGCGAGTCGTTCGCAAATCTCATCTGCAATTTTTTGCGTGTAAACGGAGGGGCGGCCTGTCGTGGTCATGCCGCCAACGGTAGATTCCACCGCCGCAGCTATGCGCACCCTACCCCGTGATCGTCTTCCAGGCCGTCGGCGTTGTGACGCGCCGCTTGTAGTTCACGATGTCGCGCACGTTGCGCACGCTGGTGTCGAACATCTTGGCCAACCGCTTGTAGCCCAGCCCTTCCTCGCGAAGCTGCCGCATCAGCTCCACATCGTGATCCGTGAGCGTGGCGCGCTGGTGGTCTTCACCCACCCGCACGCCCTTCTCGTTCACACCTACCGTTATTCGGGACATGTTCCACCCCCTTGACTCGGCGGCCACTCGCGCCAGCCCGAACTTGCAAAAATCTGCGCGTTCACCACAAGACGGATAAGACAGATAAGACCCCTCGTTTTGGGAAACTCCCCTGGCCCCCTAATTAATCGCACATGAAATAAAGAGAATTTATCTGTCTTATCTGTCTTACCACCCCCTAGAACCGCATAAACAAAGGCTCTCCAGCAAGACAGATAGAAAAAATTCGATCCGTCTTGATCCGGCTTATCCGTCTTGCTCCTGTGTTGAAATTGGCGCGGCATCACATCAAATCCGCAAAATCAGACGAATTCGCAGCTTCTTGCGTACTCGCAATTTCTTGCGAATCCGTAAAAACCCACGCCCTCACCTGTTTTCCGTCCACATACGGCCTGGATTGCAAGTAACCCAGCCTTTTCATGACTCCTGCCACGCGACGCTCGTCCCCCACCTTGATATGGCGCGGCTCAAATCCGAGCGCCCCGACCAGCACTTCATGCGACGTGGCCACCAACCGGCGCACCTCTTCGGCCCCGCCCAGCGGCTCAAAATCGCCCGACGTGAGCCAGTTCTCAACAACCGGCGTCCACGGCTCATGGATCTCGTGCTGAGCGTGGACATCCTTGGCGAGGTCTTCGGCCTCCTTCCAATCCACACCGCCCCGGCCGAATGCTTCGCGCGCCTCGGCCCAGAGCTGCAGCCTGTCGCGCTCGATGGCCGCCACGTCCACCTGGCGCAGCACCTCGGCCGGAAGCCAGCGCCGGTGCCCCGTGTCGTCGGACAGAAATTCCTTGCGATTGGCCGTGCCCATGAAGAGGTGGCGCCGCTTGAAAGTGGTGTTGAACTCCTTGTAAAGCACACGCCACTCTTCCTCGCGCCGCGTGATGAACGCCTTGATGGCCTCATCGTCCTTGGAGAACAGCCCCTTGAGCTCGGCAAGCTCGATCACCAGGCGCCCGCGCATGCGCCGGCTGGCCTCCGCATCGCGGCTGGCAAGATCCATTTCAGTGAAAAACTCATCGGCCGGCGCCATCGCCGCAACGCCCGACGACTTGCGTAGACCCTGGGTGCCGATCAGGACCGGCACCATGTCGGCCTGCACGCCGGGCACCATCACGCGCCCGGCCAGCGCCGTCCAGGTGTAGCGCGACACCGCCCGCGTGTACGGCGTGTCGGCCGTGCCGAAGTAGCGCGGCAGGAACGTGCCGATGCGCGCCACGCCATCCCAGGCAAGGCCGGACAGCCATTTGATGGCGGTGTCGAATCGATTCTCGACCGCCACCAGCCACACCGCGTCGCGCAGCGACTCGCGGGCGATCTTCTGAAAGCCACCGGCCTCCATATAGATCTGCATGCGGGTGTAGTCGGCGTCCTCGAAGGGGCGCCAACCTTCGGGATCGGCCGGGCTCGCGGTCAGGATCTCGGCGCGAAAGTCGTCGTAGCGCACCGTTGCGCCGCTGCAACGCGCATCGCGCGCGGCAAGCACCAGGTTACCAATGGTGGCCAAGATGCGGCCGTGGTCGTTGCGCTCGAAGTTGGGCAGCGGCTTGGCGGGCGTGCCGTCCGGCGCGCGCGGCGTCTCCACCACGTCGAAGTCTTGCGCGATCAGCTCGGCCGGCTCCTGCCAGCCAGCAGCGCGCGCCATCGTGTGCAGCGTACCGATCGTGACCGCGTCCGCCCGCGCGCTGTCGATGTACGGCCAGACGCGGTTATCCAGGAAATCGGGGTCGTACTTGGACGACGACGCCGAAAAGGTGTGCGCAAGCGTCAGGCCCACGTCCGACCCATAGGTCGCATGGTGGATGGCAAACACCACGTTGCGCCAGGCGTCGTAATCCAGTTCAGCCGCACCGCTATTCGGGATCGCGCCCAGCAGCGATTCCAGCAGCGCGTCATCCGCACCGCCGGCAGCCACCAGCGCCGAGCCGCGCTCGGGCTTCTCCAGCACCGGCACGGGCGCCGACATGGGCCAGTCCATGCCCACCAGGTAATCGCGCGGCAGGTCGTCCAAGTCGAACGGATCCAGCGGGACGCTGGCGCCGGCCAGCGGCAGGATGAACATGTTGCCGAAGCGCTTCTTTTCGGTGCCCACAGCGTCTTGCTTGGGGAACACTTCGACCTGGCCGTCGGCCACGCCCTTCGTGCCCGGGGCAAACCCCGCCGCGGCGAGCGCCGCGCGCAACCACATGCGCACGCTGTAGGCGTCCTGGGCCTCGGCCCAAAGGCAGTACAGGTGGATGCCGTTGCCGCCCGACGAGCGAAACGCGACCGGCTGGCCGCCCTGCGCCTGCAGCGCCGCCGCCACGCGGCCGGCCGCTGCCTGCATGTCCGACCACGGCGTCTCGCCCTTGTGGCTATCAAAGTCCAGCACCCCCAGCAGCGTGACAGCCTCGCCCGGCCGGATGGGCGCGGCGCCATATGCCGGGCCGCCGTTCACGTGCTGCATCAGGCGCGAATCGGTCAGCGCTTCGTCCACGCGGCGCGGACCGTCGTCCGTCTTCTTCCAGCACACATCACGCCGCACGCGGTCGACGATGGGGCCGAGCGCTGCAACCAGCGCTTGTTTTTCGTTATCGGTCATTCCTCGCCCCACTCGTTCCGTTCGCGTCGGAAGGCGGCGGCCCTACCCCAAACTGCACCCAGCAGGATAGCGGCCAAAGCGCCTACGCCAACAAGTGCCCACGTCATACGCTGGCCCGAATAAGATCAAGGCTACCGATCGGCAGCGCCATGGTCGTCTCGATCTTGCGCGCGGTGCGCTCGGTGATGTTGCGCGAGGGGTTCTTGCCGATCAGCTGCGACATCCATGCTTGGTCAAAGCCCAGCTTGTCGGCCAGAGCGACCGGGCCGCCCTCTTTGGCAGCCAAAGCGCGGACATTACATAGGCGCGCCGTGTACAGCGCCACCATAGGATCTTGGTTCATTCATTGCCTCACTTTACTGTTTGCTAACCGAGTTTAGCAATTAGCTATTCTTATAGGCAATGAAACATTACGTATTGCTTATCTTTTCGGCAGATGTTACTTTCGCGGCCTAGGGAAAACCCCCTCAACCACTTTCCGAGGAAATGACCATGAAGCAAGGCGAAAAGCTCAACCAGCAACGCCGTGAGAACTTGCGCCAAGTATTGATCGAGCAAGGTGGCCCTGCCAGCTTTGCTAAAAAGCTTGGGCAAGCGGGCCCGTCCTTTTTGTCGCAAATGGCTAACGGCCATCGCGTGATCACGGAGAAAACCAGCCGCCGCATTGAGAAACTTGCCGGTAAACCCGAATACTGGATGGATCAGCCCCACAGCTCCATAGAAGGCATCGCGCCCGCCGCAACGGTTCGGGTGGACCCGAGCTTTGTGGGTGCTGCGGTCAAGATGGTTGCAGAGATACAACAACAGATGAAGATCTCGCTGAGCCCGGAAAAGTACGCGGAAATCGTCAATCTGGTCTACGAGAACGCCCAGCGTACCGGCGAGGTGGACGCTGATTTCTCTATGAGATTGGTCAAGCTGACCATGTAGGAGCGTGCCATGTGGCCCATCCCCGCAGCCCGCTTTATGCGGGCTTTTTTGCGCCCGTCAAATTAGCAAACAGTAAATAGCAATTGCCCGAAAGTATCGCGTTTGCTAATCTGCAATCGCAGTGCAGAACATAACCCACCAGGAGCATACGCAATGTCTTTCGGGATCATCGTCAGCCGCGCCATCAAGGACGCGCAGGTCACTTTCAACGCCAATGTGAACACGGCAGAAGAGGCCCTTTCCATCGCCACGCTGCTCGCCACCGGCGATGCGCCGGCGCCCACCGCCAAGCAGGAAAAGGTCGCCACGGAAAAAAACGTGAAGTCGGCGGACAACACCGCCAAGGTTTCCACGGAAAAGCAGACCCCGACTGCGTCCGACAGCTCGGCCAGTTCCTCGACCGAATCGTCGAAGGACGACGCCGGCGCCAAGGACAAGCAGGCTGACGCCGCGCCGGCGCTGGACTACGAGAAGGACATCAAGCCGCTCGTGCTGACGATCGCCAAGATCAGCCGCGAGAAGGCCGAGGCCCTGCTCCAGCGCTTCGGCGTGACGTCCGCCAAGAACCTGAAGGCGGATCAGTTCGCCGAGTTCAAGGAAAAGGCTGAGCTGGTCATCGACGGCAAGTACGACCCGGTCGCCTCGGACGAAGGGGCGCTTGCATGAACGGCCGCAAAGCACGCGCTTTGCGCCGCGCCGCTTCTCGGATGACGGCCGGCATGCCGGCCCGTCAGCTGCGGACCGAACAGGGGTATCTCGTGCCGGTGCACACCGGCAAGCTCGACGCGATGGGCAAGCCCATCATGCGCCAGGCCCCGGTCACCGGTACGAGCCGCCACTCGCCCACCAGCACCCGCGCTGTGTACCAGAAGCTGAAAAAGGTATACGGCCACACCGACCTCGGGGCCTTGAAATGACCGAACCCGCACACGCCACCCTCTCGCCCTCCGGCGCTGAACGGTGGTCGACGTGCCCGGCCAGCGTGCAGCTGGAGTCCGGCTACCCGGACACCAGCAGCGATTACGCCGACGAGGGCACAGCAGCGCACGCCGTCGCTGAAATGGCGCTGCGCGAAGGCAAGGACGCCATGGCCTACAAGGGCCGGCGCATCCCGATGCGCGCGGGCAAAACCGTGGAAGTTACGACGGACATGGCCACGGAAGTTCAGAAGTACGTGGACTACGTGCGCCAAGTGTCCGAGGGCCACGAGCTGTTGCTCGAGCAGCGTCTCGATATCAGCCGCTGGGTGCCGGAAGCCTTCGGCACGTCTGACGCGGTCATCCTGCGCACTGACGACGAGCTGCATGTCTGCGACCTGAAGTTCGGGCGCGGGGTGCGGGTCGACGCCGATGAGAACAAGCAAATGATCCTCTACGCGCTGGGCGCGCTGGATCAGTTTGCAGTGCTGATGGACTTCGAGCGCGTGCGCATGACGATCCATCAACCGCGGCTCAACCACGTCAGCGAGTGGGCCCTCACGGTCGACGAGCTGCGCGAGCGTGGCGCCCGCCTGAAGGAGGCCGCGGATCGCGCCTACCTCTACGTGGACAGCGAGACGCCGCCCGTACCGTCCGACTACAGCCCGTCCGAAAAGGCGTGCCGCTTCTGCAAAGCGCATGCGGCATGCCCGGCCAAGGCCACCGAAGTCGTGGTGACGGTGTCGCGCAACGTGAAGGCAACGCCGGACGATTTCGAGGTCGTCGCGCCGCAAGGCGACATGGCCGCGCCCGATCTGGGCGTGCTCATGGGCCGCGTGGACGAGGTTGAAGCGTGGTGTAAGGCCGTGCGCGCCGAGACTGAGCGTCGCCTGCTGCTGGGCGAATCGGTCGACGGCTGGAAACTCGTGCAAGGCCGCGCCGGTCCGCGCAAGTGGTCGAGCGAGACGGACGCCGAAGAGCTTTTGAAGGGCATGCGCCTGAAGTCGGACGAGATGTACGACAAGAAGCTGATCAGCCCCACCAGCGCCGAAAAGCTGCTCAAGGACACGCCGCGCCGCTGGGTGAAGGCGCAAGCCTTGATCACTAAATCCGACGGCTCGCCCAGCGTCGCCCCGGCGTCCGACAAGCGCCCCGCCCTGGTCATCCAACCGGCGGCCGATGACTTCGACGACGTCAGCACCACCAGCCAGGACGGAGCCGATCTCGTATGAGCACGCACCTTTTGCAGCCCACCAACCCTACGGCCGCATCCGCGCCACGGGAAAGCGTCAGCAAAGACAGCAACGTCTTGCCGATCGAGTTCCGGCTGGCGCTGCAATCGGCCGCCCGAGTCCGCAACCCCCACGAACGGGCCAAGGCGATCGCCAAGGCCACCGCGCGCGCCAAGCGTGCGCACCCCGAATTTTTCCGTTGAACCGTAGCAAGTAGACAGCCCTATAAGGAACCTGAAAATGAAAGTCAAACTGAGCAATGTCCGTGTCGCCTTCGCCCAAAGCCTGACCGAAGCCAAAGCATTTGAAACCGGCCAGGAAGAGCGCTACGGCTGCACCTTCCTGATCCCCGAGCAAGGCCACCCGGGTCGCAAGACCATCGAAGACGGCATGTACGCCGCGGCCGCCGAGAAGTGGGGCGCCAAGGGCAAGGCCATCGTCGACAACCTGCTGGAAACGGGCAACCCGAAAGAGGTCTGCTACTACCCGGGCAAGCGCAAGGCGTATGACGGCTTCGAAGGGAACATGGCGCTGGGCGCCGTGCGCCAGAAGAAGGACGGCATGCCGCTGCTGCTCGACGCCGACAAGTCCCCGATCATCGACGCGGCCAAGGGTATCGCCTACCCGGGCAAGGAAGGCCGCATCTACTCCGGCTGCTACGTGAACGCCACGGTCGACCTCTGGGCCCAGGACAACAAGTACGGCAAGACCATTCGCTGCACGGTCAATGGCGTGCAGTTCTCCAAGGATGGCGATTCGTTCGGCGGCACCAGCAAGGGCGACGCCGACGACTTCGACGACCTGGGCAGCGGCTCCGACGCTGGCGACGACCTGGCATAACCCCACACCCTCACGGCGCCGCCCTCCCCGGCGCCGTGCGATAGCGGGGGCTTCCCATCCTCAGCCGTGCCCAGGACCACACGGCGCCCACGCCCCGGATCGCTACCCAGCTCCGCCCGCACATGTTGTTTACGGCGCTGGTGAGTACGCGCAATCCGTTGGAAGCCGGCAATATAAATGGCGGCAATCCGGGGCATGGTCCACCCACTTAAGGAGGACTGATATGCGTACTGATCCGCGCAAGGGATGCGCCAACGAGAAAGAGCTGCTGGGCTGGGCAATTCTGCACGACTTGGTCGCGCATCCATTTATGGTGCTCACCGGCTACAGCCGACTATCCTTACGCTTGCACGACTACACATCGCACAAGGCATGGCCGCGCGCCTCGACGCCAGCGCCGCGCGTTTGGCGCATCCCAACCGTTCGGTTTGGCCTGCTTGCGGTGACCGAGATCCAGCCGCCCGGCTGCTATTCGGTGCGCCACGGCCTCATTCTCCACACGCTGCGCGTGAAGGCTATCGACGAGCTCGACGCCGTGCGACAGGCCGAGGAATGGTTTGCCACACTGGTGGACCTAATCCCCCACAGCGCCGCGGCATGACCATGGTCAGGCGCTATGCAAACTTGGCCGAGCGCATTCTGGCCAACACCATGATCTCTGACGAGCTGACCCACAACGGCACGCCTTGCTGGCTGTGGATCGGCGCGCGCAACGCGTCCGGCTACGGAAAGATGAGCATGCGATTCAAGAAAGGCCCGCGCAAGGGCAAGGTCAAATCGGCGCTGGCGCACCGAGTGGCGCTGGTTGAGATGGGCGGTTGCCGCCTGAACAGCAAGAGCGTCGTGATGCACCTATGCAACAACCGGCTTTGCTGCAACCCGGCCCACCTGAAGGGAGGCACGCAGCGCAAAAACGTCCAGCAGTGCGTGGCCGAGGGCCGGCACTTCACCCCATTCAAGAAAGCAGCATGACCTCAGCTCGCGCGATTCATCGCATCAAGCTGCGCCCGGTACGCCCGTTCCCGGGCGTATTTTTTGGCTTGCGCGCGCCGCTCAAACCACACCCCTATCGGCAGCACGATGAACACCGGCCAGCCCAGCGCCACGCCCACCCCGAAATAGGCGGCTCGCGCCAAGCGCGACTGGACCTGTTCGCCGAATTGGCGAACCAGCCACGGGTACAGCAACACCGCGGCGACGAGGCCGACGGCCAGGTAAGCGATGTGCAGCGCGCTCATGGTGGCGTCCCGATCAATTATTGAGCATTCAGTATATGACAGCCCTAGAATTTACTGCTACCGCCTACCATGACCTGGAGACGTTCAGCGAGCGCGACCTGAAGACCTACGGCACACATGCCTATGCCGAAAAGGCCGAGGTCATGCTCTGGACCTACGCGCTAGACGATGGCGAGATCCGCGTCTGGGACGCCACCGCCGACAGCCGCGCGCCGGCGGATCTGGTTGCGATTTTGCAACGACCGGACACCCGCCACGTCTGGCACAACGGCGGCATGTTTGATCGCACGATCCTCAAGCACGCCCGGCCCGACTTGCACGACATGATCCCCGAGGCGGCGTGGTGGGACACGATGGTGCAGGCGTATGCGCACGCCCTGCCCGGCGCGCTGGAAACGCTGGGCGACGTCATGGGCGTGCCGCTGGACAAGCGCAAGCTGAAGACCGGCAAGGCCCTGATCCAGCTGTTCTGCAAGCCGCGCCCGAAGAACCAGGCGCTGCGCCGCGCGACGCGCCACACACACCCGGCCGAGTGGGCCGAGTTCGTCGAGTACGCCAAGTTCGATATCGAGCCCATGCGGATCATCCACCGCAAGATGCCCACGTGGAACTACAGCGGCGAAGAGTTCGACCTGTGGCTGTTGGACCAACGCATCAACCAGCGCGGCGTGCTGGTGGACACCGAACTGGCGCAGGCGGCCGTCACGGCTGTGGAGCGCGCGAAGAAGACGCTGGCCGCGCGCACCCTGGAGCTGACCGACGGCGCGGTCGAGTCGGCCACCAAGCGCGACAAGCTGCTGGCGCACCTGCTGGCCGAATACGGCGTCGAGCTGCCCGACCTGCAGGCGTCCACGCTTGAGCGCCGCATCGATGACCAGTCGCTGCCCTGGGCGCTGCGCGAGTTGCTGGCGATCCGTTTGCAGGCCAGCACGTCCAGCACCAGCAAGTACAAGCGGCTCATCAACGGCGCCAGCGCCGACGGCCGCCTGCGCGGGCTGCTGCAGTTCGCCGGCGCCGGGCGCACGCGCCGCTGGGCCGGCCGCCTGTGGCAGCCGCAAAACCTGCCGCGCCCCAAGATCGGCGACCTGCGCGACGAGGCCCTGCAGGAAGAGATCGATTTCGGTATCGACGCCATCAAGGCGGGCGCAGCGGACCTCATCTATGACAACGTCATGGAAGTGGCCAGCGCCGCGATCCGCGGCTGCATCGTCGCGCCGCGCGGCAAAAAGCTGGTGGTGGCCGACCTGGCCAACATCGAAGGTCGGGTCGCGGCCTGGCTGGCGGGCGAGTCCTGGAAGCTGCAGGCGTTCCGCGACTTCGACGCTGGGATCGGCGCGGACCTGTACAAGGTGGCCTACGCCAAGGCGTTCGGCGTCCGCCCCGAAGAAGTGGACAAGACCATGCGCCAGATCGGCAAGGTGATGGAACTGATGCTGGCCTACCAGGGCGGCGTAGGCGCGTTCCTGACCGGGGCGCTGACCTACGGTTTCGACATTGAGCAGATGGCCGAGGACGCATACCCCGGCCTGCCCGGCGACATCCGCGACGAAGCCAAAGGTATGTTCGACTGGACGGCGCGCAAGCGCCGCAGCACCTTCGGCCTGTCCGAGCGCGCCTTCGTCGTTTGCGATGCGTTCAAGCGCGCATGGCGCCGCGGGCACCAAGGCATTGAGGGCCTTTGGGGCATGCTGGAAGAATCGGCCAAGCGCGCCACAATCAACCCGGGCACCACCATCGACTGCGGCCGGTTCCGCGTGCGCCGCGACGGCGCCTGGCTGCGCATCCGCATGCCGTCTGGCCGTTTCCTCTGCTACCCCTCCCCCCAGGTCGATGAGAACGGCAAGTTCTCCTACATGGGCGTGAACCAGTACAGCCGCAAGTGGGCGCGGCTGCACAGCTACGGCGGCAAGCTGTTTGAGAACGCCTGCCAGTCGTTTGCGCGCGACATCCTGGCGCACAACATGCCAGCGGTCGAGGCGGCCGGCTATCAGATCGTGCTGACCGTGCACGACGAAATCATCACAGAAGCCCCGGACAGCCCCGAATTCAACGCGACGCACCTGGCCAGCATCATGGCCACGCCGCCCGAGTGGGCGCCCGACATCCCCCTGGCGGCGGCCGGCTTCGAGGCGTTGCGCTATCGCAAAGAATAAATTTGTTGACCTTTTAATTTAGCGTTTGCTAATATTTGCTCATCAACTTGCCACTCGGCGAGAAATAGGGAGAACAGCATGGTACGGAAGCACATCGTCGTTTGGTGGGACGCACGCGGCAATGCGCGCCAGTCGGAAAAGATGGAACGTGCTGCTGCCGAGGCATTTGCCGCGCGCATGCTCCCTGAGCAAGAAGCCCACTTAATTCTTGTTTCTGCCTGACCCCCACCCGCCCCGTGCGCCGGGGTTTTCTTTCGCCTGAACGTTTAGCAAAAAGCAACCAACCAATCGCAAAAAGGATCGCAACATGAGCAACGACACCCGCATCACCGCGTTCAAGGGCTTCGATAGCAAGCTCGTCTGCCGCGGCTACCAGTACGAGCTGGGCAAGACCTACGAGCACGAAGGCAAGGTCGTGCGCTGCGCGTCGGGCGGCTTCCACAGCTGCGAATACCCGCTGGACGTCTTCAACTATTACGCGCCCGCCACCAGCCGCTATGCGGTGGTTGTCGCCCACGGCGCCATTGACAAAAAGGATGGCGAAGACAGCAAGCTCGCCAGCGGCAAGATCACTATCGAGGCGGAAATCAATGTGCCTCAGCTGATCACCCGCGCCATTGACTGGATCATGGCGCGCGTGGACAAGGCGAACGGCGCGACGGCGAGCGAAGAGCGTTCGCACGCCAGCAACACGGGCGCCCGCTCCGCCGCCAGCAACACGGGCGACTACTCCGCCGCCAGCAACACGGGCGCCCGCTCCGCCGCCAGCAACACGGGCGACTACTCCGCCGCCAGCAACACGGGCGACTACTCCGCCGCCAGCAACACGGGCGACTACTCCGCCGCCAGCAACACGGGCTACGGCTCCGCCGCCAGCAACACGGGCGCCCGCTCCGCCGCCAGCAACACGGGCGACTACTCCGCCGCCAGCAACACGGGCGACTACTCCGCCGCCAGCAACACGGGCGCCCGCTCCGCCGCCAGCGTAGAGGGCAAGGATTCGGTTGCGATGGCTTCGGGCTACCAGGGCAAGGCCCGGGCCTGCGCTGGCAGCGCCATCGTCCTCTGCTACCGCGACAATAATTTCAAGCTCGTGCACATCCGCTCGGCCATCGCCGGCAGGGACGGCGTCAAGCCCGACACCTGGTACCGCCTGGCGGCCGACGGCGCGTTCGTCGAAGTCCCGGCCGACGAGGAGTAAAGCCATGCGCCAATTTCATTCTGACGGCGGTCAGCCGGCGATCGGGCAGGTGTTCGTCTTTGGCAGCAATGAAGACGGCGCCCATCTGGGCGGCGCGGCCCGCGCTGCGTTTGAGCAGTACGGCGCCGCCTGGGCAGTGGCCGAAGGCCGTACCGGCCACTCCTACGCCATCCCCACCGTGGCGTCCGGCCTCGTGGCAGGAGCGCTGCCGTTGGACGCCATCGGCGCAGCCGTCGCGCGGTTTATCGAGTACGCCGCTGCACATCCGCATTTGCGCTTTTTCGTCACGCGCATCGGCTGCGGAATTGCCGGCCACCGCAATGCGGATATCGCGCCGATGTTTGCGACCGCCCCTTCCAACTGCTCGTTGCCCGATACCTGGGCCGCGATCCTGGCCACGAATCCCAAGGAGTGAACCATGCACCAGCGCCACGATGACGACGAGTTCCCCCTCCTGCCCCCGCTGGGGCGCCTAGACACGGCGTGCGCGGTCTTCTGCGCGCTGGTGTGCCTGGGCGTCCTGGGTTACCTGGTCTTCGACCTGGTGACCCTGGCCCTCTGTGACGTGTGGAGCGTTTGCTATGCGTGAGGCCCCCATCGAGCAGTACGGCGTCGCCATGTTCAAGGCGCAAGGCGACCTCCCCTACAAGTTCACCAGCCCCGGCCGGCGCAACGTGCCCGACCGGCTGCGCCTGCGCGCGATCCCGCCCGAGCACCAGGCCATCGTCGCGCGCTACGTCCAATTCATCGAATTTAAGGCCACCGGCGAGGCGCCCACCGCGGCGCAGGAGCGTGAGCACGCACGCCTGCGCAAGCTGGGCTTTCGCGTCGAGGTGGTCGACAGCATGGCCGGCGTGACCGCGCTGGCCGCCAATTCCGAGGTGGCACCATGAGCGATACAAAACACGGCTGGGTGACTCCGCGCGCCGACGGCGCCCGCGCCCGCTGCGGCGGACCCGGCGTGTGCAGCACCTGCGACACCGAACAAGAGCACGAACGCATGCTGAGCGGCCTGTTCGGTGCGCCAGCCAGCAAGCAGGACGCGCCGCGCCCATCGTGGCTGGACGGAGGCGCAGACGCTGTGGCGCTGGCGCGTGAGGACGGATCGCTGCCCGCCCCTCATTGCCCGACCTGCAATGACCAGGGCGCTGTCGGCAACATCCTGACCGCCGAGCCGTGCCCTGATTGCTCCCCTGGTTCCCCCGCCTCCACGGTAGCGACTGAGGGGGAGAAGGACAGAGGCGTGCACAAGAACGGCTTCGGCTCCGTGTCGTTCAAGCTTTCAGACGGATTCACCGTCTCGTGCGAATGGTCGCCGAGCGAGTGGAGCGTGAGTGTTCCTGCCAAACGCTTGGACCGCGATGTCGCCTTCAAGGAGCTGTTGCAGGAAATCGGCCGGCTGCGCGCTGTAGCGTCCGCTCCCGCTGCTGGCGATGCGCTGGACAGCGAACGGCTGGAATTCCTCGTGACGCATGGCGCCTGGATAACTTGGTCTAAGGACCGCGAACTTTGCCGCGTGTTCCACCGCGACGAGGACGGCAACATTGAGCCGTTCATGGGCTGGGGCGAATCTGCTCAAGCAGCAGCGTACACGGCGCGAGACGCCATCGACGCCGCCATTGCCCAGCAGTCCCAGCGGAAGGAGGCGTGATGAAAACGGCCATCGACCTGTTCGCGGGCCTGGGCGGCAATTCCGAAGGCGCGCGCCGCGTGGGAGTTCAAGTTGTATGGGCAGCAAATCACTGGCGCTCGGCCGTGGATACGCACGCCGCGAACCACCCAGAAGCGCTGCATGTGTGCCAGGACCTGCACCAAGCCGACTGGACCCGCGTACCGGCGCACGACCTGCTTATCGCCTCTCCGGCCTGCACCGGCCACACGCCGGCCCGCGGCAAGGAGCAGCCTCACCATGACGCCGCGCGCGCCACGGCATGGGCCGTCGTCTCTGCAGCTGAATACCACCGGCCGCCATTCGTCCTAGTGGAGAACGTGCCGGCCTTCGCACGGTGGCAGCTCTACCCAGCATGGTGCGCGGCGATGAATGCGCTGGGATATGTCTTGTCGCCTGTCATCTGGGACGCGGCGGACTGCGGCGTGCCGCAGCATCGGCAGCGCATTCTGATCGCGGCGACGCGCACTAAGAAGCCCATTCAACTCGCCGCACCGACCGCCGAGCACCGTCCAATCCGGGGCGTGATCGACTTCACCGCCGGCAGTTGGTCCTTGATTGAACGCCCCGGCCGTTCGCCGAAGACGTTGGCGCGCGTGCGCGCTGGGCGTCGCCAGTACGGCGATCGCTTCGTGATGCCCTACTACGGGTCCGGCTCCGGGCTTACGGGCCGATCCTTGGACCGCCCCATCGGTACGATCACCACTCGCGCGCGCTGGGCACTTGTTGACGGTGACCGCATGCGAATGCTCACCAAGGCGGAGAACTGCGTCGGCATGGGCTTCCCCGCCGACTACCGCCTGCCCGACAACCATGCCCTGGCGCTGCACATGCTCGGCAACGCCAACCCGCCGCCCCTTGCCGCCTATGCGATCGAAGCCATAAGGAAAGCAGCATGACCGGACGGCGCTCGTTCACCGCGCGCCCCTACGGCGCGCTGATCACAAACCATGTACTGGACGTCGCGCGCTGTGGCATTTGGGCCGGCATGGGTATGGGCAAGACCGTGTCCACGCTGAACGCGCTGGACCTGCTGGAGCTGGTCGAGCCTGGCCCGACGCTGGTGTGCGCGCCATTGCGCGTGGCGCAATCGACCTGGCCGGACGAGGCCGCCAAGTGGAGGCACCTGCGCAATCTGGACGTGACCCCTATCGTGGGCGACGTGAAGGCGCGCGAGCGCGCCCTGCTGCGCGCCTTCCAATTCTCCGGCGGCGTCTTCACGATCAATTACGAGAACCTGCCCTGGCTGGTGGACCTGCTGGACCGCTGGAAAAAGCCCTGGCCATTCCGCAAGATCGTGGCCGACGAGTCCACCAAGCTGAAAGGGTTTCGGCTGCGCCAGGGCACGCAGCGTGCCCGCGCCCTGGGTCGGGTGGCGCACAAGCATGCGGCGCACTTCATTGAGCTGACCGGCACGCCGTCGCCCAACGGCCTGCAGGATCTGTGGGGCCAGGCATGGTACCTGGATCAGGGCCAGCGCCTGGGCCGAACGTTCGACGCGTTCCGCCAACGCTGGTTTCGCCCGTCCTTTGACGGCTACGGTATCGAGCCGCTCCCATTCGCCCAAGAGCAGATAGAGGACGCAATGCGCGGGCTGTGCCTGTCGCTGGACGCCCGCGACTGGTTCGACCTGCGCGCGCCGATCACTAACCATATCCAGGTGGATCTGCCGGCCAAAGCGCGTGCACTGTATGACGACATGGAAAAGGCTATGTTCGCCCAGATCGGCGAACACGAAGTCGAGGCGTTCAACGCCGCCGCCAAGACCATGAAGTGTCTGCAGCTGGCCAACGGCGCCGCCTACGTGGGCGAGGACGGCACGCAGTGGGCAGAGGTGCACGACGTGAAGCTGCAGGCCCTGGACGAGGTCATCGAAGAGGCGGCCGGCATGCCGGTGCTGGTGGCCTACCACTTCAAGTCCGATCTGGCGCGCTTGCTCAAAGCTTTTCCGAAAGGCCGCCAGCTGGACAAAGACCCGCAGACGCTGCGCGACTGGAACGCCGGCAAGATCCCCGTGCTGTTCGCCCACCCCGCCAGCGCCGGCCACGGCCTGAACCTCCAGGACGGCGGCAACATCCTGGTGTTCTTCAGCGTGAATTGGAACCTGGAAGAGCACCAACAGATCATCGAGCGCATCGGGCCCACGCGCCAGATGCAGGCCGGCCACGACCGGCCCGTCTTCATCCACTACATCCTGGCGCGCGACACGGTCGACGAGATCGTGCTGGCGCGCATCGAGACCAAGCGCGAGGTGCAAGACCTCCTGCTGGACGCCCTTAAAAGGAGAGCGTGACCATGAGAGAACCCGCATCTTTCGCCCCGTTCGTAGAAGATAACTCGCCGGCACAGCACGCTCTGCATAAGCTCCTAGCCTCCCAGCCCTTGCAGCCTCCGGAGGTACACGGTCTTCGCAAGTGCCTGACCGAGATTCTGGCGAAGCAACCAGAGCTCACCGAGGCCAGGGCCGATCTGAAAGCGCTCGACGCCGCGTACCCGAACGCTGACGTCGTCAACCACCCGGCCCACTACACCGCCGGCGGCGTCGAGTGCATCGATGCGATCGCTGCGGCGACGACCGGCCTGGAAGGCATCGAGGCGGCGTGCACCGCCAACGCCATCAAGTACCTGTGGCGCTGGAAGCGCAAGAACGGGCCGGAGGACCTGCGCAAGGCGCGCTGGTACATCAACCATCTGCTGGGAGAGAACTGATGGGCGAGACGAAGAAAGCGCCCCTACTGGCCCGCCTCCAATCGGCCATCAACTGCGCGCACGATGAGGACACGGGCTGGCTTGCCCCGGTAATGCGTGAGGCTCGCGACGAGATCAAGCGGCTCCGCCGCGAATTGCGCGCCGATCAACGCCGCCCGAAGTGGAACGGCAAAACTTAAAGGAGGGCAGTCATGGCTGACATCATCGACGAAGCCGGCGACCACATCGAGCGCGAAGCCGCCGCGCGCCAGGCGGCCGCCAGCGCCCGCGCCGCCGGCATGCCCAAGGGCGAGCCTGGCGACTGTGACCTGTGCGGCGAATGGTCGGCCCGCCTGGTCGGCGCGGCGTGCGCTCCCTGCCGCGACCGCTACAAGCTGCCGTAGGGGTCGACCATGGAAAAGCGCGGATTCACCACGCAAGAGGCCCAGACCTACCTGGGCGTGCGGCGCCGTTTCTTCGACAGCAACATAGCCCCGCTGCTGGCGGGCAAGGGCACGCCCGCCGGCCCATCCACGATCTACGAGCGCACCGACCTGGACGCCGCCTGGGACGCCTACAAGGAAGCGGTTAAACTGCCCGCGGGTAATGAGTGTCCCGCTTCATGCAACGAGGTGAAGAAATGGGACGTTCAAAGACGAACGGCGTCTACGCGACTGGTGACGGTACCTTCGAGGTCGACGCCCGATACAAAAAGCAGCGCATTCGCAAGCGCGGCTTTGAAAGCCAAGCAGAGGCCGCCGACTACCTGACGGCGCAGCGCGAGGAAATCCGCGTCTCCCTCCAGTTTCTGGCGGATCCGAAAAAGCGGATACCGGTCACGCTGGAAGACGCGGCCACGCAGTTGCTGGCCGACAAGCAAGGTATGCCGTCAGCCGTGACCGACGCCTACATGCTGGAGCCGCTGGTAGCTTGGAACGGCTCTTTAACAATCGACAAGTTGTGCGACGCCACCCTCAAAGACTTCATTGAGGACCGCCGGCGGGCTAACTGGAAAAACAAGACCATCAATAATGCGCTCGAGTGCGTGCGCACTATCCTAAAGCGCGCCGTTACAAAGTGGCAATTCCCCAACGGTGCCACCTGGCTACCGCATGCCCCGTCAATCACCATGCTGCCTCTGACGGACCAGCGGCCGCCCCGACCCATTACTTGGGTCGAGCAGTTCAAGTTGCTGGGCGCCCTACCGCCGTATCTGGCGGCCATGGCCGAATTCGACTTGAACACCGGCGCACGCCGGCGTGTCGTCTGCATGCTCAGTTGGGATTGGGAGGTCCGTCTCACGTTGCGGCCCGGCCTGGAAGTCTCCGTTTTTGTGGTCCCCCGGGAGTTCGTGAAGGGTCGCAAGTCGGAAAGGCTGATCGTCTGCAATTCCGTGGCCCAGCGTCTCGTCGACGCGCAGCGGGGCCTGCACCCCGAACGGGTGTTCGTGTACCCGCGGCGCACGCGCAAAGGGGTAGCCCAGGTTTACCGACCGGTGGCGACCATGTGGAGTCCGGCCTGGGTGGCGGCCCGCACGGCGGCCGGCCTGGACGACCTGCATGTGCACGATCTACGGCACACCGTAGGGATGCGCCTGCGTGCGGCCGGCGTTTCCGAGCGCACGCAGAACGAGATCCTGTGGCACACCCAGGGCAACAGCAACATGACGCACCACTATGCGGTGGCCCAGCTGCGCGAGATCTACGACGCCCTGGAACTCATGAATCAGCAGCACGACATGGGTGAATCGCTGAACCTGTGGGCGCTGATGCGCAAGATGAGGCTCAGGGCATTACCCCAAAACTCCCCCAGCGAAAAACTGGCGGCGTGATTTTGTCGGGGTAAGCAGTTGAATCGACAGGGGAATTTAGCGGGAGTGGTCGGCGGTGTTTCTAGGTGTTGACCCTAGGTTTGTACGGAATATTTGCGGTCTGACGCGCCTCGGCCGGTACGCGCCTGCGTGTCAACCTGTCCCCATTCATCAAGCCACACCGGGATTCTAGTTAGTTTATTTTTACCCGGATCATATTGACTTTTATTTTTACCCGGATCATAATCGCCATCAACGTGAAACAGACTATCGACCAGGACCCCCGTGATGAACCCCCATCCTTCCTATACCGCCTTTGAAGGTCACCGCATTCTTGCCACAGGTTCGTTGGCGGATGTGGCGCTAGCGGTGAAGCGGGCGTTGAACGCACGCAGCAATGACACGCTGTTGGTATTCATGGACGGCACCGGCCAGCAGACCGATCTGGACTTGCGCGGCAACGACGCGCAGATCATCGAACGCCACGCGCCGCCACCGGCTGCGGTCGCGGCCAGTGCCAGCGCAGAGGCCGCTGACGCGCCTGACGCCGCACCGCGCGGGCGTGGCCGGCCCAAGCTGGGCGTGGTGCCGCGCGAAGTCACCCTGCTGCCCCGGCACTGGGAATGGCTGGGAGCGCAGCCGGGCGGCGCGTCCGTTGCCCTGCGCAAATTGGTAGAGCAGGCACGCCGCGACAACGAGGCACAGGATCAGCAGCGCCAGCAACAAGAAGCGGCGTACCGCTTCATGTCCAGCATGGCGGGCGACCTGCCCGGTTTCGAGGAAGCCACGCGAGCGCTCTATGCCAACGACCGCGAACGTTTTGGCCAATGCGTTGCGACATGGCCAGACGACGTACGTGCGTACGCGATGAGCCTGGCATGGGCGGCGGCGGACACGACGCAAGCGGGCTGACGAAGTTCGTCGGCGCACTTGCACCGAAAATCGGCGGGCTTCTGTACGATGCTGCTTTAACTCATCCTCCAACCGCCCTTTTTTCGGATCACTGGCATGCCACAACTTGTCTTGCTGCTGCTGGGAGTCCCTTATCTACGCAAACGCTCGCGCGGCCTGTTCGCGACAGGCCTCGTATTTCTGGTGGCCGGCGCCTTCGTCTTTATTGATGCGCTGGACAACGCCCTGTACTTCCCCCTGAACGCTTTCGCCGTTCTCTTGCTGATAGAGGGATTGGGCACGCTGATGATCGCGTCCACCGGCGTAGGCGGCCAGCGTGTCTTGCGTTATGCCAAAGGGCTGTTCGTGCTGCTGGCTGGCAGCCTGATCCTGGCCGGACAGCATCACGGGCATTTTGTGTTGTCGATGATTTTTGGCGCGCTGTTCCTGATGGACGGCGTGCTGCAATGCCTGGCCGGTTATGTGGTGCGCTACAACCGCTGGCGCTATGCCTTTGCGGCGGGCGTGGCCGAAATCCTGCTGGCCATTTTCTTCTTTCAACCTTACCCCACCCACTATGTGGGCACGGTGCCGTATTTCCTGGGCCTGTTTCTGGCCATCGCGGGTTTGAAACTGCTATGGCTGGCCCGGCGCGTGAAACGACTGTCCTCGAACCCGGCGTTTTCCGCGACCGATTCGCCCGAGTTCCTGCCCACCACCCCGCCGGCCGCCGCCCCCAATCCAACCGTATGGGATGGTCCGCCCGCCGATTCCGAACGCGCGCTGACGGTCCATGTCTGGACGCCGTCCGGCTCCGCCAAGGCGGAAACCCGCAACTACCCCGTCGTTGACCGCTACATCGCCGCGGTGGACGTCAACGGGGTCATCTCGACGGGACACGCGGCGCTGGAGTCCCCCGAGGGCATCTATATCAGCCTGTACCCCAAGGACGAGATCGACCGGTCGCCCGACGAATTCGGGTCCCTGTTGCGGGCCACCGCCGAGAACGACATTCCTGGCGTGTATCAGCCCGACTACGCCACGGAATCCAAGGCGTGGTGTCCGTCGACGATGCGCGTGCGCATCCGCAACTACGACGCGGCAAAGCTGGCCGCTTTCTGGGAAATCTACCGGCGCAACAGCACCTACAACCTGACGCATCGCAACTGTTCAAGTTCCGTGGCCCACGCCCTGGACGCGGCGCTGGACGGCGTTGTCGGCCGGCTGCATGGCGACGAGGCCGGCTGGCGCGTCCTGTTCCGGCTGCTGCTGACGCCCGAGCTTTGGGTGGCTTCGCAGATTCGCAAACGGGCCCTCACCATGGCGTGGACGCCGGGGCTGACGCTGGACTACGCCCGCGCCATGAGCATGCTGGCCGATCCGCGGCCGTTTGGCTGGTGGAAGATGTCACAACAGGCGTTGCGGCAGATCACCGCGCTGCGTGCGCGGTGGCGTGCCCAGGATAGGGACGCGCCCCTGCGCCGCCCTCCAGCCTGACACCGACACGCTTGCTTTCAGTGCATCGGCACGAATTGAGATGTAATGGAACGGTGCACTTTTCATTGAGGGGGCAACATGACCATCGCGAAGAATTTCCTGCTCTACGACGGGGACTGCCCCTTCTGCTCGAACTACGTGCGGATGCTGCAATTGCAGAAGGCCGTCGGGCCGATCGACATGCTGAATATGCGCGACCACCCGGACTTGGCCGTGGCCTACAAGGCCCAGGGCTATGACTTGAATCAGGGCATGCTGCTGCATCTGGAAGGCCAGGATTACTGGGGCGCTGACTGCATCAACCGGCTGGCGCTGATCAGCACCGGCAATGACTTGTTCAATAGCGTCAATGCGGCGGTCTTTCGCAACCCTTGCCTGTCCACCGCGCTCTATCCTTTCATGCGGACAGGCAGAAGCCTGGCGTTGACCTTGCTGGGCAAGAAGAAAATGCAGATGTAAGGCGGTGGCGACAACCTCGCCACCCCTTATCCCGCTGCGCCGCTTGGGGCCACCACGCGCTGCAAAAAAGCGTCCAACGCCGGATTGTCGTGTTGCGCATGCCAGGCCAGGTACATATCCGCATATAGATTGCGCTGGCCGATGGGCCTGAATTCCACGCCTTCAAACCGCAGCTCACGCGCGGAATCCGGCACGATGCCCACGCCTAGCCCTGCCCGCACCAGCGCCAACAGCGTATGGGTTTGCCCCGCGCGCTGCACATAATCGGGCTGCACATCCGCCAAGCCGAACGCACCCACGATGCGGTCATAGAAATACTTGCCTTCACGCGGCGAATACAGCACGAAGGGCTGGCCTTGCAGCAAGCGCAACGGCACCGTGTCGTGTTCGCACAAGGGAGAGCCTGCGGGCAAGGCCAGCACCAGGGGTTCGCGTTCGATCAGCCGCGATTCAATCCCAGCCTGTTGCGGCACGCTGCGCGCCAGAATGGCATCCAGTTCACGCGCCAGCAGCAAGCGCACCAGATCCGTGCTGACGGTTTCCCGAAGCTGGATCTCAACACCGGCCAGCAGCTTGCGCGCCCGCACGATCATGGACGGCATCAGCCGGTAAGACGCGACGGCGGTGAAACCCAGTGTGATATGTCCGGCCTCGCCGCCAGAGGTGCGCCGCGCGGTCGCCGCCGCGCGCGCCGAAAACTCCAGCAGGTGCCGCGCGTCGCGCAGAAACCGCCTGCCCGCCGCACTCAGCAGCACCTGACGGCTATTGCGTTCAAACAGGGTGACACCCAGATCCTGCTCCAGCAGCTGAATCTGCCGGGACAAGGGCGGTTGCGTCATGCAAAGGCGTTCCGCCGCCCGGCCAAAGTGCAGTTCTTCGGCGACGGCGATGAAGCATTCCAGTTGACGGAATTCCATCGATTCAATCCTTGAATTGATCAATGCTATTTATAGCTCGAACGGCTATCCATCGATAGCCGTTTTTATACTCGGCAACAAGGTCGCGCGTCGGCCCGCAGGACCCAAAGGAGCTGCTTCACCCAACCGATTTTTCGCGGCAAAGACCGCCTCACCCCCAAGAAGAGAAAAGAGACATGGAGACAACCCTCATCGCCCGACAGCGCGTCCGGCTTATCGCGGCGGCGCTGGCCCTGGCCGCCACCGCCGCCTTGCCCTGGAACGCCAGCGCCGCCGGATATCCCGAGCGCCCGATCAACCTGATCGTTCCCTTTTCGCCGGGCGGCGGCACCGATATCTCCGCCCGGCTGCTGGCTGCGGCGCTGGGCGACAAGCTGGCGTCATCCGTGGTGGTGGACAACCGCCCGGGCGCGGGCGGACAGATTGCCGCCGATCTGGTGGCGCGCTCGCCGGCCGACGGCTACACCCTGCTGTTCGCCAATTCCGGCATGCTGGCCATCAACCCCTGGATCTACAAACTGCATTCGGACCCGGCAACCGCGTTCGCGCCGGTGTCGCTGTTTTCGGACCTGCCATTCGTCCTGGTCGTGCCCACCGGGCTGGCGGCCAAGAACGTGGCGGAACTGGTGACGTTGGCGCGTGCCGAGCCGGGCAAGCACACGTTTGCCAGCTCTGGCACCGGCGGCGCACCGCACCTGTCCGGCGAGATCTTCCAACAAGCGACCGGCGTGGACCTGATGCATGTGCCCTACAAGGGTGGCGGCCCGGCCATGACCGACCTGATGGCAGGCCGCGTGGACATGTTGTTCGCGTCAGTGCTGGAAACCATGCCCTACGTCACGGGCGGCAAGCTGCGCGCACTGGCCGTGACGGGCGCCACGCGGTCACCGGCCATGCCGGACGTGCCGACCATTGATGAGGCAGGCGTGAAGAACGCGCAATCCGGTTCCTGGACGGCGGTTCTGGCGCCGGCGGGCACGCCACCCGCCGTGATCGACAAGCTGTCGCAGGCTATTCGCGACATTGCCGCCGACCCCGTCATGAAGACCAAGCTGGAATCCCAGGGCGCGGTGGCGCACGGTTCTACCCCGCAACAGCTGCAAGAGCTGGCGGCCAGCGAACGCGCCCGCTACGGGCAGATCATCAAGACCCGCAATATCCAGACCAACTGATGCTCAACCGGCCCGGATGACGGGCCATTCTTTAAAGCCGTATCCATGAATCCTTACCTCCCCGCCTCCGCCCCCCACGTATTGATGGTCGGCCCGCTGTTGCCCGATCTGGTCGCGGACCTGGCGTCCCGCTACCACGTCCATCGCTTGTGGGAAGCCGCGGATCCCGCCGCCTTGCTGCGCGAGCATGGGCCGTCCATTCGCGGCATCGCCACCAGCGGGCGCTTCGGCGCCACCCGCGAATTGATCAGTGCTCTGCCTGCACTGGAAGGCATCTTCAGCTTTGGCGTCGGTTACGACACCATCGACCTGGCCGCCGCCCAGGAACACGGCGTCGTCGTGACGAATACGCCCGGCGTGCTGGATGCCTGCGTGGCCGACACGGCGCTGGCCTTGATGCTGGCCGCGCCGCGCCGCGTCGTGGAGGCGGATCGCTTCGTGCGGGCCGGACGCTGGCCGAACGAAGGCTTCCCGCTGGGCACCCGCATGAGCGGCAAGCGCTGCGGTATTGCCGGCTTGGGCAATATCGGCTTGCAGATCGCCCGCCGCGCCGCGGCCTTCGACATGGAAATCCTCTATACCAGCCGCAAACCGCGCGCCGACGCGCCCGCCGGCTACCGCTATTGCCCGGACATCAAGTCCCTGGCCGCCGAATGCGATTTTCTGGTGCTGGCGGTGCCGGGCGGCAGCGCCACGCGGCACCTGGTGAATGCGGAGGTGCTGGATGCGCTGGGCCCCCAGGGCTGGCTGATCAACATCGCGCGCGGCACCGTCGTTGACGAAGCCGCGCTGGTCAACGCCTTGCAAGGCAAGCGCATCGCGGGCGCGGGCCTGGATGTGTTCGAGCACGAACCGGAGACACCCGCCGCGTTGCACGCCATGGACAACGTGGTGCTGCTGCCGCATATCGCCAGCGGCACGCATGAAACCCGCCGCGCCATGGCGGATCTGATGGTCGCGAACCTGGACCGCTGGTTCCAGAATGAAAAGGTGTTGACGCGGGTCGTGTGATCCGGCGTCGAAAGAATACAACCACTTGTTTCTTGCGCCATCGGCAATCGGGCGGCAGGAATTGCCCTGCGTGCCCGCCCCTTCCCCCTTGAAACCGCCCTCCGTGGCGGCCTCCCTCCGTCTCTGATCCCGGTAACGATTTGGCAAATAATCGCGTTGAAATATGCGGCGCGAAGACGGACCATCGCCCATTGGATTGGACAGAAAGAATGAGTTTGATCCGGCTGGCATTCCTTTGGGGTGCTTCGCGCCGGATCACTACATCTAAAAACGAGACGTTCAAGGAGGCTTACCGTGAATTCGATCAGACCCGCAATGGCGGCCTGTGCACTGGGCGCGATGTTGACACTTGCCAGTGTCGCCTCCCCAGCCTGGGCCCAGACTGCCAACGACGCAAGCGCCGCCAAACCCCTGGCGACGGGCCTGACCGAAACGGGGTCCGCTGAAGGCCAAGTCGTCGAAGCCGTGCGCAGCGGCGATATTCTGACGCTCAAGATCCGATTCAAGCCTCTCGTGCCCAACAAGACCGAAATGGTCTATTCGCAGATCACCCAGGAAGACTACGAAAACAGCTTCTACGTGATCGCCGGCAACAAAAAGCACTTGCTGCTGAAAGACAGCAACGACAAACCGCTGACGAATCCCAAGCTGATGCTCCGGGCATCCAAGGACGCTCCCATCGCCGGCGCCTGGCAAGGGAAATTTCCCGCGCCTCCCAAAGACATCACCGAGGTGTCATTGACGATCCCGGGCGTCGAGACCTTTGACGCCATCAAGATCACTGACCGCTAGCCATGGCAGCCGCCCGGCATATTCCGGCTGCGTTGGCCACGCTACTACTGATCGCGGCCGCTGACGTTCAGGCGCAAGAGCCGCCGTACAAAGCCGAAGTCCTGGACCTGCGCGCCACGATATTGGACCTGAAGGGATTCCCGTCCGACACCGGCGGCGGCGTCTCCGGCTTGTCTGGACAAATAACTGACCTGGCCGGCCGCCATGAAGGCCTGTCCGTGCGTCAGGACAAGGACGCCGTCACGGTGTCGATGTTGGGAGACGTGCTGTTTGATTTCGACAAGGCCAGTATTCGGCCGGCAGCCGAATCCGCTCTGCAAGATATCGCGCGAGCGATCCAGGCCAGCCCTGCCGGCCGCGTCACGATTGAAGGCCATACGGATTCCAAGGGCAAAGCCTCATACAACCAGGCGCTGTCCCTGAAACGGGCGACCGCCGTATCGCAATGGCTGGCGAATCATGGCGTGGATAAAGCTCGCCTGACGGCCAAAGGCTACGGAGATACGCGGCCCGTGCAACCCAACGTTCAAGCCAACGGCGCCGACAATCCAAAGGGGCGCGCGCAGAACCGCCGGGTGGAATTTGTGTTGCCCAAGCAATGAAGCGTGCGCGGCGGCAGACATTCCTGCCGCTTGCCGCGCACAGCCCCTATTCGCTGACCCACCGCAGATCGGGTGAGGGCGTGCCCTCTTGCTGGAAGTACAGGATGGCCGCCGAAGCCAGCTCGCGGCACACGCACTGATACTGCTGATAGCTGCCCGACTGGCCACCCACCACCAGTTCCTGGTCGTGGTCTTCGGATTTGGACGGGTCGACCAGCGTATAGATGCGCGCGTCGTCATCCAGCGTGATGGACACCACGTACGCGCCATCGCCGCCACCGACGGCCATGACGGTCTCATCTTCCGTCACGAAGGCAATCGAACTGAAGTCGGCGCCATTCAACTGATCCAGGGCGGCCAGCAATTCGGTATTCGTGGGATCGGCGCGCTCCCTGACGGCGGCGCGCTCGCCCTGACGTCGTTCTTCGATGAGTTTTCTTATTTTCATAACTTGTGGACCTCTGATGATTCGCGTCAGCGCCCCCAATTGCGCCGACACCGAAAAGCGGCTGTTTTCCGGTGAATCCGGTCAACAACGGCTGTCAGTCTACCGATTAAGCGTGATTCAAGCTTGCAGGCCACGCGCGTGTTGTTGCAATTGCCCGCTGGAATCCGCGGCGCCCCAGGCGTAAGGTGGAAAGACGGCATATGCCGCGTCACCTGTACAGGTACGCATCATGACGTCACACACTCCCCGCACGCCCCAGGCTGCCCCCGCCGCCGACACCCCTGCCCACGCCGAGAAAGACCGGACCCGGGCCGATCACCAGCAAGAAGAAGCCCGGCGCAAGGCGCTGGCCAGCGCGCAACACAAGGACAGCCCTCGCACGATGTCGGCGCCGCGTTATCACGGCGGCCACCGGGGCGGCTAGCCGCCCCGGGCAATGATTGCCCGCCAGCGCGCCCGCTTAGAATTTGATCGAGCAGCGGATGCCCGACGGGATCACGTTGCCGTCGTTCGGTACGCGCAGCAGCACCGTGAAGGTGCCGCTGGCGGCGTCCATGACGCGATCGATCCGCCATACTTTCGCTTGCAGCGGCTTGTCGCTGATGGCCTGATTGACGGTGACTTGCGCAGCGGCGTCCGCCTTGATCTGGCCATACAGGCTTTCCGGCACCACCACCTTCACCAACAGCGGATTGATCTGCGCCAATTTGACGATCTTGTTGTCGTTGACGCGATCGCCCGGCCCCGCGAACCGCTCGGCAACAACGCCGTCAAACGGGCTCTTGATGCTGCGCTCTGCCAGAATGGCCTGCTGAAGCGCCACCTGCAACTGCGCCTGACGGCTGCGCGAGGTCATCTCGTCGTAATCGCCCGCCGGTAGCAATTGCCGCTTGAACAAGTCGGCGTTGCGGTCGACGACGCGCCCCAGATAGGCCGCTTCGGCACGCCGCAAGCCCAGCGTGGCTTCGTCGACGCTGGTGTTCAATTCAGCCACCACCTGGCCTTTCTTGACCACATCGCCGCGCTGCACCAGCACGTTGCTCAACACGCCAGCAGAGGCGCTGCCCAATTCCGACACCTGGAATGGTTCGATCAGGCAGGCCATCGGCGCCTGCAAATTGTCACCCTGCGTGGACAATGCTGGCTCCGCCAGCACGGGCAGGCGCGCATCGGGCGGCAGGCCCTGAGCATTGGCGGCGGCAGCAAGCAGGCCGCCCAGCAGCGCCGGGCAGAGAAGTCGAAAGCGTAGTGTCATAGGCATGGGATTTTGCGTATCAGTCCCCTTGCCCGGAAAAGGACAGGGAGTTTTCAAGTTCTTCATCCGCGGCCACCATGTGGCGGCGCTCGCGGGCCAGTTTTTTTTCGGTGCGGGCCTGAGCGAAACGCAACCAACGCGCGGCCAGGCCATTGCGCCCATTGGCGCGGGCGGCGCACAACGCCTGCATGGGCTCGGCCCAGGCGCTGCCGTTGACGCTGTCCAACACGGCATCTTCCAGCGACAGAATGGCCTCTACATGTCCCGGGTCGCCCTGACGGCCGCAGCGCCCTTCCAGTTGCCGGTCGATGCGGGCAGACTCATGACGCTCGGTCAGGATGACATGCAGGCCGCCCGCCTCGCGGGCGGCGTCGGACAGCGGAATATCGGTGCCGCGTCCCGCCATGTTGGTGGCGATCATGATGCTGCCGATTTCACCGGCCCGCGCAATCATGTCGGCTTCGTCAGCATCCTGTTTGGCGTTCAGCACCACGGCGGGCAAGCCAGCCTGGATCAGTACCTCGGCAATCTGCTCCGAGGCGGCGACCGAGCGCGTGCCGATCAGGATCGGCACGCCTTGCTGATGCAGGATGCGGGTCCGGTCGCGCACCGCCGCCCATTTTTCGTCCACGCTGCGCAAGACGGTATCGGGTGCATGACGGCGGCGCGACTTGCGATGCGTGGGAATGCGCACCACGGGCAGGTCATAGACCCGGCCCAATTCAGCGCGAATTTCCGCCGCGGTGCCCGTCATGCCAGACAGCAGCAGATAGTGCTTGAAGAAGCGCTGATAGCTGATGCTCTTGAGCGTGGCGCGCGGTTCGCTCAGTTCCAGCCCTTCCTTGTGTTCCAGCATCTGGTGCAAGCCCTGCCCCCACGACCGGTCAGGCATGACGCGGCCGGTGAACTCGTCCACGACCATGATTTTCTCGTCGCGGATGATGTATTGCTCGTCCAGGTTGTAAAGATGCAGCACGGTCAACGCGCTAAGCGCCAGTTCCTCGCGCCGGAAGGGGATGCTCCACGGTGCCGGCAACGCGGCGCATTCGGCGCGCAGATGTTCACGGCCCAGCTCGGTCAACGTCACCCTGCGTTCACCGCGCAGCAGGCGGTAATGGGCGGGGTCCATGCCATGGGCCAGCGTCATCGCCTGCCGCGTCACCTGGGTGGTGTCGTCTTCCTGCACGCCCGAGATGATCAGCGGAGTGCGTGCCTCGTCCACCAGCACGCTATCCGCCTCATCAACGATCGCAAAGCACAGGCCGCGCAGATACAGCTGCCCCAGCCTGCCACGCTCGCCCCGCAGCCGCTCCAGCCGCAGCGCGTCTTCGTCCTTGTCGCTGTCCAGCACGATCAGGTCGCGCAGGTAGTCAAACACCAGCGTCTTGTTCGAGCAATAGACCACGTCCGCCTGATAGGCCTTGCGCCGCGTCGGAATATCCATTTCCATGCTGACCCAGGCCACCGACAGGCCCAGCGCCTCGTAGATGGGCCCCATGATCTGCGCATCGCGCTCGACCAGATAGTCGTTGGTGGTGATGACGTGCACCGGCAGGCCGGCCATGGCCACCGTGGCGGCCGGCAGCGTCGCCGTCAGCGTCTTGCCCTCGCCGGTGTGCATTTCGGCCACCATGCCTTGCAGCATGGCCCAGCCGCCCAGAAGCTGCACATCGAAATGCGCCTTGCCCAAGGTCAGCCGGCTGGCTTGCCGGATCAGGGCAAACGCGCGCGCCGCACTGGCTTGGGTAATGCCATTGCGGCGCAGATCGAAGGCGATCTCATCCGCCCGCTGGCGCACCTGCGCCAGGTCGATGTCGCCCAGCGCTTGGGTTTCCGCGTGCACCCGGCTCAAGATGCGGCGAGTGCGCCACAGAGGCTCGCGCCGCTTGCGGCCAAGCCAGCGCAACGCGCCCGTGCCCCAGGCTTCGAGTTTGTTGGCGTGGCGCTCGCTTTCCTTTTCGGGATAAAGCGGGTCTGGGTTCAGGGCGGCGAAGGCGTGCATGTCAGAACCGGAACTGCCGCAGCACCATCTGCCGGACGGCGTCGTATGCTTGCAGCGCGATCGGCCGGGGTTCGTGCGAGAACTTCACGTAAACACGCGCGCCCAGATAGGCGCGCGGCGCGTCATCGGGCAAGGCCAGATCCATCACAAACAGGTTTTCGGACGACTTGGCCCGCCCTTCCTGCGATTTGCGCGGGTCTACGCCGATACTGCCGCCGCCCTGCAAGCTAAGCGCCAGACTGGGCAGTTCATCGGTGGCGGCCGGCACCTCGCGGGCAATCCGCGCCACGAACTCCTGGCCGCTATCCTGCACCAGCCGCACGCGCACACTCTTGAGCGACCGATGTATGCGCTCCAGGCTGGACTGCGGCACCACCACTCGCACCGTTTCGGCATCGGTCAACACATAACCCAACAGCTCGCCGCGCTGCACGTAACGGCCCGTCATGTCCTCGGGCTGCGCGGACACATAACGTCCAGCGTGCGGGCTACGCACCTGCTGCCCTTGCACTTGCTCCTGAATCGCGCGCCGCTCGGTCTGCAAGCTGGTCCATTGATGGCGCATGATCGCCGCCTGCACCTGGTTCTGCGCATAGGCCTGCACATAGCGGGCCTGGTATTCATCCACCTGGGCAGCGAGCATGGCGTCGCGGCGGATCAATTCATCGTTTTCCAGCGCCATCAGCGGCGCCCCCGCCCCCACGGGCGCGTCGTCGGCTGCCTGCCGCGCCCGCACGAATCCGGCCACAGGCGCCCTGACCTGCGCCGTGGGCGGCACCCAGACCACGCCTTCGGTATCTGTCGACGACGGCATCGGCACGGCGCCCACCAGCCCCAAGACGCCCAACACGCACAACCCGCAAATCACGTATGACCGGAAGCGATGCGCCTGGATCTGCGGGTCGGCGTAGAACTGCCGCCCCAACCGCCACAACGGCATCACGATCGTGTTGAACAGCGCCCACATTGCCAGCAGCACGCCGAAGAAAAAGAACTGACCGGCCATGATGAAGATGGCCAGGAACATGATGAACATGCGGTAGACGAAGGACAGCAGCGCGTAGCCCACGAACCAGACACGTTCGCCCGGCGTGGCACGGGGCGCTTCCACACCGCGCAGGCCCATCACATAGCGCTTGAACAGATAGCCCAGGTAACTATTGGCCCGCTGGCCCAGGTTGGGGATCTCGATGGCGTCCGACAGCACGTAGTAGCCGTCGTAGCGCAGCAGCGGATTGCCGTTCATGAACAGCGTCGACACCCCGCACAAGATGATGACCGTATAAGCCAGCGACCGCCCGAGCCCCGGTTCCAATTGCGTCCAGGCGATCATCGCGACCGCCGCCAGGAACAATTCGACCAGAATCCCCGCGCCGCCCGCCAACATGCGCCAGCGCTTGTCGGCGAAGGCCGAGGCAGCGGAAGCGTCCACATACGGGATGGGCACCAGCAGCAGGAACATCAGTCCGATCTCGTGCACCTCGCCCCCGCGCGCCTTGACGGCGCAGGCGTGGCCCAGTTCATGAATGGCCTTGACGATGGGATACACCAGCGCCATCGCCAGCACGTTGCCGGTGGAGAAGACCTGATCCCAGATGTTGTGCGTCAATGTCTGCCAATGCATGGCCCCCAATGCCGCGCCCGCAATCACCACCCCCAGCCACAACAGCGCACCCACCCATGTGAACAACCAGCGGTAGTACGGCAAGGCGGACGTCAGCCAGCGGTCGGGGTCCAGGAGCGGCAGCTTCAGCGCGCTGGGGTTGCCGATGTATTGCTTGATCTTCTGCATGCGCTGACGCTTGCGGCGTTCAACCAGATCGCGCACGTCGGGCGCGCGGTCGGTCGTCAGCACGTCGGCGCGATGCAACTGCGCCATCAGGCGGATGACTTCGTCCTGCGGCATGGCGTCGTCGTCCAGCTGGCCGCAGGCGATCTCCCAGATCTCCTGCACCGTTCGGCGCCCGTCCATCAGGCTGATGAGCAGGTTGGCCTCGGGCGTGTAGCGGTGGAATTCGCCGTTGCTTTGATCCTGCATCACATACCAGACCTCGCCACGGTAGACGTGACGATGGATATGGATATGCGAACGCAGCCGCGGGCGCAGCGTGCTCACCCGGTGCCAGGAATTGCTATAGAGCGCGGTACCAGACATCTTTTGCTCGTCAGCCGAACCAGCCCCACCATTTCAGGCGAAGCCAATCAAAAAATCCGTGCGTCCAGATCCAGACGTAGCGGCGGTCGTTGATGTCGATCCGGCCCACGCCTTCCATTCCTGGACGCAAAGCCGGTGCCGACGCAGGGTCCAGGCTGGCTTCCAGCCGGAATACCGTCTTGCCTTCCTGGACCTGAGCCAACGGCACGATGCGTGTGACCGTGAACGGGATCTGCTTGTCCGGCATGGCGGCCAGCGCGACCCGGCCGGTCTGGCCCACCGACACGTCGTCGATCAGGCGGTCTTCCACGTCCAGCCACAGCCGGTAACCGTCCGGTGGCGATAGTTTGAAGAGTTCCTGCCCGCGTTTGACGGCTTCGCCGAGTTGCTGGCTCAGATCACCGCTGACAATCACGCCGTCGAACGGCGCGCGCAGGGTCGACCGCTGGATCTGTTCACGATAGAACTGGATCTGCGCCATCGCCTGGCGGGCCTGCGCTTGGGCAATGGCAGCGGCCGCACTGTCACCGCGCGCCGAGGCCTCTTCGGCCTGGCGGCGGTACTGCACCTCAAGATTGCCCGCGCGCAACAATTCCAGTTCCGTCTCGCGCGTGTCCAGCGCGGCCAGCGCATCCCCCTGCTTGACGTCATCCCCCGCCCGGCGGGTCGCCTCGCTGATATAGCCGTCAAACGGGGCCGCCAGCACACGCTGCACCACGCCTTGCACGGTAGCGGTCGCACTAATACGGTATGGGCCGTGCGCGAACACGGCAAATGCCACCAGCGCCACCAATGCCACGGCGCCCAGCTTGCGGCCAATGTGGCGCGGGCCTAGCAGCCGGCCCGATTCTCGCAGCAAGCCATCACGCCATTTACGCCAGAAGGGGCGCTCTTGTTGCAGACGCTGATACAACACGCGCCCTGCCAGCAACACCACGCTTTGGCAAAGCTCGATGCTTGGCCGGTCGAAAGGTTGATTGTCAGGCCGTTCAAACACGAGTGCGCCGCGCGCCTCGTCCTCGGGCGAAAATGGCACCGTCAGCACATTCCGGTTGCCGAACTCACGCGCCAACTTCTGATGCGCGCGCAGTTGAATGGTGCGCGCTTCGTCCTGCGGCAGGCACAGCGTCGTGTTCTGGTCGATGGCTTCGTCCATGGCTTCGGCGACGCTGCGCATCAGGTTCATGTTCTGCACCAACCGGCTGCTGTGCGACAACGCATACACCTTGGAGCGGCCATCCTGGCGAAAGCCGATGCTGACGCGATCGCATTCCAGCCGGGTCGCCAGGTCAGTGACCAAGGTCAGGGCGACATCCTTGAATTGCCCTTCCTTCAAGGCGCGCGCCACACTATTGATGACGACCATCAGCCGTTCGACCGTCTGCGCGCTATCGGTTTCCTGATGCTGCAACAGCCAGAACTCCAGCACGCCCGCGCCCCACCGCAAGGCTTGCACCAGCGGTTCGGGGGCCTGCATGGACGTCTCAAAGGCAGCCACGCCATGGATGCGTCCGGCCAGCACGATGGGATACGCAACCACCAGCGCATTCCCGTCTGCCGCTACCGCCACTTCGCGGCCTTGCAAGGATTCGTCCACCGCGCCATAGAACGCGGCACCGGCGCGGCTGCCCGCCGGATACTGCGACACCGCTTCAAAGGGGCCGGTGTCCGGCTCGCCCAGGATCAGCGCCGCATGACGCACGCCCGCCAGCTGACCAGCCTGCAAGGCAAGCCAGGCATCCAGGAAGGATTGGCGGTCACTGGTGGCCGACAGCGCCGACCACCAGGCCAGATCCGCGCGTTTTACCTGCGCGGGCACAACTGCATCATTCATCCTCGCTTCCAATCTCCGTAAGCTGGGGCGCCTCGCGCCGGACGCTCAGTCCACGTTTGCGCGCGGCCTTCGGTTCCCAGGTATTGGTTTTTGAATTGAACACGACCGTGGCGCTGCCCGCCGTGCCCAGTACGCCGCTCAAGCCCAGCAGCCCGACCCCTGCCGCCATCGCCACCCGTTCGGCGTGAGTGTCTGCCCGGTCTGCGTCCGCTTGCATCGCTGGCTGGTCGCCAGTTTGTTCGATTGCCGCATCGGCGTCCAGCATCGTTGTCTTCTGATCGTCCTGGCCTGCTTGGGCAGGTTGCTCAGCCGGCGTCGCGTCAGACGGATTGGCGTCCGGCGCCTTCGTTTCGGGTGCTTTCTTGGCAGCCGGCTTCGGCTGGGCGGGATAGCCTTGTCCGCCGTCCTGCACCGTCTGATCCGACCGGACCATCACCTCGTCCGCCGCGCCCGACGACGCATAGTCGGAAAGCCCGCCACCCACGCCGTCAATCACGATATCCGGCCGCGTGGCGCCAAGGCGGATCTGGTCTACCGCATCCTGACCGTTGGCGTTCAGATAGGCGTCGGCCCCCCAGCGCGTCGACAATGCGCCGAACACCGGACGCTGCCAATCGCCGAAATTGCCGTTCCACGAGAACAGATCTTCCATCGCCCGGGTGATCAGGTCGGGCGTGTTTCCGCCCTGGCCGAAGCGGGTCAGGTTGATGATGCGGCCGCTTTCCGGTTCGATGTAGATCGCCGCGAAGTCGCCCACCATCACATCCTTGGACAGATTGCCACGGAAGTTGTCCGCGCCGATCCCGCCCAGCATGGTGTTGCTACCCGGGCCAGCCAACAGGATGTCGTTGCCGCCGAAGGCAATGTCGATGGTCTCGATCAGGCGCATGCGATCATTGACCAGTGCGACCCGGCCGTTGTCGCCAAACATCACGTTGTTGCCCAGGCCGCTTTCCAGCTGGTCCGCGCCCATGCCGCCGATCATCACGCCTTCGCCGTTGTTGTAAAGATTGTCGGCACCGCCCACCGAGGGGTGGGTCGACTCGAACATGGCGATCCGGCCGCCGGCCGTGAACAACGCCCGGGCGCCGTCGCCAGCGATCAAGTTGAAGCCGCCCGCACCCACGGCGCGGATGACGTCATCCCCCATGCCGCCGAACAACACGTTGCGGCCAGCGCCCACCGTAATGGCATTGACGCCCCCGGACGGCAGATTGATGTTCTCCAGCACCAGCAGCCCAGTACCTGCCAGGTAACGCGCGTCCGTGCCCGGCGCCGCCGCATCGATGAAATCGCCACGGTTGCGCAGGTAGTTCACGGGTTCCACGGTCACGATACGGCCGAAGTTGGCGAACACAATGTTGTTGCCGTCGCCCGCCGTGATCGTATTGCCGCCGGCCGCCAGTTGATCGGCCGAAGCGCCCACCGCCAGCCCCGCCGCCTGTTCGGGCGTCAGGACCAGGGTCAACGCCGCCAGCGATTGCTGATCGGCGCGTGCGGCCGTGCTCATGTTCATCGGCGTGGACAGGTCGATATTCATGCCGGCGTTGCCGAACACGATATTGTTGCCCTGGCCCGCATGGATGACGTTGTTGCCGCCGCCGCCCGCGATCAGGTCGTTGCCCGAGCCGCCAAGAATCAGGTCATTGCCCGCGCCACCGTACAGGATCACGCCCTGCGTCGTGCCGCGCGCGTCCAGCACGTTGTTGCCCGCCGCGCCGAAGTGCAGCGCCTGACCCGCCTGGCGTTGTCCAGGCAACGCGGTGTAGTAGGCATCGTCCTGGCTGGTCGAACCGAACAGCAACACCGGGCGATCCGTGCCGCCAACCGTATTGCCTTCTGCCACCAGCAGGTTGTTGCCTCCACCGCCTTGCACCAGCGTGACCGTGCCCACCGTGGCGTGACGCACCGTGTAGGTGTCGTCGCCCTGGCCGAGCATGGTGTTCACAGACTGCACTCCGTGGAAGATGACGCCTCGGTCGTACACGTGCGTGCCGCCCTGCCCGGACTGCTGAACCGTACCGCCTGCGCTGCCGACGCCCGGCGTCATGCCCAGGCCGGTGATGCGGCCAAAGTCCGATGCCTGCTTGCCGTCGTACACGCGATCCAGACCGCCCATGTTGTCGACTTGGTCCTGCATGCCGCTCTGGCCGGTCGTGGTGCCGTCATTGAAGACCCGGATGCGGTCATTGACCGGCGCGGTCGACGCCACGCCGTCATAACGCGCACCCAGCACGCCGTCCGTTTCATCGGGCAAGCCCACGCCTGCGTGCAGCGTGTTGTCGTAGTCGGGGCGGTCCAGGGTGCCGCCCTCAATCAGCAACGTACCTTGAATGCCCGAGACATCATGCGGCTGGTCGCCGTAGTTCGCGTAGCTGACGCCAGTGACCGGATCCACCGTGATGATCGGCTGATCCGTGGCGCGGGGGTTGCGCACCTTGCCGGGTTCGTTCGGCGGGCCGGCATAGGCCGGGTCAGCCACTTGAACCAGGATGGGCGGCAACGCCACGTCGTGCAGACCAGGCAACGTCGTGAACAGCGACGCCGACAGGTGCAGATCGCGGCCCGCCAAGCTCAGCGGCGGCAAGCCGACGCCCGCGCCGTCTTCGATCTTGACCAACACCTGTTGGGTCGCGCCCCACGCCTGTGCGCCAACCCCGTTGGCGTCAAACGCCACCACCACGCTTTGGTGCCAGGTCAGGCCGCCGTCGGTGGACAGCAGCAGGCCGCGTCCTTGCAAGCTTTGCATGGCAGTTGCCAGCGAGTCAGCGGGGGAAAGCCCCGTGCCTTGCGACAGCGAACCGTACAGGGCCGAGGCCACCATGGCGCTGCTCAACGACACATAGGCCTGGCCGCTAGCCGGGCGCGGCAACACCGCCGCGTCCAGGTTCACCGACAGCGACAGGGTATTGCCGCCGTTCGCGTCCAATTGGCCGGGTTGGGCCGTGATATTGACCGGCTGAGCGCCATCGAACACGTCGCGCGAGCCACTGCGGCCGGTCACGATGGTGTTGCCTGCCACGTCACCAGACAGATCGAAGGTGTCGTTGTCACGGCCGCCAATCAGCGTCGTGATGACATTGCTGCGGGTGGACAGCACGTAGATATGGTCGTTGCCTTCACGTGCGTCCAGGTTCACCCGCTGAATGTTCTGGTAGCTGGTGTTCAGCCCTGCTCCGCGGATGCCTTCCTGCGTCAGCACGAACGCATCGTCGTCTTCCGAGCCCAGCATGGTGAAGGTATTGAGCCCTTCGCCGCCCTCGATCGACACCGGGCCGTTGATGACATAGCCGCGCTCACCGCGCGCATCGCGTGATGCCTCCTTGAAGGCGTAGACCATGAATTCGTCGTCGCGCTTGCCGCCATAGAGCGCCAACGGCGCGGCATTGCTGTAGATGCGGAACACGTTGCTGCTGTTTTCCGCACCGTACAGCGTCATGCCAAAGCTGTTGCCTCGCGACAGATAGCCTTGCGTGGTCAGCACCGTATCGATGTCGTCGCCGGCCGCCACATTGGGGAACTGTCTGTCCAACGCATAAAGCTGGCCGACCTGATATTCGTTGTGCTTGGACGCATCGCTACCCAGGCCGCCGTCGATCACCACATACGTGCTGGTGTCATCGATATAGAAGCGGTTGCCGCCATCCACGGCGTTCAGGCGCAACCCGCCCGTCATGGTTCGGTCGTAATTCACCCGTTGAACCTGGTCGGCATAGCCCGCGCCCTGCGGCGTGATCTTTGCCACATAGTTCGCGCGCACCAGGAAACTCTCGTCCTGGGTGGTGCCGTTGATCGTCAATTTATTGACGTCCGACAGGTTTTCCACGCCGTTGTCGTTGGAGTCGTGGACGTTGATCAGAATCGACGTCAGCGCTTCGCTCAGGTTCACGATAACGTGATCGGCGCCACGGCCACCGTCCACATCAATACGATCCGTCACGCCCGGCGTTCCCTGCTGGCTGGTCAAGGACGGCAGTTGATCCAAGACGATCAGATCATTGCCATCATTGCCATGCAGCGCAATGCCGCCAGCCAATGCGCGCGCCGACAGGTAGACATAGTCGTCGCCTTCGCCGGCCAGCACCGTCGCACCGCTGGCCAACAGAATCTGCGTCATCCAGATCTTGTCGTCGCCCGCACCCGAGTCCACGGACAGATGCCCCAAGAAGTCGGAATCCGCCAACCTGATCTGATCCACGCCGGAGCCGGTTGTGATCGTGGTGTCGCCACCGACCGTCACCGTGTCCAGCAGGATCGTGTTGTCGCCGTTACCAGCGTCCA